>CAXXNP010000002.1:0-5685998 GCA_963665345.2 Opitutales bacterium
CGTAACATTCATTCAGCACGGCACTGAAGTGGGGACCCGGAACCTCACCGTGCTCGATAAGATGGCGCCCCAGGATAATTGGCTGGGGCGCAGAATCCTTGACCGCGAGAGCCTGGGCTCGCGCCAGAAGCCAGGCCCCGGCCTCGAAATCACCAATTTTACGGGGCGGTCGCCCCTGCATATCGGCCCTCGCCACGCGTACCAGCCGATCGATTCGCCGCACATTTCGCGAAAGTCTACGAATGGCCCCATCGCCGGCGCACGATTTGAAGAATTGAATGGGGCGGAGGTGATGCAGGACGAGGGGTAGAATGGAATCGATGAGGTCCTTCTGCGCTGTAATCCGAGCCAGAAATGACCGCGTGGGCCCCTCGCCCGCCGCTTCATGCCCCGGGGATCGGACGTGGTCTCGCTCGAAACGCGTAGTAAGGGGTTTCCCAAAGTCGTGACAGATCACGGCGAATCCTACCACAAGGTCCTCCCAGTCGTCGCCAATGCGCTCCCGTGCGAATGCGTCGGCGCAGTGAAGGGTATGGACCCAGACGTCGCCTTCTGGATGCCATTCCGAATCCTGTTCACATCCCTGCAGGGCCTGCAGTTCCGGATAATAGCGAATCCAGCCGCAGTCACTGAGAAAACCCAGACCGATCGAGGGCCGCCTGCCCCGGACCAGCAGCTTTCGCCACTCGTCGAATATTCGTTCCCTGGGCAGATTCTCTGTTTCGATTGTAGAACAGAGGCCGACCGTTTCGGAGCACGGATTTAGTTCGAATCGTGCCGCTAGTTGCATGCCGCGCAGCACCCGAAGTGGATCTTCAGAAAAATGATCCGAAGTGTGGCGGAGTTTCCTCTGTTTCAGGTCTTGCTGGCCATTGAATGGATCCACGAGGAGGTTCTTGAGAGGATCCCAGAGCATGGAATTGATAGTGAAATCGCGGCGCGCAGCTGCTTCCGCATAGTCCATCCGGGGATCGCCCTCAACGATGAATCCGCGATGGCCCGGGCCCGTTTTAGATTCTCTCCGGGGAAGTGCGATATCGATGGCATGCCCGTGGAGTTTGAATACTCCGAAGGACTTTCCCACACCAACAATCCGGTGGTGCCGTGACAGCAGTGATTCCAGGTCAGGGGACTCGATGCCATAGACTTCAAGATCGATATCCGTGACTTTCTGACCCAGGAAAAGATCCCGCACGCAGCCCCCGACCAGAAACGCTTTGCCTCCATGAGCGCCCACCAGAGTGAGAATTTGAAGACAGGTCTCACGCAGTCGGCGGGAGATTTTCTCCATCTCGAGGCTATGTAGCGTCATGATCTATCGAATTTTGGAATAAATGTGATTTGGCTGCCCGCTTCAGCGCCTTCAGCTAAAATGCCGTTTACAAGCAGATACTGAGTTTTAATGATGGGTGGTAGGTTTATCTTCAGGTAGCTGACACCCGTTCCCGGTCCCATGGATGGGGTGGAACACGCCCTCTAGTGGATTTTTACCTGTCCATGCACCGCTACGAGGATCAAATGGCACTATGGATCAACGGTCGGGAAACGCGCGCGAAAAAGTTCTGGTAGTAGATGACGATCCATCCGGATTGGCATTACTGGAAATCCGACTGCGACGGATGGATTTCACCGTCCTTACCGCGCGCAGTGTGTCAGAAGCACAGCTTGTTATCGAGAAAGAAGGTATCGGGGTGGTGTCCTGCGTGCTGACGGACTACCGCATGCCGAAAGAGAGCGGTCTTGATTTGCTTTCATGGATTCAAAAGGAGGATTCGAGTCTCGCTACCATCATGATCACCGCAGATGGCGAGAAGGATCTGGTCAAGGATTCGCTCAAGATCGGCGCGGTCGATTTCCTCGAAAAGCCGGTTACCCGCCAGCATCTTTCAGAATCCGTAGATGCGGCGGTCGGCAAGACTGCCCGTAACCGCCGGCTTCTGGCGACCAGCGAAGAAGCCCGAGCGGCCGGAAGGATGGGCCGGTTCCTTCACACCGTCCGCACGGCCGAACTGGGTTCGCGGTTGGCCACCTACTACCATCCCTGCTCTGAAGTGGGCGGAGATTTCCTCAACGTTCACGCTCAAGGATCGTCGCGATACCTTATACTGATGGGTGACGTGGCTGGGCACGACCTCCGGGCCGGCTTCATCTCTGCCTACTTCCAGGGTATGGTGCGTGGTTTGCATGACCGCAAAGTAATGGCCAGAGAGATTCTGGAGAGATTTAACGCGATCCTGATCGACGATTGGGGAACCAAGGATCCAGCCAACGATCTTTCGCATTGAGAGATTCTCAGTTCGCTGGCCGTCTGTGCTCTGCTTTGGGATCCATTGCAGCGAACTGTGAGAATTCTGAACTGTGGGTTGCCGCCCTGCATTATGGTCAGGTCCGGATCCGCAATCTCGGCGGCTACTCACGGCAGTCCTCCCCTGGGTTGGTTCGATGTCCTCGACGCGGAAGATCTGGTAGTGCCTTTGGCCGACCTGAACTGGATTTACCTCGCCACCGATGGATTATCCGATTTTGCCGCTCAGATTGGGATTGATTCCCTTTGTCTTGCTTACAGGCTGTTAACTGATTCACCAGGCGTCGCGGACGATTTAGTTGCCGGGGCGCCGGACGATATTTTGGTCATGCGCTTAGAGGTCGATTCTCAACCATCGCAAAAAGGGAGTTTTCAGCCTTTGATCTATGAGGTCTACCATGGCGACGAGGTCGATCGGATTGATGATTTTCAAGCGGTCTGGCGACGGAGCCTGCAATTCGCCCTGGGCGACGGTCTGGGGAGCCGACTATACGATTTCCTGGTCTGTTGCAGAGAGGCGGTTATAAATGCCATGGTACATGGGTGTGATTGTTCGGGGGGCAAGGCATGCACCTTTCAAGTTCTGTTCTCACCTGTCCTGAATTGCGTTCGGGTTCGTGTCGACGACCCTGGGAAAGGGCATCGATTTGATCCCAAGGAGCGGCTTGAACAGCTGCCCAATCTGGATGGCCAACATCTTGGCTTGGCTTTGATTGAAAATCTGTGTGATCGGTTCAGTATTGAAAATAACGGCTGTTCGCTTATATTCGAGTTGAGTACTGGATCGTGAAATCCATGGTAACCGCGTCGCTCAATGCCCAGCGGCGAACGCTGCGCATCAAGATTAAGGGTGATGTTCTGAGCACCCATGCCGAGGCCCATGCCGGGGCCATCACTGAGATTTTCGAGCACCACAAGGGAACTGACATCTCCAAGTTCATTCTCGACCTGCGGACAGCGCGGATGGTTGATTCGGTAGGGCTGAACATGATCCTTGGGCTGGTGCGCTTCGCAAACGAGAGGCGTCTCACGACCAAGATTGCCATTGCGAGCCCCGCCGTACATCGGGGTTTTCAATTTTCACGTCTTAATAAGGCAGTCGAGGTCATCTTTAAGGAGAGAGGTCGCCGCGGGACTTGAATCCAGGTTCCTCAGCACAGCCAGCGCATTCGCGAGATCTGGGAAGTATCGCGATAGTGGCCCTCTCCACGGCGCTATCGCGTGTGCTGGGCCTTCTCAGGGATATCCTGTTTTTCGCCGCCCTCGGTACGGGCGTTTACTCGTCGGCGTTCATATTCGCGTTCACATTGCCCAATCTCTTTCGCCGCCTCTTAGGCGAGGGCGCGCTCACTTCGGCCCTTATTCCCGTCCTTACAGAGGCTTGGAAGCGGGCAGGCAGACAGCATGCCTTTCAATTCCTGAACAAGGCACTGACCCGGCTGGTCCTTGTTCTCGGGTTGCTGAGTCTACTGGGGGCTGCGATCATGCTGCTCTTAAGTCTGTTTCCTGGATTGCCGGACCGGTGGCACTTGGGAGGTGTCCTGGGCATGATTTTGTTTCCGTATCTCATTTTCGTGTGTCTGGCGGCGGCCATGGCCGCTGCTCTCAACGTGGCAAGGCGGTTCATCGTCCCGTCGCTCTCGCAGGTCTGGCTGAATCTCGCTATGATCGGGGCGCTGCTGCTGCCGGCTGTCATCTCCGATATGACGTTTCTGGAACGTGTCATCGTGCTCTGTGCTGGTGTGTTGGTGGGCGGCGTTGTCCAGGTCATGGTTCCTGCATGGGCGCTCGCGCGCGAAGGATGGGAGAAGCGCATCGATCTTGGAAAGGATGTTCGACTGGACGAGTTCATGTTGTTGCTCCTGCCGGGACTTACCGGTGCCGCGATTACCCAGATCAACGTGGCCGTTTCTCGATTGCTGGCCTTTTCTCTGGACGAGGAAGCGGTAGCTATACTCTATTTGGCTAATCGGTTGGTAGAATTGCCTCTGGGTGTATTTGCAATTGCAGTGATGACGGTGATTTATCCGTCCCTCGCCAGCTTTGCGGCGGAGGGTTCGTCTCGTGAATTCGAGGCGCTCTTCGGGCGCGGCTTTCGACTTATTCTCAGCCTGACTGTACCTGCGGCGGTCGGTTTGGCTGTCTTGCGAGAACCCATTCTGGAGTTGCTGTTCGCTTGGGGCCTGTTTACCTCCCGGGAGGTGTCCGCAACTACCCTACCCTTGCTCATCTTCGTCACGGGGCTTCCTTTTTACGCACTCTCGACACTCTATATTCGAGGGTTTCACGCCCGCAAAGACATGAAGACGCCGGTCAACATAGCGCTTTGGGTCTTCGTGCTGAACCTGCTGCTGAGCCTCTGTCTCATGGTCCCTTTCAGAATGAACGGATTGGCCGTGGCAAACGTTCTGTCGGCTGCCTACGGCTTCCTCCTGCTCCGCCATCGGCTTCAATCAAGCGTCAGATTCTCGTCTTTCCATAGGGCACGGCAAGCACTCGCCAAGATCGTCCTGGCCACTTTCGTTATGGGAGTCGTGGTTTCCCTGCTTTGGGCCGGTGCGCAAGCTCTGGCTATCTCCTCCAAGTCGATTTCAGCAATCGGTGTCCTCGTCCTCATACCCGTAGGTGTCATTGTATATTTGGGTTGTTTGCAAGCGACCGGCTTCGAAGATTGGGACGAGGTCTCCATAGTGGTGAAGAGAATCTTCTACAGATAACATGAATGCAGGAGTATCCGCTATATTGCGGTTGCAGGGCATCCGTTTGCCGACGGAGAAAATGAGGCTATCGCCCACGGGGAGAGGCTAAGAGCAAAACGGAGAGCGGATTGCCCATGCTGCAAAGAGACGTGAATTTGCCGCTTGCAGTGTCCCTGAGTGGAATTAACCTAACCCGACTTGACCAACTCAACCTCTAAAAAAGTTTTTTTCGGGGGTAAATGGGCTGTCGAGTCGCATAAACAGTGGGGGAAGGTTGGCAGAACAGCCTGTAGTGTAGACCTACCCTCTTCCCAGGCCTCGATATGTTTGTATAATTGGGGGCCATCATGTTTCTGAGGTGCAATCGTCGGCGCAAAGATGGCAAAGAGCATTGCTATTGGAACATCGTGGAGAATAAGCGTGTGGGTGGCGGTCGGGTGGTGCAGAGGCAGGTTCTCTACCTTGGAGAGATCAACGACAGCCAGCGCAGCGCTTGGCGCAAGAGTATCGAGATCTTTGCCGAGGGTAGTGCCCGGCCGGAGCAGGTGGCGCTGTTTCCCGAAGATCGGGCGCCGCCGCTCGAGGAGGAAAGCATCGTACGGATTCGGCTCAAAGATTTGAGGATAGAGCGGCCCCGGCAATGGGGAGCGTGCTGGTTGTCCTGCGTGCTTTATGAACAATTGGGGTTGGGTGAGTTCTGGCGCGAGCGAGTGAGGCCTTCCCGGCAAGGCAGGCGGTGGGCCCATGTGTTGCAAACCCTGGTGGCCTATCGACTGATCGATCCAGGAAGCGAGTGGCGGCTGCACCGCCAATGGTATGAGCAATCAGCCATGGCCGATCTTCTGGGCGAAGACTTCGCCTTGGCCGAGAAGAACACCCTGTATCGCTGCCACGATCGATTGCTGGAGCACAAAAAGGCCCTGTTCAGCCACCTGACTAAGCGCTGGAGCGATTTGTTCAACACCCGTTACGAGGTACTGCTATACGATCTGACGAGCACCTATTTCGAGTGTGATCCGAACCAGGAACCAGCGGCTTCGAGCCGAATCCGCAAGTTCGGCTACAGCCGAGACAAACGTTGGGATTGTCTGCAGGTGGTGATCGCCCTGGTAGTCACCCCGGAGGGCTTTCCGATTGCCTATGAAGTGCTTCCCGGTAACACCCTGGATCAAACCACCTTGGGCGATTTTCTTGCTCGCATCGAAAAGGCCTACGGCAAGGCCCGGCGCATCTGGGTCATGGATCGGGGAATACCTACCGAGGAGGTTTTGGCCCAGATGCGTGCAAGCGACCCGCCGATCGACTATCTGGTGGGTACGCCGCGCTCGTGGCTGGACAAGTTCGAGCAATCGTTGCTGCAAAAGCAGTGGCAGAATCTGCGTGCAGGTATCGACGTAAAACTCATCAGGGAGGGGGGTGAAACTTATGTTTTGGCCCGTAGCAAGGAGCGTCTGCACAAAGAAAAGGGTATGCGTCTGCGCGGTTTGCGCCGATTGCTTGAGAGGCTCAAGAAGCTCCGCGATAGCAAGCGGCGTTACCAGCGCGATACCATCCTCATTAAACTGGGCGAAGCCAAGAAGGAAGCCGGCCCGCGGATCTGGCGTTTACTCGACATTGCCGTAGCCCCCGAGGATGGCCCCGCCAATGGCTCGCCGGTGAGCTTCCGGTTGAACTGGAAGAACTACCGTCAGGCCTATCGCCGGGAAGGCCGCTACCTGTTGCGCAGCACCCTCAGTGCCGACAATCCGCACCGCCTCTGGCACCTCTACATCCAACTCACTGAGATCGAGCAAGTTTTCAAGGAAATGAAAAATGACCTCTCCATCCGGCCCATCCATCACCAAAGGGACGATCGCATCGAGGCCCATATTTTTATCAGCTTCCTGGCTTACTACCTATGGGTCACTCTGAAGCGTCGCTTGCGCGATCTGGCCCCTGGTCTTACTGCCGCCGAGGTGCTTTCGAAAATGGCGGCGATGCAAATGCTCGATGTAAAGCTACCCACCACCGACGGGCGCACCGTGGTGCTCACCCGTTACACCGAGCCCAGTAAGGATCAAAAGCTATTGCTCAACCAGCTAAAGCTTGAACTTCCTGCACAACCGCCACCAAAAATCGAATCGAAAACTAGCGAGATGTAGTGGAGACCTTTGGTCGTTTATCAACGACTTAGGTCAAAAATGACGCCCAGTTGAGAAAGAGGGGCTAGCTGATGTCGCGGATTGGCAACCTGCTCGCGGGTAAGGGCATGCGTTAACGAATAAGTCGAGATTATGAAATTCCAGCTGCCGAGATTTTCGATCTTCGCTATTCTTTTCCTGCTCCTATTTTTCCTCCTCGTAGTTGTCTTCTTTCCCTCCCTGCTGGAGGTGGGCGAGTTGGATCCTCAATATGTCCTGGGCATGGTCATCTTTCTCGTGATGATGCTGACTTTGGTGAATACCTCGAGAACCACCATCCGGCTGCGGCTCTTGGCGGAAGTGGCTGATTCTATCGGCCGGGGCGACTACAGTTCGCGTAGCGAATTGAAAGGAGATGATTCCATCGGACGTTTGGCCGAGTCGGTGAACCTTATGGCCAACGCCATTGAGACATCGATCGCTGACTTGGAGGAATCCCGTGGAAAGCTTGAGCAGTCGGGTACCAAGTTAGAGGAACAGAACGAAGAGCTTTCGCGATCGATCGACCTACAGGTTAAATTCGGCGCATTCCTCTCCAAGATCGCGTCCATGGAGATCAATGTTATCGCCAATACCGCAATCGATTCGCTGCTTGACCTGTCAAGAGGACAGATCGGCCTGTTTTTCCTGTACGACGAGCAGAAGGAGGACCTTGTTTGTCTGACCCGGCGCACCCTGGATCAGGCGTTCCTGAAGAATTTCTCGGACAACGGTTCCATGGAGGGCCTGCCGGGTGAGGTGGTGCGGCAACGGCGCTGGCTGAATTTGGAGGATGTGGACGCCGACGCGCTTCCCGATATCAACCTCGGATTCACGCGGGCGCGGGTGCAGAGTATATATGGGATCCCGGTGGTCTTTCAAAAGAAACTGCTCGGGGTTGTCATTCTGGCGGGTCTAAGCAAGCTCGACGATGCGACACGTCAAGCGCTGGCAAATCACGTTGAAGTACTAGCCAATTCGTTGATTAACGCCGTGACCTATCGGGCGGTGCAGAAGCAGTCCATTCAATTGGAGGACGTCAACAGAGAACTGCTGGCGGCGCACAAGCAGAAGAGCGAATTCGTAGCTAATATGAGCCATGAGCTGAGGACGCCGCTGAATTCGATTATTGGCTTCTCGGGTATCCTGTTGAAGAACCGGAAGGGTAATCTCAGTGGCACCGATCTGAACCGGGTGGAAAAAATCAATCGCAATGGCCGACATCTGCTGAGTCTGATTAACGACATTCTGGATCTGTCCAAGATCGAGGCCGGACGCATGGACTTCCTGTTTGAGGACACCGACCTCATTCCCATCGTCCGGGATGTTGCTGAAATGCTTCAGCCTCAGGCGGACGCGAAGAGTCTGGAACTCATTATGGACCTGAGTGAGACCTCCGTTCGCGCCAATACCGACGGACACAAACTCAAGCAGGTTCTGATCAACCTGATAGGTAACGCCATAAAGTTCACCAAGAAGGGATCGGTGACGATTCGCTGCGAAATGCTCGATGCCAGTAAACAGCGCGTACGCCTGCAAGTGATCGATTCCGGAATCGGAATCAGCCAGGAGAAGCTGGACGTCATCTTCGAAGCCTTTTCCCAAGCCGATAGCAGCACGTCACGCGAGTTTGGCGGCACGGGTTTGGGACTAACCATTTCTCGATCGATTATCGAAATGCTCAGTGGCTCGCTGACGGTGGCAAGCGAGCCGGGCAAAGGGAGTACCTTTACCATCGTCTTCGAGGGCGTTTCCGAAAAGCGCCGTGGGGCCACAGCAACACACGACCAAAAGGAAGAGGCAAAGGAAGCGGTCGCAAAATCGGAGAAGTCGGAAGAAACCGGCACCCCTTCAGCCCAGGAAAAGGAAGACAGGACGTCAAAACGAATCATAGAGACGGTAACCGCAGTGGCGTCGTCAAGCGCTACACCTGGAGAAGATCGGTCGAAGGCTGAATTGCGCCGGATCCTTCCCATCACGCCGGGTAAGAGGATCCTGGTGGTGGACGACGATCCGGATGCTCGCGATTTTCTGATTCAATATATTCAAGAACTTGGAGCGGAGGCGAAGGAGTGTGGGGATTCCACCCGAGTTCTGGACCTGGTGCGTGAATTCAAGCCGGATCTGGTGACACTGGATATCATGATGCCGGAAAGCAATGGCTGGGAGGTTTTGGCTGCCATGAAAGCCGATCCCACACTTTCTCACGTCCCGGTCGTGATTATCAGCATGGTGGCGGATCGTAATAAGGCCATTTCTTTGGGCGCCGTCGACGCTTTGACCAAGCCGGTTGCCCAGGGAGAATTCATGGCCTGCGCTCGTCGTTCACTCAATTCCGATGAGATCGCGGGCAGGCGCATTCTGGTTGTCGATGATCTTCGCGAATACCAGGAGCTCATGAAACACTGGTTGGGAGAAGACAAGAATGACATCCGTACCGCGGGAAATGGCAAAGAGGCTTTGGCCCTGATGGAGTCGTTCCGGCCCGAGGTGATCTTTCTGGACCTCATGATGCCCATCATGGATGGGTTTACCTTTTTGCGCGAAATTCGAGCAAATGATCAGTATGAGGATGTGCCGGTTATCGTCATTACAGCCAAGAGCCTCTCCTCGGCGGAACGACAATGGATCGAGGCCCGCGCCGAAAAGATATTCGTAAAAGGCGAAGATCTGCGCTAATCATCATTCCATTCCAGCTTTTTGAGAATGATCGTGGAATCAGCGCTGCCATCACACCTTCAACCCATGACTATCCTGGTCGTTGACGATCTGGATGACAATGTGGCGCTTTTAGTAGAGTTGCTGGAAGAGCGAGGCTTGGAGAATATGGAAACGGCCTCGGATGGGAAGAAAGCGGTGGAGATTCTGGAAGGTGATACTTCTATTGATCTCGTGCTTCTCGACATCAACATGCCCAACATGAACGGCCATGAGGTGTTGAGTTACATCAAGAAGCGCGATCACCTGGCTTCGATTCCGGTGATTATGGTCTCGGCCATCGACGAGTTGAGCAGCGTGATTAGATGCATCGAAAACGGCGCTGAGGATTACCTCACGAAACCGCTGGTAGAAACGCTTTTCGAGGCCAGAGTCCATGCCAGCTTGGAGCGTAAATACCTCAGAGACAAGGAAGCGGAGCTGTTTGAGCAGATTCGCTTGGAGCAGCAGCGGGCGGAGCAGATCCTCTACCAGGTGCTCCCCCGGAGCGTGGCGGACCGACTGAGGCAGGGTGAGAACAATATCGCGGAGGTCATGGATGATGTTACCGTTGTTTTCGCCAGCCTGGTGGGTTTTGCCGAGCTATCCAGTGAAGTCGATCCCGACCGCCTGGTCAGCGTATTAACCCAGATATTTGGTGGGTTTAATGAGCTTGTAGAGCGCTTCCGCCTGGAGCAAATCAAAACCATAGGCAACGCCTGCATGGTGGTGGGCGGCATTCCCCCGAATACCGAAGGCCACGCCGAACGTTGTATGGAATTTGCCCTTGAAGCGATTCGGTTTGTAGGCCGATACAACGAAGAGTACCAATTCAATCTTCGTTTGAGAGTCGGAATCTGCGCCGGTCCGGTGGTGGCCGGAGTGATCGGACAGACGCGATATACCTACGATCTCTGGGGCGAAACCGTGAATCTGGCAAGCCGTATGGAGTCGCTGGGACTGCCCGATACTATTCAGGTTACGGAAGAAACATTTGTACGCCTGGCATCGAAATTCAAGTTTTCACCGCGAGGTAAGATCGAGGTAAAGGGAAAGGGCTTCATGGATACCTTTCTCGCCTCGAGTGCTGACAACAACGGGTCGTCCGACTGAATTTTCGCCCACACCCGGAGGGACTCGAACCCCCAACCTCCTGGTCCGTAGCCAGGCGCTCTATCCAATTGAGCTACGGGTGCAGATGGAAAGCTACGAAGGCGAATAAGTAGGATGAGAGAGCGAATTTCAAGCCGAACCTGTGTTTACATGGTGGAGAATGAATTGAACGACACCCTTAAAAGCCTACTCCCCGCAGAAAGCTACAGGGGATCTGGGGCCGTTTGCCCTTCGGAACCGGGTGTCCTCATACGAGGTGTTTTTTTAGGACCATGCAGTCCCGACTTATCGGAACAGGGAATGATCAAGTTCAATTCCAGGGGATACCCGGAAGTGAGGGGTCGATCTCGGGCGGCCAGCTTCCGAGGGTGCCGCTGCCCGCGGCTAGTTCGATACGTCGGTGACTTTGGGAAGCTGAGCGGGTATGTCAACCTCGTGAGGATGATTGCGCTTCACTTTTCTCAGGCGTGACCGCCGGCGCAGCATGCGATCCAGTTTCTGTGTCAGAAAATCGATCGACTTCAGAAGCTCTTCGGAGGATTCCGAGGCAATCAAGGGAGGGCCGTTAATCTCGATATGTCCTTTCGCAATGTATTCTTTTGTGTTTGAGTTGTGCCCGTTGCATTCGAGCTCGATTCGAACGCGCAAAATGTGACTCTGGTGCCGGAATAGCTTATCTACCTTTTCTTGAACTATAATTTTGATCTCGGGTGTTAGCTCGAGGTGAATTCCGGATAGAATCAGGTCATTGCGATTTTCATTCATCATACTTATCCTCTCTTGAGTTTAGAACAAAAGTCTCATCGGAAAAACGACCTTAGTATCAGGTTGGCAGAGCCTCCTTGCCAGGAAGCGCGATTGGAAACTGGCCGATCAAAGGTTCTCAAAAACGGATACAGGCGCACAGATGATCCTGTACAAATTAACCTAGAACCGGTAGATTTGCAAGCCTTCAGCGATTTCAGCCAAGGACTCGAATTTGCAGTCTTCACCGGGCCGGTAGCGATGGCGTGATTATGGAAGGAGCCGAACGGTTTGGCCGGGATGCACCGCTCACAACGTTACCGGAATTTACATCCTGGATCATCCATGAAGATGGGGATACGCTGGTATTGAATAAGCCGGGGTGGTTGGTCTGTCATCCCTCCAAGCGTGGGCCCTGGTCCAGCCTGGTGGGTGCTGCACGTGAATATCTGAAGTTGGATCGACTCCATCTGGTCAACCGGCTGGACCGTGAAACCAGTGGTGTGGTGGTCTTGGCCAAAAACCGGCGCACAGCCGGGATGCTGCAGTCGGCCCTCCAGGACAGGCAGGTCGACAAGCGCTACATTGCCATATTGAAGGGATGTCTGGAGGTGCCGGTTACGGTGCGTAGGCGCCTGGCTCGCGATCTTGACAGCCTGGTATACATCAAGCAGACGGTAAGGCGTTCACGATCTTCCAGGAGTGCTCAGACTGACTTCAAGCCCATTCAGGTGGAGGCAGGCTATACTTTGGCTGAAGTCACGCCGATCACGGGGCGCAAGCACCAGATTCGCGCCCACGCTTCCTGGCTGGGCACACCTTTGGTCGGGGACAAAATATACGGTCCGGATGCCAGTCTGTATTTGGATTTCATCGAGAATGGATGGTCGGAATCAATGGCAGCGGTTCTGGAGATGCCTCGCCATGCGCTGCACGCGATCGAGCTGAGATTTGCTCTTGCTGACCGCTGTCTCACCTACCGTGCCCCGCCGGCATCAGACTTTGTCGCATTCTGCCGGCAGAAGCTCAATATTGCTCCCGATAAGTTGGCCTGAAAGCCTTGTCTGATAATGACGGAAGTTTAGTGACAGAATTCTCTTTACCCGGATGGGCGGGACGATTTTCCTGATTTGCTTCACTCCAGACGCACGCGACTCGCTAAAAAGTAGAAGCCTAAGAATGACACAGATCAGAGTCAGGTTTGCCCCCAGCCCTACGGGAATGTTTCACATAGGGAGTGCGCGCACGGCGCTCTTCAACTGGCTCTATGCGCGCCACTGCAACGGCGTATTCATTCTGCGCATAGAGGATACGGATCGGGATCGAAACACAGATGAAGCCCTGAAGTTAATCCTTCACTGTCTGACATGGCTCGGTTTGAATTGGGATGAAGGACCAGAGGCAGGGGGCGCCTATGGTCCCTATTTTCAAAGTCAACGTGGCCAGATCTATGCTGAGCATGTCGAGCAGCTAAAGGCCGCAGGCCGCGCTTACGAAAAAGATGGCGCCGTCTGGTTTCGCGTTTCCGGCCAACCCCAGGAGATCCACGACCAAATACGGGGGAAGGTGGTCCGGCTCGAGCCCAAGGATTTCGTCATCGTGCGCTCCAACGGGTCGCCTGGCTTTCATTTTGTGAATGTCGTCGATGACCTTACCATGAGCGTGACCCATGTCATTCGCGGCGAGGATCATCTGTCGAATACGAGCAAGCATATAGAGTTGTTTAAGGCTTTGGATGCGCCCATTCCGCGGTATGCGCACATTCCGTTGATCCTGAAGCATCACGGCCCCGGAAAAATGAGCAAGCGGGACGAGGGATTCCTGGTGGCCGATTACGAGCGCAGGCTCTTTCTTCCGGAGGCGTTGCGAAATTACATATGTCTTCTCGGTTGGTCTCCGAAAGACGAACAGGAAGTGATGGACATCGACGAGATTATCGAGCGATTCGACTTTCCCGGCATCAACAAGGACGGCGCCCGCTTTGATGAACGAAAGCTTTCCTTTATCAATGCCGAATATCTGCGCAAACTCCCAGTTAAATTGCTTTCCGAGGCTGCGCGCCCGGTTCTCGAACAGAAGCTGGATTTAAGCCATGTCGAAACAGCATATTTTCATTCCGTACTGGACCTCTGTCAGGAGAAACTGAGGTCGATTGATGATATCTACGCTTACCTGGGTTACTTTTTTGAAGAGGATTTCTCATACGGTGAACAGGCTGGCAGGAAGCTCAGGTCCACGGGAGATCCCTGTGCCCGGATCAGGGAGTTGTGGTCATCTCTGGCTGAGTTGCCCGATTTTTCGGACGAGACTGCGGTAGAGGGAACGGTCAAGCGTCTCGCTGCCGAAAATGACCGCTACACTGGTGAGTATATTCACTCGGCCCGCTATGCCCTCAGCGGCATGAATGCCGGACCCAGCTTCTACGGACTGTTGAGGGTCCTGGGCAGGGATCGAACGTGTGTTCGGTTTGACCGGTTTCTCAAGCTGTCAGAGAGGAAGGAGGCCGGCTAGTATCGGGTAACGCAAATCAGGTGGCACATTATCGGCGCTAATCCATACTAGTGATGGACCGAAACTGGAGGCTCCACTGACAAGAGCCCGAGAATTGAACCTATGGCACGAGAACGAAATAACCAGGAGAGGAACCATTCCGGGCCGGTGGCGACTGACTTTATTCGCGATACCGTGGTCGAGTACTGCGCAGCCGGGAACAATAGACCCCGAGTCCAGACGCGATTTCCCCCTGAACCGAGTGGCTACCTGCATATCGGTCATGCCAAAGCCATCGCCCTTAATTTTGGCGTAGCGGAGGAATTCGGCGGCCTCTGTAATCTTCGCTTCGACGACACTAACCCCCAGAAGGAGGAAACGGAGTACGTCGATGCCATCATGGAGGATATACGTTGGCTGCGATACAACTGGGGAGAGCGGCCCTATTTCGCTTCCGACTACTTCGGACAGCTTTATGAATTTGCCCGCACCCTGATTCGAAATGGAAATGCCTATGTCTGCGACCTGAACGCAGACGAGGTCAGGGAATATCGCGGTAGCTTGACCTCGCCGGGCAGGGACAGTCCTTTCCGGGAGCGCTCCCAGGAAGAAAATCTGGATCTGTTCGCACGCATGCGAAGGGGCGAGTTTCCCGAAGGCGAACGCACCCTGAGGGCCAAAATCGACATGGCCTCGCACAATCTGAACCTGCGTGATCCGGTGATTTACCGCATCCAGAAGAGATCGCATCACCGCACCGGTGATACCTGGTGCATATACCCCTTATATGATTTTGCCCATGGCCAGAGTGACGCCATAGAAAAGGTTACCCATTCGCTGTGCTCTATGGAGTTCGAAGCTCATCGTCCGCTTTATGACTGGTTCATTCGGGAACTGGGCATTTTCCCTTCCAGACAGTTTGAATTTGCCCGTTTCAATCTGACCTATTGCGTCATGCAGAAACGGAAACTGCGCCGGTTGGTAGAGGAAGGCTACGTGGACGGTTGGGATGATCCTCGTATGATTACCCTTTGTGGAATGCGTAGACGGGGATATACGCCCGAAGCCATCCGGGATTTCCTGGCACGAATCGGCATCACAAAGCGGCCCACCACTATCGAAATAGAACTGCTGGAACACTGCTTGCGCGACGATCTGAACCGACGCGCGCCTCGGATTATGGGCGTTCTGCGGCCCCTCAAAGTGGTGATTGAGAATTACGGCCCGGAGGACGAAGAGACATTCGAGGCGATCAATAACCCGGAGGATCCAGCGGCCGGCGTCAGGAAGGTGCCCTTTTGCCGTGAACTTTATATCGAACGTGACGATTTCCGTGAAGACGCGCCGCGGAAGTTCTTCCGTTTGGCCCCGGGACGGGAAGTCAGGCTTCGCTATGCCTGCTATATTACCTGCAATGAAGTTATTCACGACGCCGAGGGTAAAGTCGTCGAGCTGCGCTGTAGCTACGACCCTGAGAGCCGCGGCGGTTCAACCCCGGACGGACGCCGTGTGCGTGGAACCTTGCACTGGGTTTCGGCGCGTCATGCTATCAAGGCGGAAGTGCGTCTGTTCGACCGGCTCTTCAGAGAGCGATTTCCCGAAGATCAGGGCAATGATTTTGTCGAACACCTCAATCCGGACTCGCGAGAGATCATTCCTGAATGCTGCGTCGAACCCAGCCTGGCGGGTGCAGTGCCGGGTTATCGCTTTCAGTTCGAGCGATTGGGGTATTTCTGCGTGGATAGGGATTCGCTGGCGAACCGCATGGTTCTGAATCGAACCATAACGTTACGGGATTCGTGGGCGAGATTGGAGCGAGCACGGCAGACACCCAGCGGTAGCCGATGACGTTAAGCGCATTGACAATCGAAATGCTTTCTTGAACCGTGAACGGCATGGGCAGGAGTTTATTCGAGAAGGTGTGGGAGGCGCACCACGTAGGTGAGCTTTCCAATGGTCAGACACAATTGCTGATCGGAACACATCTCATCCATGAGGTGACCAGTCCGCAGGCATTTGGTATGCTTCGAGATCTTAAGCTCTCTGTTCGTTATCCGCATAGGACGTTCGCCACGGTTGATCACATCGTCCCGACCGATGTGAGAGAGGAGCCCTTCGCCGACAAACTTGCCGATGCCATGATCAAGGAGCTGCGCCGGAACTGCGCGGCATATGGCATAACCTTTTTCGATCTTGGTTCTGCGCAGCAGGGCATTGTGCATGTGGTCGGTCCGGAACAGGGGATAACGCAGCCCGCTACGACTATCGGGTGTGGCGATTCCCATACGTCGACACATGGCGCTTTCGGGGCTATCGCGATTGGCGTCGGAACGAGTCAGGTAAGGGATGTTCTGGCTACCCAGACCATAGCCATGAATAAGCTGAAGGTGCGCCGCATCAATGTCGATGGCCAGCTTTCGCCGGGAGTGTTTGCCAAGGATGTCATTCTTCACATTATACGTGTTCTCGGCGTTCAAGGAGGTCTGGGTTACGCCTACGAATACGGAGGCGACGTAATCGACCGCTTTTCCATGGAGGCGCGCATGACGGTCTGTAATATGACCATTGAGGGAGGCGCGCGTTGTGGCTACGTAAATCCCGACGAGACCACCTTCGGCTATCTCAAAGGTCGGCCCTACTGCCCTCGGGGCGGGGATTGGGATAGGGCCGTGGAGCACTGGCGCGGCATGGCTTCGGATGCGAATTGCGATTACGATGACGTGGTCAATATTCGTGCCGAGGACATAGGTCCCACCGTGACTTGGGGCATCAACCCGGGTCAGGCAATTTTCGTGGACGAGGACGTTCCCGATCCATCGACTATGCCCGACGAGGAGAGAGCGACTGCCGAAGAGGCCTTGGCGCATATGAAGTTAAAGCCGGGAGAACCGATACTCGGCAAAAAGGTAGACGTTGCATTTGTCGGGAGCTGTACCAACGGTCGCCTCTCAGACCTTCAGGAAATCGCGCGCTTTTTGCCCGGTCGTGCCGTAGCGAAGGGCGTCAAAGCGATCGTCGTGCCGGGATCCCAAGGGGTTGACGTCCTGGCGGAGGAACTCGGCATCGCTGACTTGTTTCGAAGTGCGGGATTTGAATGGCGGTCCGCCGGCTGCTCCATGTGTTTGGGGATGAACCCGGACAAACTCGTGGGCGACCAGATGTGCGCCAGTAGCAGCAACAGGAATTTTAAGGGTCGCCAGGGGAGTCCAGCCGGGCGAACCGTCTTGATGAGTCCCCTGATGGTTGCGGCAGCTGCCATAACCGGGCAGGTAAGCGATGCCCGGGATGTGTTCGGACTTCGGGAGCCGGTAAAGGCCTAGGGTTTTTCGCTGCGTCGGCTTCTTTTGCCATCCCCTGGCGCGGCGCGAAAGTCAATAGAATCAGTTTCAGCTATGGCATTGCATAAGATTACAGAAATCGCAGGAGGCGGCATTTTTATTCCGGGCGATGATATCGATACCGACCGCATCATTCCGGCACGCTACATGAAAAGCCTTACCTTCGATGGACTTGGGGAATACGCATTCAATGACGAAAGAAAGGATGCGGCGGGTCGCGACAGACCTCATCCCATGAATGAACCTCGCTTCGCTGGAGCGCGGATATTGGTATCTGGCGCGAACTTCGGCTGTGGAAGCTCGCGGGAACATGCTCCCCAAGCCCTCTATCGGTGGGGCATTCGAGCCATTCTGGCAGTAAGCTTCGCCGAGATTTTCTTTGGCAATGCCAACCAGATTGGTATGCCTTGCCTGTGTCTGCGGCGCGGTGATGCCGGGCGATTGGGAGGGGAGGTCGCGGCCCATCCCGATTTGATTCTCAAGATAGATATCAAAACGCTGAGCGTCGTCTACGGGGATGTCTGCGTGGCCGCGAATTTGCCTGCCGCGGTCCAGCGGGTATTGCTGGATGGGCGTTGGGATCCCATCGCGGAACTGCTGGAAAAGCCTGATCAGGTAGGCGCTGTTGCGCGACGCCATGCCTATATGACGTCGTAAGGAAATAAACACTTGACCAGCGGGGAATACAGTGGGTCAGCGCCGGCTTCGAGCTCTGCCTTGGTACTCGAATTCGTAAATACGGTGAAGTTAAAGAGGTGAAGTGGCGAATATAATCCAGGGCGCCGGCATTTTCATTTACCCGTTGGGAATCTGTTCGTTCTTCGCCGTATTTGTCATCGTCGAACGAATGATTGCGCTTAGCTCCAACCGGGTGATACCGCAGAGAATGGTCGAGTCCATCATCAGGGGGGAGATCGCGTTCATCGATGATGGCTCTGTGGGGTCACGCATATTGAAGTTTCACCGCAACAACCAGCCCGACGCCGAAGGGCTGAAAGCCTATGCCCAGTTGGAGATTACCCGGATGGAACGAGGTCTGTTCATCCTCGATATCGTTGTCAGCGCCGCGCCCCTGATCGGATTGTTGGGTACCGTGACCGGTTTGATAAAGGTCTTTGCCAATGTGTCGCCGGAAACGGGCATGCCCGATCCGGGAGCCTTTATCGAGGGCATTGCACTGGCCTTAACCACGACCATGCTGGGGCTTTCTATTGCGATACCCGCTTTGGTAGGTAACAGTTACCTGACCCGGCGCATCGATACGCTCGCCGCACGGCTCAACGTGGGTGTAGAGCGCCTCATCGATATAGCCCGAAAAGAGCATGAAGATTCTGGCGAGACATCGCAGAAAGGCTGATATCAATATCGTGCCCCTGGTGGACGTATTGATTGTGTTGATCTTTTTCTTTCTCGTTTCGATGCAGTTTCGGAACACGACCACCCTGAATCTGGTACTTCCGAAAATCGAGACTGCGGGCAAGAATAAGCGGACGGAACAGATTGAGATCGGGATCAGTCCCGAGGGCATCTTCTATTTCAACGGCAAGGAAATCAGCCAATCCGCGCTGGAGCGGGCCCTGGAGTTCACGGCCACCATGGATTCCGCTAAGCCTGTTCTGATTCTGGCCGACGAAGACAGCTATCTGAAGCACGTCACTTTCGTCATGGATGCGTGTCGCAAGAACGGTTTAGATACGCTTCGCCTGCAGTCGAGGTAGCTAGCGTCAGAAGTACCTGTTTAGTGTCATCCTTTCGGTCGTCGGCTCCCCCGGTCTCGTGCCGGGGTGGGGCTGGCTCCGCGCTACAGAACGCGTCCCCATCACCCACTCCTCTCCCTGACCTCTCTCCCAGCGCCACCCCGGCACGAGACCGGGGGAGCCGGAAACACGCTAAACACATACTGCCAGACACGACACTAGTCCGCCACTTGCGATCCGCTGGAAAAACCTCGGGGGTGGCTCCGGTGCCATCGCCATGCTGTTTCTATGATTGAGCGAATGTCCGGATACCGCGGTGCCCAACCCAACTCCTTGCGGGCTTTTGAGCCGTCCGCATAGAGTGCCGCCGGATCGCCCGGTCGGCGCTCAACTTCGACAAACGGTACCTTCTTCCCGCTGACTGAGGCCACCGTGCCGATTACCTCCCGTACGGAGGTTGGATTACCGGTGCCGAGGTTGTAGAAGTACTCCTTTCCCGGGGATTTCAGCCGCTCGATGATATCTATGTGCGCCTGGCAGATGTCCTCGACATGAACATAGTCCCGGAGGCAAGTTCCATCGGGTGTCGGATAGTCTGTTCCGAACACTTGCAGCGGCGGACGGATACCCTGCGCAGCTCCGATGGCGAGAGGAATGAGGTGGAACTCGGGATCGTGATCCTCTCCGACGGCGCCGGCAGCGGAGGCTCCGGCAGCGTTGAAATAGCGAAACGAGGCAAAGCTGAAGCCATGTGCCCGGGCCAGCGAACGCAGAAGGTGTTCCAGCTCCAGCTTGGTCCGGCCGTAGGGATTAATCGGTCTCTGCGGAGTGTCCTCAATGATTGGAAGTTCGTCGGGCACTCCGTAGGTGGCACAGCTCGATGAAAATATGAATCGGTACAAACCCCGCTCTATCATCTCTTCGAGCAGGGCGATGGGTTGAGCTAGATTGTTATGGTAATACTTGAGGGGTTTCTGCACCGACTCGCCCACGTAGGCGAAGGCGGCGAAATGCATCACTACATCAATTGCTTCCTCTTCAAACAACCTTCCCAGAATCTTCCGATCTCCGAGGTCCCCCTCGTAAACCGGAGTGTCGGAGGATAATGCGGCGCGATGACCATAGACAAAATTGTCCAACACCACGGCCCGGAATCCACCCGCCTGCAATTGGCGAACGCAGTGACTCCCAATATATCCGGCGCCTCCAACCACTAGGACGTTCATGTGGGCTGGTATAGCTGTAGATTTTGAAAGATCGAGGCAAAAGGGCAGGCTCCCCGACGCTGGGTGCGTCGTCTCCTCAACCCGGTGAGGACTGGTATCCCGTCGTGCGATTGAGCTGATTTGCAAGACTCTACGCTAGTTCTCGAGTTGACACGGAACGGCGAACGATTCCTCTTAACTGGTTCTTGAGATGGAAAGCGGGCGTATCGTCATTACCGGCATTGGGTTGACCGCACCAAATGGAAATTCGCCGGCCGAGTTCAGGGAGAACCTGCTGGCCGGCCGGCCGCGCATCGGCACTTTGGACATGCGCTACATCGGCCCCGTCCCTGCCGGTATCTGCGACTTTGACGCACTCAGGTATCAGACCCGAAAGGAACTCCGGGTGGGCACGCGGGCGGGCAGTATTGGCGTGTATTGCGCTCGCGAAGCCTTGGCCGACTCCGGCATCGACTGGGCCCGTAGGGACACTTCGCGGGTCGGAGTCTACCTCGGCATTACCGAACACGGTAACGTCGAGACGGAGAATGAAGTCTACAATATCTCATTGTATGACTACGACACGCGTTTCTGGAGCCATCACCATAACCCGCGCACGGTGGCCAATAATCCCGCCGGGGAGGTCACCATGAATCTTAAGATTACGGGACCTCACTATACGATCGGGGCCGCTTGTGCCGCAGGCAATGCCGGAATCATCCAGGGACTGCAAATGCTTCGACTGGACGAAGTCGATCTGGCCTTTGTGGGCGGGGTCAGTGAGAGCATACACACCTTTGGAATCTTCGCCGGGTTCAAGAGCCAGGGCGCACTGGCGCATCACGACGATCCCAACAAAGCAAGCCGGCCTTTCGACCTGGATCGGAATGGAATCGTGGTCAGCGAAGGAGGGTGTATCTATACGCTTGAACGGGTTGAAGATGCGGTTGCCCGGGGAGCGCACATCTATGCCGAAGCGTCAGGGTACCATATCAACTCCGATGCCAAGGATGCCGTCTTGCCGAATTTTGAACGCCAGGCTGAATGTATGTCAGCGGCCATCAAGCGTGCCGGTTTGCGCCCTCACGATATTCATATCATTAATACTCACGCCACCGCTACGCCTCAGGGAGATATCCAGGAATGCCTGGCCATCAGAAAGATCTTTCGGGATTGTGGGGAGACCTACATCAACAATGCGAAGAGCTTTATCGGGCATTCAATGGGGGCGGCGGGGGCTCTCGAGCTGGCGGGAAATATACCTTCCTTTGAGGACTACCTGGTCCACCCGACCATAAATTTAGATAAGCTTGACGACCAATGTTATTTACCCAGATTAGTCATCAACCAACCAGTTCGGGCTGATAGGGTGGATGCCATTCTGAACAACTCCTTCGGAATGCTGGGCATCAACTCGGCGCTTGTCATTAAAAGATTTACAGGCTGAAGATATCCGCCATATAAGAATTCTGGGAAATGACCAAAGACGCGTGCAAGCAGATTGTAATTGATATTATTGCTGAAATTGCTCCGGACGAAGATCTCAGCGACGTCAAGCCTGATGTACCGCTTCGGGATCAGCTCGAATTGGACTCAATGGATTTTCTTGATATTGTGATGGAACTCCGAAAGAAGTATGGCATCGAAGTACCGGAAGAGGAGTACCTGCAACTTGCTTCGCTGGAGAGCAGCGCCGAATACCTGACTCCGAAGTTCAATGCGGTGAATGCTTAGTCAGATGCGTTGGTGTTCTGTCCTGCAAGCTCATTTCCGAGACGGGACACGAGCTCGAGGCTGCGGGCTACAGGAACCATGGCTCAATGTCCCTAAGGTGGGTGAATTCAGTTGCAAATCAGGCCCAACGAGCACTTTGACGTCGTCATAATAGGGGCCGGGATGTCCGGGCTGGCGGCCGG
The DNA here is from genome assembly GCA_963665345.2 of Opitutales bacterium. Lineage (GTDB taxonomy): Bacteria > Verrucomicrobiota > Verrucomicrobiia > Opitutales > CAXXNP01. The sequence goes on from CAXXNP010000002.1 coordinate 22,364, forward strand.
TATTCGCTGCGCCTTATTCGATAAGAACGTCCTCATTCTGGAAAGCCACAACGTCCCCGGGGGGCTCAATAGCTTCTACAGTTTTGAGGGCAGGAAATTTGATGTAGGGTTGCACGCTGTTACCAATTATGTTCCTGATGACGTCCGCGGCACGCCTTTGGGAAAACTCTGCAGGCAATTGAGAATTGATCGCAATGCCTTCGGCTTGTGCGAGCAATGGGGCTCGAGAGTCGCTTTCCCGGGAGTGGATCTTCGGTTCGGCAATGACTTTGCCCTGCTCGAGTCCGAAATTGAACGGGAATTTCCCGGGCAGCGTGATCGCTTTCAGAATCTGGTTGAAGCCGTAAAGGCAATCGATGAACTGGACCTTAACGCCAGATCGGTGTCGGCGCGCAAGATCGTGCAACAGTACCTCACGGATCCAATCCTGGAAGACATGATCTTCTGCCCGCTTATGTACTACGGCAGTTCCTGGGAGGATGACATGGATTTCAATCAGTTCGTGATCATGTTCAAGGCGCTCTACTTTGAGGGTTTTGCGCGACCGTTCGAAGGGGTGCGACGCATCATCCGCGTATTGCTGGCCAAGTACCGTTCTCTTGGCGGGAAGCGGAAGATGAAGTGCGGCGTAAGCAGGATCGTGACCTCAGCGAATCGAGTATCTGCAATCGTGCTCGATAATGGACCTACCATAACAGCGGATAGGATCGTTTCTTCGGCTGGTCTGGTGGAGACCTGCAACCTTTGCGACCATGCCCCAGCCTTGCAGAGTCGCGTGGGCAGACTGTCCTTTGTAGAGACGATTTCGCTTTTGTCCAGACAACCGCGGGAGCTCGGGTGGACGGATACCATCGTCTTTTTCAACGATGGGGAACGCTTCGAATATCGAAGGCCCGATGCGCTGGTGGATCCCCGAAGCGGGGTCATCTGTTTTCCCAACAACTACCACTACGATGACGGCCAGACATTGGAGCACGGAGTCCTGCGCGTTACCGCCATGGCCAACTTTCCCCTCTGGTCTTCCCTGGCGGAATCAGATTATCGGGATTCCAAGGCATGCTGGTTTGAACGCTTACAGGCTCAAGCGATGAAGTTTATCAGACCGGTCACCCTTGAAGAATTGAAGGACATGAGCGTATATGAGGACATGTTCACCCCGCGCACAGTAAAGAAATACACCCGGCACCTGGAAGGTGCCGTTTACGGTTCACCCGACAAAGTGCGCCGAGGCGAAACCCATCTCGAAAATCTCTTCGTTTGTGGCACTGATCAGGGGTTCCTGGGCATTGTGGGGGCCATGCTGAGCGGCATTTCGATCGTGAACCTTCATGTTCTGAGGTCCTGAAGATGGTGATGGCCCGGTACCCCGCGCACTTCAATTCTTGAAAAGGAAATAGGCCATCTGAAAGGCCATGTATAGTAGAATTGCTATTAAGACCCAGGATAGAGGCCAGGGCTTATCGTCTCTTGTCGGTGGGTCGCTCACTGCTTGAATCCGGCAGGTGTTGGTTTCAGGCACTTGGGGGCTGCCCCTCCCGTTTGACAACAAGCCCATTATTTACAAGTTGATTGACTCAGCAAGCATGGATCCTCCAGGCGCAAGCATTCTGAGTGGAAATACCTCACCGGTCCAGACCTCCCAAACCGAGACCGCGGTCGAGCGCAATTGGCATGTCGTGGTCTTGAACGATCCCGTTAACCTCATGTCCTATGTCGTCATGGTTTTCCGAAACGTTTTCGGGTTTGATGTCGAAATCGCACGGCGCCACATGCTGGAGGTCCATCATCTCGGTCGCTCGCGCCTTTGGACGGGGGCCAGGGAAAAGGCCGAGGCCTACGTTCACACGCTGCAGACCTGGCAGTTAAGCGCAGTTCTTGAGCAGGATGGTTAAGATCGATCTCTCGGTAGATGCTCATATGTTAGTCGCCATCCTCGAGATGGTGCACACCGTCGTGGAATCGGTTAGCGGTGCGATCATGGTTTCACTTCCCTTTCCCGAGGACGACCCTGACCTGCGCGAAGCCTGGGAGCGGGACTTGACCGAGGCTCTGGGCCGGGATTGTGACTTCCTGGTCGATGTGTTGCACAACAACAAATTCGGAAAGGGAGAACTGGTGCTGGACGATGAAACGGCGGAAGGCGTGCTGCGGGCTTGTGCTGCCATCCGTCTTAAGCTGCGGGAATCGGCCCTTCAGCGTATGTCCGACAGAACCCTGGAAAGTGGTGATATCGACATTTTGACTTTGCCCGTGGAGCAGCAGCGCGCGTTTGCCTGCTACCTGTTTCTGGCCGGGCTGCAGAGTCTCATCATTCGTGAGCTGGATCCGGCCAGCGAGGATCTCTGAATGTCCTGAACTCGGGCTCAGGAATTGTCCATGGGTGGTATTGACGCGCTTCGAGAATCCGCTATGTTACAATACTCCTGCAGTGTACGAAAAGTTAGAAGAGCGCTCTGATCCTGATTTCTCACCTTGGGAGCTTGACTCTCGCGGTGGCTGTCACGCCGTAAACCGGAAGGCAAAAGCCACGAGAAAAGCACCCACCTTATTTAACTAAGGTAACGGAGCTTTTTAGCCTTACGGCACAGGTGGGAGTTCGATGCCGGGTTTTAATGCCCGGCTTCGCTTTTTTCGTGATGGTACCCCACAAGATTGATGTGCCAAGCGTCTGCTTGCTCGATCAACGAGCTTCGATCAAGCATGATGGTTCGGCCCGATTCCAGACCTGCCGTGTGGATCCCGGATGCTTTCAGGAGCTCGAGTGTCCTCAGCCCAAAGACGGGAACGTCGAAGTGGAAATCCTGACCGGGTTTCGAAGTCTTGATGAAGACGGTACCGTGCACGTCGAGAGTGCCCGCCCGCCGTATCATGGCATCGGTTCCTTCGAAGGCCTCCACTGCTATCACCGTGCCTGCCTTGACCACCACGCTCTGCCCGATATCCAGTGCCGCCACCGCGCGGGCAATGCGAGCGCCGTGCCGTAGAGCGGTCTCGTCGATCCTCGCGCGTGAACTGGTCATACTGCCGGGTGTTGTCAGATCGTGGTCGAGAAAGGCCCGGGCATCCAGCATGGTGACCCCGATAGCTTCGATCTCACGGCGGATTGAGCCGAATATGGTGGACGCGTTTCTCTCTTTCAATCCGCCCAGCAGGCGCATGGCCTTCAGGTCCGGGTGAAGTCCTCTAAAGAGTCGCTTGGGGGTAATCTGGCCGACCATCAGGGCATAGGTTGCCGACATATCTTCGAGTGCTTTGAGAAGGCGACCGACTTGCCCCACCTTGATAAGTCTTCGCTGTGATTCGGGAAACGAAGCGATGAGATCAGATTCGGTTTCGCCCTCAAATCCGACTAAACATATCGGCAGGCCGAGCCGGCGGATGGATCGAACGCTACACAGGGGGTAACGATCCTTGCCGGCGATAACCGCCACCGGGCGACTGGCGTCAAAGTCGTCAGGTAGAAATCTCGAAATGGGTGAATTCAATTACTCGCCAGACGCAACGACTATATTGAGGACTCTTCCGGGGACGTAGATCACCTTGCGGATACGCTTCCCTTTCAAATGGGCGGCTACTCGGGGATGCTGCCGCGCCTCCCTCAGCGCGACCTCCTCGCCGGCGCCCTTTACTATCATGGTATCGCCGCGCAGCTTACCGTTGACCTGAATAATCAGCTTTTCCATGTCGGTGGCAATCCTGGCAGGATCGTAATCCGGCCACGGCGCGCTCACGATCGACGGTATTCCTCTCAGGCGAGCCCAAAGCTCTTCGCAAATGTGAGGAGCGAACGGCGCCAGCGTCCTGAGAAAGTCGGTCAGTGTGGAGCGGGCAATGCTTTCTGCCTTCTGCAGGTGGTTGGAGAATATCATCATTTGTGAGATCGCGGTATTGAAACGCAGACGTTCAATATCTTCAGTCACCTTCTTGATGGTCTGATGGAGCAGCCGGTCCGTTTCGGCATTCCGTTCGTCCCCATCGTGAATATTGCCGTGAACCTGGCCATCTCTGTCGATGATCACGCGCCAGATGCGACGCAGGAAGCGATAAACACCCTCGATCCCCTTTTCACTCCACGGCTTCATGTCTTCGAGCGGACCTATGAACATCTCGTATAGGCGCAGAGAATCGGCCCCATAACCCTCGATGGTTTTGTCCGGATTAATGACATTACCACGGCTTTTGGACATCTTGTTACCGTCTTCTCCGAGTATCATGCCCTGATGAAAGACACGTCCAAAGGGCTCGGAGTGCGAGACTACCCCGATATCGTACAAGAATTGATGCCAGAACCGAACATAGAACAAATGCAGGACGGCGTGCTCGGCCCCCCCGACATAAAGATCCGGCGTGCCCCAATAGCGCTCCTTAGCCGGGGAAATGAGTTGCTTTTCATTGTCCGGATCGCAGTAGCGAAGGTAGTACCAGCAGGAACCGGCCCATTGCGGCATGGTGTTGGTCTCGCGTTGCCCGCGGACCCAGTTGCTTCCTGACGGTTTTTCCTGTTCTGCCGAAATCGACTCGCCGGACTCGACGTCGAACCAGATATCGGTCCACCACGCTATGTTGGCCAGGGGGCTATCCCCATTGCCGGAGGGTTCGAATGAATCGGTTTGAGGGAGTATCAGCGGCAGGTGCTCCTCGGGGACGGGCAAAGCGAAGTGCTTATGCCCTTTCTCCTCGAAAAAAACAGGTTCTTCGGGCAGCAGGGCGGCCACGGCTCCGTTCTCTGTATCACGGGCTTTCAGGTAGGCATCGGGATTCACCCAGACTATGGGTATCGGTTCACCCCAATAGCGCTGGCGGGAAAACAGCCAGTCATGCAGTTTGTAGTTGATCGCTGCTTTGCCTTTTCCGGTGGCTTCCAGGTCTTGGATAATTCTCTGCTTACCCACTTCGGAATCCAGGCCGCTGTAGCCGTTGGAGTGGACCATGACGCCATGCCCGGTGTAGGGCAGGTTGGCCGGAGAGCCGTTACCTTGGCCCTGTTTGCGCTCGATCACCCGGACGATGGGCAAGTCAAAACACTGCGCGAATTCAAAATCACGTTCGTCGTGCGCGGGCACCGCCATGACGGCGCCAGTACCGTAGCTGAGGAGTACATAGTCTGCGACCCAGATGGGTATCCTATTCTCATTGACGGGGTTTACGGCGAACGATCCGGTAAATACTCCCGTCTTCTCCTTGGCCAGGTCCGTCCGATTGAGGTCGCTCTTTCTGGAGGCTTTGCTTTTGTACTGCGCCACCGCCTCCCCTTGCTTCCGGGAAGTCAATTTATCCACCAGTCGATGTTCCGGAGCGAGGACCATATAAGTTGCGCCAAACAGGGTATCGGGCCTTGTGGTAAAGACCTCGATGGATTCGTTGGGATGGTTCTCAATCGCGAACTCGATCTGAGCACCTTCCGAACGTCCGATCCAGGCCTGTTGCTGGCGCTTCGTGGAATCGGGCCAGTCCAGGCCTTCCAATCCGGCGAGCAGGCGGTCGGCGTAGGCCGTTATCTTCAGAATCCACTGCCTCAGGCTGCGGCGCACCACGGGATGGCTGCCCCGTTCGGAGAGGCCATTGATTACTTCCTCGTTCGCCAGCACAGTTTTCAGGGCCGGGCACCACCATACAGGCCGTTTATCCACATAGGCCAAGCCGTGTCTGAAAAGTTGGATAAAAATCCACTGAGTCCAACGGTAATACCCTGGATCGGTGGTATTGACCTCGCGTTCCCAGTCGATGGCTAGTCCGATGCGCTCGATTTGACCGCGGAAGTTGACGATGTTGTTCTGTGTGGTTTCACGCGGATGCGTGCCCGTGGATATCGCGTACTGCTCGGCCGGCAGTCCGAATGCGTCCCAGCCCATGGGGTGAAGCACATTGAACCCTTGCGCCTTCTTATAGCGTGCCAGTATGTCCGTTGCGGTAAATCCTTCGGGATGACCAATATGCAAGCCTTCACCGGAAGGATAGGGGAACATGTCCATCACATAGAATGTCGGTTTTTCTGAAAAGTCCACCGCGCGAAATGGCTTTGTCTTGGCCCAGAAAGATTGCCAATACCGCTCGATGGTTGAAAAATCGTAGGATTTACAGTCTGTAGCCATGACCCCGTAAGCAATTGGATGTGTAAGAAAATTCGCTTCCCATTTTTCATGCAAGTACCGAATGTTAGTATCGTTCTGGTTGTTTTCGGGCTCGTTTGGAGCGGGCCGGGAGCGGGATTTGCGGCCAATCGAGGATTTAAAAAGCTGCACGGTGCCGTGGTGCGTATCGATGTTCGCGAGGCCACGTTCGAACGAGGAGCCAAGCGCACGATTCGGGGAGTGGGTTCGGGCGTCGTCATGTCGAAGGACGGACATGTCCTGACCAATGCCCACGTTGTCAGTCCTCAGGCAGAGGAAATATCGGTCACGCTGGCAAATCTGGAACGGGTCGATGCCGTCCTCATCGGGTGGGACCACTGGACCGATCTTGCGCTCCTGCGCATCGATATGGATGAAGTCAGGCGGCGGGGCCTGTCTTTCTCTACCGCGCGCTTTGGCGATTCCAATCAACTTGCTCCGGGACAGACTGTCTTTGCCGTGGGTACTCCCAACGGCCTCACCAGGACGGTGACCAAGGGAATCATCTCGAACACAAAACGCTATTTCGCGGGTTCGGATAGAATCCGGGGCCACGAGACCGGTTATTTCAATACCTGGTTACAGACCGACGCCGCCATCAATCCAGGTAATAGTGGGGGACCGCTGGTTACGGAAAACGGTCGAGTCGTTGGCATCAACACGCGCAGCTACCTTGGCGCAAATAATCTGGGTTTTGCGGTTCCCTCCTCAACGGCGCATCATGTCATGCAGGCATTGATGGAGGTCGGCGAGATCGTTCGCAGTCATATCGGAATCCGCCCGGGGCCATTGCAGGATCTGGAGGCCTTTTTCGATCTCGAAATCAACCATGGAATGTTGATTAACAGTGTAGATCCCGGCTCGCCTGCGGCCGAGGGTGGCCTACGGGCAGGTGATATCGTGCTGGCTATCGACGGCCGCAACGTTGATGGCAGGTTTCCCGAACAGCTACCGCCGATTCTGAACAGGATCGCAAATCAGCCGGTCGGTGCAACGCTGACTCTGAGCGTAAAGCGCGACGGTGAGCTGTTTAGTGTGATTGTCATAACGGAGCGCCTGGAAAGTCGAGTTGGCGAGAAATGGGCTTTTGAGGACTGGGGCCTGAGCGTGGAAAAGGTCTCTCGCCATATGGCGCGCGAACAAAAGCTCGGCTCCTCCGGAGGGGTCATGGTGGTGGGCACGCAGCCTGCCTTTCCAGCCGCCGAGGCCGGTCTTCGTCGAGGTGATATCATCACCAAAGTGAACCGCGAGACGGTGGCTTCGCTCGATCAACTCCGAGGCATCTATTCGGGCTATCGAGAGGCGCCCGGGAATATTCTTCTTGAAGTCATGCGCTACCATCAGGTGTCCTATTATGTTTTGAAGCCATGAACGTCCGGCGGATCATTCGGTGCCTGTTTCTAAGTTGCGCTGTCTGGATTTTCGGTGATCTCCGGGCGCATCAGTCTGACATCGACACGGCCGCGCTATTTCAGGAGCGGATTGGCTCGCTCGTCGCGGTGGAGTTTTTCATTCAGCGAGAAATCGATCGGCAACCACAAGAGGCCATGGGGTTGGTGGTAGATAAGGACGGTCTGGTTGTTTTACTGGAAGGAGCCCTTCCTCACTGGCTCCCGCCCAGGCAGTTTAAGGAATTTAAGGCCTATCTACCAGGCGAAGGGGGCGATGGATATGAAGCCGAATACCTGGGTCAGGATTACTTGAGCGGCTGGCATTATCTGAGGGTGGAGGAATCGGTTTGGCCGCGCCTCACGCCGGTTGCGGCTTTTCCCGTCTCGGAACCGGCCATCGGCCAGGAAATCTGGGGTATCGGCCTATTGGGGGAGGAGTTTGACTACCAGCCCTACTTTCTTCGGGGCGGGCTTTCTGTCGTGCAGAAACTGCCCCAGCGGGTCGGATTTTCAGAAACCGATGTGGCGGTGCCGGGGGGGCCCGTCTTCGACCTTGCAGGGAACTTCGTTGGCACGGCCGGCAATTCCATGACCCGCGAGCAGATTCTCTACGCCGGCAACGATCAGCAGCGTGTCGGACTGCGCAGTATCAGGCAGAGCGGCACTTTCCTCCTGGCCGAAGACTTCCTGAAATACATCGGACGGGTGCCGAGGAACCCAGAGGGTGATCCACGTCCTTGGATAGGTGTCTCCGGGCTTCAACCCATTGATCGGGAAGTGGCCCGTTTCCTGGGACTGGAAGAGCAGGGAGCATTGGTAGCCAGCACGGTGATTGAGGATAGTCCCGCGTTCCTCGGGGGCCTGCAGGACCGCGACATTATCGTCGCCATCGATGGCGAGGCCCTACCCAAATATCGGCCCGACGCCGTGCTGCAGCGGTATTTCGAGCGTCAGATTCTCTTACGAGAGCCGGGCCATACCATGCGCTTGTCGGTGGTACGTGGGGAACTGCGCGATGAGATCGAGATCGAAGTAGGAGTCCAACCCAAGCAGTTGAATCAAGCGCAGCGCCGTTACTTCGGGGATCTCGGATTCACGGTGCGTGAGTTCGTGCTTTGGGACGCCATTGGAAGGCGAATCAAACCCAACGAAATAACTGGAGCCATCGCTTCCTTTGTGCGCCCGAACAGTCCGGTGAATACGGCTGGCCTGAAACGCGGTGACTGGATCAAGGAAATTGATGGAACGGTCGTATTCAGCTATGAGAGTGCCCACGCTCACTTGGAGGACATCGAGGCGGACGAAAGTCGGGAGGATTTCGTCCTGCTCATAAGTCGTAATAACGAGACCTCCGTGTTACGGGTGAAATTGAGATAGCATCGTGCGTGGGGCGGTGGAATCAATCGTAGACGAACTCAAGCGGCTCAAGGAGTCGGGGGTGACGCGTGTTTACCTCGAAGACGCGAGCGTCACTGGCCTGAAGCGCGCATTGCATTCCCGGTTTGTTCGTGCGCACACCGGCGAAGGCAGCCCTTCGGGTAATCCGGATGGGCTGGCGGCGGCGGTCCCACTTCAGCCGCCACAGCTGGCAATTCCGGGCGGTGACAAATCCACTCGACTGGAGTGGCTGCGACACCGAGTCCTGCATTGTCCTGTCTGCAATGCAAATACTCGTCCGGGGAAGAAGGTAGTTTTTGGCGTCGGTAATGTCAATGCCGATGTCTTCTTTTGCGGCGAGGCTCCAGGAGCCGATGAGGAGATTCAGGGCGAGCCCTTCGTGGGCCGCGCCGGCCAGCTACTTACTCGTATTATTGAGACGATGGGGTTGGCGCGCGCTGATGTCTACATCGGAAATATCATGAATTGGCGGCCTGCAACGGTAAGCGGACATGGCAACCGTCCGCCCACCGCTGAGGAAATGACCTACTGTCTGCCCTACCTCAAAGCGCAGGTTGAGATAGTTTCTCCCAAGATCATTGTTGCATTGGGCGGCACGGCGGTGAACGGTTTGCTGGGCCCCGATCCGAGTCGACGTATGGGTAGTACTCGGGGGCGTTGGTTCGAATTTGAGGGAACGCCCTTGCTGGCCACTTACCATCCCTCGTACGTGCTTCGTAATGGATCGCTTTCTAGCAAGCGGCTGGTGTGGGAAGACATGCTTCAGGTGATGGAGAAGTTAGGAATACCGATCAGCGAGAGGCAGCGGAATTACTTCAAAACGGCTTAGGCCGGCCGCCTTGGGAGATGGAATTCCTTATTCGGCGTTTGGTCTTCACGCCCACTTCGACTAATGGCCTCCTCCATCCTTCGCTCTGAATCTATGACCGGCTCGACACCAATGCCCGGTTCCCGGAAGAGCGAGGAACACCTGGCCCAGGCAGGGACCTACGCGGAGGAAGGCGCTGCCCACGAACACGGCCTGGTCGTGCTGGCGATGGGCCTGCCCTATTGGCTATTTTTCCGGGAAGGACGTTACGACCTCATGGTTCAGACTGAACGGCGATGGGTGGTAGTTTCAGAACTTCGGAAATTCGATGGTGAGCATCTCTATTGGCCTCCTCTTGAGGAGCTGCCTGAAGGTTTTGAAGCCGACGGAATCTCCATAGCCCTCTACGCGCTGCTCCTATCGGTTTTCTACCTTGCCCAGAGAGGTGCCCTGGACCTACAAGTCTCCATTGGTGGTTTGTCCGCGAAGTCCGTGGTCGAGCACGGAGAATGGTGGAGAGCTGTGACGGCCCTTACCATTCATGGAGACATCGCTCACCTGTGTGGAAACCTGATTGGAGGGGGGTGGTTCTCCTATTATCTGCTGGTCCAATTAGGATGCGGGCTTGGTTGGCTCGTTATTTTCAGCGCCGGTTTGGCCGGAAATCTTGCCACGGCCTGGACTTACTATCCTATCGACCATGTTTCCATTGGCGCTTCCACGGCCGTATTTGGCGCCTTGGGAGGGCTCGTTGGATCAGCGCTTGCCAGCCGCAGTTGGCGACGAGTGAGAGGTCGACCGTTTGATTTCATGCGTCCATTTGCCGGAGGGCTGGCCCTGCTCGCGTTACTTGGCAGCGGGGGCGAGAAGACCGATGTGGTGGCCCATTTATGGGGTTTTGGCTTCGGCTTGTTACTCGTCCAGCCCGCGCACTGGCTGGTCCGTCGGGGAGTATCCGTGGAGCGGTGGGGCTGGGCCCTTGGCGTAAGTGTAGTGGTGGCGTTGGGCCTGGCCTGGCTGGCTGCCGGGCAATCTGTCGGGCTTAGATTCTGAGCTTCCGGAAGGAATTGGGTGAACCTAAGGAAATTGGGGTTGGGATGATCAAACAAGCGACAGATTGCATAAAACAGGTACTAGAGACAGAATTCCGCGGGTTCGGGGGAAATTACCCATTTCCGTTTGCGTTGAGTACTGATATAATTGACATCATTCCATTCCTTCCATTCCAATTTATCTAGTTTCAGTTGTGTGAGGGGATTCGATTATGCTGCCAAAACCTGTTCGAAGGCTGGTCTTCATACTTCTGTTAATCGCGTTTGGTTACTACGCCTACAATATGGTGCGCGTGCATACCAGCCAAGAAGTGATCGCTTTTAAGCAGTTTTCTTCTGCACTGATGGAGAATGATCGCATGGCGGCCAAGAAGCTTGTAGTGGGCGACCGTCAGCTGGAGCCGTTTTCCAAGCGCGCCAAACGCGACGAGGCATTGAGAGGGGATGTGCGCTGGACTTACTACAAGATTCGTAACTTTCGCCGGAGTGAAGATGGAAAGACAAGTACATTGCGGGTGAAACAGATAATCCGATTGGATCCTCCCGGGATGGATTCTTTTTTCGGCACGGAGAAAATCATCAATACCCAGGATGTCGTGTTGGTAAGTCCGAAGTCCGCATGGAAGATCGAGCAGTATCGCGACAACTTCTACTTTCCCGGCATGAAGCAGAAATAGGAATGATTTGGCAGCGTTCCTGGCCAAGTCGGAAGATCCAGGCAGAGGCGAATCCTGCACCGCTTGCTACGATGATAGTGAACCTGCTGGAGAGCACACGGCTGTGGCAGAGGGGCCTCTCGTTGGGTGGCGCTATCCTGCTTGGATCGCTGTTCAACACCGCTCTTGCCGAAGAAAAGCAGGATGAAACTGCTTCCCAGGCCATCAATGTGGAGGACACCTCCACTTGGTTGGGGTTTCTCAAAGTGCGCCTCAGGATCGGCTCTTTGGTTGCCGTCGACGGAAAGCTCGAGGGCAAGTATGCGATCGATGTTCCTCTGCTGCGATCAAAGTCGGAGACCGGCATAATTTCGTTGGAGCTTGACCTGCCCTTGGCGGATCTGCTGTCCAGAGGAGGGAGGCTCCGCGGGCTCGGTCACTGCGACCAACAGGGGAAAGCGCCCAGATTGATCAGCTGTTTGGTCATACCCGATGCTCAACCGAAGTTGGATCGGGGGGGTGATTAAGTTGAGTATAGTGGCGGATCGGAAGACGCTCCGATTCGCTTCTCGCTATCACGTTGATCAGGAAAGCAGCGCCGAGCCGGCTCAGGTCGAGTGCTCTTAATTCGACCTTGCGAGTTCGGCTTTGATTATCGTCTATCCCTTGTGAAACGCTGTCGAATTGCACCTGGGTAGGGCGAAGCGTCCCCGCTGAGCCGTAGGCCTCGGCACTGCTAACTTCGACTCCACTCATGCTCCGGCGGAGAAGCAGTCCTCGAGCACCTGTCCGCTATTTCAGACTGATGGTGTTGGTATAGTTGTCCAGGAGCTTACGCGTCCACCAAGCTCCCGTTTCGCGCCGGACGTCCCCTTCCGTAAATTGATAATGGTATAATTCTATGCGAATGAATCTCGGAGGCTCCACAGGAAAGGGTGAGGGTCCCATCAGTTCGGCCACCTTCGTGTTACCACGCAACAGTTCCTCCACGAATCGGACGAACCAGGGCGAGTAGGCGCGTTGCCCCTCCAGCACCAGTCCCGCAAACCACATACGCCAGTCCAGGCGTGGCATGTGCGGGGTGGGGAATTTCGGACGGATTCCAGGATCCCCCGGCTTCCACTTGAACTCGTAGGGAATCCAGTTTTTCCCATCCCGGCTGCCGCTGAGTATGATTTCGGGCCGGGTTATCGTCATCACACGAAAGAGTCCGTAGGAGTTCACCGTGTGGAAGCGCATCGTCTGCACAAGGACGGGGCGCGCCCACGAGGGCAGGTGGAGCTGGAAAGAAGGCCCTCCTCTGGCGGGTCGATTCCCTTCGAAGGACTTAACCAGTTGGAATCCGCTGACCAGTAGAATGAGTCCTGCGACGGGATAGAAAAGCAGACGGCGAACCAAGTCCAGGTACCGAGCCGAGCCGACCTCCCGTTCACTGTCTGCGAACAATCCCTTGAGCCGTGAGGGGATGCTTTGATCGTCGATCGCGGAGATACAGAGGACTATGCTGAGCAGGTTGAAAAACCCATAATTCCCCGAGACGATGATGATCGCTTGGAAGGCAATCAGGCCCAGAATGGCGACCAAACGCGGACGTCGAGGTGCGAATATCAGAAAAGGAAGGATGAGTTCGACGCCCATCATGATAATCAGCGAGGTTTCGTGAAACCATGACGGCATCTGGTGAAAGAACCAACTTATCCCGGACGGCAGCGGTTGCGACCAGTAGTGGAAATTCATCGCAGTCAGATCGCGCCAGGTGTTCACATCGTTGGCGCTCCAGTGGTTGATCTTCACCAACCCGGACTCGAACATCAGTCGAAAGAGAACCCACCAGACCAGCAAGCGGGCCAGAGGAGCAGGAGAGCGGTGGCGCGACGGGCGATCAAACAGGACCCAAGGTGCGAAGAAGATCGCAAGAAACGAACACTCCAGGAGAAGGATGTCCCATTGAAAGGTGAGAAAGGTTTGGCCCGCAATCATGAGAGAAAGATAGGTGATCCAGATAACTCCTGCGGCCAGAGCGGGGCAGATACCGATGATGAGCATGAGGCAGGCGATCGATCCTGTCGCGGCAATGCCGTGAATGGCGGTATCCCCACGAAAGTACCAGAAGAGTGTGGGTAGGGATAGGAAACGGCTTGGAGAATCGTTCTGCTTCTCCAGTTGATCGGCGTAGCGTTCCATAAACGAGTCAACGGGCAGAATGCCATGACTGCCGAACAAGGCCTGGCCTTGAACCCAAAGTGAGACAAATGCGATCAGAGCGGTCACTCCCAGTAAACGCACCACTACCCACGACGAGATTCGAAAGGTCGAAGGCTGGACGCTTTTACCCCACAGAAGCTTGGTAATGAACGAGAATACGGTGCGATTTCGCGCCACGATTGAATAGACGAATTCGCTACTGCGGGCAAAGACAGGCGATCTCAGGTAGGCATTGAGAAGCCAGGATCTACCTTTTCCGGTTCCCAATCCGCGAAGTACCGCTTCTGCTCCTTCGTAAACGGTGCCATCGCAATCCACCAATTGCACTGAGGATTGGAAGCTTTCAACAGGAATTTCGGGAAACCGATCCGCTACCTCCTGAGAAGGTGCAAACGCCAGGCCACCTTCGGTTAAACGGCGCCAGCGTTCGATCCACATCTTACAGAAGCCGCACTCACCATCGTATATCATCAAGGGACGATCCGACGGAGCGTTGGCGACTCTGAGACGGTTTTCGGACACGAGTATACTGTCGAAAAGAGAGGTTAGCATCCCCATGGTTATGCATTGGCATTGGAGCGCAAGCGTTCTGGTCAGTCTCTGTCGAATTGAAGGCTGACGTGTCCAGCTAGGTAGCGAATTCCGAGAGGCGTAGCTGGAGCCTTTCGGCTTCAGTCTCAGCCCGGATTATCCAACCTCGCCTGAACGCGAAGGCGTCCAGCTACATGAGTGGAAGCAGACATCTTGCCTGTTGCTCAAGCCTGATCACGGGTAGGATGCTCGCCATCAGAGCTCCCGCAGTGCCGCTCCGATTATCGCGATGGTTTTGTCAATGTCCTCCTCGCTGTGAGCGCTACTGATAAAGCACGTTTCGTAAGCTGAAGGGGGGAGGTAAACGCCGTTTTCCAAGCATGATCTGAAGACCTTGTTGAATTGATCCGTGCGGCTGTCGGAAACGTCGCGGTCGTTTAGAATCGGCCCGTCCGAGAATATTAGGGCAAACATGGAACCCATTTGGGGAACCTGCAGCGGAATGCCTAGATCTTTTGCGATGGCTTCCAGCGAGTGCTTTACATGCCTGCCCAGCGTATTCAGACGTTTGTAGGGCGGGTCGCGGCGGAGTAGGTTCAAGGCCTCGATACCCGCCGCCATAGCGAGCGGATTACCACTGAGCGTGCCCGCCTGGTAAACCGGTCCGTCCGGTGCCAACTCACGCATGATCGTTTCCGATCCGCCGAATGCTCCTACGGGTAGGCCGCCCCCAATGATCTTTCCCAGGGCGGTCAGATCGGGCAATACTCCCTCCCTTTCCTGGGCGCCGCCCAGGGAGACGCGAAAACCGGTCATGACCTCGTCGAAAATGAGCAGGGCGTCGTGCTCCGAGCAACGTTTGCGAAGCGCTTCCAGGAAGCCTGGCTGGGGAAGAATAAGCGCGTTATTTGCCGGGTAGGGCTCAACGATGACGCCTGCAATGGACTTCCCATGCTCGGCAAAGGCACGATCCAGGGCCTCCAGGTCGTTAAACGGGATCACGATCGTTTCTCTGGAAAAAGAACGTGGTATGCCGGCACTGGTAGGATGTCCGAAAGTGAGGGCGCCCGATCCCGCTTTCACCAGCAGCGAGTCGACATGTCCGTGATAGCAGCCGGCGAACTTTACGATTTTATCGCGGGCGGTGGCGCCGCGCGCCAGGCGGATACATGACATGGTCGCTTCCGTTCCGGAATTCACAACCCGCACTCGCTCTATCGAGGGTACGAGTTCGACGATCAACTCCGCCATCTCTACTTCGTAGGGATTAGGCGTACCAAAACTCGTTCCCTTTTCCAATGCCCTCTCGATCGCTCCCCGGATGAGGGGATGATTGTGGCCGTGAATCGCCGGCCCCCATGCGCATACATAGTCGATCAGCGATTTCCCATCACTCGTGACGAGTTGGGAGCCGCTGGCCCGTTCCGTAAAGAATGGCGTCCCACCTACGGATCGAAAAGCGCGCACCGGCGAATTCACGCCACCGGGTATCGTCCTTAGTGCGCGTTCAAACAGCTTGCTGGAAGAATTCGATTCTTCGCTTTGATGGAATATTTCTGTTTTCATTTCCTCCGAATGAGCCTTGTCGATTGTCAACCTTTCCCGCCCCTCACGGAGCGAGCTACATGTAGCCCTCTGCGTGAGCGGAGGGACCGGATCTTGCGTTCATTGCCAGCCATAGTTAACCGCCAAAGGCCTCGATAAAAATTCTCTTAACTGACACTGATGCCGTTGCCCCCTCGGTATACGCGATTTTGTTCTTCAGCCAAACGACAGGCAGCAAATCTGGACGCAAACTAACATTACTGTCCCTTAATGAGCTCTTTCTTCCAGATTGATAGTGCCTGCGCTCTTCGCAGAAGAGCGCTACGGAATCTGTCGCCTTCTTCGATCGTTCAAATTCCCACTTCACTGCCGTTTCTAGTTCCTGCTCTGAAGCCCTACACTCTACGGAGACAGATTCCTAACTCACGTAACCCTGCACAAGGGGAATCCGGCGTCCCACGCCGAAAGCCAAGGGCGTGATCTTAAGCCCCGGTGCCGCTTGCTTACGCTTGTATTCGTTCAGGTCTACTTTGCGGATTATGTCACAGACGACAGCCCGGTCGAAGCCGGCATCGACAATTTCGGATGAAGACGATCCGTTCTCAACATACATCTCCAGAATTCGGTCGAGGACGTCGTAGGGAGGAAGTGAATCTTCATCCTTTTGTTCGGGACTAAGTTCGGCCGACGGAGGTTTAGTAAGCGTGTTCGCGGGAATGATTTCGCCGTCGCTATTGATCCACTGGGCCAGTTCGTAGACGTTGACCTTCGGCAGATCCGATATGACGGCCAGGCCGCCGCACATGTCACCGTATAACGTGCAGTAACCGACTGCGAGTTCACTCTTGTTTCCCGTGGTCAGGAGAAGGGCGCCGAGCTTGTTGGATACGGCCATCAGCAGTAAACCCCGGCTGCGCGCTTGAACGTTTTCTTCGGTTACATCACGTTCGAGGCCCTCGAATATCTCCTTCAGCGTAGCCTCCGCGGCTGAAACGATGTTCGCTATGGGCAGAGTGTGATATTCGATTCCCAAGTTCCGGGCCAAGATGGCCGCATCGTCTCGACTGTGCTGGCTCGATATGGCGGATGGCAGGCTGATTCCAATGACATTGTTTGCACCCAGGGCATGGACGGCGAGTACGGCCGTGACACTCGAATCGATGCCTCCGCTCAGTCCAAGCAAAGCACGGTCGAATCCACTCTTGTGGGCGTAGTCACGAAGTCCTATGACCAGCGCGTCATGGATATCGCCCATATTTTCCTGACGAAACGAGAGCGAGAACGTCGGTTCCTTCTGATCCAGATCAACGACGCGCAGTTCCTCCTCGAAACCGGCAAGTCCGGCCAGAAGGCGTGCATCCGAGCCAGCAACCATGCTGTGTCCATCGAAGATCAGCTCGTCGTTCCCGCCCACGGCGTTGCAATAGACGACAGGACATGAACAGCGCCGGGCCGCGCTCATGACGAGGTCCTCGCGTAGAGCGCCCTTACCGAAATGCCATGGACTGGCCGAGAGGTTTACGAGCAACCCGATGCCGCTCGCAGCCAGTAGATCGAGGGGGTCGACATCATAACGTGAGTATGGGGGTGCCTCGGGATGGATCCAGATGTCTTCACAGATCGTGATTCCGATTCTCATGCCCTCGTGTTCGATGACGGTGGGTTCGGGTGCCGCTTCAAAGTAGCGGTCTTCATCAAAAACGTCATATGTTGGGAGCAGGCATTTCCGCGCCACACCCGCAATTGCTCCTCGATAGCACCATGCTGCCGCATTGTAAAATTGCCGCCCGGAGTCCCGCCTATCTTCTTCGACGAAACCGATAATGGCGGGTACATCGCCGACATTATGGGCGATGATCTTCAATGAGTCTTCGTTGTCGGCAACAAAACGGCTCTTGAAAATCAAGTCCCTGGGGGGATAGCCCGAAACCACCAGTTCCGGAAATACAATTAGATTTGCGCCCTCCTTCTTCAATTGATCATAGGCATCGATAATGAGGCGCCGGTTTCCTTCCAGATTGCCAACCGTCGGATTTATCTGCGCCAAGCCAATTTTCATTTCTGTGAGTTGCACGGGTTTCCAGTATCTGCAATGTGGAAGCAGGGGTCGCGGTCGCGACCCTGCTTCACTTTGGCAGACTGATGAAAATCAAAGCACCTGACAGGAAACGTCAAATACCGAAATGCAAACCTTATAGACACGGCATGCTCCGCGTTCTGATATTCTGCGGCACCGTTTGCCCGATGGCCCACCTCAATGCGGATGATGTTTTGCCGCTCACTTTGGGCCAGACATTTGGTTTGTTGGAGGCCCAGAATTTGAGGGTTCTCGCTGATGAGGAATTCGTCGAGGACAGCCGACGGGCAATATTTGCTCAGCGATCAGGGTTGCTTCCCCGATTTCGGTTCGACGCCACCCAGATTCGGACACAGTTCGCCAATATCGGTCGCGGCGTCGGGAATATTCCGCGCACGCCTCCGGTTAATCGCTACGAGGGAAAATTCGGGGGCCAGATGGCCGTTTTTGACCCTGTGACCTTCGCGAACTATCGCCTCGCTAAGTTTGATTACGAGATTTCCAAACTCGATCACGAATCTCTTCTCCAGGGCTTTTTGGCCGAGACGGCATTCGGTTATTTTACGCACCTGCGAAACCAACGCAGACGCGAGGTAATCGAAGCGAATATCGAGCGCGATAAGGTGCTGCTCAATCTGGCGGAAAGCCAGATGAGGGCCGGTGTCGCGACGCAGATTGATGTGACTCGTGCGGAAGTTCAATTGGCTTCCGATAACAAGGATCGCCTGCAGCAGGACACGGTGGTGATAGAGAGTGCCTTGCGGCTTAAAAGCCTGCTCAATCTCGATCTGGATACCCGAATTGATCTGGCCGACGAAGCACTTCAGGAACACCGTCCGCCGCCCACTGTTGACTTTGATATCAGCCGTATCCTTGCTCTGCGACCCGACCATCAGGCTGCTGCCCGGGTGCTGAACAGAAATCGGTTTGCGCTCAAAGCAGCGCGCTGGGAATCGCTCCCAACGGTGAATCTCTTTGGGGAAATCGGGTCGGCCACGTCGAGAATCTTCGACGACAGGGAGGAGGAGACCTGGACGGCTGGTTTGACCCTGTCTATCCCGATATTTGATGGCTTTCGCATTAGGGAGAACAAAAGACGGGCGGAAATCTTAATCCGCCGACAGGAGCTGTTGGTTGAAGATCTGGTTAAAGAGGTAGGGGCAGCCTATCGATTTGTTCTTGCCGACCGACTTTCTCGCTTTCAGCAGATTGGTATTACCAGAAAGAAGGTAGCGCTGAGCGAGCAGGAGTTGGAATTGGCTCGGACGCGTTTTAAGGAGGGCATCGCCGATAACAGCGATGTGGTCGAAGCGCAGGCAAAGTTGGCAGAAGCGTCCGACGAATTGGTCGAAGCCATCTACCAGTTCAACCTGAGCCGTCTGCAGCTCGCTCGAATCCGCGGCGATGCGCGTTTCGTGCTGTCAGATTAGAATCTCAACGCCACCCCCACGGTCGCCAGCCTCGGTGCTCCGGTTCGTGGTCCATGCGGATGTCTGGACGAAAGGTAGCGCTCATCGAACAGGTTACGGACGGTTCCGAAGAGTTCCCAGTTGTTGCCCACCTCTAGATAGGCACTTACGTCGACGATGAAATAACTGTCGGTCTTGCCAAAGCGTGCATCGCCACTCTTCGTAACTGGGTTGATTTCTGCAGATACGTTGGTCGCGCTACTATAGGTTTCGTCTGCATAGCTGGCACTCAGATAAGTCCGAAATGCCCCCATCTCCAGCCCTGCAGTAAAGTTTACCTGGAATTCGGGAATGTAAGGCACTCGATTCCCGTCTTTCCCTCCTGAAAAAATCGATTCAGGGTCCCCGGATTGCGCGTCTCCTTCCAGGACGGCGTCCGTGTAGGTAAGGGCCACCGTGACGGGGATCCGGAAATTAGGCGAAGGCGAGCCCAGAACGTCAAGACCCAGCAGAAACTCGATTCCCTGGCTCCGGACCTCTCCCACGTTCTCGGTCGATCCGCTGCCGGCGCCCCCGATATTGTCGACCACAATCAAGTCGTCAAAATTTGTATGAAAGTAGATAAGCTCGCCGAAAAATCCCTCTCCGGTGTTAAAACGCGCTCCTGCTTCTAATGCATCGCTGGTCTCCTCCACAATGCCACCGCGGGCGTGGGCGCGTGGACCGGGAACAGAAAAGCCTCGGTGAAAACCACCGAAAAAGCTCCAGTACTTTGAAGGCTGATAGTTCACCCCGACTCCTGCTGCCCAGACTTCGAGTTCGCTGCTCCCTGAACCTGTGGGCACGTTTTCGCCGTCGGTGGAAAAGTCGGTATAGCTGTAATCTAGCCGTTCATAGCGCAGTCCCGGGGTAAACTTGAATGCGCCGGAGGTCAATTCGTCATGGGCATACAACGCCATTGCTTTGGTTTCCTGCCTCCGGTTGCCGTCGGATCCGTTGGCACTGCGTTTAGCCGAGAGAAAGTTTCCGGAAGCGTCCTGGTGATAGAGTTCATGCCATTGAAAACGCCGTATGCTGTCATTATGATAGCGAAGGCCCAGGCCCAGTTCATGATTGAGAGAACCCGTGTTAAACGAGGCATCAAGGGCAGTTTCAATTCCGCCCAGATGGTAGTTGCGGTTGTTCGCCCGAATCCGCAGGTTTCCTGCCCGTTGTCCCTTCAGGACTTCCAATGCGGCACTCCTGGCGCTACCCGCCAGCGCGGCTGAAAGAGATGAAGGCACGGCCGCGCCGCCCGGTTCCATTCCCTCAGGCAGGCCGTCCCCGTCGGTGTCGATATCGCGGATATCGTGCAACTTGAACCAGTTGCGATGAAACTTGCTGTAATAACCCGTCGTGATGAGCCGGAGCGAGGGTGTCAGGTCGATGGCATGTCGAAGATAGAGCCGCGTTTGCTGGGTGGTGATATTGTCCTCGCGCGAAGCGGCGTAACGGCGTCCCGGAATTTCGCGCAGGTCCCGGGTGGTGAGTCCCAGATACGTTTCATCGGCATCGAACTCAGTGCTGCCGATTTTGAATTCGAAGTACTGATACCGCTCGGATTCGGGCTCAAAGCTTACCTTGAACATGTAATCGGAGCGGCTGAACCCCGTCCTATTGGATCCACTATATCTCCCCGCAGGGTCGATACTTTTGAATCCATCGGTTTGATTATGAAAGACCTCGGCGAGAAAACCAACGGTGCCCAAGGCAGTGTCCCGGCGCCCGCCGTAGGTCGCATGGAGCAGGATTTCCTCATTCGAACCATAGGCCGCTCTGAGCCGCCCTCCATCCTCCGCTGGTATCGGCGTCGAAAGGTAGTTGATGGCGCCTCCCGTGGTGTGGGGCCCCCACCTGATCTGGCTTGAACCCTTGAGCACCTCGATGCCGGACATTCGACCCGTGGTCGGTGTGTAGTAGGCTGACGGTGCTGAATAGGTAGCCGGGGCCGTGACCACCCCATCTTCCATAACCGTTATCTTGCCGCTGCGCGTCGCATCTACTCCTCTCAGGCTGAGGTTGGGAAAGTTACCGTATCCGTCTTCCTCTCGAATATAGACACCGGGGACCTGCCTCAGGACGCGATTAATATCGCTGTACTGAAGGTCGCCAATCTGCGAGCGCTCAAGGTAAAACCCGGATCCGGAGAGACTGAATACCCGCTTTTTCGAGCCGATGACCTCAAATTCTGAAAGGACCTGAACAGGCAAGAGCAACGATTCAGTTGAATCCACCCCGGCGTTTGACTCCGTGGTCTGGGCGGTTGTCCCAGTAGTGAGGAAAACGAGACCTGTGGCCGCGGCCAGCAACGCGATGAAAGGTCTATGAAAGCGCAACATCAGAAATGTTTTTGATACTGGGTCTCAATATCTATAATATTTCCTGAGACTGGTTCTCAACTAAGGCAAGCGCTTTTTCGGGTTTTTATTCTTGCGGGGAATCGAGCGCTACGGAACCCGGGGCAACTTCGGCTGCACCTTCGTAAGCCCCGGGCTACGAGGGGACGCCGCGCGGGGTGCATCGACGTATAGCTCTGTGTTGCCTCGATTAGAACGTTGCCCCGAGCCCGGCATGTTGCTTAGCCGTGTCCAGCAGGCCCTCGCCTGCCTCGGCGACCAGTCGCGGCGAATCAGAGTCGAGCGATCGCGACATCCTACACCATGCGGACCCAACCCCTCCCTTGACTTCCCAATCGTAAGAACCTTTCTTCTTCTTACCCACCAGGATTTTGGCAGGTGCCAAAATCCTTCCGGCTCCTGTAGTTCAATGGATAGAACATCGGTCTCCGGAACCGAAGATCCGGGTTCGACTCCCGGCGGGAGTACCAGTAATTCGCGCATGAACTTGATCATTCCCTGTCCCGATATGTCGGGACTGCAGGGTTCTGAAAAATACCTCGTAGGACGACACCCGGTCCCGAAGGGTAAAAAGCCGTAGATTCCCCGTAGCTCTTGACCGGGCGAAGCCTTGGCGAAGACCGTTGCTGCGGGCAAGCGTGCTTCGCTTGGAACACTTGCTGACAGATCTGCAGAAGCCTGTTAAGATGGCGCCTTTAGACGAATTCTCCTGATCCCGAGAGCGCCTGGATGGATGGGTGAGACGCCACCAGGCAAGCTGTGCCTCGCGGTCCCGTCCTCAGGTTAGCGGTTATCTCTTTCTTTCCTTTTCAGGCTCCTCTTTCAAGTTGTTTCTCATGCATATCTGTGTATGTTCGTGTTATGGCAACTAAAACGATATCTCTGGCAATTGACGCCTACGAGAAGCTGCTCAAAGCCAAGCGCACGCGCCGGGAGTCCTTTTCCGAAGTCGTGCGCCGGGCCATCATTCCCGACGACACGATTAAGGCGAGAGACCTGCGAGCCTATACGGCCAGGCGGACCCGCTTTTTGAGCGAAGCCACCCTCGATCAGATCGATGAGAAGGACCGAAAGGATCCTCACCCGACCGACCCATGGCGGCAGTAGGCGTGCTGTTGGTCGACACCAGCTTCCTCGTCGACCTGGAGCGGGAATCGAGGCGCGCCGTAGTTGACCGGGCAACTCGCTTTCTCGATCAGAATTCAGAACAGCGTCTGGTCATTTGTCCCACCGTGACGGGCGAGATTGCTTCCGGCGCTTCCCTGTCTGAGGAACCGATTTGGAGGGAGTTTCTGGCACCCTTTCGAGTCGTCCCCATCACTATGCAGGTATCTTGGGAGTATGGGCGGCTTTTTCGGCATCTGAAGGAAAGTGGAAATCTCATCGGCACCAATGATCTCTGGATAGCAGCGACGGTTTTGGCGCATGGTTTGGCCGTGCTTACGGGCAACGAAACCGAGTTCCGACGCATTCCGGAGTTGGAGGTCTATACCTATTGACTCGGGACAAGCCCCTTCCGGAAATCTAGAAATTGAACGACACCCTTAAAAAGCCTACTCCCCGCAGCAAGCTACGGGGAATCTACGGCTTTTTACCCTTCGGGACCGGGTGTCGTCCTACTAGGTGTTTTTTTAGAACCCTGCAGTCCCGACATATCGCATACGCGTTAACCTAACTTTCACAGCTTGTTGAGCCGTAATGGCTTACGAGGTTTTGTGCGGCGCAGTATGAGCGTATTTCTATCTTCCAGGATCCACTCCATCTCCTCTCCCTTTTCTACTCTCATGCTCTCCACCACCGCCGTCGGTATGTTCGCGTAATAGCTGGTCGAGCGGGGACGGCTTATTTTCTGTATTTTTACTACATAGCCCATCTTTTTTACTTCCCCTGCAGTTTATGGTGTACAAAAGTTCATTACTAGGCTTTACCCTATGGATGCAAACCATAAAGATAGCTCATGGCATCCGTCAAACCTTCGCTAAGATCAATATCAACGCACTTGCTAAGCAGAGCGGTTTGAGGCAGAGGACATCTCGAAAAATAACCCCTCTGGACCTCCTCCTGGCTCTTTTGGCCATGGCTTCTAAAGGGGGGTTGTCCCTGGGCAAAGAAGCCCAGCTGATCGGTTTTTTAGCCAACCTTTCCATTTCTAAGCAAGCCGTACGCAAGTGCCTCATAAAGGCCAGTGCTTTTATGTCCCTTGTGTTAGAGAAACTTTTGCAACTTAAAGCCTATGCCCCGGCAGGCAAAGCTTTGCCTGATTGCTTCGCCGCCTTCTCTCGGGTCTTAATCGTCGACAGCACCACCATTGCTCTACCTGCGGCTCTGGCCCGCTTTTATCCCGGAGCGGCTCAGCGCAACCCTCGTGCTGCCCCCTCGGGGCAATTGAAGATTCAGGCCTATTACGACTTGCTTAAGGAACGCTTCGTGCACTTCAGCCTCAGCAGCTTCCGCAAAAACGATCAGGCCGCTTCCCCCGACATCCTCTCCCTGTGTCAACCTAATGACTTGATATTACGTGACTTAGGCTATTTCGTGGTCAAGGTATTTAAGCAGCTGACCCAGCGTGGATGCTTTTTTCTTAGTCGCCTCAGAACCGACACCACTCTGTTGGCTGAAGACGGCCACGAAGAACTCGATCTGCTTAAACTCTTACGCGCCCAAGCGTTTCTCGACAGGCCGCTGCGGCTGGGTAAGAAGCAGAAGTTGAAGGTGCGCCTGATCGCGGTCAAACTTCCCCCCAATGTGGCCGCTCAGCGGCGCCAAAAACGTAAAAACAATCGCGCCAAAAGACTTCATTATACAAAGCGCACCAAAATCCTTCTCGGTTACGAAATCTTTGTTACCAACTTAGATAAAGAACGCTTTGATGCTTCCCAACTGCTCAGCTTTTACGGTCTACGCTGGCGCATCGAGATTCTCTTCAAGGCTTTTAAACAACATCTTAACCTGGGTCAGATCAAAGAGAACACACGCTACCAACTGGAGCTTCTCATCTATGCCCGTCTCATGCTCATTACCCTCCTGCTCAACTTCGTCTATGCTCCTCTTAGACACTATTCTTCGCTCGGTTTGTCTCCTTTCCTGAGCATCCTCAAGTTTTCCTGCTGATTCGACTTCTTTGCTTCCTATTTTTTCATCTTCGCCTTACTACCCAAAGATGAAATTGTACCGCGCTGGCTCAAACAAATCCCCAAACACTGCTCCTATGATAAACGCTCTCGGCTCAATTTCCTGTCCTGTTTCTATTCCTTAGGTTAACGCGTATGACGACCATAAGGGACTCCCGCCGGTAGAGTACCCGACCGCCCAGTCGAACGACCGGGATCTGGCCGCGCCTCACCAGATTCCGGAGGGATCGCTCGGAGATGCGGAGGAAAGCTTCCGCTTCCGGGTGGTTCATCAGGATAGGCGGATCCCTGCGGACAGATTCACGGTAGACGGTCGTAATAGAGTTGTCTATTGGGCGATCCTGGGGATTCGGTGTCTTCACCATCCTTGTGTCCTATTGCGGGGTATGCAGGGCGTCGCGCTTTTTCCTGTTCCTCCATCAATCGGTCGAGGTGATCCATCAACGAATCGTATTTGATCAGCCAGATACCTCGGGTTGTTCCTGGGTTGCGAAGACACACGGAACGCACTGGAGGATTGAAGTTGTTCACCTTAGAGGGAACGTAGAGTGCGTTCAGCGATGTGCGCGCCATCCCGGTATATGGACATTCTTAGGCCGGGAGGAGAGATCGATTCCGAGTGTCTTCATGGTGCGAGTTTGATTGGGATTTGGCATCAATTTCGCGAGGCAAGATGAAGATCATCGATTTCCAGGCTGATCGCAACAGATTCGAGAATGCTCAACGGTTGTGCTGGTCGCTGTAGCAGATGCTACCATTCTTCACTGTCGTCTATCATCGTCGCGCTGCTCGATCCCGATCTCTGTCCTGCGCGCCGTGGCGGTGGAGCACAGAAGCCCCTTGGTGACTGGAATCGATTCTGCAAAACAGGTCTGGATAGGCATTCCCGGGGACGGGAAATGTCTAATACGTAATTATGTATTAGTATTGACACATATGACATATTGCATATCTTCTAAGTCATGACACACGAGACAAACCTTCATCCGTTGGATTCAATCGCTAGGGCTGTGAGGATAATCGAGGAGTTCAGAGACAAGGTTTTTGAGAGAATAGGAGCCGATGCAGCGAACCAGGAACTGCCCAGTGTGAGGATGTTCACAAAGCTAGTCGAGCGTGTCGAACAGGCCCTAGAGCAGCAAGAAGAGATACTTGAGGTCATGTGTGAAGCAGAATCGATGCTGGGGAATCCGGATGAATATCTCCCTACGCACGGAAACCGATCAATAACGGTGGAAGTTACCGAAGGCATGATCAAACAAAGCCTGCTGACTCTAACCGTGGCGAAGCAGGAGGGATACGTCAGCATCGGGGAGAAGCTTGAGATTTCCCTGACGAACGGGAAGACATTTGAAACGGTTCTGGTGCAGCCCGGGAATCGCCTAAAGGAGCGTGGCAAGATCCGGGAGTTCTACTCCCTAGAAGGGGTCGTGGAGGGTGATAAGGCCCACCTTTCAGAAACATCCAAGGGCAAGTGGCAGCTGTATTCAAGCCGCTCGGAAATTGCTAAGGAAGCAGATAAGAAAGCTGCAGAACTCTTCGCCTCAAGGCTACCAGTATTAAAGGCCTTATTGGAGAAAGCGAAGAGTGGAGTGCCATCATGAAGCAAATTAGCATCAGAGTGTCAGAACATGCTTTTCGTCGTGCTCGAAAGCGATTGGGGTGGCCGAAGAGGGCAATTAATCGGATGGCATATCGGGTATGGACATTCGGGACGCACATTGGAGCTTTTTCGGCTGCGGTTATGCAGAGCGTTTGCAGGGACGACCACCAGTTTGCGTTGCGCAGGTTCGTGCTCTATGGTCAGCACCTTTTCGTCTTTGCGGTCGACGAGCGTCGGAATCCAGTTCTCTGCACCGTATATCGGCCTTCAAGGGCATACTTGAAGAATTTGATTCATCTTGCTAAGTCAAGCGGTTCCCACGTGGACCCAAGGCGCAACTGACGTTGGGTATTGCACGGCATCAGTTGCTCGGGTCCTACTCACCTGAGATCAACCTGCATTCTGAGAAGTTTTCGTCCTCCCAAGGCGAAACCAGATTCTTCCCACCTAGCCTCTGTGGCTTCACCATCTGCATATACTCTAATGCTGCTCTGTTACGTGCCTCGTCTTCGCTATCAGCCTCAATTTCGATTGGGGATTTCACTGATGAAGCTTCCCAGACTGAGTTATCTGCATCTTTTGGGATCAAAACATATCTTCTCATAGTTGCTCGTCAGTCACGGTCCTTGCACCGCCGCTCGAAGCAGGCTTCATCCCAGCGCGTTCGAATTCCATGGCACCTAGAAGTTGCCCGTCCTGGAAGAGGATCTCGAGCCATTGGTTGAGGCGGACGTAGATCGCGTCGAGTTGGGCTTCCATGCTGTCCATCCCTCGAATCACGTCGGCCAGGCATTGTTGGATGAGTAAGGCGGTCCACTTGTTGTCTGCCTCAAGGCGGCTCTGAATGGCGAAGAACTTCTGGTCTTCGTATCGGTGCGCGAGTTCGGACACCTTTTGGGCGAGTGTAGTCAGCGTCTTTGGGATCTTGGGATCGGGATAGATATCCGGATTAATCTCCAGGCGCATGATTAGGTCGAGGCCCCGGGCCTTGTCGGTCAGTTCGACTATGTGGCCTCGGCCTTCGTAGAGGAAGCCGAGGGCAAGGTTGGGGATCTCTCGCCAGTTTTTATTCATCTGCAGGGCCACGCGGCCCCAGTTGTGCAGCGCATGGATTTCGCCACGCAATGAATCCGGGATGATCGACCAGTCGCGTTGTTCGAGTTTTCGGCAATATTGCACGAGTTCGTCGGGAAGGTTCCAGCACTCGACGAGGGATACCATGCGGTAGATTGAGAGCTTTTCGAGCGGGCCCAGACCTTGGGAGCGAAGAAAACCAATGAGGTCCCCGGTGGCGGGTCCTGCACCGCCCACGGATTCAAGACAGGTACAGACGTCTGCCCAGAGCCTTGTCTTTGCTCCGGCGTCACGGGCTTCTCCGGCTTGAGAAGGATTGTCCGTGATCAGGACGAGCTTGGTCCGGACATCAGTTCGTTCCAGATTGTGCTGATACTTGCCTAGCTGGTTTTCCCCGATTCCGCTGCCCCACTTGTGTTCGCATAACACCTTGAATGCGCGGCCGCCGGTATCCTTGCCCGAGACGGACAGATCGTAGTAGGAACGCTCCGATGTTTCAGCACCGAGCTCAAATTCCTGGGTCTTAATCTCAACCGTAGGCAGATTGACGTTCTTGATGCCAATGATAGAGCTCAGGAATGCCTGCAACGCCCCCTCGTCTGTCTTCAAAACATAGGCCAAGGCTTCGGTAAGGTAATTCTCCCTGGGCGTCAGGCCGTCGCGGGGACGATATTGAAATAGGGTTTCGAATAGGTTGGGTGTGGTCATGCAGGGTTCCGCTGTTACTGGTTAGGACTGCTTCGGTAATGTTCTACTTACTGCCGAAGTGCGGCTTCGAGTTCCTTGATGACTTGCTTTGCCAACACAGGGTCTTTTGCATCGTTGTCGTCGTGCTTCCCAAGGACCTGGTAGCCCCCGTTTCGGAAGTGGTCGGAAACTGCCTTTTCGAGTGCTGTCATCCTGTCCCGAAAGGGGCGATGTGATTCGAAATCATCCTGCTCGGGAAAGATTGGGCCTACAGCAACAAGGGAAAACTGAAACTCAGAGGGAGAAGCGCCCTTCTCGCCTATCAAACGGGTCAAGGAGTTCGCCCTAGCATTTGGGCTCAGATCCAGGTGTTGGAAGACCCGCCGGAAGGGAGCTGCGGCATTTGGAGTCGAATTGTCGCCCGTCCTACCGACGTATAGATACTTCGCGCCGTTTGCCCTTGCGATTGTGATGACGTAGATCCAGAAGCCTCGATTGAGGAGAGCTCCATCAAAAGACATGCGGGCGACTTTCATACCACTTATCCGATGGTGTGGATTGGGAGGCTAACGTTTCTTCGGCAGATTGTGCTCATCTGAAAGCGTCTGTTCGAACTGCACCAGCTGCATTTCGCGAAAGTAGGATAGCGGTTTCCAGAAGAAGTCGTCCTCTGCGTAGACGCATTCAAAGACGTTACCGGAATGTGTGCGACGCTTAGTCTCGTAGTGCTCCGATATTAGCGTGTAAGCGTGATTCACGCTAACCGCATCCCTGTCAAGAGTGGGTAGACTGCAGCCGCAGTCTCGCAGTTCACCCCGCGTGCTTGGTTTTATGGCGAGCATGAGATCTGCTTGAAGCGCGAAGGGCACATATCTATAACGCTCTCCTGGGTTCGGCGTTACATTGATCTGTTCCATGCCATATTGGGTTCCCACTTCCATCTGGCTAAGTGAAACACGGGCCATTAACAGAGTATCTCTCGGGAAGAAGAGCACATTCTTCTCCTCTTCAAGCCACGAGATTTCCGTAGGATCCTCAAGATCGCTTGCTCTGATGACCAGATCGGCTCTTGCGCCTTGTTTGATATTTGGAAGCGGCCCTCCAAACCACAGCTCTAGGGTTCCGACTCGAAACCGGACCGGAATATTCAGGCGCTTTTCATTTAGTTTATAAGCATTCATCGTTATGTGTGACTGTTCGGCTCGGTCTCAGAATATGGCTCAAGGTTCACTTTCTTCGTCATTGACGCGCGACCCCATCTCCCGCCCTTTGAAAATGGCGCGAAAAAGGGACCTGATGGGTTCGGATAGAATATGTCCTAAAGAAGCGAGGATCTAAAATCTCCTGCTACACGTGCACGCGAGGTCGATGTATGTGTGAAGGGATCCGGTTCCTCCACTGCTCAAACGAAATGAAGTTACCCTCGGCATCGGTAGGTGGGCCTGCCGGCGGATCGAGAGGAATCTCCCAGGGGTTGCCGGGTGCGCTGGGCCTCGAAGAGTTCGTCGTAGAGGGCGAGGATGACTTCCTTGGTGAGGTAGCTGCCGTGCTCCTTGGTATCCTTCCGTTTCACGATGGGGAAAGTCTCCATGATGTAGTCAATGGCATGGCGGGGATGAGAAGCCGATACTGGCTTTATTCGACGGTTCTGATGCCAATCGAGAGAAGAGATCAAGCGACGTCCGTCACATAGGCATTGATTTCAGGTTGGGGATATTTCTCGAGGATATGCTGAAAGATGGCTCCGCACTTCTGCTCAAATAGTTCGACGGTGTATTTCTTAGGGAGGCCGTCATCCAGCATCTCTTCGATGGCGATGCGGACAGCGGCGCGCGTAGTGCGCCGTTTCTGCCAGTCGAGGACGAGCTTTTCAGTTTTGATCTTTGCCAGCATCTCCCGACAGACGATTTTGACCACATCGATTTCCGCTTGCGTGAGTTCGGGGCCTGGTCGAGTGACAATGTCGAAGACGGCGAGTTCCTCCTCGCTCAGATTTTCGCGCACGTGCCGCTGTTCCTCTTCATTAAGGTCGCGGGACAGCTTGACGAGTTCGTCGAAAAGCTGCTCAACGGTCAATGCTCCTCGATTGTATTCGTCGACCATTTTCTGGAAGCGATCGAGATAGTCCTGGCGGGTGGCATTGAGGCGGATGAGTTTGTTCAGCTTGCGCTCGATGAGGGCGCGCAGCTTCTGGGCTTCCGAGTTCCTTGTCTTGGAACGGGCGAATTTCTTCTCGAGAACGTCAAAGTCAACCTGGCTGAGATCAACCGTTGTGGTTCGCTCGCCCGGTTTCAGCCCGGGTTCCGCAGCTATTGAGCCATCAAGTGTGCGTTCAATCTGCTGCAAAACGGCGGTAACATCAACCGGGTCATTTAGTGCTCGGAGTCCCTTTGCGATTTCCTGAATGCACTGGCAGCGGGGCGCCAATGTGGGAATGATGGGATCTGGCATCACCGCATCGTAGAGGCGGCGAATATCGTTCGACTGTGCCAGGTAACAGTCCTTTATTTCGTCGCGACGGGCCAATCTGTCGATTGCTGGAATGAAGTACTTTGCAGGGTTTGTCTCGACTGCGGCAAGGTCCACTTCGTTCTCGCGACAGAATTGGTTGGTTTCTTCCAGCGCGATGCGGAGGGCCTCGACGAGTTCGGATTTGTCTTTGACGGGCAATTCGCCGCCGCGTTTACCTGAGGCGTAGATGGCCAGCGCTTTTTCGAGTTCCCGGAAGACGTTGGCATAATCGACGATAAGGCCGTTGACCTTGCCGTGCCAGACCCGATTGGCGCGGGCAATCGTCTGCATGAGAGTGTGCCCGCGCATTGGCTTGTCCAGGTAGATCGTGGAGCAGCTGGGCACATCAAAGCCGGTCATCCACATTGCACAGACGAAAACGATGCGAAAGGGATCATCGGGTTCTTTGAACTTCGTTGCTAGATCCTCTTTGAGCATGCGCTCACGGTGCGGGTGAATATCGAGGCCCTTGGCCTTCATCTCAGCAATCTCATTTTGGCCGGGCGAAACGACGACCGCCATATCGGTTTCCTGAAGATTCGCAAGCCGAGCGTGGAGAAGCGCATGATCCATGTGGTTGGGGTTGAGTCTTTCCAAGGTGCTGCGGACGCGGCCGGCTTCCGCCTCCCACTCCGCCCGGACCTTGTCGTGCATCCGAAGGGCGGTCGCCTTATCGATACAAACAACCATGGCTTTGCCCTGGTGACCTCGATTGAGGAAGTGGTGGACGATGTCATTTGCGATTGCGTCAAGGCGATCGTCGCGGGTGATGAGATGGTAACGGCGGCCAAGGAGTCGTTCTAGCTTGCGCTCTTGCTCATCGTCGAGCGCTGCGTCATCGATGACCTCATAGATCTCGTCGTTGAGATCGGGGTTGGTGATCTCAAGCTCAGGGGTGCGGTTCTCGTAAAATAGCGGGACAGTGGCGCCATCTTCGATGGACTGGCCGAAATTGTAGACGCTGACGTAATCGCCAAAGACTTCACGGGTGCGTTCCTCCCCGACGATGAGGGGGGTACCGGTGAACGCGACAAACTTGGCCTTCGGCAGGGCGGTGCGCATGTTCATCGCAAGGGTGTCGTATTGGCTGCGGTGAGCCTCGTCGGTGAGCACGACGATGTCGTCCCGCTCAGAGAGGACCGGATGGATCTCGCCAGCGGAGGTGCGGAACTTATGGATGAGGGTGAAGACATAGCGGTGGTCTTCGCTAAGGAGGCGGCGCAGGTGGTCGGCACTGGTGGCTTGGCAGTGGCCTTCGGTTACAGCGCCACAGGTAGCGAAAGTGCGGTAGATCTGATCGTCGAGCTCGGTTCGGTCCGTAACGACGACGAAGGTCCAGTTGCCCGGAATCTTGCGGAATACCTTTTCGGCAAAGAAAACCATCGAGAAGCTCTTCCCGCTCCCCTGGGTGTGCCAAAACACGCCGAGGCGGCCGTGCCGATCCGATGCAGGAGCAGCCTGCAGGCGCTCAAGTGCGGCGACGGCGCCGTTCACCCCGAGATACTGGTGGTTCTTGGCGACGATCTTGGCGAGGCCGCCGCTGAACTCGGAGTAGCGGACGAAGTTCTCGACGAGATCAAGGAGGCGGGCCTTCTCGCAGGTGCCACGAAGAACCGTCTCCAGCGAGATGGCAGGCGGTTCATCTTCAGATCCGATCTTCTTCCAATCGCAGAAGTGGTCCCAGCCGGCGGTGACGCTCCCGAGCTTGCTCTGGGTGCCGTTGGAGACGATGACGAAAGAGTTGTAGTGGAAGAGTTGCGGGATGGAGTCCTTGTAGTCGGCGAGGTTCTTGTCGAAGGCTTCGCGGAGGTGGACACCGGGTTTCTTGAGTTCGATGAGGACGAGCGGGAGGCCGTTGACGAAGCCGATGAGATCCGGGCGCCGGGTGTAGAGTTCGCCGTTGATCCAGAACTGGGAGGCGAGGAAGAAGTCGTTGTTGCCGGGATTGTCCCAGTCGATGACCCAAACCACCTTGGTTTCCTGGCCGCCACGCTCGCAGTTCGGGATCTGCACCTTAACGCCCTGCTTGAGCAGCGTGTAGACTTCCTGGTTGGCCTCGCCGAGGCCGAGGGCGGAGCGGTCGCGGGCAAGTTCATCTATGGCGGCTCCTATAGCATCGGGCGGAACGTCGGGATTCAGCCTCTCCAGTGCGAGGCGGAGTTTGGAAACGAGAATCACGTCGCGCTTGGCTTCGCGGCCTAGCGTACTGGTTCCAGATGCCCATTCGTCGAAGCAGACGGCCGAACCCCATGCGAGATCGTCACGGAGCAGCGCGATAGCGGACTGCTCGACGAGGTGGTCTTCGGTGTAGGAACTATACATGCGTAAGGTTTCGATTCCTCATTGATAGGTAAATCGAATCTATAGTGAACTGAGCCCCGATATGTGGAAGTGGACTAGCTCTGTTGGTAACGCCAACGCTTCGCCACAGCCTTTAGCTGGATCTCGTTAGGCGGCGGGTTTTGCCATCCCTCATCAAAATCGATGTCATGAGACTGTGGGAGTTCGGCGGCTGATAATGACCTAATGAGAATTCTCGAGGGGAGCATTGCAGCTTGCCCAACAAAGATTGCTTCTCTTCGGCGCAACCCAGAAAGCATTTTCGTTAATCCAGAAAGCGAATCGGGCAAGATGGAACGCACGTGACCGCGATCCGAATCGTTCGTGATTCTTAACACAATCCAGCTATTGCACTGAGACAGAACTGTTGCTTCAACTTCGCTAGGGCGTTGCGAAACCAACAGCAAACCGATTCCATACTTCCGGCCTTCTTTCGCAATTCGTCGCACCGCTTCTTGAGCAGCTTCGTACTGAGCTTCACCTCGATTAGGGACGTATCGATGCGCCTCTTCACAAACAAGCAAGACGGGGTCATCACCTCGTTCTTCCGGGGATTGCCAAACCTTCAGATTGAAAAGCGTTCGTGCGATAACAGCGCTCGTAATTCCAGCGACTTCATTCGGTATTCCACTCAAATCCACGATGCGCGGCTGGTTGCCGGGTCCGACCAACTGGCCAATCACACCAGGCATCGGGTCTTCTGTTCCGCCTGTCCATTCGGCCATTAGAAAACTCACTCTCGCATCGCGTTCTAGGACATCCAGTTTCTCAAGAATCGAGTTGTATGACTCTTGCTTACTCGCCTGCGGAGGTTTCGCTGCCTCGATAGAAGACTTGAAATTGGACAGCTTGTAAGGCACTGGCGAATCGACGGTTATTTTAGTCTTGTCTAACTCAATCTCTTCTGCGCCGGCTACTCGCGCCTCTAAGAGTGCATTCTTGACTATGTTGGCTTGCGACGTCGCGACGAATTCAGTCTTCCCGATGAGTAGGTTTATCGTTTCTTGAAAGTTTAGTAACCAATATGGCAGTGCGAGCGTGCCGTCATCCGTTGAGAGCTTTGTATGATCGGAAAACGCGCTAGCGTACTCGTCATGCGGGTCCAAAACTATGATTCGAGGATGCCAGTCTGAGTGGCCCGTAGAACGACCGCGCTCAAGAAGGCTGTGGATGATCGCTGCAACTGCGGCGGATTTGCCAGCGCCAGTGGCCCCAAGTATAGCCGTATGCTTTCCCAATAACTCGTTCATCTCGGCATAACAAGGTGTGCCACCTGAGCCCACGTGCTCACCGAGTTTGATCACCGTCCCATCGGCTTGACCGTAAATGTGATGAAGCTCGCTCTTGGGGGTCAAATAGACAGTCTGCTGGGGAAGGGGATAAGTCGCAACTCCCCGGTCAAACTTCAGTCTCCACGTTGGGGAAGTGGTCGAAGAATCTTGAATCCACTCCCCTTCACCAAAGAGGTCTGCTTCCACAATCCTCTCATCGCCGGAGGATTGCGCGGGGATCCCTCGCTCCGCTTCATACTCCGCCTTCATACGGAGTCGTCCAACGAATGCGAAAATGAGACGACGACCAAAAT
Source organism: Opitutales bacterium (assembly GCA_963665345.2). Lineage (GTDB taxonomy): Bacteria > Verrucomicrobiota > Verrucomicrobiia > Opitutales > CAXXNP01. The sequence goes on from CAXXNP010000002.1 coordinate 56,873, forward strand.
GAATCTTCAGAATCGAACCAAATTGTCCTATTGGGTAATTCTCCCCTGCGTAAACCCTCGAGAGTTCGGATATCTTCGGGTCCAGTTCTGCGATTATTCGGGACCCATCAACTTCGATGATCTTTCCTATGGAGAGATTCCCGATCGGTTCATACGGACTTCGTAGTGTCATTATCACCGCTCTCCTCCCAAGATTCGACCCACGTTTTCAAATTTCCACCATGGGAGATCGGTGCCGCTGACCTCTTTCGTTGCCCCGTGCCAAAATCCGCGTTTTCCGTAGATCAAGAATCGCTCAGTGATCTCAGGGTCGTCGTGCCAGGCTTTCACTGGCTCCTGGAGGACTTCTTCGGCGTAGAACGCCACCACGGTCAATCGGCCTTCGGACGCGCGTAAAGCAGACTCAATTTCGATGTTTATGTGCGAGTCTCCGAAACTGTAGCCGCAAATGGCGAGAACTCGCTGAGAGTCGGTATCTGGGCGAAGAATTTCGCGGGCTAGTGTGGTGTCCGTTAAATAACATAAATTAATTAGTTTTCCCTGTCTGCTTTGCCAAGGCACGTTTGGCGCGCTGGATCTTGCGCAGGATTTCCTCTCCCTTCGCCTTCCATCTGTAAGGCTTGGGGTCGAGGTTCCTTTCAGCCAGATAGGTTTCTATGTCTTCGACCAATTGCCTGACGCTGGTAAAACTACCATCCCTGATAACATCTTGGGTCAGTTCGCCGAAAAAGCGCTCGACCAGGTTCAACCAGGACGAACTGGTCGGGGTGAAGTGGATGTGAAAACGCCGATGGCGCGACAACCACTTGCGGACCTTCTGTTGCTTGTGCGTGCAGTAGTTGTCAACGATCAAGTGCAAGTCCAGCTGCTTGGGTGTCTCCCGCTCGATTTGCTTCAAGAACCGCAACCATTCTACATGGGTATGCCGCTGTTCGGTGCGTGTGATGAGCTTGCCGTCCAGATAATTCAAGGCTGCAAACAACGTAATGGTCCCGTGTCGCTTGTAGTCATGTGTCTTGGTGCAAATCTCTCCCACGCCAAGAGGTAAGCCCGGCTGGGTCCGCTCCAAAGCCTGGCATTGGCTCTTTTCGTCGCAACACAATACAAGGGCCCGCTCTGGCGGATCCAGGTATAAGCCGATCACATCCCAGAACTTCTGCTCGAAGTACTTGTCATTGGACACTTTGAACGTCCTGACCAAGTGAGGCCTGATATCGTTAGCCCGCCAGATGCGCTGCACGCTGTCGGGGGAAATCCCCACCTCCCTGGCCATGGTGCGAACACTCCAGCGAGTGCGTGGCTTCGGCGGTCGTGTAGCCTCGGTAATGACCTTCTCAACCTTGCCCGCCGGTATCCATCGGGGCCGTCCTCGTCCCTTCCTGTCCCGCAATCCCTCCAAGCCGTCTCGCTCAAAGCGTTGCGACCACTTGTTCACGCAGGGCACACTAACCCCGAGTTCTTCCGCGAGCTGCGCCTGTTTGACGCCTTCGGAACGACGCAGTACGATTGTCGCCCGAAGGCTGTCGCGCACGGATACTGTCGGTGCTTTCACGCGACGCTGCAACTCTTGCAGCTCAAGATCTGTAAGTTCAATTATGGATATGGGTCTTGCCATGCCGATAGCATAACATGGTAAGACAGATTAATTCAACTTAATTATCGGACATGAGACTAGGTTTGACAATTGAGAGTACGGATCACGTTGCGTCTCACGATATTTAGTTGAGGCGGGCCAGATCATGATTCTGCGCTCGTCGGCGCCGGTTCCGCATACAAATTTCGCGAGACGACGTGGAAGGACTTCGGAAGGAAACTCAAACCAATTGATTGAGCCGTGAAGTTTCAGCACACGCGCGCAGAGTCGCGGGTTTGAAAACGTCGTAGGGTCCCACCAAGCCGTGACACCACCTTCGAGGCCATCTGCAAAGGTAACCTTTTCAAGGGCAAGCGCGTCTTCAATTAACGTATCGTAATTGAGAACCAAATATTCGACCCGCGGGTTCCCAGCCCCTCTCCCTGGGCGAACCGGCCGATGGATTGCCCGAGCAAACTTCCAGTGATGTTCAATGGAGATTGGTTGAGCAATGACATCTGCTATCGCCTCCCGGATTTGGTCAGCGGCCGCTCGCAATGAACCGGGCGCGTAATCTTCGCCTCCTAGGCTGATCGTAGTGGCCGCAGCTCCCCTCAAAGCCCTTCTGTCGGCGATTGCAAGTAGGTCCACTAGCTCGCTGAGGTAATCCTCGATGTTTGGATATTTCGCGCCTTCAAAATTCTCCTTTAAGGCGGACAGGATCTTCTTTGTTACCGGCTCGAGGCGCGGGCTGCCGAGAGCGTTCGTCGTGAGATCAGCCATCAATGGTAAGCCCGCACATTTGCTGCATCCCGCACCAATGAGAAAGGCTCTGCCGGTCTGGGTCATCAATTCTTCTAGCTTCTCAACGGCTTCGTTGAATGGGTTGGCGCGCAAAGGTGCAAGGTCGTCTGCAGTAGGCATCGTTTGAGTACGAGTTTATTCGTTAGTTGTGAGACATTAGTTTGGGGAGGAGGAGGTCGCGGGTTTGGCGGAGGGTTTGGTTGCGGACGTTGAGTGACCGGATGAGTTGGAATTGAGGCCGTGTTGTTGATCGGAAACGTTCGAGTAGGTCCTCTGGAGGTTGGGCGAGGAGGAACTGATCGAAGCACTCGTCTCGGACACGCTGGCGGCCGGTGGCGCCGGACATGCTCTTGATGGCGTTGTCGCGGAAAGGATCGCTGCGAGCCATCAGGTAGACATACTCGGGGCAGACCGTTTTGGAACGAAGGACGATGAACTCGGTCGAGCCGCAGCAGATGGCGTCGTCGTCTGGCAGGAACTGAACAAAGCCGGTCTTCCCGTTTTCAAGGCATGGTGTGATGCGGGCGCATAGTGTGTCGCCATTTTGAAACCGAGAGCCGCTCGCCTTTGCGCGAATCTCGACTTCTCCGATTAGCATCGAGGTTTCGGAGAGCGACCCCATTGGGATGAAGGGGATCTCATCATCCTTGGGGATGGGAAGCTTGGGGCGAACCTCGACTGCTTCGGGCATCGACTTCACCTCCCAGCCCTCGGGGATGGGGCCGAGGGGGGAGTCGGTCATTTTGGTGGATTGGTGGCCGCCCTCCGTCGCCGAGGCTTCGGAAGGGTCGCGAGCGAAGCGGAAGTGGACGAACCACTCGCGGTAGAGGGATTGCGCCATCTCCTCCAGGATGCGGATGCGGCGCAGGTTGTTCTCGATCAGGTCGTCGTAGGCCGAGAGGATGCCGGCGATCTTGCGTTGGGTGGGGAGGTCGGGGAGTGCGACGGTAAGGTTAGAGAACTCGGACTTATTGAGAATGGGAGTGCGAACACCGATTCCTGAGCCCAATGACAGAAGCTTCTGTTTCCTTGGTCGGAGCGAGTAATAGAGAAAATCGGGGTCGACTTTCTCATTCGAAACTACCGTGTTGATTTGCTGATTCGTGAACGAGTCCGTCGATGTCATGACGACCTCGCCCATTTGCCAACCGATGCACGATACGCACACGCTTTTGGCCGGAACCCGAATACGGTCGAGCAGCCGCGCTCCATCAGGGGACAGACTTCTCGAAGTTACCCGCACCCGTTTCCCTTGGTGCATGTCGCCCGGCGTGATGAATGGGAAGGTTTCCCCGAAGTATTCGGGACGCTTTGTTGAAGGTGTCCGGCCGGTGTGGACAGCACCGAGATCGCCAATCCGAACCTCTGGCCATTTCGAGCCGTTCTTCATGCGGTCTCCAGGATCTCGGTGACGTTTTCCGCGATGCGCTGTTCGAGTTCGCGGGCTTCGGCGTTGAGGACTTCGAGTTCCTCGTTGAGGGCTTCGAGCTTTTCTTTGAAGTCTTCGTCGCTGAGTTCTTTGCCCTTGGCGACGCCGACATAACGGCCCGGATTGAGGCTCCAGCCCTGGGCTTCGATGTCGGCGCGGGCCGCGGCCTTGCAGAGGCCGGGGATGTCAGCGTAAGTGCCAACAGGAAAGCGATCGGTGTAACAATTCACAAGCTCACACCCACGAAGCATCTTCTTCAGGTAGTCGGACGCAGCTGCGAAATGGCTTTGAAGCTCCTCCCATTGCCTGACCTTTCCGGTGTCCTTGACCTCTTTCTTGAATCCGGGGTCCTTGCAGGTTCTCTCCCAGGCCTCGGAAAGCTTACGGGCCACTGCGTCTAAGGTTTCTCCGAACTTCAGCAAGTCAGGTTCCTGCAACCGCAAGCGCTCGCAGGTCGGGCGCACCCTTCCGAAGATGTGGGTGGGGTCCTCGTTCACTGCGTCATCATTACATGACTCCCGGAACGCCTCGATCAGGTCGTAGAGCCAATCGGATTGAACCTCCAGCTCGCCGATGCGGTCTCTGAGCGCTTCTATGTTCCTCCGCTCCTCGTCGTTCTGCGTGTCCTGGAGCCGGATCCACTTCTCGAGCGTCGTCCAGATTTTCGAGGCCTTGCGGCCTCCGCCTTCCGTGTTTCCGTAGTTCGCCTGCCCGAGTTGCGCGGCCTTCTGTTCAACTCTAAGAAGTAGTTCCAGGAGGTGATGCGCGACTGCTCTTTCTTCTTGTCGATAGAGCCGCACAACGTTGGCAAGAAAGTCAATCTGGTCTGCGGTGAAATCCCGGTGGGCTCGGTCGAGTTGGCGGTAGATGTGGCGGGCGTCGAGGAAGAGGACGGTGTCTTCGCGGGGGGTGTCGGCTTTTCCCCGGTCGAGAAACCAGAGGGTACAGGGGAGGGTGACGGTGAAGAAGAAGTTGGAGCCGATGGCGACCATGACATCGACGTGGCCGGAGCGGATGAGTCGTTCGCGAATGTCCTGCTCGGAGGCGCGGGCGTCGGAGGCGGAGTTGGCCATGACGAAGCCGGCGCGGCCGGTGGGGTTAAGGTAGGAGTAGAACAGCTGAATCCACAGGTAATTCGCATTGTCCGTCCTCGGAAGACCAAAAGGAAAACGTGGGTCGTCGGCTATGCGGTCCTTATCAACCTTGCTGACGTTGAAGGGAGGATTGGCGAGGACGAAGTCGAAGCGGCTGAGCCCGTCGTGCAGGTCCTCGTAATAGGCGTTTCCCTCACGAATGTCCCCACTGATCCCATGCACGGCGAGATTGAGGCGGGCGAGGCGGCTGGTCTCTCTCACGCGCTCCTGGCCGTGGACGGAGATTTCGGCGGTGGGATTTTTGTGGTGGTTCTCCACGAAGCGGGCGGACTGGACGAACATGCCGCCGGAGCCGCAGGCGGGGTCGTAGATGCGCCCGTGGTACGGCTCGAGGATCTCGACGATGAGGCGGACAATGGAGGTAGGGGTGTAGAATTCGCCCCCCTTCTGGCCCTCGGACATGGCGAACTTGCCGAGGAAGTATTCGTAGATGAGGCCGAAGGTGTCGCCACCGCGATCCATGGGGATGGAGGCCATGACCTTGAGGAGTTCGGCGAGGGTGCGGTTTTCGAGGATGTGGTAGGTCTTGGGCAGGACGTCGGCGAGGTCGGGGTTCTCGTGCTCGATGGCCCGCATAGCGTCGTTGACGGACTGGCCGAGGTTGCTGCCCTCGGGAAGGGCGAGGAGGGTGGCGAAGCGGGATTCGTCGGGGAGGTAGAGGACTCCCTTGGCGTGGTAGTCGGCCGGGCCGATCTTGCGGCGGGAGGATTTGACTTTGGCGGGGGCGAGTTCTTCCTCGACGGCGGTGAAGCGGACGTCAGCGAAACGGAGGAAGACGGCGCCCAGGACGACGGGGGAGAACTCGGAGGGCTTCAGGGCGGCAATTGGCCCAAAGCTGGTTGGCGGCGGCCCAGAGGCGGCTTTCGAGGTCCGCGGTCGAGTCTTCGGGCTTGGCGGGTTCGGTCCAGTGCATGGGTGAAGAATTATGGGGATATTAGGGACGGCCATCAAGGTTCGTTGAAATCGGGAGGATTAGCAAACGGGTTTGAGCATATTCTCTGGCAGTTACTTTGGCCACCCTACCACCTAATGCCTTATCGGGCGAAATCCAGTTGAGCCTACAAGTCGAGCTCGAGAGGCTCGACGCCGTGACCTGTGTGTTCGCGACAGACTTCATTGAAGTAGTTTGCCAGCCACACATACTTAGACCAAATCCCGACGTTGTCTCGTTTTGTTTCAAGGTTTTCAGCTAAGAGTGCCCGAAGGGGCAGAAGACTATTCCGGACCAACCTCGGCGAGTCAGCAAAAGTAGGTGTGCCACCAAATGGTTGCAGAAAGTCGAAGAAGCGGAAGCCATCTGGGCTCAGTCGCCATGTTTTTGCATGTGCCATAAGGCTACCATCCTTTGCAAGGTAGGCGTCGCCTTGGCCCCACTGCTCCGATAGAATAGGATCAAGGATGATGCGTGGAAATACTGTGCAGCGACTCTCCAGGTCATAGGCTTTTAGGAACCCTGGGCCGAAAACCAGGGAATCGCGATGGTATAGCTCACCAATCGCAAGTCCCCCACGAAGCAAAAAGCCTTGATGAAGTAGGCTCGTTGTAAGGAATTCCAGTGCCGAAATCAGCTCGATCTTGCCATAAAGATCGGCTCGCGTGGAGATCGTCAGACAATCCGAAAACTGAGTAACTTGCGGATCTCCAGGCCAGGAGTTGTCACCGCTGTTCTCAGCTTTCCACTCACACATACGCGTTTGGTTTCGTATCGTGTCGAGAGCCAGACCGAGCTTCTGCGTTCGGTCGATATTACCAGGCGAAGTTCTTACGCCTTCAGTCCACCCGAGGATGTCCATAAATGCGACCAGTCTGGTCTCATACTGAAGTGAGTTCCGAAACGCCTCAGCCTCGGCCTTCTGCCGTCGTGCTTCTTCCGCACGTTTTGGTGCTTCGGCCTCCCATCTCGCCTCTTCCTCGTCCCTCTGGCGTTCCTCGGCATCCGTGAATTCACGGAGGTATTGGCCCTCAGGCCCAGCGACATGTGCGTAGCGCCTATTCGGGTCACGCTCATCGTTGGGCTTGCGAACCAATTCTCCGTTCTCAACTTTGTAGACTGGCAATTTCCGTTCGCCGTCTTCGCGTTGTGTTGTCATCGGTAGAATGCGATATAGTGCTGAGCTTTTGGGGTTTGCTTCCTCTCAGCTGAGACGTTCAAGCATGGGCCATGCGCCGTGTTCGTCTCCTACCAGTCATGGGAGGCAGAATCAACATTTGATTCCTGAACTGAGAATTGTTAGGACAACTGGCATGGCACGAAAATGTGGACGCGACACTCTCAACCCAGGATAAGCCCATGTTTACTTGGATCGATTTCCGCAGCAAGACAGCACTACGCCCACTCGGATACGGGTTCCAAGGTTTCACCGAGAACGTTCTCCGCATTTACCTCAGATCAAAAAAGGAGCGTGGCAATACGGCTCGTCTCAGCCCGTTGACCAGCGACGGTGCCGTCACCTCCCATGGTGGTGGAAGTGCCCACGCAAAGCAGATCGTCCGGACCGATGCGATTACGCAGACGCCTGACGAGCATGGCGACGTCGGCTGCCTGGCGCCCGCGGTAGGTGTGGACCTCATCAACGACGAGGCACTTCAAGGGATGGCTGCCTGAAGGAGAGTTGCCTCCCGTGGGCGTATCATGATGAGTTCGTCGCGTTGTCGATCCCGTTCCTGGCCCGTATAGCGACGAAAGGTGGCGGAACGCTCATCTCCGAAACGGAAATCCAGGAGTTTGCTCGGTTCACCCTCTTGGCTGTCGGCGAGGACGTTCATTGGGTAGACGATGATGGCCTTGACTCCGCCTCCGCTGCCGGTTCTGAGGACGAAATCAACAATCGCAATGATGTACGAAAGGCTTTTGCCTAAACAGGTGCCCGTAGCCAGTATGGAGTTGTCTTCTCTAGCGGCGCACCTGATGGCGTCTTCTTGGTGCCTGTGGAGTTGCAGCTCCTTGACGGTCGGATTCGCCTCGGTCTTATTCCGCTGGAATATCATTGCGCAAAGCGCTGCAAGATCGCCCTCTTCGACTCGTGAACGCTGTTCGAACGGCAGAACGCACTTTCGATCGGCTCACAGATCCCGACCTTGGAGCCGATTTGATGGAACGCTTGGCAGCCGATCTCCTTGACAGAACATTCGCCTCTGCTGACTTCCGTGACTTTGTCGACCTGGGACTAGATAGAGCTCTACCGGCGCTTGAAGCTTGTTTTCTGGATGGTCTTCTTGGCATTTTCGACTGATCGAGTAGGTCCAAGATATTTGGGGTCGTGATGATCTTGCCATCGGATCGGGATGTCAAGGTAAGGAGCCATCAAGCACGCAGTCATATGCTCATTTAATTTACGTTGGGTATGGCATTGGAGGTGCTGTTCTTACTGTGTAATGAAATTCCAGGATACACAGTCTGTCTCTTTAATTCTTTCGAGAGACGTCTTGCAATTTTGGTCATAATATAACTATATATTGACCATGATAAGGGCAAGCACAGCGGAGCTGAAGACACATCTGGGCCGCTACTTGAGAATGGTCCGTAACGGCGAGACGGTAGATGTGACCTCACATCGGCATTCCGTGGCTAAGCTTGTGCCGTATGAGGATGAAGGTCCGAGCATTACCGAGCCTGTTCGATCAATGAAGGAGCTGAAGGATTTGCGCGGTCTGCGGTCTGGAAGGAGGGTAAAAGGTCTAAAGCTGCTTCTTGAGGATCGGGCGCGCAGATGAAAGCCTACTTGGACACCTCGGTTGTCCTCCGACTCGGTTCTCGAACGCGCTTCTCAGCCGTTTCCCACCGTGGTTGGTACGTTGGATGCATTGCATCTGGCGACGGCTCTGACAGTCTCGCAGAATCGCGTGCGCGAATTACTGTTTCTCACCCATGACAGGCAGCTCAGTCGGGCGGCTCTGGCTATCGGGTTTGAAGTCGAAGGCGTGTGATTCACCGCAGAAATAATGCCGGTGCATCGGATGCGGCTTCAGACGGGATGTGCGTTCTTTGTTTGAAATGCGAGAATGTGGGTGTCCTGGAAACCGCATCTAGTAGCCCGGCATGATCAGCGCCCGGCCTATCGAGCTTGGTTTCCGCCTTCTTGCGAAGCCGGCTACAGTTTCGTTCGAAATGCTCTTGCCGCCGATCGGCGGCATGCTCCATGCAATCGAGGTCAAGCTTCCGGTGGACCAAAGCGGCGTGGAGCCGCCGCACTCGAAAAAGTGCCGCTTCCGTTTGTCGAGGGCAATATGCTGGCACCGCCTTTAGGTGGGCGAGGGGCGACTTAGGTTCGGCCGAGGTTGCACAATGCGGGCGGGATCTGAAGCCGATCCATCCTCGTCCTCTGCGGAGGACTGCGCTGTGACATGAGGGCTCCAGCTACGCCTCGTGGAACGGGCGTGAGCATGGATTATTGGGCAGATTGACGGGTCCCCGTACGGACTTTAGCATTCCTTGATGTCTGACCTCAGAGATTCGGATGCGATTGCCAGGCGGCTGCGGGAGCAAGCTTCCCGCGATGATATACGAATCACCCTCCATGGACACCGGGAGATGGTAGCGGAGGATATTACTTACGATTCAGTGCGGCAGGCCCTATCGTCCTGCCAAGTGTTGGAGAACTATCCGGCCCACCAGCGTGGCGCCTGCTGTCTTGTTTGTGGACAAGACAGTAAGAGAAGGTATATTCATATTGTTTGTACTACGTCGCTGGACGTTTCAGTCATCATTACTGTTTACGAGCCACGTCCATCGAAGTGGGTGACACCTTTCCAGCGAGCGACGACACCATGAAATGCAGCATTCAAGGTTGCCCAGGGAACTGCGAGGAACACTCGGTCCTCCACACGGTAAAGCAGGGTGATGAGGTATTTGTATTCGAGCATGTTCCAGCAGAGGTATGCTCGATTTGCGGCGACACCGTCTTGAAGCCGGCAACGGTGCGTCGGTTGGAGCACCTGCTGACTGACCGGAAAAAGCCTGACAAGATGGTGCCTTCATACGAATTCTCTTGAGAGTGCCTGGATGGATGGGCGAGACGACACGGGGCAAGCTCGTTACTCCGAAAATGCCGCATGTGTGTCAGGTTCGTGGGTTGAAGTGAATTTCGTTTCTGACTCCAGGCAGAGAGAAAGTCCATCGATAGCGAACCGTACCGAACCGGTTTCAGGATCTTGGAAGCGAGGATCTGACTGGCCAGGCATGATCAGAAATGTCCCGGCCCATCGTCCTTGGATCCCGCCTTCTTGCGAAGCCGGCTACAGATTCGTTCGAAATGCTTTTGACGCCGGTCAGGCGGAGTGTCCGATTCACGCTGCATCCGCCACTCCCCGCACCGCTGCGATAAGCAGTGCGCCACGTAAATACCAGACGGACTTCCGTCACGAGCGCTTCAACGTATTGCCGTATCGGGAGAGTACACGACCGGAGGAGGGATATGTTCAGACGAGGTGAATGATTAAGAATGCGATCAAGAAGCAAACCGCAGGTCAGTGAAACCCCCGGGGTGCGCTGAGGCTGGCCGAATCCAACGGGGGTGAAACTATGGAGAGGTTGTCAGGCCTGCTCCCCGCAGCAAGCTACAGGGAATGATCAAGTTCAACGGAATCCTTCCGGGCGATCACGCCTTGCTGATCTTGCCGGCCTTAATAGCTTTGACGGAGACCCAGATTCTCTTGACCTGACCGCTGGGCAAGCGGACGCGGACACGCTGGAGGTTGGGGCGAAAAGTGCGTTTTACGATCTTGGTCACGTGCGTGCCGATACCGCCACTCTTTTTGGTGAGGCCTTTGCGGTGAATGCGCCGACCGCTGACGGGTCGTTTGCCGGTAATGGTGCAGATTCTGGACATGGCTCGCTAAGGATAGGATGGAAGCGAAGCAGCGTAGACTCACGATACCCGATGGCAAGAAAAATCCTTGTGCGGCCTTAGGAGGTCTCCCATCGAGGCTGGCGGCCGTCAAGCATGGCTGGCAACAGGTCGGATGCCACATGCGGGGCGTGAATCGTGACCGTCAGGGCGGCCGACCTTGCGGACTCGGGGGCCCTCGTCCCTCCAACGCTGAAAACCGCCACATGCAAACTGGAGGGCCGAGGGCTCCCGAGGCCGACAGTAAGATAAAGAGTAGGATTACGATTAAGAAGGGAGGCGTTGGCCAGGTTCATTATACAGTCCGTCGAACTTAGGGTCTGACAGGCTGACGAATACCCCACAGAACCTGGAATTTCTGGCCCATATGAGCCGGACTGATAAGCTCGACCAAACTCCGGTGACTGGGCGAAAGGGGATTGGCCTGCTCAACGCTGGCAAGAACGAAAGATTCCGCGTGCTTGATAAAGAAACTCTCCTGGCGCTCCAGCGAGATAGGAGAAAAATCCGCGTCCCGAAGAATCTGGACGAGATCGTCCCAGCAGACATGACAGGTGATGTCCCGGTCTCCGGGGCGGTCCAGAAGGTCCAGCGTGGCACGATGTTGGGAATACGCGCGAGCGGTGCCTCCCGGGCATTCACGGATGATTTCCGGCCACGATTTGCCATAGTCAAAGGTAAGCAGGAGACCGTTCCAGTGCTGACTGACAATGTGCTTGAGCAGCTTTTCGGCGCCGAGGGGTAGATCAATACGATAGCCCTCCCTGCTCTCTTTCGGGAGCCGGCCGAGCCTGGCTTTTACGGCTGGAACTGGTACAGGCAATGGGGATTCGCTAAGGCCGTTCGGTGCCACCGACACCCCCATTTCCCTCCAGTGGCCCCGGCCGAAGCACAGACGGTGAAAGGGCTGGGCATCGAGCAACTCGTTGGCAAACACGATGGCAGGCGAGGGAATGTTTAAGCGGTCGCCCTTCCCTACCTGCCGAACGCCGGCAAAAGGATGTTCCCGGCCGTTCATGATTCCGCCGCCGGGTTCCACTCCAAGTTCAACAAAGGTGTAGTCGCTCAAACGCACATCGGGCAGCAGATGTTCGATCGACACTATGACGAGATCGGAAAATACTTCGGCCAGGCAGGCGGCGGTGTAAAAATCGGTTCCCGCGCACCGGCCAATTCGCTCCTTGTTCTGTCGATAGTATCCAAATTGTGGATGATAGAGCGCAAAATTCACGTAGTCCGCATAGCTGATCAGTCCGGAACTGCCGGCGAGTTCCAGAAGTCGGGTCCGAGGATCTAGTGTCATGTCTCACAAATGAGCTAGTCAATGCCAGAGCCATTTTCAACCTCAGTCCCGACTCGTCGGGATGCCCTTGCGGCATCGCCCGGCGCGGGCAATCCCGATAAACTCGGGACTGTGGTTGAAAAGAGCCTGGCCCAAGGGGTGGAGCGGCATGGGGCCGCTAGCGGCGTTAGGACAAACCCGCAAGGCCGCCAGGCATTCCGCGTCTGTCCCGCCTTGCTATCCGACCCCATGGCGCCTCCACATTGCACAAGCTCATTTGTGAGACATGACACTGGATTGCCGGCGACGGAGGATGAAGTCATTTGCCAATATTGTGCAGGTAGGTTATCTATAGTTGAAGAGGGCAACTATGATCAAACGTTCAATTCTCCTCCTCCTGCTGGTTGGAGTTGGAGCCAACCTCGTTTACCAGTTCCAGCGATTCCCGCATTTGTCCGGTCTTTTTTCTCCTGCCTACTGGCAGCAGATCGGCACAGTGGGCGATGTGATGCGTCTGGTGCACACGCACTACGTCGACGAGGAGCGAGTCGGCTACGATCGGCTTGCGCAGGCAGCGATGGCGGGAATGCTGAGCGCGCTTGATCCCTATTCGAGCTATATCCCGAAGCAGCGTTTCGAGGCCTTCGAGGAAGAAGCCCAGCAGCAGTATGTGGGCATCGGCATAGAGATTGAGAGGATTGAGAGACGAATCACGGTGGTGACGCCATTCGAGGGAGGACCTGCCCAGGAGTCCGGAGTATTATCAGGGGATCAGATTGTGGATGTGGGTGGGGGTCAATACCGAGAATTTCACTCTGCCGGAAACCATTTCCCTGCTGCGGGGCAGCTCGGGATCCGAGGTCCGGCTAAGGCTCTATCGGCCCTCCGCAGACATGTACCTGGAAGTAACTCTGATGCGACGATTTGTAAACCTGGCCAGTGTGAGGAATGTAGGATTCAGCGACGGCATCGGCTATCTCCGCATCAACCAGTTCGGTGAGCAGACGAGCGCGGAGTGTGCGAGGACTTTGGCATCCCTCGAGAAACAGGGCATGGAAGGATTGATCATCGATTTGAGGAACAATTCGGGCGGTCTCTTGCGGGCTGCGGTAGACGTTGCCAGTGAATTTCTGCCCCAAGGGGAGCTTGTCGTTTCGACGGAGGGACGCACTGCCAAGGAGAATGATTTTTACCGCGTGGATCGCGGGAGCGAAAGAAAGAAGGGCTACTCCATCGTGGTCTTGATCAACGGCGACAGTGCCAGTGCCGCGGAAATTGTTGCCGGAGCGCTGCAAGATGCTGAGCGAGCTGTCATCCTGGGTGAACGCTCCTATGGAAAGGGCTCCGTGCAGAGTGTGTATTCATTGAGAAGTGGAGATGGAGTGCGGCAGACAACGGCGATTTATCGGACCCCCGAAGGGAGGAATATCGAGGAAATTGGAATCGAGCCCGATGTTGCCATCGCCGTGGATCCCAATGACTATGCTCGCCTGCGCATGCAGCGGCGGCACCTTGGGTTCATGAAGCAAGAGCGCTTCCGCAAGGAGTTCGGCTTTACTCCAATACCGGATCGCCAGCTGCAGGCGGCGCGCGATCTTCTCAAGGGGAGGCCGGTGGTGGGCGATCCGAAGGCCGGTGAGGCGTAATTTTCTTGAAGCCAGCAGGTTGCGGGCAAAGTCCGACAGCCTGTGTTAGATAGATACCCGCCGGCGCTTTGCTCCCCATTTGCCCGGGCTGGGGGCGAATTTTCCGGGGAGGGTTGAACGGCAGTAGCGGCAGCGCGCGTCGCGGTCGAGATGCCATTTTCCCAACACGTACCAATCGCGTTCAATTAGAAGCTTTTCGCAATTGCCACAGTAGGTGGATTGCCCGCGTTTATCGTGGACGTTTCCCGTATAGACATGCTGGAGGCCGTGGCTCTTGGCAATTTCACGGGCTTTTTTCAGGGTTGCTGCGGGGGTTCTGGGCGTGTCCATCATCTTAAAGTCGGGATGAAAAGCGGTGAAATGGAGAGGGGTTGACGGTCCCAGATGCTGGACGAACCACGAAGCTAGTTTTTCGATCTCCCGCGCAGAGTCGTTCTTTCCGGGAATGAGCAGAGTGGTTACCTCGAGCCACACGTTCGTCTCGTTCTTGATCCATATGAGGGTATCGAGCACGGACTCAATGGAGGCAAAGCAGAGCTTGCGGTAGAAGTCGCCAGTGAATGCCTTGAGATCGATGTTGACGGCATCCATATGGGAATAGAATTCCTTTCGCGCTCCGGGAGCGATGTAACCGGCTGAAACCGCGACCGCTTTCAAACCTTGATCGTGCGCGGCGAGGGCACAGTCGATAGCATATTCAGCGAAGATAACGGGATCGTTGTAGGTGAAGGCGATGCTTTGACAGCCTGCCTTAGCTGCGGCCAGGGCCACTTGCTCGGGATGTGCCCAATCCCCGAGGCGATCGATCTCCCGGGCTTTAGAAATATCCCAGTTCTGGCAGAACCGGCAGCCCAGATTACACCCGGCCGTTCCAAACGAAAGGACACTTGATCCCGGATAAAAGTGGTTCAACGGCTTTTTCTCGATCGGATCGACACAAAATCCCGAGGCCCGGCCGTAACTGGTCAATGCAATTCTACCATGGCGAGCCTGCCGCACGAAACAGAAGCCGCGTTGCCCCTCACGAAGCTTGCAGAATCGGGGGCATAGGTCACACTGAATTCTTCCGTCGTCGAGCGCATGCCACCAATCACCGTAGATAACCCCTGGTTCGATATGCCGTCGTGTGGACACCGCTAATCGAGAATATTACGCGCACCAAATAACCAGGAACAATATAAATAAGAACGGCAGAAAAGGCAACCTGCGATGAACTGCGGGAAGTTCTTTGCGCGGCGACCCAGGGCCTGCCGGAAAGATCATTTTTTAAACTGGGAAGGGGTTGAAAATTCGATTGGAAAAGAGAATGAGGAACGAAGCGATCGGGGTCGGTATCGGAATCGGGGTCGAGTTGGGAAAAGGTTTCGATCACGATCACCGCTACGCTGATCACGATCGCGAGGACTCAGACATTCGAAAGCGATCCCGATTGCGACCCCGACGCCGAAAATGACCGACAAGCCATGCCAACTAACCAGCCTAGGCAGGGCGGTCAGCTATCACTGCCCGCGCGCCGCGCCTGCACAATATGCTGATACTAGGCATTGAAAGTTCATGTGATGAATCTGCTTTGGCAATACTTGACGAAGAGGAGGGTTTGCTCGGGGATTGGGTGCATTCCCAGGTAGCCCTTCATCAGGCTTATGGGGGGGTTGTTCCGGACCTGGCCAGCAGGGAACATATCAGGAATTTTCCCCCTTTGCTGGCGTTGCTCGAGGATCGACTCGACGGTAGAGGGATCGACTTGATCGCCGTAACCCAGGGACCGGGACTGGCGGGCTGTCTGGCATTGGGCCTGGCTTTGGCCAAAAGCCTGGCCATCCTTTGGAACCGGCCTTTAGTTGGGATTAATCACCTGCGCGGCCATGCCTTTTCCCCTTTCATGGGCCATTTTTGTGGAACGGGGTCTGAATTTGCTCGTTGGCTGCGACCCTATCTCCCCCATCTGGGTCTCATTGTATCCGGGGGGAATACGATATTATTCCTCATGGAGTGTGACCGGTCGGTAGAGATTCTTGCCCAGACCGTTGATGACGCGTCGGGGGAAGCGTTGGACAAAGGAGCCAAGTTGCTGGGTCTACCCTATCCGGGAGGGCCGGAGATCGAGCAGCTCGGTGGTCGCGGCGATCCTACCGCATTCTCCTTTCCGCGTGCCTTCAGGGGCCGGGATACCATGAAGTACAGCTTCTCCGGATTGAAGACGAGTCTGCGTTATCAATTGGAGAAGATGAACGATGCTGAAGTGGAGTCCGCGCGGTTCGACTTATGTGCGAGTTACGAGGAGGCCGTGGTGGACGCCTTGGTCGCTAAGGTCGGTCAGGCCCTGGATCGTTGGAATGTCGTGAGCTTGGGCTTGTCCGGTGGCGTCGCCAATAACAGAAAGCTGCGAGGGCGTTTTATGGTTATGGCGGAAGCTGCGCACTTGGATCTTTTTCTGACACAACCCCGACATACTGGAGACAATGCGGCAATGATCGCGTTTGCGGCATCGGTTGATGGTCGAGAGGTTCGCGCGGACGCCGGTCTGGACCTTACCTTCCATCCCACCCTGACGCTTTGCGAGTAGACTGAATTCATCTTTACTATATGCCCATCATAATAGAGATTAGATATGGCCGCATAGGATCCGTGATAACATGATTTCAGAGACCGAAACATCCCCCAAGCCCTCGCCCGTAGAACTCATCAAGGAGTCGAGCAACTACCTTCGAGGCACCATTTTGGAGGGATTGGCCGATACAAGCACTGGCGCCATCAGCAGCGACGATACCCAATTGACTAAGTTTCATGGCATTTACCAGCAGGATGATCGCGATATCCGGAGGGAACGCAGGAGGCAGAAACTAGAGCGCGCCTATAGTTTCATGATTCGAATTCGGGTGCCCGGGGGGATCTGCACGCCCGAGCAGTGGCTGGTGATTGACCGGCTGGCATCCGAGCACGCCAACGACACGATCAAGATCACTACCCGGCAAGCCTTTCAACTCCACGGAGTGCTGAAAGGGAATCTCCGGTCTAGCGTCAATCAGATCAACAAGTCGCTGCTTACAACCATTGCGGCATGCGGAGACGTGAACCGGAACACGATCTGCAATCCGAATCCCTATGAATCCCATATTCATGAGGAGGTCTACGCGGTTACCAACAGGATAGCCGAGCATTTGTCGCCGCGCTCGCGTGCCTATCACGAGATTTGGATTAATGGAACACTGGCTGCTGGGGGTGAACAGAAAGATGAGGAGCCGATATACGGGAAGCGCTACCTGCCGCGAAAGTTCAAGATCGCATTGGCCATACCGCCTCGCAACGATGTCGATGTCCTTGCCCATGACCTTGGATTTATCGCCATCGTCGAAGAGGGGAGCCTGGCGGGATTCAATCTCACCGTGGGCGGGGGAATGGGCATGGATCACAATAAGCCGACGACCTTTCCCAGGCTTGCCGATGTCATCGGTTTCGTGAACCCGGATCAGGTCCTGGCGGTCGCCGAAGCGGTGGTAACGACGCAGAGAGATTTCGGTAATCGTTCGAATCGCAAGAACGCCCGGCTCAAGTACACCATCGAAGCACGAGGTATCGATTGGTTTTTGGCGGAAGTGGAGTCCCGCGTCGGATTTACTCTTAAGCCGTCAAGGCCCTTTAACTTTGAAAGCATGGGCGATCGGTATGGCTGGTCGCGTGGTACTAATGGTAAGTGGAATCTGAATCTTTTCATCGAGAATGGCAGAGTGCTGGATACGGATAGCCAACCTACCCGGAGTGGTATCAGGGAGATCGCGAAGATCCATGATGGGGATTTTCGGTTAACCGCGAACCAGAATCTCATCATCGGCAATATCAGCGAATCCAGGAAAGCAGCCATTGAGGCTTTGGTTTCCCGGCATGGATTGAGCGATGGCGGCAAGCAATCCGGTATACGGTTGAATTCGTTAGCTTGTGTTGCCTTGCCGACTTGCGGATTGGCCTTGGCGGAAAGCGAGAGAATGCTGCCGGGGATTCTTGATCAGCTGGAAGAAGTGATTGACGGATGTGGGCTCAGAAGCGACGAAATTACCATCCGTATGACTGGGTGTCCCAATGGTTGCGCGCGACCCTACAACGCAGAAATCGGATTGGTTGGGAAGGCGCCGAACCGCTACAATATCTACCTGGGCGCCGCCTTTGACGGCACACGGCTCAATAAGCTCTATCACAAGGCGAACAATACAGCCGAAATTTTGGAGAAGCTGGCTCCCATCATTCGGGCCTACGCCAGCGAGCGTCGGGAGGGCGAACGTTTTGGCGATTTTACCATTCGAAAAGGCTATGTGGAGGCGTGCCGTCACGGGAACGAGTTCCACAACTGATTTCCTCCCAGCAATTCAGCCTTCAGCGCAGCGAATTTGACCGCTCGGTTGGCGCTACTCCAGCGATTTCCCATTTCTGTTCCAGCTATCACTGGATCACCGCTGCCCATGCTCATTTTCACAAGGATTCAGAATTACTGATTCTGCGGGACCGCGACCACTGGCTGACTTTCTCGCAGGGGGCTGTCTTCGGCATTCCCTGTGCCGTTCATCCCATGGAAGCGGCATGGTGTTTCGCTTGTCCCCTGATTGGAAAGCGGCCCTCCGAGGTGGTCGCGCTACTCATGCGGCATATGCCCCGCCTGATGCGGAAGACGCGCTTGATGATACTGGGAGGGGTGCCTCGCGAATCAGAAATTCACTTGGCCTTGCGGGATGAACTGGTAAGGCACCATAAGGTCCAACTTTTTCCGGGAGTAGACTGCATTCAGGCCAGTCTGCAGGGGGGAATCGACGGATTTTTGAGTAGGCGCAGCGGGCGTTTCCGGAACCGCTTGCGGCGGGATAGGCGACGCAATCGCGAGGCCGGGGTGGATTTCTACTATTGTTGCCGGTTTGATGACGTTGCGACGACCTGCGAGCGTGTCTTGAATGTAGAACAGAGGAGTTGGAAATTTGCGGACGGCCAGAGTGTATTTCAGTTACCGGATCATGCCGCTTTTTACCGCCAACTCATGGAACAGTGCGGCCGTGAAAACAGACTTAGGGCGGTATTCGCGCGTCATGAAAGTCGCGATATCGGCTATGCCGTTGGCGGCCTCCTGGGCAATTCCTATCGTGGGTTGCAAATGGGATTCGATGATCGCTATCGCGAACTGGGATTGGGCCATCAGCTTCAGTTCAGCATGATTGAAGGTTTGGCTGAGGAAGGCATTGGCCTTTACGATCTGGGTATGGACATCGAATACAAAAGGCAATGGGGCGAAAGGCTCCTCAGGCTAGTCAATTTTCTGGTGGTCAGGACCTAGCAATTCGCCGGGCCTCTAGCCTGCTTTTCTCACAAACATCGTCGCGAAACCGTGTGGCTTGCGCCTTTTGTTTGGCTCGCCTTTCCAGGGTCTGTTTTGCCTTTTGCAGCTTCTCCTTGAGTTTTTCATGGTGGGTCAGTTCCCGGGGTAATCGGTTAGCGATGGAGAAATGGCATTTACTCCATTCTTCCCAGATGAAGCCGCCCCGCTCGATCAGTCATTTCGGCAAAGCCCGCATTGTGAGTTACCAAGATCAGACCGGCGTTGGCCTCCCGGCAAACCTCCAGAAGCAAGCCGATGACCACATCGGCCGTCCTCTCGTCCAGATTACCGGTCGGTTCGTCAGCCAGGATGAGGGCGGGACCGATAACCAAGGCGCGGGCCAAGGCAACCCGTTGGCGCTCACCACCTGAAAGCTGGTTGACGCTGCTTTTCTCCCGTTCTCCCAGGCCCACCCGGCTTAAGAGGGTTCGGGCTCGTTCGCGATCCGCGGGCGTGACGCGTCCCCGGACGCGACAGGCAAACAACACATTTTCGAAGGTATTCAACTCCGGGATCAGGTAAAACGCCTGGAAAACCATGCCCAGATATTCCGTGCGCACTTTCGCTCGCTGAGAAGTCGACAATTCCGCCGTCTCGCGGCCTCGCCAATTCACCGCTCCCTGGTCGGCCGCCTCCAATCCGGCTACAATATTCAAAAGCGTCGTCTTTCCCGACCCGGATTCTCCGCGGATACTCATTGATTCGCCGGCGTTCAGGTAGAGGTCGACCCCCCTCAGCACCTCGATACTCCGGCCGCCGCTGAGGAAAGTCTTGGTGACCCCATTAACGCGCAGAATCTCCGCTCTTTGCCCATGCTCTTCCATCATTCGATGCGAAGCGCCTCAGCAGGACACATGGTGGCCGCCCGCCATGCAGGAAGAAAACCTGCCAGAGTTGAAAGGATGAGTGCACAAACGGAAATGATCACAAAATCAGAAGCTACGTAATGCACGGGAATGTCGGCAAATTGATAGAATTTCACCAGGGTATCCTGACTTTCGGTAAGCGCAGCAAAGGCGTGGATGATGTCGTTGCGGTAATGCAGCGAGACCAAGGCGCCGGCCACGCCGAATGCGGTTCCCAGAAAGCCGATGAAAAAGCCCTGAAAGCAATAACAAAGCACCAACTGGCCAGGCCGCCCTCCTATGGCACCGATCAAACCAATCTCCCTCGTTTTTCGGAGCACGGTAAGCAACTGGGCATTGGCGATCACAAACGCCGCCACCAAAACGATAAAGATGAGGAGAAAGAACATAATGTTTTTCTCCAGTCGCAGGACCCAGAGAAAGTCCTGGTACATATCCATCCAGCTCATGGCCTGCTTAGGCTTGGGGATGGCTTCATTGAGAACCCGGCTGAAAGCAACGGCATCGATATGGGGATGTAATCGCAAAGCAATGCCGTGAACACCATCTCCCAAGCCGTAGAGTTCCTGCATGAGACGAAGCGTGCACACCATGGTGTTGGTGTCGAAGTCGCTCCAACCGGTTTCGTAGATACCCACGACCTTAAGCTCACGAGGCAAAATGATTTCATCTTGAGAGAGTTTCTCAAGCATGAGCGGCGTAAAGACTTCCACCGTCGAACCCACCGAAGCCCTGACCGACTTGGCTAGATTCGAACTGAGAAGCACCGACTCATCATCAAGCGCATCGAATCCACCCAAAATCACAAAGTCAGAAATGGGAATGACCGCGTTCTCGCGCTCCAGATCCACTCCTCGAATCGCGGGAAAAGCGGGGCGGTTGCGATGCTCCAGCATGACGAAACCGTGCGCATAGGGGGTTGCGGCTTTCACTTCCGGCCGAGTCCCGAGGTAGGCAAGCAGATCGGCATGATCCCGAATGACCCCGCCCGTTTCGATCCTGATGTCTCCGTTAGTGGTTACAATTTTCTCGCGGTAGACACGTCCGAATCCGCCCATAACGCTCTGCACAATCACCAGTATCATCACCCCCAACATGACACCGACAACAGAAAGCAAAAAAAAGAACGAGGCCGGCCGGCCCGTCGGAAAGAGCTGCTTCAGCGCAATATAGAAATACCAGGGCACAAGAAAACCTTACCCTATTAAGAGGCGGTTCGAAAAGGGTAATGGCCCGACGCGCGAACCCAATAGCCTTTTTGTTCAGGCCGGGCGCATGGAAGGGAAGAGAATTGTATCGCGAATGCTGGCCGCACCGGTAAGCAGAATACAGAGACGGTCGATACCGACTCCCATTCCCCCGGCCGGAGGCATCCCGTGCTCCAAGGCGAGGAGAAAGTCCTCGTCAATCCTTTCAATTTCTCCTCCCGCCTGGGCCTCCAGTATGGATCGCTGGACGAGCGGATCGTTCTGCTCCGAATAGGCGGGCGCGATTTCCTGACCGTTGATACAGAGCTCGAACACGTCCACGGTGCTCGGATCCTCAGCGGAGAGCTTCGCCAACGGCTTCATCTCGCTCGGCAGATGCGTCACAAAGGTAGGTTGGATCAACTTCGGCTCGATAAGCTTCTCGAAAACTTCATTGGTCACTTCAAAGTCTTCCTGGTTCGGATCCACTTGAATCCCCATGGCCTCACATTCACGTAGCTTCTCCCGCTTCGACCGCGAGAACCATTCCGGGTCGTGGGTGGTTTCGATGATCAAATCACGATATTTTTCCTCCCTCCAATCCCCGCCCAACTGAATCACCTGGCCGTCGTAGCGTTCCACCTCGAATTTTACCAGCACATCCTCGCAGATCGCCTGCACCATCCCGCGGACCAGCGCCATCATACCCCTGAAGTCACTGTATGCCTGATACACTTCGAGCATGGTAAACTCGGGATTGTGCCGGCGCGAAATCCCTTCGTTGCGAAAGATACGGCCAATCTCATAGACGCGGTCAAAGCCACCGACCAGAAGCCGTTTCAAGTGCAATTCGAGAGCGACCCTAAGGAAAAAGTTGCATCCCAAGGCGTGAAAATGCGTCTCAAAAGGCTGAGCCGCGGCGCCTCCTGCCTCGCCCTGGAGCACCGGAGTCTCGACTTCCAGAAATCCGTCATCATCCAGATACCGGCGTATTCTTGAAATTATGCGAGCTCGGGTCTGAAAACGGTTCCGCGATTTGGGACTGACGATCAGATCGAGGTAGCGCTGACGGTAGATCTGCTCGCTGTCAGTAAGTCCATGCCACTTTTCAGGAAGCGGCCTGAGGGCCTTACAGACGAGGGCAAAGCGAGTAACGCGGACCGTTATCTCGCCCGTCTTGGTGCGAAAAAGCGGGCCGGTAGCCCCGATGAAGTCGCCCATATCGAATTTCTTGAACGCGTTGTATTCATCCACTCCTACTTCGTCGCGCCGGAAATAGAGCTGAATCTCGCCGGCCCGATCGAGAATCTTTACGAAGGCCGCTTTCCCCATAAGCCGGAATACGACGATTCGCCCGGCCACGCTGACGGTCACTTGATAGAGTTCGGGAGCGTCTTCGACAAAGAGCACTTTGGCCTGCGCAGACGTTTCGTTCTGCTCCCAATTAGCATGAAAAGGATCGCAGCCCTGATTGCGCATGGCCTCAAGCTTGCCCAGGCGTACGGCGTGGAGATCGTGCGTATCCGGTTCGCTGGTGTTGTTCATGATTCCTGACTGCGGCAAGTGCTACTCCCAGCCAGGCCAAGCCACGTCATTGCGTTGGTAGCGTCCTTGCTCGAAGCCGTGGAAAAACACTTTTACCAGGGGATGATCGATGGGCTCTTCGGAAGTATCGCGTTCCAGACTGGTTTGCGCCGCATAGTTTACCTGTTCACTTCCGTGCACGAGCAGGTGATACCAGGGTTGCTCCCGTTCCGGCTGGGTTTGGTTGCCCTGGTACCACTTGGCGCTCGCCTTGCAAACAGTGTCAACAGCCACCACCACCCCCCGATAGCCATACCGTCGATGATGTACAAGCTCGCCTGGGAGGAAGTCGGGCGGTGACTTGGTGGGCAGGTAGGGTTCGTTCAAACCGATCATCAGATTTGCGACGTAGGACGCGACATGCTATGCTTACGACACTGGATGGCGAGATTTATCTGACGGATTTCTCCCGGCGGCGGCACGCATTTTACCTATGATACTAACCGATTGGGGCCTGACTGATTACAAAGAGGCAGTGCAGCTGCAGCTACAGATTGTCGCCCAACGCATTCGCGACGAAGTGCCGAATACCCTGATTTTCACCGAGCATCGTCCTGTATTTACCTTGGGCGCTCGGAAGGGATCCGTCGATAACCTCTTATGGAACGCCTCGATGCGAGAAATGAAAGGCATCGCGCTGGTCAAAGCGAATCGCGGGGGAGATATCACTTACCACGGCCCCGGCCAACTGGTCGCCTATCCGATCATTAAGTTAAGGAAACGGAATCGGGACCTGCACCGCTATCTGCGCGACCTGGAAGAAGTGGTCATTAACGCCCTAGGATATCTGGGGCTGGCCGCTGATCGGCGCCAGGGCATGACCGGAATCTGGTTCGGAACTCGGAAGATTGCCGCTATCGGCGTGGCCGTAAGATCCTGGGTTACCTATCACGGAACGGCCCTCAACGTTACGCACAATCTAGGCAACTTTGACGGTATTATTCCCTGTGGAATCACGGACTGCAGCGTGACTTCGCTGGAAGCTGAACTGATGCGCAAGGTGATGCTCGATGAAGTGAAAAGCGTGTTGGCGCTTGAGTTTCGTAAGCGCTTCGCAGACCATTAAGTCCATGCCTTCGAGCAAACCGTCATGGCTGCGCGTCAAGCTCCCCAACAGCCCGGGCTATCACCGGGTCCGCCAGATCGTAGCAGCAAACACACTGCACACTGTCTGTGAAAGTGCCCACTGTCCCAATATGGGAGAGTGTTGGTCGCGCGGTACGGCGACCCTCATGATACTGGGAAACATCTGTACCCGAAACTGCTCATTCTGCGCAGTAGAGAGCGGTCGGCCGACCGGCCTCGACCTGGGCGAGCCGGCCCGCGTGGCAGAGGCCGTGGCAAAGATGGGGTTGAGGCACTGTGTGCTCACCTCGGTCGCGCGTGACGACTTGGCGGACGGCGGCGCCGCTGTGTGGGCGACGACCATCCGGGCTGTGCGCTACCGAAATCCCGAAACTGCCATCGAAGTCCTCATACCGGACTTCCAAGGAAAGGTTTGCGATCTGGACAAGGTCCTGGACGCTGAGCCCGACATCCTCAATCACAATATCGAAACCGTGCAGCGGCTGCAACGTCCCGTGCGCAAGACAGCCCGTTACGATCGTACGCTCTGGCTGTTGGACCACGCCAAGAAACGTGGATTTGTAACGAAATCCGGCATCATGCTGGGCATTGGCGAGCGGGGTGAAGAGATCGCCCGAACCATGCGGGACTTGCGAGAGGTTGGCGTGGAAATCCTGACCATCGGACAATACCTTCAGCCTTCTCCGCGACACGCCCCAATCGATCGCTGGGTTACCCCGGAGGAATTTCGTGAATGGCACGACTATGGACTCTCAATCGGGTTCGGAGTGGTAGAATCGGGCCCCTTGGTGAGGTCGTCCTATCATGCCGAAGAACAGTCGCACCAATATGGGTACGGTGGAAGTGGCAGTCGCCGTGAATCGGCCTGATCCCCTCCCAACCTGAGCTGGATGCCTTCCACCAGCCTGCAAACCGTACCAACCCTGGAGGGACGAGGGCCCCCGAGTCCGCAAGGTGGGCAACCATGTTGATTCCTGCTCTCACCTTGCTCGCCGGCAACCTGCCTGATCCTCACGCCAAGCGGCCTCCAGAGCCGTCGGCCCTCCACCAGCTTGCAAACCGCACCAGCCCTGGGGACGCGGTCTCTCGAATCCATGCGCCACGCGAGACATACCGGTTCCGGGGAAATTCGCTAAAAACCTTGTCATCGGGATGCACGCAGGGGATAAATCTCACCTTTAATAACTCGACGCTATGGCAATTTCTATCGAAGACTTCTGCGAAGACATAATCGACAAAGCACAATCCGGGCTCCGAATCAGCAACAGCGAGTTAACATCACGCAGCGGAATTACGGCACAGCAGCTGGATCTGCTTAAGCGGGGTGGGGTCGATGAGGCGGCCTTGAGAAGCATCGCTCCGCACTTGGACCTGGACGCCGATTCACTTGTAGAGTCGGCCCACAAATCGTGGTACCCCGAACCTGTGGTCATGGAAGGGCTGGCACAGTTCAACACGCCCTACCCAGTACCCGGATACGAGGAGATGACGGTCAACTCCTACCTCGTTTGGGATCCGGCGAGTCGTGCGGCCATCGCCTTCGACACGGGGGCCGATGTTTCATCGATGCTGGCATCGGTCAAAGATAACGAACTCGATGTCCAACTCATTCTGCTCACGCACACCCACGGCGATCATATCGCCGACCTCGATCGCCTCGTTAAAGCAAGCGGGAATGCCCCGGTCTACGTCAACCGTCGCGAGCCCGTCCCAGGCGCTGAGACGATCGATGAAGGCTGGGTATCAACGGTGAGCGTGCTCAAGGTTCGGGCCTACCTCACCCACGGGCATTCGCCAGGGGGTACAACATTTGTCGTCAATGGACTGGAGCACCCCCTGGCCGTGGTCGGGGATTCGCTCTTCGCGAATTCCATGGGTGGATCTCCACGTACCTGGCAACAGGCATTGGATAATAATCGCAGCAAGATTTTGATCCTGCCTGACGACACCGTGGTGTGTGCCGGGCACGGACCACTGACTACGGTAGGCGAAGAGAAGCGCCACAATCCATTTTTTCCGGAACTCAAGTAAACGGTTAATTTACGGTCACCTTTCCGCGCACAGACGGCGGACAAATGAGCACGGTGGAAAACCATCTTTCCTGAACTAATTAAAGAGTAAGCAAGAAGGAGGAATCAGCTATGTCGGAAAGAATCGGCTTTGTCGGGGTCGGACGGATGGGAGGCAATATGGCCCGGCGTCTGAAAGATTGCGGCCACGAAATCACCGCTGTCTATGATATCGACGCTGCAGCAGCAGCTTCACTGGCGAAGGAGACAGGCGCCCGAGCCAGCTCTACTCTGGCCGGCGTAACGGCGGCTTCTGATATTGTAGTAACCGTCGTCACCAACGACGCAGCGATGCGTTCCATTTTCACCGATTCGGACGACAATCTACTGACACAGGCAGAAGGCAGAATTTTCATCAACTGCGCTACGCTTTCTCCCGCCATTCATGTCGAGATAGAAAGCCTGGCGGCGGCTAAGGGAGCGTCTACACTGGAGGCCTGCATGGCCTCGAGCATACCACAAGCCCGCGAGGGCACACTCTACTTGATGGTAGGAGGCAACGAATCGGTCTATGAACGAGTTAAGCCCATACTCGATGATATGAGCGAAAGTCTGCGCTATGTCGGTACGGCGGGTAAGGCGGCGGAAGTAAAGGCACTGGTCAACATGGTTATGAACATAAACACTGCTGCCCTCGCCGAGGGACTGGGCCTCGGGCATGCGCTCGGTCTCGATTCAGGCATGCTGCAAGAGGTATTTTCACAGACCGGTGCCAATTCACGAGTACTGGAGACTGACGGCGAAGATATGGAGAATCGAGATCACGAATGTTACTTTTCCTGTGAACATGCTGCCAAAGACAGTGGAATCGCGGTCGAACTGGCGCGCCAGCAACGACTCAATCTCCCTTTGAACGAAGCCACTAAAGCGCAGTACGATCGCCTGGTGGCGGAAAACCTGGGACACCTCGACAAATCGGGCATCGCAGAGATAACGTTTCCTGATCGGCATCTGGCAGGACATTAGTCCGCATTACCGACGCGGTGATCTCACTACCGAGCGAACCTGACATCTTCCAATTCCAGAAGCGATTGAGTGCACCTGATTGGGTGACAAGAGATGAGAGAATTGGTACTTGCCACTAAATTTACAGCATAGGTAGAAACACGCCTGAATCCTTGAGGGCATCAAAGTCCAGCTCCGTCGGTCAAGCGCCTATGTGAGCTCAAGGCAATCATGTACTCAATCGCTACATTTTGCATTTTACTCGCAACCTGGGTCATACTATCCGGTCAATTTGACCTGTTTCACCTTTCCCTCGGTCTAATCTCGTCCCTGTTCGTCACGTGGTTTTCGTCGGACCTGCTGTTTCACGATCGCACGCGCGGGCCAGCATCGCGCTTGCGCGAGCTGGCGCGGTTCCCCGTTTATGCAGGATGGCTCTTTTACGAAATCATGGTGGCCAATGTACACGTGCTTTACCTTGCCCTTCACCCGAAAGGGATGGACTTCGTCGACCCCCAGGTGGTGCGGTTTCGTACCCAACTGAAATCCGACTTCGCCAAGTACATTCTTGCCAACTCGATAACTCTGACGCCAGGCACGGTCACCGTAAAAATCGACGGAGACGAATTCTACGTGCACGCAATCAGCCGCAAAACGGCCATGAGCCTTGAGGGCGAAATGGAAGATCGCATAGCCTGGGCAACAGGAGAAAAGAAGGATCGCTAATGGATAGCTTCTTTCTTGGAGTTGGGCTGGCTCTGTTCGCTTTCATGCTCCCCATGTTCTATCGGGTAGCAGCTGGTCCGACACCGATCGATCGTATAGTGGCGGTCAATGTTGTCGGCACAAAGACCGCAATCATCCTCATTATCATCGGCACCTTGTTCAAACGGGTCGACATGTTCGTTGATTTCGCCCTCACCTATGCCCTGCTCAATTTCATAGCATCCATAGCCGCTGCCCGTTATTTCCACCGCACCAACCCAACTGCAGAAATTGAGGCGGTTGACGCCGAAGCCTCCGAATTATGATCATTGACGTCCTTGTCATCGCTTTGATCGTCTCCGGCCTCATCTTCTTTCTGGGCGCAGCCGTGGGAATCCTGAGGTTTCCCGATTTCTACACCCGTATGCACGCGGCCGGAAAGGGCGATACACTCTCAACTATCCTGATTCTGATGGGCTTCGCGCTTTACAACCTGCACGAACCCACCTGGCCCCACCTGCTAGTGTCCGCAAAGATATTCTTAATAATCCTGTTCATTGGCATTACCAGCCCGACCAGCACGCACGCCCTGATGCAGGCGGGATTCGAGCAGGGATTATCCCCGTGGGAGCGAAGCCGATCCTCGGACCGAGAAGAAAACGCCTCATGATCTGGCAATTCAATCTGGTCTTGCTCCTTTTGCTGGTCGTAACCGCCACCATCGCACTGAAGGTTAAGGACTTGCTCAGTGCCTCGGTGATATTCGGTGTTTACAGTTTCATGATTTGCCTGCTTTGGGCCGAGATGGGCGCGGTCGACGTTGCATTCACCGAGGCGGCGGTGGGCACCGGAGTCAGCACCGTAGTGCTCATCGCAACCGTCTTCTGCACGGAAAGGAGATCAACCGATTGAAAGGCATCGCCCTATTGGTCGTAGCGGTTACCGGATCGCTCCTAATCTATGTGGCGCGTGATCTCCCGGCTTGGGCGGATCCACACTCGCCCGCCAGTGATTATCGGGTCTCGAAGCACTATATCACTCAATCGATTGTAGAGACCTCGGTACCGAACATGGTAACAGCCGTGCTGGCTGACTACCGCGGCTATGACACGCTATTTGAAACGGTTGTGATCTTCACAGCGGGTATCGCAATTTTTGGAATCCTTCGCGTAACCCGATCAGAAAGGTCACTCAGAAGGCAGGTTCATTCCGGCTTGGCCCCGCCCGACCTGGTTGTCCAGACCACATGCCGCCTGCTGGTGCCCGTGATACAACTGTTTGCCCTTTATGTTCTGGCCCACGGTCACCATAGTCCGGGGGGAGGATTCCAGGGCGGGGTCATCTTTGGCGCGAGTCTGATTTTGATCGCCCTTTCCTATGATCTGCGGGATGCGCTGATCCGCCTGTCGGAAAGCAATGCTCTTCGACTCGCCGCGGTCGGCGTTCTCATTTACGCCGGAATCGGGCTTGCCTGCGTTCTCTTGGGCGAAAATTACCTCGATTACGATGTGCTTCACCGAATCCTCCCGGCTGACCCCGTCGAATCGCGCTCACACAGCATTCTTGGCGTTGAAACCGGGGTGGCGTTTACAGTCTCCGCGATAATGTTCGCCATCTATGCAAGCCTCTCCTCCCGAGGCGAACTGAATGGCGGCCTATGAAACCAGCTTCAACGGAACGGCACAATCCCCGCACCCGCCAATCATGAGGGGGCGACCGTTAACTTGAGTCCGGAATAGCGGATGGAGGAATTGCTCTTAGCTCGGCTCAATTACTGGACTTACATCATTCTAATGATGATCGGTCTATATGCCATGATCGGTAAAAGGAACCTGATCAAGAAGCTGATCGGGATGTCCATTTTCCAAAGCGCGATCATCCTCTTCTTTGTCTCCATTGGGGTCAAGAGAGACGCCACTATCCCAATTCTGAAGCACGAGATCGTCCATGCCTACCACGAAGGGGCTCACACCGAGAAGGGATCGGCGGAGGCGAAATCCACGTCGAGCGAGCTTGGGCCAGCTCCCTCCGAACCGGCGGGCAGGCACGGAAATGGAAGTCTGCCGGCGATTGACCCCCAGCAATATGAAAATCCGCTACCCCATGTCCTGATGCTTACCGCAATCGTAGTGGGTGTCAGTACCCTTGGCGTGGCCCTCGCAATTGTGCAGAGCATATACAGGGAATGCGGTAGCTTGGAGGAAGACATCATTCTGAGAAGAATGGAACTACGGGATGATTGAGCAGTTTCCCATATTCGTCCTGATGTTTCCCTTATTCGGCGCCATCCTGGTTACGCTTCTGGGCTTTTGGAAGCAACGCCTCGCCTTTCCCATTACACTGATCGCCCTGGGCGGCTCACTTTTTGCGTCGGTGGAGACCCTAAGGGCCACGGTCGAGGCCGGAGACATTGTCTACTACCTTGGCGGCTGGCCTCGACCATTTGGAATTGAATTCCACATCGATCAGTTGAACGCCATCGTACTTCTCGTGATTTCCACCTCCGCCTTCCTGGCAGGAGTCTATTCGAAGCGAACGGCCGAACTCGAGACCCCCGAGAAGACGATACCATTTTATATCCTCTACCTGTTGATGGTCACGGCGCTGCTCGGGATAACGCTTACCGGCGATGCCTTTAACCTTTACGTTCTGGTAGAGGTCTCGTCGCTCACCGGCTACGCGCTCATAGCGATGGGTTCCCGGAGAGCAGCATTCGCGGCCTTTCGCTATGTGATCATGGGAACGATTGGCGCCTCCTTCTACCTCCTTGGCGTAGGCTACCTCTACATAAAGACCGGGTCACTGAATATGATTGATATTCGTGAGGTCATTCACGGTGCCGATCTCGTGCAATCGCCAAGCATCCAGGTGGCATTCATCTTCATCATGATCGGCCTCTGGATCAAGATGGCCTTTTTTCCCCTCCACGCCTGGTTGCCGAATGCCTATTCCTTCGCTCCGATCGGGTCCGCCTGTCTGATAGCTCCGCTGGTAACCAAGGTTACGGTCTACATCATGATTCGCATCATGATTACCGTATTCGGCGCCGACTACGTTTTCGGGTCGTTACCGTGGAGTGAAATCGTTTCCTGGCTGGCCGTAATCGCAATCATCGCCGGTTCCATCATGGCGCTGGCGCAGACTGATCTGCGCCGGATGCTGGGATTTCTGATCGTGGCTGAAGTGGGATACATGGTAGGCGGCGCCTGGCTTGCCAACCAGACCGGTCTGATCGGTTCTATTTTCCACATTGTAAGCGATGCCTTCATGACCCTCTGCCTCTTCCTGTTTGCGGGCATCGTGTTCCTCCACGCCGGAGTGCGTCGAATCAGGGACATGCAGGGCTTGTTCCACACCATGCCGGTAACGATGTTCGGATTCACGGTCGGCGCCCTTGCCATGATTGGCGTTCCGCCGACATGTGGCTTCTTCAGCAAGTGGTATCTGATCAATGGTGGAATTGAAGCCGGCCACTGGGGGTTCGTTATCGCGCTCCTGGTTTCCAGCCTGATCAATGCGATCCTGTTCTTCCGCATTATCGAAATTGCCTATTTTGAACCGATAGACGCACCGGATCACGATGGCCACAGAAAGACACATGGACACTCCGGGACCAAAATTAGTGAAGCCCCCATGTCCATGTTGCTTCCCCTCTGTGTGGCCGCACTGTCGCTTGTGCTGATCGGACTTTTTAATCACGAGATTGTCGTCTTAATTAAGGACTTCCTTGTTTCTGCCGGAATGCCCGGGCCACCCAGTTGAGATGGATTCCATCCAATCGACAATCCCACTGTTGGCGTGTTTCGTTTCGCTTGCCGCGGTCGTACCGATCGTCCTTTCCTCCCGGCATCCGAATCTACGCGAGGCCTGGACCTTCCTCGCCGGTCTGGTGAAGCTCAGCCTGGTGATGACCCTGGTGCCCGACGTACTCGCGGGCAAGGTGATCGAATACACCCTTTGGGAAATTCTTCCCGGGGTTCCCATTCAATTCCGGGTTGATGGTCTGGGATTGATGTTCGCCCTCGTTGCCTCATTTCTCTGGATCCTCACGTCCCTCTATTCGATCGGCTATATGCGAGGCCTGAACGAGCATGCCCAGACTCGCTTCTTCGCTTTTTTCGCGGTTGCCTTATGCGCTACTCTGGGCGTGGCATTTTCCGCCAACCTACTCACCCTTTACCTGTTCTACGAGGTGCTGTCACTTTCGACCTACCCCCTGGTCACGCATCATCAGGACAAAGAAGCACGCATTGGCGGCCGTACTTACCTGATCTATCTCATGGGCACCTCCATCCTATTCGCCCTTCCCGCCTTAATCTATGCCTACATTAAGTCCGGCGGGGTCATGGACTTTTCCACCGGCGGCTTCCTGGCCGACCGAGTGGGCCCCACCGAAGCTACGATTCTCCTGATACTCCTCGTCTACGGCTTTGCGAAAGGAGGACTCATGCCGTTTCACTCGTGGTTGCCTTCGGCAATGGTCGCACCTACTCCGGTGAGTGCCCTGCTTCACGCCGTGGCGGTCGTCAAGGTAGGTGTTTTCTGCATCCTCCGGGTGTTCACGGGCGTGTTTGGAATTTCCTTTCTGAGCGGTATTCAACTCATCGATATCGTCATTTGGTTAGCTGCCCTTACGATACTCATAGGCTCGCTGATAGCATGGAGTCAGGATAACCTTAAGCGTCGACTGGCCTTCTCCACCATCAGCCAGCTCTCCTACATAATCCTCGGCGCCGCCCTGCTTAACGATCGCGCCTTAACCGGAGGCATCCTCCATATCGGAACCCATGCCTTCGGTAAGATCACGCTGTTCTTCTGTGCCGGTGCGATCCTTGTTGCCACCGGCAAAAAAAACGTGAGCGAACTGGATGGCATCGGCCACAGAATGCCATTCACGATGTTTGCCTTTCTCATGGGATCCTTGAGTATCATCGGTTTACCCCCCTTCGGCGGGCTGTGGAGCAAATGGTTCCTCATACTCGGTGCGCTCGATTCCGGACGGTTCGTAATCGTCCTCGTGCTTATGGCGAGTTCGCTTCTCAATATCGCTTATCTGCTTCCGATAGTGGTTCGAGCCTTTTTCAAGACAGATTCTTCCGAGGAGACGGACTCCGGCCTGCATGAAGCGCCACTCGCTTGCGTTATTCCCTTG
Source organism: Opitutales bacterium (assembly GCA_963665345.2). GTDB lineage: Bacteria > Verrucomicrobiota > Verrucomicrobiia > Opitutales > CAXXNP01. The sequence continues at coordinate 89,557 of CAXXNP010000002.1, forward strand.
ATGGTGACGGCCATGGGCTCAATGGCACTGTTCTTCTTTCCCAATCTGTTACTCGATCTGGCCAGTTTACTTGCCACAAAATAGCCATGACTGAAGAAAGCTTGAAGCGTTCAACCCACGGCGAACCTTCGGAAAAGGAGGAAACTCATGTCTTCGACAATCCCCGCAATGTCCGGCGTGTTATCATCGCTCTGTTCACCTGCTGTGCCGTTCTGTTCTTATCCGACGCGATTTTCCTTGTTTACCACAAACACCCCAGTTTTGAGGAAGGTGTCTTTCCAGCAGAGCATTGGTTCGGGTTCTACGGTGTCTACGGGTTCGTAGCCTGTGTGCTCCTCGTCCTGATCGCCAAACAGATGCGCAAGGTGCTCATGCGCGCAGAGAATTACTATGAACAGTGAGCTGCACCCCGCCGCGCTCCTGATAATCGGGAGTCTCCTTCTGCCGATATTGCCGGGGCGGTTGAAACAGCTATGGCTGGTCGCTCTTCCTGTTCTCGGATTCTTGAATCTCTTGATCATCGACCGTGACTGCACCTGGCAAGTCACGCTACTCGGATACGAGTTGAACGTGTTCCGCTGCGATCGGCTCAGCCTTCTCTTCGGCTATCTGTTTCACGTCGCTGCACTCATCGGATCGATCTACGCCATCCACATTAAGGACAACGTCCAATTGACGACGGCGGCAATGTACGCGGGAAGCGCCTTGGGCGTTGCCTTTGCCGGCGACCTTTTGACCCTTTTCCTGTTCTGGGAGCTGCTCGCTATCACATCTGTCTTCCAGATCTGGGCCCGAGGAACCGATCGAGCCGCTGAAAGCGGGATGCGCTATCTCCTGCTCCATGTGACCTCCGGTCTTCTCCTCCTTGCCGGAGCGGCCATTCGCTATCACAAGACGGGCAGCTTTGCCTTCGAAGCCATGGAGCTTGACGGCCTCTCCAGTTGGATGATCCTCGCTGCATTCGGCATAAAATGTGCCTTTCCCCTGATGCACACCTGGCTGGTCGACAGTTACCCCGAAGCCACTCCGACCGGAACCGTGTTCCTGAGCTCATTCACGACGAAAGCCGCTGTCTACGCATTGGCTCGCGGATTCCCCGGAGCGGATATCCTTATCGTGGTCGGCACCATTATGACCATGTTCCCAATCTTCTTCGCCGTCATCGAAAACGACCTCAGGAGGGTGTTGGGCTACAGCATGATCAACCAGATCGGATTCATGGTGGTGGGCATCGGAATCGGAACATCGATGGGAATCAATGGCGCCGTCGCCCATGCCTTCAACGATGTCATATTCAAGGGTTTGCTCTTTATGTCGATGGGAGCCGTTCTGCACCGAACCGGAAAGATCAACGGATCGGATCTCGGTGGACTATACAAGTCTATGCCGTGGACTGCCGGGTGCTGTATGGTGGGCGCAGCCTCGATATCGGCATTTCCTTTGTTCAGTGGTTTCGTCAGCAAATCGATGGTGATGGTGGCAGCGGCGGAAGGCGGCCACATCGCAGTGTGGCTCTGCCTCCTCTTCGCATCCGCGGGTGTCTTCCACCATGCTGGAATCAAGATTCCCTTCTTCGCATTCTTTGCCCATGACTCGGGCATCCGGACTCGAGAAGCGCCGACCAACATGCTCATAGCGATGACGTTGGCCGCGTGCCTGTGCATCTTCAACGGATCCTTTCCCGCCCTGCTCTATAGCTTGCTACCCTACCCCGTAGAATTCATCCCTTATACCCTGACCCACGTAATCACGCAAAACCAGATCCTGTTCTTTTCCGCACTCGCCTTTGCCTTTCTCAAAGCGACAAGCCTGTATCCCCCCGAACTGAGATCCACTAACCTGGACATAGACTGGTTCTATCGTAAAGGCGGGCGTCTCCTCTACGCCGGAGCTGACCGTTGCCTGAACGGACTCAATGCTTTAACCCACAGCATCTTCGTCGGAGGCCTCGCTTCAGCTCTTTCCCGTTCTTCCAGGAATCTGCCAGGCCACCTGATCAACGGTATCATGAGACCATATTGGCTGCTGCGCGGCTACCAGGGGAGGGACCTGGAGGTGTGCAGGCGGCGTATCTTGGCACAGTCTCAATCAGGTGGGTTCCCTATTGGCATCACAGCTCTTCTGGCAGTTGTCGGGTTTGGGTTGCTGCTGGCAGTGGCAGTGTAGTCCGCATATGGGACCAATTTCAGTGCATTATCTGTCGTCCATCAGATCGAGGGTCTGATCGCTGAGAAGCGGAGGGTGCTGGCCCAGCAGGCCGGGCCATAGCATAGGCAAGGTCCGAATGGTAAACCGGCGGAAAGCTGAGAGCCCGACACCGGGCTTGCCCTACAACCGTTTCGGGTGTTAGTGTCCTGGCTTGCAAATAAGCTTACATTGACGCATGCGTATCCGCGCCTTTTCCGCTCTCCGGCCAGCACCTTCCGTAGTCGAACAGGTGGCTTCGCTCCCCTACGATGTAGTCACCACCGACGAAGCGCGTACGCTTGCCGTAGACAATCCGCTCAGCATGCTCCGTGTCGTCCGGGCTGAGATCGATCTCCCCTTGGGCGCCGATCCTTACGGTGACGACGTCTACGCCAAAGCCCAGGAGAACTTTCTTTGCCTGAAGCAGGGCGGCAGCCTCATTCGGGACCCCGACAATTGCCTGTATCTTTACGAATTGGAGATCGGAGATCATCACCAGCGCGGGCTTGCGGCGCTCTGCCACATCGATGACTACGACAACAACCTAATCAAGAAACACGAGAGGACCCGGCCGCAGAAAGAAGACGACCGCACCCGCTTGACGTCGACTTTGGGGGCCAATCCCGGACCAGTCTTTCTCACCTATCGTGGGCAGAGCGCAATCAACCGCCTGGTGGAACGAGTTCGGGACCGGGACCCACTCTACGATTTTCATGCGACGGATGGGATTCGCCACACAGTCTGGCGAATCGGTGACGGCGACGAGTGGATATCCGCCTTTGCACAGGTTCCCGCGCTCTACGTAGCGGATGGACACCACCGAAGTGCCAGTGCCGCTCGAGTCGGCCGCGATCGGCGCCGGAGTAACCCGGACCATACGGGTAATGAAGATTACAACTGGTTTCTCTGTGTTCTCTTTCCCGCCGAAGAACTTCGCATCCTTCCCTATAATCGAATCGTCACGGACCTCAATGGGCTGTCTGAGACCGAGTTTCTTAACCGCGTTAAGTTAGCCACGGGCTCTCTCCAGCAGGCGGGATCCACTCCCTCCCAACCACGCGACGTGCGTATTTACATAGGTGGGAGATGGTATGCTACGGCATTGCCCTCACCCAAGGCTGCCGATGCCGTTGCCGGACTCGACATCAGCATTCTGGGTCAGACCCTGTTAGCACCGGTACTGGGTATTGGCGATCAGCGCACGGACCCGCGCATCGACTTTATCGGAGGCATTCGCGGCGAGAAAGGGTTGCGTGGCCCCATAGATAGCGGTCGCGCCGCCGTGGCTTTCTCGCTCTACCCCGTGACGGTTGGCCAACTGCTCAGTGTAGCCGACTCCGGCAAGATGATGCCGCCCAAAAGTACCTGGTTCGAACCAAAACTGCGGTCGGGCCTGTTCATTCACACCTTCTAGCAATCTGCCGGGCTTAGATTCTGAGAGTCACATGTTGCCAACGATTGCGGAACCGAATTCAGAACATTTTACTTCGGTAGCACCCTCCATCAGGCGGGCCAGGTCGTAGGTCACGACTTTCGAGCTGATCGTGGCCTCAATGCCTTTAATGATCAATTCCGCTGCTTCCTTCCAGCCCAGGTAGCGAAGCATCATTTCTCCGGAGAGAATCACGGAACCGGGATTAACTTTGTCCTGGCCGGTATATTTTGGCGCCGTTCCATGAGTGGCTTCAAAAACGGCGTGCCCGCTGTCATAGTTGATGTTACCCCCCGGAGCGATGCCGATTCCCCCTACCTGGGCTGCCAGTGCGTCCGAAATGTAGTCTCCGTTGAGATTCAACGTGGCGACGACATCGTATTCCGAGGGCCGCGTAAGGATCTGTTGCAGAAAAGCATCTGCGATCATATCCTTAATGATGATGCCGTTGGGCAATTGGCACCAGGGCCCGCCGTCGAGCGGTTCGGCGTCGAATTCATCGCGAGCCACTCCATAACCCCAATCGCGAAACGCGCCCTCCGTGAATTTCATGATGTTTCCTTTATGCACAAGGGTGACGCTGTTACGACCCCCGTTGATCGCGTAGCGGATGGCCGCTCTCACCAGTCGTTGCGTGCCTTCGATCGATACCGGCTTGATGCCCATCGCAACCGTGTCGGGAAAACGGATCTTGGCATAGCGCTCGGGAAATTCACGCGATAAAATGGTCTTCAGTCGGTGCAAATCGTCGGAGCCTTCTTCAAATTCGATACCTGCATAGATATCCTCAGTGTTCTCTCTGAAGATCACCATATCTACTTGATCAGGCCGCTTCACGGGACTCTGCACGCCTCGAAAATGGCGCACCGGTCGCAGGCAGACGAAGAGGTCGAGTTCCTGCCTGAGGGCGACATTGAGCGAACGGATGCCGCCACCGACAGGTGTGGTCAGTGGTCCTTTGATACCAACGCGATACTCGCGCAAGGCAGCCAAGGTATCGTCAGGAAGCCAGGATTCGAAGGCATTGAACGCCTTTTCGCCGGCGAATACTTCAAACCAGCGAATCCTGCGCCTAGCTCCGTAGGCCTTTTTAACAGCAGCGTCTAATACACGCTGGGCAGCGGCCCAGATATCGGGTCCAATGCCGTCCCCTTCAATAAACGGAATGACCGGTTCGTCGGGAACCTCCAGCCTTCCATCAATAACAGTAATCTTATCCCCCTGGGGCGCGCTGAGATGCTGGTAACTCATGGATGTTTCCTCATCGAGTGCTTTTTGAGATTGTCTTCGAATGAACGGATTAGCTTTACACTTAGTCCAGTTTAATCTTTCTCTTATCTTCAGCACCATTCCTCTACATCATAATCTTAACCCCGCTTGATCGATGGCAAAGGTAGTCCTGGAAAATTTAGTTAAAGAATTCGTTGACGGAAAGGACGAGAGAGTCCGTGCCGTAAACAATATCGACCTGACCATAATCGATCGGGAATTCATGGTCCTGGTGGGTCCCTCCGGCTGTGGAAAGTCAACTACGTTGCGTATGATTGCGGGCCTGGAAGAGGCCACCGAGGGCAATATCTACATTGAAGACAAGATCGTTAACAATGTCCTCCCCAAGGATCGCGATATCGCAATGGTATTTCAGAACTACGCTCTCTATCCCCATATGTCGGTGTATGACAATATGGCGTTCGGCCTGAAGCTCATGAAGTACCCCAAGGCCGAAATTCGCCAGCGCGTCGACGCCGCCGCCACCGTTCTCGGTATCGAGGAGTTGCTCAATCGGAAACCCAAGGCCCTCTCCGGTGGGCAACGACAGCGCGTCGCAGTGGGTCGCGCCATCGTTCGCAAACCCAAAGTCTTTTTGTTTGACGAACCCCTATCCAACCTCGACGCCAAGATGCGCGTATCCATGCGCACGGAGATTTCCAAGCTTCATGCCCGCCTGGCCTCGACCATGATATACGTGACCCATGATCAGATCGAAGCCATGACCATGGGTGATCGCATTACGGTCATGAAAGACGGCGATTTGATGCAGGTTGCGGAACCCCTCGAACTCTATAATCACCCCTTGAATATGTTTGTAGCAGGATTCATCGGCAGCCCGCCGATGAACCTCTTTCACGGCAAGCTTTCGGCCAAGGGAAATCAGATTGTATTTTCCGAAAATAACAGTAACGGAAATCCGATCACCGTAACGTTAGACTATAATCTGGGTAGAAAGGCGGGATCCTATATTGGCCGAGAGATTGTATTCGGTATTCGACCGGAAGATATAGAAGACCTCCTCAAAGTTGCCAACCCTGATCCGGAGCGAGTGGTTGAAGCAAAGGTCGAAATTTCCGAACCAATGGGTTCCGAAATCTACATCTACCTTGACACCGGCGCCCATTCGTTCATCGCCCGCGTTCACAGCAGCGATCGCTACGAAATCAACCAGATGGTCAAGTTGCACTTCAGCCTGGAGCGCGCCCACCTTTTCGACCCTGAAACCGAGAACGTCCTGTAATAGGGTCCGCACGACCCTCATTTGGCCTTACCGAAAGAAATCAAATTCTCCCAGGTCTACCTTGGGAGCGATTGAAGCCAGGGCGTCGGCAGCAAAGGATTCCCTGGGGAGGTCAAGGTTAATTGCGGCCCCTACAACCTGAAAGCGCGTCTTGTTCCGATTGCGTTCGTCAACCACATCAATCGCTTTCAAGATCCAGTGCCCTTGAATCTTCTTAAAGCTCTGAATCTTGTAGGTCTTGATGGGAACTTCGGAATCTCCCATCAATTCAGCCTTAAGGGGAGCATAAAACGCCGCATCCACAAAAACTCGAGCCGAAGTCACAACAGGCGATTCACCAGGGGGAAATAGCGTAAATTGGTGCGCGCGCCTTCCTTTCACGCGAACCGCTCCGTCGTAGCGGTATTGCTCCCAAAAGAGAAAGGTCATCTGGAGATCGAAGGGGGTAACCACCAAACCGTCAAAGACTGGCTCCATCATTGAGCTTGGCGACAGCATTTCGAGATCTCCAGCAGGGCTCCCCAGGGCGCCCCCCTTGCGGATTCGCCAGATCTCCGGAACGGTCCTATTTTTGAGCAGCAGGCGGATAGCGATATCCTTCTCAGCATCACTCCCTAAGGGTCTGAGGTGGATTCGGTAAAGCAATTCGCCCGCCTCCTCGCCCTTTCCCCAGAGTTGGCCCTTAAACTTCGCCTCTTCACCGCGCCGGGGCATATGTCGAAGTTCAAAGATGAGCGAGTAGTCTCCATCGAAAGGATTTGTCCGCGCCCGTTGCAGAACCCGAGCTGCTTCCAGTGGACTCAGATCGACATTTGCCGAGGACGGTTCGGATTCCGAGAATCCCGAAGCCGCAGCCACCACCCAAGCAATCAGGGGCCCGCACATCCACCGATGGTTCCCCACTCCGAATTTCATGCCAAAGATTAACTCGCTTTTCTCACAAACATCGTCGCGAAACCGCGTAGGTTGCAGTAGGCCAAAGCCTGAACGCGGTCTGCCGGACAACGGCCTGCTGCCGCCCTCCTAGCTCGCCGTACAAGGTAAGGCCTCTAGGCCTGGCACGACTCGATCGCCCCCCAGCATCCAAAATCGCCTCGGCATACATCACTGTATTTACGAACTCGAGTACTAAGGCGATTCGGCCGACTCTGAAGCATCCTCAGCCAAACCTCCTAGAGAAGACGGTCCCGCCGAACCATCATTTTCCCATGCCCTGAGAGTCTCCAACCGAATCGGCGGTAGGTGAATCCAAATCATCGTCAGGAATTCCGGTCTGATCGGAAAACAGACCCTGAATGGCGGGCGCGAGGCTGTCCCCTGCGGCGCCCAAGCCGCCCACATCGAATATCGATCCAGTTTCTCCCGCGGCCGATGTCGTGGGCATGGTTTCCACAATGGGTGTCTCCTGCTCTACTTCAGGCAATATCGCATCCTTCGATGGGCTCCCCATGCTCGCCATGTAACCCAGGTAGAGCCCGAAAGAGATGATGAAAAACGCGATGGACGCCCCTACTGTTGAACGCGTCAGGATATTTCCGGTTTCCGCCCCGAATGTCGACTCCGCGATACCACCGCCAAAGGCCGTTCCCAAGCCGGCATTGGTATTCGCCCGCTGCATGAGCACGACCAGGATGAGGAACAGGCTGACCAAAATCAGCAGGAGAGTGAAGAATGCAGTGACTATAGCGCCCATAGACCGAATTCAAGATCAAGTTAATTCCAAGGATCTGACAAGAACATCAAGCAGATGTTTCCGAAGTAACGATGTCTTGTACCGATTCAGGAAACGAAGAATCAGCTTCGACAAGGCCACAAATTTATCAAGCACAATAAATTCTGCCACACCCCCTGCAGCGAGCTGCAGTACCAGTTTAGCGGCATAGGCCCTTCGGCCATGTGCATCGGGGCAGAAGGGCTCCCCTGCGCAAGGCACGCGGAGCCTGAAACACGCTAAACAGTGGGCCACAGGGAATGCTCACGTTCAACCAATTCCCAGCTCGTCGAGAATGCGGCGCAGATCATCGTTCCCGAAATACTCTATCACGATCCGTCCCTTGCGCGCGTTGTGGCGGAGCTGAACCTGGGTTTTCAGCCGGTTCGATAGCTGCCTCTCAAGGGCTTCAATCTCGGTAATCTCTGAATCAGTCAGCTGCGAACTGTCCGACCGCTTCCCTTTCCCCTGCTTCATCCGCTGCACCAGACGTTCCGTATCACGTACACTCAACCCGTCTTCCATGATGCGTCGCGCCAGTACCAAGCGACGGCCGCTTTCGTCGATACCGAGAAGCACCTTAGCGTGACCCACGGATATCAGTCCCTTGCTCAGATAGCTCTGGATTTCCAGCTCGAGTTGAAGCAGCCGTAAGGCATTTGCAATGGTGGCACGACCCCTGCCAACCCGTTCCGCCACCGATTCCTGTGTAAGGTCGAAATCGCGCATCAGGCTGGCAAATCCCATCGCTTCCTCCAAGGGATTGAGGTTCTCCCTCTGCAGGTTTTCGATCAAAGAGATCGCCGCTGAGGAGGCATCACCAGAGTCGACCACACGAGCCGGAATACTCTTGAGGTTCAGATGCATACACGCGCGCCAACGCCGTTCACCCGCTATGAGTTGAAAGCCGTTGCCCTTCCGCCTCACCACGATGGGCTGCAAAAGTCCCTCCGACCGGATACTATCGGCAAGCTCACGGATGCCCTGATCATCCATTTCACGCCGTGCCTGGTAGGGGTTCGGTTCGACTGAGCTGACCGGCACTTCCTGATACTCCATCTGCGCCGGAGCGGCGTCCGCACTGCGGCCGATTCCTGCCTTCGGCGAGCCGCCCGCAGGAGGCGATGGTTCACCCCCGGCCGCTACGGTTGTTCCCCCGCTGCCTTCCCGAGGCCCCACCCCTGCTGCGATCAATTCGTGCAGCCCGCGTCCCAATCGTGATTTCGATTTCGCCACCTTACGGTTGAACTCTCTGCGGTACAAAAATAGTCTCGCCCGCCTTCAGACTTCTCGGATCGGCGATGCGGTTGGCATTCTGAATATCGATAACGGTAGCATCAAAGCGGGAAGCAATCTGCGAAAGCGTATCACCCGTCTGCACAGAATAGGCCATTCCTTCTTTCGGGTAGTCGTCTCTGAATTCGAAAGAATCCACGATGTGCGGCTGAACCTCGATCGACCTCGCCAAAGCCTTCAAGACCTCCTCGGTCTGGTTCGCCAGCCGCTTCATCTGCCCGCTCACTTCGGCCACAATCTCCGTCTTCGACCGCGAGGCCGTTGCCGTAAGTTCAATTCTCAGGTCGGCAATCGCTTTCTGAAATTCTGCCAGAGATGCATAGCTCTCGCTGAGGGTCTTGCCGGTAGCCGCATCCACCTGAACAAACTCGCGCAGTTCGGCGTTCTGTCGCAGCACCCGTTCCATCTCTACGTTCAATTGCGCAACCTGCGCCCGCAGCAAACCAATGTCCTGCTCCATTCCCGCAATGCGCACCAGCGTCTGATTCACGGATGAGGCTCGCATCTCATTAGATTGGGGAAAAGCTAGCAACGGCACCATGCTGAACAGCAAGGCGGCCGCTAACCCGGTTCGTTCGCAATTATATCCGTTCAGCAGAAACCGGTGAGCAATGCGGGCCGCCCGTTGCCCTGGTCCAATCCCGGGCAAGCCCCCGAATGTCCTCGGCTCAACGCCCTCCATTCGATGCCGTGATCGCCAACTCATCGCCTATTTCCAATATTCGCGATTATACTCGAATAGCAAAGCAATCTTCGCAAAGGACCGTAGATTTCCCTGCATAGATCACAATTGGAAGTCACCATAAACCTGGGAGCCGATCACTCGTACAGAGTGGATTTGGGCGGAAGTTCCGAACTACGCTTCTTACAGCGGCCCGATTATCCCTCTTTACCCAGCCGCTCGAGGACATCTAAGCGTACACCTAACACAATACAGGCGACCTCGCATCCCCAACCGTTGAACCGTGAACCCTGAAACCTATAATCTCGTGTCAACTTTCGATCAGGACTGAACGTCGAACGGTCAACATCGAAGTGGCTCAACGCCCCACGTTCACGCCGGGCGCACACACTCCAGTTTCAGATGAGCCGCCGACGGTTCCTCAGTGCCGGGGAAAAGGCTTCGTTCCCACCAGCGGAAGCATCGTCAAGAGCGGCAGCTGAGTTCCCTCGGAAATCGGCATGCCCCTGAGAAAGTCGCCCGCCGCCATCATCCTCGAACCCGGACGTTGCAAAAGCGTAAAACCGATAACGCCGTTTCCGGTAGAGACCGCCAGCGCAGCATCGCGCTCACCGATGACGACACCCGGAGAGGCCGAAACAGGCTCTTTCGTGACGCCTCGTGCCCCACCCACCTTGATTCTCATTTTCCGCCATTGGAAAAAACTACCCGGCCACGGTTGCAGGGCTCGAACCCGGTGAATCAACGTCTCGGCAGAGGCACTGAAATCGAGGGCCCCGTCTTCACGAGTAAGCCGACGCGTAAAGGTGGCCAGTCGCTCTTCCTGTTCGAGCGCGACAAGCTCGCCGGACAGCAGCCGCGGAATACACCGCAGAGCCAATACCGCAGTTGCCCGGGCCAGGCTTTCCCGCACCTCAATTGCTCGCTCACGCTTACCGATGGCTACTTCTTCCCGATCGAGAACCGGTCCTGCGTCGAGTCGTTTGACCATACCCATGAAAGTTATCCCCGTCTTGCTTTCACCGCAGGCGATCGCACCTTCGATGGGCGAAGCCCCGCGGTATGCAGGCAGCAGGGAGGCGTGAAAATTGAATATACCCCGTGACGGCAAATCGAGAAACGGCTGCTTCAGAATGTGGCCATAGGCCATAACCAGAACCAAATCGATTCCATGTCGACTCAGCCACGCCTCTTGTTCCTCGTCAATGGTCGCCGGTTGCATGACGGGAATTTCGGACTCCAGAGCCCATACCTTGATTGGGTTCTGCGCTACCGTCATTCCCCGCCCCCGGCGCCGATCCGGTTGGGTAAATATCGCCTCGATGCTCAAAAGACCTGCCAATTCGTTCCCCAGCGAACGCAGCATAGGCAGAGCAATTGCGTCCGAACCCATGAAGGCGACCCTAACCGGTTCCGTGCTGCAATCCTTCAATTCCTTCTTATTGACCAAGTTAAATGTATTGCGGGCGAAAGCTGATCCGCGGCCAAAAGCCTCCGAACCCATCGTTCGCGTTGCCGTGGACAAGGAGCTGGGGCGGGAGGGATTCATCTACACGCTCGAATCGGGTAAAGAAGAGACGGTTCACAAATGAACCTCCCCGACGCAAGCGTCGGGGTATCGGGGAAGGAGAACTTATTCTCTACCACAGTGTTAACTGACGCAGATCCTCCTTCGGCTTGCCCTGTTCCAAAACGTATTTCTCCACCATCGCCCAATTCCCTCTCTCCCCAACCGTCCCCACGTAATACCCTGAACTCCAGAATCTTCCTCCCCAGAGTTCCTCCTTCAGCCACCGCTCCCTCTTGAACAACTCCCGTGCTGTGATACTCTTGAATTTCATCACGATACTTCCTGGCGCTATTTTCGGATGTGCCCCGCACAGTAAATGCACATGGTCTTTATCCATCCCTAGGGCCTCCAGTTCTATTTCATAGCGTTCCCCTATCCCTCTGGCCGTTTCGATCATCACTCGCTCAATCCGCTTATCTATCAGCGCCTTCCGATACTTCACCGGCATCACCACATGATAGTGGATCTCCCACACACAGTGACTTCCTCGCTTTACTCGACTTTCTTCCTTCCTCTCTCCCACCCTCTCTTCTTTATCAAGTCAGCCACCCCGCAGCAAGCTACGGGGAATCACCAAGTTGAACAGGTTCTCGAGTACAACCAAGATCCCGGCTACCTGCGTAATCTTCTTCTTTACAGGTTAACCCTTGAGGCGCAGAAGAGAGTCGAGGGGAGTCCTTTGTCAAAGCGTGAGATCATTCGCCGTCTCGGCACCTCTGCAACTCAGTTTTACCGACTCCTTGACCAGACAAACTACAGGAAGTCCGTCGATCAAGTTCTAAACCTGCTGCAGGTGCTGGATTGTGACGTCGATCTTGTTGTGCGTGCGAAGAGTGCCTGATGGTGGCGCGGCAAGCCCGCATTGTCGAATGGTCCCCGTTCAACCGCCCCCTCCACAGTAACCGTGATGGTCCGTGTATCCGAGATCCCAGATCGTTCGATGCCTCAGGCTGGGATCCCGCCTTCTTGCGAAGCCGGCTACGCGGAGAACGCGCTGTGTTGCACCTGATTTTGCAGGGCTAATTATTCTCCCTGATTTCCGGTTACCATCAGCTTCCCCGGTCTTACTGGAATCATCGCCCGTGCGCTTTTCGTTTTCCAGGGCGTGCCCCGGATTGCCTCGCGTCAGATTTCGCTTTGCGCACCGGTTTTCCAATGATCTCAAATATCAGGGGGCATCCTCGCAAGCCAAACTCGCTGTTGAATCCGGCCGCCAGATAACGGCGATAGGGAGCATCCAGACGCGTAGCTTGATTACAGTAGAGACGGATCCGAAAGGGCCTCCTGCTTGTCTGAACACCGTAGTAGACCTTGAATCGCGACCCCTTTACCAGGCGAGGTTTGCGGCGCTGAAGTAGCTGGCTTAGGAGCTGATTCACGCGCGATGTAGGCAATTCCCGAGCCAGAATCAAATCCATTTCATGGGCGGCATGTAGCACTTCCTCGATCCCGAAGCCCGACTTTGCCGATGTAAAAATGACCGGACTGTTTGGCATGAAGAAAAGGTTCTTTCTCAATGCCTCGAGAAAAGTCCGGCGAAAATCCTCCTCATTTTTGTAGCCGGTCAGTGGGTTACGCGAGAATGTTTCCTGTGCGTAATCCCACTTATTGACGATGACACCTAAGGCTTTCCCGGCTTCGAGAATCTCCCCGCCGAGGTTCTTGTCCTGTCGCGTCACCCCGCTCATGGCGTCCAACACAAGAAAAACAATATCGGCTTCCCTGATGGCATGATGGGACCGTACCGAGGAGAAGTACTCCACCGCCGATCCCACTTTTCCGTGGCGCTTCAAGCCCGCGGTGTCGACCAGGCGAAAGTGAATTTCATCGCCCCCAGAAAACTGAAAATCCAGATCGAGAGCCACGGAGTCCCGGGTGGTACCTGGGACCTCGTTGACCAACAGGCGCTCCGATGCCAACAGCCGGTTGCAGATAGACGACTTCCCCACGTTCGGTCGACCGGCAAAACAGATTCTCACTCTTCGAGTTTGGGCCTCGGGCTCAACACCAAGATCAGGACCTAGTGCTTCCGATACGACTTCCCTCAAGGCATCGAGACCCCGGCCATGTTCGGCCGAAACCGACACAGTTGTTGCCAAGCCCAAACGGGAAAATTCCGCGGCTTTAATCTCCAACCCGGGGTCATCGATTTTGTTCACGACCAGAATTGGCTGCTTACCGAGGTGGCGCAGCCGGTCCGAAATGATCTCGTCCAATGGGGTCAACCCTTCACGGCCATCAACCAGATAGCAGATTACCCGGGCTGCCTGTACGGCAAAAAACACCTGCTCTTCAACGGCATCAGCAAGCTGCTGCGCGTCCATTTCCGGTGTCAACCCGATGCCGCCTGTGTCCATGAGCGTATAATCGCCATCGACCTCGACCGTATTTACATCGCGGGTGACGCCCGGCTGACGATCAACGATAGCTATTCTCTTGCGGGCCAAGGCGTTGAACAACCGACTCTTACCCACGTTGGGGCGGCCTACGAGGGCAACTGCACGGTCTGCTGTTATCATCGGCAATCGGACTTTCTCAACGGTAGTGGCACAATCTGCGCATCGGTCAGGAACTGGTCTCCACCGACTCCATTCGCCGACCCCCGCGGGCGGCCACGGAATCACCCTCAGATCCTGCCTTACGTACGTTGCCCACGAATCGCTCGATGCGCTTCATAGCCTCCAGGAGATTAGCGTAGCTGGTTGAGAAACTGGCTCGCACATAGCCCTTGCCAGCTTCACCGAATGCGGTTCCGGGGACAACTGCGACTTTCTCCTCGAGCAAGAGGCGGTTGCAGAACTCACTTTCGTCGAGGCCGGTAGATTCCACACAGGGGAATGCGTAAAAGGTACCTTTAGGCAAGTGACAGCTTAAGCCTATATCGTTAAATCGCCTGACCACGAAATCTCGCCGACGCATGTACTGCTCGCGCATCCTTGCGACGCTGCTCTGGCCTGAAGTAAAGGCTTCCCGTGCTGCTTCCTGACTCAAAATGGGGGCGCACATCATGCTGTACTGGTGTACCTTCATCATGGCTTCTACGAGCAGCGCAGTCCCGCAGACATAGCCGATTCGAAATCCGGTCATGGCAAATGCCTTGGATACTCCGTGCAATAGCAGGGTACGCTCTTTCATTCCCGGAAAGGTCGCTATGCTCCGATGGGGGGCGTCGAAGGTCAGCTCGGCATAAATCTCGTCACTGATTACCAGCAGGTCCTTTTCGACCGCAAAGCGCGCGATCTGTCCAAGCTTGCCCGCATCCGTGACAGCACCCGTCGGATTGGTCGGGAAACATAGCATCAGCGCCTTGCAGCCCGGCTCCCAGTACTGACGCAGGATGTCGGAATCCAGTTCAAACTGGTTACCGGCGGAGGTGGGCACAGCAATAGGCTCACCATGAGCAAGCTCAATGCTCGGATGGTAGGACACGTAGCTCGGTTGGTGGTAGAGCACTTTATCTCCAGGGTTGATGATGGCACGGAGCGCCAGATCGAGAGCCTCGGAAACACCCACAGTAACCAGGATCTCGGACTTGGGATCATAGCTGAGGCGGAATTGACGTTCGGCATAAGCGGCAATCGCTTCCCGCAGCTGAATAAGGCCCAGGTTGTCGGTATAGCTCGTCCTTCCCCGCTCCAAGGCGAAAATTGCGGCCTCGCGTATTGACCATGGGGTCACGAAGTCCGGTTCGCCAATTCCCAGCGATATGGCTTCCGGCGTCTGTGAAACCAAAGCGAAAAACTCACGGATTCCGGATTTTGGCAGCCCCTTAACGTGAGAAGCAATGAACCTGGCTGGTCCCTCTGTACTTGATTTCTTCAAGTTCATCACGGACTCACTGCCGGCTTATCGGCATCGCTGACCTTTCGACCCAGCAGAAAGCCCTGATCCTTGTAGGTTCGCAGCAGAAAGTGAGTGGCGGTCGACAAAACGCCACCGATCGTAGCCAATCGCTCCGAAACAAAGGTCGCTACCTCATGCAGATTCGCGCCACGCACAAATACCAGAAGATCGTAGGCTCCAGACATCAAGTAACACGATTCAACTTCCTCGAATCCACTGATGCGCTCCGCCGTGCGATCGAATCCACCCTCCCGTTCCGGACTGATCTTGACCTCAATGACCGCCCTCACGAGATCGGACGCCGCTTGGTCGGAATTAAGTACCGGGCGCCAACCGAGTAAGATACCTTCCCGCTGCAGACGTGTCATCTCATGCTCAACTTCAGAATCACTCAATCCCAGGATCTCGCCTATTTTAGAAGACGAAAGATGCTCGCCCTCCAGTAACAAATTCAGCACTTCATTCATCGGATAATCCTCCGTTCTAGCGGCGTTGCCTGCGCCGGGCGGGACCGTGCGGGCACAGCACCAGCGCGACCGCCTTCCGTCGTCGTCCCGCACGCGGGACTCGTCTGAAACAAGGAATTCAAGCTGGGTTGCGCACGGCCCGGCGGTCCGTCCCTACCCCGTGCCGTGCAATCGACTGGGGCTGGGTAGGGCGTGGCCGCCGGACGCGCCGAGAAATACCAAATAAGTTTCACTCTTCTAAAATCAGGAGTCTCTTAGATACATTGCTATGCCGAGACAAGTGCTGAGGCTGAAATTGCTCTGGCATTGGCATGCTTAATTGTCAGACACGACACTATCACAGTGCCAATATGAATACCCACCCCACCTAAGCAAGGGCTATGGAAAGGAACTCCCTCCCTCAACACGTTCGGCATGAGCCGGAAGTCTCCAGAAATCCGGAATAGTGCCGATCTCCGAGACCTACTCCTGAAACAGAACCAGGTGGATGGCAGATGCTTCCGGCTTGGAGGCGGCGCCGTAGTGGCTATCTACGGCCGACGAGATATTGTCATGCAATTCCTCGAGATCACCTCCGGCGGTGTCAATCTCAGCATTGAGACAGCTGGCGGAATAGTTTCCCCCACGATGTTGAATTACTTCAAAAATCAGTTCCAACGGAAGTTGATAGGTTTGCATTGAGTTCTTTATACGATCCCCGTAAAGGGCCTACGACCTTGGCGAATTGGATTGCCGTAGCGCATCAATGGAGCATTCGCCCCCGCACAAATGGAATGAACGAAACTAAAATCACTATAGCAAACGCCGCTCTGAGAAACAATCGGAAATTCCACAGATTCTTTACTCTAACAATCTGTCGGGCTTAGATTCTGAGCTTTTTGAAGGAATTGGGTGGAAGTGAGGAAATCGGGGTCGGGACGATCAGGCAAACGACAGATTGCGTAAAGCTCGTCTGCGAAGAGCTCATGGCCGAGGGGCCGGCGCCCGAAAGCATGGCGCTAAACACGACACTGGCCGTCAGCCCAGGGATTTAACCGGTCATCCCCCCAGCCCGGCCAGCAGACGCTCGATCTCGTCCTTCTTGGCTTCGCTCGCGAGCAACTGCTGGCGTGCGCCCGCGACTATCTTTGCGGGCGCTTTTTTCAGGAATTCCTCATTACCCAACCTTCCCTTGGCAGCGGCCACGGCGCGTTTGATTCTGAACAATTCCTTGCCCAGCCGCTCACGCTCCACTTCAAGATCCAAGGTGCTCGCGAGATCGAGATACACGGTAGCTATGGCCGTGACCGCTCCGGGTGCATCCGAGACATCGGCACGAACCTCCAAAGCACTCGCACCCACGAGCCTTTTGATAACGACGGTATGCGATTCAATAAAGACCGTGTTTTCTTCATCTGCCGTGAAAAATAACGTTACGTCGCGACGGTTCGAGAGATTGTACTGGGATTTGAGCGCGCGCGCGCGGCTGACGAATTCTTTCAGGCATTCCACCTGTTCGGCAGCCGGCTGATCAATCTCGATTCCCGCACCGGAAAGCAGGTCCAACAATTGATCCGGTGACTCGACACCACAATCCTGGAGGAGTGATTCTTCGTCGACAAAGCCGAGCCGATGAAACAGCTCCTCCGTGATATGCGGCGCTATGGGATGCAGCATAAGTAATACCTGCCGCAACACCAGATCCTGAATTGCCAGACAATGAGCCGAGGTCTCGGGATGTTCCAACTTGACCTTAGAGACTTCCAGATACCAATCACAGAAATCACTCCAGAAAAAACCATAGAGTGCCTGTGTAAGTTGATTGAACTCGTATTTCTCGAAGGCACTCTCCACCTGCTTCACAGTTTCGACGAGGCGCCAAATAATCCAGTGGTCGTATTCATCGAACCAGCTCATCTGAATACGCGCAGTCATCCTGGCTAGGGAGGTGTTATCGTGCAATGCACCGGATAGCTGCCGAAACCGGCATGCATTCCACAGCTTGTTGCAGATATTCCGCCCACCCTGCATACGCTCCTCGCTAAAGAGAATGTCCTGACCCTTGGGGGCAACGCTCATGATGCCGAATCTGAGGCCATCGGCGCCGAACTTATCGATCAGGTCGAGCGGATCGGGGGAATTTCCAAGGGACTTCGACATCTTGCGGCCCTGAACATCCCGAATCATTCCAGTGAAATACACATTGCGGAATGGAATACGGTCAGCCAATTCATCATCGCTCAGCAACTCCTTCGCTTCACCCATGAACTCCAGCCCAGCCATAATCATACGCGCTACCCAGAAAAAAATGATGTCGGGACCGGTCACAAGATCAGTTGTGGGATAGAAGTAGGCCAGGTCGCGAGCTTCCTTCTCATTGGGTGAGGGCCACCCCATGGTAGCGAAGGGCCAGAGCCATGAGGAAGCCCAGGTATCGAGGACGTCCTCATCCTGCTCCCAATTTTCAGGGTCCTTGGGACCATCGACGGAAACATGCCAATTCTGGGAAAGGGCGCGGTCGCATCCCTTTCGGTACCAGATCGGAATCCTGTGGCCCCACCAGAGTTGCCGGGAAATACACCAGTCCTGGATGTTATCCAA
The DNA here is from genome assembly GCA_963665345.2 of Opitutales bacterium. Taxonomy (GTDB): domain Bacteria; phylum Verrucomicrobiota; class Verrucomicrobiia; order Opitutales; family CAXXNP01. The sequence goes on from CAXXNP010000002.1 coordinate 107,837, forward strand.
CCAGTGGAGGTAATTCTTGGCCCAGCGCTGGGGCCAGAATCGAATCAAGCCGTCGCGCACTGCCCGCTTGGCCTCCTCTACCTTGGGATAGCGCATCCACCACTGTTCAGAGATCCTGGACTCGATAGGAACGTCGGCTCTCTCGGAATATCCCACGTTGTTCTGATAAGGTTCCTGCCCGACCAGGAGGCCGAGCTCATCGAGTTTGCGCGTGGCCAGTTTCCGTGCCTCGTCACGGTCCAAGCCCACGAAATCTTTCCCAGCCAGCTCGTTCATGGTGGCGTCCGGGTTAATGACCTCAAGCGCGGGAAGACCGTGCCGCTGACCGATCTCGAAATCAAGCGCATCATGTGCCGGCGTGACCTTGAGCACGCCTGTCGCAAATTCCCGATCTACTGCTTCATCGGCGATAATCGGTATCTGCGCCCGTGGAAAGGGACGCCATACGTGCTTTCCCACGACACTACGATAGCGCACATCGTGTGGATGCACCGCCACCGCCGTATCTCCCATCAGTGTCTCCGGCCGCGTTGTGGATATCTCCATGAACTGTCCGGGCAGCTCCACGATTTCGTAACGCATCTTGAAGAGCAGGCTGTGCTGCGGCTTCATGATCACCTCTTCATTGCTGAGGGCGGTAAGCGTGGCCGGACACCAGTTGACCATATACTTGCCGCGATAGATGTAACCCCGCTCGTAGAGCTTCACAAAGGCAGTCGAGACGGCACGCGCATAGGCTTCATTCATGGTAAATACGGTCCGTTCCCAGTCACAGGAACAACCAAGACCGCGCAGCTGCCTGAGAATGATGCCGCCATGGTGATCGCTCCAGTCCCAAGCCCGGCGGATAAACTGCTCGCGACCGAGGTCCCAGCGGGTCACGCCCTCTTTTCGTAGTTCACGTTCGATTACACTATGGGTGGCAATGCTGGCATGGTCGGTGCCCGGCAGCCAGAGCACACGTTTTCCCTGCAGTCGTGCTCGCCGTGCCAATATATCCTGAATGGTGTTGTTAAGCACGTGTCCCATAGTGAGGACACCGGTTACATTGGGAGGAGGAATGACGATGCTAAAGGCCGCGCAGCCCTCTCTGCGTTCACCGCGAAATGCCCCCGAGTCCTCCCAGCGCTTATACCAACGTGGCTCGACCAACTTCGGATCGTAAGCTTTGGCGATTTCTTTCATTTCTCTCGGTTTTCCTGCGTACGGATATTGCCGCAGCCTTAGCCATAGGTTATTTCCTGCCCCCTACCGTCAGCTAGTCCTACGAAACCAGCACAAATTGCCATCGGACGAGCCCACAACTCGGGCGAAACGACCAACCAACGCCAGCGAGATCGGGAGTCAAAGGAAAAAGCCGGAAATCTGGCGTTCTCAACAGGAGAACCAATGCCCGAAAGCTTTTGAAACGGAAGGAATGATTTGACTTCAGCCGAAGGCCGCATCGAATCGCAGACAGTTTTGCCATGGAAGATCCACTTTTCCGGCGCATCCGGGAGCATGCGAAGAAACGCCTGGAACCGGCAAGAGCGGAAAACCGCGCTCAGCTGACCCAGCCATTCAAGGAGTTTCTGCGGCTCGAAAACAAGATGCTGCGTCGATACCACCGCAAAGGTGATTCCGGCCTCCGCGTCGCACAGGCCCGAGCCATCGTCATGGACGTGCTGATCGAGAACCTTTTCGCGTCCGCTCTCGCGCAATACAGCAAGATCCAACCGAAGGCTCCTTGCAAAGTCGCCATTCTGGCCCTTGGCGGTTACGGCCGGGCCGAATTAAGCCCGTTCAGCGATGTCGACCTCATGTTCCTTTTCCCCAATCGGGTGAGGTCAAAGCATCTGCCCGTGTTCCAGCAAACGCTGGCTGACACGATGTTGTACATCCTTTGGGACTTGAAGTTCAAAGTCGGACACAGCACGCGATCCATTCGTGAGTCGATTGAAGAGGCCCGTAAGAGTATGGAGACCAAGAACGCCCTACTCGAGGCTCGACGGGTAGTCGGCTCGCGCAAACTCTACCGGGACTTCAGGCACGCCTATGGCAGCTACTGTCAGCGCGACGCGCCCCAAGAATATATCAAGAACCGCCTCAACGGCCAGGAAGAAAGACGAAAACGCTACGGCAATACCGTTTATCTGCAGGAACCGGATATCAAGAATGGCGTGGGCGGTTTGAGAGACTACCAGAACATACTCTGGATGGCGCGCATCAAACTCGACCTTAAGAGCATTGAAGAATTGAAGGAGGGCGAGTACCTCAACCGAACTGAATATCGAGAGCTGACCGCGGCCTACGAATTTCTTTTGTGGGTACGAACAGAGCTGCACATTCAAAGTCGTCGCGCAACCGACGTCCTGAATCTGGAAAAGCAACCCCTGGTGGCCTGGCGTCTCGGCTACCGTACTCGGGATATTCTTAAGCGCGTCGAGGTGTTCATGCGCGACTACTATACACACGCCCGCAATATTGATCGCGTCGCCGAGAATCTCGAACAGCGACTCGCACTCCTCAATAATCGTCGGTCTTTGCGAGATGTGATTCAATCGCGCCGCTATCGGAGGCGCCGCCGATTCGATGGCTTTGTGCTTTCCGGAAATCAAATCACCTTTGAACGGGAGGACGTCTTTGCCGAAGATCCAGATCGTCTTATCCGCATTTTCCGCCACTGCCAGCAGTATCGTGCGGACTTAGAGTTTGAACTGGCCTCGCTCATCCGAGGGGCTAAGCTGACCCTTGCTCACAACCTTACCGATTCGGCTTCGGCAAATCGTAGCTTTCGTTCGATCCTGCAGAGCGTCGGGGAAGTTTATCCGGCTCTGAATCGGATGCACGAACAGGGTGTTCTGGAGAACTTCATGCCGGAGTTCGCCTCCCTCACTTGCCTCGTCCAACACGAATACTACCACCGCTATACCGCCGACATTCACACCCTCCACGCGCTTCGTGAGCTGGACGTTGTTTTCACAAGTAATGACAGATTGCAGGAGAAGTACAGCCGCGCATTGCACGAAACCGATAATCCCTCTCTACTCTACCTGATCCTATTGCTGCACGATATCGGAAAGGGCATTTCCATCCAAAATCACCCCAATCTGGGAGCCGAGATTAGCGAAAAGGTTCTCGAACGCATGCAAGTTGAGCCCACGCTGCGTGGCAAAATCCTGTTCATAATTAAAAATCATCTGGAAATGGCACGATTCTGGCAGCATCACGACATCGATGACCCCAACGCCATCCGTTCATTTGCCGGTCTGGTAGGAAATGAAGACAATCTGCGGCTCCTATATGTCCATACATTCTGTGACGTTCGAGCCACCGCTAGCGGACTGTGGAACGACTACAAGGACATGCTGCACACCCGGCTCTTCGAAAATACACGTCAACAACTGGCCGGTCGTGAGCAGCTTGATCTGAGCGAGAGCGCGTCCAAAATCACGACCTCAAAGGAGTTTGCCCGCAGCCAGCTTCCCGATATCTCAGAAGAAGAGATCGAGGCTCATTGCAATCTCCTTCCGGAACGCTACCTCATCCACAATTCGCCGGAAGATATCGCCCTTCATCTGCGCATGGTCCATGAACTGCTGACCCATATTTCAGAAGCCGATTCGCTCGGTTCGCTCGCACCCACAGTGGAGTGGAAGGACGACCTCAGCTTGAGCCTGTCGGTCGTCACTATTGTAACCTGGGACCGGTCCGGGCTTTTCTATAAGCTGGCCGGCGCTCTCAGCGTGGTCGGGCTGAGTATCGTCAGCAGCAAGGCACTTTCGCGTGCCGATCACATTACTATCGACACCTTCTATGTCTGTGAAGTGGGAGGGGGCGCGATTCAGGACAAATCGGCACTCGCCACCTTCAGGAAATTTCTTGAAGAGGCTCTGGTCCATGACATGGACCTCATGCCACATATACTCGCACAGGCTAAGCGCCATCAACGGCCGGCTTACCTGCGTGACGAACTGTCCACACGACCGCCCTTCCCTCCCTGTGTCGATGTCTATCACGAACTTTCCCTGGATCGTACCATCATTGAAGTTCAGACAACCGATCGCGTAGGCCTGCTATATCATCTTTCGAGAGCAATATTCGACCACGGTTTCGACATTACATTCGCCCGTATTGCGACCGAACGAGGCATCGCCATAGACACCTTCTACATCGAAAAGATCAACCGCACTGAAGGCAGCGACTCCAAAGAGCTGCTCTCCCTGCGCGAGAAATTGACCGTGATCGTCTCCGAAGATGCGACTCGTCAGGCGCGCCTGACCGGTTGATCGTTGGTGAGCAGACCCGCTCTTCCATTATTCATGAAAGAAGATCGGAAAGTCATCGATTCGCTCTACCGGATCAGCAGCCTCGTCAGCAGCACGGAGAATCCCCAAGACGCCCTGAAAGCAATTCTCGAGGAAATCGTGCGCATACTTGGCGCTACCAGTGCATCGATCGCACTGATCAATCCCGACACCGAACGACTCGAAGTAGAAGTTTCATTCGGCCTACCCGATGAAAACAGCAACATAGAGTTAAGGCTGGGGGAAGGTGTTACGGGATGGGTCGCCCTTCATCAGAAGCCACTTCTAGTGCCGGATGTCTCCGCGGACACTCGCTATATCGAGGTAAAGCCCGGAGTCCGGTCGGAGATGGCCGTGCCAATGGAAGATCGCGGCAATACTCTGGGTGTCGTCAATGTCGATAGCGACAACGTTAACGCCTTTTCCGAGCAAGACCTCCAGACGATGTCCCTGCTTGCCACCGAAGCCACCCGGGTAGTCAGCAAGCTCTGGCTGATTGACCAACTTCGCACCTACAAAGATAGACTGCAGGCACTTGTAAATACCGGGCAGAATCTGGTCTCGAAACGCGATCCGGGCGCCGTCCTCGACGGTATCACTGAAGAGGCTCGGAGCATTCTCGATTGCCGCATCTGTGCTCTCTTCCTTTTCGACCATCAAAGCAAAACGCTCGAATTGCATTCACTTTCAGGAATTTCAGATGACCTGAAAGACTACAAAGAGCGGCTGTCGTTGGAGGACAGTGCCGTCGGATCCGCCATCCTGCGGCGAAAACAAGTGGAAGTAAGCGACCTGCGCCGAACGGAAGAACACCACTTCACGACCATCATCGGCCGGGAGGGGCTCGTATCGCTCCTTTCTTCGCCGCTGCACTTCGAAAACGAGGTTATCGGTGTCCTCAATGCCTACACTGACAATCCACACCGCTTCAGCGACGACGAGAAGGAAATCTTTGGAACCCTGGCCAGTCTGGGATCCGTGGCGATCGTGAACGCACGCCTATATTCCAGGGTCTTTTCTTCTGAAGAAACGCTGCGTCACAATGAACGGTTAACCACGCTCGGCCTACTGGCCGCGGAAATTGCCCACGAGATCAGGAATCCTCTCACCGTTATCCGCTTACTTTTCGAGTCGCTTGATCTCCATTTCAGCACTGAGGACATGCGCCACCGGGATGCGGCCATCATTGGCGAGAAACTGGATCAGCTGGAAGGAATCGTGACTCGCGTGCTCTCCTTTGGAAAATCCGGCAGCGGGCTGCATGCGCGCTGGAATTTCAGTGCCGTCATCCGTGACACGCTTCACCTCGTCAGGCTGAAACTGGAACAATCAAGGGTTAGCGCGACCTACGAACCCAAGGACGAAGCGCTCACCATCGAAGGAAGTAAAGCCCAGATTCAGCAGGTTCTTCTGAATTTGATTATCAATGCCATGCAGGCCATGCCGGCGGGCGGCAGCGTAAAGGTCGCCTCCTATCGCGATACCAACGAAAACGGGCCCATCGCCGTGGTAGAAATTACTGATACAGGACACGGAATCAGCAAAGAAAAACGGGACCAGATATTCGATTCCTTCCTCTCCGGCAAGCACAGAGGTGTCGGACTTGGTCTAACCATCGTTAAACGGATCGTGGAAAGCCATCGTGGGAGAATTGAACTGGCGCAGACTTCAGCAAACGGCACGACTATGCGTTTCTGGCTCCCCGTGGTCCCGGAACATCGTCAATTATAGTTTTCAGACTCTATATATCAGTGCCGCGCAACGTGTAGAAAATTAATCCAGGACTTTTCACAATCCGGGCCGGCAATAGAACTTACAAAGGGCCGCAATTTGGGCCGCGCCGGCTTTCGCTTGAGGTGCATGCGCGCCTCGTGAGGAAACCGGTTGGCCTTCCTCGTGTTGCACCGCAGGCAGGAGGTGACAATGTTTTCCCATGTGGTCTTTCCTCCCCGTTCGCGTGGAATTACATGGTCCAGATTGAGTTCTCGGGGGGTATAGCTCTTACCACAATACTGACAGGTGTAGTTATCGCGCCCGAAGAGGTTTTCCCGCGTGAATTTCATCTCTTTCAAAGGAAGACGATCGTAATGCTTCAAAAGCAGAATCTTAGGTATCCGAATCTTGTAGCGGATCGTATGCACGCACCATCTTTCATCCGCAGGAGGATTATCTATAGAGAAACTGATCCACTCTCCCGGCTCAAACACACGGAAATCCTCTTTCGACGAATGAATGACTTTGGCGTGATCCTGAAATAAAAGCCCAAAGGCACGCCTGGCGCCGACAATATTAACCGCTTGCCATAGTCGGTTCAACACCAGCACACGCTGCGATAGGCAACTGTCCATGAGGGGCGCATTGTTCCCTTCAACCTATACCTGTCAATCCTTAGCAATCTGTCGGGCCTTGATTAGCGAGCTTACAGTTCCCTTTTTCATACCTTGCGAGCAGGCAATCGACCCGTTCCCGGTATCAGACCTCCAATTGGTCCAGAGAGACCTCCTCTCGGTCGAAGAACGGAGTCGAAGGGGCTCAAATCTCGCTGCAGGAAGCGTCCCCGGCGAAACAAGAGTAACAGCGGTGGTGTTTGAGCATGACCCGAATCGCCATCGATTCACGCAATGACCCACCGAGATCGTAATCCTCGTCGTCATCGACCAGAGTGCAGGCATAGACGCGCATCTTGCCCTCTCGCTTGATCACCATCTTGCTGAAGTTGCACATGAATGCGGCGCGCGACGTATCATCGTGGTATCGGGTCATGCAATCTTCCGTGATCTCGGGCACATCGGCCATCGAACCCGGTGTCAGAAAATCCGGGAAACTGACGATGCGAATGTCGCGGTGCATGCCGGCCCGCGCAAAGATTTTCTGAAACCGTTCCTCCACCTCCTCGACGATTTCACCGTCTTCCTGTTGCCGGGCAATGGACACCGCAAACCCCATCTCCAGAAGTTGCCCCATGGTCCGTAGGGCAAAATCAAAATTACCCTTGCCGCGACCCGCATCGTGGCGTTCCCGGTCGGGAAAATCAAAACTGATTCGAAAGCTCAAGGGATTGGGCTTATCTAGAAATGGGCTCACCTCAGACAGTCTCATCGCCAATGGTCGGGTAGCGTTGGTCAGAACAAGACAGGGTCTCCGATCCAAAGCATAGTCCAGAATTCTGACCGTATCTTTAACCGTGAACGGCTCTCCGCCAGTAAAGGAAAACTGTTGCACTCCCAACATGAGGGCCTCGTCTATAAACGGCGTGGCGTCCTTGAATGCGATCCGGTTCAATCGATTATCTCCCGGCTTAGATCCTTCCAGGCAGAAGGGGCAACTCAGATTGCAGTTGGTGCCGGTATGAAACCAGAGTTCTTTTAACTCCTTGGGCTGAATATAGCCGCGGGGTTCATTGCCGGCAGTTCGCAGCCAGTTTGCGCGATCGCTACGATGTTTGACAGTCGTCAATCTTAACAGCACCTTCCCGCGTCTTCCATTCCCGCCACAGCCTGGGAATTCCCCTGCGGTCCGCAGGGGAAGAGACCATAGTGCACGCTTCGATTGCCTCGCACCTCAAAGTGTCGCGAAAGACGTGTTTCCTCCAACATCGAAGCAGTGTTTCCACAGACAAGCATGGGCTTGCCCGATTCAAACACATGATGATCATCCAACCGGAAAAATCGAAAACACCCGTCAATCGATCCCAGATAGGTGGCCACCTGGCCGTAATCCTCGCAGAGATCCTCCAGCGTATCCAGCTTGTAGGCCCGAATCGTTCTCGAAAAAAACGCGATCAGGCCGGTTTTTTCTTTTAGTTCCGGTTGCTTGATTTCTATCGGTGATTCGGAACATATCCTAAAATCCCTGCAGCCTAATTCATGGAGAATACGGCGAAAATCCTGCGCATACAGGGCTCCCGAGAGGCACTCCGCCAACAGGACCGGATCGTTCCGCAATTCGACAGGAATCCTTCGATCAGAAAACACATCGGAAAAATACAACTCTCCACCCGGCTTGAGTACTCGGAAAATCTCCGAAAATACCCGTTTCTTATCTGAGGACAGGTTAATGACGCAGTTGGATACGACCACATCCATTGACTCGTCCTCGATCCCTAAGGACTTCAGGTCTTCGATGTAACCCTGTTTGAATTCAGCGTTCGATCTACTGAACCCAAATCGGGCCGCTTGAGATTTCCGATACTTTCGGGCCACGCGTAACTGCTCCTCCGTCATATCGACTCCGATCACCCGACCGTTTAGACCCACAAGCTTTGAAAGCGTATACACATCTCTGCCCGTTCCACAACCGAGGTCCAGCACGGCACACCTCTCCAAGGCAGGCGGAATGGGAGATCCACAACCATAAGAACGATCCAGAATCTCCGGCTCGATTTCCTCTAAAATCTCCTTAACGGAATCGGGCAAAGTCCCGGTCGAACAACAAGCAGTGGTCTTCAAGTCACTTTGACTCTGCAATACGTGGCCGTAGTAATTCTTAACGGATTCGGCAATATTCTCGGTCATGCGATATATTCAGGTTACATGCTCAGAGTAGCGAGAAGCGCGATTCTTCCCTCAAATTGGCTGTCCCGGCAAATTTTTTCTCATTGGCGCCCCGCACCGAACCATTCGGTAATCCGGCTCGTAGGGCAAATCTTTCGCTTGAAACGATAGGCAGGGCGTGAAAGCAGTATCTCACCGCATCTCCCTTGTCCCCGTAATTATCATATAATACTATTTCAACTATGCAAACCGTTGCCCTCGTTCTCGGTTCCCGGATCAATGCGTAAATAACCCGACAGAAAGCGAACGCCGATGTAAAATGGAATCGTATCCAGCAAGGCCACCACCAGCTTAAACAGGTAGCCATCGCGAATCATGCCACCGACCGATGCTAAACTCAATTCACCCGCCGCAACTGCAGACCAGAATGTAATCAGCACAACCGCCGTCGTATCGACTAGCTGGCTGATTAGAGTAGACCCATTACTTCTAAGCCAAAGATGCTTTCCCCTGGTCAGGCGTTTCCAGAAGTGAAAAATCCATACATCGCACAGTTGGGCCATCAGGTAGGCTACCATGCTGGCAAATATCGCGGCTTGCGTGCTGAGGAAGATTCGCGTGAATAACTCACTTTCCCTGGCGACGGGGCTTCCGGTTTCGGCATCGACGATTTCCTTCACCGTCTTTCCCGTTTTCGGATCTATGACGGCCTGCCCGGTAGCAGGATCCAGAATCTCAACCATAATCACGGCCTCCACCACCCGACTGCCGCCATCTTGATCGGAAACCACAACTCGCTTCAACGGAAGCCCGGTCCGAGGGTCCAGCATAGGGCGCTTTCGGGTTGCGGGATCGGCATAAACGGTCTCCTGCCCCACTTCTACGATCCTCTGCAAATCGGTCTTATAGGCGGTGGCGGGCAGGGTGTTACCGGCCCAGAGAAACCCCAAAACAAGAAAGTTCAACCCCAGGCCGACCAGTACGACCGTGTTGGCACGCCGCCTTCCGTAGAATTCGCTAATGAAATCGGTGCACAGAAAAGTGAGCGGATACGGAAGCACACCCACCGCCAGGATCAGTGGACCCACGTGCACAAAGCGAGTAATGCCCAGGATATTGAGCATCGTCATCATTCCCAGGAAGATACCGCTAAATATCAGGAAGACCCGTTCCCTGCGTTCCTGTAGAACCGGCAATGGCAACGCTTTATCAAGGGGCTCCCTCATTACTAAAGTGTCCTATCCCGCCAAGTAAGTTGACAAAATTAGAAAGCGCTGGTGTGAGCGCCGGGACCGCTTATCCACACACTGGTCTGTCTGCTTCGGAATTCGAAGCCAGCAGGTCCAGGGCATCGAGTCCGCGGTTACGGCTCTTGAGACCGGCTGACGAATTTGCAAGCGCCAGCGCAGTTTCAAATTCGGTAAAGCCAAACCCCACGATACCGGCCGTCAGCGCCCCCAGAAATACGTCGCCACAACCGGTCGGATCAACCGCCCGGTGCGGCTGATCGGCCGGAATGCTGTGCTCTCGGCAATCGTCGTCTACCGTATTGACTGCAAACACTCCTTTCTCTCCCAACGTTATGATGGCTGCACTTGGCCCTAAATCCAGAAGATGCCGGGCAAATTCTCTCCTCGCTCTCGCATCCTGGGCATTGAATTCACCAATGAGGGCGGCTTCATCCTCGTTCATCTGGATGACATCCACCAATCGAATCCACGCTTCCCAATCGTCCGGGCGTTTCCAAAATCGGCTTCCGTCCCGGTTCCGACCCAAAGTAAGGCTGTGAAAATCCATTAGGAGAGGGAACCGATAACGGCTTCTGATCGTTTCTAGAGTCGCGCGCTTCAATTCGAAACCGGTGATGAAATTGAGCACCAATCCATCGAGTTGGCCGAGATGAGGCGACAATTCATTGAAACTGGCCGCACCCATGTCCCCAATCAGTCTTTCATGCTTCTCCCCGCTGGGTTCGTATTCGATCTTGATTCGATAATTAGGCTGCTTTCGCGGAAGCAGCCCACTATCCCGGATTCCGGGCGGGCCTTCCAGAACCGGCCCGAGCTCGGCCAGGATATCCTCGCCAACCCTTGCCAACACGAGCGTCTCCCAGCTACCTCGACCAATATAGGCGAGAGCATAAGCTGAGTAGAGGACGCCTCCAAAAGATTCACCAATACTGCCATCGGGCTGGGTGATGGAATCACAATTAATACTCCCCAGAACACCTATCCTCTTTGATCGCATATCTTTCCAAACGGTCTGCGAAAAGGATCACCTATCTTCCCTGCTGTCAAGAAAGCCGCCAAGATCTCGACTACGCTTCGTGGGTCGCTGATCTGTCCAATGAACGGGTCACTGCCATCGCTCAGAACCATGGCGAATTCGCCGCCGAGGGCATAGAAACGTCCTTGTGCGAAAACTGCGACAAGCTCAGTATAGCTCGATAGACCCAAAACCAGAACACTGAAACGCCTATGACCCACACCAGCCACACACCCGAAATTGTAGCTGGAATCATTGCCCTGCTGCTGGTGGCGGCGGCAATTTTCGCCGTCACGAAGAAGGTAAAAGCGCCGTTTTCGGTGGTCCTCGTATTGGTCGGAATTCTCCTAGCGGCTCTGCGTAAGGAATACGAGGTTTTCTCGGTGCTTGGCGGTCTCGAATTGTCTCCCGACCTGATCCTCTACGTATTCCTTCCCACTCTCATATTCGAATCGGCATTCAATCTGGATGCGGGTCAGCTCCGGCGCAACCTCGGTCCAGTGTTAACGTTGGCCGTGCCCGGATTAATCCTTTCGACTTTCCTTATCGGGTTCATCCTCCACCTCACAACTTCCATACCCTTCACCTCTGCTATTCTTCTGGGAGCCATCTTGAGCGCAACCGATCCGGTAGCCGTGATTTCGCTTTTCAAACGTCTCGGCGCTCCCGCGCGTTTAACTGTCCTCGTTGAAGGCGAGAGCCTTTTCAATGACGCCACTTCGATCGTTCTGGCGAAAATTGTCGTGGTCGTGGTCATCGCGGGAGGTACAGCCGGGTTTTCAATCACCAGTGGCCTGATTGATTTTACCGTTGCCTTTGCGGGAGGCTTGTTGGTCGGTTGGGTGCTGGGACTTTTGACAGGCTATGTTCTGGGACTGGTCGAATCGGATCCGTTTATTGAAATTACCCTCACCACAGTGGTGGCCTATCTTTCGTTCATCTTAGCCGAAGACGGCTTCCACTTTATTAGAGAGGACTTCCACCTTAGTGGGGTCATGGCTGTCGTGGGCGCCGGGATCACCCTCGGGGGATGGGGACGCATGAAGATCTCACCGTCCGTTCGGGAATACCTGGAACACTTCTGGGAGTACATGGTCTTTGTCGCGACCGCCTTGATCTTCCTCATGGTCGGGTTGCGCGTCGATCTTCACGCTCTCTGGACCAACCTTGATCTCCTCCTTTGGGTGCTCGTGGCCATGCTGATATCCAGGGCAGTCGTGGTTTATGGCCTCACGCCGCTGGTCGGCTTTTTCAAACTGACTGAGCCGGTGGGGATTCGCTATCAGACCGTCATGTATTGGGGAGGTCTGCGTGGAGCCATTGCCATTGCCATCGTGCTCAGCCTGCCCGATTTTGAACACCGCGAGACATTCGTAGCCCTGGTCATGGGAGCAGTGCTGTTTACCCTTCTGGTGCAGGGGATTACAATGGAGCCGCTAGTTGCCCTGCTGGGTCTCAACCGCCCTCCGGTTGCGGACCAGTTCGCCCGCGCCGAAAGCGCGCTGGCCGCCATTCAACGCGCTTTGGATCGCATACCCACTCTCTTGGCCGGGGGGATGTTTTCGGGTCCCATCGCCCGTCGCCTGGAGGAGGAGTACGCGACCCACAACGTGCACGCCCGGGAGGCCATCAATGACTTGCGACGAGGCGAACTGAACGAGGAACAGGAACAGAAACTGGCATTCCTCCAATCCTTCTCGGAAGAGAAGTCGTCCTACCTTGACCTATACAACAAAGGCCTTCTCAGCGAACGCGCTTTTCGCCAGATGCTGATGCTCCTGCAGCTCCAGATCGATGCCCTTCGCTATTCCAGAGAGTGCCTTACGGCAGGCATGTTAAAGAGGCGCGGCTGGCGCTTTGGACCCAGTCTGTTGCGCCTGATGGATCGCTTAAGAGGGTTGCGCGGTTGGGCGGAACGAATCCGTCTGCACACGCTGGCCTACACTTACGAAACGAACTGGGGGCATTGCGCAGGCTGTAGCACTGTCCTCAAGTATATTCAATCCCTGGAGAGGCTGGATTCGGTACCCAAATGGGCCTTGGAACCCGTGCACGAGCATTTTCGCAAACAACACGAAGAGGCTCAGTACAATCTCGATCAAACCACCGAACAATACCCGGAATTCGTAGCCGCTACGCAGGAGCGGTTAGGCCGGCGTATGCTGCTCCTGGCTGAGGAAGAAGCGCTCGAAGAAGAGGTGGAAGGAGGCGTCTTACCGCACTCCGTGGCGGAGACCATGATGGACGAAATCGCTGCCCGGCGACAGGCGCTCAAAGACATGGGGGTGGCCCGTCTCCGCATTGAACCGACGGAACTGCTTTCCAAGGTACCCTTTTTCAACAAGATTCCGGAAGGCGAGTTCACGAAGCTTGCCGCGCGCATGCGTGCTCGTTCCGTGCCTCCCAACGAAGCGATCCTGGAACAGGGAAAGTCGGGAAGTTCGATGTTCCTGATTGCGCGAGGGGTGGTTCGCGTCTCTCACACCGAAGAAGGTATCGATCTAGATCTCGCTACCCTCATGGCAGGGGATTTCTTTGGCGAAATGGCTCTTCTGCACGATGAGCCACGGACGGCCACGGTAAAGGCGGTCACACCATGTTCGCTATACCAGCTGAATCGTGAGGACATGCAGTCGTTTATGGAAGCTTACCCGGCAATTCGGGAGGCTTTGGAAGAAAGCGACCGGAAGCGGACTGCTGAACTTAAGAGTGTTACCCGTAAACCGTGGGAGTCCTCGAAGACTTCATGACAGCCGCAAACGCAAGCAAAGATCCCAATCTCACTCTCCTCAGCGAACTCCTGCAGATTCCTTCACCCTCGGGGCGAGAGGAGCGGATGGCTCGTCTCATCATGCAGAAGATTTCCGGTCTCGGCAACCACCCGCAGATCGATCTTCAGGGCAATGTCTGGGTCGAGATTCCAGGAAGCGAACCGGATCTGGGAGCAGTAGCGCTGGCCAGTCATATGGACGAGATCGGCATGGTGGTTAACGCCATCGAGGAAGATGGTCGCCTATGCGTGGGCCCGAGTGGAGGCCTTTATCCGTGGAAACTGGGTGAGTGCCCGGTAACGTTGGTGGGAAACGGCGAATCCCTGGTGCCCGGTCACCTCAGTTTCGGCTCGGGCCACACATCGGATCCTGATGATCCCATCACTCACTTCGCTTCCGGCGCCAAGGGCATCACCTGGTCCCACTGCCGAATCATGACCGGAATGAATCCCCATGAGCTCAGGGCCGCAGGAATTCGTGTCGGATCCACAGCCGTACCGGCAACGGCTGTTCGCGGTCCCCATCTGTTCGGTCCCGTGGAGGATCCTTTGGTCTCAGCCTGGATCCTCGATAATCGGGGTGGATCGGTCACGCTACTCCGGCTGCTCGACCGCATCTGTGCCTCCGGAGTGTCGCTGCGACGCCGTCTCTGCCTCTGCTTCCTCGTGCAGGAGGAGTGTGGATTAATTGGGGCAAAGGGTTGGGCACATCGCAACCCGGTCGAAACCTTTATCGCGGTGGACTCGAGCCCAATTCCGCTGGGCTCACAACTGACCCTCGACGGTCGGCCCGCCACCTGGTCCAAGGACACCTCGCTGCACTTTGATCAGGCTCTAATCGGCGACCTCTCCCAAGCCGCCGATTCCGCTGGAACTGAACTGCAATACGTCGTCTACGGAAGGGCGGCGTCAGACGCCAGCGGAGTACTTGCGGCGGGCCTGGCGCCACGCTGCGCGACCATCGGCTACCCCAGAGCGAACTCTCATGGCTATGAAGTAGCGCGCCTGAGCGTCTTCGAAAACCTCATCGCGACCCTTTTTGAATACCTGAAGAGGGCTTGAGGACTCGATGCAAATCTGGTCGTAGACGTTAGTTCGAGGTTACTGTGGCTCGAGCATCCAGCCAGTTCTTCTCATTGCGACTGTAGCACCTGTTCTTGTCGCCTGTCGCTGCCACGCATAGCAGACTCTACCCGATCATTGGACTTCAAAAAACTCGCCGCTCGCCAGGTCGACAAATCTACGAGGACCGGCGGTATCCATGAAATAGAACACCCATGAATCGCGACTCACGCTATAGACGGCCGGAAAGATCTCGCTCGTCGCGTACCACCAATCCCCCCAATTCAGATCATAAAAGAAGAAGTCATCCTCATCCTCGCCGTGAACGACAAAAAGCCACCCGTGCTCAAGATGGAATATCCACGGATAGAATCCATCATTCAATATACCGAACCAGGGCGATTCGCGCCAGCCGTTTCCCAAGTCAGGAAGTTCTGAAAACGGTCGCGCTGAAGCGGGCGCGTTATCCGCCGGCGCGTTATCCGCCGGCGCGTTGTCATCGTCATCGTAGACGTAACCCTGTCCCCAGATCGGTTGTGATCTGGGAAGAAGTGCGGTCACGATCAATACCGCACTGAGCAACAATCGGTTCGCTGTCGGAGGCATACTTTTCTACAAACGTGATTAGGACTGTTCAGAGAGCCAGCTTCGGAATTCCGGTTCGATCCACCTCAATGAAAGGACCCGGTCGGGATGGGGAATCTCTCCGGATCTTTCCGATGGGAAGGGACAAGAGGGGCTACTACCTTGAGGTTTATTTTAACCAATACCTTCATTCTGTCAAGAAAGAACCGCATAACTGCAAAGATGCCCTTGAAACGCAGGTCTGTATCTGATTTATCAACAAACCATGAGAAATATAGCATTTGCTTCCTGGTGTTGCCTCATTTGCGCCTCCCTCTGGGCCAAAGACGTTGATCTAGTGGTGTTCGATTTTCCGGTCGACACCGGGCAGGTCGTAAATGAGTTCGATCTCGGCGGAGCCACGCCCGGCGGCACGGGCCTGGTAGTCTTCCACTCAGACACGAACGAGATCGAGTGGATGATCACTTATGAAGGCCTGACGGCGCCGGCTACGGCGATGCACTTTCATGGTCCGGCGCAGGCGGGTGAAGCGGCCGGGGTAGACTTCGGCATCGATGAATTCGGGGAGAGCTCGAGCAGCGGAAGGGGGGTCCTCACGGAGGAGCAGGCGGACCGTCTTCTCGAGGGCCTGTGGTATCTGAATATTCATACGACAGCGAATCCCGCAGGGGAAATTCGGGGACAAGTGGTAACGCTTCCGGAACTCCCAGTGTTCGATTTTCCCCTTACGGCCGCCCAGAATGTGCACGAAATCGACCTCGGGGAAGCGACACCGGGCGGCGCCGCGGTGGTCACGTTTGATGCGGAGGAGTCAGTGTTGAAATGGATCATCAACTACCGCGGTCTCACCGGTGATCCGACGGCCATGCACTTTCACGGGCCGGCAGACTTTGAAGAAGCCGCCGGGGTGGATCTCGGGATCGACGAATTCGGAGAGGATGCAAGTTTCGGGAGCGCGCTCGTTACGGCACAACAGGCGGCTGACCTGAAAGCGGGCCTCTGGTATTTGAACATCCATACAGCGGCGAATCCCAAGGGGAGATTCGGGGGCAAGTAGTGGCACAGCCCCGGGTGCTCACGATAGATTTCCCCATCACGCCTGGCGAAGCGGTCAACGAGATCGAGCTGGGCGGCGCCACACCGACCGGCACGGGCCTGCTGACCCTGGATCGAGATGCTAACGTCCTCTCGTGGTTCATTAGCTATGACGGGTTGACGGGGACGCCCACCGCAATGCATTTCCACGGTACGGCGGCTGCCGGACAGGCCGCGGGTGTCGATTTTGGAATCGATGAATTCGGTGATAACTCGAGCTCGGGCAGCGCCATTCTGACGGCCGAACAGGAAGCCGACCTGCGGGCCGGACTCTGGTACCTCAATATTCATACCGCGGCCAATCCCGGGGGTGAGATTCGCGGTCAGGCTGTGGCCAAGCGGACGGTTAAGACGTTCGATTTTCCCATTACGGCGGCGCAATCCGTGCATGAGCTCGAGCTTGGCGAGGCCCTGCCAAGGGGCTCTGCCGTAGTTACCTACAGCCCGGAAACACTGCGCTTAAAATGGATGATTGCCTACAGCGATCTCACCGGTTCTCCGAGCGCAATGCACTTTCACGGCCCGGCGGCGGCGGGCGAGGCGGCGGGAGTGGACTTGGGAATCGATGCCTTTGACGACGCCGCAAGTGTGGGAACGGCCATCCTGAATACCTTCCAGGAATCTGATTTGCTTGCGGGGCTGTGGTATTTAAACATTCACACGGCGGCCAATCCGGCCGGGGAGATCCGGGGCCAAGTGGTCGATCAGCCAGACCGTTGGCTGTTCGATTTTCCCATTACCTCCGATCAATCCGTGCACGAGATCGAGTTAGGCGAGGCCGCGCCCAGCGGGACTGGTCTCGTCACGTATGATACGCGGACGGGTAGTGTGGATTGGTTCATCACCTATGAGGGATTGACCGGACCGCCCACGGCCATGCACTTCCACGGTCTTGCCGCGCCCGGGCAGGCGGCCGGGGTGGATCTCGGGATCAGCGAGTTCGGGGAGGACTCGAGTGCCGGGAGTGCGTCGCTTACAGCCGAGCAGGCGGCCGATCTGAGGGCAGGGTTGTGGTACCTGAACATCCACACCGCGGCTAACCCCGCAGGAGAGATACGAGGGCAGGTGGTTCCTAATCCGGGAATCTTTGTCTCCGATTTTCCCATAGGGATTACCCAGGTTGTCAATGAATTGGATGTGGGTGACTCGACGCCGTGCGGCGACGGTCTGGTCACCTACGATTCCGAAGCAAGTCTCTTGAAATGGAGGATCCAATACCGCGGGCTGACCGGTCCGGCGACTGCCATGCATTTTCATGGCCCGGCTTCGGTCGGGCAGGCGACCGGGGTGGCTTTCGGGATTGATATCCTGGAGAGTCCGAGTAGGGGAAGCGCGATCATAGCGGAGGAGGACGCGACCGATCTTCTGGCCGGCCTGTGGTACCTGAACATCCACACCGCGGCCAACCCGGCAGGTGAAATCCGCGGCCAGGTGGGCGAGGAGGAGGAGCCTATCATTTATGATTTTCCCGTTACGACCAGCCAGCCCGTCAATGCTCTCGACTTGGGTTCATCGACGCCCAGCGGATCCGCACGGGTTACCTACAATGCGAGGACGCGATTCATACGATGGTCCATTAGCTACGACGGGCTCACGGGGCCGCCGACCGCGATGCACTTTCACGGTCTGGCAATGGTCGGCGAACCCGCCGGCGTAGATTTCGGGATATCTGAATTCGATGATTCCTCCAGTACCGGGAGCGGCACATTAACCCCGGAGCAGGGTGACTCTTTAACAACGGGTTTCTGGTACCTGAATATCCATACGGCGGCGAATCGGGCCGGAGAAATCCGCGGTCAGGTGGTGGACCGGCCCCAGCGCCTGGTGATCGATTTTCCGATTACCACCGGTCAGGTCGTCAATGATCTCGACTTGAATTTTGTCATCGGCGGTAGCGCAATGCCCAGCGGGGAGGGTCTGGTGATCTACGAGCGGGAAACCAACTTCCTGTGGTGGTCGATTTCCTACGAAGGCCTGACCAGGAACGGACCGCCCACGGCGATGCACTTTCATGGTCCGGCGGCAACTGGTCAAGCGACCGGAGTCGATCTCGGCATCGGCGAATTCGGAGAGAGTTCCAGTGTCGGTAGCGCCACAATCACCGAGGAGCAGGCCGCTACCTTGGAGGCCGGGCTCTGGTATCTGAACATCCATACGTCGCGCAACCCGGCAGGGGAAATTCGAGGCCAGGTGGTATCGGCACCGGCTATTCTCGTTTACGACTTCCCCGTCGAGGTCGATCAGGTAGTGAATGAACTCGATCTGGGTGAGGCCGAACCGAGCGGGCGCGGCTACGCAGCGTATAATCCCGAAACCAGCCTCCTCAAATGGTTGGTTACTTGGAAGGGGCTCACCGGCCCGGTTACCAAAATGCACTTTCACGGGCCTGCGCAGCGCGGCGAGGCCACCGGAGTGGATCTGGGCATTGACGACCTCGAGAGCCCCAGCGTTGGCAGCGCAATCTTGACGCCCGAGCAGGAGGTTTTGCTTCGTGCGGGACTCTGGTATCTGAATATCCACACGGCGGCAAATCCAGCGGGGGAGATCCGCGGACAGGTCTTACCGGCAGCGGGCGGAATCTGGGATGCCGCGGAAGATCTTTCCGAAGGCTGGCGATTCCTGGAATGGTTCGGATTCTTCAACATCACGCATCAACCGTGGATCTATCACCTTGATCATGGTTTCTTGAGAACCGTGAGCAAAGATACCAACAGCATCTGGTTTTATACCACCGATATGGGGTACCTATGGACCAACTCCGTCGTCTATCCCCTTTACTACCGCCCGAGTGACTCTGCCTGGATCAGTCTCTGATCTGAGAATCAACGCAGCAATAGGAGTAGAAACACAAATGAGGTAGGATGGGGAACCTTGCAGATGCTTTTTCATCGTTTGGAAGCAAGAGCAAGCGACTCGTTCTCCAATT
Source organism: Opitutales bacterium (assembly GCA_963665345.2). Taxonomy (GTDB): domain Bacteria; phylum Verrucomicrobiota; class Verrucomicrobiia; order Opitutales; family CAXXNP01. The sequence continues at coordinate 127,319 of CAXXNP010000002.1, forward strand.
CCGGACCTTCAAGCGGCCTCCGGAGCCGTCGGCCCTCCAAGAACTACCAAGATCGCAACGATTTGGAGGGACGAGGGCCCCCGAGTCCGTAAGGTGAGCACCTTTGCAGTTCCCTGTCCATGCTTTGGAAAGCGGGCCGGGGCCTCGGGCTTTGGCCGTGAGCTCAGCCGAATGGGCCCAAGGCGTCCCAATGGCCCTTCGGAGCTATCTAAGTATTCGCTTGCTCCAGCGACACTGCCTCTCCGCTCCTTGAGGCCGACTCATAAATGGCATCGAGTATTCGCTGCACCGCCAATGCCTCTTCCACACGGACACAGAACTCCTCTCGACCAAGTAGCCCATTCACAAAGTTGCGAAACCGGCTCTGATGAATGTATTTCATTTCGCTCCGAGGCGACTGCACGACCTCATAGTCCCCGTTCTCTCCACCACTCCGGTACAACTCCAAGGGGTTCAGGGAAAGCGCCGCTTCGGTGCCGTAGACCATAACATTGTGACGATTCCGTTCACCCTGATGCATGGCCCGGGAAACATCGAGACTGACTGACGAGCCATCTCGCAGCGTAATCAATGCCGTAGCGAAGTCGTCCACGTCAAACCTGTCGAATTCGGCCGCGGACATTCCCCATCCACCTTCACCGAGTCCACGGTTACCAAAGTTAGTGTAGGTGGCGCCACTCACCGTCACCGGATCAAATGTACCCAGAATGTAGAGGGCGACATCGAGCAGATGGACGCCGATGTCGTAAAGCGCCCCACCTCCCGCCAATTCCTTGTTGCCGAACCAGGTTCCCAGCTTAGGGATACCGGACCGGCGAAGCCAGAACGCCTTGGCGTGGTAGGGCGTGCCCAGTTTTCCCAGGGCAACAAGGGATTTCGCGCACTGTGCCTCCGGCGTGAACCGCTGGTTCATTCCTACCATGAGACGCCGATCATTCACCGCTGCCGCGGACGCAATCTCGCTCGCTTCCGCATGACTGGTAGCGAACGGTTTCTCCAAGAACACATGCTTCCCGCCTTTCAACGCCGCTATGGCGGCAGGCGCGTGAAACGCGTTCGGTATGCATATATATAGCGCATCGATGCCCTGCGCCTGGGCAATCTCATTGAAATCAGAGAAAATTCGATTTATCGCATACTCGCTGGCCAGGGTCCCCGCCCGCTCAGTATGACTGTCGCAAATCGCAGCGAGTTCTACATCTTCGATCTCACTCAATTGACGGCAGCTGCTTTGGGCAACGGCTCCAGCTCCAACCACTCCGAACCTGACTTTTTTCATTGTTATATGTGGCTGCTGGAACCTCGCTCTTCAAGTGCACGAACGGATCAATCCAAAAATCTGAAAAACGCTGATTTAATCCTATCGTAGAGAATTGAGCCGCAAAACCGTTTGCGACAGTTCATCAAGAATCAGAATCTACGCCCGACAGCTAGAGCCCGAACGCCTGCCTGATTTCCAACTCGAACCGTTCTTCGGCATCACTCTGCGAACCGTCGGCGCGAAACAATTCCACACACAGCCGAAGCGCTCGCTCCTTGACCTCCCGGTCTGCCAGTTTTTCTCCCACGCGCAGGAGAAAATGCTGCCGCTGTTCGTCATTGATGCGAACGAGCCGCACGCGTGCAGTTGCTTCCGATACGAACCCATCCAGGTATACTCCGGAGTGCCAGTCAAATGACTGGATTTCCCGCCGCAGCACATTCTCCTCGTTTAACTCCAGCTTGTTATCGGCATACATGGCCAGGAGAAGCAATTCCACGATTCCCTCCCGCTAAGGCTGATTCAAACCATCGGAAGCCTCAGGTCCTTTTCCCGAAAACAGTCTCTTCAGAACTTCCAACATTGTCGTCTACTCAGGTATTTCTTAACAAGGCCCGATCCTTCGAAAGCATCCCTACGTTTCCTCCGCCTTGTTTCAATGATTGGTTTCCAGACGATGTTATATAGAAATCACCACCATCTGAATTTCAAGTGCGAATTTGACCTTGAGCCAACACACACTTCCGAGTTCGGTTGCAAAGCACAGACTACCGCATCGAGTATGCAAGACCAAATCCACCTTCAATGCCATGCAAGCAACTTTAGCCAGGCGTGAACTTGAGCTCTCTGGGCCGTACCTCCGACTGGATCGAGGAAGACACCGGCATCAGCGGTGACTACCACGCCATGCGAGAGCGCATTCGAGACAAGGGTTACCTGCTCCTGCGAGGCCTACAGGAAACTGTACCCCTCATTCCGCGAAAAGGATCATTCCCCGAAGGTTCCTTCCCTCCTCCAAGTCGGCAAAGGCCTGATTCACCTCGTCGAGCGAATAGGTTCGCGTAACCAGTTCGTCCAGCATCAGCTTACCTTCGCTATAGAGTTCGAGAAAGCGAGGCATGTCCTCGCGGGGCAAGCAGGACCCCATGAACGACCCCACGACCTTGCGTTCCCCGTAGGGAAACATGAAGGCGGGGAACGATACTTCATGCTCGCGGTTTGTGATACCTATGATAACGGCTTGGCCGCCTATCCGAATCAGCTCGAAAGCAGTCTCAATGGTCTGCTTGAGGCCGATCACTTCGAACGCATACTCGACGCCGTGACCCCCCGTCAGTTCTCTCACCGCCTCTACAGGATCGACTTTGGAGGCGTTGACTGTGTGAGTGGCACCGAATTGGCGAGCTGCCTCCAATTTGTTATCTAGGCGATCCACAGCGATAATGGGATTTGCCCCCGACAATCGAGCTCCCTGGACAACATTAAGGCCGACTCCACCGGTCCCGATCACACACACACTCTGGCCCGGTTGCACTTTCGCCGTGCGCAATACGGCGCCCACTCCGGTAGGGACTCCGCAGCCGATGAGCGCGGCATGCCTGAACTCATAGCCGTCGGGAAGCGGTACCACCGAATCGGTGTGAACCACGGCGTACTCGGACATGGTTCCCAATCGCGCAAACTGGTGGATGTCCCTATCTCCCTTGTGAAATCGGCAAGTGCCGTCGAGGAGGAGCCCTCTATCGCCACCAAACCACGCCTCGCAAAGCGTGGGATGCCCGCTCTGGCACTGAAAGCAATGCCCGCAGCTGGAGACAAACGAGAGCATTACGCGATCGCCCACCTTATAATCGGCCGTTTCCTCGCCCACTTCGACGACGGTTCCCGCGCCTTCGTGACCCAAAACTTCAGGAAGCGTGTGTACAATGGTTCCGTTAAGAAGGGACAGATCACTGTGGCAAACCCCGCTGGCGCCGATCTTGATCATCACCTCGCTCGCCTTCGGCGGGCGCAACTCGATCTCTTCGACGACAACCGGCTTTCCCACTTCGTAACAAATCGCTGCTTTTGTCTTCATTAGCCCGCTTTTCTTACGAATAGTAAAGCCATTCGAATTATAAGGAAGAGGATGAAGGAGAGCAAGAGAAGTTTCAGATTGGAGGAGAGTGCGGCCTGAAGGGTCGCGAGAGCCCAGCCCAGGGAGGAGCGTAGCGACGCCCTGGGTCATGGAGCGCAGATCCAGCGGGCGGCCTGAAGGGTCGCGAGAGTCGAACCTCTCGGCGACAGATGTCCGTTTCTCCCCGCCCCGTCATCATTGGATCACAAGGAACGTCGCAACGCTCCTCCCTGGGCTGGGCTGTCAGGCCCCTTTGAGGCCTTTCGGGAGATCGCGTGGATGGGTCCGCGGAATTTCAAGTGCGATACTACTTAGGTTCACCGTTTAGCAAGAGCATCCAGAAATTCATCGAGGTCGGGAGGACAGGACCGGTCCTTGAATCGCGCCAGTCTACGGTAGATTTCAGCCGCGCCCGCGTGAAATTCTCCCGGCATTCCCGCATCCGTGAAAGTGGTCGAAATCTCGTGCATTTCGCCCTCGAAGCGCCAAGCTTTGCTATAGATTGATTTCGGGATCGATCGTGCATTCCGGGCCGTGTCCGGATTGTGCCGGTCCCAAACGCTCAGGATAGTGTCACCCAGTTCGTGGGTCTGCGCCACACCCAGAATTCCTGCAAGCAGCGCGCTCGTACCCTTCGTAAAGGCTGCGTAGCACATTTTGAGAGCGGAGGCCTGTCCGGCCCCCTCCCCGATCACTTCCGTTTCCAAAGGACCAGCACTGAAACAGCGCGCCGCTTCTCCCGCAGAGGTCCCGGACAGATAGAGCCAGGTCTTACGGGGTTCCCAAGCCGGGCCACCGATAATTCCTCCATCCACGAATCGCATGCCGGCAGCCTCAACCTTCGACCCGATTCGCCGCGAGCGCGTCGGGTCAATGGCATTCGCATCGATATAGCATCCCGTGAACCCACTTGCGATGACTGCATCTGCGACTTCCTCGGCGGCATAGGGAGGGCAGACACTCACGATACCAGAGCAAACACGTGCCAACTCATCCAAGGTTAGGACGTCGACGAGATCGTGCTCGGCGGCTCGAGCTTGCGTCGCCGCACTTCGTCCCTCGGACGCCCAGCAGACGCGACATCCGCTGTTGCGGGCCGTCGCCGCCACGGAAATACCCATGGCACCGGGATGGACTATACCAAGAGTGAGGTCAGACATGTTTCGGAAGGTGAAAGTTCAGGCATTTTTTTATGGCAGCATCCACCATTTGCTTTCTTTCACTTCCTTTCAACATTCAACTTTCCGGCTCCTGGCAATTCCGGAGCCATTGACTTATGCGGGAATCTTTGGGCTATTCATCTTGATCGGTGTTATGCGCTTTCGGAAGGAATTGGGTAGGGCGAAGCGTCCTCGCTGAGCCGCCTGCCGCCCCGAAGGTCCCTATTTCGATGTTGAATCTTGAATCGACTGCAATAGGCGTTGCGCGTTCTTTGGGCTGCGGCTTCGCTGCCCGACGTTTACCCTAACGCCAGAGTTTCCGGTTCCACTCGGACATTGCTCTGGTGAGGATCAGCCGCCAGATTGAATGGCCATGGAATACCGCGCCTCTGGAAACACCGGCCTCAAGGTATCACAGCTGTGTCTCGGTACCATAGCCTTTGGTAAAGAAGCGGATGCCAAGAGATCTGCCGCCAAATGAAGTCTGCGATCGAGGACACCCCTCCCGGGCCGCCCTGGATGTCGCTATTACGGAGGAACTCTACGCACGCCTCAGCTCCCTCTCTCCCACTCCGCTGCTTGCCCACGATCGCAGCGAGCTGCAGGAAGGTTAGTCCCAAGGCAAGCGAAGCTATATTTAGGGACTGGCGGGAATGAAATGCAGTTCGTTCAACTAAGGCACCAGCCGGAAAAGACACATACCTATCTAGGCAGTCCCAGCCTCGTGCGCGGGCCGGACGGTGCCCTTTTGGCTACTCACGACTATTTTGGCAGAGGCTGTCCCAAGAATCACGAAGGTGAAGAGTCGTTAACAAGCGTCTATCGTTCGGAGAACAACGGCCAAACGTGGGCAAACATCACCCATATTGAAAACGCTTATTGGAGCACCTTGTTCCGGCACCTGAACTCCGTTTACCTTCTTGGGGTAAATCAACAATACGGATCCATCGTCATACGCCGAAGCGATGACGGGGGCCACACCTGGACCCATCCTTCGGACGGGCATTCGGGTCTTCTCTTTCCAGGTGGTCCATTCCGCGAGCCGCCAAACTATCATTGTGCTCCGGTTCCCGTCGTTGAACACGAAGGTCGGATTTATCGTGCCTTTGAAGACTGCACACCGAATATCTGGGGAACCGGGTTTCAGGCGCTGGTGATATCGGCTTCAGCAGGCGCCAATCTACTATCGGCGGAAAGCTGGACCATGAGCAACTCGCTTCCCTTTTTGCCGGAATGGATTCCGAGTTCATGGGGGCATCTGGATCGCCCTGGTTGGTTGGAAGGAAATGTCGTCATCACCCCATCAGGCGACCTTTGGAATATCTTGCGCTTCAATTCGAAACCGGCTGTCGATAAAGCTGCAATCGTTCGGGTGCACGATGAGGGCCGACACGTCACCTTCGATCCAGTTGATGACTTTATCGATTTCCCCGGGGGCATGACGAAGTTCACCATCCGTCGGGATGAATCGTCCGACGTCTATCTTACCCTGGCCAACGACAACACGGACACAAACTCACCCTCTCAGCGCAACATCCTATCCCTCTGCACATCGGATGACTTACGTCACTGGCAGGTGGTCGCGCGCCTTCTTGAAGATGATACCGGGCTGCCCTGGGATGACTCGCTACGGCTGACCGGTTTTCAATATGTCGACTGGCAGTTCGACGGCGAGGAAATCATCTACCTGACCCGCACCGCCTACCGAGGCGCTCACAACTTTCACGACTCCAACCGGATCACGTTTCATGTGCTCAGAAACTTCCGGAGTTATCTCCAGTGATCCGGCGTACCCTCCTAAGCGTAACCCTGAGCCCTACCATACTCGTTGTGCGAACGCGAAAGATTCCCGGGATCGCATTCGGCGGAAATTCGGCGCAGCCCTAAATCCACGAAACCCCATTTCAGCAATGCCTTCAAGGATTCGGTCATATAGCCCTGTCTCCAGAATCTGCGGTTGAGCGAGTTCCAAAGGTAGGTCTCATTGCATCCCGAATCGACTCGATTCATTCCACACTCTCCTATCAACAGTCCGTCTTCTCGCAGCCTAATGGCAAACGCGTATGCATTACGCGGTTCCTCGCAAATTGCGCGCTGGGCACGCGTAAGGAAACCCCGAGTCATAGCTTCGTCGAAACAGGCGCGCGACCGGTAGCGGAAAACCTCCGGATCGGAATGGATTTCGCGAAGCGCGTCGTAGTCATCGTCACGGAACTCGCGCAGGATCAGCCTTTCCGTTTCTATCTTCATATTCCTCTCAGCACCCGAATTATCGAGACCTGCGGCCATCAACTATGGCTCGCAATGAACCCGACATCCGGTCCCTCCGCTCACGCAGAGGGCTACACGTAGCTCGCTCCGTGAGGAGCGGGACGGCTCGGCAATCGGCGAGGTTCATTAGGAGGAGGAGGAGATTACCAGGGGCAAATCCTATTCTCCCTTCCGCAGCAGCACCACGCGATTGGTATTGGTTCCTCTACTGCGATTGGAGACGCCCCAGCAGTTGGCCGTTTTGGTGAATTCCTGATCGTTTACCAATACCAGAAGTGGTTTCAGCCCGGCGTCGATCGCGGCCGGCACTACCAGTGTCTCCATTAATATCTTTCCGCCCCGAACTTCGCCAACTTCGAAGGCGACGTGACCGCCGTCCATGAGGATTCTACGCATTTCCCTGAAGACCGACGTCATTCGCTGCTGCCAGTCTTCCACTTTCTTCAGTTGCCAGACGGGCACATGATCGAGATCGATCCCATTGAACCAGCACCGCAGCCAGTTATCGGCCTTGTAGTTAACCACATCGAGAAACGGCGGTGAGGTCACTACGAGTTGAACACTTCCGTCGTCGATTCGCGAAGTCTCAGAACAGCAACCCGTTACCAAGAGAGAATTCTTGTGCATCCTCACCAGTAACGCCCGTTCGTCTTCGTCGAGATCCTTCAGCAGTGAACGACTTTTCTTTAATATTATTTCCGTAAGGTTGCGTCGTGGAGGCGTCTGTTCACGTCGCGCATTAATTCGACGCTGCGATCTTACCGATGCTGCTTGATTGGGAGGAAGCGTGTAAACGGATAAGAAACCGGGTGAGTGTCCGGTCAAGCGATTCGTGGCTACCATTCGTATCCATCGGTCGACATCATCCACTCGACCGTCCGCCTCCCGCTCGAGCATGTAGCTTCGAAGATTCGTGAGGGAACGGAGCGTTTCGGGGTGATAGAAGACAAGCAAGTCTTCCCTTTCCGTTGCTTCGGCGGTCAGATCAATGGTCAGCAGTCGTTCGGCAATTTCGACACCTGTCGGAGGCGTCAGGCGGGGCTCCACAAGGATTCGGCTGAGCGGATTTATATCGCATCCAAAGGGCCGGCGACCTCTCAGCGCCGCCTCCAGTAGCGTAGTTCCCCGACCCATGAATGGATCGTAAACGGCATCTCCCGGCACGGTGAGCCGGTCCATGAAGAATCGAGGTAGCTGAGGCTTGAAGCAGGCCCGATAAGAGATTTCGTGCAATGAGTGGGCCGCACGCTGGCGAGCAGTCCAGAATTCGTTCACGAAAACCGGAATGTCGAAGTCACCAGAGGGAAATTCGAGGACCGAGGTCGCTTTACCGAAATCCCGGAACGCTTCCAACTCCCGCATCAGTTCGCAGGTCGAAAGCGTCTCCCCCTGAACTGGCGAACGATCGGTGAAGTTGAAACTCAATTGCATTAAGCCACGGTATACTTCAATCGTTTCTACCTTAACAGTGCGCAGCTCAGACTGCGGTCAAATCGCCGCCGGCTTCGGCGTCAAGAGAGAGGAAGGCATGCGGGTGCACACGCAGAATGGAAGCGGGGGTTTCCGTAGAAATAGGCTCCTCCAAGGCAGCCTTCACCGCACCCGCCTTGCGCCGGCCAGGTACCGTGCACACGATACGTTTGGACCGCAAGAGCTCGGGAATAGTCAAGGTTAGGGCGTGGGTAGGTACGTCTTCAATAGTGGCGAAACAGCCATCATTGACCTGCTGCTGACGACAGGCTGCATCGAGTTCGACCACTTTGATTGATTCGACATCGAAAAAGTCAGCCACTGGAGGATCGTTGAAAGCGATGTGTCCGTTCTCGCCGATACCCATACAAGTGATATCTACGGGGTGTTCTCGAAGCAAACGACTATAGTCACTGATCACCTCCTGAGCGGAACGCTCTCCTTCAATGGCGAAAAAGGAAACATCCTCCACCCGACTCAACAGGTGTTGCAGCAGGTAAGAGCGAAAGCTCTGAGGATGATCGGCCGTCAGACCGATGTATTCATCCATGTGAAACACGCGCACGCAGGACCAGTCGACACCGTGATCTTTGGAAGCATCAGTTACTAAGGCATCGAAGAATTCGTCCTGTGAGGGAGCACAGGCGAAAATGACGCTCACCTCTGCATTCTGGTCGATCAACTCCTTCATCCATCGAGCTGCCAGGTCAGCCGAATAGGCGCCCATTAACTGCCGATTCGCATGACGGGCAACCGAAAGTAGATCTACCTGGAATTCCATTTCTGCAATATTTAGTATGCGCGAATCGCGAAAATGGCTTGGCGCTCGGCGCTTTCGCGATAACCGATGCGAATCGCTTTGGTGCGGATCATGGTCTTGCCAGAAGGCAATACTAGCGGATCCGTATACAGATTCCAATGGGCAAATCCGCCCGCTTCCATAGTGTAACCGATCGAGGCGCCATGGGTGGCGCAGTGAATTTGCAATAGCGCAGGTCCATTGAAATCGCCGCCTTGATTGGCTGCTTCGACACCTGTAAATGAATCGTTCAAAGGGATCAGCGTGGGAGCGGCCGTGATCGGCTGTTCGCCGCCGGGATACCATCGGGAGACCATTTCCTCTTCCGAGATATCGCCAAACCTGTCGAACTCCTTTCTCCAGTCCTCAAGAACGCCGCGCATTCGCAGCAGAGTTACACGATGCTGGGTCTCACGCGCCAGATTCGTAGTCTCAAAGGGATCACTCTCGACATCATACAGCTCTTCCGAGGGGCGACCTCGCTGAAACATCTGGTTTTGTGGTCCCTTCAACTCTCCCAAACGGTGTAGGCGCCACATCTCCTCCAGAATAGGATGCCGATTGCGATACGGAATCCAAAGCAGATACGGCTTCTCCGGATAGAAATTACGGATGTACTTGTAGCGCTTATCCCGCACCGCCCGCACCATGTCGTAGGCCTCGTCAAACCGATCCCGGGCGGCAAATATGTATTCCCGCTTCTCTTCGGCCTCCGGCCCCAGAAAGGGCTGGCCCTGTAAATGTCGCGGCCGTTCGACGCCACTGAGTGAAAGTACGGTGGGCCCGAGGTCGATCAAACTGACCAGATCCTGGCAGATGCTACCTGCTTCGACCCGTCCCGGCCAACGCACGATCAGCGGTACCCGAATGCCACCGTCATATAGCCAGCGCTTGCAGCGGGGCAGCCCCTCTCCGTGATCACTCCAGATAAAAACGATCGTGTTCCCGGCCAGTCCATCCTCCTCGAGCTGCCGCAGCAGTTCTCCCACTCTGTCATCATCACGGGCAAGATTGTGATACTGCCTGGCCAGAGCCAGCCGTGTCTTAGGAGTATCGGGCAGGTAGGGAGGCAGGCGAACCCGGTCGGGATCGACGCTGACTTCGGGAGTCTTTTCCGGCCACATGCCGCTTTCGTGCGTCCAGGTCAGATTAAAAACGGCGAAAAAGGGCTGACCAGGCTCTCGATTGCGCCAGTGAGCCTCATTTCCAAGTTCATCCCAAGCGGTAAACGGAGGATCGAACTGGTAGTCTGTCTTCTTGCAATTCGTACAGAAGTACCCTGCCGCACGCAGATATTCCGTAAACGGCTTCACGTAGTGGGGCAACACTGCCGAGTAGGGCGTCGGCATCTCCGGCGTAAAACGATTGCAGTGGCTCGTGCGCATGTGGTGGGTTCCCAACCAGGGCGAGTACATGCCGGTGATGATGGATGCCCGGCTTGGAGCACAGACGCCGGCGGTAGAGAATGCATTGGGGTAGCGGACACCCTCCGCTGCGAGTCGATCCAGGTGCGGAGTACTCGCAAGAGGATCGCCGTAGCACCCAAACCGCGGTGTTGTATCCTCCAGAGATATCCAGAGAATATTCGGACGATCAGATGTTGGATTAGCTGGATTCACGGGTAACGACGGATCCGGTCCCTTGCGTGGGTCAGAATACCAGGCATTTTCAGTGTACCAGAAAACAGAGCCATGAAAACATTCACTGCTTTAATTACATTTCTAGTTGGTTGCGCTTTTCTGCTGCCTCAGAATCCATTGCCCGGCAGCGATACTTCGGCTGGCGATTGGCGTTACTATGGATCTACTGCAAGTAACTCAAAATACTCACCTCTCGACCAGATCAATCCCGAAAACGTCGGCAAGCTTCGTGTGGCGTGGCGCTGGGAGTCTATTGACGAACCCGTCCTGAGGAAAAATCCGGATCTCTGGACGATGGTCAACGAATCCACGCCCCTGGCAGTAAGGGGTAAGCTCTATACTAGTACCTCACTCAATCAAGTTGCGGCGATTGACGGAGCTACGGGTCGGACAATCTGGACGTTTGACCCCGAGATCTACAAAGAGGGCACGCCCGCAAATTTGGGGTTCAATCACCGGGGCGTGGCCTACTGGGAATCGGGTGACGATCGTCGGATTATCCTCGGTACGGGCAATGCCTACCTCATCGCGCTCGACGCGGACACGGGAAAACCGATAGCGGATTTTGGAGAGCAAGGCAGAGTAGATCTCACTAAGGGATTGCGAAGAACCGTGAACCGCGCGCACTACGCGGTCCCATCACCGCCTATCATCTGTCGCAACGTCATTGTCACAGGCTGTGTCATCCTCGATTCCTTCGCCGTGGCAAAGCAACCGGAACCGCTCATGCCCCCGGGAGATGTGCGGGGATTCGATGTCCTTACCGGTAAACAAATGTGGACGTTTCAAACCATCCCCCAGGAAGGCGAATTCGGAAATGATACCTGGAATGACGGCTCCTGGAAGACTACGGGGAACACGAATGTCTGGACCATGATGAGCGCAGACGAAGACCTCGGGTTTGTCTACCTTCCGGTGAGTACGCCGACGAATGACTTTTACGGAGGCAACCGCCTCGGTGACAACCTCTTTGCCGATAGTCTGGTTTGTATTCGTGCTGCCTCAGGCGAACGGGTATGGCACTACCAATTGATTCACCACGCGCTATTTGATTACGATCCTCCAGCGGCGCCTAACCTTGTTAATATCGAAGTAGATGGGACAAAGATCAAGGCGGTCGCGCAGGTCACGAAACAGGGATTCTGCTATGTTTTTGACCGCACCACAGGCACTCCGGTTTGGCCCATTGAGGAGCGTTCCGTTCCACAATCCAAAATTGCGGGGGAGATTTCCTCTTCAACCCAACCGTTCCCCACCAGACCGGCTGCCTTTGAACGTCAGGGCCTGACTCATGACGACCTCATCGATTTTACGCCGGAATTGAAGAAGGCGGCCCTCAAGATCGTCAAGAAATTCGATTACGGTCCCCTCTACGTCGCCCCTTCCGAGCGCGGAACCATATTTGTGCCGGGTATCCTGGGTGGGGCCAGTTGGGCGGGAGCCGCCGCAGATCCCGCGAACGGGCGCATTTTTATCCCTTCGGTGACCTATCCGATGTACGTCACGTTGAAAAAGGTAGCTGATCCCGATTCCCCAATTTGGTATTCGGGCACCTTGACGGCTGGACCGGCAGGACCGGCTGGTTTACCATTACTCAAACCACCCTATGGGCGCATCACCGCCATTGATCTGAATACCGGCGATCATCTCTGGGTGGCTCCCGTTGGAGACGGCCCCCGAGATCATCCTCTATTGAAAGATCTCGGATTACCCCGCTTGGGGTGGTCGTTCCGCAACTTCCCGCTGCTTACCTCCACGATGTTGTTAGCCGCTCATCAATCAGAGTGGGTCGGTCGTGGTAACTCGCGTCGTGGGAATGCCATTGAGGTCGAGTACAAGCCAGAAGCACCATTCTTATGGGCCTTCGACAAGGATACCGGCGAGCAGCTAGCCGAGATACCCTTGCCCGGAAGTGCAAATGGATCCCCCATCACGTTTCTCGCGCAGGGAAAGCAATTCATCGTATTCGCCACCGGCGGCGCCTCCGAACCAGCAGGACTGGTGGCGCTGAGCCTTCCCCATGGACCCTGAGTTTCGTTGCCGCTGTTTCGCGGGTGACGAAAACTATTTACCTGAACGTGAACTTTTGAGCGAACCCGACATAATTCCAGGGACGATGCGCGATTAACCCGGCGATCCTTTCCAAGGCGGCAAGGTATCGTTGCTTCGGATCAGTTGAACCGTGCAGAAGCTCTACCGAGTCCGTCGATGACGACGTCCACGACGTCGCCTCTGGACACCCATTTGGTTTGAACGACGCTGCCCAGCATGACCACCCATGCTTCCGGAATGTCTCGCCCGCGCGCGGCTTCCGCATTGGCCAGCCACACCAGCGCCTCCAAGGGGCGCCCATTGATTATGTCCCTCCCGTAGCCCGCGCCCGCCTCCGCTCCATTAATCCGCATGACCCCACGAATCCCGGCGAGGTCCAGACTATGCCAATCGCCTACCGCCTCGCCGAGCACAATACCTGCGCCGAAAAAGTCGTCCGCCACCCACGTCCGCCAATCGGGCACTCTGCCTACCAGATCCTCATAGCGATCATCGACGATTTCAATTGCGGGGAAAACGGCGCTTACCGTTCGCAAGACGCTTTCCATGGTATGCGGCGCGTCCGCCGCCCGGAGGGTCGAGCCGAGCCGCACCGCGATTTCGCACTCCACGCCGACGTGCAGAAAGGAGCCAAATTCAAACTCGCCCTTTTTGTGCTGCACCGTGCTGTCGAAAATTGCACCCGAGCAGGGATGCGTCATGCCCAGGAATTCCTGCATGATTTTCGTGGTGCATCCGATCTTGGTTCCCGTCACCTTCCCGTGGCCTTCGTCTGCGAGCACGGCATGCAACGCGTCCTGAATTGCCATCGCATCGGTGACATCGCGAGGTCGGCACTCGATGGGAAGGTGTCCGATGGGGACCGGAGGACGCGAGCGACCGCGGCAAAGTATCTCTGCGGCCACCCTCAGCGACTGATTTGACAAAGTCATGGCTCGTGGGTCCTTGTGTCGTGTGAGATTTCCGAACAAAGCATATGGCGAGCGAGCGCAGCAGGGAGCTCTACCGCAAACGCAAGCAGACCGTGGAACCGGTTTTCGGGATCATCAAGGAAGTGCTGGGATTCCGCCGTTTCCATCCGCGAAGTCTGGCCAAAGTGAAAACCGAATCTGAGCCCGACAGATTGCTATCCCATGGTCATCCCGCCGTCCACACAGATCGCTTGTCCTGTGATGTTGCGCGACTCGTCGGAGGCGAGAAAGAGAACCAGGTTGCCGATGTCTTCAGGTGTCTGCTCCCTCTCCATGGGAGTGGTGGTACTGACAATTCTTTCGAACACAGCTCGCCCGTCCATACCTTCGTAATCAGGATTAGTTTTTGCCAACAATGGGGCCAGTTGGTGCCAGAAGTTGGTCCAGACCAATCCGGGACAAACGGCATTGACGTTGATGTTATAAGGCCCCAGGTCCTTGGCTACGACCCGGGTCAGATTCTGTAAAGCGTTCTTAGCCGCCCCATAGGCCGGCACAAATTGGGGATTTCGTTGGGCGGCAACGGAGGAGATATTGATAATCTTACCGTAGCGGCGCTCCATCATATGCGGCGCCACCGCTTTACTCAGGAAAAACGGGCCTTTTACATGAACGGCAAAGTTGTCGTCCCATTCGGCTTCGGTGTGTCGGGTAAATGGTGCGCCTATGATTTTCCCAAAATGTCCGGCATTGTTTACCAGGATATCCACCTGCTCAAAGGTGTTCAACGCCTGCTCCACCAACGAACGGCAATCGTCTTCCCTCGTCACGTCCGACTGCACGGCCAACGCGCGACGGCCCGATTCACGGATTTCTTCGGCCCGTTTTTGAGCGGCCTCCAGATTCAGGTCAGACACTACCACGTGGGCTCCCTCACGGGTCAGGCAAGCGCAGATCCCGCCGCCCATTCCGCCACCTCCCCCGGTCACGATGGCCACTTTATCTTCCAAATTCATGACTCCTACCGTCTATGCCTCTGCTCGCGAAAGGCGAAGAAAAACATCGCATTCGCCATACTGGTTCGGCGAATCGTCATACTATAAACTCAAAGAACCCGGTTCTTCCAGGGAATGCACGGAATAGGAATGGGTTATGGCTCTCCGGAGTGCCGAATCCTCCATTTCGATATGAAAGTCATTCGGAAATACGACCCCTTCCAATGTTGTCTGGCCTTGATAGACGTTATCCGGCACAGACGAAAGCAAGTCGCCGGAGCCTCCCAACAGAACGCTCCCATCCTCGCCCAGCCAGGAGCAACGATTCAGATAATACTCCAGATCAAGCAGATTCGTCAGACGGAATTCCTGATAGGGAACACGTTGACCCCCAACCGTGATCGAGCTCCTGAGGACGATCTCATCCCAGTGATCTCTGATGTCCTCATAGGGCCAAGCCTCCCTTGCCACAACCGCCGGCACCATCTGCTTAGTCTTGGCGGTATCGAAAACCTTGCCCAGCATAGGGGTCCATAATTCGCCCAGGCTCCTGTCATTATGATCGCTGCCCACCGAAATGAAGGCTTCCCCGTCATGCACCAACGCAACAAACTCCACCTCGCCTGAAGTCTGCGGTCCCTGCACCTCAATGGCCGCTTCGTTAGTAATAAGGTAGCGGCTCCGGAAGCAGATTCCAACGGCCGGGTGCACCTTATATCCCTTAGCTCGAATTTCATCCAGCCCAGTGTTCGTTGCCTGGAGGTCGCGCCCCGCATTGCGGGAACAGCCGATTTTTCTTACCTCGAAGTCAATCGAATGGGGCGCTCTCTCTTTCGAAGCGACCTTCATGGTTAAGGTATTTTTCAACAGCATCTTAGTTCGCCTCCTTTTACCCGAAAACTGAGGAGGGTATTGGTTCCTTCGAGGCGGCTACCCGGTTGATATTTTCTGCCGCAATGTCCAACGCGCGGTAACGCGCTTCGATACTTATTCCCGCCAAGTGCGGCGTGAGCACTACATTGGGGCGGTTGAACAGTGGATTATCCGGCTCGATTGGTTCGGTCTCCGTGACGTCCAGGCCTGCCCCGGCAATTTGTTTGTCATCAAGCGATCGAACCAAAGCGTTTTCATCCACCACCGGTCCACGGGTGGTATTTATGAGAATCGCCGACCGTTTCATCAGCGAGAACTCGCGATCGGAGATCATAGCCCGGGTTGAAGCTAACAGGGGTACGTGTACAGTGACGATGTCGGCGGACCTCAAGAGCTCGTCGAACTCCACGCGCCGCGCACCAGATGAGCGCTCAACTTCACGATCGATCTCGGCTGCGTCATAGAAGACGCGTTCACAGCCCCAACCGTTCAGCCGCCGCGAGACGGCGGAGCCGACCCAACCCAACCCAACGATGCCAACCCGCATATCGGATAACTCGTGAAAATCCTCCCAGCGGTCGAAGAAATCGCCGTGGTAGGTTCCCTCGATCAACTGGTTCATCTGAACCTGCAACTGGCGATTGACGGCCACAATTAAGAAGATGGTGACCTCGGCCACAGCGATGGAGTTGGCGCCACGGTTGTTAGCCACCGTAATCTTACGTTCGGCAAGCTCCTGGAGCGGCAGATTGTCAACGCCCGAGCTCAATGTCTGCACCAACTGCAGCTTTTCCGCATGCCGCAGATGTGCCGGGGTCAGAGCAATGAGCCAGGGAATGATAATGTTCGCGTCTCCACATACCGATGCGACCGACGCGTCGTCGGCATCCCGTGAAAGCGAAATTATGTCGACGTCCTCGCAGACTCGCTCCTTCAGGTAGGCAACTTCCCATTTCTTTCGGTAACCGAGAAAGGCAACTTTCGTGCTTTTACAATCTTTCACCTTCTTGTTTCTTGTATCAGCTTTCCTTCTATATCTCTAATTCCTGCTTTGATATGTTTAGATTCAACGAACCTTGGCAGATGTGAAGCAGTTTACCTGCCTCTGGATGGCCGACGGCTCTGGAGGCCGCTTCCAAGTCTGGTCGCGGAAACCGGCCGGTTGCCCGCCGGAAAGGCATGATTAGGTATTAGCCTGGTTGCCTGCCTGCCGGACTCGGGGGCCCTCGTCCCTCCAACGGTTGCGCGGATCATGTGTCCGGTATCTGTACTGCACCGATTCTTATGTCTCACTTTATGAGCCTACTCGTCCAGGAAGCGCTGCGCCGAATCGAGGAGAAAGGATTTCACATAGGTTGCGCGCATGATGTCGCGTTGAACGCACCTTCCGGCCTGTTTGATTCGTGAGAAGACTTCCTCCATGGTGTCGATCACTTCCCGCCGATCTGCACCGCCGGGAAATCCCAGGCCCTGGGCGAAATCGTTGGGACCAATTGAAAAATAGTCGATACCCTCGACTTGAACGATTTCGTCGAGGTTCTCCACCACTCCACCGTCCTCCAGCAACGCACCCACCAGCATGTCGTCGTTGCAGTGCTGGAGGTAGGCGGCCTTGTCGTTCAGTTCAAAGTCGTAATCACAGCCGCGGGTACCCCCGAAAGAGCGTTCCCCGGCCGGGCCGAACAAACAGGCCTTGACCAGTTGCTCAGCGTCGGCACGGCAGGCAACATGCGGACCCGTGATGCCCTGAATACCGCGGTCGAGGTACTGTAGAATGGTGGACGACTGGATATTCGGCACCCGCGCCATGGGCGTGATCCCCACCGTCTCCGCGGTTCGGCAATGGTGCTCGAGATCCTCCAGGCTAAATGTACCATGCTCGCCGTCGATCCATACATAATCGAAGTTCAGCGGACCGAGGATTTCGATAATTTCCACAGATGGAAATGTAACGTTGTATCCCTTCGCGATGCGGCCTTCGCGCATCGCGGCTTTTACGCGATTTGGTTGTTTCATGATTCTCCAGAATTCCTTCCCTCAGTTATCGGTTCAGCCCTAAGCAGCTCATCCCATCTTCTCGCAACGCCAGCAGGATCGTCAACCCCTACCCCACACCGTTTCCATCCTCCACATGGAGGCTCGGCTGGTCCTGTCAATCTGTTTTCTACCTGTCAAATTATTTTCCAAATGGCATCCCGGGATCCATCCCCCTTCCTCCGCAATTACGACGATGCTCCAGGGACCTCTGACCCAAATCCCGTCAATCAACTGGGACTAATCTCTCCGATTCTCAGGGGAGTAACTGGGATTTAACACCCTTCCATCTGTTGCCCATGCCTGATCACAATCAGAATAGCGGCCTCTATTCTGCTCCGCTCTCTTTACGTACCCTTCGCATGCCCGGCTGTGCAAACGCTTCTTGGGCCCGATCTGTCTCATCTCACC
Source organism: Opitutales bacterium (assembly GCA_963665345.2). GTDB lineage: Bacteria > Verrucomicrobiota > Verrucomicrobiia > Opitutales > CAXXNP01. The sequence continues at coordinate 145,312 of CAXXNP010000002.1, forward strand.
GATACCTTCGAGCTCTTTCTCCTGCTGAAACCTATCAGCATTCCGCCTCCGCCGCGGGCCTCCTTCTCCTCCCAAGCCCCCTTATCCCTAAACTCGTAAACCTTTAATCCGCAAACGACACTCCCCTTCAGTCCCTGCGGCTCAGTCCAACCCTGTGATGCAACTCAGCTCCGCAAGCTCCGCTGACCTACATCACTTGATTCGTTCTGCGTTTGATTTGGATAGCCATTGATGAGTCTTCAAACGTAAGTAAATCGAGTTCCGAAAAACTATCAATTCTTCCTATAATCTTCGAGTTCACAGTTTGACAGCGAGTCCCAATGAGAAGGACGCTACAACCAGCAGTCAGTGCGGATTCAGCTCCAGTCGTAGAATCCTCAAAGGCTAGGCATTGTTGGGGCTCGACGCCTAATTCCTTCGATGCTTCGAGATATGCTTCTGGGTGCGGTTTCCCGTTGTTTACAGTATCCGCCGAAATCAATACATTTGAAATTGGCATCTTTGCTGCGCTCAACTTTGCTTTGGCGGTGGAGGCACTGCTAGATGTGGCAACTCCCCATTGTGCTGGAGACAGTTGATTGAGGAAATTGCAGGCTCCTCGAATCTCTTGAAGATCCTGCAGCGCATCGCGCTCCATTGCTTCGATTCTTTCGGCTTCATTCTTTGCATTTAGATGTGAAGCGGCAGCTGTAACGGTATCTTCCGTTCTAGCGCTATGGTTTGACCCGCTCAGTGAAGAAAAACTGATGTCATTTCGGTGACACCATTCTTTCATCACTCGGTCAACAATTGCCTCTGAATCGACAAGGGTTCCATCAAGATCAAAAATGAATGCTTTAAAGCTTTGTGGCATTTCTTTCGCAGAACGTTGGAGCACACTCGAGGCGGTGTCAGCCGTCGTTGAGTGCTGCGTCTGGTTGTATCTTATTCACAGACGATTCACAACGCATATTCTAAGTAACATAGAGATACTGATAAAAATAGCGAATCCCATCCGGCAGCACCCAATATATATATCCAACCGCGTCGTAGGGATAAAGATGTTCCTCTACGATCATTTCCAAAGTTTATGGAAATTCCGTATCATTGTAGAATATTCGAAAGTTATAGTTACGATTGATGTCCCTAAGTGCATCCCCTATCTCCCTTTTTTCTTCTAACGACAAGTCAAAATAATTCACTGTTTCGATTTCAGATTGACCGATACGTTCCAATACGACGTAGGGTTTACCGTTGGCTTTAGGATGCGATTCTAAATACTGAATTATCTCGTCAGTATTATAGGAAAACTCGATAGCTCCCGTATGATTCGATCTGTAATCGGTAAATTGGTCGATTCGGAAAATCCGCCTGTCGAATGCAACGCCATAGTTTGACAAGAGCAATCTGTAACTTCTGTCCCAATACCAAAATTCCGAATCTACAAACTGAAACAGCCCACCTGCTAGGTCATCAGCCGAAGGCCGTTCCTCCACGTTAAAGAAGAGCCAACCTCCTCGATTGTTACTCCACATGAATGGGTAAACATCGAGATTGGTCCATTTCCAATCTCCGGCCCGGTAAAACCAGATGTTACCGCCGTCTCCAGAATCCGAATAGATGTAATCTAGATTGAGATGATAGGCCCAGCCCGAATCCCTGAATGGGTAGACCCAACCAAAATTCTCCACATATTTCCATCCGTTGACATCCGGATGTTGGTTCCAGAAGGTCTCGCCATCCAGCGGCGAAATCGCCAGGAAAAGTGGCAGAAAGAATGAAACTACACTTTTCATTCGATACCCTTTGATTGGGGTTAGAATTCGAAATTACCTATCTCTGGATACAACGTTTAAGTGCACTCGCGGCGGCGCTAGCCGACGTTGAGTGCCACGATTGGTTCTGCTGTTTTGCTTCCGCCTCTTCCATCGACCAACCACATTCCAGGGCGCTCCGCAATCACCTTCTGGCCGTTATAGACCATATGGGCATCATCTTCGATCGCCAGAATTACCGTATCGTCGGATTTGCTCACACGTAGCAAGTGCTCGATCCTTTTTCTTCTCTCGTGCGTCCTGGTCGGGAAATGTGGATTCACGCCGTAAGGAAGAACCGACAAGGTCTCTACATTCGAATATCCCTCATTCTCGATGTTCGAGGTCTGAGTTGTCGCACCTGCCATGATGGCGCCAGCGCTAAAGCCCACGTACGGAAACCCACCTGCGACCTGCTTCCTGACAAATCCAAGGTGCCCGGATATATGCAATTTGTGAGCTAGACGGTAGGGATCCCCGCCGGGCAAATAGAACAGCGCATCATCCGACAATCTGGCCGCTAATTCGGCCAAAGGCACTTCGTCAGTAGATGCGATTATCACTTCGCCGAGCGTGGAAAAGTGCTCCTTCGTGAAACGTCCGAATCGATTATCTCTGTCCGCATCCGGAATGTAAATGATCTGAGGTCGTTCCGTGCTCTCCAGGATCGAATCACAGATACGATAGATAATTTCCACGTTTGGTGCCGATTCACCACGCGGTCCCGGTAGGCTTAGTAAATGAAGTTCCAATTCCCTCCAGTTGGCAGAACGTTTAAGCTCACGCACTCGGCGTCAGCGGAGTTGCTGTGAAGCGTATTGTTCGCATTCCCATTTCTAGCATTCTCTCACGTAATCGATAGTTTGTCTATTTGCTCTGCGGACAGCTTCGATAAACTGAGGATTAATCAATCGTTCATGTTCGTCGCGAAATCCTGACCGACGTACTCGATTCTTTAAGTACCCGCCACAGTAGTGCCACCCAATGCAGCACGGCAGCTCTCTCAATACTTTTAGCATTGCTGGATACATCGACGCTGCTGAGGAACTCTCATCATGCCTTCCTGGTACGCAAGAATCCGCAAGAAGGATTGGTTTACCCGTGAGCATGTGCCATGTCTCAAATCTGGACCTGATCTCGTCTGGTTCGGAAAAGAATTGAAAACTAAGGACATCTACATATGGAACGGCGGCTCTCAGAATTTCATCCGGTAACAGCCTCATCGCCTCATAGCGGTCACCGAGGATGAGATGATTGGAATCGTACCTTCGAATCGGATCGCGCGTAACCCTGTAGTATCGACTAGCCAATTCATAAAGCTTTTGACGCCCCGACTTCGATTCGAGAAGCTCTGGATCAAACCATGGTCCCTTGAGATCTGGCCGGCGGGCATGCACCCAGGTCGGGCAGTCGACATAAAAATAGCCTATGAGCTTAGGATCGTCCGCCATAGCAGCGCAATGTTCGCGGGCGACACAGTCACACCATGTCTCAAAGTCATGACTGAAAACGTCTGGCAAACGAGTCTCCAATTCCCATTGATGAGCTTCGGTGAAAGGTAGCATATGGCAGTAGGGCAAATTCGCCCACTGATATTCCTCATAGTTAAAGTCTTGGGAGTGGCGGTGAATTGTACTGCTGCGTATTATGACTTCCTGGGTCCAGCCAATGGTATTAAAACCCCAATTTCGCAGGTCAGGTGCGACGGACTCCTCCAGCCATCTCTTCTGACTGCTGCCATACTTCGACTTCCAGATTTCGATGTTATCCGGATACCGGAGAGTAGCTGAATCGATGTGATTCATCCCTAAAGAGAAAAATCGTTCTCCACCGGTATCAAGAAACCACCAATGGCCTTCTTGCTTCGAAAGCCCAAAGTACCCTGTTACTCTCATTTCACGTATGTTCTGATGCGAACGTTTGAGTGCACTCAGGGCGGCGCTAGCCGACATTGAGTGGCACGATTTGTTATTACTCCTGTATTTGCTTGGTCATTCGTATCTCAGTCACCCCGGATTGGTGTTTCTTGACGGCACCGTCAGTCACGAATCCATAGCTTCGGTAGAATCCGATTCCGATTTCATTTTTCTCCAATACCCACAGCGATAGGCTCTTGCAACCGCGGTTTTGAAGTCGACCGATCGCTTCCTTTAAGAGTGCACCGCCAGTTCCCTTTCGCCAAGTTGCCGGAAGAACATAAATCGACCATATTTCGGCGTCCTCGTCGCATCTAAGGTCGTTATCCCGACATCTACCGAAATGAACGAAGGCATTAATGCGATCTTCACGATCTGATACCAACAGGTCGGTTTTAGAGTCGTTCGCCAATGTCCTCCAAGTCTGAGTCCTTTTCTGCATTTCCGCCTCTAAATTCTCGAAGGGAGGAAAAATGTCTGCGTAGGCAGTTTTCGATGCCTCCAACTGCACTTTGGCAATCGCCTCGCAGTCATCTTCTGCTGCCTCCCGTATCGTCATAACGTTAAAACTGACTCGCGGCGGCGTCAGCCGACGTTGAGTCGAGTGTCTGGTTCGGCCTATTCATGACAGTTCTGGGAGGCACGCGACTATGATTTCTTTTTCATTGGACGGTCAAGAAATAGGAAGAAGCATCTGGCTCTAGGAACTTCAGTAGAGCGAGTCCCTCCTCGCGGACCTCATCTGCCATACTCTTTGCCATCTCGATCCGCATAGTCACCTTTTTCTTGCTTCGGAGGACTGCCCATCTGCCGGCCACGAACCCGTCGAGAAGAATCGGTCCTGTGAAGCGATCCGGTGCCGGCCGCGTAAATTCCTTAAGGTCGGACGGCACGATGCGGGCCCGATCGGCATAACCGAGGATCGCATTGTCTAAGGCGGGTAGAAAAATCGTACCGACCGGGGAACTAGGCTCGGGGATTGGTCGTCTTGGTAGGTCGAACAGCACAGAACCATTCTGATCGCGGAATCTCCGAAGGTCTACCATGCGATCGAAAAGCTCTCTGGCCCCGGTTAGTCCAGACCACGCAGCAAAGTCTGTCGCCTTTGCCGGTCCGAACGAGCGCAGATAGCGACGGGCGAGATCCTCCGTATCGGTTCTGCCCAACGGCTCACCAAGCCAATTCTTGGACATCACATACCGGGCTTTTCCGTAATTACGAAACGTCCCTCTAGGTGGCACTTGAACCAATGAAAGGTATGCGCGGGCAGCGAATGCCAGAACCTGTGGCGCCACCTTCGGATGTATAGCTGCGAGCGCTCGCCCCAGCTCCGCACGGGTAATAGGACCAGTTCCCACCAACTCTGTTGCCTCTCTCACTATCGAGTCGAGGTCGATCCTGCCAACCTTGCTCCGGAGATAGGAGTTGGCGCTTCGGATCGATACATCACGGAGAGTCTCAGCCCACGACAAATAGTCTTCGCGCGTCACTGCATGAATCGTGCTTCGCATTAGCAACCCGCGGACCACTTTCCGGGAATGAAGGGCCCGATCAAGGGCTCCAGGGCGAAACGAGGTAAGCCGTGCCCGAAGGCCGACAAACGGTGAGACTGGATCCTCTGCCTGTACTCCCGCTAGCAGATGAAGCGCCTTGGCTACAGAACAGCGATGACGGCGAAGAAGGAGTTGGCGCTGCAAGGTCGACCGGTTTAACTGCGCAAGGGAGATTACGTCATCCATATTCCCAAATTAGGTCAAGGAACTCGTGATTCGCGCGAATTCGCATACAGACTCACTTGCTACCTCCGCCGAACGATTGCCGTCAGTGACGGTGAGCTTGCTCGCAGTTCATTGGACGGTCTTGTTGGAGGGGTTTCTTCAATTTGCGAAGGCCCAGAGTGTGTGTGATACCGTGCATTCGATGGTCTTGCTTTGCCAGTTAAGTCCCAGTTCCTCTTCGAGACGTTCATTCACCAACGAAATCGCCTCGTCATGAACATCCTTTGGAATTCCTATCTGGAATAGTGTATATCTGGATCGCAATTTCGCAAGCTCCCAATCAGAGGGATACGAAAACGAGATAGCCACTACGTCTGTGACCATCTCGCCGCCTTGAAACTCCGAAGAGAGCCTATCGCGTATCTCCCGACTGGTCCAGCCCAAGGGCCGCAATTCAGTCGCGCCGAGACTACGCAGGGCCTCGGAGTAATACTGCCGGGCCGGTGGCGGCGAGCTAGTCGTGCTCGTCTCGATCTTTCCCGTTACGATAAAAAAACCACGTTCGCGCAAGACGCGTCTCGCTTCGTGCACGACTTTCTGCGGATCCCCGACAAAATGAAGCAGATTCAGTGCAAGTACGGCATCAATGCAATGGTCCACTAGCGGTAGATCGTATGCACTGATCCTGCATGGCAGCGTTGAGTCCGCGGGGACGTCAGAGATCCGCGAACTCAGAAGAGAAAGCATCTTGATCGATACGTCCCCAGCGACAACGTGCTTGCCGCGCATCGCCAACGCCAGCGCGTACGAACCTGGACCGCAACCCAAGTCCAAAACGAGCGGACCGTTCACCATTTTCGAAAAAACCTCCGCGTACGATGAGAACAACTGCCGCTGAAGGTCTGGCGGATGGAGATACCGATCGTAACCCTCTGCGACATCATCGTAACCAACATATGTGTCCTCACCTTGACGCTTAATTGCCGGTGCATCTGTGAACAGGTATACCCCATCGCAGACGTGGACGGTTCCTTCACAGTTCTCGCAAGTGGTCAAGGGTGGCCACCCAAGCAACTCGCTGCTACAGAAAGGGCAACGAAATACCGCCATCGATTTTCTGGTCACTCCAACATAAGATTCTCCAACAGGAGAAGAGTGGATTTTCGGACATTCCCGTGAAGAAGGCAACGCCGGATCTCTGGAAAAATCTGCTTGTCGAGCAACTAGGCGTTGGTATGTATTATTGTATGATATGGATGCTAACCAACAAAAGAGATATCGCGAGGTAGCGGCATTGAACGACACCCTTAAAAAGCCTACTCCCTGCAGCAAGCTACAGGGAATGATCAAGTTCAACCCGAATCCACGATAGCCGGGAGGATGCTTTGAGGTCCTGGAAAAACTGGGAATCCGGGAGCAACGGCAGCCGTTCTATTGTCACTGGGTAGGGCAATTCTTCAACCGGTACCGGGGACGGGTCCGGCGCGAATTGGGTCGAACAGAAATCGAGCGGATCGGAAGGCGAACTGGGCCTCCCCGGAAGAGGCGATTCGGGGTTTGCTTCGCCTCGACCACTATGCGCTCAAGACGGAGCGGACCTATATGCAATGGATTCGCCGATTCGTCATTTACCATCATGGCAAGCGCCCGTCAGATATGGGGGCTGCTGAAAAAGAATACAGGACGGTAACTGCGATCAGCCGTAAGTCGGGGCCCGGGGCCTGAGCAGGGAGAGGAGGCTTTCGCGGATTGCTATAGCCTGAAAATGATTTCCCATCGGATTGTAGTGCCCGCTGTAGAACCGCGCCAAATACTGCTCTGGCGAACACCGGTAACTCTCCCGGTAATCGTTCAAGTGTTCATCGGACAGATCGACAACGGGAAGGCCGGTTGCCTTGAGAAAGTTAACAAATTCCTCATCCCAGCGTTCATGATGGTCGATCCGCTCCCGAACGTAGCGATCGGGATAGGATAAAACGAAGAGCAGTTTACGGTTAATGCTTCCGGATTCACAGATCAGCCGATTGACCAGATGCTCGCTGGACTTGAGGGCTAATTCGGCGTGCTCGCGCTGGAGATCTGTCATCGCCGTCCGCCGGATGACGCCTCCCGTCCCTACCTCTACTTCGGCATCCGTTTCAGCCACCTTTCCCTTCCGCGTATTTTGATCCATAGCAACCTGGAGGGGAAAATTTTCCTTGCCGCCGAAGGTTTCGATAACCCAAGCTCAGAATCGTAGAATCGCCCCCGGTTATTACGCTCAGGATCGTGTAAATAAACGGTCCTGTCCAGAAACCACCCAATGGCATCCGCTCCCGGCATCAGGCTGGTCAGAAATTCCTCGATCGTCATCTTCGGATCCCTGCCAAAGTCTCAATTCCCCGTCGCACGCGGCGCCAGATCGTTCCAGTGGCCCCCCTGTTCATAGACATAGGACAGCCTTATAGGCCTGGTAGATACCTTTCCACATGGCATTGCGAAGCCTTCTCGGCGGCCTCCTGATCGCCCCAGGCAAGCGCCTTCCGGAGATTCCTGGCCTCTTCTGCCTGGATCTCTGCGCTCCTCCGCGCTTTTTCGGCTAGGTTCTGAGCAGCTTTGACATGACGGTCCAGATTGGCGTCGGTGGAGTCGGAAGCAGGCGTTGCTCTACTGCTCCCACCCATCCGGCAGGGGCCATTGCTTGATTCCGTCCTGCGGAACGTATCCGATTACCGTGCGGGCGTGTTCCAAATCCCGGTAACGGGTAAAGTTGTCGGAGACGCCGTAGAAAATATCGAATGTAATTCCAGCCGGAGCTTCTACGCACCGACGCACGATCTGGGCAGCATCGCGATGGCTCAGGTGGACGGCGGCTTCGCGTGCATTCGCTGGCCGATTCTCAGGCCGCACTCTCCCCAGCCGGATACACAACACGGAAATCCCGTGCGTTTCTGCCCAGACGCGTGCAAGGGCCTCGCCAAAGACCTTGACAGCTCCGTAGACCTGGCCCGGTCGCACGGGATCCATGTGGGTCACCAGGGGGCGCGGCTCCGGTATGTCCTGCAAGCGTGCCTCCACCATGGCTCTGATGGGCTCGTCCTTCTCAAGGGCCGACTGGACGGCGCCCGAACTGGCAAAAACGATTCGCTCCACACCCGCCCCCCGAGCGGCCTTAAATACATTGTAGGTCCCCGTGACATTGACGTCGATCTGCTGCCGTTCGTCCTTGCCCAAGTAGGCTGCCATATGGACTACGGTGTCGATATCGGTGAAGGCGGGCCGGATGGCGTCAAAATCGGTAATATCGGCCTCGGTGGTCACCATGCCTTCCACGGGCCGGCGGTTGAGCGCGCGCACGTCGTAGTCGCGGGCCAGATCACGACCCACCAGGCCACCGATTAGGCCGCTCACTCCGGTTACGAGAATGCGCTTTGCCATCAAAAATCGTAAGTGACCACGCGACCATAGATGGTCGCCTGCAGCCTGGTGGTATTGGTATACAGGACCAGGTGCTTCAGATTTTCGTCACCGACGGGATGCATAGATTGGATATGCTTTCCTATACCGACGATATTGTCGTAGGTCACGATCGTGACGCCTTCATCCAAAATGTACTGCTGACCAGCAGATGAAAATTGGCGAAGGCTTCATATAAGCGCTTTATCCTGCGAGGTGGCCCGCACCTTCGAAAAGGTTTGATAGAAGGCAGCGCCTAAAATTGCCACAACGATCAGGGTCGCGCTACCCAACAGAGCGTAGCCTTCGAGCCACCTGCTAAGAACAAGCATCACAATTCCCAAAAGCACCAGTAAAACCGACACAAGAAGGAGTAACCAAAAAAACCCATTGACCACAGAAATGCCCGCGACACCGATGACGGCCAAGATCACACTTGAGAGCAAGATCCGTCCAGCCGTTCGCCTAGCAACGGGACCCGCCCTAAACCACCGCACAAATTTCGAGTTGATTAATGAATGATACATGGCGGCATCCTGTTTCGACAGAGTCCTATTCGTCAACGCGAAATGCCGGATAAAACCCCCCACGCCGCAGGCGTACGCGATCGACCACTATTGTGAAACTTCGAGATTCAGGCTTGTCGGCCTCGGACATCTTAGGTAGGGCGAAGCGTCCTCGCTGAGCCGCAAATTCACGGTCATCCGCGGCTCGGCAGGGATGCCTCGCCCTACCTTGCAAATCCGAACCGGGGGAGGAGCAAGTTTCACTCTCGATATGTCCAGCCTGCCGTGAGCTTGTCGAACAGGCAAGCACGAGCGCACTCGGGGGCCGCGCCCACGGCTATGCAGGACGAAAGTTTCAGGCTCAGATCCGTCTCCTCAAGACACTGGACATGCGCTCGTTCTACGAGATCAATGTGCTTTGGTTTCTCACCCCCGGGTTCATGCAACGCCACCCCGATCTGGTCGCCCACCAGATCGATGCGGCCGTCGCCAACAACCCGTCGAACACTGCCCTAATCCATCAGTATCGAGCAGACCTCGAGCATGATGCCCTGGAGCGCCTCAACCGGATCCAGGTTCCCACCCTGGTGACCGTCGGTTCCTTTGATCTGGCTACGCCTCCTCTCTACGCCCGCGAAGTGGCCGACCGAATCCCCGGCGCAATACTAGTCGTGTTCGAAGGCGGTGGCCACCTGCACAACCTGGAAAACCCTGGCGAGTTCAACCGCGTTACGATCGATTTTCTCCGCAGGCATAGCCTCTAGCAGGTGGAGTTGACAGAGACATTCGCCCTCATCACAGTGCTTCGCCTGAACGGGAAGTTCTGGCTACAGAAGTAACTGTTCGTGGCGCGCAACTCGTGATTGCACGGGAACAATGATTTCAGTCATGGACCCGTTTCAAGATAGATTTTGAGCGGCGCGAGTTCCTTCCGAAGCTGTTCAATGCAATCGATGCGGCAGACCTTGTTGCCGATCTTTCCCGCCGAAGTTCATGTCGCCCGCTTTGGCAGGCGGCCTCAGACAACATCCTGAATCGCGTAGCACTCCGATTCCGAGAGCGGCCTCGTCAGTCGACATCAAACCATACCTGAGCGGACAGATCAAGGAACCACCGAGGCTCCCTGGTGCTACGCTCGTACCAGAGCCAGCCTCGATTCACACTCCAAATCGAAGGGTAGGTCGCATGTTCGAGCCAGAGCCACCCAAGGGAATCATCCCATAGCCAGGCCGTCCCTTCCTCGGATTCATCCGCCAAGAGATAGAGCCAGCCATGCTCACTGTGGAAGAGCCAGGGAAGGAAGACTGTGTTGACAAACCCGAACCAATCCAGCCAGAGCCATTCACCAATCTCCGTAGCTCCGTCGAAAAGGAGAACCGGCCCTCGCACGAACTCATGTAAAACTGCGATGGCGTCGAGGTCAAAACCGGCCGAACCGATGGTTGGATAGGGATCGTAAATCGGACGTCCCGTTGAATCCCTCCGGGAACCATCACCAATGATATCGATGAGCCGAACGAAGCGGACATTTTCTTTATCCAATTCACCCTCGTGGGGAAAGTCGGCAAGGTCGAAAGGGGTGCCGAATCCCGAACGAAACTTGCCTGCCAAACCATCGATATTGCGCGTGTCAATTAACCCGAAGGCACCCACCGGCAAGTCGGTAAGAGAGGCGCTGGGAGCGCGAACGAAGTCACGTCCATTCGAGGACACTTCGACAAAGGCGAGTTCCAGAAAAGTATCGCTGAAACTATTCTCAAAGACAGCGAAATCGAAACCGTCGCCGTCGCGAATGCCATTTGCAAAGGATAGTGTAATCTGCCCACCCGCGCCCAAACTCACAATCCCGGCGATGTCGCTACTTCCCGGTAGAATCGCCGCCCCGAGGGCCTGCAGCGGATCAGCGAATTGCCCGCTCACCCTTTCTCCGCGAACATATTCCACCACCTCCCCAGCCCAGCTCAAAATGCGGGAATCATCAACAGGCAGGGCTGTCGATCCGGCTTCCTCCGCTGCCGGAGCATAAGGGCCCGGCGTGGAACCTGCCGCGGATCCCAGACACAGAATTACGATTGCTAGCGAGCTCCCCAACTTCACATCGTTATCCGAATTCCGGCACTCACCGCGCGCCCCGGTGCGGGATACACCACTCCGGACACTTTCATCGTGGAATATCTCTCGTCGAGGAGATTATTGACCTTGAAGAAGCAGGAAAATCGCTCATTGGCCCGGTATCGAATCCGGATTTGAACTACTTGGTACTCAGCAAGCTTCTGCGCCCGGTTGGAAAAATCGTTTCCTTCAAACATGGCCCCCGTGAATGAGTAATTTATTGCCAGGGACCAGCGATCCTGGAGACGCCATTGCGCATTTACGGAAAGCTTATGGGGCGGCACCAGAAATCGGGTCTTACCCGAATAGAGGCCTTCGCGAAAGGCAGCATCAGTCCAGGTATAATCGAGCCATCCGTGCCATCTTTTACCCTCGAGCATCAACCGGACCTCCCAACCCTGGTGCCGCGTATCGGGGAGGTTGACATTAAGATTTCTAGCGCGATCGAAGTCGATTTCCCCATCCATCCATTGGCTGAAGAAATTGACGCGGCCGCCAACCGGTCCCCAGGTCCAGGAAGCCCCCGCCTCCACGCTCAAACCCTCTTCTGCCTGCAGTCGGTGATTAAATTCTTCATCCAGCGGAAATCCCTGGTAAGCCGCTATTTCATCCATCGCCGGGTACCGGTAAAGTCGATCGAACCGAATCCAGGCGCGCGAGCGTTGAGCAACCTGCCAGGTGACTCCAAGACTAGCCCCGAAGCCAACATCGGATTTCTCCTCGTCGTAGGTCGACAAGGGTGACATGGGATCCGGATCAAAGGGATCCAGGTCGGTGTTTTGCACCGCTATCTCGGTAGCCTCCAGTCGTAGACCCCCTGAAACGGTAACGCTCTGCCATAGCTCACGGCGATGGTGATAGAACCCTCCCCAAGCGTATCGCTCAATGTTCGCGCGGCCGATGGGCTCGGCTTGCCTAGATCCCTGCCTTCGGGAAAATCCAAGGTTCTCAGAATAGACTTCCAGCCCCGCTATGGTCTTGCTGCGGTTGCTTTCCCAGACCCATTGGGGAGCACCGAAAACGCTACTCAGCTGCGCGGATGCCGACAGCCCGTCGAGGCGCCAGTCGGTCGCTCGCCGAAGGTAAGACAGATCGAGTGTCTGATAGCGACGTTCTTCACTCTGGCGCCGAATCTGAAGGCTGATGGTCCCACTTTCTTCGTCGGCGCGCTCCCCATGGCGTAGCGACTGCCGCGGATTCTGTGCTGCCAACTCAGGAGTCAAAGGGCCCGGAAATTGCTGCCCGCCATCGAAGTAGGACGCGCGAATCCGGGCAGTCAGGTAGGGAGAAAGGGATAATCCGATATTCCCGTTCAAGGCACGCGTATCGAAGGCCGCGTTCTCCCTGAACCCATCGCTGCGCTGGAACTCCAAACCCCAGGCATGGGTCATACTGCCCCGTGACCCGGAAAAACTGCCGCGGGCGGTAAAACTACGGTCGACGCCTCCCTGCAGTTCGAGTACCGCCTCGGGTTCCTCACCGCCCTGGCGCGTGTATATCTTGATCACCCCAGCGACCGCTTGGTTACCGTAGAGCGCGCTGTAGGCTCCCGGCATGATTTCAATCCTCTCGATCTTCGCCAGCGGTATCTGCAGCCAATTGAATCCCCCCATGTCGGGCCGATTCAATTTCTGCCCGTCGACTAGAATCAGCGTGCGTAGACCGCTGTTGGCTCCGAATCCCCGCATACTCACTTCAGCCTGAGTGGCATGACCGGAAATGGAACGAAAATGCAACCCACTGCCGGCCTCCAGGAGATCCACGATGTCCGCAAATCCATGGGACTCGATGAAGTCTTTGGGGATAGTCTGGATATTTCCCGGGATTCTGACTGCGAGATCGTCAAATCGAGAAGCCGTCACAATCACAGGATCCAAATCGAAAGGAAGCTCCCTGTCGGCGGCCAACACCCCCGCCGTCAAGGCGAAAGTAAGGAAGCAAAAAAAACGAATCCCCTGTGCCGCAAAATGGTTGATCTCAGATCTCCTCCCACGCCTCTGTCGTCAGGTTGTAAAACCGGCTAGAGGCACTCCACCCCTTGAAGTAGATGAGCCAATCGGCCGAAGACGCACGAAACATTACGGGAAACTGCGTCTCGCCGAACCAGACCCATCCGAGGCCTTGCGCAAATACCCAGATGTCATCGAAACTTTGTGCGCTAACCAGTAACCAACCGAGTTGAGTATGGAAGACCCACGGAAATTCCCTATCCTGGAAATCACCAAACCAGGCAGACCGTTTCCAGCCATCGCCCAGATCGCGCGTGAATTCCCAAGGATAAACCTGGTAGACTAGATCATCCAAAGTAAAGTAAGCAGGCGTATTCATCCCAAACTCGCCCACATCGGTCGATTCGAGGGTAAACTCGATAGTCTTTGACGGGCGCGCAATGGCTGAGAGGTCGACCTGAATCCAGTCTTCCGCTATGAAGTCCTGGTCGCTGTCTTCGAACCGGAAGTCAGCTAGATATCCGATGACTTCGCCCGTCACAAACCCCTCGCGATCCCTCCCCCTTATAGTCATTCGTAAGTAGTCTTCGTCCTTGCCTGTTTCCCCTCCAAAACGCTTGGCGAAGGCGTCGCCATCTCGCATGGAAAGCGCCGCGAACGTCGTATTCGCCACTTTTACCGCCAAGGGCATGGCAGCGTCCGGAAAAGTTATGACGGCTTCGCCTGCGAACGTGTTCAGGGCAACTGCGAAATTACCCCCAGGTTCACCACTGCCGTCCCCACTGCTGCCGCCGCCCGGAAATGCGCTAAACTGATTTTCAAACCCTGGCGTCTCCCTATCGCCACGATTCGAGTAGGCAAAGCCCGACCACGCTGTGAATCCGCCGCCGAAGTCCGTAAACCTGTTCAGGAAATGGACCCCTCCACTAACGAATCCTCCGCTACCATCGGAACCATCGTAAAATGAATCGGGTTCCAACTCCTGATCTTCGAAGTCAACGATCCGCACGTCGGCCCCAGCGGAGGCCATCCACGGCAGAAGCAACACGGCAACGATCGCAATGGTCCCTAAAGCCCTCTGAACGTCACTAAACAATGATTCCGTTTTCCCGCTCATGACGGGCCAATCAAGGAACTGAAAAAGCTAAACGCAATCATTATTGACAATTAATTGCCAATAAGGCCTGCTAGCTGTGATTTTGCTTAGTTCATTGACGTTCCAAAGGCCTTTGCCGACGCTCGAGCATGAGCAAGCGGCCGAGACATTGAAGCGATGAAAGATCCCAAGTCCACCGCATTGCCTGGAATGATAAACCGCCGGATCGCGGTCTATCTGGCCGGCGTCGCCCTGGGCTGCATCATTCTCATGTTGTTCCCCTGGCAAGATCGGCGTGAACGATGGGAGGCGCGGCTACCCGATCCTTCTCCGCCAGGTCATTATCCTTTGATCTGGCGGGACGGTCATGGGCTCGAAATTTCGCTGAATCGGATGCCAATCAGGCTGGTATCGCTCGCTCCCAGCATCACTGAGATAATTTATGCGCTGGGCCTCGAATCGCGTCTGGTCGCCAATACTCGATTCTGTCTTTACCCTGAGGGCGCGGCCGAAAAGCCACGAATCGGTGGGCTGAGCGATCCGAATCATGAACTGCTGTTGCAACACCGGCCCGACCTCATAATTGGAACAACGATGACACCTAAGCCGGTCTATGTTCGCCTACGTTCGCTGAAGCTGCGGACTGCCGCCTTCGCCCATTCTGATCTCGACGGTGTACTCAACGATATTCGCAACATTGGCAGGCTGGTAGGAGAACCGGGAGCGGCTTTCGCGCTTATCAAGAGCATGGACACGCGACGACGAAGCGTCCTTCAACAGGTAAAAGAGCTGGACCTGGATGCCCCCAAGCCTGTTGTTCTGCTCTATGATCTTGACGCTCTCTTCAGCGCTGGAAAGGGATCCTGGGTGAGTGACTTGATCACCGCCACGGGCGGACGGAACATTGCCGATACGGCAGGGAGTCCCTGGCCAAAGCTATCTATCGAAGGGATTCTGAAAGCGGACCCCGAGGTGCTCATACTGGCGGTGCCTTTTCTCGGAGCGCAGCTCGTACGGGCGCGCCGGAAACTGGAAGCACTCACGGGCAATCCAGTCTGGCGAACCGTTCGCGCAATCCAACTGAACGCAGTGTATGCCATGAACAAGGATATACTGGCAATTCCCGGACCGCGCTCCATCGACGCGCTCGAAGCATTCGCCGCTGCCCTGCATCCCGGAGCTTTTTCCTCGCATCCCGGTGTAATTGGCATCACCAATGCACAAGCAACGAACTGACTCGAATGTCCGAAAAGGTTATCAAACAGGACCGTGAGTGGGCATCGCAACTCACCCCACTGCAATTCCGCGTGACCCGGAAGAAGGCTACCGAACGCCCTTTCCAGAACGAATACTGGGACAACAAGCAATCGGGCAAGTATCATTGCATCTGTTGTGGTAACCCGCTCTTCGACGCTTCCCACAAATACGACTCACGGACAGGGTGGCCCAGTTTCTTCCGGCCGATAGAGGAGGACGGCATCGAAACTGAGGATGACAGGAGCCTATTTTCACGCCGGACCGAGGTCCAATGCTCGAAATGCGATGCTCACCTCGGGCACGTTTTTGAGGATGGCCCCCAACCCACAGGCCTACGCTACTGCATGAATTCCGCTTCGCTACGGTTCGAAAACGACAAGCAGGAAGAAGATGCGGACTGAGCGCCGGAACGGCAGCGAAAAGCGCAGGGCAGCGAAGCCGCAACCCGAAGTGGTCGTTCAAAAGAGAGAAAACCACTACCTTATGAGTATCCGTGTCAAAAAACTTGCTCGAAAAACAAGATGCTGACGGATTCTAGTACAGAGGTGCGATCGGTGGAGGGCTTATGAGCAATATCCCTAAGCCCGTCTCGGATCCGTCATTTACGGCGGTCATTCCCACCTACAATCGCATTCAGCAGCTACCCCGCGCCCTCGCTTCCATAAGTGCGCAGACGTGCCCAGGAGGTGCTCACACTATCGTTGTCGATGACGGTTCTACCGACGGCTCGGGGGCATTCGTCAGCCGACAATTTCCCAATGTTCAGCTGCTCGGCCAACCCAATCGTGGGGTGAGCGCCGCGAGGAACACGGGCATAGCAGCAGCGCAGACGGATTGGATCGCATTCATCGATTCCGACGACGAGTGGCTCCCGCATAAACTTCAGGTTCAATTCGACGCGCTCAAGGCACATCCTGAATACCGGATTGTTCACTCCGAAGAAATCTGGATACGGAACGGAAGGCAGGTCAAAGTTCCCCGTATTTATCAGAAAAAAGGGGGATGGATTTTTCGTGAATGTCTTCCCGTATGTGCCATCTCCCCTTCGTCGGTTATCATTCACAGGGAGGTATTTGATAGCGTGGGCGTCTTCGACGAATCGCTTCCCGCCTGCGAGGACTACGATCTGTGGCTGCGGCTCAGCCCCGTTTTCCCCGTGCTTCTCTGTCCCGAACCACTGATAAGAAAGTATGGCGGCCATGCCGATCAACTATCCAATCAACCGGGGCTGGATCAGTATCGTATCCGGGCCTTGCAAAAGGCTTTGCAGAATGGGGACCTCGCTCCTCACTACCGGAGCGCAGCGACCCGGACGCTAAAGAAAAAGTGCGCGATCTACGCAGCCGGCGCCAGGAAACGGTGACGGCTGGCTGCAGCCGAATCTTACGAAGCGTTGGCGGCGAGTTTGTGAGTCACGCTGTCTACGGATTCGTTCTCCAACTTCCTCCCGAAACCCCAAAATCTAAGTCCGGCAGATTTCTGCTAGATTGAATCCACAATAGCATCGGCCAAACCGTAATCGATGGCCTCTTGCGCGCTCAGGTAGAAGTCGCGATCCGTATCGCGCCTAATCTGATCCATCGACTGCCCGGTAGTCTCCACGTAGATACGATTCATTTCCTCGCGCAGCTTCTCCATCTCCTGCGCCTGAATATGAATATCGACCGCGGCGCCCATCATGCGTCCGGATATCAGTGGCTGGTGAATCAACACCCGCGAGTGGGGGTAGACGAGCCGCTTCCCTTTGGCTCCGGCGCAAAGCAAGGTCGCGGCCATACTGGCGGCCATACCCATGACGATCACACGCAAAGGGGATGCAATGAGCTTCATGGTATCGTAAATCGCCATACCCGCTGTAATCGAGCCCCCCGGGCTATTCAAGTAGAGTGTAATCTCCTCCCCCGGGGCGCTCCATTCGAGGTAAAGCAGCCGTTCCATGATGTCACGCGCGGATTCGTCGGTGACTTCTCCCCACAAGATGACCTTACGATCCCTGAGAAACCGCCGTTGCATCATCTGTCCGATGCTCATGCGTTCCTCTTTCTCGTTCTTCTCTTCGATCTCTGCGATCGTCTTCATGGTTGGCAAGGAATCTTCAGCTATTAGGTTGCTTCGCTGTAAAAAAGACACGGTGTCCGATGCGCCGGCAAGCATATTGAGGTTCCGAATTTCTCGGGTTCGAACAGAGACCGTCAGATCAGGCCCAACTGCATCTTGCCTTCTTCGGAAATCATCTCCTGGTGCCAGGGAGGATCCCACACCAGTTCGACACGGGCCTCGCTGACTTCGGGAACCTGCTCCGCTCGCACCCGGGCATCTTCCGCAATCATGGGTCCCATACCGCATCCGGGCGCGGTCAGGGTCATTTTGACGTCGACCACGTATCTCCCCTGTTCCTCCTGGATAACCATGGCATAGACCAAACCCAGATCGACAATGTTGACGGGAATTTCCGGGTCAAAAACAGTCTTGAGCGCTTCCCACACCGATGCTTCATCGGGCGGGCCGGCCGGCGTAGCATCATGAAGCTTGGATTCCTCGTCGGCAGATGTCGCCTCCTGCACCTGCCCAATGGCATCAGCGTCACGGCCGGCAATACGCGCCATTCCATAGTCCCAGACCACGGTGAAATTGCCACCGAGTCGATGGGTGATCGTAACCTTCGAACCCTCCGGAATCTTCACGGCATCACCATAGGGCACAACCGTCGCCTCGACATCGCGTGTGGTATAGATCTCTTCCTGATTTATCATTTCCGGTTATGGATTTCCCCATTCACAGGCAAGGGCGATTAATCGTGAAACTTGCGCTGAATCAACTGCCGTAGTTTCTCCCGCAACTTCTCATTCTCCAGTTTGCCAACAATTTCCTCGAAAAAGCCGAAAAACATGAGCTGCTGCGCGAGACGCTTAGGTATTCCTCGGGTCTGTAGATAGAACAGGTGCTCAGGATCTAACCTTCCAGTGGTGGCACCATGGCTGCATTTCACGTCATCGGCCAGAATCTCAAGACCCGGAAGCGAATTGGCTTCCGCCGATTCGCTCAAGAGAAGATTCCGGTTCGTCTGGTAGGCATCCGTCTGCTGGGCATTGGGATCTACTCGAATCAATCCCGAGAATACGGTTCGGGCATCATCCAAGAGGGCATTCTTATAGAGCAGATCTGAACGGGCGTTAGGGGCACTATGTGTCTGCAAGGTCCGCTGGTCGAACTGCTGCGACCCGGTAGCTACGCTCAGCGAATAATTCTCGACGCTGCTGCCAGCTCCCACGATTCGGGTATGCTGCTCATTCCTACTCATATATGAACCCAGGTTGAGCATGACTGTTTTGACGTTGGAATCCTGTCCGGCCAGCACACTGTTCAGGTGAAACGAAAGGGTATTCAAGTTCCAATCCTGCACCGCATTGTAGGAAACCTGTGAGCCTTTCCCGGCAATGATAGAGGCGGCTCCGCAGACAAAATGTCGCGTAGCGCTGTCGGCACTACTGAAAATTTCCACCAGGTTCACGCGGGTATTCTCTTCGGTGACGACAATAGTATGCGGAAACACCGCGCTGCCATCATCCGTTGCCCAATGGCGGACTACGAACGGCAAAGCAATTTCAACCCCTCGTGGAACATAGAGAAACGTTCCGTTGCTAAGAAACGCGGTGTGCAACGCCTCGAACTTTTGCGAACCCAGTTCAGGCAAATGGGCCAGCAAATGCTCCTGGATCTTGTGGTCATGTCGCCGCAGGGCCTCTTTCAGGCTCGTAAAAATTACGCCCCGCGCCCGCAACTCGTCGGTCATGGCACTACGCCCGATTTCATGGTCGTCCGCGAAAATCAATCGTCCCGCGAAATCGTCGACAAATCGCGGCGCAGTGAGCAGTGCACCGAAATCGTCGGATGATGGTGACGGATGCGGTTCGAATCGATATCCCTCTAAAGACAGAGCGCGGGTCCGCGAAAAACGCCAGGCCTCGTCCTTTCTGTCCGGCATCGGAATAGACACGAAGGTTTCCCATGCCTGGGCCTTCCTTTCGCGAAACCAGCAGGGCCCGTCCGGCATCGATTCCAGATGTCCTGCAAAAGTGCCCGGATCGGTCAATAAAGAGCCTTGCAACGGTTCTTTTCCATTCGCCTTAACTTCAGCTTGAACGGGTGCCTGGGGAACTTCGACCAAACTTGCGGTTTCGTCCATCAGTTCGAATTCCTGTAGGTGCGTTCCCGGTTCAGCCCACTGAACCTTCCATCTCGAGATCGATCAACCTCTTGAGCTCTACGGAGTACTCCATGGGAAACTGGCGAATCAGATCATTGACAAACCCGTTCACGGAAAGGCTCATGGCTTCGCCTTCGGAGAGGCCCCGTTGACGCATATAGAAAATCTGCTCGGCACTCATTTTGGAGACACTGGCCTCGTGCTGAACGGAGCTCCCGTTTCCCCTCACGCTGATCGCGGGGTAGGTATCGGTGCGGCTATCCGAATTGATAAGCAGGGCGTCGCACTCGGTGTTGTTCTTACAGCCCTTGAGGTGTCTGGGCATGTGCACGACCCCCCGGTAAGTCGAGCGCCCCGTGCCGACACTAATACTCTTTGCGATGATATTGGACGTCGTCTCATCGGCGGCATGGATCATCTTGGCCCCGGTGTCCTGATGCTGCCCGTCATTGGCGAGGGCAATGGACAAGACCTCGCCTCGACTGCGCCTGCCCTTCAGAATAACTCCGGGATACTTCATGGTAAGGCGGCTACCGATATTGCAGTCGATCCACTTAATTTCGGCATTCTCGTGGGCCAGGCCCCGCTTGGTAACCAGATTGAATACGTTATTGGACCAATTCTGGACCGTGATATACTGAATCTTAGCGCCCGCTAAAGCTATCAGTTCGACCACCGCGCTATGGAGCGTGGTGGTTTCGAACTTGGGTGCTGTGCACCCCTCCATATAAGTGACCTCGGCCCCTTCATCGACAATGATGAGAGTGCGCTCGAACTGCCCGAAGTTCTCGGCGTTAATGCGAAAATAGGCCTGCAGGGGTTGGCGGACTTTGACTCCTGGAGGAACATAAATAAAACTCCCTCCGCTGAAGACGGCGCTATTCAACGCGCTGAACTTGTTGTCTGCGATGGGAATAACCTTGCCGAACCAACGCCGGAAAATTTCCGGATGCTTCAGCAGGGCCTCCGTGGAACCGGTAAAGATGACGCCGTCCTTGGCCAAACTATCCTTCATGTTCGAATAGGCAGCTTCACTGTCGAACTGTGCCTCCACCCCGGCCAGAAATTTCCGCTCCTGCTCCGGAATTCCCAAGCGCTCGAACGTTTCTTTGACATCATCGGGCACCTCGTCCCAGGACCGGCTCGGACGCTGCCCATTGGACAAGTAATAGCGAATGTCCTCAAATTTGATATTCTCCAGGTCCCGAGAGGCCCAATGGATGGGCATCGGCTTACTCTCGAAGATCTTGAGGGCGCGCAGCCGGAAGTTGCGAATCCAGTCGTCTTCTTCCTTGACCTCGGCGATGTAATTTACGGTCGAGGGGGACAAGCCGCGTCCCGCATCGTAACCGTAACTCGTATCGTAATGAAAATCCCCGATGTCCCGATCAATGTCGATATTCTGTTTCTTAATCATATTGTTGCTCCATTTCTGAACCTACCATTTCAGACGTTCATGCGGGCACTCTCGTCAGGCGGAAACGGCAAGTTCTTCCTTGATCCAATTGTATCCCTTTTCCTCCAGTTCCAAAGCCAGCTCCTTGCCCCCGCTCCGCACTATACGGCCATCCCAGAGGACATGGACACGGTCCGGAACGATATAATTCAAGAGCCGTTGATAGTGAGTGATAATGAGAATGCCTATATCGTCTCCTCTTATGAGGTTGATTCCATTAGCCACCACCTTCAGCGCATCGATATCCAAGCCACTATCCGTTTCATCCATGATGGCATAGGTGGGTTTGAGCATCAGCATCTGCAGTATCTCGCAACGCTTCTTCTCACCTCCGGAGAATCCTTCATTGACCGACCGGGCAGTGAACTTCCGGTCTATCTGCAAGAGATCCATCTTTTCGTAGAGCGTCCGGTATAATTGAGCCGCATTGAGTTCCTCACCCTTTTCCAGACGCGCCACTAGAGCTGCCCGAATGAAGTTCGCTATGCTTACACCCGGAATCTCGCTGGGATACTGGAAAGCCATAAACAACCCCAGTTGTGCAGTTTTGTCGGGCTCCAGGCCCACGATGCTTTTCCCGTCCAGCAAGGCATCACCCGATGCAATTTCATAGCTCGGGTGCCCGGCCACAGCCTTGGCCAAGCTACTCTTCCCGGTCCCGTTGGGACCCATGAGAGCGTGGATTTCGCCCCGGGGCACCACCAGACTTAGGTCTTTGAGCACGGTTCTATCCTCGACTACGACGGTCAGGTTTTGAAATTCAAGCGCGTTCATGATCCGTTCCGTTTCCAACTCTGCTGCACTCTTTCCTTATCTGCATAGCTTCCTATAGGTGCGGGAATCGCATGCCGCCGATCCCCCATATTGAAATTCAATCTCCCACCGTTATCCTGAGGGTGGACACTTCCCCTTCCCGCGAAACGAGAGTTCTACGGTTTCGGCATCAAAGCCCTCGGGCAGTACCCCTGTCAGCGACTTCATGATATCGCTGGGCAGATCGATGTCGTAAACGCGGCCCGTCTCGACACAGTGGAAATGCGCGTGGGGAGCCAGGTTCGGGCAATAACGGGACGGTTCCCGCTCCCAATTCACCTGGCGCACAAGCCCGCACTCCACCAGGGTCTCCAGGCAATTATAGACTGTAGCCAACGAAATGGTCGGCATTTCCATGCGGGTACGGGCATAGACTTCGTCGGCAGTCGGGTGGTCGCGACGGTTCAAGAGCACCTGGAAGACCTGCTCCCGCTGCCGTGTCGAGCGCATTCCGCTCCGGACCAACGCTTGACTCAGTGCTTTGCTGGCATGTTCACTTAAGTTCATAACATTCCTAAGATATCGATCCATCTTTTTAGAATGATTCCAAAAATCAATCTAAATAACGAATTTCGAAATATCAACCCGTCGCTCACTTTTCAGCGCCGATTTTTGGGCTGGCGCGATCAATGATACAGCTTCGAACCGCGCGACCATTGCATCCAGAGGTCCCAAGCGCCCGCTCGTTTGGCCGAAGCTGCACCCGAAGTCAGCAGAAACGACTTTATTGCTTCCGGAATTTCGCTGACTGCGATCAGATTCTGGTAGATTTTCAGAGCCGCCCTCTTCTGGCCATGCGCCTTTAGAAACTCCGCAATTTCTTTGGCTACAAGCCAATCATCGCTGGAGTATGTGGTCAGTTTATCGGCAAAAAGTAGTTCGTTTACTGCCGCGTCTCCGTCTCCCAATTCTTCGTGCAAATAGGCTAATTCGAGGGCCAGCGCCAACCCCGGGTTGACCTTGAATCCACGCTTCCCCTCGGCCAAGGCCTGGTCCGGCTGGCCCCGATTCTTCAAGCGGTTCAGGCGCCGGATGACCTCGTATTGACCATAGAAACCGAGCGGCTGCTCAAGGTCAAAGTCCGCATCGGACAAGGGCGGGAACGGCCGGTAAAGCGGGTCGCCGATCAAGACCGTTTGCCAACTCAGAACCGGAAGCGCGTAGTAAGCTGCGTCTCCCAGCGTCCTACCCTCGGTCAGGGCCTCGAAGAATTGGTCCAGATGGTGGGTAAACGGCATAAACGGTTCGAAGACGTTGCCCAGGGTTGCGGTTACTCCGCGTGCGACCAAGGGGCCACACCACCCCAGACTGCTGCTACGCAATGTGTTCGCCGAAAAACTGTGAATATGAACGGCGATGGCCCCGGGAGGAAATTCCTGAGTGGATTGAGCGAACGGTCCTTGAGCGTTTGCCGCATACCAGCCGAAATACAACGCCGGCGCGTCAAACCGGGCCCAGGCGGGGAACGTAGGTCGCTCCCGGTGAGTAGACACGGAAAATCCTAATTCCCGAACGCGGGTTTCAATTCGGGACAACCACTTCTTACCCATAGGGTTACGTCCGCTATAGTCGATGTAGGCCCGGCCCAGAAGCCCCACCCGTTCCGCCTCAATGGCCCGGCTGACCAACGCCTTCGCGCTCTGCAGGGTGGGACCATCGATGCGGGCTACCCGGACGACGAGATCTTCGGTAAACTGATTCGAAACCTTTTTCCCGAAAAGAGGATTCGCCAACCAGCCGCGAAGGGGATGATTATCCACGGCCAGCAATGACAGCTCGGAATCGACCGAAGCTGCGTTGGTGCCAAAGGAATCCGCCTGAGGAGCAGGGTGCCTGTCAGCCGGACGATCCCGGTCATGGGCGATCTTAAGGGGGATTCCCCGGCAAACTACGAGGTAGCGCAGACCGTGTCCGCTGATGGCATAGCGGCGCCGACCATGCTCATCCAGCAAGCTGCTGGCGATAGCGTCGATCCACTTTCCCTCGACCAGTTTCGCTCGCAATGGATTGAAGACCTCGGTGATGAATTCGGGCCAGGAAATCTGCTCTTTGTTCGAGGTATTCAGCAGGATGATATGTTCCTCGGGCAACGAGCGAAGCCGAACATAGTGTCTAGCCAGCCGCACCGAATCTCGGTCTGCCCCATTGGCCACTACCAGAACCGCCCGCTCCCTGATTTCAGATCCGATTACGGACTCGGCAAATGACAGCGCCAAAGAAACCAGAAATAACGTCCGGGGACGCAATTTACTTCCATCGAAAATGAATCTCACCGGCCATTTTCGAGTCGAATCAGCGTACGGCGGTAGGCCTCGATTCCTTCCCCGATGCTTAGTGCGATACGTTCGCGATAAGCAACGGTTTCCAGTTTCGCTGCCTCCTCAGGATTACTGACGAAACCACTCTCAACTAAAATCCCGGGGCACTTGAGCGACCTCAGGACATGCCAACGGGCACGTTTAAGTCCGCGATCCGGCTGTCCCAACTGCTTAACCAATTGACGCTGAACATAGTAACCCAGAAGAATGTTCCAGTCATCGTAGGCATTGCCGGAAGCCATCTCAGCATCGTCCTTCGGGATCTCGGATCTGGCCGTTGACGGCTGGTCGACCGGTGTCAGAACATAGGTCTCCGGCCCCTTTACCTGAGGAGAGCGGAAGTAATTGAAATGTAAACTTACGAAAACATCGGCCCCCAAGTCGTTCGCACCAGCGGCTCGTTCTTCAAGTCCGATGAACCGGTCGTTGCCACGGATAAGGGAGACTCTGAATCCGCGACTGATCAAGACTCGCTGCAATCGCCTGGCAACGTCGAGCGTCATATCCTTTTCGATGAGATGGCGTCTCATATTGCTGGTTCCCGGGTCCTTTCCGCCGTGCCCCGGATCCAGCACGACAAAATCGGCAACAGGCAGGGCGGTTGACGGCTGAGGCGTCAATATTGGTATCACAGTAGCCTCGTAATCGGAAAGACTGAGGAAGAGATCATTTTGCAGAGCCAGGATTGGAAATCCCAGATGGACTCGCAGGCCGTTCAAAAGGAACTCTCGCTTGTCTTTTTCGAACTCGAGGCTAGCCCAATCGCGTAGCAGCTTCACACCATTGGGCGGATCCTGCCATTGGTGAACCATACCTAACCGATCGGCAATTGCGCCAAGCTTCAAAAAAACCCGATCGCCTATCTGAACCTGGTCCTTCGCTCCCTCAAGCGCAGTCTCCGCATACGGAAGCACCAGCAAGGTGAATACGAAACATCCATACAATAAATGAGTGACCCTACCGAAGAGAGTGTACATCAACTCGCTTCGCCAACGGCCTCAGGCATATTATACTTGAATTTGCGGCGGTCGGGAGGAAGCGGCGCCAGTACGGTGGTGATGTTTCGGCCGACCAATCGGGGCTCGTTCTCTCGGCCCCCGATATGGGATAGGTCTCCAATGGCGCGATTGACCACATCGAAGCCCAAGTCCTGATGCTCCATCTCACGGCCTCTGAACATCAAGGAGAGCTTGACCTTGTTTCCCTTGCCCAGAAACTCTTCGGCGCGGCGCAGTTTGGTTAAATAATCATGCTGTTCTACCCGCACACGCATCCGCACCTCCTTTATTTTAGAACTTTGCGGCTTGGAGTCCTTTCCCTTTTTCGACTGCTCGTACATATACTTGCCGAAATCGAGTATCCGGCAGACGGGAGGACGTGCCGTAGGTGCAATTTCCACCAGATCCAAACCCTGCTGTCGAGCTAACCTGCGCGCTTGTTCGGTGGCCATGACACCGATCTGTTTACCGTCAGGATTGATAACGCGAACCTCGAGAACGCGAATCCTCTCATTCTTACGAATGCGTGGTGTATACGAAAAGTGGCGTCGGCCACGGCCGGAACCGGAACGTCTGGGCATCAGTTTATCAGGGGGTCAAACACTCAATTTTATGTCAAATGGTCCGCAAAGGCCCCGCTGCCCAAGGTATCGTCCAGGGACAAGCAGCAGCATCGATCTGAAGGCTTGGTATGGCATCTGCCGAAGCGGGCAGAATCCCAGAAGGAAAGGTAGAAGACCTGAGACCAGGACATAAAAAAGGGCACCCGCGGTCAACGGCACGTGGTTTCCTGAATTCCCGCGGCTCTTTCGATCACCTGCCACCCCACAGAATCAATTTTCAATCCTTCTTGGTCCTTATGTAACGGCCGACAAAGGCCATCACGAATAATACAGATCCTTAAACTTAGAGATATTCTTGGGCAACGCTCCCAACATATCAACACTTTTCTCCAATGGGATCTAATCGAACGGCAAAATGTCATCCTCTGCTAGCGGGCGCCATCTCCCGACAAAATCACGGGAATGGTACGAAATAAGATTACGATATCCAGCCACAAGCTCCATGAATCGATATATTCCAGATCGAGGCGCACCCAATCCGAAAAATCCTCGATTCGATTTCGACCGCTTACCTGCCAAAGTCCCGTCAAACCCGGAAGTACACTGTAACGCCGGTAGTCCTTAAAGGCCCCGAAGTTTTCGGTTTCATAAAGCGGCAGGGGCCGTGGACCAACCAGACTCATGTCGCCCTTGAGGACATTCAAGAGCTGGGGAAGTTCGTCGAAGCTGAAGCGTCGGAGAACCCGTCCGATCCAAGTCACCCGCGGATCGTCACTGGACTTGAATACAGGACCGCGAATTTCATTGTGAATCCTGACCTCGTCTAATCTGGTGTCGGCATTATAGACCATGGTGCGAAACTTATACATGCGAAACGGTTTTCCCTTCCAGCCGGTACGCTCCTGGCAATAGATCACGGGGCCCTTTGAAGTGAACTTCACGATAAGCGCGACGAGAAGCCAGACTGGACTCACAAACCCGAACATTAGAGTAGCCAACATCAAGTCGAACAGGCGCTTGATCAGGAACCTCCCATCAGTGTGACGGGTCGTGCGAAAGACAATGACCGGGCGGCCACCGTATTCGTCAACCACCGGTCGTGAAATTAAAGGCGTCAGGAAATCGGCCAGATACCATACTTCAACGCCCTGCTCTTCAGCGGCCGCGAGAACTCTCTGAGCCGTTGCAGCCTGTCCGAGCATATCGCCGAGAAAGACCAAGTCAAATAGGCCCCTGGCCAAGGTGGCTTCCAGTTTGTCCAGTTTTCCCGCAATGAGCGGCTTCCATGACGGCTCTTCTTCGCGCTGCCAATCCGTAGTTAAGATGATTCCCTTAATGGCCAAGCTGGATAGATGCCGGAGGGAAACGCTGGAAAGTTGCTGCTCCACTTCCTCGGCCGGACAGACTAGCAGAGCCTGAAGCGGCCGATCCTTATAATATCGTCTTGTGAGATAAACACGAAACAGCAGTTCCTTAACTATCAGATAGACGACAAACAGTAGAGCGAAGCCGAAAAGCAGCGATCGGTTGAAGGTAACGATAGAGAGGAAGTTAAAGATGATAGCGGTTAATCCCGTGCCCAGAAAGACTCCCTTCAAACTTTGGATGGGAATGCGGGAAATTGGGGTGAAAACGTCCAAATTGTAGAAACCAATCATCTTCAGAGCCAGAAAGAGATTGAAGAGCATGATCAGGAA
Organism: Opitutales bacterium; assembly: GCA_963665345.2. Classification (GTDB taxonomy): domain Bacteria; phylum Verrucomicrobiota; class Verrucomicrobiia; order Opitutales; family CAXXNP01. The sequence continues at coordinate 173,146 of CAXXNP010000002.1, forward strand.
AAGCCATCCCTGGTCCTGCAAGTGGGTCACCCCTTGAATATAAAAGGGGTAGCCCGTGACAGTCTGCAAGAAGCGCTGCCAGGTTTCCGCATGTTGCTTAAGGAACCAAAACACCAACGATACCAGCCCCACGCTGGCAATCACATCAACTTGGTGATTCCCCGTAGCTTGCTGCGGGGTGGCTGACTTGATAAAGAAGAGAGGGTGGGAGAGAGGAAGGAAGAAAGTCGAGTAAAGCGAGGAAGTCACTGTGTGTGGGAGATCCACTATCATGTGGTGATGCCGGTGAAGTATCGGAAGGCGCTGATAGATAAGCGGATTGAGCGAGTGATGATCGAAACGGCCAGAGGGATAGGGGAACGCTATGAAATAGAACTGGAGGCCCTAGGGATGGATAAAGACCATGTGCATTTACTGTGCGGGGCACATCCGAAAATAGCGCCAGGAAGTATCGTGATGAAATTCAAGAGTATCACAGCACGGGAGTTGTTCAAGAGGGAGCGGTGGCTGAAGGAGGAACTCTGGGGAGGAAGATTCTGGAGTTCAGGGTATTACGTGGGGACGGTTGGGGAGAGAGGGAATTGGGCGATGGTGGAGAAATACGTTTTGGAACAGGGCAAGCCGAAGGAGGATCTGCGTCAGTTAACACTGTGGTAGAGAATAAGTTCTCCTTGCCCGATACCCCGACGCTTGCGTCGGGGAGGTTCATTTAGCAAAGCTGAGATCCTCCAGCAGTTTCCTTTTGCGTCCCAGCATTTGAGGCAGCTACAAATGGACTCATTTCGTCCATGCCATCCTAAAGGCGGGCATGGCGGTCAGGGGGCTGTTGCCCCTATTATCTCAAAGACTGAAGCTTTCTCCACACGAGCAGCTCGATTTTGCATTTGGATTCGAGAATTCAAAACCACCGGCTACCAGTTGGTCGGAATAGCCTAGCTCGGTCCCGCGGAGATAGAGGGCACTCTTTGAATCCACTACCGCGGTCACGCCCGCCGTTTCTACCAGAATGTCGCCCCGGCGCGGTTCCTTCACGAACTTCATTCGGTAGGTCAAGCCGTTGCAACCTCCGCCGGTGATAGCCACCCGTAGTAAATCTCCATGGCGCTCACGCGCCATTAGGGCTTCTATTTTTCTTCCAGCCTGCTCCGAGAGGCGGATCAAAAGTTCATTGCCCGCCCGGACACCTTCGGGTAAACTGACTACACCTGTGCTGCTCATTTAATTAATTATCTCCAGCCAGGAGACGAACGCAAGGGCATGTTGCAAACTCCTTGATTTCTGTGTCAACGTCACATCATGGCGTCAGCTCCGACTGCGAGTGTGCACGTAGCCTCGCTTTGTGTCCGAAAAAAACTCTATAAACTGACGGCCGAATGGAGTGTTCCAAATGTTGTCGGCCAACGCAGCCCGTGCATTAACGGCGGGTAGCCCCCTAGCCACGAGTACCGCTCGGTAACAGGTTTTTAGATCGGAGATTGCCGCCGTTCCCACTTTTCGACGGCGCAGCCCGACAAGGTTCAGCCCGCAGGCAAGATTTCGCTCCGCCACCATCAGGTAAGGCGGTACATCTCGCGAGATTGCCGCGTTGCCCGCGACCATAACCATTTCACCGACCCGGATAAATTGGTGCAATCCAGCTCCTCCGCCGACGAATGAATAAGAGCCCAGCTGAACGAATCCTCCCAACATTACGTTGTTGGCTAAAATCACGTGTTCTCCTACGATGCAATCGTGACCGACATGCGCATTCGCCATGAGGTAGCAGCAGCTCTTGACCTCGGTAGCCCCGCCTTCGCGTATTGATCGATGCACCGTCACGCCCTCTCGAAGCACAGCATCGTTGCAAATTCGAACTGAGCTCGTGGTGTTTCGGTCAAACGTCAGTTCCTGCGGTTCTCCTCCAACAACGGCAAAACTGGCTATGCGGACACCCGATTCGACTACGGTCCCTCTCTTCAGCACGACGTGCCCGTCGAGCACGCATTGCCGGCCCACCACGACGCCCTCTTCCAGTATACAGTAAGGTCCGATCCGGACATCATCTTCTATCGAGGCCTGCACGTGAACCACGGCTGTGGGGTGTATCATGTCAGGACACCATCGAGTTTAGGAGGACCAAAACAGGCTACCGGCGTTGCTCACGGCGACGGCCGCCGAACAATTCCAATTGGGGCTCCTTCACCAAGTCGTAGATTTTCAGAATACGCAGAATCTGAAGTATATCAGATTTCTGATAATTCCGGTTAGATTCCACTTTTGCCATTATATCGATGAGCATAGATCGAAATGATATGATACCGTCAACCCCTCGCTCCCTGAGAAGTCTTATACTCTCCGAGCGATGGGGTTCGGCGGTGGGCAGGCCCGGCAGAACGAGTGTTTTCAGGAGGTAATCATCGGTTCGGTCCTCATCGTGGGGAACATTGAAAAGGGCCTCCGCTTGTTTGAGCACATTTTTCTCCAGGAAAGCAAAGATCTCAGAACTGCTACGTAGCATGGACGGGGTAAAGCGCAAAGAGTGCCAACCTTTTACGACTACTACGGCGCGATGAATATAGGGCAGCTCACTGGAGAAAAGGAGAAAGCCGGGCTTACGCTCGGTCTTGGCAAAAGCTGGATTAAAGACCAGCAGATCGATTTCCTCTTCCGCCAGTTTCCTGCGCGACTGCACCTGATATTTGCGCAACTGCCGCACGAGGAAACCGTGCAGTTCGAAGTACTCCCGGACGATATTCTCGTCAAAAGCGGCCATAAAATCGGATTCGCGTTTCGCCGCGGCAGTATGCTGGACATGAGCGATCCTTAGCTGAGCCCAACGCCGATGCGCCCGCGGGTATTTTGCCCTGCCCACCCGCTCAAGTAAAGTAAATCAGATCGACCCCGCATGCCCCCAAAGCACCTCGACCAACCCATTTTCCACACCGTCCGCAGTGACCGCATTACCGATTTGTTCCATGATGACAAAGCGCAACCTGCCCTTTCGCACCTTCTTGTCTCGGCCCATGGCCGACATGAGGTCAGCGAGGGGCAACGGGGTTTTAAGGGTTGTGGGGAGACCGTATCTCCGCAGGAGATCATTGACCCGACTTACCTCGGCACAGTCCCCCTTTCCCAAGTGAACAGAAAGCTGTGTGGCCAGGCTCAGACCAATCGCCACCGCTTCGCCGTGCAGGTAATCACCATAGCCCGCTGTCGCCTCGATAGCGTGGGCGAACGTATGTCCCAGGTTCAACAAGGCCCGTCCACCGTGATCGGCGTCCTCCCGTTCGTCAGCAGCAACGACATCGGCCTTGAGGGAACAACACCGCCTTATCATTCCCGGCAAACGAGGGTCTGCCGCGTCAACCGTTACCGTAGTGCTTAGTTGATCGAAGAGTTCGGCGTCTCCGAGCATACCGTATTTTATGACTTCCGCCATACCGGCAGGAAATTCTCGCGGCGGTAAAGTATTCAACAGGCCGGTATCCACGAACACGGCGCTCGGCTGATGAAAGGCGCCGACAAGGTTCTTTCCGGACTCGAGATTGATTCCGGTTTTTCCACCGACGGAACTGTCAACCATGGCCAGCAAAGTGGTGGGAATCTGATAGAAGGAGATGCCACGCAAGAAAGAGGCCGCCGCGAATCCGCCCAGATCACCAACGACTCCACCGCCGAAAATGAAGAGGCCGCCGCTACGGTCAATACGCTGATCGCTGAGGAAATTCCAGACTTCCGCCAGTTGCCGGATCGATTTGCTTTGCTCCCCACTCCTCATTTTCAGGACGGGAAGTCCGGAAAAGCAGGCCTCGAAAAACTCCGGCTGCGCGGCCGCTGCTTTTTCATCAGTCAGCACCGCAAAGGGCCTTCCGGAATTCGTTATCTTCTCAACTTTTTCCGAGATGCATGATGCCAGGCCGGTTCCCAATACAATAGGGTAGCTCCGCTGTCCAAGGTTAACCGAAAGTTCCTCGGTTATCATGACAGCCCAAAGATTGCGTTCACATAATCATTCACCGAGAACTCCTGCAGATCCTCCGGCTGTTCACCCAAACCCACGAAGTAGATGGGCAGTTTCAGTTCTCTGAAGATTCCCACCAGGGCACCACCCCGGCTGCTACCGTCCAGTTTAGTAATTACCACGCCGGTGAGCCCGAATTCACGATGAAACACCCGGGCCTGCTGGATCGAATTCGACCCCAGATTCCCGTCCACTACGATCCAGGAATGATGGGGGGCACACGGATCGCGCTTTTGCAGGACTCTCCGGATTTTCTTTAGCTCGTCCATCAGGTTTCCTTTAGTATGCAGTCTGCCGGCCGTGTCGAGGATGAGCACATCGCGGCCGCGCCGGGTGGCCCCATCGTAAGCATCAAAGGCAACTGCCGCGGCATCGGCGCCCTGGTGGCTCGACACCAGGTCCAGATGGAGACGTTCGGACCAGATCCGAATCTGCTCATTGGCTGCCGCCCTGAAAGTATCGCAGGCGCCCAGCATCACCGATCGTCCGTCAGCTTGGAGGCGATAGCCGAGTTTTGCCGCCGCCGTCGTCTTACCGGAGCCGTTAATTCCGGTAAGACAAATGACCTCGGGCCGCGACTGCCCTGTCACTGCCAGCCGACCTTCCGAGTCTTTCAGGGCGCTTCGCAGCACGCTGGCTCCAATCTCGGCGGCCTCTCGACCCCGCAGATCACGATCCCTGCTGTAGGCGTGACGAATCTCCTCAATGATCTCTTCAGCGGTATCGACGCCGAAATCGGCTCCGAAAAAAGACTCCTCCAGGAGATCAATAGTGGCTTCGTCGATTCGCTTCCTGCCCACCAGGCCGCCCAGCGCGCCGAACAACGCCTCCTTCGTCCGACTGAGACCTTCGTGAAATTGCCTGATTACGCCAATCATCTGAATCCTGTGATCGCCTAATCGACAGCCGGTTGCCTGAGCGGTCGCTGGAGTTTCTCGGCAACCTTGTCCAAAATTCCATTGATGAAGCGTTTGGCATCTTCGTTGGAGAAGACCTTGCTCAGTTCAATGGCTTCATTGATGGAAACTACCGGCGGTATATCGGAACGGTTGAGCAACTCGAAAATCGCCATTCTGAGAATAGCGAGATCAATTTTCGCTATGCGCCCGAAGCTCCAATTCTGCGCATACACCTTAATCTCGCTATCGACGCTTTCCAATCGCTGCAAGACGCCATGAATCAACTCTTCGGCAAAAGCAAAATAGCCTCTCGGTTGATCGTATTCGGAAAAGAAACGGAGCAGCTCCTTTGCCAGATCTTCAGACGGGTTGATTTCCCACATGTAGAGAAACTGGACCACCGCCATGCGATTTTCCCGCCGCACGCTCATGACGGCTTCGAATCCTCTCCGCTGCCTTCGTGGCCGGCGCTATCGCCCTCGATGCCGCCTTCATTTTCAGTAAGAGAGATGAGGTCTCCGCTATTCTCAACCAAGTCACCAAGCCAGCGGTCACCGATACCCTGATTTACCGACACCATTTCCAAGGCGGCGGCGGCAAACTCTGCGCCTCGGTCAATGGGCCCCAGACATCGTTCCTCGGCCTGAGCGCGCGTTTCAGTGCCAAGTATTCCATATATCACAGGGATCCCGGAATTCATACCTATCATCTGTATGGCCTGGCTGGTACTATGGCAGATCACGTCGGCGTGTGAGGTCTCCCCGGCAACAACAACACCGAGTCCGATGAGACAGTCAAACTGTCCGCTTTCAGCCAGCCTGCTCAATGCGAAAGGGACTTCATGGGAACCCGGTACTCGAATCGTCTCGATAGAGTCCTCATTGACCCCCGCTTCCAGGAGCGTCGCAACGGTGCGTTGGACCAGGACGTCCACCAGGTCGCTATTATACCTGGCCGCAACAATGCCAATGGTAAGCAATGCGGCTTCAATCGACAATCGCTCCGGTTTATCTCGACTCATGAGTCAAAGGGATTTGCTCCACAATCTCAAGACCGTACCCTTCCAGGCCCTTATACCTGCGGGGTGTTCCGGAGAGGATCCGGATTTTGCGCAAACCCAAGTGCACCAGGATCTGAGCCCCGATTCCGAAATCACGAAAATCCATACCTGCAGTTGTGAGTCGATGCCGTCGGCTGTCGATCCCCTCCTTCAATATGTGAACCCCTCCGTGAGGTTTGGTGATGTAGACAATCACCCCGTGCCCTTCTCTACCAATGCGCGTGAGCGCATTGACGAGAGAATACCGGCTTCCCATCTCACTGGCTTCGAATACATCTCCTAATAGATTCTCAGCATGCACTCTGACCAGGGTCGGGCTCGCATCCAGCTTGCCCAGACTCAATACAAGATACTGTCTCCGGTCTATTCGGTTTTCGTAGATACGCAGGTCGAATTCACCATAGGAAGTCGGAAGCGCGTCCTTCGCGATGCACTCGACCAACTGCTCGCGCCGGCGACGATATTCTATCAGATCGGCAATCGAAATCATCTTGAGGCCGAATTCACTCTTGAATTCGATGAGTTCGGGCAAGCGCGCGCAGGTGCCATCGTCATTGAGAATTTCGCAAAGCACCCCCGAGGGCGGCAACCCCGCCAATACCGCAAGGTCGACCGCAGCTTCCGTATGTCCTGCCCGTTCCAACACACCGCCGGGCCTGGCCCTCAAGGGAAACACGTGCCCCGGTTGTACCAGTTTGTCCGGGGTGGCGTTCGGATCCGACAGTATTGAGATGGTAAGGGTGCGGTCGTAGGCGCTGATTCCGGTCGTAATTCCCATTGCTGCATCTACCGATACGGCGAAATCGGTTCCATGGGATTCCCGGTTCTGCTGAACCATAGGGTTGATTCCCAGTCTTCGCAGGTGCGTATCGGTCGTCGGTACACAGATTATCCCGCTTCCGTAACGAATCATCATATTGACTGTTTCCGGTGTCGCCTTGGAAGCAGCCATGATCAGGTCCCCTTCATTTTCCCGGCACTCATCATCGGTAACGATCACCAGTCGACCCTCGGCGACATCGTGAATAGCGCCGATCACGGAATCAAACTTCAGGTGTCGTTCTCTGCCTCGGTTATTCTCGGTCATGTTACCAGGTGATAAAGGAGCTCAAGATCACCGCCTCAACTATTCTGACGCTTTCGCCGGTCACAACAATCAGAAAGCTTAAGTTCGCCCGGCAACATTGACAGGTTGCCACAATTCGCATCGTTTCACACGAAAATCCGCCAAGAATGCTTCCGAAGTGGTGGCTCCAGAAAAGAACACTCTACCCGAATCTCTCTACAAACGCTTGGGGGCCGGTCGCCTCCAAGCGAGGTTGGAGCTTCAGGCCCTGCAGGAAACCCAATGGGCATCGCGGGGGGTTTTTCCAGTGGGATTCCGGCGACCCCGTGTATTCTATCCGTGGCTGGCACGAATACTCCGCTGGACTTCTCTCTATGAACGAGGCTACCACAATTATCTGGACCTGCAAGTAGTTGAACACAAGGTCAAGCTGAAAGGGCTGGCGGCGCCCTTTCGAGGCTACCGAATACTTCACCTCTCCGACCTTCACTTCGACCTGGATCGAAAACTCGTAAAGGTGATTTTGGAAAACGTTCGAGGGCTGCGCTATGATCTGGCTGTAATCACGGGAGACTTTCGCAATGCTGCATATACCGACAACGGCAGCGCCTTTCGGGATTCGCGCCGCCTGGCGGCGGCGTTGCGCGCGCCCATCTTCGCGGTTCTGGGTAATCACGATACCATTGAAATGGTGCCGGTCCTGGAATCAATGGGCATTCGGATTCTGCTCAATGAGAGCACACCCCTGGTCCGCCAGGCAGCAGAGCTTCACCTGGCGGGGGTCGACGATCCGGTTTACTTCGAGACCCACGACCTCGATCAGGTGGTTCCACCTGGGGGCCGAAGTCGGGCATCGATACTGCTGGCCCACTCGCCAAGCCTTTATCAGGCGGCTGCTCGCAAGGGGTTCTCCCTGTATCTTTGCGGCCACACCCATGGCGGCCAAATCTGCCTGCCACGAGGTATCGCTATAGCCAGGAGAGGTCACTGCCCCTCGCGAATGCTGGCAGGGCATTGGAAACACCGCCATATGTGGGGCTACACTTCTCGGGGCACCGGAGCGACCGGGATCCCCGTCCGATTTTTCTGCCCGCCCGAGATCACCCTGCACACGCTCTGTTGAGGTCCGCCGACATTCGATTTGATTCAATTCCAACTCTAGGCTTAAAATAGCATTCGCAGGCTTACTGCAGGTACTTTTTCTCTCATGCAAAACAGAAATAACACAGTCCTTCTCGTCTCCAACGGCGACCTGCGGCTCTCTGCGAACCAGGTCTGTTGGCCGGCCCAAGCCGCTATGGAAGCAAAGATTACCGCTGCCGTGGGCGATCTTGGCTACACTCTCACCAGGGCTCACCCTTTCAAGGAAGAGCAGAAGCACGGTTTTATCGGAAGTCAGAAAGAGGGCATGGAGGTGTTCTCTAAGATCGACCGCAAGCTCCCGATCATCGTCGCCGAAAGCGTATGGCAATACAGCCACCACGTTTTGCACGGACTCATCAGCCACGAAGCCCCCATATTGACCTTGGCTAACTGGTCGGGTACCTGGCCGGGCCTTGTCGGTATGCTCAATTTGAATGGAAGCTTGACTAAGGCGGGAGTCGACTACTCGACCCTGTGGAGCGAAAACTTCGACGACGAGTTTTTTGTCGAGGGCCTTCGCACATGGTTGAAAAAGGGCATGCTTGTCCATTCCACGCACCATGTTCAGGCCTGGCAGGAGGCCTCGGCGCCGGCACGGGCCGTAGCTGTTGCGAAAGCCATCGCAGACGATTTGCGCCTGAATAAATCGATCATGGGCATCTTCGACGAGGGCTGCATGGGCATGTATAACGCAATCATTCCGGACGAACTGCTCTTTTCCACTGGAGTTTACAAAGAGCGTTTAAGCCAAAGCGCTCTCTATGCCGCAATGCGGGAAGTGCCCGAAGGCGAAGCCCGTGAAGTCTACGCCTGGATTCTCGAACGGGGCATGACTTTCAACTACGGCCCCGACCCGCAGACAGATCTGACTGAAGATCAGGTGCTTGATCAGTGCCGCATGTACATCGCCGCTCTGCGCATCGGCGACGAATTCGGCTGCGAGGCCGTGGGCATACAATATCAACAGGGTTTGAAGGATCTCTGCCCGGCCTCCGACCTCGTGGAGGGTTTGCTCAATAACTCGGAACGGCCGCCCGTTCGAAACAACGCCGACGAAATTATTGCCAATGGGTATCCCTTTACTCACTTCAACGAAGTTGACGAGTGCGCAGGCCTGGATGGCATTTTCACGCAGCGCGTTCACCGCGCCCTGGAGCAACCACCGGAGAACACGCTCCACGACCTCCGGTGGGGTGACTTCGACCCATCGGGCAGCACCGACGAATATGTCTGGGTCTTCGAAATCAGCGGCGCCACGCCGCCTGCTCATCACACGAATGGTTTCAAGGGCACCGTGGGCGAGCGGCAGCCACCGATGTACTTCCGCCTCGGCGGGTCGACCTGCAAGGGCGTAGCTCGGCCGGGTGAACTGGTGTGGAGTCGAATCTTCGTCGCCGATGGCAAGCTCAACATGGATTTGGGCCGAGCTAAGGCCGTCTCTCTGCCGGATGAGGAAACGGAGAGACGGTTGAAGAGCACAACGCCGCAGTGGCCGATCATGCACGCGGTTACCTATGGCGTATCTCGCGACCAAATGATGGCGCGCCATAAGGCTAACCACATCCAGGTCGCCTACGCTAATTCTGCCGAAGAGGCCGATCTGGCCATGTATACGAAAGCAGCTCTTGCCGCCGAACTCGGCATTGAGGTCGCGCTGTGCGGTTCGTGCAAGGACGGCTCGAGATTTTAGTAAATAGCCGCCCCACTCCACCTATACCACAGCCGCTATAGCCTCGCAAAGCGGATCCATGTTAGCCTGTGTTATTCCGGCGACGTTGATTCTGCCTGAGCCGACAATATAGATACCGAATTGCTCCCGTAACGCCTTCACCTGCTGCGGATTCAGGCCTGAAAAAGAAAACATACCTCGCTGGCGCTCAATGAAAGAGAAGTCTTGCCGCACACCTTTTTCTTTCAATTTTCCTACAAAGAGCACACGCATGTTGTTAATGCGGTCGCGCATGGATTTCAACTCTTCTTGCCATTGGGCCTTGAGGTCCTCGTCGCTCAATATGGTGGTCACGATAGCTGCTCCATGGGCGGGAGGAGTAGAGTAGTTCGACCGGCAACAGATTCGTAATTGACTGAGCACACGCTCCTGCTCAGCGGCGTCTTCTGCAACCACCGTGAGCGCGCCGACACGTTCATTATAGAGTCCGAAGTTTTTGGAAAACGAGTTGGCTACAAGGAATGGAAGCCCCGCTTCGGCCAGAATACGCACGCCAGCGGCATCCTCCTCCAGACCGTCACCAAAGCCCTGATAGGCAAAATCCACCAAGGTCAACAGATTGCGCTCGCCGGCCACCTCTGCCAGTTCCCGCCATTCGGCGACCCCGAGGTCAACACCCGAGGGATTGTGGCAGCAACCGTGGACTAACAGCACATCTCCCTCCGGCATGGCGCGGATGGCACTGAACATAGAACTGGCATCGAGCCTATTCGTTTCGGGGCAGAAATAGGGATAGGCTCTAACCTCCAAGCCAACCGACCCGAATACCTGCCCGTGGTTGGGCCAGGTTGGACTACTCACCCACATTGTGGAACCGGGAAGCTCGCGGTGAATGAACTCAGCGGCTACCCGCAATGCACCCGTTCCTCCCGGCGCATGCACGGTCGCCAGGCGCCTACCCACGACAAGCGGGCTTTCCACGCCAAAGATGAATTCCCGCACCACACAAAGGTAATCATCGCTGCCTTCGATTGCCAAATAGCTCTTGCTGCGTTCATTCTGCGAAATTCGAGCTTCGGCTCGCTTAACCGAATCCAATACCGGGGTGGCGCCTTCCTCGTCTTTGTAGACCCCGACCCCAAGGTTGATCTTGTTCGGATTCGGATCGGCGAGGAATGCGGCCGTTAACCCCAATATCGGATCGGCCGGCGCTGTCTTTATGGGTGCGAAAATGCTCATTTTCCTTGATTCTTCTAAACGTTCAGCGGCTGCCGTCGAAACCGGCAGCCGAGTTCATCACCTTAGACCAGATAATCGACCAATGACAGCCCAAACCAAGACTAACCCGAAAATCTCAGAAATTGGTGTTTGGTGAGAAAAGCGGGCTAAAAGAAGTTGCTGAATACCCGGCCCGCTATTTGGATCTGCATCCATGTCAACCACACATCTGGCGGCGATCGATCTGGGCGCCACGAGCGGCCGCGTTATCGTGGGTTCCTACTCCAAGGATGGTCTGGCCCTAAATGAAATCCATCGCTTTCCCAACGCATACCACCGGTTGGGAACCAATTACTACTGGGATCTTGGTGGATTCTTCACGGAGATCGAACGGGGGTTGCTCCTGGCTAAAGAGCAGTTTCCAGACCTGGCCTCATGTGGAGTAGACTGCTGGGGGGTTGACTGCGTCTTAACCGACAGAAACGGCCGGCTCGTTTTTCCCGCCCACTCCTACCGCGACGAACGCACGGAGCCCCTCCTCAAATCCATCAAGGATTCGGGTGAGGATCGCCAGCTGTTCGCCTGGACCGGAATTCCCGCTATCAACTACAACACAGCTCTACAATTGGCGGAAACGATCGAGTCGTTTCCCGAAATCACCGGTCTGGCCCAACGTTGCCTCTGGCTTCCGGATTATTTCAACTTCCTTTTGTCGGGCCGAATGGAGAATGAGCTCTCCGTCGCAAGCACCTCCCAAATGCTCGATATTCGCGACCACGACTTCCATCAAGAAACCCTTGCCCGCTTCCGTATTCCTGAACATTGGTTGAGCCGACCCGCCAAGGCGGGGATCAAAATGGGTCGCGTGGAGAATATCGAGAGCTTGTCCGACCTTGAAGTCATCCTCGTGCCCGGCCACGATACCTCCTGTGCATTCGAAGCCGTACCGCGTGCGGGAAAAGATATCATCGTCAGCGCCGGTACCTGGCTCCTGATCGGTTCCATCATCGATGCTCCCCTCCTCTCCGACGATGCCTTCGAATTCGGGATTTCGAACGAGCGGGCAGGCAACGGCGCATACCGGCCCAACAAGATCATCGCAGGCCTTTTTCTGTTGGAGCAGATCCTCTCCTCGTTTACCGACCGTCCACGAAATGATCGAGAATGGGTTCAACTGATCGACAGCGCCTCCGCCCAAACCGCATCCGGTCATTTCATTGATATCACCGATTCCCGGCTCTTCAACCCCAGCGGCATGCGCGAGGCGATCGATCAGCAGCTAACAGAAAGAGGAATTGCCGCTCCCCACGGCCTTTCTGGATACGTGCGTCTAATCTGCGATTCTCTCGGCAAGGAGGTGGCGGACGCGGTTAAGCGTTTCCAGCGAAACTCGGGCATCACCTTCGAGCGCATTCAGATTGTCGGTGGCGGCTCGCGCAACACCCTTTTCTGTCAGCGCGTCGCCGATCTTTCTGGTCTGCCCGCAGTTTCCCTCAATCTCGAGGCAACATCTGCCGGTAACATCGCCTATCAACTCCTGGGGCTCGGAATCATTGGCAACCTGAACGAATTTCACGCTGTCCTAAGGAACGGTCTAAAGCAGCAAACCTTCGAACCTCGATGAGGTTTGGACTTGGCAAGAGCACAGCAATGACTTCGCAGAGGCCATGACAAAGAGACTGAAATTCCAACCGCATGCCCTGCAAGGAATACTACGCCCGACCGGAATAATCACCTTCTTCTGGGCGCCGCTGGCCGCCATTGCTCTTGGTCTCTCAGCGGAAGAACCGCTTATCTTGCTCGAGGAGCCTGTGAATCTCTTGCGGAATACCCGCTTTCCCCTGGGTCTGCCTGCAGGATGGTCGATCTCTCCCGACGTTTCGCTCGGCACTGACATTGTCGTCATGACTGACGAAGCTGTCTTCGGCCGCTCCGGAAGCCACGCTCTTAAACTCGAGGCGAAGCGGGAAGCTTCCCTATTTAGCGAACCGTTCCGCGTCACCCAACCGGGGCAACCTCACGCCCTCGCCATCGACCTCAAGGGAAGCGGATCGTGGACGCTTGCAGTAAGTGGGAATGGGGTGTGGCAGGACGCTCCCTCGAAGCTCCAGACTCTCAAAGAGACGGACGATTGGATCAAAGGGGCATGGTTGCTCGAGGCCAACTGCAACAACAATAGTCCTGGAAAAACATTGTAGCCCTGATTTCTCCCAGAATTACCGAAATCTAAGTCCGATAAATCGCCCGACACGCCCTATCGTGTATCATTGTCGGCTAGTCGTTCAAGCGCACTGAGTGGACCCTCGTGATCAGGTTGAATCGCGTGCGCGCGATCGTAAGCAGCGATAGCATCTCCTGTTTCTCCAAGGCCTTCATAGGCTTGCCCGAGATAGAAGAAGACACGGAATATAGGGGTCAACTCGGTCGCACGCATCAGCTCCTCAACCGCTTCTTGATTTCGCCCCATCTTGACCAGCACCCGGCCTACCCGGTAGGGCACATCCTCGTCATCTGGATCGACGTTGAGCTCGGCCCGATAATTCTCCAGCGCCTCTTCATATTTCCCGAGTTTCTCGTAGCAGGCACCGAGGTTAAAATAAGTATTGTTGCGCTCGGGATTCATTGCCAAGGCCTTTCTGAAAGCAACGATCGCATCCTCGTAGGCATCCCTTTTGAGGAGCCTGAAGCCGAGGTTGTGGAAGGCGTCGGCTGTCCCTTCGCCGTCCTCCTGGGAAATGACGGCCCTGGAATACTGCTCAACGTAATTCGACACCTGCACGCGCACCAGACGCTCCCACTGTAGCGTGTAGCGCGAGTCGCCCAGCACATTCTCCGCATGGATCACCAGGTTGACCGGTTTGAAGTCCAGTTCCGGTGTGAACGCGGATTCAATTTCGGCCAGATTCATGGCATCGCGAAGTCGCGACTGGAACTCCCGGTAACCCCGCTTCCTCAGTCGAGTCATTTCGAACTCGAGTGCCGGGAAATCCAAGGTGTTCACCGGAGTGTCAGGATTACCGACGAGGGCAGGCGCATCGGGGTGCATGAAGGCGTAGGCGAGCAAGGCCGGGTCGGTTTCAAATTCCTCGAGAAAGTGAGGGCCCAGGACCGGATGTCGGGCCACGATTTCGGGCTGGTGAACGTGAAGCGGTGATTCAGAGCAGAGGAGTAAGAAATAAGACGCCCGAACGTAGGCCAAGCCGCAGTAGGGAAACGCCTCCCCGAGCGTCTTCAACATGATCTCAATACCGCGTTCGCCTACCCGGGAGTCGCCCAGGTCACATAGACTCCCGCTGGAAGCAGGCGCGCCCGCACAGAAGTCAGAAATTCCAGCGTGTAAAGCTTTGCCGAACTGAAGTAGAGTGGAGACGTCACCGTGTTGATGATAAGGGAGTAGCGCGCATCGGTTCCCTTGACGTATCGGATGGCGTCGTCGTGGATGAGCCGGACTCCGGGAATGTGCAGGATGTCAAAATTATAGGCCTTCATCCGGTGTGGATTATCCAACACCGCCCGGTTGATCTCGACGCCATCGGTGCGATCAAAAAGCAAGCCCACCACGGCCGCGGTATTGCCGCTTCCTACTCCCAGAACCAAGGCACGGTCAGGACGGGGAGAGAACACGGCTGAAAGGCCCCCCACCATCGGCTCCCAGGGAGAATCGAGAACCATGCTTACATATCCGTTGATAAAAAAATAGGGGCTGTCGTCTTTCCAGACTATCGAGAATACATCGCGCGGAGCCTTGAAAACCTCGAGAGACTCCAACTCGGATCGCTCTTCGGCAAGATCCTCCGCCGAATGAAAGGAAGTATGTCCCAGATAGAGCAGCCCTTCGTCCCAATAGTGCTCGTGCACAATGATACAGAAACCGACGAGCACCACTGCCAGGAGAGAACGATAGGCCAGCACCGGGCCGTGGACTGCCAGGGCTACCGCCGAAAAGGCGGCTACAATGATCAGGACTACGCCGTAATCGAGGTGTTGATGAAGGTACAACACCATGACCAGGAATCCGACCACGTTTCCCATTGAGGAGGCGAAGAGAAGCAGGCCGGATTCGCGCGCCACATCGAGCTGCCTCGTGATGAGGGCAGGAATTGCCGCGCCGAAGGCAATCGCGGGTCCCAACATGAGGATGGCAAGGACGCTGAGCTTCAGGCCGACCAGCATCCAGTAGTTCTCCGACGCCGCCGCATAGTGTGTGGCGTAGATTTGACTGCACCAGGTGAAGCCTCCCGATATCCACAACAGACCGAAGAGAACCAGCATCACAGCCATATCGAAAGAGAGGTGTAGGAATCGCACTAAAGTCGAGCCCGCCGCAAGGCCGAGAAAAACGAGCGTCAGAATGAGCGCGAAGGTCTCACGAAACGGGCCGAACAGGCACTCCCCCAGCTTGATCATATTGAGCTGGAACACCGCGGACGCGACGCTCAGCATCACAAGTGCCCCGACATGTCGTCGGGGGAAGTTGATGGCCGTTTCCCAGCCTGCTCTGACCGCGCTGCGTTTGCGCAGATCTGTGTACTTAAAGTATAGGGTCGCTCCCACCAGCAGATTCAGGATCCCGATGGCCACAGTTCCTCCCCGGATGCCAAGCCTGCGGATAAGCCCGAATTCAATTAGCAGCACAACAATGGCCGCGCCCAGGTTGTAGATCGCATAGACACGCGAGAACACGAGCCCCTCAACAAGCCGGCTCATGTACCCGGCAAAAAGCGGAAGACTCGTCCCAATGAGGAAAGCCGGCATCAGCACAAGCCCGATGCAGACTCCAAGGAGTGCCCACAATTGCAATCGCGAGTGAGCAAAAGCGGTGAAGAGGAAGGAATCGAGTAGGCCCGAACCGGCAGCCATGGTCATGGCATACAGACCGATGGCCCCTTCCACCGCCCATAGGTAAGGCCACAAGCGATGCGCAAAGAGCGTGCCTAATCCAATACCTGCCAGAAATGTCAGTAGTATCGCAGCACTTACGGCAAACTGATCACCGATAAGATTGCCCAGGATTCGACCGTAGAGGACCTCATAAGAAATCCCACAGAACCCGGAAGTGAGCAGCAGGAGACTGAAGATGTGTCGCCGGTAGGCAGGCGGCGTCTCCCCGCTTCTCCCCACAGCCACCTGTGAAGTTCCCCTTTGCTGTCCGGACATTTGAGAATTCGTCATACCCAGTCCGGCCCTTGAAAACTAAGCTTCAAAAAGTAATGTGTTTCGGGCGCGGCCTCAGTCGCCTCAGTTCCGCCGGAAATGCGGCTCTTTTCAAACAAATAAAACTTTGAGCAAGTGCTGACCTATTGCTCATTCATACAGAAGAAATTCCCTGGAAAACATCCACAGAACCCCTAATTTCTTTCCTTTTCATGGTCGAACGACCCTATTTTCGTTTACCAGCAGGTATATATTGGATAACCACATTACCTCTTATTTTGGGGGAATTCAAAGGCGTAGGAGCAGCTCTCACGAGCCTTCTGGTCCTGGGGAAGAAACTGCTCCATGGTTACCGTGACCGTATATAAGCCGAAGGGGAAGTTCTGCATTTGCAGGTGAGGCGGCCGGAACCAGCCGTATCCGACGGGTGCACCGCTCTCATTCAGGCCCGAATCACCCGTCTGGTGCACTTCGCGGTAAACCTCATCACCGTAGACGTTGTGCACGGCCACTTCCGCGTCCAGTCCCTGGGTATCCACATAGATCAGATTACCGTACTTCTCCGTGTTCACCTCCAAGGTCGGAAGCCACTCCGGAAGGGCAGCCTTTCCGGTAAGGTCGCGGGGATAGGCCCACCAGAGCATCTTGCCGTTCTCTCGAATGTATATGGGGGCGAATTGAAAGTCACCGGACAGGCCGTAGGGACGAATCTCGTTCTGAAAATAGAACCCCTGGGCGAGTTTCGTGCCATTGAATACGGGAATGCTGCCCAGGAAATCCTTCAGCGGATAACCCTGGAGCTCGTCAACCAAACCGGCCCACAAGGCCACGATGTCATCGCGATTGGGCCGCCATTCCGGATCCCCTTTAATAGTATCGTAATAGGCGCGGTGAAACTTCAGAAGGAATTCCGAATTTGCTTCCACCAGAAGCTGTACGGTGGTGGCGGCAATCGTGTAGCGCAGATAGTAAACACCGGACTTGGAATCAGCAAAAAAATCCCCTGCTCCGGTTACGGGAAGGTGATTGATGCTGTCGTAAACAAAAGTCTTGTGACTCCAATACTGGTAGGGTTTCGACTTTAACAGCTTGATCGTAGCCGGATCGTCGGGATAAGCCCGTACATACTGCTGCATCAGTACGAACGCACCTCCTTCTGCGATGGCCTCTTCGAAGCCGAGGAGATCGGTCGAAAAGCGCCAGTGGTTGTCGCTCGAAATAAGGTACTTGCCCTTCCAGGCATGAATCAACTCGTGCGCGATGAGTCTGGGATTAAAGGAGCCATTGGTCAGTATTCGTCGTCCCCAGTCAACGGACATGAATGTCCCCGATCTTTCGCTCAAATCAAAGCGAACGTTAAATACCTCTGCCGGAGGGCCAAGATTAGCATGCAGCAGCGGATAAAGACGCCGCAGGTAGCGTTCGTACTTCGACCTCGACTCCTCCGATAGATCATCATCATAAATAAAACCAAGTCGATTTCCGGCACCACCCAGCTTACGCAACGGGAATTCCAACTCCGCGAGGTTGATTACGAAGGATTTACTGGCAGAACGCCAGTTACCGTCCTCTCCGTAATAGTGCAATACGAAACTCAGGCGTTCGCGTCCCCGCAAAGGAAGCGAAGCCAGGTCGATCAAATAGCCGTCTTTGACGGTGGCAAAGAGTGCGGGAACTCCATCATACTTCATTCTAAGAGCAATTGATCCCGTAGGCGGCGCCGTGAATCGAAGACGCAAATTCCCGAGCTGCGACGCCTCTACCTTTTCCAGCACTTCCAGGTAAGGCGCCAATGCCTTCAGCCCGGGCGGCGAAGAGGAAATGGTTAATGTCTCCGGTTCGACCGACAGAGGCTGAACCAGGGGAGGAAAACTATCCGCGTCAAGGGGGTCATAACCAAATCTACGTTCGGCAACATCCGTCATGCCGTCGCCGTCGCTGTCGGTAAAATCGCCCCGCAAAGAAGCTACCCAGCGATTGGAGGCGGTGGGATTGATGCTACCCGAATTCGCGGATAGAGTAAAACCGGCAATCAACAGCAAAAAGGCGCCGCTTGATTTGCACCTGCCAGCAGGCATGCTAGTGTCGGATCTGCGAGCCATTGCCAAAATACTCCTTCCTCGACTGACCTACTCCAGGAAACGGACCGAATCAATGCCCTTGCTTCGTTTAACACGATTGAGCCTGAATTGTTTCTCCGTGCGGATTCCGAGGTGAGTCCACTGAGCCCAAGGCTGCCGAGGGTGTTGAGGTTGTTCGTTCAAGCAGACCTGAGCGAAGGGCCACTGAGCGCACGCAACTGACGGCAACGATCCCACTTCAGATTCCTTGAGAGGTCCTTTACCGAAGCCGCGGGGCCACCACCTATGGCTGACAATGAACCCGAGATCCGGTCCATCCGCTCACGCAGAGGGCTACATGTAGCTCGCTCCGTGAGGAGCGGGAAAGGTTGGCAATCGACGAGGTTGATTTAGAGGTTCCTCATTGAGGCCGGTGGCCATCAAGTATGGCTTGGAACATGAACCTTCCGGCCGTGCAATCTGGAGGGCGCCAATCCTTTGGCGCCGCCGTCCTTCCCCAGCGAAAAAACTGTCATGCGGGTTCATTGGAAGCGCTTTTAAGGCCCCGGCATCACCTTCACCGGCTCCACGGCATGCACCTTGCCATGCTTTTCCAGGTCCTCTCCCGTCTCGGGTTTCGGGAGTGCGACCGGGATCACCTGGATATCGATCATCTCGGCTGTATGGGACCTAATGAGGAACCCGCGCTCATCGGGCATCAATCTATACACATTTCGGCTTGTCGATTTGATCGTCTGATCTACTGACCTGATCGTTTCCACAAGCATACTTTCCACGATGAGTTCGCTTCTCTTTCGGCCAGGTGCTATCAATAAGAAATCCCGTTCGGAGGAATATTCGAGCGTCCTGCCAAAGTTGGCAGCCATCATTTCGGAGAAGGTTTTGCGATCGAACTCCTGCTCGACTTTGCCGTCAGGGCCCTTGGTGTATATTATCGGCACTGCGTCATCCGCATAATAGGTAATCAGTTCCTCCGCATTGCGGGCTGCAGCGATACCGTCAAGTTTGCTGAAGAACGGCGCGATATCAGCTTCCGTCACCTCAGGCGCAGGCGCCGCAGGCCCCGAACAACTGAGCAGGAGTAGGAACAAACAAGCAGCAGCCGCTCCCAAGGTAAGTTCCCTTTTCATACTCACTCCAGCATGCGTCGTCTATTCAGTCGAGCAAGAGAAAGGGAAGCCTGACCCGGTTCTCCGGAAAATCGCGAGGAGGATTCCACCGCGCACTTCAATTCCCCTGCGCTTCCATGCCAAGAATCATAAGGCCCGCATCATAATTCGCGATGCAGGCAGTCGCATCCACAACGCAAACGTCGTCCGCATTACCCGGCGTCTTGTAAGACGCTATTTCACGGGGTGCCGATGGATCCGAGATGTCCAGCACTCTCAGCCGTTTGAGATCCCCGACATAGGCGTAGGAGCCCGCTACCTGAATGGACCGGGCGCGGCGCGGCTTATCGAAGCGCCCCACCTTGATCGGGTTCCTGGGATCTGAAATATCCACCACTACGAGACCCCGTTTTCCCGAGGCCAAATACGCATTGTGACCGGCCACATCCACCCCTCTGACGTCCCCATCATGGGGAATGTAATGTCCGATCTCGCTCACGGCCGATAGGTTCGAAACATCGATGATCCTCAGTCCTGCTTTGCCATCCGCAACGAGGGCAAGATGACCCGCAACATGAACGTCATAGGCGTGGCCCGGGGTATTGTAGACGGATACCACCCACGGGCTTGCTGGGCTCGACACATCGATCACTCTCAGCAAGCTAGAGCGAACCGATGCCGACGGCAAGAATATAGGTCACTCCCCAAGGGCGAAGATCGAGAAAAATCACGAATTCTTCCCTACATGTCAGCCTGATTCGCGGTCAGGCTTGCCAAATGACGTCACCGGCCCATGAGTCGTCGCATGCTTGTAGGCACTGCCCAATACACAGCCGTTCGCGGGGATATTACGGCAAATCTCGAATTGATTGAAGGGTTCGTGAAAGAGGCGGCCCGGAAGCAGGCCCGTATGCTGGCGCTGCCCGAACTGGCTACTACAGGATATCTGAAACCGGAATGCATCGGCCCCCTTGCCGAATCAATTCCGGGCCCCACCTTCGCACGGCTGCAGCGCATCGCGCGTGATTACGGAATTGGACTGGCTTGTGGCATCGCGGAATTTGAACCGAGCTGTAATTCGCGCTTTAACTCCATGGTTCTCCTGAACCGCAAAGGGGATGAAATTCTACGTTACCGCAAAGTCCACCTCTGGGAAACCGAAAACCAATGGGCAGAGCCCGGTGACTCCTTTCCGGTAGCCGACTTCGAGCAGATGCCGACCGGCATGTGGATCTGCTATGACAGTCGCTTTCCCGAAACAGGACGCTCCCTGGCCCATAACGGTGCTAAGCTGGCCCTGGTGGCAACGGCCTGGTTGGGTCCCGGCCCGGAGTGGATCCTGGCCACTCGGTCGCGCGCCATGGATAACGGCATTTTTGTCGTCGGATCGGCCCTGCAGGGTCCTCATTTTCACGGGCCAAGTCTGATCGTCTCGCCCCACGGCACCATCCTGGCACAAGGCGAAGAGGGTCGCGACATGGTGGTTTATGCCGAGGTGGACAACACCGCCGTGGAGCGGTTCCGCGGCCGGCTCCCCCTCCTCCAGCACCGGCGGCCGTCTGCCTACACCCAACCTCCACCAAGAAATCACAGCACCTGAAATCGGAGCGACCCAGCCGGGCTTCGTTCCACCAGCTTTTCATCCTTTGGATGGCAAATCTTTATGATCCGATCGGATCATAAAGATTTGCCATCGCGGGACCGGTTAGCGCTTCCGCATAGCCACAGAAGCGATATCGCTTCGGATCCTGGCAAAGATGGGCACGCACCGGGTTCAAGTCGATATAGGTCCCCACTGTCTGTAATGCCAAGGGCCTGCCTTCAATCAGCACGCTGCGGAATCGCTCCGCCCACAGCGTCACAAAGCGCCCGTGGCTGCGGTTGTACCAAATCGAAAAGCGCCTTAGTATTTCTTGATCAGTAACTTCTCCATACTCCGGTATCCTCACCAGCAGATGAAAATGATTGCTCATAATTCAATAGGTCAGAACCTCCACTCCGCAAAAGGTGGAGACCCTTCCAATCTGCCTCCTCAAGACCTCCTTGGCCCGGTTATCCAGATACCACTCTCCCCCCACAATCCGTGACATACAGTGGTATATAGACGGATCTACTCCAATCATATTTACCCTTCGTAAGTGCATAACTTCTCTAAATCAAACGAAACTTCTCCTGTAAACCTATTTTTTGCCAGCCTATTTATTTCGCATCGGTCTCCTACTGGCGGAACATGGAATCGCCAAGGCGAACTGGACGTGGACAGTGATCCTCGGTCTGGCCGGTCCGGCAGTACTCAAGAGCCATGTGAAGCTCTTCAAGCCCGTCTCGGGCGGGGAGGACTCAAGATAGCATTGCGATTGCTGGTCAGACCTTTACTGAAGCCGAAAGGCTCCAGCTACGACTAAGCAATCGAACTCGTAAATACAATCATGCGGGCCATCTTAGATCCATGCCTTCAAGACCGTACGCTTGCGCGTCCTATACTATACGCCCAAGCCCATCGGGACCCAGTGGCCGTCACCGATAGGATACTGCTAAGCCCGACCTATTGCTAGCGACTGGCGAGCCCGGCCAGAATTTTCTGCAGTGTGCTTGCGGAGGCGTGCAGGCCCTGTTTTTCTTTTGGCCACAAGGCGATCTCGACATGCTCGACGACACCTGTCCGACCGACCACAGTCGGAACGCTGAGACACACCTGCCGTAGTCCATAGACCCTCCCCTCTTGAAACGAGGAAACGGGCAGCAATTGTCGCCTATCCAGAGCGATCGCGTGGACCACCTCGGCAATCGTCAATCCTACGGCCCATCCGGCGCCGCCCTTGCGGGAGATCACTTCCGCCCCGCTGGCCTGAGTCCGCGCAAAGACCTTGCTTTGGAACGAAGGCGTGCACCGGCTGAGACCGGTCAAGGGCAAACCAGCCACCGTAGCCGACGACCAGATCGGCACCATGGTATCTCCGTGTTCTCCCAAAATCAGGGCCTTGACCTGCGTGGGCGCCAGATTCAGCTCCTCGGCAATAAGGGAACGAAAGCGAGCCGTATCCAACATCGTCCCCAGCCCCAAGACCCGGGAAGCGGGAAGTTCCAGAAAGCTAACCGCCAATTGCGTAAGCACATCCACTGGGTTGGATACGACAATTACGGTGGCGCTGTCCTTAAATCCTGTGTTCTGAATCGAGCCGATGACCTGGGAAAACAGGTCGACATTGCGATTTACCAGATCCAGCCGCGATTCGTCGGGGCGCCGGCGAAGTCCGGCCGTAATCAAAAAAATATCGCTGTCCCGGGCACGTTCATAATCACCTTCGTAGATACGCTGGTCGCCCGCTACGGAAGTGCCATGGAGAAGGTCAAGTGCTTCGCCTACGGCCATCTCCCGGTTGGCATCCAACAATTGGATCTCGGACACCAAGCCGGCGCATTGCAGGGCGAAAGCCGCGTTTGAACCGACCCGCCCACCACCACCAATAATTGTTACTTTCATATATCCTCCTCGATCGCTCGCTGCGATCGCTCAGCCTCCCAGACCCTTCATGATCTTGTCGGTAATACGTTGGATCAGGGATTCGGTCATCGGCCCAGTATCCGAGGGTGCAGGAGAGGGAACAACCTGGCAAACCACACCTGGTCGAAATTCGGAATTATCGCAGAGTTCACATTCTTTCCACTGGGATCGCTTGTCGGGCATACCGAGCTGCTCGCGCACGGCGATAAGCTCACGCAGCTTGTCCTGGCCAAATGTATGGAGTCCATTGCCCAGTTGCGATGCGATCCAGATCACTTTACAGTAGGCATCCGTATTTTCCATTTTCCAATACGCATCCTCAACATCCTTCCCCCAGGTGATAACGCCATGATTCTCCATGATGATCGATTGGTGATCGACGCCTATCTCCCCAACCTCTGCCGCATTTTCGGGTGAACCCGGTGTCTGGTAGCGGGCCAGACCGATCTCGCCCAGAAAGACTTCGGACTCCGGAATCATGCAAGTGGGCGGCTTTACCGAGGCTACCGCGAATGCCGTAGCGTGAGGCGGATGGGCATGCACACAGCTCTTCGCCTTCGGCTGACGGGACATGATACCAAGGTGCGTGAGCACCTCGCTGGTCCGCTTCAGCCGACCCGCCAACTGTTTGCCTTTCATATCAACCAGACAGAGATCATCTGGAGTCATGAAACCCTTCGAGATCAATGTTGGCGTACAAAGTACAAGGTTATCACCGACTCGCACCGTCATGTTTCCACCATTGCCGTCGACATAGTCTTTCCGCCAGATTCGGCTGCCGATTTCACAGATACTCGCCTTTGCTTGCTCGATGGCAGGCGAGCGGAAAAATGCTTCAATTTCAGCACCTGGCCTGGGGTCTGAACCCGGTTCCCACCGAAACTCGTTATCGACCACCATGGGCTCATATTCGTCCGCCGAGCCGCCGGATTGTGTCTTCGCCCTCTCGAGTTCGAATTCACGCAATACTTCACGCGCCGACGGCGTTAACAGCGCATCCGCGGGTACCTTCCGGACATCGCCTTCCCCTCTCAGAATCTGCTCGATCTCTCGAGCGCTAATGACCTTCTTCATGCACTTTCGGGGGTTTGTAGGATACGGCGTCGACAAGGGCACAGTTGTAGGCATCGACAGGCGTCGGCTGGGGAAAAGGAAAACCGGCTTCACGCCCTTCCACGTAGCCGATCAGGTCGCCCGTTCCGGCGCCCAGCCTGTCATAGACGACAATACTGTTGCCATATGCCAGCGTCCACGGGCGGGCCGCGGCGATCTGGTTGCTTGCCAGAGGCTGGACCAGCAGGAAGCGTCCCGCGCGATAGCTTTCCTCCCCGATGCTCAGGGTAACTCTGCCAATCACTTGACCTAAACGCATGGTTCGTTTCGCGAGGCCGCCCGTCAGCTAGTAACCTCTCCGGGACCCTCCTCATCCAACACTGCTACCACCATGAAACGCAGGGGTGAAGTATCGTCCTTAACGCACGCTCGGGTGGCCACCCCATCACCGGTGATCAACACGCGTTGATGATGGCCAGCTCCCTGGCAGTCGACCGCCACCACCGGCGCACCATCATCCCTCCCCTCGCAATCGAGTGGTTGGCAAATAAGGAGCCGAAACCCGTGCAGACTGGGATGACATACAGTGGATACGACGTTGCCGTCTATTCGACAGAGCTGCATTCAGTATATTCGCAGGTTGTCGACCATGACGCACCGACGCGTGCGGGTGAACGTCTTCGGGGTCGTAATGCCCTCTCCTGTGACCGTGGCGATCGAGTAGCTGAGATAGCCTTCCCCGCCCAGGCCAAGCCCGGCCATGCAGGGACCGTTCTTGATAAAGAGGGTAGTGTCCAGGGCCCGAGCCATCGCCGTCATGTTGTCCACATTCCTCGAATGGATCATGGACGAATGCTTATAGCCATGCTCCGCCTCCACTGCATACGCAATGCCTTCTTCGATATCGCCGACACGGACCACGGGAACCATGGGCATCATCTGCTCTTCGATGACGAAAACATGATCGGCCGGGGTCTCGGCAAAAAGCAATTCCGTACCCCGGTTCACCTGCACTCCCGCATGTTCCGCCAGCACGGGCGGATCCTGGCCTACAAAGTCGCGATTGAGAACCGCATGGGAGCAGCCTCCCCCGTCCGCCTCCTGCGAAAAGGCGGCGGCACTCAATCGATCCAATTGCGTGTCGGTCAGGGCCACCGCTCCTTGACGTTTCAATTCAGCTACAAACGTATTGAACACCGCGTCGACCACATAAACTTCCTTTTCGCCGATGCAGAGCAGGTTATTGTCGAAAGCCGCGCCCTTGATGACACCCGTGACGGCATTTTCAATATCCGCCGATTCATCGACCACCACCGGAGGATTGCCCGGACCCGCACAGATGGCACGCTTCCCCGATCTCATAGCGGCGTTGACCACGCCGGGACCTCCAGTGACCACAAGCAACGGAACATTCTCACACTTACAGAGTGCCGCGAACGACTCCAATGTGGGATGCTCAATACAACAGATGAGGTTCTCAATCCCGAGTTCTCGATGAATCGCCTCGTTGAATGTCCGTACCGCCACGATGGCGCAGCGCGCGCCACCAGGATGAGGATTGAAAACCACCGCATTTCCGGCGGCCACAATGCTGATGACGTTGGAACTCAACGTGGGAATGGAATGAGTAATCGGGGTAATCGCTCCGATCACCCCGAAAGGTGTATACTCTT
This sequence comes from Opitutales bacterium, assembly GCA_963665345.2. Taxonomy (GTDB): domain Bacteria; phylum Verrucomicrobiota; class Verrucomicrobiia; order Opitutales; family CAXXNP01. The sequence continues at coordinate 198,776 of CAXXNP010000002.1, forward strand.
CCAAGGTTATGCCATGGTCCCCACTCATACCATAGGGACGCAGCCATTCAACGCCGGGCACCAGATCGATGATCCGCAGCTTCTCGATCTTATGGTCCAGCCGACCGATTTTAGTCTCCTCGAGTTCTAGTTTACCCCACTCATTCGCCTTTTGTGCGCACAACTCCTTGATGATCCGCACTACGCGGTTACGTCCATCAAGGCCCGCTTCCCGAAGTTGAAGGAACGCGCTTCGGGCTGCTTCGCAGGCATCATAGGCGTCGTCGAAAATGCCCTGCGGACGCCGCCTGTTCGATTGCGTCGTTCGACTTGGGATCGAACTGCGCCGGTTGCCCCTGGTCACCGCAGGCGTTGACTGTGCCGCCTTCGATTGACCCAGGCGCTGCAGCACATCCTCCACTACCTTACGAATAGCGCTCTCATCCAACTTCGGATCCATAAAGCATTCCCGTTTCGATCTCTGTTCGCGCTGCCGCGACCGCTTCTAACCCGCGGGCATTTCCACTTCATTCTCTTTCACTGTCTGGAGTGGTCACCGTGATGAGCGCTGTAGATCCGCTCCCCCAAGACCTCCACGGAATCCACAATGCCTACCACTGCGGCGTCAATCGGCAGCGAGCGCATGCCCGCTCCCTGGCGGGCAGAGCTCCCCTGGCAAAACAGCACATATTCTCCTTTGCCAGCACCCATGGTGTCCACGGCTACAATCGTATTCACCCCCTTGCGGAAGCGCGAAGGATCCGACTCGTCCACAAGTAATGGGCGCAGAATCAGGAGCTTTTTGCCCCGCAAGGTCTCGTCTTTCTTGGTCGAAACCACGGTGCCGATGACTTCCGCAAGGAACATGCCCTGACCAGCTATTTACTTCCCCGACTGGCCACTGCCTTCGGTAGAATCGGTGCCACCTCCTCGTGAGGACGGGGAATCACCTCAACACTCACTACTTCCCCAACTGCCCCAGCTGCCTGGGCGCCGGCATCGGTGGCGGCCTTGACCGCAGCAACGTCTCCCGTCACCACCGCCGTTACCAGCGCGCTACCAACCTGCTTCATCGGACCCACCAATTCCACGTTGGCGGATTTGAGCATGGCGTCGGTCCCCTGTACCAGAGCCACCAAGCCTCGAGTTTCCAGTAATCCAATTGCTTTCTGTGTCATTGTTCCTCCTTTTAAAAAATCAAGCCGCTGTCGTTCGGTGCCCCACAGCGTTAACCAGTCGGTAAGTTTCCCGGGCCACCACAAGTTCCTCGTTGGTGGGCATCACCACGATACGGGTCGCGGAATCGGCCTGGCTTATGACCGCTTCGTTGGCAAACGCTTCCCGATTTCTATCCATGTCGAGCAGTATGCCAAGCGCGTCCAGATTTCGACACACGTTTTCTCTCAGCTCAGGATTGTTTTCACCAATACCAGCCGTGAATACGAGCACATCGCAGCCGTTAAGCTCCAGGAAAAATGCCCCTATCCAGTGCCGGATCTCGTGTGCCAGCGTATCGAGGGCAAGTTGCGCTTGCGGATTACCCTGTTGCGCTGCTTCCCGTATGTCGCGCATGTCATTGCTGACCCCGGACAGACCCCAGAGTCCACCTTCACGGGACAGATCCCGCTCCACATCCTCGAGACTCAGGCCCAGTGTTCGCATCGCGAAGGGAATAGCCATGGAATCGAGGTCGCCAACGCGATTGTTGTGCGGCAAACCACTTTGCGGGCTGAAACCCAAGCTGCACCCGATGGCGACGCCGTCACAGATGCCGGCAATCGAGCTGCTTCCCCCAAGGTGGCAGGAAATAACGCGAAGAGGGGAACCGGAGACCGGAATCGGACCATCTACATAGAGCCGACGAACACGATCGACGACATCCATACGGCCCATCAATTCTGCGGATCGCTCGGCTACGTATTTGTGACTGGCCCCGTGAAATCCATGCCGCTGAATCCCGGCGTCATACCAGGACTGCGGCACTGCGTAGCGGCGGCTCGAATCGGCTGCCCATTGGTAATAGGCTGTCTCAAACAGAGCCACCCGCATCGCGCCCGGGAGCCTAAGGGAAAATTGTCGTATGCCGTCTGCATACGCAGGATTGTGGGCCGGTGCAACCTGAGCGAAACCCTCGAGCGCATCGATCACCGTTTCATCAGCGATGACACAGCCCGTCAGGTTACGTCCTAATACCGCCTTGAACCCAACCGCTTCAATCTCTCCCCGATGTACTACGCAGCCGTCATCCTCCAACTCACCGAGGCACTGCTCAATCGCTTCGCCGTAGTCCGTTACGCGTTCATAGCCTCCTTGAGCGAGCATGACTTCCCCGCTCTCGCCCATGTCGAAAAGGCGAAATTTGAAGGATGTGGATCCGAGATTGGCGACTAAGATCTTCAATCTTCTGCTCAGCAATCCAATTAGAGCCAGCGACCGAGTTTTTGCAAATCGTCGTGCGGACGCGGGATCACCTGAATACTCACGACCTCCCCAACCTGGCTGGCTGCCTCCGCTCCCGCATCCGTGGCCGCTTTTACAGCCGCGACATCGCCTTTCAGAAATACGGTTACTCGACCACTGCCCACTTTCTCCCAGCCGCTCATGGTGACATCGGCCGCTTTTAAGGCCGCGTCAGTTGCTTCAATCAGGGGTGTCAAACCCACCGTTTCAATCATGCCCAGTGCTTCTCTTGCCATGTAAATGCGCTCCTTTCATCCATTCTGTGTCTGTCTCGGCAATGCAAAAAGTTACAAGCCAAACTGTTGTAGAAGATCGTCATGGGGCCGTGGTATGACATGGGCGCTGACCAGTTCGCCCACCTTGCCGGCAGCCTCGGACCCGGCGTCCACCGCCGCCTTTACACTGCCGACATCCCCTCTAACTAATACCGTAACGTAGCCACCGCCAATCTGCACGCTCTTGACCAAGCCTACGTTGGCGGCCTTGACCATGGCGTCGCCGGCCTGAACTGCGCCAACGTACCCCTTTGTTTCTACCAATCCAAGTGATTCGCTCATATTTCTCCGTTTCCCGTTAAAGCTTTAATCCATTCCATCTCAGTTCCATGACCCCGCACATGCCGATCTTCTGGTTGCAGTCCCGGCGATTTACCTGCTCAGCACACAGGGTGAGTCCGGCCCGAGGCCACAAGCATTGCCCTCGTCGGTATCGATGTGCACCTCCAGGCGAACATCAGGTAACTGTCGCACAACGATGTTGTCAAAGATCACGCCAACTTCACCCCCCACTTTGAGCTTCATCCGATCGCCGTCACTTACTCCATAGTAGGATGCATCGTCCGGGCTCATATGCACGTGGGGCGCTGCCCGAATCACCCCTTCCGCCATTTCCGAAAAACCATTAGGTCCCATCAGCATACAGCCCGGAGTTCCACTGATATTTCCGGACAGACGCACAGGTAAGTCAAATCCCAGTGCGATCGCGTCTGAAAATGACAGTTCCACCTGGTTGGCACGGCGACACGGCCCCAGAATTCGAAGGTTCGAGATCACGCGACTGCGCGGCCCGATGAGGGTGACCGTTTCTTCGGCCGCGAAAAAGCCCTCCTGGTAGAGGCATTTCACAGGAGTGAGTTGATGCCGCTCGCCAAAGAGTTGCTCGACGGTTTCCTGGGTCAGGTGGCAATGCCGGGCGCTGACGTTGACCACCAACGGATTAGGGGGGGATTCACCAAGTTCCTGCGATATACCGAGATGCCGGTAGACGCTTTCCCTGACCAGCTGCTCGACCGCCGATCGGGAGGGGAGGGACGTAGCGCTAATGCTCATCGATCACTATCCTTTCAGACACGCTTATCCGTTCCGTCGTTGGCGCAAACGGGCCCATTTCACCCTTCTTTTACCCGCCCAAACAGCAAATCCCGTTCCAGCTCGATGTTTCGCTCGGCGAGTATCTTCCGCATCCGCTCGATCAAGGCATCGTCATCCGGGCATTCGGCTACGAGCTTCTTGAACTCTTCCCCATCCATCTTGACCTGATCGAGAAACTTCTGGTCTGCTCCGCAGGGATAGATGTAATCTCCAATGCGGCCCTCCAGGTGCGCCCGAGCTTTGTCGGAAATTCGCGCCAGCCAGGGTATATCACCAACCACCAGTCCACGAGCTCGCGGTTTAAAATCGAGAACAGTACTTTCGCTCATGCTGCCTTTCTCCTTTTTCTTGCTATCAAGGTTTACGATCCAAGAAAAGTTCAACATGGCCTCGCCCGCAACATCATTTGTCTAATATCGACGGGCGAGCATTGAATCGGATGATGTGGCTGTGAACCCAGCTGGATGTTAGTTCCCTCCCAGACGACCCCTCAACCTCAACGCCAAAGGGTCATCTGAAAGCGGACGCGCCAGAAGCTCCATGATCTCCCGAAGCCGCTCGGACGGGTTTTTCCATACCTTTCGAATCCTCGCGGCGTCCTTTTCTCCACCGCCTTCGAGCGCTGATGCCAGCCGAGTTAACATGATCAGCAGAAAGATCAATTCATGGCGGTCTACAAAATGAGCTCGGTTTCGTCCCTTCCTATCGAAGCCGCGGCTGAACCGCTCCACCGTATCGCGATTCAGTAGGCTCACCACTGTCCCATCCCGGCGGCGGCTCCCGAGAGAGGTCAAGTATTGAACCAGCCTACGTTCAGTCCAATCCCAACCAATCTTGGCGAATTCGATGAAGGTGACCCGGTGTCTCGATGGATCGACGACGATATTGCGCGCATTGTAGTCCGTCACTCCCAGATCGGGTTCTGCATCGGCACAGGACTTCCAGAGTGAACGCAGGTCATCGATTGCCTGGACACGGTTGCTCTTTCGTTCGGCTCTTCCTTGCCGGGACATTATGAACTCGAGCCCATCGACGGCCTCGTCGCGGGCCGATATCCAGCCCGATTTCAGCGCACCTTCAGTAGCGAACGGATTTAGCAGATCCCCGATTTCATCCCAGGAATGATTCAGGACGGCGTCGATCCGGGCCAGGCCCGTCACAGCTTGCTCGGCATAACAGCGAGCTGCGGCCGCGTCCTTCTGCGCCATGTCGTCAAGGGTACATTCCCCAACGAGTTCATAAAACACAAGATCATATTCGACATCAACGCCATAGCAACGGGGAACGCCACACCCACGCGCATCCAGCAGCCTTAAGAGAGCATGCTCGACCCGTAGGAAGCTGTACGGCCGATCTCGTGCGAGTCGTTCAAATGGATGCAGCTTTGCTACTGCCGACTCGCCACTATCCAAGTCTATCCGCCAAACTCCCGCGGATAAATTTGCGACCCGTTTTGCCGTCCCTTCCCGCAGATATCGGGAAATCGCGGTCTTCAGGTAATCTTCTATACTGCCTGGCGCTGTCTGTCCCTCAACTGTCGAATACAATGACCTGCGTGAGAAGCTTTCCTGCCTGACTGTTACGGTCAGGGTTCTCGTTCATGGCGAAGAATATCACCCCGTCTCGATCCGCCCTGAAATCATGCCGGCTTCCCACCGCAAACGGCGGCCCGTCTCCAATATGAGCAATAAGCATACCGACATTGGCACCCGGAAGTCGATAACCAGCACCGGCGGGAAGATTGTACACGCCGTCTGCGCCGCACCAGACGATCTGGTTACGCATATCCGGTGACCAGACCTGCTCCGCGTCAATGACAATGCGTTGCCCCTGCGTCACACGAATAAGCGAGTCCTGCCACTCAGGGCTCGGCCTAATAGTTCTCAATATCGTAACAGCCATGGGTAGAGTATGAGAACGGTGGCTCCGGGAAGGCAAGTCGAACGCGGTTCAGACCCCACATTTAAACGTGCCGAGCACGCCTATCTAGATCGCCCAAATCCCTGTTCCGCTTTCCTGGCCAGCTATTCAAAAAAAGGCCAGAATCTAAGTTCAACCGGCTGTCAGCCCGGTTCGCTCACCACCGAGTGTATGCGACACTTTCCATTTTCGGAAGCGATCCGGGTTAGCTGCCTGAACTGAAATCAAGCACCAGCGTATACCGGGTAGCCGTCACGCGGCGGAACAGACCCGTACTCAAGTCGCCGTCATCGACTCGATCGTCGACTTCGAGCATTTGTGACGGCGTCACGATGCTATCAACCAGGCTGATTCCCGCTTCGATGCCAAACTTCTCGAAATCCCAATCCCAGTTTCCTCCCACAACCGTAGTCTCTACCCAGTGGGTCTCGCCCAAAATCCCCTCCATGCCTCCCGGTACCTTACCCCGGTAAGAATCCGATGGAAACGTTCCATTCTCCAGTGCATATTGCTCGAAAATGCCGGAGAACATCCGCCAGTCGTTCATCAAGCGGCTGTTTTGAGCAGACTCACGCACGCGATTGAGATAGGGAATGGCTACCGTCGCGAGAATGCCGATTATCACCACGACAATGAGAATCTCGGCCAGTGAAAAGCCGCGAATGGAATCTTGTGAGCTGCTCAAGCGCACTTCGTATTGATCTATGAAAAGGCCGGGATTCGATGAAGTCCCGACTCAATTATACTACTGGGAGATGCTAAGACAATTTCGTTCTTACACTAACATAGCAGTCCAACGCGATCCAATTCGCCAAAATGTCCCCGATTGACAGCTTTTTCACAGTAAACCACTCACTTTGTGTGGGTGCCGAACGGCTGTCTCTTTCAGCCAGAATCGGAGCAGAAAACCACACTCAGTCGTCGAAGGCCATGGCGTAACAACGCATGTCGAACAACTGTCCTTGGTTGTCGCGACCGTAATTCCGATGCCCGCCTTCCAACTCGAAACCCAAGCGCTCCGGTATTCGCCAGCTGCGCTCATTGCGTTCGTCGACCCGAATTTGAACACGACGCGCCCCCAACCCTGACATCGCCGAACGCGCTCGTAAGTTGACCCGCGGCAAGGGATTTTCTGTCGCCTGGAATTCGTAAAGGCTTGTATGACCGAAACATTCGACTTGCAGCGCTCCCTTGTCCCGTCAGCATGGCCCCTGTATCCACCAAAAATCCCAAGTCCGAAAGGAGTTACCTTTCATGTCGGCGCGCCAATACATAGATTTCAGAACCAATCCCTCAGGATGAGGACCTGAGCCCCGCGCTACGACTTTTTCAATTTCGGCGAGGCCGCTTCCTAGAGGGAGCGGCCTTTTCATTTGGCACCGGCATCGGCCCCAGCCGAGCCTGTCAATGGACCATTGCCCACCAGACCTCATTTACCCCAATATCTCCGGCACTTCGCCCTATTGCCAAACCTTCTCTCCCTCATGATACGATTTCAAAATAACCAAGCTCATGTCCAAAGACAAACAACTGACAGGAACCCTGGTCAGCAAGACAAGCCGCTACCATCACGTCGCCATTGATAGTACCGGACGTATCGTCCCCTGCACGATTGCCAGCCGGTTGCGCAAGCGTTTTATCTACTCGACCGCCGATCCAAGTTCCATGCCCAGACGGGTTCAGGCCGTCAAGGCACCCCGTTCCGTCGACCCTGTCGCCATCGGTGATCGGGTGAACTTCTCCGACAACGGTGACGGCACCGGCTTCATTTTAGGCGTCCAGGACCGACGTAACAAATTGAGTCGGAGGGCCAGTGGGAACAAACCCAACAAGCATATCGAGCAGGTTATCGTCGCCAATATCGACTATCTAATTGCCGTCTTTTCCCTCGCTCAGCCCCGGCCCAAATGGAACTTGATCGACCGTTACCTCGCAAGCGCCGAGGCCGAGGCAATACCCGCAGCCGTCTGCATGACAAAAGCGGATCTGCGCGACACCGCGGAGATTGAGTCCGAACTCGAGCCATATCGTAAGATAGGTTACCCTGTACTCATCACAAGCGCCTTGACAGTCCGGAGCCTGGACGAACTCCGCAACCTCGTCCAAAATCGAACCAGCGTGTTGGCCGGACCGTCGGGAGTGGGCAAGACCACCTTGCTCAACCTCCTGCAACCGGGCTTAGGCCAACGCGTCGGCGAGATCAATAGAAAGACGGGTAAAGGCAAACATACTACTCGGAATCTGACGATGTTCTCCCTCGACTTCGGCGGCTTCGTTGTGGACACTCCGGGGATGCGGGAATTCGGCCTCTGGCATCAATCATCCGAAGAAATGCAATATCTTTTCCCGGAAATGCGTCCCTATATCGGCACCTGTCGCTTTGGCCTGAGCTGCCGCCACCTGCACGAGCCTGGTTGTGCCATAAAACAAGCTGTCGACTCCCGTGAGATCCACCCACGGCGCTACGCCAACTATCTTAAACTCGCCGGTCTTTGATCGTCTAAGGGAGAAATATATTGTCAGGTAGAAAATTCGTTGACGCCAATCGTCTCATTAAGATCTCGGAAAGTGGATTGGCGGATTTTCTGCGTCGTGAGATGAATGAACAGACAGCAAACAGGCGTTGAATGAACTCGGCGTCCATTACGATAATGTCGCTTCAGAACTTAAAAGGATTCGCACTTTCAAAGTATTCTTAACACGAGAACCTGACCCTGACGATTAGACTAGCGATTTGCGGCTGCACGAGACAACTGCAACACCTCGCCGATCAAGGGTAAATTCTTCTTCAGGATCTCCGCCGTTGCCGATGCCTCTCTGCGTGCCACCCACGCGTCCATTTTCTCAGCGAATCGGTACATCTGTTGATGGAGCGATTCGATTGACGGTAGCGATGATTCAAACTCATCGAAGACAGGATAGAGACTGTCAATGACTTCAAACGCCCGCTGAGCGAACGGGCCCGCCGTCCAACCGGGCTCAAATATATAGTTAAGCGACCAGCGGACACGCTTCTGAAGACTTTCAATGGTGTTTATCAAAGCAATCGTTTCGTCATCGGCCAGTTCTTTAAGATCAGGTATCCTACCCTCCATATCCTTCAGCCGCCGTTCGATAGGCTTGCGCACAACGTCCACTCTGGTATTCAGTGTCTTCAGTATCTCCCAAGGATATTCGCCCATCCGACGATAGATCGTGGCAGCCTGATCCAGATCGTTAGCAGCCCTTCCGGCCTCCACAACGATGCTGCGAAATTCCGATAGCACATGATGCGAGCGCAGTACGGTGACCAACTCCCCCGCCGAACTCACCGAATCGGCTAAAGCGACACACCCCGCCGCGAAGCTATCGATCGCGTTCGCATGCACGCTCGCGTCGCGCGCTTCGCTGACTGCAACGGTCAGGTTTTCGAGAATTTCTCTGTCCGCCAGTAGTGATCGATCTACGACAGCGCGGGCAGCCACGCTCCGTTCATCAACCAGAGAAAAGGGCACGCCCAAGGCATTCATACCAGCCAGGAGGTAGTGCATCAGTCGCCCGGAAACTCTGATATGCGCTATGATTTCGGAGTTATCAAAAAACGAGTGGCGCTCCAGAAATGTATCGGTCAGAAGGAGTACGCGGTCATGATTATGCTCGGATCCCGCTTCTGCGATCTCTTCCAAAAGGTTGTTGGCCAGGCTTGTGTCCGAGGAAAAACGGGCTTCCGTCGGTGACAAGTCGGTGGTTGCGGCCAACTGCTGGTAAAGACTGAACAGGGCGCGGACATCCTGCCTCTTCCGGGCACTGCTGATTTCCTGGCGCAGGCCCGTAGTTCTGGCCTCGGCTTCGGCAAGCAGTTGCCGTACCCGATTCTTGATCGTTAGCACCTCGGAATGTCTCGGGTAGGCCGACAGTATGCGATCGGCTATATCTATTGCTTTCGTAAGCTCGCTCCGATCCGCGAAAGAGAAAGCCTGGACCTTACGAAGAAGACGCACCTGTTCCTGGATATTCTCCAGCGAAGCGATTTCTTCCTTTCCCGCACGGCCATGTTGAATAAGCAGCCGAGTGGCCACATAGACGCGGTGTAAGTCCCCTTCGCTGCGGGCGCGGGCGCGCTGCTCTACTATAGCATCCAGATCGATCGAGAATCTGGAAGAATTCACACGATTTCCGGCCAGCAGAAAAAGAAACAGAGCCGATATCACGATTCCGGTGGCGGCCACCCCAATTGAAAATCTCCTGGTCTGCCACCAGGACCCCGGACCGCTGAATTTTCGCAATTCGGCAAAGCTCTTTGGGAGGGGCGTCATGCTAGCGAGGCGATTGAGAAGGAGAAGGCGGCGAACCCAAGTCTATGAAGGTTAAAGAGATCTCGAACAAATCTCAACTCATTTCTGGAAGTTGGCGGATTTCTTCGCGGGAATGAAACGACACCCTCAAGAGTCCTTGTCCCTGCAGTCCCGACTTATCGGGACAGGGAATGGTCACCTTCAACTGCTAATAAATTTCGGTCAAATGGGAAACGTCACCCCAACGGACGAGAGTCCACTGCCCATCACGATACTGAAACTCGTTAACGCAGGCCAAGGGACAATCGACACGAGAAGCCCCATCATAGGAGAGTGCCAGCAGGTGGCGGAGCATGCACTTGATTACGCCTCCGTGCGTCACCGCGGCAACCAGGTCACGGGGTCCACCCTCTTCCAGAAACTTCAGGAACTCCCCCACCCGTTTCATCACTATCGCATCGGACTCTCCCGAAGGGGGAGCATACGTCTCTGGGGAAGCTTCGTAGCGATCAAATTCGGCTGGAAACCGCTGCCTGACCTCTTTCAAGGTGAGGCCTTCGAGGCTGCCGGCATCCTGCTCCCGCAAACGCAGGTCGATATCCAGGGGACAGTTGCAAGCGGCTGCCAGATGCTCTGCAGTCACCCGGGCACGAGGAAGATCGCTGGCATAGATGTGGTCGAACCGATAGGTGCGCATACGCCGACAAAGCTTGCCAATCTGAATCATGCCGAAAGCCGAAAGTGGCACATCCGATTGACCGAGAAAGCTGCCGTCACGGTTCATCTCAGTCTCGCCATGTCGCATTACAATTACTTTCGTTACGTTCACATTGAGTGGAGCCTGGTAACATCTGGCGTAAACCTCAACTTCTCCGGTTGCCGTAGCTGAGCGTTGTTATTCCAATCCGGCCGAACCGAATTCCAGTGAGCTTGAAATCGCAGGGATTACTCATTACGAATATATTCGGTGGGCATCCAACGCAAGCGAGGCCGTTCTTGGTTTCTATTTTCGAGAGTTTGAAGCATGAATACGGGCCTCCAATGATCTACCCGAAAGCGATTGCGGAGGTGATAAGGGACCGCGCACCCCATCTTTCAGCTCACCTTCCCGAACTCGCCAGCTGGTCGAGTAATCTCACCTGCCGTCGTTCTTCCAGTGATTCAACGGCGGTAGAAGATTGGATACTCAACGATGGGCGGACATTCGGACCGGTCCGCGCCTACCTGGATTTTCTTCGCGGCATTCACCTGCGTCTAGCCCATGTAGGGGAAAGGATGGGATACTGGAATGAACAATCCAGCCATGAACTCAGGCATGACCAATGGTCGGTTGGCCATGCCGGCTCCAATATCATGCCGATGGCGGCATATGCCTACTATCTGCGCAGCTACGGGGCGGATGGTATCGTCCTGGAATGTGGGACTTTCAAGGGTTCCTCCACGGCATGCTTGAGCTGGGTTTGTGATGCTCTCGATCTCGATCTGGTGACCGCCGATTCCTTTGAGGGGCTTCCGGCCAACGAGGGACATTACCATCGGGGCGACTTCAAAGGAACGCTTCCAGAAGTTCAGAAGAACATAGAGATGGTCGGATGCCCCGGCAGGGTCCGTTACCTCAAGGGCTGGTACTCGGAGTCCTTGAGCGGATTTTCGGACGATATCCTGATTCTTTGGGTCGACGTGGATCTCCAGCAATCCGCAATCGACATTATGGAGAACGTTTCCGGGAAACTGGGTAAAGACAGCATTATCTTTTCCGACGGCATCGTGGCAGGCGTTGATCTCTCCGATGAAATGCTCATCCCTAATGGAGGTGAGGGTGCCGGGTTTCATCGATTTTTTAAGCGGCATGGCATCCCCTACAAGGCGGTTCCCGCCGGCCCCGAGGGAATGGCACTGATATATCCCAACTGTCCGACCGCCCTTTCCCCTGTCTATGATGCGTCGAAGCTCTTCTACCTTATCGAGAACCTTGACACAGCGCAGACCTGACTACATCATCAGAATTGTCGGTTACCTCGATCAGCGATCACGCGAGAAGATGCATTTCCTCCGCCACCGACGATCAATTCTGCGGATAGCTCCAATACTAGCCGGTTTCGCCGTCGGGCAATTGGCACAGGGAGACATCTCGACTCTGGCAACAGGTGCGTTGGCTGGCAATCCGGAAGCGGAATACCGCATGAGCCTCGCCTACCAGATTGGAGTTGAAGTGACAGCTGATCCCGCCGCGGCTTTCACCTGGCTCCGCCGATCAGCCGAAGGCGGCTTTGCCCGAGCGCAGAATGCCTTGGGCGACGCCTATCGGGTAGGGGATCAAGTGGAACAAAACATCCTGGAAGCGGCGATATGGTACGGCCGCGCCGCCGATCAAGGCATGGCCGACGCCCAATTCAACGTCGGCTACCTCTACTACAGTGGCCACGGAGTGAAAGAGAACTACGAGAAGGCAATCGACTGGTTTCTACGGGCAGCAGAGCACGACCACCCCCAGGCTACCTTTTTCCTTGGCCAAGCCTACCGCCAAGGACGAGGCGTCGACCGCGATCTCCGCAAAGCCGCTGAGTGGTTTAAGCGGGCGGCCTCCCTCGGCGACTCGGAGGCCCCGTTTCAATTGGGGATGATCTACCTCTCGGATACCCTCTCTGACGAACGCCTGCGAGCTGAGGCCACGGAATGGATTCGAAGCGCTGCCGAGAAGGACAATGTCGATGCTATATACCAACTGGCCTTGGTAGTATCGGGCGGGATCAAAATCGATCCGCAAAACGAGAATGCTCGATTCTGGATGAGGAAGGCGGCCGAAGCCGGCCATTCTGAAGCGCAATACCGGCTGGGATGGTTCTACGAGACCGGCAAGGGGATCGATCGCGACGCCTGGGAGGCATTCAAGTGGTATCGCAGAGCCGCTGAAAATGAGGAACCCTACGCCCAGACAAAGGTCGGGGTTGCCTATTACTTCGGCAAGGGAACGGACCAGGATTTCGGTAAGGCGGCTTCCTGGTTTCGCCGAGCATCTGAACATGGACAGTCGGCTGCAGAATACTATTTAGGGGCAATGTACTACCGTGGCGAAGGAGTCTCACGCAACTATGGAGAGGCTCAACGCATGCTCACTTATGCCGCCGACTCCGGTTTTGCCCCAGCCCAGCATCTCCTTGGCGTCATGTATATGTACGGTCAGGGGGTCTCCCACCCCAACTATCGCATCGCTGCTCAATGGATCGAAAAATCGGCACTTCAGGATCACGGTCCTGCACAGCAGGCTCTAGCTGAACTCCACCGAGATGGCCACGGCGTAGAGCAGAATGGCGTTATCGCCTATGCCTGGGCTACTCTGGCGGCGAAAAACCAGAATAGTCCGGAAATCTTGCACCAATTTGCCCGAAACCTAGAACCCGACGATCTGATCACAGCCGAGCGGCAATCCCGGCATCTCAGTCAATTCATCGCTCAGGCCATCCAGAGCAAGGACTTGCCTGAGAAACGCTAGCAATCTGTCGGGCTTAGATTCTGGGCTTCTGGACGGAATGATGGCGCGATGCAGGTCCGCTATGGAATGGCCTCGACCGCTCTTTTCGACTCCGAGAATGCCTTTCCTATGGCCCTTAGCAGGAGAATGAGTCCAGCCAGGATCGCGAGTTCTCCGAGCACATACTTTCCATCAGATATAAGTTCGATAACAGGATGTGAGAACTCCAGCCAATAGGCATCAGGCAGAGCCAGCATCACGAATCCCAATCCACACAGCCCGAGGATAAGGGATCCCCTCGGACTATCGAAGCGAACCGTGGGAAGGAAGAATACGACGCAGAGGGGTATTAACCAGACCGTGTTCATTGCCCATGTATGGGGCGAGGCGAGAAGCGTAATAACCAGCAAAGCCTGCCAGAAAATCCACTCAGTGTCTTCGTTTCCAGCCTTAACCAAATCCACCCAGGGGGCACCCAACCTTGATGTGATGAGCAACAGGACGCTGAACACGAAAAGGGAAATAAGGCCCAGAGGCACGGCCACTCCGAGATTAGCGCTAACCGCGCGGATATACCGAACCAGTGTTGCGTTGGCCGAAAACTCAAATAGCGATGCCTGATAAACGGAATTCGCTTTACGTGTAAATCCAGAAGGAAGCCCCTTATGCAGCGTCGCTACCTGGTCCGCGGGAAGACGCCATTCCGTCGGTCCAAACTCCCCGTGTTCCGCGATGCGCGGCACCTGAATGGTGGCGTAATCTCTGGCCAGCCACAGGCCATTGGGGATCGCTATGGAGGCGGCTGAAATTATCGCCAGCCCGAGTGCGAATCCCCACAGTGGCAGCCACAATCGCCGGATCAGGAAAAAGGGAAGGAGGTAAAGACAATGAAGCTTCAACAGACAGGCGAAGGCGAGCAAAACGCCGGACATAACTCGCCCAATCCGCCCCGGCCCCGAGCTCAAAAAAAAGGCGAGAGTAAGCACCAACAGAATATAGGCGTCGATCTGCCCGCGTTCCAGATGCAGGCGGAGAGGAAAGAAGACCACTGTGAGACCGATAACCAACCATTTCTCCCCCTCCCCGATTCGAAACCGAACCGCGGTCAGGAAAACGGTCGCAAGGACGCAGAGAACCGACAGCGCCATCCAGATGACCTTGGCCTGGTGGTAAGGAATCCAGGTCCACAATCGAAAGAATTCGGCTACCATGGGAGGATAGAGAAACCGGCTATGGCGATAGCGCGCCTGGCCATCCCAAATCACGGGATCGGTCGAAACGTGAGTAACGTACGGGGAGAGTCCCGCGCTCAAGGCTTCACCTGCAGTATAGTACGCGGAAAAGTCCATCTGCAGACTGTCCCGTGCAGCCTCAGCCATAAAGATAATCACCTGACTCGCCCCGAGAACGAGGAGAAGAGCCAGCACCCCATGACGCAGGTTGCGACGTATCCAACCCGGCTTGTTATTCTCTTCGATTGTGCCTAATCCATCCCCCAAATTCGAACATCTCCCGTCTACGGCTGAATATCGGCTCAGCTACCGAGATCAACCAGGAATACGCATTTTCTGCAGTCTCCCGCTTCCCTTCGATGGCGGCAATCATATTACTCTGTGTCATCAAGTAACAGGCCCGGTCATCAATGGTCCTCTCAATTTCATTCCGCTAGCGTTCGGCTCCTAACGGTTCGAGGTTGGATGCGGATTCAGAGTTCGGTGGTTGAGCGGAGAGAAGTTGGGGATTGAACGGTTCGGCAAGCTCACCGAAGGCTGGTTCGAAGACGTCGCAGCCTGCACCGAATACAATGTAGGCGATCTGGAACCCTGCTTCCAGTGAACCGTGAACCGTGAACCGTGAACCGTGAACCGTGAACCGTGAACCGTGAACCGTGAACCGTGAACCGTTGACACTGAAACCTGAAACCGCGTGTCAACTATTAACCAGGCCGGGGCATCGATCACTCGCCCCAGCCCCTCAACCCCAACCCTACAACATCTCCGCGATGAGGCTCTGGGCGTCCTCCTCAGATATACCGAGGTCCCGGTGGGCGAGCGGTCCCCCTTCATGGAGAACGGGTTCGAGTTCCTCCAGAGTGGGCAAATCGGTACGATGCCAGAGTACGCCAATGGGAATCTCGTCATCCCATTGATAGCCCTTGTCAATGGCGGCATGGAAGTCCGTGGGATCATAGCCCTCCTCTTCCTCCACGATCTTCACCCGGGGAGCGAACCACTTATAGGTGTTATCCTTATTGTAGGTCACGCAGGGACTGAAGACATCGACGAGCGCAAACCCGTTGTGCATGATCGCACCCTTTAACACATCGACGAGGTGTTTCTGCTTTCCGCTGAAGCCACGCGCCACGTAGGTAGCACCGCCCACTATGGCAAGGGGCATAGGATTGATCGGATTTTCTACGTTTCCATGGGGCGTACTTTTTGTCTTCATCCCCTTTGCACTGGTTGGGGAAGTTTGACCTGTGGTTAGTCCATAGATCTGGTTGTTCATCACCAGGTAGGTCAGATCGATGTTCCGGCGCATGGTGTGAGTGAAGTGATTGCCTCCGATACCATACCCGTCTCCGTCGCCTCCAGTCGCAATGACCTTCAATTCGTGATTGGCGAGCTTGGCGCCTGTGGCTACTGCCAGACTGCGGCCGTGCAAAGTGTGCATCCCGTAGGTGTTGATGAATCCAGGTAGATTCGAGGAACATCCGATTCCGCTGATGACCAGCACCTGGTAGGGATTAAGCTCCAGCTCCAAGAGCGCCTTCTGTAACGCGTTGAGCACCGAGAAGTCCCCACATCCTGGGCACCAGTCGGGATGAACTCTCCCTTTGTGGCTGTTTCGGTCCAGCTTCTGTTCAACCTTGGGTAACGCTTCGACTAGTGTACTCATATGAATTTCTCCTAAACTATCAGTTCGTGCTGAGGAACAGAGTGATCTGTGATCCCGTTCAATTGATCCTTCGTGGCTTCAACGATGTGGTGAGGCATGAACGGCTCGCCATCGTATTTCCGGATGAAGCCATGGGCCTTGAACCCGGTCTCCGATCTAAGGAAGCGGGCGAATTGGCCACTGAAATTGTTCTCCACGATAATTACCCTCTTACATTTAGAGAGAATATCCGAAACCACGTCGGCATGAAAGGGGACAATCCATTTAACCTGCAGGTGGCTCGCCACAATGCCCTCTTCCCCGGCCAGTTTCTCCACTGCCTCGATAATGACGCCCCAGGTAGATCCGAAGCCGACCAGCGTAGCTTCCGCATCTTGGGGGCCGACCAACTCGGGGGGCGCGATCTGCTCTATAACCGTCTCCATCTTGCGGGCACGCTTTTCGACCATCATGCGTCTTTTATGGGGATGCGTGAACTCGTCACTGATCAACCCGCCATCTTCGTCGTGTTCATCAGTGGCAGCAATGTGGATGTGCCCGGGGACGCCCGGAACGGCCCGCGGTGAAATTCCGCTCTCCGTATTCTTGTAGCGCAGGTAGGTTTTGTCTTTGTAGCCACCAAACGGGTTCTCCACCTCACCAGCCCCGTTATCGGGAAAAATCATCTCGCCCCGATCGATATTGA
Source organism: Opitutales bacterium (assembly GCA_963665345.2). Lineage (GTDB taxonomy): Bacteria > Verrucomicrobiota > Verrucomicrobiia > Opitutales > CAXXNP01. The sequence continues at coordinate 215,834 of CAXXNP010000002.1, forward strand.
CCTGGAAGTTAAGGTCGTCGGGATCCACGCTGGCCGTACCTTCGGAAAGTAGCAGATCCGAGAGGACAAGGCCGGGACACTGGTACTTGTCGACCAGATTAAACAACTCGGGAATGGTTTCGAAAAGATCCAACGTTGTAGTGGGCGCCACCACGATTTTCGGATAATCGCCCTGGCCGGCCCCAAGTATCTGCCAGAGATCGCCCTGCTCTGTCTTGGTGGGGACGCCGGTGGCTGGACCGGCACGCTGCACATCCACACACACGATCGGGGTTTCAATCATGCCGGACATCCCCACTGCTTCCGACATTAAAGCGAATCCGCCTCCCGAGGTGGCACACATGGCTCGACAGCCCACATGGGCCGCGCCAATCACCATACTAATGACTCCAATCTCATCTTCCACCTGCCGCACCATAATGCCCAGTTGCCGGGCATGATCGGCAAAATACTGCAACACGCCGGTGGCAGGACTCATCGGATAGGCAGCATAGAAATTGACACCCGCTGCAATGCCTCCCATGGCAATGGCCTGGTTGCCCGTCAGAACCGCCATTCCCTTATCGAACCGCGGAAGTTTGAAGGGAAACGCCGTAAAATTCGTGCGGGAATAGGCATAGGCGCCATCAGCGATCGCGACATTCTCCTTCACAACCGCATCGCCCTTACGCTTGAAGATGGCCGTGAGGGCATCCTCCAGCATCTCGAATTCAACGCCCAGCATCTGTAGCGTTGCGGCAATCGCAACCGTATTACCCGCCAGCCGATTGCCTCGAATTAATTCCTTCAAAGGCAGTGGGCAGATCTGAACTCCCTCCTCGGCATCGCCTGGTTTCAGTTTGTCCGCATCATAGAGAACGCAGGCACCGGCCCTCAAATAATGCAAATGCCGGTCTATGGTGTCCTGGTTGAGAGGAATAAAGATGTCCAGCTTGTCCCCTATATTGCGAGCAGGTCCATCGCTCACGCGCACAGTGAGAAAGGTGTGCCCCCCGCGGATCAGGGATTGATAGGCGTTGTAGGCATTCAAATTCAAGCCCCGGCGGGCGAATATGCGCGCCAGAATATTCCCCGGTGTGGCTATTCCCTGTCCGGCCGCGCCGCCGATCCCGATTGCAAAGTCAACTTTTGCCATATCTCCTATCTTAGTTGCTCGAGGTTTCCGATTCCTCCCTCACCTTGACAGCTATCGCCACCATCCGGCGAACCATCGATTTCTGACAGGAAAGAGAACTTTCTGATCTGCTCGCCAGAGGCGGGCCAGCCGATCGAAACAAAATGGAGCACTGAACCTAAGCGGCCCTGAGTTCAATAAGCAACCAGAAAATCCCCATCGTAATGCCTGAAAGGATCTCCGGCCCCAGAGCGAGCCGGCAATTGATCGAGAGGAAGCCTCGAGAGAAGCCGCTTACTGCTACTCGGAATTGCCTCCCTCGAATCGGTCTGTATTCATTTTCCTGAAGCGCCGAATCTCAGGATTTTCAATCTCTATTGAACTGCCAGGTGGCGCACGGAGCCACACTCAATGGACGTGCTCCGATACGCTGTGCGAATGTCCCTGCCGGTAGTGCCGCTGGAGTAAATCATCGCCAAAATCATTCTCCAGATCCCGCCATACCGCATGGATGTGGTTGGCGTCATTCTGGGTGTTGTCGTATTCAGCCAGAAAGGTCTGGCCCTGAAGGCGGTAGTAGTGTCCCTTCCCTCTCTGTTCTTTTCCCGCCCAGGCAAAGTGAATGGCCAAGGGGTCGGCCTCCTTCAGCTTCCTTCCCTCATGCTCAGCGAGTTCCTCAGGAAGCCGAGTCACGTAGACATTGACCAGAGCCTCCAAGACGTCGCGCTGCAGGCGCGTCATCGCTTGTGCCGAAAGTCCTTCGGGAACCACTTCGTCCTCTACCCGGGGCAGATTTCGTGTGAGGATGTCGGGCGGCGCCTCATCGTTCACAACTGCTATCTGTTTCTGCTCCTCGTCCAACGAGGCCAGAAGATCCCGCGCCAGGTCCTCCTCCTCCCTTAATGCCCGCGCACCCTTCATCTCGCCGTGGCGCACGTGGGCCGGGTTTGCCCCCAGAAAAATTGGAGTCGATGCCGCCAATCGACCGTCAACGATAGTGAAGTTTAAGGAAATATGGTGCCCCTCAAACCGCCATCCCCAAGGCTCGTCGCTGCCTGGAGCCCCGAACACACTCACAAAATAAAGATCGGGATCCCGTGAAAACCGGCGTGTGGGCCCCTCCAATTCCGCCAGTACCGTCTCCAACTGAATGATCGTTTGGGCCCTCGCATAGACTCCCGGGCTCAGACCCGTAGCCACCAGGCGGTGGGCCATCGCCCGCTGAGCTCCATCCATCTCCTTAAGCGGCAATCCCAAGCGGTCCCTGGGTATGTAATGCCAATTCCTGCGCTCCTTTTCATTGGAAAAAACGAGCTGGGCTTTCGACTTCTGCTCGGGCTGCAGCGAGTCGATAAACGCCTCCACCGCTCCCGCCATACGCTTCGCCGTATCGTTTCCGTTTCGTTTACTCATGATGTCCCTGAATTGCACGCCGAGGTGGTGACGTCTCGGCATGGAACAGGAAATTGGCACAAATGTCCATTCAGGCGAGACATTTACGCTCTTCGCTTGCGTGTCTAAACTCGGGCTTCGCCGAATAGCTTTCCGCATTCTGTCGCTTGCCCGATTCGGCCAATCTCCGACTTCGCTTTCTCTGCCAACTTTTCCGAAAAAGCCCGACAGATTGCTACGGGCCCCAAATCGACGCCGCAATGTACTGCTGAGGATGCTCGGCTGCGGCCCAGTAATAAATGGCGACGAGTTTCCCGTCGGGGCGCTGAACCATACTTACATAGCCCAGATCCCGGTCGCTCTCGTGGCACTGGTAGTAGTCATGGCGAATGATCACCTCTGGACCCCATGAGTGCCCGTCATCGTCACTGTACTTAACCTTGATTCGCCTATCGATGCGGTCGCCATATCCACAACAGAGCCGGCCGTCGGCCAGCTTGAGTAGCGCCGGAGGATTCGAATGGGGCTCGGTGATTTTCACGGTGCTCAGGTAATCCCAGGACAGGAACTCAAAGCTGAGGCCACCGTCGACTGTCCTGATGCAGCCAACGCGATTCCCGGCTTCTCCTTCGTGCGGCGGCTGCGCCGAGATGAAGCTGAGGCACTCCCTGCTTCCCAGCGCGAGGTAAGCGGTCCGGGCTGAAAGGTGCTTCCCTTTCATTTGCTCCGATCCGCAATCCTCGCTTCGCATCCTGTCCTACAAACAGTCAGTCGAATGACCAGCGCGACGGCTGCACCCCCCGATAGGTGATCTTAGCCCAGTAGATGCCACAGCTGTCCATTTCGTCATTGTCGTCCTCGCTACCATTTCGGGGTCCGGATTCGCTCCCTCAATAGCGCTTTCCCCTGTGTAATGTTCCTAACGGGACACCGCACTAGTCATGATGTCGAGACAATGAAAGAAATCGATCTATACGGCCGTCTACCGTATGCTGGGTTCGCTATGGTAAAGATATCCACCTTCTCTTCCGACATTACCCCGCCCATCGGCCATCCCCTCTGTGCCGGCTGGTATCCTCCCGCCATCGCCATTGACGACAAGCTCTGTGCCCACGGTCTCATTTTAAAAAAGAACGGAGAGACGCCGATGGTGCTGTGTGCTCTCGATTGGGCCGAACTCAGCAACCACGACTACCTCCGCTGGCGAAGCGAACTGGCCGCTGCGGTGGGAACCACAGCCGAGTGTGTAGCGGTGCACTGCGTGCATCAACACGATACTCCCTGGCCCGACCGCGAGGCGCAAGACACCCTCGATGGCTACGACTGCCCGAATGTAATCATGTCGCGGGATTGGTGTGAGAGTGTCCGAACAAACACCGCCCGCGCCGCCGCCCATGCAGTCGAGCATCTCGAGCCCTGCAACGGCATTGCAACAGGCCTGGCAAAGGTTGGCAGGATCGCTTCAAATCGCCGGGTCATGGGTAACGACGGAAAAGTTCGGGCGGTGCGATATACGGTGACCCGCGACCCCGAAATCAGAGCGGCTCCGATCGGTCTCATCGATCCACTATTGCGCACCATCAGCTTCTGGCGGGACCACCGAAAGCTCGCCGCCCTCCACTATTACGCGGTCCATCCGACCAGCTACGACCGCACGGGACGGGTCACGCCCGAATTCGTGGGCCTGGCTCGCGACCGTCTGCGAATGAAAGAACCCGGCGTCGCCCATCTCTATTTTACGGGCTGTGCGGGAAACATTACCGCAGGGAAATTCAATGACGGCAATCACCAGAATCGACGCATCTTTGCCGAACGAATTTACAACGCCATGCGGAGTGGCGAAAGAGAAGCCCGCATTCGGCCATTGCACGATATCGACTGGCTGACCGAATCGATCACGCTTCCCCCCCGTGAAGATCTGAAAGAAGAGCGGCTGCGCCAGACGCTCTCCGATCCTACAGTGGACCATAAGCAGAAGAGTAAAGCGGCTTTAAAACTGACCTATCTTCAGCGCCCCCACTTGCCCATTCCGATTTCATGTCTCCAGCTCAATCGCGACGCAGCAATCCTGCACCTCCCCGGTGAGGCATTCATCGAATACCAGCTTTTTGCCCAGCAACAGCGACCGGATTCCTTCGTAGCCGTGGCAAGCTACGGCGATCTGGGCACCGGTTATATTACGCTGCAGCGGTCATTCGCCGAGGGCGGCTACGAACCGACCGACTCATTCGTATCGGGAAAGGCGGAATCCATCCTGAAAGACGCAATCAGGAAGGTGCTCAGCCAGCGCAACGAATAACACCTCATTCACAAAAACTTCAGCTTTGTGAATGGCACCTGTCTCGCCGAAGCAATGGATCCACCGGCTCCTGTTTTGGCGCGATGAAACGATCACCGTCCTCGTGGACGCGTCCGCTACGCCTCGGAGTAAAAGAGCCTCTCGTGGCGCACGGCTTAGGCAGTTCCCGTGCGATCGGGACAGAGCAAACGTGCAGTCCCGGCAAGCATCTTGAATTCTATTCTCTCTTCTACACTCAGACGCGCCGGCCCGATGATCTCCCCGAAGATTTCTGCACACCGCGCCGAGGTCTTCTCCTGTCGTATCCGCGTTTCATCCGCGTGAATCCCGTGGGGGCCCTTCATCTGCTCAGTCACCGCAGGAAGGCCATGATAGCCAGCCTGAGCGATATTCATAACCCTTTTCTCGGGACAAAGTGATAGGAGTTAGCAACTCGATATCGTCGTCTGCTTCATTGGGCCGGAATTGCACCTCCTCGACTTGAAGTTGGCGCAGATGCCCATCCCGAATTCGCATTCGTGGAGCAGCTTTCCCTTTACTTCTATCGATTCGATCATCGAACTCCGTGTCAAATATTTTGCCTGACTAATTATTGTTTCTTGGTCGGCTGCGGGCTAAGTAGTCGAGCTCGTAAATACGATGATGCACGCTGAGGCGATTGGGGATATTGAGGGAGTCAGGCACTCTTCGAGTTCGCCTCCAACTCCAACCATGTCGCGTAATCCACCTCACTCATTTCCCCGGCGGCCAGTGCGAGAGTATTCAGAACCACTTCAACTTCCGATGCTCCAAAATGAAAGCCGTTCAGCTCGTGATACGCGATGACGACATCGCGCCGAACCCAGACCGGCTCTTTCACTTTGCTAGCTCACGGAGGGCGTTGCGGTAACGGTTGGCGATGCCCTCGGCCGCCGCCATCTGTTCCGCAAAATCGGACCTGTCCGGCGTCACCCGGAAACCGCCATCGGGAGCTTCTGAGAAAATCAACGTATCCCCCTCGCCGGTTTTGAGCTTTGCCAGGGCTTCCTTGGGCAGCACGACTCCCAGTGAATTGCCCACTTTGCGCAGTTTGAGTTTCAGGACCATATTTGTACCGTAATTACGGATGTTATAACTTCAAGTAGAAGTTTTGAGCCGAAGTAAATTTGACCCCTACGTCTTTGTTGAAGGGCGAAAAGGGAACGGCTTGATCTCCACCGCCTCATGGGAATATCCTGTGGTGAGACAACTATGGACCTCGACGACGTTGAAAACGCCTTCTTCCGCACCAACGGCTACTTGGTTGTAGGCGGTCTCCTGGTCAAGGATGAAGTCCGGACCCTGCGCCGCCGGGCCGACAAGATCGCGGCTCAGATCGAGGAGTACCGCAAGCGTGACGATGCCCAGCGCCTGCCATACATCGAGCGTTATCCGACCAAGAAAATCAATGGGAGGCCCGACTTTAGTGGGCTGGAGATGGTCAGGATCAACAAAAAGTGGGGCCGCCTGGGTGAGCGCATCTTCCCGCTCGCCGAGACCTCTCCGCATCCGGACGCCGTCGCCCACGCCCGCGCCTCAGAAGATCCCTGGGACCAGAGCAGCGGCCCCCGCGCGATTTCCCAACTCAATCACCTCGTGGACAATGACGCCCTTTTTGGGCGGTTCGCCGCCCATCCCTCAATCATCGCCGTCCTCACCGAGATCCTGAGCGACAACGTCAAAGTCTGGTTCGATCACCTCTTCAACAAACCGCCTTTCAACAGCACGCCCCCCTATTTCGGTGCCAACCGCTACCACCAGGACGGGTTCTTTCATCTGAGCAAACGGAGTGTCACCTGCTGGATCGCGCTGGACGAACTGACCGAGCAGAACGGTTGCCTGCGCTACGTCCCCTTGACCGCCGGCTATGGCCAGTTCCGGTTTGACAAGCTCGGCTACCGGATCACCGAAAAGCACCTCGAGCAGGAAGTGCGCGTTACCCTTCAACCTGGCGACGCCGTGTTCCACGACCGCTGGTCTATCCATGCCACCGGCCCCAATGAGACCGCCCAGCGACGGCGGGGGTGGGCCCTGCACTACGCCGACGCCGAATCGGTCTTCGGCAACTTTGCCGATCACCCCAACGAACCGCCCTTGGACTTCATCCAGACCGACGACCGAATCCACCTGCGCAACGGCATCGTGCATGGCAATCTCTGGTGGCGGCTCGTCGCCGGGCGAGAGTTTCCCGGATGTATCTGATCCGCATCACTCGTGGCAGAACGTTCGAGTTGAGCGGTTGCGAAAAGTGGGCCGAGAGTTGGATTAGGAGGCGAAATCTGGTCAAGTTATTTAGCAGCAAACATGGATCGGGCCTCCTCGAACTCCGGGATGCCGGTCTTGCCGTAGAGGACCAGTTCGGCCAGAACGCGGCCCGTGCGTCGTCTCCACGCGAATGGGTGTTCGGGAAGGATCGACCTCGAGCACCCGCCTGTCAGTGTGGATATCGACCCCGTTTCGACGGCTGAGTTGGGCCAGCGCCGCGAGGGCATCTGCTGCTGCAATGACGCCGGCGGTCTTGTCGTAGAGGACGCTCGCTGCCCTCTCGAAACGGAATTGAGGGAACAGGCTGCGGGCCTGAGCGACTTCGATCAGTTCGACGTCTACATCAAATTCAGCTACGGCGCGGGCGTAGGTTTCCTGATTGCCGCCCGTCGGGCCGAAAAAACAGCCGGATGTGGGGTGGATGAAGGTGCGGCGGCAACCGTAAAATCCGGACTGGTGATGCACCTCAAGGAACCGAGAAAAACTCCCCACTGTCCAGGTCAACGAATTGCCGAGGTCCTGATGTCCCCACGAAATAGAAGATCCAGGCATTGCGGCCAAAACTGTACATGCTCGGATACGAAGTGGGTTCAGTAAACAGCCAGCCATTTACTTCGAGATCATACAAGAACACGCTCGTCGAGGTACTCTCCGGAGAAACGAACATCCAGGAATGCTCAGAATGAAAGATCCACGGTATGAAGTTCATGTTAAACGACCCGAACCACTCCGAGAACCGCCATCCCTCGCCAAGTTCGACTGCGCTCTCGAATGAAAAAGCTGTGGTGGTACCTCCTTCACTGAGTAGAATCACCTCGGAAAACTCTGAAGTGCTCCCTAATGAATCGGTTGCCGTTGCGGTAATAAGCTCACCTGAAATCGGCTCTTCAGCGAATGTTACATCGAATGAAGCGTCGCCAAGACGGTCGGTTATTACAGTAACCGAGTCTAAATAGCGTTCTCCTTCACCAAAGTTGCTATCGTCCGATTCGTTGTTGGCGTAGAAATCCAGGGTGTATTCTTCATTAGGGAAGCTTTTCAAAGAACCGACAATTCGAGTTGTACTTTCGGTTGCCAGTGCGGAGGTAATGGCCGGAAAATTCTGCAGGTTGTTCGGTCCGGTGTCGGCATCGAGGCTATCGCTTGCGCTGACACCGTCATCCCCGAGGTCGATACCAAGGGCGCCGTTGCTATAGATTGCGTTTCTGCGAATGCTATTCGATACGCTCGTGTCCTCCAGGGATGATCCTACTGTAACTCCGCTAAAGTCGTTGAATGCGATCACATTTCCGTCTCCGGCTCGCGATCCTCCAACGGTGTTATTCGATGCATCTTGTATTATCACACCATTTCCCCCATTGCCCAGATCGGCTCTACCGGTCACGTCGGTGCCGATCAAGTTGCCTTGCACGACGTTGCCGCTCGCCCCGGGGTTCACGACGAAAATGCCGTCCTCGTCGTTGCCCGAGATGACGTTGCCCGCCCCCGCTTGCGAACCCCCGATAATGTTATTGGGTGCATCTTTGATCTGAACACCAAAAAGCGCATTTTCTAGGTCGGCGCTGCCGGTAACGTCAGTGCCGATGAAGTTGCCTCTCACTACGTTGCCGCTTGCCCCGGTGCCATTGATAAATATGCCGTCGTCGCCGTTGCCCGAGAGGATGTTGCCCTCCCCGGGTTGCGCTCCTCCGATCGTGTTATTGGGTGCATCTTGTATTTGCACACCATCAAGTACATTTCCCAAGTCGGCGCTGCCGGTGACATCGGTGCCGATGAAGTTGCCCTGCACCAAGTTCCCGCTCGCTCCGGTTCCAGCAATACCAATGCCGACAAGCGCAAAGCGATTGACTACCAGCCCCTTGATCTTGCAATTCGCGCCGGTAATAACCAAGCCACTTGCAACACCAGCACCGCTGCCGTCCAACTCAATCATGAGCAAGGCATTACTACCGAGGCCGGGTAGATTCGTGTTTGGGCTAGCCCCCGGTTGGGTGAAACCGTCGATGATCACAGTGTCGGTGATCTCAGGCAGTCCTGTGGTCGGCTGAATCGTGTGAGGGCCGGTTCCCGGAATGTTAAACTCGATTCCGTCTAAGCCAGCGTTATCATTGGCCTGGTTGATCGCTTCGCGAAGCGAGCCAGCGCCCGAGTCGCGCGTGTTTGAGACCACAAAAGTGCCCCCTGAGGCAATGGAACCGCACATCAGCACCGCAGCCCAGAAGATTGATCTCAGAAAGGTTCCAAGGCGCCTCCCGAATCGTAAATTGCTAGCATCCCAAATGCTCAGAGTCGTTCTCTCGTTCGGGTGTGCTACTTGGTGCGCGGCTTGAATGAATTCCCTTGGAATGACTGTACCATTGTTGTCGGACACGACACTAGGTCGTCTCCTCGACCGGCCACACCTGCTTGGGCACCAGCTTGAGTGAATATTTCTCCCAACGGTACTGATACCTGTTTGATTTCCAGCCTTCGTAGACCTGCTCCCATGAAAGGCGGCCCTGGTGCGGCGTGAGTAACAGATTCATAATCGGGTCCGAGGCTTTTTGGTAACGATAGTCTACTGAAAGCCGCAGTCGGTTACCCGATCGATATTGCTCGGTTGCAATAACACATCCCGACCCAAGAGCGTTTCTACCAGATTTAAGAGGGGTGCGGCGTGGGCAAGGGTGTGGAACGATTCGAGTCTCAGGATCGCCTCATAGACCGGCTTGAATTCTTCCATGCCTGATACGAGCGCAGGGTGGGTCGATATTGCTTCGAATGGATCTGTGCCGTCGTCAATCCAGCCGACTTCACTCAAGATTGCGGTGATGTCGCGCCGGGGTTTGAAGATAGACTCCCCGTCGACAAAGTCTCTCAGAAACAGGTAGCCATCGCGATCCGCGCGGCGACGCAACGCGTCGCCATCGCCAACTATATCGTTAGACTCGACGAATGGTGTCATTGTAATCCCTCCGATGGGGCGAAATTCCGGACTTATTTGAATGAAACGATAGTAAACCGGAGATTCAAGGCCGACCGTATTTGCGGTATCTCTTCCAAAACGACCCGCTGGGCCTGAATATCGGACCGCCTCAGCCGTTCAATTCTACACCAAACACGGCTTCCAAGCGATCAGTCTGAACAAGAACGACCTGGTCTCCCACCGAGTCGGGGATCCGGCCTCGAGCCGTGCTGCCACAATCGCTCATAGGCCGACTCATTGCTTCTTCTGTCAGCTCTGCTTCCGGCAGGCGCGGCGCCGTTCATCCCCGAGTTCATGGCGGTCAACGACAGTACCGATTTTCATGAAGGAATTGAAGCAGCGCTTTTCAATCTGGCACAACCGCAGCCATGGACGCTTTGGCACGATGTGGGCGGAAAGGTTTCTGTATCGGCGTGAGCAGGAGGCCGGCACGAATTGGGAGTTAGTTACGAAGGTGACCCCTCCCCTGGATCCCAACATAACGTTCTACGGTTTACACATTGTCCTGCATCGTCACCGAAGAGATCGCCTAATAGATAAGCGGTCTGGAGAATGTGTCTACGCGAGTGCAGGGGATCGGCACTCGCGCCGAACTCCGCGCGACCGATCGTAATAGGTCCAGAGATCTTCTAACTCAAACTCCGCCTCGATATCCTCGACGCTGACATTCTCCATCAACGACGACATCACGAACGTCGCTTCGGGCCGCATAATTTCGAGCTGAACGCCGGCGCCATACCTCGACTGAATATCGCCCAACTTCGCCTGGTTGAAATCGAGGTGATACGCTTTGCAGTCGAGGTTCACATCGGCAAAGGCGAAGGGTTCCAGCTCACCTCGCTCAACCAACGGCTCGCGATATCCCTGCCATGCAAGCCGACGACCACACATATCTACAATGACACTCTCGTGAGCCTGGCTGACCACCAGGAACATCCCGTGTTCCCGGGCGATCGACTGATGTCGCGTACCGCCATGGAACATACTCGGGAAAAACCCGGTGCGAGCTCCATTTCGGGCAAGTGACATCGGCACTTCGGGAAACTTCAGATCAAAGCAGATTAACATGCCGACTTTGCCGAGATCCGTGTCGAATGTCATCGCTGTCTCACCCGGAAGCGTGCCGCGTTCCATCTCGTTGATTGTCGGTTGCACCTTGTGATACCGGCCGATCACATCCCCGTCTCGTCCGATCAGCACGGCAGCATTGTAGGTTTCATGGCCAATCCTCTCCTGCATCCCCAAGATCACGTGCGTCCCGATTTCCCTCGCGACTGCCCCGACCTCCAGCGTCGTCTGCCCTGGAATCGGCTCTCCAACCCAGGCCTCATCCTCATTCGGCATGCCGAGCTCTCGGGCCGCTTCCGTAAAGCAGACAAAGTCCGGATTGTAGTCTCCCGCCTTTTTCAGCAGTTCAATGATCTTGCGCCGGTTTTCGTCCACGGACTCGTAACCGCCCTTGGGAAACGAAACACTCAATAGCCTGGCTTTTCTCATATCGGTCTCCTGATTCGATTATCATCGGCTGAATGATGCGTGATCGCTAGAAAATTCTCATCCTGACGGTTACTTCGTGAACTGTCTCTCGACCCGTACGAACCAGGGCCGCGCTGTCGGATCCTTCTCGAAGAAGGCTGGGAAAGGAAGCCGAGGACATGGTGAAGTACAGTTTCTACGCGCCACTGGGCCTGCGCAGCGCCACAAGCGTGGCCACCCTGAAGAGCCAGATCGACGGCGACCACCCGCGGCTGTTTGCGGACACCAACGCCAACACCGTCATCGTACCGCAGTTGGAGAGCATCGTGTCGCTGGAGAACCTCGACGAGATCTTGAAGGTGGACGGAATCGACTACTTCGCCGCAGGGCCAGAGGACATGGCTCAGAGCCTGGGCCTGACCGGGCAGCCGTGCCACCCCAAGGTCGTCGAGACTTACGCCAGGATCGAAGAGAAGCTGAAAGCGGCGGGCAAGCGAATGTTTGGGGAGCTCACCGAGACAGTTGCGGTCTTTGACCTTACCAAGTCGGCAATTGCCGGCCTATTGGAGAAGCACGGGCGCACGTCGAAGCTGGGATGGTAGGTGGCCTGAGCCGCACGCCCGGTAGCCTCGACCAGGTAGTTCCCTGGAGCTTGCGTGGCCTCGTGCTCCGCTTGCGGGTGTCGTCGCTTCGCTCCTCGGCACGCTGGTTCGTGCCACCTCATCGCTCCGCTTAGAGTATCCTATTAGGTTCTTGTTCCGGGTGTCGCCCTGCAGGGCGTTGTTCCAGAGCCCTGTAGCGAGCTGAATGGAATTATCAAGTTCTACCGTACTGCCCCACTGCACGAGCGATGGAGGGACCTGCCTTCTCGAGGTCTGCGGGTACCATGACCGGGTGAATTTCGACCGCGGCGTTAAACGCCAGAAAGAAGGGTTCGGCGACTTTTGGAATCTCACATGCTTCCTCGAGGTTGAGGATAAAAAAGCACGCTCGTTCCCCATCGTTGTCGGTGAAATATGCTGCTTCCGGGTTGAGATCATCCATGATTCTCTTGATGGTGGAAGCAAGGGTTCCGGCTCGGGCGGCTTCATTGCCTTCCTCCACGGGTATGTTGACTTTGAGCATGAATCGCATCGTCAGTGGACCTTTCGTTTAGGCTGCAAGCGCACAGCGCAGGCGTACGTTTACTCAAAGGGTACCAAGCGGGCAACTGCCAATTTGGTCCGCGGTCGATTCCTCATTCATTCCGACCTCGTGCGGCCGCGGTTGCTGACGGGTCTACGAGCGTAGCAAGTGTGCGAGCCAGGTGGAACGTGCGGAACAGACAGGGCACTCGCGTACGCCATGCTCAAGGACTTCCGCGATGTTCGTAGATAGGAGCGCTTAACCTGCGGTTTCCTTTGCCCCCATGTACCATTCTACGAGATATGGATAGGGGTTGACCACATAACCTTCTGTCTCGGTCAGCAAAATGCGGTTGGGTGTGGGCAATACTTCGGGCTCCACCTCGAATGTAAACCGGAATTTTTCTGGATGACGCAGAACCATCACTTCAAAATGAAGGTGGGTGGTGATCCTGTCTTTGGAATCAAACCCGGAACGTCCCATCGGCCCGATTTCATCTCCGGCCCGGACCCGGCTGCCTTCGACCAACCCGTCACGTAATTCGTCCCAGTGCATATAAATGTAGACCAGGCCGTCATCTCCCAGCAGAGCCAGGCCGTTGCCCCAGTAATCGTCCGGTTCGTGTGCGGCGTCAAAATGCCGGATTGCCAGAACCGAGCCATCGGTCACCGCCACAAGGGGGTGTCCGCGCTCGGCATCAATATCAATGCCAAGATGCCAGCCATAAATAACGGGCTGCAGCCAGTTTTCACCAAAATTCCACTCGTAATCGGACACTGGAAACACATGATTACCGGGGGAAGACAGCGGCTTGTCGGCGGATCTCAAAAGAATCCGCGCATCTTTTTGGAGATTCACCAGACTGAGCGAATACTTCGAACCACTCATATAATTCCGGGTCAGATCAGCCCCAATGCGAAGTCCCTCCATCTCCATAACATTGACCACATCGCCCGGAGGATTGCTCACGGTTCTTTTAGTAAAATGCCCCAGGGGAATTTCTGCCACAGCATCGTTCACACGCACCGCAGCAGATCTGTCGTCGACGTCCTGCAATTCGACCACACACGGGTGTCCCCCGGACGTCTCACACGATATCGATTCACCCCGATCGAGTTCTCGGTAGGCATCCAGCGGGCTATCTCCTATTTGCACCATATTCAAAATCTCCTCATCAGGTTTTTGGCCCTCTCCAATTATAGCACTCTTTGAGTTTGTGCGGAAATGAATTTCGAAGATTCTAGGACACCCATGCTTTGAAGAGAAATTAGTTGACAGTTCAAATTGTGGTGGTCCTGGGATCGCGCTCATCCTCTGCGGCCGCGAAAAACGACTGGACTGCAACTATCACAATCCTATGAAAATCAATAGGGCATTCCTCCTTGGTTCTTTCTTCACCCTGATAACCTGTCTACCGCTTAGGGCCCAGCCAAATATCCTTTCACAGCCCCAAGACGTAACCATTCAAGCCGGTCAGCGGGCTTTCATTGTGACTGACGCGTTTTTTAGCGTTGTCGAGAATCCGTTGCATACCGTCTACTTGGGAGTTAATCTGGACACTTCCGTTCGTTTGGGGATGCCCATCAACAATGGTGCCGGTGAATTTCGTTGGCAGAGCGAGCCGCTTTTCGAAACCATCCAGATCTGGATGCGTCTTTGTGACGCTTTCGGTTGCACGGACACCCGAACCGTTACCATTACTGTCATCAATGACGAACCAACCGGTGCGCCGGCTCCTTTCGAAGATGCCGCAGAACTGGGTGACGGTTGGTGGTTCTCTGACTGGTTCGGCAGTTTTAACATCAATTCTTTTCCCTGGATCTTCCACGCCCAGCATGAATTCATGTTCGTCTTCGACGGTAGTACTTCCGAAAGTATTTTTCTTTATGATTTGAGTTCGGAAGCTTGGTTCTTCACCAGTGCGTTGCTCTACCCGAATCTGTATTCATTCGGTCGGTCGTCCTGGGTATTCTATTTCGAGGATACCGCCAAACCCCGCCAGTTCGTCGACCTGCAGAGTGGCGAATTCTGGACTGCCAATTAGCCTTTTAATCAGAATCTGTTCAACTGAAGGAGATTCCAGGACACCCATAAATTGCCAGAAATCGGTTGACAATTAGTGAACGTATGTTCAGTTTACCATTATGACTATGGCTCGTCGAACTGTCGTTCCGGAGAATGAGCCCGGTATTTATCATTGTATATTCCGCTACGTCCGGCGGGCATTTCTATGCGGCGTCGACTCTTACAGCGGCAAGGACTACGAGCACCGGAAGAGCTGGGTGCGCGAACTGACCGGCCTTTTCAGCCTGGAGGTGTGCACCTATGCGGTGATGTCCCAATCACCTTCACCTGGTAGTGAAGAACGATCCGCTGGCGGTGCGGGAGTGGTCGAAGGAGGAGGTGGCGAGGAGATGGTTCCGGCTCTTTCCCGGGGTCCGAGACGAAAAAGGTCAACCCGTCAGTGCTGATCGGATAGTAGTGCGGCGCTTCCTGGACGATGAGGAGCGGGTGGAAGTGTGTCGCAAGCGGCTGGGCAACCTCAGTTGGTACATGCGCTGCCTGAATTCGGATCGGAACGAGGCTTTCCGTGGAGCTGAACTCTGTCCCGTTTCATCTGCGAGCGCGCTCAACACCAAGTAGCTCCAAGTAGCTGAAGCTCTACGAATTTGAGATAGAGTGGTGGATTGACCCCTCTCCTGCGGCGCTTTCTCGGTAAAGCGTTTCGAAGTTAGGAAATCACCAATGTGTGCGTCGGCGCATTGATCTCTCAATTTCAAAATATGGGTGTCCCAATTCTCCTGGTTCTGTTCTTCCGGGTTAGGGGACGGAAAGCGGCGAGATCTGCCCATTAGTCGAGTTCTTCCCATAGCTCAGTTTCGAGATTGAGAAACCGTCTGGGGGAGCGCGTGCCTAGTTCGTAGAGGAGCCACGTGCGATCCGACCAGCGCAAGAAATGCGGGTAGGCAACCCGGTTCGTCCATGTCCAGCCAAGCGAAGTCGACCATAGCCAGATGCTCGAATCATTACTGCCAACGCCCGCCAACCAGCCATGTTCGCGGTGATAGATCCACAGCACATCCCACCTATCAGCGTAAAAGAGCCCGAACCACCAGGAGGATTTCCAGCCCTGGGGTGCTGCACCGTTAGCAAACGTCCATAGACCCGTGGGCGGTTCCGGCAGTTCTTCCAGTGTCATCCGAAAAAGCATCGCCCTGGATGCCAGATACAACCGGTCGTCATACACTTCCAAATGAACAGATTGGACGTCCGTTATTCCTACAAATGCTTCCGGTACTGGTAAGTCGGCCCACGTAAGCCCGAGATCAGAAGAGACATGAAGGCGCAGAGACCCGTCAGCGGTTTCGCGGGTGGCAACATACAATCGGCCCAGATTGTCCTGCTGTACGCTATAGGCAAGGGAGTCACCCAATGGCAGTAGAGTCCACGACCCGCCGCTGTCCAGAGTCGAGAACAGACCTTGGCTCGTTGCGACGAGGTCACGATCATCCAGATTCAGGAAATCATTGAATGATTTCGTCCTGCTACTGGCGAGTCGCGGGAGAAGCCGATTCACCAGTTCCTCGTTGCGGTAACGTCCTTCGCGATAACCGATCAGTTCCGATCTCCATGTCCGCCCACGATCATTTGAAGACAGGAAAGGGTGGAAGGAATTGTGTGCGACCAGGGTGCCAGAGTCATCCTCAAATGAAGTTATGTTGAACAGGCTACCGTCAAGGTGGACACCTCTCTCAGGCGCCTTTTCGAGTCCCTGCCAGCTTAGTCCTGAATCAAATGAATAATGCAAATAGGGCGAACTCAGCGACGCCACCAAAACGATGTCTCTGAATGCTTCAAGACTCCGAACCGAACCGGGAGCTTTGGTCCTCGTCCAATCCACACCGTCGGTCGAACGGTAAACCCCACTTGCAAACAAGGCAGCGTAGAGCGCCGTCTCGTCACTCGCCAATCCAACGTAGCCCAAGATAAATTCAGGCAGCCCCGAATCGATCGCCTCCCACTGCTGCCCCACGGCCATCGACGCTGAGGCCGCCCACACAACTGCGCCGAGGAACAACACAAAAAGGTGATCGATCACTACCTTTCTACCTTGTCCACAACCCTGATCTCTCATCCTTGAAGAATCTAACGCTGGCCCGCAATCGGAGCAAGACGCTTCCCGCCTTTGTTCAACCCTCATTTCCAAGGACGCCATCTCGTGGGAGTCTGGGGGCTTCTCGTGTAAATCCCGTCTGTGGTGAAAACTGGCCTGCCACTCCATCGCAAATACCTCAGAAGACCAACTACCCACTATGAGGTGGAGGGTGGACACTTTTTGGAGTTTATCCCAAGGGAGAAGGCCGTCTTCTGCGCTCCGGGGCACGGACAGCGGAGCTCGAAAAGTCAGCAGAGAAGATATAAATAGGCCGGCATAACATATCGTGGTGGCGGTTCCGCAGATTCGGGAGAGTCTGGAGGCGTTCGAGTCGCTCTGGCTGCGAGCCATCGGCAAGCGCTCCAAGCGGCTGTTGGAGCTGGTGCCGATGCTCTACGTGAAGGGGATGAGTCAGCGTGACATCGAGGGAGCGCTGATTGAGACCCTGGGCGTGGAAGGGACCGGACGCAGCGTGATCAATGAGGTGTGTCGAAGCCTGCGAGGAGACTTCGAGAGGTGGCAGGACCGCAGCTATAAAGAGGGAATGGCCCGGGCAGGCACCATTATAGCCGACTATAAAGAGAGTTTTCCAGCGGCAATGAAATGCCTGGAACAAGACCTCGAGGAGTCTCTGACGGCCTTGAAGTTCCCCTTGGTGCACCGCATACGGATCCGCACCACCAATTTGCTCGAACGGCTCTTCGGCGAGGCTCGACGCCGCACCAAAATCATCCCGCGATTCACTTCCGACGCAAGCGGCCTGTCGCTGGTCTTTGCCGTGTTGATCGATGCTTCGGAAGGATGGCGAGGGGTACGAATGAAGCCCTACTTGGAGAAACGTCTGCGACAAATCGCAACGGATCCGGACAGCACCTGGGAAGACCCGGATCTCGCGCGCCTGACAGCTTGAGAATCAACGAGAATCTGAATTTACCAAATGGAGGTTATACCACTTCGTTTTTACAGGAAAATCCGGACTTGACCGGACTCAGGACTGTTTTTGGCACGATACTCGGCAAGCATGAACCAGAAGAATCACAAGAGTCTCAGAACTCAAGGTCACTGCCTTTTGCCTCTGAGGTCGTCGAATTTGAACGGTGCATTCATGAAAAAGAGCAGCAAATCGAAAGCCTCCTCAGGTGGGAGCGAGCGCACGTTGCGAAATGGAAAACCTCTGGGATCAAGGACTCGTTGACTCAATCTCGCCGTTGCCGGTTAAAGAAGGACATCGACGAATACATTTCGAAGTTGGAAGAAGAAATTCGAGACCTTCGCAGACGCCAGGCCGCAGTCTCGGAGTCCATCCCTCCCTCAGCAGATGATGTCGGATAACTGAGCGGCTGCAGTGGACCGGTTTACCCTCTAGGCTGCGCGGGTCGTCTTGCGCAAGCGGGAGACGGCGCACGGTCGTTCTGTAATACTCACTGACTACCTCTCAGACGCCATCAAGAGTATGCACGAGTATGGCTCTATGAAGGGGTGGTGGAAGTATAAGGAGGGTCTTTAGGGTTGGGTGGGCAAGTTAAACGTAGCACCAGTCTATATGTGATCAAACATCGAAAACCGATTCACTGGGTCTTTCGCTCGACCAGTTTATCCAACGTCTTCTCAGCATCAACAACGCTTTCATCAAGCTCGTCCATGTCCAATTGCAGGCCTAGCACTCGGCTGAGAAACCGCACGATCTCCGTAGATGCCTTGGGGTTGGGAACATTAATTGCATACTGAGGCATCGTCGCTAATAGACAGGCTGCTGGAATATGCCGTAGCCCTGCATAACCAACTAAAAGACCATTAAGTCCCGAAATGCCGCCCTTTTGCATAGGCTTTGCCCCTTCGGAAAAGAGGCTGTCTCTCAGCTCTGGTTGCGTCGCAACCGCGAAAACTTCGACGGGCTCTTTGTGGCTGGCAGGATTGACAAATGCAGATCCTGTGTAGATCGCCTTCACGCCCAACTGTTCGGCGAAGTCCAGAATCTGCTTCGTAAGCTCCGAAGCAGCTTCCCCTTCAACCTGCGGACCAGTCGACGCTTCAAAGATAAGCACGTTTGCGTTCGGTACATAGTAGAACACTTGTCCTGAACCATCCGGGAACTTAACCAAACTCTCCTCGATGACGACTGACTTCGGCGTCCAGTCTTCTGACAGATCAATTTCAGCGAAAGGTACCGCCTCAAGTTTTCTGCGAATATAGCTGATTGCACCAATTGCGACGCTTCCCATTCCTGACCAAGCCGCTAAGAGAACCGGCGCGCTCAGCTCTTCTGTGATGTCCTTCTGAACCTCAATCTTCATTTTCTATGCCTCCCGTGAACTCGATGTGTGAAGCTAAACTGCTAGGCATTAGTGGGGAACGGTTCTCTGGCTGAAACAACCGTTCAAGACCACAGTTACGCTTGACGCGGCGCAAGGCTGCGGAACGAAGTGAGCGCCTCGATTTCGGCGTATCGCTCGATCGAGCCGTGGATTTTATCACTGCTTCGCATCGTCCTCGACTCCTAGAGTTTCGCACATGGCAATTCGCATCGCATTGATCATTACCCGAGAGCGCTCAAGGATTCCTTGAATCGTCGTCAGCTCGACAAGCAATTGCATGCGACCTTCAGCCGTCTCAAGTTCTGAGTTCTTTTTCAAAAAGAATTCGTGCATCAGGTAGTTTCGCGATTTCAGAGCGGTTGAAAAGCAATCAGATACCGAAATTTCCTCGATCGTAACATGCTCGGAGAGTTTCCTGAGAAGTTGCCCCATCGTTCTCCTGCGCAAGCTCGATGTCCCAGCTTCTAAGTCATCAATCGCTATCGAATCTGAACAGATGCGATTATAGGCAATTAAGAATTCAGCGAGTCCCTGCTCAAATAGTTGCGCATGCTGGGCAGCAGAACCAAAGCAGGCAAACACTGCGTTTAGCTGTCCTTCTTCACTCTCCAGCATTTTGAGCGATTCACTCGCACACTCGAATATCCCCTTTTCATTTTCATGGTCAGTTGTCATCTGTACGGCCCGCAAAAAGCACCAAGCCCGAGTTTCGAAATATCTCGGCTGCCGACCAATGACTGCGCTCACCGACTTGGCGCTAGAGCTTAGCACGCTTGCTTGCGGAGGGGAAACGCAAAAGGGGCTGCCGGGTTGTGGACTAACTCTCAGACGCATCAAGAACATGCACGAGTATGGCGCTCTGAAGGGGTGGTGATCGCTGCCTATGCAGTTGTGGTCCTTCAGTTTCAATATTTGTTACCAGGGAACCACCTTCGTTCCTATCGATGGCCAATCAATTTGTGGAACTAACGTTGCTGCGATAAACAATGTGCACAGAATTGTGTAGATGCTAAGTAAACCCCGAATGAACCATACGATCCGTAGAATGCTGACTTGCGGGGTTGGAATGACTTTTTTGTCGTTGGATCGGTCTAGGCGTGCCAAGAGGTAATCTGCCCAGAAAAACAGCAACCAGGTAGAAAGCGAATTAAACACGACCACCATCCGAAACGTGCTCTCTACAATATCCCGGCAGGTCTGCTTGATTGTCACCACCGGACCGAATATGCACCAAAATGACCGGTTTGAGCATGCGCAGAGTTATTTTCTATGCCAACCTGCGAGATTCTATTTAAATGTATCTTATTGATAATTAACAAGTTAAATATGTTATTGAAACTTCTTCCAGCATTTTGAGGGATTTGCCGAACTCGCAGGAATACCCCAGGTAGGTTGGTTTGCTATGTAACATATTGTGGTCGAAATGGTTAGGGAAGTCAGCATTTTCAAACCGGCCAAATAACCACATTTTCGCACCGGCGTCCGCAGCTTGATGACGATAGCGGAGTTGGGAAATTAACTGTCTGGCAAAAAATAGGTTTTGGATAACCCTGATCGACTCCGTGCGCGGAGCGGAGACCCTGGTGCCGAGGAGGTTCGTGGCCGGATGAAACGGTGTCGGGTAGGGAACGAGTCACTGGTTGATCGGCTGGGAGGGGAAGTCCGCCCGTCCCGTTTTCAGATTGCTGTTTCAGGCCCTCGGTCAAAGCATCCATCAAATGCCCAAAGTAACTCGCGGAACCCTCGCCGTGGCATGCGTACTATTCGGGGCAGGGCTTGGATTCTTCCTTGGTCGATGGTCGGCGAGCGAGGAACGGCTTCCGATCAATGGCTCGATGCACGAAATTGCCATTGGTGTGCTCATAGGGATTGCGGCGAATTTCGCAACACTGGCTCTAACCTCCATATACGCATCGCATCGACGCAGCAGGTCCGATCCCCGGAAATGGACCTGGTTCGAGAACGTTGCAGATGGTGCGACGGAGAGAGGCGGAAAGTCGCTCATTCTCGTGTTCTTTGAGGCCACAAAAACCGGTTCGCTTTGGCCTCGCGGTATGGCCACAGTATCCTTCTCTCTAGGCACAACGATTGCCGCGCTAGGTCTCCTAAATGATATTTCCTCTTGGCTGAGACCCGTAGCGATCGGGCCTGTGTCATCTCTTGCCCTATTGTTAATCGTAGCCAAAACTGTCTCGGAGGTCCCACTCATTCTGGTCGCAACTGTCCGTGCACGGCTTTACAGTCGGGCAGGTATCTGGCTTTCCCTCAAACCAGTATTCTACCTACTCCCGATTGTGGGCTTCCCGGCAGATGCATTCGTCTCTTGGTTCGTGTTGCGCGGGATCTTGGCGATTACAAAGCGACAATCGGTAGATTTGTCAGCGGACCGCTCGTTGGACGCTCCTTTGGAGAATGGCTTAGACGGGTCTGAAGCATTACACCTGTACGGCACCCCAACAGACGGCGGGGCCATTAAGGTTCATGCGGCCGCGACCGGGAAGCGGTACCACAACCAGCACTGCCGGTATGCCAGATCCGCCACCACGTCGGTTTCGATAGCTGATGCTAGGGGGCGTGGGTTGACCGCTTGTAGGGTTTGTCAGCCGCCACAGTGATACCCTGCGTTCGGTGCGGTCCTTTGGCCGCGCAGTGAAGACACGCCAAGCATACGCATCTGCTCTCCTGCCCCTGCTCGGCGGTGCCGTTCTCTACGGTTGGCTCTTCTGGCTCCCAATCGACTTCCACGAAGACCCGTTCTGGCCAGTGGAGGTTGGTGAATTACCCCGAACCGTCGCCTTCAAAGTCCACGCCTTCGCGGTCCGGGTCGCGCCCCTTGCCGCCATTGGCGGATTCGTCCTGGCCATCGTGGTACTGATCGACCGGGAGAAGCACCGGCTCCTAGCCACGCTCGGCCTGGGGGCCAACCTGCTTGTGCTCTGCGCGTCCGTCGCCCTCATGAACTTGGAGGAGAGACCCCGGCGATTCAACGAAAGGGAATTGGCAGGCATTGGTCTGGAACGCCTGATCGAGAAAGCGGAAGCGGGGCTGCCGGAAGCCCAGAACTGGCTCGCCGAAGGACACATGTACGGAAGGGCGGGACTCAGGAAGGACCCCGTCCTAGCCTACCGCTGGCATATGCTCGCCGCCCACGCCGGCCACACCGAATCCCAGCACTTCCTCGGAACGATGTATTCATCCGGGATGGGAACGGCGAAGAGGAAAGATTAATAGTCAGGCAAAAAATAGGGTGACGACGGAACCTTGATCGAATTTACAGATGATATAAACTTACTAAGGGTAAAGATAAATGGATTAGTCAAGTCGATCTACCACTGTATTTCGCGGATTGTGGGTGGAAAGTGGTACCTGGATAACCGGGCCAAGGAGTTTTTACGGAGGCAGATTGGGCGGGTTTCCACGTTTTGCGGTGTGGAGGTGCTGACTTACTGCATTATGAGCAATCATTTCCATCTCTTGATCAGGATCCCTACGTATATAGCAGTTAGTGATGAACAATTACTTAAGCGCTTTTCCGGATTTCATGGCGAGAGGGATGTGAGGGTCTCCATGCTGGCAGCGGCGCTGAAAGAAGATGGTCCTTACGGGAAGGCCTGGCGGGGCAGGCTGCTGGCGCGCATGGGGGATGTGTCGATTTTCATGAAGGAATTGAAGCAGCGCTTTTCGATCTGGTATAACCGCAGCCATGGGCGCTTTGGCACGCTGTGGGCGGAAAGGTTCCGCAGCATGCTGGTGGAAGGACGTCCTTTTGCCTTGCTGACGGTGGCTGCCTATATCGATCTCAATCCGGTGCGTGCGAATCTCTGCCGGGATCCTAAGGATTATCGCTTCTGCGGCTATGCGGAAGGGATCGGGGGTTCCGAAAGGGCACGCCGGGGCATTCAAATGCTCAGTTTCGGCTCAGACTGGGAATCGGCCCGGGAAAGCTATCGGATGGCAATCTTCGGCAAGGGAAGCCGACCCCGCCATAGCGGCCAGCCGTATATTGATCCGCAAAAGGCAGAGGCAGTCCTGGAGAACCGAGGGAAACTCTCCTTTCCCGAACTTTTACGCTGCCGCGTACGTTATTTCAGCGACGGGGCCGTATTGGGATCTAATGAGTTTGTGCAGGAACAGTTTGAAGCGTTCCGTGTGTATCTCGGCGAGCACCGAAAGTCGGGTCCGCGGCGTATGCGGGGAGGAGACTGGGGTGGACTGACGGTGTTGAGGGATCTGCGGAAGGATGTGATTTCGTGAGAAAAAGGTGCCTCCGAATTGAAAAGTGAACCCGAACCTACACCCGATTCCGGGAAAGCCGCCGAGGTGAACGGGGACCTCGATGACGAACTGCCTTTCTGATGCGGATGACGAAGCAGCGCTTCATCCTACGGCGATTTATCTCCTTCCGTCTTCACGAGCGCAGCGCGAAGGCCTGACAACCCGTGGCGAGTTCTCGTCCCGCGGAGAGGGCGGGATTGACTCGCTACGCTCGGGGCTATCGCCCCAACCCTGCGGGTTGCCCATCTGCACTCGCTTCGTTCGCTACGTGGTTGCGCTCACGCGCAATCGCTTCGCGATCGCCCTGCGGGCGCCCCATCTACAGTCGCTACGCTCCTTCCGTCGAACCCGCGGTGCCCTTTTGGGGCACACACGATTTCCAGTCGTGCACATTCGGCCGCACTGTCACCTCTCCTGACGCGTGTGGAGTAAACTTACCAGCGACGGCGACGGTCAATAGCAAATGCTCATGGCCTCCGAATCGGTTGGGAGTTACGAGGAGGAGTGGATATTGTCGCAGGGCTGACAAATCAATGCCGTCCGTGAGTCCTTCGCAACCGGGATGAAAGTGTCGAAGTCATTTTTCACGAACACATTCGATTCGCCGCAGAAATCGCACTTCCCGCCTTGAGTGAATTCGGATCGGACAGACAGTTCAAGAGCGATGACTTTCTGGCGTTGTCTGGGCCGGGCAAACTGATCCACGAACCGTCGAACTTTACGGTCCGTCTCGGTCTCGAGGGCACGCTCGAATATTGCGTCCAGCACTGGATCTTCCGGGCAGCCGCCATCTTCGAGTGTGTGCCAAGCCGCTCGTCGCACCCGAACATCCGGATCTTCAAGCATGCAGTAGAGAGCCTCCCGGACAGCATCGAGCCTGCGACGAACGTGGCATGGGCACAAACAGTTGGCGGAAACCAACCTTTACTCAGGATCGCCACTTTTTGACATTTCAAGAAGTGTTTCAACTTCCTCCCGGCTCACTCGGATCTCGCCCCGCCTGTGTGCCGCTTTCTGGTGCTTATTAAGCCCTGTCTTCTTTCTTGGCACGATTACACCTTTACTCGACCACTTGAAACGAACGCGCGCTGACCTCGTCCGCAGTGGGAAAGTCTTCCGGCACTGGCTGCGTTACCGCTCCTGTAGCGGCCCATTCCGTTCCACGTTGGAATGTGCTGATAAAGCCCACGCATTCGAAAGAATAGTCCTCATGTCCCATCAAGGTGTGGAATACCCGCCCTTTGCCATAGGTTACAGTGAGCAGCATGGGCTCGTGGCGTCCCGTGCCGCCCATTCTCAGGTCCGAATAGGTAGTCGCCAGAATATGCATATTTTCGGCCGGGCCCCGCATCTTGTCATAGAGTTCGTCCTTGGTGTGCCGCCACTGGCGCGGCATACCTGTGGTAATCGGATGTGACTCGTCCCGCATGGTTATCTGAAACTCATGCTGCCGACCGTGAGATCCGGCCTTCCCAGGCGAGTCATCACGGATCAAGCTCCCCGCATCATCAAAGTATACATAGGGCCCATGCTTCTCTGTGCGATCCCCCCAACCTCCGATACCGATCATCTTATTGAATTCGGTCCATTCGCCGAAGGAATTATCGGCGGCATGCACGATCACAAGCCCCCCTCCCTCGCTCACGAAGGATTCGAAGGATTCTCTGGTTTCCCGAGGCCACGGCGCCGCCCCCCAGCCAAGATTCGAGACCACGACACCATATTTCGTAAAAGCGGGCTTGAAGTCCGGGTCGGCTCTGGGCTCATCGCAGGCCTCGGTCGTTTTGCCTCCTTTCAGGGGATACTCTTTGATGAGATCATCGCCCTTCCAGGTAAAGGCGGTACGCTCGACGTCGACGGTGAACAGTCCAGTCTCTTCCAAGTACTGTTTCATCATTACCGTTGATTTGGGCCAAACCCCGTGGTTGTTCTGGCCGTCGATGATCAAGGCGCGCAGCAATCCCTTTCCGTTCATAATGAGGTCTCCCATCGAGGCCTGCGGCCATCAACTATGGTTGGCAATGAGCCCAAGAGCCGGTCCCTGCGCTCACGCAGAGGGCTACATGTAGCTCGCTCCGTCAGGAGCGGGAAAGGTAGGCAATCGACGAGGTTCATTAAAAGAGGCGTTGCGGCGGCAAGGGATTGCCGCCCTCCATTTCTCGGATGACGCCTCGGATTTGGAGGGTGCCAATCCTTTGGCACCGGCGACCTTCCTCGGTGACAAAACTACTAAGCGGGCTCATTACAGAAGGAAGAAGCACCGGAGTTGATATTAGGTCGTCCAATTCTCTTTGAACTCCCCGAAAATCGTCAGACCGCCGTCGATGAATATCGTCTGGCGCGAGCGTCCCGATGATGTAGGTGGCCTCCTCGGAGGCAAGGAACGCGCACAGTGCGGCCACCTCTTCGGGTTCGCAAGAGCGCCTCATGGGGATGCGTCTTTCAATGGCGGCACGCTTTTCAGGATCGTGAATCCAACTCCGGTTTATGGGCGTAACCGTGGCGCCGGGCCCAATTCCGTTTACCCGGATACCCACGTCCGCGTACTCGAGCGCCAGCGTCCGGGTGAGATTCTGTAACCCTCCCTTGGACACCGAGTAGCCGATATAACCGGGCTTCGGTATAATCTCGTGCACGCTCGACATATTCAGGATTACGCCCTCGCCTTCTCGCTCCATGAAATGGCGGATAGCGGCCCGCGCGCACATATAAGCACCGCGCAAATTGACCCCCAAAACACGGTCGAAGTCCTCCAGACTGGCTTCGTGGGAAGGAGCCGGAATCTGGATGCCCGAGTTATTGACCAGCACATCCAGGCCGCCGAGCTCCTCAATTACCGTTCGCATGAGGCGTTCGACCTGCTCGTCCCGGGAGACATCGGCCTGAACGATTGTAACTTTCCGGGATTTATTCGGCTGCGCCTCCCTGACCAGGCTTTCCGTGATGGCCGCTTCGCTGGCGCTGTCGCGATGATTGATGGCGATATGCCCGCCCTCAGCCGCGAAACGTACCGCCACGGCGCGCCCGATGCCATAGCTGGAGCCCGTGACAAGCACCCGTTTATCGGAAAGTCCCTTCATTTAAGTCGTGCTGCGATTGCAGAGCGAGGCTGCGCCACAGCCCGATCGGCATTGATCTCGGCCAGCTTTCGTCGCGCGCGCTCGGCGTTATTGCACAAGCGCTGATCGGTCTGTGCGGTAATCGCCAGGCGGGCGGTGCGCTCCAGCTCGAACACGGCATCCTCGTTACCGGCACCGGCCAACTCTAGCGCCTCCTCGAATGCCACCTGGCCGAAACTCGGGTCCATGGGAATCGTCTCGAATTCTTCCTTCTCCCAATAGTACTTAAGTTCGTGATCGTTCGGCCAATCCTCGTATACGTCTTCCCATGTGAGCCGCCCGCCATTGAGATGGGGTGTCAGCATATTCTCGGATACCGGAAGGCCCAACGACATGTAACGGTTGTCCAGAGAAACGCGCAGCCGGTCCTCAGTGGTGTTGGGCAGTGCGCCGTGTACCATGAGGCAGCCGAAGATCAGTGTGTCCCCTATTTCGAAATCGTTGCAGCGTGGGGTACCTCGATCTTCGGGATTCTTCACCATCTTGCCACCTGCACCCAACGAAAAGTGGTGGTCCACCACCTTGCCGACCCTGTGAGACCCTTCAACTACTGCTAAAGGACCCAACTCCATCGGACAGTCGACCAGGGGCGTCCATACCGTGATCACCTCGAGGTTGCTTTGGAAATGGACAAAGTCCTGGTGAAAGGGCGTGGTGTGCCTGGTATAATGCGGGAACCACAGCCTTATGATATTGTGGGGATGAGGAAAAACCGGACCACTTACGAGCGTCCCGATCAGCGAAATCACTTCGGCCCCGTGGGCTGCCTCGTGAAATGCCGGCAGCTTGTAGGCTTCGTGGTAGACGTCCTGGTACGCCCGATCAGGTTCGGTACAGGCTTTGGCGGGGTCCACACGGCCTTCGGCCAGGTTACTGCCGGGCACGATCCAATCGCCGGCCGACTGGATGCGCTCCAGGATCTGTAGCCGCAGATCCCAGAGTTTGTCGGCGTCCTGAAACTTGCGCAGGAAGAGGTAACCCTCGTTATCCATGCGGCAACGCAGCTCCTCCGGATCGTCGAGAGCATCATTTGAGGCACGGAAAGGTTGCAGATTCATCTCCATATCGTATCGCGCCTCCTACTCTATGAGCGCTTCTTATTCAATGCAAATTTGGCTCTGTAAGCGGCAGCTTTTGCACTCTCCGTTTCCTTCACTTCCGCGCAGGCTGTCGCCACTTTGGCCGCGATCTCAAGCGGTACCCGGGTGACTCCGTCCTCATCGCAAACCAGAAGATCGCCATTCCCAATCGTCAACTGTCCGACTTCAACCGGTTCGGCAACGCTGAGCAAGTTGAAAGGCCCGTGGCCGGGCGACCTCCCGGTCGCCCATAAAGCCAGGCCCGCCTCCTCGATTCCTGGGATGTCCCGCACATTGCCATCGACGACTGCCCCAACCGCACCCGCTGCGCTCATGGCGCAGGCCATGACGTCGCCTATGATGGCTCCGCGATGAGCAGAGGGATCGCCGTCCTTGAGAACCACTATCACGGGCACCCCCGCCTCCGCAATAGAGGCGTAAAAGGCCTCTCGGTCAGGACCCGGCTGGGCCGGCTCGGTTATGGGAGACCACACAGAAGTCAGGGCGTACCCTACCGTTACCGGTTTGGATCCCATGACAAATTGATGAAGGCCGGGGCCGGTATAGTCCTCTTCGGCCGGAACATACCCGCGCACCAGAATGGCCGCGTTCTGAACCGTAGCGGCGTCATAACCTGCCAGGTCATCGAGTACCGCGGGATCAACTTTTCTTATCATTTTTGGATTTCTGCTTTCGTTTCTTGATGATCAATGGTTGCGGAGACAACTCGGCATCGTATCCATGAGCTTCTGAAAGGACGGGGTAAGAACTCCACATATGTAATTCCCTTCAATAAGGTGAACACGTTTCTCAGTTATTGGCGACGTGAAACAGTTGCTGCGGGGGAGGCTTTTTGAGAGTGTCCTTCAATTCTTGACCATTACCGAAGCCGACAGTGCTGCGAGCATTTTCAAGCGCCGCAAGCTCAGCGGAGGCAGTCGCCGTCAGGCCGGGAGTATGATTTGGTCTGGATCACGATTACGAAGGGAAAGGTTGGACTCGTTAATTATACAAATGAGAGATGTATCCCTTTTTATTGACCGCCACCGGTTACTCTCTAACTTCCAGGACGTTCTGCATGCCAAGTAAAGTGCTGATTACGGGAGGAGCCGGATTCATCGGCTCACATCTGGCCGAGTATCTGTAAAACGGGGTTCTCACGTCTCGGTCATTGACAATCTCTCTACGGGAAGCTCATCGAACATACGTCAATTACAAAAACATGGGAACTTTGAATCTACAATTGGAAGCGTAACGGACGATCACATCCTGGATCGGTTGATATCGTCCGTCGACGAGGTTTACCATTTGGCGGCCGCGGTTGGCGTAAAGCTGATCATGGACCATCCGGTCGACACGATCATGACCAATGTGCGAGGGGCGGAGAATGTCCTTAAGCTATGCACATATCACCAAAAGAAGGTATTCATGTGCTCGACCTCAGAAATCTACGGAAAAACGCTCCAGAATCAGGCGGACCGCACTCCGCTCAAGGAAGACGGCGATTGCACGATTGGCGCGACTTCACGCCGCCGGTGGGCCTACGCCTGCACTAAGGCGATCGATGAGTTTCTGGCCCTTGCCTATTACGCCGAACGCAACCTGCAGGTTGTGATCGCCCGCCTCTTCAACACTGTCGGGCCGCGCCAGACGGGCCAGTATGGGATGGTCGTACCCATTTTTGTGCAACAGGCTCTGAGAGGCGACCCTATCAGTGTCCACGGTGATGGCGAGCAGACGCGCTGTTTTACGCATGTGAACGACGCCATCAACGCCATGGTTAAACTAATGGATACTCCACAAGCTATCGGCCAGGTTTTTAACATTGGTGGCGAAGAGGAGGTAACGATCAACCAACTAGCCGAACGAATACGCACGATGGCACAGTCGAATTCGCCCATCACTCACACTCCTCATGAGGAAGTTTACGGCAAAGAATTTGAAGATATGCGGCATCGAAAGCCCGACATCAGAAAGCTGTGCACAGTTTCCGGCTACGAATCTCATTACTGCCTCGATGATATTCTCTTGTCGGTGATCGACCACTTTAGAGCGGCCGTCGAATGAATTCCTGCCAATGCCCATGGAAATCGCTTGGGTGAGCTGGCTTCCGGGTGGGATCGCATTTCTCAGTATGTTGATCTTCACCCCCGCGGTGATTCGACTGGCGCGCGCCAAGAACTGGGTAGCCCAGCCCAAAGCTGACCGCTGGCACCGTCAACCCACCGCCTTGATGGGGGGCTTGGCAATCTTCGCATCGGCCATGCTGGGCCTGGCTTTCACCTCCGAGATTCTCGATTACTGGACCCTTTGGGCAGCGGGAGGGCTGATGTTCCTCACCGGTCTGATCGACGATTTCAAGGACATCAACCCAGCAGGTAAACTGATTGCGCAGATTCTAGCGACCATTATCATCCTTTCATCCGGCTACGGATTTGCTCCCGACTGGCCTTTCTGGGTTTCCATTCCTACGACCTTTCTCTGGGTCATCGGCATCACCAACGCGGCCAATCTGCTCGATAACATGGATGGCCTGGCTGCTGGAATCGCGGCTATCGCAGCAGGAATGCTAGCCTTTTTTGCCGCCCTCAACGGCGCCCCGGCGCTCGTTAGTCAAGCCATTGTAATAGCGGGTGTAGCAGCGGGATTCCTCGTCTTTAACTTCAATCCTGCTCGAATTTTCATGGGCGATTCCGGTAGCCTTTTCCTCGGATTCATGATCGCCGTCCTCGCTATCGGCATACAGAGGCAGACGCAGGTTGAGGGAGGCATGATCGTCTATCTGGCATCCATCGCCGTGCTCGCAATACCTATCTTCGATACCACTCTGGTCACTTTGTCACGCTTCGTGTCGGGCCGCTCCATTGCCCAAGGTGGCCGTGACCACACTTCCCACAGGTTAGTCTATCTTGGTCTCTCCGAGAAACGGGCGGTGCTGTTGCTTTACGGTATAAGTGTATTGTTCGGAGGACTGATCATCGCTTCCCACTTCGCCGACGAAGCCCTCTTCGTCGTCATAGTCGTATTCATGTCGGTAGCGTTGGTGGTATTCGGGATCTATCTCGGCCGCATCGATATCTATGGCACCCACAATGGTGCATCCAGCGCTCGCATGCCGGCGCGAATCCTTCGTTCTCTTCTCCATCACGGTGGCCGGGTCGCGCTCAGCCTGATGGGTGATCTTCTCTTGGTCATTGCCTCATTCGTCATGGCCTATTACCTCAGGTTCGAGCGAGGTCTGACGCCGCCCGATCAGAAATTTCTGGAGGCTGCCCTGCCTTTGATCGTCCTCCTCAAGATCCCCATCTTTTACCTTTTCGGCCTCTATAGCAGCCTCTGGATCTATGCCAGCACACTGGAACTGGTTCGAATAGTCAAAGCCACCACGGTCAGCGCAGTCGTCATCTACGCGGCGCTCGCCCTGCTCTACGGTCCCAGCAACGTGGCCCGCGGAGTCATTGCCATCGATTGGCTGATCGTAAACGTAGCCATAAGCACCCTCCGTTTCGGTTTCCGTGGACTTCACCAATACACCTCCGCCATGCGGCGTCGCGGCCGGCGGGTGTTGATTTTCGGTGTCAACGAAACGGCCGTCGCGGCCCTGAGAGAGCTTCGCCATAATCCCAGATGGAACATGGTTCCTTGCGGCTTCATTGACAATGATACTGGCGTTCAAGGCATGACCGTTCAGGGACTGCGTGTCTTCGGCCCGGTATCCGATATCGAGCAGATCTGCGAGGATCGTCATATAGAGGAAGTAATCGCAGTGCCTCATGACAACAATGTCGAAGAGCTCGCGGAGCTGGCCGAGAACTGTCGCCGCGCGAAGATGCCCTGCCGTAGGTTCACACTCGAATTTTCTCCTGCCCTCTGAAGGAAAGGCCAAAGCAGCGAAACACGCCGGTTCCTATCGACCTCCCTTCCGATTTCGTCCTACCGTATACTATCGTGATCGATGAACTTCCGGATGCTCCATTTTTTGAAGTAATCACTCGAACAGATGATCGTGGACGAATAGATTCAGCGCATTTCCATGACTAGCGCCAGAGGTCCAACCGGAGGCTGCATGACGATGTTTCCGACCCGAGAAAAACGTTACACAATCGCCCGCAAACCCGCTCCCAAGGCTAAGTTTCAGGTCAGCCAAGCCCCCGGCGCGCTGCGCTTGCCGGATCAAACAGGAGTGAAACTTCCGGCCGCGGCCCGCACCTGCGATCGTCTTCGGCAATGGCCGCTCTTTCGTAGCCCGCGGGCTTACCGCCGGCAGCGCCGGGGGTTGCCCCGGGATCCCGGACCGCCCGTATCTCCCACTTCGCACCGCAATCTACGCTGCGCTCCGATAAGCAGTGCGCTACGTCATTTCCGGCTCTTTAGCGCGACTGGGCTAACGGTCCAACAAAATTCACTTGACACGCCGCAAACCCGCTCCCAGGGCTAAGTTTCAGGTTAGCGGGGCCCCCGGCCGCGCTGACGCTTGCCGGATATATCAAGGGTAAAACTCACGTCAGCACTCTTCCCGCTCCTCACGGAGCGAGCCACAAGGCCCCGGTGTAGCTCTGCCCGTGAGGGCAGGGACGAACCGCCCGCCCGCCCGCTCTGGAGGCTAAGTTTCACATTAGTCGCGCCCCCGGCGCGCTGACCCTTGCCGGATCCAACAGGAGTGAAACTTCAGCTTGTGGCGCCGTTGGTGGTGGGTATTACTGAGGGTGAACCGGCATTGGCTGCGGCAGTCATAACCCATCTGAGCATTGGAGCTGAATATGCCCCAACATTAGTCTGGTTCCGAGTCGGCCATCCAACATTGGCGAGGCCCGTTTGCACGGGCTCTCCCCCAGGTCAGAATCCTGACATAACGGCCACCTCGGGCCGCAGCCAATGCCATAACCAAAATGTAATCAAAGAGGAAGCTACCATGGCATCGAAAAAGAGCAAGCGCAGGGGAAAAAAGAAGGTGCGGCCGATACAGGCCTTGCCGGTGATCCGGGCGAACAGCGCGGGGATTGATTTAGGAAGTGAGGAGCATTGGGTATGCGGCCCGGCCCGCGGGGATAACAAAGTCAATGTGCAGCAATTCGGCACGACGACACCACAGTTGAACGAGCTGGCCGACTGGCTGATCCATGAAGGGGTCGAATCGGTGGCGATGGAGAGCACGGGGGTATATTGGATCCCGTTATATGAGCTGTTGGAGTCGCGGGGCCTCGAAGTGGTGCTGGTCAATGCGAAGCAGTTGCATGGGGTCCCCGGACGCAAGACCGATATGATCGATTGTCAGTGGATTCAACTCTTGCACAGTTGCGGACTATTACGGGGCTCCTTCCGACCCGGGGAAAAGATCTGTGCGCTTCGTGCGTTGCAGCGCCAAATGGCTAATCTGGTGGAAGAACGTTCCAAGATGGTGCAGTGGATGCAGAAGGCACTCGACCAGATGAACGTGCAGGTACACCGGGCGGTCACCGACATTACCGGCAAGACCGGGATGGCCATCATCCGGGCCATCGTGGCCGGGCAGCGCAGTCCCAAAAAGCTGGCCACCCTGCGGGACAAACGCTGCCGAAAGAGCCAGGCCCAATTCGCCGAGCACCTCATCGGCAACTGGCGCAGGGAGCATCTTTTCAACCTGCGCGCTGCGCTCCAGTTGTATGACCGGCTCGAGCAGATGATTGGCGAGTATGAACAGCAGCTGATCGAGCAGATCGAGGCGCTGCAGCCGGCCAAGCGCCATAGCCTCAACGCGCCCCCGCATCCCAACCCGAACAAAGACAAGGCCATGGCGAAGCGGGGCGAGCAACCCATGCGCACGGCAATCTGGCGGCTCTACGGGGTAGATCTCACGCGCATTGACGGGATTAGCACCGGGGCCGCGCAGGTGGTATTGACCGAAGCGGGCTTGGATCTGAGCGCTTTCCCCGACGAGCATCACTTTGTCTCCTGGTTGCGTCTGAGTCCCAAAATGGCCTTTTCGGCCGGCAAGCCGCTGAGCAAAACGCGCAACGCAATGGCTGCCAGCCGAATGGCCGCCATCCTGCGCATGTGCGCGCTGACCCTGCGCCACTCCCCGACCGCGTTGGGTGCCTGTTATCGGCGCACCGCCCGGCGCAAGAGCGGCGCGGTGGCCGTCTTCGCCCTGGCTCGCAAACTCGCTGTGCTCATCTACCGCATGCTTCGTTACGGCCAAGACTATGTCGACGAAGGAGCCGAACGCTACGAGGATCGCTTCTGTCAACGAAGACTGTGCAGCCTTAAAATGAGCGCCCGATCGCTCGGCTTCACGCTGGTGCCCGAGGCCGAAGCGAACGCTGCATGACCATGTTTGCGCTTCGCAAAAACGTCACTCTATCGCCCGCCAGCCCGCTCTGGAGGCTAAGTTTCAGGTCAGCAAGGCCCCCGGCCGCGCTGCGCTTGGCCGGATCAAACAGGAGTGAAACTTCCGGCCGCGGCTCGCACCTGCGATCGTCTTCGGCAATGGCCGCTCTTTCGTAGCCCGCGGGCTTACCGCCGGCAGCGCCGGGGCTTGCCCCGGGATCCCGGACCGCCCGTATCTCCCACTTCGCACCGCAATCTACGCTGCGCTCCGATAAGCAGTGCGCTACGTCATTTCCGGCTCTTTAGCGCGACTGGGCTAACGGTCCAACAAAATTCACTTGACATCGATTCCATCGCCCGCAAACCCGCTTCAGAGGCTAAGTTTCAGGTCAGTCGCGCCCCCGGCGCGCTGACTCTTGCCGGATCAAACAGGAGTGAAACTTCAGCTTGTGGCGCCGTTGGTGGTGGGTATTACTGAGGGTGAACCGGCATTGGCTGCGGCAGTCATAACCCATCCGAGCACTGGAGCTGAATATGCCCCCAGGTCAGTCTGGTTCCGAGTCGGCCATCAACCATTGGCGAGGTCCGTCTGAACGGGCTCTCCCCCAGGTTAGAATCTTGATTTAACGGCCACCTCGGGCCGTAGCCAATGGCCTAACTAAAAGAAAGGAACAAGATATCATGGCAGCGAAAAAGAGCAAGCACAGAGCAAAAAGGAAGGTACGGCCGATACAAGCCTGTCCGGTGATCCGGCCGAACTGCGCGGGGATCGATTTGGGATCGCAGGAGCATTGGGTATGCGGACCGGCTCGGGAGGACGGCAAAGTCAATGTGAAGGTATTCGGCAGCACCACCCCCGAGCTGCATCGGCTGGCCGACTGGCTGATCGAGCAGGCAATTGAATCGGTGGCGATGGAGAGCACGGGAGTCTACTGGATCCCGTTGTACGAGCTTTTGGAATCGCGCGGTCTGGAAGTAGTGCTGGTGAACGCGCGCCAGCTCAGCCGGGTGCCGGGGCGCAAGACTGACATGATCGACTGCCAGTGGAACCAGCTGTTGCACAGTTGCGGACTGTTGCGCGCTTCGTTCCGGCCGGCCGAAGCGATCTGTGCGCTGCGCGCGGTGCAGCGGCAGATGGCCAATCTGGTGGACGCACGCACGCGTGCGGTGCAGTGGATGCAGAAGGCTCTTGACCAAATGAATGTACAGGTGCACCGGGCGGTCACCGACATAACCGGCCAGACCGGCATGGCCATCATCCGGGCCATTGTGGCCGGGCAACGAAATGCCAAAAAGCTGGCCGCTCTGCGGGACCGGCGCTGCAAAAAGAGCGAAGCGCAGATCGCCGAACATCTCAGCGGTAATTGGCGGCGCGAACACCTTTTCAACCTGCGTGGGGCGCTGCAGTTGTATGACCAGTTCGAAGAGATGATTGCCCAGTATGAACAGCAGCTCATCGAACAGATCGAGGCGCTGCAGCCGGCCCAGCGCCGTAGCCTCAAGCCGCCGGCGCATCCCAACCCGACCAAGGAAAGGGCCATGGGCAAGCGGGGCGAGCAACCGATGCGCACGGCGCTGTGGCGGCTCTACGGGGTAGATCTCACGCGTATCGACGCGATCAGCACCGGGGCCGCGCAGGTGGCATTGACCGAAGTGGGCTTGGATCTGAGCGCTTTCCCCGACGAACATCACTTTGTCTCCTGGTTGCGTCTGAGTCCCAAAATGGCCTTCTCGGCGGGCAAGGTGCTCAAGAAAAGACCAAACAGCTTCGGCGCCATCCGGATGGGCGCCATCCTGCGCATGTGCGCGCTGACCCTGCGCCACTCCCCGAGCGCGCTGGGAGCCTGTTTTCGGCGCATCGCCCGGCGCAAGAGCGGCGCGGTGGCCGTCTTCGCGCTCGCTCGCAAACTGGCCATCCTCATCTACCGCATGCTCCGTTACGGCCAGGACTACGTCGACGAGGGAGCCAAACGCTACGAGGCACGCTTTGCCGAAAGACGCTTACGATCTCTCAAAATGAGCGCCCAATCGCTCGGCTTCAAACTAGTGCAAGAGGTCCAACCGGAGGCTGCATGACGATGTTTCCGGCCCGCGAAAAACGTTACACAATCGCCCGCAAACCCGCTCCCAAGGCTAAGTTTCAGGTTAGCGGGGCCCCCGGCCGCGCTGACGCTTGCCGGATATATCAAGGGTAAAACTCACGTCAGCACTCTTCCCGCTCCTCACGGAGCGAGCCACAAGGCCCCGGTGTAGCTCTGCCCGTGAGGGCAGGGACGAACCGCCCGCCAGCCCGCTCCCAAGGCTAAGTTTCAGGTTAGCGGGGCCACCGGCCGCGCTGAAGCTTGCCGGATATATCAGAAGTGAAACTTGCCCTCGCCGGATCGACCGCTTATTGCATATCCTGAGCGAAGACTGCGGCAGCTATGCCCCATGCGAACAATGGTGCTATCCATGCCCCAAGGTCAGACTGGGCTCGAATAGGCCATATATCATTAGCGAGCACGATAAAGGTGTCTCCTCAAAGCTAGATTCCATATCTAACAATGGCCACTTCGAGCCGCAGTCTTCGCCACAGCTGTGATTCGGAAAGTTCTGGCGCTCATTCCCGGCACGTTCATGGCCCGCAAACCCGCTCCAGAGGCTAAGTTTCAAGCTAGTCGCGCCGCCGGCGCGCTGACCCTTGCCGGATCCAACAGGAGTGAAACTTCGGCCCGTTGTGGATGCGAGTCACTCTTCATCCATTTCCGCAAAATACCGACACCGATTTTGCTCGCGGCCATCTTGTTCAAAATCCATCACCTGCTGGAAGAACCTTTGTAGTAGGTCGTCATCTTTGTGCAACCCAGCGGCCTTTCGCGCTTCTTCCTCCAGGTAATCATGCTCTGCAGACAATTGCGCGTTTGTGTAAGACCGAATTTGCGGACCGCTGCCTGCATACAGCCAAGCCATCATGCTCTTCAGCCCTTCTTCACCATCTATGCTCAGAGATTTTTCGAGGAACGATTTCGTGACGTCGATCATCCGGAACACGATAAGCGACCCCTTAAAGCTGATGAGGTCACAGAGATCATGAAGTTCATCCATGCTTGAAGCTTTACTGATCAAATCCAGCAAACGCGTTCTCCAGAAATCTGTCTCCGGGATAACGATCTCGTGAAAGAGTTTACGCCATTCGTAGAGGGCTGGGTCGTCTGCTGTAGATGCGGATTTCTCCCAAAGTGTCTCCAGAATTGCCTTATAGTTGCCGGTCTTCGGCAGATTCTTGAAATCGACTGCTTCCCAGCCCATATAGGGAATGGCCCGATAGGTCTGCACTTCGGGATGCGATTGCTGGTATTCGATTCGTTTGACAAAAAAGCGATAGACAACCTCGGGGAAATGCATGCTCATTCGAGACCATTGCGCGGAGTTATTGGAAATCGCGATTTCCCGGGTCTCCACGGCAATTGACAGCAGCTTTTTGACAACCTCTTCTTCGGGAAGTGTCTCGCGTGTTCGGTAGGGAAATACAGCTTCCAGGATTCGGTCGAATCTTTCCACAACACCTTTGTCGTGCGGCAACTCCGCGAGCAAGCGCATTCCCCACGGCGCGCTCCGGTCACCAAGCCAGCCCACAAGATTGACGAAGCTGGAGATGGTCTCTTCACCGGTACTCTTGAGGACTGCTTCAACAATTGTACGATCTTGCAGAGTCAGTTCTATCTGCCCTCGATCTCGGCAATCAAAATAATTGATGATGCCTTTCTGAATGGGTTCCAAAGAATTGTGCAGAGCTCCGTTCAGTAGGTCACTGATGGGATCGCTGTCCATCCGGCTTATGCCAACCAACAGAAAAAACCAATCAGGCAATATGCTCTCTGCATCTTTTTGATCGATAAAATGCCGAGCGAGGCGGCGTGCGTAATCGGCGTCCCTAGCGACGGTTGACTCGAATAGATCGGCATGTCGTGAAGTGAAACCTGCTTCTGAGGCGATTCTTGCACTTTTCAGGAGGAATCGAGCAGCTTTGGCTGGATCTGGATACTTCTCAATCAGGTCAATCGAGACCTGCTCAACACGCCGGACCCATCTCTGGCGGTGTTTTTCAAACCAGCCATCTCGGCTCATCTCCTCACTCGAATCGTCATCGAATTCCCATCCGCCAGGACTATTCACGACTGTGGTTAATCGAAGCTCAAAATCCTCATCCAACTTGCTGAGAACGTTGCGCACATCTTGGCGGAACACCGAATCGTCCTCGTAGGCCAAGTCACGCAGGAGCGTTTTTCGTACAGAATGTTTCACCATAATATGCGGGTGCTTCTGCAGCAATGACTCGATTACTTCCAGCGCCTTAAACCGTTCCGGTCGCCAACAAGCCATGTGATGGTCCGCTTTCTTGAAATGCTTGGTCTCAGCGGGAGCGCAGCGGTGCATGGCGTGCGTCAAGAGATCCACAGTCTCCAAAGCTGCCTGCCAGTCCAGATTTTCAATCACCCAGCGGAGAACATCCAAAGCACGGTCCCTGACGATTCGGGTTCGCTCGATGTCTACGGGCTGTTTCCACCACCGAAACGTGCGCCCGTGCCATTCTCTGAACTCGACAAAGCGTTCGAAGCAGGGATGCAGGAGAATGCTTAGAACATTCTTCCGTACCTTTATCTCATCGTGTACATCACGAAGCCGCACCCACGACGAGACCCAATCCAGCGCTTCCTCGACATGATCAACGGGCTTCGTTGGCTCGTATTTTATGGCCTCGGAAATCGCAGTCCAAGGATGCCCGGAATCGTTGCCAAACGAGCCCAAGGGAACCGTCTTGCCCAGCTCCCACAATATGTCCAATGCCCGCTTTTTCGGGGCTAAATGGTAATTTGCCACCGGTTTGAGCATTGCCGGAATTTCGGCACAGACTGATTGAAAATCAGATTCAGTCCAAAGCCAGGAACTCTCTTCAACAGATGGCATAGGAGCTTCCTTTAGGCGCATTGCAAGCACTGCTAACGTCAGGGTTTCCGCGGGTAGAAAGACACTAAAGCTCGCCCAATGCTTTAGTATATCAACGCGGGCTCTAAATGGGGAGTTCTCAAAATCTTCGAGAATCCTATTAAACAATGGCGCAATGACTTCTGAACAATCTGTCCCCTTGGATGCCGCGATCCACGTTGCTTCCGAGAGGTTTCTCAGCATCGCTCCCACCATTTCGGGAAACTGCCTGTGCACACAGGCAATTAAAGTGGGAAGGCTTTTGGGGGGATCGTAGGCGACTTCGTATGTCAGGAAGTCCGAATACAGGTCCGGAATGACCCTGACATTGCGGGTGCCCTCCGAGAGCAATCCGGCGTTCTGAAGTCTCTTCGTAAGCTGTTGCATCTCATAAGCCTTCAGGCCAAAACAATCACCAGACCGTTGGCAAAACTCATTCTTCAACTCCACGGGAGAGAGCAAGGACAGCAGTCGCAGATACTGCTTGTAAATATCCTCAGCATTGCCCTCCAAGTATTTGAGGTATTCATTTTCATAGCACTGAAATACTCCGACCCTGAACGATTGTTCGTCATGCCACTGCCCCCAGTCTAGAAGACCCTTTGCGACCAATGTTCCCGCCTGAATAATGAGAAACGGGCTGCCATCGGAAAGTTCAACCAGACGTTCTGCGTGTCGGCTGTGCTCTTCGCCAAGAGCCTCCTTTGCCAGGGCCTTTTCGTCCTTTTGGCTCAAATTGGGAATCTCCATGCCCCGCTTCTTTTCGAGCAGATTGTGCATGCTCAGGATATGGATGACGGACTCTACCCCTTGTGGTCGTGTCGCCAAAACCAGGTGGGTGCGCGTGGATATACTGACCAGATGAATCAGTTCATTGGAAATGCTTTCGAACGGTGCGCGTCATCAATTACGACAATCCTCTTAATTTCGTCATCAAGAGTCGCGTCGAGAGTCTTCTCATCCGCATGCGGATTAAAGAATTCCACCTGGGTGGAGGTTGACGTCCTATCATGCGATTTCGCCAATTCGTAGAGAAGCCTGCTTTTGCCCTCACCGCCTTTGGCGACAAGGAGAGTGACTTTGTTTTTACCGGCAGATTGAATCAACTTCTGCAGCTTGTCTTTGCGCCCGACAAGTGGGAGAGCGTGAGGGGGACTCTTCGCTGAATCCGTACCAAAGAATGTCCTGTAGTCTACAAGACACCTGTTGGCATAGGGGATGAGTATTTTAAACAACTGGGGATCAACGGCCAACACCCTTTCCTGACTGGAGCGCGGTACCTTGTTCAGAAAATACGCGCAGATGTCTTCAATCCCCCATATTGTCCAATTGTCCTGAGCCCGTATCAATTCGTGAGAAGCTACATCCACGGGACATCCAACCCAGAGGAAGTAATGATTAGCGGCGTATGCCTGGGCGGCTTTTATGGCATTCTCAGTATCCCTTTTAGTCCATTTAGTAAATTGCTTGCACTGAAAGGCCCAATGCTCTCCCTCAACCACGGCAATCACGTCAACCCCCAGATCCGTGGCTCCTCGATAGCCATGCTTGTTTGCACCAACGATTACCTTGGTAACCTGCTTGCCGCGCCGCTCAATGGAAAGATTTACGCCCGAAGTCAAGAAGCGCAGGCAGAATCGTTCAAACTCCCCTGATTCAAGGGAACCAATAATGCTTTCTAAAGTGATAGTCTGCTTGTAGCCGTCCATTATGCTTGAAATATAGTAATAAACATTCTATATTTCAAGCATAGTGAGGCAATTGGCTGAAATCCTACGTCCTGATGAGGCAAA
Organism: Opitutales bacterium; assembly: GCA_963665345.2. GTDB lineage: Bacteria > Verrucomicrobiota > Verrucomicrobiia > Opitutales > CAXXNP01. The sequence continues at coordinate 256,496 of CAXXNP010000002.1, forward strand.
ACGCATACAAGAGGGATTAACCGACTGGCCTGTCACCCTTCTACTTGGTCCGCGGCAGAGCGGCAAGACCTGGCTGGTACGCGGGCTGGTGGGCGGCGCAACAGACAACTACTTTGACGTCCACCACTATCTGGATCGCGTTCGCCTGGAAGCAGATCACTTCGCCATTCTAGAGAAACTGGAAGGACAAGTGGTCATCGATGAGGCACAGGAAATACCGGAACTCTTTCGCTACCTGCGCGTGCTGGCTGACCGTCTCGACAGGAAAACCAGATTCGTTCTTACAGGGAGCGCTTCTCCCGAACTCTACAGGAAATCCTCAGAGACACTTGCGGGGCGTGTCCGTATCCTGCCCCTCAGCGGATTCTCGCTTAAAGAAGTAGAACCGAGCAATTGGGAGAAGCTGTGGCTGCGTGGCGGGTTTCCAAGAGCGTTTCTGCCCGATAGCGACCACGTCTCGCTGGAGTGGCGCTTCCACTACATCGCACAGTTTCTCTGGAAAGACATCCCCGCCATCGTCGCCTCACGTCTCAGTGACATACAATTGAGACAGCTTATACAGTTGGTCGCACATCACCACGGAAATGTCTGGAACTACCAGTCCGTGTCAAAGCATATGGGAGTCAGTTACAAAACCGTACAAAGGTACGTTGAAGTCTTTCGGGACACCTACATTCTGCGCGTCCTGCCGCCCTATTCGGCCAATATTACGAAAAGCCTGCGGAAGAACCCGAAGATTTACATCCGTGACTCTGGCTTGCTGCACGCCCTACTAAAGATCGAAACGCGGTCTGAGCTTTTCGCGTCTCCGCAGCGAGGACACTCATGGGAAGGCTTCTGCATTGAACAAATTATCATCCTTCTGAGGGCAAGAGAGGATGATTGTTTTTCCTGGTCGCTGAAGAGCGGCGCGGAAGTGGATCTAGTGGTGAGAAGGAGCCAAGGGCTCTTAGCATTTGAGTTGAAATCGGAGCCTGCACCCAAAACTACCAGGTCGATGAGGGCAGCGATTGAGCATCTGGACTTGTCCAGACTTTACATCATCTATCCCGGCGCGAAGGACTTTCAGCTTGATGACAAGATCAGTGTGATAGGGATCCAGAATTTGCCCGGCCTCTGCTCACGCATTAATGACAAGCCGTAGCTGGATGATCGCTTCCTCAGCCTCGTGCCCGAAGGCTGCGCAGAACGCGTCGACCGAGCCATCCTCTTCCGCCAGAAGGTGGAAGTAGTCGAGATAAAGCCGTCGGAGGTTGTAGAGATCGTTTAGCCCACTGAGATTAAATCCGTAGGTGGGGGCCATGCCCTCCGTGAACGGGGCAAAGGGCTCGGTCCCTTTCTTGGGCCGAACCCCCACCACGGCGGGAAGCCAGCCGCTCATTTCCACGAACCTTTGATGAATCGGCTGGCTGGTCAGAAAACGAAGAAAGTCAACCGCCACCTCCGGCTTGCGGCAATATCTGACGATCCCAAGGTGAAATCCGGTGCTTTCCGCCTCGGAAGGATTGCCGGTAAATTCCTGGCCGTACACTGGGTGTTCCGGCTCGGGAATGGGGATATGCCCGACCCCGACCTCGAAAGGGATATTTTCCAGCAGGGTACCCGAATCCTGGCTGCTGGCCGCAATCATGAGCGCACGTTCCTGGACGAAATAAAAGACCGCATCGTCCCGCTCCTTGAGGAAAAAGCCAGGTTGCATAACCTGGGCAACATCACGGATCATTTGCAGGCCGCGGCGGATGGCCGGATCGAAAATGCTCCAATTGCCATGGAGGTATTCCAAACCGAGATCTCGGCTGCCGTTTTTACTGAACATTGTGGCAATTGTAGCTGCAGTTTCCTGTTTTTGACTACGGACGACAGTTGCTTTTCCGACAACCACGATCCCGATTCTGATTTCGGCGTCAGAATCAGCACGATTCCCGAGCCATCTGGATTTTGCTATTGCGTCATGATTTTTCTAGGAGGCATAACAGCGAAGGGGTGTGTTCGAGGCTCTAAATGTGTCCCAGACAGGTAGATTGACACCTGTATGATCAACTCTATGGGGGACTGCCAAGGCAACAGACTATTGACTAGCCTGACTATACTTCTAGTATCGCCTGATACCGCTACACAGAGGAGAAACGATGCCGAAGAAAGTGAATATCTATGAGGTTAAGGCGCACCTTTCAAAAATCATCACGAAAGTGCACGAAACCGGAGAATCTATCATCATCTGTAACAACGGCAAACCGGTCGTAGACTTGATCCGGCACCGGCCTGCAATGGATCCCCTCAAAGCGGACCCGGAATTGCTGGGAGCAGTCTACCACGGAGATCCAGGCGCTTGAATTTGTCGAGCGGGCGATGGCGCATCACGGGATAGAAGAAATTCCGGTAAGCTGCCGAATAGGTATGAGGGCAACGGAGCTTCCGAACATCCATAACGATCCTTTCGATCGACTGATCATCGCGACGGCACAGAGTCGCGATCTTAAGATACTATCCATGGACGAGATAATTCCCAATACCCCGGCGTGGATGTGGTTTGGCAATGACCCGCGGAGTCTCGTCGGCCCGACGGTCAAGGTGTCTTCTCACTGGCCGGCGGGAAGCTCCAGGGAAGCGGCGCTACCTCATCGTAAGTGATGGTGGCGTAGTATATTCCACAGCTTTCTAATTCCGCCTGGTTCATGGGCGGAAATATCCAGAACTCAGGCCGGGTGTGCACGTGCTCGCGGCGCATCGTGGTGAATATTACCCGGTGAACCAGGTATTGGGTAGCTCCCTGATGGAAGAACAGTTTACACATGTCGACCATTGGCCCCGCCTCTGGTCTAATCGGGAGGCCCGCCTGAACGGTGTCGTAGACTACGCGGCGGTTGGATGCCCGAAAATCCTCGTCAGGATCGATATCCCAGCAATAGAGGGGGTCCCATTCACGCCCATAAGGGGAACTCGGCCCCTCGCCCGCAAAACAGCGCAACACCCCGTCGGCACACACGAAAAAGGTGGCGGGCGCACGGGTGGCCGGTAGCGGAGGCCGTATCGGTTCCAGAGCCGAGCACTGGTCCGACAGTGGAGCGAACGGATCTTCCAAACGGATCCAACCAAGACCCCGGGCCACCGTTCCCCATTGGATGACGAATACGTTACTGTTGGAGGCTTTTTTTTCGTTGATCACGGCGCCTTTGGGGACACCAAATGCAGCCGGATGTCGGTGCTCCTTTTTGTAGCTCTTACCGGGGCGAAAACCATCGGGCACCCAGTCTTCCGTTGTCCGAGCCAGCATCCCTTCCCGAATCAGCTTGCCATCGGGCTGATCCGCACGGAGCTGATAGACAATACTACAATCGTCGTCGTTTCCCCGGAAACGGCGCGTGGCATAGACGAGGAGCCAGCGCGTAGCGCTTACCGGAATGCCATTTGGATGAGCCGGGACGGTATCATCGGAGCGACGTTCGCCATCCTGAGCGCACTCATCGATGAGGACGCCCTGGTGCTGGATACTGGCAATGCTCATTATTTTTTTACTGAAAACACAGGTTCGCAGCGGAACAGATAAGATCTGTCCGCTACCCGCCACCTGAGGAGGACTCCTGAATGATTCCGCCTTGGATTCACCTCGATGCTGGCAACCCCAGATGGGTTGCCGTATGGAGTCTCCAAGGTGAATGAAAAAATCAAGGTAGCACAATACGGCCTGGACCCACTCGGCCGTGAGGTCATTAAGCAGCTCAACCGAAGCGAAGAGTGTCGGCTTGTTGCTGCGATTGATCCGGATCCTGCATTCGCAAATCGCTCGGTATCGGACGTGACCCAGATTTCCGGTTTCGCTGATGTGCCCGTAGTTAAATCGTTTTCGGAGATGCGGAAATCACTGCAGCCCGAAGCGATTTTTCACACCATGGGGAGGGGGGTTACCGAAACCCTGGAGCAACTGCGGCCGCTATGTGAAAGCAGTTTGAACGTCATCACTTCTTGCGAAGAGATGCTTTTCCCATGGCATCGCGCGTCCGATCCGGCTCACGAACTTGACGCCATATGCCGACTCAATGGTGCGCTCGTAGTCGGGGCGGGAACCGAACCCGGTGCTGCGCTGAACCTCCTCCCAATCAGCATGGTCGGCTTGACCGTGAATATACAAAGCGTATCCGCGCGTTCACCCCTTCACGGGAGTCTATTCAGCTCGAGCTCAAGATGTATTTGGGCGTGCAAGATCCTCACGATGGGATTCGCCTTCAAGGTGATCCTCCTCTGGAAGCAATTTTTCCCACAAGTGTCGTCGGTGAGGGGGCTACGGCGGCCTTCCTTCTCGGAGCGCTACCCCGTTTGAACGAGCTTGATCCCGGACTAAAACTGATTACCGATCTGCCTATGGCAGCGGAGTTCCCTGCGGATGAAGGAGCCTAGGGATTATATCAATTGGAACGGGAAAACAGACCTGGGCACACTCAATAATGAGAGGGAAGGAACATCGATGATCGTTGGAAGCGGAAAGCACCGTTACAGACTGGTTGAAAACTGGGGCCAAGGACCCGAGGGTCGTGCGTTCGGAGGCGTGATACCTTCGATTGCCACTGATGCGCTGGATCGTGTTTACATTGCGCGTCGCGATCCGCCCGCAATCCTTGTTTACGACCGCGAAGGCAGGTATCTCAACTCTTGGGGTGACGACCTGCTTCATAGTCCCCACAGCGTCTGGATCAGTGGCGACCAGGAAGTATTCGTGGCCGACACAACTGACCACACGGTTCGGCTATTCACGACAGATGGCGAACTGCGCAGAACATGGGGCAGCGATGGCCAAATTGGGGCCCCCGGCACGCCTTTCAACCGGCCGACCTGGGCGGTTCGCTCATCCGATGGCGACATTTTCGTCACCGATGGATATGGCCAGCATCGCGTCCATCATTATTCCGCCAACGGCGATCTACTACATTCTTGGGGATCCGAGGGCGCGGGGCACGGCCAATTCAGCCTGCCCCATGGTATCCGCACTGATTCAAGAGGCCGGATAATCGTTCTGGACAGGGAGCCGAACCACCGCATCCAGGTTTTCGATGCCGAGGGCACCTTTCTTGAGGAATGGACCGACGTTTCGGGACCCAACGACATTTACATCGATCCAGACGAAATCGTCCACATCGCCGAAGGAGGGAATTATTGCGTCAGTCTCTGGACGCTGGATGGGGAATTGCTGGACCGCTGGGGTGAACGGGGAGAGGCTCCGGGCCAATTCGCCAACGCCCCCCATGGTATCTGGATAGACTCCCAGGGAGACGTCTACGTGGCAGAGGTGCCGTGGTTGGACAACCGCCTGCAGAAATTCGAGCGAATCTGAGGATGCCGCGGCACGGCTGGGCCGCGTAGGATTGGCCAGAATGACGACATTCTCATTTTCTCGACGGCGCGACAGCACCAGATCGGATTGTTGCACTGTGACGCACATCTCGAGGTGCTGGCCACGTCCATATCCATGCATGAGTCATGCATGGATATGGGAACGATATAGTTGGAGTTGCAAGCCGATGACAAGCTGAAGCGAGCGAAGCGGCCATTCTGAAACGCTTAAAGCCGCGCTCGCTAATCGAGTCTAGAGGTTCGCGTTCCTGTATCCGGAAAAGCTGAATACTCTCCGGGGCGAGCCCGGAGGATCTCCGCCGCGGTTCACCTCAAGAAATCACCGGGAATTCGACTCTTAGTATATTCCTTAATCGGATCACGATCGAGGATCGCCTTCGGTATTTCACGATCCCAATCGTCCGGTATAGTGTCGGCCCGATGGTGCCATAGCAGCAGCAAGTCCCTCCTCTGATTGGTACCGTTCCTATAGGCGGAATGTAGCACGCGGGCATCCGCGAGAACCAATGATCCCGCCTTAGCGCACACGTCTACCTGATCCGGATGATCGCAGAACATAACGGGATGGTCCTCTTCGATGAATCGAGCCCCCTGTTCATGGGCGGGGACCAACTGATCATGCAGGGGAATCCGCCTAAGATGGGAACCAGGGATCACCTTCAAGCACCCGTTTTCAATCGTTGTATCTTCCAGGTAGTAGGACAGAAACATCGTTTGCAGCCACGGCGAACAGCTCAATGGGTCGTTCCACCGCATCCAATCCTGGTGCCAATAGAGAGCGGGAGCGAAGGGCTCCTTGGTCAAAACGATCAAACCATTTGCGGGCTTGAAATCTCCGAATCCCAACTCCTCCATCACTTGGCGGGATGGGTCCCAGTCTCGCAGTTCTTTCATGAGAGAGTTCTCCTCATATGGGATGCCCAGATGCGTTCCCTGGAATTTAGTATCGGGATTATGTTTCATGGTATCGTTGAGACGATCGGACTCTACAATTAATTCTCGGACGAATTCGTCGCTCAGAACATCGTCGATAATGCAGAACCCATCCCGCAACGTCTGCTCCCGTTTCTCTGTTGCTTCTTCAGGTGCCATCATCGTTTCCTTTGAAGGTGTCTTTGCTCGCTGCCATGTTTCCGCTACGCCACAGATGTTCAGCCATGTCGTTCATAGACACCTCTGAATTTTTCGAAAAAAGCAGATCCGTTCTGAACCTTTGATAAAGGATGTCTTGCGTTCAGCAAGGGCGTATTCGACCGCGTTCAAATAAGTAACTCCCATGAATCGATCCAACATTCTTGTCATAATGTCCGACCAACACAGTCGGCAGGTGCTCGGCAGCTATGGTGACGGGATCGGCCGCATGCATTTTGAAGGACCCGACCAGTATCACGGCTTCGAGAAACGAGCCATCGGGGAATACTGGGCAATCCATCCGGGCGCGCCAAACAGCGACTGGGCCCGTCGTCCCTCAGGCCAGGATCGTTCTACTATCCTGCATGCAGGCGACGGGACATCTTGGTCAAATATCACGTTCAGCGAAGTGGTGGACGGGAGGATGTCTCCTTGCAGTCCTTCGCGCATGATACGTCAAGACCACTGGAAGCTGTGGATGCACCTTGACACGGTCGATCGGACTCCGGTTTCGCTCTTCAACCTCGAACATGACCCCCATGAGACCCTTGATTTGGCCAAAGATCCGGATCATGCCGTGATACGCTGTGCGCTCTTAAGTACGCATTGCGCCCTGAATTCTGGCCAGCGTCTCCCTTCCCAAGCGTAATCTTAATCGTAATCCTACTCTCGGCCTCGGGGGCCCTCGGCCCTCCAGAATGCATGGTCGTACGGTTCATTACCGGCCATAGTTGATGGCCACCCGGTCTCCTGCCCGCAACGACTTGACGCTTGGAAAATTCCCTGACTCACTGGCGACCGGCCCGGTTATCTCACAAAAATAACCGGGCTAAGGTAGTGGAACGATGAATCGACTTCCCCAAGACGCCGTCATTTCCTACCAGGAACGCGGCTACTATCTGTTTAACGAACCCGTTTTTCCGAAGGCCAAGTTTGCCACCCTAGTCGGTCTTTTCGAGGAGATCCTTGTAGCTTCTGATGTAAGACCAGACCATCTTGACACACCGCACTTTTATGAACCGCGCCTGCTCGACTACCTGCTGGACGACAACGCGGTTGATCTTGTCGAGCCACTGATCGGCCCGGATATAGGTCTATGGTCGAGCCATTTCATCTGCAAAGAAGCGGGGACCGGACCGGCAACGCCGTGGCATTCCGATGCCGATTATTGGAAGGGACGCTTTGAACGGTTCACTGGGATTGTCACCATATGGCTGGCCATTGATCCGGCTGACCGGGGCAACGGATGCATGAAGGTGATTCCGGGTTCGCACCGGGAGGCCGAACACAAGTACCGGCCGGTGGACGCGGAGAGCAATACGTTTGCACGTGAAGCAGTAGGCATCGACCAACGTAAGGCCGTCTATTTTGAGCTCGAAATAAATGAGTGCTCGTTCCACGATTCGAGGATCGTACACGGAGCGGAAGCCAATCTGAGTAACCGCCGGCGCTGCGGTTACACCATGCGGTACTTCTCCCAACAGATGAGGTTGAATCTTGATCATCGAGCGAACAAGGGGTTCAAGTTGTGGCACTGCCGGGGAAAGAATCCGCACAATAACCCCGTGGTGAACTGAGCGGCGTATTTAGAGAAAGGTAAAAGCCTACGATGTTTTTCGAGCTTAGACAGTATCGGATCAAAGACGGAAGAATGGACGAGTGGGTCGCATTCATGGAGGGCGAGATTATCCCCTTCCAGGTAGAGAAAGGTATGGTGGTCGTCGGAAGCTTCGTCGCAGAGGAGGAAGAGGACCTCTACATCTGGATCCGGCGATTTGAGAACGAGCAGGAGAGAGAAAGGCTTTACAAAGCCGTTTACGAAGATCCTCGCTGGACGGAGGATCTAGGCCCGAGGGTGGGGAAAATCATGGATCGGGAAAGAATCGTTGTGACCCGAATGCTGCCGACCAGTCGATCGGTGATTCACTAGCCCGCTTTTCCCAAAAATTCTAACGGCACCGATCGAAATTGCAGACGGTAAAGGGCCGTCGAAGTCCGGCTACAGCAAGTGTGGAAAAGTGGGCGTGGGCAAATCCGCTCTTTAGGTTGAGTAGGATGAGAAGAATCACTCGGTAATTCAAGCTATGGCTCTGCAAAAAGGTAAGGCTTTCTATACCAAACTTTTCCAGAGCGGATTTGCTATCTAACCCGGAAATCTGTGAGATTTCCCGGTTAGTGGTGCGTGAGCGGATTGACGACTTTTCTGAATCCGAGACCTCGAAAGTCTTTCGCATTGGCGGTCGCGAAGGTCGTCACCCCCTGGTGCTGCAGAATGCGGGCAAGTCGGACGTCGTAGATGCGCCTTCGAGCAAATTGAGCCCGGCTAGCCGCTTTCCACACAAAGTTCATTGCCTCGTCGGCAGGGTGAGGAAATCCGAGTAGACGCCAACGGGGGTGCTCCCGGTAGCGATTGATCACACTCACGGCCGCTGCCGGCCTCAAAGGACGCTCTACGACCGAAGGGTTGCGAATCAGAGTGTAGAATTCGACTAAAACGAATTCCGAGATGCCCACGCTTTCCTGCCGGCCGAGCTCGGAGATGTAGCGGTAGGCGCCATCGTGTTCCGGGCACGAAATGTCGTAGGCGTAGAGCAGGATGTTGGCATCGAGCGATATCACCTTTTTTCCGAACCTCTCCGCGCCAGCAGCGCGGTGTTGCTTGTCGCAATGGCTGCCTCCCGTAGCTCGTCAGCCGAGAGGCCTTTCCATCCCAGGTTTCGCGGCCGGGGTGGCTCCCACGCTGTCCCACTATCTCCAACCATCGGCGGATAGTGGGCCACAACCACCTCCAATCCCCTTCGAACGACTTCCGCGAAAGACATTTCCCTTTCTGCCGCAATTCGCTTCGCTTCCCGGTAAAGGTGATTCGGAATTTGAATCTGCGTTTTTACCATGATGGTAATTTGCCACCATTGTGTCCGCTGTCAATCGCAATTCAGAAGTTAGGATGATACGCGCCCGCACCGATCAAAGCGGTGCTGAAACCGATTTGGATACGGAGAATGAAGGGGGTGGATCATGTCTACCGTCAACGTCGAGGTAAGCACTGGCGGTGTCCGGCAATTCCGGCCTGAACGAAAAATCAGGATCTCGCTTCTGCTGCCTCAAGGTGGTGATAATCTCCCTCCACGTAGCAATCAGCCCCTTTGTGGCGAAAGGCAGGTCGCCTTGAATGGCCTTCCGCAACTTGGGCAGATTGTAAAATGGCACCGACGCGTACATGTGATGCTCCACATGATAGTTCATGTTCCAATAGAAGAAATTCACGATGGGACCGCCGAGATAGGTTCTGGTGCTCTGCCGCCAATCCGCCACATCCGGCCGCATTCCCGCGTGTTGAGGAAAATGCGTAAGCACAACGAACCAGCGGGCGGAAAAGGGCGCAAATGTGACCAATAAGAGAAGAATCCAATTTCCCGAAAGGATGAAGATCAGGGCAAGTGCCGCGTGGCCCCCCAGGAGGAATCTCGACCAGCCTACCAGCCGTCTCAACGCCTCGGGTTGTTTGGCAGGAAAAATCCTCTGCTCCCACTCGGATTTAAGCACGACCTCGCGCCTGCGCCCGAACGCCTGGCGAAACAGCATCGAGAACCTTAGCTTCACAGCCGGCGGATCGATCGTAAGGCTATATATCCAATTGTACCAACGCAGGTTCCTAGGAAGTATAACCTCCATATCGAGATCGTCGTGAACGGTAAATTTGTGGTGTCCCGCGTGACTGTGCCGAAAGTGGATGAAATTGAACCACGTCAAGAAGCCGTTGAGTCGGATGAAGAACTCATTCAGGGCCTTTGTCTTGAACACCGTGCGGTGCGATAGCTCATGTCCTCCAGTGCCGCTACCAAAGAAGCCGTAAAATGAACAGTGAAAGTAAACCGCGGCGGCGACCCAGGGCCAGGAGACGTTGTGAAACGCCCAGAGAGCTACGGCGCCAGTAGCGAGGGAGAAACCCAACTGCGCCAGGACGTGTATAAGGGGTAGCCCATCGCGCTTTCGAGACAGTTCGGAAAGCACCTGTCTATCGATGGGAGATCGGTACCAAGCCATTCGTTTCTTCGTGCTCTCCATAGCTCAATCGATCGTCTCGATCAGGGATTTCGCTGGATTTGCGGCATGCCCTCAGGCGTTTACCATCTTCAATTGTAATAGCAATTACGATAGCGATAGCGACCTATTTTTCCCAATGAACCCGACCTGCGTTTCGCCTCCTAATCGTAATCTTAATCCTACTCCCGGCCTCGTGGGCCCTCGGCCCTCCAGATTGCGCCGGCGGAAGGTTCATGATCGAACCATAGTTGATGGCCAAAGGCCGCGATGACAAACCTCTTAATGAACCTCGTTGATTGCCAACCTTTCCCGCTCCTCACGGAGCGAGCCACACGTAGCCCTCTGCGTGAGCGGAGGGACCGGATCTCGGGTTCATTGCCAGCCATAGTTGACGGCCAAAGGCCTCGACAAAAAGTCCTCTTTATGAGCTGCCCTGTTAGATTTGGACAAAGGAAATCTCGCTCAGGGACGCGGAGATGTCGGGGATGAGATTCCCACTACACCGTGACCAATCCTCCAGTACGGGAGGATTTGAAAATGGCGTCAATCAATCCCATAGAGGCTCGGAGTTGAGCGGGGGTAACATTCGGCTCGGCAATTCCAAAACATGAGTCGATCAGATTCTCGTAGAGCTGATCGATCTCTCGAATCGGTTCAAGCGTTTCGGGAGATCCCATGTCTTCGGTCTGCACCCGGATGGGCCCATTCACGTCTTCGGCCGTAAGGCATCCCTTGGTGCCCACGACGTACCAGTGGGGAGCATTTGAAATGCAATGATCCTGTGAGCACCCGAGAGAGCTCGGCGGCATCGGCTGTTCAGTTATTCCAGGCTTGATCTCGGACGACAGAATTGCTCTCGATCCACCCCTGAAGAATTTAAGCGCGGAGAGCGCAGAAACCGCGGAGAGAGATATTAACAAAATTCCTCCGCTCTCTCTGCTGCCTCCTGTAAAACTGGTCTGCTTCAAAGATACCGGAGTTGTCGGCTTCGCCGATGCCTGAATCGCTGTTCTGGTTCGAGAAATCTGAGGTAAGACTACCGATTGATCGACAAAGATTACGACAAGGTTTCAAACAGGCTCAAGTGTCGTGTCCGACAAATAAGCATAACCAATGTGGAAGCGCCATGGGGTCGATAGCAAGGCAGGACAGACCCGGAATGCCTGCGGCCTTGCGGATCTGTCCTAACGTCGCAAGCGGCCCCATGCCGCTCCACCCTTAGGGCCAGGCTCTTTTCAGTCCCGAATTTATCGGGACTGAAAATTGCTCTGGCATTGGCATGCTCATTTATCGGACACTACACCAGCCAATGAAAACCTACCGCATCGCCATCATCGGCCTCGGCGGCATGGGCACCAACCATGCGCTCGCTGCACAGGCAGAACGAAACTGCCAACTGGTTGGAGGCGCTGAAATCGATCCTGAGCGCGCTCGCCTTTGGAAGGAGCGTTTTGGGTCAGACGCCGCCTCAGACGATGTCGCCGTCTTCGACGATTATAATAAAATGCTCGACGAACTCGCGCCCGATATCGTGATCATCTCCACGCAGTCGCCTTTACACTATTCCCCTACCTTGGCGGCGGCCGGGCGCGGCATTCACGTGTTCTGCGAAAAGCCTATGGCCCGCAATCTGGTGCAGGCGGATGAAATGGTCCGAGTCTGCAACGAAAACAAGGTCAAACTCGCGGTCAACCACATCAAGCGTGCCAGTCTCTACAACAGCCATGTGCTCGATCTGATCAAAAAGGGCGAGATCGGCCGACTAATCCGCCTGAGGGCTTTCGGCAAGGGAGGACGCAAGGCGGGCAATGCCCTGATGGCGATGGGCACCCACCTCTACGATTGGATGCGGCTGTTCGCCGGTGATGTTGATTGGGGCCACGCCCACGTGATACAACTTGACGGCAGGGAATCGACTGTGCACGACATCAAGGATGCCCGGGAAATCAACCCGCGGGATCAGAACGATGGCCTGGTGCTGGGCGAACGCTGCTTCGCCGCATTCCGTTTCAAGAGCGGCGTCCACGGCGAAGCCGACTTCCTGGCCGAGGAGCAGATGGATGACAGAGGTTACGGCATCGACCTCGTCGGCACTGAGGGCCGCATTGCCTTGCGCGAAAGCGTCAGCACCACCATGTTCATTCATCGAGGTCAGCACCATCTCCCGGACGAACCGTGGGAACGGGTGATTCTGGAATCAGAAGACCAAGACGAAGAGGGCAAACTTCGCAAAAAGAGAGTCAGGCTGTTTCTGCAGCGTCTTATGCTGCGGGATCTGATTGCCGCCATCAAGGAGGATCGTGAACCGGCCGCCAGCGGCCGGGGTGGAGTCGCCAGCATGGAGATGATCAACCTGACCTGGGAGTCGCATCGACGTAAAGAGAGAGTCTACGCGCCATTGACACCGCGGGAGCATCCTCTGGAGCGCTGGCTGCGAGATGAGGGAATTGAGTAGATAGAGCGTGTTCGAAAAGGGTAAACGCTATAAATTGATGAGATTAGCCGTACTTTCCTACAGTCACCACGGGCGCGGCATAGGCCGGACGGCCCGCAGTCGCGGTCACGAAATCGTCGGCGTCTTCGATAGCCAGCCGGGACCGCGTAAACAACTGGAAAGCGAGTTCGACTGCCCCGGATTCGATACCGCGGAATCTTGCCTGGATGGAAGTAAGCCGGAAGCGGCCCTGGTTACCGGAAAGCATATCGAGATACCCTCTCATGTTCAGGCCTGCGCGGATCGACGCATTCCCTATCTGGTGGACAAACCGTTCGCCGACTGCGCCGCTCGTCTCAGACCAGTGGCCGAGGCCTCCGAAAAGCACAACGTCTTAAGCGCCCTGACACTGCCCAACCGCGCCAGCAACATCGTGAGGGTGGTAAAAGAGATGGTTGCCAACGGCAGTTTGGGCGACCTCGTTCTCTTCAGCAGTCGCCTCAACAACGGTCCACCCACGCGCTACGATGGAACACCGTCCGCCTGGCACAATGTCCCCACCGTATCTGGGGGCGGTTGCTGGGCCACGGAAGCAGCACACGGTATCGATACTTATCTCCAATTCGCCGGCAACCGACCCATCACCGTGGTGGGCGCCGTCATTTCCAACGCCATGTACGGTCGAGAGATTGAGGATAGCGCAGTTGGTATGCTCCGCAGTGACAACGGAATCACCGGCATCATTGAGTCAGGTTACTCCTATCCTTCGGGTGAACGTAGCGGCGACCATTTTTTTCGATTCGTCGGAATCAAGGCTTCGGTATACGCACTCTACGGTCGAAACGGTGAGCCTCTAATCGAAACTCACACCTCCGCGGGCGTCGAAGTATGCGAAGATCTACCGCATGGTGAGCGCATGCGTAAGGTCATAAGCGGGGGCTTGGCTGCCATCCATGAAAGTCGTCCCTCCGAGACCAATATTCTCGACGCCGTTCGTGTCCTCGAAGTTCAGGATGCCGTCTACGCCTATGCCCGGGCGAACGCCTCAGCCAACGGACCTCATCCAATGGGGACGCCAGCTCCAAGACCGGGAAGAAGCACCCTCCGCATTGACCTCTAATGAGCGATAAAGTCCTTCTCTTCGCCCATCCACGAAGTGGAAGCTCGAGCTTGTTCCAGATTCTGGATCTTCACCCGAAACTCAGAATCCTGGAGGAGCCCTTCAACGAGAACTACGCGAATCTTCCCAATGCCCGCGAGATTGATCAACAATGCGGCTGCGACGAGACCGGTTGGTTATTCGAGGATCATCCGTGAGTCTGAGGCCCGTCTTGGGAGATGACGAAAGCGTTTCACCCAAACGCCAACGGCGTTCTTGACCTCAGGCCGGGGTTGGGCCGCAGGACCTACCCCGGTTTTCAGGTGTCTGGCTCTCCATATCCTGAAAGGATTGTTGATCCGTTTGAACTCTCGAGAGAATGCTTGCCTAGAGTGAGAAATCCGCGCTAGCCAGTCCGTTCAGACTAACAGGCTGTCGGACTTTGTCCGCAGCCTGCTAGCATTAAGAAAATGCAGCTGGAAATTGATGGATTTGAGCATCAGATTCTTCCGAAGCTTTCAAGTTTGGGACAATCTTTTAGCTCAAATGATCATATGCAGAGTGTTCGCTGTTGATTTCGGGCGTGACGCTTACTATATAGTCGTTATTAAACTCAATGTTCAGCTTCATTTTCTTCGACGGAATTTGTCGGTCCTTAAGTCCGACAAACTCCTAACTCGAATTTCTCAAACGTCGGGGATTAGCGTGATACTGAAAATCCCATATAACGGTGATGGGAACAAGCTGCTACCCAAATAGAGATTTGAACTTCGTAACCGAAGATCGAAAACCGTCTTCAAACGAGCCGCCTTCCGGTCGATATACGCTTTCCAGAGAAATCACTCCTTTATAGCTATCGTCTCTGAGCGAGCGAGCAATGGCGTCGAGGTAAGGGCCCATATGACCCTCACCAAGAGACCGGCATACGACTGTCGCTTTGGGAATGTCAATCAGGTTTACCAGTTTCTCCCAGGCCCCGGCGGAAACATTCCACTGATCAGCTCCGTGGCTGCCAAAGAGAATCATTTCCTTGCGAAAACTCATTCATCACTGCCAAGGCGTGCTCGAACTCACGGCTGATTCCGTCGCTGATAACCCCTAACTTTGCCACTCTTGACTCCTACCAGGTCACTTCAGTATCGGCTATCTGTTCGAGCAGTTTTACGATCGACCAGTTGTCACCTTCAGGATACATCGCTATGCTGGCCTGAAACAGCTCATTGGCCGCGGCCACGGTGAACATACTCACTCCATTCCGGCGCGCTAGATTCATGCTGATCCCCAAATCTTTATACATAGTGGCGATGTGGCTGCCCGTGTTCTCAAACTTTCGATCCATAATCAGTTCGGTTCGGGCGCGGCCGCCATCAAAGTCAGTGTTCCCTTTTCGGCCCCCGATTTTCCGCCGGTTACCGGTGCGTCGATAATATCGATACCGGTTTCCTCCAGTACCCGCGTCGCGGCCCGTGCATCGTCTGGCTCAACGGTCGCCGTCAAGATAATCGTAGCGCCAGGCTTCAGGCTCTTCAGGAGACCGTCATTGCCGGTCATTACCTCCAGTACCTGCTGACCATTCATCACCATGATGAATACCGCATCCGAACGTTCGCCCACCCGCCGTGGGCTGCACGCGCATTGTCCGCCGAGAGCCTCCAGCATAGCAAGACCGTTCCGCCCGTACAGTGAAAGCCGCTCTTGATGAGATTGTGGGCCAAACCGATCCCCATATTGCCCAGTCCGATGACACCTGCTTTTTTCATAAATTGAGTTAGAGCCCGTTCGAAAAGGATCTAGCCCCTCTTTCTCAACTGGGCGTCATTTTTGACCTAAGTCGTTGATAAACGACCAAAGGTCTCCACTACATCTCGCTAGTTTTCGATTCGATTTTTGGTGGCGGTTGTGCAGGAAGTTCAAGCTTTAGCTGGTTGAGCAATAGCTTTTGATCCTTACTGGGCTCGGTGTAACGGGTGAGCACCACGGTGCGCCCGTCGGTGGTGGGTAGCTTTACATCGAGCATTTGCATCGCCGCCATTTTCGAAAGCACCTCGACGGCAGTAAGACCAGGGGCCAGATCGCGCAAGCGACGCTTCAGAGTGACCCATAGGCAGTAAGCCAGGAAGCTGATAAAAATATGGGCCTCGATGCGATCGTCCCTTTGGTGATGGATGGGCCGGATGGAGAGGTCATTTTTCATTTCCTTGAAAACTTGCTCGATCTCAGTGAGTTGGATGTAGAGGTGCCAGAGGCGGTGCGGATTGTCGGCACTGAGGGTGCTGCGCAACAGGTAGCGGCCTTCCCGGCGATAGGCCTGACGGTAGTTCTTCCAGTTCAACCGGAAGCTCACCGGCGAGCCATTGGCGGGGCCATCCTCGGGGGCTACGGCAATGTCGAGTAAACGCCAGATCCGCGGGCCGGCTTCCTTCTTGGCTTCGCCCAGTTTAATGAGGATGGTATCGCGCTGGTAACGCCGCTTGCTATCGCGGAGCTTCTTGAGCCTCTCAAGCAATCGGCGCAAACCGCGCAGACGCATACCCTTTTCTTTGTGCAGACGCTCCTTGCTACGGGCCAAAACATAAGTTTCACCCCCCTCCCTGATGAGTTTTACGTCGATACCTGCACGCAGATTCTGCCACTGCTTTTGCAGCAACGATTGCTCGAACTTGTCCAGCCACGAGCGCGGCGTACC
Source organism: Opitutales bacterium (assembly GCA_963665345.2). Taxonomy (GTDB): domain Bacteria; phylum Verrucomicrobiota; class Verrucomicrobiia; order Opitutales; family CAXXNP01. The sequence continues at coordinate 273,239 of CAXXNP010000002.1, forward strand.
CACCAGATAGTCGATCGGCGGGTCGCTTGCACGCATCTGGGCCAAAACCTCCTCGGTAGGTATTCCCCGATCCATGACCCAGATGCGCCGGGCCTTGCCGTAGGCCTTTTCGATGCGAGCAAGAAAATCGCCCAAGGTGGTTTGATCCAGGGTGTTACCGGGAAGCACTTCATAGGCAATCGGAAAGCCCTCCGGGGTGACTACCAGGGCGATCACCACCTGCAGACAATCCCAACGTTTGTCTCGGCTGTAGCCGAACTTGCGGATTCGGCTCGAAGCCGCTGGTTCCTGGTTCGGATCACACTCGAAATAGGTGCTCGTCAGATCGTATAGCAGTACCTCGTAACGGGTGTTGAACAGATCGCTCCAGCGGTTGGTCAGGTGGGCGAACAAGGCCTTTTTGTGCTCCAGCAATCGATCGTGGCAGCGATACAGGGTGTTCTTCTCGGCCAAGGCGAAGTCTTCGCCCAGAAGATCGGCCATGGCTGATTGCTCATACCATTGGCGGTGCAGCCGCCACTCGCTTCCTGGATCGATCAGTCGATAGGCCACCAGGGTTTGCAACACATGGGCCCACCGCCTGCCTTGCCGGGAAGGCCTCACTCGCTCGCGCCAGAACTCACCCAACCCCAATTGTTCATAAAGCACGCAGGACAACCAGCACGCTCCCCATTGCCGGGGCCGCTCTATCCTCAAATCTTTGAGCCGAATCCGTACGATGCTTTCCTCCTCGAGCGGCGGCGCCCGATCTTCGGGAAACAGCGCCACCTGCTCCGGCCGGGCACTACCCTCGGCAAAGATCTCGATACTCTTGCGCCAAGCGCTGCGCTGGCTGTCGTTGATCTCTCCAAGGTAGAGAACCTGCCTCTGCACCACCCGACCGCCACCCACACGCTTATTCTCCACGATGTTCCAATAGCAATGCTCTTTGCCATCTTTGCGCCGACGATTGCACCTCAGAAACATGATGGCCCCCAATTATACAAACATATCGAGGCCTGGGAAGAGGGTAGGTCTACACTACAGGCTGTTCTGCCAACCTTCCCCCACTGTTTATGCGACTCGACAGCCCATTTACCCCCGAAAAAAACTTTTTTAGAGGTTGAGTTGGTCAAGTCGGGCTAGTTATCTTCCTAGAGTTGAAACCCACGGATCTAAATCCATACCAGTACATCCCTATTTTCCGTAGGCTCTCAGATTGACTTTATTACCCGACCGGTCCATCATGGTTCGATCTTTCAACCCAACATTTGAACAACCCCGGCGAACACCAAAGCCAGCCATGGCAAGAAAGAAACTCCGAAACTACACCGCCCATCAGCTAGTTGATTCACTCGCTAGCGAAAGTAGCGATACACCGCCCATCAGCTAGTTGATTCATACTCAAAGAACTCTGCCCCTGCCGCAATCGCGTTGTTGATCCCAAGGTGTGGCATGAGGTGTTCCTAAAGGCGCGAGAGGGTAGCCAACGCGAACGCCACCAGGCAATTCACGCCGTCGGGACACTGCTTCAAAAGGCTCAAACCAGCCCTCCGTGGCGGAAATTGATGCGGGAACTCGAGGATGATCTCGATCAGGTGATGTCCCATCCAGTGGCATCAGGGATGCTTGTCGGAGAGGTGGCACACCAAGCTCGCCACGCGAAAAGACGTAAAGGCTCGGCACGCGAGACCTTCCGACGTCAGCGTCGAGCGACGGATCTCGCTTCGCACGGGGATCTGGCCTCGTGGGTGAATGCGACTCTCGGACTTCGGAAGCATTCAGGCGTGCCTGCAAGTCATCCCGGCATTGATCGTCTCTGGCGTTGGCTGTCGCACCGCGTGGCTTTCCAGGCCCGCAGACGGACCCGCGAGGAAGAACTTCTGCGGAAGGCATCCCAATGGCTACCCGAGTTCTTCCCGACGGGTTGACTAGGCGGTTAAATCTCCTCAAATGGCCTAACGGCCTAACGAAATCGCGGCGATAGGTACTCGCGATGCGGCGGCAGTGACCCTGCGATCAAGACGTCGCGCCCTTCGCCAACGGCACCGAATCCAGGAAACTTGAGTTGCTGGCAGGTTGGAGGGCACCGCTTCGTCGGTGCCGCGCTCGAACCTGCGTAATCAAACGAGAATCCTTGTCTGTGCACGGGATATCTCTTATTCTAACCAGACATCCGATGCTGGTTTGCCCTGTTGTCCTAGACCCAGGAGAGCCAAGTTAACATGACCGATTCTTCAAACCTCCCCAAGCGCAATACGCCCGCCCATCACCCGGTCCATTCACGAGGCAACCGAGCAACCGTCATTTTCATAACCGTCTGCACGCCTAAGAAAAAACCGATCCTGGCGAACTACGAATCTATGGCGTGCATTGTAAAGGCATGGGGAAAAGCCGAAAAATGGGAATACGTAACGAATAATCCCGCCCGAAAAAGTTTGGTTAAAGATCCGAGAGATTGGCCCTTCCAGGGCGAGGTGAATCGTTTGCTAGGGCACGATTGAGCTCAAGAGAACGCGGCACCATTGCGGCAAGAACAAGACGGTGCCATCCAGTCTGTCGGCTACTCGAGCATCGTGGAGGGCACCGCTTCGCCGGTGCTAAAGGATTGGCAAAGGAACTAATTCTCAACTTTTCGCACCAAGGCGCGCTCGTAAAGTTCCAACTCTGCCATCTGACCGCAGAACGAACCTGCCCCCCTACGCCGCCAGCGACGGCGGCTTCCACCGCGTAGCCGGCGTCGCAAGACGGCGGAGACCCCGCCTGAACTGCCGAAAAGCCGTGATCATGCTTGCACGGCCAGATTCATACCGGCTCGACCCCACGCTCGCGCGTCCTATAGAACCCCGACACCGAACCTGTCATCTTTTAGGCCTGCGGATCAATACACTCCTCCTTGCCAATCGCGGGAGAAATCTGACCCTTCGACTCGGCCCTTTGGTCCTGGATGCGCGTCACCCATATTCGTGCTTGTGAACCCCTAACCGGCCCTGCATCTTTTTCCCAATATAAACCCGCTTCCGGAACGCCCGGAAAGCGAAATCTTATCGCTATGCTGAAGGCAATACTCCGGCACCTAGCCACCCCCGGTCGGCTGACGGCGATCGTCGCTACGACCGTATTGGTCGCCCTTGTCTTCTACGCCAGGAGTTCATCCGCCGCGCCCTGCGCAAGATAGTCAGGCCGGACATGCTCAGCATCAATCACGAGGTGGACGAGGCGGTCATCGACCGCTTGCTCGCGAAGGATTGGCCAGCGTTCATTTGGACGCCGAACTGCGAGGAGCACATTCGCGCCGCCCTGGCCAAGCAGCCCTACGGCGTGATTTCGGATCGGCCAAATCTCGCCAAAGAGCTGCGCGGCCAATGATCGAGTTGCTCGGCGTCACCATCCACGAGCCCGACGTCGTCTTCACCGATCTCGGTCTGGCGATCCTCGGCGTCTATCTGGGGTGGCGGCTGTGGACGGCGCCTGGCCGGGGGACGCTCCAGCTGGCCGGTACCCTGCTCATGGGTGGTCTCGCCAACGCAGCGTTCTGGGGCGCCATCTTTCACGCGTTCTTCCCCACCCAGACGGCTACGCCCGCAGGGTTCATTGTCTGGATCCCCGTCGCACTCTCGATACTGGTCATTGCCACCACACTACTTGAGCTGAGCCTGCGCATCCTGGCGCCACGACTCCCACAGTCCGTGCGCCGATTGCTCGTGGCGACCTATGCCGCGGGCTTCGCGGCCATCGTGCTGCTGCTGGACGAGTCGTTCACGATGATCGTGCGCTTCTACGTGCCAGCGCTCGTCCTCTTCCTGGTCGCGGCGGCGCAGGAGGCGGCGCGCAGTAGAAGCAGCGGCTGGACGCTGATCGCCATCGGTTTCACCATCTCCGGCGGCGCGGCCCTGCTCCAGCAGGCCGAGCTCGCGATCCACCCCGTCTACTTCGACCGCAATGCGGTCTACCACGTGCTCCAGGGCATCGCGCTAGTGTTGATTTACCTCGGATTTCGGCGGGCGCCGGAAGCGTTCAGGAAAGCGCATGCAAGCTGAACGGATCCGGCACCTCGCCAGAGATGAGCGTTTGGCACGTAACGCCGGCTTCTGGTGGGGGCTCGCGGAAGGGCTCTTCTTCTTCATCGTGCCCGATGTCTACATCAGCTTCGCCGCCCTCTTCTCGCTCAAGGCCGGCGCCGGCGCCTGGCTCTCCTCGATCGCCGGCTCGTTGGTCGCCATTCCCGTCATCTACCTGCTCGCGACGATACTCGGCCTCGACTATTTGGCTTTCCTCGCATGGATTCCGGGGATTTCCGGCCCGATGATGGCGCAGGTCGAGGCGATGCTCGCAACCGCCGGACTGCCCTACACGCCGCTCCTCGTGCTGGGGGGCGTGCCGCTCAAGGTCTACGGCGGGGTCGCGTTCTCGCTCGGCCTGTCGCTTGGCTCGGTGCTGCTGCGGACCGTCTTTGCGCGGATCGTGCGGATCGCACCGACCTACGCTATCGTCGCGGGGGTGCGTCTGCTCCTCCGGCGCCGGATCGACGCCAGCGCCACCGTCTGGAGCTCACTGCTCGGCGTCGTCTGGCTCGCCTTTTACGTCATCTACTTCGTCCCCATGGGCTGGGGCTGAAAGCGGCCCGCCACATCCGCGAAACTGGATCCCTTCAACATATCTGGTGGAGAAGAGATAAAACGAAGGGGCATATGCGGTGGCTTTTACGGTCAAATTGCTCGAATACAGGAACTCCTGAAAGTATCACCGAATACTTCAACTATTCACAACAAAACGAAATTGGATGATGGCAAACGCAGAATCGGTCCTCGAAAGTCGCGAATGGGGGCATCTAGTCCGTAAGGCCGTAGGAACTGCCGGCAAACTCCTCCTTGTCGCGATGCTCCTTGTACTGTGGCTCTGGTGCATCGGTGCGATTTGGTACAGTGGAGTGGATGGCATCGTGGTCCGGGCCGTGTTTACCGCTGCCTTTGCGCTCGTCTTCCCGGTCGCGTGGTCCCTGGCCAAGAACCGGTCCGCGGTGGCGATCTCTTTTTTCATCGCGGCCGCCGCGACAATAGGTCTATGGCAGCTCAAAAGGCCCAGCAATGAGCGCCACTGGTCGCCTGATATGGCAGTTCTGCCCTATGGAGAATTCGACCACAATCTGGTTCAACTACGTAATATTCGCAATTGTACCTATGAGACCACCGAGAAATTCACCGTCGATTACTATGACAGCACGTTCGATCTAAAACAGCTTCGGACGGCCTATTTCATCGTTGAACCAATCGGGGAAACATTCGACGGATTGGCTCACACTCTGGTGACCTTCGGCTTCGACGATGATCAATATGTCGCGATCTCGGTCGAGGTGCGTCGGGAACAGAACGAGCATTTCAATCCGATCGCCGGCATGTTTAAGGAGTATGAACTCATGTACGTGATTGGCGACGAACGTGGTCTGATCCGGCTCCGGACCAACTACCGGAATGACAAGGTGTACTTTTTCCCCATTGTCGCTCCGCAGGAGACTATCCGAACGTTATTTGTGGACATGATCGAGAGAGCTAGCCGGCTTCGGAATCAGCCGGAATTCTACCACACGTTTTTCAGCTCCTGCACTACGAACATAGTAGACCATATCAACCGCATTGCACCGGGCCAGGTCCCGTTCAGTTACAAGGTCTTGCTTCCGGGCTATTCAGGTCGCCTCGCCTATGACCTGAGGTTAATCGACACGGACGTCTCCTACCAGGAGGTTCAACGGCGGTGCAGAATCGATGAACGGGCCCGAGCCATTGGTTGTGATCCGCGATTTTCAATTCTAATTCGGAAAATGAAGTAGATGCGGTCTCGACACTCCTACGGATTTTTGGGCGCTTTTTTCGTATCTATATTCGAACGAAGAATAGATTGCGCATACGCAATGGCTGATTGAGTAGCCTCTCGAACGCCGTTAGCACAGCACCGCAGACTCACCAACTCATACAGACCATGCCGCAAATGAGCAACACCATGCCGCCAATGTGAATCGGCTGAATTGGCTGACCATATCGGAATAGTGCGATGACTGCAGCCCATACAAAGGTTGATGCATACAGCGGATACAAGACACGGACAGTACCGCCAATCTTGAAAGCATAGGTGAATAACACCATCACCGTGACATAACCCACCATACCGACCAGGATATATGGGTTCGTGACAAATCCCACAATACCTGCTTTGCCATGTTTCGCTCCGTGCTGGAAAAGAAACTGACCCACGGCACCAAGCATGGACGCCACCAGGATGCAGAGTATCGATAAAATGGGCGTTTTAGTAAGCATGACTATTCCTCCTTCCTCGCGAAAATCATTCCCATTGAGTAAGGAGGAGCCTTTATCGAATTAAATGTCGCTTCCGAAAAACCTGTGTCCTTAAGGAACCCTTGAAGTTCGTCACACGTGTAGACTTGCCCTTGTTCAGTCCGAAGCGCTAAGCCGAGCGCATATAATGCCCGAGGAAGGTCACCCTCTTCCTGGCCGGGCATCACGTCAAAGATTGCAAGCTCTCCGCCGTTCTTCAGGGAAGTTCGCAGCTTGCGAAACAAGGCGCGATTTCCTTCGGGAGTCTCGATATGTGTCACGTTTGCCACTATGACAAAATCGTAAGTCTCTTCCGGCAGATCTACTTCATGGTAGTTCCCCGGCAAGGCCGTGAATTGCTTCTCGAGCCCCATATTCTGTGCCGACATTGTGGCAATCTTCAGAACACCCGGCCAGTCGAGTGCTGTTACGCTGGTATCCTTGTCCTTTTCGGCAAATGTCAGACTCCAAACGGCCGAACCTGCTCCGACATCGAGAATACTCAAGGCTGTTCGCGATTTACCGATTCCCAACATGAGGGCAGCAGTTTCTGCCGCCGGTTTCATCATCCACGCGAGAGCTGTAACCTGGCTCTTGTACTGTTCTTCGCTCTGTTCTGCACTGTCCATCTTTGCCATGGGAACGCCGGTCTTGAGAAGTTCCGGCAAATAATCCCAGTATTCGTCGCTGAGATTCTGGTAGTTGCCGGACAGAAACTGCAGGACGGGCGTCAAGACGTAAGCTTCACCCACATGCTGCAAGGCTCCGATGGCGCATAGCCCATCCAGCAGGAGCCCCACGCCCCTTTCTTGAAGACTACACTTGCCTGCGACTTCCTGTGGGGTGGCCCCATCCAAACCAACGGCCCCAAAGATGCCAAGGTCCTGGGCAGTGCGATAAATTCGGGCTCCTCCATTCATAGTCATGAGGCCAAAATATGTCTTCAGTGCCGCCAGCTTCTCTTGTGCATTCATTTCCCCTCCTTCTTTCGCGCAACCGCTACAGTGAATATTCCATAGGAGTCGATTCTCATATCAGTTTTCTGAAACCCCACGTGTCTTACTAGCTCATCCATTTCCGCCTGCGTTCGCCTACGCATGATCCAAGGGTCGCCGTCCCTGTTAATGCATGTTCTGGCGTAACTACTCAGGTTGATTCCTGAGAGGATGAACAGGATTTCGGCAAGCCAGGGAGTGAGTGGGTGGAGAGGAGATCGGGGTGCTCAGCAGGGGTGCGGAGTGGCTACGAGGTGTCGAAGGCCGGGACGAACGGAGTGCCGCTGAAAAGGCGGGCCAGAGCGTCCCTGGCGCCGAGGGCGTTCTTACGGGCGGTTGAAATGTAGCTGCGAATGCGGCAAAAAGCTTTGGCGCCTTGCTCGGTTCGGAAGGTCCCGGAGATTTTCTGCTGCACCTTCATCATGCGAAGATCGCGTTCGGCCAGGTTATTGTCGAACGGGACGTTGAGGTCGTACATGAAGGCCAGGGCTTCGTTGCGATGATGATCAAGCCGTTCGAGCAGGTTGCGAGGTTTGGTCTTCTTGCGCCGCCCGCGTTTCTTCTTTGCGTTGACCGGTTGCGGCGGCAGCGGGTTCTGAGCATAGCCCTCATCAAGGATCTTCTGATAACCCTCTTCAAGTGCCTGAATCTGCTCTTCAGGAAGATGATCCGCGGCCTGTTTGGCCTGATCGACGGTCTCCTTGATGTCCACAAGGCAGTCGATCATGCGATCGGCCCAGTCCTGCTGGTATTGCTCATGTACGAAGATCAACTCGCGCAGGTGGTGAGCGTTGCACAACCCATGGCGGCACGAGTAGCCGAAGTATGGTTTCCAGAAGTCGTGAATGGCGCGTCCCATGAACTCGGGCAAAATGCCGATAGCATCGAAGGCGTCGGCGCCGCGTTTGCGATGGATCTCATAGTAGGTCGCGTTTGATGTCGAGGCCGAGTGAAGCCACCAAAGTTTGTCTTCCACGCGTGAACCAGTTTCATCAAAATGAGCTATCGAGGCTTGTTCGATCAGTTCCTTGATCTGATCGAGGGGTTCTTCAACGCGATCATTGCATTGTGAGATGAAGTTGGCCAATGTGCCTTCGCTCATGGGACAGCCGAAAAGGTCCTCAAGGAGTTCGCAGGTTCGCTCATAGGGCAGGTACTGATAGTTTTTCAGGTAGACTGCCGCGGCCTTGACTCCGTGGCCGTACTGCGCCGGGGCGTTCACGCCTTCAGGAAAAGCCGCCTTGTTCAGATGGCCGCAGGCACAGCGTTTCACCTCGCCCTGATGCTCGGTGACGATAAGTCGTCTCGGAGGCAGATCATGGACTTGTCGTTTCTCAAGGCGGTCGGGTTGCTGATCCGCCAGAGAGCGGTGGCAACACTCGCACTGCTCCACCCGGTGAACCTTTGTGTGATCGGGCGTTGCGACCCTCTTGAGGGTATGGCCCGTATGTCCGGGCTGTCCGCCGCACTTGCGCTGCCCTCTCTTACGCAGGCTTTTCGGCGAGGGTTTGTTGAAGCCATCGCTCGAGGGCGGCTTGCTGCTGTTGCGCGAGTTCTTGGCGAGCCGTTGCTCCAACTCCCGGACCCGGTCGCGCAGACGCTGGTTCTCCGCCTCAAGCAGTCCTTGTCGATCCTCGAGCAGAGTGAATTTTCCTGACAGTTCGACGATGAGCGTTGCCGCCGCATCCGGCTCGGCATTGCAAACGGCCAGGGCTTTGGCATGGGTAATCATGCGCACAACTCCCGACGAAACTCTTGGATGAGGGGATAGAGATACACATCCTTGACTGAAGTGTGGATACAATTTTGCCGGTCATTGCGGCTGCGCCCCTGCGTCCTACCCAGCCGCATCCAGTTGGCGGCCTGGTAGCAGGTTCCCCGGAAACGGCTGCGGTCCACGAACGTTTCCAGGGCGTGGACCGGATGGCAATACTTGGCCTGCCAGTCGGCGCGAATCCGTCGTGCCAGAGAGCCCAGCAGATGACTGGCCAGATGCGGAACCTCAACCCAGGGCAACACGAGCAAGCGCGTGTTGTTGGTCAACCCTTGCAGGTTGCGCTCCCGCGCGCTAGCGCCCCAACCGATCCAGGCGTTGCGCGGGGCGCACTTCCACGCTGCCGAGCCGAAGAGAACACAAGCCACCACACGGCCTGTGCAATCGCGGACCAGGTAGCGAATGTTCTCGCCCACGGTGTTGCGGTGGCCAAGGTAGTGGTAGCGGCTGAGCAGGCAGTTGAACAGCCGCAGGTCTGCCGATCGCGGCTCCACGACATTCAGGGCCAGAGGCCGCAGCTCGTGCAACGCGCAACGGATCGGCTCGCTCGTATGAGCTACAAGGGGCACGCGGCGATTCCGGAGTCCGTTAGACGAAGGTCGCCGGCGCGGCGGCAGTCGAACATGACCGCATCGTTCCAGCTTCAGCAGCAAGGTACGGGCCGCCATGTCCTTGATCTGCCCCCGCCCATTGCGCCAGTCCCAACGACGGCAAACTTCCTCACTGAGCCGCGTCCGGCCCCAACCGGGATGTTCGGAGAGCAAACCGCGGATCAGATCGATATCCCCGCCGCTTACCTTGCGCCCCTGCATGACCATGACGCCCTTCATGGTTCGCACAGTACAGCAAACACCCCCACCGAGTCCAGCCCCAAAACAACACTTTTTTCTGTTGCACTCGGGACGGGGCGGTAGACTACTCTCCAGTCAACGGTAGCGCCGTGGTGGGGCTACCTGGGTAGTTACGTTCTGGCAATCATCTCGACCTGTGGATGCCAAGGTTGGCAGGTGTAGATCAAGTAACCCCCTTCCTGCAAGACGCCGGCAACGCCCTTCAATGAGGACAGAATCATTTCGTTGTCTGAGAACAGTTCGTAAAGCCCCGACACAATCAGAATATTGGGTCGCGGCGTTGCGGCCAAGATGGATTCCGTGTTGAAAGCGTCTGCCTCTTCAAACGTCACATTGTCTAACCCCATCGACTCGGCCAGTTTCTTTCCCGCTTCGAGATTTCGGGGTTCGAGATCCCGGAAAAGTGCACTGATGTCGGCGTCGGGAGTCTCCTTAAGGACATCGAGCACATATCGTCCGCATCCGGTTGCAACATCCATGATTCGAATGGGCTTTCCGGAATCAGCTATCTTGCCTATAGTCTCCTTCAGACAGCCTTCCAAGTTTAAGCCACGCTCTCGGATTCCTTTCCATCCGACGGCATCAAGGTAAGAGCGGTCCATCAACTTACCTAATAGCGTATTGCCTCGGGCCTTGTCTTCGTAGACGTAGTCCAGCGATTTGCCAGAGTCGAAACCGGTTTCCCATCCAAGCCGTATTCCATTACTCAGCTTTCCGATCGTTCTCATGGCGAGTTTCTGGAGGCCGAAGTTTACAGCTTTCAGAGGTGCTGCCGGTTTGCGCAGGCCGTCGTATTCTTCCTTTGTGTAGCCTTCCTGATCTGCTTTGAGCAGAAACGATGTGTCGACTTCCTTCTTGAATGCTTCCAGATAGAACTCACGGGCTTTGGCCAAAGGTTTTTGTCGATCCTTTTCGTAGAGGATCGCGTGATAGAAGCCGGGATAAATCTCCATCTGCTTCACCGAAGAAGACAGGCTGTCAAAGAACTTCCGTTGGGCGGAGGTTTTGACGACCCAGTCGGAACCTGCCGCGAGAATCAGGGTGGGTATAAATATTGCACCAGCGTCGGCCATGATACGTGTCGAAGTGTCATGGAGGCCAAGAAGAACGTTCACCGCGATATCTCGGGTGATGAGCTTGTCTTCATCGTAGCTTTTGGACTGTTCCGGATCGTGGGTCAGCATTCTTGACTTCACATAGCTGCTGATGAAGGCCTTGCCCTTTGTCTTCTGAAGCAAACGTAGAAGAGGTATGGCCAGGGGAATGTAGAGCTTGATTCTAAAAGCGGGCGCGGCCAGGACCATAGCACGAATGCGCGGCGCGTAATCGTGAACCCAAGTGCTCGCCGTAACGGCACCAACGCTGTTCGCCAGCACTGCCATATTCTCGATTGAAATATCGTGCTTCTCGGAAACGTATTTTACAAACGTATCGAGGTCCTTGACGAAATGGTAGTAGCTTTCCGCATATCCTCTGTCTCCTGGCGAGTTCCCGTGTCCTCTGCAATCCCAAGAGAAAGCCCAGAAATCCGATAGATCGAGATCCTCGATCTGTTGCGCAACTCGTCCTGAATGTTTATGTCCGCGGTGGATGACGATCAAAGCCTTATTGCTCGTTACTTCCGGTTTCCAACTTCGGTAGAACAATTCTGTCCCATCCCAACTCTTGAACCGGCCTTCAGTGATTGTCCATTTGCTCATAGCTTCAGACTGCTTTCTGGTTGTGGAGTGTACACGACAGGCTCATGGAATGCACGTAAACCTACTCCCAAGGTGAGTAGCTGATCTCTGACGCCAGTGACTTGATGGCGGAGTCGAGTTCGCCCATGAAGGCAGTACGATCTCCGGACCAATGAACAGGATCTCCCACAACCACGTCACAGAAGAATGGGACCAGCACGCATTCCCCTCTCGGTAGAGCCTTACCAAGACCATGCATGAAGACAGGTATAACAGGAATGTCAGGACGGCGTTTTGCGAGATGAGCGATTCCTGTTTTGAATGATGCTAGACGTTCCGGTTCTCCGCGAGTTCCTTCAGGAAAGAGCATCAGAATCTCGCCTCTTTCGAGAGCTTCAGAACATTGCCCAAGCGGATCCTCTTTGCTCTTTCTCATGTCACGGCTTATCGGGATAATTCCAATAATTCTCAATGCGAACCATGCCAGCAATCTGTTCTTCAGGAAATAGTCCATGGCAGCAACCGGGCGGAATATCTTCAGTAGTCTCAAGGGGAACAAGGTCGCCAGCACCATGGTGTCTAAGTGACTGTTGTGGTTGGCCACTATGATCGCCGGCTTTGAAGATATAAGCTTTTCGCGATTCCTGACATTCACCCCTACAATGAGCAATACAAGGGGCCTCATCACGAAAATGAACCATAGATATCGCAAAAAGTGATTCATACATTAGAAGTAAAAGTACCTGATAAAATGCAGGAACACCGGCGCAGTAAATGTCAGACTATCAACACGATCCAGAATGCCGCCGTGACCGGGCAGCATCGCCCCGGTATCTTTAATGCCAATGTCTCGTTTCAGCGCTGAGATGGTGACGTCTCCCAAAAATCCTCCAAGACCGATGATCCCTCCAGCAAAAATCGAATCACTCCAATCGAGAGGAGTTAGGATTGGCGCGAGCAAATATGCCAAGATAATAGTCGTGGCGACACCGCCTATGAGACCTTCCCATGATTTATTAGGGCTCACTTTTGGGACGACCTTGCGCCGCCCCAGAGTCTTTCCCCAAACATATTGTGCGACATCATTGAGTTCAGTGAGGCATACAAGGTAGAGAACGAGGCCGGCGCCATAACCTGCAGGGTATTCTTCTTTCGGCAGGACAAGAAGGAGTGCCATGTGGCTTAAGCTGAAAACGGTTGTCATCAACCCCCAATGCAGGGTGCCCGCCGCCTTGAGAAAGCCTTTTGTCTCCCCTTTCAACACCATACGCATGGGAAGAAGCAGAAACATGTAGACGGGAATGAAAATGACAAACATCCCGTACCAGTCAGTATAAATCCACCAGTATTGTATTGGAATTGCAAGATAGGCCCAGAATAGGACCCGGCGGTCCGCACGGCGAGTCGGGATCAGAGAAAAGTATTCCTTGAGCGCAAGATATGAAACAAAAGCAAAAAAGACTACGGCGACACCTCCGCCAATCAACAGCACGCCAAGGAACGGCCCTATAATAATCCACCAGGTCTTGACTCTTTGAACGAGCTCCCGACGATCCTTGTCTGGCTGGAGTTTTCTCATCACAGCGACGATAACGGATGCGAAGGTCAGGAGGGAGACAATCCCGACCATACACCAGACTACGTTTGCCGGCGGGTGACAGAACTTCATTGCTTGACGTCCTTCAAAGCTCTTCGAGCCCGATTCACAACTGTCAACATAAGTAATACCAGAACAACTCCAAGCACAAGCAGGAGCCAGCGTCCAGTAGGCACCCCCACGATTAACAGAGCAAGGATGCCGAAAACAAAGGCTCGATCACTTTTCCCCATCGGTCCGTCATACCTTCTCTGGGCGCCAATCTGAACTGCAACAACACCGGTCATCTCGGTAAATATTGCGAGTATCACGGTCAGGACCAGAAGCATTTTGGGCATTCCGGGGATGACGACAAAAGAAAGATACAGCGCAGTGTCTGAAGCGACATCTCCAATCTCGTTTAGAATCGCGCCAACCGAAGTCTTCATGTTGTGCTCACGCGCCAGCATACCGTCGATTGCATTCAAGGCCATCCGGACAAATAGGACGGCCGGAATCAAGAAGAGTGTCCACTTGGCTGCGCCAAATGCCCACACCAGTGCGCCTATTAGAAATGAAAGCGCTAAAGCGAGAATTGTAACCTGATTCGCGGTAACACCGGCCTTAGCCATAGACCTGCAGATTGGACGAAGAAGATTCTGAAAAGCCGTTTTCAGGTCATAGATGGTCATGTCTCTCCTTGCCTACGCGCATTCGCCAACCTTTCCCGAATGATGCGATCAAAATACGAAAAAGAAAGCTTGAAGGTCAGCGATTGCACACCGGTTGCAGAACCTATAAGGGTCGTCACATATCCCCTGGGACACACCTATGGTTGCCCTTGGCCCTCGCTACTTACCACTGCAAGAATCGTGATTTACTGGGGGCAGACCCCGATGGGCCTAAGTTAAGCGCTTTGCCGGTTTTTTCTGCGGGAAATCGGCAGAAAAAGATTGTACAGGTAAATGCTGCGGTCCTGCTGAGCAGGATGCAGGGAAGCAGCGCGTTCTTACCTGGGGAGATCCCATGGAGAAATGCCGTGGGAAGTCAACAGGAGCCATAGTAGTCTCATCCAACGAGCCATGAGTAGCCGGCCATGCGCTGCGCGGGGCGAAGGATATGGAGGTCTCAGTTGAGATGAAGGGCCGAACCGCTGGGGAATTGCCTAACCCCGTGGGACATGCCAATGTTGAGACCACTCGGTCAGTGTGCCACGAGGGCCCCCTCGGCGGGACGCATGTGGGGATTCAAAAGCAACGCTACCTCGCGTTTTGCTCTTCCACACGGACCTAGTGTGTCCGTGCCTAGTCGGAACCGCCCAGTCCTGCTCAGCTGGATTCGCGAACACGTTTTGAGCAAGGCGTCTATTCTGTGATTCAAAGTTCAATTTGTCGAGCGATTCTCACCGAGGAAATCGGCTAGCCCATTCGCATGGATTAGCGGCGCTCAACCAATGGCGACGCTTTGGAAGGCCAGAAAGCGTTGGCGCGAAGTATTGGGTCCAGAGGCGTTCAAGCGCCGAGTACGATTCCGAAAAAGCAGAAACCGTTCAATGTCGACCTTTTTCTTCGCGGGTTTACGCTCACTCTGTGGTTTTCTGCCTAGCCAGCCAAATGACAACGCCCAGAAAGATCAGAGGCACCAATGCATTAATGTGAGCGAGGACCCAGGCAACGCTCCCCTTAGCGAGTACCTGTCCAGCGTCCACTCCTTCAATTGCGAGCTCGATTAGGCCCGAGAGCACGCCCCAAGTGTACGTGCTTGTAAGTAAAAAACCCACCACACACATAACGATCAGAATTTTTCGTGTCTTTGAGTTCATCAAGATTGTCCTTTCGCGTTAGATTTCGACTTCATCTCCCCGGGCATTCCCATATGATGGGCACGAATGAATCGTTAGAATCATCCACCTCTGGAGTTTTCGAATGCAATTTGCTCTTTTCATTTCGGATTGGCAATAGTTTTTTCTTGGATCTGCCTAACTAGACCCTGTTCGAAAAGGGGTCTGGAAGGATGCTTTTGGATGTTTTGCTTACTTGATAAAGGTTAGACTCGAGGCTCCGGGTTGTCAGCACCACAGGGAGTGGGTTCGCAGCGATCATGCACTGGGTTTGCAGCGTAATGGCCCGCTTTTTCATGGTCTCTGAAGACAGTCATCCCGTGATTTTCTTCTTTTCTCTGAGGTATTTAACCGGTCGGATTCAGGCCGCCTCGGCTTGTTGGTTGTTTCGTCGTTTCTTCATCAGGATGATACGGCAACAGTTGTAGGCCAGTCCCTTCTCCAGCAGTTCATCGCTGACCGGACCGATGCCTCGTCGACCCAGTTCCCCAAACCCGAATCCTGCTTTGATCGTGAACATCATCGACTCCACCGCCGAGCGATCGCGACGGGCGTGCCGATACAGCGCGCTTTCCCAATCATCCGGATCGGTCAACTTGCGGCCCTTGGCCCCACTTATACTAACGGCCTTCACCCCCATCGCCAGGAGCTCATTACGTCCCTTTGCCGAAGCATATCCATCATCGCTGCTGACCAGTTCAGCCACCACGCCGGTGCGAGTGATCGAATCGCTGATCGACTCCACCAACTGGGCAGAGTCTGCCGGATTGCCGGGCTCAACTATCAAGCTGGTGATAAATCCATTTTCACTGCGAACCAGCTGAGGCTTGTAACCGATTACCGCTTCGCGACTGCCTTTCTTGATGTAAGCCGCCGATCCGTCCGAGAGGCTCAGCACCTTCTGCGTGGAGGGAAGCTTCTTATCGTCAAACACCCGATCATGGGCGTAGCCAATAACCCGCTTGGCGTCGGCCACATCACGGCTGATCTGGCTCAATAAACGCTTCAGAAGCTCCCGCCGACTAGGAGGCAGGGCTTGCATCGACAGACCCTCTTCAAGATAGCTCAGTTGCGATCCTAATGCCTCGGCCGCCTTGCCGCCCCGCTTGAGCAACTGCCGGTAATGTTTCTTCAGCTTGCCCTTCGAGTTCGCTTTGCCGGCTACCAGACAGATCCGAAACTCCAGCTTGTCCATCTGCTGCAGCCAACCAGGCACCCATCCCGGACGAAAATCCTCCAGCCCGAAAACATGTAACTTCTGCCCATAACGATAGGCCCGGTTCAACACCCCAGTGAGAACCTTCGCATCGGTCGGCCAGCTGCTGTTTGCTTTCACCGCGGTGCTGTCGATCGTCAGCTTCCCGAAATCGTCCCATTGCTCCTGGAGGATATAGCCGATCTGTTGGTCAAAGATCAACTCGCGGGTCGCATGGCTGACAAGGTTCACGTTCTCCAGAATCGTCGTCACCGCCGGTATCTTCAGGCCCCGTGCCTGCACAAATCCATACAAGCTCATCGACTCGAGCAGAAACCGCCGCGCCGCTTTCGTAGTCAACGAACCGAGAAAACCACGAATCATCAAGAACACATATACCGCATAAGCAGGCATCCGTGGACGGCCTGTCCCAAGATTCAATTCGCCAGCCAAAATATCCGCCTCCTCGATATTCAGCTCCGCAAAATCCGCCGTAGCGCTGGCAAAGAACCTGCCATCTTCCTGTCGCAGTTTCTTCTTCTCACGCGCATGGACATCCAGATCCTTCTCGATCGCATCGATGATTTGCGGCGCGAACTTGGACAACTCGTCGACTTCATCGAGAAAATCACGGAAATCGGTGTCTGGAATCGGCAAAATCAGGTTGCCTACGCGATTGATATCGGCTATCTTCCGTTCTGTCGCACATGCTGCCATGTTCTTCTCCTTGTGAGGTTTTAAGATACTGAACACTAGCATGTTGCGACATTTTTATCAAGCCATGAAATGGCCTTTCCTCAGATTTTCTTTGCGCTTCTTTGTGCCTTTTCGCGGAGATCAATGGCTTTTCGGATAAGGTCTAGTTACGGGATACCACACTGGGAAGGAGGCTGAGTAGATGCAAATCAGACGAGCTGCGCCGCAGGATTTTCTCCAGATTGCGGCTTTGGATAGAGAGGCATGGAAAGAGGGCAACAGCCCCGAATTCATTCCCGACGGCGAACACGTATGGCGACTCTGGATGGAGCATGCTATCGTCTTCTGCGCCGAAATGGAGACACGGATAGTGGGCGCAATCCTGGCATTTCCGTGTATCGGCGGACCCTATTGTATTCACAAAGTATTCGTGCGAAATGATTTGCGGGGAAAGGGAATAGGAAGCCGGCTCTTTGAGGTCATGCTTGAGGAAATTGACAAGCATCAGCTGCAGACTTTTCTCACCGTGGATCCGGAAAATGATGCCGCCATCTCCCTTTACGAGAAGTGGGGATTTACGGGAAGGCGGTTCGTCAAGGGCTACTATCGGCCCGAAGAAGATCGCTATGTGCTATCCAGAATGAGCAGATGAAGACCGGTTGGCGGGCTGACACGGCTGATGCGATTGAGACTTGGTTGAGCGAATCCCGCCAGCGCAATCTACCCGCTTGTCTATTTCGATCTGAAACGCAAGATATCCATAATGGATCGCGATGACGAAAACATAAGGCGCTGGGTAAATGCCTGGGAGCGCGCCGGACCGTTACTGGAGGCACAAAGGGTTCGCGATCTTTGTGAGGCAGACACGCAAAGTTCTGTGGCAGCTTTCAGCGCCGTTTCCCGATGGCTTGGCCCGGACAGCTCGCGTTCTGATTTCGGACTGATCGAACAGCAGCGTTGGTTTCGTATATTTCGCGAGTCGTGAATGACCTTATCGAAACAGCCGCGGAATTGCAGGAATTCTTCGAGAGGCAGAGGTGGGAATTTTGCTTCATCGGTGGACTCGCGGTAATTCATCGGGGTGAGCCGCGATTAACCAGGGACATCGATGTTACATTGCTGGCAGGATTTTCAGAAGAAGCTAAATTCGTAGACCTTTTGCTCGATAATTACGCGGCACGCATGCCATCGGCACGAGAGTTCGCCATTGAGAATCGTGTCGTTCTGCTTCGCTCAAACGGGGGAATTCCCATTGACATCGCCCTGGGCGGACTTCCGTTTGAGGAGGAGGCAACCAGGAGGGCATGTTTGGTTTCATATGCAAGAAACTGCACGCTCAGAATCTGCCAGGCGGACGATCTCATTATTATGAAGGCGTTCGCCGATCGGTCCGAGGACTGGCGAGACATTGACGGAATTGTTGCCAAGCAGGGAAATCAACTGGATTCCAAAAGGATACTGCGCCACCTCGAACCGCTGGTAGCTGTCAAAGGGAACAGAGGCGCGTTCGCTCGCCTGAAGGAGCTGCTAACGGGATCGCGGGACTAAATCGAAGATTCATATTCAAGCTACCCGTCTCCGCCTCCGTCAAGCGTCCTTCGCGTAGCGGTCGCCCCTGGGTGCGCCCCAACGGAAGCTGCTCCTTGTAGGTCGTTGCGGCGAGAGTAGGATGGAGCGCCCGCTCCGTCATCTGAATTCTTCCGTTGACCCAGATTATATGTCTAAGCCTGCTACAAACTGGCGGAGAAAGGCGTCGCTCCATCGATAGCCATTCAAGAGGGAGCGATCATCATCTCCGAGTATGCGTCGGGCGACGTAGACAGCTTCGACAGAGGCCAGCCCTCTCTCGGGATCCACAACCAGTTTGCTGGAGCGTGGGTAGGCCGTCGCTATTGTGCGGGGTAGCGACCGGCGAAGCGGTTCACCGGTCAAACAACCTACCAGATTCGGCAGCAGACGCCAGGTGCTGTCGAGGACGAGCAGGGGATATTCACGGTCCGCTGCGCTCAGCAGCGGTGCATCAAGGCTGAGAAGGATGAACCCCGTCGCGTCAAAAGCAAAACCTGGGCGCGCTTCGAGGAACCTGAAGTCAGATCGGGCATGCAGATGGGCGAGACTGCATTTCTTGATGCGCTCCTTGGGGTGGCGGATGACCGTAACCGGGATCATAAAGTCTTAGTACTCGACTTCGAGTTACTTCGCTCGCTAGTTCACTGATTTCCGTTGCGCGGAACTGTATCAATGCACAGTTATGGAAAGCATGGGGATCGTAGCCATCTTGACCGACTTTGGCCGGCAAGACTGGTACCTGGCGAGCATGAAAGGGGTAATCCTCTCCAAGAGCCCAGAAACGAGTTTCGTCGATATCTCCCAAGACATCGATCCGGGTGATGTACGATCCGGGAGTTTCGTATTGGCTCAAGCGGTGGCCGACTTTCCTGCTTCGACCACATTCCTCTGTGTCATCGATCCAGGGGTGGGTTCAAGCCGCCGAGCCATCGCCTTGCTGGCGGATAGCAAGTATTTTGTAGGACCGGACAACGGCCTTTTCTCGTTTCTGCTGGAAGCGCGTCCAGCCGACTTTGAGGTGCGCTGTATCGATCGTAAGAGAATTCCGGAAAGATCGCTGTCGGCGACCTTTCACGGGCGGGATCTCTTTGCTCCGGCTGTGGCCTATCTCTCGGCGGGGGGCGAATTCAGCGGGATTGGGCCCGAGGTGAGGGAACCGATCATTCAACTGTCAAGGCCACGGCTCAATTACGGAGTGGGTCAAGTCGAAGGGGAGGTTCTTTACGTAGACCGCTTTGGAAACGCCATTACCAATATCGAGCAGGCCGCTTGCCAGAGTCGATTTCCCCGATGCCGGGCGGAGATGCACTGGCAAGGCGTTGCCCTGGCCCTGCATAGAACTTTCGCAAACGTTCCGGAGGGATGTGCCTTGATCTACTACGGTTCCTGCGGGTTGCTCGAAATCGGGGTAAATGGCAGAAACGCTGCGAGCGAGCTGGGGCTACGGGTGGGGACTCCGATTCGGGTGGATTTCAAGGATTGAGACGGGCCCCGGTTACTTGGGTAGGCCGTTTCGTTTTAGAGAATCCGTTGTTTGTGCCTACGTAATCAAATCCTTTTGCAGATCCCTCAGCACGGTCAGACCTCCCCAATCGCCTCCCCGCATTGTTCGTGGCCCCGACTTCCTGGGTTCGCTCAGAAACTTACGGAAGGCTTCAAACTGCTCCTGCACAAACTCGCTGGATCCCAGCACCGCCCCGTCATTGAAATAGCGCACTCGGCAGCGTAGCAGTTCCAGCGTCGAAAGTTTGCCTCCACTCTTCAAAACTGCCTTTGCTTTTTCCGGATCGATATACGGCTGGCCCCCGAATCGGGGCAGGCTCCCTTTGCCGAAAATTGCCATTCGATAGCTTTCCAGCGCCGCCTTCCAATCGCAGCCAAAACTGAGCAATTGAATACCCCGGCGTGCCCTTTCCGATCCCCCTGAAGCTTCCGCATAGCCGCAGAATCGGTAATGCTTGGGATCCTGGCACAAGCCTGCACGCACTGGATTGAGGTCGATATAAGCTGCCACTGTCTGCAGGGCAAACGGACGTCCTTCCACAAGTACGCTCCGGAACCTCTCTGCCCATAACGTGCCAAAGCGTCCATGGGAGCGATTGTACCAAATCGAAAAGCGCTGCTTCAATTCCTTCATGAGAATCGAGATATCCCCCATGCGTGCCAGCAGCCGGCGCCGCCACGCTTTCCCGTAAGGACCGTCCTCTCTTAATGCGGCCGCCAGCATTGCGACCCTCATATCGCTCTCGCCATGAAGTTCTGAAAAGCGCACAAGCAATTCTTCATCAGCAACTTCCCTATACTCCGGTATCCTGATCAGCAGATGGAAGTGACTGCTCATAATGCAGTAGGTCAGCACCTCCACTCCGCAAAACACGGAAACCCGCCCAATCTGCCTCCTCAAGACCTCCTTGGCCCGGTTATCCAGATACCGCTTTCCCCCCACAATCCGCGAGATACAGTGGTAGATAGACGGACCTCCTCCAATCACCTTTACTCTTCGTAAATGCATAAGTTCTATAAATCCTATAAAAATCATTCTGTCAATCTATTTTTCGCCAGCCTATTTATTTCCTTCTGCGAACTGAGCCCTGCAATCAATTTCTTGCCAGCCTCATACTATTCCATTTCAGAGAAGGTGACGCTCACGGTTTACCTTTGTCCGGAAGTCCGTCATCAGCATTCCGTTTATCTTCTGCCTCGCGAAAGGGCCTCAGCAGCGTTTCCGCAAGCTCTCGGTGGTCGGGAGGGAGCTTCTCCAGAGCCAACGGATCATCCGTCTGCAGATATTCCGCAAGTGGTCGGAGAAGTTCGAGCACGACCGGATCATCGGTCAACTGCCGTTCCAGTTCATGCCAGAACCAGAGCCAGACAGGTATCGATTTGAGTGCGGCAAGCTGATGAAGCATAGATATGACTGCATTCGAACGTTGCTCGGTTCCCGTAATGCCGACCAGGAAACGAACGATATCGCGTAGTTCTGCCCGCCGATCGTCCTTGTGTAAGGTAGAGGGCCAGATCCACAGGAGCAAGGAGAGCAGGGACGATCGAACATCGTTATCAAGGTCTTCCAGCGAAAGCGCAGAATCGAGGTCTTGCAGTGCGATCATCGGTTCGCCTGCATGAAGTCGTTCCCGGCTTCGGAAGAGCAACGCTTGTGCTGCCTGTTCCGGTTGTACCTTTTCGTACCTAAGGACGGCGGAAAAGTCGTCGATTGCTCCCTCGGTGTCAGCCAGCCGACTCTTAGCAAGGCCACGGTTGACGAGGGATTTGGCAAATTGATCGACGGGAGCATCCACCAATTGGAGGACGGCGGAATAGTCGTCGATTTCGCCCTGAGTGTCGCCCTGCCGACCCTTGGTGACGCCTCGGTTGACGAGGGATATGGCAATCTGATCGACCGGAGCATCCTCCAGTTGGAGAACGGCGGAATAGTCGTCGATTTCGCCCTGAGTGTCGCCCTGCCGACCCTTGGTGACGCCTCGGTTGACGAGGGATATGGCAATCTGATCGACCGGAGCATCCTCCAGTTGGAGAACGGCGGAATAGTCGTCGATTGCGCCCTGAGTGTCCCCCGGCTGACCCATGGTGATGGCTCGGTTGACGAGAGATTTGGCAATCTGATCGACCGGAGCAGCTTCCAGTTGGAGGACGGCGGAATAATCGTCGATTGCACCCTGAGTGTCACCCTGCTGACCCTTCGTAACGCCCCGACTGAAGAGGGATCGGGCAACCTGATCGACGGGAGCATCCACCAATTGGAGGACGGCGGAATAGTCGTCGATTGCGCCCTGAGTGTCGCCCTGCCGACCCTTGGCAACGCCCCGACTGAAGAGGGATCGGGCAATCTGATCGACGGGAGCATCTTCCAGTTGGAGGACGGCGGAAAAGTCGTCGATTGCGCCCTGAGTGTTGCTCAGCTGACTCTTTGCAACGCCTCGGTTGAAGAGGGATCGGGCGACTACCTGCAAATGGGTGGTTGGGTAACTGATCACACTTGTCCAAAGAAGGATCGCCTTCGCCTCCTCACCACCACGAGCAAGAATGAGAGCAAGGTTGAATTGGGCATCCGTATTGTTCGGGTCGATTCGAAGTGCTTCCCTGTAGGCGGCTTCCGCCTTTTCTTCCCCGCCGTGTTCCTCCAACCATCGCCCGAGCTCGGCGTGCGCATATGCCGCATACTTTTTCTTGTCTGCAGGGAGCGCCTCATCGCTGTCAAATTCCGCCAGTGCAAATGCAGCTTCGGCCATTCGTCCCTCGTCGAGCCAGGATTGCACAGCCAACTCACTGGCGAGTCGTTCGTGATCCGTTGCAATCAACGAAGCCGCAAAATACTCTGCTGTAACAGATCGATCCGAGCCCGCCTGGGCCCGTTGGGCAAGCAGCTCCCGGAGATGGGCCAGGCGATCCTCTTCGTCGAAGCAGACGCGCAGGAACTCGACGATCAATTCGATGCGACGGCGATTGGGGCGTAGGTAGCGCATCTGGTGCCAGGTGCAGAAGAGCTGGTCGGGGACGATATAGTAGGCCTTGCGTCCCTTGCCGCCGCCGTGGACCTCGACCAGTTGGGCCTCCCGCAATCGCGTCAATTGTGTCGTGACGGTATTGAGACCGAGGCGCGCGGCGCCGGCGATTTCGCTCGGCGAAGCGCTGCCGCCCCGGCGCATGAGTGCGTCCAAAACCTTGCCTTGCTGGGGCGTCAGACCTTCCAGCACGTCCTTGAGCAGGGGCGTAAGCTCGTCAATGGTCTTCCTCAGAAGGGATACGACGGGTTCGATGCGATGCTCGCTGAAAATCTCATAGAGATCGGTGACGAGGCGCGGGTTCCCTCCCGTAAGCCGGGATATGGCGCGAATGCTCGGGCGGTTCTGTGCGTATCTCTGTTTGAAGATGTCATTGTTATGATACTCGGCGCGCTTGAGGAGAAGCTCTTCGACCTCGCGGTCGTCGAGGCGAGGCAGGCTGACTTCATTGAAGTAGTTGAAAAAGGCCTTCTCGTAGTCGGTGAGCTGGGGGAACAGCCGGACTGCCGTTCCGAGGATCATGAAAAACGGATCGTCCATGAGAAGGCGGCGCAGGTGGGCCTCCTCCTGCTCATCGAGACCTCGATCGAATACGAGGTCGAGATTTTCCACGAAGAACAGAAAGCGGCGTTGCTGGGTTTGGGCAATTTGACGCAACCCCAACGCCGCAATCTCGAGGCTCTGGTCGTCATTGTCCTCGGCTTCCGCCTTCTCATGCCATTCCCTCGCACCCGCCACTCCGTCTTCGGTCTGGATACGGAGCGCTTCGGAAAGGAGGTCGCGAAGAGAAGTGACACCGGGTAGCTCCTCGGCAAAGCGCACCGGCAGCCAGGCGCGACGGAGGGCCTCGTCGTGCTCGATCCGGTGGACAAGCATGAGGACCAGGGTGGTCTTGCCCGCTCCTCGAGGCCCGGTGATGAGCGCGCTGTTGAGGGTTCGCGAAGAGACTTGATCGCGCAGGATCTTCGTTAAGTAGTCGAGAGTATGATGCCGCGCCGCGAAGGTAGCAATGCGCTCTTCTTCCGGTGCCTCCCCGGGCATGTATTTGTGTGCAACCCTGACCATGGCTGTCCTCTTCAGGAATCGCGACGCCGGGTGAACCAGCGTTTCCACCAGTCGGCGATGACTTTGACCATGAAATAATACTCGTTGGTGTTCGAATCGCGCATGAGATACCAGTCGCATTCCAGATCGTTAATCAGTTCCGTGAACTCGGTCTCGCTCCAACCCCGCCTGCTCGTCTTCTTGTAAAGGGCGAAGAGAGTGCTTTCGGAGACGCGACCTGTGGGCGCGCCGGCGACGGCGGAAAGGATAGCCATGGCAGCCTGCTCTCCCGATTTGCCGAATCTTCGGAGGCGATTCCGATAGTGGTCGAAATAACGCTTGCAGGCTGGACATTGAATCCGGCTTTGGTAGATCTCAGCGAGGACGTCAGGTGTCAGCGACCGGCGGATCGCGGCCGGTTTCTGCGCCAGTTCGGAAAAAAACAGGTGGATAAAGTACGGGACAGGTGAGCCGATGAGTCCGAGAACGGTCGCACTCAGCCCGGGAGTGAAAGGCGCTTCAATACTTTCCGCCAGACCTTCGATGAGAGCATTGGCAGATTGAGGAGAGATAGGCTCCACGGGAAGACGGATGAAATCATTGAGCTTATCGGATGCATCGAGCTGCCGAAGCACCACGTCAATGCCGATACTGCCGCCTACCACGAAGCGGTGGCGGCGAAGGGCCTCTTCCGGTGTCAATCGGACCCTGCGAAACCAGGACAGAAAGTCATGAGCGACCGTGCTGCCCTTTGCGTCCGTGAGTTTTTCCAACATAGCGGGTAGTTCGTCGAGGAATATGAGTGCACGTTCCGGAGCTCCTTCCAGCGTTGCCAACAGCCTCCTTGCGATATCCTGCCAATTTTCCGAAATTGAATCTTTGAATGAAAGCTTGGCTTCCGAAAAGCCGACCTCGTCAAATGTGTCCTGGATCCATTGCTGAAGCTTCCTCGGAACGCCCTTGGCTTTTCCGAGAAAATGCCTCCATTGGTCGTGTTCGAGGAGCGCTCGGGTTATTCGCCAAACGAACTCTTCAGGAGAATCCACATCTTCGAGATCGAGATACAGCGGGAGAAATCCGTCTTTGGGACGCTTGAGCGCGTGATGCATGATGCCAGTCTTGCCGAAGCGCCGAGGCGCCAGGAGCAGGACGTTGTTCCCTTCGAGCTGTCGCCACAGGTTGGCTATCAGTTCATCGCGGCCGATGAGCCCATCGGGTTCGGGCACAGGACCTACGATGTTTCTGAATTTCTTCAATAGACAAGGAAAGTAACAGGCTTGTTGTTTTGTTTAGTGGTCGATATAAGTAGCTGAATAAAAGCAGCTTAGATTCATACCCCTTGGTCTCGCCGTGCCGATACAATGTGCGGCTGTGGTTGGACGCTATTTAGGATCAATGAGAAAGTAGACGGCATCAGCAGGACGACTACGCGATCTTTTGGATCATCGAATGCCATGGATCAAAACCTGTTTTTTGCGAGACCATTAATTCTTTTACTGCAGCTTGCTGCAGGGAATGATCAAGTTGAAGCGATGGCAGCGGATCAATTCACACAACTGACCGCACTCTTGCGGGCGAGTTCTCGAATCATGGTGTTTACGGGCGCGGGAATATCGACTGGTAGCGGCATTCCGGATTTCCGTGGACCACAGGGGGTTTGGAAAACGAGAAAACCCGTATACTATCAGGATTTCATGACTTCAGAGGCGGCCCGGATTGAACACTGGGATTACAAACTGGAGAGCTGGGAAGCGTTTCGACAGGCCCAACCCAACGCTACTCATAGGGCGATCGCGAGCCTTGAAGCAAAGGGCAAGCTCGTGAAAGTCGTTACCCAGAACATTGACGGACTCCATCAGAAGGCGGGTAGCAGCCGTGGGTGCCTGGTCGAATTGCACGGGACGAATGCGGAAGTGGAGTGTCAAAGCTGCCATTTTAGAGACGATCCTGATACTTATTTCGAGGAGTTTGCCCGCACCCGGCAAGCTCAGCGATGCCCGCGATGTGAAGGTTTCATGAAATCGGCCACGGTCAGCTTCGGTCAGAATCTTCGCATTGAGGATCTGCATGCGGCCGAGGAAGCGGTACGATCCTGCGACCTTGTCATGGCCTTGGGTTCTTCGCTGTCGGTTCATCCTGCGGCTTCATTTCCCCTCCAAGCGGCGGAGCGCGGCGTCCCCTATGTCATTGTCAACCGGGGTCCGACTGATCATGATAGCCACAAGAGTGTCACGTTGAGATGCGAGGGCGATGTAGTGGAGATTTTTCCCCCAGCGGTGAGGGCAGTCTTGGCGGAATGAACTTCTGATAACTCCTGCCAACGCATCCGTCCAGGAGGCGATCGATTCTCTCGCCCGTTCAGGACGCTGGCGCCGAGTCAATTCTCGTGACCCAGACCGATGACCGGCACCGGCCGGAGTTTCACCCCTGTTTGATCCGGCCCTGCTGGTCATCTTCGCCACAATTGTTGGCCTGCCATTCGATCTCCACTCATGCACGGCGGAATCCAGTATTCCTCCGCTCATCCAGAGCGCGATCACGGAGGGTAGCTCTTGAAGGGTATCGAACGCCGCCTGAAGCAGAATCTGAACGGAAAGCTCACTATCCGGAAGGCGGAACCCGTGATTGAATCGATGGAAGTGGGCATGGCTACAGCGCTTCGCCAAGCATCTCAATGATCTGATCCGACGGCTCTGTCCCGATAGAAATCCTAACGAGGTCTGGATCGAGTCTCAAATCCCACAACTCCCTTCGGCCATGCGGCGTGCTGACCTGATCGTAGTGGGCCAGATACATGAACGGGCACATAAGGCTGAAGGTGGTGCCGAAGCTGGGCCCTTTTACAAGGCGGCACGGGTCGTAGAAATCAGAAAGCGGCTTTTTTAGAAAGATGGTAATTATTCCTCCCGGAGACTCCGGAGCGCGCTCGATTTTCTCAAAGTTCGGGCAAATCTCCTCGGAGTAAGGCCAGTATACGCTTTTGACCGCGGAGCAGGACTCCAGAAACTGAGCCACCCGCACCGCATTCTGGTTAATCTTTGTTACGACATTTCGATAGTTCCCGATCTGTGCCCCCAGCCGGTCGAGATCTCTTTGAAAGGGAGGTTCAATCTCTTTCAGAATTTCCTCTCTGAGTTCATCGTAAAACTCAGAGCCAGAATTGAGCACGAGGGACCCGATCATGACGTCTCCATCGCTGGCCGCGTATTTAGTGAGGCTATTGACGATGACATCAGCAAAGGGGAGGACGTCGACGTTCGCCGGAGTCGCGAGGGTAGGATCGAGAATCAACGCAATAGCATGTCGGTCAGCCAAAGAGCGTAGACGATGCAGATCGGTAGTTTCGGTCAGGGGATTGGTAGGCGTCTCTGTGACGATGGCCGCCACCTGCCCACCATGCTCCTGGAGAAACACCTCCAACTCATGGAGATTGCCGACATCATAAAATACGTGCGTTTCCGTGCCCCTAGCCGGCAGTATTTCGAGGATTCTCATTGTATCCAGATACAGCCACCCGAGCTGTATCCAGATTCGGCGACCCCGTTCAGCCTGGATTCGACTGACGGCTCTGTATGCGGTGTAGAATGCAGACATTCCGCAGTTTGTAAGGAGCACGTCCCGTGAGGTGATGCGGCCGTAAATAGATGCGAGTTCATTGCGAACGTAACGCTCGGTGGGGCCATCGTAGAGGACCTCTTCGGTGACACCATCGCTTTCGCCTTCGCTCACCAGAGCCACCTCTGCCTGGCGGGAGGAGATGGCACAGCCGGTATGCTGGCGATAGGCCAGGGCACGCGACATCTCGGTCGGGTCTCTGGACAGCACCACTACCCAGAAGTCTTTAAAGGGAAAGATTAGGGCAGCATCCGAACCCGCGAAACGGGCTAGCGCCTGTGCCGACTTTTGGGAGCACACAGCCATCACTTCGCTCCGCTCCAGACCGCAGCGCTCCTTTATCAGATTATGCACCTGCGCTATGAATTCATGAACCAGGAATCGCGGATACCCGGACTTGATCTTGGCCAACGTTTGCGGCCGTTTCTCCTCATACCCCACCACGTCTTCCATGGTAGGCAAGCTCACGCATACTGCATGGGGTGAGTTGGGCACAGGAGTGCCGAGGGGAAGGTGTCGGGATACGCTCACGGAATGGGAAAATTCAGCAATTAGAGCTTGGGATTTCGTCCGTCTCCGGTGGTGGGGTCTCATTCGCCACCATTTGCTCCAGCGTCTGCCGTCTGCGGATGACCTGGAGTTGGCCATCTTCTCTGAGGAGGACCTCCGGTGCTTCGGGAAATGAGTTGTAGTTCTTGGCCGACATGGCCGAGCAGTAGGCACCGACTCCTTCGATCAGCGCAAGATCACCTACCCTGGCTTCGGCTAGACGCCGAGGCGCCAGCGTATCCCAGGCTTCGCGAGAAGGTGTCATCAAGTCTCCGGATTCACAGCAGTGCCCGACGACCACGTAGTTGGCCGTTGCTCCGTCGATCTCACGCCGAGGCAGAACCACAATGGGATGCTGGGAAGCGTAGAGCGACGGCCGCAGCAGTTCCGTCATCCCCGTATCGAGCTTGAGAAACCGGTACCCTTCCTCGCCCGTGTCCACGATGTCCTGCACTGTAGTAAGCAAGCTACAGGCATTCGCAACCATGTATGTGCCCGGTTCGATTTCCAGGTGTATCTTGCGCCCGGTGCGCTGGTAAAGGTCGAGAAACAACGCCCGCACCGGTTCGCCGATGCGTTGCAAGTCGGTGGATTCGTCGCCCGACATCCGTCCGACCTTGAAGCCCCCGCCGAGGTTCAAGACCTCGGCATGCTCGAAAGCTTCGACCTGATTGAGACTCATGGCAGCGACCCGCTGCCAAACCTCCGGGTCGCCTCCCGACCCGATATGGGTGTGGATGCGCACAATGCGCAAACGGTGCTTCGCGACAATCTCGCGAGCCTGTTCAGCGTATTCGTGCCAGATTCCGAAACTTGCCGAAGGACCGCCGACATTGGTTTTCTTTGTTCCTCCCGATCCGATTCCGGGATTGATGCGCAGCCCCACCGAGGTCTCTGGAAATCCCTTTCCGTAATCGTCGAGCTGTCTCAATGAACAGGCATTGAATTCCATTCCGGATTCCACCAGACCGGCGAAGTCCGCAGGCATTTCCTGACCACTTAACGATATCTTCCAGGGTGCAATTCCGGCGCGCACGGCACGGTGCACTTCGTAACCGCTGCTGGCGTCGATGTGCAGTCCGAGCCCATCGAAAAACCTCAGCAAGGCTGCGTTCGGACTCGCTTTCATGGCATAGCGGACGGTCAACCCGAAAGCATGGGGAAAAGCCAGGGCGGCGTTGGCCTGGCGGCGCAGCAACGGCTCATCGTAGACGTAGACAGGTGTTGCTACGAGGTCCCTGATCGCGCTCGCCTGCTTCAGATTGAGAAATCGTGGTCGCTCGGTCATGGTGGAAAGTTACCGGAATTAGGCCGGAGGCAGCTACATGGCCAGCATATTCTGCCTTTCAACCCGCTTGTCTCAGCAAACTTCAGCGGTGGCGATTCCTTGGTGTTCGGGTTAGTCACGGCCGGGTCAATAATCCTTTCAGGATAAAGATTACCAACCTAGGGAAACCGGGGTAGGACCGGTGGCCCAACCCCGGCCTGAGATCAAAAACGCCGATGGCGTAGGTGTGCGACGAGACTAGCGATTGGGAGATTAATCTCGACGATGTTTGCGAAGAATGAAGTTCCGAGTCCGAATTGAGGAGGGCGTGCCCTAAGGTGCCTAAGCGAGCCGACTAAAGACTAAATAGGTTCAAATACATGACATATTGGCAGCGGGCCTACCCAGCGACCTTGGGTTCTCACCGGCTCTCAGTGAAAGCATCGCGCCCTCCTGTCCCTTCTCCAGACATTCGAAGAGATTGCGTACGCACTGTCCCACGCGATCGCTCCCCAAATCGCAGCGCACAATTTCCTCCACGATCAATCGTCCCAATGCCGAGGCTTTGCCGGCAACACGATTTCCCTCGTCTTCGGGTAGATTGTCGCCGCTCTCGAGGTAGGGGCAAAGGAGAAATGAAAGCCGGTTACAGGCCAGGATCAAACCCCGGTGTTCGAGGCCCTCAGGATCGACCTGCCGGCTCAGGTAAATATTGAGGCGATTGGCAACTCTTCCCGCATGAGGAAGGTTGAGCGGGATCTTGAAATGTGGGATCTCGGGGGTCATTTGCAGATAAACTCGACATTATCGAATCAAACCTTGTCAGGAACACAGCCTGACGGACGTATTGCATCGGTCAATCTGGTTTTGGCCCGATGATCGCTAATGGGAAACTTCAGGCCAGGAGCGGGTTGTCAGGCCTTCTCGCTTCGCTCGTGAACAGGTTTCAGTGTCCAGGTGTCAGGCCTCGATGGCGCTTCCTCAGAACTGACACCTGAAACCTCTCCAACCGTTCACCCCGTTTGGTCCGGCCAGCGTCAGCGCAACCGCGGTTCCGGCTGACCCGGAAGCAGAGAAGGCTTTTAGAGGGTGGCGTTCTTTATCGATCGTCTGGCTCCGGTGTGCATTCGCTGGCTGTACCGGACATCTGAGCGAGTTCCAGGTTACGGTTCCTTCCCGGCTTGGGAAAGGCTCAGCGCTACGTCGTCCGGATCACGAAGAGTGGCCAGTCTCCCCAGACCTCGTATCACCTCCGGGCCTTCTACCTGGTAGCCCGCACTTTCGAGTCGCCGACAGGTCCCGTCCAAATCGGCTAATTCGACGCAGAGCACAACCACGCCAGAGGCCTTATCCTGCGCTCCCGAGTCCTGGATATGCAGACCCAACCTAAACGCGCCGGCGTCAAATTCGGACCAGCGATTGCCCGTTTTACGGCATGGAAGGCCCAGAAGGTCCCGGTAAAGCCTGATAGATGACTCCATGTCATCGACGCAGATGATAATTGAAGGAATCGATGTATTCATAAATCTCTCTCCGATTTCGTGAATTGCCTTTTCATGATTCATACTCGCCCAGATCGACGAGCCGACCTTCCGGGTCCCGAACGGCAGCGGCGGGCCAGGTAGTCCCGGAAGATGTCTTCTACGAGATGGTTCAGCCGCTTGTCCTCCGCAATGCAGGCATATTTGAGTTCCTTGATCAGCTCGCGGTCCAGGTAGACGTTGAACTGGCGTCGTTCGGGTTTTTTTGGTTCTTCGATAAAGTTACTATAATTCTAGATTTATAGTATTCAAGGACCGATTTCTTTATTCGGGAATCTTAGTACTCGAATTCCCACATACATCACTGTATTTACGAATTCGAGTACTTAGAGGCCCACCATCGAGGCCTACGCCGGTCAACCCGTCTTCGCCACGCTTTGGCGTGGCTTCGCCGAGGCAGGACAGGGCCCTGAGCGAAGTCGAAGGGCGGCTTTACTGCCCTAGGCCATCCGTGGGTACTTCTATATCGTTAGCCTGTTTTGGTTGCGGCTGCGCTACTCCAGGGTATCGTCGATACCCTAAGTATCTCAACCTTTTATAGAACGGTTCCCGATGAATAACGAAACTCCGACAAACCCCGTGGTTCTCACGCCCCGCGTCGCCTTCCAAAGCAAGGGGGTAGGGGTGTTCGCAGTGACGGCCTGCTGGCTGTTCTTGTCAGCCATGGTGAACGCTCAGATCGAACCGACGGTCGCAGACCAGGACATACTGCCGTTGCGAGCCGCCATCGACGCCGCGGTTCAGCACAACTTCGCTATCGCGATCGTGCGCCAGGATGTTAACCTGGCCCGCTATAGTCTGGACGTCGAACAAGCACAATTCGACGTCAGCTTCAGCTTCCTCACTACGCTTAGTGAAAGGTTGAGCCCAAGTGCCTCCAGCGCTCTGGACGGGGCCGATCAGCCCAAGACCGACGGCCGAACCTACTCCACCGGAATCGGCAAGCTCCTGCCCAAGGGAGGCCGGGTAGACCTAACTACTGCTTTGAATCGCCGGGGCACGAATTCGAGTTTTGCCCGAATTAATCCCGACTTCAGTTCGGATATTTCGTTGAGTCTTCGCCAGCCGCTGCTTCGTGGAGCCGGCAAGCAAGTCAACCTGGCATCTATTGTCCAGGCTGAATCGGAGGTGGAGCAAAGCGAACTGGCACTGAAGGAGCAGGTCCTCAACACGATCGCGGGCGCCGAAAGCGCCTATTGGAACCTGGCTTATCGACATGCCCGCAAGGACCTCTTGGATAGCAGCCTCCGTGTAGCCGAAGAATTCGTCCGTGAAACCCGAGAAAAGCAGCGTTTAGGTCTGGCCACGAAGCTTGACGTGCTCCAGGCAAAAGCGGCGCTGGCGGAGCGGAAGGAAGCTGAGATTCTAGCGGTCCAGGACATCGATGATGCGCAGGACCGGCTCTATCTGTTTATGGGTACTCTCGCGCTCAGCAATCGCCGACTACAGGTGCAGGGCCTACCCGAAGAAGATTCGGAGATACCTGACTTTTACGTCTTCTATCAAAGAGCGCGTGAGTTCAATCTCG
Source organism: Opitutales bacterium (assembly GCA_963665345.2). GTDB lineage: Bacteria > Verrucomicrobiota > Verrucomicrobiia > Opitutales > CAXXNP01. The sequence goes on from CAXXNP010000002.1 coordinate 305,789, forward strand.
AAAGGCATTTCCAGAATTCGGTTCTGGTGCAACGTCGGCTCGATGTCGACGTCGCTCGTAATCTCAAGCGCCCGCAGCTGGATTTCACCTTTGCCGGTGGGCTGCTGGGTCGCGATACCGATGGCGCGGCTTCCTATGGAGATGTTTTTTCATCCGAAGGCTACAACTGGCGTGCAGGAGTGGAATTAGTGGTGCCGTGGGGGTTGCGCGAAGGGAAAGCCCGCCTGCGTCGAGCGGAGGTCCTCCTGGATCGTGAGGAGACGCGCCTGCTCAGTATTGAACAGGATCTTCTCCTGCAGTTTCGAGGCGCTTGGCGGGCCCTCCTGGCCGGGAAAGAACGCCTTCAGGCCACGCGCGCCACGGTGGATCTGAGCATTGAACAATTTGACGGGGAGCGGGCCAAATACGACGCCGGACTTTCGACCTCCCGGCAGGTTCTGGAAGCCCAGGAAGACTACGATGTGGCACGGTTACGCGAACTCGACGCACTTATCGAATTGCGCAGATCGGTGGTCGAGCTGGAGCGGCTGGACGCCACTTTAATGCAACGGCACGGGTTTACCTGGGAAAGTACTGCGGGGTTGGAGCCAGTGCCCGGGGCCGCTACTCGAGGGAGAAAAACTCGGCCGTGACGAGGTCGACAAAGCGCCGCGGGGTCGTTGAATCCGTTAGGTAAAACATCCAGGAATTACGGTGAAAATTGAAGATGCTGGGGAAAATGGATTGGCTTGTGTACCACCAGGTCTGCGAACTCGCGTCGTAGAGAAACACGTCATCTTGCTCGGAACGATGGTGGACAAACATCCAGCCGTGCCGTTCATGGAAAACCCAAGGGTAGGGATTGTCGTTCAGCACTCCGAACCAGTCTGATTCGCGCCAGCCGTCGCCCATGTTTGCCAAGGCCGCGAACGGGCTCTTTGGATTGGCGATTTTAGGATCGATATCGAGCCCGGCAGACACGAATGAAAAATCATCAAGGGCGGCACTGCGCTGGCTGGAACCATTGTTCAGTGAAAGTGTGACCCGATACAGGGCACGTCCGCTGCCCAATGAGCCGGCCCGCAAATCAACCTTTTCGAAGGCCGATGTGCCGACCTGTTTTTCGTAAACCAGAACACAGCCATCCCACAGGATGTGGTGAGACTCCCTTTCGGGCAGGGTTAAAAAAAGGTGGTCGGCGGCGGATTCCGACCAAAGAATCCGCAGTATGAAAAACATAACGCCGACGAAACACTACAGCAGCACCTTGCATCAGCTTTGTAAACTCATCCCGTCGCATTTGACGGAAAAACTCGCCCGGGAGTACGGGGTCGATAAAAAGGCGCGCACCTTCACGCCATGGAGTCATGTGGTCAGTCTGCTCTTTGCGCAACTGACCCATGCCATCGGCCTTAACGAGGTCTGCGACACCCTGCGGCATCATGCGGCCAAGCTCAGGGCGATCAGGGGAGCGGTTGCACCGAGCCGAAACACTCTTTCGCATGCCAATAGGGAGCGCGACAGCGACATGATGGAGGCGTTGTTCTGGAAGGTGCTGGGGCATCTGCAAGAGCTTTCGCCGGGCTTTGGACCGGCCGGGCGCTACCGAGGCCTGCCCCGTCGCTTCAAACGGGCGATCCATGCGATCGATTCCACCACCATTGCCCTGGTGGCCAACTGCATGGACTGGGCCAAGCACCGTCGGCGCAAGGCCGCGGCGAAGATGCACCTGCGGCTCAACCTGCAAAGTTTTCTTCCCGGCTTTGCCGTCATTGAAGAAGCTTCCCATCACGACGGCACGCGGACCCTGGCCCTGTGCGCGGGGCTGCAGGCTGGAGAGATCGCGGTTTTTGACAAGGCTTACGTGCATTTTGCCAATCTTTTCCATTTGAGCGAACGCGGCATATTCTGGGTCACGCGCGCCAAAGACAACCTGCGCTGCCATGTTTGCCGCAAGCGCCTGCGCAAGCCTCAAGGACCTATCCTGCGGGATGACGAGGTCACCCTGAAGGTTCCCGCCTCCCGCCAGCAGTATCCCGGCAGGTTGCGCCGGATCGAAGCCGAAGTGGAAGTCAACGGCGAGTGGGTCGTCATGGTTTTCCTCACCAACAACATGGACTGGGCCCCTTCCAGTGTCTGCGCCCTCTACCGCTGCCGCTGGGGCATCGAGGTGTTTTTCAAGCAGATCAAGCAAACCTTCAAGGTCTGCGATTTTCTCGGGCATTCCAAGCAGGCCATCCGTTGGCAGCTGTGGGCCGCCCTGCTGCTGCTCGTTCTGCTCCGATACATTGCCTTTATCAGCCAGTGGCCGCACAGCTTCACCCGGTTGTTTACGCTCGTGCGCGGCGTGCTCTGGGACCGTTTCGGGCTTTTCGATCTGGCGGACTTCTATGGGACAGCACGAACCCGATATCGAATGTGTTCCCAGCCTCAACAGGCTTACCTACCCGGTTTCTCCCCTTAGCTCTGTGGGACAGCATCCGTCCATATCAACCATTTCCCCCCTGTTTTACATTTTGACTTTTTCCCAATATCAACCGCTATCCCGCTCCATCCCTCAGGCTTGCCTTCAGGGTTTAGGCCTTATGGGATGGCTGTGAAACCAGAACACCACTGGTATCGAACGCGCGGGCGGTGGCTTGCATAGGACCGGAGGGGTCGTCGGCAGCGACTTCGGCCACTTGCCGGACCCAGAATTCGACCTGATTTGCACCACTGTTGAATACGATTTCTGCGGGATCCTTTCCCACTAACCAGGCATAGTCTCCGGTGCGACTGAGAAACGGTCGGCTCAACGTGAGCATGGCCGTACCGGCATGAAAACGTGCATGATTGGGGGCCGTTCCGACGGAGAACTCCTCGATTCTATCCATGCCTTCAAAGCTGGATCCGGCACTGGATTGCCCGTTGGCTAAATGGGGACCCAATAGGGGGAAAACCCCTACAAACAGCGTAGCGACACGCTTAAGGAAGAATCTCTTTCGCATGGGTTATAGAGCGATTAGGTAAGTTCCGGCAAAAGCGAATTTGACAGCATGCATAGGCGATACCTCGTTGCATGACAAGCTTTTTCAAACAGGGAATGATCACTGACCTTGGGGAATGACGATCTGCTGGCCGATCTGCAATCGCCGAGGATCAACTCTCGGATTTGCCTCTATGATAGCCCCTAGCGACACGCCGTAACGGGAGGCGATGCGGGAGAAGGTATCCCCACCTGCGACCGTGTGCGCGGTGCCGTCGGAAGCGTTGACGGCGGTCCTACGCGCCGAGGGTGACCCCGAAGATCTCTGTGCGGGGCTCGCTGCCGACGTACTCCTGCTCGAAGAAGCGCTAGAGTCGACCGATGAACGGACTGACGCCGATGCCGTTCGGGTAGGCGATCGGCTGACCTCTTTCAGATTGGCCGTGTTCTTGTTCAATTGGTCGCGATTGACTTTGATCTCGCGACCGACGGTATCGAACGCCTTGCGAAACTCGGTCTTCAGATTCCTGATCTCACGATTAATCTTCACCGTTTCGGCTCCCACATTCTCCAAACGCTTTTCCAGCGATGCGATTATGGCTGCCAGAGCTTCCAGGCTGCCGTCCTCCTCGTAGACTTTCGTCTCCAATTGGCTAATCCGCTTTCCGGCGGAATCCATGGAGGAACGCGTTCCCCACGCAAAGACCGTGGCAGCGACGGCCAGGAGGAGAGCTAATCCAGCGATCATCAAGAGGGCGAAAGTCCCGCCTTTTTTTTCCTCGGTTTCGGGCGCCGCTATCTCGTCGGAAGATGGGTCATGGTCAAGCTCCAGCGGTTCCTGTTCGTCCATCCCTACATCTTGCGAGATAGCCATAGCGAAAGCAAGCCGCTTTCCCCTGGAAAGGGCGCAAGACCTCACTCCGGAGGAAACGCTGGTTGACCGGTTGTGGCGGTGTTCCCGGACGGTTCTCGCGCCCCTTCGGGACTCTTCGCTCTCGGGACCAGGAGCCCAAACCTGGTCTACTCATGTTCAACGTTCGCTGGTGAAAGCAGGATGAGATTTTAATCAGGAGGAAACAAAGGAAATTGAGAAAGAAGCCTTTCCCATCGCTCCGTTATCTGCTGTGAAGAAAAAGGGAAGGAATGAGTCGGTGTGGCGATCGATTGCAGATTTCCAGTGATGAGCCCGCGGAGGGCTTGCTTTCAATCGTTAAGAAATTAAATCATCAACCCGCAAACCATTGGCTCAACTCAATTCGGCTTTGCGGCCAATTGTGTGAGCCGGGAGGTGATCGATGGCACAATATGCGAGAGCAAACGAGGCGAGATTCCAGCCATACTACGAAGAGTTCGAAGGTCTGGTTAAGCGGCCCGCCTTCGAACCCCAGGTAATACGCGTATACAGACAAACGAATATTCGCGTCGAGATAGTGAATCTGGCCGTGGAAAAGCGGTATCAGGAAATTCTGAACGAGCACCGGCGGCGCCTGGCGGATTGGTGCCGCAAGACCGGCGACCGCTTCGCGGAGGATGACGGCAAGCCAGGACGGGCAAATATACCCGGACTCCGCTATGTGGACGTATGAAGGAGGCTTTCCATAAGGCGGTCCCTTCTCTGGCCCTGGCTATCGATATCGGTGGGACCTTCACCGACATTGTTTGTGCCGACCTCTCGTCCGGCTCGCTTAAAGTAGGGAAGGTCCTGACCACCTTTCCCGACCCTGCGAAGGGCGTGCTGGAAGCGATTGTGCACCTGCTTGAAAAAGAGGACGGTTTCGATGTCGAGACCGTAGCTCGGGCCATTCACGGAACTACCCTGGTCACGAATGCCCTCATCGAACGCAAGGGGGCGCGCACGGGATTGCTGACTACCCAGGGATTCCGTGACGCCCTGGAGATCAGGAGAGAAGGCCGCTACGACATCTATGATCTCTTCCTGGAGCTTCCGGAGCCGCTGGTGGAACGACGCCTCCGCCTCGATGTTCCCGAACGTCTCAATGTGCGTGGAGAATCGCTTCTCCGGCTTGACGAGGATGCTGTCCGTAAAGCCTGCGAGCACCTGTGCAGGGAAGGCGTAGAGGCGATCGCGATCAGCTTTCTTCATTCCTACGCAAATCCGGTCAACGAACGCCGCGCGGAGGCCATTGCCCGTGAAAAATTTCCCCATACCCCCATTTCCGTGTCGCACCGCGTGGCTCCGGAAATGCGGGAGTACGAGCGCACATCCACCACTGTAGCCAATGCCTATGTGCAGCCCCTGGCACGCCGCTACCTGGAAGAACTTGAGAGGGGTGTTCAGGCGGCAGGGATCGAGGCGCCGCTCCATATAATGCTATCCAACGGCGGAAGTTGCTCGGTTGAGACGGCGGCTGAATTTCCTGTCCGCCTCGTCGAATCCGGGCCCAGCGGCGGCGCGCTGGCGGCGGAATTCTGGTGTCGGCGACTCGGCCGGGAAGATGTGTTTGCCTTTGATATGGGCGGGACCACGGCCAAAGCCATCCTCTCCGAACGCGGCGCCGGCAAGGGCTCCCGATCGTTTCCCATCATCAATGAATCCGAAGTGGCGCGTGCCTACCGCTTCAAACGTGGCAGTGGGCTCCCCTTGCTGGTACCGGTTCTCGATATGCTTGAGATTGGGGCGGGCGGCGGCAGTATCGCGCACCTCAACGAGATGGGGCTCCCTGTGGTAGGTCCCGAAAGTGCGGGCGCGTTTCCCGGCCCCGCTTGTTACGGACAGGGAGGAGACAAACCCACCGTGACCGACGCGGACCTCCTGCTCGGCCATCTCAACGCCCACTACTTTCTCGGTGGCAGCATGCCCCTTCACCTCGAGCTTGCTCGCCAGGCCGTCGCTAAACTGGCGAAAACAATGCAGATGCCCCTGGAGCGCCTGGCTTGGGGAATCTGCCGGTTAGTCGATGAAAACATGGCCAATGCGGCACGGGTTCATGCTGCAGAGCGTGGTCTGGACATTCGCGGCTATACCCTGGTGGCGACCGGGGGAGCCGGGCCTGTGCATGCCTGCCGGGTTGCCGAGCGCCTGGGTATCGGCACGGTGCTGATTCCACCGGCCGCCGGAGTGGGTTCCGCCTTCGGGTTGCTTCTGGCCCCGATATCCTTCGATTTCGCGATCAGCTATGTTGCGCGCCTGAAGACCCTCGACCTCAACCACCTTAATCAGATCTACGATGACATGGAGTCTCAAGGTTTAGCGGTGATGCGCGATGCCGGGGTGCGGGAGGCTGAGGTGCGCGTGCAGCGATTCGCCGATATGCGTTACGTGGGACAAGGTCACGAAATCAGGGTTGCCGTTCCCCTCGGACCGCTCGCTTCGGACAGTTTAACTCGCTTACGATCCGCCTTCGATAAGGAGTATCGCCGTATCTTCGGCAGGCTCTGCGACGGGGTAGCCATCGAAGCGGTGCATTGGCGCCTGACCGTTTCGGGCCCTAAACCGGAGATGAAAACGGGTGTCGGGCGCAAGAGAGGGAGCGAGCGCCGGCGTGGCTCCGAGGCCTCTTCTCGGCAGGTAATCTTCGATCCCGATGCCGGGCCCGCCAGCACGCCGGTCTACAATCGATACGAGCTTCCCCTTGAATTCCGAATGCGAGGCCCTGTGATAGTAGAAGAAAAGGAGGCGACCACGGTGGCGCCTCCGGGTTGGACACTGGCTCTTGATCCGACCGAATGCCTTGTCCTGACACGATGAAAAACAGTCAATCAGCCATCGATCCCGTGCTCTTAGAAGTACTCTGGAACCGCCTCATTTCCATTGTCAACGAACAGGCGGCGGCGCTTATGCATGCTTCCTTCACGACAGTCGTGCGGGAGGCCGGAGACCTTTCCGCGGGGGTTTTCGATCGGGGGGGCCGAATGCTGGCGCAGGCCGTTACCGGGACTCCGGGCCATATTAATACCATGGCCAATTGTGTGCGTGATTTCGTTGCCGCTTATCCCATCGACACGTTGAAACCGGGCGACAGCCTCCTTACCAACGACCCCTGGATTGCATCCGGCCACCTTCACGATATCACGGTCGTCACTCCTGCCTTCTATCAAGGTAAAGGAGTGGGCTGGTTTGCCAACACCTGTCACGCCATGGATATCGGCGGCCGGACCCTGGGAGCGGACGCCCGCGAAGTCTTTGAAGAGGGTCTCCACATCCCGATTATGAAACTTGCCCGCGAGGGCGAAATGAATGACGACCTCATTCAGATAATCCGCGCCAACGTGCGGGTTCCGGATGAGGTCGTAGGTGATGTTTACGCGCAGCAGGCGGGTAACGATGTAGGGGCCGAAAAACTCGTCGCGATGTTGCAGGAATACAACTTGGATGACCTCGAGCATCTCGCTACGCGCATTTTGGATCGCTCCGAACAGGCTACCCGATTGGCCATCTCCGAGGTGCCTGCTGGCATCTACCGGGACGAGGTGGAAATTGATGGATTTGATGAATCGCTGCGGATCTGTATCGCCGTGGAAGTGGCCGGCGATGCGCTGATCGTGGATTACGAAGGCACTTCCCCCCAGGTGAATCGTGGCATCAACGTCGTCTACAACTACACGCACGCCTACACGACATATCCCCTGGCCTGTGCCATCAGCCCATCGGTTCCCAACAATGCCGGCAGCTTCCGCCCCGTCACGGTGAAAGCACCCGAAGGCTCGATTCTCAATGCCCGCTTTCCCTGCGCGGTGGGAGCGCGCCACCTGATTGGTCACTTTCTGTCCCAGGCCGTGTTCGGCGCGCTGTCCTCGGCGATCCCGGACCGTATCCTAGCAGATGGCTCCGCCGGTCTTTGGAACACGCAGTTGGAGGGACATGACCGGGAGGGTCGGATTTTCGCCTACATCTATTTTTCAGCCGGAGGCATGGGCGCGTCGATCCGCGGCGATGGCATTTCCGCCACCGCTTTCCCCAGCGGCATCAAAGGAGTGCCCGCCGAAGCCATCGAAGCGGTCTCACCTGTCATCATGTGGAAGCGCGAACTCCGTTCGGACTCGGGGGGAGCCGGGAAGTTCCGGGGCGGGCTCGGCCAGGAGATGATTCTGCAGATGGATACCGACACTCCGGTGCTCCATTCCTGCATGTATGACCGGACCCGTTCACCGGCGCGTGGATTTTACGGCGGCCGGGATGGCGCCCCGGGCGAGGTCCTGCTTTCCGATGGCTCGCGGCCCCATCCAAAGGGCAAATACGAGATTCCCCCGGGTGAAAAGGTGATCCTGCGTTTACCGGGCGGCGGCGGTTTCTATCCCCCCCGGGAGCGCGATCCGGAGAAGATCAGAGAGGATGTCCGGCAAGGCCTGATCACCGCGGAAGCGGCCGAACGGGACTACGGGGCCAAGTTTGTGGGCTAGATTAGATTCGTCCCCCCGATTAACCGAGAGTTTCATCGCTCAATGGCTCGAATCCGGACAGCGCGCTTGTAGAGTGACTCTGCGATAGCGGTGCCAGGTCAGCGCACTCGACAAACCTGTGCGGCGCTGTTTCGAGTGCGGCAGCGCGACGCCAGCAATCGCCTCTTATGCTCTCGCCTTTCTCTTCGCAATCACCAGTAACCGGCTCAACTCACCTGTATCGGCGACGATGAGGTCCGGGGCAGGTCGGGCCGCTTCGGCCTCTTCCCCGTTGGTTTCGCCACAGAGAACAAGAATTGCCGGAACTTCGGCGGCTTGAGCCATAGCCATATCGGTATAAAGTCGATCCCCTACCATCGCCATCTGGTCGCTCTTCAAACCCTGCAATTTTCGAACTGTGTGGAGCATCTGGGGATTCGGTTTTCCGAGAATAGCGTCCGGATCCCTCCCCGTGGCCGCTTTCAGGCAACTGATGATCGAACCACAGTCGACCAGGACGGTGCGCCGGTCGGTGGGACAGATAAGATCAGGATGAGTCGCGAAGTAGGGCCTGCCATTCTTGATCCAATACGCCGCGCGGCAGAGGCGACCATAGTTAAGGGACGTATCAAACCCGACAACCACGGCCTCCGGTTCCTGATCCGAATCATCGGAACACAATTCAAATCCTCGTTCTGAAAACTCATCCTGAACCGAGGGGGGCGCGAGTAGAAAAAGCTTCCTCACTCCCGGATGCGCAGCTGTCAGGTAGTCGAGCGTAGCTTCAGTTGAAACGATTACCGCGTCCGTTTTGATATTGATTCCCATTCGCCGCAGACGATCGGCGTGCTCGGTCTTGCTTCGTGACGAATTGTTCGTCGCAACGGTATAGGTCATACCGAGGTTTTCCAGGGTCTCGAGAAAATCCGGAGTAGATGGAAGGAGCGTGTCATCGAGAGAGAGTGTCCCATCCACATCCAGCACAAGGTGGATGAGCGGCTCCAAGAGCCTTCTGAGTCGTTCTGGAAGGTCGTCGGCGGAAAAGCGTCTGCCTTCGTAATCTGGCTCGTTAGTGCTCACTTGTCGTTCTTGACTACCCCGCCATTACGTACCACCTGGTTTGCTGTTTCTTCGATTGAGCTCCTCCCAAAGTCCTCGTGGTGAGAGGATCTTCATCTCTCCGACGTCGCCGAGTTCCTGAATTTCCTTATCTCCGGTGACAAATACCTCCGCCTCACTCTCGATCGCTGAGGATAGAACGACGCAATCGTCGCTATCAGATATCGCGATTCGATGTTGGATCTTTGATTGCTCGACGATTGAGGTCGTTCGGAGCATTTGCAGAATCTCCACGGCATCCTTGTCGGGCAACCTGAATTTCCGGGCAAAGACATCCCGCAGTTCATCCAGTACACATGGGGAAGTCGCCAACTCGTGCCTAAAAATGACTTCCCTGTAAAGGTCAGCACACAATCCACGAGTGGCAAACGCGCTCGCCAACACATTGGTGTCCAGGAATACCCTCACGAAACTTCCGAGAATACGTCGTCATCGGTCAGGTATCCACGGGCTTCCGCAAATGGCATCGTCCGCTTTCGCAATGCTTCAAACTGGGTCAAGCGCAATTGCCGTTCCAATGCTTCCCTGGCAATTTCACTCCGGTTCTTTCCAGACAATTCACTTGCCCGTTTCAGCATCCCTTCCAGCCTCTCATCGAGCCGAATTGTTAAGCTGGAAGATTTCATGTCTTACAACGTATTACATTTGGGCCGTTTGTCAATAATTCTCTCAACGAACCATTTTTGCTCTCTTGTCTGTCGCCCTACCTTCATCTTTTCTCTGCGGCCAGGAATGCCTCCTGATCGCTCATCGCGGAGCCTCTCACGATGCGCCGGAAAATACCCTTGCATCCGTTAATCTGGCTTGGAAGAGGGGCGCCCCTGCGGTTGAGATTGACGTCCACCTTTCATCCGACGGCCAGGTCGTCGTTCTTCATGATTTCAACACGCGAAGGCTCTGCGGGCGCGACCGGGAGGTGAAAGACCAGACCGTTGCAGAATTGCGTGAACTCGATGCGGGTCTTCACAAAGGCAAGAGATGGGAGGGAGAACGCATTCCGCTCCTGGATGAGGTGCTCGCCACGGCACCCGCTGGAGGGATTTTCTTTGTCGAAATCAAGGTAGGCCCCGGGATTCTCCCCGCGCTGGCAGAGTCCGTTGCAACGTCAGAATTATCCTCGGACCAGATCGTTATGATCAGTTTCAACTGGGAGACTGTTGCCACGGCGAAGCAGGCATTTCCCGATCATCGCGTTTTCGCGCTTTCGGATTTTAGGAGAAACGAGGAGACTCAGGCTTGGGAACCTTCTGTCGAGGATCTCATTGAGAGGGCCAGAGACGTCGGCGCGGATGGGTTGGACCTCAAGGCGATCGACACTATCGACGCGTCCTTCATCGCGAAGATCAAAGAAGCCGATCTTGGAGCGTATGTGTGGACTGTCAACGATCCGGCCTTAGCCAGGAAACTGAAGCGTGCCGGTATCGATGGCATTACCACCGATCGTCCGCGATGGCTTGCGAAGAAGCTCAGAAGTACTTTATCCAGGGCGTCACGCTGACGGGGATCAAGGGATGAACACCGAGTCAGATCTTGTGGGACGAGAGCCCTCGAGTCCGAATGCAGGCAGCCCGGTTAATGGGTTTTCATGCCTTGAAAGTTGGGCATTGAGCTCGTTCCCAGATCCGTACTTCCAAGCGGCCTCCTGAGCCGTCGGCCCTCCAGAAGCGGGCAACCGGAGTCGGATACAAGGGACGAGGGCGCCCGAGTCCGAAGGAACAGGTGGATCGGCATTGCCCTCTGTCGTCTCCTCAACTAGGAAAGTTTTGATTCTCTGAAATAGGGTAATTGAACACCAGGATCTCAATGAAATCCCGAAAACTCGGCGCCTTGTTAATTTCTCTCTTGTGCACCTGCCCGATGGATGCCATCGCGGCGGGCCACGAGATCTCTGCAGAACCGCCATTACAGTGGTGGAAAGGGAATCTGCATACCCATACTTTCTGGTCCGACGGTAATGATTTTCCAGACATGGTCGCTGATTGGTACCTTAATCAGGGCTATCATTTCCTGGCCCTGTCCGATCACAATGTTCTCAGCCAAGGTGAGCAGTGGCTCTCGCTCGAGGAGGTGGGAAAGAGATCACTGACAAGGCTGACAATGGAATGGCCATCCATATGAATGCCACGAACTTGCGTGATCTGATCCCTCCCCCGGGAGGGGAGACGGTCACGGATGTGATTGTGAACAGTTTACGGGAAGTTCAGGTGCAGAGCCGTCGCCTTGGCCGGCCCATACTCTTCCATGTCAATCACTTGAATTACAAGTGGGGCGTGACCGCCGAGGACCTTGTCAGCGTGCTCGATAATCGATTTTTCGAGGTCTGGAACGGGGTTGATGCCGATCATGATCCGGGTGACTCCGATCATCCCTCAACGGACGAAATCTGGGACATAGCCAATACGCTGCGCATAGTGATGTTCGCAGCGCCGCCGCTTTACGGTTTGGCCACCGATGACTCCCATGAATATCATGGTCACTGGGAGCGGGCGAAGCCGGGACGCGCTTGGGTCATGGTCCGCGCGCGTCATTTAACGCCGGAGTCCCTCATCAAGGCCTTCCGTCGCGGTGATTTTTACGCCTCCACGGGGGTCGCACTGCAGCAAGTCGATTTCGATGGCGAGCGACTGGAAATCCAAATCGATCCGGTAGATGAGGAGACCTACACTACGCGCTTTGTTGGATCGCGCCGGGGTGTGAATATCAAAGGCATGTCCAGGCTAGATGAGGTCGGCAACCTCGTTCAGACAACCCTCGATTACACAAGCAGCTCGGGACCCCAGATTGGCGAGGTATTCTCCGAGGTGACGGGAACGGAGGCGATCTATCGCCTGGAGGGAGACGAACTCTATGTGCGCGCGATAGTTGCCTCGGATGCGGAGCCCGATGTTCCGAGCAAGGAGTATCCTTTTAAGCAGGCGTGGACCCAGCCGGTGGGCTGGACCCAATGAATCGATTACGAAGGCCTGTAATGAGAACAAGCAAACTAGCAGTTTTTCACGGAAAGGGTCGTCCGTTGACGATTGATGAGGTTGACGTGCCGGAACTTGGGGACGGACAGATTCTGGTGAAGAATGAGTACACTACGCTGTGCCGCAGCGATCTGTACACCTATACGGGTAAGCGCACAGAGAAGACACCGACGATTCTTGGGCACGAAATTGTCGGGCGGATTGAAGAGATGGGACCGGGAGCGCCGAAAGACGATTGTCGCGGGGATCCGCTGCAGGTAGGAGATCGGGTTACCTGGGGGATCTACGCCTCGGATCCTGACAGCTATCTTGCCCGCATGGGTATTCCCCAGAAAGGCGAGGGACTCTTCAAGTATGGCCACGAAGAAATCCGGGACGACAATCATCTGCATGGCGGATTGAGCGAATACTGTATCTTGCGCAAGCATACTCCCATCATTCGGATTACGGAACCCATCCCGTTACCGGTGATAGCCCTGATCAACTGTTCGGTCGCAACCGCAGCGGGGGCCGTTCGCCTGGCCGGAGAGATTCAGGACCGAACCGTTCTGGTAACCGGTGTGGGGATGCTTGGGATCATCGCCTGTGCCATCTGCAACGTGGGCGGAGCGGGAAAGATCATTGGGTTGGATATCGACGAGGAGCGCCTGGATACGGCTCGGCGCTTTGGAGCCGATATTGCCCTGAACCTTAAGGAAGAAGGGCCGACACCGAAGGAGCGTCTGGCACCGCATGTTGATGGCGAGCCGATTCAGACGGCTCTGGATTTCAGCGGGGTTCCGGAGACCATGGAACTGGCGATCTCGCTCTTGGGAATCGGCGGTGTTGCGGTATGGGTGGGTGCTACCTATCCCCAGCGGGATCTCGGAATCAATGCGGAAACTGTGGTGCGCAACCTGCATATCGTAAAGGGCCTGCACAATTACAATCAACAAGACCTGGTTGCCGCTGTGAATTTCATGGAGCGGCATTACAAGGACTTTCCCTTTGAAAGTCTCGTCCATGACCGATTCGATTTGGATACCGTCAACGAATCGTTTGCCTACGCAGTATCCTCAGGAGCGCACAGGGTGGGGTTAAAGCTCTGAAATCGAGCCGTCGCTCTTGAAAGAGGTCCGCTACTGAAGACCGTTACAGACAAAGTCGAAAATCTCGAAATTGCGAGGGTCGCCCATCGATCGGCGCCGATAACTCTCTTTCAATTGATGGGATAAAAGCAACGGGACCATCTCCTCATAACGTCCTCCATGTGAGCGAAGGGATCCGGCGAGTTGAGAGAGGTCGTGGTCGGCTGCTCTGCGTCCCAGAACCCAATCTCTCCCTGCAAGGACGTAGAAATCACCTATGCGATCCCTTGGCAGCTCAAGTAGGCGTTCTGCACAGTCTCGATCATGGACTTCAGTAACGCCTTTCAATTGACTTATCCATCGGGCTACTTCGATTTTCTCACATTCGAGCGGGCAATAGACGGTAACTGCCGAGCCGAGCGCGCCATGGTGGACGACATACGGATCGGTTATGGGACAGATGACCCGAAATCCGGGGCCAAACTGCTCTTTCAATACGGTCTCCAGATAGATCACTCGAGGATTGCCCGATTGATCGCATTTCGCGTTCATTCCGTGATCGGCCGTGATTCCGACCACTGCGTTGAGCGCGAGCAATTCACCGATGAGTTCGTCTATCCGCTGATAAAAATCGAGCAATTCGTCCGCGTCGGGCGCGTACTTGTGTTGCATGTAATCGGTGGTAGTCAGGTAGAGAAAATCGGCGCGGTCGTTCCCGAGAAGTTCTAAACCCGCCCGCAACACATAGAGGCTGGCATCCGCGCTATAGATTCCCGGCGTAGGACCAAGGTGGGATTCGACACCGTCAATTCCAGCTTCCTTGAGGGTTGCTTGATCTACGAATTCGGACGAGAACGCGATCCCGGTGAGTTTCTTGGAGAGCAAGCGCCGGAGCTTATCTTTTGCCGTGACCATCGCCACGCGTCGCCCGGCCCGTGCCGCTGCCGCCAGAATCGTCTCATTGCGCAAAAACTCAGGCTCGTTGGTCATCACTTCCTTCCCGGATATGGGATCCAGAATGTAGTTGCCCGCTATGCCGGTCTGACGGGGAGGTGTTCCGGTTACGATGGCACAGTTATTTACGTTGGTGAAAGAGGGAAGGGCGCTTCGTGCCCGTCCGTAGTAGCCATCGCAGGCCATTGCCCGCATGGTGGGCATCTCTCGATGCGCCAGCGCAGCGAATAGATGCTCTTCGGCACATCCATCGATACAGATGACGACTATCGGGAATGGGCCGACTTCATAGCGTCGACCATTGACTGCAAACGAGACGCTTTCGGGCTTTGCCATGGCGAAAATGCTTTCCTTCAGGTAGGTTTATCTTCCAGAAAGCGTGCCAGTCGACACTTTCGGCTGTTCGACTGTGGTGACATGGTGCTTTTTGACCGCATGCGGTCAAGTTGTCGCAGGTGGTGGCATCTGCGGCGCGTGATCGAGATTCGGGAAATTGTAATATCCGCTCCGATTTCCTGCTTGCCAAGGCCTCGTTTTGGACCTGCTCTTTAATCAACTCTACGACATCCGCCGGAACACGGGCGAGATCGTGGAACGGACATTCAAAGCAATCTCTGATCGACGAATTTGAGCCGATCCAGAGCTGTGTCCGACAGATAAGAAGACCAATGTCAGATCCAAAGGAAACCTTGGTTATATTAACATGAAACGAGAACCAGTCGTAAAGCGAAAGACTTCGATCTCCTACAATACGGAGGGCGCTGCGCAAAGTGGGCGCGCCGGAAGATCTCCTGCAGTGCATAAAAAAGACCAGTCATGAGAAGACCCGGCAGCTCATGGCACAGTGTGATTTCGCCGTGGCGACTGGCGGCGCTGCCCTAGTCAGGGTCGTCTACAATGCGGGCAAGCCGGCGCATACAGTAGGGGCTGGAAATGTTGTTTCAATCATAGATGATTCCGCCGATTTGAAGGATGCCGCACGGAAGATCGCCATGTCGAAAACGGCCAATAATTCCGCTTCCTGTTCGTCGGAAAATGCCGTTGCGATCGAGTCCACCATCTACGACGAGATGCTCGAGGCATTGAAAGTGGAGGGCGGATACTTATGCACCACCGAAGAACGGGAACGGTTAAGGGAATATTACTGGCCGGACGGGGAGCATCTTAATCGGGATGTTGTCGCTAAACCTGTTGCCTGTCTAGCCGGAAAAGCAGGTATTGAGATTTCCGAGGGGACTCGCTTCCTCATGGTGATCGGAGAGAAGGCGGGACCTGAGGATCGGTTTTCAGGAGAGAAGATTTCTCTTGTGCTGACCGTCTGGGAGTGGACTGATTTCAGCGAGATGGTCGAGCGCATGAAGGCCATGCATCGCTTCTCCGGCGAGGGCCATTCCGCCTCCATCCACACACAGCGGGAAGAGCGTCAAGTGGAGCTGGGGATGAAGGCAAACGTCGGCCGGGTCAATTGTAACATGCCTCATGCTGCGGCTAACAGCGGGAGCTGGTTTAACGGCAATCCGACAACCGATTCGCTTGGCTGCGGCACTTGGGCCGGCAACGTGACGAGCGAGAACATCAATTGGAAGCATTTCCTTAACTATACCTGGCTTTCAACTCCGATCCCTGAGCGCATCCCGACCGACGAAGAGCTTTTCGGTAACTATCTTGAGAAGTGGGGCAGGGATTGAGTTGCGATGGGACGCTTGGAGATAATAACGGTGCGAAGCGGCTTTGCCAACCAACGCTTCGCTGTTGTGGAGGCACGCGCCCTTGTTCAGAAAGGTGATATCCCTCCGTCGAGAGCGGCGTTAAAGACGTGTTCGGCTCCTTTAGAGTCGTCTACCGAGTACCCGAGGATCTCGGCTAGCCCCACTCCAGGTCACCCCGTTGTCCTTCGATTTGAGCAGAGCATAGCTCGTCTGGCGTCTCAGGCGGTCAGTTTTGCCTGGAGGAGGGCCACCCTGCATTCGATCAGGTTTTTGACTCCGTGATCACAGTGCAACAACAGGCCCATTTCGGCACCTTCGGATACCTTCTTTTGCCCCGCTTGTTCTCCTTGGTCGAGATGGCGCAGTTCACTCGTTCAGCGGAAGAGATCTGGGCGGAAGACCAGGAACCCGAGAAAAGCGGTGAACGCAGGCTGCGCTACTTCGTGGAGCGTCGAAGCGATCTCCATCGGATTGTTTCTGATGATCGCATTTATCTCGCGATCGCGACGCTGCTGGGCCCAGAGTTCATCTGGGTCGGATCCGAGGGTAACATCAGCAATCGAGGGGAAGTCGGTTGGCACCCCGACAGGAAGTATTACCGCAGGGGCGAGGAACACTGGATCGATTTTCCCCAGCTCAAGATATTGATGTACCTCGAAAAGGTTACTCGGAAAACCGGTTCCCTGAGAGTCATCCCGGGTTCACACCGGATGCCGCTTCACAAAGACTTGGAAAGGTTGGAGGTCGAGCCCGGGTCCCGCCCCTTTGGTATCGACGGCGCCGAGATACCCTGCGCCGCCCTTGAGACTGAACCCGGTGATGTGATTCTGTTCAATCACTGCATCTGGCACGCGGCCTACGGGGGACTGGAAGGAAGGAGTTACATCGCACTGAAGTTTGGCCGCCCGTCCGTTTGCCGAGGACCACCTGAAGTCCCTGGCGCGCTACACCCCAGGCGTATTTCAGCCCCATGAGGGTTTCCTCAACAGCGACGACCCACGCTTGCAGTCCATGGTTAAGGACCATGCCCTGTTCGCTACCGGTCGCATTCGAAAGTGATTGGCGATCGACGCAACTTGACAGACCCCTGATTCCCACTTTGGAGTCAAGCTGAAGAGGGGTTTTTGGGGGAAGCACTTCGTCGATCGGTTCCTTGTCGGCTACCCTTACGAGGGCCGCTGGCAGCGTCCCGATTGCAGAGTTGTCTCCCTTTATGTCGATCAGCGGCCCGAAGGGGAGGCGGTTTGGCAGGCAGGCAAGGAAGGTCGCTATTCGCTGGAACTGCTCGAATCGGCCCTCTCGCGCCATGGTTCTTCCACGCCAGGCACGGATTCCTCTATCGCAGCGCCGATGCCTCGGGCAACGGCATGTATTTCTATGACGTCGAAATGCAGGCGTGGTGGTGGACGAGTGCCGCGAATTACCCGTTTATCTATGTATTCGATCCCAAGCCCGACCTGAACGGCATCGACATCGGTGACGCGTGGCTTTGGTTCGACCGCAACGAATTTGATGAAAGGTCCTTCGAAGTCATGACGGGGCCTTTCGACGATCAATTCGTGTCCTTCGCTCCCCGAAGGTAAGGCGTTTCAATGCATGACCACCCTGTACTTTTCTCAGGATGACCTCATTCCCGCGGCCCCAGCCATTTTCCCATCATGATCATCCTCTCGCTGATGTAGAATTCACGCTTCTTGTAGAATTCAGCCGCGAACGCATCCCGCGAAGTCAACAGATACACCTTTCTCACACCCTCCGAGACGAGCAGGACTTGCAGATCCTCGAGTAAAGCCCCCCCAATTCCTTTGCCCTGCTGCGATGGAGAGACGCACATCTCCTTGATATAGAAATCGACTCCATCTTAATAGGATTCTGAAAATCCCATGACGAATCCAACGAGTTCCCCTCTGAGGAGCGCCTTAATGCCCATGAAACCGGGAGTGTTGGCAATTTCCGTTAAGTGCATTCGTCAGCTTTTCTCATAAGGCACGATGACTGCGTTCAGCATGCCGAAGTGCCTGGCGTTCAAGGTTGCGAGGTCGAGGTCGTGGCGGGCGGCAGTCGCAGCGATCATGCAATCTGCCAATCCACATCCGAAACGCTTACGAAAATCTCGACGAAAGAGACCAGCCATCTCTGCAATCTCTTCTGTGACCGGCAGGACCGTAAAAGCGGAAAGGGTAGTGGCTAGTTTGATTCGTTCGTGCCCTTCACGCACACCTTGGTAGAGCTCTGCTACAGAGACTGCAGATACGCTGATATCATCCACGTTCTGCTCAAGAAAATTGATTGCCGCGGGGCGGCCGCGCAGGAAATCAATTAGAACGTCAGAGTCCACAAGCATGGCTCAGAGTCGGTCGAATTCTTCCCGGATACTACTGAGATCAACGTCATCTTTATCCTTCCAGATTCCGGATGCCGCGCGAAGACGACCGAGGCGATCTTGCGGGCCCAAACGCTGAAGGTACTGGTCAATCGCCTCTCGAATTACCTCGCTCTGCTTTCTTCCGGTAGCAGCAGCTACACGTGCTACGCCCTGTATCTCGGCGGGGGTAAGGTAGATCTGGGTCCTATTCATACATCACAATGTATGTTCGCTGCTCAGGGTTGTCAAGGTTACCTTCTCTACTGCCGTCGAAAAGGGCTCTTCACCTTCATCGAGCATGAACTGCTGTGCGGAAGATGCTTCATGGTTCGACAAAGTGAAACAGGCATCCTTTCCTACCGCCAGGCCTGTTCACGGGCAAGATGCCCGTGTCACGTTGGGCTCTATTTTACGATTCGCTCTTTCATCACTTCAATACTTCCAATTGTTGGTTTGACAGCGCACCCCCGAAATGGGTTCGGAAAGAAATTCCAGGACACCGAAAGTTCAGGACACACATCATCCAATATGCCTGATGCTTTGGTCCATGAGATGTCCTGGAATTTCTATGGTCAGGCTGATCTCGCCGGCCACAGCTTGGCATGAAAGGCACTGCTTACGTTCCTTCTTCATCAATATCATAACCCGCTGGAAAAGTTGAATGGTTCACTTTCCATTATTCCCTTCAG
This sequence comes from Opitutales bacterium, assembly GCA_963665345.2. Classification (GTDB taxonomy): domain Bacteria; phylum Verrucomicrobiota; class Verrucomicrobiia; order Opitutales; family CAXXNP01. Next base: position 324,945 of record CAXXNP010000002.1, read on the forward strand.
GAGACTCGCTCGCACTTCGATCCCCGAGGCGGAATACGAGGCGAGACCTGCATCCATCGCAAGCAGGGGACCGAATAATCGAAACGCTGCCGCCCATACTAACGTTGCATGCAGGGCGCCTTCCGCAATCAGAAACTCGGGCCTGTTTTCAGAATAAATCGCAAGGGACTTCCGAACGGCTTCTTCCGCAGACCGGATGTCCATTTTCCAAAGAAAAGACCAATAGAAGAACTGGCATAGAGCGAATAGCTCGGGCGCCACGTGCGGAGTAAAGTCGATAATTGTGGCGACCTCATCGCCAAGAAACAGGATGTTGTCGGGGCCAATATCACTGTGGACCAATTGAGCCGATCTCTCGAAAGCCTCCCGGCGCTCCTTTAGGAAATCGAGGCAGCTCTTGGCGATGGCTCGCTGGGTTGTTCTCAGGTCCAAATCGTCAATACGTTTCGGGAGCTCGTCGATTAAGAAGTGAATCGATGCTGCCCGACTCCAGGGATCTTTGCGATCACTAAGGCCGGGCGGTACTCTTAGACGGGCAAGTGCCGCATGGAACGCGGCTATGTAGGCCATTGCCGAGTGCAGTCGGGCTGGTATCAAATCTTCACAACTCGTCCCCTTCACGAATTCGAAAGCGGCGTAGCCCCTTGTCGAGATCAGGGAACCGTCCGGTTTTTGGAAGATCCGAGGTTGTCTGACGCCTTCTGCGTTCAGCTGTCTCTCGACTTCGGCATAGAGCGCAGCAGATGCGGCGTCTCCCATAGGCTTCAGAACGAACCGTCCGGATTTGGTGGTGAGGGCCAAGACTCCCCGTCCCGCGCGTCCTATCGGCTCCTGGCTGAGATATTGCCCAAGGCCAAATTCTTCCGCGATCTCACTCGCTGTCCGCGTGTTGTTCATATGATGCACTCGAGGGAACGCCTGGTCTCATTAGAATCTCTCAAGCTCGCACAAAGCGGAACGCCCACTGAAGTATTGTGCCCTTGACCAGAGTTAGGGAATTTCACTGCGATCGAAAGGCAGCCAGCTAAACGCGCTGGATATCGCTCATGCTCATGTGAATTAGGATAACTCAAGCTGGGGCTGAAGCCGAAGGGCTCCAGCTACAAAGTGACAAGGGAATCGCCTCGACTGAGCTCGGCCCGCCGAATCCCCCATACTTCGCACAAATCCTGGGGACGAGGGCCCCCGGGTCCGAACCGATTTGTGCAACCTTAATCACCCAATCCAGAGTTGCTCGATAGCCGGTGCGAATCGGATCCTCCTCGTTGAGTACGTCCTCATCATAGCCGGGAGCAGCCCCGTCATGATTATACTCGTCTGCATATCTGCTCCGCATGAAATTCCAGGACATCCACGGTTTCGAATTTCGATCCAGCGTGGACGCGTGATTCTAGCAACGATGGTAGTCTGTGGGTGTCGAGGAATTTCTCTTGGAATTAATCCCAGTTCCTTCGACTTTGGACGTTCGATTTTCGGATTTCGATGTGCATGGTATGAAACCAGACTTTATTCAAAATGCGTCAAAAGTTGGGACTTGATGGACGAGAAATAGCCATCCGCAATGCCGCCGCGTATGACCGGATCGCACCTCGCTTTGCGCAAATTCACGGCGCTCTTCCAGAAGACATTCGACAGGCGGCAGAAGAATTCATGTCGCGGTTACCGAAGGATAGTCAGATTCTGGATGTCGGATGCGGTCATGGACGCGATATGGCATGGTTCGAATCGCTCGGCTACAGCGTAACCGGTATCGACTGCTCAGCAGGCATGCTCGCCGAGGCGAAGAAACGGGTTACGGGTTTGTTGCTCCATGCGGAATTTACCGAGTACTCCCCACCGGCGAATTCGGTAGACGGAATCTGGTGCAATGCATCGCTCCTGCACATTCCACGGAGAATGTTGAGTGCTGTTCTCCGAGAGTTTCGCCTCTGGGCTCGGCCTAATGCTGTGTTCTTTGCCTCCATGAAACGAGGTTCAGGCGAAGCATGGAGGGAGGTGGAGTACATGCCTGGCACTTTTCGATTCTTCGCATACCACGATCCGCAAAGATTCGAAGCCCTGCTCCGCAAAGCTGGATGGGTTCCCGTTTGGCGACGATCACCTGCAGACGTTGACTGGATACATTTCATCTGCTCGAAATCCCCAGAGGGTAGTTAACTTGCATCCTGATTTCAGCGACGATTGACGACAGTCCTTCACGCGGACGACTATTCAAGGTCAGGAGCGCCATGCGATACATCGACCCCAAGACCATTACTTCAAACCGCTTTGACCGCAACAGGCCCCGGCCCGAGTGGGATCTGGCAATTATCTGTTTCCGAGACCGAACGGGGTCAGACATCCTCGTCGATGCCTTCGGTGCAAAGCCATTCGGGAGCAAGGTTTTCTGGGGTATGGAGGAAACCGAAGAGCTTCCGTTCGTTTTTCAATTCGAGCACGCGTCCAAGTCAATTGGAATCGTTACCCGTTGCATTTGGGGCGGCCCCCAGGCTGCTATTTTGGTGGAGGAACTGGGTGCCCTCGACGTGTCGACGGTGATTGGCTTCGGGTGTGCGGGGAGCATCTCATCTGAAATTGAACATGGGATGCAGATTGTCGTAGACAAGGCGCTTGCAACCGACGGCACGAGCAAGGCGTATGGAACCATTGATATCGCGTTTCGGCCCAATGGCCGATTGATGGATTGCGTGAGTGGCTCAGTCCCGGTAGTGGCGGCTACTGTCGATGCCGTCTATCGCGAAACTCCCGAGGTCACAGCCAAATTCCGTGAAGAGGGAGCCCAGGTCGTCAATATGGAATCTGCCCCGTTCTATGCCGCCGCTTCAGCCTGCAATATGGCTGCTTTGTGGGTCGGAAATGTAAGCGACGTCCTAATTGAGGGCGGAAAGTGGACCGGATGGTTTGGCGACCGAAGTGAAATCGATGGGAAGACTGTCGAAGTAATCAAGGGCATGCTGGATGAATTGGGAAGGGTAGGGGACTGAAATTTGTATTTCAGATGAACCGCGGATTTCTCAGAACAGCGCAGCGAAGCCGCAGCCAATGAATAGTGTGATCAAACATCCGGAAACTGCAGATTAAACGGATTGAGCTAATTCCCGGAGCAACCGAGGTGCTCAGGAGCCTTCGCCACCGAGGATACATCCACGTGATCGCCTCGAATCACATTCCCGAGCTCGAGGAAATTGTTGCGGGTTTGGGAATTCGGTCCCATTTCGAACGAATCTATACCTCCGGCAAAATCGGCTATGAGAAGCCGAATCCCCGCTTTTTCGAGATCATTCTTCAGGACATCGACCGGAGGCACATTTTTGCTATGGTCGGCGACAGCTTTGAGCGTGACGTCGAGGGCGCGGCAGCCGCCGGCATTCGTCCCATCTGGTTCAATCGTGAAGGCGAATCACTCACCGGCTCGGAAAGGGTTCAATCAATCGGCAGTCTTGAGGAGCTGTCTGATGTTCTCGATATTCTCTAGCCCCCACCGACGGGATATTGCGTCGATGACCATTTCGAGTGCGGTGGCCCGGCACCGCTTTGGTGAGGCGAGGCCTGGCTCGCCGTCACTGAGAAACGATAGAAGAGGTTCCTTAGCGTTTCCGATGATCGGCGTCCATGACCAAAACAAAGCGTGTCGAAGGGGTAGGTCAAGAGGCTACGAAGTGAGCATCGAGCACTTGCAAAGTCTACCAAATATTCCGGATCACAGATCCCAATCGATCCATCGGGAATTCGTAGGTCCTTTCTGCCTCCCGAGAGTATATCACCCAGTATCATTACATTTATTCCGGGTCCATCGTGGATCAAAACGGCTACCTCTGGGAAAACCATGGGCGAGCTCTCTTATCTTGGGAATAGCAGTTCTATCGAGGGCAACGATCATCTTGAACATGCGTCCCGTTACCGGCACTAGATAACACCCCGGTGGTTTGTCGATGCTCACAGGCAAAAGGAGCGCCTTGACCTGGCGTTTCAATGCCCACCATAGCAAATTCCGGGGTACCGGAATTTCTACTGATACGGCAGATCTTTCGGCAGAACCGCAATATCCGGACATTTTGCAAGTATCACCTTGTCGCGGGTGTACAACTTCAAGCCGAGGTCTTCCGCCAGCGCCACATAGTGACTGTCGTAACCACTGCATCCTGTACGTCGCGCCACTGCCAGCACTCGCTCTGGAGGAACTTCATAAGATGATCCCTCCATCAGCGTAAGAGCATCATCGAGCAGGGCAACCGCCTCATCTGGCGTGACCAATGCCCGCCGCTCATAGGTGCAGCGCACATTGATGAACTCATCAAGCCACAACCGGGGCGCTATCCAGTTGCGATCATTGTCCATGAGCCGATCCATCGCTTGGGACTGTTCGCCGCGAATCAGAAAATACGCGATCACGTTGGTGTCGACGACGATCACTCTCTACCGATCCGGATGGCATCTCGCAAAGAATCATCGTCGAGCCAAACTTCCATATCCTCTCTACGTCGTCTGATCCTGCTCAGCAACTGAGCGCGATCGACCGATCGCGGATTCACAGCCCGATCCAGCGTGTGGAGTATCTGTTTGTTCAGGCTGCGCCCGCTCCTCTGCGCGGCCTTGCGAAGCTTTGCGTGCAGTTCCAGCGGGACATTCTTGACCGTAATATTCATTATGGCACCTAAGAAGGCCGGTGCAAGTTTGAAGATCGAAATGGGCTCCCCTAAAGCCCGAGCATTTCCTGTGGCCCGATCTGAAAACGCATCGACGAAGTTCTCGACAAGGTTCCCGACGAGGTCCGGCGCCTAACTGTTGCGCCGAACCTAATGATGAGTCAAGAGTAGCGCGACAGGCATTTCCGCTCAGCGCTGGTGTAGATCACTCATTCTAGTCCACCGGGGTCGTCCGAGCGGTCCTTAGATAATCTTCCCTGTACAACACGAGGTCGCATTCCCGCTTCGCCTTGGCGCCAGGCGGTTTGCGACAACTTGCGGTAAATCCGCTTCACTTCGACAAAGGGCAGCGGGCGACCTGGCGCCGGCTGGATCGAATACCCAAGGATAAATGTCGATCTTCCCAAGGCAGACGGGAAGGTAATGGCGTGAGGCTCGTCCAAGTTCATTCGCTTCGAGGCTCATTCAGATCAGATACCCCACGTTTAATACGCCTGGCCATCTCGATCGCGATAGGGTGATTGCGGATTCCAGACTCCTCAAACATCATTAGAAGTTCCGCCTTCGAAAGCTTCCCCAGTGGCGCGCTGAGCTGCTGCCGAAGCTCGGGCGACAACCAAGCGGTTCCAGCCTGTACAGAATGCGCGAGTTCCTTGAATATCTCGGCCTTTTGATCTGACATACTTCAATCTCCTTTGATTCCTGGTTCTTGCATCCCGAACTGATTGCCGGCCGCGTGTATACGCCTTGGGGTGCTCGCCACCCCGAATCAACGCAACACCACACGGATTCGGCAGTCTATCGTCTTCCTGGTCCTAATCAAGCAAGCAACCGTATTTAGTAGCCGGCTTCGCAAGGAGGCGGGTTCCAGGCCGGATGAGCCCACATATTTATGATCACTCCGATATTAGTTTAATCCAAAGGTCTGGGCTATGACACTTAAATATAGAAGTCGATGGGAACAGGCATGAGCGATCTAGCCACACAAGCGGCAAAAGCGGCGGCGGGAGATGAGGAAGCGGCAAACGCTCTTCTACAGGCTTCCCGGCAATACATCCTGATCTATGCCGTGTCGTTACTCGGTAATCAGCATGAAGCTGAGGATGTCGTCCAGGATTCGCTGCTCGTCGCCTGGGCCAAGCTGGGTGACCTCAAGGTTCCCGAGGCCTTCCCTTCATGGCTCAGGGAAATCGTGCGTCGACAATGCCTGCAACGGATGCGATCGAGACGCCGAATTGGCCTGCTGTGGAGTGACGGAGATAGATCGATTGCCGATGCCGTGGAGGACCCAGCGGTTCAATATCGTCGAAAGGAAGAGACTCAGCACGTGCAGAATGTCCTGAGGACGCTTCCCGAGGAACTACGAACGGTCACGGATCTCTTCCATTTTCGCCATCAGACTCAGAAGCAAATTGCCGCGTTTCTCAACATTCCGCTGAGCCAGGTGAAGAACCACCTACGAAAATCACGCCAACTCATTCGACGGAGAATCAACGACATGACGCAATACAACCAACCAGAGACCAACGGATCCGAGCCAAACGTGTCTAGTTCGGGCAAGATCCTACGCCAGGAGGGAACGATCATCGAGGTGCAATTCGACCAGGACGCCGTGCCGGATTGTCTCGATGCTTTCCACGTAATGGACGGTTCCGGGGCAAGACAGGATACTGTGGTCATTGCTCAGCGTCTGCCGGATGGAATTGTTCGTGCCATCCGAATCGGAACGGACGGATCTAGACTTAAGGAAGGGACACTGAGCTACGCCAATGAGGAAGTTCATGACCTCCCCGAAGACGCGCTGGACGATGCCATCCGCCGCATGGGAGTGGAGGCCCCGGCGTCCCTGGAATTCTGTGAGACTGGAATCAAGCCCATAGACCTTTTTTGTCCGCTTCCCAGGCGGGGAAATGTGGGTCTCATTGGGCCGATGGGCACGGGAAAACTCATCAACACCGAAGAGCTTCACCGGCGCCTGAGCGAAGCAGGAGCGGAAGTCACCCTCTTTGCCTTTCAGCAGCTCTACGAGCGCGACCTTTTCCACAATATGCGGCAGGCGATCGCGCGCGATTCACGCGAGCGCATCGACCACTATTATATACCTAGGCCAGGAAAGGTACAGGCTGTCTACCTTCTATCCCAACAGGCTTTCGAGCTGGGCTTATCAGACAAGAACCTCGACACTTGGCCCGCCATTATCCACCTCACGATCGAACTGGGCAACCAGGGTTTCTGGCCGGCGATTTCCTTTGCCGAAAGCCGCTCCGGTCTCCTCCAGCAAGCGATCGTTGGAAAGGAACACTGCAGAGCTGCAGCAGAGGCACGAAACCTTCTCATGCGGGCACGCGACCTAATGCTCGATCCTGAATGGCTGCGTCTTCTTGCAAACCGCGCCCATCGTGCCGCTGCGAAACGCATGAAGATCTTCTCCAAGGAACGCATGGCACAGCTTGCCGAACCCGACCAGCTCCTTGTCCGGCGAGCACGTAAATTGCAGCATTTCCTGACTCATCCTTACCGGTGTGCAGAGGGATTTACCGGGATTCCTGGGCGGTTCGTCCCGCGAGAGGAGACGATCAACGGCGTCCGTTCCATCCTCGCAGGCGACTGTGACGACATCGACGACAAGCGCTTCCGAATCAAAGGCAGTCTCGCAGAGTGTTTGGCTTCATAGTAATCGGTTGACTTCAAGAGAGTCTTCCAAGCCCATTGTCGCGCGGCTGACAGGCATATACCATGCTTTGAAGAGCGGATGAGCTGCTACAGCTTGTTGATATTTCTGCGCGTATTGGGTTTCTTTGCGCGGACAAAGCAGAAAAGGCGAGTAGAGAAGTTGAAGGTGCGGTTGGGTTCTTTATTGTAGTAGCTCAGCAGAACGGGTATCGAGCAGGACTTCAGGCTGCCAATTCCACCCTTTCCTCATTCTGTCCTCTGAAAAAGCGTACCGTTATCACGCACATTGGCACACTCTCTCGCATGGATGATATCCTCTACGCGAACGCGTCCAGAATCGATCTCCGGGAGATCTTCAGTGTCGAAGAAGCCCACCGCGGTCGTTTCAAAATTGGGCTTGGCATCTCCAGCGAGTAGCTTGCACAAAAAGTGGATCTTATAGATGGACTCTGGATGGCGAGGATATCCGGCCCGGTCGCGGTCGAGCACGGATATGATTTTCTCAGCGCGCACCCGGTATCCGGTTTCTTCCAGACATTCACGTTCAACATTTTCAGCCGGCGTGAGATTCACATCGGCGAAGCCTCCGGGCACTGACCACTTTCCGTTGGAGGCTTCCTGAACCATGAGAAGGCGACCCTCTTCGAAGACAAAGCCGCGAACGTCGACCTTGGGAGTTGGATACCCGACTTCCGTCGGCCAGCAGAAATCGTCGAGGCGATATCCCTGCGATATCACTTCATTCGCGATCTTTTCGAGGCGCCGATACCGGTCGAGGTCGTATTCGTTTTCAGAATACGCCCGCCCGGCTTGGGCAATTCCGCGGATCTCCCGAGCGATTTCAAGGAGGTTCTTCACTCGGCTCATTCAAATCCCTCTTTGCGGATACTTTCCAGTATTCTCTCCCGATATTCAGGAAATGGATCCTTACCAATCTCCTTCTCTACAATATCCCTGACAGCAAGGAACACGCGGGACGCCGGGTAGGAATCATAGATATTCCGATAGATCCAAATAAACCCGCGGTCGCTCATTCTCTGAAATACCATTTCCGGACCTCCCACGATATCCACGGCGCCACCCTCGGCCGCTGTCTTTGGTCGCTGGCTCATTCCAAGCTCGAAGAGCTCAGAACGATAGATGGCATCCAACAAACCCAGGAGCTGCGCTTTCGGCAGCCCCGTTCGGACGGTCTTCCTTTCGCCTTTAACGATTCGATCAATTCTGACTATTGCCGATGAAAAATCGAGCCTGAACACCGTAACTTCCGTTAATCCGACGACGACTTCCGGATAGATGATAATCGTAACTGCCAGGGGTTTCCCTGATTCCTTTTCCTTGCTGAGGAATCGATAAATCCTGACCGCACGCTCCTTAACAAAGAGTTTGCTGATCTCGGTAAGCTCCAAGCGCTGCTCTGCATGTCGGTAACACTCTAATCGCTGTTTAGTCAGATCGAAATGATCGAAATAATCACGCTGTTGCCCAGCGAGACTGAACGCCTGCGGCACCGTAACCGACGCAACAAAGACGATGGGAAGCATGCCCGCACTCAAGATTCTCAAATTCATGATCACTCCTTTTCCCGCGGCAGAGTAGTGAACGTCCAATAACGGTTAGCGATTCAGTTCCGGACTGAAATGTAAATCGGTAGGAGGTGCAACAGGAGAAACCAGAGTGTTGAATTCCGCTCCGCCGCTACCCTCCATTCAACCTGATCAGAGTCTGGACCCCAAAACATAATTGTAGTCCGTGATCATTCTCATCGACTGAACGCGAAAGCGTTCAGCTACGCCCGTCCGAAGGTAGTTGCTGGAGCCCCTCGGCGTAGCTGATGCCATTCGGCTTCAGCCCGACCCGGCCTGAAGTTCCAAACCGCCCTGAACGACGAAGTCGTCCAGCTACGTCCAGAGGATAATCGTAATGGGAGCCTTCACCGCTCGACGTCGCCCATCGGGCGACGACGGATCCGCTTCAGTTCGGGTTGGAACATCCGATTACGTCTGATCGCGATCGCCAAACATACGCAATAGACGTTCATTCTTAAAGGCGTTCGACAGGGCCAGTGCCGATCTGCTCAAATAGTCCATATCGTTCCTGCGACGCTTATCTGATGTGTTTCTTTTCGTGTCCCTTCTCGTGATTCGTGGTTTGTTTACTCTCCTCAGTGTGCACTGACCCAGTACCAGAGATCACCTTCCTCGCCGCAATCAACAGAAAAACAGGTAACGTCTTCAGGAATTCGTCGCTGATTTCCTTGGATTTCGCTCGGTGCGGAGGCTTGTAGAATTCAAACACGAATAGATCCGCTTGGCTGAGGGCGGCAACATAATCGGAGATGGTGCGATGATAGTGGTTGTGGCCGCCGAATGAGTCGATGCGCCAGACCTCCCGCTTCAAATAGCCGGTCAACTTCTTAAACCACCTTCCATCCTCGCCCTTGTGACTCTTCATGTTGAAGAAGCAGGGATGAGGCAGAGTGAAGAGAAAGGTTCCTCCCGGCTTCAAGGCACGGGCGACATCGGAGAACAGGAGGTTAATCTCGGGAATATCCATAACGACCATGTGGCTTACCACGATGTCGAACTCCCTGCCCAGTTCAGGAAGGCCCTTAGCGAGATCGCAGACGTGAAACGCCTGATCGGGGTGCAAAGAGCGAGCTCGATCGACGAGCACGGTAGAGCCATCGATGCCCGTAACGACGGCTCCACGGTCGCTAAGTTCCTTGGTGAGCCAGCCCTGACCGCAGCCCAAGTCGAGGATCCCCTTCTCTTGAACATCGCCTAGTAGCTCCCAAAATCGGGCGGCCACTTCTGGAAAGCATCTATCGCCGCCGGCCTCGATCCGCTTTGAGTAGTCGGGTGCGATGGCATTCCAGTCCTTGATGTCCGCTTCAGAATTCATACCCGTGGAAATTCCGGGAATCCAATCCATCCGGGAGTAGTCGCAATCGAATCGTACGCCTTTTCAATTCTATAATGCGTTGGACTGAGCATTCCCTGGCATATCCGCTGATACCCCAATCTCTCCCGGTACTTCATCTGTCTTCCCCGTCTACACTTAGGCTCCGATTTTCGGTCGACTACCCTAAGACGTGAGTGAAGTAATCTGTCCTTCTGAGATTTAACTCCCTTCAACCAAGGGCTCAGGCGCGATCAAGGTGCCGTGCGGCTCCGAAGTCACGCATCCAGATTGGAACAACATTCAATCATATCTCACGCAAATCGAGAAACGAATGGTATATCGTAATCATGCCAAGATTCCGCCGCCTATCATGAAGCGAGCGCTTTACCTTCATACCCAAAACGAAAAGCTCAGTATTGATCCACGCCGGATCGGAGAGTAGAAGGATCGCCTCGCGTTTGCTTTCCATTTTTACCTTGATTCTTTCGCTCCATTCCTCCGCCGTTCGGTTCTGGACATACCCTAACATGCCGGCAGCGCTTTCGTTGAATCCATATTCTCCACCGATGAAGCAGCCCAATCCCTCATTTCCCAAATATGCACCTACGCTTCCACCATGGTACATGCGTTTCGCTTCAAACGAAAACCGAAGGCGTGGCGCCGCTTCGCTTGAAACGAATGAGAGATCGATCGCCCGGCGCTTCTTGCCTTCCCGGTCGCGGTCTTTCTTCGGGCGATTCGACTGTTGGACCGGCTTTTCGTTGTGGACGCCATAAAATGGCATCCACCTGGAGTTTGGTTCGTTCTAGATCATGCGGTAGCGGCGAATAGCGAGCTGCAGATGTCCGGTTGGTATTTAATCAACTTCGCCTTTGGGTGAGCTTTGTTCATGAAGTTGGTTAAAATCTCCGGGCGTATGGCACAAGCCCATAATTCCCTGCGCAATTCGTTGATCAGGTCTTGAGAGGAAGGTCTTTGTTTCTTAGAGGGCTTCCTCCATTTTGCTTCGGGAATGGCGGTAGGTTTGCCGCCTTGTCCATAAGCTTTGATAGCGGCCAGATGGAGCATGGCGTAGGCGGCTACTGCGGTTGCGGGGATGTGCTGGACGGAGTTTTCGTTGCGCACTTGAGCCTGCCCCACACCCAGGATGGTCTTTTCGTCGCGGTGGTTGACCTCGATGTCCCAGCGCCAGAGGTATTGCTGAAGCAGGTCCTCCAGTGGGAGGTTCGGATCAGTGCAGATCAAATACGCCGGTTGGGTGTATAGTTTTCTGGCCCCTTGGCGCAGGCGATATCCAACCGGACGGATGACGAGCAGGCGTAGATCCATCTGCCCGGCCGCCCTCCAGCGTATGGGTCCCAGGGTTTTGACTTCGAAGTCCCGCCATTTGCCGCTCGCGCGCGCCTGCACGGTAATCCAAGGGATGTCCGGGTCCCGGCGGATTTGTTGCGGTGTGGGCAGGTCCTCTCCGTAGAAGCGCTTGCGTCCGAGTACGGCTTGCGCGCCGGGTTTCGCGCTGAGCTTGGCGTCTTTGCGGATTCGACCGATCAGGGTCGTCTTTTCGGGCAGATTACGCAGCATCTTTCGGTTGGTGTAACTGCCGTCAACCACGACATGCAACTCGGGTGCGGTTCCTGCGTTTTCCTCGGCACGCTCTTGCTGCAGTTGCCTCAATGCATCGGTGGCCAAGGCGTTGAGGTTACGCTGTTTCATCTGCTCCTTGTAGAGTTCGACCTGCTCGACCGGTGCGCTTTTGCGGGGCTTGCGCGGAGTCGAAGCGTCCTGAAAAGCGATCGGGATCATGCGCACTTCGTTGTTTTCATCGGCCACCGCCGCGCTGAGCTGAAGCCTGCGTTGTGCCCAGACCAGATTGAGGTTGAAGGGCGGGCCGAGGGGATCTTTGCGGTAGGCCGCACCGGGGATGGTTTTGCCTGTCTTGCGCAGGATGGTATCGTCGAGGGCAATACAAAGTGGTCGGGTTGCGGGGCTGAGCGCTTCGAGTTCTTTTCTGACTTGGCGAAAGATCACCTCCTCGTTCACCCGGTCCTTGGCATAAAGGGAGTAATCCGCCGTCCAGTCCCGGAACTGCTTGCCAAACACTGTGATCAGCGAAGTGATCGTGTGCCGTCCCGGGCAAACCAGATGGGCCAGCAGATGCTCGCGCACTCGGCGCGTGCACGAGGGGGTGCCGGAGACTTCTTGTTCGCACTGCCTCCAAATTGCTTCCCACTGGTTCAGGAGCGAGGTGCCGTTTTTTTTTGATGGTGACCGGCGAAGGCGGAACCACCGGACGATGGGCGATGATGTTGGCTTTGTCTTCGATGATCCACTCAATAATCTCCCCTTTTTGGAACTCCATCGCTTCGGCAATGGCGGTGGGGAAATTAATGTAATATTGGTCGGCCCCCTTTTTGCGGGAGATGAGCTGAACTTTAGTTGGATACCCCATGGTGTTTTTGTGTTTAGAGATTAAGTATCTAGCGAATATACTAGAACTAAAATCACCGAAAACCAGCTTGAAATCAAGGGAAAAAGTGAAAACCTAGATCACCAGTCTAGTAGTAACCAAACTCCAGGTGGACGCCATAAAATGGCATCCACGGCTCCGTTCGAAAGTCGAGGATATTCTCGATGGCTTCACAAATGTCTCCCGATATAGTTTCCTCATCAGCACCTGAATAGTCTTCTTTCCTGAGTGTAATAGATCCGAGTTCGAGCAGTCGGTGCACGTGGATAAGAAAACGGATTGCGTAGGCGTCTTGGCGACTAGCCACCGCACACCCATCGGTGGGTAACTCGGATCTCATCCCCTTTCTTGGGTCAGTGTATCCGAGATGATGCTTTGCGCATCCAGTGCTGCCTGGGTCTTAGTCCAGTGGAACCGCTGCATCGGTTTCAGGACAAGCGTCCGATTCCCCTCAAAAATCCTGAAGTTCCGGTTGAAGTAGACCCACTGTGAGCGATTCCTGAGGAGTTGGCGACCCACCGCGTTCACGGAACCAGACAGTACAGTATCGCTTTCGACCGTCGCCCTCGCACCCTTGGGCTGTCTGATGAATTCTATCTCGACCAAACCAGAGGATTCCGAAGGCACCACTCTGACGGAATGGGAATGCGAGGATCCATCGCCGAGGAATTCGTCGAGACGCTTCTTTAGCGTTTCCGCATAGTTCCTCAACTCAGTCTTCAACGGTGATCGGATCGCGCGGTCTTCAATTTTTCCATCGCGCAATCCTAGTTGGACGCCCAGAAGATCGTGAATCAAACCTCGTTCTTCCATAGTGAGCTCTAGCGCTTCTGCCACGCGAGTGTTTAGCTCTACGATCGCGTGACTGAAACTCTCGGAGGAATCCAAGACCTCGGTTTGGGCGTCAAACAGATCGGACCGTTTACCAACGAGAATCGGCTTTCCTGAGACCAAACGGCTGTGGAGCGATGCCCATTCGGCGTAGACAGAAACCGAGAGGTTTACGATCGGAACAGGAATCTTCCGCAGAGCCCCTAAGGTCGAGACTTCGCGCTTGGTCCCCGCTTGTGGTGAGTTAAAGAACTGGTGATAGAGCGCAAAATCGGAATTGAGGTAAAGTGAGAGTGCTCTCAGGAAATCCCTATCGTCGGATTGACTTACAATCCCGATCTGGCGGGGCGGAACCACAAGAAATTCGTCCGAGTAAATCGCAAAGTTCCGAGCCGCACTGACCAGAATGTGAGGCGCGTTGCACACTTTAAGCGGCAGCTTCCCCCGTCCCCTCCTAACAAATCGCCTTTCTGCGCTGATTTCGCGAAGCGAGGATTCCGGAAACGAAAAAAAGAATCGCATCCGACTCAGCGCTTTCGGATCGAACGTCATCTTTCCCACCACTTCCGGAAGCTCCTCGACTTCCTCCCCGGATCCTGCGGCTCGAAGTTGTAGTCCCTCAGAAGCCAAGAGTTCCCCTTTGGACTCCAATTCCTTTAGACTGGGAAAACGCTTTCCAACGCGCCGAAGCAAGCGTTCATCCAGGTGCGATCCCCACATGGCGGTCTTCCAAACCAATCCATCGCCGCTCTGAGCCCGATGCGGGGAAACATGCCGGATCTCACTGCCATTGATCAGTAACTCCCAAGTCTCGGTTCTCTCCCCTGAGCGAGTTGGTCGAGTAAGTTCCTGGTTTGCCACCTTGGGTGCGTAATAGGTGATTGTGGCTCCGGCATCCGGTTGCACTCCGGTATCCGGCTTCTCGAAAAATACGGCGACCGCAGGACTCCTGAACCGCCCACCCGAAATCACCTCCGCAAGATTCGAAAGATCGGCTATCGTTGAGACGCGGAAATCGGAGAAAAAGCGTCTCCGAAAAGGCTTTGCTGGATTGTCGTAAAGCGTCATCGACGGGATTAACAGCGCAGCCCTTCCTGTCCGATTCAATAACTGTCCGCTTTTCCAAACAAACGCCCGCGCACTCTGGTTACTTCCCACTGGCATCGTGGACTCGTTCGCTTTTATCCAACGCCAGACCGGTTTTTCCTCGCCGGTCAATTTCAGTGGGTTGAGTTGTCTCCAGGGAGGATTGCCAACAACCCAATCAAATCCACCGGCGACGTGTCGTTTCAGCTTCTCGGGAAAATCATCGAAGAAGTTCCCTTCAAACACGTTCGCGCCGCGCAACAACGGCAGCTTGAAGCCTCGCCGCCGATCTTCCAAATCAGGCGGATCGACGTAATCGAGCAAGGTCAGGATCAGGCTCAGTTCGGTAACGTTGCAAGCGTTGGCGTCCGTATCCATCCCGAAGATGTGCCGCTCGAGCAGTTCGCGAAGATCACCGGGCTTTGGTTTCGTTCCGGGAGGAAACTCACGCTCGATCAGTTGACGATAGGCCTGAACAAGGAAGGCACCCGAGCCGCACGCCGGATCGATTACTCGCATACCGGACCGAAGCGGATGAGCTTCCTCCAGTTCAGAAAGCATCAGGTTCACCACTGGAATCGGTGTGTAGTAGGCGCCTTTGGCTCGAGCCTCAGCTTTTCTTCCCCGATGCAAAAACTGCTCGTAAACTACGGAAAGCGTCTCAATGGGAATATGGCTGAAGTCGTAGTCCTGAAAGTCGAGCGTGAGTTGCACGGCTCCGCCTCCGAGGACCTCATCCCCTTCAAAGACACCGGAAACGAGACGGACATGGCTCTCTTTTGGACCATCGCGGGCTGCAAACTCGACTGGGAACACACTGCCGTTGAGCCAATCGTCGAGTTGCTTGTCTACTTCGGCCAATGCGGCGACTTCCGCATTTCTGCCGAAGACTGCCGCGGGTTCGATTCCCCATCTCGCCAGCTTCCGGTCAGAGAGTATCTTCCGATCGCGCAAATATCGGAGGTAAACGAATTTCCCGATAAGAGCGTGGGCTGTCTGCTGCTCGAGACCGTCTTCTTTCAGCAGGTCATCGACTCGCAACAGGTTCTCGAGGAGCCTGTGATTTAGACGATGCCGCCAATAGACCTCGTGCTGGCGGTTCCTCCAGAGCGAACCGTTATCGATGGATTTTGCGTCAAGAGACTGTAAGACCTCGGTAGCGTCGTTGAGGGAGACAAAGCTCGAGAGTTGTCCTTCGGTCTCACCTCCCACCGTCTGACGGTAACGAAATCCAGAGTAGAGTTTCAGTCCGCCAGGAGAGGAAACAATGATAAACGGGGCGATGTCCTGGTTCCAAATCTTTCCGTGAAATACATCTGCTGTCTGTTCGTCTTTCGCTGAGCAAACATAGACTACTGGAATAGGCGCCCGATTCGTAGTTTTCGAGGGGTCTGGGTGCACTACGTAGGCGGCTTCAAGATTCAGCTCGGCGGCTGCGTGTCGCAGAATGTGGCCCACCCGCGGAGCAAATCGGAATGC
Organism: Opitutales bacterium; assembly: GCA_963665345.2. Classification (GTDB taxonomy): domain Bacteria; phylum Verrucomicrobiota; class Verrucomicrobiia; order Opitutales; family CAXXNP01. The sequence continues at coordinate 341,031 of CAXXNP010000002.1, forward strand.
ATCGTCGGACGGTCGGATGCAGGCTGGGGATTGGTCATACCCCAGAACCGAGAGGGTGCTTTCGATATGATCAACGATCATAAAGTATACATATGTTCACATATCTTCTGTGACAATGCAAGCATCAGTTCTCTCATGTCTGGATAGAATTCAGTGAACAATCAACGCTCCTGCAAAAAACATCGGATGTCATGCCGGAATCCATTGTAGACTTTGTCGCGCGTACCTCCAAGCCTCCAACTCAGCGGCCCCGATGAATTCCAAGGCGCCGCCAACTCCCTCCTCTTGCGCTGCCAGGCCTCCGAAACCACTTTCGTCAGTGCAAACGGCAACTGGAAATTTTGGCGCACCGACATTTCAAGAATGAGTCCGGAGGCACACGCGAATCAGACATGAGCGCAAAATTCTTTCAGAACTCATACCCAAAATGATCGATCAGTTCCCTGTCCTTTTCATACACGAGCGTCGCCGTTTCGTCGTTACGGTAGGTGCGGTAATCATTGATCCTCGACTTGGCTATGCGGCCAAAGCAAGAATTCGTGCCGGACATCGCGTTCAGTCTGGGCGCAGTTCGCAAGGCAACTTCTGCTTCGGGCGCCATCCACCCAGTGTCTAAGAGACGGATTACAGCTTCATTGAACTCGAGGCTCCGGAAATCCAAGAGCCAGTTCAGGAGAGTCCCCGCACCCTTGGGGTAGTTCCAATTCACGCTTTGGAAATAGACGGAAACATACCAATCCCAGGGATTCCTGACGTTTCCGATGACGGGAAGATCGGCGAGCTCGGCTGGCGTCAGGCTCACCGGCCGGTGGTAACCAAGCAGCTTCCTGCGCAGATGGATCTTCAGAATCTCATTGATGAAGGTCCCTCCGGTCCGGAAGAAATGCACATATAGAAAATGATCGGTGGCGATCATCGTTCCCTCGAATTGTTTTCAGGGAAGCTGCGCATTAGACATCGTAGGACAACAAGATGGGCGCCGACCTCAAAATTCGCGACTTCCTGTAAAGCAATTTCGCCCTGCGTAGCCTCGCACGTATAGTTACCCTAGTAAGCGAGCTACGCCTATGGGGAAAGCATTATTTCTGCACCCATTGAGCAGTCATGAAATCGTTGGAGCATTGATTTGGTCACGATGCTGGAAAAGTCATTGTACGACCTTGCCTACTCGACACTCAGGTGTCAATTGGTGGTGCCGAAAACCGCCGCGTATCAACAATGGTCAAGTTCAATAAATCGTTGGGGATGAGTCGTACGAGGAGAGGAACAGACCATGCGAGTTGCCATCAAACGCTGATTGGCATCGCCTTCCTTGCGCTTGCCGTATTCGCGATTCTGCTAGTTCGCCATGGGAATTTCTACTTTGCCACAGAGGTCTTCGAGAAATCCGATCTTGCCGCCAACGCTATCCTTATCGAGGACGCAAAGCATGGGCGCGCATTAAATGGACACTATTCGCGCTGGCAATTTCGGCATCCGGGGCCGGCCTTCTTCTATTGCTACGCATTCGCCGAGATTGTCCTCCACGACAGACTGGCTCTCGTACCATCACCATACAACGCACATGCCATAGCTGGATTACTCTTACAGACGTTCTTCTTCACCTGCGCAGTGATTATCTTTTCCCAGTGGGTGAAAAGGCCCGCTTTTCTGCCTTTGGCACTGCTTTTAGGAATCCTCCATTTCTGGCAAACAAAGGATGCATTCCACAGCATTTGGCCGCCCCACACGCTGCTGATGCCGTTCCTCTGCTTTATCATCGCATGTGCATCAGGGGCAACTGGTCGGGCGAAGCATTTTATTGTCGCGGCGATTGCCGGTTCGTTCCTGGTTCACGGATATGTCGCCCAACCACTCTTCGTCGTTCCCGTCTTTACGTTGGCCTATCTGAAACTCACGACTACGGCGGGATGGAATATTCTGGAAAATGCAAAAGCCCTCTACCGCCAAAACCGTTTTGCCCACTATGCTTCTATATCCGTAGTCATTGTATTTGCCAGTCCCCTGATATGGGATCTAGTCGCGGCTGAAGACAGCAATTTCGGCGCCATAGTGGAACACCTAAGGACATATTCGGGCAAGCCGCATTCTCCAATCGATGCATTCATATCGCTTACCAGCTATTTCACTTACCCCAATGATTTGCATCTCAGGGTAGATCACACAGAGTTTTCCTTTCATTCCTACTTCAGAGACCACTGGCAGAGTTACTTGCTCTGGTTTCTAGGAATCTTGATTTTTCTAGCACCTCATCAGTTTCGAGGGAATAAGAGCAAAGGACTTCGAAGGACTAGGTTCTACAAGAATCTTTCGCTGATCCTCATCGTGGTAACCGTACTTGCCTTAATCTGGGGCTGCATCCAGACGGGCCCGATGTATTTCTTCAACGGATTCTTCTTATACTCCATTCCTTATGTTCTTCTGCTGCTGATTGCATGGGGAATTTCCGAACATTTTGCCTACATCAATGAAAAGATCCCGTTATGCGGCCTCTATGGGGTAGCGGTACTCATGCCATACCTTCTGGAGGTTCCCAATAGTTACTCCGCAACCCCAGATGACCTAAAGACATTCCGCACCATCGAGCAGCACATCGTTGACGTAGCACAGAAGCCCCCCCGATTTTTGGCCTTTGAAGAACATGACTGGTCTCAGGCTGCAAGCGTCGCACTGGCCCTAAAGCGACTTGACGTAGAGTTTCGCGTCGATCCGAACTGGGTATTCCTGTTCGGCAAGCGGCACAGCATAAACGGAGAAATCCTACCGGGCACGTCCAGAGACCTTGAGATATGGTCTATCAAGAGGGACAGCGGGAGTTCCGACCGAAACATTGACCTTTCGAATGGTTACCACATTAAAATCGGCCTGCCTCCCTTAGATCCGAAGGGGATTGAAATCGTATTCAATTCGGACCTTGAGCGAAACAATTGCCTTTTCTTCGGATTTGGATTCCCGATCACCGATGATTTCTGCTTCACCACGTCCCCTCACGCGTCACTGGTGTTGCACCGTTCGATCACTGATGTTGATCCGCGAGTGGTAATTTCGGCCTTTCCATTTACCATATCATGGGCAGTAGAAGAGCAGCGATTGAAAGTGGAACTCAAAGGCACTGAGATCTATGAAACGACCGTGCGAGGTGAGGAGAATATCGAATTTTCGATCCCCCGTAGTCTTTGGAACCGGACAGCGACAGTATTCCTTGCGTTCGTCCTGCCTGACGCCGTTTCACCGAAGAGCTACGGCCTCTCCGACGATTCGAGAAGGCTTGGGCTTGGTTTCAGGAAAATCAAAATTGATACAACGACACCCAGGCACGCATCCAGCGAAAGCACCGCATTTCTAGAACGACATTAGCGTATCCCGTTCATGTTAGATGCCTTGATCGGCAGCGACGACAAGATAGTTAGGAGTTGCGCTTCGGACGAAACTCAGGTCAGTCAGCCAGTTTATCAATTCGAGGCAACTGTTCTCTCCGGATTCTCCAAAATCGTGACCCAGCCGCCACCCTGATGGGTGTTTCCCACTACAAGAAATCCAAGCCACTCTTGAAGCCTCACCGACCTTTCATTCTTCAGAAAAGCCCCGCCCACCAATCTCGGAAGTTGCAGCCGCCTGAATGCATAATCAATCATGGGAATACAAGCCTCGTAGGACAGGCCTTTGCCCCAGTGGGCTTTGCCAAATGCGAACGCAAGTTCGACTTCCTCCCGATAACGAGGTCCAATCTCTTCTCCGGGGATCTGAATAGACCTCACGGTAGATATCGTCCAGGTCCTCGATTCTGAATCTGCGGAGGATTAATCGCTGCGTTTGAAAGGGTCCCATTTGCAAGGTTCCGTTCCCTCCAGTTTTTGATAAATCAACTTGCCGTTGTCCTGAAATCTCATTCCGATCAGCCTTCTGCCAATGCTGCGATACAACGCTCCCTGACGCACCAGACTTCCTCGAGGCTTTTCTTCAGCGACTGTGCTTCGGTCCATTCCCTAATATAGTCTTTGTGCCGTTCGGTCTTGTACCCGGTTGCCTGGTACGGCTCGATCTGTTCTTCCTGCAAGAATTCCAGTTGAGGAATAATTGGGTTCTCGGACCGTGTAAAATCCAGGCGCTGATTCTGATACTTCAGGTAGCAATGGGCTTCGGGAATAGCTTGGAGCGCATTTGCCGCAAGGACACGCCCCACCCCGGGGGTGTTGTCCCCATCCATGAGATAGATTCCTAACATGAGAGGTAACGGCTCCCCAATTTCCCGGGACAATGTTGCAAGAACCGCGTGCTTCGAGCTGCAGGTTCCGCGGCCTTCGTCCAGCACTAAAAAAACCTGATCAGGCTTGGAGGTCCTTCCATAGGGGAGCGCCCGAACATGAGTCGCTGCTTCCGCGAAGGTAGATTTGCCGAAATCGAGAAACGCTCGAGATACTGGCCCAGTAGCGCGAATTTCGAAGGAAGGTATGATCTCGTCGCCAGGCATAGATGACCCAAAAGGTTAACAACAATTAATATGACCTACACTGTGCAACTATACTCTCACAATCATTCAAGAGGTCCTTCTTAAAAAGATGCTTGGTAATTAGCGGAGCCGTTTACCGCGACCGCTACAGTGTTTTCGCTAGGCATTCTTTAAAGCCCTAACTTTCTCCAGTAGCTCCGGCAGGTTGCTCTCAATAGCAGATCAGACCGTTGCATCGTCGATGATGTCATACCCATGGACGAGCACATTTCGGAACCCGATAATCTTGTCGGTATCTTCGATGCTCCGTAAAAGCGATGGATAATCCTTTCTGAGCCGGACAAGGGCTTCTCCGATAATCGTAAACTTGCGCTCGACCGCAGCCTTGACGAGTTCGCTTTTGCAGTAATCCTCCTTCAACAACCCCTTCGTGAATTCCAGTATGTCCCCACCGGCCACCTGGATGTCGTGCAGGTAAGCATTGGCATCATGCTTCATAAATTAATATTCTATCTTGCTGAAGCGTTGCCTGCAGATACGGATTCTTGATTGCCCCGCACTGAATCACGTCGACTTTTCTACCAAAGATGCTTTCCAAACCAAATTTGAGCGCGAAATATCGATCAAAAAGCGCATGGTTTCCTTGGAATTCGATGAGCACGTCGATGTCACTTGACTCCGGATGGAAGTCCTCTCGTGCGGCTGATCCTACGAGTTCCAGACTTCTTACCGAAAGAGAATGGCACAGCTCTCTTAGTTTGGATTGATTTGCGCCTAGATCAATCATCACTCTGCTCCGTCTCGATCGGGGAATTATGCCTACTAAATCGCTCAATCCTTCCCCGTCTATCTTGCACCACGAGAATTAACGATCGAGCGGAAAGGGATTTACATCCCAAAAATAAGCGCTTGAACCGTACATGATCTGCTGTAGTCAGGAAAGCAATCGCAAATCGTTGAAGCGCGTTTTCCCGCTTTTCAAGCCCGTAGGTATCCAAGGAATAGTCTGTGCTGAGGCTGATGTTGGCATCTGCACCGTGCCGCAAGACCAAAACAAACACGGTCGAGAAGCAGAAGACCACCAAGTGCAGTGACCTTCGATGCCTCATAGAATCTGCTCCTTCAGTCTTTAATTTCGTTCCCATGCAGGACCGTTCAAAGGCCTGTCCATTTCAACAGTCGGGCGGATCCCGATAGCCGAGATAACCGAGTACCTCCCTTAAAACGACGCCTTGCGGTTTCGTTGCGTCGATTCTGATCGCATTCGGAAAATCGTTCTCATCGAGGAAGTCCCATTTGTACTTGTGGTCCCGAAGAGTCTCATCGGACATCTCCGTGAGATTCGGATGGTGCAATCTCGCGCCCGCCCTTTCCAAACAGACTTCAAACGGGCAGTCCAATAGGAAGATCTTTACCTCAGTTCCGTCTACATCCCTCCGGACCTTTTCGATATTCGTCCATGTGATCGCATGTCCCATGTTCTGATCGAAGATCACATCGCAGTTATTCTGTAAGAGTCGGCGAGCGAGGGAGAAGAAGAGGTCGAAGGCGACAGCCGTAGTGTTCGCTGCCCTTACCGTGGAAGTCCGGCGACTCCTTGATGCTCCGCGCTATATGATCTATCTCAAATACCGGGATCGATAACTGTCTTCCGATCTGGCGGGCCAAAGTACTCTTTCCCGCCCCGGCGAAACCACCGATAACAACCAATCTCGGACGTGAAGGCATGTTGGCTTCAGTTGAGGTCCCGCGTCTATAGAGTAGAAGCTGCGTCTCGCTGCTTTAGAACAACGCGATGCAAACATCAGAAAGCGGCGAGACGCCGCTTCTACCGAGGCTCTTCCGATGCCTTCCATCCATCATCTGCGGTAATCTGAGTGATCTGCGGTCAGTATCTTAACCCCCATTTGTGCAGCTGAAGAGAAATTAGCCGCGGATAAGCGCGATGAAACGCGGATATACTGAAATGTCTTTGCAGCACTCTGAAATCACTGAAAAGATCATAGTAGAATTAAAAGTGGCGGCTCAATTCGCACGACGAGGCTCAATTGATAAACGAACTAAAGGCGACCGGAGTCAGCGTCGGAATGCAAATCAATTTTGGGAAGAACAAGGTCGCATTTAAGCGTTTCGACTATTCCCAACAATCCGCGTTTCATCCGCGTGAATCCGCGGCCAGAAAAGAGCCCGCACAACCAAGCGCCAGAGAATGCCGGCCAGTGCCATCACCTCTGCGCTGTATCGTTTCCCTATCTGATGCTTCTCGTTCATAGCGGTTGGCTCGGCCGTGCGACTACGCGGTGTCTTTGCTCAGCCGCTCCGCGACAGCACGCTTCTTCCGGTGATTCCCAATGCTCAACGGAACCACCCGGCAAAACCCAATACTCCCGGTCTTCCCTGATACGGTGAATGAGCAGCACCTTCCTGTGCTCAACTTCAGCTTTCTCAAAGCCAATGGCCGAATAAAAGAGACGGGCATCCTGAGTTCGCAGCGTGAACCGATCGATTCGGCGCAAATTCGGATGTTCAATCATTTCCTTCATTAGTCTTTTTCCGTACCCCTTCCTTTGCTGATCGGTCCGGATAATTACGTCCATGACGTAAGCGTGCGTTTCGAAGTCGGTTACAACGCGTCCAAATCCGATCTGCTCCTGTTCTCAAGCTTCGGAGTTTTTCGTTCACAGCATACGGCTCTCACGCGGAGGCGCTGGCCGGAGTTGTGCGCAGCACCTTGGTTTGCCTCCTCTTATTCAGCGGATATGTACCGCACAACCTGACAAACGCTTTGCGCTCTAAGATCGGACGACTCATAGGACCGGCATCGACCGCAACGAATCGGAATCCTCTATTTGATGCATCCTCCAGCCTGGCTTCGAGCAACCGAGAATATACTCGACGGCCTCTAAATTCCTGGACTACCGCGCCACCATGAATTTCTGCGAACTGTGACCCTTCGGGGTATTCGATCCACCCGGCCCCAATTGCTGTACCATGGCAATAAGCGCAGTAAATAGCCGATTGGTTCAATGTGGCCTCCAGTTGGGCGAAGAGCCATCGGCAAGGTCTGTTCCGAATAGATTCCTGCAATACGACCACCTCCTTTATGCCGCTAGCGTTCTCGATCCTACGAATTTCTACGTCACCCTGGTTCCCATCGTCTTTCGATTGAAAGTGAGATAGATCGTAGACCATGAGGGACTGGGCCTCTCCCTCTTCGAAACCATTGTCGCGTAGCCTTTTCTTAAGGCATCCTGGTTCATCAAAATCGTACACTTTCCATTCGAAATCCAGTTTGAGGTTCTGAAAGTAAGTAACGTGCTGCGCAATTTGGTCATCCAACTGGCTTTCGGGGATACGGGTGAAACACACGATTCCGTCAGCATTCGGATCTCGTGGAGTGTAACGCACGACAGAGCCCATATCTTCCCTTTCGTAGTTCGCGATCTCCATTTCGCGCCTTTCGTGGACGTAGGCGCTGACCGCCGCTTTGATCTCTCTTTTGCTTAGCATATCGGTCTCGGTTTCGACAAAATCCGCTTGATTGGCGTTTTCGATGATGCGCTCTTTTACGGGGTTGTATGGGTGTCCAGTTTCTGTAGGTATTTCGATTCAAGGATTTTCGCAAGACCGGCCCGGACAGTTTCTCACTTGACTCAATCGCTCCACCTACATTATCGATGCGATCGTCGCTCGAAAGGGAGCCGCCAGTTCGCGGAAAGAGGTAACCTCACCTTTTTCATACATATACAGTCTATAGGACCTATGGACCAGCCCGTCAGGCGGACACCGGGCGCAAAATGGAAAGTAGGTTACCATGATCAAATCGCTTCCCGAAAAAGCGAATCTGGATCTGCTCAAAAAGCAGGCCAAAACGCTCCTTAAGGCGTTTAAAGCAAAAGATACCGAGGCGGCTGCGCGCTTCGTCGAGACCCATCCCCGGCTGTCCGGTCCGGGTATTTCGGAGGCTCTGAAAGAGAAGCTCGCGTTGAATGACGCCCAGTGGATCATCGCCCGTGAGCACGGTTTCAAGGATTGGGCCGAACTCAAGCATGAGATACTCAGGAATGAGCACCTTGAAGCGGCGCGTTCAGGTGATGCCGCCACACTCCGGCAGCAACTCAAGCGCTGGCCGGACCTGATAAAGAATCCGATAGCGGACGGACCTTGGGCCATTCATCTCGCGGCCGTCGCCGGTCATGTTGATGCCGTCAAACTGCTCCTTGAGCTTGGGGAGGATCCCATCTCTGGATTTGGGGCCGACCAACCTGATACAACCCCGCTGCAACTGGCTAGAGACGCCGAACATGACAAGGTCGTTGCGGTTCTTGAAAGTTGGCTCAGGCGAAGGGCCGACGTTTCGACGCAGAAGACATCGTTAATCGCGGCCATCGAGAAGAACGATTTCGAAGCCGTCAAGAAGCTGCTGGCTGAGCATCATCAGTGCGTCAATGAGATCAATGATCAGGGTGAGACCGCTCTCATCCGGGCGTCTAAACAGAACAATCTGGAGTGCGTGCAACTACTGCTCAACGCCGGAGCGGACACCGCTTATCTGTCTCCAAGGCCTACGGCTCCTGTCTATCTTTCACGCAACGGGCGCGCCGCCATCCACCGGGTCGTGCATCACCGATGCCAAGATCTGGAGAAAAGTCGAAAGATTTTGCGTATGCTTCTCGATCACGGCTCTCCCTACGACCACGAAATTGCCGCGTGGATGGGCGACCTCGACGCAGTTATTGAAAAGACAGGTCATAAGAAGGAGCGAAAGGATGTAGCACTGATCGCCGCTGCGCAGATGGGCGAACTAACCGTCGTTCGCTGCCTCCTGGATCACGGCACAGACCCCAACACGCCGCGGGACATCGACCTCGGCGATGAGGTCTTTCACGAGGATGCAGCAGCTGTCTGGGAGGCTGCCGCCCAGGGACACCTTGAGGTCGTTCGCGAACTGCTTACCCGCGGTGCAAAACCCAACGCGGTCCTCTACGCCAGCGGCTGGCCGGTGACAATAGCGGATACCTATGGGCATACCAAGGTCTCTGAACTGCTTATCGCTCATGGAGTGCCACCGCCTATTGACTGGGCCAGGAACTCGTTGGAGGCGATTAAGGAGAAGCTGCCATTGCAGATGGAAAAGCTGCATGAAGACTGGGCGCTGCCAATCGCCAGCCGCACCGGCCGCATAGATGTGGTTGAATACCTGCTAAGCCTTGTTCCCAAAATCGATGAAAAAATGTGGGCCTGGTGTTTGCGTTACACCTTATACGGGAAGTCTCCCAACAGTCCGCAGGTTTTGAGAATGCTGATCGATTACGCGGCAAACCCGAATGCACTCAACAACCTGGGTGAATCTCTGCTGCACACTGTCAGTATGCGTCAGGGCCGTGAGAATCCCGCTAAGGTTGAGAACGCCCGCGTCCTGGTTGAAAGGGGCGCTGATCTCAGTGTCATCGACACTATCAGGCAATCCACACCCCTCGGCCGTGCGGTCTGGGCGGGAGAAGCAGAGCTGGCCGAGCTATTTCTTCAACTCGGAGCCGATCCCAACGTCTGCGGCGAGCCTTGGGCACATCCACTGCGTTGGGCGGAAAAGAAGGGCCATACGAAAATCGCCGAACTGCTCAAGCAACATGGTGCCCAAACGGGCTAACCTACACCCAAAAAATCAGCGTCCGTGACCGCCCCCATGCCGCTCCACCCTTGAGGCCAGGCTCTTTTCAGCCTCAGCGGCGTTGCCCGTGCCGGGCGGGATTTCGGCGACAGGTGCCGGCAGAATTCACTTTTATATTTCAGTGTTTGACTTTTATGAAAGAAAAATGTAACTTTGTGCGGACGCATTTGGAACCCGATGAGCGCAAAGCTCGGCAGGCTGCGCGTCTAAGCGTGAAGGATGAGAACCTCTCGAGAAAACTGAAAAAGAATGCCCATCGGCTGGACGACGTGCGGCGGGTACTCGAAGATTTGCGTGCGACGCTTCCGATTGAAGATCGGTCTCCAAGTCCTTCATGGGTGACCGCGGGTGTTCATGAAATAGAAAGGGCCAGGTGATTACGATGGCAGGGGCGGTGATTAAGATTCTTGATGATCTGCGACAGCAGGGCGGATTGAAAGGAGCCGACGTGGCAAATTTTGCCCAAGTTTCGCCAGCCACGGTTTCGCGCTGGGGAAAAGGGCAAGCCTTTCCTCACCCTAAGATGCAGATGTTTATATCCGATTTGCGCTATGTCGTAGACCGTCTTTCCGACTTTTACACTCCCGAGGAAGCGCGACTTTGGTTATATTCCAAGCATCCGATGTTAGACGGGGCCAGAGCGATGGAGTTGATTAGGCTGGGTCAGACTGAAAGAGTTCTGGAAGTGATCGAGCAACTCGATGCCGGAGTGTATCTATAAGACATATGGAAAATGCACGGGCGCATTCATGACAGCGAACTCTTGGATGCGCTTGAGCAGTTGGAGCCAGAGCCATTTACGGGTAATGCGTTCCGAATCGTTCCTGAGGGTCGAGATCCAATTCAAGCTCGATTGACGGGAAGCGGCGGTCGTTGGGATGATGGGCAATTTCCAGTACTCTGCACGAGCATCGATTCTGGAACCGCGATTGCGGAGGTTAAGTATCACCTGAGTCGCCAACCGATTTTTCCGAGTAAGGTGAATTTGCTTCTATATGAGCTGGAGGTCGAGACCGAGCGAACCCTGAAATTCCTCGATGTAGAAGAACTGACTCCGTTGGGAGTTGATGTATCTGTTTACTCCGTTTCGGACTATTCTCAGGCAAAGAAAAAGGTCTACCCGAGCACACAGGCAATCGGATCGGCGGCACATTTTCTGGAGTTCGATGGGCTCATCGTTCCTAGCCCGACTTGACCAACTCAACCTCTAAAAAAGTTTTTTTCGGGGGTAAATGGGCTGTCGAGTCGCATAAACAGTGGGGGAAGGTTGGCAGAACAGCCTGTAGTGTAGACCTACCCTCTTCCCAGGCCTCGATATGTTTGTATAATTGGGGGCCATCATGTTTCTGAGGTGCAATCGTCGGCGCAAAGATGGCAAAGAGCATTGCTATTGGAACATCGTGGAGAATAAGCGTGTGGGTGGCGGTCGGGTGGTGCAGAGGCAGGTTCTCTACCTTGGAGAGATCAACGACAGCCAGCGCAGCGCTTGGCGCAAGAGTATCGAGATCTTTGCCGAGGGTAGTGCCCGGCCGGAGCAGGTGGCGCTGTTTCCCGAAGATCGGGCGCCGCCGCTCGAGGAGGAAAGCATCGTACGGATTCGGCTCAAAGATTTGAGGATAGAGCGGCCCCGGCAATGGGGAGCGTGCTGGTTGTCCTGCGTGCTTTATGAACAATTGGGGTTGGGTGAGTTCTGGCGCGAGCGAGTGAGGCCTTCCCGGCAAGGCAGGCGGTGGGCCCATGTGTTGCAAACCCTGGTGGCCTATCGACTGATCGATCCAGGAAGCGAGTGGCGGCTGCACCGCCAATGGTATGAGCAATCAGCCATGGCCGATCTTCTGGGCGAAGACTTCGCCTTGGCCGAGAAGAACACCCTGTATCGCTGCCACGATCGATTGCTGGAGCACAAAAAGGCCTTGTTCGCCCACCTGACCAACCGCTGGAGCGATCTGTTCAACACCCGTTACGAGGTACTGCTATACGATCTGACGAGCACCTATTTCGAGTGTGATCCGAACCAGGAACCAGCGGCTTCGAGCCGAATCCGCAAGTTCGGCTACAGCCGAGACAAACGTTGGGATTGTCTGCAGGTGGTGATCGCCCTGGTAGTCACCCCGGAGGGCTTTCCGATTGCCTATGAAGTGCTTCCCGGTAACACCCTGGATCAAACCACCTTGGGCGATTTTCTTGCTCGCATCGAAAAGGCCTACGGCAAGGCCCGGCGCATCTGGGTCATGGATCGGGGAATACCTACCGAGGAGGTTTTGGCCCAGATGCGTGCAAGCGACCCGCCGATCGACTATCTGGTGGGTACGCCGCGCTCGTGGCTGGACAAGTTCGAGCAATCGTTGCTGCAAAAGCAGTGGCAGAATCTGCGTGCAGGTATCGACGTAAAACTCATCAGGGAGGGGGGTGAAACTTATGTTTTGGCCCGTAGCAAGGAGCGTCTGCACAAAGAAAAGGGTATGCGTCTGCGCGGTTTGCGCCGATTGCTTGAGAGGCTCAAGAAGCTCCGCGATAGCAAGCGGCGTTACCAGCGCGATACCATCCTCATTAAACTGGGCGAAGCCAAGAAGGAAGCCGGCCCGCGGATCTGGCGTTTACTCGACATTGCCGTAGCCCCCGAGGATGGCCCCGCCAATGGCTCGCCGGTGAGCTTCCGGTTGAACTGGAAGAACTACCGTCAGGCCTATCGCCGGGAAGGCCGCTACCTGTTGCGCAGCACCCTCAGTGCCGACAATCCGCACCGCCTCTGGCACCTCTACATCCAACTCACTGAGATCGAGCAAGTTTTCAAGGAAATGAAAAATGACCTCTCCATCCGGCCCATCCATCACCAAAGGGACGATCGCATCGAGGCCCATATTTTTATCAGCTTCCTGGCTTACTGCCTATGGGTCACTCTGAAGCGTCGCTTGCGCGATCTGGCCCCTGGTCTTACTGCCGCCGAGGTGCTTTCGAAAATGGCGGCGATGCAAATGCTCGATGTAAAGCTACCCACCACCGACGGGCGCACCGTGGTGCTCACCCGTTACACCGAGCCCAGTAAGGACCAAAAGCTATTGCTCAACCAACTAAAGCTTGAACTTCCTGCACAACCGCCACCAAAAATCGAATCGAAAACTAGCGACTTGTAGTGGAGACCTTTGGTCCTTTATCAACGACTTACGTCAAAAATGACGCCCAGTTGAGAAAGAGGGGCTAGTACGCGCGGAGAAGGGAGAAATTTGCTGCTATTCATGGACCGACTTCCTGGAGATTGTCTGCCGAAAGCAGGTGTTGGAAGTGCCTTGCCTTGGAAGGAGCTGCGGTAGTGCGGTTGTGTCAAAATTGAGATTCACTTCTTACTCAGAAGAGTTCTCCTCGGGAGCACGGAGGCGGAGGCGCGACGGCGGGCAGGGCTGCGACGATTGGCCGATTTTTGGCCTGATGGCCTATCTGTTTATATTCCGTTCCCGGCTCGAATCAGCGGCTTGCCGATTGTATTCGTACAGAGGGTTACTGCCGAGGATGTCCTGCAGAAGTAGCCTTTGCTCCACTCCTTGGTACCATTCGTAATACTGCCGGGCTGCCACGACCTCGGGATAATCCTCCATCCAGGCAGCCCGAGTTGCCTTCGATCGCATTGTTCCGCCAGCAACCTTGTCATCCGGCCCGAAATTACTGAATTCACATCGATCTTCACTTGTTCCGCCGAACGCATAAATCAGCCGCCCGCGAGGGGCAGCCGGAATGCGGCCATCTCCTGGCCGTTGCGAACCAGTAAGACGTCCTCGAACAGCACCGGGTGGTTCCAGGTCTTGCTCTCGACCGCCGGGAACCGCGCGAGCTCAGTGAACTGGTCGTGGGCCGCCGCGACCAGCGCCAGCTCACCCTTCTCCGTCAGCACCAGCAGCAAGTCCTGGTCGGCCAATAGGATGAGCTGGCCGTGGCCGTAGCGTCCACCCTTCCACTTGCGCTTGCCGTCCTCGACGTCGATGCACGCAAGAATGCTGCTGTCGAAGCCAAAGGCATGGCCTTCGTGAACGACGAAGTCGCTGAAGTAGGGCTTCAGCCGTATCGACGTCCAGCGCTCTTCGATGGTCCATCCACCGGGTCCGTGCGTAACTGCGATGCGGCGCATGCCGGTTGTCTCGCCGCGGCTGATCAGGATGTCGCCGTTCGCGGTCAGGGCTGGCTGCACGATGCGGGTGCCGCCCGGCCACGGGTGCTCCCAGAGCAGCGTGCCATCGGCCGGCGCGACGCTGGTGGCGCCGGCTCTGCTCATCAGCAGGATCTGTGCGACTCCGTCGATCGTAAATAGATGTGGCGAGCTGTAGCCATCGCCGCCGTCCGGGCCGAACCAGCGCGGATCGCCGGTGGCGAGGTCGTAGGCGACGAGCGCGCCTTCGACGGCAACGATGACGACGTCGCCGACCACCAACGGCGAACTCGCAAAGCCCCAGGACGGGACCTTCGCGTCGGCGTCGGACGCTGCGTTGCTCGACCACACGACAGAGCCGTCACCGGCGTCGAGCACGTTCAGGATTCCGGTCGCACCGAACGTGTATACGCGACCGTCGCTGAGGGTCGGCGTCGCGCGCGGACCGGCACCGCCATTCGACTCCCAGAACCGGGCCGCGTCGCGGTGTCTCCACACCGGCTCGCCGGTGGTCGCGTTGTAGCAGGCGACGACCTCGTCTGCACCGCGCTGCTCCTGGGTGTAGAGGAGGTTGCCGCGGACCGCGAAGGACGACCAGCCCGGTCCGATCGGCCGGCGCCACAGCTCGACCGGCGGCGACGCAGACCAATCGGTCTCGATCCGCAGGCCGGGGATGACGCTGTCGCGATCGGGTCCGCGAAAGCCGGGCCAGCCGGCTCCGGTCTCCGCTGTTGCTGGAGCCGACGGGAGCGCCGACGGCTCGTCGCCGGCTTGAGCCAGGAGGCGCTCCTCGGGAGTCTCTGCCCAGCGCCACGCGAAATCCGAATCGAAGTCGCCGGTAATGCCACCGGTCCGGACGAGCGTCCACACTCCGCACGCGAGCAGGATGGTAGCGACCATCGCTGCGCGCCGAGGTCCGTCAGCGAGGCGACGGCTGGCCACCGCCCAGACGACAAAGGCGAGGCTGAGGACCGGGATGGCGTAGATGGGGAATGTCATCCCCATTGCCCCCGTCGCAATCGACTCGTGGAGGATGCGCGGTGTCGCGGCCAGCGCGATTATCATCAGGATGACGGCGCCCCAGCGCTCGGACCGAGGCGCCCGGCTGAAGAAGGCCCACCACACGACGATAGCCAACCCGCCCAAGAGTCCGCCTATCACCCCGAAGGCAACGGCCCCTGGGACGACGATAGGGACGACAAACCTGCTCAGCCACTGCACCACCACGATGACCACGCCGGGCCACAGCCGAAGCGACTTCTGCCGAGTCGGTTCCTCGGTCTGAGGGTTGGCCATATCAGGCTCTCTCATGGCTTGTTCGCTTCATCCGATTGCGGGGCGTCGCGATTGCCAATTACGTTTCGCTCGTCATCGACTTCAAAAAGCCCCTTCGATTAGTGCAGCCAATAAGATACTATCCAATGCCTATCGATGAACGGTACCGATATTTGCATGAGGATTGCGACAACGAATCTTCGGAAATACGAGAGATTGGAGATTGCTGCTGGGTGCCGGCATTGAGGACACATTCACCATTTCGAGTGCGGTGGCCCGGTACCGCTTTCGTGAGGCGAGACCTGGCTCGCCGAGGCCTGGCCATGGCACATCAGGATCGTAAGTCATCATCACGGTTCGGTTCCTAAGAACTCGCACGCCATCGCTTCTTCGAGATATCCGTCCGTAGTCTGAGACACGCGAAAGCACACTTTTCCCTGCTCGGAACATACAGCCCTGGACAGGGCGTCGTTCACGAAGTGCGCCGCCGCACCATCCTGGATAGCGACTCCGTCCCGTATGCTGCCCTCTGCCACGTACCGTGTATAAGTTGGCCGCCGTTGTTTCTCCCCATCATAATGAGGACAGCAACTCCCCCTCAACAATCCCAAACATTTGAGTGGCCGTAACTCCCCAGGAATTGAATCAGTAAGCCCTTGCTCAAACCAGCAGATAGCGCCTGCGCTGATTCCCGACATTACGGTGCCGTTCTCCCAGGCAGACTTGAGAAATCCTCCTACTCCCCACTCTTTCCAAAGTGCCAGCATACTCATCGTGTTTCCGCCCCCAACGTAGATGACATCCTGCTCGAGAATGAAGTCTTCCAAGTCCTTCGTCGGTAGGCAAAACAACGAAAGGTGCGATGGCCGGCACTGGAATTGAGAAAAGCTGGCGTAGAAATTCGCAATGTACCTTTCGGATTCACCGGAGGCCGTGGGGATGAAACAGATCTTGGGATTGGCGACGTCGCTCTGCCGCAAGACATACGCCTCAATGAGTAGATTCTTCCCGAATAGATCCGAAAAATGGTAGCGCTGGAAGCCGCCTCCGCCGATAGCTATGATCTGTCGATGCATTGCGGTACCCTAAGGACGCACGGTCAGGAAATTGAAGAGAATTCAATATACACAAGAGCGATTAATCGCACCACTGAAAGTTACGGCCACCCGTCTTCGTTTGCATCCTGGCCGCACCACGGGATACGAAGCTCAATCATGGACCCATCGGCAATTCCGTTGGTAACCGGTGAGTCCCTTCTATTCGAGGACCTGACTAACTCCGTGGATCTGCGTTAGCGTTCTCATTCGGATTCAGTAGTTCGCCCCAAACAAACCGAGTTTCCGCGTTCAGCTCGAGTCGGTCATTCCGGATTGTTACGACATGCTCCTTGATAACCTCGTCCAAGATCCGATACGTCAGCAGCAACGCCATTTGGAAATCAAGTCCGTCAAAAAGCGGAAGAGACTCGGATGATGGGGCGGCCGATGATGGTAGAGGTTAACGATACTCGCATCCTTAAACGTCTCCGCGTGGTTCCGCTCGAGATGCTTGGGGTTTGGTTTCATCACTGCTGCTAGCTTCGAACCCAGTCAGACTAAGGATTTCATCCCGTGTCTCTTCCGGTTTCTTCCCTTCCGTATAGACCACAAATTTCGCCAGATCGTGATTGGAATGGTGCTTGACGAAGTGCTCGTGGAAGTCAAATCCCCTGCTTCGCCCATCCCAACTGTTTCCTGCCATTGTGCGTTCCCTCAAGACCCGAACGGATTCATCGAGATCCCGTGAAGGCAAGAGCAGCATCACGTTAGCAAAGGGTGCGAGGGCGCGTTTCACGCGTTCGAAAAGGTTGGTGTTCTCATAGACCGAATGTCCACCGCCGAAATCAATCACACAATCGGCATGTTCCACCAGCAGTCGTTCCACGGCATGAGCCTCAAAGGGTTTCCAATACCTGTAGACAGCAACGAAGCCTTCCTCCTTCTCAAGCCGCTTCCGAACCGCGTCTTCGTATCCGATCTCCTTGTAGTAATTGAAGCGCAACCGGTCCATTCGCACCTGCGGAACTCGAAGCCTCTCTGCGAGCAGCGCACCGATCGTGCTCTTCCCGGATCGGATTGGACCGATGAGAATGATTTCTGAACGGCTCACAGAAACGCACGGTAAACCGGGAGCTCAAAACACTCATGTGACCAGAAACTCCCCAGTTGGTTCACGATCTGGCGGGCACATTCTCCAAGGGCAAAGAGGTCAGCCGACTCTTCAGAAATCTCAGCGAAGGCGGTAAGCCATGCCACGACCTGCTGACGCACCGTGGATGGGCCTCTTCGATGATCCTCTAGAAGGGCCTTGCTCAGCCTCACATTCACATGGAATACATGCCAGTGGGCGGATGCTTCGACCTTCGCCCGGATGAACGTCGTATCGTCCATCGCACCAGAACACCCCTTGGCAAGCTCCTCGCGATAGATCCGTTCTATCTCGTCGGCAACCGTCCGCGGGACACGCTTCATGCACCCCCAGGTAATTCGCGCAGGGATGCCCTCCCGCAAAGCGTGACGGAACCAACCGCAGTCGAAGTCAAATGCCCTGAGCCTCCCCTCTTTCCGAATGAATCCGCCGACACCATTCTGATCGCCTTGAGCAAAGGCGAGAAAGGGCCTGGGAGATTCCTCAACCCTATGAATGACGCGAGCGATCTCACCCTCAATAGCACCTGATGGATTAACGCAAACTCGCTTGCTGACTCTTCGATACCTGCCAATGGCACGCGCGACATACCGTCCTTTCGACGGCAGGCAGAGGGGGTCGCTCCAAGGATGAGTCAAGAGGTCGTATCTGGGCCTTGCAGACTCCAGACCATCGCGGATCTCATAATATGAGTCGGCATTTCCGGCCGTCTGCGCATGGATCCGCCCAATTGCGCGGGCATATTCGCTCAGTGCTTCCTCGGCACGTCGGCAGCTCCCAGTTTCGAGGACGTCTTCGAGGCTCGCCCCTTCACCGTCTCCCAGATCTTCAATGATCAAGATCTGGCGCTCCGAGTCCGCGCAAAAGAGCTTAGGACCCAGTGGCTGTGGCAGGGACAGTTGATCCAGGAACTTGCAGGACGCCAGATCATTGAGGAAGCCTATCCGCCGACAAGGGTCACCTGGACTCACGGGTTTGACTATCACGGACGAAGGCAAACCCGTACCTCGGTCTTCAAGAGCATAGCGCATAACGATGCTTTTCTTGGCCTTGGTCGAAGGAAACTGACACACTACCTTCAGACGGATTCTTTGGTCGAAGTGACACGAAGTCAGCTGTTCCGCAGCCCGTAAAAGCCAGTTTATACCCAGTTCGGTCACTGGAACGCCTTCCACTCCTCCCGAGTGATTGAGTACCGCACCAGTTCAACCGGCTCGGCGAACTTCTCGAATCGTGCCACTCGCGTTGCCTCGAGTTTCATCCCGCACTTTTCCATCACCCGGACAGAAGCCCCATTTGGAGTCATCGCAGAAGCTGCGATCCTTGCCAGGGATGAATACTTCGTAAACGCCCAATGCATCACAGCTCTAACGGCATCTGTCCTCCTTACGCATCCCAAACCACCGGATCTGGTGTTCCTCCTGGATAGTGCACCTTGGGATTGCCGCTCGCGTGAAAGGCCAGAATCTCAACCGGATCGCTACCGACGTTTCTGAGAGCGTGGACTGTTTGGGCAGGGAAAAACAGCGTCGACCGATCGGTGATGATCTTCGTCTCCCGGTCAATGACGACCTCCACCCGCCCGACCAAGACCGTGACCACCTCTTCGTAGTCATGGTAATGCGGCGCGATATAGCCGCCAACCCGAATTCCCTGCTCCCAGACCGCACACCTGCTCGCGCCTTGAGCCTGGTCAACCAACGTACGATTGAGGATCTTGTTCTAGTAGCCCTTTTTCCGGGATACATCCTTGTGGCGGATGATGGGCATTTTTCCGTCCTACAGCTAGTCAGATCCCGTTCAGTTGATCATGGCTCGCACCGCACCGTGAACGGTATCGAGTTCCTTCTTGAGGTAGGGTGAGGGCTTCGCAACCTCACTCACCGCCTTTAGCAGAGGAAACGTCCTTCCACTCCAGTCGCTGTTCTTGTCGTTTACATGTCTCCCTACAAGGATCCTGCCATCGGCGAGGTAGGGATCGAGCCGTTGCAGGCCTTCCTCTATTACATCTACCGGCAAAGCATTTTCTCTTCTTTCAGCCCATGCGACGAGGTAGCGCAGGCCCCGCAGAATATCGTACTCGAAGAAGCGGGGAAACATGGGTTTCAGCCATTCAGCATTGATCACGCTTCCGTCATCCTTGGCGCAGACGAGGCCATGCTCGATCAAGTAGCGCGCGCCTTCATCCAAAAATCTCGCCTCGGCATCAGTGAACTCTCGGTTTGTATACAGCAGGATGGCTTCCAATGGAGGCAACGTCGACACGACCGAACTCTTCCGGGACTTCCGGTAGGCAGAGGGCGAACAGTTCAGCCCGCCATCGGGAAGTTGGTGGCTCAAGAACCACTCTCGTATCCACGGCAGCTCCTCGTCCACGTCGCAGCCGCAGGCAGCAAGCGTCATGTAGAAGACCCCCAACTCACAATGGCAACAGTCCATCTTCGACCGGTCCGCATTGCTCTTCGGAGCGTCTTCCTTGGTGATGACGAACCGTGGCCAAGCCCCGCGCTTAAGAAGCTCGCAAGCTCGCCCAACGGCCGAAGCCGGAATCAGCTTGGATTCGCCCATCTCGCAAAGGGTGGCCATATGCCACCACGGACCATCCCACTTTCTCCTACTCGTCCGATCCGGAATCGAGAAAACATCGTCGACCGAAAGAACCTCCAAAGAAGACTCGATAGAATCTCTCATTTGCTGGGTTTTATAGCATGTCGCGGTAGGGGTCCATCCAGACTAGGTTTGGCGTCATCACCGCCTTCTTGCAACAGATACCCTCTCCCGGAGATATCTCATGCTCTTTCCGTAGAACACCTCTTTAGACAAAATACCCATCCCCAGGCTTTCATAGAGGCGTTGCGCCGGGATAGCCAACTGTCCGGTTCGCACGATTACCTTCTCAATTCCCTGACCTTTCAACAAGCGAAAGGCGTGAAAGAGCATCGCCTTCGCGAGTCCCAGACGCCGGTGCTCGGGAACCGTGAAAACGTCTTCAAGTTCACCGACTCGCTCTGCGGGATCCACGAAACACAAGCATCCTGAAACCACCTCTTCTTCGTTATGCAAAACGACAAGGTCGATACCGAACCGATAGTATTCGCAACTCCGGCACTTCTCCCAGATTGTTTCTGTCATAACCGAGTTTCCGTCGAATCCGGCCCTCTGGGCTTTGACGCGCTCCGAAATCAATCCTAGATCATTGAGAACCCGAAACGTACAGTCTTCGGGCATAAGCAGTTCCGGGATCCCCGTGTTTGAAACATCGAAGACGTAGCATGGCGACCATCGATCTTCTCCTTTGGCGACGTATCCAAGCACCTTGAGCAAACGGGGCAGCCATGGATCCGTGTTGTAAACCTGAGTCGAGATCTCAAAATCCGCATCGTCCCCATCGGCGCAAAAGGCCTGCACTAGATGTTCCTCAAGGACATTCACAAAGGGCGTGATTTCGCCGTCGCGCCGCCACTTCGGATGCACTACCAAGCGAATAAAGGCCTCTTCCGGCGGATAGGTGATCGCGTACGCAGCTAGCTCGCCGTCGGAATTCTCCAGCAGGAAGACATTCGATTCAGGATCAGGGTAGCCGCCCCACGTATAGATGTGCTCGACGCGCCCGGAAACCCAGTGTCCGCGAGTTCCCTCGGTACGGGTGAGCATTCGATGAAGCTCCTTCATTCGCTTGAGGTCGGCCGTGCCGGCAAATCTTCGGACTTGGAGAGCCATCGCTTCGCCCTTGGGGCTCTTGTAGGTAGCAGTCAGGAAGCCTCAGACGCGTAATCCGACACTTGGGCTGTTTTTAGTAGCCTGATTCGCCCGCGCAATCCTGGTCAACCGTCCCGATCCGCGACAAGTGTATACATTCCTGGGAGCTGATTATGGTTCCATGAGGGTAATTCCGCAAGCTCTCGAATCTTCAGGCTGCCTGCCGCAAATGACGTCACGACTTCACCTAACGGCCAATAACGCACGAAGCAACTCGGGAGCGCTTCACATCCATCCCCGAGCGCACTCCGATAAGGTACGGGCGTCTCTTCAACCTCAGCGCGGAAATAGTCCCCTTTGAACACGATCTCGCCATCCGGAAAATCGATACACTTTTTCGTGATCGGATGACAAGTCGAACACGGTAACGCGAGCTCCAAGCAAGGCCAGCGCGACAGCCACCCGTCAGATGGCTGGTAGTTAGCTCTCTGGCCTTCGGCGATGCCTTGATTCGGTCGATGAGCAGCTCCACCGCCTTGTCTCACGACTTCCGGCATGTGTAGTTCGCCCGGATCGGGCTGAGATAACGAGCTTCGAGAATTTCAAATCTGGCCCGATTCAGAATTGCCTCCAGGATCCATGAATAGGTGCTGTATTCGTCCCTGATGTGTCCGGCGAAGTTTTCTGGAGTGAATCCACTTCCATCCTGTTTTCCTGCATCTGCAATCCAGTTAGAGCAAGCGTCCTGGTAGTGTTCTGGCTCGAAGGAGTAGACGGCATCCGCTAGGAACAGGATCCCATTTGGCTTCAGAATCCTGCTCATCCGCTGAATGGCAGCCACTTTCCAGAAGTCGGGGAGATGATGAAGCGCGGAGTCAGTCAAGATAAAGTCCACCGACCGCCCAACGTGGTTGTAGGTCAGGAAGCCAGCGTGGATGAATTCGATGTTTGTCACTCCCATCTCTTGAGCTCTCGCCTCAGCAAAGCTCAACATGGCCTCTGATACATCGACAGCGACAACACGTTCGCAGACGAATGCCGCTTGAATTGCTAACGCCCCGGTGCCACAGCCAAAATCCACTACGTGATCCGTGCTGCCAACACCCAACTTAGCGATGAGGTGTCGTTTCTCTTCCTCCGTCGTCCCTTGCCTGCGGTCATAGGCTTCCACTTCCTTCACGTCATGGAAATCGACCGCGAAGGGCTTGAATTCGTCGAAAATGAAATCGGGATGATCGGACATTCCCCGCTTGCTATAGAACGTTTGGCCTACCAAGGGCGGCATTAGACGTAATTGTCTCAAAAGCCCGTTCACGGACCGCTACTATCGATGTTTATCCATGATTTCCACGACCTGTGCAAGTGAGCGAATCTCATAGTCCGGCACGACGCAGGTGCTGTTGGGAATGCCTTCGCGATTCAGCCAGACCGAGACAGCGCCCACGCCATTGGTTCCTGCCACATCTGATTCCAGCGAATCGCCGACGTGCATGAGTTCGCCAGGTTCGCAACCGGCACCCTTGCACGCTTCCCTAAAGATCTCGGGATCCGGTTTCTCCACCCCGACATCCTGCGAGAACACGACGAAACGGAAACGGTCCGGTAATCCACATCGCTCCGGATATCCGTTCCCGTTGGAAAGCAGTCCAAGGACGAAGTCGTCTCGCAGCGCATCCAAAGTAGAAATCACGTCGGGATAGAGCTCAATATCCTCGAACCGGTGCCTGAGATACAGAGCGTTTAGATCAGCCGCGAATGCATCGTCTTCACAACCAATAAACTCCACGGTACGCTTAAACGCCTGGAATCGGATTTCCTCGAGATTCACAACCGTGCCTTTGAGTTCTGCGGCAATAGCATCCCGAATCTCGATCATCCGGTCGATGGTAAGGCCAGACGACGCTGGACCAGGAATCCGGCGCCGCAACTCGTCGAGAGTGATCGCCAGGGAATGTCGCATGACCTTATGGAAGTCCCAGAGTGTCATGTCGCCATCGAACGAAACCGCCTTCACTCGTCTTGCGTCGATCATTCAGCTGTTTTCCGAAGCCTGTGAACGCTTATATCAACCACGCTACAGCCAAGAGGAAGCCTGGGGGCTCATCCGCTATCATGGGCAACACCTTCCGATAGCCTTCCGAAATCAACTCCTCCATCATCGCGTGAACGGGTCTCAAAGGTCAGCCAAAGGAACTTCGTTGGCATTCACTCCTCAGTCGACCGCCTTGATATACCACTCCGAAGCGATCTCCTCGCCCCGTGACCGGATGAATCCTCTCTTCGGGAAGTCCTTCTCCCCACAAACCGTCACCGTCAGATTAACCCCAAGGCTCCGGCACTTCTTCTCCAACTCGCTTTTCAGATTCTCCCCCACATCGCCCCAGCTCTCATCGGACTCCACTTCAAAGTCATCGATGAAACACGCCTTGCCTCCGGGATCATACACAGGTGGTGGATTGCGAATCTGGCCGATGATGAATCCCACGACCTTTCCCGATTCCTCGGCAACCAGAAATTGGGCGTCTTCCTGGCCGAGCAGATACTGGAAATATCCTCTTTGCTTCTCTTCCGCCTCCTCAGCGGGCTTCCAGAAGACCGGGGAATACGTGGCATACCGCCGACGTTTCTTTCTCGACAGAAGGACCATGCGCTCAACATCTCGTGACTCTGCTGCTCGGATCTCCATGCTCAATTTTCCTGATAACTGTGGTGCTTGCCGACGATCGCCTCTCAGGAATCTTAATGTTGGCTTGGCGGAGTCGCCATCTCATTGAATCCAAACCTGTCCACGCCACTCACCATCATACCCTCGATCGGTCGCAGGATCTTCACGAACGGGGCAGTGTATCTCATAGCTATCCCCGCGCGACGCCTGTTCGATCGATTGGGTTCGGCAGCGTGCAGAACTCGATCAGTGAAGATGACGAACTCTCCTTTCCGCAGCTCCATATCGACCGTTTTCGCAAGATCGAAACTCCGCGTGTCCGCTCGTCCGAAATAGTCTCCTTCCTCCGGCGCAGCGTGATCTACGGCCTTCAGGTGCGATCCGTCGACGAATTTCAGGCAGCCGTTCTCAGCGAGAACATCGTCAATTGCCAGCCAAACCGAAATGTTCAATGGAGGCTCAATGGCCGGCGAAACACCGTTGTTCTGATCCTGGTGCCAGGGAGTTCCCCTATCCCCGGGATGCTTTACGAAAAGATTCGATGACCAGAGCATAATGTCTTCTCCAATTAGACTTGAGATTCTCCCGACAATTTCGGGGGAAGTACACAGCTCATAGACGCTTCGAATTCGGAGGTGAAGATGATGTGTGCCGTCCCCGCCAGACAGTACACCAGGAATCTCATCTGCGATGGCCTCGACTTTACTCGGAGTCAACGCCCTCAATGGCCCGACGTAGCCTTTCGATTGAAACGTCCGGATTTCCTCATCGGTTAGTCTCATATTCTGTTCGCTCCTGGAGGGATCCCGATTGGGATCGGGAAGTCCGGCAGGCAGGCAACCTGGCTATTCCGTGATCCTATCTTTCCGTCGGGCAACCGGCCCGTTTCCGAGACCAAACCTGGAAGCGGCCTCCAGAGCCGTCGGCCCTCCAAAGGCTGGATATCGGCTTCACATCTGCCAATCTCGCTGAATCTCGGGCTAGCTCTGTCGCCTACTGGAGACAGCCTCCCACACTCGTGTTGATTCACGTAGATTCGCGGTTTCACCTAAAGATCGAGCTCCATCTGATAGAAATCAATCCCGATCCCAAGGGGGTCCTTATCGATTCGGATCGTGTGGAAGCCATGCTTCTCAAAGAATCCATAGGTCCCCTCGCCGGTTTCGACGGTGACTTTTTCCACAAACCCCAGGCTCTTGATCTTTTCCAACCTTCTCTTCAACAATAACTTGCCGAATCCTCTTCCATGGTAGTCGCGATGGATGATGCCATAACACAATTTTGCGCGTCGCTTCTTTCGATTCGCCGCTATGCCGCCAAGTCCAATGACAACGCCGTCAAGCAAGAGGACCTCATACTTGTCATTGGAGTCCATCAAGAATCGGATGAATTCGGGAATCTCTTTTTCCGCGAAGTACTCGGGGATGTTCGATCGGATTACCTGAAGACAAGCATCCAGATGTTCCGTCCTGAATTCCTCAAATTCGACCATTATCTGACCTTTCTAAACCGTCAGCTCCACCGGAATTCCACATCTCTGGCCTGTGGCGTCCGGCGTCCAATGCGCAGCACCGATCGATAGGGTCTCGTCACGACTCCGCCGTAGGAGCCATTGATCACAGTTCGAATATCCTCTGTCAAAGCCGCAAGTACCAGATTTAAGTCGTGTTCGGGCGAATCGAATGCCTCGAAGCGAGTCGTCAAAATCTCTACATTCGGCCGATCGGCGAACGTAACACGGGCCAGGTCGCTAAGAGTCTCGCTCGGCTCCAGACAAGTGAGATCGATGGCTCGGTCCACCAGCGATCTCGTCGCCTGACCGGTGCCACATCCAATCTCAAGAACCCGTGCGCCCTCACGAAGTGCAGCGTAATCGAGAAGGTCAGCGAAAAGCTGGTCCGGATACCCAGGGCGGACGGCATCGTAGTCCTTCGAATTTACTCCAAAGGCTCTCGCTCTCTCTTCACGCGCTCTCGCTCTCTCTTCACGCGTCGTCTCGTCCATCGCCCCTCCAGAGCTTTGCGATCACAGTTGCTTCTCCATCAGTTTCTCTTGGCCGCGGTGCGAATATCTACATATTCCCCATGTGAATTTCGAAAGAATCCGGTGTCGAGACGCTCCCCTCAGCGGGCCTGCGGAGGCCGGAAAGGGAGCGGGCTGCCCTATGAAACTCTACCCCGTGAATTTCAGAATATTGCCGTTGGGATCGGTGACACGGAAGTCCCGCGTTCCCCATGGCTTTTTCTCGACGGCCTGAATAATGGTTGCGCCCCTCTTTCTAAGCTCGTCGTGAAGTTCGTCGATGCCCTCCACGAAAAGATGTATACTGACCGGTCGGCGCTTGTCCGAGGTTGTGAAAAGGTGGATGGCGACGAAGCGTTCGACGATGACGTAATCGCCCTGCGGCATTTCAAAGACGGTCTCGAAGCCGAGCTTGTCATGGTAGTAGGCCTTGGCCTCAGCCATATTGCCGACGGGCATTTCAGGGGCGATGCGAGTGATTTTGATCATGATGGGCGTGATGTTGTTTAGATTCTTTCCGCTGGGCAAGCATCGGGGCGACCGCCTGCGTTGCACTTTCGAAGACGCCAAGGGCTCAGGTCCATAGAAGCGGGCACCCAATCGGTAAGTGCAAGCAGAAGGGGTCAGTCCAATGTTCCATGATTCTTGAGTCTCGCTCAGGATGCATCGACACCGGGTTTTCAGTTGCGATAGCGGCCCACCATGTTTTGCACCGAGGAAATGGCGCCCGCCAGGCACGACGCATGTAACCTCTATTGCTGCGAATTGCAGCTCTGAACCAGACATTCGATGAAACAGTTGCGGCCCCCCAATAGGGCCTATCCACAAGCAGTCGTCTCCGCAATTGATGACGTGGTAATACGTCCTCGAATTCCGAAACCAGGGTCTCAAAAAGATCGAAAAATACGGCCTGCATTTATGTCCCGCGAAACGTACGTCAAGAGACGGAGTGACCATGAAAGGCAAACTTAGTCCGGAAATCTCACAACCGAGCGAGGCGACATCCCCAATTTCCGGACTTCGGCGAAACTGCTGCCGATAAAGTTCGATAATTAAAGACTTTGGTTTGAAAAAGGAACAATTTCAAAGCAAAACTAACCGTCATATCACCACCTTTTAAATTTGAAGTACAACATTCGTCTGCTCATGGAACCTCCTCATCGTCTCAAGTTGTTCGCTGTTCTTCGGCTCCCGCCCCGTGGAACTGCATTCAGGCCGACCCCACTCTTGTTCTGAAAAATGTCCAGGCTGCCAGCGTAGTGGCGTTTTCTACTTCTCCCTCCGCAATCCGCCGGTCGAATTCGGCGACGTTCACCCATTCGGTCTCGATGAGCTCGCCATCGTCCGGACGCGTTGCGCACTCTTCAAGCTCCGTCGCGAGGAACACGTGGCACAGGTCGTCTGTTCTCCGGTTGTTCAGTAAGAACTGTCCGATTTTTTCGATCTTGCCGGGGCGGAGACCTACCTCCTCCTCGAGTTCACGTCTCGCTGCGCCTAGCGGCGACTCGTCTTCGCCAATGGCACCGCCGGGGAACTCCTCAACTACCCGCTGCGGTGCATTGTTGTACTGGTAAGAGACCAGGACCTCGCCTTTCTCGTTCAAGCAGACAACGCACAAACGCCTCCGCCCTCCCAGCGCAACCATTTCGACACGCTTCCTGAAGGCAGGAGGACCGTGTCCTCGAGCAGCGTAATATAGGGATGCCTGAAGACCTCTTTGGTCTTGAGCCGTTTCCAGGCCGGGAGGGATGGTTTCATAATATGAGTGCCCGACGCCCACACGGGTAGGTGCGGAGCTTGCCCACCGCTACTTCACAGTCTGGTAAACTCTCGGTCTGAGGTCGAAGCTCTTTCGTGTAGAGAATCTTTTCATGACCATGGAAGCTCTCAAATCGAATGTGGGAGGCCGTTTGCAACAGGCGATCGGGCGCGCGGCACGGGACGCTACGAACATCCTATCAACACCGGCCTCGCGCTATAGCTCGAGCCGAAGATTCCCTACCTCTCGGAGGGGAGTCAGCACCGGCTCCGGCGTCTCGGTTGCTTCATTTCTTCCTCGTGAGTCTCTTGAACTCGGCCTGAAAGGTCGGATTCTGCATCGGGGTAAAGGCCAGCTCCAGCTTCATTCCGTCCGGATCCTCAAACCAGACCGCATAGTATCCCGGAGAGTAGCGCATCTCGGCCGGTTCGTCGAGAATTGGGAACACCCGCTTCCTGAGGAGTTCGAAAAGACCGTCCACTCCGTCCCTTGATTCGGCGTTCCAAGCCAGATGGCTGAAACCGGGCGCCTCTCGATTATACTTCAATCCAGCGCCGGCTTTCCCCGTTCTGACGAGGATCAGATCCCCGATTCCCTCTTTTCTCCGGTAGAGGATGGAAGCCTTCATCCGGTGGTGCTTCGCGTATCCGAGATATTCGCAAACAGGATCGTAGAACTTTTCCGATCGATCAAGATCGGATACCCGCAACTCGATATGATTGATTATGGCCATTGTCTCATTCGCTTTGAACTCTGAGCCTCGCCACGGCGTGATTCCGCGCGTTCGGGATAGAACAAGCCTAGGAAATCTCTTTCAAATCGGTGGTTGCCGTCAACAAACCCGAAACCGAAGCTGTCCATAAAGAACCTGGCCCCGGCTCATTGTACTCGGGACTCCTCGTGACACACTACTTCGGTAGCTTTACCGACGCCTTCTGTTTACCCGTGCGCTGACCGACGACGGTTACCGTAATGCGCTTGCCTGACGATCCCTTGACTACCCACTCGACATATTGCTCGTTGTCGGTTGTCTCAGCACCCAACAACGAGCTCCGCAGGTTGTTCGAGCGCCCTTCAAGCTGCCCGAAATCCTGCTTCTGCCTGCCGCTCCTGAGCGAGCATCCGCGCGGAACAAAGATCTCGGCAGAAAGGGGCCGCACCAGCTTTCTCTCGATCGCCTTCACCGTCACTGTCGTCGAGAGGAAACCGTAGTTTCGTACCGTGCAGGAGACCCGGTATACACCCTCGGCGAGTCGCTCCGCTACAAGATCGTCAATCCGCAGGAGCGGCGAGACCTTGGCATGGGCAATCGCGAATGCACCATTCTGCTCAGCAATCTCCCTGCGGAACTTCGGCGGAGGCGAGGCCCAGCAGTTGCGCACGTCCCATCCCCCAATCTCAATCTCCCCTAACTGCGGATGATCGAACGTCTCCCACCGCTTGAAGCCGACGCCATCTACTTCCTCATCGCTCCACTTCAGAAGCTTGAGCTCATCCTCGGGATCACGCTCGTACATCAAGAACTTGATGATATTTCGATCTTTGATACCCGCCTTCTTGAACGCATCCCATAGCTCGGTCGAGAATGAGAATAGCCCGAGGTCCTCGTAGATCCAGTCGAGAAACCCGCCTCGGATTAACTTCCTCGGATCGTAACGGAAGCCATGGTAGATCGAGACGCATGGATAGCCGGTAAGTTCGGTACCGCGTTTGCCAAGCTGCTCGTAAACCTCTTTGTCCTGTGTCGGGAAGGTCTTGTCGTCCTTCGCACAATAGGGTCTAAGTATGAGGCCCGAGAACAGGTGAAGCGACTGCACACCGCAGATATTGGGATGTCCAGTGATGAAATCAGCGACGGCGCGGGTCTCTGGTTCGCTCAAAGGCATTCTTCCTGCGCCGGGCTGTTCGCTCTCGACCGCAAAATCGTGCGGCCAATTACGGTTCAAATCGAGACCCCATTTAGTTGGCGCGAACGGGATACCGTGGCCGTTCCAATCATAGAGTCTGCCCTCTGGAAGCATCCGGTAGTAGGTTTCGCCATCCTCATCAGGGGCGCGCTTCACCATCAGTCGGTCGTCAAGCTCTGACCTCTTCCAGTTTCCGCACGGGTCCTTGATGCGCATGCTCAGAATACGGCCATCACCATCGACGTCCTCGCGTCTGAGACCCGGCTGCTCCTCCTCGAATGGATGGAGTCGGATGCTCGAGCGCATTTGGTCGGGGGTCGTGAGGCAGATGTCCGCGCCATCGACGGAGATCCGTGGCAGCACATAGAACGTACGCTCCTGCAAGAGTTGCTTGATCTCTTTGTCCTCGCCATAGCCTGTAAGAAGACGCCAGATCAGCCATCGACAGACCAATTCCCCAAAGACTTCACCGGCGTGGATATTTGCCTCGCAGTAATAGCCCGGTTTATCCTCGAACCTGCCCCTCCTGAGATCTGTGATCTCCATCAACCAAATCGACTTCCCGCCATAACTTTTCCCGATATCTATCAACTTGCAGAGTCTGGGGTAAATTCTCGCAGCACTCTGGAGCCATTCGGTGAGCTGAGCGTATGTGTAATACTGATCGAAGTCGCGCGCGAGGTTGCTGTCGGTCATTGGTCGTGTTCTTCTGAAATCACGTTAGCTCCGAAAGAGGACGACAAAGGAGTGAATCATCCTATAGGGCATTTCCTTCCGATTGATGCAACCGGTATTCTGCGTTTGAGAATCTATGCTCTGCACGGAGTCAGCATGCCGAAGGCCAAACGCCTGAGAATCCGATACGCTCGCATGAATGAACGCTGTATGCACGAGCACGCCCACTGCAACCGAGGTAATCTGAATTAGAAATCTTCGATCATCGACTCGATCCGCCTCAACGCAAAGGTCGTGTAGGATTGATCGGGCCGATTACGGAAATTGCTCGCAAAGTGAATCGTATTCAGAATCTCGCACCACTGAAGGGACTTTTCATCAAAGGAACCATGCTCTGAGTATCCGTCGAGAACGGCATTCCGCTCCTCCGAATGGTGGAGGAAGTTCTGTCGTGGACGTAAAATGATGGCCCACGAGAGGTCGAACTCGCGCCATCCTTTGCCGCAGATTTCCCAGTCGAGGACCGCTTCCACCTTGCCGCGCGACCACAGCACATTGGCGTAATGATGGTCCCCGTGAATGAAGATCTCTTCCTTCCGTGAGGGTTCATTTTCGCGCAACCAGCGATCGGCCGGGCGGAATCGATCATCCTCTAGGATTGCATCACTGAGAAAGCGATGAAACCGTCGTTCTCGAACCGGACGCCAGGGAATCTTCAAGGCATGGATTCGACCGAGGCTTCGCCCGAATTCATTGAAGTGGGCAAGGGCTCTGTCCAACTCATAATCAGCCGCATCGAGATTCACAAAACGGTTTATGAAATAGCCGTGAACCGCCCTTAACGCCAACCATGGTCTGGGTTCATCGCGCCACGCGAGAACATCGGCGATAGGCAGGCCCTCCCCCTTCAACTGGGTCAGAATCTTAGCCTCATTGGCTAGATCCGACTCCTTGTCTTCCTTGGCAACTTTCAGGAAATACTCCTCCTCGGATCCTTCAACGGATCCGCGGCAGTGGTAGACATGATTGCCTTCCGAATAAGGGGCCCCGAGGATCTCATCGATAACGATGTTCTTCGGTAGAGTGAATCCACTGGGCAGTTCTCCAGGTGTGGATCCGTCTTGGGTCACGGCTTCCTTCATGTCGTTCCTTCTCTTTGGGTCTTCGGGTCTTTGCGTGATCCATATTCTCGTTGTCCTTAGAACAAGTGGGTTCAGAAGGAGAAGGAGAAGGAGATGATGATGAAGATTGACTCGAAACCAAATCCGGCCGAAGTTTCAGCCCCGTTTGATCCCGGTCGCCGCTCGTCGAATGGGCCAGCGCGAGCGCAGCCCCGAGGGCCCGACTAAACAGCCTCTATTTAGCCGGAGCTGACTTCCTGAACCAGCGAGGTCCGGAAATCTTGCCAAAGGTTGTGCTCATCTGTGCGCGCAGGTTGAATAGAGAATCATTCTCGGGTGAGGTATTGCCCTGCCTCACGACGTCGAGAGGAGTGTAAAAGGCCTGTATGCCCAGGCGGATGCGGGGTCTGATGTTCAGGGTTACGCCGCCTTGAAAGTTGACCGTGTTTCCCGAATTGCGCTGGGTCCGCCGGTCGGGCTCGCCAAAAAGTGTAGAATCGATCTTGAATTTGAGCCGCATGTGGTTAACGCCAATGCCGAAATAGGGAGTCAGCCCGCCCAGCTTTTTGAGCGGGTAAGCGACGCTCAACTCGGCTCCGTAATAATCCATGAAGGCGGTATCTTGGGAGACTTTACTGCACCCGAAAGGGTTGACTTCGAAGTCATCACCGGCCGCCACGACTTCCTCTGAGCAGGTGAACGGGCCCTCGGCGGAACCAATCTGACCGTAGAAGCGAACTCCCCAGTGGAGTGTCTTGCCGGGGTAGACCAGCCAGTTGAGCGAACCCGCCAGAACGTTGGGGGTGACGTCCCAAAATTCAACAGGGGGTACATAGGAAGCGGTGGCCGATAGTCGCTCTGTGAAGTAGTAGGTCAGGCGGGGCCTGAGGATGATAGGAGCATTGTTAAGGTTTTCGACTTTGACGCCCTCGAAGCCGACCCGCCGGTATTCTTCGCCCAGAAAGGGCACTTGAATAATTTCCCCTTCCAGCAGCAGGGTCCCGGGTTGGTGAGCGCTCGCTACGCCATGGCCTGTGAGCAGACTTGCCGAGGCGAAGTACTTCAGAGCCCACGCTTCCGGTCGATCGAAATCGACGTGCTCGGGATCGGGGAAGCGGCCTCCCTGGGCCTCCAGTTGCGCGCCCAGCGCCATCCCGGCAAAGATGGCCATGAGCATGGCGATGATTCGGATGTTGCGGAGTGTCTTACATTTCGGGGGTATCATGGGATTGTCCTAATGAACCTGTCTAACAGTGTTCTCCACGAAGAAGGTCGGCGGCGCCAAAGGATTGGCGCCCTCCATTTCCGAGGCGCCATCCTAGAAATGGAGGGCGGCAATCCCTTGCCGCCGCAACGTCCTGGCGGCGATGTTCGGTTCATTTAGTATGGATCATTCGCAGAAACAGTTTATGGCCAGGCAGCCTTTATAGAGGAACGGTTATCGGTGATCGCGAATCCGGGTTAGACCATGTCGGGGGCGGGATTTCCGGACAAGACGCAAATACTCCTGATGAGGGGTAGACCGCGGCACTCGCAGGAAGTTTCGAACACCGGTCCCTGAAACATATGTCTCTACGCTGTTTCCGGCGCAAAACCAGACTTACGGTTCAGGCGAGGCAACGCAGGGCCAGGCTTCGAATCGCTTCTTCCTGCTCCTGGTTCGAGCGGCTCAAGAGCTCCTCAAAGGCCCGCGTGAACTGCCCTTGCCAGTCCATGAGCTTTCGCAGTGAGGTATGCCGGGCGGCCGCTGCGATGCGGCCCAAGTACCATGTATTTTGCGAAAAGACGTTGAAATTCGATTTTTCCTCGGATCCGGCGAATGCCTGGGCGAAGCGCTCGGCCGCCTTCGAGAGGGCGTCCCTGGAAGTGAAACCGCCGGGTCCAATCTCCAGGGCGCCCGCATCCATCAAACACCGAAGCTGAATAAGAAGACGGTTGCGACCCTGCAGCGTAGTTAGCAGTGGGCGGGAATCGTAGCCGGCAAAAAAGTGTCGGCGAATGGCCGCCAGGGTCCACTTCAGGTCGAGCGAAAAGAACGCTTCCGCTACTTCGAAGAAATCACCATCGCCAAAACTCGGGACCAGTTCCGCAATATGGGTTTCTTTGATCTCTTCGGCGTCGCCGCCCAGGTAGGTAGCGAGTTTTCTGACTTCCTCCAGCGCAAGCCGCGCATTACCGTTGAGCTTTGCGGATAAGAGCTGGGCATTGTCATAGCTCAGGACGGCCCCGAGTTTGCCGCACTCATCCCGAATAACAGGTATGATGGCGCTGCTGTCCCCGGTGCCTCCCACCAGATGAAAATCCGAGTTCGACTGCAGCCATTTGAATTCTTTGCGGCGCCGATCGACTGGGGAAGCGGATAGAATCACGTCTACGGCTTCGGGATCAATCGACGACAGGACTGCGCGCAGGATTTTTACCTGCCGTAACGTCTCCTCGGCCCGTCCCGTCTTGGAGTCAGCCAGGAAACTCACGTCCCTCAACCATACGACCTTGCGATCACCGAATAAAGGGAGTGTCTGGACCGCCTGCTGGAAGCGAACCACGGCGGTTTCCACTTCGCCCGTGGTTTGGGCGTCGCCAGCCACGATTTCACGTCCGAACTCGTCGGCTACGTGCGCAACCTTCTCCTTAAATAGCGTGGCGCTCAGTCTATTTACCAGAAACTCGTCAGGTCCGCAGACAAAGATGAAAGGCTTGGCCTTCATGAGCGTCTCAGGAATAAGCGGACATACTGGCGAGCAAGTCCTCCATCTGGTATTCGCGCAGGTTCCGGTTTATCCAATCCAGAGCCGCATGAACGGCCCGGGCTTTCACGGCCAGGCGACTTCCGGGATAGACCACTTTCCTTGACCAAACGCCGACAGGCGAAAAATAGCCGAGAAAGATGGTGCCGACAGGATTCTCAGGTGTGCCCCCGGCGGGTCCGGCAAACCCGGTTATGCTCAAGGCGTAATCACTGAAGAAATGCTCCGCCGCTCCCGTGGCCAAGGCTGCTGCGCATTCCGCACTGACCGATCCGTGCTGCTGAATAATCGATTCCGGAACACCAAGCATCTGCACTTTGACATCATTGGTATAGCATACTACCCCTCCGGCGAATGATTTCGATGCGCCCGGAATGTCTGTAAATGCGTTTGAAAGCAATCCTCCGGTGCAGGACTCGGCCACCGCCATGGTCTTTCCCAGTTCCCGGAGCTGATTGAGCACGAGCTCAGCCAGACTGGTTTCACCAAGACAGACAAAGTCGTCGCCAATGGCTTTCCGGCAGGCTTGGGCAATGGTGTTGAGTTCGTCCTGAGAGAGGTGCTCGTCATTTGTGCTCAACCGCAGATCAACCATGCCCGCATGCGCGCAAAAAGCTACCGCAACGCGATTGCCTGCCTGGTCGAGAAGCGGATTTATCCTGGCCTCCAACTCGGCTTCCCCGGCGCCGAACGTGCGCAATTGCAGGTAGGAACCGTCCGCTACGGCAAGGCCCTTATCCTGAAGGCGGGGAAGCACGAATCCTTCCAGCATGGGCTTTAATTCCTCGCCGGGACCGGGCATCATGATTACCGTTTGCTGGTCTTTTTCCAACCATATGCCGGGCGCGGTGCCAAAGTGGTTAGGGATGACTTCCGCTCCCTCCGGGATGTCCGCCTGCTGCAAGACTTCCTCGTAAACCTGGCGGCCCATGCGCGAAAATCGCTTCCGGATAGAGGCCTCCGCTTGCGGGTTGCGCCTGAGCGGCAGGCCTAAGGCCCGAGAAATCGTTTCGCGGGTGATGTCGTCAGAAGTTGGGCCCAGGCCCCCTGTCGTGATCACGATGTCAGCGTCTCTGCAGACGCCTAGAAACAGTTCCTCCAGATCCTGCGGCCGATCCCTTGAGACGAGGCTTCGTCGAATAGGAAGGCCGTGTCGGGATAGATGCTTGCCCAGGTAGGTGAGGTGCGAATTATCCCTGATGCCGAGCAGCAGTTCATTGCCCACGTTAATGACATCCACTCGAGTCGATTTGCTCATTTCGGAAGTAAATAAAACGACTGGTTTTTCCAATCATCTGAGCCGCTTTGCACCGCTGAAACATGGCATGAACTCGCATTTTAGGCAAGGGGGGAACACCAGTTCCCCTGGAACTTGATCATTCCTTGTCCCGACCAGTCGCATACGCGTTAACCTAAGGAAACGCGATCAGTCAAACGACGACACCTGGACGACACCCGGCCCCGTAGGGTAAAAGGCGGTAGATTCCCTGCAGCTCTTGACTGGCGGAGCTTTGGCGAAGACTGTTGCTGCGGAGAGAAAGCTTATTAATGGTGTCGCTCAATCCGCGGCCCTATTGAGGTACTCGCCTTTCCGCTGAGCACTCCGACAGATCATGCCAGTCCAGGCGAACGGAAAGATCAAAGAGAAGGTGCGGGGACTCCCGCATGGACCGGGCGTTTACCTGATGAAGGACCGCTTCGGGCATATCATTTATGTGGGTAAGGCTAAGGACTTGAAGAAGAGGGTCTCTACCTACTTTCAGGCATCCCGGCGGCTCCTCACCCAGCAGCCCAAAATACGCGCACTTCTCCACACGGTGTATGATCTGGAAGTGGTTGAAGTACGCTCGGAGGCTGAGGCTCTCCTGCTCGAGGGGCGGCTCATCAAGCGATGGAAGCCCAAGTACAATACCGATTTTACGGATGATAAGCGTTTCCTGTTGGTGCGGGTGGACACCGCGGCGGCCCTGCCTCGTTTTCGATTGACGCGGATCCGTAAAGACGAGCAGTCATGGTACTTTGGGCCTTTCGCCCATGCGGGGCTGCTTCGGCGCACCTTGGCTGAGATGAGACGAGAGTTTGGAATCCTGTTGGGCGACGCTAAGCCCGTTCGACAGGGGGATGGGCGGTGGTTGCTCTACGATGATATGCGTTCCGAGATCTACGGGCACGCAAATCAAGTTAGCGGGGAAGAATACAGGGAGCGCGTTGAACGCGCCTGCGTGTTTCTCGAGGGAAAGTCTCGAAAATGGTTGAGCGAACTCAGAGATGAAATGGATGCGGCAGCGCAGAAGCTTGAGTTCGAACAGGCAGCCCGTCTGCGGGATATAGTATTCGCTTTGGAGAAGACGTTGCTGCGCACACGGAAGTTTCAGCGCGATCCGCTCAATCCGGTGGCGCCCGCCGCGGTTCTCGAGCAGCTCAAGACTTCCCTGGGGCTGGCCACCGTGCCAGAGCATCTCGAGTGCTTTGATATCAGCCATATTTCGGGCACATTCGTGGTTGCTTCTTTAGTCCACTTTAGGGGAGGAAAACCCGACCGAAGCCAGTACCGGCGTTACCGCATCCGCGGCTTCATCGGTAATGACGACTTTCGGGCCATGCAGGAAGTGGTGGGAAGGCGCTACCGCCGACTCAGCGACGAAGGCAAGCGCTTTCCCGATCTGGTGGTAATCGATGGCGGTAAAGGACAGTTGGGTGCGGCCTTACGCGCATTCTTTGAGCATGACCTCGAGCCGCCTCCAATTATCGGGCTGGCCAAGAAGGAGGAGACCGTAGTCTTTCCGGACGAGCGGCCGCCCCTGCGCCTCGACCGGCAGCACGAAGGACTCAAGCTGCTTCAACGCATTCGTGACGAAGCCCATCGTTTTGCCAACGCCTTCAACGCAGAGCTTCGCAGTCGGCGCATCCGGGAAACCATACTCGATGACTTCGAGGGTCTCGGACCGGTAAGACGGCGGGCGCTCTTCGAGCGTTTCAAAAGCCTCCGGCGTATGAAACAAGCAACCGAATTGCAGTTGCAGGAAGTTGAGGGCATAGGTCCGAAATTGGCCTTCCGCTTGCATGCCTTTCTATCGAATCGATAGGTAGCCGGTCGCTGCGCCGCGCTGATTTCCCGGATTAGTCTGGCCCCCGGCTGCGCTGACCCTTGGCGGATCCAACAGGAGTGAAACTTCGGCGGCGGCTGCGCCCTTGTTTCGAGTGCGGCGGCCCGGCGCCGCTTTCCTCAGGCGAGACCTGGCTCGCCGGCGAACCGGCTGAGGCACTCCACTTTTGCCGGTTCAGAGTATACCCAGTTACCTGTCATTGAACGACACCCTTAAAAAGCCTACTCCCCGCAGCAACAGTCTTCGCCAATGCTTCGCCCGGTCAAGAGCTACGGGGAATCTACGGCTTTTTACCCTTCGGGACCGGGTGTCGTCCTACTAGGTGTTTTTTTAGAACCCTGCAGTCCCGACTTATCGGGACAGGGAATGATCAAGTTCAAAAAGAAGATGTCCGCAAGCTGGCAAGTGGAAGCGATCCAGCCGGCGTCGAGCCGCCGACTGCCCAAAGCGGCGCCAAGTCGCCGCACTCGAAAGTGGCCCGTTCGATGCGTCGCCGTTGGGAAACGCAACTGGGAGATCGGGACTGGGAGTTTCCGACTCATTCATTAAGGCGACGAAGCTCACGACAAGGTTTACCACGAAGTATGCGCCGGGGTTTGTCCCGCAAGCAGCTATCCGCCTCTCTTTGTCGCGAGGTCGATTTCAGCCCTCTCAAGGATCTCTGCCCAGCGAGGAAAATGGACGATCTTCATGCGTGAGATCCACGACTGAGTGTAAGTTTTGCTTTCCAACAGGGGTAAAAGTGTGCTCAGGCGGCATCCGAGTGTAGCTTTTGCCGGTGCGCAAATCGGGATTGCCTCGCTCCAAAAGTTTGGCGAGTCTTGCGAAGGAATCGCCTGAAAAGCCCATGGAACCTACGCTCACGACCGACCGCCGAGGGAACGAATGCGGGCACCCGGCCCACTTTTTCTCTCCATCGCTGCCCATAATATCCACCACTCAGTGGAGCCCATAACACTGTTCTGCAACCGAATATGCGGGAACGAAGTGATCATGGCAGTGGATGAGCCCGAGATTATAAATGTGACGGCCCACAGGGTACGCAGTGTAATTGAGCGCTTGGTGGCGGAGGGCTCCGTTGTCGCTCGTTCTGATGGCACAAAACACAGCGTATTTCCCGTAGCCGTGAGTCCTGTGGAAGGTGAAGTGCTGCGGAAATGGGTAGCGCGTGAAGACGCTTCTCAGACAATCGAGATTGGTCTTGGCTACGGGTTCTCTGCGCTACACATCTGCGAAGGTTTGCTTTCGAACGGGCGGCCAGACGCGCTCCATATCGTCCTTGATCCTAGTCAGGCAACGAGGTTCGCGGACTGCGGACTACAGGTTCTTGAAGAGGCGGGAATTAGCAGACTCGTAGAGCACCATGCAGAGTTTTCGGAAATTGCATTACCGCAGTTTCTGAAGGAAGGTCGGAGTTTCGATCTCGGATTTATTGATGGCAACCACCGATTTGACGGGGTGTTTCTCGATTTGTTTTACCTTGGACGCATGGTACGCAGAGGTGGGATAATAATGTTGGATGACTACGACTATCCTGGAATCGAGCGGGCGGTATCCTTCTTTCTCACCAATCTTGGGTGGACGATCGAAGACACCGCCGAGCATTTCGTTGTCTTACGTACAGCCGAGCAGGTCGACCAACGACATTACCGATACTTCGTTGAATTTTAGCAATGCGGGGGCGCGGACTTTTGAGACGGACTGTACGAGAAAACCGACGAAATGCAGAACCAAGCGGCCACATTTTGAAAATCGCACGAATGCAAATCGAAACGGAGAGTATCTACCCCAATTGTCCTACCATCACCAGAACCGTTGACGTGGGCGGCCTTACGAAGTCGGAGCTTATCCAGGAATTGCAGAGAAACTCGATTTCGATGAATGTGTCTGCAGAGAGACTCTTCGCTGATGATCGTTTTATTACCTCTGATACTTCCTACAAGCTGAAGACCGTGGAGCTGACCCTTCGCGACCTTGGTTTCCCTGGGGGAGCCACTGCGGCTCAGACCTTTGAAAGAGCGAGCGAGGTGGGTTTGGAGCTGTGCTCGCTTGAACTGGGGCCTCATCTGAGGTTACAGTATCTTGATCAGCCCGCAGGTTTTTATTTCGATAAAGCATATATTCCGGGGTCAGGTGCTATTACGATAGCGTCGAAGAAGGTTTCTGAAGACGACCGATTTCCGAACGGCTTTTATCTGAGACGACTCGACGACGGACTATGGTTACGCGGATACCGTGCTACTTCTGATTGGGTGTGGCATGCCGGTCATCATTTAATCTTTACTCAAACAGAAACGACCTAGTGTGGTGTCCGATAAATAACATAAATTAATCAGTTTTCCCTGTCTGCTTTGCCAAGGCACGTTTGGCGCGCTGGATCTTGCGCAGGATTTCCTCTCCCTTCGCCTTCCATCTGTAAGGCTTGGGGTCGAGGTTCCTTTCAGCCAGATAGGTTTCTATGTCTTCGACCAATTGCCTGACGCTGGTAAAACTACCATCCCTGATAACATCTTGGGTCAGTTCGCCGAAAAAGCGCTCGACCAGGTTCAACCAGGACGAACTGGTCGGGGTGAAGTGGATGTGAAAACGCCGATGGCGCGACAACCACTTGCGGACCTTCTGTTGCTTGTGCGTGCAGTAGTTGTCAACGATCAAGTGCAAGTCCAGCTGCTTGGGTGTCTCCCGCTCGATTTGCTTCAAGAACCGCAACCATTCTACATGGGTATGCCGCTGTTCGGTGCGTGCGATGAGCTTGCCGTCCAGATAATTCAAGGCTGCAAACAACGTAATGGTCCCGTGTCGCTTGTAGTCATGTGTCTTGGTGCAAATCTCTCCCACGCCAAGAGGTAAGCCCGGCTGGGTCCGCTCCAAAGCCTGGCATTGGCTCTTTTCGTCGCAACACAATACAAGGGCCCGCTCTGGCGGATCCAGGTATAAGCCGATCACATCCCAGAACTTCTGCTCGAAGTACTTGTCATTGGACACTTCGAACGTCCTGACCAAGTGAGGCCTGATATCGTTAGCCCGCCAGATGCGCTGCACGCTGTCGGGGGAAATCCCCACCTCCCTGGCCATGGTGCGAACACTCCAGCGAGTGCGTGGCTTCGGCGGTCGTGTAGCCTCGGTAATGACCTTCTCAACCTTGCCCGCCGGTATCCATCGGGGCCGTCCTCGTCCCTTCCTGTCCCGCAATCCCTCCAAGCCGTCTCGCTCAAAGCGTTGCGACCACTTGTTCACGCAGGGCACACTAACCCCGAGTTCTTCCGCGAGCTGCGCCTGTTTGACGCCTTCGGAACGACGCAGTACGATTGTCGCCCGAAGGCTGTCGCGCACGGATACTGTCGGTGCTTTCACGCGACGCTGCAACTCTTGCAGCTCAAGATCTGTAAGTTCAATTATGGATATGGGTCTTGCCATGCCGATAGCATAACATGGTAAGACAGATTAATTCAACTTAATTATCGGACATGAGACTAGGTCCCGTCGCATGAAACAATCTAAACCGCCTAAGATTTGCCTTCTTGTGGATTCTCGGTACAGCCCCGGCTTCGCAGAACCAATCACGGCAGGTAACGGCTGACGCCGTACCTGCGTTCGAACGTTATGCGGAGAAAATGAATACTCCGGAAATAATTGAGAAAGGTCCCCTCGTCATCGCTGGTCCCATAGTGAGCTGTCGAGGTGTTGGTTTTCAGAACTCGGAGGCTTAGAGGAAAGAATCGAAGCGCATAGAGAGCAACGGCTGACCCGGTCCGAATTCGAATGATTCACGATAATCGCAGACCTTGTCCTGCATCCATGCTGGACTCCCGCACCTCGTTTCGTGATACTGATTCCATGGAATCGCCGCTTTCGGCTCAAGAGTCCGAGCAAACGCCTCGGACGGCCAGAAAGCGATTTCCGATCTGTTAAACCAGCTATGCAGACTGTCGACGAGATTCTCGGCCACCTCGGCGTGGAAGGTTACTGTATAATTGAAGAGGTGATACCCCCGGAGAAGGTAGGGGGGATTCGGGATAGCGTTTTCGCCTCCCAGAAAACCCAAGCCGAGGAGGCGGATGCGAAGGCAGACAAGGTGCGCGGCCAGGGGCACCGGATCGGAGCTACAGGCGTGCGGGGCGTGGTCGGGCTGCTCAACCTCGACCAGTCTTTCGCACCCTACCTCGCCGATGAGCGCATTGTAGGGGCCGCGGAGGAGCTGTTCGGGCAGTTCGTCCGCATCACGAACGTGAACGCGTTGGTAAACTACCCGAAGAACGATCGCGGCTACTGGCACGCTGACTGGCCGTTCAATCAGACGAATGCCTCCCACCTGCCGGCACCGTATGCCGATGCGGTGCTGAAGCTGTCCTCGATCTGGATGCTGACGGAGTTCTCTCCCCGCACCGGAGGGACGCTCGTCATACCTGGCAGCCACCGCACCCGGACGAACCCGTCAGGTGGCGACATACACGACAGCGAGGCGCCGCATCCGTCGGAAATGCAGATTTCAGGCGCCGCCGGCAGCGTCATGCTGTTCGACAGCCGACTGTGGCACAGCGTGACGACGAACCGGAGCGACGAGCCGCGGGTCGCCATGAATGTGGGCTACGCACCTTGGTGGTTGAACATGCAACCCACGGTGGAGGGATCGCCCGATTTCCAGCGCATGGTGGTCGAGACAAACGGCAAGCCGACCGTGTTCCCGCCCGTCGAGCGCTCCGTTTACGACAACCTGCCCGAAGCTGTAAAGCCTCTTCTGCGTCAACTAGCCCTGCCATGACCCCCTCTCGGTCCCGAGTGTGGGAACAAGCTCTTCGGCCGCATAGGTAGCCGTAAAGCCGTCCCGTACCCTGTCGTGAGTCCAATTGCGGGGAGGCATGAATCAGGAGGTCCGAAAAGATCATCGCCTGCCCGGGCTCGAGCTCGATCGAGACCGATTCTCCATACTGGTCTTCATCCTCGATGTGGTGGTTCTCCAGGCATTCTACAACGCCCAGCTTATGCGATCCCGGAAGGAACCACATGCAGCCGTTTTCGACGAAGGCCCGGTCGATTGTGAACCAAACGATCGCGCAGCGGGCGTGCATCGGATTGAAAGTGGCATCCTGGTGAGCGATCGTCCTGTGCCTTGGCGTTGGACAGAAGGCAGGAAATACTTGATCGCAATTCATATTAAATTCGAAACGGCTTTAAGTCGACCCAGGCGCGGGCGGCATTGCCGGTTTGTGCCGTCGGTTTCAAGTGATTTCGCTTGGCCGGTCACGCCTCCGCTCATACGTTAGTGCGCCAGGCGAAGCGTGGCGCTTCCTTCCGAATTCAGCGCCGATCTAGACTGACCAGAATTTATGTGACTCGCAAAAGGCAGCTGAGCAACCTATCGGAAGCCGAGCCGGTCAACGACGGAATCCAATGCCATCAGTGGACTCAAACGATGGGTTTGAATGAAGAATGAGACCGATTGACGAACCAACGGAAATCACGGAGCTATTCGAGGGCGTCTCTCGATCCGTTCCCGACCTCACGGATTACCCCACTCTCAGGGAGATTCGCGCCGCTTCCCGGCGCCTCACCCAGGAGTATGTGGGCACTATCACGGTCGAAACCGTCGGTTCCTCGGCAGAAGGACGACCCGTCGAGCTACTTCGAATTGGCGATGGCCCCATTTCTTTGCTTCTCCTTGGCGCGGTGCATCCCGCCGAACCGATCGGCGTCTTGACGCTCGACCTACTCATTGCGGCGCTGTGTGTAAACGGCAACCTCAGGAAGCGTTTCCGACATTGCACCTTCCTGTTCATCAAAGTTGCTGATCCAGACGGGGTCATTCACAATCCGAACTTCGATTACTCACATTCTCGCTTTTTCCACGGCGGCAGCACGCTCGAGTACGCCAACAAATTTCGCTTCGGAAGCCATCTGTTTATTTTCGAAGTCCCGTTCTGGAAGACGCGGCACCAGGATGACGAGTCGCAGTCTGATCTCACAATTGAAGAGGTGAAGTACACGGGCCTCGAATTGAAAGAAGAAATAATAAGGCAGTTTGCTGATCAGTACAAAGCCTTGAGAGCAGAGGCCGTGAAGCGAGATGATCCGCAGATCATGCGTTTAGTGACTGCCACGGATGAACGGCTGCAGATGGTATCACTTGCCACATTCCAACGGCACCTCAAGCAGCTAAGAGAGCAGAGCGGCCATTCGCGTAATGCCACACTATCGGAAGTATGGAAGCACACCGGTTCGTCGGTTTATTACATTGCCCTGCGGCCGGCGGGAGCGGTCTGGCGATTGGCTGCTATACTGGGTGAGCATGATCGGGCGGCACAATTGCTTGAGTTGCTCGAAACCAATACACGCTACGTGAACGATCAAGCTGAAATCATCCCCGTCCAGACCCTGGTTCAGCTGCAACTGGGGGCAGGTTTGTTCGCTATCAACGAAGCCGTCAATGAGATACGATTTCCTCAGAGCGAATAACTGTCTCGTCTATATCTAACGCAAGTAAGGGCTACGAGGATTTGGCGGCAGA
This sequence comes from Opitutales bacterium, assembly GCA_963665345.2. GTDB lineage: Bacteria > Verrucomicrobiota > Verrucomicrobiia > Opitutales > CAXXNP01. The sequence goes on from CAXXNP010000002.1 coordinate 384,959, forward strand.
ATCGAAATCCCAACTAGACGAGCGAGGCAATGTCGATTACGCTCCGCTCCATCGCCATACCTCCTCTTAGCGTTGGCTGAATCAATAAAACAGAAGATTTGGGCACTTTCTCGAAGGACATTTCCATGGCCAAAGTAATACGGAAATCTGGCGGTGTTTCGTTTCAAGACGAAGATGATCGTGTGCGAATTATCGTTTCCGGTTCCGAAACGGATGGCCGGTATTCCCTTCTCGAGTGGACAGTTGCGGCCGGTGAGAAGATAACCGGCGATCAGCCACGGAACTACGGACCTCACATTCACAGAGAGTGTGAGGAGGGATTTTTCATTAGATCAGGCACCTTGGAATTCCTTATCGACGAAACCGTGGCTACGTTGAGGCCCGGTGATTACGTTCGAGTGCCGCCGGGTGTGATTCACGGTTATCAGAACACATCCGGGAAGCCGGTAGTAATGCTCGTCTCCTTCTATCCTGGCGGCTTTGAGGAGTTATTCCTGAAACATCGAACCGACCAACCTAAGATCGAAGGTCCTGGTTTTCTTGCCGAAGCGACACGAGATTACGATTCGGAATTTGGACTGCCACATCCAGCAAATCTAAAGGCGAAGCTTTCAAGCGACCAGGAGCATTGAATGTTCGTGCGGTCAAAACACAGCCAACCAGTTGTGCCACTCAATGCCGGCGAGCGCCGCCACGAGTGCACTCAAACGTTATCCGATTCGATTCCACATTGAACCGCGGCTGGTGTCCCATGTCGCGTTTTCAGTGTCGACGATTATACTTGAAACCGACAATCACTTTTCCCATGGAGTAATCCTATGAATGAAGACTCGACTGAAACGCGCACAACGGAAAGTTCATGCAAAACATCGCCACCTGTCTGGTTCTGGGTAATTTCTGTTGTCGCGCTGTTGTGGTATCTGATGGACACGTCGGCCTTTTTCATGCGGCTATTTATGACTGACGACGCCATCATGGCGATGCCCGAGAATCAACAACACTTGTTTCAAAATATTCCGCTTTGGGTGAATATCGTGTTTGCCTGTGAGGTGTTTGGAGGAACACTTGGCTGTATAGCGTTGCTGCTCAGGAAGAATTGGGCTTTGCTATTATTCGTCATTTCCATTATCGGTGTGCTTGCGCAGACGTCGAACATATGGTTCCTCACCGACGCGATTAGCGCAATGGGTGCGCCCGCGATCGTGATGCCGTTGGTGGCTATAATAATAGGCGCAGCAATGATCGTTCTCGCGAAATCAGCGATTCCCAAAGGCTGGCTGCGATAGAATCATGCCGTGACGAGCAAAATGGCGGATAACAAGACGCTGGAAATCGATCCGCGACCCGCCGCGTGTTCATGTTTTTCCGTATTTTGTTCGTTTTTTGTATTATTCTGCCGCGCTCTAAGTCGCGGATGACTCAGCTTAAACGTTATCCAAAAAATTGAATCGAGCGCAGAAGTGAAAAAATACATTCTCTTCGACCATGATGGGGTTTTAGTCGAAACAGAACAGTGGTATTATCTTGCAAACAAACGAGCGCTGGCATCTCTCGGAATTGATCTCCCACGAGACGCGTATTTAGTGAATATGGCCAATGGGGTTTCCGCGTGGGAGGCGGCACGAGTTTCAGGAATATCAGAATCTGAAATTAATCGTGGCCGAGAACTAAGAAACCAGTACTACCAGGAATACCTGATGACCGAAGACATCGAAATCGAGGGTGTCTTGGAAACGCTAGACGTACTCGCAGGTGAGTACAGGATGGGCATAATTACTACCTCCAAACTACCTGATTTCGCCTTAATACACGAAAGGCGATCCATCCTGGATCATATGGAATTCTATTTAACTCGGGAGGATTACGAGCGAGCTAAACCACATCCCGAACCCTATCTGAGAGGACTCCAACGCTTTGGTGCTACTGCCGCTGAAACGGTAGTTATTGAAGACTCGGCGAGAGGGTTGAAGTCGGCAATAGCGGCGGGTATTGACTGCATCGTGGTTGCAAACGAGTTCACTGCAGCTCACGATTTGTCCAAAGCAACTGCCAAGGTCGCTACGTTTAGGGAATTGCCATCTACTATAAAGGGCTTAACGAATCAAGTGATGTAGGTCAGCGGAGCTTGCGGAGCTGAGTTGCATCAACGAATCAAGTGATGTAGGTCAGCGGAGCTTGCGGAGCTGAGTTGCATCACAGGGTTGGACTGAGCCGCAGGGACTGAAGGGGAGTGTCGTTTGCGGATTAAAGGTTTACGAGTTTAGGGATAAGGGGGCTTGGGAGGAGAAGGAGGCCCGCGGCGGAGGCGGAATGCTGATAGGTTTCAGCAGGAGAAAGAGCTCGAAGGTATCGGTGAGATGAGACAGATCGGGCCCAAGAAGTGTTTGCACAGCCGGGCATGCGAAGGGTACGTAAAGAGAGCGGAGCAGAATAGAGGCCGCTATTCTGATTGTGATCAGGCATGGGCAACAGATGGAAGTGAGAAAGGAAAGAAACTGGGCGGTGATCGAATGCGGGGGAGTAAGGCGAGGATCTGCATGGGCCGGTGGCAGTTGGGACAGCGGAAGGGTGCGGGGTCGTTCTTTGCTGCTGTGAGCGCCTCGAGGCGGGCAAAAGCTGCAGCGAGGAGGGATCGGACTTTCTGCAGCTTGGCTCGATTGGCAGGACTGAAGAATCCGTAGTAGCGGACACGGGTGAAACCGCGTGGGAGGACATGCTGGAGGAACCTGGCAATGAAGGTTAATGGAGGCAGAGAACAGGTGCAGGGACGGCCGGTGTGGGAATCTTTATAGGCGAATGTGACAGCGTCATTGTTAGCGGAGAGGATGCGGTTGTTGCTGAGGGCGGTACGAAAGACATAGCGACTGAGGTACTTTAAAACCGGCAGGCCGCTGCCGGCAGGTTTGGCATGGACGACCCAGTCGCAGTTCCAGATCTGGGGGTCGACCTGATCGGTGAGAAGCTTCTTGGTGAGGGCGGCTTTGATGTTCTCGCGGAAGGAATAGGAAAGTGCCTGGACCGGAAGGAGGTAGTCGGGCTTTTTCAATCGCATCCACTTCCTGGCGTTCGTGGAAAGGCTGCCGGCGGGGATGAGGTAGTGGATATGAGGGTGATAATCGAGGCGACGGGTGCAGGTGTGAAGGATGCCGATGAAGCCGAGCAGGCCGCCCAGGAGCCGCTTTTGCCGGCCGCGCTGCAGGAGAGCGTCGGCGGAGCAGCGGAAGAGCAGGTGGTAGAAGAGCTTCTGATTGCTGCGTGCAAATTGGTGCAGCTGGCTGGGAATGGTGAAAGTGACCAGGAAATAGGCACAGGGGAGCAGCAGATGCTCCTGGCGTTGCAACCACTCGGAAGCATCGGCGTTTCCGCACTTGGGGCAGTGCCGGTTGTTACAGCTATGGTAACTGTAATGGGTGCGGTCGCAGGGCGCGCAGTGGTAAACGCAGCCGCCCAGCAGCGGCGTGCGGCACGATAAGATATCGCGCATGACACGCCGGTGGCTGGGCAGGATGTGTTCGCCAAAGCGCTGCAGATAGGCCGCCCCATACCGGCGGAAAACCTCCGTCAGTTCGGGCATGGACAGTATGGATGCGCTGAGGCGCTACAAGTGGGCGATCATCGCGTTGAGCCGTTGGGTGGCCTGTTTTTGTACCACTTCGGTGAGGTGGGTGTAGAGCGCCGTAGTCTGAGGGGACTGATGGCCCAGGTTGTTCTGAATCTGCCTGAGGTTCTCGCCACACTCGAGCAGATGGGTGGCGTAGGAATGACGCAGGGTATGGATATGTGCCTGTTTGCGGCTTCCGGTGGCCTTCAGAGCCAGCCGGAAGGCCCGCTGCAGGCTGGTTCGTGACATGGGCCGCTGGGCCGTCGGGCAGCCGATGCCCCCATGGCCCGGAGCAGGAAAAAGCCAGGTAGGGTTGCGATGACGCCGCCATTGGCGTCGCAACGCCAGCAGAGCGCGTTCGGGCAGAGGTACATAGCGGTCCTTCTGTCCCTTCCCGGCACGAATGTGCAGGACCATGCGCCCCGCATCGATGTCCTCGATCTTCAGGCTCAAGCCTTCTCCCAGGCGCAGCCCGCACGAGTAGATCACGCCCAGACAGCAGCGATGGTGCGCTTCTCTCACCTCCCGCAGGATCTTCCCGACTTCCTCCGGGGTCAAAATGACCGGAAGGCGCGACTGGCGCGGTGGACGCACCAGAATCGTCTCTTGGGGCCAGCGCCGCTTGAGCGTCTTCTCGAACAGGAACTTGATCGCGCAGATGAAGCTCGTGCAGGTTGGGCGGCTGTAGACTTTGACGGTTTTAAGGTAGATGAAGAACTGCCGCAGCTCTTCAATCGTGACCGATCGCGGCGATCTTCCCGCGCAAAACTCCGAGAGCCTTTCGGCTGCCCTCAGATAGACTTCCTGTGTCTTTTGCGCATACCCGTGCAGAGTCATGTCATCGAGCATCCGTTCTTGCCAGCACCGATAGGTGTGAGTACGTTTCATGGCGTGATTCCTTTCGTTTGAATCCGTTAATCGAAACTCCCGGCCACCCCGTGTGGCCGGGAGGAATCACACCTTACCACCGACTATCAATCCTAGCCCAGTAACTGTCCGAAATGAGGAGCCGCCGCGTAGCGGCTTAGTTCAACAAGCTTAGGCAGGCGACGCTGAAAAGCGCGCGCCTGCTAAAAGCGTTCTGTCTAGAAACATGATGGATACGCCACCCAATAAGATGGAAGATCTGCTGGTTGAGGTGCGGCGATGCGTTGTCTGTGCAGAATCACTTGGGCATGAGCCACGACCTGTTGTGGCGGCTCATCGACAGAGCAACATTGCGATCATTGGTCAGGCACCTGGAGCGGTAGTCCATCGGACCGGTGTGCCATGGGATGATCAAAGTGGGGAGAATCTCAGGCGATGGATGGGGATTGATGACTCCACTTTTTACGACGAGAGGCAGATAGCCCTTATTCCAATGGGGTTCTGCTATCCAGGAAAGGGGAAAAGCGGAGATTTGCCTCCACGAAAGGAGTGCGCTCCCCTCTGGCATCTCCCGTTGTTTGAGGGAATGGAACAACTCAGACTGATCCTACTGGTTGGAAAGTATGCCCAAGACTACTACCTCAAAGATCCCAAAAAAACACTCACCTCCACTGTGAGAAATTTCATGCAATACTTACCGGATTACTTTGTATTGCCTCATCCCTCACCGAGGAACAACATTTGGCAGGCAAAAAATAGCTGGTTCAATACTGAAGTATTACCGGTTTTTCGAGATATGACTTCGACAATTCTAAACGTGTAATCGCCATCAACAATACCGACAGAACAAGACGCTGGACGCCAAGACCTGACCCGCTGTGGATCGAACCCGAAATGATAGTTCGAAACTATAACTCGCAATCAACGTACGCCCTCAGGTCAGGTCTGGGTCAGCTTTAACGTTTAGGCGATTTGACCGGCCATTCAATCAAATGCTCGCCGAAATCGTTAGCCTTTTGCTTGAAACATCACAATATTCGGGAATATCAATATCTTTATAGGTGCCGTCTCTCCCTGACTTTCCCTCGGGTTGAGCCGCATCGAAGGTGACTATACACAAGAGTCAACGCTAAACATGAAATACGATGTATGGAAGAACTCAGCTAGTGAGCTGAAGGAGGGCCGAACATGCCTATCGAGAAGGTGACCGTGTCACGGGACGACGGTGTCTACGAGCTGTTGCCCGACGTGGCCCGCATGCCCAGCGGCAAGCTAGTCTGCATCTACCGCGAAAGTGACGGGCATACAGTCCGCCATTTCTCGAGCGTGGCCACGCGTACGAGCGTTGACGACGGACACACCTGGTCCTCGCGCCGCCCCATCGTCGAGGCCCGTTCGGACAAGGATGGCGTGGTCCTCAAGTGGAACCTGCCCCACATCCAGAGGCTAAAAGATGGCCGTCTCCTCGCCTTGTGCGATGTGTTCCCCTCTCCTCCGGACGAGAACACCGATTTAACCAATTCTCACATCGTCTTCTGGTGGAGCGAAGACGAGGGCGAGAGCTGGTCGAAGCCGGAACACTCATCAGTCTTCGGCATCTGTCCTGACCGTATCGTCGAGCTGCCCTCAGGAGCATGGTTGCTAGCGACGTCCGTCCGCATGAAGGAGGACCACTACGACCGTGAAGGCAGTTGCACCCAGATCGTCCACCGCTCAGAGGACCAGGGAAAGACATGGCAGGGCCCCTATATCGTGGGCCGTGACGAACGCTACGAACTGAGTGAAGGAAGCATTCTGCTCCTGCCCGACGGCGAACTGGTCTGCTATATTCGGGAGGACTCCGGGCTAGGCGGGACTCATGCCGCGCGCGGGCTGCCTGCCTTCAAGGCCTTCTCGAACGACGAGGGGCGCACCTGGGAAGGCCTCTACGAGACGCCCATGGATGGCGCACACGACCCCGTGGCTGGGCTCCTTCCCAGCGGCAAGGTCATGGTCATCTACCGCTATCAGCAGGCCGGGACCCTGGGTGCGCCCGGGCCTTGGACCAAGAGTCAACTGGAGGAGTTGGCAACGACATCGAGCCAGTCGCAGGGCGACATCTCTCACTGGGCCCGCAATACCATGGCCTACCTGGAGACGGTCGAGAGCGCCAAGGCACGAGAGCTGACACGGCAGGGAGGCATCATCATGCCCCTCGACCACGACCGCAGCCCACGCTCCGACGGGGGCTACACCGGCTGGGTTGTGCTCGATGACGAGCGCATCTTCTGCGTCAACTACATCGTCGATGACGCGCCCATGGCCCAGATACGTGGCTACTGGTTCGACGAAAACGACTTCTAGATCCAGCCGAGCGCCGGACCCATCGCTGGAGCGCTGCCCCCATCCCCCAGCAGGACCGGGTCAAACGTTGTCTGCGTTGGGCTCAAAAATATGACCAAGGGATTATGAGTCCTCTTCGAGAACGGTAAATACCGACTGTTAGGATAAAATATACTTGCCCAAAGGGTTTCCGCGTGGAGACCCGCAAATTAGCCGTAAGACGTTCGGCGAGAAACAAAGATATGAGAAAAATCCTCCCCGTGATCGCCATGCTAATTGCAGTCTGCATTGGCCCGCTTGGGTTACTCGCAGAAGATCTACTTGATCCGATGGCCGTAATAGCAAGCGAAGGTCGGCTTGTTCTTTCGGATGGCAGTTCCCTGTTTTTCTTCTACCGGGATGGGGTATTTAAATCGGACCCACACGGGATGAGCGGACGAACAATCAGAGGAACATGGAAGCAGCATGAATCTGGTGGCTATCAGATTGACGGGCTATGGTCTTGGATCAATGGTCTTTCACCGGACAACGACTACCGGAAGATGGTGATACATATTGGTTGGGTATCAGACGAGGTGACCGAACTAGAGCTGATGGCTCATGGGAAAGTGGTAGTGCACAAGGCCTACTTCTTCATCCAAACCCTTGAGAAGCTCAGAAGTGCTCCGGAATCGTAGCCGAACCATGTAGCGTAGCGAACGGCGAGCAAGCTCACCGTCGCTAGCTTTGACGTTATGCTAAAAAATCTCATGCTCATGATAAAAAATCGGGAAAATCACCATTATCACTGTTAGATATCTATGACCACCTCCAAAGAAGAATCTGAAGAATTACAGCCTACTATTCTTTCCTATGTTAAAGACCTTCCCAACTTGTGCTCACTTGCGGGGTTGGCGTGCAGCATATTCGCTATTTACTTCAGTGTCTTGGGTGTTTATTACGTTGCAATGATTGGCATGATATGGTCCGTTGCTTTTGACTGGGCCGATGGGCTTATTGCGCGAAGAATGAAAGGTCGAACAGGGACCGATAGTAGGTTTGGGGGGCAGCTTGATGTGTTAATCGACATTGTGAGTTACGGTGTCACTCCAGCCATTCTTCTGTTGAGTTACGGAAAATTTGATCCTATATATCTTGTAGGCGCATTTATAATGGTTGTTGCCAGTGCAATACGACTGAGTTATTTCAGCACATACGGTCTTTCTAGCGGGGCAAAATACACAGGGCTGGCGCTTGATAACAATACTATAATACTTGTTTTCATATTTTTATTGGAAGGTTATGTTAGTGAAGGCACATTTTCAGTCATCCTTTATGTCAGTGGTTTAGGGATTGCAGCCTTAAATGTTTCGCAAATAAAAACGCCAAAACTTTCTGGAAACCCCGTCAATGTCTGTATTCTTGCTGTTTATACGCTTGTAATCACAGGCATCTATGGCTTTAAACTTTTTTAGAACATAATAAAATCGGGAAATCGGCAATATTTTATATATAGGAGTTAATTGTCATGGTGATTGTATATACGGTAGGCACATTTGATTTATTACATGTAGGTCACCTGGCCTTGTTGGAATATTGTAAAAGCTTAGGTGATGTTGTTGCGGTTGGTGTTGCCTCCGATAGCGTCGTGAATTCTTACAAGCCCCATGTACCTGTTATTCCACATGACCAAAGAATGGAAATGCTGAGGGCCTTGCGGTGTGTTGATAGAGTAATTCCTTACCATGAACTTGAATATGTATCTGGTTGCAAAGAATTGAACCCAGACATATTTGTGATTGGAGAAGACTGGGGGGTAAAACAACATAATTTAGATGTGGAAGCCTATCTGAAGGCTGAGGGAAAAAAGATCATTCAGGTTAGCTATGATCCGCTAACATCATCATCGAAAATAAAGCAAAATGTCATAAAGCAAATGCATAGGGGTAAGTATTTGGCACAAGAAATTGAGTGAATTATAAAAGCATAACAAGGCGCTTCTCACAACGGCGGCAAGCCGCCGCGAGTCACGTATAGCGTCATGCCGACATGGAAGATCTACTAAATAAAATGAGAGGAAAATTATGAAAGGCGTTGTCTATCTGGGCGAGAGCGAAGTTGAGGTTCGGGATTTCCCTCAGCCAGAACCGGGTTCAGGGCAGGTAGTGGTTGAGATGAAGGTTGCCGGTCTTTGCGGCAGCGACCTGCATAAATATCACAGCAGCCGCACATGGGCTCAGGAACGAAAAGGAATGATCTCTGGACATGAGCCTGCTGGTGTTGTTGCCGAAGTGGGGCCAAATATTGACTATCCTTCCGTCGGGGACCGGGTCTGCGTTTATCACCGGGTAGGATGTGGGCGCTGCATGGATTGTCGTTCGGGTAATGCCGCATTTTGTGATGATGTGAGAGGGGCTTTTGGCCGAACGCAGGATGGTTCTCATGCCGACTATATGCTCACGGATGCGCGTTATTGCCTTCCCTTACGCGATGAACTTTCTTTTGCCGTGGCCACGCAGCTTTCGTGTACGGCCGGCATATCATTCTCTGCGTTGCGCAAAATTCCGGCGCACTCGGGAGATACGCTTGTGGTCTTTGGTCTGGGGCCAGTTGGTCTGTCCGGATTGTTGCTGGGGATGGGGATGGGGTATCGCGGGATTGGCGTCGATATTCACCCTTATCGCATTGAACTTGCCAAGAAGGTGGGAAAGGGGGTGGTCATCAACGCCCAGGAAAATGACCCTGTTGAGGCGATTAGAGACTTAACCGGGGGCAAAGGTGTTGGGGGGTGTGCTGGAGTGTTCGGGAAGCCCGGTTGCTCGAAGGCAGGCCGCATCGGTTGCCACTCGTGGCGCCACGGTTGTGTATGTCGGCGTTGGGGAATCAGATCTGGCAGTCGATTTTGGCGATGTTTTTGAGAAAGACCTTACAATTAGGAGTAATGCGGTTTTTTCCATTGCTTCCTATTACGATGCGGTCGAATTCTTGCTCAAACACCCTGTCCCTCTGGACGCCATCGTTACCCAACGTTTCACTATTGACCAAGCAGTTGAAGCCTTCTCGCTCTTTGACACAGGGGAGACAGGTAAGGTGATTTTTGAGTGGGATGATTAGGGGAGGGCCGAGATGACACCCGATGGATGGGCCTTTTTCTGTGTGGGGCCGCATCCTACCCCCTAAGGATCGAGACGAATGGATCGGGTGGGACGGCTTGCAGCGGTCTTGAGCATGATTGTGCTCGGCATGGTGTGTGGTAAACAGAACCTCAAGAGGTCCGTGGGTTTCGTTACGGGCGCACCATGAGGCCGCCGTCCACGGCGAGATGGGCTCCCGTGACAAACGATGACTCGTCGGAGGCAAAAAAGACGGCAACCTCAGCCACTTCCGCCGGTTGTCCGATGCGCCCGATGGGATGGTAGGCTACGACTTCGGCGCGCGCGCTCTCAGGGTCGGGTTTCTGACCTAAATAGTGATCGAGTTCGGGGGTATGGATGAATCCAGGACAGATGGCATTTACCCGAATGTTCTCGGGTGCATAGTCGAGCGCCATCTGACGGGTCAGCATCAATAAACCACCCTTAGAGGCACAGTAGGCCGCATCAGCCGGGAACCCGACGAAGCTGGCCACCGAGGCAAGGTTGATGATGCTGCCCCCACCCGAGCGGCGCAGGGCTGGTATGGCACACTTCGAGCAGTGAAACACTCCATCGAGGTTAATAGACATCAAGTGGCGCCACTCCTCCTCCGTGGTCTCTTCCACGGTGCGCAGCATGCCGATTCCGGCGTTATTGCAGAGCACGTCCAGACGCCCCCACCTGTCCAGAGTCGCATCGACCAACTGCTGGACATCAGACATCACGGAGACATCAGCCTGAATATACAGTGCTTCGCCACCCCCTTCACGAAGGGCAGCGGCTACGGCCTCGCCTTTATCCTTAGTGCTGGCGCGGCTGCAGATAGCCACGCATGCCCCCTCACGCACAAATGCGGTGGCAATGGCCTCGCCGATACCTTTGCTGGCTCCCGTTACTATAGCAACTTTATCTTTCAGACGCATGACCCTATCTCTCTCCACAACGTTATTTAATCAGACCCCCATCCACGATGTAGACAGCCCCGGTGACAAACGAGGCTTCATCGGAGGCCAGGAAAACAGCTAGATTTGCCACCTCCTCCGGCTCGCCGAATTTGCGAAGCATGGTGCTCTGGATAATTTGTTCCACGGCTTCCGGATCGTTGAATATCTCCTCGTTCATCGGAGTCTTGATAAACCCCGGACAAATGACATTGGCACGCAGGCCCCGCGGCCCGTAGTGGTTCGCAATAGACCGAGTGTAGGCCAACAATCCTCCTTTTGCAGCGGCGTAAGCATGCGCCAGGGGATCCCCTGCATACGATGCCACTGATCCGATATTCAGGATCACGCCGTTTCCACTTTCCAGGAGCAAAGGGATGGCATAGTGACAACAGAGGTAAACGCCTCGTAGATTCACATCGATGATCCGGTCAAACACCGGCGGCAGTAAGTCTGCCGTTGGCGCATCCTCGTGGGTTAAATAGATACCCGCGTTATTGTAGAGCACGTGCAAGGCGCCGTATTCGCGCCTTGCGGTCTCCACCATCGCGGCCACTTCCTCGGCGACCGTGACATCAGCCGTTACAGCTACGGCGGTCCCGCCCTGTTGACTGATGTCTGACGCCAATCTTTCGGCACCCTCCGCTTCCCGATCGGCGACGACGACGCGGGCACCCTCACGGGCAAACCGCCGGGCCACCGCCTCGCCTTGACCGCGAGCCGCACCGGTAACGATAGCTACCTTCTTTTGCAATCTGATCAAGAGGGATTTTATCGAGGCCTACGGCCATCAACTATGGCTGGATTATGAACCGGAGATCCGGTCCCTCCGCTCACGCAGAGGGCTACATGTAGCTCGCTCCGTGAGGAGCGGGAAAGCTTGGCAATCGGCGAGGTTCATTAAGAGGGGCTTTATCGAGGCCTGCGGCCGTCAACTATGGCTGGATTATGATCCTTTTGACCGTGAATTCTGCCGATTACGAGTTTTTACGCAGCCGGGTCGTCGCCTCAGGGTCCACGGTGCCATCTTTCCGCAGCACTACCCTGTACTCTGCTTCGGCCTGTTCTCTGGAGATATACTGCTCGGCGATGTCACGTTCTATTCGTTCAAAATCGCGTTCCAATGGGTCGCCGTATCCGCCACCGCCGGAGGTGACCAGCCGGATTATTTCACCTTGATGCATATAGATATCGGAGAACTTTCCGTCACACTTGGTGCTGAATGCTTCCTTCATCGTTTGGTAAGAGTCGCGATTTTGCACTTTGACCAGGAAGGCCGATGTCTTACCCGGTTGTCCGCCAAAGAATCCCTCAGGCTCAATGATATTGCGCTCGATAAAGCCTGATACCCGCAACTCCTCCGACCGAATTTCGATCTCTCGGGTATATCCAAGTCCGCCGCGATTCCGGCCGGCTCCGCCTGATCCCTCGTTGAGGGCGAATTCTCGGTGAAGAATCGGATAACGGGTTTCCAACACCTCAATTGGGGCGATGGCGCAATTGCCGTTGGGGATGCACTGCCCATCATTACCATCTTTTGTAGCCCGCCCTCCCCAGCCGCAGCCTTCATTGGACAGGTTAGCAAACATCTCGCCCGTATCCGGATGTATCCCGCCAATAGCCAATAGCGCAGAAGTACCGCCATCAAAAGCCGAGACCCGGTCCGGAAGAGCGTCCTTCAGCGCTGCATAAATCGCCATCACCAGGTGCGGATGAATCTCGGAGTTGCCGCCTACGCTGGCGCCCGGATACTCCACGTTGACGATTGTGCTCGGCGGTGCGATGATGGTCACCGGCCGGTAGCAGCCGTGGTTCGAGGGAATGTCTTTGTCGGTCAGGTGCAGCAACGCATTGTAGGTGGCCGAAGCCGTCACCCCATAGGTACAGTTGACCGGTCCACGGGCCTGCTTGGCCGATCCGGAGTAGTCCACGATCATCTCGTCATCCTCGATAATCACGGTCGTCCGCAGCTTAAGCGGTTCGTCTATGATGCCGTCGTTGTCAATGGCATACCCCTCATAAGTGTAAATCCCGTCAGGCATCTCTCGAAGCTCCTGCCGCATCCGCCGCTCGGAATAATCCTTGATGGCTTCCTTCATTTCAAAGAAGGTCTCAAGCCCATATCGGTCGATAAGTTCGAGCATGGATTTCTCGCCCACATATAGCGACCCGATCATGGCCTTGACGTCGCCGTAGGCATACCGAGGTGTCCGAACGTTTGAGAGGATGATATTCCAGATGTCATCCCGATCTTTACCGGCTTCCACGATCTTTACCGGAGGTAGCCGAATACCTTCTTGAAATACTTCCGTGGCGTCGCCGGCAAACCCGCCGGGAACCATGCCTCCGACTTCGGTCATGTGACCGATGCAACAGAGAAATGCGATGATTTTATCCTGGTAGAAAACCGGCTTAATGACGCAGAACTCGGGAATGTGACACCCCCCACGAAAGGGGTCGTTATGGATCACAATATCGCCGGGGTGGAAATTCTCGAAACCGACCTCTTGGATCGTCCACTCGACGATGTAGATAATAGCCCCAAGATGAGCCGGACAGAATTCGGCTTGTGCGATCATCTCGCCCTTTTCGTCAAAGATAGCGCATGAGAAATCCAAGCCCTCATTGAATAGGGGAGAATAGGCGGTGTTCATCATCGCCACACCCATCTCGCGGGCGGTCGTAACAAGGTAGTTATTGATAACCTGCAACGTGATCTGATCAATCTGGTTAGCCATCGGAGTCGTTCCTTTCCCTTCCTTTACGCGTCCGAATAATGAGGTTGCCCCATTCATCAACCTGCATGAGCTGGTAAGGCAGTAGCAGGGTTAGGGAGAAGTCCTCTTCTATGACCGCGGGTCCCTCCAGAGTATTTCCTGCCGCCAGTTCGTCACGCCAATAGATGGGACAGGTGACGAATCCATCTTTCTCGGAGAAAAAAACATCGCGAGAACCCATTGCCGAGGGCGTACCGCCTTGGCGCAGCCTGGGCAAGGTGCACTTGTGGGTTGAACCATGCGCGGTGACGTGGAAGTTGACGAATTCGATGATCTCATGCGGAATGCTATACCCGTAAAGTGATTCGTGCTGGGCTGCAAACCGGCGGTAGATCTCGGCCAGATCCTTTTCGTCCAATGTATCCTCGACCTTTGGGACCGCTACCTCTACGCCGTAGTTCTGCCCCATATAGCGCATCTCAATGGTTTTGGCCACTGTTGGGTCCCCCGCATAGCCCTCGCGGGCGATGGTATCGCGGGCCCGGCGCTCCAAGTCCTCCAGGGTCGCGTCTACGGTGGAGAGGTTCAGGAAGTCCGACCGCATATTCGCCGTTTGGGAAACATCGGTCCGCATATCGGCGATCGTCAGACCAAAAGCGGATAGCACCCCCTGATGTACGGGTACCAGCACTTCATGGATTTCCATCAACTCTGCCAAAGCGGCGGCGTGGGCTGAACCGGCGCCACCAAAAGCACTCAGGGTGAAATCTCGGGGATCGTGTCCCAGGTCAATTGAAACCAGGCGAATCGCGTTTACCATGTTCCAATTGACCAGTTGGATAATATCGTGAGCCGTTTCGTAGTGATCGCGGCCGAGCTTCTCGGCGTAGCGGCCAACAGCTGCTTCCGCGGCTGCCTTATCGAGCGTGATTTTACCACCCGCGAATCGATCGGGGTCCAGTCGGCCCAGCACCAGGTTGGCATCGGTGACCGTCGGTTGGGTCCCGCCCCGCCCGTAACAGACAGGCCCCGGATTGGCTCCCGCGCTCTGTGGTCCCACGCGGAGCAGCCCGCCCTTGTCTATCCAGGCCAGTGAACCCCCGCCCGCTCCAATAGTCTTGACGTCAACCATGGCGGTCCGGATGGGGAGGCCCCATTCCAACTCGACCCCGTTGGAACGATTGAAGTGACCATTTACAATCAGGCTGACGTCGAAGCTGGTGCCCCCCATATCGGTGGAGATCAGGTTCTTCCGACCGGTCATTTGGCCCACGTGCACCGCCCCGAGTACTCCCCCCACGGGACCTGAGATCAGAATATCTACCGGCTTCCTGGCCACCGACGCAAAGTCGGTCAGACCGCCATTAGATTTCATCATCAGTAAGTGGGTATCGATTTGGTTAGATATGAGACCTTCATGAAGATTGTGCACATAAGTATGCACCGACGGCTTCAAAAATGCATCGAGAATTGTGGTACTGGCTCGCTCGTACTCCCGCCAGCGGGGATAGACCTCGTGGGAAAGAGAGACGTATGCCTCCGGGTAATGCTCCTCGATGAGCTCCCGCATCCGCAATTCATGCCGTGGATGCAAATAGGAAAACAGGAAGCAGACCCCAATAGCCTCAATACCGCATTGCTTGAACTCGAGAATCACATCGCGGGCTGACGCTTCATCGAGAGGTAAGAGCACTTCACCCTGGTAATTGACCCGCTCTCTTACCTCCCGACAGTCCCGCCGGTTTAACGGAAGCTTCGGTTTATCCCACGTCAGGTCGTAATGATGTTTCCGGTTCATCCGCTGAATGAAGATGATGTCTCGGAACCCCTCCGTACAGATAAAGCCGGTTTTGGCGCCCTTGCGCTCCAATAATGCGTTAGTCGCTACCGTGGTACCGTGAATCAGAGCCTCAAACTCGGTGCCGTTCGCTCCTAATTGTTTAATGACATCCATAACCCCAACAATGGGGTTATCCGGGGTGCTGCTGGCCTTGGTCGCCAGTACCTTCCCGGATACATCGTCAATGAGAACCAGGTCCGTGAAGGTTCCGCCTACGTCAATACCCAAACGAATAGACATGTCATTTTACTCCCGTATTCCGTAGGAATAACGTCCTATCGGGCTCCGATCCTCTCTTGCATTTCCTGTTCGGAGAGTTGGTCGGGGTGCAGTTTATGGAGCAGCTGGACGCAGCGCTTAGAGCACATTCGGTGCTCGCGAATGACTATAGGTTCCGCCTTCAGGGGAAGGATTTTGCCACAGAGAGTACAGCGTGGAAACTTCTGATTAATTATTATGGGCACAGCCTATTAGCTTTTCATAATTACAGAAAAAATGGAAGTGCATTCAGCAAGTTGGGTGTCCGGTGTCAGGGTAGGCCTGCCGGATGAAGAAGACTGATCTTCCCCTTCAACTTTACCCTCTGATATATGTACGATGCGGTTTCGCATTGTCTAACCCGAAAATAAGAAGATATCGCTCCGCTCGGTCGCGAATCCGTGTTCTCCGCCGTATCGTGAGCCCACGGGCCTCGTTGAATCGTTCAGACGGAACGCAGCAGACGTTGCAGTCAACGTCGCTAGCGCGCCGTGACTCACTTCGACTGCAGTTTACGGGTTGCCGTATCCCACTCCTTCCAGGTGGGTTTATGGCCACGGGTCAGTATCACCAGCGGCTCTGTTCCTCCTCGCCGCTCAGTATCGCGAACAAACTCAGCTTCCCGTTTCTCCTGAGGGGTCAAATCGGCCCGATCCGGAGTGGGGAAGTAACGAAAGTCGATGCTCCAACGACATCCCTTGGTAGTGTTCAACTTGCTCGTGTGGACGCACAGATTGGTCATGAAAAGCGCGCCTCCCGGTTTGAGAGGAACGGGAACAGGATTCCCCCGCGCCTCCACGTCCTCCTCCATGTGCACGTTGCTGTCCTCGCCTCGGGCACCGTCAAGTAAACCCCAATGGTGGGCTGCCCGGAATGACCCAGCAGCAACCGTTTTCAACCGTTGCCTCGACCAGGGGGACCCACACCGTGACCATGTGCAGATGCTCGGTGTGGCGCTCCTTCTTAGCGATCGTATTCTGGTCGGCGTATTGGCTGTCCTGATGCCAGGGAAATGAGGTGATGGCGCTTCCGGGTAGCTTAGTTCTCAGTGACGAGCTACCGATATTGGAGATTTCGGGACCGTGTATGAGACCGAGGACATGGAGAACCCCGGGTAGATTATAGAGATCGTAGAACTCCGGACCGTAGGCCTTGGCCATCCAACTGCGGGGAAAGATCAATAGTTCCTCGCAGATGGCGGCGTAGCGCCGTTCGAAAGATTCGCCCTCATAAGGTGACGAGATATTGCCTTCGGCGTACTGTTCACGGGCATACTCGGCGACCTTGGTCTTTATGTGATCTCGAATCGGTTCGAGTTCGTGATCTTTGATGATATCCTTGACTACGACGCAACCATCGCGATCAAAGGTCGCTTTGATTTCCTGGTCGGGCATATGACGGTGGGCGGGATCCTAACTGAGTCGTGTTACCGTTAAAAGGCGGCCCATCGAGGCCTCTGGCCGTCGACTACGGTCTGCAATGAACCTTTGAATCTGCGGCGACTGGAGGGCGCCAATCTTTTGGCGCCGCCGGCTATCGATGCCACGATTATTACGAATACGCGGACGCAATGGATTGCGTCCCTCCAGGTGCATCGGTTCTATAATTAATTCACCCCAAGCCAGATGCATCACGAAATTCCCATGTCGCGCATGTTGCGGTAGCTTGTAGCAAGACAGTCGAAGGGATCACTCCCGTAGCAGCGATCCTGCTCGACCAGGGCCCATTCAACGCCCGCGACGCGGCAGGCCTCGACGATACCGGGCCAGTTTAGATTACCTTCCCCGACTTCCGCGAAGCGCTGAGTGCGATCGGGGAGTACTATCATGTCTTTGAAGTGGATAACCGGTTGCCGTGCCCCCAGGTCGGCAATCCACTGGGCAGGGTCCCCGCCTCCCGCAACTAGCCAATAAACATCGAGTTCGGCATTGAGAACAGAAGGGGGTGCGGCTTCGTAAACCTGGGCGAGCCAGGTGCGACCATTGTAGCGTACGAGCTCATGGCTGTGGTTGTGGTATGAAAAATCGAGTCCGGCGGCGCTTAACTTCTCCGCCACCGGCCCCAATTCATCGACAAAACGTCCGATCCCTTCAGCGCAGTAATAGTCCTTGGGTAGGCCTCCGATCGCGACGTGCTTGCATTTCCACAGCAGGTGAGTCTCGATTACTCGATCGATGTCCTCTTGAAATTCATTCCAACCCAGATGCGTGGCCGCGATGGTCAGGCCGAATTCTTCTGCCAGTTTAGCCACGTCCTTCGGATCCACATCCCCGAATGCCGATACCTGAACGCCTGTGTAGCCGATCTGGCTCACTTTCCTCAGGGATTCCTTTATATCCGAAAGGGTCTGGGTGAACTCGCGCACCGTATACATCTGGGCTCCGGCCTTTAGGTTGCTCATGAAGCAATAAGGTGGAAAATCAGGTGACAAAGTCAATCTGACTTACAGGGCGACAGTCGGTTTTGTTCCTCCCAAGGATTTTGTGGAGACCATACGGCGTTCAAGCCCCGGTTTCTATTAACCTGCACTCCCAGAGCAATCGGCAGGTAGGGCGAATCCCGATATGGTCCCGGCTTGCCGTGAACGACCTCGGGATGAGCCGTAGGCCGCGGCATGCGGATCGTCGAGAC
Organism: Opitutales bacterium; assembly: GCA_963665345.2. Taxonomy (GTDB): domain Bacteria; phylum Verrucomicrobiota; class Verrucomicrobiia; order Opitutales; family CAXXNP01. The sequence goes on from CAXXNP010000002.1 coordinate 403,249, forward strand.
GCTTTCGCCCTACCCGAGATGTCCGTTCACGAAAATCCAGGTTCAGATGCTAAGAGAGAGGTTCCGCATCGAGGCCTGCGGCCGTCAACTTTGGCTGGCAATGAACCCGAGATCCGGTCCCTCCGCTCACGCAGAGGGCTACACGTAGCTCGCTCCGTGAGGAGCGGGACGGCCCGGCCGCCCTCCATTTCTCGGATGACGCCTCGGATTTGGAGGGCGCCAATCCTTTGGCGCCACCGACCTTCCACAGCGAAAAAACTGTCAGGCGGGTTCATTGAGATGGTTCACAACGAACCTGGGCTCGCGCCTAACGTGACACGGGCATCTTGCCCGTGACCAGGCCTGGGCGACCGGCATAATGCCTGGTTCACTTCAGAGATCACCAGAAAACTAAAGACATTGCCATCGGCGCAATATCCTGAATGGCTTTCTATTCGAAATGATCGTACCTTCGCCAGCATTACGAACGGGCTTGTTACGACGCCGAGGTCCCGATTACTCCGATGCTCGTGCGCTTTACGACGTCGGGCCGGGATTTGCAGATGTGGCTATCCAGGAGATTCGCGGAATTGATTACGCACGATCCGATCTGGGACGGAAACTCAGATTGAATATTCTGCGCCCTGTCGAGAAAAGCAGCAAGCCGCGCCCGGTGATAGTGTGGGTCCACGGCGGAGGCTGGGGTTGGCGCGGAGTCGCTGACACCTACGACCAGGGCACTCATGTCAACTACGCCTTCGCCATGCGGGGATATTTCACCGTAGCCATCGAATACACATTGACCTCTGAGGCACCCTTTCCCGCTCAGATCCATGATTGCAAAGCAGCCATCCGCTGGCTGAGGGCACATGCCGAGGAATATCATATTGATCCTGAGAAAATTGGCGTATGGGGCCGTTCCGCCGGGGGGCACCTGGTCAGCCTGTTGGGCACCTCGGCAGGAAATCCCGATCTCGAGGGGAACGGGGGCTGGCAGGAATTTCCCAGCCATGTCGATGCCGTTCTCGATTACTTCGGTCCGACCGATCTGAACAGTATCGCCGGGCCGCACAATGGCGAAATGGAAGCTCATATCCGGATGGTGGTTGGCAAGTTTCTGGGAGGACGTATAGAAGACCGGCGGGAACTCGCCGAGCTGGCAAATCCGATAAGGTATGTGACCCAGGATTCTCCGCCTTTCCTCATCATCCATGGCGAGAAGGATTTACCGGTACCGTTCTTTCAGGGAGAAGCATTACACCGATGTCTGGCCAGCAAGGGCATCGAATCCCGGTTGATTGGTGTCAAGGGTGCGGGTCACGGGCTGCTGCCCTCGGTCGAGGGCGTTCCGATCGAGCCTCCACTGCCGGAGCTGCATGCGATCATCGGGAGCTTCTTCGACCGGCACTTGAGGTTAGATACCGAATGAATGGCTGGCTGGGTGAAAGTGAACTGGACCCACCCCGGCTTTCAGTCACCCCTCCCGGGAGGGGATCTTTGCCTAACGGTAGCCCAGCCTGATGGTCCCCTCCTGGGAGGGGTGCCCGTAGGGCGGGGTGGGTCCGATACGCCGGTGGAGACTCGGCACCTTGCCGTTTCCTACCGCCAAATCCAAAACAGAAGGATTTGGCAAAATGCGCGAAGATGAGGCCTTTTTCTATTTCAATGTTGGACGTTCGATGTTCTGCCCGAATTCTGTACCCTTCAAATCATGAAAATAATCCTGCTTGGAAGCATGCCGGCGATCGGTGCCGATCTTTTACGCGAATTCCTTACCGTAGCGGCCGAAATCGTGGTCTTGTCCGATGCCTCGGACGTTGCACGAGACCTCGATGCCTTCGACGAGGCCGATGTGATTGTGGGAGGCCCGGTTACCCCGCAGATCGTGGAACGGGCAGGCAATCTCAAGCTCTTTCATGTCTTCCGAGGAGGTATCGATGGCTTGGGTGTGGAATTGCTACCTTCTCAGGTAAAAGTGGCTAACACCTTTCATCACGAGATGGGCGTGGCGGAATTCGCCGTTACGGCCATGCTCGTCCTGACTCGGAAAGTCGTGCATTACGATGTCGAATTAAGAAAAGGAAACTGGAAAGGCAGTGTCATATTTGGGGCGCCGCCAGACCAGACCACCCTGCTTGGCAAGACAGCAATGATCGTAGGTTTAGGTAGGATCGGCTGTGAGATTGCTAAACGGGCGCGTAGTTTCGGGATGCATCTGGTGGCGGTTTCCCGTCGCCCCAACGAACCCACGGACGTGGTCGATGAACGGGTCGGCTACGACAAATGGCTTCAGCGCCTGGGTGAGGCCGATTACGTCTTAGCCTCCTGTCGACTCGCTCCCGAGACGACCGTTCTCTTCAATCGTGAGGTCTTTGCCCGGATGAAACCGACCGCATGTTTCATTAACGTGGCCCGCGGACAGGTCGTGGATGAAGAGGCCCTCTACAACGCTCTAAAGCAGGGAAAGATCGCGGGAGCGGCAAGCGATGTTTGGTCGAACCTGCCCAAGCAGGTCGATGAGCCTTGCTTCCCCTCAAAATATCCCATCCATGAACTTCCGAATGTGCTTCTCTCTCCGAATCGGTCCAGCTGGACCTGGCAGATGATCGAGGGCCGAATGCGCGACGTGGCTGAAAATGTCGCATGCATCGCTGAAGGGCGTCCCATCATCAACGATGTAAGGACGCAGGAATTGTGAGTCTTGGTGGCTTCCTGCGGTGAATATGGGAGGTTTTCTAGTGTGGTGTCCGTTAAATAACATAAATTAATTAGTTTTCCCTGTCTGCTTTGCCAAGGCACGTTTGGCGCGCTGGATCTTGCGCAGGATTTCCTCTCCCTTCGCCTTCCATCTGTAAGGCTTGGGGTCGAGGTTCCTTTCAGCCAGATAGGTTTCTATGTCTTCGACCAATTGCCTGACGCTGGTAAAACTACCATCCCTGATAACATCTTGGGTCAGTTCGCCGAAAAAGCGCTCGACCAGGTTCAACCAGGACGAACTGGTCGGGGTGAAGTGGATGTGAAAACGCCGATGGCGCGACAACCACTTGCGGACCTTCTGTTGCTTGTGCGTGCAGTAGTTGTCAACGATCAAGTGCAAGTCCAGCTGCTTGGGTGTCTCCCGCTCGATTTGCTTCAAGAACCGCAACCATTCTACATGGGTATGCCGCTGTTCGGTGCGTGCGATGAGCTTGCCGTCCAGATAATTCAAGGCTGCAAACAACGTAATGGTCCCGTGTCGCTTGTAGTCATGTGTCTTGGTGCAAATCTCTCCCACGCCAAGAGGTAAGCCCGGCTGGGTCCGCTCCAAAGCCTGGCATTGGCTCTTTTCGTCGCAACACAATACAAGGGCCCGCTCTGGCGGATCCAGGTATAAGCCGATCACATCCCAGAACTTCTGCTCGAAGTACTTGTCATTGGACACTTTGAACGTCCTGACCAAGTGAGGCCTGATATCGTTAGCCCGCCAGATGCGCTGCACGCTGTCGGGGGAAATCCCCACCTCCCTGGCCATGGTGCGAACACTCCAGCGAGTGCGTGGCTTCGGCGGTCGTGTAGCCTCGGTAATGACCTTCTCAACCTTGCCCGCCGGTATCCATCGGGGCCGTCCTCGTCCCTTCCTGTCCCGCAATCCCTCCAAGCCGTCTCGCTCAAAGCGTTGCGACCACTTGTTCACGCAGGGCACACTAACCCCGAGTTCTTCCGCGAGCTGCGCCTGTTTGACGCCTTCGGAACGACGCAGTACGATTGTCGCCCGAAGGCTGTCGCGCACGGATACTGTCGGTGCTTTCACGCGACGCTGCAACTCTTGCAGCTCAAGATCTGTAAGTTCAATTATGGATATGGGTCTTGCCATGCCGATAGCATAACATGGTAAGACAGATTAATTCAACTTAATTATCGGACATGAGACTAGGTTCGTCGCCCGTCGGGCTCCTCTGAAACTCGTCTCAGACTGGGCATGACCCACCCCGCCCTTCGGGCACCCCTCCCGAGAGGGGACCTCTATCTGACGGTAGCCAGCTTTAACAGTCCCCTCCCAGGAGGGGTGCCCAAAGGGCGGGGTGGGTTCGATCCGCCGTGGGAGACTCTGCACCCTGCGGATTCACCCCGCTAAAACCAGGAGCCCCGGGATACATTGCTTCGCCGAGACGAGGCCGACAGGCGACTTTTCCTATAACGGAATATTCCAATTTCAGCAGGGTCTCACCCTATATCATGCGAATGATAACGCGACTTGCTCCAGGATTCATCCTGCTTTTCACTATGGGTCCCAGCTTTGCCCAGTCCCCGCAACCGTCATTCCTGCCGGATACCGGCATTTCCGGCGTCAGCCCCTCCGATATCTTCTTCGATTCATTCGATGGCGGGTACATTCCCCTTTCCAAGATGCGGTCGGAGGATATTCTACGCCTCCGGGATCGCATTCGTCCCATTTACCGTCCGAAATTTGTGGATGCAACCAGTGCTGATTGGCTGTATCCCAATGACCGGGTGATCATCCATCGGGGAGAGACAGTGGCCTACGCCTATCCCTTAAAGATCCTGGATTACCATGAGATTGTGAACCATTCGGTGGATGGGCTTCCCGTCCTGGTAACCTACTGTCCCTTGTGCTCGAGCGGAGTGGTGTTCGAGCGCTGTCTCGATGGAGAATCGACCTACTTCGGCAATACCAGCGCCCTCTATCAGAACAATATGGTGATGTATGATTACGCGACCCTCTCCTACTGGGTACAGGTTTCCGGGGAGGCGATTACCGGAAAATTGACCGGGAGAAAGCTCGAGGTTTTGCCTTCAATGACCATGACCTGGGAAGAGTGGCTGCAGCAGGATGAACCTACCATGCAATTTCGCTTTCTAACCCGGTTATATTTGTGAGATATGCGGATTAGTCGGCGTTCGCCTAATGAGCTACCGGCAGATCATACCATTCGATATCCTCCAAGGGGCGCCTACGTCCCACTTTGGCGGGACCGTAGTGGCGTGCCAGGTAATCGAGAATTTCCGGCTCGGCATCGCCCAGTGGCCAAAGCTTCTGCGTCTTTTGCATCCATCGGAAAATTGCCTCCCAGCCCTCTCGGGTAGCCCGATTCTGGGTAACGAGATCCGAGGCGTGGCAGGCCGTACAGTGGGCTCGCACGAGGTCCACTCCTGAAGCTTCCACAAAAGTGTCGCCGAAACTCTGGGCGCTTCGCGAGCCTGGCGCTGGTCCTTTTGAAGGGGATTCCGGGACTTGCGTGGAGTGGATGGCGCCCCTCGGTGGTGAATCTCGCATCCGCCCTAAAATCAACGAAGCGATGATGGCAATTACGGCGGCAAGACACGTCCAACCGAGGATCTGAATGTTCCGTTTTCGCCTCTGGCTCATCGGATTCTCAATTAGCAATCTGTCGTTTGCTTCGATCGCTCAAACTTCCACATCACCGTTTTCGGCAGCTCATCACGAACAGCCAGAATCTAAGCCCGACAGATTGTTAGATAATCAGCACTGCGATTCTATGACAGGCATTATTAAGATATCCCTTGGGGTTCCAGCCCGGAACAACCGTGGGCTGTGCGCGTCTCCGGCCGTCCGTAGCGCGAGCCCAGATTTCGTAATAGCCCTTCCTCGGAAACTTGATCTCGGTCCTCCACCGCTGCCAGGCCAAACGATTCCGGGGCCGATCCAGTCGACAGCAGGTCCAACTCCCTCCAAAGTCGATCGATAGGTGCATTTCCGTCACTTCGAGGTCTCCGGCCCAGGCCTGACCCCGTATATCCAGGCTGCGGTCCAAGGCCAGACGCGCTCCCGTCTTCGGGTGGGTGATGAGCGACTTCACCGGCATGGACTCGATGATGCACATGTCCTCATCCGCTACGATGGCCCCGGGTGCTACCGGATGGCACGGAACCCGATAGGACCGTCCTCCCATTTTTGCCCCGTCGTGGACCTGGTTGCGAATTACGATACGATGCAGCCATTTCCCGGATGTTGAACCCGGCCACCCGCCGAAGACCAGACGCAGCGGATAGCCGTGCATCTGAGGAAGGTCTTCGCCGTTGATTGCCCAGGCAATCAACGATTCATCCTCCAGCGCCTTGGCCATTGGCACCCCGCGCGAGATGACGATCTTTCGCGGATCACCACTTAAGTGAAGGTCTGTCCCGTAGTAACCGACGTATACGGCGTCATCGCTGATTCCGGCCTCTTCGAGCACATCGCGCAGGCGGACACCGGTCCATTCCGGGCATCCCACCGCCCCAGTTGTCCACTGATTTCCCGGTGCCGGGGGATTGAATTCGTGCCGTCCGTTGCCGCCACATTCCAGAGTGAGTTGCAAAGTGTGGTGCGTGAAACGGGATTTCAATTCCTCTAGAGAAAACTGAAGCTCCCTCTCAGCGGACTCTCCCGAAATGGCCAAATTCCAGTTCGAAATGTCCACGTCCTCCGGTGGACGGCCATTGTTCCGAATGAAGAGTCGGCTGGCTGGAGTAACAGAATCGTCCAGGAGATGGGCCGGTGTCTCGGCATTCCAGGGACGATGGTTGAGTACAAGAAGGCCGGGATCCTTGCCGGGGGGCATTGCTTTGGCGGATGTCCCGGTCGGCATCGCATTGGCACCGGCCGCCCCATCCAGACTGTGCTGGACGGATATCGAACCGGTACTGAAAAGCGAACCGAGAACGGAAATACTACTTGTCTTGATGAATTTCCGGCGATGCATAATCCGTGTTTCCAGTCCTGGCCTGATTCTCCATCCACGCCTCCTTGTTTGCGTAGCCAGGTTCCGGTGTTCACCTCGAACCGTACGCGGTTTTCTCTTCGCAACAAGCCCAATCTCCCCCCCGGATTGTTGACATACCGTGTACAAGCTGGCTTACGTCTTTTTGGATTTCGGATTTCGAACATGACCTCCCCCCTCCTCTACATCTTCATTCTCGCCGGGCAGTCTAACATGGCCGGCCGCGGGGACGCGGCATCGCTGCCGAGCGAGTTCTCCCGTCCGAACGAGAACATCCGGTATCATTGGGAGTGTAGTTTTGGTGCCGATCGCGGACCACCATTTTCAGCGGGTGGCGCCTACGTATCCGAAGGCTGGGTGCAACTGGAAGCCTGCCAGAAACATCCGTCTACACCGGGAAAGCACTTCGGCCCCGAAGTAGCCTTCGGCCATCGAATGCAGGAGCTTCTAACCGATGGAACTGTTGGGGTCATCAAGCACGGTCGGGGTGGATCCCGCCTGGCGACCGACTGGATCGGGTGCGCAGGCGGCGGGCGGCAATTCTATGTCGCCATGTTGACCCAGGTAACGAAAGCACTGAAGGCCTTGGATGAGGAGGGCACTCGCTACAGAATCGGGGGCTTCGTTTGGATGCAGGGCGAAGGGGACACTACCCATCAGGAATATGCAGAAGCCTACGAACAGAATCTGCAGGACATGATCCACAGGATCCGTCGAGATCTTAAGACGCCACAACTTCCCGTCGTCATTGGTCGGATTGGCGACGGACACCTGAATTCGAAGATGATCTATCCCGAGATCGTGAGGATGGCCCAGAGGGATGTGGCGGAACGTGACCCATGGGCCACACTCGTCGATACCGACGACCTCCCGTTAGCGGATAACGTTCACTATGATGCTGCTGGACTTCTTGAACTGGGAAAGCGTTTTGCTGATGCCTTGCACGGGTATAAACGGTAGATCGACTCTCGAACATACTAATCAATCTTCAGCTCTCGAGTTCCCCTCAGCCACCATAAAACTGCTCGATGTCGTAGATCCGCAGCGTGATCTCGCAGTCCCGGGACCAATCCTGATCGCGTGAATAATAGGTCACCAGGGCTTCTCCATCGAGAAACGTAACAGCGGCGTAGGCGGCGTCGCGATGCATTCTGTCGTCGATGTTCTGGACGTGCTCCCAAGTTTCGCCCTCGTCTTTGGAAACCGCCGCGGCGAGAGGAATTCGCGGCCAGTTTCTCTTGGATTCGACGTGGTTCCAGAGCAGCAGGAGATCGCCCGTTGTCGGTATGCGCTTCAACAGGGGAGGGGAATCAGGAGCTTCAAGGTTCGTCGTTACGGGCTCGCTCCATGTGACTCCCTGATCGGCAGAGTAGGCCTTGTAAATTCGACCCAGCGTGGTGCGCAGGAAGCAAAGCAGACGGCCGTCCTTCAATTCCACGATGGTAGGTTCGTGGCAACCGCGGTCCGGGGCCGTCATCGTATTGTCGCTCACCTTCCAGTTGGCGCACTCGTCATCGGAGTAGTAGACAAAGGAGTGAATGACGGTCTGGTAGGCGCCGTCTTCGGTGCGACCGCCCCGCCAAGTAAGTCCTGCACCGCCATGGGCCGAGAGGAGAATGCGCCCGGTGCTCAGGCGCACTATATGGTCGTTGTTATTGCAGTACCAGCCCGGCTCGGAAATCTGTTCCGGTTCGGTCCAGGTTTCTCCGTTATCGGAAGACCATTTGCGGAAAATGTTCCGCGCACGGTTCGATTCCCACACCGTCATGGAAAAATGAAGGTCCCCGTTCTTGGTGCGGATCAGGTTGGGATGCTTCACATTCCATCGCCAGATATTGTCCTGCAAGAGGAATTTATCCGTCCAGCTTCGTCCCCGGTCAGTCGAGATCTTGGCCGAAATCTGGCAGGGCAGATCGTCACCCGCTTGCCCGGCCTTGTCATATACGGTTCGCATTACGCCCGATGGACGACGAACGTAGTACTCACACCAGACCAACATCAGGCGCTCCTCGTCCAAGGGGAAAATGAGTTGATGGTCGTGTCGCGGATTCGCCGGAGTCCAGGGACACACGACAGATTCGAATTTCGGTTCAAGGGCCATAGCTGCTGTTATTGTTTCGAGTGGTTGAGAGTTGCCGGGTGCTAACGTCTTCCGCCAGCAATTAGGAATCTCATTGAAACTTTCAGATGCGCAAAACTGGAGGGCGCCAATCCTTTGGCGCCGCGCGGTCTCGAGGGGCGGGATTCGGGTTTATCTGCGGACGCAAAGGATTGCGTCCCTCCAGGAGTTTCGCTCCTGACCTCAGGTCCGATGATCCGGCCGGGGGTAGGGCGCGACCGCTGGACGCGCTGAGTGGCGTTCGCGAATCCAGCTTCATTGGACACGACCCTAGTTCCCTATGGGCTCAGAAACGTTGCGGAACAGGGTTCGCAGGCGCTCAACGGTCACCGGCGAGAGTGCGCCTTTCTCTACGTTACGCACATTTTCCTCGAGACGGCCCGCATTGAGTGTTCCCGTCATGACCGTTGTGACCCCTTTCGAGAAAGCCGCAAATCGATAGGCAGCCTCCACCATCGAATCAGCTTCCCCTTCGCTGAGAATCCAGTCGAGTGGTTTGTCTTCAGGAATGCCGTCGAGTTCTACCAGACCTTTCTCCTGCAGGTCCGCCACGACTTCTCTAATCCGGTCGGGGAAACGAAAAACGTCCCGCACTGTAAATATGTTGATAACCCCGATGTTCTTGTCCAGGCAGACCGGATGGACGAGTCGATTGGCCGATTGGTTGATCATATTGTAAGCCACCATCACCACGTCTACGGCGTTCGCCGGGAGTAAACGCTGAATCCATTGGTGGTCTCCATCCGATCGAGATTGTTCACTGGACCCCAGGAAGCGGACCTTACCCTTGCTTTGCAGCTTTTTCAATGCAGGCAGTTGGTCCTCTATTACGGTGTCGAAATGGTCAGGACCCGCTACCGCAACAAGGAGCACATCGATGTGATCCAACGCCATGCGTCGAAGACTCGTGTCCACCTCGGTTTCAATCTCGTCGGGTTTGAGGATCTGAGTGGGCTCGCCCGGCATGCTTCCGGCCAAGGCAATTTTGGTGGAAACGACCAACTCCTCCCGGGGCAGCGACTTAATTGCGCGGCCTAAGATGCATTCGCTATCCAGGTAGCCCGGTGCGGTGTCGAAATAGTTTATTCCCAGATCAAAGGCACGGTAAATCAAGCGATGAATCTCGCTTTCGGGAATGCCGGACTTCTGACCCAGGGGATCTCCTGCTCCACCGGTACCAAAGCCCATTATCGATACTTCGATTCCTGTTCGTCCAAGTGTTCGGTAAATCATTTTTGTTCGATAGCGACTGAAACGGTTTATATACGGTTGCCCTTCCCGAGCAAGCATCTCCTTGCCGTGGAGTGAATTTATGTTCAGAGTGCAGCCGCAAATGAATCGAGCGGATATACGGCTTGCCTTTCAGAGTACGGGAACAGATTCCCAGCTGCGCTTGATTTCCCAGATGGGCGCAACCGATGTCGTGCTTGACCTTCCCAAGGGGATGCATGACCGAGTCTGGGAACTAGATGAATTGGAGGGCCTTCGTCGCCGAGCCAAGGGATTCGGCCTCAAACTCTCTGTCCTCGAGGGCTATGGTCCGCCGCCTTCGGACCGGATCAAAATGGGTTTGCCGGGGCGGGATCAGGATTTGGAGAATTACTGTCGGAGCATTGCGAACATGGGCAGGGCCGGAATCCCGATTCTTTGTTATAACTGGATCCCGGTATTCAATTGGATTCGGACAGACTTCGCCGTTCCCACCCGCGGTGGGGCCTTGGTTACCGGCTACGATCACGAAAAGATGGTAAAGAGGCCCCTTACGGAACACGGAGAGGTCAGCGAGGAGCAGCTTTGGGAGGCACTCGAATACTTTCTCAAAGCTGCCCTGCCGGTGGCCGAAGAGGCGGGTGTAAAACTGGCCATGCATCCCTCCGATCCCCCACTTTCACCGATCCGGGGCCTGGCCCAGATTATGACTTGCCCGGAACACTTTCAGCGGTTGATCGATCTTTATCCCAGCCCCGTCAATGGCTTGACGTTCTGCCAGGGTTGCTTTTCCGAAATGGGTGAGGACATACCGTCCTGCGTAGAGGAGTTCGGTAGACGGGGGAAGATCTTTTTCGTTCATTTCCGCAACGTGCAAGGTACCCGGGAGAGATTTGTGGAGACTTTTCACGACGACGGGCAGACCGATATGTATGCGGCTATGAAAGCTTATCATGATATTGGCTTTCGCGGTCCCATGCGGCCGGACCACGCTCCCACTATGGAGGGAGAAAGCAATGATGACCCAGGTTACGCGGTCATGGGCCGGCTCTTTGCCGTCGGTTACATGAAGGGACTTATCGAGGCTATACAGAAGCAGGGTAATTGAAGGGAATTTGGAGATGTCGATGAAGTTTTGAATCGCGCCGCCGATGCCTTTGCTGCCTTATAACTACTGAAAGGTTGTATCCCGCGATTCCTCACCGGTTGCCATTGCTATGTCCGACTCAGAACCTGGCGCGTCACCTGCCGATCATGAGCTGCGAGAAACGGCCATCGGCAGTCTTTCCCAGTGGCAACTGATTAGGCTGCGGTTTGCTAAACACCGTTTGGCAGTGGTCTCTCTGTATGTTCTTGTAGTGCTATATCTAATGGCACTCTTCGCTGGCTTTTTCTCCCCCTACACGCAGTCGTGGAAGGACCTCGACTATACCTACTGCCCGCCCACCATTCCGGCTTTGTCCTTTCAGCATGGAATCTTTACCTATGTACTTAAGAGGCAGGTGGATCCCATCACTTTGCGGAAATTCTATATTGAAGACCGCGCCGATATTGCACCTCTCGGCTTCTTTGTTAAAGGGGTTCCCTACAAGCTCCTCGGCCTGATTCCCGCCCAACGCCACTTTTTCGGTGTCGACTATGACCGTTACCAGGCCCCCTCTGATGTCGAGGAGGCGGCCGAGCCGGTGTTCATGTTACTGGGCGCCGACCGCTACGGACGCGATATCCTCAGCCGGACAATTTATGGTTCGCGCATCAGCCTGTCGATCGGCCTCGTGGCCATTTGCATCACCTTCATTCTAGGGGTCTCTATCGGAGGGGTCTCAGGCTACTTGGGTGGGCGAGTGGATACCGTAATCCAAAGGATAATCGAAATCATCAATTCCTTTCCGCATCTTCCTTTGTGGCTTGCGATCGGCGCTGTGGTGCCCAGCGACTGGCCCGCCTTGCGCGTCTATTTTGCCATTACTATCGTGCTCAGCCTGCTCAATTGGACCGGTCTGGCGCGTGTCGTTAGGGGAAAGATTCTTTCCCTCAGAGAAGAGGATTACGCCCTTGCCGCGCGCCTCTTGGGTGCCTCTCACGGGCGCATCCTGTTCCGCCATCTGGTCCCCGGATTCACCAGCCATATTATTGTTACCCTTACCCTCAGTGTTCCCGGTATGATCCTCGGCGAAACCGCATTGAGTTTTCTTGGACTTGGCCTCCGCCCCCCCGTAGTCAGTTGGGGTGTCATGCTGCAGGATTGTCTTAATCTCCAAGTGGTGGCGAACTATCCCTGGCTACTCATGCCCGTGATCTTGATCATCATGACCGTGCTCTCCTTCAATTTCCTGGGTGACGGGCTGCGGGACGCTGCCGACCCCTATAGCGCCCATTGAGCGCATTTTCCGAACCCACGGATTCCCGGAAATCCTTCGAGTCATTGTAGCTGGACGCTTTCGCGTTCAGTCGAGGTTTAAGATTACGATTAGGAGGCGAAACTCTGGTCGGGTTCATTATAGCAGGGATTTTATCGAGGCCTTTGGCCATCAACTATGACTGACAATGAATCCGAAATCCAGCCTCTCCGCTCACGCAGGGGGATACAGGTAGCTCGCTCCGTGAGGAGCGGGAAAGTTTGGCAACCGACGATGGTCGTTACCCCGGGGATTCCCCTTCAGCCGCCGTGCACCCAGCCGCGATCCACCGTGATGCACTGTCCCGTAATATCGTAGCTTTCGTCTGAGGCCAGAAACGCGAAAACCGGTTCAACCGATTGCGGCGTCAACCGCCCAGGCAGGCTTTGTTTGGCATTGAGGTCCCGCGTGATCGCATCCTGGTCGGGAAACAGTCGCAGCTCGCCTTCGGTGCGCACTGCCCCCAAATGGATACAGTTGACCCGAATACCCTTCGGGCCAAGGTCTCGGGCCATTCCCCGGGTCATGCCCACGAGTCCGCCCTTACTGGCCTCGTAGTGAACCAGATCGGCCATGCCGAGTTGGAAGACGACGCTGCCGACATTGATAATCACGCCCGATCCCTGCGCCACCATGTGTGGAATCACTGCCTCCGCGCAGCGAAAGGCACCGTTCAGATTGGTGTCGAGGATGCGTCGGAATTCGTCAAAGCTCATATCCGTAACCGGTATTCTCGGGTAGATTCCGGCGTTGTTGATAAGGACATCGATGCGGCCGAATTCTCTCATTACCTCCTCGGCCGCCGTCTGCGCCTCGTCTCGTTTGGTGACATCCAGTTGAACTTTATAGGCCGGCTCGACTGCTCTGGCCGACTTGGCGAAATTCCGGATCCCGGCCGCTACTTTTGCTTCACGCTTGAGAAAGCCGTGCACCAGCCCGAGACCAACGCCTTCCCCGCATCCCGTTATGAGACATACCTTGTCTTTCAGCGCTATACCCATGATCCAGCTACGACTGTGGAACCCGCCGCTCAATCCTCAACCATAAAGTTTTGCATGTCCCCCTATCTTCTTCTTGCCACACAGGTGCCGGTTTCAAAGAGCAGCAGGGAGTTCTATTAACCTTGGAGGAACAGCGGTACTTTGCATGCAGTGCATGTTTGATTTCGCTCGTTGGTTGCCTATGCTCACCCTGTGAACAATTCGATTGCTGATGCTCAGCGGCACTGGCTTGACCGGGTTCCGGAGCGCTTCCATCGGATGGTCGGCTTCGAAGTGGTGGCGGACGATCCGGAACTACCTCGGGCTCTGCTCCTGGGGGATTCAATTTCCATTGGTTACACGGTTCCCGCCCGCGAGGCGCTGGCTGGCCGGGCTAATGTCCATCGCGTTCCCGACAACGCGCGTTCGACCCGCGAGACATTGGGTAAGCTCAATGCCATTCTCTACCCGGGCCAATGGGACGTTATCCATTTCAATTGTGGCATTCATGACATTACCCGCAAGCGGAACGGCGTCGTCGATGCCGAAGGTGAGCCCCAAGTGCCGATCGATGAATATGAGGGGAACCTTTTCGAACTCGTGAAGCGGCTCCGAGCGACTAAATCAAAAGTGCTTTGGGCCCGTACGACGGCGATCAAACCCTATGGTATTCGCCGGATGGAGGATCTTCGAGCCTATAACACGGTGGCGGATCGGGTCATGGCCGAATTGGATGTTCCGGTAAATGATCTCTTCAACCTCTCCTCGGAGCACCTAGATCTACTCAATGGCAATGTGCATTTCACCGCCGAGGGAAGCCGAATCCTGGGTCGTCAGGTGGCGGAAAAAATCGCGGAGTTGCTGGATGCTGGTAAAAAGTAGAAGCGGCGTCTCGCCGCTTGGAGTGGGTCGCCGGTGGCTGCATATCGGCACTGGGTTTCGTCCTGGAAACATCGAATCGTAAAGGAGCATGGGAAAGGGCAAAAGAAGAGGCGAAATCGGCAGGCAAAGCAGGCTCGTAGGGCAGCTCGAAAGCGGCGGGAGCAGCAACATCGGAGGCACGGCCGGAAGGGTCTCCATGGCTTGGGTAGAAGCGCTGTCCGGATGGCGCCCGTACGCAATGCGTTCCTCAGTCCGCAGATTTTTGTAGAGTATTATCTGCCAGGTAGAAAACTGGTTGTCAAAAAGCCGATGACGGGTCCGGCCAGAAAGACTTCGCTCTTAGTCGAGAATTTCGACTTATCTCCACGCCACGGTGTCTCTATGAATGATTGAACTTGATCATTCCCTGTCCCGATAATTCGGGACTGGAGGGTTCTAAAAAATACCTCGTAGGACGACACCTGGTCCCGAAGGGTAAAAAGCTGTAGATTCCCCGAAGCTCTTGACCGGGAGAAGCCTTGGCGAAGACTGTTGCTGCAGGGAGTAGGCTTTTTAAAGGTGTCGTTCAATTACCAATCCCAAACTTGCTTTGGTTGCCTTGGATTAGAGCTTGTGACGCCACAGGGGATTTTTGGTGAAGATCGACATGGGTACGGGCATGGATAAACGTAAGAAGAACCGCAACCAACAGGCGAAACAAGCGCGCCGGGCAGCTCGCAAGAGCCGGGAGCAAAAACATCGGCGGCTCGGACGAAAGGGATTACATGGCCTGAGTAAGAACGCGGTCGGAACGGCACCGGTACGCGACGCGTTCATCGGCCCGGAACTCTTTGAAGATGGTATCGGTCCGGTCGTGATTACCAGAGACCTGAGGGATGGGCAGGTTGCCATCGGCGTCTTTCTTGTCGATGTTTACTGCCTCGGGGTAAAGAATGCCTTTTTCCGTCTAACCAGTGAGCTCGATTACGACCACGATATCGCGCAGGTTGGCGGTCCTCAGGGGATGGATAAAGTGGAACCGGCATGCGCCCGAAAGCTGGTTGAAGGAGCCGTTGCCTACGCGCGCGATCTGGGGTTTGTGCCGCATCCGGATTTTCGGGAGGCCGGCATGGTTCTGGGAGATATCGACGGTTCGGACTGCCCGGAGACATTTGCATTCGGGAAAGACGGAAAACCGCTGTTTATAAGGGGTCCCCATGACTCTTCATCTCTGGTCAAGCGTATCGTGGCCCAGCTTCGGCGCAGGTGCGGTGAGCATGGGTTTCACTACATTCCGGGCACCGATGACCCCGATGAATTGGAGGGTGCAGGGCGAGGAGGTATGGGAACCTGAGCCGGTTTCTTCTTCCGAATCCGCCGGTGATTTGGATTCAAAGTGGCGCGAACTCTACAGGGCGGCGCGGAGGATCAAGGAATTGGCCCCCTGGGATTGGATGGAAGAAGTCGACGTATTCGGCATCGAGTTTCCGGGCATAAACGAAATTGGGTTTGTCAGCGTCATGGGAATGCTCGGCGAGCACCTCTCGGTTTCCGCATACCTAGGCGAGGACACACTCGGAAAGTTTCTTCACATTCAGGATATGCCGGCTTGTCCCGAGGCCGTCGACCGTTTGCTCGAGATGCGCCAACTCATGGTCTCTTTTGAGGATCGTGACGCTCTGCAAGAGGAGGACCGCGAAGTCATTTGTGGTCTCGGGCTGAGCTTTCGAGGCCGGCAGGCATGGCCGCTGTTCAGAAGCTATCGTCCGGGATACCTCCCTTGGTTCTTAGAGCCAGACGAAATAGAGCTTCTCACTATTTCCCTGCAGCAGGCAGCGAACGTGGTCCCGCGCTTCAAGGATGATTCGTTGCCGGAGCCAGACGGGACCGATGGGGGATTCAGCTGCCTGATGAGGGTGCCCTTGAGAACCGGTGACGGGTGGATCTGGACCGAAGAAGTGCGCGAGTTTCCAATCGAAGCCGAGGAGACTCTTTTCGTCGAGATTTGCCATGATGAGGTTCGGGAGCTCTCGGATTTGCCTGGCCGGGCGACGGCTATCGAATTAGATTTCTCAGTCATGCCCGGAGGGGTCGACAACGAGGGCGAGCGCCCTTCGTATTCCTACCTGTTGATTGCCGTAGGCGAGGACACCGGACTCATTTTCGGATATGAACTGCTCCAGGCCATAGAAGGTGTTCCTGCCATGCTGCGGGAGATCCCCGGGGCGGCCCTGGCGGTCTTCAAAAGGGCGGGTTTTCGACCTTCCCGGATAGACATTCAGTCGTTCCGATTGCACCAGCTACTCGCTCCCCTGTTCAAGGCGGTAGAGATCGATGTCTCATTCTGCGAGAGCCTCCCCGCTGCCGAGGCCGCGAAGAAGTCATTGTGGGAAACTCTCGGCAAATGACCGAAGACTTGGCCGCTTGACCAAAGGCGTCGGCTAACCAGATGGGTTGCTCTGAATGGAATGAAACCGAAACGGAGCAATGCGAGCCGCTTCAGGCCTGCAAACGGCGACCCTTCCGGTATATGCCGTACGCCTTCGCCGTGCATGGGAGAAACAACTCGACACCTACGAGCTGAACGCCGAGTTCTACCGCGATATCGTGAAGTGTTACTTCTGGACTCTGCAGCATCCCGTTGTCGCCGTGGTTGCCCCGGGTTCCGGGCCCTTCCGGTGTCCCACTCACGCACTGCAATCCGCGCTTCGCTTCGATAAGCAGTGCACCGCATCCCGCCACTTTTCATAATTGGGTGACAGGGTCAAAGCGCCGTTGGGCTGAGGTATGAGTTGGCCATCGCGACCCCTGGGATCACCGCGAGTCTCATTGATATCGGCCAGGCGCTTTCGCCAGACCTTGATGCGGGACTGGTGATCAGGATGCCGGGAGAGCTCGCGACGTTCCAGAGGATCTTTATCGAGGTCGAAGAACTGCTCCATCCCGGTGTGGTGAAACCAGATGTACTTCTCGTGGCCATCGGTAACGTACTGCATACCGTGTGCCTCGTCGTAGCAGGTAGTGTGCTCTCCCTGGATATACTCACGCCACTGGGTATCGCCCTGGACAAGATTGAGCACGCTGCTGCCATCTATCGAAATGGGAACGGTCACGTTAGCGGCGTCGAGGAGCGTCGGCATGATGTCTCGCAGTTCCACGGGCTGATCGAATGACCGGCCTCTTTCGAACTCCCAGGACTCCGGGTACTTGACTATGAAGGGAATTCGAGCTGAGCCCTCATAGGCGTAAGTCTTCCGCCAGTGATGGTGGTCTCCCATCATATCACCGTGGTCAGAAGTGAAGATGATCAAGGTATTGTGATAGGTTGCAGGTTGGTGACGACGCAGCTCGTAGAGAACCCGACCGATCTGGTGATCGATGAAAGTAATATTCCCGTAGTAGCCGGCACGCGCCCGGTGCGTTTCCGCGTCGCTTCGGTGGCTGCGGGCTGCGTTCACATCCGCGACTCTCTTGTCATAGGGCGCGGCCCAATCACCAATGGCGGCTTTGGGAATGGCGGGATTGCCGAAATACATATCCCAGTAAACCTGTGGTGGATCGTAGGGTGAATGGGGGCGAGCGAAGGAAAGCCACATGAAGAAGGGCTTAGTGGGATCGCGCTGCTGAAGGAATTTGATCCCTTCGCCGGCTGTCCAGTGGGTGGGATGCAGGTGCTCGGGTAGGTGGGAAGGGCGAGCCATCCATGAGTTCCAGTCGATACTGTGATCCCGGTATCCGTAGGCGCCGTCTTTATGCTGCTCGAAGAACTGGTGGTAGTCGCTTTTGAATAAGTTGCTGCGCCTTCCACTTTCGTCCAGGACCATGTGGTGAAATCCGTAAAGCCGACGCTGAGGGGCGTGGTGCATCTTCCCCACCGCCTGGGTTTGGTACCCGGCTTGGGCGAGGCAGCCGGGCAGGGTGGCCGGATATTCCAGAGCATCCGATCCGGTCATGGTGAGCCGACCGTGATTCCATTGGTCCATGCCGGTCAAAATTGCGGCTCGTGCCGGGGTACACGAAGGCACTGCCGTATAGGCATGGCGAAATCGGGCTCCGCCCTCAGCCAGCTCGTCGAGATAGGGCGTCTCCAGCACCGGATGGCCGTCGCAGCCGAGACAATCGCCCCGCTGTTGATCCGTGGTAATGAGAAGTAGATGAGGTCGTGCAGACATTACCGCCTTTCTCCAGGTATTTTGAGGCTATCGGCTAACCAATTGAACACTAATGCTTTGGCCGCGAAGGTCGGGAGGGGGGTTCAGGTTGTGCGAATCTCATCTGTCGTCCTCGATCCGGATTTTGAAGGAAGTCAGTTTCAGGGTGTAGCGTTCACCCTCTTCCGTCGTTGCGGTGCGCTCGTAATAGGTTACGTAGGTTCGTCCATCGACAAACGTTAGACTGGGATTAGACCATGTCTTCCTTTGCGACGGATCGGATTCCAGGGCTATGTCCCCGAACCAGCTCCGTCCATCGTCGTTGGAGAAGCAGATGGAGAGATTCTGGCGAGATCGCAGATCCTTGATACGGTTGCTGTTTCGATTCCACACCACGACCAACCAACCTGTGGTCGGATCTCGTTTCATGACCGCCGGTGCGTTGGGAGAAATGAGGCGAGTTACCTCAGTGGGCGCCGACCAGGTGTCGCCGCCATCAAGCGAATGCGACCGATACTGCCGGTGCGTACTGGTCTGATTGAGCATGAAAAGCGAACTATCGCTCCGCTCTGCTACCGTGGGGGCCAGAAGACCGTGCGCGGGGCCCTTCCAAAGACTCCTGCTGGTCTGCCAGGACGCTCCGTTGTCATCCGAATAGAGGCACTGGGATCGGATGTCGCGAGGTGATCTATCCGCTCCTTCGAAAGTCAGGGACGTGGCTACGGGGAGCAACAATCGGCCGGATCGGGTGCGCAGACCCCGGCTGTTGCTGCCGATGGGATAGTGCTTCTCGGGTGTGATGCGCTCCAATGGCGTCCAGTCGGATCTCGCTTCGGTGATGTGAGCTTCGTCGAGGCACCGGGACATACCAATCCAGCTTTTCCCACTGCCGTCCCGGCAATTTGCGAAAAGGATCAGTTCGCCGGTATTGTCTCGGAGCAGACTGGGCGCCAGGATTTGATGGCAGGCACTTGAAGGTTCGATAATGGGGAAAGGGGGTGTCCAATTGGCTCCGCTGTCGTCGGATACCACGCCGAAGAGCTTTACGCTGTCACCTTCGGCGGGGAATGCATTTTCCGAGGGTTGCGAGTAGGCAACTAAGAGTCGATTTCCCTGGATTAACGCCACGTCCGCGCTGGTGCTGGGACCCGTTCCCTGGAAAGGCCTTGTGATCTCGCTGACCCACCTGTTGGCAATACCCGCGGCGGGAAACGACCGATCGGGAAGTTTTGAGGCGATCATGCGTCGCTGGTCGTCGTGAAGCTGCGTATTGGGGATGACGCTTCCCTTGGGGAGCAGATACCAGAAATCGTCTTGTCTCACAATTTCGGCCGCCCCCTCGTCAGGCCATCCCACGAACTTGACTTCCTTCAAAACCAGTTCTTTCTCCGGATCCATGGACAGGAGCGGATCTTCTTCGAAACGCAGGTAGTCTCCCTCCTCAAATCCCGTAATATGAAAGGGATCAGCATCGTGCTCTTTGAATGAGGGAAACGTGATGCCTTGCGGAACATCGGCCGGCATAGCGAACTCGAACACATGCGGGCCCAGGCCCCAGGTTCGGCTGGTGGCCACATCAAGATGGATTCCCGGTTCCCAATAGGGAGTGTTGATCCGAATCGTGCCTGTTTGGGAAATCCCCAGCTTGAGCTCGTATTCTCCCGCGAAGACACGAGGACTACTGATCACCAGGGTTCCGCCGTCATACGCGTAGACGCGGGTGACGAGTACCTCCACCTCCAGATCGGCGCCGATTTCGAGTATGCCTTCCATGGCTCGGAGTGAAGTCGGTTTACCGATGATCCCGGAATCCACTCCGGTGACGACGAGTTTACCAGATCCATCGACCTTCATGAAATCCGTGGGCGAGGGAAATTCGCATTCCAGCCGTCCAACGGTTGTGGTATCCGTAATCACAACCGTCTGGCAAGGTGGGTTGACAAAACGAGCGGTGTCCGCGGGCCCGGGCTGCTTCCCCGTGCTCCAGTTACCTCCATCTTTCCAAGATGTCCCGTCGCCTTGTCCGGTCCATATAACGGTATCGGAATGAGCGCCGTGGCGTCCACTTGTATTCCGATTTGCCTCTTCCGCGACAACAAACGTCCAGAGGTTGAACAGAAGAACGAAGCGAAGGAACAAGAATCCGGGCTTGGCACATACGTATGCGCCGGATCTGTCCTTCGCATAATCGCTCTGCTCACTGAGTTCAGGTTGGAGCATAGTCCCGATTCTGGCAGGAGTCGGGGCACAGGGGAAGCGGGAATTGTCAATTCGGGCAGTTCGTAAAGCGGACGGCAACGCCGACGTTGTCGTGGCCAGCGTCGCGACACTCGGTCGCAGGAACACGAAGCGGCTCGAACGCCTTGATCCGGACCAGTTCTACCTGCTGGTCGTGGATGAAGCGCACCACGCCACCGCCGACACCTACCGGCGCGTGCTGGATCACTTCGGGGTCCTGGTTGCCGATACGCGTAAGCTTGTTGCGGGGTTCACCGCGACACCCAAGCGGGGCGACGACCAGGGTTTGAGCGCGGTCTTTCAGGAGATCGTCTTCTCCCGGAACCTGCCCGAGATGATCGAGACCGGCTATCTGTCGCCGGTCGCGGCCTACCGTGTGGAGACGGATGTGGATCTGTCTCGCGTGCGCACGCGCCTGGGCGACTTTGTGACCGGCCAACTGTCGGCCGCAGTCAATATCGACGAGCGCAACGAGATCGTCATCGATGTCTTCCGCAAGCATTTGAGCGACCGTCGCACGCTGATTTTCTGTGTTGACGTGGCGCATACCGAAGATCTGGCGGCAGGCTTCCGGCGACCGGGCATCGAGGCGGCCGCTGTGACCGGCAAGACCCCCGGCGAAGAACGCCGCACAGCGCTGGATGCTTTCAGCCGCGGCGCGACCCAGGTGCTGACCAATTGCATGGTGCTCACCGAAGGCTACGACGAATCCGCAATTGCGGGTATAATCCTGGCTCGTCCCACGAAGTCCTCCCTACTCTACACGCAGATGATCGGGCGCGGCACCCGACTGCATCCAGGAAAGGACAATGTGACGATCATAGACATTGTCGACGTGACACGCGATCACAGGTTGGTCGCACTGCCCACGCTCTTCGGGCTGCAAGCCGGTTTCGATCTCGAGGGCCGTACCACGACCCAGGTCCGGGAGGCCCTGGAGTGGGTCCGGCAACATCGGCCGTGGGTACGAACGGATACGGCCTCGTCCCTGAGCGAGTTGCACTACCGGTGTAAGCGGGTGGATCTGTTCGAACTGGAGACGCCGGAGGAGCTCGCCTATTGCGCGGAATTCGCCTGGGTCCCGGCAGGCCACAGGAGAGAAAGTCGTGACCGGAGAGAGAGATCTACCCGAAAATTGGGGGGACACGCTGAGCTTTGTTCAGGATCTTCCGTATTCTGTCAGTCTATGGAGCACTCGGCCCTATCCGCGTCGCATCCGCGCAGATCCGCGGCTAATTCATTCTTTCGTGCACGACATCGGCGGTGACGGGGGAGGCACCTGGGCCGGGTTTTCGTCGACCTCATTGTTATCCGTTTGGTTACCAATGGTGTGCCATTATGAGACCGGTTTCCTCGAGCTTTTCCAGCAGATCACGCCTGTCGCGTGCCAACACCTTCAGTCTCTTCCTCTTGCCTGGCTTCACTCGCGATACTTCCAAAACTATGCCCGCGAGTTCTGCGATCCGTGTGTTTTCCGATTCGATCAACTGTTCCAGACGCACTATGTTCTTTTCTGATATGCGTGGCTGCCGCAAATAGCCAAATATCTCGTCGCTCTGCTCGATTGCATCTCGCTCGGCCTTGGGTCTCCGAGCGCATTCTTTGCAGATATGAATGCGATGACCTTTACCCGAAAAAGCCTCGTTCGGCTTCCGCCTTCCTCAGAATTTGCAAAAGTGCCCTCGTCGCTTTTTCATAACGTCATTGTTTTTCAGTGTTGACGAGCAAAGTCAGGATCAGACTCGTACGGTTGGAATGCGCTGTACAGATTATCAACCACGGAATGCGACAGTCACAAGCACCAGCTCAACTATTGATACAGAACGTTGAAATCCATGAAAAACGGCTCCATATTTGTTCGTGATGAGTGAATCTGTCGTTCAGTGTTCCAAGGAAGTTCTGAGCGGTACGCCGGTATTCCGCGGGACCCGCGTGGCGATCCGGACGCTTCTTGACTATCTTGAGGCAGGAGAAACCGTGGGCGAATTCCTGGACGATTTCCCGACGGTGTCGAAGGAACAGGTCCATCGATTCCTCGAGGGTGCCGCGAAGCGGGAGATCGAAGCGGCGGCGACATGACCCTGCGCGTCCTTCTCGATGAGTGCCTGCCGCGTAAACTGTCGGCGCTGCTCGAAGGAGAATTCGTTACGACGGTTCCGAAGCGTGGTTGGGCTTCGAAGACGAATGGCGAACTGCTGGCCCTTGCGTCGCCGGAGTTTGATGTATTCGTGACGCACGACGAGAACTTGGAGCACCGCAATTCCTCCGGACAACCGCAACACAGCCCGCAGGAGCACCTAATCGAGCGATTACTCCTATTTTGCGCGGATTAGAGCACGCAATCAAACGAAAACAGGCTTAGGATAGCTATCTGCTAGCTCACCGGTTCCTCACGTCAGCGTTTCGCAGCACCACGTGCCTGGCGGACGGCATCGATGGCCTCGAGGTGGCGTTCCCGAAACTCAGGCAGGGTAGGCGCCAGACGGTCTGGAGGAATCCAAGCAACCGCTCGGGAGCTAATCGCCCGGTGCAGAATCGGACGGTGTCGGCAAAATTCGCGCGATCAAGGTCGTTGCTTCCGGTAGGCACTTGGTCGTAAAGCGCCTCGTCCAAGTCCAGATAAGTTTTGACGCGCGCAAATCGTTCGTTCCGGCGCCGGTCCTGGCTGAAGCTCCGGCCGTAGTACCAGTTGCTCTGAAGGACGGACCTGGGCATCTTCCGATAGAACAGTTCCCGATGATGCCAGACGTAGTCGGACCACACCCAGGGACGCGCATCGCTATTTTCAACCTTATCGATGAGGAAATATAGGTCGCGCCACCAGAGGTCGTGGCGCCGGACTACAGCGTACTCGAACTGGCTTTGGTGCTCCGCCGTCTCCTCGTCCATGCCCAAATGAAAAAAGCGTGGTCCGCCAAAAAGCGCGATAACCTCAGCGATGAGATCCCCGCACACCGAATAATAGGTGTCTGTGGAAACGCACCGGGAGTAGGGACCGAGCCAGGCATCGTGGGCAGTGGAGAAGTTGAGCTTCGGAATCGGCTCGAGCCCCAATTTACGCAGCCGATCAAGCTCTCGTCGCAGCTGCGCAACACTCCAAGCCCCGCGGACGGCAATCTCGGGGTGACTCTCGTATTGGACGCCGTCGCCAAGATCGATCACGAGCATGTTCAGTCCGGCATCTGTCATTGCCCTGGTCAGCTCATTCCAGAGGGCTTTGCGGCACCGAAGAACCGGATCGTAACACACCCAATGTTTTGCTCCGAGGAAGTCGTGGTCGACCCACATATTGTAGCCCAAGTGCAAAAGGTAAGCCCAGATCAGCGGGGCCTTTGTATTCGTGTTCTCTTTCATGCAAGGAACTCTATCGGGAACCGTAATATAGCCGCTTCGATCGCTCGGGAAGGATTAACTTCGGATCGGGACCGATATAGGTGCCCATCACAGATCTCCTTCTGCCTTCCGTCGTCGTTTCGACCCTCAACCGAAATAGCTTAAGCCTGATCGGTTCCAAAAGTCGCATGTGGGAAAAGCGTCTGATATTTCTGCCCCTCATATTTTTGCCTTAATTTCTCCGCGTCCTCTGCCCTCTGTGGTAAACCCTGTTTGGAATACATTTCTTTGGCTGCGGCTTCGCTGCCCTGGATTTTTCATGGTTGCACAGTTCCGATTGCTGGATGGGATCGTCCTGGTCGCGTATTTGGCCGGGTTGGCGGCGTTTGGCATCTACTTCGACCGGCGCAATACTTCTACGGAGGCCTATTTCCTGGGTGATCCCGCCTTTCCGGACTGGGCGGTCGGTCTTTCCCGATTTTATTCCTAACCAGATCCCCGCGGGCGTGGCCGGTCTGCGTTGAAAAGGTTGCATGGTGCCTGGATGAATCGCTTCGCAGAGACGAGCCGGTGGACTTCAGAGTTGATTTGTAGTTCAGGAGAAAGTTCATAAGGTAGTTTCGAGAGGATGGGTTGGGATGAAGAGAGCAGCGCATTTTGAACTGAAATCCATGATAACTTCATTCTGTACTGCTGGATTTTGGACTGAATCTGCAGCATACGCTCGGTGGCAACCGAACCAGGCTAAACGCCAGCCCCGTCCCCTCTTCCCACCGGGTCCGACACATCGAGCAACGCCTTGGTGTAGCCAACCAACCAGGCACTGCCCATTTTCCAATCCGAGGAATCGCCTTCGAGGGTCGGTATATGGTCGATATTAATGAGGCCATCGTAATCGACTTCCCGAAGTGCATGGATGATCGCGCCCATGTCCATATCGCCGTCGTCGAGAAAAGTCTCGATGTACCTGCCGGTCTTGGCGATAGCTCCGATCACATTGCGGAAATGGACGTGGAAGATACGACCTTCGCTCCCAAACTGCCGTATTCCAGAGAGGACGTCTTCGCCGGACTCGTAGCGGGTGCCTACACAATAGGTCATGCCGTGCAGAGCGCTCGGGTATCTGGAAAATAGCCGCTCAAAGGCAGCGAAGTTGCGCAATACGTGCGGGAGACCACGGTATTCCGGGATGGGAGGGTCGTTGCCGTGGTGGGCGAGACGCACTCCCGAAGCCTCGGCCGCCGGCAGGATATTGTCAAGGAGCCGGAAGTAACCCTGCCAGACCGCGAGCTCCGTAACCTCACCGCATGGATTGTCCATGTCATCGCGGGCAAGATTGAGATCGATGCCGCGCCTTAGGTAGCCGCCTCTTCCTTTTTCTTCGGCCCGTCCGGGTAAAGTTTCCGGGGGAAGGTATTGGGCATTGTTCGGTTTGACGCCCATCAGGTTGATATTGACGGCAGCCAGGCGGGGTATGATGTCGTGAAGTTTTTCGAGCTGTGTGGACGCGCCGGGTCGATCAAAGTAGATGTCCCAGAGATGGTTGATAGACAGATTCACCATCCCGATCGTCAATCCGAAGGAACGAAATCGGCCGACGAGGCGCTCGAGCGTAGCTTCTTCCAGACATCCGGTTTCGGCATATTCGGAGATATATTCGAGCCGCAGGACGACATCGTCTACGCCGATCTGTTTTAGCCAGCGAAGTCCGGTGTCCGACACGTCTCTGACAAAGGTGCTGACTTTCATAACTATGTTAAAAGACGTGAGTGAACTCTGCGGGAATGACGGCCCATCGAGAAATCGAGGTCAGTATGGGAATCGAGATCGGTATCGCGGTCGCAATCGTTTTCGCTGTCGCTGCTATCCCGTATTTCAGTCTAACGCGCTCCTCCCTCCATGCGAATCCTCGGGTCAAGAACCATGAGCAGGAGGTCGCTTACGAGGGTGCCGAGAATGGCCAGGAAGCTGAGCACCATGAGCATGGATCCGGCCAGGTACATATCCTCGCTCATCAATCCGTTCAACATGAGGGGCCCCACGGTGGGCAGACTGAGCACAATGGCCACAATCGCGCCACCCGAGACGAGCTGCGGGAATATGCTACCGATGCCGGAAATGAAGGGATTAAGGGCCATGCGAACGGGGTATTTAAGCAGCAGTTTCATAGGCCGAACCCCCTTGGCCCGGGCCGCGATGACATAGGGCTTTTTCAATTCGTCGAGTAGATTGGCTCGCATGACTCGGATCATTCCGGCGGTTCCCGTTACCCCGAGAACCACCACGGGAAGCCAGATATGTTGAAGCAGATCGATGGTTTTCTGGAAGTTCCATTCCACTTGAGCGGCAAATTCTGGTGAGAAGAGGCCGCCCATGTTGATGCCGAAGTGCTTATTGGCCCAATACATGAGCAGGAGTGCGAGAAGAAAATTGGGAATGCACATGCCGATAAACCCGATAAATGTGAAGATATAGTCGCCCAACGAGTATTGGCGGATAGCGGAGAAGATGCCGATGGGCAGGGCCACCGCCCAGGTAAAGAGAATGGTTCCGAGCGAAATAAGAAAAGTCAGGAGGATGCGATCGCCTACCAGGTCATTGACCGATTGGCTGGTCTCCATGGAGCGCCCCATTTGCCCCTGCAGCAGGCCCATGTCCATTTCGTCGAAACCAGCAAACCAGGGAAGACCCAACCAGTATAAATACTGAGTGACCAGGGGCTCATTGAGGCGAAAGAGCTCTTTAAGTTGATTTATCTCCGCCAGAGAAGCCTCTTCACCGTTCATTTCGAGTTGGAGAATACGCGTCTCCAGGTAGTCGCCTGGGGGAGCTTGAATAATAATAAAGGAAATTACGGAGATGATGAGGAGCGTCGGCACCATTATTACGAGACGTCGTCCGATGTAGGGATGACGCTTCCCGGTAAGGATCAAGCCTACCGCAATAATGGCCAGGAGCAGCCGGCGGACGGTCTTTCCAAGCCCGTCTTTCTGGTGAGGTTGCAGCGTAACCGAGTCGATCGCTCCCGGCTGTGGCGTGATCTCCGAGATTTCGCGCTTGATCTCAGCACGCGTCCCGGGCGTGGCTGCAGGTGGTTTTTCGAAATAAAACGTCTCGGCGCCCAGCTTTCCGGGCACCCGGCCCCCGTAGAGGACGTTCTCGGGAACCCCTTTAAACCCGTTTTTGACCACCGCGAGCTGAGGCGTTGCGGTTGCGATACTGATTGTCCATACATTCTCCGCCGCAATATCCAGCGCCTCATGGAAATTGTCCCGCATGGCTTCGTAGGAAGTTGCGGTATATGCCTCTTCCCATACCTCCAGTGCGCGCCGCAATGGGTGGCCGAGAGGGGGAGCCTGGCCACCGTGCTGGTTCGCTCCGGGGTTGCCTTCCATTCCGCCGCGACGGTACCAGATTCCGTAGGCCCGGGCGAAGCGGGAAAAGCCATAACCGGGCACGATATTGCGCGGGCCCAGCACTGGATTGAGCCCGGATTGGCCGTAGATAATCTCGAAATCATTCTTCAATGCGGCTCCCTGCACGATGTAGAGCCTCGCAGAGCGATGCCGCTGTACCGTGCGGATACCCACCACAGCCCAGTCGTCGATGATGAACTGGGCTGGGCCCGGGTCGGTAAAGTCACTCATTTCCAGAAACCACACCATGCGCTTTCCATCCGGAAAAGTGCGGAATCCCTCGCTGTCGCGCTGAATCAGCCCCACGCCATCGAGGAGATCGTTGGCCTGTCTTGGATCATATTCAGTGTAGGCGCTGTAGAGGTTCTCCGAGTGGAAAAATGAATCCTGGCCCGGCGAAACTTGAGCGGGTTCCCCGATTCCGTAGAAGACCGCATTGATGATCTGCCTCCGGTTGATGGCGAGGGAAAGAGCCTGGCGAAAGTGTTTCTCGTTGAGAAGCTCCCATTTCATCCGCGTGTCCGGTTGTTCGGGATCGATGTAGCGGTTCAAATTAGGGTGGATGGTCCACAGCGAGCGGTCATCCGGGTACCAGTGGCGGACTTCGTAATCGCCCGATTCCCGTTCTCCCATGAGCAAAGTGTAATCCCTGAATCGCAGGTTGAACGCCTGCATGGTAATGCCTCCACCCGTCGCCGCGGCGGGAAGCAACTCCTGTGGCTTTACATCGTAAAAGATGCGGTCGACGTAGGGTAGTTGATTGCCCTTCGTATCGACGGCATAGTAGTAGGGGTTGCGCACAAACACATAGGGCGAGTTCGCCTTGTATGTCCTGTAAACCCAGGGCCAAAGACGGGGATGCTCGGGGTTGCTCCAGTTCTTCAGAGCATTGTATAGACTTATCCGGGAAGTAAGTTTACGCGCTTTCATGGCCGCTTCGATGAGCGCATCATCCCCATACTTCGGATGGTACTGCTCAAGGTAGTGGCGTGGGGCGTAGAGATAGCGGGAGATGCCATCGGCGACCCCCTCCGGAAAGAGAAGATTGGAAACTGGAAAGATGTAGCGCAGGGTGTGGTCATCGATTTTCTGAACTCGGCCCACCTTGCCGGCAGCCTGCATCCAACGGTCAGGTCTTTCGCCCGCCGCCTCAAGATCCTTGGTCCACCGATAGATTATATCGTCGGCCGTAAACGGATGGCCGTCCGACCAGCGCATTCCTTTGCGCAAGAAAACCGTCCAGACACGCTTATCCTCGCTCGCTTCCCACTTCTTCGCGATATGAGGCACGATGGGAAATCCCTGCGGTGATTGCCGGAAAGGGTAGGAGCAGGACATACGGCGGTTGCTCGCCTCCACATTAATGAAGGAAGAGGCTACGCGAAACCAGGTGCCGCCATAGTTGCCCACTCCGGCGAGACCCTTGATGACGACCGGCTCCGGTCCTACCCGTTCCTCTACTGGGGGGAGCTTCCCCTCCGCTACCAGCTCCGCCAGAATGGGTGACTCGCCTTTGGGATACCAGGGAGCTGACGGCCCAGCGCCGTAGTCGACTTCCTGCCAGAGCACGTGTTGAGACTCGGGCTTGAGACGGGGATTACGTATTGCCGCAAGTTGGTCCACAAGCTTGGGGTCAACCGAATCCAGCTCTTGCTCTAGAGCAGGGCGGAAGAACTCGCCCCACAGAAGGAGAAACAGGCACACTGCGACTCCTGCGCCGATTGTGCGCATGCCGAAACCGACAACGGGGTGATTAATCATCGACCTCACAGGGTTCACCTTGGGTGCTCAGTCAGCTCTAAGCAAGTTGGTTGTATTCGGAATCAACAGGTAGGGCGAAGCATTTTCCCGGACGCTGGGCACGCTTTTCAACGGGACGAAACGCACGGGCTTTCACGGAAGAATCCGGCAAGCCGTCCCCTCGTGGCCCGGGGCTTACACCCGACGAAGGAGGGGTTGCCCCGGGTTCCTGGACCGTTCGCCTAGCAAACTCACGCACCGCAATCTTCGCTAGGACGTTGCGGCGGCAAGGGATTGCCGCCCTCCATTTCTCGGATGACGCCTCGGATTTGGAGGGCGCCAATCCTTTGGCGCCGCCGACCTTCCTCGGCGAGAAAACTGTTAGAAGACTCATTAAGAGTTCGCAAGTTGTTGCTATCAGTAGCGATACCCGTTCCGTTAGAGTCTATTTTTAGAGAGACAACGGCACCCTCGCCCATGTGACTAAATCTACGAAACGAAGTACTGAAGTGAAAAAGAAAGTCCTCATTGTCGGCGGATCCAACTCGATCAGGTATACGCCCGAGGTAGAATGCCAATTGGAAGGGAAAGCTCACGTGGAGCGGGTGCCTGACAATGCCCGTTCTACCCGCTACACTCTCGAGAGACTGGACTCATGGCTGGGCCGGCGTCGTTGGGATTTGATATACTTCAACTTGGTGATTCCCCGTAGCTTGCTGCGGGGTGGCTGACTTGATAAAGAAGAGAGGGTGGGAGAGAGGAAGGAAGAAAGTCGAGTAAAGCGAGGAAGTCACTGTGTGTGGGAGATCCACTATCATGTGGTGATGCCGGTGAAGTATCGGAAGGCGCTGATAGATAAGCGGATTGAGCGAGTGATGATCGAAACGGCCAGAGGGATAGGGGAACGCTATGAAATAGAACTGGAGGCCCTAGGGATGGATAAAGACCATGTGCATTTACTGTGCGGGGCACATCCGAAAATAGCGCCAGGAAGTATCGTGATGAAATTCAAGAGTATCACAGCACGGGAGTTGTTCAAGAGGGAGCGGTGGCTGAAGGAGGAACTCTGGGGAGGAAGATTCTGGAGTTCAGGGTATTACGTGGGGACGGTTGGGGAGAGAGGGAATTGGGCGATGGTGGAGAAATACGTTTTGGAACAGGGCAAGCCGAAGGAGGATCTGCGTCAGTTAACACTGTGGTAGAGAATAAGTTCTCCTTCCCCGATACCCCGACGCTTGCGTCGGGGAGGTTCATTCCCGAGAATTTCGTCGGCTGGGGCCGAGTTGGCACGCTATATCAATGTTGATAGACCCGTCGTTACGGCGCGCTATGCCAAGATCAGGAAGAAAAAGACGGGAGCGGCAACGATGAGGCTGTCGAAACGGTCGAGGATTCCGCCATGCCCGGGGAAGAGGACGCCAAAATCCTTAATCCCGCAGACGCGTTTAACCCCTGAGGCAAGTAGATCGCCGACAAGTGCGGCCGAGCATAGGACCAGGCCGACAAAGAGAATCGGGACGACTGTTCGAAGGGAGCCGGGGGCAAGGACGAAGGAAGCCGCCAAGCCTGCGATTAAGCCTCCGAGTGTGCCTTCGACCGTTTTTCCGGGACTGATTTTTTTTGCCAGCGCCTGTCTCCCGATCAATTGCCCGACGACTTGACTGAACCCATCAAAGGTGGCGACGACGAGGTAGACGTAAATGAACTCGTCGCGCGTAACTTGGGCGAGAAAGAGAAGAAATACGGCGGCGAGAACACCGTAGGCGGCGCAGAACAGGAAAGCGCGCCTACGGTCAACCCTTGAGGGGAGAGGTTGATGAGGAAAGAGAGCTCGTCTCAATTCAAGGGCACCTACGATAAAAAGGAGGGAGAAAAGCAGCTCAAGGAACGGGCTCCCGAGCATGGCCGCTGCCAGCATGGCGTGAACGATAATGAAATATACCCCCAGCTTCGTCCATTGCCGGCGCTGCTTCGCGACTGGCATTTTCCGGTTGGAGGCGAACATCCCGATGCCGCCGATAAGGAATATGGAAAGGGTGAAAGCGAGCGTCCGTACTATCATGTCCGATAGGTTGCGAGTTTGCATTGAGGTCCACTGAGACTGAGCGCCCCGGGGGCGATTTCGGCCTCAATGGCGGAAACTCGCGGAAAGATCTCGCCGTCGATCAAAACGGGCGACGGCCGCAAAAGCTCGATGCGAACTGAGGTCGACTGGTAGAGACGGGCTCGCTGAAAGCGACGGCTTCCCAGCAGAGCCGAGAAATTCTGAAGATTCTGTTCCAGGCATGTGGCCTCCATTTCCATCACGTCGAATCTCCCGTCCCTGCACGAGGCATCGGGAAAAGCCAGAAAGCTTGCGATATAACGCGTGTTATTTATGATGAGGCCGGTCAACGACTTTGGCTCACAAGTCCTGCCCTCAATAGCTAAAGATGCCGTGAAGCGCTCTAACTGAAAGGTCTTCAAGAAAGCCGCAATCGGATAGCAAAGGGCGCCCAATGGCTTGCAGACCTCGTTTCCCAGGCGGGCCACGGCGGCGGGATAGCCGACTGCGATCGAACTCGCGGAAAGGCAGCAGAACTCGAGACCGTCATCATTCAGAAGAGATACGCGAATAAGGTCGACGCGAGTTTCCAAAGAGGCCTCGGGGAGCGACGCCGGACGCGGTTCCGGATACAGCCCAAGGTCGCGTGCCAGGGAGTTTCCGGTTCCACTCGGGAGAATGGCGAGACGTTGTCTGCTGATATCCATTCCCCGCAGAACCTCGAAAAGGGTACCGTCGCCGCCCACGACGACGATCCCGTCGAAGGACTTCGCGGCAGCGGCAAGATCGGTCGCATGTCCCTGGTATTCCGTATGTGCGAATTCGACACAGGAAACGGGAAGTCGTGACAGGAGAAGGGACGCACGCTTTCCAGTACGGTTTCCATGGGAGGCGGGATTGACGATCGCGAACCACCGCATGGGGTAAGACAACTATGAACCTC
This sequence comes from Opitutales bacterium, assembly GCA_963665345.2. GTDB lineage: Bacteria > Verrucomicrobiota > Verrucomicrobiia > Opitutales > CAXXNP01. The sequence continues at coordinate 435,383 of CAXXNP010000002.1, forward strand.
GAATTGAGCAAGAGTTTCAGTCGATCCCTGCCCGGTTACCTGAAAGGAAGAGAAAAAGGATGGTAAGTGCTCCGATTAAGCGCAACGAAGAGCTCGACGCTAGCTGCCGTTGCCCGCGAATGAGCCGGTTCCAAGACGTCTCGGATCTCTTTTCTTCAGGACCCAGAAGAGGCCTTTCACATCGCTCGTCCATTCCGATAGAACGATGACCAGCAGGGTTTCCTCGACGACCGCGGCAAGGGAACAGAGCACGAAGGCATAAAACAGGATGGGAACGTAGCCAAAGAAGAAAAGGGAGATGATGAAGAAGGCCCCCAGGTAGCCGGCGAGCCGACATCCGTAGGTGTGGAAGCTGGAGACCTTGCCGTAGCGAAGCAAAGAAAAACATATATTGAACGCGTAGAGACCGATAAGCCAGGCGAACGGCAGATAGTGGTCTCGCATGAACGTTGGCTGAAACCGGAACAGTCCCGCAATCGCGCCGACCAACATAGCGATGTCGGCGAGGGAATCCAGGATCGCCCCCAGCCTGGAATGAAGGTGGAAACTCCGGGCGATGATCCCGTCGAGCATATCACTTACGATGCAAGCAAGGAGAAGCCATGCGAAAAGCTCCTCCATTCGGACATAGACCGCATAGTAGAGGACCGGGGCAGCGGCTAGACGCGCCCCGGACAAAATATTCGGAATATTTCTGAGAAGGGACGAGAGTTTGGATGATTGCAACATATTACAGCGGAGAGAATCTGGCGAAAGTGGCCCGAGCGCTTGGTCTTGTCAACCGCTTCAAATCCAGCATCGCAGCAGGTGAGCCCTGAATTCCTACGATCGAGATTCCGGTTGGAAATTGCGGTCTTGGTGAGCGCCCGGTAAATCCGGATCGTCTCCGGTTTCGAATCTGATACCGAAAACCAAAGCGTATAAAACGGGAAGAAAACCCAACACGAGGAAGGTGGAAAACAACAGTCCGAAGATGAGAGTGACGGCCATTGGCCGCCAGGTGGCGGTACCCAAGGCCAGGGGCAGGATTCCGCCGATCGTAGTCAATGTAGTGAGTACAATGGGCCGCAGGCGGTTGGCCGCAGCTTCTACGAGGCTCCTATAGTCGCTGCTTTGGCCGGCCTCCTGGTTGAGTCGTACGCGATCGACGAGAATGATGGCGTTGCTTACGACGATACCAGTAAGGGCAACCAGTCCAACGAGACTTATGAAACCGAACGGTTGGCCGGTAAAAAGGAGGCCGAGGATCCCTCCAATGATCCCCGATGGCACGATGCTGAAGACGATAAAGGTCCGCCGATAGGAGCGCATCTGCCTGATGATGAGAATAGTAATGATGAACATCGTCCATGGAATTCCGACCACGATGGACCGGTTCGCATTAGCGGATTCGGTTCCCTCGCCAGCCAGGCTTACGGGATATCCGCTGCCCCAGGCTTCCTGACGCCGCTTGATCCAAGGCCTAAGGAGATCGTCGACTTGCTTAGGGTTCTGATTTGGATGCACATCGGCATGAACGGTGACCGCACGCTGTTGGTTAACGCGGATGATATTTGTTAGCTCGGCCTGCTCTACGAAGTGAGCGATCTGGCCAAGCGGAAGAGAACCCCCGTTCAGATTGGAATAGACATGGACCCGGCGAAGGGTATCCAGGGTGTCACCGGATACGCGCGCCTGAATCATTATGGGAACATCTCCCTCCGGGGTTGCTACCCGACCGGCGGGTATTCCGGTAAGAACGGACTGGATGGAAATCGCGATGTCGGTATGCGTGATTCCGTGTGTCAAAGCCGCTTCGTCGTCAACGACGACCCGGTAGTTCTTTACCCGTTCGCCCCAATCATCACCGATATTGCGCAGACCCGGGATACCCCGGAACTTCTCCTTCACCTCGGCGACAATAGCGAATAATCGCTCGATCCGGTCCCCTTTGATTCTTACCTGGATCGGGTAACCAATACCCGGACCGGTCTCGAGCGGACCCACCCGCACCTGCGCTTCGGGAAACTGAGTTCGGCAGAATTGAGTCAATCGGTCCCGGAGGTAAGGAATGGATGCCGCCGAGGTGATGTTGATGAGGAAATAGGCCAGTTCCGGCTCATGTATGCGGGGTCGGTGGTTCAGGACGAAACGGGGAGCATTTCGACCCACGAAAGTGGCCCAACTGACGATCCCTCGCGCTTCGTTCTCGGTTGCCTTCAGGTTATGCTTGATGAACCGGTCCGTCTCATCGGCAGCTTGCCTGGTGCGTTCTATCGCGGTGGCTCGCGGAAACTCCAGTTCGAGGGCAATGACGGGACGGTCGAGAGGGGGAAAAAACCTCTCTTCGATAAAATGAAACGAGAAAATCGAGAGACCGAGAAAAACGAGGACGGCAAAGAAAGCCGGCAACGGGTGACGAAGAAGCACCTCGAGCAGCCTGAGGTAGATGCGGCGCATTTTGCGAAAGCGGGAACGCCCGCTTCCTGATGCGCCCTCGGGAATCAACCAGGCGGCAAGTGCCGGGGTTACGGTAAATCCGAAGGCTTGCGAGCAGAGGATACTGATAGTGACGACCAGAAACAACGGAGACGCGTATTCCCCGGCCGTCGAGCGGGCCAGGAAGATGGGAAGAAACCCGGCTATGGTGCAGAACGCCGCCGTAAGCAGAGGTCCATAAAGCTCCTTAACCGCGCTCTCCGCGGCTGCCCTGGGCTCGGCGCCATCTTCGATCAAAGCAAGGATGCGCTCGGTGATCACGATATGATTGTCGACCAGGATTCCCAGCACCACTACGAAACCGGCCAGCACCACCTGATTGAGAGTAGTGTTGAAAATGCCGAGAGAGAGGACAGCGAGGGCGGCGAGGATCACTAGCGGGACAAGCGTCGCGATCATGAGCCCCGTGCGTGGACCGAGAGCAACAACGAGGATCACCATCACTATAGTCAGGCTCTTGAGCAAATTCATGAAAATGGTCTCCATTTTTTTGCTCACTCGGTCCGGTTCAAAAGCAAGGTAGTTCAATTCGACAGCCTCGGGAGCGCGCTTGCGGAATCGATCCACCGTGTTCTTTACCTGCTTGCCCATCACTTCGATATTTGCCCCTTCCCGCAGGGATACGGCCAACCCGAGAGCCGGCGATCCGGAAGCCGCTAGGTAGGAAAAAGGGGGGTCGAAGTAGTCGTCTCGCACATCCGCCAACTCCCCTAGTGTGTAGTTGCCCTCCGCTCGGGGGAGGGGAACAGTGAGGCGGTCGATGTCGTTCAACGATCGGTAATAGCCCGCAGTTTCCACGACCAGCCGCTGGGTCCCCTCCCGTACCGCTCCTTGCGAAGCCATGACGTTCTGGCTTTCCAGAAAGAGTTTGAGTTGAAGTGGAGAGAACCCCGTCTCGGCCATCTTCTCGTCGTCGTATTCGACGAGCACTCGGTCCTTTCGATTGCCGAGTAATTCCACTCCTGAGACATCCTCGAGAGCGAGGAGTTCATCGCCCAGGGAGTTTGCCACAGATCGCAGTGCGGAGAAGCCCATCTGTTTCGCAGCCACGGTGATGATCACCCCGTACACTTTCCCGAGGTCGTCGTGGAAGATCGGTTCCTGCGCCCCATTGGGGAGGTTGGGCCCCATCTCGTCGAGAACCCGGCGCACTTTTGTCCAGATCGGCGAGAGTTCCCGATAGCTATCGTGCGCCTTGATGATTACGATGGACGCGTGGTTGCGCGATTGACTGCGAAACGACTCCAGTTCGGGAATGCTTTGCAGGGCAGATTCGATTTTCGAAGTGACGAGGGCTTCGATTTTTTCCGCCGAGGCGCCCAGGAAGAGGGTCTCAATTAAGGCATAGCGAAATACAAATGGCGGATCTTCGCTTCTCGGTAGCGATCGCAGGGCCAGAATACCGGAAGTTGCGACAATCGCAACCAGCGTAAGGATGAATCTCGTATCTTTGATCAGGCTGTCGGTCAAAATTATGCTGACAGGATCACTTCCCAGCTCGCGTAGGAGATTTCAGATGAGGTGGTCCATGGCGATTTAGTGGTTCGGTGGGACACCGCCATTTCTACTTCGACACCGGGGCCGGTTCAGATTGGAATTGAATTCTTGAACGAAGAGGCGGTCCAATAGCTGGACCGTCAGAACGAAAATGAGCAACTGATCAAGCCTTCGTTTCAGCGTGCAATCGAATGTGATAAACGGTGCGAATTTCAAACAGCAACTTATCAATTTGTAGTCGAATATTCCGCTCCGTTCGATGGCCTCTTTGGATAGATGACGCTCGATCAGCGAGTCGAGAACGAGATGATTCCCCTTCTTGATCCTCAACGGGGGCGCGGAATACGGCCATTTTTCCTTGTTGTATACTTCCTTGACGACATCTCCTCTAAACGCTTCTCGCAGAACATACTTGTCAATACCCCCTCGAATCTTGAGATCATCGGGTATGCGGGCGATCTTTTCAAATAAGTGATGATCCAGAAATGGGGTGCGTCCCTCGAGGGAATGTCCCATTTCCTGGCGATCGCCAAGAATGGTCAATATATACGGAGCGAGGATGGATTTGATCCAGAAAAACTGAACTTTCCGCGCAAACGACTGCGCATCTCCCAGTGGCTCCATGATGCGTGTTTCGAGCAGGTCCAGCGGATGACGGCCGGAAACTTCCGGCCGGTGATCGGCATGGAAAAGGCGGTTCACAATTTTCTGCCCGATTGGCGATAAAAGCCCCGCGTACTCCCGCAACGGGAGAAATCCGAGTGCTCTCTCAATGTTCCTGACGCTGGGTCCCTTGCGAATACGGCCCGACTTCATCCGGTTTTCCAGTTGGCGCAACATGCCGCTTTTCACGGGTTGAAAAGCGGCGTATCCGAGAAACAACTCGTCCGAACCTTCCCCTGTCAGTACGACCTTGACATGCTGGCTGGCCAGGCGGGACAAGAGAAACTTGCCCACGCCGTGAAAATTGAAAAACGGCAGTTCCGATACCCACAGGCTGTCTTCGATATTGGCCAGCATCGTCTCGCGATCACAAGTAACGGAGTGAAATTCCGCACCAATCCGCTTGGCAGTTTGCTCCGCCAGCCGAAACTCGTTAAAATTCTCGTCTTCAGGAAAAGCGATTGTGAAGGCCTTGAGCGGCCCGTTGTGCAGTTTGCCCATGAGGGCGGCGAGGACAGAAGAATCAATTCCCCCGCTCAGGTATACGCCGACGGGCACATCTGCCCGCAGTCGCAGTCGCACGGCTTCTTCGAGGGCCTTCTGGACTGTGGTAATATGATGATCGAGGTCACCATCAGAATCGAATTCGCTATCCAGAGGCAGATTCAAATCCCAGTATCGGTGTAATTCACTGCCTCCGGTGCTCAGGTCCACCTCCATCATGCAGCCTGGAGAAACCACCTGAATGCCTTCAAAGATCGAGTCCGGAATGACTCCGCTGAGAAAATTTCTAACGCTGACAACATCAATTTTCGGTCGCAGACAACCGGTAGCGAAGATCGCTTTTGCCTCCGAGGCGAACACGAACTTTCCCTCTTCGTGATGGTAGAAAAGCGGTTTGATCCCGAAGCGATCCCGAACCGCGAGCAACCTGCCATTACGCTCATCCAGAAGCAGGAAAGCGAACTCGCCGCGAAGATGCTCAGTGAAATCCATTCCGTATTCCATGTAGAGATGAAGGATCACCTCGGAATCGCTTCTGGTGTAGAACTTGTGGCCGCGCGACATCAGGTCATCCTTGGTACGCTCAAAGTCGTAGATTTCGCCGTTGCAGACGACCACCAGTTCGCGGTTCCGGGCGTAGATAGGCTGAGCTCCGGTTTCCAAGTCGATTATGGCCAGACGCGCATGTCCCAAGCCAACCGAACGGCTCGGATTGATATAATTGCCGCTCCCGTCAGGACCTCGATGGTGGAGGGAATCTACTGCCTTCCTCAGTGTTGGTTCATCCAGGGAATAGCCGGTGAAACCTACAATGCCGCACATAATCGCTGATACCGAAATTCTATCTGCTTAACGGATTCCAAGGGATCCGTGCGGGTTCAAGAAACATAACTGGCCGGTCCCGGTCAAGTCTCCTTGCCCTATCGAAAAGGTTGATCGCAAACCCAAAAGATCTACACTGCCTTAATTTGAACAATCACCCAGAGAATCAAAAAGCCCTGGATTGTTAACATGAGGTCCTCAAACCCCGATCTCGATTTCCGATGGATTTCCTGCCCGTCCTCGTCGGGATCTGAAGAAAGGCATAATGGGGAGATGATTAAAACGGAAAAAAGTAGTTTGTGAAGTGCTATGCCTCGGATACTTTTTATCGGAGATATTGTAGGACGTCCCGGACGCAGCATAGTAAGAGATCGAGTGGCCGAACTGCGGTCGCGCTGGAGCCTTGATTTCGTTGTGGCCAACGCGGAAAACGCCGCCGGTGGATCCGGGCTGACAGCTGCCAACGCCGCTGAGCTGATTGAATGTGGTATCGATGCCCTGACACTTGGCGATCATGTCTGGGATCAACGAGGGTTCAACGAGGATATCGCGAACCTGGCTGCCGTTTGCCGTCCCGCGAACCTGTCGACTCAATGCCCCGGGCGGACTCACCTCATTGTCGAATCAGGGGGCTGTCGCCTAGGGTTATTCACTGTGTTGGGTCGGCAGTTCATGAAGCTTCATGTTGAGTGTCCCTTTCGCAAATCGGATGAAGTTCTTGGGGAAATAAGAGATAGTGTCGATGCAGTGATAACGGAAATCCACGCCGAAGCTACCTCCGAAAAAGTTGCCCTGGGTTGGTATCTGGACGGCCGGGTCACCGCGGTCATCGGTACGCACACGCATATTCCAACCGCCGATGCCCAAGTCCTTCCACGGGCTACCGGCTACTTGACGGATGCCGGTATGACTGGGCCATACCGGTCTGTATTGGGCCGCGATATTGCTCCCGTGGTTTCGCGTTTCCTGGATGGAATGCCGAGAAAAATGCCGGTTGCGCAAGAGGATGTCCGGCTTTGCGGGTGCTTGGTCGATTTCGATGACGGCTCGGGATCCTGTTTAGGGATCACACCCGTTTGCTTGGGGAGCGATGAACCTATATCTAACCCTGAGGCCCGATAAAGGCGGCCACACCGAATCAATAGCGTCGAATAGATGTTTCTAAAGGGGAAAGATGGGATGAGCGAGACGCTTGGAACTGATTTTCTCAAACTGCAAGCCGACAAAGAAATCACGGCCTAGAAAGCGTAGAAAATCGGTCTTGTGAACGGTCAAGCACCTGCTTTCTTCACGCGCTTTTACATCGGCGCTGGAGATACTGTTCTGGAGCAGGCTGATCTCACCAAAGAAGTCACCTGTCCGTAGCGAGGCCAGCCGCTTGCCGTTGCGCAGAACGTCGAAATTTCCTTCGTAAATGATGTAAAAGAAATAGTTGTTGTGTCCATTGTGAACGATGATCTCATCGGGCTTGACAGTATTCAAAACGGACATGGCCGCGAACCGCTGGATGGCTTGCGGATGCCAATTTTGACAAAGCGATGTACGTCCCAGGAAGGCACGTTTGTGGAGGATCTCCTTGATCTTGGAGGTGCCCAGGGAAGCAAGCACCAGTTTCTCGAAATCATCTCGCGAAAGGGTATAGAATCTGCACGCGCGAAGGGTCCGGATCGACCTGGTGCGAGGGATGTTCTGCAGGAGCGCAATCTCTCCAAAAATATCTCCTTCGCTGAGTTCTGCAATCTTCTCGGGTCGTCCTGAGGGAAGCTCCTTGAGCACCTCCACGCGACCTGCTGCGAGGATAAAGAGTCGGTCTCCCGTTTCCCCCTCATAAGCGTGCCTTCATGTCCACGATCTGGATCACCTCGGCGATTTTCTCGATGGTTTCGCGCTGGCTCTCCTTGAAAAGGATCGATTGGGAGAGAACCTCGGTGATGTTCTCCCGCGAGTCAGAAGTGCTTGCTTTACCTGCCTTGGGCCGGAATCGGGATACCAGAATACCGTGAGCCAATCGACCGAGATTCTTAAAAAGGATCCACAGGCCGAGGGATCCCGACCCAAGGATGAGAAGGCAGGTCGTGAGCAATACGACGAAATTCACCATTTGCCATCCCTTTTGGGAGATGATGTCGGTCAACAGCGCGATGGCGTTGATGTTGAATATCGAGCAATTGGTAAAGAAGATCGTAGCCAGCCACAGGAGAGTGTAGACGCCGTAGATGAGGTAGTAATTTCGGTCAAAAAACCTGAATTTCGAATTCAGGAAGGTCCAAAGCATACGATTCTGTACAAAGAGGAAGTCATGGGAAGTAGACAGGCGAGCGTTGCGATAGAGAGCGCTAAGCATCTGTGGGACCGGGCCGTGGCCAAATGGAGAGACAATCCAGAAAATGCCTACTACGATCACGAATTCAAGGGCTGCGTACCAGAAGGAGACCAGACCGGCGACCAGAAACATGGGCGCAAGCCGCATCAGGGCAACGCAGATCTCGCAATTGCGGCCGCCCATTTTGGCATCGTCGATATCAATGCGAAAGTGGGGGATAAGGGTTCCCCAATGGAGGCGTGGTGAATACACCTCGCAGTCGAAGCCGCGAATCACGCATCCGGCAAGGACATAGCCGAGACCTATACCAAGGCTCATGGCTACTAATCCTGCGGCGATTTGCCCTACGCTGGAGGGAATCTCGACATCATTGCGCAGCAGACTCAGAAAACCGAAAAGAATGAAGCCTACGCCGACCATCTGGCAGAACTCCTGGTTCATGCTTAGTCGCCAATTAAAGGCCTTTCCCAAATCCTCGGGTTCGTCGCTTTCGATCAGGATATCGGCACTATAGGCTTTCAGTATTAGCTCATAGAGACTGGCCAGAGGGGGACATTCGCGATCGAGAATGAGCAAGGGAAGGAGGTGCTCGAGTGTGGTGGGTTCACTGAATCTGGACAATATGTTCCACTGGTCGCGATCAAGTAGAAGATAGGTTTTCCGGGGGACATTCTTAACAACGAGGAAGTCATCCTTCGATTCACCTTGCTTGATATGCCGGGACAGCCGCAACTTCGCGACCGTCAGAATACGTTTCTGATCCAGTTGATCGTCGTTGGTGGCACCATGTTTGGTTGGCCTGTTACCCATTTCCCCGTGTTCCGCTTTGGTGAAGTTCAAGCACCCTTTTCGTGTGGCCTTGCCGGATGCTCCTCAGGTTCGACCTTTCGGTCAACCTGGCATCATAGTAACCATTATACTGATGATAAGATTTCTTCGGCGAAAGCAGAGCGGCTCTCAGCCTTGAAAAAGGCTGTCCCGGCGACGAAGGTGTCGGCTCCGAAACGAGAGCAGAGCCGTGCCCTTTCGACGTTGATTCCACCGTCAACTTGAAGCCGAAATTGAAGCGACCGCGAATCTCGCCATTGGGCCAGCCGCTCCAGCTTGGGCAAGACATCCTCCCTGAAATCCTGGCCACCGAAACCGGGATTCACCGTCATTACCAGAACCAGATCTACGCAATCCAGATAAGGTTCAGCCATCTCCGGCGCAGTGTCCGGGTTGATCACCAGGCCGCACTGTTTCGATCGTTCCTTGATGGAGGCAAAGACGTCGGCGATGGCGGTCGCCGTTTCGATGTGGATACTGATAAGGTCCGACCCTGCCTCGATAAAACTGTCGATAAAGCGCTGGGGCTGCTCGAGCATGAGGTGGGTGTCAAAAAAGAGGGAAGACCCTGTTCGCAAATCGGATACGGTTTGAGGACCGAAACTCAGGTTCGGCACGAAATGGCCATCCATAATATCGAGGTGGACCCATTTCAGGCGGCACGATTCGATTTCGGCAAGGCCGCTCCGCAGATCCGCGTGATCGGCGGCCAGCAGAGAAGGTGCGAATACGGGCAGGTTGGGCGAGGGCAGATTCACCAGATCGAGATGACGGCATTTCTTATTTTGGATGCGAGACGTTCCGCCAGGACCGGCATGACGTGGTATTCCGCCTGTGTGAGACCACCGTCGACATAAACAACATCATTAGCTTCAACGTTTCGCTTGTCCATATACACATCGCCATTTCGGTTGTCTACAATCGTTATCCTCGCTTGCAGGGTTACGGAATACGAGCGTCCGAGAAAGCTGTCACTTTCCTGAACGGCGGCGCGCTCTCTTTCATAGCGCGTCAGGGTCACGGTGAGAGTGACGTCGGCACCGGATTCAGGCCGAAGTTGAAGACTGCCGTCTCGGATAAAGGCTTCGCGCAGGTTCTGAGTGACCAGGGCATCGGCTTGGGGGGCGAGGGAATGATTCTGGACGGGCTTTACAAAGATACTGGTAAAGGGCAGGTCTCCGGGCAGACCGAGTTGATAGTGGGCACACCCTCCCAGGACCATAATGCCCAGTGCAGACGCCAGACCGAAATCTTGCGCCCAGGTTAGGCTGGTCAATTTTTCGAACTGTTTGGTAATATGGCTTTCTCGTCGGGAACTGCCTGTTTTTTCTTCCAGAACCAGATATTGCTCATAGGGCCGCTGCCAGGCGTTTTGCTGTTTTCGGTTTCCGCCGGTGTGGCCGGACTGGCATCCGCCATGTGCTCAGTTTCCGCTAGCTCAGGTGCGGCTGAACTTGGCTGACCTAGCACGATTGCCGGAGTGGGGACCTTTTGCTTCTTGCGGCCGAAGAACAGAAATCGTCCCGGTTTGCGCCGGCTTGATTTCTGCGCAAGTTCTACCTGTGGCCGTGCTTCAATTCTTGTCAGAAATTCACGTGCTTTCAGAGCCGAAGGCGAATCGGGAGATGCAGTGATGGCCTCGTTGAAATAAACGGTCGCTGCCGAATAGTTCTTCCGGTGTTTATAGTAGTATTCTCCGAGCAGGAGTTTGCTCTTGGCGAAAACCTCCCGCATCTCGGCCAGGCCGGTTTCGCCACGAGCTACTGAGGGACTATCCGGATACTGGATCAAAAAGTCCTCAAAATAACTGATCGCCTCCTGCGTATAGCCCTGATCGTAAAGGGGGCCGTCGACATTCGAAGCCAGCGTTTCCGCCAGCATGAGATTAGCATCAGGAGCCAGCATGCTTGTCGGGTAGTTATTGATTAGACGATCGAGCGCATCAGCCGCAAAATTCACCTTGTGACGTTTGCGGTGGATCATCGCTACATTCATTAGGGAGAGTGGTGCATACTCGCTGAACGGGGCGTTCCTCACGATGACTTCATACCGTAGAGCCGCGGCATCGTAGTTCTTGAATGGAAAAACGAAAAGGTAGCGAAGGTTACGGCCCTCCATCAAGGCGGTGGCGGTCTCGAACTGGTTAGCGATAACGAGGTTGAAATCCCGATAGTCCGGATGCATCATGATGACCGTCTGGTAAGCGGAAAATGCCTTTTTCCACCGGGTTCGATCCATGTGAATCTTTCCCGTTTGGAACAGGGCCTCAGGAGAGAATGACGAGTTGGGAAACTTCTTGAAGATATGCTTGTAGTGGCGCAGGGCCTCCCGGTGTCTTCCCATCTTCTGAGCCTGGAGTCCCCTTTCCATGAAGGGCAAGGCACGCTCATCCTGGAGAATCGGATCCATGGACGCCTTGTTGTCGAACCCCCGCAATACCGTCAGGATGCTTGCCTCTTTGGTCTCCTGACCCAACTCCTGTCCCTCTATTCGGGAGGGGATTTTTAAGACAGCGAGACTCAGCAACATCAGGGCCCCAATTGTCGGGGACATTCGCATAGATCTCAGTGCCACTTAATCAAACTTGACGCCCAGGTCAAACCTGCGCCAAAGGCCACCAGCAGAACGTTGTCCCCCGTCTGCAGCCGCCCCAGTCGATTAGCTTCGTCCAAGGCGAGAGGGATGGTAGCTGCGGATGTATTGCCGAATCGATCGAGGTTCACTATAAACTTTTCCATAGGTATTCCCAACCGGTTGGAAATCGATTCGATTATCCGGACATTCGCTTGATGAGGGATGACACATGAGATTTGCCCAGGTTCCATGCCCTGCTGCTCGAGAATGCTACTGGCCGATTGTTCCATAACTCGAACGGCGTTCTTGTAGGTGCCCCCCTTCTCCATCTTGATGTAGTGTTGCCGATCGTTCAGGGAATCTATGGTAGCAGGACATGCGCTTCCGCCGCCAGGTACGCGTAAAACGTGGGATAGAGCCCCGTCGGCGCCGAGCATCGTTCTGATGATGCCTACATCGGGGACATCGGTGCGACTCAAGACGGCGGCGCCAGCCCCGTCGCCGAACAATACGCAGGTGGCCCGATCTTGCCAATCAATGATCGCAGACAACTTTTCCGCGCCAACCAAGAGAATGTTCCGATAGGTGCCGGTGCGTATCATCTGCGTGGCTACCGACATGCCGTATAGGAATCCCGAACATGCTGCCTGCATGTCGAATCCGGGTATTTTACCCAGCCCGACCTTCTTTTGCACGAGGCAGGCAGTGGAGGGGAAGGGCATGTCGGGCGTGCACGTCGCAACGATGACGAAGTCGATTTCGGCGGGGTCCAGACCGGATTGAGCGATCGCCTTGCGACTGGCCGCCGCAGCCATGTCTGAGCAGTTTTCTCCGTTTTCCGCAATGCGACGTTCCTTGATGCCTGTCCTGGTCTGAATCCACTCATCGGACGTGTCCACCATTCGGGCGATATCGCTATTGGTCAGGACGCGCGAGGGTGTGTAGGAGCCCAGTCCCTTAATGATCACTGATGAGCGAAATCCGTTGTCCATGAGTGGAATTCAGTCGAAACTGCAAAGAATGTGACCTAGGACCTAAAGCAAGGAGGTGTCAACACGCATTGCCGTTACCCCGTCTCTGGCATGATTGCATTTCGCGAGCCAAGAAGCCGGTTGGTCTGCCCTCGAGATATTCCGCCGGTCCCCTACACTAGCTGACGGTGAGAGATTCTATTTCGGTCGCGCGCAGAATGCGGTTGACTTTCATGATGTCCTTCTGGGCTCTCTCATTCAAGTTGCAACGAACCACTTCCTGCGCGACCCGGATGGCATTCATAATGGCGAATTTATTACTGGCCCCGTGTGCTTTCAGGATATATCCACGCAGGCCCAGCAGGGGTGCTCCACCATAACGATCGCGATTGAGTTGGTCCTTCATTTTTCGATAGGTGCCCTGTGACAGGAGAGCTCCCGCCAGGCGGACCGGGTTCTTCTTGATTTCCTTTTTCAGAAAATCCTGCATGCTGCTGACCAGCGACTCGCAGGCTTTGAGTACGACGTTACCGGTAAAGCCGTCGCAAACGATGACGTCGACTTCGTTGCTGAACATCTGAAGGCCCTCGATGAGTCCATGATAATTGATAAATCCAGAAATGCGCTTGAGCAGTTCATGTGTCGAGACGATCAGAGCGTTCCCCTTGCCCTCTTCGGTACCGTTGCTCAAGAGACCGATACGGGGGTTTGCGATTTTGAGTACGATACGGCAGTAATGGCTGCCAAGGATTGCATTGTGGACCAAATGTTCGGCCTTTGCGACCGGATTGGCGCCGGCGTCCAAAAGTATGAAGTGTTTCTCCTTGGCCGGCATAATCGGTGCCATAGCAGGGCGTTCCACGCCTTCCATGGGCCGTAAGCGGAGAGTTCCGGCGGCGACCAGACTGCCCGAATTGCCGCAGCTCACGACTGCTTTACATCGGCCTTCACGGACCAGATCGATGGCCTTCAGCATGGAAGCGTCCTTCTTCTGCTTCAGGCTCTGGATTGGCTTCTCGTCCATGCCGATCACTTCAGTGGCATTGTAGATGCTGATCCTTTCCTCGTCTTCAAGACCGGCTACCTTGATCAGGCGCCGGAGCAGACGTTCCTTTCCCACCAGAACGATGCCCTCCAGATTGTCGAGAGTCTCGAATGCGAGCCGAACCGCCCGCACCACTTCGGCCGTTCCCTCGTCTCCGCCCATAGCATCGACCGCGATGGGGCCAAATTGAGGAGCGGGCGCCATCTGCTTTATGATTGTTCGGGTACAGCCAGGGGGTACCGCAATTGAACTGGAAATCAGTCTATAAGGCTACGTCGATGACCTGACGGCCTCGGTACATCCCGTTGTTCGGGTTGACACGATGGGGACGGAATGTTGTCCCGTCGGTAGGGTCTTTTGCCAGCTCCGGCGCCCGAAATCGGTTCGCTCCGCGGCGTTTCCGGCTTCGCTGCTTGGAATGTTTTCTTTTTGGCGCGGCCATGGATGTTGGATATTTGGATTGGGCAAATTGTCCGTCTTGTCGGTGGGTGAAGAGAAGCCTGTAAATAAGTACGGGGTTATCTCTCGTCAAGCAAATCGAGGGGATTGTGCGGATGATCAACTTCAACCCAAGGCCCAGAGGACGAGAGCGGCAAGAAAAATGCGATAGATGGCAAAAACGGCCAAACCGTGCCGGTTAAGGTAGAATACCAGGCCGCGAACGGAAACGGCGGCCGCCACCGCCGCCGCCAGACACCCCACCAAGATAGGTCCCCAACCGAGTCCGGTAAGCATTTCGGGCCCCGCTTTGAAGGCCTTGTAAAGTGCTGCTCCCGTGAGCGTGGGAAGCCCGAGGAGGAAGCTGAATTCTGCTGCCCGAGGTGGACTCAGGCCCGCCAGGTAACCTCCTACGATCGCGCTCATCGAGCGGCTCATTCCCGGCCACAGGGCGATACATTGGATTAGGCCGATGACAAGCGATTGCGCAATCGACAAGTCCTGCAGGTCCCGGCTGACGGCGCTGGCAGAAACAGATCGTTTGCGCCACTGCTCGACTCCGAGCATGAGTAAACCGCCGCCGAAGAGTGCCAGGGCAACCGGCATCGGGTGAAAAAGTAGCTCTTCAATGAGGTTTTCGAGTGATAGCCCGACTATGACTGCTGGAAGAAAGGCAACGGCTAGGTTTCGGCCCAGTTTGAGGCCGTGCCGGTCCTTTCCCAGCAGCCCGAACAGAATCGACTTTACGCGCCCGCGATAGATGATGAGCACCGCCGCGATGGCCCCAGCTTGAATGACGATGATGTAGGCATCGAGGGCGGTTTTGGCTTTTCTGCTCAATGTGATCGGGGCGTTGTCCTGGCCGGCTTCCGCCCAGCCGGTTGCACGGTCCCGATCCTCGCTCGGCAAGGGTTCCGGTTGAGTCGGAAATGCCCACGCGTTTACCAGAATTAGATGCCCCGTCGATGAGATTGGCAGGAACTCCGTGATCCCTTCGACCAATCCGAGAAGAAGGGCGTGACGATAGGACAGGCTCGTTTCGCCAATAGCAATCTGGTCTTCGGGCCGCGACTTACCCGATGCCATGAGCCGGGCGTTCGTGGTCAGAGCTAGGATGGCGCCCGCGGCGAGCAGAATGAGGGAAACCCGCAGAGGTCCGGGGACTGAGCAGGCGATTCGGCGCCGTGTATTCAAGGGAGACGTTTGATTGGTATGTATCGCGAGTGTCCCTTCCCTCAAATAATGTTATTTCCAAGACAGGACATTGGTGTCGGCGGGGAGTTTCGGGAGACTTGCCGGGGAAGTCAACGAGGGTGGAATTCAAGTGTGATTTGCCTCGATTTTCCGTCCTTCGATCTTTACTGAGGATGATCATGGCAGACTTGGGGAGGTTGACATCGATGCTCAGAAGTGGGCGCCCATTGAAAATGGGTGAAGTCAAAGGGGCCGCGCGGTTGCTTGCGGCTGAGGGAGTACCCGATTCCGCAAAGCGGGCCTTTTTGATCGCTCTTGCCGAAAAAGGAGAGACACCCGACGAAGTTGCGGGATTGGCCGAAGTATTTCGAGATCTGGCTCGCGATCCCGGATTGGGTCAGGTTGCCGATGGGGCTTTGGATGTCGCCGGCACAGGTGGCGATCGCTCCGGCAGCTTTAACATTTCGACAATGGCTTCATTTATCGCCTGCGCAGGGGGTGTAGTCGTGCTGAAGCACGGGAATCGCGGCATCACTTCGCGGAGCGGGAGTTCCGACTTTCTCGCTTCCTTAGGAATCGCGATACAAGCTGACACGGGAGCGATGCGGGCATCGGTGGACCAACTTGGTTTCTGTTTTTTCTTTGCCCCTGCCTTTCACCCGGCATTCAAGGTCATCATGCCGCTACGCCGGCAACTCGCTGATGAAGGGATCCGCACGGTCTTCAATGTCATTGGTCCTCTCATCAATCCCGCGAAGCCCGCTTTTCAACTGCTCGGAGTTTTCGATGAAGTTTGGGTGGAGCCGATTGCGCAGGCCTTGGACGCGCTGGGACTGAAGCGAGGGCTCGTAGTCCATTGTCGTATACCCGGGGGCGGGGGATTGGACGAGCTCGGCTGTTGCGGTGAGAATCGCGCGGTTGGAGTCGGTGAACTCGGCGCCGTTAACGATCGCTGGTCGGCGCGCGATCTCGGACTCGAGCACTGTAGACAGGAGGACCTTGCCGGGGGCTCGCCCGAGGAAAACGTCGTGCTCCTCAACGCGATCTTGGCGGGGACCGCGCCCAGGGGTCTAACTGATACCGTGACGCTCAATGCCGGAGCCGCCCTCTGGGTTGCCGGAAAGTCAACAGACTTGACTTCCGGAATCCGCCAGGCTCGTGATCTTCTCGAAACGGGAGAAGTCGCGGCTTGGCTCGAACGGGCTAAGCGCTTTTATGCGGCTGCGTGATGCGGGTTTTCGGTACCGACGGAATCCGAGGTCAATTTGGCGGTCCCGACCTTAACCCGGCGCTGATCCGCCGTGCCGGACGTGCTGCCATGGAGTGGGTACGGCGTGAGCGCGGCATGCGGGCTCCGCTCGTTGTGGTAGGTCGTGACACCCGCGATTCAGGTTCACAGATCGAACGCCTGCTGTGTGGGGCTTTGATCAGCGAGGGTGCCAAGGTGCGTCTCCTTGGTGTAGTACCCACACCTTGTCTTTCCTACGCCCTTAAATGCGGTTCAGGTGACTTGGGAATCATGATCACGGCTTCCCACAATCCCGCTTCCGACAACGGACTCAAGTTCTTCTGTGGCGGTGGGATGAAGCTTGATAGACGTGCCGAGGCGGCGCTTGAAGAGATCATGGACGAGGTTGATGACGCAGCCACCGAATTTAGTGGGTATGAAAACTCCGCTGCGGACGCCATCAACGAGTACTGCCGATCGATTATCGGCCAGTTCCCGGCCCGATTTCTAGAGGGACTGCGTATCGTAGTGGATATGGCAAACGGAGCGACTACCGCAACCGCTCCAAGAATCATGGCGGATCTGGGAGCAGAAGTTGTGGTCTTGGGAAACGAACCGGACGGCCATAACATTAATTGTGGCGTCGGTAGCGAACACCCCCTGCGGATGGTCGAAACCGTGAGGAAAACCGGCGCCGCGCTCGGATTTGCGTTCGATGGTGACGGCGATAGGGTCGTCGTCTGCGATGACTTGGGCGAACCGTTATGGGGAGAGCAGCTTCTTTTTGTCTTGGCCCGCATGCTGAGTGATCTGGGAAAGTTGGCGGGTAATTTGCTGGTCACTACGGTTGTGAGCAATCTTGCCCTGGATCGATGCCTTGAGGCAGTCGGGTTGCGTGTGATGCGGGTGCCGGTGGGCGACCGGAACGTTGCTCAAGCGCTGCGTGAGGGCGGATATTCGCTCGGCGGCGAACCTTCAGGACACATTATCTTCAGTGGAATTTCATGGTCCGCAGATGGGGTTTTGGCCGCCTTGAAAACATTGCAGGCCGTTCTCCGGTCGGGTCAAGTGCTCTCGCGCTTGCGAACTCAATTGCGACTCCTTCCCAGCAGAACCGAAAATCTCACGGTTAGCGAAAAGGTGCCTTTTGAGCAGCTCCCCGAACTCGGTGCTGCGCTTGCTGAAATTGAGCATATGCTCGCTGGTCGCGGACGCATTCTAGTACGTTATTCCGGCACCGAAAAGAAGATCAGGTTGCTGGCTGAAGCGGAAGAGCAAGCATTGGTTGACGACGCTATGGACCGCATGCAAGATCTGGCGGGTCGGTGGCTACCCATCGTATCCTGAGTCATCCGACAGTTTCCTCGATCTATATGGGTGAAGTAGCGTTAAAGGATCTCGATCCCCGAGTTCAGAAACAGGTCGAAGGCGCAAAACGAGCCCTTCAAGCCGGGTCGGCAGCCTTCGCCGTTGACGTATTGATGGGCGTTATGCAGCGGCACCCCGGCTGTTTGGAAGCGCGGCGATTGCTGCGCATGGCACAGGAAAACGCTACCGCATCGGGCGAGGGCAAATTCTCGAAGTTTCTGGGATCGGTGACCCGTTCTCCTTTCCGCTTGTCACACGCCGCACTACTCAGGAAGAACCCGATGGCGGTGCTCTATCAGGCGGAGAAGACGCTCTGCAAGGATCCTTTGAATCTCCCTGCACATCAGTTGGTGGCCGAGGCGGCGGGTGCCGTCGGATTTTCCGAGACCGAGATATTCGCCTGGGAGAGAGTCTGTCTGCTCGATCCCTTCGCGACTCGGGATCGGTTTTCGTTGGCACGGGCCTGCGCCTTGGCCGGTCGGAACGAAAATGCCGTCCACGCCTGCGAGCAGATTCTGGCGCGGGTACCAACCCATAGCGGTGCCCTTGAGTTAATCAAACGCTGCTCCGTTGCACAGACTATGGAAGCGGCTGGATGGCAGGAACGCGATTCCGCCCGCTCGAACCTCAAGAATCGGAATAGCGCCGTAGGTACGGGCAGCTTGGAGGTCACGCCTGATTCCAGGCGTGGCCGGGCTAATCAGCCGCAGTCCCGTATTGATGAGTTGAGGCGGCAGGTGGCAGCGAACCCGGAGCGACTCCACCTATACGAGGAAATCGCATCACTCTACAGCGAGATGCGTCGATTCGAAGCGGCGGTTGCGTGGATAAAAAGGGCGAGTGCGGTGGCCGGGCCAAACGACAGATCAAGGCTTCGGCGCATCGCCCTTGCCTATGAGGTGTCAGGCCAGGAAGCGAACGTCCAATCGATTACACAACGAGAATCCTCGGGAGGGAAGGATCCAGATGACGATGGACACGCTTTGGAAGAGGCCAGGAAGGTACTCCTTGCAAGCCGCCTCGAGCTCTATGAGTTGCTCGTTAACGAATC
Source organism: Opitutales bacterium (assembly GCA_963665345.2). Classification (GTDB taxonomy): domain Bacteria; phylum Verrucomicrobiota; class Verrucomicrobiia; order Opitutales; family CAXXNP01. The sequence continues at coordinate 454,367 of CAXXNP010000002.1, forward strand.
ACCAGGTGATCACGGCCACCACCTTGAATATGGGAAATTGCTTTTGGCGGCGGAAGAAATCGAAAGCGCTGCACTCGAGTTTCAGAAGGCACAGAAGAGCCCGAAATACCTCGGGGAATCTCTATTCTACCTCGGTAGGGCTTTTCGCAGGGGAGGAAAGTTGGATCTGGCGGTTGCCAAGCTCGAGGAAGCCAAGGCGTCGCTAAAGAATATGACAGAATCGAAACTGGGAATTTTGTACGAACTTGCTGAAACCTTCGAGGAAATGGGTCTTTCCGATAAGGCCACGGCCGAATATAAAGCGATCTACGCATCTGATGTGGGGTATCGGGATGTGGCGCGCAAGATCGAAAGGCATTACGGGGGCGAACCTGCGTAGGCGCGCTTTTCCGCACTCCATACGGACGGTCCTGGGTCGAGCTGACTTTGGCATTCCGAGCTAATCATTCCCTCACTCAGGCACCGTGAAATCCAAAGGGCTGGCGGCCTCCTTGATGGTGCGGATCTCGACGGTGTGGGTATAGATCATGGTGGTTCGCACGTCGCTGTGCCCCATGAGCTGCTGGATCGTGCGAATATCGTAATTGGCGCACAACAGGTGGCTGGTCCCGCCGAGCAGCGATTTTGTGGGCCTGATTGATTAGACTTCGGGCGCAGCGGCGGCAGGGCGGTTATTTGAAGCGGAAGTCGAGCTTGTAGTCGTAGAGCCAGGGGACTCTTGGGTCGACGCCCTCGGCGGAGAGCTTTTCGGGCAGGTTGGTGTAGTGCCGGGCAAGTGTCTCTTCGGCTTTGCCGGCGTTGTAATAAGTAACCACGATGGTATCGTTATGCAAGCGAAGGTCTCCTTCGAGCCCGCCGAAGAAGTCCTTGGCCAGGTGCTGCGCGTTCCACCCGGCGAAAGGCGGGCCGAGGCGTTCACGGAGCATGGCAATGGCCGCTTGAGCGATGAGAGCCATGGTCATCTGGCCATAACGGATATTGAGGTTGTGAGTGCCGGCCCGATTCCAGCCCAGAGCCTGGTTAGCGTTGAAAAACTCTTCGCGGTGCCAGCGTTTGGGATACTGCTGAACGGGTTCTTCGAGGGCGCTGTGTTGGGCGGTGCACAGGAAGGCGTTCAGTTCGTAATCGCCGTCCCGTTCTCCTTTACGCTGGATGATCTGCCAGTAGGGAGGCTGGGCTGGATCGGCGGTTTTGGGCAGGTAGTCACGACAATGAGTAGCGTAACCGATCCAGTGGCGGGTGAAGGCCTCGTTGGGTAAAGCGTTCAGCTCGGCCATGGTTTCTTTGCGCAGGGGCATGGGAACGAGCAGATCGAAAGGCAGGCGGCGGGGCACTTCGGCCAGCAGATCGAGCACGTAATGTTCGGAGTCGCACAGCACCAGAACGCGGCGGTCCGCGGGCCGGAGGATCTGTTCGGCCATCAGCAACAGCTCAGGAGTGGCTTGGGCCACTGTCCGGGAAGAGGATCCAAGGGTCAGAGCGATCGGCTGCTGCGAGTCGGCGTCGAGGACAAAGAAGGTCTGCAGTTGCTTGGTGGCTGCGGCGCGACGATCCTTCTGGCGGCGGACCATTTGGCGCTTGCTGTAACTTGGGATGCGATGGGGATCGATGCCCAGCACTTGGGCGGGAAAATGACCCAAGGCCGCCCGCAGCTTTCCGAGCATGATCTGAACGGCTTGGGCTTGGGCCACGCTGTGGGCATCGAGCAGATCATGAATGGCCCAATCACTGGCCACGAAGGGCAGTCCGTTGGCGACTTCAAAGCCCTGCTGACCGAGGGTGCGTTTCTGGCGCTGGCCGGTCAGGCAAAAGGCCGCTTCATGAACCAGCTGGAGGGCCAGGCGGGGCTCCACCGCGGGGGTATCGCGGCCGCTCCAATAGCGCAGAAGATCCCAACTGCCCAAACGCAGATGCTCGGCCATGAGCAGCCAGATGCCCATCCGGTGACCGGAGATTTTGTCTCAAAGCAGCTGGCGCACAGCCCGTTCCAGGCTGCGCGGATCAGCCGGTTCCAGACGCCGGGTTTCTTTGGTGCGCTGGGTGTCAACGAGCTTGGGCTCAGGGGTCGGAAAAGGCAGGTGGAGTTTTTTTTGCAGACCGTAGCTGCTGATGATTCGCTGCACGCTGCGGGTGGAAATGAGGTGCCCGTCCTGGCGTAATTTGGAGGCGATCACCTCGGCGGTGGCATCGGGATCGAGAAAGCGGGCCCGGATCACCAGTTTGCTCGCCTCGGGGGTGCGGCGATAATTGCCTTTGGGGCCGGTCTTTTTGTCGATCAGTGTTCGGATGCCCTGGTGGGCTACGGCCTGGCGCAGCTGATAATAGCGGGCTTTGGAAAAGCCGAAGTTGGCGGCGGCGCGGGTGGGACCGGTGCGAGTGCATTCGCCTTGCAGAAGCATCGCGAGCTTGGCCGATGCCGGATCGTTGGACGGCATCGCAAGAGTGCCGTGAGGGCCTTTGAGCAGAGAGTGATTAGGATCGAATTCGAACATGAGAGAACTCCATGGTAGAAGGTGAAAAAGGGCGGCGAAAGCAAAACCGCCATGACGAAAGAGTAAGGGAAAACCGGAAATAGTCCAATAAACTATGGCAACAATATAAGAAAAACGAAGGTTTCAACTGCGGAGCGAAGCGTTCCTATCTCAAATACATCGTCTGCTATCGCCAGTCTTCGTCTGATCCGGCAACGAACAGCGTCGGAATTATTGCCATATTTAAATAGACTTATCGGCGCCATCGGAGCGACGAAACCGGGCTGAGAAACCGCATTCGCTCCTCCCTCTCGACCGCCACCAAGCAGGGCCGAAACGCCTTCGACAGTCTCCTCGAAGTTGTCCGGCAGCAACCCCTCATGTCGGCCGAGCCGCCTTAGCGGTTCGGCATTGCCGGGCTTCACTCATCGATCAGCCCAAGTTCGACAGGCGCCATGGCGGAGTGGGCGGCCATGGCGGCAGCATCAAGCCGAGAGGCCCTTCTACCCCTGCTGCCCCATGGTCGGGGACCCGCTCCGCTGTGGTGCCTGCCGGCTACTCCGATTATCAACTTCGAAACACACTTTCCGTTCTGCTACCGGAACTTATAATGATACGTACGTAGTTGCCCTCCCACTAGCCCTTACCACAGCAAGAAGTCCAATCAATCAGACCCACAAAATCGCTGCCCAGCGGGATGGCGAAACGTGTGCGCGGTTACGCGTTTCGGGATCTTCGCTCCTCTCACGGCGCCGCGCATCGCCCTCTGGACATGCGTTTCGTGAAGGTGGTAGCGCCTCCTCTCGCATGTCTCAGGAATAAAAGTTAAGCTCTTGGCAGGAAAGAACCACTGCCAGATGTACTCCTTGGATGCCGTCCGCCATTTGCGAGTAAGCGCCCCCGGCATGAATACCCCGTCATAACCGCCCGCCAGGTCCTGCTCATAAAGGCGCTCTACAGTCTCCATCTGCTCCTTCAGAGCCGGCATCAGCGAACGGGGCAATGGAACTGTCCTGTCCTTCTTTCCCTTGCCGTGGTGAATTGTCAGGATGGCCTCGTCAAAGTTGAAGCAATGCACCCGGAGGTTCATGCATTCCGCAAGTCTCAGGCCGCTCCCGTACAGCAATTGCGCCACCAGGTCATAGGGTCAGCGCAGCCGGCCGATCACTCGGTCGATCTCCTCCCGCGACAACACCACAGGAATGCACTTCGTCCGCTTGGCTCTCACTACCTTGTCGCGCAGATCGTAGTCCACCTTGATGATGTGCCGGTAGAAGAACAGCAGCGCATTGAAAGCCTGGTTCTGGGTGGACGCGGCTACCTTTCGGCGAACTGCGAGAAAAGTAAGGAATCCCTGTGCATCGTCACTGTCCAGCCGGGCCGGGACTTTGTCTTTCACGTAACCTTGAAACTGCTGAACTTGATCATTCCCTGTAGCTTGCTGCAGGGTTCTAAAAAAACACCTAGTAGGACGACACCCGGTCCCGAAGGGTAAAAAGCCGTAGATTCCCCGTAGCTTGCTGCGGGGAATCTACGGCTTTTTAAGGGTGTCGTTCAATCCACGTCCGGTAAGTTTGGAGTGTCTTGGGCGAATACTGCCGCAGATGCACCTCCTTTTTCAGCCGCTCGTAGCACGCCGACCACGCCTTCGACGTCGGATTGCCGACAGGATCTTCCTCGCAACCCTCTGCACCAGCTCATAGTAAAGACCCAAGGCGGCAACGGGTTGCTTCTGACACCTAACCGTCTGATTCTTTGAGGCCAGCTTTTGCAGGAACGGCTCCTGGCTATCCCGGTCCCTTGGCGGGTGCCGATATTTGTGACAGAAGTCCAGGTAAAAGCGAAGCCACTTCACCGGATAAATCTGGCCATCCGACCTGCGGCCGGATAATCACCTTTACCGGTGAGTGGCGAGATTATGCCTCAATAGACACTCAAGCTGTTGATTCCAAATTTACCAAGCAAGATTAATTCGTAAGGTCTTTAGTCTGAAATCTATTCCACTGCATGGTGAAGGAAGATTCTAGATTGGATATTAATCAACTGCAGTCAAAAGTCGTGCGTCTGGAACAGGAACTAGGTGACTCGCGGCAACTGCTAGCTCAAGCGACTCACAATCCTGAAGACTTCACTGCCAACTTGGTGCAGAGTCGTGCCTATGCTTTCAACCTAAGGTCTGGGGCACCGGCCAAAGTGGTAGATGAGTGCGTCGATTCTCTACACCGATACGGGTTTTGCGTTATCGATAACGTGATTCCTGCCAACCAAATATCAGTTATACGCCAGGAAGTTATCCAAGCCCACGTTAAGATTAGCCAAAACATGCAAGGGCTAAGAGAACGAGTCGGTTGTGTCGGGCTGAATCCGTCCCAATTACTAACGAGCAAGGAGGTAGAACTGAGACCCGTGCGTCGAGTTGGACATCTGCCCAAACCGCCAAACGACATTGTGTGGATGCCTCAGTATGCCCAGTACCTGGCTCACCCAGTGATTACCGCACTGGCCCGCCAAGTGCTGGATGACCATCTGCGTATTGCCCAGTTGCACCTACGCATTATCGAGTCCAATCAACCTGATGGAACTCCCGGTGGTTTTGGCCAAGTACAGCATCGGGGTCGAGACTACCGAGGATGGCTTCACGAAGAACGGAGATAAGCGGCAAATGACCAAAGCCGATTACAGCAAGATCGCTTCATTCTATGACAAGGGACGTCCACTTTCGGAACAGAATACGGCTACGTGGCTCAATCTGATTGCGAAGTTGTCTGGTGCCTCAAAAGGAGCGAGAGCACTTGATCTCGGCTGTGGCACTGGTCGTTTCTCTCTACCAATAGCGAACCGCCTTGAGTTCGAAGTGACTGGAGCGGATTCCTCAGCTGAAATGTTGGCCAAGGCACAGCAAAAGGACTCCAATTCCGACGTGGACTGGACGCTAGAAGATGCAAGCGCGCTGACCTTCCCGGATGGCTCATTCGACGTTGTCTTCATGTCTCACTTACTCCATCACGTTGATAGTCCTCTGACGGTGTTGAAAGAATGCCACAAGGTTTTGGTCCCTTGGGGAGTTGTGCTCATCAGGTATGGGGCGATGGATCAAATCCGAAATGACGTCGAACATACATTCTTTCCCGAGGTCAGCGAGATTGATCAACCGAGAACCCCCACGCGAGAACTCACGGAGAAATGGCTTCTGGATGCTGGTTTTGTGGATCTTTTCTCTGAAGAAGCCGTACAGCAGACTTATGGGACCGCCTCCGCACATCTCGATGCAGCTCGAGCGAAGAGCACGTCTGTTCTGAGCATGATATCGGAAGAGTCTTTTCAGACTGGAATATCTCGTCTCGCAGCACACGTCGCCAAAACTCCAGAGGACGAATGGCTACTGTTTGATAGGATGACGTTGACCGTTGGTCACAAGAGGGACACAAAAGTCTGAACGAAAGCCCAACAAACCGGTTCAGGCAATGTCGGCAAACGCCGCCACGCCTGACCTCTGATCGTTGGGCAAAATAGATCAATCTATGAATGTGATTGACAGCCGGAAGCCGCTTGAGCCGCCGCATATTGAGCGCCGAAACAGCGTATCTTTGTGGTCAATCGATCGCACGATTGCACGAGCGGGGCTTGCCTTTCATACCTCCCGATTCGTTTAATCGGCGTTGGGATGAAAGCGTTATCTTTGGACCCGCCTCATGGCTGATGGATGGAAGGGAAGATTAGGATCTCTCGCCTGATCGCCTACAGATTGTTTGCGATTCAGTTGGTCGGTGCAAAGGCGAACTTGACTATGTGGTTCGTGATGCCAATACGTTTTTAGCGCTCCGCGTCTTGAGCCACCTGTACTGGCTTGATCGCAGTTCGGATAAGGCGGATCGTGCTTCAGAATTGGAAGGGCGATGGATGGCCCAGTTGTTTTCCCAGTTAAAGAGTTACGCCAAAAGGGGTGAGTTGTAACCGTGGTAGGCAAAGAGGTAGCCGCTGCCCAACCAAAAGGTGCACGGGAACCCTACCGTGCCCCGTGCCCCATAATGTTCCAGCGGATCCGCTTCGCTCCGCGGACTTATGAAAGCGATGACCGACCGCATCCTCCAGCTGCTCGATGATCCCGAAGAGCTCGAGGCACTCTATCGGCAGACCCAGAGGCGTTTCGCGAGTCGCTCGGCGAGGCCTCTCGTTCAGATCCCCATTCGGTAGTGTTGCGCATCTGGCGCGCGAGACTTGAGTACCGCGAGTGGGGTCATGCGGCGGTCTTGCCTATTAAGCTGGGTCATGCGATCGCGATCGCCCTGGCCTTAGGTGTGCTTGTCCGACTCCCGGCTCTCTGGCTCGGGGAGGATTGGTACTACCCTCGTTTTGCATCGTCGTTGGTCATCATGGCACTTGCCGCGTATTTCTGGATCAGTCGTCCGAACCGTAGGCTGCTGATCGCGGGCCTGGGCCTGTCCCTCGTAGCGGTCGGCTATGTCAGCCGGCTCCCAGACTACACCGACTCAGTGGTAATGGCCCTGGTCCACCTCCCGTTCGTCTTCTGGACCTTCCTCGGACTGGTGTTCATGGGAGACGCGTGGCGAGATGCGGATGCGCGGGTCCGCTTCGTTCGCTACAACGGTGAGTTGGTGGTTCTGGCCAGCCTCGTGGCGCTTGGCGGCATGGTGTTCAGCGGGGTGACGGTCGCCTTGTTTGAGTTGGTTACCGAGAACATCGCGGATTGGTACTTCAGCAACGTCGGAGTCTTCGGTGCCGCCGCCGTACCGGTCGCCGGGACGTATTTGTACGATGCCGTGTTCAATCAACGCACCGGGATCGCGGCAGTGCTCGCGCGCGTCTTCGCCCCCCTCTTCTTAGTAATGGCGGTCACCTACTTGATTGTCGCGTTCGTCGGAGGTGAGAACCCGTTCATCGACCGTTCCTTTCTAATCACGTTTAACGGCTTGCTACTCGTGGTACTTGGCATCTCGGTTTTTTCGATCGTGGAACGGACCGGGGAGTCGCAGGTGGGGTTGATGGACTACATCAACATCGCGCTCGTAATGATCACTCTCGTGATAGACGCGATCGCGCTATCCGCGATTCTCTTCAGGGTGGCATCCTTCGGATTCACGCCGAACCGCGTGACCGTGCTTGGAGCCAATCTGGTCATCATGGTGCATCTTGCATGGATATTCCGAACTTACGTCGCGTTAGTGCGCCGGAGGGCGGGGTTTGCGGCGATGCGGCGGGTCGTGGGCAGCTACCTCCCGATCTACGGCGCGTGGGCAGCCGTCGTAGCCTTCCTCCTCCCGCTAGTCTTTGCGTTCGCCTGAGACAGAACCAGCTCGCCCTCCGTACTCATAGCTCTCACCAAGGCGCGAGCTAACAAGCGATTGCTGCAGTTGCGGAAAGACGTTAAAGAGGAGAGAGAGAAGTATTACCTTGCCATAGTGCTCAAAGAACGAGGCGCTGAATAGCTTATGATCGCTCCATTGTTCCGTCGCGCATGAACCCCGATCTCGATCCTGGTTTGACCGGGGCAGGCGATCATGTTCAATGGATGGCTCTATCACCGCGGCGTCGCCAACACTTCCGATAATTGCCGACGCGCATCCGCCTTCCTTCGAGCCCACAGAAGGGGATTTCCCCTACACTCCCCAAGAGATCAAGGTTTTAAAGGAGATCCACGATCCGGATATCCTATTGCGAAAGGACAAGCGGCACTGCGTGTGCGCGGACATGAGATCCATCACACCGGAGGAAGGGGGTCTAAAGCCGCTTCCCGTAGATATAAGAACGGCCGGTGACCGGAAAACTTTCATTATCTCAGTGGGTGACGACGTCGAAAGTGCGCAGCGGGATGGTGCTCTGGCAGAAATGCAGGTTAAATTCGGAAAATCGCTCCCAACTTCCTTCCCATGAGTATACTGGCGCCGGTAATGGTGATGCCCAGGAAAACCATCGCCCAGACGCCCAGGGCGCTGGCGATGTAGCGACCATCGCCGAGTAATTGCATGAGCTCGTATATCGCCTTTGTAATCGGATAAAACCTGGCCTTCTGGGCTAGAATGAGCGAATCGGAGACTTCCAGCATGGATTGGGAGAACGCCAATAGGGCCCCCGCCATGAGGCTGGCAGCAATGAGCGGAAGAGTTATGCGCAGGGCGGCACGAAAAGGCGGGCAGCCCAGGTTCTGCGCCGCTTCTTCATAGGCTACGCTGGTTTGTTGCAGGCCCGCCGCCGCCGAGCGTACCACAAATGGGAGCTTTCTTACCGTATAGGCGATGATTAGAAGTGCGGTCGGGTTCTCGACTGGATTCAGAAAGGCAAAAATCTTACCCTCCTGACTCATGGCGAGATAACCAAACGCCATCACCAGGCCGGGTACTGCCAACGGCAACATGGATATGGAGTCGAGGATATGGCGTCCGGGAAGGCGCGTGCGCACCACGACGAAAGCGATTCCGATACCGAGAATGAGATTGAGCAGGGTTGCGGAACTCGCATAAATCAGGCTGTTTCGGATCGACGGTACGGTCAGCGGATGGCCCAGAGCGAGCTCGTAATTCGCTAGAGTAAAGGTTCCCGGAACGACCGAGTCATACCAATCTCCGGAGAATGAAATCAGGATCACGCCAATATGGGGTAGCAGGGCCACGCCGGTAATGAGGCTGAGAAATCCGAGACAGAACGCATTCCCGAGAGGTCCGAGAGACTTGGGCTGCGCCTGGTGGGTGGCTTTGGCCATCATGGCAAATGAATCGCGCCCGAATATGCCCTTCCCTATAGCGTAGAAAGCAATTGAGAAAAGCAGCATTACCGTAACCAAGGCATAGGGAAACGGGCTTCCACCGATGTCTTTGATGCCGTAAAATATCTGCACTGAGGTCAAACGGCCATAGTCAAAGATTAGGGGCACGCCCAGTTCCGTGAAGGCCCAGATGAATACGATCGTGGAACCGGCAAACAGTCCGGGACGCATCAGTGGCAGCGTAATGACGAAGAATCTCTTGACGCCCCTGCAACCGAGGTTTTGCGCGGCCTCGTCCATTGCCGGATCGATGTTGGCCAGAGAGGCCAGCGCATTCAGATAAAGGATGGGATATAGACTGAGCGCACTGATCACCACCACACCCCAGAACTGTCCTTTGCCCAGCCAGTCAATAGTGGCGGATGAATTGAGAATTCCAGTTAATTTCAGAAGGGCGTTGACGGCGCCGTACTGGCCGAACATCTGCTTAACTCCGATCGCTCCCACAAATGGAGGCAGCACGATCGGCAGTAGTACCAGACCCATGAAGAGACGCCGCCCGGGAAAGGTGAATCGATCTGAGATCAATGCCATAGGGACCGCTATTAGCAGGCACAGTGAGGTGGTCCATAGAGCGAGGCCAAAAGAGTTGCGGAGCCCTTCGACGTAAATCGGATTAGCAAAGACCTCGAGCACGTAGGCCAAAGTGAATCGGCCATCGGCGTCGATGAATCCTCCGCCAATCACCTGCAGGATCGGCCAGGCAAAAAAAGCCAGGAAGAATATGCCAGTAAGACCGTATATCCCAAGTGCAAGGTTGCGCGACATGAACCTCTTTCATTCGGATTAACAGCCACCAGGGTCAAGGAGAAGCGGCGCCTGGCCATGGCCGCCAAGTCGGCCCGAGCGCTTTACTGCAATCGCAAAACAACCGCCGAACCAGTCTTTGGCATGATCAAAGAAGTGCTCGGATTCCACCGTTTCCACCTGCGAGGCCTGGCCAAAGTGGATACCGAATGGCACCTGCTGAGCCTCGGTTATAATTTCAAGCGGCTTTTCCAGCCTCTGGAGGGCCGACGGCTCTGGAGGCCGCTGCCAGGTCTGGTTTCGGAAACGGGCCGGTTGCCCGCCTGAAAAGCATGATCAGGGATCAGCAATGTTGCCTGCCTGACGGACTCGGGGGCCCTCAGCCAGCCTGGGCGAAGCCATGCGGAGACGGGTCCCTCCAGAGGTGACACAGATTGTGTTTCCGGTCTATGTGCTGCGGCGTTTTTTAACCTTCATCAGCCCCCTCTTCGGGAAAATTGTAGGTGATCATATGGCACAGAGCACCCTGGGGATCTTTGAAGACACACATGCGGCCCACGCCGGGTATGTCGAAGGGTTGCGCTAGGATCTCACCGCCGAGTTCCGCAACCTGCGTGGCACCCTTGTCGACATCGTCGACGGTTACATAACAATTCCAGGAAGGTGGCGTGCCTTCGGGTGCGTTCGGGGGAATCCCCATGATACCGCCCATCCCTTCGCCGTCGATCCGGACCATATTATAGGGGCCGGTCGGCATCTCCATGGCCTTAAGCTCCCAGCCAAAAAGCTCTTTGTAGAAATCGCCCGCCGCCGCGACGTCCGAAGTCATCAGCTCGTTCCAACTGAACGCCCCGTGGGTTTTATAGATCTTATCGTATGGTCCGCTCATTTCGCTTTTCGATTAAGTTAGTATTAGAAAGTAACGTTACGATCGAAATCCTCAGAAATGAATGGCCCGTGTCAATTCCAAATCCCTTGTACGCGTAGCGCCGCAAGAGTTAGCGTCAACGGTTAAGAATTTGTCAAAATCCGGCCCGAGCCTGAAATGGGCTTGAACTTGATCATTCCTTGTAGCTCGCTCCAATATTCTAAAAACACCTTTTTGAACAGGGTCTAGTTAGCCGTAGATCCCCATAACTCTTGACTGGTCGAAGCCTTGGCGAAGACTGTTGCTGCTGAGAGTATGCTTCGTAAGGGTGTCGTTCAATTTCAATCCAGTAGTTCGTTGTGTGAATTATGGCACGCATTCTCATAGTTGATGACGAGACCGACCTTCGCGGCATGTTTAAGATGCTGTTTGAAGACCTTATCATCATGGATGTCTTCATGCCGGAGAAAGAGGGCATCGAGACAATTCTTGAACTGACCAGCGAGTTTCCCGATGTAAACGTCATCGCCATATCCGGCGGCGGCAAGGTGGGTACGCGCGACTGCCTGGATTCAGCCCTGGAGTTTGGGGCCAAACGGGTGTTTACGAAACCCGTCACAGCGGATCGTCTACTGCGAGCAGTGGAGCAGATTCTGAAAAATGGCAAGGCGGTCCCGAAGTAAACGAGACTTCTGAATGTGCATATAGGCAATCTGCAGGTGTATCGACGGGGGTGAAACTCTGGAAAGGTTTCGGGTGTCGGGTTTCAGGTGTCGAGCACTGACACCTGTTCCGAGCGAAGCGACATTCCTCAACCTGCTCCTGGGACTGAAGTTTCACATCAGCCTGGGGCGCATATCAGAATCTCGAGAGGAGCTTCAGTAGTCTCGACCCGCATTGCGGTCTCGAGGGCGGGAATCAGAAAATGCCCTCCCGTGGAAGACTCAACCGTCGTGCTGCCCACGGTGAGGTTGCCTGCTCCCTTTGAGACCAGGCCAATCTGGACCCTTTGGGCAAGATCTACACGCGCGTCTTCAGAAAATCTAAAGCGATCGATGGTGAAGCAGTCGGTTTGTCGATGGCCTATAAGCCGCTCCCTGCGATAAGTTCTGTTCTCATCCAGCAGTGTTGGCCGGACACAAAACCGCCGCTGCGCCTCCTCCAGGCCAATGGCCGAAAAGTTGAAAATCTGAAGGGCAAAGTCAGGGTCGCGCCCCATAAATCGTCCTTCCGGGGGACTTCGATCCCCTCTCTCGAGAACTCGCAACGCACGACCAGATCGGAAGGTTCCATCACCTCCAACATGAGAATCCCCCCGCCAATGGCGTGGGGGTAGCCGCCGGGAACGATCCAAACTTCACCTTCGTTCACTGAGATGGGTTCGAAACATGAGTCCATGGCGGATATATCCTGCTCGAAAACGATCCTACGCCATTCATCCGCAGATGGTGGGTGCTGAAATCCAAGTCGGATGTAGGGATTGGTATTGGGACGTACTTGTAGCATTACATAAGACTCGAATTTGCCGTAGCGCGAATTCAGATGCTGTTGGGCGAATGCCGCCGTCGGGTGGGCCTGAACGTGAAGACGCATCGACGCATCGAGCAGCTTGGCCAGAAACCCAAGATCCAAGCCGAGACGATCCACATGGGAACCGCCGAGAAAATAATCGGGGTCGGAGGCGAACATTTCTCTCAGCAGGCAGGTTTTTCCGCCGGGACCTACGATTTTAGCCAGTCCCTCGCCTGCGTTTGGGGTCATACCGGGGTTGATTGCCTCTATGGTCGAGGCAATCCAGTCTTCCGGACGCTCACTATCCACCGAGCTATTCCGACCTTCGAACGCATCGAGGAATCTCCCTCCCCGGTAATTCCTGCGCACGCGATTAGCTGGGAGGCTGACAATTCCGGGTTTAACCGGATACATAGCAGATTGTATTGAGCAACGCTCCAGCACCTAATGCGGCGCGCTCTCGACCGAACGAATGCGACATTACCCAATTCCAGAAGCGCAGCGGGCTAACCCGCTGCCTGCGCAGTTTCGAGATCTCTCTCCTTAATCGCCGCAACGATACGGTCCGGGGACATGGGGAGCGAACAAAGCCGGACGCCGATGGCATCGAAGATCGCGTTGGCCACAGCCGCCATGGGAGGCACGATGGGAACTTCGCCCACGCCCCGTATGCCATGGGGGCTGGCGGGGTTGGGCACCTCAACCACGATGGGATCGATCATGGGCAGATCCAGTGCCGTCGGCATGCGATAGTCGAGGAAGCTGGAATTAGCCAGGGAACCATCCTGGTTGAAGTAGTACCCTTCATTAAGCGCCCAACCGATGCCCTGCACCACGCCGCCTTGCATCTGGCTCTCGACGTAGGAGGGATGGATGGCGGTACCCGCGTCTTGAACGGCGGTATAGCGAAGAATGCGGACCTTCCCGGTTTCGGGATCGACCTCAAGATCGACAATATGGGTGGCGAAGGCATTGCCGGGACCATTGGCCTTGATGTTGCCGCTTCCTACCAGAGGGCCTCCGGTACTGCCCTGCTCGGCGGCGATTTCCTCAAAGGTCAGGGTCTTTTCCGGGTCCGCTTTCGATCGGAATCCTTTGCCATCAAACTCGGCGCTGTCGTTTTCATCCAGTTCAAGCTGGAGTTTTGCCCGGAGACACATCTTTTCGATGACGTCGCGTGCCGCATTGTAACAGGCATGGCCGGTGGCATAGGTGACCCGACTGCCGCCGGTGCCGTCGTGGTAAGCGATCGTATCGGTATCGACGACTTGGGGATTGACGTCCTCGGCCTGCAATCCCAGTTCTTCGGCCACGATCATAGCCATGGAGGCACGTGTGCCGCCGATGTCCGCGGAGCCTTCCTGCAGAATAACCCTGCCGTCGGTGTTGACGGCGATCGTAGCCGCCGACTGTCCGCCTCCATTGAACCAGAACCCGGAAGCCACGCCGCGTCCGCTGAACGGCCCCTTGAGCTCCGTGGCGTAATGTTTGCAGGCGAGCGCGGCCTCCACGGTATCGGCATAGCCGATTTTACCGAAGACCACGCCGTCGGAGCGCCGGGTTCCCTCGTGTCCGGCATTGGCAAGACGGAATTTGAGCGGGTCGAGGTGAAGTTTGCGGGCGATTTCGTCGAGAACCGACTCGGATGCATAGGCTGCGTTGGGAGCGCCGGGAGCCCGGTATGCCGAGGACTTCGGTTTATTGACCACGACATCGTAAGCATCGATGTGGACATTCGGAATATTGTAGGGTGCAAAGATGCAGGACGCGCCTGCACCCACCGCTGAACCCGGGAAGGCGCCGGCTTCGTAGGCCATATAGGCATTGGCTGCTACGATTTTCCCGCCACGGGTAGCTCCCATCTTAACCTTGATGTAGGAACCAGGCGCCGGGCCCGTGGCTTCGAAGACCTCCTTGCGGGTCATGATCATCTTTACCGGTCGGTTGGTCTTGCGCGAGAGGATTGCTGCCGCAGGCTCCATGTAAATGGGGAATTTCCCGCCGAAACCTCCCCCGATTTCGCAGGAAACGACCTTGATGCGCGATACCGGCACCTGCATCACCGTTGCCAATTGGGCGCGGATCTGAAAAGGCCCTTGGGTGCTCACCCAGACCGTGATGCTTCCATCTTCCTGCCAGTAGACAGTGGTGTTGTGGGGTTCGATGTACCCCTGGTGGACGGTGGCCGTGCGAAACTCACGTTCCACAACTACGTCCGCTTCGGAAAATCCCTTGTCCACGTCGCCTAGATTGTGCTGGTTATGGGTGGCGATATTGCTGACCTTGCCGGAGTCTTCTCCCATGGCTTTTGTGGTGCGCTTTTCATCGAGGAGCGGGGCACCGTCTTTCATGGCCTCCAGTAAGTCCATAACCGGTTCCAAAGGTTCGTACGCAACCTTGATTAATTCGAGTGCTTCCTCGGCAATATGAGGGCTCGTTGCAGCAACCCCTGCAATCGAATGCCCACGATAGAGAACCTTTCCGGAAGCCAGGGAATTTTGCGCCAGCTCGCGCGTATTCACAATCGTTTCGCCAATATCGGTCAGCTTGTCCACGGTTTCGACCAGATCATCGGAGGTTACGACGGCGCGCACTCCTGGCAGTGACAGCGCCGGTGAAGCATCGACCGAAAGAATGCGTGCGTGGGCATAGGGGCTGCGCAGCAACTTGCCGTAAAGCAGGTTGGCTGGGCGCACATCGCCTCCGTAAACCGCGCGGCCGGTTACTTTTTCAAGTCCGTCGTGACGAATGGGACGCGTTCCGATTACCCGATATTTCTTCGTAGAGGTTTTCATTTCTGTTTCGGAAGTGTTCGAATGGCTAGCAGCATGGTCTTGCTTGCTAGGGTTGTTATGCCGGAGAAGCTGTCAATGTCAGATTTCGTCTCGAGATCGATAGAGCGTTACCGGATTACGTTCGATAGTAGCGTCGATCGGTTGTGCATGATAATCGATTTGCAGGTGCCGACCAGGTCCTCCCAGATTTCATCGGGCGAGACCGATTCAGTGTTCGCGGGTAGAGGGGTCGTAAGAATGCGTAGCGAGTAGGATTTTTGCCGGCAGGTGCGAATGGTGGTGACGGATCGGGGCAGGTAGGCGGGCGTAGGAGGGACGCCCTTCATGCTGAACCCGCCCAGAAATTCAGCCACCTTTTCGAGGGGGCGGATCGTGGCAGACAGTCCGATGCGCTGAAACTCGCCGCAGATAGTCACCAGCCTCTCGATCGCGGTGATCAAGTGTACGCCCCGTTTGTTGCCGACCACGGCGTGAATTTCGTCGAGAATGATCGGTGGACAAAAGGGCGCGAGTTCGTCGATCGCTGGTGATGGCCGTTTCACTTGTGACGGCCAACCGGCCGGTCAGTCCATCGGCGCCCCATCGAAAGCCGCTGTAAAATGAAAATGCGATCCCTCTCCCTCGGAACTGTCAACCCAGAGACGCCCCTCCATTTTCTCGGCGATGCGCTTGCAGATAACGAGCCCCAGACCCGAACCGCCGAAGCGACGCGTGGTCGATGAGTCCACCTGTGAAAACGGCTTGAAAAGACGATCGCGCTTATCTTCCGGGATACCGATGCCCGTGTCCTTGACACCTATGTAGATCTCCCACTTGTTGGCTTCACACGGAGTCGTCTTAACGTTCACCAACACCTCGCCCTTTTTGGTGAACTTAACCGCGTTGTTAACGAGATTCAGAATGATCTGGCGCAGGCGATGGGAGTCGCCTACGAATACGCCATCGGGCGATTGATCGGATATGTTGAAGTTCAAGGAAATGCCCTTCTCGTTGGCTCGGATGAGTACCACGTTGAGAGCCTCTACCACGGTATCTTCGAGCTTAAAGGGAGCGTTCTCCAGGTCTACGCCCAGCGATTCAATCTTTGAGAAGTCGAGTATGTTGTTAATGAGTTCAAGGAGATTGTTCCCGCTGGTCTTGATAATCTTCACGTACTCTTCCTGGTCCTCGTTGACGGACGTTCGCGCCAGCAGGTCGGCATAGCCGAGAATGCCGTTGATTGGGGTCCGGATCTCGTGGCTCATCACGGCCAGGAAATCAGACTTTATGCGATTGGCTTCCTCGAGCTCTTTATTGGCCCGAGCCAGATGCTCACGCTGTCTTTTTACCTCGGCTTCCGCTTCCAGCACGCGCGCCACTACGTTCACCTTAGCCCTCAGCAGTTCGTCCTCGATGGGTTTGGTCAGGTAGTCGAAAGCGCCGGTTTCCAGGCCCTTGACGATGCGATCGGTATCTCGGTAGTGGGCCGATAAAAAGATGACCGGAATCTCATAGGTATCTTTATCTTCTTTTAGTTTCAAGAGGACTTCGTAGCCGTTCATTTTCGGCATCTGAACATCGAGCAGGATAAGATCCGGCTGTTCTTCCCTAGCCAGTTTGATGCAGTCGGAGCCGTTATAGGCCTTGATCAGATCGTAATCGTCCTCGAGAAGATCACAGATCAAGTCTACATTGTCCAAATTGTCATCTACAGCCAGAATCTTCATGCCGACAGGTCGCTATATTGCTAAAAATGGGCGGGAGCAGGTCTGCGATCATCGTTGCCATGGTAATGTCGGGCATCAACCTTTTTCTCAACGGGCCCACGGGAGCGGATTTCGACCAAAGTCCTGCTTCCCATGTTTCCAGGGAGCCTGTCGGGGCCTGATTCCGACAGGCTTCGAATGAAGCGATAAGGTGCGTTTCTGCATTCGATATCCTTGGATCGCACTGGGCAGCCTGTTGCCTCTGGGAATGATTCTCTTCTGGACAGGGGTTTTTCATGACTTTTCACGTTGGCAATTGAAGGTAAAGCCGTGGCTGTCAGGTGATGTGGAAGTCTACGAGTTGGCCTCACGGGTACTCGGACAAAATACGGTCTTAGTGGCGGATCTTGTCTGCGACGATGTGTTCTCTCGCGACTGCCTGAGCCGGCTGCGGAGGGTTGATTACAGGTTTCTCGCTGAATCGGGAGTAATGGATGTCAAGAGCCTGACCAACTCCGTGATTCCGCAGCGCCGCGGGCTCACGTTTGCCTTTCGACCATTGATACCGAGCGTCGAAATGGGCGAGCGGGATCGAGCGCGTATCCGTGACTTTGCGCTTCAGCATCCCCTCATTCGTAATGTGATGGTTAGCGGCGATGGGCGGCATACCTTGATGACGATGCTCTTTAGGGGCGAAATGCGGGAAGCCGGACAGCGCAGGGCATGGATTGAACAGGTGGATCAAATCCGCTCTCAGCTTGCTGCGGAGGGCATCGAGCTGACTTTTGGGGCCCTGCCGCTTTTCGAGCGCGACCTGCGTGCGTCCCTTGAAATTGACGCCAGGAAATATGCCGGCTGGCTGGCTGTGACGGTAATCGTGGTGCTTCTTGTATGTTTCCGCTCCTGGCGGCTTACCTTGTATGTGCTCCTGAACGAGGCTCTCTTCATGGTCCTGCTTGTGGCTCTGTTGATCGGCATTTCGACTCGCTGGAACACGGGTATTGAGCTTCTGCCTATCCTGCCGCTCCTGGGCAGTATTCAACTAGCTCTGCTGATTCATGTGGCCTGGGCCATGAGACTGGAGGCCCGCCATACTGCCGATCCGCGCACGGTGGCACTGGGGGCGGTAAAGAAAGTGGGTAAGGCCTGCCTGTTCGCCTCGCTTACTTCGGCCATGGGGCTCTTTTCGATCGCGTTGTTCGGCACTTCTGGAGTCCGCCAGTTCGGATTGATTGGAGGATTCGGCGCCCTCGGCGGGTTCGGACTCGCCTTCGGCCCCGGAATTGCTTTTCTGCCCTTGCTGGGTGGTGTCGGCCGATGTCAGCCGAATAGGCACGACGTAGAGAACCTGGACCGGGAACCTGGGAAGAATGTCCGTTTCGGGCGATTTTCAACGGTCGCATTCGCTGAGCGCCGGACGCTTGTTTGCCTGCTTTTCATTCTCGCTGTTGGGGTAGCCTTGCCTGGTTGGCTGAAAGTGAGCATCGCGGTGCGCCCCATGGATGTCCTGCCCTTGGGCAGCGAAGTTCGCAGGTTCGCCGAAATTCTGGATGCCGACTACGGTGGTTTTCAATTCTTCCGTTTGGAGGTCGATTGCGGAGCCGAGGGCGCCTTGGCTGACCCGGAGGTCCTGCGCTACCTGGAACGGGTCGAGCAGTATGCGCGAGGCCGTAGCAAAGTTACAGATGTTTACTCGTATACGCAGGTTCTGGCCATGCTCAATCAGATCTGGGAGGGCAACGACAGCAATGCCCTCAGGCTTCCTGAGAATCCCTGGTTGTTGAGGTTTTTCGCCCTTGCTCTAAAGACTGGAGACCTGCCCTTCCTGACGCCATTGACTGATGCCCATCGCCGAACGGCCTATCTATTCGTGAGAAGCAGAGAAGTGGCCACTCGCGACTACCTTGCTCTCATCGATGAGATCACAGGCTTTGCCCGAGGTGAAGCATCACCTCCGCAAAGAGTGACGGTTTCGGCGACCGAGGGAATGGATCGCATCCTGGGAACCGACTTGCGCATTCTTCGCGAACAGGTGGGTAGTGTAGTTGCCGCGATCGCCGGCATTGGGATTCTGCTCGTGGTTTTGTGGCATTCAGTCGTTCTTGCCGCGATTGCAGTTTTGGTGATCACAGTATCTACCGGCTTCCTCTTCGCGGTGAGCGGGGCGACGGGAATTACCCTGAATTCCGTTACCGCTTCCGTAGCTGCTGTAGTCTTGGGCGTTGCAGTTGATGATGCTGTACATTTTTTGACCAGTTGGCAGCACGCCCACCGCCTCCACGGCGACAGCCCGCGCGCAATCGTTGAAGCGCTTAACTTGAAGGGAGGTCCAATTGTCTCTACGAGCGTCCTTCTTGTTTTGGCGTTCGGGCTTCTTGGTGCGACATCTTTTCCCGTGTTTCGCCACTACGGCATCCTCGCCGCCAGCGGTTTCGCTGCCGCTTTGATCGGGGTTTTAGTGGGGTTGCCCGTCATTTTGGGGATGTGGAGGCAACCTCCTGTCGACCGGACGTCCCGCCCAAGCTCGTCCGAGTCGATGCCGCATTGACACGGATTGCTAATGTGCTTCGAGCCAGTTGCGGCCCCATCCCATATCCACCTCGATAGGCGCGCCAATATCGAGCGCGTTTTTCATGCCTTCCTCGACAATGGGCACGACTTCGTCTCGTTCTGGTTTGTAGAGATCGAAGAGCAATTCGTCATGGACCTGGAGGAGGAGCTTTGTTTTCAGTCTTCGGGATTCCAGTTCTCCATAAATCCGCGCCATCGCGATCTTGATGAGGTCGGCCGCGCTGCCTTGGATGGGGGTGTTGATGGCGTTTCTCTCCGCACTGTTACGCGTCGGGGCATTGGCCGATTTGATGTCGCGAAGACGACGGCGTCGCCCCGTCAGGGTCTCTACATAACCATTCTCCCGCGCGAATTCGAGCGTAGAGTCAATATAGCGTCGAATTCCGGGAAACTGATTGAAGTACTCGTTGATGAGTTCGGCGGCTTCCCTCCTCGCGATATTCAATCTCTGCGAGAGGCCGAAAGCGGAGATCCCATAAGGAATTCCGTAATTGACCATCTTTGCTTTGCTGCGCATCTCCCGGATCACCTCCGACTCGGAGATATGGTAGACTCTTGCGGCCGTGGCCGTGTGAATATCGAGCTTCCGCGCGAAAGCATCGAGGAGTCCCTCATCCTTGCTTAGTCCGGCGATGATACGCAATTCGATCTGGGAATAGTCGGCAGACAGCAGCTCGTGCTCGTCATCCCGGGCCACGAACGCTTTGCGGATCTCCTGACCCAGCTCGGTGCGGATGGGAATATTCTGAAGATTCGGACCGTTCGACTGGAGCCGGCCGGTGGCCGCGTGCAATTGACTGTAGTGGGTATGCACGCGACCCGTAGGCGGAAATATGGTGCCCGGCAACGTATCCACATACGTGCTCTTCAATTTTACTGCCATCCGGTAATTCAGAATATGGCGGATAATTTCGTGTCTTGCCGCAAGACTGTTTAGGACTTGCTCGTTGGTGGCGTACTGTCCGGTTCTGGTCTTCTTCGGCTTTTCCGACAGTTTAAGTTCCTCAAATAGCACAATTCCAAGTTGCTTTGGTGAATCGAGATGGAATGGATGACCAACGATTTCCATGATTCGCTCCCGATTTTCGACTACCTTGTGCGTCAGTTGCACGGAGAACTCCTTTAGGGCGCCGCTGTCCAGGCGGATGCCGGTATGTTCCATATCCGCCAGCACGCGAATCAGCGGCGACTCCACATCGTAAAAAACCTGGTGCTGATTCTTTTCCTCCAACTGTGGCTTCAGTATGTCCCGTAATTGCCAGGTGATGTCCGCGTCCTCGACCGCATATTCTTTAAGGAGATCGATTTCGACTTCCGCCATTCTCTTTTGCTCTTCCCCTTTTTCACCTATCAATGATGTGATCGATATGGGTGAATATTTGAAGTAGGTCTCAGCAAGATAGTCCATGCCGTGCCGCAGTTCAGGTTCTACCAGGGCATGGGCGATCATGGTATCGAAGAGCGGTCCTCTGACCTCGACGCCGTATTCTTTGAGGATGGCCAGATCGAACTTCAGATTGTGCCCCACCTTCTCTATAGCGGGGTCGGCAAAGACAGGTGCGAATTCGTCCAACAGGCGGCCTACGACATCCCGCTCTCCCCTGAGGTGAACGAAAAAACCGGATTGTGGGGCGAAAGAAAACGCAATACCGATCAATTCCGCCTTACGGGGATCCAGGCCCGTAGTTTCGGCATCGAAGCAGAAAGCCGGTTGGGCCTTGAGTTGCTCGATAAGTGCTGTGCGTTGCCCGGCGCTGGACACGAGCTCGTAATGGTGGCCGACATCCTCGATCGTTTTCAGGCGTACAGCTTCCGGCAAACCCTCTTCTCCCGCAGCCCGCGCGATTAAACCGGCGGCATCATCGAGGGTGTAGTCCTTGCCGAATATACGCTTTCCCAAAGTACGAAACTCGAACTGAATGAAATGCCGGTGTAATTTAACGGGGTCTGGATCATTGAGAACGAATGAATCCAGCGACATTTCCAGCGGCACGGCGCGATCAATGGTGGCTAGTTTCTTAGAGAGCAGCGCCTGCTCTGCGAAGGTTTCCAGGTTTTCCTTCTGTTTTCCTTTCAGTTGGTCGGTATGGGCCAGCAGGCCCTCCACCGAACCGTAGGTTGCGATAAGCTTCTGTGCCGTCTTTGGTCCTACTTTTGGTACGCCTGGAATATTGTCGGAACTGTCGCCACAGAGCGCCAGGGCGTCGATCACCTGTTCAACCCTTTCTATTCCCCATCGCTGTAGAATTTCATCCACACCGTAGATCTCGGCCCCATCGCCTTGATAGGAGGGCCGATACATGAAGGTGTGTTTGGAAACCAGTTGCCCATAGTCCTTGTCGGGTGTGACCATGAAGGTTTCGAAGTCCTCCTTTTCCGCCTTCAACGCGAGCGTTCCGATGATGTCGTCCGCTTCGTAACCGTCGAGAGTGATAACCGGTATGTTGAACGCCTCGATGAGGCTGTGGACATGGGGAATCGCCTGGCTGAGGTCCTCCGGCATTTCCTGACGATTGGCCTTATATTGTGGGTAGATCCGATGGCGCTCAGTCGGCACTTCGGTGTCGAACACCGCCGCTATGTGGGTCGGTTGCTGATTCTGAATCAGGTCAACCATGGTATTTGCGAATCCGTAGATGGCCGATGTATTGAAGCCCTTGGAATTGTAAATGGGCCGCCGAATAAAAGCAAAATGGGCTCGGTAGACCAGGGCCATGCCGTCGAGAAGGAACAGTCGTTTGTTCATGCTAAATGGAGGTTGTTCTCATCGTGGTCATGCCGGCTCCCTGGACCATCCCTCGAAAATCAAGGTCGCGGCAGGTGCTGATCGCGATCGTAAGGACGGATCTCTTTGGGAGGCAAGACCCTGTCGGGAAACGATTCCTGCCAGTAGGTGCGCTCGTCATCACCGGCATAGTAGCGGAGCCAGGCGTCGAGGTCTTGCTCGCTTCCCGCTCCCGTTAAGTCGACATGCCATGCTGCTGGAGTGGTGTCGACGGTCTGTTCTACCGGTTCCTCCAGGGTTTTGTGTAACAGATGCTCGTAGAGCGCCCGGTCGCTCAGGTGATTGGTGTACTCGAGGTAGATGTTTGAAGCCGCCAGCGCGTCGATGAGTCTTTGAAGTTCACGGCTCAGCGATGATTCATCCAGCGTCGCCGGTTCGGGAAATTCGTATCCCTTTACCCACAGCTCCTGAGTCCAGGTGGTCAAGGGGGCTTCCTCCCATTCTTTGAGTTGCTCGAGGTAGCGCAGCTCCGTTTCCGGAGAAGGGGAATCTTCGGATTCGTCGGCAAATGGTGCACCCTCCCTCGATCGCCGTATGTGTTCCCGCAGATTCTCTATTCGGGAATCCAAGTCCTCTTCGGTGAACTCATCCGTTTCGCCTTCTTCTTCCTCCTGCATAAGACCCTACGATAGGCGGTGTATCTTAAGGATCAACACCGAAGGATACGCGCGTCAAATACTTGCCGCGCGTCCCTGCGAGCGGCTTCCTGAAGTCCCATAATTCCGTTGCCTTGTCCCAGCCTTGAACTATTGAGGGACGGTGCGGGAAATTGGAATCGCTATTCTAGTCCGGTTGTCTCCCGAGCCCATGTGTAGGATTGCGATCGAGCTTGCGATCAGAAAGGCCACGATCAGGTAGGGCGAAGACATCTCTCCTGAGCCGCAGGCCTCGGCACACGGCTCAGCAGAGATGCTTCGCTCTACCCGAGATGTCCGGTCACGCTAGTCCAGCTATCTGCAATTATGAAAACACGAGCAGAGGCCTACGCGCTCCTTACCCGGCACACCAAGACGGAGAGCCTCCTTAGGCATAATCTGGCGGTCGAGGCCGCGTTGCGCTGGTATGCGCGGTCTCTTGGCGAGGACGAGGAGCTTTGGGGAATGACCGGATTGCTTCACGACTTCGACTATGAAGAAAATCCGGAACCGAGTGAATGCGGTCATCCTTTCGTCGGCTCTCGAATCCTGAGGCGCGAGGGTTACCCCGAAAGTTTGATCGAGGCCATTCTCGGCCACGCGGAATATTCCGGCGTGGAGCGAAAGTCACCTAGGGCCAAGGTGCTTTTTGCTGCGGATGAACTGACCGGTCTGATTGCAGCCGCCGTTCTCGTGCGTCCGGACCGCTCCATCCACTCGATCACTCCGAAGTCGGTTGTGAAAAAGATGAAGGACAAGTCGTTTGCACGAGCTATTGATCGCGACCACATTCGCGGGGCGACAGCGGAACTCGGGATCGAATTGGATCGGCACATCGAGAATGTCATAACCGGCATGAGGGAAGCCGCTCGCGAACTCGGTTTGGCTGGGGAGTGAGTGAATCGCAACATGCGGTTGATCCAGCATGGATCGGATCGCAACGAAACGCCGACGTTCACGACGATGACTGCATATGATCTCGTTCGCGGGCAATGATTATCTGGGGCTGTCCCGACATCCCGAGGTGGTCGCCGCCTTAACCGAAGGTGCTCGGCGTTTTGGCGTCGGTGCCAGAGGAGCGCGCGCCTCTGTCGGCTGGACGGTTTTGCATGATCAATTGGAAGCGGGACTGGCTGAATTCCTCGGAGTCGAGGATGTCGTAATTTTCAGTGAAGCCTATCTCGGAGGAGCCGTCGTTTTTTCTGAAGCGGCCGATTTCCGGAGGCATGCCGTAATCGATGAGACGGCTCACACTAACCTTTTTTTAGGGGCGCGGGCCGCTGCCATGGCCATTGCCACCTACCGTCATCTCGACGCCGACGATTGCCGGAAACGTTTGAGCTCAGTTGCTCCCGATTCAGCCGTTTTGGCGACCGACACCGTCTATGCAATTACTGGAGAAACGGCGCCCGTAGCGGAGCTTATGCGGGCTGCCCGTGCCCACGGTGCCCTCCTCTTTCTCGATGATGCGCATGGCTTCGGCGTGCTTGGCAGCGAGGGCAGGGGAGCATTGGAAGACGCTCGCATTGATCGTTCGGACGCGGTCATTCTAGGGAGCCTGAGCAAGGCACTAGGTTGCAGTGGAGGGTTTCTGGCCGGACCGAAATCGCTCATTCATTGCCTGCGCCGGAACCAGCATCTGGCCGGTTGTACCGCTCCTTCGCCCGCCATTGTTTCGGCCGTGCTTGCTGCGCTCCGATTGGTCCGAAACGATAGTACAATCCGGCTTCGACTTCACCAGGTAGCGGAGCGAATGCGAAGCGTGCTGATTGATGCCGCTATCGAGGTCGTATCCACGAAGTCTCCCATCGTCTGCATGGCCCTGCGGGATGAAAGCGAAGCGGCTGCCCTGTCCGCACACTTCCGTGAATTTGACATCAATATTCCCTATTTCCAATACCCTTCGGAACCTCGCCACAATCTTCTCAGAGCCGTCGCCAAGAGTGCTTACGACGAGGCCACGCTGGACCGGTTTGAGCAAGCTATAAGGGCGTGGAAGCGCTGACACCGGGGTTGTTCAAAGTGCCGATCCGAGTCTCAGTTTATGTTAAGTATATTCAACCTGACAAATTATAGACCTGATAGGACTCGCGGCCCTGAAGACGAATAAATTGGGTAGGGCGAACCGTCCCCAGTGAGCCTTGTGCCACTGCTCGACGCCACATTGGGCTGGATGCAGCGCTGACCGATTGGATCGGATACACCAGCCTACGAGCGGAAACGGAACCGCTAGGGAACGTCAGGTGAGGATAGTCGGGCGACCGAGCCGGCTCTCTTCCGAAACCTGCGCAGCACCAGGGAAACGAGCGCGATGGCCGCCGGAAGCATGGCTTGAGAGGGTTCCGGAATGGCTTTGATCCGAAAGGCCGGTTGATCTTTGTTTGAAACGGAAAACCAACTGGAGCCTTGATCGTTACTGAAGGCCAGCAGGCCGGTCTGCAGGGGATCGGTAAGGTTCCACCCCGAATGTCCATCGGGAGAAGGAGTAGACAAACGCGCCCAGTAGGTTTGCCCTTGCGTGAGGCTGGCACCTCCGGTGAAGTCAAAGGAGACTACCCCAGGAGAGAATGAAGGCATAGCTGAACTGTCAGTAGCGATCCCGGCAGCGAGGAAGCATCCGAGTGAACGCTGGCCGTTACCTGTGTTCCGCCACCGAAGTAGGCGACAGCAAAATCACCTCCGGTCAGCGTTGCCGACATGCTGGGCGAAAAGGGGGCGGCAACCTCCTGAGGGCTACTCTCGGGCGATCCCAAAAGCGTCCAGGTGCTTCCCGAATTAAATGAATCGCAGGCTCCGAAATTCGAAAAGAGCACTGGTGTGGCTACGGCAGTGCTGCCGGCAAGTTCAATAGCCAGAACGATCGCCGCCAAGCTCAAGGTTTCTCGCACCCTTCACTCATTTGTCGGGAATTTTCGGATTTTCTCTGAGAATTTATAAGTTAGGCGATAGAAAGATGCCCGCAATTTTTGAAACATCCGTATTTAACCAGCCAGATTATTTTACCGAACTCGAACTGAAGAAACTGAAAGAGAAGGGCGAAATTGACCATTTATTGAGTGACAATAAGGTATAAGATTGATAGCAATTTAGTGATGAAGACTATCACAATACGGGATCTACGCTCCCGACCGAGAGCGTTGCGTAAGGTCTTGGAAACGGAAGAAAGCGCGATCCTGACATCCAACGGACGTCCTTTTGCCCTGATGATACTCATCAAGGAAGATGATCTCGAATCCACCTTGGACACCGTCCGGCGAGTGAAAGCCCAGCAGGCGATCAAGAAGATACGCGAGGCAGCGGTAGCACATAGTCTTGACGAGATCGAAGCGGCCGAGATCAATGCCTTGATAGCCAAGACACGCAATCAAGAATGAAGCGGAGCAATGCGTCGTGTCGTTCTTGATACCAATGTCCTTGTCTCTGCTTTGCTGTCCCCCCTGGGCGCACCGGCATGGATTCTAGATCTCGTTGTGTCCGGTGATATCGTTCTTTTCTACGATGTAAATATCTTTGATGAATATCGACGCGTTCTCGTACGTCCTGAATTGCGTCTTCCTTCCGAATTGATCGATGACACCCTCCGAGCCATTGAAGGCCTAGCTACCGAAGTTACGGCTCCGCCCTGGGCGCACCCATTGCCGGATCCTTCCGACGAACCGTTCCTGAGGGTGGCGAAGACTGCGGGCGCATCCCTCATCACGGGTAACCTAAGACATTTTCCATCGAATGTCAGAAGTTCGGTCCCCGTGCTGACACCCCGGCAATATATCGAACAATGGAAGCGATGACGACGAGTGTGCGCGGGCTGATTGTATTTCGCCCGATAAGGCATTGATCGCGCCTGTGATATTGGTGACGATAGACTCGTTGTGAGAGTTGCAATCCTTAGTGTAGTAGGCCTACCGTGCCGCAACCTGTAAGCTATCCATGGCAAGGTTAGGTTCTTCTCGAGGCAACGGTAGAATCGGAGGCGGCGATCGAATGTTGGGCAGGATAGGGCGGAGTTTCGGCCTTTCCCGCCTTCAGTATGAGTCTGCAGCGCGTTACCGCGACCCGATCATATCGCGGGGCGACTATCATCGTGTAAGTTGGTATCAGGCAATCCACCAGGAACTGACGGTAGGCATCGTTATTGCTTTTGTGGCTTATCTGGCCAGCCTTTACCGCCCCCTTTCTCAACTCGCCAATGTGTATGTTGAAGTTGGGGGCGACATGGCCGTGTTCGAGAGGCAATTAAGATGAATCGAGAGGAAGAAGCCATTTCCGGTTACTACCGATTTCCCACCATATACCGCGAGCGGGTTGTCTTTGTGGCCGAGGATGACCTCTGGGAAGTGCCTCTCGGTGGGGGAGTCGCGCGCAGGCTCACCTCTCATTTGGGAACCGTGTCGCAGCCACGCTTTTCTGGAAACGGCAATTGGTTGGCTTTTACGGCATGTGAAGAAGGGCCGGATGAAGTCTATCTTATGCCTTCTCAAGGAGGTAAGATTGAACGGCTGACGTTTCTCGGGGCTATGACACGGGTTGTGGGGTGGAGGGGGGACCAGATCATATTTGCGAGCACCTTCCAGCAGCCGGAGCGGCATCCACCATGGTTATTCTCGGTATGTCCCCGAAGCGGCAGGTTGCAGCGACTTCCTCTGGGTCCGGCCTCACGTCTGGACGAACGACAGGGACGAATTCTGTTGGGGCGTAATTCCGGCGATCCGGCGCGCTGGAAGCGCTATCGGGGAGGAACCGCGGGAGAAATCCTCATCGACCGGGAAGGCAGCGGGGAATTCTCCCAATTACTTCACCTTAAGGGCAATTTGACTGACCCCATGTGGGTAGGCGACCGCGTCTATTTCATTTCGGACCACGATGAGATTGGAAATCTCTACTCTTGTTCGCCTGAGGGTAGCGATTTGCGCCGACATACTAAACACACGGAGTTTTACGTGCGCAATGCCTCGTGTGACGGGTGCAAAGTGGTTTTTCATGCAGGGGCTGATGTGTTCGTCTTCGACCCGGCCGAAGATCGCGCCGATCAATTGGCGATCCGCTTCTACAGCCAGCGAACGCAGACGAATAGAAAGTATGTCAAGGCATCCGACTACCTCGATTCCTATGCACTCTCTCAGGACGGAGCCATGCTTACCGTAACCTGCCGGGGGAAGGCCTTTGCGATGCCGTGTTGGGAGGGGGCGGTAGCGCAATGGGGTGTACGTCACGAGGCACGGTATCGCCTGGCCGCGTTGCTCAATGATGGCCAGCGGCTGGTGGCCTGCAGTGACGAGGGTGGAGAAGATCACATCGAGGTTTTCGGCAGGGCGGGAGCGCCAGCTGATATCGAAATCAGGCATCCCCAGCTAGGCAGGCCCATGGCCTTGGACGTCTCCCCAGTGGCGGATGCGCTGCTGGTCGTTAACCACCGTAACGAATTACTCCATATCGACTTGCAGGAGAAGGCCGTTAAGTTGCTGGATCGCGATGCTTGCAGTCCAATCCGCGGTTTCTGCTGGGCGCCTGATGGGAGATGGGCTGCCTATGCCATTTCGCTGAACCACCGCCAGAGCATCATCAAGATCGTGAATCTCGAAAGCGGGGAGCGGTTCCCGATTACGCGTCCCGTCCTCATTGACAGTGGGCCCGTTTTCGATCCGGATGGCCGTTACCTCTATTTCCTGTCGCGCAGGGTACTCAATCCGGTCTATGACAATTTGCACTTCGACTTGGGATTTCCTGGAGGAATGCGTCCCTACCTGGTGACGTTGCGCGCAGACGGAGAATCACCCTTTGTGCCGAAACCCGAGGGATTTGGCATAAAGAATGGAAAAAACGATAAAGATCCGGCCAAGGGCGATGCTTCCAGCGCAAGCGAGGGCGAGAAAAATACTGCCGAAAGAAAGCCTCTAAGCATAGATCTTGATGGTATCGAAAATCGCGTCATTGCCTTCCCTGTCAGTGAAGGCAATTACCTTCAACTGGCGGCGAATAAAGATCGCGTATTTTACACCACCAAGGCAGCGGAAGGTGCGCTCGGTAGCAACTGGCGGGATCGCGTTCCGCCCGCCAAGGCGACCTTGAAGGTTTACGACCTGAAGAAGCGAGAGGAGAAGGATCTCAGCGATCGTGTGTCGGGTTTCCAGCTCTCGCGCAACGGTGAAGCCCTGGCCATCCGATCCGGTCATCGGCTACGGGTGGTGGCCGCTTGCTCAGATAAGCTGAAGCAGGACGATGATAAATCCTCTCGAAAATCCGGGTGGATTGATCTTTCCCGTCTGCGCGTAGCGATCGACCCTCGATCGGAGTGGCTTCAGATGCTTAACGAAGCTTGGCGTCTGCAGCGTTACTATTTCTGGAACGAAGGTATGGGTGGTACCGACTGGAATCATGTGCTTGAGCGTTATCTACCATTGGTCCGGCGCGTAGCGTCGCGACATGAGTTTGCCGATCTGATTTGGGAAATGCAGGGTGAACTGGGCACTTCTCACGCTTACGAACTGGGGGGCGACTATCGTGAGAGTCCCCGGTATTCCCAGGGGTTCCTGGGGGCGGACCTGACTTGGGACGAGGAATCGGAAGCTTGGCGTCTAACGCACTTGGTGGAGGGAGATAGTTGGGATTCATCAGGGCCGCCACCGTTTTCTCGCCCGGGGGTAAACGCGAGTCCCGGAATGCGCCTGCTCGAAGTCGCGGGACGACCGGTCGATGCCGCCTGTTCGCCGTCTGAGCTGCTGGTAAATCAGGCTGACCAGGAGATTGCGGTCAGATTGGCGGAGGCTGACGGTTCCTCCCCGCGAACCGTTATGGTACGCTGTCTTCACGGCGAGGGCGCCATCCGCTATCGGGAATGGGCCGAGGAAAATCGGCTGCGCGTGCACGCACTTTCAGCAGAACGCGTGGGCTATATCCATATCCCCGATATGGGACCCAGAGGTTTTGCGGAGTTCCATCGTTACTTTCTGGCCGAGCTCGAATATCCCGGCTTGGTAGTCGATGTCCGGTATAATGGCGGGGGGCATGTGTCACAGTTGTTGCTGGAGAAGCTGGCCCGTCGGAGGATCGGCTATGACCAGACGCGCTGGATGGGACTGTTTCCCTATCCCGACGAATCACCCCGAGGGCCCATGGTCTGTCTGACTAACGAGCTCGCCGGTTCCGACGGCGACATTTTCAGCCACGGCTTTAAATTGATGGGCTTGGGGAAGCTCATCGGGCGCCGCACCTGGGGTGGCGTGATCGGGATTTGGCCGCGAAACACGCTTGTTGACGGCACCCTGACAACTCAGCCCGAGTTTTCATTCTGGTTCAAGGATGTGGGCTGGGGCGTGGAGAATTACGGAGTCGATCCGGATATCGAGGTGGATATGCTCCCTCAGGACTGGGCCTCGGGGAGCGATCCCCAATTGCAGCGCGCCGTGCAAGAGGTGTTGGGCGAAATCGATTCCTTTGAGGAGGAGAAACCGGAGTGACGTGAGCTTGCTGGGAATCGACGTAGGTCATTGGATGTTTCTGAGGAAGTTTGCCTGGGCGCAGCCATGTTGGCGGGGATGGCCATCAGGCGCTTCGACTCGGCCGACGAAGCCGCGCAAGCGCCTCACTTTTGCGATTGCACCACTACACTAATCGGGTACTTTCGAACCTGCAGTCGTGCTCTGTCATACGTCAGCGAAACTCCGCAAGGATCCTTGAAGTTTGCTAATGAAACCAACGTTGGTTTGCTTGTTTGTCAAGTGAATTTATCTCACTCAATATCAAGGAGTTAGATACTTTCTCTTATTAGAGCGAATTTCGTGCCCGTTTCCGGCTTGTTCAACCATAGGTGCATTTTAACCACGGTTAAATGCACCCTTTATTGTTGGATCATGGACCTTTCGACGGTGCAAGCTGGAGGGCCGAGGTCCCTCGAGGCCGAGAGTAAGATTAGGAGTAGGATTACGATTGGGAGGGAAGACCTTGGTCAGCCTGATTTGCAGGGAAAGGGATTTAACCGTGAGAGCGGGGAACATGAGAACGATCTTGGCTGCTTGTGTGCTGGCGCCTGCGATGGCCATCTTAGGAGCTTGTGGCGTATTTGGTCAGGCGGACATCAGTTCCGCTTCCGGGAATGCCTTGCGCGTTGGAGTCAAAGCCTCACCACCTTTCACAATTCGCGGCGCCAATGGACACTGGAGTGGCATTACCTTCGATCTCTGGAACGAAGTGGCAACCGAGCTGGGATATGACTACGAATTAATTGAGATGGATCTTGCATCGTTGCTCCGTGCCGTGGGGCGAGGCGAAGTGGATGTTGCTATGGGCGCACTTACCCTGACCTCTGAGCGCGAAGAGCTCATGGATTTTACGCATCCCTATTACACGGCCGGACTTTCCATAGCGACGCGCACGAAAAATCAGCAGGTGCTCTCGCAGACTTTGAAACGATTCCTCTCACCGGCTTTCTGGCGCTCTGTTATTGCTCTTGTTGCCCTTCTGCTTGTCGTCGGTATCATCGTTTGGGTGTCCGAACGGAGAAAGAACCCGGATCAGTTCGGGGGAAACTGGATTACGGGAATTGGTTCCGGTCTGTGGTGGTCAGCGGTCACCATGACGACCGTGGGCTATGGCGACAAGGCGCCCCAGTCGCTGGTAGGGAGAGCTGTCGGCATAGTGTGGATGTTTGCCGCCATTATTATGATCTCCGGATTCACCGCTGCCATCGCCTCTGCCCTGACGGTGGGAAGCCTTGATCTCCTGGTTACCGGTCCCGATGACCTCTATCGCGTTAAGGTGGGGACGCTCGGCGGATCGACAAGTGCCGGGGCCCTCACTTCCCGGCGAGTGGAGTTCGCTACCTATCCATCATTGGCGGAAGGGCTGAGGGCTTTAGAGGAACAATCAATCGATGCCTTCGTCTACGATACCCCATTGCTAAAATACCAGTTGAGAATTAAGGACTTTCCCAACATCCGCGTACTTCCGGGGAGTATCGAGCCCCAGATGTACGGACTGGCGTTGCAATCCGGAAGTCCCTATCGGGAAGCCGTGAACCGGGCCATTCTGAGAACCACGGAGAAAGATGAATGGCCAGGGCTTTTACAGAAGTACCTGGGGTATTGAACCAGCACAGGCTCCTTGAAGAGCTGGCGGCTCGACTCCGGCTGGACTTTTTACCCAACCTTGCATGCGGCAACAGCTTCCTCGTCGAAAGCAGGCGCCCTACCTGTCGCTTTCACTGAATTAGCCATAGAAAGCAGAATAGGAATCGTGCCTGTGCTCAAAACTCCGAGGAATCACCCGAGTTTGCAACGGTCGAATATGACCGGGGTTTAATGGTGAATCGAGGGGTTAAGTTAATGCAGTTTGCAGCTGCCGCCTCGAAGGACGGCTAAGCGAATTCGTGGGTAATTTTACTTCAATAATTTGAGGAATAGTTCAGAATATGAAAATGACTATCTTTCCAAGCCACCGCCGAAGCGTAGTCGCTCTTGCTTTGGTATTGTTGATCCTGACCGGTTGCCAATCAGTAGGTCCCTCGACGAAACGAGGCGCGGCCGCAGGTGCGGCAGCTGGCGCCATCCTGGGAGCCGTTGTCGGGCACCAATCCGGCGAGACCGGTGAAGGGGCCGCATTGGGCGCGGCGGTCGGTGGCGCTCTCGGCGGCGCCATTGGCGCGGCCAAAGATCAAGAACGCACCCGTCGCCAGGAAGAGGAAATCGAATTGGCGCACATCCGCACCGAAGAGGCGCAGGCCCGGAGGGCGGCGGCAGCCGCCGCTGCCCAGCAGGAGCGCGCCAGGGCGGTCGCTCTGGGAAGATCGATTTCGGAAAAGGAAATTGAGCTAGCCAAAAAGTGGGCTGCAGAAGCGGAGACAGAACTGAATCGCCTGCGTGCCGAAATTGCGCACGCCGAACAGCGGACGGAGGATTTGGAGGCGGCCCAGGAACGCGAACAGGAGGCACGCGAAGAAATTGAGAACCTGAATAAAGGGCTCTCGGAGTTCTAAGCCGCCGAGCAAGGTGCCGCGGATCCCGCCGCATGGATAGATAACGTTCTGATCTTGGATTAAGATCAACGCCTATGGGTACGGAATGTGGGAGGCGATCTCCGATGGGCGACTCAGGAAGCGCCTTTGCCTCTGTCCATCGAGTTAAGCCGCCGATCAGCTGCGTCTCGGCGGAGCCTTGGCGCATACCGTCGCTTCATTGAGGTGATCTTTAGGATGCCGTTTAGTTCCCGTGTTCTCTCGTCAGTTTCGTCCGGTTCGGCAAGAACCTCTGTTTTTTATTGAGCTCGGCTAGCCCGACTTGACCAACTCAACCTCTAAAAAAGTTTTTTCGGGGGTAAATGGGCTGTCGAGTCGCATAAACAGTGGGGGAAGGTTGGCAGAACAGCCTGTAGTGTAGACCTACCCTCTTCCCAGGCCTCGATATGTTTGTATAATTGGGGGCCATCATGTTTCTGAGGTGCAATCGTCGGCGCAAAGATGGCAAAGAGCATTGCTATTGGAACATCGTGGAGAATAAGCGTGTGGGTGGCGGTCGGGTGGTGCAGAGGCAGGTTCTCTACCTTGGAGAGATCAACGACAGCCAGCGCAGCGCTTGGCGCAAGAGTATCGAGATCTTTGCCGAGGGTAGTGCCCGGCCGGAGCAGGTGGCGCTGTTTCCCGAAGATCGGGCGCCGCCGCTCGAGGAGGAAAGCATCGTACGGATTCGGCTCAAAGATTTGAGGATAGAGCGGCCCCGGCAATGGGGAGCGTGCTGGTTGTCCTGCGTGCTTTATGAACAATTGGGGTTGGGTGAGTTCTGGCGCGAGCGAGTGAGGCCTTCCCGGCAAGGCAGGCGGTGGGCCCATGTGTTGCAAACCCTGGTGGCCTATCGACTGATCGATCCAGGAAGCGAGTGGCGGCTGCACCGCCAATGGTATGAGCAATCAGCCATGGCCGATCTTCTGGGCGAAGACTTCGCCTTGGCCGAGAAGAACACCCTGTATCGCTGCCACGATCGATTGCTGGAGCACAAAAAGGCCTTGTTCGCCCACCTGACCAACCGCTGGAGCGATCTGTTCAACACCCGTTACGAGGTACTGCTATACGATCTGACGAGCACCTATTTCGAGTGTGATCCGAACCAGGAACCAGCGGCTTCGAGCCGAATCCGCAAGTTCGGCTACAGCCGAGACAAACGTTGGGATTGTCTGCAGGTGGTGATCGCCCTGGTAGTCACCCCGGAGGGCTTTCCGATTGCCTATGAAGTGCTTCCCGGTAACACCCTGGATCAAACCACCTTGGGCGATTTTCTTGCTCGCATCGAAAAGGCCTACGGCAAGGCCCGGCGCATCTGGGTCATGGATCGGGGAATACCTACCGAGGAGGTTTTGGCCCAGATGCGTGCAAGCGACCCGCCGATCGACTATCTGGTGGGTACGCCGCGCTCGTGGCTGGACAAGTTCGAGCAATCGTTGCTGCAAAAGCAGTGGCAGAATCTGCGTGCAGGTATCAACGTAAAACTCATCAGGGAGGGGGGTGAAACTTATGTTTTGGCCCGTAGCAAGGAGCGTCTGCACAAAGAAAAGGGTATGCGTCTGCGCGGTTTGCGCCGATTGCTTGAGAGGCTCAAGAAGCTCCGCGATAGCAAGCGGCGTTACCAGCGCGATACCATCCTCATTAAACTGGGCGAAGCCAAGAAGGAAGCCGGCCCGCGGATCTGGCGTTTACTCGACATTGCCGTAGCCCCCGAGGATGGCCCCGCCAATGGCTCGCCGGTGAGCTTCCGGTTGAACTGGAAGAACTACCGTCAGGCCTATCGCCGGGAAGGCCGCTACCTGTTGCGCAGCACCCTCAGTGCCGACAATCCGCACCGCCTCTGGCACCTCTACATCCAACTCACTGAGATCGAGCAAGTTTTCAAGGAAATGAAAAATGACCTCTCCATCCGGCCCATCCATCACCAAAGGGACGATCGCATCGAGGCCCATATTTTTATCAGCTTCCTGGCTTACTGCCTATGGGTCACTCTGAAGCGTCGCTTGCGCGATCTGGCCCCTGGTCTTACTGCCGTCGAGGTGCTTTCGAAAATGGCGGCGATGCAAATGCTCGATGTAAAGCTACCCACCACCGACGGGCGCACCGTGGTGCTCACCCGTTACACCGAGCCCAGTAAGGATCAAAAGCTATTGCTCAACCAGCTAAAGCTTGAACTTCCTGCACAACCGCCACCAAAAATCGAATCGAAAACTAGCGAGATGTAGTGGAGACCTTTGGTCGTTTATCAACGACTTAGGTCAAAAATGACGCCCAGTTGAGAAAGAGGGGCTAGCGCGTGAGCACAATAATGCGGGAACTTGAGGTGGCAGATCTAAATCGAGCATATTTCCTGGGACGATCGCGCTCCAACGGCGTCCGAGTGCGATCTATTGGCAATAGGCTCCGATCTGCATTTTGCTGGCAGTTCCAGCTTACTACAAAAAAATACTGAAAAATTCATTTTGTGTACCAAAGGATTTATATTTTAGGATTCTAATAAACGTTAGTCGATTTATTTCAACGGAAGGTTGCGTATATGACCACAAAACTAATTCTGGGGCCAATTTTAGGTATTGAGTCAAATACCATCTATACGGTGTGCTTTTTGACGGACGATGCTGTTAATCATGCTGGATTAGCAGTAGGTAGTAACTCTTTTAATGCGGAAAAAATAGAAAGTATTTACTCGGGGTCATTTTGGCGAGTCGAATTTAATATCGCTCTCCAGCAGAGTTCGACTTTTGTTGATTACGAAATTCTGGTCAATGGCGTTGCTGCCGCCGACCAGAATCAACATACTAGCTGGCGCTTTTATGTGCCGGGTCAGGATGAAAAGCCGAGGATGGCCTACGCCTCCTGTAATGGCTATTCTGACTATAAGCTTATGAGTAGCTCAGATGATCCTTATGCGCTTTGGAAAAATATGCAAGACCAGCATGAGCGCGCGCCCTTTTCCATGCTTATCTTGGGAGGCGATCAGGTTTATGCGGATTCAATTTGGTCGATCGTGCCGACCTTGAAAAACTGGAATGAACTCGGAAGGAAGGAAAAAATACGCCGCAAGCCAAGTAAGGTAATGAAGCAACAAGTTGATCGTTTCTACAGTAAGCTCTATTGCGACCGCTGGAATAAAGTGGAGGTGGCGTCGATGTTGGCTTCTGTGCCCTCGGTTATGATGTGGGATGATCACGATATTATAGATGGCTGGGGAAGTTACCCGGAAGATTTGCAGAATTGTCTGGTGTATCAGGCGATCTATGAATCTGCAGCCAAATACTTTCGCTTATTCCAGTTGCGATCAATAAAGAATGAGTCGTTATTATCCCAAGGTGGTGTGCCGTCGCATTACTCCTTTGGTTTTTGCTTCCGCGGCTATAACATCTTGGCATTGGATAACCGCGCGCAGCGCAGCCTTGTCCAGGTAATGGCTAAGGACCAGTGGGTTGATATAGACAATTTTCTGAGTCGGTGTCAGCAGGGAGATCTATTGGTGTTGGCGGCGGTGCCTGTAGTTTACCGCGATTTCTCATTCACGGAGGCAGCGGTTGATGCCACGCCGTGGGAGGAAGAGCTTACCGATGATCTCAAAGACCACTGGCGGGCTAAGGAGCATCAGGGGGAGCGCGCCAAGTTGATTATGCGGCTGTTGCAGAATGCCGCTAACAGAAAATCGAGAACCGTAATTCTTTCCGGCGATGTGCATATCGGTTGTCTGGGGGTGATTCGGGATTCGCGTGGATCCAAGTTGGTCAATATCCACCAAGTCGTATCCTCGGCCATCGTACATCCGGCGCCGACCTATATTCAGTGGTTGGGTATCCTGGCGGTGACTAATGACAGTACGGAATATCTCGATGAAAATAGAGAAATCAGGATTGATATGCTGAAGCCGTACGGTTCCAACCAATACCTGAGAACGCGCAATTTTGTTACCATGCAGGATGGTACTGATTCAAAGTTATGGGTTAATTGGATTTGTGAGAACGGAGAAAAGCCGACATATCCATTACAAGGGGGCTAACTTTAGCAAATAAGAGAGTTTCATTTAAAGTTATTACTTGGATCATTTAATAGATGACAGTCCGGGGAGATTATGCAATTACTCTGGCATGGATAAACGGGATGCTCGGCTCCCTGGCCTGTAGGCGCTGGAGGGGATTCGACGCCAGGCCATAAGGTCCTTGCTTTCACCATCCCAAAGCGAATTAAGCTGCTTGATGTCGCCTTTTATATTGGCGGAGTAATAAGAAAGTGATGGGAAGACTCTGCTTTATAGTGAATGATAGAATGTGTATTTGTGTAGAGAAAGAAACATCATTAGGATCACGAATCGAGTGAATCCAGCGATGCCTGAACTTCTGCTCTCAGAACAGGAGGCGTACGAACAGCACGCTCATATTAGGAAAATGCTACTTTGGCGCACCGACCCCGTGCTGCCACGCTCGTCCCAACTGCCGGGAAAGTGCACCCCAACTCACCCCTTAAAGATGTATTGGTAGAAGTGAGAAAACGACCAGGTCTTTGTTGTCGAACCTGTGACAACACGCCGTACCGGCGATGAAGCGGGAAGTTACCGAAAAATGATCCGTCGGCGTCGATCTAACTTCAGTTTGTTCGGCATCTAGTTCGAGCCTGTTCGAAAAGGGTGAATGCCCTCTGTTGTGAGCGCTTCGGGGAAATATGCAAGGCGGATCGGCTCGGAATAACCTCGAAATGGGGTTATCGGCGTCGATCGAA
Organism: Opitutales bacterium; assembly: GCA_963665345.2. Lineage (GTDB taxonomy): Bacteria > Verrucomicrobiota > Verrucomicrobiia > Opitutales > CAXXNP01. Next base: position 491,939 of record CAXXNP010000002.1, read on the forward strand.
CGCCGCAGATGCCCCGAACCTCCACAACCCGAAGGGCTGGGGCACTTTGGCTCTGAGTCCCGATTTGTCGGATTTCTCCTTGAATGGCAGGGAGCTGCGTCCCGGCACCTTCAAGGGAGCCTCGCTCAGGATCCAAATTGCCTCTATCCAGCAGAGGGCGTTTACCCTTTTCGAACAGGCTCTAGCTCGCAATCACCGGGTGGTTTCCGTCGCGCTGACCGTCCTGGGAATAATGACTAGTGGGTCGGCCAGAAACTGGCTGCGTGTCGCGTTCAAGATTTGCGCGGCAATTAGGGAACTGAGGATTTGGGCAACGGAAGAGAATCCTTTCCTAGCCTATGAGCAGGCGGCTTTCGTGACTTAATGTCCAAGCTTGTCAAATCTCAGCTTCGTTTTCTTAATGCTGACCGCCTGTAGGCCAAGTCCGAAAGGCTGTTAGCCTGAGATGAAACCACAGTCCGCTCCTGATTGGAGAAATCCTGATGTATAGGAACGCAATCGATTGTCCGCCCGCGCCTATTTCGTGCCCTACCCGGGCGAGTTCTCCGCCTGTCGTGGCGGCAGGGAGAATTCGCCTTGGCATCGCTTGCTGAATGGCCGATGGAAATTCTGTTTCTCAGCGACTCCTGAGGAGGCGCCCAGCGGTGTCTCTGCTGAAAAAACGGAATATGATGGTTGGGACCTCATCGATGTCCCGTCTCATTGGTAACTGAAAGGCCACGGAAAACCGCACTACACCAACCTGATCTACCCGTTTCCCGTCGATCCCCCCAACTTGCCCAGTGAGAATCCGACGGGCTTTTATCACCGCGAATTGTATTTGCCCCGAAAGTGAAACAAACGCTGCATTTATCTTCGCTTTGAAGGGGTTGATTCCGCTTTCCACCTTTGGGTTAACGGAACCGAGGCAGGCTACAGCCAGGGCAGCCGGTTGCCGTCGGAAATTGATATTTCTCCATTCGTCAGATCCAGTGCCAATACCATTTCAGTTCGCGTATATCAATGGTCCGACGGGAGCTATCTCGAAGACCAGGATATGTGGTGGCTGAGCGGCATATTCCGGGACGTTTCCTTGATCGCCGTGCCCTGGCTTCACATCTTCGACGCCTTTATCCGCACCGAGTTCGAGAACGGCTACTAGAACGCGCGTCTTGAGATAGAGGTGAAGCTTCGGAACGCCGGAGAACGACCGGCCGCAGGTTCGATCGGATTCTCTCTTCTCGATCACTTGGGCCAGCCGATCGGCTTGGAACTGCCCGATGCGGAACTGCATGTCGATGCTGGAGATATTGGTATCCTGCATACTACCGGGGAGGTGAATCGACCCCGGCTCTGGTCAGCCGAGTCTCCCTACCTCTACACGTTGCTGATTTCGCTAAAAGAGGCCGGTCAAAGAGTCGCCGAAGTTGTCCCCTTCCGTATCGGAATCCGTGAAGTCACGATCGAGGAGGGGATGCTCCGGGTGAATGGCAGGCCGATTATGATCAAAGGCGTAAACCGGCACGATCACCATCCCGATCTCGGCCGGGCCGTCCCCTACCGGGCCATGGAAGAGGACGTGCTCCTCATGAAGCGCCATAACATCAACGCCGTCCGGACTTCACATTATCCTAATGATCCTCGCTTCTATTCCTTTTGCGATCGCCACGGCCTCTATGTCATAGATGAGACTGATCTCGAGTGTCACGGAATGCTCACGACGCGAAGACCGAACCAGTTAAGCAATAGTTCGGATTGGGAGGCCGCCTATGTCAACAGGTTGGTTCGTATGGTGGAGAGGGATAAGAATCATCCGTCCATCATCATGTGGTCGCTGGGTAACGAATCCTTTTTTGGCCGCAATCACGAAAAGATGGCCGCCTGGACGCTGCAGAGAGATCCTTCACGTCCCATCCACTATGAACCGGATGAAACGCTCGTGGTGAGTGATGTGTTCAGCCGCATGTACGCTTCCCTGGAATACTGTATCGCCGTAGGGCAGGGCAACGCACATGAGAAAATTGAGGAATTCTGCGCCCCCCGGGACCGCTATCTTTCCCGGCCTTTTATCCTCTGTGAGTTTGCCCACGCGATGGGAAACGGACCCGGCGGCTTGAAAGACTACTGGGACGTCTTTTACCGCTACAAGCGCCTGCAAGGGGGCTGTGTCTGGGATTGGATTGACCAGGGGCTGCGCAGGAACACTGGCGAAAAGGGCGATTACTTCGTCTATGGCGGTGATTTTGGCGATACTCCCAACGACCGAAATTTTCTCATCAACGGTCTCGTGTTTGCCGATCGCACACCTTCTCCCGGGCTTGTCGGATATAAGAAAGTGCTGGAGCCTGTCCGGGTTGAATCAATCTCCCTCTCCTAACCCCTCTTTCTCAACTGGGCGTCATTTTTGACCTAAGTCGTTGATAAACGACCAAAGGTCTCCACTACATCTCGCTAGTTTTCGATTCGATTTTTGGTGGCGGTTGTGCAGGAAGTTCAAGCTTTAGCTGGTTGAGCAATAGCTTTTGATCCTTACTGGGCTCGGTGTAACGGGTGAGCACCACGGTGCGCCCGTCGGTGGTGGGTAGCTTTACATCGAGCATTTGCATCGCCGCCATTTTCGAAAGCACCTCGACGGCAGTAAGACCAGGGGCCAGATCGCGCAAGCGACGCTTCAGAGTGACCCATAGGCAGTAAGCCAGGAAGCTGATAAAAATATGGGCCTCGATGCGATCGTCCCTTTGGTGATGGATGGGCCGGATGGAGAGGTCATTTTTCATTTCCTTGAAAACTTGCTCGATCTCAGTGAGTTGGATGTAGAGGTGCCAGAGGCGGTGCGGATTGTCGGCACTGAGGGTGCTGCGCAACAGGTAGCGGCCTTCCCGGCGATAGGCCTGACGGTAGTTCTTCCAGTTCAACCGGAAGCTCACCGGCGAGCCATTGGCGGGGCCATCCTCGGGGGCTACGGCAATGTCGAGTAAACGCCAGATCCGCGGGCCGGCTTCCTTCTTGGCTTCGCCCAGTTTAATGAGGATGGTATCGCGCTGGTAACGCCGCTTGCTATCGCGGAGCTTCTTGAGCCTCTCAAGCAATCGGCGCAAACCGCGCAGACGCATACCCTTTTCTTTGTGCAGACGCTCCTTGCTACGGGCCAAAACATAAGTTTCACCCCCCTCCCTGATGAGTTTTACGTCGATACCTGCACGCAGATTCTGCCACTGCTTTTGCAGCAACGATTGCTCGAACTTGTCCAGCCACGAGCGCGGCGTACCCACCAGATAGTCGATCGGCGGGTCGCTTGCACGCATCTGGGCCAAAACCTCCTCGGTAGGTATTCCCCGATCCATGACCCAGATGCGCCGGGCCTTGCCGTAGGCCTTTTCGATGCGAGCAAGAAAATCGCCCAAGGTGGTTTGATCCAGGGTGTTACCGGGAAGCACTTCATAGGCAATCGGAAAGCCCTCCGGGGTGACTACCAGGGCGATCACCACCTGCAGACAATCCCAACGTTTGTCTCGGCTGTAGCCGAACTTGCGGATTCGGCTCGAAGCCGCTGGTTCCTGGTTCGGATCACACTCGAAATAGGTGCTCGTCAGATCGTATAGCAGTACCTCGTAACGGGTGTTGAACAGATCGCTCCAGCGGTTGGTCAGGTGGGCGAACAAGGCCTTTTTGTGCTCCAGCAATCGATCGTGGCAGCGATACAGGGTGTTCTTCTCGGCCAAGGCGAAGTCTTCGCCCAGAAGATCGGCCATGGCTGATTGCTCATACCATTGGCGGTGCAGCCGCCACTCGCTTCCTGGATCGATCAGTCGATAGGCCACCAGGGTTTGCAACACATGGGCCCACCGCCTGCCTTGCCGGGAAGGCCTCACTCGCTCGCGCCAGAACTCACCCAACCCCAATTGTTCATAAAGCACGCAGGACAACCAGCACGCTCCCCATTGCCGGGGCCGCTCTATCCTCAAATCTTTGAGCCGAATCCGTACGATGCTTTCCTCCTCGAGCGGCGGCGCCCGATCTTCGGGAAACAGCGCCACCTGCTCCGGCCGGGCACTACCCTCGGCAAAGATCTCGATACTCTTGCGCCAAGCGCTGCGCTGGCTGTCGTTGATCTCTCCAAGGTAGAGAACCTGCCTCTGCACCACCCGACCGCCACCCACACGCTTATTCTCCACGATGTTCCAATAGCAATGCTCTTTGCCATCTTTGCGCCGACGATTGCACCTCAGAAACATGATGGCCCCCAATTATACAAACATATCGAGGCCTGGGAAGAGGGTAGGTCTACACTACAGGCTGTTCTGCCAACCTTCCCCCACTGTTTATGCGACTCGACAGCCCATTTACCCCCGAAAAAAACTTTTTTAGAGGTTGAGTTGGTCAAGTCGGGCTAAGGCAGGTTTCGGCGTTACCAATCGATATGACTTCAGCTCCCTGTGCCATCTACGGCTCAGTTAGAGCGTCTGCTGGGACGATCGATTGAAGGCCAGCGGCGGGATGGAGCTCCCCAGAGTCGATCCCGGTGAGTGTTGCGAGTTGGTCATCCCATTGGAGGACTGGTCGCAGCTTCTGGTGGGCGCCGAACGGGTCCTGACCCTGGAATTCATGCTCGATACGGATACCAGTTGGGCGAATCGAGGGCACGAAGTCGCTTGGGCGCAGTTTAGGCTCCCCGGTTCCGAACGAATGGTGCCCCCAGTTAATTTGGCGCGTTTGCCACGGCTTCGTTTCCAGGAAAGCTTCCAGGAGATCCGGGTCAAAGGTCCAGATTTCGAGTTCGTGGTGGATCCCCTCCACGGCCGTGTAATTTCGTGGATCTACGAGAATGTACCCTTGATCGTTTCTGGTCCTCTACTCGTTTTTTGGCGGGCGCCCACCGATAACGATCGTGGAGGCGGGCGTTTGAATCGTTCTTCACTCGCCGATCAATGGCGTCGCGCCGGTTTGAATGCGCTCCAGCATCGAGTGGATGGATTTTCCGTGAAGAAGCTTTCCGACCAGCTCCGAAACCTGATTAACGAGTGATGGTCACTCTTCCCACTCGGTGTCCGCCCCCAATTTCTTGAGATTCCGGACAAAGTTGGGGTGGGCACGTCGAATTGAGTCCGCATTGCGCACCAGGCTTTCACCTTCGATCGATGCCGCCGCCATGTATAATGCGATGGCGGCCCGAATGATGTAGGGGGCGTCGACTACGGCTGGGTGCATCGGCTTTTGACCGAATACGATGATTCGATGAGGGTCACTCGTGACCACGTGCGCTCCGAACTTGATCAGTTCCGGTATCCACCAGAACCCGGATTCGTAGATCTTGTTCCAGAACTGCATGACGCCCCGTGCGCGGGTCGCCAGGGCGATCATGGGAGGAAGTAGATCGACGGGAAAATAGGGCCATGGGGCCGCTTCAATTTTGGGAAGCAGATTGGGCGTGAAGGGAACTTCCATTTCAAGCTGCTGATTTTCTCGGACAATCGCCGTGTCATCCTCGTATTCGATGGCTACCCCGACCTTCCGAAACGAGCGCTCGATAAGGGTGAAATGGTGCGGCACGGATTTTTCGACGCGCACTTCACCTCCAGTCATGGCGCCTAGAGCGAGGAATGTGGCAATTTCATGGTGATCCGATGCGATGGTTACCTCGGTGCCGGACAGGCCTTCAACTCCTTGAATAGAAAGTACGCTGGAGCCGCCCCCTTCTATTCCGGCGCCCATCGATTGCAGGAAATTGCAGAGATCCTGAACGTGTGGCTCTCCGGCCGCGTTAATCAGTGACGAGTCCCCTTCTGCCACCACCGCGGCCATAAGAAAGCTCTCCGTTGTCGTTACCGATATATAGTCCTGCCAGTGCCGCTGACCTCGGTATCGACCGTACAACGAGAGTTCGACCCCTGCATTCATCTCAACCTCTACACCAAAGCCGCTGAATACCTCGAGATGGGGATCGATTTCCCGGACTCCCAAGGCACAGCCTTTTGCGTTTGTGCGGATCTTGAGCCTCTTCAGCCGAAAGAGAAGAGGGGCAAACAAAAGCACTGCCGAACGCATGCCATGTGGGATCTCCTCATTCGCTGGCTCCGTGCCGAACGCTGAGTGGTCAGTTTCCATCACCATGGCGGGTTTGTCCCAATGGATGACGGATCCCAGCGCCTCGCAGAAGTTTACCAGCTTCTGCAGGTCGGTGATATCCGGAACGTTACGAATGACTACCATCTCATTTGTAAGCAGACTGGCGCAGAAAATGGGTAGTATGGAGTTCTTGTTGCCCGATGGGGAAATTGTACCTGTCAACGGTTTGCCGCCATTTACAATCAGGTGTGCCATCGGTTCCGCCTTATTATCTCATTCCTTCTGACGCGGAAAGGACAATCCGTAATTACCGAAAAAGCTGAACGGCTCAAGCCCTCATCGCTTCTGAAAATGGATGATGTCGCATTCGCTAGGAAGTGAGCGAACTAGGTTGGCGATGACCAGTCATCCGGCGGGAGCCGATTCGACCTGGCCTTCGGCTGCGCCTCCAATTCCTATTGAATCGATCCCCTGGCTCACGATAAACGAGATAAACGCCAGAATTGCGCCTGCTACGAAGATAACTTGATATCCAATGAAATACCAGGCCAGTCCCCCGACCAGAGGGGCGATTACGGCCGAGACGTGATTCATCGTCACGCCCATCGAGAAGGTGGGCTTAAGGTCTTCCGGAGGGGCGATTTTGTTCAGGTAGGTGGTCAGTGCGATGCTGCCTACGAACAGCAGATTATCGATACAGTAGAGACAGTAGAGAATAGGGCGATGGGTGACGAAAGCATATCCCATGAAGACGAAAATGAGCCCGATGTAACTTAAGCTCAACATCAGGCGCTCCCCGAACCGATCTACGAGCCGACCCATCAAGGGCCCGGTCAGCACGACCAGAAGCTGATTGAGGAACACCAGAATCATGGTCGTCTCGACGGGTATGCTATGTACCTTGACCAGTGCGAATATGGCAAAAGTGATGAACATTTGCCTGCGGAATCCCTGCAGGAGTTGAAGCCAGTAGAATCGCGCGTAGCGTCTTTTGAAGACGAACCGTTGCTCCGGTTCCGAACTGCGTGGCGTATCCGCGAAGAAAAGGACCGTACCGCCAGCCGCGGTAACCAGCCCTGCCACGGCAAAAAGACCCCCGTAACCGAATGACGAAAAGCTGAAGATACAGAATCCAATCGATATCAGCCACGCCACTCCCATTACCGATCGTAAGACCCCGAGCCATTTCCCTTTCTGTTCATCTGGAGAAAACTGCAGAGCCATAGTTTGCTCGAGAGGAAGCCAGCAGTGAAATCCAAGGCTCCAGATGAAAGAGATGAAAGCCAGGCTGAATACGGAAAAAACCTGCGCATAGGCGATTATTCCCAGCCCCATTACGATGAGAGAGATGCCCGCCAGCTTGGGAACAGCCATCCGCATCATCAGAGCGATAAACAGAACATTGAGGAACCCGGGTACCTCTCTCAATGCCTCCACGTAACCGAGATGGTGGGGCTCGATTTCCAGCCGCGTGACTATGAAATTGTTGAAGAGAGTAAGCTGAATACCGAAGAAAACCCCCGTCGCAAACACTGCGGCCGCCAGCAGCGCAAAATTCTTCGTCCACTGGTCAATCAGTAGATAACGCTTGATCACACAATCTTCCTAATTAATCCCTCATTTTTCTGCACGCGCAAAATTTTAAGGGACTGACATAAATAGATTGACGGCGGACTGAGAGGGGAGATGATGATTGGATCATGAGGCATGCAAGGTTGAAAATCCGAAACCAGAGTGCGGTCTACCACTGCGTATCGCGGACGGTAAACAGGGAAATGCTCTTTCACAGGATGGCGAAAGAAGTGTTGCGGAAGCACATCTGGCAGGTTGCTGAATTTTCGGGGGTGGAAGTGCTGACTTTCTGCGTCATGAGCAATCACTTTCACGTCCTCATCCGGGTGCCCGACGTGGGAAATGTAAAGGTGAGCAATTATGAGCTCATACGTCGCTATCGGGTACTCTATCCTGAATCGAAGCGTTTCCAGATCGCATCCTCGGCAGTGTTATTCGAGATTCTTGAGAAAGGAGGCGAGGAAGCGGAAATAATCAGATCCGCTCTCCTTAGTCAGATGCACGATGTTTCGCAATACATGAAGACACTCAAACAGCGCTTTTCGATCTACTACAATCGGTCCTATGGACGGGTCGGCACGCTCTGGTCCGAGCGCTTCAAGAGCACAATCGTGGAAACAGGCGGCTGGGCTCCGAGCGTAGTGGCTGCCTATATCGACCTCAATCCCGTGCGTGCCGGATTAGTGGATGATCCCAAAGATTATCGATGGAGCAGCTATGGAGAAGCCAGCGCGGGAGCGACTCGTGCCCGTGCAGGCTTAATGTCGGCCGTGGACGGAGGGTTCGGTCAGCATGACTGGCGCACTGTAGCCAATGACTACCGGCGCCTGCTTTATTGCAAAGGGGCCTCGCCAGCCCCAGGGAAAGAAGGAAAAGCGATGCGCATACCGGTCGCCACCTGGCGCAGAGAGATGGAACGAGGCGCGGAACTTCCCGTTTCATCTGCGTTGCGATGCCGGATTCGCTACTTCACCGATGGAGCGATATTGGGATCTCAGGCCTACGTGGAGGAAGTGTTCCAGGCTTTTCGCGAGCACTTTGGCCCGCGTCGCAAGACTGGGTCGAGGAAGATGAAAGGAAGTTCCTGGGAGGGCTTGGTGGTGTCGAAAGATCTAAGAGGAGAGGTGTTTGGATAACGATATTCGTCTTGAACGCAGTGCTTTGGAACCCGAACGGCTACTCGGCCACGACCAGCGGGGATCCGCACATTGTTCAGCATGCGCGGTCAGGAGCTACGGTTAAGATATTGTTCGCGCCAGCTGCGTTGATGGTGTCTTATCCAGTCGAAAAGCGCGATATCGTAGCCTATATCACGCCCGGCTTTTTGACTCTCAATCCATTTGTGGCGAAGAATTTCCTCTCTTTCGCTCAAGCAAAACCGAAAATATCGTGAGTTGCCAATGTGAGATTGTTCGGGGGACTGAACCATTGCACAGGGGAATTAAGATGTGTAGACAGCAATCATAGTCTGAAGGTTTCAAGCACGAGGAATTTCGCTCCATTCACTCGTTGAGTGGAGTCTTACAAGGCGGCAGTTGCGAGATCGCTGATATCCGCCAGATCAGGAAGTGAATCCGTAGCCAAGTTCACCTTCACGCGAAGGGCGCGCAGGCCTTGTAGACCCTGCAGAGGGTCAATTTCGAGGTCTTCGATATTGGAATCGAGCATACTGCGAGATATCAAAAAATCGATATAGTCGCGATATTCTGCGGCTTCGCTCGTATGCGAGTAAACAATGGCGATGCGTCCGGGCTGTGTAATGCGTTCGGCTCCGTCGTTGAAGGTCGCTTTATCGATGCGTTTTTTCATGATCTCGTAGCGAATGTCGTATGCACCTTCCACATCGAATCGTTTCTCGTCCAACCGAAATCGAAGAGTCAATGGATTTCCCTGAACGAGAATCAGGTGAGCTGTCTCGAGCACGGGATCGAGCCCGGATCTGAGTGCATCGGTCTGCCTTGCGATCCGGCACATCACAATGAGCTGCCAGAGACGAAGATTGCGAAGGTACAGCCTGTCAAATGGGCGGCCTTCTGCTATAGATGCACCAATGTAGATCGCATGTTCGATTCCATCGGTCCGGTGTCGTTCAAAGTAGTGGGGAAACATCTCCTGAGCGCCGATTTGGGCTGTCTCGAGACAGGTAGAAATTGTTTCATTGATCTTCGCTACACTCTGCTCGAAGGCTTTGCGCTTCCGATAGACGGTGCCCAGCGAGGATTCCAATGCCTCCTTGTATTTCTTCAGACACAACTCCACCTCAGGGCCGAAGCCCCGTACATGATCAAACAGCGATTCAACCTCATTGCGGATGAATTCGAGAACCGTGAATTCATCTGAGGAATCCAGTTCCTTTTCGATTCGGTTGCGGAGCTTCTCCGCCCGGTAAATGACCTCATCGAATACGGGAAGGGGTCGAAGGCGGTTGGCGGATGCAACCACGTCTTGGGCGAGGTCCAGGTGCGTCGTGAGGTCGGATTGAATGGCCGCGTTTCGTTGTATCGACGAGCTTCGAATATCGGACACGCCAAAGAGCGGGTAGACGTTGTCGAATACGATCGGTTCCATGTCTTCTCCGGGCGAAACATCTGCTTTCTCCAGATAGTATCGGGCAGCACTTCGAAACTTCCATTCCACACTCGGATGTATGGCAGTGCACTTTTCCTTGATTACGGTCTGCACCTTGGTATTGAAGTCCTCAATGCTCTGCCTGATTGCGATGGCGAAGAGGGGTAGGGTCTCTCGCAGCTTCAAGGCGGATACGGAATCGAAGGCGGAGGCCGTCGGCGAACTCAACTCGAGAGTGCCCGCGAGTTTTTCGCCGCAGAAAAGAGGGGCGATGGCCAGGCAACATATGCCCGCATTCAGTAAACCCTCTTCGGCAGGACTACGGTGGGGAAGAGCAGCGAGATCTTCAACCACGATCAATCGTTTTTCTTTGACGGCGGTTTCGTAAAGTGAACCCTCGAAATCCGAAGTCTGATAATGGGCCGAGTCGGCCATAATGCACCCGTGATCGATCCTTTGCCCGCAACGCAGAAGATAAATGCTTTCACCTTCGATAGCGGCGATGCCCGCGTTAATGTCGGGTGCCTGAAGCAGGGTGCGCAAGAGTTCCTGAATACGTTTGAAAATGCGATCCGACACGATAGAACCGCGTTCCACGAGCAGCCGCTTCAGTCTCGAGATCACGGTCTGATTAGTCACATCCGTAGCCGTGGCGATACTAAATCCTTCAAAGCTGAACCGGTCAGGAGGAAGTAGTGTTTTCCATTTCTCAATATCTGTCAGATTCCGTCTCAGATCCGCTTTGTCCTCGGAACTTAACCTAGGAACAGCGCCCGAAGTAACGATTTCTACGAACTTGGGATCGAACTCCATCTGGAAATATCGATCCAGTCCCAGGGTCGTGTCGGGCGCAGTGAATACCAGGGGGTAGTCGAAGTTTACCTGCATCCCGTAGAGACGCCGCGCGATGATCAGATAGGCCCTCAGAATGCGGCCATTGGTAACCGTCTCATGGTCAAGATTGATCCGCAGTCCCCCAGGTTCCTCGGAATCCCGGAGTGCGGGCAGAAGGTGGCGGGAAAACGGTGGTGTGGCGTAGGCAACATCGAAAACAAAGGGAACCATGGCCGCCCTGTAGACGAGATCCTGAGAGGCCGAAGGGAACACAATTGTCATCAATTCCACGATCTCCTTCCGGTGCTCTTCCCTTTGCTCAAAGTGATCCATGGGATGAAGCAGTGTCGGTACCCGATCGACAAGATCGAGAAGTCGGGAGACCGCCGAGGCAGTGACGCCCGGGGTGTTCGGATCATTGCGCAGAGCAGTAAGATGCTTTATGAGGGGCCCAAAGCTGAGCCGAGTCCGGAACGGAAACGCGATATTTTCCGTGAGGCTACCGGTTCCGCTTCCGAAAACGTCGTCGTCCAGAAATTCAACCGAAAGCAGGTTGCGGGAACTTGATTTGCTGGCCATGGCGTGCGTGGTTCAGATTGCCTTCATCCGATTGGAGGGCTCTTCGGGCGCATCCTCTTTCCTGAATGGGCAGGTATTTTTCCCATCTAGAATCCGGCAGATCCACCTATTCTTGAATGTGTGAGGGCGTGTATACTAAACACCAAGGAATGAGGAATGCAAGACAGCACACTCCGTGCCGGGTCGGATAATCGAGATATTCGGGAGCCAGCCGCTCTTTGACTCGGCTGTAGATACTGGAAGATAGTGGGCCGGCCCCAGCGGCGGCGAGGTTTGCGCGGAGATGATCGAGGTTACTAGTCTCATGTCCGATAATTAAGTTGAATTAATCTGTCTTACCATGTTATGCTATCGGCATGGCAAGACCCATATCCATAATTGAACTTACAGATCTTGAGCTGCAAGAGTTGCAGCGTCGCGTGAAAGCACCGACAGTATCCGTGCGCGACAGCCTTCGGGCGACAATCGTACTGCGTCGTTCCGAAGGCGTCAAACAGGCGCAGCTCGCGGAAGAACTCGGGGTTAGTGTGCCCTGCGTGAACAAGTGGTCGCAACGCTTTGAGCGAGACGGCTTGGAGGGATTGCGGGACAGGAAGGGACGAGGACGGCCCCGATGGATACCGGCGGGCAAGGTTGAGAAGGTCATTACCGAGGCTACACGACCGCCGAAGCCACGCACTCGCTGGAGTGTTCGCACCATGGCCAGGGAGGTGGGGATTTCCCCCGACAGCGTGCAGCGCATCTGGCGGGCTAACGATATCAGGCCTCACTTGGTCAGGACGTTCAAAGTGTCCAATGACAAGTACTTCGAGCAGAAGTTCTGGGATGTGATCGGCTTATACCTGGATCCGCCAGAGCGGGCCCTTGTATTGTGTTGCGACGAAAAGAGCCAATGCCAGGCTTTGGAGCGGACCCGGCCGGGCTTACCTCTTGGCGTGGGAGAGATTTGCACCAAGACACATGACTACAAGCGACACGGGACCATTACGTTGTTTGCAGCCTTGAATTATCTGGACGGCAAGCTCATCGCACGCACCGAACAGCGGCATACCCATGTAGAATGGTTGCGGTTCTTGAAGCAAATCGAGCGGGAGACACCCAAGCAGCTGGACTTGCACTTGATCGTTGACAACTACTGCACGCACAAGCAACAGAAGGTCCGCAAGTGGTTGTCGCGCCATCGGCGTTTTCACATCCACTTCACCCCGACCAGTTCGTCCTGGTTGAACCTGGTCGAGCGCTTTTTCGGCGAACTGACCCAAGATGTTATCAGGGATGGTAGTTTTACCAGCGTCAGGCAATTGGTCGAAGACATAGAAACCTATCTGGCTGAAAGGAACCTCGACCCCAAGCCTTACAGATGGAAGGCGAAGGGAGAGGAAATCCTGCGCAAGATCCAGCGCGCCAAACGTGCCTTGGCAAAGCAGACAGGGAAAACTAATTAATTTATGTTATTTAACGGACACCACACTAGTACCGACAATCGTCGTGTGGCAGACTGAGTGGGTGAGGGTGGAACGGAGAACGAATTCATAACGGTTCATGCCTTCCGCAATTTCGTTGCGTCGTGCGCGATCCCATCTGCCCCAGTGCTCGTCGCTCCCTTAAGTACTGAGATTCGTAGATAAGAGAAATGGGCACAAGCGGATTTGGCGGCAATGGGTCGCGACAGTACCGTCGCTACTAACGGGGGAGGCAGTCTGCAGGTCGGATCAGGAAGCATGACTACGAAAGCGATTTCCTTGGAATTAGACACCTTTGAGGCACTTGACCTGGCCGCTTCCGCAAGAGAGTGTATCGGACGGTTGTGTCATGATGCATTACTATCGCGACTTTTCTCTTTTCACCGCCGCGGCTTTTACTATCCTTTCGACTGATATGCCGCCGGTCTCAGGAAACGCGCTGGCTTCCCCAACTTTTACCTCCCGATGACCGCCTCAACTCTATCGACATCCGTCCATATCGAGGACGTCCTTCTTCTTGGCCCGGGACCGACCAATCCGACCAATCGCGTCATGGCGGCTCTCCGGGAACCTGTCCTGGGGCACCTCGATCCGGACTTTCTCAGTCTCATGGACCGTTGCAAAACCCTCTTGCGGAAGGTCTTTCGGACGCCCAACTCCCTTACCTTTCCCGTCTCTGGAACAGGGAGTTCAGGCATGGATCTGCTGCTCGTCAATCTCGTCGAAGGGGAAGATAAAATCGTCATTGCGGTCAACGGATTCTTCGGCGGAAGGCTGGCCCAATTGTCGCAGCTCCTAGGCGCTAATACCGTTCGCGTCGAAGCGCCGTGGGGCCAACCTGTAGACAAGGACGAACTCTTGGCCGCCGTTGACCGGCACCGCCCCAAGCTCGTCTGTATTGTCAACGGGGAGACCTCGACCGGTGTCTACCAGGATATGTCGGGGATTGCCGATGCTGTCCACGAGACCGGCGGACTGCTCCTCATGGACTGTGTGACCTCGCTCGCGACCATGCCCGTGGAGGTCGGACAGTGGGGAGTGGACGTGGCCTTTTCCTGCTCACAAAAGGGTTTGGGCTGTCCCTCCGGTCTCTCCCCTGTGACCATCGGACGTCGGGCCCTCGAATTCCTCGATCGCCGTCTCACCCCGGTCCCAAGTTTCTACCTCAATCTGGCCGAAGTGCAAAAATACATCGACGGCGTCGATGGGAGCCGCCTCTACCATCATACCGCCTCCAGTACCCTCTATTACGCGCTGCTCGAAAGCCTTGAAGAGATACTCGAGGAGGGATTGGAAGCCCGCTGGGCGAGGCATGAAAAGGCCGCCCGTTATCTCATAAAGGAAGTCAGCGCGCTCGGGTTGGAGCCACTTGTGGCGGAACCGGATCGCCTTCACGCGCTTACCACCCTGATCGTTCCCGAGCGTCTCGACGAAGCGCGCATACGCTCCCGTCTGCGGTCTGAACACCGGATCGAGGTTGGTGCCGGGTTGGGAGATCTGGCGGGCAAAGTCTGGCGCATTGGCCTCATGGGGCGAAACGCTGACCGGGCGGTCGTAGACCGTTTTGTCGAAGCCTTGCGGGCTGTCCTGTAAGGCGGGAAGAAACCGGCACCGCATGCTTCACCGTCCGAGGTGATTTATTTTGCTCTTTTGGATGACTGGGAACTGGTTTTCGTACCTTGCAGCCGTGAAGCTGCGGTGCAGGCGGGGGAGTGTTTTTCCCGTTACCTTTCCCGCGGCGGAAAGCGAGGCCGAATCGTGGCAGACTTTCTGATCGCTGCTCACGCGCAGCATCACGCCGACCGATTACTTGCTCGTGATGACGGCTTCAAGAGCGACTATTTTCATGATCTTCGGTTGTTCTCGCCTGAGGAATTATCGTAATAGCGCAGAGGAAATTGCCCTGGTTCGTAAGCCGCTCCGCATGGCTGCGAAGGACCTCTGCGTTGAGATTCACTGGATCCCATTGGGCACGGCTCTCTACCCCATGTTTTGACAAACTGGTTTCGCTGTTGACGGCCCTGACGGAAAGACTTACAGTACAAAGTGTTCATCATCATTGATGACCATCGCCCGAATTTACATAGCGTCCTGCAGGACCGGGATTGTTTCGCTGCTGATGTGCTTTTTCGGCTGCTCATTGAACGGGGTCATTCCGGTGCCCGAAAGCATGTTTGCTAGCGGCGACGAAGGATGGCGTGTCGGTGATTTTTTCAGCGCTGGCGGATCGGGCACCGCTACTTTCGTGAGCACGGAAGGAAACCCGGGCGGCTTCATTCGCACGGGTGACGTATTCAACTGGAACGCTTTCCATGCACCGGGTGATTTTCTGGGAGACCAGTCGATTTTCTATGGGGGATATCTGCATGTCGACCAGCGAGTTCTGAGCTCCGACGACATAGACTACCCGCTGGTGGTGATTTCCGACGGCAGCATGATGCTCCAGTTCAGAGCGGATCCGCCGGGCATGGATTGGACCTCATACCGCGTTCCGCTCCTCGCCTCCTCGGGGTGGGAACTCGCCGACGGTTCTGGCGATCCAGGAACCGCGGCAAGCGAGATTCTGCTGCAGCAGGTTCTTGCGAATCTCGCTTTTCTGCACCTCGATGCGGACTGGGTTACGGGGAGTGACCAGGTTGACTTGGACAATGTTCGCTTCGAGGTGATTCCCGAACCGTCCAAGTGGGGGGCCCTTTTGGCAGGCATCGTCATGTGGAGAGTCGTAGCGTTGCGCCGGCGGAAGCAATAGGACCAAGTCCAGCACACTCACGAATTAGACGCCCAACTCTTCGCGCGCTTACCCGATCTTGCCAGCATTCTCAACATCCATCGGTCGGCTTCCTCGTGGGACACGTCGGGTCGGAACAAAGAACTAGGTTATCACCGAATCCGGGCAGTCTCGGATTCTATCCGAGTTCAAATATTGGAAGCTTGTCATCAAAGATAGTAGGACACACTAACGTTTCCCGTTTTCTCAGCCACCAGCGTGAAATGGGTGACGAAATTCTCGGTGTCGCTCAACACCATGGCGATCAGTCCAAGGGTGAACGGGAGCGCCTTCTCATCCATCTCTCGCGGATGGCACCTCTCCACAGCGCATCGAACCAGAATTCCCTGCGGATTGTTAGATATCCGATTCACGGAACCAGTAACCGCGAATCTGGGCCATGGGGGCGTCATCGTTAATGTAGTTTACGCAAAAGATCGTACCGTCGTGCAGGACGACCCATCCCGTGTAGCCGCTGTCGGAGCGCGGGCTGGAATCGTGGTCGAGGGGGAGGATGCGACCGCCCTGTACCAAAAGGTCGCGGGCCTTTGCGCTTTCCACCGTCTCGAGGTAGGCGAAGGTGTTGTGGTGGGAATATCCGATCCAATCCTCCGTCCAGGTGGCGCTGGCGGACCGGCCCCCTGGGCTATAATTGCCGCGAGCACCGGACTGGCGGTAGCGGTAAGTAACGAGCACACGTCCGCTGGGCAGCAATCCGGCCACGGGGCGGTGGCAGCCCGCCATGGGCGTCTCGTAGACGCCGTCCCAGGTGCGGCCTTCGTCGGAGGAAAATGCTTTCATGCCGGGGTAGGCAAGCGCGGAAGTCTCACGCATATAACAGACCAGTTGGTCACCGGGCAGAAGGAGGATACTTCCTTCGCAAAGATTATAGCGGCTGTCCCGGCCGACGATGATTGGGCCTTCCCATGAACTGCCTTGATCCTCGGACCTGAAGACGACCTGCGCCAGCTTCCAATCTGTCCCACTGTAAACCGCCCGGTCGATAAATTCGTCCCCTCGCATGCAGACGTGTGTTCCCAGCAGCCAAGCGCCGGAGGGAAGCTCGACTACTCGGTCGGGCACGATTCCGCAGACCTCGGTTCTGGTCGGCTCGGACCATGTTTGACCATCATCCTCGCTCCACCAGAAAACGACGCGGGCGTTACGTAGGTCAGTCTTCTCCCCTGGCGGGTGTGGATATATATCACAGAGAGCAAGCAGGCGCCCGTCCTTCATTCGCTGGATTCGCGGGCAGTTCCATTTCATCATAACGCCCGTCTGGTCTGGCGTCGCCGCGACCAGAACCCGTTTGTCGGACCATGAGTGGCCGCTGTCCCGGCTCTCCCGGTAGACAATACGAGAAAAATGGTGGGCCGAATGACCGTCGCCCTCGCGATAGATGCAGATCAATCTTCCGTTCGGAAGCCGGACGACGTCCGGGACCATTTCGTAGATGCTGTCGTCACGGGAAACGGTGGTTCTGGTTATGGGCATGGTAAAAGTAATAATACATATCCTGATAGATTAGTAGACTATTCTCTAACAAAGCGGCGTCGAGCCGCGCTCGAAAAGAGCGCCGGTTCATTTTGTTGAGTGCAGTGACTTGACACCGCATTACCCCAAACGAGGCTCGACTCGCGGTCGCTCTGCCGGTGTAGCTGGACCCGCCGTCGTTCTCCGATGGAGAACTATGGCGGGCAAGCTGCCTTTTGAAGCGCCGCAGCCTTGGCAGAGAGGGTCGCATTCAGGCGGGCTCGAACGGCCGAGCTTGTCACGAAGCACTTTCTTAGTAACCATCTATTCATCGTCCACTGACTTCCGATGGCGAGATTCTGGTCAACCATTCTGATCCTTCTGGTCGCCTTCGCTGCACTAGGCCAACTGTAGTTCTGTTCGTTTGGCTTCTCTGTGCTTTATCAATCCGTCCAGCTACGGCGTCGGCTTCGACAACGGCACAACCTAGATTAAGGTAACATAGCGAATTTCTCAAAGAATCCTGGATTACTCGGTAAACCACTCAACCGGTACCCGCGCCAGGATCATTTCCCGTTGTCCGCGTTTTTCCCGGTGGCAACGGAAATAATGAAGCAGCGCGTGATCCTTGTGAAAGAGGATACCGGGATAGGCCCACTCATAATCGGGATCAGTTTCGATCGCCTTGGGAGGGTGCCAGGATGCGCCTCCGTCCTTGAGAGTGATCGCACTTCCTTCCGAGTTCTTCGGCGAGAGATCGCCCGAAGCGACGAGTGCCTGTTTTTCGATTCCTGGTATTTGCTTCATGTCAGGGCTGCTGATCTTGCCTGATATGGAATTCGCCCAGTATTTCACCGGTCATTGGTTAGATCTCGTCTGGTTTTCCTCGCGCCGCATCCTTTGGCTTTCGGTATGAGCGTTTCAAAGCTCCTCGCTTGGGCCCAGTGCTTGTCAGAAACGGCATGGCGGCAACTTGAGGTATGACCCCGCCTTCCGTCGCAAAATGGCGCCTCAGCTTCCCTCCATTGTCGGGCGTCACGAATTTCCGCGTTGATTCCTCCCAGTAAAGGCAGCCAGCGTCTTCCGCTGGAAGGGACCGTACGAGCTTCCGGGCGGCTTCCAACGATCCTATCCATTCCCGTTTTAACGTTTCTACATCGATGGGGGCTGCCAATTCGAGGCGATCGATATCCGGTTTTCGAATCCTGCCCTTCCTTGCAAGAGATTCTAAGAGCATGGTCGGACTGAATCCCGGATCTTTCCCACAGGCCGCCCAACAGAGCGCTCCCAGTGAGATGATTTCCCGGTTTATATAATTGATGTCGAGAAAATTTCTCGGTTCGTCGCGTCCTGCGAGCGCCAGCACTTTATTCACCGAAATGTCGACCGGATGAAGCGCGTGCCCGACGTTCGGAATCCTTTGCGGCGGCATAAATCTCCATGCCGAATCGTGCGCCCAATCCACTCGGGTCGATTGTCCTTCACAACTAACAATGGCACGGATGTATCCAGGTTGGCTCAATGTGAGTTCGACGTGGTATCCGTTTGACTGCAAACGCTTTGAATCGGATAAGAAGGTGGACCCAACAAGCTCCTCCCGGTCGTGAAAGAGATCGAGATCTCGGGTAAATCGAGGCGAGGTTGGGTCTTTGTGCAAAACCGCGCCCCCCGCCAGATGGCGGTTGGGTGCTCTGCCCCGTGAGAGGACACGGAGGACTACGCGTTGGAACTCATTTAAGGGCATAACTTTGCGGCGGCCTTCCACTCGTTCATACCCCCATGTTTGCGGAGCTGCTCTGCCACCCACCCAACATCATCCTTTGTGATAGGGAGATCGGGCGGATAGGACCAGAAGCAGCGCGCATGGAACCGACGAAAAGCTCTCTTTGCTTCACGTACCCGTACCATCGCTCGCGAATCGGACCGCGAGAGGACTCTTCGGCTCTTCCGTCCGCCCCGCCTACCAATGTTCGAAAGATACCTGCTTATCTCCTCCTGAGGTTTCACCAAGTCAATTCAATCATAAGCCGGTTAAGTTTGTCAATTGTTGAGATCGATCTTCAGTTCCAGCGACCATAGCGCACAGGGCCCCGCAGATTCCCCGAAATAAAACAGCAGAAACCACCTGTTTTGGAGGACTCCAGGACCTGCCATTGTTGTCGGACGTTGCCACCCAGATCCCCTTTTCAGGACGCGGAGAGCGGAAGTGACCGAAAACCATGAGGCGATCTCGAGGCAGGCGGAGAATGTTGCCGTAGACGGATCCACTCCTGTCCTCCGCCAGATTAGATGTATCTACGGGGTTCCCAAGTCGTTCCCTCGTCTTCCGATCTCCAGCCGAGAATGGTGTGCGCTTCGTTGCCGCGATGGGCCATCGCCAAGCTGATGACGGCACCGTCGTCGGCGACGCCAAGAGCCGTGTTCCCACTGTGAGTGTAGTCGTCATCGGCACTGAACTCATGGAGGACCTGCGGCGGCGTGAGTGTGCTTCCCCGATCCTTGGAAATGGAGATGGGTTCTATTGTAGTTGACTCGTCAGCGGCCGGTGGGCACGGGGCAAATCGCGCAGGGCGTGCACCTGGGTGGCCAGAATTGAGTATCCATCTAAACAGAATTGGCCAAGTGTGAGAGGCGCTGTTCCGGATTGGCGACGATGGCTTCCAGCAAGGCCCCGAAATGTCTCAAGATTCGGTCGATGGTGTTTTCCTCGAACAGTTCGGTGTTGTACACCAGAAAACCGATTAATCCTTCCTCACTCTCCGCCATCGAAAACGTCAAATCAGAATTGGCGTTTCCGTTATCGACTTCCATGGAGGTCAGGGTCAGACCTGAAAGTTCCAATGCCTTCAGTATGGGGGCATTCTGGAGGTTAAACATCACCTGGAACAGTGGATTCATGTTCAGATTCCGTTCCGGCCGCAGCTCCTCCAGCACCTTCTCGAATGGGAGTTCCTGATGGGAACTGGCGGCCAATGCCGTATCCCTTACTCGACCGAGAAGCTCCAGCATTGCAGGGTTCCCTGATAGGTCGGTGCGCAAAACCTGGGTGTTGACAAATAATCCGATGAGCTCTTCCAGTTCAACTCGGGTGCGGCCCGCAATCGCAGTGCCCACGAGGATGTCCTCCTGGCCGGTATAGCGATAGAGCAAAGTGACGAATGCCGTAACCAGCGTCATGAAGAGGGTGACTTCCTGCCGAAGGCTCAGGCTGTTCAGGGCCTTCGTAAGAGTCGCGGACAACACCAGGCGTTGACGCCCCCGCCGGCAGGACTCTACCTCCGATCGAGGTCGGTCGGTCGGCAACTCCAGGACAGGAGGGCTGTCGCTGAGCTGCTTCTTCCAATAGGAAAGCTGCTCCTCCAGGATATCGCCCTGCTGCCAACCCCGCTGCCAATGGGCAAAGTCGGCATACTGGATCGGCAGTTCAGGGAGCGACGGGGTTTTCCCTTTAGAGAAATCCTCGTAGAATAGCGCCAATTCGCGAAAGAGTATACCGAGGGACCAACAATCGGAGACGATAGGGTGCATCATCAGGAGCAGTATGTGTTCTTCCGGGCTTTGCCGGAGTAGGGTAGCACGCAACATTAGATCCTGAGAGAGATCGAAAGGAGGTCGAGCCTCCTTCTCGAGGAGATGTTGAACCTGTTCTTCAGGCTTCGCCTCGGGCCGTTCACCTGGAGCGGAAATCGTCAATTCTACCGATCGTCTTTGAGCGATAATCTGCCTTGGGCTGCCGTCTACGTCAGCAAAGGTGGTGCGCAGCACCTCGTGTCGAGCTACGATGGCATCAAGGGCCTTCTGTAGAGCCTCCAGGTTGAGAGCGCCCGATATTCGCACCGCTGCTTTGGGAATGTTGTATACCCGTTTATCTGGCTCCTGTTGATTCAGGAACCAGACCCGTTCCTGCGCAATGGAGAGAGGAAAGGAGTTGCTGGAATTACTCTTTCGGGGGATCCTCTGAATTTTGGGAAGTTTCACCCCATTTTTCGTTAGCAGCAGCTCAAAAAGGGCCCTTTTATTTGGTGAGAGATTGGCAATATCTACGGATAAATCACTCACTTGTAATCTCCTTTGATCGAACCCTTTTCGGAGACGAGTAGCTGCTTGACTTCATCCTCCGATAGCTGATTTAGCTCTGCTAATGTTTTGGCCAGAATTTGGCCATCTGTCTGCTCGATCTTTCTTTGGCCAATTTCCCTGGCCAGCTCAGCAACGGTGGGTGCCTCAAAGAGGCTGCGCAGGGGCAGCTCTATCTGAAAAGCCTCACGTAGCCGCGCCATAACTTGAGTCGCCAGAAGGGAATGCCCCCCTAACTCAAAGAAGTTGTCGTGGACACCCATCTGATCAAGTCCAAGCAATTGGGCCCAGATTCCCGCCAGAATCTCTTCGCTGGGGCTACGAGTGGCTACGAAAATCTCTTCTATCTCCGGCCGGACTTTGTCGGGCACAGGTAATGCAAGACGATCCACCTTGCCGCTTGGCGTCAAAGGAAGAGCATCCAGTATTATGAAATTCGAGGGGATCATGTAATCGGGCAATTTCTCTTGTAGGAATCTGCGAAGGTCGCCGGTTGAAGGTTCCCGCTCACGGTTCGGGACGAAGTAAGCCGTCAGGCGCTTATCTCCAGGCTCATCCTTACGCGCTACAACGATGGCTTCTCGAACAGCCGGGTGTCTTCCCAGGACAACCTCGGTCTCCCCTGGTTCGATGCGGAATCCGCGAATTTTCACCTGATCGTCGATGCGTCCGAGAAATTCAATGTTACCGGTGGGTAGGTAACGGGCCAAATCTCCTGTCTTGTAGAGACGGGCGCCGGTTTTCGAGCTGAACTGGTTGGGAATGAACTTCTCAGCGGTCAGCTCCGGCCGGTTCAGATATCCTCTAGCCAAACCCTCATCGCCGATGTGCAGTTCTCCGGGTATGCCGACAGGAACAGGCCGCAGATGGGCGTCCAGCAGATAAACCTGAGTGTTGGCGATTGGGCGACCAATAGGGATAATCGGCTGCTTACTTTTACGCTTGCACATCCAGGTAGTTGTATCGATACAAGCTTCCGTCGGTCCGTAAAAATTGAACAGGTCCGCAGCCAGACGGGTAAAGAACTGCGCTTGCAGTTCAATTGGCAGAGTCTCGCCTCCGCAGAAGACACGCCGTAGGCAATTACAGTTCCCGATCCACAGCCATCCCATAAGGCCTAAACCCTGAAGGCAAGCCTGAGGGATGGAGCGGGATAGCGGTTGATATTGGGAAAAAGTCAAAATGTAAAACAGGGGGGAAATGGTTGATATGGACGGATGCTGTCCCACAGAGCTAAGGGGAGAAACCGGGCAGGTAAGCCTGTTGAGGCTGGGAACACATTCGATATCGGGTTCGTGCTGTCCCATAGAAGTCCGCCAGATCGAAAAGCCCGAAGCGGTCCCAGAGCACGCCGCGCACGAGCGTAAACAACCGGGTGAAGCTGTGCGGCCACTGGCTGATAAAGGCAATGTATCGGAGCAGAACGAGCAGCAGCAGGGCGGCCCACAGCTGCCAACGGATGGCCTGCTTGGAATGCCCGAGAAAATCGCAGACCTTGAAGGTTTGCTTGATCTGCTTGAAAAACACCTCGATGCCCCAGCGGCAGCGGTAGAGGGCGCAGACACTGGAAGGGGCCCAGTCCATGTTGTTGGTGAGGAAAACCATGACGACCCACTCGCCGTTGACTTCCACTTCGGCTTCGATCCGGCGCAACCTGCCGGGATACTGCCGGCGGGAGGCGGGAACCTTCAGGGTGACCTCGTCATCCCGCAGGATAGGTCCTTGAGGCTTGCGCAGGCGCTTGCGGCAAACATGGCAGCGCAGGTTGTCTTTGGCGCGCGTGACCCAGAATATGCCGCGTTCGCTCAAATGGAAAAGATTGGCAAAATGCACGTAAGCCTTGTCGAAAACCGCGATCTCTCCAGCCTGCAGCCCCGCGCACAGGGCCAGGGTCCGCGTGCCGTCGTGATGGGAAGCTTCTTCAATGACGGCAAAGCCGGGAAGAAAACTTTGCAGGTTGAGCCGCAGGTGCATCTTCGCCGCGGCCTTGCGCCGACGGTGCTTGGCCCAGTCCATGCAGTTGGCCACCAGGGCAATGGTGGTGGAATCGATCGCATGGATCGCCCGTTTGAAGCGACGGGGCAGGCCTCGGTAGCGCCCGGCCGGTCCAAAGCCCGGCGAAAGCTCTTGCAGATGCCCCAGCACCTTCCAGAACAACGCCTCCATCATGTCGCTGTCGCGCTCCCTATTGGCATGCGAAAGAGTGTTTCGGCTCGGTGCAACCGCTCCCCTGATCGCCCTGAGCTTGGCCGCATGATGCCGCAGGGTGTCGCAGACGTCGTTAAGGCCGATGGCATGGGTCAGTTGCGCAAAGAGCAGACTGACCACATGACTCCATGGCGTGAAGGTGCGCGCCTTTTTATCGACCCCGTACTCCCGGGCGAGTTTTTCCGTCAAATGCGACGGGATGAGTTTACAAAGCTGATGCAAGGTGCTGCTGTAGTGTTTCGTCGGCGTTATGTTTTTCATACTGCGGATTCTTTGGTCGGAATCCGCCGCCGACCACCTTTTTTTAACCCTGCCCGAAAGGGAGTCTCACCACATCCTGTGGGATGGCTGTGATTTGATTGATGATCTGCAGGGCCTGCAGGGAGTCGCCGCCGAGGTGGAAGAAATTATCCCACCGGCCAACTTCCGAACGTTTCAAGACGGTTTCAAATGCCTCCGCCAAAAACCACTCCCAAGTGCTGCCTGGAGGTTCGTGCCGGACCGTCAAAGCGCCGGCCAGGGACTCCGCCAAGCCAACCCTTTGGATTTCCCCAGTCGGTCCCTTGGGAATGGATTCTACGATGACAATTCGACTTGGCACGTTATGAGCGGCCAGACGTTCAAACAGATATTCCCTTAGATTTCGCTCATCCGTCGACTTTCCCGGTTGCAGTACCACAGCCATGGCCAAATCCTCACCCAAGGTCGGGTGCGGGACCGCAAATGCCACCGCTCGAACCACGTCAGGATGTTCGAGAAGTTGATTGTCGACCTCAACGGGATCGATTATTTCGGTGCCCCGATTGACCACTTCTTTCAGACGGCCGCGCAGGTACAGATACCCGTCAGCGTCCAGATACCCCTGATCGCCGGTGCGGAACCATCCTTTGACGAAGCTTTGCTCATTTGCCTCCGGATCATGAAGGTAACCGGGTGTTACATTGGCGCCCCGTACTATGACTTCTCCGGTCGCTCCCGCAGGCAGGAAATCGCCGTCGGCGTCGAGAATCGCGACTTCGCTACCGGCTCCCGGACCGACCGAAGAAACTCTCCCTTCGTTGGGAGGCAGGGGATTACTCGTGATGAGATGACAAGCTTCGGTCATGCCATAGGCCTCGATTACCGGGACGCCCAAGCTCGCTTCTAAATCCTGCAGAAGGGGTGTTGGCAAGGCCGCCGAAGAAGAGCGGACGAAGCGCAGCTCGGAAAACGAAGATCGGTGCTGCGACTCTGCCAGCACCTCCAGAATCGCGTGGTGCATGGTAGGCACCGCAGTGTACCAGGTGGGATTGAATTTCTGTAGCCAGGAAGGGAAGTCCGCCGGGCGCAGTCCCTCGGTGCAGATGATTCGACCGCCGCTGCAGAGTGTCGCGAGGAGCCCGGCAATCAGCCCATGAATTTGAAAAAGCGGCATGACATTCAGGCAGCAATCGTCTTCCTGCAGCTTCAGTGTTTCACCGACCTGACGGGCGGAATAGAACAGGTTGGCGTGCGTCAGTGGGACCAGCTTAGGTTTGGGGGTTGTTCCGGAGGCTTGCAGGAGCAGGGCCGTAGCGGCCGGTTCGGGCGAAGCCGGCTCCGGATCCGGCTCGCCTTCCTAGGAGAATGGTCGACCGTTCAAGCGGAAAGCCCCGGCGATTCCCTCTTCGGAGCAAACGTCAATAACCGGAAGGCCGATAGCGGCGGCCGCCGCTCGTGCCTCCGCATGGAAACCGTTCTGAAGCAAAATCGCTTTGGCCTCCAGGGCTTCTAGTGTGGTGTCCGTTAAATAACATAAATTAATTAGTTTTCCCTGTCTGCTTTGCCAAGGCACGTTTGGCGCGCTGGATCTTGCGCAGGATTTCCTCTCCCTTCGCCTTCCATCTGTAAGGCTTGGGGTCGAGGTTCCTTTCAGCCAGATAGGTTTCTATGTCTTCGACCAATTGCCTGACGCTGGTAAAACTACCATCCCTGATAACATCTTGGGTCAGTTCGCCGAAAAAGCGCTCGACCAGGTTCAACCAGGACGAACTGGTCGGGGTGAAGTGGATGTGAAAACGCCGATGGCGCGACAACCACTTGCGGACCTTCTGTTGCTTGTGCGTGCAGTAGTTGTCAACGATCAAGTGCAAGTCCAGCTGCTTGGGTGTCTCCCGCTCGATTTGCTTCAAGAACCGCAACCATTCTACATGGGTATGCCGCTGTTCGGTGCGTGCGATGAGCTTGCCGTCCAGATAATTCAAGGCTGCAAACAACGTAATGGTCCCGTGTCGCTTGTAGTCATGTGTCTTGGTGCAAATCTCTCCCACGCCAAGAGGTAAGCCCGGCCGGGTCCGCTCCAAAGCCTGGCATTGGCTCTTTTCGTCGCAACACAATACAAGGGCCCGCTCTGGCGGATCCAGGTATAAGCCGATCACATCCCAGAACTTCTGCTCGAAGTACTTGTCATTGGACACTTTGAACGTCCTGACCAAGTGAGGCCTGATATCGTTAGCCCGCCAGATGCGCTGCACGCTGTCGGGGGAAATCCCCACCTCCCTGGCCATGGTGCGAACACTCCAGCGAGTGCGTGGCTTCGGCGGTCGTGTAGCCTCGGTAATGACCTTCTCAACCTTGCCCGCCGGTATCCATCGGGGCCGTCCTCGTCCCTTCCTGTCCCGCAATCCCTCCAAGCCGTCTCGCTCAAAGCGTTGCGACCACTTGTTCACGCAGGGCACACTAACCCCGAGTTCTTCCGCGAGCTGCGCCTGTTTGACGCCTTCGGAACGACGCAGTACGATTGTCGCCCGAAGGCTGTCGCGCACGGATACTGTCGGTGCTTTCACGCGACGCTGCAACTCTTGCAGCTCAAGATCTGTAAGTTCAATTATGGATATGGGTCTTGCCATGCCGATAGCATAACATGGTAAGACAGATTAATTCAACTTAATTATCGGACATGAGACTAGCGCGCATAAAAAATCAGGCTTACTATAATATGGATTCAAGGGAGCGAAGCCGGCCGAAGCTCCGATTGCGATAAAGCTTGAAGCCGCCAAAGGACCCGGAGAGCAAACCGCCGCCACCCGATCCTCAGCCGAAATTCCCAGGGCTCGCAGGTCACGACCGATTCGATCAACCCAAGCAACTAGTTGACCATAGCTCAGGTTCTCGCCCCTAAAGAAACCAGGGCCGGTGCCTCGGGACGATCGACCGCTCGTTGGCGGAGAAGATCGACAAAGCTTGCAGGCGCGGACATGAACTTGATCATTCCCTGTCCCGACAAGTCGGGACTGCAGGGTTCTAAAAAAACACCTCGTAGGACGACACCCGACCCCAAAGGGTAAAAAGCCGTAGATTCCCCGTAGCTCTTGACTCGCCGAAGCCTTGGCGAAGGCGGTTGCTGCGATGAATCTACGGCTTTTTATGGGTGTCGTTCAATCGAAATATCGGGGCGCATCATAATCGCCCGCAGCGAGAGGCGCAACTCAGATTCTCGCTTGGAGTCCGCAACCCATACGTTCTGCGTGAACCTGATCATTCCTCGCACCCCAGGATTGACCACGGAAACCGAAAGGGAGTCCAAATCAAACATCTTGCGGTCGGGCTCCCCGTACGGCCAACTTGACCGAGTAAAGGGAGGTGTCGGCGGCGATATAGAGCGTGCGGGAATCGGGGCCGCCGAAGCAGCAGTTTGCGTTGCGCTGCTCCGGCACCAGGACTTTTCCAATTAGTTCCCCTTGCGGAGTGTAACATTGAATTCCATCTGCGGCGCTGGTCCAGATATTGCCCTTAACATCGCAGCGGAATCCATCTGCAGCGCCCGGCCTTACACAGGCAAACTCGCGCTGGTTGCTCAACGAGCGACCGTCCTGCGAGACTTCAAAGGCAAGCACATTCTTGGGTTCACCCGTGTCCGCGATGTAGAGAATTTTTTCGTCGTTTGAAAAGGCGAGCCCATTGGGCCGGTCCATCCCATCCACTACGATCTCGAGGTCTTCCGTGGCAGGGTCAAACCGGAAGACGAAGCAGCCATTAAGATCGGAGTCACGGGCCTTTCCTTCACGATTTGAGAGTATGCCGTAGGGCGGATCAGTAAACCAGATGCTGCCGTCGGATTTGACCACAAGATCGTTCGGCGAATTCAGCCTCTTGCCTTCGAACCTATCGACCAGAACAGTCACGGAACCATCGTGTTCCGTGCGGGCAATACAATGTGTCAGGTGTTGCGCGCTGAGCAGGCGCCCTTCGAGGTCGAGAGTGTTGCCGTTAGTGTAGTTCGAAGGCTCGCGGAAAACCGTCGTGTTTCCCGAAAGCGGATCGAACTGCAGCATGCGGTTGTTGGGAATATCTGACCATACGACAACGTTTCGATCGGGAAGATAGACTGCGCCTTCCGCCCATTCCGTGCCGTGCCAATGCCGGAGCAGCTCAGGGTTCTCTGGCAGAAGCGCATCGAAGCTGGGATCGATCGACTCAAAGCCTGTTCTTAGCTGGTCTGGCGATTTCGGGTAGCTGTGGGTCGGGAAAATCTTCGGTTCCGCAAGCATCGTTTCTTTCTCCGTCCGGGAGAATGGGAATGTCGAGGCTTTTAACTGCCGGAAGTCGTTCTTTATCGGGCTATAGGAAGAATTGACCAGCTATGCGACATCAATCCATCGCCTTTCGGTGTGCGATTGCAGCACAGCATCTACCACCGCTTGTGCCGCGACGCCCTGCTCGAATCCGGGATTGGCATCACGGCCCTCGATAATGGCGGAGACGAATTCGTGCATGAGGTCGTAGCCGAACACTTTTGTCGGGTTACCCTTTCCAGGATCGCGAAGGCTCCCCGGTGCGACGAGGAATTCGGAGGGAACGGGTCGTGGTTCGAGTCCGCCATCGGAAGCTCCAAGGAAAATGTGGTTGGGTTGCGAGAGGCGGTAGGCGGCAGAGCCCTCATCGCAGTTGACTTCCGCCCAGTCATAGAGTTGGGATCCGTCGGCCTCGCGACGGCCCTTTACCGCCCAACTCGCTTCCCATACACCTACCGCGCCGGAATCGAATTCACCTACAAAGGCGTACCAATCGTCCACATCGGAGGGTTCACAGGGCTGCCCATCGGGCATACGATCCCGCTGGACGAATTGTGCCACCCTTCCGCATACCCCAGATACCGATCCCAGCAGATCCTGGGCAAAATCAACACGATGGACGGCCATATCGTAGAGTATACCGCCACCGGCCAGCCGTCGATATTGCCGCCAGCCGAGCGAAGATTCGCCGAAATCGAGGAAACGCTGGCTGCGGAAATGGCGCGGCGTCCCCAGGGCGCCCGCAGCCAGGAGATGCTTGAGGTAGCGCATGGCCGGGGCGAACCGGTAGGTGAACGCAGTCATGTGGCGTACTCCGGACGCACGGGCGGCGCAGAGTAGCTGCCTGGCTTCGGCCGTGTTAAGTCCAATCGGTTTTTCGCACATCACGTGTTTTCCCGCCTCGATGCAGGCCAAGGCAACCCGCAGGTGCGTTGAATTTGGGGTGGCTATCACGACGCCATCAATCGTAGTATCTTCGGCGATGTCCTCGAAGCGGATTGATGTTCTCACCGGTCCCCACTCCTGCTGACGGCGCCGGAGCAACTCCCTGTCCGTATCGCAGATCGCCGCCAGTTCCGCATGTGGGTGGAGCCGAATTCCGGGAATGTGGTTGGAGTCGGTGACCTGCCCGGCACCGATAACGGCGATACGAACGCGCTTAGGCATAAAACTGCGATATGAGAAAGGGAGAAAAAATCAATCCGATCTTTAGACTCTTAGCATTGCGTAGGCTACTGGGAAATGTGGCGGATGCCTGCGTCCTTCGCCCGTTGCGGGTGAAGTATACAACCTGATCTAGCGGTTCTTATGAGCGAGCCGTTGGTGCGCATCTATGCCGGCCGAATACGGGAGGAATCGGAAAAACAAGACCGCGTTTGGGCCGCCTAATGTTTGATATCTTTGCGGGTGATTTTGGGCGTAGTCTGGTCGATCTTCTCCTTTTCAATGGCGATAAAATCGAGGGCGACACCGTTCAGGCAATAGCGCAGTCCGGTGGGAGCAGGACCATCTTTAAAGACGTGGCCCAGATGGCCTGCACAGCGGGCACAATGCACTTCGGTGCGAGACATCCAGAATTTCCGATCTTTCTTTAACCCGACATGCGCAGGGTTCAAGGGAGCATAGAAGCTTGGCCATCCGGTGCCACTTTCGAATTTTGTCAGGGAAGAAAAAATCGGTAGACCGCACCCCGCACAGGTATACACGCCCGATCGCTTCTCTTTGAGTAAATCACTCGTCCCTGCCTGTTCCGTGCCCTCCTGGCGCAGAACCTGATATTCGTCCCCGGTCAACTCTTGTTTCCATTCCGAATCGGATTTCGTAATGCGTGGGACGGGCTTTTCCGATAAGCTGCCGGCTCGAGCGAGGGCTGTCAGGCCGATGGCCACGCAGACGAAAAAGGGGATTACGGCTTTTTTCATGTTTGATGGGATTGACACTATTGTGAACTTGAGCAGCGGGAACCGCCCGAAATTCCCGAAGTATAATCATCGGTGATATTCGGAGAGGGAGTCAATCCAAGGTGACCGGTAATGTCCCCACCTTTGGCCAACCAGGGAACTACGCTGGAGGGAATGAACCTGGCCGGCGTGTGGAAGCTGCCAGTTATCTTCGTGTGCGAAAATAACCGCTATGCGGAAACAACGGCTGCGGTGTTCTCCGTCTCAGGAAGCGACATCGCCTCCCGTGCGAGCGGTTTCGGCATGCCCAGTGCGGCCGTAGATGGCCAGGATGTATTTGCAATATACGAAGCTGCGCACCAAGCCGTGGACCGGGCGCGGCGCGGCCAGGGACCGACCTTTATCGAGGCCCAGACCTATCGCTACTTTGGTCACTTTGAAGGTGACACCATCCTCTACCGGACAGAAGAAGAACTGGAACGGCATCGCTCGCGGGACTGCATTGATCGCTTTCGGAAGACCGTTCTCAAGCAAGACCTGCTTAGCGAGGCCGAGTTGGATGCCCTCGACCGCAAGGCCAAGGACACGATCGAAGAGGCCTGCCGCTTTACCGGGGAAAGTCCGCTCCCGAACCCGACTGATATCCTGAGCGACGTCTATGCCGGGTTCCCTGAATCAGAGATGTGGCCGTTCCAGACAGCTCCAGTGTAGAATTAGTGTCCTGTATTTCAAGAAACGAAACTAGGAAACTCGAACAGAAGACAGTGCGATGGGGGAGAGATCGTTAAGTTATCGCGAGGCGCTCAATGAAGCGATGCGTCTCGAGATGGGGCGCGACTCATCCGTGGTGGTGATGGGGGAGGATATCTCGGGGGCGCCCCAGAGCGATGACCCGGCGCATCTCGACGCGTGGGGAGGCCCTATGGGTGTGACGAAGGGCCTTGTGCACGAGTTTGGGCGCGAACGCGTGCGCGATACGCCCATCACTGAGTCGGCCTTTATCGGTGCCGGCGTGGGAGCGGCCGCCACCGGTCTACGACCAGTTGTCGAGCTGATGTTTATCGGATTCATGGGCGTATGCCTTGACCAGATCACGAACCAGGCGGCCAAAATGCGCTATATGTTCGGCGGCAAGGCCACGATTCCATTGGTAATTCGGACGATGATCGGCGCGGGCCTTCGGGCTGCAGCACAACATTCGGACTCGATGTACTCGACCTTTGTTCACTTCCCCGGGTTGAAGGTCGTGGTTCCGTCTACGCCCGCCGACGCCAAGGGTCTGCTCATCGCTACCCTCGCCGCTACGGAGGCAATCGAATATCTGAGCGCACCCGTCAAACTGGTCACAGCGCCGCACACGCCGGTGCCGTTCAGCTCGAGTTTGGAGGATACCTATATCCCCTCCCCGGGAAGAATCGCCGCTGCCGTTCGTGAGGCAATGATCTAGAGAAGCCAGAGAGCCTCGGAACCAGCATCTAGCGCCGAGAAACCAGCGCCCAGCTTCCAGCAACCAGAACTGAAACATGGCATCTAAGGTCGTAATGCCCAAGTGGGGCTTGAGCATGCAGGAAGGGCTCATCACCCAGTGGCTCAAAAGTGAGGGCGACCCCGTCGAGAAAGATGAGCCGTTGCTCGAAGTGGAAACCGAAAAGATGGTCTCGGTGGTCGAGGCGCCGGCATCCGGCATTCTCGCCCGCGTCCTCCACCCCGAAGGAAGCACGGTACCGATTAGCCAGGTTATTGCCTGGATCACCGACCCGGGCGAGGCTGTACCGGAGGTCATTGCGCCGTCTCCATTACCTTCTGAGCAGAAGAGCGATGCTCCGGCGCCCCGCCCCGCCCCGCAGGCGGTGCCGGCACCCGCAGGCACCATTCGCGCCATGCCCGCCGCTCGGCGACTGGCGAAAGAGCATGGTCTGGACCTAGCTCGAATCGATGGCACCGGGCCACGAGGTGCGATTACACTGGGAGATGTCGAGGAGGTATTGACCCCGGTCGTCCGACCGATTCAGAAGGCCGCCTTTTTCAGCGACGGCTACCGCCTCGACGGTCTGCTCTACACACCCCCTGACCTCGCTCCGGATGAGAAGCGTCCTGCGGTTGTGCTGTGCGCGGGCTACACCTACCTGAAGAGTCTTGTCCTGCCTGACATTGCCAAAGCCCTCAACGCGGAAGGTTATGTAGTGTTAATCTTCGATTACCGGGGATTCGGCGAGAGTGAGGGGCCCCGCTGGCGACTCATCCCGCGGGAGCAGGTGAATGATGTCAGGGCAGCTTTGACCTTTGTCGCTGACCAGCCGCAGGTCGATGCGGACTCCCTCGCCGTGCTTGGAATCAGCCTGGGCGGATCGAATGCGATCGTCGCGGGAGCACTCGATCAGCGTGTCGACGCCGTAGTCGCCATCGAGCCCATCGGCGATGGAGCGCGCTGGTTGCGCAGCCTGCGTCGCCACTGGGAATGGCTCGAGTTCCAGGAACGCCTGACCAAGGATCGCTCGCAGCGCGTGCGGAAAGGGGAGTCCGCTCGCGTGGATCCTCTCGAAATCGTAGTGCCGGATCCCGACTCTCGCAACTTTCTCGAGAACGTCTACAAGGAGTACCCGCAGATGAAGTGCGATCTGCCTCTCGAGACCGCGGAGGCGTTAACCGAATACCGACCGGAGGAGCATGTCGGGCACATCGCCCCGCGCCCTTTGCTGTTGATTCACGGCGCAGGCGACCTCCAGGTCCCCGCTGATGAATCGCGCAGGCTGTACGAGCGAGCGGGCGAGCCTCGCGATTTGGCGATCGTTCCCGACATGGGACATTTCGATTGGGTTATGGCTGGGAGCGCCGGATTCGAGAGGGTGGCGGTGCTGATACTCTCCTTTCTGAAGGAGCATCTGCCCGCCTCATGACCACCGTCGGAATCATTGCCAATCCTGCCTCCGGTAGAGATATCCGGCGGCTGGTGGCACACGGTTCAATTTTCAATAACGATGAAAAAGCGAACATTTTTCGGCGGGTACTGCTAGGGCTCGAGGCCGTAGGCGTCGAGCGTGTCTTGATCATGCCCGAGTCGTTCGGCATCGGCCGACGGGCCCTCGACGGCCTCTCAGTCGAGCTCGCGGCGTCTTTCCTGCCTATCCCGGTGACGTTTACCCAAGAGGACTCGACACGTGCTGCAAAGCTCATGGCAGCCGATGGTGTCGGCTGTATTGTTACGATTGGAGGCGACGGCACGAACCGTGCCGTGGCCAAGGAGAGCGGTGAGGTGCCCCTCATGCCTATCTCTACAGGGACAAACAATGTCTTCCCAACTATGATCGAGGGAACCATCGCGGGAATGGCTGCGGGCCTCGTAGCGCGTGGGCTGGCCGAAGATGCCGTCTGCCGCCAGCCACGTTTGGAGGTCGTTTTTTCAATGGACTCCGACCGCGATTGGGATAGCTGCACCTGGGTGTCCCGGCCGCCGGACGATATCGCTTTGGTGGATGCTGCGGTCTGCGACGAACGGTTTGTCGCTTCCCGGGCGGTCTGGGATGTGTCGAAAATTAAGGAGCTTATCTTGACCCGGGCCGAGCCCGGTAACATCGGACTCTCCGCTATCGGTGCTCATGTCCCGCAAGGGAATGGCGTGGCCGACGATTCGACCTCGCTCGGAACCGAACAGGGGCTGTATCTTCGACTGGAACCGGGCGGGAAACAGGTCCTGGCGCCTATCGCACTCGGCCTCATTCGCAACGTGGGCCTCGTGGAATGCCGTCCCCTGCGGCCGGGTGACATCGTCTCCGTCAACGGTCAGCGACCTTGTGTGCTAGCCCTTGACGGTGAGCGCGAGATCGAACTGAGTCCCGGTGCCACAGCGCACGTCCGGCTCAGTGTCAACGGCCCCAGGTTAATATGTGCCCGTAGAGCGCTTGAGCTCGCTGCGCGAGCGGGTTTTTTTCTTCGCCAGGCGGACCCGTGCTGACGTTGATCCACCAACGGGACCGGGACCGGGGCCGAGAAACCTGAACCTCCAGGCCTGAGCTTGTCACGCCGTACGCCTAGCGAAGGCGGAAGCGGGTATCAGGTTTCAGTGTTCGGGTGTCAGGACTGGACATTATGGAGGAGGCTCGAAACCTTAATGCCGAGAAAGTCGAGGATCTGGTGGACTTATGCCGTCGGAGTCACGCTGTCACCTTGCATGCTCCCGTCATTCCGACAACTGAGAAAATGATGGGTGCGACACAGTTCGAGGTGATGCCTGACGCCGTTTTCCTCAGGCGAGACCTGGCTCGCCGGCGAACCGGCAGAGGCACTCCACTTCTGACGGTTCAGGGTATACCCAGTTACCCGTCATTCGAAAAGGAAATGTCAGGAAGCTGGCAAGTGGAAGCGATCCAGCCGGCGTCGAGCCGCCGGCTGTCCAAAGCGGCGCCAGGTCGCCGCACTCGAAAGTGGCCCGTTCGATGCGTCGTCGTTGCGAAACGCAACTGGCAGATCGGGACTCCGAGTTTCCGACTCATTCATTAAGGCGACGAAGCTTACGACAAGGTTTACGACGAAGTTTGCGCCGGGGTTTATCCCGCAAGCAGCTATTCGCGTCTCTTTTTCGTGAGCTTCGTCGCGAGCTTTGTCGAATAAACACCAGTCGAAAGGTTTGCCTGACGTTCCAAAAAATTCACTTGACATCGATTCCATCGTCCGCAAACCCGCTCCAGAGGCTAAGTTTCAGATTGGTCGGCTATTGAAGGGTTGAATCTCTCCCTCGAGTCGTGCAATCTAGATAGGAATTGTCCGCCAATTTGTTGTAGCAGTGAGCTTGTGAGAAATCCAGGCTGTTGCTGAATCGGAATCGAGATCAGAAAGCGAGGAGGTTTTCAATGAGCAGTAAGTTACAGGTCATGAATCCTATGGGCTATCCCCCAGAAATTACCCAGGCCGGAATGGCACCCCGTCTGGGACGTTTGGAGGGCAAGACCGTCTATTTGGTCGACTGCCGCTTTGACGACGGCGATATCCTCATGCAGCAGATGCGCGACTGGTTTTCCGAGCACATGCCGGCTGTGAAAACCGAATTGCGCAGCAAGGCGGACGTCTACACCGAGCGAGATCCGGAGCTCTACGAGGAAATCCGTTCCCGAGGGGATGCGGCCGTTGTCGGCGTAGGTCACTGAAGCACCTGCGCGCCGGCGGTCGCCGGCCAATGCGTGATCCTCGAGACCGAATACGGTGTCCCCACGGTTTCGGTTCAGACCGACATCTTTGAGCCCCTGGTGCGCGCATCTTCGCACCAGCAGGGCATGCCCCGCCAGCGGTTTGCCTTCGTGCCCCAACCCGTTATGGGCAAGTCGCCGCGGGAGCTTCGAGCTTATATCGACGGCCCCGATTCCATCACGGGCCGACCGGTCATGCAGGAAGTCACCGATGGCTTGGCCAAGGCGCTCACGGAATCGGAGACACAACGCGTCCGGTTCGATCGCTCCACGCCCCGATTCGTTGAACCCGATAGGGAAGAAAACCTGCATCGGCTCTTCCTCGAAAACAACTGGACCGACAAGCTGCCCATCATCCTTCCTACCGAGGAGCTGGTAGCGCAAATGCTGGGCGGAACGAGTCGGAGCTTTGACGAGGTAGTTGGCCATATGCGTCCCACTAAGGGTCGGGAGGCATGGGAGTACACCGTGGAAAAGGTGGCGATCAATGCAGTCATGGCGGGAGCGAAGCCCGAGTATCTACTCGTCATCCTTGCCCTTGCAGCGGGCGAGGTCACAGCTCGTGCCAGCACCACCAGTTCGGCCGCTGCTATGGCTATGGTCAACGGCCCCGTCCGCCACCAGATCGGGATGAACTGGGGCATTGGTGCTATGGGACCATACAACCATGCCAATGCAACCATCGGCCGCGCTTACGGGCTGCTTTCACAGAACCTGCAGGGAGGCTCTGTGCCGGAAGTCACCTACCTTGGGTCCCAAGGCAATAGTTACGCCTATAGCAGCGTCACCTTTGCCGAGAATGAGGAGCGGAGCCCCTGGGAACCGTTTCACGTGCAACAAGGGTTCAAGTCCGATGAAAGTGTGGTCAGCGCCTTCTCAGGGTGCCGATCGACCTCGTTTCAACTCGGGCTGCGGGCAAAGCATTGGCGCGAGCACGTGCGGAACCTTCTCCGCGGCATCAACCCTACTAATCCCCCCACCTTGATCCTTGATCCCATTACGGCTCGGCAATTTATCGATCGAGGCGGCTTCGACACCAAGGAAGGGCTGATCGATTGGGTGCACAAGAATGCCACCATGCCCGCCAGCGTCTACTGGGACTACCAACTCGTCCAGAACTACGTCTACCCAAGGGCCTTGAAGGGCGTCGAACCGTATGCCACCATGCTCAAGGCAGCGGATGATGAACCGATACCGATATTTCCCAAGGATTCGATCCATGTCGTCGTAGTTGGCGGGGAGACCAACGGTTACTGGCGCATTGTGGGCTGCAACTACGGGAAAAGCGTCTCTATCGACGATTGGCGGTAAGACCTGGTGGCGCTCTCACTTGTGGAATGCTATTTACATGACATCACTCTAAATTGCTTGTGGCCGGTCATGGTGCAAACTGAAGTCGAGTTCACCTGTGGCAAAAATGGGCGGGGATGATTAAACTGGGTTGTAATGCCATGCTCAGGGCGGCCGAGAAGCCTTCCCATTCCGACAGGGAAGATCCGCGCAATTGGGTCGATGTCGAATCCCTGATCGACGCCATCGCCGCAATGCGTCTGGATATCATTGATTTTCAACTCTTTCGGGGGTTTCGCGCGTCGCATCGCATCTACCTCGGCGATATCAAGAGACGCTGCATGAAACGGGGTTTACCGATAGGGTTCCTGGGTGTCGGCCCGGGGTTTGTAGGTATGAAGCGTTCGGCCGATGGGCTGACCATCGCTGCCCCTTTACCTGAGGACGAACTTCGGCGCCGGGTTGCCGAGGCCAAGCAGGCGGTCGAGCTGGCTGCCTTTATGAGCGCGCCGTTAGTTCGGATCTTCGCCGGCGGCATACCTGGGGAGTCCGAAGACGCGTGCCGCCTTTGGGCGGGAGTGGTGGCCAGTTTCCGGGAGGTCGCCGACTACGGAGCGGAGAAGGGGATTTTCGTCGGGTTGCACAACCATCCGCCCGCGGTGGCGCCGGTCGGAGACGACATTCTGCGCCTACTGCGCGAGATAGACCGGGAAAACGTCACCTTCATTCTCGACACTGGCCAGTGGCATGGATCGCCGGGTGCTTCACCGAAAGGCCTTAAAGACGACAAGGCCGATTTCTACGAATTCATGGAGCAGACAGCGCCGTATGCCACTTACGTCCGCGCCAAGATCTACAAAATCGATAGCGGGTGCGAGGAGTGGATTGATTGCGAACGGGTAATAGATATTCTCAGAAGGGCGAATTTCAACGGTAACATGTCCATTGTATACGAGGGCAGAGACAACTGCTGCAGCGATCTTGAAGGCATCGCCATGGCGGCCAGCCATTTGCGGGGCTTGCTCCGGGCGGAAAGCTCTTAAAAGGTGTCGTTCAACTGTCGCCTTCCCCATTTCTACGTGGAGCAGCGATTCCTGGATTGACGGTGGTTCTTACGCAGCAGGGTCTTGCGGCGTAAGTGAATTCTTGGCAAGAGCGTTATCTTGTCAGTTGATCCGATAATTTCAGTATTATTTGACATGTCCGTATTTGATGGCAAAAAGGACATGCTAAAGACTTTAGAAAAGCAGCATACTGCGATAAAATTGATATTAATCTAACAGGGAGCAAGAGGACATGAGTACGGGTACAGTGAAGTGGTTCAATTCAGAAAGAGGTTACGGTTTCATCACTCCAGACGACGGAGGGAAAGATTTGTTCGTGCACCATTCTGAGGTCAAGGGCTCAGGCTTTGTAACGCTCGATGACGGCCAGAAAGTAGAATATGACGTCGGAGAGGGCCAGAAGGGCCCGTGTGCAAAAAACGTTGTGCCAAATTGATTGTATCACTCACCTGAGTCATACAAGAAGGCTGAAAAGAGCCTGACCCCAAGGATCGATAGCGGCGTTAGGACAAATCCGCAATGCCGCCAGGCATTCCGGGTTTGTCCCGCCTTGCTATCGACCCCATGGCGCCTCCGCATTGGTTATGCTTATTTGACGGACACAACACTAGATTGTCGGACCTTCTCCCGCGATCGTCGTCCGGCGCATCACACGGGGGTACTCTGCTCCGTTCCACGGGCGACCGCGATGCAGGCAGCAGCGGTTGTCCCACATGACCAGGTCTTTCGGCCTCCATTGATGCCTGTAGACGAACTTTCGCTGCGTCGTCCAACTCAACAGTTCCTCTAATAAAGCCCGACCCTTCTCCACCGGCCAGCCGATGATGTGGGAGGCATGAACGCCGACAAAAAGTGTCTTCTCACCGGTCTCCGGAATAGTGCGCACCAGAACTTGTGGTATGGGTGGCACCTCGTCTTGGAAGGCCTGATTCATCAAATCCGGATCAATCAGGCTGCGCGAGTGAGCCAGGCTATGTTCGGCGAAGAGGCCTTCCATATCGGCCTTCTTTTTATCGGGCAGTCCAGCATAGGCGGCTTTCATGCTGGCGTACTCGGTCTCCCCACCTTCAGGGGGCACCTCTATGGCAAAAAGCAGCGATGCTCGAGCAGGTACTTTCTTGTATGAGCTATCCGAATGCCAAAGCATGTTGCCGGAATAATACACCATCCTTCTGTCTTCCGGTGGTATGATTTCGCCCTCCTCATCAACATTGGAAAGCCGGTTAATCGGACCTCCACCGCCGGAAGGATCGTTTACCATTGAACTCTCCAGCGGCCCAAATCGCCTGCTGAAGGAAATGTGCTGCTCGTCATTTATATCCTGATCGCGAAACACCAGCACTGAATAGCTGTGAAAAGCGTCGTTCACCTGCCCGAAAATCTCATTATTGATAGGCGATGCCAGATTCACGCCTTGTATCTCCGCGCCGATACATTTATCAAGTTTTTTGATCGTTAGTTTCATAGTCGGATAGTGATAGAAAGCCGCCGATGGGAAGTAGCTGGTCCTTGGGCTTCACAACCATCGGCGGACATCCCGGCAGTAATCATCGAATTCCTCTTTGAAAGTTGTGCGCATGAGGGCTTCCTCCCTTCTTATGAAAGTGGATAGGATAATGAACATTGCCCCGAACGGAAGCACGGGCGACAGCGATCCAAGCAGGACCCAGATGCCCAGAAGACAAAGAAGCATGCCCAGGTACATGGGGTTGCGGGTGTACCGATAAAGGCCCTCCCGGACCAGGAAGGTTGATTGCGTTAACGGCTTGATGGGGGTGTCGTGCTTTTTGAAGAGGCTGGCGCCATGAGCGGCAAAGAGCAAGCCGGCTGCCAGGGGAAGGATCCCAGTGAGGTTGATCGGCTTCGGCGCCCAGACGGCGAGGGGAATGAAGACATGCAGTGCCACCATGGCGAGTATGGCAGCAAAGAAGTAAATGGGCGGAATGACGCGAGTCAGGTCCATGGTCGGTGCAGGAGGCTACTTCAGGAATCGTGCAAGTGGGTCAACTCAACATCGGGTGTAGAGCCCGAGATGTCCCCTCTGCCCGCGACGATGAATGAGGGTGGCGATTCCCGCGATCTGCCCCTCCTCAATATACCTGCTCATGATGTCGTCCAGGCGCTTAAGGCGTTCGGGCGACAGACCGTGAGCGAAGCTCTGCTTCATCCCTTAATCGTCTACACCAACCGTCCCCTTCAAGTCGATAGATAACGCATCGCGCGAACCCTTCCAGTGGGGAACACATGCGTTTAGCGGGGATTTCAGGTCGTGGATCAAGGCTACATCATAAACGCAGACAATGCTGGCAGTAAGCCGGCGGCCTACCGTAGCCGGCTTCGCAAGAAGGCGGGAACCCAGCTCGACCGGTTAAAACTCATGATCCCCGCTGCTCGTTCGGACCGAAACCTTCAAGACCGAACGCTTGCGCGTCCTGCTACACGTTACGCCACCAGGGGCGGCGGCGTCCACCGTAGCCGGATTCACACTGAGGTAAACCTGAACGGCAGAGTAGGGGATCAATTCAAATTATAACATCCTTCTGTAGCCCCCTAAGAACCGCTAAGCCTCCCCAATCTGCGCCTTGCATGCGCCGGGGACCCGATTTTCGATTCGGGCCCAGCAGATGGCGCCGCTGTTCAAAGTGACTCTGGACAAAATCCGCGCTCCCCAGGATCGCTCCATCGATGAAATAGCGCACCCGGCAGCGGATCAGTTCCGTCAGGGAGACTTTCCCTCCCGAGGCTAGAATTTGCTTCAGTCTATCAGTTTTATCCGTGTAGATCATATTGAAGGTGTCTGAGTTGGACGAGGGTTGACCACCTGAACAGCAACTCTGAGCATCATGCGGACGGCGCTACTATCCGGAAGGGGAGTTTGACGGAATAAGAATCAACGACCATGGCCAGAACCAAAACCAATTTGACGAAGCGGAAGCGACCCCGTGCAAGTCGGGGCGGAAAGCTCCGCATCGGTGATCATTGGAACGCCATCAACATCATAGCGCTATCCCAGACCAATCCCCTGAAAGCGGTTGCCGAGTTCGTGGAGAACTGCATCGACGCCCAGGCTCGGCATATCACTATCGTGCGGGGGCGGCAAAAAGGTCGGCACTACTTGAGGGTTGTCGATGACGGAAGCGGGATTCCTCAGGACGAGGATGGGATCCCCGACTTCAAATTTGTAGCGACCCACATTTGCGATTCCATTAAGCGGCAGCTGAAAGACAGAGAGGGAGAGGGGATTCAGGGTGAATTTGGCATCGGTCTACTGAGCTTTTGGACTGTTGGAGAGGAACTGCAGCTCACCTCTGCGGGAGCCGACGGGACGG
The DNA here is from genome assembly GCA_963665345.2 of Opitutales bacterium. Classification (GTDB taxonomy): domain Bacteria; phylum Verrucomicrobiota; class Verrucomicrobiia; order Opitutales; family CAXXNP01. The sequence goes on from CAXXNP010000002.1 coordinate 532,821, forward strand.
CTTACAGAATGACGATGACGAAGGGATCTCCGGACTATCGTGTCACAGCGCGAAAACAGCTATTCTCTCAGGAAGGCACCGAGCTTGTCGTGTATCCACTTCTGGCCGGAGTTCGCCAATTGAGCGGAGAGCGCATCCAGCGATACTTGTCGGCCGAACTCCGCGACCGCATTCGCCGCTCCTCTGTGGAAATCAGGGTAATCGATCGCGCCGCGCGCTCGGAGTACCGCGTCGAACCGCGCCAGTTCAGTGGGCAGCTTCTTCACAACCTACCGACACCACAATGCGACCGAGGCGAGATCTACGTTGAGCTCTACCTGAGCGACCCGGGTCCCGATAATCGGGTTGGCCTCTACCGGCGGGGCACACGTGTACTGCCGTCGATTAGTGAACTCGAGCGCTTTCAATGCGAACCTTGGAGCTCTGGATATCTCCAGGGAATCATTGACGCCTCGTTCTTGACGCTGTCCCCGGGGACGCGACGGGGAATCATCCAGGACGACGCTTACAGCTACTTCAGCCAATGCATGCTCGAGGTTGAAAAGGCCCTCCAAGAGGTTATTGAGGAACACCGTCGCGCGGAAGAGGAGGAAGCCAGCCAGCGCATTCTGCGAAGTGTGCGGCGAGCGCTCCGGGAAGCTTTTCTGGCTCTTCCGCGAGAAGACTACGATTGGTTTGACCTGTATTCCTCAAGCCGGCGAGCGCCCGAAGATAGTAGTGAAACCGAAGCACTGACAGGCGTAGAAGAGGGCGCCTCGGGCGATTCCTATCGAAGAGATCAGGAACTGGACGAAGCCGACACGTCTCCGCAGCGGGAGTTCTTCGAGTTCCCCGGACCGCTTCACAGTGTTGTCCTCTCTCCCCGATCAGCAGTCGTCAAAGTCGGGGAATCAAAAAGCATACGCGCTTTGTGCCGCGACCGTAGCGGACGCATCGTTGATGAATCGCTTCACTTTTCCTGGTGTATTACGGAGGGAGAAGGACGCATCGAACACGCCGAAGGGGAATTTGCCACCTTTCATGCTTCCGACACGCCGGGCCTCACCTTGATCGAAGTCAAGGTGGTGCAACGCGATACGCGGATGACCGCAGGCGCTGCCCTAACGGTGACCGACTCGCTTATCGATAAGCATGATGGGCTCAGAGGCCCTAAGAAAGGACTTCCCGGCTACACCTTTCGCCATGCCCCGGGCGAACTGTGGCGCTCACGCATGGATTTCGAGCAGAATCTCGTGATCATCAACAACGGCCACCGGGACTTCGTCTTTGCTTCAAGACAGAAAAACCTGAAACTGCGCTATATCTGCCGCCTCTTCGGCAAGGAGCTGGTCCTGCAGAATTTCCCCGGTATTGATCGCGGTAAGCTTCTCGAACGCATGATCGAGCTCTCCCTCTACACAGAAGAGTATCTGCGGTAGGGTAACCTCAGCCATACTGCAATCGGGCCAGCTTCATGTACCCGTATCGGCTCAAGCTAAGCACCCTCTTAGCCGACCCGGGGTCGCCTGTCGGAGACAGCCTCCCACATTCAGGAGAGTCGCCCCCTCGCAGGCTAACACTTGCCGAATCCAATGGGGGTGAAACTTTGGAGAGGGTCCAAGTGCCAGGTTGTCAGGGCTTCTCCTCGCTTCGCTCGTGAACAGGTGTCAGTTCTGAGGAAGGGCAATCGAGCACTGACACCTGAACACTGAAACCCGCTCCTGACCTGAAGTTTCACGTCAAGGTATCCCTCGTCTTGTCCTTCGAGAAACCTATGCGGCGGGGCTCCAGCCCTTCCTCAATTTTTTCCAATGTCTATCGATTTCTGCACGGGCGACGATGGCGTCCTTCCAGACGTCGGGAAAACAATCGAGGGCATAACCGGAACCTTTGGGACCCAGTTCCACGACCGCCCAAAGCTCCTTTCCCGCGCTGGCATCCTTGAGCCACGCGGTTAACATTGGGCGCAGAAATTGGTCGCGCCAGGTGATGAAGTCGAGATCCAGCTTGCCCCTGCCGTTAGTTATGGGCGTCTGGCAATGCGAACCCGTGAAGGTGCGGAAGTGGATCAGCTCGCTGGACATGAGCAGATCGAGCCGGAATTCGGACAGGCGCGACCAGAATTCGTGGGGGCGGATCTGCTTAATGATGGTGGGATGTGAGTGATCGAAATTGGTCCGCAGTTTCTCACCGTAACGTTTTTCGTATTGAGCCGCCAGAGCCAAACCTTTTTCGGGCGTTTCCGTGCAGGTATCCCGATGCCATTCGATAGCCGGCTTGATCCCAAGGGATTGACCGGCCTGCATGACTCGACGGGCGACAGTGACGGCCCGCGGAATCGGCGTGTCGTGATCGCAGAGCTGAACATTGACATGCTTCGCCCCGATTTCCTCAAATGCCTTCAGCTTAGGCTCGGCCTCATCCGCGCTTCCAACATCGACGCCACCCACCAGGGCGATGCCATGCTTTGCGCAAGCCTTGGCCGCGGCGGGATCGGCGCCGCAGCTAAATCCCGCGAATCCGGCTTCATAGGCGGCACGCACCTTCCGTTTCATGGACCACTCCTTGTTCGGGGAGGGATAGCCGGTTAAGGTCCACGCCGCCGCGCAGAGCCTGAGTTGCGGTTTCTTTCCTGTGTTCTGCTTGGTCTTCGTTTTCATATCATCCTTCGGCCTCACGCTCGGTAATCAGATCGGCTACAGGGTCACGGTCCGGAGAAAACTGCTTTCCGGCCCCAAACAGCTGCGTCGCCAGCGTTGCCCGATCGGGAATGACGGCCACCTTGATCTGTTCCTTTCCTTCCACCGGCTGCCAATCCAGCTTGCAGCCCGGCTTGATCTCGAATTCTCGTGCAATTTTGATTGGTATGGTAACCATATCTTTCCGTGTTACAGCCGTTGTCATGAAAATTAGTTATTCATGGAAATCTAAGCTGTCAACGAACCGGCGCAGATCTCGGAACCGAATAGGTGGGTTTCGTAATTCCTCCGTTCGAGGTCATACCGAAGGAGGTTCACCGTTCGTACTTCATTATTCTCACATCAATCTTCCACAAGCAGACCTAACACGTCCCATGGCTCCTCGGCGCCATACTCATTCCCATCTTCCTCCACCACTTCGAGGATTCCCTCCCCTGTCCTGGGCCCGATGCCATCAATCTCCACTAGCGATTCTAACGGTGCATTGAAACAAGCCCGAACGCTCCCGTAGCGGTCCAGCAGTAGTCGCGCGCGGTGACGTCCGATCCCCGGCAGCGCTTGGAGCACCCGCAGTTGGCGCGTCACCCGCCGCTTTGCCCGCGCCTTTTTTGTAGCAATGGATCCGCCTTGGCGTAGCCTCAGATACTGTCGTCCCAAATACGTAATCAGCCGTGCCGTCTCCTCCTCATCCCGTGATCGCAACAAGGGAAGATCAAAAATGAGCATCAGGCTGATCAGAGCGCCCTGAAGCGCCTCCCGACTGATCTTCGATCGCTTCCAATCCTCTCCTCCTCCTTCCACAATAAAAGCTGCCCGATATTGCGATCCCAATAGCGCCCGCGCTTGCCGAAACAGGCGCCCATCCATAATCGATACGGCGAAGTCGAACGCGTCTTTCCTTTCAATCGCAAAGGCATCGTCGATCACATAGTCCCCCACCTCGAGTCGCTCTACGATGACCGTCACGTCCTCCGCCTCTCTCAGCCTGGCAATAACTCCAGCTCGTCGCTCTCGATCATCCGCAACGATCCGAATCGGCCCTGCGACCACGGAATCTCCAGCCGCATACTTCATAAATCATCCCTCATAATTTCCTCATTCTGTCCCCGCCACATTGTCCCCCGATCTCTTGCAAACTGTTCCAAATGTGTCATAATACATTCTTCGCCAATCGTTCTTTAACAGTCCATTCCCTCCCTTCACAATCTCCCCCTTCAATTTCCGCTTCGCAAGAGCGCGGGCAAGCCACTTGCCCGCGCTCTTGCGAAGAATCAACCATTTTTCGCAAGTGAAAAATGGGGGGTGTTCCGGAATTCGACCGGGAACCGGAGTGTGTGGCGGCAGGCCGGAGATGATGGTTGGCTCCGCTATCAATGCCATCACCAAAACACTAAATGGCAACGAAGAGTATGCCTTAGCTGCTTAATCTAACAGCAGCTCGTCTACCCGCCGACACCTGCTAGGCGGGCCGGGCGTCGACAGCAGGCATAGCCCAAACCGGGTGTCCGGGGGCGGGCCGTATTCAACAGGGCACTAGCAACAGCGCAGCGTGCTCCTCCGCGGCGCTCACGCGAAACCCAATAGACGAGCTAAGCCTGTAGAAACTGCACGTAAACGTTCCCGGGACGCGGGTTCGACTCCCGCCACCTCCACCAACTCTTGTCCAAAGCACAAGCCGCCTCGTCCAACACTGTAGCGGTCGCATTTCCGAACCTAAGGGAGGCGAACCCGCGGAGCGGGATTGACGCAGCGACCAACGGGAGCGAAGATGGGCACTCCGCAGGAGTGGGGCGCTGCCCCGAGTTTTGACTTGTTCAAAACGAGCCACTCCCGCCACCTCCACCAATTTATTATGGTATAAGTCATTGATTAACGGTGACTTGTCCTTCCAGCAGGACGCCCATTCAGAGCCGTGTACGACAGATGGAGCTATGAAATTCGTAGGGACTCTTTTAGCCATCGAAATCCGGCTCGCCAGCGACCCCATTTAGTTATTCAAGTCCGCCTCAAGCCGGTGGCTGCTCAAAGCGGCGCCGGGCCGGCGCACTCGAAAAGGCGTCGGTAAGCGAACGGCAGAGATCTTACTGAGACGCCGAGGTGCCGAGCAAATTCGATCTCCGTGTGCTCTGTGGCTCTGTGAGAAAAAGAGGGACGGCGAAGGTTACAATAGCGATAGCGATAGCGAACAATGAGAACTTAGAACCAATCGTGGTTGCCAACTCGGGCTTTGGAAAGGGAACCGTAATGAAGGAGTTCAATCGTACTCGTGCTCAGTCCATGGGACGGTACTCGTGCTCGTAATCGCAGCAGGCTCCGGCCGGAACCTGATTGACGTAATCAAAGGCCCTAATTTCGCCGGCACCCGGCCCATTCTGGTCAGCCGGGAACATGAGCTCGAAAATCGCGGTCAGTGTCGCGTGTTCAAGCGGGCTTAGCCTGAATCCTTGCATAAAATAACTTCATTTTAGATTGTTGACAATAGACGAGACACAATGTCGGAGAGCAAATCTGAGACCACCATGGCCACATCCAGACTACATTACACCTTGCGCGAACAGATCGTGACTCATCTTCGCAACGAAGTCCTTTCGGAGCAGTATAGCGAAGATCATAAGCCCGCCTGAAAATACTTGACGCTTCCGACGGGTTCCAGGCCTCCAAGACCCCACGCCATTCGGCGACTTGTCCATCTCCGAGCTGCCCTGTGAGTCTTGCTACCGGAACAGAACCGCAAAGAGAGCCGTTCAAGAGGCTGCGGGCCTATTTCACCAAGTGTGCCAGCCGCCAGCTCAAATCCACCTCGGTCGGGCGGAATTTCGACTCCCTGGGCTTTGGCAGCGGCCGGTTGTCGACTTCGATCGCGGATCTCAAAGCAGGGAAGTAGGGATCCAGCAGAGGCGAGGAAGAAAACACTCAACCCGGCTGAAAATACTCGACGCTATGCCAATCGATGGGGGGTCATTGCGCTTTGCGCGAAGGGGATGAGGTGAGTACGGAGATCGTAATTTGGCCGCTGTCGGCTATATGATGAAAACAACCTACCCGAGTGGATGCACAGGAAGGATGTCTGCGGCGGCTGCGTGGAGAGGCGTGGGGTTGTCTACTGAGCTTACAGCGTTCAGCGGCAGCACGAAAAGCGCCTCGACTCCTGAGAGCTTCGGCCGCATAATTGGGCCATGAGTATAGGGCCCCAGTATCTTACTGACGAGACCGGGAAAAAGACAGCAGTGCTGCTGCCGATCGAGGAGTACGAGCGTCTTCTAGAGGATCTTGAGGATTTGGCCGCCATAGCCGAACGCCGAGAGGAGCCCACTGTATCGCATGAGGAAATGCTCAGGGAGCTGAAGCAGGATGGCCTCTTACCGGCTTGAATGGCGGAGGTCCACGAAGAAGGATCTTCGCCGCATCGCGCCAGCGTACATACCAAGGATTATCGCGGCCGTTGAAGCGTTGATGGACAATCCGTTTCCGGTCGGTTGCGTGAAGCTTTCCGGAAGTGAGCGCAGCTATCGCATTCGCGTCGGCGATTACCGAATTCTTTATGACGTGCTTACTGATCGCCTCGTTATCGAAGTGATTCGGCTGGGGCATCGCAGGGACGTGTACAGCGAATAGAAGCAGACACCATGCCTGATCTTCATGACGGAGATGCCGAGGTAGCACGCCGCCTCGGGAGGGACACCTTCCGTGGCGGATCCCGTCGAACGCCTTCGGCTTGCTCCGGATCGTAGGAGGCGATGTTGGTTTCGGTTCTGCGTATTTTCGAGTTCATGGATAGTGCGGAATGAACGGTGAATCGGAAGCTGGCTCTTGAGTTGCATGAGGCTCCACAGTTCGGCGAACCAACAGACTCAGAACATTGTGGTTCCTGAAAACTCGTCGAAGTTGATGCTGTTGACCTTACGACGGCCATGGTGGAGTCTCGCTCGATGGTTTGCTGGCCGGAATTGATCGTCGAGACTCTCGCGTCTGGTTTACGGGATAGAAGGGCCCTGGTGCTTGAGAATCTAGCCTTGCGTCAGCAACTGATGGTGCTTGCAAGAAGCGGCAGGAAATCGCAGTTCAGCGACCTCGACCGTCTCTTTCGGGTCGTGTATTGTAGATTCGTCGACGGTTGGCAGCAGATTCTCCACATCGCTCGCCCATCCACGGTTATGGACTGGCAGAAACGGCGGTTTCGAAGGTTTTGGGCCCGCAAGAGTCAAGGGAGGACGGCAGGCAGACCCAAGATTGATCCGGAAATTCGACAACTTATCGAAACAATGAGTCGGGCCAATCGGACTTGGGGAACCCCAAGGATCGTTGGAGAACTAGGGAAACTGGGTGTCAGCGTGTGTAAGGCGACTGTCGACCGGTATCGGATCAGAAGCAAGAGTACACCCCCGCACCAACTTGGAGATTGTTTCTGTCGAATGAAGCCAAAGCCATTGCGGGAATCGATTTCTTTACTGTTCCCACGGCTTCGTTTCGGGTTTTTTACGTCTTTATCGTTCTGATGCACGACAGACGGCAAATCGTGCACTTCAATGTCACTGAGCATCCTACGGCGAGTTGGACCGCCCAACAGATTGTGGAAGCCTTCCCGTGGGACACGGCTCCCAGATACCTGCTTCGGGATAATGACTGCATCTTCAGCGAGCAATTTTCCTCGCGTGTGGCGGCGATGGAAATCAAAGAAAGGAAAACAGCGTATCACTCACCGTGGTAGAATCCATACTGCGAGCGGATCATCGGCTCAATCCGTCGAGACTGCCTGAATCACGTGATCATCTTCAACGAAGCGCATCTGCACAGAATCCTTGAATCATATTTTGACTGCTACCATCGTTGCCGCACTCATCTGTTGTTAGACAAGGCCTGCCCGGTACCAAGGGCAACGGATCCACCGGAAAATGGGAAGGTGGTCGCATTCCCGCAGGTTGGCGGATTGCACAATCTGTACGCTCGAAACGCGGCGTGAAAATGGATGCAGTTATTTTACAGGAACCACAGGTATTATTCAGACTCGAGACGAGTATTACCAGATACTCTGCCAGATGGCAGATAAGATTTCCTGACCGGAAGCACATATTTCAGAATTTGAGGAATCCGATCAACCTGAACATGGCAATTGCATATAGAATGCTCGTGCCCGAATCACGTGCCGGGAAGACTATGATCGGCGACATTGCAAAAAGATATCCGATCAAACTGGAGCCCTCCATTCGTGAAACCTGTCGCTTCTACGATACGTTCGACTGGTTGCTCTACGGCGCGCAATTGATGCTGTTCAATAAAGCGCAGACCTTCCACCTCCACAGGCTAAAAGACGAGGCAGAGGTCGAATCCGTACCCTGGCCTTCCCGAAAACAACCCAGATTCTGGTGGGACTTCCCGGAAAGCCACTTCAGACAGACGCTGAAATCGAAAATGGATGTACGTGCGTTGTTGCCTTTGTTCAGCATTGAAACAAGGACCCGGGGCATCCGGATTTTGAACAAAGATGATAAGACTGTTTTGCGAGTCGACCTGCAAGAGATTCGCTTGCTGAACGTTCAGGAGCACACGGCCCTGGTTAATACCTTGATCTTGAGACCACTAAGAGGCTACCGGAAAAACGTTCGGAAATTCGAACAATTCGTGGCCGACCTGGGTCTGGCGCCCAATGCCGGAGATATTCTTGATATCGCATCGGCCGTGTCAGGAAAAAAACCCGGGGACTATTCGGCTAAGCTGAACGTTCAGCTACATCCGGAGATGCCGGGCAACCGGGCGGCGAGGGTAATCTTTTCATGTCTGCTGCAAATCATGCGGCAGAACGAAGCGGGGATTAAGGCGGATATTGACAGCGAGTTCCTGCACGATTTCAGGGTGGCAGTGCGGCGCACCCGTTCAGCCTTAAGCCAGATCAAAGAGGTGCTGCCCCAAGACGTTACCCGCCGTTTCAAGGAGGATTTTCAATATGTGGGCAAACTGACCAACCGCCTGCGGGATCTGGATGTGTATCTGCTTAAGGAGGCGTATTACAAAGAAATACTGCCCGGCAGGCTGCGGCCAAGCTTGGACCCTCTGTTTCAATTCCTGCGTAAAGAACGTCGGAAAGAGCACCGAAAACTGGTCAGAGCCCTGGAAACACCTGTTTATAAGGATATTCTGGAAAACTGGGAAAGCTTCCTCATTGCACCGCCCAAGGATGGCGTTCCGGGGGCAAAAAACGCTGAGAAACAGGTAAACAGACTAGCCGGAAGAATCATTCGTAAAACCTATTGCAACGTGGTTTCTCGCGGGATCAAAATTACAGACGCCTCCCCTGACGAAGAATTGCACGCGCTGCGGATCGACTGCAAAAAACTACGCTATTCCATGGAATTCTTTCAGTCCCTCTTTCCCCAGCACGAGATAGGACTGCTGATCAGGCAGCTCAAAGAACTTCAGAACAACCTGGGTGATTTCAACGATCTGTTTGTTCAGCAGGAATCTCTGCAGCTCTATCTTGAAAACCTGGTAGCGGAAGATCATCATAGAGGTGAGGAACTGGACGTGGCCGCCGCGATCGGGGGCTTAATCGCCAATTTACATCATAGACAGATCGCAGTGCGTCTGGCCTTCCAGGAGACTTTTGAGCACTTCAATCGCAGGGAAAACATCCGACTATTTCGCGCCCTGTTTGGATAAATCTGGATCGGAGGACAAGAGTGAAGATTATCGCCCCCTACAGCATCAAAGGCGGCGTGGGAAAGACAGCGGTTGCGGTCAACCTGGCTTATCTTGCCGCGCGGGAAGGGGCGCCAACCTTGCTCTGTGATCTAGACCCTCAGGGGTCGGCATCCTTCTATTTCCGCATTCGGCCAGCCAGAAAATTCAACAGAAAAAAACTCCTCAAGGGTGGGAAACAGGTCGAGAAAAATATCAGAGAGACAGACTATGAAAATCTGCACCTGTTGCCTTCGGATCTTTCCTATCGGAATCTGGACATCGCCTTGGACAAGCTCAAACGTTCCAGGCGAAAATTGAGAACCATTCTGAATCCCCTGGAAAACGAATATGACTACATCTTTCTAGATTGCCCCCCGAATATCACGCTGCTTGCGGAAAATATATTCAGCGCGGCTGACTATCTGCTTGTACCTTGCATACCCACCACGCTGTCTATGAGAACCTATGACCAGCTCATCCGGTTTTTTAAATCGAAGAAACTGGATCGATCCAAAATAGTAGGGTTTTTTTCGATGGTCGAAAAGCGCAAGAAGATCCACCTGGAGACCATGGAAGAGATAGCGGCGAAAAACGGTCGGTTTCTCAAAAGCCACATTCCCTATCTTTCGGATATAGAGCAAATGGGGCGCCGCCGCGAACCCGTAGCCTGCTATCGACCCCGATCCCGATCAGCCAAATCCTACGAAGATTTATGGCAAGAGATCAAATCGACAATCTCCTGAATCCGACATTTCATTAAATCCCGGGATAAGGGCTTCGCCTCTCCCGGGCGGAGCGAGGCCCGGTCCCTAATGAAGGTATTGTGGATACCACCAGCGACCTGCCAATAGCGACCATCGCCATGGGTCTGTTCGGCGGTCTGGCCGTTTTCCTGTACGGGATGGAACAGATGACCGACGCTCTCAAGGTGGTTGCCGGCAGTGGCATGAAGAATTTGCTCGCCCGAATCACCACCAACCGCTTCAAGGCGCCTTCGTCACGGCCGTCATCCAGTCTTCCTCCGTGACGACAGTGCTGGTAGTCGGATTTATCACCGCCGGCCTGATGACGCTGACCCAATCGGTCGGCATCATTATGGGCGCCAATATCGGTACCACCGTTACCGCTCAAATCATTGCCTTCAAAATCACCAAATATGCCCTATTGCTGCTGGCCGCTATTGGGAAGCCGCGTGAGGCGGTCCAGGCCGTCGTAGTTCATGTGCTCTTTAACGTGCTGGGAGTAGTCATCTGGATCGGTCTAATCGGTTCCCTGGCGCAGATAACACGATGGATCTCTCTTGCAGATCCTGCAGATCAGCGATTCAACCGAGGAAGTGCTCCAGGCGTTGCACGAGTGGGTGTGCCTGTCTGTAGAGCAGTCGATCGAAGCCCTGGTCGTTTTCGACAAGAGTCTGGCCGCCGAAGTTCAGAATGCGAAGGGGGAAGTCAACGAGCTGGCATTGGACGCCGAAAACCACCTCGCCAACCGCCTCACCGCAGAAGCGCCCAACCGGCTGGCCGCTTTTCGCTTTGAGTCGGAGATTGTCGAATTCCTGAAGCGGGTCTACTACTTTGCTAAACGAATTGCCAAGACCAAAGCCGAGGAAGAGATGGCTTAGGTGAAGGAGCAACCTGTGGAATTGAAAACCAAAAAGCCCGTGTGGTACTACAGCCAGTCCGGCGCAATCCCGTATCGCCTGATAGGCGGCGAATTTCAGGTTCTGCTCATCACAACCCGGGGACGGAAACGCTGGATTGTTCCCAAGGGAATCGTGGAACAGAGTCTTTCCCCTGCCGAATCGGCACTTCAAGAGGCCTACGAGGAGGCCGGGGTCAAAGGCCGAATACAGATAACGCCCATGGGAGGCTTTCAGTTTGAGAAATGGGGCGGCACCTGCAGTGTGACGATTTTTCCGCTTGCAGTCGAGGAGGTCCTTGACAAGTGGCCCGAATCCAAAGTCAGACAGCGGAAATGGGTCAGCATCCAGTCAGCCCAGGATATGGTGGATGAACCCGATTTGAAACGCATGATTGCGGAGATTCCGTCCGTCGCCGAATCGAAGGTATACACATGATTTATCGCCGACTAGTGTTGTGTCCGACAAATAAGCATGCCGATGCCAGAGCCATTTTCAGCCTCAGCAAGGCGGACACGACGCTAGGGCGGAATATATTAGAGAAGGATGAGTAAACTATGAAGGCAGCACCGAAAAATCGAACGTCCCGGAAAGGCAAAGAGAAAAAGGTTACATCGGGAAATCTTATTGCCAGAAAGAAGAAGGCGCGACGAGTAACCGTGGGCGACGCCAATGATGAAATTAAGGACGATGTGCTTTTGAGCCGGGAACCCGCCGATCTGGATGCGGCCGAGGAGCAGATTGCTGGAGCCCTGGAAGCGGCCCCGAAGACAGCATCGGAAAAAGAAGGGAAAGGTTCTCCCGGCGTGGCAGAGCTCGTTTTGGAGACTGAAAAAGCCGGGAAGCTCAAACCCAGTGGCGTCGATGCGGAAGGACTAAGGCTAAAACAGAGTCGCAGAAAGAGAAAAAAAACAGAGCATTCAGCCGATGACCGCACCGGGCCACTCAAGAAGCTGAAAACCATGGCCTATCTTGAGCGTATCATGCCCTTGCATGTGGAGCTCTTGAAGTTGCAGAACTGGGTCAAGGAGGAAGGGCATCGAATTGTGGCCCTCTTTGAGGGGCGGGATGCCGCCGGCAAAGGGGGCACAATCAAGCGGTTTGTCGAACACCTGAACCCGCGCGGGTGCCGGGTGGTTGCCTTGGAAAAGCCCACCGACCGAACGGGCGCAGTGGTATTTTCAACGCTACATACAGCATTTACCGACTCATGGGGAAATCGTTCTCTTTGACCGAAGTTGGTACAACCGCGCTATGGTTGAACGGGTCATGGGTTTCTGCAATCAGTACGAAGTCAAAGAATTCCTGCGCTCGGTCCCTGAATTTGAACGCATGCTGATCCGTTCCGGCATCACGATGTTCAAGTTTTATTTCTCCGTAAGCAAAGATGAGCAGCACAAGCGGTTTTCCAGCCGTCTGAACGACCCCCTGAAACATTGGAAACTGAGTCCGGTGGACATGGAGGGGCAGGGCAAGTGGAACGAAAATACCCAAGCCAAGGAGGACATGTTCTTTTATACCTCCACGGCCGATTGTCCCTGGATGATTATCAAATCGGATGACAAGAAACGAGCCCGGTTGAATGCCATTCGCTATTTTCTGAATCAATTCAATTACCCGGAGAAAAGGGACGAATTACTGCCGGTTGACGACAGAATTGTGCGCACCGTGGAGCAGGAACTTGGGGTGGAAGATTAATCGCAGCCTTCCTCTTCGAGTGATTGGTATCAAACCTTCAGGTAGCTTGCGTCTTCAGCTTCCGCGAAAGTTGGAGTTCCGAGATAGCGTTCTCCGGTATCAGGAAGAACCACGACGATCAGCTTTCCCTCACTTTCCGAGCGGGAAGCAACCGCGAGCGCGGCGCTTGCCGCAGCCCCGGAGGAAACGCCTACAAAAAGGCCTTCCTCCCTTGTCAGACGCCTCGCCATTACAATGGCCTCGTCCGTTTCCACCTGAACGATTTCGTCCATCAGTTCCACACGCATCACTTCGGGAATGAATCCTGCCCCGATCCCTTGAATCGGATGAGGCCCTTTCGGTTGTCCCGAGAGGACGGCTGAGGCAGCGGGTTCGACGGCTATGACCTTCAGGCCTGCCTTCTTCGGTTTGAGTACTTCCGCACAGGCGGTGACCGTGCCCCCGGTTCCGACACCGCCAACGATGATGTCAACGCATCCATCGGTGTCTCGCCAGATTTCCAAGGCGGTGCTCTCCCGATGAATGGCCGGGTTGGCCGGGTTCTTGAATTGCTGTGGTATGAATGCATTGGGGGTCTCCGCTACGATCTGTTCCGCCATCTCTATTGCTTGGGGCATCCCGCCGGCCCCTGGCGTGAGGATTAGTTGAGCCCCCAACGCCTTAAGAATGTTACGCCGTTCCACGCTCATCGTCTCGGGCATGGTGAGGACAAGCTTATAGCCTTTCGCCGCGCACACGAATGCCAGAGAGATGCCGGTGTTTCCGCTGGTTGGTTCAACGATAACGGTATTCTCGTTGATCTTTCCATCTCGCTCGGCGGCTTCGATCATGGATAGGCCAATGCGGTCTTTCACGCTACCCAACGGATTAAAGAATTCCAGTTTCGCCACGACGGTGGCGCCGATTCCCTCTGTAACGCGGTTGAGGCGCACCAACGGTGTCGCTCCGATCAGTTTAGTGATATCGTTTGCAATCTTCATGTGAATTTGTCCTTGAACGTAGCTCCAATTGTTTGCCGAGCCGGCACTTCGAAGCCGGGTATCGGTTCTTTTAACCTAAACTGATATAATCCAACTTACATCAACGCCAATCTATTTTTTGTCTGCCGTAGCGTAGGAAGAGGCTACCCGCATTGGACGACATCCCGTTCACCACCGTGAACTGGATCTCCGCATCTGCGTCAAACCTCTTTTTGAAAAGCTGACACAGATCCCGATTCAGCTGTTCAGAAGTAGGGCGTTCAGGAGTGAAAATGCAGAATAAGTGAATTGAAGCGGGCAGCCCGCGAGGGTATGCTGATCAGGCTTATTACCCCACGTCGTTTCTCACCGGAAATTGACTGGATAATGACAACGGAAACTATGCCTCGCGCTTTTCTGAGTACGATCCGGCGTGCGCTTGGCACTGCACCCCGATGATCCCCCTATTGCGGAACCGCTTGCAGGGTATTCTCGGATCGTTTCCACGCTCGAGGATTACGCTGAGATATTCTCGATGTTCAACTGCAATATAAGGAGGGAAAGATGCCATATCGGAGATTTGGAAAGACCGATTTAGAAGTATCGGAAATCTGCTTTTGGTGATTGACAGAACTGCTTTAAAGTTTTAATTAACCTTGTTAAGGCATTGGATTGCAGCAGTTTATGACGATTTCTGCTTGATTTTCTGTTCCTCTCCGGCAGAATTCGCGAGCTCACGGAGGTAATCTGTCACCGAAAATCCTCGTGAATTCTGATGCCCAAACGTAGCGTATTCCTGTGGGAGAAAAAGAGCCCGGGTGCTCTCGGAATCGGCGTAGATTTCGGTACCACTAATTCCTCTGCGGCGGTGTTCGATGGCGAACAGTTGCGAATGGTCGAGCTCGATCCTGGGTTCACCGTGCCCACGGTAATGCCGAGTGCCCTTTATCTCAACCGGGAGCTCGAGCCTCGTGTAGGACGTGGCGCGACCGAGTCTTATCTGAGCGACAATGTGGGGCGGCGCATACGCCTGGAGAAGGAGGAAGTGGGCGAGTTTCTGTTGAGCATCGATACCATGGCCGGCTATTTCGAAGACTGGGTCAAGGTGCACGCCTTTACCGACAGGAGTCTGCCCAGCCGGCTCTTCCGAAGTGTGAAGACCTGGCTGGGCGACGACAGCCTGGACAGTGTGGAGGTATTCTCCAGGAATTTTCGTCTGGTTGCGCTCATCACACCCATGCTGGAGGGCATCAGAAAGCAGTTGGAGCATGCGACGAACAGAACTGCCGAGAGCTGGGGCGCGCACTTTGGCAGGCCGATCAACTACCACGGGATGTCAGCGGACGCCAACACAACGGCGCTCATCCGAATGAGGGAGGCATGTGCGCATGCTGGGTTTCACGGTGTCCATGAATACCCCGAGCCGGTTGCTGCGAGTCTCAGCTTCCTGCATGACAACCCGTCGACCAAGGGACAGCTAATTCTGACTTTTGATTTCGGCGGAGGAACGTTGGATCTGTGTCTTCTCGAGCGTAGCGCCGACGGATTTTCCATCCTCGCCACCGACGGCGTGGCAGTCGGTGGAGACGCCATCGATTCCCTCATATACCGAAATTTCGTCTTTCCGGAGATCGGCCGGGGCGTCCTCGTGCCTGGCAGTAGCATGACCAGTCTGCGGGATCCGGCCAAGGTCGAATTCCGGTTCGATGATCTTGAAGACAAGCTTCTGGTCTGGCAACATGCCCATGAACTGAATCGCAACGATATTCGGGAACGTATTCTGCGCGGCATGAGGGAGGGGGGTGAAACCGGAAAAAAGCTCGAACGCCTGTTCAATCTGATCACTTTGAACCTGTCGTTCCGCGTATTTCAGGCCATCGAAGAGGCGAAGGTCGGCTTGGCGACGAGGGCTCAAACCTTTATTCGCGTCTCGGAGCTGGACTTGGAGATTCCTTTGGCCCAAACGGCACTCGCAACGAGGCTGACCCCACTGCTCCATCGCATCGAGGCGAAATTAGTGAGACTGCTGGCTGCTGCCTCCTTGGAACCCACCCAAATCGATGCCGTGGTCTGTACGGGAGGTTCTTCGAAGCTGCCCATGGTGCAGACGCTGCTAGAAGGTCTGTTTCCTGGTCGACTGATCGAGCACGACGTCTTCACGAGTATCGCGGCCGGTCTCGCCATCGCAAATTACTACGGCTTCGAGAGGTCCAAATCAGAAGTTAACGCAGGGGAGTAGGGTTTTGTGTTTCGGGTTCACGGTTCAAGGGTCGCCCTACCCGTGCCTGGCGGCCGCTTGGGCGACCCGCCGAAGTGGGACGTGAGCGTACCTGTCGGAAACCTGTGGGGATGTTTACTCAGGGACCCCGCGGATTCCCATCGGCTCCGCAATCAATCAATTGCATTCCATGAGCCCGAGGCGAAGTTATAGAAAAAGCGTGGCTCGCTGGATTCTACATCAAAGAACCACCAGGTTTCATCATGGGCCCGGAACAGGCTCGGGTAGATTGAAGCGGCGGTCCACCACCAGGCCAACTCGGAGTCGAACACCCAGACTCCTGCCGGATCGGTCCCGCTGATATACAGCCAACCATGTTGTTGATGGAGAATCCAAGGGAAGAAACCGTTATTGAAAGTACCCCACCAGGCCGACCACCTCCATCCTTGTCCCAAGTCGATGGAATCGGGCCAGAGGCTGCTTGAGGCATCTCCCGGGACCACGTATTCGACAATCAGACGCGGTGCCGTTCGATTTCCTGTAACGATGTCAAAATCAAAACTTTCACGACTGTCGAATCGTTTCGCCGTGCCCGCTTCGGACTCGTCGCCGATAAGGATCCAGCCGAAATTTCCGGCCGGATCCTCCAGCCAATTCTGCGCATCGCTGGCGAGACCTTCTCCGGACCAGGAGTAAAACAGGTTTCGATTACCAATCATGGCAGTGGCCGATGGCGAGGGCTCCCAATCTCCCCATGGTTCCGCCCACATTGCCGCAGCGAAAAAGGTATGGAGCCACGTGGCGTCCCCGGATTGGGCGTTGGCGCCTCCGCCTTCCTGTCCGTCCGGGTCGAAACGGCCTTCACCCCAATTCTGACCCAGACGGTGCAAGGTCACTTCAGTTGCCTTGAAGGCGGGCTCGGTGATGGTCTGGGAGAGATACAGCACTAAAGTAACGTCAGTGACGTGGGCATCCGACGGGATAGCGTCCGAGACCGCGAAATGGATTAGGCCGCGTCGCCGCTGCAGGGCCTCTTGACTTTGCTTGCTGCGCCCGCAGAACAGGTGGTCGCCGCCCCCGTTGCTGCGGTTAGCTTCGGAACTGGAGGCGTGAAACGGCGGAAGGGCTTCGAAAAGGGTGTTGTCGCGCTGGGCTTCAAGTTCGATGAGCTCCGCAGAACAGTAAACGGCCGCGAGCAGAACTAGCGCGGTTATCTCACTACCGAGCGTGCAAACGCGACATCTTCCAATTCCGGAAGCGATGAGAGGAAGGTGCCTGTGTTGGAACTCTGTCACGGTAGTGAACTATCTAGTGACGCGTAGCCGGCACCGCAAGGCGGCGGAGACTAGCCTTACAATACGGGTTCACTTTCTCACCCACTTATCATTCTGAGATAACCGGGTAAGCAGGAATCAGTCGAAGGTCTCCCAAGCGGAGGAAGCGAAATTGTAAAACAATCGCGGGGCTTCCGAACCCCTCTGATACCAAATCCAAGCGCCATCCTGAAGCCGGAAAAAGTAGGGATAAATGCCTTGCCCGGTCCAAAGCCAGCCTTGGTCAAAACTCCAGACCAAGAAGTCGCTTGAACTCTCACCGATGGTGAAAAGCCAACCATGCTCAGCATGGTAGATCCATCCCGCGAAGCTGTCGTTGAAGAAGCCAAACCAGGGCAGGAACTTCCAGTGCTCGGAAATGCGAAAAGCGGGGTCGAAAAGAGAGGGATCCCCACTCGGTTCGGAATCGAGGCGGGCTCGATAGATGGCATTGGAGCCATCGTTAAATGTCACCAGCAGGGCGATTTCGCCTGCATTGTTAAAATCGGTTGCGGCAACGCCGGTAACTGTTCTTCCCTCAGCCCCCGGAAGTTCGGAGGATTGCCCTTTGCGCAAAACCGGTTGAAGCGCCGGGTCGCGGTCTGCCGTCCATGCCCAGACGCCACCGTCGGTGGAGGCCTGCACCGAGTCATCGATGGAATCGAGCAAGGCGTTGAATACCACTTGGCCGCGGTTATCGATTCGGGGAGAACCGAAGCTGCAGAAATAGGCGGACTCAGGGGCGCCGGGTGCGTGAAAACCTGCTTGGGCAACCAGATGCATGACGCCGTCGGGACCGGAGAAACAGATTCCCTGGTCACCATGGCGAAGCGGCAATTCTGTGGGCGCACCGGCTTCCCGAAAATAGGTAGTGAAGGCGAGATAACCGCTATTGTTGAGAGCCGGATCGAGAAACGAGGAAAACTCGATCACCTTCCCTCCATGCGGAATCGAATCGCCGGTCAGGGCAATCGCGCGCGTGCCCTGTTCGGTTTGCAGCCAGATCCCTTCCCCGATGACCTCGCTCGAAACACCACCCTAGAATGCGAACAGCGATGGGCTACTCACTGCGGGACGGCCGAGCAGGTAAATAGATTGCTCGCCGAGTGTTGACGGGGTAGGGTCCCCAATCTGATAGAGTGGCTCGAGGCCTCCCGGGAATCCCATGCCGATCACGGCCTCAATGTCGGAGCTGCCGATGGACACGAGCCCGCTTATTACGCTGACTAGATCAAGCCCAACGCCCGAAGCGATGAAGCGGATGTCTTCGCCATCGAGTGGATTTGTTGACAGGGTCAATAGCGAGGGTAGGCTCGCGGATTCGGCGTCGCTCGGGGGGCGCAGCACGTACCAGACCCCCGATGCTACTTCAAAAACACCGCTGGCCAGGTCGGCCGAAAAGCTGACGGTTCCACTCGTGCTTAGGATGGGGTTGGAAAGCGTTCTGAACCTGGGCGGGAAATTGATACCCGGGCTCGAAGCGCCAGTCAGGTTGATGATTGCCGGCGAAGCTTTTTGAACCACCAGCCAGAAACCACCGACTCCGTCCGACAGCCAGATTCCTTCATTGTTAGCGAATGAAATTTCTGGCCCTTCCCGGTCCAGGGTAGCCTTGAAGGCGACGTTGTTGTCGGGATCAAGAGCAGGGGGACCAAATCTCGAGAAGGAAGCATTCAGCCCCTCCCGGAGTGGCGCTGACGTAAATCCGGCCAGGGCAAGCAGGCGCTGCTGGCCCGTTTCATCGGCTAACCAAATGCCTTCGCGCGCGGATTGCCCGGCCCCGCTACTGTCATCATTCACCTGACCCTTGAAGGCGATAGTGCCGGAATCATTCAACTTGGGGTCGCTCAAGCTACTGAACACGGCGCCTTCGCTTCCTGGAGCAATATCGCCTGTCATTGCCACCAGCTCGATCGGAATAGGAGTCTCCGCAGCGAGGATGAGATTTGCGGCGATCGCACTCAGGGCCTGTGCAAGAAGCGCCGTCCGTCCGGTCGCGGCAGCAACCTGCCGGATCGAGCCAATAAGCCATTCTATCATTCTTGATGGCATCAGACGAAGGATAAAACGGGAAAATCCCCAGAGGGGAGTATTTCAGGAATTACATTCTCCGGCACTTCCAGCCAGGATTGCAGCACCGTCCGGTAGATGCTTCTGAAGTCCACATTGTGCTCGAGACTGTCATTCTTGATACGCGCCGCTTGAGCAAGACTGGGCAGCCTGCCGTAAAATCCTGGTTTCGTTGCGCCGCCGGTGACGAACAGAGTCTCAGCGGCGCCGTGGTCGGTGCCACTGCTGCCGTTCTCGACGACTTTGCGGCCGAATTCGCTGAATGTGAAGATGAGAACCCGTTCCCAGATTCCCTGTGCCTTGATTTCGGCAATGAAGGCGCCAAGGGCATCGTTGAGCTCGGTCAGCAGATCCGCGTGTCTCCCTTCGAGGGGACCGGACCCCTCCGTTATCTGGTTGTTGTGGGTGTCGTAGCCGCCTTGAGATACATAAAATATACGCGAGTTCAGTCCGCCCGAAATCAGCGCTGCGGTGTCGGAAAAGTTTCGACCCAAGCGGGTATCGGGAAACTCGACGTGAGGAAATCCAGCGCTGCCTCCGGTGGCATTGGCGAGTGCCGTAAGTACGGTTCGAGAACTGATCAGCGCGTTGTGAGTCGATCGTTGGACATAGGCGAGGACATCGTCGGTTTCGCTCAAGCCCGGATCCACAGGGTGATCGACTCCGGTGAGACGGCGGTAGAGTTCCTCCAGGTCGACTTCACGATCGGTCGTGTTCAGGTCGAACCAGGAGTAGCTCTCCGGGTCGGCGATGGAGATACTGGCATTGGCGCCGGCTCCATTCGAACTAAATGCGAGATTGGAACCTCTGGCAAAGTTGATTGCGGCCGTGGGATCGCAACCGGAACACTGATGGTCGAAGAACCGGCCCAGCCAACCGTCGCTTACCGGTTCATTGGGTCGCCCGGAATGCCAGAAGTCGAACGAGGTAAAGTGGGAAAGATTCGGATTGGGGTAGCCAACACCGTTCACGATGGCCAGTTCGCCCGATTCCCAGAGGTCCCGTAGATGGGTCAGATGGGGGTGCAAAGCCAGTTCGTCCGAGGTCCTCGGGTCCATGCCTAAAGGATGAACCCCGTGTTCCTCGGTCAGGCGCAGCGTAGGACGTTCCGCGAGGTAGATATTGTTCCGGTAGGGGATTACAGTGTTGAGGCTGTCGTTGCCGCCGCTCAGTTAAACGATCACGAGGATGCGACCGTCCTGGCCCGAGAAGGCGAGGCTTTGGGCCCGGGCATCCAGGCTGAAGATCGTGTTCTCGAGAAATGTCGGTAACGTCAAACAGGCCGAAGCACCCAGAATCGAATGCTTCAGAAACTGGCGTCGCTCAATTGGACCGGTCGAAAACGGGGACTCCTCGGACATTCGATTGCTCCTCTCAGTGTAATTGAAACTCAGGTAACGCGAGCATCAGACGAATAAGTTCACGCAACGCGGTTTCCTCATTAACTCGCTCGCGAATGGATAAGTAGTGATCGTAGAGGGCACGCCGTTGTGTGGACCTCAGTCGGTGGAAGGGAAGAAGGCGATCATTGAGCCGGTTTACGAGGAGGTTGAAGTTAGTGGGCGGGCGTAGTTCCGCGGGCGCAATCAGGTCGAGGTCGATCTGCGGCTGCATCTGATCTTCGCCGATCGTGCGCAAGGCACGTTGGCTGCCCAGCAGCCTTGCGGATCCATAGCTCCATATTGTAGGAAGATTGAAACGAACCATCGAGTTTCCGGCCGTAAGCCATTGATTGCCCACCCCTTCCGGTTCCGGCCAGCCTGAAATATCCGGTGGAAACATTGGGTGGTAGCCCAATCGCTCCAGCGCCAGCATACCCGTGTAGGGGGGGATGAGGTCGGTTTCCAGGGCTTGAGTTACCGAAATCACGAAATCGATCGGGTCCTTTACCCGGCGGCCAATACAGGCCGATTGATAAAACTCCTCGCTGAGGAATATGTCCCGCAGCAGCGGAAGCAGTTCGTAGCTGTAGTCAAACTTCAGCCGCCTGGCCAACTCCTGCAGAAGCGCTTCGTCGGGGTTGGGGGAGGCAAAGTAGCGCCAAAGTTTCCACGACATATGGTAGGCGCACTGAATCTTTTCGAATATGATATCGATTGCGTTGTCTCCCGTCACGATCGTGGTGCCCAGAAATGACTTAACCGATGTGTCCTGGACGGGATGCCCCCGCTCCATCCGGAGTTGGTAGGCCTGGTAGGGAAACTGCCTCCGTAGCAGTCGGCCGGTGAAAGCGGCGGCGGCGGCGGCCACATCCTGTTCCGTGTATCCGCCGTCTACTCCCAAGGTAAATAGCTCCATCAGCTCACGGGCGAAGTTCTCGTTAACCCTGCCGGCGAAACTCCGGTAGAGATCCAGCATACGAATCATGCCTTCCGACCAGGAGACATCGCGGACTAACTCTTGAAAATCTCCTAGCCCCTCTTTCTCAACTGGGCGTCATTTTTGACCTAAGTCGTTGATAAACGACCAAAGGTCTCCACTACATCTCGCTAGTTTTCGATTCGATTTTTGGTGGCGGTTGTGCAGGAAGTTCAAGCTTTAGCTGGTTGAGCAATAGCTTTTGATCCTTACTGGGCTCGGTGTAACGGGTGAGCACCACGGTGCGCCCGTCGGTGGTGGGTAGCTTTACATCGAGCATTTGCATCGCCGCCATTTTCGAAAGCACCTCGACGGCAGTAAGACCAGGGGCCAGATCGCGCAAGCGACGCTTCAGAGTGACCCATAGGCAGTAAGCCAGGAAGCTGATAAAAATATGGGCCTCGATGCGATCGTCCCTTTGGTGATGGATGGGCCGGATGGAGAGGTCATTTTTCATTTCCTTGAAAACTTGCTCGATCTCAGTGAGTTGGATGTAGAGGTGCCAGAGGCGGTGCGGATTGTCGGCACTGAGGGTGCTGCGCAACAGGTAGCGGCCTTCCCGGCGATAGGCCTGACGGTAGTTCTTCCAGTTCAACCGGAAGCTCACCGGCGAGCCATTGGCGGGGCCATCCTCGGGGGCTACGGCAATGTCGAGTAAACGCCAGATCCGCGGGCCGGCTTCCTTCTTGGCTTCGCCCAGTTTAATGAGGATGGTATCGCGCTGGTAACGCCGCTTGCTATCGCGGAGCTTCTTGAGCCTCTCAAGCAATCGGCGCAAACCGCGCAGACGCATACCCTTTTCTTTGTGCAGACGCTCCTTGCTACGGGCCAAAACATAAGTTTCACCCCCCTCCCTGATGAGTTTTACGTCGATACCTGCACGCAGATTCTGCCACTGCTTTTGCAGCAACGATTGCTCGAACTTGTCCAGCCACGAGCGCGGCGTACCCACCAGATAGTCGATCGGCGGGTCGCTTGCACGCATCTGGGCCAAAACCTCCTCGGTAGGTATTCCCCGATCCATGACCCAGATGCGCCGGGCCTTGCCGTAGGCCTTTTCGATGCGAGCAAGAAAATCGCCCAAGGTGGTTTGATCCAGGGTGTTACCGGGAAGCACTTCATAGGCAATCGGAAAGCCCTCCGGGGTGACTACCAGGGCGATCACCACCTGCAGACAATCCCAACGTTTGTCTCGGCTGTAGCCGAACTTGCGGATTCGGCTCGAAGCCGCTGGTTCCTGGTTCGGATCACACTCGAAATAGGTGCTCGTCAGATCGTATAGCAGTACCTCGTAACGGGTGTTGAACAGATCGCTCCAGCGCTTGGTCAGGTGGGCGAACAAGGCCTTTTTGTGCTCCAGCAATCGATCGTGGCAGCGATACAGGGTGTTCTTCTCGGCCAAGGCGAAGTCTTCGCCCAGAAGATCGGCCATGGCTGATTGCTCATACCATTGGCGGTGCAGCCGCCACTCGCTTCCTGGATCGATCAGTCGATAGGCCACCAGGGTTTGCAACACATGGGCCCACCGCCTGCCTTGCCGGGAAGGCCTCACTCGCTCGCGCCAGAACTCACCCAACCCCAATTGTTCATAAAGCACGCAGGACAACCAGCACGCTCCCCATTGCCGGGGCCGCTCTATCCTCAAATCTTTGAGCCGAATCCGTACGATGCTTTCCTCCTCGAGCGGCGGCGCCCGATCTTCGGGAAACAGCGCCACCTGCTCCGGCCGGGCACTACCCTCGGCAAAGATCTCGATACTCTTGCGCCAAGCGCTGCGCTGGCTGTCGTTGATCTCTCCAAGGTAGAGAACCTGCCTCTGCACCACCCGACCGCCACCCACACGCTTATTCTCCACGATGTTCCAATAGCAATGCTCTTTGCCATCTTTGCGCCGACGATTGCACCTCAGAAACATGATGGCCCCCAATTATACAAACATATCGAGGCCTGGGAAGAGGGTAGGTCTACACTACAGGCTGTTCTGCCAACCTTCCCCCACTGTTTATGCGACTCGACAGCCCATTTACCCCCGAAAAAAACTTTTTTAGAGGTTGAGTTGGTCAAGTCGGGCTAGAGCGCGCTGGCGAAGGATGTCGAAGTGTCGGAAGAAATAAACAAAACGTGCGTTGTTCTGAATCGTTCCCCAATCGATGGGAAAGTGATCGACATGAAATTTGAGCATTTTGGCAGCCAGAGGTTGCGCCTCATGCATCTGAGTGAGATACCATCCGCCAAATCGAAAGCGTCCGATGATACCGCGTATTTCGGTCGCCTCGTTCTGATCGCCCACCCATTCGGGAATGGGAAAGTCCGACCAATCCTCCACTACGTCAACCAGGGATGAAACAGCCGCTGCTACTCCCTCTTTCCGTCCTAGTTGGTAGAGCGCTTCGCGCCTTATCGGTGTACCGCCGAATCCGGCCCGGCTCAGGAGGTGGTCTGCCAGGCGGCGAGACCAGTTGGACTGTGGCAATGGCTTAAGCAAGGCGTATCCCCATCAATTCCTCAGCACGCCGCCGCGTCAACAGAGAACATAGCGACTACGCACCTCAGCAACACCGGGTGCCAAAAGTAGACCAAGTTGAAAAACCCCGCTGTTAACCCAAAGTTGCAAAGGTAGGGCGAAGCGTTCGCGCGCTGTCACGTCGCGGACTGCGGCTCGGCGGGGACGCATCGCCCTACCCGTTGTTCCCCTCAGCCAGCAAGCCGGCTGAATCGTGGGTCATTGAACACCTGGAGTCCGTGCTTCAATCATTCTAGCCGTCATGACCGACGATCCCGCCCGCTATCCCGAACTCAAGAACCGATCGTTTTCGGGAGCTCTCAGGATCTTCGGGCCGGGCGCAATCATTGCCAGCGTAACGGTGGCTATCGAAAAATTCAGGCTCGCCGCTATCCTCTGGGTCGGCGGTGGCGGACTCGCCCTCCTCTGGGGCCTGGACAAAGATCCGGTGGTCATCGTGACCCCCGCTGCCTTAGTGGGCTCTTCGCTGACTTGCGGCCTTTGGTGCTTCGCCATCATGTGGTCCGATCGCGTACACACACCCAAAGCGCTCCGCATGGGGGCAAAGTTGAAGATTGCGCTACTGATTTCCGGAATTTTCCTCACCTTTATACCGATGGTGGGCATTACCAAGTACGTCCAGGGCTTTTTCTAGTCCCCGAAATAGCCTTTCAGGGGTGGACCACCCACGGATCCGGCATTGCCGAGCTACAACGTTACCACGTGGCAAGGATAGCGTTCAGTTGATAACCGCAGGTTATGGATCGGGATATTCTGTGCGGTGAATCTCGCTCCCTCTTTCTTTGTGCCCACTCGTCTCCTGATTTTAGGGCAGAAATATGGGTGGCAGAAAGATGCGGTAGTCGACAATGTTTGCATCGTCTCCGCTATCAGAACCAGCACCGTATGGAAACGAAGGATGGTGTAGCCGAAGGACCTGTCGCACTCGATCGACGAGTTTCGGCTCTTGACGTGGTATCGAATCAGAAATACCTATCGTTCTCAGGCTTTGGTATTGTATCCTAGTGGATGCGGAACAGAATTGCCCGAAAACCCCGCGAATATGCTGTTATCAGGGCAAAACTGCAAGTTAATCAATGGTTGGCAGAAACCCATTGACACAATACACCAAATAACAAAATACTGGTGTATGGGTAGGACAAATATCAATCTGGACGACCAGCTTGTCTCAAAGGGCCTCAAAATGACAGGACTGCGAACGAAGCGGGAATTGGTTGATCTAGCTCTAAGGGAACTGATCCGCAAGGAGGACCAGAAATCGATTCTTTCGCTCGAAGGAACGGTACGATGGCATGGAGACTTGGATGAGAACCGCAAGAGCCGGTTTCAACGATGACGCTGGTGGACACCAGCGTGTGGATTGAATTCCTTGAGGGTGGCGATCACTGGACGAAATCCAGATTGAAGGAAAAGATCGATGATCGAGAATCGATCGCCTATTTGGACCTGATTTTGCTGGAGATCATTCAAGGAGTTAGAGAACGCACAGAACGCGAACGGATAGAGTCAAATTTCCGAACGCTGAGGTGTTTGGATGTGGGTCGATCTTCGGTGATGCTTGCTGCGGAAATTTACCAGGAATTGCAGAAAAAAGGCATTACAATCAGAAGCATTGTCGATTGCCTGATTGCCGCCGTGGCCATCGAGGCGGGAACCACAATTCTACACAAAGACCGCGATTTCGATCGGATTGAGGAGCATTATCCAATCGTGGTTGAAAAATAATAATCTGCCATCGGGATAGGGACGCCCCTCCCACACCACCACTCATACGGGTCCCGCCTTCGCCCTGACGGGCTTCGTCGAGGCATGGCCGTAAGTGGCGATTCCAACTTCGCCAAGGCTACGTCGGACAAGTCGGCTGATCAGGCAGGGTCAGGTCCAGGGGAAGACGAGCCCGAATGATGGGAAATTTCATCATGCGTTTCCCTCCCCGCTCGCTTCGGACGAAGATGACACAGTCGTCGACGTTGCGGGCAAAGTGCAGCGCGCGCTGCATGTTCTTCCGCTCCAGGATACTGTCCAGGAGCCGAATCTGTCCTGTCGGGCTTTTGGATATTCGCGACGCAACAAACTCTTCCGAGCTGGACTGCTGCAATGAGTTCATTAGACGCTCTTCCTACTTGCTACTCTCATTTACCTGTGCCCTTCGACACAGGCACCGTTCGGGCATTTGTCGGGGTGAGTCCTCCGGATTCTTCGTCGGATCCCGTTCAACGGGATCAGCGAATACTCCCGGCTCGTTTCCTTTACGACTCTTATGCCCTCTGCTGACTGCCCCTATGCGTTGGGCTCCCCTTGCGGGTTGCTCACTCCTGAAAATCAGGAGACATAGCGGCTCTCCCGGGGTCATTCCGACTGCTTTCGACGCATCCCGTTCAATGGGATCAGATATACGCGGGTCAACTCTGTGAGGGATAGGGGACTTCATCTTGTGTTGTCCCGGCGCGCCGGGATTCGTCAGCACGCGTCTTTGCCTAAGGCTTCCTTCGAGCCCACATCGCTGTGATACTCTTGCCATTGGCTACCCTTCGCTTCCATCGGGCTGGGTCTGGACTTTGTTTACTCCATATGTCATTTCCTTCTGATGTTAACATCACCATCGAGCAGTCGGGTCTGCCCGGCACACAACCATTCACTGGAGGCAATTCGGGCTGGCGCCCTCATGCCTCAGTGATACGTTCTCTCGCTCAAAGTAACGTAATAATCCACGCCCCAGATCGTCTTCGTCCTCATCGGAGCGGTCCTCGTTCTCGAATTTCGCGAAACCGTGCCCTGACATCGCGAATCCTTGTCTCCGCGGGGCCGCAACGAGACCGGCCCGCGGATTCGAGCACGAGGACGACGACCGTTGCCGAACAAAATTGCTGGAGACGAACCGCCGCCCCGCGCTTCCGCTTTATGCCAAGTGGCAATTCGGACGCGCCTTTTGCACTCGACTTTGCGTTTCGTACGGCGGTGGCTCAGTTTTGAGTTGGGTGGGGAAACACCGGAGATTGACGCAGAGGATAGAAGAGATAATCTCGAAGAATGAAAGGCGAATTTACTGCGATCATTGAAGAAGCGCCAGAGGGCGGGTACTGGGCGATCTGCCCGGAAGCACCTGGTGCAAACGGTCAGGGTGAGACGGTTGAGCAGGCGAAGCAGAGTCTGAGCGATGCAATACGTCTCATTTCTGAAGACCGAGTTGCGGATATGAGGAGAGGGCTTCCTGATGATGCCATTGAGACGACCGTCGCGCTCTAATGAAGCGCCGCGACCTCGAAAAGAGATTACGGCGAGCAGGTGGATCCCACGCACTTTGGATCAATCCGCGTACAGGGATGATTGAAGCCGTTCCCCGTCGCGCTGAGGTGAAAGAGCCGCTCGCACGCAAAATCCTGAAATCACTCGATGCCGAGTCTTAGCGCTCAGAGAAGTCAGCAGCGAGAGAGGAATTGAGCGCCGGTCAGAATCCCTTCTCTTTGCAGGGCCGGGGTTTCCCAGTAATTGTCATCCTCGAGCTCGATCGCCACCGCTCCGGCGTATCCGTTCAGCGAAAGAATGCGAAAGACTTCAGGCCATGGTGTGAGGCCGAATCCCGGGATGGTGTAGCGCCACCAACCGCCCGCAAATCGGCGTGTGTCCCTGAAAACGGGGGGAAGCTCATGGCCGTATTCATAGAGGTCGCTGGCCAGAATTTCGGTGTCCTTGCCGTGAACGTGATAAACGCGATCGACGAACTCGTCGAGAAAGCGGATGGGATCGATTCCCATGCGCACGAGGTGGGAGGGATCATAGTTGATTCCGTAGCAATCCGCTGAGCATTCCTTGAAAAAGGCCCGGAAGGCCTCAGGAGTACAGCATACGGCGCCCGGTCCGGGCCAGCCTTCGATCACAATGCGTGAGTTGGTATCGTGCAAGGTGTCCTCCAATTGGGCATAGCTCTCCACCATGAACTCGAAATTCCTGCCGGGTGGCAGGTGAGGATCTTCCGGAACCGTAACCACGAAGTAGCAGAGCGGAGAGCCATCACTGCATTGCTCAATGAGCAGCCGATTTTCTGCTACGGCCGACCTTCGGGTAGTTTCATCCGCGGACAGCATACCTTTGGTGTTGTCCAGGCTGATCGTGCAGACCGTAAGCCCGGCCCGACGCGCCTCATCTACGTGGCCGGGGTCGCCATTGGCCGTTTCGATAACTGACAGACCGGCTTCCCGCGCCCAGGCCACACTGCCCTCAAACCGCTCCCGAAATCCTATGGAAAATCCTCCTGTTCTTGTCTTATACATAATGCGCTATCCGCCTCCTTTGCGATGATTGCATTGTCCATAGATAACGGCCGAACCCGCACCGATGCAAGCTGCTTCGGAGAACGAGCATGCAGTTGCGATCTGCGAAGAGGGTTGTGTCGGCGGAGGCTCGCTGCCACTCTGTTGATATGGTATTTTCAGGAAGTCGCCGCCTCGGGCCCGTTATACGATCGGTGCAGTCCCTTGCAATCCTGCTTCCCCTGCTTTTTGCGATGCATGCTGCCGGACATACGGTGCGGCCGAAGCTGAGGCATTGGGAGGCGCCCAGTCCCGATCCTGATCGAATCGTCCTGACTTGGAATGACGATCCGGTGAATTCGGCAGCCGTGACCTGGCGAACCGATACAAGCATCAGGAGTGGTTATGCGGAGATTGCGCAGGCGATGCCAGCACCGAGGTTCGATAGCGGCGCCCGTCGGATTCGCGCAGTCACACAGGCAGTAGATTTAGGACAGAATCCTGCCAATGAGGATCTGACTGTACACTATCATACCGTTAATTTTGACCGTCTCGAAGGGAACACGCTCTACGCCTACCGGGTGGGGGACGGCAAGCGACTCTGGAGTGAGTGGATCCAGTTTCGTACCGCTACGAAACAACCGGCGGCCTTTTCTTTCATCTACTTCGGCGATGCCCAGAATTCGCTTTTGTCGCATTGGTCGCGCACCATCCGGGCGGCCTTCAAGCAACGACCGGATGCTGCCTTCTTGCTGCACGCCGGCGATTTAGTCAACCGCGCCCATCGCGACCAGGATTGGGCGCAGTGGTTCAAAGCCGGCGGCTGGATACATGCTTCCGTTCCCGTTGTTCCCGTTACTGGAAATCACGAGTATCGAAAATTGGCCGACGATGGACAACGAGAACGGACGTTGTCGCTGCAGTGGCGCGCCCAATTTGCCCTGCCGGTCGAATCATCCCTGCCTCCCGACCTGAGCGAGACCGTATACTCCTTTGATTATCAGGGCGCCCGTTTCATTGTGTTGAACTCGAGCGTTCTGCTCGAAACACAGGTTCCCTGGCTCGAAGAACGACTGCGGGAGAACCGGCAGCAGTGGTGCATCGTGAGTTTTCACCATCCCGTGTTCTCCTCTAAAGAGGGACGAGATAACAAGACCCAGCGCGAGCTCTGGAAGCCCATATTCGACAAGCATAATGTCGACCTGATATTACAGGGTCACGACCATACCTACGCCCGCGGAAAGATACCTGAACACCGTGCTGATGATGCCGACGGATCGATGGTCCGCAGCATGTATGTGAACTCGGTGAGCGGACCGAAAATGTATAAACTGATGGAGGATCGCTGGGATAAGTATCGGGAGGAAGGCGTCGAGGTCGTGCGCATGGCCGAAAACACGCAGTTCTTTCAGGTGGTTGAGATTGCCGGCAATCGACTCGACTATCGTGCTTACACGGTGACCGGCGATCTCTACGACGCCTTTATCATCGAGAAACTCGAAAGCGGGCAGAAGCGGTTAATCGAGGGGGAATACACTTCCCGTCCGGAACGTTCATTCGAGAACACCATTCCCTATACAAGGGGGGGACTCTGAGGCTTTCCTCAGCCAGTCCGGCCAGTCGATGGTAACCCCGTCGCAGTTTCCTCGCAGAACCTGATGAAATTAATGCCAACACTTGGATATGCGACCCCTTAAGGCCCCAGGCGCGGACCTCCTGGGCCACTTCCCTGGCCCGGATTACAGTCTGTGGCGTTACTTGGTGGGCGCGGGGACAGATCTGAAAGAGGTCGGCCTTTTCAGCTCGGTTCATCGCTCGATCATCAATCTCGTGGATAAGCCACCCGGTTTGAAGGCTGGAATCGATGGTTTTTACCCGAAGGAGATGATCCAGCGAAAACGAAGTCAGGAAGCAGTGAGAGGCCAGGTCGAAAGCTTCAATCCGATCGATTACCGTATCGGGTAGCGACGGCGCCTTGCCCTTAAGCTCGATATGATATCGGAAACCGGAGCCGAAGTTTTGAAAAAGGCAACCGAGTGTCAGTATGGGCTCGCCGGCAAAGTGATGAGGTGAAAACCAGGATCCCATGTCCAGGCCCACCAGTTCCGTTGACCGGCACGATTCGACGTTGCGATTTCCATGTCCGTAGCGTTCGAGAGTGGTGTCATGACACAGAAAAACCTGGCTGTCGGTCGTCAATTGGGTATCCAATTCAATTTCAGCGATGCCCATTTCTTTAGCCAGGGCAAAAGCCGCGAGCGTGTTCTCCGGTGCGTAGGCCGAAGCCCCGCGATGGGCTATAATTCGGAAGTCCGCGGGTACCGTAATGGGAAGCATGGGTTGCAAATCCTGTAGATTAATCGAAGATTTCCTCTTCAGGTAAGCATTTCTCGTGAAAAATGTTCAGCTTGTCACGTCGTTCGCCTTTCCGATTGGAAGATGTCGCATTCGCTCGGTAGTGATAAAAGCGTGCTGATCAGCTGCAGTCGATGGATTTAACCGCCCTGCTTTACGGTCTTGGGGCCAGTGCCCTATTTACTTCGCGTGCTTTTTTACCCGCTTTTCTGACTGCCTTTGCGCTTCGATATGGGGACCTTCTGCCCTACCTCAAGAACACCAGTATCATACAGGGCATGGGCGATACGCCAACTTGGTTCACGAGCAATTGGACCATTCTGGCTCTCGGTCTGCTCGCGCTCCTGGAGGTCACGGGCGACAAGAATGCCGAAGCACGTCAGTTGTTGAGCGATGTAACGGGATATATCAAGACCGGGATGACCGGACTTACCTATCTGGGCGTGGTGTCGGCAAATGATGCCGGTTTTGTCGGGGAGGTGATACAACATGCCGGCCTACTGGATTTCGGTCCGGCATCGATTATCGCCGCCGTTGTATTCGTTCTTGCCGGGATGAGGAGTCAGGTTCTGGCCATATTCACGGATGCCGATGAGGACGATGATCTAGGCATTCAGAGTCTAGTGAGTTGGGGGGAAGATGTCTGGGCTAGTTTTGGAGTCCTTATTCTGTTCCTGTTTCCGGTGGTGATGATCGCCCTGTGTGCCGTCGTCAGCGGACTGTTGGCTTTGGCCGCCCTAATCGCCCGGAAGCGGGAAGAAAAGGCTAAGAGCTCCTGCGATGAATGCGGAGGGGAATTATACCGAAGCGCCTTACGCTGCCCCAAATGCGAAGCCCCCAATCCTGATCCGAAGCGGCTCAACATCCTCGCTGCCCCAACCAGGGAAACCGTCCGTGATGAGCGTGAACATCGATTTGACCTGGTAGAGAAAAAGCGCTGTCCGGAGTGTGCTACCCGGTTTGAAAGCGCACGCTGGATCAAGAGTGTGCGGGTTGCGGACACCAGCTTATGCGGGATGAGAAATTTTCCGGCGATTACCTGCATCGAGTGCGGATGCGCCTACCGGCTACCTTGGCAATCACGTTTCTTCTCAGCTTACTCCCCGTGGTTGGATTGATCCCGGGCATCATCGTCTACCGATACCGCTTGGCGGGTCCCTTCCGCCGTTACTTACCCCTGTATCAGAATCTGCTCACAAAGATCCTTACTCAGATCCTTTTTATTGTATTGATATCGTTTCAGTGGGTACCCGGTGTTGGTGGTTTCTCGGTACCTGCCATGGCCCTGATCACCTACCTTGCTTACAGCGGAGCCTATCGTCTTCGACTGCCGGGACCGACAGCCTCCGGACCGACTTGAGGCGCACAGGTTGTACGAATGAGAGCAGCGGGCCGCGGCCGGAGCTCCTGACTGGCCGTCAACCCGTCTCCGCCACGCGTTGGCGTGGCTCCACCGAGGCGGGTATTGTCTTGACCCGCCATCCACGGATCGTCTGGATACGAGTGCGATAGGAGCGACTACACATCCGTTTCAGGGCAAAGCTGCCTATGGATCTGAAATTCTCAGAAGAAGAACACCTCATTCTGCAAAGGCTATCAAGGAAGCCGTTGATGGAGGGGCCGGAATTGATGGTGCTCGTCAACGGTGATTTTGATAAGGCCAAGGGAGCATTGATTCATCTGCTGGAAACGGGTCTGATTTCGGTAAAAGGGAACCTGAGGGATGAAAAGGAGCTGTATTACAGCACCATTGTGACGACCCCGTCCAAGGTGAAAAAGGCACTGCGGTAGGTGAATATGGCAAGGGGCGCGCCCTGAAATGTCGAGCTATACTGACGTCAGCGCTTGGATCTGTTATCTTTTCATCGCTGCCATCGGAGCCGTCGTCAGCTTCTATCACATCAGCTCGAAGCTTGCCGGGGCAGCCATCCTTTGGGCGCGCATCGAGCTCTGGGTGGTCTATGTCCTCTATGTGCTGTTTCCCATCGCCTTGTTTTGGTTGCTGGATGTGACGGGAGAGCTCAAGGATACTTCTCTCTTACTTGCGATCTTTATCGCTCTTGTTTACCGGAAGGTGCTATCGGGTGAAAACGATCAGGTTCAATCTCCGGGCATGCTCTCCAGCTATTGGGTTTCGCTGGAAGCATTGATCGAGAAACTCATCGAGAACTGGGGTGAGAAGGTTCACAACCATAACCAATGGCGGCATCGCTCCATACAGCGTCGCCTGCGGGAACAGCGCAATCCCAAGCCTCTCACTGCCCTATGTCATTTTGCCCGACGCTTGAGCGTGCCATTACCGGCCCGTGTTGATGAAGCGCATATCAGCAATACCAGCAAGGACATCAGTCGTGAAGAGATGATCGACTTTTCCGAAGCGGTTTATATTGCGGCACTTAAGGAATACCCCAGTGAATTCCCGCAGATTTTCGTGGAGGAGGGCATCCTCACCGATAGGGAGATATGGTTTCACTGCAAATATCGGTTTCGACAGGTTCTCACATTAGTCCTGTCAGTCATACTCGGGTATTTATTACTCGCGAGCATCGTGAATCTGGCCAAATCCGGTTCCTTTAACCCGGAAATCGACTACCTCGTCTGGCGCATCGGCAAGGCGAATTCATCGGATAAAGACCTGCACCGCACCAGCCGTGCAATCGTCGCCTTGATGAACCGAGATGGGCTTTCGAGCGAGAAGAAGGCCTACCTCCTGAACGGCCTTCTCGAGAAGCTCTACGGCGTCGACCTTGCTCCAGAGAGGGCGGAAAGCATTATCCGGATATTCGGGGAATTCAGGGAACAGATTCAAAATAAGCGTCGATTCGTAGCGCAGTTAGCGTCGATCCTGCGCTCGAACCGCCGTGAAATTCGAGTGATTGTGAATAACCACCTGTTGTTCCTGGCGGAAAGCTTCGGCTGGACGGTGCCTGGAGAGCTCGAGCAGGTGAATGTTTCGAACGACCTTGATATTCATGAGCAGGAACGAATCATCACGCAATGGGAACGAGTTGCCGAGTCTTGAAGGATGAAGATGAGAGGTTTCCATCCGGCTTGGGTACGCTGACACGGTTTGGAGGCAATTACTTTCAGGTGTTCGACATCGCCCATTTCAATGCGTGGCCGTCAGCGGCGGTGAAGCCGTGAACTCGACACCATGAGTGATCCTGATCGGGAGGATGCATGGTCGCGTCGCGACTTCTTGCGCAGCGGTTTCTGGGGCGGCGCGCTTTTTGCGGCCGGCGGCGCTCGGGCACCGGTGATAGCCGGAGAGCGAACCACGGGATCAGGTCTTGATATGACGACATTCGAATTGGAATCGCGCACCATATTGGATCTGCAGGAGGCGATGGAAGAAGGAACCCTGAGCGCCCGCTCCCTGACGGAGTGGTTCCTATCGCGCATCGAGCAGGTCGATCGGAACGGGCCCGCCCTAAGAGCGGTGATTGAACTCAATCCTCACGCTCTGCGGATCGCGGACGATCTTGATCGGGAACGGAGCGCCCGCGGCCCCCGCGGTCCGTTGCACGGCATACCCATCTTGATTAAAGACAATATTGATTCCGCGGATGGAATGATGACGTCCGCCGGTTCGCTGGCTCTGGAGGGTCCGGCACCTGCCCGCGACGCGTTCGTTTTGAAGCAACTGCGCCGTGCTGGTGTGGTGCTTCTGGGGAAGACGAATCTCTCGGAATGGGCCAATTTCCGTGACCCCTATTCGACCAGCGGATGGTCCGCTCGGGGAGGGCAGACCCGGAATCCTTATGCACTGGATCGCACCCCAAGCGGATCCAGTTCGGGATCAGCAGTGGCGGTTGCCGCTCATCTTTGTGTCGCCGCCGTAGGTAGCGAAACCGATGGTTCCATTGTCTGTCCGGCTTCCGCTAACTCGGTTGTAGGAATCAAGCCCACGGTTGGGCTGGTCAGTAGGACGGGAATCGTGCCTATTTCTCAGAGCCAGGATACCGCAGGACCATTGGCGCGCAACTTGACCGATGCGACGATTCTTCTCGGTGCCATGGTCGGGTTCGACGCGAATGACCGCATCACCGAACGCGCTAAGCGACGTAGCCGCACGGATTACACGCCCTTCCTGAGAGCAGATGGATTGGAAAAGATGAGAGTCGGCGTCGCTCGTGACGCCTTTTTACACCATCCGAAGATAGCGCTATTAGCTGAGAGAGCTTTGCACACGATGAAGGAGCGGGGGGCGCTTCTTATCGATCCCATCGAGATCGTGCCGGAGCGACGCGTGAGTCGGGCCGAGTTGGAAGTGTTCCTATTCGAACTCAAGTCCGGACTGAACCAGTATCTCAAGGGTCGCGGCGGGGATATCGGAGTCACTTCGCTCTCCGATATCATCGCGTTCAATAAGGCAAATCGCGACCGGGAGATGACCTTCTTTGGCCAGGAATGGTTTCTGCGGGCTAATGAAAAGGGCTCACTTACCGATCCCGTTTATCGGAAGGCCTTGGAAGATTCACGAAGAATCGCTCGAACCGAGGGGATTGATCGGGCATTGGGTGACTACGATCTCGACGCCATCGTAGTGCCCACGAGTGGACCGCCGGGATTAACCGATCTGGTTAACGGCGATTCTTATACGGGAAACAACGCCACCTTGCCGGCGGTTGCGGGGTATCCGCACATTACAGTTCCTATGGGTTACGTATTTGGTCTCCCGGTGGGTCTTTCCTTTTTCTCGGGACCCTGGAAGGAGCCGACCCTGCTGAAAATTGCCTTTGCCTTCGAACAGGCGCAGAAGATCAGGCGAGAGCCGGAGTGCCACGCTACCGCTCCACTGCCGGTGGTGTAGCTGAACGGTTTCGCGTTCAGTCGAGGAGTTTGATTGCGACTGGAATTATGATTGGCAGGCTGTCCCCTTGTGGCCCGGGGCTTACTCCCGACGATCCGAAGATCTCCTACCGCCAAGTACCCTCCCGACCTTCGTCGTCATCATTGTCGTAAGCTTCGTCGTTTCCTCGTCTCTATGACCTGCTGCTCAGGCCCGCTGGAAGGAGCCCCACTGCGGCTGAGGGGAATGTCGATGGAGCCGACGACGAAGCTGACGACGAAGAGTAGGACAAAGTTCCGAATATCTCTTACTGTCAGGAGCCGCATTCGCATGGCCCGCTCACGCACCGCAATCTGCGCAGCGTTCCCATAAGCGGTGCCCCACGAGAACTGTTCGAGCCCCCGAGTGTGTCGGACATTGCAGTTTCAGTAGAG
The DNA here is from genome assembly GCA_963665345.2 of Opitutales bacterium. GTDB lineage: Bacteria > Verrucomicrobiota > Verrucomicrobiia > Opitutales > CAXXNP01. The sequence continues at coordinate 568,784 of CAXXNP010000002.1, forward strand.
AGCGTCCGCTGAGCCGTAGGCTGCGGCAGGCGGCTCAGCGGGACGCTTCGCACTAACCCAAAATGTAGTGTCTCCAAAATCGCCCCGGCATACGTCACCGTATTTGCGAATTCGAGTACTAAGCCCGACAACTTGCTATCTAATGAGATTTTGCCATTGGCGGTCCTTGGCGTGGTGGGCAGCCTTGAGCGCTCCCTTAGCCACGTATTCCTTGAAATTCTCACCAATGATACCTACCTTTGGCTGAGCGTACCCATCGTCCTCGAGCATCTTTTCTAAGACCGCGGCAATGTTGCGTATCTGTGATCCTCCTCCGGTCAGCACGATGTTCTGCAGCAGCTCCGCCGCGCTGTCCGGGTCGGCACGGGCAATCAATGTCTTGGCACCATCAAAGATCTTGGCTACCAAGGTGTTGCAGGCCCGCCCCAGCATTTCGCCGATATCGAGTTCGCGAGGTTTCCCTCCTACGATGACATTGACCTTGATGGAGCCGGGAAGATTGCCGGCGAAGGAGTGCTGCTCCTTGAGTTCCTTGATCTTGGACATCGAGAGAACACAGTCGGGATAGGCTTGGCACATTTCTTTGGCCAGGCACGAGTCGATCGCGTCGCCAGCATGCGGTATGCTGATCTGGTCCTCCGGTAGCGGGTAGTAGCCTTGAACCAGGCACAGATCCGTGCTCCCAGCTCCGACGTCGATAAATAGGGAGTTGGTGACCGGGTCGACGTAGCCCGTTTCGTTAAGGCGCGTTTCCTCTCGAAAACCAAGGGCGGCCAGAAACGGTTCCGGGATGAGGATGACTTTCTGGGAAATCCCCCTAAAGGCGTTGCGTACACCTACGCGGGCCTGGTCGTCGGCGTTGGCGGGCACCCCCACGACGGCGCGAATTTCCGACTTGGCGGATCCATTGAGCTGGTTCCCGATGTACACAGCGTAATCACGCGCAGCCTTAGGCTCTTCGATGACGCCGAGTTGCAGGGGTTTGACGAGGTCCAGATGCAGACGGCACCGTAAGGCCTCTTCACCGAATAGTGTGATGGCGTTGCCGGGCAGGACGGAATCGATGATCCCCTCTGCCGCATAGCCCACCACAGTCGGTGTTTGAGTGGAAGCGACCCCTTTACCGGAGTCACGATAGGTAGCTTCGAGGCTGGTGGTGTTCGTTCCCCAGTCGAGACCCACGAGGAGGGGATCGTTGGCTGAGTCCGCCTCACCTGTGGAGAGTTCAGTTTCTTTCTTCGTTTTGGTCGACATAATGGATTTGCTTTGAATGTTGGGTGTTTCTTGTGACACACCACAATTTAGTTGGAACTGCGACCCTCATGGACGCTGAGCTTTCGGCTTGTTCGAAAAATTTTGGCTGATCACCGTTAGTATGGGGGATTCGTGTCGTTGATGAGCGCGCGGAGCGGAACGGAATGCCTCATCCGCGGACCGAATTCCGCTTCTTCTACAGCATCTATCATCGTGCTCACTGAGCCGATGGGTACGCGATGTTTTAGCCCTGCCCCCGTTTCAGTCTCCGACCTGCCGGGAAGTTGGTCCCGACGCTCGCCCATGAAAGGCTTCGTCTTCCCGGTTGAGTCGTTTGCCTCCCCAAGGTTTGCGGGCGCCGTTGAGGAACCGGGCTCACGGTCACGTAGAGAAGAGTCCGTGGTCGCTAGCTTCTTGGTGATGAGCCGTTGCAGTAGCTCTGCGTCCCTGACGCGCTTCTGTTCAACTTTGAACAACCTGCGCAGTTTCCGGCGACAGCTCTCGGTATCCTGCCTGGTGTTTTGATTCCAGGTTGTAATCAGGCCCGGTAGCCTCTTCCGGAGTGTTTCGGTAGCCTCATCTTCGTACCCCTCAATCCTCAGAAGGCAGGCTTCACGAAAGGTCGATACGACCTTCTGCCAGCATTGTTCGTTCTGGTGTAGGTTCATCTGCGAGTGCGCAGGAATGCGAAGCACGACAGATGCCAGAATTCTTAAGTGTTTGATAACTAAATTCTTAGAAATAAAGGCACGCCGTGGTGAACCCATAGTGGAAGGATTTGACGGTAGGATTCAGTCGATTTCGTCCGGTTCAGGAAGAAGCTTCCGGTCAGCGAGGCCCCCGGCTGGGCTGCGCTTGGCCGGATATATCAAGGGTGAAATCAGGGAGAGGTTTCAGGTGTCAGGTGTCAGGCCTTCTCGCTTCGCTCGTGAACAGTTGTCAGTTCTGAGGAAGCGCAATCGAATCCTGACACCTGAACACTTAATCCTACTCCAGGCCTGAAGTTTCACATTAGTCGCGCCCCCGGCGCGCTGACCCTTGCCGGATCCAACAGGAGTGAAACTTCAGCTTGTGGCGCCGTTGGTGGTGGGTATTACTGAGGGTGAACCGGCATTGGCTGCGGCAGTCATAACCCATCTGAGCACTGGAGCTGAATATGCCCCAACATTAGTCTGGTTCCGAGTCGGCCATCCAACATTGGCGAGGCCCGTTTGCACGGGCTCTCCCCCAGGTCAGAATCCTGACATAACGGCCACCTCGGGCCGCAGCCAATGCCATAACCAAAATGTAATCAAAGAGGAAGCTACCATGGCATCGAAAAAGAGCAAGCGCAGGGGAAAAAAGAAGGTGCGGCCGATACAGGCCTTGCCGGTGATCCGGGCGAACAGCGCGGGGATTGATTTAGGAAGTGAGGAGCATTGGGTATGCGGCCCGGCCCGCGGGGATAACAAAGTCAATGTGCAGCAATTCGGCACGACGACACCACAGTTGAACGAGCTGGCCGACTGGCTGATCCATGAAGGGGTCGAATCGGTGGCGATGGAGAGCACGGGGGTATATTGGATCCCGTTATATGAGCTGTTGGAGTCGCGGGGCCTCGAAGTGGTGCTGGTCAATGCGAAGCAGTTGCATGGGGTCCCCGGACGCAAGACCGATATGATCGATTGTCAGTGGATTCAACTCTTGCACAGTTGCGGACTATTACGGGGCTCCTTCCGACCCGGGGAAAAGATCTGTGCGCTTCGTGCGTTGCAGCGCCAAATGGCTAATCTGGTGGAAGAACGTTCCAAGATGGTGCAGTGGATGCAGAAGGCACTCGACCAGATGAACGTGCAGGTACACCGGGCGGTCACCGACATTACCGGCAAGACCGGGATGGCCATCATCCGGGCCATCGTGGCCGGGCAGCGCAGTCCCAAAAAGCTGGCCACCCTGCGGGACAAACGCTGCCGAAAGAGCCAGGCCCAATTCGCCGAGCACCTCATCGGCAACTGGCGCAGGGAGCATCTTTTCAACCTGCGCGCTGCGCTCCAGTTGTATGACCGGCTCGAGCAGATGATTGGCGAGTATGAACAGCAGCTGATCGAGCAGATCGAGGCGCTGCAGCCGGCCAAGCGCCATAGCCTCAACGCGCCCCCGCATCCCAACCCGAACAAAGACAAGGCCATGGCGAAGCGGGGCGAGCAACCCATGCGCACGGCAATCTGGCGGCTCTACGGGGTAGATCTCACGCGCATTGACGGGATTAGCACCGGGGCCGCGCAGGTGGTATTGACCGAAGCGGGCTTGGATCTGAGCGCTTTCCCCGACGAGCATCACTTTGTCTCCTGGTTGCGTCTGAGTCCCAAAATGGCCTTTTCGGCCGGCAAGCCGCTGAGCAAAACGCGCAACGCAATGGCTGCCAGCCGAATGGCCGCCATCCTGCGCATGTGCGCGCTGACCCTGCGCCACTCCCCGACCGCGTTGGGTGCCTGTTATCGGCGCACCGCCCGGCGCAAGAGCGGCGCGGTGGCCGTCTTCGCCCTGGCTCGCAAACTCGCTGTGCTCATCTACCGCATGCTTCGTTACGGCCAAGACTATGTCGACGAAGGAGCCGAACGCTACGAGGATCGCTTCTGTCAACGAAGACAGTGCAGCCTTAAAATGAGCGCCCGATCGCTCGGCTTCACGCTGGTGCCCGAGGCCGAAGCGAACGCTGCATGACCATGTTTGCGCTTCGCAAAAACGTCACTCTATCGCCCGCCAGCCCGCTCTGGAGGCTAAGTTTCAGGTCAGCCAAGCCCCCGGCGCGCTGCGCTTGCCGGATCAAACAGGGATGAAACTTCACCTTGCGGGCTCCTCGATGAATCCAACCTAACGTTCCAACAAAATTCACTTGACATCGATTCCATCGCTCCCGCCAACCCGCTTCAGGAGGCTCCGGCCGCGGCCCGCAAGTCTTCAGGGCAATGGCCGCTCTTTCGCTAGCCTGCGGGCTTACCGCCGGCAGCGCCGTGCCCCGGGATCCCGGACCGCCCGTATCTCCCACTTCGCACCGCAATCTACGCTGCGCTCCGATAACAGGCAGTGCGCTACGTCATTTCCGGCTCTTTAGCGCGACTGGGCTAACGGCTCCAACAAAATTCACTGCGACATCGATTCCATCGCCCGCAAACCCGGCCTGGAGGCTAAGTTTCAGGTTAGTGGCGCCACCGGCCGCGCTGACGCTTGGCCGGATCAAACAGGAGTGAAACTTCCGGCCGCGGCCCGCACCTGCGATCGTCTTCGGCAATGGCCGCTCTTTCGTAGCCTGCGGGCTTACCGCCGGCAGCGCCGGGGGTTGCCCCGGGATCCCGGACCGCCCGTATCTCCCACTTCGCACCGCAATCTACGCTGCGCTCCGATAAGCAGTGCGCTACGTCATTTCCGGCTCTTTAGCGCGACTGGACTAACGGCTCAACAAAATTCACTTGACACGCCGCAAACCCGCTCCCAAGGCTAAGTTTCAGGTTAGTCGCGCCCCCGGCGCGCTGACTCTTGCCGGATCAAACAGGAGTGAAACTTCAGCTTGTGGCGCCGTTGGTGGTGGGTATTACTGAGGGTGAACCGGCATTGGCTGCGGCAGTCATAACCCATCCGAGCACTGGAGCTGAATATGCCCCCAGGTCAGTCTGGTTCCGAGTCGGCCATCAACCATTGGCGAGGTCCGTCTGAACGGGCTCTCCCCCAGGTTAGAATCCTGATTTAACGGCCACCTCGGGCCGCAGCCAATGCCACAATATCAATGAAAAAGGAAAGGGAAAGATATCATGGCAGCGAAAAAGAACAAGTGCAGAGCAAAAAGGAAGGTACGGCCGATACAAGCCTGTCCGGTGATCCGGCCGAACTGCGCGGGGATCGATTTGGGATCGCAGGAGCATTGGGTATGCGGACCGGCTCGGGAGGACGGCAAAACCAATGTGAAGGTATTCGGCAGCACCACCCCCGAGCTGCATCGGCTGGCCGACTGGCTGATCGAGCAGGCAATTGAATCGGTGGCGATGGAGAGCACGGGAGTCTACTGGATCCCGTTGTACGAGCTTTTGGAATCGCGCAGCCTGGAAGTAGTGCTGGTGAACGCGCGCCAGCTCAGCCGGGTGCCGGGGCGCAAGACTGACATGATCGACTGCCAGTGGAACCAGCCGTTGCACAGTTGCGGACTGTTGCGCGCTTCGTTCCGGCCGGCCGAAGCGATCTGTGCGCTGCGCGCGGTGCAGCGGCAGATGGCCAATCTGGTGGAAGAACGCACGCGTGCGGTGCAGTGGATGCAAAAGGCTCTTGACCAAATGAATGTACAGGTGCACCGGGCGGTCACCGACATAACCGGCCAGACCGGCATGGCCATCATCCGGGCCATTGTGGCCGGGCAACGAAATGCCAAAAAGCTGGCCGCTCTGCGGGACCGGCGCTGCAAAAAGAGCGAAGCGCAGATCGCCGAACATCTCAGCGGTAATTGGCGGCGCGAACACCTTTTCAACCTGCGTGGGGCGCTGCAGTTGTATGACCAGCTCGAAGAGATGATTGCCCAGTATGAACAGCAGCTCATCGAACAGATCGAGGCGCTGCAGCCGGCCCGGCGCCGTAGCCTCAAGCCGCCGGCGCATCCCAATCCGACCAAGGAAAGGGCCATGGGCAAGCGGGGCGAGCAACCGATGCGCACGGCGCTGTGGCGGCTCTACGGGGTAGATCTCACGCGTATCGACGCGATCAGCACCGGGGCCGCGCAGGTGGCATTGACCGAAGTGGGCTTGGATCTGAGCGCTTTCCCCGACGAACATCACTTTGTCTCCTGGTTGCGTCTGAGTCCCAAAATGGCCTTCTCGGCGGGCAAGGTGCTCAAGAAAAGACCAAACAGCTTCGGCGCCATCCGGATGGGCGCCATCCTGCGCATGTGCGCGCTGACCCTGCGCCACTCCCCGAGCGCGCTGGGAGCCTGTTTTCGGCGCATCGCCCGGCGCAAGAGCGGCGCGGTGGCCGTCTTCGCGCTCGCTCGCAAACTGGCCATCCTCATCTACCGCATGCTCCGTTACGGCCAGGACTACGTCGACGAGGGAGCCAAACGCTACGAGGCACGCTTTGCCGAAAGACGCTTACGATCTCTCAAAATGAGCGCCCAATCGCTCGGCTTCAAACTAGTGCCAGAGGTCCAACCGGAGGCTGCATGACGATGTTTCCGGCCCGCGAAAAACGTTACACAATCGCCCGCAAACCCGCTCCCAAGGCTAAGTTTCAGGTCAGCAAGGCCCCCGGCCGCGCTGCGCTTGGCCGGATCAAACAGGAGTGAAACTTCGGCTTGCGGGGCCGTTGGATGTGGCTAGAAGTGAGGGTGAACCGGCATTGGCTGCGGCAGTCAAAACCCATGCGCACATTGGAGCTGAATATGCCCCCAGGTCAGTCTGGTTCCGAGTCGGCCATCAACCATTGGCGAGGTCCGTCTGAACGGGCTCTCCCCCAGGTTAGAATCCTGATTTAACGGCCACCTCGGGCCGCAGCCAATGGCCTAACTAAAAGAAAGGAACAAGATATCATGGCAGCGAAAAAGAGCAAGCACAGAGCAAAAAGGAAGGTACGGCCGATACAAGCCTGTCCGGTGATCCGGCCGAACTGCGCGGGGATCGATTTGGGATCGCAGGAGCATTGGGTATGCGGACCGGCTCGGGAGGACGGCAAAGTCAATGTGAAGGTATTCGGCAGCACCACCCCCGAGCTGCATCGGCTGGCCGACTGGCTGATCGAGCAGGCAATTGAATCGGTGGCGATGGAGAGCACGGGAGTCTACTGGATCCCGTTGTACGAGCTTTTGGAATCGCGCGGTCTGGAAGTAGTGCTGGTGAACGCGCGCCAGCTCAGCCGGGTGCCGGGGCGCAAGACTGACATGATCGACTGCCAGTGGAACCAGCTGTTGCACAGTTGCGGACTGTTGCGCGCTTCGTTCCGGCCGGCCGAAGCGATCTGTGCGCTGCGCGCGGTGCAGCGGCAGATGGCCAATCTGGTGGACGCACGCACGCGTGCGGTGCAGTGGATGCAGAAGGCTCTTGACCAAATGAATGTACAGGTGCACCGGGCGGTCACCGACATAACCGGCCAGACCGGCATGGCCATCATCCGGGCCATTGTGGCCGGGCAACGAAATGCCAAAAAGCTGGCCGCTCTGCGGGACCGGCGCTGCAAAAAGAGCGAAGCGCAGATCGCCGAACATCTCAGCGGTAATTGGCGGCGCGAACACCTTTTCAACCTGCGTGGGGCGCTGCAGTTGTATGACCAGTTCGAAGAGATGATTGCCCAGTATGAACAGCAGCTCATCGAACAGATCGAGGCACTGCAGCCGGCCCAGCGCCGTAGCCTCAAGCCGCCGGCGCATCCCAACCCGACCAAGGAAAGGGCCATGGGCAAGCGGGGCGAGCAACCTATGCGCACGGCGCTGTGGCGGCTCTACGGGGTAGATCTCACGCGTATCGACGCGATCAGCACCGGGGCCGCGCAGGTGGCATTGACCGAAGTGGGCTTGGATCTGAGCGCTTTCCCCGACGAACATCACTTTGTCTCCTGGTTGCGTCTGAGTCCCAAAATGGCCTTCTCGGCGGGCAAGGTGCTCAAGAAAAGACCAAACAGCTTCGGCGCCATCCGGATGGGCGCCATCCTGCGCATGTGCGCGCTGACCCTGCGCCACTCCCCGAGCGCGCTGGGAGCCTGTTTTAGGCGCACCGCCCGGCGCAAGAGCGGCGCGGTGGCCGTCTTCGCGCTCGCTCGCAAACTGGCCATCCTCATCTACCGCATGCTCCGTTACGGCCAGGACTACGTCGACGAGGGAGCCAAACGCTACGAGGCACGCTTTGCCGAAAGACGCTTACGATCTCTCAAAATGAGCGCCCAATCGCTCGGCTTCAAACTAGTGCAAGAGGTCCAACCGGAGGCTGCATGACGATGTTTCCGGCCCGCGAAAAACGTTACACAATCGCCCGCAAACCCGCTCCAGAGGCTAAGTTTCAGGTTAGTGGCGCCACCGGCCGCGCTGACGCTTGGCCGGATCAAACAGGAGTGAAACTTCCGGCCGCGGCCCGCACCTGCGATCGTCTTCGGCAATGGCCGCTCTTTCGTAGCCTGCGGGCTTACCGCCGGCAGCGCCGGGGGTTGCCCCGGGATCCCGGACCGCCCGTATCTCCCACTTCGCACCGCAATCTACGCTGCGCTCCGATAAGCAGTGCGCTACGTCATTTTCGGCTCTTTAGCGCGACTGGACTAACGGCTCAACAAAATTCACTTGACACGCCGCAAACCCGCTCCCAAGGCTAAGTTTCAGGTTAGTGGCGCCACCGGCCGCGCTGACGCTTGGCCGGATCAAACAGGAGTGAAACTTCCGGCCGCGGCCCGCACCTGCGATCGTCTTCGGCAATGGCCGCTCTTTCGTAGCCTGCGGGCTTACCGCCGGCAGCGCCGGGGGTTGCCCCGGGATCCCGGACCGCCCGTATCTCCCACTTCGCACCGCAATCTACGCTGCGCTCCGATAAGCAGTGCGCTACGTCATTTCCGGCTCTTTAGCGCGACTGGACTAACGGCTCAACAAAATTCACTTGACACGCCGCAAACCCGCTCCCAAGGCTAAGTTTCAGGTTAGCAGGCCGATACAATCAAAAAGCTTTTGGCCTACCACAATGGGCTCATTTTGGTTACGGGACCTTTGGGTTCGGGCAAAACGACCACGCTGGCGGCTATGGTGCGGGAGATAAATGGAACCCGAACCGACCACATCATCACGGTGGAAGATCCCATTGAGATCGTTTTGACTTCAGAGCGGTGTCAGATTACGCAGCGCGGGGTGGGTCCCCATACGCGATCGTTTCGCAGTGCCTTGAAGGGCGCGTTGCGCCAGGATCCGGATATTATCGTTATCGGCGAGATGCGGGATTTGGAAACGATCGAGATGGCAATTAGCGCCTCGGAGACGGGACACCTCGTCATCGGCACCATGCATACCAGTGATGCCTCCACCACCCTCAATCGATTGCTCGATGTTTTTCCGCCTGCCCAGCAGCCGCAGATACGGGCCATGGTGGCGGAGAGTCTGCGAGGAATCGTCTGTCAGCGTTTGCTTCCGGGCAAGGAAGGCGGCGTTGTTTTGGCAGTCGAACTCTTGTTGCGCAATATGGCAGTCTCGGCCCTTATCCGCGAAGGCAAGACGGAGGGACTCGTGAATGTAATGGAAACCGGGAAACGAGAAGGAATGCAGTTGATGGATGCCGCCATCATGGACCTGTGGCGAACCGGATATATTGCAGATGAGGTGGTACTGGAGAATGTTAAGAACCGATTGCTGCATCGGGAGGTAAGAGGGTAACCGCGGCGGAGAGATGACGAATTATGCCCGAGATTGATACTATGCTTACCCAGATGCTGGACGAGGACGGATCCGACCTCCACCTCTCAGTCGGTATGCCGCCCAAAATTCGGAGTTCAGGAAGCATTGAGCCGCTTCAGGGGTGGGAAAATCTGACACCGGATACTGTGGAGGTGCTCTTGAAAGAGATTACTTCGGAAACCCGTTGGCGCGAGTACCTGCTGCACCGGGATCTCGATTTAGCTTACGAAATTCCCGGCCTGGCGCGATTCCGAGGTAGTTTTCTTTACAACCACTGGGGCATGGCCGCGGTGTTTCGCCAGATTCCGGTGGAGATCCTGTCTTTTGATACACTGAACCTTCCCGATGTACTTCGCGACGTTTGTGCCTACAGGGAGGGGTTGGTTTTTGTTACTGGTCCGACCGGGAGTGGAAAATCAACTACTCTGGCAGCCATGATCGACTACATCAACGAGAACTATCAGAAGCACATCATCACCATCGAGGATCCAATCGAATTCGTCCATCCCAAGAAGACGTCAGTGATCATCCATCGTGAGGTGGGGGAGCACAGTGATTCATTTGGGAATGCCCTTCGAGGAGCCATGCGAGCCGATCCGGACATTATCCTGGTGGGAGAGATGGGCGAGTTGGAGACCATTAAGCTGGCCCTCAACTGCGCCTCCATGGGCATGCTCGTCTTCGGCACCCTGCACACCAACAATGCCCCCAAAACCGTTGACCGCGTCATCGACGCCTTCCCGGCCGATGAACAACCCCAGATTCGGGTCATGCTTGCCAGTTGCCTCTCGTGCGTCGTTTCGCAGCTCCTTTGCAAACGGCTGCCCAAAGGTCGGGTTGCAGTTCATGAGATTCTCCTCAAGCACGAAGCTTTGCCCAATACGATTCGAACAGGGCGTATCAGCGCCATTCGCGGAATTATTGAGAGTGCCGTCGCCGACGGCATGTGTTTGATGGATTCGTCCATAAAGCGATGCTTCGACGAAGGCATCATCAGTGCCGAGGAGGCCTATATGAAGGCAGCCGACAAAGAGGCCTTTGCTCCCTACCTGGAGCAGGAGGTGGCGGGGACTAGCCCTCATTTCTCACCAAACATCGTCGCAAAACCGTGTATGTTGCGGTAAATCATGGCCTGAACGCGGTCTGGCGGACGACGGTGTGTTGCCACACTCCTAGCTCGCCAGGCAAGTTAAGGTCTTGATTTACCGTGAGATACGCGGTTGGAGTAGATGGTTTGTGAGAAATGAGGGCTAAAACAGTATCAACCCTACCACGGCCAGGCTGCACAGAATGAGTACTACCGAAAGTGCCTGGCGTTCTTGCCGCGTGAGTTTCCAGGGCATGCGTGAATACTAGATGGTTCCGTTGTGGAAAGAAAGACTGGAGAATTCGGCCTTCCGAGCGCTTGCCGTTTACCTCCAAATATACACGCTCAGTTCAATCATCGATGATCGGCAATACGCTTACCGCATACCTGCATTATCTTGGGTTCATGTTCATGTTTGCCTCTCTGGTGATCGAGCACCTCGCAGCCAAGGATCCATTGAGTTCCCGCAAGGCCAGGCAGCTGGCATTGGTCGATCTCTTCTACGTTGTAAGCGCGGCTGTGGTTTTGATTACGGGTCTTCTCCGCGTGATGTTTTTTGGGAAGGGCGCAGTCTATTATCTCCATAATTGGATATTTCACCTGAAAGTCTCTGTATTTGTGGTGGTAGCCTTGGTATCCATTGCGCCTACCGTGCAGATTCTTGCGCTCCGCAACCGTCTCAAGAATGGTTCTGATGATGAAATTGGCAGCTTGCCGCTATGGGTGATTATGCTGATCCGTTTCGAACTGCTGGGCGTGACTTTGATTCCCTTGCTTGCTGTGCTGATGGCCCGAGGGGTAGGACAGTTTTCGAAGTTGCCATCCATAGGTCCACCATAAAAGAATCGTTGCTAATAATGGAACGTTCTCCTCCTGACATTGCAGCGCAGCTTCGTTCGTCCGAAGATTCTGCCGCTTTCAGTGGCTCCCCGCTCGCCCTTCTGGGCGGACCGGAAGCCGTTAGTTTGCAGCCCGCTGACTTGTTCGCCTGGCCCATCATCACCCACGAGGAGGAAGAAGCTGTTTTGGAAGTCCTACGTCGGGGCGCCATGTCGGGCATCGACATCACACTGCGGTTTGAAGAGGAATTCCGCCGGTGGCAATCATGCCGCTATGCCTTAGCCTACAACACTGGCACCTCTGCCCTGGAAGCCGCCATGTTTGCCGCCGGTTTCGGGGCCGGCCATGAGGTGATCTGCCCCAGCGTCACCTATTGGGCTACGGTGCTTCCACTCTTCTCAGTCTGCGCCACACCAGTTTTCGCCGATGTCTGCCCCGACAGCGTTTGCATCGATCCTGCCGATATTGAACATCGAATTACTGAGCATTCGCGGGGCATTATGGTGACCCACAATATGTCTCATCCTGCCGAAATGGATGCGATTATGGACATCGCTGACCGGCATGGCCTGATAGTCATTGAGGATTGTTCGCATGCGCAAGGTGGGCTCTATCGAGGCAGGAGGCTGGGAACCTTCGGCCAGGTCAATGCAGCTTCTTTGATGAGCGGGAAATCCCTCGTAGCGGGAGAGGCGGGCATGCTCTGGACTGATGATAAGCACCTCTATGATCGTGCTCTGGCATGGGGTCACTACAATCGGTTCCACCCCGAATCTGTCGATGACGAAGAACTGAAGCGATTAGCGGGTCTGCCTCTGGGCGGTATCAAGGGGCGGGTCCACCAACTCAGCTCCGCAGTGGGTCGCGTCCAGCTGCGATACTACGACGAACGTTGTCGTGAAATTCGCAAAGCCATGAACGCCTTCTGGGATATGCTCGAAGGCGTTCCGGGTATTCGGGCCCATCGTCCTCATCGTGATTCCGGTAGTAATATGGCCGGCTGGTATTCCGCCCACGGTCACTACTGCGCGGATGAGCTCGGTGGACTTTCTGTCTCCCGATTTGCCCAGGCTGTGCGTGCCGAAGGGAGCATCTGCGATCCCGGCTGCAATCTTCCTCTCCATCTGCATCCCCTGCTGCGCGATGCTGATCCGCACGGCATCGGAAAGCCGAAACGCCTGGCCTACTGTCGACGCAGTTTAGATCAACCTCCGGGTAGCCTCCCAGTGAGCGAAGTAATCAATTCCCGCGTGTTCAGAATTCCGCGCTTTGTTACTTTTAATGCTGAGGCGATTGCTCAACACGCCGATGCCTTCCGCAAGGTGGCGGAAAACTATCAGGCTCTGCTTGCCGACGATCCCGGCAACCCGGAACAGTTGGGATCGTGGGGCCTTAGCAGCCGCGAAACATCGTAGCACAATGATTTTGCTTTTCGACGGTAAGAACGGTAAAAGATCGGAGCTAATAAACTTGACATGACCGATTACTCGATTGAACATTTGAGGATGCGATTAAGGCGAATGAAGGTTAGAGGGAGGACGTCGGCGTATCACTGCATGAGCAGGATTGTCGGTGGGGAGAAGCTGCTGGATGATCGGTCCAAGGAGGTGCTGAGGAAGCAGATCTGGCAAATGGCGGGATTCTGCGGATTGGAGGTATTGACTTACTGTGTGATGGCTAATCATCTGCACATTCTGGTACGGGTTCCGCACGAGGAGTCGGTAAGCGATGCCGAGCTGATTAGACGCAGCGCGATCCTGTACGGGCCCGCTGATTCGCGGGTCGGTGCTCTGGAAGCCCTCTTCGAAAAGGGGGATGAGAATGGTTTTGGGGAAGCCGAGGTGATACGCGGAGCCCTTGTGGCACGGATGGGTGATATCTCCATATTCATGAAGGAGCTCAAGCAGCGGTTTACGCTCTGGTTTAACAAGAGTCATGGACGGTTTGGCACCATCTGGGCGGAGCGGTTTAAGAGTATTCTTGTTCAGGAGCGAGGTCGTGGCTTTGCCGCTCTAACGGTGGCGACCTACATTGACCTCAACCCGCTGCGTGCGGGTTTGTGTAAAGATCCGATGAACTATCGTTTCTGCGGCTATGCGGAAGCTATCGGCGGAGACAGGGCGGCTCGATGGGGCTTAAAGTTTCTGACCGGAGAGAGAGCGTGGATGCCTGCCGGAAACACCTACCGATTACGACTCTTTGCTTCAGGGAGCTGGGGAAAGGGCGAGAAGAAGGCGAGTATACATCCAAGAGAGTTTCAGATGATCCTGGCAGCTGGTGGGAAGTTAACCATTGCTGATCTGATGTGGTGCCGGGTGCGTTATTTCTCAGACGGACTCGTGCTTGGATCGGAAGGCTTTGTAAGAGACCGGTTCGAGGAGTTTCGCGGCTTCTTTGGGAGAAACAGGCAGACAGGACCGCGCCAGATGAAGGGAGCGGACTGGCAGGGACTTAAGGTGATGCGGGACTTGGAAAAGAATGTCTTCGGGTAGGAGGCGACAAAAGATTTGAAATTGCGGACCGATTGTTGCTTAGGTGGCGCCTTGAGAATCACTTCTAAGAAAAGGCTGAATCCATGAAATTCGTACATTTTCAATCGTCCGATTCGAGTGGGTCGCAGGCAGGTATCCTGGAAGGGGACGCCATCCGTATCGTGGAGGGCGATATTTTTCTTTAAGCCAACCACGTCGGTTATCGGCCCTGGGGAGGACATCGTGGTACCCGATGGCACCGATGAGGTTAAGTTTGAATCCGAGATTGCGGTCGTGATTGGTCGACCCATGCGCCGAGTCTCGGAAGCTGATGTCTATGACCACGTCTTTGGCTTTACCGTCGTTAACGATGTAACGGCGTTCGACTTTTTTCACCCTGCCGGACATTGGACGGTGGGTAAGGCGTTCGACACATTCACGCCGTTGGGACCGGCGCTGGAAACGGAAATGGATCCCGACAAGGTCGAAATAAAGTCGTTTTTGAACGGAGAGCTGAAGCAAAAAAGCGGAACGGATCTGATCATCTTCACGATACCGCAGATGCTGGCTTATCTATCCGGAGTAATGACCTTGGATGCAGGAGATGTGATTCTGACGGGGGCACCCGTCGGCGCAGAGATGATGCATAGGGGCGACGTCATCGAATCTGTGATTGACGAGATCGGCTCATTGAGAAATCCGGTCGTGTAAGAGGAGCGCTAGAGTCGTGTCTGACAAATAATCATGCCTACCTATCAGACACGATACTGAGCCGCCATCAACGGGATTTCGGGAGCAGTTGATGGAAATGTGGAATCTTTCGGGTGCCGGGCCAGACCAGATCCACGAGCGCAACGACGAAAATCGTTCCCGCCGCGCCAATCACGACTGAGGCCACCGGACCTAGAAGCGCAGCCATAAAGCCGGAACGGATAGCTCCCAGTTCCTTTGATGAACCAATAAATATTGAGCCAATGGCAGTGACTCTGCCCCGCAACTCGTCGGGAGTGGAAAGGTGGATTACGGATTGGCGAACGACTCCGCTAATGTTGTTCATCGCACCCACTAGAAATAGGGCAACCAATGAAAGCAGCAGCCATTGGGAGAGACCAAACAGGAGGGTGGCAAAACCAAATCCGGCGACGGAAACCAAGGCAGTGGCACCGGGCCGGCTGAGCGGTGGGGCATAAGCGAGAAAGAGGGCGGCAGCGAAAGCGCCCGCTCCTTCAGCGGCGATTAACCAACCTAAACCAGCGGGCCCAATGTGCAAGATCCTGTCCGCGAATACGGGGAGCAGGGCAGTTGTTCCACCCAGCAAAACGGCCATTACATCCAGTATAATGATGGCCAGGATCGATTTGTGCCTGTGGACAAACCGGACACCGGCCGTGAGATCGGCTATGGAGCTCTCGGTTGGTCGCACAAGCTTCTGGCCCCGGTAGGTCATGTGCCTGATGATACACACCATCGCGAAGATGAAAACCGCACCGATGAAGTAAACTGTGGTGTATCCGACCACGGCGATAAGGGATCCGCTCAGTACGGGCCCGGCAAGCTTCGCAATTTGAAAGATGGTGCGGTTCCAAGCCAGTGCGTTGGGCAGAGCCGTGGGCGGGACCAGATTGGGAAGCATGGCGGCTCTCGAGGGGCCGCCCACGATTTTTACCGCTGCGAGGACCAGGATAATCAGGTAGAGTAGCGGAAGAGCACCGTTTGTCCCGGTGGCAGGGAGACTGGCGGGCGCACGTTCGAGGAAGGCAATGATACCGTTGATGGTGTCGCCAAGCAGAGAAAGCGGCAGCACATTCGGGATCCGGTCACGCCAGAGGGCTAAGATGCCGAGCGTAGCCGAAAGGGTGGCAGTGCCTATCGAGGTATAGAGGGTGATTTGCTTTCGATCGTGGCGATCGGCCCAGTTTCCGGCGGGAAGGCCGAAAAGCAAGAGGGGCAGGATGTGGAATACGCCCACCAGACCGAGGGCAGCGGCTGATCCAGTCCACTCGTAGACTTGCCAGCTCACGGCCAAGTCGACCATGGACCGGCCGAGTCTGCCTAGAAAGACGCCGCCGATGTAACGTCGGTAGGATGGATAACGGAGGGCCGCGTAGGGGTCCCGCTGCGACGGCAATTGATCTGCACTCTCCTTTTCAGCATCGTCCATGGAATATCCGAGTCAGTAACTATCCGTTAGGTCGGGGCGCCAACCTGCAGGTTTATGCCGATATATCCAATGTTGCGATTCAGGAGGGGCGGTGCCCATGTGGACGGGATTTTGGAAGGGAAGTGAAGCGTCCGCTAGAGTTTTCGTCAAATTTGAGTTGTATGGATAGTTCGAAAGCAGATAGTTTCCGGTGATGAAGCCGGGGCGGCATTTTCTGCAGATTCCAGGCCCGACGAACATTCCCGACGTCGTGCTACGGGCGCTGGCGCAACCGACCATCGATCACCGAGGTCCCGAGTTCTCCGCCCTTGCCGTGAGGATTCAGGAGCGCCTGCGCAGGGTGTTTCGAACTTCTCAACCTGTGGTAATTTTTCCGTCGTCGGGGAGCGGAGCCTGGGAAGCGGCCCTGGCCAATACTCTGGCTCCAGGCGACCGCATACTGATGTTCGAAACGGGTTACTTTGCCCAGCTCTGGAAGGAAATGGCAGAACGATTGGGCATGGAAGTCGAGTGGGTCCCCGGCAATTGGCGAAGGGGTGTGGATCCGAACGCGGTGGAAGATCGATTGCGCCGGGACGTCGGCGGGAGCATCAAGGGGATTGCTGTCGTTCATAACGAGACTTCCACCGGCGTAGTGAGTCAGATTCAGGAAATTCGTAATGCGATCGACGATTGCCGTCATCCGGCTCTATTTTTGGTGGATACGATTTCTTCGTTGGGTTCGATCGACTATCGGCACGAAGAATGGAAAGTCGACGTTACAGTGGGGGGGTCGCAGAAGGGTCTAATGCTGCCTCCGGGTTTAGGTTTCAACGCCGTTAGCGCACGGGCGTTGGAAGCATCGAAGGAGGTTTTTTTGAAGCGATCTTACTGGGACTGGGGACCTTATCTGGAGGTGGCCGCGAAGGGATTCTTTCCCTACACCCCTGCGACCAACCTTCTCTTTGGCTTGGACGTGGCCCTCGATCTACTCCTGGAAGAGGGCCTGGCGGGAGTGTTCGAAAGGCACCGCCGTTTAGCCGATGCGACCCGCTTGGCGGTGGACTCGTGGGGGTTATCTATCCTGTGCCAGAACCCGCACGAATATTCCAACAGTGTTACCGGGGTGATGATGCCTCGAGGGCACGATGCGGATGCCTTTCGGGAGCTGGTACTCAAGCGGTATGATCTCTCTCTCGGTACGGGCCTGGGCAAACTGAAAGGGAAAGTATTTCGCATCGGCCATCTGGGCGATTTCAATACGTTGATGCTGGCCGGAACCCTATGCGGTGTAGAGATGGGACTTGCCGCCGGCAAGGTACCGTACCGTAGCGGCGGCGTCCAGGCGGCGCTGAGATTTCTGAGCGACACACCTCCAATTGACATCCGGGGAACCTGAGATGCCAGGGGGGCAGGGCAATTCAGGCCGATCTCTGGAACAGGCACTCCAGGAAGAAATCGCGGGGGAAGTGCGTTTTGATAAGGTCAGTCGGGCGATATACTCGACGGATGCCAGCGTTTACCAGATAATCCCGGTTGGCGTGGTCATACCCCGTAGTGGTGACGATGTGGTTAGAACCGTGCGGATCTGCCGAGAACACGGTGTCTCTATCACGGCCAGGGGAGGAGGCACTAGTCAGGCGGGGCAGGCAATCGGAGAAGGTATACAACTCGACTATTCGAAATACCTTAACCGCATCCTCGGAATTGATGTCGATAACAGGACGGTCCGGGTGGAGCCGGGAATCGTTCTCGATGAATTGAATGCCGCGCTTGCTCCCCATGGACTGCACCTGCCCCTGGATATCTCGACATCGAACTGCGCCACTATCGGGGGCATGATAAATAACAATGCGGCAGGTACGCGCTCCATCATATACGGTGTCACGATTGATTACGTAGTGGAACTCACGGTCGTTTTAGCGGATGGCAGCGTCGTCGTGTTGGAGCCCTTGACAGACGACATCCTGGAGTCGAAATGCGGCCAGGGGAACCTGGAGGGGGAAGCCTATCGAACCGTAGGCAGACTTGCCCGGATCCACCGTGACGAGATTATGAGACGATACCCGAAGCTGCAGCGCCGGGTGGGGGGCTATAATCTCGACGTCTTTGCCAATCGGGGTTCCGGAGAGCCCTTCAATCTGTGCAAGATGGTGGTGGGTTCAGAAGGTACTCTAGCACAGGTTTTGGAGGCCAAACTGAGGATCGTGGAACCGCCGCAATCGTGTGCCGTGGTATGTGTGCAATTCAGGGAGTTGCTGGAGGCCATGGCGGCGACGCCTCGCATACTGAAGCACCGGCCTTCCGCAGTCGAACTCGTCGACGGCCTGATCTTGGGCATGACACGGGGCAAGCCTAAGTATGAGCCGCTTCGGAGTTTCATCAAGGGGGACCCCAAGGCCGTGCTCATCGTCGAGTTCATCGGGGAAAAGGCGGATGCACTTTCGGATCGCGTTGAGCAACTCGTGGCCGATCTTCAGGACCACGGCTTCGGCCACTACTATTATCGCGCTCTGGAGAAGCGCGATCAGGCACGCATCTGGAATCTGCGCAAGGCAGGATTGGGCCTGTGCATGGCTCAGCGCGGCGATGCCAAGTCGATCTCCTTTGTCGAGGATACTGTGGTCGATCCCGAAAACCTGCACGACTACATTCGGGATTTCGTGCGGATACTCGAGGAACACGATACTGAGGCAGGTTTTTACGCCCACGCGTCGGTTGGATTGCTGCACATCCGGCCGGTGGTGAACATGAAGCGTGTTGACGGCGTGCGGACGTTTGCCGCAATCGCCGGGAAAGTCGCAGACCTGGTGTTGAAGTATGGCGGGGCATTATCCGGAGAGCATGGCGACGGTCTGGTAAGGGCCCCATTTCAGGAGAAGATGTTCGGGCCCACGCTTTACGGAGCCTTTCGGGAGGTGAAGCGCGCTTTCGATCCCCATGGTCTATTCAATCCCGGGAAAATTGTGGATGCACCCGAATTTACCCGCAACCTGCGATTTGGGCCCGAATACCAGACCCCCGAAACTAAGACTGCTTTCGACTTTGGGGATTTTGGAGGTTTGACGCGGGCTGCCGAACAATGTGGCGGATTGGGCGCCTGCCGAAAGACGCTCTCCGGGACCATGTGCCCTTCATATCTAGCGACGAGGGATGAGAAAGATACGACGCGGGGCCGCGCGAACGCGCTCCGCCTGGCCATGACGGGTAAGCTTGGTCTGGCGGGGCTTTCCGATCCCGCACTCTGTCCTGTTTTTGATCTGTGCCTGGAGTGCAAAGCATGTAAGACCGAGTGTCCGACGGGCGTGGACATGGCTCGAATCAAGAGTGAGTTTCTGCACCAGTATGGGAGCCGGCATGGGAGGTCCCTTCGCACACACCTGCTGGCGCACACGCGAGCGGTTTCGGAATGGGGGTGTCGCTTTGCACCGGTTTCCAACTGGTGGAGTCAAAGTTTGCCGGCTCGCTGGATGCACGATCGTTTTCTGGGAATCGACCGTCGCAGGCGGATGCCCCGCTTCAGCACCCAGCCTTTTGTCCGGTGGTGGGCTCGGCATCGTCACCACTACGAACCTCGGGCGGGCACCCATGCCGACGTGGTTCTGTTTGCCGACACTTTCACTAATTTCTACGAACCCGCCGTAGCTAAGGCTGCGCTCAAGGTGGCCAAGCGGTTCGGATTTACGGTATCACTGGCAGAGAATGTCTGCTGCGGTCGTCCCCTTATATCGAAGGGATTCCTCGATCATGCCCGACGCCAGGCAACTGCCCTGGTGGGCTCGTTGGACCTCATTGCCCGCCAGGGTATTCCCGTGGTTTTTCTGGAGCCGGGATGCCTGTCCGCTGTCAAGGATGATTACCTCTCTCTTCTCACAGGCGAGGACAGGGAACGGGGGCTGCGTGTTGCGGAAGTGTCGTGCCCGTTTGAAACATGGGCCCTGAAGCAGATCGAAAGTGGCCGGGGTGTTCGCCGCTCGGAGAAGGGCCGCTCGAATTCAGACGGGGCGAGTGTGGGTGCGGAAAAGGAACGACAAGCGATATTGATTCACAATCACTGCCATCAGAAAGCCCTGTTTGGGACTGACCATACCCAAGGCCTCTTCGAGCACATTTTCGAATGCGATGTCGTTACTTTGGAATCTTCCTGTTGTGGCATGGCAGGTTCCTTCGGCTATGAGAAAGAACACTACGCGGTTTCCCGGTCCGTTGGTGAACAACGCCTGTTCTCACCGATCCGAAATGCCCGCAAAGAGACCACCGTGGTGGCCTCGGGATTTTCCTGTCGCCACCAGATAGCACATTTCACGGACAGGTTGCCGGTGGCGCCGGCTGTTCTACTGGATTCGATACTGGGGCCGTAAAGACGGAGCTTCTCGGACCGCAAGTCCTGTGAAGCCGACCAGAGTTTCGCCTCCTAATCGTAATCTTAATCCTGATTATACTCTCGGCCTCGAGGGACCTCGGCCCTCCAGAAGGCACGGTCGAAAGGTTCATGATGAATCCATAGTTGATGGCCACCGGCCTCGATCAGGACTGTATAATGAACCTCGTCGATTGCCAAGCATTCCCGCTCCTCACGGAGCGAGCTACACGTAGCCCTCTGCGTGAGCGGAGGGACTGGATCTCGGGTTCATTGCCAGCCATAGTTGATGGCCAAAGGCCTCGATGAGGGACTTCCTAAGGCTCCTCAAACTTCGCGAGAGCGAACTCGCGCATCTTCGCGCCCAGTTCCTCCAGGGTGGGCGACATGTCTCTATAGCCGCGGTAAATCTGGTGCCTGGCGTTTTCGACCATGATGACGGTCACGGCAGCACCTGTCTGATCGGCCATCTGCTGCATCCAGGTGGTGTGAATGGCGAGGTCGTCCTTGCTGCCGGCGAGGAGCATAATAGGCGGCGAATCGGGGCCCAGGTAGGTCACTGGGCTGGCTTCGCGGTAGCGCTCCGGCACCTCATCGACGGTGCCGCCAAAGAGTTGATTGAGCAGACGGCTTTCGCGTTCGCTCATCTTCTTTGAGTTTTCCGCGGCATAGCGGGCGTGCTCCAGGTAATCAGTCGGAGCGGACATACCGATTACGAATTTAACCGCCGCCGAGACTTCTCGAAGTTCCTCCACGCCCTGAAAGATACGGTCATCGCTGAGGGCAGCGAGAAGGGCGAGGTGGGCACCGGTGGAGTGGCCAAGCAGACCGATTGACGCTGGGTCCACCTGGTACTCGACAGCATGCTTGCGCAACCAGCGAACGGCATCTTTAGCATCGGCCGCAATGTCGGAGATGGACGTGTCTTCATTGGTCAAGCGATAATCCGCCGAAGCGACAGCCAGATGTCCCGATTGGATGTCTTCGAGAAAGGTGTTGGAGAAAAACCTGAGTGTGGCAAAGTCCGAGCGATCACGTTTCCGGTAACCTCCGCCGTGAAAGAATACCAGCAGTGGTTGGAGCCCGTCATCTTGGCTTTGAGGCAGATAAAGATCCAGCTTAAGCTGAGTGCCACCTTGCGACTTGAATACGATATCGCGCTCAACGCGAATCGAATTGAAGCGATCGTCGCTACGCGATGAGGCAACCAGGGGCGCGACCGCAAAGAGATACAGCAGGCCAGTCGCTCCCGGTAACCTTCTAATCATCTGATCCCTCTGGGCCGGGCGCAGTCGGTTCCTGATTCGGTCCGGGCACAGTCGGTTCCTGATTCGGTCCGGGCGCGGTCGGTTCCTGATTCGGTCCGGGCGCAGTCGGTTCCTGATTCGGTCCGGGCACAGTCGGTTCCTGATTCGGGCCGGGCGCAGTCGGTTCCTGATTCGGGCCGGGCGCGGTCGGTTCCTGATTTGGTCCGGGCGCAGTCGGTTCCTGATTCGGTCCGGGCGCAGTCGGCTCCTGATTCGGTCCGGGCCCTGGTTCGGTTTCCTTGGTTTCGATAAATGACCCGGAGGATTCCGGAAGCTGATTGAAGAGGTAGTCTGAATACTTGAGAGCGACGCGCTGCATGAGACCATTGAGCTCTTCATCGGCGTTTCTGGACTCAAAAAAGACGTAGACCGGACCGGGTTCGGGTTCTTCCTCGACATCCTCGAATTCGTCACCGCCGGAGGCTTCATCGGTGTCGCTCTCACCTGTTGGGACAGACTCCTCGTCTGCAGCGGCGGTATCAAGTATCTCGGCTGGACGCCGGCCCACTGAGAGCGTATAGGATGCTCCTGAAAATAGGCCGAGCGTGAGGTCGCGGGCATGCTCGCGGGCACCGGAAACATCGGGGTCCTCGACTTCGCTGACATCGGTGAAACGCGCATTGATAAAGCTGTTCACGACGCGAGTGACCTCCCTTTCCTTGATCTTTTGATCGTCTGCCAGGCCCTCTGAATTGAAAGGATTGGCTGTGGAATCCCGTTCGATGCAGAGGGACTCTCCATCCGCGAAGGAGAAGGTTACCGAAGCCACATCATCAATCTTAAATGGAAGCAGCTTCTTGTCAGGCCAGCTCTTTTCATTACTGTCGATGTAGACGGACAAGTCGGCCAGATAAGCTGCGCTTTCTCCTTGCAGACGAACGTAGGTACCACCGGAACTGCCACGCTTGCCGGTTTCCAATTCCCAGAGCACACTTCCGTCTTTCTTCTGGAGCGTAATGCGATTTTTCCCCAGCTCAAGTCGCTCAGAACGTTCCGGATTACGGGTCACGAAGCGCACGAATTCCGCCTCCAAGAGCTTGCTGGTAATATTCTGCAGCTTGGAAAAATCAGCATTCATGCTATGGTAATTGGGCAGCGTCCAATTCCCTTTGTCGTTTTTCTTAAGGACAACGGACCGCTCATCATCAGGATCGCTGATGGTGATCTGACCGGCAGCAGATAATATCTCACTCTCGAGCACTACCTGTCCTACACGAGTGTCGCTCTCGATGGATTCTCCCGGTGGTCGCGACAGCCAGTGGGCGGCGGCGGCCGCCACGGCGAGCGCTACGATTACAATTAGGAGGGCTTTCAGATTCATCGTCAATCAACTCGTTGCCGCTTGTGGCGCATGACAAAGAAATTGACGCCAATCACGCCGATCACGATCGGCACCACAAGCAAGTTCGCGAGGGCCAGAGAGGTTTCCAGACTCTGGATGTCCTCACGCAGTTTTTTTCGGATTTCCCTACGCTGACCACGCATTTCGGCTTCCTGAACTCGGTAATCCTCGACTGCTTTCCGCAATTCCGGCCCGGCTACGAGCTTACCGCGATCGCGCTGTTTTTCCTGCAGTTCCCGAAGTTTTCTCTGCACGTCGGAGATCTTTTCTTCAAGCGTAGCGAGTTGCTCTTGATATTTCTGTTGCGCCCTCACCTCGAGTTCCTTAACGACCTTGAAGGGGCGCAGGGCGTTGCCCTTACCCCGGAGGGACAGGAGATCTTCACTTCCGGAGAGGAACTCCAGCAAATTGGAAACCAGACTTAGATTGTCGTTTCTGGGACGAATCTGGGTGAACCCAAGGAAATTCAGCTTTTCGACGCTGAATTCATCGGCCAGGAAATCCGTATCGGCGACCAGGGCGATGGTGCAGTTTCCCAACGATTCCATTTTCCAGGTGGGTTCGTCCGCGGGATTGACGTCTTCCTTTTCCTCGGCTTCCTCGTCGTCCTCCTCCTCCTCGGGCTTTCCATCCGGAAACGCAGTCTGAAGCTTGCCCCGAAGAATCCCGGCGATCACATATCCTCCTTTTGTGGGACTGATCTGTCGGGCAAGGTCTTCGGGTGAGGTATAGGCGAGCATACTGGCGCTGATCGTATCGCTTTGCGGGGAACTTGCTACTAATGTGGTCAATTCGAGATTGGTATCTTCCTCCACGCGAAAGCTTCCCGACTCGGCAAAGAACACGTTTTTCAAGGGAGCCGAAGGTGGTGAATCCTCATTGAGCGAGTCAATGGTAAGCCAGGCCGGATAGTTGATGGGCGTGCCACCGCGAGGATTGCCGACCATGGTTGCGTATTCCAGATCGGCCACAATGTTGATGGGTTCGTAAACGATTCCCCAGTTGGCAAACAGCTGGGGCAGGTCGCTGGAAGTAGGCGGTCCGCCCATTCCCATCATGGCCTGCTGCTGGCCTTGTTGCCTCTTCTGCAGGACCGAGGAGGGATCAACCGCAATCAAAACGGGTTTTCCTGAGAGCACGAATTGGTCGATCGCAAACAAGATCTCATCGCCCAGGTTCTGGGGGTGGATGATGGCGAGCAGGTCCTGTTCTTCGACCAACGCTGCATCCCCTTCCGAAAGCTGTTCGATCTGGAAGCTTCTGCGCAACTCCTGCACGAGTACCCATTCCTGGGGAGGCCTCTGATTGGGCGCCATCATTCCGGGTTGGAAACCGGGAATCAGGGGAAGCGAGGAAATGATCCCCAGCTTTGGCAGATCCAACTGTTGTACGCGGTAGATCAACCTGGAGATATCGTATTCCAGAAAAGGTTCCCGTTGAATATTGAAGACCGGGATCGTTTCCTGTTGATCGGCCAGAATGACGGCGAGGCCGAAAAAGAAACTCTCCCCCGTGGGTAACCGTTGCCCTGTCAACCCAGCTCGCACAGCCGCCTCCTCGTCTTTGGTATCGGGTTCGGGATCGACGACCTTAAGTTCGATCATTCCCTCTCCGGCCCGTACATATTGCTTAAGGAGCTCTTCAACACGGGTGCCGAAATTCTTAAAAATGATGGGTACACTTTCCGAACCACGAGAGAAGTAGAACTCCAACCGGATGGGCTCTTCAATCTTTGCTAGCAGGTCTTTGGAGCCCGGCGAAATGGTGTAGAGGTTGTCATTGGTGAAGTCGATCTGTCCCGGAATCAGATTTGCTATGATCGTAATTAGGATGAGGCCCACGATGAGTAGACCAATGGCCATGGATTTCGATAGCATTTTCATTGGCGATTAGTTTCCTCTGCAGATTGCTTCAGGTCAGTGTGTGTGCTGCTTCCGTTCGGCTTTGGACGGGGGATGTTGTTTCAGCGCTCGAGAACGAGAACATTGAGAAAGAGGCAGAAGACGATCAGCGAAAGGAAATAGATGATGTCTGATAAGGTCACCAGACCCTTGGTCATGGGGTCGAAGTGAGTGATGAAACTGAAGTTGGAAATCGCGTCGACCAGCCAGATGGGAAGGCTGGCGGAAATCAGCAGGTCCTGAAAGACACCCCAGCCCAGGAATACGAGCACCATACAGACGATGACGCTGAGCACAAAACTGATGACCTGGTTCTTCGTCATTGAGGAGGTGAGCGAGCAGATACCGAGGTAGGCCCCTGCCATCAGAATGGAAGCGAAGTAGCCACTTGCAATCGGGCCCCAATCGGGGTCGCCCAGATAGCCCACCGTAATCGGCATGGTAAAGGTGAGGAGTATAGCGAGGGTGATAAAGCCCCAGGCTGCCAGAAACTTGCCGAAAACCGCTTGGGAAATGGATACCGGGAGCGTGAAAAGCAGCTCCCAAGTGCCGGATCGTCTTTCTTCCGACCACAGACGCATTCCGACAGCGGGAATGAGGAATAAGAAAACCCAGGGCATAAATACAAATAGCCGCCCTAGATTGGCATCGTTGGAGGCGAAGAAATTCCCCAGAAACCAAGTCAGTCCGATGGAGGCCACCACAAACACAGTGAGAAATACATAGGCGATGGGTGAGCGAAAATATCCCAGAAATTCACGTTTGAAGATCGTGAGCACCGTCTGCATGAGAAATCCCTTCAAGTCAGGTTAAGGAAGCGGTCTTCTGGGTAAGGTCCCAGAAGACCTCCTCGAGGCGGATGGGCGCTTTCTCGAGGGATTGAATAGGCCAGCCGTGATCGCGCGAAGCCTCGAATATGAGGTCGTCGATTTTGTTTCCGTCGCGCGGAATCAAAGTCAACCTGTGCTCTTCGGCGATGACTTCGCTGATCTGCGGAAGTGAACTGAAATGCTCCTGCATCTGGGCTGTTTCCCCGTTTCGAAGTGTAATTCGAAGTGCGTTGTAGCGTGGATGACGTCGGCGTAAGGCCTCCGGGGTTTCGTCGACCAGGATTTCACCTTTTGCAATGATGATGATGCGCGTGCACATGGCCTCCACTTCTTCGAGGATGTGGGTGGAAAGCACGATTGCCTTTTCTTCCGCCATGGAAGCGATCAAGCGTCGAACTTCCTGTTTCTGGTTGGGATCCAGCCCATCCGTGGGTTCATCGAGGACGAGGCAGGGGGGATCATGGATAACCGCCTGAGCCAATCCCACGCGCTGCCGGAAACCTTTACTGAGAGTTTCGATTGGCTGGTTGCGGACGCCGCCAAGATGGCAGATTTCCATGACCCGGCCAATCTTGGTCGTGCGTTCCTCCCGGCTTCTCATCTCTCGGAGCTCGGCAATGAAGCTGAGAAATTCGAACACTGTCATTTCCTGGTAGAGGGGACTGTTCTCAGGGAGATACCCAATCAGTTTCTTTGCATCGATGGGGTTTTTCTGAATATCGTGGCCCCCGATATGCGCGCAGCCGCCGGTCGGAGGAAGAAACCCAGTGACCATTTTCATGGTGGTCGATTTTCCGGCCCCGTTCGGTCCCAGAAAACCTAGAATGTCCCCCTTTTCGACCTGGAAAGTCACCCCTCTGACGGCGCGAATAGTACCGAAGTCTTTTTTCAGATTGTCTACTTCGATCATCCCTTCCCGAATTTCGCTTGGAAATGTATTCCCTTGTCAATCAGATACTTAACCTATACAAGCTGAAATCAACAGCATTCCTCAGATTGAAAGGAAATGAAAGATGGCATGTTGTTTCACAAATGCAATACCTTTTGACCAGTGTCGTGTCCGACGAATCTGCATGCGAACACTAGGCTTTTCGGGCTCGTCCCGCGCTCTTTCGAAAAGCATTAATCGTCCCCTTGCAAAGGGACCGATACGGCGACTGGATCCCCTCCTTCCGGATAGGCTACGGCAGGAAGCCAGGTGACCGTAGAGGGAAACGACGTTATGATGATTAAGGCGATCACCTGCAGGATGATAAAGGGGACCGCTCCTTTATAGATGTGCTCCAGTTCAATACCTTCGGGACATACGCCCTTAACGTAAAAGAGTGCGAATCCGACCGGAGGAGTGAGGAACGAGGTCTGCAGGGTGACGGCGCAGAGTATGGAGAACCACACGAGCTGGGCATGCTCGAGGTGCGGATTCTGGACGTAGGCCAGATCCATAGCGCTGACCACTGGAGAGACCAGGGGCAGAATAATCAACGTGATCTCGATCCAATCGAGGAAGAAGCCGAGGAAGAAAATGGCTATAAGAATCAGCGTGATGACCCCCATAGGCGGCAGATCTATTGAATGTAGCAGACCCGCCACGAGTTCGTCTCCGCCAAGCATGCGCAGGACCAGCGAGAAGCAGGATGCGCCGACCAGGATGGCGTAGAGAAAGCCTAGTGTTTTCATGGTCTGGGCAAGGGCCTCTCGCAGGACCGCGATGTTGAAACGCCGGTTCATGACAGCCAGGAGAACCGCGCCGAAGGCCCCGAGTCCGCTGGCTTCGGTGGGGGTGGCTATGCCGAAGAAGATGGAACCGAGGACGAGGACGATAAGCATGATCGCGGGAATGACAGCAAAGAAGAGTTGGGCAAAATGCTCCCAACTCCACTCCAGGCCATCCTCGGGCTGGGGAGCGGCTTCGGGGTGAAGAAAGGCGTAACCGATAATGTATACTACGTAGAATCCGGCCAGCATTAGCCCGGGAATAACGGCTCCCATAAAGAGGCTGCCTACAGGCAGTTGGAGCTGGTCAGCCATGATGATGAGCATGATGCTTGGGGGAATCAGGATGCCGAGGGTTCCCGCTCCGCAGACGGTTCCGACGGCCAGTTCTTTTGAATATCCCTGTCGCATCATGGCGGGCAGGGACAAGATCCCAAGCAGGACAACGGAAGCACCGATGATACCGGTGGAGGCGGCCAGCATAACTCCGATCAAAGCCGTGCTCAAAGCGAGACCTCCAGGTACCCGCCCAAGCAGACACTGCAGCGCACGCATGAGATTTTCGGCGATACCCGAACGGTCCAACATGTGTCCCATGAATATGAACATGGGTAGGGCGACCAGCACCCAATTCTCCATTAGCCCCTCTTTCTCAACTGGGCGTCATTTTTGACCTAAGTCGTTGATAAACGACCAAAGGTCTCCACTACATCTCGCTAGTTTTCGATTCGATTTTTGGTGGCGGTTGTGCAGGAAGTTCAAGCTTTAGCTGGTTGAGCAATAGCTTTTGATCCTTACTGGGCTCGGTGTAACGGGTGAGCACCACGGTGCGCCCGTCGGTGGTGGGTAGCTTTACATCGAGCATTTGCATCGCCGCCATTTTCGAAAGCACCTCGGCGGCAGTAAGACCAGGGGCCAGATCGCGCAAGCGACGCTTCAGAGTGACCCATAGGCAGTAAGCCAGGAAGCTGATAAAAATATGGGCCTCGATGCGATCGTCCCTTTGGTGATGGATGGGCCGGATGGAGAGGTCATTTTTCATTTCCTTGAAAACTTGCTCGATCTCAGTGAGTTGGATGTAGAGGTGCCAGAGGCGGTGCGGATTGTCGGCACTGAGGGTGCTGCGCAACAGGTAGCGGCCTTCCCGGCGATAGGCCTGACGGTAGTTCTTCCAGTTCAACCGGAAGCTCACCGGCGAGCCATTGGCGGGGCCATCCTCGGGGGCTACGGCAATGTCGAGTAAACGCCAGATCCGCGGGCCGGCTTCCTTCTTGGCTTCGCCCAGTTTAATGAGGATGGTATCGCGCTGGTAACGCCGCTTGCTATCGCGGAGCTTCTTGAGCCTCTCAAGCAATCGGCGCAAACCGCGCAGACGCATACCCTTTTCTTTGTGCAGACGCTCCTTGCTACGGGCCAAAACATAAGTTTCACCCCCCTCCCTGATGAGTTTTACGTCGATACCTGCACGCAGATTCTGCCACTGCTTTTGCAGCAACGATTGCTCGAACTTGTCCAGCCACGAGCGCGGCGTACCCACCAGATAGTCGATCGGCGGGTCGCTTGCACGCATCTGGGCCAAAACCTCCTCGGTAGGTATTCCCCGATCCATGACCCAGATGCGCCGGGCCTTGCCGTAGGCCTTTTCGATGCGAGCAAGAAAATCGCCCAAGGTGGTTTGATCCAGGGTGTTACCGGGAAGCACTTCATAGGCAATCGGAAAGCCCTCCGGGGTGACTACCAGGGCGATCACCACCTGCAGACAATCCCAACGTTTGTCTCGGCTGTAGCCGAACTTGCGGATTCGGCTCGAAGCCGCTGGTTCCTGGTTCGGATCACACTCGAAATAGGTGCTCGTCAGATCGTATAGCAGTACCTCGTAACGGGTGTTGAACAGATCGCTCCAGCGGTTGGTCAGGTGGGCGAACAAGGCCTTTTTGTGCTCCAGCAATCGATCGTGGCAGCGATACAGGGTGTTCTTCTCGGCCAAGGCGAAGTCTTCGCCCAGAAGATCGGCCATGGCTGATTGCTCATACCATTGGCGGTGCAGCCGCCACTCGCTTCCTGGATCGATCAGTCGATAGGCCACCAGGGTTTGCAACACATGGGCCCACCGCCTGCCTTGCCGGGAAGGCCTCACTCGCTCGCGCCAGAACTCACCCAACCCCAATTGTTCATAAAGCACGCAGGACAACCAGCACGCTCCCCATTGCCGGGGCCGCTCTATCCTCAAATCTTTGAGCCGAATCCGTACGATGCTTTCCTCCTCGAGCGGCGGCGCCCGATCTTCGGGAAACAGCGCCACCTGCTCCGGCCGGGCACTACCCTCGGCAAAGATCTCGATACTCTTGCGCCAAGCGCTGCGCTGGCTGTCGTTGATCTCTCCAAGGTAGAGAACCTGCCTCTGCACCACCCGACCGCCACCCACACGCTTATTCTCCACGATGTTCCAATAGCAATGCTCTTTGCCATCTTTGCGCCGACGATTGCACCTCAGAAACATGATGGCCCCCAATTATACAAACATATCGAGGCCTGGGAAGAGGGTAGGTCTACACTACAGGCTGTTCTGCCAACCTTCCCCCACTGTTTATGCGACTCGACAGCCCATTTACCCCCGAAAAAAACTTTTTTAGAGGTTGAGTTGGTCAAGTCGGGTTAGGCTGTAGATGCGGTTAATGACCAGGGAAAACACTTTGAAGTCGAGTCCGATAAATGTGCCGAAGGCCTGGTCTGATATCACCGCGATGGCGGTGAAAAGAAAGGACAATCCTCCCAAGGCATAGGCCACCGGAATTCCAGCCAGGAGAAGGCCGATGAAGGAAAGAAAGAGCAGAACGATGAGAACGGTATGGGGTTCCATACTAGGCCGGCGGTTCCGCTCCACTTCCTCGCGACGTGCCGGGTTCCTCAGGACCGCGGGTGATCGCAGATCCCAGAATCAATCGCAGTAACAGAGCGAACGAACTGACGAGGAATAGGCCGGCCCCGATGGGAATGAATGCTTTGATCGCCCAGCGCCAGGGTAGTCCGCCGGGAGAAGCTGACGTTTCTCCGACGCGAAACGACTCCGCGGTGAATTGGCAACCGTGCCAGAATATGAAAGCGATCAGCGGTATGAGCAGCAGTCCCACTGCCATGGCTTCGATGCCGCGCTGTAGACCTTGGGGAAAATGGCGATAGAAGAGGTCGACCCGGACGTGCGCGCCATGCACTTGGGCATAGGACAGGCTGATCATGACGGCGACCGCATAAAAATGCCATTGCAGCTCCGACATGGCCACCAGGTCGTGGCTGAAAACGTAACGCAGGGTGACCTGAATGAGAATGCCGACAAGCAGAAGAACCAGCGTCCAGGAAAAGAGTGGGCCGGTTCGATCGATCAGCCTGTCGGCGACTCCAGAAAAGTGGCGTAGCTTTTCGATCATGATGTTGGGTGCCGAATGCGAGAGGGGCGCCGATGCCAGGGGAAAGTCGCTTTTCCTTCAGCCCGTCAGAGTGGAGTGAGCGCAATCTCCGCCGAATGGCATCAACGGTTCAAGTAGGCCTTTGATCCCCAAGTGGCGTACTTTTCACGAAAAGCGGAATAGTCGGCCCAGACTTTCTTGAAGAAAGGATCACGGGCAGTCTGCTCAGCCACAACTTCCTCCCACTTTTCACGAAATGCGTCGAGCAGTTCAGGTGACCAGACGCGCTCTTTTACGCCGTGTACATTGACGTTTCGCCTCATGACATCGGCTTGTTGCGCTTCACCTTGAGCCAGCGAATGGATGATAGCATCACGCGTGGCAAGCTCGATCAACGTCTGTTGAGTCGTGGAAAGGCCGTTCCAGACCTTTTTATTGACCAGCAGCTCGAAGGTGGTGGCCTGCTGGTGCCAGCCCGGAAAATAGTTATAATCGACGATCTTGTAGAAGCCCAAGCTCTCGTCGATGACTGGGAGAGAGTATTCGGTGGCATCGATGACCCGCTTTTCGAGGGCGGGAAAGATCTCGCCCCCGGGGAGAATATTGACGGACACGCCCAGCTTCATCATAACCATTCCGCCTAAGCCAAAAAATCGCATTTTGAGTCCCTTGAGGTCATCCACAGAGTTGATTTCTTTGGCAAACCAACCTGACGTTTCCGGGGGAATCATACCGCAAAGGAGCACTTTAACGTCGTATCCATGTTTGTCGTAAAGCTCCTGATAAAGGGCCATTCCGTTACCAGCAACGAGCCAGGAAAGAAATTCACTGGCACGGGGACCAAAAGGAACCGAGGAAAAGATGGGCGCGGCCGGCATCTTGCCCATCCAGAAGCCGGCTGAGGAGAATCCCGCCTCGACTTTGCCACTGGAAACGGCATCGAGAACTTCAAGAGCGGCCACCAGCTTACCGGGTTCATACATGCGCATTTTAATGTTGCCGCCGCTGGCCGCATCCAGCCGTTCAATGAGGCGCACGAGGGTTTCACCGATCACCGGAAGCCGTGGGTTCACGAAGCTGACCACCTTCAGTTGTAGGGGTCGGGATTCGCTTGCTGCCCGGGTTGATTGAGTGGTTGGTTTTGTGCAGCCGCAGGGTAGCAGAAACCACATATAGGCAAGTGCGGCTTGACACAGAGTAGATCGAAATCGTGTCGTAGTAAACATAAGTGTTTGCTTCTGGAGGCCTTTTAGAAGCGGCGCCGACGGTTAGCAATCCCTTTTGCGGTGGTAGAGAAAACGAAGAGTGCGAATGGAAAAGGCTGACGTAGTTATTGTAGGTGGGGGAATTATCGGGCTGGCTACGGCCTACCAGCTCCTGGTTCGTTTCCCAAAGGTGCGCCTCGCGTTGGTGGAGAAGGAACCGGAACTGGCCTACCATCAGACTGGACATAATTCAGGTGTTCTGCATTCCGGGATCTACTATCGACCGGGGTCCTTGAAGGCGCAGAACTGCCGTAGCGGGAAAAGGGCAATGGAAACGTTCTGTGAACGTGAAGGCATACCCTATGAAATTTGCGGCAAAGTTATCGTCGCCGTCGACAATTCAGAAGTGCCCGATCTGGAACGAATCCACCAGCGAGGCCTGGCCAACGGAATCGACTGCGAGCTCATTGGGCCGGATCGATTGAAGGAGTTGGAACCGCACGCACGAGGCGTTCGCGCTATTCACGTCCGCGAATCGGGTATGGTAGATTATAAGCAGGTATGTCTGCGATTGAGCCAGATCATCCAGGATCGAGGTGGTTCCATCTTTTTGAATACCAAGGTCGTCGGAATGAAACGCAGTAGCCGGGAGGTAACGCTCAAGACAAGCCAAGGGTCTTTCGAGTCGAGCTGGGTAGTGAACTGTGCCGGTCTGTATTCTGATCGTGTCACGTCATATACGCAGCGGCCGGCAGTCAAAATCGTGCCCTTTCGGGGAGAGTATTATTGCTTGAAACCCGAAGCTTACCACCTTTGCCGAAATATGATTTACCCGGTGCCGGATCCGGCATTTCCCTTTCTCGGGGTGCATTTCACTCGGATGATCGGCGGTACCGTGGAGTGCGGACCGAACGCGGTTCTGGCCTTCCGTCGCGAAGGTTATAGAAAGTTTGATATTCACCCGATGGAACTCGCCGAAACCCTGACCTATCCCGCGTTTTGGAGAGTTGCCGGCCGTTATTGGCGAATGGCTTTAGGAGAACTCAGGCGATCCTTCAGCAAGACCGCTTTCGTTACCGCATTGCAGCGGCTTGTCCCAGAAATCCGGGAGGAGCAGTTGGACCCGGCGCCGGCCGGCGTTCGCGCACAGGCGCTGGCCAGGGATGGCACATTGGTGGATGACTTCCTCATTCAGCACACAGAAAGGGTTGTGAATGTATGCAATGCGCCATCTCCGGCGGCGACCGCATCTCTCAATATCGGTAAGCTTATAGTCGACGCTATACCGCTGGACTAGCAATCTTTCCGGCTACGTCCGACAGGCTGCTAGTCCCAGATCCAGCGAACCTGGGCAGATTTGAAGAGGTTTGGCAGCCTGTGGAGGGCCGACGGCTCTGGAGGCCGCTACCAGGTTCGGTCTCGGGAAAGAGGCCGGTTGCCTGCCTGAATGGCGTGATCAGGGATCGGGAAGGTCGCCTGCCTTACGGACTTCCCGATCTCTATCGGGATCCCTCCACAGGCGCGGTGGTTTGTATTGCCGTGTCGTTTCTTGGATTTCCCTTTGAAAGTGTCTCAAATGTTGCTCTTACTTGATTATGGAACACGCCACTAGGGCAAGGAGTACTAAGGATCGCGAACGAACAAACCGGCTAATTTGCGGACTTGCGGGCTGAAATAGCGCTCTCCTCGCTCAACCGCGGAGAAGGCATTTTTCATCTCTTTCAACCCACCGGTTTTTTCTATGAACCCATCGGCTTGCGCAAAAATGGCGTGACGTATGGTTTCCGCAGACACCTTTCCAGTTGAGATAACAACCTTGATGCCAGGAAGTTTCCGCTTCAGCAGGACGAGAATCTCGAGTCCGCTGACTTCGGGGAGGCAGAGATCCAGGATGACCACATCTGGCTTCGTTTCCAGGCAGCGTTTGAGTGCCACGCTGCCGTCTTCGCAGCTGCCGATAATCTTGTAGTTTCCCAGAACGAGGACGTATTCAGAATAGAGTTCACGAAGCAAGGTTTCGTCTTCGATGATGAATACCCGAATCTCGGCGGGGCATTGGGTCTGCTGTTCCGCGATCACAAGATAAATGTCGTCGGCGATAGCGGTTTCTTTAGCCCGCTTTTCTCACAAGCACTAACGGCACTCTTCGGAAGGGAAAACGGTTAGCTTCGTGGAAGTCCGCAGGTGTTGAACTTGATCATTCCCTGTAGCTTGCTGCAGGGTTCTAAAAAAACACCTGGTAGGACGACACCCGGTCCCGAAGGGTAAAAAGCCGTAGATTCCCCGTAGCTTGCTGCGGGGAGTAGGCTTTTTAAGAGTGTCGTTCAATTTGGAAAAAGCGGGCGCGGCAAATCCGCAACCGTCTGTAGGATTTTCCCGGTTTTCGTGATCTCCCCGGGTGGACATTGGCCTCAGGGAGACAATTGCTTTGAATAAGGGAGGATTATCCCGGTAGATATCCCCTGTTGTGTTGATTGCTCCTTCGAGAAAGCGACCTGCCGGCCGGCAGGTTCAGTTGCTGGCAACTTGCCTGTGCGATTCCTTTTTTGACGATGTAGCGCGCGCCACAGTGGAGGTGCTCGAGCACCTGGGTTGTCGCGTGTTGTTTCCTGAAGCCCAAACCTGTTGTGGCCAGCCCGCATTCAATGGCGGGGATTGGGATGCTTCACGGCGCGTGGTTCGGCATATGGTGAATGTTTTCGCCGGTGACGATCCGGTTGTGGTTCCGTCGGGATCCTGTGCGGCCATGGTTTTCCACGGTGCGCCACTCGAATTCGAGGGTGAGACCGACCTCAATGAGGTCAAGTCCCTGGCATCGCGGACCTGGGAATTGGCGGACTTCCTGGTCCACGGATTGGGCGTAACCAAATGGGAGGGCAAGTTTCCCTACAGAATCGCGTTTCATCGTTCCTGCCATTGTCGTGGGACCGAGAGCGTTGCGGCTTCCCTGCAGCTCCTCACATCAATCGCGGACCTCGAAATCGTGGAGTTCGATGAAATCGAGCAGTGTTGCGGTTTTGGAGGCACCTTTGCGGTGAGTTTTCCGAATATCTCCGCTGCCATGGGATCGCTCAAGGTGAAGCAGGTTATGGCCAGCCAGCCTGACTATCTCGTATCGGGAGATATGGGATGCTTGATGCATCTTGGTGGCATCATCGAGAAGCAAGGACTCAGTGTCCCGCGGTTACACTTCGCCCAGGTGCTTCGAAATGCTATTACTAATCGTTGATAATTAACAAGTTATATGTTTTAGTCTTCTTCGATTTTCGTCAACTGATCCAATTCTTAGCCAAAATTCCGATGGTTGCATGGTGAAAAAAGCCACTTCCGAAACAGCGAGTTTTTCCCCACCCCCAAAACCGTCAAAACTACCCTCTCGCCCTCCGCTTCCATGGTGTCGGACCGGGGGGGAGGGGGTCGAAGCATCGTCCGGTCTGGAAATACATGTACCGGTAGGCCGACACGCCCCGGACCTCTTCTGAACTTTCAAATAAAATGAAGAGGGCCAATCCCGGCGTCGCCCGTGACTCGCCTCACGGCATTGTAAAGAAGCCGCTGGCAAAAGCTTCGTCGTCCTGATTCTCGTTCAATCCCGGTGGGCTTCGGACAAGGCAGGTCCGGCAAGCGATCACGCGCCGCCGGCCCCTCCACGGACTCGCATGTCTCGTTGACTCAACCGCTCGCCGAAGCGAGCGGGCGGACAATCCCAACACCTGCGTCGTTTTTCAGTCCGCAAGCCGGCCCGCTGGGGGAGAAAGTCCTCATGGGTGCGCACCGAGTTTCTCGATCATACTTTCGAGGTCGAGGAAATCGACATCCAGGGTCGAAACCACCGCACGATCGAGTTTGATTTGGCGGGCCGCCTCCAAGGCGACTAAATTGGCCCCGCCCGAGCCCCCGAGGGCCACCGCCTTCAACCGCTCCCCTTCCGCTTCTGCCTCCCGCTCCATGAGCGAACCCTCGGCCGTCTTTTGCGCCGCGTAAAGGTCAGCGTCCGCCGCCAACCTCGCCACCTTGAGCCGCGCATCCGCCGTGATCTGGGCCACCTGCCGGTCGGTCTCCGCCTTCATTCGCAGCAGCTGGCCGTTTTTCTCCTCATCGATTACCCGCACCTTCGCTTCGGTTTCCGCGCTGATCTTGTTCGTGAGCCCTTTCTTTTCTTCCGAAACAGCCAGAGATTTGTTCAATTCAACGTCCTGGTCGGCGAGTTTCTTGTCCAGAATCTTCCTTTCATAAGTCGGATCAAAGGCGATGTCGCGGATGAGAATATCGATCAACTCCACGTTGTTATCCGCCAAGTCCTTCGATAGGGCCTCAGAGGTCTCGTCCGTCTTACTCCGCCTCACTCTGGCATCGTAAAACTCCTCCGTGATCATGGTTCCGAATATGTTCCGCATGGTGTTTTGTACCTGATCGCGCACAATGCCCTTGTAGCGCAATTCGGTATTAAACTTCTGATAGAGCTCATGTACCTTCCCAGGCACAATGCGGTATTTGACCGTCACATCCAGCTTCACCGTGTAACCGTCTTTCGACTTCAACTCGATCTGTCCCGGCCCCGTCGAGGGCACATTCTCGGCGTATCCTGTAGAAAGGGTTCCCCGCCGTCGAAAGATATTCAATAGCTGGACATTCTGTTTGCGGATGGCGGCGGTGGTGAACTCGGTCGTTTGTACCGTGGCATCAAAGATATTCCACGTATCTACAAGCGGGAAATTGCGGTGAAATCCCGGACCAAAATCCCGCTTCTCGACACCTTTGGAGCCGAAGACTGCGTACTGCTTGGTGCGCACGCCGACGTCACCTACTTCAATGCGTATCAATAGGGAGTGAAAGCAAATGTAGAGGCCCAGAATGGCCACAATCACCACCGTGGAAAGAAAATTGATGGTCTTTTTCATTTTATCTGCTCCTCAATGACAAAGATTTCCTTTCACCGGCCCCAGGCCCCACTGTCACGGTTTTCGCTGGGCACCCCCCGGGTACGATGCCGCTCCCTCCTCGACGTGCTGGAAACGTTCCGCATGCCCCTCGATGGTGAACGGTTGCCCGCTAACGACGAGGTCCGTCAGCCTCTTGGCGTACTCCAGCTTGACGATATTCCTTCCGCCCTCTCCCACGAGCGCTTCCGCCATCTTGCGGGTGCCCTCGGCCACGGCCGTTTTGCGCGCCAGAATCGCCTTCGCATTCTGTTCCATCTCGTAAAATACCGCATCCGCTCCCAGCCGCGTTTTGATGGAATAGGCTTCGGCTCCTTTTGTCGCGCGCTCCGCCTCCGCGTTGGCTTTCACGATCAACTGGCGCATCTGGCCGTCATAGGTAGCGATAGAGACCTCTTTCTTCTTGGTCGCCTCAACTGTGCGGAAAATCTGTTTCTGCTCCGCCGCCTTGGCTTGCGAGATCTGTTTTTCGACCTCCTGATCGGCGTTCTTCTTAGCCTTGATTTTCGCTTCGTACTCCGAATGAAACCGAAACTTCTCGGCAATCACCTTGTTGATTTCAATGCCGAAGGGCCGCAGGAGCCCATTCAGTTCTCTCTCGGCTTTGGTCGCTTTGTCATTGCGGATGCCGGCGTCGTAAAACTCCTCCGTGGTCATTTCGCCGAAAACCGTGCGGCAGACGGATCTGGAATAATCGCGCACCCATTTCAGCTTGTAGGCGTCGCCCAGACCGGAAGTCGTGATCACCTCCTCAACCAGATCGCGCCGAATCGAATAGTTGATCGTCAGGTCGAGAAAAACATCACTTCCATCCGTGGTCTTGATCCGCAGGTCGTCTTGCACCGGTTGGTCCCCCCGGTCGCTGTCGGCCGTCATTTCCGATCGCTGGATAGTGGTGTCCAGCAAATGGAAGGTGTTGAACAAGCCGTTGTAGATATTCGTGCCGGATTCCGTAATCACGGTGATCTCCCCGGTGAGGTTGTTTACCTTCACGCCAACCTCGGTGCCGGAGATCCGCTGCACCCGTAGGGTCGCGAGGGTGAAGAGAACAACCAGAACAATAGCCGCCAGAACCATGATCAACGAGCCGCGAAAGGCCCGTAAAGCTGCGGACAATTTATATCTCTCTGGATCGAATCTTGGCATGGTGAACGGAGATTATCTTGCGTTGATTATTCGATAATCGGATGCGGCATCAAATAGATTCGACCGTTTTTTTGGTCCGGAACACTTTCCAGGTGGAAAAAACGGCAGCGATCAAACCGACCAGGAGGGTAAGAGGAAAAGGCACGCGCGCGGCGAACGCCACCAGCAGGCAGCCAAGCAGGATGATGATAATGTGAACTAGAGAGCGAATCACCTTGTTTTCCAGTTCATCTTTCAGGGACGACGGGTGCCGCCGGATGAAGTGGTCATTCCGAACGTATGCCTCGCTGGAATAATCGATCAGCGGGAAGGAATAGGCGCCCTTTCCCTTCTCGAAATTGACTTCCAACCGGGCCGCGCCACGTTTGGCGAGGGCGGCAAGCTTCTGCTTTACCTGTCGGAGGGTCATGCGAGAGTGCCCTGCTACGTCAGCGATTCGAATAGGTCCCTCGCTGCCAGATGCCAGATAGAGCAGTTCGTGTTCCCACACGGCTTCCGACGGCCACGCCGTCCGTTCGGCTAGATCGAGAAGGTGCTTCTCCAACGCTTCCTGGTGGCTTGCCCCCAGGACGGCGTCATCGGAGAGCGGCAATCGATCGCCGGAATAGACGCAAACGCCGTCCGGAAAGACCACCGGCGCGGTGTCAAACAGTTCCGGAAACTCATAGACCCTGATTCCGTCGCGGACTTCGGAAAAGGCGACCACGCCATCCACCATCTCGCAGAGGTGCTCCTCGATGATGGACAATGACACGGGCAAATAGGGCATCAAATCGGCGGGGCACACCTTCCCACTCTTGGATGCCGCAATACGCTGGGCGAGGTTTTCGATAACCGGTTTTATTATCTCTTTAATGACTGGAACCTCCTCCCAGGCCGGTCAAAAGTCAAACTTCCTGAAGAGCAAGAGAGCATCCCGGCCGGCGCCATCAAACAACGCGCCTGCGCCGACTGCGCGGGTCTTTCACAACCGTTCCGGAGTGGAGCAAGCCGCGCATGGCGCGATCGCGAAACTCTCGGTGGCCGAACTCTTACGCTGCCGCGTACGTTATTTTACCGACGGGGCTGCGCTGGGATCCAGTGAGTTTGTGCAGGAACAGTTTGAAGCCTT
Organism: Opitutales bacterium; assembly: GCA_963665345.2. GTDB lineage: Bacteria > Verrucomicrobiota > Verrucomicrobiia > Opitutales > CAXXNP01. Next base: position 608,209 of record CAXXNP010000002.1, read on the forward strand.
CCGCAAGTACCTGAGTGAACACCGGAAGTCGGGTCCTCGCCATATTCGGGGAGGAGACTGGGGTGGACTTATGGTCTTGCGGGATCTGCGGAAGGATGTGATTAGGTAGGAACTTACAAGCGCATGAAGACACATCAGGCAATCGATCGCTACGCACGGGATCTTGACCCTTCGGTCCGGCAGTCGGTTTACGCGGGCTCAAAGGCTCCGACTGAATTGCGTCATCAAGTGTTAACCCGTGATTACGACAATCCTGATCGATTGAGATCCATTGCCGGGAAGATCAAACAGCACACGCTCGAAAATCTTGATCACTACCTGGAAATGGCGGAGCGGCAGTTCCAGGAAAATGGGGCCCAGGTGCACTATGCCGTCGATGCCGATTCGGCAAATGAGACCGTGTGGCGAATCATGAAGGGGCATGGTGTCAGCACGATGGTGAAAGCGAAGACCATGGTCAGCGAGGAGATCGGGCTGTCTGCGTTTCTCGAGGAGCGCGGGATCGAATGTATCGAGACCGACTTGGGTGAGTTCATTGTTCAGATCGATCAGGACCATCCCAGCCACATCATCAAACCGATTATCCACAAGAATCGGCGTGACATCGCGCGCAGCTTTGAGAGGGAGGGTTTGGGTGAATACAACGACGATCCTGAAACAATTACCAGCCGGGCACGCAAGTTTTTACGCCATAAATACTTAGACGCTGATGTTGGTGTCACGGGTGCCAACTTCGTAGTCGCCGAAAGCGGGCGTATTGCCATTGTCACAAACGAAGGCAATGCCCGCTTCTGCATGGCCGCGACGCCGCTGCATATCGCGCTGGTGGGGATCGAGAAGCTCATTCCTCGTGACCGCGACTTGGCCTTGTTTCTGAGCCTGATCGCCCGTTCCGCTACCGGGCAGCAGATTTCCGTCTATAATCAGCTCATCGCCGGACCCCGCCTGGCGGGACGTCCCGATGGACCGGAGGAGATGCACGTTGTCTTCGTCGATAACGGCCGTTCGCGGATTCTCGCCTCCGATTGCCGGGAGATTCTGAGATGCATTCGGTGTGGCGCCTGCCTGAACGTCTGTCCGGTTTATCGACAGGCGAGTGGTTTTGCCTATCGCAGTGTTTACCCAGGGCCAGTGGGCGCGGTATTGAGCCCGCTTCTGGCCGGCGATAAATTTCTCGAGTACGCCGACTTGCCCAAAGCCTCCAGTCTATGCGGCGCCTGTAACGAGGTATGTCCCGTGGATATTCCCATTCCCGATCTGCTGCTTCGCCTGCGCTATAAGGGGAAGAAGGAGGCGGCTGTTCAGGCCATGAAGGGGACACCCCCCATGGGCGCCTGGTCTCACCTTGCCAGCCAGCCCTTGGCATGGAAATCTGCCCTGCGCATGGGATATGGTCTAAATGTGGTTCCCCACGGGCTTATTCCGATTCCAGCGGTCAGGGCCTGGGAATCGGTCAGAAAGCTTCCCGCATGGCGAGGGGGTAAGTTCAGGGCCTGGTTCCGGGAGCGAGAAAAGGGAGCGACGCTCGAAAGGTCGGGTGATGAGTGATCGCGAGCGCATATTTTCCTCAATCCGTTCAGCCTTGCAGCCGCTTGGCGATCCTACTCCCTACCCGGATTGGGAAGATGGCTGGGTGGTCTGCCGGGCACATCCCACCTTTCCTACGCTTTGGGAGTTGTTCGCGCACAAGCTGACGCAGGTCAGCGGCACTCCTATCGAAGGGAAGGAGGCGATGGTCGCATTTCTCGCCGAACGGGGGCATGCGCTGGGGTATTGCGATGCTGAACTGATTCCGTATCTGGAGGCGGCGACAGGTGCTCACGGTATCCGATTGGAACCGGAATTTGACCGTGGCAGGATCGACGATTACACTTTCGGCATTACCTGGGCAAGTGGCGCCATTGCCGAGACCGGGACCATAGTCCTCACCGATCGAGAGACCCCGTCGAGGCTGGGTGCGCTGGCCCCGTGGACGCATCTGGCCGTATTGCGTCCTGAAACCCTGTGGGCCGACATGCCTGCGGCATTGCCTATGCTGGACAATGATCCCTCCATTATTTTCGTCACCGGTCCTTCCAAGACGGCGGATGTCGAAGGAATCCTGATCCAGGGGGTGCACGGCCCCGGAATTCAAGCTTGTTGTCTATGGGATGGGTGATAGCTTTCGATCGACTAGTGTCGTGTCCGATGAATAAAAATGCCAATGCCAGAGCCATTTTCAGTCCCGATTTGCTATCGACCCCATGGCGCCTCCACATTGCTTATGCTTATTTGTCGGACGCGACATTCCCCACGTTACAGTCTTGCTTTGGTCGGGTAGCTGTGTGAATCTCCGATCAGAAGGTTAAAAATCATGTCCCACAGATCTCATAGCTCATTCGATAAGGAGGAAGTCATGCCTAGATACGCGGTGCCTGTTATCATACTGGTAATTGTCGTCGGAATTATCCTGTCCATTGCGACGCGGTTATATGTGATGGTGCCGGTCGGCCACGTCGGAGTGGCCACCCAATTTGGAAATGTCAAAGAGCAGCCATGGAAACCGGGATTGCATATACACATGAATCCGCTGTTGAAGTGGTACTTCTTTGATACGCGGCAGAAGACTCATCAGGAAACGGCCGCGGTACCTTCCCAGGATCAACTTCAGACGAGAATCGATGTTTCGGTCCAGTTTCATCTAATAAGTGAAAGTGGGCCCCGTATCCTCTCCGAAACGGGATCGTTTTCGGACATGGTTAATGTCCATCTGGTGCCTAAGTTGCGGTCGCTGCTGCGGGAACAGGGCAAGACGATCAAACGGGCGGAGGATTTCTTTCTGGAGGAGACCCAGTACAATCTGCAGACAGCGTTGGAAGCGGGACTTTCAACCTATCTGCTCGAGAAGGGCATGGACATACAAGCGGTGCTGCTCAGGGACATCACGCTCCCGCCATTTATAACCAAGGCGATCGAGGGGAAGAAGGAACGAGAACAGGAAGTGGAGAAGCAAAAGGCCGAGCTGGAGCGCTTCCGCACGGAACAGCAGCAGTTAATCGCCTCGGCCCAGGCGGAGCGCAAGGCCGCTGAAGAGGAGGCCATGAAACGGCGTCTCCTGGCTGACGCGCAGGCCTATGAGATCGATAAAATCAACAAAGCCATCGCTAACAATCCGGCTTATGTGCAGTTGCAAGCGCTGGAGGCACTAAAGGCAATCTCCAAAAATCCCTCATCCAAAATCTACTTTCTCGACGGCAGCAGTCCGATGCCGCTCCCCTTGATGAATATCGGGGACCCGCTCATAGCAAAATGAGTTCTCCGCAACGTCCTGCCGGGGATCTTCGGTTCAATGAGCACCATAGTTGGAGCCTGTCCCACACGCGCAAGCCGTTGTGGGACAGCGACATTACGGTAAGATAGCCCTCAGAAGGCCGAATCGACCAATTTTTCGGCAAGGTGAGGGTTCGCCTCAGACGCGTCCGCGTTTCATTGAAATTGCCTTCGCACACGCCTTGAAATCCTCCATCGAAAAATCGTCGCGCTTTCCATTCAGCGTCATTTGGTGGCTAGACGTCCATCGAATTTGAGGAGCCAGTGCTCGAAACCCTCCCCGGCATCAACCTGACCTGAGCGCACTTCATTCGTCGAAGGATTCCAGGCGATCACCGCTTTGGCGCGCGCGCCGCCCGCTGAGGTTCCGACACGCAGGATATCCCGCAGCGCATTTGCCTTACTCCTGGCCGCAAAAGAAGCCTGGAGATTGTTGCGATTTGATAGGACTTCCGCCACGGTACTCATGGTTCGTCCCCCCGACGCCATTTCTGTTCCTCCGGCGCCTTTCGGCGCGAGGTTGCGCGCCGACGGGTAGTCCCCTTCAATTTCAAGAGATCCATCGGGCGTGGCCCGACTTCCCCCACTAGCCGTCCCAGCCCTTCGAGAAGTTCCAAAGCCCGCAGAATCCGGATCATGGTCGACACCTGCGTTGTCGCACCGGCTTCTATTCTTTCTACCGTGCGTTTGGATACACCGGCTTGATCAGCCACCTCAGCCTGGGTAAGGTTCAGATCGAGGCGCCGCTTCGCCAGGCGCTCTCCCAACTCCCGGAGAACCGCCTCGTCAGACATATGCCGCTCAAATTTCATAGTCCCTGGCGGAAAGTTCAAATGAACTCCATCATGTCGCAACAAATGACGATTTAAATGGATAAAGTGCCTATAAGTCGCAATATGTGGCGACTTAGAGTCTTCGGTATTTGGCCAATCTTCTCGCTTCCCAACCCGGTGAGGTTGTGATGAATCATTTCTCTGATTCGCGATATCCTCCTGATGGTACGCCATCTCGCCGCGCTCACTCCGTCGAACCCGGGTGGGTACAAATCCCCCATGGTAATAACGGGCTCGCCCGCTATTACTGGCTGAAGGGGAGGGATTGGTTCCGCTGACGCGGAATCGCTAAGCGATCGCCTCGCTGGGCTCGGCGCCCCATCTGCGTTCGCTGGCGCTCACTCCGTCGAACCCGGGTGGGTTAAAATGCTCCATTGGTAGTGATGGGATGTATCGGACGATTCGTGAGTTGCCAGGGTTGTGGACTATAGAGGAAGTGGCGGAAGGGGAGGGATTCGAACCCCCGAGACCGTTTCCGGCCTAACGGTTTTCAAGACCGTCGCGATCGGCCACTCTGCCACCCTTCCGGAATAAATCAATTCGAGAAATGCACTGGGGAGGAAAAGAGATCAGGGGTTGTCGGAATCTATTCGGTCTCCGCAGGAGGTCAAGTTGCTATATCCTTCGCGGACTTCAGTGGAACCGTCAATTTCCGGAAACGTTGTGGAAAACGCTTTGTCTCGCCGAAGCCTTGGCGAAGACCGCTACTGCGGGGAGTAGGTTTTTTTAAGGGTGTCGTTCAATTCCGGCTTCGACTTCAATACCTTGCATATCAGGCTCTTTTGCGCCAAACCTTGCTCAGAAAACAAGAGATTGCAGGAATGTAGCACGGACTGAGAGATCTATGATTGACAGAATACAAGGACTTCTCGGCGGACAGGCGGACAATTTGCTCGGATTTTCAAGCCCGGCGATCGACGCATCGCGGCTTCACCTCCCCGGTCCCGATTTCGTGGATCGGATCTATGCGAAGTCCGACCGCAACAATCGCGTCATAGGTAACCTTCAACGCTTGTTCGATGGCGGGCGCTTGGCCGGTACCGGGTACCTCTCGATTCTTCCTGTGGATCAGGGGATCGAACATTCAGCCGGAGCCAGCTTTGCCAGGAACCAGGATTATTTCGATCCCGAGAATATCATTCGCCTGGCCATTGATGGCGGCTGCAACGCAGTCGCCTCGACCTATGGCGTTCTTGGTATGATGTCACGCCAGTATGCGCACAAGATTCCGTTCATTGTGAAGATGAATCACAACGAGCTGATGACCCATCCCAACAAGTACGACCAGGTCTTGTTCGGAACTGTGGAACAGGCCTACGACATGGGGGCCGCCGCGGTCGGCGCGACGATTTACTTCGGCTCAGATGAGAGCGGGCGGCAGATTGTAGAGATCGCCGAGGCCTTTGCGCTGGCACATGAATTGGGGATGGCGACGGTGCTCTGGTGCTACCTCAGGTCGGGCGCTTTCAACAAGGATAAGGATTACCACGCCGCCGCCGACCTGACCGGCCAGGCGAATCACCTCGGTGTCACCATCGAGGCGGATATTATCAAGCAGAAGCTGGCTGAGAATAATGGCGGCTATGTCGCTCTCAACGAAAGTGGCGCCAGCTACGGACGCTTTGATCAGCGGATGTATTCTGAATTGTGTACAGATCATCCCATCGACCTCTGCCGTTATCAGGTGGCCAACTGTTACATGGGCCGAGCAGGATTGATCAATAGCGGAGGCGCCTCGGGTAATAACGACCTCGAGGATGCGGTGACGACAGCGGTGATTAACAAACGCGCCGGGGGGGGTGGCTTGATTTCGGGAAGAAAGTCATTCCAACGACCTCGAGAGGAAGGGATCGCCCTGCTCAATGCGATTCAGGACGTTTACCTTTGCCCTGAGGTGACGGTTGCGTAGCAATCTGTCCGGGTTAGATTGTTGGCCTTCGCACGGAAGCTGGTTCTGGTGAAGAATCCGGAGTTCGGGCGATAAGGCAGACGACAGATTGCCTGACACTCTTCTCCGAAGAGCGCGGGGCCAAGGAGGCCAACGATGGGGGACGGCGCTCTATCCTGCGCTTGGTATCTACAGAGCCGGTTTCTCAGCTAGTGTGGTGTCCGATAAATAACATAAATTAATTAGTTTTCCCTGTCTGCTTTGCCAAGGCACGTTTGGCGCGCTGGATCTTGCGCAGGATTTCCTCTCCCTTCGCCTTCCATCTGTAAGGCTTGGGGTCGAGGTTCCTTTCAGCCAGATAGGTTTCTATGTCTTCGACCAATTGCCTGACGCTGGTAAAACTACCATCCCTGATAACATCTTGGGTCAGTTCGCCGAAAAAGCGCTCGACCAGGTTCAACCAGGACGAACTGGTCGGGGTGAAGTGGATGTGAAAACGCCGATGGCGCGACAACCACTTGCGGACCTTCTGTTGCTTGTGCGTGCAGTAGTTGTCAACGATCAAGTGCAAGTCCAGCTGCTTGGGTGTCTCCCGCTCGATTTGCTTCAAGAACCGCAACCATTCTACATGGGTATGCCGCTGTTCGGTGCGTGCGATGAGCTTGCCGTCCAGATAATTCAAGGCTGCAAACAACGTAATGGTCCCGTGTCGCTTGTAGTCATGTGTCTTGGTGCAAATCTCTCCCACGCCAAGAGGTAAGCCCGGCTGGGTCCGCTCCAAAGCCTGGCATTGGCTCTTTTCCGTCGCAACACAATACAAGGGCCCGCTCTGGCGGATCCAGGTATAAGCCGATCACATCCCAGAACTTCTGCTCGAAGTACTTGTCATTGGACACTTTGAACGTCCTGACCAAGTGAGGCCTGATATCGTTAGCCCGCCAGATGCGCTGCACGCTGTCGGGGGAAATCCCCACCTCCCTGGCCATGGTGCGAACACTCCAGCGAGTGCGTGGCTTCGGCGGTCGTGTAGCCTCGGTAATGACCTTCTCAACCTTGCCCGCCGGTATCCATCGGGGCCGTCCTCGTCCCTTCCTGTCCCGCAATCCCTCCAAGCCGTCTCGCTCAAAGCGTTGCGACCACTTGTTCACGCAGGGCACACTAACCCCGAGTTCTTCCGCGAGCTGCGCCTGTTTGACGCCTTCGGAACGACGCAGTACGATTGTCGCCCGAAGGCTGTCGCGCACGGATACTGTCGGTGCTTTCACGCGACGCTGCAACTCTTGCAGCTCAAGATCTGTAAGTTCAATTATGGATATGGGTCTTGCCATGCCGATAGCATAACATGGTAAGACAGATTAATTCAACTTAATTATCGGACATGAGACTAGGTTGGCCGACGCAGTCCCTTGCCACCACAACCCTCCCAGTCGCGCATCGGAGATGCCCTCCCACTTTCAGTGGCGGGAAATGCATACAAGTGAGCGAAGCGGGCGTGAGATTCTGTATTCTGTGTTCAACACGGCAATCACGGAGCAGCTCCATCCTACTTTTGCTGTAAATTGGCATTATTCCTGCACAGCATAGGGTATTGGAAATTCGATTAGATGTTGGTATACAGGTATTTAAAAATAGACTGGAAAACCATAAGAGTCATTGCGGCGCATATCTGGAAGGCTGGGATTAAGAATTCAATAGATGTGTCACAATGGCGCTCCAGCTATCACCGAAATCGAGAGCAACAGATGAAACAGCAAAGAGATGAGGAGTAACTACCCAACTTGTTTCATGCTCTCCGGCGTGAGACCGGGGGAGACGGCGGCCGAAAGGATGACGCCGAAACTGCACGATGAAGGGAATGCTTGAACCGGAAAGAAAGGACTATTCATGGCGTTACAACTTGAAAAGATCGAAGAAAGAAAATGGGAAAATACGACTCATTCGATTCTGCTGATCGGGCTTATGATACTCTTCTTGAGCTCGATGGGGTTGATCATCGGCGGGATCACGGGCTTGATCCTGTTAGGAGTATTCAGCGCGTTACTGTTCCTATTTATGCCGCGAGTTCCGCCCAGGCTCATCATGCGGATGCATGGTGCCCGCCGCATTGATGTGTGGGAACAGCCGGAGCTGCTACGCATTCTGGGGGTGCTCGCCGGCAGAGCGCAGCTTCCGGCGGTCCCGGCGCTTTTTTATATTCCGAGTCACACTAAGAATGCATTTGCAGTGGGGACTCAGTCCGAGCCGATTATTGGTGTGACTGACGGGCTCCTGCGACGATTTTCGAGCCGCGAACTCGCAGGCGTCCTGGCACATGAAGTGAGTCACCTACGGCACAACGACACCTTTGTGATGGGACTTGCGGAATTGGTCAGCCGACTGACAGTCACCTTGGCAAATGTTGGCATATTCCTTTTCCTGATCAACATACCCTTGATTCTGATGGGCGGGAAAGCGGTGCCGTGGTTGCTCGTCTTGTTCCTGAACTTCGCACCGATCATCAATGCTCTCCTGTAACGCGCGCTGTCTCGGACCCGCGAATACCAGGCAGATACCGAGGCGGCCAACCTGACCGGGGATCCCCGCGGATTAGCCTCGGCCCTTTACAAGCTTGAGCGGCTTCAGTACGGATTTTTGGGTAGCATTTTACATCCCGGAAGAAAGGCGAATGGGTCTTCTCTGCTGCGCACCCACCCCTCCACCGAAGACCGGATCGCGCGGTTGCTTGAACTTGAGAGGCGAGAACCGCGAGTCTGGTGGAATCGAGGAGGCGATGGAGGGTACTTTGCTCGAGTCATGTCCGTCGTTTGAACGCGAATTCGTCTTATGGACCGATGGGCTCTACTCTCTCTCTGAAACGGAGAGTCTGTAGGAGCTACTTGGGTGGTGGGGTGCTCAGCACCGAGGCCCTCTTTCGAGTGCGGCGGCTCGACGCCGCTCTGGGCAGCCGGTAGCTTGACGCCGGCTGGATCGACTGCGCCAGCCGTAAGCCAAGAATTCCCCAGTGGTGGGCGAAACAGAGTTTGCTCCGAATCGGGACAAACTGGACTCATGCGGCAGTTCGCCAGCGAGCCAGGCCTCGCCTGAGGAAAGCGGCGCCGGGCCGCCGCACTCGAAATTATAAGGCGGCCCCTTTCGCCTCAGCGAAGACTGAGCATGACCCACCCCGGCCTCCGGCCTCCTCGGCAGCCTTTTTTTGTGGTGCGAAGATTAGACAATATGAATGAATAGAGTTAAGAGCCTCCCTGCTGGCTGAGAGGACTTTCGACGAAGCTTAGGACCAGGTTCCGGAGATCTCCTACTGCCGAGAAGCCTCCCGACCCTCGTAGTAAGCATTTTCGTGAGCTTGGTCGATTCTTCGGTCTCCGCCACATGTCCAGTCCGGATCAAAAGTTGACACAAGGGTATAGGTTTTAGGGTTCAGTGGTTCACGGTTCAGCGGTTGGGAGGAGAGAAGAAGGGGATTGAACGGTACGGGAACAGAGAATCCGACGCTGGCGTAACCGAATTGCGCACAGAATACCAGAAAGGCAACCCCGTGCTCGTTAACCGTGAACCGCTGAACCCTTCAACTGTGAACCACTGAACCTCGAACTTCGGAGACCGCACGCCTGTGCGTCCTCTATTCGAACATCGAACATCGAGGTTGGGGAATGCGTAGGACGGGGCGGTTGCTAACCCAACCGTACGGCGATGTAGCGATAGGCGCCGCGAGCGTAGACCCAGAACTTATTCACACCGCGCCGGAGCACGCGTCGAGCCTCCTCCAGGGTATCGACCGGGTAGTCGTTGATCTCCATAATCACCGTTCCTTGGGCAAGTCCCCGGACATAGGGGGAGTTGATGGCCACCTTGGTGATGATCAAACCATCGACCCGTCCATCGATCCGGTATTCCTTCCGCAGATCGCTGGTCAGCGGTTCGGCTTCGACGCCATCAAGCAAAGTTTCGGCTTCACCAAGCCCCGAACCATAGCGGTCTTCGAGATCGGCGAGCGCCACCTTAAACGTCTTTCGCTCGCCATCGCGTAGCGCCACGATAACAACCTCTTTGCCAGGCTGAATCTGGGCGATGGTGAAACGCAGGTCGGCTCCATCCCGAATTGATTTGCCGTCGACCTCGACGATAACGTCGCCCCGCGCAATACCCGCTTGCTCCGCTGGAAGACCGCGCTCGACCGACTGGATGAGCGCACCTTGAGTGTCCTCGAGGCCAAACGCTTCTGCGATGTCGGAATCGAGATCGGAAATGGATACGCCCAGAAAGCCACGGTGAATGGTTCCGTCGTCGATCAAATTGACCATGATATTCCGGGCCAGGGTACTCGGTATGGCAAAGCCGATGCCAATATTGCCGCCCGATTGCGAAAGGATCGCGGTATTGATACCAACCAGGCGACCGGCGGCGTCGATGAGAGCTCCCCCTGAGTTTCCCAGATTGATGGAGGCATCGGTCTGGATGAAATTCTCGTAGGCTTGCTCGCCGAGAAGGCGCAACCCGGAGCGGCCGGTAGCTGAAACGATCCCCATGGTAACGGTTTGACCGACCCCCAGGGGGTTGCCCACGGCGAATACCACATCGCCCACCCGGAGATTATCGCTATCGGCCATGGTGATGTAGGGGAGTTCATCCTGTTCGATCTTGAGAACTGCGAGATCGGTCTTGGGATCGCGACCCACAATTTCGGCTGGGAATTCTCGATCGTCCGCGAGTTGAACCAGAATTTCGTCGACCTCCGAACCGCGCTCGTTCGTTATGACATGGTTGTTCGTGAGAATGTATCCGTCTTTGGAAACGATGACCCCTGAGCCGACTCCGGCCGGAATTCTGCGTTCTTCGACGTCCTCTTCGGAATAGTTGCCGCTGGAAGAGGGCGGCAGTCCGAAAAAGCGCCGCAGCATTTCTTCTCGGGGGTCCGAGCGTCGCTGGGCGACACGCACCACCCGGGCGGTGTAGACAGCCACGACCGCGGGTGTGGCCCCTTCGAGGACATCGGCGTAGCTGACTACTGAGGAGCTGGGAGTCCCGGTAATGGGTGTCGAGTCCAGTTCAATTTCGATCGGCTTGCGAAGTTCCTGCGTGTTCCGATTGGCCTGGGAACGGGAAAAGCCGACCACTATGAGAAACACAGCAAGTGCGGTTAATGTGGTGAATCCAAGAATGCGGTTCAGTATCTTCATATTCCCCATTTCTGATTGAGTGTCGTGTCTTGCAGATAAGCTTATTCGCAGGACACCACGTTTGAACAGTCGATTCCTTCGGGAGGGAAATGTTCCATGATAGCGGGACGCTTTCGTGTTCAGGGCGGAAATAGGGGATCGAATTGGGACTGTTCTGTCTTCAAACGGCCTGGGAACAAGCGCGCCAATCTCCATGCAGGAGGTAATCACCGACTGGAGAGTCCCGACAGGTCGGGAGAGAACTGCAGGTCCGGTTCGGAGGGAGGGGAGCCGGTGCAATCCCGGCTTGCCTACCCCTATCGCCGAAACGCTGGATCAGGTTCAATCGGAAAACAAAATGAACGTCACGCTCTAGGAAGAGTTTGAACTGGGTATTGTCCCTGACCTGATCGCCGTGCACTGGCGGAGCTTTCTTCTGTTGATTCGAGAATCCAAGTAATGGGCACGACCCTCAGTTTGGAGCCGAGCTTGTCTCCCAGCGTGCCGTATCCCCAATCGTAGACGATGATCGCTTCTTCTTCGACGAAGAGGGCGTCGGGATAACAGATCCGCAGGACCCCCGGGGCGCGATAATAACGCTTCGTGTCACCGGGCTGATGGTAGCCGTAGGATTCAAACTGTTCGTAAATCTGGAGAAGGCTGCTTGGAGGAGGCGGCACTTCGCTGCGATCGTCGAGGGACTCCAGGTTCTTGAAGTTGGCCCAGGTCTGACCCTCGTCCCTGGACACGGCACAGGTCAGGCGCGTACGGTGCAATCCAGAAAGAATTTCCTGTCGGGAAGCCTGGTTCCAGATCATCAGAAGCTCACCGCCGGGCATGCGACGAAGGATCTGCGGTGTGTAGGAAGCGGCAATGTGCAACGGCTCCGGGTTGGACCAACAGATTCCGCCGTCGGCTGAGAACGATCGGTAGATGCGTCCTACCTGACTACGCAGGTGCATTAACAGACGCCCGTCGGTCAATTCCACGACGGTGGGCTCCTCCAGGTCATAGGCCGCGCGCTGCCGGCTGATGAACAGCTCGCTCAAGCTGATCTGCCAGGTTTCACCTTCGTCGTCGGATACATAAGTGTAACTATAAGACAACGTTCCTCCTGCATCTTCGCTGTCCCAACCAGAGACGGGCCAGTTTTCAGCCCCTTCGCCCGGTTCCGGGCTGACCCAGCGAAACAGGGGCACCACGATACGGCCGCCGGACATGAGAATAGCATGTCCACTGCAGCAGATGCCGAAACGGGGCTCGATGGGCACGGCCTCAGACCAGTTCCGGCCCTCGTCGTCGCTGCTGCGGAAGAGGGTGCCGCCATCGCGGCCGGTACGCGCCAGCGGCGCCTCGTGCGAAGCATAGACCAGCCCCAAGCGGCCGGACTTGAGGCGCAACAGGGTGATGTGACTGCCTGGAATCGGCTCCCCGGCCCGATCCACAAGCACGCGACCGTCGTCCCAGGTGCGTCCTTTATCTGCCGAGGTTCGGATGGTGATCTGCCCGGCGTGGGTTATCCTGGAAGCGGGAGGGGTGTAGTAGATAAGATATATATCATCGCCCGCCCCTCTGCACAACGTCGCCTCGAGGTGACCAGGGTCACCTGGTTCCACCGGCAGGCAGGAAAAGTAGCGGTCCACATTTAGTTGAGGGTGCATCTGGGTTCAGCGGTTCACGGGTTGAAGTATTGTACTGGGCGCACGCTTCGGCAACGGCGCCTGCGGTTGCTTTTAAAAATACGAAATACGAATCCCGAAACACGAAACAATATCGAAGGCAAGAAAACACTAATGACCAAAACAGATGACCAAACTTGTACGGGAGCTCTTGAACATTTCTGAATTCGGTCATTTGAACTTGATCATTCCCTGTAGCTTGCTGCAGGGAGTAGGCTTTTTAAGGGTGTCGTTCAATTTGTTTCGAGATTCGAGTTTCGGAATTCGAATTTCTGTTTCAATATCTCCCAATTCGCCGAGGTGTACCGGACCGTCGGGTCCTACCCTTTACGGGACGATTTTCTGCCACGTGCTCCAAGGCGGCGCCTGTCGCGGTTATGCCCCATTCTTAATCTCATCTTCCAATTTCTCAGTGAGATATAGCTTCATAAGTGATTGATAGGGAACGTCCCTTTTGTTGGCGAGGGTCTTGTATCGCTCAATCAAAGTTTCGGGCAGGCGAATGGAAATTGAGCGAAGAGAGGGCTTGAGCTTGGGAAATTTCGTCTGTCTTGCTTGGGACCAGTCGATGTATTCGGTCGTATCTTCCTTTGCCCAAAACTTCCGTTCGTCATCTTCGGACTTAAATTTCGGAATCTGCTTTTTCATACTCGCGTCTTTCCATCCGGCTCATGTCTCTGGCAGATATGACTCTGACCTTAGCGTTTCGAATTGTGAATACCACTTGGAGCCGTCTCTTATGATCCGTTGTTCCGAGCACAAACCAGCGCGATTCTTCAGTGGAGTGCACAAAATCTTCGTAGATTAGAAGTGGCTCATTAAAGAAGACTTGCTCGGCTTCAAGATGACTTACCCAATGGCTATCCCAGTTTTTGTCTCGATTTCCTTCATCCCAGTCGAATCCTGTGATTCCGGAAAGACTCATGCGTATATTACCATAGTATACATCAGGGGCTTGTCAAGTAGCGTTCGAACTCTGCGGTAATCGGCGTTGCTCGCCATGTGGCCTCACGCACCGCAATCTGCGCTTCCGTCTACGCATTGCTTCCGTCGTCTCCTGGCAGCTTTGCCGGGACGAGTCGCCGGGACAAGTCGCTTCGATAAGCAGTGTGCCACGAGAGCCGTTCGGGCCCCGAGCGAGTCGCAAACTTCAGTTTCAGGAGATCATTGGCGAAGACCAATGCTGCGGGGAGTAGGCTCTTAAAGGGTGTCGTGCAGTTCTTCGCCGATCGTGCTTGGTTCCCGCCCTCTTGCGAGGCCGGCCACCGTCACTGGAGCCAATGTAGCTGGACGCATCCGCGTTCAGGCGTGTAGTACGATGCAATCCAGACAGAATCTCATGGATCGAAGCCTTCAGCTATGTTGTGCATCGACGAACCCGCAGCATCCTGTATCTGCTCCTTCAGCCCGAAGTCCTTGGAGAACCGAGGCTCCTTAGTAAGGCGGTAAACTTTCCGGGTCAGTTCCCTTGCAAGCTGCCAAGCTTCGATGTCCTCGAACCATTCGATGCCCATTTTCTCTTCTGCCAACCCCTGAATCCCGGCTTGCCGGGAAACCTTTGAACCAACATCAATAACGCCCAATTCTCCGCGGGCCCAAGTCGACCGAAAGGGCGAGCGAATCAAAGGCCCTTCGCAGCAAGCGTTCGCGGATTGAGAGGTGTTCTGCGCTTTCCCAGAGGTTGTGATGCTCCCAGGGGTCCTTCTCCAGATCGTAGAGTTCTCCATAATCGTGGCCATGGTAAACGGAGCACTTGTATCTGCGTTCACGAATCATGGTTCCGTAACTCCCATTAAATTCTATATCATGACCAATGAGATCGATGGTATTGTAGTATTCACACCGGACTGAGTCACGATGGTGATCCGGCGCTTTTTCCCCTTCGAGAATTGGCAGCAGGGAGCGGCCATGCATCCGCTCGGGCAGAGGAACACCCGCCAGTTCCAGGAGAGTCGGCGCCACATCGATGAGTTCCACCAGAGCATCGCTGCGCAGTCCTGCCTGAAAGCGCCCAGGCAAGCTCATGATTAGAGGCACGCGCACCGTTCCCTCGTAAAATCGGCAACCGGATCCGGTCAGGCCGTGGTCACCCAATATCTCACCGTGATCGCTCATGAAAATAACCAGGGTATTTTCACGCTGGCCGGTTTCTTCGAGCAATTTCAACAGCCGGCCTACATTATGATCAATCAATTCGATCATGGCGTAGTAGGCCACCTGGCTCTCTTTAATTTCCAACTCGTCGATCGTTCGCCCCTCGTCTGAAAAGTCGATTTCCATTAATCGTCGTTCGTGCTCGAGGTCGCTCTCCCTGAAATGGGGTCCCGGCATATCGTCGACCTCGTATCGTTCGAGATACTCTGGCGGTGGATCGAGGGGACCATGGGGATCCAACACGTTTACGCTCATCAGCCAGGGCCGATCCTCGTTGGACTGAATGAATTCAATGGCCTGGTCCGTGCACCAGGTGGTTTGGTGGATCTCGGGCTTGATCGAAGGTTTATAACTCCCGAATTCGGTATCCGCGCCGGGCGGTTTCCGCGTGAAGACCGATGCCGGGTCGATCCCCTGGTCGATCAGCCATTTCATGTAGTCGTTCCCCTGGTCGAGCCGGGCAAAAGGGGAGTGACTGTAGCGGAAGAAGCTGTAGCCATCCTCGACGCGATTTTCCGGGCCGAGCCACGGTGAGGCGATATGAAGCTTGCCGGACAAGCCGCAGACATAGCCATTGTCCGCCAATAGCTTGGGAACCAAGGGCGCGGCATCGGCGAACGTCTCGTGACCGTTCATGCAAGCGCGGATGCTGCTCGGATACATTCCGGTGAGAAAACTCGACCGGCTGGGCGTGCAAACCACGTTCTGGCAATAGGTATGCGTAAAGGCCACACCCTCCGAGCAGAGCCTGTCCAGGTTAGGGGTGTGGACATGCGGGTTGTTTAGACAATGAATGGTGTCGAATCGCTGCATATCCGAGGTGAACCAGAGGATGTTGTAAGGCGGTTGCGGCATGGCCTAAGCGTTCAAGGGTTCAGCGGTTCAGGGTTCACGGGTTCGATGGCACTGCTCTTATTTCTGCAGACAGTTAATCACGAAACACCACCGTTGCCGAGTGAATTAGCGTGCCCATATCCAAGGCTCAATATTATTGATCCGGTCCATAATCACTGTTCTTCAAGTGTGAAACCATGAACCTCTGAACCTTAGGGCCGCGACGGCCAACTCTCGCTCCTTCAGAAAGATCGTTTAACCGCAGATTATCTCAGATTATTCATCGGCGTAATCTGAGTAATCTGCAGTGAATATCTACCGTTTCGATTCGGCAGCAACCATTACTCTGAGCTCCGCGGGCTCAGCGGTTAATTGTTCACAGGCATGAATCGAGAGCAGTTCTCTCCAGGAGAGCAATTCTGGATAGACTGAACCGCGGAGAACGCCGAGAGCGCGGAGGAAAGAGCAGGAGGAACTCAGTCGTAGCCGGCTTCGCAAGAAGGCGGAAGAGGGGAGCAAATGTGGGAGGCCATCTCCGATGGGCGACAATTTCCGCAGGCTCGAACAGCCAAGGACACGAGTACTAAGGCGTCTCGAAGAATTCGCCGGAGGTGAGATCGACAAAGACACGGGGATCGACCTCGTCCACGAAGTAGAAGGTCCAGGCGTTGCGATCGGCGCTGAAGTAGTTGGGATACAGGCCCGAGGTTGTGAAGAGCCATCCGAGGCCGAGATCGAAGGCCCAGAAGCTGTCGTCGGTGCTCGTCTCAGAGACGAACTGCCAGGTGTGGTTGAGATGGAAGATCCAGGGAAAAAAGCTGTCGTTCCAACTGCCGAACCAGTCGAGAAACTTCCATCCCTGCCCCAGGTCAGCGGCCCCGACAAACAACTCGGCCATATCCGTCGGCTCCTTAATCGAGAACTCGATCACTAGTTTCGGACGGTCCTCTGCTGGTGCCTGCCGACTGGCGAAGCGCTTGGCCGAACCAAACGTGCTCTCGTTGCTTCGCAGGATCCATCCGAAATTCTCGGTAGGATTGTCGACCCAATGCTGCACGTCCGCCGCCAACTGCGGCGATGAAAATTCGGTTCTGGGAAATTCTATGGAGAAGCTAGAGGTAGGGGCCGCTGTTGCTGACGCCGATGATTCGGCCACAAAGTCGCCCCCGGGCGTTCCCCAAGGCTGGGAGCCAAAGAAACTATCGCTCCAGGTGGCGTCGCCCGATTGCGCGTCGGTCCCTCTTCCCCCGGGAGAACCTGCATCAGAGCCGCTCTCGCCCCAGTCGCTTGTCAGACGAGTCACTGTGAAGTCTGATGGAATTGGGTTTTCACTCGTGACTTGGAGGGAAAGCGTGACGGCATCGATCTGCATATTGGCCGGAATCCTCCCGGCGAGATCGAAGGCGAACAGCGCCCTCCTCAAGTCCGTGCCCAACCGCCCTCTTGTCTTGCCCGTGTGGAAGCGATCCCCGGCACCATTGCTGAGGCCATTGCCGTCGGAAAAGATCGTCGTATCCTTCATCGGCTCTAGCGTCACGGTCTCGGCCGAAAGCGAGCACGCGATCAAGACGAGGACTGCTCCAGCCGCGTGATGAGAGAAAACCCGGAGAATGCGAAGCCGGAGGAGGAGATTCATACTGAAAAACAAGGCGTGTTTGGATGGGAAGACAACAAGTTTTTCAGGCGGGCCGGTTGGCCCCCACGCGAGCGACTGACACGGCGAGCGAATTTCCCGGGTATAGGGCTTCGTCTTATTCGGACGAAACACACAGCCTTCCCGATGCACCCGGCAGGTCGGCCCCTCGTAGCACGGGGCTTACCGAGGCGCCCGCGACGTTGCCCCGGGTTCCGCACTGCTCGATTCTCCGCACGCCACGCAATCTCCGCTGCGCTGCGATAAGCATGGCGCTACGAGGATACAGATTGAACCTGCCTGCAAGAATCGGTATGTTTCCCGTACCTCGCCGCAGGGTGTATTCGGTTCTGTGTTCGATTAGTCGAACCAGCCGGAGCCGAGCCTCCGCCTGCCCAAAGCGGCGCCAGACCGCCGCACTCGAAATGCCGAAGCGGCCCTCTATCGAATGCGGCGGCCTGGCGCCGCTTTGGACAGGCGAGGCCCGGCTCGCCGTTGGCATTATGGGGCCTCCTGTCTTCCAGGGGCGTATCGTACCCACCCCGCCCTGCGGGCACCCCTCCAAGGAGGGGACCATCATAGCCGGCTTCCGTTAGGCAAACATCCCCTCTCGGGAGGGGTGCCCGCAGGGCGGGGTGGGTTCTGCCTCCTCGGAGAGGTGGCAGAAAGCCGGGGTGGGTCGAGCGTTGAACCTATCGACGCCGTTTCCGAGGACGAACTCTGACGAGAACCATTGTAGGGGGGGTGCACAGTAGCTATGCATGCAACGGGTAGAAACCAAGAGGCCACCCCGGCACAAAGCCGGGGTGGCCCCAAAATTGCAAGCGAGTACCCGTTTATCGACGGGTCCGGAAATCACCCGCTTAGAACGTATAATCGACAGTCAACCCGTAGGCTCGGTTTTCACCCGGCGTCATGAGGAAGCGAGCAACGGACGTCACGATGTACTCGTCGTCCATGAGATTGTTGATCATGAAGTTAACCCGCCAGGCACCGCGCCGGTAACCAGCTATGAGCTTCCATAACTCATAACCGGGAACCCGATAGGAGTCCGAAAAGTCTCCCGGCCGGTTATCAGTAATGTCTTTCAGGCCTAGGCCAGCGTAAAACCCTTTCAGGGGACCTCCCTGGAAGGTGTACTTCCCAAAGATGGAGTATTGGAATCCGGTTGGCACTCCCCGCTGCTTCTTGATTTCGCCCGTGTTCGCGTCCACTCTACCGCTGTCAATATCCGTCAAACCGATCATGAAATTCAAACCATTAATGGGCTCGATAATGATATCGGCTTCCCAGCCATCCGTCACCGCCGTCCCCTCCTGGGTCGTGATACTGATGAAGCCCTCCGTAGGGTGCAGGAAGTCCCTGCCCACCCGTTGATTCGTAAAGTCGATATTGAACCATGACCAGGTCGCGGTGAGGCGGTTATCCCAGAGGAATAATTTCACTCCTACTTCATCCTGTAAGCCCCACTGGTTATCAAACGGAACACCCAACTGATTCTCGCCGGACTGCGGAATGAATGTCTCCGACTTGTTGTAAAAGATGGAAACTCCCTCCCAAGGCTTAGCCACAAAGCCGAATTTTGTTGTCCAGGCACTGTTGGATTCAGATCCCGTCGTTGTTCCGTCAGCACGATTGGTGCTGCCTGTTCCGTAGTCGTAACGCACGCCGGCCACAGCCAGAACGCGGTCTTCAAAGAAGCTTATACTGTCCTGGATCGCCCAGGCGAAGTCTTCTATGAGAGCTTTGGACGGGTTGCGAGCATTGTCCGCTCTATAATTGGAAAGGACCTCAGCGGGATTTCGCGGACGAATACTAAAGATGCTCTGCTTCTCCGCATCCCAATCATGTCGGCGATTGAATGTATGATGGCGAAGCGTAGCCCAGTTAAAATAAGTGAAGAGACGGTGCCGAGTGGGGCCGAGGTCGAATTCAGTATTCAAATCAACAGCCATCACCCCCTGGTCGTAATTTTCCTGCCGGGTCCTGGCGATCGCGTTAGGGTAGACGATGATATCCACATCGTCGCCGGCCGCCTTCATTTGATTGTACTGTGCGAACGTTGCATTCGTATGGAATAGCCTCTCCTCGCCTGCCTCATTGAGGAGGACATTCCCCTGCGAATCCGCCAGGGCATGATTAACAGTCAGGTAGATGCGGAATTGATGAGCATGGTCGCGCCAACGACCAACAATCCGGCCATGCCAGAGGGTACCAAACATGTTGAAGGAATGCTTGAAATTGAGCTCGAAATCGTGCAGTTCCGACTGCCGACCGACTTCTGGATCAGCGTTATTGGACATGGGAACATCATTCGGGATGACTCCAAAGGGCAAAACCTTGTCCACATCGTGGAACCAGATGCCGCGCGCTTCGGCGAAATGGTAATCGTCGAAGTGGTAGCGAAAAGTAAGACTGGTATTGGTCGACTCA
This sequence comes from Opitutales bacterium, assembly GCA_963665345.2. Classification (GTDB taxonomy): domain Bacteria; phylum Verrucomicrobiota; class Verrucomicrobiia; order Opitutales; family CAXXNP01. The sequence goes on from CAXXNP010000002.1 coordinate 628,128, forward strand.
TCGATAATATAAGTAAACATGGGCGTTAGCGAGAACTCATAATCGATGCCGCCATGGCGTGTATGGCCATCCTTGTAAGAGGTAAGAATTCGAGAACGGAACTGGTTATCGCTTCCCCATACTCGATTGGTATCGATGTAGCCGCCATACGTGTCATAGCTGCTGGATTTGAATCCGATCGAAGTTCTGTTCTCTCCATGCGGGGCCTTCCACACTTGATTGATGAGACCGCCTATAACATGCGTTCCGAAGAGGACACCCGCCGGCCCCTTGATTATTTCGAGCCGCTCGAGTACGAAGGGGTCTATATGGTAGGATGCCCTTTGTCCCGCCTTAATCCCGTCCCGAAAGGTCATGGTAGCGCTCGAGCTGAGGGCCTGACCCCGCATGATCATCTGATTGACGCCGGGAGTGGAAGTCTTGTGGATACCACTGAACCATTCAGCAACCTCATTGAAATTGATCGCTGAAAGGTCATCAATGAGTTCTTTGTTTGCTACCAGGACGGATACTGCAACCTTGTCCAGGGAGGTATTGATTCGCGTTGCCCCCAGCGTATACAGCGAGGCGTAGCCACGGTCCTCGTCCGCGGTGACCTCAAACGGGGTGAGGGTCACGATTTCCTCCGTAGCCGCACCTTCTTCTGACTGCGCTGCCAGCAGAGCAGGTAGAGTTAGTATAAGTCCCGAGATCAATCCAAATCTCAGGAAAATGGAGCGTTGGTTATTTCGATATTTCATAGCATTTCGGGTTTTGTGATTCGTGAGTTAAGTTGGGGTCAGCAGCGGTGAAGACGGGTTCTACAGGTCGAATGGTGCCTATTCTGCGAACCTGTCAATCACCTTAATGCGCCTTCGCATCAAGGGGGACGCTACCGGTTCGTTTCGGTTGGTCAACCAGAAAAAATAAAGCTTTTTTGCGGTGATTGGCAGAGCCCGGCTGGCCGGACGCGCCGCTTGGCCTGGTAGGGTCCCCCTCCGCGGAGGCTGTACCCACCCCGCCCTGCGGGCACCCCTCCGAGGAGGGGACTATTACAGCTGCCTACCGTTAGGCAAACATCCCCTCTCGGGAGGGGTGGCCGGAGGCCGGGGTGGGTCCGATAGGCCGGGGTGGGTCCAATAGGCCGGGGGAGACCCTGCACCTTGCCGTTTCATCCCGCTTAAACGAGGTCGCTTGGATACATTGCCGACTCCTTTAAAACAGGGAGCCTGTGAGAGGAAATTGAACGGTTGACAGGTGCTTCCGTCGTGCGACGGGGCGTTGATCTACAGCTTCCGGATGTTGTACGCGGCTCGATTCACTCAGCACGAGAGAACGGCCGACGAAAGGCAAGTGTGCGAGATTTCCACAGCTTCCGCGTGATCTGGGTGACCCTGGCGTTAACTGCGAAAGCGCCGCCAGGCGGGTGGCTAGGTCGTTCGGTAGGTCGAAGGCGAGGGCCCGACCTTGCTTCTTTCGCTGGAGTAGGCCGAGCTCAGCCAATGTGAGAAGGTTGGTGCGAGCCAATTGAGCGAGGGAGGCTAATCCAAGGGAATCGAGGAATGGTCGGGGTGACTGGATTTGAACCAGCGACTTCTACGTCCCGAACGTAGCGCTCTGCCAGGCTGAGCTACACCCCGATTCCCGCGTCCGAAACATGGGATGACGTAAAATGACAGGGAATGGATCTTTGGCAAATGAATTCAGGGGCGTTGCCTTACGCCCCACGAGAAATTGGTTGAGTTTTCAAAGCTTTAGGCGAATAGTCGCGATTGATTATCGCAGATTTAGGAATTGCCCATGGGCATAGTAAATTCTGCCTTCACGCTTTGCCTTTCTTATTTTTCCTGACGGAGAGGTGGCTGAGTGGCCGATAGCGCCTCCCTGCTAAGGAGGTAGGCCTTTTATCGGGCCTCGCGGGTTCGAATCCCGCCCTCTCCGCGTATTTTTGCCTGCGGTAAAAATACCGTGGCGGGAAGAGAACCCGCAGCGGGTTTGACGGAAGGAGCGTAGCGACTGGAGAAGGGGCGCCCGCAAGGGCGATCGTGCAGCGATTGCGCGTTAGCGCAACCTGGAGTTTGGTTCGTTCTAGATCATGCGGTAGCGGCGAATAGCGAGCTGCAGATGTCCGGTTGGTATTTAATCAACTTCGCCTTTGGGTGAGCTTTGTTCATGAAGTTGGTTAAAATCTCCGGGCGTATGGCACAAGCCCATAATTCCCTGCGCAATTCGTTGATCAGGTCTTGAGAGGAAGGTCTTTGTTTCTTAGAGGGCTTCCTCCATTTTGCTTCGGGAATGGCGGTAGGTTTGCCGCCTTGTCCATAAGCTTTGATAGCGGCCAGATGGAGCATGGCGTAGGCGGCTACTGCGGTTGCGGGGATGTGCTGGACGGAGTTTTCGTTGCGCACTTGAGCCTGCCCCACACCCAGGATGGTCTTTTCGTCGCGGTGGTTGACCTCGATGTCCCAGCGCCAGAGGTATTGCTGAAGCAGGTCCTCCAGTGGGAGGTTCGGATCAGTGCAGATCAAATACGCCGGTTGGGTGTATAGTTTTCTGGCCCCTTGGCGCAGGCGATATCCAACCGGACGGATGACGAGCAGGCGTAGATCCATCTGCCCGGCCGCCCTCCAGCGTATGGGTCCCAGGGTTTTGACTTCGAAGTCCCGCCATTTGCCGCTCGCGCGCGCCTGCACGGTAATCCAAGGGATGTCCGGGTCCCGGCGGATTTGTTGCGGTGTGGGCAGGTCCTCTCCGTAGAAGCGCTTGCGTCCGAGTACGGCTTGCGCGCCGGGTTTCGCGCTGAGCTTGGCGTCTTTGCGGATTCGACCGATCAGGGTCGTCTTTTCGGGCAGATTACGCAGCATCTTTCGGTTGGTGTAACTGCCGTCAACCACGACATGCAACTCGGGTGCGGTTCCTGCGTTTTCCTCGGCACGCTCTTGCTGCAGTTGCCTCAATGCATCGGTGGCCAAGGCGTTGAGGTTACGCTGTTTCATCTGCTCCTTGTAGAGTTCGACCTGCTCGACCGGTGCGCTTTTGCGGGGCTTGCGCGGAGTCGAAGCGTCCTGAAAAGCGATCGGGATCATGCGCACTTCGTTGTTTTCATCGGCCACCGCCGCGCTGAGCTGAAGCCTGCGTTGTGCCCAGACCAGATTGAGGTTGAAGGGCGGGCCGAGGGGATCTTTGCGGTAGGCCGCACCGGGGATGGTTTTGCCTGTCTTGCGCAGGATGGTATCGTCGAGGGCAATACAAAGTGGTCGGGTTGCGGGGCTGAGCGCTTCGAGTTCTTTTCTGACTTGGCGAAAGATCACCTCCTCGTTCACCCGGTCCTTGGCATAAAGGGAGTAATCCGCCGTCCAGTCCCGGAACTGCTTGCCAAACACTGTGATCAGCGAAGTGATCGTGTGCCGTCCCGGGCAAACCAGATGGGCCAGCAGATGCTCGCGCACTCGGCGCGTGCACGAGGGGGTGCCGGAGACTTCTTGTTCGCACTGCCTCCAAATTGCTTCCCACTGGTTCAGGAGCGAGGTGCCGTTTTTTTTTGATGGTGACCGGCGAAGGCGGAACCACCGGACGATGGGCGATGATGTTGGCTTTGTCTTCGATGATCCACTCAATAATCTCCCCTTTTTGGAACTCCATCGCTTCGGCAATGGCGGTGGGGAAATTAATGTAATATTGGTCGGCCCCCTTTTTGCGGGAGATGAGCTGAACTTTAGTTGGATACCCCATGGTGTTTTTGTGTTTAGAGATTAAGTATCTAGCGAATATACTAGAACTAAAATCACCGAAAACCAGCTTGAAATCAAGGGAAAAAGTGAAAACCTAGATCACCAGTCTAGTAGTAACCAAACTCCAGATTGCGCGTTAGCGCAACCAATCCCGCCCTCTCCGCGGGATGAGAACCCGCAGCGGGTTTGACGGAAGGAGCGTAGCGACTGGAGAAGGGGCGCCCGCAGGGCGATCGTGCAGCGATTGCGCGTTAGCGCAACCAATCCCGCCCTCTCCGCGGGATGAGAACCCGCAGCGGGTTTGACGGAAGGAGCGCAGCGACTGGAGAAGGGGCGCCCGCTAGGGCGATCCACCCCAGTCTCCTCCACGCATACGTCGCGGACCCGACTTTCGGTGCTCGCCGAGATACTTACGGAAGGTTTCGAATTGTTCCTGCACAAACGCATTCGACCCCAATACAGCTCCGTCGCTAAAATAACGTACGCGGCAGCGTAAGAGTACGGGAATCGAGAGCTTTCCTTGCTTTTCGAGGACTGCCTCTGCTTTTTGCGGATCAATATACGGTTGGCCGCTATGGCGGGGCCGGCTTCCCTTTCCAAAGAGTGCCATCTGATAGCTTTCCCGGGCCGTTTTCCAGTCTGAGCCGAAACTGAGCATCTGAATGCCCCGGCGTGCTCTTTTCGAACCCCCGACCCCTTCCCCATAGCCGCAGAAGCGATAATCCTTGGGATCCTGGCAGAGATTCGCACGCACCGGATTGAGATCGATATAGGCAGCCACCGTCTGCAAGGCCAGGGGCCTGCCTTCAATCAGCACGCTACGGAACCTTTCCGCCCACAAGGTGCCGAAGCGTCCATGGCTGCGGTTGTACCAGATCGAAAAGCGCTGCTTCAATTCCTTCATGAAAATTGATACATCCCCCATGCGCGCCTGCAGCCGACGCCGCCACGCCCTCCCGCAGGGACCATCTTCTTTCAGCGCCGCTGCCAGCATTGAGACCCTTACATCGCTCTCGGCATGAAGTTCTGCAAAGCGCTTAAGTAATTGTGCATCACTAACTTCGCTATACTCAGGTATCCTGATCAAAAGATGGAAATGATTGCTCATTATGCAGTAAGTCAGCACCTCTACGCCGCAAAACGCAGAAATCCGCCAAAGCTGCCTCCTCAGGGTCTCCTTGGCCCGGTTATCCAGATACCACTTTCCCCCCACAATTCGCGAAATACAGTGGTAGATTGACGGATCTACTCCAATAATCTTCACCCTTCGTAGATTTATTACTTCTGTAAATACGACCAACCTTCTGGCGTCAATCTATTTTTTGCCAGCCTATTAATCATCTTGCGAGCAGTGAGCAAGGACAGGATTGCCTAGCTCCAATTGGGCCTGTATCCAGTCATACGCCTCCGGTAAGGCCTCCTTGCAGATGCCGATTGCACCCGGTTGAGTACGGGTAGGGCAATTCGGTGGTGGGCCAATCCCGCCTTCCGGAGAGCTGCCGCATCGACGCCAGCGCCGCTATTCAAGGTCAACACCGCCCTGAAACCTCCCACATACAGTTCTTCAGGGCACCAGGCTTCTTCGTTCGGTCCCGGACGCCCGGCCAGTTCGTTCTCAATAACCCAAAAGATGTGCTGCATGGATACTTCCATTATAGGCCGCGTCTACGCGCCCCCCGGACACCATATCGTTTTCCAAGTGGTGTTCAAGTAGGCTTGGGAAGTCGTTGGCAGCCCTTGACGTCTGGCTTAACAGCTGGATCATCGTTCATGGTTGGGGTCCCGTAAGATTATGAAAGCACCAAAGGCCATTTTGCTAGGATGCCTATTGTGCGCCGCTGTGTTTGGCGGAGGATTTTGGTTCGGGCTGCAACGTGGCGATGTTGACGGGAGGGGCACCCCGGAGGACAAAGCCGTCGCAAAGAAGGGGAGAAGCGAGGCCTCCACGGAAACATCCGGGGTCAGGCCGTCCCCTGAAATCGTGGACCAGGAGGCTTCTCGAAGAGAGCCGCTGCCTGAATATCTGAGTAATCTGCTGGCACTCGAAGAGGAAATCGATCGGTCCTATCACTTCGTCCAGCTGCTTCATTCACTCGAGCCTTCGGAATTTCCGGGGCTCAATGATGAACTCAGAGCACTTCCTGCAGGACCCAGACAGATCAGGATGCTGGAGAAGCTTTACCGCCGCTGGGGAGAGATTGATCCAGTTGTGGCCGGCGAACATGCACTCGCACTCAAAGAGGGCCATAGAGGTCGCTATATCGCTGATGTCGCCATCGGTTGGGCGAAACAGGAACCCGTTCAGGCTTGGAACTGGATAATGGAGGTCAGTAACGACGGCGGTGCCCAGGTATTCCGCCCTAATTTGGTCATGTCGGAGATTGCGCGAAGAGACGCCGCAACGGCATTCACGTTGGCGGATTCTCTTGGCGAGGGCGTAATCAAGGATTTTGTGAGTCGGAGCATGGCGCGCGGATTATCCGAGTCAGGCGAGTACCAGACGGGATTCTCGGAGATCCTATCCCGTGATCCCACGCCGTCCCACCTCATGCTGCTGAATCAGATGTTCAGAACTTGGGGAAGAGATGACCTGGCCAGCGCTCAAGCAGCTCTGCAAAGCGTCCCTGAGGGACGATATCGTGACAGCGCGCTGCTTGGGTTTACGGGAGGCTGGGCTGCGATCGATCCGGCGGCAGCAATGCAGTATGTGCTCAACGAAGTCGAAGGGGAGAATCGAGGACGCCTGCTTCAGACTGTAGCGGGAGCCTGGGTACGTAGCGGCAATCTCAATGAGGTGGCCGAGCTTTTGGACCGTCTCCCCGCAACCAGCGAGACAGACTCTGGAGTGGCGGAAATCGTCAGTAGCATTGCGATGGTCGATCCGGCAGCAGCAATCACTTGGATCGATACCATTGATAACGAGGAAAAACGCGCCCATTTACGCATGAGGAGCGTCAGCGTGTGGACCGGGAAGGACCCTCAGGCAGCCGAAGGATATGTCGATCAGCTCCAACCGGGAAATGATAAGAACCGCGCCCTGCAAGGCCTGGCTTGGGGATACTTCCACCAGAGTGAAATTGCCGACGGCGCGTTTCAGGCGATCGACCGAATGACGGACCCGGGGATTCAGCAGGAAACGTTGCTCCGCCTTGCGGAGATTTCTTCTCATACATGGGGCGGAAACGTCACAGTTGATAAGGGGCGGATTCGCGAGCAGGTCGCGGCCATGCAGAATGTGCCCGATGCGGTTAAGGAGAAGGCCTTGTCGTTGCTGGAGTGAGGGCACGCATCAGAACTCAGCTTCCCTCATATCGTCCAGCGAGAGGAAGATCGCCAATCTGAAATCATTCCGCGGGCGCCTATTGTATCGGTCGGAGCTTCTCGCGTATGCGTTCCTTCGCTTCGTCCGAGATCTGGTCGGTGGACTCGAGGAAGCTGCCGGCTCGTTCGGGCTCCCTATGACTCCAAGTAACCAGGATTCGAAGGAGAGCGGAATCGCGGACGGCTGGCGTAGAGAGAAGCGTTGTCGTCTGAACAGCGCGAGCCGGATCCCGGTAAATGAGGTTGAGAACAGCCCTCTTGAGCACCTCGTTCCGAGATTTCTCCTCCTCGATTCCCTGAGCCCAAGTTTCAACTTCTTCGATGCCGCCGTTCTCAGTCCAGTGCGTAGCTATTTTGAGATAGGCCGACAGTCTCTTGCCCTCATCGAAAATTGAGTCCGCCCACGTGATGGCGGATTCCGGGTCGGTCCGTGCGATAGGGCCGACTATCACGTTAACGGCACCGTCGAGTGCCGGATCCGCAGGGAACTGGTTTAGCCAGGAGGCCATCTTTTGAGCATCCCCAGTTGCGTTCCACTCGTAGAAGACCCATTCAACCGCGGTGTCCCGCTGGTCACCGGTGAACTGCAGGGCCCAGGAGGCAGCCGCATGAGGATCTTTCGAGGCCCATCCCCTCAGTGCGGCAGTCATTGCGCTGGGCCCGAGAATGGCGTATCCGCTCGTGCGGGAGAAGCGGTCGCGGGTGCCGTCTTCGCCCAAGCTGAAGACCCAAGCCAGAGCCGCTTCGGGATCGTACTTGGCCCAGTGTTGAGCCATTCGGGCGATTCCCCATCTACTTGCCTTGTCATCGGTAAGCCCTTCCAGAAAGGTCAGCGCCGATTGGATACCTCCCGACTCGATTGCCGCTTTCGCGTAGTCGTCTGCGGCAAAGATGCCCAATTCCACCGAAAGCTGCGTATCGGCAAGCGTAATGGCTCGACGAAGCTTATCGACGATGGGGTCTCGGTTATGGGTACGGGTGCGGTTATGCAGAAGCCACTCCCATGCCTCACGCGGCTCCGCGCTGCCCCAGACTGGAAGCAATGCTTCCAGAAGGGCGAGTTTCTCAGACCCGGGCATGGCATTGGCCGCATCCACAGCTTCTCGACCATTCAGTTCCGCCCAACGCAACAACAGCTCCAGGCGAAGGTCGTCCGTGCCGAGTCCTGGAGGAATCTTGTCTAGGTTGGCAATGGATTGAGAAATCTCACTTTCATCCATTGAGGAAAAAACTCTCTTGGCGAAACTACGTCGCTTGGCTGAATCTGGGATGGAAGCGAGATCTGTAAGGGTTGATTGCGAGGAGGAAGAACCGGTGGTCTCTCCGATATTGGAAGGCACTTCCAGAGTTTCCTTTGAAATTGCATCCACCCTGACTGATGGAGAGGGGGAAATGTCCTGGCGATCCGTGGCAGGCGTCTCCGGTTTCTCGCCGCCGTTGCGAACCGACAGCCGCCCTACCATGAACGCAAGGAACAGGCAGAGCAGGGTGGCGATGCCGAAATGCCATTTGGACCAAGTCATCTCGAACTCTCGTTCCTCTGGCTGAATCTGAGTACCAAGAAATCCTGCACAGTCAGTATCGGCACGGGAGCACCGTGACCTGGATCTGAGAATGGAACTTCACCAGCTTTCACGTGGCCTGTTTTCTTGATCTGTATGTCGAGCATGAAGCGAACTGCTTGAAATCAGGTAGTGAGGAGAGCGACCACGATCATGGCGTCTGCCAGTGAATATAGCTTCAGACAGTAGGGCGAGCAACCAAGATTGCGGTTCCCACTATCGACCGTAATACCAGAGTCGCTCGGATTGGTCCTTCGGATTTATCCGATTGTGGCTTGTCCCGTGAGCTCGAGGTCCAGACCAGAACTCAGGCCTGAGAGGTCGACTTTGCCGACAGGCGGACCCAAGCAGCCAAGATGTTGGGTTCAGCCAGAGGAGCGGCTTCGCTCGAGAATTCAGGCCGTGATTCGGGTTCGGCCCGAGTGAAACCATTGAGAAGGCCCACTGCGGTCGATGAAGCCGATTCCAGAGCTTTGCCAAACTTTGCCAAAAAGGTTGCCGAATATTGTCGTTATTGGCAAGGATTTGGCAGACTTCAAGGATCGTAGGAGCGCGACTTAACTTTCGCAAGTCGTTGAACTTCAGTAAGCTGCCCGGCCAGGGTTCGAACCTGGACAAACGGAACCAAAATCCGTTGTGCTACCATTACACTACCGGGCAAGAGACAGGCGGAGATATTGCTTCAGGCCCACTTGAACGTCCTGTGTGGCAGGCTATTTAGAGTCTATTCGAAAAGGGTAATAACGCTCTGTTACGGTACTTCAGGAGAATAGGTAGGAAAGCGAGGATATCCTCTACAACCCGCCGGACTGAGCCCCTGGGGGCAAGGCTGTTAGCTTAGCCCCGTGCGCCTTTGGCCGAGCCTGTGGATATTGTGTGTCTGGCTTGGTCAAGGGACATGGGCGGCAAGCGCGGCTGAGTCGGGTAGCGGTCCATGGTCGCCCCACGGTGGGAAGCCTTTGGGGACTCGGGAGCAAGTTCACACGGCGCCTTGGTTTGACGCGGACTCGTGCCCGTGGTTCGCCGGAATCGTCAGGCACGGACCCGCACGCCGGGTCGTGTCGGACCCGGGGACACGATTGGCCTCTCGCCCAGTCAGCTCACGAAGGCTCCCTCCAAATAGCTGCGGAACGTATCGTACTCGTGAATTAGGTACGCCAACTCCATGGAAGGCAGCCTGTACGGATGGGTCCGCTTCGTAATGTATCGAGCCGCGTATGGCGGCCCACCGTCTGGCTCGTCAGCGCCACAAACGCCGACCAAGTCCGCGTATCTGATCTCACCTCCGTCAGCTCGGTAGGTAGACCCAATAATCCAGAGGCGACCGAAACGATAGCGTTTCTGAACTTCGCTCTCAGCAACGGCGCTCCAGGTCGTCCCAGTGAACGCGAAGTCTCTTGCCTCGACTCCAAGTTGCCTTTCGAGAATCTCGCCACACTTGACCAATTCCTCACGCACCGCCTCACCTGACGGGTCCTTCAGGCTGAGATCCGAGAGATCGGGGTGGGTATGAGTATGCGACCCGATTGGGCGCGTCACGATGAACCTGCTGCCTATCCCCAGTCTTCCCCAAAGACCCTTTCCGTGTGGCGCACACCTCGTCGCCACTAAACAAATAGATCGGCAGGCCCAGTATACCCCTCCCACGCTTGCGCTTTTAGCATCGTCATTCCAGACTGGAAAACTTGACTCAGTATGTAACGTGGAAATTGCTCTATCGCTTGGCTTGCTTCCTCGACTTCTCCACGATTGTGCCATTTGACGGCTTCTATCTCGCCCGGTACATTTCCGACCAGATTCCCTCCGCAAACCTCTACCTTGAACACGATACAGGTTTGGTCTGCGCGATTCCTCATACCGACCAAGCCTTGCACGCGTGTATCCAAACCTGTTTCTTCTCTGACTTCCCGAACTACTGCATCTACAATAGTCTCTTCAGGTTCGACCCTACCGCCGGGCAGAGTCCAAAAGTGACCGCCATAGGCTTGTTTGACCAAAAGAACCGAATCCTCGCGGATGGAAAGCCCAAGTGCTATGGTCTCGTGCAAGATTATGCCTTTCGTGTGTATACTTTTTAATAGCCTTTCATGAGCCGATGCTCGCCGTGCCTAACGTCTAGCATTGTATGGGGCGTGACCGCGACCCGGGAGGCCCCACTCAATCTGTTGGGCCCAGCCGCTCGTGGCAAGGCTCAGGCGTTGATTCCCTGGAGCGATTAACCAAGCCCATGGACATTTCGCGTCGGCCTCGGGCATGGGAGGGGAGAACGGCCGGAGTAGCCAGAACGCGTGTCTAGTCGGAACCGCCCGGAGCCAACCAGTACGCAGGGTGGTATCGTGGGAGGAGCGTTCCTATCCCGATAGGTGCGGTACAGCAGCTACTGCGTCCACCTCATGTCTATGAAGGAGTAGCTAGGGCCGAGCCATTACGTTTGTAAAGAACTCCGTTGTGTACGGCTGCAAATTCCTACCGTTGTGCCCAACGCCGTCGACGAGCAGGAAGCGGACATCGGCACCAGCTGCACGGTATACGGCTTCGGCATCGTCCCAGCGGGAAATCGGGTCGGGACCAAAGAGACGATCTACTTGGGCGGCCGCTTCTCTGTCCCATCCATCGCTGAAGTCGAGCGGCTCGTTGTCATCGAGCGCACCCATCACGATCAGTTGGGGCACGGCCCGGTAAGCCGTGCTATCGAAGGGCTGCCCCGTTAGTGTTTCGAGGTCGGCGACCCAAGCGGGATAAGGGAGGGCTTCACCGTGATAGTTTGCTACGGGTGCGATGGGCCAACACACGTTGCGGATGCAACGTGGTAAAGCGGTTAGCAAACATGCCGCTTGCCGAGTAGCCTTGCAGCAGAAACAGCTCATTCGTAGGTAGTCCTTCAGCCTTCAGCACGGCGCCTGCGTGGTCGACCATAGCGAGGAGTTGCAGGTCGAGGCGGGCGAGGTCGGTGCGCTCGGTGATTAGCACGTCGCGGTCAAGCGCATGGGTGTAGATGCGCCAGTCTTCAGCGGGCCGCAGGAAGGCAGGGACAAGGAGTACCACGCCAAGGTCGTTAGAGAGGCAGTGGCGACCAAAGCCCATCCACCAAGCGTCCTTGCGGTGTACTTCAGGATCGTCCGAGTTGGTCGCGGAGTTGTTTGGCTGTACGAGCAAGGTCATAGCCAAACCAGTTTGTGCCGCTCGCTTCGCTCCTGGTGATACATAGAGATAGAAATCGGCGTAATATCCCTACTCAGGATCTGCCTTGAAGTGCTGGACACCAAGAAAGTAGGGCCCTAGAACCGCACAGGAAACGAGAAGCAAAACAATGCCGAGACCGACTAGAATGAGGTAGCGTCTTTTGTGCATCCAGTTTTGGTTCGATGGGAAGCTAACATGCGCATGAACCAGGCTGGGGAGCAACTGCTAAACCACGTTGGGCTTGATGCGAGGGTCATGAAACTATCGCCGTCATCGGTTGGGATTGGCAATCCGTTGCAGTTCATCGTCCGAGAAACTCGATTCTTCGAGTATGTGGAGAATGAAATTTGTCTTCCCAGCAATGTACGCATCGATGTCGTGCGGGAACTGTTGCGCCAATCGCTTTTTCAAATCGCCATACGCCACCACCTTGTCCGGATGCGATCGCAGGTAATCACGTAAGGCCAGGTGATTTCGTAATGGCGTGACACCTTCCCGACAGACGTAAAGGTGATGAGATGTCACTCCTGGAGGATTCCGAAACGCTTCGCGCCCCGTGACGCCAAGGTCACCCCGATACTCGTACCCCAAAGTCGCAAGCTGTTCGATCGCCTTTCCGATGTCCGAGTCAGAGGCGACCACCACGTCGACATCGACGATTGGCTTCGCCGCCAGGCCTGGCACCGACGTACTGCCTACATGTTCGACCGCGATCGCAAAGTCCTTTAGAACCTTCCACACGGTCGCGCGCACTTCCTCACAGACGCGCGGCCACATGGGATCATAGTCAACGACCGCAATGGTTCGCATAACGTTTGGCATTACATTTAGCGTAACCGCGAAGCGGGTATGCCCCATACAATCTGTTGGACTGAGCCGCTGGGGGCAAGGCTGAAGGTACGGCGTTGGGTGCGTTTGGGCTGGGCAAGGTAGAGCGTGGCTGGCCGGGGAATGGGAGACCTGGCGGGAGCAGCCAGTATGGCGGAACCGTCTGTTGCGGACCCGTACGCCCGCCGGGGTCGTGTGGGGCTACTACCGAAGCCAAGGGCGGACCCGTGCACACGGCGGGCCAAGGGCTGGGCCTCAGCGGTCAGGGCTGGGGAGCCGATTGGGCACAGCCCACATTATCTCACCGTATGACTCGTCCATTGCTTACAGCACTTCCAGAATAAGCAATCTTCATTCTTTAGCCCTACCTTTTTGTAGAAATTGTAGGCTTCGTCATTCGAAATAGTGACGACCGTGATGTCATCTTCACCGCCTGCCCCGTCTTGAATTCTTTTCATCAGTTCGGTGCCAATTCCGCTTTTAATGTAATCCCTGTCGACCCCGAGATCAGTCAGGAAAAGAAAATACGAAAAGTCCGTCAGAGCAAAGGCCACCCCGACAAGCAGACCATCCTCGTTTCTCGCCGTAATACCGATTGATCTGTTCTTTAGCAATTTCGTAACCCTTGCCTTGAATCGCTCTTTTGGATACTGGCTTCCCAGATCGCTCCGCTTCAGAAATTCGAGATATTCCTCAAATGAGATCGATTCATCCTTGTGATACGTAATCATCATTTTCTGCCCAACGGTTAGAACGCACGCTCGAAGGCGCTAGCCGGAGTTGAGTGGCGCGTCTGGTGTCAACCCCAGCATGGGCGCGCTGCAAATGCCGTGCAAGTCCCGTGTATGGAATGGAACGACGCCCGTGCTCTACGCCTCGCCCGAAACACTCGGGCATGTCTTTCCTTGGTCGTGGTCCTGCCAGATCAGCCGAACCGCCGCTTACGGGCCCGTACCAGTGGTGGTGTGGGAGAGAGGTCCCTATCCCGATCTGCTTTCCATTTCCTCGCCATCCGTAATAGAGATTCATCGTTCGTAAACTGATGTAACTCTTCTAAATAAATCCAGCGCAGGGCGTGGGACTCGGAGCTGACGATATACAGATCACTGTCGACGGCCTGCATGGAAAACCTGATATCAAAATGGTGATGCTCCGGCTCCTCACCTCTTTCCGGTATCCTGTGGATGTCGATATCGAAAATGTCCTCGCTCAAGATTTCAATGTTTCTCAAGCCCGACTCTTCCCGTGCTTCACGAAAGGCTACACGAGCAACATCCGAGTTCCCATCTGCATGCCCTCCTAGCTGAAGCCATCGATTCAGTTTTCTGTGGTGCGTCAATAATACATGCGTTCCTTCTCGATTCGCCACCCACGCCGAGCCTGTAACATGCCCGGTCTTCAGCCTTCTTTCAAAACACTCAACATTGGATGAAACAAAATCGATAAATCTCTGAACAGTATCTGACTCACCTTCCCACCGTCTCTGGTAAACGCAGAGTTCTTCAAGAATCTCTCTTCTATGCATCTCTTTCGCAGGACGTCGTTGCCAGCCTGCGGGCCGCCACTCCTCTTGGAATCACTAAACTCGGTTGCCGACGTCTTATGCAGCCGCTTATGTGTGCCCACAGCATGGGCGCGGTGTAACCGGGGTGGCAAGTCCCCTGTAAGGAATGGAACGACGCATCGCCCATTTCCAATCATTCGGGCTTGCCTTCCCCTGGACCTGGTCCTGCCCAATCATGCGAGCTACTACGTCCTGATCCGTGCGAGTGGTGTCGTGGATCTGGCGCCCCTCGGAGGGCGTCCCTATCCCAATCGGCGGTTCATTCATTCCGCCCTAATCATTCCCAAATATGCCATCAAAGACGGTACTCGTTGAAGGCTCAGAGCCCTTTCGTCATTCGATAGAATGTCAATCCCGGTATAGCCAATCGCTTCGGCCACTGCGACTCGAGGTTCATCCCGCGGCGCTCGTAGAATCGGCAAGCTCCCTCATTCCTGGCTGAAACGTCGAGGGATAGTCGAGTCGATCCGCTCGCGCGAGCCCGCTCTTCAACGAAGTCCATCAAGACGGAGCCGACGCCATCGCCGCGAAGTTCCTTATCAACAGCGATGGCCAGGAGGTAGAAATCGCCATCGGCGATTGAATCGATAATCCGCATGATTGGAGCAAACAGTATTTCCACGATCCTCATTCGTAGATTAAACCTTCCGGCAGCCCGCTTCAGGGGTTGGCGCGAGGAACGGCGATGCTGCTCCGCGGTGTACACACAGACAATTCCCACGATGCCGTCGTTACGTTCTGCGAAAGTCACATTCTGGTAGGAGAGGTCGTGGTCGGGCTGGACGAACGCCGTGGCGATTATGTGCTCAGCGCGGCGACCGAGCCAAAAACGAAAGAACCCCTCGGCTGCTTCGTCAAGGTAGCGGGCAAATGCCAGACCTTCATCGAACATGGGTTTGGCGGCCCTTAGGACTATCGAATGCGGATCCATATGGTCCTTCTACGCCGAACGATTGAGCTCACCAGCCGCTATGAAGCGCAGCGGAATAGCGGTTAGGTACAACGCCTGGTGTATACCCAGCATGGGCGCGCCGGAAACGGGGTGCAAGTCCCCTGTGGGGGAGTCAGACGTGCAACCATGGTCGATTTACTAGCAAGAGCCAAGCGCGGAGCGGTAACCGACCTTTGCGGACACGCGCGAGGAGTCTGTGAGACCCCGGGGCTGGCCGCTACGGGTCAGGCCCGTGGACCCGATTCGGGTATTGATCCAAGTGCTGTAAGACGCTGGCTAGGGTAGAGCATCGAGTAGGTGAAAGCGACAATTCTTCCATCATCGTCATGGCACGCACAAGATTGTCTTTATCGTATTTTCGGTTCCATTCCATCAACTCCATCTGACCGCGAAATGTCTCTTGCTTACTACGGTCCAGTCCGAGCTTCCTCCGGAAGAAGCGTTGAGTGATTCTTACCTGTCGAATCCAAAGGGGAGGAGTGAGCACAAAGATCCTGTCGGCCCTTTGAAAACTCGGCACCAACCATCGATAATAGACTCCCTCAACAATCCAACTCTCTTTTGCGACAAACCTGGAAAGCTCCGCATCCCTCTTCTCTGGATCGGCTCGGGCGCCATAGTCCCGCTCTTTGTGATCCCAGAATATCTCATCGAGATCGAGGACTGGTATTCCATAGCGCCCCGCCAGGTGCCGAGCGATAAAGGATTTTCCGCTCCCGGGACCACCGATAATGTGTAGTTTCACTCCCTTCCCAAACGCCAAAACTGACTCGCGGCGGCATTTGCCGACGTTGAGTCGAATGCCTGGTGTGTGCCCAGCATGGGCGCATTGAAAATGGGGCGCAAGTCCCGGGTAGGGAACCAGACATGAAACCATGGCCGAGCTACTACCTGAAGCCAAGTGCGCAGGGTAAATCGGGCGCGGGAGGGGCCTCAGGGGTCAGGCCCGGGGACCCGATTGGCTTCTCCGATTCCTTTCAATCGACACGCCTCGTTGAGGTGTCCCTTCAGGTATTGTCCCTGGACGTTGACGAAGGTCTCAAGAAGAGTTTTGTCCTGCTGATTCAGGTCCTCCGGGTTCTCGTCTCCTTCGACCTGTCCCCAGCATCCATCCTGTGCGACACGGTGCCAGACCCCGTAGTCAATGTATGCGGTGAGGCTCGGTTCGATCTTCGATCCGAATCCGCCCTCGCGTACAGTTTCGGGATAGAGATAGAGGGCGATGCACTTCGAGGTGAGGCCGCCATGGATCTCATTTCGTCCCGCCAGTCCTGCTTTCTCCAGGGCGGCCTTCCACGTCTTGGCCGCGTCCACATGTGCATTGACCAGAATGATGTCGTCGAACCGGTGGTTGATGTGCTTGATGAATGCCGACGCCCAGTAGGATCCGACATGTCCACACGTGAGAACCTGTTTGCGGAAGCCCTGATTCCGCAAGCCCGCGGCAATCTCTTCCAGCATCTCCATTAGGACGGTGGGCGTCACGGACACTGTGCCACGGAAATCGGTATGCTCTTCAGAGGTATTGAATGGGAGTGTCGGCAAGACATACGCGTCAAGCACCTGTCCCCAGTGCCGGGCGAAATACTGCGCAACCAGGGTGTCAATCTGGAGAGAAAGACACGGTCCGCATTGCTCTGTGGCCCCGACGCTGATGATGGCCGTGTCGAGAGCAGGATTCGCCAAGTCCGTGGTTGTGTTCGTGTAATCGTACATCATGTCTCCCTTAGCAAACGTCTAGCATTGTGTGGAGCATGTCGGCGACACCAGGATGGGCCATACAGTCCGCCGAACTAAGCCGCTGGCGGCAAGTCTGAAGGGTTGGCCTTGGAGGCGTTTTGCTAGGCGCTTGGCAATTTCGCGTCGGGCTCGGGCATGGGGGAGGGAAACGAGACGGAACAGTATGGACCAGAAGGCAATGGACGTGCCCGTAAAGACCCCTGAAGGATGGGCATAGTCGTGTGTGGGTTCGAATCGCCCTGCCGGAGGCCTACTTCCCGAGACTTCGCTCCAGATAACGAGAGTCCCAGCCGCGATGCAACTTCCCGTTGCGTGGCACCCTCGAATTCGGCGAGCCTCAGCGCCTGGCGATATGGCTCGGGAAGCTTGTCGAGCAACGGCACGAGGCAACGCGCTAACTCCCGCCGAGCGCGATTATCCTCCTCCCTCGTGGCCTCATGAATGAGCTCATCGGGTACCGCCACCGAGGGCCTCTGCGAGCGGAAGTAGTCGATGATCGCGTTGCGAGTGATCTGGTACAACCATGATCGCAACTTTGAGGGCTCTTTGAGCGTCCCTTGCCGGGTGTACGCTTTGACGAGAACTTCCTGCACGATATCCTCGGCGGCTGCTTCGTCGCTCACCCTCTGCAGAACGAAGCGGTAGAGGGCGTCCCTATGCGCCTGCCAGGCTGTGGCCTCTGTGTTGTTGTGACGTGCATGCATCGGCTCAGTGGCAACCATAAGTTTCCGGTTGTGAAGCATCGCAACAGGCGGCCTTCCGACTCGGCTCGCAGCAGGTCTCCTGTTCGGTCGGGGAGCAGCAGGACTCTGCTGCGGATCGCGCATCGGACTTGCTCCTGAAGAAGCGTCGGAGGGTCTCCGGTACTCCGCTGTATACAGGCGTCTCGCCAACGGACTCGCGGCTGCTATCGAAGATCTCACGCAGGATGGATTCTACGACCAAACCCACCGGCGCTTCCGTGTACTCCTCTCCTCGGTAGCGCCAAACACGGCAGCTTGTTCCTTCGTCGCAGCCACACAGGTCGGTGCAGGACTGGCACTCACTTTCCAACGTCTCGAAAGCAATGTCTTTGCCGTTGACCCGAACGGTTGGAGAGGTGACAAACTGGTACTGGAGTGCCTGTTCTTCCGAATTTATGACAATCTTTCTCACGTTCACTTGCGCTTCCATCACTTCCAGTACCGGGCGAATGATGTCGATCGCCTTCTCGATGTGGTCCAGGGTTCCCACACAACGGGTGCAACGGTTCAGATCGAGCGCGAGTAGCTCTATGTCGATCACAGGGGGTGTCGAGATTTCTCTTTGCTTGAATGCCTGAATGTTGATCTGCATGGTCCATCTCCTCTGGGTATGACCCCGGCCCCATGCCAGGGTCTCACTATAGGAGACGAATCACTTTCGAAAAGGACGCAGGCATTTGGCCGCCTAACGTTTAGCACTGTATGGGCCATGGGCCGTGGCGGCGAAGCAGGAATGCTCCATGCAACCTGTTGGAAGGAGCCGCTGGCGGCAAGGCTGAAGGCTCGGCCTCGGAAGCGTTTGCTCGGGTCTATGGGAATCGTGTGTCTGGCTGGGGCATGCGAGATGGGTGAGAAGACCGGTGCAGATCGAGAGGAGAGAGTGGAAGAGCGGTTGGGTCGGCCGCCTAACACTCGAAAAGCGGGCTAAGATGGAACCCTATGGGTCAGGAGACAATGGCCGTGCCGGAAAGGCCTTTGGCGGATGAGCAAAGTCAAATGGTTTCAAATCGCCTTTTCGGACGCCCATTCCTAATCACTCCGACTTGTCTTTCCCTGGACCTGACCCTGCCCGATCAGCCGAACCGCTGCTTACGGACCTGTACGAGTGGTGGCGAGGGAGGGGCGGCCCTATCCCGATCGAAGGAATATCCATCAGAAAGATACCAGCAACGTCCTGTCATATGTAACAAAACCTGCCTTCTCCAACGTCCGCTTGGATTCAACGTTCTCGTGATAGCAGGCAGCAATAGCCGACAAACCGTTGCCATGACATTCCTCAACCAGTTTCTGAAGTATGTAGCTCCCCACATTTTGTCGTCTGAAGGACGTATTGGTGAACATACCCAGATTCGCTGAGCGGGGACTGCAAAACTGTGTGCCCAAATACCCTATACCAGGGAGATTTTCTCGCGACGTCAGCAGGTACAATCTCTCGCTCTTGATCTCTGATTCAACATCTCCATAGAAATCTCCAGACACGTCTACGACTCTCTGCACATCCGAGTGACACGCCAATCGAAACTGGGAATCTCCAATCTCCTGTAGCGAGATATCGGAGAGGAAACGATGTTCAAAAAGCAACGCTTCCAAGTCGACGCGTTTCTGAAACGTCAAGCATAGCGACAGGGCCATCGGATCTCGGGTAGTCACGTATGCACTCTTTATCTGTTGTTCGCCAAGAACCGACTCAAATGCCTCGACGCTGAATCGCGAGAAATCCGCAGTCATGAAAAACTGCAGCAGGAGGCGCTTGGACGGATCGACGTAGCAATAGCCGATGGGCCGACTTTCGTGAACGAACAGGCGAAACGCCGTCTCGCGCACATGAACCTGCTCTTCAAGCCAAGCCTCCTGGGGCCCACGAAGGGAACCAAGGTATGCGTGTCGCAGATCACGAACCTCACTCGCGCTCTCGTAGGTATCAACCGACATCATGTTGCCGTCTCAGTCCATCGTCAAAACGCAGAGACGGCCTCGCTAGCCGGCGGCCTCTGGCTTCCCTAGTGTATTCCCAGCATGGACGCGGTGCAATCGGGGTGCAAGTCCCCTGTAGGAAGTGGAACCGTAGGCACACATCCCAAGGCGGATGTGCCAAGCCGCCCGGCGCGGACCCGGGCGCTGCGTGGCGTGGGGCCCCGGGGCAGGCATCAGTGGTCAGGCGCGGGGAGCCGATTGGGCGTCACGGTCTTGGCGTTTCAGGCTCCATAAAAATCGTGACTCTTTCTTCCTGACAATCCATTGCTGCGATTCGTTCTCGAGCTGCGCATCGATCGGACAGATTCGTAAATCCATGGATGCCATGCTTGGCATCCCCAAGTCTACCCAGCGGTGCAGACTCTCCATTAAAATCTCTTTCGCTCTAATATTCCCATACGTCACAAGATACCCCTTCCGCGCAATGACAAGCGAACACGAATCGTTGTCGAACAGACCAAAAAACCAATGTGCCGGATCCGAATAATTCTCTCCGCATTCGGTGAATACTCGAAACCTTGGCTCCGAAATGCTTAGGAATGACCTGAAGCCGAGGGTCGTCCATATGAGATTTCTTCCGTCCCCGCCCCACCAGAATCTGCTTCTGTCGATTTCTCTTTCTCTTAATTCGGGCCAGTCCGATAGGAAAGCGAGCGGAATAGGTTCAGCCGACGCAAGTGAATGTTTGCCGGTCATAGGAACGAATCCACATGGCATTGAGTAAACCGAATCAAATTGATTCCTCTTCTTTTCAAGAAGAAACATCTGGTCTCCGCCACCTTCGACTTTAATGACGACCAACAGGAAACCGCCTTCCCTGATCTGCTCATGAAACGCCCTGGGTAAATCATAGGTGCCTGCGGTAAACACTGCTCGATCATACGGGGCTCCAAGAGAATATCCCTTTCCGCCGTCCCCTTCAATGATTTCCACGTTCTCGATTCCCGCCGCTTCAATGGCAGACTTTGCGTTTTGTGCAATATCAGGGATTATCTCCATACTGGAGACTTTCCCTTCGCTACCTACAATATTTCCCATCATCGCGGCATTCCATCCACTACCCGCTCCAAGTTCGAATACGGTTTGGCCGGGCTCAAGCTTCAACAGATCCAACATACGAAGGACCAGAGTGGGCTGAGAGATTGTCGAGTAAATCCCAAGCTTCTCATCCTTAAACAAACCAATCACTTCATTACTGTAAATCGTGGGTAGATGCTCTTCCAAGTTTTCCGGAGTGACTTCGAATGTGTCGTCCCCTTTTTGGTATTTTCTCACAAACCTGTGCCGTGGATTGGCCCGAAACGCTTTTTGCGTAGCAGGCGAAATCGGATCGTGCAGAAACTGTCGCTGGGCGCGCTTTAAGATTTGTTCCTGATATTGCTCGATTCGTGTCATTCGTGTTGCCGAACGCTGGAGTACACTCGCGGTGGCGCTAGCCGACGTCGGCCAGCGGCGCCTTGTGTGTTCCCTGCATGGGTCCGTTGGAAATGGGGTGCAAGTCCCGTGTAGGAAATGGCACGTCGGCCGTGCCCGTCAAGGCCTTCGCCGGATGGGTAAAGTCAAATGGGCTCAAGTCGGACTGCTCCACGCCCAATTCCAGTCATCCTGGCGTGTCCATCCCTGAACGTGATCGTGCCCGATGAGCCTGACAGCGAGGGCCCGGGCGCTGCGTGGCGTGGGGCAGGGGCTGGCCGCTACGGGTCAGGCCCGGGGACCCGATTATCCTCGCTCGGTATGGAATTTGTATCCGTATTTCCTAAACCAACGGTTCATTTTGTGGTAAAGCTCAATGATAGAGGGAGCACTGATCGTGTGTTCTTTCGGTGGCATCTCCGCGAATTCTGGAAGAATCCCGTCAAATTTAAGCTTAATCGTAATGGGATTGCTGGCTCTATCCTTGATCGTGACGGTTGAGCTGTAGTGCAAATATTCTGGGACCGGGGTGTGAAGATATTTCAGTATCAATTCATCTTTCGATGTGAATACGATTTTTGATCTATCTGCCATTGAACTCTCGTAGTCTGTGCAGGACGTCCAAGCTCAGCGGCCCGGCTTGTCCGCCTCCGCTGCAGTGTCATGTGTGGCTAGCATGGGCGCGTTGAAAATGCGGTGCAAGTCCCCTGAAGGGGAACCAGACATGAAAACATGGTGGGGCTACTACCTGAAGCCAAGCGCGCGGGGGTAAATTGGGTGCGGGCCCGTGAGCCTGTTCGTGTGGGATTCGGGAGTGGCCCTTGGTGTTCAGGCGCGGGGACCCGATTCTATTCAATTCCATGCAGTCTGATTTTCGTGCAGTAGACGACAGCTCCCCTCATGCCCACCTTCTCTGAATGCTTTGCAGTCCTTCCAGTCAGCATCGCCTACAGTGAGCTCGCCGCTCGAATCGGATATCCCGAGCCGCATACCGGGAACCTGTTTGGAGCGCGTCTTGGGAAGACTCGGAGATCTAATCAAAGGAGAGCTCGTTGATGGATTTCGTCCGCCGATGATCCAAGCATTGGTAGTCAGCAAGAGACAACGTATGCCGGGTCCCGGGCTAAAGGCGTATATTTCCGGATACGACTCGCTCACCAACGAGAAGAAGAAAAAAAACTTGGCGCGTAAGCAGGACTCGGAACACGGAGTAGACAGAGACCCGCCGCATCGAACGCTACCGAGAGCGAGTGTTTGACAGAGAGTAACTTCGCCATGCGGCCGAGCAAGAAGCCATGGGGAGCCACCTTTTCAAGCAAAGGCTTCCCGGAGACCGATCCACTCGTAGGCAGTTTTTTTCCGCGAAACGGGAGGTGGCGGCGCGGAACGGTGGCACCAGAGCTGCGGGAGCGGGCAAAGATGTTTGTGATCTTGCCGCCCGAGCCACGATGATGAAGGCCGAAGGTTGAACCTGCGTCTCCTGCGGGTGGTGTTGCCCAGGTCGTCGCTGCGCGAGACCATCCGGCCGTTGGCGGCGGACGCCGCGGTCCCGGCGGACAGAGGCTAGCCCACGGGCAGGTGGCCGTGAGCGGCGATGTTTGACGCAGATACAATGTGCGTATGAGCTGATCTGTTACTGCCGCTATATGCATCAGAGTTTGGGCATGTCGGGGCGCTCTCGCTTGGTCCACATCTCCTGCGCCCACTCCGGCTCCGTCCGCGCCATCCTCTGCTGCTCCTCATACAGCTCCACATCTATCGCCAGCCGCTCTTCCTCCGTCCGCGATGGCGGCGGCGTGATATCCTCTCGTGGATAGGTCGCGTAATCCGCCTGCGTCGCAAAGTCGAAACGCTTCAGCTGCCCAAGCTCCTTCAGCACGATCAGCTCCGTGAGGCTGTACTCGCTCGGGTCATCCCGCCCGAACTGCATCGGCTGGGAGAGCGCGAGGCCGGGGAATTGCGCGAAGCGCGCCCTGCCGCTGGGGTTGGCCGCGGAGCGGTGGACCATGTACGGGTGCATGATGGCGATGTCGCCCGCCTCCCCCGTAAGCTCCTCGAACTCGCAGCACTCCTCGATCATGTGCGGCTGGATGTAGGACTGGACCGTGTCCGGGTGGATGCCCTCCGGGTGCTGGGCGAGCAGCCGCGCGACGACGCCGACGGAGTCGACGCAGATCTGGGTGCCGCCGGAATCTGGGAGGATGTCTGAGTAGAAGAAGGCCAGCAGAAGCCCCTGCTGCGGCGTGTCGAGGAAGTGGCGGAATTGCCAGCCGTCCTTGTGCCACCCCGGCGCGCGCGTCGACCTCCACCCGTCCTCGCCCAGGTCGCCGTCCTCGCGGGACAGGTTCACCGCGACGGAGTCCGGCAGCTTGATTAGCTCCGGGTCCTTCACCCGATCCCAGCCGCCCACGCAGTCGAGCTGCGCGCCGAGCGCGCTTGGGGCGACGTCGTGCAGCCGCGGGCTCTTCGGCGGCAGTCCGTAGCGCGTCCTGATCTCCCGCATCTGCGCCGCCGCCGCCTCGTCGCCGCGCGAGGCCATGATGCTCACGTTGGGCGGGCCGCCGGTCCGCGTGTACGGCCCCAACTTCCACGTCTCCGGTTCGTCCTGCATGATGCCCTGTTCCTCGAGCTCGCGCCAGGCACAGGCCACGACATCCGCCGCGATCTGCCTCGAGAACGCGCCCTTCAACACGACCCAGCCGTACTCGACGAAGTGCCGCGCCTCCGCGGGCGAGAGCGTCGTGCACCTGGCGATCGCCTGCTCCACCATCGCCTCGAAGTCCGCGCTCATCGTGGCCCTTGGCGTGTCGGTCGGCGAGGACTACTGGACGACGTCGGCGCCCCCTGCGCGGCGCAGGGCGACGGGTAACAGTAGCGCGGTCTTCTTCATGGTCTTGCGATGCGTCCGTATTGAACCTGACAACATAACGGAACTATCAGCCCAAACGGCCTGGTAGTCAAGCGCGCTAAGGTGAACCCTTAGGTCCTTTAGGCGTCGCCTCCAGGCGGATGTTCGCCTTCCTCTATGATTTCCAACTAGGGCCTCCTGCCCTTTTCCACACGTCGCGGAACCGCTCCAGAATGTAACCACCTCCAGCTCGACCACCGTGCCAACGGGTGCAAATCATTCGGTCGCTGTTCTCCGCAAGACAGTAACGGATGGCGGGCGTCTTCGACGCTGATTCGCGGGCGAGTTCCAGTGCCGACCGCGGGTTCTGCACAGGTCCAGATTGCAGGCGTTGATCGCGGATTCCGTGGCCGAGGCTGGCAGGGGGTTCCGGCGCCGGGACGCGGGAGGACAACGGCAGGCTTCACCCGCCCAAAGCATGCGGGGCAGCATCCTTAACGATAGCGAAAACGATAGCGCGGAGCAAGATGCTTCAGATAACACCGACGGGCTTTTGGTCGGTGTGCAAGCCATGGTTAGGCCGTCTTTCGGCACCGACACATGCTCTGCTCACCGATTTTGATGGTGAGGACTTTCCTCGTAGTGCTTGCGGAGCAGATCCTCGCCAAAATCATTCATGGGATCGCGCCAGATGGTATGAATGTGGTTGATATCCTCGTCGACCTGCCCAGGGGGCTCCGCATTGTCGAACTCGATCAAGAGCGTAGGGCCATGGATGCGATAGTAATAGCGGTCACGCGGGCCGGGATGCACAGGCCCCATCCATGCGAAATACACCTTTTCGATGCCGGCCTGCTGGAATCGCTCCATCTGTTCATGAGCCAGGGCGTCATCGAGATTATGAATATATTCCCCGATCAATCGTAGGAGCAGCCCGCGTTGATCCGGCGTCATGTCGGCGGCGGGAAGACCACTGTATGCCTTCAGTGCATCGCCTCGTCCTGGACCGGTGATGATGCCGGCCATGGCCGTATCAGCCAGGATCGCACGGGTCTGTTGCTCTGCGGTGAGGGCGTTGATCAGTTGCAGTCCCAGATCGTCCTCCGCTCCGAGGATGCGCCATCCACTGTAAGCGCCCTCCCGTACCTCGGCGGGATTCGTCCCTAGAAAGGCTGGCGTGACGGCGATTTGGTCCCCAGCCACCGTGAAGTTGAGTGCGAGGTGGTGGCCGTCGAGTTGCCAGCCCCAGACGGAGTCCGGCGCAGGGGTGCCGAAAATCGCCATCCAGTAGAATTCCGACCCGAAGGGGTTGCGATCGGGCCGCGTACGAGAGCGGATCTCCTTCAATAGATCGTCGAGGTGCATGATGCCTGAGACCTTGAGATACCCCTGGCTGCTCAAGACGGTTTGAAACAACTGGTGTGCTTTCCTGTGTGCCTCGATCGACATCTCGCCGAAGCGTACCCCTTCACGTGGATGACCAAAGTAGGGCACATTACTCCAGTCCTTGCGCTGCTCGCTATCGAAGGGGAAGGCGGCCCTTACTACGTAGCGATGGCTCGAGTGCCGCCAGGAAGTCTTGTGCTGCCTTCGTGACGTGCGTGAGCGCATAGGCGCTGTTGGGTTGTTGGTGATAATAATACCCTCCTGCGCCCAGGCAACACGTGACCAATACCCCTATCAGGCCAGTCTTCCGTAGCCCCCTGTGAAAGCGGTTCATGCTGACCCTCTGCGTGAGAATGAGTGGTTCGTGGGTAGAGCAACGAGCAGCCTAATGCGTGCCTGAGGCGCTCTGTTAGGCGCCGCCTCGAGGCGCTGGTTGTGGTTCGCCGCTCTCTGGAGAACCTTGCGCGGATCGTCCGTTCAGATTTCGCTCGTGGGGTCGATCTCTCTTTCTCGCAACGGCGTTCGGGAGCAATGACGGCATTCCTCAACGCCGTTGTCACCCGAGCTGGCCGTCCCCAGTGCGCACGCCGTCGAGTACCCAGTCAAGCCTGAACCGGGCGATGCGCCCTCCATCGTAGCAGTTACCACCCTCGAAGAGCAGGTAGATCCAGCCCTCGCTGGGCGTACCGGGGCGTCCGGCGGCGAGCGCCGAATATGCGAAGGGTCCTTCGTGCACGAGCCGCTTGACCGGCCAGGATTGGCCCCCGTCCAAGCTCGCCCAGACTGTGCCGCGGACGCGCTCGTGCGTCGGGGTGTCGGCATTGCTGTAGAGCAGGATATCGCGCTTGTTCTCCGGCACGCGCACCAGTCCTGCGAACATGCCGAAATGACCGTTGAAATTGCTGCCTCGTCGTTCTTCGCCACGATAGCGGGGCCCGTCGGGCAATGCCGCCGCGGTCGTGAGTTCCTGCCAGGTCTCGCCGCCGTCGCGGCTGCGTGCCGCGTGGCGTCGGCTGTGAAACGCGTCGGCCGTGGCGTCGAAGCAGCTCTTGCGCGCGGAGTAATAGACCGAGCCGTCGCGCAGCTCGACCAGGGCGCCTTCGCCCGTGCCCGGCTCCGGGAACGGCGCGCTCGCGTGCCAGGTGGTGCCGCCGTCGTCGCTGAAGATTGCGCACGCATATCTCGGTGGTTCGGCGCCGGGCGCGTTGTAGACACGCGCGGGCCGCAGCAACCGACCCGGGTGCGAACCGTGTTGCAGCGTCACGCCGTGTTCGCTCATGCTTAGCGCGGGCACATACCCGTTGCGGTCGGGTAAAACCTGGGCGTCGATACAATCCCAGCTGCGGCCATGATCGACGCTTCGAAACACGCGCAGCGGACCCATCGCCGTCTGCGGTGTGACCGGAGGATGCGCGTTTTCCACGAAGACGAGGATTGCTTCGCTCCGTTCGTCGACCGTGACGCCGCCCCCGTGGAAGCCGGGGGTGACGATATCGATTTCCGGACCCCAACTATGGCCCCGTCCTCGCTCCGCCGCACGCGGTACCGATCCCGGCCCCAGCTAGCGACTACCGTGCCGTCAGTGCTGACTACGACGTTTGGGAACCGTTCGGAATCGAACAACTGCCTTGTCTGCAACCCAGGGGGGGGCATGAGATTCTCTCCTTCCTCGAACGTAGGAGTGGTCGCCGTCTGACCGCAACGTGGCGCGCGCCGACGTGGTGTCCACAACTATTAGTATACGTGACAATTGTCACGACGAAATATGTAGTATTGGGTGGATATAATCACCATCCTAAGTTTAATTTTAAAGGAAAAACAGCAAGTTTCCCCTGCCTGCAAATTTTCTGGCTTTTCATGATATGATTTCATGTAGTGTTTGTAGACATATGATGGCCTGGATCGAAAGCGTGCTGGCGCGTGAGGCCGGCGGCACCGATGAACAGCGGAAGGCATGGGTGGTCACGCTTCGGTGGTATCTGGGGCATTGTCGAAAGAAAGGGCGGACGCAGGTAGAAGATCGTCGATTGGGACGTCAGTTCTGGCGGGAGGCTGTGCAAGCGAAGCGGCCCGTGGCCTGGCAGAAGGAACAGTGGGCGGCGGCGCTGAAGTGGTTTTTCGAATTCATTGAAGAGAAGGATAACGCAGGCAAGGCGATGCGTCAAGCGATGCGAAACCGACACCTCAGTTATCGCACAGAGGTCTCTTATCTGTCTTGGCTGCGTCGATTTCAGGCCTTTATCCATCCCGTCGATGCGATGCAGGCGACTCCCAGCCAGGCAGTTGAATTTCTGAGTCACTTGGCACTCAAGACCGACATCTCGGGAGCAACTCAGTCGCAAGGCTTCAACGCATTACTGTTCTTTTTCCGCCACGTCAGGAAAATGGAGAATCCTGACTTCGGAGGTGTTCATCGGGCAAGAACGCGTCGGCGCGTCCCGGTGGTCCTGACGATCGAGGAGGTCCGCCGGCTGATCCGGGCGCTGCCAGTGCCATTTTGAATAGTTGACCGGGTCAGAAACATAGGGCCAAACATCCTGCTGGGGACGGTCGATAAAGATGGTTGTGTCGTAAGAAATCATGGCGTGTTTTCCTCGCCAGCAGTGTAATAGAAGTTCAGTCAGGTTTCCAAGGTCCCAGATGCACTGAAGTTGTTGTTTTGTGTTTACGCCAGCCGTAGCAATCTCTCCGGTTTCTTCCTGATTGTTCAAGTATGCGAATAGTGCCTACTCCGTTTGTTTTAAGCTGACTGGAGGTCCGCACGACTTGATCTCACGATCTTAGCCCTCATTTGAGCCGGAAAAGATCATCCAACTTAGTGCTTCCTTCGATATCGGTGAAGAGAAATGTAACAGTCCCGGAGGGAGGAGCCGGCAATATAATGCCTCGATTCCGTCGATTATGACGACATTGTAGTTACCCGACAACCAACCGCAACGCCGAATTGCCTCACAAGTTTTCCAGCTAGGCGAGGGTCCTTGCCTCAAAACTCAAATCTAGTCGATCGTGGGCTACGGAGGCCCGTGGATGGAGTTGTCCGTGAAGTTAGTTGGAACTTTTTTGTGGAGCTATCGAAATTGATCAAACGATCGATACCGCCCGCAGATTATAGACATCGAACAGACTCGACTTGCGGAGTTGCTTGTTCATGCAGATCTCGTTGGTCTGGCAGGACGCGGCGGGAAAGTACGGCAGCGACAGAGGGGTATTAATGATAAGAATTCGCTTTTCTGGTGGTGCGGGCAGATGCCCGTTCAGACTGGTCTGAAGAAGCGATGTCATGATGTGAAGGGCATGTGACGGGGCTGGATGGATCAAGCAGAAGCGTTGAAGCCCTTACGGGTGGTTCGAGGCCGCTTCGTACCGCCCGGAAGGGCGCGCTGGCAGGGAAATCACCGTTGGGCGGCAGACCGCTCCTGGCGCGAGGGCTCAACCGTTCGCCTACGCCATAACCGGTTCGGTGTCGTAGTCGGGGAACGGGTCATCGTAGCAGGGTTCGATGACCCATTCGTCCGGTTCCGGTGGCGCGCGTGCCGGGAAGACGCGCACGCCCTGTACCCACAATCCGAGGTGGCGCAGGATGCGCTCGATGACCTCCCGGTCGTCTATGAGCGCGACGATGCGCATTTCACGGGAACATTTCGGGCAGATCCACCTTCGCTGAAGCTACGGCGGACAGGGCAGCGGAGCGAATTGCGAAACCTTCCGACAGTCCACCGTAGCCTCCCCCGTCGCCCCTTGGGCTATGGAGGACATGTTGGCGAAGGTGGATTGATGAGTTCACGCCACTTTGCCGAGGGAATGCGGCGCGGCTCGTGCTCCGAGACATCAATAACCGCCACGGCGTTGCCGGTGGCCGGTATCTCCTCGGCGGCGCGCTTGTCACGCTGGCCACGTCCCGCCTCGGCGGGATTGGAGTACCACCCATAGTAGCGCACAAGCTGGAAGCTTTTCTCAGGGATGTGCTGCGTGATGGCTGCTATGAAGTCGCTCGGGGTGAAAACCTCGAAGTCCTTCGACCGGACAGCGCCCGCGCCGATCGGTTCCGGCTATACACCTGTTCTGGCCACCCCCACCGTTCTCCCGTCCCATGCCCGAGGCCGACGCGAAATTACCATGGGCTCGGCCAGACGCGTACGAGGCAACTCTAGAGCCGTGCCCCGGGCGGTCCGGGCCGGCGGGTTATCAGTGAGACGTTCGAAGATAGAAAATGATAAAAGGACTTACACATATCTGTCTCGTCACCGACAATATTGCAGGACTGCGGGACTTCTACGAAAAGGTGCTGCAAATGTCCCTAAAGCACCATGGTGATGGCTATTCCGAATTTGTTTATCCAGGTGTAAGGATTTCGTTGTTTTCGCAGGAGCAATCTATTTTTTGCCAGCCTATTAATCATCCTGGCGGACCAGCCAAGCCACCTCCTGCGGAGCTGGGCGCCGGGCGGGGTGGACCCAGGGCTGGCTCTCACAGTCAGTACCGGGGAATTGACTAGAAAGTTTACGTTAGCAAGACCCAGCCCGCCAGCACGAGCCCGACGCTACCGATCATCAGATATGCGATCCGAAAGCTGTCGGCATAGCTCATGGGCAAGAGGCACTTTGTCGACCAGCGCTTTTTTAGGGTCCCCATGAGATGGTCGTCTCGCTTGAACAGGTGCAAGTAATGTGGTGCCTTGCCCGGTAGCGGATCAAGTGTCCATTCCCCTTCGAGAAAACGCAGTGCGTCCTCGCCATTCTTGACGAGGCGGCGAGTCCTCTCTTCGAGCCGCCAGAAGATGAACGAAGTCAGGACTAGGAGCAGCGGCAAGAGCGCGACGATCTTAGCGCCACCTGCCATTCCTCGGACTGCGGGAAATGCGCCCAGGATCAGGCCCGATAGGATCAGAAAGAAATTGAATAGCCTCATGCGCTGTTCGGCGTGCAACGCGAAATAGTCCCACGCGTACGTCCGGGCCTCTTTTCGTTCTTCAGGCGTCATAGTCTTTCGACGAACGTTTAGCATTGTATGAGGCGCGGCCACGAAGCCAAGCTGCCCCATGCAACCTGTTGGAAGGAGCCGCTGGCGGCAAGGCTGAAGGCTCGGCCTCGGAAGCGTTTGCTCGGGTCTATGGGAATCGTGTGTCTGGCTGGGGCATGCGAGATGGGTGAGAAGACCGGTGCAGATCGAGAGGAGAGAGTGGAAGAGCGGTTGGGTCGGCCGCCTAACACTCGAAAAGCGGGCTAAGATGGAACCCTATGGGTCAGGAGACAATGGCCGTGCCGGAAAGGCCTTTGGCGGATGAGCAAAGTCAAATGGTTTCAAATCGCCTTTTCGGACGCCCATTCCTAATCACTCCGACTTGTCTTTCCCTGGACCTGACCCTGCCCGATCAGCCGAACCGGCAAATACGGATCCGTACGAATGGTGGTGTGGGGATGGGCGTTCCGCGAGGGGGAGTCCCTATTCCGATGGGACTGCTTAGCAGCTCAGTATGTCAGTAGGGGAGTCTTTCTTAAATGCGTCATGGAGTCTAATTGGGTCAAAATGAAATGAGCGACATCGGCCCGGGATATCTTGCCCGCCTTTACTCCCTGCAGGTCGGTCAACGCCCTATACTTCTCAGTTCGAGGTCCGTTCGTAAGGAATCCGGGGCGGACTATCACCCATTCAAGGTTTGAATCTCGTACCAGGGACTCTTGGATATCCTTGTCTTCGTATGTGGTCTTCAACAGAAGCGGGTTCATGATCTTATCGTAGAGGAATCCTCCATGTCCCTTGCTGTCGCCGGCACCAATTCCGGTCACGCATATCAGCTTACTGACCGAAAGACGCTTCATGGCGACTATGAGATTCTTGGTCCCTTCTGAGAACAAGGAGACGGGTTTGCGGGTAGGCCCTCGTCCGATTGCGATGCAAACGGCATGCTGGCCTTCAACAGCGGCGTTTACGGAGTCGGGGTCAAGGATATCACCCTGCAGTACGCGAAGCTTGTTGTCGTTTTTTTGTATGCGGGCGGGATCACGAGCGAGCACAGTGACGCGGTGGTTCTTCGCGAGTACCTGGGCCAGAAGCTGTGATCCAACTCCACGTGTCGCTCCGACTATAAGAATATTCATGATAATTTTCTATCCCGACGTGAAGGGTCTGCGACCGGCTACCGGCAGCTTCGCTTCGACTTCAGGTTTGACGTTCTCGTTGTCATGCGCTTTCGACTTGCGACGGGTAGCCGGTTCGTAGCACCGCTACTTTGCGTGCATTCAGCCTAGGCGCAATGCAAACGGGGTGCAAGTCCCCTGTAGGAGAACCAGACATGAACCATGGTCGAGCTACTACCAAGAGTCCAGGGCGGAGCGTTAACCGCCCGGCGCGGACCCTGGCGCTGCGTGGCGTGGGCCGAGGTGGAGTGGTGCGCGGGGCTGGCCGCCGGGGTCAGGCCCGGGTACCCGATTATGCTATTCTCAATCCCTTCGAGGCAATGTCCCGGCGACAGAAGCATCCCTCGAAATCGATTAGGTCAACGGCAGCATAGGCGGCCGATACTGCCTCCTCAAGCGTATCTCGCCAGGCGGTGACTCCCAGTACGCGTCCACCGTTTGACCGAACCTGACCATCTACACTAGTGGTGCTTGCGTGGAAGACCTTGGTGTTCATGAGATTGTTCGCAGCACTCAAACCATGGATCGCCTTTCCGTTCTGATAGGGGCCAGGGTAGCCACCTGAGGCCATCACGACACAGACTGCGTAGGCAGCGGCCCAATCCAAACGAACTTGATCAAGCGACCCATCCACACAGGCAGAAAGGACCTCGAGTAGATCGTTTTCGAGTATTGGGAGGTACACCTGGGCCTCGGGATCTCCGAAGCGCGCGTTAAACTCGAAGACTATAGGCCCCGAATCCGTCAAAATCACACCCGGATAAAGGAGCCCACGGAAGTCGATTCTCTCCGCAGTGCATCCTGCTCTCCACGGTTCGATGACTGTCTTCTCAACGTCCCGGAGGCCCGCGTCGTCGATGAAGGGAGTAGGGCAGTAGGCCCCCATTCCACCTGTGTTCGGCCCAGAGTCTCCCTCACCAACCCTCTTGTGATCCTGGGAAGTCGGAAAGAGTCGGACGTTCGTTCCGTCGCAGAACGCATGAAGAGAGATCTCAGGGCCTTCCAGGAGCTCTTGGATGACGATTTGCTCACTTGAGCGTCCAAAAGCCTTCTGAACAAGCATGGAGTCTATAGCGGTGCACGCCTCTTCAACGTTTTGGCAGATCATGACCCCCTTGCCCAGGGCTAAGCCATCTGCCTTTACCGCACACTTCCCCTCGAATCTTCTGGCGAAGACTTTGGCCTCGTCTGGCTCCGTGAACGCGCCAGCCGTGGCGGTTGGTACGCCGTGTCTCTCCATGAACTCCTGCGAGAAGGTCTTTGACGACTCGATTCTCGCCGCCATGCGATTTGGGCCCCAGATCCGAAGGCCGGCTCTCTGGAATTCGTCGACGACACCGAGAGCAAGTGGATTATCGGGACCAACGACAGTCAGATCTGGCCGGCGCTCGCGCGCAAAGGACAGGAGTTCTGGGATGTCCTCTGCCCCTATTGAGACACACTCGACCTGAGTCCCCATTCTCGCACAGCGCTCCTCGGCAATGCCGGCATTACCGGGTGCACACCAAATGCGATGGGCGTCCGGAGACTGGGCCAGCTTCCAGACCAGTGCGTGCTCACGTCCGCCTGAGCCTATCACGAGCAGATTCATACCTTGGTTCCCCAAGTCCTCTGGCACCTTCGTGCCTCTTGTTTCTCACGTCAGCAGGTCACTACTGATGATCATTGCACAACGTTTAGCGTTCTATGGGGCGTGGTCGCGACGCAGGGATGCCCCGTACAATCTGTTGGACTGAGCCCCTGGGGGCAAGGCTGTTAGCTTAGCCCCGTGCGCCTTTGGCCGAGCCTGTGGATATTGTGTGTCTGGCTTGGTCAAGGGACATGGGCGGCAAGCGCGGCTGAGTCGGGTAGCGGTCCATGGTCGCCCCACGGTGGGAAGCCTTTGGGGACTCGGGAGCAAGTTCACACTGCGCCTTGGTCCTTGACGCGGACTCGTGCCCGTGGTTCGCCGGAATCGTCAGGCACGGACCTGCGCGAGGGGTCGTGTCGGACCCGGGCTGGCGGCTGGCCCTCAGGGGTCAGGCCCGGGGAACCGATTGGGATCTGTTTCGCTGCCATCGACCAAGGTCACACGACCGAACATTTTGAGCGTTTCGCAGTCATAGAGTAAGCCAGCCCCATCTTCGCAAGCGTAAACGGGATTCGGGCACAGGTGCGCGTAGCTTTGCAGCCGCGTCATGCATGTCGATGAATGATCCGCGTGGGGATAGAACTCCCACGGGACAATCCCGAGGCCGGTATCCGACTCAAGATCTGGAAACATCTCACCATCTTGGATGGCCAATCGGATTGAGGGCGTGAGAATCATCGATCCGGCACTTACACCAACAATTGCGCCACCCGTATGCAGAAATCTCGATAGGTGATGACCAAGATCACGTCGGACCGCCCAATGCATGAAACGAGCTGTGTTTCCGCCGCTTAAATGAACGATCTCGCATTCCAGAACCTTCTTGAGAGCTTTCTTGTCGAATCCGTCTTCCAGTTCGATGTAGTGGACTAGATCTGCGTTCCATCGCCGATAGTAGTCTCTCCGTTCGTTGAAGTACTCCCGAGTAGGATCCGGGCACGACGCAATGTAACCGACTCGAACCGGCCCAGACCTGACGCGGGCGAACAAGTGGTCGTCCAGACCACCACTGTCGGCTGTGCCTTGGTCGCTATGTTGTGCAATCAATATCGGTTTTCACTCCCCAACGCTCAAGGCATGGCATGGAGGCACATGCCGAAGTAGTCCAGGACCTCCTTGTGTGTGCCCAGCATGGGCGCGCTGCAAACGGGGTGCAAGTTCCGTATAGGGGAGCCAGACGTGAAACCAATGTGGGACACTTGAAGCCAAGCGCGGAGCGGAAACCGACCTGTGCAGGCCCCCGCGCGGGGTGGTCGTGTGGGGACCGGGGCTGGCGCGTATGGGTCAGTGCCGGGGACCCGATTTTCAGTGTCGCTTCCACTTCACCACGTAGTGGGTATTGGCAGTAACAGACCTCCTTGAATCGGCACGAATCGTGTCGACGATTCGATTAGACGATTAGCGGTTAGCCTTGGGACGCCGTACACTTCAACTGACACTGCGAAATCATTGATCAGTTTATCAACCGCAAGAGCGTAGTCTCCGTCGCCTGAAGCGAGGACGACGATATCCACGCGATCTGCCCACTCGAGCATATCGAGCGTAAGCCCTACGTCCCAGTCCCCCTTGGCTGAGCCATCAGCCCTCTGGATGTAGGGCATCAGCTTTACCTCAAATCCTATCCTTGCCAGAATCTGCTGAAACTGGCCCTGCTTTCCGTCGCCTCTGTCAACTGCGTATGCTGTTGCTTTCACCAGATGCCTGCCAGCTGTCACCTCCTCGAAGAAAGAACCATAATCGAAATGGCAATCATACTGTTGCTTAACTGTGTAGTAGACATTCTGCACGTCTGCGAATACAGCAACGCGGTCCATGTCAGTCTTTCTTCTGATAACGTCGAGGCTAGCGATGGTGAGCTTGATCGCCATTCGCTATGGCAATTGGTATGTGCCCAGCATAGGCGCGCCGAGAACGTGGCGCAAGTCCCCTGTCGGGGAGCCGGGCATGAAACCATGGTGGGGCTACTACCGAGACCCAAGGGCGCGATGGTAAATCGAGCGGACCTGTACGCTGCGCGGCGTGGGAGCCGGGGCTGGCCTGGTGGTCAGGCCCGGGGACCCGATTACCTGTGGCACATCGCATCGTCGTCGAAGAACTCAAGCCCTTCCCATGGCGCTTCACGAGCCGATCGCAATCGGGTAGCCAGACCCGATGTGTGGATCTCCAGCTTGTGTCCGTTGGGATCTACGAAATAGAGCGAATCACCTTCGGTCCAGTTTTCTTGCCAGATCTCAACTCCAGCCTCTCTGATCCGTCGGCAGACCTCTGGGTAATCCGTATCCGAAACCGAAAATGCCACGTGCGTGTACTCCGGCAGCGCCGATTCTCGCGCATTGTCGTCCGCTACCAGAGCGATCCACATATCACCAGCAAGCAGATATGAGCCGTTTCGCCATTTGGCGAGAGCCTTGAATCCAAGGACGCTCGTATAGAATATGAACGACTCCTCCGGATCACGAACCGCAAGCCTGATGTGGTTGATGCCTGTGATCATTTCTCAGGAAACATTTAGCTTTCTACAGGGTGTGAGCGCCCAGCGGAATGCCCCGCCCAATCTGCTGGACCTCGCCGCTACTGGCAAGGCTATTGGCTTGGCCTTGGAATCGTTTGGCCCGGCTCATGAGCGTGCTTGGCTGGGGCGGAGGAGGGGAGATTGGCGGGAGCAGCCAGAACAGGTGTCTTGTCGGTATCGCCGGGTGCGGAACCGTGCGCCGGGTGGAGTGGGGCGCGGGGCTGGCCCCCGAAGTCAGGCCCGGGGTCCTTCATGCAGATGTATCACCTACATGTGCGGCTCTTCCGCTTGGGTGGAGTCGATGTCAGACTTCATGGAAAGCATGTCCGACATCATTCGCCGGGTAACTTCACCATTACGAGCTTTGCATCCTCGCTGCTCACGATACGGCTGTTGTGGCCTTGGCCTTTTCGGTCCTTGTGAAGCCAGATCGAACCTTGGGGAAATCGCCGGAGTTCCCCGTCTCCGACCTCAATTTGAACCTCCCCTGACAAGACGAATATGAACCCGTCCGTTGGCGGCTGATGCCAACCGCCGACCCAACCCGTGGGAACGGACATAAACCCAACTTCCGTAGCGGCCCTGAACACCGAGATCTCAACCGGAGGTGCCGGTGGTGCCACATCGCCGCTGATCAATTCTATTGCAGCGTCCCTAAAGTGGGATACACCTGCGTCGTCTTCATAGATTTCAACGTATTTCACGCGCCATCCCACTCTCGGCACCCATTGGGAGTGTCTTCCTTAGGTCTAACGTTTGGCATTGTATGGGGCATAGCCGTTTCTGGGCAACGCCCAAGCACAATCTGCTGGACAGAGCCACCGGGGGCAAGGCTGAAGGCTCAGGCTGGTAAGCGATTGACCTGGCCCGTGGTTATATCGCGTCGGGCACGGGCATGCGAGAGCGGCGGGAGCTGCCGGAACCGGTGGCTAGTCGGATCCGCTCGGCGTGGGTCCGGGCGCCTGTGGTCGTGTCGGACGCGGGTTGGCCTTGGTGGTCAGGCCCGGGCACCCGATTAACTTTCCAATGCGCATTGAAAGAAATCGATCACGCTTAGCGGCTCAAGGATTCCGAATCCGACGATCTCACCTTCGAGGCGATCAAACTCGGCGGACATGAGTTCCAGCGCCCGGACCATTTCATCAACGGTTGAGGCCACGTAGAGCGTGCAATGCGGAGCCCATGCCCCGGGTGCAAGGTGGTGAGCGAACTCCGTTGGGTGAGCGAAGTGCTCGTGCAGCTCATGATGCAGAGCCAGCAGGTCACTCGACACGACCGGCCCAGCGCAGACGACGTGCTTCGGAACGAAGCATGCCAGTGATCGGAACTCAACAGGGAGCGTCCGGTGCCGTGCGCAGAACGCACGCAAACGATCTTCCAGCACAGGCGCCGTCACGTCGCAGTACGCCGCGAAGGTGATGTGGGGCCGGTGGCATTGCAGATCGGCGTGACCAAGCGCAGCACGGACACCCGACGAGAGTTCGCCGAGCTTGGACTCAAGCACATCGTCGAACTTTGCCGTTATGAAATTGGCTGGCATTTGCATATCTTGCTGAGCCAATGGTACAGTGCTCAGAAGAAGGCGCTAGCGGGCGTTATCTGCCGCGCTAGGTGTGTGCGCAGCATGGGCGCGTTGTAAATGGTGTGCAAGTCCCCTGTAGGAAATGGAACGTCGGCTGTATCCGTGGAGTCCTTACGACATCAGCCGGAACCACCGGGCGCGGATCCGTACGTCGAGCGGAGTGGATCCCGATTAGAAGGCAGCTGCAAGAATCTCCACACTGTTCTTTGCTCGATCTTCCAACGCTGCTTCGTTTATTAGCTCTTGCGCCTTTTCTCTGAGCCGTTCGTCCCCAGAAATCAGAAAGGCGCGTTTCAGGTAGTCAATGGCCAGAATTGGATTTCTTTCCAATTGGGCTGCTACGACTTCATAGTGGTCTGCTTGCTCAGGAAGTGATTCTAAGTAGGCACCGAAATTACAACGAAAATCACCGTTGAACTCTACATACTCGGTGCGTATGAAGTCACTTGGCACTTTCGTTCCAGGCGACTTGATGAGTAGAGTTTCTTTTCCAAGAGCCTGAGCGACGCCAATTTCGTAGTAAATGTTGGCTTGTGTGGATTCTGATATTTCCTCGTGACAGACGCCGATTGATAATGGCGCAGAGGCAATCAGCTTCCAGATCTTTAGCAAAAAATCGCGACCGGTTACCCTCGGAGTTGCGTCGATAACCTGAAAGTCGAACTGGCCACATAGTTCAGTCACAGCGTCGCGAATATTCGCCACCGGCTGAAGCACCGGGCGACCGAGTCTTGTCATCAGGAAGCAGTGCCTAGGGTTGCTGGGAATAGAACTGGTAAACGCGTCCCCATCCAGTGGATTGTAAATAATCACTTCCGCTTCCTCGCGACGGGGACGCCTTTATACGGTCCTTCAGACTGCTTATGGACACGATTTTCCCAGCAGAACGGTCGATCTTGACATAGTGCCCGGTTCTCGGGTTCTTAACCTGAACGACATCGCGCTTGCCGCTTCCGGATGATTTTTTCGTAGCCATAGTCGTACTAGCTCTCCTGCCTTCTATCGTTTCGTATTGTATGTAGGTGATGGCGAACTCGGGATGCCGTATCCAATCTGTTGGACCGAGCCGCTGGG
Organism: Opitutales bacterium; assembly: GCA_963665345.2. GTDB lineage: Bacteria > Verrucomicrobiota > Verrucomicrobiia > Opitutales > CAXXNP01. Next base: position 666,287 of record CAXXNP010000002.1, read on the forward strand.
GGCAAGGATGTAGTGTTCGTCTTGGAAGCGTTTGGCCGGGTCAATGGGTATTGCCCGTCTGGCTTAGGCAGCAGAAATTCTGTTCAGTCTGAGAGCACGGAGTAGCAGAGCCTCTGGGTCGGGTTCAGGAAACTGGGAAAGGGGCCTGACCGTATGGGCCAGGAGGCAATGGCCGTGACCGAAAAGGCCCTTGGCGGATGAGGAAATTCAAATGGGTTCAAGTCGGGCTGCTGGACGCCCAATTCCAGTTATCTTTGCTGGTCCACCCCTGAACGTGGTCGTGCCCGATGAGCCTGACCGCGCGGACCCGGGCGCCGCGTGGCGTGGGGCCCAGGAGCCGGCCCTCATGGGTTAGTCCCGGGGGCCGGTTTGGGCTTTTTCGGCTTGCTCCATTGCAATTATAATCTTCCCTTTGTGTCTGCCCTCTCCGAAACGTTGAATGGCTTTAGGGGCCTCAGCCAGCGTGTAGGGGCCATCTATTATGGGTTTTATGCTCCCGGATTCGAACAATTCGCTGATGTAGTCCAAGTCTTTATTAGGCTTTAGCGCAACGATGCGTATCCTCTTATTGCCGAATAGGCCTATGATAGCTCCGAGGAAAAAAGCCTGAAGCAGTCGAGAGGTTTCTCCTCCAACCGTAACATACAATCCATTTGGGTTGAGCGCCTTTGGATATCTAAAGATGGAGCGGTTTGTTTTCGTATCCAAGATGAGGTCATATCTCCTACCGCTATCTATGAAATCCTCTTTTGTGTAGTCGAGAACGTCATCAAAACCAAGCGAACGCATCATCTCCAATTTTTCTGTGTGGTCGACACCGGTAACATGCTTCACGCCAAGTGATCGGGCAATCTGTATTCCAATTGTTCCGACCCCACCACCAGCACCATTGATCAACAACGAATCCTCTGGCTGCAGTCCTCCCTCATCTCGGAGACCTTGAAGGGCTAGCGCGGCCGCATGGGGTATCGCTGCTGCCTGGATGAAGGTCATCCTATCGGGCTTCAAAGCCAGCGCTTTCTCGTGAGTGCAGACATATTCCGCGAATCCACCGAAGCCGCTCTCGGAAAGGTCTCCGTATACCGGATCGCCTGGTTTGAACTTCGTTACGTCTCTTCCAACTGCCTCAACTTGCCCTGCTATGTCAACCCCTGGCACCTTGACTTTGGGTTTGAGAAGTCCGCATAGCAGGCGAATATAGAATGGTGTGCCCCTCATGAGGCACCAGTCCCAGTCATTTACTGATGCTGCGTGGATTTTAACCAGGACTTCATTGTCCTCAGGGTGGCGTTTGGCTGTGTCTCTAAACGCAAGATCAGCGGAGGTGCCGTACTTGTTTAAAACGATCGCTTTCATGGCTTCATCAAGTCCGACTTCGAGCCCAGCGACCGTGAGCTTGCTTCCCGTTCGCTACGACGGTTGGTGTGTGCCCAGCATGGGCGCGCCGTAAAAGGGGCGCAAGTCCCGTGTTGGAAATGGGACCTCGAATGAGGCCGCAAAGGCCCCTGGCGATTGAGCAAAGTCAAATGGGTTCAAATCGCATTGCCGAGAGCCCCTGTCCAATCATTCGGGCTTGTCTTCCCCTGGACCTGATTCTGCCTGATCAGCCGAACCGCCATTTACGGACCCGTACGAGTGGTGGTGAGGGGCGCCCCTATCCCGATGTGCCTCCCCTTCATTCCTAAATCGATCAAGAAACCACGGAAGGAGGACTCGGCCAATGTTCTTGACCGCATCAGCAAGGTGGATGCGATAGCTTTCTGGTGCTTCTCCATCGGCTGCGTCCGTGACCGCTCGGATCTCTATGAATGGAATGCCGTTGAATTGGGCCGCCTTCGCTCCACCAGCGCCCTCCCACGCAACACACAATGCGTCCGTTTGCTTGTGAAGCTCCTTTGCCCGACCTGCATCAACAACATCCTCGTCCCCACTCGCAATGGCGCCAATATGTAGTCGAAAAGAGCTACTCTTCGGGTGGGCATGTGCAATGCTTACACGGACCTCCGAAGAACATGGATGCCGTGGTGCCGGCGCATCTCCGTGGAACCGCATCTTGTAGTCGTGCTCAACCGTCTCAGTGGCAATCACAACGTCGCCAGGCAGAAGATTACCGTCAAGCGCACCAGCAGCACCAGCAGCGATCACCAAGTCAAATGGACCGCAACCGTCAATGAGATATTGCGTGGTAGCTGCAAACTGGGCTTTCCCATGCCCTGCAACAGAAACCACGAGGGCGAAGTCTCCAAACCACGCTGAGGCAGTCTTGCCGGCAAGTTCCTCCATCACATGGCCTTTGGAGATCAAGTACTCGGTAAGCGCAGAGAACTCGTTTTTCAGCGGTGTCACTATGAGCGTCTTTGAAATATTCATTTCTCGGCACAACGTTTTACATTGTATCGGACGTGACCGCGAAGCCGCGATGCACCGTACAATCTTTTGGGCTGCGCTGACGGGAGCAAGGCTCAACATGGGTTGGCCTCGAAAGCGTTTGGCCAGGCCTATGGACATTTCGCGTCGGGCTCGGGCATGGGAAGGGAAACGGCGGGAGAAGCGAGAACATGAGTCTATTCGGAACCGCTGGGCGCGGACCCGGGGCTGGCCTCAGTGGTCAGGCCCGGGGTCCCGATTAGGCAGAGGTCTTCTCAGCGGTTAATGCCGTTTAAGTCCGGATAAACCCTCTTCGTTAACACGACGCTGAAGTCCGCACCGCTTTGGGTTCGCGCGATGTCGACAACAATTGACTACCCCGAAGCGACAAGCCCCCCGAGGTTCATGACTATGCGTTCGGAGATGAGTTTGTCGGTCTTGTCGAAGTGATAAAAGGCGACGAACGGCAGCTCGACGTTGCGGCCCGTAGCTTCAAAGCCTTGGAATTCACCGACATGTTTGCCGCTCAGGCGTCCCTCGACGATGATTTCGTCCTCTGTGAAATGTTCGACGTCGATATAGTGGTGAATGTCTTTAAAAGCGCCGTCAGTGCCGGAAAAACCGATACGACCGTGCGCATTACGAATGCTTTGCGGGTCCGTGAACGGGATGCGGTTGTAAAGCATCTCAGCGTCGGGGGCGAAGGTCGCCATAATGCCATTCATGTCGTGTTCGTTTTCAGCGTCATAGTGGGTTTTAATCAGGGCTCTGCGACGGGTCCTTTCGCTATCGGTAATGGGCATGGGTCATCCTCCTTGTTGTGAGTCCCAGCCGTTCTGAGGGCCCGGACTCTGTTGAAATTGTGGGCTATGTAAGCTCATAGAAAACCTAACGCCGCCAATAATCCGCGCGAGTTTACGAGCGTCGGCTTGATGGGCTAGTGTGTGCCCAGCATGGGCGCGCCGCAAACGTGGCGCAAGTCCCCCGTTGGAAAACCAGACATGAATCCATTGGTCTCTAGCGCCTTTGATAACCGGACGCTATCTGGGTCTGGGTATAGCGTCAGATTGGAGCTGTGACAGGAGGCTTTTCGGGAGCCATATTCCTGGCTTAGGAGCTTCTCGCAGGGCCTCTGGCCCGTCTCGTTCCAGACCACAAGTGGCGCATCGATTGCGACGCCCCGAAGCATTGGATACTTGTCGAGTTGCTTTCGGATTGATGCGACCGAGGCTAGTTCGTGAGTCTCGTCTGTCAGGGTGAGTTGTCCATCTTCGAGGGTACCGACTGTTAGCGCCGTCGGATTTTTCTTGCTCTGCCACGCGAGGTCTATGCCAGCGATCAACATCTTGTGGATCTAACGTCCACGCTCTCTCTCAACTTGGCCGCTGCGAGCAAGCTCTAGGTGAGCAGCGCGTTGTTTTGTGCCGGGCAGGTCCGACTGCTCGATGGTGATGTGAATCTCGGAAGGAAATGACACATGAAGTAAACAAAGTCCAGACCCAGTCCGATGGAGGAGAAGGCAAGCCAAAGGCAAGAGTATCGCAGCGATGTGGACTTGAAGGAAGCCGGAGGTAAGGGCGTGTGCTGACGAACAGGTGTGCCCCGCATAGGCGCGCCGTAAACGGGGTGCAAGATCCCAGTAGGGCATGGAACAGCGGGTGCGCACAAAGGCCCTTGGCTGATGAGCGAAGTCACCTGGTTCCATATCGCCTTGCCAGACGCCCGGTCCTAATAACTCGGGCTCGTCTTCCCCTGAACCTGATCCTGCCTGATTAGCCGAATCGCCACTTACGGACCTGGACGAGTGGTGGTCTGGGGAGGGGTGTCCCTATCCGGATAGGAATTCTCCTTTCCATCCGAGAGTAGATTTGCAACGAAGACCGGAGCCTTCTCGTCGGCCCCAAGCTGGCAAATCAAGCCAACCTTTTCTCCGTCATTCAACTCGCTCACCCGATAATGGCATTTAAGTAGCTTCCAGATTTTCAAGAGCATAATTTTGCTCTCTTCTAGGAGATTCTCGCACTCAGACTCCCTCGTCTTCCAATCCTTCTTGTATGGGTTCGGTTCGTGCAGATATTGGTGACATTTATTCACAGCCATCCCACAGGATGTGGTGAGACTCCCTTTCGGGCAGGGTTAAAAAAAGGTGGTCGGCGGCGGATTCCGACCAAAGAATCCGCAGTATGAAAAACATAACGCCGACGAAACACTACAGCAGCACCTTGCATCAGCTTTGTAAACTCATCCCGTCGCATTTGACGGAAAAACTCGCCCGGGAGTACGGGGTCGATAAAAAGGCGCGCACCTTCACGCCATGGAGTCATGTGGTCAGTCTGCTCTTTGCGCAACTGACCCATGCCATCGGCCTTAACGAGGTCTGCGACACCCTGCGGCATCATGCGGCCAAGCTCAGGGCGATCAGGGGAGCGGTTGCACCGAGCCGAAACACTCTTTCGCATGCCAATAGGGAGCGCGACAGCGACATGATGGAGGCGTTGTTCTGGAAGGTGCTGGGGCATCTGCAAGAGCTTTCGCCGGGCTTTGGACCGGCCGGGCGCTACCGAGGCCTGCCCCGTCGCTTCAAACGGGCGATCCATGCGATCGATTCCACCACCATTGCCCTGGTGGCCAACTGCATGGACTGGGCCAAGCACCGTCGGCGCAAGGCCGCGGCGAAGATGCACCTGCGGCTCAACCTGCAAAGTTTTCTTCCCGGCTTTGCCGTCATTGAAGAAGCTTCCCATCACGACGGCACGCGGACCCTGGCCCTGTGCGCGGGGCTGCAGGCTGGAGAGATCGCGGTTTTCGACAAGGCTTACGTGCATTTTGCCAATCTTTTCCATTTGAGCGAACGCGGCATATTCTGGGTCACGCGCGCCAAAGACAACCTGCGCTGCCATGTTTGCCGCAAGCGCCTGCGCAAGCCTCAAGGACCTATCCTGCGGGATGACGAGGTCACCCTGAAGGTTCCCGCCTCCCGCCGGCAGTATCCCGGCAGGTTGCGCCGGATCGAAGCCGAAGTGGAAGTCAACGGCGAGTGGGTCGTCATGGTTTTCCTCACCAACAACATGGACTGGGCCCCTTCCAGTGTCTGCGCCCTCTACCGCTGCCGCTGGGGCATCGAGGTGTTTTTCAAGCAGATCAAGCAAACCTTCAAGGTCTGCGATTTTCTCGGGCATTCCAAGCAGGCCATCCGTTGGCAGCTGTGGGCCGCCCTGCTGCTGCTCGTTCTGCTCCGATACATTGCCTTTATCAGCCAGTGGCCGCACAGCTTCACCCGGTTGTTTACGCTCGTGCGCGGCGTGCTCTGGGACCGCTTCGGGCTTTTCGATCTGGCGGACTTCTATGGGACAGCACGAACCCGATATCGAATGTGTTCCCAGCCTCAACAGGCTTACCTGCCCGGTTTCTCCCCTTAGCTCTGTGGGACAGCATCCGTCCATATCAACCATTTCCCCCCTGTTTTACATTTTGACTTTTTCCCAATATCAACCGCTATCCCGCTCCATCCCTCAGGCTTGCCTTCAGGGTTTAGGCCTTATGGGATGGCTGTGACATTTATTAAAAAACGAATACACCTCAGCCTCTGAAAGTGGCCTCTCGAAAAAGTGCATTCCTTTAGATCCGTCCGGATTTTCTATCGGTTTGTAGGGATACGGAAAATGCTCATCCAAATCCTTACCAAGGTGTTTTCGAATCACCGCTGGTTGATATTCCCTTTCGGAACGTGGCCACTCGAGAGAATATTTCTTCCGCCGGATCACAATGGTAGACAAATATAGAAGCTCTAGTAGAAGCCGATATTGTAGATAGACCGACTCGACCTTCAGCATCTGGTAATGAAGATCTACTTCATTGTTCAAGACCTTCTGAATCGTAAAAATACGCGCCTTTATAACTGTCATGCACGCCTTGTATGTATCATTATCTGATGTTACACGTGCCGCTCTTGCCAGAACCTCTTTGGGTACCTTGTTCATTTCAATTTTTTTCCTGACGCACAAATTGATCTGCGCCGAGTTTCAACGAGGGAACCGCAAGCACAACCGTAACTTGCGGCATCGGGTGGGCGCCTGTTAGGCGCACTGCAGGGCTACGTAGAAGTCTTCCCAAAACCGTACCAGGTGTCCATGGTAGTCCTTGATGTCATCGATTGACACGAATAGATCTTCGCCGACCAGCGGTTGGAACACACGAGGATAGGACGCTGGCGCAAAGCTGAGATCAGCCGTCGCCGGATCCTTGAACAAATCGGGCCGTATGGAGCGAAGTTTGCGAGCCGAGCTTCCTTCAGCGTGCTTGACGGTATTCGCAACTATCCGCAACTCATTGACCTCATTCCAGGAAGGGAGCTCCTCAACTGCGACACCGAAATTGTGTAGCCGCTCCGTGAGTACCGACAGTGCGAATAGTTTTAGATCGTTCTCTTCGGCTGGATGCAGCACTTCCTTTCGGTAAAAAAGCATCAGCTGCTGCTCGAAGGCATGGTACAGCGCTACTGCGAATAGATTAAGCATCCCTTGGCGGATACCATTCATCAGGGAGTAATGTAAGACTCCTGCTTCTTGCGCGGCTTCGGCGAAATCACCAGGGTCTTCGTCTCCCGTGGAGGGCATCGACATGAACCGATCCCAGGCTTCTTCGGAAACCTTCTCTGCCTCCGCATTGATGCCCTCGAACTGGGGGATCAATCGCCTCTCAAGTGTCTCGATGATCGCAGAGAGCTGAGGCACGAAGTCACTTCGGAATACTCTTCGCCAGTATCGGTTGTTGAGAGACATTGGAATACGACAGAGCGCCTAGCGTTTAGCATTGCATACAGCCTTCCCGTGAAGCGTGGATGCCCCATCCAATCTGTTGGACTGAGCCACTGGGGGCAAGGCTGAAGGATTGGCCTTGGGAGCGTTTGGCCGGGCGTATGGGTATTGTGTGTGTCGCTGAGATTCGAACCCCGATCCGGTCATTGACCCTCGACTTCCGATTCCGCCCCTAAGTTTCCCGCAAAGCCACCGCATTTCCGTCAGAACTTCCCACCCTGGAACAACGTCGGGATCGCGGCCCAGAGACGGCGTCTGGTCAGCAATGTCCACGAGAAACGAGCAAGTTTCGTCGCCGGGCGCGTGGTATACATGTGAAATCTTTCTGATGATTGCGCCGACTCCTTTGCATTCCTCTTTCAGTTCACGCAGTGCGCCTTGCTCTGGCGTCTCGCGTTATTTCTGCCTGCTGCCGGGAAGACGCCACCACTCCTCTCCATCATGGCGGTGCTTGACCATCAACACGCGCCCGTCCCGGACTACCATGGCTTGAATTCTGGACATTTTCTCTCCGTTTCCTAATGACGGTCGTCACCGTTTGACGAAGGAAAGCGAAGCGGCCCTCGTTAATACAGCGTACTGTTTGGCTCACGCTCAACGGCGGTTGCCCAGCGCGTAATTCCGGTTCTCTACGCTATTGTACGATTGGCTCTTCACTTACCGGCGTAATCTTTGACTCACATCGCTTGAATCCTGGCATCAGAAACTTGTTGATGGCCTTGATGGTCTCGGCTTCCACCACGTAATAGACGACGTGTTCAGCGAATGCGCCGTACATGGCCTTGAGCGCTACTCCTTCCACGCTTGGATCATACAGCGTCTTGGAGCCGCCTTCGTCTTTCGGGCACAGTTCAGGCGTGTGGGTTTGTGTGATGTGGAACAGCATATTTCTCCTCCTTGGGTAGGTTGTGATTACTGTGAACGGCTGCAATGAGGCATACGGTGAGCGGTCCAAATTGGTCAGGTCAAGTCCGAATCTTCCTGTAAAAAGGAATTGGTATAACGTTTAGCATTTTATGGGTCTGACGGCGAATCAGGATGCCCCATACAACCTGATAGACAGGACCGATGGCGGCAAGGCTGAAGCTATAGCTTTGGGAGCGTTTGGTCGGGCTCATGGATATTTCGCGTCGGGCTCGTGCATGGGAGGGGAAACTGCGGGAGTGGTCAGAACCGGTGGCTCTTGGGAATGGCCATGTCCGGACCGGGGCGTCGGGTGGTCTGGGACCAAGGCTGGCCCTTACTGGTCAGCTCCGGGGACCCGATTATGTCGTGGGCAGGCCATTTGGAGCGTCGGCGGGAGGGGGGAGAGGCATTCCACAAGTACCTTCCGACATCTCTTCGACCGTTAGTATTACTCGATCGCCGTGCTTGAGCTTTAGCAGCTCTGACAGATTCGCCTCTGAAATCAATTCTAAGAAAGTGTTTGGGTGGCCACCACGATAAATCCATGCCTCGCAAGTACGGCCGTTCATCTTTATGATTCTCGCCGTTGGGGACAGATGATTCCCGTCGATATACCTCCCTATGGGAGCTCCTCTTTTCTTTGCGCTCTTGCGCCAACGCTGATCTTCTGGCGGACGGTATTCTCCGTCTAGTTCTACATTGAAAGTGCCCGGAACGCACCGTTCGATCCGGGGAAACTCTTGGGTGTGTTCGCTGCAAATTACGGGCCAAGTCGTGCTTGCGTGGCCCGAGTGATGAGCCTTATACGTGCCTTCGAGGAGAACTTCGGTGACGGTTCCGTTAGTCGACATAACGTTTAGCATTGTATGGCGCGTGAAGGCGAAGCCGAGAGCCCCATCCAATCTGCTTGACTGAGCCGCCCCTGGCAAGGCTGAAGGATTGGCATCGGAAGCGTCTGGCGAGCCCATAGGTATTGTGTGTTTGCCTTGGGGCAGGGCAAAGCCGGTTCGGATCGCGAGAGGGTGTGGTAGATTGGTCGGGTCGGCTTTTGGAAACCGCGAGAGGGGCATGACCCAATGGGCCATGAGGCAATGGCCGTGCCCGTAAAGGCCCTTCGCGGATAGGCAAAGCCAAATGGGTTCAAATCGCATTGCCGGACGCTTACTTCCAATCATTCGGGCTCGTCTTCCCCTGGACCTGGTTCTGTCCGATCAGGCGTGCCGCCGAACCACCGCTTACGGAACCGAGCGTGTGGTGGTGCGGAAGGGCGCTTCCCTGTCCCGATCGGGATTGCTTGTGGGTCGCCTCGGTAGGTGACATCAGGTGCAGATTCCGGGGGTGGACTAATCCCGAATGCGATGGCCTGAAACCCATGTTTCTCATAGAGTGCTCGAGCTGGGTGGTTCTCCTGATGCGTCACTAACTCAAGTCCGCCCGGCGAGAGATTTTTCGCCAGCTCGACGAAGCGGGTGCCCCAGCCACGGCGCCACTCCGAGGGGTCAACATAGAGTCTGTCGATCTTCGACCCATCCATTGCGAGGTACGCAACGATTCGGTCGTCAAGTAGACCGACCCAAATGTCTGTGTTCGGGACGATGACGTCTCGTACGGCCTTGCGGGCTTGTTCAAGTGTAAAGGACTGCCATGTTGGAATATAGGTGTATTCCGCCTGCCCCGAGCGGTGCCAAACCTCCGCAATAGACCTTTCGTCGCGGCTCTCAAATCGCCGAAGGTTGCGTTGTTGAACGTTCACATTGTCGAACATTTAGCAATGCTTGGGGCGTGACCGCGAAACGGGTATGCCCCATACAATCTGTTGGCCTGAACCGCCGAGGGCAAGGCTGAAGGGTTGGCCTTGGAAGCGTTTGGCCTGGCCCATGGATATTTCGCGTCGAGCTCGGGCATGGGAAGGGAGAACGGCGGGGGCGGCCAGAATAGGTGTCTAGGCGGAACCGCCAAGCGCGGACCAGCAAGCCGGGTGGTGGGGGACCCGGGCTGGCCCTCAGGGGTCGGGCTGGGGAGCCGGTTCGGCTGACTAATCAAGCAATCCAGGCCTATCAAGTCGTGACCTCACTACCGGGACCTTCAGCCTATATCGATCATGAAGAATCTCGCGAACTGCATTCTCAATGAAGACAGGCGATCCCGGTGGAACAACGATTTCTGCTATCAGTTCTTCAAGAACGACTGGTACCATCACGCCGGAGGCATCAGGTTCGGCCGACGAGTCTAACTTCCACCATTGTTCACTACACAATAACGCGCGAATTTCCTTCTCGTATGCGTATGCTCGATCCTTGTGAACAAAAGGTTCTACAACTTGTGCGTTGGCTACAGCGGCGAATTCGTCCTCCCGGTGATCGATGTATAGCACCCTTGCTACAATTGAAAACATGTAGGTGCCTGCCACGCCCAGCACCGCATTCGCCAGTCTGTGCGCGGTGCTCACGACGGCAATAGTATTGTCCTCTTTCCCATAGAGCTTCCACATTGCCCGGTCTTCATTTTCATTCTCATGCCAGCATGAGACATACACCCAGCGCCGCGCGATCCGCGCCATACTCAATGCATCTAGCGAACGATGATCGGGGTGGTCGCGTAAAATGGCTTCCACTCTTTCCAACTGGCTTGCGGTTGGGCTTCCTTCTAAGTTGTCATCGAGCTGATCTATTCTGCTGAAATAGAGAGAACTTGTAGACAGCAGGCTCAAGAATTTGGCGAAATCAAGATACCGCCAAATCTTGGTTTCAGGCCGCACGTCCGCGTTGAGAAGTACCGCTGCTGCTGCATCCTTACCTGCGGACCAGCGTCCTCTGTGCGATTCCTGAGTCATAAGTCAGTTGGTCCCAAGAATTTGGCGAAATCAAGATACCGCCAAATCTTGGTTTCAGGCCGCACGTCCGCGTTGAGAAGTACCGCTGCTGCTGCATCCTTACCTGCGGACCAAGGACAGGTGCAGCTTCACCCGTTCCCAGGGCCGACTTGTGTGTGTCCAGCATGGGCGCGCTGTAACTGGGGTGCAAGTCCCCTGTAGGGGAACCAGACATGAAACCAAGGTCGGGCTACTACCTGAAGCCAAGGGCGGAGCGGTAACTGCCCTGTGCGGAACCGCGCGCGGGGGTGGTCATCTTGGACCCGGGGTTGCCTTCATAGGGCAGGCCCGGGGATCCGACGTTTCTCACCAGCGACTTCTATCAGACGCGTTATCATGTCATGCACCTCGCTCGCCGCACCCATTCGCGTTCTGGTTCGAAGCTCAAGGCTACCTCTGCTTCGATCCACGAGAGCCATGTGGGTTCAAATTGCCTCTCGGCACGAGTGATTAAAGGAGGTGATTTCGTCAACGCCATGCGAAAGTACCGCTCACTTCGTGCGATTCTCCGTCGCTTGTGAGTGAACTCAACCTCCTGTGAACCGAGGTCATGCGTCACAACCAGATCACAGTAGCCCGACTCCTCGCAGACCTCACGAAGCGCAGCTGACTCAAGTGTCTCGCCGGACTCGACATGGCCCTTTGGCAGTCGGACTTCATTGCGCGATGGTCGGCCGAGAACCAGAACACGGTCCTGGTCCACCACAACTCCGCCCGCGGCTACATAGCGGACTACTGCTGGTTCGAGTTTCATTTGTGGCAAGCAAGAACCGAGTACGTATAACGTTTACGATTGTATTGGGCGTGACCGCGAAGCCGGGATAGACCACACAATCTGCCAGTCCGAGCCGCCCGGGGCAAGGCTGAATGGGTGCGCTCGGCAGCGTTTGGCCGACCCCATGGATGTTTCGCGTCGGGCTCGGGCATGGGAAGGGAGAACGGCGGGGCGGCCAGTTCAGACCGAGAGGAGGGAGTTGAAGAGCCGTTGGGTCGGATGCAGAAAATTGAAATGGGTATGACCCCATAGGCCAGGAAGCAATGGCTGTGCCCGTAGAGTCCTTTGGCGGATGAGCATACTCAGGTGGGTCCAAATCGCCTGGCCACGCATGGTTCCAATCACTCAGGCTTGTCTTCCCCTGGACCTGACCCTGCCCGATCAGCCGAACCGCCACTTGCGGTCCCGTACGAGAGGTGGTGTGGGAGAGGCTCTCCACCCCGACGAGTTCTCCATCCCGCATTTGCGGTAGAATTGCTCTTGGAGCAGTCAGAACGGGTGGCTTGTCGGAACTGGCCAGAGCAGAAGGTAGGCCCGATGGCGCGATACCGGGGGCTGGCCCTCAGTAGTCAGGGCTGGGGAATCGATTCTAGGTATTTTCGATATTGATCATCCAAAGCTTCAAGAAGCCGGCGCGCTTTTCCATAACCATGCCTGTATCGCTGTTCATCGTAACCAACTTTGAGTGAAAAGCGATAGGACCGTGACCAAATGGCTTCCATGAAGTTTAACATTTGAAGTAACGCATATGGAAGATCGTTTATGAAAAGAGTCCAGCTCTGCGGCGGGAAGTGAATAAACTCGTTCCGGAGAAAATTGATTTTTTTCAAAATTCGAAAGAGTTCAGAGTCCTCTGCTAGATCGATCCCATCCACCTTGACAATGGCTCGGTCTCGCATTTTTCGAACCATCCCGAGGAACGGATCAATCTTCAATACGGGAAAATCTGCTTCACTCTTGGCCAATGGAACACCGCGTTCTTCTTCCTCGATTCTCCGTTCCTCGGCGGCAACCCACTTTGCCCAGACTTTGCGATCAATCGCACCCGATCCGTCGGAATGCGTTAACGCCACTACCATGTGGTTCTGCAAGGCGTTGTGAAATGAAACGAGCACCCATTTCCAGCGATTCCGATTCGCTTCAATGCTTTCAAGGAGGTCGCAAGCGAACTCGATCGCCGAAATTGCTTCCTCAACTTCGTCTGTTGAAATTGATATATACTCCATTCGCTACTGCAGGTTGTGTGTGCCCAGCATGGGCGCGCTGTAAACGGGGTGCAAGTCCGGGTAGGGAATGGAACGACGCCCGTGCTCTACCCCCCACCCCAATCATTCGGACTTGCCTTCCCCTGGACCTGACCCTGCCTGATCAGCCGAGCCGTCACCTGCGGCCCGTACGGAGAGTGATGGTGTAGGAGGGGCGCCTCTATCCCGATGCTATACGAACTACAGGGGAGTGTCATTCCCTTGATCGCTCAAGGTAACGCCGGAAGACCTTGATCGAATTGTTCAAAAACTGGTCGCCTGCATAGACATGATCTGATCGGGGCCACCCGAGCACCCAGTTCATTATCGCCAACTGTCGCTCGACTAGGAATGTCTCGACCTGGTCATCAAAACGAGAGGGCGTCGCCCGTTTCCGTTGATAGCCATCAAAGTAGGCATCGCGCATCGGTCGAAAACCGTGGTGATAATCGTCGAGGTTGGTCAGATACCAGAAGGTAATGGCTATGTCCCTGACATGATAGTCGAAACAACTGTCGTCGAAGTCGATAACACGGACTTCCCCGTTATGAAACATGTAGTTCAATTGGTGCAGGTCGCTGTGAATGAGCCCGTGGTCTTTATCGATGTCGTAAGTGTCGATTGTGCGGACGATTCGCTCAGCGACTTGGGCGATAATTCGAATCTCAGCGGCTGAGAAAAATGCGCCCGTGTGATCCGACCACGCTGGTGTCAGCCGCTTCCCTGCGATAAGGGGCTCGAATGTTCTTCTCCACTCGTTTGGGGAGAGATCAAGCTGCCTTGTCCGCGCAAACGAGGCAGCATGGTTGTGGAGTTTGGCCGTCATTTCGCCAACGAGCCGTAGATACTCTGGTTTTAGTTCTTCGGTATGAAATTCACCCTCCAACCACTCGAAAAGGACACAATTTCGCGATTCTTCCGTACCCGGTATCGTCGCACGCACGATCATCCTGCCATCGCAGGCGGGTATCGGCTCGGGCACGACAACGTCTGTGTCTCGACGCAATGCGCGCATCCATTGGGTCGTCGCTTCAATCAACGATTCCGGGTAGGCCAGATCGCGGATGCGGAGCGCAAAGGTGTTATAGCCTGAGTTGCCGGACGGACTTTTGATCAGTTTGGGTGAATCCACCTTGAGGACGATGTTCTCCGAGTACGACCAGAAGTTGATTGTAGCATCAGTGATACCGTAGTTTTCCAGGATGTCGTGCCCAAGTTGCTCGGCGCGTTGAACGCGTTCGTTTCGGGAAAGTGTGTGAAAAGGCTGCATTGTCCTCGCCATTTCAATCGAACCGCACGTCCACCTCAGTTGATTCTTTGCACGTCCACCTCAGTTGATTCTTTGGCTTCCTGGCATGTTGAACCTACCCGACCCTAGTTCGGCATCATATCGTTTTCCCGACGACTAACCTAGTGAAAAGTGCGTATTGCCAACCAAGAGGCGACGGTCTCATTCCTCTCAGCTTCCTCCCACAATTATTGCATGACATTGCCGGATTCTGCCGCTGGCTGCCGAATTGAGAGGATAGGTTAGGCTCGATCAACTTGCTGATTTATAGGTGTTTATCTAATTATCAGCGACTTACGGAATTCAAGGGAAAAGTGGTGTAGGGCGATTTCGACGCAAGGAGCGTAGCGACTGGAGATGGGGCGCACGCAGGGCGATCGCGAAGCGACTGCGCGATCGCGCAGCCAATCCAGCCCTCTCCGCGGGATGAGAACCCGCGGACGGGAAATTCGTAAGTTATTGATAATTAAGTAACTTGTTAGTGGGCAAACACTTCCGAAAAGAAGCTGGGAGCAGCAAAATGCGGTTAGATGCAGTATCATCGCGATTCTCTTACCATTGGCTAAGCTTCGCCTCCATCGGGCTGGGTCTGGACTTTGTTCACTGCATGTGTCATTTCCTTTTGAGGTTGACATCACTATCGAGCAGTCGGACCTGCCCGGCACACAACGAGAGCGCCGTAGCGAATGGCGAGCAAGCTCACCATCGCTAGGCTTGGACATTCGGCGATGAAGAACGGTGAGAACCTTAAAACAGTATCTTCAAGAGAGTGCCGTGTCGGAAGAAACGATAGACAGTTTCATCGACCCGAATAGGAATTGTTGGGCAAAGTTCGACCCTGTGGTCGGCTATACTCTCGACAACCACATGCCGCGTGACGGTATAGAAGGCTGCTCAACGATATCCACCGCACAACCCTCAGGCGTCCGCACGCCTCATAATTACGCAGACAGACCATGCCGCATCAATACCTACGGAAATAGTTTCACACAATGTCATCAGGTAAGTGATGGTGAAACCTGGCAGGAATACCTTGCTGCGCACCTTGAGATGGACCTGGATTCCGGGGCTCTCGTGGAGAAGGAGAACCTTCTATCTACTCCGGAGTCTTTGTACAGAATGACCGAACCGGAATTCATGGTAGATGCACTCAAGGACGATCTGATACTACAGCTCTATGTTGCCCGCTCCGTTGATCCGTCGACTCTCGATCTGAATGGCCTCAAGTCTCTGGCCGAGATACTGGGCGTCGAAGAGCTTTATACCAGTTCCAGTGAGAATCTGGTTCAATCATGTCGACGCTTGGCAAATATCTATGGGTTTGCGGCTACGAAATTCATTGTAGAGTAAGCATCGGAGTTCTG
The DNA here is from genome assembly GCA_963665345.2 of Opitutales bacterium. Lineage (GTDB taxonomy): Bacteria > Verrucomicrobiota > Verrucomicrobiia > Opitutales > CAXXNP01. The sequence continues at coordinate 681,920 of CAXXNP010000002.1, forward strand.
CAGGCAGAAAAGCAAGAAACTGATGACCTGCATTCTCTGCCCCACTGCCACGAGACAAATCCTCAACAATGAACCTCGCTATGACCAGGAGATCGCGGACCATCTAGCAAAGGAGACCGACCCTTTCTTCGACATGAACCTGGTTCATCAGAATGATTACAAAGACTTCAACCTAACCCTCGAAGACTATATGGAGCGCTACTTCATTGGCCACTACAGCCCGGCCGGGAATCACTTCTTTGCGTATTCGATAAAGAGCACAATTGTTGACTGGCTGGACCCCAAGCCGGTTACCTACAGGGATGATGAAAGCAAGATGATTGACTTCGAAGGGTATCTGTCGAAGTAGCCTTTGCGTGGAACCATATTGCGGCTGGGAAAGCCGATCGGGATAGGGACGTCCCTCACGGACACCCACACCCCCATACAATGCTAAGCGTTGGCTAACGAAACAGGATGAAGAAACCAAACGTATTATTCATTTTCACTGACGATCAGCGATTTGATACGATCTCCGCGCTTGGCAATCCCGAAATCGACACCCCTAACCTGGATCGCCTTGTTAAGCAGGGAACAACCTTCACGCACGCGCACATCATGGGCGGGACATCCGCTGCAGTCTGTATGCCGAGCCGCGCTATGTTGCATACCGGGAGGACGTTGTTCAGTTTGCATGGATCGGGAGAGACAATACCGGTCGCGCATAAGATGATGGGGGGAGTCCTTCAGGAGCAGGGCTACGACTGCTTCGGGACTGGAAAATGGCACAACGGACGGGAGTCGTTTGCACGCAGCTTCAACTGCGGGGCGGAGATCTTTTTCGGCGGTATGGATGATCACTGGAATGTGCCGGCTTATGATTTCGATCCGTCGGGTAGTTACGAGTCACGCTTTCCTGTGATTGAAGATCCCAAATCGGACAATGCTGTTACCTGGCGGCACTGCGACCACATCCACCTCGGCAGGCATTCCAGCGAGCTGTTCAGCGATGCAGTAATCCGTTTTCTTGCCGGACGAAATGCAGATAAGCCCTTCTTCGCCTATGTGTCCTATATGGCGCCACATGATCCACGTACCATGCCGGAGCGGTTTCTCAAGATGTACGATCCGGAGAAACAGGAGTTGCCGGGGAATTTTCTTGGCGGGCATCCCTTTGATAATGGCAGTCTCCAGATCCGGGACGAGTGCCTGGCCCGATTTCCTCGCGACCCCGGAGAGGTGCGTCGGCACATTGCCGAATACTATGCCATGATTACTCATTTGGACTTTGAGGTCGGCCGTGTCCTGGAGGAACTCGAACGTCAGGGGCTGAGCAAAGAAACGATCGTTGTCTTCGCGGGCGACAACGGCCTTGCACTGGGGCAGCATGGACTCATGGGAAAGCAGAACCTCTACGATCATAGCGTTCGCGTACCGCTGATCTTCGCCGGACCCGGCGTACCAAAAGACCAGAAAACAGATGCCTGGTGCTATCTTCTCGACATATTTCCGACACTTTGCGACCTGACAGGTCTCCCAACGCCCGAGACCGTGGAAGGGATGAGTCTTCTGCCCGCTATACAGGAACCATCAACAGTCGTCCGGGATTCATTGCACTTCGCTTATAAGGGAGTTCAGCGTGCGGTTCGTAGAGGAAGACATAAGTTGATCGAATATGTGGTGAGCGAAGAACGGACCACGCAGCTTTTTGACCTTCAAAGTGATCCGTGTGAGACCATGAGTCTCGCATCCGAACCAGAACATGCCGAGATCTTGGAATCTCTTCGCAGAGAGCTTAGACGATGGCCAACAGAGTTTGGTGATAACCAGGAGATGGGAAATCAGTTCTGGAGTGCGTATTGAAACGAGAATGGTGCATCAGTCCTGGCAGGACTTTCTCAGGTTCGCAAAGCGGCGTGCGTGCGTCATCTTCTCGCGGGTGGAGCTGATCCGAACAAAGGCCGAGAGGAATCCGGCGAGACCCCTCTTCATCATGTGCTGGCAGCCGATCCTGAAGTGGTCACGGCACTCCTGGAAGCTGGAACCCCAACCGGAAAGCCAATACCGGGATCATTTCCTTCAATTTTGGGGGAGATGTTCGTGTCCGAGGAGAAACGCCGCTCCATCGCGCCGCGTCAGTGGCCTCAAGAGCTTCCCTGATTTCAGCTCGCGTGGGGCAGTGTTCCAGCGGGAACAGGGGGCGTTAAAAGCTACGACACAGCCCTCACCGGCCCTCCACCTTCGCTTCGATCTTCCCGGACCGGACCGCGTGGGCGTAAAGCGCGGCCCGCAGAGTCACCTCGGACAGATTGTAGTCCAGATTCCCCTGGTGCTGCGCTAGCGACATCGTGCCTCGGCTCTCACCCCGTTCGGGGACCTGCCGCATCAGCGTGACCCTGTAAGCGCGGCCCGGGTTTATATCGCTATCCACTATCCGGCTCCCCCGGGGTCGCTCCCAATTGAACGCGTAGCTCACGCCGGATACCTGCACGAGCCGCTTCAGGTCATCCCCGGGACCAATGATGTTCGCCTCCAGGATGTCCAGAATGGCCCGTCCGGACAGCTCAGTAAGAGCGAGCTCATGGTCCCACGGGAACATACAGTGGATCAGATCGACCTGGTCTACGGCACCCTTAGGTATGGGAAGCCCGCGGTTCGTTCTTCTGTCGTAGAGCGCTATGTCAGCCCCCGTCGCCGCCCGCATTGCGTCAGTAACCCAGTTGGCCAGGGCGACCTCCAGACCCTCCATCCTCAGCTCCTCGGGGGCCTCGGCAACCGGATAGATACCGTAGGCTATCAGCGACCGTTTGGTCCGGGCCACGGAGGCGGCCTTCCACACGTTGCAGTCCTTCGTCAGCTCCACCGCCTCGCCCTCGGCAACAGCCCCTAGGAACACGGAGCGGGCGTCCACTTCCACCTCGAGAGGTCGGTCGAGATCGATGGGGGCTTCGCTCGGGAACACCGCTACGCCCGAGAGGTTTTCGGTGGAAATACGCACCAGATTGGACCCTGCGATCCCGGCCCTCAAGGTACCGGGGGCCCCGGGGCTCTCGATGGCGTCGATGGATGTCCAGTAGGCCTCGCCGTGCATGGGCAGGACCGTGGTGAACGTGTATTCGTGCGGGCGGCGGACCGCGCGGTGCTGCACCAGCCACTCCACTATTCCGTCGAAATACTCAGGCAGGAAGTCCGCGTGGCCACGTCCTTCCCGTATATCGAGTCGAGTCGGATACCCTAGACTGACCATCCGCTCGGCGCCCTGCTTCCCCGCGATGCGGAAGCTGCGATCGTTCTCCCCTCCGATCCACCAGAAGGGGATGTGGCGGCCGTTGGGCGCCAGCCAGGGGAAGCTGTGGGCCGCACCCACCGGCGCGGCCGCGGCGAAGAAGCCGGGATGGTGGAGCGCCAGATCGATAGTCCCCGTGGCCCCCATGGAGAGGCCGGTGAGAGAGATGCGGTCGCCATCGACGCAATACCGCTCCCGGACCTCTTCGATCACCCGGAAGACGTCGTGCTCTCCCATCCCGCGGAACTCGGTGATGCCCCGGCCGAGGTGCCGTGCAGGTTGACGACCAGCGGCCAGGGGCTGCCGGCATCATAGCCCGAGGGCACGTAGACGGCGTAGGGCTGTTCTGTGTCGTCGATCTCGGACCGGTAGGTGAAGCGCAGGTCCTGCCCGGGCGGAGGATTGCTCGCCCGCCGCGCATCCCCCGGCGGCAGCCCTGACAGCTCGATATCTATCTGGTCCCGCGTAGTCGTTCCCATCGATTCCCTCCCGAAACACGAAGGAGTTTCACAGGTGCCGAGTGTAGGCGCGGGGCGATATCCCAGTCAACGGTAAGCTCCGACCGCGCTGTTGTAATCCCCAGCCGGAGTTTACTGTCAGACAAAGCGCAATAGACAGATAACGCTTAGCATTGCATGCCGCGTACCCCCAAAGCAGGGATGCTCCTTACAATCTGCTGGACTAAGCCGCTTGGGGGCAAGGAATCCGGGACTGGTACAACATTCGCCCTCACCGTTCCCTGGGCTTGCAGTGCCCATCCGAGTTTGTCAGAAAACAATTATACAACAAGGAGGTCAACATGACACTTCGAGTCGGCGTTATCGGCTGTGGCCGTATGGCTAGCACCATTGAAGACGAACAGATAGCAAGAATGAAACAAGGCCTCTATCGTGGGGGCACCGTGCTACCTTACTGTCATGCGGGCGGCTATGTAATCGTTGAAGAGACGGAAATCGTCGCCGCGTGTGACATCGTAGAGGAGAAACTCAAAGCATTTTGTGAACGCTGGAACGTCCCGTGTAGTTACACCGATTACCGCGAGTTAATTGACAAAGAAAAACCGGATATCCTCAGTATTACCACCCGCCCAGAGCAGCATGCGGAGGCGATGGTTTACGGCGCAGAACATGGAGTTAAGGGGATGTATGCCGAGAAGCCGCTCTGCTGTTCACTTGCCGAGGCCGACGCCATCAAAGATGCCTTTGAGCGCAATGGCGTCATGCTGGAATTCGGCCCCAAGCGGCGCAACTGGGCAGTCTATCGACAGGCACGCGAGATTGCCGAAAGCGGCGAGTTGGGTGCAGTCAAGTCAGTGGTTAGCTTTTGGGGCAATAGCATCGCCGGACATTTTCTCGACACGCAACTCTACCTCTTGGGCGACCCGAATCCGGTCTCCATTCGAGGAACGTTGGGCGAACTTTATCCCGCCGAGGGGGATACCTCTAATATGCGGTTCGTCCGGGATACATCCATCCTGTCGGCGTTTGTCGAATTTGACAACGGCACCACCCTACACGCGGCTGCGACAGGAGTAGGTCTTGAGTCTGAACTGGTCTGTGAGGGGGGCATTATCCGTGTCCAGAACGATGGCGAGTCCCTCTATGTGCGCAAAAAAGATGGGCAAACCCGTGCTTATGACCCGGTTGAAGTCGAGCCCGTGACACCCTGGAGCGGTACCGAGCGCAAAGTCCGCGAACTCGCAGAGGCCATAAAAACTGGCAAACCAGGAGTCAGCAACCTACGCGCAACGATGTTGAGTACGGAAATCGGTTTTGGCATCTACGAGTCCCACCTGCAAGGCGGCGTTGCTGTCACCCCGCCAATTCCGAATCGGGAGCGGTGGGTGTCGAGTTGGTAAGGAAACGAGCAAGGAGACGTTATTACTGATAAGAAATCGCTTTTCTGGTAGTGCGGGCAGATGCTCGTTCAGACCGCCCGGAAGGGCGCGCTGGCAGGGAAATCACCGTTGGGCGGCAGACCGCTCCTGCCGCGAGGGCTCAGCCGTTCGCGTACGCCATCCTCCTGCGCTAAAGCTACGGAAGGCAAGTTAACCGGTTCGGTGTCGTAGTCCCGTTTCCGAGTACACGCTGCAGCCTTACCATCTGCTCGCCTACCACGGAAATTGGTATGTCTTCGCCCGTAACATGGCGAAGAACCGGGTAGACACGTTTGCGAGCGATTCGACCACCCAATCCATACCGAATCGCTCGCAAGCTACCTGGGATCTTGACTGTCCAATGCCGCGGAGCAGCGGTTCGTGGAGCCACCGGCGAACCGCATCCAACTCGAATCCCAATTGGAGCTTCCCTTTGCGTGCCAACTTGGAGATGTCAACTTCACCGAGCCATACAATCTCTTTTCCACCGAGATGCTCTACCTGAGACCGGGCAAGCTCGGGGTAGGCATAGACTCTGCAGAGGTCATCATTTTCGCTGACCACAAAATCGCCTAGGTAACTGACCCAGGGGAGTTCGATACCCAATTGTTCTTTGAGGGAGGCATAGAGGTGTTCGATGACATTATCATCATTCGAGTCGGAGATCTTCTTCTCCGTTTGGGCGGCCCCGCCCGGAAGTGACTTCGAACCGTTCTTCGATTGCACGAACAGCACCTCTCCCCGTTTCAAATTTGTGTCCACAAACTCAGGGATCTCTGTTCCCTTCGCGCGCTTCACCTTTGTAACCCGGCCTTCGCGGTCGATCCGGGAACACCGGTGGGAACCGGGAGACACCAGCAAGGGCCCAATTTTCTCAATACATTCGACAAGCGGTATTATGGTGAAAAGCCAGTTCATTGAGGATCCAACCGGGCGGAAAGGTTTGTAATCACAATGGCGGCGCTCATGTGTGCCCTGATAGTCCCCATCCGTGCCGCGCCAACCGGGTCTTTTGATATGAATGGAAAAGGAAGAAAGAAGGGCCGGACCACCGAGCAGGCACTCAACGGCACTCACGATCCCCGGATGATCGACGATGAAGTTTATACCTCGCTCCTGGATGCAGTTCTCCACGAGCACCGAAAATGTCGCACTTTGTCCCTCTTTTGGGCGAGAGAGGTTCCTCACCCGCCCCCTTTCAATCTCCTGATCGACGGCGCCGGCAAAGCGGTCGAGTTCATCGGCACCCAGGATACCACCTACCTTGACAAATCCGGGACCGCTGGGACTGGGTGGAACCTGAAGTGTGGAGCGAGGCATGTGGGCCGCCCTGGAGACGGTGGTGCAAGGAAGATACCTACCCCTGCGAGCCGGGACTGAGGCCGACGAATTTTGTCGACTCGATCAGGTTCCCGGCGAACGTTTGGAGTATTAGCCATGAGAGAGGTGCGATTAGAAAGACAGCTGGTTTGGAGGCCGCTTATATGCGTGATTGGCTTAGCCCCTCTTTCTCAACTGGGCGTCATTTTTGACCTAAGTCGTTGATAAACGACCAAAGGTCTCCACTACATCTCGCTAGTTTTCGATTCGATTTTTGGTGGCGGTTGTGCAGGAAGTTCAAGCTTTAGCTGGTTGAGCAATAGCTTTTGATCCTTACTGGGCTCGGTGTAACGGGTGAGCACCACGGTGCGCCCGTCGGTGGTGGGTAGCTTTACATCGAGCATTTGCATCGCCGCCATTTTCGAAAGCACCTCGGCGGCAGTAAGACCAGGGGCCAGATCGCGCAAGCGACGCTTCAGAGTGACCCATAGGCAGTAAGCCAGGAAGCTGATAAAAATATGGGCCTCGATGCGATCGTCCCTTTGGTGATGGATGGGCCGGATGGAGAGGTCATTTTTCATTTCCTTGAAAACTTGCTCGATCTCAGTGAGTTGGATGTAGAGGTGCCAGAGGCGGTGCGGATTGTCGGCACTGAGGGTGCTGCGCAACAGGTAGCGGCCTTCCCGGCGATAGGCCTGACGGTAGTTCTTCCAGTTCAACCGGAAGCTCACCGGCGAGCCATTGGCGGGGCCATCCTCGGGGGCTACGGCAATGTCGAGTAAACGCCAGATCCGCGGGCCGGCTTCCTTCTTGGCTTCGCCCAGTTTAATGAGGATGGTATCGCGCTGGTAACGCCGCTTGCTATCGCGGAGCTTCTTGAGCCTCTCAAGCAATCGGCGCAAACCGCGCAGACGCATACCCTTTTCTTTGTGCAGACGCTCCTTGCTACGGGCCAAAACATAAGTTTCACCCCCCTCCCTGATGAGTTTTACGTCGATACCTGCACGCAGATTCTGCCACTGCTTTTGCAGCAACGATTGCTCGAACTTGTCCAGCCACGAGCGCGGCGTACCCACCAGATAGTCGATCGGCGGGTCGCTTGCACGCATCTGGGCCAAAACCTCCTCGGTAGGTATTCCCCGATCCATGACCCAGATGCGCCGGGCCTTGCCGTAGGCCTTTTCGATGCGAGCAAGAAAATCGCCCAAGGTGGTTTGATCCAGGGTGTTACCGGGAAGCACTTCATAGGCAATCGGAAAGCCCTCCGGGGTGACTACCAGGGCGATCACCACCTGCAGACAATCCCAACGTTTGTCTCGGCTGTAGCCGAACTTGCGGATTCGGCTCGAAGCCGCTGGTTCCTGGTTCGGATCACACTCGAAATAGGTGCTCGTCAGATCGTATAGCAGTACCTCGTAACGGGTGTTGAACAGATCGCTCCAGCGGTTGGTCAGGTGGCTGAACAGGGCCTTTTTGTGCTCCAGCAATCGATCGTGGCAGCGATACAGGGTGTTCTTCTCGGCCAAGGCGAAGTCTTCGCCCAGAAGATCGGCCATGGCTGATTGCTCATACCATTGGCGGTGCAGCCGCCACTCGCTTCCTGGATCGATCAGTCGATAGGCCACCAGGGTTTGCAACACATGGGCCCACCGCCTGCCTTGCCGGGAAGGCCTCACTCGCTCGCGCCAGAACTCACCCAACCCCAATTGTTCATAAAGCACGCAGGACAACCAGCACGCTCCCCATTGCCGGGGCCGCTCTATCCTCAAATCTTTGAGCCGAATCCGTACGATGCTTTCCTCCTCGAGCGGCGGCGCCCGATCTTCGGGAAACAGCGCCACCTGCTCCGGCCGGGCACTACCCTCGGCAAAGATCTCGATACTCTTGCGCCAAGCGCTGCGCTGGCTGTCGTTGATCTCTCCAAGGTAGAGAACCTGCCTCTGCACCACCCGACCGCCACCCACACGCTTATTCTCCACGATGTTCCAATAGCAATGCTCTTTGCCATCTTTGCGCCGACGATTGCACCTCAGAAACATGATGGCCCCCAATTATACAAACATATCGAGGCCTGGGAAGAGGGTAGGTCTACACTACAGGCTGTTCTGCCAACCTTCCCCCACTGTTTATGCGACTCGACAGCCCATTTACCCCCGAAAAAAACTTTTTTAGAGGTTGAGTTGGTCAAGTCGGGTTAGCGGTGGTAGCCCTGCCGTCGGGTCTTCGGGGCGCTGATCTGAGCTACTTTCTTTCGGGAGAGATCAGTTACGACGAAAACCTACCGACACCGGCCGATCACTTCGGCTTCGCTCCTGGGGATCGGCATCTCTACCACCACGAATTAGCGAGCTATGTGCGCCGGCTAGCGGAAGCATCTCCCCGCCTGCGAGCTTATGAGTATGCCCGTTCTTACGGTGGCCGACCGCTCTTACTTCTCGTCGTTTCGTCTCCCGAAAACATGGAGCGAGAGGAGGAAATTCGGATTCGCCATCGCCGGCTGATCGACCCTGATTCAACCCAAGGGGTCCGGCTGAAGAGTCTACCAGTCATAGTTTATCTTGGGTTCGGCGTGCATGGTGACGAGGCCAGCGCCAGCAATGTGGCTCCGCTTGTGGCCTATCATTTAGCAGCGGCGCAGGACGAAACCATTGTAAAGCAGCTCGAGAAGATGGTGGTGCTGCTCGATCCGTCGCTCAACCCGGACGGCATGGATCGATTCGCCCAGTGGGTTAACAGCAATCGCGGAAATATACCCATTGCCGATCGCAGCCACCGGGAACATGTGCAGGGCTGGCCCAAAGGTCGCAGTAACTATTACTGGTTCGACTTGAATCGCGACTGGCTCTTTGCCCAGCACCCGGAGAGTCAGGGGCGGCTGAGGGAGTTTCATCGGTGGAAGCCGGATCTCCTCGGCGATTTTCACGAAATGAAAACGAACATGTCCTATTTCTTCCAGCCCGGAGTAACTGAACGCATCAATCCGCTGATACCGAAGAGCGTTGTGCGTTTGACGAAGCGCCTGGCGGGATATCACGCCAAGGCTTTGGATAAAGTGAGCAGCTACTATTTTACGGAAGAGCGGTTTGACGATTTCTACGTAGGAAAGGGTTCGACTTACGTGGATTTGCAAGGGGGAATAGGGTTGTTATTCGAGCAAGGCAGCGCGCGTGGGCAGGTGCAGGAAAGTGACAATGGAGAACTCACTTTTCCGTTTGCCATCCGAAACCAGTATCTGACTGCTCTGGCAACTCTCGATGCCGCTTTTGATCTACGAGAGGATCTGCTGCGTCACAAGCGCGACTTTTTTGCCGAAGCCATTGCCGAAGCCGAAACCGGCGGCGTCTACGCTCACATTGTATCCGCGGGTGGCGACCGCATGCGGCTACGCCGTTTTCTGGAGTTACTGGACGCCCATCAGATCAGGGCTTTCAAATTGCGACGGGATGTTGTTGTAGGGGACGACCTCTTTGAGGCCGAGACATCGGCACTGATACCCACCGCACAGCGGCAATCCCGTTTTATCAGGACACTCTTCGAGAAGCGAACCTCGTTTGTAGAATCAATCTTTTATGATGTGTCTACCTGGACCTTGCCCCCTGCGTTTGATCTCCAGTATGGAGTTATCGCCGAGCCGCTTTCCGATAGCATATTGGGGGAAGCGATCACTCTCGACCAGCAAACGGAAGGTATTTGGGAAGGAGGAACGGACGGTTTGGCTTACCTGATCGAATGGTCGGATCTCTACGCGCCCCGATTACTTTACCGGCTTCTGGATCGTGGCTATCGAGTTAAAGCGGCGATGAAACCGATGGTTACCTACGTCGGCGATACCAGTAGGGAGTTCAGCTACGGTACACTGCTTATTCAAACCGGGCTGCAGGATGAGTCATTGACGGAACTGCGGACCTTGCTGTCGGATTCAGTCAATGAGGAGGGAACGCGTGTTTTCTCCATTTCCACCGGAATGACTCAGGAAGGACCGGATTTAGGCAGCAGTGAGTTCGCCGTTCTAGCGAAACCGAATCTGTTATTGGTAGTGGGCGGGGGTATTTCAGAGAATGCTGCCGGGGAGATCTGGCATCTTCTGGATCGCCGCTACCAGATCCCTGTAACGTTGGTTGAGGATAGGCGCCTTTCCACCGTTCCCCTAAAGGATTATTCGACCGTCATACTCCCGGGGGGAGATTTTAAGACGTTTCCGGAAACTAGCATTCGTGCGCTGCGCAGTTATATTGAAAGTGGCGGCACTTTGATTTCCGTTGGGACTGCAGTAGATTTGGTTGCCAAGGCGAAACTGGCCGGTATCGAAAAGATTAGCGGCGATAACGGAAGCGGTGATCCAGCGACCGCATTGAATGGCAGCCGCCCGGAATTGCCGGAGCGGCGAGCCTATGAAGACGCCGCCCGCGATGCCGCTTTGAAGTTGGTCCGTGGTGCCATTTTCAGGACCAAGATCGATCTTAGCCATCCTTTGGGATACGGGTTTCCCGACGATGAACTACCGGTGTTTCGGACCCATCGTCACTTTGTGGCGAGCTCGCGCAATCCCTACGCGACTCCCATGGTCTATACGGCCGAACCGCTGCTCAGCGGCTATATCAGTACGCAAAATTTGGAGAAACTGCGGAATTCCGCCGCCGCCGTGGTTTATCGAGAGGGTAAGGGTCGGGTCATTGTGATCGCTGACCGGCTCGCGTTTCGGGCCGGTTGGTACGGTACTAATCGTTTGCTCGCAAACGCAGTATTTTTCAGTCCGTTAATTGACCAGCCCAAAGTGAAAAAACAAAAGATGGGCCGGTGATCATGGCGGAAGGACCCGAACATCTGCTTATTGACGGCTACAATATCATCCATGATTGGCCTGACCTGAAACGACTGCTCAAGCAGAGCGTCGATTCGGCGAGAGCACATTTAGCCCACAGGATGTGCCTGATTCACGACGTGGAGGGAGTCGGAATTACAATCGTATACGATGGAGGTGGCGTGGAAACCGTGACCGAGCGCCCGGGAGATGATGCACTTTTCTCCATCGTCTTTACGGGGAAGGGTGTCAGTGCGGATGCTTTCATCGAGCAGATCGCGGCCCGTGCGGCAGATCCAAAGCGCATTTCGGTCGCCTCGGGCGATACTATGATCGCGGAGAGCACTGCGGCCTCAGGAGCGAGAACCGTGAGTCCGGCTTTCCTGGATGACTGGGTGCGCGCCTGCGAACATCGACAGGGGTTGCAATTGGAGAGCAAGAGTAGAAAGCTCGCCCGCCAATGGGCGGAGGAGACGAACCCCTTTGGGCGGTTGGATAGACAGGCGAAGTGACGGCACCGGTCGACCAGATCGCGGAAATTCAGGGGCTTTACGGTCCGATTACAGTTTCGGAGCGTCTCTTGCAGAAAATCTGGCTGCGTGGTGAATTCGATCGGAACGACCTGCATACATCTGACGGCCGAAATCTCAGCATTCTGGCTGCGGGAGCATGGAATTTTCAAGAGGGTCCCGATTTCCTTGATGCGGAGTTGGAAATCGATGGCGTGCCTGTCTCGGGTGATGTTGAGATTCATTTCTACGCTCGTGATTGGGTGCATCACGGTCATGATCTCGATTCCGCATTCGGCCGCGTGGTCCTGCATGTGGTTCTTTTCGAACCCCCTCCAGGCCGATTGGGCGCTATCAGGAAAGACGGTCAGATGGTTCCTGCCTGGGTTATGCTTCCACACCTCAACCGGGACCTGGAGGATTTTGCCACCGACGATGCGTTGTTGACGCTGGAAAGGCGCGAGGACCCAGGTATACTTTCTGGGATAAGTCGTATCGACGTCGCCCAGAGACGGGTTCTTTTAACCGATAAGGCCCGTACTCGGTGGAGACAGAAGGTTGAATTCGCCGTCTCGCGGATCACGCAGTGCGGGTGGAACCAGGCCTGCCATAGCCTTTTTATGGAAGTGTTGGGCTATCGGCGTAATCGAGCTCCCATGGCTGCGTTGGCATCCCGGTTCAGTCTTGCCGAAATGGAAAATATGGCTGTTTCCGCTGAATATTATTTCGGAGTGAAGTGTGGGAAATGGAAATTGGCCGGAGTCCGGCCCGCCAATCACCCGAAAAAGCGAATCGCCCAGTACCTTGCGTTGATTCGAAACCGGTCCGAGTGGCCCCGGAATTGGATCCGGTTCGCGGAGACCGTCATACCAAAGAAACCGTTTACAGGATCTCCAGGCGAATTTCGAAGACTGGTAGGCTTCGCGGACATAAGACGTCGCGTGGAAGCAGGGTTTCTGATGGGCAGCCTCTCCGGCACCCGCCTCGACACCCTTCTCTGTGATGCCCTGCTGCCTCTCTATGCGGCCAGGGGGAGCGACCACGATTTCGTTTTCCCCTTTTGGTTCTGCTGGTTTGGGGGCGACATCCCGAAAGTGGTAGGTTCACTTTTGAAACAGGCCCAGGTCGCAGACGGCAGATCGTGGCCGTTCTGCAACGGACTCCAGCAGGGCGCCATGCAGTTGATTCTGGAGCAGTAAGCTCAATTTAACAGGCCGCATCGCCGTCCGTTGCCATGAGAAACCTTGCATCTGGAACGACGGCCGTCGTTCCAGATGCAAGGTTTTTGTGTATAGCCGATCCCGACTCGGCGAGAGAAATCACATAGAGCCAGCCAGACAATTGAGATCGGTGACGTTCAGAATCGTTAGTGGGCGCATACAATCTCACATCTAAAGTGACGGCGAGGGCTTCACCGCATTTTTCTCAGCAGCCGCACTTCGATGAGTATGGCAGCGAGAATGATGAAGGCGGCGAGGCCATAGGGAGATCGTGGCCCAAGGGTTTCCGCCGCAATACCCCCTAAAATGGGGCCGAGAAACATGCCGCTGCCGACGATTGCCTCGTTTTTTCCCATTCGGGCACCTCGAGCCTCGCGCGTGTGGAAAGAGTAGAAGAAGCTGGCTGAGAATGTGATTCCTACCAGAGCGCCATGGCAGAGAATTCCGTAGGTGAACATGAAGTAATCGGATCCTGCCATGATCGCCAGGAGGCCGCTCATCGCCAAAACCTGAACGGCTAGCAGCGGACCAAGTCGGAACTGCCACCACTTGGAATGGGTGACAATGAGAAACATTGCAAGTTGCCCAATCCCGATCAATGCCATGAGGTAACCGAGCGGCTTGGGTGCGATGCCTAAGTCAGAGGCGTATTTCGGAAACAGGAACCGTAAGAGACCAACCGTGAAGAACGTGGAGAAATTGGCCACCCAGGCAACGGGCAGAAAGATACGCGAGCGTTCGAAAAGAGGATCGTGATCCGGCTCAGGCGGGATGTATTCGCCGTTTCGAACAGAGAAAAAGGCCAGAGCAAGAAACAGCATAAAGACTGAGACGGAAGTCAGAACGAATGGAAGCTCGGATCTTATGGAAAACAGAAAACCACCGATTGGCGGTCCCAGCAGAATGCCTGCGGACCAGGCGACATTGAACTGGCCGAGGACGCGACCTAGCCTGCAGAAAGGAAGATGCTGGCCCAACCACGCTTGCAGTGGAGGCCAATAGCCGGACATCGCCAGACCCAAGAGCATGGTGAGTACAAACACCTGGCTTATTCGGTCGACGAGCACATAGGTGGCGATCAGTACGGCAATGACAAAAGATGCCATGATCGCCGTCCGCCGGTAACCTATTCGGTCAGACAGCTTCCCACTTACGGTACATCCGAGCGTGTAGACGAGGGATCCGATAGCGCCAATGGCGCCAAGGGTGAGGTAGTCGGCTCCCAGAGCTATGGCGAGTAGGGGTACACAGAGGCCGAGAAGCGCAAACGATCCGTCCATAGTGAACGCCGCAGCGTAAATCAGATGTTCTTTGCGCACAGGCGGATCGCTCGTTTAACGTAAAAATTCTTCTAAGATGCGTAGCCTTGGGAGGTGCACGATCTTCAAATTCGTCAATTCTCAGATTCGTTTTCTTGCTGCCAACAGCCTGAGGGCGAAGTCCAACAGGCTGTTGGGATCAGTTACCCATCCGCTCCGGTACAGTGCATCCTGAACTGGGGAATATTTCCCAATGGGGAATCGGCGAGACGATCACCAGAAATCAGCATGATTCATAAACTTTTACTTTTCAACAACTTATGCTTCCGATCCGATGTTGGCATGCAAGTTGCCGTAAGGGATGCCAATATTTCATTCCCTAAATGGAGATTTGAATCAATGGAAAGGAAAAATAAAATGACCAATAGAACAATCACGACTCGCATTTTTGGCACCATGGCGGCAATTGCCATTGCCATAAGCGCTAACGCACAGGATACCCGACCGGTAACCGACGCACCCGGAGTAACTCCACCGAGTCCACCGGAAATCACAATTCCCGATGGGCCGGATGTAATTTCCGATGAACTCAGAGAGAAGATGGCCGCCTATCGTGCCGAGCAGCATGAGTTGCGGACAGCATTACGTGAAGCGGTGGGCGCTCTTGAAGATCCGACACGGGAGGAAATAGGTGTCGCTCGCGAGGCTTTCCGTGAAGCGAATGCTGATCGTATCGCCACACAGCGGGAGCTTGAAGCGGAGATTCGTGAAGAGCTCCGCCAGATCCGCGGCAAGGTGCGTGGGCACCGCTTCGGTCGTCGGGGCCGCCCCCTGCCTCCTGGAGCGGATGAGATCCGGACAGTATTCCATGAAAAGCGTGCGGAAATACACGCTGCCCGCGATGACCTGCGGACACTGTTGAGCGACGCCTCGGAGGAGGAGCGTGAAGCCCTGATCGAGCAATTTCGTGAAGAGCAGCGGGCCCGTCATGAAGAGCTGAAAGATTTTCGCCGGAGTGTGCGTGATTCCGTTCGTGGCGATCGCGAAGACACGGCCGCAGGAGATGAGGGATAATTTTCTGAAAACATCTGGGTAGCCAAAAGCAGAAAAAACCAACACAGAGACAGGCAGCCTCAAGGAGGGGCTGCCTGTTTTTTTGTCTGGTTAAAACTCAATCCTGCTCGTTTTACGGAAGCGCTGGTACATCACCATCGAACCCAGTTGATAGGCGCTGAGACGCAGGAACGTGAGCAGGGGAAAGGTAAGCAGGTGACTGCCGAGTCCCTTCTCCCGCAGCGCCTTCACTACGGTGAAGAGCGTCAAGCCGGCAATCTGGCTGGTCTTTAGCGCATTTCCGGCGAACGTCGGAAATGCGACCGAAACTTCGATGGGATTTCGCCGGCGAAGAAGGCAGTGTGCCATTCCGCCCATTCCATTGAGGTAGCCTTGTTTCAAGAACTCACCGACCGATGCCCGGTGGCTGTGTCTTACGATGGCGTCAGGAGCATAGTGTATGCGATCGCCATAGCCGTGTTCACGAAGGCGGAAAGTGAGGTCGAGATCCTGGGATCGCCGCAGTACCGGGTCGAAACCGCCCACTGAGAGAAAGACGTCTCGGGCGTAGGCACAGTTGGCGGTGATGATGTTGGTAATGTTCCCGTAGCGGTCTCGAATCGGCTCGCGAAGCAGAGCAGCAAAATCGGCCCACTGAGCCGAAACCGATCGGGAGTCATAGGACAAAGTCCTACCACCTGTCGCCACGCTTTGATTGTTGCGAACGGGCTCGCTGATGGCGTTCACCCACCCGGGTGTAGGAATGCAATCGTCGTCAAGGAAGGCAACGATGGTTCCGTTGCTCTCCCTGACGCCGCGGTTGCGGGCAACGGATACACCCGCATTTTCCTGACGAATGAGCTTTGCTGATTCACTGCCGGATGTCTCCTTCAGCCCGAGCGCATTGGCGCATAACGGGGGCGAAGAACCGTCATCGACGATGATGACTTCGAGCAGATAGGATGAGGAGTTGTGGAGAAGGACTGCCAGCGATTGGCCGAGGATTTCCAGCGGGGGATTGGAGGTAGGGATAATGACGCTGCAATCGCAATTCATTTCGCCTCGGACGAGCACGGCTTCACGAAGACGGAAAATACAAATATGCTTCCTTTCTGGGGAACACTCTCGCTTTTCAATTCGCCGTCGATGCGTTCGCAAAGACGTTTGCAATAGGCCAGGCCCAAGCCCAAACCACCAAAGTTGCGAGTCATGGAACTGTCCAATTGTTGAAACGGATCGAAGATCTGCCGTTTTGCAATATCGTCCTCAGCGATCCCGATTCCGGTATCCTGGATTCGAAATTTCAAGCGATAGGTGTCGCTGCTCACGAAATTGAAACTGAGTGACAGCAAAATCCTCCCGGTTCGGGTAAACTTGACGGAGTTGTCGAACAGCCGCGACAGGATCGCTTTGATTTCGTGTTCGGGCCCGTAAACAAAAGGTGGAATGTCCACAGGTATGTCGAAATCAATCTTGGGATCGCCATCCGGTGAACGGTGGCCAGCCCCGATTTTTAGAAGCAGGGTGGCGGGGTTGAACAGCTCCTCGGGCACAGGTTGATTGTCGAATGTCGCCTGATCGAAGTTGAGGATATCGCTGATTTTATGGTAGAGGTTCAGGCTGCAACTCTGCATGTTGCCGAGCATTTCGCGTTGCTCATGAGTCAGATTCGTCTCCATGAGTAAGTCGGAAAAACCCATTACCCCATTCAGGGGAGTGAGTAACTCGTGGCTGAGCAGAGCCAGAAAGTCCTCTTTTGCGTGTGTGACATCTTCCCGTAGAAGGAGATCCTGTCTGGTGAGAAAGGTGAACCGGTCGCGACTCTTTGCGACCGTTCGGCGGATCTGGTCGATGTCGAACGGTTTGCTCAGGTAATCGCTGGCGCCGTTGCTAATGGCCAGTCGGGCGGTTTCGAGAGTTTCGAATGCAGTCAGGATGATGACTTCCGTGAAGGGGTATATTCGCTTGAGCTCTTTGAGCGTATCAATGCCGGAGAGACCTTTCATTCGCAGGTCCACGACCACGATGGAGAAGGGATCCTGCTTCGATAGTGATATCGCTCTCTCGCCCGACGATACCGCATGAACCTCGTAGTCGTCTTGAAAAATGAGATTCAGCGACTCCCGTGGTCCGTCGTCGTCGTCGACGATTAGCAACCGATTATTGGCGACCAGCTTTTTCATGGTGGGTTGAAATCAGCGATTTCCCCAAGGATTACGGAACGGGTATCGTTTCAGACATGACACCAGGTCAATAGCCTGCCAGCAGTCGCTCCCAGAGCGAATCGTTCATCAGGACCTTGGCGAGGAATTCCTGCTCGTCCTCAACGGGACCTTGAAAAGGGGCCTCGATAGGGAACTGCAGTTCGAAGCGAACGCCTCCTTCATCGACGTTGCTTGCCGATATTCTCCCTCCCTGGTGGAAAACGATAAAGTAGCAGGCCATGAGATTGATGCCGAAATCCTGATGGTCGTCGCTGCGCAAGGCGAAAGGATCAAATACGGAACGCAGGTCCTCTTCGGGGAGGCCGGGACCATTGTCCTCAATTGAAATGCAAACAACGTTTTCAGGGCCCTCGTCACCGTCGTCCGAAGCGGATTTCACGTCGCCCTCGATTTGAATTCGACTGCCGCCCGGAAGGTTGGAAATCTCGTCGGCGAACAGGAGGTCGAACAACCTTTGGAATTGACTGGGATCTCCCGAAACAACGGGTAGGTCGCGACGCAGCTTGTTGGCTACTTTGATTTTTTTCCTGTCCAATTCGGGCTTAAATTTGCTGATCACACCGTCAAGTAATTTGCTCATTTGAATTCCTTCCCTCTCGTCGTGATCATGCTCTTGGGAAGCGGCGCGAAGCTCGACCAGCATTTCGCTGATACGGGCGACCTGATGACGGACGTGCGCGTAAAAGTCATTCCAATAGTTAGGATTCCTCAACTGATCGAAATCGACTACTTCCTCCGCCAGTTTGGAGGGGGCAAGGTCGAGAAAGGTTCTTACCGCGACCAACGCATTGCGCACGTAGTGGCCCAATCCCGCGGCCACGATACCCAAGCTGATCACACGGTCACGAATTATGAGATTGTGCAGTGCGGATAGTTTTTCCCGCAGGAGCTGATCGCGTTCGTTTTGTACGATATAGAATTCAATCGCGCGACGCAGGGTCATCTCGAGCTGCGGTATGTCCCATGGTTTGGTGATGTATTTGTAGACGGCGCCGGAGTTTACGGCGTCGACCGCGGCTTCGATATCGGAGAATGCTGTTGTCAGGATGCGTATGGTTTTCGGCCTCAAGTGCCGTATCCGTTCCATCAGCTGAACACCTTTTTCCCCAGGCATCCGTTGATCAGTGATGAGAATGGCGATCTCATCCTTGTGCTGTTCGAATAGGTTGTACCCCTCTTTGGCGTCGATTGCCGTATAGATACGAAACTTCGTGTCGTAGGCTCGTCGAAAATACTTGAGCGAAAGCTGTTCGTCGTCGACGTAGAGAATCGCGAATCGCTTGTAATCGTATAAGTTATTCATTTCAAGGCCGTTGATTAGTCGTAAAGGTGATGCTTGCTATGGCACAAAACGGGAAGCGGGCTGTTAATTGGGATCGATATGATCGGCCAATTCCAGGGTAAACTCACTGAATTCGCCCAGGCGGCTTTGAACTCGAATGTGCCCGCCGTTCTGTTCTAAGATACGATAGCAGATACTCAGGCCCAGCCCCATGCCCTGCCCGATTTCCTTAGTCGTGAAGAAGGGATCAAAAATACGACCGAGATTTTCCTCAGGTATTCCTGGTCCGTTGTCGCGCACGACGATCGAGCAGGTACCATTGCTGTTGTTCCCGGATATGGTGACGGTAGGCTCATCGTCGGAAAACTCCTTCTGGCGCAAGGCGTCGATGGCGTTCTGAATAAGATTGAGCAGGACCTGCGTGATCTGGTTGGGATTGGCGTAAATAGTCATATCTTCAGGGAGGTCTTGTATAATATCGACGTTGTCCTTGACCTCACTAGCCAGAAAACGAAGAGCCGCCTGCACAATATCGTTGACGGGAGCGAGGTCTCGTTGCCGGGTATCGGGATGAGTAAAGGTTCTGAGGTCGGAAACAATATTGGCGACGCGGTCGAAGCCATCCTGGACGTCAGTGAAGATCTCTTTGAATTCTTCTCTGGAGTCGGGATCCATGCGCTCTCCTATCGAGTTCAGGATGTAGAGTCCGGTCTTGGCGTAGTTGAGAGGATTATTGATTTCATGGATAATTCCGGCGCTGAGTCGTCCCAGTGAGCCCATTTTCTCGGCCTGCACGAGCTGCGTTTCGGTCTCTTTGAGCTCCTCGAGCGAGTTCTCGAGGTCGGCGTTGATTTTGGTCAACTCTCTCTGGTAATGATAGGACACGACCAGGTTTCCTAAACGAACCTGCAATTCGGTAGATGAAAACGGCTTGGTGAGGAAGTCAACTCTCTCTGGTAATGATAGGACACGACCCCCGGCTTCAAGAGCGGAAGTCACTGGCCCCGGCTTCAAGAGCGGAAAGCTTCGTCCGTTCATCGGCTCGTGCCGTCAATAAGACGATGGGTATGGAGCGGGTCGGAGTATGTCCCTTAAGTTCGCGGCAGACGGCGAGGCCATCCTTTTCCGGCATCATCATGTCCAGCAGGATGACATCGGGGAGCAAATGGCGTGCTTTCTCCACGGCCTGCGCCCCGTCCACGGCTTCGTAGACGATGTAATGCTCGTTGAGCTGACTGTTAAGGAAACTGAGCATATCGGGTTCGTCATCGGCGATCAGGACCTTCGGCTTGTTGCCGTGCTTGAAGTAATCCGGTTGTCGGATAGTTTCGCGCAGCGTCTGCATGGAGGGGAACAGCTCCGCGCGACGGTATATCATGCGCAGCCATTCCTCGTTTTTACCGTTGCTGGAAGGAACCGCTTCGGATGTTGCCACACTGACTTCCTGAGTTTGATCCCCGATCGGCTCATCGGTTTCGAGATAGGGGAGTTGCACCGTAAACTGGGTGCCTTCTCCTTCGGGGCTTTCTACCGAAACGCTCCCGCCTTGTACTTCCACGAGATCTTTCACCAGAGCGAGCCCGATACCGGCTCCTTGAAACTTCCTTTTCGCGGATGTGTCGGCCTGCCAGAAACGGTCGAAAATGTAGGCCAATTTCTCCTTTTCTATCCCCATGCCGGTGTCGCGGACGGTGATGAACAGAAGGTCACCCTCCTTTGTGGCGGCGACCTCAATAAGGCCTCCTGCGGGGGTAAATTTAATGGAATTGAACAATAGGTTGAGCAGGATTTTCTCAAGTTTGTCACTGTCAGCCATAACCCGGTTGATCTCGTCAGCGACACGCATTTCGGTGCGAAGGCCCCTGTCTTCAACGGCGCCGCGGACAGCCTGAATCATACCGCTGATAAAATTGGAAAGATCGATCGGGATCCGATCGACGGTCATCTGCCCTGACTCCATGCGCACCAGATCGAGCAAATCGTTGATCAACTTGAGCAGGCGCATGCCGTTGGCCTGCATGGTACTGAGCAGAGAATTGACCTGTTCATCGCCGAGTTTCTGAAGCTGGACAGCGAGTTTGTCCAGGGGTGCAATGATCAAGGTAAGCGGGGTGCGCAGTTCATGGCTGATATTGGCGAAGAAACGGCTTTTTACTTCGTCGAGCTCGCGTAGTTTCAGGTTGCTTTCCTCAAGCATGCTGTGGCTCTGATCGAGCTCATAGCGGAGAGCAAACTCCCGGAATCGTTGCTGGTGCTGAGAGTAGGCGCCCACGACCACGATGACGCCCATTAACAGGAGGAAGAAAAAGTTGTTAAAAACTTCCCCAAGGTCGACCACTTGCCCGTGCCAGAGTCCCGCCCCTACGTAGAGTACAAAGATCGCCAAGGTGGCCACCAGGCTTTCAATCAACGTCCACCGCTGAACGGCCCCAATTGCGATCAAGACAAGGATCAGGCCCACGTAATAGGGAGAATTGAACCCTTCCGTAACCGCTATCATCCATGCGATTGCCACTGAGGGAACGAGCGCCAACATATTACCCAAGGCATTGGGATAGTGTTTCCCGGCGGGAGAAAAGAGCCAGATCAGTAGGGCAATGGCAAAGGCGCAGCAAACCAGTCGCACCGCGAAGAAGTCGGCCAAGTGACTGGGATAGGCGAAGTAATCGAGAAAGCTACCCGCCAGCATGAGCGATGCCACGAGGATGCAGCCTACCTTGGTGTTGTTAATGCGTTCGTCGCGTTCGTAAGCGAGAAAGGCCTGCAACACTTCCGGATTCGTTACTTCACTTTGCTTCGCCACGGAAAGGTTTCTTTACTTCGATGAAGACGTTTACGCCCGTGTTGTCCGCAATCGTTTTGGTGTAGTTTTCCTGCACCGCTGCGGGATTGAGCGCGGCGAGTTGATCGGCATTGCGATATATCAGGTGCCATTCCAGAATATGCTCCATCGCCTGACGGCCGGGATTGGATGGATTGGCGTTGGTCGCGAGCAGTAACCCACCGGGAGCGACCAGACCGTAGAATATGGTCATGAGGTGCTTGCACACTCGGTCTGAGAAATAATCGAAGAGCCCGGCACAGTAGACAAAGTCGTAGTGTTCGCGAATCATCTCTTCGGTGGGCCGCATACCGGCCTTCAATAGCTGGTGCACGGATCGCTTTTGACACTTGATTCGAATTTGGCGCCGGTGCTGGTTCTTGAGCTCTTCCAGAACTCCCTGGGCGTATTCGAGCGTTTCGTCGTTAAAGTCGAGTAGGGTAAACTCGGCGTAATTGCTCACTTCATGGTCGGTCAAGAAACGTTGAATCTCCACGGCGGGGCCGCACCCAAGGTTGAATATTCGCGCCGTCCTGCCTTCGTGGGCAGCACGCTCGCATACTTTTCGCAGAATTTTTACGAGATAGTTAATACGATTCCGATGAGCGGCGGCGGGAGGCTGGGACAGGAACCAGAGATTGAGCGTTTTGGCGAAGAGTGAGCTCCCTTCCAGTGGATCACGAAACATCATGTTCACCATCTCGTAATCGCCGGCGTATCCCAATGGCTTCTGATAGGTTCGGTAAGCGAACGGGGAACACAGAACCAGGGGATGAATCTGCCTCTTGATGTAGGAACGATGGATCGGATGATCGTCTTCCGGTAGGCCTTTGGCGATTTCCTCGAATTGCTCGAAGAGCGAGTTCAACGTGGGCAATATGGGTACCCTTAGCGTTTCGATAACCTCGCGTTCCAAATCCTGTTTACTGCCCGATGGGGTGGACCGTATTCCCAGTTCAACTTGTTCCAGCCAGCGTTGGAGTTCGGTTAGGAGATTCTGCAGGTCGGCTACCACGACCTTGAAGTTCAAATTGACGTTGTTGAAGCGTTCCCAGCCGGAAAGGAATTTACTGAATTCTTCCTGAAGTTTTCCCTTTTCATTGAAAGGGGCGAAGATGTCTACGTCCAACCAGGACTCCTCCAGGGTACACTCACAAATTACAATGAGCCCGGTATTCACCATATTGCTGACGACGGCCCGTCCCGAATAGACCATGCGGTCGGCGATAAAGATACGGAAGTCATTCAGGACTTCCGAGAGCTGCAGGATGCTGTAAGGGTTGTAGACCTCGAAGACGACCGAGTATCGGGCGAGACGGAGCAGGCTGGCCCGAATCTCAATGCCTTGGCTGTTGCGGCAGGCAATGAGGCTGTCCCGGGTTTCGGTCTGGATCGGTGACGAAGGGGACAACATTTACAGTTGAGGAGAATGTGGTTCCGGAAATTGCAAAATGCAGAACAGATAGAAATCGGCTGATTTTGAACTTGCTTCCACAGCCATCCCATAAGGCCTAAACCCTGAAGGCAAGCCTGAGGGATGGAGCGGGATAGCGGTTGATATTGGGAAAAAGTCAAAATGTAAAACAGGGGGGAAATGGTTGATATGGACGGATGCTGTCCCACAGAGCTAAGGGGAGAAACCGGGCAGGTAAGCCTGTTGAGGCTGGGAACACATTCGATATCGGGTTCGTGCTGTCCCATAGAAGTCCGCCAGATCGAAAAGCCCGAAGCGGTCCCAGAGCACGCCGCGCACGAGCGTAAACAACCGGGTGAAGCTGTGCGGCCACTGGCTGATAAAGGCAATGTATCGGAGCAGAACGAGCAGCAGCAGGGCGGCCCACAGCTGCCAACGGATGGCCTGCTTGGAATGCCCGAGAAAATCGCAGACCTTGAAGGTTTGCTTGATCTGCTTGAAAAACACCTCGATGCCCCAGCGGCAGCGGTAGAGGGCGCAGACACTGGAAGGGGCCCAGTCCATGTTGTTGGTGAGGAAAACCATGACGACCCACTCGCCGTTGACTTCCACTTCGGCTTCGATCCGGCGCAACCTGCCGGGATACTGCCGGCGGGAGGCGGGAACCTTCAGGGTGACCTCGTCATCCCGCAGGATAGGTCCTTGAGGCTTGCGCAGGCGCTTGCGGCAAACATGGCAGCGCAGGTTGTCTTTGGCGCGCGTGACCCAGAATATGCCGCGTTCGCTCAAATGGAAAAGATTGGCAAAATGCACGTAAGCCTTGTCGAAAACCGCGATCTCTCCAGCCTGCAGCCCCGCGCACAGGGCCAGGGTCCGCGTGCCGTCGTGATGGGAAGCTTCTTCAATGACGGCAAAGCCGGGAAGAAAACTTTGCAGGTTGAGCCGCAGGTGCATCTTCGCCGCGGCCTTGCGCCGACGGTGCTTGGCCCAGTCCATGCAGTTGGCCACCAGGGCAATGGTGGTGGAATCGATCGCATGGATCGCCCGTTTGAAGCGACGGGGCAGGCCTCGGTAGCGCCCGGCCGGTCCAAAGCCCGGCGAAAGCTCTTGCAGATGCCCCAGCACCTTCCAGAACAACGCCTCCATCATGTCGCTGTCGCGCTCCCTATTGGCATGCGAAAGAGTGTTTCGGCTCGGTGCAACCGCTCCCCTGATCGCCCTGAGCTTGGCCGCATGATGCCGCAGGGTGTCGCAGACGTCGTTAAGGCCGATGGCATGGGTCAGTTGCGCAAAGAGCAGACTGACCACATGACTCCATGGCGTGAAGGTGCGCGCCTTTTTATCGACCCCGTACTCCCGGGCGAGTTTTTCCGTCAAATGCGACGGGATGAGTTTACAAAGCTGATGCAAGGTGCTGCTGTAGTGTTTCGTCGGCGTTATGTTTTTCATACTGCGGATTCTTTGGTCGGAATCCGCCGCCGACCACCTTTTTTTAACCCTGCCCGAAAGGGAGTCTCACCACATCCTGTGGGATGGCTGTGACTTGCTTCAAGAAAAAATAACAAATTAATTTCATCTTCGTGTTTCTCTAATAATATATAGATTATAGTATAAACTATTGATATATAGATGCTTAAATTTATTTGTTTTGAATCTGTGGTCCGTATTAAGCTCATCTTTGTTTTTTTTGTGTCAAAGGAGTGTCGACTTCACAGCTCCAAGATCGGCAAGCGATGACCGTAGGAGAAGTGAAGACCCTGGTGGGGGAGTGGCTCGCTCTGCGCGGGGAGGAGTATCCGGACCTGGTAGGGGCCCATCTGCTGGGAAGCATTGTGGGGCGTGCGGAGGATGAACTGTTTCCCTGCTACCTCGATGTGGATCTCAGCCTTGTCATGGACCTGCCCATCCCTCCGGAACCGTTCAGCTTACCGTATCCCGGCTACATCAGGGAAAACGTAGAAGTGTCCTACAAGGGGCTGATGCTTGAACTGGTTTTCTTCAGCGAGGTAATTTACAGCTCAGCGGAGGTAGTATTGGCCAACCCGGCACTGGCCCCGTATCTCAGGCGCGAGGGCATTATCCATGATCCGCAGGGGCGTTTGCAGCGCTTGGCCGAAGTCGTAGGCGAACGTTATACCGAATCGACATGGGTGACAGCGCGGACCGAAGGGGAGAAAGCCCTGGTTGCCGGCACGCTGCAGAAACTGCGAAGCGCCGATAGCCCGGCTTCAGCGGCCTTCTTCATGGGTTGGCTGGGCGTCTATCTGTCAGGTCTTATGGCGGCGGCGAAATGCCGAAAACCCACCCACCGAAGAAGCCTCATTCTCTTAAACGAGATTCTTTTGGAAGCGGATCAGGGCGAACTCTTCGAGTCGATTCTGGAGATCATGGGATACCGGAACGTATCCCGGTCCGAAGCCACGACCTTCTTGAATTACGCCGGTGAACTGTTCGATTACGCGGTGCAAGTGAAGAAGACACCGGCTCCCTTTGACTTTAAGATCACGACTCACGCGCGTCCTTACTTGATCGATAGTAGCCGGGCGATGATTGACTCGGGGTCCTGGAGGGAATCCATGTTCTGGATCCTGGCAGTGTGCGTCGTTTCTTTTAGCATAATTTCGAATGATGGAACGGATGAGGCAAGGCTTCGCTATGCTGAAAAATTGAACTACCTGCTCGACCGGATAGGGTTTGTTTCCATGAAAGGATGGTCGAGCCGATGCGATGAGGCCGAGAATCTGGTCAATCGCACGATTTTATTGGCTGAGCGATTCGTGGCTGGCTAATTGGCACTTAATCTGCCAGTAATGAGGTTGAGTTGGAATGCACGGGTAAAGTCGTCCCCACTCAAGTTTGACGACATCGTTGCCGAAATCCTTGTCCACTGGTGCTGTGAAGAGGTGAGCCAATCCCGTTCGATTGCGTAATCATGCCCGCATTCATGTGCTGTCCCCTATGGCTGCGTGGTCCCCTCTGGGTGAGTGGCGTTCTTGTTGTTTCGTCGCCGGCTGCTACGGAGATCGTTATCGATGGCCGATTCGACGATTGGAGCAATGTTCCAGCCATGTCCGATACGGACCCGCCTCCGGATGCTTCCGTTTCCGAGGTAGTCCGGGACCTGAAGATTGCGCATAGTGACGAGTACCTCTTCATGAGGTTCTCCCTGGCGTTGCCGAAAGAGGTGCTTCTGAACGGGAATGCGGGTCTTCGCATTTATCTGAACGGCAGGGGTGAAACAGGAGTTGCGGTACCGTTTCACGGTTTCCAAGCGGACATGGTTTTGGACTGCCGAAGCGGATCTGGGGAATTCTACATTGACGATCAGGCCCTTGCCATTTCCGTATACGATGTCGGATTTGTGGGTGCGCCAACCTACTCGTCGCGAGAATTTGAGGTTGGCTTCGAGCGTGATGCACAACCCAGGTTTGGGCATAGTGTGATCGAATCGGAAAGGGTACAAATTGCCATCGTTCTTTTTGATCCCAGCTCCGCGGAACCTGTGGGGACCTCCCCTACGTTGAACTATTCGATGAGAAGCCCGGCCTTGGAGCGAGTTGAACCGATCTCTTCGGGAAAGGACCACCCCGCTCATATTCGGTTGGTATCGCTCAACGTTGCCGGCGATGGGATTTTTGATGAAGGCAGGGTGCGGAATTACGCACGAATCCTAAAATCACTGAGGCCGGACATCGTGGCTTACCAGGAGATTTATGAAAGGACGGAATACGAGATGGTGACCAAGACACGGGAGCTGCTGGGCGACAATTCGGGGGAGTGGTTTGGGGCTCGTCTCCCTCCCGACATCGGGCTGGTGTCGCGGTTTCCGATTCGGGCTTTCTTCCCGCTCGAGAAGTGTGGCGCATTTCTTCTCAATCTGGCTCCGCGGGCCGCATCGGACTTGCTTATTCTCAATGCGCACACCACCTGCTGTGGCGGAGAAGAGCGGCGGCAGAGGGAGATTGACGGCATGCTCGCTTTTATTCGCGACGCGCTCAATGGGACTTCGGCCATGGCACTGGCTTACGGAACACCGGTTTTTATTGTGGGTGATCTCAACCTGGTGACGAGTTCACGGCAGCTTACCTCAATCACCCGCGGGGATGTGGCTGACGAAGCGAGTTTTGGTCCCGACTTCGCGCCCGACTGGGACGGCACAGACCTGGCCGATGCCCTGCCTCGGCATACCCACACGCCATTTACCTTCACTTGGAGCAATCCAGGTGACCGGTTTTTTCCCGGGAGACTGGACTTCGCGTTGTTCACCGATTCGGTGGTGGAGCTGCAGAAAGCATTTGTTCTCGATTCGGTGGGCATGTCACCGGGTTCCAGGACTGATCTTGGATTGGCCCTGAAGGACACGATGATGGCCAGCGATCACCTCCCGCTGGTGCTGGACTTTACTATTCTGCATCCGGATTGATAGAGGCGCCGTGGAGGCCAACTACGGCAGATCCATCACCATACGTGCGAAGCGCGCCCGCACCCCTCCAGGGCGCGCCGATGACGCAATTACCGAGTTCAGGAGTTCCGCACACCACTACACCCCTGGCTACCTGCTTCCACCCCATCGGGGCGCTATGGCGGCGATCGACATGCGAAGCGCGTTCTTCTGAAACTCTGAAACTCGCCTCAAATAGTTTCATCCCGCTAAAATCAGGAGAGTTTAGATACATTGCTTCGGCGAGGAATACGGGCTAATCCTGCTCGGAAAATTGCAGTACGAATCGGGCACCGCCGCCAGGGGCCGGGAGTACATGAATGCGACCTCCATGCAGGTGCACAATAAGTTTTACAATGGAGAGACCGAGTCCGGATCCTTTGCGGGTGGAAAATCCCTTGAGAAATAAGTAGGGGAGTTGCTGCGCTTGAATGCCCTTCCCGTCGTCATCGATGATAATAATCAATTGATCGTTGGTATTGTTGGCTGAGACCTGCAGGTTGCGTGATCCACTCTGCTGGGAATTCTTGAAGAGATTGTCCAGGAGTCGCTGGAGGAGGAAGGAGTTGCCGCGTACGACCGGAAACGGATCGGGCTGGAAGTGGAGCGTCATGGCCTTGGAGTGGGTCGAGTCCAAACAACGCAATACGGATTCCCGGCACATTGACAGAAAATCACACCCGGAAGTGACAAGGACGCCGCGTGGATTGTAAAGCCGTGCGTGGCGGACACGTTCCAACGTGGTTTCGAGATTACCTCTTGCGATCGGGGCCAGTTTCCGCGCCTTTTCGCCTCCATTATCCAACAGTTGAAAGTAGGTCTCTACCGAAGTTAGACCCGAAAGAATGTCATGGGCGAGGCCGCTATTGAGACCTCCCAGAAGCTCAAGCACCTTCCGCTCCCGCTGATTCAGCAGGACCTGCTCGGAATAGGCATGAAATGCAAATTGTCTGGCTGCTTGAAGCAGACGCCTACGTTTCTCGTCATCTTGCGGTCGTCTTGAAAGAAGCAGGTAGGCGATGGCATCGGGGTGGCAGGGCAGGGTGATACAGCAGGTAGGCTGAAACTCCTCTCTGTGCCAAATTCCCGACCAGGACTCATTTTCGAGCACAGCCATCCCACAGGATGTGGTGAGACTCCCTTTCGGGCAGGGTTAAAAAAAGGTGGTCGGCGGCGGATTCCGACCAAAGAATCCGCAGTATGAAAAACATAACGCCGACGAAACACTACAGCAGCACCTTGCATCAGCTTTGTAAACTCATCCCGTCGCATTTGACGGAAAAACTCGCCCGGGAGTACGGGGTCGATAAAAAGGCGCGCACCTTCACGCCATGGAGTCATGTGGTCAGTCTGCTCTTTGCGCAACTGACCCATGCCATCGGCCTTAACGACGTCTGCGACACCCTGCGGCATCATGCGGCCAAGCTCAGGGCGATCAGGGGAGCGGTTGCACCGAGCCGAAACACTCTTTCGCATGCCAATAGGGAGCGCGACAGCGACATGATGGAGGCGTTGTTCTGGAAGGTGCTGGGGCATCTGCAAGAGCTTTCGCCGGGCTTTGGACCGGCCGGGCGCTACCGAGGCCTGCCCCGTCGCTTCAAACGGGCGATCCATGCGATCGATTCCACCACCATTGCCCTGGTGGCCAACTGCATGGACTGGGCCAAGCACCGTCGGCGCAAGGCCGCGGCGAAGATGCACCTGCGGCTCAACCTGCAAAGTTTTCTTCCCGGCTTTGCCGTCATTGAAGAAGCTTCCCATCACGACGGCACGCGGACCCTGGCCCTGTGCGCGGGGCTGCAGGCTGGAGAGATCGCGGTTTTCGACAAGGCTTACGTGCATTTTGCCAATCTTTTCCATTTGAGCGAACGCGGCATATTCTGGGTCACGCGCGCCAAAGACAACCTGCGCTGCCATGTTTGCCGCAAGCGCCTGCGCAAGCCTCAAGGACCTATCCTGCGGGATGACGAGGTCACCCTGAAGGTTCCCGCCTCCCGCCGGCAGTATCCCGGCAGGTTGCGCCGGATCGAAGCCGAAGTGGAAGTCAACGGCGAGTGGGTCGTCATGGTTTTCCTCACCAACAACATGGACTGGGCCCCTTCCAGTGTCTGCGCCCTCTACCGCTGCCGCTGGGGCATCGAGGTGTTTTTCAAGCAGATCAAGCAAACCTTCAAGGTCTGCGATTTTCTCGGGCATTCCAAGCAGGCCATCCGTTGGCAGCTGTGGGCCGCCCTGCTGCTGCTCGTTCTGCTCCGATACATTGCCTTTATCAGCCAGTGGCCGCACAGCTTCACCCGGTTGTTTACGCTCGTGCGCGGCGTGCTCTGGGACCGCTTCGGGCTTTTCGATCTGGCGGACTTCTATGGGACAGCACGAACCCGATATCGAATGTGTTCCCAGCCTCAACAGGCTTACCTGCCCGGTTTCTCCCCTTAGCTCTGTGGGACAGCATCCGTCCATATCAACCATTTCCCCCCTGTTTTACATTTTGACTTTTTCCCAATATCAACCGCTATCCCGCTCCATCCCTCAGGCTTGCCTTCAGGGTTTAGGCCTTATGGGATGGCTGTGATTTTCGAGTATGCAGGGTTCGATCTCGGCGCGAGAAACCGACTCGACCCGGCAATCGCTCCCGCAGGCAATCAGGGATAGGAAGTAGTCGTCGGAGTCGCCTCCATACAGCCGAAAATCCTCGATCCGCAGTTGGTCGACCACCAGGTCACGAAACCTGGTTCGGGGCTCAGGAGGTGAGGAATCCTCGTTCATGTGAGAGCCACACAACAATAAGCCGGAAGTGGGAAGTTGCCAGCAAATTCCTGATGGAGGGATAGGTTTGCCACGGCTATTTCGTCTGACAGGGCTCTGCTGGATCATGGCGCCGGGAGGCGCCTTTTTCGATGAGCCTTTCCAGAAGTCCGGCGCGCCGGGCCCTCAGTGGCGGCCTCGGCGCCGGGTAGCTCCTGTTCCAGCCGCCATCGGGGGGCGCTCTGCGCGTGCAGGATAGCGGCCACCCCTTTGACTGGTTCGCGTGGATGCGGGATCGTCGCGGCGGTGCAATTGTACTTTGGCCGTTTTTACCACGAAATTCAGTTTTTGGCCTTGATCAGCGTGAGGGCATTGGATCCGCTCATTTTGCGTTGCCAGCCGGGGACATAGCCATCGGTTTTACCACCGTGCTTTTGGAGCTCGAACAAGCCCAGCACGAGATTGCGCAGGGTGGCCATGACGTGGGCGCCAGCCCGTCCGCTGATGAGGGAGGCATCTTCACCCAGGGTCACGTCGCGCCGGTAATGGGAACCGTTTTCGACCGCGTTCCAGTGTCCACGGATGATTTGCGCTATTTGCCCTTGGGTGCTCTCGGCGCAGGCCAGGCTGGTGACGTAGTAGCTGTATTCTTGCTCTTGCTTGATCACCTTGCCTTTGCGCAGATAGTGGCGGTCGCGCCAAACGGCGATGAACTGCCAGCACCCGCATAGGCCGGCCTGTTCGGGAGTGGTCTCCTTGCGTTGGAGGCGCCAACGCTGCAGCCGCCCGTGCTCTTTGCTCCAGCCGGTGTCGTATTCACAGGGAAAAAAAATCTTGCGGCAACTTCACTTGGGCCCGTTCCAGAATGCCTTCTTGATTGGCTTTGAGACCGAACAGATAATCGGCCCCGCGCTGCTGAGTAAGGTAGCGGGTGGCCTGTTGTTGACATTGCATGGCATCGGCAGTGATCACGCTGCCCTCCAGGCAGGGGAGTGTTTCGAGTCCCGACACGTCGGGACAGTGCCGGGATCTCGTTGCTTTTTTCTGCAATAGCCAGTTGGGCTACGGTCAGGCGCAATCGATGGCTCACCGCCGAGAGCAACTGCAGGGGCTTGCCATCGCCACGTCCGCTGCCGCGCAAGAGCTTCCCGTCGACGGCCAAACGCTCCAATACGGAGATCTCCCGTCCCATCATCCATTGGCCTGCCAGTTGGGCGAAGTGCACTGCATCGACCTGGTTGATTACCCGGAAGAAAGTGGTATCACTTGGGGGCAGGTACTTTTTGGCTTTGGGGTGGTAGCGGCAGCCCAGCGCCCGCAACTGTCGTTGGCTCAGCTTCCTGGATACATCTTCAAAGGCCTGGTAGCCCCCGGCGCCCATGAGCATGGCCACCGTTGCACAAGCCAGCACAAAAGCCTGGCGATGACGCAGGCCGTGCCCGCGGCGCTTGTCCTTGAGAGTTTTGAACAGATCCAGCAGCGAGCCCAATGCCTCGGCCCGTAAAGGGCACGGCCCGCTGAGGTTTTGCTCATACTCGGCCAACTCGGCAGGCAGACGCCCCTGGCGCAGCAGCGCGGCGGCGTTTTTGCGCACTGCCCGTAAGTAAAGCTGTTTGGGCTGGCCGTGCTCGCTGTAATAATCACGGCTGCACCGAGCAAAACCGCCGCTCATGCCCACGGCCTCAAAGCCGCAGGCCCGATAGCAGGTGCCCCGGTAACGGCTTTCGTCCACGAAGCTCTCCACCAAAAGCACCGGTTGGTCCCACTGCTGCTGCCAATCGGCACAGAGCCGTCGGAGACAAAGCCCCAGCACCCGCGAAGCCAGATTGGGGAACTGGCCCCGCTCCGGCAGCACCAAAAAGCGGCTGTTGTTGACCACAAAGCCCAGCCGCCGGGCACGCTGGCGCGCACTCCAGCCGATCCATTTTTCCCGAGCCTTGACATAGGGTGCGGCCCCGCAAAAGGCGATCAGGGCAATCCAATCGCCGTTCAGTTCCGCGACATAACGCATATGGCGTCCGCCCAGCCGGGCGCTATGCAGGTAGTGCTTCTCGACCAGCAACCGATCAAAGCGCTCGCGCTCGTCAGGCTCGATCAGACGCACAACAATCTGACCAAAAAGATGGGGGGGACTGCTTTCCTGGCGCTGTTTCATGCTTCAGGATTGCCGGAATCGACCAGAAAAGTCTAGTTATTTTTTAATACCTCCTTGTCTATCACCGAGTTGGCCACGCAGATGAAACAGCCCTGGCTTTATGGGCCCAACCTCCTGCTCTGGCGCAGCTCGATTTTGCTCAAGGCAGCGGGCACGGTAGAGGGCGGGCGCATACCGTGGCACCAGGACGGCGCCTATTTCAAACTCATTCCCGAAGCGAATATATCATTCTGGCTGGCGCTGGACGAGGCCACTGAAGAAAACGGCTGCATGCAGGTGCTGCCGGGAACCCACACCACGATATTTCCTTCCTTGTCCGGAGCGCAGTCCAATTGCAGAAGAGATGCACCTCCAGCTGCGCTGACGCTTGCCGGATCAAACGGGAGTGAAACTTAGGAGAGGTTTCAGGTGGCGGGTTGAGGAATGTCACTTCGCTCGGAACAGGTGACAGTTCTGAGGAAGCGCAATCGAGTCCTGACACCTGAACACTAAAACCTGTTCACGAGCGAATCGAGAAGGCCTGACAACCCGTTCCAGGATTGAAGTATCACAGATGCGGGCTAATTCAACTCCGACGCTGAGGACTGCAGGATGGCGTCGGCGTTCTCGCGGGCCTCGTCCAGGACGCGGTAACAATACTGAGCGCTCGACCAGGGGTCGTAGTCGGGACGCGTCCAGATCATTGCGCTGACTTCGACAGTAATCGGTATTTTCGACCCCGACTTTTTCATTGCCAGCATGTAGGCCGTAAGATCGAGGTTTCCTTCGCCCGGGAGAAGAAACCGAACTTTATCGTTCACCATACTGCCATCTTTGATGTGGGTATGAACGGCGTAAGGTGAGCAGAGCTTGACGCAGTGGGTCAAGTCGAGGCCTTGAACGTGAAAGTGGCTGATATCAAAGTTGAGTTTGAGGGAGGGATGCCGGGTTTTTTCCATAATCCAGACAGCTTTTTCGGGGGTATCAAATTCGTTTCCCACATGGGGCTCGAGAGCTAGAATGACCCCGTGCTGTTCCGCCATATCGGCGAGTTGGAGCAGACCCTCGCAGATTGCCTGCTTGGCCTCCTCCCAAGGCGAAGACAAGCCGCCCAGAGTGCTGGTGATTACGGCGTGGCCATCCCGGAAGTTCAAGTCTTCCGCGAGAATGCAGCTTGCCTCGAATCGGCGCAGGGTATCTGCCAACCCCGGGCCAGGGAGACAGTTCGGCAGCTCATCCATCAAGGGCGGAGGCGGAAAACCCAGGTCCTGAAACGCCTTCGCCAGGCGAATCCGGGAGGGCCTGTCAAAGTTTCCCGCCGCCGTGGACCAGCCGTCGCGGACTGTAATCTCAACGGTGTCGTATCCCATCGCCTGCAAACGCGGCAGCACCTCGAAGACATCGAGCTCCTTCATCGCATAAGTGCTGTAGCCGAGATGCATGGCAAACCAGGGCCGGATAGTCCAGCGGCAGGTGCTTATTTATAATTCGGAAGTCACAACAGGTTCAATTTACCAAGAGAATGGGCCATCTTTTCCATCTGCTCATCGGTCATTGTGTGATAAGGAGGCGGGAGGTAGCGTCCATTTATGCCGAAGAGTTCGGCCATTCCATGGACGGCGGTATTGAAGCCGCCTTCAAAGGACCGCATCACACTCATCAATGGTCTTTCGATATCTCGGATGATCTTCCAAGCGATTGGAAAATCGAGACTCTTTACGGCGTTGAAATATTGCCAGGAAATCTCTGGTTTGCAGCTCATCAATAAACAGAGATAGCCATCGACGCCATAGGGCACCTGAAGCAGGTGGTTGGACATCAACCCTCCCGATACGACGGCCCAACGGTCGTGGGTCATCATGCACATGCTGTTCCCGGCATCGCCCAATACATCGTCCTTAACAGCAATCTGGTTGGGCGCGCGCTCGTAAAGGTTGCGAATGACGTCCATATGGAAGCTTGGGGACCGGGCTCCAAAAACACCGGATTGATTGAAAAACGCTGTCACCAGCATTGTAGGCAGGTGCCGGCCAACGGCGCAGAAATGGTCGACGAGAGTACTCGGAGTGGTGGAAGCAGCCCAATCAGGTGGCAGCAGCATCAGCAAATCGGCGCCGATCTGCTGGCAGTATTCTGCGTAAGCGACGGCTTTTCGCGTCGCCAAGCCCCGGTCTGCCGCGATTACCTTGGCCCGGCGCTTGTTGTGTTCGACCACCACCCGCGCCAGTTCAGCTACCTCATCATCGGTCAAAACAGAATGCAAGCTGTCGCCATAGGTCAGCATGAGCGTCTTCGCCTGGCCCGCGATGAGAAAGTCGACCTGAGATCGAACCCCATCGAAGTCGGGCCTCCCGTCTCGCGTAAAGGGTGTGCGCACCGAAGGAATCGGACCGTTCAGGGCGTCACGGAGTTCCTCCGGACAACCATGCTTATTCGTGGACATAGGCTTGTAATCAGTTTTCATCCTGAGCCCTGCGACGGCTGACTCCAAGCCAATACGCAACTGCTTTCATCGTAATGAACTCGAGCAGATTTTTGCCTCCTAGTCGTAATCTTAATCCTAATCATACTTGTTGTCTGAACGCGAAGGAGTCTTCATCGATATAGGGGACCGAGGCGGCTGCCATAAGTGGGACGTAGTGGCGTAGATTATCGCTGCCGTCCTGATTGAGGACGTAAATGCTCCACACTTGCTCCGGAGGATTGTTGGTCTTTTCCTCTTCAGGTAGGGTTCGTGACCGATTCCGAACAAACGGGATATCCAACGTGTTGGCAACGGGATACGTTACTAAAACGCAAGCAGGGGCTTTCTGGAAATGATTGCGATTGTCAAATCTGTCGCGAAATGAACGCTAGGAGCTTGTCGAACTTTAAGTCCGACAAAATCAAGGTAGATCATGCTTCCAATGAGTATTCTCAACGTTGAGCCGATACAGAAAATGCTCGAGGCACAGAATTATGTTGCCGACAGGAATATTGCCGTGGCCATTTTCCTGGCGCAGACGCTGGAAAAACCATTGCTCGTCGAAGGTCCCGCGGGTGTGGGCAAGACCGAAATCGCGAAGGTTATGGCGCAGGCCATGGATACGAAGCTGATAAGGCTGCAGTGCTATGAGGGATTAGACGCCAATGCAGCGCTATACGAATGGAACTACCAGCGACAATTGCTTCACCTGAAGCTCGAGGAACACGTCGACAAGACGGTTGAGGAGAAAGAGGCCACAATCTTCGGAGAGGCCTTTTTGTTGAAACGCCCCCTGCTGGAGGCAATTACCCGGGATCGCGCACCTGTCCTCCTGATCGACGAATTGGACCGTGCCGATGAGGAGTTTGAGAGTTTCCTTCTGGAGATTCTGTCGGAATGGCAGATCAGCATCCCGGAGATCGGAACGATTCAGGCCAGAAGTAAACCCCATGTCGTTTTAACGAGCAATCGGACACGCGAGCTATCCGATGCGGTGCGACGGCGGTGTCTTTATCTTTGGATCGAATATCCCGATTTCGAGAAGGAACTTGCTATCCTGCAGTGCAAGGTTCCCGGCATTGACGAACGTTTGGCCATACAAATCTGCCGATTTATGGAACTGATTCGGAAGGAGCAGTTCGAGAAAGTGCCGGGAGTTGCAGAATCCCTGGATTGGGCACGCGCGCTTGTGGCCCTCCATCGCGACTGCCTCGATCCGGAGATGGTGGAGGCGACATTGGGCATCGTATTCAAAGACTGGCATGATCTAAATCGGATTAGCGAGTCGTTGGGCGAATTCCTGGAGCGCGTAGGCGTGCGTTCGCGTCTGGCTCCGGACAAACCGTCTGCGCTGGATTCGTCGGACTCGTCGGTGGCGTGATCTCGGGCCTGCAACGGGAACGGGTCCTTCAGCCATTAATCGCACTTAGAAGGCGGCTAAGTGGCAACTTGGTAGGATTCTGCCAACGTATGCGGGAAGAGGGTGCCGCCTGTGTTCTGGTCGAGCAACGCGATGCGGTGCGGGCGCTGGAGCTGATTGACCTGGGCGCCGAGGGCCAGTTCCGGGCCGCGTTGAGGACCTGTCTGGCTAAGAGTCACGACGAACAGGCGATTTTTGACCGAATATTCAACATCTATTGGCGCGTTTGGGATCATGTTCACGACATGCCCCCTGGCAGTATCGGCGAGGAGAGGAAAAGCTCGCGACCGGCAGAACGGCCCCAACGGAAGAATCGAGGAGATTTCATCAGCATCCGCGACTGGTTAAACCGCGACGATACTCCTGAAGAGGACATGGAAGCTTCCGGGTACAGCCCCTTCGTGGTGCGGTCACGCCGAGATTTCAGCGGATTTCGTGAGGAGGATCGCGACGACCTCCTAAAAGCCATTGAAGAACTCGGGCGCCGGCTGGCATTACGTTTTGGTCGGCGCCAGCAGCACACCTGCCGAAGCATCGACCTCGACTTGCGTCGAACCCTTAGGAACAGCTTGAGACGAGGAGGTGAGCTGTTTGACCTGGCCTACCAGCGTCCCGCCCGAAAAAGGCTCAAGCTCGTCATTCTCTGTGATGTCAGCCGCTCGATGGAACTCTACAGCCGCTTTCTGCTTCAATTCCTGGTTGCCTTCCAGAAACGCTATCGGCGGGTCGAGACGTTCGTTTTCAGTACCTCGCTGGTTCGGGTCACCAATATACTTCGGCAGGACCGTTTCCGGGATGCGCTCGCTGGGCTCTCGGAGTCGGTTCCGGAATGGTCAGGCGGTACCCGCATGGGCTTCTGCTTCGAGACCTTTCTCAATGGCTACGGAGGGGACATGCTCGACAAGCGTAGCATCCTGCTGATTATCAGCGACGGTTGGGATACCGGTGAAATCGATCTTCTGGACTCCACCATGGCACAGATGAGGAGGCGTTTACGGGCACTTATTTGGCTGAATCCGCTCATGGGATCCAAGGATTTTCGCCCCAGTTGTCGCGGCATGCAGGTTGCACTCAAGCATATCGATCTTCTGGCACCGGTCCATAACGTGGAGAGCCTGCGCGAACTAACCAGATCCCTCGAGCGCCTGCAGAGGGGGAGTTGGGTCCGGAGGCCTGATTGAAGCGCTTACACCCGGATTGTAGTATGAACGATCAACAGTATTATCTATACGACGAGGAGGAGGATGTGCCCAGAGGTCCGGTCGAGCTGGAAATGCTCAGACAAATGGCTTCCGTTGACGTTCCGAAACCTGAGCATTTCGTTGTGGAAGTGGGTGGGGTGATGGGCAGGTACTGAGGGATGAAATATGGGTCCCTCCTGATATTGGGCAGTCTCGCCTCCCGCTGTGCCGGCGCTATGGCAGGCCTACTAGGTCTGGTGCATTTTCTGGACGGTGCCGAGCGCGACCTGCTGCCCGGTGTAACCGTTGACGACGACAATATCCTGGTGCGGCTGGAGGTAGTCGCGGCGGGACTACCGATACCCACGGACATGGCGGTCGATGGGCTGGGGCGCCTGTTTGTGTGCACGCGAGACTCGGAGATCTACCTGATCGATGCCGAATTTGGCGGCGCGTCACTTTATCTGGACGCCGCCAATGAGTCGACCGTTGACCGTGGAGACGTGGCCATGACGGCAATAGCCTTTCACCCTGATTTCGCAGTCGGTGGAGCCCCTGGACAAGGCCGTTTCTACACCATTCAGCCCGAGGGACCGGACGGCGGACCGGCGGACTTCGAGCCGGAATTCGGTCAAGGCAATGATCACCAGAGTGTGGTCTACGAATATCGTACGCTTGACGAGCGGGCCGAGATCTATAATGGGGATGCGCTTCGGGAGCTCATGCGGGTGAAGCAGCCAATTCGCAGTCACAATCTCAACGACCTGGTGTTCGATCGTAACGGTTGGCTGTATATAGCAACTGGAGACGGGGGTAATGCCAGCGAAACTTCGAGAAATGCAGAATCCCTGAACAATGTCTATGGCAAGATCCTGAGAATCGATCCACTCGGAATGCAAGGGTTTCAGAGCCTGAACGGTCAATACAGTATTCCGGCACAGAATCCGTTTTCCACGGTGGGGAGCGCGCTGGGCGAGATCTGGGTATTCGGGTTGAGGAATCCCTACCGCATTTCCCTGGATCATGAAACGGACTACCTTTATATCGGCGACGTGGGGCAGGACGATGTGGAGGAGATCAATCGGATTCTCGTCACCGCGCCGGGAAACGTCAGTTTCGGCTGGAATCGTCGCGAGGGCTCGTTCGAAAATTCTAAGCTACCGGGCGGTGTGGCGCGACCGGGCGATGTGCTGCCGCTATTCGAGTACGATCACCAGGACGGCGCCTCGGTGACCGGAGGGTATGTTTATCGGGGAAGCAGGATTTCGGAGCTGGCGGGAAAGTATGTATTCGGCGATTACCAAGGAAATCGTGATGACGAAGATCCCATCCCGGAGGTGGCGCGGCTATTCTACGGAGACGTCGATTCAGGTAAGGTTTTCGAGTTCCGTATCGATCCAACAGGTGCCTCACTGCCGAATCGCCTTCTTAGTATCGGTCAGGATGGTATGGGCGAACTCTATGTGCTGGGAATCGACAATCTTCTCAGAATAGTCCCCGCGGAGGGTGCCTCGGGGGCTTCCCCTGATCGTGTTCTCTGGGCTGAATACGTCGATCTGGGCGCCGGGTGGCTATGGTCGACTTGGTTCGGAGTGATCAATGACTCGGGCTTTCCGTGGATCAATCACCGCGAGCATGGATGGATGTGGGTGGAGGACGAAACGACCGAAAGCGTATGGCTGTGGACCGAGGATCTCGGCTGGATGTGGACGGCTGGGACAATCTATTCGTTCCTATATCGCCTCGAGTCCAGAGGGTGGCTGTTTTACCTTCGCGATTCGGCCGATCCTCGTTGGTTTCTTGACTTGAATACCCGAAGTTGGCTGTCGATTGGGGCGAATTTCCCTGACACCTGAGCACCGTTTCCGCTAGCGTAGGAAGGCGCTTGAAAAATGAAACGAGCCAAGGAAATTCGCGAGAACTATGGAGCGTTCCGAGCTGACTCAGGGGGAATTTTCCCTAACGCTCGGCACCAAAGTTAACCGTTTCAAATGGAAATTCTGAATACCGTTATTCTCACTCAGGGAGCACCCAACATCTTCGTCTATTTCAGCCAGTCGAACCTGGCAGGTAAAGTCATCGTCTTGGCATTGATTCTGTTCAGTCTCCTTGCTTGGACGGTCATGATCGGGAAGTACATCGACCTCTCGCGCCTGCGGAAACTCAATCTCGACTTAGAGCGCCGGGCGGGACAAGCCAGGTCACTGCTGAAGTTTGATCGCGACGCCATCAAAGTAAACCGGGGACCGTATGCCGCGATGATGAGGGAAGCGACTGATGCCTACTATCGTGCCTATGGCGGATCCATTTCCTTAAGCAGCCGCATCGGACATGTCGAAAATGCACTTCAGCGCAGCCTGGCACAGTCCTGCATCCGGTATGAATCGAAGATGGTGTTATTGGGATCGATTGTCACCGGGGCGCCATTCATGGGTCTGCTGGGTACGGTTTGGGGAGTTATGGATGCCTTTGGAGGCATTGCAACACGTAGCGGCGCCAGTATCCAGATGTTGGCGCCCGGCGTTTCCGGTGCGTTATTGACCACGGTGGCGGCCTTGCTGGTGGCGATACCTTCGGTTTTCGGCTACAATTTCCTCCTCACACAGACCAAGGTCATGATTACGGAACTCGAAAGTTTTGCCAGTTCCCTGGCTGATGGAATCGAGTTGGAATCAAGGGAAGGTGGAGCATCGGAATAGGTGGTCTGACCGGGAGACGAAGGATGGCAAGGGATTTTCACCGGCGGGAGCGCTTGGGCGCGATTTCAGAGATTAACGTGACGCCGTTGATCGATCTGGCGTTTGCGCTCCTTATCATATTTATGATCACGACGCCGCTCCTGGAGCAGTCGATTGATCTCAGTTTACCGAGTGAAAGCCAGAAGCCGCAGACGGCCGTCGACAGCAGAGATTACCAGACCATAGCTATCGACGCGGCGGGTAATATTTTCTGGGGCGACCGCGAAGTCAGCTTGGAAGAGACCGATGAGTTGCTGGAGGGTTTGGCCAGTGGCGGTAATCCCCCGGTCGTCAATATCCGGGCGGATTTCCGATTGCAGTACCAAGCTGTGGTTTCCGTCTTGGACTTGGTGACCCGAAACAACCTTTCCAGGATCAGTTTGGATACTCGCGTGAAATAAGACTTCTACCCGAATTTGAAGCTCATCGACGATACAACAAAGAAGGCGTTCTGGTGCTCTGCCTCCCTGCATGTCCTGGCATTGCTGGTACTGTTGGGGGGAAGTTTCCTGGGATGGCTTTGGCGCCGTAATGAGCCCACGGTCTTCGCACTGGTGCCTCCCCCCGAGGAGGCTGTTAAGGCCGGCGACCAACCACTTCCGCAAGATCCGGTAGATTCTTCCGTCGCGTTGCCCGGGCCTGACGATACTCAGCAGTATACCGAAGTATCCCAGCAGGTTGCAGTGGGTTCTCCGGACCCGGCGCCGCCTCCCCGCGTGTCATTCCGGAATTTCGTGCGCGACCATGGAGATCCCCGCGATTTACCGGAACCTTTCCGAGGCCGGGAGCCGCCCAAAGTCGTGGTGCCCACCATCGATACTGAGTCTATTCGATCCCATCTAGAGCGTGTCCTCACTCGAATCGAGCGTTGGCCGGCTGAGGTGGCTTCGCCCCGCGAACGCGACCGAGAAAGTGAGTACCTGTCCCGTGTGCGGAAAAGCATTAACGATGCGTGGAGAAAACCTCGAGGGCTTTCAGGTAGGGAATATCAGGCCGTGGTCGAATTCTCCGTTGTCCCGGAAGGGGCGATTGGCGCTGTTGATTTTGTGCAGTCGTCGGGAAACGAGCTCTTTGACAATTCGGTAATGGCAGCTTTTGATCGGGTCCGCACGGTCGAGTCCCCTCCCAGTGGTCGGGACTACCGCTTGCGATTGACTTTCCAAATGATCGAGGAATTACCATGATCCCAGTCACAACTGTCGGCAGTTGCCTGGAGGCCATGAAACGGGCCGGTCTCCTTCTTTCATCGGTCATTCGCACTGCGCTCCCACATACTTCACGGTATATACGAATTCGAGTACTGAGGCGATGGGCGATCTTCTTGTCCGTCTTATCCTGCTGTTGTGCCGCAACGACAATGGGCCAAAGTACAAAGGCCGAGTTGAGTCGCTACCAGGAACTGCATTTACGGCTCTGGGATGCGATCGAAAAGGGGGATGACGGTAGAATTAGCGACCTGATCGACCTTAGAGCTGATCCCGATTCAGCGCGGGCGAATGGTTGGACTCCGATCATGGAGGCGGCGGCCAAAGGAAATGAGTCGGTGGTCATCACGCTGTTGAGGAAAGGTGCGGATCCCGGCATTAAAGACGATCGTGGCTTCACCGCGCAGATGGCGGCGGCCTTGGGAGGCAATAGCAGGATCTTTGAATTGATGCTGCAAAAGGTGGGGTATGGCAGTCGCAAAGACAATGACGGGTATTCCCTTTTGATGTCCGCCGCCCAGGGTGGGAACGCGGAGATCTTCAACGCAGCACGCAAACAGGATCCGGACCTGGCGGGAACGGATG
Organism: Opitutales bacterium; assembly: GCA_963665345.2. Lineage (GTDB taxonomy): Bacteria > Verrucomicrobiota > Verrucomicrobiia > Opitutales > CAXXNP01. The sequence goes on from CAXXNP010000002.1 coordinate 723,878, forward strand.
GCAGCGGCTACACCGTCTTGATGGCGGCGGCGGAGGGCGGCAATGAGGAGATCTTCCGGGCGATTCTGGACTTCAGTCGCAAAGTGTGGGTCAAGGATCGCTCCGGTTGGACGATTCTTCACGCGGCTGCGGCGGGAGGCAACGCCGTTATCTTTGATCAGCTTCTGAGACTCGACATTGATACAACGGCCACAGATAAGAATGGGAATAGTGTGCTGGTGGCGGCTTTAAAAGGAAAGAACCGGAAGATTCTGGAGCGCTGCCTGGATATCGGGTTGGATCCGGATCGGGCCGATGTCAAGGGGCGGACCGCCTTGATGTTTGCTTCCCGTCAGGGCGATTTGGGTTCAGTGAACGTTATGCTCGGCTATTCCGGCGACCTCGAAACGCGGGACGCGGATGGATTGACTGCAATGGACCATGCCCAGCGCGCCGGTGAAATTGCGATCGTGGCCCTCCTCGATGCCGAGCGCGCCAAGCGGGCGGATTGAACTCTTTGGCCGAAGATCTATTTATGGCATTGCGATTTTGAAAAGGCCTGTTTCAATCCCGTTTCGATAGGATCATACCATGACATATATAGTAACGGGAAAGTGTGTTGATTGCAAATATACGAACTGCGTAGATGTCTGCCCTGTAGAGGCGTTTCACGAAACTCCTGATCGTCTTTACATCAATCCGGACAGCTGTATCGATTGCGATGCCTGCGTAGCGGAATGTCCGGTTGATGCGATCTATCGCGACGATGATGTGCCCGACGATATGCAGGAGTGGATTGAACTGAATGTCGAAGCCGAGAACTTTCCCCAGATCTTCGAGATGCAGGAAGCATTGCTTGGACCCAAGTGTGTCGATCCCAACGCCGGTTGACCGGGGACGGTGCCTTTAGGCTCAGTGCCTGCATGGTTTCCGGAATTTTTGGAGGCGGTCTGTGGCCAGCGCGTGAACGAGCGGGGAAAGCTGGAAATGATCTCTGAGCAGGAGCGGCCAACCTTCCCGGCACCTGCTTTCTCTCCCGCGCCTTGCCCACGGGAGGTTACAAATCCGTCAACTAATCGTAATCGTTGACAAGGTTTGCAGTTAACGTTCAGCGACCAATAAAGTAGAAGCGGCGTCTCGCCGCTTGACCTTCGCCCAATGCAGAGAGCGAAAAGCGGCGAGACGCCGCTTCTACCTTGGCTTCGCCTGGCAGACTCACGCACCGCAATCACCACTATGCTTTGATAGGCAGTGCGCCACGAGAGATTTCCGGGCTACTCCTGGGTATCGGTGAGTGCTTCTTCTTTGAGTCGATCAATGACCTTGGCAAAGGCCTGCAGAATGCACTCTATGTCCTGTTCCGTGTGCGCCGTGGATATGTAGAACTTCACGTCGCCCTTCAAAACACCGTACTCCAGGAGCAACTGATTAAACCGGCGCAATGTCGGCGCATCATTGGCCATGGAGGATCGGTAGTCGTGCGGAGGTGAGGCGGAGAAAAATATGTCAAACAGTGGAGGTTCACCGATTACATGCGCGGCCAATCCCGCCTTTTCAAGACATTGCTGAAGTCCATCCTTGATGCGCTGCCCGGTGGCAAAGAGGTTTTCGTAGGTTCCCGGTTCCCTCAAAAGTGCAAGTGTGGCCAGACCCGCCACACAGGCCACCGGATTTCCGCTCAGGGTACCGATCTGGGGCAGAAAATCCTCTCGCGCGGCGGCCGGATCAAAATGGGACATTAGATCTTCGCGGCCAGCGACCGCGGCCAGCGGAAAGCCCCCGGAAAGGACCTTGCCCAAGGCGCAGAGATCAGGGACCACGCCGTAGTATTCCTGCGCTCCCCCATAGGCGAAACGAAAGCCCGTCACCACCTCGTCGAAAATGAGCGGTACCTGGTAACGCGACGTGACCTCGCGCAGGGATTCGAGGAACCCCGGTTGGGGTGGAATCGACCGCTGAAAAGGTTCCGCGACGACACAGCCGAGCAGGTCGTGGTGTCGGGCGATGAGCGCCGTGGTCCTCTCGATATCATTGAATGGCGCGATCAATGTTCGTTCAGGAATCGACTTCGAAATGCCCGCTGAATCGGCCACCGCCTTCGGGTAATCGGGAGGGTCCTGAGAGGTCACGCTCATTAGCGCATGGTCGCTCATGCCATGGAATCCCCCCTCAAGTTTCATGACATAATCGCGCTTCCGATGTGCCCGGGCTGTCCGTATGGCGTATTGGATCGCTTCCGTGCCGGAACTGACGAACCGCACCTTCTGGGCGCAGGGTACGGCCTCGACGACCTTTTCGGCCAGCTCAATGGCGTGCTCGTTATTGCCGAAAAAGGTTGTGCCTCGTTCGACCTGTTCCTGAACCGCCGCCACCACCTGGGGTGGGCGTGGCCTACGAGCATGGGTCCCTAACCCAGTAAACAGTCGATATACTCCCGTCCGCTTACATCCCAGACGCGCCCCGCCCGACCTCTTACGATCACCGTATCGTGGTAGAGATTGCCGATACTGCCTCCCGGCAGCACGCGCCATGCTCGGTCGATGAGATCACGTTCGCGCGAGGTGATTTTTCGTTCCGACATGGTTATGCCCAGCTTCTGTAAAGACTCGTTCCTATCGAGTGTCAGGATTATCTCGCGCACGGCATTCGCGCCCGGATGTCAAACGACGTTGCGTCATTAGAGGTGCTGATTCAAGGCCGAAGGCAGGTTGTCGCCAGATTTCGGGCGCTGGATCTCAATCATGGCACTCCAGAAGCAGCTCGATCTTCGAGCAGAATCCAAACTATGATCCATATGGAATAAAGTTTGGTACTTAAGGAATGTGAGATAGCCGATTCCAGGCTGTTGTTCGTCCGCACGACTGAATCCTGAGAACTGTTCACGAGCGAAGCGAGAAGGCCCTCCCGACTGAAGCCTTCAACGAAGTGCAAATCGAGCTGGACAGACGGCACTGTTTCAGAACCATGAATTCATGGCCAGAACGCTCGATTTCCGAGGAGCCATGCCGGCAAATCTGCTCCCGTTCAACGATGACCTTTCGATCGACGAGGTGAATTACCGGCGCCATCTTTCCTGGCTGGCACAGGTTGACGGGGTGAATGCGATCGTCTGCAATGGTCATGCCGCAGAGGTTTCATCCCTCAATCACGAGGAACGCCGCCTTGCCCTCGCGATCGCTCTCGACGAAGTGGGTGATCTCACTCCGCTCATCACCGGAATCTTCACCGAAAACTCGAGGGAAGCCGGTGTTCTGGCAAGAGAAGCGGAACGGGCGGGTGCTTCCGGGCTTCTGGTATTTCCTCCCTCTATTTTCATGTGGGGCGCTCAGCTCCGACCGGAGATGGTGTTGACCCATTTTCAATCCATTGCCGATGCCACGGACCTTCCTGTCGTCGTATTCGAATATCCCCTGGAATCGGGAATCGGATACAGCCCGGAGACGCTGCAGAAACTTGCCGAGATCCCAAACATTGCCGCTGTCAAGGAATGGAGCAACAACATGGTCCATTTTGAACGCAATCTGCGCGCGCTGCGCGACTGCGATCGTAAGATTGCCCTGTTAAGCAGCTATACAATGTCACTGTTCGCCAGTTATGTACTGGGAGCGGACGGTTCCATCTCAGGTATGGGCAGTGTCACCGCGGACCTGCATTGTGATCTCTTCACGGCCGTGCAAGCCGGCGATCTCGAAGAGGGAAGGCGCCTCAATGATCGCCTCGAACCACTCGTCCGGGTATTTTACGCGCCACCGTTTGTGGATATGCATAACCGCATGAAGGAAGCGCTGGTCATGCTCGGCCGAATCGACCGCGCGGTCGTCCGCCCTCCTCTCGTTCCTATTGGCGCGGCCGAACGGGAACGGATACGCTCGGCATTAAAAGATAGCGGATTGCTTGTGCCGGCCTCTGTAAGCTGACTGATTATTCACTTTGCCTTTCGGCCCACGACCACAATACGTTGACTGGAGCGACTGTAATGATGGCCGTCAGGGAAACCAAGGATTTGCTCCACGAGTAATCGACCCCCACAACCCGGTAGCCCGCACGGGCAAGATGATACATAATGCGGCCCGCGCCGCACGGCGCGTCCAGGCGAACCACTCCGTGACGCCTACAAGTCTGAGCTATCGCTTGGCGCTTGGTCTCGAGAATGCGGCATGCAGGCTGGCACGCGAATTCAGGTTCGTGGATGTCTTATACTGCCTCCCCAGGAGGTAGGCCTGGTCATTGATGCGTGTCATGGTAATGAGCCCGACCAGAGTTTCGCTTCCCAATCGTAATCTTAATCCTACTCTCGGCCTCGGGGCCCTCGGCCCTCCAGATTGCACGGTCGTACGGTTCATGTTCCAGCTATAGTTGATGGCCGCAGGCCTCGATGACGAACCTCTTAATGAACCGGCTTAACAGTTTCGCCACCGTGGAAGGTCGGCGGTGCCAAAGGATTAGCGCCCTCCAAATCCGAGGCGTCATCCGAGAAATGGAGGGCGGCAATCCCTTGCCGCCGCAACGCCCTGGCGAGGAACTTCGGATCATATTGCACCATAGTTGGCGGCAACAGGCCTCGACAAAGGACCTATTAATCGAAGTGCCGATTAAGCGGAACTCAGTCCTCGGGGGTAGAAACTGGCATAATCGTCATTTCAAACGGACGGCCTATCGTGACTCCGAATCAGGTAACGTGCCCATTCCGGGCAGCGCCGACGTATGAACTCGTTCATTTCGACGGAAGCAGACGGATTGTGTTTCCTCGCCCGCCACCGATCCAGCAGATCGCTGACATACTCGAGTGGAATGTCTGTGCACCAGCTTTTGAACTCGGACTTGGACTCATGTTCATACTTGTATGCCCCGAGAACGATCCCCATGCAGTAATCCCGCTCCTGCTCGGCCATCCCGAGGTCATGATATCGGTCCGGCTGGTCGAGGAACGGCTGAAGTTCCTCCTCAATAAGCTCAGCGGCTGCGTCGTCCGGAGACGTATATCCGTGTCTGCTTGGGCCAGACTTGTCCCAACAGTCATGTACATCGATACAGTCTAAGTAGAAAAAGACTTCTTCAGCAGTCTCGTCTATGTCAACGACAGCCAGAATGTCTTTTGCTTCGTCACGAACCGTTTCGGCGAGGCTTCCACCTTTGTCGGCCAGGCGCCGCAGAATCTGAAGGGCCTGTTCTCCTGTTAAATTGGATATGAAATCAGCCATAACAACTGGGTTGTCCACGCGCCCGCAGGTGCGTGTCGGCCGCGGGCCTTGTCCGCCTCGGCCACGCGCAATCGTTAGGCATTCTTATTCTCGGAAGTCTCGTTTGCGTAGAGCTGTATGTCGTTAGTGTGCCATGTTACTCGCAGCTCCCTTCCAAGGAAAGGACGATCTGTAGGGCCACGCCTATCGTGTCCAATGCCCCACTGGCCCTACCATTTGCCTGCCTCATTAAGGAATTTCTCTGCTGATAAAATAAAAGTCATCGCCGATGGAGGGAGCAACAGAGATGGATTCAAATGCAGCGGCATTTTCTCGAATCATGAGATCAAAGCTCTCTCGTCGTTCGTCGCTAGGACAAATTACAGAGGCAACAATCTAGTCGCTGCCATTTCGCAAAGTATCCCGGTTATTTTTGTGGGCAAACCGGGTTAGGCAACTGGCTCACGCACGTAAGCGATGGCGCGAGCGAGGTTCTCGGACAGTGGTTCCGTGGAATCGAGGATCAGACGTTCCTCGTCCCAGGGTGCGAAATAGCTCTGCACACGCTCCACTTCGGACCAATCGAGTTCCGGCCATCCCGGAATTCCGCGCCGCCGCCGGGAAAGCCTCCGCCTGTGCAGTTTCGAATCCGAGCAGATGCACTCAACGACGAACCATTCAGCCCGAAACTCTTCGGCTAATTTGCGCCAAGTTGTCCGAATGGAAGTAGTGCCGGCAACGCTATCGAGGACTGCCGACTGGCCGAGCGCGAGCTGACGGCGGGCGAGGGTAGTGAGTAGATTGTATCCAATGCTCCCGATTTTTCCTCGGTCGATAACCCCGGATTGGAGAAGCGGCGCCTCCAGCCAGTCCTTAGCGAAGACGGGAGCCCGTAACGCGTCGGCTAACATTTCGGCGACCTCCGTTTTGCCCGTGCCGGGGAGGCCGCTCAGGACTACTAGCTTCGCAATCATCGACATGACGCCTGCAGACCTTCCGGTTGCCTGACGAAAAGGTCAACGATAGTTGCGCCTACGAGGAAAGCCTGCCAGGGCTGTCCGTCGCCGGCGCGCCTTGGACTACCCCCAATCCCGATTTCATCGGGACATACCTGACCGTATTTACCAATTCGAGTGCTAAGCCACGCAGCACGGTTAAGCCTCCCCAATCGGCACCTTGCATACGACCGAGACGACTCCGGTATGTGTTTACGGTCTACGTTCGGCGCAAGGACGGTGATCGATGGCAGGTGCCGCGACGCCACCAGGTGGTCTAGATTTTGCGCTCTTCACGATTTCCTGTGGTGATTCGCTCACTGCGGAGAGAACACCCGCCCCGACTGGTTCCCGGAGGGAGGCGAGGCCAGGGAGACAAGCTTGCGGCCCGAAAAGCGATTTCTTATCATTTTTCCGTGAGATCGCCCCGGCGTTCTACGATGGCCTCCATTTCAGGCGTGAGGCCGCCGGCGTTTGTGTACCGGTAGATCACGCAGCGCCTTCTGGTGGGCGTTTGGTTGGGGCCGGAACCGTGGGGAAGCAGAATATCGAACACCAGGGCGTCTCCGGCCTTTAAGGTCGCGTAAACAGCCTGACTGGTATCAAACTCCCCCTCATCAAACCAGGCCTGATCCGCGTTGCGCCGTTCGATGATCCCCTGCTTGTGCAGTCCGGGGACCACTTCGATACATCCGTTTTCCCGGGTGGCGTCGTCCACTGCAATCCAGAGCGTAGCAACCGGCATCGGGTCGTGGTGGAAATACGGCGCATCCTGGTGCCAGGCGTGGGCGGACCCGTAATGGGCGGGCTTCAACTGACACTCGTCGCCGAAAAAGTGGATGTTGTCCCCCAGAACGCCGCGCATCAGTTCAACGATATTTTTGTCCGCCGCCAGCGCTTTGAAAAAGGGATCGTACCTGGCCACGCCGGAGACTTTGCGAATGCGGTCAAGGGGGTCGTCTACCCGGATATCGTCTTTCCGAACCTCGGGTTCGACCTGAATGGCAATACGGGCATCGAGTTGCCCGAGGGCGGCCATATTGAGCCTTTCGGATATGGCATTGAGTTGATCGGGCGGGATGAGGTTGCGAACGATGAAAAAACCGTTTTCCTCGTATTCCTGCTTTTGTCGGGATGTAATTTTCACTTCCGGTTCTCCTTGTGGATGACGTCCGGGTGCTCACCCACGTATGCGGTGTTCCGTTGTAGACTGCCGCTATCTGGCCGTAGGTCTCTTTCAACTGAGATGCTTATCGAAATTCTCTGTCCCGGCATCAAGGTCATGTCTCCAGGTTCGTTGAGAAACCTCAGCTGGGCGACAGCGAAGGTGGCACCCGTTGTCAGGGGCACTACGGCAGCGAGCCAGTATCGATGCACTTTATTCCTCCGCACGGTCGCCGCCTGAGGATGTTCTTTCCGTGCGATGACGGCTGGCAGCCCTGCCGACGAGCCGTCCTGAAGAACATGGCGATGGGAGCGCTACCATGGGAGCGATGTATTACTCATCGAATTCCGTTCGCGGAAGCGCCTACGATGCTTCAGCGTGTCAATGAAGGAACGGATAAGGATATTATCGGCGTCGTCATCAATTGGCAAGTTTGACGTCACCGGCTTCATGCCGCAGGGAAAGTATCTATGAGCACAGTGTTGATGACCGGAGCGAGCGGATTTATTGGCCGTGCACTTGCAAGCACCATGTCCGCGCACCATAACGTGCTCTACACCGGGGTTCAAGCACCCGAAAAGCCATCATGGTTGGGTATGGGTATCGCTGGGTACTGATAAGAAATCGCTTTTCTGGTGGTGCGGGCCATATCAACATATCTGGCGCTGTTTGGATGGGCCGCGACATTAGCCGCGGTAATGACTGGCGCCCTCACCATGACCGTCGTCGTGCGTCGGCGACGGCAGACAGCTGTACCTTAACCCCTATTTCGCGCTTTGCCATCTAAGTGCTTGATAATCAACGCCCGTTTTTAAAAGGCACTACAAAGTCGTTTTCGATTTTCTTTTTACGACGGTCTTTTTTACGGGCAAATTTTTCCAGTCGATATGGAACAGATGGTAAATCTGCTTGTGGCTGGCCTCGGGTATGCCCGCTTTACGGATCCGAAAAATCTCTCCGTACTTGGTGGGCACCGTGAGGGTAGCATAGGTATGGGTTTGCAAAACCCGCTTGATAGTTTGCCAGCAGCGGTTATCCCCGTGCCGTTCCAAGGTGTATTCGATAAAGCGCAGTAAATGATAAGCCAAAATGCTGATAAACACATGGGCGTCCACCCGGGGTTCGATGTGATGGCGGTTGGGGCGAAGACCCAAGTCGCTCTTGAGTGCTTTGAAGCCATCTTCGGCGCGGGTTAAAGTCATATACAACTGCCACAGATCGGTTCCGGCCAGAGCGGCCTGATCGGTACGCAGCACATAGCAGCCCAGCAGTTCGCGCTCCTTTTCACAGGCCTGGTCCTTACGCCTGAAGCTTAATTGGAATTGCTCGGGTTGGCCCTTGCAGAGCACTTTGTTTACTTCGATCTGATAGAACCGCTGCACCCGAGGATGTTGTCCCTGCACTCGACCGATGGAGCGCTGGATTTTCTCCGGGTCCTTCAGTTCCCCCCCCCTGCACGCGCTTTTGCAGCTTCTGCAAGGCCTCGGTGTAGCGCATTTCGGCACCGGAAAGCATGGCCTCTTCCTTGGCTCCCCGGCGCGGACTCTTACACAATAGCAAAAACTCCGATAACCCTTCCGGTGGCGCCGGCCCCTCAGCCTGGCCGGGGCGCGCCTGGCTCAGAGGCTGCTCGATGAGCTTCACTTTTACCTCCTGGCCGGGCTTGCGTCCGGGCAGCGGCTCAAAACCCTCCTCCTCTAAAAAGGCCTCTCCATAGCGCCCGCGCAGCCGACGGGTGTCGTTGACCAGGTAGCTGAAGCCTGCCTCACCCAACAAGCGCACATTCTCTTCGCTGGCCACTCCCGCGTCCATGATGATCAGGGCCCGCCCTGCGCTCTGTGCCGAGCCGGCAGCCTTTTGCAGCTCTTCGATCATCTCCACAAGGGTCGTGCTGTCGTGACGATTCCCGGCAAAAATCCGGTGCCCAAGCGCAAAGCCCTCCCGGTCAAATACCATCCCTACCACGATCTGCACACAGTCGTGGCGTTTTTGTTTGTTCTTGCCCCGCCGGGCTTGCTTATTGCCCGCGCATACCCCCTCAAAATGCGTATTGGTCAGATCATACAGCAGGATCGTCCGATCCAGATCGAAGAGCTCCCCCTGACGCTGCCGCAAGTGCCCTTCGAGCCTCTCACGATTCTCTACCAGCAGATCGCTCACCCGGTAATAACGATGCCGATCGGCTTTGCCTACCCCACTGCCGAGCAAATCCCCCAGGGCGGTCTGCCTGACCCACTGGGGCAGGGCATTTTCACTGACCGGCTCCACCAGCCGGTTGATCACCGACGCCTTCGCCGCCTCGATCTGCGCGCCGCTAAAGCCTACCTCTTTGCAGGCCTCATCCAGGCGCAGCTGTTTCCACCCCTGCAATCCCAACAGAATCGGCCCCAATAACAATCCCGACTCGCTGTGGTCGAGCTTCTCCAACAACACCCCATCGACCTCTGTGGATGGCCCCTGGCTGGCGCGCCCGAGCGGCTGCAGCGCTCCCCAACGCCCCTGCTCGTCAATCCGCCTGAGGATCATCTCGATCCAGTTTTGCTGGCGCCGGGTATGCTCAGGGGGGAAAGATCGTCAATCCCGTAGAGTCGCTTCTGCACGGCGCTGGCGAGGGGCCGCCAATCGCTGCGGCTGAGGGCCGCGTCTCCCAGGGAGACCACCACCCGCTGGCGCGGTTGGCCCTCTTGGTTACGGTAAGATTCGAGCAGCTGCAGGACCTGACCGCTCTTGGAGTGCTTCAGGCGGAAGAACATGCCTGAAGATGCTGCCGAGGCCAGAAAGAGGAGTCAAGAACTACCTAAAGTTATAGTCCCTACAAATCCATAAACCCGTTAGTGCCTACTGTAAACCAACGACTTATGTAACCTAACGCCTCGTCAATTATATATATTCCTCCGCCCCTGTGCAATTTGGGGTAGCGCACTGCTTATCGGAGCGCAGCGTAGATTGCGGTGCGAAGTGGGAGATACGGGCGGTCCGGGATCCCGGGGCAACCCCCGGCGCTGCCGGCGGTAAGCCCGCGGGCTACGAAAGAGTGGCCATTGCCGAAGACGATCGCAGGTGCGAGCCGCGGCCGGAAGTTTCACTCCTGTTTGATCCGGCCAAGCGCAGCGCGGCCGGGGGCCTTGCTAACCTGAAACTTAGCCTTGGGAGCGGGTTTGCGGGCGATGGAATCGATGTCAAGTTAATTTTGTTGGAACGTTAGGTTGGATTCATCGAGGAGCCCATAAGGCGAAGTTTCATCCCTGTTTGATCCGGCCAAGCGCAGCGCGGCCGGGGGCCTTGCTAACCTGAAACTTAGCCTTGGGAGCGGGTTTGCGGGCGATAGAGTGACGTTTTTTGCGGGCCGGAAACTACGTAGCGCATTGCTTATCGGAGCGTAGCGCAGATTGCGGTGCGAAGTGGGACCTACGCACGGTTCGGAACCCCGGGGCAACCGCCGACGCTGTCGACGGTAAGCCGCCGGGCTACGAAAGAGCAGCCATAGCCGAACTCGGCGGCCGGCGGCCCGAAGTTTCATCCCTGTTTGATCCGGCCAAGCGCAGCACAGCCGGGGGCGCCACTAACCTGAAACTTAGCCTTGGGAGCGGGTTTGCGGCGTGTCAAGTGAATTTTGTTGAGCCGTTAGTCCAGTCGCGCTAAAGAGCCGGAAATGACGTAGCGCACTGCTTATCGGAGCGCAGCGTAGATTGCGGTGCGAAGTGGGAGATACGGGCGGTCCGGGATCCCGGGGCAACCCCCGGCGCTGCCGGCGGTAAGCCCGCAGGCTACGAAAGAGCGGCCATTGCCGAAGACGATCGCAGGTGCGGGCCGCGGCCGGAAGTTTCACTCCTGTTTGATCCGGCCAAGCGTCAGCGCGGCCGGTGGCGCCACTGACCTGAAACTTAGCCTCCAGAGCGGGCTGTCGGGCGATAGAGTGACGTTTTTGCGAAGCGCAAACATGGTCATGCAGCGTTCGCTTCGGCCTCGGGCACCAGCGTGAAGCCGAGCGATCGGGCGCTCATTTTAAGGCTGCACTGTCTTCGTTGACAGAAGCGATCCTCGTAGCGTTCGGCTCCTTCGTCGACATAGTCTTGGCCGTAACGAAGCATGCGGTAGATGAGCACAGCGAGTTTGCGAGCCAGGGCGAAGACGGCCACCGCGCCGCTCTTGCGCCGGGCGGTGCGCCGATAACAGGCACCCAACGCGGTCGGGGAGTGGCGCAGGGTCAGCGCGCACATGCGCAGGATGGCGGCCATCCGGATGGCGCCGAAGCTGTTTGGTCTTTTCTTGAGCACCTTGCCCGCCGAGAAGGCCATTTTGGGACTCAGACGCAACCAGGAGACAAAGTGATGTTCGTCGGGGAAAGCGCTCAGATCCAAGCCCACTTCGGTCAATGCCACCTGCGCGGCCCCGGTGCTGATCGCGTCGATACGCGTGAGATCTACCCCGTAGAGCCGCCACAGCGCCGTGCGCATCGGTTGCTCGCCCCGCTTGCCCATGGCCCTTTCCTTGGTCGGGTTGGGATGCGCTGGCGGCTTGAGGCTACGACGCCGGGCCGGCTGCAGCGCCTCGATCTGTTCGATGAGCTGCTGTTCATACTGGGCAATCATCTCTTCGAGCTGGTCATACAACTGCAGCGCCCCACGCAGGTTGAAAAGGTGTTCGCGCCGCCAGTTGCCGATGAGGTGCTCGGCGAATTGGGCCTGGCTCTTTCGGCAGCGTTTGTCCCGCAGGGTGGCCAGCTTTTTGGGACTGCGCTGCCCGGCCACGATGGCCCGGATGATGGCCATCCCGGTCTTGCCGGTAATGTCGGTGACCGCCCGGTGTACCTGCACGTTCATCTGGTCGAGTGCCTTCTGCATCCACTGCACCATCTTGGAACGTTCTTCCACCAGATTAGCCATTTGGCGCTGCAACGCACGAAGCGCACAGATCTTTTCCCCGGGTCGGAAGGAGCCCCGTAATAGTCCGCAACTGTGCAAGAGTTGAATCCACTGACAATCGATCATATCGGTCTTGCGTCCGGGGACCCCATGCAACTGCTTCGCATTGACCAGCACCACTTCGAGGCCCCGCGACTCCAACAGCTCATATAACGGGATCCAATATACCCCCGTGCTCTCCATCGCCACCGATTCGACCCCTTCATGCACTAGCCAGTCGGCCAGCTCGTTCAACTGTGGTGTCGTCGTGCCGAATTGCTGCACATTGACTTTGTTATCCCCGCGGGCCGGGCCGCATACCCAATGCTCCCTACTTCCTAAATCAATCCCCGCGCTGTTCGCCCGGATCACCGGCAAGGCCTGTATCGGCCGCACCTTCTTTTTTCCCCTGCGCTTGCTCTTTTTCGATGCCATGGTAGCTTCCTCTTTGATTGCATTTTGGTTATGGCACTGGCTGCGGCCCGAGGTGGCCGTTATGTCAGGATTCTGACCTGGGGGAGAGCCCGTGCAAACGGACCTCGCCAATGTTTGATGACCGACTCGGAACCAGACTAATGTTGGGGCATATTCAGCTCCAGTGTTCGCATCGGTTTTGACTGCCGCAGCCAATGCCGGTTCACCCTCAGTAATACCCACCACCAACGGCGCCACAAGCTGAAGTTTCACTCCTGTTTGATCCGGCAAGCGCAGCGCGCCGGGGGCTTGGCTGACCTGAAACTTAGCCTCCAGATCGGGCTGGCGGGCGATAGAGTGACGTTTTTGCGAAGCGCAAACATGGTCATGCAGCGTTCGCTTCGGCCTCGGGCACCAGCGTGAATCCGAGCGATCGGGCGCTCATTTTAAGGCTGCACAGTCTTCGTTGACAGAAGCGATCCTCGTAGCGTTCGGCTCCTTCGTCGACATAGTCTTGGCCGTAACGAAGCATGCGGTAGATGAGCACAGCGAGTTTGCGAGCCAGGGCGAAGACGGCCACCGCGCCGCTCTTGCGCCGGGCGGTGCGCCGATAACAGGCACCCAACGCGGTCGGGGAGTGGCGCAGGGTCAGCGCGCACATGCGCAGGATGGCGGCCATTCGGCTGGCAGCCATTGCGTTGCGCGTTTTGCTCAGCGGCTTGCCGGCCGAAAAGGCCATTTTGGGACTCAGACGCAACCAGGAGACAAAGTGATGCTCGTCGGGGAAAGCGCTCAGATCCAAGCCCGCTTCGGTCAATACCACCTGCGCGGCCCCGGTGCTAATCCCGTCAATGCGCGTGAGATCTACCCCGTAGAGCCGCCAGATTGCCGTGCGCATGGGTTGCTCGCCCCGGTTGCCCATGGCCCTTTCCTTGGTCGGGTTGGGATGCGCCGGCGGCTTGAGGCTACGGCGCCGGGCCGGCTGCAGCGCCTCGATCTGCTCGATCAGCTGCTGTTCATACTCGCCAATCATCTGCTCGAGCCGGTCATACAACTGGAGCGCAGCGCGCAGGTTGAAAAGATGCTCCCTGCGCCAGTTGCCGATGAGGTGCTCGGCGAATTGGGCCTGGCTCTTTCGGCAGCGTTTGTCCCGCAGGGTGGCCAGCTTTTTGGGACTGCGCTGCCCGGCCACGATGGCCCGGATGATGGCCATCCCGGTCTTGCCGGTAATGTCGGTGACCGCCCGGTGTACCTGCACGTTCATCTGGTCGAGTGCCTTCTGCATCCACTGCACCATCTTGGAACGTTCTTCCACCAGATTAGCCATTTGGCGCTGCAACGCACGAAGCGCACAGATCTTTTCCCCGGGTCGGAAGGAGCCCCGTAATAGTCCGCAACTGTGCAAGAGTTGAATCCACTGACAATCGATCATATCGGTCTTGCGTCCGGGGACCCCATGCAACTGCTTCGCATTGACCAGCACCACTTCGAGGCCCCGCGACTCCAACAGCTCATATAACGGGATCCAATATACCCCCGTGCTCTCCATCGCCACCGATTCGACCCCTTCATGGATCAGCCAGTCGGCCAGCTCGTTCAACTGTGGTGTCGTCGTGCCGAATTGCTGCACATTGACTTTGTTATCCCCGCGGGCCGGGCCGCATACCCAATGCTCCTCACTTCCTAAATCAATCCCCGCGCTGTTCGCCCGGATCACCGGCAAGGCCTGTATCGGCCGCACCTTCTTTTTTCCCCTGCGCTTGCTCTTTTTCGATGCCATGGTAGCTTCCTCTTTGATTACATTTTGGTTATGGCATTGGCTGCGGCCCGAGGTGGCCGTTATGTCAGGATTCTGACCTGGGGGAGAGCCCGTGCAAACGGGCCTCGCCAATGTTTGATGGCCGACTCGGAACCAGACTAATGTTGGGGCATATTCAGCTCCAGTGCTCAGATGGGTTATGACTGCCGCAGCCAATGCCGGTTCACCCTCAGTAATACCCACCACCAACGGCGCCACAAGCTGAAGTTTCACTCCTGTTGGATCCGGCAAGGGTCAGCGCGCCGGGGGCGCGACTGATGTGAAACTTCACTGCTGGAGTAGGATTAAGTGTTCAGGTGTCAGGATTCGATTGCGCTTCCTCAGAACTGACAACTGTTCACGAGCGAAGCGAGAAGGCCTGACAACCCGAAGATAGAATTATTTGGCAGGCAAAAAATCAATTGCCGGAAGTCGGGGCCCCGAAGATTGCGGGGAGGCGATTGGGGCGGATTGACTGTGTTGCGCGGCTTACTGAAGGACGTGATCTCCTGATAAATCACTTTTGGTTTTGGTTGCCGGGCAATTTGGTCAGATATTGATTGCTGGTTGCGCGGATCACGACGCTAAACCGGTGGATTCGTAGCGCGTGTCGGTTCGAAGAGCAAAAAATAATTTGGCTAGCAAAAATAGATTGTCGCAACGCGGATCTCGTATGCCCTTGCCCACTTTGAAATTGTCTTTCGTTTTGAGTATGGGTAGCTTCAACTCATGAAATTCACGGTTACCTTACACCGAGATGAGGATGAGGTCTGGATCGCGGAGTGCCCCTCGATTCCGGGTTGCGTCAGCCAATGTAATACTGAGGCGGAGGCTTTGAAAAACATCCAGGATGCAATCCAAGCATGCCTGGACGTGCACGCCGAACGCGGGCTCCCGCTAACCATCGAGACTCGCGAGGTTGAAGTTGCCCTCTGATGGCGGTTCTGCCTAGGCTATGTGGCCGTCAAACGGTCCGCCGGCCTCACGGTAGACGATTTCGTAGATTCGCTCTAACAGAACCCGTTTCCGTTCGTGTTTGGTGGGAGGAACAAACAGGACACCCATATTCCTGGAACCGGTGAGGACGGAAGACGCCTTGCGCCAGAGCTGTTTGCAGCGCGAGTTGTCAACTCGAGTTCGGCGGATCATAGTCATAGTTGCGCCTGGCGCTGTCCTTCGAGATGTACCCCTCACGCAGATCCTCTTCGATCAATTCCGGAGCGCGATCTTTCGGATCGCCGTAGCCACCGCCTCCGGGTGGGGTAAGCAGGATGCGATCTCCCGGCTCGAAACGGACACCGGCGAACTTGCTGGTGGAGACTTTGCCGTAGAGCTCCTTCACCGTTTTCGACTCGTTCGAACCGGCTTCCCGAATTAGGGTCCCTCCCGCGGCACCGGAAATGCCGCCAAACTTCGTAGTGGACTGTGACAAGCTCTTGACTTCTATTGCAAGCGAAGCCTGCGACGCAGGTTGTCGGCGACGGGGCCGTACGGTCGCGGCATGTTTTCGGTGATCATGGTGAAGGCGGAGTCGCCATTGATCAGAGGTTTGTGGGCGATCTTTGACCACCGATCGAGCCCGGGCTTCTGCATCTCGTATCGTGCATGCATCTGATAAAAGACAGCGGCTGTGGGCTATTGACGATCGACAACTCCGTGTGCACTCCGACCGTGTTGAAGCCGTATTGACGACACCTCTGCAGGAACCAAGCCTTCCAGCCTGAAAAGCTCCTTGGTGAGTTCCCTCCGTTCTCTTCCAATCACCCAGTCGCCGCTTCCCCGACCCTCCCCCTCCTCTCATCAATACCCAACAACCACAAGGCCCGGTACCGAGTGGAAATCCCTGAGGTTTCGCGTGATCAGTACAGCACCGTGTTCCAGAGCCGAGGCGGCAATCCAGAGGTCGGTCTTGGAGAGGTTTCTCAGAAGGCCCGCCTTTCTCAGCTCCGCAGTAATTTCGGCATAGCAAACGGACGTTTCCCGCCCGATAGTAACAACCCTGAATCGTTCGATGAACTGAATCGATTGTCGGTAGCGTTCGGCGCCCTCTACCGCGCCGCCTTCAATGAACTCTCCCGCCACTAGTGTGGTGTCCGTTAAATAACATAAATTAATTAGTTTTCCCTGTCTGCTTTGCCAAGGCACGTTTGGCGCGCTGGATCTTGCGCAGGATTTCCTCTCCCTTCGCCTTCCATCTGTAAGGCTTGGGGTCGAGGTTCCTTTCAGCCAGATAGGTTTCTATGTCTTCGACCAATTGCCTGACGCTGGTAAAACTACCATCCCTGATAACATCTTGGGTCAGTTCGCCGAAAAAGCGCTCGACCAGGTTCAACCAGGACGAACTGGTCGGGGTGAAGTGGATGTGAAAACGCCGATGGCGCGACAACCACTTGCGGACCTTCTGTTGCTTGTGCGTGCAGTAGTTGTCAACGATCAAGTGCAAGTCCAGCCGCTTGGGTGTCTCCCGCTCGATTTGCTTCAAGAACCGCAACCATTCTACATGGGTATGCCGCTGTTCGGTGCGTGCGATGAGCTTGCCGTCCAGATAATTCAAGGCTGCAAACAACGTAATGGTCCCGTGTCGCTTGTAGTCATGTGTCTTGGTGCAAATCTCTCCCACGCCAAGAGGTAAGCCCGGCTGGGTCCGCTCCAAAGCCTGGCATTGGCTCTTTTCGTCGCAACACAATACAAGGGCCCGCTCTGGCGGATCCAGGTATAAGCCGATCACATCCCAGAACTTCTGCTCGAAGTACTTGTCATTGGACACTTCGAACGTCCTGACCAAGTGAGGCCTGATATCGTTAGCCCGCCAGATGCGCTGCACGCTGTCGGGGGAAATCCCCACCTCCCTGGCCATGGTGCGAACACTCCAGCGAGTGCGTGGCTTCGGCGGTCGTGTAGCCTCGGTAATGACCTTCTCAACCTTGCCCGCCGGTATCCATCGGGGCCGTCCTCGTCCCTTCCTGTCCCGCAATCCCTCCAAGCCGTCTCGCTCAAAGCGTTGCGACCACTTGTTCACGCAGGGCACACTAACCCCGAGTTCTTCCGCGAGCTGCGCCTGTTTGACGCCTTCGGAACGACGCAGTACGATTGTCGCCCGAAGGCTGTCGCGCACGGATACTGTCGGTGCTTTCACGCGACGCTGCAACTCTTGCAGCTCAAGATCTGTAAGTTCAATTATGGATATGGGTCTTGCCATGCCGATAGCATAACATGGTAAGACAGATTAATTCAACTTAATTATCGGACATGAGACTAGCGGCGGAATAAAAGCCTGATCAGCAACCTATCTCCGGAGGCAAGCCACTACCGGTGCATCTTCCGTCCTGCCACTGCGCCACAGATCGATCAGAACGGTAGTGTCAAGACAGATGAACGGGAGGCCCCACTTGCTCGGTTCGATTTGCAGCTCTCACCCGATCCATAATCGCTGCCTCTTTATCGTTTAGCGCAGGCAGACCCCTTTCCCGTAGCTCTTCCAGCAACGCACCCAACGTGGCTGGTCGTTGGTCGGTAATGGGGCGATTGATGACCCGCGTGAACGACTCGACTCAGACTCCACTGCTGAGATCATGCTTCTCCTCTGAACGACGAGGACTGGTCGGCCATGGGCATCGACATCAAGGGCGATATCTACGAGGGCCTCCTCGAACGCAATGCGCAGGACGTGATTCGAATTCGCCACGGCTGCTGGTAGACTTGCTGAAGTATATCAGGAACCGGTCAATTTTCTCCGGGAACCCGTGACCCCGTGACTCGGCAAAGTAAGTAACACACGGTAACTGGAGCCATTACGTTCGAATCTTGGCGACAAATTCCGGAGATCGAACTATGAGATCCATCGGAATTCCAGCCCGTATTGTGGTGCGAATCTCAATTGCCTTCGTTGTAGCTTTGCCCTCCAGCGGCATGACAACCAGTAGATCCGCATCGGAATTTTCGGTTGCTTCACCCCGAGCATAGGATCCGAACAGGATAATACTGTCAGGCCGGAAGCGCTCGGCCACCTGATTCGCAAACCCCTGGATTTCGCTAGGGTCGATCATACCTGAACTGCACGCTGCCAAAGATGCCAAACTGTGTCAATCGTCCCTCGGCAAACAAGGTACCGGATGGCTCTTTTCGGAAAGCGGCAAGATGCCGCTTCTACTTTTGGTCTGGTCGCCAGAATCCGTCACCGGAAAGATGCCAAAAGGGGTATTCGATGCGGACCGAATCTTTCGGGCCCCCCCACGATCCCGCGTGATCCCGTAGCCGGTCAAAATCAGATCGGGGACCAAATTCGTTTCGATACTGAGCCCCATGAACCCGGTGATGAGTTCCTTGCGGCCGACGACAAAGCCTACGGATGTCTCTTGTGATAGAACGGCTCGCGCCAAAGAATCGGTTCTTGGTTGTCTCACATGGGTGGCCGAACGACATCGCAACCCGCTTCTCGGTCGAGGACTGGTCGGTCTCAGAAGTCGATGGGCGTGACCACGATGAGATCCATGTTCCCGGCCACCCCAACGAGGCGGAGGATCTGTTGCGATCCGCTGCTGAGGATAGCAGCGGCGTTTACATTAGATTGTCGAACGAGTCCAATGCAATAGGTCGGACGCCTGGATTGGATCGCTTTGACGTGGTGCGTAGATGCTCAGATGCGGCGGCGACCGTAATCGTGGTGGGACCTATGTTGGATCGTGTCATGGATGCCACATCCGATCTTGATGTGAATTTGCTCTACGCAAATGCGGTGCGGCCTTTCGACGGAGAGACCTTGAGAGCGGAGCTGCGAGCTCCAGAGGTCGTGCTCGTTGAGCCGTACCTGGCCGGCACTTCCTCGGCTAAGGTATCAGCCGTTCTGCGTGACACGCCTCACCGGCTGCTTGCTATCGGTTCCTTTCGCAGCCGTCGTCAGTGCCGTTGCCGTTTCTCGGATTCATATTGAAGCGTTCGGAGTTGTCCTCGCGCTGGTGTCCGGGATGCTTACATCGGAACTCGGATATGTATTGTGGTACACGGTACTTCGCAGGATAACTACAACGCAGGCGGCTATTGTACAACTTCTGGTTCCGCTACTCGCCGCTTTTGGCAGCGTGGCCTTCTTGTCAGAGTAGGTGTCGTTCAGGTTGGCGGTCGCGAGCGTTTTGATTCTTGGTGGGGTAGGCATGGCCTTTTTGAATCGTACACCCAAGGTGGATGAGCACACTTTTCTCATTGCCGAGCGAATGCGACATCTTCGAATTGTAACGGCACCGATCGAAATTGAAATGAACGCCCAGGCTGGCAAGGTCAATTCGAGCCATCGATTTCGACCGCCAGCTTGATCGTCCACATTCTGCAGGGCAAAATACACAATGAGCAAAGGGGTTCCCCTCCAGACCGAACCGGACCAACACAAGCGGTTTCTAAGCCTTTTGCAAAGGAGCCTTGACCAGAATACGTATGTCAACCTCGTTTTGGGCAAATACCGGGGTGACGAATCAGGGCTAAGCCGCGTGCTTGTCAAGCAAGCTACTATTAAAGGTCAGAAGTGCCTTTCCTTTGTCTATCGCTACAAGACCAAGGACATTACGAAAAATGCCACGGTTTCCGAAAGCATTGAGACTATCCGCAACCTGCTTGGAGGGCCCTTTAAGAGTGCTCACCTGTTTACGTTAAAGGAAAATATCCAACTGGAGTTTAACCGGAAGGGCAGATGCATTTTGAGTAGCAGTGAACCAAGCAGCAGCACTGTCCCTTCGGAACAGCACAACCGTGAAAAGAAGCGTTTCCTTGATCCCGGCAAACCATTCCTGGCTGCTCTTGGGGTTACCAATGAACAACATAACGTCGTCCCATCGATGTCTCGCAAATGGAAGCAGATCAACAAATTCCTCGAAGTCTTCCTTGGTGCATTCAGGTCGTCGCAGTTGTCAGATGTGAATGAAGTTCATGTCGTGGACTTCGGATCAGGGAAAGGGTATCTGACCTTCGCAATCCATGAATTCCTTCGGGATTCCCTTGCCATCGAGGCGCGCGTAACGGGCATCGAATTGCGAGAAGATCTCGTAGGTTTCTGCAATGGGGCAGCCAAAAGATTCAAGATGGAAGGATTATGTTTCCGTCAAGGTGATCTCAGCAGTTATACGCCTGAAATAATCCATGTTATGATCGCATTGCACGCTTGCGATACTGCGACTGATCTTTCAATTCACATGGGCGTCAGGTCGGGTGCGGAAATTATCATGTGTGCTCCCTGTTGTCACAAGCAGATCAGACAGCAGATTCGCAGTCCGCGGATTATCAAACCAATGCTCAGATTTGGCGTCCATCTTGGCCAGGAAGCAGAAATGGTAACGGACAGTCTGCGCGCGCTCGTGCTTGAGGCACATGGCTATAGAACCCAGATATTTGAGTTCATTTCCTTAGAACACACGAGTAAGAACAAGATGCTTCTGGCGGTAAAGCGCAGCAGGAATCTAGAACGGGGAGACGCTCTCGCAAAGATCGAGAAGATAAAGGATTTTTACAGCATCCACGATCATTGTCTTGAAACGTTACTCTCTGCGTCTAAGGCCCCTTCGCACCGCGATTAGCGCTGGAACAGGACTTTTGACTATCGGCATGCAAAACACCGCGCGAGGGAATGTTGAACAGGAGAAAACAGAGAGAGAAATCGCTTACTTCGCTCTCAATCGGGAAAAGAGAAAACCGCCTCCCCTTGAACCATTGGCTGCGCTCAATTCTACCTAACGGCTTCATGTGTAACCCGAGATGTTAGGCCACAAAGGAGGCAAAAAGATGGCACAAGTAAGATACATAGTAGATGACGTAGAAGATGCCATTGCCTCCTATGTCTCAAAGCTTGGATTTGAACTCGAACAGCAATACGGTCCTGCGTTTGCAATCGTGGTGCATGGCGACTTGACGCTATGGCTTGCGGGGCCAAAAGCATCAGCGTCCAAGCCAATGCCAGACGGCGCTATACCCAGCCCGGGAGGTTGGTCTAGATTCGTCTTGTGTGTCGACGATTTGGAATCTCTTGTCTCAAAGCTGACGGACGACGGGGTAAGATTCAGAAACGATATTGTGGAGGGGCCGGGGGGCAAACAGATTCTCTGCACAGACCCTTCTGGTAACGTAGTTGAGCTCTTTCAGCCAGCGTAGAATATGAGACTTACTTCGCGTTGCACCCGCGCCCACCGCTCCTCCCGTAACCTTCAGTCCCGAGCACACCGCGAAGAGCCATCAGGGTCTCCAGGTATGAAAGTATTATTTATATGACAAAAAATAGATTGACTCGGGTTTGGGTGCAAGACATCGTGAGCAGGTATGGGATTACCTAGAGTAAAAGTCGGTGGTGAAATGGAGGCAGTCTACCACTGTATCTCGCGAATTGTTGGGGGAGAGCGCTTCATCCGGCATCGAGGGAAAGAGATTCTGCGCAGGCAGATCTGGAGGGTCTCGGATTTTTGCGGAGTGGAGGTGTTGACCTATTGCATCATGAGTAATCATTTCCACCTCTTGGTGCGGGTCCCAGAGGAGCAGGAAGTGACTGATCAGGAATTACTTCGGCGATTTTTTGTGTTGTATGGTGAAGAGAAGATTTCGATTAAGTCGTTGGCTGCCATGCTGCAGAAGAATGGCAGGGAGGCGAAGGCGTGGCGCAAGCTGATGTTGGGGCGCATGGGCGATATCTCAATATTCATGAAGATGCTCAAGCAGCGCTTTTCGATCTGGTATAATCGTAGCCATGAGCGTTTCGGAACGCTCTGGGCAGAGCGGTTCAAGAGTGTACTGGTAGAAGATGTTGAGTTCGCTCTGCAAATCGTGGCTTCCTATATCGACTTGAATCCGGTGCGAGCCGGGTTGTGCAACGATCCGAAGGATTACCGTTTCTGCGGGTATGGAGAAGCGATGGGCGGATGGGCGCGTGCGCAGTCGGGTATTTGCTCGCTTATGCGAGCGCAAAAGGCGTGGCCCACGGCGGCGCGGGAATACCGTGTGGGGCTCTTTGGCAGAGGTGCGATGCCGAAAGCTGGCGGCAAGCGAAATATAGACCACAAGAAGGTCAGTGAGGTCATGAAACGGGGCGGTTGGCTTTCCCGCACTGAGCTCTTACGCTGTCGCGTGCGCTATTTCAGCGACGGGGTGGTGCTGGGGAGCCAGGAATTTGTGCAGTATCAGTTCGAGCAGATCCGCGAGCAACTCGGTCCCAGACGAAAGTCCGGTCCGCGCCCGATGCAAGGAGGCGATTGGGGAGGACTGACCGTCTTGCGCGGCTTACAGAAGGGCGTTATCTCCCGATAAAGACAGAAGGGAGATGTGAAGGAATTGACCGGTTACAACAAGGGACGCTGCCAGCCCCCGAGGGACTTCTCAAGATGCAGAGCGACAGCCAGGGATAGGTCCTCGCGCCAGGGCCGTGCTATTGCCTGCACGCCGATTAGCAACCCCTCCGGAGAGGTGCCGCAACGAACGACCGCTGCGGGCCAGCCGGTCATGTTGTAGGGTCGGCAGTAAGTCATCCCTTCCTTGTGGTCGTCGTCGAGAGTCATACCGAACGGAAGGGACGGAAAAGCTGCTACCGGCGCGACGATAATGTCATAATCTTCCATGAAAGCGATCATTTCGGCTCGGAAGCGATCAAGATGCTCGAGCGCGGCTGAGAATTTTTCAGCGGATACCGGTGCGGCATTATCAATTAGCTTCTGTAGGGAGGGATAGACTTCGGTTGTCCCGGCACGCTCAAGCAGGCGCTTCGTGCCTGCGCGCCCGTCCGCGCCGGATACGCTGTTCGGAAGGTCGCCCATGTGCTCGAACGCCGAGGGCATATCCTCATTAACGGAGGCGCCCGCGTCTGAGAGGGCATTGAAGGCGGCGTTTACGGCGTCTATGGTCTCTTTGGTCGGGGTCATTTTGCCATTGTCGGTATAGACGGCGACGCGCAGGGTTTTCAGGTCAATATGATCGGGGCTGCCGATCGGCATCGGGACAATCGTGGGGTCGCGCCAGTCCACGCCTGCAATGATCGGCAGGGCCAGAACCAGGTCTTCAACGTAGCGGGACAGCGGGCCTATAGTTGTAAAAGCGTCGGTGGCCCCCATTCCGTAGGGGATGATGTGACCCGTTCTTGGTACGCGTCCCGAGGTTGGCTTGAGTCCGGGGATGCCGCAGAAGTGGGCCGGATAGCGAATGCTTCCGCCAGTGTCGCTACCCATATCGAGAGGCGAGCCCCCGGCCGCAATGATCGATGCTGCGCCACCGCTGCTGCCACCAGGAGTGCGGGTAACGTCGTAGGGATTGTTGGTCTGACCGTAGATAAGATTATCCGTTTCCGCGGACATTGTGAGTTCTGGGGTGTTGGTCTTGCCGAGAAGAATCGCACCCGCGCCGCGCAGCCGTGCAGCTACGGTTGAGTCTTTGTCGGGCACGAACGAGGCGCGGCCTTTGGTTCCTCCCGTCGTGACTATGCCCTCGGTGTCGTGCGAGTCCTTTAGAGTGATCGGCACACCGTGAAGCGCTCCCTGTATTTCGCCGCGCGATAGCGAGTGGTCGGCTTGAC
Organism: Opitutales bacterium; assembly: GCA_963665345.2. Taxonomy (GTDB): domain Bacteria; phylum Verrucomicrobiota; class Verrucomicrobiia; order Opitutales; family CAXXNP01. Next base: position 747,842 of record CAXXNP010000002.1, read on the forward strand.
GGGCCTCGGCCAACGCGCGCTCGGCGCAAAGCTGCACCACCGCGTTCAGTTTCGGGTTCACTTCTTCGATGCGTCTGAGGTGCGCTTCAACGGTTTCGACTGAAGACATTTTCTTGTCCCGAATTGCCTGTGCGATTGTCTTGGCTGATTGATAGATCAATTCATCCATGCTTCTGACTCCTTTCAGCTCTGGCCGGGGAAAGCAGGCTTCAGGGAAACCAAAACCGACCTCATTCACTTCGCCAAGCAGATTCTCTACCGACGGTCGGTCTGGGGCTGCTGGCCACGGATGGGCTGCTGTCGGAATTTCTGAATATGGCTGATCTCCGTTAGCTTCGACTTTCGATCAGCCCTTTCGACCGAAAAACTCATTACCATGGCCCCTTCACCCCATGAATAACCTTTTACTCGTCGCGGAAAAATCACCCTTGCGAATCTCGATCTGAAGGCATGAAATCACAACCCAAAGCTAGTTCGGATTGAATCGGCCATCGGTGGCTCGCTTTGAACCGTTCGGTGGCGCTTTCGCTATCACGTTCCGGGCATTCGGGAATTCAATTAAACAGAAGGAACCAAATATGGAGTACCGCCCCCTTGGCAGAACAGGAACCAGAGTAAGCCCGCTCTGTCTTGGATGCCTGATGTTTGGCCGGCGAACCGACCTGGCCGACTCAATGCGTATAATCGATCGGGCAATTGACGCCGGAATCAACTTCCTGGACACGGCGAATTCGTATAACCGCGGTGTCACCGAGGAGTTCCTAGGCAAGGCATTCAAGCGCAACGGCAAGCGCGATCGAATTGTCCTCGCAACCAAAGTTCACTTCCGTATGAACGACGATGATCCGAACGCACAGGGGAACAGCCGTCGACATATTATCGAGCAGTGTGAAGCGTCGTTGCGTCGTCTCCAGACCGACTATATCGACCTCTACCAGATCCATCGCCCGATGTCCGATATTCCGATTGACGAAACGCTCCGCGCGCTGGATGACCTGATCCGAGCGGGCAAGGTACGCTACATCGGAAGCAGCACTTTTGCGGCCTGGCAGGTTATGGAATCGCTCTGGGTAGCCAAAGAATCAGGCCTTAATCGCTTCATCTGCGAGCAGCCGCCGTATCATATGTTGGACCGAACGATTGAGCGGGAATTAGTGCCGATGGCCCAAACGTATGGTACTGCACTCATTCCCTGGTCGCCGCTGGCAGGCGGTTTACTGACGGGTAAGTATGGCCGCGGGGAGGCGCGTCCGGCGGATGCAAGATACAAGGATTCCGATGAGAAATCGGGGCTGTTCTCCGATGCCGCTTTCAAGGTTGTAGATACGGTCGTTGCCATAGCCGAGGAGAAAGGCTGTAGTCCCACCCAGTTCGCGCTGGCCTGGTGTGCGCAGCAGCCGGGCATTACCAGCCCGATCATGGGAATTCGCACGATGGACCAATTAGAGGACAACCTGGGCGCGATCGATGTGGAAGTAACCGATGCAGATCGCGCGCGGATCGATGAGGTCGCGCCTCCCGGTGAGGCCATTTCACTCTATTACAAGGCCGATTTTGGGCCGCATACGTTCAGGTGGTAGCGATATAGTCATGGCGTATCATTGGTCCAAAGGCCCGGGGGTTCGTCGGAAGAGAAAAGCGTGATCTCGAAGCCCACGACAATACAGACCAGGATCCCTTACAAGACGTAGTATCTCGACACCCAAGTCACTTCATGTCCCCTTCCGGCCTATCCGACGATTACTCCGTTGCTGGAAGAACAATCCTACAGTCTGGCCGATAAGAAACGAGTGAGAATTAGACAAGATCAATCAACCCACGATGTTGTGCACGAAAGAATGAATTAGCCGCGGATGAGCGCAGATGCGACGCGGAAAGGGGCGAGTCATCATTACCGCATCGTCCAGCGCATATGGGTCACTTCACCATCCTTGAAGGTGAACCACTTGGTCCAGTCTGATTCCGAACCGCCAATGCGCACCGTGCAATCCACATGAAGCTCCCCGTTGCCGCTCTGGACCGAGTTGTTGCGCACGTCCATGCTCACGGTTTCCTCGCGATATTCGGAGCGCAGATACTCCATCGCTTTGTTCTTCAGATGCTCGTCGTTTCCCTCAGTAGCCATAGTTCCTCCATTACTTAAGATTGTAAATGATACGCCGGCGAGAGCGCCACACGAGCTCAGATACGGCGAGACGACCTCGAACAAGACTTCATCGAATCCTGAGCTCCGAGGACACTTTCTTGTCCAGAATTGCCTGAGAGGCTTTTATTTACACAGTTCAAATTCATTGTCGTGGTTGCTTCTGTCGACGATCCGGATGTCTTAAAAGTGAGTGTGACAGAGTTTCCGCACAACTTCGACAGGCTGTGCGATTGAAAGAATGTTTGACCAACGAGGCCGATCTGTATTACCTCTTGTAATACCCTAGCCATGAAAACACTGACGGTGAAGATTCCGCAATCAATCGAAGATAAGCTGAAAGGTAAGGCAGCGGCGCAGAACGAAACCGTTTCGGTGCTTGTCCGTCGTGCATTGGCGCGCGAACTCGAGGCGGATTCGGTCGACTTTGCAAAGTTGGCCGCTCCTTTTCGGGGGATGTTTTCCGGGCCGGCGGATCTTTCCACCCGCGAAGGATATGGAGATCGTGCATCTGGTTGATGCCGGCCCATTGGTAGGCTGGTTCAATGCCAACGATCAATGGCACGACTGGGCCACGGATACCCTATCGAAGGTTCACGGCCCGCTTCATACGACCGAGATCGTCCTCGGAGAGGCCTGTTGGCATTTAGGGGGAAACACACAACCCGCGCACGCCCTCTTGAGCTTGGTGCGGATGGGTGCTATTCGCTTGCTGCACCCGTGGCCGGAAGCTCTCGAACGCACTCAGGAACTGATGTTGAAGTATGAGCGCATGGACGCGGCAGACGCTTCTCTAGTGGTGCTTTCCGAGATTCACGCGGAAGCGAAAATCATCACCACCGACCGCCGTGATTTCAGAGTCTACCGGCGCTTTGGTCGGCAGAAGCTGCCAGCGCTGTTTCCTCCCGGTTGATTCCTTTGGAGATGGAAAGGAAATCCGAGGACACCCCGAGTTTAAAGAATGGAATACCGATGTTACCCTGAAGGGGTTTCTGATCCTCGGCTCACCTATGGGGGTTTCGTGCCTTCTGTAAATGCGCGGGAGGAGTCAATAATCCCGATGGGATAAAGGAATTATTGTGCCATGTTAACCGGGGTAGGGCCCGCGGCCCAACCCCGGCCTGAAATCTGGAACGCCTTTGGCGTTCTTCTGCACTGGTCATTCGCAGGTTGCGCTCAAAGACAGAGGGTATACAAAGATCCAGGGAGATTCGCCATGCCAGAGCCAATCAGAGATCGCAGCATCCGCGTAGGATTTTATGGAACCGGACGGTTTGCCAACGCCATGCATATTCCAATTCTGCAGCGGCTCGACGGCGTGGATATTGTCGCGCTGTGTGACAGTGACGAAAAGGCACGGGATTCGACGGCGGAGAGGGTGGGGCTCGACGCCCGCCACGTCTATGGGAACGGACTTGAGATGTTGGCCTCGGAAGACATGGACGTGCTCTTTTCCTGCGTCCCTGCCTATAAGCGCACGAATGTCGAAGCCACGGCTGCCCGCAGAGGAGTACATTTTTTCAGCGAAAAACCTCAGGCGGTCGACTTCTCCGTGGCGTCGAGAATTGGAGAGGCGATTCGACAAGGCGGTGTTTTCAGTACGGTCGGTTTCCGTGAGCGCTACCGGCCCATGCTGCAGAAAATTCGGACGTTTTTGGCCGAGAAGCAGGTGATTCACGCTCGCTGCACAATAACCCGCACGTCCGCGAGCCAGGGGTGGTTGCGGCATGAGAACGTGAGCGGTGGTCACCCTCTCGAATGGGGCATCCACGCGGTGGACTACACCCGCTTCATGACCGGCCTGAACATCGTTCGGGCGCAGGCCTTTTACAACCGCTCCGAAGGCTATGAAGAGTCGCTTTCAGCGTCCTTTAACTTCCGCTTTTCCAACGGTGCTACCATGGCGTTGAACTTCGTCACCTATCTGGTCGAAAGTGAAGTTAAAGAGGGCAGACGATGTATGCCGCTCTTCACGATCTACTATGTCGGAGGTCGGCTGGATGTTTATCGGGACGGCAGCAATACCTGGGCGTATGAGGTCAACGGCGTGCCCGTCGTCAAGAAGGAGACGTTCGACCCGTGGTTTGCGCACGACAAGACATTTATCGAGGCGGTTCGTTTGGGGGATGACAGCGGGATGAGGAACGACTATCACGACGGTCTATTCACGCTGGCGCCTCTGCTGGCGGGCTGGGAATCCTCCCGGAAGGAAGGGCGAACTATCGACATAGAGGCCTTCATGGAGAAAAAGCAGAGTCCTTAGTGTAACGAATCTAAGTTTTGGTCTCATTCCTCCAAGCCACGTTTACCATCTGCCAAAGCAATTCAATCACCACGCGAACCAGGTGAACTGAACCGTCATGCCTACCGCAAAGCCTTTCATCATCGACAAGAATCTGGGAACCAGCGTTGACCTCGAAGCACTCGACCTACCGCGGCAGAATGCTGATGGAAGCCCCGTAATCCCTCTGACCGCGGAGCAGAAATATCTATTCGACATGCGGGGGTGGTTGCTCATCCCCAGTGTGCTGACCGAGGACGAAGTGGCGGAAATGCGCGAATTTGCGCTACGGCTCCAGCATGAGCCGGAGTCGATTCCTGCGTGTGAGCGCTCCCCACTGGGGGGCCCGCTGCAGAAATTGGCTGATCATCCTCAAGTCGTTGGTTTCTGCAACGAGTTCCTGGCCTATCCGGGTTTGTCCAGCCAGGATTGCTATGGCTTTCGCATGGAATCGTGTTCCCTCTATTATCGTAGAGTGGGTGACGGCAAATTCAGCCCGCACAATGGGAACGGCCTTTTTCGCTTCCCTGGTGACTCCCATTTCTATCATTGCATTCCAGGTAGAGCGCATTCCGGATTGACCCGTGTGGTTTGGGAACTGAACCCGGTCGAGCGAGGCTGTGGAACGCTATTGGTTACCGGCAGTCACAAGGCGGTTTACCCGGCGCCGGAATCGCTGCAGGACCCCGAATCTCCCATTTGGGACGACTACACCTGCCCGGCCGGCTCTCTGTTGTTCTTTACCGAGGCCCTGACCCACAGCGCCCGGCCATGGGCCAGTGCGGATGTCGATCGCGTGGCCATCTTCAGTTGCTACAACACGGTGGACACGAAGTGGCACGATTGGGATCCCCATCCCGAATTACTGGCCGCCATGCCCTCACTTCGACAGACGCTTTTCCGACCCGTGCGGGCGGCGAACAATCTGGTCGAGGCGGGAGATTAGTGACATGCCGGAAGCAGCAACGGCATTTGCCCTGATCGGGGATCGCCACCATAATTCCGATTACATACGGACAGCTTTAAACAGGACCCTCGTGGAAGGCGTGGGAGTGAGCATCGACTTCACGGATGAAGTGAAGCTGCTCAACGCGGGGACACTTTCATCAGGGTACCGCATGCTCATCGTATTCCGGGATGCGGCAATCTGGCCGGACGGGTATGGTGAGACTGCCTTTCATTCCTCACGCGAAAAGGAGCCGGTTCTGATTGAAAGCGATCCGCCAGTGCCTCAGCGTGAGCCTCGCAAAGTTGACTGGATGACGCCGGAACAGGGTCAGGCGGTCAAAACCTTCGTCAGGAGCGGTGGTGTAGCCCTGTTTTATCATAACTCGACCTATATCGCAGCCGGCAACGATCATTTCCGCGATGTATTAGGGGCGGCTACAGAGGGACATCCGCCGGTCCGGCGCTTCAAGGTCAGGATCACTAACAGAGACCATCCCATTACGCGTGGGGTGAATGATTTCGTAGTCACAGACGAGCAGCACTTCATGACCTATGACGGAGATCCGGAATCGGTGCTTTTGCGAAGCGTCAACGAAGACGGCCTCACTTTCAAAAATCTGGGCACCTCCTGCGAGGCGGGCTGGGCCTATGACTACCGCAAAGGCAGGGTGTGTTATCTGGCTCCGGGGCATATGATTCCGGTCTTGTGGAATCCTGAATACGAGAAGATTCAGCAGAACGCGGTGCGCTGGCTATTGCGAGAGAACGGGTAGCTGCGGAAACTCGGTCGAGCTATTGATCTCTCGTTTCCGTTTCGTCATCGTCTTTGCTCGTGAGGTCTTGCTTCGCTGGATTTCAGGCCACCGATATACTTCGAAAGGAACGGGCGATGGCCTGGTGCATTTGTTTCCTATCGAACAGATCGTTGGCTAAGAGGCAGGGCTTACCTGTAAAGTGGGGCTTCCCGGTGAGGGCGTTTCATTGCCGGATCTCTCGTTGCACCGATCCTCCGGTCTTGCATCACCTTAGCGTGCTGAGCACTCTGATCTCATGACGGACCTCTGACGAGCACCTGAGAAACCCGACGCTATGTCCACGGAATCCCATTCCCAATATGCCAGTTTTATCTGGGGCATCTGCAACCTCCTTCGCGGGCCCTACAAGCGCAATGAATACCGCAAGGTAATCCTGCCACTCACCGTACTTCGCCGTTTCGACTGTATTCTGGTGCCTACTAAACAAGCTGTTCTCGCCGAACACGCGAGGATCAAGGCCAAGGGTGAGGCAATTATCCGGGCCAAGCTTACCGCCATCTCAGGGCGGCAGTTATACAACCTTTCAAGGCTCGACCTACCACGGCTCCTCGACGATCCCAATCAACTCGCTCCCAACCTGAACAGCTATATCAACGCCTTTTCCCCCAATGTAAGGGCGATCATGGAGAGCTTCGCATTCGATCAGCAGATTGCGAAGATGGCCGAGAAGAACCTCCTCTACGAAGTTGTCAAAGCCTTCTGCGACCCGAAAATCGACCTCTCCGCCGAGAGATTGGACAACACTCAGATGGGCTATATTTTCGAGGAGCTCATCCGGATCGGAGCGGAGCAATCGAACGAGGAGGCCGGAGAGCATTTCACGCCCCGCGAGGTCATCCGGCTGATGGTGAATCTCCTGCTTTCTCCCGAGAAGGACCTCGGCATGAGCCACGTCGTTAAGACGATCTACGATCCCGCCTGCGGTACCGGCGGGATGCTCACGGTTGCGGAAAACTATATCAGGGATCTGAATGCCCAGGCGGATCCGCACCTTTTCGGACAGGACTGGAACGACGAGGCTTGGGCCGTCTGCAAGTCGGACATGCTCATCAAGGGTGAGAATGCCGAGAACATCCGCCAGGGGGATACCTTCACCGCTGACGCCTTCGAGCGCGACGAAGCCGGTGACCGCTACAGCTTCGATTACATGCTGGCTAATCCTCCTTTTGGCGTCGAGTGGAAGCAGCAGTATCGGTACATTTCGAACGAAACCAACACCTTCGGCTACGACGGCCGGTTCGGCGCCGGCCTTCCGAGAAAGAACGACGGAGCGCTTCTCTTCCTTCAGCACATGCTCTCCAAGATGCGTCGGCCCGAGGAGGGCGGCAGCCGCATCGCCATTGTTTTCAATGGTTCCCCTCTTTTTACGGGAGACGCCGGCAGCGGCGAGTCCAATATCCGCCAGTGGATCATCGAGAACGACTGGCTGGAGGCCGTTGTCGCTATGCCCGAACAGCTCTTTTACAACACTGGTATAGCCACCTACGTCTGGATCCTGACCAACCGAAAGGAGAAACAACGCAGAGGAAGTATTCAGCTCGTCGACGGCCGCAGCTTCTGGGTGCCGATGAAAAAGAGCCTCGGCAACAAACGCCGCAAAATCGGAGAACCCCGTACTGGCCGCCCTGAAGACGCCAAAGACCCGGACCACATCGGCGAACTCACCCGGATCTTTGGAAACTTCGAGGACGGCGAATCACGGTGGATTCAATTTGGCAGAAAGCAGAAGAACAACCCGGATGTTTTGCAGGTCACTGTGACCGCCCCAAGTGACGAGCAGATCGAAGTTGAGAGCTGGAAGCAACTCATCGTAAGCAAGGTCTTCGACAACGAGGACTTCGGCTTCCACAAGATCACCGTCGAGCGCCCGTTGCGCCTCAACTTCCAGGCCACCTCGGAGCGGGTCGCCCTTCTCGACAGCCAAACCGCCTTCAGGAACCTAACCGCCAGCATTAGGAAGGACGAAAGAGTCCGCCTGCGGGAAATCGATTTGGGCAAGCAACGGCAGCAGACGATTCGTGATCTGCTCGCGGCCTTCGGAGAGAGTAACGGCGCTCAGCTTTACAAGGACCGTAAGGCCTTCCTTTCCGACCTCAGGGAGATCGAACCACGAGCGAGGCGTCCGTCTCTCGTCTCCTGAGCTTAAGGCTGTCATCACAGCCCTTGGTGAACGCGACGAGACGGCCGAGATCTGCCGTGATCGCAGGGGAAACCCGGAGCCCGACCCCGAACTGCGCGACACCGAAACGGTCCCGCTCAAGGAAAGCATCGAGGAGTATTTCCAGCGCGAAGTGATTCCCCACATTCCGGATGCCTGGATCGACCATAGCAAGACCAAGGTGGGCTACGAGATCCCGCTCAATCGGCACTTCTACCGCTACGAACCGCCCCGACCACTCGAGCGCATCGAGGCGGAGATTAAGGAACTCGAAAGCGAAATCGTCGGTATGCTCAAGGAGGTAACGGCATGAGCGACATCAAACTCTTTACTTTACAAAGCAAGAAGGCGACCGAAATTGCCGGAACCGCCTCCCACCTCGAGAAGCCTCTCCAGGCCCTGATCGAGGCGAACCTCGATACCCTTCTTGGTATTCGCTTCCTTGCCAGCGAGTATTCGACTGGAAAGACCCACAGCGGCCGCATCGACACGCTCGGGATCGACGAGAACCATTGCCCCGCCATCCTCGAATACAAGCGCACGGCCTCAGAAAACGTGATCAACCAGGGGCTCTTCTACCTCGAATGGCTCATGGATCATCAGGCTGAGTTCAAACTTCTGGTTTTGGAGGCGTTTGGGAAAGCGGCGGCGGACGCCATCGACTGGTCGGCCCCGCGCCTCATTTGTATCGCCGCCGATTTCACCAAGTACGACGGGCACGCCGTCCAGCAGATTAACCGCAACATTGAGCTGATCCGCTATCGCAGATTCGGCCCCGAACTGCTCCTGCTCGAACTCGTCAATGAGGTTTCGGCCACCAGCGGGCCTTCGAGCACTGGAATCGACACCGGAACTTCGGGAGGAACGACAGCGCCAAAGACCACGGGTGACAAACCGGTTGCCGAATGGCTGAAGGATCTACCGCCTCCGCTCGTCCCAATCTATGAGGCCCTCGAGACACACATGTTCTCGTTTGGAGATGACGTCCAGCGCAAGGAGCTCAAGTACTACATTGCCTACAAGCGCCTTCGAAACTTCGCCACTGTCGTATTTCAGGTTAAGCGCCTCCTGCTTTTTTTGAGCCTCGATCCAGCCAAGACTGACGCTCCCACTGGCCTCACCCGAGACGTCCGAAAAATCAGCCACTGGGGAACCGGTGACCTCGAGGTCAGGCTCGGCGGCCTCACCGACCTGGAAAAGGCAAAGCCTCTCATCCAGGCCGCTTACGACGGGCAACCGGCGTGAAGCTGAAACCCTACCCGAATTACAAGCCTAGCGGCATCGAATGGCTCGGCGACGTGCCGCAGCATTGGGAGGCAAGCCGTCTAGATTATGTCGCCTCGGTGAAAGGGCGGCTCGGCTGGAAGGGATTGACTGCCTCTGAGTATGTGGGCCACGGCTACATTTTCCTTTCGACGCCAAACATAAAGGGCGGAGGGGCAATCGACTTCGACAATGTAAACCACATAACAGCACAGCGGTATTACGAATCTCCAGAGATAATGCTTAAAGAAGGTGATGTGTTAGTTGCCAAAGATGGCTCGACACTTGGTATCACGAACTTCGTACGTGAATTGCCTAGGCCCGCTACGGTCAACAGTTCGATAGCAGTGATACGCCCAAGCGGAATCGAAAGCTCGTTTCTCTATCGCTGGTTAAGTGCTTGCTACATGCAAGCCGTGATACAGAGCATGAAGGATGGGCAGGGAGTTCCACATCTTTTCCAAGCTGATATCAAGAAATTCAAAGTCTTGCTGCCGCTTCTCCCCGAACAACGCGCCATTGCCGACTTTCTCGACTTGCGAACAGCAAAGCTGGACGCACTTTTGGACAAAAAGCGGGCCTTGATCGAGAAGCTCAAGGAAAAGCGCAGCGCCCTCATCTCCCGCACCGTAACCCGTGGTTTGCCCGCCGAAGCGGCGGCAAAGGCGGGTCTCCCCACCAATCCTACATTCAAGCCATCCGGAATCGAATGGATCGGCGAGATTCCGGAGCATTGGAGGATAAATGCTATAAAGAACATAGTGTCCACGCCTGTGACCGATGGACCCCACGAGACACCCGAGATTCTTACGGACGGGATTCCGTTTGTCTCCGCCGAGGCGATTCGAAATCGACGAATCGATTTCGGAAGAATTCGTGGCTATATCTCCGAAGAAGACCATCGAAGGTTCTCGAAGAAATACAGCCCACGAGCTGGCGACATTTACATGGTTAAGTCTGGGGCCACCACGGGGCGCATCGCCATGGTCGAAGACGACCGCGCTTTCAATATCTGGTCGCCTTTGGCCGCAATACGATGCGATCCTACAGTGGCCAGGAGACGCTTCATTTTTTACAGCTTACATTCGAAGGAATTTCAGACCGAGGTCGAGTTGAGTTGGAGTTTCGGAACGCAGCAGAATATTGGAATGGGTGTCATCCAGAACCTTCCGGTTCCTCTCCCTCCCCTCCCCGAACAACGCGCCATTGCCGCGTACCTTGACGCCGAAACGGCGCAGATAGAGCGACTGATCGAGAAGGTCGAAGCTGCCATCGAAAAGCTGGCAGAGTACCGGAGCGCCCTCATCAATGCGGCTGTAACCGGGAAGATCGATGTCCGCGACGTTGCTGTGTGAAGCCAAGGATCCCATAGACAGACCCTAGGACCCAGACGTGTGAACATTGATTTCAAGCTGCTGAAGGCGGAGGAAGACCTCGAATTCCTCTGCCGGGATCTTTTTCAGGCTCATGGTGCGACTATCATATCCCATCCCTCGCGTGGGCCGGATGGGAAAAAGGATCTGCTTATCGAAACGCTCGAGTCCGACGCTGCGCTCGATCGTTCACTCAATAAAAGGACGCTTGTTCAATGCAAACACAAGGCGGTCAGTGGAAGGTCAGTAGCCGAATCAGAACTTGGTGACGTAAGAAGCGCCTGCCAAAGGTGGAAAGTCAGAAGCTACCTCTTAGTTACGACGACAGTGCCGAGCACGACCGTTTCGGCGAACTTTGACGCGATCAACCAGGAGGGAGACTACGAATGTGATTGCTGGGATCACAGACGTCTGGAACGTAAGATCCTCAGCGGTCCGTCAGCTCATTCTCTTCTGGAACGATACAGCTTACAGGAATCGCTCGATACGGTATTTCTGTTTGTGCGGACGGTATTGGAGGCGGAGGCTAATCTGCCCTACAGGCTTTCACATGAAACTGTAGGAGAGAACTACAAAGGGATCGTCTGCATTTCGCTGGAAGATGGTGACGAGCATCCCGCGAAAACAGGATTTATAGCAGCTATAGACGATATCGGTGAAAACGAAATCGAGACTCTCAAATCTGAGCAGGGACTGAAGGAGATTGTAATAGTGAAGCCTGGAATCAGCACGGATTCGACCATGTCACTGCCCGATTTCTATGACTTTATAGCGTCAATTAAGGATGAGTGGTACCAGGATGCGATTTGCAAACTTGCGTTGTGTTCGCCGCAAAACCCGACACCGGTCCGGATCCTGGAATCCTGTATCAAGCATAACCCGTATGGAGCTCGACAGTCGGCCAAAGATTTGGTTGCCGACATCCTGCAACAACGGGGTCAGGGATTGGACTTCATGCTTGTGTTGGAGGCGATGTCTACAGCCGTGCGATTCGGCTGGAAGGACCTCCGCGAGGACATCTTCGCGTGGATTGAATGCGCCCGTGCGTCGTCAGAATCGAAAGAAGGAGAGGGGTCTCAGCAAGCACACTCAGCAGTCGTGAAGCGGATTGCCTCGGATCTTGGCCGACTGGATAAGGAAGAAAGAGCCTTTTTCGATAGGATCGTAGAGCTGTTTTCTGGTTCGCGTGATATCCAGTTCAAGGCCGATCTCATCGAGTACTTCATGGCCTCACAAAATCCCGACTCAAGAAAACTCTTGGAGGAATTTTCTGCAAAGAATGGTCAGACCGAAGTCTTCCCCACCAATAATGGCGTCTTTTACAGCTCCAAAGGTGTGAGGTTCATGTTCAATTCGGCGCCTTGGAATGTTAGCAAATATGTTGATTCCTATTTGAGGGTGATACAGAGCGAATAGGGAATTGCGATGCTGTTTCCAAGGCCAATGAAAAAGGTTTTGAGACGGACAGAGTTGCTCCCTGACGGGAAGCGGGCTCGGCGAGCGGGACACTGTAATCAGTCTCTGGAGTTTGGCTCGACGATACAAGCCAACGCAGCTATGGTTTCCCTATGAGCAGGGCTGCGATCAGACCTGAGTTGCTACGCTGGGCACAAGAGCGGTCCGGTGTATCGCGTGATGCCCTGCTCAAACGTTTCCCGAGGTATTCCCAATGGGAGTCTGGCGAGGCGCATCCGACTCTGAAACAGTTGGAGACGCTGGCCAGAAAGACTACGACGCCTTTTGGGTATTTCTTTCTGGCGAAGCCACCGGAAGATAGACTGCCCGTCCCGGATTTCCGAACAGTGGCTGATACTGGGATCCGGAGGCCAAGCCCAAACCTGCTCGAAACAATTCACGCCATGCAAAGGCGGCAGAGTTGGATGCGGGATTTTCTGGTCGAGGAAGGCGCCGATCCCTTCCCGTTTGTCGGAAGCGCAAAGGTCGAAGATGACTTCAGAGTTATAGCTAAGGACATTCGGACGACTCTGGGAATCGACTCGGATTGGGCACGGCACCAGAAGACGTGGAGTACGGCCCTTCGATCCTTGCGCCTTGCGATCGAGAATTCCGGGATCCTGATCATTCTCAATGGGATTGTCGGGAACAACACGTCGCGCAAACTCGACGTAAACGAGTTCCGTGGCTTTGTGCTGTGCGATGCCTATGCACCACTGATTTTCGTTAACAGTGCCGATGCCAAGGGCGCTCAGATGTTTACTGTGGCGCACGAATTGGCGCACGTATGGCTGGGCAAGGAGGGAGTATTTGACCTTCAAGGGCTTCAACCTGCCGATGATGCAGTCGAGCAGCACTGCAACCAGATCGCGGCGGAGTTCCTCGTTCCGGAGGACGAGTTGCGCGCGTTCTGGAACAACGCCGAGGAATACGATGACGCGTTTCAGGCAGTAGCGCGTCGATTCAAGGTCAGTGCTATAGTCGGAGCGCGGCGAGCCCTCGACCTAGGCATGATTGAGCGTCCCACTTTCTTGGCATTTTACCGTGATTCCATCGCACATGAGCGACGCAGGAAATCCAGCGGCGATGGTGGCGACTTCTACGCAAACCAAGGCGTCAGGCTGGGTGAGAGATTTGCTAGCGCGGTTGTTCGAGCAGTGAAGGAAGGGCGGTTGGCCTACACCGAGGCGTATCGACTCACGGGCATACGTGGAAGAACCTTCGATAGATACGCAGAGTCGCTGGGTTTTGAGATGGGAGGGTGACCCGAGCCCGCAGTTACCTTCTGGGCACGAATACGCTGATCGGTGCTCATCGCTGCCACTTCGCTTCTGATATCGCAGGTTTATACTTTCACTTGTCCGAAAAAGATGGTAGGTTTTCGGACAAATGGAGAGTAGAATGTATGTCTCAAGTTATTCAAGGTAAGGTTCTTAGTAGAGTTTATGGCAAAGGTAGAGGTTGGATTTTTTCTCCAAATAGATTTCTCGACCTTGGTTCACGTCCAGCGGTGGATAAGGCGCTTCAACGTCTTGCCGCCTCTGGAACAATTCGGCACCTCGACCGCGGCCTTTACGACTACCCTGGAAAGCACCCAAAGCTCGGTCTCTTGAGCCCGAGCCCAGACGCCATCGCCAAAGCCATCAGCGAGAAGGACGGCACTCGACTCCAGCCTTCGGGAGCCTACGCAATGAACCTGCTCGGACTCTCCCCGCAAGTGCCGGCCAAGATCGTCTATCTCACCGATGGCGCGCAGAAGACGGTGCAAGTAGGCAACCAGAGCATCCAACTCCGCCGCACTACACCGAAAAACATGGCTACGGCCGGCAGCGTCTCGGGACTTGTAATCCAAGCCTTCCGCTATATTGGTAAGGACGGGGTGAGGCCCGAGCATATTGCCACGCTCCGCCGCTCCCTGTCCAAGGCGGACCGGGAGCGGTTGTGGAGGGATCGGATCCACGCTCCCGCGTGGATGCACCGGTATTTCGAGCGGATTCTTCATGGTGACGAAAAAGCCTGAGCGATGGACGTGTTCGCCCAACTGCCTAACGCAGAGCGCGAAGCCTATTGCCGGGAGGCAGCGGCCCTGATGGGCCTGCCCCCGCAGCTGATCGAAAAGGACTTCTGGGTATGCTGGACTTTAAAACGGTTGTTCGCGATGGAGGTGGTGGAGGATAATCTCCTCTTCAAGGGCGGAACTTCCCTGTCCAAAGTTTACGGTCTGATCCGACGTTTCTCGGAAGACATCGACCTTTCCATCCATCGCACCAGCCTAGGGTTTTCCGGCGAAAACGATCCTGCGAATCCTAAGCTGTCGAACAAGGCACGAAAGAGGCTGAGCGAGGCGTTGAACACTGCCGCACGGATGAAAGTCACCGACGAGGTTGAACCGGAACTGAAAGCGGGGATTCAGCACCAGCTCGGGGATCGGGAATGGAGTCTGGGGTTGGCCCCCTCGGACCCAGATTGCCAATCGCTCACATTCACATACCCTCGGACGAACCTGACGCCCGCCGCCGCAGCCTACCTGAAACCGTCTGTGAAGATCGAGTTCGGAGCCCGCTCGGATAACTGGCCGAACGAGACGAAGTCCATCCAATCCTACCTCGCAGAAGCCCTGCCGGATTTCCTTGAAGAATCGGCTGTGGCGGTTAAGGCGCTAGGTGCTACGCGCACCTTCTGGGAGAAGGCGACAATCCTGCACCAAATGGCACATCTACCGGCCGGGAGAGCCTTTCCAGCCCGCTACTCACGGCATTATTGCGATGTTGCCTCGATGATCGAAGCGGGCGTGGGCGATGTGGCGGCGGAAGACCCCGGCCTGCTCGCTGCGGTGGTCGCTCACAAAAGAATCTTCTATCGTGCTGCTTGGCCCAGCTACGAGACGGCTATCCGTGGAAAACTGTGCTTGCTTCTCACCGAAGACCGCATCCCGGATCTGGAGAGGGATCTCGATTCCATGCGTGAGATGTTCTTTGATGATGCTCCGAAACTCGACGACATTCTTACAACGCTTCGCGAGTGGGAAGTAGAGTTCAACCGGTTCGAACCAAACTGATGCCCCAAACCACCGAGACCGCTTTCGAAACCCGTGTCGAAGAAATCCTGCTCACGCAGGGAGCATGGAAGCGTGGCACAAACGCAGATTGGGACAAAAGCATCGCTCTATTCCCGGACCGCGTGATCTCATTTATCGCCCAGACTCAGCCAAGGCTTTGGGCGGAGATAGGGAAGCTGCATGGGATTGCAGTGGAATCCATGATAATCACAGCTTTGGTGAAGGAGCTGGAGATCAAGGGGACCCTTCACATCTTGCGCCATGGTTTCAAGTTCTACGGCAAGACCTTCCGTCTGGCCTACTTCAAGGCCGCCCATGGCCTGAACTACGAGTTGGATCGGCTTTACAGGAAAAATCAGCTCACTGTCACGCGACAGGTAGCCTGCCATCCCGGCAGCAATGAGACCGTGGACATGTTGCTGGCGGTGAATGGGCTCCCGGTTGCCACCATCGAACTGAAGAATCCGGGGACAGGACAGACCTGGAGACATGCAGTGGCTCAATATCGAAATGACCGCGATCCACGAGCGCCCCTCTTCCAGTTTCAGAAGAGGGCGTTGGTCCACTTCGCCGCCGATCCGGACGAGGTCCACATGACGACCCGCCTCGCAGGCGAGAAAACCCACTTCCTGGCTTTCAACCGCGGCAGCGCTCCAGGCTCCGTGAAGTGTGGCGCAGGCAATCCCCAGCACCCCTCAGGCTACAGAACCAGCTACTTTTGGGAGGATGTACTCCAGTTTGCGAGCTTTCTCGATATTCTTGGCAGCTTCATGTTCATCGAACGGAAAGAGGAGAAGGTCGATGACGGCAAAGGGGGGAAGAGACGCGTTGTCACGGAGGCGGTGATCTTCCCACGTTACCATCAACTGGATTCCACTCGACGCCTGGTTGAAACGACGCGTCGCGAAAAGGCGGGGCACAACTACCTGGTTCAACATTCGGCGGGCAGCGGCAAGACCAATAGCATCTCTTGGCTCTCGCACCGGCTGTCCAGTCTTCACAACGAAAAAGACGAAAAGATCTTCGATTGTGTCATCGTAATCACGGATCGCCGTGTGCTCGACAGGCAGCTCCAGGACGCAATTTATCAGATCGAGCATGCTCAAGGCGTGGTTCAGGCCATCGAGCAGGACTCGAAGCAATTGTCCAACGCCCTAATCGATGGCACCAAGATCGTGGTGACAACGTTGCAGAAATTCCCTTTCGTTCTGCGGGGCCTCCTTCATGCCGCCGGTGTCGAGAAACAGGAGGAAGCGACCGAGGAGCAAAAGGCGGACGCTCGGGAGTGGGAGCGTCTGATCGCTTCCCGCCGCTACGCGGTAATCGTCGATGAAGCGCACTCCAGTCAAACTGGCGAGGCGGCCCGGGAGATGAAGGAGATCCTTGGTGAAGCAGGATCGGGCGAAGAAGACGAGGATTGGGAGGATCGCCTGAATCGCATCATGGAATCCCGGGGGCGTCAGCCCAACCTGAGCTTCTACGCCTTCACCGCCACGCCCAAGGGAAAGACTCTCGAGACTTTTGGTCGAAAGGACGCTGTAACAGGTAAGCCCGAGGCCTTCCACACCTACAGCATGCGCCAAGCCATCGAGGAGGGTTTCATTCTCGATGTTCTCCGGCGCTACACGTCGTATGAAACCTTTTTCAAGTTGGTGAAGCAGGCAGAGGACGACCCTGAACTTCCCAAAAAGAAGGCGTCGCGGGCGTTGGCGAAGTTCATGACGCTGCACCCGCACAACATCGAGCAGAAAACAGAAGTGATCGTCGAGCACTTCCGGGCCCGCGTGAAGTACCTGCTCAATCAGCGTGCTAAGGCCATGGTAGTCACCTCCTCGCGCCTCCACGCAGTTCGCTACAAATTGGCCTTCGACCGCTACATCGCTGACCGTGGTTACGACGATGTTCACTCGCTCGTCTCCTTTAGCGGCACGGTGAGGGATCCGGAAACAACTTTGGAATACACCGAGCCTTCAATGAACAGGGACGTCGTCAATGACCGGCCCATCAGCGAAAGCCGGTTACCTGCCCGCTTCGATTCGGCCGATTACCAGGTCCTGTTAGTGGCCAACAAATACCAGACCGGTTTCGACCAGCCCCTCCTTTGTGCGATGTATGTCGATAAGCGTCTAGACGGCGTTCAGGCGGTGCAGGCACTTTCGAGGCTAAACCGGAAGATACCAGGGAAGGAAGAGCCCTTTGTTCTCGATTTCGTCAACGACCGAGATGACATCTACAAGGCTTTCCGTCCGTACTACGACAGTACGAGCCTTCAGGAGTCGAGCGATCCCGCGCAATTGGAATCCCTCAAGCATGAGCTTGACCAGGCTCAGATCTACTTCTGGAGCGAAGTGGAAGCCTTCGCAAAGGTCTTCTATCGGCCCGTTCTGAAACAGTCACACGCCGACCACGGCCACATGGCGCGGCATCTTCAGCCGGCCGTCGATCGATTCAAGGGTGTGGACGATGAGGATCAGAAGCAGGAGTTTCGCGAGAAACTCAGAGGATTCGTAAGCCTTTACGCCTTTCTCAGCCAGATCATTCCATATGCGGATGAGGATTTCGAGATGCTCCACAGCTACGGGAAGTTGCTCTTGCCGCACCTGCCCCTCATCCGCGAGGGACCCGTCCACCTGGAGGACGAAGTCGCGCTGAATTATTATCGCCTGCAGCGGGTGGCTTCGGGCCCCATCGCAGTCGGTGAAGGCGAGCCTGAGGGCGTAAAGAGCCCAACTGAGGTTGGGACGGGAAAGGCAAAGGAGGACAAGGCTCCCCTCTCTGAGATCATCAAAGTCCTGAACGAACGCTTCGGTACAGCGTTTACCGAAGAAGACAGGCTTTTCTTCCAGCAAATCAAAGAGAAGGCGGTCAGCGACGAGCGCGTCATCAACACAGCCCTGTCAAATCCGCTCGACAAATTCCAACTCGGCGTAAAGAAGCTGATCGAATCACTTATGCTCGAACGTCTGGGAGAAAACGACGATATTGTCACCCGCTATATGGAAGATTCTCGATTCCAGAGTGCGGCCTTCCCCATCTTGGCGAAGGAGATCTTTGAGAGTATCAATGAGACCGATAAAGGGCAGGAACTCGAGTAGATCATGGCTAGTCGCCCAAACAGCCTTTCTTCCTTCAATTCACTTGACGGCCACGAATCTCCTTCTCTGAGCTTGACCTGCCAGACCCAACCGGTCTCGAGAGATTCGAAAAGCCGTCCTTTGCGACTTTCGCAAGCTGGATTAGGAATAGACCAAGGACGAACCGACCCACCAAGACATGTGGATGGATTGGTCCGAAGAGCTACGCAGCGTCTCTGCGTGATGCATTTTCTCGTTTCCTTTCGAACGATGACCAATAATGCGGAAAGAAGGGATTGTCGGAAACCTCACACGAAACAAGAATAGTGTGCCATGCCAGTTCTAAACAAAGAAGACTGGGACTTCTGGAATGAGAACGGATATGTCGTGGTCCATGACGCCGTGCCAAAAGGAAACTTGGATGCCATGGTGGATGCCCTCTGGGAGTTCCTTGAGATGGAGCGCGACAATCCCGAGGACTGGTATCGCTACAAGCCGTATACCCGTGAAGATAAGTGCTCGCCGATTTCGGCCGCGGGTATGGTGGAGATCTACCAGCACCAGGCCCTATGGGACAATCGGCAGTACCCGAAAGTTCATCAGGCCTTTTCTGAAATTTGGGACACAGACCAATTGTGGGTGTCTCTGGACCGCGCCAATATGAAACCTCCCGGCCGTGCGGACAAACCGGATTGGCAAAATAAAGGGATGATCCACTGGGATACGGATACTTCGGAAGAAAAAGTTCCGTTTGGCGTCCAGGGTGTGTTGTACTTGACGGATACGGCCGAAAATCAGGGCGGGTTCCAATGCGTGCCGGGGTTTCACAACCGATTCCAGGAATGGGTAAAGACGCAGCCCAAAGACCGAAATCCTCGACATCCAGATATGACTG
Source organism: Opitutales bacterium (assembly GCA_963665345.2). GTDB lineage: Bacteria > Verrucomicrobiota > Verrucomicrobiia > Opitutales > CAXXNP01. Next base: position 767,305 of record CAXXNP010000002.1, read on the forward strand.
GTATCGAGGTTAAGTCAATTTCAGGCAAGGCAGGTGATCTGGTCATCTGGCATCGGTTGTTGGCTCACGGCAATGGTCACAATCGGTCCGACAAACCCCGTATGGCACAGTACATCTCCATGTCACCGGCTCCGGGCCGGGGAACGAGAGAAGAAGATCGGCAGGAGCGTATTCAAGCCTGGCAGGAGTGTCGACCCACCCCGCATTGGCCGGGTGATCCACGAGATTGGGAGCACAGGCATCAAGAACCGGCGGTGTTGACCAATCTGGGCAAGAAATTGCTGGGGTTGGAGCTCTGGAATTGAGAGGGAGAGGCAGATTGAACATCTGCGACACGGAAATAAGGTCCGCTTTTTCGTCAACAAGAAGGTGACGATCGAGCTTGTTCCGTTGAAGGGGTCCATCCGCAACCTCATGGGCATGAGCGACCACGGAAGACGAAAATACCTCGATAACCTGGAAGATCCCAATGCGCTGCACAACCTCGCCGATGACCCGGCGCAGGCCTCGCTGCTCGAACGATTCAGAAAGGAAATGACGGTGTGGATGCGGACCTACGAGGATCCCCTCATCGAGAAATATGAGGATTATCTGGAAAATGGCATCCGCTACCTCGACCCGGTGCAGGAGGGATAGGTGGAACGGCGACGCACCCGTTACTGACGCGAAGCCGGACTGCCGCGACGACAGGTTGGGTAAGAGTGGACTTCTGGTCCCAGCAGTCGCCCTCGGTGGCGCGTCCCTCGGATCCAAATCGACCGAACAGGGGGCGCTCGAGGCTTTGGAGTAACTGAAGAGCCAAGGTGTTTTAGGAGTGGAGTCTCGAAAAGGGCGTATCCATGCCGGCCTCCAGGTGCGAAGTAAAATACATTGCAAGACCCGTTGTCATGTTCGCAACCATACGATACGCTACAGTACGATATGAAGCGCACTAACGATAGGAGTATCCGGCTCACAGTAGGCCTGATCCGCCCACTCATTTCCGCTGGAGTTGTCGTCTTGGGTTCTCACGCCCTCAATGCCCAACATCTATGGCAAATCCAGCCTGAGGATGTCACTATCATGGCCGGCGAATCGGCCCAACTAGAGGTTTGGCCGTCAGCTGCCCAAGGCTTAAACAGGGCCTATCAGGGCCAAGTACCCGATGCCTCAAACGATGTTTCGGATCGTATGGCGTTTCTTGCCTACACGATTCTGTTCTCCACAGGGCCTTTGTTCGAAACCACCCAGTTCTGGTTCCGGGGGTGCAACGACTTAGGCTGCAGTTTCACCCGGACTGCTACCGTCACTGTTATTCCGGCTCAGGCCGCCGCACCTCCCCCCGCCTTGAACGGAGCCTCCGATCTCGGTGAAGACTGGTGGTTTTCTGACTGGCTCGGATCATTCAACATCGCCTTCGCTTCCGACGGCTGGATTTTTCACGCCCAGCATGGTTGGATGTTTGTCTTTGCCGACAGCACGCCGGAGAGTCTTTTTTTCTTCGACTTGGCTTCGGGTGGGTGGTTCTGGACGAATGCCGTCTCCTATCCGAGCCTCTTCAACTTCGGGCGCAATTCCTGGGCGTTCTATTTCGAAGAAACTTCCGGCCCAAGAGATTTCGTCGATCTGGTCTCAGGGGAATTCTTCAGCTTGAACTAGCGAAATCGAGGACAGTAGTCCGGCGTACCCTGCACGGGCAAGCCCAGGTTTTCCGGGATTGCGATCTCCGCTGCCGGCACCCCCAGATGTCCGTTGGTCTCGACATAATACGGATCCGCTCCGGGACAGTCCTCGTAGGAAATGCGCTGCGTGCGGTAGAATCCGCCGCGCGGATTGATGTACTCCCACACAATTTCGCCTTGAGGCGTGATTTCAAACACTCGTCCCTTGTCGGTGTCGAGCGAGAGAGTATTTCCATTCGGAAGCCGCTGTGCGCCGCCGGTCACGATGCTCAGGTACTTGGCCGCGTGGGGCCTGAAGATGTATTCCCAGACTACCTCTCCGCTCACCGGGTCCCAGTCGCCCCTTCCTTGAACCAGGGTGAACCCATTGTAGCACTATTCCGGTTTGTGGACGCTGACACCGTGAGGCCAGTCGATAACTGATCTATTCAACATCTCCTGCGCCTTTCTTCCGTGTTTCCAGAATCATACTGGTAAAGGTAGACTGACGCGAGAACAGGTCAATCTATCTACGTTGAGCAGAAGCTGGGTAGGCTTCAGGAAGCAGGTGGGCCAACGGTAAACTTGGTTGCCGAGAGGTGGCCATGGACCACAGTGAGGCCGGCGGCCCCATCGAACAGGGGTGCATCCTCATCGTCGGCTTCCAGGATCAGTTCTCCTTCGATCCAGCCTTGCAGATGATTGCCCCTCACGGTGAAACGCAGATCGACAGTTGTCTCAGGCATCCAGGGACGGGCTAAATACTTTTAACCGAGCTAACTATTTACTTTAGCGACTCCATACTCGATTGACTGGGAGCACGAATAGATCCGGCTAAGCACCAGCGAAGCGGTGGACGGTTTACTTGGGTCTTGATCACATTGTGAAATCCGCCTAGGGTAACGAATCGTCCCTGCTTTCTTCCAATCGCTGCAGAAGAGGAAAGGAAACTAACCTCTCAGCATTCCTGGCTGAAAGGGTGCCAAACACCGTAAGCGCCGCAGATGAAACAGATCTATCTAGTTGAAGACAATCAGGATAACGCTGATTTAATTCTTGATCTGCTTTCCGACGACTACGAGATCCAGTGGTTTCCTGGGGGAAAGGAGCTGCTCTCTTTCTTCGAAGACGAGGAATCAAAAGTTCCGGACATTTTTCTTCTGGACATCAGTTTGCCCGATATGGATGGAGTGGAATTGCTTAAGCGTCTTCGCCGGATCGAGAGGCTGGAAGCAATTCCTACTGTCGCGTTGACGGCCCATGCCATGAAATTTGACAAGGAGCGATTTCTCGACGTCGGATTCAATGGCTATGTGAGCAAGCCGATTGTGGATGAAGAGGAACTCATCGAGGCCATTGAACAGCTTACGGAGTTGTGACGCCAGCGGCGTCGGGAGCCGTCGGCCCTCCCGTGGCCTGCAACCGGCGCTATGCGCCAAGATTGGCTGAATCCGGGGCTAACATCCAAGCTGAGTCAATAGCCCGGGATCGCTCCCGGGTTCTATCCCTTCACCGCCCCGCTCTTGCTTTAAAGCGAGGGGCAGGTGCTCCATGATATCAGTGGCGACAATGCCGTCGGCGCCCTTGCTTTGGGTGGCCAGATCGCCCGCGCTTCCGTGAAGGTAGACCCCGTTGCGGACCGACTCCTCAAGTGATAAACCGAGTCCGAATATTCCAGCGATGGTACCGGTGAGAACATCGCCCGAGCCCGCCGTTGCCATGCCTGGATTCCCCGTGAGATTTATGAACACGCGACCGTCCGGATATCCTATCAGCGAGTGTGCTCCTTTGAGCACTACATAGCTGTGGCAGGCCTGTGAAGCCGCTTGGACAGCAGCGATCGGATCATTGGAAATATCGCTGACAGGTGTGGAAGTCAGGCGGGACATTTCGCCCAGGTGGGGAGTCAGGATCGTAGGGGCGCGGCGATGCTTCAAACGGTCGTTTAGGTTGTTTAGGGCGGCGATACCGTCACCGTCGATGAGCAGTGGCTTGTCAATTTCAGTGACAAGCCGGCGTACCAGAGCCATGGTTTCATTTTCAAGCGAGAGTCCGGGTCCCAGAATTACAAAGTCGACGGAGGCAGCGATTTCGATGATCTGGTGGACGCCCCGCATGGAGAGGCTGCCGGCATCGGTCTCGGGCAAGGGATGGAATACGATCTCGGGACCTCGACCTGCGATGTGGGGAATGAGTGATCCGGGGGCCGCCAAGCGGGAGTATCCACCCCCAGCCTTGAGCACGGACATTGCGGAAAGTAAAGGGGCGCCGTAATAGTGGGAGGCTCCCGAAACAACGAGGGCCTTGCCAAAACTCCCTTTATGACCTCGAGGATCCCGTTCAGGAAGTGGAATAGAGTCATTCGTCGCGACCACGACCTCGGGGGCTTCACGGAGATCCGGTGGAAACGAGATATGAGACAAGAGCAGATTTCCACAGTGCGAAAAGCCCGGATATAGTAGATTGCCCCGCTTGGGTAAACCGAAGGTGACGGTGCAGTCTGCCTGGATAGCGCTGCCCATTACCGTTCCCGTGGCGCCATGAATACCCGAGGGTATGTCCAGGCTCAGAATCCACGTCGCGCGAGAGTTCACGGTCGCGATGGCATCGGCAAATATACCCTCGACAGGGCGGGAGATTCCCGTACCGAGGAGCCCGTCGATGACCGCCGTCTCCCCATCAATGAGCGTGCCAAGTTCTTTTGCCGAGGCCACGTTATGAAGAGGAATGCCCAAAGCCCGCACGGAGGTCAGATTGATTAGAGCGGCTCCGCGGAGCTTCTCCGCTTTGGCTGTCAAAGCAATGGCTACGGGCTCTCCGGCCGCGTGCAGGTGGCGAGCCACTACCAGACCATCGCCACCGTTGTTGCCGCTACCGGCTACGACAAGATTCCGGCGGATGTGTGCGGGACGGTGATCAATCCATGCCAGATACCCAGCCAGCCCCGCATTTTCCATCAGCGTTGCTTCGGGAATTCGGAAGTCGCTAACTGCGCGCTCGTCGAGGAGTCGCATTTCCTCGGGGTTACAGACTTTCATCGGCTTCGCGGTCCGAATAGGCGTGTGCCTATGCGGACGATGTTGGCGCCTTCTTCAATGGCAACTTTGTAACTGTCACTCATGCCCATGGAGAGAAGCTCCATCTTGAGGCCGGGTAAGTCAGCGCTTTCCAGAGTTAGAAAGATTTCCCGAGTGAGTTTGAAGTAAGGACGCAGATCCTCCGGATTCTCATGCCACGGTCCCATGGTCATGAGGCCGCGCAGATGCAAAAACTCCAGCTTTGAGACTGCCCTGGCCGCGGTTTCCACATCTTCCGGAAACAATCCGTGCTTGTTTGGTTCGCGACCGCTGTTGACCTCGATCAAAATCTCCATGCGTTGGTTGAGCACCGCGCAATGGCGATTCAATGTCCGAGCCAGTCGAACCGAATCGACCGTTTCGATCATGTCAAACGTATCTAGTGCTGTTCTTGCTTTGTTACGTTGGAGGTGGCCGATCATGTGCCACGTGACTGTTTCCGGAGTGTACTGTTTCATGTCCTGGGCTTCCTGGAGGTAATTGTAACCAATGTGTCTCACACCGGCTTCGATGGCCGCGTTAACTTCATCAGGCGTGCGCGTCTTGGCGGCCGCCACCAAAATAACGTTGCTGGGCAAGCGTTCAATCAACTCATGAACAGAGTCTCTGATCCGGTTTTGCGACATCGACGGAAATTCGTTCGGCTGCAATTAAGAGGCCGAGTGCGGCTAGTGTCGTGTCTGACAAATTAGCATGCCTATTTGTCAGACACGACACCAAGTATCACCTGGACAATCAAGAGGAGAAAAGGAAAGCTAAAAAACGGGACTTGAACGAGTCAAGTGGGGTGATTTTCGTAGAAATCGGTTGCAAATGCTCAACTTGGACGTAATTTTCCCCGGTTTTCCTTTCGCCAAAGCCGTAACGATACACCGAACCCCGGAGGAAAGCCTTGAGAGACGACTATATTGTAGCCGCGCAGAAGATCATTCCCGACCCGAATATTCTTATCAACGTCGTGTCCCGACGGGTAAAGCAACTTAAGTTTGGCAATAAACCACTGGTGGAATCCCTGGAGCGCCTTAGCCCTGAAGATATCGCCCTCCGCGAAATAATTGAAGGCAAGATCGATTACGAGCTCTACGATCCGGAGAAACACGGGGAATGACACTTGTGATGCGGAGTTAGGCGGGGAGTATCGGTGAGGTTATCCAGTGCTGGATCGGGCTGCGAAAGCTGAGGCTCCCCCAGTCTCGTGCCGGGGTGGCGCTGGTTTAGGGTTCACTGCTACCCAACGCGAAACTCAGCCAGTCGGACGGTCTGCACGTCGGCCAGTCCCTTTTCCGGCATTCATTTTCCGCTGTCCGAAAAGTATGCTCTCTAACCACGCGAAGATAAACCCTTCTCAATCTCTGCGCTCTGGGCGGCCTCTTCGGTTCAATTTCCCCAAGGTTGATTTCAAAGAAGGAGTACCTCCCGATTCATGCTTGAGAATAATTAACCGCAGAGAGCGGTCACAAAGATCGCCGAGGAAAAATCAGAAAAATGTGACTTATTACCGCTAAACACCTGCGCGACGGCTGGGGCTATGGTCGGGGGAGGGAAATGCGGTGCCGAACGCATCTTGTAGTTGGAAACCGGGCGCCGCCCCGGAACAAGACCGGGGCGGTCTGGAATTCGCTGTATGAGTACCAAGAAGCCGGCTAGCCATCGCTTCAAGGAGATCCGCAATTCCAGGATCTCACGGAATTTCCTTGTCGATGAGACCTTCGAGACCGGCATCGTTCTTACGGGAACGGAAGTGAAGTCGATTCGCCTGGGCAATGCTCAAATCAGTGAAGCATTTGCACGTGTCGAGAAAGGAGAAGTCATACTCTACCACGCCTATGTCAGTGAGTATTTTTTTGGGACCCACAATAATCACGATCCCTATCGGCCGCGAAAATTACTGCTTCACCGCCACCAGATCCGCAAGCTGGAGATGGCTACTCAAGGAGGCGGTCGGGCATTGATTCCTAAGCGGATTTATTTCAGGAGGGGCTTGGTCAAAGTTGAGTTGGCTCTCTCTACAGGCAAGAAACTGTATGATAAGCGAGAGGACTTAAAGAAGCGAGCAGCTTTGCGGGAGGCGGAGAGGGAAATGAAGTATCGACGCTAAGTAATCGAATCCGTATTTACGAAATCGATTACAAAGTCGGGATGTTACACGTTGTTCTCTTTAATCCCGAGATTCCGCAGAATACGGGGAATATCGGTCGTCTCTGTGCCTTCACCGGCAGCCGTCTGCACCTGATTCATCCGCTCGGATTCGAGTTGAGCAATCGCTATCTCAAACGCAGTGGGCTCGACTATTGGCCATCGGTCGACCTTCGCGAATATCGTTCCTGGAAGGCGTTCGAAGAGGCGCCTACCCGGCCGCGGAGGATCTGGCTGTTTACTACGAAGAGCCGGAACAGTTTCTGGGATGTCGATTTTGGCGAAGATGATGGTCTGTTATTCGGCAACGAAGGGTCCGGTGCACCCACTTGGCTGCACGACTGGGTCGGTGAAACACAACGCCTGAACCTGCCCCGATGTCACGGTGCAGTGGAATTGCGTTCTCTGAACCTCGCAACCTGCGTCGCCGTCGCGCTCTATGAGGCCCTGCGACAGACTCGAACGGAAGCGACAGGTAGGGCGAAGCGTCCCCGCTGAGCCGTGTGCCGAGGCCAGCGGCTCAGCGGGGACGCTTCGCCCTTCCAAACACGTTCGCCTGCCCAACTGCTTCCGGAACATTGAAGCCCCCCAAAAGTGTCAACGGTTCATCAGGACTGGACAGGCCGAAGACAGTTTCGCAGCCTTGAAAAGGGTCCTCTCTTTAGATCTGAGGAGCTGCCCGAATAAGATCTCGCGTGTACGGGTGCGAGGGTGATTCGTAGAGTTGGCGTGCGGGAGCATGCTCTATGATCCTGCCCCGCCGCATTACGATCACCTCGTCACTCATGTACTCAACGACGGCGAGGTCGTGCGCGATAAAAAGATAGGTTAATCCCAATTCCGCCTGTAGATCACGTAGAAGGTTTATGATTTGAGCCTGCACGGAAACATCCAATGCGCTTACCGGTTCGTCGCAGACCAGAAATTCAGGTTCGACGGCAAGCGCCCTGGCGATGCCGATTCGCTGCCTTTGACCTCCGCTGAAGGCTTCGGGATACCGCTTCGCGTGCTCGGCGAGCAACCCAACTTTTTCCAGGAGGGCAATTACCCTCCCGTTCTTTTCCGTCTGGTCGAGGTGGGGAAAATGGATATGGAGCGGCTCAGACACGATGGCGCTAACTGTCAATCGAGGATTCAGGGATCGAAATGGATCCTGAAAGATCATCTGCACACGCTTGCGATATGCCATCAGATCTCTGCCGCGAAGATTCAGCACATTCTGACGGTCGTAAATAATACTCCCTACCGCAGGCTTGACGAGCCGGACCAGGCTGCGGCCCACAGTCGATTTTCCGGATCCGCTCTCACCCACCAGCCCGGTTGTCGTTCCCCTTCGCACAGAGAATGACACGCCGTCGACTGCGGTAATTTCTCGCTCGTGCCGATTTCTAAGAACGGAATCCGACGGGTAGCGTACCCTCAGGTCGCGGACTTTGAGAAGGACGTCAGGTTCATCGTTTGTGTTCATTAACATCCCGAAAGTGCCGTGGGAGGCAGGTCCGGACGAGCGATTTCAAAGTATCGGCGCCGATCCGCCCCACTTCTCCAAAAAGACCAAATCTAAGCCCGACAGATTGTTAAGCAAGCGAGGCGTAATCGATTGTCGCTAGGCGATGCCCTTTCATTCCGATACGTGGTATACATTCGAGGAGCGCGCGCGTATACGGATGTTTTGGGGCCCGCAGCAGGTCAGCAGTTCGACCCGATTCCACAAACTTCCCACGATACATCACAAGTACGCGATCGGCAAATCCTTTCACGATCCCGAAATTGTGAGTAATGAGGATCATGGCAATCGGGTAACGGCGCTTGATGGATTGAAACAGCTCCATAATCTGCCGCTGAATAGTCGTATCAAGAGCGGTTGTCGGTTCGTCGGCGATGAGGATGGCGGGGTCACTGGCCAGAGCCATGGCGATCATTACCCGTTGCAGCATGCCGCCACTCATTTGGTGGGGAAAGTCATGCATTCGTCGCTCGGGAGTCTCGATGCCGACCCTTCTCAGTGCATCGACTACTGCCGAGCTGATGTTCATGACCTCAGGTCGGTGCCGCCGGATCGCTTCTGCAATTTGATAACCGACAGAGAAAACGGGGTTCAATGCTGCCGTAGGTTCCTGGAAAATATAGGCGATCTCACTTCCCCGAATGCTTCTCAGGAATTTCTCTCTTTTCGACAGCAGTTCGGCGCCTTTGTAGATTACCTGGCCACTCGACTGACAATGTGGGGCGCCGGGTAGAAGCCGCGTCAGGGAGAGGGCGGTAACGCTTTTGCCGCTGCCACTTTCGCCCACTATTGCCAGCGTTTCGCCGGATCGAAGCGAAAACGATACGCCGCCGACCGCTTGAACGGTCTCCCCATTCTGGTGAAATTCTATCCGCAGGTCACGTACGGCAAGCAGGGGAGGCGATGGGAGAGAAGTCTGATTCACAGGCAGATGGCCAGGGTTTACATGAGTACGCAGTCGTTTACGCCAATAACTTCAACTTTGCCAATGCCGTATTGCTCTTCAGCACCACTTTATTTATGACGTTGTGGGCTGGACAGGGACAGCCATTTCCCCAATGCCCATCTGCAGGATGAACAAGATCAGCGCTTTTGCCGACGAAATCTCGGACGATTTGGATGAACAGATCTTCCATCTGAAGAAAAATGGTGTCGATAACATCGAGCTCCGTGGGGTCTTTGGAAAGAATGTGCTCAAGCTGGATCGATCCGAGATAAAGAAGATCAAGGAAACGGCCGAGGCCAGCGGGATCGGCTTCTCCGCGGTAGGCTCGCCACTGGGAAAGTTTCCGCTCGATGGCGATTTCAGTGAGCAACTCGAGGGTCTCAAGCGTGCCCTCGAGTACGCAATGATTCTGGAAGCGCCTTATGTGCGTATCTTTTCCTTTTATATTCCGGAAGGTGAAATTCCGGAAAACCACCGGACCCAGGTAGTGGATTGGTTGTCCCTCCTGGCTGCGGAAGCCGAAGAGACCAACGTGATATTGGCACACGAGAATGAGAAGGGAATCTATGGTGATACGGGTCCCCGATGCCATGATCTCTTCACCACTATCAAATCTTCTGCGTTTACGGGGATATTCGACTTCGCCAATTTTGTGCAGAGCGGCCAGCGTCCCTACGAGGACTGCTGGTCGCTACTCAAACCGTATATCACCTATTTTCATATCAAGGATGCCATCGCCGGAGAAAGGATAGTAGTACCCGCCGGGAAGGGCGACGGTAGTGTTGAGGCTATATTGCGTGAGGCCTACAGTGGGGAATTCGACAACTTCCTGACGCTCGAACCCCATCTCTCCCTGGCCACGCACAGCTACGGCCGCACCACACCGGAACTCTTTCAGACGGCGGCGCGGGCGCTGCGCGACCTTCTCAACCGGATAGACGGCCCCGGGGTAAGTAAGAGAAAACTGGACAGCCCGCCACGTTAACGGTTATTGTATATAGTCAAGATGGCGAGTAACGGTCAGTCAGATATCAGTGTCGAGTTTCTTAAAGCGCACACGATATTCGCTGGAATACCCGATGAGAACCTCGAGAAATTCCGCTCCTATCTTGATATTCAACACTTCAAGAAGGGTGATGACATACTCGTGGAAGGAGAGCGCGGAGACTGTCTCTACCTGATCTCGGCCGGCAACGTCGAGGTTCTTAAGAAGGTGCTATCGAAGGAGGAAATCGGTCTGGAAAGAATCGCCATTCTCGGTCCGGGGGCCACCTTCGGGGAAATGGAATTCGTCGACAATCAGCCGAGGTCGGCCACGGTTCGGGCGCTCCAAGACACGACGGTTCTGGCTCTATCAGGCACTAATATTTACAAGGTCACTAAGGCCGACGCTCACGCGCAAACCTTCACCCTGATCATCATGAACGTTGCTGCGGAGCTGAGCCGCCGCCTGCGTACTACCGACTCCTATTACGCCGGTTCCCTTTTCTCTATTCGCAAGGGCTAGCAATCGGTTAGAGCAGGTCGACGGGATCGACGTCGAGGACATCGATGACATCCTTGTCCATTTTGAAACTGCTGCGCAAGGCACTCAGGCGAGTAACCGCCCTGGTAACGTTGCGCACAAAATACCACACCTGGTAACGGTAGTTGTCCTTGATTTTCTCAAACGGCGAAGGAGCGGGTCCGCGTATCTCGAGGTCCGCAATAGCTACCTTTTCCAGTTCGCGCACCCACCTTTCCGCGAAAAAGGCAACTTTGTCAGGATTTCTCCCCCTGAAGATATGCTGAATAAGGTGGCGATAGGGAGGATAATGAAACTCTCTTCGCTGTTCGAGTTCGACCTGCAGGAAATCTTCGAAATCAGCGCGACGGGCAAACTGAATAGGTGGGCTGTGTGGCAGGTAGGTCTGCACCACGACCTCTCCCGCGCGATCGCCCCGGCCAGCCCTTCCGGCGACCTGTACCAACAACTGGAAGGTGCGTTCAGCGGCCCGAAAGTCGGGAAGATGGAGAGAGATATCGGCATCGACGAGCCCGACTAGGGTCACATTGGGGAAATCAAGACCTTTGGCAATCATCTGCGTCCCCACCAACACATCGATTTTTCCTTTCCGAAAGTCGTCCAGGATCTGGCGGAAGTGGTTTCTGCGCACCATGGCGTCGGCGTCTATGCGCATGACTTGCGCCTTTCCCAGGAGCCGCCTAACGATCTCCTCGATACGTTCGGTGCCGATGCCACGCCTGCGTATCGTCTGACAGTGACATTTGGGGCAGTTCCGGGGAAAGGGCTGTTCAAAACCGCAGAAATGACAGAGCAACCGGTGCCCGGTCAGGTGATAGGTGAGCGTGACGCTGCAATGTTTGCAGGAGGCCACGTAGCCACATTCCGTACAGAGCATACTGGACGAGTAACCCCTGCGGTTCAGAAACAGGATTGACTGCTCCCTGCGATCGCATCGCTGGCGCAGTTTCTGGGCGAGGAAATCGGATATGATGACGCCTGTGCGCTGCCGAAAGGTCTCTCGGCGCATATCGACCAGGTGAATCAACGGAAGTTTGCGGTCGTCGACACGGCGGGATATTCGATTGAGCCGGTATTTGCCCTTTTCCGCATTGAACATCGATTCCAGCGCCGGCGTGGCGGAGCCCAAAACACAAGCACAGTGGCAGATCCGGGACCGGTAAACGGCAACATCCCTGCCATGGTAACGGGGAACCTCGGCCTGTTTATATGCAGGCTCGTGTTCTTCATCCACAACAATGAGCCGTAGATTGGGAATGGGTGCAAAGACGGCAGAGCGCGCACCCACGACAACCCGCGCCGCACCGGACGCCAATGCGTACCAGGCATCGAACCGCTCACCTTCGGAGAGATGGCTATGCCAGACTACCGTCTTCTCACCGCTTACCGTCTCGAAGCGGGCACGCATCCTGCCCACAGTCTGGGGTGTCAGGGCGACTTCAGGCACCAGATAAATACAGCCGCCGCCTTTGTCCAACGTACGTCTGATGGCCTGAAAATAAACTTCCGTCTTTCCCGACCCCGTCACTCCGTGCAGAAGATGAACTCGGAATTCTCCTAATTCGATGGTCTGATTAATGTCGTCCAAGGCGCACTTCTGCTCATCCGTAAGCACGAAGCCCGAGCCGCAAACCTGCTCGCCTTCTGCCAGTTCATCGTCATAGGCGCGCCGTTCCTCAACTTGATGAGTTTCTTCGACCCACCCTTTCTTGACGAGGGCGGCGACACTAGCGGAGCTGACTTTCAAGCGCCTCAGAACCAATCCTTTAGGTAGTGGCTGAAGTTGACCGGAAAGAAACCGCAGGAGCTCGGCCTGGCGAGGCGCGCGCTGGCGCAGCGTCTCCAGTACAGTGGAATCCGGTTGATTCTTAAGGCGCAGGTAGCTTCGTTTCTTAAGGGTCTTTCCGCGACGCACGGGGCCGGGAATCATACCCTCAAAAACACTATCCTGGGAGGTAGCGTAATAGGCCGCCATCCACTCGGCCAAAAGGAAAAGGTCGGGAGTGAGCACCGGGATCGGATAAACGGCGTCGAGGAGATAGCGTAAACGCGAAAAGGGAAAGTCACCCGGTGCCGTGAGCGCCTTGACGAGCCCCAATTCAGTGCGGCTGCGTAGGGGAATCCGTACCAGCGAGCCCACTTGGATGACCGGCGCGAGAGCGCGTGGTACTCGGTAGCCCAGATCTTTCGACAGACCCGTCAAGGGAACAACGGTAACACTGTCTGCTAGGGTTGCCACGGAGCGTTGCTGAACGGGGATAAATGTCTGATTGGTGAGATTACAGAGTTAGCCGATGGGGGCCCCACGCGCCAGTGAAAACAGATGGCAAAGACCTTGCTTTGACATCCAAAGCAGACTAAATCAAAAGGGGTTCCACCTTAATTCGAGGAGTTGTCTTTGCCAGTTTCCGACGCCAAACACAAGGCCCAGTCACGTTCAATCTTTCGCGATTATCTTGCCCAGAAAAGTCTTCGATTGACGAGTCAGCGCTTGGCCATTTTTGAGGCTGCGTTCAGTCATACCGAGCACTTCACCGCTGAGGAACTGCTGGAAGTCGCTCGGGAGATCGACCGGTCCGTGTCGCGCGCCACGGTTTATCGCACCCTACCTATACTGACGGAAAGCGGGTTGGTAAAAGAACTCGACGTCGGTCGTGATTACAAGTTTTACTTGACCAATCGCGGTCAACGCACCGAGCAGGCCCAGGTAATCTGTCTGGATTGCGAGAAGATATTTGAAATCGATGCTCCCTTTATGGAGTGGTATGCCAACACGGTAGCCGACAAGTTGGGTCTGACAGCCCAATCTCAGCGGCTTCAGGTTCAGGCACGTTGTACGCGTCTGGAATTGAGCAGGAGCTGCCTGCACTACTCTCCACGCGAGAACTAGGCCGCCTCATCTACCCATGGAAGAGGACTTAAATTTTGAGATTCAATTTCTGAAAGGGGTCTACCGGAGGGACCCCCACGACACCAGCGTCATTGAGTTGCTGGCAAGTTTGTATAATGAAGCCGGCCGGATCAACGATGGCCTTCGTATGGATAGGCGCCTAGTCAGGCTCGAACCGGATAACCCAAGCGCGCACTACAATCTCGCCTGCAGCCTGGCCCTCAAGGAACGCATGCCCGATGCTATCCGGGCGCTACGCGCAGCTATCGACAAGGGATACCGTGAATTTGATTGGCTTCTGGAGGATCCGGACCTGGAGGAATTGAGAGAACATCCCAATTTCCATACGCTAATCGAAGAATTTAACATTCCCTGCTGACTCGAACACGAATTCGACTATAGTATATACTAGCGGGCAGATGCGCGAGCCCGTCACGGATTGTCCGGTATCCCGGTCAAACGCCTGCCCACATTTCACTTCAAAGCCCTGACAAACATGATCGCGACGGTCACGACACCCGCATTTGAGTTCAACTACGAGCCCATGGTCTTTCCTCCGAAGGACGGACCGGAAGATCCATTGAGCCGAATTCAGCGAGAGATTCTTGAATTAAAGGAAGCGCGGAACGCGGTCATTTTAGCCCACAATTATCAGATTGAACCCATTCAGCGGGTAGCCGATTACCTGGGTGATTCGCTGGGCCTTTCCTATCAGGCGGCTGCAGTCGATGCGGATGTCATTCTGTTCTGCGGAGTCCACTTCATGGCCGAAACGGCCAAGATCGTAAATCCTGACAAGACCGTCATTCTCCCCGATCTCGATGCCGGTTGCTCCCTTTCCGACTCCTGCCCGGCCGAGAAACTCGAGGCCTATAAGCGTGAGAATCCCGGGCTCTACGTGGTGGCTTACATCAATTGCTCGGCTGCAGTCAAAGCCCTCAGCGACGTGATCTGCACGAGCGGTAATGCTGTCAAGATAGTGGAGCAAGTAGCTGCGGACCGGGAAATTCTCTTTGTTCCCGACCAAAATCTTGGACAGTGGGTAGCGAAAAAGACGTCGCGGCCCATGCGGCTCTGGCCAGGTAGCTGCTATGCCCACGTCCTTTTTACGGTGCGCGCATTGGAAAGAGTAAGATTGCAGTTTCCCGATGCTCCTGTGGTGGCCCATCCCGAGTGTGTCGAGGCCGTCAGGGACCTAGCTGACGAAGTGTGCAGTACCGAGAAGATGGTCGCCTTCTCACGTCAGCATCCCGCTGAACGCATCATCGTGGTCACGGAGACGGGGATGATTCATCGGCTTCGACGCGAGGTTCCGGACAAGACCTTCATTGCCGGTCCCACTGACACCTGTGCCTGCAACGACTGTCGATTCATGAAACTCAACACAATCGAGAAGGTAAGGGATGCACTTAAGAATTTGGAACCGGAGATTGAGATGGAGGAGTCGTTGCGCCAAGCCGCCTATATTCCCATTAATCGCATGCTCGATTGGAGCCGTTGATGGAAGAGAATCGCGCCTCCGGCTGCGCTTGCGCTTGCCCGTTTGACGAGGTCGCGGCAGATTGCTAGCGAAATCCGAACAGGAGTTCGATAAGTCGGCGTGCCCCAGGTCCCAGATCGGGTCGGTCCGACTGCTGGTTGATCAACTCCCGACAGGGAGCTTCACCAAGTAGACTGGGATTGAAGTTGAGCAGGGAAACGTTGCCCTCGCGGTCCAATACGGGATCTTCACCAGGAGAGAGTGGAGTCCAGCGTAGAGGAACTCCGTAGGGGGTAAAGGAAACGTCCCACCCTGCGACGTTGACGATTTCTCTGCTGCTGTTTCCTGTCAAGGCACGATTCCTCCGAAGAAAATCAGGCAGGCCGCGAAAGCTGATTCTCAAGGTGAGCGCAAGCGGCAAATCGGCAAGCAGATCAAGCAGCTCGAGCCGTGATCTCAACCGGTATTGTTGATAGAACAGGAGTGGATCGATTCCAACGAGATTCAATCCGTTGTAGTGACCGTGAACGTTCTCTTGCTCGAATGGTTGGTCGTCGTACCAAGCTTGAAAACGGTCATTGAGGCGAAAGCCGATCTCGAGATGCAAGTGGGCATCGCCTTTTGTAATCCGATGATTGCTGGCGCTGCGACCCAGCATTCCGATAGGCCGTCCCGGCTGGACCCGAGATCCCGCTTCAAGGTCACTGTTAATCCGCGCCAGATGGGCATAGAGTGAGTGAACGGACAGTGCCTGGTGGGGATGCTCGATAACCAGGTAGCGACCATAGCTGCTGGCCGACGGCCTGAGGTTGAGGTAGACTACAGTACCCGCCATAATCGCTACCACTGTATCGGCAGGCTCGCCCTTGCGGTCTCGTTTCACCGCCCTTATGTCGATTCCTTCGTGAAAGCGCCTGCCGTCGTTGCGCACACAGCCGAAAAGCCCGGAGGAAAGGAAGTCAGCATTAGTAGGCTGGACAAAGGCGGCCACAGGGTCGCCGTCGAGGGGATTGGGACCGGTGATCGGCCAGACCAGGTCCCTCGCAGAGATCACCAGGGCTGGAATCAGCATCACCGCCGAGGCCAAAGCCGGATGTCTGAGGTAGCTCGGCAAGGATCCCCCTTTTTCTTCTAAAAGCCGAACAGGACACTCTTGACGGTGGCGAAATAGCCATCGACCCAAGGGTGCAGGTAAACGAAATAGAGCATGGATGCAAAGGCCAGCATCGGGCCGTACGGGATCTCAACCCCGAAAAAAGGCAGGGCTTCCTCCTCCTCGCGATCTTCATCTGCGCTCGCTTCCGGATCATTCCGAAGCGGTTCCGAGGAGCCCTCCCGTGAAGACAGGACGATCTGCGCAAAGCGGATGCCGAAGTAACCGATGCATCCGATAACGGCGCCACCGAATATTGAAAAAAGAGCCCCTTGCCAACCGCAGAACGCACCGATCGCACCTAGGAATTTGAGATCGCCCTCGCCCATAGCGTCCCGTTGCAGCGCTACTTCGGCGAGAGTTTTGACCCAGTAAAGCATGCTGGAACCCACCAGAACGCCCAAGACCGAAACGATTCCGGAACGCAGGGCATCGATAAAGAAAAGCTCGTCGCCCGGTAGATAACCGTGCAGGGAAGGCACCAAGAGTGAAAGCAATACCCCCGAAATGGCTCCTCCGATACTGAAGCGATCGGGAATGATCAGGTGATCAAAATCAATAAACGTAGCCGCGATGAACATGGATCCAAAGACCATGCCGCAGAGCGCCACCTGAGGGCTGCGCAGCTGCCAGCAGGCCAAGAACCACAGGCCTGTAAGGAGCTCCACGAATGGGTAGCGCGGGCTGAATCTGCGGCCGCAGCAGCGGGCGCGCCCTCGCAGCAAGAACCAACTCAGGATGGGTAGATTATCGTACCAGGCGATAGGCTTCCCGCAGGCGCAATGGGAACCGGGAGCAATAACGGATTCATCCAAAGGAATCCGGTAAATGCATACGTTGAGGAAGCTTCCGATACAGGAACCGACCAGGAATGCAAATCCAGAAAAGAACCAGGGATACTGATTCTCGATCAATTGCATCTGTTCCCACATAGCAGCGTGCATATTACTGTAAGGCGACTTCGGCTTCGCGCTTCATGACCTCGGCGGGGACTGCCCTTTCGGTCCAGATCTCCAGAGCGCGAGCACCCTGCCACACCAACATGGAAAGTCCCCGGGCAGAGCGCATTTTTCGCAGCGCAGCTGATCGGATGAGCGATGACTCATGCACACCATAGGTTGTATCAAAGATCCTGGCGGCATCGTCAAAACGTGAGATGTCAATGGGCGGCGGGTCGTCCGGCCGCAGGCCTAATGGCGTGGCATTGACTACCAACCCTCGATTCGGCAGGTCGTGAGGCGGTCTGGCCAGTTCGAACCCATGGAGTCGGGCCTTATCCAGCGCAGTATGGGCGAGAATCTCGAGCAGAGTGGAAAGGCGCTGGGCGCTTCGATTACCCACCCAGAGCTCAGCGCAACCGCTTTCCAGACACTGAACGGCAATTGCCCGAGCCGCCCCTCCCGCACCGAGTAGAATAACGACTTCATTCTTCAGCCCGATGCCCAGCTCCTCCCGCACCGCCCTTTCGAATCCATAGCCGTCGGTATTGTAACCAAAGTAACCGCTGGACAGTCGCTTCAGCGTATTGACCGCGCCCATCCGCCGCGCTACGGGATCGATGCCCACCACATGCTCCAGGGCCAACACCTTGTGCGGGATGGTGAGATTGAGTCCCCGGAATCGTTTCTCGAAAAGCCTGTTCAGGGCATCCGGCAGGGCCTCCGGCGGGACCTCCAATTTATGGTAGCGCCATTCCCTTGCCTCCGGCCAGCCGTCCGCCATTGCGGCTAGCGCGCCGTTATGCATCTGCGGACTTATTGAGTGCCCGACGGGATAGCCCAAGACCGCCAGCGGCACGCCTGGAAAATCCTTACCATCGAGCTCGGCCAGTGTCCAAACGCCATGCCTACCCAAGCGATCAGCCATGACCAAGGCCCGAACCCAGTTGGAAAAATCCTGCCCTATTCATCCGCGAATTAATCCAACATGGTACTAGTGTGGTGTCCGTTAAATAACATAAATTAATTAGTTTTCCCTGTCTGCTTTGCCAAGGCACGTTTGGCGCGCTGGATCTTGCGCAGGATTTCCTCTCCCTTCGCCTTCCATCTGTAAGGCTTGGGGTCGAGGTTCCTTTCAGCCAGATAGGTTTCTATGTCTTCGACCAATTGCCTGACGCTGGTAAAACTACCATCCCTGATAACATCTTGGGTCAGTTCGCCGAAAAAGCGCTCGACCAGGTTCAACCAGGACGAACTGGTCGGGGTGAAGTGGATGTGAAAACGCCGATGGCGCGACAACCACTTGCGGACCTTCTGTTGCTTGTGCGTGCAGTAGTTGTCAACGATCAAGTGCAAGTCCAGCTGCTTGGGTGTCTCCCGCTCGATTTGCTTCAAGAACCGCAACCATTCTACATGGGTATGCCGCTGTTCGGTGCGTGCGATGAGCTTGCCGTCCAGATAATTCAAGGCTGCAAACAACGTAATGGTCCCGTGTCGCTTGTAGTCATGTGTCTTGGTGCAAATCTCTCCCACGCCAAGAGGTAAGCCCGGCTGGGTCCGCTCCAAAGCCTGGCATTGGCTCTTTTCGTCGCAACACAATACAAGGGCCCGCTCTGGCGGATCCAGGTATAAGCCGATCACATCCCAGAACTTCTGCTCGAAGTACTTGTCATTGGACACTTTGAACGTCCTGACCAAGTGAGGCCTGATATCGTTAGCCCGCCAGATGCGCTGCACGCTGTCGGGGGAAATCCCCACCTCCCTGGCCATGGTGCGAACACTCCAGCGAGTGCGTGGCTTCGGCGGTCGTGTAGCCTCGGTAATGACCTTCTCAACCTTGCCCGCCGGTATCCATCGGGGCCGTCCTCGTCCCTTCCTGTCCCGCAATCCCTCCAAGCCGTCTCGCTCAAAGCGTTGCGACCACTTGTTCACGCAGGGCACACTAACCCCGAGTTCTTCCGCGAGCTGCGCCTGTTTGACGCCTTCGGAACGACGCAGTACGATTGTCGCCCGAAGGCTGTCGCGCACGGATACTGTCGGTGCTTTCACGCGACGCTGCAACTCTTGCAGCTCAAGATCTGTAAGTTCAATTATGGATATGGGTCTTGCCATGCCGATAGCATAACATGGTAAGACAGATTAATTCAACTTAATTATCGGACATGAGACTAGGGTCTGGCGTGACGCCGGTAAGTCATCTCGAATTCATGGACGAACTGGCTGAATAGCTTTGCCCGGGCGCGATCGCTGTTGTGTTTGTATTGGCGAACCAGATTCCGGCAACATCGCAGCAATACCTCGCCTACCGGCGCCGGAGCCAAATACCCTGGACGCGGTCGAATTTTGTGTATCCTAAGGAAATCCGTCAGATCGTCTGCCGATCGGAAAGCACCCCTTTCGAAAGGGTCAATATAAAATGGTGTCTCCTCCATGAAACAGCCGACCAGGAAGCGTAACGGCAGGTCGATCGGTTCGAGGTAGAGCCCACATCGCTGAGCGACCAGAATATAGACGATGGAAAGGGTGATCGGTATCCCTTTTTTGCGCGCGATCACCTGGCTCAGATAACTGTTCAGAGGATCATAAAAGTTCTCCGTGTTTCCTCGATATCCATGTTCGTGAAATAAAACCCGATTGATTACCTTGCACTTGTCCCATGCCGATCCGGGTAATACAAAGAGCTCGCGGCAACGGGCTGCAATCGCATCCAACCGCATGCAGCATTCGGCCGTGTCGACGTTCGGATTAGTAGTCCGGTTGAGCAGGAGACAACCCGTTTCGAGCTCGAAATTCAACGAGCGTATGAACTGCAGGAACTCCTCAACCGCGTCGGGTCCCTGGAGTTCAATGAGGAAATCTTTGGCAATGCCGGCCAGGATACGGTTCTCACTGCGGGCAATCTTGCGCAGCAAAACCAACCCCAAATCATCCAACCGCCTGAGCTCCTCTACCAACGCACCTCGAACTAATGGCGAATCATCATCCAAGAGCCGGATTATGGCGTCTTCCCTCTCTATACTGAGACGTCGATCAGACACGCTGCTTATTGAATCACTTTGTCATCGGGGAGCAACAACGAAAATGCCTTCGCGCCCATTCCGGTGGAAGAAGATTCGCTTGCACCTCGCCACCTGTAAGCCTATCTCATAACGCTGCGCCAATTAAATAAGCTCGATTAATGAACCTCCCCGACGCAAGCGTCGGGGTATCGGGGAAGGAGAACTTATTCTCTACCACAGTGTTAACTGACGCAGATCCTCCTTCGGCTTGCCCTGTTCCAAAACGTATTTCTCCACCATCGCCCAATTCCCTCTCTCCCCAACCGTCCCCACGTAATACCCTGAACTCCAGAATCTTCCTCCCCAGAGTTCCTCCTTCAGCCACCGCTCCCTCTTGAACAACTCCCGTGCTGTGATACTCTTGAATTTCATCACGATACTTCCTGGCGCTATTTTCGGATGTGCCCCGCACAGTAAATGCACATGGTCTTTATCCATCCCTAGGGCCTCCAGTTCTATTTCATAGCGTTCCCCTATCCCTCTGGCCGTTTCGATCATCACTCGCTCAATCCGCTTATCTATCAGCGCCTTCCGATACTTCACCGGCATCACCACATGATAGTGGATCTCCCACACACAGTGACTTCCTCGCTTTACTCGACTTTCTTCCTTCCTCTCTCCCACCCTCTCTTCTTTATCAAGTCAGCCACCCCGCAGCAAGCTACGGGGAATCACCAAGTTGAAATATAATAAGAAATCATTATCTCGTGTAGTCTATGCATATCGAAAACTTTAAGGTCTTTTCTGATCTGGTGGAAAACCAAAGTTTCTCCCGCGCGGCCAAACTGAATGGAGTCACGCAGTCGGCGGTGAGCCAGCAGCTACGAGCAATGGAGAAAAATCTCAATGTCCTGATCGTGGACCGAAGCCAGAAGCAATTTCGGCTTACCCGCGAAGGCCACAAGCTTTACGAGAGCGCCAAGGACATTCTTCATCGCTACGAGAAGCTGCTGAGCGAACTTCAGGAGATGAAGAAAATCATCAACGGAACCATTCACATATCGACCATAACCAGCATCGGCCTGCATCAACTGCCGTCGTACATCAAGACCTTCATGCATAAATATCCGACAGTAAATGTAAGGGTCGAGTATCGGCGCTCCAATCTGGTCTACGAGGATATTCTGCACAATTCGGTCGATCTGGGCCTGGTGGCATTTCCGACGAGGATGAGGCAACTCGAACTAATCCCGTTCCGTGAAGACCAATTGGTCTTGATCTGCAGTCCCGAACACCCATTGGCCCTTCAGCAGAAGGTTACGATCAACGATCTGGGAGGTCAGAAGCTTGTTGCCTTTGAAGCCGACATCCCGACCCGTAAGGCCATTGATCAGATTTTCAAGGAGTTTCGCGTCGAACTCGAACCGGTCATGGAATTCGACAACATCGAAACGGTCAAGCGGGCGGTGGAGATCAATGCGGGCATTGCCATTGTTCCTGCAGCCACGGTAGTGCAGGAGGTTAAGCAACACCTACTCAAAACCGTGGAATTTGAGGAACGCACTTTTAAGCGTCCGCTCAGCATCATTTATCGCAAAGGACGTGTGTTGACCCCTGCCATGAAGAAATTCATCTCGACGCTTACGGGAAGGCCCTACCAAGAGAAAAGCAAGAGCGATAGTTGATCGGTCATCAAATTGACCTATCCAGGCAGATCTTCAACTTCGAGAAATGCTGGAGAGCGCCGCCATTCCCGATATGGGGGAGCATCAGCCGACCGTGTTCACTGAATGGAAGGGGCGTTCGCCGCAGCACGTTGAAGACCAGATCAGCTAACCCCTGACCCGTGCGCAGCGTGGGCTAGGAACCGGCACGAACCACCGTTTGGGCGGCATTTGCGACGGTCCTGGCCATGACTTGAATAGAGTAGCGTTCCGTTACTGCGCGCTGTCCCTGGTGTCCGAGCTCTTCGGCCTTCTCAGGGTCGTCCAGAAGGTCCTTAAGGGTGGCGGCCAGGTCCTCAGGATCGTCGGGTCGGCATAACCTTCCCCCTCCCGTGTCTCGCAGAATCTCGGGGAATGCGCCGTGATCGGGTTGAACTACCGGAATACCCGCCGCCATTGCCTCGAGAACGTATAGGCCAAAGGCCTCTCCATAGGTTGCCGGCACGGAAAACAGGGTGAGCCCATGAAGGAAAGCTAATTTGTCGGCTCGGCTGATATTGGGCAGAAACTCGACGCTCCGGGCGAGTCCCGCCGTTTCAAGTTTTCGCTTTTGCTCTTCGAGAAAGGGTTCGTCCGCGGGGATGGCAGCACCGGCAATCTTGAGCCGGCAGTCGGGGTGCGAGCTTGTTTGAATGAGAATAATGAATGCGTCTACGAGGGTTCCCAGACCCTTCCCCGGAATCATGCGGGCAAGGTAGCCGATGATAGGTTGGGCGACGGATCTCGGTTTCGAATAGTCCCCGAAGTTGCGCAGGCTGATACCGTTGGCGATAACGCGAACTTGCTGCGGGTTCAGGTTTAAGCGCGTGGTCATGAGACCGGCAAAGTATTCACTGGGAGCGATGAACTCGTCGATATCGCGGGCTCGTTCCGACAACGTAGCCCATGCCTCCTCATGAAAAGGTTCGGGCAATTCGTCCAGAAATGCGTCTTCCCCCTGGAGGAAGCAGCAAACGCTGGTTTTTATTCGCTCGCGCATGCGGCGCACGAGGCCTACCTGAAGCGCAGTCGACAGGTAAACGACGTCCGGCGGCGGTCGTTCCTCGAGCCAGTGAATCAGCTTTTCGACCTCCTTGGCCTGATTTCCGGATTCCCCGAGTAACATGGAGACGGTCAGGTGACCCAAGCCGGCGCTTTGCGTCATACCGCTGCGCGAGGCGGCAAATCGAAGAACGAACTTGCTGTCAAACAGGCGGTCGATCCACTGAGGGGTATGTCGGAAGAGGGAAAAGTGGTGTTGCAGGTATACATTCACCCCGCCAAAGAAAACTGGCATGTCCTCGGAAACCGCGGGCTCGTCGGTCATGAGCGGCAAGTACATGGGTAGCATGACGGCCTCATGACCTTGCTCACGCAATGCCTGCACGAGGGCGTTATCCCGAATGCAGACCCCACAGTAATAGTTGCCCGTTCCCGGGGTGATGAAGATCAGACGCAATCTGTCTGGATTAGATTCTGAGCTGATGGGAGGAATTGGATGGAAGTGAGAAAATGGGAGTTTGAGCGATCAGGCAAGCGACAGATTGCGTAACGCTCTTCTGCGAAGAGCGTGATTGCCTTCGGTTTGGCTGAAGCTGGAGCCTTCATGTCTCGGCGTAGCCCATCGGGCGAAGACGGATCGGCTTCAGAGCTGGCCGCAGTGAAGTTTCCAGTCAGCATGGTAGCGGGATTACGCTCCACCCAGACTGATAGCGTTCCTTGACTTTCGTTGTGTCCATGACCTTGCATCTGTGATGACGGCCGTCATCACAGATGCAAGGTTCGAGGTCGCTTCGACTTCAGACCGGGTCGGGAATTCGAGACTGACCCGAACGCGGCCGCCTCCGCCAAGGCTGCTGCGGTTGTAAAGGAGTCCCGCCACGGGGAGAGCAGCCAGTCGTAGCTGATGCCCTTCGGCTTCAGAGCTGCTCCTTTGGCCCGTCTAAGCTGCTTCCTGCCTTCTTGCTGAAAAGCCCTGAGTTTATTAATCCCATCGAGGTTTGTGAAAAGGTTATGCTAAATTACAGCCAGCAAACCCGCCAAGCCTATGCCCTTCGGGATATGCTCAAATTCAAATTGGGAGGGTTTTTGCTTTCTACCTCAAGGAGGTCGGCGTGAGGTACCTGAAGTCCGCGCTTACCTTTTCCAACCAAGCCGACTTACTGCGCAAATGCGCTTGCAAAATGTGTGTCTTGGTGGCATACATTTCTTCATGATTACGGCGACCAAAGAGAACAAAACTGAGCGGCTTGTTGCCCGAGTCACTCTCCGGGACAAAGCTGTCATGGAGCAAGCGGCCGAACTGGAGGGGCGCAGCTTAGCTGCTTTCGTCGTGACGCATCTGCGCGAGCATTCCCGTGAGGTGATCGAGAAGCACGCTGCCATCCGCCTCAACGAAGAGGAATCGTTAGGTTTTGTAAAGGCTCTCAACGCGCGGCCGCAGAAACCGACCCCGGCGATGAAAAGTGCACTCAAGGCATATAGCGAGACGGTCATCGAACAGTGAGGATGGTATCCACTTCCTTCATCGGCAGGAAGAGCCGTGTGGCATCGAGCGGACGAAAGCCGAACTTTTCATAGAAGGCCGATGCCGTCTCGTCTTTGGGATCGGTGACCAATGCCATCGACGCGATCTCTGTCGCCGCCTGGCAAGCCCTTGTCATGGCACTGATGAGCAGGCGGCCTCCGATGCCTTGACCCTGGGTCTTGGTGGCAACGGCGAGTCGGCCCAGGAGGGTGGCCGGCATGTCGCGATAGCGCGGCAGCTTCTTCAGCAACGCCCGGGGTAATGCGGTGCGTGTGATAGACGTGGCCGAAAGGGTGTAATAGCCAAGAATGTCTCCGGGAGCGGATTCCCGCGCAGCGACGAAACACGCCGCGACTCCGGAGGCACACTCTTTGCGAGCCCGCTTCGCAATATAATCGTTCAATGCCGCCACGCCGCAATCGAAAGCGGCCCGGCCATGCACAGCGGTGTCGAGAGGATGGATATGGAGGAGAGCGGTATCAGCCATCTATCGGAACACAATTCCTTGCATGTCATTTCTTTCACTTCAAGGACAACGTTCCTTTTGTCCATTAGTCCAAGCACGCTGGAACCGGATGACCATTGTCCGAAGCAATTCTCATACGTCCAGCCGGGACTCTCCCGCGATAACGCGCAAAGGTGCGGTTTCTATCCTTGGAGCTGACCGCGCCGATATTATACCAGACCTTTCCGTGCCTCGAGCTTGGTTCCCGCTTGCTTGCGAAGCCAGCTACATTGCGGAAAGTTGTAGCTGGACGTCTTTGACGTTCAGTATGATGACAACCGCCGATGCCGCGGATTGCGCAGATGAATTTGGAGGCGTAAGCGTCAACTACTTTTAACCGGGTTAAAACTCTGATCCTAGCCCGGAGGCACCCGAATCCCGACACTTTTGTCGGGATTCTGTCGGGATTCCGAATTTACCCGGTTGAGGCGATTGGAATCCCGACACTACTGTCGGTTTATTGTCGGGACTCGTTTTCACGTACTGGCGGCGGTGTATTGAGTCGCGCCCCCTTCCATACGCGGTGGACTAACCCCTCATCCAACAGTTTTCGCAAAACCCACTTTGCCTCGCGTTCATCGAAACCCGTCGCCGAACTCTCGGCCTGTCCCGCCGTAGCCCTTGCGCGATGGCGGATTGCCTTAGCTATCGGTATGGAGATGGCCCACTGGCGGAACTGCGCGCCCCGCCGGGACCGCACGCGGAAGCCCACCGCCAGAATGGCGGCCAGGTTGTAGTGCTTTACCGAGCGCCGGACTTCGCGGCTTCCTTCCCGGCGAACTTGTAAGTAATCCTTACAGGTTGCCGCTTCGTCGATTTCGCCGTCTTCGTAGAGGGCTTTGAGATGCAGGGTGATGTTCTGAGGTGTGGTCTCAAACAACTCCGCCATCAGGGTCTGGGAGAGCCAGATCGTCTCGTCCTCGAAACGGCACTCGACGCGGGAACGCCCGTCCTCGGTGGTGTAGAGGAGGAACTCTCCGCCCGGCGGAGAGCCCGGTGGTGGCTCCGCATTCCTCATAGCTCGAACTCCTGTTGCCCGGGTTTCGGCGGGGCGTCGGAGAGGTTCTCGATACGCAGGCTGTAGTCGTCGTGGCCCCATTCGCAGCGGTTGAGGACGGCTTTGGGGATCTTCTTCACCGTCAGGTTGGGATAACCCTCCTTGCTGCCTCGGAAGGAGGTGCAGAGGATGAGCAGGCTGCGGTTGGGGCCGACTTCGTCGCTCAGTTGCTGGAGCTGGGCGTGTTTCAGATTGGCCGTCGTGACGTAGATGAAATCCTGCTCAGTGGAGTGGCCGTGCCGCCAGTAGAGGCTGTCGCTGGTGGCATAAGTGAAACCTTCCAGTTTGCAGACCGCCTCGGCCAGCATCGAGGCATTGTAGTCCTTGCTGATCACCCAATTGTCCCACTTGTCTTTTTTGAGAAGGGAAGGCGCGAGCTTGTAGTAGCGGAAACCGCCGCCGCCCCTCCAATCGACCGCCTTGGTGATGCCGCCGGGGTCTCCGCCGTCGATGACCTTCGTCAGACGCGGAATACAGTGCGTGTGGCAGTGCTCGCCCAGCTCGATCCCGATCCAGCGGCGGCCCATTTTGTGGGCGACGGCGGCAGTGGTGCCGGAGTCGAGGAACGAGTCGAGGACGAGGTCGCCGGGGTTGGTGGCGAGGGCAAAAATTCGTTTGATCAATCTCTCAGGTTTAGGTGTCCCGAAAAGCTCTGATACGTCTGCATCAGGAAAAAGA
The DNA here is from genome assembly GCA_963665345.2 of Opitutales bacterium. GTDB lineage: Bacteria > Verrucomicrobiota > Verrucomicrobiia > Opitutales > CAXXNP01. The sequence continues at coordinate 794,066 of CAXXNP010000002.1, forward strand.
TTTTTTCAGCTCATATTTCGCCTGGCGATTATGCCCAGTCTCCTCGAGCGTGCCCCAAAGGGACGAGGGCGGTAATGCATGCATATCTGCAAGATAAGTGCGCCGCCGAATAGCCTTAAAATCGGGAGTATACCGTATTTCCCCACTGGCAATTTTTGAAGCTAACGTCTCCCCGGACCATCTCCAACCGTTCTTTGGTGGCTTCAAAACGTTTCCATTTGGTGCAATTAAATCGAACGTCAAATTTGTACGAGGTTTAGGCGAATTGAGAGGATTTCCATCAAACCACGCTCCGCGAGGATCGTTGTCAGGATTTTTAAAGTGGCTACGCTTTCCGCCATCTTCAGTTTGAGGAATTGGACGCCAGTCAGGATTTCTTGAATAAACAAATCACAGCCATCCCATAAGGCCTAAACCCTCAAGGCAAGCCTGAGGGATGGAGCGGGATAGCGGTTGATATTGGGAAAAAGTCAAAATGTAAAACAGGGGGGAAACGGTTGATATGGATGGATGCTGTCCCACAGAGCTAAGGGGAGAAACCGGGCAGGTAAGCCTGTTGAGGCTGGGAACACATTCGATATCGGGTTCGTGCTGTCCCATAGAAGTCCGCCAGATCGAAAAGCCCGACGCGGTCCCAGAGCACGCCGCGCACGAGCGTAAACAACCGGGTGAAGCTGTGCGGCCACTGGCTGATAAAGGCAATGTATCGGAGCAGAACGAGCAGCAGCAGGGCGGCCCACAGCTGCCAACGGATGGCCTGCTTGGAATGCCCGAGAAAATCGCAGACCTTGAAGGTTTGCTTGATCTGCTTGAAAAACACCTCGATGCCCCAGCGGCAGCGGTAGAGGGCGCAGACACTGGAAGGGGCCCAGTCCATGTTGTTGGTGAGGAAAACCATGACGACCCACTCGCCGTTGACTTCCACTTCGGCTTCGATCCGGCGCAACCTGCCGGGATACTGCCGGCGGGAGGCGGGAACCTTCAGGGTGACCTCGTCATCCCGCAGGATAGGTCCTTGAGGCTTGCGCAGGCGCTTGCGGCAAACATGGCAGCGCAGGTTGTCTTTGGCGCGCGTGACCCAGAATATGCCGCGTTCGCTCAAATGGAAAAGATTGGCAAAATGCACGTAAGCCTTGTCGAAAACCGCGATCTCTCCAGCCTGCAGCCCCGCGCACAGGGCCAGGGTCCGCGTGCCGTCGTGATGGGAAGCTTCTTCAATGACGGCAAAGCCGGGAAGAAAACTTTGCAGGTTGAGCCGCAGGTGCATCTTCGCCGCGGCCTTGCGCCGACGGTGCTTGGCCCAGTCCATGCAGTTGGCCACCAGGGCAATGGTGGTGGAATCGATCGCATGGATCGCCCGTTTGAAGCGACGGGGCAGGCCTCGGTAGCGCCCGGCCGGTCCAAAGCCCGGCGAAAGCTCTTGCAGATGCCCCAGCACCTTCCAGAACAACGCCTCCATCATGTCGCTGTCGCGCTCCCTATTGGCATGCGAAAGAGTGTTTCGGCTCGGTGCAACCGCTCCCCTGATCGCCCTGAGCTTGGCCGTTTTCCTTTAGGTTGTCACTCGCTTCGCTCACAACCTGCGAAGGGCCTACGGAGACATTCGGTGAGCTATCACGCCGGGCAGTGCCGGTCTCAACGTTTCGACTGGATTTCCCTCTTCCTTCCACCCGATGAGGGTGTCGGCGATGCACTGGATGCCCGGATCTGAAGTGTGAAGGAAGAATGAAGAAGGATGAAGTGAAGGGTCGCCCTTTTCGAAGACCTGGCTGGCAGGGAAAGTTTGAACGGGGAATGAAGAAGGATGAAGTGAAGACTCTTTCGTTCTTCTTCAATCTTCCTTCATCATTCTGATTTCAAACTTCACTGAGGCGCTTGGTGCAGATGAGGGGGAGGATGTAGTCCTTGATTGGCGTCGTCGGATCGACTCGGATTGTCGCTGCGCTCGGAAGCGGCGCGTCCTTGGCCCCGCGGATGGAGCAGGCGGCGTCCCAGATCCAGGATTCGAGGGATTTGGAGCTGAGTTCAGGCATCACAAGGTAAATTAGCGCTATGGGAGACGCTATGCTGATTCTTTGGGGAGCATCGGTATGGGACAGCGACATCTGGACAACGCGCCCCGAGAAGGAGTTTGGAACGGGCAGCCGACCAAATCAAGACAACGATTACACGGCTCGCGGATTAGCTGCGCAGTATGCTTCACAGCGAGCTCGGGGGTCGCCGCCGGGAGGCTTACCTTTCTAGCGCGGTTATCTTGCAGAGATCGCCGGATAAATGCACAGGGATGTGGTTTTGCGGGCGCTGGATGCAGCAGTTCGCTTTGAGGTAGGGCGAAGCGTCCCCGCCTTGTCTCGCCCTACCTGCTACTGCCGGCTGCACGGGAACCGAATCCTTTTCGTGGCGCATTGCATGCTCCGACACACTCCGAACGACAAAGTCATTCGGCTACGATGAGCCGCCAGTCGTGGCTGGAGCCTTCATGTCTCGGCGTAGCCCATCGGGCGAAGACGGATCGGCTTCAGAGGTGGCCGGAGTCGTTCGGCAGCGGGGAGCGGCCTCGAGAGCCCTCGGCCCTCCAATGGAAGTCAAAATCGAGGGTCGCGCAGAGGAACGAGCTTGCTTCCCGCCTTCTTGCTGCACTGCCCTGAGTTTATCGAAGGGCGAAACCGGCTACGGGGAGCGGAGAATCACGCTTTTTGCTCGGCTGGAGAGTGCACACAGGGCCCGCGCCCGTAGTCGAGTTCCTTGGGAATTTCGGCGAAATCACCAAGCGCCTGGAACAGTTCCGGATAGTCGCTCGAAAATAAATTGCCGATCAAGCATTCGGTGAGATTCCCGCGCACCTCGGGGAACTTCGTGATGAGGCCGCGAAAGCTGAATCCGGTGTCATAGAAGGCATAAACCAGTTTCCGCATGGTCTCAATCCCGTGGCATAGACACTCCCCATAGGAGCGGAATTGCTCCCCGCTGACGTCGTCTTCATCGAGCCCTTCGTTTACCGCGCGGGCAGCCTGCTCGCCGCTCCAAAGGGCCAGAAAGACGCCGGAGGAAAAGACGGGATCGAGAAAGGCGAAAGCGTCGCCACAGAGCAGCAATCCATCGTCGGCACAGTATTCCGAACGGTAGGAATACTCGCCGGTCACCCAATGGCGGCCAAACTGGCGACCCGTGGAAAGGTGGTCCTGTATCCAAGCGTTGTTGGGAATCTCGCCATCCATGATTTCGGCCGGATGGCGGCTGTTGCGGTAGAGGTAAGCACGCTCGGCGACGACCCCCACGCTCACGATATCGTCAGCCATGGGAATGTACCAAAACCAGCCTTTGCCCTCGAGATAGGCGACGGTAGTGGCGCCGGCGTCCAGGCCTTCGTCCCTCCTGGCGCCACGGTAGTAGGTCCAGATAGCAACTTTGTTGAGCTTGGGGTCGCGCTTCCGCCAGCGCCGCCGCTTGATTGTCAACCCGTCGCGGCCCGAGGCATCGATTGTGACCCGTGCCTGTATCGGCTGTAGGTGGTCTGCTCTATCCTTGAACTTTACGCCGCACACCCTGCCTTCCTCTTCGAGCAAACGCTCTACGGCTGCCTCCTCCCGTACGGTGACTCCGTGAGCGCGCGCATTATCGAGAAGCATGCTGTCAAACTCGGATCGCCGGACCTGCCAGGTTGTGGAAGCCTCGTGGTCAAAGTGTTGAAAGAAATAAAAGGGTTGAGAAACGGTTCCGTCCTGACGGGCGAATTGAACGCTGAGTTTTCGGGGATAAGCAGATTGCTTGAGCTGATCGATTACGCCCAGGCGCTCCAGCGTAAAGTAACAGAACGGCATCAAGGACTCTCCCACGTGGTAGCGCGGAAATTTCTCCTTTTCCAGCAGAAGCACGGACCGTCCGGCCTTGGCCAGGAAGGTGGCAGCGGTCGAGCCCGCGGGGCCTCCGCCGATTACGATGACGTCGTAGGATGATTGGCGAGGCATCAGTTGGCAAGGTTGCCGGCCTTACGGACTTCCCGATCCCAATCGGGATCCCTCCAGGTCTGGTCCGATGTGCAAGTCTCTGGAGGGCCGACGGCTCTGGAGACCGCTTGCAGGTCCTGCATTGGGAACGGGTCGAGTGCCCGCCTTCCAAGGTATGAGCAGGTAGCAGCAAGGTTGCCGGCCTTACGGACTTCCCGATCCCAATCGGGATCCCTCCAGGTCTGGTCCGATTTGGAAGCCGCTGGAGGGCCGACGGCTCTGGAGGCCGCTTGCAGGTCCTGCGTTGGGAACGGGTCGAGTGCCCGCCTACCAAGGTATGAGCAGGTAGCAGCAAGGTCGCCGGCCTTACGGACTTCCCGATCCCAATCGGGATCCCTCCAGGTCTGGTCCGATTTGGAAGCCGCTGGAGGGCCGACGGCTCCGGAGGCCGCTTGCAGGTCCTGCATCGGGAACAGGTCGAGTGCCCGCCTTCCAAGGTATGAGCTGGTAGCACTAAGGTTGCCGGCCTTACGGACTTCCCGATCCCAATCGGGATCCCTCCAGGTCTGGTCCGATTTGGAAGTCTCTGGAGGGCCGACAGCTCCGGAGGCCGCTTGCAGGTCCTGCGTTGGGAACGGGTCGGGTACCCGGTATTGAACGTCGAACACGGAACATCGAACATCCAACCTCGAAGTAGCGTAACACCTCATCTTCACGTGGGGCACATGGACTCTCTTTATCATTGGGAGTTTCGATACTGGATGCTTGCAATCGCGTGTGTCTGGTGTGGCGACCCGCAATTAAAGACACGACCCTTACGGAGGAAGTATCTCTACGATAGTAGCCAAAACCTTGTCACTTCCAACGAAGAGGCGATTTTTCCGACCGTAGACGATCGCCTCTGGAGCACAATCCAGCAAGCGAGAAAGCCGCTCTCCGGCACAAAGGGAGAAAAAGCCCTGCGGTCTGCTGGAGTAGGGTATCTTTTCCTCATTGAGGATACCTCCTAACGGTTTCCTGCCCACGAGCACCTCCGCTCGTGCATCCGAAGATAGACAGGAAAGTTCGATTTCGATGGCTGCATACTCTACGGGCCGGCAGGTTTGGGCAAGTTGGAGCAGTACTTCTCGGAAAAGAACATCCCTACTCGATCTCCGTTCGATGACGTTCAGAATGACGCTTCCCCCGTGAAATGATTCCAGCCGGGAAGTCATATCTCCGTCATGCACAAGCAGCGAGCGATAGGGTTCCGGCATTCTCGATCCTGCGATTCTCGATGTGTTCGGTAGCTGTTGCGGATCGTGAACAAAGCGATCGATAGGGTAGAGCAGACCCGTTCGTTGCCCCGACCTATCGAGTTCCGACGGCGTAGTTGAACACTGAGGTTCTACGGCCATCTCAGGCGTGTCGTTGGGCCTGGTGCTGCGGCAGAAAGAAATCGGGGAGGAGTGAATCCACAATGAGTAAGCCCTGCCGCCTCAGATGGACTTCGTGCTCGTCCACTTCGGCCAGGCCATCGGCACGGAGATGGCTCCACTGCGAAGAGAAGCGTTTCATGATATCGACGCCAAATTTTTCATCAAAGTAGCTTCGGCTGACCCGACCCAGTTTCATCTGTAGAATCAGCTCCCGAATCATGCGTTCATCGGGCGTGGTTGTGAGGGCACGGGTAAACGGAAATCGGCCGTCCGCAATGGCATCCAAATACTCCTCGAAGTGGGTGTGGTTCTGATAATGGTGCCCGGCCAGGTGGCCGAACGAGGATACGCCCAGACTCAAAAGATCGGCGCCGGTCCAGAGCCGCGCGCGGTAGACAAAACGAGTCTTTTCCGGATTTTTTACGGCCGTGTACCCGCTAGTGACGGTGTATCCGGCTTCCTCCAGGCGAGAGAAGGCAATGTCGACCCACTCGCGTTTGGTATCCCAATCCGCGATGGGCGCGACGAGTGTGCCGGATTCCCTCATATTTCGGTAGATCGTCGTATTGAAGGGAATCTCCATCTGGTATATGGTGACGCTGTCGGGGCTCAATTCCAGGGTGCGTTCCACGCATTGCCGCCAGTTCTCGGGGGTCTCGTTGAGCATGCCGGCAATCAGGTCGATGTTGATTTGAGGAAAATCCAGGCTGCGCGCGTATTCATAGGCGCGCATAATTTCTTTCGACAGGTGTGCTCGGCCATTCGTCTGCAGCACGCGGTCGTCGAAATTCTCAACGCCGAGACTTAAGCGCGTCGTACCGAAGGCGCGAATGGACTCGAGTTTTCTCTCGCTCAGGGTCCCGGGTTCGCATTCGAAAGTAACCTCCTCCACATCATCCCACGGCATCATTGACTTCATGCCGTCGGTCAACTCCCGCAACTGCTTTGCGGAAAGGTAGGAAGGTGTTCCGCCGCCAAAATAGATAAAAACGGGGCGTCTGCCGCCTACGAAGGGAGTGGCTACATAGCGCTGGAGTTCGGCAATGCAAGCGTCCAGATAGGTCTTGATCTGCCTGGCGTTTTTGTCCGTGTAGACACGAAAATAGCAGAAATGGCACCGCTTTCGGCAGAAGGGAATGTGGATGTAGAGCCCCAGAGGAGCTGACCCGGACGGCGGCTTCCGCAGGACCTGAGACACCTGGGACACTTCATCCGGAGTCCAGTAGGAGAAAGGAGGGTAATTGGAGACAAAGTAATTCCCCGCGCGGGTCGGTTTGTCCTCGCTGGGCGGGGCGGTTGCAATGGTCTGTTGTGACATGAATCGTCAAGGTCGGGCGAATCCAATACGTTCTTTCAGCGCACTCCTAAGGGTTAATGCCTTGTGGTGTTGTGACAACCGGAAAGGGAGTTTGTGACGCGAACGGCCGATTTTCGGAGATGTTTCCTTTCCGTCGGTCTATTTTGGCAAGGGACAGGTAGAATTTGATGAACCGCAGAGATGGTAAAGGGAGAGGACCACGGACGGCACGGATAACAGCTAATTTTATAAATGTTGGTTTATCAGGAAGGAGAGATTCGCCCACTCTTTCCGATATTAAAGAACCGCTGGATAGAAGGCTTCCTCGCGTTTTCCGAAAGCTTGCTTACACGCCAATCCTCAATTCGTGCCCACTTGTCCCGGCGAAGCGGCGCGAAGACGGATCAGTGTAATGTCAGGCCTTCTCGCTCTGCTCGTAAACGTAGGGTTTTCCTTGATTCTCCCCACGATTGCGGCAGGCCCAACGCGAGTTTTTCAACATCGGTGATCGTGACCATGTAAAAAGTCTATCTTGCCGGACACCCGTATCAACTATTTTCCCCAACGTGATCAGCGCACTTTGAACGCATAGATTACGCCGTCTTCGGCGCCGACAATGAGCAGGTCATCGGCAATGGCGGGCGAGGCCGTGATGGGGGCCCCGATTTCATAGCTCCAGGCCTTTTCTCCGTTCGCGATGTCGACGCCATATAGACGCCCATCGTCGGCGCCGAACACGGCGATCTCGCCGGCCAGGACGGGCGAGCTATCGATTTTTCCACGTGCAGGGAATGCCCACTCCAGTTGGCCCGTTTTTCGATCGAGGCAATGGAGCTGACGATCCCGAGATCCAATAATAACCCAGGTATCAGTGAGCCCTGCGGAAGAGAAGAAGGGAAACGTGCTCTCCTGGTATTTCCACTGCACCGTGCCCGTCTCGAGGTCAAGCGCGAGCACCTCGTTATTGTAATTACCGATGAATCCAAGTTTGCCGGATACGGCCACGGATGCGGCAATATATGCTTCCGTCGCGATCTCCCTGACGACGGAACCATCGCTCAATGCGAGGACGTAGATAGAGGCGTCACAGCCACCGAAGACCACATTGCCCCGTTTCGTGACGGCGGGAGTGCCGTTGATGTAATTGTCGGTTAGGAAGCGCCACTGCTGGGAACCCGTTTCCGCATCGATGCAATACAGCGAACCGTCGTAGCTCCCGAAAAGGATCAACTTTCCATCACCTTCGGGATTCTGCGCCCAATTGGCTCCTCCGAGTATCTTGTCACCAGTTTTTACCTTCCAGATGAGATCGCCCGAGCGCGCCCTTAAGGCGTACAAGAAACCGTCCGAAGAGCCAACGTAGACAGTATCATCGACTACACAGGGTGTGGCTTCAATGCCGCCTTCGGTGATGAACTCCCAACGCGGTTTTCCGGATGCAGCCTTGAGGGCGACAACCTTTCCGTCGTTGGTTCCGACATATACCGTGCCCTGTGAAATTGCGACCGACCCGGTCACGACAGTGCCCACTTTTCTAGTCCACATGATTCTGGGCGCTACAAGGGCAGGCCCCGGAGCAACTCCTCTCAACTGTGGACCGCCTCGATGCATGGGCCAGTCGCTCGCCATTGAGGCATGGGAAGTCAGCGCCACCAGGCCAAGGAAGATGAGGACTGTTCCCACTCGGGGCGACCCGCCAACAGAGGCTGTAAAAGTGCTGTGCATATTGAGGGCTGGCAGGATGTCAGGCACAGATTCTCAGCATTTACAAGGGAATTGAAGCGAGGCAGCTAATTCTAATTTGGGCGATCAGGCAAGCTACGGATCGCCTGATGTCGGACACGACACCAACGCACGACGGGGAAGAGCGCGCAGCCAGGGTGCGGCAACGAGATCCACCGGCGCCGAAGGCGCAATCTGTGTCAGCCTAGGGCAACGATCTGGGTGACACTGCAAATACAGGAAGGAACAGCGCTCCATCCTACTATTGCCGCGACGAACAACGAAAAGTGGCCTTCGTAGGGTGAAGCGCTGCTTTGCCAACGACCATCTGACGTATCTACGGCGAACCTACTTACTGCTACGAGAGCTGTCCCCAAGCGGGTCGGCAATGTGTCGGGCTTGTATGTGTTGCGTGCCGTGCGAACGGTCCGGGATCCCGGGGCAACCCCTCCTTCGTCGGGAGTAAGCCCCAGGCCACGAAGGGTCGGGCTTCGCCGAGGCTCAGCGGAAGATCGAAACAGGTTCATTCCGCTAAGACCATGAGGCCTTGGACAATGTGCTCCTGGGAAAGTAAGCCTCTTCATAGATCTTCTCGAGATCGGCTGCGGAGGCCGCCCGAGGATTGAACCGGGCTGTCCACTGGTCGGCGGCCTCCGCTGCCAGCGAAGCGAGCTCATTTCTGGCGATGCCGCAGGATTCGAGTGAAGTCGCCAGATCAGCACGCATGCGGAGCGCTTCAATTTGAGCAGCCAGGATTTCAGTAGCCTGCCATCCGGCCGCGAGTGGATCTGCCGGGAGAGGGCAGGGCGAAGATGAATCCATGGATGCGAGGTTGACGAACTCAGCATAGGTGCGGGCGACATCGGGCAGCGTCCCGTTGAACCGCAAAACGTGAGGCAGCATGAGCCCAATTGCCTGACCGTGGACAATTTCGTAGCGTGCGGTAAGGGGATTGGCCAGGGAGTGTGCGCAGCCCAGCATGCTGTTTTCGATTGCGAGACCGGCGAAGGCTGCACCCAACAGAAGGGCTCCTCTGGCTTCGATACAGTTGGGCTCATCAAGTACTTGCTTAAAGTTAGTCATGAGTAGACGAAAGGACTCCTTTGCATAGAGCAGGGAAATCTCGTTTGATGCCCGGCAGACGGCGGACTCAAGCGCGTGTGAGATCGCGTCCAGAGCGGTTGCGGCCGTAACCGGAGCGGGCTGAGTCAGGGTCAGATTGGGATCGAGCACTGCGATCCGGGCCATTGCTCCGGGATCGCCACAAGCCATCTTGAGGTGGGTTTGAGGATGGTTGATGAGGGCATAGCTCTGGCATTCGCTGCCCGTCCCGGCAGTGGTGGGTACGGCAATAAAGGGGAGCATGCGGCCGCGGGCCTTGCCGTAACCCACATAATCCTCGATCACCCCACCGCCGGATAACAGGAAGTTGGCGCCCTTAGCGGTGTCGAGACTGCTCCCTCCTCCCAGGCCCACCAGGAGATCGGCCTGAACCGTTCGCGCCTGCGCAGCGCAGCGTTCCACCTGGCGAGTAGTGGGGTTTTCGATCACTCCGTCAAATATCGAAACCGCGCACTCAGCTTTCGAAATGATATCGCGCAGTTTCGCGGCATGGCCGGAGGCCACGATCCCGGGATCGGTCACCAACAGGACCTTCCTGGCGTTCAGTTCCCGGGCGAACCTACCGATTCGATCGATGGTGCCGTTTCCGAAACAGAGACGCGGAGCCGTTTTGGCTTCAAACCCGATCATCCTGCGGCCGTCTCGCGGTTTCGTTGCACGGCACGTCGCCGGTAGAGAAAGTCGAACAGATTGCCTTCGTGGGGTTGATCCCACTGCACAACACTGGTGGGCAACTTACCCAAATTGAGTCGCTCAAGGTCCTCGGAACGGAGCAACTCGGCAGTCCACGCACGATCGTCGGTTATGGCCGTGACCGCCAGCGAGGGTCCGATGTGCGAGAGCATCTGATCCTGTGGAACCTCGAGCACACTGGCGTAGGGAAAGAGAAACTCGGTATTGGCCAAGGGATGGTTTGTTCTTTGGCAGCGCACAATCGTGGGAAGCAGGAAGGTCTGTCCGAATGCTTTCACGCATCGATTTTCTTGCCGGTCCTGGGCGCTCAGGTCGCTTACCCCTGCGGTGTCGAGGCCTTGGTCGATCAGGGCATTGATAGCTTTGGCCGTGGCGGAATTGGTAAAACCGGCCAGTGTCGCCTCGGGATCCTGACTGGCTCTCGGTCGGATGACGGATAGGCGCTCGGCCAACGCTTCGGCGATATCGTCAGCGTAGGCGGGCGTCCAAACGGATGAGGCGTTGATGCAGCTTCGGCCCCCGTTGGCGGCGATCGATTCGACGATGACATCAATGAATTCAGGCCACTGATCCGCCATGTCGGCACCAATAAGGACTTTGCTGCGGCCCGCGCCGTGTATCTGGATGCGCGGGTTACCGCGGTATCGGCGTACAGTCTGATCACCGCCGAAAACAATGCTTCTTCCACTGCGCTGCAGAACGCTATCCGCTCCCTCGTGGTCAGTCGGATAAAATCCGAACGCCTCCCGTGGACAGCCGGCCGCAGTGAGGGCCTGAATAATCCGGTAGGGAGTCCAGGGATCTTCACGGCCGGGTTTCAGGATCACCGGGATTTTCAAGGGGACGGCCGGCAGCCAAAGTGAATTGACTCCCGGGGAATTGCTGGGGAGCACCACACCCAGACAGTCGGTCACAGGGAAAAAGCTGAGATCCAAACCGAATTGATGGCCCAGACCCTGATCCAGAATCTCCGGATTCAGATCGCGGCTAAGACCGCGTATGACTGTTTCCATGTGCCGAAGCACGTGGGCGATCTTTTCCATGTTGGAGCGACACAGTCGATGGGGGAGACCTGTGCAGGCGGACAGGACAGAAATGTAGTCTTCAGCTGTTTGCGGTCTATCGTCGAGTCCGACAGGCAAGGGTGCCGACAGAAAGAGATCGGCCGCCCGTCCACAGATCTCGATCAACTCACGGCAAGAACTGTTTGCCAACGCCCTCTGGGCGCTCCTCACGGAGAGAATATCTCTGCGAATAAGCCCCGCATTTACGACGCTTATTTCGGCCAGCGAGGTGTCGCCTTCCGCGCTTTCAAGGAGCACGGTATCCAGACTTTTGTAAGGAACCCCCCGGCGCAGGGCAGGGAGGTGGAGGACGGAATCTTGAGGCATGTCTCAGACTTCGGGTTGGCGGACGCGCTAATTGGCGCGTTAGAAGATTATCTTCCTCAAGGCGGCCGGTTCAATAATCCTTTCAGGATATGGTTGATTAATATTCTGGATACCAGGGTAGGGCCTTGGGCCCAACCCCGGCCTGAGGTCAGGAACGCCGTTGGCGTTCGCATGCGATAATTGAGGCTTCAGGCCGTCGAACGCACGCAGGCCCACGGATCATCGGGTCGCGGCAAGGTTGGAAAGGCGGCTGGCGTTTGCAGGGGGCGATATGAACCGCCGACGGTCGAAGCTACGCCAACGGCGTATCTGATGTTAGTCCGGGGTAGCGGCCTTGTATCTGTTTTTCGTCATATTTTCGGTAGCTCCCCCGCCCCGACGGGGCGCAGGCAGGTAGCCGGGGGTGGAGCAACGCGGAACCCCCCGGATTTGGTTCTCGCGCCATGAGCGCGCCCTGGAGGGGTGCCGGCGCGCGTGCTGGTCGGGAATTTCCGAGTTACACCATCCATGTTTGAACACCGGGGGTCCCACTCTAACCCGGTTGTCTCACAAAGACAACCGGGTTAGTAAGCGAAACTGCATGGTAAGTTCTTGAGAGTGAGCGGGATCCATGAGTACACAAATGTTCTTCGTCCGGCCTGAGGGGCGACGATGTGTCGATTTAGTACGCTTTGAATTTGTTCCTCGTTCAAATCCAACTCTTTAATTCTCAATGTTTTTCGGACACAGTTTCGCCAGAGTCCGGAAATTCGTGAGATTTCCGGACTAAATACACGCTCGCCTACGCCCCTCGCGAAGCGCTACGAACCTGGTTTCTTTCGGTGGGCTTGTTCTTATCAATACACCCCTTCCACTATCTTGTTCTCCAGTGCCCCGAAGGGGCGGACTTCGCCGGCCCCGTCCCAAGGAAACTCAGCGCAAGGATGGCGCCGAATGGCCTCGTCTCGTTCGAGGAAGCGAGGGATGAAGCATTCCCGGGTCAGGGTAGTCAGTTCCACACGTCCATATGTCCCATAGGCAACCTCCCGTGACGTGTTCTCGGGATCTACGATACGGAGCAGGGCGCGTGGTTGAGGCGCGTGGTAGGTGATGGCATAGCGGTCGTCGGGTCCGAGGGGCCGGCTACGCGCCAGGCCCATGAGTGTGTTGCCGTAGGTCGGCACCAGCATTGCCTTGTTCTCCAATACTTCCTCTACCAGGAAGCGGACATTCTGCGGCGTCATGGCGGTGCCGCCACAGAACACCCCACGAATGCCGAACTTGGGCAGGGAAAGGCGTTCACCCAGGGCTTCGAGCAATTTCGGCGTGGTAAAAAGACAGGAGATTCGACGGTGTTTGATGAGTTGAACTCCCTGCTCGATAACGTGATGTTTGTAACGGTTGGCGTGGTCGATGTCGCCTGCGGCAATGAGCTGCTTAACCCAGCGCGGGTCGAGATCGACAAAGTAGCAGGAGCCTCCGCGCAGGTGAGCCAGATGCTCGATGGAGATTCGAAGGCGCCGGGGGCCTGTAGGTCCCAGCATCAGCCAGTTACCGTCCCGAGGGAAGGCGCGTTCATCGAGACCATCGGAGAATTCGACGTAATCCAGCAAATGGTCTTCCCAGCTTATTCGCTGCTTCGGCAAGCCTGTAGTTCCCCCGGTCTCAAATATAAAAAAAGGACGTCCCTGATAGGGTTTCGGGATCCATCGCTCATTCGGTTCGTCCCGCAGGGCTTTATCAGCAAAGTGAGGAAACTTAAGCATGTCGCCGAACGACTGAATCTCGTCTCGTGGATCCCAGCCGGATTGGCTTGCCCAATCGAGCCAAAAGGGACACCCGGATGCGGGCGAGAAATGCCAGTCAATGATGCTGCACAGGTGTTCATCGAGGCGTTCGCGAGCGAGTCGGATGCGGGTTGCCAACGGGGCTTCGACGGATTTCGACCGGGATTCGATTGCGCTCATCTTGTGGCAGCCAGCTACTTATTCGATTTTGGAAAGAATCGGTTCAACGTGGCTTGCGAGGGCGGGGGAGTTAGCAAAGAGACGATGATGAGGCTGACAGCGCAGGACGCGAAAATGACCGCCGCCGGCATAGCGCCACCAACAAGGTAGGAACGATCGGCTCCATAGTCTGCCGCCCGAAAGAGAATAAACCAGGTAATCGCCATAACAGCGATAGATGTAAGCGCGCCGATGCGGGTAACTCGCCTCCAATAGATTGCCGCGAATACGACGGGAAAGAGGGCTGCGAAGCCCGAGAAACACCACACTCCGAGCGAAAATATCTGCACTGGATTGGACAGTGAAAGCAGGAAAGTGATCAGCACGATTAAAATGATGAAGCTGCGGGCCAACCACAGCACGGATTTTTCGGAAAGCCGATCCTTGCCATAGAGGTGAACGACAATGTCCTCGGTGAAAATGGTACCCAGACAGACGAACTGAGAATCAAGCGAAGACATGATGGCAGCCAGGACTCCGGCTGATACCAGGCCCGCTATCACCGGATTCGTCAACTTACCCACCATGAGTCCGAGAACGGCATTGGGGTTGGCGCCTTCCGGTATCACGGAGATGCCATCGATGACGGCGCCCGTCGCCCAAACACCTATGAGGATACAGGGTACCCAAGTGATCATGATGAAGAGTGGGTGAGCGATCAGAGTGAGGCGGAAAGTGTTGGCCGATTTCGCCGTCAGCCAATGTTGAAAGAGGTGCGGAAACATGCCAACCGAAAGTGGAATAATGCAGTAGGTGAAGAACATCAGTTGGGGTACAAGCTCGCCCCGAGCGAGTTTCTCAGGGGCGGCGGCCTGGCTGGCGGTGGCGGCCCCGCCCAGCTTTACAGCAATCATGATAAAGGCAACCATCCCCATGATCATGAAGACCAGAGTTTGGAAAGTGTTTGCCCAGGCCGCGCTGCGCACGCCGCCGCGCAGGACGTATGTCAGGACGACGATCGAAATCACGGCCGAGGTAAGCCAGGGTGGAATCGCACCCTTGGTGGCTGTGAACAGTTCCGGGAAGGCTCCGATGGTAACGCCCCGAATCAGACTTCCAGCGCCCAGCAGTCCAACCAGAAGATAAGGGATGACCAAACCAACGAGGATAGGGAAGAGCAGGTAACCGATAGCGTTGCTTTCAAAACGGTCGCGGAAAAACTGTATCTGCGTGCGATAACCGAATCGCTTACCGAACGACCAGAGAGGAATCCCGACAAAGAAGAAGCAGGCGGAATGAATCAATGCGGACCAGGAAGCCATTTTCCCGTAAGTACCGATGCCGACGCGGTAGGCTTCAGCAGTGCTTCCCACCATGGCAAACGCGGTCATGGTTGTTCCAAATACGGACATCAGCAGGAGAAATGGCCCGATCGAACGGCTGGCGACAAAGAAGTCGTTGGTAGTACCCCGGAAAAAGCGGCTGCTGACCTGACCCAGAATGAGTAGGAGCAGAAGGTAACCCAGAATAATGGAGAGGGGGAGCATGGGCTGGTCAGGCTGAGAAGAGGGAGTCCGGAAATCTTGATTGATCGACGAAGATTACGACAAGGCTTGCGACAAAGTTTCGGAGATTCTGCTTTGGAGGTTCCCGATCGAGGTCTGTTGGCCGTCAGCTATGGCTGGATCATGGACCTTCGGTTCTTGATAATCTTTGCCGCTGGTGTAGCTGGACGCCTCCGCGTTCAGGATAGCTTGGATAATCGATCCGGCCCTGAAGCCGAAAGGCTCCAGCTGCGATTTGCGCTTGGGCGTAGCTGGACGCCTTCGCGTTCAGTCGAGGAGTATGATTAGAAAAACGATTTCGTTGAAGGTTCACCTGGAATCCTCCCCCTCCTTCCCCTGACCGCTCTCATTGAACTCCCCGAGTAACTCATCGGGCCAGGCAAATTGTATGGCCAGGAACCAGGCCACCGCGGCCGCGATTGAAAAAAGAGCATGGTAGGCCAGGCCCACAGGCAGAAATCCCAGCATCAGATTGGTGTTATCCCAGAGCCAGAAATCCTGGTGCAGGATAAACAGCACGATGAGGAAACCGTAAACGAAGGCTTTCATGGCAAAATCTTATCTCGTCTCAGGCATCGTTAAATGCGCAGGTAGAATGGGAAGACGCCACTGGTTCGACAGGAAGGCGGGACAAACCTGGTATCGGTGTGCCTGGCCGCCTTCCGTCGTCGTCTCGCACGGGGGACTCCCGCGAGACTGCTTCCTCAGCTTCAAGGCTCGACCCACCCCGGCTTTCAGCCACCCCTCCCGAGAGGGGAACTTTGACTGACCGAGGCCGGCTATGATGGTCCCCTCCTCGGAGGGGTGCCCGGAGGGCGGGGTGGGTCCGATCCGCCGGGGAAACTCTACACCCTGCAGTTTCATCCGGCTAAAACCATGATGCCTCTGGATACAATGCATTGGCGAGACTGCTGGGGTTGAAAATGGCTCTGGCATTGGCATGCTTATTTATCGGGCGTAACGCCAGCCTCGCCGCGCGTCTCCCTCCCGTCGATAGCATAGAGATGGGTTTGGCTGGCTACAAAGAGCGTACCGTTGGCCGTTACCGGCGTGCTATATATAGGGGCATCAAAGTAAATCGAATTGAGGAGTTGCTTCTCCTTCCCAGCCTTAAGGATGATGAGATCGCCGTCCTCATTTCCAATAAATACCTTGCCGTCGGCGACCAAAGTCGAACCCCAGATTCGGCTGCGCGCGTCGTGAACCCAAAAGGACTTACCGGTGTCGGCATCGAGACAGTGAATCTTCCCAGCGTATTCCGCGATATAGATCAGATCATCCGCAATCGAGACCGTTGAAATGGAACGCCCCAATTCGGTATAGTTCCAGAGAGCCCCGCGCTTACTGATATTGCCGGACAGCGTCACATCGATGCAACTTAGACGACCGACCCCGTCGCCATGCTCGGGATCCTGGCCAATCGCAACATAGGCGCGATTCTTATAGAAAACGGGCGTAGCAATCACTTCACTAGGGCCGCTATAGGTGGCGTACCTTAACGGTGAACCGTCTTGAAAACGGTATTCTGGAGCGTTGCAGTCGTAGCGCCAGAGTTCCTTCAAGATTCCAAAGCCCTCATCACCAACCACCGGAGCCGGTTCGTAGCCGTAGCACCAACCATCGGCACCTCCCCAAACGACGATACCTGTGCCCTCGACCTCGCCGTAGGACGGTGAAGTCCAGCTTGCATGCAATGCCCTTGAACTGACACCGGAGATCTCCTCGCCAAGCAATTCGCCAGTATTCTTGTCCAGAACCACAAAACTGGGTGCGAAAGGAGCGGGAATATTGGTGTGGGACCAGTCGACTCCGTTGGAAGTAGTGACGTAAACGCGGTCGCCGACTACAAGAGGTGAGCAGCTTGAGATGTTGTGGGGAAAAACACCCAGTTCGTCGCGCATATCAAAAGCCCAGAGAATGTCCGCATGGGTGTCCTTGACGGTGGCGGGCGATTTGCCCGGCGGGACCATGAATGCGCCCTCCTCCTTGAAGGGTCCATCGTTGCCATCCCGCATGCCCTTCAGGTCGATGCAGACTGTTTCGCCTCGATTTGTTACGATCCAGGCACGATCTCCCTCAATAGCCGGGGAGGAGCAAACGCCGATATATTCCCAGTCGCTGACCTTGCCGGCGCCCAGTTTGGGTACCACCAGTTGCCAGAGAAAAGCGCCTGTCACTTCGTCAAAACACATGACAATGCCGCGGTCACCGAGGTGATCCGGGTCGCGAGGAGTCTCGTTGTTCGAGCCAACCAAGACCCGTCCGCCGGCAATCGACGGGTTGCCGTAGCTTTGTGAACCCAGTTTGGCGATCCAGCGAACTCCCCTTGTAGTTTTGAGATCCACTTCCTCGTGAACTCCGCTGATTTTACCGGGATCGAACTCGTGAGGTATTCCCGATTCCGATGAAGCCATGTTTCGGTTGGGCTGGCCGCCCCACATGGGCCAGTCGTCGGCTCGGAGCAGAGCGGAACAGATGGCCAGGGTTGCGGCGGCAAACGCTGCTGCCGGTGGCCGCCCGAGGAGGGCGATGCTTCTGAATTCTGAGATTAGCATAGCTTCTAAAATCGGAAGATGTCGCGTTCGCTCGGTAGTGAGAT
This sequence comes from Opitutales bacterium, assembly GCA_963665345.2. GTDB lineage: Bacteria > Verrucomicrobiota > Verrucomicrobiia > Opitutales > CAXXNP01. Next base: position 811,745 of record CAXXNP010000002.1, read on the forward strand.
ACCCAGGATAATCAACGCCGCTTTGATTGTGACAAGGGGAGTGGGTTCAACAATGGGATCGGTAGAGAGGTCGTGAGCGGTTAACCGCCTGGCTATGAATCAATAGCGAGGGCGATCTGGAGGGTCGAGGGCCCTCGAGACCGCGAATGTCTGCGCCGGACGGACTCGAGAGACCTCGTCCCTCCACGAAAATCAGAAACGGATTCATGATAATTCCCCAAAGCTTACAGTCAGTTCCCCGATAATGGTTCGCTCGGCCAGATTGACAGGTTGTCGATGAAGACCTTTTTCTGACTTTGTGGAGAAAATGCGTAAATACCGGGCGCGCCGTGGGTATGTGCCTGCCGGTGGGGTACCTCAATAGTCCAGGCAACAGGCTCTTCGGAATCGCGCTCCCAGACCTTGGCGCGCACCACGCCTGAGCCGTCCGGTCCCACATCCACCCTCGTCTTGAGCCGGTACCAGACCAAGGGGCGCCATCGATAGGGCACGCTGACTTTTACCCGGTCGTGATTTGAAACGACCTCCAGAATCTGCCAATTCCCGATCAGGGCGATGAGGTAACGTTGATTGATCAGGCCCACGCTGGACATCACACGGCGATTACCGTCGCTCATGACGTCGGCTGCCACCGTATATCCACTCATGTCTGGATGACCGACAAAGTTCATGGACCGCTGAAAGAGAATGCGGTCGAGAGTATTGCCCAGGATCTGGTTTTCTGCGCTGTCGGTTGGGAGAACTTGCCAACGCATACGGGCCCCCAGCCAGGTGGAAGGCGGATAGGCGAAGGATTCTCCTTGGAGCGACTGCGCATCAAGATTGATCGAGTCGAAGTCATTCCGGTATGGGAGCGCAGGGATTACTCGAAACCGAGCGCTTGCCTTGAGCTCGAGCCCTGGGGCCTCGGCGGTAACCGAGCCGGTTCCGGTTTCCGTTCTGTTGCCCACAATTAGGATGCCTTGGTCGCTGATGACTACTCCCGGCGCGCCGTTAAGGGACCAATGCAGCTTCGTGCCCGCATCCAATGGGTTGCCTTTGGCGTCGAGAATTCGGGCCTTGATCTGGAGGCTTTCGCGAGGACGAACAGCAAACTCGGCAGGTATCAACTGCAGGCGCGACGGTGCCCCTGGGACTGTTGTCTCTCTGCTTTCGGCGGGCGCCGGTGTGGGGCGGTCACTTGCTTTACCGATACAATAGAGTTTCTCCTTGGAATGGAGATAGACCCGGCCCCCGTAGGCGGAAGGCGACCCGATACAGTTTCCTTCCACATGGCTACGGCTCAGTATCTCAGCATCGGACTCGCCCGGTCTAACGACATAGAACACTCCGTCAAACATTGGCACGTAGAGTTTTCCGTCCGCCCAGAGTGGCGAGGCATGGAGCTGATCGGGGGAAAGTTTCTTGCTCCAGACGATCTTGCCGCTGTCTGCGTCTACCGCGACGAGTTCTCCGGTGCGCACTGTCTGGTAGATGCGATTCTGGTGGAGAACCGGTGAACTCGTGAACGAAGCCAGTTCGTTGCGCCAGACTTCCGCGTCGGATCCTAAAATCATGGGCAGCCTGGCATCGGCAGGAATCTCAGTGGGAATTCTCAGGGACACCATGCGCCCGATCGTCGAATCATCGAGATTCTCTTTGCCGTGAATGGCGATGAGCCTGTCCCGGCCATATAGGAGGACCGATGAATTCACACCACCATGGGAAAACTGGAATCGCCAGAGCGGTTGACCGGTTCGCGCATCGACGCAAACGATGTTTCCGCAGCCGGTCCCACTGTAGAGTACACGGCGTTCGCCCACATTACCGAAAACCGGTGTAGAGAACGAACTATCTATTGGCCGAACTCCGGGTTCGGAGTACCAGGCCAGACTGCCGTCGTGTTTATCGAAGGCATAAAAACGATTGCGCGCGGGCCCATTTTTTCCCCAGTTGGCTGTAATGCCATGCACAATGACGAGGTTGCCGTCGATGGTCGGGCATCCGGTGCGACCATTGGGAAAGGTAAGGCGGCCGAATTCTTCCATCATGGATCTCTCCCAGAGAGGATTTCCGTCACTATCAAGGGCAACTACGAGACCGGGGCTGGTGGTGATATACACGTTTCCCGTTTCACCGTCCACGGCAGGTGCCCCGATGGCGTAGCGATCGTAAATGATATCGCTGAGAAAGTCGTTAAATCCGCGCTGCCAGAGGAGTTTACCGGTGTCGGCCCGCAGGCAGAGAAGGACTTCCTGAAGGTCGGGTCCCTCGCCTCTGTAGGCGACAACGTAGACGCGGCCACCGGCAATAACCGGGGTGCCGCCCCCGGCGATGGGGTAGGTCCACAGTTCACCCTTTCCGCCGGGTGTCCAGGAATCGGGTAATCCGATCTCTGCCGAGGCGCCGTTCTGACGGGGTCCACGCCACTCCAACCACCCGTCCACGGGCGCTCCGGCAAGGTTTGGCAGCGTGGGCCATAGAAGGAGTAGGGAAACTACTGATCGAAGTATGAGCGGCATCGTAAACGAGCAGGCTGTGCGAATGCAACTTTGGTCAAAGCCCATTTTCGCCGTAAAGCAAGACCGGAATCCAGGTGTCATCAAGGGTCAAGCGACAAGAGTTACGGATTCCGCAGATCAATACAGACGACGCGGCCACTGTTATTCCGGCAATATAACAGTCCGTTGGAGTATGCCGGGGCGACCCAACTCCTGCCGCCTAGAACCTGCATTCGAGCCCGTTCGCGGTAACCCACGGGATTGGCTTCGGCCAGGATCAGCTCGCCGTCTTCGCTTAGCATTACGAGCGTTTCCCCAACCAGGATCAGGGTGCCCACGCCCATTCCCTCTTGCGACCAGCTGACCTTGCCGGTATTGAACTCCACGGCCCGGAGGGATCCCCGATTTGACTTACCAACATTTCCATGGAAACCGTAAAGGTGTCCCTTTCGCAGAACGCAGCTGGAGAATTGTGTGGCAATCTCCTCTGATTTCCAAATTGCCTCCCGAGTACCGCGGGCGAGATCGAAAACGGCTCCCCCAGTGCCATAGCCGGAGGATACAAAGATTCTTGATCCGGAAACGATGGGTGTGGCGGCATTGATGTTCCAGTCGGTCTTCCAACGCGTCTTCCACAAGACCTCACCATCGGACAGGCGGTGCTCGATCAGTCCGTAAGCGTTTAAAATGAGCACCACCTTCTGGTCTCCGTGGTAGGCAGGGATGGGTGAGGAGTAGGCACAATCCCCACTGCCGATCTGCCAGACGACTTTTCCCGATCTTTTGTTCATTGCCGCCAAATCCCCGCGTTTCCCTCCCGACTCGACAATCAGGAGGTTCCCCACGATGAGGGGCGATCCGGCATAGCCCCACCTTGGCGCCTGTCCCTCCAGGTCGCGGACAAGGTGTTTACTCCAGATTATCGATCCCGTAGCGGCATCGAAACAGAACAGCTCTCCCTTTTCGCCTAAAGTATAAGCGCGTCCTTCGTCAATCGTCGGCGTACTTGCGGTTCCGCCTTCGAACTGCCGTGGGCCAAATTTGCTGGGATATTCATAAGACCAGACCATTCTACCGGTGTGGGCGTCCAGGCATTGAACCAGGTCATGATCATTGCGATTGCCGAGGGTATAAAGGCGGCCATTCGCAACGGCCATGGAGGAGGCGCCAATTCCCAGGGACTGCGACCAAAGTATGGTCGGTCCGCAATCCGGCCATTCCATCAGAATCCGGGACTCCAAAGCAACTCCGTCACGTTTCGGCCCACGCCACTGGGGCCAATCCGCCGCTTGGAGCGGTGCCATACGTAGGGCGACGGCGAGTAGGACGAAGATTGCTGTGCGCGTCATGGGTTGGACAACAGGTTCAAAATCGCTCTGAAATAGACCCCCGGCCATGTGCGAGATGCTCCCGAGCAAACGTTGCAGTTCGGTTCCGGCTGCATAGCTGAGGCGGAAAATGGCTCTGGCATTGGCATGCTTATTTATCGGAAAGGACACTATCCCTTCTTGCGGGATCGAAGGTCGACACATTTCAGTTCCGACTGGCTGCGCAGAACGAGTCGACCATCGCTCAGCGCCATCGGAGCCCACATCTTTTGATCGTCTTCACCATCTTCGACTGGAAATATAGATGCTTCCGCCATTTGCCGATAGCCCTCGGGACTGGGATCCACGAGCCGCAGGGTCCCGTCGATGCCGTCCTGAATGATAAGCATGCCGTCAGCATAGATCATATTTCCTCGACCGAAGTTAGGCGAATTTCCCGTTCGCCACACTTCATCGCCGTTCAAATTCAGGCACATAAGCCCCCCGTTTTCATAGCGTCCTCGACGTTGATTAGAGTTTTCGTTTGTCATCATGTAGATGTGGCCGGCGATGAAGAAAGGGAGATGAATCTGCGAACCCTTGCTGATACGAAACAACTCCCCGATGCGAGTTCTGCCTTTTTGCGTGTGGTCAATTGACAGCAGCACGGAACCCGCGTCATAGCCGCCGGTGAGAAAGATGCGCCCGTCTCCGAACGAACTTGCGGCCGGAATCGGCAGGCGAATGTTGTAGTTGATATACTGCCAGAGCAGGCCGCCGGTTTTGGGATCGAAACCTGTTGTGGTTCCCGATTGCAGCCAGTTCGAGAGGAAGACTATCTGATCCTGATCTGAAACCCTTATGAGGTTGGGAGTTGAGTGACTGGTGCCGACGCCTTCACTTCGCCAGATCTCCCTGCCGCTCTCCTTGTCCAGCGCCACCAGACCGACATCATCGGACATGGGAGCGACAATGATGAGATTGCCATAGGGGAGCGGAGATTGCGCGTAGCCAAAGTGGGGTGGAGTCGCTCCGTAGATTTGGGGCAGGTCAACCACCCAACGGGGTTCATGGGTCGCGCGATCGATGCAATAGACGGTCCCGAAAGGTCCGATTCCATAGATTGCCTCGTCGTCGATTGTGGGAACTGTTCGTGATCCGTTATGGGGTAGACGCCCTTTGGCCTGATGCCGGAAATTCCAGAGCTCCTTTCCTGAATCCAGATCGAAGCAACGCAGGACATCAAATTCATCCCCGTGCCTGTCCAGCAGGTATACCTTGCCTTTGCTTACCGCCGCACCGCCAAATCCGGCTCCCAGGTTCGCCGACCATAGCTCCGGAGGACCCCGGCCCTTCCATGAATGGAGGAGGCCCTGCTCGTCCGATGTTCCGTTACTGTGAGGGCCTTGGAACTGGGGCCAGTCATCGGCAACTAGGGAGTTTACGATGCTGAACAGGGTAAGAAAGATCAGAGGAAGCAGAGATTTTCGCATGGTAAGGTGTTTATCGATTTCCTCAAACTGACAGCACGAGCCGGGATAAAGAAGAGAGGGTGGGAGAGAGGAAGGAAGAAAGTCGAGTAAAGCGAGGAAGTCACTGTGTGTGGGAGATCCACTATCATGTGGTGATGCCGGTGAAGTATCGGAAGGCGCTGATAGATAAGCGGATTGAGCGAGTGATGATCGAAACGGCCAGAGGGATAGGGGAACGCTATGAAATAGAACTGGAGGCCCTAGGGATGGATAAAGACCATGTGCATTTACTGTGCGGGGCACATCCGAAAATAGCGCCAGGAAGTATCGTGATGAAATTCAAGAGTATCACAGCACGGGAGTTGTTCAAGAGGGAGCGGTGGCTGAAGGAGGAACTCTGGGGAGGAAGATTCTGGAGTTCAGGGTATTACGTGGGGACGGTTGGGGAGAGAGGGAATTGGGCGATGGTGGAGAAATACGTTTTGGAACAGGGCAAGCCGAAGGAGGATCTGCGTCAGTTAACACTGTGGTAGAGAATAAGTTCTCCTTGCCCGATACCCCGACGCTTGCGTCGGGGAGGTTCATTCTTTGCCCATCCGAGGAAAACTGGGAAGGATGGACCGGAGGTGTATTGCTGTCTCTCATAAGGGAAAATCAGCTATATGCGCAAGTCCGTCGGCCCTGAGCTCGGGTCCGAATGGCGTGCGATTGCGAAGGCATGAATCTGACCGGCGAGTGTGTTCAAAGACATTTCCGCAGTTCGGGCCGGCCTCCTCCTTCTTGCGAAGCAGGCTACGGGGCTCCGGCCTTTGTATCGCCCTCTATGGCAGAAAGGGGCCGGCACTCAATTTCGGCAAAGGATGAGATCTCGACCTGTCCATGGTTAGAAGGAACTTCCGCGTTTCCGGGGCGCCTGCAGAGGGCGGTCTGCAGCCCAGCTTCCCGGGCCGCATTCAGTTCGGCCGGAACATCGCTCAGGAAAAGGATGGCGCCCGGATTGATATCGCAATCTTTCGGGCTTAGATTCTGAGTTTCTGGAAGGAATTGGGTTAAAGTGAGAAAATGGGAGTTTGAGTGGTCGAGGCAAACGACAGATTGCGTAAAGCTCTTCTGTAAAGAGCTGGATGGCGATTTTTTGGGCTGAAAATCCTTGCTGATTGGACTTTATGCCATGGTTGTTCCCGAATCGTTTCCGATCAGGTTGAAAAGCCGCTTGAAGTTGTAACCGAGGCACAGCAGGTGCCATTCGGTTTCCACTTTGGCCAGTCCTCGCAGGTGGAAACGGCGGAAACCGCTGCACTTGCTGTTCCAAAAGCGGCAGTAACTGCTCGCTGCCGCTGCCCCGCAGGTTGACTTCCGCCATGCTCAGATCCATCTGCTCCACGGCCGCGATGACAAAATGCACCCTGTCGTCCTGCGGCACCCAATCGGGCATATCCACAGGAAGCAACCTAGCGCTGCCGAGCCCGGTCCCAGGCTTTCAGAAGCTCCCCACGACAGACGATCTCGTCGTCCCAGGCCGGGGGCAGGATGCTGAGGTTGTAGCCGCTGAGAAGCGAGATGAGTTCCGGCACGACCCAAAGCTGGCCATCGCGCTGTGGGCCGGATTGCCAGACACTGAAAAGGTCTTCGATAAAGGCGATCCAATTGAGAAACTCAGGAATCAGGTTTCCCTTTCCGTCAGTCACCGGAATCTGGCAATGGTGACCGTTGAAGGGCCGGCAGTGAAAGAGTACGGAATTCTGTATGAGTTCATGCCGGATCAGCATGCGTTCGGAGTAGTCCTCCGGACGAATGTGCTTCACAACGGCGAAGTGCGAATGGTCCCAACAGATGGGCATGAGGGCGCCCGTTTCCTCCTGATAGGCATCGGCCAGGGCGTAGAGCTTCTCGGGAGTTTCGGTACAGGTATCGCGGTGCATCTCGATGTGTGCCGCGAGGCCAAGCTGGTCGGATGCTTCGATCAGAGCTACGGCCAAGGGTAATGCTTCCTCCAAGGTAGTGTCATGGTTGGCCATCTGAACGTTGATATACTTCACACCGACGTTCTTGAAAGCGGTCAGCTTAGGCTCAATTTGATCTTCGCTGCCGATATCGCAGCCACCGAAATGCTTGAAGTCGTGCTTCGCTATCAGGTCCACGAACTCACTGTCCGCAGGTCCCATCATGCCATCGAAACCGGCGTTCTTGGCCGCCTGGAACTTCTCCTCCAAGGTCCATTCACTGTCGGGTGACGGGTGGCCGCGCATGACCCCGTAGTTGGCGATTAAATAGAGGGGGGAAGCTGTTTTCGGCATGGAGAGGGAGGGATTGGAATGATAGAATCTTGAAATACTGGAACAATCTGGCGTACCTTTTCGAGCTAGCGCATCGACTCCCCTGAATTGGCGGGACGTAAAATCCGGTAATCCCGGTCTTTCCCCTGGGCCAGAGTAGCTTCGTTGTAGGAGAGGATAAATGCGCGACGGTGCCTGTCTGTGTGATTGCCCAGCGAGGAGTGGTAGACCTGGTTACTGAACAGCACCACCGTACCAACCGAAATCTCGAAGTAAACCGTATGCGGCAGTTCTTCTTCACCGGGAAGGAAACTCAGGCGGCAGGCTCCGTGATCCCGGGAAGATCGCGGCAGGTGGTCCACGATGCCATGCCGATGGGACACCGGGACTACGCGAAGGCAGCCGTTGCGTCGGTCGGTGTTCTGAAGCGGCAACCAAATGGACATGCGGCATGCGCTCAGCCCTGTCTTGTACCAATAGGCTTCGTCCTGATGCCAATGGCATACATTGTTCGGCTCGTTGGGCCCTTTGGAAATGAGTTTGGCCGAGAACAACGCAATACCCGGTTGAACGAGGTCTTCGATAAGGGCCAGGATTCGCGGATCCGAAGCTAGGCGGCGGGAGCGTTCCGAATCCGCCCCCAGACCGTGAATGTTGCTGCGCTTTTCCTGACTTCGGGCAATCTCGGGATCCTTGAGTCGTTCCTGGTAACGAACCTCTAATTCGTCATTGAGCTCGTCCAGTTCTTCTTTCCCAAAGACCTCGTCGACAATGAGATATCCGTTCTCCCGGAAAAATGCGAGCTGCCGGCCGGTGAGCTTACGTGGCGCGACCTTGGTAAGACGGGATGGGGATGGTGTTGCGGTGGGCATGTCGGCGCCAGCAGTTCGGTTGTTCAGTCAGATTCGGTCAAGTACTGTGACAAAGATATCAGGTGCTCTCTGTGTTGCCACACTAGGGATACGAAAGGGCTTGGCAATACCTTCGTTGAGGTTTGAAATTCATACCATCGAGCGCTATGAATAACCGCCCCCTGTCAATTGTGATCCAGGTGGCCGCAGAGCTTCGTCAGGCCATAAAAGATGGTCGCTGGACCGACTGGTTGCCGGCTGAGCGCGATCTGGCCAAACGCATGCGGGTCAGCCGAAGTACCCTACGGGAGAGTTTAGGCATGCTCAAGGAGGAGGGTTGGATCCTTTCGATTCATGGGCAGGGCAATCGCATACTTCTACCCGAGGGCGGACGTCGTGACAAGGGCGAGCGTGTGGTGGCGGTGCTTACGCCTGACCCGCCATGGCAGAGCAGCCCCTACGTAAATGTATGGTTGGATGCGCTTCGCGAAGCATTGATCGCCGACGGCTGTCGCCTCCATTTGGAAGGGAACCGGTCCTATTTTGTGGAGGAACCTGGACTTCAATTACATCAACTCGTAGGCGACACCGGGGCGGTCTGCTGGATTCTCTTCAAAGCCACCAGGGGCATGCAGGAATGGTTTCTGAACGAGGATGTCCCATGCGTGGTCGCTGGAACGCCCTTCGAAGGGGTGACTTTGCCGTTTGTTGATGTGGACCATCGTGCGGTGTGCCGCCATGCGGTCGGCGTCTTCGCCCGCCATGGACATCGGCGAATCGCGCTATTGATCGACGATGACCAGCGTTCCTGCGACCAGGAATGCAAGGCGGGGTTCCGGGAGGCAATCAGTTCTGATCAGCAAGGCGAATTTTCACTTACTGTCCTCGAGCACGGGCCGAATACGGATGAGTTGATCAACGTGCTTCGCCAGGCGCTCAAGGAAACGGATCCGCCCACGGCCATCCTCGTGGATAAGCCGACGGACTATCTTTCGGTGCTGACCTACCTGGGCCGGCAGGAACTGCGTGTGCCCGAGGATATATCGCTCATTTCACAAATTGATGATTCATTTCTGAGGAGCGTCATTCCGGAACCAGCGCGCTATTTGGGGGATTCGGTTCACTATGCCCGAAGATTGGGTCGGCCGGTTCTGAAAATCATGCGGGGTGAGTTCGTATCACCGAGGGGGGTCGGCTTTTTCCCGGATTTCATCAAAGGCGGTTCCGTGGGGCCGGTCCCGGAGTGAGGTGGCCTTTCAGTAGGGCGGCACAGCGATGCAGGCGGCTCCCTTTACAGCAGCTTGCCCGGCCTCATTTGGGTGGCCTGTGGAAATCGGCTGGCCCAACCGAGGGATTGCCGCACAAACCAGTCGACTTGGGCTCCTGCTGAACCCGTCAGCCTGCCGCCATTGCTCAATATGAATTCGAGCTGTTCTCGAGTAAGGTGAATCCTGTCATCTCCAGCCAGTCGCTGCAGGAGGTCGTTCTTCTCGATTTTACCGGTTCTCAATTCGTTCTTGACGCTGATGGCGTGTTCACGAATGGCATTGTGGGCGGTCTCCCTGCCGGCCCCTGACTTGACCGCCTCCATAAGTATGGTCGAAGTAACGAGAAAAGGCATGACCTCGTCTTTCTCATGGTTTATCCGGGCCGCAAAGATCTGCAATTGATCAACAACCGTGAGAAAGGCTTCGAACAAGCCATCGATGGCGAAAAAGGTATCGGGAAGAAAAACGCGTCGCACTACTGAGCAGGAGACGTCGCCTTCATTCCACTGCCCGCCGGCAACGCTCGCGGATGCGGCTACATACCCCTGCAGGAGATTGTTGATGCCATTGATGCGTTCGGAGGTTCGACAATTCATCTTATGGGGCATGGCGGAGGATCCAACCTGGGAGGCACCGAAACCTTCACTTGCCAGCTCATGTCCGGCCATGAGCCGCAGGGTGGTGGCGAAATTGCTCGCTGGGCAGCTGAGCAGGTAGAGCACGCTGATGACCTCGAAGTCGTAGCTTCGCGGATAGATTTGTCCTACGGCGTGGCACATTTTGGTGACGCCCAGGTACTCTAGAATTTTTCTTTCCAAAGCCGCTACCTTGGAAGTGTCATCGCTAAACAGTGTGAGCAAGTCCAGCTGTGTGCCCACAGCACCTTTGATGCCGCGCACGGAAAAATGGTTGATGAGATGATCGAGGCGTTCGAGCCCGTGCAGCAGTTCCTCCCCGATCATGACAATACGTTTACCCAGCGTGGTCGCTTGTGCAGGAGAATTATGCGTCCGACCGGTGATTACGAACTGCTTATACTGGTCAGCGCGTTTAGAGAGCTGGAGCAGAGCGGCAATCGCCTTTATCCGGATGTGCTCGAGAGATCGGAGAATCTGAAGTTGCTCAATGTTCTCGGTCAGATCCCGACTGGTCAGGCCTTTATGAATTTCCTCGTAGCCCGCCAGCTCATTGAACTCCTCAATGCGCGACTTGACGTCGTGAAGCAACTGCCGTTCGCGATCCTCGATCGACTTCAGATCGATATCCGCTTTGACGCGCTCATAGGCTTCGATAGCACCGGGTTCGACCTGGACCCCCAATTCTTTCTGTGCTTTCAAGACGGCGATCCAGAATTCGCGTTCCATGAGAACGCGGCTCCGGGGCGACCAGATCTCTTTCATGCAAGGCGAGGCATAGCGCTCCGCCAAAACATTCCTCACCTCGTAGTCTCCGGCGTTTTCTGAAGTATCCGCTTTTATGCTCTCGAGCATGGTATTTTGGAAGCCTTGGTAAACATAGAATAGGGAAGCCGATTTTTCCAGCCAAACTTACCTTTGGTTCATTTCACAGTGCCCTTCCAATCGAAGACGCTGGACCCGGGGCTGATTGCCTCCTGATAGTTGGATGTGCTCGTCTTCCTGGTGAAATGAAGCAACTGCCCCTGTCCGTCTTCATTCAGGCTGCGAAAGAACATTACATGGCCATCCAGAAACACAATATGTCCACCTCTATCACCGTAGGGAGACGGTGATGCCGCTTCCAATGGAGTCCACAGGCCCTCGCCGGATAACCCCCGCGTCCAAGCCAGGGGAGTGCTGGAGGGCGCGCCCGTGCTCAGTTTGTTAACCACCGAGAAGCTGAGAGGAAAACCGTCAAACTCATTGGTCAATTGCCATTTCTCTCCCGCGGCTCCCGGTGTAGCGATTACTTTGGGCAGCGGTTGATCGCTGCGCGCTTCTACCTCGGGATCTTCAGGAATGATGTAGATTGAGGGTTCATTGAGGTCGGCATATTGCGCCAGGACGCGTGCCCATTCGTAAATGCTGCCGACATTGATGGTACGGGCGCGTCCGCTCTCGGTCGAGTAAGTCATGTAGGCGATAGCGATCTGCCTCAGATTGTTTGCCGCTGTCGACTTTCTAGCCCGATCCATGACTTTGCCCACGGTCGGGATCAGGATGGCCGCAAGAATGCCGATGATCGCGATGACAGAGAGCAATTCTACGAGACTGAAGGCCCTTTTTTCGAGGGCTGTCCGTCTTCCGCCATGGTCCCGCGGGCGGTGCTTTGCCGAGACAAGTGCTGAGGCTGAAAATGGCTCTGACATTGGTATGCTTATTTGTCAGGCAAGACACTAGCGGTCAACCGGGGATGGGGAGACAGCCCGAGCATCGGGATAAAAATGTGTTTTCAGGTGGCGAATCAAGGAGGGAATTCCTTCAACGATGTTGTCTCGACAGACCACGTAGTGGTCCAGATCCATGCCATAAGGGTCCGGAATCTGTTGACTTTCGGCGTCGGAAATAAACTCACGCAGGAGATAGACCGGCACATCATTTTTTGGAAAAACCTCCTCAATAATGTGGCGGTGCGATTCCGTCATACAGTAGATGGCCAACGAATTGCGGACGATTTTCAGTGAAAGGCGAGTGCTGACGTGATCGGAGATGTCCAGGCCGACGCTTTGCATGGCTCGAACAGAATTTTGTGAAACCCGGTCGCCATCGATCGCGGCTACGCCGGATGAGATGACCGGTATTGCATTCCAGGGAGGGTCCTCCGCTTTCAGCGCATGTTCCAGCAACTTTGCCGCCATTGGGCTACGACAGATATTTGCTGTACAGACACACGTAATCCATTTTCCGTCCCGGGCCATCCGTGGCGCCAATGTAGTGGCAGGTGTGAGCTTGTAAAGCCACAATCAGACCAGCCCTACGCTGCCGCTTTGCTCATTTGAGGGCTGCTATTAAGAAAATGAAGCTGAAAGCTGGCGAAGGTTGCGGATCGTTTCAAGGGCCCACGCCGTCAGGAGATGAAGTGCCGTTTTCTCTTCTCATTTGGCGCCAACCGATGTCATGGCGGAAGTATTTGGACCGGTACTCGATGGCTTCACATATGGCGTAGGCTCGCTCAACTGCCCAGCTGAGGTTCTCAGCTGTGGCCACAACCCCGAGAACACGACCGCCGCTGGAGACGAGGTCACCGCTCTCATCAAGGCGGGTGCCGGCGTGGATGACGTCGACATCCGAAGGCAGGTTTCCCGGAATATTGATCCGATCTCCTTTGGCATAGCTGTTCGGGTATCCCGAGGAAGCGAGGACGACTGCCACTGCGAAAAGATCCTTTATCCTGACAGATTTGGAATCCAGTGTGCCCTGCGCGCAGGCTTGCATCAGTTCAAGAGGGTCACTGTCCAATAGAGGCAGAAGAACCTGGGTTTCGGGATCGCCCAGCCTGACGTTGAATTCCACCACTTTCGGACCGTCGGCTGTGATCATGATGCCCACGTAGAGCACGCCGGCGTAGTGGATTCCTTCATTTTCCAGCGCTGCCAGCAAGGGTTCGACAATCTGCGTGATCACCTGCCGGTTGATTCGATCGGATACGACGGCTGCTGGAGCATAGGCTCCCATCCCCCCGGTATTGAGGCCCGTATCGCCTTCGCCGATGCGCTTGTGGTCCTGGCTGGGGGGCAACGCAACGAAGTGTCGACCAGATACGAGCAGAGTGATGGACGCTTCCTCGCCGGTCATATACTCTTCGATTAGAACGCGTTTTCCCGCGTCACCGAAACTCGCCCCGGAGAGCATTCCTTCGATCGTGGTCACGGCCACTGCAGGGGTTTCCACGATAATAACGCCTTTCCCGGCGGCCAGACCGCTGGCCTTGATCACGACGGGAAATGAGACCGTATCCAAATGGGCGATAGACAGCTTTAAATCATCAAAAACGCCCGCTTTGGCCGTAGGAATGCCGTATTTCTCCATCAGTTGCTTAGCAAAAGCCTTACTGCCCTCCAATCGAGCGGCCTCTCTATTGGGCCCAAACGCGGGAATGCCCTGTTCCTGCAAGGCATCGATGACCCCGTCACGGAGTGGGTTCTCCGGGCCGATTACGACGAAATTCGCCGCGCATTGTTTGGCGCATGCCACGATATTATCCACCTCGCCCAGATCGACCGGAAAACAACGTACCTCCTGCGCCATGCCGCCATTTCCTGGCGCGGCCATTACGGTAGATGCCAAGGGGCTGCGCAGGCAGGCACGTACTAATGAGTGCTCGCGACCACCACTGCCGATTACCAATACTTTCATAGCAGAAGTCTTCCTCATTCGCGCCTGTTTGCCAAGTCGAAGCGTGTGCCCGCCCCGCATTGGCGTGAACCTTATTCCTGTAACCGACAATAGTTCAATCAGTTGACATGAAGTCGCTGCATCTGCGAGAGGGGCTGGTCCCTTTCTCGACTGCATATCGATGCGCCTGGTTTTCCCTCATCAGCCGTGCCCATTCTCAGGGTTCCAAAAACACCTCGTAGAACGACCCCCGGCCCAGTAGGGTAAAGAGCCTTAAGTTCCCCGTAGCTCCTGACTGGGCGAAGGCATTTGCTGCGGGGAGTAAATTCTTAAGGGTGTCGTTCGCTATGCGCATCTACTTTATCGGAATTTGCGGGACCGGGATGGGAAACGCTGCTCTCCTCATGCGGGAACTGGGGCATACCGTATGCGGCTCCGACGAAGCCGCATACCCGCCCATGCGCGACGTCCTGGAAGCATCCGGAACGGAAGTACTGGATGGTTTCGAAGCTGATCGAATGGTAGCGTTGAACCCTGATCTGGTTGTTGTGGGCAATGCCATTTCACGAGGGAACCCCGAGGTCGAATGCCTTTTGAACAGGCAGACGATACCCTTTGTTTCACTTCCTGCCATGCTCTCCGAATGGGTGCTGCCGGGGCGCCACGCGATCGTCGTGGCGGGGACCCACGGAAAGACCACCACCGCTTGTCTGATCGCTCATCTGCTGCGACGGGCCGGGACAAACCCCGGATTCCTGATAGGCGGAATTCCCAAGGATTTTGAGTCAGGCTGCTCTCTGGGAGGAGTAGATGCGCCTTTTGTTGTGGAAGGCGACGAATATGATTCCGCCTTTTTCGACAAGAGGAGTAAGTTCGTGCACTATCGGCCCGAAATCCTCGTACTCAATAACCTCGAATTCGATCATGCAGATATTTTCAGGGATCTTGATGACGTTAAGCGCGCCTTCGATCATCTGCTCCGCGTTGTTCCCGGGCAGAGTTGGGTCTTGGCGAACGGTGACGACGGCAACTTAACGCCCCTTTTGAAACGATCCTGGCTCCGCGTAGTGCGCGTCGGCGAGTCCGACGCCAACGATCTCGTGATTCGAGATTTCCAACATGCGCGCGGCGGCTCACGATTTTGCCTCTTCTGGAGAGGGCATCAATGGTGCGAAGTAACCTCGTCCCTGAGCGGATTTCACAATGCGCGTAACTCGGCCATGGCGGCGTTGGCGACAGGGCTGTATTTGCACCCGCGAAACCCGACTGCCTTCCAACCATGCGCGTTGGCCGACTTTGGCGGAGTGCGGCGCCGGCAGGATGTGCTCATTGAAAGCGAGGGAACTGTCGTGGTTGAGGATTTTGGACATCATCCCACAGCCATCAAGCACACGTTGCAAGGGCTTCTCGAGCTCTACGGGGAGGTGCGCTCGATCGTATGCCTGGAACCTCGCAGTAACACCATGCGCATGAACCTGTTCGAAGCGGATCTCGCCGATGCGCTTCGCCTCGCAGATGTAGTCCTGATCAGTCCGGTATATCGGAGGGAACATTTGCCCGATCAGCGACGCCTGAGCAGGCGGCGTTTGGTCGAGCAGCTCGTTCGAAACGGAGGCAGCGCGCACTCTTTTGCGACATTTGACGACCTTCTGTCTTCTCTTATAGAGCTCACGAAACACCGGCAACCCGCGCCCAGGGACCTCGTGGTGTTCTTCACGAACGGCTCATTCGGTGGTATTGTGGGCCGCTATGCCGCTAGCGTTTCTTTCGAAACAGCGAAATCACAGCCAGCAGCGTCATCAGCACCGCGAACAAACCATCGATAACAGCGGTGATGACAATAGGAAACTGAAGCGGACTTTCGCGAAAGCGACCACCTAGGATGCCCAGCGCAAAGAAGGACAGCCAGAGGCAGGCCGATAAAGTCCACCATAGCCAGGAAGGCGTCTCACGAAACCACTTCATTATGCTCAATGTCTGGTATGGGAAATATGCACCTATTGGATTTACGGAACTCAATCCTGACGAATCTTGATTGGATCGTCCAGACGGCAACTCTGAAGATGCGTCTTTCCCCTTTGAAGCCTCCGAGCAGCGAAAGCGAAGAGTATGATTACACCCCCCGATACCATGCCGAGGCCCACAGAGCGATTTCTGGAATTAATCGATAGTTTCCTCGCTTACCTGGAGCTCGAGCGCGGGGTTTCGGATAACACGATCGAAGGCTATGGAGGAGACCTCATGCAATTTGCGGAGTTTCTGAGCGGACTGGGGGTGGATGGCTGGAAGTGCGTTCAAGCCCCCCATCTTGCTTTATGGGTGAGGTCCTTGAGCGCGGCAGATTACGCTGTCGCAAGTCTGGCAAGAAAGCTGAGTGCGGTCCGCATGATGGCGAAGTTTCTGGTTCGGGAACGTTGCCGGCCCGATGACTTCTCGGAACTGATCGAAGCGCCTAAGCTGATGAGAAGACTACCCGCTACACTGACCTTGGAAGAAGTCGAAGCGCTCCTCAATGCACCGGTTCCCACGAGCCCGCAAGGGGTCAGAGACCGTGCCATTCTCGAGCTGATGTACAGTTGCGGATTGCGCGCTTCCGAGCTCACCGGCCTTAACCTGCAGGATGTTGATCTGGATAATGACTTTCTTCGCGTCGTGGCCGGAAAGGGCAATAAGCAACGCCTGGTGCCGTTCGGCAGCCGGGCTCGGGAAGCGGTTGACACCTACATCGTGGCATCTCGTCCCCGTCTGGTCAAAGGACATACCGGAAGTGCCTTGTTTATCAGTAACCGAGGAAAGGCAATTTCACGCAAAACCCTGTGGGCCATGACCAAAGTAATGGCCGAACGTGCGGGCATTGAAAAGCCGGTCAAGCCCCATATGCTGCGCCATTCCTTTGCCACTCATCTGCTTAGTGGGGGCGCAGATCTGCGTGTGATCCAGGAAATGCTGGGACATGCCGACATTGCCACCACGCAGATCTACACGGCCGTGGAACAGACGCGCCTGATTGAGCAGCATCGGAAATTTCATCCCCGACGTAGGGCTGAGGATTGAAGGGAGGGAAGAGCTTCGGCCGGTCAGGTCTCTGCCGAACTGTATTTCTGAACTTTGTCCTGAACTACTCCCTGCGGTATATTCCGGGCGGGCCTTGAAGACGAACCGCTTCGGCAAATTTGCATACAACGTTCTCGGCTGCGCCGGGACATGAGGGCTCCGGCTACGCCTACTCTGAATCATTATTGTTCAACCAGGTTCACTCCGCGTTTTCAGGCCGGAGTCGAGAGTGGCATACCGTTGTCCTTGGGGCCCAATTGCAGGATAAAGGGCGCAGCTTTTTCAACCCATACTTCGGGAGTGGGGTGGTTGTAGGCCTCCTCGCCAAAATTGGTTCGCAACATCTCGGTATTGACCATGCCCGGGCTGAGAGGGATGGCAGCCATGCCATCGGGCAGTTCATCGGCCAGTGACTGGGTGAGCCCCTCGATTCCCCATTTTGTGGCACAATAGGTGGCAATGCTACCGATGCCCATTCTCCCCGCGCCCGAACTCATGTTTATAATTACTCCTCGATTTTTTGCCACCATGGCGGGCAAAAAGGACCGCAGTACATTGCCCACTCCTTTGAGATTCACGTCGATCACCTGGGAAAACTCCGCTTCCGGCGTTTCCCAGAAGTTGGCATTGCGATTGATGGCGGCGGCATTGTTTATGAGCAGGTCGGGAATTCCGATAGTCTTCAGGACGCGGTTGGCCCATCGTCCAACCCCGGCGCCGTCGGTCACGTCGAGCATGACGAAGTCACTTGGTGGACCGCATTTTCGCCTCATAGCCTCAATTCCAGCGACGCTACGTCCGCAGCCGACGACGGTATTTCCCAATTGGGCAAAGTGAAGCGCCAGGGCCTGACCCAGGCCTCGGGTGACTCCTGTGATTACAATCGTTTTCAGTGACGGTGATTGAAATTTACTCACGTCATTCCTGGATGA
Organism: Opitutales bacterium; assembly: GCA_963665345.2. Taxonomy (GTDB): domain Bacteria; phylum Verrucomicrobiota; class Verrucomicrobiia; order Opitutales; family CAXXNP01. Next base: position 829,677 of record CAXXNP010000002.1, read on the forward strand.
GACGCTCTCGAAACTGAGGCTGAAAATGGCTCTGGCATTGGCACGCTCATTTGTCGGACACGACACTAGTGTGCGGCATCGTCGGCTGGCCGAGAAAAAGCAGAAGGCCGAAAATCCTCAATTTCGCTTGCCCGTCCCTAGAGCATCTGACCGACTGGTGGCCATGGAGTTGGTTTTCCTGGGTACAGGCACTTCCCAAGGGGTGCCGATGATCGCGCACGAATGCCCTGGACTTGACCTCCAGAACCCCCGTAACTGGCGTACACGCTCCAGCATCCATGTGGTCATGGATGGCGTCCACATTCAGGTCGATGCGGCTCAGGAGTTCAGGATGCAGTGTCTGCAGCACGATGTCCGGCAGATCGACTACTTTATACTTACTCATGGCCATGCCGATCATATTCTGGGCATGGATGATCTACGTAGATTCTGTCTTCACCTGGGGGAGGAACGAAAGAATCGGGGATTGCCCGTCTTCAGCACGCAAGAGGGTTTGGATAGAATACGCGACATCTATCCTTACGCTGTGGGTCGAAAGCCAACGCACTTCTACTACCCATTTTTTGTCCTCCAAATCATGCCCGAGCGAATGGAACTCGAGTGCGGAACGATTCAGTCGACTACACTGTCTCATGGCCCCATGGATGTTCTTGGGCTTGTTTTTCAAGAGAAGAGCTCAGGTAAGAAAATCTCCTACTACACCGATTGTCAGGAGGTGGGCCCGGCGCAACGGGATTTGGCTCGCGGAGCAGAAGTAGTCGTTTTGGACGCGCTCCAGCCGAAGCGCCATCCAACGCATATGTCCATCGATGAGGCCGTCGAGACAGCGTTGGATATCAAAGCACCCATGACTTACTTTACGCATCTTACCTACCATATCGATCACGAGACTTACGTCGGAAAACTACCCGATGGAATCGAACCCGCCTACGATGGCCTACGCATACAGATCTGAGGGTTCTACACCTTCACCGCCGGATTTGAATGACACGACAAGGCATTCCTCGGAATCCTGTAGTCCCGACCTTTCGGGCCACTTCAACGCTCCGGGTTACAGGGGCGAGGGGCTGAGCCTGGAAGCCTGGCGATGGAACGCGAGTAGCGGTGGCTGGGAAGAAGCGGGACGGGTGCAGGACGATGCCTTGAACAACTTTCCGCCTAAGCAACTGCCTAGCGGGGAGTGGATGATGAGCCGGCGCGATCATGACAAGCCAGGTTCGTTAAAAGGTTTCCTATCGAAGCTTGCAGATGTCAACTATGGTGCAATATGAACCGCAGGTCCTCGCCAGGGCGTTGCGGCGGCACGGGATTGCCGCCCTTTATTTCTCGGATGACGCCTCGGATTTGGAGGGCGCCAATCCTTTGGCGCCGTGGACCTTCCTCGGCGAAACTCTGGTCGGGTTCATCAGAAGGGGTAACTAAATGAAAATCAGCACTTGCGATTTATCGGACGAATTTGAAGACGACGTGCAGCCCGTAGTGGTGCACTTCAATGACTACGGCGGAGTCACTGCTTTTGGCGGCGAGATCGTGACTTTGCGAGCCTTCGAGGACAACTCCCTCGTGCGCGAAGAGGTCCATAGGGATGGTGCCGGGAAGGTGTTAGTAGTGGATGGCGGGGCTTCCATGCGCTATTCGCTGGTGGGCGATCAGGTGGCGCAGTTGGCTTGCGACCACGGCTGGACCGGCTTGATTGTCAATGGGGTGATTCGCGATTCCGTCGAGGTGGGCAAGATCGCGATCGGCGTGAAGGCGCTTGGCACCATCCCCAGAAGAAGCAGAAAAGAAGGAAAGGGGTTTCGCCAGGTACCCCTCTTCTTCGGGTCGGTCGCTTTCCAGCCCGGCGAGTATGTCTATGCGGACGAAGATGGGATCCTGATTGCGCCTCGGAATATTCTCAAAGAGTCGAAGGGCGTCGACTGAATGGTCTCCTTTCACCGCACCCGCAGTTTGTATCCTGCCCGGGCAACCTGGTCCTTGATCCAGTAGCGGCCGGCGTCCTGGTATAGCTGCAGCTCGGTTACCCCGTCGAGCAACTCGTCGAGGTAACTCGTCTGCTCGTCATCCGCACCCTTCAGCATTCTGAGGTCATGCCACAACGAACCTACCCAGGTGTCCTGGCTCTGCACGTTGGCGGTGCGAACGGAGATCACCCAGTTGAAACCTTCCACGATCGCTGCTGCCATGTTGGCGTCCATGATCTCTATGAAGGCTTCAGTTCCACCGGTGCTACGTTGAAGGAGGTAAAATTGCGCGTTAAACAGCTCCAGGCCGGGGCGAAGATGAACAGGCAAGAACCCCCCGGGGTAGCCTTGGGTATTGGGAACAAATTCGGTCATGTCCTTGGGCGGCGGAATGCCTACGACAGCTGGAAGCCTTCCACTGGCATTCGCAAACAACCGGTTCCCTTCCAGGCTGGTCGCGTAATAGACAAACTCCATAGCCAGGTCGGGATGTTTTGACTGACGGGTCAAACCCAGCACGAAACGGGTCAGGTTGCCGGATTCGGAGGTGCGCCCCAGCATATATCTGCCGTAGCGGGCGTCTTGCGGATCGGGAAGCGGAATTTCGAACACCCCTACATCGAAAGCGACCTGGGAGAAAATGCTCTGAGCTTCGATGCTCGCTGCCAACATCATAACGGCGCGCTCTTGAGCGAAATAGAAGAGTGCATCCTGTTTGGAGGACTGCATGAAACCGGGCTGGAAATTGCTGGTGACTTCGTTGACCAACTCCAAGGCCATACGCATTTGATCCGTATCATACCTCCAACGGCCCTGGAGGTAGGAGACGCCGACTTGATCTGAGATGTGAGTCAGGCGACGGGTGTTATCGAGCTCCAGGGACAGCATTTGGGTCTGGCTCACGAGAAGGCTGCGAATAAGGAAGTCGCCGGTTCCGCTTCCCGCCACCGGGATGAGGGTTCGGCCGGTTTCCCTGGCGTATGAGTGGATAGCTTTACACACCTCCAGGAATTCTTCGAAGTCATGTGGGGGTTCAGGTGATCCGGTTATCCGTTCGAGTAGATTTCGGTTATAGAGCATGCGCGTGGTGGAAGAGGTCAGGGGCACTCCATAGTAGCTGTAGTTCATGGGAAGGAAGGCGGGCCTCCCCTCAAGGCTATCGATAAAGGTTTCGCGCCAGGGCACCCCTTCCAGTTCGGTTCCTTTGTTATAGGGGTTGGGCTGGTCCATTTGGCGGTTATAGGACTCGAAATACTTGATCATTTGCTCACCGAAGACGGTCTCATTGAGCATAAGATCGGGGGCCTGCTCGCCGATAAGCATGGTATTCGTCCAGCTTCGATAGACCCTCTCCGGCACCACAATCTGCTTCACGACCACATCGGGATGCCTACTCATGAATGCCTCCGACACGGCCCGCAACCCGCGCCGCATGCCGTCTTCCTGAACATTGTGGGCGATCCGCAGGTAACGCACATTCGGATCGAAATCCATCGCTTTGCGCTTGACTACCCGCGTCAGCGAGAGGGCGAAGCAGAGCGCCAATAAAAAAAACCCAATCAGGTTGAGGATGTTCGACGGCTTCATCGACAAGCTTCAAGGAACGTCTGATAGCTGCCGTTTCAAAACCGCCAGCCGCTCGCGGATCAAGATGTTCCTCTTGTCTCTGGGGAATTCACGCAGAAATCTCTCGAAGAAATCCACCGCAATCGAAACCTCGCCCAGTTCCTTTGCGATCTCGCCGACGCTAACCAGAACGTCCCGTCGAATGCGAAAGTTCTGAATGCCAGCGGAGACAGCCTCGCGGTAGTGGTATAACGCTTTCTCCAGAGGTAGCTCGTAGCGCGTCGCAAGATCCCCCATCAGGTTGTGGAACTGACTGCGGATGCCAGGCCGGACGAGGTTTTCTGCCAGGGGTTCGAGTTCCTCGAAGCGCTCCATTTGCTCCTCTCGTGACGCTACCGTGTAGAAGCGGATGAGAGCATATCGTGTCGCGGCGAGTTGGGCGTAAAAGTGGCGAGGATTGGCTGCGAGGATCTCTCCGTAGATGCGTTCCGCTTCTACTAGATCGGAGTCAAATTGATGCACCTCCCTGATGCGGCCAACATAATATCTGGCGGTGACGCCCAGCCCTTCCATGCCTTCGGACGAGTAAACTTCCGAAAACAGGCCTCGCGCCCTTTCCAGGTTGGCCTGCGTCTTCGGCTGTTTGTTTATCAGGTTCAGCGCCAGGCCAAACTTCAGGTCGGTGACGTTGCCTCGCTGCTCATCCAGCAAATCATCGAATTCATCGGCGGCTTCGCGACAGAGAAAATCCCCCGTTTTCTTCCAAGCGGATTCAGGTGATATGTCGGCTTCAGAACGTGCGGGCGCTTGTAAGGGTACTAAATAGGACCAGGAGAGGAGGGGGAGGAGAAAGCGGAGCCTGCGAATTTCCAGGATCGGAAAGCTCTTTAGTGTCATGACCAACAGATAGGCATGACCAATGTGGAGGCGCCATGGGGTCGATAGAAAAGCGGGACAAACCCGGAATGCCTGGCGGCCTTGCGGGTCTGTCCTAACGCCGCTAGCGATCCTATGCCCCTCCTCAAGGTCCACCGCATTGCATTGAGCGCGCCAATGGTGTCGAAACGTTGCTGATCGGTACGGAACCATAAAATATTAGGAGATATGTTCAAGTTTCTAGCCCAGCTATTTCACTACCGAGCAGAATCGACATTTTCCGATTCCGCAAGAATGCGACGCCGTGAGAATGTGGTTGGCACGTCTTTCCTCAATCGTTTGCAACTTGGCATATCGCAGGAATCTTCCAATACAGAAAGGTGCTGGAAAAGTCAGTACCGTCAGATTTTCCGGCAATCCCATGCCTGTATTTTAGTCTATAATAATAGCCTTGATTCTGGTCAAAGATTTAACTACATATGGATAATGCAAGCATCCGTAGCTGAATTGAAAGCACATTTGAGCAAAGTATTATCGAAGGTGGAGAAAGGCGAAAAGTGCCTTGTCCTGAAGCATAACAAGCCGATAGCGGAGGTAGTTCCGGTCAGAAATCGACAGAGAAACCGCACCCGGATCGGATGCGCGGTGGGAACTGCAAAGATTCACGGAGACCTCACGGAACCGCTCATTCCTGAAGAAGACTGGGACATGCTCACAGGGCGCTGAAAAAAAATCCGATGAGCGTGATGAGATGAGGTATCTGTTGGATACCTGCGCCTTTGTGTGGATAGCCGCTAAGCCCGAAAAGCTGCCCGATACTACCTTGAGCCTGGTCTCCGATCCAGACGCCGAGATATTGATCTCCTCAGTCAGTGCCGCGGAAATTGCCTGCGCTTACGAGCGCCGGCGGCTGGTGCTGGACAGGCATTGGAAGACCTGGTTTCGATTCGTCGCCAGTGAAAACGGCTGGGAGGTTCTCGACATCACGCTTCGGATCATTGAGGAAGCGTGGTCGTTGCCTGGTGAATTTCATGCGGATCTGGCGGATCGGGTGATTGTGGCGACGGCGAGAAGCATGGACCTTGTTGTGATCACCGGGGACGAACGGATTCTTGAGTATCCGCATGTTGAATCTCTCTTTTAATTCATCCTGAAACTCGGACCGGAGAATCGACAGCGATTCCGATGCGGGATCGCAGGGCAACTTCGTGAGCCCTGCGCCACGAGAGGCCCCTCTTCCCTGGGATGCGAAGCAGCAACCAAAAGGCGTAACGATTGAAGATAAACCACGGCTTTGCCGCGCTGGGGTTACGCGTGGCTCTGACCCGTAGGCTCGCCACAGGTTTCGTCAACTTCAATACCTACCTATCCGATCCGGCCCAAGTTCCACGCTGCAGGCGAGGGTGTCGAAGGCGCTTCGTGTCAGTTCGTTGCGAATGAGAAGGTGACCCTCCGATTCCCATAGATTGTGGTGCTCCCAGGGGTCTTCCGCGAGGTCGTAAAGCTCTCCGTACTCCTGGGCGTGGTAGATCACGCATTTGAACCGGTCATCCCGAATCATCGTGGCCCGGCTCCGGCCGCTAACACCGGCCATGTCCAGAGTCCCATAAAACTCACAGCGGACAGTCTCGCGATGATGGTCCGGTGGCGCCTGGCCCTCTACTATGGGCAGGAGTGAGCGGCCCTGCATGCGCCGGGGCGGCTCTACTCCAGCCAGGTCCAGCAAGGTCGCTGCCACATCGATCAACTCGACCAAGGCATCCGCTTGGACTCCTTCTGCCACCCTGCCCGGCATGCTGAAAATCAGGGGCACTCGTGTCAGGCATTCGTAGAACCGGCAGCCCTTTCCGGTGAGTCCGTGATCCCCCAGCATCTCACCATGGTCGCTCATGAAGATGACCAGCGTATTCTTTCTAAGATCATTAGCATCGAGGTAGTCGAGCAGGCGGCCGACGTTGTGGTCGATCAGTTCGACCATGGCAAAATAGTCCGCCTGCATGTCCTTGGCTTCGGCGTCGCTACGCTCCCGTGCTTTCGATTGAAAATCGGAGCCTGACAGACTCTTCTCGTGCTTCAAGTCACTTTGCTTGAAGTGGGGTCCGGGCAGGGAATCGACGTTGTACCGCTTCTTGTATTCGCCCGGTGGATCGTTGGGCCCGTGAGGGTCGAAGACGTTAACACTCATCAACCACGGGTGGTCCGAATCCTTGTTCTGGCCGATGAACTCGAGGGCCTGGTCGGTACACCAGGTCGTCTGGTGCAATTCGGGGTCGACCGACGGCAGATAGGGGCCGTAGTGGAAGCCCCAGGCGGGCTCTTTCTTCTCCTCCTTGAAAATGGTGAGAAAATCGAGTCCCTGATTCTCCAGCCACTCGATATACTGGTTTCCCGCTCCTCCGCCCTGATACGGCGAGTGACTGTACTTGAAAAAGGAATATCCATCCTCCACCCGGTTTTCCTCTCCACGCCAGGCGGACGCAATGTGCAGTTTGCCCGACAAACCACAGGTATAGCCTCCATCAGCCAGCAGTTTCGTTACCAGCGGCGCGTCATTTGAGAACCATCCATTGCCGTTTGTGCAGGCCCGGATCGAACTCGGATACATTCCGGTCAAGAAACTCGATCGGCTGGGTGTGCATATCGGGTTCTGGCAATAGGCGCGGGTGAAAGCCGTTCCCTCTTTGCAGAGGCGGTCCAGGTTGGGAGTATGGATATGCGGGTTGTTCAGCGCTCCTATGGTGTCGAAGCGCTGCTGATCGGTACAGAACCAGAGAATGTTGGGTGGCGAGGTTTTTTGTTTCATGGATTCGATGGAACGTTACAATAAACTAAACGCGTGAACCACGCGAGTGAAAATGCGGAAGGCAAGAGCCACTTCCTTTGCGTCCTGAGATGCGCGTTCGATGATTTATTTCTAACTGAGCCGGTGGAATCATGGCTGTATAGGACCATCGAACGTGGTCTCCGCTTTCTTGCGAAGCCGGCTATACTCGCAATCCGAAAATCGAAACTCCTATCTTCCCTTACCGCGAGCCCGTTTCAGCTTCTTCAGCATCGCGATATCATTCTCGTTCCCTTTCCCTTTGGGGGTTTCCAAGCACAGGGGAATGCACGCGAAGGCGGGATGATTGACGATGGTCCTGAAGCACGACCATCCGATCTTGCCCTTCCCCAACAACTCGTGCCGGTCGAGATGGGATCCGAGGTCCCCATTGCTGTCATTGAGATGGATGCACACCACCCGACTCCAAGGCAGGTGTCGCTTGAATTCCTTGACGAAACGATCGATTGCTTCCGGACTCTTCAAGTCGTAGCCGGCCGCGAATAGGTGGCAGGTGTCCAAGCAAATTGCCAATCGCTTCGCGTGTTCGGAGTGCCTGGCCAAGTAAGCCAGATGCTCCAGTCGACCGCCCAACACGGTCCCTTGCCCACAGGTTACCTCGAGGGCTATCTTCGTCCTGCCTTCGTAGCGGGAGAAGACCCAATCGAGCGATTCCAGAATGCGATCGAGCCCCGCATCCTCGCCTGCACCGAGGTGAGCGCCCGGATGTAGAACGAGGAACGGCAAGCCGAGCAAGCTGCACCGCTGCAACTCATCGAGCAACGCTTCTCGGGAACGCCCGAGGTTTCCGCTGTCCGTCGAAGCGAGGTTGATGAGGTATCCCGCATGGCCGAAGACCGTGCCTATACCCGTTTCCCTTTTGGCTTGACGATAGCGCCGCGCAACCTCCGCCTGCAAAGGCGGTGCCGACCACTGCATGTTGTTCCTGGTGAACACCTGGACGACTTCGCAGCCCAGCTTGCTGCCAAGATAGATCGCCTTATCATGGCCCCCCGCTATGGAGCAATGAGCCCCTACTGCGTGGAAGGGCGTTGATGTTCGCGCGGTCATCGAGTCATTGCGATCAGGTCAGGTCGGTAGTATGCTGCGTAGCGCTTACTCGCCGTCAGCATAACCGAATCATTATGCGGTTGTCGACATTCCGGAGAATTTGTAGAGTTTTCGAATCGGGGTGAGGACGCACGAGATCATTGCTTTGGGGGTACTGCTGCTGGCGTTTGCCGGAGGAATCTTCGCGTTGGTGGAAGTCAATTTTCGAGAGGGGCGACCTGCCAATCCCAATCTTCCTGTGGATTGGGACGCCGTCATCGATGATCCCGATGAGCAATTGACGATTTCCTGGCTGGGTTCGCGGGGCTACGTATCAGCCAGGGAGGGGACCTGGATCGAGAGGAAGATCGAGGAGCAGTTCAATATCGAGATCAAGCCGATCTTCACCGATGGTACGTCTTATGCGCGTCGGAGACCGCTGCTGGTGCTGTCAGGGGCGACGCCGGATGTGCTCTACTCGCCCGACCCGCACTTTGTGCAGAAGGACGTGTCCCATGGGTTTCTATTGGAGATTCCCTATGATGTCATTCTCAAGCACGCCCCGACCCACGTCGGGCATGTCAATGAAAACGGACCCGAAGCGTGGCTCTATGCCTATGCCAGGGGAGGAAATTATGGCATACCGACTTACTTCGTAGGCCCGAAACTTCCCAGTCCCGGTGTCTGGCGTATGGATTGGTTGCGCAATGTGGGTATTAGCAAGGTACCGGAAACTCTGGATGAAATGCACGAGGCCTTCTGGAGGTTTCGGCACCAGGATCCCGACGGGAATGGCATCAAGGACACCTATGGTGAATCGCCCTTGAGGAACTGGTCCCGGCTACTGGAAAAGATTTTCGGGGCCTATCACATACTTCCCTTCAGTTGGATGGTCCATGAGGGGGAGGTTACCTGGGGAGGAATCCTGCCGAGAAACAGGGAGGTACTGGCGCTGCTCAGAAAATGGTATTCGGAGGAGCTTTTTGACCCCGACTTCATGTCCCGCCAACAGAGTTTTCCGCTGACGGCGGCTGTCTTTCAAAGCGGCAGGGTAGGGTATATCAATTATACCGGCTACTACGCCGAGATGCTCAATGTTAACGGAAGTTTCGCCTACCAGACCTATCAGCTCCAGCCGGAAGCCGAGCTGGTACCGGGAAATGTCATGACCGGACCCTATGGGAGTGGGGTTACGCGCATCTGGGGTGGCGGGGGACACTCGCTTACGTTTGGACTGCAGGTGGCGGAGCGACCGCAGATTGTGCTCCGCGTACTACGCATGCTGGAGACATGGGCAACCGACGAGTCCGTTCATCTCGAGTCAAAATTTGGCAAACGCGGCGAGCACTGGGACTACAGCGACGAGTTGGGCATCCACGCCCTCCCCAAATATGCGGCTCATCGGCAGAGATATCTGATCGCCTCTTCGTTGGAGGATGCCGGGGCTTCCTTTATTCATGTCGGCGGCGCATCTCCGGAGCTGGTGGGCAAGTGGCTGACCCCGGGCGGCAGGGAGTATCGCAAGCGCTACCAGAACCCGGATCACGGAAAGTTGGATATCTTCGGCAAACCGGGAGTCCTCCCTTCGGCGGGACTCTATCTCGAGAAACTCCAGGATCTGCAGATATCGTTCTTCCTCGGCGTCATGCGTGGAGATCGCGATGTCGAGGAGTTCGACGATTTCGTAACCAAATGGCGGGATAGCGGCGGCGATGTTCTGCTGCCGGAAGCGCAGGAGGTGTACCGGGCCAAGCAGGAGATCTATCGCAGGGTCGGGGTGATTCAGGAACGAATGCCGGCGCCCTTACTTTAAGCGCGCCGATGTGATCAACGGTATCCATGCCGCTCGTCGAAAGCACCCTTCTCCGAGTTCGGGGTCTTGGCCGCTGAACGGGTCGGCGAACTCGCTGCCTTCCGCCACATCCCCCACCACCGGGGAGACCATAGAGCTGAAAAGGAGCAAAAATGTAATGGTGCGGGCGATGCCCATATTAGAAGTCCGAAATGGGCGGAATGTATCTTTGGGATTGAGACTCGAAGCAGTAGCCGGCAACCACTGATCTTTTTCTTGAAAATCTGAGAATTCTCGGAATATTGGAATGTTCAACTTCCTTAACTTCTAACCCCACATCTCCTTTGAGCGTTTCAATCCGTACACTCAACCTATCCCTCGTTGTCTCTTTCATTCTCGCGATCGCCTTGTCGTTTTCGGCTGAATTGTTCGCCGATACGGTGGTTCTGAGGCCGTCCCAGGATAACACGATTTTTTCCGACAATAACAATGCCAGTAACGGAGTCGGTAACATCCTTCGTATCGGAAGAGTACGGAGGGCTCCTGCTCGATTCAGGCGCGGGCTTTTCGCATTCTCTATGGACCCCTCCGAAATCCCGGACGGGGCGATAATCGAAAACGTCATTTTCTCTCTAAGATTGGTTCGGAGCCCGTCGCCCCTCGGAGGAAGTTTTGCATTGCATAGATTGACCAACGATTGGGGCGAGGGCACTTCCAATGCGGCCAGCAACAGAATTGGACGAAGCGAGGGCCGGGGAGCTACGCCGCGGACGAACGACGCCACTTGGAATCGAACCCATTTCAGCAGTCTGAGTTGGAACAGCGAGGGCGGCGATTTTGCGGTGGCCCCCTCAGCGAGGGCAAGCGTCGGAGGTGGCACTACCTCATGGTCGTCGGAGCAATTGGCAGCCGATGTCCAGGACTGGCTGGACAATCCCGGAAGCAACTTCGGCTGGATCCTGATCGGCCCGGAGAATACCCACTCGGTCAAGCATTTCCATAGTCGGGAAGCCTCAATTATGGACAACCGCCCAATGCTCATGGTCGATTTCACAGCGGTCGGCTTCGTGGATCCCTTTGAGGGGGTTGATCTCGAGGGCGGATTCCTTTTCTCGGAGTGGTACGGGATCTACAATCCTACATTTTTTCCCTGGGTCTTCCACGTAAACCATGGGTGGCAGTTCGTCTTCCCAATCGAAGTCGGCGAAGTCTTTCTCTTCGATCTTATCTGCCAGGATTTCTGGTGGACGACCTCCGCCTTTTCGTCCCTCACTCTCTTTTCCATAGATCTGAATAATTTTATCTTTTATTTTCGGGATACCGCCAACCCCCGCCAGTTCGTCAACCTCAGCACCGGGGAATTCTTCACCAAACCGGGTCCCGATCCCTGACATTTCGTTAAAGCTTACGTCATCGGTCTCAAACTTGAACAGCCATCGCTTTCATCCCGGGCCTCATAGTCTAAAACACCGCCCCGACGATCCAGCTCAACCCGGCAGCACTTCAAAAGTACTTCGCGCAGCATCCTGCGAGCACGCTGCACCCGAGACTTTGCGCCAGATAACGAGAGTCCCAGCCGCGATCCAAGTCGCATCTTTCGGTCTGTTAAGGATTTCGATAGAGAATCGACAGCACACATCTTTATCCTGTGTCAGCATTGAAGGATCATGCATCACCGCCGCAATGCAGCAGAGAAATTCTCTCGATACACGCGATACTGTTGTTCCTGAATGACACCAATCGTCTTGTCTTTCCTCGATCCGTAGATTCTGACCTCGATGTCAATATATGGGAGCTCGGGATAGGCAGTCTTTAGTCGTTCGCGGACCCATTTTTTTACGGCATCAGGCGAGGCTGGGGGCTGGCCTACAATATTAATGCTAGGTTTGTGTCGACCAATTTTTGCATGAACCCAGTTACTACCGTTCGAGGTTCGCTTGATGCCAATGTTGGTTCTCGACAGCGAATTCCCACTTGGCGAATAGGCTTTGTAAGAGGCATAGTGATCTAATCGGTAATTGTACATCGGGAGAATGGAGAAGGGGTGCAGCTCCAGACACAAGAGGGGGAGAATAAAAAAGGCAGTGAAGACGGTCCAAACGATTCCTAATTCAGCCGACCCAGCACTTGGCGGCTTCGCTGGTTTGTTGAGATCAGCATTTGTTACCCAATTCCAAGGCCAGAACTTGAAATGCCTGAGTGGGTAAATGACACAGATCATCACAACGACAATGACGTTTAGCTCGAAGTCCACATCGCTGAATATAAGACCATTGACGACATGAAATGAACAAATAGCGAAGGCGGAAATGATTCTGTAAGTTTTTGAAAAAATAATGAAGATAAAAGAGAGTTCCAATGCCAAAGTAAGAATCTGCAGGCACTGCGCCAGCTCAACGTGTTCCATAAGCAAGTAAGCGGGAAATCGATCTTGTGAGGATCCTGATTTGCTGATTATCAGAGAAATAGATGTTCTCGAAATAGAGCCCAATGACAGCAGTGAATCCGATCGTACAAATCCAACTACTGTAAGGTATGAGTTTGTTAAATAACCAAACGATCGCTGCGACGAAGTAGGTCCATTTCATCGTCTCAAGGAATATTGGACTTTCAACGAAATACGTCGGAAGAAAAAGCCAGTCAATGAGACAGTGTAGGCCTTTTGGCCCTAATACATTGCTCCCAAAGACAGCTTGTCGTAAGCAACGAAGCTGCAAAGCAAGATCGCCCATAAAGTAAGCTGGCCGTAAACAACGTTACTGCATTGTTTAAGGCGATATTGAGCAGATAGCCACATAAACCTAGTCATACGAACGTTCTTCTGGTCCCAACAACGACGCAAGGTTTACCTAAATAACCATAGCTCTCTCAGCCTTCATTTGGCATAGTGTCGCCGGCAGAGATTCTGATCGCTCACTTGCGCTTGTTAGCCAGGACCCAGACGTCGCGGAAGAACCCCTGGCGCTCCTCGGCCAGGCCGCCGATCACAGTTGGATTCATGCAGGGTTTGGGTTCGTGATGACGCACCGTCACGTGGTTGTAGGCGATGAGGATCGCATTGCGGGAGTTGTCGGGGTGGGTCCAGGACGACCCGGTGTGGCGCACCCCTTCCGAGAACACGACGAGACTGCCCGCCGGGCAGCCATACGTCTCCCACACTCCGGAATTTGGGTCATCGGCCTCTTTCGGCCAAGTCCCGTCCTGCGCCGAAGCCATATTCGCCTTGTGCGATCCGGGCACTAAGCAGGTACCGCCCTGTCCTTTGACGACCTCGTTGAGCTCCCAGACGATGCGCGTCATGCCGCCGTAGATGCGGCCGTTGTGATAACGGTAGGAGAGCGAAGGGTTGAGGTTGGTGCCGCCGACGTGGGGGTTCCAGGGATCTTTGCCGTCGGCGGCAGAGCGGTTCGAGACGAAGACGCTTTCCAGCCGGAGGCGCTCGGGGTCGGGGTCGATCACCTCCCGCAGGATGCCCATAACGCGCGGATGATCGATCAGAAACTCCGCCGGACCGGCGATCGGGGAGCGGTAGTGCTCGGGCAGGCTGTCGAGATCCTTGGCATAGGTCTCCGTATGAGCGCGCACCGTTTGAGTTTCTGCCTCCGTTAGCGCGCTAGGAATAACTAAAAATCCCTTCAGGTCGAAGAGGAACTTCTCGTACTCGGACATAGGTTGAGCAGGGGTGACAGGTGTATTTGTGGTCATTTTTGTATCCTTCTACCGGTGCTAGCACCTTGTCGCGGCACTAGTCCATTTCCGTCAAATTACGGCGCTCACCGACTTGGCGCTGGAGCGTCGACCCGACCCTGACAGGAGTCGGGACGAAGGGGAAGCGCGCAGCGTCCAGTAGACCACGGCGAAGTCTTGCCATCCTCGATTGGTTTGAGCTCGATCGATACCTCTTTTGGGTGGTACAGTGTACAGACTTGTGATTGCAATCTAATCATTTTTTAGAGTGCAGAGTGTCGATCCTTAACGAAATTACGGAATTTCCAAATCATGAAGGCAACCTTCGATCAACAAATTGAAGCGAAAGTGCAGCACTTGATCAGCGCCGTTCTCACAGGCTCCGGAGAGACGGATTTCGAACTCCGGAGAACGATCGAGGCAAGATCGTCCGAAGAGGGAGGTGGTGGACAGCGAAAACCTATCGGGAAGGTGCCTTCCGAACTGGAAACCTATGTGGATAAAGTCGCCAAACACGCCTATCGAGTGGTCGACAACGATATCGAAGAATTGGGGAAAGCGGGATATTCCGAGGACGCGATTTTTGAGATCACGTTGAGCGCCGCTCTGGGCGCGGGTATCGGGCGCTTGGAACGCGGGCTGGCAGCCCTGAAAGGAGCAAGCAGTGCGACTAAGTAAGGTTGAAATCGGGCACCGTTTCGGAAAGAGACTGGTGCTCGGACTGATCCGAGTCCTAACGGGTAAGAGAGCACCCGATGTTCTGAGGGTTTTATACTACAGGCCCGAGCTGTTTGGAGGGCCGTTCACCCAAATCATCCAGGACCTGCTGCGAGGGGTTTCAGATTGGACCGTCGGGGAACGGGAGCTCTTTGCGGCCTACGTGTCGAAGAAAAATCAATGCTTGTTCTGAACGGGCGCCCACGGCGCAGTTGCGTCGAAGGTGCTCGGACAGTCCTATGTGAGTGCGGTTTTCGAAGATGCGTCCAAGGCACCCATCGATGAGAAACTGAAAAGCACGTTACACTTTCTTGAAAAGCTGACTCTAACGCCCGAATCCGTGGGAGCGGAAGACATCCAACCGATGAAGGAAGCCGGGGTTAGTGAGCAAGCTATCGAGGACGCTATTCATATCTGCGCATTGTTCAACATCATCGACCGGATTGCGGACTCCCTGGAATTTCAAGTTCCAGGGCCGGAGGATTTTTCTCGCGGAGCCACGATCCTCTTGAAGCGAGGATACGTTTAGGAAGTTGCCGGTCTCAGCCCAACCTTCGCTGCAATTGGGCTAGGTCACTGTATGAGCGAAAGAATCTTCTTCAAAGTTTCCGCTATCGCATTTTCTGTGGCTCTCTCGATGTAAGAAATCCGTCGCTTTCTCCAATCAAAACTCTTCACCTGATCGGCTAATATGACGCCGTCGACATCGGATCCCTCGCATCGAACCTCAAAAGGATAACCCTTTATCCGGGAAGTAATGGGACAAAACAATCCCAAGCCAACACGCCTATTGTAGGCCAGCGGCGAAATTGTAATCGATGGACGTCGCCCTGACTGCTCATGACCTCGTTGCGGGTTGAAATCGAGCCATATAATATCTCCGCGGTCGGGCACATACGCTTCAGCTACCATTCTTCCCTCCCAACCGGCCCGGCACTCTCGATCTCCCCATGGATGTTTTCTTCTTTGATCTGCGATAGCAGTGCATCCAGCTCATATCCCGTTTCACTTAAGGGCCTCAGGACGATGCATCCGTCCGCTTCGGCAATTTCCAGGTCGGATCCCTCTTTCAGTTTCACAGCACGAGCCATCCCACTGGGTATCCTCACCGCAAGACTGTTTCCCCATCTGCAAATCTTGACCTCCATGTATATCCACTGTATCTACAATTTTCACTCTGTCAATCGGTATTATTGCCGAACGACCAAGCTTACCAGGACTCCGCAGTTAAGTTTCCATTAAGCGACACCCTTAAAAAGCCTACTCGCCTTAGCAACCGTCTTCGCCGACACGTCCTCCATAGCGAAAATGGCGACGGGGGAGGCTTCGCCCAAACCGGAACTACGGGCAATCTGCACCTTTGTCCCCTTTGGGACCGGGTGTCGCCCTACGAAGTGTTTTTGGTACCCTGCAGCAACGGTCTTTACCAGGCTGTGCCCAGTCAGCTATAGGGAATGGTCAAATTCAACGTCTGGCCAAGGCGGGGCGCCCGGCAAATCACCGCCTATGAATCGAGAAACGGATAAATATTGGGGTTCGGGCAATTCGCTTCAGAATATGGATGCCCTAAGGTTCCCGCGAACTCACGTCCTAAGGCGACCCATTGAGGGATGAGATACGCAAGGCCTACGACGAATCCGGCAACGCCACCGAGGACAAGTGACGTGATCGTAGCGGTTTCTTCCGCTCTCCAGATAACTGAGCGGACAAGGGCACCAGTGGCCCCTGCCGCTATCAAGCCGGCGAACGTCAGGATGGGGTAAAGCTCCGGAGCTGGTGCCTGGGCCATACCCAAGAAAACTGCACTCAGGAGCGCCGCGAAGGCCCCCCTGTCCAGAAAGTCTTTCGATTTTGGGAGGTGACTTTCGCATAGGTCCTTTCACTACGGTGGGTTTGCTCGCGCTCCTCAGCTCGCGCTACGCACTTGTCCTTTAGCCACACCACTAACTTCGCTGCACTGTGCGTGCTCGAGGAAGGGTAATCCTTCGAACCTGGGCAAATGTGAAGCGGTTTACTAGCCAATGGAGGGCCGACGGCTCTGGAGGCCGCTGCCAGGTTTTGTCACGGAAACGGGTCGGTTGTCTGGTTGAAAGGAATGATCAGGGATCAGCAAGGTTGCCTGCCTGGCGGACTTCCCGATCTCTATCGGGATCCCTCCAGAATTGACGCGGATCGTGGTTCCGTCTATTTGCTGCGGCGTTTCTTAACCTTCACTTCGGAAATGATCCTATTGCCCTCCTTAATGGATTTTGTAACCCATTGACATAGGGACACTTCCGTTTATTTTTCAAACGTCTCCGGGTCCCTTTTGAGCCCCCAAATGCCGCTTCACTTATTTTGGAGCTAGGGATTGACTCCCCGTAAGAAGATTTTGGTTACGGAATCCTCTATTTCAATGATCCAACCGAACCCGAATTCGGTCTGTGAGGGCGAGCCGACCACCGGAGCCCAAGCCAAGTCTTCCAGGTTTTCTTTGTACTGCAGTGACCAGGAATCATCAAGTTCGCTTAGGTTGATAAAGAAATCTCTGGCCGCGATTCTGCTGATGGCAATCCGAACTTGCTCATCCGGTGCGGTTCCGACGGGCACCGTATCGATCAAAACCAAGGGGGTATACTCCTGAAAGAGCTGCGCATCGGGTGTGAAACCCAAATCCGTTGCGAAATCGAGTTGCGCTTGAATCAGGTCCGGGTCACCCGCAACTCCAGTCTGGTTATAGAATGCGGCACGGACATCGTCCAAATCAACCGTAGCATCGCGGTTGAAGTCATAAACGTTCGTAATTCCGGCCGCCCCCTCAAGGGTCTGATTGTCAAAGGCCCGCATGACGTCTGTATTATCCACAAGTGCCCGCACCGGATCATCCCCCACCTCGCCGATCAGGTTTCCAAAATAGAAAACGTCTTCCAGGGCGATACCGGTATTGGCATTGGCCGATGCCCGGGTCCGAAGCCAGGTATTTTGAATCGCGCTATCCGCGAAAACGAAGGTTATCCGCCACACGCTCCCCACGTAGTGCCTGACCGTTATTGCGGTCGGTGGTGGTGCCGGTGCCGCATCCGCGAATCCATCGGTATTTCCGATCTCAAAATCGAAGTCAGAGAGCTGTAAAGCGTCAGATCGGGCAGGGTTGCTGATATCTATCATGATACCATTAAGCCCGAGGGCATAGCTCGTAATGTTGCCGAATGATCCGGTTCCGCCCGGCAGAAGAGCAGTTTTATCTTCTGCCACCGCAGCGTCATCGCCCAGGTTAGGCCCGGGATCGCTGCCGTCCCAGACGGAATTGTTGTAAAAAACATGGCGCCCTACGACATGGCTAACGACAGGGTCTCCGTCGAGCGCGATCACATATGGGTTGTAATGAACCCCCGATGACACTGCGGATTGTGGTGCAGCGAACGGCAGGCCCAGGGAATCCGAAATCTGAACTGATCCGGTGTCGGAATACCCGAGGGCGGAAAGAAAGTTGCCACTGGGGACGGTCGCGGAAAAGGAACAAGAGAATCCCAAGAAGAAAAAGCAGGTACAAAAAAACGATAAACGGATGCCGCCGATTGCGCCAAAATCATGCCTGAACAACAGGCTGTCTCTACGCGACATCGCCCGAGTCCAAAACATCGGCTGGTGGCGTGTCCGCACGGGCATCCCGACGAGTCGGGACTGAGACTGAAAATGGCTCCGACCGGGGCATGCTCATTTATCGGAAACGACCCTAACCTCGGGAAGAGTTCGAAGCTCCAGGATCAAACCGCTCGCCATCATCCCATGATTTCCGGGATCGGAGCGTGCCGTGATCCATCTCAACTTCGGTTTTCAGGCAACTACTGGGAAACCAAGCCCGAGCAGTACCGTGAGGCTTGCCCTCGAACATTTCAACCGTGCTTGAAAGTGTCCCATTTGCATACCATTGCCTGAACGAACCGTGATTCACGCCACCTGCAATCATACGCTCAGATTTCTTGATCCCGTTCTCGTACCATTCGACCCGCTTGCCATGGGACACGCCCTGACGATAGAATTCTCGAATCTGGACCTGGCCATTCGGGAAATAAGCGGCCGATCCCCCATGAGGCCGCCCCTCTTCCACGCGGGTGTGCGATTTGACCTGGCGGTCCTCATAATACTCCCAAATGAGGCCCGTAAAAGGGACCTGATTTTCCCTGAGGACGAGGCGACCTTCAACTCTATCGAGCTCGTCGAGTGTGCATTCCGTAACGGGACCGGTTTCATGGCTTCCGTTTGTCAACGGCCCCCGCGAAATCTCCGGCCGGTTAAAACGCCACAGGATTCCAGCGACGATCAACAAAAGTGTGACAAAAAGCCACCCCCTTCTGGATCGCAGAAGGGTAGTCTGCACCGGGTTCATTTTCGGTCTCGTCATTGCCTGGCAACCAGGCGGAAGAAACGGGAATTTTCGGAATCGTTTCGTGCAATATTTACCGTTACGATCTCCACCGATGAAGCATAATAATCAACTCGTGCTAGCGAGTTCCCTAAGCCGTCGTCCAACGTGAATTCCGACGCCTCCCAGCCAGTATCCAGGGAAAGCGACGATTCAATGGTGTAGGAACGCCCGCGGATCGCGAGAAATCTGAGCAGGTATCGCACTTGATCCGCATCAAGGAGTTCAAGGGCAAAGACGTCGTTGGGATCGAATGCATAGGTACCGGCGATGTATTCAGTGTAATTCGAAAGGCCGTCACGGTCGGCATCCCCATCCGGTTCCACATCTACGATAGTCACGAGCGAGGCATCTACGCCGGACTGGATCAGCGTCTCTTCCCATGCATCGGGGATCCCGTCCCCGTCGGAATCCACGCCAAGCGTCAGATTAATAACCGTCAATCCGCCTGGTTCCCCCAGTAAGGCCAAACTGCCGGTCATCTCGAGAGGCAGGTAAATCGTATTGCCGATGGTTACTTTCAGGGTGAAAGGAGCTTGTGGATTGAGGGCATTGCGCTTGTAAGAACCAGGCGCAAGACCAGCGTCCATCGGAACCTCGAAACGGTAGTTAACCCCCGGTTGAAGTCCGGCTCTGACCGGGGTGCTCAACGTGGCTCCGGAACTTGGCTCAAGAATTACATTCGCCGCCTCACCCGTCAACGGGTTGCCGAACTGATCGCGGACCGCCCCTTTGATGGTGTGGTGGGGAGCCGGCGGAAAGGCCGCTAGAGTGCCGGCGAGCACAAACACGACCGCCCCGGCAGCGGTTTTGCGAAAGAAACCTGAAACACGATCTATCTTCATGATGAAACAACCCTTGATCGCTGGATTAATTACCGGAATACGAATACGTTTCGAAGTGAAGTTGAATATCGGTTACGGTCCGAATAAACCGTTCCAGGCCTTCATCCGGATCGTTCAGCAACACGCGTCCGGGTATGACGACTTTCCACTGGCTATTCCAGACCGAGCGGCCGATCAGACGGCTATTCGTGAACGTCGAAGGCAGGAGCCTGCCATTGTCTCCCGAGAAAACGGTGGCGCTCGATACGGGGCGGAAAGCTTGGTGTTTGCGAATTTCAAATATTGGCTCAGTCAGTGAGTCGGACGACTGGTAAAGTAACTTTGAGGAGAAAGAAGAATCACCGATATTGAAAGGCAGCGGGATGGTTACATCCTGGATCTGCCAGGACCGGATCACGCTCAGATCTCCGAGGGGTGGGGTCCTCAGGGAATCGACGCCAACCGGGACAAAATAGATATAAGGCGTTGCCGCGAGGGCATCATCATCGAGGAACGAAATGTCCGGCGGCTCCGGAGGAGATTCGCCCACGACTCCGGAATTCAAGGCCGGATCGGCCATCCCCAGATAGCCCTCCAAGACAATACCAACGGAGAAGACCTTGGTGGCGAACGAGGTCGGGCTAAAGTTGCTATCCCCTGCCGCAAGCAAATTGCCGAAGAAATTCAAGTGGTTGGCAATGGTCGTACCAAAGTTCAAGACGATCCCGGGAACCGGGAGGCCGTCCCCCTCGTCGATCTGCATACAGTAGCGGCGGACGTCCGCATCATCGAGGAGGTTCGCGACCCGCGCCTCTTCGAGGATATCTCTCCATTCGACGTCACCGTCAATGCCGGGGAGGATCCGGAAGTTATCGGTGCGCAGGGAAAAGGTGGTGCCATATACATCGGGGTTGTTGAAACCGAGCCGCCCCTTGAGCACTTCCCAATCGGCTTCCATTTCCGCCAGGATGCTGGAGATGCCAGGGTCCCCCAGATTACTTCCAGCAAATTGCGGTTCGCCATTTTCTACAACCCCCAGCGCACGGGATCGGATAATGCGCTCGATAAAGCCCCGACCCTCGTCCGTGTGCAGGAGCCCGGTCTCGTAATCGTATGCCTGGGCCGCCAGGAAGGCGTAACGAGCTGCCAGATCGAAGAGCGTTTTGTAGCGTTCAAGCTTTTCGTTCCGGAAGAGGCGGAAGGCGGCGTCGCGGGTGCGGTAGCCTTGGATGACGACTGCCGCCCGCTGCCTGAACATCTCGCGTTCCTGCTGCACCGTCAACCCGCCGGCTTCAAGCGCGCGGAACTCCATGAGGGCGTTTTCCCACTCAACCAGCGCCCGGTTGATCGAGAAGTAATGTTGGTTGAGTTCCTTCAGCGCTATGTCGACGCCGTAGACGAGTTCCTTTTGGGTCTGCTTGATCTCGGTGGGAACGATGCTGTCGAAATGAAGCGCTACCGCCTCTGCCTCCAGGAGGCTTGCCGAAACCCCAGACGCAATGAGGGCAGCCACTTTTACCCCTGCGGTTACATACCAGCCGGCCGTATAGGTGGCCCTAAGAGCGGCTCTTGCCGATGAAAACAAGTCGCCACCGGAAGCGAGTCCAAGGATCGTGTTCGCCGGAAAGATCGAAAGAGCAACGTCCCCGATCCGCTCGTAGTAATCCAATGCCGCCCCGGCTATTTGGTCGGCCACAGTGCCGGCCGTCCGGATCAGGGAGGCCTTCGCGTTCAGGGCACGGATATCCTCATTGGTCGTCTTGATCTTCTCCATGGTTTTGAACTTGGCCAGCATGACCTCAAGCATGCGGTCGAAACGATATTTCAATTCATTGTGCCCTTCCAACTCTTCGTAGACCCGGTTCCGGGCGTTGATGACACGCATTATGGTGGCCTGTAATTCGCCGGGAGACTCACGCCGGCTCTGCCAGGTGTCCGGTTTATCGAAGAATCCATGTGGATCGAGGGTGAACTCTATATAGTCGTCGTTCGCATCGTAGTCCGAATCCGTAATGTCCCCTTGGGCATCCCTGATCTCAAGAGCGGTGGCGGCGAAAAAGAAAGTATGCCGGTCTTCGGGATCCCAGTCACTCGGGTGGGTTTGCGTATCCAACCGGAAGGTTATCGAATCTTCCTTGGCCACCTGCTCGTGGAAATCCAACTCCACATCATCGATGTAACGGTAGTGGAAAAGATCCGGCCCCGCGTAACCAGTAGAGAAGGTTTTGCCCGGGCCGATATCGTCGGGATACGGTGTTCCATAGATTCCGATCAACTGATTTGTGAAAGCCAGTTCCTGCTGATCGACCTTGGTCTTGAACTCGTTGAGCGAATCGTCATCGGAACGCATCAACCGCGTGACATCCTTGGCGTCGTCGAACGCTATAACGGCGTTGTTTAGGGTGCCTTTTGCGCGCCCCAGAATCTGTTCAAAATGGGAGGTTTGCCCGAGGGCAAAACCAGAACCGCTTGTGCCATCCCCGTGGGGGTTAAGATCAAAGGCTACACTATCCTGGTGGAGCCCGAGCGGGTTCAGGCCGCCCTCAGCATTATCGAGGCTCTGGCGCAGCTCTTCACCCAGGAAGGTCAGGGCCTTGAGCTCCAATACGGTGCTGCGATCGATGCGCTGGATGCCCTCATGTGCCGGATCCGGATCGACTTCCGGTATCATCGCGTTACCCACCACCCAGTTCAAATAAGCGCCCTGCTGGGTACGCGATGCCCAATGGTCGACCCCCCAATAGCGCGTGCTCGGCAGCGTGCGGCTGATGATGTTCGAACGAGTTTCTTCGAAATGGGACCAGCCCTTCTCACGGATGTCCTGGTAGTCTCGTCGCCAGCCCAGCTCCATGACCTGTTGGCCGGCTTCGGCAGCGGCCAGGGCTGCGGTGGCGAATTTACGTTCGTCCTGGTAATCGACCGATACGGGCACGCCCAGTACGTTGACGGCCTCGATCCGCGGGACCCACGTAAAGTCCGCATTGGTGAGGAGCCCGTAATAGCCCTTGAGCGCTGTCAGGAAGTGGCCATAGGCGTCGCCGTGGCCCTGCGGGAACATTTCCGGCTGCATCTGCTGCATTGATCTCACCATCGAGGTCGCCTGTCGGGTCCTCCTGGATATTGTAGTTCAGCGCATAAATGACCTCGCCGGCATCGATGCCACGGGTGAAATTCCAGACCAGGCGGTTGTAGACCGGGGAGATCTCAACACCAGGCTGGAAGAAATCGTCCCGTCCCCGCCACAAGGCGAGTTCCTCTTCGAGGAGCGTGCTCACCTGCCCTTCGAATGAGAACATTGAGGTAGCGATGTCGCCGTAGGTGTTGTCCGCCGTACCGATACCGATGGTTGGGTTCAGCGCATCGGCTTTGGCCTCGTTACCCACGAGCAAATACAGGTCGTTCAGATAGCCGACGACCAGGAGCAGGGCGTCGTTGGCCGCACCGTAGTTTATGCCGGCATCGATGCTGAGCATGCGCCCG
Organism: Opitutales bacterium; assembly: GCA_963665345.2. Taxonomy (GTDB): domain Bacteria; phylum Verrucomicrobiota; class Verrucomicrobiia; order Opitutales; family CAXXNP01. The sequence goes on from CAXXNP010000002.1 coordinate 852,859, forward strand.
CGGTTGAGGACCGTCTCGTAGATTTCGATGAGGCCGAAGTCATTGATGGTGTCGAGGTTCAGCGCGATATCACCTTCCCAGCGCTTACCTGCGGCCTGCAGGATACTGGCATCGGTATCAATGGTGTTGGAGAATAAGTCCGACACGCGTTGGTTGAAGGGGTTGATCCCGGCGAGCACACGTTTGATCCAGCCTTCGGCGAGTGCCGGCGTCGTCCAATCCGACCAGCCGTCTGCATCGCCGATGGGCCGGTAACGCATGATCACGTAGTTGTCGGCCAGGGCACGGACATCCGCCGTTTCGCCGATCACGGTGCGCACGCCATCGGGGAATTTGTCGGGGCTGAGCGCCAGCCAGTTGGCGCCCGTAAGGTCGATCCTTTCATAGGCTTCCACCTTCAGATTAAACGATTGTGTGGTACCCGAATCAGCCTCTGAGAAAAGCTCAACCGCTACCGTATGGGTCAACGTCCCGGCCGTATTCGAGCCGAGTTCAAGAAACCCCGGATCGATCTGATAAACGCGGCTTAACGGCAAGAAGTCAGCCGGCGCCCCGGCGGTTGGCGTGTTGGTAAATCCACCGAAGATCGACATGTTGGCGTCGACAATGTGCTCGCCGTTCAAAAAGACCCGCGCACCGATATCCGAGTCGAGGTCAAGACTGATATAGAGCGTAGAATAATCCGTTGCCTCATCGGTATCAAACTGGCGGTAAACAATACTAGCGGGCTGTCCACTGACCGATGTCTCCTCTAACGCTTCCGGGGTGAAGACGTAGGTCGCGGCATCGATGAGCCGGACCGATGCCGTGGAGGAATTCGAGTTATCGGTCAAGATTCCGTCAACTCGTGCGCCTTGGGACTCAGGCACCTGCGCATCTCCCGTGCTGGTGATTGTCGCCCGGTGTTCCGGTGAGAGCAGATCACCCAGGTCAGCATCCTGCTGGGTATCGAGGGTAAACTCCCATTCGCCCGCGTTTTCTGCCGCGGCCGTAAAGGGGATCGCTTCAACTGCCGTCAAAGTACCGACAGCGGTCGTCCCGAAACGGGATGCGTCCACATCGAGGATCGAAGCGCCGCTGTTAAACGGCGTCGGGAAACGCAGGTGGTTCCAACTGCTTTCGCCCAGTAGAAGCTGCCGCTGATTCAGGGTCACCACGGGCGGGAAACCGTCTACCGGAGAGGCGATGTTCCACTCGAACACAAACTCATCCGTTTTGGCCGCGAGGTCTGCCACCTGTTGCATCGTCACCATCTCGCTCAGTGGGTTATCGGAAAGGATGGGCTTCACCTCGCCCCTGTAGAGCACGCTGCTGACTTGGATCACCGACATGCTCACCGGATCGCCAACCGGAGTGAAGGCCTCGCCGTTCCCGAACAACAAAGTGACATACCCTTCGCCGGGCCCCGTCGCGCTCAGCGCATAGGAGTCGACGGCCGCGTCGTCGTCCCTGATTTCAGCCAGCTCGTCGAAGGCGATGACCGTTTCACGCCCGACGTTGGGAAAGTAAGTCCCCGGGGCAAAGATATCCTCTTCGAAGATCTCCACCGTCGTGGCCAGGCCTTCGATGGCGATATCCCAGGCACCCTTGTCCTCATCGTCATCGATAACCAGGGCCTTGAGTTTGTCCGCGTCGCTGGCGCTGAGGAGGTTGAGCAGGAGGTAGTCGTCGCCCAGCACTGCGTCGACAAACTCACCCCTGAAGACCAGCGCTCCGTCACTCCCACGATTCGGATCATAGAAGAAGCGCTCCACAAGGTGCGGCGGCAGAAGCGTGAAGAAGGTTTTTCCGAGAAGATTTTGCGTTGCCGCCGAACCGGGGACCTTTGAGAGTGCGTCACTGCTGAGGAAGTACTCCTTTTCGCGCGTGGGGTCGTGGAGGACGACGGAATCCGAAGGAGTATCCTGGTTCTCCGACTGTTCGTAGAGGATCTCCGCGCTCGACTGTCCGCGCATCGCAGGCAGGCCACGTTTGGGCAAGGTCAGGCTTTCACCGGTAAACAGCACCGCGGAGTCGGGCCAAAATGGCCGGTAGGTGACGACGTTCGCCTGATCACCCGCGCCGAAGGGATCGCCCGAGTAGGAACCGTCTGCGTTAAGCGAGCGCAGGAAAGGCGCCAACGTGCCAACGGCCGGCTGCGTCTCTTCACCTGGGAAATAGAAACTTTCGAGCGTTTTGTAGTAAAACTTCATGTCGAACGCATAAGCGTCCGCCGGACCTTCCTCGGTGTGAGGTCCCCGGTAGACCCAAAGGTTTCCCTTCCGGTCCTCGAAGGTGTATTTCGATTCATAGTCTAAGGTGACGTCGCTCGAGGTCAGCGGGCTCCGCGCAAGGTAATGACCGTCAAGATCCCCATCGCTGAGGTCACTCCGGGGTTGGATGAGCTTCAGGTCGTTTATGAGAAATTCATCGAAGACATACCTTTGGCTCGAGCGCGCTTCCTCTATTTCGAAACCCAGGAGAACGTCAACAATCACGGTATACTCGTAGCTATATCCGGCGCGCATAGACGCGGGAACGTCGATACCGATGACGGTCGTCGAATCGCTCGCCGCAACCGAGGAAACGGTCAGGGTTTCGAATTGGTTGTGCGAATCTGAAAACAGGTAAACCGGATCGCCCGCGCCCACAACCACATCCCCTGACTTTACGAGGAAATAGGCTATCGGGTCTTGATCGTCTTCCTCGCCGTAGCCAAAGCCGGATTCTTCGCCATCTGTGGCGCTTAAAGAGGCGAGCGCCAGTTCGCCCTCGGTGATTACCCCGCTTACCGTGTTGTCGTCGTAGGAGGCATCGAGAACGTAGAACGTCTGGTTGGTCAACAGGTCTGGACTCTGCAGGTTGTATTCCGAATACTGGGCCAACTGTGGGCGTTCGATCGTGTCCAGGCTCCAGATGACATTGTTACCGTCGACACTCGATGCTGCGATTTCGGAATAAGAAACCTCGGTATTGACGTTGAAGACGGCGCTGTCAGCCGCCTGGTCAAGCGGTAGCTCCAGCAGCGGCAGCGGCATGGGCGCCTGGATTACGGTCGCTGCCTCGACGTCGTAGGTGAAGGTGATCCCTTGGGACGGCTTCTCCCGCAACACCTTGAACGGTTCCATCGAAACCCGGCTGTCGGAGTCCAGGTATTCGATCAAAACGAAGGGGTTGGAAGAATACTCGCCTCCATCGTTGGTGGTGATGTTCAAGTCGTCGCGGAGGGCGAAGCCCTGCCCGCCCTGCATGAGCGCGTGTTCCTCGTTAGGGTTGGAGCCGGGTTGCGTTGGATCGTTCTCGTAATAGATCGCGCCGGTCGCCAGAAGGCTGGGCAAGGGGCCCGTCCCGTCATTGCCGGCCAGGATGATTTCCGCGAAATCAACCGGCCACTCGATGGTGTAGCGGCCCAGGACGGCCGGCCAGAAGTGGGTGCTGAAGGAATCCGCCGTGTCTTCGTCATTAGCGCGGAACCACAAAACTTCAAGCCGGTTATCTCCTGGGATCGCGTTAACCGGTATGATGGCGCCAAAGTTAGCCTCTGTGAACCCGAATTCGAACGGATCGATGTAGGCGTTCGGGTTGTAGGAATCGCCGGTCTCAATGTTCAAGTATCCCGCCATGTAGGTCTCGCCCTCGCCCCTGCCGAGCTCATCGTCCGGTGCAGCGATGCGGTCCCCGACGTAAACGTTCTCCTCGATAATCCGTGGAACCACCGATCCGTCCGGCCAGTTAAACGAATCGCGTGCCGGGTCGTAGGACTCCAGATCGATGGCGACGCTGTTGCCACTGGAGCCCAGGTCTCCTGCGGCCAAATGGTCTTGTAGCAACGGGGCTGTATTAAAAATGGTGAGCGCATCGTTGCCGCGCCCCGCGACGTAAATATTGCTTCCATCGACCGCGACAAAGGTTGGTCCGCCCAGCCCCGCGGTGCCTAGATCGCCCTGTTTCACCTCGGTCAAAAGTCTCGGATTGGAGGGGTCGGCCACATCGAAAATCAAGAGCGCATTTCCGGTCTGTGCCGCGACATGCAATGTACTGTCTGCGACCACAATGCCAAAGGGCGCATCCAGGAGGGTCACGCCATCCCGGCCGTTCTCGATAACTGAAAGCAGTTTCGGGTTTTTCGGATCGCTCAGGTCCAAAACAGGAACGGCATCAGAATTCCACGCGGCCACGTAGGCAATAGTGCCATCGAGCGCAAAATGGCGCGGGCTATCCAGATCGTTAAACATTTCAGAGCCATGAAGCGCAATCCCTTCAAAAGACAGTTCGCCATTACCGCTGATCTCATAAATAGCGAATGAGTCACTGGCTTGACCGCTGACATAAAGATAATTTCCCTGTGCTGAAACCTGATAAATGCCATCCAGGCCCGGTGTTTCTGCAGACTCCTCGATTTCGTTGACGAGGCTTGGTTCCGACGGGGTGCTGATATCGACGACGGTCACGGCGTCATCCGTTCCCGACCCAATAAAAAGGTAGTCGCCTTGGACGGACACCGATTTTGCTTGATCCAACCTCGCAAAGCCATCGACTTCATCCTTGATCCGAGCGACGAATGTGGGCGACGCCGGGACGGACACATCGATGATCGTAACGGCATCGGAAATACGCGCGGCTACAAATAAAAAATCACCGTCCAGCGCGAGGCCGATGGCGCCATCGAGTTCCCAGGTCCCGGCGCCATACGACACCCCGTGACGGATGATCGCTAGTTCCTGCGGGGCGGATGGATCACTGATATCAAGAATGCTGACGGACTTTTCATCGTGCCCGGCAATGTAGGCAAGATCCCCTGAGATGAGAATTCCATGCAGGCCGTTCAACCCGTTTAAACCATCGTCGCCATCGAATGCTTCATAGAGGAGGCTGGGTTGGATCCCGGCCGCCGTCAGGTGCTGCTCTATGGGCCTATCCTTGAGCGCCTCGTCCAACCACGAAAAGACGCGTTCAAATTTGATTTCGTTGCCATCGAGGAAGCGCAACAGGGTACGATGGGAGGGATAGTCGGGTGTCAGGTAGGAATAGAATCGGAAATCCCCGGTGATGAACGCGCGAGGCTGGTCCAAGGGGTCCTGGTAATCGATGGTCGGTACCTCCTCGCCGTTCAACACCACGGCGGTTGTCTTGGCCTCTTCTTCGTTCGCCACAAGCGGGCGGATGTAGTGGCTGAATCTCGAACTATCGACCGGCCAGTCAAAATCATAGCGTATGTAGCTGTGCGGCCAGAGGATCCCTTCGATGCCTTCCTGCAGGTACCACATCACGATGTCGTTCACGTTCGTCGTTTCCTTGCGGGCAAAAAAACGGACCCCATCCAACTCGCCGACATCCCGGCCGCCGACCTGTCTGATATGGCGGAACACAAAGTCCTCTCCCTCCGGCTGGTTGGCCACACGGCCGCGCAGGATCTCGCCCTCATCGCCGGAGCGGTCGGGTACACGATCTCCGATATCAACGTGTTCGTCGCCCGGGACCGGTTGCTCAATCACATCGACGATCTCGATGCCCAGGTGTGCCGGGATGTTCGTGGCCGGGTCCGGGGCGCCCAAAAATTCCACGAAGAGCCGCCCTTGCCTGTTCAAAGCCTTCAAGGCTTTCTCGGACGGAGAATACCACAGCGTCGAGGTAATGGACGAGGAGACCTGCTCGCCGCCGGGCTGCTCGCTGCCCACGCCAGAGCCCCCGAGCAGCTCAAAGCCCTCCGACACCGGGACATTTTCCGGCATGTCGTTATTGTAGACGATCTTGATATCCGAGACCCGGGCCTCGGGGATCTCAACCGCGATCCCGGGAAACCCCTGGTAGGTCCAATAGATCCGTTTGGGCGGTTGGACCGCGCTGCCCGACACAATGTAAATCTTAACGTAGAGCCGGTAATACAAACCGCCAAGCTCGAGGAAATTATCTATCTCCTGCGCACCCGGCTCCGTGGTTTGGCCTTCTTTGCGTCGCCAGGTGATCGCTACCGGGCCCGGCTGGGTGGCAAAAACCACATTCGCGCTTTCGCTGTAGTGATAGCGTTCCGTGTTCCGGAAAATGGGGGGTTGATCCAACCAGTAGCCGCCGTCCACCGGCGTCGAACCGTCTTCGGCAACCCCAGGAGGATTAATTGTGATCCCCGCGTCCGCGGTATGGGTGTGGCTGTAGAGCACGTAATACAACCCGGATTCCAATAAATAATTATCCGGGTTGGCATCGAAATCTGCCGGCTTGCTATTCTCAGGGTCGTTTTTTCGCCAGGCGATGTCGTAGCTGCCCGCTACCGTGGCGACGACCTTGCGCGTGCCCTCTGACCAGCGATAGCCAAGGCGATCGATTACCTCAAAGGGGCGCGCCTCCCAGTAATCGCCGGCGCTAACGGCCAAGTCATCCCCGTTTTCATTCGTATCCGGGCGCGCGATGATCTGGCCGAATTGAAAACTGGAGGCACGCCCGAAAAGCGTCGCGCCCACCCGGATATGGGACAGCCGGAAGCCACCCACGCCCGGGCCCGATGGCGGGTCCTGCGGGTTGTCGCCCGTCTTCGGGAGCACGGCGGCAAAGGAAAAATAGGCGCTGAACTGTCCCGGTGTGGCCCCGGCACCGGAAAGGCCGGCACCCTCTTGAAGGCGGTTAAAGATCCGCTCGCGCTGGTCAAGCTCCAGAAAGGATACCTGCGCCGGCATGGCGGTGGGAAATATTCCCACTGCGATCAATGCGTTAAGACAAAATTTTCGAAAATGCTTCATCTTCGGTCGATGGGGGCGTTCCTTAGGATTTTCCGCAAGCCTCACCGGGTGCAGTTTATTCCTGCAGCGAATCTCCGCTGCGCGTAGCGCTCTTAAATACGCCGCCGTAATCATTCACCATGCGGGAAGGAATCCACAGAATATGCACCCTCCCTTCCGGTCGGTTGCTGCTCTGTGTCGGCGCATGCAAGGTGAGCCTCCAGTCGTTATCGCTGGATACTGACCAGGACAGTTGCCAAAGGTCTTCCGTGCCGGCGGCATCAATGTTACCTCTTCCAAAATCCCAACCGGTCAAAATCGGCCACCATTGAGTCGCCTCACGAGAATGAAACTCCTCGGTATGGCTTTCGTCATCACTAGGAAACGTATAGACCTGAAACTCAAATAAACCACTCGCCAGCTCATTGGTGCGCACCACGTTGTCGGCGAGCGCCCCGTGATCAACCGCGTTATTGGCCAGTTCTGAGGACCCCACCGCATTAGCGTCGATTTGGGAGGCGCCGATCGTGTTGCTCGCGATGTCCGAACCGGTAATCGTGCTGTTCTGAATGTCCGCCGAGGTTATGGTGTTGTTATCGATATCCGCCGATGTGATCGTTTCGTTCTGGATGTTCAGCGAGGTAATTGTGCCGCTCTGGATATCCGCCGAGGTAATGGTTAGGTTCCTGATGTTCCCCGAGGTGATGGTGCCGCTGGCAATGTCCGAATTCGTGATAGTATTGTTTTTGATATCCCCCGTAGCGATCGTGTTGTCTAGGATGTCCGAGCTGGTGATCGAATTGTTTTGGATGTCCGAGCTGGTGATCGAACCGTTCACGATGGCGGCCGAATCGACGGAGGCGTTGGCCAACTTGGCAAGGGTAACGGATCCATCAGTGATAGCGGCGCCATCGACACCGCCGCTGCTGACGGTTGCGGCCTCGTTTGCATAGGCCGCCAGAAAGGCATAAGCGGCGGGCAAGAGGCGCAGGCGAGGGGACAGGGTCTGGCCTTCATTGGGGAGCACGATCTCGAGATAACGATCCGAGGCATCGATCCCCTGGAACACCGCAGCAAGGTCCTGGTTGATGTTTCCGATCTGGCTGCCCTCTCCGAGCACGACGCTGAAGTGGCCGTTATCCACGGTCACGATCTGTGTTTCAGCGAACTCTTTTTCACCGCCGGAATCCTGGTCGTAGATATAGAACTCCATCGTTTTGTTGACCGGGGAACTGCTCCCCACCGGCGAGCCGGAATCGTCCGTCAGGTAGCTCTGGATGGTCATGCGGTTCGGTGGCGAGTCCGCTGCCTGCGCCCCTGAGAGCAGGGCGAGCGCGAGTCCGAGCGCCGCCATCGGTTTTGGTTAGGGGATGGAGCGTGCTGATCATTTTCAAGCGATGTTTCATGGTGCTGGTTCCTTTCGTTAAATTAGTAAACAGGCACTAGTGCTCTGTCCCACGTGTTTTGCCGGGTAATGCCAAGATCGATGCCGTTCTATCCCTGGCCTCACGGCCCGAGCCACAATGTAGCTCGCTCCGTAAGGGGCGGGTCTTCAAGATTCGTTCAACTCGGCAATTCATGTGAGTCAAGGCACTAGTTTGTTGGCGTGCGGAGGTCATCGATGGTGGAGAGCCGGGTGAGGCTGAAGGTGCCTTGGACAGCGTATTCCTTCTGGTTATTCCCGGTCCCGGAAAGCGTGATGGTTTCCCCGTAGGTCCCGGCCATGACCCGCCCGTTCAGGGTCAGCGAGGAAAATGAGTCAGCCAGAGCTTCGAAGGCCAGGGAGATGTCGCGGTCGATCTGGTAGGATTCTTTTCCCGGTGCCAGCGTGGCGTCGAAGGTGGCGGTGCGGTTGTCGTGATCGGGATGGTAGGTGTGCAGGAATGGGTTGGACCGCTGGTCGCTGTGGCCTACCGTGACGGTCGTGCTGATGGTTTGGCCCAGGCTAAAAGTCCCGCCCGTCATGGGCCAGGCTGGATTTCCTTCCTGCCATGGCAAATGGGGGGCGCTGATGCGCCGGGAGATCGAGAGGTAGTCCGGGCTGAGGAGATTCTCCTGCGTCGCCACAAGCTCGTCGATGTTGTCATCGAACCCGTAATAAACGCGCTGCAGAAGCTCGGTATTTCCCGCGGCATCCACATGCACGATGAGGCGCAAGGTGTAGGGCCGCGCCACCCCGCCAAAGGAGACATCGGTTCCGGTCAGTTCCGCCTCCTCGCCACTACGGTCATAGAAGCTCAGGTCGTGGCGGACTTGTGTGACGTTGGCTTCTCCGACCCAAAGCCCGGCCAGTGACCCTTGTTCCGCGGAGACCGGGACGTCGACCTTCAGAATGCCCACGGAATCGGTAAAGCTGAGGACCCCAGCGAAAAGATCACCTACCGAGCCACCCATGGCCGAGCGGTCGAGGCCGAGCGTCACTTGAATTTCCGAACCCTCCTCCCCGGCCGCGCTAAGCTCCCATTGGTAGGCACCGTCGCTGAGGCGGGAGAACGGGCGCGTCAAGGTCGCCAGGTCGAGTTCGCCCTCGACCAGGATCTCCGGGTCCCCGGCGATGGCCGTTTCCCCCGATGGCGGGTCCTCGGACGAAACCATCTCGAGCGTTACGGTGAGGGCATTGGGTGTCATGTTCGTGAGCCGGAAGCTGGAGGTCGAAACCAAATTTCCGAAGTCAACCCCCGTGTGGTCCTGCAGCCGGAGGTCGAAGGGGCCAAAGTAGCGGTTGAACTGGGTCTCATCGCGAATCCAGAATGCCTTGCCCCGGGTGACATCGGTGTTACGCAGGGCGAACACACGGACCGGGTTGCTGGAAATGTCGCCGCCGATGTACTGGTATATCTCGCCGTTCGCCAGCAGGGAGGGCGCCGGTGTGAAAAAGTCTTCCAGATTGGGAGCGTTCGTATCTACGGTTGAAAAGCCAAGCAGGTTAACGCCATCCGAGCTCCATTGGTAAACTGGAGGTGCCGGTTTTCCCTTGATCTGCAGGGTATAACTGGGAGCGCCTCCAGGGAGGGGATCGTCCAGGCGGATAAGGTAGGCCGCGTTGCCCAAAAAGGTGTTAAGCGTGGCGTCGATGGGTACCTCGCGTTTCCAGGATAGCCAGCGCGTGTCCGAATCCAGCGGCTGGGCCGGCGAGGTCACAACTGCAGTGAAGTGAGATCCGGCATCCAGAGCCAGACCTCGCTCACCGGGGTGCCCGCGAGCAGGTTGGCAAAGGTGTTATGCGGGGTCCCCACATGGAGGTAAACCCCGTTCCAACCGGGCCGGAACTCGATCGTTTGCGTCTGCCACTGGGCCCTCGCAACCGTATCCGCCAGGAGTGGTGTAAGGAGGATAAACGCTAATGTTCGAAGGTTCATAGGGAAATCAGGTCTGAGGAAAGGTGAATCCAGGCGACATTACAACTTCCGATAGAGATGAACTGCCGGTTTGGGATCGAGGGACTGCAGTTGCGCCAGGCGACCGGAGTCACCTGTTCCGCCGAAGAGGTAAACCGCGTCGCCATACCAGACCGCGGTCGCCCCGGCGCGGGCGGTGGGACTGCCGTCGGTCGAAAGGCCCCGCCACCGGTCGCTGCTGAGATCGTAGGCGAAGGCATCGGAGGCAAAGACGGAACCGGTATCGCCGAAGAGGACGAGCATTTCTGTGCCGGACCAGACCGCGCTGTGACCGCTGCGGGCCGATGGCCCGCCCTGGAGTTTGGTTACTACTAGACTGGTGATCTAGGTTTTCACTTTTTCCCTTGATTTCAAGCTGGTTTTCGGTGATTTTAGTTCTAGTATATTCGCTAGATACTTAATCTCTAAACACAAAAACACCATGGGGTATCCAACTAAAGTTCAGCTCATCTCCCGCAAAAAGGGGGCCGACCAATATTACATTAATTTCCCCACCGCCATTGCCGAAGCGATGGAGTTCCAAAAAGGGGAGATTATTGAGTGGATCATCGAAGACAAAGCCAACATCATCGCCCATCGTCCGGTGGTTCCGCCTTCGCCGGTCACCATCAAAAAAAAACGGCACCTCGCTCCTGAACCAGTGGGAAGCAATTTGGAGGCAGTGCGAACAAGAAGTCTCCGGCACCCCCTCGTGCACGCGCCGAGTGCGCGAGCATCTGCTGGCCCATCTGGTTTGCCCGGGACGGCACACGATCACTTCGCTGATCACAGTGTTTGGCAAGCAGTTCCGGGACTGGACGGCGGATTACTCCCTTTATGCCAAGGACCGGGTGAACGAGGAGGTGATCTTTCGCCAAGTCAGAAAAGAACTCGAAGCGCTCAGCCCCGCAACCCGACCACTTTGTATTGCCCTCGACGATACCATCCTGCGCAAGACAGGCAAAACCATCCCCGGTGCGGCCTACCGCAAAGATCCCCTCGGCCCGCCCTTCAACCTCAATCTGGTCTGGGCACAACGCAGGCTTCAGCTCAGCGCGGCGGTGGCCGATGAAAACAACGAAGTGCGCATGATCCCGATCGCTTTTCAGGACGCTTCGACTCCGCGCAAGCCCCGCAAAAGCGCACCGGTCGAGCAGGTCGAACTCTACAAGGAGCAGATGAAACAGCGTAACCTCAACGCCTTGGCCACCGATGCATTGAGGCAACTGCAGCAAGAGCGTGCCGAGGAAAACGCAGGAACCGCACCCGAGTTGCATGTCGTGGTTGACGGCAGTTACACCAACCGAAAGATGCTGCGTAATCTGCCCGAAAAGACGACCCTGATCGGTCGAATCCGCAAAGACGCCAAGCTCAGCGCGAAACCCGGCGCGCAAGCCGTACGCGGACGCAAGCGCTTCTACGGAGAGGACCTGCCCACACCGCAACAAATCCGCCGGGACCCGGACATCCCTTGGATTACCGTGCAGGCGCGCGCGAGCGGCAAATGGCGGGACTTCGAAGTCAAAACCCTGGGACCCATACGCTGGAGGGCGGCCGGGCAGATGGATCTACGCCTGCTCGTCATCCGTCCGGTTGGATATCGCCTGCGCCAAGGGGCCAGAAAACTATACACCCAACCGGCGTATTTGATCTGCACTGATCCGAACCTCCCACTGGAGGACCTGCTTCAGCAATACCTCTGGCGCTGGGACATCGAGGTCAACCACCGCGACGAAAAGACCATCCTGGGTGTGGGGCAGGCTCAAGTGCGCAACGAAAACTCCGTCCAGCACATCCCCGCAACCGCAGTAGCCGCCTACGCCATGCTCCATCTGGCCGCTATCAAAGCTTATGGACAAGGCGGCAAACCTACCGCCATTCCCGAAGCAAAATGGAGGAAGCCCTCTAAGAAACAAAGACCTTCCTCTCAAGACCTGATCAACGAATTGCGCAGGGAATTATGGGCTTGTGCCATACGCCCGGAGATTTTAACCAACTTCATGAACAAAGCTCACCCAAAGGCGAAGTTGATTAAATACCAACCGGACATCTGCAGCTCGCTATTCGCCGCTACCGCATGATCTAGAACGAACCAAACTCCAGTGCGGGCCGATGGCCCGCCTGTAGATGCGAGCAGGGACCAGGTATCTGCCTGAACATCGTAGTAATAGCCGTCATCAAAGGGATTGCTAGCCAGGTCTTCGCCCCCGAAAACGATCACCCCTTCGCCCGTGGAAACGAGTGTATGGTTCGTTCTTCCGGGCGGCGCACCCGTTATTGACATCGGCTCCCAATGATCGGGGAGCCCGTTTACAAAGACCAGTCGGCCGCCTTCCGTGGGCAAGCCGCCGTCCTGTCCCCCCCAGACGATCATGCGGTCGTCAACATAGGTAGCTTCCGCGTCGAGACGGGCTGCCGGGGCATTGACCGTCGGGAGCACGGTCCACTGGTTGAGGTCCGGGGAATAAAACCCGCCATCCGCCAACAATCCGGAAGAGGTGTTGAGACCACCCCAGACCACCATACCGTCGCCGGTGGTGACGGTGACATGCCCGTTCCGCCCTGTCGGGGCATCCGTTGTCGAAACCGGAAGCCATTGGTTGGTGCCGGTGAGAAATCGAGCGCCGTCGGCAAGGCTGGCCACTGTCGTCGACGTGCCGCCCCAGACGACCATCTCCTGGCCGACATCCACCGCCCCGTGGCCGGTCCGCGCTGACGGCGCTCCGAGATTGGGCAGGAGACTCCATTGTCCGCTAACGAAATCGTAGCGTCCACCGGTGTTGGCGTATTGGCTGGATGAGATTTCTCCGCCCCAGATGATCATCTCGTTGCCGATCGAGACGGCGCTTTGACCCGTTCTTGCCAGTGGCGCCCCGCCAGAGGAATCCGTGGACCAGGACGCTGCAGGAAGGGTCTCGAAGAGCGTGAACCCGAGCGAGGCCAACCCGGCATCATCGGCATCGGATGACGCTGCCACCAGGGTGCCTAGATCGAGTGCGCCCAACTGGCCGGTAAGCGTCTGAACCTGAGTATCCAGGGCGTCGATCTGGGTCTGGGTATCAGCCGGGATGTTTTCCACCTCGGCTGCAATATCGGCGCGTTCGGCAGAGTGCGCCCGGATGGCAAAGGCCACGGAATGGATCTTACGATCCGGAGTAAGCTGTTCGAACTCGCCGATTCCTTCGTCAAACCACACCCTTAGCCTGAGCGAATCGTTGCTGAATGCCGCCGCCGGGATCGGTGTCATATTGCTCAAATCGGTGTCACCCAGCTCAGCTCCGAATACCCCGCGGTTCACGTCCAGGCCGACGCCGGTTACAGGCTCCGAACCATCGACGCTGGTGCCATCGTTGCTCCAGACCGTGGCACCCGTTCCGTCGATAAATGCGAACTTGAACGTAGCCGCCCCCTCATGTGGCTGCCCCGAGACGACCACATACCCCTGATAGCTGATAGTCAGAGGGACTGCGGTAGCGCTAGCAGCCCCAATCAATGGAAAGAGCAATAGTCGCAAACAGAGACGACGAAAGGGCATGCAGAATCAGATAATGGATAATGTGGTGGGGTGAGTTGAATTTTCTATAACTCTGCAACCATCAAAGCAAAGCAAATTCTTGACATGAGTTTTACAGAGTTTGTCTTCGCCTCGCAATCGGATTAAACTGCAAAGTCTTCCCCGGCGGATCGGACCCACCCCTCCCTTCGGGCACCCCTCCCGAGAGGGGACCTTTGCCTAACGGTGGTCGGCCATGATGGTCCCCTCCTCGGAGGGGTGCCCGAAGGGCGGGGTGGGTCGAGCGTTGAACCTCAGGACGCAGTCTCCGAACAGCTGAGCGGAGTCGGACTCGCAAAACTCGCTCATGCACCGCTAACTCCGCTTCGCTGCGATAAGCGGTGCTAGTGTCGTGCCCCGTGTTTTTCTAATCTGGATGCATATCAGCTTGGAAGATTGGATTCTTTGGATTTGATAACTGAGGTTGCGGAAGCAGATTTCTAACTCGAAGCATACTGGAGGAGCACATGGCCTATTACATTTACGTATCCCTGATGGGTGACGATAGAATCAGTGTCTATTCAATGGACGCGGATAGCGGGAAGCTCGACAGGAAACATGAAGTTCCTCTTTCGGGGGGAACAGCCGCCATGGCAACGGACTCGGGGCGGCGATTTCTCTACGTATCCCGCCGTCAAATCAGCGAGCTGGCGAGTTTTGCGATCGATCATTCAGATGGCTCTCTGAAGCAGATCGGCTCGATTGAGGAGGAGTCGGACGCCGTCTACGTGACCGTCGACGGCACCGGTAGCTTTGTGCTCACCGCAAGTAACGGCGGCGCCAGGGCGAGCAGTTACCGCGTTGGCGAGGATGGGGCGGTAATGGCTCCACCTGTCTGTACCGTAAATACGTTACCCGGGGCTCACTCGATTGCAGTGCATCCCTCAAACCGATCTGTCTACGTGCCGCACTGCATTCGACAGAACGCCATCTTTCAGTACGATTTCCACGGAGATACGGGTGACTTCACGCCGAAGGACCTGGCTGTCCTGGTACCGCGAAAGAGAACGGGTCCTAGACACCTGCGTTTCCATCCCACGCTTGATGTCATGTACTCCACCGACGAGCAGGGCAGTAGCATCAGCGCTTATCGGGTCGGCGAGGATGGGAGGCTGTCTCCGTCGTTTCAGACCATCTCCACCCTGCCCGATGACTTCGACCGGGACGCGAACGCGACCGCCCAGCTCCGCATCCACCCGACCGGAAAGTTCCTCTACGCACCTAATCGTGGGCACGAGAGTATTGCCTGCTTCAAGATCGACTCCAGATCAGGCGTGCTGTCGTTAATCGGCAGGGTTCCGACCGAACCGCATACCCGTGGATTCGATATCGACCCGCAGGGAAAGTTTGTCTACGCCGCCGGCGTCGAGAGTGGCGCTATATCAGCCTACAGCATCAATCAGGACACCGGGGAGCTCACTCATATCGGGAAATATGACATGGGAAAACATCCGATGTGGGTGCTCGCCGTGGAATTGGCGTAGCTAAAGATGGGGAAGGTAAAGTAGAGGCCGTCCCAAATTCCGGAATTTCCGGTCTGGCATGACAGGGATATAATCTTACAGACGTTTGGTGGGATGTTGAGAGCCGAATACACTCAATTTGTCCAGGAACGGCACTCGATTCGGCTCCCCGGAACAGGATCCTCATAAACGCCTAACTTATGGAGGACTAGTGTGGTGTCCGTTAAATAACATAAATTAATTAGTTTTCCCTGTCTGCTTTGCCAAGGCACGTTTGGCGCGCTGGATCTTGCGCAGGATTTCCTCTCCCTTCGCCTTCCATCTGTAAGGCTTGGGGTCGAGGTTCCTTTCAGCCAGATAGGTTTCTATGTCTTCGACCAATTGCCTGACGCTGGTAAAACTACCATCCCTGATAACATCTTGGGTCAGTTCGCCGAAAAAGCGCTCGACCAGGTTCAACCAGGACGAACTGGTCGGGGTGAAGTGGATGTGAAAACGCCGATGGCGCGACAACCACTTGCGGACCTTCTGTTGCTTGTGCGTGCAGTAGTTGTCAACGATCAAGTGCAAGTCCAGCTGCTTGGGTGTCTCCCGCTCGATTTGCTTCAAGAACCGCAACCATTCTACATGGGTATGCCGCTGTTCGGTGCGTGTGATGAGCTTGCCGTCCAGATAATTCAAGGCTGCAAACAACGTAATGGTCCCGTGTCGCTTGTAGTCATGTGTCTTGGTGCAAATCTCTCCCACGCCAAGAGGTAAGCCCGGCTGGGTCCGCTCCAAAGCCTGGCATTGGCTCTTTTCGTCGCAACACAATACAAGGGCCCGCTCTGGCGGATCCAGGTATAAGCCGATCACATCCCAGAACTTCTGCTCGAAGTACTTGTCATTGGACACTTTGAACGTCCTGACCAAGTGAGGCCTGATATCGTTAGCCCGCCAGATGCGCTGCACGCTGTCGGGGGAAATCCCCACCTCCCTGGCCATGGTGCGAACACTCCAGCGAGTGCGTGGCTTCGGCGGTCGTGTAGCCTCGGTAATGACCTTCTCAACCTTGCCCGCCGGTATCCATCGGGGCCGTCCTCGTCCCTTCCTGTCCCGCAATCCCTCCAAGCCGTCTCGCTCAAAGCGTTGCGACCACTTGTTCACGCAGGGCACACTAACCCCGAGTTCTTCCGCGAGCTGCGCCTGTTTGACGCCTTCGGAACGACGCAGTACGATTGTCGCCCGAAGGCTGTCGCGCACGGATACTGTCGGTGCTTTCACGCGACGCTGCAACTCTTGCAGCTCAAGATCTGTAAGTTCAATTATGGATATGGGTCTTGCCATGCCGATAGCATAACATGGTAAGACAGATTAATTCAACTTAATTATCGGACATGAGACTAGAGGCCAACAATGGTAGCACCGAAAAATCCGTATTATCAGTGCGCACGATTCAGCGTTTTGTCTTGATTACTGACGGAAACTTCATTCACTCTGATTACAGAGGGTAGTATGAGATCCGAAAAGCTAGTGAATTTACCAACGTGTTTGGTTGTTTGCCTGCTTATTTCGCCGTTGCCGGCCCGATCGGCCGCTATAGATTTATTTCCGGTTCCTGTGAGTACAGCGACATCTTTATTTCCTGGCGTAGATGACGAGTTTCTGGAAATACTGTTCACCTCAGGGTTTACATTTCAATTCTACGGATCAATATATAATTCGGTTTTTTTGAACACAAACGGAGGTTTTACATTTGGTGGAGGGGATGATGATTTTGATCTGACCGCCGGAAATATAGGAGACCCTGGAGTCGCAGTCTTCTGGGGTGATATGGATGCTGGTGCGCATGGCGCAGACATAAGATCGAATCAGATGGTATATGAACAACTTTCTGATCGGTTCGTAATAACCTATACCGAGTTTCAAGACAACGATGACGCGTCCTGGAATAACACCGCGACCGTCACGCTGTTTTCCAATGGGACTTTTGTCGTAGACTATGGAATTATCTTAAGCGAAGATATTCTAGTTGGAGTTTTTGATGGAACGCACATCGATGACAGGTTCTCGGAGGTCCAGTCAATATATCCCAATTACCAGACGAACGGTACGGGCATCATTCTTTTTGATGACTTTGGAAGTGGCCCAACAATTGACGGAGACCTAAATAACAAAACTATAATTTTCGAAGTAATCCCCGAACCGTCCACTTACGCCCTTATTACAATGTTGGTTTTGGGTGGCGCGACATTGCGGCTTAGAGACAGGAAGAAAGCAGAGTCGCGGACACGCAGCTGTTCCTGGATGTGACGCACGGGGTAGGTACGCCTATCTGTGCCGAAAGAGCATCCTGAAATGTGGGATCAGGTGGTTTCTTTATCACAAAATAGGTCAAAAAACAGATTGCCGATTAAGATGAACAGGCCAGCAAGGAGGCCGCTGACGCTGAAATAGGTAACGAATTGAGTAAAAATGTGTTCGTGTGCTGGCCCCCGGCCAAGAGAAGGCGCCAGAATGAACATAGAGAACCAAGTTAGGGGGTAAAAGCTCCCTAATCCGATGCAAAAACTCGCCAACCTGACAAGAGATTTTCTTAGTCTTGAGAGCAAAGTAAGGATGATCAAACCCAACGAAAAAGCAGCTATGCCTGTTGCATGAAAATGGGTTCGTTGGACATAGCGCCATATCTTTGCTGGACTCTTTGCATCGTGGACTTCGGGATTCGCCGCAATGCCGACGCTTATGAAGTCCTTGAAGAATTCCTCATTAGCTCCAAAAGCGACTCCCAGGAAAATGCCGAATAGAAGATTTGATATGACCAATGCCAGGCCAATTCGGATGGGAGATAGATCGAGTTTCATTTCATCGTGGCCAGCGCCGGTTAATAGCGGTCATCAAAATCAGACTTTCGAGAAATTCTGGTGGTGTATTATTTCTGCCTATCGTAACGTATGGGCGCAACATACCAGAAAGACACAGTATGACCTGATGAACTCGAGATGAACCGATCATGACGAATGTTTCATCTTCAGCAAGCTGAACCCGCATTCGCCGTCAGCCGAAGCGCCGCGGAGATGCGGTTGACCTCGCGAGCAGCCCGTTTCCCATGTTTACCTTGATCACTCATGGAAAAGCAGTTAACTGGACGCTGACAATCCGCTTCTCCATCAGAAGCTACGAGAACATCTTAGCAGCAGCTCAAATGTAATCAAGTATTGCTTGATTTACTACCCCCGAGTTCGCGATTACGAAACAATGGACAGGGCAACCATCTGCGAATTAATGAAAGGCTTCTTCGAGGAGGAGTTTCCCAACCAGGGTTCAGAGTTAGAGTACACTACAGATTTGTTGAACGATTGGTTTATCGATTCCCTTGGTATTATTAATACGGTTCTCTTTCTGGAGCGAACATTTTCAATGTCGATAACCAGAGCGGATATCAACACGGATAATTTTCAAAACATCGAAACGCTGTCGATATTCGTTAAGAAGTCATTGGACTGAATAGAGTGTTATGGCACGACTACTTGGTGGTCGCCCGATCACGACCGAGGAACAGAAAAAGAATGATCGTCACAGTCCGGTGGCTGTAGCGTCAGTGGTAACAGTGCTGCTGGTTTACATCTACCTCTTTACCCAGGTTTATCAAGTCGTGGGACTGCCTTCGCCCGAAGCTTTGGCGGCAAAGACTGGTCTGAATTTAAAATTTGTCTTCGATGACGACCATAACGTTGATTGCATGATTCTTATTTCGTTTAATAAGGATTACAGTAATGACGATGAGAGGCTGGTATTTTTCAGCGTTGTCTTGCTCGCTTTCCTCTTCGTTTATTTTCTTCCTCTTAAATTCAACTTGGTGATTCCCCGTAGCTTGCTGCGGGGTGGCTGACTTGATAAAGAAGAGAGGGTGGGAGAGAGGAAGGAAGAAAGTCGAGTAAAGCGAGGAAGTCACTGTGTGTGGGAGATCCACTATCATGTGGTGATGCCGGTGAAGTATCGGAAGGCGCTGATAGATAAGCGGATTGAGCGAGTGATGATCGAAACGGCCAGAGGGATAGGGGAACGCTATGAAATAGAACTGGAGGCCCTAGGGATGGATAAAGACCATGTGCATTTACTGTGCGGGGCACATCCGAAAATAGCGCCAGGAAGTATCGTGATGAAATTCAAGAGTATCACAGCACGGGAGTTGTTCAAGAGGGAGCGGTGGCTGAAGGAGGAACTCTGGGGAGGAAGATTCTGGAGTTCAGGGTATTACGTGGGGACGGTTGGGGAGAGAGGGAATTGGGCGATGGTGGAGAAATACGTTTTGGAACAGGGCAAGCCGAAGGAGGATCTGCGTCAGTTAACACTGTGGTAGAGAATAAGTTCTCCTTCCCCGATACCCCGACGCTTGCGTCGGGGAGGTTCATTGCTCTTTGCCCATCTGGTCGTTTATCTGGTTTTTCACCCAACCAATAATAGAGTTGCAATTGTCAGTCTGTTCGCCGGCGGGTTTGGGATTCTCGCGTTTTCCGGGGACAATTATATCAATCCAAGAACCTTTATCCCGTGGCTGATGCTACCGATTGTCTACCGCTACGGCCTCCAGCCGGTTTTGCTGGGAAAGCCGGAGGGTGCCTCGATATGCCGGACCATCGCGGCCCAGTCATCGATTCTCATTGTGTTTATCGGGGCGTCAATCGAAGGGATCAGTGGTTATGAGTGGAAGGTTCCCCTGGGCATCTTTTTATTCTTTTGGCATTGGCAGCGGGTGATCCTCTACCATGTAGATTACAAAGACGGCCATGTTCCCAAAGATTTGCCGGTTACCCATTACCCCGGTCGGTCCGAGGATCAGACAGTTTCGTCTCTGGCCCTGGCCGTGTTTCTAAACCCAGCCATGATACCAAACTGGACCTGGAGCGCCTATATCGGGCAGGGGTATGCCTACATCAGCAACAATTTTCTTTGTGATGACAAGAACAGGCTGGTCAGGGCCGGCCTCAAGATATGGGGGTTTTCGTTGCTTTACCTGATTTTTGACCGCTGGTTCATTTACAACCTGGTCGATTATTTCGAAGATACTTTCGATATCACCCTCTATACCCATATCAAAACCATGGTCCGCTACCATGTCAGCGGTGAGGACATGAGCACGCCGACGGTTCTTTTCACATGCCTGATCGACCAGTCTCGCTGGATGCTCCTATGGGCCAGCGTGGTTCATTTTAAGGTCGGCCTGTGGCGTATTTTCGGATATAATGTGGACCCCCATTTCAACCGCCCCTGGCTGGCCACCAATCTGGTCAATTTCTGGGCTCGCTACGCCTTCCACTTTCGCGCCTTTCTGGTTAGCGCGTTTTACTATCCGGTCTTTCTCCGCTTTTTCAAAAAGAACCTGCACCTGCGGGTTTTCGTCGCCACAATGGCAGCGGCCTGTGTCGGAAACATGATCTGGGGCCACATGAGCGAGAATCTATTTTATGAAGGTTTGGAATGGGAAAATATACTGGATTACCTGCCCAGGTGGCCCTATTTTCTTCTGCTGGGTCTCGGTATTTCCCTGGTCCAGGTTTACCTGTTGCGCAAAAAACGAAACCGCAAACCATGGACCTGGGGGTGGAGAATCGGCACCGATATTCTGGCTACTTACCTGACAATCCAATTTTACTGCTTGATCCACATTTTCGGCCGACCCGTCCCCAACGGCACGGTTTTGGATTATTGGCGGCTATTTTTCATTGGACTGGGAATTCATCTGCCGGGCTAGCCCAACTTTCTGCGAAAGTTGGGTTAGATTGAAGGAGAAGAAGGGTCCGCAAGTGGTCCGTGCCTTTTCACCGTGAGGCGCCTGTTCGGCTTTCCAGTCGAAGTGAGGGGCAGAGCAGAGAGGACGACGGTGCGGCGTGGGATCATATGAGAGGGCAGTTTTTGGCGCGCGGTCTCGAGAAATCCCTTGATCGACCATGCGTCAGGATTCTGCGGTACGACAAACGCCCAAGGAACTTGATGTAAAATACCGCGCGGGTCGGGAACACCGGCAATGAGATACTCCTTAACACCTTTTGGGGTGCCGAGTTCGGCTTCGACTTCGGCCGGGAAGTAGGAAAACCCTCCACAATTTATGAGGTCATCGCCGCGTCCGCGATAAGCGACAAAACCGTCTTCGTCGATAGAGGCGAAATCACCGGTCAAGAACCAACCGTTTCGAAACCGAGCGGCATTGCGTTCCGGATCTTGCCAGTACATACCCATCCTGTTTTTCGCCTTGAGCAGGAGTTCGCCGACCTCGTTTGGACCGAGCAATTGAAAATCATCCCCCCGGATCGCGACTTTCACCCCTGGAGTGGGCCTACCCACCGTATGCAATTTTTCCGGAAAAGAGTTTGCTTCCAATATTAGAGCCCGGGAGCACTCGGTAAGGCCGTATTGAAAGAAGATTCTTGCGCTTGGGAACAAGGAAATCAGCTGTCTCAGTTCCTCAGGTGTCAGCGGTGCACTGGCAATTTCGATGGACCTGCAGCTCATGGTCATACTCTGAATGTTACCAGGCGAAGTCATCAAAAAAGCTCGAATTAATGGGGGTGTAGCGAAAAAACCCGTAACACCATAGCGTTGAATATCGTCGAGAATTGACGTTATGCTTAGGATTCCCTGCGGAATTATCACACGGCCACCGGATAACAGGGAAGAGGTTACACGCTGCCAGCCACCACTGTGTGTCATAGGAGTAAGAATCAGCTCCCGATGATCCACATCCATACCGATAATTGACGAGAGCACGCCTGCAATCTCTAGAAAGTGCCGACTTTTGAGGACCACTCCTTTGGGTCTACCGGTGGACCCGGCGGTAAAAACGATGGCCGCGTCGGTATCGCTGGGTAGCAACGGCAGAGGTCTCGGTAGAGCTGTTCCCCGTCTGGGCTTAGGTGAAACCACCACTTCCTTGGACTCTCCATCGATACCATACCTGACGTGATGCTTTTCAGGATCGCCAGGCAAATCAGTATCAATCGAATGTAAGGAAATCCTCGGTCGAGTAATCCCTTGAATCAGGTGGGTTCGCTCCTTCCCGGCCCTGGGGTCGACAGGCACGACTATGCAGCCCAAAGCGGTGACTGCCAAAAAAGCGACGATGTATTCGGGCGAATTCCCCAAATTCAGGGCAATGCGATCGCCCTGCTTTGCACCCAACGCAATGAGCAATCGAATGGTTGTCTCCACGACGTTCTTCAAATCGCCATAGGTAAAGACTGATGAATTAGTCTGGACAGCGGGGCGTTCGTCCAACTTCGGGAGTTTGGTCAATACCAGTTGCTCAAAGAGGCTCGTGTCTGAAGGGACATTCGATGCCATGGGCGAATCCATTTTGCTGACACTAGCGATGGGATCTCAGGAGGTTAGCGCGAACGTTTATGCCGAGCAGCGCCGGTTGCCAGGCCAAGAACGCGCTGTCAACGCACACGATTGCTGGAGTGGATAATCAAGGTTCCTTAACACCGTCCGCAGAAGCAGCCCCGGACCGAGCGAGGAACCGTTGTTCGAGTTCGCGAATCTCGTCGTAGCCGACCAGAGAGAAGATTTCGCTCAATGGCGCAATCCGATCGTCAACAGCCGAGATCGTCTGCGCTGTAATTAAGCGATCAAAAACCTCTGCCATGGCAAGAACTGCCGCCCGAAAACCGTGATTAGCGAGAATTATCACGGAATAGCCGGCTTCATAAAGTTCGGCAACTGTGACCCCGGGATACATTGTTGGAACCGCCACCAAAGGCACGGTTTCGTTCCATTGGGCCGCGAAAGATATGATCTCATCTGGGGTCGATTTCTGCGATTGGACGAGCACGAGATCCGCGCCCGCCTCGGCGTATGCAGTAGCCCGCTCAAGCGCCTCGCAGATTCCCCGTTCGGCTACCAGCGCTTCGGTTCGAGCAATCACGACAAAATCGGGATCTGTCTGCGACTCTTTGGCAACAGCTATCTTTGCGGTAAATTCGGCGATCGTTTCGAGATTACGCCTGAACCCGGTGATGAGGCTGAAGCGCTTGGGGTGTCGGTAATCCTCCATGCAAATCCCGGCGATGCCGACAGATTCGTATTCTTTTACTACACGCGTGACGTTGATCGCATCTCCGTATCCGTTGTCCACATCGGCCACAACGGGCAGGTTGCTACACTTATTTATGTCGATGCTAGCTGCGAGATGTTCAGACATTGTGAGAAGGCCAACATCAGGCATCCCCTTAGAGGCGCTGATACAAAAGCCGCTTGAC
The DNA here is from genome assembly GCA_963665345.2 of Opitutales bacterium. GTDB lineage: Bacteria > Verrucomicrobiota > Verrucomicrobiia > Opitutales > CAXXNP01. The sequence goes on from CAXXNP010000002.1 coordinate 876,181, forward strand.
CAGACACCGTTGAAACCAGCCCTCTCAGCTAAACGAGACGATATCCCATCGTGGACGCCAGCCAGTAGAGTAGCTTTAGGGCGCTCAAGCAACTTTCGGAGGACGGTTGTCTTTTTCATACCTTTCAATCTCACATCGTCTACGCCATCCAAGTTTCGAGTAGTTTAAGCGTGTCCGGAAATATCTCTACGATACCTTGGTCCTGTTGGGCGATTGCGCGACGATGGGAAGTCCATCCAGGAATCCGAACGCGCTCTTGATCAAGTCTACTCAGCCAGTCGGACATTGCTGAAAGAACATCGACATGGAAGATTCGGGGCGACAAAAAAAGACCAAACACTCCATAGTCTTTCTGCTGATTCCTGCCGGGAAGGCAACCGCCCAAACCTACGAGAAGCTCAATTCCCATTGCCAAAGCAAATGCCTTATGCGATCCTCCAGCCGGCAAAAATGCGCCTTTGCCTTGGGCGGGATCGACATCTTCGGCATAAATGGCGGGGTTGCCATCTTTTCCCACGGCGGCGTGAAGAGGCAACGGTTTTCCAGTTGTCCGAGCAAGCAAGAGAAGACCGTGGGTGATCTCGCTTGTAGCAGAGTCAGAAATAAATGGGATGGGTTCGGTTGGGATTCCGATACTGATAGGGTTGGTTCCCACAATCGGAGTAACTCCATCGGGTGGCGCCACTCTTGGGGGTGAGCTGGCAACCACAACGGAAGCGACACCTCTAGAGGTGGCCATACTCGACCAATCACCTAAGGCTCCGCTCGGATAAAGGCCAGCGCTCGTTGCAATGCAGAATCTATTGTGCTCAACCTCAAGGCAGGCTGAATCCACTAGATTGTGCATGGCTGAGTAACCGAGATGATTGGCGCCTTCAATATGAATGTGTCCTGGACCGCTCTTCTGAGGAACAGGTGCGGGTAGGTTGCCATAGGGGCCGAACTTGCCGCTCGAGAGAAGATAAGGAATACGGATCAAACCGTGATCCGATTTTCCTGCCTGTTCAGCGCGGATAAGATGATCTACCGTTACCTCGGCGTCTTCCCAGAGCAACTCGAGCTTCGTAACAAGCTGTTCGATCAGTGGTTCACGAAGTAGTGAAACCTCCATTGGGATCCGTGCTGGTTGGCCTACATCGGGGCATTGCATCAGGATAGGCTCATCGAGAACTTTACGGTTGTATCAGCGCGAACCTTAGTCTTTCGAAGGCTAGTCATTTAACAACCGATCGCGGATGTTCGCTTTTACAAAGCGCCCGGCCATTGTGGCAAATCCCGTGGTCAGAATATCGTCCAAGGAAGAGACGAGCAAATCGAGGTGGCGTCGTTCGACGATCAGAGGGGGCATGATGTGTAACGTATCCGGGCTGGAGGGCGAAAAATGAGCGAGTATGTTGTGCCGTTCGTATAGATCTCTTATCATGCTGGCCATAAAGACGCTATCGGTCGTCTGAAAAATCCCCAGTTTCGTGGTGTCGATTAGCTTATTTATGATGCCTTTACAAAAACTGAAGCGAACTCCCTGGAGAAGACCCCGCCCCCTGAGTTCAATGATTTTATGCTCGTGTTTCTGCTTTAGGCGCAGTAGTTCTTGACGCAGATAGGCGCCTTGCGTTCTCGCCTTTTCAACAAGCGCCTCATCCACGTAAGTATTGAGGGTTTCGATGGCTACGGCGCACGACTCGCCGAGGCCGCTGAAGGTCGAGGTATGCAACGCACAGTCCTGTCTTCTACCATAGGCCTTTTGAAAAAGCTCTTTGCTTGAGACCATAGCCCCGATTGCCCGCTTGCCTCCTCCCAATGCTTTAGAGAGTGTGACTACGTCGGGAACGACATCCTCTTCCTGAAAAGCGCAGAAGGTTCCGGTGCGGCCCATTCCCACCTTTACTTCATCAAAAATAGTATAGATTCTGTTTTTCTTACAGAGTTCGGCCAGGTCTTCGAGGAAACCCTTGGGCGGCGTCAGAATACCCTCACCGGTAATAGGCTCGATGAGAACTGCGATAATCGAGTTCTTTCGCCCATTCGTAGTATGCTCGCCGATGGCGCGATCGAGGGCACGCAGATTGCCGTATTCGACTTCGATTACGTTCTCCCTTGGGATCCCTAAAAGAAATCCTCTTTGGAAGTTCCCGGTAGTTGTGACAGAGAGGGCACCGTGAGTTTTTCCGTGAAAGGCCCCGGTCATTGTAATGAACTTGGTTTTTTCCGGTCCCTGGGCCTTTTCGCATAGCTTCATGGCAGCTTCGACTGCCTCTGCTCCAGAGACGGAAAAAAAAGATACCTGCAGCGGATCCGGAAGCATTTGCGCGAGGTTATATGCTAAGGCGCCTTGTAGTTTATGGGGAGCCATCTTAACTGCATCGAGAACTCTTCTTTCATGGCAGATCCGCTCTGCGCCCACAATTCTTGAGTGATTGTGTCCGAGGGCCAGAACACCCATGGCAGACGAAAAATCAAGGAGGGTTCTGCCATTCCTGAGATAGATTTCCATACCCTCCGCGCTCACGATATCGGCCGATCCCATTCCGAGCGCCTTAAAGATTTTCAACAGGCCCGGATTATAATGCGCAGAGTAAAATGCGTTGGCTTTCTCGATGTCGAGAGAGAGACTCTCCTCTAGTGATAGGATCTTCATTAAACTTTATCATTCCCTGTCCCGACAAGTCGGGGTACCTGTTTAGCGTCACCCTTTCCGTTTCCGGCTCCCCCGGTCTCGCGCCGGGGTGGCGCGGGTTTCCAGCTACCGCCTGCGACTGTGGACAGCATACCCCTCTCCCGGACCTTCTCTCCCAACCGTCGCGACGGTGGGGAGAGAAGGTCCGGGAGAGGGGTTGGTGGTGGGAACACGCTAAACACATACAAGTCGGGACTGCAGGGTCCTAAAAAAACACCTCGTAGGATGACAGTTGGTCCCGAAGGGTAAAAAGCCGAAGATTCGCGTAGCTCATGACTGGGCAGAGCCTGGCGAAGACCGTTGCTGCGGGGAGTAGGCTTTTTAAGGGTGTCGTTCAATAACATCTTGGCTTACTTCATGAACAACAGGCAACCGGAGAGTCTTCGATCATCCGCTCGGTGCAAAGGGGCCGATTACGTTGGTTTGAGGCTTGAGACGATTAGGGCGAGCAGCTTCTGCCAGAGATATGATCACTGAGGTGAACATATAGCGGACCGATAAGCAGCCGCCACTCAAAGTAATATCAGAGTACCGCTGAACAGCGGTGCTTTTCTTTTCCGGCAAAACAAGAATAGCGCCTCTTATTATATCCTCTTTACGACATGCTGTAAAAACATTACACCGCCGGTTGCATTTAATTCGGGCGAGAGAATAAAACTGCGCAATACTCCTCAGGAAGCCATTGCAATCACATCGAGATAGTTTCCAGGTGGTGCTGCTCCTAGATATTGTCAATAAGATCAAAATACTTACTAAAATCAATCTTATCGCCCGCTTTTATCAACTCGTACCATCCAAGAAGGGTGTAGGTATCACCACCAGTGTCACGGAGTTGCTCATCATAGTGGAAGAAGTAGGTACCGTAAACGAATATCTGATATCCAAGGACGGCGCCAAACAACTCTCCTGGGCCCTCTTCCTCACATACGCCCAGATAATCCAGACCATGGAGTTTTCCATTATTATCAAGGTGACCCTTTAGCGCAGATTCTGAAACCCTAAGGGTATGAGCATTTCCCGGATTTCCAGGCGGGACATGGCAGAGGACGACTTTCCCTTTCTTGCCAACTTTGTCCTTGTCCGGGGCGTCCTTGTCCGGAGCGTCCTTGTCCGGGGCGTCCTTGTCCGGAGCGTCCTTGTCCGGGGCGTCCTTGTCCGGAGCGTCCTTGTCCGGGGCGTCCTTGTCCTTGTCTTTGAATTTCGTGGCGCCGGCGCCAATGAAGGTAATCACTGCATTCGGTGCGTAGATCGCAGAAGCGATGGAAGCCCCTGTGTCTATCTTGAAGTCCGTTTTGCCGTCCTTAGTATGCGTCCCGAAAATCAGGAAATTTATCGGATCCCCAGTCAGATTAACATGACTGAAGCCAGCCATGGTGTAATCCTTTCCGACGTAGAGCACCAGGCTGCCGGTTTCTTCGATCTCGATTATCCCGTCTATTTCGACGTCCCCAGTAACGACCATAACAACCGGGCCTTGCACAACAAGCACTTCATCGGCTGCAATGAACAATTCTTTGAGGAGATACTCATGAGGCTCAATGCTATCCTCAGCTCCAATATAAATCTCACCATCTTCTGATTCCGGGAGGGAATTCAGCGCGAACTTGGAAAGAGAAGGAGCCGCCTTATCAGGGAAATTCGCGACAAAGTCGGAGGTGAGGCAATCCGGGTCGATATTCTCATCTGCATCACTGGTTTCCCGGAGGATCTTGCCATCCGGTCCTACGCTGGGAGGTTCCTCATTGGTGGCGACATATCCGTAAATATCCGCGTTCGAAATTGAAACCCTATAGCTTCCAACAGTACCTGAATCGGTGCGGTTCAAAAACGAATCAAAAGGCCCGTTAGCGGAATTGTAACCATCAAACGTGGCAACTTCGCTCGCACCAGCTTCATCGAAAACGATCTTGTCCTCTCCAGTCAGACCGTTGGCGAAAAGGCCCCTGATGGTCGCTCTTATTTTCAACTGTTTGCTGAGTTTCCGCCCATCGGACGTGTAAATAAAAGCCTCCACATAAATTATGGGCTTTTCCGTATCATAGTCTTCTATTATTACTCTTGCAGAACCCTTTCTTCCCTTTCCGAGATCGATTCCACCTATGAGGCGAATCATACGATCGCCCGTGACAATCACCCACTCAGACCAATCTTCGTGATTCAGCGCCCAAACCGCTTCTTCCGCGCCCGCTTCAGATAAATTTGTGAGCGCATTGGTAAGAAGCGCATCTTCCGATCTTTTTAATTCTGTGGAGGTTATCTTTAAATAACCAGCGATTATAATTCCAATTGCTAAGATAACGAACAGAGCTACAGCAAGGGCGGATCCTCTATCTGAATTCTCTGCACGATTCCGATTTTTCGTGATTCTAATTTCATAATTTCTAATTGGCAACTTTACGGTTTCGCATCATATACTGTGCGGATATAACTTGATTAGTGTTGGCAATGTGAAGCACCTTCTTGAGCATTTTTGCACTAAAATGAATCCGTTTAATTTCAAGAAGATTCTCAGTCTCGGCATCAATCAAGTTAAGAAACTTGATCTCCAGATCAATCAAATCGTCTAAAATTACAAACTTCGAGTCTTTGCCGACAATACGTCTAACTATACGTATAAATTCACCGGCATCAGAATCGTATATATAATCTACGGTCTGAACATCATCCTGGGAATAGGACACCTCGAGACTCATCTCTCCTTCACCGACATATAAGACGTCACTTGTCATTCTTATATCTCTAGCGAATATCTCTACAGCCATTCTTGCCTGTTCGTTCATTTCAGCGTAATTTCCCATGGACATCGAACTTTTAGTTATAAAGATGTACGACGATAAAATAGCAGTCATAATGAGCCCCATTAAGCCCATGGTAATAAGCAGCTCGGCTAGTGTGAAGCCTTGATTTGAGACAGCTGATTCGCGGCTCTTGCTAAATCGTACGGTAATAATAGTCATTCAAACCGTTCTTAGTAAAGAGAGTAAAAAATTTTCGAGTATGGGAAATACCCCGGTTATCCTTCCATGACACAGTTACAATTAGTGTCATTTGATCCTCCTTGGAAGGAAAGATATCTCTCACAAGGGTATAGCGGGCGACGATGGCTTGGGCTTGGGGGAGGGCAGACTCGATCTCCTTTTCGGCCGCGATTGCTTGGGCCTGGAAGAGCTCGAATTTGATCTCCTTTTCACCCACGAGTGCTTCAAGCTGAGGCCAATTTTTCGTGCGGAGCCGTTCAATCTCGTTCTGCAACAGTTGCGAGACTCGGAATGCGTCTCGTGAAAGCTCAGCCATGAAGAAGCCTTGGCTCAGGGCGACCATGGCACCCCCAAAGAGAAGGCCCAGGAGCATGACAGCTATCATCAACTCTATGAGAGTGGAGGCCTTAAAGTTCTCAACGTCCTTTTGCATGGTGCAAGGAAAAGCTCCCCTGATCATCGACGGGCCAGCTCCAAAACTAACACAACTAACGAATCAGATGGTATGAAAGATCAATCGCAATGTCGAGGGCAATTTAGGGAAAGACCTGCACACGCAGCCAGTCGCCAGATTCGGATCAGGTAATCGTCTTAATGATCTTGCTCTTGAAGAATTCCGCCGTGACCTTGAACAGACCGTGGTCCAGCGTTGCCTCCATGGCGTCAAAGAACATGTCTGTCTCTTCAGGTTTGATCAGCAGTGATGGAGAAAACAGGACGCCCACATCGCGGTTGTTGTTGAAGGACGTAAAGATGTTGTGCTTCTTGTACAACCAGTCGACCACACTGGCGACGGTGATTTTGGCAACAAAGCGATTGTCCTGAAGCATCTTAACCGGCATCTTGGCCAGCAAATCCTGCAGCACGCCCTCTTTCTGGGTAAGAAATACCCCGTGCAGTGCACCGGCCCCACGAATCTCTTCAATCTGCTCTGGATACTTCGCCATCAAGGCCTTTGCCTTCTCTTTGACGATACGCCCAAGCTCGCGACTCTTGCTCACAAAGTCTTCTTCAAGCATGATATTGATCGCCTCAAGCGCCGTTATGCATTCCTCTCCGAAACCGTTGTAGGTGCTCGAGTGAAGTGTTGCCGTGGATGTGTCCCCATAGGCTTTCTTCAGTACCCGTTTACGAGCGACGTAGGATGAAATTGAGGCCTTGCCGCCGCCCAGAGCTTTCGACGTTGTTAGAATGTCTGGAACAACATCAGAATCCATAAACTTAAACAAGTTGCCGGTCTTGCACCAGCCGCAGAATACTTCGTCGAGAATCAGGACAATGCCTTCTTCATCGCAGATTTTGCGTAGGCCCTTGAGAAACTCCGGTGTGGCGGCGATCAGGGTGATCGCATTGAAGGGTTCGCAAATAATCGCGTAAACATCGGATTCACCGTTACTTTGGCGTAGCTCCTTAACCAATGCCTGCACCGACTCTAACGAATTGATTTCGAAAGACTTAATCCCTGGAATGGTGAGAAATTTGAAGTGGCGCTCACGCACGTTGGTCATTCCGCCGGACCCCAGCAGTGTACCGTGATACGAAACGTTCGCATGCAGGATGTTTCTGCGCTTACCGTCATGGTACTTGTAGGCCATCTTCATGGCGCCCTCGACCGCCTCTGCACCGGAGTTGCAGAAATAGGGATAATCCAGATCCTCCGGAAGCAATTGCGCGATGTTGTGGCTGAGCGCTGCCATCTCTGGAGAAAAGATGGACTTGTGAACTTCCATGCGTTTCTGCTGCTGATACTGAATGCGTGCCTTGAGAATACGCGGGTGATTGTGGCCCAGCGTCAATACCCCGATACCGCCCGACACATCAAGAACCTTGCGCCCGCCCTTATAATGCAGCCACACGCCTTCGGCATGATCCACCAATTCTTCGCCGGCGGCAAAACTGTAGAGGATGTTCTCCAGACCCGGGTTCACGTAGTTCTTGTATAAGCCCCGTACCTCTTTCGGTGTCAGGTTATGGCACTCGTCAATGGTGTAAAGTTTCATAGTGCAGTTAGCTGGCGTTCAGGTAATGCTGTGCATTGCGACGTGCAAGCGACATGATAGTGGCCTGTGGATTGACTGATGGTGCAGTACACATAATGCTGCAGTCGCTGACAACCAGCCCGCTGGCGCCAAAGACATTGCCAAACGAGTCGACGGCAGCAAGGTCCCGATTCTCGCCCATCGGGCAGCCGGAACTCAGGTGAACCGCTGTCAATTGCGATTGCCTACGCGGAAGTGTGGCAGGCAGCCGGTTAACAGCATCCGGACCGTTCATTACATAGCCCGCATGGTGGACGCTGGGAATGACACAGGTTGCCCCGGCTTCGAACAGCAGTCGGCTGAGCTTCTTCAGGCCGTCATAAAGCGTATGGATGTCGGTGTCGGTCAGTTGATAAGGCAGTAGCGGCTCACGCATGAACGGAACCGGTCGAATACGACCGACGCCTTCGGGCGCGATCATGGCATAGTAATTGGCGTGGTACTCCCATTCGGTCTTGAACGCTTGATGGTCAGAGATATGCGGGTGCATGTTCAGCGCCATGTAAGGCGGCGTGCTGACCGCACAGCCCAGGATGATGCCGGGGGCAAACTCCATCACCTGCAGCGATGGGATTCCCATCCCCGGATAGTTCACTTTTTCGGGGAATCGTGCGGTGACTTTGAGCATCGGCTGACATTGAAACAAACGGCCGACATTGCGGCGAAATCCACTGCGCATGAGAATCACCGGCGTCTGAACCGCCCCGGCACACAGAAAAACCGCGCTGCTCTTCGCCTTGATGCGGCGGCCCTGCACAGTCAACTCTGTCGACCAACCAGCAGCGGAACGTCGAAGTCGGCGAACGGTGGCCTCCGGCAGCAAGCGACAACCCGCTTCGAGGGACTCAGGAATGAAGGACTTTGACATGCTCATGGCCTGCTGTGTCTGACGGTTAAAACAGCGCGGAACGGCTTCGACTCGCCAGTTGCAGGCCGCAGCGCCGGTGCGGAGCTTGACCGCGGAGGGTACTTCATCCGTTTCGTACTCGGCCGCCAGTTTGCCGGCGCAGAATTCCCGGTGGGCAGCGAGTTCGCTGCTGGAAATATCGCGAACATCGAAACGCTCCTGCCATCGTGCCAGCACTTCGTCAGGCAGTGACGGGAATTCGCCATTGTTTACCTCACTGCCGCCGCCCACACAGAAGCCCATCGCGTACATGATCTTCGGATTACCAAGGGTAAACGTCAGACCGCTATTCCAATATTTGTGGCGCAGCTCAGCGAGCGAAAAGGCCGGCTTGTCAAACGGCTCATGGCAGCTACCGGCATCGACCATCAGTACATCACGACCGGCCTGTGCCAATGTGTAGGCCGACATTGCCCCACCCGGACCCGAGCCAATGACCAGGATATCGGTGCTCAGATCAGTCGTCACATTGCGGATAACGCGCGCATGTGAGCTGACCGACGCTTCAGGCATTGTCGCCCGCCTCTCGTGAATAGTGGGCCAGAACGGTCAGCCCCTGGTAGAAGGCTGCGAAATCCCTAAGCACGGGCAAAGCCGTATGGTTGAGCCGTTGCACTGTGCGGCGCCGCGCCTCCAGGCTGCGACAATGGAGCAGGCCAGCCCCTAAATTGACAAGCACCGTGACGGTTATCATGCCCAGTCGGAAGATCCCGGGCAACGCATACAACTGCCCCAGCACAAAGCTGGCTTCCGCCTGACAATCGCCGTGCTCACCGTCAAGGATGAGACTGACGTTGGCTTCAACGAGCGCATAAACGATTTTCTCAATCACGGATCGTCACCGGCTGTCTGGCTTTCTGACACATGAAAGGCGTACCTCCAGGCTCATGTCACTGCTGTCCAGTGCTCGATTCAAGCCCACCGCAGCGAGGATGTTGCGCCCATCCACTAAGCGGTCAATCGGTAATCTGTAGCGTCTGGCACGGCCGCTTTCATGATCGCGGGTAGCCCGACTGCTGTAGTCTATGGAACCCGCTGCGTTGCGCGCCAGAACGCGGGTGCCGTTCAGGTACAGTACGAACCCATCATCGTAGTTGACATCGGCAAAAAGGTCGGCGATCTGATCTTTCTGCAAGATTTCGAAGTTCGTACGTGTGAAGACGGTAGTATAATTGCTCTGCATGTCGCTCAGTACAGTCGTGTCATCGTCATCGCCGTAGCCGAATCCGGCCCGACCGGTCGACCACCGTGAGTCATCGAATCCATGGTACTGCCAGGATGGATCGGGAGCACTCTTGCCGGGCAGGTAACGCCACTCAGCATCCGGCGCGACCAACCACGACGGCATGCTGCCGCCAAAATTGGCGATCATCCGAGAATGGGTCTGCAGGTTGCTGGCACCCATCAATAAGACAACGGCAATCCAACATCCAGGCGCATACTTGCCCGCCGTGCTGGCGGGACTGACCGCCGTAAGCAGCACAATAAATGAGTAATGCGGCGCGTAGAGAAACAGTTCATCGGTACTGTAAAACGAGTGCAGAGCCAGATGTGACCCGACACACAGCCAGGCGGTAACAATAAAGGCGCGATTGGTCCCATCATAGGCAGTTTTGAAAGCGCCCCAGGTGTACAACAGCAGCCACGGTACTACTGCCGCCATCGCCAGCCAGCCGTATTCGACACTCGCGCGATAATACACCAACTCGACGCGAAGCCCTGGCTCGTGGCGAATGACCAACGGATCCTGGCCGACAAAATTGAAGAGAAAAAATGACTTGATCAACTCATCAGCAACAGCCCCCGGGCGCTCGACCAACAAGGGCGTTAGATACTGCATCTCGTGCTCGTAGACATCGGGTCTGAAAAACAGTTGTGCATCGGGAAAAAGGAACTGCTGGATCATCACCAGCAAGGTCCCCACTGCAATCGCCGCGCTGCAGATGCCAACGCCGTAGCCGATAAGCTGGCGAAAGGACTTACGCGTAACCGTGACCAATACAGCAAGACAAATCGCCATCTGTGCCAACGTCGTAATCGTAATGCTGAACGCCAATACACCAGCGCAAATCCACGGCAGAATCGGAATCTTCCCGCTGCGCAGGCCATATAACAGCAGCATGAAGCTGGGCATGGTGCTGATTGCCACGAGAATGTAGGTGTCTGGTATGCCGCTGAATACTATCTGGTTCATCGAAACACCAAAGAGCGCAGCTACGGCAACTGCGGGCAGGCGCTCAACAAGCATTCGGCAAAGGGCAAAGAGCAGGATGACGGCAAAACCGCCGATGCACCCGCTCATCACCGCCAACCCCAGCTCGTAGGACCCGCAAACCCTGCCGAACACCGCGCTGACCGGTACGGCAAACAGAGGCAGCAGCGGGTGGGTGCCTTTGTGCTTGCTGATCCACCCTTTCAGGGCGTCGCAGTGATCTGCATCGAAAAGAACGTTGTCGTAGACCGTGTAGCCTGCCATTGTCCGGTAGTCCTGGGCGACTCGGATGTAGAGGACGGAGAACATTAGACCAAGCGCCAGAGCCCACAAAATATCGCACCGATTGGCAGCTATCCACCCACCGACACCGCCGGCAGTCTGCTCAGGCGAAGGATCGAGCAGCTCAGCCGGCTCAGCGGCGGGATGGTCGTTTTCTGATGGATCAGCGGGCATGCGCACTTCCAAAGGCCGGGAACGAGCGAATACTCTCAACTGGCAGTTACGGCAAACTAAGATTCACACGAATCTTCGACATCGAGACGCCTCGGACCGAAATCGGCTACGAACCGGTTCACGATGCGGAGGTGTTTTATGGATGATGCGGCCATGTGTGACTGAGGTTCGCTTTGCGATCAACATATCGGGCCGATGGTTCGGCGAGGCAGTGAAGATTGTCGTTGCAGGTCCAACCCGAGGTAGGGCGAATCCCGATATAGTCCCGGCTTGCCGTGGACGACTCAGCGGGGACGCTTCGCCCTACCCAATCCCATCCAAGGCGGACCTATGTCTCGTTGTCGTTCAAGAGCTGGTTTCTGCGGCCGAACCTTCGTTCCTCATCCGTGTCCGGGCTCTGGAAAGGCATACGTCATTGTCGAAGCCCTGCACTATCTCTCGAAGCGCATGGGGAGTTTTCCGCTTCATTTCAGGGATGGCCCGGATGAGGTAGGGCAGGGCGCGAACAACATTATCTATTATCGTTATGGTAGCCGCCCTGGCCGTTCGGGAGAGTGGATTCAGGTCTACCGTGATGACCCTCTTACCCATCCCAATAAGGGCTTCACAGCGGTCGCCGTCTTCTAGAGGGACAAAGACCGTGTCGGCCTGAAGTATTCCCTCGGCGTTGACAAATCTCCGATTGGAGTCCAATCCCGCAACGGTCGGGGTCGCAGAGGAAGGCAGCAGCACATGAGTCGCCCCGTGAGTTGCCAGGTGTTGCGCAATCCTGCCTTCCCGTTCGGAGGATTTGTGGAAGATATTTACCTCCAAGGGGGCGTCGACCAGTTTGCTCAAAGTAGCCAACTCAGAGGGCGCGAGCGCAGCGGCATTACCGTTTACCGAGATTACGGGCTGGTCCGCAATGAGGAGCAAGGCGCCCGCCGCGCGCACCGCATCCACCGCGAAACCGTGGGTCCTTTCCCCGAATAGATAGTCGAATGCCTCTCCTCGCCCATGCGCAATGAGCCCGTGATTCGAGGTGATCCCGATTTCGACGCCTTCGACAATTTGGTCGCGAAGCCGCAGGGATTGATAACGTGGGTGACTCTCGGGGACGTCGCTCATGGCGCAATCTGGCATCCTACCGGTTTCGGCAGCAAACGGAAGCGTTCAGGAGGATTTCTGTAGTTCGGGTTGCGGGGAGGTTGCCTGCCAGGAAGGTTTGGAGGGGCTGGCAAGACTGCCGACCTTGCGGACTCGGGGGGCCCCCTCGTCCCTCCAGACATGGTACCCTCTGCCGGCGACTGGAGGGCCGACGGCTCCGGAGGCCGCTTGAAGGTGCGATCTCGGGAGCGGGCCGGTTGCCTGCTTGGACTATCCATACCTCTTACGGGATCAGGTAAGCGCCCCGATGTGATATGGTCGTGGCTTCGGCACCGGCAAACGGCATGCTGCTGAAGACTGCGTTCCCCAGCATGATCATGGAGGCGCAGCCGCCCTGAGCTTCCACGGCATTAATGGTTTCCCTTACCTGTGGATCGCGCAGGAGGCCACTTTCGCGTGCGAACTTCAAGGACAGGCGAAGACAATCGTCGAACTGCACGGTCTCCTGTCTGGTAAGCTCGGCGAACTGGGCCAGCACAGAATCGGCGGCCTCGTTTATGGCACGTTTCTGATCGGGATCGGACAATACGTCGCGAGTATGTATGGGGCTGAAGTAACGGTAGTAGACAGCCTGTTCAGGCACGCCTAACTGCTGTGCGGCAAGGGGATCGCCCTTTCTAACCTTTACCAGGCAGCCACCATGAAATTGAGCGCAGACGTCACCCAATCCCGTGAGGTTTTCCACTTCGGCGATATGGGCAATCTTGGCCAAGGCCTCATCGCTCATGTCGAGGTAGAGCAGGGTGTTCGTGGCATACGCAGTGGCGAGGGCTGAGGCGCCGCTGAGGCCGAAACCACAACTCAACGGCAGAGGCGACGCGATCTCAATGCGCAAGGGCCGATCGCTGAGCTTTTCCGCTACTGCTTTAACGGTGGGGAATTCGATCGGCCAGTCATTAAAGGTTATGCTGCCTTCGTTGGCCTCACTGACCATAACGGTGACACCTTGGGACACCGTGAAACTAAAGCCGAGAGAATGCATCTTTTCCGGATCCACATGCGGCATAATCTTAAATGCACCGGAAACATCGCCTGGAGCGTAAGCCCGAACTACCTTTGAAGCCATATCTTCGAGGGAAGAAATCAGGCCGCTGTTTTCATTTCAATGTATTTTGCCTGGAATCAATCTCCCTCCGGTTGAGTAGCAAGTTGAAATAATCCACGAATTAATTCAACTTGGTTCTAGGCGCCTTGAGGGCCTGAGCGCGCAGGACGCATTCAGGAATGACTTCACCCGGCCTGCTTTCAGGTCTCTGGTTGAGCAGATTTCCATAGGTGTCGTAGTATCGAATCTCCATTTTTCGGTCATCGAGAGGACCGAAGAAATCGAGCGTGACAAAGTTTCTTTGGCGAATGTGTTCCTCTTCCGCTTCGGGAAGTATGTCCAAACGGTAGGAATTGGGATAGGTTTTCGAGGCTGGACCGGCGGTAAGCGGAGAACTGGTAATTTCGTGAAAAACGTAGGTGGCCCCCTCGAATCCCGCATGTCCTGAAACGCCGGGCCTTCCCCCGCCGATGCGGGTTTCGCGGTTAAGCTCAGAAGCATGGATGTCGCCGCTAAGAAAAATGACGCCGTCAATTCCGGCATCCATAATTCGGTCGATCATTAGCTGCCATTCCCCCTCATAGGATCGCCAGGCGGTCGGGTTCCCGCTGTCGCTCAGGACCTGGCCCCCCACGCAGATGATGTTGAACGAAACCGGAAGGCTGGAGTTGCGGTGCCGGGACTGACTTTGGCGATAGACGAGGGAATCAATCAACCAATCCAGTTGTCGTTCGCCGAGATAGTGCCGGGGACGCCCGAACGCTTCCGGCTCGGCGGCGGGGTTGGTGCGATAGGTGCGATTGTCGAGAAGGTAGAAATTCACGTCTCCCCAGTTGAAGAAAGTAAATATTCCCGGTGTCTCAGGAAGCCCCGCCGAGGGATTTCCCCAGAACAAGGTGAAGGCTTCGGTCGTCGCCCGCTTATTCCAGAATTCGTGACCCGCATTGTTCGGCCCGTAGTCGTGATCATCCCATATTGCATAGTGAAAGGCCGAGGCCAGCAGGGCACGCAGGTGCGGAAGGGAGCGATCGTGGCTCCAGCGATGGTGAATACCCGAAACACTTAGCCAGTCGGGCTCGCGAAAATACACACTGTCGCCCAGCCAGATCATCAGATCGGGTGTCGTTTCGTAGATCGACTCAAAGATAGTATAACCGTCGCCATAGGGACTTCCCTGTTGGCGGTCGTAGCGGTACTCGTTGGTATATGCGCAGCTGCCCAGAGCTACTCTGAAGTCGAAGGGTAGGTGCCCCTCCTCGGTGAACCGCCATTTGCGCGGAGTCGTGAATCGAAGCGGAATCGGGCCCGTCTGGCGGTATCCATCTCGATATTGCGGCGTCATCGCGCTGCCATCCACGAGAACCCGATAGTGATAGGTCGTTCCAGCTTCGAGAGCGGAAGCACGAGATTTAGCGACGAAGGCGTCGGCCCTGCGGGTCACGACAGGAACCGTGCGTTTGCGCTCGTTCGGGCTCGCCGAATTCCAGTATTCGACTTCAACCGTTGCCGATGCATCCGTTTGCGTCCAGATGAGCACCTCGCTCATGGTTCCGTATCCCAGCATGGGGCCGGACCTTAATCCTGCCCCTATGGTGTCGTGGTTGAAATGGAACCCAAGGGCCGCAGTAAGCGCACAGACCGATAGGCGCCGCCTGAACTTGATCATTCCCTGTAGCTCTTGACTGGGCGAACCTTGGCGCAGACCGTTGCTGCACGAAGTAGGCTTTTTCAAGGTGTCGTTCATTAGAACCCTGTGCAGGGAATTCTGAAAAAGGATGCGCATGGGTTAAACCTACTACCTGGTCGAGATAATTCGAGGATGAATACGGGAGGCCACCATCAGGTAGGGCGAAGCATTTTCGGAGTCGCGGGACGCCCTTGTTTACAGGTGCGAACTCTCTGAGCGGATGGCTTGTCTTGCCAGAACCCTTAGATAACGTGGTGCGAAGAATACTGTGATGAGAGATTACGGATTAATAACCCGTCGACTCAAGCGTTCCGCCGACCAATGGAATCTCGAAGTGCTGGCCACGGCCTCCGGTATACCGCTTTACCACGCAGCCATCGAGGATCGTGGGGAAACGCCCTCGATCCTGATTATTGCCGGAACCCATGGTGATGAACCGGCCGGAGTGGAAACGGTCTTACAATTCCTCGAGGCGGACCGTGTTGCGGCGATATCCCCGTTCAGCTTCAGCGTGCTGCCCTGTTTCAATCCCGACGGTTGGGTTCGCGATCGCCGCGCAGATAGCGAAGGAAATGACCTCAACTGGTCATGGGATCGACCCGATTTGCCGGCCATCCGCGCACTTCGCGACCTGGTCGACGATAAGCGCTACGAAGCTGTGATCGATCTTCATGAAGACTGGGAAAGCTCCGGATTCTACCTGTATGAACAGGCACCTCCGCAACTCGCTATGGGTGACCAGGTGATCATGGCGGTCGAGCCAATCTGTCCAATCAACCGGGACGCAATGATCGATGGCAAGCAGGCGCAAGGAGGTGTTATTCGACCGGACACTTTAGCGCGGGCTAAACTCAATCCCGAGGGAATACCTATCCAGTTGGCATTGCGGCATACGGATCACTTTATTACGATCGAGACACCCACCGCGCTTGATTTGAACCGGCGTGTGCGTGCTCAGCTAACCGCGCTCCGGGTGATCCTCGATTTTCACCAGAGTCGGTTCGACGCATGAATCATGAAAATCTCAAGGCTCGAGATATTTGAATTCAAGGCCACTGTGAGCGCCTTTGATCAGGCACTCTGGGACATTCGCGGTAAGATGCTCGGGGAGCCGGTTTGGCGGCTCTTGGGAGGGCGCTATCGGGACCGGGTTCGACTCTACGCCAACCTGAACCGCGGCACCATCGATCGCAGCCCGCGCGGTTTTGCTCAGGCCGCTGCCAAGGCTGTCGAGGCCGGGTTTGGGGCGGTCAAGAGCACCCCTTTCGATGAGGTTTCACTGGAGTCGATCGGATCGGGATGATATGGATGCCGATTTGGAACGGGGAATCGAGCGTCTCAGGGAGGTCCGAAACGCGATCGGGCCTGACATCCAGCTTCTGGTTGATTGCCATGCCCGCTTCGACCTGCCTCTGGCGCGACGCGTAGCAAGGGCGCTCAAGCCGCTCGACCTTTTCTGGCTGAAGTCATGCAGGTCGCGGTGGCACCCCACAATCCATCAGGGCCGGTCTCGACCGTGGCCTCCGTCCACCTCTGTGCAGCCATTCCCAATTTCCTCATCCTCGAGTTTCCATTTGGGGAAGTGCCCTGGAGAGCAGGTATTACCCAACCGAACGAATTGATTCAGCACGGACATATCACTGTTCCTGATCTTCCTGGGTTCGGTATTGAGCTCGACCTGGACCAGGTCGAAGCGCCCACGCCCATTGAGTATGAGAAAATTCATTAGAATCGACGTTTCCTACATTGTCGTTTACAACTCCGCCATCTGGCGATATTTACTCCGGTTCTGGCTGGATCAGTCTTACCAAGCGAACTTAGTTCGCTCACTTGATGCGCATGAGTGTTACTGCCCTTAAACCGGTTGCTGAGCCCGAGGCGGCCCGCCTTGGTTTTGAAAAGGACGGGGCCGTGCTGGTGCGCGGGCTGTTCACTCCTTCCGATGTTGAGCCCATTCGCTCTCTGCTCACTAACCATATCGATGCAGTGGCGAATCGACTGAAAGCAGAAAACCGGATCAGTTCCTTGTTCGCAGAAGATGAGCCGTTTCGGAGGTTAGCCAAGATCAGGGCAGAGTGGAGCTTCAATATCAGCAAGTGGGGCGCTTTTCTTCCCGGTCCGGAGATTTATCGGATCGTAAGCCATACCGCCCTGTTGGATTGCCTGGAGCCACTGCTGGGCCGGGATATCTGTTTCAATGGGGGCCCGCGATTGGCTGCGCGTATTCCGAAAGACGAGCGGCCAAGCGAAAACTGGCGCCAGACCGCCTTGCAATTTGGCCTGCTGACCCGTCATTTTCGGATTATCACTGCCGTGGTGGCTTTACATGACCTGGAAGAGTCTGGTGGCTGCCCGCTCATCATTCCGGGCAGCCAGCACTGGGGACTTCTGGAGGGGAAAAAACCGCAAGAGAGCCGAGTAGCGCATTCCGAAAGGGTTGAGGAACGCGGTACGCCGGTTCCGGTATTGATGGAGGCGGGAGACGTATTGCTGTTATCCAATCTTACGGTTCGTTCCAATGGTGAAAATCGGGGTGATAGGGTGTGCTGCAGCATTAATCTCGATTTCTATACCACGCCCGGATCGCGCCCGATGAGTGAGTCGGAAGTGCATGCCAGCGATTATTATGGTGGTCAGTTACGCGGCAAAGGCCTCACCCCGCTGATAGTGCGCGGGCGGCGAGCTATGAAGAGCGGGGATGCGTGGCGGGCGGCTCGAAATATTCAGACACTGCGCTGGTGATGCTATTCCGGTTTCGGTCGACTGGCTCCAGTTTCCTGTCTGACGATTGAGGTATATTCTTTGGTCCAGCTCAACTATGGAACTTCGGGTTTGACCCTCGATATCGAGGGCGTCGACACTACGATTCTGAGGCCGCGTTACCTGCCTGGATTGTCGGACGAAGCAGCCTCGTTTGAGCGTGCGGTGGAAGATCCGATCGGGTCGGCGCCGTTATCGTCGCTGATCAGGCCCAGTGACCGCATAGCCGTTGTCATTCCCGATATCACGCGCGCTCTGCCCAGCGATCGCCTGCTCCCGTGGCTCTTCAAAGCCCTGGGACACGTGCCCCCCGAGAGATTCACCATTATCATCGGAACAGGAACCCATCGGGAGAATACTCCTGCCGAAATCAAGTGCATGGTTGGTGAGGATGTGGCGTCCTGCTACCGGGTTGTAAACCACCGGGCTAAAGACCCGAAGTCGCTGAAGTATGCCGGTGAGTCGCCTTTCGGTTACGCTGTCTCTTTCAATAGGGAATATGTGGAGGCGGACAAACGCATCGTCCTTGGCTTTATCGAGCCCCATTTCATGGCCGGTTTCTCCGGTGGCTACAAGGCGGTCTTCCCCGGCCTGACGAATATCGATGCCATTCTAAAATACCACAGTGCCGCGAATATCGGGCATCCGGGCAGCACCTGGGGCAATTTGGACGATAACCCCACCTTGGAAAACATCCGGGCAGGGGCCTCATTGCTACCTATAACTTTCTGTATCAACGTGGCGTTGAATCGGAAAGGCGAGATAACGCGGTTCTTTTGCGGGAATACTTCGGCTGCTCACGTGGAGGGTTGTAGGTTTGTGAAAGATACCGCTATGGTGGCATGTTCCCGCGCCTTTCCTATTGTGGTCACGACGAACGGAGGCTACCCGCTCGACCAGAACCTCTACCAGGCCGTCAAGGGAATGTCAGCCGCCGCTCAGATACTTTCGGAGGGTGGGCTGATTCTCATCGCCGCACGCTGTAACGACGGCTTTCCGGAGCACGGAAATTTCAAACGCTTTCTTTTCAAGCATCCCGATCCCCGAACCCTGCTGGAGGCGATACACGCCCCCGGGTTTCACCTCATGGACCAGTGGCAGGTGCAGTTGCTGGCCCAGATACTTCTGAAGGGGAGGGTAGGCGTGTTCAGCGAGATCGCCGACGAGGAAATCCAACGCGCTCACCTGACCCCGGTCCATGACATTGCAGAGGCAATGCGAGTGGAGTTAGCGCGAATCGGCAAGGAGGCTCCCGTAGCGATCCTGCCCGAGGGCCCGCAGACGATACCCTATTTGAAGAGAGAATTCGGCGATCGCCAGCCCGCGTAGGTGAAAAGAGAGGAACCGCGTCCGGCCTATAAGAGGGACCCAAAGCCTGAAGATGCTGAGATTGATCGCTAACCCGGAAACCTCAAAGATCTTCAGGTTGGATGGCAAATCCGAAGAAGAGAGGGAATTCTGTTAAGAATTTGATAAATTTCAACTTGGTGATTCCCCGTAGCTTGCTGCGGGGTGGCTGACTTGATAAAGAAGAGAGGGTGGGAGAGAGGAAGGAAGAAAGTCGAGTAAAGCGAGGAAGTCACTGTGTGTGGGAGATCCACTATCATGTGGTGATGCCGGTGAAGTATCGGAAGGCGCTGATAGATAAGCGGATTGAGCGAGTGATGATCGAAACGGCCAGAGGGATAGGGGAACGCTATGAAATAGAACTGGAGGCCCTAGGGATGGATAAAGACCATGTGCATTTACTGTGCGGGGCACATCCGAAAATAGCGCCAGGAAGTATCGTGATGAAATTCAAGAGTATCACAGCACGGGAGTTGTTCAAGAGGGAGCGGTGGCTGAAGGAGGAACTCTGGGGAGGAAGATTCTGGAGTTCAGGGTATTACGTGGGGACGGTTGGGGAGAGAGGGAATTGGGCGATGGTGGAGAAATACGTTTTGGAACAGGGCAAGCCGAAGGAGGATCTGCGTCAGTTAACACTGTGGTAGAGAATAAGTTCTCCTTCCCCGATACCCCGACGCTTGCGTCGGGGAGGTTCATTGCTTGCCAAGCTTCAATCTGCCGGCTACTTACCGTTGAAGGTAGTTATTATTGCCGCTCCGCCAGGCCTACTCCTATTCGACACAGGCGTTGCGGTTCTGAGAGGGTGGCATGGCAACCTTCTTGACTTGCTGGTCTTCGTCTGCACTACCTTGGGATTGGTGTCTCTCATTGTGTTTACGATCATTCCAAGGGGCCGTAAACTACTCCATAAGCACGGGTTACATCTTTCTTTTGTGATTCTTTCTGCGCTAGTTGCGTGGCTTGCCGCTGAAGCAATCGTGACGGTCTATTTGTCCCATTATCCAGTCAAAACCCTCCCTTCTTCTCATCGACGAGTACCATGGAAGCAATGGCTGTTTCGAATAGATTCAGCTCTGATGCCGGGCATCAGTGGAGATTCACGGTATACCACAAACTCTTTAGGGATCCGCGGGCCAGAGTTCCCTCCAAGAGATGCTGCCTATCGAATTCTTTGCATCGGGGCGAGTACCACAGAATGTACCTATCTTGACGATAAGGAGACGTGGATGCATCTGCTTATGGAAAGTCTGAACAGCGGAGATCAAGGTCACGAGGTATGGGTTGGAGGCATAGGAATCAGTGCGTTCTCAACCGTCTATAACCTCAAGTTTGTTGAAAAATCACCTCTCATGAGAGAAATTGACTGCCTTGTGCTCCTAGTTGGGGCAGCCGACTTTAACCAATTTCTACGAGGAAAGTTGGTGAACGGTAAGGTCTTGCGTACCTCAAATTTCACGGCCCCTGAGCGACCTATTTGGCGTCGCTCAAGTATTTTGGC
Source organism: Opitutales bacterium (assembly GCA_963665345.2). GTDB lineage: Bacteria > Verrucomicrobiota > Verrucomicrobiia > Opitutales > CAXXNP01. Next base: position 896,933 of record CAXXNP010000002.1, read on the forward strand.
AATGGTGCGTGATCGACGGGACCGGCGGATCGCATCCCCTATCGCCGAAGACCCGGTTGGCGAAAATCATCGGCTTCGTAGACTCCGAAGAAAAGAAGCACGCACTCGCGACACGCTGCCCGATCTTGAGCAGGCTTTACGTGAATACAAAGCACGCATCCATTTGATCACAAAACTATCGAGAAGCAAGGGAGTACGGCCTGTCTTCGTCGCGCAGCCGACTCTGTGGAGCAAAGATCTATCCACACATGCTAGATCTCTCCTGTGGTTTGGAGACACGGCAGACGGATCGTATTTATCAGCCGAAGCAGGAAGAGAGGGTATAGACAAGTATAACGAGACGCTCATGGCCACTTGCGAGGAGATGGGCGTTCTTTACATCGAGACTCGTTCAACGCATGGCCGAGAGCAATACTATTACGACGACTTCCATTTCTCCGAAGCGGGTGCTCGTGAATTGGCGAGGTTAGTTGCTAACGGCCTAAGGCGACTGTCACTTTTTGAAGGAGTAAAGTTTTGATTTAAAACGTAATCAAGTAGGAAGAGCGTCTAATGAACTCATGGCAGCAACTGAATCTGGAGTCGGAGCGGACCCTTGGGTCCGCGGACTACAGTTCTGAAGTTTTATTGGGTCGCGAGTATCCAAAAGCCCGACAGGACAGGTCCAGCTCCTGGAGAGTATCCTGGAGCGAAGGAACATGCAGTGCGCGCTGCCGAAGCGCGCGCTGTCACTTTGTCCGCTACGCCGAGGACTGTGCGCCACGAATGCAAACTCGAAAGAAAGGAGTAATGCAATGCTATACAACAGATGAAGGAAGGCCCTTCGGAATCTGTCTGCAGGGACCGGTTCCAAACCGCCCCCGGCTGCTTCGGCTCAATGGTCGAGGTGGTGAGCGCAGGGGGAAAAGGCCCGGAAAAGAACCGGGTCAGGTGTCGAATAAGAAGATGAACGCAAGTGAACCACTGATGACGTATCGAAAGCGTAGGGAAGATGTCAAAACCGTGAGGAGTCGTTATCACGGGAGCAGATCAGGCGAGAACCTGCCTACGGCCTGGTCGGCATCCGGTATGAAGGTGGCATGAGCTTATTGGAGGCTGATGTATGGAACGTGGGAACCTGTGCTTTGATGGGAACCGAGAAACTCAAGCGGAAGAACCGTGAGAGCGCGAGTAGGGAAGCGGAGCACAGGGGCGGACCGGTTCGTAGTAGCGGCGAAGCGTCTGTAACGGACGTGGAGCGAAGGGGCCGGATTGTCCTGCCGATGAATTGAACCAACCAGTGATGGGAGGAGTTCATGACAAAAGCAAAGTCGTATTAGGGCCGGGTGGCCCGCCGCGAACCGAATCTGTTCGAGATGTGGCGGATAGGCATTCGCCCTGCGAGTGGACAATAGGAGCCGGATGAACCGAGAGGTTCACGTCCGGTTCTGAGAGGGCCTGGGGGTGAGATTCCCCCGGGCTACTCGACGTGTCATCTTCGTCCGAGGCGAGTGGGCAGGGAAACGAGTGATAGACTTCCACTCACTCGGGCTTGTCTTCCCCTGAACCTGATCCTGCCTGATCAGCCGACTTGTCCGACGTAGCCTATGCGAATTTGGAACCGTCACTTACGGGCCGGTACGAGTGGTGGTGAGGAAGGGCGTCCCTATCCCGATGGGATTCTTTATCTTCGCGGTCGCTATCGCTATCTCGCGCCAGCTAACTGTGCGTGGGGATTCTAAGTGTCAGAAACAGATGAAACATGCAACAGATACCCAGCGGGTAATCAATCCCGCCCGGAAAAGGTTGGCAACCGCCTGGAAGCGAACATTGCGTCGACGTCCGGTGATAGCGGAACGAAGCGTATGGAGCGAGTGCCCAAGCCGCGTGAGAGAGCTCCGAAAAGACCGACTAAGTAGTCCGAGCCTTTCTACTGATAGGCGGAGGGGCAGCACCGCCAAGCACACAGTAAGACGTCACCGAAGAGGGATGCCGACGGTTGAGAATAAGGTGTTGGAGCGAGCCGTGGCCATGCTGCTGGAACCGGTGTATTAGCAAGAGTTTCTCGATTGCTCTTACGGGTTCCGTCCCAGGCGTTCGGCGCAACAAGCCCTGAGCACCCTGCGCAGCACGGGCATGAAGATGAGCGGAGGCTATGTGCTGGATGTGGACGTGCGTCAATATTTTGACACCATCCCGCATCGGCAACTGCGAGAGATCCTGGCCGAACGGATAAGAGACGGAGTCATCACCCGGCTGATCGGGAAGTGGCTGAAAGCGGGGGTATGGGAAGCCGGACAAGTGACCTACCCCGAAGCAGGCAGTCCTCAGGGCGCTATCATCTCACCGTTGCTATGCAACATCTACCTTCACTACACCCTCCATCTTTGGGTCGCCTGGCCTACCGTTGAATGCCGGTTCTGCGAGTCATGCACCCATACCCTGAACACCGCCTAGGCGGTCCTACCGCGACCGTCCTCTAGAGGCTGTCCCAGCCGCGCAGCAAATCAGGCTACCTTTCAAAGATAGCTTCTAACAGACGACAGTGCTCAAGAACGTGGGTATCACTCGAAGTGAATTCGATAGACAACTGGATGTCTCCATGTTCATACTCCTGATCCAACCTCATCAAGACCGTCAGTTCTTCCAACCATTCGATGCGTATTCAGTTCTCTCATGTAGTTTCTTTAATTACGGGTGTAATTAAGTATCTCAAAGGGTTAGCGCGCCATAGCAGTCAACTGCTCGGGATTGAGCCTAATGTCCTCAAAATAATGAAGTGAACTCCTATCGATCGTTTCAGCAAGTTGCTATTCATTATTTCTTCTATTATATTAGCTCTTTTGAGTTCTTTTCTCCTTGGCTTTATCTTCCGCCATTACAAATTCACACCTTATAATCAAATTATAGTTATAAAGGATCACATTCTAGAATTAATTACAAAAGGAAAATGGAAACCATCTGGCCTATATATGTTCGCTCCGAAGAATGCATCGCGTGCAAGGATTGTTATTCAACAACCTGATCGTATCATGCCCGGGTTCCGAGGAATTATGGGATTCGATACCGATACTCAGCGTTATGCAGTGTGGCTTATAGATGATCACGGAATCCAGCATCACGAATGGCCGGTTGATTATTTAAGATTAAAGAAGGAGATCAAATCAAAGGATGGAATCATTAACCCCCATGGTATGAGTATTCTTGACGACGGTTCGCTTTTGGTGAACTTCGAGAGAGGTGGTAAGCTTCTAGCGAGACTGGATGCCTGTGGAGAGGAAATCTGGTCACGAGATGGTATATACCACCATTCCATTGATATCGTAGACGATGGCACCCTATGGACTTGGCGTGCGGATGACCATGTAGACGGCCAATTTCAGTCGTTGGTCAATTTGCATATTGAAACGGGAAAGACTCAAAGCGAAGTTAGTCTCATTCATAACGTTATGAGAGAATCTAGTATGAATGCGGCGATTATTGGAGTGCCTGATAGTTACGAATTTCGACACATTGAAGGCCGAGGCCCTAAACCCGGTGAGGACATTTTTCACCCGAACGATATTGAGGCCCTTCAGGCGAACTTAGCCGCCCAATTCCCACAATTTCTACCTGGTGATCTTCTTATCAGTTTAAGGAATCGACACCTTGTCGCAGTTATAGACCGGCTCAGTGGACTTATCAAGTGGTGGAGTCATGGTCCGTGGCGCTTCCAACACGATCCTGACTTTGGTGCCGATGGTAGAATATATGTGTACAACAATAACCGTGGACTAGGTCGCTCAGATATCATTGCTATTGATCCTGTTTCAAGGGAAGTCGATCGCTATTTTTCTAATGGAAAGGTTGCTTTTTATTCGAGAGGTCAAGGAAAGCTGACACTAATCCCTAACGGGACAGTGCAAATAACAGTTCCAGAAGAGGGACGCGTTATTGAGGCCACTTGGGAAGGGGAAATCATATTTGAATTCAATAATCTTGTTGACGAGGACCTTAATGCTCATGTGATAAACTCCACCTGGTTGCCCCATGACTTTTTCTCTATTTTTCCGTCCTGTAGCGATGAATGATTTGAGGAGCTCCCGTTCTTTGCCGTGGTGTGCGATTTCCCCGATCGGGTGACTCGGATCGGCAAGCACCAGTGGCTTCCAAACGGCAACCTGTAAATTACGGAAACAAGGCAAGGGAGAGCGTTCGAGATCAACCCGCAAGGAGAGGTGGTGTGGGAATACATGAACTACGTTGATCGACAGGTAGTTGATCTTGTTGAGGAAGTGCAGCGTCTCCCGCCTGAGTACGAACGCCTATTTAGTCGCATTGAATCAAACGATTCTCAAGGCGAATCATCGAAACGAGGCTTACGAGCTCCTCAAACGAATGCAAGCGGAGATTGATAATATGAAAACGCGATTATGGGGAACGTCTTCTGTCCTCGTGGTGATTCTAGCCCGACTTGACCAACTCAACCTCTAAAAAAGTTTTTTTCGGGGGTAAATGGGCTGTCGAGTCGCATAAACAGTGGGGGAAGGTTGGCAGAACAGCCTGTAGTGTAGACCTACCCTCTTCCCAGGCCTCGATATGTTTGTATAATTGGGGGCCATCATGTTTCTGAGGTGCAATCGTCGGCGCAAAGATGGCAAAGAGCATTGCTATTGGAACATCGTGGAGAATAAGCGTGTGGGTGGCGGTCGGGTGGTGCAGAGGCAGGTTCTCTACCTTGGAGAGATCAACGACAGCCAGCGCAGCGCTTGGCGCAAGAGTATCGAGATCTTTGCCGAGGGTAGTGCCCGGCCGGAGCAGGTGGCGCTGTTTCCCGAAGATCGGGCGCCGCCGCTCGAGGAGGAAAGCATCGTACGGATTCGGCTCAAAGATTTGAGGATAGAGCGGCCCCGGCAATGGGGAGCGTGCTGGTTGTCCTGCGTGCTTTATGAACAATTGGGGTTGGGTGAGTTCTGGCGCGAGCGAGTGAGGCCTTCCCGGCAAGGCAGGCGGTGGGCCCATGTGTTGCAAACCCTGGTGGCCTATCGACTGATCGATCCAGGAAGCGAGTGGCGGCTGCACCGCCAATGGTATGAGCAATCAGCCATGGCCGATCTTCTGGGCGAAGACTTCGCCTTGGCCGAGAAGAACACCCTGTATCGCTGCCACGATCGATTGCTGGAGCACAAAAAGGCCCTGTTCAGCCACCTGACTAAGCGCTGGAGCGATTTGTTCAACACCCGTTACGAGGTACTGCTATACGATCTGACGAGCACCTATTTCGAGTGTGATCCGAACCAGGAACCAGCGGCTTCGAGCCGAATCCGCAAGTTCGGCTACAGCCGAGACAAACGTTGGGATTGTCTGCAGGTGGTGATCGCCCTGGTAGTCACCCCGGAGGGCTTTCCGATTGCCTATGAAGTGCTTCCCGGTAACACCCTGGATCAAACCACCTTGGGCGATTTTCTTGCTCGCATCGAAAAGGCCTACGGCAAGGCCCGGCGCATCTGGGTCATGGATCGGGGAATACCTACCGAGGAGGTTTTGGCCCAGATGCGTGCAAGCGACCCGCCGATCGACTATCTGGTGGGTACGCCGCGCTCGTGGCTGGACAAGTTCGAGCAATCGTTGCTGCAAAAGCAGTGGCAGAATCTGCGTGCAGGTATCGACGTAAAACTCATCAGGGAGGGGGGTGAAACTTATGTTTTGGCCCGTAGCAAGGAGCGTCTGCACAAAGAAAAGGGTATGCGTCTGCGCGGTTTGCGCCGATTGCTTGAGAGGCTCAAGAAGCTCCGCGATAGCAAGCGGCGTTACCAGCGCGATACCATCCTCATTAAACTGGGCGAAGCCAAGAAGGAAGCCGGCCCGCGGATCTGGCGTTTACTCGACATTGCCGTAGCCCCCAAGGATGGCCCCGCCAATGGCTCGCCGGTGAGCTTCCGGTTGAACTGGAAGAACTACCGTCAGGCCTATCGCCGGGAAGGCCGCTACCTGTTGCGCAGCACCCTCAGTGCCGACAATCCGCACCGCCTCTGGCACCTCTACATCCAACTCACTGAGATCGAGCAAGTTTTCAAGGAAATGAAAAATGACCTCTCCATCCGGCCCATCCATCACCAAAGGGACGATCGCATCGAGGCCCATATTTTTATCAGCTTCCTGGCTTACTGCCTATGGGTCACTCTGAAGCGTCGCTTGCGCGATCTGGCCCCTGGTCTTACTGCCGCCGAGGTGCTTTCGAAAATGGCGGCGATGCAAATGCTCGATGTAAAGCTACCCACCACCGACGGGCGCACCGTGGTGCTCACCCGTTACACCGAGCCCAGTAAGGATCAAAAGCTATTGCTCAACCAGCTAAAGCTTGAACTTCCTGCACAACCGCCACCAAAAATCGAATCGAAAACTAGCGAGATGTAGTGGAGACCTTTGGTCGTTTATCAACGACTTAGGTCAAAAATGACGCCCAGTTGAGAAAGAGGGGCTAGTCTGCCTTTTCCCCAAGTCTGCCGTGGCCTATATTGGACCTGGGACGGGGTTATCGGCGATCGGCGCATTCGTTGCCGTTGTCGCGGGAATCACCGTCGCTTTATTCGGATTCCTCTGGTATCCGATCAAGCGACTGCTGCGTAAGAAGAAGGCCAAGGATGAGGGAAAAGACGAGGGTGGAGAATGATCTCCTGGTTCGGTGCTGCTTTTCTTGTCTTCAGTATTGTCGTTCTCATTCGAATGTTCGGGCTGGTCGAGAAAAGCAGCGATGTCGTCACTGTGGCTCGTCGATCATTCGGGGTGATTCGCAATCCTGACCTGAACGACGACGAAAAAGAAGCAGCGCTCCAGAAAGACGCGAAGGAGTTGTTCCGAATGTTCATTGTGCTCTGCTGTGGTGGGGCTGCTGCAGTCCTGCTTCCGATAGGGTTGTTGCAGGTGTGTGATCGACTTGGATGGATCTCGGTTGAATCCGTTTTCTGTGTTGCAGTCTCCCCCGCATTCCTGATCACGAGCGGCGCTCTCGCGATTTTCGCTTTTCACGAACCCCGCAGCAAGAAGCCTAAGAAGACGGGGTACTCGGCGCTGGACCGAAGCCTGCACCGAGTGGCCTTCAAAACGTACGGAGCACAGGCTTCGCTGGCGGATCTTGAGGATCGCCTGTTTGCCGGACAGCTTGCCGCGTGCAAGGCGGAGCGGCCCGTCTTCATCACTGCGCTTCCCCGCAGCGGGACCACGTTGCTGCTCGAGTGTTGCGCAAAGCTGCCGGAATTTGCCTCCCACTGCTACCGCGACATGCCGTTCGTTCCCATTCCCTGTCTATGGGCCCGCTTCTCCGCGACGTTCCAGCGGACTGGCGAACGGCGTGAGCGTGCCCATGGCGACGGGATGCTCATCGATTTCGATAGTCCGGAGGCACTGGAGGAGGTGTTGTGGAAGACCTTCTGGCCGGAACACTACCGGAGCGATCGCATCATTCCGTGGCAGGACCAAGACAATGCTGATTTCGTGGAGTTTTTCCACAGTCACATGCGCAAAATAATCCTGTTGCGCCTCGGACGGGACGCGGACGTAGGGCGCTACGTCTCGAAGAACAACCTTAATATTGCTCGCACAAGGATGCTGCGACGGCTCTTTCCGGACTCGATTATTGTCGTTCCGTTCAGGCAGCCACTCCACCACGCAGCCTCCCTGCTGGAACAGCACCGAAATTTTCTCCACATCCACAGGCAAGACGCCTTCGCCTGCGAGTACATGCGGGCAATCGGCCACTATGACTTCGGTAGGAACCTTCGCCCCGTCGACTTCGGCGATTGGGTTGATGAGCGTCGGTCGGGAGACGCCGAGTCGCTGGCCTTCTGGCTGAATTACTGGGTAGTTGCATACCGGTACCTGCTAGCCGAGGGAGACCGATTGTTCCTTCTCAGCTATGAGGCACTTTGCGAGGATCCTGAGACAGAGTTGCACAAGCTGGCGGAAGCAATCGGAAGCAAAAACGGGGACTCCCTTATGTCGGCTGCAGCTACAATCCGTTCCCCGCGAGTACGGGAGGTGGATTCCAGTCACATGGCTCCGTCTCTTCTGAAGGAGGCCGACGACATCTACGCCGCCTTGAGAGAAGCAGATGGATGACGAGATTATTAGAAACAAGGTTGTTGCTTAGTGTGTACTTGACAGCGGATCTCCCTGTTTTCCCTGTGTGGAGAAAGTGCATAATTGGGTTCACTTTGCTGTCGTTAGAATTCTATTGATTACGGGGTCAATGTACCGGCACGTTCCATCGAGGGAGAACCTTGTTGGCTGTTCCGTATGGTAGCGATGGTGTTTTGTGGAGATGCTGAATCGCGGGCCAGACCGGGGAGGAGCTGTGCCACAGCAGGATTTCGTCTCGCATAGTCAAAGACCGTCTTTCCCCGCACATCATGTAAGGCCAGATCTGTGCCGGCAAAAATCAGCTTCTCACCGTCGCTCTCACCAAGACAGGTGGAGTAGATCAACATTCGATCGATGACAAGGGAACTGACGGAATTGTATTGCTCGAAACGGAAACCCACCGGGTACCGATAAGAATTTGCTCTTCGGTCGGTCCAGGCCAAAGCCCAGCGAAACCGTCCCGGTGGCGCGTCTATATTCGGCCAAGGAACTTCTGGTGAATAGAGACGTCTCCAGGAGCCAGGAATTTCAACGTCTTTCGTGTTGAGTGTACGGCAGCCGGGCTCAGGATTGGCGTTCCGGAGGTTCGTCGTATTAATAACGGTACCGGAATGAGAACAGGAGAATCGTCAATGAAAGTGCCCTTAAAACCGATCTGGGTCGATTTTGAGACGATCGCCGGGATTCCCTGTCCCTGCGGCACGGCGCAGCGCGGGCTCATAGCGGAGAATAATGGATTGTGCAGCCTTCACGTTACCGAGATTTCGTCGAATGCTAAAATCCATTATCACAAATCACACACCGAGGTGTACTTCTTCCTCGAAGGTGAGGGGAAGTTGGAATTGGATGCGAAGGTCCAACCTGTCAAACCGGGTATGGCCATTCTCATCCCTCCCGGGGTCAGGCATCGTGCAATTGTGGAAAAAGAACGCTCCATGAAGATCATCAATTTTGTGTTGCCCCCATTTGATCCGGATGATGAGTGGTTCGATTAAGAGATAGTCGGGCTTTGGGATGCGAGATGGGCATGGAACCGCCTGTCGATGGGGATAGCGTTGCGGATCCATTCAGAATTTCTACAGAATTCTAAAACGAGGCTACAAACAGCTGCCGGTCATGGCTCGCCTGCCGCATGCTCAGGTCGTTCGATGAGGTGTTTGGGTCACGGGTTTGACGGCGAGGCGGAAGATCTCGATGTGCGCGCCGCCATCCGCCAGATGCAATGATTCGCGTTGCCCGGACTCAGAAATTGATGTTTGCTAAAACTCGCGCTGCACAACTCTCAAAACCCTTCTCACGACATCCTTCGGATCATTCCCAGCCCGTGACCGAGAAGATCTCCGCCATCCGCATTGGCGCCGACGTGGGCGGCACCTTTACTGACGTCCTCCTCATCGACGGAGAGGGGCGTCTCTTGAGCCACAAGGTCCCGTCCACGCCACCGGACTTCGAGACGGCCGTCCTCGACGGTATCAGATATCTCCTGGAGAAGTCCGGCGAGAAGGGCAGCAAGGTCGGCGAAGTGTGTCACGGTACGACCGTGGCCACGAACGCAGTGCTTGAGCAGCGTGGGGCGAAAACCGCGCTGGTCACGACCCGTGGATTCCGCGACGTGCTGGAACTTAGGCGTATTCGCGCGCCGCAGATCTATGACCTCTTCTTCGAAAAACCTCCCCCGCTCATCGAGCGTCGCCTTCGATTCGAGATTGGTGAGCGCGTTGCTGCGGACGGTGAAGTGCTGAAATCCGTGGACCCGGTGGAACTCGAGCAGCTCAAACGGGACTTGTCGGAAGAGGGTGTGGAATCCGTAGCCGTCTGCTTCCTTCACTCCTATGCCTATCCCGAACACGAGCGGGTCGTAGGCGACTTCCTCTCCAGAGAACTTCCGCAGCTTCAGGTCTCCCTCTCGGCCGACGTGCTTCCCGAGCGGCGGGAATACGAGCGTAGCGCGACGACGGCGGTCAACGCTTACGTGCGCCCTATCATGCAGAGCTATCTCACGGAAATGCGCCAGGGGCTAGATAGGTTGAACATCCGGGCTCCCTTATTCATCATGCAGTCATCCGGGGGCCTCGCCCCCGAATCAGAAAGCGCTCGTCGTCCCGTTTTCATGCTCGAATCGGGGCCTGCGGCCGGTGTGCTCGCATGCAGACTGACCGCTTCCCGGCTGGGACTGGAGAACGTCATCACCCTGGACATGGGTGGAACCACCGCAAAAGCCTCCATCATCGAGGAAGGCGAAATCTCCTACAGCGCGCAGTACGAAGTGGGCGCCTCGCTGTCTTCCAGCAGCCGGCTTATGGGGGGTGGAGGAGAGCTCATTCGGGCCCCCACGATCGACATCGCCGAGGTCGGATCGGGTGGGGGAAGTATCGCCTATCTCGACGCGGCAAAGGGACTGCACGTCGGTCCAAGAAGTGCAGGAGCTGTGCCGGGGCCGGCCTGCTATCAACGAGGGGGGACGGAACCGACCCTCACGGACGCGAACGTTGTCCTCGGATTTATCCGTCCGGGCAGACTCGCGGATGGGGAAGTAGAGGTCGATCCGGAGATCGCGCGGCAGGTCATCCACGACCGGATCGCGGCGCCTATGGGACTCGATCTCCTCGAAGCCGCTGACGGGATCCACCGGATCGGAAATGCGAGGACCATGCGCGCGCTTCGCGAAGTGTCCACCGAGCGCGGACGGGATCCTAGGGAATTTGTTCTTATGGCGTTCGGTGGGGCCGGTCCGATTCACGCTGCGGGACTGGCGAACGATCTCAATATCGACCGCGTCATTGTCCCTCCGCTGCCCGGGTTGTTCAGTGCCCTCGGGCTGCTTTTCAGCGGCGTCGAGCATCACGACGTCATCAGCTGTCCCATCTCTAGAGAGCAGATCTCCGCCGCAGCCCTCGAGGACCTCCGGCATGAAGTCACGAACCGTTTACTCGAGCGCTTCCGCTCTGAGGGGTATGCCGAAACATCCGTCCAACTCGATTGCAGCGTCGACGCCCGTTTTCGCGGGCAGACCTCGGAGCTCAGCATTCCGACCTCCTCGGCGGCTTTCGACGAGCCCGCACTCCGGCAGTTGAGGAAGGACTTTCACAAGGAGCACGAGCGGCACTACGGGCATCGAGCCGATTCGGACAGTGTCGTCGAAATCGTCGCCATTCGACTCATCGGACGCGTTGAAGTCTCCTACCAGGAAGCACGAATCGGTCCTGCAAACGCAGACGAAGTGTCCGGTCTCTCCCGGGATGCCTATTTCGGTCCCGATTGGGGCATGATCAGCACGCCGGTCGCCCCACGGGCCGCTCTAGACGGAACTCCCGGGCCAGTGCTCATCGACGAATACGATTCTACCGTGGTTGTGCCGCCGGGACACTTCGCGCGGGTGGACGAGCAGATGAACATCCACATCCAGCGCCGCCATGCCTGAATCCATAGATCCGATCACCCGCGAAATCATCCAGAACGCCTTGGCCGCGGGGGCCGACGAGATGGCCATGGCGCTTTATCGAACCGCCTATTCGACCATCGTACGGGACTGTCTGGACTATTCCACTTCGCTCTGCAATGCGGACGGAGAGATGATTGCCCAGGGAGTCACCATTCCACTCCACCTCGGTTCCGTGCCCTTTGCGCTGGCCACCCTGTTTGCAAAATTCGGTGAAGACCTGGAAGAGGGGGACGTGTTCATCCTCAACGATCCCTTCGAGGGCGGCATGCACATCCCGGACATCTTCATCGTCAAACCGATTTTCTGGGAAGGCGTGCGGGTAGCTTTTGCCGTCAGCACGGCCCATCACCTCGACCTGGGTGGACGTCTTCCGGGTAGCTCGGCATGTGACAACACGGAAATCTTTCAGGAAGGCCTTCGCATCCCGTGGCTCAAGCTCTATCGGAGGGGGGAGCCGGACGAGGCCATTTTCGCTCTAATCCGGACGAATGTGCGCGTCCCAACCATGACGATCGGCGACCTCATGGCTGAGCTCTCTGCGTGTCACATTGGAGAGCGCGCAATCCACGACCTGCTCCGTCGATACGGTCCGAAAACCTTCCGGGACACCACGCGCGAGCTCATCGACTACACGGAACGCCTGGTCCGCTCCGAAATTGCTTCGTGGCCGGATGCGAGTCATACTTTCACCGATTACATGGACAGCGACGGCGTCGGCGGGCCCCCGGTGAAGCTCCTCGTGACGGTGACGGTGAAGGGAGACACGCTTACGGCGGACTTTACGGGGACGGACCCGCAGGTGCCGGGCGCGATCAACAACACCCTGTCGTTCACAGCTTCCGTCGTCGCCCTCTGCGTTCGCTCGGCGCTCAAAGAGGACATTCCGAACACGGCCGGAATGTTCAAGCCGCTCGAGATCATCGCCCCTCCGGGCACGGTCGTGAATGGCGTCATGCCCGCTGCCTCCTCGATGCGTGGGATCACCGGCTTTCGGCTCGCCGACACCGTGTTCGGGGCGCTCGCCGGGCTTCTCCCGGATCGGATTCACGCTGCCGGGGAAGGAGGAAACACGATTGTCATCATCGGTGGTCAGAACCCCGATCGAACCCCCTACATCTTCTACGAGTTGCTCTCGGGCACCTGGGGCGCGCGTCCGGATCGGGACGGAAACGACGGACTGTGCAACCCCGCCAACGTTGCCAGTAATATCCCAATTGAAGAAGCGGAGTGCGGGTATCCGATCCGGATCGAGCGCTACGGCTACGTTCCCGACAGCGGCGGCGCGGGTAAGTACCGGGGAGGTCTCGCGATCGAGCGGGAGTGGCGTCTGCTTTCCGGAAAGGCCCATCTGGCCATACGCTCCGACCGGCGGGATCATCTCCCCTACGGTCTGCAGGGTGGCAAGCCCGGGGGTGGATCCATCAACATCCTCCAACACACAGATCGCGAAGAGGTCCTTCCTACAATGATCTCCACGGCCATTGTGGAAGGAGAGCGAATCTACCACCGCCAGGCGGGAGGAGGAGGCTGGGGCGATCCTCTGGAACGGGATCCAGAAGCGGTCGCCCGCGATGTGCGAAACGGAAAGGTCAGTATCGAAGCCGCACGGGAAGCCTACGGGGTTGCGCTTGACCCGAAAACGCTCGAGTTGGATAGCCGAGCTACCGAGGATCTTCGTCAGAGATAGGATCGGGCCGAACTCGCCGGGCCCCGGAAGCAATTTCGATGCTTTGTGCCCTCTTGGGACTGGAATTGGATTGCAAAAACTCCTATCATTTGAAGGCGTATGAAAAGTACCGATTTCCGAAGGTGATGTCTCATTAATACTCGGTGTCTTCTTCCTGCTGTCTGGCTTCTTGTCGCCGGCGCCTTCCCATTATGCGCCGACAACGGGTTGAACCAGTGGGTTCATTTCAACGGATTCACCTACCACGTTAGGCCGAAACCGCACTTGAATGAATTCACCTGGGGAGCCGGTTTTTCAGCCGAGCTGGCACAAAAAGGACCTTACCTCTTCGCGCGGGAAGGGAATATCTTCCTGGATTCATATTACGACTGGAGCGGGTATTTCGGATATTCGGTGCGCCGGCGTTTCCGTCTTTTCGACGTCGGTGTTTCAGCCTTTTTGATGTTTAAGAATTCATGGGAAGACGACTTTCCCGCCGGAATCTTTCCCTTTGCCCTTCCCTTTATTGAATTCGGCGGAAGCACTTACCGCGTCAGAGCAGTCATCGTTCCCCCGATCAAGGACCGATCGGAAGGGCTGATTTCTTTCCAGATTTTACGACGTTGTCCCTCCCGGAAGCGGTGCTTGAAGGTTTGGCCGCTGTCGCGTTCCCGCACCGGACTATTCAAGCAACGTTCGAAACGGCGGTTCCTTTGGTAGGGCGAGGCGTCCCTGCCGAGCCGCAGATCGCCGCACTCTGGCAGCTCGGCAAGGACGCCTCGCCCTGCCTTTCCCGCTACGAATTAGCCTGTCGCCAGAGACTAGGAACCGTTCGTCTACAAGATTCGGTCACCCGCCTGAATGGCTGAGTAGCCGCAGATGCCTTCGATTTCCCGTTGAACCTTGCGCGAAGTCAATTGATTTAGAAACTTCGAGATTGGCCTTAGGCTAAGGTATGATACCGGCACTGCGAGATCGAACCCGACTTCCGAAGCCTGGATGAAGCTCAGTTCGAAGACGTCGGCAATGGCCCGGGGGCCCAGGGCGACATCGGCGACCCCGCCTTGGAGGGCAAACGCGCAGGAGTGATGAGTGTGGTGTTCGTTCTCGAAGCCATTGATACGGTGTCCCTGAATTCCCCGATTTGCCAGTTGATGGTCGAGCCAGACACGCGCTCCGGAACCAGGTTCGCGGTTGGCGAAGCGCAGTTCGGGATTGAGCAGGTCCTCGACCTGCCGAAAGCCCCTTTCCGCGATGGGCGTCAGCATCCAACCGATATCCCACGTTGAGAACCGAAACACGGCCCAGTCATCAGCTTGATCTCTGGCCTTGATCCGGGCCAGATTACCGCCGTCCTCTTCGTCAGGGTAGTGAAAGCCCGCGATATGCACCGATTGAGCGTTCAGCATTTCAAGGGACTGCCGACTCCCGCAATAGTGAATGATAATGCGCCCATTGTTGCTGCTCGTGTCACCCCTCGTGAGAGCAAGCGCCGGGTCGCAACCCGAAATAATCAGGTTGCCCTCGAGCTCCGAAAGCTTGCTGTAAAGCCGGGCATAGGTGTGTCCCTCTCTGATTTCCAAAGTTCCGTCACAGTGGGAAAAACCGTCAGCAACGCTTGTAATGGTATCCGCGGGGGAGCCGAACCAATCACCTTCCACTTGCGCGACCTCCAGCCGTATGCCTTCTCTAGGTGGGCCGCTTGGCACGAGCGAGACCAGCACCGGTTCCTCACCGGCAGCTTCAATAGAAAAAAGTCGCTCAACAGTCGTGTTGAGAACCGCTGCGAGCCGAAGCGCCGTCTCTACACCGGGCTTCACCTTGCCGCGTTCAACCAGACTCAAAAGCTGCCGCGAAACGCCGCATCGTGCCGCCAAATCGCTTTGCGACAGTCCGATTTCCCTTCGTTTTCGCTGGATTTTGTTCATTGGCTGCGGCACGCCACCATAGCCGCGTGATGGTGCCGAATTTCAATCAAGGGGTTATTTAACAAATATATTTGTCAAATTGGCAAATATAATTGCAAACTGAGCCGAATGCGTATTCGCATGAACCAATACCTGTTTCTCATTACGATGCTTGCGCTGCTGACGGCACTTCTCGGTTGTGGAAAGCAATCCGAAAAAGCGGTAGAATCACCATCGCTAACGCTTTTCGTGGCGGCCAGCCTGACCGATGTCCTTCAGGAAATCGGGGCTGCCTACAGCCAAAACAAATCCGTTGACATGGTTTACAATTTCGCAGGCTCAGGCGCGCTTGCGCGACAGTTGCTTGAGGTTCCTCGTGCCGATTTGTTTCTGAGTGCCAGCGAGCGATGGATGGATCGAGTCGAAGAAGGCGACAGGCTCTTGAGCGGTTCACGCTGCACTCTCCTATCCAACAGTCTTGTGGTGATCGCAAACAAGGGAGCGGAATACGAAATTGCGTCGCCGACCGATCTCTGTGACCCCTCCTTCCGTTATATTTCCATCGGTGATCCCGCCTCCGTTCCCGCGGGCCGTTACGCCAGGCGGTGGTTGGAGTCGCTCCAATGTCCGGATGGCAGTAGCGTCTGGAACCGGATCGAGAACCGTGTCGCCCCGGCTCCCGATGTGCGTGCCGCGTTGGCCCAGGTCGAGGGCAGCGTTGATGTCGTTGGCATCGTCTACCGTACGGACTACGTCGCGCGGCAAGAGGCGGTTCGCTTGGTCTACGATTTGCCCGTCAGCGAGGGGCCCAAAATTGAATACCCGGTGGCGGTCATCAAAGCAACGGCGGCGCCGGAACGCGCGAGGGACTTCCTGGACTTCCTCGGCAGTTCCACCGCGCGGGTCCTCTTTGCAGAACACGGGTTTACCTTGATTTCCGGGGAATAGCCGGGCGTTGAAAATCGCATGGCCGTGATGAGACAAGTTCTGACTTGGAGCACCCGTCTAGGTATAGCAATTCGCCGGAGGCTGGCCTTGCTCTTGAGCGGTACCAAAGAGAGCGGTGGCCGGTCCCCTCGGCGAGTGCGTCGGCCACTCCTTACTTGGTATCGGTCCATCGACCTGCTGCGGCGGGGTAGGCACGGACCGCCGGGCCGTCCGTGCCTAACTGCCCCGTTTCTGTGCGTTCATAAAGAGTAAAATCGTGGTCACGCTCACCTCAGTCGTTGCCTCCACAGTGCTTTGGGCCGCTCTATCCACCATCGTCGTGATGCTGCCCGGGGTGCTGATCGCATATGCCCTGGCCCGCTACGAGTTTCCCGGAAAATCCATCATCTCCTCGGTGGTCGGTCTACCGTTGGTGCTGCCGCCGACTGCTGTCGGTTACCTACTGCTCCGCCTGCTGGGCGACAGTGGCCCGTTGGGACGGAATACAATCGGTTTCGATCTCGACATTCTGCTCACCTGGAAGGCCGTTGTTGTGGCATGCAGCGTGATGTCGATGCCTTTGGTCGTGCGGACCGCGCGAGTCAGTTTCGAGGAGGTCAATCCCAGGTTAGAAGCCATGGCCCGCACCTTGGGCTACGGCCCGCTGCATACGTTTTTTACCATCACCTTACCGCTGGCGGCGCGCGGCCTGATCGCCGCCATGATTCTCGGATTCAGCCGGGCCATGGGTGAATTCGGCGCTACGGTTACTGTGGCCGGAAACATCCCGGGGCGGACTCAGACGCTCGCTTCGGCCATCTTCAGTGCGCAACAGGCAGGTAGTGAAGAACGGGCCAAAACCTTGTTGGTGGTGGCTCTATTGGTCGGCTTCACGGCGATTTTTCTGACGGAATGGTTGTCCCGACCTCCCGCTCATTCCTCAGCCTCAGCTGGCGCAAGATGAAGAGATCTGCCCTGGAGATGTGTCTGAGCCTGCCGCTTGACAAATTCACGCTCGACGTCGACTGCACTTCCAGCCGGCGAGTGGTCGGATTGTTTGGCCCCTCCGGCTCCGGAAAAACGACTTGGCTGGAAGCGGTTGCGGGTCTGCGGCGTCAGGCCCGAGGTTACGTTCGTTGCGGAGAGAATGTGTGGCTCGATAGTGAAAATGGGATCAACCTGCCCCCAGAAAAACGCGGAATCGGCTACGTGCCTCAGGATCATCTGCTCTTTCCCCATCGCGACGTGCAGCGGAACCTGGAATCGGGAGCGAGACGAGCCCTGCGAGCAGGTCATGATTTCGCGACAATGTTGCTGGAAGTCGTTCGGGTATTGGAGCTCGAGCCCCTGTTGCTGCGGAACATTTCGGGTTTGTCAGGGGGCGAACGCCAGCGCGTTGCACTCGGACGGGCACTGTGCTCGGGCCCGAGTCTGCTCATGCTGGATGAGCCTCTTGCCTCCCTTGATATCAAGCTGCGGCACCGCATCTTGCCGTACCTCTTGCGTGTCCGCGACCGTTTCAGGATTCCCATCCTGATCGTTTCTCACAATCCCGTCGAACTGCAGGCTCTCTGCGACGAGGTTATTGCACTGCAGGGGGGAAACGTCATTGCTCAGGGAAAGCCGACGGATGTTTTCACCCGACCCGACATCTACGCGACGGCGTCTGCGGAGGGTTTTGAGAATATCCTTCCGGCAACCGTTGCTGCCCAGAGTCAACACTCCACTGTCCTGAGACCAGGAGAAAACAAGAAAGGACAGAAAATCTCGATTCTGCGCACCGACCACCCGATCGGGACGCGCCTGATGATCGGAATTCCTGCCCACGATATCCTCGTTGCGACCCAGCGAATGGCAGGCCTATCGGCGCGTAATTGCCTCTCCGCTACTATCGATTCCCTGGAAACGGTCGACTCCAGGCAGGTAATTACGGCGCAGTTGGAGGATACTTCGACAAATCCCATTGTCATCGAACTAACCAGAGACGCTGTGGAAGAACTGTCCCTGACCGTTGGCTCCCGAGTCTACCTCATCATCAAGTCAAGCTCGATTTCCGTATACGGGTGAATTTGATCGTTCGATCGGCAGCCCGGTTCGCTCGGACGCCGCCACGCGGCGCTTCTCTTTTATCGGGGCAGCTTTTTTCTGCCTGGGCGGCTCAAAGTCATATCGACGTTGGTGGTATTCTCGATTCTGGCCCATCGAGCAATAAACGGTGGCCCCGGCTTGTTCCACCTCGGCGATCTGATTCATGGTCCAGGCAGTTCATTCGGAGGAAAGCCTAACGAACGGATTCACCACTTTGACTTCGGCCTTTCGGAAGTCGTTGGTGTTCCTTGTCGCCACGGTGAGGCGGTGTCGAATCGCCGTGGCGGCGATCAAACTGTCCTTGATGGGCATCGCTCGTCCATTCTTCTTCAACCGAGCCAAAAGCCGGGCCCATTGGGCAGCGGTAGCGGTATCGAACTCCAGTGCCCGCAGGCGCTCAACGCCCTTGGCAAACCAATCTTCGAGCTTCTTACGGCGCTGCCCATCAGGTAGAACCAGGATGCCGTACTCCAACTCGCCCAGAATAATGGGATCGACAGCCAGATCGGCTTCGTGGCGCCGCAACCAATCGACTACAGACTCATTGGGAGTGGGCTTAGTCGGCTCACTTAGAACGTTGGCATCGACAAGGTAACTCACAACGTCGTGGTGGATTCGGACTCGATTGCCTGAAACCATCCTCGCTCGGGACAATCGAGCAGCCAATCCACCATACCTTCGTTGTCGCCCGTAGGCTGGCGCTTGAAAATGTATTCACCTCGTTCAATGCGTTCGACTTTGAACTCCTGTCCTGGCAAGATCCGGTCGAGCCGGCGATACTCAATCGGCAACACGATCTGACCTTTGGACGATACGACCGTTTTCATGTGAGTAAGATAAGATCTTACCCCGGCCGAGTCAAGGAGATTGAGGAAGATCGTTTTACCCTCGGCGAGTCGATGCTCGCTTGAGGGAAGGCGGGGCGAAGGTCATCGATAAACCGACTGGATCAGCGCCCGGATGTAGCCGGTGGCGAGGGCAGGTCCCACCCGTGCACCCTCCACGTCGCCCCGAATCTGCGGTGCGTGGTCCATCATGAAAGGTCCTTCGAAGCCGGATTCCTTGTAAGTCTGCATAGCGCGGAACATATCGACGTCGCCCTCATCGACAAAGACCTTCTCGAAGTAGCACCCTGAGCCCCGCACGTTGCGGAAATGGACGCGGACAATCTTGCGTTCCGTCGCTATGCGCCGGATCGCCTCGTAGACATCGACGCCCATCTCTTTCACACAGCCCTGGCAGAACAGCATGGCATTCGCCTCGCTCGGCACCAGGGCGAAGATGCGCTCGTATTGTTCCAGGGTGAATACGATGCGCGCCGCGCCACCCATGGGCTCCGGAATCGGCGGATCATCGGGATGCAGTGCCATACGTACGCCCGACTCCTCAGCAACCGGGATCACGCGCTCCAGAAAGTAGGAGATGTTTGCCCACATGCTGTCCTCGTTGCGACGCGACGAATGGAGGGCCTGTCCGCGCGTAATTGCCTCTCCGCTATCATCAGTACCCTGGAAACGGTAGACTCCAGGCAGGTGATCACCGCTCAGTTGGAGGATACTTCGACAAATCCCATTGTCATCGAACTAACCAGAGACGCTGTGGAAGAACTGTCCCTGACCGTTGGCTCCCGAGTCTACCTCATCATCAAGTCAAGCTCGATTTCCGTATACGGGTGAGCTTGTTCATTCCCTGCCAGTGGTCGGAGCTTGTGCGACAAGCCAGCTCCGGCCATGACGAGGGCACCATGGCAGAACGAGCAACATGGAAAATCCTGTTCCGGGATACGCTGTTGATCCTGGTATTTTCAGTGGCCCTGCTGGCGGGCCTCGAAGTGGCATTGCGTGTCATTTTCCCAGACAGCCTACCGCCGCCCATGGGAGAATTGGCTTACGAGTTCCACCCGGATTACCTCGTGGCCCTGAAGCCGAGCATTGAGCGCGTCTATCAGCGCGCGCCCGAAAACGGAGGGCAGGCCATTTCTTGGCACACCAATGAAATCGGCATATGGGGCGCCCCCGTGCGCCCGAATGCCTCACCGCGTATTGTCGTGTACGGGGATTCCAACGTGCAGGCACGTTTTTCGCGCCTGGAAGACACCTTTGCCTCGCAGCTTGAGCGGCACTTGGCTGTCGATGGTGCACGCGAGGTGCAGGTACTCAACGCGGGGGTCGTCGGGTACGGACACGATCAATGCCTGCTACGTCTGAAAAATGAAGTCGACACCCTGCGCCCGCACCTTGTGATTTTTCACATCTTTGCTGATAACGATTTCGGGGACCTGCTGCGGAACCGCCTGTTTGTCTTGGACGAAGCGGGGCAACTGGTAAGCACACATCATGCGCCACACCCGGGTGATTTCAAGAGGGGACTCCATCCGCCGCAAGGCAGGTTGACGCGCTTCATGCTCTTTCGCGCGGCAGTCAAGCTCAGGCACTCCATGTCGGGTGCCGACTTCGGACCGGCCAAGCTGAGGCGCTACAGGGCCGCATCGGCCCGCGAGTATAAGTATTACCTGCTGGACCGCGCACCGCAACCTACACACGTCTATGATCATTACGACATCGATCTAGCCTTGGATCCTGGTGCCCCTTCCAGCAAGCTCAAGGCGCGGCTCATGGAAAAGGTGCTCAAGAAGGCCAGTGAGTTACTGCAGGCGAGGAAGATTCGGTTTCTCGTTGTGATCCAGCCCTCCGGCGTCGACCTCACGAAGAACTTTGATCTCCACTACGAGGTGCTGTCCGCGCACGCGGGTTATTCCCCTGAAAACCTGACGCAGTGCGTGGTGCGGGCCTGCCGGCAGCAGGATATTGCGCATGTGGATCTGTTTCCTGTGTTCAACGAGAAGGATCCGGGCCAATTGTTTTTAGGTGGCAGGAACATGCACTGGAACGATGCCGGGCAGGCCTTGGCTGTGCGCGTAACCGCGGAGGCCATTGCTAAGCACTGGGCCCGGCTCGCCAACCCGTCGCAGTGATCCGGAACAGGGGTTCGCATCCGACTTGCCCTTTGCGTCTTCAGTAACGTAGAAGGGCAGGGCCTCAATGTTGAACTTGATCATTCCCTGGAGTTTGCTGCGGGGAGTAGGCTTTTTAAGGGTGTCGTTCAATTGGGTTTTGGGACTGATGCCCATGGCTGTCGCGATGGTGGTATGCTCGTTGGTGACGGCACCCGGCTAATAGAGGACGGTTCGCATTACCTCAAAATGCTAGAACCAGGCCTGACTCACCTCCGTGCCGATACGATCACTCGCCTTCGGTTGGCCCAGACCCGTCGCGGCTGGATTTCTCACACACCGCGCGCCCGCAGCCGCGCCGTCTTCTCCCAGTCAATGTCCAGGTTGCCGGGCCGGATTTCGACTCCGTAGTCCCGCGCCGCAGCCTCGAGCGAAACCTTCTCCTCGAGTACGTCCTCGAGCACCGCCTCCGGCGCCCGCTGGAAGGGAGCGCCCCATCCGCCGCCTCCAGGAGCGCACGCTGAATAGGTGTCACCCGCCCCGAGAAGAAGGTGATCTTTACCCTTTAATCGTGCTTCCTTCTCTGTCCCCGGATTTGCTGCCCACCGCCCCGGCGCCCCGGGCTTGCCACCGTGTAGTCCGTAGGGGCAGCCCACCGTCCGGTCTGCCGAGGACACACACAGGATCTCGGAATCCGCATCGCTGTCGATCCGCATGATACGCTGCAATCCACAGCCCCCGCGGTAGGTTCCGGGGCCACCGCTATCGGTGACAAACTCGTACTTCTCGGTCACCAGTGAAAATTCGGCCTCGGCGAGTTCGATGGGCACATTCGTCGCGTTGCCGACACCGGTTCGGATGCCGTCAATGCCGTCCTTGTCCGGCCGTCCCCCGAACCCGCCCGCAAGGTTCTCGAAGAACATGAAGAACTCGGGCGGTTCGATGCGGGTATCCTGGCCCGTCATGATCATGATCGAACTGGTCCCGTGCATGGCTGCGGGTACCCGATCCGGCACCGCTTGGGCTAATGCTCCCAAGACGCAATCGACGACCCGATTGCCCGACTCATGGGTACAGTGTTGCCGGGGCGCCGGGTGCCTTGCGTTTAACCAGCAGCCCAGGGGAGCGATTACTTCGAGCGGGCGGTAGACCCCCTCGTTAATGGGAATTGACGGATCGGTTACACCCCGTACGGCGAAATTCACCCCCGCCCACACCACCGCCGGCGTGGCGTTGATAGGTCCTTTCACCTGGGGATCCGAACCGGTGAAATCAAACACCATACGCTCGTCGTAAACCGTCCCTTTCACCCGAATATGGACTGGCGTGTCGCCGATCCCGTCGTTGTCCATATAATCCTCGAATTCGTAGACACCGTTCGGCACACCCCGGATTTCGTGCCGTACCCGCGACTCGGTATAGTCGAGATAGGCATCGAAAAATGCCTGTATCATCTCCGCCCCGTACTTCGCAATTAACTCCGTAAGCCGAATCTTTCCACGTCGAATCGCGGCTGCCTGGGCACGGATGTCGCCCAGGCGCTCTGCAGGTGCCCGGACGTTGTTCAGCACGATGTCGACGGTTTCCCGGTTTAGCTGGTCACGGCGAAAAAACCGCACCGGTGGGATCACAATCCCTTCCTGAAAGATATCCGTCGCACACACATAGCCGCCGGCAAAGGCGCCGCCGACATCCGGCCAATGCGCGCAATTGGCTACCCAGGCGAAGATCTTGCCCTCATGGAACACTGGCGCCATCGCCTTCACATCGCTCAGGCGCGAACCGCCGATCTCAAGATGATTCGTATAATAGATGTCCCCCGGCTCAACCTCGGTCGCGAGGTCGACGTACTCAACCAGGCTCAGAACCGCGCTGCGGGCCAGGCTCGCCAACGCGGGCAGGGTATTGCTCTGGGCCACCAGTTGCCCGCTCCCATTATGGAGGGTAGTCGAAAAATCGCCCGACTCGCGCAGGAGCGTCGAGCGGGCCGTCCCGGTCAACACGATGCTCATCTCCTCGCAGATTGAAAGCACCGCATTGCCCAGAACCTCCATCGTAACCGGATCGATCGTTTTCATGGCTGGCAATCTGTCTTCAATTTCACCTTCATTCTCTTTGACGGAGATTGTCGGACCCCAAATCCGACGAACTCTCAACAATCAAGTTTCTCCATGGATCAACCGTAAGCGACTGCTTGGGACGGATGATTGTATTGGTCTCCTCCTGTTCGACGATGGCAGGGCCCTGAAGGTTGAAATCGGAGCGGAGACGGCTGCGCGCATATACGGGACAGTTAATATAACCGCCAATCTCTTCAAAATAGGCTCGCCGACTGCCCTTTAGAGGGTCCCCATTGCCTTCGAGCGCCATCCTCCAGGTGACCCTCTCGGCCAATGGAGAGACACACCCGACACGGATATCCACAACCTCAATCGGTTCCTCCGTAGCGTAACCGAAAAGCCGCTCGTGCGCCTTGTAGAACTGCTCCCGGATCCAAGCGTGGTCGGCCGTAGCGCTGCCGAGTTCAACCGTCACCAGCCGTACCTGTTTGCGGTAGCGCAGATTGGCCGCTCGTTTAACTTGGAGCAAGTCCTCGCGAATGCCGGCAGCCGCCATCTCCCGGCGTCCGCGCTTCTCCAAAGCGGCAAAATATCGCTCTAAGCCGTCCCCCTCGATGTCGTCCAGCCGCCGCAGAACCGACTGCACATGTTGGTATTCCAGATCCGCTTCCACCAGCCCGCAGGCGGATAGAACGGCGGGGTGAACCGGCACGATCGCCCGCCGCATTTCGAGTTCGCAAATGAGCTGACCGGCATGGAGCCCGCCCGCTCCGCCGAATGCCATAAGACTGAAATCCCGCACGTCGTGCCCGCGTTCTATCGACACTCGTTTGATCGCGCGAATCATATTGGCATCGGCGATGCGGATGATGCCGCAGGCGGCCTCTTCCACGTTCAGGCCCAGCGGCGTAGCAATACGGCGCCGGATTGCCGCGCGTGAACGTTCTGCCTCGAGGCGCATCTTCCCGCCCAGAAAGAACTCCGGATCAATATACCCGAGTACGACATGCGCATCGGTCACCGTGGCTTCCTCACCGGCGCCGTAACAGGCGGGCCCGGGGACCGCACCGGCGCTCTCCGGCCCCACTTTCAGAACACCGCCGGTATCGATCCAGGCAATGCTGCCGCCTCCAGCGCCGATCGTGACTACATCCATCATCGGCATGCGGAGGTGGTACCCCGCTTCCTTCGTCTCCTCGACGATCCGGAACTGCCCGTCCTTTACCAGGGAAACGTCGGTACTCGTCCCGCCCATATCGAAGGAAACGAAATTGGGCTCATCCATCGTTTCCCCAACCTTCAGAGCGCCCAGAACGCCCGCCGCCGGTCCGGACAGAATTGTACAGATCGCGCGATCCCTCACCCCGTCTGCAGTCATGGCGCCCCCGCTTGCCTGCATGATGTGAAGAGGCGCCGCCACGCCAACTTCTGTCAGCATCGTCTTCAGTCCGGCTACGTATCGGCTCACCCGTGGTCCCACGTAAGCGCTCAACACAGTCGTACTGGTGCGCTCAAACTCCTTGAACTGCGGGTTTACTTCGGACGATATTGCCACGTAGAGGTCGGGACGAATGGATCGGGCAATCTCCCGTGCGCGGATTTCGTGCACCGGATTGGCATAGGCGTTGATAAATGAAATCGCCAGAGCTTCGATCCCTGCCCTCAACATCCGTTCAACCGCTTCTTTTACAGCCTCTTCGTCGAGCGGCTCTGGCACAGCGCCCTGGTAGGTGACGCGTTCCGGAACACCGATCCGCAGCCTCCTGGGAACGAGCGGTTTCGGACGCTCCATGGCCAGGTTGTAAAGATCGATGCCCGGACGTTCCGTCCGTCCTACTTCGAGCACATCCCGAAATCCGGCCGTGGTTAGCAGACCAGTCCGGGCACCCGTCTTCTCGATCACCGTGTTCGTCGCGACCGTAGTACCGTGAAAAAAGAGCGACACCTGGGCGGGACGTGGACCCCCTTCAGTGAAGACCTGCTCGAGGCCTTCTTTGATCCCCAGCATGTAGTTCTCCGGCGTCGACGGAACCTTCAACACGCGGTAATGCCCCGACGCCATATCAACCATCACTAGGTCGGAAAACGTACCGCCTATATCAACGCCGATCCGAACCCCGCCGTCTCCGTTCTGCCCCTTCACAGCCTCGTGCGGTCCAATCAATCCTCCTCCTCCATCGGATTCTGCAGTGTTCCGACTCCGTAGTCGATGCGCCCATTGGTGCGGTAGCGTATGATTTTCATTTCGTTCTCCTCCTGTCCTGGTGCTGTTTGCCCAAGGATGCGGAACATTCACCAATAGGCAACAAAGGATCAGGGCGCGCACCTGATGGAAATCGCATTTTCTCGAAAATCGGAAAGCCGCCCGAACGCGCCTTTTCATCGACCTGGCTGTTTCAGTGACCTTGTTAGCCCGCAAGCGTCGCCGGTTCCTCCGCCCTTGACCTGGCACCCCTCGGCGTCGAAGGTGCCGCCTGGGACCTTGCCTGGACAGCGATTTTTCTTGCCAGCGACGAATCCCGCTTGATCGACAACGAAGCCCACTACACCGCGAGTCGAATGGGTTTCAGTCTCCTCGATATTTCACCTTTCTGAGACCTTGGGCACGCCGCTGATTGTATTCTCTCCGTGTCGCCGTGCTTCCGTGAGATCATTTCTCTTCGCCGTCCAGCTTATATTCTTACACCACGACGCTAAGATTTTGATGCTTCATTTCTTAGCTTGTGTTCCTTTCTTTAGAGATTCGCACGAAGTTGGATTGGGATCACACCGGCGATATGGATGAAGTCTTTGTCGGTAGAGAGGATGTGGGAAAGTCTTCAAAAGCGGAAAGGGCGCGGCGAAGCTGCTAGTGATCTACATTGTGATTACCCACTTGCGCACCTTCCCGAGAGGCACATTCCTTCCTTTCCTGGCCTTTCTCGACACTCCTGCAGTTTCCCAGTTACTCCGGCCGGCAGCTACGCCGCTTTTCTACCTTGCGGCCGTGGTACTGCTGTTTAACCGGGCCGTGCGCGTGGCCGCGGCAGTCCTCGGTGTGATACTGCTCTTAAGCGTATTGGCCTCCCGTTTGAACTATTCCAATAACCGTCTGCTATTTGCCTGTATCTTCATACTGGCCAGCCTCCAAAGCTCAGGCAAGGCACAGCTGCTCTTTCGGCTCAGTTCCCATTTTCCAAGACCCATGGTGGCACCTCTCGGCTATTTCGATTTTGAACGGCAGTGGCGATGGAGCTTCACTCACAAAGGTGCTAACGGTCGACGAGGAGAATCCCTGCGCTGCCCCTCGGGCATTTCGAACGAGGACCATTCAAGCCCTACGCCGGTGCGCAGCGATATACTTGCTCCTGGGGGGTTCATCCGCTTCAATCCGCTCTTCTATCTCGCCCTGGCTGGGATCTTTTTCGTGGCCCGAATGCTGGTGCTTGGATATTGACTGGCTATGAATGCCTCAGGAGCACAATGAAAGCCAAGAGAAATGAGACCATTGGCCTTGTGGCCGGGTTTCCTATCGAAGGTTTGGAATTCAGGGAGCTCACGATGCATCACGATGAGCGTGGCGCCTTTACCGAAGTCTTTCAGGATTACTGGAATACGGTTATCAAGCCCGTACAGTGGAGTGTGGTAAAAACCGCTGCGGGAGTTTTTCGTGGCATGCATCTTCATCTCCGGCACGAAGAGTATTTTGCCCTGCTCGTTGGTCGTGCCTGCGTGGGTGTTCGCGACATCCGTCAGGCGTCTTCCACATCGGGCCGTTGGGCGCTCTATGAGTTTTCAGGGGAAAGTCTTGCCTGTATCACTTTTCCCAAACGTATTCTGCACGGTTGGTATTTCCATACCGATGCGTTTCATCTGCAGGCGGTCTCTGAGGCATATCGCGACTACCATGCAGACGACAATCTCGGTTGTCGTTGGGATGACCCCGATCTCGAGATACCTTGGCCCTTCAGGTCCGCTCGATTGGCCCCTGCAGCCCGAGAGTTTCCTCCCCTCAAGGAGCTTATGCCGCGTATTGAAGAGCGTCTTTAAATAAGACCGTTTGGAATTTCGACCACGTTCTCCCGAATGATCCTGGCGTGCAGCCGAATAAGTCGGTGAGGAATCCGCTTGAAACGTGGATACAGTTGCCCGGCGAGACGAAGTCGGCTTAGATATACCATAGACAGTTGCCGCTTGTATTGTTCGGCCCACTGGCAGAATTCCCGGCACTTTGCGGCATCGATGATAATCGAATACCATGATGCCAATTCACGGCGCCTTTCTTCAACCGACCACGCCAAATTCACTCCGAAAGTGCGATTCAAATAGAGAATCGTGACCACGTCTCGGGTCATGAATCGACACTCCGGCTGCGCTAGAAACTGCCGCCACATGTAGTGGTCGGTATAGACGCCAGTCGGAGTAGTACGCCAACCGTCGGGCAAACGCCGGTATTGTTCTATCGTATGTGCAGCCATGGATAACGGAATCAGAGCCCTACCGCGAAGGATAGCCCGGCGCTGGTAGGGGAAGGCCAGATCGACCTTAGGACCAAAATGTAGTCGTCCCCCGGGCCGCACATGCAGGGCACGGGTCGTGGCAAAATCAGCATCTTCCAGAGCTTTTCGCATGACCGTGACATGGCTCGGCAGCATCAGGTCGCGGTCGCAGAGATAACACACGATTTCTCCCTGAGCCTCCTGCAGCGCGGCATGCCGGTGGGGTTCCCCGCGTCGCACGTGCTTGGGATGATCGAAGAAACGGACCCGGTCATCCTCTCGACAAAGCTCACAGGCCACCTCTCGGGTTTCGTCGGTAACCCCGTCGCCCATGATGAAGACCTCGAGATTTGTCACGCCCTGCCTCAGGACGCTCCCCACGGAATACTGCAAAAGAGGACCGCGATCCCCCGTTGTCGGCACGATCACCGTCGCAGCAGTCGACATGCACGAAAGCAAAGGCGAATTTATCAGGCAGTCAAGGCCTCCTCAGTGTCACGACTGGATCACCGGAAATGCATCTCCGGGATCAGACAAGATCGTGAAGCTGCAGAGGCAATCGGTGTTTCGGTAAGGGAAGCCGCACTCTCCGTTTTGTCAAGTGTAACGGTTAGTGAATATATGGCGAGCTACATCAAGGAACTGCTCGCGGCACTGATAGGATACTGAAAATTCGGATGGCCACGATTGTAGCCTAACTGAGGTCTTCAGCACGTTTATGCTTAGCTTTTTGGGGGTACTGAACCGAGCAGCTCGAAAGCATCGCGCTACAGGTTGGCCACACCGATATCTTTCAAGGCCGACAACGGTAGAGCTGAGCATTAACGATCGTCACGTCGGCCCTAATGGTGCCTTCTGCTTACCCCTTCGGCGGCTCAAAGCGGCTACTCCGACGACGCTCATTATGAACACCCCCACTGTTCTCGGTTCGGGAATCTGGCCCACAAAGATGCCTTCAGAGCCATCCGTGAAAAATGCCCGAAACGCGATCAGGTCACCGCTGATGGCGCCGTTGAAGGCGAGATCGAAGGAGCTCACGTTCTTGCCGTCCAGGATATCGTCGCTATCGATGAGTTTTGAAAGGGTACCTTCTCGTTCGAAAAAAAGACCGTTTCCAGTCAGAAAATCGCCCTCGAATACGATGCGGCCATCGTCGATCGCAGTGTCGTTGGTGTCGAAGCCGGTAAAGGGCTCACTCCGGCCTGGGACGGTAGTGTTTTCATCGGCCACCAGACGAAGGGATCCGCCCTCATCAGTATAGATGCCCTCGTTGCCGGAGGCGTCGCTTCCGCCGAAAGCGACCGTTCCTTGGTCGATGGACGGTTCGGCAAGGTCGTCGAAGATCTCAGAAAGTTTCCCGGGAATGAGAGTGCTCACGGTCTGCGCTACACTAATCACTCCACCGCCAGGCAACACGGTAAAAACGATCTCGTCGGTGTTCGTCCCATCGACGATATCGGACTCCCCAGCCAAGGTGGTGCCGTCGAAGGACGTATTGGTGTCAAACGATGAAAAGTTATACGTAGCCAAACCGGGCACCGGCGAAGAGTGATCCATAATCCGCATGATCGTTCCGCCGGTTTCGAGGAATATGCCTTCATCCGATGCATCATCGTTACCCAGAAAGCCGATCGCGCCTGCGCGGATCATGGGGTCGTCCACATCACTGAATGGAACGGAATTAGCGGGAGGGACAAGCGTCCGATCTTCGAAGGCGCGAATAGTCAAGCTTCCACCCTGGAATGTAAGAATCATATTCTCGACCGCCGGGAGCGGACTCGCGAGGTTGTTGGCGAAGGCCTCGAAAGCAACAGTCGATCCGTCAATCGACAGATCATTGTCAAAACTGGTGAAGTTCAGGGTGGGCTCGCCCGGTATGGCCGTCGTCCGGTCGGCCACGGCCGACAAGGTGCCGCCATCGTGAAGATAGAGACCATCGAAGGTGAGTGAGTCGGACCCAGGGAAAGCGACATTAGAACCGCTGATTACCGGCGGCCCTTCAAACTCGCTGAAGGTACCAGTACCACCCGGAACCAAGGTATCGGTGTCCGCAATCTTGGTGAAGTTGAATGAAGCTGCTCGAGCCGCTGCCGCCACCATCACGAGAGTGGCGACCCACACCCATGCGGCCGCTCTGAAAACGTTACCCACAGGGGTACGTTACCACGCTCATCCAAATTCCGCAACCAGATGTTGCCTAGATTCCTCAGCAAACGCGCCAAGATGTGCATACGACCCCGGAGATCGTAACACCGGGAAAGGCCGTTGTGATCCCAGTGCGTTCATTGCATGTGCCAGACCCACCCGTGAACGCCCATGCATCCGCCGTTGCCGAGTCCCAACCGCCCATGACCAATCCCGAGTAACCAGCGTGGCTGGAAAATCCGAACCGGATAGCGATGAGTACATACCGCGATCTCATTCAGTTGTCCTGTCTCTTATCGCCCCGCAACTTAGGGCAAGGCGAACAAGAATAAATATTATCTACCTGATAAAAAATAGATTGACTTCGGCGTAGATGGATGAGAATGTTAGCAACTATGGGCTTACGAAGAGTTAAAATTAAGAGTGAGATGGAATCGGTATACCACTGCATCTCGCGAATAGTGGGAGGCCAGCGTTTGCTGGGTCAGCGAGGCAAGGAGATCCTTCGCAGGCAGCTCTGGAGGGTCTCGGATTTCTGTGGGGTGGAGGTACTGACCTATTGCATTATGAGCAATCATTTCCATCTCTTGTTGCGGGTTCCAAAGAAACAGGAAGTGTCTGACCAGGAATTACTTCGGCGATTCTGGGTCCTGTACGGTGAGGAGAAAATCTCGATCGAGTCATTGACTGACATGCTGCAGAAGAATGGCAGAGAGGCGAAGGCATGGCGAAAGCTGATGTTGGGTCGCATGGGCGATGTATCGATATTCATGAAGATGCTCAAGCAGCGCTTTTCGATCTGGTATAACCGCAGCCATGAGCGGTTCGGCACGCTCTGGGCGGAGCGGTTCAAGAGCGTGCTGGTGGAAGACAGCCACTTTGCATTGCAGATCGTTGGAGCCTACATTGACTTGAATCCGTTGCGAGCGGGATTGTGCAAGGATCCGAAGGATTATCGCTACTGCGGGTATGGAGAAGCGATGGGAGGATTCAAGCGTGCACGGTCGGGCATTTGCTCGCTTATGCGAGCCAAGCGAGCGTGGACAATGGCAGCGCAGGAATACCGCATTGGGCTCTTTGGTAAGGGCTCTATGCCGAAAGCCGGGGGCAAGCCGAATATAGAACATAAAACACAGCCATCCCATAAGGCCTAAACCCTGAAGGCAAGCCTGAGGGATGGAGCGGGATAGCGGTTGATATTGGGAAAAAGTCAAAATGTAAAACAGGGGGGAAATGGTTGATATGGACGGATGCTGTCCCACAGAGCTAAGGGGAGAAACCGGGCAGGTAAGCCTGTTGAGGCTGGGAACACATTCGATATCGGGTTCGTGCTGTCCCATAGAAGTCCGCCAGATCGAAAAGCCCGAAGCGGTCCCAGAGCACGCCGCGCACGAGCGTAAACAACCGGGTGAAGCTGTGCGGCCACTGGCTGATAAAGGCAATGTATCGGAGCAGAACGAGCAGCAGCAGGGCGGCCCACAGCTGCCAACGGATGGCCTGCTTGGAATGCCCGAGAAAATCGCAGACCTTGAAGGTTTGCTTGATCTGCTTGAAAAACACCTCGATGCCCCAGCGGCAGCGGTAGAGGGCGCAGACACTGGAAGGGGCCCAGTCCATGTTGTTGGTGAGGAAAACCATGACGACCCACTCGCCGTTGACTTCCACTTCGGCTTCGATCCGGCGCAACCTGCCGGGATACTGCCGGCGGGAGGCGGGAACCTTCAGGGTGACCTCGTCATCCCGCAGGATAGGTCCTTGAGGCTTGCGCAGGCGCTTGCGGCAAACATGGCAGCGCAGGTTGTCTTTGGCGCGCGTGACCCAGAATATGCCGCGTTCGCTCAAATGGAAAAGATTGGCAAAATGCACGTAAGCCTTGTCAAAAACCGCGATCTCTCCGGCCTGCAGCCCCGCGCACAGGGCCAGAGTCCGCGTGTCGTCGTGATGGGAAGCTTCTTCAATGACGGCAAAGCCGGGAAGAAAACTTTGCAGGTTGAGCCGCAGGTGCATCTTCGCCGCGGCCTTGCGCCGACGGTGCTTGGCCCAGTCCATGCAGTTGGCCACCAGGGCAATGGTGGTGGAATCGATCGCATGGATCGCCCGTTTGAAGCGACGGGGCAGGCCTCGGTAGCGCCCGGCCGGTCCAAAGCCCGGCGAAAGCTCTTGCAGATGCCCCAGCACCTTCCAGAACAACGCCTCCATCATGTCGCTGTCGCGCTCCCTATTGGCATGCGAAAGAGTGTTTCGGCTCGGTGCAACCGCTCCCCTGATCGCCCTGAGCTTGGCCGCATGATGCCGCAGGGTGTCGCAGACGTCGTTAAGCCCGATGGCATGGGTCAGTTGCGCAAAGAGCAGACTGACCACATGACTCCATGGCGTGAAGGTGCGCGCCTTTTTATCGACCCCGTACTCCCGGGCGAGTTTTTCCGTCAAATGCGACGGGATGAGTTTACAAAGCTGATGCAAGGTGCTGCTGTAGTGTTTCGTCGGCGTTATGTTTTTCATACTGCGGATTCTTTGGTCGGAATCCGCCGCCGACCACCTTTTTTTAACCCTGCCCGAAAGGGAGTCTCACCACATCCTGTGGGATGGCTGTGAACATAAAAATGTATACGAGATCATGAAACAGGGCGGCCGGCTTTCCCGAGCCGAGCTGTTACGCTGCCGGGTGCGGTATTTCAGCGATGGGGTAGTACTGGGGAGCGAGGAATTCGTGCAGCATCAGTTCGAACGGATCCGTGACCAGCTCAGCCCTTGGCGAAAGTCTGGTCCGCGTCCCATGCAAGGAGGCGATTGGGGAGGGGTGAGTGTCTTGAGAAGCTTACAGAAGGACGTGATTTCCTGATAAAGGCGGAAGGTCGTCTTTTGCGGCCAATGCTATTGTTTTATGCTCACATAGGACTGTTTTTCATCGAACTGCATGGTGACCGGAAGCAAAGCATTGAGGCACAGGGCGCGTGGGCTGGGAAGTGGAGGAGCACTTATAGGCAGGTATGGGCGGGTACGAGGCCAGTCATGATCTGGGAAAGCGCTTTAGGCGGCGTAAAATGCAGCTTGAAACGGGCCATTTGTCCTATCTCCTGCGCCCCGCAGCCGGGCCGCCGCTTGTGCTGATACCCGGCAGTTTCAATGATAGTTTCGCCCTGAAGGAAGTTATCGACCGGCTCGACAGCAAAAGACAGGTGGTCGTAGTCGAACTGCGGGGGCACGGGGGGAGCTGGCCTCCTCCAAAAAAATGTTCCATTGAAGTGTTCGCCCAAGATGTCTTAAGCGTGGCGGATGTCGAAGACTTAAATTCCTTCTATGTTGGTGGGCATAGCATCGGCGGCATGGTCGCGCTGGAAGTAGCCAGGGTGCGCCCACAAAATGTGCGAGGCGTCATTTCTCTGGAAGGGTGGACCAGTCACCATGTGTCGCAGGATGCCTTTGGTGGGCAGACCACCAATACGTTATCGGCCGGGCAGCAGGCCCAGTATGAACGGCTGAGGCAGCGGGTGATGGCGCTATGGAGCGAGGCGGAAATTGGGGAATTCGTTACCTATTGGAGGCAGTGGGACGGATTCGATTTCCTCAGCAAGACCGGGTTGCCCATTCTCGAGTTGTACGGCGATCGTGGCCAGGAAAGGCCCAGCTTGGACAAACTCCGCATTCCCGAAAGGGAAAATATTCAAGTACATTGGTTGCAAAACGCCTCGCATAACCTGCACATTGAATGTCCCCGAGAAGTGGCTCGGATCTGCGACCGGTTCGTCGAAAAATTGGAAGGCGCTGGAACATGACGGGCCAGGCTCGGCCGGCGGAATGCAACTGTTTCTCTAGCAACCCAATCACGATACGATGGCGAGCTCGCGGAAGCGCAACCATGAGATACAGTCCAACTAGCAAGGGATTGCGGCCTATAAGGCGGCCAACAAGCTCTTCGTAAAAGAGCATAACGCAATCTGTCGCTTGCCTGATCGTCCCTACCCCCAATTTCCTTTCCTTTACCTAATTCCTTCCAGAAGTTCAGAATCTGAGCCCAACAGATTAGTAGGGAAGCCATGTTATTTTCCTGCAGAATGAAAAATCCATGAATACTGATAAGATGAAAGTGCTCGTAACCGGGGCCAGCGGACTGATCGGCGGACTGATCGTCAAGCATCTCGGCAATAGATACGAAATGAGCGCGCTGAACCGTCGTCCTGTCGATGGCATCCCGTGTACCCAGGCGGACATCGCAGACTTCGATGCCATCCTGCCGGCGTTCGAAGGCGTGGAAATGGTGGTCCACCTGGCGAATTATCTCGATGATTTATCTACCTGGGAAAAGCACCTTCATGCGGGTATTATAGGCACTCGGAACGTCTATGAGGCCGCCCGCATGCATGGTATCAAACGGGTAGTGTACGGAAGCACGGGCGACACCCAGACCGGCTACGAGTATGACACAAATCTTCCCTACGGGGCCCTGGCGGCGGGGAAATACGGTGAGGCGGGCTCGTCCTGGAAGATGATAACGCACCTCGACCCGGTCAGGCCCAAGAGTCTCTACGGTGCATGCAAGGTTTTTGTAGAAGCTTTGGGACGTTATTACTCTGACGTTTTCGGTATATCTATCCTGTGCATTCGACTGGGTGCGGTTCTAGCAGAAGACAGGCCTACGAAACGCCGGCATGTGTTCGGCTTTCTGAGCCATGCCGACTGTGTGCAGGTAGTTGACCGATGCCTTGCCGCACCCCTCTCCCTCCAGTATGACATTTTCCGGGCTTCCTCCAATAACAAATACCGATGGCATGATATTGACCACACCCGCGAGGTGCTGGGCTGGGAGCCGACTTCCAGCGCCGACGATTTCGAAGTGGAGGATGAAGGAGGATGGCACCAAGTTTACTCGCCAGAGATGGTCCGCGCGAATCCTGCTGTGCAGAATCTGAATAATTAGCGAAGCATTCCAGAAGGGTCAGAGGGAATTACTTCCCGGCGGTTTCCCAAGGACGCCGCTGAATTGGAGTTCTCGCTCACCGGAATGCTTCATCCCGGGGCCATATGTTATGGGCGCCTTTTCCAGCACCTTTGAATCCCTCATCCAACCAGTCTTTCACCGCATCTCGCCACTTGATAAAATGGGGCGCTTGCAGGTGGGCCTGGAAGGCAGCCTCGTCGTCGTAAACTTCGTAGAGCCAGATTCTGTTGGGATCCGCCCCATCCTGAATAACGTCAAACCGGTGACACCCGGGCTCGTCGTTTACGGATCCTCGGGCATCGTCCAACATCGCTGCAACGAACTCGTCCCTATGGCCTTCTTTAATCTGTATTGGCGCAATTATGATATACATGTTTCCCCTTGTTTAGAGTTAATCCAGAATAGTCTCCAGCCCAACCAAAAGGCAAGTCGACTTAGGCAACTTGTGAGAGAGAGTCGGAGTAGTTGAGTGAGGTGTGAGTTTGGGGTAGACCATGGCTTCTGGCCTTGCCGGCGCCCAGGTCGAATTTCAGGGGACAGTCATTTGCTTGGCTTCCGATGCAGCAACCTGTATGCCGGAGGCTAGACATGCCTATGAAAGATAAAGGGATTACTCGAACGGCAGATGAGCTCCATGCACTCGTCAAGAGAATTCTTCTCGCCGCCGGAGCAGATGAGGAGAATGCGGAGAGTGTGGCGCAGCATCTGGTACTGGCCAACCTCAGTGGGGTAGATACTCACGGTATCTGGCATATACCCAGCTATGTCGCCGCAATTAAGGCAGGCGAAATTCTACCATCGGCCCGGCCTGAAATTCTTGAGGAAAGCGCAACCAGCGTTCTGGTCAGCGGCCACTGGACCTTCGGCCAGGTAGCGGCCAAATACGCTATGGAAGTAGCCGTTGAAAAGGCCCGAGAGCAGAACGTGGCGATCGCGGGACTCCTGCAGTCTAACCATATCGGCCGCCTCGGACATTACGTGGAAATGGCCGCGAGCGAACGCATGGTAGGTATGGTTTGGGCGGGGGGCCTCAGCGAAGAAGAGCCTACAGCCGCGCCCTACGGCGGAAAGGCTCGGGTACTGCATACGAACCCGCTTGCCGTAGGCTTCCCCGCCAATGAAGAGTCCCCTATGATGTTTGATTGGGCGACAACCGCCTTGTCCGGAGTTAAGGTCATTAACGCCGTTCGGCGGGGCGAAGCGTTGCCTCCGGACTGTATCATCGATAAAGACGGCAATCCCTCCACCGATCCCAACGACTGTGTCGATGGAGGAAGCTATCTGCCCTTTGGGGCACACAAGGGTTATGCCGTAATGATGGCGGTCGAGTTCTTGGGGCGCATTTTTACCGGGTCCGATGCCTACGCCGAAGCCGAGCGGGCGGGACCGACGTTGCGTCACCAAGGGGTAACCATGATTGTCTTTAAAGCAGACCTTTTCCGTCCCTTTGCCGAATACGCCGGGCAAGCCGATGAAATGCAACGTAGGGTCAGAGCGATTCCCCCGGCTCCTGGATTCAAGGAGGTACTGGCCCCTGGCGACATGGAGTCTCGGACTCGCGTGGCCCGACGCCGCGACGGAATTCCCATTGCTGGCGATGTCTGGCAGGGCGTTTTGGAAACTGCCAACTTGCTGGGCGTTCCGGTGCCGTAAACTTCACACGCGGCCAATGCGGTTCAGAGTCTGGGTCCAGGCATCGATCGGATCACCCGCAAGCGAGATCGCTGTGGCCT
The DNA here is from genome assembly GCA_963665345.2 of Opitutales bacterium. Lineage (GTDB taxonomy): Bacteria > Verrucomicrobiota > Verrucomicrobiia > Opitutales > CAXXNP01. Next base: position 933,368 of record CAXXNP010000002.1, read on the forward strand.
CAATCTGATCGTCCTTGAGCGTGAAGCTGACGTAACACTGTCGCTCGTCGTAGACTTGCAGGTAGCTGGTGGGGCCTATTTCCGCCCGAGTTCCATAGGCGAGGCGGTTCGCTCCGGCCATGACCTGCGTCAGATTCTCGAAGCGCGTGCGCTCGTATACATGCAGATGCCCGCAAAGGTAGAGGTCAACTTCGGCTTCCCGCAGTATCGGCAACAGCCTACCGGGATTGCCACTCTCTTCGTCGTAGCGCAATGACGAATCGACGCAGAAGGCAACGCCGGCCGCCAGAAAGATCGGATAGTGACCCACCGCCACCCGGCAGCACCCGTCGAAGGGACCGGCCAATTCCTCCCGAAGCCACCGTTCCTGCTCTGTTCCGGCCGGAAAGCCGCCGCGATGGCGATGCGGAACCACGTCGAGGCAGATCACCTGTACGCCGTGGATGGTTTCGCTGATGTAGGCAGTCCTGCCTTCGCGGCCGTTGTAGCGGCAGAACAGGTCGGTCTTGAGCTCGGGAAACGTATGGTCGTGGTTGCCGACGACTGAAAATACCGGGCAGTGCCCCAGCAAAGGCGCCATTGTTTCTCGATACATCTCCCAGTGCTCGAGGCGGATCCTGTCGTATTCCGGATTCTGACCGGCTTGATCGTCGATGGGGGTTTGATGGATACAGTCGCCGGAGAGGATCACAAAGTCCGGTTTCTCCGCGATCACCCTATTCACCAATTCGACTGCCAACACGTCATTGGGGTCGGTCTCCGCCCTGCCCAGACCGAGTTGCAGATCGCTGATGTGAATCCATCTGGTCATCGTCTTTGTTAATTTGACATCCTCAACCATTCGGAGGCTCATCCGGTCATCAAGACTCCGCCATCGATATTGAGCGCCTGCCCCGTCATGCCGGCCGCATAGGCGGCGCCAAGGAGAGATCCGATCTTTCCGTTGATACTGGAAGTCTGAAGAATGCGGCCGTGTTTTCGCGCGATCATCTTTTCTAAAATTATTTATCTGACAAAAATCGGTTGACGTGCAGGCTAGGCATCATTCCCGACAGATGCTTCCAGCCACCGGATATTGAATCGTGCTACCAGGGCCACGTCGCGCCAATGGTAAGTACCTCCTTCGAAGCCGCAGAGGATGGATTTGTCGTCGAGAACGATCATATCGGAATAGCCTGAGGGACCGGGATAGAGACAACGGAAGAGGGACGTCTTTCCTTCGTCGTAACTCACCCGCACCGTCATGCGGCGGCGGGTGCCGGGAACGATAGCTTGATTGGTGCCTTCGTGGATGGCGGGATTAGAATAGACGACACAATTATGGGCGTCGGGTCCCACGACCTGGGATGCGGGTCCCTGCTCAGTTTGGTAAACCACGCCGAGACCCTCGCTGGTGAAGAGGACCTCGTGTTCCGACGGATCTATTTCTTTCCATTGGCTGCCGAAGAAGCGCCCCGGAATGACGAGCCGCCCCTTGTGTGCGCCCTTACGGAATTGTATTCCGTGACCGATAAACCAGGCCAAGCCCGCTACCTGCATGTGAGCGGTGGCGATGACCGCCCCGTCTCGGGCTTGCTGGAAGAATGGAGGACCATAATGTTCCAGTTCCGAATCGCGGTCGAATAGGGTCGAAAGATGAAAGTATGGATTACCTTTCATGCTGGTTGATCAGTCTGTACACTTACTCACCCAAACGGAATCTGAAAAACCGTGCTTCGACGGCACCGTCATTTGCGGCGGCACCGGTTCCCCACCTATCGGAGGAAATCACCATGAGCGAGCGCCCCAACATCCTACTTATCATGAGCGACGAACACGACCCCGCCGTCACCGGCTGTTACGGTCACCCCTACGTCGAAACGCCTCACTTGGACCGCCTCGCATACGAAGGCACAACCTTTGACAACGCCTACACCGCCTGCCCCATCTGTGTGCCGGCCAGAATGTCCTTCATCACGGGGCAATACGTCCACCAGATCGGCACTTGGGACAACGGCTCACCTCTTCCCGGTTCAACGCCCACCATAGGCAGCTACCTCGAAGCTTCCGGATACGAAACCGTTATCTGCGGTCGCACCCACTTCGTAGGTCCCGAACGTCGGCATGGCTTTGGTTCGCGCATTTTGGACGATGCGGAAAAGTGGAAACAGTGGAGCATGGACGCTCCCAAGCGCACACCCGATGCCCGCCGTGGAAGCAACAGTCACGTCACTGAATGCGGACCCGGAGAAAGCTGGCAAAACGACTACGATCGCAAGGTCGGCGAGCTGTCCGAACGCTTCCTCAGATCTCGTGCCCAATATGGATCTAATCGTCCCTTCCTGCTCTACACGGGCTTTATGAACCCGCACTTCCCCCTTCTGTGCCCCAAGGAATACTTCGACCGCTACTATCCCGACCGCATTGCCTTACCGGACACACGAGCCGAACCCTGCGAAACCCAGCACTCCGCCATCAAACAACTGCGCTACTGGCTGCGCAACCAAGAACCCTTAGACGATGCCATCTCCACTACCGCAACTGCCGCCTACTACGGCCTGGTTTCCTTTACCGACCACCTCATCGGTCGCCTGCTTAGCATTGTCGACAATTCATCTTTGCGCGACAGCACCGTCGTCATCTACGTCAGCGATCACGGCGAAATGGGAGGCCACCACGGCATCTGGCAGAAACAATGCTTTTACGAACATGCCGTGCGCGTCCCCATGATTATCCGTCACCCCAATGCCTCAGGCAACCGGCGGATTACTTCAGGCACCAGCCTCGTTGACATCCTTCCCACCCTCCTCGACATCGCCAAGCAGGAACCCGCCCCATTGCCCGGCATCAGCCTTGTCCCCGCGGTTACCGGCGAGACCATTGAGGACTGCCCCATCTTCAGCGAATACCACGCCAACGGTTCCACAACCGGCGGCTACATGATAAAAAAAGGTCCTTGGAAATACATCCACTATGTCGGCCTGCCCGACCAACTTTTCAAGGTCGATGTCGACCCCGACGAAACTCGGAACCGTGCCGACGAACCCACCTGCGCGAACGTTCTTTCCGATCTTCGCACTGACCTTTTGGCCATCGTCGACCCGGAGAAAATCGACCAACGCGCCAAAGAAAACCAGAAACTCGAAGGGTTTGCCAGGGGTGGTAGCGAGGGGTAACCGTCATACCCCAGCCCCGGTGGATTCCCCGCAGGACGAGGATTCGTCGTATTCTCCGGTTTTGTCGGGGTAGGGCGAAGCGTCCCCGCTGAGCCGTGGGCCGCGGCCAGCGGCTCAGCGGGGACGCTTCGCCCTACCCAATCACGTTCGCCTCTAACAGAGAGTGCAGAGGCGAGTAGAGCAAAGGTTCCGTATCTAAGCCCGACAGATTGCCAAGGAAAAATAACGATTGGAAGTGCGGAAGCTTTTCCGTAATGAGCTCAAGGTGAGACAATGCGGTCGGCGAATTCGTCCGAGGCTAGCATCCTGAAATGTGCTCTACAATGCGGGCAGGCGCCGACCACACCGGCCGTAACCTGACCTCATCGGGACCTATGCTAACTTCGAGCAAGTCGCCACCCTGAAGGTGAAGACGCGTCCGGATTTCCTTGGGGAGAACCAACCTTCCGGCTTTATCCATCGGAATCGTTTCCATATGGTATTAAATATGTCAAGATGGACGATCTCTATTCACGGTTCCGGACCCATCATAAGGGGGCTGAGGCGTGGGAGGTAACTCTCTCGATCAAGTGCTCCAGCTTCTCCACGTGCGATCCGGACCAGTAGATCTTGTCGCAGTCGGTGCAGCGCTTGAAGCTTTCGTAGTATCGCTTGGTCAGGGGTTCCAGACGCCACTCGATTTCGCTTTTGGATACGGGTTCGAGTCTCCCGTTGCAGCGGAGGCAACGGGTGAAGGGGGCGAGAAGGCAGGGGAGGAGGTGGAAGCGTTGAGTAATTTCCACGGTCTGTGTTTCGGCATTGTCGGAGCGGGGGCAGTAACCGATCTCCACGATCCGGTGCATGAGGAGGCGACGATCCCGGGTGAGTAATGCGCGGCCCTCGTCTCTCATCGTCCGCAGCAGCTCGGAATCGTCCACTTGAGGTCGGTAGGCTACGTCGAAGCCGAGAAGACGGAGCAGTCGGGCCAGCTTGCCGAGGTGCCCGTCGGTAACAAATCGATCTGCAGTCTGGGTCTGCAAGCCTTGAGCGGCGAAGCGAACAGGTTTTTCGCGGCATCCGAACACTTCCAAGTGGCAGCTACGGTCGATGTGGTGGGAGAAACCCACGCTCTCTCCGTCTTCGAGAATGAGATCGACTTGAGTGTGCGGTACCCCGCAGGACTCGATGAGATTCTTGGCCGACGCCTTCTCGGTGAGTCTGCGCAGGACCGGTTGGCTGCGATCCTCCGCGTGCAGGAGAAAACAGAGCCCATGAGTGTACGTGAGCCTGACTTGGAATACTTCGTCGTTCATCAAAGTTCGAACGGCAGGAAGCAATCCGACGACTACGCCATCACTCCTACTTTCCGCCCTTCCTATACATCTCCTCCAGCATCTCCTGGATCTCCGCCTCTCCCCTGTCCATCTTCTGCGGCCATGTCTTCACCACGTTGACTAGCTCCGAGGCTCTCAGCTTCAAGGTATGGTAGACCCGGTCCCCGTATTCGCTGATCAGGTCGAACGTCAGGGTAGCGTCCTCGCTCCGCGTGTCGAAGGTCAGCAAGCCGAAGTTCGGCGACCCGCCCCACGGTTCGCGGATATATCTCTCTGGCACCAGATAGCGCACATAGTTGTCCGTTTCCTGCGCCAGCGGCGAGCTCACGAACTCGTAATAATCATATCCTCCGCGCTCTGACCACGGCACCGCCATCACCTGCGCGATATGCTCGTCCCCCGAGAGCAACACCACCCCCACCGATGGCCTCGTCCCGGATGTAGTCGAAGAGGACGTCCCTCTCGTGCAGAAAGGCCGACCACAAGTCCCGGTTGGTGTAGAGCTTCTAGCGAATTCCAGCCGCTCCCGGAAATCAACACTTCGAAAGGTGCCCGGCTGGTCTTCAGTTCCCACTTCAGCCAGGCGAGTTGCTTTTTTCCCAGCATGGTCTTTCCAGGCCCGTCCGGATCCACGTCCGGATCCCGGTAGTAGCGGCAGTCCAGAAAGAAAAAGAGATCCGGCTCCGCCTCCTGCACATGCTTCCAAATCGGTTGGACCCGGTCCTCGGTCCACTCCGCGCACGACCCGTAAGCTACCGTAAATCGCGCCCTTTTGCCTACAGCCGGCGCCGTCTTTACCGCAAACGGACGCTTCCTCGAAAGCCCGCTTACTCCAGTTCCCCGTACCAGTGGACGGCAATAGTAGGTTGTTCCCGGTTCCAAACCCGACAACCGCAGCACCACCGTATAGTCAACTTCAGCGCGCGCCTCGAGCGCCTCGCAGGTTACCCCGTCGCTCAAATCCGGTTCGCGCCCATATTCCACCGCGAAAGGGTAGGGGCCCGACACTCGTCCCCAGATCACGATCTCGCTTTCGGATACCGGCCCGATCATGGGCTCCTGCATCAGGCGAGGACTCCCGCCCGACTCGTTCCTGGCCGTTTCAGTCGCGCTCCCGAGTACACACATCACTGCCGCCCCCAACAAGGCGCCCCGACTCGAAACACCTCCCATCCTCTTCATAGCCCCCAAAACCTACTCCGTGCTATTCTCGCATTACAAGCCCCAGCTCCCGAGATCAGGGAGGCGATTGTGGTTGGTCGGTCTCGGAGGGCCGTTTCGCCAGCGGATTGCTGACCCGCAATCCGGCGAGTTGGGCCAGCGCGGTTTGCCGTCGATCGGAGGTGACAAATTCCTGCGCCCGGAAGAGACCCGCGCTGGCGATACGATATGAAGGGAGTCCAAGGTACGGCACCCGGTGGCGCCGGTATGGCTGTCCGCAAGGATCCGGCATTCCTGCCAGGTATCCGCCCAGTCGACTGGTAGCGTTCTCAGCACGCCTAGGCGGAGATCCTCGTTGAGGTAGTACGCGACCCGGGCCACCTGTTTCGGCTCACATTCGGCTTAAAACTGCTTGAGCCTGAGGGCAGACACACACTCGGCGAGGCGCAATTCGCTCACCCGGATGGGTTCGCCCCTTCCAGTCACAAAGTCCCGAACGGCGGGTGATTCCGGCTCCTCGGTGCAGAGTTTGAGAAGAATGCCCGTGTCGTAGTAGGTATTCATCGATCTCCACGGGTTTCATCGAGACGAGCGTCGGATGAGGTACCGGTCCACCTCTTCCCCCATACTTCGCTGGCGCGTGCCGCAAAATCGGGAAACTGGGCTTCCTCCGGGTCCAGTGGTGGGAACAGACGGGCCACCAATTTCTTGCTGCGCGTGATTCCGACGACATTCCCGGCTTCGACTTCCTTTAACACCCGCGAGAGATTGTACTGAGTCTCTATTATGGAATAGGTCTTCATAATGACGCATAAAAACGGCGCACATATTATCCGGATGTCAAGCGGAAGTTCGCTTAATCCGCCAGGGTAGACCGGATCGGCTGAAGTTCTGCCGGCATCCTGGCGATTCCGCTCAAACCGGATTGCCTGACCGCCTTCCCTTGTCTCCTCTCGCTTCTAGAACCTTGTGAAACAACGGGTCTATCGGGCAGCCCGTACTCAATCAGAAGGCCGGAGCGAGGGAGCTTTGCTCTCGCCAAGGGCATCCAGCATATCCTGGACATCCGTAGTTGGCGCCTTGCAGGCGAAATTCTCACAGACGTAAGCCGTGGCATGGCCGTTCAGGGAAGCCTGGCTCCCGGTGTACGGCGCCAGCTTGATGATGCCGTCTGCCGCCGCCGGCCGCAGCAGGACGACCTTGTTCGGAATGAAACGACTGCGAATGGCTTTGAGCATGTTCGCGGTGTCGCTGCCTTCAGCAGCCCCGGAAATCACAATCTCGTAGGACGGGCCGACCGCGAAGTCGACCGCGATCAGCAACTGGCTGTTCCCTGCCGGCGATTTGGCTATAGAACCGGAGAACGCCTTGAAAATCCCTTCGGCATTCTCTTCGTATTCTGTCTTCGCGGTGATGCGGCCGAGGCGCAGCAGATTCAAAGCAGCCACCGAATTGCCTGACGGGATTGCCCCGTCGTAGATGTCCTTGCTGCGCACGAGAAGCTCCTCACTGTCGTCAGCCGTAAGGAACAGGCCGCCCTCTTTCTCATCCCAGAAATGCTCGAGCATGAGGTCCGTGAACCGGATGGCTTCTTCGAGATACTTCGTCTCGAAGCTGGCTTCGTAAAGATCGATGAGGCCCCAGACGAGAAAGGCGTAGTCCTCCAGGTGCGCCGGCAGTCCGGCTTGGCCTCTGCGGTATCGCTTCAGCAGTCGTCCATTGTCCGAAGTGAGTTTCTCCAGGACAAAGTCGGCGGCCCGGCTAGCCGCTGCGGTATAATCGGGGCGGTTCAGGGCCCGGCCGCCCTTCGCCAGGGCCGCGATCATGAGCCCGTTCCAGTCAGTGAGGATTTTGTCGTCCTTGAATGGGTGCACCCGTTTTCCACGTTGATTGAAGAGTTTCTTCCCGGACACCTTCAGTCGGGAGCGCAGTTTCCGTTCTTCGAGACCGAGGTCGTCGGCGATTTCGCTCAGGGGCTTCTCCAAGTGAGGGATGTTGTCACCGGTTTTGTGTCCGGCGGATTCCTCGGTGAAGTTCCCGCCTTCAGCGATGTTGAAAACCTTGTTGATCAGTTCGCCTTCTTCCCGGCCAAGAAGCTCAATGATTTCGTCCGCCTTCCAGAGGTAGAATTTGCCTTCCACGCCCTCGCTGTCCGCATCCTCGGCACTGAAGAACCCGCCTTCATCGGACGTCATGTCCCGCAGCACGTAAGTGAAGATTTCGCGGGCGGTTCTGGCAAACGTTTCTCTTCCGGTGGCCTGGAAGGCTTCGATATTGGCAATCGCCACCATCGCCTGATCGTAGAGCATCTTTTCGAAGTGCGGCAGCAGCCATTCGCGGTCCGTCGAGTAGCGATGCGTGCCGAAACCGATCTGGTCGTAGACTCCGCCCAGTCGCATTGCCGTAAGCGTCTTTTCCACCATCGCCAACGCCTCTTTTTTGCCCGTCCGCTTCCAGTAACGGAGCAGAAAGGATAGGTTATGCGGCGTGGGGAATTTCGGCTGCTGCGCAAATCCGCCATGGGTGGAGTCGTAACGCTGGCGCAACAGAGCGAATGCCTGATGCAGGACCGCTTCGCCCAGACCGTCGCCGGGCGATCCGCCGGTGTAGCGACCGAGTGCATCGGTGATGTGTGCGGCGGATTCGAGAGTCTTTTTTCGCTCCTCTTTCCACGCTTTTCCGAGCGCAGGAACCAGTTGCATCATGCCGGGACGGCCATAGCGACCTCCTTTAGGAAAATAGGTGCCGGCAAAAAACGGCCGTTTGTCCGGTGTCATCACCACGGTCATGGGCCAGCCGCCGGAGCCGGTCAGCGCTTGCGTGACTGCCATGTAGACGTTGTCGATGTCGGGCCGTTCTTCGCGGTCCACTTTGACACTCACAAAATGCTGATTCATGAGGGCGGCGACTTCCTCGTCTTCGAACGATTCGTGTTCCATTACGTGGCACCAGTGGCAGGTCGAGTAGCCGACGGAGAGGAACACGGGCTTGTCTTCCCGCTTTGCCTTTTCAAATGCGTCTTCGCCCCACGGATACCAATCCACGGGATTGCGGGCGTGTTGTAACAGATACGGGCTCGCTTCAAAGATGAGTCGATTGAACTCGGGGCCGCCGTCCGCGGGCAGCTGACTGATCTCTTCAGCCGAGGGCAGAGGGTTGCGTTCGGGCATGAGCTTTTCTTTCCCGTGAACCGAAGGCAGGCTGCTGCTCCACAAATAGATAACGGCCGCGCCTCCGATCAGAAGGAATGAATAGAGGGAGACTCTGAGTGAAACTCTTGGGGATACGATATGCACACGAATAAGGGAGATTGTCGACTCTGTCGATAGACGTCCCAACCGACAGGAGTCTCGTCACGTTCCGGTGCGAGATCAATCTTCCGAGATGTTTAAATTGGAAATTGAGCTATATGAACTTACTGAGTACGAGCACGAGTCCTCTATTCACTGGGTTTCTCAGCGCCCTGGCAATTTTCCCTCGCGCATATCCGCCTCCAGGGTGTCGTCGTCGCCGTAGTACCTTCCGTCTATCATAATCTGGGGCACGGTCGTCCTGCCTCCCGACACCCGCTTCATTTCCCGGAAATTGCGCGTGGGAATCTTGATTCCGCCCGGGAGCATAATGATCTCGTGATTTTCGAACGGAATTCCAGCTTCGCGAAGCATCGACTTCGCCCTTGCGCAGAAAGGGCAGAGAACGCTGCTGTAGATGATAAGCTGCTTCAAGTTTTCGGACCTCCCCATGCACACGGCTCATGCCAGATTCTGTTTAATGATATCATCCTCCTGATGAGATTCCATCCTAGGATACCAGAGTCTCGGTGCTCGTCCTTAATTCCAGATCGCACCGGAAGTCCTCTTTGACCAACAGCAATAATTTGCCAGACAAAAAATAGGTTTCCGGGATTTGAAGGGGCGACCATCAAGATGGTGGCCCCGGTCTTAGGTGTGCGGGAAACCCGAAGAATCGTGGGCGATTTCGTCTACACGGTTGAAGATCTAATCGAGGAACGTGATTTCCCGGATACCATCGGGTTTACCGGATACGGGTGGGACCTTCCTGATCCCAAGAAACCCAGTTACCAGACCATGCATGGAACCAGGCGCACGCGTGAATACAACCCCTATGCCCTACCGGATCATGGTCCCGCGGCCCGTAGGCAATGTAATCTGTCCGGGGCGGGCTATCAGCGTCGAGCGGCATGTCCTGGGCCCCCTGCGGGAACAGGGAGCCTGCTATGCCATGGGCGGAGGCGGCCGGTGTAGCCGTGGCGATGGTGGTGGAAAAGAGCATCCCGTTCTGCGACGTCGACACAGAAGCACTGCGCGATACTTTGCGCTGGCAAAACGCCAAAGTAGATTGGGAACAAGAGATCCGACCGACGCCGTGGTCGATCGGGTCGGAGGGACCACCGGAATGATCGATGATTCGAATGTAGAAGCGGCGTCTCGCCGCTTTCTTATGCGCAGACTCCGACCAAGGGAAGCGGCGAGACGCCGCTTCTACTTTTGGGCACGCGACCCGGGTTCATTCGTAGAAGTCATAGATTGGGGAAGAGGTTCAACGTGAGAGATTCCGAATTTGACCTGGTCGTTGTGGGCGGGACGCCTGGAGGCGCGGCCGCTGCTATTCGCGCGGCCCGCGAAGGCATTCGGGTGTTGCTTACCCACTACCATAGCCACCTCGGTGGAATCCTTGCGAGCGGCATCGGCGCTCTTGACACGCAGTACGGGGGCAAGCGCGCACCTATTCATGGCGAATTCTGCGAGCGCACCTATTCATGGCGAATTCTGCGAGCGTCTCATCGATCACTATCGAAACACCTACGGCGCCGACTCGGAGCAATTGAAGATCTGCCTCTATCACGGCCATTCCAAGTTCTGGGCGTTGCAAAAGGGTGGCTGCACTTCATCGATCAAGTGGATGAGTGCGAGGTGGCGACTTTGCCGAACCCGTCGGCCTACTACTACGGCAAGATGCGTTTTGAGGCGAAAGTCGCTGAAGCGATCGTTGACGACATGGTCGCCGCCGAGGAAGGCATCGAAATCTGGAAAAACTGCTTTCCGGTCGCGGTGGAGCGGAGCGGAAGGGCGCTGGGGGCGGTCTTCCAGGAAGCGATGGAGGGGCGGCACCGCGTGCGGGTCAGAGCGAAGGCTTTTGTCGACGCTTCTTACGAAGGTGACCTGATGGCGGTGGCGGGAGCCCCTTACCGTATTGGGAGGGAAAGCCGCACCGAATTCAACGAGATCCATGCTGGAAGGATCTTCACCGCCCTGCACTTTGCCGACGACGACGAAGTCGGCTATCCCTGCGAGGCGGTCGAGGGTAATATTTTGTCAGACAGAAAATAGGTTGACGGTTCGTGTCGGCAGCGGTGCCTTGACAGCGCCGTTCCTGAGGGGTGGCTGTAATCCCCATCACAAATCCCTTAAGGATATGGAGACTCCATCAGGCAAAGACCGAAGCTGTAGGCTACAAGACAGGCTGCGCAGTTCAAAGCCAGAGGTGGAATTTCCTGCGCGGATTGCTTCGCAGCGGCGCTGGCGTCTCGCGCAGGTGCGCCCCTTCTCACGGGCGACTCCGAGTTTGAGGTCGTCGAGTCTGAGGTAGAAATCGAGTGGCTTTGACAAAATGAGAAAAGTATAAATCGTCGTCATTTTTCAACGAAATTTGGCAGCTAACTTTGCACATGCGCATCAGCCGTATTATTGGGGCGCCGGCGAAGAGCTTTTTCCTGATGGTGCGGCGAGGTGCCGGCAAGAGCACGTGGATACGCACGTGTTTTCCCGACGCCTATACCATCGACCTCTTGTGGGAAGAGACCTACCAACGGCTGTTGGCGAATCCCGGGCTTCTCGCCGGAGAACTCAGGGCAGTTCCCGCCGAGCGCCGGGTGATACTGGACGGGATTCAGCGGCTACCTGCCCTTCTCAACGAGGTGCATCGCTTCATCGAAAAGCGCGAGCTTCGGTTTGTGCTCTGCGGATCCAGTGCGAGAAAGCTGGGACGAGCGGGGGTCAATCTCCTTGCAGGACGCGCCATGTACCGGTCGATGCATCCCTTTGTTCCCGAAGAGCTGGGGGAGCGGTTCAACTTGAATGAGGCCCTGCGTCACGGCCTGTTGCCCCTCGATTAAGAACGGAGGATGGCATCGAGGTCCTTCCGTTCGCCGATTTCTCAGACATGCTGGCTGCGGGCGTTCTGTGGTAGTTCCCACCTGCGATCATTGTTAAGAGTGGTGCCCTCAAACAATTCGCATCAAACTGTATTCCCTGGCGATCGGGAGAGAATCAATGTATATCGGAACACAAGTAAACTGCAGGAATGAGACGGACATACAGGTCCTGGCGCAGCTCGGCGTGTTCCATGTCGACCAGAGGCCTGCCGAACCATGGACAGAGTGGTCCGCCGACACGCTCAAGCGGTTGCGAGAGCGTTTCGATAAATATGGCATCACCCTGGAGATGATCCACATCCCCTTGGGATCGCGGAGCGCCTTGCAGAACGAAGCCGGGTCAATCTTCCTGGGGCCAGGAGATGAACGGGACCGTTCGATTGATCGCATGAAAGAAATCGTGCGTATGGCGGCCGCGGCGGGGTTGCGCGGGCTGAACTACAATATAACGCTCCTTGGACACCTACGCACCCCTTCGACTACGGGAAGGGGTGGCGCTGTACTTTCGACTTTCGACTCCGAAAAGCTCGATCAGTCAATCGGCGAATTCGAAGGAGGTCCGGCCGACGAGGACGAAATGTGGGAGCGCATCGGACATTGGTTGAATGAGATCATACCGGTGGCTGAGGAATACAAGATCCAGATGGCCTGCCACCCCTCCGATCCGGGTATCGGCTACGGGAGGACCTATCGTGGCGTCGCGCGTGTCCTGGGCATGCCCGATGGTTTCAAAAAGTTCATCGGCCTCTATGACAGCCCGTTCAACGGTCTGAATTTTTGCCAGGGCTGCATGTCCGAGGCACTTGCGAACCCGGCTGAGGAGATCTTTGATGTCATTCGCTACTTCGGGGGGCGGAATAAGATTTTCAACGTCCACTTCCGCAACATCAAGGGAGCGCTCAACAGATTTGTGGAGGTATTTCCGGACGAGGGAGATGTCAATATGCTGAAAGCATTGCGCGTTTACAAACAGGTGGGGTATAAATACATGATCATGCCCGATCATGTGCCGCGAATTTCGGGTCCTGAAGCGAGTCAGGTCGGCTTCGCCTATGCCTATGGCTACATTCATGCCGCAATCCAGGCGCTCGACCTGGATTGATGGCCTGGGCGGATCCCGTTCGTTGGTCGATCAAGTCGCGAATCCGAATGGTGCGAAAAGGGGTCATGTTTATCTTTTTGATGTTTTCTCGAGCGGGTAATCTGGCCTATTGCGTAGTAACCTGCTGGTTCCATTCGGCCAGTTCGGCCATCAGCTTATTGGCTCGTTCCTGGTGTAGTTCGGCGATGTCGTGCGATTCCGAAATATCCGGGTCGAGATTGTATAGCTGCAGTTGATCGTTTTCAGGGACCACGATTTTCCAGTCGCCTGATCTTGCCGCGAGATTCCTGCCTTTCCGCCAGAAAACGGTACGTGGGCATAGACCCTTTCCCTCGATAAGAAGCGGCAGAATGCTGACGCCGTCGAGCGAGTTGGGACTCTCTTTTTGCGGCCCCTCAACATTTGCCAGTTCCAGCAACGTGGGTAGAACGTCCATCGTCAGGACCGTGTCGTCCGTTACGCTACCGGCCTTAATGCGTCCCGGCCAGCGCGCGATGGCGGGCACCCGATGGCCGCCTTCATAGACGGAGCCCTTGCCGCCACTCAACGGGCCATTCGAAGAAATCTCGTAATATCCGCCTCTGTATTGAGTAATGTCACCATTGTCCGAGGCAAACAACACAAGAGTTCGCTGATCAAGGCCCAGCTCCTGCACTTTCGATAGTATTCGCCCTATACTCTTGTCCATTTCTTCGATCATCCTACGCACGACCCTGACCGTCTCATCAGGCGGGTGGGTGCCAAGCTTGCTGAGCGATCCGCTGACATCCCGATAACGTTTCCCTTCCTCACGGTGTCCCTCGTCTTCGGGTGTCTGCCAGGGAAAGTGGATGGCCAAGTGAGAGACAAACAGAAAAAAAGGTTCGCCCTTATGCGATTCGATAAAGCGCAGTGAATGATCCGTGATCAGATCAGTGACATAGCCATCTTCTTTGACCAGCTTATCATTGTGCCACCAATCAAAACGACCGAAAGTGTTCACATGGGAATGCTCGTCTGGTCATTCGCATACTTCCAAAATCCCTTCTTCGCTGTGGGCCCCGGGTAGAGATTTATCAAGCCCGAATCGAGCGCGTTCACGTTAGATCCCGAGGTCTCGCCGCGTGTAATCCTTCAAGATGGTTTCGCGCGTCTCCTCGCTCCATCGGTTGCAATCCTCTTCTCCGGCCAACGGTTGGTAGACGTAGCGCAGTTCGTCGGGGAACAGTTGCTGTCGAGCATCGATTGCAAGCGCAATCAAGCGGGATCTCTCGCGAATCCGCTCTTCATCGTAGGTTACCAGGATACCCTCGATCTCTCGTCGAGCGCCCAGGACGGACTCGTGGCGGTGGAATCCGAAGTTGAAGGTCACGCGCTTGTCCGGTGAGGTATTTGCGAACGATCCGTGCAAGGTCTGGCGATTGGCCATCACGACATCTCCCGACTCACACATCATCGGAACCGCATTGGGAAGCTGGTCGGATTCGCCGTTCATCTCGACCAATTGCCGGATGTCGATCTTTCCCTCCTTATGCGACCCGGGAATCACCCAGACTCCGTTGGCAGCCGTGCTTCCATAAAGCTGAGCCATGAAATTAAAGCCGTGGGTGCCCTCGTCCCAATCGGCCCGGTCCCATTGGCTGGTGCCGTCCTGGTGCCACGCAACCGAGGCGCCCAGACCTTCCGGCTTAACGATAATGGATTCGGTAAAAGGAGTGAAATCCGGACCGTTGATTTCTTCTGCGATAGTGAGCAGCTGTGGGTGCCCGTAGAGCCGAAGGCATGAGTCCATGACTTGGAGCGGACTCCCGATCCCGGAAATCACGTAATCGGGTGCGTCCTCCGGCGCTTCCGGTTCCGACATCTTGACCTGGTGACGCCCGGAGTTCGCCGACGTGCCGCCGACAGGATCGCTGAGCGGAGCAGCAAATCGGAACGTCGGACGCGAGAACTCGGAACCGAAGGCAGGCCTGCCGCGTTTATCAACCCGTGCATCCTTGGTATGGGGCGCCCGCTCGATGACCCTTTCAAAATCGGTCCTCAGTTGATTGAGTTCGTCAGACCCTAGTCTCATGTTCGATAATTAAGTTGAATTAATCTGTCTTACCATGTTATGCTATCGGCATGGCAAGACCCATATCCATAATTGAACTTACAGATCTTGAGCTGCAAGAGTTGCAGCGTCGCGTGAAAGCACCGACAGTATCCGTGCGCGACAGCCTTCGGGCGACAATCGTACTGCGTCGTTCCGAAGGCGTCAAACAGGCGCAGCTCGCGGAAGAACTCGGGGTTAGTGTGCCCTGCGTGAACAAGTGGTCGCAACGCTTTGAGCGAGACGGCTTGGAGGGATTGCGGGACAGGAAGGGACGAGGACGGCCCCGATGGATACCGGCGGGCAAGGTTGAGAAGGTCATTACCGAGGCTACACGACCGCCGAAGCCACGCACTCGCTGGAGTGTTCGCACCATGGCCAGGGAGGTGGGGATTTCCCCCGACAGCGTGCAGCGCATCTGGCGGGCTAACGATATCAGGCCTCACTTGGTCAGGACGTTCAAAGTGTCCAATGACAAGTACTTCGAGCAGAAGTTCTGGGATGTGATCGGCTTATACCTGGATCCGCCAGAGCGGGCCCTTGTATTGTGTTGCGACGAAAAGAGCCAATGCCAGGCTTTGGAGCGGACCCAGCCGGGCTTACCTCTTGGCGTGGGAGAGATTTGCACCAAGACACATGACTACAAGCGACACGGGACCATTACGTTGTTTGCAGCCTTGAATTATCTGGACGGCAAGCTCATCGCACGCACCGAACAGCGGCATACCCATGTAGAATGGTTGCGGTTCTTGAAGCAAATCGAGCGGGAGACACCCAAGCAGCTGGACTTGCACTTGATCGTTGACAACTACTGCACGCACAAGCAACAGAAGGTCCGCAAGTGGTTGTCGCGCCATCGGCGTTTTCACATCCACTTCACCCCGACCAGTTCGTCCTGGTTGAACCTGGTCGAGCGCTTTTTCGGCGAACTGACCCAAGATGTTATCAGGGATGGTAGTTTTACCAGCGTCAGGCAATTGGTCGAAGACATAGAAACCTATCTGGCTGAAAGGAACCTCGACCCAAGCCTTACAGATGGAAGGCGAAGGGAGAGGAAATCCTGCGCAAGATCCAGCGCGCCAAACGTGCCTTGGCAAAGCAGACAGGGAAAACTAATTAATTTATGTTATTTATCGGACACCACACTAGAACCCCTTCAAGCACATAGAAGCCGTAGCGCTCGTAAGCATCCAGAATGTCCTTCTCCAACCTGCCTCCGTCGTCAAATCTCAGCGAACCCCGGTTCCTTAAACCAAGGGCCTTTGTCTCGCCTTCCCGGATGTAATCGTCCATCGACATAGCAGTCCCTCCTTACGTTTGTATAATTTGAGGTTCTTCCGTAACTCTGTGAAACTCATCTCCCGATTGTCTGTTGCGAATTGCCCAACCTTCTTCAGTCATCTTCGTCACCATGGATCAAACGCGAACCAGGAGTCTCTCGCCTTCTTCGACCTCGATAGTTTCAATTTCTCCTCTGACAAGCAATGCATTCAGTTGCCGATGGATGAAATTCGCTGGTGTTGCGGTTCGCTTGCGATCACCGATACGCTCTTCACGATCACCCGCACGAGTTGCCTTCATTGATAAATAAACTATTAGAGGCATCCTGAAAACCGATCAAAAACTATGCCGACATTTACTGAAGAAAAGGGGCGTGAGGTAGCCAGAGCCATCTTCCAGGCTGCCGGCACTCCCAGCGAGAATGCGAGAATCGTTGCCCAGCTCCTGGTCGAAGCCAACCTCACGGGGCACGACTCGCACGGTCTTATTCGCATTCCCCAATACCTCGACTCGGTTGCCCGGGGAAATCTTATCACGGATGCCCGGGCGGAAATTGTTCGCCAGAATCCCCTGACTGCCATCGTCGACGGCCATTGGGGATTCGGTCAGGTAACCATGACTCGCGCCGTAGAAGTCGCCCTCGACAAGGCAAACCAGCATGGGCTATCTGCCGTCACCGTGCGCAATTCCAATCACATCGGGCGTCTTGGAAGCTATGTCGACTCCATCGCGCGGGAAGGCATGGTCGGGCTTCTTTTCGTCAACGCTGTCGGCATACCCACTTTTCGGATGGCGCCGTGGGGGGGTACCGAACCCCGTCTGGCTACCGATCCGCTGGCATTCGGCATCCCCCACTCTTCAGGCGAGCCCATTGTGATGGACATGACCACGACGGTCGTGGCCGAGGGAAAGGTGCGCGTCAAACGCAACCGCGACGAGACGACGCCCGACGGCTGGCTTCTTGATTCCGAGGGCAACCCCACCAACAACCCCCACCTCCTCTATGGCGATCCACCGGGCAGTATCCTTCCCCTTGGCGGAAGAACGGCTGGCCACAAGGGTTACGGGCTCAACGTCGCCATCGAACTCCTTGCCGGGGTGCTGAGCGGCTCCGGTTGTATCGGTAAGGATCAGCGACTCAGCAACGGCGTGCTGCTGATTGTGCTCGATGTTTCCCAGTTCCTTCCTTTGGACGAATTCTATAGGGAAGCCGACACCTTCGCCGAGCACGTCAAATCTTCGCCCACCGCTGCCGGATTCGACGAGATCCTCTTGCCGGGCGAGATCGAGGCCAAAGTCAAGAAGCAGCGTGAGTTGGACGGCATCTTCATCGAAGACGAAACCTGGAGACAGATTCTTGAGTGGGGCGGCAAAGTTGGAATTAACTTGGATGACTTCGTGATGTGAGGGATCGCCTGTCGGATGCAGCCTCCTGCATTCCCGACTGTGAACCAACGGTTGCTACCATAATGAGAACTCGAAAATAAGGCGCGAGCAGCGTTGATCTTCGTAGACACCGGAGCCTTCCTCGCTCGGTATTTGAAGCGCGATCAGTATTTTGATTGTGCCCGGGCCCGGTGGGCATCAATCAGGAGAGAAGCAATACCTCTGGTAACGACAAACCTGGTCCTGGTGGAGACAGCGACTCTGCTTTCGCGAAGGATTCAACCCGATTTCGCGGTGGCGAAAGTCCGGTCCATTTACCAGTCCGTATCTTTCATGATCCACTCTTCAGCTAGAGAAGACGAGAAAGTCGGTCTGGATATGATGGCGCACTATCGGGGGCAAGATATCAGTCTGACAGACGGAATTTCATTCGCCGTGATGAGAAAGTTAGGCATTACGCGCGCATTCACCTTCGACCATCACTTTCTGATCGCCGGCTTCGAGCTTTTCGAATGACTTCGCTGAGGCATTCGATTTTCTGAAATTTCCGGAGGCATCCATGATCCACGGTGCAATTGAAGGCAAGTTTACCGCGGACCCGGAAAAGGGCGAGGTCTCGTCACTGTTGATCAGTCCGGAAAAGGCCAGTGTGCTGCTCGTACTCGGACACGGCGCCGGCACGAATATGCGTCATCGCACGATGGAGTCGATCGCACGGGCGATGGCGAACGCAGGTATCGCGACCTTTCGCTACAACTTTCCCTATAGCGAAGCCGGCGGCGGCCGAAATTCGAACGCGGTCTGCATGAATACGGTGCGGGCAGCGGCGAATGCAGCACAGGAAAGTTCCCCAGATCTGACCCTTATCGCGGGTGGTCATTCCTTCAGTAGACGCATGACATCCATGGCTTCAGCAGAATCACCCCTTGAGTACGTCGCTGGACTGGCATTTTTCGCCTTTCCCCTCCATCCCGCCGGCAAACCCGCAATAGAACGCGCGGAACACCTCGCCAGAGTGACGGTTCCCATGTTGTTTTTGTCAGGAACGCGTGATGCCCTCGCCGAACTCGATCTTCTGGAGCCGACGGTCGAACTGATCCGTGAGGCGGCTACGCTGCACCTTCTCAACACGGCGGATCACGGGGTAAAAATTCTCAAACGCACCCGCGCAACCGATGAGGACGTGTTCGATGAAATGGCGCGCGTGCTCACCCATTGGGTTGCAACCCTTGCCTGACCGAAAGGGACGTGGCCTTTACACTACAATCCGCCTGCTCTGATCCTGCCAAATTCGTTGGCAGGTCTTCCCCTCATTCGCACCCGTTCGGGAGACGTCAGGCCTTCTCGCCCTCTTCGTGAAAGTGGGGTTTCCATTCTCTTTGGTTACTGCTTCGCTGCTCTGTGCATTTCTTGGTAAATTGCTTCTTCGTAAAAACTTCTCGAACTCTTAAGGATTCAAAGGCGAACAGACCCAACATTGTGCTGATTGAATGCGACAGCATGGATGGACGTGTTATGGGCTGCGCCGGGCATCCTGCCGCTTACACGCCCAACCTCGACCGGTTGGCCGAACGGGGCGGGCTCTTTACCAATACCTACTGCAACTCTCCTCAATGCGGTCCCTCGCGGGCAAGCAGGTGGAGCGGCCTGCACATACACCGTACTGGAAGCTGGAACAACCACCAAGGCCTCTCGAAGGCGCATGAGACCTATTTAACTCATCTACAAAATGCCGGCTATCGAAGTCAAATCTTCGGCAGAACCGACTACCTGACAGGGGGGCACTCGCTCAGTGCCCGGGTATGCTCCTGGACGCGCGCGGCCGGCATTCGCCTGCCGCAAAAAGCGATGCCTACTGCCCATAACAGGCTCATCCGTATCAGCGACCAACGTGAACGGGTGCACGAGCACGACTGGGAATTGGTGGACCAGAGCATACTGTGGCTGCGAGCCCATGCCACGGATGGCCCTTTTTTCCTCAATTGCAGCCTTCACGCTCCCCATCCCAGCTTCATGAGCTCGGCGGCGTGGATTCGTCGTATCGACCCGCGGCGGATCACGCTTCCGCCGTTCGAGGCCGATCTACATCCTGTGATGGACCACATGTCTGCCACCAAGAACTGCCTTCACGACTTCAGCGACGAGGATATCCTCACCGTTCGACAAACCTACTTTGCCATGATCTCCGAAGTCGACGCCATGGCCGGCCGGCTGATACGGGCGCTAGACGAATTCGGTTTGTCCGACAATACCTACATCATTTTCACCAGCGACCACGGCGAGATGAACATGGAGCACCGGCAGTACCTCAAGAACGCCGTCTACGAAGCGTCGTCCCGCATCCCCCTCATCGTATCCGGTCCGGGACTGCGCCGGGGCGTGGAAATAACCGACCTCGTCTCGCTCGTTGACTTCTACCCCACCGTTCTGGACATGGCCGATCTAAATCCGCCCGAGGGCTTGGACGGCCGTTCCCTTATACCCCTCCTGACCGGCCCATTGGCTGAGGAGGCCGGCCGGCCGGTTCTGAGTCAATACCATAGCAATTTTGCCAAAACCGGCATCTTCATGCTGCGCAACGGTCCGTGGAAATACGTCACCTACCCGGGTTTCGCTTCGCAGTTGTTCAACCTGGAAGACGACCCGGAGGAAATAGAAAATCTTGCCGGGCTGAAATCTGAAATCGTGCAGGACCTCGACCGGCGGCGGCGCGCCATAGTGGACTACGAAAAGGTCGACGCCGAAGCCAAAGACTATGACAAGGCGAGCTTAGTCCGGTGGCGTGGACAGGTTGGTGATGAGGCCTATCGCGAAGGAATGAAAAAACTCCACCGTGTTTGGAACGACGAGTACGAGAGTGTTATCGAAGCCTGGCTGGCAGGTTAAATCGTTCCAAATTATTTGTCAGACAGAAAATAGGTTCGCTAAAGAGACACGACCTGAATGCCTCAAGGAATTGCCGATTTTTCCGGCGCGAGGCTGGGGCCAGTTGTGAAGAATAAGGGAAATGAGCCGCTGATGTGCACGGATGAAACGCGGATGAGGTGCTAGGACAATAGCAAAATTAACTTGAACAATTGAGCTTGAGATCGACCGTCTATGCTGTTGTTTTACAGCATGGACAATCTGACTGCTTTGAAACACAAATACAAGATCCTGTCGAAGCATCTCGATGAGTTCGCGCTTCGAATCTGCGCTGCCGCAGATTCTCAAGCGCTTGGGCGGGGTGGGATATCTTCGGTGGCACGGGCCAGCGGTTTGTCGCGAACGACGATCTATGCAGGCTTACGTGATCTGCAAAGTGGTGCCGGGCCAAGGGCGGCAAGCAGGGCGGTAAAGCAGCGCGTGCGTAATCCCGGGGGAGGACGAAAGAAGCTTATCGATCGCGATCCGGATCTGTTGAGTGATCTTGATTGTCTGGTTGATCCGGTCACTCGCGGTGATCCACAGTGTGCTCTGCGTTGGACCTGTAAGAGCACCACGAAACTGGCCAAGGAACTGCAGCGAGAAGGCCACCGGGTGTCGCAACGCAGCGTTTGGGCACTGCTGGATCAACTCGGATATAGCATGCAGTCCAATCGCAAGACACGCGAAGGCAGTGACCATCCTGATCGCGATGCACAGTTTCGACATATAGCTGCAAAGGTAAAAAAGTTCCAGGATGGCGGGCTGCCGGTGATTTCAGTGGACACCAAGAAGAAAGAACTGATTGGTCAATTCGCCAATGGCGGCCGGGAGTGGCAACGCAAAGGCGAACCCGAGGAGGTCAACGTTCATGACTTTGCCGACAAAGAACTTGGTAAGGTGGTCCCATATGGCGTTTATGATATTACCCGAAACAAAGGCTGGGTGAACGTCGGGATCAATCGCGACACCGCCGAGTTTGCAGCCGCGACCATTCATCGATGGTGGCAGCAAATGGGGCGCAGGGCGTATCCTGATGCACCTGAGCTGTTGATTACCGCCGATGGTGGTGGCAGTAACGGCAGCCGGGTTCGTCTATGGAAAGTGCAGTTGCAAAAACTTGCCCGGGAACTGGGCATGAGTATTCACGTTTGCCACTTTCCTCCCGGCACAAGTAAATGGAACAAGATCGAACACCGTATGTTCTCCTACATCACGGCAAACTGGCGAGGTCGACCCTTGAGCAGTCGCGCGGTAGTGGTGGAATTGATATCCGATACGCGAACCGAAAAGGGACTACAGATCGAGGCAGAATTAGACCTGAGCGAATACGACACGGGCATAAAGATCAGCGACGAGGAAATGGCCGGTCTATCCATAACACGGGACGAATTCCACGGTGAATGGAACTATTCGCTTAGCCCGCCAAAATGTTAATTTGTTCAAGTTATACTTTCTAGACTCCTAAGTCCCAGATCCGGGTCCCGGTCGGCCTTGTCCGCGGAGTCCTGCGAGGTCGCGCGCTTCGCGGGCTAGGACGACGGATCAAACCTCGCTAGCCTCCGGCAACGAGATCGATGATCGCTTGCGCTGCTTCTGCTAACCCGTCGGCTTCGGCATCGGTGAGCTTTTTGCCGCGCTGCGCTTCCACCGCGTTGATGAACGCTTGGAGCACGTTGACCGCTGCAACATCGTTGTTCTCGTTACCGTCCTGGAGGGAATTCAGGGCAGAATCCAACTTCGCTTCGAGGCTGTTGGCGATTCCCTTCTGAAGGTTGAGGTCAATGACGTCACCAACTAGCGCGGTGATCAAGTCTGCGGCGTGGAAGGGCTCAAGCGTCCATACAGCCCATACTGACTCGTTAGAGTTGGTGTCAAAGGAAACCGGAATGGTGCCACACGCGTTGTCATTGGGAAATCCACTCGCCAGGCTGTTGTTCACGGCCGCACAGAGAGATACGGTACCCCCCGTCGCGTAGGGTGTATTACCGAAGCATGCGTTGGTGGTTCCTGTGCATCCGAAGATCAGGGCTGGGAAATCGTCGAATGCTCCTTCGGGGCCATTAATAAACACCTCATCCAGTAATGCCTGAGACGCGGCTGTCGCC
Organism: Opitutales bacterium; assembly: GCA_963665345.2. Classification (GTDB taxonomy): domain Bacteria; phylum Verrucomicrobiota; class Verrucomicrobiia; order Opitutales; family CAXXNP01. The sequence goes on from CAXXNP010000002.1 coordinate 956,024, forward strand.
CCGGCAACTGACGTGAAAGTAAAATCACTCGAACTATCGCACCCTGAGAACACGTCGCCACAGGTCCCTTCGACAAACGAGACGCTATAGCTGGTACCTTGCACATCCACCCCAGAGGCGCCTTGGAGAATTCCACTCCCGTCAACTTCAAGATCGGCGGCTAATGTCCAACTGCACACTGACCCTAGTCCTACAAAACAGATCGCTTTCAAATTCATCATTGCCTCTTTTTGCGTATTCGAGCCGGTATTTGCCTGATAACCGCTATCTCGTGACGCTACCGGCCTTTTGTTTAGCGTCTAACGCTAACTCGTTTACTGGACAAGGTGGAGATTGTCAACCCCAATGATACCAAGTACGAGATGACCTTAACCAATGCATTGCCCGCGTGGGGAGATGGTTGAACAGCACCAACCAAGTAGACAAAACCTCGTAGTAAACATCATGAAGAGAGACTTAAGGTTGGCTGTGTCGAAGAATGAAATCAGCGCAATCACGAAACCCAAATTTCAACCGGGATCCATGAGCCAAAATCCCAGATTGTTCGCATGCCCTATAATTTATCAGACAGAAAATCGCTTGACGACATCCTGGTTCATACTGGTGGTGGTAAGCGGCAACCGGGTTGGGCATGAGAACCAAGCCGTCTCCCACCGTATCCCGCACAGCGTGACATTGGGCCAGAGCTGATTCGGTAAGTGTGCATGATTGATTGCATGGCAACCCGCAATAGGGATAAGAGAGATCCCATGCCTGATCAGCCTAACATCATCTACATTCTGTCGGACGAGCATTTCGGGGGTTCCATGAGCCACATGGGAGACCCGAATGTAAGAACACCCTATCTGGATGGCCTGGCAGAGGGTGGCGTGAGCTTTCGAAGAGCTTATGCCAACTGTCCGATCTGCACGCCTTCCAGAGGGACAATATTCTCGGGCCGGCATGCCCATGCCGGCCCAGTCCAGTCTTTCTTCGATGTCTACAAGGCAACGGCACCGAGCACGGCGACGCTCCTGCGTGAGGCGGGCTATCATACGGCTTACTTCGGCAAGTGGCATTGCGGCGTGGTCAACAATCAGGAACCTCCGAAGGTCAGGGAGAATCGAGATGCATACACCCGATGGCCTCAGCGGACCCCTGAGTACCACCGCGCCGGCTATCAGGACTGGAATGGCTTCGAGATCAATAACGCACCTTTCGAAGGGTTCTACTATCACCAGAAGGAAACGAACCCTCGCCGGATGGATGCATACCAGACGGATGCGTTAACTGATCTAGCAATTGACTATCTGAATCGGTATGGACGGTCAGAGCCCCTACATCTGGTATTGAGCGTTGAACCACCGCATTTTCCTCTGGAGGCGCCGGCTTCCTTTGAAAGGTGGGAACCCGATGAGCTGAAGGTGAAACCGAATTTCGAGGATTCCCTGGATATGCGCAAGGAATTGGCCACCTACTACGCTATGGTCGAGAACCTGGACTGGAATGTGGGCCGGTTATTGAAGGAAATAAGGGCGAGCGGACGTTTCAGGGAGAATACGCTCCTTGTCTATTTTTCCGACCATGGCGATTACATGGGGAGCCATGGCGCCATCAAGCGAAAGGAGCATCCGCATGAGGAATCGGTCAGGATACCTGCCATCTTCAACTGGTCCGGTCACATCCCGGCGCTGGGTTTGGTTGACGGCCTTTTCAGCTTGGTCGACCTGCTCCCGACAACTCTTGCCCTGGCCGGTGTGAGTATTCCCGACTATGCGCAGGGGACGGACTTTTCGTCCCTGCTTCTGGGCGACCCATTTGACGGTCCGGACGCGGTATTCCTGGAAATGGTTGGCAATCCCCGGTGGAATCTCGATTTTCTCGACTGGAGGGGGCTGGTGACGGATCGGTGGAAATATGCCTTTTACGAAACGGGTCATGAACTGCTGTTTGATCTCGATGAAGATCCCTTTGAAATGCGCAACCTCGCATCCGTCAGCGGCGAGATCCGAGACCAAATGAAGACCCGCTTGCTGGCCCTTCTTGAAGAAACCCGGGATCCCTATTTTGATATTCTGATCCGTCAAGGAGCGACGCTGGAAAGACCTGTTTGCGATGTGGGCCGGACGAGTTCCTTAGGACGCCTCGCTCCGACTTGGATTGACGGAACCGTTCGTTCGCCCGATCCATCGCCAGAGTCGTGAGGAGCCCGGTTCCATTCCCGTGCAGGTCGGTGTTTCTTTGTTAATTTGTCAGACAAAAAATTGGTTGACGTTTATGGGAGCGAAGTGGGGCGCCCATCGAGGCATGTGTCCGTCAACCATAGCTGGCAAAGCAATGAAGCCTGTTTCAGATTTATGGTTTATTAAGCCCTGTAAGGAACTGTGTATATGCTGGAGAAACTGAGATGCAATGGAGATTGGCAAGTTCCCCAAGGGTAAATCGAACTACAGGACGGATGCTCCGCCTGAATCAGATCTTCACCTTGACGACGATCTTTTCAACGGGGCCGGCGCAACCCATGGGGGCGTGGGCGTCCTCGGGAAAGAAGACCGCGAAACGCCCCGCTGCAACATTGACGAGGAGGGACGGAAAACTGGTCAAGAGTACGATGTCCTGTTCGGCCAGGTATCCGGCTGCATTTTCCACACACCGGGCGGTCTCTTCCCGGCCGATTAGGTCCGATCCGGTCACCGTGAACTGGATGTCAATATAGTCACGATGCGCCTCGAGGATGCGATTTTCCTTGCCCTGGCCACGGATCACCATGGCGTAGAGTCGCTCTCCGTCGATCTCGTTGCGGCCCTCCGGAAGGGAGCCGAATTCTGTGTTGCGGAGGAAAGTGAAGGCATCGGCGAAGGCCGGGTGCAAGGTGTGGTAACGGTCTGCGTTAGTCAGGCTGTCGAGAATCATGACCACGACACTGTCAGGTACAAAGATAAACGGAAGTCAAAAAACGGCAGCTCATCTTTGCCATGGATTTGGGGAACAGCACACTCCGGAAAGCCCTAGAAGGAGACCTGAAGGCATCAACCAGGGAGACAGAAATTGAGCTCTCGGAGCGCGAGCGAAAGATAGCCACAGAGACGAGCCTTTTATTTACCAGACAGAAAATATGCTCTTGCTGGAATCGCCTTGCCTCAGAATCCTCGGTCTCGACAGGCAAGTTTAGGAGGTACCACTAGAGACCAGCGACGGTTATTCTGGACCGGAAGGATCGACAAATAAAAAAGGCGCTTAGCCTCACCGCTCGTGCAGAGGGGTCTTTGTAGCTGGACGCTTTCGCATTCAGGTGGGGAGTGTGATGAGGATTGAGCTGACGATTCGAAAGAAAAGGGCTGGTCGAGTTTGGAGTCCGCCGAATTGCGGAAGTTGACTGGGATAGGGTAGGGAACGGCCAGCTTGAGGTTTGATCCCAACGTTTCCAAATTCGTAGTCACTTGGCTTTTATACAGAGTGAATTCCGGGCCGGCTGGCAGACGATCGACGTAACGCCCCCAGTCGGCTGTTATCTGGCAGGATACGCCGCCCGCACGGAACCGGCGACGGGCGTCTACCGGCGGCTTTTCGCGACCGTCGTCGCGATCGATGACGGCGGGGATCCGGCGATCCTGGTTTCGATCGAGTGGCTCGGGTTCTATGACCGTACCGAGGAAGCCCGCAGGCGCATCTCGAAGTCGACGGGTGTGGACGGCAATCAGATCATCCTAATCATAATTAAGCAGACAGAAAATAGGTTTCTGGCGACAGCGGGATCTTGCCTGACAGAGTGGAACCTGCAATGTTTATGGTTCGGAGGTCGATGAGCGAAAAAAAATCCGTCACGGATCAGATTATTCACTTCGGACGAGAGGAGAGTTGATGAGGATGTTCCGCAAGTGGCAGCCCCATACCGAGGAATACATGTATGTCTGGAATTCCCTCGTCGCAAAGCATACATTTTTGCAATTGTCGGAGTCTCTGCAGCAGCAGATCGATCAACATTACAAGATGTTGGTTACAGTGAATGGAATAGAATATGCGTTGGCGAACATGGGGTTTACTTATGACAGCTACTGGCTCTTTCTTTCCCTTGCTGACTCCGACATATTCCCAATATTGCCTGAAAAACAGGTAAAATGGTACTATTTGACGAATTACGAGAGAGCTAGACAGATTCTGGATTTGAAACCAACCTACGCAGACGAAATCTACGCAAAAGTCCAAAGAGATTTACGGAAAACGTTTGGGATCGTCTTTGAGAAACCTAGACGAAATCTGGATTGCATCCCAACTTCGTATTATCAATAATTTACCAGACAAAAAATAGGTTGTCAGATTTTCAACCTGACCGCGACCTTTTCGGCGGGGCCGGCGTAGCGCATGGGGGCGCGGGCGTCCTCCTCGGGAAGGAAAGAAGGCGGGAAAGCGCTCCGCCGCGGCACCTAAGAAAACGGCTGGAGAATTAGTAAAGAGAGTACAACGTCCTGTTCCGCCAGATAGCCGCCCACAGTTTCCACACACCGGGTAAACTCCTCCCAGCCGATAAGATCCGAACCCATCACCGTCAACTGGATGTCGATGTAGTCGCGATGCGCTTCCAGAATGCGATTTTTCTTTCCTTGGCCTCGTTATTATTTGTCAGACAGAAAATAGGTTGACGTTTGGCCTTGTTGGATACTGAGGTGGCGTGGCGCGAAAAGAAGCCCGTGTAGCTGGACGCTTTCGGGTTCATGTGAGGAGTGTGATGAGGATTGAGCTGACGATTCGAAAGCAAAGAGCTGGTCGAGTTTGGAGTCCGCCGAATTGCGGGGGTCGACTGGGATAGGTTAAGGAACGGCCAGCTTGACGTTTGATCCCAACGTTTCCAAATTCGTAGTCGCTTGGCTTTTATACAGAGTGAATTCCGGGCCAGCTGGCAGACGATCGATGTAACGCCCCCAGTCGGCTGTTATCTGGCCGGTTACGCCGCCCGCACCGAACCGGCGACAGCTGTCTACCGACGCCTGTTCGCGACCGCGGCCGTGATTGACGATGGAGGGGATCCGGTGATCCTTGTTTCAATCGAGTGGCTCGGGTTCTATGACCACACGGAGGAAGCCCGCAGGCGTATCTCGAAGTCGACAGGTGTGGACAGAGAGCGGATTGTCCTGACCGGCACCCATACCCACGCGGGCCCCTCAATCCGGGAGCTTGACGGGCAGCGTCATGGCATGGTGGACGAAGCCTACCTGGACCGAACGCTGGATCGAATTGCCGACGCCGCAGTAGAGGCGGGGGACGAACGAAGTGTCTGCGGACTGCGGTTCGGAACCGACTGGTGCGGATTCGCCGCCTCCCGTCGTGCGCCGGATGGAAAGGGCGGTATTTTGTGGGCGCCCTCGCTCGACGCCCCGCACGACCACGCGGTCGCGGCTTTATTCCTGGAGCGGGAGGACAACGGAGCGCGGCTGGTCCTCTTCAATTACGCATGCCACCCGACGAGCACCGGACCGATCCTGCAAATTGGCGGCGATTACCCCGGATTCGCGTGCGACCGGGTCCGGAACGCCTTCGGTCCGGACACGAGGGCGGCATTCCTCAATGGGTGCGGCGGTGATCAGAAACCGGGATCTCCCGAGCGCGACGGAGGAGCATTCCGCCGATACTCCGTAGAGGAGGTGCGCTCTCTCGGGAACCGCCTCGGCGACGCCGTCACCAGGGCGGCGAGCCACGGTTACGAAGTAGATGGCCCGATCCGCGTCGCACAGACATTTCTCACGCTCGAAAGCGCGCCGATCGACCGCACCGCAGTGCGCGACCTCGCGGGATCTCCACGCGGGTGGGAGCGCGCCTGGGCCGAACACTACGAGCGGGCTCTAAAAATCGGTGGGGACTACGAAAACGAAATCCCCTTCGAGGTGCAGACCCTTCAATTCGGCGACAGCCTGGCGATTGTTTTCCTGGCCGGCGAGATGAACGTCGAATATGGCCTTCGCTTGAGGCGGGAGCTGCAATGCCGATTCGGACACGCGATGATCGTAGGTTTCGCGAACGGCATCGTCGGTTATGTCCCTGTAGATCGACAGATCCCAGAGGGAGGCTACGAAGTGATCGACAACCACCGGATGCTGCTCCGGCCAGGACCGTTTGCCGAGGGCACTGAGGAGAAGATCATTCGTGCCGTGTGGAAGTCGTTGGGGTAGATATTCGCTCAGCTTTCGCGAGTGTAAAATCGCTCAAAATCATGCACTGGTTTCCAGCCCAGCAAGCGTTCCGCTTTGTCCGGCGAGAATTTGCCCATGGGGAGCCGGCCGCAGATATGAAATACCTCATTCGGGCGCGGCATGGGCTGGGCCCGAAGCCCGCAAAGAAAGGCATCTCCAAGGTCCTCCCAAGCGGTTGAATATGCCACCACTACGTCTTCATCGCGCCCGTCATTTTCATGCCCCGAACGCAAGCGCGACACCAGAAACGTCATCACCTCGATTTCCGGCCGCTCACGCGCAAACACCTCCACGACTTCACGGGCGAGGTGCTTGGTCAGGGCATAGAGCGCGGTGCCGGGGCGGGACGGGGCTTCGTCAGGAATACGGAAATCGTGATAGTAGTCGCCCTCAAAACGCGGATGTGCGGCTTCAGGACCCGTGTGAATTACGCGTTTCAAGTGGAATTCTAATGCCGCCTTCACCACATGGTAAGCCCCGAGGACATTCACGGCGAAAGCCGCTTCTTCCTCGTTACGGTTCACGGTCACGTTGATTACGGCATCACATCCCGCGATTACCTTACGCACCTGCGCATAGTTCGTAATGTCTGCCACCTCCCAGGTATGCGGATGCTCAAGCCTCTCCGGACGTGGAAAGCGCGGGTGCGTGATGGAACGCGCAAGGATTTCGTCAATTGTAAGCGCGTCGGCAAGACGAAGCGTATAATGGGGTGCCAGTGCCTTAGCCGCCACCGCCCCTACTGGCCCGCCCGCCCCGAAAATACATACGGTTCCATTACTGACTGATGCCATTTCAGCCACCCTCCCGTTCTCTTCCTGTCCAGCCGAGGCGCAGCCGTGCCTGTCGCGTCAAATAGCGGTCCGACTCAGCGATGTGAAAGACTTGCCAACTGTAGCCGGGGACCGTGGCCCGCAACAGCAGCGCCTTTCCTATCGCGGATAGCGCGATTTCAATGTTCTGTTCAATCTCGGATGGATCGAACCGCAGGGCAATTACCTCCATGGTCCCCTCGCGCGCAAACTCCCGGCAGGTCTGCTCACAAAGGTAGGGAGACAGCGCTGACGCCTCAGGTTGGGGCCGCGGCGCCCATTGCTCATCAATCACGTAGGCTTCCGGATAAGCATCAAAGAGCCGCAAACTACTTCCCAGAACAACCCGTGTCACCCCGGCCTGTCGTGCTGCCTGAAGCAAACGGTAAGGCGCCAACGTAGCCCGCTTGATCAACCATTCCTCCGATTCATCCCTGGGCTTCGATCCGCACTCGACGAGGTAGAGAATTGCGTCGACGCCTTCAACCAGCTTTTCGATTTCGTGTGGGCTAGTGAAATCGGCTGAAGACATGCCCGCTGCTGAATGCACTTGCTTGGTATCACCAGCCCACGTAGCCGGCCTGACATCATGCTCACTTGCAAAATGTTCTGCCACCGTCCCTCCCAGGGGATAATTCGCTCCCATTACCAGCAAACGCATAACCGTAGAACCTTAATCCCTCCAGGCATCCGGGCAAGGTCAGTTTAATTTTTTATAAAAAAAGGCATGGAAACGTTTCGGCTCTCGCCATCACCGATCAATTATCTCGATACGTTCGGTTATCTTCGTCTCCCGGGACTCATTGCCGATGTGATTGATGAGATCGGAGAAATTGAAAGGTGTATTGAGCGTCGAGGCTGGCACCGAAGGGCGCTGTGTCTCACCAAGTCGTTCACGCGGGTCTCGAGAGGGACCCGTTTACCCTCGATCTGGGCGAGCGCTACGCCGCTGCTGGGTACCTCTGCGCCATCCCGTTTCTCTTTCACTGGTGACCCGAGGAGGAGGCCATTGCGTTCTTCGACAAATACCTGAAATAAGGAAATCCCGAGACAACCAATTTCCCGAATGATTACTTGCGAAGAATTTTTGTGTTCATCCGATCTCCCCATGGTAATATGAAGGTGTTCTGGAAATTCCTATGTCACGCCTAGTAAACAAGCGAGGAGACATCCACATCGGCAAGAAAGGTGCGGCTCCAATCGCTGCTCCCGGTTGGACGGCCAAACCCAAGAAAATCGTCAAGCTTGTCGACTGCGATTTACACCACAACTTCCGCGATCCGGAGGAACTTCTGCCCTACCTGTCGAAGTTCTACCAGGACCACCTGCTTGATCAGGGATTGCATTTACCTGGTGGTGGATATGCGAACACGCCCTATCGAAAGACCCGTACCGACCTCAAGGACCCGGAACTCAAGGAGCGCGATTTCAATTTCTCGCTGGAATTTACTCAGAAAGAGCTCCTCGATCGCTGGAATATCGACTATGGGCTGTTGACTGGGCCCCCGCCCTTTTATGGATATTCGGGTCTACCCGATCCGGATTGGGCGGCCGCGCTCTGTAGCGCCTTCAACGACTGGACCATCGACAACTGGCTCGACCGCGATGACCGGATTGTAAACTCAATCCTGGTTTCCCCTACAGACCCAGCCCAGGCTGTCCAGGAGATCAACCGGCTGGCGCATCGAAAAGACACCGCCGCAGTCTTGGTACCGATGGGGACTGCAATGCCCTTCGGCAATCGCTTCTACCACCCAATCTGGGAGGCGTGTGCGGAACACGACCTTCCAGTCATCTCGCATATTGGCGGTGGCGGTGGAGCGGCTAGATCGACTCCGAGCGCCGTCGGTTATCCCACCTATTATATGGAATCGCGCATGGCGAGACCCCAGATTGCCAGCACCCACGCCGCCTCGCTCATCTGCGAAGGCGTCTTCGAGAAGTTTCCGAACCTGAAGTTTGGCCTGATCGAAGTTCAGCAGTTTTGGGCCGTCTCCGTGATGTGGAATATGGATGCTGACTGGAAGTCGATCCGCGACCAGACCCCCTGGCTCAAGCGGCTGCCCAGTGAGTACTTCCGTGATCACATTCGAGTGGGAACGCAACCCATGCATGAGCCGGAGAAGCCGGAGCAGATGTACCAGATGTTAGAGATGCTTCACGCGGATGAGACACTGATTTTCTGTACCGACTTTCCCCACTTCGACTGGAACGACCCGGTTACGGTCTTTCCCAAACTTTCGGACCAGGTGCATCAACGCATCTTTGCCGACAATGCGCTGGAGATGCTCCGCATCGGCGAGAACTGATCGTGGTAGCGGTACCTGTCGTTGTAGGAAAGGTATCAGAAATCCCTCCCGGAGGGCGCAAAATCGTCGTTCCGTTTCGAGGGCGCGCAGGTATTGGGGTGTTCAACGTAAATGGTTCATACTACGCCCTGCGGAATATCTGTCCCCATAAGCATGGTCCCCTCTGCATGGGAGAGCTGACCGGTCGGTTTATCGCCAACGCACCCCCGTCTACGCCTGGCGCCATGCTCACCATTGAAGACGACGGCGAGATGCTGCGCTGCCCGTGGCATTTCTGGTCGTTCGAGATCGCAACAGGCCAGTGTCTGGTTGACCCCGAGGTACGTGTAAAGACCTACCCGGTTAAAATCGATGGTGATGACATTGTCATCGATTACGACGAGGCATAGGAGTACTCATGACCAAGAGAGAAAAAGAACGGACACTGAAATGACAGGTGGTCGATTTATTGCCGAAACCGTCCATGGCTACGGAATAACGCACGTCTTTTTCATGCCCTACATTGGCCCCAGGGCCCTGATGGAGATGGAAAAGCTGGGCATCAAACGCGTCCAGACCCATGGGGAGAAGGCCGCTGCCTACATGGCCGATGCCTACGCCCGCGCCAAGCGCGGCCCCGGCTTATGCATGGCCCAATCGGTGGGCGCTGTGAATCTTGCGGCAGGATTGCAGGATGCCTATCTGGCCTGTTCGCCAGTCATTGCTTTGACCGGACGGGAACTCCAGATCAGCCAACAGCGGCATGCATATCAGGAGGTCGACCACGTAAATCCCTTCTCGGCCGTCACCAAGTATAGCGGTTTTGTGGCCACTCCGGAACAGCTGCCCGTCTATTTGCGCCAGGCTTTCCGTACAGCCACATCGAGCACGCCCGGTCCGACTCACCTGGATCTGGAAGGGCTTGCCGGGCAATTGGTCGTTGAACCGGAGGCGGAGCTGGAAGTGGTCATCGAGGAGATGTTCGCCCATGTCCCCCCTTTCCGTCCCGAGGCCGAACTGGAGAAAGTAAACGCCGCTCTGAAACTGCTCACTCAGGCCAAGCGCCCGGTTATTGTGGCCGGAGGCGGGGTCACCGCGTCCGGTGCCAGAGCCGAACTCATTGCCCTCGCTGAGAAACTCTCCATCCCGGTAGCAACTGCGCTGAACGCCAAAACCTCCTTCCCGACTGACCATCCGCTCGAGGTAGGTGTCCCCGGCTCCTACTCACGAGCTTGCGCCAATCAAGTCCTCTGCGAGGCCGACCTGGTCTTTTTCATAGGCAGCCATACCGGTGGACAAGTGACCAACGCATATACTATTCCGCCTCAAGCTACACCCATCATCCAACTGGATATCAACCCGGATGAGATTGGCCGGAATTACCCTGTACAAGTGGGCTTGCAGGGCGACGCACGCAATACCCTGCGGAAATTGCTCGAACAGGCCGAAGCCGTAGAGCCCCGCGCCGAGTGGATCAGCCGAGTGCAGGAACGGGTCCGGGCCTGGAAGGAGGAGGCCGCCGAACATCTGAATTCCGACATTCTGCCCATGCGACCCGAGCGCCTCTGCCGGGAACTGACGGACTACCTCCCCTCCGATGTGATTCTCGTATCCGACACCGGCCATTCGGGCATCTGGACCGGCACCATGATCGACTTCAAACATCCCGAACAGATGTTTCTACGCTGCGCAGGTTCGCTGGGCTGGGGTCTACCCGCGGCCATGGGCGCCAAGTGCGCCCACCCCGATCGGCCGGTTCTCTGCTTCACCGGAGACGGCGGAATCTGGTATCATATAGCCGAGCTGGAAACGGCTGTGAGATGTGGGATCAACACGGTCACGGTGGTCAACAACAACCATTCCCTCAACCAGGAAAAGGGTGGCGTTGAGGCAATCTATGGTGCGCAGACACCCGGTTCCGACGAGCTTTGGCTCTTCGCCGACAACGACTTTGCCAAGATCGCTGAATCGATGGGCGCGCTCGGGATCACTGTCCTCAAGCCGGGCGACCTGGTGGGCGCGCTCGATCAGGCATTTGCATCGGGGAAACCGGCAGTGATCGATGTCAAAACGCACCTCGATGGCATTGCAGAGAAGGCCTGGACGCCGGAATAGATTCAGGATGTCTCCTATAATGAACCTCGTCGGTTGCCAACCTTTCCCGCTCCTCACGGAGCGAGCTACGTGTAGCCCTCTGCGTGAGCGGAGGGAGGACCGGATCTCGGGTTTATTGCAGGCCATAGTTGATGGCCGCAGGCCTCGATGAGGAACCTCCTAAGGCACCATCCATGACCACGAACGCAGTCGGCGAGCTCCCGGTAGCAACCACAGATCTCGAAGAAGCGAAAACGGATCTTGATAGGCACGGATATGCACTGCTCGAAAATGCAATTTCGCCTGACCAGGTGAATGCGTTGCTGACCCGTTTGAAAGAACAGGCCGAGGCTGAACGCCAACAGGGTCTTGCCTACGAAGATGGAGGGCCGAAACAGAACTGGGGAAGCTTTACCGATGCAAAGGGCATCCTGCGCAAAGACGCATTCACGGCAACAGCCGGCGGGATTAATCAGCGAGTTTGGATGCTCGTCAACAAAGGGCAGGTATTTCGGGACCTGCTCAACAATCGACCGGTCAGGGAGCTCATCGACTACGCGCTGGGAGAGCACTATCTGCTTTCCAGCTTCACGGCCAATATCGCCAAACAGGGTGGGGTTGCCATGGACCTTCATTCCGATCAGTGGTGGGATGCCTGAGCCGGTTCGGCGGGGTCCGGCTAGGATTCCTGTAGGTTCTATCACGCGCCAGCAGCCCAACTGGACGGAATCCGAACCACCTCAGCTCATCGCGCGCTTGGTGGCCATCAACGTCATGTGGATGCTGGTTGAGTTCACGGAAGAGAACGGGGCCACTCGGATTGTGCCCGGAAGCCATCTTTCTGGAGTCCGACCGAAAAAAGAGGATGCTTTGAAGACCATCGCAGGGACCGGAAAAGCGGGATCGGCGATGGTCTTCGACGGCCGAACTTGGCATGGCACGGGCGCCAATGTCAGTAGCGTGAATCGCTACGGCATTTTGACGACCTTTTGCGGGCCAATGTTGCGTCCCCAGGAAAACTTCACGATAGGTACCGATCCGGCGATTCTGGAGGGAGCTTCTGAGGACCTGCTGGCCTTGCTGGGATACAGGATCTGGAACGGCTATGGCCGTATCGAAAGCCCTGTCGCGGGGCTCATTTCGCGCGATGGCTCAGCACTGTCAGAGATGAAGCCGCGGTAAAAATTCCGGGACAGCTTCATTGGTGAGACTGAAGATGGATTTTCACTTGGTGACGACTACGTTGCTCAAGGAACTTGAGGAAGGTGGTATCCGTTATGCAATAATTGGCGGTTTCGCATTGGGTCTCTGGGAGGTGACACGGGCAACGATCGACATGGACTTTCTGTTGCTTGTCGAAGATCTGCAGCAAGCGGAATCAATCCTGGCGAAATTCGCCTACCGACGGACATTCAAGAGCGAAAACGTAGCTCAGTATGTTTCGGATTTAGCTCCATATGGGCAAATCGACATCGTATTGGCTTTCCGCAAAGCATCCAGGAGTATGCTCGAGCGGCGCGTTCACAAACCCTTGGGAGAGGAATTGAACGTGTCTACATTGCTGCCTGAGGATCTGATTGGATTGAAGCTTCAAGCGTGCGTGAACGATCCCAGCCGCGAGGAGCAAGAATCATCCGATATCTCATCACTTCTGAAAGTTCGTATGAGGAAAGGCGAAGCGATTGACTGGGATCTTTTGGGAGAGTACTTTCAGCTCTTCAACAGAGCGGATCAGTTGCGAAAGCTAAAGGACGTATATGGCTAGTCTGAGCGAGGACGAGAAGCGAGAACTGCTTGTCGATGCTCGGTCAGTCGAGAGGCGACAAGAGTTCGCGGCCTTGCGCGAGCGAGCGAGAAGCAGTCGCTTAACACCTGAGGAATTCCTCGAGTTCTTGAATTGGTCGCAGCACTTTATTCGGGAAGAACCAAAAGAGCGCTCGCCGATCAAGGGCGATGTCTTCATTCTTTAGTAATTCCGGGATGGCTGTATTCCCATATGGGACAGGGCCGGCAGGAGAAGACTCATGGGCGTGTTCGCAGTTCCGAATGCAGAAATCCCGGAATTACCTACTGCGCCTCGCCCCCGGGCGGAGCCCGGCTCAGGGATGTGACGAAAACGTCCAATTCGGGCCAAAGCTCATTGGGAATATCAGCCGTCGCGTGACGCAGGTTGGTCTCGACCTCTCTTACGGTGCGCGGACCGGCAAGCGTACATGTGATCAACTCGTTGCGAATACTGTATTGCATAGCAACAGACCCCGGATCCAAGTCTCTTTCGACGCACCACGCAAGGAAAGTTCGGGCCCGTTCCACATCGGCCTCCGGCGCCTGACGCTTCTTCAGGGCTTCGTCGAGATCGCGTCCCGCAAGAAGCCCCGCATTGTAGGGCGACCCGTTCACGACGCCCATGCCCGCTGTTGCCGCTTCTGCGATCACCGGACGCACCGAGTCCCGCAGAGGTTGGAAGTCGTATGAGGGTAGAATGGCGTCGAAGCGTCCGCTGGCGATCGCCCGGCGCAGAAATCGATGGGTCCTCACACCCAGCCCAATCGCTTTTAAAACTCCCTGTTGGCGAAGCGCTTCGAGCGTTTCCAAGGCCCCATTGGTGCCGAGAATCAGGTCGACATGGGCGTCCTCGCTCGGATCGTGAATGTAAACGATATCTACGTGATCAGAGAAGAGGTTGGCCAGGCTCTGGTCCAACGACCATCGAATAGATTCGGAATCGTACTGCTGGTGCCGTTCGGGATGGGTTCCCACTTTGGTCGAAACGCGCAAGTTGGCGCGCTCACTGGGGGACAGTTCCCTCAAGCCCAGCCCTAAATGACGTTCGGATGTTCCCCCGCCATAACTCGGCGATGTGTCGAAGTATCGGACGCCGAGGTCAAAAGCTCTCCGCACGGTATTGATCGCCGCTCGCTCGCACATGGCTTGGGTGGCGCTCTCATCCACGAGAAGGCCGAGAAAGCCCCCCACGCCGAAAACCGTCAGTTCGATGTCGGTCTTTCCGAGTTTTCTACGCGGCAGCTCATCAATCATTTTCGAATGGAGGATATGTTCTCGCTAAGGTGCAAAGCACGCAAAGGGAATTCTCTGGAATATCACATCTGTGACGACGGCCGTCCTTATAGATGTGATGTTTCTTGGATTTTGACTGACGCGTCGACGAGTCCTGTAAAAACTGACCTAATAGACCACTTCCACGGCCCGGCCGGTCTCCATTGATTCGTTGGCAGCACAGGAAATCACCGTGGCCCGGTATCCATCTTCGTAAGACCCCTTGATGGTCGACGGATCACCGGTTTTGACTGCATCGATAAAGGCCCGGAACTCCTTGGCAAAGATGTTGGCCTCGCCCGGAATCGTAATCGTCTCCCGGCCGCTCCTCTCTACGGTCACCGATTGTTCCCAGCCGGAAAACTTTGCACACATTTCGGTTGCCAAAACCCGCATTCCCACTCCACGCCCTTGGGCCAGAACACAAGAGGTGGTAAAGGCGGCGGCTGCTCCGTTTGACAACCTCATCTGCACGAGGGAGGCATCTTCGATAGTGTAGAACTCGGGACGGCAACGCTTACCGGTCACCGGGCTGGCGCACAGCCACTCCACCTCCGCGCCGGTCATGTAGCGCATCTGATCGACCAGGTGAGTAGTCTGCTCAAGAAACTGACCCCCCGACAGATGCTTCTGTGGCCACCACGATTGGGCCCCCATGCCGTTGCTCAGGTAACGGCCCTCTATCACGACCAGGGTCTCATCCAGCAGAGCTTCCCTCACCGCATTTACCGAGTCCCGATACCTGTTCATGTAGGCGGTCGAAGTGATGATGCCGCGTTCGGCAACGGAGTCGCGGATGCGCCGCGCTGTATCCACATCAAGGGCCACCGGTTTCTCCACCATGAATGGGATGCGTCGTTTGATCACACTGGCTTCGATGGCACCGTGCGCATCGGGCGGTAATGAAATTACGACGGCGTCCGGCTTAGCTTGGTCGAGCATCTGATCGACATTGGTGAAGACCTCCCCATGTCCGCCTACCTGCTCGCGGCGAGCCTGCGCACGCTTCGGGCGACTGGCACACCAGCCGACAAATTCCACATCGTCAAAATCCTTTACACCGTGGTCTAGATGCCGCTCCACGATAATTCCGCACCCGATAAATCCAAGTCTTACTTTGGCTGTCATACACCTCGAGATACCACCGAGCTGGCATTATCTCAAGCCCCGCGGTCAGGCCTGCGCTTCGCGTTCTGGGCAGATTGAGAAATCCGGGCCGGGACTGAAGCCGAAGGGCTCCAGCTAGTGCGCCCGTAATGGCTATGAAACAGAAAGGTGAAAGTCCAGACCAGCTCCAACGCGCACTGACCTGAGCTGAAACATGAAGTAACTGCGTCACCGTGAAGCGCTTTGGCCGCAGCGAAGCAAGAGAGCTGCAGCGGCTAAGCCGGGAAATCCAGCAGGATCGCTACCGGCCCAAGGCAGTAAAACGAGTCTGGATAGCAAAACCGGGAAGCAAAGAAAAACGACCGCTGGGCATACCGACGGTAAGAGATCGCATTGTGCAGGCCGCGCTGCGGCTTGTGAGCGAACCGATCTTCGAGAAGGACTTTGCGCCCTACAGCTACGGATTCCGCCCGGAGAGAGGCTGCAAGGACGCGCTGGGCGAGGTGGTCGGTCTGCTTAAGGCAGGCTACCACTGGGTAGTGGACGCGGACTTGAAAAGCTACTTCGACACCATCGTGCGTGAAAAGCTCATGGAACTGGTGGCAGAGAAGATCTCCGACGGGAAGGTCCTCAAGCTGCTCGATAGCTTCCTCAAAGCTCCTATGGCGATTCGAAGAATTCGCCCGATACCAGATCTACGAACTCCCTGGGATTGCTCGTGCCGTCGAAATAGAAAATCCAGGGCTCGAACGCCAGGTTGATCGAACCTAACCAATCGGAGAAATACAAGTTCCCGCCGAGTTCGGCGGCATCTTCGAATGGTGCCAGCGTTGATCGTGATCTCGGCCGGTGGTTGCTCCATCACCCTGAGTTGGGCCATAGCCAAATCGCTAACGCTGAGAAACATTTATAGGGCAGCGAAATGCCGCTAGGGTTGAATATTGGCGTGGCTGGTTGAAAATGTAAGGGATATAGGGATTTTTTTCATGCGACTGTACGATGAGCGATTTCAATGTGAATACAAGCGGATTGGGTAAGAGCTTCATTAGGTCGGACACCGTTTGCCTCGTCGCTGATCCCTCGCGATCCGTATTTACGAATTCGAGTACTGAGCGCTTCGAAAAGGCAGATTTACCATCACTGCGGTCCCCATGACGCAACGTATCGCAGCGGATTTCCTGCTGGTGCTGCACCTGCTTTTCATTGTATTCGTTATCACGGGAGGATTGCTGGTTTGGCGTTGGCGCTGGACGATCGTTCTTCACCTTCCAGCCGTCGCGTGGGGTGCTCTAATCGAGTTTCAGGGCTGGATCTGTCCCTTGACGCCCTGGGAACAGAACCTGAGACGGGCAGCGGGCGAGACTGGTTACACCGGGGGATTTGTTGAGCACTACCTGGTTCCGGTGATTTATCCGGACGGCCTGACTCGATTGCAGCAGGTCGTTTTCGGTTTCCTGGTCATCGCAATCAATCTGATTGTCTATGGCATTCTGCTTTATCGTCTTCGACGGCGGAGCATAGATGGGGAGGCGGACATGAGAAATTAGCGGTCGGATCCTCCTCTACCGTTCCGAACCGCGTTCTCGGTGATAGGGCAATGTGGGGTAGGGCGAATCCCGACCTGTATCGGGATTCGCCCTACCTTCTGCTTTCGCTGCTAGAACACCTGTATTGCGAACTTAGCCGGAATATTGCCTCCTGATGGCAATCTTAATCGTGATCGTAATTCTCGTCTGAACGCGAAGGCGTCCAGCTACCAATCCGAGCCCTGTACGCAATCCGCATTCACCTTCGGCTTTGCCCCGTTTACACTCCGGCCTGATGCGAGAAATGGGTGCTTCCAGATCGTTGCGCTGTCGACCTCAGCGGCGCAGCGATAGGTGGGGATCAGAGCCCAACGCTCAGCTCTGGCTGGGTTCAGGTGCGATGCGTGTTGGAGCAGGTCGTGAAAGATTACCACATCGCGTCGATTCATGGTCAGCGAGATGCCCTCGTCATGATTGATTTCTCGTTCGGGCATGCGTAATGCGAAGCCCTTGACCTCTTCTATTTTAACCATAGAGGCGGCGGCGCGGTGGCTGCCCGATATTACCTTGAGGCAGCCGTTGGATTGATCGGCTGGATCGAGAGCGATCCATGCTGAGACTTTGGGGCTTCCCTTCCAGTAGAACCAGTCCTGATGCCAGGGCGAAGCGAAGGTGGTGGTAGCGTTCTAACCGATATGGCGCATTTTCCTGGAGGCGAAAGACTTGGATGAGCCGTACATCTGGATCGACTATCCAGAGCTCTTCGACCCCAGTCCGGGCATAGATTTCGCGCCTGATTTCGCGGTCATATTTCGCGATCTTTGGGGAGAGTATTTCCACGACGAGGTTTGGGGGGTCCGAGGCGCCTTGTTCGGTTAAAAACGACTGGCGGCTTTGGTCGAAATACGCCAAGTCGGGCTGCAGGACGTTGATATCGGTGAGCTCGACGACAAACGGGGCAAAGTAGACCTGACCCGAACTCGTAGCTGAGGGCATTTTCTGGAACGGAAAAATGGAGCTTGTCGGATTCAGCGTCTACTCTGGCCGGTTCGCAAAGCACGCCGTTTGCGCGCACCTCAACCCGGATACCCTTGATACTGTCGAAATCGAGCACCGCAGTAACGGTTCTACGCGTTGGTTTGGGATCCGTCTGCAAGCGGAAGATAGCATACAGGCCCTTGGCCGGCAGGGGTGCATCAAAGAACGAATTCTCATCGGGAGCCAAAATCTCCGGCTTATGGCAGAGTTCACCGGGAGCGATAATTTCGCGAAACGTAACAAGATGTTGCCGCGGACCGAACGCAACTTCTACCCGGAATTCGAAATTCACAGAAAAAGATGAACAGGAGCAATCAGAGGGAACAGAGAGAGACCCCATCAGCCAATCTCTTCACTTCACTAAAAACTCTCATCCGCTATACTCTATCTGGATGGGTGAGTTATTCGGTATAAGCGGTTCGGCACGACAAGAAAGTTCATGAAGGTGCTTTTCCATTTCATGCTGCTCCTGATTTTCCTTGGTGGATTAGCCAGTTACCTGACCCAACCCGGGATTAGGACCGGAGTCCCGGTGCTCTATTGGGCTTCGGGCTCGGGCCCGGTCCGTCGGGACCAGGTAAACCTGTTTCACGATTGGCTGGTCAAGAATGGGCACGTCAGGGCGGACGGCCGTCCTGTGGTCAGGCTCGCGCTCGACGCTGGGGGGCGCGGGGCATTTAAGCAGATGATACAGGGGGTGTCCGGCGTAGCCAGCGACCTGCAATACGGGACCATGCCCTACATGCAAAAGGCTGGAATGTTGCAGGACATCACCGAGATTGCCTTGGCGGGAGGGTTTGATCCCAGTCGCACCTACGCGCGTTGCTTGCCCGATTTCGTGGTCGATGGCAGGCAGTACGGGTTTCCCAGTGGGGTGTACGTGGTTAACCTCTGGGTCAACGTGGAAACCTTTCGGAAGTACCATCTGGAGCCTCCCCCACGTTTCTGGAACTATGAAGAATTCGAGGCTTTGGGTAAGGAATTCGTGGCTCGTGCCAATAGGGGCAGAGACCGGCATACAGTGTTCTTTCTCGATTCTTTTTTCTCGGGCTTGAACCAGCGTTTTATCCGAGCTATGCACCGGGATTCGGGTCTCGACGACTTCAACGAGACCTTTACCAAGTGTACACTCGATGATAAGCGTTACGCGGATGTACTGGAGCGGATCCACCGTTGGACCTTCGAACTGCGATTGGTTCCTACTGCCGCCGATATGGCGTCGTTTGAAACGGATGCCAACTATGGTGGATCCTCATGGTCCCTCTTCTACAAGGGGACCTACGGCATGATCTCCTCCTCAAGGGGTATGGTATACCGGTTGCGTCAAGTGCCGGATCCGCCCCGCATCGCGGTCAGTTACTATCCGCACGATGATTTTCTCAGTGTAAATCCGGTGGTTCAACCCATCGGCATCTATAAGCTGACGAAGCACCCCCGGGAGGCAGAGCTTTTTTTCCGATTCCTGACCAGCCGAGAGTATAACGAATACATCGTACGTACTGCGAACACCCTGCCTCCCTTGCCCGAGTACACGAAAACGGAAGAGTTCATGCGACCCAGAGAGCATCCCAACGAGTGGGGCGTTCATGTGGCCGAAGTGGAATCTCTCGAGAATTACGCCATACCGCGGCCCCACTGTCCTTTCGTGCCTCTGGAGCCTACCTGGACGTTCAAGAGACAGGCATTGGAGAAAGTAATTGCCGGTATTGCGTCGCCCAAGGAAGCCGTTGCCTGGGCCGCCCGGCAGATAAATAACGAAATGCAAAGGACCGTCAAGGAGAGTACCCGCCTTCGCGCTCAGTATGATGAACTACGGGAGCGACAGCAAAAGATCGACGTCCATAAGCAGGAGGGTAGTCCGATTCCTGAAACCCTGATCAAGAATCCCTTTCATCGCTATTACTACGATTTTAAGGGAATGCTCACCGAAGACGAGGAGGCGGCGAAGCAGGCCGAGCTGGAAAAGGAAGACGGCCACCATCACGGGCATGGCATTGCCCATGAATTTTAGTCGAAAGGAACCTTTCCGCGTTCTTTTCTATCCTTAACCTTCGCCACCGGAATTGATCGGTACCCTTGCCCAAATGAATGATAAGGTTGAAGACTGGCTTGGCGGCTTCGTCGGAGGGAAAGCACAGGATCTCACCGGTGATGCCATCGAAGGCGTAGCCGCCCTGATCGCCGGGCTTCAGCATGAGGTCGGCGATGGTTCGAAATTGAGCGTTGGTCAGGGTGGTGGCGCCGGGGGATGGGTTTATTTTTCTTATCATCTAACCGATTTTGATGGAAATTCGCGGCATTGGCGCGATAGGCCGCATCGGGGCAATGGGCATTCAGTTTCCAAGCTTCGCGCAAAAACTGGAGAAAATCCACGCCGGCCGATCGTAGCAGTGGCGCCGGCTTCCCTTAGGATAGGCGGGAGTGGCATGGGCGTGGAAGCGCGGTTATATTCGATGCCGATGGGAAACGGCAATCCGGGAACACCGAAAGTGCCATGGGCACCCGTGCCTTTGTTACTTATGGCTGATGATTGCGGATTAGGTGATAACTTCCTTCTGAAGGTCTCGTAAAACGGTCAATCCTCCCCAGTCACCGCCTCTCATTTTTCGCGGACCGGACCTCCTGCGGGGCCCAAGGTCTTTGCGAAGCACTTCGAATTGCTCTTCCACATACTCTCGTGTTCCCAAGACCACCCCATCGGTGAAATAGCGCACCCGGCAGCGAAGAAGCTGCACCCGCGAGAGGCTGCCTCCCGAGTCAATCACTTTTCTAGCCTGTTTTCGGCTCATGTAGGGCTGTCCACTTCGTGACGGCATGGCTCCCTTTCCAAACAGCGCCATGCGGTAATCCCTGATTGCCGTTTGCCAGTCTCGGGCGCCGGTTCTCACACAGGAGCGAATGCCTCGGCGGGCTCTCTCGGAACCTCCTATGGCCTCGCCATACCCGCAGAATCGGTAATCCTTCGGGTCAAAGCTGAGGCCGGCTCGGATCGGATTCAGATCGATATAGGCCGCTACGATTTCTACGGCGAAGTTGATGTCTTCTACCAGAACACTCTTGAACCGTTCTGCCCAGAGGGTTCCGAATCGTTCGTGGCTGCGATTATACCAGATCGAAAAACGCTGCTTGAGCATCTTCATGAACATCGAGAGATCTCCCATGCGAGCCAGCATGCGTCTCCGCCATCGCGCAGCCTCCGCCTCATCCCTTTCCAACATCCTTTCCAGTGCGGCGAGAGATATTTTACCGTCGTAGTAGAGTACCGTGAATCGTCGAAGTAATTCTTGATCAGATACTTCCTGCCTCGCCGGGACCCGCACCAGGAGATGGAAGTGATTACTCATGATGCAATATGTCAGCACTTCTACACCACAGAAATCCGATACCTGCCATATCTGCTTGCGCAGTGTCTCTTTGGCCCCTCTATGGAGTAGCCGTTCCCCTGCCACGATCCGGCTCATACAGTGATAAACCGCTCCCTGAACTTTCACTCGTCGTAATCCCATGGCAGAGATTGTTCGTCACAGTAGCATTATCGTCAACTGTATTCTATCTGATAAAATATACACACGGCGAGCGGCGACGCTACTTTCAGTTCCGCTGCAGCGTGGATCAGAGGGTGGCGGCGTGCTTCTGGATCTTTCCGAGTATCGAGCGTGGCTCCAGCCTTCTTGCGAAGCCGGCTACGGGGAAAGCAGTGTAGCTGGACGCTTTCGCGTTCAGGCAAATAGCATGATCAGGGTTAAGAATGTGCTCGTGAGGCGAAGCGCCGGTCGGGTTGCCAACGGTAGGCCGATGCACCAGCTCAGGCTCCCGGCTCCGCGTTCAGGTACAATGTATCACAGCCACTTCCCATTGCGGGATGGACAATTGAAAGGTGTTATCGGTCACCTCGAGCGAGGTATCGTTGAGCAAGTCGCTGGCACCCTCGATTGGCCAGGACGGGCGAAGGGATACCCGCGCTTCACGAGGTTCCATGTTCATGGCAAAGACGAGCTGGCCCCCGTTGTTTGAACGACGCACCGCGGTAGAGATGGGATCACCCTCAACCTCGACCGGAGGCGCAATACCGGCCTCATCAGTCAATCCTCGAACGATGAGCGGATTACCGTAGTCTGCGAAACCTGCCGATAGGGTAAATCCGAACCATGTGACGCGCTCATCCTGGCTGCGAACCGCAACCGATTCTGCGCCGAGAGTGGCGATTGACTTCGATCCATTCCGAGGTTCCAGAACGGCATAGCCGCACGGAACCGTCAGGGTCACCTCGCCGTAGGGCGTCGCGACGACGTTCAGCCCTTGTCTGATATCGTACTCCGTCACGGCTGAAAAATCGGCTACGCGAAATCCGAGCCGGTCGGCCAGCCCTTCCGGAGGATTATAGCTGGACACACCTTTCTCGTCGAAGATTCCGAAACTGCCTTCCATGACAAGCCTGGTTTCCGGAGATTGGTCGAGCGTTTGTTCGATGCGGTTCAGGCTATCCTTATCCATGAGCGCGAGGTTGGGCAGAAAGATGAGCTTGTATCCTGTCCAATCCATCCGCGGGGTGACCACATCGGCGGGGATTCCCATTCTCCAGAGAGTGCGGTAAACACCTCGCAAGTCGCTGTTGAAGCGTTGCGTTTCCTCGTTCAGGCCAAAGAGCTCCTGGGATTCGGGGTGGTAGATGATAGCTACTTCGGCGCGGGGGCAGACCAGGGGAAGATGAGGGGAGAGTTGCTCAATCTGCCCCACCGCTTTAGTGACCGCATGGAACCGTTCTGTGGGCTCTCCATCGAGGGCGATGAGATTGTAGCCCGGTCCCTCAAAACTCAGGTACTCGGGCCGGTATTGCCAGAACAGGGTACCGGACGCTCCGCCTATAAGGCTCATCCAGAGAAGCATGGTGAGTTCACGGGGATCGGTTTGCTTCTTCCAGGTAACTCCGCCGCGAGCCATTCCGGAGTAGATCTCCTCGTTCCACCAACGGCCACTCTTGCCTGAACTACGTGACCAATCGAAGCAGAACGCGCGATCTGCGATTTTATAGGGTTCGCCGTCGGTGAGCAGATTGTTGGAGCCCATCGACATTCCCCAGCTATCTGCGATCGGGGCTACGAGCTCATCCCAGGGGCGGGGTGTGGAAGCGGCGTGGGCGCGGGTTTCGTGGATGGGATCAATCTTCTTAGTTTCGTCCACCATCCACTGCAGGCGCTGACATAGGTTTTCGTAGTGAAAGTTAAAGTAGGATAACATCTCGATGACGTTATTCTTATCGCGCGGCGGCTCCACTTCACCCCAGTGGCGGTACTGCCGGTAGTAGCGCTCGTTGAATTCGTCGAGCGTAAAACGCGCCTGCAACCACCTGCGGTATCGTTCCCGGGTGTGCAGACAATAACAGGGCATTTTATTCCCGTGCCGCCAGGGCCAGGCAGGAGAGGTGCCGTCCCATAGGCCCCAGATCAGCATGGCGGGGTGGTCCTTGTAGCGATTGATGACGTGTCTGAGAAGCGCTCCCCCGTATTTCTCCCATGCCGGGTGATCATAGCAATGGCGTTGGCCACCTTGGGGAAACGCGGGATGGGCGTCGGCAGGGTGGGGCTCGTCCTTGAAGTTCAGCATCAATATGTTGGGGTGCTCCTTGACCAGCCATTCCGGACAGGCGCCGTGGGTGGCGAGGGTGATATCCAGCCAGAAATAGAGGTTGTGCTTGGCCGCGGTATCGAGAAGCCGGTCAAATACTTCGAGATTGTATACCCCGGGGGCGGGCTCCATCCAATTCCAGAAGCTGAAGCTGCGGACGATATGGAAACCGGCCTTGCGTATGCGCGCGAAGTCCTCGTCCCACACCTCGGCTTTGGGCGTGGGAGCGCGGTAATATTCGGTACCTATTGGGAACGGAACTCCCGGGATTCCGAAGGTGTTTGATGTAGATTGAGTTCGGTTTTCTATGGCTGCCATCCTTTCCTTGTTATGCGATTTCTCCCGTGTTGTTCAGGGTCTCGGTGTTGCCTTTCCCGTACAAGCATAGTCCAACTCGACAAGCCAAGAACCACCCTTCCTAGAAGAACCATTCGAATCATTACGAATTCGGTGGGTCAAATCAACCCTTGCGGAACGGTCGAAGCGAAATACGTGACCGTGCGGGCTGGAAACCTGGACCTGTCCCCGCAGGTACGATTCTTGATTTTCCGGCTCACCAAGGATGATCTCCGCCTTCTTGCGAAGCCGGCTACGGAAAGCCGCCGTAGAACGAACAAGCCCCTCGGCCATGAGCTCGGGGCCGAATGGAGTGCAGTCTTGGAGTATGAAGGTATGGGTATGCTTCGGAGGTGAAATGCTTTTGAGTTTCATCGTAGGTCGGGTAAAATATCCCAGGTCCGAGGGATTCACTGAGGGAAAGAGTCGGGCTCAGGTATGGGCTGTCAGGAGGTCCGGGCATGAGGATACAAATGCATCGGGATCATCCGGGGTACAATGAAAATACCTTAGTCCACCGTGATCCCGGGCTAAGATCAGCTGTGGGTTAAAAGCCGCCCAATCGAGCACCAGGCACCAGATCAACTTTAACTATATTTGACTGATGTAGAGCCTACATTATCTCGATCGTTTTTCGGCATCACTTCCTGGTGCTTGGGTTTCAGAAAAAGCACGGGGATCAGGGCGGGCAGCGCGCATAGAGCAAGAAGACCGAAAGAATCGCCGAAAGCCATGGCTGCCGCTTCCCTGTGCAGTAGTTCTGCCAATACCTGGGGCGAAGTCGTACCGGGATCGGAAATTCCCATTCCACCCAGGATGAACTCCAGACGGTTCATCTTGAATTGATAAAATGAGGACAGCGCATCCATCTGGTCGTAAATGTGGTTTAGGCGAACCGTCATGCGATTCGCAAAGATCACGGCTATGGTTGCCGTGCCCAGGGTAGTTCCCAAAAGCTTAATCAGGTTGGAGAGACCGCTGCCAAGCCGGATTTTCTGGTGCGGCAGGCTGCTGAACATAGTGTTCGAAAGAGGAGTGAAACAGAGACCGCTGGAAACCCCGAAGATGACAATTGTGACGGTCAGGTGAAGCGAGGAAGACTGCTGGGAAACCGTTGAAAGCAATGCCAACGAGTAAAAGTATCCCAGCAATCCGGAGACGATGATAATCCGGGAATCATATCGATCCGACAACCAGCCGGAAAGGAGCGTAACGAGCCCGGCGGCAATCAGAGCCGGGGCTCGCAAGAGGGCGGTCTGGAAAATGGTATAACCGAGAACGTACTGCAGATAAATCGGAAGGAGAAAGAACATGGCCAGCGTGCTCGCGGGTAAAATGAAGTTGAGGAGGCTGCCTGCTAGGTAAGGCAGGTATCGGTAGATGCTGAGATCGACCATAGGTTCCCTGACTCTCCGCTCGGTTACCAGAAAGGCCATGGCGGAGAGGGCGCACAAGGCAGGTAGAAGGATCCGGTCTCCGCCGAAGTAAACCTGCCCGTCGCGCCGGGTTATAATGAGGATCAGGCTGACCAGTCCAAGGATTAGAAACAGAGAACCGAGGTAATCAAATCGACCTGCCCTCCCGCGAGGAGGTTCGCGCAAGATCCTGCTGGACATGAGGACTCCTAGACTGCCCATTACGAAGATGAAGTGAAAGCCCCAGCGCCAGCTGTAGAGGTCGGAAAGATGGGCTGCAGCCAGCCCGCCGGTCAACTGACCGAAGGTGGCCAGAAATGCCTTCACCCCCAAGGCGAGGCCGCGCCTGCGGGGTGGAAACGCATCAAAAATAAAGGTTATGGACAACGGCCAGATGAGACCGGCTCCAGCTCCCTGGAAGACTCGAGCGACTATCATGGAAGGGAGGTTGTCAACCATGGCGCAGATCAATGATCCGAGGGTGAAAATGGTCAGGGAGACAAGATAGAGACGCTTCTGACCCATCACATTGCCCAACCATCCGACTGCGGGCAGAGGGCCTATCATGGCAATCAGGAAGGCGGTCTGAATCCATTGAATGAGTCTAATATCGGCTCCCAATTCAGCCATCATTCTGGGGAGCAACAACCCTACTATGCCCGAACTTCCGGCCACTACAGCAACCGTGCCGAGGCTAAGGGTGCCCACGACCCACCAGGGATGAGCATAGGCAACCGGCGCCGAGGCGCTTTCGTCTGGTGCCGCGGACATACCCTCTCCTGGGTCTAGTCCTTTCGAATTCCGACTCGGGCAGAAAGTCCGATTGGAAGCTGTCCGTCCGGATCGTCGATTGAGATGCGGACGGGTATGCGCTGCACCACCTGCACAAAATGCTCGCTGAGATTTTCCCGCGGGATGAGGGAGAATTGGGAACGCGTCACGCTCCCGATACTCAAAACCGAACCGGTGTACTCCCGATCTGGATAAGCTTCGAAACGAATAACTGCTGCCCTACCAACGTCAACCATGCGTAGCTGGGTTTCTTTCACGTTAGCCACGATCCAAATGTCATCCAAGTCTCGAACCAGACAGATGATCTCGCCATCTTCGACCGTCTCTCCGGGTTTGGCTGCCATTTTTGCCACGATTCCGCGAACCGGACTCCTTACGTTGGTTCTATCGAGATCGAGTCGCGCCGATGCCAGCCCCACTTCGGCAAGATGCCGTTCGGCTTTCGCTGTCTGCACCCGTTGTTGCTGCATAAGGACCGCATACTCGTGACTCGAAGACAGCTTTCGCCCGGCCTTTGCTTTGTGCAGTTCTTCTTTGGCCGCACCTAAGTCGGCCGTCAGCTTGCGCAGCCGGGTGCGGGCTAATTCCAGATGCACCGGGGGGACGTGTTCGGAATCGGCCAGTCTGAGGGTCCGTTGTAAATCGCTTTCGGCCTGATCTCGAGCGACCTGGGCGCCTTCCTGTCGGGCAGCGGCTCCATCCAATTCCGCCTGATCTTGCTCAAGGAGTGGCCCCGAGCGCGTCTGCACAATCTCCAAACCAATGCGAGTTTCCTTTTCCCGGCTCTTTGCTCGCTCTACCTCGGCCTCCCAGCGGGCGATCTGGGAGCGTTCGGTTGCGTCATTCAGCCTGGCAATGAGGTCGCCGGGAGCAATCGGTTGATCCGTGATGACAGAGATTTCCGCAATCCTTCCGGTTAGGGAAGGCGCGATGCCCACGATGTTCCCCGATACATAGGCGTCATCGGTAACGACATGGTTCAGATGGAATCGTGCCACGGGAATGAGCAGAAGCCCAAGCGCGATGACCAGCAAAGCGACCGCGATCCAAAGCAACCGACTGCGCAGATGGTTGCGAGAAGATTGCGAGGACGGAGCCGAGAGATCTCCCTGCGTAGTTCCCTGAACCTTGGACCAGAATTTCTGCAGCCTCCGGTTGGTGCGGAGAGGGAGCGCCGTGACGCCGGTGGCATCGCGGGCCATTGGCGCGACTTCGCTATCCGAGAGATCCCCCATAAGTATTCATGAGCATGATTCCCTTTCTTCTTTCTGAACCCTGGTAAAGTGAACTTCGGGACACCGGACTAGGTTAGCACGAATCACGGCGTAGATATAGTAATTATCGAATGCCTTTGAAAACCATGCCAGTGGATTTGCCGCTTCCCCAGTATTGACCCTTTGCGGGGGAATTTCCTAGAGTGGCACCCAACGCCAGAAACGGCGCACATCCCAGCTAATAGCAGAATCATGACGAGAGCATTTCCACCGCTGAAACGTTACGCTGATGATATCGAAAAGGAACCTGTTGGAGCGGGAAAGGGGACGGTTAAGCAGGTACTTATTTCGGCGGATGAAGCTCCCCATTTTGCCATGCGGCGATTCATCATGGAACCGGGTGGGGGCATGCCGCGGCACACCAATTCAGTGGAGCACGAACAGTATATTCTGCGCGGGCGGGCTCAGATCGGCGTCGGTGACGAGATTTTGAATGTGAAGCAGGGCGATGTCGTCTTTATTCCCGGCGGTCTGCCCCACTGGTACGAAGTCGAAGGGGATGAGCCGTTCGAGTTTCTCTGCTTGGTTCCGAATAAACCGGACGAGCTGAAGATCCTGGAATGACTTGCTATCGTGTCGCTCTGGTCGGAACGGGCGGAATTCCCCGAGGGCATGCGAAGCCGGCTACCGGAAGTTGAATGTGCCGGACGCGCAAGTGTGCAGTCTGTAACCTCTGCGGCCGAAGGACTCGCTAAATTTGGAGGGACGAGGGCTCTCGAGTCCGCGCCGGTTTGATGTCCAAGTCGGCCGTGTCATGTGTAGATGCATCGGGAAGTCCTGTCAGAGCCGCGTTTCCCGGGCCTTCGCGGACTCGCGGGCCCTCGTCCCTCCACGTGCACACAATGTTTGAACCTCATAGAAGGTCCGCCTTCGTGCGGGCCGAACTCGAAAGAGCGCCGCCTCGGTTGTACGAGTGCCGTGACCTGGCACGGCTTTACTCTGTACGAGGCTCGACTCGCGGTCGTTTTCAATCGTTTCGATCAGACCGTCGCCGACTTCTTTGGTGCCCGGCAATGGCTCCGGCAGCGAGCGCCAGAATCAGCACAGTGGTCCCCGGTTCCGGAATGATCGTGCCTTGAAGACGGATGGCTTTGGCGGCGGGTCCCTGCCCTCCCAAGTTGGTAAAATTCAAGGTAATCGAACCGCTCGAAGGGGAGACGCTGTTCCAGATCAGAAAGTCGTCGTTGCCATCGGACTGTATGTTCCAGTTGTCACTGTTCTCTCCGGCGCCGTGTTTGAACGAGCCTTCCGAGAACGACCCTTGGGCCGTGATATCAATTTCCTAGTTGCTCTGCCGCGCGGATACCAATTCGACGCTCCATGGGCCTGAACCCAACGCGAAAAAGGTAATCGATGCGGTAGAACTGCTGAGAAAATAATCCTGACCGGCCAGCCCATTGGCCCAGTCGAGTGTGCCCGGCGAATGGTCTGGGAACCCGGGGCAACCCCTCCTTCGTCGGGAGTAAGCCCCGGGCCACGAGGGAACGGCCTACCCGGCTCTTCCGGGAAAGGTTGTGTGTTTCGTCCCGTTAAAAAGGGTGCTCTGTGCCTGGTAGAATGCTTCGCCGAGGCAGGTTCCTCCAGAACTGATTACCTTCCGCCTTTTCCCTTCCTCGATATTCTCCGATCCTCCACCACCAACCATTCGAGATAGGGTCGCGCTACGGCCGGCAGGTCGCCGATATTAGGTAAGCCGGCAAATTCCAGGAGGGGATGGGTGCGTTTGGTTTGCGGCAGGCCGACTGTTATGCCAGTCGTGGCTGCTTCGAATATGGCCATGATGACCTCGAGCACATGGCGACCTTCGTCGCCACTACAGGTATGATCACGCTCTTCATCCAGCGCACTGACATACTCATCAACATAGGCATACTCTTCCACAGGACGTTTTGCCTCTGGAGGTATAGCCGGGAGTTCGGGGAGGTAGGAGCCTAGGTCGATGGGTTGCCACTTACAATCGAGATCGCCGGGGTCGGGGTGGGGTTCGGGCATGATCCACGCTCGGCGGATATTCCACCGAATATGACCATTGCTACCCATGATTTGAATGCCGTGGGCCATTGAGTTTATCTTGTCGAACCGGTGCTGGAGAAGAACAGCCGTAATCCCGGTTTCGAATTCGAGAAGGGCAGTGATTTTCTCACCTGCGATGACACCCATGCCTTGGGCCGAACGGATCACATCCTTAGGAGT
Organism: Opitutales bacterium; assembly: GCA_963665345.2. Lineage (GTDB taxonomy): Bacteria > Verrucomicrobiota > Verrucomicrobiia > Opitutales > CAXXNP01. The sequence goes on from CAXXNP010000002.1 coordinate 985,745, forward strand.
GACGGGAAGGTTTCCGGTTTGGGCGTACGCTGACACCCGTTTGCAGCGACCGGCGATTCCCAGCAATGCGTTGATCAGGTGGGTGCCGATGTTCATGAGGCCGTAGCCGCCGTAGTAGCCCTTTCCGCTCGCCTCAATAAACCGGATACTTCCAATTTCGCCCTTCTCAAGAGCGCTCTTCACGGCCTTGAAGGTGGGGGCTGTTCGTCCTTGATGGTGAACTGCGATGCGGCATCGATTACGCTCGGCGAGCTGAATCAGATCATCGGCCTCGGAGAGGAAGGGACACATCGGTTTCTCAACGTCCAGATTGCATCCGTGTTCGAGGACGCGTCGGGCGAGGCCATAGTGGTATTCGGTTCCCGTGGCCACCACGACGATATCAGGTCGAGTCTGGCTGACCATTTTGTCTAGATCCGTGAACCTGCGCTCAATGCCAAGTGAATCTCCCAGATCATTCAGGAGTTCAGGCACGACGTCACAGAGTCCGACAATCTCAGTGCGGGGATGGAGGTGGTAGCCATAGGCGATAGAGCTGCCACGAGCGCGGCAGCCGAGAACAGCAACCCGGTAAGTCTTCATGGTACGCCTATCTCCCTGATTTCCCGAATACTTCCAGTAGTGGCCGGAAGAGATCCTCCTCCGGCGCTATATACAGTGCCTCGTGGGTTGGTTTGTGATCGTCGATGAACTCTACCCTGGGCCAGTTGCGAATTACGACGATGGGACAGCATTCGCTTCCTTCTCCCATCAGATTGACAGCGGCGGAAGCGAGGGAATCAGGGAGATTGGATTGAGAGATCCGCATGGTGCTGCCAAACAGATCCTCCTCGCCACGATAGTCTCGGATGGGTGCGAAACCGTGGAAGCCGCAGGAGATCCCGACTACGCCCCGGCGCAGAGGTATACAGTGGCTGTCCGTTATGATGATGCCCAACTGTTTCAAGCGGTTGCGCTGGCGCAGGTGCCTGCCAATCTCGCTTGCCCAATGGGAAGGGGCATCCGGCCACAGGATGCAGAATCCGTTGCCGTTACTGAAATCAACACCCGCCCTGGGGATGAGCGTGTAGTCCTTGATCGTCAGGCTGATACCGTATTTCGAGGATGCCTTGGGCAGGTAGGCATCGGCTTCTCTCTCAATCAGCGCCTCAAGCTCGTCCTCGTTGTCGATTCTGACGCATCGTCCCTGATGAATTGAAAGTACTTTCGACGTGATGGCTACTATATCACCCGGCAAGAGTGCAGGGAGATGGACATCGAGAATCCGGAACAGATCGTCTTTCGGTGGGATGAGTCGATCGGTCGTTACTGCGATGAAGGTGGGCGCCGTCTTTTCAGCCATGGTATGGATAGGCGGAAGAATCCGTTCACGAATCTGGCGCAGCCAGGGCCACGACGGCGTTGAAAAGTCCGACGACCACCTGGCTCATTCTGGCATAGTCCAGGGAATCGGGGGTATCGGTTTCAGTGTGGTAGTTGTGGTTTCTGTAGAAGGCGGTGTCGGTAATCATTACCGCGGGGTAGCCGGCGTCCCAGTAGTTCCGATGATCGGAAGAATCGAGACCAGGTAAGGCCCGAGGCGCACTGATCGAATGCACGGGAATCTTGGCTGCTCCCCGCATGGCGCGCTTGACCGCCGAGACGAGCCTGCGGCTGGCCAGATTCCCCGCTACGGCAATGAAATTTCCTCTGCTCGGATAGAATAAACGCAGAAACGGAACCGGAAATTGCTGGGAGTTCGGTTCGTCGCGAAAGTAACCGATCATCTCCAGGGCGATCATTCCTTCGAGGGCGACTCCTGTTTCGGCCAAAGTGCGCGCATGAAAGGCGCTGCCCATGTGCGGGCCGGCGAAGTAAGGGGGTTCCTCCAACGTGAAGGCCACCAGATCCACGCGTTTCTTCAGAGGCTGGTGCCGCAGAAGATGGGCCAATTCAATCAATCCGGCGACACCGCTTGCATTGTCATCAGCCCCGGGAAGCTCCCCGTAAGCGTCGTAATGCGCTCCTACCACGATGCGAACGCCATCCCTGGGGCCAAAACTCCCGATGACATTCTGATAGGAGCGGGAGTGGACCTGGAATTCCTGGGTTTCCAGTTCAGCTCCGGCTTTGCGCATTTCCTGGGCGATATACTGGGCGGCTCGATCGAGGTTGGCGGTATTGTTGGAGTCACGCGGAAAGCATGTCTCCACTAGCATCCGTACGTGACGTTCCAGTTTATCGGGATCGAGCTCGATTCTCACTGGGGGTGATTTGGTCCAGGCCATGGGCTGAGCAACTATTAACCAGAAAATGAAAATGACGACACCGACGGCCAGGAAAATGCGCAGCAGGGCGTTGCGCAGCTTCCTCTTTGGCTTTTCTTCGGCGGTTTCGGAATCCTCGGTCATTACGTATGCAGTGGAAGAGGGAAAACACACCCTTACCGCTATGATGGTGCAGGGAGCGCCCCCTTTGTTCAATGCTGAAACGGTGGCTGCCAACAAGAGAAACGCGTTCGGTTCTCGCGCCCCTTCAGTGCACTGTATGCGGTGCGACCGCGTAACCAGGGGCTTCGCTGTGCTGCGCCTTGGGCTGGCATATCACGCCCACTCATGGCGTTGGCGGCTGAAACTCGTACCCCCGCGGCCTGAGGGCGGCTGAAACTCGAACCCCCGTGGCCTGAGTAAAGATCGGTCCGTTTCAATGCGTGCGAGCGGCACGGGAGGCGCTGAGGGAATCAGGCAGTGCCGAAATTGTGAACACCGCCAGCATTGGCGGGGTGTGGGGCTCGGGAAGCTCCATACCCTATTCGGCCTCCAAGGCCAGCCTGATTACGGGATCCAACAAGGTGACGGGACAGACCTTGCTCTCCCACGCCGGTAGCAACATCGGTCCTCGCGCGAGCATGGCGGGGCGGTAACCCACCCATTCGCCAAGGCTATGCCAAGACCTACCGGGCCGCCCGCAGCGCAGCTTGCAGGCTTTGTTTCAGTATTGTATCCGGGCGCCCTGGTAAAAGGTGTTTCAGATCGATTTGTGAGTATATTGGAAAGGCGTATATACATTTATTTCTCGCCGGGCTACTCGCGAATCAACTCTTGCAGGTATGCTCCCTGGTCCTTGATTTTATCTTCTGCTTCTCCGGGTCCAAACTCTTCCAAGGAAAGGAAGCCGGTATACCCCACCGATTTCAGGTCCTCGATGATCTGGGGGATGTTGGCCACGCCCTCCCTGAGATCGCAGAATTCCCATTTCCACTGCAGATTGCCGGTTTCCCCGCGTTCGGTCGGAACGGGTTTTCCATTACCTATGTGGCAATGGGCAAGATACTGACCCAGGAGCTCGACGCCCATTCGACTGTCCTCAGGGGCCACTCGGATCATGTTGGGGACATCATATATCGCTCCAATATGAGAAGGATCGAGGTCACGCAGAAGCTCGTAGGCGCGAGAGGCGCTCACTGCAATGGTGCCGACGTGGATCTCGTAGATCGCCTTTACTCCGTACTCGCGCGCCTTGTCGACGAGCTTGGCGAATCCCCTGCGTGCCTTTTCAAATTGCGGAAGGTAGGGCTTATCTCGATCGTGGCGATGGGCGCCAATGCGAATCAGCGGTGGATTGTCTGGGTCGATTGCCAGGGCGCCACGAAAGATTTTGTCGATTATTTCATCCTGATCATGAAAGAAATTGGGCGCCAGGGCGCACACCCGTACCCCGGTAGCCCGGCTCAAGGCGCGAATACGGGGCGCCTTTTCGAGAACGTTGTCAGGACTGACATCGGTTAGGTGCCTTCCCCAACTGCTCGGCTCCACCTCGGCATCCGGCGGGTTATAACGGCAGCGAAGTTCGAGTCCCTCATACCCATGGTGGGCGAGTTTCTCGAAGGACGTTTCGAGGTCCCAGTGAGGGAGCATGACCGAGGTTACGGATAGTTTCATGGTTGGGAAGCAATCCTCGATTCTTGTTCCCGGCTAAATCCGGTGTAGCTGGACGCCTTCGCGTTCAGACGGGGAGTTGGATCAGGATTAAGCATACGATCAGAACGGGACATGCCAGTCAGAATCATTGTGCAGGTGTTCGCACTGCGCAAGCAGAAGGTAGGGCGAAGCTTCCCCGCTGAGCCGAAGCAATAGGTTCATGATTCAGCACTTATTCCCAGAAATCCCACGTAGGCGGATAATCGCGATCATAGGTGACCTCGGAATAATAGACTCCCGAAGCCTCAATCTCGTCCGGTTGAACGATACCCTTGAAGTTACCGATGGTATAGGCCCGGGGCTTGATGGCGCGCGTTCGCACAAAGAACGAAATGAAACCCTTGTTCCCTCCGCAATGCGGCAGTAACCGTGCGAAGTGCATCGTGGGAGCATGCTTTGCGGGAATAGGCAGGCCCTCTTTCAGGCTGTCAAAGATCACATCGGTGCGGGACACGGCGAAATCTCCATCCGGGTCGATGTCCATGATGTTCAAAGGAATACGTCGCTGATAGATTTCCTGGAAAGGTGAATTCCTCTGGTCAGTTGTCATGACTCGAATGACTCGAATGACTCCATCGGGAAACCGGTAGAGGGTTCGGGGGCAGTTGCAGCCGATCGCATCGGAAAAAATGGGTAAGGGTTTCTCCTGAAACAGATCCTGGGTCCGATACCAAATAGTACCGTAGATCTTGCCTCCCACTCTTGCTGCGAGCAGCCACTCGTCACCGTAGCGGGCGATTGCGCCTTCACCTATCGACTTTTCCGGGAGCCCGTTGAGCAACGGACCATATTTGCTCCATTCATAAAATCCGGCCTGGGCGTTCCATGCATAGAGCATAGGTATGCAATTACCTCCGGTGTGTTGCACGTGAACCCACTCGGTGCAGGGTCGATTATAGGGAACCGGAGCGACGAATCCCTGATTGATCTCGCCGAGTGATTACACTGTTTAACATAGCGACCACCATCGCCTCCGGGATCCCAGTCATCGATTGACTTATCCAGCCGGCCTTCGCTGAGTACTGGACCGTCGGGCGCATCTCTGCGCACTTGGTAAATCGTGCTCTGGTTGTCGTCCACACCGCGAAACCCGCGCGTTTCGTAGATCACAAACCATCGGTCGCGGCTCAGTTGGATGGTATTGTGCTGGGCCGGCACCTTTTCATCCCTCTTGGTTTCTCCTTCGATCTTGCAGGTATCGATGTAAAAGCCCTTCGACTGGATGGCTGTTATCATGGGACAAGCTTGCTGAATTCTCCCGGCCGATTCAAGTGGAGCTTATAACACCGTTCGAAGGGCAGGGAATGAGTCGGGGTGGAGAACGATTTCAAATTTCCATTGATAAGTTGGCGGAAGCCTTGCTCTCAATTGTGAAAGATTGAAATCATCGACCAGCGAACATTGGCTGCACACAATTCGGCCTATCGGCCTCTTGTGTGAGCCGCGACGTTGAGCCGACTACGCACTTGCCTCATGCACCCAAACTGCTACGATTCACCTATGATTCGCACGCTTGAAGCAGTAATCGACGAGCAAGGAACCGTTCGATTGCTCGAAGTTGTTCACTTGAAGCAGTAATCGACGAGCAAGGAACCGTTCGATTGCTCGAAGTTGTTCACTTGCCTGCGGCGCGCCGCGCGCTTGTCACGATTCTCGAAGATGAGCCGGGCACCCAGTTGGTCGAAACCGCGCTTCTCAGCGAAGCGGCGCTCGCTCAAGACTGGAACCGACCCGAGGAGGATGCCGCGTGGGCTCATTTGCAGTAGGCTCGGTAGTCCTCGTTCGATTTCCATTCTCCGACCTATCACACTCAAAGCTGCGGCCAGCTGTAGTGCTCGCCGAGTGCGGTCGCGGCGATTGGTTGATGTGTCAAATCACGAGTAATCGTTACTCAGATTCACGAGCTGTCCAAGTTACCGAGACGGATTTCCAGCGCGGATCTCTCCGTATCAGAAGCTATGCTCGACCAACGAAGCTATTCACTGCACATCACAGCTTGATTTCCTCGGAAATCGGCGGGTTGCGGCGGTGGGATCGTGACTAACACAGTCGAAGCAGGCGCCGGGCGTTTTCGCCCGGGACAAGGCGCTTTATCGGGTCGCTTCTTCAAAGGCAGTTTCCACCGCGTCGACCAAGTCGTCGATGTGGCATTCTTCGGTGGGCGTGGACAGAGCGCACATACCCAGGCCGTGGCTCAAGAAGTAGCCTTGGTTTAGCAGCGAGAGAAACACTGGGCGGACCAAGGACTTGTCCATGCGCGCCAGGTCGCGGTAGTCGAGCACCGGCCTGTCGGCGAAATGGATGCTGAAGACCGAGCCTGTGACCACAGTTTGTGCATTGATGCGTTTGCGCGCGAAAAGGGCGTTTAAACCCGACTCGAGGCGTTCCCCCAGGCCGTTGAGGTGGGCATAGACCGCGGGTGTCAGCTCTTGGAGCATGGCCATGCCGGCGGCCATGACCACGGGGTGGGCGCTGAAGGTACCGCTCTGGAAGAAGCCCGTGGGGCCCCGGGAATTGTCGAAAAGACCCAAAATATCGGATCGGCCGCCGACAGCGCCGACGGGGAAACCGCCGCCGATTATCTTGCCGAAACAGCTCAGGTCGGGTTCGATGCCCAACTGTTCCTGGAGCCCGCCCGGACCTGTGCGGAACCCGACGATCTCGTCGAAGATGAGCAGCACGCCGTTTCGGCGAGTGATCTCGCCGACGGCGCGGGCGAAATCCGGCCGCTGGGGCAGGATGCCGGCGCGGGGATCGTAGACGACGCAGGCCAGTTCGTCGCGGTGCTCTTCCACTAGGCGCTCGACGGCTTCTTCGTTGTTGTAGGGCAGGACGACGACTTCGCTGGGGGCGTTGGGTGAAATGCCACCGGCGGTGGGCACGGAACGGGGGGCTTCGGCCGGACCGGCCTCGTTCAGGGGCGGAGCAACGCTGACTTCCACCACGTCGTGGCTGCCGTGGTAGCCGCCTTCGAATTTGGCGATCTTGGGCTTTTTACTGAATCCCCGCGCCAGGCGGATCGCGTGGAGCGTGGCCTCCGTGCCCGAATTCGTGAAGCGAATGTGTTCCACGGATGGCACCCGGCGGCACATTTCCCGCGCGATTTCGGTTTCGACACCCGTGGGAGCGCCCAAGGCGATGCCTCGCTCGATCTGCTTTTGCACTGCCTCGACCACGGCCGGGTGATTGTGACCGAGGATTTGGGCGGTGTGATGGTTTGCGCAGTCGACATAGCGGTTGCCGTCCAGGTCCCAGAGGTAGCACCCCTCCCCGCGCTCCATGGCGAGAGGGTAGGGCGGATAGAAATAGGCGCCTTTAGCCGCTCCGGCAGTAAAAAGCCGGCCCTCTTCAAACAGCGCGCGGGAGCGCCCCGTGCGGAGGCGGTAGCGCTCTTCCAATGCATCTTGTGTCGCTTTTTGGGACATAGAACATCCGTTCTCTTTTTAGAAGGGTTTCATTCCAAAACTGTTACGATTAGGAAGGGAATCGGAGGTCAAGTAGATTAGGAAATCCGAAATGGAGATCTTTCCGCTGTCTGCTCGGAATTGGCAAGATAAAGCCTATTCGAATTCGAAGGCCTCGTTTCTGATCTCGATTTTTCCGGCCGCTTTGCCACTTGAGCTTTCTCCCTCGTCCTTACTATCATCCGGCCGTGATCGTCTACGACCACATTAGCTTGCGCGTGACCGACCTTGAGCGCGCCATCGCCTTCTACGGCGAGGTGCTCGGCCTTCGCCTTGTAAGCCGCCGAGAGGATGGATCTCAGGCCGTGTTTGGGGTGGATAAGGCGCTGCTCGTGCTCTTCTGTCGAGAGGATTACGAATCCGTGCCTCAAGGATTCCGCGGAGGCACCGACCATATTGCCTTCTGCCTCGATTCGGAAACCTACGATCTTGTCCTTGAACGATTGAAGGATGGGGGCCTCATTCAGCGCGGTCCCACGGTCAACAAGGGTGCCCATGGCGATGGACTAGCAACGTATTTCTATGATCCCGACGGTAACGAACTCGAAATCAAGAAATACCCTCCGAAAACCTGAGCACCTCTCTATAATGAACCTCGTCGACTGCCGACCAATCCGGCTCCTCAAGGAGACTAGAGTTTCTTGAGCTTCCGGCTGAATGAATTGCTTTCGCCCGTTTTGGGGTATTGCGTGAGTGGAATGCTGGGACTTTCGAAAGGGAGAAGAAAATTCACTCTTTCCGGTTCCCAATTCTGAATCTTTAGTCTGGCACTCCATGTCCTCTCCCCACGCCATGTTGTATCCTGCGCACCGTCAGACGGTGATGGGACTAAATGGAGTCGTGACTTCCGGACACCCGCTTGCATCCCAGGCAGGAATTCGGGTGCTGCTGGCCGGAGGCAACGCTATCGATGCGGCGATCGCTACTGCGGCGGCCCTGGGGGTTACCGAGTTACAGAATTCAGGCGTCGGCGGGGACGGATTAATTATGCTTTTCGATGCGAAGTCGGGACGGATCCACGGTGTCAACGCTACCGGTCCGGCACCGGGGGCGGCGACTCGCGGCTTCTATCTCGATCGTGGCGGAATTCCCATGAGAGGTATTTTGAGCGTCTCGGTGCCGGGAATCGTAGACGGTTGGCTGCTTGCTCAGGAACGTTTCGGAAAACTTCCATTGGATGATGTCTTAGGGCCTGCTATCGAACTTTGCGAGGACGGCTTTCCGATCAGCCAGAAGCTGGCTGCTGCATTCAAGACTCAACACTCCGAGTTTTCGGGTGACCCGATTACGAGGGCAATATTTGAGCCGAAAGGCCGGCCATTCGAAGCGGGAGAATTGCTCGTGCAAAGAGATCTTGGTGCCACGCTCCGTAAGATCGCGGCGGAGAGGAGGGCGGCGCTCTACGAAGGAGAAACGGCGCGAAAGATCGCCGAATTCAGCGCCCAAAACGGCGGTCTCCTGACGGAAGACGACCTGGGCGGCTATCACGCCCGATGGGACGAGCCAATTTACACGGATTATCACGATTACCGCGTCTACGAAATGCCTCCCAACTGTAGCGGCCACGTGCTGCTGCAGGAGCTCAACATCGTGGAATGCTTTGATTTGGCGGGCATGGGTTGCAACACGGCGGAGGGAATTCACACGATGGTCGAGGCTAAGAAGCTTGCCTTCGCTGACCGCGAAAAATACATGGCGGACCCGGATTGGGTGGAGGTCCCGATCGAGGCGCTGCTTTCCAAGGAATACGCCGTTGACCAAGCGAAGAGCATCGATCCTGAGAGGGCAGCCACGAATGTGGCAGCGGGCCTTCCCGAGGCGGTGGAGGATACAACGTGCTTCACCACCGCCGATCGTGAGGGCAATGTCGTTTGTATGCTGCAGAGCCTTCAATCGGGGTTCGGGTCCTGCCTAATAGCGGGCGAAACGGGAATTCTGTTGAACAATAGGATGACCTATTGGCATTTGGAAGAGGACCATCCCAATTGCCTCATGCCCGGGAAACGCGTTCGGCACACCATGAATCCGGTCATCGCACTGCGAGATGGTCGGCCGGCCATAGTATGTGGAACACCGGGTGCCGATACGCAGGTTCAGACGAACCTGCAACTCCTCACCCATGCCATCCATTTCGGAATGACGCCTCAGGAGGCTGTCGAAGCGCCTCGCTGGCGAAGTCTCCAGAACCCCATGGAGTCAACCGTCCCGCATACCTGCAAGGATGTTCTCCAGCTCGAAAGTCGGTTTCCCCATGAAGTAAGGGATGGACTACTGCGTCGGGGTCACGAACTCGAAATCCTGAGCGATTGGGGCGGTCCGGGCAATGCCCAGTTCATTGCCATCGCTCCGGAAACCGGCGTGTTGGCAGGTGGCGTAGATCCCCGCCGCGATGGCTATGCGATAGCATATTAGTCCGAACGCCAGGGCATTGACCCACATGAATTGCCGATTTGAACGAATCCGGAAGACCCACCCCTTACGGAGCGAGCTACAGTGTGGCTCTGGCCGTAAGGCCAAGGATAGAACGATATCGATCTTGCCACTACCTGGCAAGAATCAACAGGTAGGGCGAAGCGTCCCCTACTCTCCGGGCCTGACCTTGCGATCACTTTCCGCCCTGTTACCCGGGGATCCCTATCTGTTTGCTGTGCTCGCATCGGCTTCGAAACTAAGCCCCAGCTCGCGCTACTACTGCCGCGTGTATTTTGATGAGGAAGGTAGCTTCGATGTAGAAGCTTTCAACTTGGTGATTCCCCGTAGCTTGCTGCGGGGTGGCTGACTTGATAAAGAAGAGAGGGTGGGAGAGAGGAAGGAAGAAAGTCGAGTAAAGCGAGGAAGTCACTGTGTGTGGGAGATCCACTATCATGTGGTGATGCCGGTGAAGTATCGGAAGGCGCTGATAGATAAGCGGATTGAGCGAGTGATGATCGAAACGGCCAGAGGGATAGGGGAACGCTATGAAATAGAACTGGAGGCCCTAGGGATGGATAAAGACCATGTGCATTTACTGTGCGGGGCACATCCGAAAATAGCGCCAGGAAGTATCGTGATGAAATTCAAGAGTATCACAGCACGGGAGTTGTTCAAGAGGGAGCGGTGGCTGAAGGAGGAACTCTGGGGAGGAAGATTCTGGAGTTCAGGGTATTACGTGGGGACGGTTGGGGAGAGAGGGAATTGGGCGATGGTGGAGAAATACGTTTTGGAACAGGGCAAGCCGAAGGAGGATCTGCGTCAGTTAACACTGTGGTAGAGAATAAGTTCTCCTTCCCCGATACCCCGACGCTTGCGTCGGGGAGGTTCATTCGCGAGCGATGGCGAAATACAGGTTAACGGATTTGTCCGACTGGGGCACTATCCGGTCGTGGTTCCGGCGTCTTTGAAAAAGGAACTCATCTTCGAATTCGGACTTCGCGGCGTTGGTCAGATTTTTTTCATGATCCGGTGCTGATGAATGTTTCAGCGATTGAGCAGGCCTATTGGGGGCGGTTGTCGTTGGATGAAAGTTCAGATCTACCGGGGAAGTATCCGGTCCCTTCCGGAGTAGCCTGTCGCCCGACGGATCTTTTCTCATGGCAGGGGTTGTGTTATGCCTTTACCGGGTTGTTTCCCGTAAACTACTGGCTCCAGCCGGCCTGGGTCTGGGGGACATTGGTTCTGTTGGTGTTGGCTGCAACGTTCGCCCTGGCCTCGCTTATGAGACACCAGTGGATCGACGGAGAACGGTATCCACTTCCCCTGCTTCAGATCCCACTCTTGCTGTTGGGACGGCCTGGAGATAGGGGCGGCTTGCAAGGAGTGCATCGCGATACCCGATTTCTTGCCGGTTTCGGGCTGGCGCCCATCAGCTGCAGCAGGAGGAATATCTCCGGCGCCTGTTTTCAGGTTACCAGCAGATCGGTGCGATGGATGTCCGTTTGCTTCCAGCTTCGCGGGACTATGAGAGACTCGAGGTCCTGAGCTTCGAATCCGGTCGCGACGAAATCGATCCGGCTTCGGCAAGTATGATGAGTATCCTGGGTGCTTCGCGCCACCGTCTCGGACTGGAGCGCGAACTCAGCCTGCCGGCGCTGAGACGAACTCAGCGCAGCGCAGTGAACCAGCACGTTGTGGCGCGCCGTTTTCCATTCCATGCCTCTGAAATGTGGGCGAATTTTGGTTACCGTGTGTATGCCTTCTACAATCTAGGCCGCAAGGAGGCCCATACTGCCTACATCTATCCGTCACCTACAGTTCCCTCGTTCATCCGGTGTTGAGGGCGTCCATCTTTGAAGCGACTCTGAGCATCCTCTGGTATCTGGTTCTGCTCATACCGTTTATTTTCTTCGCCGAGAAGCTGATCTTCGCATTCACCGATCTACGGCGCCAAATTCTGGCTCAGGCGGCCATATTTCTTCTCGTGTTTCTGGCCTTCCGTCTCCTGCACCCGGCTTTTTCAATGGTTCGATCCGGTGTGATGATACTGTTGGGGTTTTTCATCATCCTGATATCGTTTTCCATGACTCTTCTCTTTTCGGCGATCGATTCAACGTTTGTCCCCGTGTGATGCTCGTGGGATCCGAGGGAGGTGTCGACATGAGGCGCCGAAACCCGCAGTTAGAAATGGTTTACCGGGCTCCCGATAGGGTTCGCCGCCTCGAGTTTGACTCTGCTATCCGGTTCTCTTACGCGGAGCCCCTTAGAGACCGAATCCGTTTTCTCACCGGCAATCGCTGGTTCACCTCTGAAGACGCCAGGGCGAGCAATCCCCGTTTTCCCATTTTCATTCCGGATCGGATGGCGGAAACGCTTGGAATTACCGCGCCCATGGTGGACGCCCAGCCGGTGATGGTAACCATAAATGGAGGTGCTTTCTGGGTCACTGGGATCTTTGCGTCAGACTCTCTCAGGGATCTTCGGGACCTCGATGGCGGGAATCTCTTACCCTTCGACATCGAACAGATGGATGTTCTGGTCAAGGATAGGTTGAGAGGCCTGTCTCTCGCGCGACCGGAGGATCCCCGGATCCCTGCTCATCGCGTCATCCTGACGCCTTCGCGGTCCATGAACATCAGTATTCTGTTCAAGAGTACCCGTAGAGCCTCTATAGCGGTCGCAATGCCGGAGACCAGCTACGAGGAGGCTCGGAGCGTGATATTCTCTTATATGGAACAAACCGGTTCCCCCCTGTATTTACGGTATCGATGGGGTATCCTATCGAGGCCGCCGGACCAGGGAAGTCTCGCTGGCTGGGCTGGTCGATCTGCTCATGCCCCTGGTCATTGCCATACTCATGGTGATGAATACGATCAAGGGATCTGTCTACGAGCGCCGCGACGAGATTGCAGTCTATAACGCAGCAGGCATCGCTCCACGCTGGATTTTATCCATATTTTTCGCCGAGGCTGCCGTCTATGCCGTGGTCGGTGCCGTGTTGGGATATCTCCTCAGTCAGGGTGCGGGACGTCTCCTCACTGCCACAGGCATTGTTGGTGGGTTGAGCATGAACTTCACCTCCATGGCTTCATTTTACGTGTCTGTTGGAATGATTGCTTCAGTGCTCGTCTCTACCTGGTATCCGGCCCGCATTGCCCTTGATATCGCTGCTCCTGCCGAGGAGTCGGGATGGCGGCTTCCGGCTCCCATCGGTGATCGGATAAGCTTCGATCTCCCCTTCACATTTCGACCATTGGAACAGTTGGGCATCCTCGCTTACCTCGGCCGTTTCCTTAATGATCATGGGGAGGGAAGCGGGGGACGTTTTTTTGCCGGGATCCCGCGGGCGGGCATCGATGCCGACCGTAGTGATCAACGGCTGGCGGTTCCTATCATCCGATGTCAGATCTGGATGAAACCATATGATTTGGCCGTATCTCAAGATCTCGTCCTGTCCTTCGCCAAAGATCCCGATACCGGTGAATCCGTCTCCTGGGCATCGCTTACACGGCAAACCGGTACCCGGGAATCATGGCTACGCTTGAACAAGAGCTTCATTCGCCTGGTTCGACGTCACCTGCTGCACTGGCGTGCCGTGGGTGATTCCGACCGCTCTGATCTGTGTTCGGAAGCGCTGGATTGGCTTTCCAGGTCGGGTGAAGGCGACGGGTGACTCTGAAGGGTTGACCTGCGGCGACGGTATCGTTTGGCCAACAACCCGTCTTCTGCCCTTGATGGAGTACTTCGCCGGGACAGGAGGCGTCCAGCACCATCGGCCCCCTGTAGCCGGCTTCGCGAGAAGGCGGGGACCGCGTTGGATAGGCCGAAAGATCTCTGGCCACGCCTGCCCGGTCAGATTTATGCCTTTAAGACCGCATTAAGACCGCACGCTTGCGCGGGCTACACAAGAGGCAACCCGAAGCCGGCTTGCGCAAAAGGAGCGGGGATCGCTACAGCCGATCGTGCTGGACGCCTTCGCATCCAGAACACAGTATAGGATAACTCTAGGTTTGTTAGCCTCCTGTTTCCATGATCAGGAGTTTTCTGAGTCTTGTCCTTAAATCTCATCCAAAGAGTTAACCCGATGGACCGGCAGATTTTCATTTCTCACTCCTCTAAAAACGACGACACCGTCAAAAAACTGCGCGAAATCCTTGAACTCCATGGCGAACTCCCGTGGGTCGATTCACGCCAACTGACCGGCGGGGATGACCTAAAGGCCAGAATCGAAAGCAGTATTCACACCGCCCGCCATTTTCTGGTGGTCATCAGCATCGACGCCCTCAGCTCGGAATGGGTGCAGCGCGAGGTAGGCATCGCCCTGGAAGAAGCCCAACAGCGGACGGATGGGTACAAGGTGATATCCGTCGTGTTGCCGGGCGTGAAAGCAGGGATTCTCAAACTCCTCTTCCCGAGCGAGCCGGGCCACATTTTTGTAGACGACACCCCAACCGGCCTGAACGAAGCGATTCCCAAAATATTCGCTGCGCTGGGGGAGCAACTACCTGAAGATTGGGACGCTGCCAAAATGGTGCCTAGCGAACCGGTTGAAGAGCTGATCCTCAAACTGACCGATCCGCTTATCAAAGAGAAAGACGGCCTGCGCCGGGCCGAAGCAACCGCCGAACTTACCTACAACCCGGCCGATAATAGCCGATCCATTACCAGCCGCCGCTACCAATTTAGGGCTCCGCTTGGCCCGGTTGAACTGGGGGAAATACGCTGGTATATCGAAAGCTACTACCGCTGGCCGACCGGCGTCTTCAAGGAGCGGGCCGAGAAAACCGAGGGGGCCTTGCCAGAGTGGGGGAAGGCCCTTTACGCCGCCGCGCTGGGTGGAGAATCGGCCCGGGAGCCGCTGGACGAGTGGCGTCGCAAAAGCGGCAGTCGCCGTTTTTCCGTGCAGGTCGATTCTGAGCCACCGGAAGGAACCGGCGAAGACGAAACCACGCTGATCCACGAAGCGGCCAGCGACCTGCTCTCCTTGCCATGGGAGATTATGCACGACGGAACCGGCTATCTCTCGCAAAGCGGGAACGGAGTGCGGGTGCGCCGCCGTTTGCTCAACCGGAAGCTAACCACCACCCTGGAGGCCAGGTTACCGATCCGGGTGCTGTTGCTCAGCCCGCGCCCAGAAATTGATAAAGACGGCAGCAAGGTCGGCTATCTTGATCATCGGAGCAGCGCCATGCCGCTGGTGCAGGCGGTGGAAAATCTGGGGGAAGCCCTGGTCAAGGTCGATATTTTGCATCCCCCGACCTTCCCCGCTCTCAAGGCGGCTCTCAAATGGGGTAAACAGGAAAACGACCCGTATGAGATTGTCCATTTTGACGGTCACGGGGTCTATGATCGACAGGTGGGATTGGGGGCACTTTGCTTTGAGGACCCCCGCCACAGGCAGAAGCTGGGGCAGCGACTGCTCCAGCGTGTCCACGCCACAGAGCTGGCCGCCGAACTGCGAGCATACGGGGTGCCGCTCATCTACCTCGATGCCTGCCAGACCGCCCAGGCGACCAAAGACCCGATGGCCTCGGTGGCGGCTAAACTGCTCGAAGAAGGGGTCGGTTCGGTGGTGGCGATGAGCCACACGGTGCTGGTCGAGACCGCCCGCCGCTTTGTCGAGCCCTTTTACCGGAGTTTGGCTGAAGGGGAGCGGGTGGGCGATGCCATGCTGGCCGGGCAGGCAGCGCTCTACGGCGACCCCTACCGCTTCAAGATTATGGGGGCGGGGGATTTGGTGCTACAGGATTGGTTTGTACCGGTCCTCTACCAGGAAGCGGACGATCCCCAACTGTTTACGGTCAAGGTGGGGGAGGCGGCCGCCCGGCTGGCCGGAAAACGGCGGGAACTCAAACTGGGGAACCTGCCGCAGCCGCCCGACCACACCTTTGTGGGGCGCAGCCGGATGCTGCTGCACGTGGAGCGGCTGCTGGAGCAGGAAAACTATGGGGTGATCCGGGGGAGCGGCGGCATGGGCAAGACCGTCCTGGCCACCGAGCTGACCCGCTGGCTGGTCCGTTCCGGGCGTTTTGAGCGAGCCGCCTTTGTGAGCGTGGAGCCGCAAAACGTGCAGGATGTCAACGGGGTGCTCGATACCATCGGCCGCCAGCTTCTGCCGCAATACACCGTGGGCCCAATATGGGAACGACATTGACGCCGCCCTGCAGCCGGTTGAGCGGGCCCTGCGGGATTTCCCAACGGTGATCCTGATCGACAATATGGAGAGCGTGCTGCCGGACCACGAGGGCAGCAACCCCGCCGGGGTGGTCGACGTGACCGACCTGCTCGCTTTGTGCCAGAAGCTGCTGGCCGCTTCGGACGGGTGCCGCCTGATCTTTACCAGCCGGGAGGGGTTGCCGGAGCCGTTTGCCAAAACCAAGAACACGGTCGAGCTGGGGCGGCTAAGTAACCACGAAGCGATCCAACTGGTGGAGCGGGTGATGGCCGAAAACGGCTGGGAACCCCCCGCCAGCGACAACGCCACCACCGCCGAAGAGGTGGCCGAACTGGTCGAGACGGTCAACCGTCACCCGCGCGCCTTGGTGCTGTTGGCGCGGGAGGTGGCCACCGGGGTGCGAGCCACCACCCAAAATGTAGCGCAACTGATGGCGAAGCTGGAGAACCAGAACCGCGGGGACCGGGAAAACTCCCTCTATGCCAGCGTGGAACTTTCCCTGCGCCGCCTGCCGCCTGACGTGCGGGACCAGGTGAACCGGCTGGCCGTGTTCCACGGGGGTGGCCATTTGGTGAACATGGCAACGGTGTTAGGGGTTGAGCCGGACAATATGGGAGCCGTGGCCAAAATGCTTATCGGGGTGGGGCTGGCGGAACCCCAGGAGTATAACTACCTGCGGCTCGACCCGGCACTACCTGCCTACCTGAAGCTGGGACAAACTCCCGAGCAATGGGCCGACCTGGAAACGGCGTGGACCGCAGGCATGATTGAATTGGTCGATTTTCTTCTCCAGCAACTGTTAAAGGACAGCAAAATGGCCTTGAGGTTGACCCTGCTCGAACTCCCCAACCTGCTGGCCCTGCTCGACCGGCTGGGGCAGAGGGTCGAGGCGGACCGTTCGACGGCTGAAGCGGTCAGCGACACCGCCGGATCGATTGAGCAACTGCTGGCCTCTTTGGGCCGGCCGCAGGCGCTCGCTCTGGCGGTGGTGGTGCGGGAAAGGGCCGCCGCTATGATCCCCGCGTGGGGCGCAGCCCGCTTTGAAAACGAGCGGCTGCTGATTGATCGGCTGCTCCAGCAGGGACAGATCCAACCGGCCTCCGAAAAAGCCCAGGCGCTGCTGGAAAAGGCCAAAGCGGTTGGGCCAACGGCCTACAGCAGGGCCGATTACGATTTGGCGATGGCACATGCAATGCTCGGCCGGGTATTGGGAGCGGTCGGTCAGGCGGTCCCCGCCCTGGACCTGTTTGTCGATGCCCAGCGGCTGTTTGAGGCGTTGGGAGAGCGGGGCGAGCGCATGGCTTCAGCTGTCCTGGCCGAACAGGCTGACTGCCTCAGGGCGTTGGGTCGGCTCGATGAAGCGGCCGAAACATACGAGAAAAATGTCAAACGGGCTGAAAACTGGAAGATTTCCGGCAGGTGGCGGTTGGCAAGGGGCAACTGGCGACGGTGCGAGAGATGCAGGGTAAGTATGCCGAGGCTGTAGCTGGCCATGAACAGGCGCGGGCTATCTTTGAACAGCAGAACGAACCGGCCATGGTTGCTACCGCCTGGCACCAGATCGGCAGGGTGCATCAGGCGGCCGGAAATTACGACGAGGCGGAAGCGGCCTACCGCCGCTCTCTGGAGATTAAAACCCAGACCAACAACCGGGCTGGGCAGGCGAGTAGTTTGGGGCAGTTGGGGAATCTTTACGGTGGCTGTTTGAATCGGCTGGAAGAGGCGGTGACCTTTTACCGTCAGGCGGCCGATCTTAATGTTGAACTGGGGAATTTGCGGTATGAAGGGGTCGCGCGCAACAACATCGCCGATACCCTGCGCAAACTCAAACGGTACGATGAAGCCCGGCCGGAAATAAACCGGGCGATTGAGTGTAAACAAAATTTAGGTCATGCGGGTACGGTGTGGAATGCCTTTAACATTCTGTACCAGATCGAAATGGCGCCCGGGAACCACGAGGCCGCTCGTGCGGCGTGGGCTCAGTCAGGCTCGGGCCGCCTACCTCGCCTACCGGCAGCAGGGGGGGTATGCGCAAGCGGGTAGTGGGAAATTGGTGGATCACGTATTGGGCCTTATTTCTCAACAAAAGGTTGATGAAATCGAACCGCTTTTCGGCCAGCTTGCTAATAATCCGAACACACCAGACTCGCTCAAACAATTGATGCAGGCTGTGGTCACTGTCCTCAACGGCTCCCGCGACCCGGCCCCGGCAGATGATCCCGCTCTCTATTACGGTGATGCGGCGGAAATTCTCTTCCTCATCGAACGGTTGGGGAAATAAGTACACAACGGTCGGCAAACTCCGGTCGAAAGTTAGTAGCCGATGGGTAGGCGAGAGACATATCAGGTCCGGCATCGGAGGCAATACGGATGCCACGATTAGCCGCGGCAGTCTAACTCTGGCAGTGGCCCAAAGTCGGGGGGCGGGTCAGGCTGGGTCTGGGCGGCGGAGCTGAGCACGACTTCTCGCGGGCGCCGGTAGGTGACGAGAGGGCCACCCAACCGCTTTTCCACTGATTCCTACCGCTCTGAACCAACCTTCCCGTCCATCTGTCCTGCCCCAGCCAAACACACAATACCCATAGACCCGGCCAAACGCTCGCCCCAATCAACCCTTCAGCCTTGCCCCCAGCGGCTCAGTCCAACAAATTGTATGGGGCATCCCCGCTCCGCGGTCACGCCCCATACAATGCTAAACGTTGGGCCACACCATAAATATTTTAGAAGTAGAATGATCAATATAAAACCACTAATATTAATTCCCCTGGTCCTTCTTGGAGCCTGTAGTGAAACATTTGCTGATACTCGCGGTCGCGTGCTTCTCTGGAACGAATTTACTGGAGTTTACAAACCAGCTAACAGCGTCCTCATAACGGCACAGGATAGCTTCTTGGGTTGGGAGGTAGCCAGAGATGTTACTGATTCAGACGGAGAATTCCGCATGGTTTTCAATAATCAAGATGTATCGAATCTTACAGTATATACAGAAACACCTGACCTTCTCCGTGTATATGGAAATGCATATGTTTGGCAGTATTCATATGAAACCGTTGGCATATCGGATGTGATGGAAATCCGGATTGGACGACGGTGGCCAGATACATCTGGAACTTTCCCGGCAAGAAGGCCTGAAGTCACAGAGGAAGAAGATGCAATCATGATAGCATTCATGGCTCACCAGCAGATGGTTCACCACGCTGATATCCTAGAAACCATGGGACTACCTTGGGTACCAGTGGATGCGATAATTCCAGCTTGGCCAGGCGATGGATCCTATTACAACCACATGACTGGCCTGATTAATCTGACAGCATCAAGCCATCTTGGCTGGTCTGTTCCAAACAGAAATCCGGAATTATTGTCTTCTGATATTCCAGTCATGTTTGAGGTTGTACGGCATGAGTATAATCACGCATTACACGACTTTCTTGAAAACTATAGCACTCCATGGGGGCTCATTTCCCCTGTGCCACATGACATCTTGGTCGTAACTAACTTAAGCACAGCATACACAGAAGGATGGGCGGCTTTTCTTCCCATGGTCACACTCGGGCGACCCGATCTGTACAGTCTCCCGTCAGATCGTTCAATGGAGGAGAGCGCTGCTATACCTAACAGCGATCTTATACCTATTCCAGATGGAACCGTGAATGAAGGACACATCGCGGCTTTTTTCTGGGATCTTTACGATGGAATGGGATTGGAGCCCGTACGCAATGTAGTCAATATATCAGAGGATGACACGACTGTTCCGACAGAGATTCAGGATGCACAAATGTTTGAAGATTTGGTCGGCAACGATGCTGATCTAAGCATTTTCCGAAATATTTTTGCGAGAGCAGGCACGATTTCCACTATTGTAGAATTCCTACCCCCTCTTTCTGAAATCGTGCCCGAATATGCACTGAAATCACTGGCATTTAACCAGCAGATCCTCATTGGAATACCCCCAAATACGGCAGCGACTTTGCAATCTTTAGGGCCTATTAGACCAACGCTTCGGGGCTGGGAAATTCCCTTCACTATCAACGAAGCAGGTACGGTGGATCACGGCCATGTTGAGGTTGGCATGTGGCTACGACGCGGCCGTAGTTCGACAGTAGATGTGATTAAATTTTACGGAGAGCGTTTCCCAGCACAAGACTGGGATAACACGTTGTTGACCCGAATAGTAGTGTTACCAGTTGACTCGCCTGCACTTGCGGCCAGAGGTATTAATTTTCCAGTTGGTCAACTCCAGCCTGACGACGAGCTATGGGTTATGGTCAACGATGGCATGTTCCCGGTGGTAATTCGAATCCCACTGGCTGGTGTAATTGAACCCGGAACAGCTGGAGAAATACTCCCGTCATGGCAAGTTGAATCGCGTGGAAATCTGATAGAGCGACCGATAGAAGCAGACTTAGTCAGCACAGACAGTGGGATCTCAGCTCAACCTTGGATCCGATCTTTGGGCGATGTCCCGCTCAAGGCCAAGGAGCCGCCGAAAATCGACAGCCACGGGCATTTGAAAGAGCGGATAGAAGATGAAGGCTTAGTCAGTAGCAGTGGAATCTCAGCTCAATCTTGGATCCGAAATTTAAATCCCATGACGGTGGCTAATGACACAAGCTCACCTCAAAGCGAGGAGGGTAAGGAATCTGATAGTAATTCACGCTTATCAAAAATAATTCGCGATGCAATCAATGAGCTACATGATATTAGAGGATACGAGTTCATAGCTGAAAAAGTTGCAACGCGTTTGGCTAAAAAAGAGGGTCGTGTTTACAAGGATGCGGCATACGCCGTTGATCGCCTAATGCAAATTGCAGAAAAAGAACGCACGTTTCGAAAGCACGTGCCTAAACTCGTACGGCAACTGGAATCATCCTTAAAAGCTACTGCAAAAGCAAATAGCAAAAAAGGAGAAATAAAATACAAGAATGCTGTCGACACTGTAGCTGCACTCAAGCAGGAGCTTGAGCGACGAGCCTCACTCAGTAGCACTGCGCCTGACCACCTAATACAGTTTGCTGATAGCCTTAGGCAGCTGTCTAAAGGAATCGACGCCCAACAAGTCAGCGGAGACAACGGCAGGTAGTCGCGGGCAATTCGGAAAGGCCCTCGAAAATCTAATAGACGCTGAGCCATGTCTCACCTTTAACGTTGTGCGTAAAACAATCCAAATAGGATGAGAATCAATACACTTGATTTAACTCAACGCCCACCCAGAAGTCCACGTGTGCGTCTGGGCGGGTATGTGGTCCTGCCCCGCTTGCTCGACAAGGGCCGAGCGGAACTCGCCGGAAAAGTTGGTGAATATCACTACAACTGTCCGCTCGATCAACGCTTCTTGTCCTATGTCGAGGTTGATGCCGAGAACCTGAAGCAGCAGATTGCATCTGGAAAGGGCGATAAAGAAATTCTGAAATGGAACCGATAAACTGTCAGGTAGAAAGTCGTTGACATGAGAAGGAATCTTTTCAAATCCCATGGAACCTACGCTCACGACGGACCGCCGAAGTAACAAATGCGCGCACTCGGCCCGATTTTTCTTTCTATCGCTGCCCATAATATCCCCCACTCAGTGGAGGCCATAACACTGTTCGCTGGAACGAAGGGTAACTTCGATCCGAAAACCTTGTCACTCTTGTCTTGAAGGATAGATTGATGGTTATGGAAAAGCTGGCGATAGAGAAGGAAGCTCTAGCTTTAGCTCCGAAAGAGCGATCGGATCTGGTGGATGCACTTCTGGCTAGTCTCAATTTGGAAGCTACGGCTGCGATCAGAGATGCATGGGCGAAAGAGGCGGAAGACCGCTTGAATGCCCATAGCACCGGAGAGATCGATTCGCGGAGCGGACCGGCCGTGATCTCCGAGCAGAAGGCACGCTATAAAGGGTGACTTACCGGTTTCTATCTCCGGCGGAAGATGAACTGGCCGACGCGCTGACCTACTATGATGAACAAAGCACAGGCTTGGGGGCAGATTTCCTGGACGAAGTGGAAGCAACAATCGGGAGGATACTCGCCCATCCCAACGCTTGGAGGATGATATACCCGAATCACCGCTGGTGCCTTATGCGCCGATTCCGGTTTGGCGTCGTTTACACCGTAGAGGGCGATTGTGCCCTCGTTTCAGCGATAATGGACCTGCGACGGAATCCTACGTCTTGGAGGGAAAGACTCAAATAGAAGCCGCGAACAAGGCACGGCAGAGAACGCCGGCTAACGCCGCCGTCTCTGCGTTTTAGCGTTCGGCGCGAATACGGATCATAGAACGAAACGGGTGACTGAAAGGAATCGTGAGCGGATTCAACCCAAAGGATGCGAAAGTCGATGATGCCAAGATAGTCGATTACCTTTTGGCTCCCGCTCACCCGGTGGGAGGATCAAAAGCGCGATTTTTCATCCGATTTGGATTCGCACCGGACAGACCGGAAGAACTCGCACAAGCGCTTCGTTCCCACGCCGAAACAAACCCGGTGGTCGAAGAGTCCGAAATGGCATATGGCACGAAGTGGACAGTGGAGGGGCCACTGAATTCCCCGGATGGCCGCGCTCCGATCGTGCGGAGTGTATGGATTCTCGACATCGATGAAGAAATCCCCAGACTAGTGACTGCATTTCCGGCAAAAAAGGAGAAAGATGATGCTGAAGGAACATGACATAGTCGTATTGGCGCAAGACTATCCAAGCCATGGTCTCCGAGCGGGTGACATTGGAGCGATCGTGCATGTATACCCCGGTGCAAAGGCCTACGAAGTCGAGGTTGTTACTTTTTCCGGAAAAACGGCGGCATTGGTGACACTCGACCCTGAGCAGGTGCGCGCGGTTGCCTCCAATGAGATTGCCCACGCGCGGGAATTGGCAACCTAAAGGGTAGCGATAAACTGTCAGGTAGCAAGTCGTTGAGATTAGAAGGAATCTTTTCAAATCCCATGGAACCTACGCTCGCGACGGACCCGGACCGCCGAGGGAACAAATGCGGGCACCCGGCCCACTTTTTCTCTCCATCGCTGCCCATAATATCCACCACTCAGTGGAGCCCATAATACTGTTCGGTGAGCAACAATTGACTGGCTTCCAACGGAATTTCGGGCTAAATTCTTCGGTTACGATGAGCATTGCTGAGATCAAGAATCTGCCTCTGCACGAAAAACTGCAGATCATGGAGGTGATCTGGATTGACCTGCGCGAGCATGTTGATAGTTCTGGCGTTCCTCGGGAACATCGGGAACTCCTTGATTCTCGGCGGGAGCGGGTTTCTACCGGGGAGGCCAAACTGAGGGATTGGGATACGGTGAAGAAATCGGTCGGTCGGCCATGATGAAGGTCCGAATTTCCGATGATGCGATTCACGATCTGAACGACGGATTCCTGTTTCACGAAGCGCAAGAACCAGGAATTGGGGATTATTTCGCATCCTGCCTTCGCGGCGACATCGAGGGCTTGAAGGTTACCGCCGGTATTCATCGGATCGTATACAGCGATTATCATCGAGTATTGAGTCGCGTGTTTCCCTACGCCATCTACTACACTCACGCTGGTGAAGAGGTGCACGTGTGGGCTGTAGTGGATTGCAGGAGAAATCCAGGATGGATAAGAGAGCACCTCGACAAAATCGCCGAACCAGGAGCGGCAGGTAACTCGGGCTAGCGCCCTCGCACCTGCGCTCCAACGTTCGTGCGCCGAGCAAAGCGAGGCGCTTCTTATCCGGTGAAAGTCCGGATGTTATAAAACCTAACCAGAAGTAACTACCGAGTGTTGCGATTATGTTAGCTAAGTCATGAAAGAGCGTGGACCGCGCAAGAAAGGTCGAAACCGGAAGGAGGCGAAAGCCTGATGGAAGGATGGCGAAACAGGATAGTCGAAGCGTACACAGGGAAGCATGCAGGCCGCAGGGGGATCGCAGTCCCCAAAGGCAATTTAGCCCCGTAATGAGTGGAAGAAGCAGGTGACGACGGCGTGAACGTGCATGGAAGTCAAAACTCCCGGGATCGCTATGGTGAGATCACAGGAGGGCTGTCGGGGTTCGAAGTCGTGGCATGTATGCAGAGAAGCGTCATTGAACTCGGGAGAGCCCACGGGTTCCCGCAAGGGTATAGGGATCCAACTGACCGGAGGATACTTAGGAGTCTAGAAAGTATAACTTGAACAAATTAACATTTTGGCGGGCTAAGCGAATAGTTCCATTCACCGTGGAATTCGTCCCGTGTTATGGATAGACCGGCCATTTCCTCGTCGCTGATCTTTATGCCCGTCTCGTATTCGCTCAGGTCTAATTCTGCCTCGATCTGTAGTCCCTTTTCGGTTCGCGTATCGGATATCAATTCCACCACTACCGCGCGACTGCTCAAGGGTCGACCTCGCCAGTTTGCCGTGATGTAGGAGAACATACGGTGTTCGATCTTGTTCCATTTACTTGTGCCGGGAGGAAAGTGGCAAACGTGAATACTCATGCCCAGTTCCCGGGCAAGTTTTTGCAACTGCACTTTCCATAGACGAACCCGGCTGCCGTTACTGCCACCACCATCGGCGGTAATCAACAGCTCAGGTGCATCAGGATACGCCCTGCGCCCCATTTGCTGCCACCATCGATGAATGGTCGCGGCTGCAAACTCGGCGGTGTCGCGATTGATCCCGACGTTCACCCAGCCTTTGTTTCGGGTAATATCATAAACGCCATATGGGACCACCTTACCAAGTTCTTTGTCGGCAAAGTCATGAACGTTGACCTCCTCGGGTTCGCCTTTGCGTTGCCACTCCCGGCCGCCATTGGCGAATTGACCAATCAGTTCTTTCTTCTTGGTGTCCACTGAAATCACCGGCAGCCCGCCATCCTGGAACTTTTTTACCTTTGCAGCTATATGTCGAAACTGTGCATCGCGATCAGGATGGTCACTGCCTTCGCGTGTCTTGCGATTGGACTGCATGCTATATCCGAGTTGATCCAGCAGTGCCCAAACGCTGCGTTGCGACACCCGGTGGCCTTCTCGCTGCAGTTCCTTGGCCAGTTTCGTGGTGCTCTTACAGGTCCAACGCAGAGCACACTGTGGATCACCGCGAGTGACCGGATCAACCAGACAATCAAGATCACTCAACAGATCCGGATCGCGATCGATAAGCTTCTTTCGTCCTCCCCCGGGATTACGCACGCGCTGCTTTACCGCCCTGCTTGCCGCCCTTGGCCCGGCACCACTTTGCAGATCACGTAAGCCTGCATAGATCGTCGTTCGCGACAAACCGCTGGCCCGTGCCACCGAAGATATCCCACCCCGCCCAAGCGCTTGAGAATCTGCGGCAGCGCAGATTCGAAGCGCGAACTCATCGAGATGCTTCGACAGGATCTTGTATTTGTGTTTTAAAGCAGTCAGATTGTCCATGCTGTAAAACAACAGCATAGACGGTCGATCTCAAGCTCAATTGTTCAAGTTAATTTTGCTATTGTCCTTAGATGACCAGTGGGCAGTCAGACTGGCCCATAGTACTCGGAGACGGTAGGACCGATCACGGGGGGAAGGGGCCGGCTGAACGGCTAAACGAGCAAAGCACTCGCGCATCGGGAAGGAATGTCCCGAACAGAAGCGTGTCACGCACCCTGCTCGAACTGAGAGAGAAAGCGAAGCGGGAGCCGAAGTATCGGTTCCGTTCGCTGTATCGAGAGATAAACCTGCCGATGTTGTATGAGAGCTTTCGGGAGCTTAAACGTAGCGCCGCGCCCGGAGTGGACGGCGAGACGGTGACAAGCTACGAGAGCGATTTGGACAACCGGTTGGGAGATCTGTTGGAGCGGTTGGTAAGCAAGACTTACCGGGCGCAGAAGGTGAGAAGGAGGTATATACCCAAGGGCAAGGGCAAGGGCAAAACCCGGCCCCTTGGGATACCGGCCTTGGAAGACAAGATCGTCCAGCAAGCGGCCAGTAGATTGCTGCAAGCAATTTACGAGGCTGACTTTCTGGACGTGAGCAAAGGGTATCGGCCGAAACGAGGCGCCGGTGAAGCAAGCCAGGAACTACGTGAGCAGCTCTTCTTCGAAAGAGTGCATGGGTGGTTGAGGCGGACATCAAGGGCTTCTTCGATAATGTCGATCATAACTGGCTGGAGCGCATGCTGGAGCAGCGGGTGGACGATAAAGCGTTTATCCGGCTGATCCGCAAATGGCTCAAGGCGGGGATACTGGAAGAGGATGGGGCGATAATCCATCCGGCGACCGGGAGCCCGCAGGGCGGAATCATCTCTCCCCGTACACAAAAGGTAACTTTTGCCGGACGAACTTTCCGGTTCGCCTGAAACTGGGATCGAATGGTGGATAGTCAGGGTGTCGCCGTCGACGATAATCTCTTTGGTGACCAGCCGGATGATCTTCTGGCGCTCGGCAACGCAAAGAGTCTGTGCTGAGTGCTGCAATTGGGAAAGAAAACCTTCGATAGAAGCGTTCATCGTGTGCAAGCGGCTGTTTTCCAAGGCCTGCAGTTCGAGGCTCTCCATCTCTTTTTCGAGGGCGCTGCGACGCTCTCTGAGCTTCGGAGAACGTTCCCTGAGGTCAGCCAGCCCGAGCAAATCCTCTTGGTAGGCATCCAAAAGTTTGTTGATCCGGGCATCCATGCGCTTGATTTCACCTTCGAGGTGGGCCTTGCGTTGCTCTACCGGGTCGCTGGTAAGGATTTCGCGCAATCGGCGATCGATCTCAGCGCGCACCAACTCTGGGCAATGAAGCAGTCGCACAACCTCCGCCCACACCAGTTCATCGAGGTAATCCTGGCGAATGGGCCGGCAATCGCAAGCAGGTCCTCGAAGATGACGCCATTTGTCCGAGCCCAGGCACCGGTAATAGCGCACTTGTCTGCGGCTTGTCTTTGTTGAGGTGAGGTAGAGTCCGTATCCACATTTTCCGCACACCAGAAGTCCTTGCAGCAGCGTGGGCTTTTTCGTTTTTCGCGCCGATAAGCGTTTGTTTTCTTCCAGTCTCTCTTGTGCCATCCCGAAAGTCTGCGCAGTGATCAGGGCTGGAACCGGCACCTCGATCCATTCCTCGCGGCTGGTTGCACGGGTGGCGCTCGAACGTGGGCAAAACCCGCCTTTTTGACGTAGAGGCCGGGTAATGCGTTTGCGCTCGGCACGTGCGGTTTTTCCGAAGCAAGCCCTGCCTTTGTAAGCGGGATTCCTCAACATGCCCCACACCGTCGATCTCTCCCAGGGGCTCTTGCCAAACCGGGTCGCAATGCCTTCCTGGTTGAGTTTGCGCGCGATCGCTCCTATGCTCGAAAGCTTCCGCGTAAAAAAGTCAAAGACTTTTCGGACAACTTCGCCTTCCGCTTCGATCACCGTATAGTACGCCTCTGAAGTATCGGTTTTTCGGATATACCGGTAGCCATAAGGCGCCCCCGACAACACATTGACGCATCCGCTTCGAGCGCGATGCCTTTTGCCGCGACGGGTTCGCTCCGCGATCTGCGCTCGTTCATATTCGGCGATCATTCCCTGAAGCTGCACCAGCAGCCGATCCTCCGGACTATCGCCGCCGGTCGATTTGAGGAAAACCGTTTCCACTCCGCGGCGGTTAAACTCCTCGAGCAACAGCACCTGATAAGCGTATTTTCGGCTGAGGCGATCCGGACCATAGACCAGAACGCTCTCCAGTACACCCTCACATGCCAGGTCGCGAAGGCGCTCCAGCCCGGGGCGATTCAAAACGCTCCCGCTGTAGCCCTCATCCTCGAATATCCAGTCTTTGGGTACGACGTAATCATGGCTTTGGGCATACTCCCACAGCAGCGCCGTCTGACTGGCAATCGTGTTTTGTTCCCTCTGCCGATCCGAGGATACTCGTGCATAAATGGCTGCATTCTTCTTCATGGTTTAGCTCTGCATTGTTCAGGTTCTCAGCATGACCCAGGCCGGGAACCAACACCCGGTAAACTTGCGCCAACTTCTCCTCAGCGTAGCGATCGTAACGGGCGGCAAGCTCGATACACAGGCTGCGCTGAGTGCTGGATTTAGCCATGGATCTTCTCCTGCAAAAAAGCCCGTAAAGCCTCTGTCGTCAGATCGCCGATACGTTGCTTTCTTCGCCGGGCGGTGGAACGAACCTCCTGAATCAAGTCTGGCGGCAATCTCACCGTGAAGACCTCTTTCGATTGGGGCGCGGAAAGGGGCTGAGCGGCCGTTTGCGCCCGTCGAAGGTAACGATGCGCTTGACGCGAAGATACCTCGAAGCGGGCGATCACAGACGATACAACTTCTCCGGAAGTGGCATTTTTGCGTAATAGCTCTATCGCCGTATTCACCCGTCGGGTTTGTTCCATAGCCGATGCTCTGCCCACTATGACTTATAGATAATACGTTATGTGACATGTCAACTCTTTCTTCTGGCGTTCTGTTTCAAGCGAACCGAACGAAATCGCTCGAATCCAATTATCCGGCGAAAGCAAAAGTTACCTTTTGTGTACGGGGAGAGATAAGTCCGCTACTGGCCAACATCTACCTCAATCCGCTCGATTGGGTGCTCGAAAGTCTGGGGCTCAAAAGCGTGCGTTATGTCGACGATATCGTTGTGCTGGCGTCCACCGCTGAGGAAGCTGCTGGAGCTTTGGAAACCATTGCAGAGTGGATGAAGGGAGCCGGCTTAACGCTCCATCCGGAGAAGACGCGAATCGTTGAGATGAGTGAGACGGGTGCCTACTTCGAGTTCCTTGGGTATCGCTTTGAGCGAAGCCGGACAGGGAAAGTACTGAAGTTAGTGCGCCAGCAGAGTAAGCAAAAGCTGCGAGCAAGTCTGCGCAAACCGACGAAACGTTGCAACCGGCAAAGTATGAGTGTCATAATAGAGCAGATCAATCCTTCGTTGCGAGGCTGGTTTGAATACTTCAAGCACGCCGCAACCAACGAGCTGTCGGTAATGGACGGCTGGGTAAGAATGCGCCTGCGCTCAATACTACGGAAACGACGAAGAGGGCGGGGCCGCGGTCGCGGCTACGACCACCACCGATGGCCCAATCACTACTTTGAGAACCTCGGGCTTTTCAGTCTAAAAAGAGCCCGGGAAAAAGAGATGAGTCTCCGGAAAGGAGCAAAGTGCTAACTGGAGAGTCCCGACAGGTCGGGAGAGATCCGCACGTCCGGTTCGGAGGGAGGGGCGGCGCAATCCAATGCGTCGTCCCTACCCCTATCCTTGATGATGAAACAGGAGTCTCTCACAGAGGCACTACCGAGCCTGCGACACTCGCAAGCGCAGCGCAGCAGAACAAGGCACGGTAGTGCCTCTGTGAGAAAACGAAAATCGAACCAGACGGCGTAGCCAACGTCGCTTCGCGCCGCGCCTAGCCTTGGCGTTGAGTGGGGAGACTGAAGGAATAATGATTGGCTTGACTTTGTGTTGCGTGCGCAACACATTTAAGGAATGAAAACAGCTGCAGTCCACACACGGATAGAACCGGAGATAAAGGAAAAAGCGGAAAACATTCTTCACCGGCTAGGTGTGAGTCCGACGGAGGCGATCAGGATGTTTTATACCCAGATCGCTCTACGCAATGGTCTGCCATTCGAACTTGTGATTGAAGAAACCGAAAACCGGAGATAAAGGAAAAAGCGGATTCCGAATGAAGAAACCGAAAACGCTTTGCGCGATTCCCGTGAAGGCCGGAACATTGAGCGCTTTGATTCGGTTGATGATCTGTTCAATAGCTGGGATTCATGAAAAATGTTTTCCAGACCAGTCAGTTCAGAAAGGACATAAAGCGGATCAGGAAGCGGGGAAAGGATATCGAGAAGCTGAAAGAGGCTGTGCGGATCCTATCACTCGGAGATGATTTAGATGAGCGATATCGAGATCATGCAATAGGCGGAAAATGGTCGGGTTCACGAGATTGCCATATCGAGCCGGATTGGGTTCTCATTTACCGGGTATCGGATGAAAATCTGTTCCTAGAGAAAACGGGAAGCCATAGCGACCTATTCAGATAATTCACCCAACAAATCGTGGGAGGTAACGCGATTAATCGCGCACCTCCACTCAAACGTTATGCGAAAAGAATTGAAGGGTTTAGAAATTCGCGCTGAGCTGATTCGATGCCTACAATTCTTGTGATCTTGGGCTGGCGTTTGCACTTTTTTGCGAACGAAGGCAACGAACCGATCCACATTCATTGCACGAAGGGCGACATGGAATGTAAGTTTTGGCTGGATCGGGAGGATTTCGATATCACCGAAGCGTATTCCTACAATTTGACACCGAATGAGAGAAGAAATATACGTAAAATCATCCTGGAAAATTTTGAATATATCGAAGACCAGTGGGATGAATGGCAGAAAAAGTTGAAGAAATGAAAAATTATCACGAAGTAGCAGGAATTGAATTCGCGGATTCGACGATGGTCATGGATGTTGACGGGAAGCGCCACGAATTCAAGTTGGGAGAGATTTCTGAACCCCTCAGCAAAGCGTCCTCAGAAGAAAGGAGCAATTTTGAAGTGTCTCCATCAGGTTACGGAATTCATTGGCCACTTATCGATGAAGACCTTTCAATTGATGGCTTACTTGGAATTGTACATTCTCCGTTACTACTCAGGTAGCCCCACCACGGCGCTACCGTTGACTGGAGAGTAGTTTACGCCCTCCTCTGCCCCCGAAGAGGACTTATCGTCACCGAGCATCAGGGCGAGGTGAAACGCTGTGCCTGCGGCCATCTGAACAAGGCGGCTTTTCCTGAAGGGGTGAACGCCCCGGCGCAGTACGGCCACGCAGTCAAGGCCGCGGCAGTCTACCTGAAAAACTATCAGTAGCTGCCCTATGAGCGAACCTGCGAACTCCTGGAGGACCTTTTCGGCTGTCCCATGAGCGAAGGCACATTGGCCAACATCATCTCCCTATGCAATGATCGCGTGGAAGAACCCCTCGAGCGGATTAAGGAACTGATCCAACAAGCCTCGATCGCTCATTTTGATGAAACCGGTTCACGCGTGGAAGTAAAACTTTGGTGGCTTCACTCGGCCTCGACAGCAAAGGCGACCTACTATGAGATCCATCGCAAACGCGGCGGCGAGGCCTTCGATGCTATCGGCATTTTGCCCGACTTCATCGGACGCGCCATTCACGACTTCCGGAAACCATACTTCGGTTACTCGTGCCGCCATGGGTTGTGCAACGCTCACCACCTGCGCGAGTTGATCTTCGTACATGAGCAATACCAGCAGAGCGCGTTCGGGCAGAGGTACATAGCGGTCCTTCTGTCCCTTCCCGGCACGAATGTGCAGGACCATGCGCCCCGCATCGATGTCCTCGATCTTCAGGCCCAAGCCTTCTCCCAGGCGCAGCCCGCACGAGTAGATCACGCCCAGACAGCAGCGATGGTGCGCTTCTCTCACCGCCCGCAGGATCTTCCCGACTTCCTCCAGGGTCAAAATGACCGGAAGGCGCGACTGGCGCGGTGGACGCACCAGAATCGTCTCTTGGGGCCAGCGCCGCTTGAGCGTCTTCTCGAACAGGAACTTGATCGCGCAGATGAAGCTCGTGCAGGTTGGGCGGCTGTAAACTTTGACGGTTTTAAGGTAGATGAAGAACTGCCGAAGCTCTTCAATCGTGACCGATCGCGGCGATCTTCCCGCGCAAAACTCCGAGAGCCTTTCGGCTGCCCTCAGATAGCCTTCCTGTGTCTTTTGCGCATACCCGTGCAGAGTCATGTCATCGAGCATCCGTTCTTGCCAGCACCGATAGGTGTGAGTACGTTTCATGGCGTGATTCCTTTCGTTTGAATCCGTTAATCGAAACTCCCGACCACCCCGTGTGGCCGGGAGGAATCACACCTTACCACCGACTATCGATCCTAGCCCAGTAACTGTCCTAAATGAAGAGCCGCCGCGCGGCGGCTTAGTTCAACCAGACGGCGTAGCCAACGTCGCTTCGCGCCGCGCCTAGCCTTAGCGTTGGGCCAACGATAGAGAAATCCATTTCGGAATACATTGACACTCGTAGCCAATAGGCTACACTTGTTCGATGATTGAGATCCGGAAGACGGATGTTTTCGCCAAATGGATCCACAGCCATCCCACAGGATGTGGTGAGACTCCCTTTCGGGCAGGGTTAAAAAAAGGTGGTCGGCGGCGGATTCCGACCAAAGAATCCGCAGTATGAAAAACATAACGCCGACGAAACACTACAGCAGCACCTTGCATCAGCTTTGTAAACTCATCCCGTCGCATTTGACGGAAAAACTCGCCCGGGAGTACGGGGTCGATAAAAAGGCGCGCACCTTCACGCCATGGAGTCATGTGGTCAGTCTGCTCTTTGCGCAACTGACCCATGCCATCGGGCTTAACGACGTCTGCGACACCCTGCGGCATCATGCGGCCAAGCTCAGGGCGATCAGGGGAGCGGTTGCACCGAGCCGAAACACTCTTTCGCATGCCAATAGGGAGCGCGACAGCGACATGATGGAGGCGTTGTTCTGGAAGGTGCTGGGGCATCTGCAAGAGCTTTCGCCGGGCTTTGGACCGGCCGGGCGCTACCGAGGCCTGCCCCGTCGCTTCAAACGGGCGATCCATGCGATCGATTCCACCACCATTGCCCTGGTGGCCAACTGCATGGACTGGGCCAAGCACCGTCGGCGCAAGGCCGCGGCGAAGATGCACCTGCGGCTCAACCTGCAAAGTTTTCTTCCCGGCTTTGCCGTCATTGAAGAAGCTTCCCATCACGACGGCACGCGGACCCTGGCCCTGTGCGCGGGGCTGCAGGCTGGAGAGATCGCGGTTTTCGACAAGGCTTACGTGCATTTTGCCAATCTTTTCCATTTGAGCGAACGCGGCATATTCTGGGTCACGCGCGCCAAAGACAACCTGCGCTGCCATGTTTGCCGCAAGCGCCTGCGCAAGCCTCAAGGACCTATCCTGCGGGATGACGAGGTCACCCTGAAGGTTCCCGCCTCCCGCCGGCAGTATCCCGGCAGGTTGCGCCGGATCGAAGCCGAAGTGGAAGTCAACGGCGAGTGGGTCGTCATGGTTTTCCTCACCAACAACATGGACTGGGCCCCTTCCAGTGTCTGCGCCCTCTACCGCTGCCGCTGGGGCATCGAGGTGTTTTTCAAGCAGATCAAGCAAACCTTCAAGGTCTGCGATTTTCTCGGGCATTCCAAGCAGGCCATCCGTTGGCAGCTGTGGGCCGCCCTGCTGCTGCTCGTTCTGCTCCGATACATTGCCTTTATCAGCCAGTGGCCGCACAGCTTCACCCGGTTGTTTACGCTCGTGCGCGGCGTGCTCTGGGACCGCTTCGGGCTTTTCGATCTGGCGGACTTCTATGGGACAGCACGAACCCGATATCGAATGTGTTCCCAGCCTCAACAGGCTTACCTGCCCGGTTTCTCCCCTTAGCTCTGTGGGACAGCATCCGTCCATATCAACCATTTCCCCCCTGTTTTACATTTTGACTTTTTCCCAATATCAACCGCTATCCCGCTCCATCCCTCAGGCTTGCCTTCAGGGTTTAGGCCTTATGGGATGGCTGTGATCAAAGCTAAGAAAAGCTCGAATTGGATAAGAAAGCATCTTCTGAAGAGGGAAAGTTGAAAGATTCAGCGGTAGAGTCCCGATGGCTATCGGGATTAACCACCAGGTCGCAGGTTTGACGGAGGGAGCCCAAGGCGACCGGAGATGGCGAAGCAATCCTGCCCGGGCAGCATTCGCCCCAAATTACGAACTTTTGTTAGGAGCCTTTGCA
Source organism: Opitutales bacterium (assembly GCA_963665345.2). GTDB lineage: Bacteria > Verrucomicrobiota > Verrucomicrobiia > Opitutales > CAXXNP01. The sequence goes on from CAXXNP010000002.1 coordinate 1,019,442, forward strand.
ATTTCCGGAAATCTCGAATCCAGCATTACCGATTACTATTTATAAGCACGTTATTTTAGTTTATATTTTGGCTCGAACTAACGCGATCTTCCCGAAAATATCGCTGCATCTTTCCATCCGAGCGTCATCAGGCTGGATTGCACAAACAGTTAAGGCTAAAAAGCTTGGGTAACCATTTTCTGATTTTTCAGACGGGCTCCATCTCGCTTCGTTGTTCCTGCAGGTCCGGCAGATCTGCAATCAGCCATAGATTGTAACTGGGCACTGACTAGCCTGCCGTTCCTAACTTTTGTAAACGTCGGGATAAAACCGGTACGTGGGTCGGAGTAAAACCGGTACGTCTTGGTTAAGGTTCAGGTTGGTAATCGCAGGTGAGTCAAGGGTGTGGTGGTGGCGGATGGTCGTCCAGCCGGAAGGTTCTGGCCCCGTAGTGTTCCTGCGGATACAGATACTGGGCGATGGCGTCGCGAGTCAGCCCGCCCACCCGCAAGGCGGAGACCACGGCCTCGCGCAAGGCGGCCATGGGATGTTTCTCCAACAGTCTGAGTACACGGATATATTCCCGGGTAGCTTCGGCCCCGCACTGGCCTTCGAGCCGGCGCCTGAGAAGCTGCAGGCACTCCGGCAGCTGCCATCCCGAAAGGGGGCGGGCAAAGTCCAAAGCGCCCGGTTTTTTCTCCAGCAAGGCCAGGTAGTGCACCGGCTCGAAAGCGACCTGCTCTTTGTCCCACAGACGCCGGTGCCGGCCACCTGTTCACCCCCGCAGAAGATCGTCACCTGCCGACAGGACCCTTCCGGGGAAAGCGTACTGGTTTTAAAGCGGTCCACTTACCGTACCGGTTTTATCAAGGCGTTTACAGTCTACGGTGGCGATGAATTCCAGGCACGGAACGAGATTGCCGTCCGCCCCTGGTTTTCAGTCTGACCTCGTAGATGCAAGCCGTCTCACTCCGGACAGCTCTGAAGCGCAGGGCCAACCAGAGAGCTTCCGATGAATACCTGACTTTATCGAGGTGACAATCGATTATCAGCTGCCTATCGTCTGGTTGAAACCATGATTCGGTTAGCACTGGCCTGCGAAAACATAGACGGAGCCGTCCTTTCCCCGCTGCGGCGAGGAATACTGGATGGAACATTCAGCATCGTCGTGCACGCAGATGCCGGCGCTGCCCGCAAACAAGCCGACTTGCTGGAGGTGGACCGGATCGCGCCGTCACCCGAGGAGCTTTTTAGGGCGTACCTGGATGAATTTGACGCGCTGGTAGCGAGCGCATCGCCAGGGTCGACGGCGCCGCTCGTGGCGGCTGCAGGGAAGGCGCTCAAACCGGTCTTGATCGTAAGGACCGGGGACCCCAATACGGTTGTCCATGCGGAGCCGATGGTGGAGGCCGGCGCCGGTCTTGAAACCTTGGTCAAGGTGGTCAATCTGCAGCGATATATGCCTGCCCCGAGAGCAGCCGGCGAGCAGCTCAAGGAGGGCTCGTTGGGTGAGCCCGCACTGTGCAACATTCACCGGTGGTACAGCGGTCGTAGCGATACATCCGGATCTAAAGGCTCCTCCGGAGGCGATGCCGGGCGTGAGCTGGTCATGCAGACACCTTGTGAAATCGACCTTATCAACTGGCTATTCGGCGCTCTTCCGGAAACCGTTTTCGCGGTATCTACGGATTCTGCCGAACGACCTTCGCCTCAATGTTTGCAGTTGCACCTCGGATATTCCAGAGGACGGGTAGGTCTGATTGATTATGCGGTAGGCCTTCCGGCCGACCATCGCTACCAGGCATTTTCCCTTATCGCCTCACGCGGCGCGGTTTACTCCGATGATCAGCACGACGCCCAGCTTCTTTTTCAGGACAAGGGGATCGGTATTGCTGTGGCCAATCATGCGGCCGGCGCATGGGTGGCTTGCGTGAAAGAATTTGTCGATGCCGTTCGAGCGGGAAAGCCATCGTCCCGCGAATCAACGTGGCTAGGTCAGGCCCTGCTCGTGCGAGACGCAGCCTTGGATTCGCTTCGTCATGGCGATGCCGTCCATCTGAATTTGTCGGAGAAGGACCATGACTGACCGAGCATCCGGCAGACATCGAGCGGTGGTGCTCAGCGTAGTCAAGCATGCTTATGTCCCGAACGCCGTGGCCGCTCATCCCAGGTGTGAGGTTGTAGCGGTAGCCGACGACCCAGATCAACCGGAATGGGTGCACGAGCGGAATGCCAGATTAGCCGAGGAGGTTGGTGCGCCCTACCTGCGCGATGTGGACCGCGCCCTGGTTGATTTTGATGCCAACTTTGCCGTCGTCAGTTCCCAGGCGGAAAGGCACTGCGATCTGGGCGTGAGAGCAGCGGAGGCCGGCCTGCATGTCCTCCAGGACAAGCCTATGTCGACCCGGTTATCCGAGTGTGACCGCCTGATTGAGGCGCTGGATCGCAATGGGCGGAAACTCCTCATGTGGAATCGCAACACCATGCCCGCTATTCTTCATGCCCGGGAACTCGTAAACGAAGGAGCTATCGGGGAACCGCGAGCAATCCACATCGACTTCTATTTTGCCAACGATGTGGGTGCGCCGCTCGGCTCGCGCGGCGATGGTGAACCACCTATCGACTGGCTGGAAGCGTTAAAGGCGGCTCATCCCACGGGTCGCGATGGGGCCATTGGAAGTAAGCCGATCGGTGAGTTCACCAACGAAGGCATTTACCCCTTGGCCTACCTTCACGCGCTGGTCGATGCACCGGTGGAACGGGTATTCGCCCGTTTTGGAAATCACTTCCAACAGGTGCACGCCGATGCAGGGGTAGAGGATCTAGCGACGGTGACCCTGCAACTTCGGGGTGGAGCTATAGCCAGTGTCCGGGTTGGCCGCATTGGAGCGGTGGGACATACCGAGCAAGGAGACATCAAGATCCGAATGGTGGGTTCGGAAGGCGCCTTAGTCCTGGCTGAACCGCGACCTGAGCTGAGCGTCACGTTCCGAGGCCAAGCGGCTCATACGGTGGCCCATGCACGCCTGGCCAATGAGTACGACCGTCTATTGGTGGATAACTTTCTGGACGCGATCGAGTCGGATCGCGACACGCTGCTCAATGCACGGGCGGCACGGCATATATGTGCGGTGGTGGAGGCGGCTGGAAGGTCGGCCGGAAGTGGGCGAGTGGAGACGGTCGCGGGATGAGCGATCTTCGCTCCATGCTTGAACTCCGCATTGCGACGGGAGGAATCCAACACGAGACCAATACATTCGCGATCGTGCCTACAACCCTGACGGATTTTGTGAGAGACAGCCGTTGTGGTCCGGCGTTTTCGGGTGGCGAAGCGATCGAACGACTCTACCGCAACACGGGTACCATTCACGGTGGATACTATGATGCCGCTGAAGATGACGGATCGATCGAGCTGCTACCGCTCCTCTGTGCGCGAGCGCAGCCCTCGGGTGTGGTTGAGAACGGGGCCTTTGAGTTTCTCGTAGGCGCCCTGCTGGATCGGCTTGAGGCCGCGCTCCCGGTCGACGGCGTTGCCCTTGACCTCCACGGTGCCATGGTGACCGAGGAATTCGAGGACGCCGAAGGCGAGATCGTCGCACGAGTGCGTGACCTCGTCGGACCTGAAATTCCCATAGCCGTTACCCTCGACCTGCATGCCAACGTTACAAGCCGGGTTGCTGAGTTGTCCGACATCGTTATCGGTTTCGACACCTACCCTCATGTAGATATGCGCGAACGAGGGCATGAGGCAGTCGGCCTGTTGGCCCTTACTATTCGTGGTGAAATTCAGCCGGTCACGGTCTTTCGACAATTGCCGCTGATTACGCTGCCCCCAATGCAGTGCACCTTGCGCGAGCCTATGATGGGAATAATGCGTCAGCTACACGAAGAAGAGGCGAAACCGGGTATTCTTACAGCCACCCTTTCTATGGGTTTCCCATTCGCCGATATTCGCCATGCCGGTGGTTCGATTGTGGTCGTGGGAGACGGCGATCGCCAGGGTGCCGATGATGCGGCAGATCGCATTGCCCATCTTCTCTGGTCAGTGCGCGATGAGTTTACCCCTGATCTGATGGGCGTCGATGAGGTCATTGCCTTCGCGGGGGAGAATCCGGACGGCCTGGTTATCTATGCCGATGGCTCCGATAATCCCGGGGGCGGCGCTCCCTGCGATGGTACCGTTGCCTTAGGCGCGCTGATCGAAGCCGGCTTCGAGGGCGCAGTGGTGGCGCTTTTAGCCGATCCGGAGTCGGTGGCTCAGGCACATGCGGCGGGGGTGGGGGCGAAAATTGATGTGCACATTGGAGGTAAGACGGATGACCGCCATGGCAAGCCAGTGGCGGCGAAAGCGTATGTGAGAACCCTCAGCGATGGCCGGTTCACCTACCGGGGACCCATGAATCAGGGGTCTGCGGGCGAGTGCGGCCACATGGCGGTGCTGGTTGTCGAGGGTGTCGAAGTCGTAGTCTCGGAATACCGGCGGCAGTTGATCGATGCCGAAATGCTCAGAATAGTTGGGATCAATCCCGAACATCGGCGTCTTCTGGTAGTGAAGAGTGCGGTTCACTTCCGGGCTGATCTTGGGCTCTTGGCTTCCCATATTTTCGATGCTGATACCCCGGGCATCCATCGCCCGGATTTCCGTAACTTTTCCTACCGTAAGCTACGTCGACCAATATATCCGCTGGACGATGTGAACTTGGTGATTCCCTGACACTTGCTGCCGCCTTCAAAGCATCGCCCCAGCGTCGTTTCGACCGTCTCCTTAACGCGAGGGAGCGTGACTCAAGCCTCCCAGTCTAAAATCACTCCGAGGGCCTCCTCCATATGATTGTAAAGGAGGTCGAAAGCGTCGGCGGCCTGAGCGAAAGGAAAGCGATGGGTGGTCATTTGGTTCACCCTGAACGTTCCGTCGGCCAGCAACTGCATGGCCCGCCGTGACTCCTGGGCTCCCACCGTCTGCCGGAAGTAACCGCCCAGGATACGCCGGCGTTGAATCATACTCGAGGTCAAGGGAAGAGTCTGTTTTTCATTGAGACCGATGTGGTGAAAGGTTCCCCCGTTGGCCAGCATATTCATGCCCTGTTCAAAAGCCCTCGGACCTGCAGGACCACCGACCGCGTAGACCACGATATCGGCGCCACAACCATTGCTAAGGCGTTTCACCGCTAGGACGGGATCCTCGGTAGCGGCGTTGACAACGGCGTCTGCTCCCAGTTTTGCAGCAATTGCACACCGTTTTTCGGTGGCGTCGACGGCCACGATATATCCTTGCGATTGGGCTTTCGCGGCATGCATGACGAGACTACCCACGAGTCCCTGTCCCATGACCACAACAATATCGCTGGGCTGGATATTCTCCACTTTAACCCAGGCCACGGCGCCGCTGGCAAGGGGGTAGTAAGCAGCGGGCTCGTATTTCAGCCCTGGTGGAATGCGCGCCACGCGGACCTGCTCAACGGGTGACTGAACCGGGGCGCCGACCACCACATATTGGGCGTGGGGAGCCAACGCCACAACGCCATCTCCCACCTGGAAGTGCTCCGCTCCTTCCCCCACCGCGTCGACGTCGCCAGCCAGTGAATAGCCCATGCTTTCCGGGCGCACTGCGTGCTCCACCGTGTATCGAGACCCCAATTCGGAACCTCGACTGATGAGGCTCTTACGGGCCCTCACCCGAATTTCGCCAGGACCGGGTTCGGGGATGGGGACCTCCTCCAGTTGGATATTGAATTTACCCTCGGGTTTGATGACGCGTTTCATGAAAGCCATTCTCAAAAGCAATCAGAAAAATGCTGACGTCTGCAAATTTTCCCTTACCCAATCGGTATTTTTTCGTAATTCATAGGGATTTGGAAAGTTCAAAAGCGTTTGCCTTGATACTGACCAGTCAACCAGTCTATATTTTTACATGCGAACCATAGGCATATACGAGGCAAAGACGAAACTCTCCCAGATCTGCGAACGCATTGCACGGACCGGCGAACCCGCCATTATTTCGCGGAATGGCGAACCTTTGGTCAAGATCGTACCCCTCGACGAGAAGCATGCCCCGAACTCGGTATGGGATACAGTGGATGAGTCCAGGGAAAAGTACGGCCCTTTGGAGGACGATTTCGAACTCCCGGAAAGAACACTGATGAACCTGGAGGACAGGACCGGCTTTGATCAGGAATAAGGCGGCGGCGGAACGTGATCACCCATCTTCTCGATACTTCAGTTTACAGTCAGCGCATTCGCAGGGCTCCGGATCCCAAGGTCATGACCCGCTGGCAAAATCTCGGTGATGCGTCGCTTGCCGTTTCATCAGTGTGCGAAGCAGAGCTGTTGTTTGGCCTGGAGAGAAGGGACTCCGCCCGGCTGTGGCTGGAATACGAAGAGTTCTTAAAGGACCGTCTCACGCAAGTTCCCTTCGATTCAGCCGAAGCGAGAGTCTATGCCAAAACGAAGGATCGCCTGTTCACTTCAGGAACACCCATTGGCGAACTCGATCTAATGATCGCGGCCACCGCAATAGCTCATGGATTCGTTCTTGCCACGCTCAATGTCCGGCACTTCCAGCTGATTCACGAACTGGAGGTCGAGAATTGGGGGTAATGTTTATATTTCAACTTGGTGATTCCCCGTAGCTTGCTGCGGGGTGGCTGACTTGATAAAGAAGAGAGGGTGGGAGAGAGGAAGGAAGAAAGTCGAGTAAAGCGAGGAAGTCACTGTGTGTGGGAGATCCACTATCATGTGGTGATGCCGGTGAAGTATCGGAAGGCGCTGATAGATAAGCGGATTGAGCGAGTGATGATCGAAACGGCCAGAGGGATAGGGGAACGCTATGAAATAGAACTGGAGGCCCTAGGGATGGATAAAGACCATGTGCATTTACTGTGCGGGGCACATCCGAAAATAGCGCCAGGAAGTATCGTGATGAAATTCAAGAGTATCACAGCACGGGAGTTGTTCAAGAGGGAGCGGTGGCTGAAGGAGGAACTCTGGGGAGGAAGATTCTGGAGTTCAGGGTATTACGTGGGGACGGTTGGGGAGAGAGGGAATTGGGCGATGGTGGAGAAATACGTTTTGGAACAGGGCAAGCCGAAGGAGGATCTGCGTCAGTTAACACTGTGGTAGAGAATAAGTTCTCCTTCCCCGATACCCCGACGCTTGCGTCGGGGAGGTTCATTGTTGTGCATTTTTTCTCAGGCTCCAGATCGCAGATCAAAGAAATCAAGTGAGAAATCCAGGTTAGTCTTTCTTCGTAGAAGGGAAGGTTCAGGAGTGACGCCGCGTGGACGACAGCCAATTCTTTGATCCTTGAAAATGAAAGAGCCTTGCAGAGCGGTTACTCGATGCTGGAGAATCAACACCGACCCGTAAGTCAACCTGTTCTATCCCGTCATGACCCAGGAAGCGTCCCTCCCTGACAAGCGTCCGGAAAACGTTGCCGGGCTGCGCTGCCCGCCCCTCGATGAAGTGCGTATCGGCCTAATAGGCACGGGCAGCCGCGGCACCGGCTTGCTTCGCAGGCTCGTCCGCATCGAAGGCGTCGTCATAAAGGCGGTATCGGATGCCTCCGCCGAGAACATCGCCGGTGCTGCTGAGGTCTGCTGCGAGGCGGGACTCCCGCGCCCGGACGTGGTTGACGGGGAAGGAAACGAAAGTGCTTACCTCGAGCTCTGTGATCGGTCGGACGTCGACCTGGTTCTCATCGCCACGCCGTGGGAGTGGCACACGCCGATGTCCGTGGCCGCTATGGAACGCGGCTGCCACGTCGTCGTCGAGGTCCCTGCCGCCGTTACGGCGGAGGAATGTTGGCAGCTCGTGGAGACCGCCGAAAGAACCCGCCGCCACTGCATGATGCTCGAGAATGTATGTTACGGGCGCAGCGAGCTCATGGTCCTGAACATGGTTCGTCAGGGCCTCCTGGGAGAACTCCTGCACGGCGAGGCGGCCTACATTCACGACCTGCGCAAGCTCTATTTCAGCGACCGCAATGCGGGCCAGTGGCGCACGCGGCACAACATCGACCGCAACGGCAACCTTTACCCGACGCATGGCCTCGGTCCAATCGCCCAGTATATGAATATCAACCGGGGCGACCGTTTTGATTACCTGGTTTCGATGAGCGGCAACTCGCGGGGGCTGGCCCTTTACGCCCAGCGCGAGTTCGGACCCGATGACCCGCGCTCCCGCACCGAATACCGGCGGGGCGATATGAATTCGAGCCTCATCCGGACACACCAAGGCCTCACCATTCTGCTTCAGCACGATACGACCTCACCACGACCTTATTCGCGGCTCAACCTCATCCAGGGAACTGCCGGCACCTTCGCCGGATTCCCCGATCGCATCTTTCTCGACGGGGAGGAGTCGGGCCACGAGTGGAATGATCCTGAGACCTACCGGGCCAAGTACGAGCACCCGCTTTGGAAACGGATCGGTTCGCTCGCCACATCCGCCGGCGGACACGGGGGCATGGATTTCGTCATGCTCTGGCGCCTCGTCGATTGCCTGCGCCGGGGCCTGCCCTTGGACATGGATGTCTACGACGCCGCTTCCTGGAGCGTGGTCTCTGCGCTCACGGAGCAGTCGGTGGCGGAGCGCAGCCAACCCGTTGATTTCCCGGATTTCACCCGCGGAAGCTGGGAATCCAATGCACCTTTGCGGGTGGTCGAGTGATCCCAGATTTCTCTACCTTTCCTAGTGAACCCTCTTAACAGTTTTGTCGCCGAGGAAGGTCGGCGGCGCCAAAGGATTGGCGCCCTCCAAATCCGACGCGTAATCCGAGGAATGGAGGGCGGCAATCCCTTGCCGCCGCAACGCCCTGGCGAGGCCCTTCGGTTCATACTGCACCATATTTGACGGCCGCAAGCCTCAAAAATGAACCTTGTCGGTTGCCAACCTTTCCCGCATGTAGCCCTCTGCCTGAGCGGAAGGACCGGATCTCGGGTTCATTGCCAGCAAGAGTTCATGGCCAACGCGCCTCTCTCCTAAAGAACCCGGCTTATCGTGATTGGACATCTTGGGTAGTGCGAAGCGTCCCCGCCCTACCTGTTCCCAAGCCTTATCACGGGCAGGGATGCCCATGTCACGTTGGGCTCAAACTCAGGTTCATGATTCATCCAAAGTTGGCAGAGCCAGGCCGTCTCCTCGTGGCCCCGGGGCTTACCGCCAGCATCGCCGAGGGTTGCCTTGGGTTCCCGGACGAATCGCCGGTCCCGCACCCGCACCGCAATCTCCGCTACGCTCCGATAAGCAGTGCGCCACGAGAGTCTCCCCCGAGCGTATCGGACCCGCCCCACCCTTCGGGCACCCCTCCGAGGAGGCTGTACCCACCCCGGCCTTCGGCCACCCCTCCCGAGAGGGGAACTTTGCCTAACGGTAGCCGGCTATGATGGTCCCCTCTCTGGAGGGGTGGCCGAAAGCCGGAGTGGGTCGAGCATTGAGCCTGGCGACGCAGTTTCAGTAGGGAGAACCCTACCCGCCTTCGATGTTCGCCAGGGTTCCTCCTATTCCGCATACACAGCCTCGCGTAAGCCCTTGACATAACCCACGGCAAAGAGCCGCGCCAGACGTTGCTCGTCGTCGAACGTTTCATCGCCCATGCGCGGATAGTGATCCGGCCGGAGCACGCCCTCGAATCCTATGTCGCGGTAGGCGCGCAGACACTCCACGAGGTCGGTCTGTCCATCGTCGTGAAAGGCCTCCTGGAACTTCTCCGGCCCACCCCGCACATCGCGGAAATGCACGAAATGGATCTTACCCTGCTCTCCAAAGTGCCGGATGGCGGCAGGGAGATCATCCGTCATCAGAGAGAAGTTGCCCTGGCACAACCCGATGCCGTTCATGGGACTAGGCACCAGATCGACCATCCTCTGGTAATTCTCCACGCTGCTCATGATGCGTGCCACCCCGCGAATCGGAGATAGCGGCGGATCATCCGGATGCATCGCCATCTTGACGTTGGCCTCCTCGGCTACGGGCACCGTCCGCTCAAGGAAGTATTTCAGATTCTCCCACTGCCGCTCCTCAGGAATAACCCCATATTCCTCCAGCGGTTCATCGCCAACCTCTGCAACGTCAAAGCCGCTCACCCAGGACCCGCCACGCGATCGAATGTCCCTCGCCGTACGCATCACGCCCAGAATCGGCATCCAAGCGCTGCACCAGACCGGGATGTTCAGCGCTCCCAGATTTCTGAGGAACTGGCAGACCACGTCGATCTCCTCGTCCCGGCCGGGCAGACCCAGCTTGATCTTCTCCATCGGCGGGCGCCCCTCCCAGACCGCCAATTCGAAGCCTTGGGCTTCGTAAGCCGCCTTAACTTTCCCCAGCGATAGAATACTCCACGGCTGCTCGTCATCTCCTGCGCCGGGAACAGGCCGTATTTCCGTGTGGCAGACAGCATGCTCGACGCCGCACTGGCGCATCAGCAGCAGAGGCAGCTTGGCATCGGGAGGGAGGCATACAGCGATCTTGATCATCGTTTTTTTTCTTGTACCAGGAAGGTTCAATTTCTGTTGAGGCATCGATAGGGAAACTTGCAAGTTCCGGTTCAGATTTTGCAGGCGGGCAACCGACCTGCTTCCTACTCCGGACCTGCAAGCGGCCTCCAGGGCCGTCGGCCCTCCAGCCGCCGACAATCGGGACCAGGCTCTGAAGGGACTACGACACCGAGTTCGTCTGTCATTTTAGCACCCGAAGGTTGACGGTCAAGGGGCGTGATGGGAAACTCGCAACCATGCCAACACAACGACGCGGCTGGAACAAGGGCAGCCAGTGCCTGCCGGCCGACCAATACGACATTCGGGTCGAACGCGGTCTGCTCAAGAGGGCCAGTGCAACATGGCCGGCCTACGGAATCGTCACGACGCCCAGCGCTTACCGCGCGGCCCGACCTCATCTGTCGCGCCAACCGGCCGGTGTGGTCTACGCCGAATGGCTCGACTCGACCCACCAGCAGGAACTGAGCGATCAATTGCCCGACAACATCCAACTAGCCGTCGGCCTGGGGGGCGGCACGGCCGTGGACGCATCTAAATTTTGTGCCCTCGACCACGACGCCGAGCTCATCCTGGCCCCCACCATCCTCTCGTCGGGCGCGATCATTCACGGCCATGTGGCCAAAAGGGACGGCTACCAGACCGTGGGCGGGGCGGATGACTGGCCTTGGGTCGACCCCGAGTATGTCTTGGTCGATGTGAACGTGGTCCTCCAAGCGCCCTATTACCTGCACACGGCCGGCCTTGGCGATATCCTCTGCGGCTACGCCGGTCTGGCTGAATGGCGGCACCGCTGGTCCCAGGGCCGGGGCCCTGAGGTGGAGGAAGGCGCGATCGCCAGGGCCGTGGCGCACCACGAGTATATAGCGACCACGTTCGAAGCGACCCTGGACGACCAGAGACAACTGACTGAAGCCAGCGTCGTCACGATCATGCAGCATATCCAGGAACGCGACAGCAAACACGTCAAGGGCGGAGGCGCCGGAAGCGGGGACCACCCCTTCTGGCAAGCTCTGGAAACGATCAACCGCCGCACCTGGATCCACGGCGAGCTAGTAGCGCTGGTCGCCCTCATTATCACCTGGGCCTGCAGGGACGACACTACTGGCTTTGTGAACCGTTTGGACCGCTGCCGGGTGCGGAGACGGCCGAGCGAAATCGGCCTGGAACGCGAGCAACTGCGCAAGGGGCTGGAGTATTCTCCGGAATTCATGGAAGCGCGGGGGGTCGACTCGGTGTTGCGCCACGAACCGGTTGTGGCCGAGAGGTTTGACGAGGTCTGGGATTTTCTAGAGGCCTGATTGAACGACACCCTTAAAAAGCCTACTCCCCGCAGCAGCGGTCTTCGCCAAGGCTTCGCCCAGTCGAGAGCTACGGGGAATCTACGGCTTTTTACTTTGCGGGACCGGGTGTCGTCCTACGAGGTGTTTTTTTAGAACCCTGCAGTCCCGACAGGGAATAATCAATTTCACACCCTGCAAGCTCCCAGAATCATTTCCAGGACCTCCTGTTGCTGAAGCCAGGTCACGGTTGTGGTCTCATAGGGCTTGGACTGTCCGGGATAAGGCGTTGGGTGCATGGCAACGACGAGATCGTAGCTCGGAAAGACCACCAAATAATGTCCCCCCGCCCCCCAAGCCGTAAACCCTTCCCGAGGAAGCCTTGGCCAGAGCCCGCCCCTTTCGTTGGTCCAGAATCCATGGCCGTAGCGCCAGGTATTCTCCGGATTGTGGGCGAGAATATCGGGTGCCACCCGGGTGGCCTCCCGGAGCCACGATTCGGGTATCACCTGTCGGTCTTCCCATTTTCCCCAATTGCACAATAGCCACCCAAGTCGGGCGAAATCCTTTAAGGTAGTAAGAATACCTGATCCCCAACCAAATATGTGGAGCCTGGCTCGGTCATGCATACTTTGAGACCCGGAATGATAGTCCCACTGCGCAGCAATTTGATCGGCGATCTTTTCCCGATACAGAACCGGTATCTTGGGAGATCCCTCCGGGTCGCTGGAATCATAGAGACCATAGGCCTTTTCAATACAGTGGCTCAGAGCGCACATTCCATTGGTCTGATAATTGAATACCTGACCTGGGGATTCACCCGGCTTCATATACCCGGAAACATTGCAGATCAGGTGTCTGAGTGTGATTCCCCGATTCTCCTCAAAGGCGTGTCGGCCCTCTTTGGGCCCTTCTCCCTCAGGGACATCCATCATTTCTGGATAATAATCTATAGCAGCATCGTCCGCGCTCCCGATCTTCCCTTCTGCAATGGCGATCCCAAGCATACTGGAGAGTAGGGATTTATTCGCCGAAGCGATCTGGATTTTCTGGTCCGGTGCGATCCGCTGCGCCCATTCGGCTATCAGGTAGCCGCTGCGAACAACCGCAACCCGATAATCCTGATCTTCGAACTTCCGGTCGAACCACGCCTTGGCCCGATCCAGCTTCGCGGGATTCATGCCGACGTCCGAAGCCGGAGCCATTTCCCAGTCACCTTGCGGGAATGTTCTGTTCATGCGGATATCAACCATCTCAGGTCCTTAACCTGGCGTCACGAATAGCCCACACCTTGATAGAAGTCCACGAGAACCTCTGTATTGGTGTTTCACGTATCTTTCTGGTAGAGAGGCATGGAAATCGACGAGAGATTAGAGAGTTTTGGCCAACCCAGATCCAATGAAAAATCGATTACACCAACTGATTGCACTCCTGACGCTGGCTGTCAGCGGCTGCAGCGCCGTTTACATCACCCGACCTATTGGAGAAACGCCTGTCAAAGTCGAGGCCCAAGATTGGGCAGGTACCTGGATACATAAGGAAGGGGTTGTCATCACGAAAGTAGAGGATAGCGAGAAGGGCATTCTAACCGCCGCCTGGATCGAGACGGCGGCAGAAGGATTCAAATTCGAAACCGCCAAGGGTCACATCCGCACGTGGGGAGAGTGGATGTTTGGCACCGTGAAAGCCAATGATGACGAGTCCAAACCCAACTATGTTTGGGGCATGATCGAGAAAGACGATAGGCAGGCGATCATCTGGGTGCCGGATATCGAAAAGTTCAAGGAGCTTGTAAAGGAAGGAAAGCTTCCCGGCAGTGTCGAGGGCGATGACGTCTATCTGGGCGATCTCAAGCCCAAACACATCGAGTTAATAACGGCGCAGGACAAGCGAATGCTCTTTGATTGGCGGAAGCCTCTCGTGTTTATTCGCGTCTCCGAGTGAGTCGGGACCCGCCCCTACTCGCGTTGGCCCCAAGTTGGTTGATATGCATATATTCATCGGAAACCAATGCCGTCTTCGACCAGTCGAGGTGGGACTTCCCGCGGACGACGGTAACCTCTCGATTGGAATCTTCAATCCGGCCATCTTCGCAGATCAATTCGGTATGCGAGCCCGGAACAATTGGCAATACGGTCCCCTTCAACCTGGAAATGATTGGACCCCCGGATTGGCAAACCATCCGATCACAGCGAGTTCACATGTCGATTGCCATTAGATGCAGTTTTACTTACATCGTGATGCATGAGAACCACTTTGGACTTGGACGCTCCAGTTCTGGAGCAACTGAAAGCATTGCGGATAAAGGAGAAGCGAACGCTGGGCCAGATCGCATCGCAGTTATTGGCCGAGTCGCTGTCCCGTCGAGCCACCAATGCAGCAATCAAAGAGCCCTTGGTTTGGACATCGAAGGAGATGGGCGCGCGGGTTGATCTGCGTGACAAGGACGCCGTTCGCCGGGTTCTCGATCAGTCATGAGCTATTCGCTGGACGCCAACCTGCTTCTCTACGCGAGCGACACCAGCTCTACCGAGTACTCCGCAGCCAGGCGCTTCCTGCAGGCACGTGCGAGTGATCCCGACCTGCTCTGTTTTACCTGGCTGACGCTTATGGCCTATCAGCGCATTGCTACCCATCCGTCAATTTTCAGGAACCCGCTTTCGCCTGAAGAGGCCTGGATGAACATTACCGGCCTACTGAAGTTACCGCGAGTGTGTCTTCTGGGAGAGAAAGATAGCTTTGCGGAAGACTACGGTGCCCTTTCGGCCACCATGGTAGTTCGGGGAAATCTGGTACCCGATGCCCACCTTGCCACGATACTACAGCAACACGGCGTCAATCGTCTATACAGTGCGGATTCCGATTTTCGAAAGTTCGACTTCCTTCAGGTGGTGAATCCTTTGAAAGAATTCTGAACCTTTGATGCTTGATCATCACTGAAGCCGAGGTAGCTAGTCTCATGTCCGATAATTAAGTTGAATTAATCTGTCTTACCATGTTATGCTATCGGCATGGCAAGACCCATATCCATAATTGAACTTACAGATCTTGAGCTGCAAGAGTTGCAGCGTCGCGTGAAAGCACCGACAGTATCCGTGCGCGACAGCCTTCGGGCGACAATCGTACTGCGTCGTTCCGAAGGCGTCAAACAGGCGCAGCTCGCGGAAGAACTCGGGGTTAGTGTGCCCTGCGTGAACAAGTGGTCGCAACGCTTTGAGCGAGACGGCTTGGAGGGATTGCGGGACAGGAAGGGACGAGGACGGCCCCGATGGATACCGGCGGGCAAGGTTGAGAAGGTCATTACCGAGGCTACACGACCGCCGCAGCCACGCACTCGCTGGAGTGTTCGCACCATGGCCAGGGAGGTGGGGATTTCCCCCGACAGCGTGCAGCGCATCTGGCGGGCTAACGATATCAGGCCTCACTTGGTCAGGACGTTCGAAGTGTCCAATGACAAGTACTTCGAGCAGAAGTTCTGGGATGTGATCGGCTTATACCTGGATCCGCCAGAGCGGGCCCTTGTATTGTGTTGCGACGAAAAGAGCCAATGCCAGGCTTTGGAGCGGACCCAGCCGGGCTTACCTCTTGGCGTGGGAGAGATTTGCACCAAGACACATGACTACAAGCGACACGGGACCATTACGTTGTTTGCAGCCTTGAATTATCTGGACGGCAAGCTCATCGCACGCACCGAACAGCGGCATACCCATGTAGAATGGTTGCGGTTCTTGAAGCAAATCGAGCGGGAGACACCCAAGCAGCTGGACTTGCACTTGATCGTTGACAACTACTGCACGCACAAGCAACAGAAGGTCCGCAAGTGGTTGTCGCGCCATCGGCGTTTTCACATCCACTTCACCCCGACCAGTTCGTCCTGGTTGAACCTGGTCGAGCGCTTTTTCGGCGAACTGACCCAAGATGTTATCAGGGATGGTAGTTTTACCAGCGTCAGGCAATTGGTCGAAGACATAGAAACCTATCTGGCTGAAAGGAACCTCGACCCCAAGCCTTACAGATGGAAGGCGAAGGGAGAGGAAATCCTGCGCAAGATCCAGCGCGCCAAACGTGCCTTGGCAAAGCAGACAGGGAAAACTAATTAATTTATGTTATTTAACGGACACCACACTAGACGCCTTTTCAAGCGCTGCAGCCTTGGCGGAAGCGGTCGCCTTCAGGCAGGAAGTATGAATACGATTAGGATCGAGAGACGAAACTACGGCTCGATTCAATCCTCCGAGCTCACGACCGATTTGAAACTGCGAGACCAGGTACTCTAATGAAAATCACTGACGTTCAAACCGTTCGGTTTAAATCCACCTCGAACACGGTTCGCGATACGGACGGCCACGGCCATCCCGGACCGGAGCACGAAGCCACTCAGACTTTGCTGAAGATTGTCACCGATGAAGGCATCGTAGGCCATTGGTTCGGGGCGGACGCTACGGTCATGGAGAGTGTAATCAAACCGGCCATCGTAGGTGAAGACCCCTTCATGCGGGAAAGAATCTGGCAGGACCTGATGCAGCGGCAGCGCATGAACCTGGGCACGCTCGCGGACAAAGTGCTGGCCCCCGTCGATCTGGCCCTCTGGGATATCGGTGGAAAGGCGGCCAATCAACCGGTCTACAAACTCCTCGGCGGGTATCGAGACAGGGTGCCCGCCTACGCCAGCACAATGTGCGGGGATGACCTCGAAAACGGCCTGGCCACACCCGGGGACTACGCGAGATTCGCGGAATGGGCCATGAAACGGGGATACCGCGCTTTCAAATTACACACTTGGCAGCCCCCCTACGAAGGCGCCCCTAACGTGAACCGGGATCTCGAAGCATGTGCCGCGGTTCGCGAGGTAGTGGGACCGGACGTCCCCTGCATGCTTGATCCCTACCACTACTACGATCGCGAATCCGCCCTCAGGTTGGCCAAGGGATTGGAGGAACTGGACTATTACTGGATGGAGGAACCAATGGACGAGCACAGCATGTCCTCCTACATCTGGCTCTGCCGGCAGACCTCGCTTCCAATATGCGGACCTGAAACCTGCGAAGGGAAAATGCATGTCCGGGCGGAATGGATCAAGCATGGCGCCTGCGACATCAGTCGCTGCGGGGTCAACGATGTGGGAGGACTGACACCTCTCATGAAAACCGTACATCTCTGCGAATCTTTCGGAATGCGTTGCGAGATCCATGGAGGCGGTTTCGGCAACCTCGCCGCCCTCTGCGCGATGCGCAACGGTGAGTTCTATGAAAGGGGACTCTTGCACCCATTCATCGACTACGAAGAACCGGCGCCATGGCTCAACCAGATCGCCGATCCTATGGACGATGAGGGATTCGTCCACGTCTCTCAACTGCCGGGACTCGGCATGGACATCAACTGGGACTATATCGAGAAGAACAGGATCGATGAGATAATGTGATAACTACGCCCGTTAACGACCGGCCGGTGCGCGTCGGCATCTACGGCACCGGCAATTTCGCCAACCGAACTCACCTGCCAAACTTGAGCCGGTTGGAACATGTCGAGCTCGTCGCGGCCACCGATGTCAACGCTGATGCTCTGGCGGCAACAGCGGGAAGGTTCGCGATCCCGTGCACTTACGATGACGCCCACGAGATGCTGATACGGGAGAAACTGGATGTTCTCTACTCGATTGTGCCTGCTTTCGTGGGCGCCAGTGCTGGCCGCATGGGAATCGGCTCGCCGCGGCGGTGAGTGCCTCGATATGGCTGGATTTATGGAGGATGAGCGCTCCGGGGTTTAAACTGAGTATCTTTAAGGTAGAGAATGTCCGAAGAAAGTTTCCCCTGGAACAAATGAAAGCGGAATTGACTGGGGCAAACGAGCGCATTGAAGCCCTCACCGGTGTTCGGCCTACGACCTTTGCCTATCCCTGCGGTCAGACATTCGTCGGCCGCGGCCTCAATTGTACCAGCTATGTTCCGGTGGTGGCTCGGTATTTCACAGTGGGCCGGAGCTTCATGGACACATCGGCTAACCATCCGCGTTTCATGGACCTCGCCCAGGCTTTGGAAATGAATTTTGACGGCGCCAGTTTCGAGTACGTGAAAGGACTCATTGCCGCTACTATCGAAGACGGCGGCTGGCTCATTCTGGTCGGGCACGAGGTTGGCCTCGGGGGACGCCAGACCGTGCTCGTCGATGCCTTGAGGGCGACTACTCAGTAGCGCATTTCCGCAAGAGCTCAATTGAGGCTGTTGAATTTCGCCAATTCGGGCCATTCTGGAATTTCAGAGCGAATTCCAATGGAGTCACATTCAAGGTTTGACCTTCGCACGACGACGCTCCGGATTCGAATCGGACGTTTGCCTTAACGCTGAGGTCCGCGGCCTGTTCAAGGAGGAATTCCAGGAAGGGCTTGCAGGCACCATCAGGCACACGATGTGTCCAAGAAGCAACTGTGTGGTAGATCGGTGTCTGTCCGCCGATTCCTTCCTCATCTACCGTAGCTGGAGCATTGATGTCCGCGCCCTTAGCCAGCAGCAATTTGCCGATGTTGACTTCATTGTAGTCAGCAGCAATGTGCAATAGAGTAGGACTCCCATGGTTGAGCGGGAGATAGAGGTAGTCCACTTCGCCGAATCGCTGATCCACAAGGTCAGGATTCTTCTCGATCAGGACTTCGAGTTCCTCGTTCCGTCCCTGATGGATGGCCATGACCGCTTCGTGTTGATCGTGCTTCGCTCCCGAGGTCACTAACATCTCGACGATCTCGTGTTTGTGTGGCGAGCGCACATAGGTTCCGAAAACCATACGAAGGGGTGAGGCGAAAATGTCCTTCGAAAACGCCGGATCTAGGTTTGGACTGGCTCCATGGTCGAGTAGGAAGCGCACTCCATCAGGGTTCAGGAACTCACAGGATGCGAGAATGACTGGCCCGTAATCATCGCTATAGGCGCCGTTCACGTTAGCCCCATGATCGACCAGATACTCCGCTACCGCGAGATGTGTCATACACGTCGCTCGCGCAAGCGCGTAGGCAAGCACCGCTGCGTCACAAAGGCCTGGCTCAACGAGCCTGCGGACTTCGTCTATGTCCCCTCGGTTAGCGGCGTCACCCAACTGTTCCAGGCAGGGACGAGGCGGGAGTTGCTTTGCGCGCATCACGAACTTCCTTTCTTACTTAGTCTGGTGTCCGCCGAATTCAGGCTGAAAGAAGGTTCGTGCCTTCATTATCTGTTGCAGGTGGGCACGGCCCTATCCGCGGACGGGATGCGTCCTGGTACGCCTTGACGATACTAATCCGCGTAACTGTGCGAGCGACCTTCCTACTGACAATCATTGAGCAGGGTCATTTTTCGAAGTATCATCGATCAGGTTGCTCTTTTCAAAGGCGATTTTCATTAGGGAGTATCGGCACCCGAATATGAGCGTTAGCCTGAGCTAGACTTTCTGGGTTTTCATCCAACTGACGGAATCCCCATTTGCTTTGCAAATTCGCCGCTTTTGCACGATCAAGCACTGGCTGCTGAATGGTATCCCATACTTCGGGGCACAGATGCTTCATTAAGGGCTGCAAGTCGGTCGGTAATGCCTGATACTCAGCTTGGGATAGTGGTCGGCAAACTGTGTTGTAAATACCTTCTGGAGCATAGTCATCGACTGACAACCACCAGGGACACCAGCGGTTAACTACCGCCACCCTGTCTTGTCCACCAGGATTATGCCTGGGTGAGGAATGCCAACTGCGCGAATCTTGGATGTAGACTGACCCGGCAGTTGCGGTGACCTGCATCTCACCAGGAATAGGTGCCGTCCTTATGATGTTGTCAGACGGTCCCATGGGATTACGTTTGTCTCGGTGTGATCCGGGAACCACCCAAGTTCCCCCTGAGTTTTCATCCACATCAGTCAGGTACCAAATCATCACGAGGCACATCGTAATGTCGGGGAAGGGTTGGCGGATACAGCCAGCGTTTTGCCCTGGGTTGTCACTACCATAAGCTGACAAGTCGTGAGGCCAATCAGTATGCCATCCTCGGTACTCTCGACTCCGCTGATGGACTTGGCCAAAACCGCCGGGGGTTCCATCAGGTTGATTGGCCAGAATAATGCGTAGGTGCAACTGGGCAATACGCAGATGGTCATCCAGCAATTGGCGGGCCAGTGCTGTAATTACTGGGTGAGCCAGGTACTGGGCATACTGAGGCATCCACACAATGTCGTTTGGCGGTTTGGGCAGATGTCCAACTCGACGCACCGGTCTCAGTTCCACCTCCTTGCTAGTCAGTAATTCGGATGGATTCAGCCCGACACAATCGACTCGTTCTCTTAGCCCTCGCATGTTGTGGCTAATCGTAGCTTGGGCTTGGATAACTTCCTGGCGAATAACTGATACTTGGTTGGCAGGAATTACGTTATCGATAACGCAAAACCCGTATCGGCCTAGAGAATCGACGCACTCATCTACCACTTTGGCCAGTGCCCCAGACCTTAGGTTGAAAGCATAAGCGCGACTCAACGCCAAGTTGGCAGTGAAGTCTTCAGGATTGTGAGTCGCTTGAGCTAGCAGTTGCCGCGAGTCACGTAGTTCCTGTTCCAGACGCACGACCTTTGACTGCAGTTGATTAATATCCAATTTAAAATCTTCCTTCACCATGGAGTGGAATAGGTTTCAGACTAAAGACCTTACGAATTAATCTTGCTTGGTAAATTTGGAATCAACACCGTGCAAGTTTCCCTCGTCGCCTCGATCCGAAAAATCGGGATCCTTGAACGGATCTCTCGCGATCCGCTCAATTTCGAAAAGAAGCTTTGTCCCTTCTTTATTGCGTTCCGTAGAAAGAAATCCGATCGCCTTTACCAAGATAAATACCTCGTAGTCCACAGTCTTATTCTTCCGCGATCTGTTTCTTCAGCTTGTCAAGGCTGACCCAATGATCAGGATCTTTGTCGTCCAGACGCCGAGACAATTCCTTCCGATAATCCTCGTTCTCCCGCAGACGCCGCAGAACGAGATGAGACATTAGTCTCTTTCGATCAATCGGCTCCAGCTTGTCGACTTCGCTGATGATCTCAGTGATGCTCATCGTTACCTGATGGTATCTCGAACCGCTCCTGTGTCGAGTTCAAAAAATCCTGCGAACGTTCGGTCTCACACGCGGCGGCGTTAGCCGGCGTTGTGTGAAGACACTCGTTGAACTAAGCCGCTACGCGGCGGCTCCTCATTTCGGACAGTTACTGGGCTAGGATTGATAGTCGGTGGTAAGGTGTGATTCCTCCCGGCCACACGGGGTGGCCGGGAGTTTCGATTAACGGATTCAAACGAAAGGAATCACGCCATGAAACGTACTCACACCTATCGGTGCTGGCAAGAACGGATGCTCGATGACATGACTCTGCACGGGTATGCGCAAAAGACACAGGAAGTCTATCTGAGGGCAGCCGAAAGGCTCTCGGAGTTTTGCGCGGGAAGATCGCCGCGATCGGTCACGATTGAAGAGCTGCGGCAGTTCTTCATCTACCTTAAAACCGTCAAAGTCTACAGCCGCCCAACCTGCACGAGCTTCATCTGCGCGATCAAGTTCCTGTTCGAGAAGACGCTCAAGCGGCGCTGGCCCCAAGAGACGATTCTGGTGCGTCCACCGCGCCAGTCGCGCCTTCCGGTCATTTTGACCCTGGAGGAAGTCGGGAAGATCCTGCGGGAGGTGAGAGAAGCGCACCATCGCTGCTGTCTGGGCGTGATCTACTCGTGCGGGCTGCGCCTGGGAGAAGGCTTGAGCCTGAAGATCGAGGACATCGATGCGGGGCGCATGGTCCTGCACATTCGTGCCGGGAAGGGACAGAAGGACCGCTATGTACCTCTGCCCGAACGCGCTCTGCTGGCGTTGCGACGCCAATGGCGGCGTCATCGCAACCCTACCTGGCTTTTTCCTGCTCCGGGCCATGGGGGCATCGGCTGCCCGACGGCCCAGCGGCCCATGTCACGAACCAGCCTGCAGCGGGCCTTCCGGCTGGCTCTGAAGGCCACCGGAAGCCGCAAACAGGCACATATCCATACCCTGCGTCATTCCTACGCCACCCATCTGCTCGAGTGTGGCGAGAACCTCAGGCAGATTCAGAACAACCTGGGCCATCAGTCCCCTCAGACTACGGCGCTCTACACCCACCTCACCGAAGTGGTACAAAAACAGGCCACCCAACGGCTCAACGCGATGATCGCCCACTTGTAGCGCCTCAGCGCATCCATACTGTCCATGCCCGAACTGACGGAGGTTTTCCGCCGGTATGGGGCGGCCTATCTGCAGCGCTTTGGCGAACACATCCTGCCCAGCCACCGGCGTGTCATGCGCGATATCTTATCGTGCCGCACGCCGCTGCTGGGCGGCTGCGTTTACCACTGCGCGCCCTGCGACCGCACCCATTACAGTTACCATAGCTGTAACAACCGGCACTGCCCCAAGTGCGGAAACGCCGATGCTTCCGAGTGGTTGCAACGCCAGGAGCATCTGCTGCTCCCCTGTGCCTATTTCCTGGTCACTTTCACCATTCCCAGCCAGCTGCACCAATTTGCACGCAGCAATCAGAAGCTCTTCTACCACCTGCTCTTCCGCTGCTCCGCCGACGCCTCTCCTGCAGCGCGGCCGGCAAAAGCGGCTCCTGGGCGGCCTGCTCGGCTTCATCGGCATCCTTCACACCTGCACCCGTCGCCTCGATTATCACCCTCATATCCACTACCTCATCCCCGCCGGCAGCCTTTCCACGAACGCCAGGAAGTGGATGCGATTGAAAAAGCCCGACTACCTCCTTCCGGTCCAGGCACTTTCCTATTCCTTCCGCGAGAACATCAAAGCCGCCCTCACCAAGAAGCTTCTCACCGATCAGGTCGACCCCCAGATCTGGAACTGCGACTGGGTCGTCCATGCCAAACCTGCCGGCAGCGGCCTGCCGGTTTTAAAGTACCTCAGTCGCTATGTCTTTCGTACCGCCCTCAGCAACAACCGCATCCTCTCCGCTAACAATGACGCTGTCACATTCGCCTATAAAGATTCCCACACCGGCCGTCCCTGCACCTGTTCTCTGCCTCCATTAACCTTCATTGCCAGGTTCCTCCAGCATGTCCTCCCACGCGGTTTCACCCGTGTCCGCTACTACGGATTCTTCAGTCCTGCCAATCGAGCCAAGCTGCAGAAAGTCCGATCCCTCCTCGCTGAAGCTTTTGCCCGCCTCGAGGCGCTCACAGCAGCAAAGAACGACCCCGCACCCTTCCGCTGTCCCAACTGCCACCGGCCCATGCAGATCCTCGCCTTACTCCCCCGCATTCGATCACCGCCCAGTTTCTTTCCTTTCTCACTTCCATCTGTTGCCCATGCCTGATCACAATCAGAATAGCGGCCTCTATTCTGCTCCGCTCTCTTTACGTACCCTTCGCATGCCCGGCTGTGCAAACACTTCTTGGGCCCGATCTGTCTCATCTCACCGATACCTTCGAGCTCTTTCTCCTGCTGAAACCTATCAGCATTCCGCCTCCGCCGCGGGCCTCCTTCTCCTCCCAAGCCCCCTTATCCCTAAACTCGTAAACCTTTAATCCGCAAACGACACTCCCCTTCAGTCCCTGCGGCTCAGTCCAACCCTGTGATGCAACTCAGCTCCGCAAGCTCCGCTGACCTACATCACTTGATTCGTTGTCCAACCCTGTGATGCAACTCAGCTCCGCAAGCTCCGCTGACCTACATCACTTGATTCGTTATGCCTTCGCCGTGGCCATGGAATGAACCTCCGATGCAATCTTCTTTCCGACCTCCCGCTCGGCCACTTCGAGATCGTGTTCTCCTTGAAGCCCAACCCAGAATTCCGCCGTAGTCCCAAAGTATCTTGAGAGCCGCAAGGCGGTTTCAGCCGTAATCGATCGACGACCTTTTACGATTTCAGTGATGCGCGAGGCCGGAATTCCGGTTTCGCGTGCCAACTGAGCTTGGGTTAGGCCCATCGGCTTGATGAACTCTTCGAGGAGGATCTCCCCTGGAGGAATAGTTGGTAAGCGATTTTTCTGCTTCATTGTGGTCAATGGTAATCTTTGATTCGGGCTTCTCCGACGGTTCCTTCCTTCCAGCGGAAAAGGATTCTCCATTGGTCGTTGATTCGGATACTCCAGTGTCCCCGCAAATTGCCCCGCATTGCCTCCAGTCGGTTTGCTGGCGCAATCCTGAGATCCCGAAGTTCTCTCGCCTGATTCAGCATGCGCAGTTTTCGACGCGCACGATGCTGGATGTCCTCCGGCAATCGGGTGGAGCGGATTCCCTGGTATACCTTTTTCGTCTCGCCATCACCGAATGATTCAATCACGCGTAAGGACTACGAGATGCCCACTGTTACGTCAAGCGTAATTACGAAATGCGTAATTTTCCGAGATGCGAATCATTCCTTATTGGCATAACGACCAAGTTTAGTTGCGGCGGGGGTCTGCCGAAAGGCGTCCGACCAACCAAAACCCGTCGCACCCCAGAAACATTAATAAAAGCCACAGCTCCCCGCCGTCAACTGCAATGCATTGTTAGGTTATGTTATCATCATCTAAAGTTATCACAACATTCCCCACCTTCTTCCCTGTTTCAACATACCTATACGCCTCGACAATTTGCTCTAACGGATATTTTCTATCTATCACTGTTTTAAATTTTCCAACTTCAATAAGCTTCTGGATTAAAAGTAGACTTTCCCTAACATCTGTAAAATTTGGAGATGCGGTTTTTTTGTTGCCAATCAGGGGTTTTATAATCGCTGTTATGAATGGTAAGAAAATATTCTGACCCATATAACCTAAGTCTGTTGAAAAATAAACCCCTCCTGGTTGTAGTAATTGTTTGCATTTAAAAAATGAACTTTTTCCAACAGCATCAAAAACGAAGTTATATTTTTCTTCATCTTTTGTAAAATCGTCTTTTGTATAATCAATAACTTTATCAGCTCCTAATGATTTCACTAATTCTATATTTTTCGTATTGCATGTTGCCGTAACCTTAAGATCAAAATGTTTTAGCAGTTGAACTGCGGCCGAACCAATTGCTCCTGTTGCACCATTCACCAGAACTTTTTGCCCACTTTTTGTTTTTACTTTTTTGATAAAAATATACGCATAATGTGCGCCTTCAGAACTCGCTGCGGCCTGCTCATATCTTATGTTTTCAGGTATTGTTACTGCCTTGTCTTCTGAAATTATCATGTACTCTGCATGAGCCTGTGAACCGCTATCATCGAATCCAAAAACCTTATCGCCTGTTTTAAAAGACGATACGTTTTTTCCAACTTCTTCAATTTTGCCGGCAAATTCAGTTCCAGGAATTGGTTTATTGGGTTTGAATAAACCTGTCATCAATCTACCAATAATAAACGGTTTCGCTCTAATTGTTGCAGTGTCAGTTCGATTTACTGTTGTCGCATATACTCTTATCAGTACTTTATTGTCCTTGGGAACAGGTTTTGCTACCTCTTTGAATTGAAGAACGTCCGCTGGTCCGTATTTTGTGTATACAATCGCTTTCACAAGTGTTCCTGGAAGATTACTTTGATGCAGGCATTTTCAGAAGTAGTTTACAGTAATACATCCTGCAAGCTTGCAAGAAATAACGTTTAAGCTGTGGAGTGCGTTTCACGCGTCTCTACAAGCGTTTTGTTCGCTGGTTGCAGATTATCGAAATAATTGACTATTTAAAAGCACCGAATCTGGGGAGTTGAGAAGAGGGTCAGACTGCGAAGTTTTGTATCGAAAAGAGGGTTTGATGGCGTCCCAAGGAATGCGAAGGCTAACTTGGGTAGCCAGGCCCGGGGTCTGAGTCGAATGCCACTCGGATAAGGCTCATTTCGACGCCTGAAAGCGGGCATGATTTGCGAGGATACGCTGCTTCAAAACGGCGCGCGGCACCGTCATTCTGGGAAACGGTTTTGGTCGTCGTTTGACAACCCTGGGTTCGAAGCGATCGAGACGCCTGGGCAGGCAGTCGCCAGCGATCGTGCGCAACAATTTGTGTCGCAGGCTGTGCCATTGCTTGCGGCTGGCTTGCGCCATTTCGGCGGCGAAGCGCAAGGTAGCGTCCAGCGCGCCTTTGAAAGACAGGCGCATCGAGTGCCCCGCGGGGGTATGGCAGCCGGTGGCGCGGGCGGCCTGTTGCATCAACAGTCGAACCAGGTTGTAGGCGATCGCATACATGGTGACCATTTTCACCGCCATGGCCGGAGACTTGGCGCGGATAAAATCCATTCCCATGGTGGTTTTGATGTCATCGAAGCACAACTCGATGTCCCAGCGTCGCAGGTACAGTTGCGCCAGTTCTTTTGCCGGTGCCTCCAGCAGCGTGGTAACCACCATGATGTGCCGGGTGCGAAAACCGGGAATTTCGATGCGGTAGCGCACCGTGATCGTGGCCGGCAGCGCTTCCCATTCCTGCTGTGTGACATGGGGTGGGCGGGCGCTTGGCGCAGGCCGCCTCCACTGCACTGTGACATCGTCGCCACGCATCCCCTTAGGCCAGCCACGCGAGCCGTTCAGTCGCGTCAACACATCCACGCCCCGGGCCGCCAAGGCCGCAAAATGCAGGTAGGAACCATACAAACGGTCGCCCAGCAGCACGTCGCCGGCCTGCAAATGCTCCATCAGTTCGACATCGAACATGCCGCCTTCATCGGCGCTGTGGGGACTGAACGAAAACCGCTCCAGCGCACTGCTGCCCAGATTGAACAGAGCCACTATCTGCATCACCGGAAACCCGCAACCGGGTTTCTGCCCGACGGGTTGGCAATACTCCTTTTGATTGGCCCGAGTATCTTCCAGTTGCACCGAGGTGCCGTCCACGACCATGACGCGCCGCCCTCCCAGCAACCCTCCCGACGACATCATCTTCTCACAGACCCGCCCATGCACCGCATCCACACTGTCCTGTGGCAAGCGCTGGCGCGCATCGCTGTAACTGCCGGTGCTGTTGCTTAGGTCCCGCTCCCCATCGGCCGCGCAAACCGAGGCCTGTATTTCTCGCACCGCATCGCGCAGACTGCCACCGCGAAACACCTGTCCGAGCATGCCCCAGAAGGTTACATCGGCCGGAAAGAGCCGCTCGCGGCAGCCGTTGGCACCGGCGATTTTTTCCGCTTCCACCGCTTCGCTAAACAACGAATGCAGTTGACCCGGGGCGCGCCCCCGTATCTCATCGAATCGTTCTTTTAGGGTCCGCGCGGCAGACTTTTTAGCTCGTCCAAAGAAGCGGTTGAAACCTTTGAAGTATAGTGTTTTATGCATACAAACACGATGCTTCAATAACGTCTATTTGGAGAGCTTATTCTTCAACAAAAATCACCCGATAAGCGCCTTATCCGAGTGGCATTCGGGTCTGGGTCCTTGGGACACCTCTGAGGAATATTGAAGAATTCGCAGTCTGGTACCCCCCCCCTGCGGAGCGTCCAAGCCCATCTCCCGCTGTTCCGACCACAACGAAGTCAGACTGGCCATCTATTAGGCTGGAGAGGCCATCTCGGATATCCGGCGAATTATCGGCGATGACGACCCGAATCAAAGGAGATACTCCTTTAAGCTGGGATACGCCAAACAGTCAGATCTGCAACCGGTGCCTTACACGCCTTCAACCAAGATTGCATTGGAGTAAATTGCCCTGTGCAGACTATCCGTTGCTTTGGCGTATCCTGGCGACTTGTACCACTGCCGAGCTTGCTCCATGCTTTCGAATTCCAGCATTACCAACGCCTTGGGTTCCCAGTCTCCCCCCAATACCTCTACCATGTCGCCATGAATTATTGCCTTCGCCTGGAAGGGTGCCAGGGACTCGCCAGCAAGTTTGACATATTCATCCCCCGGGTCGATGTCTTCTACATCAAAGATTATATACGCTACCATAATCCTTTCCTCCTTCTGTTGTTGGTATGTCCTCCTATGATAGTTTGGACATTATTTGTTATTCGGTTTAACTTTTTATTTAGATTTTGGGTTTTAATATCAATGATTTTCAAAAAGTAAAGGATGCGTAATCTTTGTGTCCAACATACTTATTTTTTTGACCTGATGACGCATTAGGAATAGTAACATTTAAGAATTCTGGTATATCGTTAATTATACCCTTCCACGCACCTTTCATTGTTAGACGGACGCCTTCTCAGCGGTTAATGTCGTTTAAGTCCGGATAAACTCTCTGCGCGACGCGACACTTAAGTCCGCACCGCTCTGAATTCGCGCGATGTCGACAACAATTGACTACCCCGGAGCGACAAGCGCCCCGAGGTTCATGACTATGCGTTCGGAGATGAGTTTGTCGGTCTTGTCGAAGTGATAAAAGGCGACAAACGGCAGTTCGACGTTGCGGCCCGTAGCTTCAAAGCCTTGGAATTCACCGACATGTTTGCCGCTCAGGCGACCCTCGACGATGATTTCGTCCTCTGTGAAATGTTCGGCGTCGATATGGTGGTGAATGTCGCCAAAAGCACCGTTCGTGCCGGAAAAACCGATACGGCCGTGCGCATCACGAATGCTTTGCGGGTCCGTGAACGGGATTCGGTTGTAAAGCATCTCACAGTCGGGTGAGAAGGTCGCCATAATTCCGTTCATGTCGTGGCTGTTCTCAGCGTCATAGTGGGTTTTAAGTAGGGCTTTGCGTCGGGTCTTCTCGCTATCGGTAATGGGCATGGGTCATCCTCCTGGTTGTTGATCTCAGCCGTTCTAAGGGCCGGTCTGTTGATGTTACTTGCGACTACGCAAAAGTTGGCAATGCCTGTTTAGGTTCGCGGGCTCACAGCCTCATTGAGACGAGTGGCTGTGCCGTTTCGCAAGCCAGGTTCCGAAGGCGCCGATGCCTAGAAAGATCGCGCCGACTTGCGTGACTACCATCCAAGCGCCGGCCGTCCAGAGCGCTTCCGTTTCGAACCCGATCCACCAGAGAATACCGCTCACGACGGCCCCACCGGCCATGAGCCAATGGAGATGGCGAGAAAGCGCCGACTTCGTGGGTGCGGCGGATGGCATCGCGACGGGCTCGCGCACACGCGTGGCTAGGATCCAGGCCAGGCCGCGCTTCGTCCCCTCATCGTCGATCGCGAAGCCCGCTTCATCGAGCATCCGGCGCCAGTCGGCCACATCGGCGTTTGTGCCGTGTATCGCGAAGAGGGGTCCGAAGGCAATGAAGGTCCAGAGATTCGGAACGGCCAGCCACAAGAGGATTTGCCCATGCTCTTTGAGCACCCGGTTTGCTTCGGCCAGGGCGACCGGGATATCGGCACGGTCGAGGTGGTCGATCGCCGTGCTGCTGCTGACGCCATCGAAGTCGGCGTCTGCACAAGGGAGCTGCCGCATATTGCCCGACTCGATTTCGATGCGGTCGCTCACCCCCGCGGCGATGAAGTTGGCGCGGGTATTCGCCTTACTGTGGGCGGAATGCGTTTCTGGATCGTCGCCGTCGTGACGGCCAGCGATGTAGCCGGCGCTGAAATTGTCGAGGGCGACGACGTTTGAGCGAGGGCATTCTCGCGCGACGATGATCGAGGTGCGCCCGGCGCCGCAGCCGAGATCGAGGACGCGGGTTTCGCCCTGTGCAAAGAGTCGGGTCGGAAGACTCCCGAGCTGATTCATGTTAACGACGAAGCGCATCACCCAGAACCCGGCGGCCGACCACAGCGCGATCCCCGCGGCGCTGGCCGTCAGCCAGAGCGGCCCATTCAAAAGTACGGATGCGATCGTGGCGAGGGAGAACGTCGCAAGCGGGATCAGTTGGCCATAGGTCCAGATCCAGTGATAGCCAAAGTCCATCTGTCCGATTGCTGAATCACTCGCTGGAACCGGTGAAGGTCGAAGAGATGCCTGTTGCGTCATCATCATGATGTCCTCATTTATTACTCCGCCAATATAAAAGGCGACATCAAGCAGCTTAATTCGCTTTGGGATGGTGAAAGCAAGAACCTTATGGCCTGGCGTCGAATCCCCTCCAGCGCCTACAGGCCAGGGAGCCGAGCATCCCGTTTATCCATGCCAGAGTAATTGCATAATCTCCCCGGACTGTCATCTATTAAATGATCCAAGTAATAATAGTTGTCATATGCTGTTTTTCCTATCGATTGCCGCAAAAAGAAAGTTCGTAGTTGCTTCACTGTCATACGCTAGTTTGTCGTTGTCGGAAGCTGCGGCAGGTGCGCCTATGGTGAGCAGAGTGATCGCTGCTGCAGTTGTCAGTATTTGCTGTCGGTTAATCATCGTGAGTACGTCTCGTCTGTCGAGATGAATGGCCAAAGGCCGGGAAATAAAAGCAGAACGTCAAGGTGGGGCGCAGGCCATCGTGCACGTGCGGACTATATGGCTGAGACATGATGGAATCAAGATCCTCACGCTACGCGACGGGTGGCCTGTTGCCTCGACCGTTTTGTTGGGCACTTTGTTTTGATTAGTCACCATGCCAAGCTCCTGCATCCTTCATATCTTGAACCCAATCCTCATAATCACTTTGCAGGATGGCATCAATTTCTTCTTGGGTCTCGATTCGTTTGAAATAGTAGCTGGTTTTCCCTTTGATGCGTTTCTTTTTATCCATGTCCAGTACCCATAAGTTGTCGCTTGGTTCCTCTTCTTCGATCAAATATTTATATTTTCTCCAACACTTTGCGAGTGGGAACAGTTTGAATGTCCGCAGTGGATGAGTAGGCTGAAGCTCTCGGTTGAAGAACTCAATTACGTCATCAACGAATTCCAAGGGAATTGATTCCCACGCATCGTTATAGTTTATTTGCGGCTGCACATTCGGGGTCTCTTTCTTGCCCAACAGTGTTATGGGCTCCACTGAGTGGTGGATATTATGGGCAGCGATGGAGAGAAAAAGTGTGCCGGGTGCCCGCATTCGTTCCCTCGGCGGTCGGTCGTGAGCGTAGCTTCCATGGGCTTTTGAGACGATACCTATTCGAGTTTCGCGGAACTTTTTGAGCGAAGCAACCCCTGATTTCCTCACCGGCAAAAGCTACACTCGGATGCCGCATGAGAACACTTTAACCATCCGCTGATCTACAATTTCATCGATCGACATCCCGTGCGCCGGAATGCCTCCTGGAAACACTACACGTGGCCTACGACGGGCCTGAGTTTCCCGGCCTCGGCGAGATCGATCAGCTCCTCCATGATTTCGGGCGGTCGGGCCTGCGCATTGCTCGCACCACCCTTGGCTTCCGAACTGGCGCCGCGATACTCTTTTCGATCCGATCGATGCCGAATCCGTTGGATCCCCATCTTTTGCAGCTTACAGCTACACTAACCGGGATCGAACGACCGAGCCGGATTGGAACTGCGCCCGGCTCTTCAACACGGTGGCGCGTTTCCTCGAAGATAATCGGAACCGCGAGAATCTCTTTTTTAAGGGACGGATTTTGTAGTACCATTCAGCAAATTGCCTATCGCGGCATCCGTCCCGACATTTCGGACCCGCTACCCGATAATACCCTGATCCATATTGGAGGGGTCGTTCTTCCTGGGTATTCTACTTTGCTGGAACGACCGGCCCCCGGTAATTCGTGGACTTTGCGTCTGGCGAATTCTTCGATCTGGAGCAGAGTTCAGCAAGGGACCACGCAATCTACGCCTCCCAACGCTTCAGCAATTCATTTCCCTTTTACCCGCCGCCGTATGCCCCGGGCGCACTGTCACCTACTCAACGGGTATCATAGGTCTCCGAAGCGAGCCCTGCGCTCTCTACACATTGCCTTGAAATTCCAGAACGTCACAACTTTGATAAATGCACACATTACACCATGAGGCTGCTCTCCCAGCCAAGCTTCTCGATTGCAATGCAGCCCGTTCTCCATCAGTTATCGGCACGACTGTTGAACCTGCGGACCTGAGGCGGCGGCAGTAGGGAGGGAGAAAAGGAAAGGAATGAAAGTTTTGGTGACCGGTGCCGCAGGCCAAGTCGGATGCCGGCTTGTGCGTCGCCTTCTGGAGCGCAACTACGAGGTGCGGGGCACGGCGCTGCCTGCAGATCCCGTCCTCGACCGTATTCGGGGACTCGACCTCGACGTATTGGAGGGTGACTTGACCGTGGAGGATTTTGTCAAACGGGCAGTCCAGGGAGTGGACGCAGTGATTCACACCGCCAACCTGGTCGGGCCCTACTTCGAAAACAATGTCAATACGAATCTGGTAGTAGCCAGGGTCTGCGGAGAGGCCGCGGATTCGCTGGAACGGTATATCTACGTCAGTTCCTCCGGGGTCTTCCCGAATAATGGTGAGGTTTTCGCGTGCGCCTACCACCCCGTCGACGAGAAGCACCCGAAGCGTCCTGACAACGAGTATTCTCTCTCGAAGCTGATCGGGGAGGAGTCTGCCCTGATGGCGGCGCGAAATACAGGGTTGCGGACCGTGATTGCGCGACCGAGCCACATGCTCTCGGGAACGGCAATCCTAAAACAGTTTACCGTGGAGCGCGTATGCCGGGTCCTTATGAAGGCGGAAGCCAATCCCAACAGCGAGCTTTATGTCGAGGGCCGGCGACTCTGGGAGGAGGTCGAGGCTCAGGCGGAAGACCCGGACCAACCGTGCAGCGTGCGGGATCTCGAGGGGCAACCTTGGGTTTATCAGCCCAATGACGCCCGTGACATGGCCCACCACCTCGTATGCTGCCTGGAAAGCCCTGCAGCCGTAGGCGAGTCTTTCAACGCGGGCGCGCCTGCGCCGTTCGCCTTTCCCGATGCGGCAAAGATCCTCGCGGCGCACACTGGGAGGCAGCCTCTCGAAATAAGCCTCCCCGTGCGGTGGCGCTACGACCACGACATCACGAAGTCGAGAACACGGATAGGCTACGCGCCCAGAGGGGATCTCAATGTAATGATGGAATCGGCAATCAGAGTCGAGGCGGGCGAAACCGTGTATTACACATGGGGATAGGTAGACCCCGGAGAGTTCTCCGGCTCAGATTGCGTCAAATGGTTTTTCTACGCTAATCATTGCACGTATTGATCGCTAACCCGCATATTGAAGGATGTCGCTACGCTCGGTACACCGGTTTCGGCTGAACAGGTTTTAATAGTTCATTATTAGACAGTAGAGAGAAACGGTCGATAACAGCGTGTTCTGGGATTCGGGTTCAGCAGAAACCTCAAAACCACAAGCGCAAGATGCAGCGTTATCGCTGCGGTCGTGCTTAAGGCACCAACACTACTTTGCCAATGGACTTCCTTTCCTCGATCAGTCGGTGCGCTGCTGCAGCCTCCTCGAAACAATATACGTGGCCTACGACGGGCCTGAGTTTGCCGGCCTCGGCGAGGTCGATTAGCTCCTCCATGATTTCGGGCGATCGGGCTTGCGCATTGCTCGCACCACCCCATCCGATCAGCTTCAGATTCTTCACCCAGAATGGCAAGAAATCGATCCGGCCTGCGCCCGAGAAGCTATTCGAGCCAAAGCTGACCATGCGGCCTCCCTCGGCCATGCAGTCGAGACTGCGCGCGAAGACCTCGCCGCCTACCGATTCCCACACCACGTCGATGCCACGCCCACCTGTGGCCTCCAGCACAGCGACCACAAAGTCGTCGGAACGGTAATCGATTGCCACCTCGGCCCCCAGTTCGCGCACGAGTTCGAGCTTCTCCGCACTGCCCGCTGTCGCCAAAACCCGGGCACCAAAGTGCTTGGCCAACTGAACCGCCAGAACGCCGGTGCCGCCGGCGGCAGCGTGGATGAGGGCAGTCTCTCCCGGCTGCAAGCCCGCCGCCATCTTCAGGGTGTGATAGGCCACCGGCGCGTAGTCGAAAGCAACCGCCTGTTCAGGTGAGAACGATGGCGGAAAGGCCGTCGGGCCCAGCCGCCCGTCGGGGCGCGGCTGCAGACTTTGCGCGTCGACCAGGCCAAGTTCAACGTAGGAGCCCGGCCGTAGACCACTAATGAGATGGCGCGAGCCAACTTCTACATTGCCCGTATCTGTCCCCAAGGCCACGACTTCGACACAGGCCATACCGCCGGGATAGTAAGGCGGCCCCTCGATACCATAACTTTGCTCGCGCGCCGATCCGATACGGCCACTGCCGCCGCGGCGGACGTGGAGCTGAATGTAGTCGATGGCCACCGCCAGCACCTTGACCAAGATCTCGCCGGGGCCTGGTGCGGGCGTCGCCACGTCCTCGCAGTGCAGGACGTCCGGTCCACCGAATTCGCGATAAACCACAGCTTTCATTGCATTCCTCCTTACGCAAACATCCGAGTTCGCCTATTCATCGGGCTTTTCTCCTATCTGAGCCATCCGCTCTCTGGCTTCGCTGTAGACACCGGAAGACAGCGGGCCGGCCTTGGCGGCGGCGATGTTTACACGGAGATGATCGAGGTTACTGGTACCTACAATCGCAGTATGGCAGGCTGGGTGGGTGAGGGTGAAACGGAGGACGAATTCGTAACGGTTCACACCTTCCGCAATTTCGTCGAGTCGTGCGCGATCCCATTTGGCCCAGCGCTCGTCGCTCCCGCGGCGCCCCTGGGCAACACCTCCGCGAATGATCACTCCCGCTCCATATTCGGTGACCTTATGAAGCATCTGTTCGTGTCTGCGCTCGAGGGCAGAATACGGAACCTGAAAGGTGTCGAATGCCCGCGTCTCGGCAAAGGTCAAAAGATCCGGCGCCGTGGAGGAGATGCCGATAAGGCGAGTCTTCCCGGCCCGTCGAATTTCCTCGAGGACTTGCAGTAGCTCGCCCCGCTCAACCTCCTCCACGGAAGGATTGTGCATCTGCAGGATATCGACGTGATCGGTCTTCATCCGGCTGAGGCTCTGGTCGATGTTTCGGCGCAACCGATCCGCGGTCCACAGGTGCCCGGGGTCCAGCCCTTCACCGTTTGGGGCAATGTTGCAGCCGCACTTCGTGGCGAGGAAAAACTCGTCGCGCCGATGGCTTATATATCTGCCGATCCGCTCCTCGCTCCCCTCGTAATCCGGCGCTGTATCGATGAAGTTAATGCCGGCGTCCAAAACAGAATTCAGGACACGTTCGGCCTGCTCGTCATCGACTTCTCCACTGTATGCTGTTCCGAAGCCTAACTGGGTCACTTCGAGCCCGGTCAGACCAAGGGTTCGTTTCGGCAGTCCCCTATCCATATCTTCGCTCCGTCAAGTCCGGAGCTTCACGCATTTGAGCAACCTGCGCAAGCGGATTTGGCCGCGATAGGCCGCAACCACTTTTGACCTGACAAATTATAACCTAGCGCCTCCCCGTAATCCGTATAGCGATACTCGCCGGGAATGCCAAGTTCCGCACTGGTTCTTTCGAGGACGGGTCGATCGATATCCAAAAGTCCTTCAACTTGGTGATTCCCCGTAGCTTGCTGCGGGGTGGCTGACTTGATAAAGAAGAGAGGGTGGGAGAGAGGAAGGAAGAAAGTCGAGTAAAGCGAGGAAGTCACTGTGTGTGGGAGATCCACTATCATGTGGTGATGCCGGTGAAGTATCGGAAGGCGCTGATAGATAAGCGGATTGAGCGAGTGATGATCGAAACGGCCAGAGGGATAGGGGAACGCTATGAAATAGAACTGGAGGCCCTAGGGATGGATAAAGACCATGTGCATTTACTGTGCGGGGCACATCCGAAAATAGCGCCAGGAAGTATCGTGAT
The DNA here is from genome assembly GCA_963665345.2 of Opitutales bacterium. Classification (GTDB taxonomy): domain Bacteria; phylum Verrucomicrobiota; class Verrucomicrobiia; order Opitutales; family CAXXNP01. The sequence continues at coordinate 1,054,777 of CAXXNP010000002.1, forward strand.
GAAATTCAAGAGTATCACAGCACGGGAGTTGTTCAAGAGGGAGCGGTGGCTGAAGGAGGAACTCTGGGGAGGAAGATTCTGGAGTTCAGGGTATTACGTGGGGACGGTTGGGGAGAGAGGGAATTGGGCGATGGTGGAGAAATACGTTTTGGAACAGGGCAAGCCGAAGGAGGATCTGCGTCAGTTAACACTGTGGTAGAGAATAAGTTCTCCTTCCCCGATACCCCGACGCTTGCGTCGGGGAGGTTCATTCGAAAATTGGTCGTGTTCAACGAGAGCTTTGGCCCAGGTTCTTCCACGCCCGCCCAAGCCTGCTAACAGTGTCGCATGCATTATTGGATTCTCAATCAGAATAAGACGACACCTTCAGAAACCTTTGTCTCTGGAGCAACGGTCTCCGCCAGGGCGAAACGCTACAGCTCAGACGATGGAGGCGCTAGCCGGAATTGTCTGGAGCGCCTGGTTCCGCGCCGGTCCGATTACAGATCCAACTCCTCTTTGACCTTCGCCAATGTCGAGGTCGGAGCGGCGTCTTCTTCCACCTTCACTTGCCGCAGTTCCTTCAAATCCTCGAAGTCCTCAAGAGCCTCTTGAATCCGCTCAATGATTCGCCGTTATCCTTTGGTCGCTTGCACTTCGCCGCTCCGATCGCCGCCCCGATTGCAACGCCAAGTGCAACACCAATCGCCACATCACCAAACGCTGCGCCGAAAGCAGCACCTAGAGCAGTGCCACTTGCGACCCACGTTCCAATGATTTTCTCCTTCGATTCATTCTTGCTCACAGTGTTTCGTATTTCCATCTGTGTGTAACCTTGTTTGGTCGGTCGAGTAACCGCTTGCTTTACTCAGGCTTACTCTGCTCAGTCGCGCACTCTTACTGGTCCAGATTGAGCGATCAGCCAGGGCTTCCGAGCTGAAATCGACGCTCCAAAAGCTCCCTAACTGCCGGAGTGGGAGCCGATTTGCATGCTACATCCCGATAGCGGTTCGCCGTATGGGCGTTTCCGCAGCGCCGATGCAGATCGGCCAATACCGCAGCCCATATGTAGGAGCCGGCCAGCCAGGTCGGTGGCTCAAAGCCCTTGAGGGCGGCGAGTCCCTCTGCCGGTCCTTGCCACTCTGCTACCGCCACCGCACGGTTCAGCTTGTGTGTCGCGGAGGGTGCGATCCGCTCCAGCAGCGAGTAACACTTCGCGACTTCGTCCCAACGTGTTTCCTGGAACGAGGGGGCGAGGCAGTGTTCGGCCGCTATAGCGGCTTCCGCATGGTACCGTGAAAAGACTTCGCCTTTTGAGGATTTTGCCAACCACTGCAATCCCACCTGAATTTCCTGCTGGTCCCAGAGATCTCGATCCTGCTCCTCCAACAGGAGCAATCCGCCGGAGGCGTCCTGGCGAGCGGTCATCCGGGCTGAGTGCAGATGCATCAACCCCAGCAGGGCAAACGTTTCCGGTGCCTGGCCTACCGGGTGTTCCGCCAGGATGGCAGCCAGCCGTATCGCTTCGTTACAGAGCTCCCGGCGGATGGGCATCTCCGCGTGGGAAGAGAGGTAGCCTTCGGTGAATAGGAGGTACAGGATCTTATGCACCGCCGGAAGGCGTGCGGAATATTGCTCGTCAGCAAGCTCTCCGAGGCGAAGCGGAAGTTCCCGCAGTCGGTTGCGGGCCCGACCTAGGCGTTTGTATACGTTGGCTTTGCTCGTAAATAGGCGAAGCGCAATCTCCCGAACATCGAAGCCACAGAGGGTCTTTAGGGCCAGCACCAGCTGTGATTCCACGGGAATTGCCTCTTCGCAGCAGACAAACAGCATTCGCAGCAGGTCGTCCCGAACCTCTCCGTTCAGGAAAAACTCCGGACTGTTCTCCGGAGTGTTGACGTCTTCCTTTACGTTTTGCTCCAGGATGCAACTGCGGCCCGTTCGTTGTGCCTTCTGAGGTGACGATCTTTCCACCCTCCATCAGCTTCCCTCCCAAATCGACGAGGTTTTCCTGGAATTTCTCTTTCCAGGCATTGAAGACGGCGAACAGGTTCTGCATGTCGGCGGGAGATGGTTGTTCACATTTGCCTCCCTGGCTTCGTTGAATACATAGATACTTCTGCTCAGGCATGATTTTTCCTTTTTATTTAGTTCTGTCGGTAAACTTAGCCGACACCCTATGATGCATGGACCCTCTCGTTTTGGACACTCCTTGGTCTTTTATTAGAAAAAAATGAGGCCGCCATTTTTTCGCCTAACGTTACCGGTGACTCGCGGCGGCGTTAGCCGACGTTGAGTCGACCGGCTGGTTGGGCCTTGGATTCGTTCGGCATTGCTACTTCCGCGTGCAGTTTTATTCCCAATGCATCGATAACTTTGAGAATGGTGTCGAATCCGGGATTTCGCTCCCCGGATAAAGCCTTGTAGAGACTTTCGCGAGACAATCCCGCATCACGGGCTACCTGTGTCATGCCCTTTGCCCTTGCAATATCCCCCAAGGCTTTGGAGATCATCGCAGCATCCCCTTTCGCCTCTTCCAGAGACGCTTCCAAATAGGCCGCCATTTCCTCCGGATTGCGAAGGTGCTCCGCGACGTCATATTTTGTCGTTTTGGTTCTTGTCATATCCTGCTCCTACAGATTTCGCGCCAGGTGCTGCGCCCTTTTGATATCCCGCGCCTGGTTGCGTTTGTCACCTCCGGCTAAGAGAATAATCAGCGCCGGGCCTTCCATCTTGAAATTTACCTTATACCCCGGCCCCTAATCGATTCGCAGCTCCGATATTCCTCCTCCTACAGGCTTCACATCACCCGGATTGCCGGCCGCTAAACGTTCGATCCGCACCAGAATCCGAGCGCGTGCGCGGATATCGCGCAATCCATCGATCCATTTCACAGCCATCCCATAAGGCCTAAACCCTGAAGGCAAGCCTGAGGGATGGAGCGGGATAGCGGTTGATATTGGGAAAAAGTCAAAATGTAAAACAGGGGGGAAATGGTTGATATGGACGGATGCTGTCCCACAGAGCTAAGGGGAGAAACCGGGCAGGTAAGCCTGTTGAGGCTGGGAACACATTCGATATCGGGTTCGTGCTGTCCCATAGAAGTCCGCCAGATCGAAAAGCCCGAAGCGGTCCCAGAGCACGCCGCGCACGAGCGTAAACAACCGGGTGAAGCTGTGCGGCCACTGGCTGATAAAGGCAATGTATCGGAGCAGAACGAGCAGCAGCAGGGCGGCCCACAGCTGCCAACGGATGGCCTGCTTGGAATGCCCGAGAAAATCGCAGACCTTGAAGGTTTGCTTGATCTGCTTGAAAAACACCTCGATGCCCCAGCGGCAGCGGTAGAGGGCGCAGACACTGGAAGGGGCCCAGTCCATGTTGTTGGTGAGGAAAACCATGACGACCCACTCGCCGTTGACTTCCACTTCGGCTTCGATCCGGCGCAACCTGCCGGGATACTGCCGGCGGGAGGCGGGAACCTTCAGGGTGACCTCGTCATCCCGCAGGATAGGTCCTTGAGGCTTGCGCAGGCGCTTGCGGCAAACATGGCAGCGCAGGTTGTCTTTGGCGCGCGTGACCCAGAATATGCCGCGTTCGCTCAAATGGAAAAGATTGGCAAAATGCACGTAAGCCTTGTCGAAAACCGCGATCTCTCCAGCCTGCAGCCCCGCGCACAGGGCCAGGGTCCGCGTGCCGTCGTGATGGGAAGCTTCTTCAATGACGGCAAAGCCGGGAAGAAAACTTTGCAGGTTGAGCCGCAGGTGCATCTTCGCCGCGGCCTTGCGCCGACGGTGCTTGGCCCAGTCCATGCAGTTGGCCACCAGGGCAATGGTGGTGGAATCGATCGCATGGATCGCCCGTTTGAAGCGACGGGGCAGGCCTCGGTAGCGCCCGGCCGGTCCAAAGCCCGGCGAAAGCTCTTGCAGATGCCCCAGCACCTTCCAGAACAACGCCTCCATCATGTCGCTGTCGCGCTCCCTATTGGCATGCGAAAGAGTGTTTCGGCTCGGTGCAACCGCTCCCCTGATCGCCCTGAGCTTGGCCGCATGATGCCGCAGGGTGTCGCAGACGTCGTTAAGCCCGATGGCATGGGTCAGTTGCGCAAAGAGCAGACTGACCACATGACTCCATGGCGTGAAGGTGCGCGCCTTTTTATCGACCCCGTACTCCCGGGCGAGTTTTTCCGTCAAATGCGACGGGATGAGTTTACAAAGCTGATGCAAGGTGCTGCTGTAGTGTTTCGTCGGCGTTATGTTTTTCATACTGCGGATTCTTTGGTCGGAATCCGCCGCCGACCACCTTTTTTTAACCCTGCCCGAAAGGGAGTCTCACCACATCCTGTGGGATGGCTGTGAGCTTTGATTTGTTTTTCGCGCTGCATGGCAGACGAGCGGGTTGTATGCCCTTCCGTCCAGACCATCTCCCAAGGACTATGCTTGTGGGTATAGGTTAACGGTTCCGAAGGCACTCGTGATGTCCGATCATTATGCCTGTCCAGCCGCCTTTCGAGGCTGTTGGTATGCCCGATATAGAAGCGTCCTTTGCGGTTCTCGAGAATGTAAACGTAATACATCGACCTTCTCGTGGCTGCCGACCACCAGGTCGCAGGTTCGCATGCTGCCCGGGCAGGATTCGAACCTGCGACCTGGTGGTTAACAGCCACTCGCTCTACCGCTGAGCTACCGGGCAAGAAGTAGTGGGACCAAAACCGCCTCAACCGAAAAGTCAAACTCCAAGCAAACCTACGCACACCTGGTGGTTAATCCCGATGGCCATCGGGACTCTACCGCTGAGCTACCGGGCAAGAAATAGTGGGACCAAAACCGCCTCAACCGAAAAGTCAAACTCCAAGCAAACCTACGCACACCTGGTGGTTAATCCCGATGGCCATCGGGACTCTACCGCTGAGCTACCGGGCAAGAAGTAGTGGGACCAAAACCGCTTCAACCGAAAAGTCAAACTCCAAGCAAACCTACGCACACCGGGTGGTTAATCCCGATGGCCATCGGGACTCTACCGCTGAGCTACCGGGCACCAATGGTGTGGACCAAATGAGGTCGAACGGAAAAGTCAACTCAGAACCCGACACAGTCGGAATCAGGAGGTTCATAACTCTCTTCGCTTCCATGGATCTCGTGACGGCAACCCCTCGATTTCCGAATCTCTTGCCTTACCGATGGCGGCAACTTAGAGTTGCTTTCACGGGAAATGGTGTTATGACCGTGTCTTTTTTCCTATCTTGCCATCACAACACGGAGGCCAAGCCATCTCAATCTAATCATTGAGCGATGAGTCAGATTACATTGAAAGTCAGTTCCCGTGCGGGATCGGGGCGTGGAGCATGTCGGCGGCTGCGAGCCGCCGGCGGCATACCTGCGGTGGTCTATGGACGGTCGGGAAGCCGAACGCTGGCCGTCGCGGAGGTGGATTTCCGTACCCTAAGTAAACAGATAAAAGGTAGGTCGGCCCTGATTGAAATCTGTCAAGAAGGTGTCGAACCCACCTTGTCCATTATCCAGGAAGTCCAGCGCAATCCTCGCACCGATCAATATCTCCACATCGATTTCCATGAAGTTGCCACTGGGGAACTCATTAGCACACATACCCCCATTCACGTGGTGGGCGAATCCGTGGGGGTCAAGAGCGAGGATGCTCTCCTGGAAATTCACACCCACGAGGTGGATGTGCGCTGCCTGCCGTTAGATCTTCCGGAGTTTATCGAAATTGATGTAACCAACCTGCACGTCGGAGAATCCATCCATTTGAGGGACTTGACGCCGCCGCCAAGGGTGGAGTTCCTGGAGGATGAAAGCGTGGTGCTGGTATCGTGCATGGCCTTCGCTGTAGCCGACGCAGAGGAAAAGGAAGAAGAAGCCGAGGTCGATGTCGAAGGTGAGGCCGCGGAGGGGGCCGAAGCCGAGGAGGACGAGGCATAATTCCCGAATCGCCGGATTCGAGATCGCCCCCGAATCTCCTGCTCGCTTTTCCTAACTCGAGCGTGCCTGGAATGCGCAAATTTGACCCATAACCGTTGTTTTCTCGGTGATCGTTTCTCAGGCCCATGGCGCTTTCTCTTATAGCGGGACTAGGCAATCCTGGCCCAGCCCACGTCTACAGCCGCCACAATATCGGTTATTGCGTTGTCGATCGGCTCGGCCAGTGTCTGCAGGCATCCTGGAAGCGCGAGGCGCGTTTCGAAGCCTCCGTAGCCAAGGTTTCCTGGGGGGGCAACCGCCTCTTTCTGTGCAAGCCGCTGACATTCATGAACGAAAGTGGTCGGGCTCTGGGACGCGTATGCTGCTATTACCAGGTTCCGGTATCGCAGGTGGTGATCATTCTCGATGACATAAATCTTGAACCGGCACGCCTTAAGGTATCTCTGCGCGGTAGCGCGGGCGGGCACAACGGACTGGCCAGCATTCAGGAGCATCTGGGCGAAGGCTTCGTCAGGTTCCGCATCGGCATCGGACCTAAGCAGCCGTCCGAGATCGATCTTAAGGATTATGTATTGGGAAGGTTCGGGGTTGAGGAGCGGGATGCAATTGAACAGAAAATGGAGGACTACTTAGTCGGCCTGAAGCTCCTTGTTGACACCGGACCGGTCCTGGCCATGAATCATCTGAACCGTCGGAACACTATTAATTCGAATGAGCCAAACAGTAGCCAATAGAGCATATAGAGCGACCTTTATTCTGGACACGCGGGAGTACGAAGAAACGATTGAGTCCCTGATCGAGCACCTTTCCGAATCGATCGGTAAACTGGAGGGGGAGGTGACGAATGTAAATAATCTCTCACGAAAGGACTTTGTCCGGGTTACCGATCGTAATCACCCGGGGGATTTTTACCTCCAGCTTGAGTTTGAGGGGCCGCCATCCTGCCCCGCAGCTATTCGGCACGAGTTCCGATTGGACAAGCGCATAAAGCGTGTTTTCCTGGAAGCAATGTAAATGGGAAAGGGAACTCATGGCGTCTTTTAACAAAGTCATATTAATGGGCAATCTAACACGGGACCCCGAATTGAGAGTCACTCCGAACGGGCATACAATTTGCAAGTTCGGACTTGCGGTGAACCGGACCTATTCGCTGCAGGACGGCAGCCAGCGCGAGGAGACAACCTTTGTCGATATCGATTCATTTGGCCGCCAGGCGGAAGTAATCTCCAAGTTTCTGACCAAGGGAAGGGCGGTGTTGATCGAAGGGCGCCTTCGCCTCGATACCTGGGAGACCAAGACTGGGGACAAGCGCAGCAAGCACGTCGTAGTTGTGGAGAATTTTCAGTTCGTAGGTAGCCGCGGCGCGGCGGAAGAAGGATCGCCGGGCAGTCCCGGAGGCTATGAGCAATCGTCGCCTCCAAGCCGTGGCAGCGTCGCAACGCCGCCTGTGCAGGAGCCTGCTGCGGCGGAAGATGACTTGGACGACGACGTTCCCTTCTAGGGATCTCCTTCGATGCAGTCCGCGGAACCGCAGCTTCCATTTTAGCGGCCGGATTTCGGATTCTTTTGAAACTTCTTTGGTTTAGTCTTGATGAACAATCAATCTTGATCGGTACTGAGTTATGTCGACCACGGAACTGTTGTTACTTAAGCCATTAGAGGGGCTCGGCCATGAAGGGGAGACCGTAAAGGTAAGGGCGGGATATGCCCGCAATTTCCTGCTTCCCCGCAAGATGGCGATTCCGAAAACACACTCCAACCGGAGGCAAATCGATGCCCTTGTCAGAGACCGGGAGACCCGCATTGACCGGGAGCTGGCCAACGCCGAAGAAATTGCGGCCAAGGTTAGAAAGGCCCACATTGCCTTGGCCGTCAAGACCGGTCCCGGAGGCCGTGTTTTTGGCGCTATAACCGCCGCCAACCTGATCGACCGGCTGGCCGATGAGGGTATCGACGTGGACAGAAAGCAGCTTTCCCTGGAAGGCCCGGTGAAGTCTCTCGGTAAGCACACGACGCAGATTCGCCTGCACGCAGAGGTAACAGTTGACCTGGATTTCGAAGTTGTTTCCGAGAATCCAATCGACGAGGAGTAACGTTTCCCGCGGAGGGCCTGCCGGTCGATGGCGATGAGTGAAGCTGTGAGTACGGTTGCCGGGAAAACCCGGTTTGCGGCTACCCGGAATCGGGAAAACGGAAGCGTTTCCTCTGTCGGCGCGATGCTGGAGCGGGTCATGCCGCACAATCAGGACGCCGAAGAAGGTCTGCTGGCGTGTTGCATTTTCGATGGCGGCCAGGAAGTCCTGGCGACCTGCCTGGAGGCGAAGATTGCGCCCGAGTCCTTCTTTGTCCCCACCCATCAGGCCATATTCGAGGCCATATTGAAGCTGCATGATGCCGGCACGGCCATCGATGAGATCACGCTGGCCGACAATCTGAGCAGTCGAGGAAAAGCCGAAGAAACGGGAGGTTACGGTGCGCTCACGCGGTTGACGAGTCGCATCGAAACCACCGCCCACGCTCGATTCTGGATGGAGATCGTGCGTGAAAAATATCTATTGCGACGGTTGATTCGGACATCCACCTCAGTGGTGGATCGGTGCTTCCGCCAGCAGGGCGAGCTGGAACAGTTTCTCGAGGAAGTTGAGCAGGAAGTATTTCTCATCAGCCAGGACCGGGTCACCGATTCAGCAGTTTCGATTAAGGAATCGATCGATTCGGCGGTTAACCTGATCCAGGCGATGTTGCAGCGCCGCGGCGAACTGAGCGGTGTTCCGACTGGCTTTGTCGACCTGGACCGGCTCACTTTAGGGTTTCACGCCCAGGAAGTGATTGTGCTGGCGGCGCGTCCTTCGGTTGGAAAAACCGCCTTGGCGACCAATATCGCGCAGGCCGCCATCCTCCCCAAAGAAGCGCAACGGGAGCCTATACCGACCCTCATTTTTGAGTTGGAAATGAGCGCCGAGCAGCTTGCCTTGCGGCTGCTGTGCAGCCACGCACGGGTTAATATGATGCACTTGAGTGATGGCTTCAGACGCAAGGAAGAGGAGCGCCGGCTGGCGCAGTCGGCGAAGGTTTTGAAGCAGGGCCCTCTGTGGATCGACGATTCCGGAAACATCACCATTCTCGAACTCAGGGCCAAAGCACGCCGCATGCATGCCAGACATCCATTGGGTCTTGTCATAATCGACTACCTGCAACTGCTTTCCGGCACGGACGCACGGGTGGGGCGCGAGCAGCAGATCGCGGAGATTTCCCGGGGCATTAAAGCAATGGCCAAAGAACTCAAAGTACCGGTGCTCGTCCTGAGTCAACTGAACCGCGAGTCGGAGAGAGAAAGGCGCCAGCCTCGGCTGTCCGATCTGCGGGAATCAGGCGCCATTGAACAGGATGCGGATGTAGTCTTGCTCCTGGCACGCCCGCCGCGGAGCGACGACAAAACGGCTTCTGTTGAAGATGTTGGGGAGCGCGATTTAATCATTGCCAAGCAACGTAACGGACCCGTAGGAAGTATCCGCCTGACCTTCATTCCGGAACAGACCCGCTTCGAAAATTACACCCAACAAGCCAACTGAAATGCCTACGGTCGGCCCAGTCTTAGCCTTTGTCCTACTGACATTTTCCCTCCTTTCCCAGACTTTGGGACAGGGCCTGCAGGGGGGTGAACCCCTGATCGGCGAGATCACGATCGAGTTCGACGGCGTTCGCAATGTAAGCAACCAGGCGGTTTTGGCGCATATTCAGGTGCGCGAAGGCATGGAGCGGAGCCAGAACCTCATCGATCGTTCCATCAGGTCGCTTTACGTGACCGGCCTGTTTGAATTCATCGAAACCAAAGAGAACGACCGACCCGACGGAACGGTGGAGCTGGTCTTCATCGTGACGCCGAAATATCGCATCAGCAGGATTCGGTTTGAAGGCACCCGGAAGATTAAACCCAAGCGCCTGTATGATGAAATTGAATCTCAGAATGGCGGCGTGTTGGACGAGCGGCGCCTGAAAGAGGATAGCGATACCCTCTACGAGTACTATCTCAAGAAGGGTTTTTCCGACGTAAAGATTAAGTATGAGATCTATCGCGATCCCTCGACCGGCTTCGGCACCATAATCTTTCAGATCGATGAGGGAAGGAAACTTAAGATTTCTTCGATCAATTTCGTCGGAAACGATTCTTTTTCCCATAGGCGACTCAAGCGGGTAGCCAAGACCAAGAAGTATAATCCGCTGCTTTCGTGGTTATCGGGTGGTGGTCGATTCGATGACGCCAAGTTCCAGGAAGATCTCGATAAACTGCGGGAATTTTATAAGGACGAGGGGTTTCTCGATGTCGCTATTCCGGACGCCAATGTCACTCTGGAGTACCCATCCAGCAAGACCATCGCCCTCACCATTAACATCGACGAAGGTCGCCAGTACCGCCTCGGTCGGATTTCTATCGCGGGCAATACTTTGTTTCCTACTCCGTTCTTGCTATCGGTGTTGCGGCTCGGGTCGGGCGACGTATTTTCGCCCAGCAAGCTTGACGAAGACAGTGAGACGTTGAGCGATGTCTATGGGCGCCTGGGCTACCTCGATACACGTGTCAGGGCGGAAAAACAGGCCAATCTTGCATCGGGAAATATCGACGTGACCTACCGGGTTACGGAGGGGGAAAAGACCTTGGTAGAGGCGATCAACATCTCAGGTAACACCTTAACCAAGAGTATCGTTATTCTGCGCGAGTTGACGTTGGCGCCGGGAGAAATCTTTAACGTTGTGCGCATGAAAAATAGTGAGGCGAGGCTGAAGAATACCCGCTATTTCGAACAGGTAAACCTGAGTTCGGAACGAACCAATATTCCGGGTCGCCGCGACCTGAAAGTTGCGGTCAGAGAGGGGCGTACGGGCGATTTTTCCGTTGGAGGAGGGTTCAGTTCGCTGTCCAAGGCGGTGATGTTTGCCGAGATCAAGCAACGCAATTTTGATCTGTTCAATTGGCGCTCCTTCTTCAGAGGAGATGGGCAGAGTATGCGTGTACGGTTTCAGGTTGGGAGCGATTCGAGCGAGTTTATCCTGTCATTTCGCGAACCCTGGCTGTTTGAGAAGCAGTTGGAATTTGGCTTCACGCTCTTTCGTACTGAATCGGATTTCGTCAGCTCGGTCTGGAACGAAAGGCGCGTCGGCTTCGAGGTCTACCTCAGAAAACCGCTATTCCGGCTCCTGGTTGGGCGCCTCGGCTATCGATGGGAGAATGTCGATATCTTCAATGTCTCATCGGGTGCGCCGGTCAGCATCCGCGCCGAGGAAGGTGAGCGCAAGGTGTCGAAGATCACCTTCCATTTGGAGCGCGATACCCGAAACAGCATCCTCTTTCCCACCCGGGGCAGCAAGCTCGAATTCATTTCCGAGTACGCCGGGCTGGGCGGCGATACCGACTATACCCGGATCATGGGAAGAGGCGCTTTTTTCTTCCCCACCTTTGACTTAGGGGAACAGAGCGTGGCTGTTCTGGGTCGGATCGGTACCTTTGCCTCCGGTGGCGACGTGCCCTTTTTTGACCGATTCTTCCTCGGGGGCCCCGACGACATTCGTGGCTTCGAGTTCCGCGAGGTAGGCCCCAAAGATCCTTCAACGCTTGATCCGATTGGAGGGAACTCAATGGTGTTTGGAAGCGTCGAATATACTTTCAAGGTGAGCGATGCCCTTCGTTTAGCGATGTTCTATGATCTCGGCGCCGTGAATCCTGCAAATGGGGATTTTAGTTTGGATAACTACAATGATAGCTGGGGGTTCGGCCTGCGCATCATGATGAGGGGCTTACCGCTGTCATTGGATTACGGCATTCCCATCACGACGGACGCGTTCAATGATAAAGGGAAACAGTTCCACTTCAACTTCAGCTCTCGTTTTTGAGAATCGGATGGCCCTTGCCTGAAAGGAAAATCAGATGCTTTATTGCTTAAATAGACTCATATAGATGAAATCGTTAATTACATCAATTACAGCCGTGGCGTTGCTCTCTTTGAGTAGCTATGCGGACGACATTACTGTGGCCACGGTGGATATGACCAAGCTCTACAACGGTTACTTCAAGACCAAGTTGGCTAACGAGAAGATTCAAAGTAGCTTGGAAACGGCCAAAGAGCAACGAGAAGAGTTGCTGAAACAAGGGCAGGCCCTGGTCGATGAATACAAAGAGATCACGGAGCGGGCTAACAATCCCGCCCTGACCGAAGAGGCCCGGGGAGAAGCCCAGCTTGAGGCCGAGCGAAAGCTGCAGGAAATCCAGGAAAAGGAACGTGAAGTCCAGCAGTTTCAGATTAATACCCAGAACTCGATTCAGCAACGCCAACGAACCCATCGAGATCTGATGCTCGACGAGATCAAGAAGGTGGTCGTTAAGATGGCGCGTGATCGGGGGGCCAACCTGGTTTTCGACTCCTCCGGGCCCACCGCGCTCGGGTTGCCAGGTATCCTTTACGCGAATTCCGGTTGGGACATCACAGAAGACGCTTTGGTCCGTATCAACGAAGACGCACCAACGAAGTAAGGGCGCGGCCCTCCGCAGATCCAGCAGGATTCTATCGGGTCCCCGATTGGGTTCGGGCTGGATTACAATTTGGCTGGTCCGTATGCGGGCGCGCGATCTCCAGGCAGGTCAAGGAAAGCAATGCAATACTCCTTCCGCCTGGACGAGATCCTGAACCTTCTCGAAGTCGATCGTGTTGCGGGAGGCTATGCAGGCCTGATCACAGGTATAGCATCGCTCACATGTGCCCGCTCGGGCGATCTTTCCTTTCTAGGAAACGCAAGGTATGGCCTTGAGGTGGCGAAATCGGAAGCATCGGTAGTTCTGCTGCCTAGGGACCATGACACCGTCCCGCGTTGCAACCAGGCGTTCGTTTATGTCGAGAACCCGTCGCTGGCTTTGGCACTCCTGTGCGAAAGGATTGAGCAGATGCTGTGGCCACGACCGAAGCCCGGGATCGATGTCTCGGCGCAGGTCTCGCCTTCTGCCGCTATCGATCCGTCGGCCTATGTGGGCCCCCTCTGCGTGATCGAGGCCGGTGTCACGGTAGGTCCCGGATCCATTATCGAAGCCTTGAGCTTTCTCGGTAAAGGCGCTGTCATTGAAGGGGATTGCCGACTCAAGCCAGGTGTTCGGGTGGCCTCCTATTGTGTACTTGGCAACCGCGTCATACTCCACTCGGGAGTCGTCGTGGGATCGGATGGGTTTGGGTTTGAAACCGTGGATGGTGAGCATTGCAAAGTACCGCAGATCGGGCGCGTTCGGATTGAAGATGACGTCGAGATTGGCGCAAATACGACCATCGATCGCGCGCGCTTCGATGAAACGCGGATCGGCCGGGGCACCAAAATCGATAATCTCGTGCAGATCGCGCACAATGTGGATATCGGCCGGCATTGCTTTGTCGCGGCGCAATCCGGTATCTCAGGGAGTTGTGTGCTCGAAGACTACGTCGTGCTGGCGGGACAGGCCGGGTTGGCGGGGCATCTGACGCTCGGCAAGGGTACTGTTGTGGGGGCTCAGGCAGGGATTAGCAAGAGTCAACCATCGGGAAGCTACATCACCGGCACGCCGGCATTTCCGGTGGCTTTGGCGCGGCGCATCGATGCCCTTCAGAGACGTCTGCCGGACCTGTTCAAAAGAGTTGCCAATTTGGAGCAGTGCCAGGATCTTGACGCCAAGGCGTAACTAGTTGGAGATCGTCATGCAAGTAGGTGAGATGAAAATCTTGACGGGCACTGCCCATCCCGGTCTCACGCAGAAGATTTGCGAGTTCATCGGTAACCCAATTGCCCATGTCACGATCAACCGGTTCCCGAATGAGGAGATCTTTGTCAAGATCGAGGAGAACGTTCGGGGAAAGGACGTATTTATCGTCCAGCCCACCTGTCCGCCCGCCAACGACCACCTCATGGAGTTATTGATCATGATCGACGCTGCGCGACGTGCATCGGCGCAAAGAATAACGGCGGTGCTCCCCTTTTATGGCTATGCCCGGCAGGATCGTAAGGACCAACCTCGTGTTCCCATAACGGCAAAGCTGGTGGCCAATTTATTGGTCACGGCGGGCGCCAACCGCGTGCTTACGATGGATCTGCACGCGTCGCAGATCCAGGGTTTTTTCGATATTCCGGTCGACCATCTCTTCGCCTCCACCGTTTTTTATGAGTATCTGAAACGATATCATAACGGTGAAATGGTGGTTATCTCCCCGGACGTGGGTGGGATCAAGATGGCGGCCGCCTATGCCGACATGCTTGGCTATAGCTTTGGATTCGTCAACAAGCACAGGACGGATGCGATCCATGTCGAGGCACAGAGTCTTGTGGGAGACGTAAAAGACCGCGAAGTGCTCCTGGTTGACGACCTTACCGAGACGGCCGGCACGCTTATGAAGGCTGCGGAACTCGTGCGCAATCACGGCGCCAGTAAAGTGCGCGCGGCGGTGAGTCATGGCGTACTCAACGAGCGTGCCTACGAACGCCTGAAGACCGGATTTTTGGATGAATTGATCACTACGGATTCCGCGCCGGTGGACCCGCGCGACCTCCCCATAACGGTGCTCAGTGTAGCAGAAATGCTTGGTGAGGCGATCATCAGGATCAACAACCATCAGAGCGTCACCAGCCTGTTTAAGATCAAAGGATTCTGACCGGTGGCGCGTACCTTTCTCGTTTTCCTGGTAGTGAGTGTCTGCCTGGTATTCTATTCTCGATTGCGCGACGAGGCTTCTCTGTCGCGCGACGAGGGGCAGGGGATTGGGAATGCCGCCCGCCTGGCATCGGATTCATCGGCCGACCGAATCGCGCCGGCGGACATTCCCTTCGATACCAGGCCGGTTGACCGCTCCAACCGTCTTCGTTTGGCCAGCTATTCCGATGTGTTGAGCGAAGTGACGCCAGCTGTAGTGTCGGTCTATCCCTCCCGTGTTGTCCGCATTGAGCAACAACGGCCAGGCAACCGAATCGAGGATCTGCTGCGACGCTACTATGGGTTGGGTCCGGGGCCGTCCGACGGCGAACCACGTGAAGAAAAACTGCAGGTCGGTCTTGGCTCCGGTGTGCTGGTGACGGCGGACGGGTTGATTCTTACCAACAATCATGTCGTAACCGACGAGCGGGGGAACGATGCGGACGAGATTCTGGTGCGCCTGCACGACGACACCGAGGTGCTGGCCGAGTTGGTCGGGCGTGACCCCAAGTCCGACATTGCCCTGCTCAAGGTGGAGGGGACGGATTTTCATCATTTGCGTATGGCCGACAGCGACAACCTCCTGGTCGGTGATGTCGTGTTTGCGGTCGGTAATCCTCTCGGTGTGGGAACGACGGTCACCATGGGTATCGTGTCTGCCACCGGTAGATCGAACCTGAATATTATCAGTTCGGTGGGCCAGGCCTATGAGAATTTCATACAGACCGATGCATCCATCAATCCCGGCAATTCAGGCGGTGCCCTGGTCGATACGGAGGGCCGGCTGGTCGGAATCAACACTGCCATACTTTCCGGGACCGGCGGAAATATCGGTATCGGCTTTGCTATTCCGTCGCGCATGGCGCGCTTCATCCTGACCAGTCTGCTCCGCTCCGGGTCGGTTCCGAGGGGCTACCTGGGCGTGGCCATCGCCGACCTCACCCCGGACCTGGCAGAGGCGTTCCAACTGGAAACAACCCGCGGCGTGTTGATTCAACAGGTTATTGAAGACCTGCCCGCGGACAGAGCTGGACTCCGGGCCGGTGATGTCATCGTTGCGTTGGAAGAGGTCTCGGTGAATTCCGTCGCCGAACTGAGGCTGCTCATCGCGGAGACGCCGCCCGGTACGTCGGTTGCGGTTAAGGCGTTGCGCAAGGGACTCCAGAAATCGTTCGTTGTCGTGCTTACCGATCAGGACAATCCCCATGCCCATCCCCGCCAGGAAGATCGCGAGATGCTGCAAGGCGTGAGCCTCGAAGTAGTGACCGATAAGATAAGCTCCGACAAGACTACGATATCGATGAGGCGGTTAACGGGTTACTGGTCGTGCAGGTAGACGGGAACTCACCCTACCGGAATTCAGTGAGGAAGGGTATGGTCCTGATCGAGGTCAATGACCAACCCGTGGAAAGTGTTGCTGACGCCGGAATGCGGCTCCGAGAAGGTATCAATAAACTGTGGATTTACGAAGCCGGTTCCTATCGTTATCTTGCCATACGGTTGCGACCGTCTCGCTAGCCCGACAGATTGCTGACCCCGGAATCAGTGAACCTGGGCTGATGGGAAGCGGTTTCCAGCCTCTGGAGGGCCGACGGCTCTGGAGGCCGCTGCCAGGTCATGTCTCGGAAACGGGTCGGTTGCCTGCCTGAAAGGCACGATCAGGCGTTAGCAAGGTTGCCTGCCAGGCGGACTTCCCGATCTCTATCGGGATCCCTCCAGCGGTGATGCGGATTGTGTTTCCGGACCGTTTGCTGCGTCGTTTCTTAGCCTTTACTTTGGAAGCGTTTCTGTTTTCGTTCTCAATGAATCTTGTAACCCATTGACATAGTGGCACTTCCTTTTTTTAAGCTTTTCCGGGTCTGTATTGAGTCCCCAAACTGCCGCTTCGCTTATTTTGAACCTAACTGCCAGGCTTAGTTGCCGGAATCCTACTCAGTTCAACGGGTATTTGATCGGGCTTGTAGGTCGCAAACGTGAGTTCCAGCAGGGAGGTCAAGGGAAGGCCAAACCGCGCTTTCCCGTCGCTTCGGTCCACCAGGACGGCAACCCCTACGGGCTCCCCGCCATACCCGCGAACAAGGTCCAAAGTCTCCTGGACACGTCCCCCTCGAGTGATGACATCTTCGACCACTAACACGCGTTCTCCTTCCCGCAGCGTGAACCCTCTTCGAACAACGAGCCGATCTTGCTCCTTTTCAGCAAATAGAAAACGCGCCCCGATCTGCCGTGCAACTTCCTGTCCGATCACGAGACCGCCCATGGCCGGCGCAATCACGGTTTCAATCGATGCCGCGGGCAGCTTCTCCACGAGCAGGGCGGCCAGGCGCTCCACTTTATCCAGGTGTTCACACACCCGTGCGCATTGGAAGTAGTGGCCACTATGCAGGCCCGAACGTAGAATGAAATGGCCGGTGAGTAGGGCTCCGGTTTCCTCCAAAACCGCGAGAGCTTCCTTATCCATTGATTGCATGAACGGAGTCTAGGGAATAGGGGCGGTTATTCAAAGAGAAAGCCCACGTCATCGCTTCGTCGCATCGGACCAGAGTGTTGCGGCAATAGCATGATGTGGATCGCCCAAAATCGTATCGAACTCCGACTGGAATGCGCGTATCAGGTTCGCCGCCAAATCGTCCGCTTTTTTGGGACAGGCTCCGGTGCAAACACCGGAGCCTTCGAGGATCCCATCAGGACCCATTTCCCGAACCTGTCCATCATCAGGGACCGGACTCGTGCATTCCGGAAGATCAGTCGCTGGGAACGCATCTACTTGCCTTCATTTGCTGAAGAATAAATGATTCCTATCTAATGGTTGACATTCCCACACACGGTGAGATATTTTAACCAGCTTTTAGGAATATCATTTTGCCATGAACGTACTGAAAATCCTTCTCGCTCTCTCAATCCTCACCTTCTCGGGCGCTCAATTTGCTTCTGCCGCTGATGCCGTAACGGAGGCGGTTGGCTTTACGACGCTGACTATTGATGGAGACAGTCTCAATTTCATTGGGCTAAGTATGGTAAACGCAGTGGAATTCCAAGGCGTTGTGGATAGTGTTAACGGCGATACGGTAACATTCACGGGCGACGCTTCTGCGTTGAATCAAGGCACCTATTTTTTCGAGCTCGTTTCCGGTGCGTTGGAGGGACTGAACAGCCAGGTGGCGGACATAACTGGAAACTCCATACAGCTCGGGGACCCTATCGGCGACCTTCACAATGCTGCGGACATCACGGGAGCCTCATTTAGATTACGCCAATTAATGACACTTGGAGGCGTCTTTGGAGATTCGTTAGGTAGCATTGCTTTGAAGACCGGCGGCTCTGCCAGCGAGGCGGACGAAGTGCTCCTTTACGATGGAACATCCTTTACTTCCTATTATTTCCAAAAGGACGATCTTGGTTTTTTGGGCGGTGATGGATGGCGAACTTCCGCTGACTCATTTACGAATGCTACCGATACCCCGATTTACTTTACGGATGGTGTCATCGTGAAACGGAAAGACTCGGCGCCGGTAAACATTAAACTATTAGGTTCCGTTAAAACCGGAAAGACATCAGTGGGTCTTGGCGTTGGTCTGAATTTTCTGGCAAATCCATATCCCGTTGATACCGTCACGTTGGGAACTAGCGGGTTATACACGGACGGTAACACCGATACGAGTTTGAACGATGGTGCCTCGGCCAGTGAAGCAGACGAAGTTTTAATTAACGATGCAGGAGTATTTTCGTCATTCTACTACCAGATTGACTCCTTGGGTTTCCTTGGGGGAGATGGATGGAGATCCTCAGCTGATTCATTTGCGGTTTCGGCTGATGTTGTCATTGCATCAGGGACTAGCGTGGTGGTGAAGAAGAAGGGCAACGACGCTAACGTTACGCTTAATCAGCCGTTCTAGACTGGACGCTCCGCGCAATCAGCTTTTAAGGATATCAGAACTTCCAACTGAAGAGAACACGAATAGAGCTATGAAATTCATCGCCGCTTTTACTATAGTTGCTTGTTCGCTGTTCGTGGCAGCTACCACTAATGCCCAAGTTGAAGTGACGTTAGATAACGTTGGTACACTTGGAAATCCGATTTCTGACATGGCAGGAACTGGGCTTACGGGAGCATTCCGAATAGGAAGATGGGATTTAACCCCCACTCAGATCCAATCTGCTTTTGCAGCGGGGAATATTGCTGCTTTAAGCTCAGGATTTACCCAGTTCGGGGGCCAAGGAACGTTTATTAATCCAGGCTTTTTCATTAGTCAGGTGTTCGACGACAATTCAACTGCGCTTGGTGTCAATGACCAGCACATAGATGGATGGTTCTCCAACTCGGGAGCATTTGACGCCTCATCCGAGCATTTGATCGTTACTGGAAGGCAGAGTATTAGTGATCCTGGGGGAACCCAGCAGAATATATTTCCCGCAACAGACGCGTTTACGCCGATTCTTTCTGCAGGATTCGGGAGTGACAAGGTTTTGCTCGTGGTAGGGGGATTTGCGAACTTTCAGTTGTCTGGCAGGGACGCATTTAATACGGTGGCGATCCCTGAGCCCTCCACCACCTATGCACTCCTAGGATTCGGTGGCGCCTTCCTTTTTGGGTTCCTTCGCCGCCGCGAACGCTAGGGGATGCCGATTCTGCCATTAGGCTGAGTCGACCCCGTTTTAACCAAGACTTTCTGATGTCTGCGGAGACTCCTTTCCGCAGGCTTTTTTTCAGATCCCGTATGCTGCGATGCTTCTCCCGTGGGTCAGGCGGTGATAAGATGGGTTTCCACTTCTCACAGATGTTCAATCGGCAATGTACCCTATGCACTTGCGATACTTACCTGAAATCGCACGGGTACAAAGGTATCGAGATCCTCAAGAACCCGAAATCCACCCCGGTCTCCAGTCCTCTCTCTCCCTGCGTCAAGCCGCCATGGCCTCTTACCCACGCGAAAGTCGTTGGATTGGGGATCTCTTTATTTTTCTTAGGTAGGCAAATTATCCTTAACATCATATTCGCGGTATGCCACCTAGAGGCGGGGTCAAATCCGAAATGGATGGTTCCTTTCTAGGGCTTTTTCTTTCTGAGCACGTTAGGTGATGATTTGGATGGCTTTATGGATGTTTTGGGCAAAGTGGTCACATAGGTGAGGGGTGTATCTGTAGCCCAACCTGGACTTCAGTGAGATAACAAATTGCCGGCATGCAGCCAGGATACGGGCGGCTCGGTGATTGCGTATCATACATCGATCTTCGTCAAAATACCGATCGCGGGGGTAATGGCTACCATTCTCGATGCTCCAATGGTTACGTATCTTGCCCATCATGGCGGAGGGGGAGAGCCGTTGTGGAGTATGGCTGCACAGATAGAAGGATCGCTCACAGTAGAGTTGTTCGGCACGGCTACCGGAACGTTCAACGCAGACCGCTTGGCGGGGCATGGGGTAAGCCCAGCGAGGATGCCTCCACCGGTAGCACAGCGATCTGCCATTGGGTAAGGCGGCCGTGCTCGTTTTCGATCACCGGTTGAAAAAAGGGGGGTGGGCCCGAAACTTTTACGCAGGTAGGTGTGAACCGAAGGCTGATTGTCTTTAATCTGCACGATATAATCAGCCTGTAGTTCGGAAACCATGGGGTGGAGAGTTTCGAATTGGGCATGCATGGCGTCGAAGGTAACGGTAGAATCGAGCATGCAGGGAAGTTTATACAGCAGCTCTCTGGCCGCGGTGATCTCGTTGGTCTTTTGCTCGTCAGGGTCTGAGCCAGCGTTTCGTGGCTGTGATGGTCCAGTGCGGAGACCAAATGGACAGCTTTGCGAGTGGCTGTGGCAGTGCCTCTGAGGGTTTTGCCGTCGATGGCCAGATCGCGTGGGAGGGAACCTTCCTTTCCTGTTGGGCGATAAAGCCGAGATATTTAATTAGACTGGCAATTGATACTTTACATGATATTCGCGGTATGTCACACAGAGGCGGGGTCAATTCTGAAATGGATGGTTCCTCTCGGATTCGAATCGTCATCATTTCATGTAGTCAGATTAAGGTGTTGCTGTGACAGCGGAATTACTACTAGATTTTATTAAGCAGTATAAATAAAGTTAACTTTAAGACTACGAAGGAGAAGTATGAAAGGATCGAGGTTCAAGTTGGGAAACGACACGCCTTGTGCGTATCATTGTGTATCGAGAATTGTCGGCGGGGAGCGATTGCTTGGCGTTCTCGAAAAGGAAGTGCTGCGGAAGCAGATCTGGCAGGTAGCGGAGTTCTGCGGGTTAGAGGTATTGACGTATTGTATCCTGAGTAACCACTTCCACGTGTTCGTTCGGGTTCCGGAATTTCGTGAAGTCAGCGACGAGGAATTGATGCTCCGAGTTAGGCTTCTATATGGGTTCGGATCAGACCGTAGCGCGTTCATCTGTAGCATCTTAGAGCGAGGTGGGAGTCGAGCGCAGGTGTTGCGCGAGCAGCTTCTGAGACGGATGGGGGACGTATCCGCGTATATGAAGGAACTAAAGCAGCGTTTCTCGATTTACTATAATCGTAGTAATGAACGCTTTGGAACGCTCTGGGCGGAACGGTTCAGGAGTCTGCTGGTCGAAGACACGGCAGCGGCTAGAACCATGGTCGCCGCCTATGTCGACCTGAATCCCGTACGGGCTGGGATTTGCCAGGATCCGAAGGACTACCGATTCTGTGGTTATGCCGAGGCGGTAGGCGGTTCCAGGTTAGCGAGAAGAGGCCTGATGCTTCTACATGGAAGGGACAGTTGGGAGGCCTGCGCGGGCGAATATAGGTTGACGCTATTCGGCGTCGGATATGTTCCCAAGCGGACCGGCGGACCCCGTGTAGATCGAGACGAGGCACGGAGGGTAGTGGAAGCTGGTGGAAAATTGAAATCGCACGAGCTTTTGCGTTGTCGCGTTCGTTATTTTACGGATGGGGCGGTGTTGGGATCCAGGGCATTCGTTGGGAAACGGATCCGTGAGTACACTGCCAAAACGCGAATCGTTCGAAAATCAGGGCCGCAAAACTTGCGCGGCGCAGAGGCTAGCGAACTTCGATTGTTTCGCAATCTCCAGAACCAGGTTATCACTTGATGGCGGGAAACCAAAAGGATGAATGGTTGAGAACGAAGGGTTAACTGTGATAAGCCAGGCAAATAAATAAATCGCTGCTGTTTGGCTTGAGCTATTTCCTCAAGGAGAACGGAGGGGTCGGAAAGGCCGCACGTCGATTGGGCTGACGCGAAGAGAGAATTGTGAAAGCAGGTTGAATGCGGCCGCCGGTTCGAATATGTCGTGATTTAACCGGTTTGAAATTGCGGTGTGCATTTTAACGATGTCATCGCTTTGTCCTTCGATGGTGATGGTTTCGGCATGATGAAGGAGACGGCCGAGGACGGCCGAGGACGGCGGAAGTGAGGACGGACAATAATAAATAGCCAGTTAAATAAAAGTAATAGCTTTGACGCATAGGTGCAGTGGTAGAATGTCGACTTCAGTCTCAGACAGTGAGAGAATTTATTAAGCAGGATAAAAAAAGTTAACGTTAAGATCACAAAGGAGAAGTATGAAAGGATCGAGGTTCAAGTTGGGAAACGACACGCCTTGTGCGTATCATTGCGTGTCGAGGATAGTCGGCGGGGCGCGGTTGTTGGGTGATTTGGAAAAGGAAGTGCTGCGGAAGCAGATCTGGCAGGTAGCGGAGTTCTGCGGGTTAGAGGTATTGACGTATTGTATCCTGAGTAACCACTTCCACGTGTTCGTTCGGGTTCCGGAATTTCGTGAAGTCAGCGACGAGGAATTGATGCTCCGAGTGAGGCTTCTATATGGGTTAGGATCAGACCGTAGCGCGTTCATCTGTAGCATCTTAGAGCGAGGTGGGAGTCGAGCGCAGGTGTTGCGCGAGCAGCTTCTGAGACGGATGGGGGACGTATCCGTGTATATGAAGGAACTAAAGCAGCGTTTCTCGATTTACTATAATCGTAGTAATGAACGCTTTGGAACGCTCTGGGCGGAACGGTTCAGGAGTCTGCTGGTCGAAGACACGGCAGCGGCTAGAACCATGGTCGCCGCCTATGTCGACCTGAATCCCGTACGGGCTGGGATTTGCCAGGATCCGAAGGACTACCGATTCTGTGGTTATGCCGAGGCGGTAGGCGGTTCCAGGTTAGCGAGAAGAGGCCTGATGCTTCTACATGGAAGGGACAGTTGGGAGGCCTGCGCGGGCGAATATAGGTTGACGCTATTCGGCGTCGGATATTTTCCCAAGCGGACGGGCGGACCCCGTGTAGATCGAGACGAGGCACGGAGGGTAGTGGAAGCTGGTGGAAAATTGAAATCGAGCGAGCTTTTGCGTTGTCGCGTTCGTTATTTTACGGATGGGGCGGTGTTGGGATCCAGGGCATTCGTTGGGAAACGGATCCGTGAATACACTGCCAAAACGCGAATCGTTCGAAAATCAGGGCCGCAAAACTTGCGCGGCGCAGAGGCTAGCGAACTTCGATTGTTTCGCAATCTCCAGAACCAGGTTATCACTTGATGGCGGGAAACCAAAAGGATGAATGGTTGAGAGCGAAGAGAGAATTGTGAAAGCAGGTTGAATGCGGCCGCCGGTTCGAATATGTGGTGATTTAACCGGTTTGAAATTGCGGTGTTCATTTTAACGATGTCATCGCTCTGTCCTTCGATAGTGATGGTTGCGGCATGATGAAGAAGACGGCCAAGGACAGTGGAAGTGAGGACAATGATAAATAGCCAGTCAAATAAAAGTAATAGCTTTAACGCATAGGTGCAGTGGTAGAATCTCGACTTCAGTCTCAGACAGTGAGGGTGTTACTAATCTGAAAGACGCTGAAGACTATGCTGAGGGCGATTAAGGTAACGAGGACGAAGGCGAAGATAAGGGCACCGGAGGAAACAACCGCGGTCATTAGCCGAAGGATCTGCGTGAGTTCCTTGCGGTAGATCTTGGTCACTTCGTTTAAACTGCGAACGATGTTTCCGGTATTCTCGCCGACGGTGAGAATATCGATGGCTAGATCCGGCAAGTAGTGATTGCGTTCAAAGGCACTGGCCAGGGATACACCTTCATGAACCAGGAGTCGGCTGGCAGTGAATTTTGAGCGCATCTGGGTATTCTGAATGGTCTTTTCGCAAAGTCTCAATGTCTCCGTTGTATTGATACCGCTGTCCATTAAGGTACTTACCAGGCTCGAGGTTCGAAAAATCTCAGAGTATAGAAAGATCTTGCCCACAAACGGGAGCTTCAGTAGCCAAAGATCTGTTTGGGTTTTGCCGGAGGGTGTCTTGCGCCATTGAAGGATACCAATTGTGAGAAACAGGGCTCCCAGTCCCGCGAATGGGCCGACTTTGACAAAGAGGTCGGAGCCGGTAATGAGGAGTTTGGCAAAGAACTGCATTTCTCCGCCCAAGGTTTCCATCATGGTTTTGATCTTTGGCAGGAGGAAGAGCAGAAAGAATGCTACGACCCCAAAAGCGACCACGCAGATGAAAGCGGGGTAGGCCAAACTGCTGAGGACTCGACTGCGGAGTTCGGCCGTTTCCTCCAGGTAAGCCACGATTTTCTCTAGAATTGGAACGAGATTTCCACTGGCTTCTCCGGCTTCCACCAAATGCACGGTCGAGTCGCTGAAAAATTCGGGAAGGGTTCCCAACGACGCAGCTAAGGTGCGGCCTTCGCTAAGATTTCTCCAGTGAATATTGGCCAATTCCTTCAAGCGCGGATCACTGAGTCGGATGCTCATGAGCTTGACGGCATCACCCATGGGAAGTCCGCTGGAAAGCAACTCCAGCAGCTTCTGAAGGAAACTGAGTCCCAGTTTCGACTTTGAGTAGAGGCCCGAAAGGCCTTTCGCTTTACCGCTATGCGCTTTTGAGGATTTGTAAAAGTCAATATTCTCGCCGGCCTGGTCGGTAGACTCCAATCGTTGATCCCTTGCCGTGATCGCGATCGGTTTGAACTTCTGCGCGATAAGCTTTTGGATGACTTGGCGTCGATCGTCACACTCTAACGTACCTGTCAGTCGATCGCCATCGGGACCGATAGCTTTATAGGCAAACGTTGGCATGGTACAACCGGGATCCGGGAAAGCGGACTAGAACCGTAAGAGAAGTGAGGAAGTCACAATTCCTCGGTGATTTTGGAGTAGCGCATGATTTCGCTGAAGGAGGTGTAGCCCGCCTTTACCTGGTTCCAACCGGACTGCTGGAGGGAAACCATTCCGTGCTCAGTGGCCACTCGCCGAATTTCCCCGGCAGACATCTGCTTGACCACCATGTCGTGGATCTGATCGTTGATACGGAGGATTTCAAATAGGCCGACGCGACCTCGGAAGCCGAGGTTGCGGCAAAAGTCGCACCCGTCCGGGTTCCACGTTGTGGCCCGCAGATCTTCATCGGTT
This sequence comes from Opitutales bacterium, assembly GCA_963665345.2. Classification (GTDB taxonomy): domain Bacteria; phylum Verrucomicrobiota; class Verrucomicrobiia; order Opitutales; family CAXXNP01. Next base: position 1,079,785 of record CAXXNP010000002.1, read on the forward strand.
GGTTCGATCTGAAGATCTTTCAAGCAGGCAATGAGGAACCGCTGGTCATGATTGTGGGGACGGGCACACTTCGGGCAAAGCCGCCTGACCAAGCGTTGAGCGATCACCATCTCTACGGAGGAAGAGATCAGAAAAGGCTCGACATCCATATCGATCAAGCGAGTCAGGGCACCGGGTGCGTCGTTGGTGTGGAGTGTGCTCAGCACCAAGTGGCCAGTCATGGAAGCGCGAATAGCAATCTCCGCCGTTTCCTGATCGCGAATTTCGCCCACCATGATGATATCGGGATCCTGCCTCAGAACATGGCGAAGTGCGCCCGCGAAAGTATAGCCAATCTCCGGGCGAACCTGGGTTTGGTTTACACCAGAGACTTCATATTCAACGGGATCCTCGATGGTAATAATCCGTCGACCGGGAGAATTGATGTGGCGAATGAAAGCGTTGAGGGAGGTAGATTTCCCGGATCCGGTCGGGCCTGTTACGAGGATGATTCCGTGGGTCAGTTCCAAAACGCGTTTGATCTTGACCTGATCGTCGTCGCTCATGCCCAACTCTTGGAAGGAGAGGGGCTGATTCTTCTGGCTGAGCAGCCGAAGGCTGATACTTTCTCCGTACATAGTGGGCATCGTGGAAATCCGGATGTCCAGTTCATCGGTGCCCGATCTGTAATTTATTCGGCCATCCTGGGGCCTTCTTTTTTCGGAAATGTTCAGTTTGGCCATGATTTTCAGGCGAGAGATGATGGCACTTTGAAAACGGATCAGATTGTCAGGTACCCGAATGGGTACCAGTTCACCATCGATTCGATACCGAATCTGAAGCGACTCCTTAAGGGGCTCGAAATGGATGTCGGTGGCTCTGTCTTCAACGGCTTTCTGAATGACTTCGTTGACAAATCTAATGAGAGCCGCGTTCTCATCTTCGCTCTCCTCCGACTCACGATCCACCTCGTCGGTTTCGATATCAGAATCGGTGAGGCTGTCCGAACCCACCCCGAAGTTCTGAGTAATACAATTGGTAATCGCTTTAGCGGATCCCAAATACCAATCAGGTTGCCGGCCCGAAACGGCAAAGATCCATTCGTTCATGCTAGGTTCTGGGGGCCAGAGGGTAATGAGACGGACGGGAGCACTTGACGAATTCTCCTGCTCAGCCGATTCAGCCGCCTCGCCTTCATCGTCGGTCGACTCTTCGAACGGGAAGCACTGATACTCGTGGATGAGGCGAAGGGGAATCCGATCGGTTGCATTGGCTGCCAGCTCAAATGATTCCAGTACATTGATTTGACATGCATGACCTATGTCCAGAATAGCTTCTGTTTCCGTTTTCCTTGCGAATTGGGCGTAAAGGGGCAGGCGATTTTGTCTCGGCGATTCCTCGAGCATAGCCCTCTGCTCGTCGTCAAGGGATTCAAGGAGTTCTCTGAATGACTCTGATTGGAGGTTGGTTACCATCTTTCTAGTCTGTGTGAATCGATTTCAAAACTTTACATCTATTGCGAGCCCTTCTTGATGAGCTTGTTAATTAAATTTTCGTTAGTTTCCGTGTTTCTTGGATTCGGCGCCGATGGCTTGGTGTTGCCGCTTTGCCGGGCGCTACGCTGTGTTGGGACGACAACTCGCCTTCTCACCACAGGTTGACGTTTGCGAGCGGCCGAGGTTCCGGATGATCGCCGGGTTACATTCGTGCGCTGCCGAGTTCTGGCCGAGGACCGGGATTTCGTTTGAACGGGAATGGGTTTGTCCGAGGGCGTTTTCAACGCGAGCTCCTCAACCTCACCGTCGATGCTGATAGATAAACTATTAGATTCCTCTGCGAATTTCAACACGGAATATGCATCGTTGCCTTCTTCGAGAGAAAGCCAGGATCCTTTCTGGTCTTTCTTGTTGTAGATATTGAAATAGTAGGTCCCGTTTAGCGAATACACTCCTCGAAACTCAAGATCGCGCGTGGCAAGGCCGGGCGCATTCTTTTTCTGAACTGCTTGATTAGCTTTGCTGGTGTCGAATCCATCGGGGATGAAAGGTGAGTTCTCGACCAGGCTCGCAGCCAGGGAAGCAGTTGCAAAAAACAGTGAGAGCGAGAGCAATCTCACGCCGGTTGAAGCGACTGTCGGGTCGAGGAAAATCACCTTTATTATACACCAGGAAGAGATGCCCCGAGAGAGCTCTTGCCTCGATGCTGACGTTGCCTATACACTTGCATTCAGAATTCGTTCAGTTTCTTGAGGCGTTTCAGTTTTCTGAATTCCTCCTTTTCGCTGAACGTGCCTGTTTCGAAATAGGTTTCCAGTTCTTCTTTGCTGGTAATATTCTCCAGCGCATCCTTGGCGTCGATTCTAGCACCGATGGCATCATGAATTATGTTCGGTTTGATGAAGATTATGAGTTCGCGCTTGGTTGCTTCTTTTGACCTGGATCCGAACAAAACGTCACCGAGAATGGGGATACTTCCGAGGAACACTTTGCGGTTTCTAGCGCCGGTAAAGCTTGACTCTTGAAGGCCACCCAGAATCACGAATTCACCATCGGCGACGCTCACAAATGAAGTAGCTTGGCGCTTTCCGATGATCGGCTGCTCGTTGGCGTCGATGGTTACGGTACCGACCACACTCTCAACGATCTGATCAATTTCAAGTTGTATGATACCGTCGGAACCGATAAGCGGCTTGACCGTCAGATTGATACCAATGTCGCGAAATTGAATCGTGCTTCGGCTGAATGATCCGCCAGATAGATCCGATTGGGAACTCGTTATGACAGGTCGCGATTCTCCTACACTGATTACCGCTTCCTGATTGTGGGTAGTAACAATCGTAGGGGCGGAGAGTACGGATACGCGGGAGTCGCGGCGGGCGGTGTCGAAGATTGCCGCGATGGACAGTTCTTTTACGGTGCCCTGAAGGGAAAGGGACTGGGCCAAACGTGAAGTTGAGGCCCCGTCAAGCCGATAGTTAATCTCGTTGGAGTCATTCAGATTGTAGTCGATATTAAAGACATCGATACCTCGAGCCTGATCTCGACTCAAGGTGACTTCGGCTATGATCACTTCGATTCGAACCTGAGCTAGAAGCGTATCAATTTTTCCGATCAGCTCCTCCAAATAGAGGAGATCATTAGGCGTACCGGAAGCCACGATAGCGTTTCCCCTGGGATCTGCCACGATTGTCAGGAAATCACTGAACTGAAGATTCTTGGCCCCTGCCTCGGATAAGGTCTTTGCGATGTCGGTCGCGACTTTTTGATTCGGTTGCTGGCCCGAACCCGCCCGGCTTCGAGTCGTTCTTGAACCACGACCGCTCGCTTCCTGCCGGGACTGTTTTTGTCCGGTTATGACCTGCTCAATCAAAGTGGTGATTTCGGTGGCATCCGCGTAATTAATGAGAAACACGTCCGTTCGGGTCAACGGGGCAACGTCGACATCAAATTTCTCAATGAGATCGGTAATCAGTTGCTTGTTACTGGGGTGGGTGAACACGATGAGCTGATTCGTGCGGTCATCTCCCTCGAAGGTTGTGTTATTCTCGAGGAATCGCTTGAGGCTGGTTCCTTGTAGAGTCTGGAGCCGCCTAGCGATTTCAGATGCGACTATATGCTTCAGGTCGAAGAAGAGAATTTCAACGTCGACATCTGAAGGTCGGTCCACTTGCTCAAGGACGGTTTCGATCCTCTGAAGGTTAACGAGAGCATCGGTGAGGAAAAGCGAGTTGCTTTTCTCGAAAGCAACCGGAGCTCCCAACGACATAAGCGGCTGTAGCAGAGGAATGGCCTCCTGGGGAGTGAGGTAATCGAGACGGTAGAACTTCGAAAATATCCTCTGGCTGGGTACGTTGGTCAAGGCGGGATCTACGAGGAGACGCGGAACCTGGGTGGAGATCGAGGCGGATGGAACCGCTTTGAGAAAGCGATCGCCCACTTCGGTTATGGCAATACCGTTGATGCTCAGCAAACTCTCAATGGCAAGAATGGCTTCATCGCGGGTCATAGGGCCTTGGCTGTTGAAATTGATCTTAACGGCCGGGAGATTCTGCTGGCGCAGCATTGGCTTCCCGGTGAATTTCTCGAGCGTTTCGAGTACCTCGTTGGTGCCAAGGTCGCTCATCCTGATAATACCGACGACATCGTCACCGGGAGAATCCTCGGGAGCCTGTCCCCACCCGGTGAATATCGTGGCCGTCCAGAAAACCAACCCGAACAGGACTTTCTTTGTCGCGAGAAGCCTTGACAGTAAATGAATCATGCTGAATCGAAGAGGATAGAGCTTGAGTTCTGCTCAGATACTCGAGTCCTTTAGCTCAAATGACGATATGGTGAAGCGGGCGTTGAGAAGACGAGGGTCGGCTTTGTTGGCGTCCACTTTAACGCCAGTCAAGCCCATGTAGGGAGACTCATCGCGAATCTTTTGATCGAAGGAAATCAAGTCTCCGATTTCCACTTTTCGGAAATTGATCCGAATCGTATGAATTTTCACGGTTTCCAGATCCTCCGTCCTCGGTGATCCGATATCGAAGTTAATGCCGGGGCCGCGGGCGATGGTGTCAATTTTACCAACGAGTTCCGCGCCCGAATAAGTCTTGGTGGTATCCAATCTGCGCAAAGCGGCATTCAACCGTGCATTAATGCCGGCTTTGCTACTGAACCAAACATCCTGCTCCTCCATTTGAAAGCCCGTGGTCTTGAATCGATTTACGGAAGCCTTTGAGTCCTTGGCAATGGAGGTGGCCCAAACGAAAATGGCTACCCATACGATAGTGGCAAGCAGCAGGCGCTCGCGTATGGACGCCAGATTGAAGATCTGTCGAATCTTCTTCATGCAGGTATCAGCTTAAGAAAGGTCTATGAGAAGTCTGTATTCGCCGCCACTTCTGTTTCCAATTCTTGTCTCTTCAGGAATTCTCCAAATGTCACGGTTAAGGTGAAAGGCGCTTTTCCACTTCTCGAGCGGACGTCGATCTGGACCTCCTCGATGCCTTCGGACCTCAACAGCGCATCTCCGTAACGATTGACCTCGGCGACGGTGGTTCCCAGACCCTGCACCTCCAATTGGTTAAATTCGTCGGATCCGACACTGGTGAAATGGATCGATTTGGGCCTGATTTCGTTCATTGACTGCAGCATGTCGAAAGGCCGAAGTTCTTGGAGGGCGATTTGTTCGATCTTGTTCAAGAGATTGTTGTTGTTTGATATTTCTTCGACATCTAAGGCACGTTCCGCCACGCGTTCTTCCCGGACATTGATCCATTGGCTGAAGGCAATCTGAGCGAATTGCAGAACGAGTGTCAGCGCCGCTACCGAAACTCCGGCGACCAGAAAAAACCAGATTCGCTTAGCTAATCTTCTGAGATTTGCTTCTTTCTGTTTGTAGGATCGGGATCTCACGTCGGCGAGCCAAAGTATCTCCTCATCCTTGAACGTCTTCGTTATCGTAGTAGGCGCCTCTTCCGGCTGATCTCCGACAGGATGTTTCTGCACGATGATGGCAACGGAGTCGTCGGCTTCAACGATACAGTCGAGCCCGTCCCAAACGTACTCGTCCAGGTGATATTCACCCATATCGAGTTCGGCTCGCAGCTTGTCGCGAGCGTCTGATATCGCACTTGGGTTTGTTTCGTAGTCAACGATGCGATAAGAAACCACCTGCTCGGGCACGGGATCACCGGTGGAAAAGAACAAGGCTGAGATCGAAGACTCAAAACTCACGAAAGCGACGGTCGGTTGGTCGTACTTGGCATCGGGAAAGGCGATGAAGCCGGGTAATGCATGCTGAAACTCCTCGATCTGTTCGATTCCCCTGGAGCGCAGCGCTGGCAGGTAACTTCCGTATACGAGAATCCTTTTGGATTCGTCATGGTAGAGGCATCCCCCTGCGATCTGCTCGATTGAAAACGGAGTCAAGGTTTCGAATGAGAGTTCGACATACTCCGCTACGTCCTCTCGCAGGATTCCATCCGGCTTCTCAATTGTCGTTGTGAAAAAGCAGTCGGATGGGACAATCAGAATCGATTTCGCCGAGGACTCGAGCTTGGCATTCAGCCGTTCTATTATTGAGACCATGTAGAATCCTTGCTAGATGCGGTAATTCTCAACCAGCCTCAGTAGTTTGAACGGGTATCCGAGAGACTCGCCCGCGTCTTCCGTGGTTGCCGTTTCTCCCCGCTTTGCCAAGCGCCGGGATTGACTGTGGCGCTTCCTTCCAGCGCTTGGATTCGATCCAGTCCATGAAACCAGAGCGGTGACAAGAAAACTTCCTCCACCCTTTCGAACGGTTACCGATACTTTCAGCAGAGTTGTCTTAGTAGAAATCAGATCTGCGGCACCCGCTCCTCCCCCCGGGAAGTAGCTATGGTTGCTTGAGTCTATGAGCCTATCGTCTTCGGTACCCGGTTCACCGTCGTCACCGAGGAGGTAATCTTGAACATAGGAAGTCTCGTAGCCGGCGGCACGTTCGATCACCGCCAGGACAAGTCCGCTTGCTGCGTTCACGTTAACTTTCCCTTTGTTGTAGAGCGACATAGCGGATTTAAACTGCCTGAAATACTGTCTGGGTGCACCATCATCATCGAAGAAAATCTCAGAGAATCCACGAATCAGACGAAGCTCCTCCCAGCTCTGAATTGGAGCGTTGGCAGGAATTATGGGTTCGTCCAGGCGTTCGTAATAGTCATTTTCGACCCCGTTCAGGCGTACCAGATCATCTTCGTCAATCCAATCGAGAAGCGAGTCGGTAAGAATCTGAGTTTCGGTAAAAGGAATCTCCATTTCTTCGAAAAGCAAAATGAGCACTTCCGGCGAGGCGTTGGCGAGTGAGAATTTGCCCGATTCATCTTCAATCGAAAATCTCACCGAAACTCCTTTGGGAGGGGAGATCTGAGCATATTTCAGGGGCTTGCTCCACCCTTGCGCGCGTCCATAAAGAGCATGGTCGATTTCTCGGATTTCATTGATAACGGCAAGCGCTGTTTCCAGCATGGAATACGCCTCTATTCGCAGGTCATCACGATTGTAGAAGAGCCCATAATACTTGATCTCGTCGGTTGCTTCCTCGACGAACTCGAGGACCATGTAGGACAAAAGTGTGACCATCCCCAGGACCGCAATAAGGATGCTGCCACACCTTTGATCACGGCGGCGTCGGTTTGAGAATCTCTCAGTATAGTGGTACATTCTGTCCTACTTTTGGCAGGTATAAGTATCCCTCTCTTGTCTCGTCTTGGTAATCAAATTTCAATGCCAGAAAATCGGGCAAGAGAAACTGGCCATCCTCGTCCTCTTCCTGCCTTTGCTCAATCGTCCAGCTGTTTTTTTCCGGGTCATAGTAGCAGTAAGACACCTCGGTGATGAAGGGAGAAAGAACGGTATGGCGCACCTCGTCGATATCGTCGGTTTCCTCAAGCAAAGAGTGCCAGAGGAGGGCCATTCCGTCGGTGGGCAGAAAATAGAAGTAGCAGATCACATTGGGAAGGGAGGTGCCTTCGCGTACGAGAAGGGCGGGGGATTCCCGGAGACGAAAACTCAGGAGAGGATCGTCAAACTCACTGTATCCAGGGGGGCGGCTCCACGTAATCGGTTGGGAGGCCTCCTCATTAATCGTTTCGGCCTCTTCGAGTGCCCCGTTGAGGAAAAGAAGGACGCCATCGACGTGATGGTCAAAAAAGTTACTCCCTCCTCGGTTGAACCAGATACTCCCCAGAGAAAAAGCGTAGAAGGAGGCATAGACGAGAACTATGCTGCCTGCAGTCAGTGCGAGCAGGATTTCCAGGAGCGTGAAACCCGGAACCATGCTCGCTTTTGCATGTTCCCGAGAATCGAGTAATGGGACCTTCATCGTGGTAGTGAACTGCCTCTCATGCTGAGCAGACGTTCCGTATTTTCGGCTATCAGCTCGGAACGTTCTACCGGGTCCGACCAGGTGGGCCGCAGCAGCAGCAGATGCTGCTCAAACTCGACCGGTTCGCGACTATCCGGGGGTTTAAGGACAATCGTGAGGTTGACAAAAAAGAGGTCGCTCACCGGAGCGGGTTCGACTTCGGCTTCCCAAGCAGCAATTCCTGATGCGAGGGTCTCAATCTCGCCCCCCTCCTCAAAGGTTTCCAGGTTCGGTTCCTTAATTACGATCGATCTTACGAATCGAAGGTCGGCATTCAGGGCAGTTTCGCTATCGAGGGAATCAAGGCTCAGCAATGCGTTCACATAGGTTTGGGTCAACACCGTGACGGCGGCAGCAAATACGGCGATCGCGAGGGCGACTTCCGCAAGGGTGAATGCTCGGCTAGCCGTTCTCGACATTAGATCAAGATTAGTAGGACTCCGTTTCAATGACTGTGTCCGAAAAAATATCGAAGCGAAATGTGGCCACCTCAATGGCGTCTCCGAGGACCACTTCGAATGGGGTAGAGGAGCGGTCGGGGTTGAAAGCCAGCCGCTTGACCCGGACGGTCTCGGATAATGGCGTACGCACGAATTTGGCTCCCTTACCCGGCAGAATCTTGTAGAATTCGATGCGAAGATTCGGATCTTCTGGAGGATAGCCTGTGGCAATGGTATCCAGTTCGAAATTGTTGGAGCTATAGATCTTCAGGCTGCTCGACTCCTCATCGAAAGCCAGGTACACCGGTTCCTTTTTATGGGCCGCCTGAAAGCGAGCTTCGCGGATGGCGTGTTTGAAAAGTTCGGGAAGCGGTTTGTCTTCGAGACCGGTGAGCAGGGAACCCCAGTTTGCCGCAGCCAGCCCCGCTATCAGTGCCAGCAGGCCCAAAGCGAGCATTACCTCTATCAGAGTGAATGCGGCGCATTGGCAGTTTCGATACATAGTATTGCTCGCCCCGCGACCGATCCTTTTGAACCGACAAACAGACCGAATCACGAACGTTTGGACACCGAGGGACCTATGTTGCGGTTCGGCGTCCTTAAGTCGCTCGTTTACCAGATAAACCTCCCTGAACGTTTGGACACCGAGGGACCTATGTTGCGGTTCGGCGTCCTTAAGGCGCTCGTTTACCAGATAAACCTCCCTGAACGGCAATGGTTGCATCATACCCTGGGTCATGAAGAAGGCGAGCCAATTCGATTCGGAATTTCCAGCAAGACATTGCGGAACAGAGGAATAGCTAAAGCGATAGCGTTACCGGAAGATCGCGCGCCGAGGCGCGCTCCGGCGTGCAGGCGGCAGATGATGCTCGACTAATGATTCCTCGGTCTGCGCTCACTCCCCGCAAAAGGTAGTCCGGGAGTCTTGGTCCAGGGTGATTGCGAATCGGAATTGGATTGGGCGTCAGTCCCAATTGCCGATATCGTCTGCGCTTTGCACGCCATCTGCAGCAAACGAAAACAGATCGTACTTGATCGGGTTCTTAGGTCCGGGGAACCGATACTGATAGGGATTTCCCCATGGATCGATGGGCATCTTTTCTATGTAAGGGCCCTTCCATTTCGCCGCCTTTCCCGGTGGAGCTGTGAGCAAGGCGCCGATGCCTTCGGCCGTGGAGGGAAAATTGCCGGTATCGATTTTGAACTTGAGTAAACTTGCCTCCAAAGCGGCTTCAACAAAGCTCTTGGCTGTTTGATCCTGGGCGCCGCCGAAGATACCTGTGAAGTTGGTTACGACCACTCCAGCTAGCAGTGCTATGATTCCCAGCACGATAAGAATCTCCATGAGTGAGAATCCGTGCCGGGATCGTTTGCGCTCAACGGTCTGTTCCCGACTACAGAGTCGCGTGAAGTAAAGTTTCCGTTTCATGCTAGGGACGTGGAAAATGAAGGTCTGGTCTGAGCTAAGGTGAGTTCGCTGCGCGCGCTTGGAATCGGCACCCTCGACATGCTTAAACAAGCCACTCCGTGCTAAAGTTTCAAGACCAAGAATACAGGTTGCCGGAAATCGGCAGATTTTTCGCCTTTTCGACCTTGGGTCGCGGTGCTCAAGTCGGGCAGTGGGCTGCACTCTTATTCGGTGTCGTCAGGGCAGCCTGACGCTTCGGAAGCGGCTGAACGGGAGCCAGGGATTCCGCGCTGATTTCCGAGAGTTTCGATACCGGCATGATGTGTCTGCCAGAAGCCACTTATCGCGACGATGCGGCAACCGCTTTTGCGACCTGCTCTACTTGTTTCAGATACTCTTGAACTCGAGGCTGAAACTCGATGTCCTGCGCCGCACGGAGTTTATAAGCGGCGTCATCCCACCGCTTTAGCTTAACCATCAGGCGGGCGTGCTGGATGAGGGCATCGACTTCAAATTCCTCCAGATTTTCAGCGCGTTCATACATGAGCTGCGCCCTTTCGATATCCGGTGGTTCGGCGTCGGCATAGTAAATGCCCAAGGTGAGGAGAGCTCGGCCCCGGAGGGGATCGAGGTCGATGATCTGTTCAAGTTTCCGCGCCGCTTTTTCGCCCTGGCCAAAGGCGATGGCGATTTGCGATTCCATAGTCAGGAGGGTGAGGTCGTTTGCCTTGTTTATGCGACCTCTGAAATTCTTTCGAATGGAAAGGATGAGCGTCGTTGCCTCTTTGTAAGCGGCGTAGTTGGTCAACCCTTCAGCCGCTTGAATCGGTGCATTGACGCTCTGATTGGGATCGGCTTGGATGGAAGTGAGGAAGGCGATCAGGGCCAGATCGATCATCTGCCGATTCAAGTAGATATTTCCTAACAAGGTCAGGGCATCGGGCTTAGCTTTACCCATGCGCCGTACGATTTCGAAATTTGTGGCGGCTTTTTCCATTTCACCCAGGCCCAAATACGCGTTGGCTTGAAAAAGCCACAAATCGGCATCGTTCGGGGTCTGTTGCAGCAGCTCCATGGAGAGTCCGATGACCTCCTTGTATTTTTCCTGGGCCATGAGTGATTGCAGGAGAAGACGTTTCCACTCCTTATCGTCGGGGTCCCCCACCAAAGCTCTGCGGATGGCGGCTTCGGCGGACAAATACTTGCCGACGCTAGTGTAGCAGTATCCCACTAGCCCGTAGGTGCGCCCATCGGGATCGCCCAGGGCAATAGCTTTGCTCAGGTGTATGAGGGCTTCCCGGGGCCGATCCAGGCGAAGTTCCAGCATGCCGAGCATACGGTGGGCCTTCATATAATCCGGAAACTTGTTAGGCGAGACAGCCTGCAGATAATAGGACCTGGCGCGCTGCAGGTTATCCATCTGGAAGTAAAGCTGGCCGAGAACAAAGAGCAGGGCGGCATTGGTCTCCGGATTTGCCACCACGGCACTTTCCAAAATTTGAGCTGCTGTGGCCGGCTGGTTAGGGAGGAAAGACTTAATCTGATCAAGGAGATCTTTGTCCTCCACTGCAATGCGCGGCTCAGTTCCGGAAAAGCCATAGTTTCCCAGGAACCTCTTTACCCAAACTGGATCGTTCCAAAAGTCATCCAGCGGATTAGGCGCCGATTCCTGCCCGATGGCTGCGACGGGCAGCCCCAGCAGCAGGAGGCTCAAGATGAGATTAGATGTCTTCATAGTTTTGTCCTATAAAAAGTCGAGGAGGCCTAGCGTACCGTAAAGGAGAATGGTTGACGCATGCGCGTTTTGACCTTTCTGCCGTCTTTTACGCCGGGGGTGAAGCGCCACTTTTTGATGGCGTCGAGGGCGGATTTGTCAAAAGCGGAATTGGTCGAAGTTTCGATGCGGGGGTTTTTGACCATGCCGTGCTCGTCCACGATCATTATGACCGAGACGCGCGCCGTGATACCGGATCTACGCATATTATCGGGGTAAACCGGAGCCACTTGGGTAATGGGCCGGGGCCGCTCGTCGAGTTCCTCCAATTCGAAGATCATATCCAGCATCTCCGAACTGACATCGAAATTCGGCAGTACAAAGTCACCGGCCAGGTTGCCGGAAATGTCTGCATTCAAGGTCAGCTCGAGCTGATCCAGAGAGGGCGGTTCGCGCTCTTCCTCAATGTCTTCCACATCCTGCTCCTCTTCCTCTTCCTCGGGTGGGGGCGGTTCCGGAGGAGGGGGCGGGGGAGGAGGCAGCATGACATCGTTGATGACGATGTTCGTCTTCTCCTTGCGCAGGGATAGCAATTGGGTAAGAGGAAGCAGAACGAATATCAAAGCGGTAATGACCACGGAGCCCAAGACTGCGCCAGCGGGACTGTATCCGAGTTTCGGAGGTCCCAGAGCGGATTTTGACGATGGATGTTTTGCTGCCGACATGAAATCCTCCCTACTTTAATTCCGTGGCAATGCTGATGATTTCGGCGCCTCCCAGTTTGGCTTCGTCGACGACGCGAACCACGATACCGGCGGCGGCGGATTCATCTACCTGAAGAATTACGGGCATAGGATCTTTTTGGGTCAGCCGGCGCACCATCGGGCGCACTCCCGACAAACCGATTTTTTTCCCTCCATAGACGACCTCGCTGGTAGCGGTAACGGCAATGAGGATGCTATTCTTGGCGAGATCGCGGGAAGTGAAGGCAGGGGGCCTGTCGACATCGACTCCGGGTTCCTCCACGAACACCGTGGTGACGATGAAAAAGATGAGCAGGATAAACACCATGTCGATCAGGGGAGATATATTGAGATTCATGATATCTCGATCGTCGCCCGACAGTGTGCCTCGTTTCTTCATCTATGCAAAAGGACAGCGGGAAATTTCAGCTCTCACTCAATTTGGCGCCGAATTGAAGCGCCGAACTCTCCAATTGGGCAAGGAAACCGACATACTCGTTTCTTCGCCGAATGACTGCGGCGATGAATAGATATCCGGGAATGGCGATCATGAGCCCGGTCTGTGTGGTGATGAGGGCTTCGGAAATGCCCTGAGCCACGAGATCGACGGTTTTCCCGGTGCCTGCGGACAGGCCTTTAAAGGTAGTGAGCATCCCGATGACGGTACCCAACAGGCCCATGAGCGGGGATACGGTGACGACCACGCTGAGAAGCACGATGCGTTGGTTGACATCCGGAATAAGTTGCTGCCTGACCTCCTCCAGGCGCCCCAGGATGGATTGCGCGTTATAGCCTTGAGCCAGCACGTAGCGAATAACTTCTCCCGCATGCCCGATGCCTTTGGCGGGGTCGGCTACCCACGACTGGAGCATGGCCTCGCTAACACCCTTAACTTTGGTACGCTTCAGGTAGCTCAGAAGCCCGGTGGCCTGGAAGTAGATAAAGAGGGCCAGTAGGAAGAGCGGAACCATAACCCACCCACCCTCGACCCAAACGGTGAAGAACTGGTTGGAAGAAGGTGCTTGCGGAAGCATGATAGATCAGCCTTCCTTCTTTTCGCTAATGCCGTTGATAAAGCCCACGGCGGTCTGCTCCATACTGGCGACGACACCTTTGGCTTTGCGGCTCAGGAGAGCGTGCATGATGAGTGCGGGTATCGCGATGATGAGACCGAATTCCGTGGTAATCAATGCTTCGGAAATACCCGATGAGAGCGACTTGGCGTCACCCGTTCCAAACACGGTGATGAGTTTGAACGTTTTGATCATACCGGTGACGGTACCGAGAAGTCCCAAGAGAGGGGAGGTGGCCGCCGTCACGGCGATGAAGGGGAGCATGCGCTCCAATTTCGGCTGAGTAATGATGATTTTTTCGTAGAGCACCTCTTCAATCAGGTCTCGATCCTCGTCGGCATGCTCGACCGCGGTGGAGAGCATTTGTCCGACCGGGCCCTTGACTCCTTTTGCGTAAGCGAGGGCTTCATCTTTCTGATCGTTATTGAGGTGGCGCAGAATCGTGGCCAGATCGATGGGCCGGGCCCGTTTCACGGCGCCGATCTGGAACCACTTGATTATAGAGATCAAGATTGCAATAGCGGCCAGAAGGAGAATCGGAATCATAACCGGGCCGCCCTTTCGGATATGAGTCATGCTCCATATCGGCTCCTTGATTTTAGTGGCCTTATACGCGTCGCCCATGGTGGTGTCGATGGCCACGGTTCCGCTTCCGTTGTCGACCAGGTGGCGGATGCCGGGAGCAAACCGCTCGCCGATGTCCTTGACCGCGGCATTGAGCGAGTTGGTTTCCAACCGAGCCAGGCCAGCCTGAGGGCTGTCGCTGCTGGCGAAGTAGGCCACTGGACCCAGAATGGCGAATTGACCATCTTCGAATATTCCCTGCGGGGTAACCGCTTTGCCGTTGAAGACCTCGCCTCCCATGATTCTCTCAATTCTTCCGAACGCGGCATCCAAGACCTCCGACTGGGCGGCGAACTTTTCATTGCCGCTCAAATTGACATTTTCGGCGGCGCTCTTGGCTCCACTCAGCAGGCCTTCATAGACTTGCATTTCCCCGATGTGGATCTGAGACTCGAAACGCCGTATATAATCGTTAAGCAGGCTGGACAGGTATATGTTATTTTCCTGCAGCTTCGATTTCCGATCCCGCATGGTGTTGAGGCCGACTTCGCGATTATCGCGAAGTCTTCTGACCCGGTCGGCCTCCTTTCTCTTAGTCAGAGCGTCCGTTTCGAGCCCGCTCAGTTCCTTGGAGAGCGGAATCTTTGCCTGCTCAACGGTACGGCGAACCTCGGCCAGCTTCTTAATGGCGGCATCGAGATCGGACTTGGCTACCATTCCCGCTCTCTCGAACGTCTGGGCGACGGCACCTTGAATTAATCCGATAGAGAGAAACAGCAAAACTGCGGTCGTTTTCGTCTTCATGTTTTCCTAAAAGTGAATAGTGGGCTGATTTCCCGAGTCAGCGAATGGTCACCGGCAACTCTACAAAGGCAGCGGGTTTCATCACCCCCTCATACATGGAGATTGCCTTACTGACATTTTCGGCCATATCATTGATTGGGGTCCATTCCCAGTCCTTTTCTCCGGGAACACCGACCTCGGCGAATTCGCCATCGAGGTCGACGTAATAAGCCTGGGCCAACCCGATGTATAGCGTCTTGACCTCGCCCGTCTTACCCGAGGGTAGCTCGCGCAGCTCGCTGACCAAAGTAATATTGCCGTTGAATTGATCGACGGCCAGGAGAATGCCGATGACAAGAGCGAGACGTTCGCCGGCGGAAAGTGGCGACTTCTTGCCCGGCTTGGGGAGTTTGGTAAGGAAGGTATCCACTTTGTCTCTCAGGGGTTGCGGGAATCTCTCCGCCAGGGCCATGATTTTCGCTTCGTAGTCGTCTACCAGATCTTCCACTACCCTGCTTGCGGACTTGAGCGCATCGATTTCCCCCTGCAGTGCGTCCCGCTGCCGTTGCGCCTCGGTAGCCTGCTCCTCCGATTCTTCGATTTGTTGGTCGAGCGTCTCAATTTCGGTCTTGAAGAGCTCGATCCGGTGTTGCAGGAGCTGTTTGTCCGCGTTCCAGGCCGATTGTTCCTTTGAAATGAGCTGGCGGGACTGAACCCACTCTTCAATGACCGTTCTGGTGGCCTCGATTCGGACTTCGGTTGTCTGGGCCATAAGTGGCTGGATAACCAGCGAGGCCACCATAGCCGCGGCAAAAACTATCGAATTTTTCATATTGGTTCTACGAGATTTCAGACGATGCTAGATTGAAGTTTCTCCGACGCAACCCTTGCGGGCGCCAGTGAAACCACAGCCGCCTCGGAAGTGCATCAAGGCCCTTGCCCGAATTACGAGGGGATCACATTGGTAGACTGATTTGCATTTTTCAACCAAAAAGGAAGCGGCAGTCTGACGAAAAAATCGGCATCGTCAAGTCCTTGAAAACGGTGAATTTCAGTGTCTACGAGATGGTCTATCAGGGGGTTCTGTGCGCGGTCGCGCGCAGATAGGCAGTCGTTGTAACAGGCGGCTGTAACGTCATGTGTCGGCCTCGGATGGAGTCGTTCAGTTATTATGCACTTTACACAGTTCTTATTGATGGTATTGCTGAACGGCTTCGATTGATCTATCCCATGCACACGCACAAAACACGGAAATCCATTGCGAAACGCTTCAAGGTCACCGGGCGCGGTAAGGTGTTGCGGCGATCTCCGGGTAAGCGCCACCTTTTGCGCAAGCGGACGACCAAGCAGAAGAGGAGGGCTTCGCACGACAAGTCGGTTTCCAAGGGGATCTCCAAGGTAGTGCGGATGAGCGCACCGGGGATGTTTTGAGCCTTGGGCGGCGGCGGGCGATTCCTGTTGAGGTAAGTCGGGGTTCTCGAGCGATCGGGGGGGGTGTCCGCTAAGGCCCGCTAAATAAAGGAGTTGAACTATGCCTAGGGTAACCAATGGACCGGCCACGCGACGTCGTCGCAAGCGCGTGCTTAAGCAGGCGCGCGGGTATTTCGGAAGCAAGTCGCGTCTCTATCGCTTTGCCAAGGACGCGGTAGATCGCGCCGGGCAGTTTGCCTACCGCGATCGCAGAAAGAAAAAGTCGGTATTTCGAAAGCTTTGGATCGTGCGCATCAACGCCGCCTGTCGACAACACGGGATCAGTTACAGCCTCTTCATGAACGGACTGAAGGAAGTGGGAATTGAGCTGGACCGAAAAGCACTCTCCGAACTGGCCATTCACAACGAAAGCGGGTTTGCCGCGTTGGTCGAAAAATCGAAGAGTGCTTTGGCTGGCGACTAGTATCCCGCCTTGCTATCGACCCCATGGCGCCTCCACAATGGTTTTGCTGATTTGGCGGACTCCACTCTAGGAGGCGTTTTCCTATCGGAGTGGAACAGGTTGCGGCCCGCGAGATAGGCGGTTTTGTCCGGCCAGGGCGGTAATCGGGCAATGAGTTTATCTTTCTTTTTGAGTTCTCAGGTCACGGGATGAAGTCATGAGCGCGGATCTCGATAGTATAATCCACGAGGCGCGCGAAGCGGTAGGTGCTCTCGCCGGCCGGGCACAGTTTGAAGCCTTGAAAGCACGTTTTCTCGGACCCAATGGAAGCCTCACGGAAGCGGTTAAAGGAATTCGTGATCTGCCCCGTGAAGAACGGCCGGATTATGGCAAGCGCTGCAATCAGATCAAGACGAAGTTGGAAGCGATTCTGGCTACTGCCCTGAAAAAGATCGAGCTGGCGGAGTTGCAGAGGTCTCTGGGTCCGCCGGTCGATCCCAGTCTGCCCAGTCCGGACGGTGGGCCGGGGGGTTGCCATCTGCTCAGTTCGGTCAGGGAAGAGATCTGCAGGATCTTCCATAAAGTGGGATTCAACGTCGAGGAGGGCACCGAAGTGGAAACGGAGTTCTACTGTTTCGATGCCCTCAATTTCCCTTCCGACCATCCAGCTAAAGATGTGCATGATACCTATTTGCTCCCGAGTTCGGTCATCTACGGTAACGTCCCTAAACGGGATAAGGAGAGTTATCTGCTACGGACGCACACATCGACGGTTCAAGTCCGGGTAATGATGGCCAAGGAGCCTCCGTTGCGATTTGTATCCCCCGGGCGCTGTTTTCGCAGGGATACGGCGGATCCCACGCACACTTCCAATTTTCATCAGGTTGAAGGCATTTATGTTGACAGGCACGTCACCGTGAAGGACCTCAAGGCGCTTCTCGATTACTTTGTGGCGGCGCTCTTCGAAAAGGATGTGAAAACGCGGTTTCGCCCCAGCTTCTTCCCCTTCACGGAGCCGAGCTTCGAGATGGACTTAAAATCTCCCTCACTGGGTAAGCTGAGCAATCAATGGATCGAAATTATGGGTTGTGGCATGGTCGACCCGGCGGTTTTCGAGGCCGTAGGCTACGATCCGGAAGTGTGGAAGGGCTATGCCTTCGGAATGGGTGTGGAGCGGGTAGCGCAGTCCCTGTATGGCGTGGATGACATTCGCTACCTGTATCAGAACGACCTTCGTTTTCTCGAGCAGTTCGCTTGAGTGGCGGGCCTCAATCCGAAAACTGGTTAAGCGTTTCGGAAATGAAAATAAGCCTCAATTGGCTCAGACGTTACATCGACATCGAGGAGACCCCGGAAGCCATCGGGGAAGCCTTGAACTTGATCGGCTTTGAAGTCGAGTCGGTAGCGTCGATGGGTCTGGCGCCGCTCGAACATGTCATCGTGGGCGAGGTGATAGAGGATGCCGCGCATCCCAATGCCGATCGACTTAGCGTGGCACAGGTGATTACGGAATTGGAAGGGAAGCCGCACAACATTGTATGTGGAGCAAAAAACTACGCCGTCGGCGATAGGGTTCTGCTGGCTCTCCCCGATGCCGTTTTGCCGGGCAACTTCAGGATCAAGCGCTCGCGGCTGCGCGGCGTGGTCAGCGAAGGCATGCTGTGCAGTGAACGTGAGCTGGGTATGGGTGATGATCATGCAGGGATCATGGTCCTGAAAGAACGGCCCGCCCTGGGCACCCCCGTCAACGAAGTGTTTGCCGCCGGGGATACGGTTTTCGACATTGATGTTACGGCCAATCGGCCCGATTGCCTCAGTCACCTTGGTATTGCTAGAGAGTTAGCGGCCTACTTTGGGCTTTCTTTTTCATATCCGGAGACGAAATCCAGTCCCAATGATCCATTTCGCAGGCCCCACCAGCAGCTGATCCGCACGGTCAAAGCAGAGTGTCCGGAGAACTGTCCCCATTACCGTGCCTACTCCATTTCAGGCGTGAAGATTGGGCCCAGTCCGAGCTGGTTGAGGGAAGCTCTCCAAGCCTTGGGATTGCGCCCGGTGAACAACGTCGTCGATGTGACCAACTTTGTGCTCTACGAACTCGGGCAGCCGCTCCATGCCTTTGATGCGGACAAGCTTAACGGGGGCGAGATCAACATTCGTAGGGCGCGCCCGGGCGAACGGTTATTGTGTCTGGACGGGCGGGAACGCGCACTTCAGTCGACCATGACGGTGATTGCCGATGTTTCCGAACCAGTGGCCATCGGCGGTGTCATGGGTGGATTGGATACGGAGGTGGGTGAGGAAACGACCGATGTGATTCTGGAATCAGCCTATTTTAACCCTTCCAATATCAGGTTGACTTCCCGGCGGCTGGGGCTCTCGACGGACGCCTCTTACCGGTTTGAACGCGGTGTTGATCCACAAGGGGCGGAGTTCGCCGCCCTGCGGGCCATCGACTTGATTCTGGAGGCGGCGGGAGGGGAACTTCTAGGGCCTGCTATCGTCGACGGTGAAGCGCCGCTGGTAGAGAAGGAAATCGCGTTATCGGCTGAGTTTGTCTTCCAAGTCCTCGGTTTTCGAGTCGAACCCGATGAAATCCATAAAATGCTGGAGTCGTTAGAGCTCGAAGTTCGAGCGCAGCCCACGGAGGTCGATCAGGCGGCGTGGTTGGTAGGCGTTCCCAGCTTTCGCCTGGATCTCGAGCGCCCCATTGATCTCGTCGAGGAAGTCATGAGGATTTACGGGACTGATCGGATTCCCGATGCGCGGGTCTGGTCACCCGGCTTACTTCATCAGGATGATTCCCTGACCACCTTTTCACGAAGTGTATCCTCTTACCTGGTGGGGCGTCACTTTCAGGAATGTATTCACTATTCGATGCGTGCCGAAGAGGAGCTGCGGGAGTGGTACACCCATGCCGCGGCCGACAGTCTGGGTCTGGCCAATCCGGTAGTCAGTGACCAGACGCACCTGCGAACGGCAGTGCTCCCGGGTCTGTTGGATGCGGTGCGGTTAAACCAGCATCGCCGAAACGAACCCTCGAGGTTATTCGAAATTGGCCGTGTCTTTCGTGAACGCGACGGAGTCGTGTGGGAAATGCACTCGGTCGGTTTTGTCATGGTGCAGCCACCGCAATCGTCGACCTGGCTGACTCGGGAAGCTCCTGATTTCTTTACCGCCTTGAATGTTGTCGGGCATTTGCTTGCGTTGGCTGGGGTGGAGCGAAGTCAGATGAGCTTCGAACCGATTCAGGATGATAACCCCTGGCAAGACGGGCATGCCGCCCAGGTCGGTGGGGCCAGGCTTGGCTTTGAGGCCAAAGTGGGCTTGCTGAATCTGGCTATGTTGCGGAGATGGGAGATTGAAGGGACAGTATTGGCCGGGAGTCTTTACTTTGCCCTCGATTTTCTGCGGCACGACCGTATGCCCAGGCGTTTCACCGCATTCAGCCAGTATCCGCCCACGAAAAAAGATCTGGCGCTCGTGGTGGACGCCTCGGCCCGGGCGGGAACGGTAAGGAATGCATTAGCGGGTATCACGGAAGAAGTGGTCGGGAATGCATTTTCGGTGGAATCCGTGAAGGTTTTCGACGTTTATCTGGGTAGCGGTTTGGAGGAGGGAAAGAAGAGCCTGGCATTTTCACTTGTATTCCGGGCCTCCGACCGCACGCTGACCGACCAGGTGGTCAACGATGTGTTTACTCAGATTCAAAAACGAATCGAAGAGGAAACGAACTATACCGTGAGGAAATAGACCTGCGGGAATACCGGGTTGAGTTCACGGTTACTCCGCTTTGGACAGCTTGATGGCAGAAGGGACCCCGATAGATATCGAGTACGTCGCCCGCCTGGCGCGCATTTCCTTGTCCCCGCAAGAGAAGGAGACGTTCCGTCAGCAGTTGGGAGAAATCCTCGAATACTTCGAGCGCATAGCGGCCGTAGATATCCGTGGCATCGAGCCCACGGCGCACGCCTTTCCCCTTTATAATGTCTGGGGTGAGGATATCGCCGAAGAGGGCTTCGATGTTGCACAGGCCCTTAGCAACGCCCCCGATAGTCGACAGGACCAGTTCAATGTGCCCAAAGTCCTGGAAGACTCCTGAGCGGATGCTAGCGTAAATGAGTGAGCTGTACTACGAATCGGCCTATAGTCTCAGCTCACGCTTGCGGGCAGGAGAAATATCCTCGGAGGCAGTTACGGAGGCGGTCATTCAGCGCTATCACGAGGTCGAATCCCGGATAAGGGCCTACTTGAGCGTCGACGAATCCGATGCCTTGGCCCAGGCCCGGGCCTCCGACCGGCGCAGGGCCGGCGGCGAAGCGCTGGGCCCGCTTGATGGGATTCCAGTGAGTCTGAAGGACATCATCGCGGTGGCGGGTCAACCACTCACCTGTGCGAGCAAGATCCTTGAATCGTTCGTTTCCCCCTACGATGCCACCGTCACTCGTCGCCTAAAAGAGGCGGGGTCCGTGATTTGGGGTCGGTTGAACATGGACGAGTTCGCGATGGGTTCATCGACTGAAAACTCCGCTTTCCAGACTACGCGAAATCCCTGGGATACAACGCGAGTGCCCGGAGGGAGCAGCGGAGGCAGTGCGGCAAGCGTGGCTGCCGGTGAATCTGTTTTAGCTTTGGGGAGCGATACCGGGGGATCCATTCGACAGCCCGCCGCTCATTGCGGCGTCGTGGGGTTGAAACCGACCTACGGATTGGTATCCCGCTACGGTCTGGTGGCGTTTGCCTCATCTCTCGATCAGATCGGTCCGGTAGGTAGGAGCGTTGAGGATGTGGCGATGCTCCTGCAGGTAATCGCCGGTCATGATCCATTGGACTCTACTTCCTTCCAAACTTCGATTCCGGATTTTTTGGAATCACTGCGCGGGGAGTCGGATCCCTGGAAGCTGGGCGTGCCGAAGGAGTACCTCGGTGAGGGGCTGGATGGGCAAGTACGAGAATCGGTCCAGAGC
The DNA here is from genome assembly GCA_963665345.2 of Opitutales bacterium. Classification (GTDB taxonomy): domain Bacteria; phylum Verrucomicrobiota; class Verrucomicrobiia; order Opitutales; family CAXXNP01. The sequence goes on from CAXXNP010000002.1 coordinate 1,101,216, forward strand.
GCGATTCAGTTCTACGCTGACGATGTGGGTTGTGAGATACGGGAGATCTCCCTTCCTCTTACCGACCTGGCGGTACCCGTGTATTATATTATCGCGACCGCGGAAGCGTCCTCGAATCTTGCCCGCTATGATGGCGTGCGCTATGGATATCGCAGCGAAAACGTCAACGACCACCTCGACCTTTACTTTCGTAGTAGAGGTGAAGGATTTGGAGCCGAGGTAAAGCGTCGGATTATACTGGGCACCTACGCCCTGAGCAGCGGCTATTACGACGCCTACTATCTTCGCGCCCAAAAGGTGAGGACCCTCATTCGGAAGGACTTTCTCGATGCCTTTGCCAGTGTTGACGCCATCATTTCGCCGGTTGCTCCCACCCCCGCCTTTGTCATCGGGGAACGTCTCAGCGATCCCCTTTCCATGTACCTGAGCGATATTTACACGTTGTCCGTGAATCTCTCCGGCCTACCGGCAATTTCGATACCCGGCGGATTCTCGCGCGAGGGCTTGCCCATCGGCATCCAGTTGATCGGCAAACCCTTCGACGAAAGCCGTCTGCTTGCCATGGCCTACCGGTTTGAGCAGGATCACCCATATTCCAGGATGCGGCCGGGAATTTGAGTGCTTACCTTGGAATCGGGAGCTGACGTGTGTCAAATTCGGGAAAATCCTCCAACTATGAGATTCGTGAGAGTGAAGCTCGTGCGGAAACAGCGATGCAAGGACGGTCTGCAATGAGGTGGGAGGCGGTAATCGGGATCGAGGTACATGTCCAACTAAAGACCGTGTCCAAGATGTTCACGCGGGTCGCTTACCGCTACGGGGCACCTCCCAATACGCTTACCAACCCGGTAGTGCTGGGATTGCCTGGTACGCTGCCGGTGCTCAACCGGGCCGCCGTCGAAAGAGCGATCCAAGTCGGTTTGATATTGGGATGCGAGATCCCTCCGGAATGCAAGTGGGACAGGAAGAACTACTTCTATCCGGACATGTCTAAGAACTATCAGATATCCCAGTATGATCAGCCGCTTTGCGTTGGCGGGTCGGTGGAAATCGAGCTGCCCGGTCCCTCCCGTAACGTGATGGGTGAACATCGCCGGATCCAATTGACCCGGATTCATCTGGAAGAGGACGTTGCCAAGTCCACACACTTTGGAGATTACAGCCTGATTGATTTCAATCGGGCGGGCTGCCCTTTGATTGAGATCGTCTCCGAGCCCGAGATCCATTCCGCCGAAGAAGCGGCAGCTTACCTCAACGCCTTGCGCATGAACCTCTCATTCGCGGGTATCTCCGACTGCGATATGGAGAAAGGTCAGCTCAGATGCGACGCCAACATCAGTATCCGGCCGGAGGGTTCGAATGAGCTTTTCAAGCGCACTGAAGTAAAAAACCTCAATAGCGTATCGGGAGTGCGGGCTGCCCTTGAATTTGAGAGGCGGCGACAGCGGGAGGTGGTTGAGGCCGGAGGAACCGTTGCCCAGGAAACCCGCCATTGGAATGAGCTACAGGGCTATTCAGTGGCGCTGCGATCCAAGGAAGAGGCCCATGACTATCGTTATTTTCCGGATCCGGATCTGATGCCGGTTAGAATTGGCAACGACCTCCTGGAACAGTTGCGCAAGAACCTTCCGGAAATGCCGTTCGATAAACAACGGCGTTATATCGATGAATACGGGCTGCCTTTTACCGTGACATCGGTCATCTGTCGAAACCGTGGCCTGAGCCTGTTTTTTGAAGAGGCATTGGCCCATTGTGAGCGGCCTCGGGAGTTGGCAAATTTCGTGGTCAACGACCTGCGCAGAGAAATGGCAGCTGCCGGAATCGATTCGCCCTCTGAAAGCAGAATCAGCGCTCGGCAATTGGCGGCCCTTGTACGATTGATAGATGAGGGCACCATATCCAAGCAAAGCGGACAGGATGTCTTCACGGAAATATTCGAGTCGGGAGGGGATGTGGCCGAAATAATAGACGAGAAAGGTCTGCGACAGTCGACCGATTCCGCTGAAATCGAGCTTATCTGCAAGACGGTGATCGACGACCATGCAAAGCCGGCGGCACAGTTCAGGTCGGGAAAGGAAGGGGCGATCAACTTTCTGAAAGGCCAGGTGATGCGCCTCACTCGGGGTAAGGCCGATCCCGCGAAAGTTGATCAGATTCTGCGTTCTCTGTTGCGGCAGTGAACGTCTACAAACCCGAAACTGTCACTCGCTTCGGGAAATATCCGGGCGAGGTCGGTTGTGCCGTAAGTCCGACAAACGGTTAACCACGCCATCGCGTGGCCGTTCCTCATGCTACCGAGGGAGGGGCGAGCTCGAGTTCGCGCCTGAAATCATCGCGACAGAACGGTTTCGTAATGAACCCGTTCATGCCATGGCTCAGGCAGCGTTCCTTTTCTCCTTCCATGGCCCTGGCAGTCACGGCAATGATATGGATTCTGCTGTTGGCCTCCCCGGCCTCGCCGTTTCGAATGCGATCGGTCGCTTCCGTGCCGTCGATTTTGGGGAGTTGAAGGTCCAATAAGATGACGTCGTAGCGCTGTTTCTGTATTTTGTTCAGGAGCGCTTCTCCGTTCTCTACCACGTCGATTTCGTAGCCGAGCTGTCGAAGCATGATGCGGGTGATCTGTTGGTTATTCTGATCATCTTCGGCCAATATGATTCGATAGGGATCAGGGGCCTGACCTTGCCCATGAGTTTGCGTTTCGAATTCTTCAGGTAATTTTCGATTGAATCGCGTAGCGGGAATCGCGAAGGGAATTTCAAAAGAAAAGGTACTCCCTCTACCGTTCTCGCTTTTCACCCACATCTCTCCTCCCATGGTCTCACAGAGGGACCGCGAGATGGCCAGTCCAAGGCCGGACCCCGCCCGGTTCTTGTGTTCCGAGACGCGTAACTGGGAGAACGGTTTGAAAATCAAATGTTGCTTGTGCCGGGGAATGCCGATTCCGGGATCGCTGACCGAAAACTGGAGGCATTGGCACAAGGTTCCTTCGTCGCAGTCGGTATGGAGAGAGGATCGATTCACGGCCACGCGCACCTTAATCTCACCTTTGAACGTGAACTTCACCGCGTTATCGATGAGGTTCACGAGAATCTGACGCAGTCTCGCGGGATCCCCAATAAGGAACTCGGAAACATGCGGATCCACGGTCAGATGCAACTCCAGCGGAGATTCAGCCAGTCTGAGGGCGAACATGCTTACCACCTCTTCGGCCAGGGATCGCAATTCGAAATCTCTCTGCTCAAGCTCGACTTTTCCAGCCTCGATGCGGGATAGATCGAGGATGCCGTTAATGAGCTCGAGGAGGAAAAACCCATTGCTGCGCACAATTTCCACCCAGTGTCGTTGCTCGCAGTTCAGCGGCGTATCGAGCAGCAGATCGGCGAAGCCCAAAATCGCATTCATTGGAGTCCGGATCTCATGGCTTACGGTAGCCAGAAAACTTGACTTGGCCTGGTTCGCATTCTGCGCGATCTCCGTATTCTCTTGGGCTCGCATGAGTGCGTCTTTCAATTGCGAACGGAGTTGCCCGGCTCGGTCTTCAGACGTCTTCCAGTGCTCAGCCATTCTATTGAAAGCGCCTGCCAGCACCTGGAGTTCGTCACCGCTGTCAACTTGAGCTCTTCTAGAGCGGTCGCCATGCTCCAGAGCCACGGCTGTTTCAGTGAGAAGCTTGACAGGTCGGGTAACTTGCATCGCCAGCCAGGCAGAGACGGCCATGGCCACCAAGCCCAGGACCGAACTTATAATGACCGTGTCCAGAATTGCGTTTCGAATGAGTTTTCTTTCGGCGTAGCGGGAAACGGAGACAAAGACAAAGCCCGCGCTAGTGCCATCCGATGTGCTTACGGGCAGTCCACAGTAGAGTTCACCTGATGTCTCAAGAGTCATAGGCCCGTGGCTCAGAAACAGATCGTTCTTTAACTTGGCAGGTGGGAAGTTAGGAATCCCAGTGTTCATCCTGTGCTCGGTAATCAACGCCCTACCAGCGGTATTGAGAATCTGGACAGCGTAGATTTCCGGGTCTTTGAGGAGGGCTTTGGCCGATCTGCGAAGGCGCGATAAGTCGGAGACCGCGAGATCCTCTGCGACGGCTGCCCCCAGCCCTTCTGCCAGGGCCTGCGCCTTCTGCTTGTAATGGGCATGAATCGAGCTTCGGTCGACGGCCACGATCCGTATCGTAAAGGCCATGGCTACGGCGCCGATCACGGCGACCGAGTAGATCATGAGTTTTGTTTGGAGCGGCAGCTTCAAGCGTGGTCCACGGTGGGCGTTTTCTGGGACTTTACATCGGACGTACGCGCTTCTGCTTAAATTGACACCGCAATACGCAGGATAGCGGAAAAGTAGAATTCGAATGACGTTGAGCAAACGGACTCACGGGACCTGCAGACGCGATCGTAACTTTAGCCTTACAAAATGACGCGAAAAACGGTGGCGGTGATGGCGGAAGTGGCCAGAATTAAGATGATGATGATTGTTATATTTCGTGACATGGGTGCTACTCCTCCTTTTTTCTAGGGCATACTACCCATTTTTTCGCGCTTGGCCCATCGGTGCGATTACTTAAGATTCCGATGAAAATATACTTACTTGGAGTCTGTAGGCGATTTTCTTTGCGCCTCCTTACGCATAGGCTTTGATTGACGAAATTAGAGGAAGTCCCGCTACCTGGACAGATTATAGCCTGTGCAGGATTGCGGGACATCCGCCTCTTCAACAATGAACGGGAAAGACTTTTCCGAAGTAGTGGACTTGATTGTCAAGGAGGATGCTCGCTACGACAAGGGTGCCTATTTCTTTGTGCGCAAAGCTCTCGATCATACGTTGAGAGCTCGGCAGGAGGACCGGCATGAAGGCGCCAGCCGCCACGTTTCCGGTCAGCAACTTCTGAAGGGTATACGAGAATATGCGCTCGAGCAATTTGGTCCCATGACGATCATCCTGTTTAGTCACTGGGGTGTGGGAAAATGTGCCGATTTCGGAGAAATTGTGTTTAATCTGGTTGAATACGGCGTATTCGGGAAAACGGACGACGATAGCAAGAATGACTTCGTGTCAGGGTATAGCTTTCGTCGGGAGTTTCTCGTGCCCTACCTCCCCAGGGCGAAATTGAACCCGGGCGTTGATCATGATGACAGCCAGGAGTGAGGGATGCGGGGGCGCAGGCAAATTGCCGTCCTGGATATCCTCGCTGTTGGACGAATCCATTGAGCGCTACACCCTGGCCAACGGGTTAACAATCATATTAAGGGAGGATCACTCGAGTCGGCTTGCCTCGGCCCAGATGTGGGTCAAGGCAGGTAGCGTGTCCGAGGGTGAGCTTCAAGGAGGAGGAATATCCCACTTTCTGGAGCATATGATCTTCAAGGGCACCGCCAAACGAAGCGCGGTTGATATCACCAGGGAAGTACACGCGGCAGGAGGGTATATCAATGCCTATACGACGTTTGATCGCACGGTTTACTATCTGGATTTACCCTCGGAACATTTGCATGGGGGGCTGGACATCCTGGCCGATGTCACCTTTTGCTCCACGCTGCAGGAGAAGGGGGTGGAGAGGGAACGTGACGTGATTCTCAGGGAGATCGATATGGGTCTGGACGATCCGGACCGGCAGCTGGCACGAGCCGTGTTCGAGACAGCCTATCGTTGCCATCCCTACCGATTTCCCGTAATTGGAATTCGCGAGGTGTTTGAAACCTTAGCGCGAGACGAACTGGCAGCCTATTACGCGCAACGTTACGTCCCTAACAATGCCGTCCTCGTTGTGGTCGGCGATTTTGACCTGATTGGACTGAAGGCAGAAATAGAGCGTTTATTCAGTCCCTTCCCGCTGCAGCGATTAAGTTCGGTCGTGGTTCCCGAAGAGCCTATGCAGCTTTCCCGCAGAGACCATCGACTTTTTGAAGAGGTCAACGTCTGCCGGGGCAGCGTGGCATTCAAAATTCCGGGACTGGCCGATCCCCGCGCACCCGGCATCGATCTTCTCAGCGTCATCCTGGGCGGGGGAAACAGCTCTCTGCTTTGGCGGAGATTGCGGGATGAACTGAAACTGGTGCACGATATAGATGTTTCGAGTTGGGCGCCCGGAGACTCGGGCCTGCTTTGGATTTCCTATCTCTGTGATATCGAGCAATCCGATGCCGTAGTACCGGCTCTGTTGGAAACCATTAAAGGCATAGGGCGAACCGGTATTGATGTCCGTCGAGTAAATCGTGCCGTAAGGCAGGCACAGGTGAGTGAAGTCAACATCCGAAAAACCATGGGCGGGCAAGCTTCACGTCTGGGACTTGCCGAGGTCGTGATAGGTGATTTGGGATATGTGAGAAGGTATTTCGAACGCCTGCAGGAGTGGTCGGCCGAGCGATTGAGTGAGCTTCTCGAGCGGATGACTTCGCCGGATCAGATGACCAGTGTCAGACTCGAGCCGCAGGTGGCGAAACAGGCGAAACCAAGAGCAGGAAACGGTAGCTCACCAAAGGCCCCTAGCGAGGATTTCAGTGTTTCCGTACTTGCAAATGGGTTACGTATTCTGACCCAGTCAGACGGCCGACTTCCGAAAGTACACGTAACCGTAGCCGGACTGGGCGGACCGCTCTACGAAACGCCGGATAACTGCGGCATTACTGCTTTAATGTCCACGCTCTTGACCAAAGATACGAAAGACCGGTCCGCGCTCGAAGTCGCCGAAACCATCGAAGATGTTGGCGGGAGCTTCTTTGAATTCGCGGGAAACAATACCTTTGGTCTGCAGGTAGAAGTCTTGCCCCAGGATTTGGACCTCGCGCTCGAATTGCTGGAACAGGCGTTGCTGCGGCCGGACTTCCTCCCCCAGACTTTTGCGTTGGAACGTGATAGCCAGATCGCCCAGATCCGGGAAGACCAGGACGATATTGTCGAGCTTGGCCGCCGAACGCTACGACGGGAATTTTTTGGAGACCATCCCTTCGCAAACGATTCGCTCGGCACGGAAGCGTCCCTCGGCGCCCTTGGTATCGAAGATGCCAAAAAACAGTACGCGCGTCTGGTCTCATCCGAAAACCTGGTCGTAGCTCTGTCCGGTGCGATCGAGGCAGATGTCGCCAGGCAGGCTGTAGAGGCGCGACTGTCAGGATTAGGACCGGGCTTGTTTGAGCCGGCCTCTGACAGAAAGCATCTGCAATATCGGTCAGGCATCCACACTGTGAACATGCAGCGCGAACAGGCCGTGGTCATGGTGGCGTATCCTGATTGCGGGGTTGCTGACGACCAATTTTACGATGGCACCTGTTTGGAAGAGTTGGCCAGCGAGATGTCAGGAAGGCTGTTTCAGAAGGTTCGGGAATCACTCGGCCTCGCTTATTTTATCGGGGCAAATCGCATACCTGGCTTGAAGCAGGGAATGTTCTACTTTTTTGCGGGGACGCATCCCGATCATTTCGAGCAGGTATTGGGTGAGATCGACGAAGAGGTGATGCGACTTTGTGATGGCGACATTACCGCGGGCGAAGTGAGTCGCTGTTGCAACCGCTTGAAGGCACAAAAGAGGATGAGCATGCAGAGCATGGGCTCACGAGCCATGGCGGCCGTGCTCAATTCTCTCTATGGGCTACCTATAAATGATTGGAAACATTTCGACGCCCGCATCGATCGAATCGGGCCTGATTCGCTGCAACAATTTGCCCGACGCTACTTTTGCCCGAGCGCTCGCGTGGCGGTGGTAGTGAGACCTTAAGTGTCCTGTCTCACAAATAGGTTGTAGACTTTTTTGCGAGACAGGACAATCCAGCATGCGATGGGCGCGAGTCAGTGTTGCAGGGAACGGTTCGCCTCTCGCCGAATCTGGGCAGCACCGACAAACGCGTGGATTTGCTCTCATTTTGGCGCTCAGCCTGATGGCGTTTCTGGTTCTGCTGCTGCTCAGCCTGACAACGTTCATCCGCATAGAGACAAGGGGGGCCCAGGCCGCCCAGGCCCAGGCACTCGCTCGGCAGAATGCGGTGTTTGGATTGCACATCGCCCTGGGCGAACTGCAGCGGGTAGCGGGACGCGATCAATGTATCTCGGCCCAGGCAAATCTACTCAATTCCGGCTCCGGTGAACTCCAGAATGGCGAAGCAACCATTCATCCTTATTGGACCGGAATCTGGGATGCGCACAACCTTGCTTTAGGCCCGGTCTGGCTCGTATCCGGAGAGGCACCCGATCCCGGGACGGCTGTCTGGGCGGATCTCGAGATCGAGTTGCTTGGGAGGGGCTCTTTAGGCGCTGCCTATCCTGAGGGCCGGGTGGTTGTCGAACGCGTACCCATTCCAGGTGCGGGAGCGGCAGAGGGGATAGAGAGTAACTCCCCCATAGGTTCATTTGCCTATTGGGTTGCGGATGAAGGTGTAAAAGCCAGCGTGGCCCTCGCCGACGAACTGAGCCTGCGACGAGCCAAGGGTCAATCAATGCCGCCTGGGGACTGGACGCGCGCGGATTTGGACAGGCTCGTGCAGATGCTCCCCCCACGGATGGCAAATTCCCACCTCCTCTCCGATTCCGATTCAGACTGGCGAGGGGTCGACTTTCTGGGCAGTGACGAAGACATTTACTTTGTTCGTACGCGGGGAATGTTGGCCCACGTGAACGGCGTCGATCCCGAGCGGATCCGATCGGGCTATCACCATTTGACTCCCCGTGCCAGGGGCGTTTTGGCCTCGCCCCAAAGCGGCCTGCGACGCGATCTCTCCCTACGACCCGAGCTGCTCGGCCAACATTTTGAAGCATATATGAACTACGGGCATCGAAGTCAGGGATATATGATTCAGCCCGATGAAGATCCCGAAGATTCCTTCACGGGCAGCCGTGATGATGTGGGGCGCCGCTATAATATTACGCCACCTTTGGCGGCCTCTCCGGGGCAGATTGTATTCAGTGTGGCTCCGGTAATTACGGAATTTCTGATCCTTTTCGACGTTCACGGTGCTGACCCAACGAGATATCGTAGGAGTAATTATTTCTCTCCGCTCCCCGATAAGGATGACCTGATGGCGGGCTATTCCCTCTACCTAGAGCTCTGGAATCCCTACACCTCGGCTCTGGCTGCCGAGGATCTCGAACTCCTGATCAGCGGCCTGCCCAGGAGTGTTTCGCTGATTGCGGAGAGCGGGCAGGTAATCGACCTCGATTTTGAAGCTCTTTTTGCTAACGCATCCGATGGTTCGGGTAACCCTGTATTGAAAATAAAGCTGCCCTTCGATGATGTCGGCGTGACTGGGACGGGTGACGAAAATTGGCTGCCCGGAAGAGTCTATGGGTGGGTTGGTCCCAATAACTTCGGTAATGCTAACGTGGCGTTGAATATTCATGGAGGAACCGATGCGGACCGGGCGATATTCTATTCTAGAGCACCGACATCGGCGAAATGGGTGGTTTTTACAGGAATCAAACTCCCTCCCGGCAGAAGCAAGGACGTACCTTGGATCGGTCTCGATAGCGGCGGAGAGCCATTGGATCTGACCGTACAGTTGAACCTGAACCCGTCCGCGGGAGGGGGCAGGCTTTGCCGCATAGAGGGAGTCATTTTCGAGGCTTTCGACACCGGCATTCGCTGGAAACGCACGAACCGGGATCCGAAATTTGGTCTACGCTTCTACCTCTTTGAACCGGGCTTTGTGGCTACGGGAAATGGTTGGGCCAAGGGCGCCTGGCTACGGCGCGGAGACCCTCGTGCCGTCGGTCACCAGTTCGACCCGGCCGGCCAAGGGGTATACATTCCAGACGGTGCTCCGCAGGCGGAAAAGTTCACCGGAGCGATTCCCATTTCATTCTTTGATCACCTATTCGACAGAAAGATGGGCTCGTCGGAATCCAGCGCTGCCAGCGGAGTCTCAGGAAAAAGCATCATGGAGGATGTGCCGCTCTTTGAACTTCCTCGACAGCCTCATCTTTCCCTCGGTGCCCTCCAGCACCTTCAGATTGCGGGCGCCCGGCCCTTCAGCATCGGCAACGGTTGGGGTGGCGCCGCGGGATCGCGGTGGAATCGAATATTCGACCAGTTTTTCCTGTCCGGACTCCGAGATCTCGATCAGGTGCAGGAATCAGGTAGCGTACACGGAAACCTACCTCACCCCCGCCTTTCACTTGCTCGCCCGTTGCGCGAAGGGACGGTGACTTGGGGCGACCTGAGACGAGCCGGAGAGGCGTCGGCTCAGTTCTTTCTCGTGGAGGGAGCGTTTAATATAAACTCGGGTTCGCCGGAAGCATGGGAATCGATTCTGCGATCGTTAGTGCTTGACGATTGGGAATATCTGAAACGCGAGGTGCACTTGGGCAGCCCTGAAAAGGGAGTCGACGGTGGAGAAGTTCTGGAGCCTCTGGCAGAGCCTCTGAGGGCGGCCTTCCTGCGGTTCCCGCAAAGTCTGCAGGAGGTCTACGAAACGGTTCCCGTGCCTTCCTACGGCGGCCCTGACCATCCGCCAACCCAGTTTTTCCGTAGAGGCATGACTTCGTTGGTGAACGATGAGGAGGCGGTCGATCCTGTTCGGCAACTGGCTTGGGAGATCGCGTTGAGAGTGCGCGATCGAGTGCAATCATCGGGACCGTTTACTTCGCTTGAGGCATTCCTGGGTACGGATCATCGATACCCCAATCCCCAGGCCCCCGGCGAATCGTTGAGCCTTTTGGAATCCGCCATTGCGGCGCTACCGAATATACATCGGGATAAGGAGGGCAGGGACGTTTACGCCCATTGCCCCGCCTATCTAAGTCAGGCTGACTTGATGACGGCGCTTGATCCCCTTCTTAATGTCAGATCCGACACCTTTCTTGTCCGTGCCTATGGTGACGTGCTGAACCCCATTCATGGTCAGCGAGAAGGGGTCGCCTGGTGCGAGGCTGTTGTACAACGCCTCCCCGATCCTGTGTTCATTGGTGATGACCCATTTCAACCTTCAGCAAGCGGGATGGGCCGGCGCTTTCGCGTCGTTTACCTCCGATGGCTCGATAGAGCAGATATTTAGTGCTGTGCACCGAATCCTCACGTCCCTTAATCACCACCGCCACCTTTTGCCGACGCCGGGCGCAATACGATTGCTTACCGCTAATCTCGGCCTGAGCTTGGCCGTGGCCGTACTGCATCCCTCATTTGGCTCAGAGATAGACAATGGGCTACACGAGATCGAGTTCGCGGTTTTTGGGCTGAAGAGGTTCCCGGGACTGTCTTATCGCCAACCGGAGAGTGAATTGATTCCGGTTATCTTCTATTCCGGCAATTTTTCGTCCCGCTACACCTATCGAGGTCAATCGCCATTGCGATTTTTCCGCGCCCCTGAAGGAGGGATAGGGGAATCGGATTGTACGGGCGGGCCGGTGGTGGCGGCCGTCCATTTAGAGCCGTCCTGGAAGGAAGTTCTCTTTGTTTTCTTACCGACGATGACGAATGATCATAGCGAGAGGTATGAGATTCTGCCCTTGAATTTCGCTCGTGCCAAGCTGGCGGAATCGAGCCTGCTGATTACGAATGTTTCCGGCTGGGAATTGCAGGGGATCGTTGCGCAGCGGCAAATAACGCTCGGCCATCGACAATCTCATGCCTTTGCGCTTCCAGAGGGATCAACGAACGTTGGATTCGCCGTCTTCTTCGAGCACGAGTTGAAGCGCTGCTACCAAAACCTAGTCTCATGTCCGATAATTAAGTTGAATTAATCTGTCTTACCATGTTATGCTATCGGCATGGCAAGACCCATATCCATAATTGAACTTACAGATCTTGAGCTGCAAGAGTTGCAGCGTCGCGTGAAAGCACCGACAGTATCCGTGCGCGACAGCCTTCGGGCGACAATCGTACTGCGTCGTTCCGAAGGCGTCAAACAGGCGCAGCTCGCGGAAGAACTCGGGGTTAGTGTGCCCTGCGTGAACAAGTGGTCGCAACGCTTTGAGCGAGACGGCTTGGAGGGATTGCGGGACAGGAAGGGACGAGGACGGCCCCGATGGATACCGGCGGGCAAGGTTGAGAAGGTCATTACCGAGGCTACACGACCGCCGAAGCCACGCACTCGCTGGAGTGTTCGCACCATGGCCAGGGAGGTGGGGATTTCCCCCGACAGCGTGCAGCGCATCTGGCGGGCTAACGATATCAGGCCTCACTTGGTCAGGACGTTCAAAGTGTCCAATGACAAGTACTTCGAGCAGAAGTTCTGGGATGTGATCGGCTTATACCTGGATCCGCCAGAGCGGGCCCTTGTATTGTGTTGCGACGAAAAGAGCCAATGCCAGGCTTTGGAGCGGACCCAGCCGGGCTTACCTCTTGGCGTGGGAGAGATTTGCACCAAGACACATGACTACAAGCGACACGGGACCATTACGTTGTTTGCAGCCTTGAATTATCTGGACGGCAAGCTCATCGCACGCACCGAACAGCGGCATACCCATGTAGAATGGTTGCGGTTCTTGAAGCAAATCGAGCGGGAGACACCCAAGCAGCTGGACTTGCACTTGATCGTTGACAACTACTGCACGCACAAGCAACAGAAGGTCCGCAAGTGGTTGTCGCGCCATCGGCGTTTTCACATCCACTTCACCCCGACCAGTTCGTCCTGGTTGAACCTGGTCGAGCGCTTTTTCGGCGAACTGACCCAAGATGTTATCAGGGATGGTAGTTTTACCAGCGTCAGGCAATTGGTCGAAGACATAGAAACCTATCTGGCTGAAAGGAACCTCGACCCCAAGCCTTACAGATGGAAGGCGAAGGGAGAGGAAATCCTGCGCAAGATCCAGCGCGCCAAACGTGCCTTGGCAAAGCAGACAGGGAAAACTAATTAATTTATGTTATTTAACGGACACCACACTAGTACGTGTCGATCAAGATCAGCGTGGCTTTTTATTTCTCTTCCCTCCCTACATCCAAGGCTCTACGGGCATAGAGGTCCGTCTCGTAGTAGAGACATCGCGCGTCCAAGAGCGCGAATGAGCGGGCTGCAAAAACCTCCGCCTACTTGATCAGGATTTCTTTAGCTGTGGAACCAGCCGGAACCATGGGCATAACGTGCTCAGTGTAGGGTATGACGACATCGAGGACATAGGGTCCCTCATGCGCGAGCATTTCCCGAATTCCCTCTCTCAGATCGTCCCTGGAAATAATCTGGCGCGCCTTTACGCCAAAGCTTTCGCTCATTTTCACAAAGTCCGGATAGAGGCCGTCGAGATTGTCTGGACTTCCAATATTGTCTGGATCTCCCAGAATCGTCTGGGCCCGGACCCCATCGTAGAGTCGATCTTCCCACTGAACCACCATGCCAAGGTGTTGATTATTGATCAGAAGTACTTTTGCGTGGATGTTCTCGATCACGGCCGTGGCCAATTCCTGAATGTTCATCAGGAACGAGCCGTCGCCATCGACATCGATGACGGTTCTATCCGGGAAGGCGACCTTAGCGCCAAGTGCTGCAGGCAAACCAAATCCCATAGCGCCTAAACCGAGAGAGCTGAGATAGCTTTTGGGCTGGTGAAACTTATAGAATTGTGCTGCCCACATCTGGTGTTGACCCACGCCGGTGGTGATGATGGCTTCTCCACCGGTTTCTTCGTAGAGGACGGCGATCGCCTCTTGAGCGAGGATATGGTTGCTCTCTTCGTAGGCGAAGGGGTACTGCTGCATCCATGCGCGAATGCGTTCCCACCAGTCGGTAATATCGGGTTTGCTGAAACTTTCCTGCCGACCTAACTCCACCGCACGTCGCAGGAAATACTTTACGTCCGACTGAATAGGTAGGTCAACCTGCTTATTCTTCTGATGTTCTGACTTGTCGATATCGACATGAATGATGGTGGCATCGCTCGCAAAAGCATCCACGCGGCCGGTGATACGATCATCGAAACGCGCGCCCAAGGTGATGAGCAGGTCACACTGGTCTACGGCCCAGTTCCCGTAGACGGTACCGTGCATGCCGAACCATCTCAAGGAAAGGGGATGTGATTCCGGGAAGCTTCCCAGGCCCATCAGCGTGGTGGCAACGGGGAACCCGGTCATTTCAGCGATAGCGAGGAGTTCGTCCTGAGCTCCTCCTGTCATGATGCCGCCCCCGGTATAGAAAACAGGACGTTTGGCCCTTTGCAGGAGCGAGAGGGCGTCCCTGATCTCCTCGTCGCTGGCCACGGGTGGATCAGGATAACCGGGCAGGTCCAGATGGTTGATAAACCGAGGCTTTACGAGAGCCTGCTGCACGTCCTTGGGGATATCGATGAGGACCGGTCCGGGACGACCGGATTGGGCGATGTGAAAGGCCTCCTTTACGATCCGGGGCAGGTCCTCGGCATGAAGCACCAGATAACTATGCTTGACCACTGGCAGGGTCATTCCGAATACGTCGGTTTCCTGAAAGGCGGCCTTGCCGATGAATTCCTGCCGTACCTGCCCGGTAATGGCGATGAGCGGTACGCTATCCATAAATGCATCGGCGATGCAGGTGAGTAGATTCGTGGCTCCTGGGCCACTGGTGGCCATACATACGCCGGCTTTACCGGTGGCCCGCGCATAGCCATGGGCCATAAAGCCGCCCCCTTGTTCAAAGCGCGGCAGAATAGTACGTATTGAAGTGGGACGGGTAAGCGCCTGGTGCATCTCCATGGAGGCGCCTCCGGGATAGGCAAAAATTACCTCTACACCTTCGCGCTCCATACATTTGACCAAGACGTCTGCACCCCTCATTTCTGGACCAATCTCTTCCTGAGGGAAGGTAATCACGGGTTCCGTTTTCATGGCATTATTGGCTCGTCTGACAGGGGCATGAGTTTCCGACTCCGTAGGGCTATTTGAAACGAGCAAAGAATAGGGTTCAATGCGCATAAAGCAAGCGAGTTGATTTCTGCCGTGATCGTTTCAATCGACACTGCATGGAGCGAGGACATGCCTTCCCGGCACAACTTTTGCTTGCCATCGTCCTATGTCATTGCACTTTGCCTCTATGGAGCCGCTTCGTCAGATAGCTCTTGACTTGGGAGTGGTCCCGGGCAGCGAAAGGCGAATTCTTATCAATTCTCGTAGAAAATGGTCACCCCTAGATTCTTGAATTCAGCGGAATTGACTCGGCCCACGAGTTGTTCGGATCTCCCCCTAGTGTTGGAAGGAAAGGGTGCGCGGTCTTTTCGGGATCTTTGTGTTTTCGTGACCGCTGAACGTGAGAGGTTGCGGCCTGATCGGGATCTTTGTGTTTTCGTGACCGCTGAACGTGAGAGGTTGCGGCCTGATATGTTGACCTATGGGGGTGTCCTGCTGCGCGGCTTTGAACTCACCGACGCCGAGCACTTCAAAGAGATCCTTCTCGCTCTCGGCTATGAGCTGGAATCCGAGAATCCGATGGATACGAGTCCGCGCAGCAACTTCGCCGACAGGGTCTTCACGTCCACGGATACGCCGGACTGCTACCCCATTTTGGCCCATAACGAGAACAGTTTTCTAAATCAGCGACCTGGGATGATAGCGTTCTTCTGCCTGACTGCGCCCCTTCGCTTTGGAGAAACCCCTCTCTTCGACTCGCGAGCGGCGGCCCGCGCCCTCGATTCGAAAGTTCGCACGAAACTTTTGGAGAAGAAAGTATGCTATCGCCGTCGTCTACCGAAATGGCGAAGGGGATGGGCCTCCGAAATCAACCGCACCTGGATGGAAGCCTTTGGAACGGAAGATCGCGATTCCATCGAAGAAGCTGTGAGAAAAAGTGGAATGTCCTGCCAATGGCATGAGAACGGCCGCATTCTGCATACCGAGAACGTAGTGGATCCGCTGCCTATCCATCCCGAAACCGGTGACCAATGCCTTAACCTGCAGGCCTTTCACAAGACCAATATTCTGCTCGATCTCGACGAGGTGAAACCGCGCCAGAATCGCCTATACAACGCCTTTCTGAAATTCGGCGTGTCCACCCTCTATGCTATGGATGCCATGCCCGTCTCTATTACCTATGGCGACGGGTCGCCCATTTTCCGTGACGAAATGGAAGAGATTCGGCGCGCCACCTGGGATAATTCCGTGATTTTCTCATGGAGAAACGGCGACCTGCTTGTACTCGATAATATCCTTACCGGCCATGGTAGAATGAACGTGCAGCGCCCTCGGAGGATTCTAACGGCATTCGCCGATTTGGTCGCCTTCCCAGTCGAGTACGGCGATCGACAAAGCGCCTGACCAGAGTGATGTCTAAGAGTTGGTCTAAGTACAAGGGTATGCATCCAAATACGGTGAAAGATGCGTTTGCTTTTGCGGCGTAAAAGCCTTAAGTAGGGCGTTTTATGAGCAAAACTATCCTGTTGACCGGCGGGACCGGTTTCCTCGGGTCATACCTCGCCCATTTGTTTGTGACGAGTGGTCACCACGTGGTGGGAATCGTTCGCGGTCACGCGGATCGGTTTCGAGACGCCCTCAGCTTTTGGTCTGAACCAAAGAATGACGGCTTTACAGCAATCGTCGGTGATATCTCCACCAGAGATGGGCTCCCCCTTGACGCCCGCACTATCCGGTCTCGAGTGGGCAGGATTGATGAAGTTTGGCATGCTGCCGCTTGCACCAAGTTCACCAATACGTTTCGATCGACGCTGGAGGCGACCAATGTCAAAGGGACCGAAAACGTCCTATCGCTGGCCGCGGATCTCGGAGTCGAACGGTTCATTCATATCAGCACCGCCTTCGTGGCCGGCAAGGGCGCCGCGGAAGATGTCCCTGGTGGCTGCGGCGTGGGGTGGAACAGTTTCAACAACCCCTATGAGGAGACGAAGTTCGAGGCGGAGTGCCTGGTGCGGCGGATTATGCCTCACGCGGTGATTTTCAGGCCAAGTATCCTGGTGGGCCGGCGGTCCGACGGCAAAACCTCCATTTTCAATGGTTTTTACGGCTTCTACAGATTGGTTCTCAGAGTCCAACAGCGGTTGAAAGACGAAGCGCAAAGCGCTGACGAGAAGGTAAGAATCGAAGCCGATAATGACTGTCCTATCAATATCATTCCCATTGACCTCGCTACCGAAGCGATGTTGAAAATCGTTCGATCTCCCCAAAGTTTGGGCCGCGTGTTCCCTATAACTAACGCCAATGCTCCCAGCTTCAGGTCTTTGAATGGATGGGCTTTTCAGTATCTTCGCATCAACAGGATTCGCTTCGAGTCGAATCTAAATCAGGGAACGTTGACGAAGGCTGAGCGTCGGGCGAGGATACTGCTGAAGAATTACCAGCCGTATGTCACCAAATCGCAGTCCTTTGAAAACCGGGCGGTCGAGCAACTGATTGGAGAGAAAGTGCAATGCCGGATCACGAAAGACCTGGTTCACCGGCTTCTCAGTTACGCAGCCAGCCAGAGATTCTGGGACTAGCAGGCTTTCGGGCCTTGTACGTAGCCTGCTAGTGTCCTGATTTATAAGTTCTATTCACAGCCATCCCACAGGATGTGGTGAGACTCCCTTTCGGGCAGGGTTAAAAAAAGGTGGTCGGCGGCGGATTCCGACCAAAGAATCCGCAGTATGAAAAACATAACGCCGACCAAACACTACAGCAGCACCTTGCATCAGCTTTGTAAACTCATCCCGTCGCATTTGACGGAAAAACTCGCCCGGGAGTACGGGGTCGATAAAAAGGCGCGCACCTTCACGCCATGGAGTCATGTGGTCAGTCTGCTCTTTGCGCAACTGACCCATGCCATCGGGCTTAACGACGTCTGCGACACCCTGCGGCATCATGCGGCCAAGCTCAGGGCGATCAGGGGAGCGGTTGCACCGAGCCGAAACGCTCTTTCGCATGCCAATAGGGAGCGCGACAGCGACATGATGGAGGCGTTGTTCTGGAAGGTGCTGGGGCATCTGCAAGAGCTTTCGCCGGGCTTTGGACCGGCCGGGCGCTACCGAGGCCTGCCCCGTCGCTTCAAACGGGCGATCCATGCGATCGATTCCACCACCATTGCCCTGGTGGCCAACTGCATGGACTGGGCCAAGCACCGTCGGCGCAAGGCCGCGGCGAAGATGCACCTGCGGCTCAACCTGCAAAGTTTTCTTCCCGGCTTTGCCGTCATTGAAGAAGCTTCCCATCACGACGACACGCGGACTCTGGCCCTGTGCGCGGGGCTGCAGGCCGGAGAGATCGCGGTTTTTGACAAGGCTTACGTGCATTTTGCCAATCTTTTCCATTTGAGCGAACGCGGCATATTCTGGGTCACGCGCGCCAAAGACAACCTGCGCTGCCATGTTTGCCGCAAGCGCCTGCGCAAGCCTCAAGGACGTATCCTGCGGGATGACGAGGTCACCCTGAAGGTTCCCGCCTCCCGCCGGCAGTATCCCGGCAGGTTGCGCCGGATCGAAGCCGAAGTGGAAGTCAACGGCGAGTGGGTCGTCATGGTTTTCCTCACCAACAACATGGACTGGGCCCCTTCCAGTGTCTGCGCCCTCTACCGCTGCCGCTGGGGCATCGAGGTGTTTTTCAAGCAGATCAAGCAAACCTTCAAGGTCTGCGATTTTCTCGGGCATTCCAAGCAGGCCATCCGTTGGCAGCTGTGGGCCGCCCTGCTGCTGCTCGTTCTGCTCCGATACATTGCCTTTATCAGCCAGTGGCCGCACAGCTTCACCCGGTTGTTTACGCTCGTGCGCGGCGTGCTCTGGGACCGCGTCGGGCTTTTCGATCTGGCGGACTTCTATGGGACAGCACGAACCCGATATCGAATGTGTTCCCAGCCTCAACAGGCTTACCTGCCCGGTTTCTCCCCTTAGCTCTGTGGGACAGCATCCGTCCATATCAACCGCTATCCCGCTCCATCCCTCAGGCTTGCCTTCAGGGTTTAGGCCTTATGGGATGGCTGTGAACATAGTTGAAAGCTACCCGGCCTGGATGGAGGATCGTTTAACCAGCTAGTATCGTGTCCGATAAATAAGGATGCCAATGTCAGATCCATTTCAGCCTCAGTCCCGACTCGTCGGGATGCCCGTGCGGCCCCGCCCGGCGTGGGCAACGCCGCTAGCGACCCCATGGCGTTACCATATTGGTTATGCTTATCTGTCACCACACTAGGATAGCCTTTGCTGGCCGCCGCTGGAAGTGAAATTGAGGCGTATATCCAGGATCCGTGTCGGTGCCGGTGATGTAAATCATGGCTGGGCAAACAGTGGTATCGTTGCTTAGTGTGAAGTAAATTGCCAGACACCACACCAAATTGAACGACACCTCTAGAAAGCCTACTCCCCGCAACAACGGTCTTCGCCAACACGTCCTCCATAGCCATAATGGCGACGGAGGAGGCTCCTCTGAAACTCGTCTCAGACTGAGTATGACCCACCCCGGCCTTCGGCCACCGCACTTCGTGCCGCGCCGAGACGTGTCGGGCACCCCTCCTGAGAGGGAGAACCCACCCCGGCCTTCGGCCACCCCTCCCAAGAGGGGACCTTCGCCCAATGGCAGCCAGCTACAATGGTCCCCTCCTCGGAGGGGTGCCCGAAGGGCGGGGTGGGTTCGATCCGCCGGGGGAGACTCTGCACCCTGCAGTTTCATCCCGCTAAAATCAGGGCGTCCCTGGATACATTGCTTCGCCCGGTCATCAAGAGCTACCGGAATGATCAAGTTCATGCCATGAGCACAGCATCCGTTAATTTGCAGGCACGAGTAGACCTCATCGAGTCTGCTGTCGACTTGCTTGTGGACCGAATAGGCGGTGAAGGGGAGTCTGAGACGGCGAGGAAATTCGCCTATCACTACTACCAAACGGTTCCCGATGAGGACATCCTGGCCCAAACGCGCGAGAATCTATGCGGCGCTGTTTTGACCCTATTCCGCTACGCGTCTGAGCGTCGCGCGGGTGAAATCAAGGTGCGGGTATACCGTCCCACGCTTGAACGCGACGGGTGGCGCTCGACCCACACCGTGGTTGAACTGATATGCGACGACAGGCCCTTCCTCGTAGATTCTCTCTGCATGGTCATCAACCGCCACGGCTATTCCATACACCTGCAGGCCCACCCGGTCATGGGCATTGAGCGTGACGAAGACGGAAAGCTCCTGGACGTAGTGCAGCAGGAATCGCCCTCTGGTCCCGGATCCCTCGAGTCTATACAGCACATCGAAATAGATCAGGAGACGGATGAGGAAGTTCTCTGCCGGCTCGAATGCGAAATCGAAGCGTCCATGCGGGAGGTCCGTGCGGCGGTGGACGATTGGTCTGCCATGCACGCGCTGGCAGGTGCGATCAGTGAGGACCTGCAGCAGCGGCCCCCTCCTCTCGATCCGCATCAGATCGAGGAGACGAGGGCTTTCCTGGATTGGTTGGCGGATGACCACTTCACCTTTCTGGGTTCTTGCGATTACCGTCTGCAGCAAAAAAATGGCGTCGCTTTACTCCAACCGAATCGCGAGGCCGCTCTCGGAATTCTGAGAAATGAAAATGGCCAGCCTTACCGACCGGAACTGCTATTGAAACAGGAACCTCCGTTGGCGAATCGCACTCGCGAGCCCTTGGTAATCACTAAAGCTGATTGCCGTTCCGCGGTCCATCGCCCGGCCTACATGGATTATATCGCTGTGCGCAGCTTTGATGAACGCGGATCCATCACCGGGGAGAGGCGATTTCTTGGTCTGTTTACTTCGGCCGCCTACAGTAGAAGTCCACAGGAAATTCCTCTTCTGCGCCAGAAAGTAGAGGAGATCATGTCGCGTTCGGGACTCCACCTCTCGGGACATGCCGGCAAGGCCCTGCTTCATATTCTGGAGACCTTTCCTAGAGATGAGCTTTTTCAGAGCTCCACCGCGGAATTATTTCGAGTGTCTTTGGGAGTCCTGCAGCTTCAGGAACGTCGCAAACTTAAGGTATTCATCCGCCCCGATCGGTTGGGCTGCTTTTTTGCCTGCCTGGTATACGTTCCGCGTGACCGCCACTCGACCCAGTTAAGAGAACGCATTGAAGGCATTTTGAAAGAGGCCTTGCAGGGCGATTCGGTGGAGTCCACGGTGCAAATTACGGAGTCGGTGTTGGCTCGGGTGAACTCCATCGTACGGGTAAGGGGAAACACCCTTCCGAGATTCAATCTCTCTCATGTTGAAGCTGCTATTGCAGAAGCGGCACGATCCTGGGAGGACGATCTGCGTGAGGCGTTGATAGAGAAGTTCGGCGAAGAGAAAGGATTAGGCCAATTTCGAACCTATCGCAATCGCTTTTCCGAAGCCTACAAGGAAGACGTCGACGGCGACGAAGCAGTCCATGATATCGTGCGCTTCGAGGCCTTGAATAAGCACCCTAAGCGGCTTCAGATGCACCTTTACCAACCACCCGGAGCTTCGTCGCGTCAACTGCGCTTCAAGGTTTTGAGGAGATCGCGTTCGATCCCCATTTTCCGCATTCTTCCCATGTTGAATAATTTTGGCCTGCGAGTAGTCAGTGAGCGTTTCTATGAGATTTCTTCGGGCGAGGGCGCCTGCATATGGATCCATGACTTTGAACTTGCGCATAGCCTGCAGCGAAAGCTGAATCTCGACCTCGTCCAGGAAGACTTTCAGGAGGCGTTCGCAGGCGTTTTTGCGGAACAGATCGAAGATGACGGTTTCAATCGTCTCATTCTCGCGGCGGGTCTGAACACCCGCCAGACGACCCTGCTGCGTACCGTTGGTAAATACCTGCTGCAGACCGGCGTCCCTTTCAGCCAAGCCTCCATGGAACGTGCCTTGGGCTCCTACGTGAAAACCGCCGTGACTCTGGTGGAGTTTTTTGAAGCGAAATCCGACCCCAAGCGAATTGAGAAAGAGAGAAAGCGATTGGAGCAGGGTTGCAGGAGGGTCTTGGAAAGACAGCTTGACGCGATCAGTAGCTTGGATGACGACCGCATTCTGCGTAGTTTCACCCATGTGATTACCGCTATGTTGCGGACCAATTACTACCAGACAGGGACCCGTGGAGGGTACAAACGTTATCTTTCTCTGAAGTTCGATCCGAAGCTGATACCGGATCTGCCGCTGCCCAGGCCGGAGTATGAGGTGTTTGTCTACTCGCCTCGTTTCGAAGGCGTTCATTTAAGGGGCGGAAAGGTGGCCAGGGGAGGCTTGCGTTGGTCCGACCGCCGGGAGGATTTTCGCACCGAAATACTGGGCCTTATGAAGGCGCAGATGGTCAAGAATACGCTTATCGTACCGGTTGGCGCGAAGGGTGGTTTTGTTGTCAAAAAACTGCCCGTAAGTAGAGACCGTAACATCATTATGGCGGCCGTAACCGATGCTTATCGGAACTTCATCAGGGGACTACTCGATATCACCGACAATCTGAGTAGAAGTGAAGTCGTCCCTCCAACTGATGTGGTGCGGCATGATGGCGATGATCCCTACCTGGTAGTGGCGGCCGATAAGGGTACTGCCACCTTTTCGGACACTGCCAATGAGGTGGCGGCGGAATACGGTCTTTGGCTGGGTGATGCTTTTGCCTCGGGCGGATCGGTTGGCTACGACCACAAGAAGATGGGAATCACGGCTCGCGGCGCCTGGGAGTCGGTCAAGCGGCACTTCCGGGAACTCGGCACCGATGTGCAGAATACGGATTTCACTGTCGTTGGTATCGGCGATATGTCCGGTGACGTTTTTGGAAATGGCATGCTCCTCTCGCCCCATATCTGTTTGAGGGCGGCTTTCAATCATATGCACATTTTTCTCGATCCTGAACCGGATCCGAAGAGTAGCTTCAACGAGCGTGAGCGCCTCTTCCGTATGGCCAGCTCGACCTGGGCCGATTACGATACCCGGTTACTCTCTCCCGGAGGTGGTATTCACTCCCGCGAGAGCAAGCAGATCGAGCTTTCCTTGGAAGTGCGCCGGATGCTCGGGATTAAGAATTCTTCACTGACTCCGACCGACCTCATACGCTCGATCCTGCGAATGCGAGTGGATCTTCTCTGGAACGGGGGAATCGGAACCTACGTAAAGGGAACGGCCGAGTCGCACGCGGATGTCGGCGATCGTAGCAACGATCATGTGCGCGTTAATGCCGATGAGCTGCGCTGCCGCGTCGTCGGTGAAGGGGGCAATCTCGGTCTCACCCAGCGGGCGCGAATCGAGTTCGCGCAGCGCCGTGGACATGTCAACACGGACTTCGTGGACAATTCCGGTGGCGTTGATTGTTCCGACCGTGAAGTTAACATCAAGGTACTTCTGAAGCTGGCTGCCGACGATGGTGCGCTGAACGAAGATGAGCGCCGGAACCTCCTCTTTTCCATGAAGGACGAGCTGGCCGAGATGGTTTTGGGCAACAACTATCGGCAGAGCCAAGCCATTAGCATGATGGATACGCGAGCGGCTGAAAGGCTTAGTGAGCACGCCTATTTCATTCGGCGCCTGGAAAAGAGTGGTGATCTTGATCGACCTCTCGAAGAGCTGCCGGATGACGAGGAAATTGCGGAGCGGGAGAAGGCATCCAACGGGTTAACGCGCCCTGAATTAGCGGTGCTGCTCGCCTACAGTAAGATCTGGCTCTACAACGAGCTTCTGCGCTCCGATGTTCCTGAGGAACCCTTTTTCATAGGCGACCTCGAGGAGTTCTTCCCCGGACCCATTCAAAAGCGATTCAAGAAATACATGGCACAACACCGGCTGCGCAGGGAGATCATTGCGACCGCGGTGACCAATACCATTGCCCATCGTATGGGTCCTACGTTTGCGTTCCGGCTACAGGAGGAGACCGGATTTGGCGCCGCCGAAGTGGCGCGTGCATTTACGGCAGCGCGCGAGATCTTTTCTCTTCGTCAGACCTGGTATGCCATCGAGGCGCTCGACAACAAGGTTGCGGCAAACCTACAACTCTCCATGCTTCTCCAGACCAGTCGTTTTCTGCGTCACGTAACGCGGTGGCTTCTGGGCGTGGATGAGAAATGCCTTATAATCGAGGCCGCGGTGAAGCGCTATAGATCGGGTGTGCGCAGCGTGGAGAAGATCGCTCCCGGGTTGCTTTCCCCTCTCGCTCGAAAGCCTTATTATGGTCGGCTGCAGCAGTTCTTGAGTGCCGGCGTGGCCGAGCAGGTGGCTCGCCGCATTGCCTGTCTTCCTCACCTCGTATCAGCGCTGAATATTGTTGAAGTGGCTTTTGCCGGCGGAGTCGACATCCCCTATGCCGCCAAAGTCTACTATCATCTCGATGGGAAACTCTCCCTCGATTGGATACGCCAGCAGATCGAAAGTCTCAAAGTGGACGGTCATTGGCCGGCAGTGGCACGCGGAACTTTACGCGACTATCTCTTCAGCCTCCACCGTGGCATCGCCGATCAGATAGTAGCGCATGGGGCAAAGCAGGATCCGGAAGATGCCGTGGAGGCCTGGCTGACCCGATCAGGCGCGCGATACAACCATGCCCGCCAGGTGTTCGGAGATATGCGCGGTGCGGGGGCGAACGATTTCGCTACCTTGTCGGTTGCGGTTCAGGAAATTCGCATGCTGGCCGGCTTGGCCGGTTCCTGAGTCGACAGATGGGGGTGGGTGGTCGTAGAGTCCGAGTATGCGATGTCTTGACTACGGCCGATCCTTTATCTGCACCAACGGTCCCTATAATGCCCCCCAGTTCCTGGTCGAGTCGCGCTGTCGTCTGATCAACGAGAACGCGAACGTGGACCTGGAATACGTTCAATGCGCCTCCTGTAAGAGCGAGGATACGTTTGCCGAGCAGGAACTCTTCAAGGACCCGAATTACGATTTTCTGCCTGTATTCGGGCCGGATTATACGGCGATATTTCGGCGTTATGCAGAGGTCAATGATCGCTATATAAGCTATGAGAGATCAGGAGAAATGTGGGGTGGTCAGCGCAAAGTATTCCGTGAGGCCCCGAATGTTGCCGAACTGAATGTAGGCGAGCAGGTAGTAAGGGCAACCTTGAGCGGCCTACCCATGATCGGCCGAACCGAGCTGAGGAATGACGATACGGGCTTACGTGCGATCATCGAATTCCCGGTCAAAAGCATGAACGCGAACGAAGAGAGGATGATCTGGCAGGTCGACACGGGCCCAGTACTTTTCCCCGATTTGACACAAGGTTATGCGCGCAATATCGAGCGCTTTCGCTTAGCTTTCGTGGCTTTCAACACGACTAGCTTTGCTGACTTTGTCATCGAACAGCCTACCGTTATTTCCGGAAAAGGTGATGAGGCGGCGCAGGTCTACCACTATTCCCGCATCATCAGCATGGCGTCGAAGAATACCTTGTTTGCGGCGGAAGGCATCTAGCCCGCATTTCTCACAAACCATCTGCTGCAACCACGTATCTCACAGTGAATCAAGGCCTTAACTTGCCCGGCGAGCTAGGAGTGTAGTAACACACCGTCGTCCGCCAGACTGCGTTCAGGCCTTGGTTTACCGCAATCTACACGGTTTCGCGACGATGTTTGTGAGAAAAGCGGGCTAGCGTCGTGTCTGACAGTTGAGCATGCCAATTCAGAACCCGTCGCACCATCGTCTATAAGAAGCCTCCGCAATCGACCAGGGAACGGTCTGAGTGGCTGTCCACCACTGGATGTCAAAAGTGATGGGAGGGGGGAGGGGAGAACGAGGAATCAGAACTCAGGATCAGAAACTAGTGTAGTCGAAATCGTAGAGCCCGTTCTTCGAATAGTAGGTAACAAATTCGCGATCGTGAACCATCCCATGCAGGTCCTGCCAGGAGATGGAGAGGCGGATTTCCTTCATATTCGGATCCACATCGGTGATCTTTCGCGCGCAGGTGGCGTTACGTAAGGGAATTTCGCTGAAATAGGTCCCGGGATCGAATGAGCTGTTTGTTCCCATGGCCTCGATCTCTTCCCATTGCATGAGAAGCACTTCCTCCATTTCGATCAGCAGAGTTTGGGCTGCGAAATCGGCGCTTCGGACGTTCTCCGCTAATCCTGAGGCCTGCCCTAAGGCACTGAACATGCCCGCCATGACGAGAGTTAAAGCTCCGGATCCCACCATCAACTCGGCCAGCGAATCCCCTCCCAGCCTGCGCCGCTTCTGCCTCGTTTCTGCCTGCAGAACATCGCCAGGGCCTCCATTCTTCGAGTTCCCCTCGTGGATCCTGGCGCGGGAGCGGCCTCTGAGCATCTGCTTGTTGATTATAAGGGATCTACCCTAGTCGATTGCTAAGTAACTTACACAATAGATCTTTGAAATCAACTTGATTTACGGTATCTATCGGTGGTTTAGAGCCTTTTTAGATATTTTTCACAAATCCTCCGCAGTTAGAGTTCAATCACGCTTCTTAAATTAGTTTAAATTGAAAAAAAATGTGAATTCCGGGTATTTGGGGTTTTCCGCAGTGTGCGAGACACTAGATCCGAACCATGCCGATAGATAACGAGCGGCCCAACATCCTGCTTATCGTCACCGATCAGCATCGTGGCGACTGCTTGGGGATCGAAGGACATCCGGTCTTGCAGACGCCAACCCTCGACAGCCTTGCGCGCAATGGGACACGTTTTCGGCGTGCTTATGCCGAATGCCCGAGTTGTATTCCGGCTCGACGTTCACTTATGACCGGCACGGCCCCGGCAGCGAACGGAATGGTGGGCTTCGAGTATTCGGATTGGGATCCGCAATACACTCTTGCCGGTGAACTGGCCAAAGGGGGCTACGAGACGAGGCTCGTCGGCAAACTCCACCTGCAGCCGCGCCGCAAACGGTTTGGTTTCGACCACATGAGCCTGGCTGACGGAATTGGCGGTGAGACCGATTACACCGCCTGGCTCCGAGCACAGGGTGAGACGGCTCCCGATCTTGGGGGGGACCACGGAGTTTGGGGCGAATATTGGGCGGCCCGGCCGGACACCCTGCCTGAGCGGAGAAAGCATGCCTACTGGTGTGCCACCGAGGCGGTCCGCTACCTGACGCAGCAGCGGGATCCAACCTGTCCGTTCTTTCTCAATGTCTCTTTTTTCGACCCCCACACCCCGTTTATTCCCCCGCAAGCCCACTGGGATCGCTATTTCCATCGCGAGATGCCCCGGCCGGCGATCGGCGATTGGGCGCCTCGATTTGACCATCCGGAAAAAGGATTGGGACCCTACGCTCCCTATGCCCGAATCGACGAGCAGGATCTGCACGATTGCCGTGCCGCCTATTACGCGACCATCCACTTCGTTGACGATCAGATTGGCCGGATTCTACGAACGATCAGCAGCTATGATTATGCTTTGGGGAAAATCGTGCCCCGGGACACCTTCATCCTCTTCATATCCGATCACGGCGAGATGTTGGGCGATCACCATATGTTCTCCAAGAATCTACCCTATGAAGGAGCTGCTCGTATACCGTTCCTGGCCCGCGCTCCGGCGCGCTGGAGTTGGCCCTCGGAGATTGAATGTTCCTCGCCTGTAGGTTTGCAGGATGTGATGCCCACGTTGCTCGAAGCGGCGGGCCTGGCGATACCTGAACCCGTTACCGGAAAGAGTCTGCTCCCTATAATGAGAGGTGAGGCGAGCGGTCTGCGTGAGATTATTCATGGTGAGCATGCACCCCATGCGGATCCCAACAATGGGTCGCAGTTTCTCGTTACCAGACAGATGAAATACATCTGGTTTACTCAGACTGGAAGAGAGCAGCTATTCGACCTGAAGAAAGATCCGGGTGAATTGCACGACCTGGCTCTTGCTGCGGGTGACGATGCCGATGCGCTTCTGGCACCGTGGAGAGACCGCATGATCAGCTTCCTCAAGGGACGTCCCGAAGGATTCACCGATGGGAACCGACTCATCCCGGGACGACCTCACCATAACCTGCTTCCGGGCTACGAGTCGGGCAGGATGTATCCGTTTCTTTGAAGCGAGCTTACGACTGAATCGGAATTGTCCGCCCAAAAGGATCGTCGCTCCGCTTGCACCATTGCCGAAAACTCTGGCGCATGCAATCTAACCCGACTTGACCAACTCAACCTCTAAAAAAGTTTTTTTCGGGGGTAAATGGGCTGTCGAGTCGCATAAACAGTGGGGGAAGGTTGGCAGAGTGGTCTGTAGTGTAGACCTACCCTCTTCCCAGGCCCCGATTTGTTTGTATAATTGGGGCCATCATGTTTCTGAGGTGCAATCGGCGGCGCAAAGATGGCAAAGAGCACTGCTACTGGAACATCGTCGAAAATAAGCGTGTGCGTGGCGGTCGGGTGGTGCAGAGGCAGGTGTTGTACCTTGGAGAGATCAACGACAGCCAGCGCAGCTCGTGGCGCAAGAGTATCGAGATCTTCACCGAGGGCAAGCCCCGGCCGGAGCAGGTGGCGCTGTTTCCCGAAGATCGGGCCCCACCAGTGGATGAGGAAAGCATCATTCGCATTCGGCTCAAAGATCTGCGTATCGAACGGCCCCGCCAATGGGGTGCATGCTGGCTGGGCTGCGTGCTTTATGAACAATTGGGGTTGGCCGCGTTCTGGGGTGAGCGGCTGGCTCCTTCGCGGCAAGGCAGGCGCTGGGCCAATGTGCTGCAAACCCTTGTGGCTTACCGCTTGATCGCTCCAGGAAGCGAGTGGCGGCTGCATCGTGAGTGGTACCAGCGATCCGCTATGGGCGATCTTTTGGGCGAAGACTTCGGTCTGGCCGAGAAGAACGCCCTTTACCGTTGCCACGATCGATTGCTGGAGCACAAAAAGGCCCTGTTCAGCCACCTGACTAACCGCTGGAGCGATTTGTTCAACGCCCGTTACGAGGTACTGCTATACGATCTGACGAGCACCTATTTCGAGTGTGATCCGAACCAGGAACCAGCGACTTCGAGCCGAATCCGCAAGTTCGGCTACAGCCGAGACAAACGTTGGGATTGTCTGCAGGTGGTGATCGCCCTGGTAGTCACCCCGGAGGGCTTTCCGATTGCCTATGAAGTGCTTCCCGGTAACACCCTGGATCAAACCACCTTGGGCGATTTTCTTGCTCGCATCGAAAAGGCCTACGGCAAGGCCCGGCGCATCTGGGTGATGGATCGGGGGATACCTACCGAGGAGGTTTTGGCCCAGATGCGCGCAAGCGACCCGCCGATCGACTATCTGGTGGGTACGCCGCGCTCGTGGCTGGACAAGTTCGAGCAATCGTTGCTGCAAAAGCAGTGGCAGAATCTGCGTGCAGGTATCGACGTAAAACTCATCAGGGAGGGGGGTGAAACTTATGTTTTGGCCCGTAGCAAGGAGCGCCTGCACAAAGAAAAGGGTATGCGTCTGCGCGGTTTGCGCCGATTGCTTGAGAGGCTCAAGAAGCTCCGCGATAGCAAGCGGCGTTACCAGCGCGATACCATCCTCATTAAACTGGGCGAAGCCAAGAAGGAAGCCGGCCCGCGGATCTGGCGTTTACTCGACATTGCCGTAGCCCCCAAGGATGGCCCCGCCAATGGCTCGCCGGTGAGCTTCCGGTTGAACTGGAAGAACTACCGTCAGGCCTATCGCCGGGAAGGCCGCTACCTGTTGCGCAGCACCCTCAGTGCCGACAATCCGCACCGCCTCTGGCACCTCTACATCCAACTCACTGAGATCGAGCAAGTTTTCAAGGAAATGAAAAATGACCTCTCCATCCGGCCCATCCATCACCAAAGGGACGATCGCATCGAGGCCCATATTTTTATCAGCTTCCTGGCTTACTGCCTATGGGTCACTCTGAAGCGTCGCTTGCGCGATCTGGCCCCTGGTCTTACTGCCGCCGAGGTGCTTTCGAAAATGGCGGCGATGCAAATGCTCGATGTAAAGCTACCCACCACCGACGGGCGCACCGTGGTGCTCACCCGTTACACCGAGCCCAGTAAGGATCAAAAGCTATTGCTCAACCAGCTAAAGCTTGAACTTCCTGCACAACCGCCACCAAAAATCGAATCGAAAACTAGCGAGATGTAGTGGAGACCTTTGGTCGTTTATCAACGACTTAGGTCAAAAATGACGCCCAGTTGAGAAAGAGGGGCTAACGTAGCCTGATACCTTGTCTCTAATGCCAGGTTTACCTCTTCACCGGGATCCTTCTTACGATCAAACAGTTGCTCGCGGTTCTCGCCCCACTGGTGCAGCACATACTTGTGGTTTTCCGTAATCAGGCACCGTCCATCCGCCTGAGTCAGGCGGGTTTTCCCGGTCAATGTTTGAATCACGATTTCGCTATGGCTTGCCGCGTGCCCTGGACCTTCTTTAATCTGCCCACCAACATAATCTTTCAAGGAAGGGTAAGCCACTGTCATGTCTTCATATTGTGCCAATGTAGAGAAACGGTTCAAAAGCCCGGGGCCACAACCGAACGGATTGCAGGCGGCGCCTGACGGTCTTTGGTGTATCGACCAGGTAGACCTCAGAGTTTATAAGCAGGATTGGGAGACCGGGGAGACCCTGTTTGAAGCGCAGACCGACACTGAGCATTCGAGTGGGATCACCCTTGGCGGAGGCTATGTCTGGGTTGCCTCGACCTATGAGCTGAAGATTGCCAAGCTCGATCCGAAAACTGGAGTGACGATCGCCAAATACGACTCACCCGGTGCTGGGGTTATAGCCTTTCGGGAAGGCGTTGACGGGGCTCGAGTGTCAGGCTCTCACGGCTTGGAATGGAAAGACGGTAAACTCTATGTGGCTACGCCTCCATCGCAGATGGTTCACGTGATGAACGTCGATCCCTGGCGGGAAATCTACTGCTTTCGAACCCCCGGATTGCGTAACCACGGGTTGGCTTGGGGAGATGGCGACCGGATGTGGGTGGCGGATACTTCCGCCGGTGCGGTCAGCCTGCTCGATACCAAAGACGGGCGAGTTTACGACGTATTTCGTGTAGAGGCCCCGGACGAAGTCCATGGGTTGACCATGCGCGAGGACGAGATGTGGTATTGCGACGCTCTTACCCGGGATATTGGCGTGCTGGTCCGTGATTGAGGAGAAGCAGCTTCAAATTGACTTTTCATGTTCCGGTTGCTCCCGTAGCTTCGGTAGAGAACCAAATTGTTCCAACCCTTGTTAGACCGATATGAAAAAGATTCTTAATGAACCGTCAGCTTATGTAGATGAAATGCTTGAAGGGATGTGTGCGGCGCATCCTGCCCATTACGAGCGTTGTGGACCCGAAAATCGGGTAATTATGCGGCCGGGTTCGCCGCTAGCCGGAAAGGTAGGGCTCGTATCCGGAGGTGGTTCGGGACATCTACCGGTCTTCACTGGCTATGTGGGCGATGGGTTGCTCGATGCTTGCGCCATCGGGGACGTGTTTTCGTCGCCTAATGTGGAGCAGATGACGGAGGCAATTCGCCGGTCCAGCGGTGGCAGGGGTGTATTGCTCGTCTACGGCAACTACGGTGGCGACAATATGAACTTCGATATGGCTGCCGAAATGCTCGAAATGGAGGATATCGAAACGCGCACCGTGCGCGGGTGTGATGATGTCGCCAGTGGCGGACCCGACGAACGGGACAAGCGGCGGGGAATCGCCGGTATCGTCTACGCCTATAAGACAGCCGGGGCCAAGGCAAAAGCAGGAGGCTCACTCGATGAGGTGGCGGCAGTGGCGCAGAAGGCAGTCGACTCCATGAGAACTGCCGGCGTCGCCCTCACTCC
This sequence comes from Opitutales bacterium, assembly GCA_963665345.2. Classification (GTDB taxonomy): domain Bacteria; phylum Verrucomicrobiota; class Verrucomicrobiia; order Opitutales; family CAXXNP01. Next base: position 1,132,677 of record CAXXNP010000002.1, read on the forward strand.
CTGTGTGGTTCCCGCGGCAGGAAAACCGACTTTCGAACTCGGTGAAGACGAAATGGAAATCGGCATGGGCATCCACGGTGAGCCTGGTGTCCGCCGAGGCGCGCTACGTCCGGCCGATGAAATCTCGGCTGAAATGCTCGATATGATTCTGAGTGACATCACTTTGAATGAAGGAGACCGCGTCTCAGTCCTCTGCAATAGCCTCGGTGCGACTCCGCACGAGGAGCTCTATATCGTCTACCGGTATGTCGCCGCCCAGCTCAGGGATCGGGGTGTGTCGATTGTGGAACCGCTGGTAGGCCGTTACTGCACGTCGATGGAAATGACGGGCTACTCGATTTCCCTGATTAAGCTGGACGATGAGTTGGAGAGCCTTCTCAGAGCCCCTTGCGACTGTCCACATTGGAGGGTGGTCTAATGAGCGAAGGGCTTACCGCGGCGAGTTTGCGTACCGGATTTGGGAAGATCATCGAGCATATGGAGACAGTGGCCGATGAGCTCAATCGCGCAGACGGTGCTATCGGCGATGGTGATCTTGGCGTAACCATGGTACGGGGCACGAGGACATTGAAGGAGGACTTGCCGAACCTTCCGGAGGATGTGGGGATGGCCTTCATGAAATGCGCCCAGGCCTTTACGAGAGTGTCCGGATCCACTCTTGGGACGTTGCTGGCAACGGGCCTCATGGCGGCCGCGCGAAAGGCCAAGGGGCAGACGAAGCTGGCTTGGAATGAAATGGGTGATCTGGTCGCCGAAGCGGTGGTGGGCATGTCGCAGCGAGGTCAAGCCCAACTGGGCGACAAGACAATCCTGGACGCTCTGGATCCAGTCGGCAAGGCGGTTGAGGGACAATCCGATCCCGGCACCATGATCGAACGGACCAATCAGGCGGTTGACGCAGCCCTGGACCGGTTCCGGGACCGGCCCTGCAAAGTGGGACGAGCCCGTATCTTCGGGGAGAAGACGATCGGCCTTGACGATCCCGGTATGCTCGCGCTCAAGCGGATGGTCGAAGCTTTAAGATAGCAAGCGATTCGTGTTCCAATAGAAACGGTGGAGTGTATGGCAGAGATAGCTAGGCGCAGAGTAGGAAAATCAACGGCATCGGTTACCGAAATGGGGCTCGGGTGCGCCCCGTTGGGTGACCTCTTTACTTTCCTCAGCGAGGAGCAGGCGCAGGAGACGCTGAAGGCGGCGTGGGATAGCGGGATTCGTTACTTCGATACGTCACCCTTTTATGGGCATGGTAAGAGTGAGCATCGGGTAGGTCACTTCCTGCGCCAGCAGCCTCGTGCGGAGTTCATGATTTCCACCAAGGTCGGACGGATATTTAAGGCCGCTCGCGACCCGGAGAACGTCGAAGGTAAATTCTTTGTGGGAAGGCTCCCTTTCGAGTTCACCTACGACTACAGCTACGACGGTATCATGCGTTCCTTTGAAGACAGTTTGCAGCGACTCAGCCTTCCTTCCGTTGATATGCTGCTCATCCACGATCTCGACTTCTGGTTTCACCAGACTGAGGCAAGAGTGTCAGCTTATCTGGCTCAGCTCTTTACGAGCGGATGGAAAGCGTTGGACGAGCTGCGCTCGAGCGGCCAGATCAAGGCCATTGGCGCTGGTATCAATGAGATCGGCATGATACCTCGCTTTCTCGACCTTGTTGATGTGGACTTTTTCATCGTCGCGCTGATATACACACTTCTTGACCAGGATGTGCTCGACGCGGAGTTTGCTCTTTGTCAAGAACGGGGAGTAGGAGCTGTAATCGGGGCTGTATTTGCCTCCGGTATCCTGGCCACGGGTCCGGTCGAGGGCGCCATCTACCGTTATGAAGCGGCACCGCCGGAGATCCTGAACAAGGTGGATCGGATGCAGAAGATTTGCGCCATGCACGGGGTTTGCCTGGCCGCCGCTGCCCTGCAGTTTCCTTTGGCGCATCCTATCGTTGCATCTATTATTCCCGGGGCGTTGGCGCCGGAACACGTACGAACCAATGTCGACCTTCTGAGACACCCGATTCCCCCCAACCTCTGGGCCGAATTGAAAGCGGAAGGCCTTTTACGGGAAGACGCGCCCACGCCGTGAGGTTGGCAACGAAGCGTACGGCCGATCGAGTTGCGCTCTTCCTTTTTGTGGCCTAGGCGACATGCCTCGTGTTCTTCTACGGCTACCAGAAACTCATCTAGCAGACGCCGGCTCGGCGCAGCGGCGACGTCTTGCATACAAACGATGTTGAGCCCCTATCATCCTACATGGCTGATCAGTACCCACTCTTCAATGCGAACGACATCATCGTATCCTGCCGCTCCCTGAGCGCGATATTTGTGATCGATGTGGAAACCGAGCGAATCAAATGGCTATACAGCGTTTCTACACAAAGCACGGAGGGAAAGTCCAGCGACTTGAGAACGGCAACTTGCTAATCACAGAAGCTCGACGTGGTAGGGTCTTCGAAGTCGATGAGGCGGGAAGAACAGTCTGGGAATGGGTTGCGCAACGGTATAATAGTAAGCTCGTGCCGGAAGTACTGGAAGGAACACGGTACGCTCTTTCAGCAGAACAGGTTGCCGCCTGGAAGTCTGATAAAGAATAAGATGATTTTAAACAGGAGGAAACAGAGGAAACAAAGAGAGCCTGCTAACAATCCTCTTTTTCCTCTCTTTCCTCCTGTAAGAATGACAGATTGAGACACTAAAGGGGCTTGGAGAATTCCGCAACAAGACAAGAACTTCGACCATCGGCTCCACACAGTTCAGCCTGGACGCCTCTTGTATGAGCCGCGACGTTGCGAGGGATCCTACAAAAGCCTCCGATTGATGGCGAAGGTCTGCCCTGTGGGTCCGTAGCGGGGCTGGGTAGCGAGGAAAAGGGCCATGGGCACTACGTCTTCGGGCTGCTTGTGCCATTCGTGCTTGAAAGCGCCCTCCTGGAAAATCCCCGCTTCGATCCTTTCGACCTCGCGAGGGCGCGTCTGAACGGGGCCGGGAACCAGTTCGTTTACCGCGATGTCGTATTCGGCCAGCTCTAGAGACAGGGCCTGAGTAAACATCCGAAGCGCTGCTTTCCCCACTGAATAGGCGGAGATGCGGCCTGTTGGGCGGTGGCCCATGCCCGAACCCACGGTAATGATTTTGCCGGCTTTGCTTTTCTTCAGGAGTGGAATGGCGGCCTGCGCGCAGTAAAAGGCGGAATAGAGATTCAGTTCCACGACGGCGGTCCACTGATCGGGATCGGCGTACTCCACGGGAAGCGTGACATCGAGGCTGCCCCCTGCGTTGAGCACGAGGATATCGAGGCCGTCGTAGGCGTTCCGGGTCGCTTCCATGAGGTTCGCCACATTCTGCCGATTGGTGGCGTCGCAGCGTACCGCGATGGCTGTTCCCTCTTCATCTGTGATCTCCGCCACGGTGCCATTTAATTCCGCTTGGGTGCGGGCGGCACACACCACCTTTGCTCCTTCTTTTGCAAAACCGGTAGCGATGGCTTTGCCAATGCCGCGGCTGGCTCCGGTGACTATGGTGACCTGATCACAGAGTTGCTTGTTGGACATTCTTTTCCTGATTTGATGGCGAATTGAGGACCTTGTCCTAGGGTGTTGAGTCTGTCAATGGAAGGGCCGGCCTAGTGCGGTGTCCCAATGACAAAAGGAATCGCTCTTTCAGACCGTCTTTGCTAGGAGCGTCAGCGAGCTTATACAAGCAAGGGGCTTTTTACATGAAGTATCGAGACTGTCGCGGTTTGGAAAAGCAATGGAGCGTCGTAACGCTGGGGTGCTGGCAACTTGCCCCGAGCGGAGGATGGGGCGACATCTGTTCTACCGGGGAGGCCGATACGACGGTTAAATGCGCCCTCGAATGTGGAATTACAGCCTTTGATACGGCGGAGGGCTATGGCGACGGCGAATCCGAGCGAAGGCTTGGACGCGCGCTGGGAAGTCGGAAGGATGACGTCATCATTATTTCGAAGATCTGGCCCGACGCGGAGCTGAGTCTGTCCGCCTACCGAGAGCGGTTGGAGGGTTCACTGCGCGCCCTCGGGAGGGATTGGGTCGACGTCTATCTGATTCACTGGCTCGGAGAAGAAATCAATTCGAAAGCGGGTGGGGCGGCCCTCGTTGAGATCATGTCAGCCCTGCAGGCAAGCGGAAAAGCGACCGTGGTGGGACTTTCCAACTTCCACCGCGACGACTTGATTTTGCTCGGTGAAGGGGCGTCAAAGTTCGTCGTTAACGAGGTTCCCTACAGCATGCTGCGGCGCCGCTACGAAGGGGAGACCCGGGAAATCTGCAAGCGCGCCGGTCTGCCCTATATGGCTTATTCACCCACCGCGGTTGGACTTCTGGCGGGGCGGACAAGCAGGGAGGCTAGACACTTTCCTGCTCGGCTCAATAATCCACTGTTTCAGGAACCTCTCTTTTCCGGGGCGCTCAAGGTGGCGGAAGAAGTTGCGGCCGTAGCGCGGGAGTGCGATTCCAACGCCGCCGCCGTAGCTGTAGCCTGGGCCTTGGCGCAGTATAATGTCCTGACCGCTATTGTCGGGTCACGAAAGGCTTCCCAAGTCGAGGAGTTCGCTGAGGCCGGTGACCTCCTTTTGGGTTCCGAGCACCTCGCACGTCTGCAGCAGAAGAGCGACGAATTCTCTGCGAATAGCTGAGACCATGATCAGACTACTCCGACAGATGATTCTTTGCCACTAGCAGCCACTCCTCTGGACGTTCAAGGTGGACCGTATGCCCTGATTGCGGATCGAAAGTGAGCGCGACAAGATCTCCCTGCGAAGGGATGTAGCCTGCCATCACCAATCCTCTTCACCCACCGGCTCACCCCAATCGACTTCCGCGGATTCGTCACCTCTTGGAATTCGGGCAACCAAGTCTTCGATGCGGTACCGCCCACGCACGAGTTTCACGCATTTCGCCGATTCATAGGGTTGATTAAGTCCTGACACCTGAACACTGAAACCTGAAACGCGCTCCTTGAGTGAAGTTTCATTGGAGGGAGAATGAACCCAGGCAGGGTGAGGTCTCGCAGGTTGCCTTCGATGTGATGCGCGAGATCTTCGCCTAGCTAAACATCGCAGAGGGCAACCGCCTCCCTGAGCGACGGAAGCGCGGCTCGCGTGGGGATGTATTCGTGGCCGACGTAGCCGTTGTAACCGGCCTCCAGCAAGGCTTTCATGATAGCCTCATAGGCAATTTCCTGATTGTCATCGAGTTCACTACGTCCGGGATTTCCCGCCGTGTGGACGTGACCGATGTAGTCTTTGATATTCCGGATTCGGCGTATGATGTCTCCATCCATCACTTGAGTGTGATAGATATCCAGCAACACCTTCATTCGAGGAGAGTTCACCCGCTGAATGATCTCCATACAGTAATCGAGGTGATCCCCCTGGTAACCGGGATGGCCTTTCATGGGATGGGAGTCGTCCCGTGTATTCAAAGGCTCCAGACACAAGTTTACCCTTTTCTCTTCCGCGTAACCGATTACCTGTTTCAGTCCTCTAACGCAGTTTTCCGCACCCTCTTCTTTTTGAATGTGAGGGCTATCTGGGTCGTGGGGATCACGAGCACTGTATCCCGTGAAGCAGATCATATTTGGACAATCGAACCGGGCGGCCAGATCGATCCCAATTTTCGTTTGCGCGATGAGCTGCGGCCAATGGTGGGGGTTGTTAAATCCCTTTACGAATGGAGGATCAGGCGCCATATCGAGGGAGACCATGGCGCAGGTCAATCCGTGCTTACGAACGACCGAAAGCTGATCGGCCGTTTCCAGGATCTCAACACTCAGGCAACCGATCTGCTTGGCCACGCGGCACATTTGGTCCAGGTTCCACTTTTCGCCAAACCCATTGAAACACCAAAACGCTATGGATTGCTTAATCCGCCCTCGAGGTAGGTCCGATTTCATCGTTTTCCATGAATTTCGTATCAAGCTATCCGCATTGACCGCGCATGACTGTGCTCACCAAATACCTACTGGAAGGTAATCCCAACTCTGACAGGAGTCGGGACGAATGGGAAGCAGGAATGTAGGTGATGCGATGGTGTTTATTCGAGGGTTGCTGTGGCTCGTCGAAAGGCATGCACGCGACGATGCCTCCGTTGGGCCTCGGTGCGATGGGTGATTCGCCGCGTTCGATGAGGGAGTCACTCCGATTTATAGAAGAGCGCCAGCAAAGGAAAGGCCCGGTTTGGTAGTTGCCGCCATGCTTCTGCCGTCGACCAGGCAGCTCCCGCAATGTATCGGAATCAGCCATCCGGCAGAGAATTCTGAATAGTCTCGGCGCTTACCCCGTATTCTGTGAAAGTTCAAATTTTCAAAGGCGGAATGAACGAAAGTAAACAGTACCCCATGCCCGCTGCCGCTAGCTGGAACCTGCGCATCCACAATCGCTGTCTCTTTATCCGCATACCATGTTGGGATGGGCGCGGTACAAGCGTCGCCAGTTCAACTGGACTGCACTGCGGCCAGCTTGATCTCGGCAGGATCCACGAGCACGAGGAAGACTTCGCATGAGATCTGTTATCTGCGTACACCAGCGATACGACGCACAGTGGCCCTTCACTGCGGACCACTGGTACAAGCGCTGGCAAGACGAGGGCGTCTCCGAGCTTTACCGGACCGAAGAGCCTGACGTCCGCGCTCCTGAGATGGTCCCGGACCCTCACACGGTACACCGCCTGGTACTTCTCGGTCTCCCGGCGGAGAGCGAAGATCTCGAGCCGTTCACGGCGCTGAAAGAGTGTTACGTGGAGAGAAATTACAGGGCCGGCTCGGGGAAAGGCATCAAAGAGGCCAAAGCACGAGGTGTCGCCTTTCTTCATCCGTGTGGTGACGTTCAGTGGGGACAGTCGGTCGCAGAATATGCCCTCGGCCTGACCATTTGCGCACTTCGCCGCATACCGCACATTTACGCAGCCATGATGCAGGGCCATGAGACCTGGGACTACAAGTCGAAGATCGGCAAACCGGGACAGCGCGGCGCTCAGTTCGGTGACGACGTCAACTTCGCCAACGGCACAATTGCAGGCAAGTGCATGCGTATCATTGGAATCGGCAACATCGGCGGGCGATACGCAAAGTGGTGTGCCATGATGGGAGCGGAGGTTGCGGTATGGGATCCCTTCGCGCCGGACGCCTCATTCGATATCGCCGGTGTCCAGCGGTGTTTTCACCTGTCGGAACTTGTTAAGGACGCGGAGATTTTCGCGCCCATGGTGCCGCTTACGGACAGCACGCGTGGACTGGTCACGGCCCAGCACATCAACGCCCTTCCGAAGCAGAGCCTCGTTGTCCAGGTTACGCGGGCAAAGGTATGCGACACCGATGCTCTGTATCGCCGAGTCCTCAACGACGAACTGTTCCTGGCAGCCGATGTATTCGACGAGGAGCCGGTCCCCCTCGACTCGCCGCTCCTCGGCCGGCACAACGTCGTCCACACTCCGCACAATGCCGGTCGAACGATCGACGCGAACCACGCCCGCGCTGACGATGCGATTGCACGCTTCCGGCCACGATAACGCCCGCCATGACCAATTCCTTCCAGAAGCTCAGAATCTAAGCCCGACAGATTGTTAGAACGGCATGGTTCGGGGTGGGCTGGGCGGATGGGCGAATATGGCGGCATCAAAACTCTTGTTTATTAGCTCGCATTTCATCTCCTGAAAATCGGGATGGTTTGCCAGATCGCGGTGCTCCCACGGATCGCTTTCAAGATCGTAGAGCTCACACAATCCTTTCCCATGGAAACAATTCAACTTCCATCTCCGATTCCGGTACATGGTGGCATGAGTTTGATCCGGGTGATCGATGGCGCCGAAAAACTCAGTACGCACAGCATCGCGATGATGATCCGGCGATTGCCCTCGAAGCAGCGCTCCTAACGACTTCCCATGAACAAAGTCGGGGATTGTCATGTCGGCCGCTTCATAGAGTGTCGGCACTAGATCTACGAGCTCGACCAAGGCGTCACTGACCAAATCCTCACTGAAATGGCCGGGCCATGAAATCATCAGAGGCACCCTGACCATACCCTCGAAAAAGCGGCATCCCTTCAGAACCATGCCATGATCACCAAGCGCCTCACCGTGGTCGCTGGTGAAGATGACCAGAGTGTTTTCCCTCTCACCGGATGCTTCCAGATGATCCAGCAAACGACCAAACTCGTGATCGATTTGCTCAATCGTAGCGTAATATGAGGCTTGGATTTTTCTATATTCCCATTTGTCCGGCCGATGCGGCTTGGATTGGAAGTCGACACCGGCATCAGCCAATTTTGATTGGTGCTCCAGGTCACTTTCCCTGAAATGAGGGCCAGGCAGGCGCGCTGGATCGTAGCGCCGGTAATACTCGAATGGGGCGTCGAACGGGGGATGTGGATCAAACGGGTTAACGCTTAACAGCCAGGGCTGCTCCCGGATTCGTTCCTTTCCAATGAATTCAATGGCTCTTTCCGTGCACCAGAATGTCTGGTGCAGGTGCGCCGGAATATTGTCATTGTCCGCAGTGGGTTCGAAGAGGCCCCCGAAGTTTCGCACCTCGGCGCCGGCGCGATAAGTTTCCGGACTTTGAGAAGCCATCAATTCGAATGGGTCTGCCCCTCGCTCGCGCAACCACTGGGCGTAATCGTGGCCGGCCGTATCCGGACCCTTATGGGAGTGGCTGTATTGAAAATAGGTGTAGCCGTCATCGACGCGGTTTTCGCGTCCGCGACCTGCCCCTGCCAGGTGCAGCTTGCCCACCAATCCACAATCGTAACCGGACCGAGCCAGTCGATGACTGAACAATCGATCTTCATAGTAGCGGGGGAAGAATTCGTTGCCATTGCCGTTGACCCCTATGGCGCTCGGATACATGCCGGTAAGAAAACTAGCCCGGCTGGGGGTGCAGATAGGCGATTGGCAAAATGCGTGCGTGAAGGTAATCGATTGCTTCATGAACTGGTCCAGTCGGGGGGTATGGATATGGGGATTCCCGAGACCGCCGACCGTGTCGAAGCGCTGTTGATCGCTGCAATACCAGAGAATATTCGGACGTCTGCTCATTCTCTGCCTGTTACTGGAACTGGAGACGCTCTGCAAACCATACCGGCCGGGTCCCGCCCTCTTACGAAGCCGGCTACGGGGAGCAGCGGTAGTATCTGTAGCTGGACGCTTTCGCGTTCAGACAAAAGGCATGTTGAGGAATTACCGACCGGATCCCAGCCTGGGGGATGCTTCCAAACACATTATTCACGGTGTTTCGGGAGTGGCTGCCGACAGCCGCTGATTTGGCTTCGGCGAACGTCGAATCAGGTTTCGGAGGTACCAACCTACCGCTCTTCCATCAAGGCAGGTATGCCATGATCGCCGCCAGTCGCGAGCATAACGAAAATATGATTGAGAATCTGTCCGGCCTGCCGCCGGTCCCGATGTATACGGAGACGGAGGCTTATCTCAGACCGCCAGATTATCCCAACGAGTGGGATGTGCACCAGGCTGAGGCCCTCGCCACCAGGGAGTTTTCCATCGCTCGACCGCAGAATCCGTATATCCCCCTGAATCCGCAATGGATCATTCAAAAAGACGGCTACGAGAGAGTCATGAACAACCTGTTCACTCCAGAGCATACTGCCTAATGGGTGGCAGAGCGGATCAACCGGGAAATAGTCAGAAATGTCGCTCAAAGCGAGCGATTGAAGAAGGTCTACGATCAGGACAGCCTGGTTCAGGAGAAGATCGATCGGTATCGGTCGGAGCGGCGCAAGGTACCCCTTTCCTGGATACGGAACCCTTACCATCGCAGGTACTATATCTTCAAGGGCTGGGCCGATACCGAAGGAATCGAAACCACTCCCTGGCATGATCCTCCGATGTAGTGATGAACCTGGATTTCCCGGAACTAATTATAGAACCAATGTCCCTGGAGGGACGCAATCCTTTGCGTCCGCCCACCGGTGCAAATCCTGGTATCGGATATCCGGCGGCGCCAAAGGATTGGTGCCCTCCAAATCCGAGGCGTCACCCGAGAAATGGAGGGCGGCAATCCCTTGCCGCCGCAACGTCCTGGCGAAGATCCTCGGGTTCATCCTGCACCATAGTTGACGGCCACAGGCCTCGATGGACGACCTCGGATTGAACCTGACCGAAATCGCGACGCCGGGTCGTACATTTAAAGCTGATCCTACACTCGGCCTCGTGGGCCCTCGGCCCTCCAGATTGCCTGCGATGGTTTCCAGCCTTGGAGGGGCGAGGGCCCACGAGGCCGCAAGGTCGGCCCCCTTGACGGTCCACCGGTATACGCTGCCAGTCGGTCTGTTGTTTTTTAACAACGATCAGGATCAACAGACAAATCTTCTCATGGCCGGGGTCACGCTTTCGGTTTTTCCCATGATTTTCGTTTTCCTTCTGCTCCAGCGCCATCTGGTGAAAGGAATTCAGTTGGGCGCGGTAAAGGGATAGGGCGTTACGCCTTCTTCCCGCCGTTGGGTGTCCAGCTACGGACTGCGGTCGTTCTCGTAGCTGAAGCCCTTCGGCTTCAGTCTCAGCCTGAACCGGCTTCCCACTTTTGGGCACCGAATGTCTTTTCGATCATCGAGCGTCGAGCGTGAGGATCGCCGTGCCCGTATCGACCGAAACGGCGCTCTTTCGATTGCTGCGGGTCGACACTGCTATGGGCGGCAGGCAGCCCGATGCCTGCTGGCCCGACGCACACTGCCGATGAATCCGCTGGCCACCAGCGCCTTAATTCGGTAGCCCCCGACTGCGAACGAATTGGCTGATAACCACTACGGCATCCAGCGTCAATGCGCTTTCTCCCGTTCGAGAAACTGCAAGGCGCCCGAGCGGAAATCATCCAGATCAGTGAACTGCTTGTCACAAGCGCTAGTGAGGCGGGAACGGTCTTTCCGCGGAAGTGCGTCAAAATCCTCGTGAACGATAACGCTTCGGAAAGGCAAATTGTGACGGATAAACTCCAGGCATGTAATTGTGGTCAGCCGGGCTTTCGAGACGTCCTTAACTCCGAAGAGATACAAGGTCGTTCCGTTCATTGGAAAACTGTAATCCACCTCAAGGTCATCGCGGTCGGCCAGCGGCAGCACACTCTTTTGCGGATGGAAGTCCTGCAACTCGGTCATGGTGAACTCCTCCAGCAACTCATAGAAAAGCGACGCGATGATCTCCCGCTTGAAGTTCCGCATGCTGCCGACTTTGGCCACTGCTTGGGCGAATTGGAGAATGGCTGGATAGAGCTGCCTTAGTGGGGTTTCGAGAAACAGATTCCCGTCATCCTCCTCTAACCCGTTTTCAGCGAGGATCTTAGCCAGTATCCTTCGCTTGTTGGGCGTGTCCACTTCGTATTCGTAGGACAGGCGCATCAGCGTCATGCCATAATCGCAGATGCGCACGCGATCGCTGCCGAGCCCATCAAGAAAAATGTCCACCATATCGCCATCTTCGTGGAATAGGGGAACGAATAATTGGGAAATGCCCGGACGTTTCTCAACCAACTCGAGACGATGATTGAATTGGTCCTTGAGAAGTTCGATTGTACTCATGGCATATCCTCGAATAGCAGGCGTTGGATATGAGGAAAATGGGAATCCCAGTCCGTGATATGACAGATCCCGCCAAAGTGGCGGATGGCTTCGTCGAAGCTGGCATACTAGGCAGTGGCTTCGGCGAACGCTTCGGACTTTCTCCCTTCGTTAACATTCTCGGCCATGACCTTGTGGATGTGAAATTTCGCATGATGGGGCCACAGCTGATGCGGACCGTGCGGACCGTTGCAGCGCAGTAGGCAGATCGCTCCGGGTTCGTCGCGCGGCACGAAATCGAGGCCTACGGTAAAGTTCTCTCGAAACTTGGCGTTCTGGCGGAAAAACACTCGGAACGAATGCTCCCCGTCCAGGGACTCAAGTGAAGCTTCGTTTCGATAACTACCAAGTTCCAAGCGCATATGCTTTTTCGGCGGGTCGATCGTGCGCTTTTCGCAGGCAACGAGCTCGTCGAGCTCAGATTGGATCCAAGTCTTCACGAATTCATTTGATAGGTTTGCTTGACTGAAGCCAAACTCGAAGGGGTCTTCTTTCACTCACCGGAATCGCAGATCGCATGAGAGATGCTGCGCTGCTCTTGAGTGAGCCGACCATCTACTGTTCGTATGTATAGTATATCCTCTTCGAGGTGTCAATATTCTGTATGCCTACGAGCCAAAGGGCCGGGCGGTGAGCGCGTCAGGATTGAGGGTTTCAAACGGCTCAAACTGTATGCAGTTCATTCCTCCAAAGTCTCCCGGCCCTGAACCGCCTCCCCAGCGGCAAGAAACTCATTGTATGCCTTGTCCCAGTCGATCTGCGGGAATGCATGCTTCACGGAGTCGAGAAAACCCTTCTGATTCAGCGTCTCGTAGGTCACGTCTTTGTAGCGCTCCTCCAAGGACATCTTTTTAATCAGTTCTTTCGCTTTCGGGAAAACAGTATCCAGTTCGGTTTGAAACCAGCGCCGAATAGCTCCGTCTGTGACCTTTAGGAGCTTGCCGACCAAGGCGTCGGGTTGATTGGCATTGGCAAGAGGCAGGTAGTATTCGATTACCTGCTCCCTCGACTCGCCCACTTCAGCTTCGCTCATTTTCCTAAGGTTGGGCCTCCTTTCAGATACTATGAAGTGTCCCAGGCGAAATCTCAATACCGAGTTTTCATGCTACCGTCGCGGTGCCGTTCTCTATGATCTGTTCAATCTTAAACGTGATCCCACTCCCGGCCTCGGGGCCCTCGGCCCTCCAGACTGCGCGATCGGAAGGTTGATGTTTCAACCATAGTTGACGGCCACTGGCTTTGACAGGAGACTTCTGAAAGACCGTGTATCAGTTTAACCTTCCCGTGGTACGGTCTGAATGGATGATATTCCGGGCGGAAGGTTGACAGCATGCAAAATGCCTGCATTATACAGGTATAATACTGTAAGTTCGCAATGCGGCTATGGCTTCGCTGACAATAAAGAAATTTCCTGATTCTCTGCTCGCCAAGCTGAAGAAAGAAGCGAGGGAAGCGAGGCGCAGTCTGACCCAGGAGGTTCTTATTCGGCTTGAACATTCGCTTTCGAAGGAAAGCCGGCGGCAGGAGTTCGACCGGGTAGAGATTGAGCGACAAGCGACCCAGTGGGAGACCCTTTCCGGTCGCTGGGTCTCTGACCTGGCGGTCGAAGAAGAGATCGACCAGCTATACGCTGCCAGAAGTGCCGGGCGGAATGTCAAGTTGTGAGAATTCTCGATACGGACACCTGTATTGAGATACTTCGGGGCAATCAGAAGGTCATCGAAATGCGTCGAAATGTGATGGACGCAGTATATACGACTTGGATCACGGCGAGTGAATTGTACTACGGAGCAGCGAAATCGAGTAAACCCGGAGGAAATAGAGCGCTCGTCGATCTGTTTTTGGATAGCCTGGCCGTCTTGGGAATTCGTCGATACTCGGCCCAGTATTTTGGCGTGCTGAAGGCGGAACTGGAAGCGCATGGTAAGCGTCTTACCGACGCCGACCTGTGGATCGCCTCGATTACCAGGGAACAGCATGCAATTCTTGTTACCGGAAATAGACGGCATTACGACAGGATTGAGGGGCTTCCCATCGAGAATTGGATCCAATGAAATGCCCGAACTGCCAGAGCGAGAACATGGAAGGGGCCAAGTTCTGTTCGGAATGCGGGACAGAGCTGCAGCAGCTCTGTCCGCAATGCGGCGCTGAGGTCGGGCCGGGGGCGAAGTTTTGCTCGGATTGCGGGGCGGCCCTCGGGAAATCGGAGGCCGGCGGCACCAAGGGGCCAGCCGCCACTCCCCCGTCCGGGGACCTCCACGAACCCCGCGCTTACACCCCGGCCCACCTGGCCGAGCGCATCCTCCGTGATCGTAGCACCCTCCTGGGTGAGAGCCGCATCGTCACCGTCTTCTTCTGCGATGTGGCCGACTCCACCGCCTTGGCCGAGGAACTGGGCCCGGAAGGGATGCATCGATTCCTGAACGGGTTCTTCGAGCTCGCTCTGGAAGAGGTCCACCGCTTTGAGGGGACAGTTAATCAGTTCCTGGGGGACGGATTCATGGCCCTCTTCGGTGCCCCCCTGGCCCTGGAAGGCCACGCCCGCAGGGCGGTCTCGGTCGCTCTGGGCATCCAGCGTGCGATGGCCCAAGGGAAGCTCAAGGGCGGGGGAAATGGGAGCCCCCTGAGTCCTTCCCTTCGCATGGGCCTGAACACCGGAACGGTCGTGGTGGGGGCCATAGGCGATAACCTCCGTATGGATTACACAGCCGTCGGTGACGTCACGCACCTCGCCGCCCGCATGCAACAGGCTGCTGATCCGGGGACTGTCTATCTTTCTGAGAACACTTACGGGCAGGTGAAGGATTACTTTGCCTGTGAATCGGTCGGGGCACTGAATTTCAAGGGGATCGCGAAGCCGGTAGCGGCCTGGAAGGTCCTTGCGGAAAAGGCGGTGCGCACCCCTTTCGAAGCCTCCACCGAAAGGGGGCTGACGCCTTTCGTGGGGCGCGCCGATGAGCTGGGCGTTTTAAACGACTTTCTGCACCGCGCCCAGCGGGAGCAGGGCCAGGTCGTCTTCCTTATGGGAGAGGCGGGCATGGGAAAGTCTCGCCTGCTCCTGGAATTCCGACGCTCCCTGCCCGAGGGGACAGTCAACTGGCTGGAGGGACAGTGCATGTCTTTCGGAAGCAGCATTCCCTACCTGCCGTTGATCGAGCTGCTAAAGGAGGCATTTCGGATCGAGGAGGGCGACCCGGAATCGGCGATCATCGAAAAGGTCGAACGGAAGACCGCATCGTGGGAAGATGAGCCTCGGAGAACCGTTCCCTACCTCAAATGGCTCCTTAGCGTCGATCCCGGCGATCCGAACCTTGCCGGGATGGACCCCATGGTGCGGCGGGCAGGCATTTACGACGGGCTGCGGGCGCTGCTTAGGGAAGAAAGCCGGAAAAGTACGGTAGTGGCCGTGGTGGAGGACTTGCACTGGATCGACGAATCGTCCCGCGCGGCTCTGGCCGCCGCGGTGGAAGGGATCGAATCAGCCCCGGTCCTGATGGTGCTGACTTCCCGGCCCGGCCACACCCACCTACTCGGCGAACACACCTGGTTCAACCGGTTGGCGCTGGGACAGCTTCCTGCTGAGGAGAGCCTGACGGTCGCCCATGAAGTCCTGCAGGCCGAGCACCTGCCGGAAGAAGTGCAAGGGCTCATCGCCCGCAAGGCCGGAGGCAATCCATTCTACATCGAGGAGATCACCCGCTCCCTGGTGGAGTCGGGTGCCCTGCGCCGACAGAACGGGGATTACATCCTGAAGGGCACTCTGGACGAAATCCGCGTTCCCGACACCATCCAGGAGGTCATCCTCAGCCGCATCGACCGTCTGGATCGCAAGGCGCGCGAAGCCCTTCAGCTCGCCTCGGTGATCGGAAGGGAGTTTACCGTGCGCATCCTCGAGCGCATCACCGAACTTAGGAGCGGGGCGAGCGAGATGGTGGAGGAGCTGAAGTCCCTCGAACTGATCTACCAGAAGGCCTGGTTTCCCGAACTCTCCTATATGTTCAAGCATGCCCTCATCCATGACGTGGCCTATTCCACCCTCCTGGAGGAGCGGCGCAAGGTCCTCCACAGGATCGTCGGGAGGGCCATGGAGGAACTTTACGCTGAGAGGCTGAACGAGCACTACGAGGCCCTCGCCCACCACTTCGACAAGGCTGAGGATTGGGCCAAAGCAGTCGAGTACCTGCTGAAAGCGGCAGGGAAGGCAGCCGAAGCCTACGCCAGCGAAGAGGCCATGCGATATTACGAGCGGGCCCTGGAGCGGTTGGAAAAGACGGAGCTGAGTGAATCCGAACAGAATTATAAGATCGAGGCGCAAAAAGGCCTCGCAGAGGTGCGCCGAACTGTCGGCGATGCGAAGGGGGCGGAGACGGCGGCTCGCTCCGCCATCGCCCTGGGCCGGGAGATAGGTTTGGAGCCGGAACGCCTGGCTCGCTTACTGTATCTGCTCGAGCATTCGCTGATCCTTCAGGGAAGATACGACGAAACTCTGGCAGTCGGAGAGGAGGCATTGTCCCTCCTGGAGGGGCGGGAGGATCCGGTCGAGAGGGCTGTAGCCCTTACCCTGCTTGCGCACATTTACCACTTTAAGGGTAATCGAAAAAAGGAGGAAGCGCTTCGCTCTGAGATACGCGATCTCTTGGCCGGGGCGCCTTATGATCGGGAGCTTTCACTCTCTTATGTGAATAACTCGGAGTTGAGGGCCAAGCGCCTCGAGCGGGCCGTCCACGCGCTAAAGTCCCTCGAGGAGCTGGGCAAACGGCATGGGGACCTGCGTTTGCTCGTTCAGACTTACGGGTTTGGGGCCTGGTTCGTATATGCGGCGCGGGGAGATTTCGGCCCGGCCATCCCGCTCAGTGACCAGGCAATGGAAATTGCTCGAAGGATCGGCGATCGGCTGTGGGAGACCTGGTGCTTATATCTTCCCGCGATGACTGTTTACTATCCCAAAGGAGAGTTGGAAACGGCCGAAAGGCTTTCCCGGGAGGCTCTGGAGTTAGCCGAGGATTCAGGGATAAAAAGATCGGTCGCCTACGCTCACCGGAATCTCAGCCTCATCGCTTTGGCCGGAAAACGCTGGGACGAAGCGATCGCGTTCTCCCGCACCGCCGTCGGCCTGTTCCGAGAGTTCAACAGCCCCTCTATGGAGCGAATCCAGCTGCTCTGCACGGCCCAGGCGCATCTGGCGCGAGGCGAGCCGATGGATGCGCGGAGGGAGTTCCAGATATCACTGCGCCTGGCCGCTCCCGTTATCGAAGATTTATCGCGACCCCCCTTGGGAACGACCCTGGCGGGCCTCGAGGAAGCCTTTAGCAGCCGTAAAACGTTTATCCAGTTCTGCCGGGAATTCCGCGAAGACCAGCTGGCAGCCAAAAGCGAAGAGGAAAGGTCGGGGAGGGAATTTTCCCACCTGCGGCAGTGGTATCTGGAACCGGGCGAACCGGTGAGGTTTGCCCGGCAGGCCGAGCGGGAAGATTTTAAAGGTGAGCCGGCCCGCTCCTGGGCCTGGCACGACCCTTTCGGCGACTGCGCCTGGTGTTTTGACCGCGGGCTCGAGATACGCGCGACAAACGCCCGCGATCTCTGGTACGTCAACCTCGGGGCCCCGCGTTTCCTGCGGCCGGTCGAATGCGACTTTGCGGCCCAGACGGTCTCTGTGCCTGCTCGCGAGGACCGCCCTGCCATCGGCGGCCTCCTCCTCTGGAAGGACGAGGAAAACTACTTGCGCATCGACCGCGGGATCCGCGGCCGCTTTGAAGTTTCGCTGGAGGGCTGCATCGCCACGGAGGACCAGGTCATCGGCCGCGGGCGGCTGGAATCCGATCGGATGTTCCTTCGTCTGGAACGGACCGGCAGACAAGTGAACGCCCTCTGCAGCGCCGATGGCGAGGCGTGGTTCACGGTGGGTCAAATCGAGTTCCCCGTCGACGATCCCATTGAAGTCGGCCTGCACGCTATCGGGCAGATCGACCGTATGATCTACCACGGCGGCTTCACTGAGGGAACTGCCATCCGATTCGGTTCGTTCGAGCTCTGGGAATGAGCACAGGCAGGGATGCCTGGGGTACGGAGTTGAACTTGATCATTCCCTGTCCGGACATGTCGCATACGCGGTAACCTAAGGAAACGCGATCAGTCAAACGACGATGCAGAAACCTCAATTCATGGAACTCGCCTCGCGATATCTCACCGCGTTAACGCCAGAAGCGAAACTTTCAGCGATTTTAAAGATGTCAAATCTAAGTGATCCGATCGGATCACTTAGATTTGACATCGAGAAGTGCCTGTTTGTACGAGTCCCGTTGCCGATACAGAAAACCGGAGCTCGTATACACTTTAGATCATAGCGTCTAAAGCACGATTCTGGAGATATTGGCAGGACCGCTCACGGAAGGACTACCGACGGAATCTTGATTTCTTATTTTACTGATTATCAATAGGTTGATCATACTAAGTGGTCGGATAACAGAGGGGAATAGGCGGTCCGAAGCTTATCCGCACGACTGTTTGCTCAGAAACCTTAAGCGAGCAATCGGACATCAATCGATATCCCTTTTTGGCAAATCTATATGATCCGATCGGATCATATAGATTCGCCAACCGTGGCCTGATGGGCGCCACGTTTCCTCTTAATATTGCTTTTGCCAGGCAATACGGCGCTTATCCGGAACCTTGAGTATGGGCTCTATCCAGTTAAAGGAATTCAGTTGGGGCCGTGAAAGGGTAGGATAGTGAACACTTTCCCAGAATGAACCCACCGTGGAGTATGCCAGCCTTAACTAAACTTTGGTCCATATGGAACAAAGTTTAGTAAGCATGAGAGCCAGCTCACTGGTCGTTCCGTTTGGACTGATGATATCCTGATCGAGAGGTTGGCAGGATGCATAGCACCTGCATTTTACAGGTAGAATTCTGTAAATCGGCGATACGGCCATGACTTCGCTGACAAGAGATACTTCGGGGCAATCAGAGGGTCATCGAAATGCAATTCTGGTCACCGGCAACTGAGACCACACTACCCCGGGGGCGCTACGCTGTCCGCATCAATAGCGCGAAGCTCTTCGGACCAGTCCCGCCACATGTCGGGTTGGGGTGGTTCGTCCTGGGTTTGTTCCAGATCCCGTTTACAGAAGTCGAAGAGGACAGCCTTGCGGATCTGGCTTGATCGGTTGGGCCTGGCAGCATGAGCCAGGCGATGGTGCCAGAAAATGATATCGCCCGCGTCGCCGTGGCAATCAACCGAGGGTTGCTGGTTGAAGTGTGCGATATTTTCGTCATAGTCATCGACGCGAATATGGCGGTACTGGCAGGTGAATGCATAGTAGAAGGTTCGATGACTCCGGGGCCAGACGGTAAAGGCGCCACCGTTCGGCGGAACACGATCGATCAATCCGACCACGCCCAGGTGAAACGGGTGACCATCGGTATGACAGGTCAGTGCGGTTTCCGGATGGTCGCCCTCCGGTAGCCGGCAATAGATTCCGCGAATTCGCTCTGGTTGAACGAGGGTTCCCTTACCCAACAGCTGTTCGGCCCAGCCCCAAATGGTAGAGTTGGTTGCGAGCATCGCGAGCATCCAGTCTGCAGTCCCCGGTTTCCGGTACTTCCAGCTGAAACCCCCTCGGGCGTTGGATGTGTCCCGACTCTCTTCCTCTTCCGGAAAGGGACCGATCCAGGTGTCGGGATCGTCTCTTTTGAGGCGGGGCGGGGCCCCGTCCCAGAGGCGTTCGCAGGCACGATCCACCAGACGGCGGTCCATGACGCCACGTTTGATGAGGTAGCCTTCCCGTTTAAAGAAGCGCAGGTCGTCGGGAGAGAGTCGATTCATACGTTGACCGGAAAAGATTCTGAAGCCAGTTTCATTCAACCTTTTTTCCAATGCAGAGGCAACTTGAAGAAACGAACCAGAGGAGGCCTAGGGCAGCGAAACCCCAACCCTAAGAGATCAGGAATCCAACATCGAACGTCGAAGCTGGGAATGGCTCTCTCCTCCGAACCTGACCTCATCGTTTCATTCCTCTGAAATCAATGGCACCTGGATAGAGTGCCCCCACAGGATTTTACAGGAGCACGCAGAGCAACACGAAAGGGAACCCTGCTTCCCGCACCATGGGGCTGCTCTGCATAAGATTTCTGTCGGTTGGAGTTGCCTCGTGAAACACGCGAAAGTACAGGAAGAGACGGGGGATTCGACGAGGTGTGTATCTGCTCCGCTAAGACTTGAGTCCGTGCGGCCCGCGTGAAGGCAGGGCGTTGAGCCGCTTCTACGCCAAACCTTGCTCGAAAAACAAGAAGTTGAAGGATTGTAGTACAGATGATGACCGACGAACAGCGTTACCTCTTTGATCTCCGGGGTTATCTGCATCTGAAGAATGCGATGTCGCAAGAGGAAGTTGCGGCAGCCCGCGCTGCCGCGAAGCGTTACGTCAACACGCCTCCCGGAGAGCTGCCGGAAGGATTCGGCGTAGATGGCATACGTCATTTCCACGGCTTTTCCTTTGACCGAACGCTGGAACGGTTGACGCTGCATCCCGCTATCTGGCCGATCCTCAAGGAACTGACCAACAACAAGCCCAGACTCGCCAGCGGCACCTTACAGGTGAACCCTCCAGCCTCCAGCAGCTCCAGCGCACTTCGGCTGCACTGCGCGCGGGACGATTGGGGCTGGGACACGGTACGCTACGAGGTTCGCGACGGCCGCATCTACTGCGACGAGCTCGTCATCTTTCCCTATCTTACCGACGTCCATCCTGGTGATGGCGGCCTACTCGTGGTTCCGGGATCCCACAAGTGTATGTTCGCGCGGCCCTCTGAGCTGTTCAACAACAGCGTGATTGAAAGTCTCGAAGAGCTTCCGGAGGGCGTCGTGAACGTGACCCCGAAGGCGGGAGATTTCGTGGTAATGAACGAACTTGTCACGCATGGCGCTCTCCCCTGGTTACCTAAGGATCGCATGCGCATTATGCTGGTGCTGCGCTATCGCCCCCAGTTCAGGGACTCTGCCGATTTACCCGAAGCTATCAAAGGCCGCCTTGCTCCCGAGACTCTCGAGCTGACCGCATGGGCAGGGCACACGGACGTTAAGGAAATTGTCCACAGGAATGAAGTCGCACTCGCACGGTAAACCCGCTATCTGTGCGCCCCGGAGGGGTGCAGGCGCGCCTGCTGGCCCTAAGAACCTCGAACTTGATCATTCCCTGTCCCGATAGGTCGGGACTGCAGGGTTCTAAAAAAACACCTGGTAGGACGACACCCGGTCCCGAAGGGTAAAAAGCCGTAGATTCCCCGTAGCTTGCTGCGAGGAGTAGGCTTTTTAAGGGTGTCGTTCAATTGCACCATCCATGTTTGAACCCTGGGATAATTGAGGACTTCCAAGACAACAAGCGTCGCGTCTGCGTGGCCCAGATTGATACCGGTGGCGTGGGCGTGTCCCTGCACGACCTGACGGGCGATTACCCTCGTGTGTCCCGGATACCGTGCTGACTCCCTGCGTCAAGCCCTGGGGCGCATCCACCGGGACGGCGCGAAATCAAAATCTATTCAATACATCGTCTTTGCTGCCGGGACTGTGGAGGAGAAGGTCAAGCGGCGGGTCGACGCCAAACTGCACCGCCTGGACCTTCTGAACGACGGGGATCTTGACGTCAACAACTCGGAGGAGCCGGACAAATTGCCGGATACTATGTCCGAAAAAGAGGACACTATTTTGGACACGATTACCGAACCGATCACCGAACCTATCACCGAACGTAACCGACGGTTCAAACCGTCTGCGTCCAACGGCAAGTATGTGGAGGAGTGTCCCCACTACCGGCCAGACAAGTTCAAGGAGACCCCCTTCACGAAGGAATTTCATTTGCCAGAGGAGCAGGAGGAGTTCCGCAATGCCTGTGACGGGTCGACCTGGAAGGCTATTATATGGGATTTTGATCAATGGCTTCGAACTCAGATCAAACACGGTGACCGGGAGGATCTTCAGGAGGTCCGGGACCGATTGAACGAGTTCGAGGAGGGCAACGGGGTGAAGCTTTATGATTGAGATCCACCACTAACTAACATGGCAGAAGATCTCGCTCCCCCATGAAGGTCTGGTAGTCTTTAGCTTGAGTCCCTGTCTGATCCCAGGGAAATGCCGCTCTCCGCAGTCAGATCGAGGAGGTAGGACACAAAAGCGCTACATGATACGAGCATGTATCTTGCATCGGCAAGAGTGAGCGTCGATTCCTCTAACAACGCATGCCTAATACCGTCCTTATCGCTTGTATACCCATAGAGCTTCCACCACGCCCCTTCTATTGCAGGATGAAGCTCGACGCCTGTAGCCTTGAGTTGACTAAGTGCGTCACCGAGCGTCGCTTTCGGGGAGTCCGTTATTAGGCGGCAAAGCCCTTCTACTGCAGAAATACTCTCTTTGATTGAGTTTCGGTAGTCAGGAGATTCCCGATCGGAGAGCTTCGCAAGCGCCTCTTTTAGATGGCTGAAAACACCGGGTAATGCTTCTGTCCGACTGATCGCTTCATCGATCGCTTCCAGCTCGGTTTCGTTTGTTACAGGCGTCAAATTCGTCGTAATGAATCGGTAACCTGACAGCTCCTTGGCAAGATATCCATTACACAGTTTGGTAAACTCGCTGGGGTGATTATTTGGAAGGTTTTGCGCGATGAATTCTACAAAGTCGTAAACTTCATACCATTTTGCCGCGAAGAACCGCTCACGGAACTCTTTCCTCTCTTCCGTCCAGTAGCCATCGAGTTCATCGAGGCGCAGCTTGTAAAAGTCGCTCCATACCCTTTTGAGAAGGCTGAACTGCCAAAAGGTATCATCGACCCACTCTCGCCCGTCCAATTCCCGCAGAACCGTAATGTGCAAGGCATTCCAAAGAGAGTTCCTCAGAGGAGCATCCATTGAATCAATCTGAATCTTTGACTTCGCAGCCTTGACCCCGATTCGTTCAGAGAACTTTCTCATCTCAGGCTAGGGATTTCATCGCTAAAATCCTCACGAATTTAGAAAGAGAAATGCACGTAGTTGACGTTTGTGTCAACTACTCGCAATGCACCGTCATCAAATAGGAGGAAAGAATAATGCCACTAGCACCAGTAACTGAAGAAGACAAACCGATCGTCGAACGGGCGATTCAGAAAATGGTCTCTCTGCGGAGGCGGGAGACTGCTAATGGTCGAACTGTAACACTCACTGACTACCTCTCAGACGCCATTATTAACCAGCTGAATTAATAGGTGACTAATACGGGGAATTATGCAATGATTCCTGGATGGATAAACGAGATGCTCGATTACTAGGCCAAGAGGCGCAGGAGGAAATTCGGCGGCAGGCCATAAAGCTATTAAAGAAAGGCATGAAGCGGGTGGAAGTGGCCAAACAACTGGAGGTCTCCCGGCAACATGTGGGTTACTGGTGGAATCGCTACCGGCAGGGCGGTTGGAATGCTCTGAAGAAGCGCCGTCGAGGCAGAGCGTATGGGAGCAAGCGCAAACTCAGCGCCGAACAGGAGAAAGAGGCGCAAAAGCTGATCACCGATAAGACTCCGGATCAACTGAAGATGAAGTATGCGCTATGGACTCGAGAGGCGGTGCGCGAACTTATCGCAGAGCGCTACGAGTGCATTATGCTCTGCAGAGCATGAGCGTGGTCTTGAAACGCTGGGGATTTACCCCGCAACGCCCGCTTAAACGCGCTTACGAACAACGACCGGCTGAAGTCAAATGCTGGCTGCAGGAAGAATATCCACACATTAAGGCCCGGGCAAAGGCCGAGAATGCAGAGATCTGGTGGGGCGACGAAACGGCGGTCAAACCCGAGGCGCATACCCGCCGCAGCTTTGCCCCCAAGGGCAAAACACCGGTAGTTCGGCAGCCTGCCAGACGTTTTCACAGTAGCCTTATCAGCGCCATCAACAACCAGGGTAAGATGCAATGCAATGGATGGCACTCAAAGAGGCCCTCAACGCCGATCTGCTGATACGCTTTCTCAAACAGCTCATCAAGCACCGAAAACGCAAGATCATCTTGATTGTAGACAACCTCAGGGTCCACCACGCCAAACTCGTAAAAGGGTGGCTCGAAGAGCACAAAGAACGCATCGAAGTGTTCTATCTGCCCGCTTACAGCCCGGAACTCAATCCTGATGAGTACCTCAACAATGACCTCAAACAAACCATTGCCAGCGACGGCGTTGCGATCACTCAAGGTGAACTCGATGCACAGGTCAGCGTTTCCCTGTTCATGCTCTCGATCCGGTCTCACCGAATCAGTTCTTTCTTTCGACATCCAAAAGCCAAATACGCTGCTTGATGTCCCCTTTTATATTGGCGGAGTAATAAGAACATGCACGAATACGGCTCCTTGAAGGGGTGGGGGGATTTTAACCCGGATCTTTAGGGTTGGGGAGAAGCGCGACTTGTTAAGACGACTTGTCCTTCTCAAAGAAAATATCGTCGAGCAAGATGAATTCATCAACATTGCGCGTCAAACTTTCATCCAGCCCACTTCGGAAGGCCATTGAATATACCTGCTTACCTTGCCGCATGATTTCCTCGATAAGGGGCAGGAAATCCCCATCGCCACTTGCTAGGATAATCAAATCAACATCTTGCTGGTGAGCATGGCGCATGGAATCGACGGAGATGTTAATGTCAACGGTGCGCGTTTTTTGGCTGTTTTTTAGCTTCTTGTAAACGTGAGGAACTATCTGGCCCGTATAGGAGCTTTCCGTTTGATAGCTCCTGAAGATGGTCTTGGCGATTTCAGTCCTAACGCCGGTAATCTTTTCATCGTCACCTATTGAACTAGTGTAATAGTTGACTCTCCGAACGAACATATGGCTCAGCTGAGTCATTCTCGGATGCCATACGAACGTATCTTGAACGTGGACGACCTCTTCCTTCGGCTTCGCGCCACGGCAAACGCTTTCT
Organism: Opitutales bacterium; assembly: GCA_963665345.2. Taxonomy (GTDB): domain Bacteria; phylum Verrucomicrobiota; class Verrucomicrobiia; order Opitutales; family CAXXNP01. The sequence goes on from CAXXNP010000002.1 coordinate 1,157,188, forward strand.
TGATAGCGGAAGACAAGGTTCTCACCATCAACAAACATCAATGCCCTTTGATCTGCCATTCGGTTGTCTTCCTAATCGCTGCGCTCGCTAACTACGCGCTGAAGCGTAGCAAGCTTGCTTGCGCAGGGAAAGCTCGAAAAGGGCGGATTGCTGGGTTGTTGTCTACCTCTCAGACGCCATCAAGAGCATGCACGAGTATGGCTCTTTGAAGGGGTGGTGGGAGTATAGGGAGGGTCTTTAGGGTTGGGGGAGGTCGGCTACCTTGAGCAAAGCTGGACTACCCCCAAGAAGACACCGACAACGGTAAGACCTCCAAGGATAATGTTTAGAACCAGAAGTTGCTTGGTTAAGCGACTCGCTGTGTTTTCATGCTGGTTGATCGAATTTACTAACAGATTTGCCAGGAAATTATACAGCGCCCCCGTGATCTCCTCCTTGACCCTAGTTCCCAACGAATGGGGCGGTCCTACGGCTTTCTCCACGTCGTCATCGCTTAGACCTAGGAGTGTCACCAGTTCGTCTCCGTTTCGACCTAGGAATCGACTGCTTTTTACGTCTTTCATATTTATTAGACAGTAAGGAAGACCTGATGGCGATCAATCTTAATGATAAAGATTTACTCTGTGTGTACTGACCTAATCGCACCTAAGTTATACCGTTAGTTCACTCATGCCAATTCCGCAAGACTCTGTGTGTACTGACCTAATCGCACCTAAGTTATACCGTTAGTTCACTCATTATGATAGACAGAAACTTACTTACAAATAGTAAGTGGGTTTATGTATTATTTTGTAGACGATAGTAGGAGAGGAGAAAAGTAGCTAAGATATTGACTTTTAGGAGTTTCTGAATACTTTAGTGGGTCAGAAAGGAAAGATGTGAACCTGACTGTTTCTGGTGCTACACCTGTATTCCGAACAGATTCCTGGCGTAGTCATTCACCACCGTCTGCTGTGCTTGCGGAAACGTCCTGTCAAACGGAAGCTGGTCCCGATTTGCCAAGTCTTCGATCACAACTCCCGTGCCTTCAATCAACTCGACCAATACATCCATCGATACGTTTTCGAGGTTATCATGCTCGCTGTGGTGCTGCCATCTGCCGGCTGGGAAGTTGGCACGAAAAAACCAGAACGATGGCACGCCGAATATGCTGAACGGAAAATGGTCGGAAAATGGGGAAACTTCATCCATGGGCACGACATCGACGCCCTCTTCGGCCAGTATCTGTTTGGCGTAGTCGGCCATGTCGGATGACCCGATCGTGTACATCCAGTTATGACCAAGCGGAGATGCCACGGCATCGAAATTGATCACCAGTTCGAAATCTGCCATAGCCTTGCGATGGGCTAAGGCATAGGCTGCGGAACCAACCGACAATTGCTCTTCGGTTCCAAAGGAAATGAAGCGAAGCGTGCGCTTGAGAGATCTCCCCGATAGCAGGCGCGCCAACTCGAGTACACACATTTCACCCGCCGTGTTGTCATCGGCTCCTACATTGTTGCACTGGGTGTCATGGTGCGCGGTCACCAGGATGGTCCCGGCATTCGGATCCGCTCCAGGAAGGTCGCCGACAACGTTGTAGGAAGGTGAAGTGTGTTGGGTGAGTTCCACCCCGACGCGCACCTTTTTGAGGCCCCTGCGGCGCCATTGCCAGGCCTCCATATAAGGAACCGTTACGGTGGGTGGAAAGCCGAAGCGCTTGGCCCACAGAGGATAAACGCCGTCGTTTTTTGCCCAATTGAAGGGCAGGCGCTCATCGATGTGGATGATGGCTAACGGATTCGCCCCGACCAGCTTTTTATGGTCCTCGACATTCGTGGGCAGGGGCCCGAAAAGGAGGACAATCTTTCCTGCCAAAGAGTTCGGCAGGAGCCGATGGGCGGCTTCCGGCATCGGTAGCCAGGCGATCTCACCTTCCACCGGTTTCCCCTTCGGCGTAGCCGGCGCCCCCACCAGGCACCGGCATTCCACCTCGCGCCACTGGCCGCTGTCCAGAACTTCGACCTTGACGGACTCCCGCTTCAGGCTGGTGCAGGAAAACTCTTCCTGGTGTACATCGGTGAGCCCTGCGTCGCGAAACCGCTGTTCAATAAATTGCGCCGCCTTCCATTCGTTTTCCGTTCCGGCACGGCGTTCGCCCAGCTCTTCGCACAGGTAGCGCCAGTCACGCCAGATTCGATCGGTTTCGGGTTCGAGCTTTTTGCGCATCATAGATTCCTTGGAAAAGGTCGGTACTTTAGGCAATCCGCTTGTTAGTTTGGCGACTCAGATCTTATGCCGAATAATGGGAAGCTTACTTTTGCTCCGGCACGGGCACTATCCGTGTTCGTCACCGACTTCGCCGAAAGTGTGGCGATTCTTTTCGGAATAATCAAAGAAAGGCTCGGTCTCCGCCGTTTCCACCTGCGAGGACTGGCCAAAGTGGAAACCGAATGGCACTTGGCGTGCCTCGCTTACAACTTCAAGCGACTTTTTAACCTAATCGGAAACGATTCGGGAACAACCATGGCATAAAGTCCAGTTGGCAAGGATTTTCAGCCCAAAAGATCGCCCCAAAATAAGCGAAGCAGGCAACTTTGCCGATCCCTGATCATGGCATTCAGGCGGGCAACCGGCCCGATCCCGAGACCCGTCCTGGCAGCGGCCTCCAGAGCCGTCGGCCCTCCAGAGGCTGAAAACCGATTCACATCTGCCCAGGTTCGCTGAATCTAGGGCTGGCCCAAGGTCCAGGACCAGTCGCCGGGCGCCTTCAGTTCGAGGTGGGATCCTTGGATGCCCAGTCTTGAATTGGCAAAACCCACCTTGGCAGCTCGCAGGATGGCTTCGCCGGCGGAAGATGAGTAATGGACGAGTACGAGTTCGCCCACCTTGGCTTCACACGCTACGCGCGCAGCATCCTGGGGCCGCGAATGAAGGTATCGTTGCTGAGCGGAGAGTTCAGCCTTGGGATTAGCCCCGGCTTCATGGATCAGGATATCGCAGCCCTTTGCAAACTCCACCAGACCTTCATGGTAGAGCGTGTCTCCGCTGAAGACTATACTGGCACCGGTTGCTGAGTCGGTAAACCGGAAGGAGCGGGCATCTAGAGGGTGGAAGGCGCGACCCACTTCAACTTTCAGGGTCCTGATATCGACGCAGTCGCCGGGGTAAATCAGGCACAGCCTGTGTTCAGGCATGCACCGAGGATACTGGTCGGTGCGGAGAAATTCACACGCGCCTTTGAGAACCAAAGGCAGATCTACGGGCCCATAGAGTATGATGGGCGGAGCATTCGGCCGACTCTCCTTGCGCCGGCTATTGGCAAAGAAAATCCCGGGCAGGCCCAGGGTATGGTCCTGGTGGCAGTGGGTGAAGAAGACATGATCGATTGCGGTAGGCGAAAGGCCGCAGGATTGCATGCTGACTGCGGCGTTCCACCCCGTGTCAATGAGGATGTTTCCGTTCACCGCATAGCAGGCAGTCTCCTCCCCGGCGCCGATATGGGCGCTGAACACTCCTATGAATTGACAGGTAATCGGCATCGGTATCGCTTCGTTTCCCGCTCGCGCAGTTCGACGCGGCGGATTTTTCCACTGATTGTCTTGGGCAGCGTATCGGTGAATTCGATTTCCCTTGGATATTTGTAGGGGGCGGTGACTTGCTTCACATGGTCCTGCAATTCCCTGACCAACGTCTTGTCACCCTTTCGTCCCTTGTGAAGGATTACATAGGCGTTCACGATTTGATAACGCATGGAATCAGGAGCGGCGACGACGGCGGCCTCCAGGACGGCGGGATGTTCGACCAGCGCGCTTTCAACTTCGAAAGGGCCAATTCGGTAACCGGCACTCAGAATTACATCGTCGCTGCGGCCGACGAACCAGAAGTAGCCCTCTTTGTCCCGTGTGGCGCGATCGCCGGTCAGGTAGTAGCGCCCTCGAAACTTCAGCCTGTTCTCCTCTTTGTTCCTTTCGTATTCCACAAACAACCCCAGTGGCCTTTCCGGGCTTATTCGGATGGCAATGTCGCCTTCGCGGTCGGGTGGGAGCGGTTGGAGGTTCTCGTCGATCACGTCGACCTCCATGCCCGGGGCGGGCAAGCCCATAGAGCCCGGTTTTACCTTTTTATCGGGAAAATTCCCCACCAGAATTGTGGTTTCGGTTTGGCCGTAGCCGTCGCGAATGGTAATGCCGGTAGCTTTGCGCCACTCGTCAATGACCTCCGGATTGAGGGGTTCACCGGCAGCGACCGCGTCGCGGAGTGAGGCCAAGGGTCTTGACCTCAGGTCGAGGGCTACCAACTGGAGATAGACGGTGGGCGGTGCGCAGAAGGTGGTAATGGGAAACGATGTCAGGATATCGAAAGTACTCTGGGCATCAAATTTGCGGGGCGCTTCCTGGACGAACACCGTGGCTCCCTGATGCCATGGCCCAAAAAGGCTGCTCCAAGATGCTTTGGCCCAGCCCGTGTCGCTGAGGTTCCAGTGAAGATCGTCGGGCTCCAGCCCCAGCCAGTCCCGGCCGGTGACCTGATGTCCCAGGGGGTAGGAGGCATGGGTATGCCGCACCATCTTGGCAGGACCGGTGGTGCCGGATGTAAAGTAAACCAGACAGGTGTCGGAAGATCGCGTCGGCACAGGTGTGAATGGTGCTGAAGAAGTGGAAAGTGATTCCAGGCTCTGCCATCCCGGTTGCTCGGTTCCGGATACGATCAAGATCTTCAGTCGGGGGCACGAGGAGCGGATTTGTTCGACCTTGTCGACCTGCGAGTGCTCAACCAACAATCCGGAGATACCACCCTCCTGAATGCGATAAAGGTAGTCGTTCGGGGTCAATAGAGTGGGTCCTGGGACCGCTACGATCCCAGCTCGGATCAATCCGATCATTCCCACCCACCAGGCCGGGTCGCGACCGATCACCACCATCATGCGGTCGCCTGCCTTCATTCCTGCATCGTAAAGGGAAGCGGCGAAGGCAGTGCTTTGCTGTTTGATGTCGGAGAATGAAAGGCGGCGTTCTGACTTACCTGCGGCATCGATCCAATGCAGAGCGGTTTTATCGGGGTCTTCTGCCCATCGATCGACAACGTCGGTGGCGAAATTGAAGTATTCGGGAGTGTGGAGCCGGCCGAGATCTTGGTATTTCACAATGGGACTCTTGGATTCGGATGGGATCGCAGGACGAATGGCCTTTCCCTGGTTGAGCTTGTTCGCAAAGGGCATCCACCTCCACCCTTTGCGAACAGGCTCTAGTTTGCGACGGATGGTATACCAAGTCTGGATTTCGTCCAGAAGATCTGGCATTGCTCTGTTGGCCTTGTCTCGACCAGATCGAGGAGGAGAAAGCCCAGCATCAAGAGGGGGCGGATGTAGTCCTCGAGGGGACGTCGATATGCGGGAATGATTACTCCGACATTTGGAGATACTTGGTCGTACGGCTCCTGCTCGAAGTAACTCTGCCCATAATCCTCAAATACCCGGTAGGGATGAGTGACTGAGAACAAGAAAGTGCCGCCGGGTTTCAGTACGTAGAGCACTTGTACAAATACGCGTTCCAAGTCCTTCACATGGTCAAGGACGAGGGTCGAGAGTACGAGATCAAAGAATGAACACGCGTAGTGTTGTGACATTGTTTCCAACGGGTGAACACGGAATTCGACATCCTGACCGTACTTGGAACGTGCGATCTCAACCATCCGGGGACTCGCGTCGAAAGCGGAGACAATTGCACCGCGCTCCAGCAAGGGTCCGCAGTAAAGACCGGATCCACAACCTGCGTCCAGAACCCTCCGGCCCGCCAGCTCGGGAAGCATTGACAGGACTGTCGGTCTGTCTGCGTAGGCGTTCCAGGCGCTCTTCGAGGCGTGGGCATCAAAAGCTTCCGCTGCTTCGTCGTATGGCCATGTCCTCATTTTCGGGTGGCAAGCGCGAGAGTATTACCGGAAGGATCCGAGAAAAAAGCCATCCACTCTTCCTCTCCTGGTTTACCGAACGTGCCGGATTCATCCTTGTGAATGAGATGAGGTTCGTCAGCGAATTCGACTCCCTTCGACTGAAGTTCTGAGTAAGCGGAGCCAATATCGTCCACCCAAAGGTACAAGGTCGACTTGGGACCGGTTTTCTCAAGGAGCACACGAACGCCAGCGAAATCAAAAAAGACTAGCCCCGGGGGATCGTACTTCGCCAGGAAATTTACGCCAAGGGTGTCTCGATAGAACGAGACCGCTTCGTCAAGGTCTCGTGCGTGCACCGCAATCTGGTGGATTCGGTCAAGTTTCATGGATCTCGTCCCTTTCGCCTTTGGAAACCCGTTGGCTTGGGTGTATGTAGCGGTTCTTTCTGTCAATGAGCAAAATGCTTTCCGGAGTCGATGTCGAGGGTTTCGCTTCGGGAAATGAATGGTACGCCAACCAGTATTGGGTGAGGGTTAGGTTTGAGATAGCCCTCGTTGCGATGCCTTGTGCTAAGCGTCTCGAAGTCCGGATCGCGAGAACTCGATTGGATAAGCGTGGCAAGCGATCCAGCGCGTTGATTCATTGAAGTTTCTACCCCGAGAGCCTGTGGGCTTAGCCGGTCTTTCGAGCTCTCAACTCATAAAATGTGTTTGTCCACCCTCGATTCAGTCGAGTCGCCCATCGGAGATGGCCTCCCACGTTCATATAGCCAGCCGGAAGCGATGCATCATCTGCTATAATCTGGGGAATCTGCGGTGAATTTGTCCCAAGTCAGTTCTTGGCGGAAATAGAAGATTGGCCGCGCAGCCCGCAGGCGGACGCGTAGAGCGAAAGCACCTCACGAATTTTGCACTGAATCAGGGCTCGGGGTTCCGCTGAGGTCGTCCCATCGCGTATCGCCTCGTATTGCCTGGGAAGGTATTGGCTGATCAGGGTCAATGGGGCACGGTGAATGGTGAGGTTTTCGAGTAGACGCTCCACCGCTCGGCTTACGTCCGCCTCAGGCCAGTAGTAGCGGCAGCGATCACTGAAACTGTAGCGGCGTGCCAGGCTACGTTGCTTCTCGTCGCCGTGGTAGTAGCGATCCCAGTAACGCGGGTTTTCCAGCATGGCTTGATCGAGTGTCGCAGAGAGGCTGGACAATTCGATGCCCTTGCAGCGTTCGAGCAATTCGCGCTCAATCGACTCCAGGGCGAAGAGGGCCTCGCGTAAGGCAAATGTCAACCAGGGGCCGACTTTCAGGATGGCGAAGTGATCCTCCACTAATTGAACGAGAGCCGAGGCGGCCTGGTAGTCAGTGGAATGGGCTTCGAATACGAGCTTGGGATCGTCTTCGATGAATCGTGACAGTTCCGTCGCTTGAGAGCGGTCGTACTCATGTATGGAGCTATCACCGAATTCCACACCGGGTTGGACCACCACTGCGATGACTCGGTCCCATGCGGCCTCCAGTCCCCGCTCGGAAAAGGCCCTCCGCGCGACTGACACCGTCCGTTCGGCATCCTCAGGGCGGGTTATCTGCACTTGGCCTTCTGCGTCGTGGGCGCCACCGGGTGGGGGTACCTCGGTTCCGATGATATAGACGGGACCGACAGTGCTTCCCGCTGCCTGCCATGCCTTCTCCGCCACTGCACAGAGATCAGCTGCCCTGCTTGCTACGACCTCATCGGGCAGAGGTTGGTCGCGTTTTCTGGGATCATCAACACAGCGCATGCTGGCATCGAGATGTATCTTGGTGAATCCGGCCTCGACATAGGCGGCCACCAACTCGCGCGCTCGGTCCATAGCAATGGATGCCGCCTGGTCCCGCCACACATTGGGTCCTAGATGATCGCCGCCGAGGAGGATACGCTCGCCGGGGAACGACGCATGTTGTGCCATTGAGCGTACCTGACGCACGAATTCCCTTGGCGTCATGCCGGTATAGCCGCCGAATTGATCTACTTGGTTGGAGGTGGCTTCGATACATACCCAGCTTTCATCCGACAACGCCTGAACCATAGCCGCCTCAAGCACCTGCGGATGTGCCGAACACACCGAATATATGCCCAAGGGCTGCCCGCTTTTGTGCTGTCGAACGATATCTTGGAGAATATGTTTACGCTGCTGCATCGATCCCGCTCTCATTCCAGCCATATGAAGTTTTCAGCAAAACACCTGAGACAGAGCACTAGTCATAAATAGTCACGCCATCCACCACGCGGTGGATGGTTCCGCCTACACTCGGTGCGTCGGGCTTCAACCCGTGCTTCAGGCTGGTGAAGAGGCCGAGAATCTGACCCGCCACAACATCGGTAACGGCGCGGTAATCATCGTCTGCTGCCTGCCCCTCTGGCCACAGCTCCAGAAGGTCTACGTTGAGCGCTTTGAGCTCGTCTGAAGCACGATCGCAGATAACAGCCTTTCGCAGTCCCTGTCCCTTGGTCTCCAGTTCTCGCAGGAGGTCAACCTCGTAGCGCCTCGCATTTTGGGCCGAGGAAAGAGAGGCAAGCACAATGCATTGATCATTCACGAACACCTGTGGGCCGTGCCTCAGGCCAAGAAAGGTGTTGTAGACGGCCGCGATGTGACCGTCCGTCATTTCCTGCATCTTCAAGTGACACTCCTGCATCATTCCATAGCAGGCGTGAGCACCCAGAAAACAGGCTCGGTCGAAGTCTTCGTTCGCCATGGATGAGAGAGTGTCGGAATAGACCTCGATGATGCGTGAGGCGGCTGTAGCGAGGCGTTGCACGAGTAGTCCCAAGCCGTCGATACGGTCAAGGAAGGTGAGGCCGAGAGCTGCCAGAACCATGGAAGAATAGGAACTGGTCATGACCAACGAACGGTCATGGGTTGCCTCGGGAAGAATTATACTGCAGCTACGGTCATCCCCTTCTGCGATCGTGGCCAGTTCTCCCTCCCGATTACAGGTAACGATAAGCTGATAAGCTTGAGGTGCGAGGCGTTTGACCCGGTTATAAGTAGCGACCGATTCTGGTGAGTTGCCCGAGCGGGCAAAGGAAACGACCAGGACCGGGCGCTTGGGAGGCAGGAAGTCCTGCGGGTGGGCGACGATATGGGTTGTGGGTATTGAGGCGACGCTGATACTTAACTGCTTGCTGAGCACAGGCGCGACCGCGGTTCCCACAAATTCGGAGGATCCGGCTCCGGTGAGGATCATGCGAGCCCGACCATTGCGCCAGGCCCCGGCCTGTTGCAGGAAGCTGAGGAGCTCCCCTGACCTGTCCGCTATGAGGGCCGCCGTTTCTCTCCATACGTCAGGTTGCTGGGCGATCTCGGCTGGAGTATGGATCACACCGCGGGTCAGCTTTTCTTCATCCGGGCAGTTGAGGATGTGTTTAAATGGGTTCATGAGTACCTGTCCAAGGCTAATTCAGCATGGTTCATTGATAGCCGGCCGCTCCCTGGATGTAACCGGTCTCTCCAGGAATGCCTCGACGTCCGGCACCGTGGTGCGCGCATTGACACCACCTGAAAAAAGGCAACTTCGCGCGCCTAGAGCATTACCGAAGCGGGCAGCCGAAGCGAGATCACCGCCTCGTTCGAGACGGGAAAACAGGAAACCGGCGTTGAAGGAGTCTCCCGCCCCGGTCGTGTCCACCGGCTGCACTGGCCTGGTGGGTATCAGGCGCACCTGGTGATCGAGAGAAATGAAAGAGCCCTCCTTCCCGGCCTTGACTACCGGACACGCGGTTCGTTCCGCCAACGCGGCACATGCCTCTCTCGGATCGTTCAACCCGCTCACCGAGGCGGCTTCGTCCTGGTTGAGGAAGAGATAATCCAGCAAGGGAAGCCAATCGTCGGCGTATTCCCAGCGCTCAGTCTGATCCCATTGCGGATCCAGCGATGTGGTCACGGATTGGCTGCGACAGGGTTTGAGAAGTTCGGTGATGCGCGGCCGAAATGTAGTCTGCTGGTAGGGGCCCGCGATGTGGATGTGGTCGAATCTGCCGACTATGCTCGAATTCAGTTGGTGCCCGTCAAACGCGGCAATCGTTCCTGGATAGGTAACCTGAGTGCGCCGGCCCGATTCAATCAGGTTAACCGTGACGCCCGTGGCGACGGCATCCGATCGTTCGATCAGGTCCGTGTTGATGCCGAACGACTGCAGCCCCTTGATCATATACTCGCCGTACTGATCGCTGCCGGCCAGGCCACAGAACGCGGCATCGCCACCCAATGAAGCATGGGCACACGCACATATGGCGGCGGCACTTCCTATCGTGATCTCGAATGTTTCGCAGGTAATTTCACGGTCCGGGACGGGAAACTGTGCCAGCCCGCCCATGAGGATGTCTACGTTGAGATCGCCAATAAACAGAATACGCTTGCTCTTGCCGGTTACCATCCGTCTCCAGAAATGGGGTATACTATATTCGGTGATCCGTTTGCACGAATCACTGCGTCAATCCCGAGCCCACAAACAGGCCGCCTCCGCCCGTCCCTACGAAGACGCGGATGGGGTCGCCGGAATGTATCTTGGAGAACAATATACGGGTATGGGTGAGCCCTTTGTTCTCCAGGGTAAAAGTTTCGCCGGCATCTCGACTGACGTAAATTCCTGCGTTCAGACTGGGATTCTCGTTAAAGGTGTTCGAGACCGCCGCGACTACGGCGTCGGGTGCCGCCGCGAAAACAGATACCGAGTCCACTCTCGGCTGGTCGAGGATGCGTAACCAGGTCTGGCCTTGGTCCGCGCTCCGGTAAAGGCCGCCGCGACGAGAACCCTCGCCTTCTGCGGCGGAGGAGTACTCGTTGGCCACGGCCGCATAGACCGCACCGTCCACAGCCACCGCCAGACTCAGGATCTGTCCGGCGGGAACTGACGTTCCCTGCAGGCGCACCCAGGATCGGCCCGAATCATCGGATCGGTAAATGGCCCCGTCGGGCTGACCCTCTTCCAGCGAGCTATGCGAGATTCCGGCATAGACGATCTCAGCGGAGTCGGGATGATTTGCCAGGCTCCAGATGCGATTCACATGCTCGGCGTCCAAGCCGCTACTCGAGCCGGACCAGGAGGCGCCGGAATCTTCCGTACGAAACAGACCCACCGAGTAAATGGCCGCGAGGAGAGTTCTGCGACTGGAATCCCCTCCCGGGAGCAGGTGAAGCATTGGCCGCCCACCTTCGCCACTCGTTCCGCCTAAAATATCCGCTCCCAGTTGAGTCCACGATACTCCGGAATCCTCGGTTTTCCAGACGTTGCCGAAGGCCCACTCGATGTCGAGATCGTTCTCACCCTGGTTGCGGCCCACATAGAGAATATTGGAGTCATCGGGATCGGTTACCAGAAAGCAGGCGCAGTCGCTGTCACCGAGATCGAGGGATCGCTGTACTGGATCGAGGCGCTGGAAAGAAACGCCTCCGTCATCGGTCCGGAACAGCCCCATATCATCGTAGCCCACCCACCAACGGTCGGGGTTTTTAGGATCGACCGCTACATCGAAAGCCTCCATGACCTCGAGTCCCCGTCCCGCCCATGTCGTTTCGCTGATCCTTCGACTATAGGCTTCCGTCCAGGTTTCACCCTTGTCAGTGCTCTTGAATACATGCTCGCCGCCCGCTATCAGGATATTCGGGTTGGAGGGCGCGACAGCCAGAAAACTGACGTGCAGGTCATTCCACCATCCCGGTTCCAACCAGCCGAAGTCGGTCGAGGCAAAGGGTTCTTCCTCGGCGTTCCATAAATATCGCCAGGATACGGATTCCGGATTGGTGGCCAGAGCGTTGGAGGTCTTGAAAAGGCCGAATTGATCATAGGCAAAGTCCGAGTCTCGCTGAGTGCCTACATAGGCTACGTTCGGTTCGGTGGGATCTACCGCGAGTCTCCAGTATGAATAGGTGAGGGGGCCGTCTTCTTCCTGAACCCGGGGCAAATCCCCGGTTATGTCGGTCCAGGATTGACCCTCATCCCGGCTTCGAAAGACGCCGCCAGCGATAAACTCCTGGTGCGATTGGGTGCGCAGGGTCGTGAAGAGCACGTAGGTTTCGCCATCCATCACGCCCACCAGATTTTGGGCCATGGGCGGGATACCTCCCGTGCCCGAAGGCAATCCATTATTGCGCATGTTCCAGGTCGTTCCCCCGTCCGCGCTGAAAGCGATTCCTTCACCGGTGGCGGCGAACACGTTGTCGGATCGAAATATGATAGTGTGGACTGCGATTTCGGAGCCTTCGAAGAGCGACTCGGCCACGTTTTCGAAGGATGCGCCGTCGTCGCTGGAACGATATATCGCGCTGGTGCCGTCCCCGTTGTTTTCCACGTCGCCGATACCGACCAGGATGAGGCTGGAGTCATTGGGCGAAACGGCAACCGTGGCTATGCTCAGGCCGAACGCCTCCTCGTCCGGATCGACTGGTAGTCGACTCCAGGATTGTCCCGCGTCTTCCGTTCTATAGAGCCCACCCCATGAGGTCATGTAAACTCGATTCGGATTATTCGGGTCGAAGACGAACTGTTGCGCGGCATAAACATTGGCGCTGTGGCTGCCGCCGGCGAGGTTACCGGCGACTCGCGTGAAACTGGCTCCTCCGTCATTCGAGAGGAAGGGACCTTCGATGTCGCCGCCGATGTAGAGCAGGTTCGCATCTTCGGGATGGATAGCGATAGACATGAAATAGGTCCCCGCTCCAGGACCGGGATTCGAAAAGTTGAGTTCAGGAGCCGTTGTTTCCTCGGGTATGGAGAACCACTGCTCGGCTGCGACGTCCAGAAACCAACGGGGGCCAATCGTGTCCCTTGCATAAAAGAGCCACTTGCTTCGATCAAAGCTGTACCCAAACGGGTAAAGGTCGGGAGCTGTGAAGAGCCAGCCGACTTCGAGATCAAGATAGAAGGTCGAGGATGGGGAGGAAGCGTCGCTGAGGAAGATCCACCCGTGTTCGGCGTGAAACAGCCAGGGACAGAATGCTTCGTTATAGGCCCCGAACCATTCCAGGAACTGCCAGTCTTCGCCCAGATCCACCGCGCCAGCAAGGGATCCGCAGTCGGCCGACGCTGTCGGTTTGGGGAGTACGACCCCGAGGAACCCTAGAATGAGGAGGCCGGCAAGATTTCCATGCTGTAGGACGCTTCGGTTCACCTTTGAGTTGCGCTATCGCCGCGCGCTAGCGCGAAAATGAGGGAGATCAAGACATAGGTCCGTTCCCTACTTGTAGATTCGAATTGTCAATATCCAGAGATTATCGATCGAGGCCTTCGGCCGTCAACCATGGCTGGAAATGAACTTGAGATCCGATCCCTCCGCTCACGCAGAGGGCTACACGTAGCTCGCTCCGTGAGGAGCGGGACGGCTCGGCAATCGGCGAGGTTCATTAGGAGGTCCCCCATCGAGGCCTGCGGCCATCAATTATGGCTGGCAATAAACCTTCCGACGGTGCAATCTGAAGGCCGAGAGTAAGATTAAGAGTAGGATTACGATTAGGAGGTGAAACTCCGGTCGGGTTCACTAGGACCTATCAAGTTCGCGGACTGTTTTTGGTTTACCTTTGCCAAATAACTTCGTGCGCGCTGCGCAGATGCCAATATAGAGCCCAAACAGCGTGATAATGATTCCGGCTATTCCGTATTGGCCCTCAGGCCTCGCTCAATATGGCCTTGATGATCTTTTGTTCCTCGAGTGGCCGATCTGAATCGTCGGTTTTGGTCTTCTCGAGTTTCTTTACCGAGTCGTAGCCGGAAGCGACCTCCCCGAAAATTGTGTGTTTCATATGCAGCCACTGCGTCTTTGCGGTCGTGATGAAAAATTGGCTGCCATTAGTATTGGGACCGGCGTTGGCCATGGCCAGCCGACCCTTCTTGTTGAACTTCACCTTCTTGTCGCATTCGTCCCTAAACTTGCTTCCCCAGATGGATTCGCCTCCCTTTCCCGTGCCCGTGGGATCGCCTCCCTGAATCATGAATGACTTGATTACGCGATGGAATACCAGCCCGTCGTAGAATCCCTGCTCCACCAGCGTTGAAAAATTCTCACAGGCCAGAGGTGCGACCTCGGGCATAAGTTCGATTTCGATATTGCCCGCGGTCGTTTCGAGAGTTACGCGCGAATTACTCATATTCCGGTCACGCTGACGCCCATCGCGTCCGGGGCAATCCATTTCTGCCGCTTTACCAAGCCCATGTTTTCCGTCGGTTTTGAACTTGATCAACCCCCATAGCTCTTGACCGGGCGAAGCCTTCCCCGTCGCCATTTTGGCTATGGAGGACGTGTTGGCGAAGACAGTTGCTGCGGGGAGTAGGCTTTTTAAGGGTGTCGTTCAAATTCGTCTCCAAGTGATTTTTCGCAGCGTTCGGGCGAGTCAAAAGGTTAGGTGTCGTCGTTTTGGCGATCGAAATCGCTTGGATGTAGGAGGTTCGGCGTTCAATATTGAGTATCCATTCACTTTCCGAACTTGCTGATTCATGAAGCCGTTGTTTCTGATTCTTTTTCTCGCCAGCCTTATTGGGGGATTGATCAGTATCTGGTCGGAGCCCGATTTTCGGAGTGACGTACCGATTCTGTATCTGACCACCAATCCGTCGCCGTCGGATCTGGAGGATCTGGAGAAATTCCATGAGTGGCTGGTAGAGACCGGAAGAGTGGTTGGCGACGGCAAGCCATCCATGGAACTACACATCGATCCCGCCGGGAGGGATAAATATAAGCAGATGGTCCATGGTGTCTCTGGGATAGCAAGCGATCTGCAAATGGGAACCATGGCCTACATGCAGAATGCCGGTATGCTGGCCGACATTACGGAGGTGGCGAGCGAGCGAGGCTTTGATGCAGGAAGCACCTATCCAAGCCTGGCGGCAGATTTCATGATCGAAGGGAGGCAGTACGGATTTCCGATTAGTGCCTACGTAGCGACCCTGTGGGCGAACCTGGAAACTTTTGAAAAGTACGGCATGGATCCACCGCCGCGCTATTGGGACTACCAGACTTTTGAGAAGATGGGACGCGAATTCGTGAAGCGCGCCAACCCGAGCGGGCAGCGGAAAATCGTGTTCTTTTTGAACGGATTCAAGACCAACAATAATCAGCGCTTTATCCGTGCCATGCACCGGGATGCGGGATTGGACGATTTCAACGAGACCATGACGCGCTGTACCCTCGGTGATGAGCGATTCGCCCGTGCTTTGGAACGGGTCTATCGCTGGACCTATGTCGATAAGATCGTGGCCAGCCCGGCGGATACGGAAGCATTCGCCAGCGCTGCTTCGGCCGGCTATGGGGGCGACGAGATTCCGCTCTTCTACCACGGCCATTACGGAATGGTAGCGCTCGGCCGGATGGCGCTGATTCGCTGGCGGCAATTCTCCCGTCATCCCCGTCTTTCGGTGAGCTATTTCCCTTTCGACGAGTTTATCAGTACCAATGCCATCGCCCTTAACGTCGGCATCTACGAGCAGAGCCCAAACAGGGAGTTAGCGTTCCACTTCCTCGAATATCTCACCAGCGAGGCACATAATCGCCATATCATCAAGAGTTGCTATGGAATTCCTCCGGTACCCGAGTTCACAGAGCTCGTCGAGTTTCTTCGCCCGGCTCGATACCCTAATGAATGGGGCGTTCACGAGGCCCAGGCGACCGCCGCCAAGACCTTTTGCATTGAGCGTCCGCATTCCCCGTTTGCTCCCTTGGAACCCACCTACCTGGCTAAGAGGCAGGCCATGGAGAAAGTGCTCAACGGGCTGCGCGAACCCACCGTGGCAGCTTTGGAGGTGGGGGAAAAGCTGAATGCCGAGATTCAGCGCAGTATTCGCGAGAGCTCGCGGCTGAAGCTAATCTTTGAGAAGCGCCTTGCCCTGCAGGAAAAGATCGAGAGCTATCGTGAACAGGGCAGGAAGGTTCCGGCAGAGTGGCTGTTGAATCCCTTCCACCGGCGGTACTACGCATTCAAAGGCTGGAGTACCGACCCGGTGCCGGAATACATGGAGAAGCTTCGGCGTCAAGAGACGCAGACTCCTTCTGCATCTCATCCGAACATCCTTGTCCAGTCGGTCACGCCTGTTTGGAAGTAAATGAAGATTAAGTCGGGAAAATGACAGATGCCGGGCTAACCTCGTAAACCATGGCCCGAACTGAATCCGTAAACGATGTCCTGACCTACGCCCCTGATCTATGTCCCCCTGATCCTCTGGACCGTGAACCCGCAACTACCACTCAGTGCGCGCCAAACCTCTCGCCACTTTGTTTATGGCCTTTCCCACGTCGCGAATATCCTCTTCGCTCATATGTTCATGAATACCCCAGACGACTACGGTTTGAAGACCCTCAACCGCGCCGGGTACCAGGTCCGGACCGTAGTGAAATTCCCGGCTGGCGACGCCGCAGGTGAACGGGCAACCGCTTTGCCCGTAAGTGTGCTTTTCTGTGAGGAATTTTCCCCGCATGAAAATGGGCGCACCGATATAATGAGCCTGCATCGCTATCCCTTCCGCGCTAACCGCTTCGCAGAATGCGTCGGGATCGTGTCCGGTAACATGAAAGATATAATTCCACCAGGTCACCTCGGCATCCTCTTCGTCCGGCATGGGGATGGGATCCACTCCCGGTGCGCCGACAATCAACTCGCAGAGTTGCCGCCCCAGTTCGTGCCGCCGCCGGGCAACGTTACGAACCTTTTCCAATTGGGCCAGGCCCACGGCTCCCTGAAGTTCTGTCATGCGGTAATTGGGGGCGACGAAAGAATGGTCACGCTCGCCCAGATAGCGGTAATCCCACCCTTTGTCACTGAAGAGCTTGAGGCGCACATAAGTCGCCTCGTCGTTGGTCAAGGCCATGCCTCCGTCGCCGGTCGTCATGTGCTTTGATTGCTGCAGGCTGAAACAGGAAATATGACCATAGCTTCCGGCGTAACGCTTCCCATAACGGGTAGCGTGGCATTGGCTGCAGTCTTCAATTAAGATAACATTATGCCGTTCGGCAATTTCGAGTACCGCATCGATGTTGCACGGCCGGCCGAACAGGTGGACAAGGATAATAGCCCGGGTGCGATCCGTCAGGTTCGCTTCGATGGACTCGGGAGTCATGTTCAGAGTTGTGGGATCCACGTCGGCAAACACGGGAATTGCGTTCTGCTGCAGGATAGGCATGACGCTTCCCGGGTCGGTTATGGGTGCGGTGATGATCTCATCACCCGGCTCCGGATTGACCGCCCCGATGGCCAGGTGAATAGCGGCCGTCCCGCTGGTGCAGCTCTGCCCATAGCGCATACCGTACAGGTTTGCGAACTCCTTTTCGAATTGCTTCACA
Source organism: Opitutales bacterium (assembly GCA_963665345.2). GTDB lineage: Bacteria > Verrucomicrobiota > Verrucomicrobiia > Opitutales > CAXXNP01. Next base: position 1,174,359 of record CAXXNP010000002.1, read on the forward strand.
AAGGTACCGCTCTTAGCAAACAGATCCTGACTCCTGATCGCTTGCAGGACAAATTCCTCTTCCTGCTGGCCGTACGGGGTCCGGAGTGGAAACGGAGCTTCGCGCATCTTGGGACCGCCGTCGATAGCAAGTCGAACAGGTGGGCTGGTGTGGCTCATGAATTGTGGTTTGACTTCATGGAGTTTACTCAGATCGGGCGCCTTTAGCGCTGCAGGATAATGCTACGGCTCACCTAAGAGGCCGCGAGGGCGAATTGTTTGGAGACGATGGTCGATGTTTCTGTCTTTTGCGATGTTTTCCAAAACGATTACGATTAAGATCCGAAGACGAGACGTTGCTGAGATTTAATCCCATGGAGGCCTTGCGGCCACCCGCCCATGTGTCGCCAACAAACCATCGGTTTGACAAACGTGACCCGCGCCAGATTGGCTGGAGCCCATGAAAATACTCAATAATCTCGTAATGGCGTTTACCTCAATCCTGTTTCTGGCTCTGCTCGCCGGACTCATCGAACCCCCTTGGTCAGCTCACGAGGACAGGAATCGTATCCTGCCCGAGGACATTCCCGCGGATCGTTTGGCGTCCGATTACGACAGTCGCATCGAACAGATTCTGGGTGCCAGCGGTGGTCGCTATCGCATCTTCTCGCTCGCGGGCATGATCATAAGAATAGACACGGCTTCCTCCCGGCTGGCCATCCTGGACATGAAAAAACGGGCTTGGATCAACCTGCAGGTCGAGGAACAGTTGGCCAGCAGCTTCGAAAAGTCAAAGTGGCTCAAGTTTCTGGAAGAGAACCCCTTCTAACTTTTTCCGGAGGTGTTCGAGTAAAGCGGCGTGAAGAGGGTGCCCGGAGGTTCCTTAGGTCAAGGATCCACTGACAGATCCAAACCCCGATCCTCCTTAAGCCAATCGTTCATCGTCTGAAACTCGGATGAAGTCCGGAATGGACCGAAGGCGCAGTAGTTCCGAAAGAGCTTCCGGGCCTGATCGATCTCTTCCCGGTGAACATAAACCATGGTGTGTGCTGCGGCAATCTTGTCCCGTTCCGGCTCACTAACCAGATTTAGATTCCAGGCATAGGCTTTTTCGATCAGATCTACCGGAAATTCCTTGACCGAGTCCGGATAATCAAGGTCCCCTGAGGGGATTTCCTTCCGACACCGAAACACGTAAGATGCCCCGATGGGGATCTCACAAACCGGTTGAAAGCAATCACGCAGCAGGAACATGGCGATGTGGATCCACGATTCATAGCAGTGCTTGTAGTCCTGGTGAACGAGGTAGCCGATTCCGGGAATCAGATGAGCGAAGAAAGATTGCTGAATCCCTCTCACGGTTCGTTCACATTTCATCGCGTCAACAATCAGAAACTCGATCGGTTCGCCGATCCATGCGTCCAGGCGCAAGTCGGCACGATGAAGCTCTACGAGGTGACTGATTTCTCCTATCAGCTCCTTTACCAACGGAAGGTAGCTTTCTCCTTCCTCGAACCTGCCTTCATAGCAGGTCCCCTTTACGCTGCCGTCATAGGCCGGATGCCAGCGAAATTGATCGTAAGCATGGATAACGCGTGAACCTTTAGTCAGCATCCCTCGACTGATTCGGGTATTCGACGAGAGCCCCTTTCCCAAGGGAATCGTCAGGGAACCCAACCAGCAGCCCAGATCCACCAACGCGCCTTTTCCGGTGTAAAGTCGAGACGCATACCACTCGCAGTAAGCCTGCTCGGCCGACGATGTCATTCCGAAATACCAGGGACGCTCCTTGGGGCGGGAACGGATCGACAGGCGTTCCAGCCAGGATAGCCCCTCGACCGGCACTTCACTGGTCTCAGAGGGGGGCAGGAGAAATCTGAATGCCCGGTGTCGCATCTGTTCGCTGGCCAGGCCACGAGAGGCGAGCAGAAAATCCAGGAGTATGGTGAGGTGGTTCATGCCGGCTCAATCGGAGCGTTAGAGCGCCCGGGCTCCTTGGTCAACCCAACACATTGTGGCGTTCAGCTTTGCCTTGATAAACTGTCTCGTAGCGGCTTACCTGAACCAGCCAGTTCACCAAACGGCATAACGCGGTGAGGTTCGAAACCGAATGAGAGCTAGAGGTTCGTGAGAGCTAGGTGAACCACGAAAAGTACGAAGGAAGAGCAATATGAACAAGCCCGTACACTCAATTCCTTGCAATGCCGCCCTCAGCTCCGCTTCCAGTCTTGAGTACTTCCTATCGTTTTGCTGGAAAATGAATAGGGAAACTTGACGACATAAGTCATAAAACATAAATCATAGTTATGAGAGTTACTGTATCCATTCCAGATCCCATTGCTCGTCGTTTCCAGGCTGCCGTACCGCCTCGCCGTCGATCTCGCACCATTACACGCCTGATAGAGCAGGAATTGGCCAAGCACGACGACGCACTCGCTGCCGCGTGTCGTGCCGCCAACAAAGACATGGAGCTGCAACGCGAAATCGAAGAATGGCAGGCTTTTGACGATGGGGCCGACGAGTGAGTCGATCCGATATTTTGCGGGGCGATATCTGGTGGGTCAGCCTTGATCCCAAACAAGGTGCGGAGATCCAAAAGACCAGGCCATGTCTTGTCCTTTCCCATGACGCGTTCAACCAACTCCGGAAGACCGTGGTAGTCGTACCAATCTCTTCAGCAGCAAAACCCCATCCGCCGGTCACCGTCTCCATCACGTGTCTCGGGAAACCGGTCGTTGCGATCATAGACCAAATTCGGGCTGTTGCCAGGCATCGCCTGATATCACGTATAGAGAACGCCTCGGCCAACGATATCAAGACAGTAGAGAATGCGATCGCCACCGTCCTACAGCTTCCCTGACCCCATCGATAGCGAAAAAAGCAAACTTCGAACCACCGGCTGCACACTGCCGAAGCTGCCTCACTTTTTCCGATCCTCGACCTCGAGAGGTTCTACAGTCGGAATCTTGGAGGCATGGTTGCTGGTGTTCTGATCCTCCAGAGTCCGCCCTCGTCATCGTTGGCGCTAAACGCGGGAAGGGAATCGCCCGCCCTGATAAGCAGTGAAGATTGAACGACACCGATAAAAAGCCTACTCCCCGCAGCGACAGTCTTCGCCAAGGCTTCGCCCGGTCAAGAGCTACAGGTAATCTACGGCTTTTTACCTTTCGGAACTGGGTGTCGCCCGGCGAGGTGTTTTTCTAGAACCCTGCGGTCCCGATATATCGGGACAGGGAATGATCACGTTCAAGTTAGAACTGCTTCAGCCGCTCATCCATTTCCTTGATATAGCCCTGTGGGTCGGGGCTCCGCAGAGCGAGGCTCCGATCCTGCAAGGGGATGCGCAGTTTAGCGCCGTTTTGGGCAGCGGATTCGCGTAGGCCGATTTCCATCTCCATGCATTCCAGAGCCCACTCGCCCGGGCAATTGCAGGGAGTTCCCTGTTCGTGATTCTCGACCAGGGTGTCGATACCGTGTATCCCATTCTCGAATCCGATAATACCGGCCCGGCCTCGATCCGTCCTGCTCGCCATTACCCAAACGGGGGAGGATTTGGCAAAGAGGCGGAAAAGCCCGGCGTTGTGATCGCCCGGTATCTGCTGGCTGATCAGCGTAGTCAGCTGCCCGATTTCACCTCGGCCGATTGCCTCGAGGCAGGCGTGGAACCAAGGGTTCCAATTCTGGTGACACGACACTGCCAACAGGGCACCGAGATCTTGGCACTTTTTGATAACCTGGTCGCCTTCAGCCAAGGTAAGGCAGACTGGCTTGGTGGGATAGATGATCTTCACGCCGGCTTCCGCGCAGGCCAAAATGACTTCGGCGCGTTCGTGATGCTGGGTCGTGATGCTGACAAAATCCGGCTTCTCCTTGGCCAGCATTTCGTTTACCTCGGCGTAGACGGCTTCCACTCCCCAGCGCTGTTTAAAGTCCTCTCTCTGGGAAGGGAGCAGGTCCGCACCAGCCACCAGTTCTACGCGCTTCGATTCCACCATGGCTCCTGCATGAGACCACGGGTAGGGGAAATGGTAGAATTTGTTTTCGTCGTCAATCCGACTGCCCATACGCCCGCAGCCGATGACGGCTCCCCGGTAGATTTTTTGTTCCGTCCTGATCATCGTACCCAATCCGGTTATTTTGGTTCCCAAAGGCTCATCGTAGTTGCTACGGCAACGTGAATAGGAGTTCCCCGCTGTGAGTGCGCCTATCGCATTCTTTCCCAGTTAATCGGAATATCAACAGGAATCCTGCAGAATCCCGCGAAAGCACTCACTTTAATTCCGGCGACTAGGTCTTCCGCCTCGCCTATTCGCCGCCGTGCTGGCGGAGAAAATCGATGACTTTCTTGCTGTCCTCAGCGGCCGCCACTTCGGTGTCTTTGTAAACCAGCTTGCCGTCTGGTGCGAAAATAAAGGTCCAGCGGGAACTGGTGAAGGACCGGGAAAGCACCACGTCCCGTCCGTCGACTTCGCGGGTGATGGAACCTTCGCCGCCACGTTCGGGAACGCCCAGTTTATCCGCGATCGAGCCGTCGGCATCGGATAAGAGCGTAAAGTTCAGCCCGTGGGCGTCGCGAAAATAGCGCAGGTTTATTACCGAGTCGCCGCTTACTCCGACAACTTCGATGCCCAATTCTGCGAGCGTCGATGAGTGATCGCTGTATGCGCAGGCCTGCTTGGTACAGCCTCCGGTCATGGCCGCAGGATAGAAGTAGACGACGAGGTACTTTTCGCCCCCGATTCGGTCTCCGCTGCTCCAGAGTCCGCCCTCATCGTCATTAGCGTTGAAGGAGGGGAGGGTATCACCGACTTGCAGGACGGTAGTTCCATCTGCTGAGGCTGAAGTTGAGCTGATCATGCTGGCGGCAAGGTAAAGGGTTAGGGAGATGAAAACAGAAATACGTTGAGGGACGGGCTTCATGGAGGAAAGGATAAAGATGCGGTTGCGGCCATGGCAACGGCAATGAGCTCACCTGGCATCGATTGTCGGTGTCGTTTCTTTATGTTAAGCTCAATTAACCTGACAGATTATTGTCTTCGACGGCGAAGCCCGAGACCATGACCATTATGGCCACCAGTGGCCCCAGCGCGATCAAAGAATAATAACTCAGGGCAGCCGAACGGGAGGCCAGCCGGTTGTTTTCAAGTCCCGTCCATACGATCGACAGGATACGTAATGCTGCCAGTGTTTTTCCCCTGACTGTGCGGTCCTCGAGGTTGGATCCCTCCCAGATTTCCCGTTCCAGGAATTGTCTGATCTTTGTAGTCGTCGGGGAGGCCATGCCATGAGTCCTGATTCACCGTGGCTGAAGGGTTGCACTCCTACCTATACTTGGGAATTGGCCGCGACTGGCAAGCCGCCTGCATTGGGTTGCCTTGGCCCTGAAAGGGCCCGACAGCGCAGACCAGCGCAAAGCGAAGCGCTGACCAGGGATACCGTTTACGACCCCATCATCATCCTGCAGGGGCGGGAGAATCATGCGCGGAGTCCGGCCGGTTGCTCCGACGCCTCATGAAAGGTTCTCGCGCCCTTTCGGGACGCTTCTCTCCACTGTCTCAGGAGCCGCCTTGCCCCGCGATCCCATGACCGCAACCGATCCTCAACCCATGACCGTAAAATAAGCGAATCCGCCCATGCCGGCCAGCCCAACTATGCCAAAAACCGCGAGTATGGCGAAGGACTGGGTCAACGAGCAGACGAAAACGCCCAACCCAGCGGCCGCGACGCTTCCCAGCATATAGACGGCTTGGGCATCGCCACCGGTCCAGGCAGCGTAATAGAGGAAGCCGAAATACCCCAATCCGACCATTACACGCGTGCGCAAAAGGGGAAATATATCAGTTACGCCAAGGGCCAAACAAATGATCACGAAAATGTCAAAGAGACCTACAAGGAGAAGTGGTTTCTCCAGGAGGATCATGTAATTCTCCTCGTTGTAGGCATTCATGAGATATCCGACCCCTGGAACCAGCAGGGCGGCCGCGCTGACCAGCATGATGATGGCTAGAATGGGAATGGAATACTTGGCCGCTTTCTCACGTGATTTCTGCGCCTCCTTTACGTAGCGAGTATCCTCCGTATCCCCTTCGGCAGCGGCCAACATTTGCTCGACTGAAACTTTCGGCGCGTCTGCTTCCTCGACGTTGAGCGTCTCAAAACCGTCACTTCCCTTGGGCTTGAGACCAAGGGACTTCTTTTCCGGAAAAACCTGCTCTTTGAGCTCTTCGTTGGAACTGATCGTCAACCAATCATCGGCTTCCTCATCGAAGTAGAGGGTTTCGGTATCTACCTGACCGGCGTCTACCAGCGAGAGAAGCGTCTCGATACTATAGGGACCGCGCGATTCCTCGTCGTCGCCGGAACGGATGAAGTATTCTTCTGACATGACAAACCTCGACTTTTTTGATCAGCTTCCGCGCGCGGCGGCAAGCAAATTCCACTCTCACCCGGTGGGCTACTCGATTGACGGTTGCGCCCGCCAATTGAGTTTACTGCGTACGAGTTCGAAATGAGAGAAGTTGCGGTGTTGGATAAGGGGGAACGACTTGGCCGCGATCTTAATTTGAAGGGGAAAGTCATTGGGCTTCTCGAAATGGTGGTGGCCATCCATGATCACCTGGGCCGTGGCGTTTTCTTCACATAGCACGACGCCCAGAACGGTTTCGTGGTCGAATATCACGCTTCGATTGCTCAAGGTGTGGGGGCAGATTGGAGTTAGAGCGATAACTTGTGCTGATGGGTGCACGATCGGCCCGCCGGCGGACAAGTTATAGGCGGTGGATCCCGTAGGAGTGGCGAAAACCAACCCGTCGCAATAATATTCGTTGACGAGTCGCCCATTGGCGAGGACTTCCAGCCCCACCAGGCGATTGGACGCATCCTTGACGACGACGTCGTTGAGAACCAGGACGCGGCCTCCCGACGAGCTCGAACACTCAATCAGGGACCGTGCTACTACACGATAATCGCCGGCCAGCACCTGGCTGAAGCGCTGGCGGGCTTCGGCTTCAGTAAAGGTGGCCATAAATCCCAATTTGCCCAGGTTAACTCCCATGGCAGGTACTTGAAAGCGTACCGCTTCGGCCACGACGCCGAGCAGGGTACCGTCGCCACCAATTACGCAACATGCGTCCTTACCTTCGAGGAATCCCGCCGCTATCGGATAGTCTATGGTTGTGTCACAGGTCAGGCCCAGACGGATTGCCTCACTCGTGAGGTATTCCGCCAGCTTCTGCGCTCCCGGTTTGTTTGGGTTTACGACAATAGCAAGGCGCTGAATGGCGGTGCTCATCCGGAAAGCTGGAAGTGGATGAAGCCCGACCATAGTATCGTGTCTGGCAATAGCTCTGGCATTGACATGCTTATTTGTCAGACACGACCCTAGCTGCTCGCTACGCCTTAGGCAAGCGCTAGGGCTATCCGTCGCCGGTGCGCCTTGCACTAACCCCAATCCCGATTTGATCGGGACTTACACCACTGTATTTACGAATTAGAGTCCTAAGGTTTATCGAGAATAGGCGGCTTGTAGATTCCGAGAAAAAATTCGCGATTGCCATCGCCTCCACGGAGGCAGGACTCCTGCTTGCAAGATATCGTAGAGCCAGCCAGGTTGGAGGCGGCGAATTTCAATATGCCATCGACCGCCTGCCGTTGAACCTCCGCACTAATGATTATCCCACGGCCCCTTTTCACGGCAGCCTTCCCGGCTTCGAACTGCGGCTTGACCAGAGCGATCAGGTGTCCTTCTGAAACCAGTAGGGGCCACAGTGCGGGCAGGACCTTCTTCAGTGAAATGAAGGAAATATCGACCACGATGATGTCGTATTGATCTCGCGGCAGGTCCCGGGAGGTTAGATAGCGCGCATTAAGCTTTTCCAGAAGAGTGACTCTGGCGTCTTTGTTGAGTGCCGCCGAAAGCTGACCGGTTCCCACATCGACACAGGTCGCCGAGGCGGCTCCGTGACGTAGCAGACAGTCCGTGAAGCCTCCCGTCGATGCCCCTACATCGAGGCAATGGGCGCCTGAAACCTCGAGGCCTGTAGACCCGATCAGCCCGGCCAATTTGATGCCGCCCCGGCTCACATATTGAGGGTGTACCTCGATAGCTGCTCTGCTGTCGTGTGTAATAAGCTGGGCCGGTTTCGTGATGACTGCTCCGTCCACCATAACCCGCCCCTCAATGATCAGTGACTTGGCTCGCGATCGACTGGGAGACAGCCCCCGTTCCAGGAGCGCGACGTCGAGCCGGCGCGGAAGCTTTTTCGTGGGGGTGGCTTCGCGGTTTCCGCGGTCTGGAGGGCCGGTCTTCAATTCTCTACAAAACAAGGCTAATGAGGGGTTTAGGGCAGCAAAAAAGATGAAAATCAACACAAATTCACTTGACTGGGTGGGATGTAATGTCATTAAATGGCATAAAGTGGAGGAGATAAGTGAGCTGAACAATGGAGGAAATGGACCAAGACCCCTTGTATCTCGGCGAGTACCGGCACAATCTCGACGCCAAGAATCGGGTAACAATACCGGCAAAATGGCGGTTCCGAGGAGATGATTCGGATGTGTATATGGCCTGGGTACATCCGGAGGGATATGTGTCGGTCTGTCCGCCGGCCAGGATCAGTGAATTTCGCAAAAAGATGAGGAGCATTCCTGAGAGCGACACGCAGGGCCAGAGAATCATGCGGAGGCTCTTCGGAAGGGCGAGCCAGTTTGGGTGCGACAGGCAGGGCCGGATCAAGTTGGAAAGCCGGATGGTGAGCGCGGTGGGCCTTGAAAAGAAGCTGGTTTTGGTAGGTCTCGGGGAGACTTTTAACATCTGGAGCGCAGACCGCTTCGTGAGCCAGGACGAAGAGGAATTCGATCTGCTGGAAGCCATGAAAGCCTTCGGAATTTGATATTGACATGCAGGTAAGACGGGGATCGCGGAATCAAGATATCAGGAACCTCTCCCCTGAGCAGCTTGGAGACGGGGAGGTACGGCATTGCTCTACCTGGGAGTTTCCCGGGCGTCCGACGTTGAATTCGGATTGCGTGCATCCCGTTGAATTGGCTTTGAAGCGGCGCCGGGAGGGGAATGCGTCGGGCAAGAGTTTGTGGAGGGTCATCTGGAATGAAATTCGCGGTGGCTGAGCACGACATTGAATCCGGGGCAGAGGGGCACCAACCCGTCATGCTGGAAGAGGTGTTGGAATTTCTGGCGCCTTGTGCCGGAGGCCGCTATCTCGACGCCACTTTCGGAGGAGGAGGCCACTCTGGCGCTATTTTGCTTACCCCGGAAACCGAAGTTGTGGCTATGGACTGGGATCCCGAAGCCGCCCCGCGGGCGGATCGATTGAAACGGGATTTTCGAGATCGATTTCTCTTCCTGGATGCCAATTTTTCGGACTTGGGGCAGGCAGTCGATGGACCGCTTAATGGGATACTCTTTGATTTGGGAGTATCCTCGTTTCACCTCGATACGCCCGAGCGTGGGTTTTCACACCGTTTTGCAGGGCGAACGGACATGCGCATGGATCCGCGCCGGGGCCACCCGGCGGTAAGGTTCCTGGAGCAGGCTTCGCGTTCCGAGCTCGTCAATGCCATCCGCGATTTGGGCGAAGAACCGGCCTGGCGACCGATCGTTAAATCGATCATACAGGCACGGGGAAGCGGCCTGCTTGGGGACACACTCTCCCTTTCTCGACTCGTAGTTGACGCGGCACGAGGACCCCGCCGCAGCAGGCATCGCTCTCACCCAGCGTCGCGTGCCTTTCAGGGTATTCGGATCGCGATTAACCGCGAGATCCAGAATCTGGAACGGGCACTTCCTGTCGCTTTTGCCAAGCTTGTTCGCGGCGGGGTCCTCGTGGCGATCAGCTTTCACTCGCTCGAAGATCGAGTGGTCAAGCGATTCCTTAGGCGCATGGCGGGGCAGCCGGAACATCGTCGGGATAACCGTGCCCAGCAGGATCGGCGGAAGGAGGGAATTATTCTGACGAAGCGGCCCCTTCGTCCCCGCCTTTCGGAGATCGAGCGAAACATCCGGAGCCGTTCCGCTCGGCTGCGAGCCATTCGAAAGGGAGCGGAGGTTGCCCAGTGAAGCGGATCGGGAGAATTCCCTACACCTGGCCTGTCCTGGCGCTCCTGCTTCTCTCTGTCGTCGTGTTAAGTGCCACGGGCTTGGGGATCGTTTGGATGCGGCAGCAGATCGCTCAATCTGCAGAGAGGACTCGAGGCATGGAACGGCAGCGGGCAGAAGTGGAACGTCGTCTGCAGGAAGTTGAGGCCGAGATTGCATCCTGCTACTATCCCGAGTTCCTGGAAGAGCAGATTACCCGCATGGGGCTTCAGCTCGGCCCTCCCCGGGATGATCAAATCATCATACTGGCGCCGGCGCGGCCCAAGGACGAAGCAGCTCTTGCCTACGAAGAACCTGTAGGATTCTCTCTCCACAATCTGTTCATGGGGGCGGCGGAATCACATCCTCGATGAGCAGGGCATTTGTCTCCGTTTGGCGTTTAACCCTAGTGGCAGGCCTGGTCTGCTCAGCCTTCGTCGTCATTCTGGCGCGATTGGCAACCCTCCACCTTTTTGACGACGGAGGTCTTGTCTCGGCTGCCCGCCATACCCGCCAGAAATTTGCCGTGAGACCGGCAATACGAGGCGACATTCGTGATGCCCAGGGTAATCTCCTGGCCGTCTCACGATGGCAGATCCAAATCGGTGTCGACCCGGTGAAGGTTGACCCCGGGGAGATCGACAAGGTCCACCAGTTGGCCCGCCTGTTAAATCAGTCATCCGAGGAACTCGTGCAGCAGTTCAAAATGCCAGCCGCGAGTAGGGGATCTAAGGCCCAGGCACGCCTCGTCAGGTGGCGGAAGCTGGCAGACCGGGTCGACGAAAGCACGTATTCGGCGATTCTGGCACTTGAGATTAGCGGAGTTTATGGAAATCGCGAGCTGCTGAGGCACTACCCCATGCGGGGGCTGGCTTGCCATGTGCTCGGATATTTGAATAGAGACCGCGTCCCGGTTATGGGCGTGGAACGTCTGATGGACTTCTATCTTTCGGGCGAAGACGGCTGGTTGCAGACGGAGCGCGATGGCAGGAGGCGCGAGCTGGTGCAATTTCGCAGACGTGATGTGCAGGCGCGCAACGGCTTGCATGTGGAGCTGACTCTGGATGCCGCAGTGCAGCATGTGATCGAAGATGAACTTGCGACCCTGGTGGATTCCCACCAACCGAAGGGGGTTTCCGTAATCGTGAGCGAACCGTTTACGGGAGCGATTTTAGGATTGGCGAACATTCCGAACTTCGATCCCAACCGATTTTCGGAATTCCCCATTGAAAATCAGCGAAATCGCGCAGTGAGCGATCTGTTCGAACCCGGTTCGACTTTCAAGATCGTTCCCGTCAGCGGGGTTTTGGAGGAGTCCCTGATAGCCCCGCAATCGATCATCGACTGTGGGCAGAAATATGTCCTCTTTGCCGGCCGGCAGATTGAGCTGCCTGAAGACCATAAGGAATTCGGATTGCTTTCCGTGGCCGAAATCGTGAGCCTGTCCTCCAATCGGGGAGCGGCCCGGCTGGGTATGCTGCTGGGCGAGCACCGCCTCTACCGCTATGCGCGCAGCTTTGGCTTCGGTGAGCGTTCAGGTTACGCCTTGGGAGGCGAAGTCGCCGGCTTGCTCAGACCTGTGGTGCATTGGGATGGGTTGACTGTGAGTCGCCTACCCATAGGCTATGCGGTGGCGGCGACACCATTGCAGGTTCATCTTGCCATGGCTACGGTAGCCAATGGAGGTGTCCTGATGGAACCGTGCATTGTCCGCCGAATTGTTGACGATGCCGGTAACGAAGTGGCGGTGCCGGGTAGTCGAGCGCGACGTCGTGTGATCAGCGAACGGACGGCGGAAACGGTCAGGCGCCTTCTCTCCACCACAACTCAGCCCGGTGGGACCGCGCCGAAGGCGGCAATCGCGGGCTTCGTTGTTGCGGGAAAGACTGGAACCACGCGGAAAATCGTTGAAGGCAGTTACTCTAACTCCAAGCATGTGGCGTCTTTCTCGGGCTTCTTCCCCGCCCAGAATCCCAAGGTGGTGATTACGGTCGTGGTCGACGAGCCGCGAAGTGCGCGGACCGCTTATGGTGGACGCGTGGCGGCCCCTGTGTTTCAGCGCATCGGTCAGCGCCTCGTTCACTTTCTTCGTATTAGCCCGGTTGAAGGGCAGGACAGTTTAACTTGGTGATTCCCCGTAGCTTGCTGCGGGGTGGCTGACTTGATAAAGAAGAGAGGGTGGGAGAGAGGAAGGAAGAAAGTCGAGTAAAGCGAGGAAGTCACTGTGTGTGGGAGATCCACTATCATGTGGTGATGCCGGTGAAGTATCGGAAGGCGCTGATAGATAAGCGGATTGAGCGAGTGATGATCGAAACGGCCAGAGGGATAGGGGAACGCTATGAAATAGAACTGGAGGCCCTAGGGATGGATAAAGACCATGTGCATTTACTGTGCGGGGCACATCCGAAAATAGCGCCAGGAAGTATCGTGATGAAATTCAAGAGTATCACAGCACGGGAGTTGTTCAAGAGGGAGCGGTGGCTGAAGGAGGAACTCTGGGGAGGAAGATTCTGGAGTTCAGGGTATTACGTGGGGACGGTTGGGGAGAGAGGGAATTGGGCGATGGTGGAGAAATACGTTTTGGAACAGGGCAAGCCGAAGGAGGATCTGCGTCAGTTAACACTGTGGTAGAGAATAAGTTCTCCTTCCCCGATACCCCGACGCTTGCGTCGGGGAGGTTCATTCGCTTGGCGAGAGGAACGTCTATGAACATTGCTGTGAGCGATCCGGTCTCATCTCTACAGGCGACGGACCTTTTGCCAGCCGGAATGATTTCCCGTCTGGTAAGGAACGCGGATCGAGCACGCGCCATGGAAATCGACCTGAAATCTCTATTTCGCGAAATACCTATCAGAGCTTTCCATGGCCGCTGGAATACCATCGTCCGTGATTTGTGCATCGACAGTCGAAAGGTAACTTCAGGCACTGTGTTCTTTGCCCTCGAGGGGGCCCGGAGCGACGGCAACTACTTCATTGAGGAAGCCGTTGATAAAGGGGCTGTCTGCGTCGTATCCAGCCGTCGTGGTCGCGCAGTCGGTAGTGTGGCCTATGTCGAAGTTGAAGATGTCCGGGAAGTTATGGCTGCCGTTGCTCGCCAGTTTTACGGGCGACCAGAACAGTATCTTGAGCTCATCGGAATCACTGGAACGAATGGTAAATCTACTGTTGCTGCTCTTACCAAGTCGCTTTTTGAATATGGAGGCCATCACGTTGGTATGCTTGGGACGATTGGCCATAATCTGGGGCTGCGTACCCTTCCCGCGGATCGCACGACCCCGGAATCCGTCGACATTTATCGAATGCTGGCAGAGGTACGCAATATGGGCCTGAAGTCGGTGGTTATGGAGGTGACTTCTATCGGCATCCACCAGAAGCGGGTCGTCGGACTCGACTTCGACGTCGCCGTATTCCTCAATCTCACTCAGGACCACATCGACTACCATGGCACGATGGATGAATACTTCGAAGTGAAGAGCCGAATCTTTACCGGCGAATCCGGCGCGCGCCCCAAAGTGGCAGTGATCAACTGCGACGACGAATATGGCAAGCGTCTCTTGCGATCGCTCCCCTCGGATGTGGCATCGATAACCTTCGGCCTGCAGCCTGCAGCCGATTTGCGGGCCGCGAATGTGGCTTTGGACGCCACCGGAAGCACGTTTACAGTTTATTCTTTACAGGGAGAGCTGAACCTACGCACACCGCTTCTGGGAAAATTTAATATCTACAACACCCTCGCGGCGCTGGCTATCGCTCAGGCCACGGGTCGGGACCTCGAACAGGCAGTGAAAACCATATCGAGGTTTAGCGGTGTCCCAGGCCGCATGGAGATGATTGCTGAGGGGCAGCCTTTCTCTGTGGTGGTCGATTACGCCCACACCGAAGATGCGCTGAGGAATGCATTGGATGCTCTCCGACCCATCACCCCGGGACGCCTCCTGGTGGTATTCGGGTGTGGAGGTAATCGGGATGTGGAAAAGCGCCCGCTCATGACCCGGATTGTGGTGAATCAGGCCGATTGGTCCTGGGCCACAGCCGATAATCCGAGAAAAGAGCCACTGCGATCGATATTCGACGATATGCGCCGGGGCTTAGCGGGTTCGGAGCGCATAACATTTGTCGAAGATCGTAGGCTGGCCATTGAGAGGGCATTGGATTTCGCCGAGGCTGGAGATTGTGTTTTGATCGTGGGTAAGGGGCATGAGACGACGCAGGAGTTTTCCAATTCAATAGTTCCTTTCGATGACCGCAGGGTGGCACGTGAAATCCTTCTGTCGCAGGCTGCTTCCGTTTCCGAAACTTGAACGATGCCGTGTTTCGATCCAGATAAGTTGAGCGAGTGGACGGGTGCTGTTTGGACGACACGGCCCCCACGAATCTCTGGGTTCTCCCACGATACCCGCAGGTTGCGGCCGGGGGAACTCTTCGTCGCCCTCGAGACCGAGAGTCGGGATGGGCATGAGTTCCTGCCCGACGCTTCTACACGGGGCGCCGCCGGCGCCCTTGTTCGACGTTTGGATCCCGGGTCGCGCCTTCCACAGCTATGTGTGAGCGACCCGCTGCAGGCGCTTCACACAATCGCAGCCCGACATCGCCGTGAGTTCCAGGGTCCCGTGGTGGCGATCACGGGGAGTTGTGGCAAGACCTCGACCAAGGAGTTCCTGGTGCTTCTGTTGGGTGAAGATCGGATCCACCGATCACCGGGAAACTTCAATAACCAATTGGGTGTACCCTTGTCTTTGCTGGAGTTGGATACCGAACGGCACGACTTCGCGGTCCTCGAAGTCGGGGCCAATCAGCGGGGAGAGATCGATTTCCTCGCCGGTTTGATCGAACCGTCCGCAAGCATTATTACGAACGTAGCGCCGGCCCATCTGGAGGGATTTGGATCGGTGGCCGAGGTGGCTCGGGAAAAGGCTGCCCTGGGCCTGAGAACTCGAACTTCGGGAAGTGTGATCTTCCCTCATGACTGCCTGCAATACGAGGCCTATGCTCAGTTTACCACGCCTTCAATTATTGTCGCTTTCAACGAACCCGCCACCACTGTGCGGTTACCCCACCAAGCACGATGTTATCGGGCTGAAACTACGATCCGTGCCAAACTCGGCGGCTGCCGTCTCGTTCTCCGGCAGCCGCCTCAACGTCCGATTTCATTCGATCTTCCCCCGGTGAGTCCGGGAATGGCGAAGAATTGTGCGCTGGCTATCGTGGCGGCTCGGACCTTGGGAGTTTCCCACGCGCTCATCCGGGAGCGTATGCGGAAATGGACGCCGCCCGACCTGCGCGGAGAAATCCTGCAAAGAGGCAAGATCAGTTACTATGTCGATTGCTATAACGCGAATCCGGCTTCCTTAGCGGATGCTCTTGAGGCTTTTGAGGCGGCTTTTCCATCGTCACTTGCGCGTTGTTTCGTCCTTGGCTGTATGGCCGAATTGGGTCCTCGCTCCGCCGAACTTCATCGCCAGGTGGGAAGGATGATCCGCTTGCGGGAAGATGACCTGGCGATGCTCCTAGGCGAGTATGCGGGAGACTATCGAGATGGTTTGGAAGAGGCGGGCAACGCGGTGAATCAAGTGATGGTGGCGAACTCGAAGGACGAGATTGTAGGAAGGCTGGGTGAATTCGAGGGAGCTGTCCTGCTTAAAGGGAGCCGGCTATACGCTCTCGAAACGGTGATTCCGGCCGACGCGGGCGGCAACCGCTCGCAGGGATCTTCCAAGGCTGCCCTGCCATCAGGAAAAGGAGAGTTGGTGGCCTCAGAGGGGTGATGGGATGCTCAGTTATCTGGCAGATTTCGATAGCGTGTTCGGGCCCCTTCGCCTCTTCCGCTATATCACTCTGCGGGGGGTCTTGGCCGCCGCTACGGCATTGCTATTTGGTTTTATGATTGGTCCTCCCATCCTCTTGCGTCTGCGCCGATTCAAGATTTCCCAGATCATCAGAGAGGAAGGGGAAGTAGGGGAACTGGCCAAGCTTCACGCCTCCAAGAAAAATACTCCTACTATGGGTGGCCTCATGATTTATGGCTCCATTGTCGTGAGTACTTTGCTCTGGGCCAAGCCCAATGTCTACATCCTGGTAACGCTGCTTGTCTACACAGGCCTGACCGCGGTGGGCTTCACTGACGATTATTTGAAGGTCACGCGAAAAAGCAGTCGGGGGCTAGCCAGCCGATATAAGCTGGGGGCGCAGGCAGCTATAACCGTATTCGCATTGGTAATCCTGCTTAACCACGCGGGCGCGGGTTCGTTGATCAAGCAGCTTTGGATTCCGTTTTTCAAGTACCCGGTTATTGAGACCATGCCTTTGTGGTTTCTAGTCATTTTTTTCTTTCTCGTATTGTCCGGAGCGAGTAACGCGATTAATCTGACCGATGGCATTGACGGCCTCGCAATCGGCTGCACGATTACGGTTGCCTTGGTCTATGGTATCATGGCCTATGCGTCGGGCCATCTCTTGATTGCCGAGTACCTAATCATCAGCTATGTGGCCGGATCTGGCGAACTGGCTGTGGTTTGTGCTACTATCGTCGGGGCGAGCCTGGCCTTTCTCTGGTTCAATGCGCACCCTGCCGAGGTGTTCATGGGGGATACGGGTTCGCTAGCTCTAGGCGGCCTCATCGGCACTATCGCTCTGCTTATTCACCAACCCATAACGCTTATTCTGGTAGGCGGAATCTTCGTAATTGAGGCGGCTTCTGTCATTTTGCAGGTGGCGTCGTTCAAAACGCGGGGCAAACGTGTCTTTAGAATGGCGCCCATCCATCATCATTTTGAATTGCTCGGATGGGCGGAAAGCAAAGTGGTCGTTCGCTTCTGGATTCTTTCATTCATCTTTGCCGTATCCGGTCTGGCCACCCTGAAACTCAGATAGCATGATGGCGATCGATAACATAGTGAGCAGGGTACCGAAGGCATGGCTGGCGCGCCCAGTGGCGGTGCTAGGCAATGGCGTTAGCGGAAAGGCGGTCAGCAAGTATCTGGACGAATGCGGCATAGCCATCTCCGTCTACGATGAGCGGGCAGGAGGCGGTCGGGGCCGCCGATTCGACCGATTGACCGCAAAGGCGCACCGATTGGTCGTCTACAGCCCGGGCTTTTCTCCTCAGCACCCCTGGTTAGTAGAGGCACGAAACGCCGGCTGTTCGTGTCTGGGTGAACTCGACTTCGCTTCTCTTCTATGGAACGGCAGGGTGCTGGCCGTAACCGGTACCAATGGCAAGTCGACGCTTTGTTCACTCTTGGCGAAGGGTTTGAATCGAGCCGGATTGGAAGCCGCGGCCGTGGGGAATATCGGCACACCGTTCACTACCCTGGCAGGTAAGGGCGACCAAAAGATGTGGGCCGTAGTGGAGGTGAGTTCTTTCCAGGCCGAGACGCTTAACCGGTTTCAGGCCGACAGCTTGATCTGGACCAATTTCACTGAAGACCACCTCGATCGCCATGGTTCGAACGAGGAGTATTTCCGCGCCAAGTGGAACCTCGTTTCCCGTTTGCGGGGGGCCTCGATCGTGACCGGATTCAGCGTCTTCGAAGCGGCTCAACGGTTCGGCCTGCAATGGCCGGAATCCGCAAGGGTCGCGTGCTCGGTGGAAGCTCTTGGATTGGCCCCCGAATTGCTCATGCGGGTACCTTTTCCACAGCGTGAGAATATTTCTTTGGCCATGACCTACTGGAAGATGCAGGGCCTGCCGGAATCGACCTTGCTCGAAACTCTGGATTCCTTCCGCGTCGACCGCCATCGCTTAGGGCGAAGTATCAGTGTGGGCGGGGTACGATTCTGGAATGATTCCAAGGCCACAAATACGTCCGCCGTTAGAGCCGCCCTCAGTCAGTTTCAGGATAAAATCGTCTTGATCGGAGGAGGACGTGCCAAGGGTGGGGATACGCCGTGCCTTGCCGATGCCATTGCGGGACGGATCTGTGCCGCCTGCCTGATTGGGGAAAGTGCTCCCGAACTGGCTCCTTTGCTCGCTGCACGAGGGGTGTCTGCGTTTATCTGCGCGTCGATGATGGATGCCGTCCGCAAGGGCTATGAGATGGCACGGCCCGAGGGCGATGTGCTCCTCAGTCCCGGTTTTGCGAGCCAGGACATGTTCCGGGACTATGCCGAACGCGGAGAAGTGTTCGAGAGGGGAGTTTTCCAATTGAAAGAGGGAAATCTACAACTTTAAGATTAACTCAGAAACGCAAGAAGAACTATGAAGATGACAAAGATATTCAGCGTGGTATTGGTCATCCACGCGCTCCTAATTGCAGTGCTTCTGATCCAACCCGGTTGCAAAACTACGCCGGATGAATCGGCCCAGGGACAGGGGGACGACGCTTCTTCCAGAGCGGGTTCGCTACCGACCCCGGATTCAGGTTCAAAAGGATGGCTGCATCCGGACTTTAACGCCGGCCTTGACACCGGAAATTCCGGAATGGCGAGTTCCGCGCGTGGCCGCTATCCTCCCACCAGGCCTACCTGGAGCTTCGAACCGACCTGGAGAGGGGACGGTGATGTCATCGAACCCCTTGACGGGGAGACAACCCAAGGAAAGGAAATTGAAGGGAGGACTTATGTCGTGGCGCCCAGTGATAGCCTTTGGGCCATTTCTCGTAGAGAAGGAGTATCCCTGGACGAACTGCTGGAAGCGAACGGCTTCACGCGAGCGACCACGATCTACGTCGGCCAGAGCATCATTATCCCGCAGATCTCGGGACGGGCACCAGGAATGCCGTCGACGATGCCCAGCGGTGGTCACGCCGGGCAGATCCATTTCGTTCAGCCGGGAGATACGCTTTCCCAGTTGGCGTGGAGCTACGAGACCACAGTTGCGGCCCTTAGGTCGGTCAATGGCCTGGATAGCGACGCCATTCAGGTAGGCCAGGAACTGAGGCTGCCGGCGGGCGCGCGCGCGGCACCCGTATCCACACCGATACCAAAGCCGGTCTCAATGCCATCCGCTCCAAGAACGGCAATTGAAGGTGGCATCGATCACATTGTGCAACCGGGCGAAACCCCATCTGGAATTGCCCAACACTATGGCATGACGGCAAACGAGCTCATGGAGATCAATGGAATTACCGATCCGACGCGGCTCCACGTCGGGCAGGTCCTCCAGGTGCGCGTGCTTCGTGCGACGGCCGCAAGGACGGTTACGGTCCCATCGGCTGCCCTGCCCGAACGCGTCCGGGGTGAAGTGACCCTGACGCCTGGTATCGAGGAACTGGAACGATCGCTTTTGGAGGAAATCGAATTCGAAGGAATCCCCGTTGTTCCTATCGAAACGGATATAGGAAATGGGCAGAGCGGCGCTCCTTGATCCTAACTGCCGCAGGAGGTAACTCTGAGATGAACCAGGCGCGCAGAAACCCGGCCGGAGAACTGGCCCATGCCGGACCCGGCATGCTCCTCTTTCTGGCTTCAGTGACGCTCGCTTTATTCGGGCTGGTAGTTCTCTTCAGCGCCGGCCTTTCACAGCCTCAAGTAGCGCATAGCTTTGTTACCAAGCAGGCCTGCTGGCTGCTCATAGCCCTGGTCGCATGTGGCATGGCTACCCGTGTCGATCTCGAACAAGCTCGGGGATTGGTCTGGGGTATCGGAGGCGTTTCCTTACTGGCGTTGATCCTGGTGCTGGTCCCGTATTTTGGACACGAAGTTAACGGAGCCCGGCGCTGGTTCCGATTGGGTCCGTTCAGCGTACAGGTTTCCGACTTCGTGAAGGTGGCTTTCGTCTTGGTCCTGGCCCACTATCTGGCTGCCAATCAACGTTACCTGAAGTCTTTTCAGCGTGGGTTCCTTATTCCTTCTGCTATCATCACAAGTGTTGTTTTGCTGATTGCCCTGGAGCCGGATTACGGAACGGCGTTTCTGGCTGCTTCGGTGGGAGGTCTACTCCTGTTTCTGGCCGGTGCACGCATGGCCTATCTTCTTCCGGCCGGGGCCCTTGGCTTGGCCCTGTTTTCGCTCGCCGTCCGGCTCGACCCTGAACGTTGGGATCGCGTGACTTCCTTCCTCAACTTGGAAGATCATCGCACCGCCGGGGCCTACCAGTTGTGCCAGGCGCTATTGGCGTTCGGCGCGGGTGGCCTCGGCGGCGTCGGCCTCGGAAACGGCCGCCAGCAGATGACTTTTTTGCCGGAAGCGCACACCGACTTCATTTTTCCAGTTATTGGAGAGGAGATGGGGTTCTTCGCCACCAGCACTATTTTATTGGTGTTCGCTGTTTTCTTCGTCATCGGCCTCTGCCACACGCGTCATGCCTTTACACTTTTCCAGTTCCTCACCGCCGTGGGCGCACTGCTGTTCGTAACCCTTCAGGCATTGATTAACCTGGGAGTCGCTACGGGATGTTTGCCTACAAAGGGCATCCCGCTCCCCTTTATCAGCTACGGAGGTTCCAATCTGGTGGTGATGTTTCTCTTTATTGGCCTGATTCTCAACTGCTTCCGTTCTTGGAGCGAGCCACTATCGCTTCGACCCAGAGAACTATGAGCACCTTTGTCATTTCCTGTGGAGGTACCGGGGGGCATCTGGCTCCCGGTATTGCCCTGGCGGAGCATTTGACGGATCGAGGATATAGGTGCCTGCTGATTGTCAGCCGTAAAGAGGTCGATTCTCGATTGGCCCGAGCCTACCCTCAGTACGAGTTCGTGCGTGCGCCAGGCTCGGCTTTCTCTTTGCGACCCGTGCGTCTGGTTTCCTTTTTGCTCCATCAATGCGAATCCCTTCTTTTCTGTATCCGCTACGTCCGTCGTCAGCAGCCCGATGTAGTAGTGGCTTTTGGTGGATTTCTGTCCCCCGCCGTGGTGCTGGCGGCGGTTTTGGTGGGATGTCCCATTGCGCTGCACGAAGCCAACCGCAAACCGGGCAAGGCAACTATGATGCTGCGTCGTTTGGCAGATCGAATGTACCTTCCGGAAGGCGTCATTTTGGGGGGCGTGCAACCCCAGGTCGTAAAGCATCTGGGCTTTCCCATTCGGCGAGCGATCAAGCGCCTGCCCAAGGACGCTGCTCGTCAGAAGCTGGGCATGAACATTTCGGGCAAACTGCTCGTCATCATTGGCGGAAGTCAAGGTGCCAAATTATTGAATGATTGGGTGCGCGAGCGGTTCGATGCGCTCGCCTCCGAAGGGATCAACGTTTTGTGCCTGACCGGTCTCCACAATGGGAGCCGGGGAGTTTTTGAACATTGTTCGGCCACGGGAGATTGTGTCCAGGTCTCCTTTTTGCCCTTTTCCGACCAGATGGGAGATGTTCTCTCGAGCGCTGATCTAGTGGTTTCCCGAGCGGGCGCCGGTACCATCGCTGAGCTGATTGAATGCCGTGTTCCCGCAATTCTCGTGCCCTATCCCTATGCTTCCGATAATCACCAGCTTGCTAACGCGCGCTTCCATGAGCAGCAGGGAGGGTGCATTTTGGTAGAACAGGAACGTATCAATGAACTCTACAACGAGGTTATCGATCTCATTTTCAACGACTGGCTGTTAGAGAAATTCCGCCAGAATTTGCGACGTTCGAGCCGATTGAAGAGCGGCGCAGCCATCGCCGGGGACCTCGAGCGGCTGACTCTCGAATTCCCGAAACGGGCGCGATCCGAAATCGAGATACCGGCATGATACGGATGCCAGAATCGTTGTTTATGTTGGGTGCCGGAGGTATGGGTATGGCTCCCTTGGCCATTTACCTTAGAGAATCGGGCGCGCGGGTGTTGGGTTTTGATGACTCCTGTCGCACGGAGACGAAGGCAATACTTGAATTGGCCGCAATTCCGCTTGTTGAAGATGGTAAGATTCCGCCCGAAATCGACGAGGTCGTTTACAGCAGTGCCATAAGCCCCGACCACCCGGTCTATCGCGAAGCGCAGTCTCGTGGGCTGCGTCTTACGCGTCGCGGTCGGAAACTGGCGGAGGTCGTGTCCCGTCGCCGGGTTATCGCGGTGGCCGGCAGTCATGGAAAGACCACGAGCGCCGGAATGCTTATATGCGCCCTGAAAGCGGCTGGTGTCGAATGCGGATATGTTCTTGGAGGGTTGTTTTCCGCCCCCGAGCTTCCTCCGGCTGCCATGGGAGAGGCATCCTGGGTCGTGGTGGAATTAGATGAGAGCGACGGTACGATTGATCTGTTTTCTCCCGAAATGACCCTGCTGGTGAATCTGGATTGGGATCATCCGGATCAATACGCCGGTTTTGAAGCGCTCAAGGTCACGTTTTCCGGTCTTGTTCAGCGGACTACGGGAAACGTGTTCATTCCCTATGACTGCCCCGTTCTGCGTGATCTGGTCAAGGATTCCTCTTCCGTCGGTGGGCTCTCTTTTGGCTCCGATGGGGATTATAGAGCCAGATTGGTCACGAAACAGGATGGTCGCCGTGCGCTCGAATTAAGCGGCGCCTTCGCTTCCCCTGAAACCGAATTTCCGATCCTGGGCTCATTTAACGTCATGAATGCTGCCGGAGCCCTGGCCGTTGTGTCTATGGTTGCAGGAGACTCGGCCGACCTCAGTCTCGGTCATTTCGGCGGGATCCAGCGTCGCCAGACACGCCTCTTGGATACATCCCGGCTCGTTGTCTATAGCGACTATGCCCACCACCCCACGGAGATTCATGCTCTGCTCGACTTTGTCATCGAGAATTATCCTGAGCGCAAGCGCGTGGTGATTTTCCAGCCTCACCGTTACTCCCGTACCCGCCAGTACGGCGAGGCATTCGCGAAGGCCCTCCAGAGTGCGCATGTCATCTTTCTGCTCGAGGTTTACGGAGCTGGAGAACCGGCATGTTCGGGAGGGTCCAGCGATGACCTTGCGCAGCATTGTTCCGCAGGACCTCCGCTCGTGCGCATTCTCCATGAGGCCGCGCTCAGGCCGGAACTGTGCAAAGCTCTGCATGAGCCCGCCATTCTTCTCTTCCTGGGCGCGGGTGATATTGATCGCATGGCTGAGCGTTTTGTCGGTGCCTGGAACGGGGTCGAATTCAACCCCGCTAACAGTAACCAGAAACCGCGTTCCACGGGTTTAAAGAACGATGCCTGGTGGCTCGATCTCCTTCCGCGCCTGCAGCCCGCGACATCGCTACTGAGCGATGTGCCGCTGGCCCGCAAGACGACCCTAGGTGTCGGCGGCAGCGCCCGATTCTACACCGAACCGCGTGATCTGGAAGACCTTTGTGTGATCCTTGAAGGCGCCGCAAACGCGGGTGTGGAGGTCTGCGTGCTCGGTCGAGGGTCGAATCTCCTTGTTCCCGATGCAGGTTTCGGAGGACTCCTCATTCGCCTTTCAGGAGGCTACTGGGAATCAATACGGCCTTTGGGTGGGGGCCGCCTTTGGGCGGGTGCCGGCGTCAGGCTGAAACGCCTATGCGGCGAAGCTTGTCGAGCGGGCTTTTCAGGCTTGGAGTTTCTCGAGGGAATTCCGGGATCCTTGGGCGGAGCGTTGCGCATGAATGCAGGAGCCATGGGAAGCTGGATCTTCAACGTGGTCGAGCGAGTAGAGTTGGTTTCGCTGTGCGGCCGCGTCGCTTCTCTGGAGCGCAATCAGCTCCAACCCGGCTATCGGGACTGCAGGGAACTTCGCAGCAGCATTGCCGCCAGTGCCGTGCTCCGAGCGGAGAAAGAGGCTCCTGTGGCAGAAATTCGAGCCCGAATCGATGCTTTCTCACTGCGTCGCCGCCAGACCCAACCCCGCGAGTCGAGCGCGGGCTGTATCTTCAAGAATCCCGAAGGAGACTTCGCCGGGCGCCTCATCGAAGTTGCGGGACTCAAGGGTCTCCGTAAGGGTAAAGCGCAGATTTCGCCGGTACACGGAAACTTTATCATCAATCGAGGAGATGCCACTTTTGACGATGTGGTCTCTCTCATTCGGGAGGTGCGACACATCGTGAAACGTGACCTCCAGGTCGAACTCGAACCTGAAGTTCGGCTTTTAGGCAAACATTGGAGCCAACTCTTGTGAAAAAAGGGGAAACTTCGCAATCGGCTGATTCACGCGATTGGCGGGTTATCAGGCAGTCGCCCGCGGGCAAGGCTGTGACCGATGCCGCTCGCCGCCGCCGCCGGCACTTTTTTTTGAAGCTCGCGGGAGTTTCCTCGCTCTTCGTCGGCCTGTTAGGCGTGGGAACCTACGCTTTTCTGTTTGTTTTTGGAGAAAGTGAAATCTGGTCCATGAAGGCACCGGGCGAGCCTCTCCGATCCGTTAACTTCTCATCCAACGGTGTGCTCGACAATGTGTGGTTTCAGGAAACTGTGGAACTTCCCCTGCAGGTGCCCCTGATGGGCATTGATCTATTCGCGCTGAAGGGCCAATTAGAGAAATTCGGGCAAGTCAAGGAGGCCAGTATCTCTCGAGCATTTCCGGATGCGCTCAATGTCGAGATAGATGAACGTGAGCCCTTATTCCGCATTCGAATCCGTGCTCAGGGAGGCGCTCTGAGTGATCTTCTGGTAGCGCGGGACGGAACACTCTTTGAAGGCGATCGCTTTTCCCGAAAGGCCCGTGCGGGAATGCCCTATCTCGGTGGCGTGCGGGTGGTGCAAACCGAGGAGGATTTTCTTCCCTTGCCTGAATTTGATCAAATCGCATCCCTGCTCTTGGAGGCGCGGCAGCGCATACCTGGCGTGGCCCGCGGATGGCAGGTGTTCCACCTTCAGGATGGATCATCCGCGCCCGCCGTTTACCCGAATACACTTCGCGTGCGTGGTGGCTATGTATTTGAGACCGTCTTCAAGCTTGATAGCCTGGCAGTACAGTTCGACCGGTTGATTGAGATCATCCATTATCTGCAGAAACAAGGGGTTCCTTCCGTCAAGAAAATCGATTTGTCGCTGACCGGTGGAGTCGCGGTACAGACCGGTTCAAGTCTACCCTCACTCCGGCTCCTGAATTGAATTAATCGAGCAAGAATGGGAAACGACAGAATTATCGGGGCAATAGAAATCGGAACTTCGAAAGTCGTGGTTCTCGTGGGAGAGGTAGTCGGTGACCGTAGCCTGAACATTGTCGGCATGGGTCAATCGACCTCGATGGGCGTTAGAAAGGGGGAGATTGTCAATTTTGGGGCCGCCAGTAACGCTACCCACGCAGCCATTATGGCAGCCGAGAAAAGTGCCGGTACGACCATAGAGATGGTATACCTGACCCAAACCGGTGGCCACCTCGATGGATTTTTCAGCTTCGGAGCGGCTAACGTGAGTGCCTCCGATGGTCTCGTTTTGCGCGCCGATATAGAGAGCACCGTAGCCAATGCAAAACGAAAGCAACCGCCTCCCGGTCGGGTCTATATTCACCATATAAATAATGGTTTTCGCCTCGATGGCCGCGCCGTTGACGATCCCCAGACGATGAAGGGGGAACGCCTCGAAGTGGGCTACTGGCACGTCCATGGGGATGAACGTAAGGTCAGTGATCAGATACACGTAATTAATGGCTTTGGCCTCCAGGTGCAGGATATCATTCTTTCGAGCATCGCCTCCGGCTGCATGGTTGCCGATGAAGAGGCGAGAAAGTCCGGTGTTCTGGTGATTGATATCGGGTGCGGTACTACCGACTACGCGTTGTATTTCAACGGTTGTGTTGCCCGTACCGGAGTCGTTCGCATTGGTGGAGACCACCTTACCAACGACCTCAGTATCGGGTTGCGTATCAGCCGGAAACACGCCGAGAACCTGAAGCTGCAGTTCGGAAAAGCGGTCATTGACAAGTCCGACAAAAACGACGCCATCTGGCTTTTTGGTGACCTCACCATCGGTGATCGTAAGATTTCCAAGGGGGCCATCTATCAGATCATTCATGCGCGTGTGGAGGAGATCTTTTCCATTATAAAGCGTGAACTGGGCGACCATCTCGACCCCCACAAGATTCCGGCCGGGGTGATCTTGAGCGGGGGTTGTAGCGGCCTGCGCAAAATTGCCGAAGAGTCGACGCGCGTCCTGGGAGTAACCACGCGCGTCGGGGAGAATCCGGCATGGGTCCTGGAAAGTGTTCGCCAGCCCGAATACAGCAGTGTTCTGGGGGTGCTTTACTATGGCTTGACCGCGCAACGCACTGCCGGCAGTGAGCAATCAGAGAGGGGCATCTTCCGGAAAATGGCGCGCATGCTTAATTTCGCATAACCGACACGGGTTTCAAATCAAAGATGGCTTCTGAAGAACTTGATCAACCTCTGATTACCTTTACCCAGGACGTGGGCAACGAGTCGATCCGACTCAAGATCATCGGCCTGGGAGGTGCCGGTAACAACGCCGTAGATCGGCTGAAGCTGGACGATCTGACCCGCGTAAACCTGGCGGTGGTGAACACCGACAGTCAGGTGCTTAGTATCTCTCCGCTGGAGGAGCAATTGCTCATCGGACGTGCCACTACCCGGGGTTTGGGCGCGGGCGGAGAGGCCGAAATCGGACGCCAGGCTGCAGAGGCGGACCGCGCCCAATTGGCGAAATTAGCCGGAGGGGCCGATCTCATTTTTCTGCTCGCTGGGTTGGGCGGGGGCACGGGGAGTGGGGCAACCCCCGTCTTGGCTGAAGTGGCCGCTGAAGCCGGCGCCGTCGTCATTGCATTCGTGACCTTGCCCTTCACGTTCGAGGGACAGCGCCGGCATCGCCAAGCCGACGAAAGCCTGTCCCGTTTGCGCGAGATCTGCCACGCCGTCATTCCGCTACCCAACGACGTGCTCTTGCAGCAAATGGATGAAGACGCATCTGTACTGGATGCGTTTGCTCTGGCCGACCAATGGATAAGTCGCGGGGTTCGAGGAATCTGGTCGATGCTCTTTCAAACCGGTTTGATCAACGTCGATTTTGCCAGCCTGCGAAAAGCATTTGAAAATCGCGGTGGCAAGACTTTGTTTGGTGTCGGTTCGGGAAAGGGCGAAGACTGCGCCGGGCGGGCCTTGAACGACCTTCTCCTGTGCCCCTTACTGCATACGCCCGAATTTTCCCGAAGGGCCGATAGCCTTATTGTGAACATCGTGGGCGGAACTGACCTAAGCATGGCAAAAGTCAACGAGATCATGGGCTTGGTTACAGAGAAGTTTGGTAGCCGCTATGAAACCGTTTTGGGTGCCGTGATTGATGAACGGATGCAGAATACCGTCGAGATCTGCGTCTTGGGAACAACCGAGATCAATCCCGGCCAACGCCTGCGACAGCAACAGAACCGCCCGCAAATGCCGGCTCATATCGCGAAAAACATAGAGAGTGCGCCCCACCCGACGCCTTCTCCGATGGGATCGCCCCGCTTGTTTCCCAAATCAACTCGGAGGCGGAAGCTCCAGCGCGAGGACTCTCAGGGCGAGTTCCAGTTCGCCGGTACCGACGAACAGAGAGGTTGCTTCGACGCAACCGAGCGCAATTACTATAACGGAGAAGATCTCGATGTGCCCACTTACCTCAGGCGAGGCCTTAAGATTCGCTTATGAAGTTGCCCTTTGTCCACGATTTGCACTCAATCCCAGGGCGTGAGAGTCATCGTCTACGTCGCGCCGAAAAAAAACGTGCTTGACCCTCAGGGTGCTGCGGTCGGCCACGCCATGGTCAGTCTGGGCTACGAAACCGTGACTGACGTGCGTGTCGGCAAAACCATTGAGTTCGAGATCGAGGGAGAGGATACCCCCGCCATGCGCGCATTGCTGGACAGCGTCTGCGATCAGTTGCTGAGCAATCCCATCATCGAGGATTTTCGCTACGAAATAGTCGCCCAATGAGCCGGCGCGGTGTGTCCTTTCCTTCATGTCATCCTCATGATCGAGGTTGACCTCGGCAGGGTCTCCGGTCGAGAATTTCACCTATGAGCAAGATCACCGGTATCTTTGTGCCTAATCCGGTGCCGTTTCGGTCCGACGGATCCATCAACGAGGAGGAGTTCCGCCGCATGATTAATTGGCTGGTGGAGAAGGGGGTAAGCGGAATCTATCCCAATGGCAGCACGGGAGAATTCATCCGCATGAGTTTCGAGGAACGTCTGCGGGTGACCGAAATAGTGATGGAGGAAGTGGATGGACGGGTTCCCGTGCTGGCTGGAGCAGCCGAACCCAACCGCGACATGGTGCTGGAGGTGTGCCGACATTGTGCCGATCTGGGATGCAGGGCGGTTTCGGTCACGGGTCCCTATTACTACCCCGTAACGCAGCAGAGCCTGGAGGCCTATTTTCGCGATTTGGCGGCGCATTCGCCGATCGACATAATCGCTTACAATATTCCCCAGTTTGCCAGTGAAATCAGCGTTGATGTGCTTCGGCGCTTGGCGCTCGATTGTCCACGGATCGCCGGCACCAAGGACAGCAGCCGCGATATGCCCCGGTTTCTCAATACCCTCAATCAGATCAAGCCCCAGCGTGAAGACTTCAGTGTTCTCGTGGGATGCGAGGAGATCCTGTTTCCTACCCTCATGATGGGCGGAGATGGCGGCACCATCGCGACCGCCGGGGTTGCGCCCGAAGCCGTCATGAAACTCTATCGGGAGTTCCTGGCCGGAAACTGGGCAGAGGGTAAACGCATCCAGTTTAAGCTCTTGGAAGTGATCAACCACATGCTTTACGCTCCTAACTTTCCGGAAGGGTTTCGCCTCGGATATACCCTCAGGGGATTCGATATGGGTCAGTCCCGGTTCTATTTCTCACCCCAGGAGAAGGAGCAATTGGAGGATATTCGCTCGCGCCTGGCCTGCCTGTTCATGGAGTGCGGCTTTCAAGAGGCCGCCGCTTCTTGCCAATCCATAAAGGTTGAAAATTCACCGCCCTTCTCGGGAAAGTCGATGGCCGACGAGACCGCTGTGCCGACAAAAAAGCCCGCTGACATCGACGCGGACAGCATCGTGAAAGAAGTATTGCGAAGCCTGCGCGAACTCGGATAGCGACGTTTGTCCGAGCGTCTTGATGTAGCTGGACGCCTTCGCGTTCAGACGAGGAGTATGAATACGAATAAGCACACGATTGGGAGGCGAAACACAGGTCAGCAAGGCCCCCGGCTGGGCTGCGCTTGGCCGGATATATCGTGGGTGAAACCAGGGAGAGGTGTCAGGTGTCAGGCCTTCTCGCTTCGCTCGTGAACAGTTGTCAGCCAAGCCCCCGGCGCGCTGCGCTTGGCCGGATCAAACAGGAGTGAAACTTCGGCTTGCGGGGCCGTCGGGTGTTGCTAGAAGTGAGGGTGAACCGGCATTGGCTGCGGCAGTCAAAACCCATGCGCACACTGGAGCTGAATATGCCCCAACATTAGTCTGGTTCCGAGTCGGTCATCAAACATTGGCGAGGTCCGTTTGCACGGGCGCTCCCCCAGGTCAGAATCCTGACATAACGGCCACCTCGGGCCGCAGCCAGTGCCATAACCAAAATGCAATCAAAGAGGAAGCTACCATGGCATCGAAAAAGAGCAAGCGCAGGGGAAAAAAGAAGGTGCGGCCGATACAGGCCTTGCCGGTGATCCGGGCGAACAGCGCGGGGATTGATTTAGGAAGTAGGGAGCATTGGGTATGCGGCCCGGCCCGCGGGGATAACAAAGTCAATGTGCAGCAATTCGGCACGACGACACCACAGTTGAACGAGCTGGCCGACTGGCTAGTCTCATGTCCGATAATTAAGTTGAATTAATCTGTCTTACCATGTTATGCTATCGGCATGGCAAGACCCATATCCATAATTGAACTTACAGATCTTGAGCTGCAAGAGTTGCAGCGTCGCGTGAAAGCACCGACAGTATCCGTGCGCGACAGCCTTCGGGCGACAATCGTACTGCGTCGTTCCGAAGGCGTCAAACAGGCGCAGCTCGCGGAAGAACTCGGGGTTAGTGTGCCCTGCGTGAACAAGTGGTCGCAACGCTTTGAGCGAGACGGCTTGGAGGGATTGCGGGACAGGAAGGGACGAGGACGGCCCCGATGGATACCGGCGGGCAAGGTTGAGAAGGTCATTACCGAGGCTACACGACCGCCGCAGCCACGCACTCGCTGGAGTGTTCGCACCATGGCCAGGGAGGTGGGGATTTCCCCCGACAGCGTGCAGCGCATCTGGCGGGCTAACGATATCAGGCCTCACTTGGTCAGGACGTTCAAAGTGTCCAATGACAAGTACTTCGAGCAGAAGTTCTGGGATGTGATCGGCTTATACCTGGATCCGCCAGAGCGGGCCCTTGTATTGTGTTGCGACGAAAAGAGCCAATGCCAGGCTTTGGAGCGGACCCAGCCGGGCTTACCTCTTGGCGTGGGAGAGATTTGCACCAAGACACATGACTACAAGCGACACGGGACCATTACGTTGTTTGCAGCCTTGAATTATCTGGACGGCAAGCTCATCGCACGCACCGAACAGCGGCATACCCATGTAGAATGGTTGCGGTTCTTGAAGCAAATCGAGCGGGAGACACCCAAGCAGCTGGACTTGCACTTGATCGTTGACAACTACTGCACGCACAAGCAACAGAAGGTCCGCAAGTGGTTGTCGCGCCATCGGCGTTTTCACATCCACTTCACCCCGACCAGTTCGTCCTGGTTGAACCTGGTCGAGCGCTTTTTCGGCGAACTGACCCAAGATGTTATCAGGGATGGTAGTTTTACCAGCGTCAGGCAATTGGTCGAAGACATAGAAACCTATCTGGCTGAAAGGAACCTCGACCCCAAGCCTTACAGATGGAAGGCGAAGGGAGAGGAAATCCTGCGCAAGATCCAGCGCGCCAAACGTGCCTTGGCAAAGCAGACAGGGAAAACTAATTAATTTATGTTATTTAACGGACACCACACTAGTGCATGAAGGGGTCGAATCGGTGGCGATGGAGAGCACGGGGGTATATTGGATCCCGTTATATGAGCTGTTGGAGTCGCGGGGCCTAGAAGTGGTGCTGGTCAATGCGAAGCAGTTGCATGGGGTCCCCGGACGCAAGACCGATATGATCGATTGTCAGTGGATTCAACTCTTGCACAGTTGCGGACTATTACGGGGCTCCTTCCGACCCGGGGAAAAGATCTGTGCGCTTCGTGCGTTGCAGCGCCAAATGGCTAATCTGGTGGAAGAACGTTCCAAGATGGTGCAGTGGATGCAGAAGGCACTCGACCAGATGAACGTGCAGGTACACCGGGCGGTCACCGACATTACCGGCAAGACCGGGATGGCCATCATCCGGGCCATCGTGGCCGGGCAGCGCAGTCCCAAAAAGCTGGCCACCCTGCGGGACAAACGCTGCCGAAAGAGCCAGGCCCAATTCGCCGAGCACCTCATCGGCAACTGGCGGCGCGAACATCTTTTCAACCTGCGTTGGGCGCTGCAGTTGTATGACCAGCTCGAAGAGATGATTGCCCAGTATGAACAGCAGCTCATCGAACAGATCGAGGCGCTGCAGCCGGCCCGGCGCCGTAGCCTCAAGCCGCCAGCGCATCCCAACCCGACCAAGGAAAGGGCCATGGGCAAGCGGGGCGAGCAACCGATGCGCACGGCGCTGTGGCGGCTCTACGGGGTAGATCTCACGCGTATCGACGCGATCAGCACCGGGACCGCGTAGGTGGCATTGACCGAAGTGGGCTTGGATCTGAGCGCTTTCCCCGACGAACATCACTTTGTCTCCTGGTTGCGTCTGAGTCCCAAAATGGCCTTCTCGGCGGGCAAGGTGCTCAAGAAAAGACCAAACAGCTTCGGCGCCATCCGGATGGCCGCCATCCTGCGCATGTGTGCGCTGACCCTGCGCCACTCCCCGAGCGCGCTGGGAGCCTGTTTTAGGCGCACCGCCCGGCGCAAGAGCGGCGCGGTGGCCGTCTTCGCGCTCGCTCGCAAACTGGCCATCCTCATCTACCGCATGCTCCGTTACGGCCAGGACTACGTCGACGAGGGAGCCGAACGCTACGAGGCACGCTTTGCCGAAAGACGCTTACGATCTCTCAAAATGAGCGCCCAATCGCTCGGCTTCAAACTAGTGCCAGAGGTCCAACCGGAGGCTGCATGACGATGTTTCCGACCCGCGAAAAACGTTACACAATCGCCCGCAAACCCGCTCTGGAGGCTAAGTTTCAGGTCAGCAAGGCCCCCGGCCGCGCTGCGCTTGGCCGGATCAAACAGGAGTGAAACTTCGGCTTGCGGGGCCGTTGGATGTGGCTAGAAGTGAGGGTGAACCGGCATTGGCTGCGGCAGTCAAAACCCATGCGCACATTGGAGCTGAATATGCCCCCAGGTCAGTCTGGTTCCGAGTCGGCCATCAACCATTGGCGAGGTCCGTCTGAACGGGCTCTCCCCCAGGTTAGAATCCTGATTTAACGGCCACCTCGGGCCGCAGCCAATGCCACAATATCAATGAAAAAGGAAAGGGAAAGATATCATGGCAGCGAAAAAGAACAAGTGCAGAGCAAAAAGGAAGGTACGGCCGATACAAGCCTGTCCGGTGATCCGGCCGAACTGCGCGGGGATCGATTTGGGATCGCAGGAGCATTGGGTATGCGGACCGGCTCGGGAGGATGGCAAAGCCAATGTGAAGGTATTCGGCAGCACCACCCCCGAGCTGCATCGGCTGGCCGACTGGCTGATCGAGGAGGCAATTGAATCGGTGGCGATGGAGAGCACGGGAGTCTACTGGATCCCGTTGTACGAGCTTTTGGAATCGCGCGGTCTGGAAGTAGTGCTGGTGAACGCGCGCCAGCTCAGCCGGGTGCCGGGGCGCAAGACTGACATGATCGACTGCCAGTGGAACCAGCTGTTGCACAGTTGCGGACTGTTGCGCGCTTCGTTCCGGCCGGCCGAAGCGATCTGTGCGCTGCGCGCGGTGCAGCGGCAGATGGCCAATCTGGTGGACGCACGCACGCGTGCGGTGCAGTGGATGCAGAAGGCTCTTGACCAAATGAATGTACAGGTGCACCGGGCGGTCACCGACATAACCGGCCAGACCGGCATGGCCATCATCCGGGCCATTGTGGCCGGGCAACGAAATGCCAAAAAGCTGGCCGCTCTGCGGGACCGGCGCTGCAAAAAGAGCGAAGCGCAGATCGCCGAACATCTCAGCGGTAATTGGCGGCGCGAACACCTTTTCAACCTGCGTGGGGCGCTGCAGTTGTATGACCAGTTCGAAGAGATGATTGCCCAGTATGAACAGCAGCTCATCGAACAGATCGAGGCGCTGCAGCCGGCCCAGCGCCGTAGCCTCAAGCCGCCGGCGCATCCCAACCCGACCAAGGAAAGGGCCATGGGCAAGCGGGGCGAGCAACCGATGCGCACGGCGCTGTGGCGGCTCTACGGGGTAGATCTCACGCGTATCGACGCGATCAGCACCGGGGCCGCGCAGGTGGCATTGACCGAAGTGGGCTTGGATCTGAGCGCTTTCCCCGACGAACATCACTTTGTCTCCTGGTTGCGTCTGAGTCCCAAAATGGCCTTCTCGGCGGGCAAGGTGCTCAAGAAAAGACCAAACAGCTTCGGCGCCATCCGGATGGGCGCCATCCTGCGCATGTGCGCGCTGATCCTGCGCCACTCCCCGAGCGCGCTGGGAGCCTGTTTTAGGCGCACCGCCCGGCGCAAGAGCGGCGCGGTGGCCGTCTTCGCGCTCGCTCGCAAACTGGCCATCCTCATCTACCGCATGCTCCGTTACGGCCAGGACTACGTCGACGAGGGAGCCAAACGCTACGAGGCACGCTTTGCCGAAAGACGCTTACGATCTCTCAAAATGAGCGCCCAATCGCTCGGCTTCAAACTAGTGCCAGAGGTCCAACCGGAGGCTGCATGACGATGTTTCCGGCCCGCGAAAAACGTTACACAATCGCCCGCAAACCCGCTCCCAAGGCTAAGTTTCAGGTTAGTCCAGCCCCCGGCGCGCTGCGCTTGGCCGGATCAAACAGAGATGAAACTTCGCCTTGCGGGCTCCTCGATGAATCCAACCTAACGGTCCAACAAAATTCACTTGACATCGATTTCATCGCCCGCCAGCCCGCTCCAGAGGCTAAGTTTCAGGTTAGCAAGGCCCCCGGCCGCGCTGCGCTTGGCCGGATCAAACAGGAGTGAAACTTCCGGCCGCGGCTCGCACCTGCGATCGTCTTCGGCAATGGCCGCTCTTTCGTAGCCCGCGGGCTTACCGCCGGCAGCGCCGGGGGTTGCCCCGGGATCCCGGACCGCCCGTATCTCCCACTTCGCACCGCAATCTACGCTGCGCTCCGATAAGCAGTGCGCTACGTCATTTCCGGCTCTTTATCGCGACTGGGCTAACGTTCCAACAAAATTCACTTGACATCGATTCCATCGCCCGCAAACCCGCTCCAGAGGCTAAGTTTCAGGTTAGATGCGCTCGCGAACAACACCACGGGCAACAGCAACACCGCCAGTGGGCAAAACGCGCTCGAGAACAACACCACCGGATCCAATAACATCGCACTCGGTAACGATGCCGGGTCCAGTGTTACGACCGGTAGTGCCAATATCCTTATCGGTAACCCGGGCGTTGCGGCCGAGTCGAACACTATCCGGATCGGCGGCGGTCCACAGACCAAGGCTTTCATCGATGGCATCCGGGGCGTCACTACAGGAGTAGCAAACGCAATCCCTGTCCTTATCGACTCCAGCGGCCAGCTCGGAACGGTCTCTTCATCCAGACGGTACAAGGAAGACATCCGGGACATGGCCGATTCGAGCAGCGGACTCATGAAGCTCAGACCGGTGACCTTCCGCTACACGAAGGCCTATGCCAACGGTGATCGCCCGGTACAGCCTGGCCTGATCGCCGAAGAGGTGTTCGAGGTCTTTCCCGACCTGGTGGTGCATGACAGCGAGGGCGAGATCGAAACGGTGCAGTATCACAAGCTGATTCCCATGCTCCTGAATGAACTCCAGAAGCAGGAGAGACAGAATCAAATTCAGGGGAGACGGATCGCCGAGCTGATGGGACGGTTGTCGATGCTGGAGTCCGATGGAGCGCCTGAGTCTGTACAGATCAAATAAACCGCGGAGACCGCGAAGAGCGCCGAGAATGACGACGTAATGATCTAAGTAGGAAAGCCATTAACTCATCATTGGACGAGAGGATTTGAGGCCTGGTGAAATCGTATGCAGAGCCAACCTCTGCGGTCTCTGTACTACAATCCTCCTTCGATCTCCTCTCTGCTACGACCCTGAATTGCTTTACCCTAATATCCATTCGGGCCCGAAACTAGCGGGAGAAGCAGGGCCTTGCGGCCCCAGGGTGGCCTTGGCCCTGAAGGGGCCGGAGAGCCCAGCCCAGGGCGAAGCGAAGCGCCGCCCTGGGCTGTTGATGTCCCCCCGCCATCACCGCCCTGCAGGGGCGGGAGAATCGTCCGCTCATGGAGTCGGGCGCCCCACGCCTCATGAAAGGTTCTCGCGCCCCCTCGGGGCGCATCAGTCGCGACCACCTCTGTACCCAGGGCGTGGCCGCCCTGGGCTGGGTTCTCGCGCCCCTTCAGGGCGCTTCTCCCGTCAGGATAATGAACTCAAAGTTGCGCCTACTCATTCATTGTTGTTACATGGCAGTTCAGAACGATGAGGTTTAAATCTGACTTATTCTTTCAATTCGTGTGTTTTCTCCGGCTCTTCAATTTTCCCCCTAGATTTTGTCTTGGCATTAATCATTCTTCCTCTGCTTGCTCAATCTTCAACCTTGAGTAACCGGTCGAATTCTGATATAAGTAACTTTCCGCTGTTTTGATGGTTTCATGATTTTCAGGATGCTACTAATTCGAGTACTCAGATTGGGAACACAATTGGTGTGGGTGCTGGCGACCTTGCATCCATTACAAGGAGAGATCGTGGAGCTTACGGTGCCCTCCGCCTATCTGGAAGTCACGATCTCGGGAGGAAGTGTCGAGCAACCGGCGGTCTCGGCGATAGGAGTTCCGGTAATGAGTTCGGAGCGGCTACGTGCGGAAGTAAGCGCAGCGGTGAGCGATGGCGTTACTCTGTCAGGCATTACATTGGTGGCAGGGGAATTCACCGGTTCCGGAAACGCGCATGTTTTGGAGTTTCTGTCGGGCCAGGGGGAAGGGCGGATTTTTCCCGTCACCAGTAACTCCACCAGTGCCTTCGTCTTGCAGACTGCGGGAACCGACCTGCAAGCCATCGTGGTTCAGGGGGATCAATTCCGAGTAGCCCGTGCGACCACCCTCGCGAACCTGTTTTCAGGGGTTCTCGATGATATCATGGTGGGTCCTGCCGTTAACCAGGTCGATAACGTCCTTATCTGGCAAGGAGACCATTGGCAGAAGTTCTTTAACGATGGCGTTCATTGGCAGAGGTTCGGGAATCTCGACGAATTTGATGACTGGGTGTTGCCTCCTGAAGATGGACTGATCTATCTCCGGCGAGGCGGGGCCGATTTGAGCCTGATTATTGAAGGCCGCGTGCCCGATCACGTTCGCCGGTCTGTTATCCGAGAGGATGGCCTGACGCTCTTGAACAACCAGATACCGCTGGCCACTACTCTTGGTGAGCTGAATCTGACCGCAACCGAAGGTTGGTTAACCGGCCAGGAAGGGAGTGCCGATCTTGTATTCCTCTGGGGCGGTACGTCCTGGGTCACTTTCTGGCACGACGGTTCATCCTGGCGCGGTTCCGGCATGGGCGGAAACCGGGACAACGAACCGATTCCTCTGGGATCGACCCTGTTTGTGCGGCGGCGCGGCGGGCAGGCCGCCATCTATACACAGAACTTGCCTTACACCTTGGAGTAGACCCCGTGACTTTACGATTCGTCAGACATTTGCGCGGGCTGCCCGGCCTCATCATAGCCATGAGTCTGACGCCGGCGGGTTTGTTGGGATTGGATCAGATTTCGATCGGTGTCGACCTTGGCGAAGTCCACCGGCTGCTCGACGTTGACCAGGCCACGCCCCTTGATGGGGGAGATCGCAGCGTAGATGGCGATGGCTTTGTATTCCAACTCGGCTACTACAGCGGAGCCTCGGTGGCCGGCAATTTTAACGGAGAATGGATTCCGTTAACCGGCGAGGGTAGTGGAAACAGCGAACATGGAAACACCACTGTTGGCGACTATCTCGATGGTTCCTGGACATCGGATGAGGAGGGCGACGGCAACATTCTGGCGGCTCACTTTTCCCTGTTTCCCGACTCGCCTAATCTCCCGCAGGCAGGTCAGGTTCTGGCCATAAGATTCTACAATGGTGCTGATCTCGTTTCCTCGACGCACTATGGAGCCGTGTCTTCCGATGACTGGATATTCACTTCGCCTGGAACGCCACCTTTTTTCCCCCTGAGTTTCAGCGACCGCGATAGCGTGGAGTGGGAAGGGGGCAACGTCGCCTTTACGGGCATCGAGGTTTCCGAATTGAATCCCCCAATGAGCCCGTTTGCAGGGGATCCGGGCTGGAAGTTAACCTTTATCGGCTGGGTGAATGATAGCTTCTATCCTTGGCTTTACCACGACAAGCATTCCTGGCTATTTGCTGAGCCGTTGGCAGAGGTCGAAGATGGGCTCTGGCTATTCGATATCAATCCGGAAATGAACTGGCTTTTTACGAACGCCGCGCTCCATCCTAACTACTACTCCATCGGGCTTCAGTCCTGGCTATTCTTCTTTGAGGACACGTCGCGCGTATTCTTTGACTTTACCCAGAACGATTTTCGAATGGTGGGGCGGTCGGGCGAGTGATGCCATTCTCCGGCGAGCCGGAGAATGGCCTACTTCGTATCCATCACGAAGACTCCATCCCAATCGGCGGGAGGTGGATTTTCCTGAAAGTGACGACAACGCTGAATCATTAGGGTGGAGGGATTGCTGGAAATACCGGTTTCCGGGTTGACTTGATTGATTTCCCACTCGGCCGCGGCATGAAAGCGTTGCACCGCGCCTTCCCAGTCGCGGTCGAGGTAATTCTGAAATCCGCCATCGAATGCCTGCAGGCATTCATCAAATGAAGCAGGCATGTCTTCCCGGGTCCCCACCAGCTCGTAGATGCCCACGGGTCGGGCGCGACCTTTGACCACAATGCGATCGAGAAACCGGAATACCAGGGAATCACCATCGGTTTCCGCGCTCGACTTGGTGTCTTCCGTGACCAAGGTGTAGACGCCAAATGATTTCGCACCACTCTCGCAACGCGCGGCCAGGTTAACTGTGTCGCCCATCATGGTGTAGTTGAAACGCGCTTGAGAACCCATGTTGCCCACCGTGGCATCGCCCGTGTTAAGGCCGATGCGCGTGCGCATCTGCCAAACCAGCGAGGGCCACTTCTCGCCTTCGCTACTCCACTTTTCACGCAGTTGCTGTTGTGCCGCCTGCATGCGTACTGCCGTGACACAGGCGCGTAAGGAATGGTCGTTCAAATGAATTGGAGCTCCAAACATAGCCACGATTGCATCCCCAATGTATTTGTCGAGTGTTCCACCTTCCGCATGCAGGATGTCGGTCATGGCGGTGAGGTACTCGTTCATGAGATCGGAAAGCTGGGGCGGTGTCAGCATCTCTGAAAACGAGGAAAAGCTCTGCACATCACTGAAGAAGGAAGTGATGTTTTCCGTATGGCCACCCAGTTGGGGTTCCTCGTCCGCATCCGCCATGCGCTTTACCATAACCGGGGAGAGATAAGCGGAGAAGGAGCGTCGCAACCGCATGCGGCGCCTGTGTTCAGTGGAATAGCGAATTCCGGTGCTCCAGAGAAATGCTCCCGGCGCTTGTATCGCCACGGGTACGATCCAGGAATAGAAGGTCTGACTCCACCACATGAGAGTTTGTGAAGTATAGGCGACGCATCCGGCGCCGACGATCAGCAGAAGAAAGGAAAGTCTGGGTCCGAAAGGGAGGAAAACCGCCACGAATGCTGCGCCTAGCAGGCCCACTAGAGCGGTTTCTTTACTTTCGTTGATACGGGTAAACCAGGTACGGTTCAGCAGGTTCGCCAGGACCGAGACATGGACTTCGACTCCCTCAAAGAATTGATAACGGCGGGCCGAGGGATCGAGAAATGGCGAACGAAAGGTGTCCTTCGCCGTTCCGGAGAACCCGACTGCACTTTTTGCTCCGACGAAGACGATCTTGTTTTTGAAGAATCCCGAAAACTTACCCTCCAGAGCCATGGCATAGCTCACTGACGGAATGGAACCGGGCCGCCCCAGGAAATTGATCCAGCGCTCGTCTGACCTTGCCCCCAGGTCCTCATCCAGACCGGGCTGGAGTACATCAAGGGCTCGCCAGGTAGCCGAGGGAATGCGTTCGGTGCCGGTGGCCAGTATGCGGATTCCATGGTCGGGATCAATCGGACTGTGTACCATGCCCCAGCCGGCTGCAGCTCGCCTGAACTTGGCGTAGGGGGGTACGATCACCTCCTCATCGTATTCGTCGTCCTCTCTTCGGTAAAGCTCGGCCGCAAGGATGACTCTGCCATTGCGTTTGATGGCTTCTGCGAATTGCTCGTCGACTTCGGGATCCGAACTCGGCTGATCGAAAATCATGTCGAACAACACCAGACGTGCGCCCTCTTCCGTGAGACGATCCAGCAGGAAGGCGTGCAGGCGTCGATCCCAAATGCGGTCATAGGGCTGGCCCAGCTTGCGATGAGAATCGTCGTCAAGAAATACGATGACCAGGTCTTCGGGGACCACTGCATCCCGGTTGAAGAAGAGTAGATCGTAGCTCATACGCCGGATACCTTCGCCCAGGGGCAGACGAACCAATGCAACTCCTACGCCGGCAATGAGCAGGATTCCGAATCCGTACCGGATGAGCGCGTGAATCAGGATTTTCCTCATTGAGGGCGTTGGCCGTCAACTATGACTGGATCATGAACCTTGGGCCGGTGTAGCTGAACGCTTTCGCGTACAGGGCTGGGTTGGATGTTCGCAGCCGGGACTGAAGCCGAAAGGCTCCAGCTACGCCGTTTGCTTCGATTTCATTCTCGTCCATCTCTGTGCCTTGTTCTGCTGCGCTCCGCTTGCGAGTGTCGCAGGCTCGGTAGTGCCTCCGTGAGAGACTCGTTTCTCATCGAGCCTGCAAACCGAGTGAACCATCCGTGCCCGCCTACTGCGTATCGAAACGTCGAATTTCAAATCGATAGTAGAGGGGAGAATCGGCTGTGAATGCGGCCATCCAGGTTTCATGGGTAGGGGTCGTGTTTTCCAGCGTAGCCTCGCGCAACGTCCAGGATTCGAGGTCTGAGGAGGTTTGCAGGCGGTAGCGCACACCCCTACGATCGCGGGGACGGGTAAATCGGAGCACGAATTGATCATTCTCGCGGCTCAGGGTCAGGGGAAAGGCATCGGCGTCCCGAACCATCGGGTCCAGATCGAGCGAGAACTCGAATAAATTGCTGATACCATCACTATCGAAATCATCAGTCTCGAGAATGGGGCCCGAGATCAGCGATTCAGCAGTTCTCCATGACTCATAGTTCTGGTTCGATGCCGGTTCGACAATCGTGATCTCGAGGTTTGCCTCGACGGGAATGGGGTCGCCTAATTCGTCGACCGGCGCCCCTTCGGTTGCCGACGCGGCGATGTCCGCTTCGATGGGATAGGCCGCGCTGGGATCGGTTGTAATCGAGAGGTTT
Source organism: Opitutales bacterium (assembly GCA_963665345.2). Lineage (GTDB taxonomy): Bacteria > Verrucomicrobiota > Verrucomicrobiia > Opitutales > CAXXNP01. Next base: position 1,214,860 of record CAXXNP010000002.1, read on the forward strand.
CCCTCCTGCGAGAGAGCGAATTCGGGAAGATCGATCGACCATTCCGGATTGGGATCGTCGAGCGCTTCCTCAAACGTTATCAGGGTTAACGGGTCAATGAACGTGCCTTCGGCGTTGTAATCGAAATTGTCCCCTACCTCCGGATTCATTTCGCCGGTAATGCGAACTTCCTGAAGTACCAGCCCGAATTCCTCACCACTCCCCTCGCCCGGAGGCGGAGTGGGAATGCCGCCGCTGATTTGAGGAGTGAAGGCGCCTCCCGTCCCGTCTGAGTCCGTCGCGGCGGCAAAGGCCAGGGCGTTTCCGATCCCGACCGCATCAATCGGCCGCACCACCCCAATGCCGATCGATCCTTCCAGGACGTCCGTCTCGACACGATTTTCGACCTCGAAAACGCTATTGATGAAGTATCGATGCTTAAATACGGGTTCATCCGCATTAGACAGATTCTCATACAGGCTGATGGCGCGGACGGTCTCGGGAAGGAAAACCGTTACCGGGGGAGAGATCGAATGAGGCGCTACCGGATCGAGCCTGAGATTGGGAAAATGGCTGCCCTCGAAAACCACGAAGAGGTTGCGAGAGGGAATCGCCGAGGAGTTATTGATGCGGAATACGAGCGCATGAGGTTGGCTCACATCGCCGGCCTGAAGGCCCAGCCGCACCCGATGAAAGGTAACAAATGCGCCGTAGTTGTGCCTCACCCGGTTGAATGGGGGGTCGCTGTTGAATATCGCGATTTCGGCCCTGGATTGCCCCAGATCCGGTTGGCCGATCCCTGAGAATATATTCACGTCAAACCGATTTCGGACTGTCGCGACGCCGTCGCCGAAGAAGTCCACCCGTCTCACTTTGGGCGCCGTATCTCCATCGGCCCACACAATTCCAGTGCGCACGATGGGTGCGAAATCCGTGGCCGCCGCTGAGAGAGCAACCCCTGCACCCACGCTTCGTGAGAGGATGCGGCCATACTCGCCGACAATCACAAGCGTGCTGTTTCCGGCCGCCACATCGAAAAAGGCCGAGGAGCGATCACGAACCTGAACCGCATGGAACTCAAGGTCTTCGTTCCCTGTGATCACAAGCCCTTCCTTGCCTACGGCTACCAGCGTATCACCAAAACTGTTTACGGAGAAAAGGGTGCGGCGGTGGCCCACGCGACTCGCCTGCCAATTGGCGCCGTCTTCCGAGGAGAGCACGAATCCGCTGCTTCCCACAGCCACAAACTTGCCCTTGAAGTAGGCCACCGACCATAGGTTGGGGTCTATGGGGAGGTCGGGAACGGGTTCCCAGTTCAACGCGTCGTCTGAAAACAGAATGGTGCCGCGCTGACCTACAATTACGAATCGATTGTTGCCGAAGGCTGAGTCGAACAGCGATAGATTTGTGCCGCTTTCCACCGCTTGCCAGGTTGACTCATCCTGCGAAACCAGGATAGTGCCTTCTTCCCCAACGGCGATAAAGCCATTGCGCAACTGCTCCACTCCTATGAGGCGTGAGTCGACCGGTGACTCCGGTGTCTCCCAAGTCTCGCCGTTTACCGAGGTCAAGATCCTCCCGTTGTTGCCCACTGCCACAAAAATCTCCTTTCCAAAGGCGATATCAAGAAGCCGGTCGAACGATTGCCTAACCTTTTTCCAGCTTAGACCGTCTTCGGAAATCAGGATATCTCTCCCCGCCGAGACGGTGACGAAACGTCCATTACCGAAGGCTACACCCGTAAGGTCGTCAAACGTGTCGGAAAACCGGGGTTCAAGCAGAGAGAATTCGGAAATTGTAGTGGCCGTGCTGAGGAACACCGAGATAGCGCCCGCACTGCCGTAAAGGCGGCGAAGTACAACGGGGGCCGAGGCATTGGCTTCTCGGACAAAATAGCGGGGAGAAGAAAATCCTACCAGGCCGGGGGTGGGAATGATCGTGATGGTTCCTTCTCCCTCGTTTGGGGGATTGTTTTCGGTCCATGTCCAGGAACCGATCTCGGAGATCTTTTTGAGCCAGCCGAGATGGTCCAGTTCACCGGAAAACGTTTCCAGAACCTCACTCTTGATGACGTGGTTGATACGGGGCTGGCGGGCGAATGACAGCGGCGCGTCCTTAATGGCGCCGATGGCGATGTTGGAGATATCGTTACTGAGTCCACGCGGCGGACTGGTCCACAGATGCCAGTCCTGATCGGTAAATATCCCGTAGATGAAGCCCGGGAACCTCGGAATTGCCACTTGTTCGGCGACTCCACTTAAAAGAAACAATTGGTCTCGCCAGTCTATTACTATGCTACCTTCCGGGAATTCGATTTCGGCTTGTTCACCTTTGGCCAGGCCAACGCCTTCAGCAACGAAGCTGCTGCCGTCGGGGTTTGAAGTTCCAACACCGCTCGTGGGCCTTTCCGGCACCTCCCATAGATAGATCCCTTCTCCCTCCTGGTCTTTGTTGGGGACGAAGCCACGGAATGTCCAGGTCTGGTCGGTGAAGAGGATGCGCTCCCCGGCTTGTACATCCACCAATGCCAACACCGTTACGCCCGTTGGAGTGACGCGGGTAAGCGCCAGATCACCAGGATTGAGGGCATCGGCCTCAACCGCTGCCATCGAACACACTAGCAGCGTCCAGATATGACGGATAAAACGATTCATTCGGAATTGAACGACACACTCAAAAGCCTACTCCGCGCAGCAACAGTCTTCGCCCTACTCCAAAATGCCGTGTCTCCACAACCACGGTTCAGAAATAGATTTATAGAGACCGGATGGCCGTTAACCATGGCCGGCAATGAACCCGGGATCCGGTCCCTCCGCTCACGCAGAGGGCTACACGTAGCTTGCTTCGCGAGGAGCGGGAAAGGTTGGCAATCGACGAAGTTCATTAGGAGGTTCCCCATCGAGGCCTTTGGCCATCAACTATGGCTAGATCATGAACCTTGCGACTTTGCAATCTGGAGGGCCGAGGGCCCCCGAGGCCGAGAGTAGGATTAAGATTACGATTAGGAAGGGAAACTCTGGTCGGGTTTATTAAGAGGGCTTTTATCGATGCCTGCAGCTGTCGACTACGGTGCAGAATTAACCGAAGATCTTCGCCGGGACGTTGCGGACGCAAAGGATTGCGTCCCTCCATTTCTAGTGTGGTGTCCGTTAAATAACATAAATTAATTAGTTTTCCCTGTCTGCTTTGCCAAGGCACGTTTGGCGCGCTGGATCTTGCGCAGGATTTCCTCTCCCTTCGCCTTCCATCTGTAAGGCTTGGGGTCGAGGTTCCTTTCAGCCAGATAGGTTTCTATGTCTTCGACCAATTGCCTGACGCTGGTAAAACTACCATCCCTGATAACATCTTGGGTCAGTTCGCCGAAAAAGCGCTCGACCAGGTTCAACCAGGACGAACTGGTCGGGGTGAAGTGGATGTGAAAACGCCGATGGCGCGACAACCACTTGCGGACCTTCTGTTGCTTGTGCGTGCAGTAGTTGTCAACGATCAAGTGCAAGTCCAGCTGCTTGGGTGTCTCCCGCTCGATTTGCTTCAAGAACCGCAACCATTCTACATGGGTATGCCGCTGTTCGGTGCGTGCGATGAGCTTGCCGTCCAGATAATTCAAGGCTGCAAACAACGTAATGGTCCCGTGTCGCTTGTAGTCATGTGTCTTGGTGCAAATCTCTCCCACGCCAAGAGGTAAGCCCGGCTGGGTCCGCTCCAAAGCCTGGCATTGGCTCTTTTCGTCGCAACACAATACAAGGGCCCGCTCTGGCGGATCCAGGTATAAGCCGATCACATCCCAGAACTTCTGCTCGAAGTACTTGTCATTGGACACTTTGAACGTCCTGACCAAGTGAGGCCTGATATCGTTAGCCCGCCAGATGCGCTGCACGCTGTCGGGGGAAATCCCCACCTCCCTGGCCATGGTGCGAACACTCCAGCGAGTGCGTGGCTGCGGCGGTCGTGTAGCCTCGGTAATGACCTTCTCAACCTTGCCCGCCGGTATCCATCGGGGCCGTCCTCGTCCCTTCCTGTCCCGCAATCCCTCCAAGCCGTCTCGCTCAAAGCGTTGCGACCACTTGTTCACGCAGGGCACACTAACCCCGAGTTCTTCCGCGAGCTGCGCCTGTTTGACGCCTTCGGAACGACGCAGTACGATTGTCGCCCGAAGGCTGTCGCGCACGGATACTGTCGGTGCTTTCACGCGACGCTGCAACTCTTGCAGCTCAAGATCTGTAAGTTCAATTATGGATATGGGTCTTGCCATGCCGATAGCATAACATGGTAAGACAGATTAATTCAACTTAATTATCGGACATGAGACTAGGATGACGCCTCGGATTTGGAGGGCGCCAATCCTTTGGCGCCGCCGACCTTCCTGGGCGACAAAACTGTTAAGCAGGTTCATTAGGACGACTCATGCATGCGTAAAGGTTGTGAAATCGCTCGATTCCTAAAAACTCACCCGGGCCCGCGCCAGTACCGTGAATTCCCTGGGAAGTTGGTTAAAGTTGCTGAGCGGATTGATCCGATAGTTCTCATCCAGCAGATTCAAAAGACCGATAGAGACCTCACCGCGTTCCATCGTCAGCCGGTATCCCAGGAAAAGGTTGATCATTAGAAACTCATCGTCGGGAAGATCAGGCAAATAGTTCTGGTTATCCTGGCTCCAATAATTGACCTCCGCCGACGCGAACCAGCCTTGAGGATGTTGCCAGCGGGCCGCACATCGCAGAGTAAAGAGCTCGGCTGCAACGTCGTTGAACTCGGGAAAGGGTGCAATACCCGCCGGCAAGTCGGGAGTACTCTTATTCAGCTGCGCCCGATTCCATTGAATCTGGATACCGCTGCTGAAGCGGTCGCCGATGAGTCGGTCGATTCGGGCGCTGACTTTAACCTCCTCATAGGCAAAGGCCTCTTGAACTCCGAGGGTGGTAATCGTGGCGCCCACGGAAGGTCGGAAAAAGCTGCCGCGAGTGCGTTTGACCTCTGAGTCGGCGAAGAAGAATCCCAGGCCCAGATAGGTCTGTTGGCCGATCTTGCCTTCCAGGCCAACGTTATAGGTGTCGATTTGAGCGGCCGGCAGTGATCCCGTCAGATTCTGCGGGATTACGGAACGAAAAGCCTGAATGAAGCCGGCCACTTGATTAGGTTCCAGGCGCACGGGCTCATCAATATTGAAGCCGGTTTGCACGCGGCTGAAGGCGGCCCGCCCTGTCCAGTTGGGAGCGGGCGTCCACACCATTCCGAACTTAGGTCCCAATTGGTCGCGTGTTTCCTTTCCAGATATAAAGGGCGGGTCTGTCAGGGTTGCCGGAAATTCGATGCGATCGTAGGTGATCCCCACGGTCAGGGTGAGGGTGGGATTGAGAGCGCGGGTTGCGTAACCATAGCCCGTGGTGCGGGAGAATCCCTCGGTCAAGTCGTCAACGATCGTCCCGTCGAAAGCCGAGGTGTTACGCACATCCCCTTGCTGGATCCGTAGCCCACCCAAAAACTGATATGGCCCCGTCTTATAAAGCTGCTGAACTTCCCCGCTGTAAATCTCCAGGTCGGAGCTGAAATCCCAGTCGCGCTGCGGACTGAGCGTCGAGGTTGGCGTTCCGCCTACACCGAGTATGAATGGAATCCGCCGTCGGTCGTCGGAGAGGTCCTGTTCATTCTGCAATCGGCTGAAGAGTAGCAGCGTTTGCTGGCCGGGCGCCCATTCGCGCCGCCAGGACAGAAAAGTGAGCGGTTCCTGGCGCTCCCGAAAGCGGAAATCCGGATCGCGACCGTTTGGGCTTTCGGTGATCTGCAGATCGGCGTCATAGCGGAGAAAGACATCGCCGATCTCAGCATCCTGATACTTGAACAGCAGGTAGGCCGTGTCCTTCGGCGTGAACTGATGCTTCAAGCTGCCGTAGAGAACGGTTCGTTCGAGGTCGTCGTTAAAAAAGAATTCATCGAATCGGGTATACTCCAGATCGATACTATACTGGGTCTTTCCAATGACATTCCCGTGCGTTGCCGATACCCGGTCTCGCCCGGCGCTGGTGAAACTTCCCAATACTTGAGCGGTGGGTCCTGATTTCGAGAACAGGCGTGAATACTCCTGCTGAGTTACCGCTGGCGACAGGGAGCGGGCGCCGACCGGAGACAGGATATTGGCCAGAAACAACTCGTTAGCCCAGGCAACCTCAAATCGGAGGTTGATCCGAAGCGGATCACGCAGCTCGTTGTAGGCATTGGAAAGAAAGATGTGCGCAGCGTAATTCCCGTAATCGGCCGCCACGCCGCGCCCCGCCTCGGTTAGCGCCAGTTCATCCAAGCCGGCGAGTTGGTATATCTCGGCCAGATTCGCGCTGCGCACCGCCCGATCTTGATCGAGAAGTAGGCGCGACCGGAAAAGACGCCGGTTCTCGTTGCGGGCCAGTGAGGCTTCCAGGTCGCGAATTGCAGGATTAAACTGATTACGGGAACGATTGAGGAAGGCTCGGTAGAGAAAGGGCGTCGGATCATTAGAGTCGAGTTTCTCTGCCAGTTCGAGTTCACGCTCGGCAAATGCGAAATCAGGCAATCCGGCGAAGCTCTTGCCCAGGTAACTGCGTAGAAGGGAACGGGTGGGTTCCATGGCCGCTGCTGCTTGTAGATCGCTCTGGCCTTCGCCATACCGGCCTTGAGCAATGCGCGAAAGCCCCCGTCCCAGACGTGCATTACCCAGTGCTGGATCGAGGTCGACGGCCTCTTGAAATCGTTCCTCCGCCAGTTCCATTTGGTGCCTGCCCGCCAGCACGAAACCCTGGAGTGCGATGGCTTGGGCATTCTCCGGGCTCAGGCTACGCGCCTTTTCGAGGGCAGCGTCCATTTGCTGAAGGCGTCCGAAGCTGAATTCCATTTCGGCCAGCCTGGCCCAGGCGTAGCCGAACTCAGGGGAAAGCTCAGTTGCTTTGAGGGCGGCCTCGCGAGCGGCTTCCAGCCGAAGGGCTGCCTGCTCGGTATAGGATCGGGCCAGCCATTGAGAGGCGCTGAGAGGTTGGTTATTCGCGCCCGGTTTTCTGCCTTGAACCGTGGCCACCAACTCCTCAAGAGCCAAACCGACCGGCGTTTGTCGATCCCTTTTCTGGAGAATTGTGCCGATTTCCTCCGCTCTTCCCACGGACAGGGCCAATGCCGCCGCTAAGAGGCGTGCTTGCTGCCCCATGGTTTCTGTTTGCGAAAACGGAAACCGGGCTACGGCGGCCACGGGATTTCCTCGTCTATAGGCCGTCAGAGCTGGGAGGAGTGGTGAGCCGGGGTGTACGCTTGGGTCAAATTCGGCGGGGTCGATTACTCCCGGATAATAGAGGCACCATTGTATTGTGCTGACGGCATCGATTACGGCGGTCTTAGTGGGTGGTGCACCTGGCTCGGCCCGTCCCCGTTCTCCACTGCGTACGGCCACGGTGCCCTCGGCAGTAGAGAGATCTACCTCACCATCGATTAGCGTAAGCACGGTGACGTTCGCAGCCAGTATGCGCAGTTCAAATTCCGTTCCGCGTATGGCGCCGTTGGCGATGGGCGTGGACACTTCGGTTTCCTCTCCCCTGATCTTGCCGAAAAAGTAAAGACGTCCATTGCGCAGCTCGACGTTGGGTTTTCCGGTGGTTGACTTAGGGGGCTGCAGCCGCACCGTGCTCAGTTCGTCGATACGCAGAACACTGCCTGTGGGCAGTTTCACGGTGGCTCTGCTGTACTCTCCGGTGCGAACGCGGTCACCGTAGTTGAGCTTCTGGCCCGTCTTAGCGGGAATCCATCGGGCCGATTTGATGGAGACTTCGACCTCGTTTTCGATCGCGATCAGAATGCTCGTGCTACTCTCGGCTGCCAATGTGCCCGGCACGGGAATGCATGAGAGGCCGCACCCCAATACGATCACGTAGCGAAGCAGGGATTTAACGCATACTCGAACCGGTAAATGCGACCTCCTCACACGGCTGTGCGGCGAATCGGGCAATTGGCCGTGAAGCAGTCCACTGTCCTTCCTGCAGGAACGACGAAAGATCCTCTTCTCCATTAAATGCAACTTCCGGGTTCAGGTAGCCCGCAGATCCTGACCGGTTCCCAAGCAGCATGGGGCTGGCGGCATTTTCTACCCATCCCCACTTCAACACAGACCTGAAGTATGAACGAATAAACGATTTTTGGCAACCATCTTCGCGCCGACCTCGGAAATTGGTTGATTCATCGGTCTCAACCACATGCTTTACGACCCGGTGGAAAGAGCCTTACCGCGGCTGAGGGGACTTTCGACGAAGTTGACGACGAAGCTTAGGACAAAGTTCCGGAGATCTCCTACCAGCCTGACCTTCACTGCATCCCGGCCTGGTCGAAGAGATCGGCCAGGCTATTGAGTCCGCCGGAAGTTTCGCTTTCTCCGCTCGCTGACGGCTCCGCTTGGTCCGCTTCCCCGACGTTACGCAGGCTCAGGCCGATGCGGTGTTCCAATTGGTCGATTTTCGTGATGCGAGTAGTCACCGTCTGGCCGATTTTGAGTACTTCCGATGGGTCCTGAATGCTCTCATCCGTTATCTCGCTGATATGGGCCAGGCCGTCGATGCCGTGGGGCAAGGTGATGAATGCACCGAAACGAGTTAGTCGTACAACCTTTCCCGATACTACCTGGCCGAGTTTGTAAAGCGATTCAATATGATCCCAGGGGTCGGAGCCCACCTGTTTCATGCCTAGAGCAAGGCGTTGATTGGCGGCGTCGATGTCCAGGACTACCACGTCGACCTCCTGACCTTCACTTACAATTTCTGATGGATTCCGTACTCGCTTCGTCCAGGACATGTCGGAGATATGAATGAGTCCCTCAACTCCATCCTTCAGACCCACGAAAGCGCCAAATGAAGCCAGTCGATGTACCGTGGCCCGAGCGCGCGTGCCTACCGGAAAACGCTTCTCCAGAGTATGCCACGGATTGGGATGGGCCCGTCTCAGACTGAGGGCAAGCTTCTTCTCCTCCTTGTCGATCCCGATAACGACGACCTTGGTGCGTTCGCCTTCCGTCAGCATTTCTTTGGGGTGGATGACGCGGCGAACCCAGGAGAATTCACTCAAGTGGATCAGTCCTTCGAGCGAAGTTGCAACCTCGACGAAGGCGCCAAACGGCATCAGCCGCACCACCTTGCCTTCAACCGTGGATCCCACTTCGAAACGGGATTCGATGTCCAGCCAGGGATCTCGTGGGGTATCGCGCAAACTGAGCCCGACGCGGTCGCGCTCTTCGTCGACTGACTTGATGCGGACCTCGATCTCTTCGCCCACGTGCAGCAGTTCGCTCGCCTGTTCAGTGCGTCCCCAAGACATGTCGGTAATGTGAAGGAGGCCGTCCAAACCTCCGAGATCGACGAATGCCCCGTACTCCTGAATCGAAGTGACCACCCCTCTGCACAGATCTCCCACCTTTGCCGTACTGTAAAACTCCTGGCGTTTTCGACGGATCTGTTCTTCGAGCAGAGCGCGTCGGGAAAGCACGACCCGGCGGCGCTCAAGGTCGATGCGGATCACCTTGAACTCATAGGTCTGCCCGAGGTAGGATTCGAAATCATCGACGAATCCGACCTCGATTTGGGAGGCGGGTAGAAAACAGTCAATTCCACAGCCATCCCACAGGATGTGGTGAGACTCCCTTTCGGGCAGGGTTAAAAAAAGGTGGTCGGCGGCGGATTCCGACCAAAGAATCCGCAGTATGAAAAACATAACGCCGACGAAACACTACAGCAGCACCTTGCATCAGCTTTGTAAACTCATCCCGTCGCATTTGACGGAAAAACTCGCCCGGGAGTACGGGGTCGATAAAAAGGCGCGCACCTTCACGCCATGGAGTCATGTGGTCAGTCTGCTCTTTGCGCAACTGACCCATGCCATCGGCCTTAACGAGGTCTGCGACACCCTGCGGCATCATGCGGCCAAGCTCAGGGCGATCAGGGGAGCGGTTGCACCGAGCCGAAACACTCTTTCGCATGCCAATAGGGAGCGCGACAGCGACATGATGGAGGCGTTGTTCTGGAAGGTGCTGGGGCATCTGCAAGAGCTTTCGCCGGGCTTTGGACCGGCCGGGCGCTACCGAGGCCTGCCCCGTCGCTTCAAACGGGCGATCCATGCGATCGATTCCACCACCATTGCCCTGGTGGCCAACTGCATGGACTGGGCCAAGCACCGTCGGCGCAAGGCCGCGGCGAAGATGCACCTGCGGCTCAACCTGCAAAGTTTTCTTCCCGGCTTTGCCGTCATTGAAGAAGCTTCCCATCACGACGGCACGCGGACCCTGGCCCTGTGCGCGGGGCTGCAGGCTGGAGAGATCGCGGTTTTCGACAAGGCTTACGTGCATTTTGCCAATCTTTTCCATTTGAGCGAACGCGGCATATTCTGGGTCACGCGCGCCAAAGACAACCTGCGCTGCCATGTTTGCCGCAAGCGCCTGCGCAAGCCTCAAGGACCTATCCTGCGGGATGACGAGGTCACCCTGAAGGTTCCCGCCTCCCGCCGGCAGTATCCCGGCAGGTTGCGCCGGATCGAAGCCGAAGTGGAAGTCAACGGCGAGTGGGTCGTCATGGTTTTCCTCACCAACAACATGGACTGGGCCCCTTCCAGTGTCTGCGCCCTCTACCGCTGCCGCTGGGGCATCGAGGTGTTTTTCAAGCAGATCAAGCAAACCTTCAAGGTCTGCGATTTTCTCGGGCATTCCAAGCAGGCCATCCGTTGGCAGCTGTGGGCCGCCCTGCTGCTGCTCGTTCTGCTCCGATACATTGCCTTTATCAGCCAGTGGCCGCACAGCTTCACCCGGTTGTTTACGCTCGTGCGCGGCGTGCTCTGGGACCGCTTCGGGCTTTTCGATCTGGCGGACTTCTATGGGACAGCACGAACCCGATATCGAATGTGTTCCCAGCCTCAACAGGCTTACCTGCCCGGTTTCTCCCCTTAGCTCTGTGGGACAGCATCCGTCCATATCAACCATTTCCCCCCTGTTTTACATTTTGACTTTTTCCCAATATCAACCGCTATCCCGCTCCATCCCTCAGGCTTGCCTTCAGGGTTTAGGCCTTATGGGATGGCTGTGAGTCAATTCCTACGTTGACGATCAACCCGCCTTTGACGGCTGACCTGACCTTGCCAGGAACTACCTGTCCTTTCTCCCAGTCGTTCTGAATCCGCTCCCAGGTGCGAATAGCCAAAGCCTTCTCGTAGGATACTCTCGGTCGCGCTTCAGCAGTCTCGACCGTTTCGAGGAATACTTCGATTCTGGAATCGACGGTAAGCTCACCAGGTTCAGCGAATTCTTCCACGGGAATCAAACCATCTGCCTTTGCCTTGATATCGACCGAAACGTAATCATCAGTAATTTCAGTCACGCGTCCCTTGATCAGCTTTCCGGGTTTGAGATTCGAAAGAGCGAGTTCAGGAATGTGATCGGCCATGGAGAATGCGGGCAGTACTCGCGATTCTGATATGCTGTCACCTTCCAGAGGGGGTCCTTTCTCTTCCAATGGTGAGGCTCCCGAAAGTTCACGCGGCGGGGTAGGGGAATCGGCTTGCGGTCGCTGTTCGGCGGGTGGGGACGGTTCATTCCGCATCTTGGGCACGGCCGGGGCGACAACTTTGGCTCGTATCGTTGAGTCGGTGGGGTCGGTGTTATCGGGCGATTGCATAGTGGTAGCGGCCTTCTCTGATTTGTGTCAGGGGTTCAGTTGAAGGGAAGGAACCGTTCGCTGCAAGATCTTGTATTGTGCCGCGCTGGCGAGTCTGGTGTTTCGCCTTCGTCGCTGAAGCCTGGCGGCCTGTTTTTGTTTAGCGCCCTCCGTTCGTGCGCCGGCTCTCCCGTGGCTTGTGCCGGGATGGCGCTGGTTCTCCCAATGAACCTGACCGGAGTTTTGCCCCGGGATCGTAATTTCAATCCGAATCATAAATGCGGCCTCAGGAGCCTTCGGCCCAGGGGCTCGCAAGGGGCGCCAAACCTGGAGGGTCGAGGGCCCTCGAGACCGCAAGGCAGGCAACCTTGCCGGATCCCTGATCATGCCACGCAGGCGGGCAACCTGCCCTTTCCCCGAGGCCGAACCTGAAAGCGGACTCGGGAGCCCTCGGCCCTCCAGAACGCTTGTAGAACCCGCATTTCCGGGTAGGGCTAATCCGGGCAATCTGCGGTCCCTATTCTCAGCCCATAGGGCATCTGTTTTGATCGTCCAGTCGGGCAGCCGCCTTATTGTTCAGTGATTACAGGTTCATTACCCGCGACGGTTGGTCGGAATGAGTCCTGGCCAACATCGGAGTCGGGGTCGATATCGGAATCGGTATCGCCCTTCCAGTTGCTTCTCCTACCTCATCAACCGGTGTATTCCGTCGGGTCATCGACTCCAGCCAACTTGAACGCTTCGCGCCGTTCCGTGCAGGTGCCGCAGCGACCACAGTGTATAGACCCCCCTCGATAGCAGGACCATGTCATGGCGAAGGGGACTTCGAGTTCTACGCCGAGACTGACAATTTCAAACTTCCTCAGTTCGACAAATGGGTAAAGCACATTCAGGTGGTGCCAGTCGGCCAGGGAGATGGCTCTGTCCATGGCTTCTGCGAACTCCTTTCGACAGTCGGGATAAATTGCGTGGTCTCCCCCATGGGCGGCATAGGCTACGGCGTCGAATCGCTCGCTGATGGCCCAGGCTGCGGCTGCCGCAAGCAGGATCATGTTCCGGTTGGGGACTACTGTCGCCTTCATCGACTCTGCTTCATAATGGCCCTCGGGAATCTCCATAGTCGGATTTACGAGACTGCTTCGGCTCCCCTTCAGCAAGGTGCCAAACCCGCTCAAATCGAGAATTCGGTGTTGGCATCCGTTCGTTCCTGCGATTCTCCGAGCGCCGGCAATTTCCTTGGCGTGGCGCTGGCCGTAGTCGATCGTCAGGCACGCCAGGTGGTTACCTTCTGCCCGAAGCTTATAGAGAAGGACGGTCGAATCGAGTCCGCCGGAAAACAGCAGAACGATATTCATTCATCTCCGAAAACGCGTTTCAGGTACTCGATACTACCTTGCGCAATGGCTTTGGGCCCCTCATCGAATCTGAAGACTTCGACCGAGACATAGCCGTCGTATCCCACTTCTCCTAGTGCCTTCACGATGGGAGCGTAATCGGTATCGCCGAATCCGGGGCCTTTGAGATTCGTGTCGTTGGCGTGGAAATAGGCGAAATCTGGCCAGGATGACCGAATGATCTCAGGTATCGGCCTCGTTTCGGAACTCATCGCTTTGACGTCAAGAATGATCTTGAAGCTGGCGCAATCCATTCTCCGGGTAAGGCTGATGGCATCCGCTGCCGTGTTGATGAAATTGGTCTCTATCGGTGCCAGCGGTTCGAAACAGATTATGATGCCGAACTCCGCGGCACGCTCAACCGCTTTGCCGAAGACTTCTAGAGCCCGCTTACAAGCGGCTTCCGGCGTTGTGCCTGCCGGAATATTGCGCTGCAGCGGTGATCCAAAAATCAGGTGTTCACCGCCAATGTCGTGGCAGAACTCTACCAACTGGACCAAATATGCGGATGTGCGCCGGCGCACATCCGCATCCGGATGGGTGACGTGAAGTCCCTCGGTCTTGGCCAGAAGCCAGTGGATGCCCGAGACCGTCAAGCCATTTCCACGAACTGCTTCGCGAATGCGCCTCCGCTCCTGAGAGGAGATAGCGTGCACATGGGCGTGTGAGGTGAAGGGAGCGATTTCGACCGCGTCGTAGCCCAACTCCGCGATGTGGGCCGTGACCCGATCGATGTCCCATCCTTCAAAGATCTCGTTGCATATTGAGAAACGCATGGCATCCGATCGTCAGAATTGGTTTACGCACCGCCTTTGTGGCGCTTCAGAAGAGCTCTGACCAGCTGTGGCCCCGCGAACCATTGCAGGGTGCATGACCCCTTACCGATCGTCGACCAGGTATTCGATTGTGAGGCTACACAGGCAATCGCACCTGTCGGAAATCGGGCATGACAACCGCAGAGCTGCTGAAGACATTCTTCCATGCCCGGATTATGTGCGATCAAAAGCAGATGGTCGACGTGGTCTGATTGATTGATGGCGTATTGAATGAGCGTTCCCGCACTTGCAAGATAGAGCTGATCCTCGTACTGAATACCATCCGTAAAACGAAATTCGGAGGCTATTCCCTCCGCGGTTTCATGGGCCCGCACAGCGGGGGATGCCAGAATGCGGTCGGGCATGGGTCCAAAGCACTTTAGCAACCTGGCCATACCTGGGATATCCTTCCGACCTCGCTTGTTGAGGGGCCGATGGAAGTCATCGACCATCGAGTTCGACCAATCAGACTTCGCGTGGCGCATCAGCAGAAGTGTCTTGGCGGAGACGGAATAGTTCATTGGAAAGTCTTGGGCCGGAAGGCTTTAATCACGTTTTCGTTCGTTTCCAGATAAGGTCCTTCAATCAGGTCAATACAGTAAGGAATTGCGGGAAATACCGCCTCAAGGCATTCGCCAATGGCCTTCGGTTTTCCCGGTAGATTGACGATCAGCGTAGTTCCACGAATTCCGGCCGTCTGGCGGGAAAGAATCGCCGTGGGCACGTATTTCAGTGAGGTCGCTCGCATTAGCTCACCAAACCCCGGCATTATCTTCTGGCTGACGGCGGCGGTCGCTTCAGGCGTGACATCGCGCAGAGCAGGCCCGGTGCCTCCGGTCGTAAGAATGAGGCAACAACCCCGATTGTCCGCAAAATCGATCAGGGTCGCTTCGATCTCAGGCTGCTCATCGGGTATGATTGCATATTCCTTTTCCCACGAAGAGGTCAGGTAGGACGACAGGCGTTCTAAGGCTGCTTGCCCCGGCAAATCCTCGTAAACACCTCGGCTGGCCCGGTCGGATATATTGATCACCCCAATTCGTATTGTATCCATTCCAAATTAACAATATGCTTTCCAATCCCTGCCGCCTCGTAGTGAAGATGGTTGCTGCGAAAGTTCAAGCCCGACAGCCTCTCAGCTTACCGAACCGACCTGCACATCGGCCTCCTCGGCCGTCTGAATCTTGTCCACCCGTCCGTCCTTGATCCAAAGGATGCGATCGGAAACGGCCAGCATCTTGTGGTCATGGGTAGCTGAGATCACAGTGACTCCGCGTTCCTTGCACAACCGGTGCAGCAATTGGATGATTTCATCGCCGGTCTTCAGGTCGAGATTCCCGGTGGGTTCATCGGCCAGTATGATGGCTGGTTCGTTGCTTAGCGCGCGGGCTATGGCGACTCGTTGCTGTTGCCCTCCGGAAAGTTCGTCGGGACGGTGCTGGAGGCGATGGCCCAATCCGACTGACTCCAGTATCGTTCTCGCCTTGGCCACCGCCGCGCGGTGCGGTGTCCCCGCGAAAACCATGGGCAGGGCAACATTCTCCTCGGCTGTGTAGGCGTGAAGAAGGTTATAGGTCTGGAAGACATAGCCGATATGATTACCGCGAAAGTAAGCCAACTGGCGACTGCTGAGAGTGGGTAGGTCGACGCCCGCCACGGTTACCTGGCCACTTGTGGGAGTGTCGAGAGCGCCCACCATATTGAATAGCGTGCTCTTGCCGGATCCGGATGGGCCCATAACGGAGAGGTACTCGCCCTGAAATACGTCCAGGTTCACCTCACGCAAAGCGCTGATCAAAACCTTGCCCAGTTTGAACTGCTTGTTGAGATTCCTGACCTGTATTATCGTAGTCATGGAAAGCGCTCAGAAAGGTAGGCTGATAGCCGCTTTACTGAGGAACCGGAACCCCACGCAGACGGTCGTAATGAGCCCGAGGCCGCAGGCATACCCAGCGACTACCACGGGAATGTATTGGCGCCATTTCAGACCCAGGCGTTTCTGAAAATAGTAGCGACCCAGAAGGGCCCCTATGAACTCGGGAATAATGATATGGGGAAGACTTTGGCCCAGCCCGCGAACGACTCCGTAAGTGAGAAAAATAGGGGCCCCCAGACCACTCATGATCGTGAAGAGTAGAATGCCGAAGAAGCCGCCTGCACCAATATAGGAAAAGTTGAGGGCATCTTCGAAGATGGAGTATTCGCCCAAGGTGGAGCTGTAGATGATACTTCGGTTCAAAGCCATGAGTTCCCACATCGTTTCGGCAAATGGATAGGAGACAGAGGGTACCTCTGCGAGCCCCCAGATGAAGCTGGCGAACAGCATACCGCTGACAATAATTACAGGAAAAAGAAACAGCACAGCTTTCCACATACTACTGAATTTCGTGCCGGTTAGCTCGGCTTGCCGATAGAGCACGGTCATCTGACCGAAGTTGGCCACAGGTACGGGAAGGAACCAGATGGCGACTCCGGTATAGCCGCTGAGGATGAAGCTGGCTTCCTTGATCATGGGAATCTCCACGATCTGACCAGCGATGCCTTCCAGACGCGCGGTTACGTAGCTGATCAACGGAGTGTAGATGAAACCGAAGAAGACCAGCACCATCATCACTCCCGGGTGCCAGTCGATAAGGTAGCCGCAAACGCCTATATAAATACAGGTAACAACGATGTAGCAGGAGAAAATCAAAGAGGGCCGAATATCTCCCCTTCCTTCAGGTATAGTCGAATTCCAGTGATGCATGAATCCCTTTTCGGCGGATGCCTTGCGCTGCCGCCCGATGAGCTTGAATACCTCGCGGATGCCAAAGTAGGCGACTGCCAGCGACAGGCCGATCTGGAAACTGAGGTAGAAATCGACGTTGTTTTTGAACACGGTTTGGACCGTGTTGTCACCGGGAATCCATGATTGAAGAATGCCGACTTCATAGAGCACCGGGTTGGCGACAAAAGTGACGATGAGCCCAATGAAGGTACCTAAAACAGCGAAAAATGGGAGCACCATTCCCGTCAGCAGGGGGGTGAGATCCCAAGTCAGCCCGGTAGCTACGGCGGGAAGATAGTATTGGGTCTTTTCGGAAAAGTCGGTCCAGGGAATTTCCAGGATTACAATAGGTTCTCCGGCAAGCATTTCGGAAATTGTGGGCATCCCGAGGTATACTGCGCCGAAGGCCAATCCGATAGCACCGCCGATAGAAAACACGCGCCACCTCCAGGAGGTCTCGCTGCCTTCGCGATCGCCGACGTCCTCGGCTAGTGCCATGATACCCTGGGCACCCACAGGGGCCATGGGGAAGGGAAGGCGTTCGATATCGCTGGTGAGGCGGAACAGGCCGTAACCGAGCACCATGTTCTTGAGCTGGCTGAAGAACGACTGAAACAGGACCAAACCGATCACCGGAAGCCAGTGGGGATGGAGGAAGGTGCGGGTGGAATAGGTTGGCGAGTCCGCTGGCGGTGCAAACCAGGTTGGCAGCAGCTCCGCTATTCCGTTTGCTTGGGCGGCCTCGCTCTGGATGTAGTATTGGTTCCAGAGCAAGCCCGTAAAGGGCATACTCATGGCAATGCCGGCCATGAAAAAGAGAATGAAGATTTCGGCTCGGTTGAGATTCTGCTGGGCTCTTCGGGCAGCCTCGATAAAGAGTATAACCGTAACCCATTGAGCAGCCGGTCCGATATTGGCTTCTCCTGCCAGAAGACCCATGTAAATCGCGCCCGGGATCATGATTGTGGCGATGAATGCCGCGCCCATGAACGTGGTCCAGTTGAATCCTTCCTGGAAGGTTCCGGGGACCTCCATGAGGTTCCGGAATTCCTCTACTTCCCGGTCGAATCTGGTTGAATCTGGCCCTTGCCCGCTCATTGAGTGGCTTCCGAATCCGAGTCGGGTTGGGAGCGGTTCAGTGCAACCAGCGTCCTGGCTCGATATTCCTCCATGATTTCCGGCCTTAGGGAGCGCCAGATAAGAAACTGCTTGCGAAGATCGTCGATGAGAACCTTGTTCAGCCGGGCCCAGTCCTTGGGCTGTCCGGAGAGCCTTTGGATGTGAATCTTGACTTCGTCGATACCGCTGATTTCGCTCCTGGCGCTCGATAGTTCGAATTCTTCTGTAACCCCAAGATCGAACGGGGCCAGGGCCAGGTTGGAATGTATCCCGATGCTGGTCCCGGATTCATGGCTCAAGCTTGTGTCGCGCGCCATGAACACGCCCATACTGGTGTCGCGATAGTTGTCAAAGTGTTCCTTCAGAAAGCTGATCACTCCAGTAAAGTCGTAGTCCGAAACGGTAAAGGGAAAAACCACGTCCAGGTTGTCGCCCACCGGGGCGGGAAGGCGCCACGAGCGCATGATACCGGGGTTAGCGCTGCGCGAAGCCTTGATGGCCGGATACACCGCTGAGACGAGCACGGTCAGCATGACAATGAGGATCGTGGCGACCGCGTTCAGGGAAGAGAAGTTCATCTCGGGCAGAGCAATCGGATAGAATTGTGACACGAACTCGAGGATCCTGACCACTACCTGGGAAATTAGGTACCCTCCCATCCCGCCAACGGTGGCGAAGACCATGGCTTCAGCAAAGAAAAGACCCATGACGTGGGAGGGGGCCAGGCCCAGTGCGCTGAATGTGTAGATCTCCTGCTGGCGGTCGGAGACGGATCCCAGCATGGTTCCAAAGATGACGAGACCCCCGAGCAGAACGGGGAAGAAAAGGTCCTTCACGCCGCTGGCCTCGATAACACTTCCAAATACGTGGCGATAGACACCCGCTTCTCCCGTAGCCGTCACCGGAATTGCGAATAGAGTACTGAGTTCTTCGGCAATCTGCTCCGATTCGAGCGAATTCTCCGTATACAGATTTACCATCCTCAAGGTGCCTCCCAGCCTTTCCACTACGCTGTTGGAAGTAGCAGCGACGGCATCGACCGGCAGGTGATTCCAGCTCTGGGTTTCGGATTCGCCGGCCTGCATTTCCTGGTCCTGGTCGGGCATCTGCTGGCTAAGATCGACCGGCACGACGCTACTTCCGTCCAGATCGAAGGTGTTGAGCAGTAGTGAATTGTCCAGGATGCCCGCCAGCTTTAGAGACATTCCCCCGATTCTTACTTCAGCACCGGGCTGGAGGCCGAGCCGGTTGGCCACTACTTCGCCCAGCCATATAGCATCGGGGGGAATGGCTTTCGCCTGATTTAGGAGCCTACGCAGATCCCTTCGGTGAGCCAGTTCCCTTTCGTCGATGCCGATAAGTCCCTGGAGCGCTACCGACTGGCTCAAGTCGCTGTTGTAGGCCAGGGCTCCGGGATTCCTGGGTTCGTAACTGCCGGACCTGAGTTCGGGATTCAGCCAATAGCGCGGGGCAACCGACGTCGAACGTCCCCATCGCCCTTCCAGTAGATCCAGAATTTCAGGATTCAGCTCTCCCCACGAGGTGCGGTGCAAGGTGACACCCGAATAGGGAGGGGAGGTGCCGCGATAGAATTTGGAAATGCCCAGTTTCGTTCCAAACGAAGCGAATGTCAGGATGGTAAAGGTGAGGAGAATGATTGTGATCGCAGTAAGGGCAGTGCGCACCGGCCGTCGACGCATCGTCGAAATCCCCATGTTCATTGCTGCGATAATAGTGTTTACACGAGAAACGTCGACAGAATGAACGGTAGTAGCGAGACCCTGCATAGCTTTGAGTTCGATCTCGAACTTCTGCATGACGATAAGGATCACCAGTGATGCCAGGAGCACGATGGCAAAGCCCAGGAAAATTACGAGCGGAGTTGCAGATATGGAAAAGGCGGGGTGGGTGAAGAAAAGTGCTATGAAGGTAGTCGAAAAGAAGGCCACGAATCCCATGACCTGGCGGTAGATATTGGTGGCGCCTACGAGAAGCCTTTCCAGCATATAGGCAAATGGTATGGTCAGTAAAAGAAGTATGAGAACGGCATTGACCAGGTCCTTGAAGGTCTGGCGGGTATCCTTGTATACCGATCGTTCTGTTAAGTAAGCCGAGGCCGCCTCGGCTTCCGCGCGAGCCGGGTTCTGGGCCAGCTCGGCCGATGCGAGCAGGTCCCCCGCCCGGCCGTGCAGTCTGTCGACAGAAGCGTTGGCGATATCTCGATTGCGCAGCAGTTCGATACGATACCGATCCAACCGCGTCAGGTCTCGGGCCGATCGTAGGGATGAGACCGCAGGAAGATAGTGCCGGGCATTTCCAATTCCGTCTCCGAAGAAATCATCGATACCGGCCTCATTGATCAGGGCAATAAGTTCGCCAACGGAAGCGGGTGGGGCGGGAAGGTTGAGCCCCGCGACCGAGTCGTCGCCAAAGATCTTGATGGCTTTGACCTTGTCTTCGGTGTACCAGATAAGGGAACCATCCCAGACACGGTAGAATGATTTCTTGGGATCGAGCTTATTGTCCGAGCGAGCATCCATCACCCATGCTCTGTCGGGCAGCAGTTGTATGGGCAATACCGCGCCCCCGTGATAGGCGGGATAGAGATTCAGACGGGTCGCTACGGAGCGGCGCTGGGCATAGTCGGAGGCGAACTCGACCAGTCCCTGCTGGCTAAAGCCGACGGCTAATCCCCAGGCCTGTGTGCGGCTGGCCTCGAATGGTCCATAGTGGTAGGCGCCATAGACGTTCGCGCATGCCAGCGTAAAGTTGTCGTATGCAGGTATACTTGCAGGCTTGAATTCATAACCTGCCTGATCTCGCCGATCTCCCCGATGTCGCACAATCTGGATGATGGCGCCTTCGACGGGCCAGTCGGGTATAGAACTGCCCGGGCGGCGAGCAAGCGCACGCGATCCAAAATAGCGGTTATTCTTGGTAAACTTAGGTTCGACGAATAGTGCATTTTCTTTGATAGCCGATCGCCGGGAAAGGCTGTCACCGCTAGCCAGGGCGCCGATGAGGCTTCCTATCTCCTCAGCTTGCCTGGCCACGATCCGGAGGTCGATATTTTCAAGCGTATCATCAGGAGTGCCTTCCAGTGCCAGATCCTCTTGAGCGGTCGCCAGGACGACGTTGTGGATTTTCATGCGTCCGGCCACTTCGCCACTATGGGTGAACCCTCTTCCGGCAAAGAAGAGGTAAGGCGGGTTGAGCGAACCATCCAAGGTATACGGCTCGAAGCCGGAGAGCGGACGGCCTTGGTTTTCAAGCCCTTCGAGGGCGCGAATAAAAGCAGTCTGAATGCCTCCATACAACCCGTGGAAATCTTCAAAGGAATGCAGATTGGTTGCATCGCCTCCGATGAGTAAGCCCCAGCGATCACTGCCATCGCCTAAGAGAAGGGATAAATGCAATACGACGGCGTGTTCTTTAAGCAGAGTATAGAGCTCACGGTCGGCCTGGAGGTTGCGCGATTCTGTGGCCAATTCCATGGCCCGGCGTTCCAGCTTTGCTTTTACCACATCTCGAGCGTGGGAGAATTCCCTACCATGTTGCTCGGCGATCTCGTTGTTGGCCAAGGCTCGCTTGAAATCGCTCCATGCCGTTTTGCGTGCTTCCAGCAAGGGGATCTGACGAATAATCTCGGGCTTCTCCGCGATCTCCAGGGATTCCTGGTCTCCCCGGATGCGAAGCTCGTGCAATGATCTTCGCAGGAGCGATGTCTCGGTATCCGCGACTTCCCTGAGCATGGCGCGGAGATCGCTGCTGATGTGCTGGCTTAGCGCCGCCATTGACGATTCGCTCACGCGGTCGATGAGACCGGAAACAAATGCGTTTTCGTTTTCCCACGACTGCTCTCGCTTTTCCGTAAAGGCCGGCGATTTCTTGGGTGCCAGCGATCGATAAAAAGCGGAGGCGCCGGCATGTCCCCGGGCTTGGTTGTCCCAGAAAACCGCCAGCAGGTTCCGTCGTGGGCGATCCTCCAGCAGGCGTTCGACAATTCCGAGCAAGGCGGCGCAATTAGAGGCTCCCCGCGCCCCCGGAGCGAGACGAGGTACCTCGCCGAATGAATCGAGAGGCGCACTGAGCAACAACGTCTCCTCCTTTTCCAGAAAGAAAGTCGGATCGGTTCCCCGGACGAATGCGATGACATTGTGGCCCGAGGCCCGTTCCCAGCGTTCGGAACAGCGGATCGTCGCTGGGGCAGCCCCTATCAGATCTTGATAGGGACCCGAGTAATAGTAGCGGGGAAAGTTAACCGGTGCCTGGGAGGAATGGCTGTGCCAGGACTGGGCGGGCTCTGTCCTCACAAATATGACGGCCTTGGCACCCATGCGAAAGGCCCGCAGCCATCCCCTGCCGGAGTTAAAATCCATGATTACAATCCTGTCCTCCGGACTTTTTTTATACTCGGCCAGAGTTCCCTTTCCCGCGTATAGGACATCGCCGGAAATTCCCGATTCCCGGGTCGAGGGAGGAATGATACCGTTTGGCCGCATCGGCAGTAGAGGCAGCCGGCGCGTGTTTGTCGTATCAGCGTCAAACACCTCGATTTCGCATTCCCGCACGACTGTCTGGGCAGTAGGAAATTCCTGATCGATGAGTAGATCGACTTCCATTGCCTGCAGGCGCGAAAGAATATATTGCCGAGCCTCGGCAAATGCGGCCGTTCCCGACAGCCGGTGCGGGTGCCGCAGGAGCGCCGCTGTATCGCTCCTAAGAATCTCCAATTGCGAATTTGCCGTTGCCGAGGCTAACCAAGGGAACACTAAAATTGCCACCCGGCATAGGAAGAGGCTTAGACCCGTTCGCTCAATGCCGAAGAGAATGCGACATCTTCCGATTCCAGGAGCGACACAGGCTAGCCGGCGCGGGATCTTCCAGGTTGACCGCATTCTTGCGAACTTGATCATTCCCCGTCCCGACTTGTCGGGACTGCTGGGAGCAGGCTTTTTAAGGGTGTTTTTCAATGTCACGACGACTCCCCTCCAATAGATCCTAACTCGACATGAACTTCATCTCTTTTTGCGATCCGCTCAATCTTGCCGTCGCGTATCCACATCAAGCGGTCGCAGATATCAAGCATCCGATAATCATGGGTCGCACAGATGACCGTGACTCCGCTCTCAGTATTCAACCGCTGTAGAATTTCGAGTATCTCTTTGCCGGTAGTAAGGTCGAGGTTTGCGGTGGGCTCATCGCAAAGAAGAATGCTGGGTTCGTTCGCCATGGCCCGTGCAATCGCAACCCGTTGTTGCTGACCTCCCGACATTTCAATGGGACGGTGAAACCATCGTTCGGCAAGCCCCACGACCCCCAGAAGCTCCATACCCCGGTGGCGAGCTTCGTCGGGACCCTTCCCGGCGAATGTCATGGTCGTAGTGACGTTCTCCAGTGCCGTCATATATTGGATCAGATTGAACTGCTGGAAGATGTAACCAATCTTGCGCGAGCGAAGGAATGCCAGTTCTACGGCTGTCAGTTGAGCGACGTCGACTTCGTCGATAAAGACGCGGCCGCTGGTAGGACTGTCAAGCCCGCCGATCATGTTGAAGAATGTGCTTTTCCCCGAGCCCGAGGGCCCCATTATGGAGAGGAATTCGCCCGTAAAAATCTCGACGTCGACGCCGTTCAAGGCGATCGTCTCGACGGACTTCACGCGATACGACTTGCGGAGATCGACGGTTCGCACAATAACGCGGCTTCCGTTACCGTCCTTGATCGGGTTTTCAACCGAATCGATGGAACTCATCTGACGATTGCTCAAAGGTCTTAACTATTCGATGCGCATGGCTTCCATGGGTGCCAATCTGGCCGCTTTCATGGAGGGATAAATGGATGCCATACCGCTCAGCAGCGCGCCTAGAACCATAGCCGCCAGGGCCGCGGCGAGAATATCTGCCCACGGCATACTAGTAACCATGAGCGAGCCGTAGGCAGCTCCCATGCGCCCCCAGGCAATGCACAGGCCCAATACCGTTCCCGTGATTCCTCCGGCCAGTCCGAGAATGGTGGCTTCCAGCACAAAGATGATTAGAATGGATCCATCCAGAGCCCCCAGGCATTTCAGGGTAGCGATTTCTCGATAGCGTTCGGTAACCGACATAACCATGGCGTTGGTGATGCCGACAACGCATACCAGCAGCGAGACCAGGATGAGCAATGTCATGCGCTTACCTAGACCGAGGATGCCATCGCCGATATCTCTACCGGCTTTTTCGGCTCTGCTGAGGGAGGCGAGCTCTCTTTTCGTAGATGCCGCTGCGACCACTTCGTCAATCGACCAGACAGCACCGGGAACGCCTCGCTTGTGCGCTTCCTCGATGAACCACCCTACCGCATGCGGGCGTCGCAGTTTGGACCAGCCCCAGGCAGAGACAACCGTCTTGGGATCGATATCAAAACGCGCCGCGAAGGCCTGGCGCATTTCCACGGTCAGCATGACTCGCTCCACCTGATTTGCCGTTGTGGAAATCGCCGCCCGCCTCGAAATTCCGGGTACTTCCGAATCTTCCAGAACGAAACCGGCCTGGCGAATACCGGTGCTTAATTCACCCGCGATAGCCTTCAATTGTTCCATTGGCGAGCCG
Organism: Opitutales bacterium; assembly: GCA_963665345.2. Classification (GTDB taxonomy): domain Bacteria; phylum Verrucomicrobiota; class Verrucomicrobiia; order Opitutales; family CAXXNP01. Next base: position 1,239,163 of record CAXXNP010000002.1, read on the forward strand.
TTTTCCATCAGTTGCTTTACCTGACCCACGGCGCGGTTTCGATTGTCTACGATGCCTCGGGTCGTGTGCAGTGTTTGCGGCCACCTGCTGACAAAGTCCTGAAATGCATCGAGGCTGTGAACCAGATGGGTCGACTTCCGTTGCCCGAGCCGGTGCTGAAAGGTGTCCCAAGCGGCTCTGTTCTGCAGGTGATCGAAGATGGCGACACCCTCAGCCCGGCCTACCATGAGGCGTCTGTCTCCATAGCTCAGGCCGGAGAAGAATCTCAAGTACTCGACGGCCTCCCGCGCATGATTGGCGTAGATTGTGAAAGCCGCCCTCGATATGCCACTGAATCCTGCCGCTTCCCGGACCAATTGATGCTCAAGAGGGTGGCTTCCGGTTTCGACCAGTTGTTGTTCTACGGTGGTAGGCGAAGTCAATCTGGCGACCCAGCGGTCGGCGCGCTTGAGCTCATCGAGTCTTGCCGCCGATTCCAAATGGATGGCCCTGATGATAACACTGCTGGCGAGCATGTTAACCAGGAACGCGATCGCCACCGATATAACCACAAAGGTCATGAAAGACCGAAAGAGGCGGTGGCGAATGCCCCTTATGGACAGATCGAGCAGACGGCCGATACCGAGGGAAGGTTGCTCCTTGATATCAATAGTGGGCGTCTTCCCTCCAGGATTTTCCATCAGTAATTGGTATACGCGATCGGATTCGGCCTCCTCAAGGTGTTTCCGCGGTGCCGGGCTGAATCAGCATGCTGCTGTCCATACTTCCGAAATGGCTTATCAGATCGAAGTGACCGTAGGGGCAGCAGCTCAAGGCCGGTCTCGCATACGGCACAGCCGCCCCGCTCTTACCTGATTTCGTGGGATACCTGAGTGAACCATAGTAGAGGCGCCCATCGCGAGGGCAGATCCAGGCACGGGCGAAATAAATGCGGCTTCGCCCTCTAAGCAAGTTCAAGATCCAGCCCGATCGACGCCCGGCGAATAACGAGTGGATGGTGTGACCGCTCTCGATTGAAGTAGAGTCCCTGAGAAAAGTGAACTCAGCCGGAATTTGCTGCCTCAGGTTGTCACGGACGGATTCGCGAATCCGGTCATCGACAAAGCCGCGACGGGAAATCTCAATTTCAGCGGGAATGCGTTCGCAGGAGCGGAAAGACATTGCGGCCAGGGCGGGGCGAGAATTCACCGTGTCGATGGAGAATCTGGAATCGATTTCCAGTGAAAGACCGAAACATCGCCAGCGCGAGCTTGGCTCGGATCTGGTATCGCTATAGGCGATGCTCTCCAGCACGTCATTGCGCAACGAGGATGCGGCTGTTTCGGGCCACAGAAACACAACCTCCACGAGGAGAAAGTCTTTCTCAAAAAAGTGCGTCATGCGGGATTCGTGGGTGGGCGGATTATCTTTCCGAATAGTAAAGCCATACCAATCACGGAGCCGATCGGGCCTGATCTCCACGATCTTCTCATCGTCGTGTAACCGGCTTTGGTAGTCACGCAGGAGCCGGTCCATATCTGGTTTCCCTGGTAGCGTTCGCCACGTCAGTTCAAGCCGGTACTGGCGGCGGTCTGCGAAGTGCAATTTCCCACTCTCGCGCCTGCGCGAATATCCTAGAAGTTCCCAGTCCTTCGGCACGAGCAGGCGAATGCCCTGCCAGATATATTCCTGCATTAAGTAATCGGTGCGTTTCCTCCACCTTGAGTTGAACTAAGCCGCTACGCGGCGGCTCCTCATTTCGGACAGTTACTGGGCTAGGATTGATAGTCGGTGGTAAGGTGTGATTCCTCCCGGCCACACGGGGTGGCCGGGAGTTTCGATTAACGGATTCAAACGAAAGGAATCACGCCATGAAACGTACTCACACCTATCGGTGCTGGCAAGAACGGATGCTCGATGACATGACTCTGCACGGGTATGCGCAAAAGACACAGGAAGTCTATCTGAGGGCAGCCGAAAGGCTCTCGGAGTTTTGCGCGGGAAGATCGCCGCGATCGGTCACGATTGAAGAGCTGCGGCAGTTCTTCATCTACCTTAAAACCGTCAAAGTCTACAGCCGCCCAACCTGCACGAGCTTCATCTGCGCGATCAAGTTCCTGTTCGAGAAGACGCTCAAGCGGCGCTGGCCCCAAGAGACGATTCTGGTGCGTCCACCGCGCCAGTCGCGCCTCCCGGTCATTTTGACCCTGGAGGAAGTCGGGAAGATCCTGCGGGAGGTGAGAGAAGCGCACCATCGCTGCTGTCTGGGCGTGATCTACTCGTGCGGGCTGCGCCTGGGAGAAGGCTTGAGCCTGAAGATCGAGGACATCGATGCGGGGCGCATGGTCCTGCACATTCGTGCCGGGAAGGGACAGAAGGACCGCTATGTACCTCTGCCCGAACGCGCTCTGCTGGCGTTGCGACGCCAATGGCGGCGTCATCGCAACCCTACCTGGCTTTTTCCTGCTCCGGGCCATGGGGGCATCGGCTGCCCGACGGCCCAGCGGCCCATGTCACGAACCAGCCTGCAGCGGGCCTTCCGGCTGGCTCTGAAGGCCACCGGAAGCCGCAAACAGGCACATATCCATACCCTGCGTCATTCCTACGCCACCCATCTGCTCGAGTGTGGCGAGAACCTCAGGCAGATTCAGAACAACCTGGGCCATCAGTCCCCTCAGACTACGGCGCTCTACACCCACCTCACCGAAGTGGTACAAAAACAGGCCACCCAACGGCTCAACGCGATGATCGCCCACTTGTAGCGCCTCAGCGCATCCATACTGTCCATGCCCGAACTGACGGAGGTTTTCCGCCGGTATGGGGCGGCCTATCTGCAGCGCTTTGGCGAACACATCCTGCCCAGCCACCGGCGTGCCATGCGCGATATCTTATCGTGCCGCACGCCGCTGCTGGGCGGCTGCGTTTACCACTGCGCGCCCTGCGACCGCACCCATTACAGTTACCATAGCTGTAACAACCGGCACTGCCCCAAGTGCGGAAACGCCGATGCTTCCGAGTGGTTGCAACGCCAGGAGCATCTGCTGCTCCCCTGTGCCTATTTCCTGGTCACTTTCACCATTCCCAGCCAGCTGCACCAATTTGCACGCAGCAATCAGAAGCTCTTCTACCACCTGCTCTTCCGCTGCTCCGCCGACGCTCTCCTGCAGCGCGGCCGGCAAAAGCGGCTCCTGGGCGGCCTGCTCGGCTTCATCGGCATCCTTCACACCTGCACCCGTCGCCTCGATTATCACCCTCATATCCACTACCTCATCCCCGCCGGCAGCCTTTCCACGAACGCCAGGAAGTGGATGCGATTGAAAAAGCCCGACTACCTCCTTCCGGTCCAGGCACTTTCCTATTCCTTCCGCGAGAACATCAAAGCCGCCCTCACCAAGAAGCTTCTCACCGATCAGGTCGACCCCCAGATCTGGAACTGCGACTGGGTCGTCCATGCCAAACCTGCCGGCAGCGGCCTGCCGGTTTTAAAGTACCTCAGTCGCTATGTCTTTCGTACCGCCCTCAGCAACAACCGCATCCTCTCCGCTAACAATGACGCTGTCACATTCGCCTATAAAGATTCCCACACCGGCCGTCCCTGCACCTGTTCTCTGCCTCCATTAACCTTCATTGCCAGGTTCCTCCAGCATGTCCTCCCACGCGGTTTCACCCGTGTCCGCTACTACGGATTCTTCAGTCCTGCCAATCGAGCCAAGCTGCAGAAAGTCCGATCCCTCCTCGCTGCAGCTTTTGCCCGCCTCGAGGCGCTCACAGCAGCAAAGAACGACCCCGCACCCTTCCGCTGTCCCAACTGCCACCGGCCCATGCAGATCCTCGCCTTACTCCCCCGCATTCGATCACCGCCCAGTTTCTTTCCTTTCTCACTTCCATCTGTTGCCCATGCCTGATCACAATCAGAATAGCGGCCTCTATTCTGCTCCGCTCTCTTTACGTACCCTTCGCATGCCCGGCTGTGCAAACACTTCTTGGGCCCGATCTGTCTCATCTCACCGATACCTTCGAGCTCTTTCTCCTGCTGAAACCTATCAGCATTCCGCCTCCGCCGCGGGCCTCCTTCTCCTCCCAAGCCCCCTTATCCCTAAACTCGTAAACCTTTAATCCGCAAACGACACTCCCCTTCAGTCCCTGCGGCTCAGTCCAACCCTGTGATGCAACTCAGCTCCGCAAGCTCCGCTGACCTACATCACTTGATTCGTTGGGCAACGATTTCGCGCCCTCGGCAAGATATCCAGTAATCCTTTTATGAAAATGAACCTCCCCGACGCAAGCGTCGGGGTATCGGGGAAGGAGAACTTATTCTCTACCACAGTGTTAACTGACGCAGATCCTCATTCGGCTTGCCCTGTTCCAAAACGTATTTCTCCACCATCGCCCAATTCCCTCTCTCCCCAACCGTCCCCACGTAATACCCTGAACTCCAGAATCTTCCTCCCCAGAGTTCCTCCTTCAGCCACCGCTCCCTCTTGAACAACTCCCGTGCTGTGATACTCTTGAATTTCATCACGATACTTCCTGGCGCTATTTTCGGATGTGCCCCGCACAGTAAATGCACATGGTCTTTATCCATCCCTAGGGCCTCCAGTTCTATTTCATAGCGTTCCCCTATCCCTCTGGCCGTTTCGATCATCACTCGCTCAATCCGCTTATCTATCAGCGCCTTCCGATACTTCACCGGCATCACCACATGATAGTGGATCTCCCACACACAGTGACTTCCTCGCTTTACTCGACTTTCTTCCTTCCTCTCTCCCACCCTCTCTTCTTTATCAAGTCAGCCACCCCGCAGCAAGCTACGGGGAATCACCAAGTTGAATTTGGGTAGTGCAATAATCTGCCAGGACGAAGGGGTTTGGCCGAAACATATCTGGGCGCCCCACCACCCGCGATACAGCGAGGGCTGACGCTAAGTACTCGAAAGTCGAGACTCCCGCACCAGCCAGTTGAGAAGCCTCGGGTAGCGTAGCCGGCTTCGCAAGAAGGCGGGGACCAAGCTCGATAGGGCAAGAGATCCACGATCACGGCTATCTGGTCAGATCCGTGCCTTCAAGACCGCACACCTGTGCGCCCGGCTATAAATGCCCGCTTGAACCGAGAGCAAATGTGCGCCCGTAGGCAACGCTCGCCTTTCCCGATTAACGTCATGCGCTGGTTGATGAACCGTTTCCCCTTGACTCGCCGACCATGTCAGACAGCATCTTTTGCCTATTGCTCAGGAGGGAGCAACCGGGCCCGCGGGAAGGACTGAGTCCACCTCATTAACCGAAAGTATTCATTTCCATGGCACCGACTTCTGTTGCCATCCGGATGTGGGCCGCGGATTACAACGAATCGTCCCGGGCATGCGTTTTTCTATCTGCCGGGCGTTAGCAATGGAGGTTGTATGCAAAACCAATCGCTCCCCGAGCGGCCAAATCTCAGGCAGCTCAAGATTCAGGCGAAGGAGCTTCTCGGTTCCTTTCAGGCTCACCATCCATCGGCGGTCGCGGGGTTCCGCCGCTTTCATCCCCGTTTTTCGGGCGATGATTCTCCCGTCAGTTCAACCAAGGCACCGTCGCTGAGCGACGCCCAACTGGTCCTTGCCCGGACTTACGGCTTCGGCAGCTGGACCAAGCTCAAGGCATACGTCGATGGCGTCACTGCAGGCAGGCTGAACGAAGCGGTCAAGGCTGGAAACCTTGAAACGATCCGTTCGATCCTCGAGGCGCGCCCCGAACTGGCAAATACCGACGAAGGCGGGAGCAGCGAATACAAACCAGTTCACTTCGCCGTTCTGCATCGGCAAAGGGATGCGCTGAAGCTACTCCTTGAATTTGGCGCTGACCCTCATCGAGGAATCTATCCCAACCGCGATGCCACCACCGCTCACATCATGGCGAAGGAACGTGGCTACGATGAAGAGCTGGCCATCATCGAAGAGGCCGACCAAAGGCGCCGCATCGAACTGCAGTGTACAAATCTCTCCGTTAGTCCCCGCCAAAAAGAGCTGAACGACCGTATCCGGGAGGGCGACCTGGAGGGATGTAAGGCCATCCTGGCCGAGGAACCAGACCTGGGTATGGCATGTGACCGGAAGGGACGGAGCTCGCTACACATCGCTGCCATGGCTCTGCAAGTGTCCATCGTGGAATTTCTTCTGCGGCGTTGGGCCTGCGTCCGCAAACCGGATATGGACGGCACGATCCCCTTGGATCTGGCGGTGAGTGCGGTAAAGAATCGAAACCCGGATCAGATCAGTGCCTTTGGCCGCGTGGCCGGGCTCCTTCTGACCCACGGCTCCCCTCTCACCCCCTGCGCTGCCGTGGCGCTGGGCCGGGAAAGCGAGGTTCGACGCTTCCTGCGTGAGGACATGGCGACTCTCGTGAGCGAAACCCATTGGCTGAACGGGGGCCTCCTCTCAACGGCTGTCCGCCACGGTCGGAAGGACATGATCGATCTGCTCCTGGACGCAGGATGGGACGTCGACGAACGCTGCCACCTGGACAACCTCGACGCGGAAAACGAGAGTTCGGGTCGCCCCCTCTGGGACGCGGCCGGCAGCCGGGATTATGAGACGGTCCAGCTCCTGCTCGACCACCATGCCGATCCCAATGCCATGGTCTACGCGTCGGGCGGCCCCCTCGAGCGTGCCTACAACAATCGCGATGAGGCGATGAAGGAGATCCTGCGCAACCACGGAGCCCGGACCAGCCCGGAGACGATCGGGCTCTTCCGCGATGCTGAAGCCGCCGGCGAGTTTCTAAAGGAAACGCGCACCGAAGATGAAATCAAACGCTTGCTTTGGGCGGCCGCCTGCGGAGGCGAACCCGAGATCGTCGCCCTATGCCTGGAGCGGCTGCCTTGGCCTCCGGTCTCACCTCGGTGGTATGAGATTCTCATCCAGCCGCTTTGCATTTGGAACCACGGCCCGCACAATCGATTCAACGACCTCGACCGCTCCACCTATGCGGAATGCCTGCGGCTCATCCTCGCCCATGGCGTCGATCCCAATATTGAGGGTCGGTTTGGTTGCCGCCTCCTCCATCAGATCATGGCCCTGGGAAAAACCTGGAACACCCAAGTGATGACCGAAGACGAAAGGGTGCAATTCGCCACCTTGACCATCGAGGCCGGCGCCCACTTCGACGTTCGCGACGACCTCCTGAAATCCACACCATTGGGTTGGGCCTGCCGCTGGGGCCGCCGTGAGGTTGTCGATCTGATGGTGACGCGGGGCGCACCCGTCAACGAACCCGACGCCGAACCTTGGGCCACCCCGCTGGCCTGGACAGCGAAAGGCGGACACAGCGAGATCGCCACCTTTCTCAGGCTGAACGGGGCGGTGAATTAGAAGCCTTTTCGGCGAGGCACTTCGCGTTCAGACGAAATATAATTTAACAGGTAGAAAATTAGTTGTCAGAAACCGCAAATCCCTGACTCGACTTCCCCTTCGTCATCCACTGGATTTCTGCGAAAAATGTTAAGCGTATTTTGACTGTCAAATTAAGGCACTGCCAGGCCGCGAACTCACCTCAGCCTCCTATGCGCCAAGCCTCGCTCTCGGTGTGCGCCGTCACCAGACTGGTGTGGCCGGTAACGGGCACTCGAACCCGAAGCGGACCACGATTTTCAATCGGCTGCAAGCGGCGGGATACTGGACGGCTACGTGCGGAAAGAATGACTTACACAAGGGTTCCAACGAGTACGACGACAGCGGCTGGGTGCCCCGTATGGCTAGGTATTGCTTTAACGATGCCATCGACCACCGGGGGAAGGCGAATGTCCATGGTGCGGCGAGAAAGCACTTGACCACGCCAATTTGAGACGCCTCTATGCGGCCAGCTGCGAAGGTATCGACGAATGGTGTGGACGCATCATTAAGGTGGTCAGGGGTCGAGGCGATCTGGAGCATACCGTAGTGGTTTTCTCCAGCGATCACGGCGAAATGTTAGGGGATCATGGCCGATGGGGAAAGAGCGTCTGGCGTGAAGCCTCCCTACGGGTGCCGCTGATTGTGGCGGGGCCCGGTGTTCAAGAAGGGCAGGCGAGCGATGCTCTGATCGAACTCATTGATGTGGAAGCGACTCTTCTCGACTATGCAGGGGGCGATTCCACGCCGGGCCAGGAGGCCCTTTCGCTTCGTCGACTCCTTGAGGGCAGGGTCATCCGGCACAGGGAATATCAGGTCAGTGAACTTGGGAACTGGCGTTTGGTTACCGACGGGGAATTTAAGCTGGTGGTGGAAGGGGAGGTGGAGTTGCTTTTTGACCTGGAAGCAGACGAGCAGGAAACCGCGAATTGTCTCCAGCAGAATCCGAACGTTGCGAGGCAGCTGAGAGTAGCCATGAGGGACGTGTTCGGACGTCTTCGCTTCAGAGGTGTCTTTAAGCTACGCCTCGTACTGAGGCGACAATTGTTACTTGGCGGAAGGAAGGAAACAGGGTCACTCTAAGTACTCGAATTCGCAAATACAGTGATGTATTTACGAATTGGAGTACTAAGGACACGCTGGTTCATCCTCTCCTGTATCGGACGATGTAATCAACGGGCTCAATTTCAACCGATTCGTACAAAGCCACGGATCCGGCGGAGGTTTGCCAGGGACCAGTAGTCCGGCTCGTCTGATTTCCCGTAGAAGGCCTCCCATTGGGCCGCCGCCCGTTCCTGCAGCTCCGCTTCTGTAGTATTCGGAATAATTTTGAGACAAAAGGAAATAACCTTCAGCCGCGCCGAATGTTCAGGGTATCCATAGGGGTGCCTCGCCGGGAGCTGGCCAATGAGTACCGCGTTGGCCCGAAAAGCTGTGGTCGATGGAAAGTGAAAAGTCCTGGGCGGGAAGTCCAACCAGACAGTCTTCGCTGACCCAGGACTCGTCGCCGCCGTAGAGCTCGCCGATGAGCTTTTTCTCCAGCTCTTCGCGCACGGAGGCATGGTCAGATGAGCTTGACAGATTATGCAGCTCGCCCGGGTCGTCATCGAGATCAAAAAGCTGGATCCGGTTGCCTACGGGATAATAGATCAGCTTGTAGCGGTCGGTCCGAATCATGCGGGTGGCGGTGGCATCCTCGCCAACTTCGCCGTAGAGGGTGTCGCGGCGCTTTTCACTGACCAGCGAATTACCTTCCACGGTTTCGGGAATAGGCACGCCGGCGAGATCCAGGAGAGTGGGCATGATGTCCTGCCACCCTGCCAGGCGGGTGTCCAGGCGGTTACCGCCCACGCGTTCGTCGTTGCCCGCCCCGGAGAGGATCAGGGGAACATTGGCGGATTCCTCGTAGAAGAGCCGCTTCGCCCATTGGCCGTGCTTGCCCAGCATGTCGCCGTGGTCGGAGGTGAAGAGGATGATGGTGTTGTCCGCCAGCCCGTTTTCCCGCAATGTGCCCAGGACGACGCGCAACTGGTGATCGATGTGAGTGCAAAGGGCGTAGAAAGCAGCGCGGGCGTAGTTGACCTGAGCGTCGTTCATGGGCAGGTCGCGGGAGCGCCGTGCTTGCAAAGCGTAGGGCCAGGTAGAGGGATCCCGTGCCCAGTGGCCCGATTCCGGACGTTCCCAGGCGACGTCACGGTACATCTCGAGGTAATCGCGCAGGGGCGCCAGCGGAGGGTGGGGGTGAGAGTAGGACAGATACCAGAAGGCGGGGCGCTTGGGGTCGCGGCGAATGATTGTGCGACACATCTGCTCCGTCAGCCAATTGGTGACGTGGGTCTCTTCGGGCAGGTGCCAGGGACGTGCCAAATAATCGTTGTTACACATTCCGTGGCTGAACTGCTTCCCTGCATAGCCGTGATCGCCCAGAAACAGCTCGTAATCGTCAACGGGGCCAAACTGCACGCGTCCTTCTTCGCAGAGAATTACGTCATCAAACCCGATCCGGTCCCGCTGGGGATAGACATGAAGCTTGCCTACGGCACAGGCCTGGTAGCCGGCATCGCGGAAGGTCTGGGCGAGGGTGGGGATGCCGGACGGCATTTCAAGGTTGGTGCCGAAGACGCGGTCGCCGTGCCTGCGGCAGGTGGTTCCGGTCATCAATGTGCGGCGCGCCGGGATGCAGACGGGACATTCGCTGTAGGCGTTGGGAAAGCGAACCCCGTTCTGGGCCAGCCGGTCCAGTGTCGGCGTCTGGATGATGGGGTGCCCCGCACATCCGAGGAGCCGTCCCGGCCAGTGGTCGCTACAGACTAAGAGAATATTCGGTGATTCAGTCATAGGTCGTCGCAATTGAGATTGGGATTCTCCTCCTAAGCTGTAAAGGTTTACGGTATATTCGTTCATTTCAAAACCATTCTGTATTAGGAGGTGAACAATGTCGCAAACACGATTGACCGAGCAACAAATACAATTCTTCAATACGTTCGGATTTTTGCACTTTCCGGGGCTTCTCAGCGACTACATCGATCGTATCATCGAGGAGTTCGAAGCGGTTTGGGCCCGCCACGGCGGGGGCCATCACGGGAAGCCGCATGAAGGCAAGGAACGGTCCTGCATCGTTCCCTTCGCGGATCAGAGCGAATTCCTCAGCAGCCTGCTGGATGACCCGCGGATTCACGATATTGCGGTCGGCCTCCTCGGTGATAGCTTCAACTACACGAGCGGCGACGGCAACTTCTACGTCGGCGATTCCCTCTGGCATTCAGACGGTTACGATGCCAATCGCATCCCCAGCATAAAAATCGCCTTCTATCTCGACCCTCTGACTCGTGACACCGGGGCCGTGCGCATCATTCCGGGTAGCCATCGTTGCGGGGATACCTTTGCCGAAGAACTGCAGAGAGATGCCCGCACCACGGAGGAAGCCTGGGGCGTCGCACCCGATCAGGTGCCTTGTGTAGTGGTGGAGACAGAGCCGGGCGACCTTGTCGTCTTCTGGCATAACACTAAACACGCCACCTTTGGCGGATCTCGGCGCCGCCGCATGTTCACGATGAATTTCTACGAACCGGTTCCCGAGGATCGCCTCGAGGATTTCCAGAATGCGCTGGCGCGAGAAGGCCGGTTTTGGATCGACCGCATCCACGGTGAGGCCATGCTACGGACGGCCGGGCCCGAGCGGATGAAGCATCTGCAGCAAGTCATCGACAACGATTTCAAGGTAAAGGAAGTCCACACCCAACATCGCGGGGAACATTCGCTGCCATCACGGGGGTGAGTCAATAGGTAGGGCGAAGCAATGTACCGGGGCGGAGCCCCCTTTTAACAAAACGATAAGTGCAAGGTCATTTGTCATTCACCATTAAACCTCACCTGAACCCTGAAATGTAAACCAACACACAACTCCACAGATTCACTCAGTTTCAGGAGAGCACTGTATCCAGGGCTTGCTGGTTTGAGCGGGGTGAACCTGCAGGGTGCAGAGTCTCCCACGGCGGATCGAACCCACCCCGCCCTTCGGCCACCCCTCCATGGAGGGGATAGTTATAGCTGGCTACCGTTAGGTAGAGGTCCCCTCTCGGGAGGGGTGCCCGAAGGGCGGGGTGGGTCATGCTCAGTCTGAGACGAGTTTCAGAGGAGCGTCCTCGCTGAGCCGCAGACCACGGCATTCGGCTCAGCAAGGACGCTTCGCCCTACCCGAGATGTCCGATCACGAGAAGCCGGGTTCACTATACGATAGGGGAGTTTTTGTCGAGGCCGATGGCCGTCAACTATGGTACAGAATGAACCGAAGATCGCCTCCAGGAAGTTGCGGCGGCAAGGGATTGCCGCCCTCCATTTCTCGGATGACGGCTAGGATTTGGAGGGCGCCAATCCTTTGGCGCCACCGACCTTCCTTGGCGAGAAAACTGTTCGTCGGGATCATTAGGAAGTTCGTCATCGAGGCCTGCGGCCATCAACTATGGCCTGAAATGAACCGGAAATCCGGTCCCTCCGCTCATCCGTCTTCGCGTCCCTCTTCGCCGAGACGGGCTGCAGAGGGCTACCTGTAGCTCGCTCCGTGAGGAGCGGGAAAGGTTGGCAAACGACGGGGGTAGCCTCGTCCGGTTGAAGACCGTTCACGATTAACAGCACGCATCGAAGGCCCGAAATCTTCGGTTTGAATCGGCGACCTTGGCGGTCGCCAGACCGAGGAAGCATGAACCTCAAGGCCGAACTGGAGGAGTGCGCGGCAGCGCTGGAACGCGGGGAACTGGCACCGGAGCGGCTGCGCCGACTCGCCGCCGCCATCAACCGCGACGGGCGCCGTCAAAGCCTGTTGTACATGCAATCCTTCAGCACCGATATCGATAGGCACCTGCTCGGGTACACGCTGGTGGTCAACGGCGAGCGGGTAAGGGTCCCGACGATCCCGACGACTGGCCCTATCAATGCTTCGCCGACGCGGTGCGCGATGGCTGGCGAATTGTCAGCTTCCCCAACATGGCGCTGCTGTTGCACGAGGAACACACCTATGGTCTAGGGTGCGAGTTCGTACTCGAAAAGATGGAGTACACCACAGAATGAAACACGATTGAACTTTCGATTGCGAACCGACGCTGACGGACAGTCAGGTCATCGAATTCTGCCGCAAGGGGTACATGGTGTTCGAGGGAGTGGTGCCGGAAGAAGTCAATCAGCGGACGACGGACTTTCTCGAGGAGCATTCGGGCTCGGAGCCGACCGAACTCTTGCCCGGCTCCCATTTTCTCCGTTGCCAGCACCGCTTCACGGGACACCTGGACAATCTGCGCTATCGGGTTAAAACGGCGGCGCCGGCCGGCTCGATCTTTCTGACCATTTACCAGATCTGGCATCGAGGTGGACATGCCCAATCCGGCCTGCGCAACAATCTAAAATATTTTTATTGGCGTACGTCTCCGCCGCTTTGAACTTGATCATTCCCTGTAGCTTGCTGCAGGGTTCTAAACAAAGCACCTCGTAGGACGACAACCGGTCCCGAAGGGTAAAAAGAAGTAGATTCCCAGTAGCTCTTGACCGGGCGAAGCCTTAGCGAAGACCGTTGCTGCGGGGAGTAGGCTTTTTAAGGGTGTCGTTCAATAATCTGAGTCGAAGAGAGGCCAGTATGCCGAAAATATTAGATGACAAGGCCATCGCGCAATACCGGCGCGATGGATTTTACTTTCCCCTGACTGTGCTCGGCGAATCGGAGGCGAAGGCAATGCGCAACCGTCTCGAAGCCTTCGAGGCGGCACAGGGGCAACCCATCAGCGGCGCACAACGGAGCAAGACGCACCTGTTGTTCACCTGGGTCGACGACCTCATGCGCCATCCGAGGATGCTCGATGCGGTCGAAGACCTCATCGGTCCGGACATCCTCTGCTGGAACACTCTCTTCTGGATGAAGGAGGCGAACAGCCCGAGTTTTGTCTCGTGGCACCAGGACCTGAACTACTGGGGCCTGGACACTGACGAACTGATTACCGTCTGGCTGGCGCTCTCACCGGCCACCGCAGCAAGCGGCTGCATGCGGGTTCTGCCGGGAAGCCACGTGGGAGAACTCATGCCTCACAAGGACGAATATGAAGAGGACAATCTGCTCACTCGCGGCCAGGAAATTGCTGTGGAAGTCGATGAGGCAACTGCCGTTTCGATGCCTCTCCAACCCGGCCAAGCTTCCCTGCATAACGGGCGGTTGGCGCATGCCTCGAGACCCAACGAGTCCTCCGATCGCCGCATCGGTCTGTCCTTCCACTACATGCCCACTCGCACCCGGCAGATCATAGGCGAATGGGACAGCGCCGCGCTCGTGCGAGGTGAGGACCACTTTGGTCATTTCACACATACGCCGCGCCCGTCGAAGGACTTCGACCCCGCGGTTGTGCCGTTCCATGAAAAAGCCGCGGCGGCTGTTCGTGAAGTCGTCTTCAAGGACGCCGCAAAGGTCCGTTCGACGCTCTAGCTGGGTGCTCCTTAGCGATTCGAGCGAACCTTACCGCCTCCACATTCCCTGCCGCCAAAGCTGGTCCAGCTCGCGCGCGAGTCGAGTCCGAACTTTCCCCACTCCTCCTCCAGCCTGGGCCAGGTTCTCTCGCTCTTGGGGATTATGCTCCAGGTCGTAGAGCTCTTCAATGTCATTGAGGCTGCGGATGTACTTCCACGTCCGACTGCGCACGCATCGGAAATGAGAAAGCGCTGTGAGGACATGATCACGGTGACTCGTCCGCTCGCCAGATAGCACCGGAACCAGCGATCGCGCATCGATGTTCTCCTGCGGGGGAAGCCCGGCTTGCCCGAGGTCTCCGCCGGGATCGGATCGGGGACTTGCGGCATCCCGGTACCATCCCCGCTCCTTCAGATAGGTGCCGTAAGGAGAGTTATCGCTTTCCAGATCCGCCACTGTTTGAGCAATCTTGCAGGGCGAGCAGAAGCCGAAAGAATAGTCCTCCGGCCGGAGACCATCCGGTCGGTTGTAGGGTAGCGGTGCCGCCTCGCGTGGCTTTGCCAGGTCGAGCTTCTCTCCATATCCGGTCCAATACCCGTAGTCGCGCAAGCGCTGATAATACGTTCTATGGCTCAGTGGAAAATACGAGCCGTTATCCAGGCAACCAATACGATGGGGATTCACCCCCGCCGCCATTGCCGTACGCGACGGAAGACACAGGGGCGCGTTGGTCACACAATGGGAAAATATTGTCCCCTCTCGCCCGATCCGGTCAATGTTCGGTGTTCGCAGCCAGTCCGCGTCCCATGCAAGGAGGCGATCGGGGAGGATTGACCGTCTTGCGCGGCTTACAGACGGACGTGATCTCCTGAAAGAAAGGCAGAGGGCTGAGATCTCCAATGTAGCTGGACGCCTTCGCGTTCAGAATGGGTTGGATAATCAGGGCCGGGACTGAAGCCGAAGGGCTCCAGCTACGATAAGGATTCCAGTCCGTAGCTGGGCGCCTTCGCGTCCAGAATGGGTTGGATAATCAGGGCCGGGACTGAAGCCGAAGGGCTCCAGCTACGATAAAGATTCCGGTCCGTAGCTGGACGCCTTCGCGTTCAGAATGGGTTGGATAAGCAGGGCCGGGACTGAAGCTGAAGGGCTCCAGCTACGATAAAGATTCCAGTCCGTAGCTGGGCGCCTTCCCACTTGGCCTCAGGTCTGCCCTACCCATTGTCCGTCCGGATCGGCGTTCTTGAAGGCCTTCCGGATTTGGGCAAATGCGGCCTCGGGGAGGGGACCCTTTTCGACTGCTGCCAGATTGGCCATCACGTGGTCAGCGTTCGTGGTGCCGATGATGGCGACGTGGAGTCCGGGTTGGCTCAGGGTAAAGCGCAGCGCGATTTCCGGCCAGTCTTCGGGACCTGAGAATCCCAGCGCAACCGGATCCAGAGCCATTTTGCCGAGCCGCTCCGTATAGGTAGCGGCATAACTGCCATAGAATCCGGGTTGCTCTGAAAGGGCCTTCCAAGCCGCATTGGCGATGGGGCGTTTGGCCATGACACCCAGACCCTGTTTCTGCGCCTTGGGAAGCAACATGTCGATATTGTGCTGATCGGCGATGTTTACCGATGTCTGAATGACAGCGATCCCCTCCAGACCGGCTGCGAAGGCGACCGTTTCATTGTCGCCGGAGTAACCCGCAAAGCGTATCTTGCCCGCATCTCGTGCCTCCAGGAGGGCTTGCAGGGCCTCTCCTTTTTCCAATACATCGCGACCGCAGGAGTGTAGCAGCATGACGTCGAGATGGTCCGTACGGAGGCGCCGCAGGGCGCGGTCTACGGTGAATGCCACCACGTCACGAGACCAGGCAGGTGCCTCACATTCCTCCTGGGCCTGCCCACATTTGGAGACGAGCACGAATTCGTCCCGACGATGCGAAACAGCTTCGCCGATCAGGTCCTCCGAGCCCGCGTACGCGGCCGCTGTGTCCAGCAGGTTGACCCCGCCGTCAAGGAGGGTGTTGAGGATGCGAGTGACCTCGTGGCGCTCCGTTTCGAGATAACCAATGGGCGCGCCTCCAAATCCCAACGGGCTGACCGCAAGTCCCGTATTTCCAAACTTCCGCTTCTCCATGGCGGGAAGTTTAGAAGAGGAACGGATGCGGGATCAACGCTAACAATCTTTCGAGATTAAAAGCGCGACTTCTGACAGGAAACCGCTCGCAGCGCTCGTAACCGAGCTAAATCTCCACGGCCTTACCAGTCCGGAAGGACTGGCTGGCAGCGAGGGAGATTCTCAAGGTCTCGATGGCGTCGGCGTAGTTGGACCTGATGCCTGAGGAGTCACCCGATTTGACCGCATCGACGAAGGCGCGATCACGATCGCCCTTTTCGACGCCGTCGAGCGAATTATCTACAACGCCCGCTCGATTGATGGAAAGCTCATTTGTGCCCAAATTGATGACCAGGTTTCGGCAAAACACCTCGAGCCCCACGCGCCCCCAGTTATCCAGGGCGCAGCAGGAACTGATGTTGGCCGCCACCCCGTTGTCGAAGGTAATATTGATCATACTTATATCATCGAGATCGTAGTTGGGCGTATCGGTGGCCATGGCGCCTTGAGCAGCCACACCGTGAACCGAAGTGGCGCGTCCCCCGACGAGATACCGGCAGGTGTCGATTATGTGGGTGGTTTGTTCGACGTGCTGTCCGCCGGACTGCTCGCGTTGCCGCCACCAGGGAGCCTTCGGCATACCTCCCATCCAATACCCCAATACGCCGAGGACCTTTTGTTCTCTCAGAACGGTTTTCGCTTTCGTAGTACTGGGGAGGTAACGCCAGTGGTAGCCAACGCTGGTGATAATGTTGTGTTTCTCGACGAGGTCATGAATCTCCTCGGCCAGTTCCATGCGGTTGGCGACCGGTTTTTCGATGAACATGGGGAGCCCGCGGGCACAGGCGAGACGCTCCTGTTCCCCATGCGCAAACGGGGGAGTGCAGATGTAGAGACCGTCGAGTTCCTCCTCATCGAGCATGATTCGGAAATCAGTATAGGGTTTCCCCTTGAACTCGTCCGCCCGAGCCTGAGCACGCGCTCCGTCCACGTCGCATAGAGCAGTGATGGCCACATCCGGAAACGCGGCCAGATTACTGAGATGGACGCCGGCGATCCCGCCAACCCCGATAAATCCGATTCTAATTCTAACTGTCATAACGGGAGTCTATGAACCTGACCAAAGTTTCGCTTCCTAATCATAATCTTTAATCCCAATCATACTCACAGTCTTGCGCTTGCACTTCACCCCGAATCACTGGACACGGAAAAAATCCAGTATAAGGAGGAAGTGATGGAAAAGAAAAGGAGAAGGTATCCCGAATCGTTTAAGAAGGAAACGGTTGTACAGATTGAAATCGATGCGGCTGAAATTGGGCGGAACTACGCTGTAAGCACCGCCGTGGTAGGAGATGCCCGAGGCGTGCCCGCGCATTTGGTATCGAGGCCCGCCGCGTAGAGACGATCGAGGAATTGGGAACGGCGCTGGCAACTGCTTGCTGTGCCGATTGCCCCTGGCTAATTGAGATGGCTGTATCGCTTCCGTGGCTGGTCTAGCTGACTCACTCTATCATCAGCGCGACCTTATAGCCGTGGCCGGCAGGATGTTCAGCCCGCAGTACTGAGAAGGTGAAACCGTTATGGGCCTCTCTCGAATCCATCCCAACGAGCACGGCTCGGCGGGTTGACTTGGGAAGGGGAGCGCCGGTTGCCCGCTTGGCCAGAATCGAGGACACAAATTCCATACGTGAGAAGGCCTGTGTGTCCATTTCGGGTTGCTGAATGGTCAGGGTCAACATGACCCTCTTAACGTTCATAGCTTCGCCTCCCACCGAAAAGGAGAGCGTGTTGGCGCGCGTTGACCCTTTGCCGATTCTGACGGTGGTGCTGGTTCCGCCGTGGCCTTGATGATCAAGCTTCCCGTAACTCTCGATGGCCAGGCCCTCCTTGAGTAAAAGGGCAGCCACCTCATGAGGGAACATCCTGCGAAAATCGTTGGCGCCGACCGTGGAAACGGCGATCAAGGTGATGGGAACAGTCCAGAGAATCAATCGTTCGATCATGGCTATGTATACCTCCTTTTACTCATGCGGTAGTAACCGTCTGAGGGCTGGCTGTGATGGGATTCAGGTTGTCGATGGGCATCAACAGATACCGATCATGGGGACTTTTGCTGCGATAGGCAACTTCGTCGGCGCACTAGTGTCGTGTCCGACAAATAAGCATAACCAATGTGGAGAGAGAAGTATAAATGATGATTTTGGAAGCAATTTGAGTCCACTTGCAGGCAAGCAAAAGCGATGGAGCCAGGACGCAAGGTGCTCCCGAGGCCGAGTTTACCCAGTAGCATCCCTGCCGGCCCAATGCATGATGATCAGAGATAATGCGCTAAGAACTGCGAAACCAGCGACCAGAGGGAGTATGGTTCCGTCGTAGCTCTGTCCGATCACTGTGCCCAGAATCAATGATATGAGGGTCGATAGCGTCGCCACGACGGAGGCGCCGACGCCCGCGATGTGTCCGAGCGGTTCCATGGCCAGTGCGTTCAAATTTCCAAAAAGTACTCCGATGCATAGGAAAGCAATGATAAGGTAGGTCATCAGCAGCCACAGGGCGGGATGGCCGGCCCGTGCGTAGGCAATGATCCAGAAGACCGCCGAAAGCGTGCTCAGGATTTTTAGGGACCACATCGACAGCGGTCGCATGCCTAAACGCAACACCAGGCGGCCATTGAGCAGGGCTGCGCTCCCGATCGATAGCGCGAGTATGGCAAAGAAAAGAGGAAACCGGGTGCCCAGTCCGTACTGGACCTGAAAGATCTGCTGCGTTGAGCTCAAATAGCCGATAAATGTGCCGAAAACGAACCCCATAGCCAAGGCATTACCGAGGGCTGGACGGCTGGCGAATACGGTGCTTACAGCGGTCATGATCCGAGCCAGGGAGAAGGGAATGCGCCTGTCGATCGGCAATGTCTCCGGCTGCCGAAACGCGAACCAGATCACGGCGATGAGGGCAAGCAACAGGAAGAGGCCGAAGATGGCTCGCCAGTGGGCAACAATGAGAATTCCCTGGCCTAGAGCCGGGGCAACAATCGGAACCAGAATGAACACGGCCATCACGAACGACATCACCTGCGCCATGGCTCGGCCCTCGTACTGATCCCGAATCAGGGCTGTGGTCACGATGCGCGGTCCGGCGGCGCCGGCTCCCTGAAGGACCCGACCGGTGAGCATGATTGTAAAGTTTGTGGCCAACAAACAGAGGATGCTGCCTACCATGAAAAGTCCGAACCCCAGATAGATGGCGGGTTTTCGTCCCGTGCTGTCGGACAAGGGACCATAGACGATCTGTCCCATGGCCATGCCGAGAAACAGCATGGAAATGATGAGCTGATTATCATTCTCACGCTGAACGCCGAGATCCCTGCCGATTTCCGGTAATGCCGGGAGCATCGCATCAATCGACAGGGCCACGAGGGAAACCATCATTGCCATCAGAGCCACGGACTCGCCAAATCGGGGTCCGGATCTGCTTTCATCGGCGGTCACTGGGGTTCAAGGTGTAATCCTTCAACTTCTTGTATTTCGAGCAAGGTTTTGCGCAGAAGAGGCTGATATGATAGGCAAGGTATTGCAGTCGAAGCTCGGAGGAGGCTGAACATCGAACATCGAAGGCCACTAATTCGATGTTCGACGTTGGGTGTTCTGCGGAAAACAGGCTGAAGGCCTTTAATATCAAAGCCCAGGGCCAGGGAGCGGAGCGACCGCCGCCCCGGGTACCCGGAAAAACAACAACGCACGCTGAAGGTGTGCGCCCATGGCGGCGTGGGAAACATTATGGAGCAGACCTTCAGGCAGTCCGCCATATTCGATCCGTCAAGCTCACTATGGGTTTTCAGGTGCTCCCGCTACTTACCCGGAGGCTGCGCAACCGATTCAACGCGGCCGCAATTTCGTGTCGACGCGGTCGCGCGAGGTTTCCGGGGTGGGGGGCGTTGTCCCCTGCCCGCCAGAAGGGGCTAAGCGATGCGACGCCGTGCGTATTCATCAGCTTTTCCAATTCATCAAGCAGGCGGGAAATCGATACATCGTCGCCCATGAACTGGCGAGCGGCGAACTGAATGGCCCAACCCACGGCGCGAATCTGACTCCGATCAGTGAGTTGTTCGAGGCAGCGCAGATCAATTGTTTCGTTGCCGAAGCGCAGCGAATCAATGCTCGGCACGTCGATTCTGACGCGACCTCGATTCGTGAATGGATAGACCGAACGAGCATCCGGGATTCTAGGCCTGATGGTTGGGAAGGGCTCCGGTGATTCGTTCGCCCGCGCATTGGGCATGGCGGCAGCAATCCGTCGCGCCGCCGCTGTTTCGTCGGATACCTCGTAGTTGCGCATCATGAGAACGGTGTCCGCCACGTCGAGATAATCCCCCGATCCACCCATGACGAGCATAGTAGAAACCTGGTGACTTTCGCTGATTTCTCGAATGCGGTCGACCAGAGGCGTGATAGGTTCGTTCGATTTGCTGACCAACCGCTGCATTCGCGCGTCACGCATCATGAAGTTCGTTACAGAGGTGTCCTCATCCATCAGCAGTACACGTGCTTCCGATTCCATGCTCTCTACGATGGCAGCCGCTTGGCTGGTACTTCCCGATGCCTCTTCCGTCGAGAATTGAACGGTGGATTGGCCATCGGGCAGATCCCGGATAAAGGGTGAAATATCAACCTTTTCGATTCCGCGCCGGTCCTCCGCGCGAACCTTGACGGTATCGGGATCGGTGACCACATACTCGCGCCCGTCATTTGGTACATGCGGGTAGACGCCTCGCTCGATAGCCCGAAGCAAAGTCGATTTCCCGTGATACCCGCCCCCGATGATGAGCGTGACACCGGCAGGTATTCCCATGCCGGAGATTTCGGTTTCGCCTTTATAGGGGTGGGCTACTGGATGAGCCAATTTCAAGGAAACACGCAAGGACGGGGGGCTTTGGAATGCGACCAGCGAATTCGAGGCCAGCGGCCGATCGCTGACACCACTGGAACGGGGCAGGACCGATGCATCGGCCACAAAGCAGACCAAGCCGCGGTCCCGCAGTTGTCGGCGCATGCTCTCCTGGTTCTCGATACAAGCGACCCAGGCGCGAGCGCGGTCGGCAAATTCAGGGGAAAAGACCAACGAATCCAAGGCAAGCTGCCGGAGGTATTGGGTGAGAAGCTGGACGGCCTGTCTTCCCAGAACCCTTCGTCCGGCGGCCGGAAGGCCTACTTCCAGTCTAGCTTCGACCCAGTTTTCAGTCACACTCAGGGCAGTGCGTTCAATGACTTCCTGACCTCCCGAGTCAATACTCACCAGGCCGCTCTTACCTGTTCCCGAATTTGAATGTCCTCGTTTTCTGAGCCGATCATCCACCCGTCTGGCGAGGTAATCTTCCAGAGCCATGCGGCTTACCGGAGTATCGAATATCGATCTTGGTATTTTCGCTTTCGACTGGTCGATGCGCACTCTGATCCTCGACGGCGTTGCGAACGGATCGCCCTGAACATGATCGATGCAGAGCAATCCTTCGGCGAAACGGAATCGTCCTTTGGCATCCCTGTAGGCCCGGTAACCCCTCCCGTCTATGCGCAGCAGAATGCGCTCCAGGTCACCTATCTGCCGATCGGCCATCGTGGCTAGTGTGGTGTCCGATAAATAACATAAATTAATTAGTTTTCCCTGTCTGCTTTGCCAAGGCACGTTTGGCGCGCTGGATCTTGCGCAGGATTTCCTCTCCCTTCGCCTTCCATCTGTAAGGCTTGGGGTCGAGGTTCCTTTCAGCCAGATAGGTTTCTATGTCTTCGACCAATTGCCTGACGCTGGTAAAACTACCATCCCTGATAACATCTTGGGTCAGTTCGCCGAAAAAGCGCTCGACCAGGTTCAACCAGGACGAACTGGTCGGGGTGAAGTGGATGTGAAAACGCCGATGGCGCGACAACCACTTGCGGACCTTCTGTTGCTTGTGCGTGCAGTAGTTGTCAACGATCAAGTGCAAGTCCAGCTGCTTGGGTGTCTCCCGCTCGATTTGCTTCAAGAACCGCAACCATTCTACATGGGTATGCCGCTGTTCGGTGCGTGCGATGAGCTTGCCGTCCAGATAATTCAAGGCTGCAAACAACGTAATGGTCCCGTGTCGCTTGTAGTCATGTGTCTTGGTGCAAATCTCTCCCACGCCAAGAGGTAAGCCCGGCTGGGTCCGCTCCAAAGCCTGGCATTGGCTCTTTTCGTCGCAACACAATACAAGGGCCCGCTCTGGCGGATCCAGGTATAAGCCGATCACATCCCAGAACTTCTGCTCGAAGTACTTGTCATTGGACACTTTGAACGTCCTGACCAAGTGAGGCCTGATATCGTTAGCCCGCCAGATGCGCTGCACGCTGTCGGGGGAAATCCCCACCTCCCTGGCCATGGTGCGAACACTCCAGCGAGTGCGTGGCTGCGGCGGTCGTGTAGCCTCGGTAATGACCTTCTCAACCTTGCCCGCCGGTATCCATCGGGGCCGTCCTCGTCCCTTCCTGTCCCGCAATCCCTCCAAGCCGTCTCGCTCAAAGCGTTGCGACCACTTGTTCACGCAGGGCACACTAACCCCGAGTTCTTCCGCGAGCTGCGCCTGTTTGACGCCTTCGGAACGACGCAGTACGATTGTCGCCCGAAGGCTGTCGCGCACGGATACTGTCGGTGCTTTCACGCGACGCTGCAACTCTTGCAGCTCAAGATCTGTAAGTTCAATTATGGATATGGGTCTTGCCATGCCGATAGCATAACATGGTAAGACAGATTAATTCAACTTAATTATCGGACATGAGACTAGTGTCCCGTCCCCGACGTAAGCCTATTTGCAAGACAGGAGGAGGTTCCACATCGAGGCATGCGGCCGGTCAACCATGGCTGGAACATGAACCTTTCGGCGATGCAGTCTGAAGGGCAGAGGGCCCAATTGAAACGGCGAAGCCGTCAAGCGAAGACGGTCGAGGCCGGGAGTAAGATTACGAAAACGATTACGATCAGGAGGCGAAAATCTGGTCGGGTTCATTAAGAAGAGTTACTCATATGCCAGACCCCATTCCACGATGGACTTGGCGGATTTTTGGAAAGATAGTCACAGTGCTCGGCCATAACCGAACCCGCCCCCAGTCCATATTCCTGGCAGATGGTCAGAAAATCCGCTCTAGCTGGTTTCCACTGGCGCCGAATGTACTGGCTATAGGCCTTGTGGTAGAGATCGGCCGATGCCTGCTTTTCATGAAACCTACGGTCGTTATCGAGCAGAAGTTCGAAAAGGGTTAGCGGACTCCGAAATCCCTTTAGGACGACTCGATCGATAAACCGATAAGAAAAACGGTGATCAGCGCGAATGTAGGTCTCGGAAAAATTGACAAAGCGCTCTGAAATCAGGATGCGCGTATCGTAGAGTTTCGCGGCGTCTTGAATCCGAGCTGCCTCATGAACGCATCGACCAACCGGATGCCGGTTTCCGTCCATGGGATAGTGGACAAAAGAAACTTCCCCGATGGTGATGCCAAACCCGATATCAATGCGAGGCCGGAAAACTCCGACGCCTTCGGAATCATTGTAAGACCGTACCCGCCGCTGAAGACTGTAGACGTTTTCCAGAATATACTTGGTGTTGTCCTCGGGAAAGATACCCATGACCCCATCGCCGTAAATCTCCGCATAGGTGCTCTCGTGACCGAGGTAGAGTTCCTTGTAGGAGGTTTCGTGGAGATCCAGGATAAATTCCTCATAGGTGAACGACTTGCCTTGCGAATCGGCTGTGCGCCGATACAGACCTTCTTCGAAATTGTTTAGAATTTCCGTGGAATGACGGAGGTCACAGAACATGACGATCCGGTTCGTGCGTTCGGCTGGAAAAGTTGCTTCTTTGTCAGGCACTGATGCTGTCTATTGTCGACTGGACCGGCGCGCCTACTTGGCCACACAGGTATGGTGGCTGACCATTACCAGAATGTAGGGAAGCTCCCTCATGGATCGTGCGGAAAAGGACTAGCTTTCCCTTCCCGCTGAAGACCAACCCAGAGAAGCGGGACGGTCAATGGGTAAATTGGATTGCGCCTCGAAGTTGGGAAAGTGTAGAACCGTCGGCTTCCCAACCGAGAAGGCGCGAAGCGGGCTAAAGCGAATTTCGTCTCGCTCAAGAGGGCGCTATCGAGCCCGGAGACCTCAGCTGACCAGCGCCCGTCCGATCCCGATTTCTAGATTCCATGACCTCCCTTACGCGGTCTGCAACGTCTTTGTAGGAAATGGGCTTGAGTAGGACCAAGTCGAATTCGGGGGGTGGCTCGTCTTTGAATTCGATGCCTTTGGCCGCCGCCGTAAGAAGGATTACGGGCACATCAGGTCGGGTACGGCGGAGCTCGCGAGCGAAGCGACAGCCGTTCAATTTAGACATAGCGTAGTCGGTGATCACGATATCGAAGGCATCGGGCCGAGTATTGAAAATGCGCAGGGCTTCGTCGGGCCGCTCCATGCCGACCACCCGAAAGCCCATCAGTTCCATTGTCTCGACTCCGGCCAGAATCAGACCGGGTTCATCGTCAACGTAAAGTATGCGATGTTTCGGGCCGCTCGAGGTGTCATCGAACCGGTCAACGATTCCCGATTGACTCAGCGCGCTATCAGGTCCGGCGACCTGATCCCTGGCCGGCAGCAGCAGATCGACGGTGGTTCCGGCCCCGAGCTCGCTTTTTACAGTGATGCACCCGTTCAGCTCGGATACGATGCGACGCACCGTGCTCATACCGAGTCCCGTGCCTTTGCGTTTAGTAGTGAAAAAGGGATCGAATATCCGGCGTTGGGTGTCCGCGTCCATGCCACATCCTTCGTCGGAAACGGATATTCGATGATAGGGGCCGGGGGCGCATTCGGTAGGGGCGGCCGGATCACACTCTTCCACTTCGAAGTCGCTCACGCTTACGGTGATAATTCCCCCGTGATCCGACAAGGCCTGTGCTGCGTTCGTGCACAGATTCAGTACGATCTGCTGGATGGAGGGTGCCTTCGCACGGACATAACGTGGCCTTTCATCCATTTCTTTCCAAACTGCGACACCAGCATCGAGCGTGGAAGAAAGCATCTGTAGTGTTTCGTCCAGAATCGATCGAATCTCAATCGTTTCGGGCACTTCTTCCGAACTGCAGTCAAACTCGAGAATCTGATCGATCAGCTTTTGCGCGCGCGTTGAAGTTTCGATTACGGATCTTATCTTTGCTCCCACTCGGGAACGTTCGGCTCCCATTTGATGAAAGGTCCAAGGCTAGATGAGCAAACGCCTGAATCGCCGTCAGGACGTTATTGAAGTCGTGGGCAACCCCTCCAGCTAGTGTCCCTAGCGCTTCCAGCTTCTCTATCCGCCGGACCTCCTCGAAAGCCTTCATTTCAGGCACGTTCTGCTGCAGAACTTCGACGTAATGCTCAACGCGCCCATTATGATCGAGGATTCGCGTGATGGTCGATCGAACCCTGAAGGTCAGGCCACTCTTCCCGCGCATGCCGATCTCGCCTTTCCATTCGCCACCCTCCTCCGTTGATTCGCCCAGCCGAGTCAAGAAATCAGTACCGTAGCCGCCGCCGTTCAGCATTTCCCGGTGGGCGCCGATGACTTCATCCTTGGCGTAGCCCGACATCGACTCGAAGGCGGCGTTTACATAGTCCACGGATCCCTTCAGACCGAGTACCAGAATGGGAACTCCGGCCTGTTCCACAATAGAATCCATACCTATGCCGGAACACCGCATTGGCATCGTGATGCAGCCGGCAGGCTCAGCGAGGCGCTGGGACATGGGTTCGAGTGAAACGGATACTGCCATTATGTAAAGACCAGAAGATTCAGGATAACGCTATCAAAGTTATTGGAGATTTCCCCTCTAGTATCCATTAGTGGATGATTGTAAATCCCTTACATCGATACATATGAGAAATCCATGCCATGTGAATACAGACTTTAAAAATCCATATCGGCAGTTTCACAGATTATTTACAAGAAATATTGATATTTGTATGCGGGCTTGCCAGAGGAAACGGGTGGCCTTGAGGGTGGTAAGACCATCGCTGTCGGGCTCGAAGAAACCACGAACGTGAGCGGCGCATTTGTTTGAATGTGGCCACTACGAACTCGACGCCCTTCCCATGAATCGACAATCTTGCATTCCTCTGAAACCGTCAGCGACGGTCACCCGGTCCGGAAAGGGCGGCCTTGCGCGGTCACATAATCCAAAAGAAAGTTGTCACCCATGTCTCGTCGAGTCGCTTACCTGAATGGAGAGTTTATTCCTGAAACGGAAGCCCGTGTCTCCGTTTTCGACTGCGCCCTTATGTTTGGAGATATGATCTTCGAAATGTCCCGTAGCTACGGCCAGAAACCCTTCCTGATGCGTGAACATTTGGAAAGGCTATACTCATCGCTACGTTATGTTCAGATCGACTGCGGCATGACGATAGACGAACTGGAAAAGGCTACGCACGATCTCATTGAGCGCAATCTTCCCGCCCTGAATGGAGTAGAATACATGGTCATGCACGACATCACCAGGGGAGGAATTCCTGTTTATAGTGACGTTATTAAGGAAGGCACCGATCCCGTTGTAATCATTACAACGTTTCCTCTCGTGCGCCACATCGGCGCCATGTTGGAAAAGTTCGAAAACGGCGCCAGCTTCGTGGTTACCCGGCAGCAGTCGGTTCCCTCGCGCTTCATCGATCCCAAGGCGAAGAATCGAAGCCGTCTCTACTATAAACTGGCCGATTTGGAGGCGGAGCGGGCAGAAGCCGGAGCGATGGCTTTGCTGACCGATGAGCAGGGCTTCATTACGGAAGGGACTGGCAGCAATTTCTTTATCGTGAGGGACGGCGAAATACTTACGCCCGCGCCACACAATATTCTGCGGGGAGTTTCCCGGCAGTACTGCATCGAGCTTGCCGCTCGGCTCGGCATTCCCCTCAAGGAAACCAGCATCGAGCCCTACGATGTAGCCAACGCGGACGAAGCCTGGTTCGCGACGACTCCGTTCGGTATGGTACCGGTTACGCGGTTTGATTTCAATCCCATCGCCGACGGCAGGCCGGGGCCCGTTTTCGGCCGTCTCATCGAGGCCTGGTCAAAAAGCGTAGGTGTCGACATCATTGGCCAGAGCAGGGAGTACGCCGAATTGATGAAGACCTGGAAGCCTTAGCAATGAGTCGGAACTAACCGAAGCGGCTCTCTTTCGTGTGCGGTGGCCTGGCACCGCTCTGGGCAGCCGGCGGCTCGACGCCGGCTGGATCGAGTAGACCATTCCAATGCCGTGACTCTTCCGTGGAAATGTGGGTGCCCTGGAATCTAGTTTTTGCCAGCCTATTTAAATTTCTTTTCATTGGTTTATGAATATTGTTGTGGGTTGATGCGATCAACAATGAACCTGCCCATTTCAGGCCGTCAGCCTGCAGTCAAACAGCTAACTCCGGCTCGCCGCCTCTGCCACCGTCTGAGGCAATCCGGTTTCGTCTCCTCCCAGCCAACGATAGGGCTGCGGATAAAGGGAAAGCGAACGGTCGTCCAGGGGCAGCCGGAGGGGTACACTGCCCCGGAGCGCGGAGTGCTTAGCGGCGATCGCCACTTCCAGTGCCTGGCGCATATTCTCGCCGGTTATCCAGGGGTCACCTTTTCCTCTGACGGCCGCCAGGAATGAACGGATGGAACCGGTCAGGTAATAGAACTCGGACCATGGATAGGAGGCATAGCCCGGGTCGATGCGCCGGCGCATTCCGTCCTGGTCAAAACCGGAGTAGATCTCCGGAGGGGCCCAGTCCCACCGAATTAGCGCATCATCGGTCCACACGTCGACACCGGTGTTGGGCGTCTCCATTCCAAAAACGGGACATTCCAGACCGTTATCGAGCACGAATCGTCCATTGATGCTGAGTCCCACGTCGCAATCACCCTTCAGCACCTCCTGGGGAGTGCCCCATGCCAGCACCTCTTTCACGCGAGCCCCCGTAAACAGTTCCAGGATGGCTACGATCTGGCACCCACCTCCGGAAATCTCCTGGCAAAAGCGGTGAACAACGGCGCCGCGAATCTCGCCAAACTCACCTCCCCTAAGTCTGCCGGCGGCCTCCTGAACTTCGTTCATGGCCCGCTGCAGGTTGCCTCCCGCAAAGATAATGCCGCGCTCGCGACAGGCGTCGACCATGGCATCGGCATCGCTCAGTCTGGCCGCGATTGGCTTTTCACAGGATATGCCTTGAGCTCCCGCTTCCGCACACGCGATGACCACGTCTCTCATGAACTTCGTTGGCGTCACTACCACCGCCAGATCCGGCACAATCGAATTCAGCAGGGCATCTGCGTCTTGGAACAGCGCGTTTACTTTAAAGCGCTCGCCCACGGCACGGCGCCGGTCGTCATTCAGTTCGGCAATGGCTACGATCTCTGTATCCGGATAGGTCGAGTATGCCTCAGCATACTTCTGTCCCAATCGTCCACAACCGATAATCGCGACGCGCAGCGGGTCTTTCGTTGAATTAACAGGGCTCATCATTTTCGATTGTTGATTGGAATTGTGCTTTTTCCAGCTTCATTTTCTTAATGCTAGCAGAATGCGGACAAAATCCGACAGCCTGCTAGCCTCAAAATAAGCGAAGCGCCATTTTGGGGCCCAAAGTCGGCAGCCACGTGTATCTCTGATCTCTGCCTTACGGATGACATCCCACCCCGTCGCATAACCCGACTTTTAAGCGGCCTCCAGAGCCGTCGGCCCTCCAAAGCCTGGATATCCACTTTATATCTGACTGGTTCGCTGGATCTGGGGCTAGCACGTGTGCACCCCGAAGATCTGGATCTCGCCCTTGCCTTTTGCCGAGATCGATCCCAGTGACCTGACATCAAACTTCGCGTTGGTTTCAATACACGCCTCCCGGCTGAGATTGATCCCTCCGGCAGCGCCGTGCTGCATCACCCGGAACGCGGTGTTCACGGTATCGCCCCAGATGTCATAGAGGTATTTCTCTCGACCTACGACGCCGGCCACAACCGGCCCTACATGGATCCCTATGCGCACTTGCCAGCCTGCCTCAAGGCGGGGCACCCTATCTGCCATGGTAATCCCTGCCCGAACGCATTGTTCTACGGGCGAGGGACATTTGTCCAGCAGGCCGCACGTTGCCATGAAGGCGTCGCCGATGGTCTTGAGCTTTTCCAAGCCATGCTCCAACGCAATCGCTTCCAGAAGTTCTACCATCTGTTGCAGGTGCGCAACGACTTCCTCGGGCGCGCGGGAATCACAGTATTCGGTGAAACCCACGATGTCGGAAAAGAGGACGGCAACCCGTTCATGACGTTTCGGGCGAATTTCGCCGGACCTTTTCAGTTCCTGGACTACGGGAGCAGGAAACAAGGCATGCAGAAGTTCATCGGCGCGTTGTTTTTCCTTTTCGATCCGCTGTCGGTAGTGCACTTCCTGATCGCGAAGTTGCTTTTTTTCCAGCGATGATCGAATGCGCGCCTTCAGCAGGACGGGATCGAACGGCTTTGTCAGGTAATCATCGGCCCCTCGTTCGATGCACCGGACAGCACTTTCGATTTCATGGATTCCCGAAATGATGATGACAGGCAGGTGGCGAAGGGCTGCATCTTTTTTCATCATTTCCAAGACTTCGAAACCGTCCATGCCCGGCATGACGATGTCGAGCAAGACCAGATCGGGGTGCGCCACCTTCATTGCTTCCAGGGCGGCAGCACCGTTGTCAACCGCCATGGGGGTGTAACCGAGAGCAGATACCAAGTCCTCCAGTACTTCTCGAAACTCGTCAGTATCGTCTACAATCAGTATAGTCGAGTTGACGGGAAACCTGGGCTCTCGCAGGTCTACATCTTTGCTTCCGGAACTGCTCAATCTGTTCCCTACTCTTACCTGTGGCGTGGAATACTTAAAGAGTAAACTACGCTACTACCGACAGATAGGGTGGGCAAGGGCATTTGAGATTCAGCTTCCTCAATGCAAACTCCAGGTTTATGATCAGGCATGCAGCAAGATACCTGGACTCATTCGATTCCTATTGAGATTAAGCACATCTTCATCTCACCTGCGCACAATTTCGTGGGGCACGATTTTGAAGCGCCCGACCATCATCCCGCGCACGAAGTTGCCTCCGTGGAAGCGGTCGCGGGAAAGGGACTGCGAGGAGACCGTTATTTTGACCATCGCGACGACTACATTGGTCAGGCTACCTTCTTTTCCTGGGAGGTGTTCCAGGATTTGGAAGCGGCCGCATCGTCTCCGCTACGAGATCCGTCGGTTTTCCGCCGCAACGTGATCATCAGTGGGTTGCCGCTGAAGGACCTCATCGGTCAACGTTTCGCGATCGCGGAGGTGGTCATGGAGGGCACTCAGCACTGTAAGCCCTGCCGCTGGATGGATAAGGCTTACGGTGCCGGAGCCCTGGCCTCACTGC
This sequence comes from Opitutales bacterium, assembly GCA_963665345.2. GTDB lineage: Bacteria > Verrucomicrobiota > Verrucomicrobiia > Opitutales > CAXXNP01. The sequence goes on from CAXXNP010000002.1 coordinate 1,269,480, forward strand.
GTGGGCGGGGCGGCCTGCGCGTCAAGATCCTGGAAGGGGGAACGCTGCGCACAGGAGCAGCCACTTTGTACGCGCACCTGCCCCTGGACCCCCATGAAGCGGCCACGCCCATTCCCGCTCCGAATTTGCCCTAGCAATCTGTCGGCCTTGGATTCTGAGCTTCTGGATGCCATTCGGATCTTGCCTCCTGTTTGGCTGTCTTATATCCTATTGAGAAATACAGAGTTGCGCTCACATTGTTTCCCGTGAATCGATCCATCATCCAGAACTTGCTGACGTTGCTGGCGCTCAGTCACCTTCCGCTTTTGGCAGTGTCGGAAATGCCGCCCATCGGCGCAGGAGACGGCATTAAGAAAGTCTACGCCTCCTTGGGCGAGCCGAGTGGCGTTGTGGAAAAGGGTGGTCATAGAATTATGATATTCGATAGCGGTCGCGTCACTTTCGAAGGGGACCGGGTCGTGGGCATCCAGCTGAAGTCGAAGCGAGCTCTAGCCAGGGAAGCAGCCAGAATTCAATCAATAGCGGAGCGGAACATTGAGCGCCGGGATTCGCGGCGCGAGCGGGGACTCAAACTCAAGGCGGAAAGGCTTACCGATCCGCAGTTTCGTAATGCTGCCGCTCCCGATCGACTGCATTTTTGGAAGACCTTTCTACGTATCTATCCCGAAGTTGACGTGTCTCGGCAGGTGGAAACCGCGCTCTCTGACTACGAGCGGCTTTTGGCCCGGAAACGGCGAGAGCAGGTTGCTCCGGATGCCTATACATCCTTGGGCGAGCGGTCCTCGGTCGCCAATTCCAGGAGCGGGCTCGTACGCTATCGATCGCCGCGGATCCGTCGACATGGCCATGTCTCTTGCGGATCTCGGGATGTGCCAGTCGCGTCGGCAGCCGTCACCTATTTTCCTGGGAGCCGTTTGGCGCCGCCAGGGGTGACGCTGTATCCGAGCGCCTCAGGGGTGCCGGTTCAAAAGACCCTCTATCGGTTTCCTGCAACCAACCGTTCCGACGATGCCTGTCCCGTTTACCATCCCCGTGCCGCTACCCCGCCGAATCGTTTTCCGACCTTTTTCGCTTCTCCGGTTAATCGGTTTCCTCAGCGGTCAGGGGGGTAGGCGAGTCCTCGGCTTCGACGTTGCGCGGGAAGATCCCGGATGATCGCTACCTGCCCGGCACTGCGCAAACGCGTTGAGAAACTCTTCCAGCTAATCCCTTCGTCAGAGCAATAGCGAAAGTCGCGATCCGAGATTGCTTGCGCAGATGAATTGGAAGAAGATAGCTTCATGCTAGGTCACTTTATCGGTCATACCGTTACCATTCACCGGGATCCCTACGCTTATATATCGCATCCATCCATTACCGTTCTGCACAGTGGCGACTGGCTGGCTGCGTTCAATCACTCGCGGCGGCGGGAACCGCGTATGCATCCGCCCACCGACCCGCTCTTTCGCACGTTGCTGGCGCGGTCTTCGGACGAAGGCGTCTCTTGGGAAGATCCGATATTTGCCCCTGACTTCGACTACTACGGGACGGAATGCCCGGGGATCGCCCAATTGAACGACGGGACCGTCGCCCTGACACAGTTTCGCTTCGGCTGGTACCCGATTCCTCTGGCCAGACAGCGGCGGGCAGCGGGCGAGCCCATTTCAATCCACCTGCCTGATCGAGGCTGGACGGAGCACTTCGGCGACAACGACTGGGCGCAATCCATGTACACATGGGCTCGAGGTTACCACGGACTCTATGTGCACCTGAGTCACGATGGCGGGCATCTGTTCGACCACACTACCAGGATCGACACGGGAAACTTCCGAGATGGCTACACCCGGACCGGTATCATCGAATTGAGTGATGGCCGTGCAGCCTATGTGGCGCAGGAACATCATCCTCCCACCAATCGCTACACCTACATTGTATTCTCGAGTGATTCAGGCAAATCCTGGAGCGCACCGCAGGTCGTCCGTGACGATGCGCCGAGACTCCGTTTCAGCGAACCGGATATTGCCGAGGTCACTCCCGGAGAGATCCTCTGCGTGCTTCGCGAATCGCGCACCACGAGACACCTCTTCACCTGCCGTTCGACCGATAACGGCGGAACCTGGTCCTCGCCCGAAGAGACACCCATTTTCGGGCATCCCGGTCAATTGCTGGTGCTGCGGGACGGGAGATTGCTCTGCACCTATGGCCGTCGCGAAGCTCCTTTCGGCATCCGGGCGTGTCTTTCCGAAGACGGTGGGCGGCATTGGTTACTGGAGGATGAAATCATTGTTCGCGACGATCTCCCTAACGGGGATCTCGGCTATCCGACGACGATTGAATACGCCGCGGGAAAGCTCTTCGTCTGTTACTACGGTCAGGGATCCGATGGCGTGACCTATGTCATGGGGACCTACGTGGAGCTGTAGTAGATTGTGCCGCGCAGTTCATTGGGCCTCCGGTTGACTGATACCGGTCATCGTGAGCTGGGGCAGAATAGGCGCATATCATCTTGGCCGACTCGACTTTAAATGAGGACCTGTTTGGCGTATTTCAGATTCCCCAGTGCCTTGCTGTGCTGGGGTGGCGCCCGGCCGGAGCTTGGAGCTTTGGCCTGTTAAGGGTGTCGTTCAAGAACGACATCGTGCGGAGGATACGGAGCTGGTCTGCGTTCTTCGCGTTCCCAGATCATGGCAGCTTGATCGACCAGAGTGAGAAACTCGGAGCGGTAGCCACCGCGGTTATTGCCCTGAGCATTCTCCGCCATAGCGCGAACGCCGGCAAAGCTGCTGCTACCCTTGTACTCGGAGTTGCGAAGTAGCATACCGAAGGAGGCTACGGCGGCGGCGAAACGGAAATCTTCCGACGCGCTCTCGAAGTCGGCCCCGCCATCGGTTACCGGGACCTCCAGGAGGTTGCTGGTGTCTTTGTCGGGCAGCTTATAACGGAGCTTCGCGTTGAGCATCTCATTCGAGTCGGCATTCTGCCTTTTCATCGCCAAGGGTTGCTGATATTTCAACGGATCTACCGCGGACAGATCCAATGCAACGCCCTGGGGCACCACTTCGTAGAGCGCGGTCACGGTGTGTCCGGCGCCGATTTCGCCGGCATCCTTCGTATCGTCATTGAAGTCGCGCGCTGCCAATTTGCGATTTTCGTAACCGATCAACCGGTAGGCCGCCACCCGTGCAGGGTTGAATTCGACCTGAATCTTCACGTCCTTGGCGATCGTCATCAAGGTGCCCGAAAGCTGGTCGACGAATACCTTGCGGGCTTCACTTATTGCATCCACATAACCGTATTGGCCATTGCCCCGGTTGGTCAGTTCTTCCAGAGTCGCGTCCTTGAGATTTCCCATCCCGAAGCCGAATATGCTGAGGAAGACATTGCTTTTGGCTTTTGTCTCGATGATCGCGACAAGCTCGCTGCGATCCGTGACGCCGACGTTGAAGTCACCGTCGGTGCAGAGAATAACGCGGTTGATTCCCTCCTTGATGAAGTGTCGCTGGGCCAGTCGATAGGCATCTTCTATGCCGGCGCTGGCGTGAGTCGATCCTCCGGCGCGGAGGCTGCGGATGACGTGCAGAATGGTCTCCTTGTTGTTGGCCGTGGTCGAGGGAAGCGCGGTACCTGACCGACCGGCGTAGGTGACGATGGCAACCCGGTCCCGGTCATTGAGTTCACGCACCAGGAGCTCAAGGCTCTTTTTTACAAGAGGAAGCTTGTTCAAGCTCGACATGGAGCCGGAAACGTCGATCAGAAAGACCAGATTAGCGGCGGAACGCTCGTCCCTAGTGATCTCATACCCTTTCAGCCCGACGCGCACGAGGCGGTGTTCGTCTTTCCAAGGCGCGTCGGCCACCTCTACATGAACTGCAAAGGGAACTTCACGGGTTTCAGGTGCCGCATAGGAGTAGGGGAAATAGTTGATCAGCTCCTCAATCCGGATGGAGCCGCGGGCGGGCTTGCGATCGCGGTTCAGGAACCGGCGCATGTTCGAGTATGAGGCTGTATCGACATCGATCGAGAAGGTAGAGAGCGGCTGCTCGTCCACACCGATGAACGGGTTCTCCCGAATGCTGTCATAGGACTCCGTGGTGAAGGTCCTCTCGCTGGTCCATGGAGGCATGGGGACGAACGGAGGTTCAGGGATGGGCATCGGCGGCGGGTAGATGCCGGGAGCAATCTCTTTGCGTCCGATCGTGTCTCTCGCTGTTCTCATCATCGAAACTGAGTCGTTGCTCCGCTTGGATTTGGCTTTGCTCACCGACTCCTCGGCATAAGCCAGCACTACAGCAGATCTGTTCTTGTCGACGGGCGGCGGGAGCGGCTCATCTCGGGCAAGGGAGTCAAGCGTTGTAATTCTTCCAACTGCATGAAACTTCGGTAACGTCTGCTGATCGGACTGTCTGCGCTCTTCCGAGACTTTCTTTTGGGTCGACCTCTTTATATCCGGGGACAGCTGAGACTCCGGAGGAGCCGCCCCTGCGTGGACGGTGATCGTTTCGCTGAGGGACCGATCACCCTCGAGCCTCCGATTCTGCTGCAGGTTTCCTCCTGCTGCAGCGTCGGTCATGGAGGAAACGGTCAAATCTCCAGATCCATTATGGTTGTACTGAGCCGTGCTCGGCATTGCCGAGAGCATGGGTTTCCCAACGACCTCGCCCTCGAGCACGCTCATATCCACAAAGCTGTCGCTTACGCCATCCATGGCAGTTCGAACGCGCAAATTTCCTGGCTGCGCAGGCGTGGAGGCCGGCGCATCGGGATCCTGTTTCAGTTGAGGCGGAAGCACCACACCAGGTTCATCGGCGAGGCTTCCATTCGCGAGGGCGGTGAGTTCAGGAATCTCCGACTGGCCATGATCGCTTGCGTTCGCCATCGCCGTTACCTCCGTCGAAGGGAGATCCTCCGTGGTCACTGTGGCCGACACGGCATCCAATTCCGCAGCCTCCCTTTCATGTGAGGATAGTTCATGAAGCCTTGATGTATTCTGCTGAGAAGGCTCCCCGGTTTGCCGAAGAATAATCAGCGCGCCCGTGATCGCCAGACAGGCGGCTACCGCACCGGCGGAGGCGTAAAGAGTGATGATTTTGCTGCTCCAGCGGCCCCTGGGTTTGATGGAGGGCAGCAGCGGCGATGAGGAACCTTTCGCCAGCGCATGCTTTTCCGACTCGCTCAGCTCCGGAATCGGTTCCGTAGCCAGCGCCTTCTCGAGCAACTCGGTGACTTGCCGAATGGCATCGATCTCGCGCCCAAGTTCGGCGTTTTCAGCGAGATCCTTTTCAAATTCGATGCGCTCATCGTCCTCTAATTCACTAAGGGCGTAGGCCGTGATTCTGGGATCGTCTTTGGGTTTCATTGGGAATTTTCAGGTTCGGCCAGTAAATCAGTCTGGCTGGCCAGTGTCTGTCTCAGGTTCTTGATGGCGGTGTGGAGGACGAAGCCGACATTGCTCACCGAGATCTCCATGACTTCGGCTATCTCCTTGTAACTTAGCTCATTCTGGAATTTCAGCCGAATGACCTCGCGCTGCCGGTCGGGCAGCTTCCGCATGTGCTCCGTGATAACACGAGCAGCGTCCCGGCGTTCCAACGCCATCAACGGGGCCTCCTCCTGCGTCGCGGTCGCGGCCAGCGATTCGTCATTGAGCGGTTTCATGCGGGCCTCCTTCCTCTGTTGGTCCAGAGCCCGATTTCGACACACCCGGAAGAGCCACGGCGCCACGTGCCTTTCAAGGTCGGCGCGCGCCTGGCGGCAAAGCCGGATAAAGGTCTCTTGAACACAATCGCGGGCGCTCTCGTGATCGCCCGTGATGCTGTGAGCATAGCGTGTAAGCGGGCCCGCGTAGGTTTCCACCAAAGCACGCACCCATTCTGAATCGGCGTTTTCTCGTACATGACTCATTCCGGTTTCGGAATCTTGAATAGTTCCTATGAGGTCAACGCGCGTCGGGCGGCTCTATTAGGAAAAAGAAAATGAGGCGAAGGTGCCGGTCGGGCCCCAAGTCCTCTATGCGCTTATGCGTCGGCCGCGATTTGCGCAATGGCCTTGAGATCCAGCTTTCCCGATGCCAGGCAGGGAATGGCATCGATTCGTCTAAGGGTGCGGGGAATCCAGAGATTGGGTAGTCCGGCTTGCTTCAGTTTTTCCCTCAGATCACTCAGCTCGATGTCTGTCGCACTCAGCAGTACCAATGATTCACCCTTGGATTCGTCACCCACGCCTGTAATGGCAAGCATCGGGACTTCGGCATCCCCGAGGCTCAGAACGTTGGCGATCTCCTCTTCCACAGTACCGTGCGGAACCATTTCCCCACCGATCTTAGAGAATCGGCTCAACCGGCCCTCGATGTAGAGGAAACCGTCGTCGTCAAAGCGGCCCAGATCTCCAGTGACAAACCAGCCGTCGTGAAATATCTCCCGGTTACGCTCGGCCTCATCGAGATAACCTGAAAAGACGTTCGGTCCCTTTAATTCAATCATGCCTACTTCAGTCCTTGGAATAACCTTGCCTTCGGTGAGATCCACGACGCGCCCCTCCATCCCCGGCAGCAGTCGTCCGACCGACCCTTCGCGGCGCCCGGAGGCTGCAGATGCGGCCCCCTTTTCGGGGTCCGGCAGGTTCGAGCTGACCACCGGAGAAGTCTCCGTGAGACCGTAGCCTTCCAGATATTGACTCCCGAAACGCGCCTCCCATTTCTCTCCTAGCCCGGGAGGCGTCTTTTCGGCCCCGGCGATTGTGATACTAAGACTCTTGAGATCTTCGGGCTTCGCCTTCAGAAGGTAGGGACGGAGGAAAGTGGGAGCTCCTACCATAATAGTAACCTTTTCTTCTCTAATCGCTTGGGTAATTCTACGGAGCTCTAGGGGAGACGCGACCGATACCGCTCGGATCTTGCTCAGGATTGGGTACCACAGGGTCACCGTGAAGCCGAAGCTGTGAAAAATCGGCAGGCAGGCGAGCAGGCTTTTGCCTTCTGTAAAAATGTGACAATCGTGAATCTGAAGGCAATTGCTGAGGATATTTCGATGCGTCAGTACGACGCCCTTGGGCAACCCTGTGCTGCCACTGCTGAATAACAGTGCGGCCTCCTTATGATTACCTTCTCGGGAGACGTTCATAGCCTTGGAAAGAGCATCGGAAGAACGCAATCTAATCGATAATAGCTTGCCTAGAATACTGAGTTTTTTCAGTCCCTTGACCTCGTCCTGAATATCGAGCGTGTGGGTGGTCCAGGGGAACCGAGGGATTTTTGCCTGCATTGCCGAATGAGTAATGATAGTATCCAGTCCGGCTTTCCTGATGCTGGCCTCGATGGCCGCTTGGCCGGCTGTAAAGTTGAGGTTTACCGGTACCTTCCCCAACAGAACGATGGCCAGATTAGTAACGAATCCTCCGATGCCCGGCGGTAGGACGATACCCACCCTGCGCTTCGCGATAGTTGACCTCCAACGCTCCGCCAGCGACCAGGAAAGGGCCAGGAGTTTCCCCGCATTCATCTCGCGCCGTTCGCGCGTCCGGTCCACGACCACGATTCGTCCCGGGTCACGGGCCAACGATTTAACGCAGGCGTAGGCTAGGTTTTCCTTGAGTTCCTCGCGTTCCTGATAGGCTTCTACGCCCTGATCCACAATTGCTTGGCGCACGTCCGTCATGCCTGCTTTTTTAGGTAAGAGTAGCTTGCCAAAGTTGACCCAGACTTTGCGGGGTAACTCCCAGAGAAGCTTCGAAAAAATCCGAGCACAGTAGTAGGAGAAGATCGAACCTCAGGGCAAGTCAAGTCTGACTGGAATGTGCGGCAGTTTGGCGCTCTTGCCAAGGCATGAAACCGTATCGATGAGGCCGCCTACCTTCGGACTCGGGGGCCCTCGTCCCTCCACATCTGATACTGTCTGCCAGCGACTGGAGGGCCGACGGCTCTGGAGGCCGCTTAAAGGTCCGGAATGAGGAACTGGTCGCTTTCTTGCTTGCCAACGATGAAAAAGTATCAGCGAGGATATTCGAGCCTATATATTTCCTCAAAATGCCGCATCGCTTATTCCAGTCTTATTCTCCGAAGCGTTCTTCCAGCTTTGCCAGCAGTTCGACATCAACGTATTTCTTCACCGTTCGCCGGTCCACTTGCAAGCGGCGCGCGGTTGCTTCGTAATTCCGGTTTCGCGAATACACGCGAGTGACATATTGCCGCATCATACCTTCGGCGGTCAGCATTCCGGCATTGAGCTGATCCGCCAGAAGCGTTTCCGAATTCCCGCGCAGGACTTCCGGCCGGTAGCTCCCGGTCACCAGAACGTTGCGCAGGCATTGCTCCAATTCACGAAAGTTTCCCGGCCAGGCGTAATTTTGCCCGAGGCCATCCGTGACCCATCGGATTACTTCGTCGGCAAGACTGTCGACATCCTCATCCGAGTCTAGCATTCGGGAGGCAATGAAGCGAACCAGGTAGCGCAATTCCTCGGGATCCCCCTGCAAAATCTCATGCAGTGAGGGCGTGCGAATGCGGTCGGCACAGAGCCGGAAGTAGAGATCCTCCCGAAACCGATTTTCGGCCATTTCCAGTGAAAGGTCGCGATTAGTGGCAGCCACTATCTTGCCCGAAAAACCGTGTGACTGAGTCGAACCCAGGCGCTGAAACTGCCGAGATTGCAGGACGCGCAGCAACTTAACCTGAATAGACGGGTCGACGTCCCCAATTTCGTCGAGAAACACGGTACCGAATGCCTCACAGGCCTCGAAGTATCCCTTGCGATCGTGTGAGGCCCCGGTAAAGGCGCCTCGCCGATGCCCGAACAGCTCGGACTCGATCAGTGTGGGTGACAGTGCGGAGAGGCTGATTCCGTAAAAGGAACCGGTAAAGTCATCCACAAAGCGACGGCTCGTTTCGTCGAAGGGAATAAAGCGCGAGAATCCAATGGCGCGCGCCACGAGTTCCTTCCCGGTACCGGAATCCCCGGAAATGAGAGTCGTGACATCCCCCATGCGATCATAGAGGGCACGCTGATAGCGACTCATATCGTGAGTGAAGATACTTTCCCAAACCCGGGCACGCAGTTGCATGGCTGCCCTTGAACTGCCAATAATGTATTGATGTATATGATGAAAGGCGCGCCGTATCTGGAAAAAGCAGGCGAACACACGGGCATCGGGAAAGGGCGATTCTACCTCACCCAAGGCAAAATATCCCGCCAACTCTCTTTGAAACCGCTCGTAAAACCCGATGCGGCCGGGAGTTTGCCCCTGTTCGTGGGCGGTGCTGATTACTTGGTCAAACGCATCCGCGAAATCATGAAAGAGGACAAAGAAAACGAGGTCGACAAAGCGCTGGCGGTCCCGGTTCGAGATGAACCGTCGGGTCACCAGCTTTTTCTGGCAGAGGGCGACTTGCCGGTGCGCCCGCGCTACCAGTTTGTCAACGTGGGGGCTGAGTGGCCGAATTGCCGTCCTTTCGTGCTTGCCCGGGTCAGTTGCGATATAGGCATTCCCCAAAGCACGCCTTTCCAGTTCGAGCCGTTCCGGTCGGAAATGATTGCAGTAAACCAACCGCGAGATTGCATCGACAAAGCGATGATCTTCCGAATCAAACAATCCTTTAGGCATAATTGATCATAATTAGAATCGATATATACATAAAATGTCAACCAACGGAGTGGATAATGAAATATTAGGGGGTAGGCCAAAAGGCATTCAAGCTTACCGATCGAATATTTCAGGAGTTGGACTTCTGTGTGTGTGGGTAGCGGGAACAATTGCCTTTCCCGGGTGCTCCGTAAAGCAGATGGCCATCAACCAGCTCGGCGATGCCTTGGCGTCAGGAAGCAGTGTATTCACCTCGGATGAGGATCCTGAGCTGGTTCGCCAGGCAATTCCCTTCAGCCTCAAATTGATTGAAAGCCTACTTGAGGAAAGCCCGAATCACGAAGGGCTTCTGCTGGCTGCGGCCAGCGGTTTTACTCAGTACGCCTATGCTTTTATTCAGCAGGAGGGCGAACGTCTCATGGATAAAGACACGGCCCGGGCAATGCGGGAACTGGCCCGCGGGCGAAAAATGTATCTGCGGGCTTATGGCTATGCGCTACGGGGTCTTGAACTACGCCATACCGGATTTGTAGCTGAATTGGAGCGAGATGCAGTGAACGCGGTCGCCCGAACCAGCGCGCACGAAGTAGCTTATCTTTACTGGAGTGCCGCCTCCCTGGCCGCCGCCATCAGCTTGGGCAAGGACATGCCCGAACTGGTAGCCCAGCTTCCCAAGGTCGACGCTCTCATAGATCGCGCTCTGCTACTGGACGAAGAGTTCGACGACGGCGCCATCCATGCCTTTCTCATCACTTACGAAATGGGACGTTCTCCGAGCCACGAAAACCCCGCCGCACAATCCCGACGGCATTTTCAGCGGGCCCATGAGTTGACTCGTGGCCTGCATGCCGGACCTCTGGTATCGCTGGCCGAATCCGTGTCCCTGCAGGAACAGAACTATGCTGAGTTTTGCGCGCTCCTGCAACAGGCCCTGGCCATTGATCCGGACTCACATTCAGCTTGGCGGCTGGTCAATCTTATCATGCAGGAGCGAGCACGGTGGCTGATTGACCGCAGCGATGAACTTTTTCTGTTGCCGGAGAGCAATCCTTTGAGTCCTTATTGACCCTTCTCAATCGTTCGACTTTGTACATTATTAATCTGTTGCTAGTATGTCGGGTTCGCTCGTAGTAACTGCACGCTTATTTTCGCGTCTGCTGATTATCACCGCGGTTTGCGGATTTGCACTCTTGCTGCAGGAACTTGGCGCGCGGACCCTGCGAGTCAATCTGGGTACGCTGGCCCCCCGTGGATCCAGCTATCACCAGGCTTTACAGGTTATGGCGGAGGAGTGGCGCGAAGCGCCTGGGGGTGGCGTGCGCCTGGTGATCTATCCGGATGGCACTCAGGGCTCAGAGTCCGACATGGTACGGCTTATGAGAATCGGTGCGCTGAACGCGGGGCTGCTGACCGCCAACGGCATTTCTGATATCGACCGGGCGGTCACAGGTCTTCAGTCGATGCCGTTAATGTTCAGAAACTTCGATGAATTCGATTACGTCAACGTGCGCATGCGGCCCAAAATCGAAAGGCGCCTCGAGGCGAAAGGATTCGTGGTCCTCTTTTGGGTCGATGCCGGTTGGGTTCGCTTTTTCACAAAGGAGCCCCTGGTGCACCCCGACGGGCTCAAAAAGATGAAGATGTTCGTGTGGTCCGGCGATACCGACCAGATCTCCATAATGCGCGACATTGGTTTCCACCCGGTACCGCTGGAGACCAATGATATCCTGCCCGGACTCCAAACCGGTCTCATCGACGTCGTTTCGGTGCCCCCGTTTTATGCCCTTTCCCTTCAGGTAGATAGGCGAGCACCCAATATGCTCGATCTCAACTGGGCACCCTTGGTGGGCGCCGCCGTGATGCAGAAGAGCATGTGGGATCGCATTCCGGTTGAGGCGCGCGCCCATTTGAAACAAGCGGCCTTGAAGGCCGGTCGCGCGATTCAATCGCGCAGTCGCCAGGAAAACGCCGAAGCCATTCAGGCCATGAAGAAACGGGGGCTTACGGTGCATGCGGTGAGTCCGCAGATCGAGGAGGCGTGGCTGAAGATGGTGGGTCGGATACACGGTCGCATCCGCGGAGAAATCGTGCCTGCGGCTATATTCGACGAAGTGATGACCCTGCTGGAGGCGTTTCGAAAGGACTGAACTTGATCATTCTCTGTCCCGATATGTCGGGACTGCAGGGTTCTAAAAAACATCTCGTCGGACGACACCCGGTCCCGGAGGGTAAAAAGCCGTAGATTCCCCGTAGCTCTTGACCGGCGAAGCCTTGGCGATGACCGTTGCTGCGGGAAGCAGGCTTTTCTTAAGGGTGTCGTTCAACTTGGTGATTCCCCGTAGCTTGCTGCGGGGTGGCTGACTTGATAAAGAAGAGAGGGTGGGAGAGAGGAAGGAAGAAAGTCGAGTAAAGCGAGGAAGTCACTGTGTGTGGGAGATCCACTATCATGTGGTGATGCCGGTGAAGTATCGGAAGGCGCTGATAGATAAGCGGATTGAGCGAGTGATGATCGAAACGGCCAGAGGGATAGGGGAACGCTATGAAATAGAACTGGAGGCCCTAGGGATGGATAAAGACCATGTGCATTTACTGTGCGGGGCACATCCGAAAATAGCGCCAGGAAGTATCGTGATGAAATTCAAGAGTATCACAGCACGGGAGTTGTTCAAGAGGGAGCGGTGGCTGAAGGAGGAACTCTGGGGAGGAAGATTCTGGAGTTCAGGGTATTACGTGGGGACGGTTGGGGAGAGAGGGAATTGGGCGATGGTGGAGAAATACGTTTTGGAACAGGGCAAGCCGAAGGAGGATCTGCGTCAGTTAACACTGTGGTAGAGAATAAGTTCTCCTTCCCCGATACCCCGACGCTTGCGTCGGGGAGGTTCATTAAGGGGAAGTCTTTCTTTATTGGAACTCCGAACTCGATTTCAGTGCGCGGGTGAGCTATTAGAGGAACTGTGGAGCAGACGGTTTCCAGTAATTCCGAACCAGGTGATGGCACCCCCCAGCGGCATGCAAAATGGGGTCGTCTGTGGCGCGCCTGCAGCGAAGTGGAAAATGTCCTGACGGCGTCTGCCATGTTCTTCGTTATGGTTCTACCGATTACGGAGATCGTTCTGCGCCAAACTCCGCTGGGGGGCCTCAAAGCGACCGCCACCCTCGTTCAGCACTTCACCTTAGTCATCGGCATGCTGGGTGGCGCATTGGCTGCCCGTAACGGCCGATTACTATCCCTGGCCACGGCCGAGAACTTTCTCAGCGGCCGTCTGCGCGTGACTGGGCTAATCCTCATCAACAGTATGAATGCGGTAGTCGCCTTTTTTCTCTGTACGGCGAGCGTCGCTTTCGTGCAGGCGGAATTCGCCGGCGGCAACGAATTTGCCTACGGGATTCCGTTTTGGGTCGTGCAACTGATCTTGCCCATCGGTTTCGGCCTGGTGGCACTGCATTGTCTGATCCGTAGTGGCGAGAATTGGCGTTCACGCCTGGTTACGCTTGGCCTGGTGGCCGCGGTGGTCGGTATTATTTGGAAATCGCCGGTCGAACCCGAGCATCTCTTTCTACCCTTGCTCATACTGCTTTTCCTGGTTACGGCCCTGGGAGGAGCCATCTTCGCTGCAATTGGTGGCGTCGCGCTCCTGCTCTTCTGGCGCGATTTCTTTCCCGTGGCGGTGGTACCGCTTAAACATTACTCGCTGGTGACGAACCCCATGCTTCCCACCATTCCCCTCTTTACTTTGGCGGGATATTTCCTCGCTGAGGGAGGCGCCTCGCGGCGCCTGGTGGCCGTTTTCAGATGCCTGTTCGGCAATCTGAGAGGAGGGCCCGCGATCGTAGCCATCGTCGTCTCCGCATTCTTTACCACGTTTACGGGCGCGTCCGGAGTCACCATTCTCGCCCTTGGAGGCGTCCTGATGCCGGTTCTGCTCGAATCTCGATACCAGGAACGCCATGCCCTGGGTTTAATTACAGGATCCTCTTCTTTGGGCGTGCTGTTTCCGCCCTGCCTGCCCCTGATTCTCTACGCCATCATCGCCAGCACCGCGGTGGCTAATTCGGGGGGGCTTTCCGACACGGCTTCGACTGTCAGTATGGAAGCAATGTTTGCCGGAGCGTTGTTGCCGGGCCTACTCATGCTGGGGCTGACCTGTTGGCTCGGCGTCGTTGTGAGCCCGAAATCACTTTCCGTTTCCGGTGCGTTTTCATGGGCCTCGTCGAAGACAGCGGTGTGGGAGGCCAAGTGGGAATTGCTGCTTCCGATGGTGGCTTTGGTGGCCTTCTTTTCGGGTTACTGCACGCCGGTGGAGGCCGCCGCGATAACGGCCCTCTATGCCTTCATCGTGGAAGCGTGGGTCTACCGTGACCTGCGACCTCTGCGCGATGGAGTACGGGTCATGACGGAATGCGGCCTGTTAGTGGGCGGCGTGCTGCTCATCCTCGGGGTCGCAATCGGCTTTACCCATTACCTCGTGGTCGAGCAGATACCCGATCGAGCAGTAGCATGGGTCACCGGCACGATCCAATCCCGCTGGCTCTTCCTGCTTGCCCTCAATGTCTTTCTCTTGGCCGTTGGCTGCCTGATGGACATCTTTTCAGCCATCATCGTGGTCGTTCCGCTGATTGTGCCCATAGGTATCGCGTTCGGGGTAGATCCAATTCACCTGGGGGTCATTTTTCTAGCCAACCTACAACTGGGATATCTCACGCCACCGGTGGGTATGAACCTATTTCTCGCCTCCTATCGTTTCGAAAAGCCGTTGCCGGTGGTCTACCGGTCGGTGATTCCGATGTTTTTCGTGCTCCTCATCGGTGTTCTTCTGATTACCTACGTGGAGCCACTATCGACCGCTCTGCCGCGCCTGTTAGGCAAATGAGTATAGTGACCAGTGTCCTGTCCGCTTATCGTCTCGGAAGTGAGCGAACCGGGGTCGAAAAGGTTGCAGTTTCCAGAATTCCATTAAAGACTGGGAACTTCGGCAACTGGCGTTGTCAGTGAGTAGGCATGCTACCTGATCGGCCCGGGCAGTTCACTCACTGGGTGGAGTCAACCACCGGGAAGCGAAGGTGTCCTATCGTCCGCCTGGGTAGGATTGAAAGTCAAGACAGGACACTGCACAGACATGCATTCGATTGAAACTCCGCTTCAAATCTACCTTCGCACCGGCCGAACGGCCCAAGCAACTCCGGGTTTTCTGGCCTACCTGAGTAATCTTACTGCAATCGCCGAAGTCAACCCGAAGATCGCCTCGTCGATCGTCCGGGAACTGAACGACCAGCGCACGAATCTGAAGCTGATTGCGAGCGAGAATTTCTCCTCTCTGGCTACGCAGAGTGCGATGGGAAACTTGTTCACCGATAAGTACGCAGAAGGATTTCCTCATTCCCGGTTCTATGCCGGCTGCGACAATGTCGACGCCATTGAAGACGAAGCCTGCGCGCAGGCGAAGAAACTATTCGGCGCCGAACATGTCTACGTTCAACCTCATAGTGGCGCGGACGCAAACCTGATCGCGTTTTGGGCCATTCTCAAGGCGCGGGTGGAATCGCCTGCCCTTCAGGAACTAGGTGAAAAGAATCTTTCGAATCTCAGCCGGCGGGATTGGGACGCCCTGCGCCGAAAGCTGGGAAACCAACGATTGCTGGCGATGGACTACTACTCTGGAGGCCACCTTACCCACGGCTATCGTCACAACGTGTCGGCCCAGATGTTCGATGCTCACAGCTATACCGTCGATCGTGATACCGGGCTGCTCGATTATGATGCTATCGAGAACATGGCTCGTGAGGTCCGGCCCCTAATCCTGCTGGCAGGATATAGCGCCTATCCGCGGGCCATCGATTTTCGTCGCATGCGGACGATGGCGGACGCTGTGGGGGCGGTGCTCATGGTGGACATGGCACACTTTGCCGGCCTCGTAGCCGGGGGCGTTTTCCGGGGGGAGTACAATCCTATTCCCTTTGCTCACATCGTGACGTCCACCACACACAAGACGCTACGGGGGCCGAGGGGCGGGGTCATCTTCTGTCAGAAAGAGTTCAGCGAATATGTGGACAAGGGATGTCCCATGGTAATTGGAGGTCCCCTTCCGCAGATGATGGCGGCCAAAGCGGTGGCGTTTACGGAGGCGAATGATCCGGCATTCCGAGCTTACGCCAGCCAGGTGCAATTGAATGCCCGTCGGCTGGCCCAGGCTTGCGTCGATGAGGGCCTCGCCGTCTCTACCGGAGGCACGGACAATCATCTCATGTTGATTGACGTCACACCATTCGGACTTAACGGTCGCCTGGCCGAAAGCGCCGTTCGTGCCTGCGGCATCACCTTGAACCGGAATGCATTGCCTTTCGATCCCAACGGTCCCTGGTATACGAGCGGATTAAGGGTGGGGACGCCTGCCGTGACCACCCTGGGTATGGGTGATTCGGAGATGGTGGAGATTGCATCGATTCTGAAGTTGATTCTAGCGGGGACCAGGCCCAGGTTGATCGTCCGCGGCAAGAATAAAGGACAGCCGAGTCGATCGCGTTGGACCATCGAGGAAAGTGCCAGAGCCGAAGCCCGCAGCCGGCTCACGAGGTTGCTGGAAGACTATCCTCTCTATCCGGAACTCGATCTGGAGTTTCTGCGGGAGCATTTCGCTGATCCGGGTTCCCATCCTCCGGACACGCCCCGGGCGGCGGCGAATGCGACGGTTGTGGCGGGCTGAGGGGCTGTTGAACTCGCAAGCTTGAAACTGAGCCTCAGGAGACAGCGGGTTTGCGGACGGTTCGATAATCTCGTACATACCGCCCCTGCCCTCACGGGCAGAGCTACACCGGGGCTCCGTAGCTCGCTTCGTGAGGAGCGGGAAAATCGCTGCCGAAGTTTCACACCCGTCTGATCCTGCCCACCGTGAGCTCCCCGAACGGGCCAGTCTCAGCTCAGCCGGCGGCGCAACCATGGCATAAAGTCCGAAGCTCAGCCCGACAGATTGCTAAGATGCCACCAGCCAACAGGCCTGGTAGGGATTGAGGGTAATTGACGACCGTGGACCCAATTCCCCTTTCTTTCCCCTCAGCAGCTCTTCATAGGTGCTCCTTTCCTGCCACGGTGGGTAGACCCGAGTTAGATTCGCGCGCACTCTGACGGAAGTGACATTAAACAGACAGAGCACCTCCTGATCTCTTTTCGGGGAGGTGCGCAGAAAACCGAAGAGATGATCCGGGGTATCGAGCACCTTTTGGCCGCCGTTGGGATGGAATGCCTCGCAAGACCTACGGCAACGAATCATCTGAGCGTAACGCTGAAAGACTTGAGCCGAGGTCGAGGTGTGGTCGTCGAGCAGGACATTCAGTTCAGATTCCTGCCACTTGCGTCGATTAATGGTCCGGTTCTGGCCCGTCCGTTTAACACCTTCGTGGTAGTTCGGAGTGGCTGTCAGGCTGTGGAAATAGATTGCGGGAACTCCTTGCAGTGACAGTGCCACTGCCTGCGAGCAGAGAAACCTGTCAATGCCAAGAGCGGGGTCCGCGCTCTCACTCAACGAGGCAAAGTAGCTGGCATTGAGTTCGTAGGGGCTTTGGCCACCCTCCGCGTTGCTCCTGGTCGAGATCAAGCCCCCCCGTTCGCTTACCTCCTCGATAACGGAAGCAAACTCCTGCGGAGGAAGAATTCCTTCGAGCGGGCGCAGGCCGATGCCATCGTGGGACGATGTGAAATTGAAAAAGCAGCAACCCTTTGGGAGTTCGGGAAGTGCTGACGCCCAGGATTTCAGGTATGACGCGTCCCCCTTCAGCAGGGCATGGAGTAATAACGGAGGCAGAGTGAATTGATATACCATGTGTGCCTCGTCACCATCTCCAAAGTAACTGATATTCTCTTCGTGGGGCACATTCGTCTCGGTCAAAATCAACGCTTCGGGGGCGACCCACTCGAGAATGTCTCTGATCAGCTTAACGACTTCGTGGGTCTGGGGGAGATGGAGGCAGTTAGTGCCGATCTCCTTCCACAGGAAGGCAATAGCATCCAGGCGAATGATCCGCGCGCTGTGTGAGATGTAGAGAAACAGGATATCCAGAAACTCGAAGAGGACGTCGGGGTTCTGCCAGTTCAAGTCGACCTGGTCGGCGCTGAAAGTAGTCCACACATAGGTCTCGCCGCCCCGGGTCCGGGTCTTGGTGAGCAGGGGCCACGGCCGCGGTCGGACGACCTGAGACAGGTCGCGCTCGGGATCGACTTCATGAAAGTAGTGTCTGGCCGGTGCGATGCCGGTCAGAAAGTCCCGGAACCAGGGGTTTTCGGCCGAGCAGTGGTTCAAAACCATGTCGAACATCAGATGGAAATCTTCCCCAAGCTCGTCGACATGCTTCCAGGTGCCGTACTCCGGCGCCACTTCGCGGTAATCGATGACCGCGAAACCGTCGTCGGACGACCAGGGGCAGAACGGCAGAATGTGAACTGTGTTGATGACGTCGCGCAGCCGGTCAGTCAGAAAACGCCGCAAGGTGCGCAAGGGTGGCTCGCCCTCTCGCAGTACCATGTCGGCGTAAGTGATGAGGATGAGGTCTTCCTGGCTCCAGCGCGGCGCGGTTTTCGGGCTCGATTCCGTGCCGTATTGTCCTATCATTGCGAGCAGACGGTCGAGTAGCCGATCCGCCCGCTCTTCGTAGAGCCGATACAGCCTTTGGCGGACCTTTTCGGCTCGATTTTGATCAACGTATTTCATTGTGGCGACCAACCGGTAAGGCTCGTAATTAGAGTACGCAGACTACCCCTCAGAACGCTGTAGCTATAGTACTGGCTGGCGATGTGGTAGTTATGGTCGACGACGTCCTGCCGGTATTCGGGATCAGTGAGGAGCCGGCGCACCTTTTCCAGAATTTCGCGCGTGACGAATCCATCGATGACCGGAAATTCAAATCCTTTCGGTTCGATGTCCTGAATGAAAATGGAATAGCGGTTCACGACCACGGGAAGCCGGAAGTAGATGGCTTCGATGAGTGCGTTTCCGAATCCTTCATAGATACTCGGGTAGGTGACCAGATCGGCATGAGGATAGAGGTCCCAAAGCGTATAGATTTTATTCCCCGACGGGTCGAATTGGCGAACGTCGCCGACCCGAGAGGCAATAAAACGCAGGTCCACCTTTTCTTCGTGAGCCAGTTCTTCGATCATGTGTTTGTATTCAATGCCCTCGTCACCGGCCTCGTGTGAAATGACTAGCTTGCATCGCGGGTCATTGAGCATGCCCACCAGCTTGATGGCAGTTTCTATCCCTTTGCGGGGGACTATGCGCGTGGGCTGCAAGATGAAGATATCCTCGGGATCCAGGCCGATCGCCTCGCGCACATCGAGCGTGTAGTCATCAATTTCCGGCGGCGGCTGGTCAAAATTAAATACGTTGGGGATCAACATCGAGCCCACGCCCTTGCGCAGGGAAAGCTGCTCCTGGGCCGCCTGGTTGATCACCGTGTGCATCATGCTGGGCAGTCGCGGAGGAAAGGCCATATCAAGGAAGTCGGAGACTGCCGCAATCGAGAATCGGGTCCGTTCCCAATGGAAATCGTGATGATGCCCAATGGTGGGAATCTGAGTTTCGGCGAGGAATTCGGTAATGGCCACCCCCAGGGGCACATGCATCGGAATAGCGAGAGCGTTTTCTACAATGAGGATGTCCAGATCGAACCATGAAACAAAGTCGTAGAGCGTCTGCTTAAGGTAGGAAGAAACATCTCGAATCCTGTCCGACACCAGGCTCTGCCGATGAGTCACCCCCCATATTTTCCGGTTGATCCATGCATTCTGGGGAGTCCCGAAGTAGGCCTCGGGAATGCAGTGACTGATGGCGGGGTGCCGGTCACTGCGACCGCTGTACCAAAAGCTGACATGCCGATCATCCCAAAGCACCTCCGCCCATTTCGCGCTCTCCAGCGACACGCCATCGGTACCTGCAAAGCGGGTTGAGACAAATCCAATATTTTTCGACATTAGAGAATCCGAGTTCAGTCAGCTTCCCTATGGCCCGCCATCATCTGCCTGACCCCATTCAGATACGATTCCAAAGCCTGCGGTTGGTAACCCTCCTGCCGGCCCACTTCGTCGCCCTGCGGATCGAGCAAGACGATGGTGGGAAATGCCTCAATACCATATTTTTCAGCCAATGACCGATTTTTCTGCTTCAGTTCCGGCGGCAGTGGTTTGACCGGGAAATCGAGTTCCACGAGCACAAGGTTTTCGGTCGCAAAATCCTTAAAGACCTGCTGATTGAAAATCTCGCGCTTCATCCGTTTGCAGGGCAGGCACCAGTCCGAGCCGGCGAAATTCAGGTATACAAACCGGGACTCCCGTTGGGCCCGCGCCACCGCTTTCTCGTAGTCGGTTTCCCAGAGCGTACCGCCTTCCGCAGAAACCAACGCCGGCAAACTAAACAGCGTCCCGGAAAGCAAAACGGTAAGGGCAGATCGCGAATATAACCATGTCATCGATTGGATACCTGTGCTAATCTTGACTCGTGGATTCTCAGACAGGAGGTGCCGGTACTTATTTCAATAGATGCAGCCGCACAAGGAATTATTTCCCGTTCTTTCATGGCGCCTGATAACGCACAGCTGACCCTCGACCACATCGTCGAATCGCTTCCTCACATGCGCACATCGCTTAGTGGACTGCGCGAGATAATCTTGGCTAACACGGTCATGGTATCCGAGATACCCGCGCCTACCTTCCGCGAGCAAGAACGTATGCGCTTCCTCAGCGACCGATTTCGGGAGAGTAATCTGCACAACATTGCCACTGATGAAGCTGGCAACTGTATGGCCGTCCTGCCGGGGAACCGGGGCGAGCGCAATCTCCTTATTTGCGCCCACGCCGACACCGCGTTTGACGAATCGGCCGATCATACGGTTTCCCTGCAGACGGACACCATCTCCGGCGCGGGGTTGGCCGACAACAGTTTGGGTCTGGCGGTGGTGGCTTCCATTCCAACCGTTTTGGAGCGTCTCGGCCTCGCCCTGGAAAGCAACCTGGTCTTCCTTGGGGCGGGCAAGAGCCTCGGTAGGGGAAACCTTCAAGGGTTGAGGTTTTTTCTCGATAATGCGCAGTTACCCTTCGGCTTCGGTCTCTGCGTGGAAGGCGTTTATCTCGGTCGTCTCAGCTTTTCGGGTCTCGGTATGCTCCGAGGTGAGTTGACCTGCACGGTAGCCCGACGAGCTCACCGGACCCGTAGCGGAGAGACCAGCGCCATCGCCGCAATCAACCAGGTCATCACCAGAATTCTCGCTATTCCGCTGCCAGGCGAACCAAAAACTTCGATCATCCTTGGTTCAATCTTGTGCGGCGGGAGTTTCAACCTGCCCACCCGATCGGCCCGTCTGCGATTTGAAATCAGAAGTAAGCAAACCGGTATGGTAAGTCGCATCAGAGAGGAAATTAAGGAAATCGTGGAAGCAGTCGGGTCGGAGCCGAATGTTGAAGTCGAATTGGAAATAGTGGCGCAGCTGCGCCCGGGCGGGATCGCCTTTCGGCACCCGCTCGTGAGGTCCACCCGCCGGATCATAAAGGCGCTTGGAATCGCGCCGAGAATCGCGCCGAGCGTGGGCGATCTCTCGGCTATGATCGCGAAAAAGATACCGTCGGTTACTCTGGGCATCACCACGGGCGATCAAAGCCAGCAGGGAGATACCTTGGCTATCGACCCCATTTTTTCAGGCATTGCCCAGGTAGTAGCGGTTTTGAAAGCCATGGATGGAGGGCTGTGCAATGGCGATTGAGCAGTGGCTTAAGACCAACACCTTTCATCACGGCGAATTCTGGGACATCCTTAAGATGATTGAAGTCAAGAAGGAGAAGGGCCTCACGATCTCGCTCTGTATTCCTACCCTGAATGAGGAGAAGACCATTGGAAAGGAGGTCGTCATATTCAAATCCGAGCTTATGGATCGCTACCCGCTCCTGGATGAAATTGCCGTTGTCGATTCGGGTTCGACAGACAGTACGCGCGACGTGGCGGCCTCTTTCGGAGCCGACGTTTACCTCTCCGCGAAGATCTTACCCCGAATGGGATTCAAACGGGGAAAGGGCGAAAACCTTTGGAAAGCGATTTACCAGCTCAAGGGTGACATCATATGCTACGTGGACGCCGATATTAAGAACATTCATCCAAGATTCTGCTATGGTCTTGTGGCGCCGTTGATTTACCAAGACTCCATCAAGTACGTTAAGGCTTTCTACGACCGACCGCTCGCATTTTCAGAAGGGATCAGACCCTCGGGAGGCGGTCGCGTCACGGAGATTTTGGTGCGTCCGCTGTTCTCCCTGTTCTTTCCGGAGTTGACCGCCATTCTACAGCCTTTATCCGGGGAATACGCAGTTCGCCGGGAAGTGCTGCAGGAGCTTCCTTTTCCCATTGGCTATGGCGTCGAGACGTCCCACATACTCGATGTCTATCGGAAATGGGGCCTGCAGGCGCTCGGTCAGACAGACCTCGATCAGCGCGTGCACCGCAATCAAACCACACTGGCTCTGGGGCGCATGTCATTCGGCATCCTGCAGACCTTCCTTCGCCGTATTCAGCATTACGGCATGGGTGATAACCTGACTGAGTTGTCCTCTGTCTACCGCCAGTTTCAGGCGCATTACGATCACTACGAACAGATCACGTTTGACATTCCGGAAGAGGAGCGTCCCCCCATGATCAGCGTCCCGGCTTATCAGAGGAAGTTTAAGGTGAGGCCGGTGGAAGAGGCCATACAGTAAGGGCCGGGTTGTCGTCAGTTTTCGAGTGTGGCACTTTGGCTTGATTCTTGGCGGCCTTCCCCTGTGCAGCCTGGTTTGGTATACTCCTGCGCAGAGTCGGCGAGCGCCACGATCAAGCTCGGGAGGCAGACGCGACGCGTGCTCAGTGAGATGCGACGCATACGCACTGATGCCCAGTTGCCACGATGTGCTTGAGACCGACCCGATCTCCAGACGCTGATCTCCGGTCTATCCGCGGCAACACTTTCTGGAGCAGCGTGTCGTCATTTGCGTTGAAATAGCGGCCTCCAGCAAATGCAACAAGATCTGCCAACTGAAGCATTCGCGTATGACTTGAATCAGCGAAGTAGGGAACATCAACTATGTTACCGAGATGCCCGTGAGTAGTCCCGCGTGCATGGAATTCAGACATGATTTCTCGGACTCTGGAATCGCGTCCAGAACGATCCATTATCAAAAGTCCCTTTTCAGGGTATCCAGCATTCTATTGCCGGACAAGAAACGTGTTAAAGCGCTGACAGATGTCTTCAAGACAGTCGCGCAAGGCCTGCGAATGACTCTTAACGGCTGAGACGTGGATCGCCGTCACGAAAGCCACAAAACTTGGGAAGTGCGCATTAAGTATCACATTGTAAATGGCATCCAAAATGTCTGATCTTTGTTCAAGGGTCATTTTTCTGTAGCGACTCTTGCCCGAGGAGACGTGCTGTGCATGGAATTCAATAGGTACCGCTATCCCTGGGAAAATCGTCCCTTGCACACTGGTCAATTCGTCTGACAGGCGTCGCACTTGGCCCTCGTGAACAGCAACGCCACCAAGGACGAAGTTATCCTGCGTCTCCCAGCCACCCGGATCGCCGGACTCATCTATGTAAAATAGATACATCAGACAAAAAAAGGCGACCAGGCGAGGTGTAACCTCGGCGAGTTGCATCGGCAACCCTCCTAATCGCTATCTTAAGCTACTGTTTAGTCCCGATGTTGTCAAACATCTGTAACACTTGGGGCTACCTTCCGTTCGAGAGCCAGACCCACTATCTGAGAAACGACAGATCTTAGTTCGTCGCGGATCATTTCCGGCCTCCGGTTGGAGATTGCCTCCGCCATCGATTTGCGGAGATTCGCGCGATTCGTAGTTATCTCTGTAGCGATCAAAGGTGTAGCGATGACGGAATACAGCCGAGGACACCACATCCGCTGATTCCAGAAGGGACCCAGGCCACCTCTGGAATCCCGTCGCGTTCCCAGCGCCGCTTGCCCTTTAGTCGTAGCGTGCTTATCGGCTTCACTATCACAGGCTTGGCGGAGCATCGGCGCAAGGGACTGGTCAGAAACATCTTGGACCATATGGAGAAATCCTTCTCATGGGGCTACAGCGCTTTTCTGGTGGTGCTGAGTGATGTCGAGTCGCCTGAGTCGCTGACCGGGCTGGACCGGCTGCGTGAACGCGCTGATGAGTTTGGTATTCGCCTCATAACTGGATTTGGTGCTCCCGACGCACTCCTCCCCGATCGGCGGCGGGAAGTCGACCGCAAGTTCCAATTCGCCAGTGATGTGGGATCGCCAGTGTTGGGTTTGGCTGTCAATCCGCCGTTCGAACGTTACCAGGTTCCCTGGACTCCCGGTTTCACGCGCTCACGGATAGATTTGGCTATCCGCATCGGCCGAGCGGCCGCTTCATGGGCTGAGCGATATGGAGTGAAAGTCGTCATGGAGAATCACCTGGACTTCCGGGTCGACGAGATCGAGGAGATTCTGGGGAGCGTGGACAGCCCTGGTTTTGGCCTGCGCTACGACACCGGAAACCAGTTGCTGCTGGGCGAGGACCCGGTTGATTCAGCCAGGCGTTTGACACCCTGGATCGAAGAATTGCATCTCAAGGATCTATTCGCGCGACCCGACCGGCGCGGTCTGCGTCTATTTTGGTCCCCACTTGGAAAGGGTGCGGTCGACTTTCCCGCACTCGCCGAAGTTCTGGGAGAACGTGTGGCCGATTTGCCTATGACGGTCGAACATTACACGAGCGCGGCTCGGCCGTGCCTGCCGATTGCGTCGGACGTCTACTGGGAAGGGATGAACATGGCGAGGAATAGCGATCTGCCAGGCTTCCGGCTACTGGCCTCCAAGGCGGACCAGCAGTTACTCCCGGTCAGCGGTGAGGAAAGGGCATTGCAGGCGGAAGAACAGGTGGTCTGCGGAAATCTGGCCTTCGTTAAGCAGGTTTTTGGGAGCGGCTGAGGTAAAGTAAGAAGGGAGACGGCAGATAGTAAGAAGTTGGCACGAGGTTATGGGATTCAGGGTTCAGTGGTTCACGGGTTTGGGGTGCGGTTTTCCTGTATCTCATTCGGTGATACGGAAGATTGGCTGCTCACCTAACAAGCGAGAACTTGGACTCTTGCCACCTTGTGAGGAGCGTTCGTAATCAGATGGAAGAAAATTGGGCCACGAGACTGTCGTAAAGGCCCGTGAGAGAGCTTTCTCAACCGGGCCTGTCAGCCGGCCCACTCCCGCAGCGCTACCCGCGGCTGAACTTCGGGATTGACCACGAACGGGGGCCAGTATCCTTGGGCGAAGCGTGCCACGGTTTCGGCCACACAGGTTTGGGTATCCTCGACCGATTGCTCGGAGTAATAGGCGAAATGCGGGGTCAGGATGACCTGATCCATGGTGCGCAGGGGGCTTTCCTCGGGCAACGGTTCGGTTTCGAACACATCCAGCCCGGCCCCCGCGAATTCTCCTTCGTTCAAGGCTTCGATGAGGGCCGCTTCGTCGACCACCGGTCCGCGGGACGTGTTCACGAGGTAGGCCGTGGGTTTCATTCGGGTGAAAAATTCGGCATTGATAAGATGTCGAGTAGCGGATTGAGCGGGGCGTGCACGGAGATGAGGTCGGAGCGGGACGCGAGTTCGTCCAGGCTTACCAGGCCGACGCCCAGTTCACCGGCGGTTTCAGTGGAAACATAGGGATCGTGAGCGATGATCTCGCCGACCAGAGCTGACATCTTCCCTGTCACCAGACGCGGGATGCGGCCAAACCCGACCAGGCCCAGGGTCAAATTGGCCATACGGGTGACGTGCGTGGGACGTACTTTCTGCCAGGTTTCGCTCCACGATCTGGACTTGAGGTCGCGATCGAGAGAAACTATGCGCCGTGCCGTTGCCAGGAGCAGGGCAACCGCGTGATCGGAGACCTCCGAGGTATTCGCTTCAGCTGAATTAGCCACCACGATTCCGGCTTTGGTAGCGGCTGGAACATCGAGGGAATCCAGTCCGACTCCGTAGCGCATGATGAGCGTGCATTGCTTGAGTTCCCCAACTACCCGCGCGGTAAAGGGCGTGGACGGTCCCAGGAAGATCACGGCCTCGGCATCCGACAGGTTTTCGATTAGATCCTCTTCGGAGCGGCAATGGTGAATCGAGAGCTGGATGCCCAAGGGATCCCACCACTTTCTTTCGTGAACAAATTGGTCCACCCTCCCGTGTACATTGTCTGCGATGGCGGCCTTGAGTCCGTTTTTTGAGGTGTTTTTGCTACTGTTCGTCATGAGTCCCGCGATCGGTTCCTGTGGAAAGGGAAAATGGGAACGAAATAGGCTTGAGACAGTCAAGAGCCGATTCAGCGAGGTTGTTGGGCAATCAACCCGTCTCCGCCACGCGTTCGCGTGGCTTCCATCTTCGTCTGTCGACTTACCTGAGAAGACAACATGCGAATTTCCAAGAACTGGAACATCTCTCGTGGCGCACTGCTTATCGAAGCGTAGCGGAGATTGCGGTGCGTGAGTGTTTCCGGCGAACGGTCCGGGAACCCGGGGCAACCCCTCCTTCGTCGGGAGTAAGCCCTGGGCCACGAGGGGACACCCTGCCGGGTCCTTTTGTGAAAAGCCGTGTGTTTCGTCCGGCTAAAATGGATGACTGGTGCCCGGGAAAATGCTTCGCCGTGACTGGTCGCCGAGGCGGGGGAATGGGTGGGAATGAACCTTCTGAATCCTGACCACGACTGAAGCCGATGAAGTTGGACGATTTTTCAAGCGCCGCAGCCTTGGCGGAGGCGGTCGCGTTCAGACTAGGCGTGTGATTAGGATTAAGAATACGATCCCGATTGCGATAGCCGCCGTGCTGATAGCGATAGCGCTATGAGGTCAGAGTAGACCGATCCGGGAAGATCCTTGAGGAATCTTAACTCTCAGCCAGTAATCTTGCCATGACCACACATCCGGAGCTTTCCATCGAGGAGCGTATTCGCCAACTCCTCCTCCATCTCAAGATTCGAAGGGCACATTTCGCTGCCTCGCAGCCGAGCGATTGGACGACGCTGGCCGGCAAACACCCTCAGATATTCGCATCCTTGACCCTGATCGGTCGTGTGCCGGTCGATCCGAAGACACTTGAGCATCTGTCCTCGCGTCTCCTCGTGGTCTATGGCGATCGTGGACCTGACGCGCCGAGAGTGCAGCGTGTCTTAGCGCGCCTTCCCGACGCGGAACTGGTGAGCGTAGGGAATTATGCCCTGAACGGGAGTTGGAACGACATCGTGGGCGACCGCACAGATGCGGTGGGCAACGCCCTCAAGCGCTTTCTCGCCCGGATGAATGCACCGGGGGCTGTAGAGGTTGAAGCGCCTGACGGAGAGTCAGGCGAGGTAGCGGGCATCACCTACAGGATACGGGGATCCGGACCTCCGCTGGTGCTGCTTCCTCTGGGCTTGGCCCGTTCCCAGTGGGAACCCTTGATACCCATGCTGCGCCGGAGATTTGCAACCATTACGCTGGGCGGCGAGCACCTGGGCATGGTTGCGCTGCTGGAATCGCGGGGTCATGGCTTCGGCTACTTACGCATGTTCAGGAGCCCCGTAGAGGAGACGCGAATTCAGCCGGGCAATGCCATCCTGGAGGTGGGCTGCGGTTCCGGGGTTCTGGTTCGCTGGCTGGCCCGGCAGACGGCCGGCAACAACCCGATCACGGGAGTGGATGTAAATCGCTATCTGCTGAACGAAGCGGAAGTGTTGGCGCTGAAAGACGGAGTCGGCGGGGCCATTGATTTCCGCGAAGGCGACGCGGAAGCCTTACCCTTTCGGGATGAGAGCTTCGAAGTCGTCCTATCTGTAACCGTGATCGAGGAACTGGACGCCGATCGCTTGATTGCGGAAATGATCCGAGTGACGCGGCCCGGGGGACGGGTTGGCGTCATCGCCAGGTCGTTGGACTTGCCGCTGGTCGTGAATCTGCCGCTCGATCCCGAGCTCAAGACGAAAGTGGAAAACGTTCGCACAGGTTCGGCGGAGGAAACCGGTTGTGCTGATGCGAGTCTCTACGGGCGGTTCCGCCAAGCGGGACTTACAGAGGTAAGGATGTTTCCGCAATGGGCAAGCTTTGACACTTTGGATTGCTACGTCCTGCAGATGTTGCAGGATGGCATTCTAGGCACGCTCAATCCGGAGGAAGTTCAGCAGTGGCGAAAAGCCAGAGCGAAGGCCGAGGCCGAAGGCACTTTCTTCATTTCCTGGCCCCATCACTGCGCGGTGGGGATTAAACGCTGATTGCGCGGATGCTTCGTATCGTCTCGCTTCAGCCGGCGACAACGGTCTAGACGCCGAAACAGCCGATAGAATTGGCTACAACTGGCGTCCGCCAATAACTTGTGCAGATTCAACCAAGCGGCGCATCAGTAAAAGTGCTTTACGAAGTTCTTTTTCAGGATCAGCGATTCTTGATTCATGAGATTCTTTGGTCGATTGAGATTCTTTGGTCGTATCCCCCGTTGCCAATGCAGCGAAAAACTGCGCAAAATCACAGGGTTCGGCGCCTGGCGTGAGGCGGTTCGCGGGCGTCGCAATGTGCGCATGGGACAGCAGCTCCGCATGCGCAACGATATCGTCGTAGGAGTCGCCGTCCTTCATGAGGTGGTAGGCATCAACCAATAGACGGAACGAGGGATGTGAGACTTCTCTGACGAGGGCTGCACATTCGGATACCGTGTTGAGAACGTTGCATGCAGCAACGCAGAGAGGTTCAACGACGATCGTGACCCCATGGTCGCCGGCGATCGGCGCAGCCATCGAGCAGAAGGTGACAAGCTGCTCGTGCGCGAGCTGGGCATCGAATCCTTCGGGAACCTGGCGCGCACCCCCGGACCCAAAGACAATGACTTCGACCTGCGCCTGTTCGGCCCGTTTACACGCAACCGTCACGTACTCTCTTAATTCAGTGAATCCGACGTCAGGTCCGGTAATCTTGAGATCGCCCGGGATGAATTGGTTGAGAACAGGATAGGGTATCTCCGCGCCACGAACTTCGTTGAGTGCGGCGCGGAATTCACTTTCGGGTTCCCTGGGTTTCAGCAATTCAGCGACCGTCCATTCCGCGAAATCGTAAGACTCCCGGGCCGCAACAGATGCTACCCTTGGATCTCCACAAACACCAAAATGCACTCCAATTTCTCGCTAATTTGAACGTCGATATGAGGCGCGGAGACGGTCGCGGCCCGTCGGGATTACCTCAAGCTTCTTGTGAAGGTTTCTCATCGCCGCCGACGCAAACACATAACGGCACCCATCGCCGCCGCGAGCATGAGCGAAGTTTCCGAAGGCTCGGGAACGACTACGGCCAGTCCGAGGAAGTTACCAGTTGGGTTCAGACCTACACTTGACAAGGCATTGGTGGTGAGGTCGATCCGGTGCAGCAGGTTGCTCT
This sequence comes from Opitutales bacterium, assembly GCA_963665345.2. Classification (GTDB taxonomy): domain Bacteria; phylum Verrucomicrobiota; class Verrucomicrobiia; order Opitutales; family CAXXNP01. The sequence goes on from CAXXNP010000002.1 coordinate 1,298,447, forward strand.
GGTCAATTACAAAAAGATCGTTTCCCAGGGCCACAAGATCATTGACGACGAGTTCGGAACCGGTCGTTTTGAATACATTGGTGGATAGGGGCGAAGGTTGGACGGTGAAAAAGTCGACCCGGGTGGGCGGTTCCCGATCGAGGCCGTAGAGTTGCCCACTGGCCGTATTTTCGCCCAGGCCATCGAAGTCGAAAGATCCGCTCAAACCACCCGTGATGAGACCATCCAGGCCGAGATCGCCCAAACCGTTGGAAGCGGCGTTTCCGGCTGTGGAGTAACCTATCTTGAGCTGACCAGTGAATTGCGTGAGGCCTTCGGCATTCAACACGGCGGACGCGCCGAGCATGACTTGATTACTGGATAATGCATCACCAGTAAATGGATTCAGCTCATGCAGATCCACTCGATTGAGGAAGTCAGAGTTGAGTGCGAAGAGTCGATTGCCCACGGTGGCGAGATCGACATCCAGTGCGTTGAATCCGAGGGAGCCGATGTTGACGACAGTCCCGGTATCCGAATCGAGTTGGACAAGCTCATCCGTATTTACATTGACGCTGTACAACAAAGCGGCATCCGCCCTGGGGGAGAAATGTAAGCAGATCCAGAGAGAGACGATACTGGCGTTTGACGGCTTCAACTTAGGCTCCTGACTGATCGAGGCAGCCAAACTATTCTATTGCGGTTGATTGCTCAATACAAAATTCCCGGTCTGATCTTGGTCCCTGTTTTCTTGTTGTCTTAATTGTAACGGAAGTATGGATCACGCAAAGACCCGAAGACCCAAAGGGAAGAAAAGAAGTGCAGAAAATTCTGGGGTCTCTGGGTGTTTTAGCGAAAATATTCAGACGAATGCGACCGGAAGGGATCTGATGAAGGAAACTTAATTTACTAGGCTCAGAACCCGATTCCTCTTCGCTCTGCAACGCCATGACAGGAAGCGCTGGCCCGCAATATTTCGTCTTCGGAGAAAAACGGCTGGTCCAGCGCCAGCGGCTTCAAGGAATATCCAACTCGACTACCCGGTTCTCCCGGGCGGATTGAAAGGCGGCATCAAAAATCGTCATGACCTGTCGGGTCTCCTCTGGTTTGACTTTTAGTTCGGCCCCATGGTTGAGCACATCGGCGATGTTTTCGTAGTAGCTTCGCCAGCGTCCGGGAAGGGTAGGTATGACTTTTTCCTGTTCGCCGTCGTGGAGGCGACCATAGGCTTCCTCAGGTTCGACAGATCCGTCGATATTTCCGGCTTTCATGGCCGCTTCCTGGGGATCCAGCCCGAACTTGACGAAAGTTGCCTTGCTTCCAAAGACATGGAACCTGGGCTTGGGTATTGCGGAACGGCTGGACAGGTCGCAGACGCCGACGGCGCCATTCTTAAAGGTAATTACGACAAGGGCCATGCTCTCCACGTCGTAACCCGGGAGCTTGTATTGCGTGCGGCAGAAGACGGATGCGACAGGCTGGGGAATGAGGAGGAGCATTTGGTCAATCAGGTGCGCCCCCAGGTCGTAGAGTCGGCCTCCTCCGGCGCTTACCTGTCCCCGCCAGGTGCGAGGGGGGTCCCAGCGTTGCCAGGCCATTTCGATCCAGTTCACCTCGCCCAATTGTCCGGTCTCGATGAGGTTGCCTACGGTCAGATAGTCGCCATCCCAACGACGGTTCTGAAAAACGTTCAATAATCTGTCATTGGATATTGAGACCTCGATCATGCGGTCGCATTCATCCAGGTTGAGACACATCGGCTTGTCGGTGACGACGTGTTTTCCGGTGCGCATGGCGCGGATGGCGTAGTCGGCGTGAACGTGATTTGGAGTGGCAAGGACGACGAGGTCGACCTCATCATCGCCGATAACTTCGTCGATGCTCGAATAAGCGCGGCAGCTTTTCTCGCGCACGATCTGCTCCCGTGTCTCCGCGTTACGCGACGCCACGCCATGCAGGCGCAGGCCGGAAGTTATGCCGATCAGGTAGCTGTGGAAGTCGCGCCCTGCCAAACCGTATCCGACGACCGCTACGTTCTGCGTACTCATACAGGGATTGACGTTTATCGGATCGCGGACGATATGAAAAGTCCGGAATTCGGTACAGAATCTTGGTATCCGATGATCGGTCGACTCCAACCCGGCTGAGGAGCAGCCGAGTTGTCTGTCCACGGATACCTGCGATAGGTGCCTATTTTGTCATTGCGAGACCCAAGAACCAGACGAATGTGTTTGATCATCAAAATGATAATCGATTTCCCTTATTTGCGCGTTTCGCGAGATGGAAGGTGTCTCTCCGCTCGCAACGCGGTTTTTGTGAAGCACCGGGAAATTCCTGAAGAAATATGAAAGCAGCAGATCTACAGAAATCAGTGCACAGTGACCGCCGCGTGTTTGGAACTTTGGCCCTCTCTCAAGCCCCCTCTACTCCAAGTATGTTGGTGTCGGCCGGGTTGGATTTCGTCTTCATTGACACCGAGCACATTCCTATGGATCGCATCCTGTTGTCGTGGATGTGCCGGTATTACGTTGCCATTGGGATGACGCCCATCGTGCGCATTCCCTCGCCCGATCCCTATCAGGCCTGCATGGCTCTGGACGCGGGAGCCAATGGGATCATCGCACCTTATGTTGAAAAGCCGGAGCAGGTAAGGCCTCTCTACGGTGCGGTTAAGTTGCGACCCATGAAGGGGATTAGGTTGGAGCGAAGAATTAACGGTGGGGAGGCTTTCGAACCTGAACTCGAGGAGTATCTAGCGAACCGGAACCGCGAGAATCTGCTCGTGCTGAATATCGAAAGCGTGCCTGCGATGGAGGCGCTCGATGACATTCTCGATCAGCCGGGTGTCGATGTCGTGCTCATTGGACCTCACGATCTCTCCTGTAGTTTAGGCATTCCGGAGCAATACGAAGATCCCCGCTTTGATGAAGCCGTTTGCACGATCATACGCACGGCGCGTGCCCGGAATATAGGAGCGGGTATCCATTGCTTTCTCGGGGAGCTCATGCTGGAGCAGGAAAAGCGCTGGATTCAGGCGGGGGCCAACTTTCTCGTCCACAGCGTGGATTCGGTAGCTGCACTACAGGGGTTGAAGCGGGAGGTAGCGGAACTCCGGGAATCGGTGGGAGATAGCGGAACTGCCGAGGTGGGAGGAGAAATTGAGGTGTGAGCCGGGTTGAAAATCTAGTCTAGGCTCCCGGGTTCAGCCTACCCCCGCCCCAGCGGGGCGTACGTGTTTAGCGCCATGCATTCGGGCTTCGGTTCCCCCGTGCTGCGCCGGGTCGTGCTGGTTCTTTGCTACGGAACGGGAAACTCAGCCAGTCGGCGCATCGGCCAGTCCTATAGGTTCGTGGAAGTTCGGCTAGAATCGCTGAGGTCCCGGACAACCAATGAGCATTTTCAAGCAGTACGGAAATCAAACTGCGCGGCAGGCGTTCCGTAGAAAGGAACCAGCACCAGTCCGGCATGAGGCCGGGGGAGCCGGCGACCGAAAGGATGACGCTCAACACACAGCGGGTTTTCTCCAGTAAAGGAACTTGAGCATCCTTTTCGTGTTCATATAATCTGAAGGGAAACGTAACGATTGAGGACTAATGCGGCTTCGACCCGAATATGACTTTTCAGACAGCGACCTCGATTTTATCGTTCGTGAGGCTGAACCCGGTGCTTCAGAGCAAACCCGTGAAGAGCTCAAACGATTGGTGTGCGAGGATGAAGCGTTCCGTGAGGGGATGGTGGGCTGCGATCGAGTCTTTCGAAAGGTAATGGGTGATGCTGAAGTCTTTCTCAAGATCTCTGCCCGACTCTTTTTTGAGATTCTGATCCGACGTGCCGCCGGGGAACTGGCAAGCGCCGGCCACACTGTCGAACGCGAAGGTCGCCATCGGATTTTCGTCCTCGATTCGGATGACGTGATCGAACTGCTGAATCAGTACCCCGTGGTCTATTACCTTGCAGATGTGCTTGCCTCATTTTCGCGGACGGAGAGCTACGTAGTGCGCATGCTCACGCGCCGAGGAGTGTGGCGTCGTGTCCGCTTCAACGGAATGGATGTCCACAGTATGATTCGTCTATGCAGTGCCATTGACAAAGAGCAGCGGCCGCCCGTTTTCAAGCGAATAGCCGATCTTTGTCTATTCATGGCAGGCGTGTTTCCGGAATATGCGCAGCAGGATGGCGCTGCCGTTGGCAGGGGCAAGGCGAGTTCTCGAAGGATCGGTTCGCGAAACCTGAGCCTGGAGGAATTTGAGCAAGAAGGCCGCCGATTTTATCGCTTGGCGGCGGAACATCCGGTAAATAAAGAAGCCGGGTGGGCCGAAGCCCATCGGTTACTGGAAGAGAGGTTTCCTGCCGCCTGCAAACCCCTGAACTATGTAGCGGCAAACTTTCTCCAATTTAAGAAAGGCAGCCTCTTCGGCGGGTCTTCGCCGTAGGAATTTGTCGGACTTACGGTCCAACAAATTTAGGCGAATGCAGCGAACCTTGGCGCATAGCGCCGGCGCGCCTGGCTCTGGAGGGCCGACGGCTCTGGAGGCCGCTGCCAGGTCCGGTCTCGGAAACGGGCCGGTTGCCCGCCTGAATGGCATGATCAGGGAACGGCAAAATGGCCTGCTTTGCGGACTCGGGGGCCCTCGTCCCTCCAAAGCTGATGCAGTTGGTATACCCGGTCCATTTTCTGCATCGTTTCTTAGTTTTCACTTCGGAAGTGTTCCTGTTGTCGTTCGTGATGTATTTGTAACCCATTGGCATATTGGCACTTCCGTTTATCTTTGCAAAGTATTTCGGGCCTGATTTGAGCCCCAAAATGGCGCTTCACTTATTTTGGGGCTAGTCGCGATTCAACCAGGGAATCAACTCACAGCCATCCCACAGGATGTGGTGAGACTCCCTTTCGGGCAGGGTTAAAAAAAGGTGGTCGGCGGCGGATTCCGACCAAAGAATCCGCAGTATGAAAAACATAACGCCGACGAAACACTACAGCAGCACCTTGCATCAGCTTTGTAAACTCATCCCGTCGCATTTGACGGAAAAACTCGCCCGGGAGTACGGGGTCGATAAAAAGGCGCGCACCTTCACGCCATGGAGTCATGTGGTCAGTCTGCTCTTTGCGCAACTGACCCATGCCATCGGCCTTAACGACGTCTGCGACACCCTGCGGCATCATGCGGCCAAGCTCAGGGCGATCAGGGGAGCGGTTGCACCGAGCCGAAACACTCTTTCGCATGCCAATAGGGAGCGCGACAGCGACATGATGGAGGCGTTGTTCTGGAAGGTGCTGGGGCATCTGCAAGAGCTTTCGCCGGGCTTTGGACCGGCCGGGCGCTACCGAGGCCTGCCCCGTCGCTTCAAACGGGCGATCCATGCGATCGATTCCACCACCATTGCCCTGGCGGCCAACTGCATGGACTGGGCCAAGCACCGTCGGCGCAAGGCCGCGGCGAAGATGCACCTGCGGCTCAACCTGCAAAGTTTTCTTCCCGGCTTTGCCGTCATTGAAGAAGCTTCCCATCACGACGACACGCGGACTCTGGCCCTGTGCGCGGGGCTGCAGGCCGGAGAGATCGCGGTTTTTGACAAGGCTTACGTGCATTTTGCCAATCTTTTCCATTTGAGCGAACGCGGCATATTCTGGGTCACGCGCGCCAAAGACAACCTGCGCTGCCATGTTTGCCGCAAGCGCCTGCGCAAGCCTCAAGGACGTATCCTGCGGGATGACGAGGTCACCCTGAAGGTTCCCGCCTCCCGCCGGCAGTATCCCGGCAGGTTGCGCCGGATCGAAGCCGAAGTGGAAGTCAACGGCGAGTGGGTCGTCATGGTTTTCCTCACCAACAACATGGACTGGGCCCCTTCCAGTGTCTGCGCCCTCTACCGCTGCCGCTGGGGCATCGAGGTGTTTTTCAAGCAGATCAAGCAAACCTTCAAGGTCTGCGATTTTCTCGGGCATTCCAAGCAGGCCATCCGTTGGCAGCTGTGGGCCGCCCTGCTGCTGCTCGTTCTGCTCCGATACATTGCCTTTATCAGCCAGTGGCCGCACAGCTTCACCCGGTTGTTTACGCTCGTGCGCGGCGTGCTCTGGGACCGTTTCGGGCTTTTCGATCTGGCGGACTTCTATGGGACAGCACGAACCCGATATCGAATGTGTTCCCAGCCTCAACAGGCTTACCTACCCGGTTTCTCCCCTTAGCTCTGTGGGACAGCATCCGTCCATATCAACCATTTCCCCCCTGTTTTACATTTTGACTTTTTCCCAATATCAACCGCTATCCCGCTCCATCCCTCAGGCTTGCCTTCAGGGTTTAGGCCTTATGGGATGGCTGTGGAATCAACTCGATGATCTGGTCGCGTTTGGCCTCCAGCATGACTTCGATGACGGTGGGTTCGCCGCTTGCCAAGGCCTCTGCGAAGAGAGCGGGAACCTGTTCCGCATCCTCGACGCGTATGCCACGGGCGCCCATGGCCTCGCTCATGGCGGCCAGATGCGGGGTCTTCATCTCGGTGTCGATGGTACGCCCCTGATAGCGGTCGGACTGAACGGCGCGAATGGCAGTGAGGCCGCCATCATTGCTCACTACTACGACGATCCCGATTCCATGCTCAGCCGCGGTAGCGAGTTCATAGGCCGTCATCTGGAATCCCCCGTCTCCACAGAAGGCCACGACCTGACGGTCGGGAAAGGCCAGTTTGGCCCCGATAGCTGCGGGAACGCCAAAGCCCAGCGTGACGGACGTAGCGGGGTAGTGAAAAGTCCGCGGTTCGTAAACGGGGAATTCACTTACCAACCGGTAGCCGATGCAAGTGACGTCGACGCATACGATCGCGTCCCGCCTCAAGTGTTCACGGGTTCCGGACACTCCGGGGATATACGGGGGCTCCTGCCCGTGTGCTTCCCGAAGCTTCTGTAAGCGAGAACTCAGACAACCTCGGTGAGGTCCGATGGCTTCGAGGAATCGGCCCAGCGATTCCTTAAGGTCGCCCACGACTCCATGGGTTACGGGGTATTCACGTCCAATTTCATTGGGATCGGGATCGAATTGAATCACCTTTTCGGAAAGCGGGTAGCGCCATCCGAAAGTATCGAGCTGGGTAAATCGGCAGCCCACGGCCAACATAATATCGGATTCTTCAATTACGGCTCTGGCCAAATTTGAGCCGAGGGTATCCACACGGAGCGGGTGGTCATCCGGGATACCGCCCTTGCTCAGGCGGGTATAGATGGCGGGGCAGCGGAGTTGCTCGACCAAGGATACAAGCTCCTGCGTTGCCTCTGCGGCGAGCACGTTGGATCCGAACACAACGACGGGTCGCTGGACTCCGCTAACGAGACGAGCGGCCCGCTCGATGGCCGGGATGTCGCACGGAGGGCGTTGTCTATCCACATATGGGGGTATCCGTGCTGCTCCTTCGTCAGCGGCGATGTCGCTCGGAAGCTCGATTACGGCCGGGCCGGGTCGAGCCGCACGGAGCGCGCGGAAAGCCCCCTCAACGACTTCAGGGATCTCCGAAATGGTTGTGGGACGGCCATAGTATCTCGTAATCGGAGCAAAGAACGAGCGCTGGTCGAGTCCATGAAAGCATTTGCTGCGGTCCCGCCCGTCGAAATGGGTTTCGGTTCCTCCCGTGATCAACAGCACGGGAATGCTGTCGGTGTAGGCATCGAGTATTCCGGTGGAGGCGTTCGATGAACCGGGGCCGGGAACCGTTACCGCGACTCCCACATTGCCGGATGCGCGCGCAAAGCCATTCGCGATAAGAGAGGCGCCCTGCTCGTTGCGGGAGAGGATATGACGAATTCCCCCCCTCGTGAGAACGGCATCGTAAATGGGTACGTTCTGAGTCCCTGGCATGCCCACAACCAGGTCGACCCTCTGGGCTTTCAAACAATCTATGAGAATCTCCGCTCCGGTCATGATTCAGAGTAATACGGCCAGGAGTTGGTCGCACTCAGAAGCCGACAAACTCAAATTCGTCAATTTTCAGCTTCCTTTTATTCTTGCTAACAGCCTGTCGGCGAAGTCCGACAGGCTGTTAGTGCTAGTAAAGGATATGTTGATCGCGCAAGCTCTTGTCACCGATGCCCCGGGTCACGAAGGCGTCGCGTATCTCAACGATCTCGAGGTCGGCCAGACCATGAATGATCCGGTACTGCGTAGGAATCTGTTCCCAGGTGGGGCGATTCCAGGTAATCTTGCCCTCGCCGGTTTGGTACTCCAACACCTTGGCGTTCGGCCGCTCGATGGGTGTAATCACAGGATACTCGACATCCACTTTGCCCCATTCCCCGGTGCGCGGAATGTATTTGTAATGCATCGTGCCGTGGAGGATGCCGTCATCGTCGACATTTTTCGGTTGCGGTAGGTTGTTCGGCAATTCCTTTAGCTTGAGGTTGCCGGCCTCCATTTCGAAAAAGTTAAATCCCATCCAACTGGCGGAGGCACGGGCTGTGCCGTGGAATATCTGTATATCGGGCAGCTCGGCCCATATCTTGGCATAGCCGAGTTCATCGCGGCCTGTGACGATGGGATCGCACATGTTTTCCCAGAGCAACAGCAGGAAGTTGCCCACGGCCCGGTCCTTCTTTCCTTGAAAAATCGAGGAGATATTGACTCCGAGTACATTGTAGCCGCGACCGGCCAGCCACTCGATTTCCTTGATGGAGGTTGCCGAAATCGTTACCAGGGGCTCTTTGCCCACCGTGAAGCCAGGGGGTAGAATGGCCTGGAGTTGCTCGCGATTGGATAGGAAGGTGATTTCCAGGGATACGGTACGGGGCGCATCCTTACAGGCATAGGGCCCGTCGTCGCGTCCCTGCCGGGGTCCAAGGCCAGGACCAAAATGCGTGGGCATGCGGTAAATCAACTTGGGATCCATCTCGTAACTCATCGTTCTCTCTTGTCTTCGGGTGAAAACGAGCATGGTTGGCGGGGCGGTTGGGGTTGTCAAAGTAATGTCGCGCTGAGCGTTCCGGGTGGGCCCGGATAACTGGAATGATTCCGCAAACTGGAGTCCGGGTTCCGTTCCGGACAATAACGGCACGATCTACGAAGTGCGCATTGACAATGGCGATCTGGGCACAGCTTCGATCGTAAGCCTCGACCTGTCCCTCGACATTCTCTCACTGACGGTGGATGCGGGGGATCGGTTGAACATACAACAGGCGAAGGCACTTACCATCGATGACACCGTCGGTACCGGTTTTATCAGTAATGCGGGAACCGTTTCGATAAGTGGATTAACGAGTACCACGCAGCTGCTGATCAAGGGCGATGTGACCCTCGACGGTGGGGGAACCGTGGAGCTGGCTGATTCAGCCAGCAACTTTCTGCGGGGTGCTTCGGGCACAAATAGCCTTATTAACGAAGACAACCTCATTCAAGGAGCTGGGTTCCTGGGAAATAATAACCTGCAGGTCATCAACCGTGGGGTGGTTGAAGCGAACGGAACAAACAAGCTGACCCTGGACCCACCCACTGCCGGGTTTGTGAACAAGGGCACAATTCGGGCGGTCGGTGGCTCGACCTTGAAAATCCTCAATGGCACCGTTACCAACACGGAATCATCGGTCGACGGTACCATTGAGGCGATCGACAGTTCTACCGTGCAATTGAGCGGTGCGATCGTTGACGGGGGTATCCTGCGAGCCAGTAATGGCGGACTCATCGACGTGATCGGCGCTTCCACCCTGAAGAACCTGCCGGCCAGTCTGGATGCCGATGTGCAGGTCAATAACGGAGTTACGCTAACCCTCGTGGGCTCCATTCACAATATCGGTACGATTGATGTCAATGCTTCCACTGCGAGCACCGGGCTCAGCATTAACGATGGAGACGTGACCCTTACCGGAGGCGGAACGATCATCCTCTCCGATGACGTGGATAACCGGGTCACCGGCAACAACGCCGCCAACCGCCTCATCAACGAAGACAACACCATCGAAGGCGCGGGCAATATCGGCAACAACTCGATCGGCCTTCTCAACCGCTCGCTCATTGATGCCAACGCAACGGCTACCCTGACGGTCGACCCGTCATCCACCGGAGTGGTCAACGCCGGCACCATACGCGCCACCGGCGGAGGAATTCTCAAGCTCAACGGGGGCACCTTCACTAACTTTGAAGGCTCCACCGATGGACTAATCCAGGCCAACGCTTCCATCGTGCGGATCACCTCCTCTTCCGTGAGCGGGGGTGACATCGCGGTTCTGGGCGCGGGGACGCTGGAGCTCTCCAACGCCACCGTGACCAGCGGGACGGTGGCCAACAGCGCAACCGGCACGATTAAGACGACCAGCGGGACAAGCACCCTTGGGGGCACTGTGACCAATCCCGCCGGCGGTCAAATTCGCGTTCTCAACGCGACCACGCTCACCCTTCAGAGCAGCGGCACCTACCAGAATATGGGAACGCTCTCGGTGGAGGCCGGCACCTCGGCGACGCGGCTGAAAATGAGCGGGGGCGCGGTGACCCTTTCCGGTGGCGGGACGGTTACGCTGGGCAATGATTCGGACAACAAAATCGAAGGCATTGCCGCCACGGACCGGTTGATCAATGCCGACAACACGATTGAGGGGGGCGGATTCATTGGCAATAATACGATGGGGTTGACCAATCAGGGAACGATCACGGCCAATCAACCGACAGCGCTGGTGATCGACCCCTCGAGTTCGGCCGATGTCATCAACAGCGGCACAATGCGGGCCACAAGCGGAGCAACGCTCCGCCTCCTTGGGGGCACCTTCACTAACTTTGAAGGCTCCACCGATGGACTAATCCAGGCCAACGCTTCCATCGTGCGGATCACCTCCTCTTCCGTGAGCGGGGGTGACATCGCGGTTCTGGGCGCGGGGACGCTGGAGCTCTCCAGCGCCACCATGACCGGCGGCACGGTGGCCAACAGCGCAACCGGCACGATTAAAACAACCAGCGGGACAAGCACCCTTGGGGGCACTGTGACCAATCCCGACGGCGGTCAGATTCGCGTCCTCAACGGAAGCACCCTCACCCTTCAGAGCAGCGGCACCTACCAGAATATGGGAACGCTCTCGGTAGAGGCCGGCACTTCTGCGGCAGTGCTGAAAATGAGCGGGGGCGCGGTGACCCTTTCCGGTGGCGGGACGGTTACGCTGGGCAATGATTCGGACAACAGAATCGAAGGCATTGCCGCCACGGACCGGTTGATCAATGCCGACAACACGGTTGAGGGGGGCGGATTCATTGGCAATAATACGATGGGGTTGACCAATCAGGGAACGATCACGGCCAATCAACCGACAGCGCTGGTGATCGACCCCTCGAGTTCGGCCGATGTCATCAACACCGGCACTCTGAGGGCCGACGGCGGCACCCTGCGCCTTAGCGGCGGCAGTTTCAACAACACCGGCGGTACGATCGAGGCAGTTAACAACTCAACCGTGCAATTGAGCTCAGTGCCCGTGGAGGGGGGAACCCTCCAGACCGCCACCGACGGGCTGATCGACGTGATCGGCGCTTCCACCCTGAAGAACCTGCCGGCCAGTCTGGATGCCGATGTGCAGGTCAATAACGGAGTTACGCTAACCCTCGTGGGCTCCATTCACAATATCGGTACGATTGATGTCAATGCTTCCACTGCGAGCACCGGGCTCAGCATTAACGATGGTGATGTCACCCTCACCGGTGGAGGGATGATTTTCTTTTCCGATAGTTTGAATAATTTCGTTACCGGAAATAGTAGCAGCAACAGCTTGATTAACGAGGACAACGCCATCGAGGGTGCCGGATTCCTGGGGAGCAATATCATTCAGTTGATCAACCGAGGAAGTATATCCGCCACGGGAGCGAATGCCCTCACCATCGACCTTTCCAGTTCAACCACCAACGAGGGGACCTTTGCCGCCTTGGGCAGTGGCGGATTGAGCTTCGCAGATGCCTTCACCAACCAGGCGTCAGTGGTCGTGGGCAGCGGGAGCCAATTCCTGGTAACGGGGAACTTTACCCAGACAGGCGGATTCACTCTGGCCGATGGGCTGGTCGATCCCACCGGTATCTTCGACCTCGTGGATGGGGGATTGGGAGGCAGCGGAACGGTTGCAGCCAATGTTACTTCGGGCGGGCTCATCGCCCCCGGAAACTCAGCCGGCACGCTCGCCGTCGCCGGCGACCTCACGATGACGTCGACGGCCGCCCTCGCTTTTGAGATCGGGGGACTAAGCCAGGGAACGAAATATGACTTCCTTTCCGTTTCCGGTAGCGCTTCGCTGGACGGAGATCTCGAGTTTTCATTTTTCAATGGCGGCCAGAACCTGATCGGCGACACAGATGCGCTTGAGGTTCTCGGCGCGACCACCATTACCGGCAGTTTCTTCAACGTTGCCAGTGGAGACCGGCTCATTGCCATCGATGGAAAAGGCTCCTTTATCGTCAACTACGGCAGCGGCAGTCCGTTCAATCCAGGAAGCGTGATTCTCAGTGACTTTATCCTTATACCGGAACCTCGAGTATACGGCATGATCCTCGCGGTTGCAGTATCTATGGTTGTCGCGACCCGCCGCCGCTCAGTTCGTGCCGGTAAATAGAGCCTGTTCGTCCCGTTGAAAAGGGTGCTTCACCCAGATAGGAGGCATCCGAAACCAATTGCTTCCAATCCGACGGCAACTCATGCACGATCCAGTCATATGAAAATTACCGGACTTGAAACGGTTCCCATTCAGGGGCGCGCGATGGTGTTGAAGATGTACACTGACGAGGGGCTGGTCGGCTACGGTGAACCCATGAATTACGAACATTGGCGAGTCGTGGCCAGGGCAGTTGACGATATGGCCGAGTACCTGGTGGGCAAAGACCCGTTGCAGATCGAGGACCACTGGCAGGCGATGTATCGGTCGAGCTACAGCCGGAGCATGCCGATTCTGGTGGGGGCGTTGAGCGGTATCGAGATGGCGATGTGGGACCTGTTTGGCAAGACCGTCGGGCTGCCGGTCTGGAAGCTGCTGGGTGGATCGGTGCGAGAGCGGGTTCGGGTCTATACCGGAGTTGGAGGTTCGAGCGTCGCGCAATGCCGGGAGAACGCATCCAAGGCTGTCGATGCTGGCTTTACGGCTGTAAAAATGGGCGCCGCGACGGGCCCGGTGCGCTTCGTCGATACGCCCAGGACAATTGACACAATGGTTCAACGAGTAGCTGCGGTTCGCGAAGTCGTCGGCGATGAAGTGGACATCGCGGTCGATCTGCACCGGCGGTTGAGTCCCACCATGGGAGCCATTCTTCTTAAGGAACTGGAGCCTCTGCGGCTGCTCTTTGCCGAAGAGCCCTGCCATCCGGAAAATAACGAGCCGCTCCTGAGGTTGTCGCAGTCGACCACAGTGCCCATTGCCACAGGCGAGCGCCACTTGACTCGCTGGGGTTTCCGCGAAGTAATTGAGCGCGAAATGTGCGACATTCTGCAGCCCGATATCCGACACTGCGGGGGAATCCTTGAACTCAAGAAAATCGCGGCTATGGCGGAGGTTCACAATATGGCGATTGCCCCGCACAATGCCGCCGGACCGATCGGAGTGGCCGCTTCCGTTCATGTGATGGCAACAATACCTAATCTACTTATCAGCGAGGGCGGTGATCGGCGGGGTGAGGGACTATTCAAAGAGCCGCTGCTGTTTAAAAATGGGTTTATAGAGCTTCCCACCGCGCCGGGACTCGGCGTGGATATGGAAGATGAGGCTTTAGAAGCTATTCGCGATGAAACCTACCGATTGCGTGGGATGTTCCGTCACGAAGATGACGGTGCATTTGCGGACTATTGACTAATTCAACGCCTAATAAATCTGCCGTGGATTCACCGCGACCCTTTTGATCGTATGCTGGTGGCGCAGGGGTTGGTGTACAAGCTAAGGATCGTTACCGACGAGCCTAATATCTCGAGATACAAAGGAGTGCGGGTGATTTGGTAGTCGAGAGGAGTTGCCTTGCCGGTATTAACTTGGTTATCTGGCAATCTTGAAGGTAAACGGCTATGCTTAACGAACAGACCTCGTCGGATCTTCTCGCGCTGCGTCAGAGCTATGAGCGCGAGGGTTATGTGGTTATTCGGAACGCGCTTGATCCAAGTGAACTGGATCCGATGCGTGAGCGGGTGACCAAGGGAGTGGATGCATTCGCGAGGGAGCTGCGGGCGAAGGGAGAGATTGAATCCCTGTACGAGAATGAATCCTTCGAACGGCGCATAGCTACGCTCTGTGCTAACCGAAAAGGAACGCGAAAGAACCCTTTGGCAGGATGGCATACCAAGGTAAAAACCGACCGCACGCTTGGTCCCGAAGTCTACGACATCTATACTCATCCGGTCATCTTAAAAGTACTGACGACCCTTCTCGGGCTCGAGGTGACCAACGATGGTGTACACGATCTCCGGCTCATTCTTCCGGGGCGCAAGGGCTTTGCCTGGCACCAGGACAGCCAGTATTACAGCAGCATGAAAGCGGGAGTTTTTTTGAACAAGACCGAGCGCACGCACATTGTCACAACATGGGTGCCCTTGGTTCCGGTGACCGAGCGGAATTCCTGTCTCTGGGTAATTCCGGGTAGCCGGCAATGGGGGCTTTTGCAGGGCAAAAAAGGGGACGACGGCATGATACACCAACGCTCAGACATTGAAGCGAAGGGCGAACCGGTCGCCGTGCCCATGAATCCAGGTGACCTCCTTTTGTTCAGCAACCTGACGTTCCATTCCAGCAAAGCGAATTCATCCCGGACCGCACGCTGGTCGATGGATTTCCGATGCCACGCGACTGAGGGATCTACTCTCGAAGAACGGGAAGGGATCGCATTGCGGGAGGGACTGGTGCGCGCGTTGGGAAATGCCCCGTTAGTCGTTCATTCCAAGAGCCGTGCCGCAACCTCCTACAAGGACTGGATAGCGCAGCACTCGGGCGAGGACAACCGGGATGCTTTTTTCGAATCGGTGCTGGCGAGCGCGAAAGGGTGAGAGAAGTCGCGCGTCTGCCTGCGCTGAGGCTTGCCGGATCAAACGGGGGTGAAACTACGGCCGTTGCAGGCCATCGGTCCGGTCTTCGTCTTCCTCCTCAGCTGAGACTGCGTCGACAGGTTCAACGCTCGACCCACCCCGGCCTGCGGCCACCCCTCCCAAGAGGGGAACTTTGCCTAACGGTAGCCAGCTATAACGGTCCCCTCCTCAGAGGGGTGGCCGCAGGCCGGGGTGGGTCCGATACGTCCGGGGGGGAGACTCTGCACTTTGCAGTTTCATCCCGCTAAAACCAGGAACCCCTGGAGACAATGCTCCCCACGAAGTGTTCTCAGGCTCCATCACCCCACCTTTTTCAGCTTGAACATGAGCTGCATTTCCCCGGGGTCGATCCAGGGGCCACGACCCCAGGTTACCATGGTGCAGTAGATGCTCCCTGTCTCGTCTACCGCGATACCATGGGTGCCTTTGAAGGGGAGGGAATCGTGGTCGAGGCGGATCAGGCAGTGGCCATCGAGATCGAAGATGGCGATACAGTCGCCAAAACCCCGCACTCCCTTATTTTCCGGGAAGGCGGCGCTCGCTTCACCGATATAGCAAAGCTGGGGTTCACTATTGGATATAGTAACTCCATTGGGCTTATGTGGTCCGCGCCACTCCGTCAGGTAGTTTCCTTCGTCGTCAAACACCTGTAGGCGGGTGCCTTCCCGGGATGCGACATAGACTCTGCCTTCACGATCGGTGTTGACGCTGTGGGCGAGATTGAACTGTCCCGGGCCCTGTCCCGGTTCCCCCCAGGAAAACAGGTAGTCGCCTTCGGCCGAGTACTTGTGTACGCGGGCATTGCCGTATCCGTCGGAAACGTAAAATCCGTTCGTTTTGGGATCGAATGCCACCTTGGTGGGCCCGTTAAATGGTCTCCCGCTATAGTGGCCGGATGATCGATCGGGAGTACCCCAGGTCTGCAGCACCTCGCCGGCGACTGTGCATTTACGTACGTTATGGCCGTAGTCGTCGACACAATAGAGGTGACCGTCCGGACCGAGCGTGACCCCGTGGGCGCGCGTGAAGATTTCCGATCCCCAGGTTTCGATGAAATTCCCTTCACGGTCGAACACCAGCATAGGGTGCTTCCAGCGCTGGAAGACGTAGACACGGTCATTGGCGTCGTCGACCTCGACATCGGCGACGTCCTTGAGAATCCAGCTATCCGGCAGTTTTGCCCACTGCAGTTGAATCTCGTAGGTGAAGGCTCCTTCTCCAATAATCTGTGGCATGATGGTCTCCTGGTATGGGTTCCCTTTTCCTTCGTGGTAACATGAGTGGGGGGCGTCAGCTCGCTGCGACAGCGCTCAGCACCTCCTGTCGGCGTGCCGCGCGCATGCATTCGTTGAGTATCCCGATCGCTTCCGGGATGTCATTCAGAGGGATCGAGCCGAATGAGAGGCGCAGGTAGGGAATGTCCTCTCCTTCAACATGGAGGACACGCCCGGGTGAGTGAATGAAACCGCGTTCCAAGGCCATCTTCTCCAGAGCCCCCCGATCGACATCATCGGGAAATTTCACCCAGGTAAAAAGACCACCGATGGGACGGATCCAGGAGCAGATGTCACCCATGTGATCCTGCAGTGCGGCCAGGGTAGCGTCGCGCTTCTGGCGTAGCAATCCATTCACAACTTCGCAATGCTGCCAGATATTATCCTTGAAATAGGCCGCCAGAATGGAAGCGGATAGTAGACTGTTACCCCCGTCGTAGCGCCGGTCCAGTATCGTATTCAGGCAGGGTGGCCGCGCGTAAATATACCCTTGTCGTACCCCCGGGCCCAGGATCTTCGAAAGGGAGCAAAGATAGATGTGCCGCGGATCGTCGTCCAAGGCATAGAGGGCAGGGGGTTTATCGCCCTCATAGTGTACATCGCCATAGCAGTTGTCTTCGACCACGATGGCTTGGTATTTCCTCGCTACTGCGATGAGCTGTAGGCGTCGTTCCGTCGACATTACGAGGCCGGTCGGGTTGTGGTAGGTTGGTATGGTGTAGATGAATGCGGGTGGCGTTCCTTTCCGGTGGAGTTCTTCCAAGGTCCTGTCCAACGCGTCGATCTTCATCCCATCTTCATCCATCGGTATGCCGACGAGCTTGGCACCTAACTTCCTATAGGCGCCGATAGTCCCCATATAGGTCAGCTCCTCGGTCACGATGATGTCGCCCGGCTGCTTCATGAATGTCTCTGCCATGAGGGTGATGGCCTGCATGGAACCGTTCATGAGTGCGATGTGGTCCGGCGATACGTCGACGCCCTCACGGTCGGACTCCCGTTGGGCCATAACTTCTCTCAGGCCCTGGTGGCCCAGGTCGCCCGGATAGCCGATAAACTGCGTTCCCACTTCGGCGATGCCCTTGGCAGCGGCCGCGATCAACTGCTCTACGGGAAATGTCTCCGGGGCTGTATTTCCGCCCACAAATCGATAGGTTTTCATAGATTCCGCAAAAGATGAGGTGGATCCTTTTCTAAGTTAAGCAGATCCCAGCGGCTATTGGAAAGCTGAAAGTAGCACCTTCTTCTTGCGAAGCCGGCTGCGAGCAGCCGAGGTATCTGGCGCTTTTACAAAGGCGGCAACCTTGGCGGAGGTCGTCGCGTTCAGAGTAGGCGTAGCTGGACGCCTTCGCGTTCAGTCGACATTGAGCGCCCAACATCGAAGTGGCTAACGGTCCAACAAAATTCACTTGACATCGATTCCATCGCCCGCAAACCCGCTCCAGAGGCTAAGTTTCAGGTCAGCCAAGCCCCCGGCGCGCTGCGCTTGGCCGGATCAAACAGGAGTGAAACTTCGCCTTGCGGGCTCCTCGATGAATCCAACCTAACGTTCCAACAAAATTCACTTGACATCGATTCCATCGCCCGCAAACCCGCTCCAGAGGCTAAGTTTCAGGTTAGCAAGGCCCCCGGCCGCGCTGCGCTTGGCCGGATATATCGTGGGTGAAACTAGGGAGAGGTTTCAGGTGTCAGGCCTTCTCGCTTCGCTCGTGAACAGTTGTCAGTTCTGAGGAAGCGCAATCGAATCCTGACACCTGAACACTTAATCCTACTCCAGCAGTGAAGTTTCAGGTCAGTGGCGCCACCGGCCGCGCTGACGCTTGGCCGGATCAAACAGGAGTGAAACTTCCGGCCGCGGCCCGCACCTGCGATCGTCTTCGGCAATGGCCGCTCTTTCGTAGCCTGCGGGCTTACCGCCGGCAGCGCCGGGGGTTGCCCCGGGATCCCGGACCGCCCGTATCTCCCACTTCGCACCGCAATCTACGCTGCGCTCCGATAAGCAGTGCGCTACGTCATTTCCGGCTCTTTAGCGCGACTGGACTAACGGCTCAACAAAATTCACTTGACACGCCGCAAACCCGCTCCCAAGGCTAAGTTTCAGGTTAGCTCAACAAAATTCACTTGACACGCCGCAAACCCGCCCAAGGCCGGCCCCCGCGCTGACGCTTGGCCGGATCAAACAGGAGTGAAACTTCCGGCCGCGGCCCGCACCTGCGATCGTCTTCGGCAATGGCCGCTCTTTCGTAGCCCGCGGGCTTACCGCCGGCAGCGCCGGGGGTTGCCCCGGGATCCCGGACCGCCCGTATCTCCCACTTCGCACCGCAATGGCCGCTCTTTCTACGCGGGCTTACCGCCGGCAGCGCCGGGGGTTGCCCCGGGATCCCGGACCGCCCGTATCTCCCACTTCGCACCGCAATCTACGCTGCGCTCCGATAAGCAGTGCGCTACGTCATTTCCGGCTCTTTAGCGCGACTGGGCTAACGGTCCAACAAAATTCACTTGACATCGATTCCATCGCCCGCAAACCCGCTCCCAAGGCTAAGTTTCAGGTTAGTCCAGCCCCCGGCTGCGCTGACGCTTGCCGGATATATCAAGGGTAAAACTCACGTCAGCACTCTTCCCGCTCCTCACGGAGCGAGCCACAAGGCCCCGGTGTAGCTCTGCCCGTGAGGGCAGGGACGAACCGCCCGCCCGCCCGCTCCAGAGGCTAAGTTTCACATTAGTCGCGCCCCCGGCGCGCTGACCCTTGCCGGATCCAACAGGAGTGAAACTTCAGCTTGTGGCGCCGTTGGTGGTGGGTATTACTGAGGGTGAACCGGCATTGGCTGCGGCAGTCAAAACCGATGCGAACACTGGAGCTGAATATGCCCCAACATTAGTCTGGTTCCGAGTCGGCCATCCAACATTGGCGAGGCCCGTTTGCACGGGCTCTCCCCCAGGTCAGAATCCTGACATAACGGCCACCTCGGGCCGCAGCCAATGCCATAACCAAAATGTAATCAAAGAGGAAGCTACCATGGCATCGAAAAAGAGCAAGCGCAGGGGAAAAAAGAAGGTGCGGCCGATACAGGCCTTGCCGGTGATCCGGGCGAACAGCGCGGGGATTGATTTAGGAAGTGAGGAGCATTGGGTATGCGGCCCGGCCCGCGGGGATAACAAAGTCAATGTGCAGCAATTCGGCACGACGACACCACAGTTGAACGAGCTGGCCGACTGGCTAGTGCATGAAGGGGTCGAATCGGTGGCGATGGAGAGCACGGGGGTATATTGGATCCCGTTATATGAGCTGTTGGAGTCGCGGGGCCTCGAAGTGGTGCTGGTCAATGCGAAGCAGTTGCATGGGGTCCCCGGACGCAAGACCGATATGATCGATTGTCAGTGGATTCAACTCTTGCACAGTTGCGGACTATTACGGGGCTCCTTCCGACCCGGGGAAAAGATCTGTGCGCTTCGTGCGTTGCAGCGCCAAATGGCTAATCTGGTGGAAGAACGTTCCAAGATGGTGCAGTGGATGCAGAAGGCACTCGACCAGATGAACGTGCAGGTACACCGGGCGGTCACCGACATTACCGGCAAGACCGGGATGGCCATCATCCGGGCCATCGTGGCCGGGCAGCGCAGTCCCAAAAAGCTGGCCACCCTGCGGGACAAACGCTGCCGAAAGAGCCAGGCCCAATTCGCCGAGCACCTCATCGGCAACTGGCGGCGCGAACACCTTTTCAACCTGCGTGGGGCGCTGCAGTTGTATGACCAGCTCGAAGAGATGATTGCCCAGTATGAACAGCAGCTCATCGAACAGATCGAGGCGCTGCAGCCGGCCCGGCGCCGTAGCCTCAAGCCGCCAGCGCATCCCAACCCGACCAAGGAAAGGGCCATGGGCAAGCGGGGCGAGCAACCGATGCGCACGGCGCTGTGGCGGCTCTACGGGGTAGATCTCACGCGTATCGACGCGATCAGCACCGGGGCCGCGCAGGTGGCATTGACCGAAGTGGGCTTGGATCTGAGCGCTTTCCCCGACGAACATCACTTTGTCTCCTGGTTGCGTCTGAGTCCCAAAATGGCCTTCTCGGCGGGCAAGGTGCTCAAGAAAAGACCAAACAGCTTCGGCGCCATCCGGATGGCCGCCATCCTGCGCATGTGCGCGCTGACCCTGCGCCACTCCCCGACCGCGCTGGGTGCCTGTTATCGGCGCACCGCCCGGCGCAAGAGCGGCGCGGTGGCCGTCTTCGCCCTGGCTCGCAAACTCGCTGTGCTCATCTACCGCATGCTTCGTTACGGCCAAGACTATGTCGACGAAGGAGCCGAACGCTACGAGGATCGCTTCTGTCAACGAAGACTGTGCAGCCTTAAAATGAGCGCCCGATCGCTCGGCTTCACGCTGGTGCCCGAGGCCGAAGCGAACGCTGCATGACCATGTTTGCGCTTCGCAAAAACGTCACTCTATCGCCCGCCAGCCCGCTCTGGAGGCTAAGTTTCAGGTCAGCCAAGCCCCCGGCGCGCTGCGCTTGCCGGATCAAACAGGAGTGAAACTTCAGCTTGTGGCGCCGTTGGTGGTGGGTATTACTGAGGGTGAACCGGCATTGGCTGCGGCAGTCAAAACCGATGCGAACACTGGAGCTGAATATGCCCCAACATTAGTCTGGTTCCGAGTCGGCCATCAACCATTGGCGAGGTCCGTCTGAACGGGCACTCCCCCAGGTCAGAATCCTGACATAACGGCCACCTCGGGCCGCAGCCAGTGCCATAACCAAAATGCAATCAAAGAGGAAGCTACCATGGCATCGAAAAAGAGCAAGCGCAGGGGAAAAAAGAAGGTGCGGCCGATACAGGCCTTGCCGGTGATCCGGGCGAACAGCGCGGGGATTGATTTAGGAAGTAGGGAGCATTGGGTATGCGGCCCGGCCCGCGGGGATAACAAAGTCAATGTGCAGCAATTCGGCACGACGACACCACAGTTGAACGAGCTGGCCGACTGGCTAGTGCATGAAGGGGTCGAATCGGTGGCGATGGAGAGCACGGGGGTATATTGGATCCCGTTATATGAGCTGTTGGAGTCGCGGGGCCTCGAAGTGGTGCTGGTCAATGCGAAGCAGTTGCATGGGGTCCCCGGACGCAAGACCGATATGATCGATTGTCAGTGGATTCAACTCTTGCACAGTTGCGGACTATTACGGGGCTCCTTCCGACCCGGGGAAAAGATCTGTGCGCTTCGTGCGTTGCAGCGCCAAATGGCTAATCTGGTGGAAGAACGTTCCAAGATGGTGCAGTGGATGCAGAAGGCACTCGACCAGATGAACGTGCAGGTACACCGGGCGGTCACCGACATTACCGGCAAGACCGGGATGGCCATCATCCGGGCCATCGTGGCCGGGCAGCGCAGTCCCAAAAAGCTGGCCACCCTGCGGGACAAACGCTGCCGAAAGAGCCAGGCCCAATTCGCCGAGCACCTCATCGGCAACTGGCGGCGCGAACACCTTTTCAACCTGCGTGGGGCGCTGCAGTTGTATGACCAGCTCGAAGAGATGATTGCCCAGTATGAACAGCAGCTCATCGAACAGATCGAGGCGCTGCAGCCGGCCCGGCGTCGTAGCCTCAAGCCGCCAGCGCATCCCAACCCGACCAAGGAAAGGGCCATGGGCAAGCGGGGCGAGCAACCGATGCGCACGGCGCTGTGGCGGCTCTACGGGGTAGATCTCACGCGTATCGACGCGATCAGCACCGGGGCCGCGCAGGTGGCATTGACCGAAGTGGGCTTGGATCTGAGCGCTTTCCCCGACGAACATCACTTTGTCTCCTGGTTGCGTCTGAGTCCCAAAATGGCCTTCTCGGCGGGCAAGGTGCTCAAGAAAAGACCAAACAGCTTCGGCGCCATCCGGATGGCCGCCATCCTGCGCATGTGCGCGCTGACCCTGCGCCACTCCCCGACCGCGCTGGGTGCCTGTTATCGGCGCACCGCCCGGCGCAAGAGCGGCGCGGTGGCCGTCTTCGCCCTGGCTCGCAAACTCGCTGTGCTCATCTACCGCATGCTTCGTTACGGCCAAGACTATGTCGACGAAGGAGCCGAACGCTACGAGGATCGCTTCTGTCAACGAAGACTGTGCAGCCTTAAAATGAGCGCCCGATCGCTCGGCTTCACGCTGGTGCCCGAGGCCGAAGCGAACGCTGCATGACCATGTTTGCGCTTCGCAAAAACGTCACTCTATCGCCCGCCAGCCCGCTCTGGAGGCTAAGTTTCAGGTCAGCCAAGCCCCCGGCGCGCTGCGCTTGCCGGATCAAACAGGAGTGAAACTTCAGCTTGTGGCGCCGTTGGTGGTGGGTATTACTGAGGGTGAACCGGCATTGGCTGCGGCAGTCAAAACCGATGCGAACACTGGAGCTGAATATGCCCCAACATTAGTCTGGTTCCGAGTCGGCCATCCAACATTGGCGAGGCCCGTTTGCACGGGCTCTCCCCCAGGTCAGAATCCTGACATAACGGCCACCTCGGGCCGCAGCCAATGCCATAACCAAAATGTAATCAAAGAGGAAGCTACCATGGCATCGAAAAAGAGCAAGCGCAGGGGAAAAAAGAAGGTGCGGCCGATACAGGCCTTGCCGGTGATCCGGGCGAACAGCGCGGGGATTGATTTAGGAAGTGAGGAGCATTGGGTATGCGGCCCGGCCCGCGGGGATAACAAAGTCAATGTGCAGCAATTCGGCACGACGACACCACAGTTGAACGAGCTGGCCGACTGGCTAGTGCATGAAGGGGTCGAATCGGTGGCGATGGAGAGCACGGGGGTATATTGGATCCCGTTATATGAGCTGTTGGAGTCGCGGGGCCTCGAAGTGGTGCTGGTCAATGCGAAGCAGTTGCATGGGGTCCCCGGACGCAAGACCGATATGATCGATTGTCAGTGGATTCAACTCTTGCACAGTTGCGGACTATTACGGGGCTCCTTCCGACCCGGGGAAAAGATCTGTGCGCTTCGTGCGTTGCAGCGCCAAATGGCTAATCTGGTGGAAGAACGTTCCAAGATGGTGCAGTGGATGCAGAAGGCACTCGACCAGATGAACGTGCAGGTACACCGGGCGGTCACCGACATTACCGGCAAGACCGGGATGGCCATCATCCGGGCCATCGTGGCCGGGCAGCGCAGTCCCAAAAAGCTGGCCACCCTGCGGGACAAACGCTGCCGAAAGAGCCAGGCCCAATTCGCCGAGCACCTCATCGGCAACTGGCGGCGCGAACACCTTTTCAACCTGCGTGGGGCGCTGCAGTTGTATGACCAGCTCGAAGAGATGATTGCCCAGTATGAACAGCAGCTCATCGAACAGATCGAGGCGCTGCAGCCGGCCCGGCGCCGTAGCCTCAAGCCGCCAGCGCATCCCAACCCGACCAAGGAAAGGGCCATGGGCAAGCGGGGCGAGCAACCGATGCGCACGGCGCTGTGGCGGCTCTACGGGGTAGATCTCACGCGTATCGACGCGATCAGCACCGGGGCCGCGCAGGTGGCATTGACCGAAGTGGGCTTGGATCTGAGCGCTTTCCCCGACGAACATCACTTTGTCTCCTGGTTGCGTCTGAGTCCCAAAATGGCCTTCTCGGCGGGCAAGGTGCTCAAGAAAAGACCAAACAGCTTCGGCGCCATCCGGATGGCCGCCATCCTGCGCATGTGCGCGCTGACCCTGCGCCACTCCCCGAGCGCGCTGGGTGCCTGTTATCGGCGCACCGCCCGGCGCAAGAGCGGCGCGGTGGCCGTCTTCGCCCTGGCTCGCAAACTCGCTGTGCTCATCTACCGCATGCTTCGTTACGGCCAAGACTATGTCGACGAAGGAGCCGAACGCTACGAGGATCGCTTCTGTCAACGAAGACTGTGCAGCCTTAAAATGAGCGCCCGATCGCTCGGCTTCACGCTGGTGCCCGAGGCCGAAGCGAACGCTGCATGACCATGTTTGCGCTTCGCAAAAACGTCACTCTATCGCCCGCCAGCCCGCTCTGGAGGCTAAGTTTCAGGTCAGCCTTCAAGCGTAGACGGATCCCGTTCAGACGACGTGAGTTCATCTTCAGCGCCTCTGAGACGAAGTCCTTCCGTCGACCCTCAACCGAAATACATATTTGATTGGAATCCGTTACCCACGCGGGCAAGATGACCCCTATGATTATAGACACGCATATTCATTTTTATGATACCGAACGTCCATAGGGGGTACCTTGGCCCACTCCAAAGCACGATGTCATATTCAGACCTAGTATGCCGGATCGATACAAGGCGCTGGCTCAGCCTGCGGGAATTACGGGAGTAATCGTCGTGGAGGCCAGCGTATGGCTGGAGGACAACCAGTGGATCCTCGATTTAGCCAGGGACGAACCACTAATAAAAGGCTTCGTGGGCAACTTGGACCCGGAGGACGATGCCTTCAAATCCAACCTGGATCGATTTGCTCCGCCAATCCGCTTTTTCGGGGTCTGCGCATTCGCATAGGCCGCAACGTGCCCTATGGAAGCGATCGACTGAATGCCTGTGCCGGGATGCTGATTGAGCGGGACCTGTCGCTCGATCTGATGGTGCACCGCGAGGAACTCAAGAACCTGGCCGGATTGGCGCGCCGGCATCCTGCGTTGCGCATCATTGTCAATCACACTGCGGGTATCGATGTCGATGGTGGCGAGCCCGATCCGGTCTGGACAGACGGCATGCGGGAGTTGTCCAATTGTGCCAACGTCTTCTGCAAGCTGTCCGGAATGGTGGAGCAAGCGGCTATCCAGCCGGCTCCGGCGGATGTCGAATACTATCGTTCCACGATCGATTTACTGGTCGAGACAATTGGGGTCGAGCGGCTTCTCTATTCAAGTAATTGGACGCCTTGCGAACAGGTAGGGGAGTACGCGCTTACCTTAAACATCGTGTGCGACTACTTTGCCGATGCCGGCGAGGAGGTCCTGGAAAAGATCCTCTGGCGGAATTCCAAGGAGGCGTATAAGTGGTTGGATAGATAGTGGCATATCGAAAAGGGTCTCGATAAAGTAATCGTTGGTTTCGTGCTTGTTTTGCATATTTCAGGCTCCCGCGTGCTGTGCCGGGGTGGCGCCAGGTTTCCAGCTACAAGACGCGTTCGGCAGAGAATGAGAAGCGTTTATTCTCGCGTGGTTGGTGCCCGGCTCGCCATCGTTCGCCGAAGGAGGACGGCGGCTGCTTAGTGGGCACACTATTCGGCCAGCGATTACTAAAAGTCATAGTGGACGTAGCTATGATCAGGTGCTCGTAGCTTTCATCGGCGATCTGGTCCAGCGCCTGTATGTGAAGACCCAACCCGACCAGATTTTTGTATGCGGCGATTTCCACCCCTTCGTCTAGCATGTACTGCTGACCAGCAAACGAGAATTGACGAAGGTTTCAGATGGCCGCCTTTTCTTGGGACGTACGGCGGACTCGATCAAAGCCGCTCTTAGCGCAGGTCCCCAGGACACCAAAAATGAGAGAAATCAATAGAACATTTCCCTTCCTAGTCTAGGAAAAGCTCAATCACCGGTATGGCGACGTTGGGCTTGACCGTGGGAAGCTCCAGCGTGGCGGCGCCTTTGGGCATCATCTGCCGGGTCAATCCGGCCGTGCCCTCCTCGGCGTTTGCGATTTTCACTTCGCTGGCGTCGTGCAGAAATTGGGCATACTTGACTTTGCCGCTGAGCTCGGGCAAATGAACGCTCTTGAAAGGCCAGGCCATGAGGTGGAGGTAGAGTCGGTTCGTGTCCGGGCTGTAGGTATAGCGGCAATCGGTTGGAGTGGGCAATTCGCTTGGCGCCGCACCACACCCGTAGATGGAACGACTGTTATATCTCATCCATTCTCCTATCCCGACGAGCCGAGCGCGCGCCCGATAGTCAAATTCGCCACGTGCGGTCGGTCCGACGTTCAAGAGCAGATTACCCCCTTTGCTGACGCCGTCGACCAGCATCCAGAGTAACTGGTCAACGCTTTTCCAGGTCATCTCATCGCGATGGTATCCCCATGAGCCGGAAAATGTCTGACACGCTTCCCAGATTACCGGATTGCCGTCCTCGTCCTTCATCGATGCGGCGGGCTGATACTGTTCCGGGGTCACAAAGTCACCTGCGCCGGGCAGGTCGAGGCGATTATCGATCAGAATATCGGGGGCCAGTTCACGTGTCAGGGAGAGCAATTCCTCCGATTCCCAGTCGTCGCGTCCCTTGCCGTCTTCACCGGGAAAGGAAAAGTCGAACCATATAATATCGAGGGGCTTGAACCGGGTTAGAAGCTCGCGCACATGATTGCGCATATATTCGGCATATTTGCGCATATCGCGCCCGGCGGTGGCTTTCCTGGCGGCGGCATCGTTGCGCTGGGGATGCCGAATGTCGATCGGGTAATCCGGGTGGTGCCAATCAAGCAGCGAGTAGTAGAATCCGACTTTCAGCCCCTCGGCTCGAAAAGCATCGACGAAGGGGACAAGCAGGTCCTTTCCCCATGGCGTTTTCGTCGCCTTGTAGTCGGTGAATTCGGAATCCCAGAGACAGAAACCCTCATGGTGCTTGGAAGTAAGCACGACGTATTTCATACCGGCCTGGCGCGCCAGTCGGGCCCATTCCGTCGGATCATAGAGATCAGGGAAAAAGTGCTCGAAGTAGGCTTCGTACTCCTGATCCGTCAGCTCTTCCCGGTTCTTGACCCACTCGTGCCGTGCGGCCAGGGCGTAGAGGCCCCAGTGGATGAACATGCCGAGCCGGTCGTGTAAGTACCACGAGGTATCTCCGTGCGGGTATTTCGTGTCGGTCATCGATTACTCTTTCCGCTATGGTTTGGGTGTCTTCCCCTTTCTTTCACGGCATCCTCGGTTGAGCGAGGAATTTGCCTACCGCCAGGCACATGGGAGGATCAAATCAGGACCTTAGAGCCTTATGAGAATAAACGGATATTCTCATGTATCAATGCGTTACAAAATCCATAAGGAAGGGCAATAGGAAAACCTCCGTAGTGAATGCTAAGAAACCGCGCAGCAAATTGACCGGAAACACAGTCCGTATCAGCTCTGGAGGAACGAGGGCCCGCGAGTCCGTAAGGTGGCAACCTTGCTGATCTCTGCTCATGCCTGGCCGGCGGGCAGCCGACTCGGTCCCGTATCCTGACTTCTAAGCGGCCTCCGGGGACGTCGGCCCTTGTAGGCTGGAAAACCGATTCACATTTACCCAGGTTCGCTGAATCTGCGCCTAGCCCAAATTCGCTCGGAAAAAGTCGATTGTCCGCTTCCAGGCGAGGTCCGCTGCCTGCTTGTCGAAGCGTGGGGTCGAATCGTTGTGAAATCCGTGCCTCACGCTAGGGTAAATACGCGCGGTATAAGCTTTCTCATTTTTCATTAAAGCGGCTTCGTAGGCCGGCCAGCCCTCGTTAACACGGGGATCCTCTGCGGCGTAGTGAAGCAGCAAGGGCGCGTTTATCCCAGGTACGTCTTCCTCGGCGGGTTGGCGTCCGTAGAACGGTACCGCCGCTGCCAGTTCGGGGATGCGGACAGCCATCATGTTGGCAATCCATCCGCCAAAGCAGAAGCCCACAGCCCCAACGCTGCCGCTACATTCGGGGTTCGCCGAGAGGTAGGAGTAGGCCGCAATGAAGTCCTCGAGCATGGTATCCGATGTGCGTTGACGCTGGAGTTGCCTGCCTTCGTCATCGGTGCCGGGATATCCGCCCAGCGGGGTCAGCGCGTCCGGCGCAAAGGCGAGAAACCCAGCCAAACCTGCCCGGCGGGCAACATCCTCGATGTGTGGATTGAGGCCCCGGTTTTCATGCACCACGACGATTCCGGGCAATTTTCCCTCGGTCTCGGTCGTCCGCGACAGGTAACCACGCATGGGTCCTGCTCCCTTGGGCGAGTCGTAAGTGACGTACTCCGAGCGAAGCCTTGAGTCCTGGGGGTCGATCTGTGCGGCCTCGGCGTAGCGGGGCGAGAGATAAGCGAGAATGGCCGAAGCCGTAAGCCCGCCCACGGCATACCTGGATGCGCGTTCGAGAAACTGACGCCGGCTGATCTGACTGTGAACGTAGCGATCGAACAGGTCGTAAACGGCGGGATCGATATCGTCTGATTGAATCGGTTTTTTCTCCATGTTGCTGCAACTTTTGAGTCCAAGTAATAATCCAATTCGTGGCAAGGGGATATTGGGCAGCGTTCCCTGTGAGTTTTCTCTGTTTCGTTTCATCTTTTCGCAGCCCGCGATCAAGCAGAGGATCCGTGCTGTATTCCTTCTGACCGGATGGTTCCGCTCAATCGTCTACCGCGACGAGCGTACGTTACACCGGATACGTTATGTCCGCCCTCTTAATGAACCCGACCAGAGTTTTGCCACCGAGGAAGGTCGGCGGCGCCAAAGGATTGGCGCCCTCCAAATCCGAGGCGTCATTCGAGAAATGGAGGGCGGCAATCCCTTGCCGCCGCAACGTCCTGGCGGCGATATTCGGTTCATTGAGCACCATAGTTGACGGCCAGCCGTCCTCGATGACGAACCTTTTAATAAAGCTTGTCGATTGCCTGCCTTTCCCGCTCCTCACGGAGCGAGCTACGTGTAGCCCTCTGCGTGAGCGGAGGGACCGGATCCCGGGTTCATTGCCGGCAATAGCCCCGCTTCGGCGCAGCCACGCCAAAGCGCGGCGGAGACGAGTCGACGAACGAAGGCCTCTACAAAAATCTCCTTGATCGTTTTCATGAGTCTGAATCGCGTAATAAACCCCCTGGGGTTGGTTCTGCTGCTCCTCTGCTTCGGCATGGCGGTGTCGCGCATCCTGATGAGAGACGTTCGAGCATTGGTGGGCAAAGACGTGACCATCCTCACGTAAACGTAGAGCAGATCGCGGTGCCGCAGCAGTTCTATAAGCAATGGATTCGATCTCGATGCCGGTTCGGAGTCCAGGCAGGTTTTTTTGAGTTACCTGCCTCTCCTGGTCGGGAAATCGGGTTCGGTGGCAGCGTTTACGGAAGCCTACGAAGCTGAAATCGGGGGGCGGCCTTGGAACGCGATATTATCCACAACTACGAAGATCGTAGAAGGGATACTCGCCTGCAGGACACGATCATCGTGGCCTACCGCGAATCCGCTTTGTTAGGTAAATCCGCAGCCGATCCCCGAGAAAGGGAACGCACCTCCATGAATCTCCAGGACATGCGTGAGAGCCAACTCATGTATCGCGTCGATCGCATGCGCGCGCTGGGCAGACCCGTAGATTAGGGCCGCTCCAGGATGACTTTCAGATTCAGCAGACTTTGCCGGACCAATCCGCGCACCTTCTTGGCCATAAGCAGGTCATACAGCCACCCAACCAGCGGTATTCGGGTATAAGCCCAGGTTTCGCTCACTTTCGTGTGATCGTTGAGCCGCTCTGCTTTGATGACAATTAAGAGCTCGCGGAGCAGAGCCGGGGGCTGAAGGCGGTTGACGACGACAAACTCATTCTGCTCCTGAAGGACTTGGTCCAGCGTTATCGACAATTCCTGATCGGGAAAAACGCACACGTGATGATGCCCCGACTGGAGCGGGGTAGAGCGGTCGTATTCCAGATGCGAGAGACCATGCACCCATTCCAGCATATGTTCCAAGTCTGCGAGATACCCCGCTGTCTTCTCCATTGGTGCGGCAATATCGACCTCCTCCCGGATGATACCCGGCAGGTTGGGGATCGGGCTGGGCAGAGGGGCGTCCGGCACCTCCTGGATGAAGGGTTCAAGGGTTAGAAAACGCAGGGACACGGTGCCTAAAACGGGATAGGATTCTTCGTGCGACTCGAAGCCGTGGGTATCGTTGGCCCCGCCACATTGGTCCAGGAGAACCTCGCTCACCAGCAGATATTCACGGGGTGACAAGGAATTTTTCAAGAGCCGATGTACCAGGATCACATCCTTGCCGATCACTTTCACCCTGTCCTTGATGGCATACGCCGAAAACTCCCCCCAGTGCCCGACAACTTTGAGCCCCAAATCGCCAACACTCTGGCAGGCGCCGCATGAGCAGTAGATATCCCGCTTCAGCAGCTTGAGGTGGCTGTGAAACGCCTGGACCCAAATTTTTACTTGGTCCAGCAGCGCCTCAAAGGTCGGAACAGGTCCTGTGCGATAGAAAAAGAGGGCGTCGCCTTCAATCTCGCACAGTTCCAGATCCAGGTGATTGTGGTTGATGAGGAGTTCCAACAGGTCGGCGATGATATGTTCGCTGTGAGACAGCTCTACCATGCTCACGAACTCCGTAAAGCCCGAGATGTCCGGGATTAGGAGTAAGCCATGTTGATGGGTAGCCGGCATATGGTAAACTCGTAAGGGGTGTTACAACTCACCATTTATACTCCTCGTTAGGGTATTTACCATCGAAATCGCTTCCCGCTACTTCCTTCTCAACGTAACCAGAGTAGGTAATGATCGGGAAAGGGGGATCGTCTCAGCCGTGGGCACTCCTTTCCTTCCGCTGGATTAACCGCAGAGCTCGCAGAGAACGCGGAGGTGGGCTCGGCGTATTCATTTACATTCTCCGAACTACAATCCTTCAAGATCTTATTTTTCGAGCAAGTTTTGCTCCATGGAGTTCCATACGGCATTGATTTTAAGCTCGATAGAGGAGAGACCACGGATCTCACGGATGGGCACGGTTAGGGATTTGGCATTGCCGGGATCTCGAACGGCTCGATCTCTATCGTGTGCTCCTGCACCCCCACGAGCAGCTTGTCCGCCACTACCAGGGTCGCTTCCCGCAGCCATGCCTCATCGACTCCCTTCGGTAGGATCGTTGCGAAACGGCCCTTCTGAACGGTGAAACCGCGAAGTGAACTCTTCTTTGGATTGCGAATCAATTTGGC
The DNA here is from genome assembly GCA_963665345.2 of Opitutales bacterium. Classification (GTDB taxonomy): domain Bacteria; phylum Verrucomicrobiota; class Verrucomicrobiia; order Opitutales; family CAXXNP01. Next base: position 1,329,525 of record CAXXNP010000002.1, read on the forward strand.
GAATGCTTCACCTCGATTCCGATTCATGACGACGTACGCGCGCGTCGGTGGCGCTCTGCCGCTGCCCCAGCCGTCATACGGATTACCTCTCCAGTGGTGGCTTTTTGGGTCCAGCTTAGAACTTGGGTAATACTCATTCACCCAGACCGATAGGCCGCCGTCCTCATGATCAATCCGCTCGATCTCCAATCCGAACCCGTTGTGTTCCATGCGTTCCTCAGCAAATGGCATTTCCAGCATTATCTCGTAGCGGTAGAGCAGGATCGCTAGATCTGCCTTGACGCTAACCACCTCCGGCTTCCGGGGCGGCCGGTCCTCGAGCTTTATATTGAGTATAGGCACGCTATAGGCACTGGAACGTTCGATAGTGCTCCATTCTGTGCTTTTTCTGGTAACATTGAGCAGAGCAATGTCGGCTCCGAGTACCTCGGCCAGCCCCCGTTCCGGCAATCCATGCCTGAAACTGCCAGTCCTAAACCACCAAGCATCGGACAGGTGCTCACTCTTACCGGAGATTACAGTCTCACCGCGAGTGATGCGCGATTTCCAGTCATACGACGGAGGGAGATCCTGGAGCTCAACCATGGCCTCAACGTCGAGATGGCTCCTTCGTGACAGATATTCCTGCCATCGCTTGCGGAACCCCGCATCCAGTGGCTCCTGGTCGGACCAGATTCCAAAAACAAAGGGCTTTACAGAGAGCTGATAGGCGGGAATCCCCCTTTCCAGCGACGGCCCAATTAAGCCGATATTCCAATATCTATATACGGCAAAGGAAGCGACATAAGCCGCCAGTAGAAGCGCCCACGATCGCCAGGTCTTTCGAGTCCGGTACTGATTCACTACCGCCAGACTCAACAGCGCCACCCCCGCGAGCAGGGAGGCAATGTGTGCGGTTTCGGTTTCTCCGGTGGTCAGTTTTGATTCCTGGCTTGATGGCCCGATTCTATCGAAAAACGGCCGTTCGAAATCTGTGTAGACGACGGTAACGATCTGTAGCCCGACGGTGACGAGAAGCAGAACCAGGAGTACCGCCATGAATTGAATGGCATCCTTCTTCAGGCAGGCGCACGCCGCGATTAGGCTCACCAGGAGCATCGCAGTAGAGCAGATTTCGATCGCAGCCGGCATCAGGCTCCGCCAGAGACCGTGATACCCAAAGATCACGGTCAACAGCAGAAGGGTGGGGCCGAGCACGGTGACGGCTACAAAGCAGGCTTTTCCGGCAAGGAGTGTTCCCGCTCGTGGCGGCCGCGATATCCAGAACGCTTCCGTATCTACAACCGGATCCTCGAGAATCGCCGAAGCCGTGATCAATGCACAGAAGGCAAAATAACCGAATCCACTGTAGATGAGATAGATTCGCCACGAAAAGTCGTCGAGTCCGGCAAACGAGAGCAAATCGAAATAGGGAAGGGCCACACTCGCCAGAAAAACGATCCATAGCGCTAACGGAACGCGCAGGCGCTGCAGGTCCTTACGGAGTTGATTTAAAATGAGATTCATAGAGTTCTCCCAGGTTCTTCCGGTTAGGCTGTAGCGAGCGCAGCAGAGCAATGAAGATCGACTTCAAAGTGAGGCGCTCGATTTTCAGATTCCGGGCGTCGGGAAAACGTGTTCGAACCGCCACTTCCAGTTCCCCTTTCCGGTAAGCACTATCGATAAACGAGACGCGTGTCTGTGCCGCAGCCGCTCCCAGCCAGGTGGCGGGAGCGCCTTCGCGGACTCGTTCTGCTTGCACCGATTCCAATGAAATGCTGCGAAACCGATCGTAGAGACCTTCCAGGGGCTCGTAAATCCGTAGTTTTGCCTCGTGAATGATGCAGATCGTGTCCGCCAGGGGCTCCACATCGTCGATATCGTGTGAGGATATCAAAACCGTCCAGTGTTCCTGTTGGGTCATTTCCAGGATGCCTTGGGTGAGCTCATCGCGCACCAGCGGATCCAGCCCCGTGAACGGTTCGTCCATCATCAGCAGCTCAGGGCGGTAGGCCAAAGAGGAGACGAGCGCAGCTTTCATCCTCATGCCTCGCGAGAGCTGCGCTATTTTGCGTTCCTTCGGCAGTTCGAAGAATTCCAGCAGCAGATCGCAGAATTGGTCATCCCAAGTCGGATACATCGGTCGCAGAAACCGTAACAACTGGTCTACCGTCATCCAGTCGGGAAGCTTTTGATTTTCAGATACATAGCCGATCCTGGCATAATCCTGCTGGTCAAGGTCCTGGGATCGTTTACCGAAAACACGAGATTCACCGGCGGTGGGAAAAATGATGTTCATCAGCATCTTGATGGTCGTCGTCTTGCCGGCTCCATTGGATCCGAGAAAGGCGCAGACCGTCCCCTTGGCCACCTTCAGATCCAGCCTGTCCACCGCCGTAATCTTGCCGAACCGACGGGTCAGGCCCCGGGTCTCTATGCACCAATCAGGGTTCTCGCTGCAAATTCTGCTCCTCATAGCTCTTTCCACTGCTGGGCCAGGGCTTCCTGCAGTTCGTCCAGACTCAGACCGACGCCCTTCGCCTCCACTACCAGTGATTCCATGACGGATTCGAGGAGTTGCGCCCGGTCATCGGCTGATGCCCTGATGCCGTCGGTCACAAACGTGCCTACGCCCGGACGCACCTCCAGCATTTTTTCCTGCACTAGAACGGTTACCGACTTGTGCACCGTATTCGGATTGAGGCGCAGCTCGCGACTGATCACCCTGACCGAGGGAAATGAACTGCCACCTTTCAGTTGTCCGGATACAATCGCCTTCTTGACCGCAAAGATCAGTCCCAGGTAGGGAGGCTCTCCAGGCTTGAATCTTACTTCGAAGGGTAGCATGATTGACGAGCAGTGTACTATTTATACTAGCACACCTATTACGTCAATATTTTCGCAGAGAATTGTGAATGCATCGCCCAAGCGGCGTCGAACTGCCCTGTCCAGAGCAGAGCCGAAGGGCCAGGTAGAATGTGTCTCCCTCAGAGAATCTCGTGATAATGATGGGCGTAGGTTTCCACGCAACGAGCGCGCAAGCTCTCATCGTCGGAATAATGATCACCAAAGCGATCCACGCTCAATAGAGAGGGCGGGATCCAGTGAGGCTTTCCCGAGACGATCTCTGCTACGATTCTACCCGCACCCGGTGAACGTTGGATGCCTCCAACGGTGCATGCCGACAGGACAATTAATCCGGGCATCTGTTCGGATTCCGAAGCGATCATGCGACCATCGGGCGCCATCGTGGGCAGTCCACGGCGTTCCTGAATGATGACCGCTCCGCGGAGAGAGGGGAAGTAGCGGCTGGCGGCCGCAGCAAGTTGCTCGTAGTACAACGGGTCGGCGGGCAGTGCCGGGATCTCGAAGTCGGCCGGAAACTCATCCATATCGAAACTGAGCGGCTGGAATCCATAGCCCCCCACAAGCAGGCCGGCGGCTTCGTGGCGAACGTAGATCTGGGGCTCTGTAATGCGAACGATCGGTTGGTTGATTTTCACATCGGGCAGAGGCGCGGTCACGAAGGCCTGATGGCGGACCGGAACGGTGTGCAGATCGAGTCCCAGCCGTTGGCCGAACTGACGGGTCCATGCACCGGCTGCCAGCACGACCCAAGGTGTTTCGATGAGACCTTCTGACGTGCGGACCCCTTGCACTCGGTCCTCTCGGGTTTCGATTCCCGTGGCCGAAACCCGTGTGTGGATGGCGACACCCCGGTCCCGCGCCGCCGAAGCATAGGCTACGGCGACCGATTTGGGCTCCACATAGCCGTCTCGTGGAACAAATAGGATTCGGCAGTCCGCGGGCGGTTCCAGCGTTGGTACGAGCTCACGGGCTCGCCGGTCAGAGATGTGCGTCACCTCGTGCCCGGCCTCCTGCGCGGCACCTAAGCACGCTTCCAGATCACTCTGGTACTTCTCTGTCAGGGCGATGCGCAGGCTCCCGCATTGCCGAAAGTCAATAGGGTAGCCAGTCCGTTCCTCAAAGTGCTCGAAAAAGTCGATGCAATAAACGCCGAATTTCAGCGCCACCGGATCCCGATTCAGATAGGACGTCTGGCCGGCGGCAAAGGGAGTTGTACCGCTGGCGATGGGACCGCGGTCGAGAAGCACGATTCGTTTATTTCCAAGCGTGGAGAGATGAAATGCGGCGCTGGTTCCAAGAACACCGCCTCCTATGATCACGACATCCGCCTGTTTTGCTATTGTCATTCCTACTACAATCCTCCGATTTCGTGTCTTTTTAGCAAGGTTTGGCGCAGAAGAAACTAGCGTTCAAAGTATTGCCGCCAAAGCCCCAGCGGTGGAAGCGAGACTGAACAACACCTCGTGGGAGCGAAACTTGATGTCTATCGGGCAAGGCGAGCATTGCCTACAGGCGCAGACCGGGAGCGCATTTGCTATCCATTCAAGCGGGTGCGTATAGGAGGCGCAAGCCCCTCGGCCATGAGCTCGGGGCCGAATGGCGTGCTGTCTTGAAAGCATGGATCTGACCAGGCAGCCGAGATCTTGGGTCTTTTTCCTTATCGAGTTCGAGTACTTAGTCAACCGCGTAAGTAGCCAGGTCGCTAACTCGCGGCCGCCTTGCGTTGCAGCGGATTGACCGTGTGTTTGAGGACCAACTGCCGGCACTCATCCACGAGATCGTCCAGCGTTCCATCGTAGCCACAAGGCTTGAGCATCTGCGACACCCACTTTTGCCCAAACCTACGTGGATGGTTTCGTCTGTGATATCGAAGAGTACCGCTTCCGCCGACTCTATATCGCCCGCCTCGAGGTGCTTCTGGTAAGTCTCATGCTTATACTTGAAGGCGCCCGTCTCGATAACATAGGTCAATGCACAATAGCTTCGCAGTGGATCTACGAGTTGCCGCCAGGCATAGGCCGCCACCGAGCAGGGAAAGTCGGTTACGTGATGGCCGAGGCCCTCCAGGCGGGTCTCGGCCAGCTTCGAGTGCCTGACTTCGTCATAGCAGTGCCGGGCCAGGTCAAAATAGAAATCCCAGGGCATGTTTCCGGTCATCCAAAGCACGCTTCCCAAAGATTCAGCCGCCTGCATCTCCTGGGTGTAATTGAAGAACTGCCAGACGACTTGACCGATCCTGTCATCTTCCTTCGGTGGAGGTGCTCCGGTGAGTGTGACCGAAAATCGGGAATCGCGCCTGGCCTCGGGGAATGGCAGCAGGAGATCGTAACCGGGTGGGAGACTTGGGGTTGCCTTAGTTGACCCGCCTTCGAGGCCGCCAACGCCGCCAGCGGCCTCGAGCAAGTCTTTCACAAATTGCATCCACCTGTGCATCTGGCGTTTCTTCTCACCGCTGTCGGCCAGTTCGGCGATGGAACGTCGGGCCCAGTTTATCTGCTCCTGCTTGTCCGCGATCAGCCGCCTCAGAACCGGAATGGTGGGGCATCGTAGACCTCGTAGGTCGAATCCACGTAATCGATGTAAGCGCGAACCAAAGCTTCCTTAACCACCAGATACAGTCCGGCCAGGAACTCAAAATCGGCTTGGGCCTGGACGAGTTGGGAAAAGATGAGGGTGATGTCCTCCTCCGCCGGCCGGTCCGGATTGCCGACGCGCAATTCCCACAGGCGCGTGCGCAATTCCTTGCTGTGCTGTGCGTCCTCCCAAATGTGGCGGCCGATCTCGTGCTTTACCTCCCAGCGCTCGATTCCGGGCAGCCACCCGCCCAAGGCCCGGGTCGATTGAATTTCAAAGGCCTGGTAGCGCTTCAGGAGGCGTATATTTGCTTTGGATTTCAGGTCCATGGCGGTACACGACACTAGAATAAGGTAAAGCGGAGGCGCAAACCTTGATTGAAGGGACGGGAGAGTTCGACAATCCGAACTGGGGCTCGTTCGAGTGCCGCGGTTCAACGCCTCCAAATTAACCCGGCTTTTGGGAAACGGACATCTTGGGTAGGGCGAAGCATCCCTGCTGAAACAGAACTTGCGATCCTCCGGAAGCGCCCACGTGGCGTGTGGGGAATCGAGCGATGGGGAACCCGGGGCAATCCCGATTATTTCGGGATAAGCCCGAGCTACGAGGAGACAGCGAGCCCGGTCCGTAGATGAGAAGCGGTCTGTTTTGCCCCGTTAAAAGGGGTGCCCAGCCCTGCGAGTACCAGTTCATTGCCAGCCATAGCCCCGCCTCGGCGAAGCCTTTGGCGAAGACGGGTTGATGACCACAGGCCTCGAGCGCCCTGACGCCCTACCTGTACTCTGCCCTGCGAGTAGTTCATTGCCAGCCATAGCCCCGCCTCGGCGAAGCCCGAAGTTTTGTCCCGAAGTTTTGTCCCGGGATCGTAAATTCAAGCTGAATCATACCTGCGGCCTCGGGGGCCCTCGGCCCTCCAGAACGCAAGATCGAAAGGTTCATGATCCATCCATAGTTGACGGCCAAAGGCCTCGATGGCCGACCTCTTAAGGACCCTGCCTAACAATTGTCTCGCCGAGGAAGGTCGGCGGCGCCAAAGGATTGGCGCCCTCCAAATCGAAGGCGTGATCGGTGAACTGGAGGGCGGCAATCCCTTGCCGCCGCAACGTTCTGCTGACGATTGTCGGGTCAGCAGAAAAACGAGTTGGCGTCGGCAGTCTTCTATGTAAACCTTCTTGGCCTTCAGATTTCCGGGCACCCGGAAGGCGCTTTATTGTCAGAAATTCTGAACCCGAGTTTTTAGATCGAGCTGAACCCGGTTTTTTCTCCCACGCCCTAATATTCCCGTATCATGAACAATTCGGTCAAACTAGCCCTGTTGGTGTCAATCATGGTGTTCCCGCTTGCCGCCACCGCTCAAACTCCCGATTTCAATCCACCGCAGGATATCACCGTCCTTCCAAACGTTCCGTCGATCATTTCCATCGATTATCGGGGATTCGGAGCCAACCGGTTTCAACTCTACGTCGGCGAGTCTGGGGACCTTTCGACTCCCATTAAGGGCGCGCGAGGCTCCGGCGGAGCCAATGCCTTTGTGGATTTCCCCCCCTTAACCGAAACAACTCAATACTGGGTACGCCTCTGCAATGACTTTGGCTGCACCGATACCCGAACCATTACGGTTACCGTAGAGGGAGCCGATGAGCCGGGACCATTCGACAATGCGGTGGAACTGGGGGAAGGCTGGGTTTCCGACTGGCTGGGGACTTTCAACACCAACGAATTCCCCTGGATATTCCATAGCGAGCACGCCTGGATGTTTATCTGGGCGGACAGCACGGCGGACAACCTCTTCGCCTTCGATCTGAGCTCCGATCAGTGGTTTTTCACTGCCAGCGAAACCTATCCGAACCTGTACAGTTTCGGCCGCGGCTCCTGGGATTTCTATTTCGAAGGCACCTCGGGACCGCGTCAGTTCGTCGATCTTGAGAGCGGCGAGTTCTTCTCGCTGGAGTGATGCCCGTTTCCTCCTTGTGACACGATCGCGGAGATCGGGGAATGATGAGACGAGGAACGCGCGGTTTCTGGCGCGGCTAAGCGAGACGCTTTGCCAACGACCAGACAGGGAGGATGAGTTCCCACCTGAAATTCAGTTTTATAGGAACAAACCTTTAGTTCCGAACTCATAATCAGAATTACCCTCCCAATGTAGTGAAGACTCTGCCCAAATCAGCCGTTGCAGCACTAAGTGTGTTCCTTCCGCTGATGGCGGGCGCCCAGGCCCCAGACTTTAACCAGCCGCAGGATTTCTCGGTCAAGCCGGGTGTGCGGTCGATTTTGCAGATCGATTTCAGTGGCGGATTCGGTTCTGTATCCGGAGGCTCCAACCGGAACCAGCCCTATATCGGCGAGACCGGTGACCTTTCGAATCCTATCGATGGTGCGCGGAGTTCAGGGGGCGCCAATATCTTCGTGGACATTCCCTCATTGACCGAAACGACCAAATACTGGTTGCGACTTTGCAACGACTTTGGATGTACCGATACAAGAACCATCACGGTTACGGTAGAGGGAGCCGATGATCCCGGGCCCTTCGCCAATGCGATCGAACTGGGAGAAGGCTGGGTTTCCGACTGGTTGGGGACTTTCAACACCAACGAATTGCCTTGGATATTCCATAGTGAGCACGCCTGGATGTTTATCTGGGAGGAGAGTATGGCCGACAACCTCTTTGCCTTCGACCTCAGCTCACAGCAGTGGCTTTTTACCGACATGTCCAATTATCCCAACCTTTTCAGCTTCGGGCGCAACTCCTGGGTTTTCTATTTCGAAGGCACTTCGGGACCCCGCCAATTCGTGGATCTTCAGAGCGGCGAGTTCTTCTCGCTGGAGTGAGGAGAAGCGCCGGTTTGGCAAACGGCGCGGGCAATGGCGTAGCCTCGGATGACGGGGCAGCGCCCCATCCGATCTTTTGGCGACTCGACTCGTGCCAAGCGGCCTTCGTAGGTCCAACAGCCTTAAGCACCATCGGACTCAGTTGCGGCCGCAAGCTCAAGTTCATTCCCGCCCATATTCGACGGCCTCGAATTCCGGCCTCCCAATCCCTTGCCGCCGCGCTGTTTCGATTTGGGCAACAGCCCGTTAAGGCTTGCCTCTCAGGCCACATATCTAAGAGGAGTGTTCCCTCCTTCTGCTCAGCCATAACGGACAGGAAATGAAAATTACCGAAATAAACACCTTTGTCGTGGATGCGGGTTGGTGCCCGTGGATATTTGTCAAAATTCAGACGGACCAGGGGATTACAGGTTGGGGGGAGTGCAGCGAGGGCCGTAGCCCGCACGGGGTCACGGGCACAATTGCCGACCTCAAAAGCCGCCTCATTGGACAGGATCCCCGCGCTTTTGAAATGCGCTTCTGGGATATGATTCGAGGTACCCGCCAAAGTCCCAGCGGTATCGCCGCCAAGGCTATTGCCGGGCTCGAGCTGGCCATGATCGATATCAAGGCGAAGGCCTTGGGAATCTCGGTGGTCGAGCTCTTTGGTGGCCCCACCCGCGAAGACGTGCGACTCTACTGGTCTCATTGCGGGACCACGCGAGCCAAGAATTTCGAGCTTCTGGGCACTCCGCCCATTCGCACCATGGACGATATCGCCGCCTTGGGCCGGGAGGTCGTAGCCAGGGGTTTCACCGCGCTCAAGACCAACATCGTCGTCCCCAGCGACGAGGCCTCGGTTCACTTCGGTGGTTTTGGTCAGGGGCCCGGCACCACTGATCAGGTCGCGAGCACGGCGCTTCTCGATCACATAGAGACGCTCATCGGTACTTTCCGGGATGCCGTAGGTCCCAATGTGGACATCAATCTGGACCTGAATTTCAATTTCAAACCCGAGTCTTGTATCCGCATCGCCAAGCTTCTGGAACCATTCGACCTGCTCTGGCTGGAGATTGACATGTACGATCACCGGGCTATCCGGCAGATCAAAGATTCCACTTCGACCAGGATCTGCACCGGCGAAAACCTCTTCTACATGCGCGAATACATCCCCTATTTCGAGTGCCGGGCTGCCGATTTCTTCATGGTCGATGTTCCCTGGAACGGCTTTTCACAGTCCAAGAAAATCGGCGATCTGGCTGAGGTCTACCAGTTCAACATTGCCCCGCACAACTACTACAGCCACCTCTCCTCGTTCATCAGCGCCAGTCTTTGCGCGACACTGCCCAACGTGCGTATATGTGAAACCGATGTCGATGAGGTGCCATGGAAGAATGACCTGGTCACGGTCGCACCGGAGATCCGCAATGGCCGCATGACCATACCCACCTCCCCCGGTTGGGGCACGGAAGTCAACGAGGAAGCCGTGAAGGCCCATCCCTGGAGGGACAAGAGCGCCAATTGGTAGGGCCTTGAGAACTGCCGGGTAGTTGTTTAGCGTGTTTCTGGCTCCCCTGCCCGTGATCAGGCCCGGGAACAGGCAGGGATGCCTGTTTCACCTTGCAGATTTGTCCGCAGCGGAATCAACAGATAGGGCGAAGCGTTCCCGCTGAGCCGTTGGCCGCGGCATACGGCTCATCCCGAAGTCGTCCACGGCAAGCCGGGACTATATCGGGATTCGCCCTACCCAATATATCCGATTACGATAAGTACAGGTTCATTAAGAGGGGCTTTATCGAGACCTGCGGCCATCAACTATGGCTGGATGATGAACCTTCGCAGGCAACGACCGACCTCTACCGGGGCCGCTACCGGGTTCGCTGCTGGCCACAGGTCGGATGCCCGCCTGCGCGGATTGAATCGGGACCGTCAAGGCGGCCAACCTTGTGGATTCGGGGGCCCTCGTCCCTCCAAGGCTGAGAATCACCGCAGGCAATCTGGAGGGCCGAGGGCCCCCGAGGCCGAGCGTATGAGCATGTTCAAATGTGCGATCCGGCGTCGCAATTTCGGTCAGGTTCATTAAGACGAAACCAGCACCATCCCGGCACGAGGCAGGGATAGCTGGCGACCGAAGGATGACGCTAAACACGAAACCTGAAACTTCAGGCCAGGAGCAGGTTGTCAGGCCTATTCGCTTCGCTCGTGAACAGCGTTCAGGTGTCATACACTGGCAACTGACATCCGAAACCTGAACCCTTTCAATAGTTTCACTCCTGTTGGATCCGGCAAGCGCGGAAGCCGGGAGCCGCGCTAATCCGAATCTTCGCTTGCCTGATACGGTTTGGCCGAGCTAGAATGCCGAGTCTGAAGGGAGACTTGGAAAATGAAACAGAGTAAGTTTATTGAAATCGGTTTGTCGGCGCTGCTGTGATTCGCCGCTACCGCCATTGCTGGTGATCCGCCTGAGATGACCAACACTCGCTCGGCCGAACTCGAGCGCGTGGCAATGCTTGAAGGCACCTGGAACGGCGTCATGGACATGGGCCAGGGCGAACAGGAAATTGTCGTGATCTACAAGGTCACCGGAGGAGGCAGCACGGTTATCGAAACCACGCATGCCGGTACGCCCCACGAAATGGTCTCTGTTTATCATGACGACGACAACGATCGCCTGACCATGACGCATTACTGCATGCTTGGTAATCAGCCCCGCATGAATTTGCGTTACTCGGATGATTCGAGCGTGTCACTGTCTCTGAGCGACGGCAGCAGCTTAGCCAACAGTGGGGAGCCGCACATGCATGCTTTGCGCCTTGAATTTGGTGACGAGGACGCCATTACACAGCATTGGACAATGTACGACGAGAGTCGGAAGAAAATGGTGCATTCCATCGCCCTCACCCGCGCCGAGTAAGCCGTCTGGCCCCGAGCCTGTTATGATATGGGTGTTCGGCTTCAATTTCCGGGCCGTCCGTGCCCAGCCATAGGTGAGTGAGACCCCCGGCTGCCCTGCGGTTAGCCGGATATATCGTGGGTGAAACTAGGGAGAGGTTTCAGGTACCGGTTGTCAGGCCTTCTCGCTTCGCTCGTGAACAGTTGTCAGTTCTGAGGAAGCGCAATCGAATCCTGACACCTGAACACTTAATCCTACTCCGGAGGCTAAGTTTCAGGTCAGCGGGGCCCCCGGCCGCGCTGACGCTTGCCGGATATATCAAGGGTAAAACTCACGTCAGCACTCTTCCCGCTCCTCACGGAGCGAGCCACAAGGCCCCGGTGTAGCTCTGCCCGTGAGGGCAGGGACGAACCGCCCGCCGGCCCGCTCTGGAGGCTAAGTTTCAAGCTAGCCAAGCCCCCGGCGCGCTGCGCTTGGCCGGATCAAACAGGAGTGAAACTTCGCCTTTCGGGCTCCTAGATGAATCCAACCTAACGTTCCAACAAAATTCACTTGACATCGATTCCATCGCCCGCAAACCCGCTCCAGAGGCTAAGTTTCAGGTTAGTCCACAGGCCTCGATAAGAAACCTCTTGAGGGCCCCCGAGTCCTTCCGCCGCTGCCCAATCTCACCTCTTGCTCAAAAACTGGGCAAGCGCAGGGGTATCGAGGGTCCGCCTGATCATGAAACTCCCGGCTGGTCCGCAGGGATGCCCGGAATAGATAAAGATGTACTGAACTCCCTTTTCCGGGTCCACCACGGCGCCGGTGGGATGGAAGCCATCTGACGTTTCGAAAAAATCCGGAGTATCCTGATTTCTGGCAAAGAGCGTCCCTTCGAACCGCCACTCGGCCGATTCCCATTCCTCCGGGTCGATGCTCCAGAGCTCCACCCGCATCTCTTCGCGCACACTTCGAACAACCTCGAATCTGCCCGTCACTGGATTGAAGTCCAAGGCCGCGTCCTCCACCCATCCTTTGCCCGGAACCAGCCGCATGCTCGCACGCCGTACATCCACGGGCACGCCTCCCGATACCCGGATCTGCAGGTGCGAAGTTCGTGCCAGCTCGTCACGGGCCATGATGTAGATGTCGCCTTCGTGGATGACTGGTGCGGGTTCGTATTGCGCAGCCCAGCGAGGTAACTTGTGATCGGCCCGATTCCAGGTTCGGCCATCATCGTCTGAGGTTAGCAGGACGAAGTCGCTATGGGTTTCATCGACTGGTCCGTCCACCGGATTGGGAAACTTGTCGCTGCGCCCGTAGCCGACGGTATTGGCGAATGCACAAAGACCTAACTCGGGGTGATCGACGATCCGCGGGCCCACATAGAGGATTTCTCCTTCTGTGGTGTCTTCGCGAAACTGTTCTGAGAGGTGCTCCCAGGTCCGGCCCTTGTCTTCTGAGCGGAAAGCGCCGTAGTTGCAGAGGATGACCACGGTTCCCTCTCGCGACGTTCCCAGCCCGTTGAGGTGCAGTTTATACCCCTTCTTGCTGTGGTTGACGGGACCATACTTGTAGCGATGCGACAGAGGCATGAGCCCGCCTCGGTCCTTGCAGGAAGGCGCCATGGCGTCGCGCATGTTGAAGGATTCCGTCCACGACGCGCCGCCGTCGTTACTGGTCGTGGTCATGGTGAAACTGGAGTGCTCATCGGCTTTTCCGGCGCCCCAGGGGTTATGGCCGGTCATCCTCCGGTGGATAACTACGAGCGTGTCACCGCTCTTTGTGGCCTCGGCAAAGCCGAGGTGGTTGTTGTCGCCCAGGGGATGTTCCGGCAAAACCACCGGAGCGAGCTCGATGAGCCCCGCCTTCGCCCCTTCATCAAAGGTGGCGAACTGTTCATCCGTGGTGTTGAGCAGCTCCAGGGCGAGTGGACTCAAAGTATTACTCAATTGGTAAGTGGCCATCTAAGGAGCTATTGCAATAGACAGGCGGGTGTTCTGGCAAGACGTTTCAACAGGGAATGTGCAGTCATACTCCTCGGCTGAACGAGTTGGCTGTCCAGCTACTTGAGCGATTTCGATTGGTCCAGCCGAGCCGTTGGCTGTAGCTGGAGCCTTTCGGCTTCAGACTCAGCCGGGATTATCCAGCCTCTCCTAAACGCGATTTTGCTTCGATTCGCGGTTTCGAGAACGCCCGACCCTCGAGTCCGCAAGGTGAGCATCCTTGTTGGTCTCTGTCCATGCTTGGACGGCAAGCAAACGGACGAATTCCGAGATCGGGCCTCCAAGCGGCCTCCAGAGCCGTCGGCCCTCCAGGAACTACCAAAATCGCACGCATATCGAGGGACCCGTCTTCGCATTGCTAACCTGAAACTTAGCCTCTGGAGCGGGCTGGCGGGCGGTTCGTCCCTGCCCTCACGGGCAGAGCTACACCGGGGCCTTGTGGCTCGCTCCGAGAGGAGCGGGAAGAGTGCTGACGTGAGTTTTACCCTTGATATATCCGGCAAGCGTCAGCGCGCCGGGGGCTTGGCTGACCTGAAACAAGGTCTCCAGCGGCCATTCCCGAAGACGTCAGCGCGCCGGGGGCTTGGCTGACCTGGGTCTCCAGACTGTTGCGGACGGCCTCCAGATCGCAATTGGGATCCTTACAGGGAGACCTCTGATTGACCGAGGCTGGGTAGGGCGTGGCCGCCGTGTAGCGCCGCGGAATGCCGAAATAGCTTCATCCCGCTAAAACCAGGAGCCCCTGGATACATTGCTTCGCCGAGGCAGGGCGAGGGCCCGTGAGTCTTTCCGCCGCTGCCCAATCTCACCTCTTACTCAGAAACCGGGCAAGCGCAGGGGTATCGAGGGTACGCCTGATCATGAAACTCCCGGCTGGTCCGCAGGGATGCCCGGAATAGATAAAGATGTACTGAACTCCCTTTTCCGGGTCCACTACTGCGCCGGTGGGATGGAAGCCATCTGACGTTTTGAAGAAATCCGGAGTATCCTGATTTCTGGCAAAGAGCGTCCCTTCGAACCGCCACTCGGCCGATTCCCATTCCTCCGGGTCGATGCTCCAGAGCTCCACCCGCATCTCTTCGCGCACGCTTCGAACAACCTCGAATCTGCCCGTCACTGGATTGAAGTCCAAGGCCGCGTCCTCCACCCCTCCCCCTCCTTTGCGCGGAACCAGCCGCATGCTCGCACGCCGTACATCCACGGGCACGCCTCCCGATACCCGGATCTGCAGGTGCGAAGTTCGTGCCAGCTCGTCACGGGCCATGATGTAGATGTCGCCTTCGTGGATGACTGGTGCGGGTTCGTATTGCGCAGCCCAGCGAGGTAACTTGTGATCGGCCCGATTCCAGGTTCGGCCATCATCGTCTGAGGTTAGCAGGACGAAGTCGCTACGGGTTTCATCGACTGGTCCGTCCACCGGATTGGGAAACTTGGCACTGCGCCCGTAGCCGACGGAGTTGGCGAATGCACAAAGGCCCAAGTCGGGGTGGTCGACGATCCGCGGTCCCACAAAGAGCATGTCTCCTTCTGTGGTGTCTTCGCGAAACTGTTCTGAGAGGTGCTCCCAGGTCCGGCCCTTGTCTTCTGAGCGGAAAGCGCCGTAGTTGCAGAGGATGACCACGGTTCCCTCTCGCGACGTTCCCAGCCCGTTGAGGTGCAGTTTATACCCCTTCTTGCTGTGGTTGACGGGACCATGGGAGTAGCGATGCGACAGAGGCATGAGCCCGCCTCGGTCCTTGCAGGAAGGCGCCATGGCGTCGCGCATGTTGAAGGATTCCGTCCACGACGCGCCGCCGTCGTTACTGGTCGTGGTCATGGTGAAACTGGAGTGCTCATCGGCTTTTCCGGCGCCCCAGGGGTTATGGCCGGTCATCCTCCGGTGGATAACTACGAGCGTGTCACCGCTCTTTGTGGCCTCGGCAAAGCCGAGGTGGTTGTTGTCGCCCAGGGGATGTTCCGGCAAAACCACCGGAGCGAGCTCGATGAGCCCCGCCTTCGCCCCTTCATCAAAGGTGGCGAACTGTTCATCCGTGGTGTTGAGCAGCTCTAGGGCGAGTGGACTCAAAGTATTACTCAATTGGTAAGTGGCCATCTAAGGAGCTATTCTGATAGACAGGCGGGTCTACTGGCAAGACGATTCAACAGGGAATTCGGTCATTCTCCTCCCCTGAACGCGACCAGCCTCCGCCAAGGCTATGGCGCTTGAAAAGGCGTCCAGCTACTTGAGCGATCTCGATTGGTCCAGCCGAGCCGTTGGCTGTAGCTGGAGCCTTTCGGCTTCAGACTCAGCCGGGATTATCCAGCCTCTCCTAAACGCGATTTTGCTTCGATTCGCGGTTTCGAGAATGCCCGACCATTGAGTCCAAGGGCTATCGAGACCGTGTAATTGTGGGGGGGGGCGAGGGCCCTCGGGTCCGCAAGGTGAGCATCCTTGTAGGTCCCTGTCCATGCTTTGAAGGCAAGCAACCGGACGAATTCCGAGATCGGGCCTCCAAGCGGCCTCCAGAGCCGTCGGCCCTCCAGGAACTACCAAAATCGCACGCATATCGAGGGACCCGTCTTCGCATTGCTAACCTGAAACTTAGCCTTGGGACCGGGTTTGCGGGCGATGGAATCGATGTCAAGTGAATTTTGTTGGAACGTTAGCCCAGTCGCGCTAAAGAGCCGGAAATGACGTAGCGCACTGCTTATCGGAGCGCAGCGTAGATTGCGGTGCGAAGTGGGAGATACGGGCGGTCCGGGATCCCGGGGCAACCCCCGGCGCTGCCGGCGGTAAGCCCGCGGGCTACGAAAGAGCGGCCATTGCCGAAGACGATCGCAGGTGCGGGCCGCGGCCGGAAGTTTCACTCCTGTTTGATCCGGCCAAGCGCAGCGCGCCGGGGGCTTGGCTGACCTGAAACAAGGTCTCCAGACTGGGTTGCGGACGGCCTCCCGATCGCAATTGGGATCCTTACCCGGAGACGTCTGATTGACCGAGGCTGGGTAGGGCGTGGCCGCCGCCGTGTAGCGCCGCGGAAGGCCGAAATAGCTTCATCCCGCTAAAACCAGGAGCCCCTTGATACATGGCTTCCCCGAGGCAGGCTGAGGGCCCTCGAGTCCTTCCGCCGCTGCCCAATCTCACCTCTTGCTCAAAAACTGGGCAAGCGCAGGGGTATCGAGCGTACGCCTGATCATGAAACTCCCGGCTGGTCCGCAGGGATGCCCGGAATAGATAAAGATGTACTGAACTCCCTTTTCCGGGTCCACTACTGCACCCGTGGGATGGTAGCCATCTGACGTCTTGTAGAAATCCGGAGTATCCTGATTTCTGGCAAAGAGCGTCCCTTCGAACCGCCACTCGGCCGATTCCCATTCCTCCGGGTCGATGCTCCAGAGCTCCACCCGCATCTCTTCGCGCACACTTCGAACAACCTCGAATCTGCCCGTCACCGGATTGAAGTCCAAGGCCGCGTCCTCCACGCTTCGGGCCTGTCGCATGCTCGCACGCCGTACATCCACGGGCACGCCTCCCGATACCCGGATCTGCAGGTGCGAAGTTCGTGCCAGCTCGTCACGGGCCATGATGTAGATATCGCCTTCGTGGATGACTGGTGCGGGTTCGTATTGCGCAGCCCAGCGAGGTAACTTGTGATCGGTCCGATTCCAGGTTCGGCCATCATCGTCTGAAGTTAGCAGGACGAAGTCGCTACGGGTTCCCTCGACGGGACCGTCCACCGGATTGGGAAACTTGTCGCTGCGCCCGTAGCCGACGGAGTTGGCGAATGCACAAAGTCCCAAGTCGGGGTGGTCGACGATCCGCGGGCCTACAAAGAGCATGTCTCCTTCTGTGGTGTCTTCGCGAAACTGTTCCGCAAGGTGCTCCCAGGTCCGGCCCTTGTCTTCTGAGCGGAAAGCGCCGTAGTTGCAGAGGATGACCACGGTTCCCTCTCGCGACGTTCCCAGCCCGTTGAGGTGCAGTTTATACCCCTTCTTGCTGTGGTTGACGGGACCATACTTGTAGCGATTTGCGAGAGGCATGAGCCCGCCCCGGTCTCGGCAGGAAGGCGCCATGGCGTCGCGCATGTTGAAGGATTCCGTCCATGACGCGCCGCCGTCGTTACTGGTTGTGGTCATGGTGAAACTGGAGTGTTCATCGGCATTTCCGGCGCCCCAGGGGTTATGGCCGGTCATCCTGCGGTGGATAACTACAAGCGTGTCACCGCTCTTGGTAGCCTCGGCAAAACCAAGGTGGTTGTTGTCACCCAGGGGATGTTCCGGTAAAACCACGGGAGCGAGCTCGATGAGTCCCTCCTTCGCTCCTTCATCCAAGGTGGCGAACTGTTCATCCGTGGTGTTAAGCAGCTCCAGGGCGAGCGGACTCAAACTATTGCTCAATCGGTAAGTAGCCATTTAAGGAGCTATTGCAATAGACAGGCGGGTGTTCTGGCAAGACGTTTCAACAGGGAATGTGCAGTCATACTCCTTGCCCTGAACGCGAAGGCGTCCAGCTACCTGAACTTTGGTTGTGATCACGGGCGCAGTTTGATCACCTCGCATCGCTGCTCACTCCAAACCCACGGAGCCGTCGTGCTGAATGATTATAGGACGGTCATAGGGCATACCGGGGTGGTCGGCGGCGGCCTCCTCGTTTAACTGCATGCCGAGTCTCGGCAACGTAGGGAGCTGTAAGGTGCCGTTGCGGATTTCCGGCAGGGGACTGAGGACATCTCGGGTGACTGGACTATGCAGGACAGGCACTGGAGGCAGGTAAGCATGTGCTTCTGGAAAAACCCGCCGGGGTGAATCTCAAGCAACTGGAGCGCGTTCAACGGTTGTCGATGCAGAAGGGATTATGCCTGCAAATGGCCTATATGTGGCGCTACAATCCTGCCCTGCACGAGATCGTGCGCTTAGCCAAGGCGACCCGACGCATCGAAGTCTACGGAACCGAGGGAACCGCCATACATACACCAATCGGCTCCAAAAATCTGACGCTCTATCTCGAGACCGCTAAGGATGGCTACCAAGCCGGTGGACAAAACCTGGAGATCGATGTGCCGGAGAATCTCCCCACTCTGCTCCGCGAGTTGGCCGCTTGTGTTCGCGGTGAGAAGGTACCGGACTACTCGCTGGAGCATGATTTGGCGGTCCAGAAATCGCTGTTTGCTGGTTGCGGCATTACCGATGGCAATGCATTGAAATAGCTATTAGGGTCTTTCGATATGGCTGAAACACAAACAAGCAAACTGAGGGCCGGATTTATTGGCGCCGGCAGACGGGGACTGGGCGCCCACTATACCTCGGTGAATCGTCTGAAGGATGACGTCGAGATGGTGGCGGTTTGCGAGGTAGACGAAAAGAGCCTTAAGCAGGCCACTGACAGATTTACTTTTAGGCACGTCTTCAGCGACCATCGCCAGATGCTTGAGGAGGTAGAACTCGACCTCGTCTACTGCATCATGCGGGAACAGTGGATCCTGAAGCCGGCGCTCGATTGTATGAATGCGGGCAAGCATCTATTTATCGAGAAGCCGCCCGGCGCCAACACTGGTGAAACGCAGCAGATGCTTGATGCGGCGATTGCCAACGATGTCTTTTGCATGGTCGGATTTCAACGCCGATTCACCGCCGTTACCCGGGAGGCAATGCGCAGGGTCGCTGCCAAGGGTCCGGTATCCTTGGTGGTGACGACGTTCAACAAGCAGATCCTGGGCGATAGCGATGAATTCACCACCACGCTCTGGAATGACGTTTGCCATGTTGTCGATCTAACTCGTTTCATGGCCGGAGGCGAGCCCGTTGAAGTCACCGCCTATCGGGACCGCTTCGGGAGCAGCAATCGGAACTTCTACACCGCGCTGGTGAAGTTTGACAATAACGCCACGGGAGTCGTGCTTGGGAATCGTGCTTCAGGGGGCCGCGTGTTGCGATCTGAGCTCCATGGTGTCGGGGTGGGGTGCTATATGAAGCTGCCCGATGAGCTCGAGATTCTGGAAAACAACCGTTCAAAGGTTCTGGGCGGTTGGGAGATCGACGGCGTGGATCGAGACGACAAACCTCGCTACGAGGGTGTGTTGACCATGCACGAACACTTCATCGATTGCATCAGAAAGCAAACGGTTCCGAGCTCAGATTTGCGCGATGTCATCCACACCATGCGTCTGGTCGATCAAATCGAAGGACCCTTAGAGAGGTAATTCGGCTTAGGAGCGATTTCAGCCAATCGTGCCTTCTTTCACGTCGGCGAGGTGCCAAATCACGAAGTATATTCCTCGAACTTTCATATCTGTCTCGCAACGGTTCGTATCAACTGCGGCCTCTAAGACGCCGCCTGGATGCCTTGGTTCGAGCTTTCCGGTAGTTTAACATCCGGCAGATCACTGAAGTGATCATCTTGGGTCCACAAGGTTGCCCTGTGGGCTCGTGCCGTTGCGTAGAGACAGACAACCGGTACGATCAGGGCGTCGGTCGCCTCGATCGATGGAGCGAAAAATCTGGCGTTGGGTTCTGCAAAGAAATACTCGATCCAGCCAGACGTATCAACGAGGTTCATATACGGTCATCTTCGTCTCGATCAAAAGCCGGATTCAGACCGCGCAGGAACCCACGCATCTTGCTCATGGGCCGAATCCGAACCAATTCAATCCGGTCGTCGAAACTCAAGACATGAAGTTTTTCTCCCGGCTTGATGTGGATACGCTCCCGCACCGCCTTGGGAATGACCACCTGATATTTTGGGGAGACAGTGACTGCATTCATATCGATCTCCTTTTCGTATTACATTTGGACGATCGATAAAATGCGGTCAAGAGTCCTTTTAAGGGCGCCTGACGTCGAGGTGAGATAAGAGGGCTGTGGGCCGTGCAACGGCCCGAATTGTCTACACCGACTAGTTTGCCTATTTAGTCTCCCAGTAATCCGGCTTACGCTTCAAGTGCATGACTGCAGCGACAAAGATAGTATTGCCTGAAATTTGGTAGACGATCCCAAAAGGAAAACGGGACAGAAGATGTCTCCTAAAATCTCCGCGAATTATCCGGGACGAAAGAGGGAATGCTCTGATCTCTAAAACTCCATCCTTGAGCTTTTGCAAGAATGCCTTGCCGAGGCCTTCGACCTCCGCCTCGTAGTACCGAGCTGCTTTTCAACCTCTCGAAGGGCGTCGGTCGAAAACCTTACTTCCATCCGAGGTTTCTGTGGACGCGGGTGAAAAACTCCTTCTCATCAATCCCAAGATCTCGGCCTGATTGATAGGCCAATAAGCGGTCCTCAGCGACGGTAAGCCAAGTTTCGTCGACATCAGTGAGTTCCTGATTATGGACACTTTCAAAGAGTTTCTGCGCCAGCTTCTCTCTTTCTGATGCGGGCAGTTGACGGGCCTTTTCCTCGATCTCCTCCAGGGTGGTGCTCATCTAAGGAATATGAGACTTCTCTCGTCTTGGGTCAACCTCATCGATTTTCCAATTATTCTGGCCGACGCCTGAGATAACCCGCAGGCTGAAGGACTTCGGCGTGAGCCATTCGGTCCAGAGCTCATGGCCGAGGGGCTCAGTCGAACACCTGGTCCATATTTCTTTCGACTCCGCTCTGGACGCACACTTTCCTCGGCTCGGCGTAGCTCCGCGAAGACGGCAGCGTGCGTTATTATTTTTCCCGGGTTCCCAGGGCGGCAGTTGCTCCGCTCCCTGTCTATAGCGTCTGGGCCTGTGCCCATGATTGCTCTATCTGTGTTATCAGCGCCTTGGCGTTCTGACCATCCTCGATCTGGTTTATCATGAACGCCTTTCGCCCAGCGTCTTTAATGGAGGCTCCGATGTGGTAGCGGTTCTTCCCGTCTATCACCAGGAAACGATCGTGAAACTCGCGAGACAGACGCACATCTACACGTATAGAGGAGTACTGCTGCTGGAACGTCAGGCACTCCTGCATGAAGTCAGGAGGAGTATTGCTCGTAAGCAGTCGTATATTGAGAGTCGTTTGGTTAGAAGTGGCAAGAATCTGGAAGACCGATTCATTCATCCACGGATCAACGATGTCGATAGAGGCCTGTGCAGGGCTGAAGATGCGTCTAATGTCGACATATGCGTCATGTTGTGAGCCCATTGGAAAGAACAACTCCCCGACATTCTCATCCGCAGGGACGAGACCTGAGGCTGTGATCTGCCAACCGATTGGCGTAAGTCTCTCATTCAGAAGTTTGGCGAACTCCTTTTCGCGCCTCATCAGCTCTGATGCGAGGATCCACGAGACACGAAGCTTACCCTCTTTTCCCAGCTTTCTTCGCCGTCGGGGTAAGCCGGTTGATAGATGCACGCAATTTATCGCGGCTCTCCGGCTCGTAGTTGCCGTTGACCCATCGTCGAATCTTTATGCGGAATTCCTGAAGCTGCCCTATCGTGCGCTGGACCTCATCCGGTGTCGTCATTATTAGGCACTTTCCAGGTCGGTCAAATCGCGGAACGAAGTGAGCGCCGCGATTCCGCCGGACCAGCGGAGCTAGGCGCGCGGGCAGTGGTAGCTGACCGCGTTGCCTACGCTGGTCTGTTGAACTAAGCCGCTACGCGGCGGCTCCTCATTTCGGACAGTTACTGGGCTAGGATTGATAGTCGGTGGTAAGGTGTGATTCCTCCCGGCCACACGGGGTGGCCGGGAGTTTCGATTAACGGATTCAAACGAAAGGAATCACGCCATGAAACGTACTCACACCTATCGGTGCTGGCAAGAACGGATGCTCGATGACATGACTCTGCACGGGTATGCGCAAAAGACACAGGAAGTCTATCTGAGGGCAGCCGAAAGGCTCTCGGAGTTTTGCGCGGGAAGATCGCCGCGATCGGTCACGATTGAAGAGCTGCGGCAGTTCTTCATCTACCTTAAAACCGTCAAAGTCTACAGCCGCCCAACCTGCACGAGCTTCATCTGCGCGATCAAGTTCCTGTTCGAGAAGACGCTCAAGCGGCGCTGGCCCCAAGAGACGATTCTGGTGCGTCCACCGCGCCAGTCGCGCCTTCCGGTCATTTTGACCCTGGAGGAAGTCGGGAAGATCCTGCGGGAGGTGAGAGAAGCGCACCATCGCTGCTGTCTGGGCGTGATCTACTCGTGCGGGCTGCGCCTGGGAGAAGGCTTGAGCCTGAAGATCGAGGACATCGATGCGGGGCGCATGGTCCTGCACATTCGTGCCGGGAAGGGACAGAAGGACCGCTATGTACCTCTGCCCGAACGCGCTCTGCTGGCGTTGCGACGCCAATGGCGGCGTCATCGCAACCCTACCTGGCTTTTTCCTGCTCCGGGCCATGGGGGCATCGGCTGCCCGACGGCCCAGCGGCCCATGTCACGAACCAGCCTGCAGCGGGCCTTCCGGCTGGCTCTGAAGGCCACCGGAAGCCGCAAACAGGCACATATCCATACCCTGCGTCATTCCTACGCCACCCATCTGCTCGAGTGTGGCGAGAACCTCAGGCAGATTCAGAACAACCTGGGCCATCAGTCCCCTCAGACTACGGCGCTCTACACCCACCTCACCGAAGTGGTACAAAAACAGGCCACCCAACGGCTCAACGCGATGATCGCCCACTTGTAGCGCCTCAGCGCATCCATACTGTCCATGCCCGAACTGACGGAGGTTTTCCGCCGGTATGGGGCGGCCTATCTGCAGCGCTTTGGCGAACACATCCTGCCCAGCCACCGGCGTGTCATGCGCGATATCTTATCGTGCCGCACGCCGCTGCTGGGCGGCTGCGTTTACCACTGCGCGCCCTGCGACCGCACCCATTACAGTTACCATAGCTGTAACAACCGGCACTGCCCCAAGTGCGGAAACGCCGATGCTTCCGAGTGGTTGCAACGCCAGGAGCATCTGCTGCTCCCCTGTGCCTATTTCCTGGTCACTTTCACCATTCCCAGCCAGCTGCACCAATTTGCACGCAGCAATCAGAAGCTCTTCTACTCTCATGTCCGATAATTAAGTTGAATTAATCTGTCTTACCATGTTATGCTATCGGCATGGCAAGACCCATATCCATAATTGAACTTACAGATCTTGAGCTGCAAGAGTTGCAGCGTCGCGTGAAAGCACCGACAGTATCCGTGCGCGACAGCCTTCGGGCGACAATCGTACTGCGTCGTTCCGAAGGCGTCAAACAGGCGCAGCTCGCGGAAGAACTCGGGGTTAGTGTGCCCTGCGTGAACAAGTGGTCGCAACGCTTTGAGCGAGACGGCTTGGAGGGATTGCGGGACAGGAAGGGACGAGGACGGCCCCGATGGATACCGGCGGGCAAGGTTGAGAAGGTCATTACCGAGGCTACACGACCGCCGAAGCCACGCACTCGCTGGAGTGTTCGCACCATGGCCAGGGAGGTGGGGATTTCCCCCGACAGCGTGCAGCGCATCTGGCGGGCTAACGATATCAGGCCTCACTTGGTCAGGACGTTCAAAGTGTCCAATGACAAGTACTTCGAGCAGAAGTTCTGGGATGTGATCGGCTTATACCTGGATCCGCCAGAGCGGGCCCTTGTATTGTGTTGCGACGAAAAGAGCCAATGCCAGGCTTTGGAGCGGACCCAGCCGGGCTTACCTCTTGGCGTGGGAGAGATTTGCACCAAGACACATGACTACAAGCGACACGGGACCATTACGTTGTTTGCAGCCTTGAATTATCTGGACGGCAAGCTCATCGCACGCACCGAACAGCGGCATACCCATGTAGAATGGTTGCGGTTCTTGAAGCAAATCGAGCGGGAGACACCCAAGCAGCTGGACTTGCACTTGATCGTTGACAACTACTGCACGCACAAGCAACAGAAGGTCCGCAAGTGGTTGTCGCGCCATCGGCGTTTTCACATCCACTTCACCCCGACCAGTTCGTCCTGGTTGAACCTGGTCGAGCGCTTTTTCGGCGAACTGACCCAAGATGTTATCAGGGATGGTAGTTTTACCAGCGTCAGGCAATTGGTCGAAGACATAGAAACCTATCTGGCTGAAAGGAACCTCGACCCCAAGCCTTACAGATGGAAGGCGAAGGGAGAGGAAATCCTGCGCAAGATCCAGCGCGCCAAACGTGCCTTGGCAAAGCAGACAGGGAAAACTAATTAATTTATGTTATTTAACGGACACCACACTACCACCTGCTCTTCCGCTGCTCCGCCGACGCTCTCCTGCAGCGCGGCCGGCAAAAGCGGCTCCTGGGCGGCCTGCTCGGCTTCATCGGCATCCTTCACACCTGCACCCGTCGCCTCGATTATCACCCTCATATCCACTACCTCATCCCCGCCGGCAGCCTTTCCACGAACGCCAGGAAGTGGATGCGATTGAAAAAGCCCGACTACCTCCTTCCGGTCCAGGCACTTTCCTATTCCTTCCGCGAGAACATCAAAGCCGCCCTCACCAAGAAGCTTCTCACCGATCAGGTCGACCCCCAGATCTGGAACTGCGACTGGGTCGTCCATGCCAAACCTGCCGGCAGCGGCCTGCCGGTTTTAAAGTACCTCAGTCGCTATGTCTTTCGTACCGCCCTCAGCAACAACCGCATCCTCTCCGCTAACAATGACGCTGTCACATTCGCCTATAAAGATTCCCACACCGGCCGTCCCTGCACCTGTTCTCTGCCTCCATTAACCTTCATTGCCAGGTTCCTCCAGCATGTCCTCCCACGCGGTTTCACCCGTGTCCGCTACTACGGATTCTTCAGTCCTGCCAATCGAGCCAAGCTGCAGAAAGTCCGATCCCTCCTCGCTGCAGCTTTTGCCCGCCTCGAGGCGCTCACAGCAGCAAAGAACGACCCCGCACCCTTCCGCTGTCCCAACTGCCACCGGCCCATGCAGATCCTCGCCTTACTCCCCCGCATTCGATCACCGCCCAGTTTCTTTCCTTTCTCACTTCCATCTGTTGCCCATGCCTGATCACAATCAGAATAGCGGCCTCTATTCTGCTCCGCTCTCTTTACGTACCCTTCGCATGCCCGGCTGTGCAAACACTTCTTGGGCCCGATCTGTCTCATCTCACCGATACCTTCGAGCTCTTTCTCCTGCTGAAACCTATCAGCATTCCGCCTCCGCCGCGGGCCTCCTTCTCCTCCCAAGCCCCCTTATCCCTAAACTCGTAAACCTTTAATCCGCAAACGACACTCCCCTTCAGTCCCTGCGGCTCAGTCCAACCCTGTGATTCAACTCAGCTCCGCAAGCTCCGCTGACCTACATCACTTGATTCGTTAGCCCTTCGTTTGTTCTTCATCAATTGGTTGACCAAATCCAATGTCATGTCCATCGAGATCCTGGGTGCCAAACTCACGGCATCCATATGGTTGGTCGCAAAGCCCGTAGTCGATCTTTGCGCCGCGTGATACAAATTCCTCATGGAGTGCATCAACGTCAGAAACCCAAAAATAAATGTTCCAAAGTTTATCTGCGACGGTCCAATGAGGAATGACATGCTTGGGGTCGTCCGCCTGCCTGAGCATGACATACATTCTGTCGCGCTTGAGAATGACGAATGATGGAGGTTCGCCCCAGAAGCGTTCGTAGTGGAAGCCCATTGCATCTCGGTAATGGTTCGCTGCAGCGACAACGTCCTTCACGAGAAGCACGGAGGCAGAGGCGGTGAGTTTGGGTTGGGAATCTGCGTTCATTTTCTGCCCCAACAGTGTTATGGGCTCCATTGAGTGGTGGATATCATGAGTAACGATGGCGGGGAATTTTGGGTGGCGGGTGCGCGTTTGCTTTCTCGGTATCCGTATCCGAATCGCTATTGAAGCCTTGAGCGTTCGTGATGGTGATCAGCGCGGCGGTGAATGTGGTCGTGATCGAATTCCTCGCTCCGATCACGAAGCAATACAAGAAAGCACGCGCGACGTTGAATAAGCGGCGAGGGCCAGACCGTCAATAGGAGAACCTATAAATCTCGCAGATCTTTGCGAATCTTTTCCGGCCGCTACCAGCGAAAATGGCCTTCCATCTATTAGCGGGAATTCGCGTAATTCGCAGTTTCAAAACCTTCCTCTTTTCTCAGTTTCTTCACGATCTCCGTGGATAGATTCATTCCCCAGGATCTTTTTGGTTGCGGCTTCGCTGCTCTGCGATCTCCGCGTGCTGCAATAACATTTCCCTTATCCGCGTCGCATCCGCGCACATCCGCGGCTGATTCATCGTTTGTTGCGACCCAAGGACAGCGCGATTGAAGAATTCACCGCATCCGGGAGTTGGACATCCACATGTCCGGGTTCCGGCCGATTGCATCTTTGACCGGCTGTGTCAGGCGCTCCAGCTCCGCCGTCGTGACGGCGTCCAGCTCCAGAGAAAGCGTCGGCAGGTTGCGCTTAAGCTCTTCCGGATTCCGGGCCCCCACCAGAAACGACGTCACCCCCCGCTGCTGCCTCACCCAGGCGAGGGCCACGCTCGCCATGGGAGCGGCGACCTGCCTGCTCACCTCGCGGATGCCCGCGATGGCGCGGAAAACGGTTTCTTCGCATCCGGACTCGTCATGATTGGCCATCGGGCGGGTGCTCGAATACCATCGCGACCGCGCAAGTCCATCCGGCACCTCGTCCGCGGTCAGGTACCGTCCCGTCAGCAGCCCCTGCGCGAGCGGACTGTAGCAGATTAACCCGATTGCTTGCTCACGGCAGCGTGCCAGGATTTCAAACTCGAGCGCCCGCCACAGCAGGCTGTAGGGCATCTGATTCGTTTCCGGCCGGCCCACCTCGATCAGATCGGATAGATCACCGATGGCGAAGTTCGAAACACCCAGCGCGCGAACCTTCCCGTCCGTCAACAGACCTTCGAGCGCGTGCCAGGTCGTTTCGATCGGGATATCGTGATTCGGCCAGTGGATCTGGTAGAGGTCGATATAGTCCGTCTTCAGGTTCTTCAGGCTCTCTTCGCAGGCGGACACGATCCCTTCCGGGCTCAGGTGATTCGCACCCACCTTGGTCGCAATGACCGCCTCTTCGCGCCGGCCTTCCAGGCCGCGCCCAAGGACGCGTTCAGAGTGGCCCTTCTCGTAACCTTCGGCCGTGTCGAAGAAGTTGATTCCCGCTTCCAGTGCCGCGTCTACCGTCGCGATCGATATATCGTCGTCCTGATCGCCCCAGACCGCGCCCCCCGCGAAGGGCCAGCAGCCGAGAGCCATCACCGAGACTTCGATATCCGTATTGCCCAGTTTCCGATATTCCACGTTTCCGCCCTCCGATTCGGTCGCAACGCTTCAGCGTCCGCCGCGGTTGCGGGATTTGCTGCGATGGCGGGGGAAGTTGCCCTGGCGGGGGAAGTTGCCCTGGCGGGGGAAGTTGCCCTGGCGGCGTCCGCCCCGCCGTCCGCCGCCAATGTTGCGGCCAGGATGCTTCGGGGCGGGCTGGCTGGACTGGAAGGCGTGATCGCAATGATAGGCGTG
The DNA here is from genome assembly GCA_963665345.2 of Opitutales bacterium. Taxonomy (GTDB): domain Bacteria; phylum Verrucomicrobiota; class Verrucomicrobiia; order Opitutales; family CAXXNP01. Next base: position 1,356,999 of record CAXXNP010000002.1, read on the forward strand.
TTGCATTTCGACGGGCACCGGCTTGCCCAACAGACGTTCGATTTCCCGCAGATAGGCCCGGTCCTCGGCGCAGCAGAAGGAAATTGCGTCGCCGTTCGCCCCCGCTCGAGCGGTGCGCCCGATACGGTGCACGTAGGTCTCGGCCTCCACGGGAAGATCGTAGTTGATCACGTGCGTGATGTCGTCGACATCCAATCCTCGTGCCGCCACATCGGTGGCGACCAGCACCCGGAAACGGCCCCGTTTGAAGCCTTGCAGCGCCATAGTACGTGCGCTCTGGCTCTTGTTTCCATGGATGGCTGTGCCGTTAATGCCCGCGGCGTCCAACTTTTTCGCCACCCGGTTGGCGGCGTGCTTCATCTGAGTGAAAATGAGGGCCTTATTGATCTGGGGGTCCCTCAAGAGGGAGATCAGCAGGGCATCCTTGTTTCTTTTTCCCACGAAGAGCACCTTCTGAGCAATAAGCTCCACCGCAAGTTTTTCGGGCGCGATGTTCACCCGCACCGGGTTGCGCACCATGGATTGGGCCAACTCCACCATTTTTGGAGCTATGGTGGCCGAGAAGAACAAGGTTTGGCGCTCATCCGGAATTTTGGAAAGCACCCGCTTGATGTCGGGAATGAAGCCCATGTCGAGCATACGGTCGACCTCGTCGAGAATGAAGATAGAGACCTCATTCAGGTGGATGAAACCCTGCTGCATCAGATCAAGCAGCCGGCCGGGGGTGGCCACGAGGACATCGACCCCTCGGTTCAGGGCCCTGACCTGTTGGGACTGGCTGACTCCACCGAAGACCACGGTATGGCTGAGGCGTAGAAAGCGTCCATAGGTCTGGATGCTCTCCCCGATCTGCGCCGCGAGTTCGCGGGTGGGGGCGATAATGAGGGCCCGCGGCGTTCCTTTCCGGGGCCGTCGCGACTCGCCGGAAAACCGCTGCAGGAGCGGCAGCGCAAAGGCTGCAGTCTTGCCGGTGCCGGTTTGGGCCCTGCCCAGCAGGTCCCGTCCTTCCAGCAGGTGCGGAATGCACTGCTCCTGAATGGGCGTAGGGGTGACGTATCCCTCGGCGGCTATGGCCCGCTGAAGCTCCGGAATCAGGACGCCAAAGGCGCCTTGCGGAAGCTGGGACTGGGGTTGCGTGGCGGAATCGCCGGTGTGTGCGCGCTGCGCGTATGTGTTTTCTTTCATGTTTTTCCTGGTCCGGGGTAGTGCAAATCTCTACCCGCCGGACACGTGGAAAAGAAAGGACCGCAATACTCGCGGCAATCTGGCATCCGAGCTTAAAAAGCTGGGATGCACCGTTTGAACAAATAGGGAATTGCCTGTGGGGAACTAAGGACACACGTCCCACGAAACCTTCGTGAAAGCATGTTCGCGAATGAGGAGATTCCAGAACGGGGCCGAGAATGCAAGCACAAAGATAGACGCCACGGTAGGCTGCCGTTCGCGACCACAGCCATCCCCGACAGACTCGTCTTCCAGCCACCCAAGATGACCGGCGCTGTCGCCGATCAGCAGGTGGACGCCAGGTTCGGCATCCGGATACGACACGCCGGTTCTGCCATCAAGCTCCAATCCTGCGCTGAACGCGGTTCTGTCGTCCGCTTTCCGATGCCTCTGATCTCGTTTCTAGAAATAAAGCCTGACAACCGAGCCCGTTCGCGCTTACTGAGGCGTTGACCTGCCCTAACACCGTTGACAAGCTCCTGTTGCCGGCTTGCGCCACCATTAATTGGTGTGGCTAAGTAATCGAATTGGGTGTTAGTAGCCTATCAGACGTTCGATCCGACACGACAACCGGGTTAGGTGCAAAACCGTTACCGAAAAGGTGCTAAATTTTAAAAAATCAGCGATAGATTCGCCGAAATCTCCGGATTACCGTTCCACGTTTTACCGATGACGGAAGTATTAGACATACGAAACATCGCCATAATCGCCCACGTCGACCACGGAAAGACCACCCTCGTCGATCAGTTGCTGCGCGCTAGCGGGACGTTTCACGAGAACCAGGCGGTGGTCGACCGAGTGATGGATTCCATGGACCTGGAACGGGAGAAAGGGATCACCATCAAGTCCAAAAACGCGGCGGTATACTGGAAGGAGTGCCTCATTAATATCGTCGATACCCCCGGACATGCGGATTTTGGAGCGGAGGTCGAGCGGGTGATGAAGATGGTCGACGGTGTTCTCCTCCTGGTCGATGCGTTCGAAGGCCCTCAGGCCCAGACACGCTTTGTCCTCTCCAAGGCACTCAGCCACGGCCTGGCGCCGGTGGTTGTTCTCAACAAGGTCGATCGCGAGCGCGCGGATCCGGAAGGGGTCCACGACAGGGTTCTCGAACTGTTTCTTGAACTGGGCGCCTCGGAGAGCCAGTTCGATACTCCCTTTCTCTACGCCAGCGCGAAAGAGGGATGGGCAGACCTGACCCTGGACGGACCGCGCAAGGGCATGACGCCGCTGTTTACGGCGATCCTCGAACACGTGCCTCCGCCGGTTGTTGAAGACCGTCCCTTTCGGATGCTGGTGAGCAATATCGATTGGAACGATTTTGTCGGGAGAGTGGCTATCGGCAAGATTCAAAGCGGATCCGTCCGGCAGGGGGATGACCTGTTCGCCCTGCGCAAAGACGGGTTTCGGGAAGTTTTGAAGATCACCAAACTGTTCACTTATAGGGGGCTCAGGACGACCGACGCCTATGAGGGCTGCGCGGGCGAAATCATCGGGATTGCCGGGTGCGAGGAGATTGATATCGGAGATACTCTTTCGGCCGACGAATCGGCCGACGCCCTGCCCTTCGTGGAAATCGATCCACCTACTATTCAGATGGAGTTCGCGGTCAATGATGGACCTCTTGCGGGCCGGGACGGCAAGAAAGTCACTTCCCGGCAGATTCGAGAGCGGCTTCTGCGCGAGATGAAATCAAACATCTCCATCCGAGTGGGTGAAACCGAGGAGGGATCCCGTTTCGAAGTAACCGGGCGCGGTGCCATGCAGATTGCGATCCTGGTCGAAACCATGCGCCGTGAGGGTTTTGAGCTTCTGGTGTCCCGGCCGACAGTGATTTTCAAGAAAATCGGTGGGGTTGAATGTGAGCCATTCGAGCGGCTCTGGGTTGAGATTCCAGAGGAGCATCTCGGCGCGATCATCGAAAGCCTCACCCGCCGCAAAGGCCGCATAACCAACATTCACCACCACGAAAGCGGCGGCCTGACGGTTGAAGCTGAGATCCCCACCCGAGGACTCATCGGGCTTGAGACCAGCCTCGTCAACCGTACTAGTGGGCAAGGCGTAATGAGCCATCTGTTTCTCGAATACCGTCCCTATGCCGGCGAGATAGTCATCCGGCCGTCAGGTACGCTCGTTTCGATGGAAAAGGGGAAATCGATGGCCTACGCACTCGATACCCTGCAACAGCGCGGCAAGCTCTTTATCGGACCCGGAGAGGAGGTTTACCCCGGGCAGGTGGTTGGCGAAAATCCCCGCAAGCACGACTTGCCCGTGAACCCGACCAAGGCTAAGCAGCTCGACAACATGCGAAGCGGCGGGGAAGGAAAAGGAATCATGTTGTCGCCTCCGGTAAAGTACAGCCTTGAGCGGGCTATCGAGTACATCGAGGTCGACGAATATGTGGAGGCGACTCCCAGCCACCTCCGGTTGCGCAAACGTATCCTCGACGCTCACGAGCGCCGCCGATGGGAGAAAAGGCTTGCGAAAGCATCGGTATCTTCGAAAACTGTGCATCATCCAGTCTGAAGAGGGGGCAAGAGTCTTGAGGCATCGACTTGCCGTGTCAAGTGGTCGAGCAAGTCGAACCGGCCTACCTGTTCAGGCGCATGAACCCCATCTGGCTTTCGCTGGCGGGGCCTTAAGGCCTCCGAAGACGCGCCGATTTGTCATGATAACGATGAGTGGTTGGCCTGTCATCCAGAAACTGCACAATGGCACCCTGGGCGTTGCCACGAGCGACTGCGACTTTCACATCAGTGAGCGGTGCCGTTTGGCTCCGCCGGAACGAAAGGTTGCCCTACCTGCTCAGCACCCGCAGAATCGCGGCGATGCCTGAGTTTCTCAATCACGAACCTGAAGTCCTTACCTTCCATTTTGAGGACGATGGCATCATTCCTAACAATCCGAATTTGCCGCTGGTGGTTCTCGGGGAAGCAGTTAAGGCGGGAGTGGCCGACCGAGTGACCTGCATCGAACAACTTTTCCGCCTTAACGGTTGGGCCGGCACCTGGAAAGGTATCGTATTCACCTACCATCATTACCACAGCAACGCCCACGAAGTCCTGGGCTGCTACTTCGGCTCGGCGACCATCCAGTTTGGCGGCGAGAAGGGTGAGATTCTGGAAATCGAAGCGGGCGATGTAGCTATTCTTCCTGCCGGTACCGGCCACAAGCGATTGCGCAGCAGTGGCGACTTCGGCGTTGTGGGCGGTTATCCGCGCGGCCAGGAAAGTTATGATATGAGAACCGGCGAATCGGGCGAACGACCGCTGGTAATCGAAAATATCCGACACCTCAGCCTGCCCGATGTCGATCCCATTTCCGGGCCCGAAGGACCGTTGATGGAGGCCTGGAATCTGGCCGGAGCTAAAGGTTTATAATGGGCCACCGTTGAAACGCGCCTGCTCGGGGAGATTGATGCCTTCGAGCGGGCCTGCGACTATCTGCTAAAAGGGGGAGTCGGCATACTGGTTTGTCAGACGCGACACTTGCTTGCCACGCCAAGGGAAAAGTGGTACCTTGATTCAATAATTCACCACTCGCCTTTCGATCACGGGATGACCATATCACTTATGACAATCTAGTATTGCCCGCCACCGTCATTCCGGAATTATCTGCGACTGGTCTCATGTTCCTCGCAGTTCTTATTCCAAGGATAATCCAGAGATTGAAAAGGTCGCTTCTACATACTGCTTGATGCGTTCATGTTCCGACTGCGTGGCTCTCGTTTTCCATAGATCTACGACATTTGCGTTCCGAGCGGAGCGACTTCGAACCAATACCTCAGGGATCTTGTTCGCTCCTTGGATAGAGTGAAGTCTCGAACCGGCAGCAGCACCCTATTCCGTGTTAAAGCACTCGCTCAGGTTGTTCTCCCCAAATGTGTGCCATGGTGACGTCACAAGTCCTGGCTTATTTCCCAAAGGACAAGGATTCTGCGGGGCAGAGCGAAGAGTGGAGGAGCATGGCCAAGGGCATGCAAAGACTTGGCTATACCTTGCTGCGAAGCGAATTCTATTTGTTTGCCGTGCCCGAAAAGGCGCATCCCGGATCTAGGGCGGATGGAAGCCAGGGGAATTCGGTACTCGATGTGTTTCCGGGAACCGCGGCTTTGTGGCGGAGGAAAGGGATCACCGTAGATTCATTTGAGCGATCAACTCTCCGTGATGAACTGGATGTATAGGCTGGATTTTATAATTTATTCTCTCTTCAGAAAGATGCCTTGAGCTGCGAGGGGGATCTCTTGGGACATAAGCCCATGTATTGGGCCGAAGTTGGTCACGGGGTGCTCATGGCATCACATCTGAGGGACTTATTCCGGATCGCGCCAGAACTGATTAAGCCTTTAGATGTGCAGGCACTTTATGGCGTTTTCAAATTGGGTTTTCCGCTTGCTGACCGCACACTGCATGAACGGGTGAAGCGGGTTCCGGCTCAATCGAAACTGGTATGGGATCTCCGCTCCGGTTTGCGGATTCTCAAGGGGCGGACGATTGAAATAAGTAAGAGTCGGCATTCGGTTAGCGCTACGAGTGCTATCGACGGTATTGTCAGTGCCTTGGAAGCCGGCATCCGCCGCCGTCTGGAGTGGAATGCCACTCAGATAAGGCGCTTATCGGGTGATTTTTGTTGAAGAATAAGCTCGCTAAATAGACGTTATTTAAGCATCGTGTTTGTATGCATAAAACACTATACTTCAAAGGTTTCAACCGCCTCTTTGGACGAGCTAAAAAGTCCGCCGCGCGGACCCTCAAAGAACGATTCGATGAGATACGGGGGCGTGCCCCGGGTCAACTGCATTCGTTGTTTAGCGAAGCGGTGGAAGCGGAAAAAATCGCCGGTGCCAACGGCTGCCGCGAGCGGCTCTTTCCGGCCGATGTGACCTTCTGGGGCATGCTCGGACAGGTGTTTCGCGATGGCAGTCTGCGCGATGCGGTGCGAGAAATACAGGCCTCGGTTTGCGCGGCCGATGGGGAGCGGGACCTAAGCAACAGCACCGGCAGTTACAGTGATGCGCGCCAGCGCTTGCCACAGGACAGTGTGGATGCCGGTGCATGTGCGGCCCTGGGCGTGGATGTGTTGACGCGACTGAACGGCTCGCGTGGCTGGCCTAAGGGGATGGGTGGCGACGATGTCACAGTGCAGTGGAGGCGGCCTGCGCCAAGCGCCCGCCCCATGTCACACAGCAGGAATGGGAAGCGCTGCCGGCCACGATCACGGTGCGCTACGTGCGCTACCTCATCGACATTCCCGGTTTTCGCGCCCGGCACATCATGGTGGTTACAACGCTGCTGGAGGCGCCGGCAAAAGAACTGGCGCAACTGTACCTGCGACGCTGGGACATCGAGTTGTGCTTCGATGACATCAAAACCACCATGGGAATGGATTTTATCCGCGCCAAGTCTCCGGCCATGGCGGTTAAAATGGTCACGATGTATGCGATCGCCTACAACCTGGTTCGACTGTTGATGCAACAGGCCGCCCGCGCCACCGGCTGCCATACCTCCGCGGGGCACTCGATGCGCCTGTCTTTCAAAGGCGCGCTGGACGCTACCTTGCGCTTCGCCACCGAAATGGCGCAAGCCAGCCGTAAGCAATGGCACAGCCTGCGACACAAATTGTTGCGCACGATCGCTGGCGACTGCCTGCCCAGGCGTCTCGATCGGTTCGCCCCCAAGGTTGTCAAACGACGACCAAAACCGTTTCCCCGAATGACGGTGCCGCGCGCCGTTTTGAAGCAGCGTATCCTCGCAAATCATGCCCGCTTTCAGGCGTCGACATGAGCCTTGTCCGAGCGCCATTCTGGTTTGACCCTCCCAACCAGCAGCGAGGTTTGGATAAGATCCTGGCTACCCTGTTTTCAGACAAATAAAGAATACCACCAACCCCGCTACGACTTCAAACGGCTCCTTAATCTTATGGTATAGTATTGGGCCGAAAAAATGGCATAAAGGCCGATTCGATGGCATTGTCGCTCTTCGCAGAAGAGCTTTACGCAATCTGTCGCTCGCCTGATCGTTCAAAGACCATCCTATCTACCTTCCGAAAATCCCGAATCCAGGCCCGACAGATTGCTATGAGACCGGGCGCCTTTGGCCGATTCCCTCGCGCCGCGCAATTTCGGAAAGAAGATGGGAAGGTTGTGGTCGATCGGGATTTGCCAGCGCGCGCGGTGTCTCGCTACTCAGCGGTTCCGCAGATCGGATATACAGGCTACGGTCAGCGAGCGGGAGATCGATCCGAACATTACCACGGCGATGCGACTCGCGTATGGCGATGGCGATTTCCAGCAGATGACGCCCCATTTCACCAGAGCAATTGGGGGTTTTGCCTGTTTCGATGCATGAAATGGCGTCCTTGACCTGTCCTACGCCCGCGCTCCAGATACGGTGCGGTCGCGGGAAGACGTGCCGCACTGGAGTGGGTATCGCGCCCTCAACTATTTCTGCCATCCGCCACAGCTCAAATTCATAGCCATCATTGCCGCTGCGAATGTGGATGCTACCCTCCTCGCCAATTGCGTCGAGGGTCCAGGTGGAGGGCCCGCTTGGCAACATGCGACAGAATCCACGTACTCCGTTTTCGAATGCCAGGTAGGCGTTACCCCGTAGATCCGCATTGGCGGCGGCTTTTTCGTCGGTCTCCGCCTCGCCCACGAGCCAGCTCACGCGCCCGCATCCGCCGGCCAGGAGGCACATTGCGCCGATCCAATGGACGCCCATGTTTGATAAACCTCCATTTCCGTGAGCCGTAACTTGAAGCATCTTTCCCAGCACCCCTTCGTCGATCAGCGCCCGGGACCGCCGGTAGTAAACATCGGAGAAACGCATTGCGTTCACCATCAGGATGATGCCGGCCTCCCGGCAGGCCTCGACCATGGAATCAGCCTCGGCCAGGGATGTAGCAATCGGCTTTTCAACCCAGAGGCACTTCAGGTTGGTGCGACCTTCGCGCACTATGCGAACGATATCCAGAACAACCCTCGCTCGCGGGATCGCAGAGGTGCAAACGCTCACGATGTCGGGTCGCTCACGTTCAAGCATCTCCTCGTAACTTTCGTAGAGATGCTGAGCGTCAATGCCCCAGCGATGACCAAACACCTTCCTCTGCTCGGCGTAGAGGTCGGCACAACCCACCACCTCCACCTCCGGCACATCCATGTAGCTGCCCATGTGACTAAACGGGAGCAGCCATCCTGACCCCACCACTTCATCATCGATGGTGTCCGCTATCCGGCCCAAACCGATAAGCGCTGCCTTATAAGACCCACGACTCATATCATTCTTTTGTTGTTCACTTGGAGTCCATTGAACTTGATCATTCCCTGTAGCTTGCTGTAGGGTTCTAAAAAAACACCTAGTAGGACGACACCCGGTCCCGAAGGGTAAAAAGCCGTAGATTCCCCGTAGCTTGCTGCGGGGAGTAGGCTTTTTAAGGGTGTCGTTCAATCACAGGACTAGCTCGTCTTTAATTTTTCTTTGTTCTTTATTTCGACTACGCCGCAGCGCTCCGTGTCAAGCCCGAATTCGGTTTCAAAAGCGGTCCAGGTCGCGGGATCTATCGGCTTTGTTGCGGCTTCGAATGCATCCTCAACCGGTTGACGATCTGCCGGTCCGGCCATGACGATACCATCAATGGCTGCGGCCAGACGGAATTGCATGGCGAGATGCCGGATATTAACATGGCGATCCCGGCACCATTGCCACGTGGCCAAGGCTCTCTTCACTTCGTCCGAGCGCAGGAAGGCGCACCCGAGACCCAGGCTCCGAGGTTGCATATCCGTTTGGCCAACTTTGCGTTCGTTCCGATTTTGCACGAGTAGTGTATCCCATGGTAGCAAACTGATATTTAAAGCTGCCTTTTCAATAGGATTAACTTGAGAATACCCTTTCGCTCTCGACAGGGCGAAGCGTTCGCGGAGACCGTTGCTACTTGGTCACTGACTTTTTTGGAATCCGGGAAATTCGAACTATGAAAGGTAGCCCCACTGCTATAACGGCATCGACGCCGCGGTCCGACGAGTTCCCCATGACGGAGGAGCAGAAATTCTTCTTCGATCTGAAGGGTTGGTTGCTGATTGCCGGGGTCCTAGAGGAGGATCAGATCAGGGAACTCAAGGAGTTTCTCCACCTGCTCAAGCATGAGCCGGAACGGTTGGATCCCGAAGATCGGTATGGCTACGGGGGGCCGGTCGCGGAGCTGCATGACCATCCCGCCGTGGTAGGTGTGCTCAGAGTAATCCTGGCGCCGGACATCAACGACCATGCCTATGGATTCCGGCTTGACGGAAACTACGTCCAGTACCGTCAGCCGGGGAGTGCCGGCATCGATCCCCATGGCGGAGGACCTAACGTGAACGCCAACTTTTCCTACCAATGCAAAAATCAGCGGATATTCAGCGCCCTGACCCGGGTAGTTTGGGAGCTTAACGAGGTGGAAAAAGGCAACGGTGGAACGCTGCTCATGTCGGGTACTCACAAGGCCAACTTCGCGGTTCCCGAATCCCATCTAATAAAGAAATCTGGCCTCTTTGAAACTTATTCCTGTCCGCCCGGTTCGGTCCTCTTTTTTACCGAGAATCTCTGTCATTCAGGTGCGGATTGGCAACTGCCTCACCCGAGGATAGCGATTTTCAACTGCTATACGCATAGCCAGGCTCAATTCCACAAGATGAACTGGAACGCCGCTACCGTTGCGGAATGGCCGCGCAAGCGGCAATCCCTCGTGCGCGGTGTGTGGGGCAGCGACTTCTCAACTAAGCCGGCGACGGCGAATGATTGGTACGGGGCCGACAACCGGGCTTACTGAGTGCGTGGCACGATGGAGCCACGCATGGCCGGAATTTAGCCATGCCGGATGTAGCTTCCCAGCCGACGCCACAGGGACGCCTCCGCGGGGCGTGTGGATTTACGCTTCGGGGAGGAAATTATTCAAGCGCCGTCCAAGGCTTGGACGATCGTTGAAGGGTGCGTCTACCAACCTTCCGACTGGCCACGCCGGCCCTTGCCGCCCTTGCGGCTGCCGCCCCCACTACGGAAGCCACCGCGTCCACCACCACCGCCGCCGCCGCCGCCGCCGCCACGGAAGCCGCCTCGCCCACCACCGCCGCCGGAAAACGGAGTCCGTTCTTCACGTGGGCGCGCTTCGTTGACTTTGATGGTGCGGCCATTGAAATCAGTGCCGTCCAGTTCGCGCATGGCGGTCTCCATTCCTTCTCTGCTTTCCATGGTGACAAATGCGAACCCCTTGGGCCGCCCGGTTTCCCGGTCCATTACCATGAATACCTCGGTGACCTCGCCGTGAGCGGAGAATTGCTCGCGAAGCTCCTCTTCATTGATCTCGTAGGGAATATTTCCCACGTACATTTTTGTGTTCATTACTTAGATTTTCTCGCTGATACCTCCGCTCAGACCGGTCCCGATCACCGGGTTTAAAATCACCACCGAATAATGAAATTCACCTGATGACCTGCCATGCCTTGAATGGACAGGGTTTCTAGCCAGAGGCCTCACATTTGTGGGTTTTCTGAAAAAAGCAAGCGCCTTTGCCCAATTCGACTAACCTTGATCGAACTTTAAGGCGGTTTGGCGAGGATGCTGTCTTTTTCTATGGTCAGAACCGTACCCGCAACGCCACTTCACCCCAGCGTGGGAGGCCCCAGGTGCTTCCTCCGGGAAGGTATCTTCGGTCGAGTAGATTGTCGATGTTGAGTTGCACCCGCGAGTCGTAACTTTCCGAGCTCCAGCTATAGGCCAGCATCAGATCCCAGACGTAGAATTGCTTCAGGTTCTCGTTATCCACTTCGGGATCGCCTCCGGCCCTTACTGATTTTGGCTCGGTGCGCGAGTCGTCCACTGCTTCCAGACCTACGCCCACCTCGAAATTCCTGAGCGGTCCTTCGGTAAATGAGAGTTTACTGAACATACGGCCCTGCCATTGAGGTACCGCTGGAGCCGGGGTAAATCGGTCAAATGCCGGATCGGTAGGATTCAGTGCGTTTTCCAAGGCGTTCATGTAGGCGCCGCTGATCATGGTCTGCCAGTTGGGAACGGGTTGAAAGACAATATCCATTTCCACTCCCTCAACCTCCTGGCTCTTGGCTACCCGCTGGTAGCTGCCGAAGCGATCAGTTCCCGTATTTTTTGCCGGTTGAGCTCAACGGATTGGAAATACGCGATCGTGCCATTGAATCCGTCCGTGGTGTGCTCCTGCCGGCGACGCTGATATCCGATTCGTACCTCGTCTGTGTGGGGATTGTAACGGCTCTCCCCATTTCAGGGAACTGACATCGTTGCCTCGTTCGTTCGTTAACTCGGGTCGCTTAGTGATAATGTTCACGAGGCCGCCCGGCGCGACCCGACCATAGAGCGTGGAGGCCGGTCCCTTGACGACTTCGATGCTGTCGATCATAGGACCCCAGGGCGAGTACTGGGGATTGAAATTCCGGTAGGCCGTACTTATAGGAAACCCGCGAAGGCGTAGCTTACTCAACGGGTCCTCCGTCTTGGCCGCGCCACTCAAATTACTGTCCAGGTCGAAATCGGTGCTGCTGACGTAGCCACCGGCTTCTGCGACGGTGGTGCTGTTTGTGTCCTCGACCGGTTCGGAGGTAATCACGTTTACCTGGCGGGGCAGGTCGCGTAACCGTGTAGCCACCCGCGAGCCGGATAAGGAAAAGGTAGCGCCACAGCCGAATATCTCCTCCACAACCTCGAATGGATCGCTGATTGCTCGAGTCAGTCAGGGATGATTTGGCCGCGTAGCGATTTGGTCCTGCTATGGCGGGTCTTGCTATCGAGCCGGCGATCCCGGGAGCTCCTCGTAGGACGGGTCGGCTTACGCCTCTTTACCGGCTTTGTTACGGTCGCGATCAGTTGGCTGAGCCGTCGCAGGGCGTCCTCACGGTTCCGCTCCTGGCTACGAAAGCTTTGCGCCTTGATTACCACCAGACCCTCGGCGGTTATCCGTTGGTCTCTGAGGGCAAGCAGCCGTCTCTTTTGGAGGTCGGGTAGTGAGGAAGCGCGAATATCAAAAAATATTTGTACGGCGGAGGCGACCTTGTTGACGTTCTGTCCACCGGGCCCTTGAGCGTGGAGCGGCCGAAACTCGATCTCGCTGCGGCGAATCGTAAACTCCGGTTGCATTTTCTTCATGGATCCAGGTGCGAGCCTGGGCGCCTGGCAGCAACCCGCGGAGCCCTCTCATTGGTGCGAAGTCAATCGCGGGATAAGACACTTAGCAGGATTTCGGTCGAGGGCAATCCATTCGGACAGAACCGTACGAAACGGCCATTATTTGAGCGGAAGCCTGGTAGCTAAGATGAGGTGAGAGAAGCCACCATGCCGTATCGCGCACTTTCGAATAAGTGAACGCTTGCATGCATTCTCAGGTTGTGATCCTATGGCATAGTTAAATGAACATCAAAGATCTACTCGGTAAGGGAGCATGCGTGCTCGGAATATTGGGGATACTCGTTTGCCTCGCCGCGGTGGCGGGTCGATTCTACGGTGCGCCCTCGTTTCTGGGGTTTTCAGCAATTAACGTGTTTATCGTGGGAGTTGGCCTGATTTCCACGGCGTGTTGGGCGAAGCTGGAATCGAAGTGACGGGTCAGTCCCCCAACCAAGGCAGGCGGTAGGCCGCTGTTGCTCTCCCTTTGCCAATTGAGCCACTCTCAAGTTTCTCAAAGAAGAGGGCTTAGGCCTGCTATTCTCAATCCTCTATCTTTTTTTCGCAATATGAAATTTGTCAGATTGACCCAGGAGCAACGCTGTTTCTTTGACGAGAACGGTTATCTGATCATACGGGAAGCCTTGGATGCGCCCATGCTCCATCAGGTTATCGAAACCGCCGATCGCATGGTTGAACGACACTACCTGGAGTCGGGTGGCCGCCGCGCCAGTCTTAGTAACGTGATTGCTGAAGAGGGATTTATTCCCCTGCTCACCTGGCACCGCACCTTGCCTCTGGTTGTGCAGTTACTCAGCTCCAACATTCGGTTATCCAAATCACACCTGATCTACAAATATCCGGATCCCGTGAGCGTAGACGAAGAAACGTTTTGGCATCGCGATATTCAGAATAGCAATGAGGATTTGGGACCGGCCGGCAATACACGGCTCCAGATCAAGATTGCCTATCAATTGACGGATGCCATGGAATCAAGAAGCGGCAATACGTGGCTTTCGCCTGGAAGTAATAACCTCACCCGGCCTCTCGAGATTCCCGAGGGTAAGTTTGATCCCGAGAATGCGATTGAGCCCAAGTTGCGGGCCGGCGATGCCTTTCTCTTTGAAAACCGAACTTTTCACCGCGCGGGAAAAAATCGAACGGATCGGACCCGCAAGGTCGTTATGTTTGGATACTCCTATTCCTGGCTCTCTCCTAATGACGCTATCACTCAGCCTGAGGAGGTAACCGAAAGGATAAAGGATCCTATTGGCAGGCAGCTGGTGGGTGCGCTAAGAAGACCAAATTCCCAGATTGACAGCCGCCCATTGCGCGAATGGTGCGGGCAGCACGGTGTTCGCCGCGCCTCCGAGATCGCCTACGAAACGTCGGCATCCTGAATGGCGCTCTTGCCTGTGCAGCCGAATTATTTATGACCACCACACTAGAAGAAGGTAGCAGCGCTTTCAGACCCTATCCGGCATTTCCCTTGAGCCAGCTCGCCCGGCTCTGTTGTGCGAGGATGAACTGGTAGTCGTAGTTGGCATCTCGACTGCTCTCACGCCCCGCCCGTTCCGGGTCCCCCGGATGCTTTTCGATTACTTCGTCCACGATGTCGACACCCAGGCCGGGGGTGTCGGGAACCACAATGTGGCTGTCCACGACCTCCGGCTGTGGCTGCATCACCTCGTAGCGTAGCGGCACGTCCCCGGTCCGGTGCTCCCAGATAAGGAAGTTGGGAATTGTAGCGCAAAAGTGCACCGAAGCCATCTCGCCAACCGGTCCCAGCGAGCCATCGTGGGGCGCAACTTGAATGTAGTGCGCTTCCGCCATGCCCGCCACTTTGATCATCTGCAAAAGGCCGCCGAAGCGCCCTGCATCCGGCTGGATGACATCGACGATCTCCCTCTCGATCAATTCCCGAGCGCCGTAGATGTAGGCGAGGCGCTCACCGGCTGCGATAGGTAGGTTCACTGCTTCTGCCACCTTCGCCAGGGCCTCCACATTTTCAGGCGCTACCGGTTCCTCGTAAAAGAGGATTCCGTATTCCTCCAGTACCTTTCCCATCGCGATAGCGTCCCGCACGGTCATCCAGGGAGGTCCGTGCAGGTCGACCATGATGTCGATTTCATCACCCACCTCCTTGCGGATTGACTCGATCTTGGCGGCGCAGTTCCTGATGTTGCCCATTTTCAGTGCGGTATAACCGAGATCGACCAACTTCCTCGCATCTTCCGCCGTGTTGGCATGACTGTAGGACCGTACGCGGTCCCTCATTTTCCCCCCGAGTAGACTCCATACGGGTTGGCCCAGCGCCTTGCCCTTAATGTCCCAAAGCGCCATTTCGAGAGCGGAAATCGCCCCTCCTGCCGCAATCCCTGTCATGAAATGGGTCTGCAAGTACATCTTGCTCCAGAGCCGGGTAATCTGAAAGGGATCTTCCCCGAGCAGAAGTGGCGCCTTGTGGCGAATCTCGGCTTCGATACTGGGAAGAGCCGAGGCCTCGCCTACACCGTGAATCCCCTCATCGGTAAAGACACGCACGAACAGAAAGTGTCTCATTCCCGCTCGGGTCTGCCACGGCTGGCCGGTTAAGTAGGTTTTTACCTCCGTAATCTTCATGTTTACCTCCCTGCTCTGGTGACTCACCGCCCTATCCGGGTTCGCTCTTCAGGTGAGTGCGGCACTATTACCATCCAAACACGACCTAGGCAAAGTGGAAAACGATCAGCAACGGACGATTACTCGCCTGCGAAGCCGAAAAAATCGCTGTGATAACGTCCCAGAGCTTGAACGTACTTCATGGAGCGATATTCTCCAATGGGATCCGTTTTTGCCCGAATGTCTCTTGCCGCGGGGATATCTAGGCAGGAAAATCTGGCTGAGGCACGTTGATACGCTCAAGAAATCTGCACCCCTGCTCAAACGAGCTATTCTTAAGAATTCGTTCTATTGAACGACACCCTTAAAAAGCCTACTCCCCGCAGCAAGCTACGGGGAATCTACGGCTTTTTACCCTTCGGGACCGGGTGTCGTCCTACTAGGTGTTTTTTTAGAACCCTGCAGCAAGCTACAGGGAATGATCAAGTTCAATTGAATGAGGGATGTTTGACCTGGGCGCCGATCCACACCATGTTGGCGGCTGGACTTTATTCGTATTCTGATCGTGAAGGGAATATCATGAGTGAATTTGAAATGGAGCAATACCTGTTCGATCTACGCGGCTACGTGGTTATCGAAAATGCCCTCAATCCGCAGGAGATCTCGACTCTCAATGCGTTGATTGATGAACAGGCCCTTCCCTCTCCGGAAGAGTCACTTAGATTTGGCAAGGCGGCGGGAAATGCACCGGAGTGTCCCGGATTCCTGGAGTGGGGGAAACCGTTTTGTGATTTACTCGATCATGACCGGATCATGCCGGTTCTTCGATTTCGCTTGGGCGACTGCTTTCGCTTGGATCGCCTGTATGGAATACTGATGTCTGAAGGCATGCCGCGCGGATTGCTGCATGCCGACTACGGTGCCACGGCCCCTCATTCCGGATCCCGACCCGGTGAGTTTTATCACTTGAACGATGGGTCAAATCCCAACGGGTTCATGGTAGTGGCCTGGAATCTTACCGATACGGGGCCGGAACATGGAGGATTTTGCTGTATTCCGGGCAGCCATAAGAGCAACTTCAAGTTGCCTCAGAAGATCGCGGACGCACCCGAACAGGAACCTTGTGTGGTTATTCCGGGCGCTCCGGCGGGTTCGGTTACGCTCTTCACCGAGGCCCTCACGCACGGGACTGCCGCTTGGGAGGCAATGCACTCGCGCCGCACCCTTTTGTATAAGTACTGCGTTTCGCAAATGGCCTGGTCCTCAAGGCGAGTGCGAGCGCCGGCCGAGGTCGAATTGACCCCACGCCAGCGACTTCTCCTCGCTGAACCGGCCGATCCTATCCGCTATTTTCCCTCGTTGTTTGAGGAGAAGATCTCCTGACCGCAGGAAGATTGATCGGAATGTTTGTCTCAGTTTGAACTTGATCATTGCCTGCAACTCACTGCAGGGTTCCAAAAGACACCGCGTAGCATGCAATCTGATCCGGAATAGTAAAAAGCTGAAGAATCCCCGCTTCTCTTCACTGGCGAATACTGTTGCTGCTTAGAGATGGTTTTTCAAGGGTGTCGTTCAATACAACATGTAAAGCCCGTTATTCATGAGTGCCGAAATTGTGTATCCCTATCGTTCCGAGAAAGAAAAGAGCTACCGCCACACCCGGTCCGTTGCCGACAAGGTATTCGAAGTCTGGCGCAGTCCCGATCGCTTCACCAAGAATCCTGATATTATTCAGCTGCCTTCCGGCCGTATTCTGCTGATCTACTGCGACGACGATCAGCATTGGTCGATTGAAACGCAGATACTGACGCTACTGGCTAGCGATGATCTGGGACAGACATGGTATAAGTTTAAGGAGATCGGTACCCGTGATTGGCGCAAAGGGGAGGAACGTTACGTTACGCCGCGCTTAAGCCTATTAGACGACGGGCGCCTTGTAGTGCTCATTGACCAGGACGATTTCACCCATTTTCACTACGATCAGCCGCCCGGCATTCTGGCTTTCTGGAGCGAGGATGACGGCGAGACCTGGACGGGCGAGGTGGAGACCGGCATCATGGGCTTCGAACCGGATCGCATGATGGATCTTCCGGATGGAAGGCTTACTGTGTGCAGCCATATCATGCGCCCGGAGACGCAAGAGTATGCCGAGATCATGTCATGCTCCGATGATGGCGGCAAAACCTGGTATGAGTATTCCACCATCGCGCATGACGGTTACCACTTTTTCTGTGAGGGCGCGCTGGTGGTCTTGGACGGGGGCAAGGAACTGGCCTGCGTGATGCGTGAAAACCATTCAGGGGGCATCCCCAGTTTTGTCGCCTTTTCCCGGGACACGGGAAAAACTTGGTCGGATCCGCAACCGGTTCCCTTTGCGGTCCATCGGCCCTACGCCAAACAACTCGCCGACGGCCGGGTCTTCGTAGCCGGGAGACACGTCAATGGGGTACTCGGAACCCACGGTTGGGTAGGGGACTTGCGGGCGGAAGCGGGAAAGCACGTTATCGGCGGCCCCCGTCAGCACTTCCGGGCGGATTTATCCAGCGATGCGCTTATCATCGAAAATGGCGCTGATCTCGAATGCCGCTACTCACTGCTGCCGCCCGAGTCGTCCTTCAGCACTCTCGAATTCGAAGCCGAAGTAAAGGTCGAAGGTCCCGATGACGAGGCCGTCGCCTTCATGTCCGTCAGCGTTATGCAGAGTGGCCGCGGCCCCGTGGTCCTCTATTTGGCGCCGAACTGGATGGCCTTGAGCACCATTCATCCCGGGACCCTGAAGCCGGTCGATTTGCGAGACTATCGGACAATAAAAATACGGCACAATCGCGGGTTGATGGAGGTGCTTGTTGACGGTGAATTGATGCTCAGCTCCCCGGTCAAACGAATTCCTTTTTTCGTCGCTGACGGCCGCGGGGGTGATGTCACCAAACGAACTCAGTTTGGTCAGTTTGGTGAGCAGGGTCGCAGCCATTGGAAGCGGGTTTCCTATAGGGTGGAGAATCCCACGCTTGAAAATCACGAATGGGAATGGAGTTCCGCCAGCGGTGAGTGGCCCGATCAGTACCAGAGAGATCGGATCATTCAAATCCACCCCAACCCGCCCAACCAACCCCACGATCCCAATCACAGTCCCGATCATGGCTACCCGTCGTGGCTCGTCCTTGAGGATGGACGGATTCTCTTCTTAGATTACACGAATTACGGCGACCCCCAGGGGAAGAGCCACCTTGTGGGGGTGTATTTAGAGCCGGAAGACTTGAAGTGAGCTGGGCATTGCGATTCAGTCCCGTTGGCCTCGGATTCGTCGCTGTCTACACGGGTTCCGGCCGCTGCCGGACGCCCGGAAAAAGAAGAATGCAAAGTCGCCTATGATTTCAGAGCAAAGAAAGGAAAAAATGACCGATTCGGAACTGCTTCAAGAACTCAGAGCAATCGACACGCCAACGATCACGAATGTCGTGGCTACTTACCCGGGCAATCCCCTTTGCCTTGGACTCTACAATCCTTGGACGGAAAACTGGTACACCGATAATTCTCTTCAATGCTGGTACCCTGAGCTCGGTGCCATCGCTGGGTACGCTGTCACTAGCGTCTACGGGCTTCCCGATCCCAACTACGACGAGCTTTCCTTTATGGATGTTCTCGTGGCCATGGAGGCAAGTCCCAAGCCCTCGATTTTCTGCTTTGAACAGAAGTTCCCGCCTGAGCTCGCAAACAAGGTCGGCTTGGCCGGGGGTAACATGACATCCGCCATGATGGCAGTCGGAGCCATCGGAGCGATTTCCAACGGTCCCTCCCGTGACATTCATGAGATCCGACCTATGGACTTCCAGTACCTTACGAATGGGATCACGGCGGGTCATGGGCTCATGGGGATTCAGGCCGTTCAGGTGCCCGTACGCATCGCCGGTATGGACGTAGCCCCCGGTGAAATTATCCACATGGACGAGAACGGGGCGGTCAAGTTTCCTGCCGACAAGCTCGAGGTAGTCCTCAACAATGCCAAGGCATTGATCGAGAAAGAAGAAGAGCAGATCGGAAAGGTGCTCAAGGCCAAGGGATTGAAGGCACTCAAAGAGGCTTTGGGCGGAAATCCCTACGTGAAGTAGGGCGACTTGAAGCGCTAGTATTCTGTCCTGCTGGACAAAACGCTGGTGATCCTGGTGATTACTTTCTCGGTCAATTGATCTGATTGAAGCTGCTCCGACGCTCGCCAGGTAAGCCGCAGTCAAGTGTTCCGGCTTAGTCGGAGAAGGTAGGCCTGCGCCAGAAGGCCTACCTAATAGAATATGAGAGGACAATTATGTCAGATATACCGAAGGTTTGGATGGCGAGCGAATGGAGCCCTGAGATTGTGGCTCCGTTGAAAGAAAACGCTGAAATCGTGTCGGGCGAAGAGAAACTTGGGCGTGCTCGGTTATGGCCGAATTGGTCGTCGCGTAGCAGAGATTTGTGGTCTTGGTCTCAAGATGAACGTGGTCGCTTACGACCCGTTCGTGGACATTGAAACGCCAACGCCCGATGGGGTCACTCTGGTGAGTAACCAGAATGCGGTGATCACCGAAGCGGATTTTCTCACCCTGCACACTCCCTTGTTGCCCGAAACCCGAGGGCTGATGAACGAAGCAAGAATACGCTCCATGAAACCCGGAAGCTACCTCATCAATGCCAGTCGCGGGTCCGTGGTGGATGAAGCGGCCCTTGTTCGCGCCTTGAAGGATGGTCACTTGGCTGGGGCCGGTCTGGACGTGTTTGATCCCGAGCCGCCGGATCCGGATAATCCGCTCCTGAAGATGACCAATGTAGTCGTGACACCGCACATTTCCTCCAGTACCGATCGAGGATTCTACAGAATGTTCACCGGTACCGTGGACCAAATCCTAATGGTCCTGCGCGGGGAAAAGCCGCCCTTTCTAGTTGATCCTGAAGCTTGGCCAGGGCGTGCGCATGCGCCAGCCTAGCGATCACCACGACAGGCCGGAATTTCCATGCCCGGCTGCGCCATAACAATGATGGCGCAGTGCCTTTCCGATGCAATTAGCCGGAGTATAAAACATTGCAAATAAAGAGACGGCCGTCTCTTTATTTGCAATGTTCGGGACCGTATGCGGGGGCATAATTCAGGCGGTTCCTGCTCTCGACAGTGGAATCGCAGACTGCGGCGTGGCTTATCAGTGCAACGCGCGCTTTCCGAATCTAATGAAGTCGCTGCCGGATTTCGCGACTTATCCTGCGATGAAGCTGATAGACGCTCTCACCCAAATAGTCTTGAGGCCAGAGCTTTTGCGGTAACAGGGGATCAGACTGCATCACCGACAAATAGGCTTCTAGTTCTGCTCGAGCCAGCTCGAGCAGCGACCCATGCGCATTCTTCGGAGGAAGCCCCGCAGTGCATTTCGATAGATCCGGTTTGATTCAGGGACATCGTAGGCGATGATGTACCATATTCGATTCCACGACTGATTCCAAAAACGCTCCGGGCGCAGAGCGTCCGGTCTTCCTGCTTCCGCCTGAGGAGTTAGCGAAAGCACGGGGTCGCGCCCGCCTTTGCTGCGGTGGGCGATCAATCCCTTCCCGCGCAACCGGCTGATGGCGCTATAGTAGGCTACGTTGGAAGGGTAGGCAGAACGTAGAAGAAGGGCTTCCATGTTGAACACACGCCCAATGCAATGTTGTTACGGGGTAATTGTGCCCATAAGTGAGCATAGGCGGCGAGTATGTTTGCAGGTGCAGAAGGTAACATATATGTGCACGAAACCAAGAATACGAGATGAGGAGGAAAGCAATAGATCGAAGCGAGCAAGAGGAGAAGCTCACGGTGGTGGCTGAAGTTTCTATCCGTTCAGGGGAGAACTTAGCACAGGGGCTGATTCGGAGACATCCGGGAATTTTTCGGGAGCTCGTGCAGATGATTCTAAAGATTGACAGCGGCGAATAATCGAGCTCGAAAAGGTCGCCGGACTCCGAACCGGGTCTCCGCCTTCTTGCGAAGCCGGCTACAGTGACGTGGGTGAAAATGGACGTTTTGGCGTTCAGGACGGGCCGAGTAACCCGGGCAGGGACTGAAGCCGATCCGTCTTCGACTGACGGCTACGCCGAGACATTAGGATTGCAGCTACGCGGACAGTCCCAGAGGTCCTCGGGAAAGCTGGAAGTCGGCGCGTTCTTGATCTTGTTGCCAGGCCGAGGTGCGAACTTTGAGGGCTTTAATGAGCGCTTCGCAGAAGATCTTCGCAGTCGTAGCTGAAAGAGGCTCATCTGACCACGGAGGCAAGGCATTGGCCAACGAGATGACTGGAATAAAGGGGTGATTCTGAAGTGGAGTCTCGCCACCGCCCATCAAAACCCCTTGGATACCTGTAGCTCCGAGTCCGGAAAGGGTTTCGATCCAGTGCTTTGAAGGGGTCTCCATAATATAACAACCGGGCTCTGAGGGGGATGCGCTGTAGGCAAGTGAGGCCTCAGGGTGATCCTCTGCAAACAGGGGCTTGCAGAACAACGGACTGTCGAGAAGCGGCGAGTTTTGGGGAACGATTACACTGCCGCCGGCTCCCGTGACGAGCTTCACGATACTGACCGCCTGTTGACAGGCAGCCCTGTCCAACTCGGGAGTCCCGGACAGACCCACTTTGATTGAGGCAAGATCTGCCTGCACGACTTCGGGATTGGGCAAAGAGAGAATTCTCTCCTGAAACCATTGCTCAATCTTATCGAGTACACGATCGATGCCGCCATCCAGTTGAACGCTGGCCCAACCGAAGTCATCGGGATCCAGTCCCCGCTTTCCAACCTCATGGAAGAGCAGGTCATTTGGCGTCTTTTCGCATCCGTGTTCGAGGAAAAGACCGCACTCGACGAAAGGGTGGGTCATGTACCCGATCATGGTACGGGTCAGAATGGGAATCACGGTACGGCCCCCGAACCCGCAGCCTTCGGTATGGGGCAGCGCTACGAAGCGCGAAATTCCTTTTTCTTTGCCTACTTCCCCGCTTGTCAGCCGCTCGGCGGCCATGCGGGCAATCTGAGAGGAACAGAGGCTGGACGGCATGATCAACCCGAGTCGTTCAAGGCTCAGCCCGCGTGTATTGGGCCACGCGGGAAACGGTGAAGCTGGGAGAGCAAGGAAAGGTTTCAGGTCTACCGGCCTGGTCTCGGGTTCTTCTCGGTCGAGGAGGGCGCCCAAGGCCTCCGGTCCGGATTGGGGCCAAGCCCGCCAGAGCGATACCTGGGAGTGGCCCGCCCTCTCGCCTCTGCTCCGATTTCCTGAAGCGATTTCCCGAGCCAGTGCAAATGTCTCCTGACAAAGATCGCTCATCTTCCTGCCGTCAAGATAGGCTCCTGCGTTGACGTCCATATCGCCGTTAAGCAGTTGGAAGCGTGCAGTCGTTGTGACCACTTTAATGGTCGGCACAAACGGGAAATTGGTAATCGAGCCGTTTCCGGTTATGAAGAAGACGAGGTTGCAGCCGGAAGCAACCTGTCCGGCAATGCTCTCGAGGTCATTGCCGGGGCTGTTCATAAAGTAAAACCCACTTTGTTTCATGGGTTCCCCGTAATCGATCACGTAATCCAGGCACACTTCCGGGTGTTTCTTGATGGCTGCGCCCAGGGACTTGATCACAATATTATAAAGGCCACGGAATTTGTTTCCGGCCGAAGGATTCGATTCCGCTGTAACTCCGTGCCATGATGCGATTTCCTTGAAGCGCTCCACGAAATCGAGAAAACGGTGGGCTGTGTCCCAGTTGCGCACGTTGGCCAGCACATAGGGCTCGGCTCCGATCAGTTCATCGGTCTCTGCGAGATTGGCGGAACCTCCGCGCTGGATGATTTCCCGGACGACCTCAGAAACGAGGGGATTGCCGGAAATCCCGGAAAAGGCATCCGAGCCACCGCATTGTATGGCCACCTTGAGCTCCGCCACCGGTTCTGCTGTCCGCTTACAGTCGTTGACAATCGGCAGCCACGCTTCGATTTGGCGACGGGCATGCTTCCGGGCTCGATCGTAATCGGCGCCGATGCTGGAGAAGTCGTGGAGCAGAGAAGCTATGGGATAATTAAACTTCTCCAAGTAGTCCTGCAATCGCGCATTGCTCAGTACTTCCGCGCCCGCATCCACAGCCAGGACCGCACCCACGTTTGGGTGAACCATAAAGCCGCAGAGGGTCCGCACATGGTGGTCGAGATTGTTAGGGATATCGGTGTCGCCTCCCTCCGTATGAGCAACCGGGACGATGCCGTCGATGTTGGGAAACGCCGCCACGCGATCCTCGAGTTCACGCGCCAGGGACCGGACGAAGCTGGCGGTTCGAGAACTCGTGCCCAGGAGGATGATATAGTTTCTCGTTCCAATGCCCCGTTCATGGGATCGCCGAAAGCCGAGGAAATTGAGGCCGTCCTGAATCGGAGGGACCTGGCTTCCCGGCTGGAAACGATTCGGGTCGAGTTCAAACCGATCGATACGGTCTTCGAAGTTAGCGGCCGCCGGAAGTTCGAAATCGATTCGCCGCATCTTGAGCGCGTCCAGAATCTGTTGATTGCGCGCCCAGCTTCCCGGAAGAATCTCACGTGTAGCGACGCCGAAGGGTAGGCCCCACGATAGCAATTCCTCCCCACGACTAATGTGATCGGTCGCGAACCGATGGCCTTCCAATATCGTCGTATCGACCTGAAATCGGCCGTTGCGACAAGCAATCCACGTCCCCGCTTCCAACCGGCGTGTGGCGATGGCGACATTGTCTCCCTCATCCGGAAGACGCCCGATTTCTCTGAAGTTGTAGACTTGCGGCATTGTCAGTTAGCGACGGCAGCGGAATGAGGAATCCATGGCAAGCACGAATCGTCCATTCTATGGGTATGCTCATATTCAGATATTTCCACGGAATACGAAGCAAGTTAATCTCGACCATTCAATCTACCATTGACCATGATCCGCTATCGACCTAGTGGCGCCTCCACATTGAACTTGCATATTTGTTGGAAACGACACTAACAGCCATATGTCGACGTTTCTCTGGATTATCTGGCTTCTTTGGGTGCTTCAGGCGCTCTATTGCGTCTTCAATATCTTTGCCTATCGATCGAAGATGCGACGGCAGGACGAGGCTTTGTGGGCGCCGCCTATGGGTCCGGAACCCCAGGCGCTGCTGATGGTGCCCATAAAAGGGGTAAGCCACAATTTCGATGCCTTCGTGAAGGGCCTGTTGAACCAGGATTACGGGAATTACCATCTTGTGTTTTCTGTCGAATCGGAACGGGACCCGGTGTACGCGGCTTTACTTGATCGCCTTGGCTTTAGCGATGACCGGCTGGCGTGGGATCGATCCGAATCGTCTCCGTCTGTAGGCATGGGTAAGGTGGCGGCGGGGCTCCAGGCAGTGCGGTTGAATGTGGCCGGTCTTTCCGATTTCGGCGCGCAAAAGGTCAATAATCAACTCAGCGCTCTGCGCTTTCTCCGCCCAGAGGACCGCTACATCGCAACCTGCGACGCCGATATCGTGCCGTATCGCTATATGCTGCGAACGCTCCTACGCCCCCTCATCCAGGAGACGCATCAAGCCGCTACGGGCTATCGCTGGTTGATTCCCCAGCACCGCAATCTGGGAATGGATGTGGGAACGATCATGAATGCCTCGGTCGCGACCATGGGAGGGCCCGAATTCTGCAACCTCATGTGGGGTGGCGCCCATGCCGTATCTCGGGAGGTTCATGATGATATTCGCCTTTCGGATCGCTTTCAAGGCGCCTTCAATGACGACCTGCAGACCTCGCACTACGTCCGCAAGGCCGGATACCGAATCGCCTATATCCGCTCTCTGATGCTGCCCAGCCCGGAATCCTATCCCTGGGTAGATATGCTCCGATTTGCCCGACGCCAATATTTCCACGTTCGGATCTATGCTCCCTGGGCATGGTGGGTGGCGCTCTACGGAACCACCTGTTACACGGTAGGAATAGTCAGCTCGCTTGCCGCGCTGATGTATGGGTATGCGCCTGCGCTTCTACCGGTCGCGGTCGTGGCGGCGGCAAATCAAGTCCGCGCAGGGCAGCGAATTCGCCTGGTTCGCGCACTCTTCTCGGGAGACGATCTGAAGAATCTGAAACCGACATTCCTGGTGGAGCGGTTGGGGACCAGCCTCTGTATGCTTGTTCACTTCGCGGTCGTCCTCAGCTCCGGATTCGGCAGGCGAATCTCCTGGAGCGGCATCACCTATGACGTGACCGGTCGGCAGCAAGCAGTTGTAGTGGCGCGCGATGGCAGCGACGAGGAGTTTTCTGAAAATGCCGTCCGCGGCACCCCCACCTGAAGCGAACCGGCATGCGGACACCAGGCAAGGCAACCAGAGAGGGGCACTCCGGGGTGCTTCACCCACTTTGCGGGAGCAATCTCTCCACCTTGGCGCGGGCATTTTCGCGATATCCCCGCTGCGAACCGGAGTTTCTCTTGAGGCGCCTTTTCGCCTTGGGTTCGGTGCTGGCCCGCTTTCCGTTCTACACCGCCGAACGCATCGCTCTGGGACGGCGTTTGAGGAACTTGGAGTTGAAGAGCCCGCCCCTATTCATTGTCGGACACTGGCGAAGCGGTAGCACCCATCTTCACAATCTTCTGGTGCAGGATCCTGGGGTGGGGACGATCAATTTCCTGCAGACGGCCCTGCCCTGGGACTTCCTCAATCAGGTAAAGCTGTCGAGGCGTATCATCCAGCGTTCGCTGCCGGAGAATCGACTCATGGACAATGTTGGCCTCACTCTGGATTCGGCTCAGGAGGAGGAAATGGCCCTTGGGAACATGAATCCGATTTGCTATTACTACTGTTACTATTTTCCCCAGCATTTCCTCGAAATCTATCGCCAATCCATTCTCTTCGAAGGGGTATCCGATAAGGAGCAGGAGCGGCTCGCCCGGGTTTACCGTTACCTACTGAAGAAGCTCAGTTTGGCGGAGGAGAATCACGGAAAACGGCTCGTGCTCAAGAATCCCGCTAGTACCGGGCGCATCCGGTGGTTGAAGGAGCTTTTTCCGAGCGCGCGCTTTGTCCATATCGTACGTAACCCCTATTCGGTCTTCGCATCTACACTGAAACATTTCCGGACCGCTTTTCCCTCATTTGCGCTGCAAAGTTACGATGAAGTCGATTGTGAGGACTTGACCTTGGAGATGTACCGGCTGTTGATGGGCCGCTACCTGGAGGAGCGCATGCACATGCAGCCTGAGGATCTTTGCGAAGTGACCTTTGAAGCGGTCGTGGAGGATCCCGTCGCTACTGTTGGGCGGATTTACGAGCAGCTCCAGCTTCCAGGAAGCAGCGAAGCATTGAGAGCGGTGGAGAGCTATGCGCAAGGCCTCAAAAATTATCGGAGAAATACGTACAATCTGACGCCGACTCAGATCGCCCGCATCCAGTCTGAGTGGGGCTTTGCCTTGGAGGCCTTCGGCTACGACAGTTCCCCATCCCAGTCCGAACCTGATGGATTTTGCGCTGGGGCCGAGTTAGGGTAGGGCGAAGCGTCCCCGCTGAGCCGCCGGCCGTGGCAGACGGCTCAGCGGGGACGCTTCGCCCTACCCAAGAGCAGTCGAAACGGAAGCTGCAGGGAGTGCGGCAGATGAATGTTTCTGCCTCTGAACCGCTATTCGGTCTGCAGGTTGCAGGGGCGCTTCAACTTCTGCCTGCTAACGGACAATTGAAACTGAACATTGGACGCTGGACTAATCGACCGACAGACTCCAGACTCCCTGATTGAGTAGGGTCCGCACTTTGAACGGCGGAATTTTGCGCTCTCTCCTGCGTGGCGGTTTATTCCAGAGTTTTTTTCTCCGAACCAGGCGGTGTTGCCGAGGCCGACTGAAATCTGGCAGGTTCAATTCCCGAAATGAAATCGACAGCTACCAGAACCGTTATTGTTCGCAAAGTCTCTAAAACGCATTCAGAGGTTGTCGACGATCGGCTGGTTGCCGAAGAACCGCTCGAAATTCGCATTTGCTACGAGAAGCTGGGGCAACGGGTTGAGCGTGCCGTATCGGTCACTATGCGGACTCCAGGCGAGGATAGTGATCTGGCCGTGGGGTTTCTGTATTCAGAGGGCATCATTTCCTCACTGACCGACGTAAAGGAGATCAATGCGGACCACGACGCAGAAGGAAAGCCGATCTCGGGAGACGTGATCCGCGTTGAGCTGCATCCAGGGGTCCGGGTTGATACAGGCAAATTGGAACGCCATTTCTTTGTATCATCGAGTTGTGGCGTCTGCGGCAAGGCGGCACTGGAGTCAGTGTTTGTAGTAACGGAGCCTCTTGCCGACCAGACAAGGCCGGTAGTTTCGGCATCGTGGATTCATACTCTGCCCGGCCGCATTCGCTCTGAGCAAAAGCTGTTCTCTTCTACAGGTGGGTTGCATGCGGCGGGACTATTCGAGGCTGGAGGTCCGTTGCTCGGTGTTTGGGAGGATATCGGACGCCACAATGCGGTGGACAAATTGATTGGGAGCTGTTTTCAGCGAGGCAGCCTGCCCCTTTGGAACCGAGTCATGGCAGTCAGCGGGCGGGGAGGATTCGAAATAATACAGAAAGCGTTGGTCGCCCGTATCCCGGTGATTGTTGCTGTGGGAGCCCCGTCCAGCCTGGCCGTTGAACTGGCGAATTCTTTTGGTCTTACTCTGATCGGATTCGCCCGCAATGGCAGATTCAATATTTACAGCGCACCGCAAAGGGTGGTAGATATCCCAAGTTCCAGTGTCGGACAGGAGGGCTCAGCCAATCCTGTCTGAGCGGCTAATTACTCGAATTCGAATACTTTGTACTAAGGAAGGTCTCTACCTGCGGCGTATTGAACTTGATCATTCCCTTCAGCTTGCTGGAGGGTTCTAAAAAAACACCTTGTAGGACGACACCCGGTCCCGAAGGGTAAAAAGCCGTAGATTCCCCGTAGCTTGCTGCGGGGAGTAGGCTTTTTAAGGGTGTCGTTCAATTAACCCGGGCGAGCAACGTGGCAGCGTAAATGGGGAGAGCATAACGACGGCCTCGATTCAAAATTCTGGTAGACCTGATATTTCGGGGGCTCAACCTCCTGCGAAATTGACCGGGCTCAAACGCTCGAAAGCGAAAAGAGTTGCGGCAGGCGCTCCAGCCGTCGCCGCATCGCTCAAACATCTGGCCGAGCATCCCGGTATCGTCAGAGGGTCGAGAATTCTAGCCCGCTTGAATCAGTTTGACGGATTCGATTGTCCCAGTTGTGCCTGGCCCGATCCCGATGACCGGCGTGCAGCAGCGGAATTCTGCGAAAACGGTGTTAAAGCGGTAGCCTCGGAAACGACCGCGAAGCAAATCACGTCGGAATTCTTTGAGAAGTTCACAGTTTCGGAATTGTCCCGGAAGTCCGACTACTGGCTCGAGCAGCAAGGCCGTCTGGTAGAACCGATGGTTCTGCGCGAAGGTGCCGAGAATTACGAGGGCATTAGCTGGAGGGAGGCTTTCGCCTTGCTCGGAAAGGAGCTCAATCAGCTCAATTCACCCGATGAGGCCGTTTTTTATACCTCCGGGCGGGCAAACAACGAGGCTGCCTTTCTTTACCAGCTTTTTGTTCGCCAGTTCGGCACCAATAACCTTCCCGATAGTTCAAACATGTGCCACGAGTCGAGCGAAGCAGCCTTGAAAGCGACTATCGGCGTAGGTAAGGGGACGGTGAGCCTGACGGACTTCGATCATGCCGAGGCCATCTTCCTCTTTGGCCAGAATCCGGGCACCAACCATCCGCGGATGCTGTCGGCCCTGCGATCGAGCGTGCGCAATGGCGCAACCATTGTGGCAATCAACCCTCTGAAGGAGGCGGGACTGTTGGGATTTGCCCATCCCCAGGAAATCGGCGGGCTTTTGGGGAGAACAACCTCCCTGGCATCGTTTTATCTGCAGGTGCGTGTGAACGGCGACCATGCGTTGCTCAAGGGCCTCTGCAAGGCGGTGCTCGAAGCCGAGGATGAGTCGCCTTCGAAAGTCCTCGACCATGCCTTCATCGAGCGCTTTACAACCGGCTTTGTGTCCTTTCGGGAGAAGATTCAGAAACTGAAGTGGGAGAGCCTCACAGCCGTTTCCGGCGTTCCTAAAGCGCTTATCGAAAAGGCTGCCGAGGTGGCTATACGAAGCCGTGCCACCATCAGTTGCTGGGCCATGGGATTGACCCAGCACAAGAATGCCGTCCCTACCATTCAGGAGATCGTAAACTTCCATCTACTGTTGGGTAATCTGGGTAGGCATGGTGCCGGCTTGTGTCCGGTTCAGGGACACAGCAATGTTCAGGGCGCCCGCACCGTGGGCATCTGTGGGCGTATGTCGAGGGATTTTCTCGACGGGTTGGGTGGACATTTTGGTTTCGACCCGCCGGCTCATGACGGATTCGATACCGTAAGCGCCATTCAAGCTCTCTACGAAGGCAGAGCAAAGGTGTTCGTCGCTCTGGGTGGCAACCTGCTTTCCGCCGGTCCGGATACGTGCTTCACGGCCGAAGCTCTGACCCGGTGCCGCCTCACTGTTCAGGTTTCCACTAAGCTCAACCGATCGCATCTGATTACGGGCCGGACAGCGCTTATCCTTCCTTGTCTGGGCCGCACCGAGGCGGATCTGCAACGCTCCGGGCTCCAGTTCGTTACCACGGAAAATTCAATGTCCGTAGTGCAGATGTCGCGCGGAACCCTGGAACCGGCTTCGGATAAGCTGCTCAGCGAATGTGCCATTGTCTCCCAATTGGCGCGAGCCACCCTTGGCGACCGTTCAACGGTAGATTGGGAGTGGTTGCTGGCCGACTACGATCGCATACGTGATGCAATCGAAAAGGTGATTCCGGGGTTCGAGCGCTACAATGAACGGGTCAGACGACCTGGAGGGTTTCGCCTTCCCAATCCGGTCCGCGAACGCGATTTTTCCGGAATCGGGGGGCTGCCTTTTTCACTGTCCACCCATTGAATGCAGTGGCTCTGCGATCCGATCAATTACTGCTCACGACGATTCGCAGCCACGATCAATTCAATACCACTGTCTATGGATTGGACGATCGCTACCGGGGTATTCGCAATGAACGACGAGTGCTTTTCATGAATCGTGACGATATGGAGAAACGCGAAATCCGGGCGGAACAACCGGTCGAAATCATGAGCCACTTCGAGAATGAAACTCGGATTGCGACCTCGTTTCTAGCCCTGCCTTACGATATTCCAAGTGGCTGCGTGGCGGGCTATTTCCCTGAGCTTAATGTGCTGGTCCCCATTCGCAATACCGCCCATATCAGCAATACGCCCGCATCAAAATCGGTGGTCGTGACGGTTCGGCCCTTAACTTGACAGATATAGATACTGCATTATTTGATTCCAAATACATAAAACTACGATACTACTTCCGGAGGAGTTGCAGAAGAGATCTAGAGCGGTTGCGCAAGAGCAGGGAATATCGCTGAGTGATCTAATCCGGAGACAGTTGGAAAAGGTCACGCGAGTAGACTCAAAATCGGACCGTCGTTCTCTTGACCCCCTCTTTGCGAATTGGAAGCCATCGGACGCGGCCGTTCCCTCTGATTTGTCGGCAAATCATGATCATTATCTTTACGACGAATGATACCGGCGAAGCTTTTTTTAGACACTGGGAGTTTGGTGGCTCGCGAACTGACACGCGATCAATATCACAAGAAGGTAGTGGAGGGGTGGAATGCGATACGGCAATCGAGCTGCGATCTCTATTGTAGTGAACATGTACTTGATGAGACGGCTACTCTTCTCTCGCGTCGACGCTCGTATGCGTTTGCGTCGGAGTGTGGTCTGAATTTCATAAAGAGTGAGTTGATTCAATGGCTGCCAACCACCGGTAGTGACCTTGAGAATGCAATCATGCGCATGCGCAAGTATGCGGATCAGGCGGTGTCATTTACAGATTGTGTGTCAGTTGTGCTAATGAAACGACGAGGGATTAAGCACATTTTCGGTTTCGACAGGCATTTCGAAGCAGCACATTTTCGACTGTGGCCTGGTTGAACCTAATGCAAACGCGGCAAGTTGGGAAAGGCGCGGGCTGAAATCTTGGCAAAACCTGCATCGTAATACGGACGGTGGTAAAGCCTTTCTAGTAATCTAACGGGCTTTCCTCCAACCACTCTCGAGAGGGTTGACCTTGATCATTTCTTGTCCCGAAAAGTCGGGACTGCAAGATTCTAAAAAACACCTCGTAGGACGACACCCGGGACCGTAGGGTAAAAAGCCGTAGATTCACAGTAGCTTGTTGCAGGGAGTAGGTTTTTTGAGGGTGTCGTTCAATCACGTTATGCGCAAATGCCAGCAGAGGGCGTTTACCCTTTTCGAAAAGACTCTAGTTACCGGGCTCGTCATTCTTGCCGCCTGCCAGGAACCGCAGGTAGCCTACTATGAAATCCCTAAAGAGGAACCACCGGCACCTTCCCCTCCTCAGCTTCGGGCGGGTCATCCCCCAAATGCGCTCATTCCCACCGGTATTAGTTGGGATCTCCCCGCCGGTTGGCAGGAGACCGGCCGCGACCAGTACCGCGAGGGCGTTTTCCGGATCGTGCGCGACGGCCAACCGGCATTGGAAGCGTTTGTAATGGCGTTTCCCCCTGAAAATGTTGAGCAATCGAATTTCAGCGAATTGATCGAAAGGCAATTGCACGCGCACGGAAGCGACGAGCATCCCGCGCCGCCCTCCGAAACAGAGGTGATCATAGACGGCGTCCCTTCGGTGCTCCTATCGGGAAAGTCGCCGTCTTCTGCAGATGGCGACAGTACCGGAATTCTGGCGGCAGTGGTTTCTCGAGTAGACAGTGTTTGGTATTTTCAGCTGAAGGGTCCTGCGGAGGCCACGGCTCGGGAGCGGGCCGGATTCATGGAGTTTCTCGAGTCGGTCGAATTTGTGGAACGTCGGGCCGCACAATCCCCGGCAGCCGCCTCCGGGGCCGGAATGGCGAGGGCAACCCTTCCCCCAGGCGCTACCACCCAAAGCGAGACACCTGCTTGGACGGTACCGGATTCATGGAGTCCCGGACGTCCCTCATCAATAAGGAAAGGCAGCTTCCAGGTAATTGACGCTTCCGGTCGGCTCGCAGACATCTCGGTCACAGCCTTCCCCGGCGATGTGGGGGGCTTCCTGCCCAACGTAAATCGATGGCGGCGACAAATCGGGTTAGGGCCCGCCAGCGCCGAAGATGCTGCCGCATTCACGAGTGAACTCACTGTCGACGATAAGACCTTTCAAATGGTCGATTTCTCCAGTACTTCTCCTCCGGCCGGGAAACTGCAGTCTCAACGCATCGTGGCGGCCTCCGTGATGTTCCGCGGCAACACCTGGTTTTTCAAAATGACCGGAGACAAAGCCCTGGTTGAGAGCGAGCTAGGGCGATTCGTGGATTTCGTCCGATCGGTTCGATTCAACGACTAACCTGGTTATCTCAAAAGAAAAGATAACCAGGTTAGTAAGCGAAACTGCATGGTAAGTTCTTGAGAGTGAAAACGTTCCATGAGAAAATAGTTACTTTTCATCCGGTTTGAACAGCGACGCCGTGTCGATTTACTATACTTTGAAATGGTTCCTTTTTCGCATCTCACCCTCTCACTATCAGACTTTTTCGGAGGAAGTTTCGCCGGAGTCCGAAAATCTGTGAGATTTCCGGACTAAAGCGAATGAATAGAGCGCTTTTGTTTCTCAGTTCACTGAAGCTGACAGTCGCGTTGCTCGCTTTGTCTCTGTTGCTGATCTTGTTCGGCACCCTGGATCAGGTAAACATAGGGATCCGAGGGGCACAGGAGAAGTACTTCGAAAGCGTTCTCGCATTTTGGCGCTATCCTCCGCAGTGGTCGGGGGGCAGGTTCCTCTCATGGCTACACTTTCCCGTGGCCGGGGGCTTCTTGTTGGGCCCGTTCCTGATAGTAAACCTGACTGCGGCCCACTTTCGGCATTTTCGCCCCCTCTGGAGCCAGGCGGGAATAGCGGCTATCCACGCCGGTGTAGTACTCATACTGATCGGACAGCTGCTGGCACATCTCCTCCAGGAGGACGACTACATGTGGCTGGACGAAGGCAGCAGCGCTAACTTTCTGGAGAGTTTCAGCCGTGACGAGTTGGCAGTCATCGAGCGCACCGCGCCCGACCACGATTCGGTTGTCAGCATACCCGTGGAACTTCTCCAGGACCAGCCATATTTTCAGCATCCCAAGCTCCCTTTCCGCATCGAGGTGAAGTCTTATCTACCCAATGCCCGATTGGCCCGAAGAAGTGATTTCGACGAACCCCCTGCTCCGATGGCGAACCAGGGACTCGCCGTGAGCATGGATGTCGTAGCCCAACCGATTCCGCGGACCTTCAAACAGGACGAACGTAACGCCACAACGGCGGTGATCGAATTGGTGGGCACGGATGGAAGTCTGGGAACCTGGCTGGTCTCCACTGTGCTGACGCCCGACCGCTTTGGGAGCCAGCCGATCCATTACGAGAACCGGCGCTTTGACATTGCCCTGCGGCACCAGCGGAAATACTTGCCCTACAGTATCGAACTTCTGGATTTTACACACGACCGCTATCCGGGAACCGAAATCCCGAGAAACTTTTCCAGCAAAATCCGGCTGACGAATGAGCAGACCGGCGAGGACCGGCAGACCCTCATCTACATGAATCATCCCCTGCGCTACCAGGGAAGGACGTTCTTCCAGGCATCGTTCGCCAAACAGGATACCGCCTCTATGTTCCAGGTAGTTCAGAATCCCGGTTGGCTGATTCCCTACATTTCCTGCATTCTCGTATCCGCAGGCCTGATCTATCAGTTTCTGTGGCATTTGGTCGTTTTTCTCAGGAATCACTCCAAGCAAGTAGCAGGATCCTCCGTCGAGGATAAGTGACAATGCTCTTCATGTCCGCGCCCCCACTTGATGTGGTTGACGGCGAGTTTGACCATATTTTCGTCGCAGACTCGGGCCATTTCGTCCGCCTGGAACTAGTGTGGTGTCCGTTAAATAACATAAATTAATTAGTTTTCCCTGTCTGCTTTGCCAAGGCACGTTTGGCGCGCTGGATCTTGCGCAGGATTTCCTCTCCCTTCGCCTTCCATCTGTAAGGCTTGGGGTCGAGGTTCCTTTCAGCCAGATAGGTTTCTATGTCTTCGACCAATTGCCTGACGCTGGTAAAACTACCATCCCTGATAACATCTTGGGTCAGTTCGCCGAAAAAGCGCTCGACCAGGTTCAACCAGGACGAACTGGTCGGGGTGAAGTGGATGTGAAAACGCCGATGGCGCGACAACCACTTGCGGACCTTCTGTTGCTTGTGCGTGCAGTAGTTGTCAACGATCAAGTGCAAGTCCAGCTGCTTGGGTGTCTCCCGCTCGATTTGCTTCAAGAACCGCAACCATTCTACATGGGTATGCCGCTGTTCGGTGCGTGCGATGAGCTTGCCGTCCAGATAATTCAAGGCTGCAAACAACGTAATGGTCCCGTGTCGCTTGTAGTCATGTGTCTTGGTGCAAATCTCTCCCACGCCAAGAGGTAAGCCCGGCTGGGTCCGCTCCAAAGCCTGGCATTGGCTCTTTTCCGTCGCAACACAATACAAGGGCCCGCTCTGGCGGATCCAGGTATAAGCCGATCACATCCCAGAACTTCTGCTCGAAGTACTTGTCATTGGACACTTTGAACGTCCTGACCAAGTGAGGCCTGATATCGTTAGCCCGCCAGATGCGCTGCACGCTGTCGGGGGAAATCCCCACCTCCCTGGCCATGGTGCGAACACTCCAGCGAGTGCGTGGCTTCGGCGGTCGTGTAGCCTCGGTAATGACCTTCTCAACCTTGCCCGCCGGTATCCATCGGGGCCGTCCTCGTCCCTTCCTGTCCCGCAATCCCTCCAAGCCGTCTCGCTCAAAGCGTTGCGACCACTTGTTCACGCAGGGCACACTAACCCCGAGTTCTTCCGCGAGCTGCGCCTGTTTGACGCCTTCGGAACGACGCAGTACGATTGTCGCCCGAAGGCTGTCGCGCACGGATACTGTCGGTGCTTTCACGCGACGCTGCAACTCTTGCAGCTCAAGATCTGTAAGTTCAATTATGGATATGGGTCTTGCCATGCCGATAGCATAACATGGTAAGACAGATTAATTCAACTTAATTATCGGACATGAGACTATAGTTCTCCGAGCGAGGACTGCGGCGCCTATTCCGTGGGCAGTCTTATGGCGACTCTGGAGGCTGCATGCACCATCCGTTGTGAACACGGGCCGAATGGCCGCCTGCCAAGGTTGGACCAATACTGACAATGTTGCCACCTGCCGGACTCGGGGGCCCTCGTCCCTCCAGGTACTGCACCCGGCACATGCCTTGGAAGGCCCCGTCCCCGCATGGCTCTTCTGAAACAAGGAATTCGAGTTGAGCTGCGGACGGCCTCCCGATCTCTCGGGATCCCTACCCGCGGACATCCGATTGACTGAAGCTGGGTAGGGCTACACGACGGACGCGCCGCGGAAGGCCGAAATTGTTTCATCCCGCTAAAACCAGCAGCCCCTGGATACATTGCTTCGCCGAGGCAGGCTGAGGGCTATCGAGGCCGAGAGGAGCACTAGGATCAAGATTACGATTAAGAAGGGAATTGGTGGTCAGGTTCATCAAGAGGGCTCAATTCGGGATTCCCCCGCGGAATCCGTGAACTCTGGATATATGCCAAACAAGATTGGAAATTCAGCCGGCCAAATAAGCATGACCTGAACTCAAGAAAGTGTTACAAGGATACCTGCGACGCAGCATGGACCAAGCACGAATCAAGAAGCCTGAGCTGACGTATAGGTATGAGTTCGCTACCGATGAACTCGATGCCATGTCGCGGAGCTCTGGACGCGCACGGGTTCGCGATCGTCAAGAACGTCCTTCCCGACGATCTGGTAGAGGAAATGAAGCTGGCGGTGTGGGAAGGAACCGATCCCGATCGCACCCTTGAGCATGGAGAGAGCCGGACCCGGCATGCCTGGGTCGAATCGGGGCCTCGGCCCCTGAAGCTTTTGGACCACGAACCCTTCACGCGGATTCATCGACACCTGCTCGAGACCGATGATCTGACCATTCATCGCTCTGCCGCTATCATTCGCATTCCCGGCTCGACGCCCGTAAGTTGGCACACCGACTGGTGCGGATTTTCCGACGCTCCCCCCACAAGAGCCGGCGATGTGCTGAACCGCGGGCTCTGGCCCTCGGGGAAGTGGTTCTACATTACCGGGTCGAGACCGATTCACGGCGGCTTGTGTGTCATCGAGGATTCACACCGGGAAAACTGGTCGGGGCCCGTGGGATTTCATCTCACCTCCGACCGGTCCTCATTCTATCCCGAGGGGGAAGAAGAGCGCCCTTACAAAGGATTTGATATACCCGGGATGATTCCCTTGTTCACTGAACCCGGCGATATGATCGTCTTTGCCCACCGCACCTACCACGGAGCGTTTCCCAACCGCCTCGACGAGGTACGCCTGTCGTGTGCCATCGGCTTCCGCGATCGCAACCACCGAATCGACGCGCCCTGGGAGATTCCGGACGACGGCAAACGTTTTCTGGACTCGCTACCTCCTCACCTGGAGCGTTATGTAAACGGGTATACGAGCATTAATATCCACTGGCGGGGCTGAACGCGGCCAGCTACGGCCGCCTCCCCGTAGCCGGCTTCGCAAGAAGGAATTGAACAATCCAAACAATGTAGATACCTTCGTGGCATGATCCAAAAATACGTTCAGAAAGCGATGGATCTTGCTCATTATGAGTTACTTCCGGAGAATTCCTCCTTTTACGGAGAAGTTCCTCCCTGTCCGGGGGTGTATGCGAATGCGCCAACGCTTGAGGATTGCCGGAGAGAATTAGAAGAGATTCTGGAAGAGTGGATTCTCATCAGAGTAAACAGAGATCTTCCCATTCCGCCAATTGACGACGTAGAAATCCGAATCAAATCAGAAAGTAGCGTCTGATGCCTCCCGTTGGGCCGATTAAGCAAAGGGAACTGATAGATTATCTACGAAAAGCCGGTTTTGAAGGCCCGTATTCCGGCGGAAAGCATTCGTTTATGGTGAAGGACGATTTGGTCCTCACGATACCCAACCCTCATCGATCGGATATAGGTCGCGACCTACTGAGTCGAATATTGCGACAGGCAGAGATTTCAAAAGAAGATTGGATGGATTTATAAGTCGAACCATGGTCTGCACACAATTCGGCCTGGCGGCCTCTTGTGTGAGATCGGACGTTCGACAAAAAATGAAGAAATCACTCCCAGAGACTATTCACTGTATGAGTCCGCAGCTTGTGGTGTCCGACATCGGGAGATCAATTCAGTTCTACACTGAGCAACTCGAGTTCAGCATAAATTTCCGGCATGAAGATTTTTACGCAGGCGTGGGATGTGCAGGAAATTCTGTCCATCTCAAGTTGGGTGCGCCATCCAAGCAGGAACAGGAAAGGAGGCGCGAGAACGAGGATGTTGATATCGTTTTCGGGGTAACCGATTTGGATGGTCTTTATAAGACCGTAAAGGCCAAGGAGATTCATATTGTTCTGCCTCTTCGTGAGATGCCTTACGGAAGGGAATTCTACATCCAAGACCCCGATGGTTATGTCCTGGCTTTCTTTGACGTAACCAACCGAGGGAAACGAGCGCAGTCGCACCAGGCCGTGGACACTAACCCAGAATCTCGCTCCGCTCGATCTGGGTAGGTCACGGCGAAACGTTCGGCAAACAAGAGATGATAATTGTGCTCACAGGACCGACGGCTTCGGGTAAGACAAGCACCGCATGGGCTCTTTTTGCGAACTTCGAGAAAATCGTTTTTCTGGAGCACGACCTTTTGGTATTTCGAAAGCCCCGCGACCCTGAGACGATCGATGATCTGCATCTCACCTATGATCAGCTTGCCCTGAATATCGAGTTTCACGTTCGACGAGGGGTTTCCGATTACGTGGTAACGATTTCGCCACGAATGGTATCTATTTTTTCCGACGTTTCCGATCGGTTTTCAAACTTGGCCGGACCAATTTACCCCTTTCGTCTACACTGTGAGTGTGAAACCTCGAAGCGGCGAATCTTCATGCGAAACCGTGGCAAGGAGCAGCAGCAAAGGGAGTTGGGCTGGATTATCGAGGATGCCGAACTCCTAGAGCAGCGATTTTCGGATGATTCGGAATTTGTGAGAATCGACACCTCCTTGATTGATGAGGAAGCTGTAGCCGCGGAAATCCTCCGGCAAATCAGGGAGCAGAACGAACGAATCAAGTGATGTAGGTCAGCGGAGCTTGCGGAGCTGAGTTGCATCACAGGGTTGGTCAGACGGAGCGAGTTTAGGGTAAGCGGAGCTTGCGGAGGTTTAACGAATCAAGTGATGTAGGTCAGCGGAGCTTGCGGAGCTGAGTTGCATCACAGGGTTGGACTGAGCCGCAGGGACTGAAGGGGAGTGTCGTTTGCGGATTAAAGGTTTACGAGTTTAGGGATAAGGGGGCTTGGGAGGAGAAGGAGGCCCGCGGCGGAGGCGGAATGCTGATAGGTTTCAGCAGGAGAAAGAGCTCGAAGGTATCGGTGAGATGAGACAGATCGGGCCCAAGAAGTGTTTGCACAGCCGGGCATGCGAAGGGTACGTAAAGAGAGCGGAGCAGAATAGAGGCCGCTATTCTGATTGTGATCAGGCATGGGCAACAGATGGAAGTGAGAAAGGAAAGAAACTGGGCGGTGATCGAATGCGGGGGAGTAAGGCGAGGATCTGCATGGGCCGGTGGCAGTTGGGACAGCGGAAGGGTGCGGGGTCGTTCTTTGCTGCTGTGAGCGCCTCG
This sequence comes from Opitutales bacterium, assembly GCA_963665345.2. Lineage (GTDB taxonomy): Bacteria > Verrucomicrobiota > Verrucomicrobiia > Opitutales > CAXXNP01. The sequence goes on from CAXXNP010000002.1 coordinate 1,395,806, forward strand.
AGGCGGGCAAAAGCTGCAGCGAGGAGGGATCGGACTTTCTGCAGCTTGGCTCGATTGGCAGGACTGAAGAATCCGTAGTAGCGGACACGGGTGAAACCGCGTGGGAGGACATGCTGGAGGAACCTGGCAATGAAGGTTAATGGAGGCAGAGAACAGGTGCAGGGACGGCCGGTGTGGGAATCTTTATAGGCGAATGTGACAGCGTCATTGTTAGCGGAGAGGATGCGGTTGTTGCTGAGGGCGGTACGAAAGACATAGCGACTGAGGTACTTTAAAACCGGCAGGCCGCTGCCGGCAGGTTTGGCATGGACGACCCAGTCGCAGTTCCAGATCTGGGGGTCGACCTGATCGGTGAGAAGCTTCTTGGTGAGGGCGGCTTTGATGTTCTCGCGGAAGGAATAGGAAAGTGCCTGGACCGGAAGGAGGTAGTCGGGCTTTTTCAATCGCATCCACTTCCTGGCGTTCGTGGAAAGGCTGCCGGCGGGGATGAGGTAGTGGATATGAGGGTGATAATCGAGGCGACGGGTGCAGGTGTGAAGGATGCCGATGAAGCCGAGCAGGCCGCCCAGGAGCCGCTTTTGCCGGCCGCGCTGCAGGAGAGCGTCGGCGGAGCAGCGGAAGAGCAGGTGGTAGAAGAGCTTCTGATTGCTGCGTGCAAATTGGTGCAGCTGGCTGGGAATGGTGAAAGTGACCAGGAAATAGGCACAGGGGAGCAGCAGATGCTCCTGGCGTTGCAACCACTCGGAAGCATCGGCGTTTCCGCACTTGGGGCAGTGCCGGTTGTTACAGCTATGGTAACTGTAATGGGTGCGGTCGCAGGGCGCGCAGTGGTAAACGCAGCCGCCCAGCAGCGGCGTGCGGCACGATAAGATATCGCGCATGACACGCCGGTGGCTGGGCAGGATGTGTTCGCCAAAGCGCTGCAGATAGGCCGCCCCATACCGGCGGAAAACCTCCGTCAGTTCGGGCATGGACAGTATGGATGCGCTGAGGCGCTACAAGTGGGCGATCATCGCGTTGAGCCGTTGGGTGGCCTGTTTTTGTACCACTTCGGTGAGGTGGGTGTAGAGCGCCGTAGTCTGAGGGGACTGATGGCCCAGGTTGTTCTGAATCTGCCTGAGGTTCTCGCCACACTCGAGCAGATGGGTGGCGTAGGAATGACGCAGGGTATGGATATGTGCCTGTTTGCGGCTTCCGGTGGCCTTCAGAGCCAGCCGGAAGGCCCGCTGCAGGCTGGTTCGTGACATGGGCCGCTGGGCCGTCGGGCAGCCGATGCCCCCATGGCCCGGAGCAGGAAAAAGCCAGGTAGGGTTGCGATGACGCCGCCATTGGCGTCGCAACGCCAGCAGAGCGCGTTCGGGCAGAGGTACATAGCGGTCCTTCTGTCCCTTCCCGGCACGAATGTGCAGGACCATGCGCCCCGCATCGATGTCCTCGATCTTCAGGCTCAAGCCTTCTCCCAGGCGCAGCCCGCACGAGTAGATCACGCCCAGACAGCAGCGATGGTGCGCTTCTCTCACCTCCCGCAGGATCTTCCCGACTTCCTCCAGGGTCAAAATGACCGGAAGGCGCGACTGGCGCGGTGGACGCACCAGAATCGTCTCTTGGGGCCAGCGCCGCTTGAGCGTCTTCTCGAACAGGAACTTGATCGCGCAGATGAAGCTCGTGCAGGTTGGGCGGCTGTAGACTTTGACGGTTTTAAGGTAGATGAAGAACTGCCGCAGCTCTTCAATCGTGACCGATCGCGGCGATCTTCCCGCGCAAAACTCCGAGAGCCTTTCGGCTGCCCTCAGATAGACTTCCTGTGTCTTTTGCGCATACCCGTGCAGAGTCATGTCATCGAGCATCCGTTCTTGCCAGCACCGATAGGTGTGAGTACGTTTCATGGCGTGATTCCTTTCGTTTGAATCCGTTAATCGAAACTCCCGGCCACCCCGTGTGGCCGGGAGGAATCACACCTTACCACCGACTATCAATCCTAGCCCAGTAACTGTCCGAAATGAGGAGCCGCCGCGTAGCGGCTTAGTTCAACCAGGCGCGGCAGGTAACTCGGGCTAGCGCTCTCCCACCTGCGCTCGACGTTCGGTCTTCAGAAAAGAATACAGGAGAACCATGGGCAAATCGACAAACAAGGATATGCAGCCGGCGACGGCACTCTGGCGTCACTATCGTCCCAGCGAAGCGCCATATCGTTTCAAGGCGACGGATCCTGCTTCGGCCAGCAGGTGGCAACGCAAAACTCGACAGGCCCTCGCCCAACAAATCGGCTTATATGCTATCCCCTCCGCATCCCCTCGTGCCCGCATGATCGAGGCGGTAGACAAAGGCGACTACGTTCGCCAGAAGATTCTTCTTCGCACAGGCCCGAACTCCCTGATGCCCGTCTACATTCTCCTTCCCAAAGATCAGCCGGGGCCGCTTCCGGTTGTGCTGGCTTTCCACGGCCATGGTTACGGAGTGAGAGACATAGTCGGTTTGTGGGATGACGGAAAGGAGCGAAATACACCAGACGGGTACCACAAGGATTTTGCGATAGCTCTCTGCCGCTCGGGCTTCGCCGTTGCCGCCCCGGAAATTTCGTGTTTCGGGGAACGCCAGACCGACTTCTCCTACCTGAACACTGTGCCTGGCCAACCGGTCCCGACGACCTGTACGCATTCGGCCATGCTGGCGTTCCACCTCGGCATCTCTGTGGTCGGGCTTCGGGTTCATGATGGTATGCGGTTAGTCGACTACCTGGAGACACGGAAGGATCTCGACGTCAACCGCCTGGGAGCCATGGGCATCTCCGGAGGCGGCATGCACACATTCTTCTCGACGTGTCTTGATGCGCGCATTCGCGCCTGCGTTGTCAGCGGTTACTACTCGACGTTCCGGGACAGTATCCTTGCCATGTCGCACTGCGCATGCAACTTCGTGCCCGGACTGGCGGAGTTCGGAGAAATGCATGATCTTGTGGGTCTAATTGCGCCGCGTCCCATGCTCGTAGAAGCAGGCAACTACGACCCGATCTTCCCGATTCGCGCAGTTCGTGCCGGCGTGGCAAAAGCCAGTGCGGTGTATGGTGTGTTTGACACCCCGGGCCTTCCGGCAACCGATTATTTCGAAGGGCGGCACCAGATCAGCGGACGAAAGGCTTACGATTTTCTAAAGTGCGCACTCGCAGCGACAAACCAGAACCGAACCAAGGCATCCAGCCGACGTCCTAAAGGCCGCGGCTGATGCCAAACGTTCTGCAATCTGAATCAAGGAAGTGGTGCCGGAGAAGACCGATTTACAGGAGCTTGATCTTCCTGAAGATCTTGAGATCCGGCACGTGCTCGAGAAGCTGAACTACGCGCCAAACCAAATCCACTTCTGTGACGCCTTTCATGCCGGGATCTTCCCGCGCAAAACTCCGAGAGCCTTTCGGCTGCCCTCAGATCCTGTAAAGATCTACCTCAAACTTTACGCCAAGGAGAAAACCCATTCGGCGAACGAAGGCCCCATAATGGAGGCCCTATCCGAATGGGAGCTTGGGCTCCCGCGGGTCTACGGGTGGCGGTCCAGTGACCCGGCTTATTTGGCGGTTGCAGCAATCGATGGTTCGCCGGCGTAATCGACTGGGAAGCGGCGGGGATCGGTTGGAGAGAGTTCGACATTGCCTGGGCCGTTGTGGGGCGAGCGGGTTTCAATATCCTGCGGACGTGGTCCGATCGGGAGAGTTGGCTGGCTGGATATCGCAAGTATTCCTCCTACGATGAGACCGCCTTGCTGTGGAACGAGATTCGGAATTATCTTCACTTTACCTATTGGAATGGGGAAATTAACGCATGAAGATTGAGATCGAACGGGAAGAAGATGGCCGGTGGATTGCGGAAATACCGGACCTTCCCGGAGTAATGGTCTACGGCGAAAACCGTGACGAAGCGATTGCCAGGGTAGAAGCACTGGCATTGCGGGTCATCGCGGACCGAATTGAATACGGAGAAGAAGCGCCCGATCTGAATGGCGTGTTTTCGATCCCGGCATGAGTTAATGGCCGGCTTCAAAAGCTCGGGCAGTACTCCGAGCGCTCCTGAAGATCGGATGGAAGATCAAGCGCAAACGCCATGGATCGCATAAGACGCTATCAAGAGAGGGGTGGCCCGATTACGTATTTTCGTTTCATGACCGGGAAGAAATCAGCCCACGAATGATGGCACGCATTGGCAAACGAACTGGACTTGAGTCCGACGATCCACGCTGATAACCCGCGCCCAAGAAAATAAGGATTAGAAGCCGAGGCGAAGGCTCGGTTCTAGTCCCTGGTTCATGAAGCCGCGGGTAAAGGGGAATAGTTCGGGCAGCAGGGGGTGTGGTCAGAGCCCGGGAATGAGTTCAGGAAGTTCAGGGATGTTTTGATACTCGAGGCTTTGCGGCTCAAAATCGGGGTAAACGCCGGCGGCGAGTAACCGGCTATTTCTATAGGGAATCTGACCGAAGTTTCGCCTCCTAATCATAATCTTGATCCTACTCATACTCCTCGTCTGAACGCGAAAGCGTCCAGCTACTTCACGGACCGTCCGTAGATTTCACAAAGACGACGGAGCGGGCGCTCCATCCTACTTTGGGCGTCCTTACCGAATCGAAGCTCTCCGTTGGCCAAACACCGCTGGACAATTGGCAATCCGGCGTTACCATTTACCATGACATGACACGTCGAATTGAAGCCTGCGATTCAATGCCAGCCCTCACAAGACGCTTTTGTTTCCTGTTTATCACCTTGATATTTGCGGCGTCAGCGATCGACCTACACTCTCAGGTGGCATTTCTCTCCCTACTGGAGGACCGCACCGCTAAGGTGGGGCAGAAAATCCTGATTCACATTGAGTTCACGTCCACCGGCGGCGGCTTGCCGACACGAAACCAGGCCTACCAGGGGGAACATCCCGACACTTCCAACCCGATTCCGGGTTTGCGAGGCTCGGGGGGCGCCGATGCATTCTGGGACAGCCCTTCTCTGACGGAATCGATTAAGGTCTGGTTCCGGTTGTGTAACGACTTTGGCTGCACCGACACGAACACGGTTACAATCACCGTCGAGGGGGAGGACTCCAACCCGGTTGACGACGCGCTCGGTGAGGCATCGGAGTTGGGAGAAGGTTGGGTTTTCTCGGATTGGCTGGGCTCATATAATGTCAACGTCTTTCCCTGGATTTTTCATGCCGAGCACGGTTGGATGTTCGTCTTCGATGCGAGTGTGCCGGACAACGTCTTTCTCTTCGACCTCAGTTCGGAAGGCTGGTTCTGGACCAACAACACAACCTATCCAAGCATGTTCAGCTTCGCACGTAGCGCCTGGCTTTTTTACTTCGTCGGGACTTTAGGTCCACGCGATTTCGTCAACCTGCAAACGGGCGAGTTCCTGACCATCGAGTAGGGTCGGTGGATAGGCTCGCTATCGCCTCGCCTGAACCCCAGGTCAAGCTACATCGGCCTATTCGGAGCTGACTCTACTGAAACCGCGTCGACAGGTTCAACGCTGTACCCACCCCGACTTTCAGCCACCCCTCCCAAGAGGGGAACCTTTCCTAATGGTAGCCGGCTATAACGGTCCCCTCCTCGGAGGGGTGCCCGAAAGGCGGGGTGGGTCCTATACGCCCGGGGGAGGCTCTGCACTTATGTAGTCATCATTCGCCACGGCGAAGAGCCACGCGAACGCGGGGCAAAGACTAGTTGACTGCGGCAAGCCTTCATGAAAAACCTCCAAGTGGTCCCACAGCCAAGATCAGCAACCATTAGCATCCCCTCAGCATGAGCACTGAAAACAAAGCGCCCGACTTTACGTCATTAGTACCCCACTACGCGTTTTCGAACACGCTGGAAGAGCAGGAAGCGGAATTGCAAACGAACCCGATGCTCCAGCGATTCCGTGAATCGCGGGAAGTGATGATCAACGATCCCCATCGTCCGATTTACCATTACGTCAATCCTGAAAACACCCTCAACGATCCCAACGGGCTCTGTTTCTGGCAGGACCGCTGGCACCTGTTCTATCAAGGTTATCCCCCAGAAGATCCACGACAGCACTGGGGACACGCCGTCAGCGATGATCTGATTCACTGGCGCGATCTGCCCTACGCCATTTATCCCCATCCCGAGGAAAAATGTTACTCGGGCGCCACACTGGTTGAAGAAGACCGGGTAATCGCTATTTACCACGGCATTCAAGCGGGTAACATGGTGGCGATTTCGAGCGATCCGCTGCTCTTGAACTGGGAAAAGGTGACGGGTAAGGCAGTGATCCCGATTAGAAATCCGGACGGATCCACTCCGCCTTACCGCGTCTTCGATCCCTGTATTTGGAAGAAAGGCAACTTCTACTACTCTCTCTCTGCGGGCACCCTGCCTGGGCCCGGCGGAAAGCTAAAGCGAGCTAATTTTCTTCTCCGTTCAGCGGATCTGGCCAAGTGGGAGTACCTCCATCCGTTTGTAGAGGACGATCTTTTCACACTGGTCGGTGACGATGGCGCCTGTCCCTACTTCTGGCCGATTGGAGATCGGCATATGCTGTTATTTTTCAGCCACGTGAGTGGAGGCCAGTATCTCCTCGGCGACTATGACACGGAGCGCGACAAGTTTGTGGTCACGGCCCATGACAAGTTCAACTTCGGCGCCTATGGGCCGGCTGGCGTTCACGCCCCATCGGCCACACCCGACGGCAACGGTGGACTCATCACCATATTCAACATGAACCCAGGCAAACCCACCCAAGGCTGGAACCAGATTATGAGCCTGCCACGCCGTCTGACCTTGATCGGAGAAGAAGACGTCAGAACGGAACCAGCCGGCGATGTGGAGTCACTGCGCTTCGATCATCAACAAATTGAGGCCAGGACGCTTCCGGCGAACGAGGAAGTTGTCTTGGATGGAATCCAAGGCAACGCCATGGAAATCATCGCCGAAATTGATACTGCTGATGCGCCTATGGTAGAAATGAGTGTTCTGCGCGCACCCGGTAAGAAGGAATACACCCGGATTTCATTTTACAAGCATAGGGGGTTTCGAAGCCGACATATCAATCCCGTGCCCGTGAACAGCCTGGTTACAATCGACTCTTCGCATTCCTCGTGTCTTCCCGATTCGTTATCGCGAGCACCCGAGACGGGTTCGCTTTTTATCGATGATAACGAGCCCCTCACACTCCGGGTGTTCCTCGACAAGAGCGTCGTCGAAGTGTTCGTAAACGGCAAGCAATGCGTGGCCATGCGCGTGTATCCCGGGTGCGAAGACAGCCTGGGATTATCCCTGCGCTCCCAAGGTCGAAGCGCCCGGCTGAAGTCGCTCGATGCATGGCAGATGAAGAACATCTACGTGTGAGCAGAAAGTGACGCGCCATGCTGGAAAGATCGCCCTTCTGGCGGACGATCCAGAATGGGTCAAGCCCCTTCTGGATGCGCTCACGGGCAGAGGTGCTCCCGTCGAACTGGTTGACCTGAGACAATTTCAATGGTTGCCGTCAGAACCTCTTCCGAAATGGGATCTGGTGATCAACCGGATATCGGCGCGACCGCCTGTTTCAACCCGGGGATTATTGACCAAGGCCCGCGATTTACTGACCTGCGTGGAAATGGCAGGAATCCCCTGTGTAAACAACATCCAGTGCCTCAATTTCGGTGCCAGCAAAGCGCTCCAGGCGGCTCTGTTTCAGGCATGTGGATACAATACTCCCGAGACCATTATGCTGACTGAGGAAGAGCTCACGGTTGGCGTATGGCCAAAATCGGACACCCTGTTGAAACCCAATGCGGGCGGTCGCGGGAGCGGCATCGTAGACGGGCAAGGTCCCCTCGCCGAAACATTTGCCGCGGACGGCTGTGCCGTGCGGCAGGAACGGATTGAAAGCCACGACAATTTGATACATCGCGTCGAGTTGCTTGCCGGGGAGCTGCTCTACCATGCCGGAGCGCCTTTGCGGCCCGGGACTTTCGACTACTGCCTGGGCGGCGGCAGAGAGATTCAGATCGATCCTGCGTGCCCTCCCGAAATCGCCCTCTCCTGCCGGCGCATCGCCCGAAATGCCAACATGGAAATCGGCAGTGTGGAGTATCTGATTGACGCAGACCACACCCTGTGGTTCATCGATTTGAACCCGGTTTCGAGTATCCATCCCAAGGCAGCTCAAGAACTCGAATTCGATCCGGTAGAGCGTATTGCCGATTACATTTTCAATAAAAACAGGAGAGCTCTCACAGAGGCACTACCGAGCCTGCGACACTCGCAAGCGCAGCGCAGCAGAACAAGACACGGAGATGGAAGAGAATGAGATAGGAACGATTATCGTGGATTGTGCGGTGCAACTCCATAGTGCCCTTGGACCAGGCTTGCTGGAGACGGTTTATGAGGTGACATTAGTGTTATAAACAAGCAGAGATTCACCGTGAAAGATCCGGTCAAAGATAAACTGATCCCGCGCTCGAGGGAATCGCCGGTCTGGATTTGCGTGGGGAAGCTCATCGACGGCGATGGAGAACGGCCGATTCGGGATGCTCACCTGGTTTACGATGGCCATGAGATTCGCTTCGTAGGACAGGCGGGCGCACCGCCGCCGGCAGGCGTGCTCAGAGAAGGCCAACGAGAACCGGATGCCCGGCTCCCGGAATGGACGGCGTTGCCAGGGCTGATCGAAGCGCATGCGCATTTCTTTCTGGAAGGAGCGGAGCTTAACTTTGATCGCCGACGGGATTACTTGCAGCTAAGCTCGCCTACACTGTTGGAGCGCGCTCAGAGCCGCTTGCGAATTCTCATCGAGCTCGGGATAATGGCCGTGCGTGACGCCGGAGACAAGGACGGTGTCGGATTGGCTCTGAGCAGGCAGTATCGACGGGGCAAGGGTTTGCAACCGCTCATGCCCTATGTCGATAGCCCGGGAGCGGCCCTGCACCATCGCGGACGCTACGGCAGCTTCATGGGCCGGCCGGTCGAAGATCACGCGACGCTGGAGGATTGTGTGAAAGCGCGTATCAGGGAGGGGGCCGACCGCATCAAGTTGATCCCGACAGGAATCATCAATTTTGCGAAGGGCCGCGTAACCGCCCGCCCCCAGATGCCCGCAGAGGAAGTACGGGCTCTGGTTCAAGCCTCCCGGGAGCTCGACAGACAGACGTTCGCCCACGCCTCGGGATCCCGGGGGATCGGTAACGCCATCGCGGGTGGCGTGGATTCCGTGGAACATGGCTTCTTTGTCACCGAGGAGCAACTCGGGCAAATGCGGGACCGCTCCATCGCCTGGGTGCCAACCTTTGCCCCGGTTCAGAAGCAACTTGACCACTCCGACGCCATGGGATGGAACGCCCAGGTATGCGAAAACCTGCGCAGAATACTGGATGGCCACGCCGCCAGTTTGCAGTTGGCTCGCCGGTTGGGAGTGACAGTCATCGCCGGAAGCGATGCCGGATCCTGCGGTGTGGCGCATGGGCTGGGCTTCCTCTACGAATTGGAATTGATGGAACGGGCGGGCCTTCCCCCCATTGCGGTGATTAATGCCGCTACAGGTTCCAGCGTTTCACGTCTGGCCTTTCAGGATAAGATCGGCCGACTGGCGAAAGGCTACAAAGCCCGTTTTATTCTGACCCCGCACGATCCTCTCGCTACCGTGGCCAACCTGAAGCTTTCGAAGTCGTGCCTATTTGATGGTCGCCTGTTCGAAGCTCCGGGAAATGTGGACGAAAGTGGTCTCTGAGCTAGGTTTATTCCATATGCGACAAAGTTTGGGAATTGACCGATGCGAGAAAGCGGATTCCAAGCTGCTCATCTCCACAACTGGAACCTGAAAACTAAACACTGGAACCTCCAACGGAGTTCATATGGACGCTGTAGTTCCCATACCAGCGAGCCCGCTCCAGAGGCTAAATGTCAGATTAGATTTTCGCTAGATTGAATCGCGATCGCCAGAACGATGAGGGCGAGCAGCAGTTTGCCAACGTTCTGGACAGGTTCGAAAAAGACCGGCAAGGTGTTACCCGATAGGAAGTTCACTCTCGGATCAGCCAACGTTCTCCAGAAAGAAACTATGAGCCATCGCCTGCAAGCATTAGCCAAAGACCTGACCAAGGATTTTCCTCGCAGCCCACACGAGACCGTGGGCGGCTTCGTAGTGGCGGCGCGGGCATTGGACAAGTGTCGATCGTTTCTGGCCGGCAAGTTGGGAGAGTACAAATTCGACTGCCCGCTGGACAATCAGCTCTTTGACTTCGCCGGCGTAACCGCCGAAGAGTTCAAGGAGGTCGTGGATTCAGGCGCGGACGACGATGCAGTGGGCCAGTGGCTACATGAGCAATCGGGGCATGCGGATAATGCGATCAAGCTCTGGAACATGCAGATGCGTCACAAGCGGGTTGCGGACCTGCCCGTAAATCTCCAGCTCTTTCTCGAAGGCTATATCCAGGAAGTTGTGCCCAAGAATCGGCGTGTCTATGTATGGTTCGACGTCTATGACCTCGAGGAGGGAAGGATTTAGTCTTATGACTCCGACCGAAAGACTCTACAAAGCTGTCAGCAACGGTGTCCCTGACCGGGTGCCGGTATTTCCGAAAATCTGGTTGGACCTGGCGGCCAAGCTGACCGAAACCGATTTCTGCGATGTGATCAGCGATCCGTTGCTCGCCCTGCGGTCCATGATGGAGGCCGGCCTTCTCTGCGGAGCCGACGCGGTTCGGCAATTCGATACTCCCGCCCGGCGCGTCGAACGGGAGAAAAGGAAAGTCTTTGAAATCGACAAATCGGGGCGCCGGCTCGGCAAACTCGATATGGACGGAGGCTGGGCGACGCACCTCGACGACCCGGAAACCTTCAATATCGAGGACGAGTACACAATGGCCTTTCACTGGTACTGGGTCCACTTTAATATCCCGTTTATTAAGAGTGTAGACGATGCGAAGAGGATCGCCGTCCCAGATAAATCCTTTTATGATCAGATCGGTTGCGCGGATCGGCAACGGCAGGTCATGCAATTGGCCGGTGACCGCGTCGCGCTGGTCGGCGACATGAACTCAGCGACCCTGTCGTTCCACGTCATTATGCGCGGCCTGACCACGGCTATGCTGGATCTCGTCGACGATCCTCCGCTGGTTCACGCCACCATGGAAAAGGGAGTAGCCATTGCCATCGAACGGGGCAAATTCCTAATCGACCTGGGACACAAGGTCCTGCGCCTGAATGATTCCACCGGCACGATTTCGCTGGTCTCGCCGAAGACCTGGCGAGAGTTTGTCTATCCCCATATGAAAGAAGTGTGCGACGAACTGCACCACTATGAACCGGCCGTCCGGATCTACTGCCACATCTGCGGCAACGTTACGCCGATCCTGGAGGATCTTGTCGAGGTCGGTCTCGATTGCATCGGTCCCATCGATCCCCTCGGCGACATGAACGTCGCTGACGCCAGGAAGCAGGTCGGAGACGCCATTGCCCTGATGGGAGGCGTCGACACCCTCTCATTCATCAATAAGACACCCGAGGAGATCGAGGAGGAAGCGGCAGAGTGTATCACGGGAGGCGGACAGAAAGGCGGCTATGTTCTGGGCTCGGGCTGTGCCATCCCCCGCGCCACCACCAGGGCCCATCTCCAGGCGCTGAGGAGGGCGGCCGATGCGCACGGAATCTACAAAGAGGGTGAACTGGTTCCTTGTGGCATCGGTTTGAACTGACACCCCTCCACAAACACATCGAAGAAGTCAGGCGTGGTCTCCAGTTCAATATGCCTAATCTCCTTGACCAGACTCTCGATAGCTTGGCGTTTGCTCAATGAAAGGAGCACCTCCCGGGCTCCCTGCACGGCCGCATTACCCACTTTGACGATGCGATCTTCAGGCACCGGAGCAAGGAAGCCTATCTCGATGGCATTTCGTACATTCACATAGTTGGCAAATCCTCCGGCCAGGTAGAGTTTGCTCACTTCGGATGGAGCAATGCCGAATTCACGCATGACGATGAACTGCCCGCAGTAATTGGCCGCCTTGGCTTGGGCCAGGTTACTGGCATCTTCCCGGGATAGGGTGATGCCGTATTCGGGCACGATCACTATCTCCTGTTGTTTTCGGTCCGCGAAAACGCCCTTGGGCGTTATCCCATCGTGGCGGCGCAATTCCGCCAGCAGGTCGATCAGACCTGAACCACACATGCCGAGGGGCTCGACGCCCCCGATGGTATCATAATCTATCGTACCCTGGTTCCATCGAATGGACTCGATGGCGCCTTCGAAACCAGGCATACCGTACTTGATGCCACCTCCCTCAAAGGCGGGTCCAGCGGGACAGGAGGCGCAGACGTAGCGCCCGGCCCCGCCCACCACCACCTCGGTGTTGGTTCCGACATCTACCAACATGACCACGTCGCGTTGCGCTTCCATCTCAATCGCCGCCAGGTCGGCGGCGACGTCGGCGCCGACGTGGCTGGCCACCAGGGGCAATCCATAGACCTTTCCTCTCCTGTTTATGCGAAGTCCCAATTGCCGGGCCTCCTCGACCAGGGAAGTTGACTGACTCTCACCCGCCAGATAAGCGTATTCGGTTGTAGACTTGTAGGGTCTCTGTCCTATGCCTTGCACATCCAGGTCAAAGAGTATGTCCCGCATGGTCGAATTTCCTGCCACTACAATCTCGTAAATCGTTCGACGATGGACGCCCAGTTCAGCGCACATTTCCGAGATTTCGTGGTTCACCGCGTTGACAATGGCATTGCGCAATTCCCCGAAATAGTTCGCGTCGTAAGATATCCGGTGCAGCACATCGCTGCCGCCGAAGCGTTGGGGATTCTCGAAGGAACTCATGCGGACGCTTTCGCCGGTTACGAGGTTTACGAGGTCCATCACCACTGTGGTGGTCCCTAGATCAATGGCTAGACCGTAGAGGTGTCCCCGATATTGGTCTATTTCGTCACTGCCATAGAAAACGACATTGTCCCGACAGGTAACCATCGGTTCCAACAAGAGGGGTTTCTCTTGCGTAATGGTGAGTATCTGCGGTTCACGACGAAGAGGAGAAAACTGTATATCAGTGGTGGCGTCCGCGACCACCGCCTGGCAGGCAAGACGGAAGTTATCGCGCAGAAATAACTCGGGTTCGGTGCGCGCTTGTAACGCCTCTACTCCCTCTTGAATCTCAACTATGCACTCGTGGCAGTGTCCGGTACGTCCGCACGATGTTGGAACCTGCACAGCCAGCTCATCGGCGTAATCGAAGACCGTCTTCCCTGCCACAAGCTTACGTTCCCTGCCATCATGCTTTATCTTACCCGAGTTGGATCCCTCAGTTCTCATCACGATTGCAGGCAACCATTTCGCTGGCGGCTCCTTCTGCCGACCCTACTTCCCAAGCGCTGCAATAGTTCAGCTTGTCATCACCCCCACACACCAGCAGGCCTCCTTTCGAGCGCGGTTTCCGCTGGTTGCGACACCCGAACTTGGCGGTGCATTCATCGAATCGGTTCTTATAGGGACACCGAAAGGTGGATTGCACATTGGCATGGGCCGCCATGGCCGAAAACAGCTCCGTAATCCTGTCCAGACGCTTCTGGTATTCGAGTGGATCGACCTTCTTCATTTCAGATTGAACGACACCCTTAAACAGCCTGCTCCCGCGGTCATCGCCGTTATAGCATCGCCCTTGCCTCAGTCCTGCAACTCCTTTTCCGCCTTGAGCTCCTCGAGAAGTCGCTTTGCCAGTTCAACACAAGCAACGGCGTCCTTGCCCGTCCCGTCGGCACCCATGTCATCGGCAAACTCCTGAGTCACCGGAGCGCCTCCGACCATGATCTTGACGTCCTCGCGGAGGTCCGCATCGATGAAAGCCTCAATCGTCTTGCCCATGTTAGGCATCGTCGTTGTCAACAGTGCCGACATGCCCAGCAGGGGCGCCCCATGTTCTTCAATCGCATCGAGGAACTCGTCGTCCGAGGTGTCGACGCCTAGATCATGCACCTCGAATCCCGATCCCCGCAGCATCATGATGCAGAGGTTCTTGCCGATATCGTGCAAATCCCCTTTCACCGTCCCCATAACAACCGTGCCTACAGGTTTAATCCCCGAAGCCGATAAAATCGGCGAAATATATGCCATGCCCGCCTTCATGGCCCGGGCGCAGGCCAGAACTTCGGGGACGTAGATAATGTTCTCCCGAAACTTGATTCCAACGATGCTCATGGCGCAAATGAGGCCATCGTCCATGATCTCCAGCGCCTCGGTGCCCGAATCAAGGGCCGCCTTGGTCATTTCATCTACGGCGTGATGGGCGCCGTCGATAAGTGCCGCCGAAATCTCCTGCATGGCGGGCGAGGTCTGAGCAAAGGTGTTGATCAACCGCTCCCGTTCATCATCGCGCTCAATGAATTCTTCGATCTCATCCCTGATGAACTCGTTCTGGATATCCGTGATCTCTGCCATTCGCTATTCTCCGCCTTCAATGTGCCAAGTTGAAACAGTCCAACTTGCCACTAGTTCGTATGCGCATGGTCATGATGCCAGTCACAGACGGCATTGCGTATCTCTTTGAGATTCTCGATCGAGGTCTGCAAAGGAATCGCACACTCCGGACCCACCAACTGCACCCCTGCATCTAGATTCTTGTACACTTCCTCACGTACCACTTCCGGACCCCGCGCAAAAAGCGTTTCCGGATTGTTGATGTTGCCCACCAGGGATATGCGATCGTCCATGATGCCCACGGATTCTTCGGGTTCGTTCTTGGAATCGAAATGGAAGGCAGCGAACCCCGTCTGGGCGATATACTCCATCCTGTCCACGGTCCGCCCGCAGATATGCATGATCAAGGGAATGGGAATGGATTCGGACATCTCGATGTGCAGATCGCGTAAAAAGCGCTTATAATATTCGCCGCTGACGAGGTCGCCGGTGGCGTGATCGGGAAGCGTCAGGGCGTCGGCACCCGCTTCGATCTGCGCTATCCCGAACTGCACCGTGGCTTCCTTCATCCGATCCAGGGCGAGCATTGTCATTCCCGGATCATCCAAGGACATCAGCAGGAAGTGCTCCACCCCGAAGCAGTGGTATCCCAGTGACCACGGCCCCATGGTCTTTCCAATAATGGCCACTTCATCGCCATATTCCTTTTTCAGGATCTTGATGGCTTCCAGCACACATTGGGTATCCGGATGGGTCAGAAAATCGGGCGGAATCTTAATGTCATCGACATCCTCCCAGATGGGCTCGCGCATCCTTACCGTCGGCCAGTTGTCTTTCTGCTCCCACTGAATCTTGCAGCCCAAGGCCGAAGACTCCTGAATAATGGTGAAGACCGGCATAATACTGTCGAAACCCAGCTCCGTGTATCCGGTGGCAGCCAGACGAGCCATCAACTCAGGATTCCGGTTTGCATCCGGAAACGGCGTATCCATCAGATCCATGAGTTCCACCGTAGCAATCGACGTCGGGTTGCAGACCGGTGTTCGGTCTACCGGCTCTCTTGCCAGGGCCGCTAAGACCCTCTCGCGACCGGTCATCGGGCTCACAGTTTCACTTTTCATATTTGCTCTCCTCGATCTCGTAGATGTTTATCATATAGGGCCGGGGCGGCCCAGCCATTCTCTATTTGTGCCAAACTCATCGGCCTCGCTATCTCTGCTGGCTGGGCGCGGCCAGGATACCGCGCGCCGCCGCCATATCCTGTTCTCGCAGCACCGCCCGGACATTCGGGGCGCGTACCAGTAACAGGCACAGCATGGCGTCGTGCGCATTTCCGCAGGGAAAGGCGACCTTATCCAAACTCTGCTCAGCTTCCAGCATCTCCCCCAGTTTCATTAGCGCACCAGCAATGAACGTAATCCGCCGTTCCTTATCCTTCGCCTCCCCCTCAGCAGTTACCCGGTAAACGCCTTCCCCGCGAAGGTCGACACTGATTTTCAACCCCGTCTTCTTATCCAGAATGCTCATTGGGCGCGGCTCCGTTTCGCTGTCGGAGGAGAGCTTGCAGGCTTCCAGGAACACCCGCTTGGAAGCCAGGGCGTGCTCTTGCCAACAGGGGAAGTGAAGCAAACCGCCGTCGCTCAGTTTCATCCCCCCCAAGATACACATTGCATTCTCCACGAAGGCAATGCGCTCCCCAGCACCGTCAATATGACTATAGGTGTGGACGAGGTATGCGGTCCCCTCCTTCAACTCCTGGCGGTAGAGACCAATGGATATGTCTTGAAAGTGCGGGTCCATCGAAATCAGTTCAACCCGCCTGCCGATGTTGAGTATCTGTCCCATAGCCTACCTCTCGTTCAGAGCTCCTGGTGCTTCGTCTCGATGAAATTTGCCATCACTTACCCTCAGCCCGATCTGTTTTTTGTTCGTATTCGGCTTCCAGTTCCCGCAAGAGGGCGGATGCCACCTCTTCCACATCTCCAGCACGCTCACGCTTTTCCGTCCATTGCCAGAGCTCGAGATAATCATCACTGTCGGCCAATCCTTCCTTCATGGCAATCCGATCAATTTCGACTTGAAAGCGCTCGGGCATCTGTCGCGAAACCGGCCTCTTTCTCTTTCCTTTGTATACCTTTATCTGGGCCGGTATGTCACGCCAGTAGAGTATCTGATACGTTGCCACGCCAAGGATGCCTTTCCATTCTCAAAACTTAACGAAAAATATCACAGAAAGCATCGGGATTCAGGTGAGATCTGCAAGCTTTGTTGCGAACCCAGTCTGCCGAAATGTTCGTCACGATAGTAAACAACTACCAAACTCGAGTCCCCATCACAAATAGAGTCGCGTCTGACACTAGAGTGACAGCTCATCAACAGCTTCACGAAATGCTTTGATATGGGCAGGACCGGTGCCACAGCAACCTCCAATTATTCGAGCCCCGGCTGCGACCAGCTCGGATACACGCCCTGCCATCTCCCCGGGAGTCTGCGAATAATAGGTTCGATGCTGCTTATCCAGCCGTGCCCGGCCCGCGTTGGGAAATGCCATCAATCGCTTCGGCCCACTACCCGCCTTCTCGACGGCTGCCTTGATCTGCCGCACTCCTTCAATCGCATAGGGCATTCCGGTATGTTCATCGCGGCGAGATTCGGCACCGCAGTTCAACCCCAGAATCTGCACGGATTCCAACGAATTCTCCCCATTGGAGAATTCGCCTCCGGATAGAATTTCCAAAAAATCGCACGCCGAATTTCCCCAATCTGTGCGATAGACCACGTCGCCAGACTTTCGATCCCTAGTATACTTGTAGGTCAGATTGACTGCGATGGGCAAATCGAACTTTCGGGCAACATCGACCGCCATGGCCGCTTCCTTGGCCGAAAACATGGTTTCGATGCAGAAAAAGTCGATGCCGCCCTCTGCCAGGAGGGTCGCGACACGCTCGTGGGCATCCCTCGCCACTTCGTTCGGTATTCCGAAATCGACACTCCCATCGGCCTCGATCGCGCCCGGCAGCGGGCCCACGGAACCCGCCAGATAGACCGCTTTCCCGCTGCTGTCGATGGCGGCCCGTGCGTGTTCGAGGGCGCGTCTGACAATCTCGTCAGCCTCGGATGCATTCTTCCCGGCCATTTCCAGATGAGGCAACGAAGCCACAAACGTATTCGTCTCAATGGCATCGGCGCCGGCTTCGATGTAATCAAGGTGAATCGCGGCCACAACTTCGGGATGTAGCTCGTTGGCCAAGGCACTGTTTTTCAACTCGATGCCCCGGGCGAACAGTTCCGAACCAAATCCTCCGTCAAATAGTAGAGGCTTGGGTTCTTCCAATCTCTCCAGGAATGGGGTCACAGGATTTTTTGGCGGCACAAAAAGCTATACCTCATCGATTCTGACCTGCCATCACCGTTTCCCGGTCTGCAGACGAAAATGCGATAAAAAGAAGCGCATCTATATCGCCAACATTGCGCGCGCCATGCCACACCTTCGGCTCGATGGTTACGCTATCTCCCGGTCCCAATTCGGCTTCTGTGGTTTCCCCGGTTGCATGCACGATTTTTCCTTCGATCACGACTAGAATCTCGGAACAGTTGGGATGATAGTGTCGCGGATTGCCTTCGCCCGGCTTCATGCGGCATAGACCGACAGTCATATCCTCGCTGTTTCCGAGTTTTCCGTTGGCATACCAGGTGAGCGACCCCCAGGGGAACGTGTCCGTTTGCTCCGCTGCATAGCGACGCAGACGAATTGGTTCTGGTGCTTCCGCTTTCATTACACTCCCTGTCTTTCAGGCGCCCATTGATTCTTACGACTGACGCTGACCAAGACAGTAGCACAGCCCGTCGGGTGCAATGACAAAAACACTCGAGCGCGCACGCCAAACGACTAGCACGTCATCTATGTATGGCTCACCGTCGGCCCCTAAGCGATCAATGTTGATCGTGCCTCGGCCGGCTTGCACGTAGCCGTATGCAAATTGACCATTTTTCTGAAAGTTAAACAGCTCGTAGCCGTAGCCGTGGTCCGCAACGCAAATGGATAGTTTTCGGGCTTCTCCAGGCTTTCGATATCCAAATCGACATTCACCTGTTCCCAATATAGGTGAAACCCATGTAGCAGCTGCACATCACAAGTTTGTCGTCAGTGGGTAGCCCCACCAGCAGCAAGCGACCACCGGGACGGGCCATGGCAGCAGCTGATTGTTCGGCGGAGACAGCGAACCGCCCAGAGACCGACTCTGGCGGTCCGCGATCTCTGCTGCCCCCTGCAAGACAGACCTGCTCGGCATGGGCCCTACGAGAGATTACAGGAGAGAGCAGAGAGAGGCCATGACAGATTTCTGACAAAGTCCTTACCTGGCGATGACATATTTTCCACCAATTTCGCGTATTTTCTTTGGACACAGAGGTGCAGGCGAGGGTTTAGCTCCCTTTCTTGGACCTCTCCAGAAAATCAAAATCTTCAACAGCGGAAATACACGATGCGAAATATATTCTTAGCGGTTGCCTTGTTAGGATGCATGGCTTTGCTGGGCGCGAGTCTCCTCGTCGCCCTTTCATTTGAGTCTGTCAATCTGGCCATATCAGGTGCCAGAGAGGGGGGCACGGCGAGCGCCGATGATCCCGATCACGGTTTTGGGGTAGATAGTGCGTTCAGCGCACGCGTTGAGGATAGTGATGGTAGCGTATCGAGAGCGAGTGGGGGCCCGGCGCTGCGTCTCCATCTCGCTCTCGACTATCCGGTGCTCCTCGCGAACACATCCCGGAAAGCCGTGATGAAGCTTACCATAGACCCCCAGGGGGCCACTTCATTGGTTAAGCGCTTGCCCATCAACCTGGCCGTTGTGCTCGATAGATCGGGATCGATGAGCGGAGAGAAGATGACCTTTGCCAAAGCCGCCACGATTGAAGCCATCAGGCGCCTGACGGGAGACGACACTTTTTCACTGGTTACCTATAATGATCGTCCGGAAGTCATGGTTCCGGCACAGAAAGTGAACAGTTTTGGCCGTCTTGCTGAGATTGTAGACGGCATTCAGACGGGCGGTTCCACGGGTCTTTTCTACGGCGTTTCCAAGGGAGCGGCGGAAATCAGCAAAAACTTTGCACGCAGTCAAGTGAATCGCATCCTTCTGCTCTCTGACGGTCTGGCCAATGTCGGGCCTCGGTCCCCAGAGGATCTGGCAGGATTGGGAAGCGACCTTGCCCGTAAAGGCATTACCGTGTCCACGGTGGGCTTGGGAAGCGACTATAACGAGGATCTGATGTCGCGTCTGGCTCAGCAGGGCGAAGGCAGCCTTTACTTTGTCCAATCGAGCGTGGACCTGGAGCGGGTGTTCAACATCGAACTCACAGCCATCCCATAAGGCCTAAACCCTGAAGGCAAGCCTGAGGGATGGAGCGGGATAGCGGTTGATATTGGGAAAAAGTCAAAATGTAAAACAGGGGGGAAATGGTTGATATGGACGGATGCTGTCCCACAGAGCTAAGGGGAGAAACCGGGCAGGTAAGCCTGTTGAGGCTGGGAACACATTCGATATCGGGTTCGTGCTGTCCCATAGAAGTCCGCCAGATCGAAAAGCCCGAAGCGGTCCCAGAGCACGCCGCGCACGAGCGTAAACAACCGGGTGAAGCTGTGCGGCCACTGGCTGATAAAGGCAATGTATCGGAGCAGAACGAGCAGCAGCAGGGCGGCCCACAGCTGCCAACGGATGGCCTGCTTGGAATGCCCGAGAAAATCGCAGACCTTGAAGGTTTGCTTGATCTGCTTGAAAAACACCTCGATGCCCCAGCGGCAGCGGTAGAGGGCGCAGACACTGGAAGGGGCCCAGTCCATGTTGTTGGTGAGGAAAACCATGACGACCCACTCGCCGTTGACTTCCACTTCGGCTTCGATCCGGCGCAACCTGCCGGGATACTGCCGGCGGGAGGCGGGAACCTTCAGGGTGACCTCGTCATCCCGCAGGATAGGTCCTTGAGGCTTGCGCAGGCGCTTGCGGCAAACATGGCAGCGCAGGTTGTCTTTGGCGCGCGTGACCCAGAATATGCCGCGTTCGCTCAAATGGAAAAGATTGGCAAAATGCACGTAAGCCTTGTCAAAAACCGCGATCTCTCCGGCCTGCAGCCCCGCGCACAGGGCCAGAGTCCGCGTGTCGTCGTGATGGGAAGCTTCTTCAATGACGGCAAAGCCGGGAAGAAAACTTTGCAGGTTGAGCCGCAGGTGCATCTTCGCCGCGGCCTTGCGCCGACGGTGCTTGGCCCAGTCCATGCAGTTGGCCACCAGGGCAATGGTGGTGGAATCGATCGCATGGATCGCCCGTTTGAAGCGACGGGGCAGGCCTCGGTAGCGCCCGGCCGGTCCAAAGCCCGGCGAAAGCTCTTGCAGATGCCCCAGCACCTTCCAGAACAACGCCTCCATCATGTCGCTGTCGCGCTCCCTATTGGCATGCGAAAGAGTGTTTCGGCTCGGTGCAACCGCTCCCCTGATCGCCCTGAGCTTGGCCGCATGATGCCGCAGGGTGTCGCAGACGTCGTTAAGGCCGATGGCATGGGTCAGTTGCGCAAAGAGCAGACTGACCACATGACTCCATGGCGTGAAGGTGCGCGCCTTTTTATCGACCCCGTACTCCCGGGCGAGTTTTTCCGTCAAATGCGACGGGATGAGTTTACAAAGCTGATGCAAGGTGCTGCTGTAGTGTTTCGTCGGCGTTATGTTTTTCATACTGCGGATTCTTTGGTCGGAATCCGCCGCCGACCACCTTTTTTTAACCCTGCCCGAAAGGGAGTCTCACCACATCCTGTGGGATGGCTGTGCATCGAACTCGGAGATATTGGCAATGTCGCCGCTCGAGATGTCAAGATTGACATGGAGTTTCCTGAAGGGGTGCAGCCGCTCGCGCTTCTGGGCTGGCCGGGAGAGATTCATGGCAACTGTGTGCACACCCGGATTCGTCGGGTTTATGGCCATATGCCCAGGCACATTCTTGTCGAAGTAGTCATCGCACCGCAGGCCAGGGCAGAGCGCTTCTCGTTGGCTCGGGCCAGCGTAGAATACCTGGATGCTTCGACGGGCGCTACCCATCAACTCGAAAACACCTTGTCGGTTGCCTTTTCAGACTCGCAGACCGAGGTCGATCGGATGGCCAACGTCGAGGTGCACCGGGATGTCGTCGCCGTGCGCGTCGCCGCTGCCAAGGACGAAGCCGTGGCCCTCATGGATGAGGGCGAAACGGAAGCGGCTGCAGGGCGTATGCGCCTCCTCGGCGAAGAGGTCGGCCGGCTCTACCAGACGCTCAATGATGAGTTCCTCGGCCGCCAGACAGCCGTTTTGCGAGAAGAGGCCAAAGAGCTGGAAGAGGAAGGTATGAGCAATCGGAAACGCAAAAGCTATCGCGCCGATAGCTACCACACGCGGAACCAGCAATATGCTTTCTGATACCTAACATTGCCTCCTTCCCGCAGTTGACCTAAGGGGAATGCTGAATTCCCTTGGTGGGGATCCGCGGACAATCTCGAGCCAATATCCAGCAGGAACAAGACCATGCTCCCTAAGACACACCTGGCTTGGCGAGGGTTGATCCCCTATTGGCTGATTCTGTTTTCCTCCACATTGGTCATAGGGTGGATCGCCTTTCAACTCCTGGGTGAAGAGTGGAAGCGCTTGCGAAACGTGCGGAGCGCCTCTCTGCAACAAAAGGCGCAAACAGTAAGTGATAACATCGGTCTCATCGTTTCCGATGTGAAGATCGGACTCATGGACCAACTGGCCGCCTTCTCCGATGATGATCTGATAGCAAATCTTCCCCGTTGGATTGAGCAGAATCCGTTGATCTGCGCCGGCTTTATCTGGACTTCGAAGGGAGGGTTTGCATGGCCCCTGGGCGAGAATGGCGAGCTCCGGCGGCTCGAGAGATTGTTGAAAGCAGAAGATCGATGGTTGTGGGAATTGGGGGGAGAAGAGCCTGAGTCTTTTAAAATCTCCGGGCCGATCCCGTTGAAGGAGGAGGCGCGGACCGAGAACTACGCCGGTGCCAAACGGGTCCGGCAGCAGATTCGGGAATTGGCTTATCCTCAATATCGGGCTGACGCATTGGCCGATCAGGTCCTGATGGCTGCGGAGGAAGCGCCAGGGAGGGGAGCTGCAGAAACGCGGTGGCAGTTTGCAGGATCGCAGGGGAGCATCCATCTATTCGGGTGGTTCCGTGCGCATGCCGCCGCGCCTGTTCGGGGGATCGAAGTGGATAGGGATGTGCTCTTCAATAATCTCGAGGCCGCTTTTCCCGCCCCCTTAGAGTCGGGGGAGTACTACAGATTGAGTGATAGGAGTGACGAACCGATATTTTCGGCCGGCCGCAGCGTCTACCGCCTCGTTTCCAAGCCGGAAGTTTCTGTTCTTTTAGGGAGGGAGTTGCCCGGATGGACGCTCGACCTCTACCAGACCTCAGGCCTTAACTTTCGCCGTGGGTTTGTGACCCTTACGTCGATTCTGGTGGGCATTCTACTCTTCACTATCCTGGCGGGTGGCACATTCCTCCTCCTTTACGCCGGGCGCGAAGCTGTCGATGTGGCCAGGAAACGGACGTTTGTATCCAATGTTTCGCACGAGTTGAAGACGCCGCTCACGACGATCCGCATGTATGCCGAACTCCTTGCCGAAGGGCGCGTGGCGGCCGAGGAAAAGCGCGAGCGTTACCTGGATACGATCGTCAGCGAGAGCCGGCGACTTACCCGCCTGGTAAATAATGTGCTTGATTTCAGCCGCCTTGAAGAGGGGCGAAAGAAATATCATATGGAATCCCTGAACTTGGGCGAGATGGTAGGTGAGGTAATGGAGACCCAGGCCCTGCGCATAGGAGAATCGGAAATTAATCTGCAGAAGCGATTTTCTCCCAACGGGCCCTTGATCACCGTGGACAGGGACGCTCTTGAGCAAACATTACTCAATATCGTCGATAATGCTCTCAAGTATGCTGGAAAAGGAAAAACCCTCAGTGTGTCTATTCATGAAGATGGGACTGAAGCGTACGTGGAATTGGAGGACAATGGTCCAGGCGTTCCCCGGGAGCACCAAAAGCGGATCTTTGATGTGTTCCACCGCGTCGACGATACGCTGACGGTGGAACAGGCCGGATCAGGGCTGGGTCTGAGCCTGGCGCGGCGTATGATGCGGGATTGCGGAGGAGATCTGCGTTTTGAACCGGTTGCGGAGGGAGGCGCTCGGTTCAAAGTTGTATTATCAAAGTTAAAAGGGAAGCATCAATAGAGCGTTGCGCCTACGAGGAAAGCCCGCCCGGGCTGTCCATCGCCGGCGCGCCTTGCACCACCCCCGATCCCGATTTTATCGGGACATACATCACCGTATTTACTAATTCGAGTACCAAGCCCGAGAGATTGCTAAGTTATGTCAAAACGGATTCAGATTCTGGTCGTCGAGGACGATCCCCATATTCGCCTGGGCCTCGAAGATACCCTCGAAAGTGAAGGTTACGGAGTCGTCAGCGCGAGAACGGGCAGCGAAGCGCTGGCGATTTTTCGACAGGGCGGCTTCGATCTGATCGTTCTCGACCTTATGATGCCGGAAATGAACGGCTATGATGTGTGTCGCGAGATCCGCAAACGGGATGAAGCCACACCTATCATCATGCTGACGGCAAAGAGTGAAGAAGCTGACAAAGTAGTCGGATTGGGCCTGGGAGCTGACGACTACGTGACGAAACCGTTTGGAGTGAGGGAACTCCTGGCGCGGGTTGCGGCAGCATTACGCCGTTCACGACTCCGATCGGAGGCTGACCTGGCCACTGAGCCGTTGCCGATTTCTTTTGCTCTTGGCCCGGCTCGAGTGGATCGAAAACTCTATTCTGTGGAAGTCGGGGGGCGCACGTCGCCCCTGACCGCACGTGAGATGAAGCTGACGGAGACCTTTTTCCTGCATCCCGATGAGGTGCTTTCCCGTGACTTTCTGCTCAATAGCGCTTGGGGCATCGATTACTACGGCACTACCCGCACGCTCGACCAGCACATTGCCCAGCTCCGAAAAAAGATCGAACCGCTGAAAAACCCCACCGTGATCGTGACGGTGCATGGCGTGGGATATCGCTATCGATCGAAAGCCGGCGGGTAGCTGGAATGCATCGAATGGCAGATCAAAGTGATCCGACCGGATCACTTAGACTTGCCATGGGGCAGCGTGGAGCTGCGGTGTTACTCGTCACGCATTCAGATATTCCTGATTATGGGAAGTCCGGGCTGGTTGCTGCCTCTGACGCGTCTGCCCACGGGATCACCGTCAATCCTTTGACCCGCCGGAAATGCCGTGGGTTGGACGTAAGCAGAGGTTGCTCCAGGGCAAGGGAATGACCCGCGATCTGGGCATCGAGATCTCCAATCGGTTGCCCCACCTTCCAGAGGCGGGCCACCACCTTTGCCGCCGAGCGGGCCGCCGACTGATCAAACGTGAAGATCTCAACCTGCTGCAGGAACTCCTTCACACGGCGCTCCTCGCGTTCGCCACCCCCGTGATAGACACCTATCCAGAGTTCCTCCTCGACAATGGTCGAAATGCCGATGGTTTCACTTTCCTGTCCGGCGGGCGGCTTGGCTCCACGCAACAGTTCAATAACGGCGGACGTGTCAACAAAAGTCACCGCTGAAAGCTTTTCGGGGGTGTCACGCTTTGCCGCAGGCGCTCCAGATCCAGCGGCTCCCGGCCAAATTCGTCAGCCAATTCACCCAGGGTCTTGCGCTTCGGTCGGATCATGATCACGTCTCCCTCCTTACGCATCGTTACCTCCTCCGTACCCACAATCCAAGCCTTCGGAATACGGACCGCCAGGCTTCGGCCGTTGCGAAACACTCGAGCTGTTTTCGACTTCATTGTCATATGCTGGCATATGTCGGATGTCTTGTCAATCCGAGGAAATTCCTTTGGTCACCCGGCGGCCTCCGCGACCGCCTTGCTCTGCAGCGCCTTCCAGATGCGATCGGGCCGAAGGGGAAGTTGATATATCCGGGTTCCCACGGCGTCGAATACGGCATTGGCGACGGCGGCTGGAGGCGGGGCAATGGAAGCTTCGCCGACCCCGCGAACGCCAAAGGGATGACCGGGGCTAGGCACCTCCACGATGATCGTCTCGATAGGAGGTAAGTCGTAGGCAGTAGGCATGCGATAGTCGAGGAAACTACTGTTAGCCATTTGCCCGTCTTCGTTGAAGAAATACTCCTCGTTCAGGGCCCAGCCGATGCCTTGGACCGCTCCACCCTGCATCTGATTCTCGACATAGCTCGGGTGTATGGCCCGGCCCGCGTCCTGAATGACCACAAATCGGAGCACTTTTACCTTGCCCGTTTCGGGATCGACTTCGACATCACAGACATTGGTGACGAATGAACCGCCGATTCCACTTTTCGGCTGGGCGCTTGCACTCCCGATCACAGGTCCTCCCGTTTTGCTGAGCTGACCTGCCAGTTGCCTGAAGGACAGGGAGACCGAGGGATCGTCCGTTTTGAAAAATGTCCCTTGTCGAAAAGCAACCTCATTTTCATCGACATCCCAGAGTCGGGCCGCTCTCTGAATCATCTGAGCTTTGACATCATGAGCGGCCTGATAGGCGGCCAGTCCGGTGGTGAACGTGGTTCGACTGCCGGCAGTGTTGTCGGTGTATCCTATGGAGCGGGTGTCCCCAACCGTGGGGTTGATGTCCTCTGCTCGAAGACCGAGCACTTCCGCGAATTGCATGGCCACGCTGGCCCGAGTTCCTCCGATATCGACCGATCCCGAGATCAAGTCGACTCTACCGTCGTCACATACGCTGGCAACCACACTGGACTGTCCACCACCGTTGCGCCAGAATCCAACCGCGATCCCTCGGCCCTGGTTCTTACCCGACGGCCTATTCTGCAGACCGGGGTGATCACGCACCGTCTCCAGGGTTTCCTTGCAGCCTATGGCCTGAAATACCAGGCCGTCTATCCTTCTCGTGCCCTCGACGGAGGCGTTACGGAGACGAAAATCAAGAGGATCAATTTTCAAGGCGCGAGCAAGCTCGTCGATTACCGTTTCGGTGGCAAAAGTGGACTGGGTGGCACCCGGGGCACGGTAAGCGCGGCTCTTGGGTTTGTTGACCACAACATCATATCCATCGACTTGAGCATGCGGAATATCGTAGCAGGCAAACATGGATATGCCTCCCGGTTCGATGGCACAACCCGGGAATGCGCCCGATTCGTAGGCCATCCAGGCCTTGGCGGCAGTCAGCTTGCCATTCTTTTTTGCTCCCATCTTGATGCGAAGGAAAGAACCGGGGGTAGGTCCCGTTCCTTCGAATACCTCCGGTCGGCTCATCGTCATCTTGACCACTCGACCGGATTTCTGAGCCAGCCTCGCTGCCACGGGCTCGAGGAAAGCGGATAACTTGCCCCCGAATCCCCCACCGATCTCCATGGGAACAACACGGATCTTGGACAGGGGATGCTTGAGGATCGACGCCAGTTGCTTTTGCACCCCAAATGCGCCTTGTGTGCTGCACCAGACCGTGACCTGGCCATCCGGATTCCATTGCGCAACGGCGTTTTGAGGTTCGATGTAGCCCTGGTGAACGGTTGCGGTCCGCAGTTCACGCTCGATCACCAGATCAGCTTCGCCAAACCCTACTTCGGGCTCGCCTTTCTGAAAGCGAATGTGGGTCGCAATGTTGCTGACCCTACCGGTCGGTTCTCCCATCGATTCGGTCGTCAAACTCTCGTGCAGGAGGGGAGCACCGGGCTTCATCGCGTCGAGAACGTCAAGCACCGGGGGCAACACCTCGTAGATGACGTCGATCTGTTCGAGCGCCTCCTCGGCGACTCCGGCGTTGACCGCCGCGACCGCGGCAACGGCGTGGCCCCGGTAGAGCACTTTGTTCGAAGCCAGGGTGTTGTCGCGCATGAATCTAGCCTGGTCAGCCTCTTCCACCAGGTCGACCACTTGGTCAGGATTGGACCGGGGAAGATCCCTTCCCGTGACCACTGCCCCGACGCCTTCCATCGCCTCCGCTTTACTGGTATCGATCGAGACAATCCGGGCGTGGGCATGGGGACTGCGCAGAACCTTTCCTACAAGGGCGCCGGCGGGCCTCACGTCGGCCCCGTATATTGCTTTGCCAATAACTTTATCGGTACCGTCGTGCCGGATCGGCCGGGTTCCGATGACCTTATATTCAGCCGTGGTTGCTGCTGGCTTCACCATAGATCGAATAGATTGAGGAAATGGATCGTTCTGGCAAGTTTGCGATCTTTCGTCACCCTTCATAAGTGGGGTTTGAGTGCCAGTTGGCACGAAGACGGATCGGTCTCAGACTTGAAAAATCTCCCCGTCTTGTGTGAATGCGAAAGGACAGACTCTGAGTACGTCTCGAGTGTGTCCTGAACCGTCAGCATCCAACAACCACGTAACCTTGAGCTCCATCCTCGAGGAGATGCGTCCCGAACGAACGGCGCAGGACATGCGGGGTTACACGCTTTTCATGTCAGGGCCATCTGAAACCAGGCATCAAACTGTCCCTGTTACCCACTTATCGTAACTGGCTTCGTGCCGTGATGCTACCCACTCCTCAAAGGTGGGAATTCCGCCTTCCTGAGTGGCCACGACCAAAGGAGCGGTTTTCATGGAAAAAGCCTTTGCGTTGACGTAGTCGATAGCGTCCTGCTCCCGCTCGTTTTCGCCGTTTGTACGGTGACTCCGAAAATCGATACTCCAGCGCACCTCATCCGTATTGTTCAACTTGCTGCCATGAAAGGTGAGGTTGGTCATCATAAGGAAATCCCCCGGTTCCATCGCTACGGGAATGGGATTGCCTCGCGATTCAACGTCGATTGAAGCGCGCACATTGCCATCTTCAGCGCGAGCTCCATCGATGTAGCCCCAGTGGTGGCTGCGGGGAATAACCCAGAGGCATCCATTCTCCACCGTTGCCGGCACTAGCGGCACCCAGGTAGTCACAATGTGGGCGTACTGGGTACGATTGACACGGACACCCTTCCGGGGTTCGTTGAAGTATTGGCTATCCTGGTGAAAGGGATAGGCGGTTCCGCGGTCGTCAGGCAGCTTAGCGCGCAGGGCATGAACGCCGTGATTGGTCACCTCATGTCCCAGGAGGGTTTTCAGCCCCGCAACGATGGAGGGGTTGGTATAGATTCCATAAATCTCGGGCCCGAAAACGTCCGCGCGTCCCCAGCCGGCAATGCTACCCCTGCCTTTTCCCGTGCGGTTGGCGCATAGGATTGCCAGTTTGCGAGAAAACGGCTCGTCCGCGAAAAGCGAGGGAATTTCGCCGTGTTTATAGAGATGCCGCGCGAAGGTATCCACGGTTTGCGCCAGACGAGCGCGCAACGGATCGAGGTCTGCGTCCTTCAACACCCCCCGAAACACAACGTATCCTTCTTCGCCGTAGGATTGCTTTACGGCGGCGGGATCGTCCAACGGCTGTTCATTGATTTTCATTTAGCGGATTCTCCTTGGGTGCCGGGTAGGTCCAGCGTGTGTGGAATTCTTAATGCAAGCTGCCCGTCGGCGAAGTCCGTTGCGTTGCTATCCTAAAAATCTGAATAGGAGCCGGATTCACCGCTGTCGATACTGTCTAGATCTTCCTGGGTGATTTCCGGCTGATCATACTCTATCTGGGCGGCTTTGCGCTGCGTGGCTTCGTCGAAAATAAACGTGCGTTTCGGGGAAAATACGAACTGCGTGGTAGTCGTGGCGTTCACCGGTCTGCCGTTGTGTTTGGGCGGCCGGTAATCCAGCCGGGCAGCCGTTTTGATGCTTGCCTCCTGAAAGACTGGGTCGCTGTATCCGATCACCCGCGGGTTAATGACCTTGCCTTCGGGTGTCACTACGTAGGTTATCTTGACGATACCTTCCTTTCCGGAACGTTTGAGGCTGTCTGGATATCGCAGGCGGGGACGTTTTCTAAACTTCAATGGGGCGCTCAACATTCTCTCCAGAACAAGGGATCCCTTCATTTCCGTATAGACGTCCCGTCCCATTTCCTCGTTAATCCTGGTCTGGTAGGCCAGAATCTGAATTTCTTCGGGGGAGGGGGCCTTGAACTTGAGCGGCACTACGATTTTCATCGCGGAAGGTTCGCCCTCTCGGGATCCCGGGCGAAATTGCCATTGCTTCAAGGCATCCATCGCTGCCTCCGTGAATTCGGGACGTTCGGTACTTTTCAGTTCCGTTTGGGTGACTTTCCCTTCCTCATCGACCCAACAGTAGACCTCGACCATAACGTCCTCCGTAAAATCTTTGACGTCGTCGGGCGCTTGGGGCTTTATTCGATTGATGGGCAATGGGGGCCGTACGCCTTTGTTAAGCGAAGCGAAGCCCTGTGCTAGGGCACAGGGTGGGTTGGCGCCGATTATGATGGAAAACGCGAGCAATGCAAACGCCCGGTTCAAGGCTCGATTGGATAAGAATTGATTGTTTCTCGGCATTATTTGATTGAGATCAGGCGACGCTTGACATCTGCGTTCGTCAGGTCAACTAAATCTTCAGAAACAGCGTAAAGTTGCGGCAATTGAACGACACCCTTAAAAAGCCTACTCCCCGCAGCAAGCTACGGGGAATCTACGGCTTTTTACCCTTCGGGACCGGGTGTCGTCCTACTAGGTGTTTTTTCAGGAACCCTGCAGCAAGCTACAGGGAATGATCAAGTTCATGAAGATTCTTTTCCTCAGACGCGCCGCGGGAGACGAACCATGCTATCTGCCCGACGTAGACTTCTCATTGAAGGCGATCGGCGCTGTAGTAGAGTGGGCCCGCTGAACACGCCAGGATAGAAGATAGCGACTTGTGACGACCCTTCAGTGCGGGTTCCCCGAACATACCAGCCGTTAGCGCTAAGCACACCGCGTCTGCGATTGCGGCAGGTTAAACGGTCCGATCTGCGCGCCATTTTCAACCTTGCTTCGGATGAACAGGTGGCACGCTTTGTATTATGGAAAAAGCACGAAAACCTCGGCGATGCGCGTGCCTTTCTGCG
Organism: Opitutales bacterium; assembly: GCA_963665345.2. Classification (GTDB taxonomy): domain Bacteria; phylum Verrucomicrobiota; class Verrucomicrobiia; order Opitutales; family CAXXNP01. Next base: position 1,426,202 of record CAXXNP010000002.1, read on the forward strand.
AGCTTTGAAGCAGCCGGATGTGGTTACCTGGGCGATCGAGCAAAAGGCAGAGCCGGGGCTTATCGGGATAGTCATTTTACACAGTTTCAATCTTAAGCATAAGCGTTTGGAACTGGCTTACAACCTTGCGCGTGAGCACTGGGGCCACGGGATCGCTGCAGAAGCCGCGAGTCGGGTCGTGGCACACGTGTTCAACGTCTGGCAGTTGAATCGTATCGAGGCCACTTGTATGCCGGAAAATCATCGGTCCATCCGGGTTCTGGAAAAACTGGGTATGCAGTTTGAAGGGGTCATGCGGAAATCCCACCTTCGTTCAGAAGGAGACTATGTGGATATGAGCCTTTACTCCATTCTCAGGTCGGAATGGGAATTGAGAGCGGGATCGCAGCGACCGAAGACTTGAAAGTGCCCGGGCGACGTAGTAAGGAGGAATCGTGAACATACTCTGGAACTTCCTGCTTCTGAGCATCGTTGTCTTCGCGGTGGCAAAACTATTGCCCAGCGTGACCATCAAGAGTTTCGCTACCGCCGTCGCAGTGGCATTCGTCTACAGCCTCGTAAACCTGCTTCTGGGTTGGCTGCTGGTACTTCTTTCACTTCCGGCAATTGTGGTTACGTTCGGACTGTTCAACTTCGTCATCAACGCCGCAATGCTTTGGCTCACGGACAAGATGCTCGACGACTTTGAGATTAAAGGACTTGTATCCACAATTTTCGCTGCTGTGCTGATTACGGTGTTCTATAATCTCCTCAGGTGGGTATTTTAGTGTCGTGTCAAAAGGAGGGGAAACTCACGGGCTTAGACTTATGTACTACGTATATTTCGGAACTTATACCCGAGGAAAAAGCGAAGGGATCTATGTTTATTCGATGGACCGTTCGACGGGGAAGTTGAGCCTGCGCCACACGGTATCTGGAATCAGGCATCCCGCCTTTCTGGCCTTCCATCCCAATAATCGATTCCTTTACGCTATCAACGAAGTAACCGATTTTGAAGGCGGGTCCAGCGGAGGGGTGAGTGCTTTTGCCGTCGATCGGGGCAGCGGGGCGCTTACCTTGTTGAACAGTCAATCGTCGGTGGGAAGTGGGCCCTGCCATCTCCATGTGGACCGGAGCGGGAAGTATGTCATGGTAGCTAATTATGCCGGCGGCAGCGTTGCCGTCCTGCCCATAGCCGATGATGGCCGCCTGGAGCCGAATTCCGATTTCATTCAGCATGAAGGTTCAAGCGTCAATCGGAAGCGGCAGGAACAGGCACATGCCCACTCCATCACGCCTTCGCCTGACAACCGTTTCGCCCTCGTCGCCGATCTGGGAATGGACAAGGTGGTGGTTTACCAACTGGATGCGCAAGCGGGAAAACTGACACCACATACGTCCGCATCCGTGTCGCCGGGCGCGGGTCCTCGTCATCTGGATTTTCATCCCGACGGACGGTTCGTCTACCTTCTCAACGAGATCGGCAGCACCGTGACGGTGTTCGCCTACGATGCCGAGGCCGGCACATTGGCTGAAATTGAAACGGTCTCAACACTACCTGCGAACTTTAGCGGCAGCAGCCATTGCGCGGAAATAAGGGTACATCCGTCGGGCCGGTTCGTCTATGCTTCCAATCGGGGTCATGACAGCATAGCCATGTATTCGATCGACCGCGAAAGCGGGCGCCTGACCGAACTGGGCCAGGAGTCGACGCGCGGAAGAATCCCGCGGAATTTCAATATCTCTCCCGACGGGCGATTTGTTATGGCCGTAAACCAAGACTCGGATAACGGGGTTGTGTTCAGAGTAGACGAATCCACCGGCCGGTTGGTTTTTACCGGCGAGGAGATTGAGGTTCCGGCGTCCGTCTGCATCAAGTTTCTAGACGCAAAATAATCGAAGCGTCATTTCGTGACCCAAATCGCACTCACATGATAGCCAAAGGTAGGATGGAGCGCCCTATAGCGTCGTCCGCCCGGCTCGCACGATCCGGCCATTCGGTGGCGAAGCGGCACTTCACCCTACGAGACCCAAGGTTCGCTGAATCTGGTTCTAGAAATCTGAGCGGCGCCGTTTGGTAAACGCATTATGGCAATCAGCTAAACCCACTGTTAGTGGTGAAGAACAGCATCGAGAACCGGCAGAAACTCTACGAGTACCTCAAGTCCGTGTCGTTGCGCGAGCCGGATATTCTGCGCCGGCTTCGGGACGAAACACAGAAGATGCCGAGCGGGGGTATGCAGATCGCACCTGATCAAGGTCAGTTTTTCGCTTTTCTGCTTCGACTTATGGGCGCACGCCGAGTTCTGGAGGTCGGTACGTTTACCGGCTATAGCAGCCTCTGTATGGCCTTGGCTCTGCCCGCTGACGGGCGTGTGATTACCTGTGACCTGAGTCAAGAGTGGACTCGGGTGGCGAGGCGCTATTGGCGCGAAGGAGGAGTTGAGGATCGTATTGACCTGAGGTTGGGCCCCGGGCAGGAGAGCCTCGCCCGGATGTTGGATTCGGGTATGGGGGCGACCTTCGATTTCGCCTTTATCGACGCCGACAAAGAAGGTTATGCTACCTATTACGAGCAGTGTCTCGAACTGGTGCGCCCTGGAGGCGTGATCGCCATAGACAACGTGCTTTGGGGGGGACGCGTGGCCGATTCCGATGTTGACGATGAATCAACGCGCAGCATCCGCGCCGTTAACCGGAAGCTGCACCGCGATTCCCGCGTGGATGTAAGCATGCTCCCGGTGGGTGACGGCGTATATCTGGCCTGGAAACGGCTTTGAGCGTTGAATCCCGCATCGAGGACGTCTACATAGTTTGGGGTTAATGCCCTGTTGCCCCATAACTGCTGAGATTCTATGAAGTATACCGTGTTTTCCCTGTCTTTTGCTCAGGGATCCACTGCCGAAGAGGCGATTGCAACATCCGCCGACGTGGGCTTTGACGGCGTCGATTTGCGGGCGCAACGGGATGGGCATGTATTCAGTGACGCATTACCGGCCCGGCGTGCCGAGATCCTGGACTGTGCGCGGCGCCACGGCATAGCAATTTCCGGCATCATGGGTTACTATGGGGCCAAGCTCTTCAGCACAGATAGGTCTGAGGCCGAAGCCGAAGTGCGGGGCCTTCTGGACGAACTTGACTTGGCGAAAGCCCTCGAGGCCGAATATATCCGTATCATGCCGGGGTTGAACCCGGCCGATCGGACCACGGACAATATGGAGCGGTTTGTCGCCAATGTCCGTCGAGTGACGCCGCGCGCCGAAGATCTGGGCATTGATATAGGCATTGAGATTCATCCGGGACTGATCTGGAACGGTGAATCGTCACGGGATGCTCTGCACGGCATCGATTCAGACCGAGTGGGCATATTCTACGACCCTCCGCTGATGGTGTTGCATGATCGCTTGGATCCGGTAGCGGAGCTGGAACTGATTATTGATCGAGTCCTTTCGGTGCATTTCAAAGACTATCACGTGTTTGAGTACGGACATAAACCCAGTTATGAGTGGGTCCCGTTGGGAAGTGGTATCGTGCCCACAGACGAAGTTCTAAGCGCCCTGCGGAAAGCGGGTTTCGATCGTTACTTGTGTGTGGAATACTTGAAATGGTGGGAGAGCGACGCCGGAGGAAAGGATGGAAAGCTTCCGGAGGCGGCCGAAGCCCTTCCTCACGAACTCCACTATCTGAAAGAGGCCATGGGTGCGTGAAGTTGGGGACTGCCTGCTTGATGTCCGCGCACCGCGTCGTATTTGTGTTAAGCGAAGGAGTTAGATGATGAAAATTGAAATTGGTACCACGGCAGACTACTGGTGCAGTATACTTGACGAGCGGTTGGACTCGCGGCTCGATTGGCTTAAGGCCATGGGGATCAGCCACATCGGCTACGAGATTCCCTTCACCTGTACCGACATTGATCGCGGTCTGCAACGCTTGCCGGCGGCCATCGATGAAGCACGAGAAAAGGGATTGGCCGTAGGAAGCGTGTTTCCGCAGCCGTGGAAATGGACCAACGAAGCCACCGAAGATCCCACAACCGTCGATCGTCTTGAGCAGGTGATCGACGCGCTGGGTGAAGTGGGGGTGCCGCGTCTCCTGCTGGGGTGCAGCTTCCGACAGGTGACGGCGATGTCCGAACAGGAGAGGGATGCTCATGCTCTCGAGATCTACGATAATTACCGACGGATAAGCCGGAGGGCGGAAGCCAGCGGCGTGAAGCTCTGTACCCACACCAGTCTGCATGAGGGTTCTCTGTTGGCGACGCCCGAAGATCTGACGAAGTTCCTCCAGGAGGTGTCCAGTCCAGCCAATGGTCTGTTGTTTTGTTATGTCTGCGAATCCGATTTCGGGCGTATCGACGACGATATCCGGTTTTGGAAAGATCGCATTTTCGCCGTTCACATGCGCAATGTTCGGCGGACACCGGAAGGGACTCGCCAGATGCACATGAGCGAAGGAGGCGACGTTGAAGTTCCTTCCGTGTTGCAGACCCTTAGCGATATTGGTTTCGACGGGCCCTTGATTCCCGAACACTATCCCCTGCTGCCGGGTGATGCCGGGAGCGAGACGGCCACCGCTTCTGCAGTTGGCTATCTTCAGGCCGAACTCGATCAGTTGGATCGCTCGAACTAGTGTCGGACACAACACTAGTGTTGTATTACTTTATTCTTTAAAGAAGGGAGTTTGCCCAAACATGAAGGTCGAAGTTGTAGTTGAGATATTCGATGAGGATTTTATAGGGAAGATTGCCTGGCTCCGAGCACAAGGGGTTGCTCGTGTGGCTCTGGATGTGCCTCTGACGGGCGGTCTTCAACCTTCCATCGACCGCCTCGAGACGGCGACCAGAGAAGTGCTTGATGCCGGTCTCCAGTTGGGAGGCGTTCAACCTCCCTGGAGTTGGATCGATCACGCGATTGATAGCGAAGAGGAACTTGCTATGATGAAGACCGTGATCGAGAAAGGCGGCGAGCTGGGTATGGATTGTGCCCTGCTGAGCTGCTTCCGTCGTGACCTTACCGAAATGAGCGGTGCCGAGCGGGAGGCCATGGCTGAGAAGGTGCGCATGACCTACCGTGAAATGTGTGCGATCGCGGGAAGTCACGGCATGAAGTTAGCTACTCACACCAGTTTCAGTTTTTTCCGAAAAGGTTCGCTTCTGGACACGATTGGCGATTGGGACCGCTTTTTTGAAGCCGTGCCGGATCCGGCCAATGGCCTTTTGTTCTGTTTCGGGCCCTGTGACCTGATGGGTTACTCGGTAGCGGATTCGATCCGTCATTTCCGGGATCGCATTCACGCCGTACATGCGCTGAGAGAGCTGCCCCGGCCGGAACGCGCCCAACCGGATTCGTGGAAAAGGCATCTACAGATAGAAACCGATGGTGTAAAGCTCACCGACATGCTTCATCTGCTGGCCGAAGTAGGCTTTGATGGGCCGGTAATTCCACTCCACGTACCCGAGTTTCCCGGACCTGCCGGTATGCGGACCGCCGAAGCCTGGGCCATTGCCTACCTGCACAGCGTGTTTGCGCGGCTAGGATAAGTATAGAAATCGTCAGGCCTTCGGTATCGCCACCAGCCTGGATCCAGCGCTGCTCCGTTGCGCCGCCGTTGGATGGAAGCGCTGTTCCGCCCTGTTGTGCCGCTGTAGGATGGAGCGCTGCTCCGTCTTGTCGCTCCGCTGTAGGATGGAGCGCTGCTCCGTCCCGTTACCCGGGACTCGGGTTCAAGTTGTGAGCCCAGCGGGCTATGCCTCAGGCTTACTGGGTAAGGGAATTTCATATTCTGCAGAACCATTCCGGTTTGAACGAAGAAAACCGGAAGACTCAACTGCGAATCTCTGGTATTTTGAGTATTCAGAATGCTGAGTGACGCAGTCATGCTGGAACGGTTTCTGGAGCGGGATCCAGGCGGTGACGGTAAATTCCTCGTGGGCGTGAAGTCGACGGGAGTCTACTGCCTTCCCTCTTGTCCAGCCCGACGGCCCAAGATCGAAAATATTCGTTTCTTTCGTCAGGAAGACGCCGCGCGCGCCGATGGTTACCGGCCCTGTAAACGTTGCCGCCCCGATCTTTACTACAGCGGCGTAGACCGTGATCTGGATGCCGTATGTGAGTTGGTGCGGCGTTGCCGCGAGCACCCCGAACGCTTCCCCGGGGTTGAAGAACTGGCGCGATCAGGAGGGGTTGGGACCACCAAGCTTTCCGCACTCTTTCGCGAACATCTTCATGCAACGCCGAATCAGGTGCTGAATCGCTTTCGGATTTCCCGGGCCAGGGAATTGCTCTCGCTGGGAGAGCGCCCGCTCGAGGTCGCCTTTGCCGTCGGCTATGAAAGCAGCTCGACTTATCATGAAAACTTCAGGCGTTGGACCGGCATGCGCCCAGGAGAATATGCAAAGTTAGGGCAGATGCGGGATTTTCGCCTGCTTACACCGGCAGGTTACGCACCCCAATATGCACTTAGGCTGCACGGCCGCGATCCTGAGTCCGTTTGTGAGCGGGTTACGCGATCGCGGATTGAAAAGGTGCTGACGCTGGACAGCCTGCCGGTTGTCCTATCGTTGGAGATTGGAGAGGGCGAGGTCTTTTGTACAATAGAATGTAGCGAGGCGCTCACGAGACAGGCATTCGTCGAAGCAAGCGAGGTCGGGCATCGCATGTTGGGGTTGCGCAGCGATCCGGCGGAGTTTTGCGCTCATCTGGCCCGCAGCGCATCGCATTCAGGAACGCCGTTCAAGCCTGACACCGATCTACGAATTCCTCTGGCGGCCAGCAATTTCGAATCGCTGGTCTGGGCTATATCAGGTCAGCAGGTTAATGTGCCGTTCGCAGCTACTTTGCGGCGCAGACTCTGCCGCCTTTGTGGCCGCGACATGGGAGGAGGTCGCTACACCCACCCCACGCCTGATGAGGTCGCGCATTTCGACTACGCCGATCTCACCAAGTTACAATTCTCGCGGCGTAAGGCAGAGTATCTCATCGACTGTGCCCGCACTGTGTGTTCGGGCGAGCTTCCTTTGCAGGACTTTGATGAATACACATTTACCGAGGCCGAATCCCTCTTGCTGCGCCAACGGGGTCTGGGCCCATGGTCGGTCCACTATGTGCTCATGCGGGGAGCGGGATTCACGGACTGTGTTCCCTTAGGAGATGTCGGTTTGGCCGATGCGCTTCGGAAGGTCTATGGATTACCGGCGCGACCAGGCAACGAAGGTGTATTAGACCTTCTGGAACCCTTTCGACCGTTTCGGAGCATGGCCACCTTCGGTTTCTGGAATCTGCTATCAGCGGGACTTTGAGCATGAATAAACTATTATTGACGACCCCTGTCGGAGTGTTGCGAGTGCGTCTGGATGACGATGGCGCCGTGGTCGCAATTGAATTTGAGGGCGAATTCAAGGCTGGCCGGGAAACGACCTCGATCTTTACCGGAGCGGAGCTGACAGCGGCGGCAGGTATAGCAGGTGGACCCCGAGTGGCCCATGCCCTGAGAGCCTACTTCGAGGATAGCGCCCGGACATTTGATGTGCCGTTGGCTCCGGTGGGAACACCGTTCCAACTGTCGGTTTGGGAAGCCTTGAAAACGATTCCCTACGGAGAGACAAGGTCCTATGGGGAAATCGCTACTCTGTTGGGAAATCCGAAGGGAAGCCGGGCGGTGGGGATGGCGAACGGGCGAAACCCGATCCCCATCATCGTTCCCTGCCACCGGGTGATCGGATCGAACGGCACACTCACCGGTTTCGGAGGCGGCCTCGACCGAAAGCGGGTTTTGCTGGACCTGGAGCGTCGGATTTGGCGGAAGTGATGAGTAGGAGGGTAGCGCTCTGAAGTAAGTCTTCCCCGGGTGGCAATGCCCCTTGGAGTGTTGTCCATTGCCACCGGAGCAAGGCTCTTATGCTTTCAGAGGAAGCGATTAAGAAAAGAAAATGGCAAATCTTTATGATCCGATCGGATCATAAATTTTCGTGTACCGGTGAAGTGGAAGACGCATGTCAAGGGCGGCGTCAAGCGTGCCTTAACCTTGGTCGTAGGCGGTAAGAGGCCTTACCCAAATATTGCGGAAACGGACGGGATTGTGGTGATCCTGAAGCATGACGGGACCGGTTACGGGGTGGGGACTATAAGCGGGAGCGTCCTTGTGCCCGGTAGGTCCCAGAGTTTTCGCGCAATGATGCAGCAAAATCCCGTTCATCATTACGGTTGCCTGGGCGGGACGCTTAACCCGATCGCCATCGAACTCGGGCGCCTCGAAAATAATGTCATAATTCTGCCACTCACCTGGTTTACGGCAGGCATTTACAAGCGGGGGAAACTGGCCATAGACGGCTCCCGTGGAACCATCGGCGTAAGTGGGGTTTTTGTAACAATCGAGCACTTGAATTTCGTAGAGGCCGAGGAGGAAAATCCCACTGTTGCCACGGCCCTGGCTGTCGCCTTCGATAACAGCCGGGGGAGTCCATTCGACATGTAACTGGCAGCTTCCGACGTGAGCGCGCGTGCGAATATTTCCAGTTCCGGGCACTACTTCCATGTATCCGTCCACTACTTTCCACCGAGCATCTCCCCCGGTCAGGTTCTCCCAAGCGGATAAATCGGTGCCGTCGAAAAGCACGGAGGCATCGGAAGGCGGTCCCGCGCTGGCGGCGTCGCCGGGAGTGACTACTCGTGGGTGCGGACGTTCCGCGTCGTGCACACGCCAGGATTGACCGGGAATTAGAGGTGTATCCGTATAACCGGGATTTTCTGAATTATTAGCCATAGTCAGGATTCTAACAGAGGGTTCCCGGGAAGAAAGGAGATTTCCCATTAAATTGAGGGGCGCTAGGAACGCTTCGCCCTACCCAAGATTTCCGATCACGACAAGTCAGGTTCCTTATAGGAGAAACCAGAGAGGTGGATCTTTCACCTCCTTTCCCTCCTGTTAAATTACGTTAATCAGGAAAACACTCCTTACCCGAACGGATCGCGTTCTCGGCTTGTAGTGGGCGCAGGCATGGCTTTACTACGCGGTATCGATACGGTATGGAAGCAGGTTCAGGACGATGAAGCGCAGCGAAATCAATCGGTATATCGAAAAGGCGGAAGGATTTTTTGCCAGCAAACAGTTTCTTTTGCCACCGTTCGCCTCCTGGACTCCCCGGGAGTGGGCGGGTAAGGGCCATGACGCGGACGAGATCCGAAGAAAATCATTGGGCTGGGACCTGACCGATTTCGGGTCTGGTGATTTTCGGAACTTGGGCCTGCTCTTGTTCACAATCCGCAACGGAGATGTCTCACTTCCGGATGATCCGAAGGTCTACGCCGAGAAAATCATGGTGGTGGAGGAGCAGCAGGTGACCCCGTTTCATCTGCATTGGGTGAAAACTGAGGATATTATCAATCGGGGTGGCGGAAACCTGATTTTGGAGTTGGCCTGGTCCACGGAAGATGAACGAGGGTTCGAGGATCGTGCGGTTCGAGTCAGTATGGATGGCGTCGCCCGGAAGTTCGTACCCTGCGAAAAAGTGACGCTCGCCCCCGGTGAAAGTATCACCCTGCCGCCGCTACTCTATCACAAATTTTACGGAGAAAGCGATCGGGGAACGGTTATGGTAGGTGAAGTGAGCAGGCTAAACGACGACAAGAACGACAACGGATTCCTGGAAGCGCTGGGCCGGTTTCCGGACATTGAAGAGGACGAGCCCCCCTACCGCCTGCTCTGCAATGAGTACCCAGAAGCGAGTTAGGAATTTTTGTTTGCCTAGTTGCACAAGCTCCTTCAAATTCACATCAGCGGGGAGGGCATTGCCTGATGTATCGTCCACGAGGCGGATGTGTTCGGGTTCGTGCCATTTTTGGGTTGTGAGAAAAATTGAACCGAAAGTTTAGGGAACAGGTGCTGGACGGTTCCTTTATTTCGACTTTCTACGTGATCGCTTCGATCTTCGGGATCGGGGTGGTTGTCATCGATGCGTTGGGCCTGCTGGGCGGTGGGCATGATGATGGCGGACATGATGGCGGCGGACTTGATCACGGCGTCGATGCCGCCGGCGAAGTGGGCCACGCGCAAGGCGATCACGGCCACGGCGATCACGGCACCCTCACATTGGATTCGCGCGGTGCTGCGGTGCTCTCCGTCCTCCGCTACATGCGCACCCTGGTCTACTTTTGCGCTGGTTTCGGACCGATCGGGATTCTGGCGCTCGCGCGCGGCTACCATCCATGGATCAGTCTCGGCTGGTCGATTCCCTGCGGCCTGGTTTCGGTGTGGATTGTGAGAAAATTGCTCAGTTTCCAAAGCAAGGAAGTGGACTCTTCGTTGCGCCCGGAAGATCTGATCTTTAAGAAAGGCGAGGTCATTGTGTCTCTGGAAAAGGATAGTATCGGCAAGGTGAGGATTCCAGTGGGGGCAGGTGCATCGGAACAATACGCGTTGCCCAGGCACGAGGACGAACAGTTTGCCAAGGGGGACGAGGCTTATGTCGTCGAGATTCGAGACAATTGTGTGCTGGTGGAAAGCGAAGATCGCTACCTGACCAGTCGTCAGTAGGAAGATTAAGGTATATTAGGAGGAGGAGTTTTCCATGGACATTATTCATGAATTCATGACACCGGCAGCCATCAAAACGGGTGTAGGTTTAGTTGTACTGTTTTTCGCCCTCCTGGGATTGGCGAAAATGCTGATCTATATCTGCCCCGCCAATGGCATTCTCGTCATCTCGGGCCGTGAGCGCACGGTGGGCGGAAAGAAATACGGATTTCGCATCGTGAAGGGTGAATGGACGGTCGTCGTTCCGTACCTCGAGCGAGTTGAGATGCTCGACCTGGGAATCATTCCTGTCAAGGTGCGCGTAGACGGGGTCAATTCCGCAAACGGCATTACCCTGGGGGCGGATGCCACTGCTTGCGTCTGTATCGACGACTCCGACCAGACGTTGCTCTACAACGCCGTGGAGCGCCTCCTGGGCAAGTCCCAGCGCGAGATTCAGGAGCAGATGCACCTTACCATGATCGGTAATTTCCGGGGCGCCTTGAATGGCACCACGCCGTTGCAGGCCATCGGGATGGTAGATGAAATCGAGGCGGAGAAAACGGAGGCTGGTGTCTCGGTGGAGGAAACGGGCGAAGGCGGAGGCGATTTTCGCGATCTGCTGCTGAAAGATTGCATGGAAGATCTCTCGTCTTTCGGAATTAAGGTCGTTTCGGTTTCCCTGCAGCGCATATGGGACACCTCCCAATACATCGCCAATCTGGCGGACAAGACGCTTTCCAGCAAGCGCCGCGAAGTCCAGATCGAGGAAGCGAAATTACGGGCTATGGCCGAACGGGCGGAATCGGACTCGGGACGCAGGGTTGATGTGTCCAAGAGCAACGCCGACCGCAAGATCCTGGGAGCTCGCCGCCAACTGGAAATTCTCAAGCAGAAATGCGATGCCCAGATCAGGCAGGCCAAGTTGGAGGCGGACAGCAACATCGAAGGGGCCAAGAACGAGGCCGAGCGGAAAATCCAGGAGATTACCGTAACGCTTCAGGAATTGAGGAACCGTTCCAATGTGGTGTTGGAAAGCGAGGCCAATCGGCAACGGGCGGAGATTCTGGCGGAAGGTGACGCGGAGGCCACCCGGGTGGTTCAACGCACGAAAAACGCGCTATTGCAGCGTCGCGTAGGCGTCTTGGCGGAGGCCGGGGACTACGGCAAAATCGCCTTGTTCATGGCGCAATTGCCAAACCTCTTCACTGCTTTCGAAGAACACGGGAGGCACCTCAAGGTAGACAACCTGCTCGTCACCAATGAGTCCGATGGGTTCAACGAGGCGGTGAACCGGGGGCCGCGAGCCCTGGTCGACTTTGTGGAGTGCTTCGAAAAGGCCTTCGGGGTAAGTATCAAATCGTTCCTGACACCGAGTGCCGACAACGGCGGCGGCGCTGTTGCCAAAACCGCAAAAGGATAAAAGGAGGACCGGCCATGATTTATGGAGCAATTGGAACTTTATTCATTCTCGGCGGTCTGGTGCTGTTCCAGATCCTGCTGCGGATGAAAAATGTACCGCCCAGCCAACTGGCCGTCGTTCACGGCCGGCGGGGTGAAGGCGGGATGGGATTCAAGACGCTTAAAGGGGGGAGGGCCTTTATCCTGCCGTTGATCAACGACGTCAGCATCATGGATCTCACCCCTAAGACGACGACCGTGGAAGTCGATTCCGCGATCGCCAAGGGGATTGTGCCGCTGGTGGTCAAAGCCACCGTGAGTTTTGGCATATCAACAACACCGAAGGGCGTAATCAACGCCGTTCGGCGCATCCTGGTGATGTCTTGGGAGAATCTTATTGCGGTGGCCAATTCAATAATCGAGGGGCACTTACGCGGTTCCCTCTCCCAAATGACTCCCGAAGAAGTGATGAGTCACAAGGAACGTTTGGTTAAGAGCATGTTGCAGGTGTGCCGGGAAGATTTGGAGGCTATCGGCTTGGAGATTACCACCATGAACATTGCCGACGTGGAGGATCACCGATTTGAGGGTGTCGAGGAGCCCGATCTCTATATTGCTCTGCTGAAGCGGGTACAAACGGCAAACGCCGAAACCCAATCGCGTACGGCGCAGGCCGATGCGCTGGCAGCAGCTACCGAGGAGCAGGAAGCGCGGCGCACGGAAGTGCAGGTCCGTGCAGCCGAAAACGAAATTGCGGAGCTCGAGGCGAGCACGGATTTCAAGGTGGCGCAGGAGGAACAACGATCCGCCGTTGGCGTGGAGGAAAATCAACGCGGAGCGGAGGCCGAAGTGGCCGGCATTTTGCGGCAAATCGAAGCTGAAAAGCAGCGTATCGGCATGCTTGAGGAGAAATTCCGGGCGGAAGTTGTGACTCCTGCCAAAGCCGAGAAAGAGCGCAAGACCCTGACTGCGGAGGCCGAAGCAGCAACCATTCGAGGATTGAGCGAAGCTGAACTGGAGCAACTCGAAATCACCATCAATATCATTAAAGAAGGCGGCGAACATGGCATCAAGGCCTACGTTATTGAGAAGTTCGGCGAGATGATCTCGTCCTTCGCCGCCACCATGGATCTTTTTTCAACCGAACATGTGAGCGTAGTTTCAGGCAACAGCAATAGCGGTCCGATCAGCGCGGTGCATCCCGGTGCATTCGATCTCGAGCGCAATCGCCTGATCGGCCAGAGTCTCGGAGGTGCCGTAGAAGGAGCCGGGGTTGGAGCGAACACGGTTGGCGGGCGTTCGGCAGGTTCGACCACAGCCGAGAAAAAAACGTAGAATCTCAGAACCTGCCGGAGATCAAACGGATCCCCCTTCCCGTTACCCGGCACACCGTGCTCGGCCGGTTGAAGGCGGGCAACGTGCGTTGGGTGGAGGCTCGTCCGGAGCACCGAGGAACCGATGCTGAGACTCGTTTAGAGACGGCGCGGAGCGGTCAACACCCGATTGCGGCCGTTCTGGCCTGTGCCAATTCGCGAGTTCCGGTAGAAATGCTCTTCGACCAGGGAATCGGTGAATTGTTTGTGGTGAGTTCCGCATTCAATGGCTGGGAAACCACCCCATAGAGCAGGCGATTCTGAAGGAGGCCTCGGCGCCGGAACTGAAGCCGAATGGCTCCAGCCACGCCGATAAGGCGTTCGCGCGTAGCTGGACGCATCGCTGTTCAGAGCGGGTAGGGTAGTCCGGCTGGGACTGAAGCCGAAAGGCTCCAGCTACGCTGATAAGGCATTCGCACGTAGCTGGACGCATTCGCGTTCAGAGCGGGTAGGGTAGTCCGGCCGGGACTGAAGCCGAATTGCTTCCGCTACCAGCGATGTAGCTCTCCACGTGAGTGGAGGGACCGGCAGCGTAACTGGTGGCAGAGACGGCCAAGAACCTGCCGTGCCGCTTACGCGGCGAGCTACGAGCAGCTCTGTCGCATACCTGATCACACGACTTCGTTCCCAAATCTCGGAATCTAACCCCGACAGATTGCTACGGATAGAGTATGTTCTGGTTGTACGAAATAATTATGGGTTCGGGACCGTCTTGCGGAAAATGGGCGGCCCATTCTTTGGGGTCATAGGTGCGTTTGACAAAGCAGTCATAGTGTGCCGGCACTGCGGCCTTGAGGCCAATTCGAGAAGCCATCTCGGCCGATTCCCTGAAGAATGGAAATTCGCCTTCGGTCGGATGATTGACCAAAATCCCGATGTCCGGCCGCAATGCCACAATAGGATCTACCAGCTCATCGTATCTGGGAAAGGTATTGATCGGATCACCGGACACATAAACCCGAACGTCACCGGCTTCGATGACGTAGCCCAGGTGCTCGGTATCAGGTGCGCGAATGTTATCTTCCGCAAGGGCTCGGGGCGGCTTGGCGAAAACGGCGTGAACATGCATGGAACCGAGTTGGACATCCTCCTCCGCGGTGATCGATTGCACCTGCGTGTCGGGAATGCCTTCCGCTTCAATGTGGTGGCAGCTCGCTCGCGTACCTACAAAGCGGCAATCGGGAAAAGCCGTATGTATGCGCGAGAGCGTTTCCGGACAAGTGTGATCGCCGTGGTCGTGCGTAAGGAGCACGAAGTCGGTGGGTAGCGAACCTTCCTCGAGCGGCGGTTCCGGATGGATAAATTGATCCGGGGCTCGCTGATGCGGGAAATAAGGATCGATCAGAACGGTGGTTCTGGCGGTATCCTTCAATCCGACCGACAGTTGGCCGAACCAGTGGATACACACTTGTCCCCGGGGAACACTTACGGATTTGAAGAATTCGAGATCATTCATAGCAGAGGGCGCTTGGTTGAGAGTGAAGGGTGAATTTTCGATCGGAGGGTATTTGCCGACTGGCGATCTGTCACGCAAAGCTTGCGCCGTAAAGGCTGAGCTCGACAATGGAGCCCCTCGGGAGCGTATGAAACACTGGATCGAGCATTTTCTGAGAAAGATTCGAGTAAGGAAAGTCGATGAATCTCTGAGGGCTTCAAGACGGGGATTTCTGGGAGGCAGCCTTGCGGCTGCCCTGGCGTTGGGCCTGGTCGGCAAAGGTAAGGCGAAATCTCACGAAGGCGTGCCGCGTGTCGAAAGCGGCGAGCGTCTTTTGCCCGGGTTAGGCAGGACCCGCAAGAGGCGCGCCACGCATGTCCAGATGGCGGCGGCTTTTGAACGAATCAAGGCCACGGCGTCGGCGGAAGAGCTTTTCGCGTTGCTCTATGCGCTGCCCAAGGGTGGCGATATCCATCATCATTTGAGCGGGGGTATCCTTCCGGAAACCTGGTGGGAGATCGCAACCGACCGCAACCGTATCGGGGGACAGCGCTTTTACTCGCGGGTCCGCATCTCTGCATCCTCGCTTATCGCTTCGAATCGACACCGGGATTCGCGAAACACCATGTTCTGGACGACGATTTCAGAGCAGGCCTACGATGCGCTCAGTGATTGGGAAAAGGGCGAGTTTAAGCGCCTCGATCAATTTTCTGAACAGGAGCGAGACGATTGGATTTCATCGGTCGTTCTGGATCGAACAGGCGAGGGCCGGAATGAATTCTTCGAGTACATCTGGCCGCGCCTCAATGATCTCCAGCGCTCGATTCACGTCGTATCCGAAGCGCTGGTGGCAAATATGAAGCTCTTTGGGGCCGAGGGTGTGCGCTATCTGGAACTGCAAGGGAGCTTCACCGGCTGGAGGAACGCACAGGACCGAACTTTGACGCCAAGCGAGGCCTATATCTTCTGGAGGAATCGTCTCAACCAACCGGATGCCCTGGAGACAGGGGTGACGGTGCGTTTCATGGCCGAAGTATTGCGTTCCGCCGCCGACGCCTTCGACACTGTGCGTCGATGCTTCGCTTTTGTGGATCAACACCGCGACCTTTGGGTGGGCGTCAATATGGCGGGACGCGAAGATGATAATCGAGGCTACCCGAAGCGCTTTACAGAGGTGTTCGACGAGATGTTGAGACGCTATTCCGGCATCGGGATTTCAATCCATGCGGGAGAGGCCGAAAAGGCCGATCACAACGTTTCCGAAACGTTGCGTCTGGGCGCCCAGCGTATCGGGCACGGAATTAACCTGATTGAAGATGCGCAGACCATGCAACTCATGCGCAATGGTGCGTTCCTGGTGGAGATTAATCTGATCAGCAATGAAACGCTGGGATATGTTCCCGATCTGAGGAAGCATCCTTTCCCTATATACATGAGGCAGGGAATCCCATGTTGCCTGAATACCGACGATCGCGGCATGTGGCATTCAAATATGACGGACGAATACTACCTTGCAGTGCGTTTGTTCAACCTCTCATGGAGTGAACTCATCCGATTGGGCGAAAACAGCTTACACTACAGTTTCGTCGACCCTGAGACCAAGGCTTCGCTACTTGAGGACTACTGGAAACGGGTTGACGACTTCGCCGAAGACTGGTCGGAAGGCGATTGGAAGAACCGGGCGTCCAAAGTAGCGCCCGTGGCCTACAACTATGGGCGGAGAAAGTTGCAACTGAAGTTGTAACTCGCTCATCAACTGACGAAACCAGGCAGGGGAATCAAGTGGAAGAAGTGATTATAGCGCTGCTCATTCTAGTTTCCATTTCGATCATTCTTATGCCGATCGTGATCCTCGCAAAGGTGATCGGGTTGCGCCGCCGCTCCGATGACCAGGCCGTAGTCCTCGAGCAGCTTCGAACAGGAATCGCCGGCAACCGGGAAACGGTGCGGGCGCGACTCGCCGGGTTGACCGAAGCCGTGAGCGCACTACGGGACCGCCTGGAGGCAGCCCCCGCTGAGACAAGTGAGACACTGTTTGACGAAGTGAGCGGACAGAAGATCGGCTTGCCCGAAGCCGGTGCGGGCGAGAGGCCGCCTGTTGAGACAGTAGGGGACGTTCCTCCTCCTCCGCCTGCTCTTCCGGAGATGGAAGATGTGGTCCATCCCGGCGCAGAGGCAACAGTCCCAGGAGGGGCCGTTTCCAGCGGCGCCGAACCGGTCGCAGTGGTCGATCAATCCGCAGTGTATGAAGCGCCGCAACGGGAAAAATCCCGTTTTGAAAAGACCGCTGCGGAAACTCTGCGCAAGGTCTGGAACTGGATTGTCGTCGGTGAGGAACATCGTCCCGTGGATGTCTCCGTGGAGTACGCCATCGCCACTAACTGGTTGCTGCGAGTTGGCGTCATCGTGATCGTTATGGGGATTGGATTCTTCCTTAATTACTCTATCGAACGCGACCTCATCGGCCCCATCGGCCGTGTCGGTTTGAGTATCCTGACGGGGCTCGCCCTGCTCGTTTCGGGGATCCGACTACTGGGAGGTCGATACCATCTGCTTGGCCAGGGCCTGACCGGGGCGGGCCTCGCTACGCTTTATTTCAGCGTGTTCGCAGCAGCCAATTTTTACCATCTCATTTCCCTCTACTCAGGCTTCGGCCTGATGGCCGTAATCACGGTGAGCGCCGGGATGCTCGCGGTCCGCCTGGATTCGCTCCTCGTGGCCGTCCTTGGAATCATCGGCGGATTCGGTACGCCGGTCATGATCTCGACCGGAGAGGCGAACTTCGTCGGTCTTTTCAGCTACCTGCTGGTGCTTGGCCTCGGAGTGCTCGGCATCGCTCTGCGCAAGCGCTGGCATCTCCTCAATTACCTAAGCTTCATCTTCACCTACGGTCTCTTCGTGGCGGCGGTGGACCAGTACTACGAAGCGGGGGATTTCTGGATGGTTATGCCGTTCCTCGCCGGTTTCTTCACGCTTTTCTCGACGATGGTTTTCATCCATCACCTCGCCAATGAAACCAAGGCGAACCTTCTCGATGTCTTTGCGCTACTCGCCAACGCCGGTCTCTTCTTCTGGTTCAGTTACGAGTTGATAGCCGGGGCCTACCGAATCGAATGGGTTGCTGCAATAACCCTCGGCCTCACCTTTTTTTACCTTCTGCATGTCCGTGTTTTCCTCGGGCGCCAGTTAAAAGACCGCGAGCTGCTTGTCACCTTCACGGGACTGTCTGTTTTTTTCCTGACCGTCACCATGCCGATCGTCCTCTCGCGGGAGTGGCTTACCTCAAGTTGGTCGATTCAGGCCCTCGTGATGCTTTGGATGGCGGGAAAATTGCGCAGCCAATTTCTCCGCCAGACCGCATTCGTCGTATTCGGGTTTGTCGTCTTTCGCATTACCTTCGTAGATCTAGGGAGCAGTTTTGAGGGGCGTGGCGCGGATCTGGATCTCTCTTTTCTGGAATACCTGCCGGCCCTCCTCGAGCGGCTCGTCGCGTTCCTTGTGCCGGTGGCTTCCCTCGGCGGCGCTGCCGCCCTCCTCCGCCGCCCGACAAAGGCGTTTGCCGCGCAGGTGTCCCCGCAGAACGATGTCGCCGGGTGGATCAACGAAAATCTGGCAATCAAGCTGGGACTGGGCTTCGCCGTCGGCCTCCTCTTCATTTACCTGAATTTCGAATTAAACCGCACGTTATTGTTTCTTTTTCCGCCCGTCCGGCTACTGTCTCTAACGATCCTTTGGGTGTGTTTGAGCTTCCTCTTCCTCGTCCTTTATTTGCGATCGCCCTCCCGTCCGCTGTTCCTTCTCTTCATCTGTATGGCAACCGCCGTGGTCGTCAAACTGATCGCGATCGACCTCGGTAGCTGGCGCTTTTCGGGATTCCTTTACGGGAGTGATTACTCCGTTCTCGACGCCGCCATGAGGACCCTCGATTTCGCTGTCATTATCGCCTTGCTTGCGATTGCATGCGTGGCCTTGAAGGAAGGATTTGAGACCGCCGCGGCCCGACTCTTGCTGGCGATCAGTGCTCTCGGGCTCCTCTTTCTCTACGCTACCTTTGAGCTCAACACTCTACTCCTGAATTTTATCCCCGGGTTCCGCGCCGGCGGCATCACCATTCTCTGGGCTCTTTTCGCCCTTGCCTTCGTGCTCACGGGGATTCGCCGGTCCGTCGCCCCGCTGCGCTTCTGTGGTCTCAGTCTGTTTCTCGTCGTCGCCTTTAAGGTGTTCTTTGTCGACCTCGACAATCTTGGCCAGATATACCGTATCATTGCGTTCATTCTTCTTGGCGGTCTCATTCTAGCGGGGTCCTTCATTTACCTGAGATACCGGCAGTTCTTCCTCAAAGGACAGGAGAATCCTTCCCAAGAAGATCAATGAAGCTAACTAAAGCGGCATTTCTGATTGCTCAGGTTTCGTCGGCGGCGGCCAAATGTGCGGGAGTGCCGGCCTCCCTTCTCTTTGTCTCAGCAGTGAGCGCCGCCGCCTTCGACGCGGCGGAATTCGCCTCCCGGAAAACCATTCAACTTGCACTAAGCGGGGGAGAATCCCTCATCGCTGTTCCCATAGATTCCGAAACCTTCGATGCCGTCCGGCCTGGCATTCCGGATTTGCGGGTGATCGCCCAAGGCGCCGTGGAAGTGCCGTTCATGATCGAGAAAGCCGTCGAAACGCGCACCCGCAGCATCGAGAAAATCTCTCCCAGCGCGGTGCAGACCCTTCGCGAGTTGCCCGGAAATCGTATTGAGATCATCCTCCGCTTGGAGGAGAACGCTCCCAACGCCGACCTCCTGCGGATCCACACCCCGCTCACTGATTTTGAACGGCGGGTCAACGTCTTCGGCAGCCCCGACGGTGAGCAATGGAAGCAACTGGTAAATGACGCGCTCGTCTTCGATTACTCGCGCTTTTTCGACATTCAAAACCTCGACGTGGACCTGCAGGACAACGATAACCGCCATTTCCGTGTCGTCATCGAGGGAATCATCGATGAGAAGGCCTCTCCCTTCCGCACCCTTTGGTTGCGTTCGATCGGCGACCAGGACCTCGAACACGCAGAGGGGTTCTCGGTCCGTAACCGGCCCTTCCGCATCGACCGGATCGAGCTGTTGGAGAAGCGGGAACGAGAAACGTTTAAGAGCGAACGCAAGTGGGATTATCCCATCCGAAGTCTGGCCGTGAATCGTGATGAGAAGGAAAAACGCACAATCATTGAAATCGAAACCGGGAGAGAGCCGCTCACCGCGCTCTCCATCGCCACCCCCGACCGTAACTTCAGCCGCCGGGCCCGGGTCGAAGTGGAAAAGCAGGTGCACGGGAGTGCTGATTGGGTCGAAATCGGCTCTGCCATCCTCACCGCCATCGATTACCTCGATTACCGAGAAAATGAACTGTCGATCTCCTTTCCGGAACACCGCCAGGCCAACTACCGCCTCACTATTGAAGACGAAGATAACCCGCCCCTCCGGATAGAATCCGTCGCCGGCGAAGGCAACCGCTACAACATCCTCTTTATCGGCAAAACAGAGGCCTCCTACGAAGTGTTCTACGAGTCCGACAAAGCGGAAGCGCCCAAATACGATTTCGCCACCGTGATCGCTCCCTTACGTCATACCTACCAGCCCATCGCCGCCACCCTCGGTCCTGAAATCCCCAATCCTGCTTACGAGCCTGCCACGGACAAACCGCGATTAGGGCTGCTGGACAATAAACTGTTTCTCACCACAACGATCGCGGCGATGGTCCTTATTCTCGCCTGGGCCCTCTTCTCCACCAGCCGCAAGATCGAGTCCGGTTAGTCCATTGTCAGATGCAACCTAAGGACCCTAAGATCTTTGCCCGTTCTCTTCTTCCCTTTGGGTCTTCGCGTGAGGCATATTCTCGTTGTCCTTAGAACGTAAAAACGCAAAGACGGCGGCGTTAGCCGACGTTCTCTGTCGTGCATGGTTCTCCGTTACTCCAGTCGCTGTCTAATTTCTTCGGGATCAATCCTCAAGGGCAATATTGCACTTACGAAGATGCGGCGGTGATAGATTCGGTAGTAGATCCCGTACGAGTATTTTAACTCTAGAACGCGTCTATGTTCGCCGAGATATCGATTGCCAATCCTCGGAAACGCTCTAATCAGATCCAGCTTTTCATCCACGCGACGGTAGAACTCTTCGCCATTCCCGGAGTCCAGAAGTTTGGTGTAAGCTGCGAATATATCCTCTTCGGCCCCCTTTAAGAGCTCAAGCTTCTCGATCATCCCGTATCCGTTTCTCCATCTTCCGCTTCACGTCCTCCCACGGGATGGAACTCTCAGGATCTCTCAAAAACTCCTGCCAACGCTCTTCCAAGACGCTGCCATGACCTGTATCGTCGGAGATGCGATAATCAACATCACTGGCCTCGGCCCAGAGCTCCCGGGCTAAGATCGCCTTCTCCTTGGGTGTAAGATGTTGGATATCTGGAATCTTTTCGATGATCATTTCTATATTCTAGAGAGGCTCCCCGGATTTTCAATCTATCTTTCATCGAACGATTAGGCTCACGCGCGGGAGCGACTGCTCCCGTTGTCGTGGAGCCGCTGGTTAGGTTTTGTTATTTTGTTCTACAGCTATTACTACTTTGCCTTGGACTTGTCCTGTTTCAAAGTGCCTGAACGCTTCAGCCGTATCGCTTAATGGATAGATTTTATCTATCACAGGTTTTACTTTTCCGGATTTGAAAAGCTCAACTTGGTGATTCCCCGTAGCTTGCTGCGGGGTGGCTGACTTGATAAAGAAGAGAGGGTGGGAGAGAGGAAGGAAGAAAGTCGAGTAAAGCGAGGAAGTCACTGTGTGTGGGAGATCCACTATCATGTGGTGATGCCGGTGAAGTATCGGAAGGCGCTGATAGATAAGCGGATTGAGCGAGTGATGATCGAAACGGCCAGAGGGATAGGGGAACGCTATGAAATAGAACTGGAGGCCCTAGGGATGGATAAAGACCATGTGCATTTACTGTGCGGGGCACATCCGAAAATAGCGCCAGGAAGTATCGTGATGAAATTCAAGAGTATCACAGCACGGGAGTTGTTCAAGAGGGAGCGGTGGCTGAAGGAGGAACTCTGGGGAGGAAGATTCTGGAGTTCAGGGTATTACGTGGGGACGGTTGGGGAGAGAGGGAATTGGGCGATGGTGGAGAAATACGTTTTGGAACAGGGCAAGCCGAAGGAGGATCTGCGTCAGTTAACACTGTGGTAGAGAATAAGTTCTCCTTGCCCGATACCCCGACGCTTGCGTCGGGGAGGTTCATTCAGAGTATTTAAGTCCTGTTTGTTTGGTTTGTGCATCAGCAGACCCATTTTCTTGTCTCCAATCATTGAAACTAATGGTCCTAGTACAGTAGATTGGAAGACTCGAGAAAAGGAACCTCCTCCGAGCATCACATATATGCCTTGGGGGTTTAATATCCGTCGGTAATCGAAAATCGAACGAAATGTGACTACATCAACTATTAAATCGTAAAGTTGCCCTTTTTTGAAAAAATCTTCTTTGGTGTAATCAATCACCTCATCTGCTCCGATAGAGCGCAGCATCTTTGATTTCTCGGTACTGTCCACGGCCGTCACATGAGCACAGTGTGCTTTGGCGATCTGTACCGCAAATGTGCCAGCACCACCACCAGCACCATTGATCAACACCTTTTTTCCTCCTCGTATCTGTCCTTTGTAGCGCAGGCCTTGCAAAGCGAGGACGGCTGCTTGGGGTATAGCAGCAGCTTGCTCAAATGTCATATTGGCTGGTTTGAACGCTAAATCATTTTCATCAGCACATACATATTCGGCAAAACCCCCAAAATCACGCACACTAAATCCTGAGATGTCCCCGAATACTGCATCGCCAGGTGTAAAGGACTTGACGTTGTTGTCAACTGTTTCTACCAGCCCCGCTATATCACATCCGAGTATCTGATATTTTGGTTTAAAGAGCGCCCCCAGGCGATTCACGAACGGTTGCCCTCTCAAGATATCCCTGTCCCACGGATTTATTGCGGCTGCATAAATTTTCACCAATACTTCATTTTCCTGAGGTAGAGGTTTGGCGACCTTCTTTAACTCGAGAACATCAGGCGATCCGTATTCTGTGTATACAATCGCGTTCATAATAAATCCGCCAAGATTACGTAGATTTGGTCATTCTGCATGTAGTTCACCGCAATCTAAGCAGTATGTTTGGAATCCTAACGTTTAGCATGAGGCACCACTGACCGGGAGTGCGGCTTCGATCCTTGAGAGTGGTTGGAAACTTGGTTAATCGTTCAAACACGCGGCGGATCAGCGGTTGCTCTCCATGCGCTTGTTGAACTAAGCCGCTACGCGGCGGCTCCTCATTTCGGACAGTTACTGGGCTAGGATTGATAGTCGGTGGTAAGGTGTGATTCCTCCCGGCCACACGGGGTGGCCGGGAGTTTCGATTAACGGATTCAAACGAAAGGAATCACGCCATGAAACGTACTCACACCTATCGGTGCTGGCAAGAACGGATGCTCGATGACATGACTCTGCACGGGTATGCGCAAAAGACACAGGAAGTCTATCTGAGGGCAGCCGAAAGGCTCTCGGAGTTTTGCGCGGGAAGATCGCCGCGATCGGTCACGATTGAAGAGCTGCGGCAGTTCTTCATCTACCTTAAAACCGTCAAAGTCTACAGCCGCCCAACCTGCACGAGCTTCATCTGCGCGATCAAGTTCCTGTTCGAGAAGACGCTCAAGCGGCGCTGGCCCCAAGAGACGATTCTGGTGCGTCCACCGCGCCAGTCGCGCCTTCCGGTCATTTTGACCCTGGAGGAAGTCGGGAAGATCCTGCGGGAGGTGAGAGAAGCGCACCATCGCTGCTGTCTGGGCGTGATCTACTCGTGCGGGCTGCGCCTGGGAGAAGGCTTGAGCCTGAAGATCGAGGACATCGATGCGGGGCGCATGGTCCTGCACATTCGTGCCGGGAAGGGACAGAAGGACCGCTATGTACCTCTGCCCGAACGCGCTCTGCTGGCGTTGCGACGCCAATGGCGGCGTCATCGCAACCCTACCTGGCTTTTTCCTGCTCCGGGCCATGGGGGCATCGGCTGCCCGACGGCCCAGCGGCCCATGTCACGAACCAGCCTGCAGCGGGCCTTCCGGCTGGCTCTGAAGGCCACCGGAAGCCGCAAACAGGCACATATCCATACCCTGCGTCATTCCTACGCCACCCATCTGCTCGAGTGTGGCGAGAACCTCAGGCAGATTCAGAACAACCTGGGCCATCAGTCCCCTCAGACTACGGCGCTCTACACCCACCTCACCGAAGTGGTACAAAAACAGGCCACCCAACGGCTCAACGCGATGATCGCCCACTTGTAGCGCCTCAGCGCATCCATACTGTCCATGCCCGAACTGACGGAGGTTTTCCGCCGGTATGGGGCGGCCTATCTGCAGCGCTTTGGCGAACACATCCTGCCCAGCCACCGGCGTGTCATGCGCGATATCTTATCGTGCCGCACGCCGCTGCTGGGCGGCTGCGTTTACCACTGCGCGCCCTGCGACCGCACCCATTACAGTTACCATAGCTGTAACAACCGGCACTGCCCCAAGTGCGGAAACGCCGATGCTTCCGAGTGGTTGCAACGCCAGGAGCATCTGCTGCTCCCCTGTGCCTATTTCCTGGTCACTTTCACCATTCCCAGCCAGCTGCACCAATTTGCACGCAGCAATCAGAAGCTCTTCTACCACCTGCTCTTCCGCTGCTCCGCCGACGCTCTCCTGCAGCGCGGCCGGCAAAAGCGGCTCCTGGGCGGCCTGCTCGGCTTCATCGGCATCCTTCACACCTGCACCCGTCGCCTCGATTATCACCCTCATATCCACTACCTCATCCCCGCCGGCAGCCTTTCCACGAACGCCAGGAAGTGGATGCGATTGAAAAAGCCCGACTACCTCCTTCCGGTCCAGGCACTTTCCTATTCCTTCCGCGAGAACATCAAAGCCGCCCTCACCAAGAAGCTTCTCACCGATCAGGTCGACCCCCAGATCTGGAACTGCGACTGGGTCGTCCATGCCAAACCTGCCGGCAGCGGCCTGCCGGTTTTAAAGTACCTCAGTCGCTATGTCTTTCGTACCGCCCTCAGCAACAACCGCATCCTCTCCGCTAACAATGACGCTGTCACATTCGCCTATAAAGATTCCCACACCGGCCGTCCCTGCACCTGTTCTCTGCCTCCATTAACCTTCATTGCCAGGTTCCTCCAGCATGTCCTCCCACGCGGTTTCACCCGTGTCCGCTACTACGGATTCTTCAGTCCTGCCAATCGAGCCAAGCTGCAGAAAGTCCGATCCCTCCTCGCTGCAGCTTTTGCCCGCCTCGAGGCGCTCACAGCAGCAAAGAACGACCCCGCACCCTTCCGCTGTCCCAACTGCCACCGGCCCATGCAGATCCTCGCCTTACTCCCCCGCATTCGATCACCGCCCAGTTTCTTTCCTTTCTCACTTCCATCTGTTGCCCATGCCTGATCACAATCAGAATAGCGGCCTCTATTCTGCTCCGCTCTCTTTACGTACCCTTCGCATGCCCGGCTGTGCAAACACTTCTTGGGCCCGATCTGTCTCATCTCACCGATACCTTCGAGCTCTTTCTCCTGCTGAAACCTATCAGCATTCCGCCTCCGCCGCGGGCCTCCTTCTCCTCCCAAGCCCCCTTATCCCTAAACTCGTAAACCTTTAATCCGCAAACGACACTCCCCTTCAGTCCCTGCGGCTCAGTCCAACCCTGTGATGCAACTCAGCTCCGCAAGCTCCGCTGACCTACATCACTTGATTCGTTCTGCGGTTGGTTCTCATTTCTTAGTAACTTTCTAAACACAGCCAAGTGTCCAATTAGAGCCGATGTGACCGCAACTGTTGGCAGCCAGACGAATGGAACATGTGCAACCCAAATATTATCTGGTTCGAGACGCTGAAATGCACTTGGAAAACTCAATGTCGCTACTCCAACGATCCAAAGTAACAGGCACAGTGCGACGGTGTTCCAGATCAGGATACCCCACTGAGGAATTCGTCTCACAAAGGGAAACACGAGCAACGCCGTAATACCCGACAAGATATCCCAGTTGATTCCATTCCATGTCATTTGAGGTGGAGCAACTCCTTCTTCCACAGCACGATGGATAAGCAGTTCGACGGGAACACGAAACGCCTGATAACCAACCAAGAAGGTCAATGGCAAAACCGATAGGCGCTCGCCAATCTTCGAAAACGCAAGGATCATCGTCACTACAAAGGTTGGAACCAGTAGGAGCACGATCTTCGGAGGCATTGACGAAAAGTCGCTTAGAACGCCCGTCTTCGCGATAACACCTGTAAACACCAGCCAAAGAATGCCCACGAGCAAAAGCCACCGAGACTTCAGTACGAATGCGAACATCGCTACTAGGAAGATGGCCAATGCGACAAAGCCCCCTTGAAGCATCAAGCTAGGTTGTGCTGGCAAAGGTATCATCGTTTCGCATAACGTTTAGCATTGTATGAGTCGTGTCCGCGCAGCGGGCATGGCGCATACAATCTGTTGGACTGAGCCGCGGCTGGCAAGGGCAAAAGAGATCGCCTACGGAGCGTTGGATGGGGTGCGTATGGGTAAAAAAGGGGTTCGCGGTGGGGCAGGCACGTAACTTGAAGTGCGATCTTTGAGGGGAAGTGTCCTGCGGCAGCGTGGCTGAGGGGTCGATAGTTTCGAGCACGGCCTGCAACTGGCCGAGGGTTTGGGTAGCGGCCTCTATTCTGCTCCGCTCTCTTTACGTACCCTTCGCATGCCCGGCTGTGCAAACGCTTCTTGGGCCCGATCTGTCTCATCTCACCGATACCTTCGAGCTCTTTCTCCTGCTGAAACCTATCAGCATTCCGCCTCCGCCGCGGGCCTCCTTCTCCTCCCAAGCCCCCTTATCCCTAAACTCGTAAACCTTAAATCCACAAACGACACTCCCCTTCAATCCCTGCGGCTCAGTCCAACCCTGTGATGCAACTCAGCTCCGCAAGCTCCGCTGACCTACATCACTTGATTCGTTCGAAGTATTCAATTTAACACTTTTATCAGATCCTTTCGGTTGTAGCGTCCTGCCCAGTGTAGTGGTTTCTGCCCGGTATGGTCCGTTATTTCCGTGTTAGCACCCATTTCCAGCAACAAATTCACCACTTCTGTGTGACCCTGTGCTACTGCAAGATGTAACGCTGATTCACCGCACACCGGCGGACTTGTAGAAATTAGATCGGTTGTTCCCTGTGTTGTCTGGGCATCTATCTTTGCTCCATTGCGGATCAAAACATCGCAGACATCGACATGTCCCTTTATCGCCGCAGCATGCAATGATGATTCGCCGCTCCGTGCTGTCTTGTTTGGCTCGGCACCAGAATCAAGCAGATACCTTACAATATCCAATTGGCCGGCAAAACTCGCGAACATAAGGGGTGTTCCATCTTTTCCCACAGCGTCGAGATCAGCTCCGGCTTCGACTAAAAGCTTGACGATCTCCAGTGAGCCGGAACAACAAGCCAGAGTGAGCGAAGAACTCCCTTCCTCCCAATCCTGTCCGTCGACATCGATCGTGCTGGCTAGGCTCGGGTCTTGCGATAGGAGATTCTTTACGGCCTCCAAGTCTCCCTGAAAACACGCTTTTAGCATTACCTCTTCTTCAGTTTTCATACTTATTCTCGAACGCAAAGCTCAGCGGCGCGCGTTAGCGCGTCCGCTGGAGCGCCTAGTTGGGCTCACTGCTATCTACTACCGCGCTCTTCAAAGTCTGAATAGTAGAATTATTAACAGGGAAGATGCCAGGCTCGCAAAGGCCGTCCTGATTGAGTTCCATAGGTTCCAACGCGGTTCGAAGTCTTCACGAGCCGCTTTTTGCGTTGTTTCATTCATAGCGTCGACATCCAGAGTTTGTAGTTTGTTATTCAGCGGTATGTTAATAGTGACGGTCGGCAATTGGACGCCGAGAACATAGGCGAGTGCGGCGAAGATTATGAGCAGACGCGCAGCTCCATCCAATTGCCCGATGCCAAGCACAGCCGAAGTCACCAAAGCCACAACTGAACCGACCCAGACCAACATAAAAATCGGCTGATAATTTTGGATAATGCGATCCATCACCTGAAAAGCTCGGATAAACTCCCGGTCATTTAAACTTCTTATCCCCGGCATCACCACTGGAGTTAGCTGCCGTGACTTATCGGGTAGCGTCGTAGCGCGTTGCAGCATTTGATTTAGTACGACACACCCGGCGTCTTCCGAACGTACGTATCGTCAGACAACTGCTTCAACATGAAATCGGCAACATCCGCGCGCGAGATTTTGGCTTTGATCGTCTTGTCGGTGGCTGGAAAACCGTGTCGGTATTGGCCTGTGTGGTCGCCGTTTGCGAATGCTCCCGGACGAACGATTGTCCAATCGAGTTGACTCTGCTTGATGTAGTTTTCCTGATCCTCGTGAGCTGCAAAAGCCTTCCGTAAGAGAGTGCGAAAAAGGATTTTGTATTTGAGGGGAAGTATCTCCCAGCTATGACCGGCGCCGAGTGTCGAAAGGGAGACGAAACGCTGGAGTCCCGCCTTTTCCATTGCCCGGATAATTTGCCGGGTGCCCTCTGAGCGAACGCTGGTGTTCTTCAAAGGTGGCGAACCGAGCGCTGTCAATACCGCCTCTTGACCTTGCATCGCTCTCTCCACCGAAGCGAAGTCCATCACGTCCCCTTGAACAATCTTTAGGTTCTCGTGTTTGATGTCCAGCTTTGCCGGATTGCGCGCAAATGCCGTGACAGTGTGCCCCTGTTCAAGAGCCTGTTCGACAAGTTGGCGACCTACGCCACCGGTGGCGCCGAAGATGAGAAGTTTCATCCTGTCATTCCTTTCCCTCTACTTTGTAATCTGCCCGACGTTCAAGGCCAGGCGCGCCTTCAGGCGTTGCCTGCGCCGCCTTGTTGGCTCTGTAGTCGCTTAACGGCTTTACCATACACATGATAGTCTTCTGAGTTCAATCGTCTGAATTCCTCGATGGTCGAGCCGCTCAAGTCAGGATCGTCGTACGAGCCGACATTTTGCGATGTGCAATCAACCTCTGGCCAATTCAATTCCTGGGAAATGAGGCGGATGGAATCATTGAAGTATTCGGTGATGCAAATGATATCGAACTGTTCCCACGACGTTCTGGCGCGAGCGATCCATTTTGAAAAGCGGTTGTGATTGTATACTGGCGGATTGGGCCAGCAGAACTCCTGCTTTCCGGTCAGCCACTGCCGTAGTCCAACCTCCTGAACTGTCCCTCGCGAGACTCCGTAGTGATAGAAAGAGACTGCGGAGCTGAGGGGTTCGCGCAAGAACGTTATCCATCTTGCCTTGGCCAGTGCATTCAGGGCAGCGGCGAAATTATCAAGCACTGCATGTCCGTGGTAGCAGAGTGGATGTTCAACCAGTGTGTCGCGCTCGTCACCGTAGGCCAATTGCAGTCGATTCCCGTAGACTTGCTCCAGAATCGTAAGCAGTGTCGAGCCGCCCGTCTTGGGAATATGTATGCTGACAAGAGTTGGTTCGGATTCCGTCATTCATTTCTCCTGAGCCAACGTCTGCTGTCAGTGATGGTGAGCTTGCTCGCCGTTCACTGCACGGCTTGGTTCGAATGTGTTGTCCATCGATACTAAGTCACGGTGGGAATTCTACGTTCCTCAATTTCCCGTAGGTTCGGCATTCGGTGGTTCAAATGGAATAGTCATTTCAAAAGCGATCTTAACAGGCTCACCCTCGAGTTCGGCTGGATCGAATTCAGAGTTCAAGATTGAGTGCAATGCCTCTCTGGAAAACGCAGGATGGTCCGACTCTATCGTATAGACCGTTATGAATTCTCCCTTCTCGTCGAGGATGATTCCCAATACTGTTCTACCTCTAATTTGCTTTCCCAGAAGCTCCTTCGGGTATTCTGGTTCCTCGTATTCTGTCAGTACGGGCGGAGCATCGACCTCATCTTCTTCCCGAAGCCGAGCTGTGGGACCATCCGATTCGGAATCGGTCTTTCCCTGTAGCTCACGAGTCTTCTTCAGCGGTCCTTCCCAAGTCTCTTTGCTCGCACCGCGTTGAGCAGCCTCTCTGAAGTATTGCTCTGCCACTCCAGGCTCGTCCAGCTTCAGGTAAACACTTCCCATCAGTCCATAGGTTCGTCCATCTCTCGCGCCCAGCTTGATTGCGCGTGAGAGCTTGACTCTCGCTTTCTCGTTTCTGTCCGTTCCTGCATAAAGCTGACCCAGAATTCGGTATGCTCGCATAAACTGGGAATCTAACTCATTGGACAGCTCGTAACTCTCGATCGCATTTTCCAGATTCCCCGACTGGTACTGAATATTGCCCTTCACAAACTCCAAAGCGGCACTCGTGCTCTCGACAGAACTCTGTTCGATTAATGCAAAGGCTCCCTCGCGGTCTCCGGAACTCATCAACTCCGAAGCCTCCCGAATAACCTCGTGTTCGGTCATTTTCAACACGGGCTCGGTCTGAGCCGTGTCTTCCTCTGTGGATGTTTTTGGACCGCCGTCACCAGTTTGCTCATCGGTCGCGTGAAGACACACTGCCAGTGCAAGCATGATGACGCCTAACGGAACGATTCGTCTTCGGACCTTCATTTGCCCTAAGCTCCTCGAAAGGTGCGAATCAGGCGCGCTGTAAGGCGTCGCCTGCATCCGTCTTGTTAGGTCTAAGTTTGTTCATCAAAGTATATGCCCTCTCCAGTGATGTTCGCAATCAGGGCGTCCACATTCGGGACGTAACAAGCCTGGACAGTCCATTTCTTCATAGCGTCCAGAATGGAAATAGTTTCGCACGATATGGCTTTTTGGGGCTTCCATGAAACGTATTCGCCCTTTCGGACGTTCGTGAAACCGCCTGAGTTGAATTTGAAAATCGTTGGTCTAAACGATTCGACTTCTTTCTTACGTGAGGTGGCACAGAAAATGTAAGCCGTTTTGCCGGGCGAACACTGCAGGCCACAGCCTTGAAGGACTGAATGGCCCGCATCAATTGCACGTATTCTTACCGTTCTTACTCTTGGAAAGAGGTGGATATTCACTTCGTCAAAGTCGCCAACATACAGGACTTTTTCCTCAATATAGGCGTCTCTGTAGCGAGTGGTGCTGCTTTCCCAATCTGGAGTGTGCCAGAAGGTGCTTGGATAGAACATCAGATCAGAGCGTGGCGAAGATACTTTGTATAGATATTTGTCCATGGCCTAACGTTACCGGTGACTCGCGGCGGCGCTAGCCGACGTTGATTCGACCGGCTGGTTCGATGTCTTCTCCAATCGCACAAACGGGAACTCTCCCTCGTTCGTCTTTTGGATGAATCCTCTCGTAGTGGAAAATCCAATCTTCCGGTAAAGCCGCTTCGCACGTTCGTTGAAGTCCGCCACTTCGAGCACGACTTTCGGCGATCTCATGTCGAGCTTCTCAGCTCCAAATCTGATTCCTTGCTCAATAAAATCTCTACCGAGTCTCTTTCCGGTCAAATCCGGTCGTATTCCGAAACCTATGTAAAGCGCCTCCCCTTGCGTCTTGATGACAAAGAATCTGGTGAGCTTTTCGGTATCATCAATCGCGGCAAACAACTCTGTTCCCCAGGTGTTTGGATTCATGAACTCTTTGCGATCATCCTCGTCAGATCGCAGATCATAGAAATCATAGGGCGGATCGTATCTCCACCGATCACACGCTTCCGCATGTTCTGCGGTCATTGGAATGAAACGGTATTTTCTCATCCCTTCATCGAACGTTTGAACTTAGGCAGCCGAGAGGGCGCAGCTCACTCGGATTGCCTCGAGTGTTGGCCTCTCCGTGTTCTATCGGACCGCCCTTCACCGAGTGCTGGCAACGACAAAGTGTGGTGCGACCGCAAAGCGTTATCTCTGGCTCCGCCTTGAGCACCTGTACGATGGCGCTTACCAGTTTGTCTATGGAATAGCACACGGCCCGGCATGGCCCGAGATCAACATGCCTTGCCAATTGCTCCACATGGGGCGCGAGCTTGGGGAATGCATCACTACACCCGTACTCACGCACACGACGGACTATTCCGTCAGCATGGAGAATCCAGCGAATGAAGGGCCTGCGCCCGGCCATTTCTTCTGCAAGGTGGACAGCCGTGCATCCTGCCAGGTCCACACCGAGAAGGAGGACGAGCCCCTGCCTCTGCCGTAATCTCTTGAGTGGGAGATTGGGGTCATTGGCACCGTGGCCCGCGACGTACCACTCAGCATCCGGGCCGCTGGCGGCCCACGATACGGACGGATGCTTACTTCGGACGGTACCGTCGAGCCGCAGAAACTCTGCGGGGATGCGGCCCATCTCGCTCACGTTCAGTCCGGTCGTCTTGTCAAATGCGTTTGGGTCGAATGGGGCAATGTCAGTTGTGTCGACCCGGTATGCTTCGTAATCCCATCCGTTCTGGTCCGGTCGATCCTCTGGAGGAGGATTCGTCCTGCCGATCTCACAGAATGTGGGCATGAGGACAGTCCCACAGACATCCAGCGATGCTTGGATCACAGCCTGTGCGCCACCCGTCACGTATCCGAATGACGTCAGAGAGGAATGGACGGCCATGTCCTGGTTTCGCAGGCCGAGCTCATGTAATCCTGCTTTGATAGTTGCTTGATTCACGTCCGTGAGGCTAACATTGAAACGCTGGAACGGCGGCATTAGCCGACGTTTCCAGACGTGCCTGGTTCGGCTAGTTGCTTCTTCATCAAAATGAACATTTTGTATCGTCCATTATCCGCAAATCCCAATCGCTTGTAGAAACGAATTGCCGGGGAATCAGGAAATACTCCGAGGGTTATGGACCTGCATCCAATACTTGCTGCTCGTGATTCCAATGCACGCATCGTTTCGGAACCGATTCCTTGGCTCTGACGCCTGGGTAAGATTTGGATGTTCCCCAAATCCAATGAATTCTCCTTCACCGTGTAGCTAACGAACCCTACCTTCTCATCGTCCGAATAGACTACAAAATCCTGAATAGACCCAAATCCTCCTCGGAAGATTTCGCTGTTCCATCCACCGTAGTGCTTGTCGACCAAGTCTTTCATATTCGATTTCGTGAGGTCGTGAGCGAAATCTTCGTCTTCAGGGACCACGGGTTGGAATCTTATTTTCATGATTCCATTTCTGTTTTAGCCGAACGTGTGAGGTGTGGCAGGGCGCGCTTAGGAGTCTAGAAAGTATAACTTGAACAAATTAACATTTTGGCGGGCTAAGCGAATAGTTCCATTCACCGTGGAATTCGTCCCGTGTTATGGATAGACCGGCCATTTCCTCGTCGCTGATCTTTATGCCCGTCTCGTATTCGCTCAGGTCTAATTCTGCCTCGATCTGTAGTCCCTTTTCGGTTCGCGTATCGGATATCAATTCCACCACTACCGCGCGACTGCTCAAGGGTCGACCTCGCCAGTTTGCCGTGATGTAGGAGAACATACGGTGTTCGATCTTGTTCCATTTACTTGTGCCGGGAGGAAAGTGGCAAACGTGAATACTCATGCCCAGTTCCCGGGCAAGTTTTTGCAACTGCACTTTCCATAGACGAACCCGGCTGCCGTTACTGCCACCACCATCGGCGGTAATCAACAGCTCAGGAGCATCAGGATACGCCCTGCGCCCCATTTGCTGCCACCATCGATGAATGGTCGCGGCTGCAAACTCGGCGGTGTCGCGATTGATCCCGACGTTCACCCAGCCTTTGTTTCGGGTAATATCATAAACGCCATATGGGACCACCTTACCAAGTTCTTTGTCGGCAAAGTCATGAACGTTGACCTCCTCGGGTTCGCCTTTGCGTTGCCACTCCCGGCCGCCATTGGCGAATTGACCAATCAGTTCTTTCTTCTTGGTGTCCACTGAAATCACCGGCAGCCCGCCATCCTGGAACTTTTTTACCTTTGCAGCTATATGTCGAAACTGTGCATCGCGATCAGGATGGTCACTGCCTTCGCGTGTCTTGCGATTGGACTGCATGCTATATCCGAGTTGATCCAGCAGTGCCCAAACGCTGCGTTGCGACACCCGGTGGCCTTCTCGCTGCAGTTCCTTGGCCAGTTTCGTGGTGCTCTTACAGGTCCAACGCAGAGCACACTGTGGATCACCGCGAGTGACCGGATCAACCAGACAATCAAGATCACTCAACAGATCCGGATCGCGATCGATAAGCTTCTTTCGTCCTCCCCCGGGATTACGCACGCGCTGCTTTACCGCCCTGCTTGCCGCCCTTGGCCCGGCACCACTTTGCAGATCACGTAAGCCTGCATAGATCGTCGTTCGCGACAAACCGCTGGCCCGTGCCACCGAAGATATCCCACCCCGCCCAAGCGCTTGAGAATCTGCGGCAGCGCAGATTCGAAGCGCGAACTCATCGAGATGCTTCGACAGGATCTTGTATTTGTGTTTTAAAGCAGTCAGATTGTCCATGCTGTAAAACAACAGCATAGACGGTCGATCTCAAGCTCAATTGTTCAAGTTAATTTTGCTATTGTCCTTAGCGCCATTGCCACCACCGACTGGTTCTGTGACCTCTTAATCTACAGCCGTCTCGAGTACTTCACTGACCCACAGATTGAGACTTTTCTTCTCAAGCTTCGACTTGACGTGAATTCTCTTATGAAGCGTAGGGTCAATTCTTACCAGGAATTTGCCTGAAAATGGCTTCTCCGCGTCCTCATTGCATTTTTCACAAAATTCGAGGTAGTCGTCTATTGAGTCTGTGAATGCTGTCTTCAATTCCTTAACTGTCTTACCTTCATAGGTTACGACATCTCGAAGGTTGATCACTTCTCCATGGAATACTTCGGCTTGCTCGTCGTATTCCACCCTTCCAATATATCCTTTATATTCCATCTTCGTTCACTCCACATTCGCTGAAATATCTGCGCACCGATTTTACCGTTCCTTTGTTCGTTTCCTTCTGCGGATGCGGACGGTGGAAAACCGCTCGCACTCCCAACAAATGGACCCGAACACGGGAACCCCGCCCCTCGGAGATCTTACCGCCCAATGACTTGAAAAGGGATTCTACGTCGTTCCATTCGATATCAGAGCGTTCCGGCGTTTCAAAAACCTTGGACAGAATCCTCCGATTCTTCTTATTCACACAAAACTGGTATCAAATTATGATATCATGTCAAGCTTCGATGTGTTGTACGCACAGAACGTTTGAGCGCACTCGCGGCGGCGCTAGCCGACGTTGAGTGCCACGATTGGTTCTGCTGTTTTGCTTCCGCCTCTTCCATCGACCAACCACATTCCAGGGCGCTGCGCAATCACCTTCTGGCCGTTATAGACCATATGGGCATCATCTTCGATCGCCAGAATTACCGTGTCGTCGGATTTGCTCACACGTAGCAAGTGCTCGATCCTTTTTCTTCTCTCGTGCGTCCTGGTTGGGAAATGTGGATTCACACCGTAAGGAAGAACCGACAACGTCTCTACATTCGAATATCCCTCATTCTCGATGTTCGAGGTCTGAGTTGTCGCACCTGCCATGATGGCGCCAGCGCTAAAGCCCACGTACGGAAACCCACCTGCGACCTGCTTCCTGACAAATCCAAGGTACCCAGATATATGCAATTTGTGAGCTAGACGGTAGGGATCCCCGCCGGGCAAATAGAACAGCGCATCATCCGACAATCTGGCCGCTAATTCGGCCAAAGGCACTTCGTCAGTGGATGCGATTATCACTTCGCCGAGCGTGGAAAAGTGCTCCTTCGTGAAACGTCCGAATCGATTATCTCTGTCCGCATCCGGAATGTAAATGATCTGAGGTCGTTCCGTGCTCTCCAGAATCGAATCACAGATACGATAGATAATCTCCACGTTTGGGGCCGATTCACCACACGGTTCCGGTAGACTGAGTAAATGAAGTTCCAATTCCCTCCAGTTGGCAGAACGTTTGAGCTGAGGCAGCCGAGAGGGCGCAGCTCACTCGGATTGCCTCGAGTGTCTGGTTGCAACTCAGCTCCGCAAGCTCCGCTGACCTACATCACTTGATTCGTTATGCCCCTCCTGAGCTACTTTTCTGCCACGTTGTCTCAATATACGCGAATTGAAATCCGCAGCGAAGGTGATTTCGATAACTGGCTGACGCGAACGAAGCGGCGCTTATCACCAGATCGCAGCCATGCCGACCTGCTTCGACGAGGCGATGATTCAATAGCGCCGCGTGCAAACTTTTCCTGCGAAACTCGGGGACAACCGCATCGTCGGCGAAATAGCCGATCCTTCCACAAACCATGAGATATGCTGATCCCGCGGGCTCCCCGCGATAGTGAACCAGGTACGGATAGAATCCATCTGCCCCAAACCAAGCTCGTATGTCCGCCTTAATACCGTCATGCCAATCCGAAGGATACTCGAAACCTATCACCTGCGTTTCTACATAGCTCTCCAACGTTTCCGAAGCAACGGGCTCCACACTCACTTCCGAGCTCAAAGCGGTCGCTGAACAAGATGGAGTTCCATAGAGCACTGCCTGAGTATTGGATGTCGGAATAAATCCAGCCTTCGTAAACACCTGGCCCACTGTTTCGGTTAACCCCAGGGGTGATAGGTAAAAGCTGAATTTCTCATGATCAGCGTTATAAAATCCGATGATTTCGTCTAGATATCCGACATCGTCATTTGAGAAGCAAAACACTCCGTTTCTCCAAGTCCGGGAAGGAACTCTTACAGCGATGGCAGATCCAAATTCCTTTACAACAATCTTCTTCGATCGATTATAGAATTCGCTAGCGCCGTAAAAGTCAGCGCAGTGACGCTCAATCTGCTGAGCCAACTCGGGTGTTAGTGCGGGGATTTCCTGCATAACGTCTGCCGTCAGTGATGGTGAGCTTGCTCGCCGTTCACTGCACGGCTTGGTTCGAATGTGTTGTCCATCGATACTAAGTCACGGTGGGAATTCTACGTTCCTCAATTTCCCGTAGGTTCGGCATTCGGTGGTTCAAATGGAATAGTCATTTCAAAAGCGATCTTAACAGGCTCACCCTCGAGTTCGGCTGGATCGAATTCAGAGTTCAAGATTGAGTGCAATGCCTCTCTGGAAAACGCAGGATGGTCCGACTCTATCGTATAGACCGTTATGAATTCTCCCTTCTCGTCGAGGATGATTCCCAATACTGTTCTACCTCTAATTTGTTTTCTCAGAAGCTCCTTCGGGTATTCTGGTTCCTCGTATTCTGTCAGTACGGGCGGAGCATCGACCTCATCTTCTTCCCGCAGCCGAGCTGTGGGACCATCCGATTCGGAATCGGTCTTTCCCTGTAGCTCACGAGTCTTCTTCAGCGGTCCTTCCCAAGTCTCTTTGCTCGCACCGCGTTGAGCAGCCTCTCTGAAGTATTGCTCTGCCACTCCAGGCTCGTCCAGCTTCAGGTAAACACTTCCCATCAGTCCATAGGTTCGTCCATCTCTCGCGCCCAGCTTGATTGCGCGTGAGAGCTTGACTCTCGCTTTCTCGTTTCTGTCCGTTCCTGCATAAAGCTGACCCAGAATTCGGTATGCTCGCATAAACTGGGAATCTAACTCATTGGACAGCTCGTAACTCTCGATCGCACTTTCCAGATTCCCCGACTGGTACTGAATATTGCCCTTCACGAACTCCAAAGCGGCACTCGTGCTCTCGACAGAACTCTGTTCGATTAATGCCAAGGCTCCCTCGCGGTCTCCGGAACGCATCAACTCCGAAGCCTCCCGAATAACCTCGTGTTCGGTCATTTTCAACACGGGCTCGGTCTGAGCCGTGTCTTCCTCTGTGGATGTTGTTGGACCGCCGTCACTAGTTTGCTCATCGGTCGCGTGAAGACACACTTCCAGTGCAAGCATGATGACGCCTAACGGAACGATTCGTCTTCGGACCTTCATTTGCCCTAAGCTCCTCGAACGTTCAGGCTGTGGAACGGCGGCGTTTCTATGAGCCGCTTGTTATGCTTCATGGTAGGGACGTCTAGGGGGCATTGCTACCGTTTCCTTGATAGCATGAATTGGTTGCCTTCCGGATCCTGGCACATGGCTAAATGTGGAGGTTCTCCGTTTTCGGGTTTAGGTTTTCGCTCGCATGTGCCACCTGCGGTTACGACTTCCTGTGCGCCGGCTACCACGTCGGCAACCTGGAATGTCAGTCCGGTCCAGGTTTTATTGCCTTCATCTCCCCCATGGATGGATATGAGTCCCCCGGCGACAGCAAGTTCAGTAATATGCGGATTATGACTGACTTGGGATGCCCCAAAGCAATCAGTATAAAAGCGAACCGCTCTTGAAGTATCAGCAGCCCAGATCGTGTATTTCAGTTTTTCAACACGCATAACGGTAGCGATGAGGCGCGAGGGCGTTAGCCCGAGTTTCCCTCGATCGAATGGTTATGCGGTTGCCGCTGACCGCCTCTCGAACGCAAAATCCAGTATATTTGCCTTCTCGCCTGCATGCTCGATCGTCATGGAAACTAAGTTCCCATTCCCGTCGAGATCAAGATAGACGTTTTCGGAAACCTCACGGGTCTCCGTAACCGCTTCCTTCGTAAATTCGATGTGAGCGGTATCTGTGTCTTCGAAATAGTTGATTTTCATTCTTTTACCTTTGGTTCGAAACTTCGGTCGAAGAACGCGTTGTGGATCGTTTCCCCATCCGGGAGCAAAATCACGCGCAAAAACCTACCTTCTTCTTCAATCCATGTCCACCTTCGTATGCGCCCGTCCGATTGGGTCGCTTCCTCAACCGGATTCCGGACGGCCGAGACGATCCATTCCTCTTTGATTCGCGCCCGATCCGGGCGTTGTCGGGTGTACTCAAAGTAGCGGGTCGTCTTCATTCAATATCTCCGCATAACGTAAAGTCCATGCACGGAGGTCATCGCGGAGCGATGGCCGGAGTTGTATGCGACGCCTTGTTGTGTGCCGGGCAGGTCCGACTGCTCGATAGTGATGTTAACCTCAGAAGAAAATGACACATGAAGTAAACAAAGTCCAGACCCAGCCTGATGGAGGCGAAGGGTAGCCAATGGCAAGAGTATCACAGCGATGTGGGCTCGGAGGAAGCCTTAGGCAAAGACGTGCGCCGACGAATCCCGATGCGTCGGGACAACACAAGATGAAGTCCTTTATCCATCACATAGTTGACCCGCGTATATCTGATCCCGCTGAACAGCGATTTTGTAGGTCGGATTTATTAGACCTCGGGCGGGGATCGGGCGTAGCGCGGTTATTTGAATCGGAAGTCGAGCTTGTAGTCGTAGAGCTAGGGGACTCTTGGGTCGACGCCCTCGGCGGAGAGCTTTTGGGGCAGGTTGGTGTAGTGCCGGGCAAGTGTTGCTTCGGCTTCGCCGGCATTGTAATAAGTAACCACGATGGTATCGTTATGCAGGCGAATGTCCCCTTCGAGCCCGCCGAAGAAGTCCTTGGCAAGATGCTGGGCGTTCCAGCCGGCGAAAGGCCGGCCGAGGCGTTCACGGAGCATAGCAATGACCGCTTGCGCGATTAGAGCCATAGTCATCTGGCCATAACGAACATTGAGGTTGTGAGTGCCGGCCCGATTCCAGCCCAGAGCCTGGTTAGCGTTGAAAAACTCTTCGCAGTGCCAGCGTTTGGGATACTGCTGAACGGGTTCTTCGACGGCGCTGTGTTGGGCGGTGCACAGGAAGGCGTTCAGTTCGTAATCGCCGTCGCGTTCTCCTTTACGCTGGATGATCTGCCAGTAGGGAGGCTGGGCTGGATCGGCGGTTTTGGGCAGGTAGTCACGACAATGAGTAGCGTAACCGATCCAGTGGCGGGTGAAGGCCTCGTTGGGTAAAGCGTTCAGCTCGGTCATGGTTTCTTTGCGCAGGGGCATGGGAACGAGCAGATCGAAAGGCAGGCGGCGGGGCACTTCGGCCAGCAGATCGAGCACGTAATGTTCGGAGTCGCACAGCACCAGAACGCGGCGGTCCGCGGGCCGGAGGATCTGTTCGGCCATCAGCAAGAGCTCAGGAGTGGCTTGGGCCACTGTCCGGGAAGAGGATCCAAGGGTCAGAGCGATCGGCTGCTGCGAGTCGGCGTCGAGGACAAAAAAGGTCTGCAGTTGCTTGGTGGCCGCGGCGTGAGGGTCTTTTTTCCGGCGGACCATTTGGCGCTTGCTGTAACTTGGGATGCGATGGGGATCGATGCCCAGCACCTGGGCTGGGAAATGACCCAAGGCCCTCCGCAGCTTTCCGAGCATGATCTGAACGGCCTGTGCTTGGGCCACGCTGTGGGCATCGAGCAGATCATGGATGGCCCAATCACTGGCCACGAAGGGCAGTCCGTTGGCGACTTCAAAGCCCTGCTGACTGAGGGTGCGTTTCTGGCGCTGGCCGGTCAGGCACAAGGCCGCTTCATGAACCAGCTGGAGGGCCAGGCGGGGCTCCACCGCGGGGGTATCGCGGCCGCTCCAATAGCGCAGAAGATCCCAGCTGCCCAAGCGCAGGTGCTCGGCCATGAGCAGCCAGATGCCCACCCGGTGACCGGAGATTTTGTCGCAAAGCAGCTGGCGCACAGCCCGTTCCAGGCTGCTCGGATCAGCCGGTTCCAGACGCCGGGTTTCTTTGGTGCGCTGGGTGTCAACGAGCTTGGGCTCAGGGGTCGGAAAAGGCAGGTGGAGTTTTTTTTTGAAGACCGTAGCTGTTGATGATTCGCTGGACGCTGCGAGTGGAAATGAGATAGCCGTCCTGGCGTAATTTGGAGGCGATCACCTCGGCGGTGGCATCGGGATCGAGAAAGCGGGCCCGGATCACCAGTTTGCTCGCCTCGGGGGTGCGGCGATAATTGCCTTTGGGGCCGGTCTTTTTGTCGATCAGTGCTCGGATGCCCTGGCGGGCTACGGCCTGGCGCAGTTGATAATAGCGGGCTTTGCAAAAGCCGAAGTTGGCGGCCGCGCGGGTGGGACCGGTGCGAGTGCATTCGCCTTGCAGAAGCATCGCGAGCTTGGCCGATGCCGGATCGTTGGCCGGCAGTGCAAGAGTGCCGTGAGGGCCTTTAAGCCGAGAGTGGTTAGGGTCGAATTCGAACATGAGAGAGCTCCATGGTATAAGGTGGACAAGGGCGGAGGAAGTAAAACCGCCATGACGAAAGAGTAGGGGAAACCGGAAATAGTCCAATAAAATATGGCAATAATATAAGAAAACGAAGGTCTTGGCTTTGGAGAGAGACGTCAATATCCCGGAGTTATGGGCTGTTATTGCCGATTTTCCCCCGATCTGGCAAAGAACAGCGTCGCAAGTATAGCTATCTTTTAATAGACTTATCAGCGCCGTCAGAGCGGCGAAACCGGTCTGGGAAACCTCCCATTAGCCTTTACCGCAGCAAAACGTCCAATAAACTGAACTAACAAAAAGTCTGCTGAACGGGATGCGTCGAAAGCAGTCGGATTAACCCCGGGAGAGCCGCTATGTCTCCTTTGTTTGAGGAGTGAGCAACCCGCAAGGGAAGTCCATCGCATAGTGCCAGTCAGCCGAGGGCATATTAGTCGTAGGAAACGAGCCGGGAGTAGTCGCCGATCCCGTTGAACGGGACCCGACGAAGAATCCGGAGGACTCACCGCGACAAAGGCCCGAACGGTGCCTGTGTCGAAGGGCACAGGTAAATGAGAGTGGCAAGTAGGAAGAGCGTCTAATGAACTCATTGCAGCAGTCCAGCTCAGAAGAGTTTGTTGCGTCGCGAATATCCAAAAGCCCGACAGGACAGATCCGGCTCCTGGAGAGTATCCCGGAGCGGAAGAACATGCAGCGCGCGCTGCACTTTGTCCGCTACGCCGAGGACTGTGTCATCTTCGTCCGAAGCGAGTGGGCAGGGACACGAGTGATGGATTTCCAATCACTCGGGCTTGTCTTCCCCTGAACCTGATCCTGCCTGATCAGCCGAACCGCCACTTACGGACCCGTACGAGTGGTGGTGAGGGAGGGGCGCCCCGTGAGGGGCGTCCCTATCCCGATCGGCCATTTCGCTATCCGTAGCGGATGAATTCCTCTGCTGTCATACCGATGTCTCGGGCAATCTGTCGCAGCAGAATTGGTGAAATATCTCTCCCTGGATGATTGGGAACGGTCGTGCCGCGTCCGTCTGTATGCCGGTACTGCATGTGCGATCCTCGCTGTCGAATAAGGGCAAAATCCAATTTTTCCAGGATACTGCAGACCTCCCGCGGTTTCAGAACCGGTAAGTTCCCCATCGTTACGGCAGGCTAATGGTCTGCGTTCCAACGAATTCCGCTTCCATCCGAGGTTCACCGTCTTCCGAAAGCATCGACATCACTTCCAGCAGGTTCTTCCTCAATTCGTCCAGAGTCTCACCCTGAGAATGAGCGCCGGGAACGCCTGGGATGTGGCCGATGAACAACCCCGTCTCAGGACATTTTTCCACGACCGCTGTATATGTCTTCATGCCAATACCTTATGAGTTACACCCAACACGGTCAAATTCAATTGCCAGCCACAATCAATGCCGTGCCGAACGCCGCAAATCACCGGCAGCTAAAAGCAGAGCGAGGAACGAGCGGCGCTTTTAGCTGCCCGAGTGCATTTGCCTTGTTATGTGACTTAGTCTGGGTTGCGTTTATAAGCCTCATAATCCTTTTCTGCCAATTTTATATCAACATTATTTTTTATAGAAAAAACCCCTATAGTGTCAGCCTTTTTTACAACGTCCAAATACTTCAGCACAATATGATAATACTCGCGATTCCAAAAATCAT
Source organism: Opitutales bacterium (assembly GCA_963665345.2). GTDB lineage: Bacteria > Verrucomicrobiota > Verrucomicrobiia > Opitutales > CAXXNP01. The sequence goes on from CAXXNP010000002.1 coordinate 1,468,636, forward strand.
GAATTAGTATTTTAGGGTTATTATTTTAAAAATATCTGACAATTATGTATTGTCGCATGTAATTTAGCCACTCATGGCTGGACTCAACCGTATATATTTTTGCTTTTGATTTTTGAATTGCTCGAAAAGAGCTCCCCCCCAACCCGAACTCCAGGTAATGTCGTGACTCTTTTATAACCTCGTCAAAAATAACAATTTCATCATTAGACATTCTGAATGGATAGAAAATTGGATATGGAGAAAATTGATCGAATCTACGTATCATTTTATTTTACTTTGAATATCATTTTGTCACCATGCCTCTATTTTTTTGCACATAAAGATTAGTATGCGTGACAATTGTCATGCAGTAAAATGTAAGAACGGATGGGTTGCGTCATCCTATTCTCCCGATATAAAGGGAAATACTGCAGATTTTTTATGTTTACGAGATTTCTACGGTTTCATGACATGAAGTCATACAGTGTTCGTAGACATTTGATGACGTGGATCGAAGATGTTCCGGAGCGTGAGACCGGTGTCAGGGTGACCACTTTCGCCTGGCTGGGAAGCCGGCCAACAGCATCTCAGTAGGCAGTCAACTGCGTCTGCTCAGGAGGAATCCGATAATGACGGTGAGCAGCAGCGCCCAAACCCAACCGGACTTGAGCGAAAACTTGGTTTTGTCTCCGAGACGGCGCGCTGTCTTCATCAGGGGAAATATCAGGCGGCGCAGATTCACTGTAATTTCGCGAAGGCCTTCCGTGGCGGCACCATTGGCAAAGCGCCAGACGATCAGGGCAATCAGCAGTATGGCACCGACCCACTCGGCCGCACCGAGAAGCCCTGACGCCTGTGCGGAGAAATTCGGGACGATGCTGATGCCGATGGTGACGACAAGGATATCCAGCAGATAACCGGCCAAAATCGAACCGGCCACGATGCTGCCTAGATAAATGGAAACAAATCTGGTGCCGAATCGCTTCGTCAGGATGACCAATGTGGCGGTATTGGTGGCCGGACCGGCCAACAGGAAAACTAGGGCCGCGCCCGGACTCAGTCCCTTTGCCAACAGGGCAGTGGCCACGGGCGTGCTGGCGGAGGCACACATGTAGAGAGGAATTCCCGCTACCAGCACGATCAAGTAGGCCTTAAGTCCACCTCCCAGACCATATTCATCCAGGTTGGCAGGCATAAGAACGAGAATGACTCCGGCCAGCAGGACGCCTATGACCAGCGAAAAAACGATGTCGTCGGCGAGCTTAACGAAGGAGTAGCGGAAGACGCGTCTTCCGATTTCACCCAAGGCCACAACGCCTGGCGGCTTCGATGTTGATAGATCCGTGGGTTTATCATGCGGATAGAAGTGTGGTTTGTAGCAATTTGCCAGCGGCCACGATGCTCGAAATCGGTCCCATTGGCGGCTGGCCGCGGCCTTGGCTGATGCCGCCAAACCGGAAAATCCAATATAGGAATCAAACTCGTCGTCGTTCGCACACTCGTCTTCAGGCGCAAGTGTATCGCAGCAGCCCTCGCCGGAATCGTTTGCGCCCGGCTCAGCCCGGGCCTCGTTCATCTCTCGAGGATCCAGCAGAGCGATGGCCAGGATTCCCGCGATAATAGCGTTGAGGAAACTGGAAAAGGGGCGGTAGATGGCCATCACAGGCCCCAACAACCCCCAGGTGACGAGTATGGAATCGGCTCCCGATTCAGGTGTTGTAATAAGGAACGAAAGAAGGGCGGGACGACTGGCTCCTTTATCCCGGAGCGCCATGGCAACGGGAACTACTCCGCAACTGCAAATGGGCAAGGGTACGCCGAAGGCGGCCGAGGCGGTCACTGCCCGCAGGCCTTCGCCACCCATAAAGCGTTGCACTTGATTCCGGGAGATGAGCATGTTCATCAACCCCGCGATCAGGAGCCCCAGAAGAAATAGAGGGGCTAGAATGAGAAAAGTGTCCCAGCTGCCTGCGGCAATTTCAACGATGGTTTGCAATCGATATTTTCAGGTTAGCAAGGCCCCCGGCGCGCTGCGCTTGGCCGGATCAAACAGGGATGAAACTATTGAGAGGTTTCGGGTGTCAGGTGTCAGTTCTAGTCGAGCACTGACACCTGAACACTGACACCTGTTCACGCGCGAAGCGAGAAGGCCGCAAACCCGCTCCAGAGGCTAAGTTTCAGGTTAGCGGGGCCCCCGGCCGCGCTAGCGCTTGCCGGATATATCAAGGGTAAAACTCACGTCAGCACTCTTCCCGCTCCTCACGGAGCGAGCCACAAGGCCCCGGTGTAGCTCTGCCCGTGAGGGCAGGGACGAACCGCCCGCCGGCCCGCTCTGGAGGCTAAGTTTCAAGCTAGCCAAGCCCCCGGCGCGCTGCGCTTGGCCGGATCAAACAGGGATGAAACTTCGCCTTGCGGGCTCCTCGATGAATCCAACCTAACGTTCCAACAAAATTCACTTGACATCGATTCCATCGCCCGCAAACTCGCTCCCAAGGCTAAGTTTCAGGTTAGCGCGGCCACCGGCCGCGCTAGCGCTTGCCGGATATATCAGAAGTGAAACTTGCCCTCGCCGGATCGACCGCCTATTGCATATCCTGAGCGAAGACTGCGGCAGCTATGCCCCATGCGAACAATGGTGCTATCCATGCCCCAAGGTCAGACTGGGCTCGAACGGGCCATATATCATTAGCGAGCACGATAAAAGTGTCTCCTCAAAGCTAGATTCCATATCTAACAACGGCCACTTCGAGCCGCAGTCTTCGCCACTTCCGCGATTCGGCAAGTTCTGGTGCAAATTTCCCGAACGTTCATCGCCCGCAAACCCGCTCCAGAGGCTAAGTTTCAAGCTAGTTGATCGTCCTTGGACCGGGCCGGATGCACCTGCAACGATTTTCACTTCCCTGCTTTTTGTGTCAACTATGGGTTCTGGTGTCGTGTCCCGTTAATAACTTTACATTGGTTTGGGTGAAGGAATTAACTGGACAACACACTAAGCAGGAATTCCTTTGCCGATTGATGCGGACATGGTGTAGGACTGAACAGATGGCTTCATCCACCAAACTCTGTTCCAGGCCCGCCACTGAAATTGCCGGGCTCGTTCAGGATCGCGAAGCCAGCGCGAGCGAGGTGCTGGAGATGCACCTGGAGCAGCTCGAGCGTGTGAATCCCCGAGTGAATGCAATTTGCCCACGCTTTCGAGCAAGCCACCGGCGTGGGTGAACGACGTCCACACCTGGCGCTGACGTAATTCAACCTTATAATGAAGCTTCCGGAACTCTTGATTGAGGATGCGTCATCGCGAGGTCTGCGCCATTACTTTGGCCTGCCAGGTGGAGGCTTTCCGCTCGATCTCCTGGAAGCGGGCCGGCGGCAGGACGTGGATTTGATCAGCGTAGCCCACGAATCCTCCGCGGCCATCATGGCGGGATATTACGGCCATTTTAAGAGGACCGCGGGTCTGGCAATCAGCATTAAGGGTGTTGGCGCCGGCAATCTTTCCGGGGGGGCGTTGAACGCTTTTCTGGAGCGGATGCCGGTGCTGTGCCTCTGTGAGTTCGCTCCCACGGCGGCGGCCGGCATCGATCTGGCACAGACCTGCGATCATGCCGGTCTGTTCAGCTCGGCCGTCAAGTTTCAGGGTACGCTAAGCGGCGTCGACGATGCAGAAACCGTCTGCCGGGCCGTAGCCACTGCCATCGAAGGGCGGCCCGGCCCTGTGCTCATTAACGTGCCCGGCGACCTTGCCCAGGTGGAGTGCGGCGACCCGATTGCGCCGAAGGCTCCAGCGCCGGAAGCAGCGCCGAGTCAACCAGGGCTGGAAGCGATCCGTCACCAAATTATGATAGCGAAGCGTCCGCTCATCATTGCCGGATCCGATGTGTTGCGGGCAGAAGCCAGTCGGGAACTGAAGCAGCTTGCCGAAAACATCGAAGCCGCCGTTTTGGTGGGAATGGATGCCAAAGGTGTCTTTGCGGAATCGAATCCGCGCTTCGCGGGCGTCTTTACGGGGCTTCTGGGGAAAACTTTCGAAGCCGCCTTCCTGGAGCAGGCGGATCTCATCCTGATCGTTGGAATGGATGCGCTCATGAAGGAGGCCCTGTGGTATAGCCCGACCCTAACCTGCGAATTAGTAGTACGGAAAGAGTACCGTAGTTTGTGCCCGAATCCGGAGGTTCGGGTAAACGGCGACCTGAAAGCCTCCTTGGGCATACTCGCTGCCTTGAAGCAGCCTGGCTTCTCCAGGGACGAAATCCGGGCGGTCAGAAAACCGGTGATGAGGCTCTTCGAGCGGCCGGAAGGAGCCCGCCTTGCCTTCCAGGATATTCTGGATCTAACCCGCGAGGCGCTGCCTGAGGAGGGCGCACTATTTTCGGAAACGGGCGCCCATGTGCGAATTCTGGAAGAGCTCTGGCAGGTCGATCGGCCGGATGTGTTTTTTGGAACCACAGGCGGACGAACCATGGGGCTCATGCTCCCCGCCATTCTGGGGGCAAAGCTGGCTTGCCCTAAGCAACCTATGGTCGGTATCGGGGCCGACGGCAGTCTGCTCATGAGATTGGGCGAATTGGAGACCTTCGCCCGAGTGGGCGCGAACGTTCCGCTCATTATAGTTAACGATCAGGCTCTGGGAACGATGAAGTCTCGGCAGAAATCGCGCGGTATGCCTGAATATAATCTGAACCTTCATCCCGTCGATTACCCGGCGGTGGCGCGGGCCTGCGGGCTCAATGGCGTTTTAGTGGAGACTCCCGATCAATTCAGGTGCGCGCTACGGGAGGCCATGGGTGCCGATACCGCCACCCTTATCGACGCACGCGTCGATGCACAAGCCTACCAGGACGCGTTTCCCGGCTCCATCGGCGTTGTGGAGTGAGTTACCCGATCCGTGCTTGAGAATAATTAACCGCAGAGAGCGGAGGTAAAATCAGAAAAAGTGATTTTCCACCGGGATTTCGACCAAGACTTTTTAAGCGTGCCGTTCAATTCGACGGGGCGAACTCCGCCTTTCCCCAAAAGTGATAGAGAACGCGTGAACTCAGGTAGAGGGCAATGATCGTGAGAATCATGCCAAGTACTGCACCTGAGAAGGGGTAGGTGAAGGTCTCCTGAATAAGCCAGAGGCCAGCCGCACTACCTGCAGTGGGGAAGATCACGGCGGAGTGATACCGGTATACATATACATAGGAAAGGATAAGAAATCCGGCAAAAAGCACTCCACCGATAAACCAAAGCAGGACTTCCTGAGTGAAGGCCGCACTCAATGACATTCCGAAAACGGTGGTCGCAAGGGCGAATGTTGGGCGCCGCTGTGTCCAACCGTAAGAAAAACGATCGATCCAGACAGGGACGAGCGTTAGCAATGCGGCCAGCAAGAGAAATACCGCCACCGACAGGGATGTCGCATTGAGCCACGGCAAAGTAGCGTCCTGATGCGGGAATGCTGGCCAGCTCGGAACGCTTTCCGATCCGGTGAGGGAAACGATGGCATGCAGCCCGATCAGTGAGGAACCGAGAAAGAATCCAAGGATGCCCCCTCGATTCCATGGGAGTTCCATCTGTTTGCGCCGAGTTGCCGCCTGCTCGGCAAAAATCACGGGCACCAACCACAGAACAAAAGCGCTCATCAGGAGCGCGCGCAACAGCCACATCATCACCTGATGGCGGAAGGGTTCGGCAGTGTCGAAGTCTGCCACCGCTCCCGGCCACGAGCAGAAAATGAGCCCCGCAACCGGTAGGCAACCAATTGCCAGAACGAGAAGGCCCATCGACCCTGCGTAGCGGCTTTTCCCTCGTTGCCAGTAGATAATCAGTCCCGCCGCGCAGATCATTATCGCGCAGATGACGACTGCAATCGCCCGCACAATTGCTGATCGGGTACCATATGAGCTTCGATCCCTCATCCAATCCTCGGGAACATGGATATGGCGTCGGAACTCAGCTATCGTGTCTCCCTGCAACAGCACTTCCAACCGGGTCTCGCCTTCATCGAGAGGGTTGTGGGCGTCGACGGCAAAGACGAATTTCCAGTCTCTGCGACTTGTTCGAGTGTAGGTGCGGATGGCCACTTCTCTTAGTTGATCCGCAGGCAGATGGAGTCGCATCGAGGCCGCCTCAAGAACCAGAGACCGAGCATTTTCCTCGGTTAGTGAGGGTCCTTCTGCTCCCTCCGGTAGGCGGCGAATGTAGCGAAACACGGTTCCGTGTGGATCGACAAAGACCTCGAATCTCCGGGCTCGCTCCTCGACCTCGACGTCATAACGTCGAAAGTACACCACCCAATGAGGGGGCCTGAGGTATTCGGCATCTATCAGTCGCCGGTAGGTTTCACGCCCCCCCGTCTCCCAGACGAATTGGCCGGCGGCGCCCGGCTCCCCGCGGACGGTGCTGTCAATCCGCCAGACGGTTGGATCGAAACCGCTCCAGGTGCTTTTCAGGAAGGATACAGCAGCGGCCTCGGCTTCATCACGCTTTATCATGAGCGCGGGCACATCGTGCTCCCTTTGCACCGAGTAGAGCCACCAAATGACAAGAGAGAAGATGCCCAAGAAGACTACGATGCTCCCGTTTCTCCTTGGAATTGATAATGAAAACGGGGGCATCGTAATACTGCTGCGGATCCTTTCTTTCGGCGGGGACCAGGAGCGGTTGAGAAAGTCCGGATGGATTTCGCGCTGAAGCCCGTGCCGCAGGCAATTAATGGCAGCGATCCCGAGTGGGAACAGGAGAAGCCCGATTACCGCCATCTGATTGATAACGGCGGAAGGTGACGATGAGACGAACAGAGGAATGGATCCGAGTACACAGTTGTGTATAGTGTGTGCTATGACTACCGGATAGAGACCAAATCGGAAGTACACCATGCCATACACCAGGGCCGGAAGAAAGAGCTCGATGAGCCGAGCATAGTAGGGTTGCTGAGGATAATCGGCGTGGGCGCCGCCAAAGAGAAGCGCTTGCACAATTAGAGTGAGAGCGATCCAAAGTTTTGGTTGACCCAGGCGCCGGCCGAGCAGGGCGGCGCCGGCCAGCGGAATGGCGCGAAACAGGCACTCTTCCTCGAACCCCGCCATCAGGGAGTAGCCGAATACAACCAGAGCGGGAATCGACGTTGCCAGCAGGTCCGGTTGCGCGAGTTCGTGGATGGGAATCCACCATCCGGGAATCTTGCTGGCGAGGTCGTAAAATACGGCGTCGTAGCTGAGATCGAACACCGCAAGAAGATAGCCCCCTACGGTTAAACCCAATGCCGGAATCGTGTTAACTGCTCCACGCGACCATATGCGAGTTATCTGAATCTGCTGCGGGAAGGCACGGCGTCCCATCGACTCGGCAGCCGTAAAGAGGCCTCCCAGGAGGGTAGTGAGGAAGATTAGTCCCGTTGCAACGCCGACTGCTCGCGAAGCAAAGATGTCTGCTGCCGACGTCGTAGTATCGTAGTCCACCCACTGCAGCGGCCAGGTGCAGATGCCGGCAATGACTACCAGCGCGGCGACCAGGAAACCGATAATGATAGGGCCGCGCCAGATGATCCACCGCTGCTTTTCCAAAACATATACTCCGGCCAACGCAGTTCCGAAAAAGAGGATGTAGGAGGAGACGGTGGCGATTTGGTCCAAAGTATGATTGGCCGAGCGCATTTCCCGGTGGCGGCGTCCAAAGTCATAGGGTACCTTGAGTGAAGTTCCAATCTGGCTGAGTTGATCACCGGAGACACCCAGGGAAAGGCGGTAGGTGGCCTCACCGACTATTTTGTCTCTGCGTAGATAGTGAAACTTATGGTCTCTTCGACCTCCGGGGCGATTTTGGATCTCGTGCTCGATCGGTTCCACCTGAGAAAGGTCAAAATGCCAGACAGTAATTGCTTCCCCTTCGGCAATAGCACGGGCTTCCTCTTCGGATAGGGTGGGACCAGGCCGCTTCTCGGAAAACATCCTTTCGAATCGATCCAGATTTCCATCCGCATCAAAATAGATCCAAGTCTGCTCGGTCTCGTGGGGTTTGAAGTGGCGTACTACCCAGACGTAGGGCTCCCAGAAGTCATCCTCCAGGACTTCGAAAAAGGCATCCTTTCCTCCGCCCTCCAGTTCGATGTAATCCCGCTGGTAGGTCTTCGCGATAAACTTTGCCGCCTGAAGGTAGTTATCCGGTCCCCAGCCGTGTTCATCGGCCAGCTCACGTGCCTTCTTTAGAGCGGCCTCACGGTCCATCCTGATCTCAAGCCGCGACATAGGGAACGCAGTGGAGAACAACCTGACGCATACCAGCGCCGATGCGGCGCCCGAAAGCAGTAGGATAAACCAGAATACCGGTCGTCGGAATATTGTGCTGTCGTTCTGCCCCATCGTCAGGCGAGGGTGAGATGCTTATGAGTGGACCTAGTCGATGACAAGTGGCTTGTGGAGGTGGCAGGCGGTCGGTTCATATCCGCTTTCGTTCGAAAAATGCGCTGCCGACTCCTGCTGTTCGGTATCGTGAGATGGCATATCGCCCGCTCAAACCGCCGTCAGACTGACTCGGGTAAATGCAAGAATATCAATACGATTCCGTTGATCGTGAACAAGCGCGAGGCGGCCTCCAGACCGTTCCAGGCGGGTGACTGCCACATGGCGAACCATTCCCCGCCGATTGCGATGAAGGCGAGAAGCCAGAGGAGTAGACTCAAGGTCAAACCAAGTGTGGCGAGTGACTTCGCTTCATTGAATCGATCGGCCGGAGCCCGCCATTGGCGTGCCATGGTCCATGTGCCCACCGAAATGAGTCCCAGGGCGGCCGCTTCCCACAGGATAATGATCAGGTAGAAAGCGTGGTGGATCCAAGGTGACTCGACAGCGCGCCAGTGGAGTTGGCTGCTCTCAAACGTCGTATCCATGTTGAGCACGTGCTGAACAAACTGGAAATTCGTCCCGTAATCGCTCAGGTTGTTGACGATTACCAGCAAAAGGTCGATAGCACAGGCAGCGACAAGGGAGGTCTTGCAGAACCTAACCAACATATTCGGCGAAGAAGCGTGAGTGATGACACGCCCCTAGTCCAGTTGAAGCACGTAGGCAAGTGTTTCGAAGGTGGCCGCGGGGTCCTCGAAGGGGTCGATCTCACCGTCGAGAGGGGGGCATTCGTCAGTTTGGTCGGACCCAGTGGCTGCGGGAAAACCACCCTGCTTCGTCTGGTTTCCGGATTGAGCAGGCCGACCTCGGGTACGGTCAGTGTGGCGGGCCGGGATCCGGGGGAGATGCGCGAGCACATGGCTTTCATTTTTCAGGAGCCATGTTTGCTTCCCTGGCAGAGGCTCCTGGGAAACGTCGAACTTCCCAATCGTCTCAGGCGAATGGCACCCGTCGAGCGCCGGGCAATTGCGCTTCGGCTTCTCGACCGGGTCGGTCTGGGTGACGCGGTGGGGAAGTATCCCTGGCAGCTTTCAGGGGGTATGAAGATGAGGGCGTCGGTTGCCCGAGCGCTGTCGACATCCCCGGAGCTGCTGCTTCTCGATGAGCCCTTCGCTTCCGTGGACGAACTTACTCGAGACCGACTCGACGAAGATCTACTCAGATTGCGGGAAAGGGACCGATGGACGGCGTTGTTCGTGACTCATTCGGTTCGAGAGGCCGTGTTTCTCTCTTCCCGGATCTATCTTCTTGCTAACACGCCCGCACGCGTTGCGGAGTGTGTAACTGTTGATCTGCCTTATCCGCGCCGGGCCGAGCTGCGGGAGTGTGAAGAATACCACCGTATCGTTGCTAAGATTACCCATCTGCTCCGGGAATCGGCAGACGAATGATGTGAAATCAGGAGATGCCGGACCATAAATCACATTCCTCCACGAGGTGGATTCTGCCTTTGGCGGTGGGGTTGCTGGCCGTTGCCGGATGGACCTGGCTGATCGTTCTATTTGACATTCCGGCATACAATCTTCCCAGCCCTTTGGGAGTCCTCGAAGCCCTTGTGGCGGAGTGGGAGGCTATCGCGAAGGCGACCCGGCATACGGCGATCGAGGCCGTGGTCGGGTTCTTGGCTGCCGTTGGATTCGGATATTTCATTGCCCTCGCGCTTTCCCTGGATGCTCGTATCAAGACTGCATTTTATCCATGGGTGATCGTTCTCCAGATGATCCCGGTTGTGGTCCTGGCGCCGATCTTCGTTCTTTGGCTCGATCCGGGCTTTCCTTCGGTCGTAGCGATAACCTTTATGATTAGCTTTTTCCCGATAGTTGCGAATACGGTAATGGGAATGGGTTCGACCGATCGAGCCTTGATCGACCTGTTCCGGATGTATAATGCCTCGAAAATTCAAGAGCTGCTTCTGCTGCGCGTGCCCTATTCCTTGCCCTACTTTATGGCCGGGCTCAAGGTCGCGGGGACGCTGGCGCCGATTGGCGCGCTAACCGGGGACATGCTGGCGGGAAGCGCGTCCAGCGAAACCGGTGGGCTTGGGTTTCTCGTTATCGTATACAAAGCTGAACTCAAAATCCCCGCATTGTTCGCATCGGCAGGGGTCTCCTGCCTGGTGGGCTTTGTATTCGTAGCGGTGGTGAATCTCGCGCATTGGTACTTTCTTCGTGAATGGCACGAGTCGGCTGCCGAGGCTGAGCGGTAGGATTCTTAATAGGGTTTTTATCGAGGCCGGATGGACCTCAACTATGGTACAAATTGAACCGAAGATCGCCGCCTTGACGTTGCGGCGGCAAGGGATTGCCGCCCTCCATTTCTCGGATGACGCCTTGGATTTGGAGGGCGCCAATCCTTTGGCGCCGCCGACCTTCCTCGGCGAGAAAACTGTTAGTCGGGTTCATTAAGAGAGTCGTTCAATTTTTGACTATCACTGGAGCAGATGTAGCTGGAGGCCTTGGCGTTCAGACGATGAGTATTAATAGGAGAAGGACTATTCCGAAAAGGGGTCCAGTGAAGATGCATGCGACAGATCCACCGTGCAGAAAGACAGGGACGGAGAGAAAGGATCCCACTTGGCGCCTTGTGCTACTCCTTTCCGGCTGCATAGCGGCCGCCGCCACCCCCGCGTGCGATAGGCGCCACCAGGGGCAGGAGCCGGAGTCCGGGAACGCTGCTCCGGCCATCCTGCAGACCGATTGGTATGCACAGCCGGAACATGGTGGTTTCTACCAGGCCCTGGCCCAGGGATATTTCCGTGAGGCAGGACTCGCGGTTGAGATTCTCCCCGGAGGACCCAATGCAATGGTAGCCCAGAAGGTCGCACAAGGCCGGGTTCATTTCGGTTTGGGAAGGAGCGACGATGTCATTGTGCAGGTTTCAAGAGGAATTCCCCTGGTCATGGTGGGTGCTTTCATGCAACATGATCCACAGGCCCTCATGGTGCATGCGCAAAGTGCCGTCTTCACCTTTTCCGACCTCGAAGGTAAGACCGTAATGGCTACTCCGGGATTGGCTTGGATCAAATACGTAAAACGTCGATTCAAGGTGACTTTCAGTATAATACCCCACGATTTCGGTCTGCAGCGGTTCCTTAATGACCCAGAGTTCATTCAGCAGGTTTTTGTGACCAATGAACCTTTTCATGTTTGGAAACACGGAGCTGACACCCGAACCTTGATCCTTGCCGAGTCGGGATTTGATCCCTACCGGGTCATTTACACTAACCGCGAACTAGCCTTGAAGAGTCCCGAGAAGGTGGAAGCATTCGTGAGGGCTTCGCTACGGGGTTGGAAAGCCTACCTTAACGGTGACCGTGCCGGGGCCGACGCCATGATCAGCCAGCGAAATCCCCAGATGAGTCCGGAGCTGATCGAGTTCGGCGTTGATTCCATGAGGGAACACCATCTGGTTTTCGGAGATGAGGTTCCTGCCGAGACTCATGGCATTTTGGATCGGAAACGGATCGAACAGCAGATCAGGGAACTGTCTATTCTCGGGATGCTCGACAGCCGGGTCACTCCAGAGCAGGTGCTCTGGCCATAACCTGGATGCATTATGAAAATCGGACACGACACTAGGGTCCTAACCTGAAACTTAGCCTCTGGAGCGGGTTTGCGGGCGATGGAATCGATGTCAAGTGAATTTTGTTGGACCGTTAGGTTGGATTCATCGAGGAGCCCGCAAGGCGAAGTTTCATCCCTGTTTGATCCGGCCAAGCGCAGCGCGCCGGGGGCTTGGCTGACCTGAAACTTCAGGCCTGGAGTAGGTTTAAGTGTTCAGGTGTCAGGATTCGATTGCGCTTCCTCAGAACTGACAACTGTTCACGAGCGAAGCAAGAAGGCCTGACACCTGACACCTCTCCCTGGTTTCACCCACGATATATCCGGCTAACCGCAGGGCAGCCGGGGGCCGCGCTGGCCTGCATGAGTCCATTGCATTTTCGAGCCCCAGATCAAGCAGATTTCAGGTGAAATCGTGGGATACCGTGGCTACTGTGGAAGAGTTTCGGAATTATAGATCTTGAACTGCTGCCCCTTTTCGCTTCACCAAGAGTTATGTCAAATTGGCTAGCCCAGGTTTCCTTCTGTTTAGCCGCGATCGCGGGCGCCGCTTTCGCGCAAAATTCGGGCCATGCCGGAACTGAAGAAGACGAGATCGTCGAACTGGAGGTCTTTATCGCTGAGGAAACCCTCATCGAGGAGGAAGTTACTCTCTCTCAGTTGTCCCGCTCCGTGGATTCTGTATACGGCGACGGTTTATCGGTACTCAAGATTCCACGGGCTCTCTCGATTGTTACGCCGGAAGCGATGCGACAGTTTGGCATCGAGGACTTTAGCGATTTGGAGAAGGCGGGAGCCGGAACCCAGCGCGTGAATTATTTCGGAATCCCGGGATCGCCCTATATTCGGGGGGCTAAAGCCGGTACCTTTTTCAACGGGATGTTGCGCGCCTACCAGCGGAATGAAATGCCCATTTCCTTTGGTTCCCTCGAGTCTATGGATATTGTCAAAGGGCCGGCACCGGGACACCTCAGTCCCACTCTGGTTGGTGGCTTTGTGAATTTCGTGCCCAAAGCCCCCTATTTTGACAAGTTTCGGGGTTCTGTCGAAGTCACTATTGGTCGGTGGGACCATTATCGCGTACGGGCTGATGTGGGTGGACCGCTGATGCTGATGGGCAGGCCGTCGGCCTATCGGATATCGCTCACCGGCCAGTTGTCCGATTCCTACTACGACACCGTGCGCAACGATTTCGTCTCATTCTACGGTGCCGTCAAGATGAAGCTCAACGAGGATCTTCGTGTCTTTGCCGGGACGGAGTATTTTGATTTTAAGAGCAATGAGAATGCGGGATGGAACAGGCCGACCCAATCGTTGATTGACATCGGACGCTACGTGATTGGCGAACCGGTCGATATCACCGATGCCGCCTGGCGGGGAAGTGCGAACCGTGATTTTGCTTCCTTTCCCGCCGGGTTCGGTTTCGCCAATGGCGTGCAGGATTTCAACGCCCTGGTGGTACCGCGAGCGGTCGTCGATGAGGCCATGGCTGCCGGCCTCATTTCCGATGCCGCACGGGCGGCTCTTTTGGATTTGGGAAATCCCGACGACTTGGCGCGCGCTTACGGCCAGCCCCTTCCCGGCAGCGGAGTCACAGATCCACTTTTCAACGCGGCGGGCGGAAGGTTCGGCGACTTTTCCAGCCCGCTGGCAGCGCTCATGAGCGGGGCGCAAGTCGATGGTTATCGTTACACGCGATCCTATTTTGACAGCGGAGGGATCGTCTTCACAACGCCGATTGAGGCGAGCCGGGCGTTGGCGGACGACAACGACTACGCGGACTCACGAGATTGGCTCGTCTTCGTTGATCTTGAGAAATCAGGGGTAAGCGATCGACTGATAAGAAACCAGTTCCTGCTCGAATGGTTGCATACGGAGAAGCTCTCTTCCTACGGATACGCCATCGAAACCGAGCAGTTCGTGGTGGCCGACAAGGTGAGCTTTATCCAGGACTTGGATTCACTGGGCACTCAGCTCACTTTGGGCGGCTCGTTCCGCTTTTCCTACGCGAAGATGGTCCAGGACTTCTTTGCCGAACCCTTTTCCAGGCGAGACCTTACTCGTGCATCGATTTCACCCAACTCGATCGTGGCCACGGGGCCGCAGCGGGACCCGTCCGGCAACAATCTCTGGTCTCCCGCCCGCGGGGCCAACATTCGGTCCCAGCTTTACCAGTATGGTGCCTTTGCTGTCCTCCACACGATCTGGAATTCTCGATTGAGCACGTTCATTTCACTGAGGGGAGAAATCGGCCGCTACTACACCGGCATTCCTGCGAACGTAGACCAGGCGGGTGATGAACTGCGGGAAGCTCTGTCCGGAGATGGGGCCAAGTCCTATTTCATGGCCGCCTTCTCACCCGTGATCGCGGTCACCGAAGATATCAACCTTTACGCCTCTGTACAGGCGGGAACAGCGATTGATCCGACTCACGGCGGTCCGATTTTCGGTGAGGGCAATTTCTCCGAAACCGAGCTCTATGAGGTGGGACTGAAGGGGAGTTTCGGGGATGGAAAGCTCTACGGTTCGCTTGCCTTCTATTACTGGGACCAGAGCAACTTCAATACGCGGGATGCACGGGCCGAGCCGTTGCGAGCCCAAGGACTTGAACTGGAAACGACCTTCTTGCCTTCCGACCGCATCAGTATTGTCGGCTCGATGACGGCGCAGCGTGTCAGGCACCGCGGCGAGAGCCTCGGGTTTGGAGCACTGTTTCTCGACGAAGAGGGCTGGGCGCTCAATGGAGGGCTGATTAATGGAGCGAGCGACAGAAGCTTTCCGGACAGCAATCCCGATCTAGTATACCCGGGATTTCCTGAAGTAACAGCGAAGGTTTTTGCAGTAGTTACCTTGCCCAATGGCTTCGGCATTGCAGGGGGCACCATTTGGCGCGATACCTACTATCACAATTTTGAGCGCACCCTAAGTATTCCTTCGTCACTTAGCCTGAATGCCAATGTGTTCTGGCGGGCCGAGCGATGGGAGGCATTTCTGGCTTTGGAGAACGTCACTTCAGGAGACTTTTTCACCGGAGCGGAGCCCACATTTGCGGCCAACACCATCATCACAAAGGCTCCCCCAATTTCCTGGAAATTCAGCCTGCGCTACAAGTTCTGAGGTTCCGAGTGTAAAGGTGAGGCCGATTTACCATCAGCGCGGTGATCTTCGTAGCGGGTCAGCGGGCTGCTTCGCCCGGCCTGAGCGAGGCCCTCGCTAGAAATAGGCCATTCAGGAACTTCAAGGACTGCCTCGCCGAGTATCCCAATGTCTTCCGGCGCTTCTCCAATTACAAGGACCGAAGATTGCTGGCGAAATTGAAGGACGACCTCGACTGGGCCGGCTACGAGCTTGTCTTTGACGGAGAGGAGTGAAGTAACTTTCATGCTTTGGCTGGCCGGTATTGCGCTCGTTCCGGATCGAACTTCCATACGGCCTCGAGGGACCTCTCTCCTAATGAACCTGGATAGCGCCTCCCTTCCTAATCGTAATCTTAATCCTAATCATACTCCTCGACTGAACGCGAAGGCGTCCAGCTACATCGGCTCCAAAGATTGTCAAGAATCCAAGGTTCATGATCCAGCCATAGTTGATGGCCGCAGGTCTCGATAAAGCCCCTCTTAATGAACCAAGGTTGATAATAACTAATAAGGATAATCATGGGATTGACAGGACGGTAATTTTTCAGCAATGAGTAAACGCATGTTCACTAATTCAGGTGTTGGCAGAACCACGGAGGCGCGGGCAATTGAGCGTCGTAGACACCTTAGAAAATCGGGAGTTTGAATTTACATGCCTCGTTGGTTGGACGACTTAAATGATGTTCAGCGACTCGCGGTGACCCATAAAGGCGGTCCACTGCTGGTGATAGCGGGTGCGGGAACGGGCAAGACGCGCACCCTTGGATGTAGGGTGGCCTGGCTGATCGAAGAGGGCGTGGCTGCGGAACGGATACTCCTGCTTACTTTTACCCGCCGTGCTTCAGCCGAGATGATCAACCGTGCGGGAGCCTATGCCGGTCGGGCCCTGGCGGCACAGGTGTGGGGCGGGACTTTTCATGCTATTGCCAACCGGTTGCTCAGGTACTATGGGCGAGCTATCGGTCTGGAGCCTGCTTTTACCGTGATCGACCAGGCGGATGTGGCTGATATTATGAACCTGGTACGGAGCGACCTTGGTCTAGGGAGCATGAAGCGCCGGTTTCCGCGCAGCCAGACATTGGCGTCGATTTATTCGCGCATGGTCAACAGCCGAACGAAACTCAAGGAGCTATTGGAGGCCCGATTTCCCTGGTGTGCGGATGAGGATGAAGGTATCCGACGCGTTTTTGAGGGGTACACCAGGCGGAAGCGGGAGCAGAAGATCCTCGATTTTGATGATCTGCTACTCTACTGGAAAGCCCTAATGCGGCAGGATCAGGTAGGACCGCTGGTAGCCAAGCGCTTTGATCATGTGCTTGTGGATGAGTATCAGGATACCAATGCACTACAGGCTGAAATTCTTCAGGCTATGCGACCACAGGATGGAATCCGGAACATAACGGTAGTGGGTGATGATGCTCAATCCATCTACTCCTTTCGCGCGGCCACTGTGGAGAATATTCTTGGATTTCCGCGGCAGTTTGGCGACGCGACGGTAGTGAAGCTGGAGCAGAACTATCGTTCTTTTCAACCCATTCTGGACGCTTCCAATGCGGTCATGAAGATCTCGCAACAGCGTTACGAAAAAAATCTGTTTTGTACCCGCAGCGGCGGCGGAAAGCCGACCATCGTAACTTGCCTCGACGAGGACGGCCAGTCACAGGAGGTGTGCGATCGAATACTGGAGAAACGCGAAGAAGGAGTGCCCTTGCTCGAGCAGGCGGTTTTGTTCCGGGCAGGGCATCACAGCGACAAACTGGAGGTGGAACTGGGGAGGAGGAATATACCATTTGTAAAGTACGGCGGTCTGAAATTCGCGGAGGCAGCTCACGTCAAGGATCTGCTGGCCTTCCTGCGGGTGCTGGAGAATCCGGGGGATATCACGAGTTGGTTTCGTGTACTGCTTTTGCTCGAGGGAGTGGGACCGGTTACGGCCAGACGGGTGATGGAGAGTATTCAAAGGGACGGCGAGGGCGGGGACTTACTTGCGCACCTGGTTCGCGATCCTCCGAGCGTACCCTCAGCGGCCCAGGCCGAATTCGATCTTCTCTTGGAGACTGTGAGGGATTGCTCAGAGAAGTGCGGCACTGGGCCGGCACTGCAGCTTGAGCGGATTCGTCGCTTTTATGAACCGATCTTCGAACGTCGCTACGATTATGCGCACGCACGAATCAGGGATCTGGATCAACTGGAGCAGATTGCGTCAAACTATCGTTCGCGAAGTGAATTCCTTACGGACCTGACGCTAGATCCGCCGAGTTCGACCCAGGATCTGGCCGGGCCCCCGCTCTTGGACGATGATTATCTCATATTAAGCACTATACATTCGGCTAAGGGATGCGAATGGGACGTGGTTCACATCATTCACGCGGCCGACGGCATGATCCCGTCCGACATGGCCACGGGCGATGCAGAAGACATTGAAGAAGAGAGACGATTGCTCTATGTAGCTATGACGCGGGCGCGTAATGAATTGGATATTTACTTCCCGTTGCGCTACTACTTTCGGCCTCGGGGAAGGAGTGACCGGCACAGCTATGCGCAGCTCACACGATTCATACCGAGAACGGCAAATGGTCTCTTCGAGAAGAGGAGTGCGCATGCGATCGCGGAAAGCGAATCAGCCGATTTCAGGGAACAGGCATGCGATGCGGCGGAGGATATCGACTCGATGCTGAGTGAGCTCTGGGAGTAGGGAAAGTGACCGCGGCGCTCAGAATCCACCGGCGAGGTGAGTTCTTCATTGGCAGATCCGTCAAAATGGTAACTTCTGATGCTTTAAGTGTTAGGAATTTCTTAATGAATTCACCCATCCCAACCTGCATTGGCTCCAGGGCTCACCCGAACGCTGCTTCGGTAGTCGGTCTCGTCCTTGTTGTAGTAGGCGTAGTCAACGCGGTCGCACGGTGATGGGGAGTTAGCGGAAACGAAAAACCTCTACTTCGACGATACAGCCACCGAAAAGGTGACGGACCTATCAAAACGCATACTCGCCTGGCAGAAACGGACCGGAGATAAAGCCAGTCTTTTAGGAAATTAGCGGGTTAATTGCGATTGCCTCTTCACCGCTTCTCGGAGAGGTGTAGCCAGCATGCGCACCGGGGAGATTTCGAATCAGACCAACCATTTTCTGAACACCTCGATTCTCGGCCGAATCCTCGTTCCGTGCCCGCCGGAGGCGCCGGGAAAGACCGAATGAGTTTCATCCTGCTAGACCAGCAGCCCTTGGATACATTGCTTCGCCGAGACGAGAAGGCTCCAGCTACGCCGAAAGGACTCAATCGACGGAATGGCTCCGAGGATTTACTTTGGATGAGACACCCGAGGCTTCTTTCAGATCCAATTTCAGAGTTGCCCGCATAGCTAAACTGGTTAGCGTTCAGGCCATGTCCAACTTCACCACTCGACCGGTTATCCAAGGCCGCCACGGAATGGTTGCCGCGGGCCACTACCTTGCTGCCATGGCCGGGTTTCGGATCATGGAAGCCGGTGGCAACGCCATCGATGCCGCCGCTGCTACCTGCTTTTGCCTGAACATACTTGAACCCCAATCCAATGGCATTGCGGGCGAAGTCCCGACGCTGATTTATTCCGCTGCGGAGAAAAGGACCTATGCCATCAGCGGAGTGGGGTGGGCGCCAAGAGCATTTACGATCGCGTGGTGCCGGGAGCATGGGATCGATCTGATTCCCGGAGACGGCTTTCTTCCTATTACAGTTCCTGCTCCGGTTGGCACCTGGATAGCAGCCCTGGAACGCTTCGGTCTGCTAACGCTAAGTGAAGTTCTCCAGCCGGCCATCGAGCTGGCCGATGAGGGATACCCGGTATATCCTGGCCTTCATGAGCATCTCGCAAATAAGGCGGAGAAATATAAAGAGGATTATCCCACTACCGCGGCCATCTATTGCCCAGAGGGACGGGTGCCTGAGGTGGGCGAATTCATGCGCAACCCCGATTGGGCAATGGTGCTGAAGAAGCTTTGTGAGGCAGAGCGTTCGGGAAGTTCAAAAGGCCGCCTGTCCGGCTTGGAAGCTGCCCGCAAGTGCTTTTACGAAGGCGAGATCGCGGAGACTATCGTCGAGTTTGTCCAGGGCACGGAAATTGAGGACGCTAGTGGATCGGCGCATGCCGGGCTGCTCAGTCTTGAGGATCTAGCCGAATGGCGCGCTACAATCGAGGAACCGGTGACCTACGAATTTGAGGGTTGGGAAGTCCACAAGTGTTCCTCATGGACCCAGGGCCCCGTCTTTCTGCAGCAACTTGCCCTGCTCGATGGCTTTAATCTGCCGGCCATGGGTCACAACAGCGCGAGTTATATTCATACATTGATCGAATGTAGCAAGCTCGCCTTCATGGACAGGGAGGCCTACTATGGGGACCCTGATTTTGATCCGATGCCCGCGGATCGCTTGCTTTCCGGGGAATATAATGATGCGAGGCGCGCGCTGATCGGTTCAACGGCATCGAAAGAATGGAGGCCGGGTGACATCGGTCACGGCGTCCCGGAGTACGCTTTGCGGCCGGTTGCGGATGACAATCGGCAGGCATTGGGGGTAGAGGCGCGGGAAGTTCGCGATCTCGGCTTGGGGCATGCCCACATCAGCGATACAACCCATCTCGATGCGGTGGATGCAGAAGGTAACATGGTAGCGGCGACACCGAGCGGGGGTTGGCTGGGGTCTTCTCCCGTCGTGAAGGGCCTTGGGTTTCCCATGGGCACGCGAGGCCAGATGTTTTTCCTGAACGAAACGCGTCCCAATGCCCTGGAGCCGCACAAACGTCCTCGAGCCACCTTGACACCCACGCTGGCGACACGTGGAGGTCGGCCGGCAATGGTCTTCGGCACTCCGGGTGGGGATACTCAGGATCAAGCGACGCTGCAATTCTTCCTTAACCACGTAATTTTTGGAATGAATATACAGGAAGCGCTCGACGCTCCCCTCTTCTTTTCCAAACATTTTCCCTCTTCTTTTTATCCCCGGGATGGATTTCCAGGCCAGATGAATGCGGAGCGTTATATCGATGGACGAACACTGAAGGCCCTTGAGAAGCGCGGTCATATCGTTGAAGTATGCGAGGAATGGGGAATCGGTAAGGTGATGGGTATCCGCTTTGATCCTGAATCGGGGCTGATCCAAGGGGGCGCCTCTCCCCGACATATGGCCGCTTACGTGGCCGGACGGTGATTGGGGTGGCGTTTCAGCGAGCGCAGCGAGAGAATCGAGGGCTGAGAAAGTGTAAAGCCAGAAGCTGATTCAGTATAGAGAATAATCCCGCCCCTAGTCGGGCAGACTGTAAGACCGAATCGACCAAGTGCTGAAGAGAGGTAAGACATGAGGGAGACGGTCACAACTCTGGAACCTTGTCCGTGCTTTGTAGATAGTGAGTGGATTGAATTGAATGACGTAGCGACATCGGCGGTGCATAATCCGTCGACCGGCGCGGTCATTGCGGAAACGCCGATGGGCGGCGATGCGTTGATCGAGGAGGCGGCACGGGCGGCCAAGGCGGCGTTTCCGGGCTGGTGGGAAACCCCGCCGGTAGAGCGAGCCCGAGTGTTTTTTCGCTACCGGATGCTGTTGGAGGAGAATTTCGAATCCATTTGCGCTTTAATCAGCCGGGAACACGGCAAGACACTGAGCGAGTCGCGGGGTGAATTGCAGCGGGCTGTTGAGAATGTGGAGTACGCCTGCAGTATTCCCGAGCTTCTTATGGGGCAGACACTGGAGAATATCGCCCGTGGCATTGACGGGGAGATCATTCGCCAACCTCTCGGCATCTGCGCTGGGATCACACCGTTCAATTTCCCGGTCATGGTGCCTATGTGGATGTTTCCCTTAGCGCTGGCTTGCGGCAATACATTCATCTTGAAGCCCAGCGAAAAGGTTCCCCTTTCCATCACCCGAGCGATCGAGTTGCTTCAGGATGCGGGGCTGCCCCCAGGGGTTTTGAACCTGGTTCACGGCGGCAAGGAAGCGGTAGACGCGATCCTTGCCCATCCTGATATAGGAGCGGTATCCTTTGTTGGATCCAGCCCGGTGGCGAAATTCATCTACGAGACAGGCACGCGTCATGGGAAGCGCGTGCAAGCCAACGGCGGGGCCAAGAATCACGTTGTTGTCATGCCCGATGCCGACGTGACCAGGACGGTGGATGGGATTGTAGGCGGGGCCTTCGGGTGCGCTGGAGAGCGGTGTATGGCAATCGCCAGCACGGTCGTCGTAGAGGATGCTGCGAAGACGGTGTTGCCGGTTCTTGCAGAGACGGCGCGTAATTTGCGTGTGGGCCGTACCGATGGAGAGGATCAACCCGATATGGGCCCCCTGATCACGGGTCAACATCGAGATCGGGTTGCTGAGCTTATCACGCAGGGAATTGGGGAAGGCGGCAAGGCCTTGAGCGATGGACGCGGGACAAGCGTCCCCGGCGCTCCCCATGGTTTCTATCTGGGGGCAACGGTTATCGACGAGGTCGATCCGATCTCCAATCTGGCCCAGACAGAAGTATTTGGACCTGTG
This sequence comes from Opitutales bacterium, assembly GCA_963665345.2. Lineage (GTDB taxonomy): Bacteria > Verrucomicrobiota > Verrucomicrobiia > Opitutales > CAXXNP01. The sequence goes on from CAXXNP010000002.1 coordinate 1,490,214, forward strand.
CTCAGCATCATGCGAGCGGAGAGCCTGGACCACGCCATCGAAATCGCCAATGCGTCCGCATTTGGTAACGGCACAGCCATTTTTACGACCTCAGGTCATGCGGCTCGAGAATTCAAGCACCGCGTAAAAGCGGGAATGGTCGGCATCAATGTCGGTGTCCCCGCACCAATGGCAATGTTTCCTTTCAGCGGTTGGGACCGATCGTTCTACGGGGACCTCCATGTTCAAGGGCGCGATGGGGTACGTTTCTATACGCGCGAGAAAACGGTTACGTCGCGGTGGTTCGGGGAAGCAGACGTGTGGCGTAAGTAGGTTTCTGCGGGTGCTTGAACGATTCTACCCCCACGCTAGGCACGGGAACCGAGACTATGCGCGTTGCCGACTTGCCCAGAAATGAACAATTACCCGTAAGGTTGCCCACTCTACGGACTCGGGGGCCCTCAGCCCGCCTCGGCGAAGCCATGCGGAGACGGGTCTATCCAGGTTTGGTACAGGTCACGCGACTGGAGGGCCGACGGCTCTGGAGGCCGCTTGGAAGTCCGATATCGGGAACAGGCACCACACGGGACGTGAGGGCAGAAAGATGGATGGAGAGTGACCGATGCCGAATCGTCCCTCCTGCCTCGGGCGTACTTCGCGTGCATCGTGGGCGTTTGATCCGGGACAGTTCACTTCCACCTTCTACCTTTGTTGCCTGAGATTAAGGCAGGTGTAGCTGGACGCTTTTGCAACCGCAGCAGCCTTGGCGGAGGCGGTCGCGTTCAGGGCAGGGTAGGAAGATCGCGCTGGGACTGAAGCCGATCCGCCGGGGGAGACTCTGAACCCTGCAGTTCCATCCCGCTAAAACCAGCTGCCCCTGGATACATTGCTTCGCCGAGACATGAAGGCTCCAGCTACGGTGAGGTATGCGGGGTAAAGGTTACGAACCTTCTCGAGGATCGCCGGAGCACTTCACCCAGTAGGCCTCGGTATCATTTTCCGTAGTGATCAGGGTGTCGCGAATACCTTGATTCATTCTGAACTCGTCGACTGCTTTCCTGCATCCGGTGAAGGTGTGATAGTCATCGATAATCACAATTCCCTCAGCAACCACTGCATTGTAGAGGGTCTCCAGGCAAAATCGAGTAGAGCGATACCAGTCGTTGTCGAGGCGCAAAACGGCGATCGGCGCCAGATGGGAAACGTTGTCGGGAAGAGTGTCCTCGAACCATCCGGGCACCAGCATGACCTTATGCCGGGAGAGGCTGAAGCGGCTGAGTGTGCGTTGCGCCTCTTCGTATCCGTCCGGCCACGAGCAATCAAGGCCCACCCATTGCTGTCCGTCGCCTCCATCTTCCGGCGTCAGCTCCGGCATGCCCTCGAAGCTGTCGAAACCCCAAACCGGCCGCTTCCCTGCGGAGGCGAACGCCATGACGGCGATGCATCCTCCGCGAGCCACGCCGCATTCCACCAGGGAACCCTCCGGCAGGTCTGGGCGAGTACATAAATGGTAGAGACTGCGCAATCGCTTGCGAGTCACCATAGTCCGCGCTTCCGCTTTGATCCCTTGAGTCAGAAAATAGATCGCCAAACTGGCGGGGAGCCGTCCCTGAGACCAGCGGGCAAGAAAGGATAGCTGCCTTTGAAATCGCTTTCTGATAAAGGACATCCGCGTTCGCCTATCGAGCTTGTCAGTCTTTCGGCAGGGCGCCCCGGCGAGGTATCCCTGGCCGATATCCATCGCGCTTTCGAGTCCGCTGATCGTCCTATTGCGTCCCTTCGGCCTGGATTAGTGCAGGAATCACGATCCCTGTCCGCGGCACGATGCCATTGTCGAACTCGATCGGCAAGCGGCCGAGTTTCTGACAGCCAGTACCTTGGAGCTATTCTATCAGTTCGGGAGAGAGGAGAGGAAGGCAGGAAAGTTTTACAGATTTCATTCGGGTAATTACTGTAATTACAAGGCCATTCTCTACTTCAAAGGAAATCTTAAAATGCGTAAAGCAAATGGAACCCGTGATATCAAGCTAATCTCCATCGGCAATTCCAAGGGAATCCGTCTGCCAAAGGTCCTACTCCAGAAGTATGGCTGGTGCGACTCACTTGTTCTGGAAGAGCTTGAGGAAGGGATTTTCCTGTATAGTAAGGAAAAGAACAAGCTATCCTGGAAAGAAACCTATCGGGCTATTTCCGCTGACAATGAAGACTGGAGGGATCTGGATGCGACGGTCGCTGATGGTCTGGATTGATGGCGAGATTTCCCGGACGATGCGTATCTGTCAGAAAGCATGAGATTCTCGAATGGGAGTCGACAGAAGCGTAAAAGCCCGCCATCCGGCCCATCAGCTATCGAAGGAGATATGAGCCCAGAGCCCGCCTTCTTGCTGGATAAGAAGCCGATCCGTCTTCGCCTGACGGCTCCTCCTCCTCTGAAACTCGTCTCAGACTGGGCATGACCCACCCCGCCCTTCGGGCACCCCTCCCGAGAGGGGACCTCTACCTAACGGTAGCCAGCTATAACAGTCCCCTCCTTGGAGGGGTGCCCGGAGGGCGGGGTGGGTTCGATCCGCCGTGGGAGACTCTGCACCCTGCAGTTTCATCCCGCTAAAACCAGGAGCCCCGGGATACATTGCTCCACTGAAACAAGGTCAGCAATCTGGGTCGCGGACGGCCCGGCGGTCCGCCCCTACCCGCGGCGCCCCGTCTGGCCGAAGCTGGGTAGGGCGTGGCCGCTACACGCCGGACGCGCCGAGAGGGGCTTCAGGATGTTTCATCCCGCTAAAACCAGCAGCTGTATAGATACATTGCTTCGCCGAGACATGAGGGCTCCAGCTACGCCGATTCACCTCAAGGCGGCCTGATGAAAGCAGTGCCAGTCGTCCAGATTATTCAGGTTGACGGCATCCGGAATGGAACCGTCGTCGCCAATCCCACTAGCTGCCAGTATCTCTTCCCTGACATCGTCGGCGTGATTGAAACCTGTAATGGCGGCGTTCAATTCGGCCACAGCATTCTGGTCGAGGGAACCACCGCTCTGTTCAAGTATCCACGATTCGGTTTCCGCGTAGGTCGGCTTCTGCTCTTTGACGAATGCGCTAAACACCTGTTTATCGATGCCCAAAGCATTCAGAACCATCGCGTCGTAGCCATCACCTATGGCCGGGTAGTCATCGTTGAGTTGACCCGTTGCATCCAGCGAAACCTTCAGCCAGAGGCGGGGAAGGTGAAGTACCCCGAGAGGTCCGGCCGTACCGGAACTAATAAGCGGAATCATTTTAGCCATAATATTGAAACTCCTTAGATTGAATTCATGTTTCGGCACCGCAACACAGTGCCTTCAGAGTGACCATTAAGGAGAATTCCGGGTGCGAGATCAATAGGCAAATTAAGCAACACCCTAAAAAGCATATTCCCCGCAGCAACGGTCTCCGCAAATGCTTCGCCCTGTCGAAAGTTACGGGGAACCTACGGACTTTTTACCCTTTGGGACCGGGTGTCGTCCGACGAGGTCCTTCCAGTAATGAATATAGGGCAGGGCGATGAGGTCGCTGATTTCGCAAGGACGTCGTAGCCGGCTTCGCAAGAAGGCGGGGACCAGGTCTGATGAGCCGAAGGATCCTTGATCCCGCCTTTCCGGTTGGGGTATTCAGCTATGGATTCCCTCTTTGGGAGCCTCGACCTTATAGATTTCAGGGGACTCGAAGACATCGATGGGCAGCCATACAGGTTCGTTGTTTTCAGTGTCCGTGGCATGCCAGCAGGGCAGGCAGATTGTGGCGGAGGAGGAGTCGAAACTGGCGATCGCGGTGATGCTGGTGCCCGGGCACGTCTGGTCGATCCCGGAGATCGCGAACGTGACGGAGATCACAAAGATCTCGGCCAACAGAACGTTCATTTTAACTTGGTGATTCCCCGTAGCTTGCTGCGGGGTGGCTGACTTGATAAAGAAGAGAGGGTGGGAGAGAGGAAGGAAGAAAGTCGAGTAAAGCGAGGAAGTCACTGTGTGTGGGAGATCCACTATCATGTGGTGATGCCGGTGAAGTATCGGAAGGCGCTGATAGATAAGCGGATTGAGCGAGTGATGATCGAAACGGCCAGAGGGATAGGGGAACGCTATGAAATAGAACTGGAGGCCCTAGGGATGGATAAAGACCATGTGCATTTACTGTGCGGGGCACATCCGAAAATAGCGCCAGGAAGTATCGTGATGAAATTCAAGAGTATCACAGCACGGGAGTTGTTCAAGAGGGAGCGGTGGCTGAAGGAGGAACTCTGGGGAGGAAGATTCTGGAGTTCAGGGTATTACGTGGGGACGGTTGGGGAGAGAGGGAATTGGGCGATGGTGGAGAAATACGTTTTGGAACAGGGCAAGCCGAAGGAGGATCTGCGTCAGTTAACACTGTGGTAGAGAATAAGTTCTCCTTCCCCGATACCCCGACGCTTGCGTCGGGGAGGTTCATTTGTAATCTCTCTAATTCCTCAACCAGCTCTTCCAAAACGGTTTCACCTAACGTATTAACGGTTATCATCCGCTTGCTCGATCGATTAGATTTCCAGCATACAGAGCTGTCTACATCAAAATCCGGATAATAGTCTGATTTGCCGATTTGCTGCAGTGGTTCCTGTTCTCCAGACGGTTTCGGTTTCCCAATCTGATATTTGGTCAGCTGAAGGCAGACATCGACCGTGCTGTTCGCGGAGGATGCTGCCAGATGAAGATTGAAGCGAAGACCGAGAGGAGCCTGAATCTCAAATATATGAGACATCGGCGTTGCGAACGTGAAATGCAATGAATCGACAGATGAAGCGATATCGCTCAGTCGCTGCTGAAGATCACTGCAGAGCGTTTTGAATGAATTCCATACCGCGCTCGCTCCCTCATCGGAGTATCTCAACTGGGCAGCAACCTCCAGGCGCCTGATGGAACTATCCACTGCTTTGAATCTCTTTGCTAACTCATCCGATCGGACTATTTCTTGTGAACGGGCACTTACTTCAATCGATCGCTTAATCTCTGATACGACTTCTGGAACACCGCGGGCAGCATCAATAGCCAGTCTCCCCGAGAGAACAGGTGAGTACCCCGTAACGCCTTCGAGATCGATTCCCTTCCATATTGGTAGTATCACCTTGCGGGTCGCTGTCTCTAGTGAGAATAGGCCATCCAGCTCTTTCTGAGGCCATTGTTTGCCAAAAAAGGCATGACTTAGAACGACGACTCCGTAATCGCAGGACGTCAGCCCCTTATTAATTTCTACAAGCAAAGAGTCGCCCAACGTGAGCACGTAATCATCATACCACACCTCAAAATCCTCGTTGAGTGCTTCTGCAAGCGGTTTTACGAAGTCTGCTTTATCTTCGTAGGCGTGACTAATGAATATCTTCATTGGATTTTTCTGGGACTCGAGCAGACTTCAGTGAGCGTGAGGTCAGTGGCGTTCCCGTCTGCGCGGGTGCTTGCCGGATCAAGCCAGGGCGAACCTCCCTGCGGTGAAGCGATTCGGCGTGATGAGCCTAGCGGACTAACAAAATTCACTTGAAGCTAGGTTTCATCGCTCGCCTGCACCAGCAGTGAAGTTTCAGTTGAGATCATTGCGACGGCTCATTCAGGGATCCCGAAAAAACATTTTTGCCAGGTCGTTTGGTTCCAGAAGTCTTGCAATTCGTTGTCGGTGACGGGATCCGGGGTGCCGCTTCTGGAGTGTTGTCGGCGGCGCCGAACTTGATGTCGAGGGTGACGCCCATGCAATATTTGACGGGTTGGCCGCCGATAGTGGCGAGTTCGATGAGGTCGACTTCGTAGTCGAGCTTTTCCACTTGTCTCATAAATGGGTGGTGGGTGCGTCCATACCGGTCAACGTGCACCCAGATGGTGACTTTCTTCTTGCGATTGCCCAGCTGACGGAGGGTTCTCATGGAGGATTTGCTCCATTGGGGTGGGATCCAGACGGTCATTTCGGGAGCTTCGTCCAGGCTGGCGACGGCGTGGTATTCGATTTGAGGGGCGGCGGGTCGGTGGTGGCGGCGCGGATAGGCAGATTGGGGATCCCGATCAAGAGGGCGACGAGGGGGATCGTGGCAGAGTGGGCTTTCGTCGGGGACGAGGGAACTGGGCGTGCTGTTGTTGGCGGCCGGCTCTGTTCGTGTATCCGATTACTCGTCATTCTCAAGTCCTGACGGCGTATGACCAAGAGCGTGCAGGTCGGACTTAATCTGCGAAATTAACGGGGGTGAACCGAGTCGTTCGGCAAGCTCGAGCGACTTGCGATACATCTGCTCGGCGCCGTCGAGATCGCCCCGTGTTCGGAGCGCATTGCCCAGGTTTCCGTAGTCACTGGCCATGCCCTCCAATCGCCCCAGCTTCTCATCGATCTCGAGCGCCTTGCGATGCATCTGCTCGGCTCCGTCGAAATCCCCCCGGGTTCGGAGCACAATGCCCAGGTTTCCGTAGATACTAGTGTGGTGTCCGTTAAATAACATAAATTAATTAGTTTTCCCTGTCTGCTTTGCCAAGGCACGTTTGGCGCGCTGGATCTTGCGCAGGATTTCCTCTCCCTTCGCCTTCCATCTGTAAGGCTTGGGGTCGAGGTTCCTTTCAGCCAGATAGGTTTCTATGTCTTCGACCAATTGCCTGACGCTGGTAAAACTACCATCCCTGATAACATCTTGGGTCAGTTCGCCGAAAAAGCGCTCGACCAGGTTCAACCAGGACGAACTGGTCGGGGTGAAGTGGATGTGAAAACGCCGATGGCGCGACAACCACTTGCGGACCTTCTGTTGCTTGTGCGTGCAGTAGTTGTCAACGATCAAGTGCAAGTCCAGCTGCTTGGGTGTCTCCCGCTCGATTTGCTTCAAGAACCGCAACCATTCTACATGGGTATGCCGCTGTTCGGTGCGTGCGATGAGCTTGCCGTCCAGATAATTCAAGGCTGCAAACAACGTAATGGTCCCGTGTCGCTTGTAGTCATGTGTCTTGGTGCAAATCTCTCCCACGCCAAGAGGTAAGCCCGGCTGGGTCCGCTCCAAAGCCTGGCATTGGCTCTTTTCCGTCGCAACACAATACAAGGGCCCGCTCTGGCGGATCCAGGTATAAGCCGATCACATCCCAGAACTTCTGCTCGAAGTACTTGTCATTGGACACTTTGAACGTCCTGACCAAGTGAGGCCTGATATCGTTAGCCCGCCAGATGCGCTGCACGCTGTCGGGGGAAATCCCCACCTCCCTGGCCATGGTGCGAACACTCCAGCGAGTGCGTGGCTTCGGCGGTCGTGTAGCCTCGGTAATGACCTTCTCAACCTTGCCCGCCGGTATCCATCGGGGCCGTCCTCGTCCCTTCCTGTCCCGCAATCCCTCCAAGCCGTCTCGCTCAAAGCGTTGCGACCACTTGTTCACGCAGGGCACACTAACCCCGAGTTCTTCCGCGAGCTGCGCCTGTTTGACGCCTTCGGAACGACGCAGTACGATTGTCGCCCGAAGGCTGTCGCGCACGGATACTGTCGGTGCTTTCACGCGACGCTGCAACTCTTGCAGCTCAAGATCTGTAAGTTCAATTATGGATATGGGTCTTGCCATGCCGATAGCATAACATGGTAAGACAGATTAATTCAACTTAATTATCGGACATGAGACTAGCCATGCCCTCCAATCGCCCCAGCTTCTCATCGATCTCGAGCGACTTGCGATACATCTGCTCGGCGCCGTCGAGATCGCCCCGTGTTCGGAGCGCATTGCCCAGGTTTCCGTAGTCACTGGCCATGCCCTCCAATCGCCCCAGCTTCTCATCGATCTCGAGCGCCTTGCGATGCATCTGCTCGGCTCCGTCGAAATCCCTCCGGGTTCGGAGCACAACGCCCAGGCTTCCGTAGGCACTGGCCATGCCCTCTAATCGCCCCAGCTTCTCAGCGATCTCGAGCGACTTGCGATACATCCGCTCGGCGCCGTCGAGATCGCCCCGGGTTCGGAGCACATTGCCCAGGTTTCCGTAGGCACTGGCCATGCCCTCCAATCGCCCCAGCTTCTCATCGATCTCGAGCGCCTTGCGATGCATCTGCTCGGCTCCGTCGAGATCCCCCCGGGTTCGGAGCACAACGCCCAGGTTTCCGTAGGCACTGGCCATGCCCTCCAATCGCCCCAGCTTCTCATCGATCTCGAGCGACTTGCGATACATCTGCTCGGCGCCGTCGAGATCCCCCCGGGTTCGGAGCACATTGCCCAGGTTCCTATAAGCGTGGCTGACAGTTGCGGTGTCCTTCTGGTCCTCGGCGACCTTGGCTGCTTCTTCGAACATGGCGATTGCCTGATTCAGCCTGCCGATCCGGGTCAGGAACCGTCCGAACTCGATGCTGAGTTCGGGCTGCGGCTTCCCGACGATCAATCTGGAAAACTCTATTTCCGCCTCGGTGAGGAGGCCTTTATCTGCCAATGCCCAGGCGCTTTCGAGCATGGACCTTACCGAAGATGCCACAGATAGCCGAGTGGGCATGGTGACGGTATCCTCCTCAATTCCAGGCCCAGTATCTGGTGGAGGCACTATTGCCGCTGTGACGCCACTTTCCTCGCCTCGCCGCCATTCTGCCAGATGCCTTCGAAGAAGCCCTTTGAAGCTTTCGGTGGTATCGAAGGAGTGGAAGAGATGGGATTTCTCGCGCTCGATTGTCTTTCTGAATTCGAGGACTTTCTCAAGCTGAGGCCCAGGGTCGGCCAACTGCTTCTCGCTTACTGCTTTGAAGATCAGGACGAGTTGGCGCATGGGGGAGTCGTCGTCCTTGTAGCATTCCATGGCGACGTCGTATTCCTCTTCGGTGCCGGAGGAGAAGCGCGAAGAGTCTACGTCTGGCGGCGAGCCCCACCTGTCACAGAGGAGCAGGATAAAGTAGTCCGCATCGCGAACATCTTCGTTGATGATTGCCTGGGGACGGCCAACGCGGCCGAGGGTCTCCTCCCAACCAACGGGAAGAAACTGGACACCGGTCGGCAAACCTTCGCTCTCATTATAGGCCCGGATCTCGTCCCGGAAAGCTTCCCGCTCAACTCGGAGGCCGCCAGGTGATGCGATGAATACTTTGAGGCCGGTAATTGGGGTTGGCATCTGTTTTTTCGATGGATGGCCGCCCACGTTAGCGGGCCCGGCGTCATGCTGTCACCATTATTCCGGGCCGTTATGTCGCCACGGGGCCCTTAGGTAAGGGAGTGTTTAAATTTTATGGCGGCTCGATGGAAGTTGGTGCAGGCGTTTCTGCGGGAGTTTACGGAGGGTGCTGACTTTGTGCCCCTTACCGATAAGGCGGTGGTGTATGCCCGGATCCGGGCGGTGCAGCAGGGGCGATTTAATGCAGTGACGGCCGATGGGCTGACGCAGGTTTCGTCCAGGATCGGGGATACGGAGTTCAATTTTGCGCTGAACGGGGAGATGTCGCCGGAGGGGATCGTGGCGATCGCCGAGGATGCGCTGCAGATCGTGGACGCGGCGGCTGACGTGACGGAGATCCGGAGGTTACTCAAGCGGCGCCGAAGCACGGTGGCGGACTTTTCGCAGATGGGACAACCGTGAGGGGAGGCTGGAGACCGAGAAGAAGTGAACTGTGAACAGCAAACGGTGGGGAGAAGAATTTTGAACAGGAGTAAACATCAGGCGGCAGAGAAGGGGAGAGAGCGTGGGTGATGTTTGCCGGCAAACATCCGGCGGGGGCCAGAGGCTGAAGGCTGGAGCCTGGAGAGCGAAGGCCGGGGAGCACGAACCAGAAGCCGGAGGCCAGTGAAGATGAGGACGATGACCAGAGGGAACCGGGTGTTTGAACTTGATCATTCTCTGTAGCTTGCTGCAGGGTTCTAAAAAAACACCTGGTAGGACGACACCCGGTCCCGAAGGGTAAAAAGCCGTTGATTCCCCGTAGCTCTTGACTGACCGAAGCCTTGGCGAAGTCCGTTGCTGCGGGGAGTAGGCTTTTTAAGGGTGTCGTTCAATATTTTGACGAGTTCGGGCGCAAGTGGGCGTTTGGCGGGGGCGCCTACCAGGGCGCGAGTTTCAGCCGGAGCCGATCGCGGCTGCCGGGAGTGGTGCAGGATGCGTGGCGGGAGCTTAACAGCTACACGCGTACCGAGTTGATGCGACTGGCTCGGCATATAAATAAGAATAGCGGCCTGATCCGCGCGGTGGGGAAGAAGCTGGTGGAGTATGCGATCGGGCCGGGAATCATTCCGGTGCCGGCGACGGAGGATCAGGGGTGGAACGAGGCGGCATGGGATTTCTTCCAGAACCTGGATAATGAGCGCCGCCGATGCGATCTATGTGACGCAAAGTGCGGATGTGGGAGCATCGGAGTGTTTTCGGCGCTGTTGGACTATGTGGAGTGGATGAAGAAGGAGGGGCTCAAGCTGGAGCTGATGAAGGCGGGCCGGGATAAGGCGATGGGTCTACCGGGCACTTCGCTGACGGTTGAACAGCGTGCTGCAATCCAGGCGGATGTGGATGAGATTTTCGGCTGGTTCACCGCAGATGTGCGGAGCCACCGCAAGGCGCTGGCTGCCGTGCCGGAGGAGTCGATGCAGGGGCAGTGCTTTATGGGGGCCCGGGCGGTGGCGGCCGGCCTCGCCGATGAGGTGGTGCAGGACCTGGCGGCGGTGATTGAGGACCTGGAGGCCGGGAGGTTGTGAGGCAGTTGGGGTTAGGTTGCGTCTTCACCCCTGTCGTCAACCCACACATGTAGTTTTACGTACTTTGGGATTGTCCATGCCGCGAGTAACAAGAAAACGACGGCAGACACTATGCAAAACCAAGTATATAGAGATCCAAATCCTTGCCCATTGCTTAGAAGAAGGTACGTCGGAATCGTGACCGTGACGATGAGCGCCAGAAAGGTTTCAAGTAGATAGGGACAAAGCGAAGAAAATGCCTGTCGAGTTCTTTCCGATTCCGCCGAAGCCAGTTCTGCCAGCCCAAACCCCAGGTGTGCCCCTCGATTTCATGGCGGATGTAGTGCGCCGTACGGCGAATCATGAAGCGTTTCTCGCTGATGTAGCACCATCCTACGATCCAGAGAGGCGGAAGCAACGAGACTAGCTCGCTCTTGGACCCGTCCACCACTATGCCGAGAATCGTCCCGGACACTGCCAGGAGGAGGGCAAGGATCACAAGGCAAGTCCGGTCCGAATGGAGTATCTCAGATCGAAGAGCTTGGTACTCAACGCGCCGTCCTTCCGCTTCGACTAGCTTTTCACTCATCTTGTCTGGTCTGTGATCGAATTTATCGTCGGTGAGACGGACCAACGAGTTCCAGGCCGTGTCTACGCGACGCCTAGTCCCGCACCATAGCGGTTCCGTGATTACTTGCAAGAGATCAATGGAAGTCTTTGGAAGCGAGAGAAGGTAGCTGCAGCAAGATCAGGATCATGGGGGATTTTACCGCAGAGGTCGGCGCAGAGCGCAGAGAAGAGTGGACGCAGGGGCAGTGCTTTATGGGGGCCCGGGCGGTGGCGGCCGGCCTGGCGGATGAGATGGTGCAGGACCTGGCGGCGGTGATTGAGGATCTGGAGGCTGGGAGTTAGGGATCAGGCGCTAGGCACGTCGACGAGATCGGTTACCTTGAATGTTGTGCCGTGCCAACTGGCAATTTTACCCGTTTTTATGGCAACTTCATCTCCCTGAAGCAAAGCTACGAGTTGAGCTATGTAATCAGGGTCAGCAGGTTTGCGGTCCACAAGCTGGAGTAGTTGCGTGCCGACCTCGCTGAAAATCAATACTTGCTGGATTTCGATTTCTGGTGATCCTGCTGGACGCTTAACCACGATGCAGGTCGATCCACAAGAAAATACTGTCTGAAGCGCCTGGTCTATCTTTAGCAGGCTGAATGCGAGGTTGGGTTCAACCATGAGCCCTATCTCGCGCAAGAGAAGAAGGTCAGGGAAGGTTATTCCGAGGCGATCTTTCAGGAACTTCCCCCCATCGGGATCTAAAATGAAGGCATCTCGACCGCAATGAAGCGCAATTTCTGCCACGCGGACAAAGGCCTCCGCCTCTCCTTGCGAAACGTTCTTCAGGACATCGAGGGTGCGTAGGGAAAACGATCCTGGCTGCCTAGTTTCGCCGGCCAGCACCTTTCCCCAAAGGACTTGCATATCCTCGGTAGTAATGTCCTCTGCAATGCGGAAAAAGCGCGATGTCCAGTTGCCGTCAGGGCGATCAGGTCCGAGGTCCTCATTTCCTTCCAAATCATCGGCTGCACACCGCACGATACTTTCCAGGTTCGACTGCTTTTTCGCCTCTTGGTATGCCATGCGGGAGACTACCCTCTTGTCGAGGGTCGCCTCCGGCAACCGGGCTGCTTCCCTGCCCTGATTTGACTGAATGGAAATCTCGCCCGCGCTATATCCTACAGTTCCAAGCAATTTTTGGCTCTCCGCTATTGCTTCTGCGATGGTTTTGATCTCGTAGGCCTTGGCAGAAGCGTTCCTCCGGGTCAGAAGTGGCCTCGACACCCCGCCAATTCCATCCGCAACGACTTCAATTAGTCGTGTCAATGGTTTGCTGAGGCCGGCAATGTCTTTGATGTCCGCCACCGATTATTCTCTATCCAATGAGACGTAGGTCGTTCTGTGATCGCAAGGTCCGTAAACTATCGTTCACCCAATGATCTTCAAGGTAATTTCGTCAGCGTCCCTGCCGGCACTTTAGGCGGATTGAGAGATCTGGCTGCATGGAATGGAAGAGGAAATCTGATTGACCCGTCGAACAGGATCGAGATGGCGGCCGCACGCAAAAAACTACACTTTTAAATTTCGTTGATCCTCAGTGATTTGCGAAATCAAGGTGCGGAAAAGGGGCGGTTTTATGTCGCTAAAGGGCCCCTTAATAAAGGCATGGTTGTTTTTCTGCACGAAATCGGATGACGAGATGCTGAGGTATGTTGAAGAATAAGGAAGGCAACTTTTGCGCTCGCCTTGGCAGGTACCTTTGAGCGATCTTGGGCTCCATGTCAGATCGACCAATCCTGATATTGGGAGGAGGAAACACGGCATTCTCGGTGGCGGCCAAGCTGGCCTTGGAGGGCAGGGAGATCGTGCTCTATGAAGTTCCTGAATTTGCGGCATCATTGGCGCCTTTGGAATCGGATCCGACGATTCAATTGCTGGGCGCCGGCGGGGAAGGTAGGGCGCAACTTGGAGCAGTCACAACGGATGTGTCCGAAGCGCTGGCGGATGCCGAACTGCTGCTACTGATCGTGCCTTCCTACGCGCATGGGCCTTTTGCGCGGGCCTGCATTCCGCACCTGCGCCGTGGCCAGACGCTGGTGCTCATGCCGGGCAACCTGGGCACGCTGGAATGGGCGAAGATGCTCCGCGAAGCGGGCAAGGACGGCTGGGTCACGCTGGCCGAAGTCGACACCGCGCCCTACGTATGCCGCAAGACGGCTCCAGATACGGCCACGATCTGGGGAATTGTTTCAGGTTTGGGCGTCGGTGTTCTGCCCAGCACCCGTTCTGATAATGTGCGTGCGCAACTCGATGAACTGTTTCCGGGAACGCAGGCCTACCCCGATGTCCTGGCCTGCGGCCTTTCCGCTATGAACCCCGTGATCCATCCGGCCGGTGTGCTGATGAATGCGGGCAGAGTCGAGTACTCGCGGGGTGAATTCTATTTCTACGAGGAGGGAGTGATGCCTTCAGTAGTGAGGGTGATTGAAGCGCTAGATGGCGAGCGCCTGGCCATCGGCAAGGCGTTGGGCCACGATTTGCTGCCGGTGCACGAGGCATTCCATGCGGCCGGATTCGGTCCTCGGGGAGATCTCTGGTCGACGATTAACGGGAGTTGGATGCTTACTCGATTGAAGGCGCCGGGCTCTTTGGAAAGCCGCTGGTTGACCGAGGATATTCCCTTCGGCCTGGTACCCTGGTGCTCCCTGGCAGAACAACTGGGCGTGGATACGCCAGTCATGCGCTCACTGATCAATCTTGGTATTCCGGTAATGGGATTCGATGCCTGGAAGAAGGGACGGACCGCAGTGGATTTGGGGATCGATGGACTTTCAACCTCTAAAATCGCCGAGTACTTAACTACCGCCGAATACCCGTAGTGCATCGTTCTCTCGGCGAAAAGATCTTCGATTTTTGCAACCTCGTCTTCCTCGCCCTGGTGGGGTTGATCGCGGTCTACCCGTTTATTTACACTTTCTCGATTTCGTTAAGCAGTGCGGCGGAGGCGATTCGTCCCGGCCTCCATCTGTTTCCACGGGATATCTCTTTCACCGCCTACAAGGCCGTGCTTTCGAATCCCGACATTGTCACGGGGTATGTAAATTCGATCCTGCGCACGGTCGTGGGCACGACGCTGACCCTCTTTTTCACTTGCCTGACAGCCTATCCGCTGGCCCGAAAAGAGATGCCCCACCGACGCCTTTTTCTATTCCTGATTCTTTTTACGATGGTCTTTCACGGGGGATTGGTGCCCAACTTCATGCTCATACTATATCTCGGTTTGATGAACAGTTTTTGGGCGCTCATCCTGCCGCTCCTGATCACGGCCTTCAACGTTATCGTAGTACGCAATTTTTTTCTTTCGATTCCGGAAAGCCTGCCCGAGTCCGCCAAGATCGACGGGGCTGGCGAATTCACCATCCTGTTCCGCATTTATATTCCGCTTTCCAAGCCGGTCCTCGCCACAATTGCGTTGTGGACCGCGGTGGCCCACTGGAACCATTGGTTCGACGCCATGCTCTACATAACCGACAACAGCAAGCAGGTCTTGCAGATCTTCCTGCAACGGATCGTAATTGAAAACAGCGTCCAGATGGTGGAGGCGGGACTGGCCGATCTCAGTCGCACGGAATACACACCGGAAACCCTCAAAGCCGCCACCGTCGTGGTAACGGTTCTCCCCATGCTCGCGGTCTACCCCTTCGTGCAGCGCTACTTCATGAAAGGTATCATGTTGGGGGGCGTCAAAGAATGATGGGCTTAACCAATGCGTTTCGAAGAGGGCCAACCGACGGTGGAACCCTGGTTGACAGGAAAATTGAACGGCACCCTTAAAAAGCGTATGAAAGCATCTGATCTGTTCATCGAAGTCCTGGAAAAGGAGGGCGTGGAGTACATCTTTGGCATTCCGGGGGAGGAGAATCTCGATTTCCTGAATTCTTTGAAGGATTCGTCTATCCAGTTGATCCTGACGCGTCATGAGCAGGCCGCCGGGTTTATGGCTGCAACCTATGGGCGCCTGACGGGCAAGACGGGCGTTTGCCTCTCTACCCTGGGACCCGGAGCCACCAACTTCGTTACCGCAGCCGCTTATGCCCAGCTCGGCGCCATGCCGATGATGATGATAACGGGCCAGAAGCCGATCAAGCACAGCAAGCAGGGTCAGTTCCAGATTGTCGACATTGTCGACATGATGAAGCCGCTCACGAAGTATACTCGCCAGATCGTCAGTGGTGACAGCATTCCTTCACTGGTGCGCGAGGCCTTTCGTGTGGCCGAAGAGGAACGACCGGGCGCGGTGCACCTGGAGTTGCCCGAGGACATCGCGGCGGAGGGTACCGACGAGCGACCGTTTTCCAAGAGCCAGGTGCGGCGGCCGACCGCGGAAGAAAAGGCGATTCGTAGAGCTATCGAACTTATAGAAGAAGCCCGCCACCCCCTTCTTCTGGTCGGCGCGGGAGCGAATCGAAAGCTGACCTGTAATGTATTGAGACAGTTCGTCGGTAAGCAAGGGATACCGTTTATCACGACCCAGATGGGAAAAGGGGTCATTGACGAGGAGCACCCCTTATTTCTGGGAAACGCCGCGTTATCGGCCAACGATTTCCTTCATCGCGCAATCAACAAAGCGGACCTCATTATCAATGTGGGGCACGACGTGGTGGAGAAGCCACCGTTTTTTATGCGGGAGGCTGGAACGAAGGTGATTCACGTGAACTTCAGCACCGCTTCGGTAGATCCTGTATACTTTCCCCAGGTTGAGCTGGTGGGCGACATCGCCAATAGCATCTGGGAGTTGAACGAACGACTGAGACCACAAAGCACCTGGGACTTTTGCTACTTTCAGCGCGTCGCTGAAGCCATGTCCGCCCATGTTCGGGAAGGCGCTGACGACGAGCGCTTCCCAGTCTATCCCCAGCGTCTCGTGGCCGAAGTGCGGAAGGTAATGCCCGACGACGGCATAATTGCCCTCGATAACGGCGTCTATAAGATCTGGTTCGCGCGCAACTACAACGCCCGATGGTCGAATACCGTGCTTCTTGATAACGCCTTGGCCACGATGGGCGCGGGTATGCCTTCGGCCATGGGGGCTAAGATTGTCTTTCCCGAGCGAAAGGTGATGGCAATCTGTGGGGACGGTGGCTTCATGATGAATTCACAGGAACTGGAGACGGCGGTGCGCCTGAAAATGAATCTTGTTGTGCTCGTCCTCAACGATAGCGCCTATGGGATGATCAAGTGGAAACAGGCGAAAATGGGATTTAAGGATTTCGGACTGGATTTCGGAAATCCGGACTTCGTTAAGTATGCGGAAAGCTATGGCGCGGCGGGGCATCGCCTGGAACGCACCGAAGACCTTCAGTCTCTCATGCGGTCGTGCCTCGATGGGGAAGGGGTTCACCTGATTGATATTCCAGTCGATTACTCCGACAACGACCGCATTCTAAATCGTGAGATTGCGCAGAAGAGCAAGCTGGTATGAACATGAATAAATTCCCCATCATGATACCGGAAGCAGAGGCCGAGGGCGATGATCTTATCGTGAACGCTCCCTTCGATGGGAGGGCAATCGCGGGGTTGCGGGAGTCCGGTCTGGCGACCGGAGGTATCCCCTATACGATGGAGGACATGCAGATCAAGAAAATGCTGGTGTTGCGATCCAAAGAGCTATGAAGAGAATTCGATTTATCGAATTCTTGATCGTGCCACCTACCGAGAGTTCGTGAAATAGAGAGAGCTATAGATGATACAACAAGCAAAGACCGAAGTAGAAAAGTTCATGCAGGGGCTCATCAAGCGGAATCCGGGTGAGCCTGAATTTCAACAGGCGGTGCGGGAAGTAGCAGAGTCCTTGATGCCTTTTCTAATCGAGCACAGCGAGTATAGAAAGGCTCAGATCCTGGAGCGCATGACGGAACCGGATCGAGTCATCATATTTCGCGTTACCTGGCACGATGACGCGGGCAATATCCGCGCGAATCGAGCCTGGCGGGTGCAGTTTAATAATTCAATTGGACCTTACAAGGGAGGCCTACGTTTCCATCCTTCGGTGACTCTGAGCATTCTTAAGTTTCTCGGATTCGAGCAAACCTTCAAGAACAGTCTGACTGGGCTACCCATGGGCGGCGCCAAGGGCGGAGCTAATTTCAATCCCAAAGGGAAGAGCGATTTCGAAGTGATGCGTTTCTGTTATTCGCTGATGACCGAACTGCATCGTCATATCGGTGAAGACACCGATGTCCCTGCGGGTGACATTGGAGTAGGCGCCCGCGAAATCAGCTATCTATTCGGCCAGTACAAACGGCTCGAGAATCGCTTCAGCGGGATTCTCACAGGTAAGGGTTTGTCTTTCGGTGGTAGCTGTGTTCGTACGGAAGCGACGGGGTATGGTTACGTATATTTTTGCGAAAATATGCTGAAATACCGAGGGGAGAACATGCGCGGCAAGACCTGCATTGTGTCAGGTTCGGGAAATGTGGCAATCTATACGGTAGAGAAGGCAATTGAGATGGGCGCCAAAGTGGTTACCCTGTCGGATTCATCGGGTTTTGTCTACGATCCGGATGGTATCGACGGGGAGAAGCTCGAATTTGTAAAGGATCTCAAGGAAGTGCGCCGCGGCCGAATTCACGAGTACACGACGAAGTACCAAAGGGCTGAGTTCCATGAGGGAAAACGTCCATGGAGTGTGCCCTGCGATGTGGCTTTTCCCTGTGCGACGCAAAATGAGATAAGCGGGGAGGATGCACGGACCCTCGTCGATAATGGAGTAGGAGCGGTTTGTGAAGGGGCGAACATGCCGACGGTTCTCGAAGGCGTCCAGGCCTTTTTGAGCGCTGGGATTCTCTACGGACCGGCAAAGGCGGCGAATGCTGGCGGAGTCGCTGTTTCAGGCCTGGAACAGAGTCAGAATGCGCTACGGTTGTCCTGGGACCGCGAAGAAGTGGATGGTCGGCTCCGCGACATTATGGATGATATCCACAAGAAGTGCGTCCAGTATGGGAATGAGGAAGAGAATAGCGTCAACTATGTAAAAGGAGCAAATATTGCCGGCTTTATAAAGGTCGCGGATGCCATGCTCGCCTACGGAGCTGTTTGAGGACCTTGGACTTCGACAGGGTTGGTCGGACCGTATTTCTGCCGTACCCCTGACTCCATTCAGCCATGCGCCCCCGAGAAGTCTTTTCTCTGTTCATGATTCTGGTCGCGATGACGGCGGCCGTGTTTCTTCTGGTGGAAAAGCGAGTGCGGCGAGTGCAGGAGGCACAACCAGAAATCGAGGTGGACTGGAACTCGGTCGTCGACGACCCCCAGCGTAAGTTGACCATTACCTGGCTCGGGTCGCGGTCCTTTGTTACGTCTCGGGATGGTACCTGGATCGAGAGGAATCTCGAAGCCCGCTTCAACGTCGAGCTGAAGCCCGTCTTTGTCGACGGGGTCGGCTACCAGCGGCGGCGCCCGCTCATGGTCCTGAGCGGGAATATCCCTGATGTGCTCTGGACTCCGGACCCCCATTTTGTCCAGAAGGACACCCATCACGGGTTTCTATTGGAAATTCCATACGAGGTGATTCTCAAGCATGCGCCGACCCATGTTAAGGTCCTTAATCAATATGCGCCGGTAGCGTGGATCTACGCCTATGCGCAGGGAAAGAACTGGGGAATTCCCACCTATTTCACGGGGACCAGGCGGGTGACTCCGGGTGTCTGGCGGATGGACTGGCTGCGCAACGTCGGAATCGAGAACGTGCCCGAGACCCTGGACGAGATGCATGAGGCCCTGTGGCGCTTTCGCTATCGCGATCCCGACGGTAACGGGATCAAGGACACCTATGGTGAATCACCCCTGCGAAACTGGTCCCGGCTCTTCGAGAAGATCTTCGGGGCCTATCATATCCTCCCGTTTAGCTGGATGTTGCAGGAGGACGGCACCGTCACCTGGGGTGGGTTGCTGCCGCGCAACAAGGAGGTCCTGGCCCTGCTCCGCCAGTGGCAGGCGGAGGATCTTTTCGATCCCGATTTTTACTCCCGACAGGTCAACTCCACTCTTACCCAGGCGCAGTTTCACAGCGGTCGGGTGGGTTGGATTACCGAATTGGGTGATTTTCGGCATATGGTTATGATCCCGGGCTCGTTTGCCTACCGAACGCACGAATTGCAACCGATGGCGGAGCTTGCGCCCGGGCGCATTCTCACCGGTCCCTATGGGAAGGGCGTGTCCCGTGCGTGGAAAGGCGGAGGGCACTCCGTCACCTTTGGGAAGCATCTCCAGAAAGAGCCCTGGAAGGTTATCCGCGTCCTCCGTATGGTCGAAGCGATGGCCACCGATGAGCAACTCTACCTGGAAGCGAAGCTGGGAAAACGCGGCCTTCACTGGGACTACAACGATCAGATCGGCATCCATGCCATGCCGGAATTCGAAGCTCTACCCCAGCGCGACTTGATCAGTCTCAGCATCGATGTCAGCCCCGGCTTCTATGCCGTTAACGGTGCACCCGAAGAGCTTGTTGATAAGTTCTCACCTCCCGAAGCGATCGAATATCGGCGGAAATACCGGCCCGTCGAAGGCGCCCTCGGAGACGTTTTTGGCAAGCCCGGTGTTCTTCCGTCGGCCGGAATCTATCTCGCTGACCTGCAGCACCTTCAGATGACGACGTTTCTCGAAATCATTCGTAGCGACCGGCCTCTCAACGACTTTGATCAATTCGTCCGGCAATGGAAGGCGCAGGGCGGCAATCAGTTGCTTAAGGAAGCGAACGAACTGCTCCTGGCGAAACGCTTGATTTATCATACGGTAGGTGTTCCGGGGTACTAGTGTCGTGTCCGACGAATAAGCATGCCAATGCCAGAGCTATTTTCAGCCTCAGTCCCGACTCGTCGGGATGCCCGTGCGGCCCCGCCCGGCGCGGGCAATCCCGACAGACTCGGGACTGAAAAGAGCCTGGCCCCAAGGGTGGAGCGGCATAGGGTCGCTAGCGGCGTTAGGATAAACCCGCAAGGCCGCCAGGCATTCCCGGTTTGTCCCGCCTTGCTATCGACTATGTTGCAGAGGATGCTTCGGCGTCCGGACGTTTGATCGATTACGAGCACGAACACCGTTACGCTGAGCACGCGGAGAGCGCTGAGAAAGACCAAGGCTGATAATAGAAGAACAAGAATTTGAGATGAAAGGTACTCCATCGACGCGAAGGGCAATCTGGCGTTCCTATGTCAGGAGCCGAGGATTGTTTGTCCTTCTTATTCCCGGAGTGCTTTTCTTCTTTGTTTTCCATTACCTGCCGTTTCTTGGACTCACCATTGCCTTTAAGGACTTTGTCATGTCGAAGGGCATCTTCGGCAGTGTATGGAACGGGATTCACAACTTCCAGCGCTTATTTTCCAGTGCGGACTTCCCCAATGCGCTCGCCAATACGCTTGTCATCAGCCTTCTTCGTCTCGGCTTTGGATTCTTTGCCCCAATTGTTCTCGCTCTACTACTTAACGAAGTCCGAATCCGTTGGTTTAAGCGCACTGTTCAGACCCTTACCTACATCCCCTATTTTCTCTCCTGGGTCATTCTGGGAGGCATCTTTCTCATGATCTTCTCCATTAACGGACCGTTGAATCAAGTAGCCGGTCTGTTCGGGCTTGGACCGATCGAATATCTCGCCGACGACTTCTGGTTCCGGACGGTCATCATAACGACAGGCATCTGGCAGGCCGCCGGCTACGGCGCAGTGATTTACCTGGCCGCGCTGGCGGGCATCTCGCCGACCCTCTACGAAGCGGCCATCGTCGATGGGGCGAGCCGCTGGCAGCAAACCCTCTACATCACGCTACCATCGCTCATGCCGACCATCATCACGCTCTTTATCCTCAACCTCGGCTACATCCTCAACGCTGGATTCGACCAGATCTACAACATGTATAACCCTATGGTCTATGACTCCGCCGACATTATCGACACCTTCGTCCTTCGCCGGATCATGGCCATGGATTTCGGCCTCGCCACCGGCGCCGGGTTTTTTAAGTCCATCGTCGGTCTCATCTTGATTGTGATTGCCAACTCGCTCGCCCGCAAGCTGACCGACGGAGAGCAGGGGATATTTTGAGCGAAGCGTCCGCGAGAAAGATAATATCCACGAAGAGGCGCGTTCACGAGCGTAGCGAGTAGGCATGACAAACACGCAAGAATGGGTGGGTTTCTCTTTGCGCATTTTTGTGCCTCTTTGCGGCCAAAACGAATCCATCCTGGATAAACTGCAATAGTCGGATCGAAAAGAAGAGCCCTACCAGGAGCGGCAGGTAATAGTTGATGCCATTGATAGCGGCGCCAAATATTTTCTGTCTAAACCCTCTATCAGAAATGGAAATCATGTGAGTTTAGTTTATTCAAATACCCGTAACGTTATTGCATATATCATCTTTGCCAGCATAGTTATAACTGGGTTTTTGATATGGCTAATTTATTTTCATAATCCTCCTGATCATTTCTCCCGAGTGGTTACTTTTCTTCCAGCACTCAATGCCTTTCTGAATGGTATGAGTGCCATATTTCTGTGTTTCGGTCTGGCTTTTATTCTAAGAAACAAAAGACATATTCACATGCGATTTATGATCTGCGCATTTGTTTCCTCTGGATTGTTTCTCATCAGTTACATCATTTATCATCATTTTCATGGAGATACACGATTCCTCGGCGTGGGGGCCATTCGACCTATTTATTTTTTCATTCTTATCAGCCATATTTTGCTGGCTATAGTCGCTTTGCCTATGATACTCATCACTTTCTTCTTTGCCTTAACGGGGCAATTTGTTGTCCACAAGAAAGTCGCCAGAATAACATTCCCGATTTGGATGTATGTGTCGGTTACGGGTGTTGTCGTTTTTCTTTTATTACATGTTTATCCAGCTTATTAACCAGCTGAATTAATAGGTGACTAATACGGGGAATTATGCAATGATTCCTGGATGGATAAACGAGATGCTCGATTACTAGGCCAAGAGGCGCAGGAGGAAATTCGGCGGCAGGCCATAAAGCTATTAAAGAAAGGCATGAAGCGGGTGGAAGTGGCCAAACAACTGGAGGTCTCCCGGCAACATGTGGGTTACTGGTGGAATCGCTACCGGCAGGGCGGTTGGAATGCTCTGAAGAAGCGCCGTCGAGGCAGAGCGTATGGGAGCAAGCGCAAACTCAGCGCCGAACAGGAGAAAGAGGCGCAAAAGCTGATCACCGATAAGACTCCGGATCAACTGAAGATGAAGTATGCGCTATGGACTCGAGAGGCGGTGCGCGAACTTATCGCAGAGCGCTACAGAGTGCATTATGCTCTGCAGAGCATGAGCGTGGTCTTGAAACGCTGGGGATTTACCCCGCAACGCCCGCTTAAACGCGCTTACGAACAACGACCGGCTGAAGTCAAATGCTGGCTGCAGGAAGAATATCCACACATTAAGGCCCGGGCAAAGGCCGAGAATGCAGAGATCTGGTGGGGCGACGAAACGGCGGTCAAACCCGAGGTGCATACCCGCCGCAGCTTTGCCCCCAAGGGCAAAACACCGATAGTTCGTCAGCCTGCCAGACGTTTTCACAGTAGCCTTATCAGCGCCATCAACAACCAGGGTAAGATGCAATGGATGGCACTCAAAGAGGCCCTCAACGCCGATCTGCTGATACGCTTTCTCAAACAGCTCATCAAGCACCGAAAACGCAAGATCATCTTGATTGTAGACAACCTCAGGGTCCACCACGCCAAACTCGTAAAAGGGTGGCTCGAAGAGCACAAAGAACGTATCGAAGTGTTCTATCTGCCCGCTTACAGCCCGGAACTCAATCCTGATGAGTACCTCAACAATGACCTCAAACAAACCATTGCCAGCGACGGCGTTGCGATCACTCAAGGTGAACTCGATGCACAGGTCAGCGTTTCCCTGTTCATGCTCTCGATCCGGTCTCACCGAATCAGTTCTTTCTTTCGACATCCAAAAGCCAAATACGCTGCTTGATGTCCCCTTTTATATTGGCGGAGTAATAAAACACCTCACAATTTCATGGGTCCACGAAGTAACGGTCACGCTACCCCATTTGGTCAAAATAGCGGGACGATGCCCGTACTCTTCTGCTAATCTGCCGTCCTCATGCTACAATCCTAACTCGGAACTTCGATTTCAACGTCCTCGTCCGTCACCCGAACGTTGTAACTGGAAACATTCGTTGCAGCCGGTGGGCAGAGGACTTGGCCTGTTTTTATATTAAAGGTCGCTCCATGCCAGGGACATTCGACTTCATCATCTTCGATCATTCCCTCTGAGAGTGGACCTCCCTGGTGCGTGCAAGTGTTATCGATCGCGTAAAACTCTCCGCCGATTTTAAAAAGGGCGAGTTCCTTTCCTTCGACTTCGACCATCGTAGCTGATTGATCAGCTATCTCTGATTTCTTAACAACTTTAACAAATTTCGACATTGGTTTTGGCTCCGATTTCCTCTCGAGCTTCGGATGCACCTTCTGTGCCGTTCCATTTACCGTGAATCGTGAGAGGCTTAACTTTAATTTCAATTTCGCACCCCATGCTTGAATTGTAAAGCAGATCCTTTAATTATTTTGTTGATGGAGAAAGTGGTTGGAGACGGGAGGCGATGGGGTCGAACGCGTTTTGTGATTCTCAGGCTTCTGAGGGAACTTCGATGGTACTGGCGGCAACATCGGCCGCGGTTGTGGCTGTTTCCGGGACGGCCGCCGCACCGGCACATCTGCAATACAACGCGCCCATGCTGGGCACACCCAAGCGGATGGACGCCAACCTGCACCCCGTCGCGAGTTCGACAAATTCCGGTAGTCCGAGTATCATTATTCCAATCATAGTGCGCACCCGGGTGCAGGTGGGACATCCTATACGTTAGCTTAAATAAAGGAGATTATTATGAAGAAAATAACCAATGCAAAAATCGTGTGCGTACTATATGACGATCCCGTTGATGGCTATCCCACGAATTACGCGCGCGGCGATATTCCTAAGCTGGATATTTATCCAGACGGACAAACATTGCCATCTCCTCATGCGATTGATTATACTCCCGGCGCACTTCTCGGCAGCGTTTCCGGTGAGTTGGGTCTGCGTAGGTTCCTTGGGGAGCGTGGACATACACTTGTCGTAACCTCCGATAAAGATGGCCCGGAATCTGTGTTTGAAAGAGAGCTTATTGATGCAGATGTAGTGATCTCTCAACCCTTTTGGCCTGGGTATCTGACTGCAGATCGGATAGCAAAGGCCCAAAATCTTCAGTTGGCAATCACGGCTGGTATCGGTTCAGACCATGTTGATTTACAGGCGGCAATAGACCATAACATTACCATTTGCGAAATTACCTATAGTAATAGCATTAGTGTGGCGGAGCATG
The DNA here is from genome assembly GCA_963665345.2 of Opitutales bacterium. GTDB lineage: Bacteria > Verrucomicrobiota > Verrucomicrobiia > Opitutales > CAXXNP01. The sequence goes on from CAXXNP010000002.1 coordinate 1,514,761, forward strand.
TCTGCATGATGATATTGTCGCTTGTTCGCAACTATATCCCGTCGTACAACTGGGTAATCAAAGGAGGATGGAACATAGCTGATTGTGTTTCAAGGTCGTATGATATTGAAGGGATGAATATTGGGACCGTTGCTGCAGGTCGTATTGGAAGCGCGGTACTCAAAAGAATGAAACCTTTTGATGTGAAACTTCATTATACTGACAGGCACCGTCTTCCAGATGAAATTGAAAAGGGGCTCAACGTAACCTTCCATGAGAGCGTTGAATCCATGATCAAGGTATGTGATGTGGTGACAATCAACTGCCCACTTCATCCTGAGACGGAGCATATGTTTGATGAGGAAATGATTAGCAAAATGAAGCGCGGCGCCTACCCAGTCAATACAGCGCGAGGAAAGATTTGCGACCGTGATGCTGTCGCAAAAGCCTTGGAAAGTGGTCATTTGGCCGGCTATGCGGGCGATGTCTGGTTTCCGCAACCGGCACCTAATGATCATCCGTGGAGAACGATGCCCTACCACGCAATGACACCACACACTTCAGGTACTTCTTTGTCGGCACAGGCAAGATATGCCGCGGGTACTAGAGAGATATTGGAATGCTGGTTCGAAAGTAAGCCGATTCGGAATGAATATCTCATAGTTGATCGAGGAAAGCTTGCGGGTGCGGGGGCTCACTCCTATAGTGAGGGTAACGTTACCGGCGGCTCAAAAGAGGCTGAGAAATTCAAGACGGTCAACTAGGTGAAGCTATGGCTATCAAGCGAAGCTAACTAAAAAGGTTTATTCCCACCATCCCCAGACAAAGTCAGACTTAAGCGAATCTCGTTAACTGGATGGCAGGGATGAACTTGTTGAACGAACTTTGATCGTGTAGAATGGATGATATTGGCCAAACCCTTTTCGTCGGTTTGAGGGTGCACGGCTGATGCATCTGGAAAAAATCCCGCCAACCGAAGAGCTACTGTACGACAATGCCTTTGTTCCGGGTCGGATACCCCCCGTGCCGGTGAACTTGCGGAGCATTTCTCAACTCTTCTACGACAGCTTGGCGATATCGGCCTGGAAGAGCACGGGTGAGACCCGTTGGGCATTACGGGTCAATCCTTCCAGTGGGAATCTGCATCCGACCGAGGGCTACCTGATCTGCAGTCCCATCGAAGGGCTATGCGACAAGCCCATGGTCTGCCATTATACACCGAAAGAACACGGGTTGGAGGTGCGGGCAGAGTTTGAGTTAGGGTTGTGGGAAAAACTTTGTGTGAGATTTCCCAAGGACACCATCTTCATGGGACTCACTTCCATTCACTGGCGAGAGACCTGGAAGTATGGTCAGCGCGCCTATCGCTACTGCCAGCACGACGCGGGTCACGCCATCGGCGCTATCAGTATCGCCGCCGCCGGGCTGGGGTGGCAGACGAGGATTCTGGACTTTACTTCCTGGTGCGCGACCCTTCACAAGGAAAAGCCCTGGAAGTAACGCTTACTCAGGCTGGCACGTGGCGGCAACTCTTCGGGTGTCCGGAGCAACTGGAGCTTTACTGTCTCATCAAAGCGGACGCGCGGGTACCCGCCCGGCAGATTTCCTGTTTCCAGGAAATTGCGAGCGATAGTTGTTTCAGCCTTGGTATGATTGCTGAATACAAGGAACCCCTGGAACTTTACGGCCCCTGGTTTTATCCTCGCCTCTTTTGGGAAGCCGCGGGTAAAGGGGAATAGTTCGGGCAGCGGGGCTGTGGTTAACGCCTGGGGGTGAGGTGATGGATTTTGTGGGGAAACGAGAATAGGTATGTGGGTATGGGCGAGGAGTGTGTTGAAGTGGGAAGTGGGCAAAAATGAGACGGATTTGTGCAATAGGGACAAATCGGTGCAGGAATGCGCTGGGCGAAACGCTGCCGATAGGCTTCGGCATGGTCGCGAAAGATACCGATCTGCACAAATCGGCTTATACCATGGACGCCGCCTTTTTTAGACTGCCGCGCCGCGGCTTACTTGAACCAGACGGTGGAGGTCAACGCCGGCTAGCGCCGCTGTGCCTCACCGCAAACGTTCGCAGGCGAAAGTAACCAACGTTAAAACCATCCTGCTGGATAATATTCGGCCCTATCGAGGTGGGTCAAAACGGTTATTTATTCACCGAGCCGATCAAACTTGAAAACGGTTATATCGTTCCTCCAACAGGCCCGGGTTTAGCTGTTGAGCTCAACGAAGAGGTTGTCAGGAGACACCTGTGTGAGGCATAAGACAAAAAAGCCAGTGTTATGCGGAATTATGCAACGATGGTCAGGCTTCGATCTTCAAGCGGGAGTTCGATCTTCTCGCCGCCGCGCCGGTGGGATTCCCGGAGGCCGATAGCGATCTCAAGGGCTTCGCGTCCATATTCGCCCGGACACAGCGGTTCTGTGCCGTGGTCGAGGTTCCCGACCAGACCCTCGATGGATGCTTGCTGAGAACTTCGCGGCCGCTTCGGGTTAGGAAACTGGCGACGGACTGGCTCTCGGGTTGTGGGCAGGCGGCTCCACATCTCGAAGTCGGCGTGCTCGTTACGCGCGCTGATCCACCCGTCGCTCCCGACGAAATCGATGTTTAACCAGCCGCCCGTGTTGAGAAACCCGCGCATGCCATTTTCGTAGTAGATCATCCCGGTTCCTCTCAGATCGTTGTCGCTCGCTGCCTCCTCATCGCTGTTCATGTGCCCGAAGACCCATTTCGCAGGCGCACCTGCAAACAGACGGAACAGCGAGAGCGTATGGCTGTGGCCGCGAGAAAGGCTCCAACCGTAGTTACAGACCATAGAAGAGAACTCACCGATCTCTCCATTCTTTATGGCTTGCAGACAGGCCTGAAACCACGGACTCCAGTTCTTGTGGCAGGCGATGGCTAGAATAGTGTTGGTTCTCTTACACGTCTCAATCATGGCGTCGGCTTCCGCCAATGTGCGGCACATCGGTTTGGTTGCGTAGATGGCTCTCACACCTGCCTCGGCCACACCGATCACCACCTCTGCCCGTTCCTGGGCTCGCGTCGTGACACTGACGATGTCGGGCTTCTCCTTGGCGATCATCTCACGATAGTCAGAATAGAGCGCCGTGACCCCCCATCGCCGTTTGAAGTCTTGCAACTGTTCGGGGAAAAGATCAGAAGCGGCGACCAAGTCCACGCCCTTGGCCTCGATTATCGCCGGTGCATGCGCAAACGGATACCGAAACTGTGGGCGGCCAACCTGTTCATCATCAATGGTGCTGCCAATCCGTCCGCACCCGATAACCGCTCCTCGATAGTTTGTCATATCATTTTCCTATTTGATAGTTCGATCCATAGGGTGCGCGGTTCGCAGATTTGTGCATTCGTTGCCCTATGGAATCGATTCGACGCTAAATGGGTGGTTTCCACAAGCCCCTTTCGGATACCTTGCCCAGTGGGCTATTTTGCAGAAGCCGCTCCATAGGCAAGCTGAAACATCGCGACCGGTATGGGGAGTGAACATGGGATTTAGGAGTTACCATGCTTGATTTCCGATGTCCAACGAAGTAAGGTACTTTGCGCTTATGCCCGCATTTGACGATCTACGTGCTCTTTTTCCTCCCGGGCGTTTTCTCGAGAGCGCGGCGCAGCTGGCTCCCTACGAGTCGGACGGATTGACTGTATTTCGCGTTCATCCCTCGGCCGTGGTTATACCGGAAAACCAGGACGAGATCATCGCCGCGGTGAAATGGTGTCACCGCGAAAAGGTGCCTTTCGTAGCTCGGGGTAGTGGTACCAGCCTATCCGGGGGTTCGCTGCCGGTGGAGGAGGGGATCGTCATCGCCCTGAATCGTCTGAATCGCGTACTGCGGGTCGATGCGGCCGAACGGATCGCTATCGTTGAGCCGGGAGTGATCAATTTGAAAGTCTCCGAAGCCGCTGCTCCCCATGGGCTGTATTTCTCGCCGGATCCCAGTAGCCAGTCGGTCTGTACCATTGGGGGTAATCTCGCCTTCAATTCGGGAGGTGCCCACTGCCTCAAGTATGGGATGACGTCGAATCATGTACTCGGTATCAAAGTGGTCTTGCCGGATGGTGAATTAGTGAATCTGGGAAGTTCGAGCCTGGAAACGGTTGGGCCCGACCTGGCTGGGTTTTTCTGTGGCAACGAAGGGCTCTTCGGCATTGCCCTTGAGATTACGCTGCGCCTGCTGCCCAAGCCTGCCTGTTACCGTACCGTGCTTGCTTCCTACGATAGCTTGGAGAAGGCCGGCGATGCCGTGTCAAAGGTCGTTTCCTCGGGGTTGTTGCCCGGCGCTATGGAGATCATGGACGCGCTCGCCATCGAGGCTGCGGAGAAAGCGGTCAATGCCGGTTATCCCATGAACGCAGTTGCTATCATTATCGTGGAGTTGGACGGTGAAGTTCCTGCCGTTGATGCCGAGTTCGAACGATTGGAGGCCGTGATAGCCGAGACCGGAGCGACCGAAGTCAGGGTGCCCCAGAGCGAAGCCGAACGCCTCACCATCTGGAAGGGCCGCAAGAGCGCCTTTTCGGCTGTGGGCCGGCTTTCACCGGACTTCCTTGTCCAGGACGGGGTGGTGCCCCGCACACGTCTCGGTGAAGCCCTCGCCACCATCGAGCAGTTGGGCAGAGAACACGATATCCGCGTGGCCAATGTATTTCATGCGGGAGATGGAAACCTCCACCCCTTGATACTTTTCGATGGAAGCGAGGAAGGTGCTCTGGAACGGGCCGAAACCGTTGCCGGTGAGATCCTGCGCCTTTGTATTCGTCTTGGTGGTTCCATCACGGGCGAGCATGGAGTCGGCATAGAGAAAAAGCAGTACTTCTCTGAAATGTTCTCACCGACCGACGTTGAGTTCATGCGGCGAATCCGGGACTCGATCGATCCCTTCCAGATCGCAAATCGGGGCAAGATGATTCCCGATGGCAGCGCGCCGGCGCTCACAGCCCACGGAGCGCACCCTCTGGAGAAGGCTGGTGTGATCTCTCGAGAATAAGAGGAAGCTGAGCAATCGTGGACCGGACTACAGAAATGCTGCAACCGCGGAGTCCCGACGAGCTGTGCGCTCTGGTTGAAGAGGAACGATCACTCTTGCCCGTCGGGGGCGGTAGCAAGCCGGCCCTGTCATCGGGAAAAGCGGATTCCATCCTGATCGACGTTTCTCAACTGACCGGAGTTCTCGAGTATACACCCGAGGAATACACCATTACGGCCCAGGCGGGAACGCCGGTGAAGGAAGTAATCGAGGTGTTGCACGAGCACGGGCAATACCTGCCTTTCGATCCACCCTTCGCGGAAGCCGGAGCAACGCTTGGAGGGACCATTGCGGCCGGTTTGTCCGGCGTAGGAAGGCAGCGTTTCGGTGGAGTGCGCGACTTCATCCTGGGCGTCCGCTTAGTGTCGGGTATGGGTGAAATTATTACGGGTGGGGGAAAGGTCGTGAAGAATGCTGCCGGATTCGACATCCCGAAATTGATGGTCGGTAGTCTGGGTCGCCTGGGAGTGCTGACCGAGGTCACGTTCAAGGTATTTCCTCGTCCTCAGGCATTTGCCATGGTCAGGCTGCAGTGCAGGGATTTTGAAGAGGCCGTCCGCACCTTGGTCGAGTTGAACTCGAGGCCGTTCGATCTGGAGGGGTTGGAACTAGTTCCGCCAGATTCTGTTCTCCTCCGCATAGGCGGGATTCGCGAGGCCTTTGATGTGCGTCTACGAAACATTGAGGAGACGCTATCGATACCGATGGTGCGCCTGTCGGAGTCGGAAGAGACCGATATCTTGAGGGATCTGAGGAATTTCTCCTGGCGGCCCGCTCATCATGGTCTGGCCAAGGTCGCGATTTCGCCAGGGCGTATCGACGATCTCTATGAGCTTTTCCAGTCGATCAACTGCCACTGTCGTTTTGGAGGAGGAGGGTGCGTAGCCTGGGTAGCCTATCCTCACGTGGAAGCCCGAGATCGATTGTGCGACGGTCTCAGGATTCGGAATCTCGCCGGTCTCCTTTTGATCGGAGAAAATGATTCACCGCTGCTTGGAAATTGGGAGGAAAACACTTTCCTGAAGCGAATCCGGGCTGCACTCGATCCCGAAGATCGATTCGCCGCGTGGTAGGAGCGAGACAGGACACCATGAAACATAATATTCCCATTGCTGATCTGGGACCGAATGGAAAGGACATGGCCAATGCGGTAGAAGCCTGCGTACACTGTGGGTTCTGCCTGCCTACCTGTCCTACTTATGTGACGATGGGGGAGGAGATGGATTCGCCCCGGGGCAGGATCTTTCTCATGAAGGAAGTGTTAGAGGATGCGATCGATCTGGAGGAAGCGCAGCCCTATATTGATAATTGCCTGGGTTGCCTCGCCTGTGTCACCTCATGCCCGTCCGGGGTGCAATACGGCGATCTTTTAACGCCCTTTCGGGCCATCTCCGAGAAGCGTCGGAAACAGCCAATCATGCGCCGGGCCTTTCGCGGCATGCTTTTGCGGAGTCTCCCTTATCCGAGCCGTTTTCGTTTCCTGATGGTATTGGGCCGACTGGGAAAACCGTTTTCCGGTCTGCTCCCCGCCTCGCTCAGAGCCTCCCTGGAACTGTTGCCCAAGTCAATCCCCAGGGCGCTCGCCTTACCCGAGAAGGTGCCGGCTCGAGGAAAGCGTCGCGCGCGCGTCGCATTGCTGGCGGGTTGCGCTCAGCAGGTTGTTGCTCCACAAATCAACCAAGCGACTTGGCGGGTATTGAGCCGAAATGGTGTCGAAGTGGTGATTCCTCGGGGTCAGGCCTGCTGCGGTGCCCTGGCATTGCACACGGGCGCCGCCGAGGAGGCCCGAAAGACGGCCCGGTTGAACCTCAAGGCTTTCCTCAGCCAGGATTTCGACGCTGTCATCACGAACGCCGCTGGTTGCGGATCATGTATGAAGGAGTATCCGCTGATCTTTGAAGGCGAAGCGGAACACGAGGTTGCAGCAGAACTGGCTGGGAAGGTGCGGGATGTAAGCGAGTTTCTGTCCGAAATCGGAATCGAAGCGGTTCCGGAACTGCCGGAACCGCTGACCGTGGCTTATCACGATGCCTGTCATCTGGCCCATGCCCAGGGAGTGCGCCTTCCGCCCCGTGAATTACTCAAAAAAATACCCAACCTGACCCTCGTTGAGCCTGCGGAATGGGAGCTTTGCTGCGGATCCGCGGGCACCTATAATCTCGAACATCCCGAAACTGCTAGAGAACTTGGTGAGCGTAAAGTCGGGACCCTTTTAGCGACCAAAGCCGATGCCGTTGCCAGCGGCAATATCGGTTGTATCATGCAGATCAAAGGACATCTGAGCCGACGCGGCGAGGAACTGCCCGTCTACCATACGGTGGAATTGCTCGATATGGCCTATGGGAGTAGCGACGGCGGTTAGCGGCGGCGGCGGCGCACGTAGCTGGACGCTTTCGCGTTCAGGGCGGGGTAGGAGGATCGAGCTGGGACTGAAGCCGAAGGGCATCAGCTACGCTGGAAAGGGTCTGCACACGTAGCTGGACGCTTTCGCGTTCAGGGCGGGGTAGGAGGATCAAGCTGGGACTGAAGCCGAAGGGCATCAGCTACGCTGGGAAGGATCAGCGCACGTAGCTGGACGCTTTCGCGTTCAGGGCGGGGTAGGAGGATCAAGCTGGGACTGAAGCCGAAGGGCTCCAGCTACGCCGGGAAGGGTCTGCACACGTAGCTGGACGCCTTCGCGTTCAGGGCGGGGTACGAGGATCGAGCTGGGACTGAAGCCGAAGGGCATCAGCTACGCCGGGAAGGGTCTGCACACGTAGCTGGACGCTTTCGCTGTTCAGGGTATATGTGTGAAGGATCAATTTGAAAGAGGAAGAAGACAGTCGACAGCGCTTCCTTAGGCGCCTTCCGCGTGAAAATTATCGCGGCTTAGCCAGGATCCACTGGAGCATGACTATCGCGGGACGACAGCGTGGATGGCTAAATCAAGAAACGCACCTGAAAATACGTGAGGAGCAATTCCATGTCTTGGCACGATATGACCTTTTATGCCCAGTTTACTGCCTCATGCCCGATCACATGCATTTTTTGTGGATGGGTATGGAAATGGATTCGGATCAGCTCAACGCAGCGCAATTTTTCAGGCGATACGTCAATGAAGTCCTTGAAGAATCGAATGTACGATTACAGGGCCAAGGGTTTGACCATGTGCTCAGAGGGGAGGAGCAACGCCGGAGCGCATTCGAATCCTTGCTTTTCTACATCGTAGAGAATCCCGTAAGGGCAGGATTGGTGGATACGTCCCATAATTGGCCACATTCTGGAACACAGGTTGCAGGTTACCCCGATCTTGATTGGCGTGACGACGATTTCAGGGAGCGATTCTGGAAGATCTACGGATTGGAAATTGAGAAGAGGGTGAAGCACGCGTAGCTGGAGGCTTTCGCGTTCAGGGCGGGGTAGGAGGATCGAGCTGGGACTGAAGCCGAAGGGCATCAGCTACGCCGGGAAGGGTCTTCACACGTAGCTGGACGCCTTCGCGTTCAGGGTATATGTGTGAAGGATCAATTTGAAAGAGGAAGAAGACAGTCGACAGCGCTTCCTTAGGCGCCTTCCGCGTGAAAATTATCGCGGCTTAGCCAGGATCCACTGGAGCATGACTATCGCGGGACGACAGCGTGGATGGCTAAATCAAGAGACGCACCTGAAATACGTGAGTAGCAATTCCATGTCTTGGCACGATATGACCTTTTATGCCCAGTTTACTGCCGCATGCCCGATCACATGCATTTTTTGTGGATGGGTATGGAAATGGATTCGGATCAGCTCAACGCAGCGCAATTTTTCAGGCGATACGTCAATGAAGTCCTTGAAGAATCGAATGTACGATTACAGGGCCAAGGGTTTGACCATGTGCTCAGAGGGGAGGAGCAACGCCGGAACGCATTCGAATCCTTGCTTTTCTACATCGTAGAGAATCCCGTAAGGGCAGGATTGGTGGATACGTCCCATAATTGGCTACATTCTGGAACACAGGTTGCAGGTTACCCCGATCTTGATTGGCGTGACGACGATTTCAGGGAGCGATTCTGGAAGATCTACGGATTGGAACTTGAGAAGAGGGTGAAGCGCACCTAGCTGGAGGCTTTCGCGTTCAGGGTATATGTGTGAGAAGCTGAAGCCGAAGGGCATCAGCTCCGCTGGGAAGGATCAGCGCACGTAGCTGAACGCTTTCGCGTTCAGGGCGGGGTAGGAGGATCGAGCTGGGACTGAAGCCGAAGGGCTCCAGCTACGCCGAAAGGGCTCCAGCCACATTGGATGTGCTTATTTTTCGGATAGGACACTAGGCCGTGGCTCGTCAGAGTTGAGTCCAATTGCTTGAACGGCCAACCTATTCCGGCAAGGATTCTAATTTTATGCTGCTGCCCTCGGGAAACGAGATCGCCTTATTTCTGTTCGACCTGGCTTTGTGCGTCTACCTGGCCCATGAGGTGACCGCCCTGGTATGCAACGGGCAGGAGACGCTGAATGAGCGATTGAGCATCCTGCTCCTGCTCTTCCTTTCCGTTGTCGTGAGAACGGTCCAGGTGCTGGGATCCTACGGGCAGCTCAATCCGATCGGATTTTCACTGGCTCACTTTGTGGCGCTGGCTGCTCTTCTGAAAGCGGCGCCTTACTGCCGAAACCATCGCGCGCCGAAGCCGGCGCGCGAGAAAAGAGATATTGAATTGAGCGGGGTAAACTCGCTGGCGAAATACTGGATCCTGTTATTTCCAATATTGCTTATAACAACGTTTTTGGCTGGGAGCTTGTACCTGAACCTGATTACTGCGCCTCTCAATTTCGATTCGCATTCCTATCGCCTGAGCCGGATCGCTGTATGGCTGCAACAAGGGAACCTGGACCCGTTTCCCACCAACGATCCCCGACATGAATTTATGGCCTGGAATGCCGACCTGGTCATGCTTTGGCTTCTCTCCTTCTTTGAAAGAGGCTGGCCGTTCACAAAGCTGGCGCAGTGGCTGGGAGGCCTGCTCATGCTAGCCTCGGCATTTGGCCTGGCGCGTCTCTGTGGTCTCTCGCTCACAGGCTGCTGGATTGCGCTTGTCGTAGTATTGGCAATGCCGAACGTGGGACTTCAGTTTCTTACTACCCAGACGGACCTCTTTACAACCGGGTGTCTGACGGCGGGAGTATTGTTCTTTATCAGGTTCTTGCGACGGCCGGTAATTGCTCATGCACTCGCCTTTGGGATGGGACTTGGCCTGGCCATGGGATCGAAAGCCACGGGTTTTTACCTGGGACCAGGCCTATTGCTGGCTTCGATTTTCTGGATGTATGTCAACCGCTCTCAGTGGCGCCGTTGGATCGCTGGCGCCGCGCTACCGACAGCCCTGATCTGTTTCCTTGGTTTACCCAGGTACGTTCTGAATATCGTGCAGTTTGATAATCCGTTTGCCCCGCCTGGATTTATCTCCGCGGTGCATGAAAAGGCAGAAGTTAGCCGAGCGCAGAAGACCGCCTTCAATCTCTCCGCTTACGCCTGGCAGACGCTTGGCGGACAGACGAATCCTTATTTCCCTTCCGAATTACTCAGGGGACTTTCGGACCGGCTGGGCCAACAGATAGAGAGTAGCTTCAAAGCGAGCGCATGGCCATTGGCAAGGAGCTGGGTCACGATTTGCTGCCGGTGCACGAGGCATTTCATGCGGCCGGTTTCGGATCTCACGGAGATCTCTGGCCGACTATTAACGGGAGTTGGATATTTATCCGACTAAAGACGCCGATGTTGTTGCGCCGCAGAGCCTAGCGCTCACCGGTGCTCTTGACTTTACGCTTGCCCATGCTCGAGGGTTGCTGGTTTCATCAGGCTGCTTCTTTCGTATGGATGACATCGATATTCCTGGAATCGGTCTTAGGGGTTTGGCCGCTTCTGTTAATACGGCCCTGACCAATTTCATTCCCTGTGCACTCGAGGGAAGCGAACCCGGAGGCAAGAGTCATGCGGATAGCACAGGCTGAAGTGTATGCTGCGCGGGCCTTCACCGATTACGAACACCGAAAGCTGATGATGGCGGGGGGCAGGCGCCGGGCGGCCATCGAGTCTGAGCGCTAGCTCGTGGAACAGGCCTGAGCTCATGGATCTCTTCGAGCGTCTGCTTTGTGCGGGGGTCTTTCCCGGGTCTTGGTTCGCGGGATATGCGTTAGTGCGGCGATTGGCCGGTAATGACCCGAGCGCAGGGCGCCTCAGCTGCGCCCTGGCGCCAGCGGCCGGGCTTTTACTAGGGACGCCAGTTCTCTTAGGGGCTGTCCTGCTGGAAGCTAGGGCGCCGGAGGTGATAGGTTTTGCCGGCTGGGCCGCTTCGGCCTGGTTTGCCCAAGGGCTTCGACGGTGGCCGCAGGCGGGGCGGGAGGAGGCCATGCGGAGCGGATGGCCTCAAGCGATGGCGATAGCTGTTGTGGCCTTTCTGATCAATGCCGCCTACTCGGGTGAGAGCGTGTTCGTGGGGCGCGATCAGGCAGTCTATGCGAACCAGGGGCTACACATTGCGCGGGAGGGAAGTTTGACTATTCCCTATCCCTTGGCGTCGTTCGAAGCGGAGTATATGGACGTGTTGGGGCCGCTATATGCGGCGACTGGACTGTACACTTCGTCAGGTGAGATGGAGGTGCAGTTTTCACCGGTACTACCGATCTGGCTAGCTCAGGCCTTTCACTGTTTCGGTTATGCGGGCCTGTTTTCGGTAAACGCGATGGCGGCCTCGTTTTCGGTGCTGCTGTTCCATGGACTGGCGTATTTCATGGCAGGCCGGCGGACTGCCCTTTGGGCAACCGCATTTTTTGCCTTCAACCCGGCTCAGATATGGATTTCGCGCATCACTCTGAGCGAAGTCTTCGCTCAGCATGTTTTCCTCGCGGGGGCTTTGGCCTTTGCCTGGTCATCCAGGAGGCGCCGCCGCTGGTTGGCGACGCTCGGAGGTTTACTGACGGGTTCGATGGCCTTCGTTAGGATTGACGGGTTTGTGCTCGCGCCGATTGCCTTTGCAGGCTTCACTCTGGCGCTCTGTGGGGCTCAGCAGCGGGGAACGGGTGGAGGGCGCCCAACGATTGAGCAAGCAACTTGTCATGCCGCCGGAACGCTATTTTCGCTGCTTTTGGCTTGGGGTCTCTACAAGCGCATCAGCACGCACTATTTCGAAGCCCTGGAAGAGCGAATTCAGCTCATCGTGGTAGCCACCGCCGCCTGCGCCGCCTTGACCGTGCTATTTCTGAGCTTACCTGTGTTGAGGAGGTTAGCGGGGCGGGCTCTGAAGATGCGGGTGGTCTGGATCGGTTTTTCTGCTGGGCTCGTCGGAACCGCACTCTACGCTGGTCTAGTGCGTCCACATATGGAGCCGTACGGAGTCTATGACGACCCGGGCTTTTCGCTCTATGGGGAGCGCGACTACCGTGAGGAGGCTCTTCCCAATCTGGCCTGCTACCTCAGCATCCCGGTGATATTGCTTGCCATAGCGGTCCTGCCGGCGGCCCTTCGGCGGGCCCTTCGGAATCCGGCATTTGCGGGTGTATTGCCACTGGGCTTGGCCGGATTTGGCTTCTCCTGCCTATACCTTTGGAACCCGAGTATCAGTTACGACCACATTTGGGCCGTGCGGCGCTTTGTCCCCATTGTCATACCCGCCTTCATCCTCTTCGCGTTTCTGGGCCTGAAATGGTTTCTGCTCCTGCGTCCGGCGAGGTGGATCTTTCGCTTTGGTATGAACGCCATGGGGCTCAGTTTGCTGGCCTATGCGGCCTACGGAGCACAACCCTTCCTCTTCCTCAAGGAGTACCGGGGATCTGTTGCCTTCGTGGAGGCGGTGAACGCAGCCCTACCCGAGGATCGGCTAATATTTGGCGACATTTCTTCGCGCCTCATGGTGCCCTTGGCAATCGGGTGGTCGCGACCGATCGTGCGGGTTGATCTCGAGCGGACGCGGGATCTGATGGCCATGGAAGAGATCGTTTCGCGCTACCGCGAGGGCAATGATTCACTTTACCTCCTCACAGACCAGCCTTGGCAGACGCCGGGCAAGTATAAGCGAAAGACGGAATTCGCATTTCAATATCCTCTCATTAAGCCGACGGCGCGGCCGCCGGCGCGTGAGATCCTGCGGCATTCATATCGGCTCGTTCTATATGAGTGCGAGGAGTCCATCAGCCTCACCAACTTTGACCGCATTAATCTGGGGGCCATGCCGGTTATCGGTGTGGAACAGGGTGGCTTCTACGGCCAGGAGCAGGATGCAGAGGGGAGTTTTCGCTGGACCGACGGACGGGCTTGGCTTCGGATACCGATCCGGCGCGACTATCTACCAGAATCCCTACATATCACAGCCCTCGCTTTTAAGTCCGGCGGGACCTTGCTTAAGGTGCGCGCAGATGGGGAATTGGTTTTCGAACGTTTCCTGACAAAGACGCGAGAGGCGTTGACGATACCGCTGGAGGACCGTGACTACGGGGAGAGCGTGCTGATCGAGTTGGAGAGCGACACTTTTGTGCCGGCTGCGATGAGTGACAGTGAGGATACGCGATTGTTGGGGCTACGCCTGCGTTATCTGGCTCTTTGGGGCGACTTTGGGAGGTAAGAGTGGATGAACCTCGGCGGGATGTGACGGTGAGATATCTCAGCTATATCTCCGGTATTCGTCTACTAGACAGGTAATCATGGATGAAGCGGCCCGGCCGTTCTGTGGTTGGCCATATTCAGCATGGACCACCCGGAAATCAGAAGGGTATTCCACGATGATGTCAGGCTTGTTAACTTCGCTGAAGATCTATGGAGCATTGGTAGACGAGACGCTTTTGCTTTGCTCAGGAACCCTGCCCCGGTACCCCGGAACTGGGCAATGAAGGTCATCTGCAACGCCTCGGATCTGCAGCGTCCCATAACGGTTTCGTTAGTGGATGACGGAAGCGAAACGGCTTTGGTCTTCGAGCCCTTTGGTTCTCATGCGACGGACTACGAACTGGTTCCAATAGCTCCCGGAGAATTTCGCATTGTCAGGTTACGTAGCGACCGTGCCTGGTCGCCCGGTGGCGCCGACCAACGTCTCCTGGGCGTGAGAGTCGAACTCGTTCGGGACGAAAATCCGATGTGAAATCGGCGCTTAGCAATCTAACGGGCTTAGATCTCGGTCTTTTTGGAAAAGAGGGCCAAGAAAGCGAATCGACGAGGTGTTCGACAAGGTTTTTGACGAGGGCTTGGGATTCGCAGACAACCCGGAACTGCCCCGAATGACGCAGAAACTGGGGAGCCAGACTCTACAGCCTTCAGGTCGATTTCACCGTGCGCTCCTCATAGGCGGCTTTGGCCGTTTGTATCGCGTGCCGCCACTGACTGTCGAATATTCGTTTCCGGTCGAAAGTAGAGATTCCGTTCTGCCCCTGGAAGCCGTTGCGGTCAAGGTGGGTTGGATGATCGAGGCTGGGCTGGGGCTGAAGCCGATCCGTCTTCGACTGACGGCTCCTCTGAAACTCGTCTCAAACTGGGCATGACCCACCCCGCCCTTCGGGCACCCCTCCCGAGAGGGGACCTCTACCTAACGCTAGCCAGGTATAACAGTCCCCTCCTTGGAGGGGTTCCCGAAGGGCGGGGTGGGTTCGATCCGCCGTGGGAGACTCTGCGCCCTGCAGTTTTAGCCCGCTAAAACCAGGAGCCCCTGGATACATTGCCACGCCGGGACATGAGGGCATCAGCTACGCGGGGAAGGGCTCCTGCGACGCCGATTCACTCTTCTACTCAATTCCTCGCCAGTGCGTGCGGGCCCGCCAGAGGCGGCCGTCGAATCCAGTCACGTACAAGCTCATGAGATCGTTATCACCTAAGATACTGTTGGTCGGCCGCATGCCGATTATTTTCCGGTTGCTGTTTTTTTCCTGATTGATATCGTTAGTCGTAGTGAGAAAGAGGCTGCACAGACTGCTCGCTCTATTGGTCGCCTCGCACTTGCCATTTCTTGACAGCTTCGGCCAGAATTCATGGTCCTGGGCCAATCCGCGCCCGTCGGGCCTGGCATTGAATGCCGTTGCGAGCTGTTCGGAGGTGGTAGTGGCGGTAGGCGAGCAAGGGATCCTGGCGACATCGCATTCCCGGCTGCCCTGGATCATTCGCGAAACCGGAGTTGACGCAGACCTTCATGGCGTGGCCTGTAGCGAAGGCATCCATGTCGCCGTGGGAGATTCGGGTACGATTCTGCATTCCGTCGATGCGCGGGCTTGGCGGCCTGTCGGATCCCCGGTCGGTTTACATCTGTTGGGTGTCAACGTTGTCGATGGACAGTTTCTGGCAGTCGGCCAATTGGGTACGATGCTGGCCTCGCCCGACGGAGTGGAATGGTCCCAACTGGTATCCGGGGTAGGGGCGGACCTTACGGGAGTCACATTCGGCAACGGGACCTACGTGGTTGTGGGGAGCTCATTCACCAATAGCAGCTTTGAGAGTAGTGTCGTTTTGGCCTCGCTAGACGGGGAAACCTGGGAAGCCACGGAAGCCGCGGCAGGGGATCAGCTCAGGGCGGTGAGTTTCGATGGGAGCCGCTTTGTCGCCGTTGGCGAGGATGTCTTTGGGGGCGGGCGAAGCCACGTCTCAGTTGATGGTCGCGCATGGACGGCGAAGACTCCCGAGCCTCTGCAGGGAAGCACCAATGCCGCCTTATTCGATGTCACCGTATCTGCAGAGGGTTTCGTCGCCGTCGGCCGGCAGGGCATAGTAATGTCGGTCAGCGGAACGGTCTGGACATCCCCGGAAGACTTTGTCGAGGAGAGGCTATGGGGAGTTTCCTATGGTGGCAATACTTTGCACGCTGTGGGAGCACAGGGCATAATTTTGTCCTCGCAGGACGGAAATGCCTGGTCGAATCAACAGCAGGGAACGCTGAACATGCTGAACGGGGCCGCTCATGGCGGTAGCCGATGGGTAGCGGTGGGTTCGGGCGGTCGTATTATTTCGTCGTTGAATGGCCGTGTTTGGCAGACCGAATCAGGGCTTACTACGGCTTGGTTGGAGGATGTAGCCTATGGTGATGGTAAATTCGTAGCGGTAGGGCAGGGAGGGGCAATTATTCGCTCCACCGACGGGATGACCTGGGAACTTTCGACGTCGGGTACTTTGGCCTGGCTCAGGTCGGCGGCCTACGGGGGTGGGCAGTTCGTAGCCGTCGGTGACACGGGTACCGTTATCGTCTCGGGCAATGGTGTCGATTGGAAGGAAATCGATTCGACCGTCGTCAGTTCACTCTATGGCGTTGGTTATGGAGCCGGCGTTTTCGTTGCTGTGGGCATTTCCGGGGAGGTGGTTTCTTCGAGGGACGGGGTAGTATGGAACGAGCGGAGTTCAGGCACAGCGTCCTGGCTTTGGGATGTGGGTTTCGGCGATGGCCAGTTTATGACGGTGGGACAGAGCGGTACCGTTATCCGTTCTTCCGATGGGATCGTTTGGGAATCGAGTTCGGCCGCAACACTCGAGTTTCTCTACGGTGTGGCACGAGGCAATGGCGTTTGGGTGATTTCCGGATCAAGTGGGAAAGTGCTTACTTCGTCCGACGGAAGTTCCTGGGTTCCCCAGGATTCCGCTACCGCAAATTGGTTGCGCGGGGTTTGGCATGCCGGCGGGGTGTTTGTCGCCTACGGAGATGAGGGAACGATACTCGTCTCTCCCCGATTCGCTCAGACTGAAGCCGAACTCGTGTTCGTGGAGAGCCTCGTGTTAGGAGATGATTGGATCTGGGTCGACTGGCTCGGATCCGTGCAAACCTCGGCTTTTCCCTGGATCTTCCATCCACGGCACCGGTGGTGGTTTATGGGAAGCACGGGCGGCGGTGGCCTCTGGTTCTGGGATCCGGCGCTGGACTGGCTCTGGACCTCCTCCGAACAGTATCCGTTCCTCTGGAACGCTCAGGCAAATGCTTGGATTTTTTACGACAATGAAAGCACCGACCCGCGTTGGTTCTTTAATTTTCAGAGCGTAGAATGGATGAGCGTACCCTGAGGCAGGCAGTTGATGCGTGCTCTCCATCTTTACAATGCTATCGAGTGCTCCATCATAGCGCTGTAAAAGGATAGTTTACCAGTGCAGAGCGACCGAGCCTCAAGCGTCCACCCACTATTACAAAGTCGATGGTGACAGGCCATGGCGCGGGGGTGTCGGCGAGCGCTTCAATGAACTCGGTTAAATTGATGGTGTAGAAGTTCTCAGGCCCAGGATCGCCTCTAACCCGCATTTGTCTACCATCAAGTCAGCTCGGGCTTCGGTATCACGTCCCTGTATTCCGGGCGGCGTAACAAGTACCTCAGCCAGGTGCCTTCCTCGGCCTTTTCGAACAGCTTTTCGTAGTCCGTGTGGTCTGCCAGCCAGCCTCTCGCCAACAGACCAAAATTGTAGGCGGTGTGGATGAGCCGGCGGACCTTGTCCGACTCATTGACGGATGCATGAATCAAGTTATGAGTGAACAGGAGGGCTGAGCCGGCCTTCATTGAGATTTCGACAAACAGATCCCGCATTTCCGGTTCCATTTCCGGCAGGTAATGACTGCCCTCCCAACGAAAATCTGCTTTGTGCGAGCCGGGCACGAGGTGCAGCCCGCCTTCGCCTGGGCCGGTGTCATTCAATGAATAAACGACCCGCAGGTGGTTGTTGTAGATTCGACCCTCGGAGACCTGGTAATGATTGAGCGCCGAATAAGGAGTATGCCCCCCGTGTGCGCCGGTCATGCCGCCGTTCCAGCGGAAGCTTGCCCCGAACTGCTCGAGAATGGGCCGATGTACCATCGCATCCACGTAGGGCAAAATCTTTGGATTTGTGACCAGATCCAGAAACATCGGATCGTCGTTCAGAATGCCGTACAGACAGACATTATGAGGCCCGCGGCCATTAGATGACTTTGGTGACCTTAGCTTGAAGGCTTCCTTTTCCCACATGTCAAGTCGCTCGTTCAGGGCCTTGAGATAGTTGGATTCAATTGCATTCTCAATGATGAGATATCCTCGAACGTCGTAGATGTATTTCTCTTGCGGAGTCATTGGTTTGTGAATGGCGACGAGTATTCGCGAAAGATATGCGCTGTCGAGAATGTTGTTTTCTGTAGAAGGAAAGAACCGGCGTTCCGGAGGGCGAGGAATTCAGTTACGCCAATGCCTTGTACTTGAGTTTCCTTACGCTTACGACGATCGGGTATGGCGATCTCCTACCGACCTCCAACCTTGCACGCACGTTTTCCTTCTTTGCAGGAGTCGCGGGAATACTCTATATCGCTGTTTTCGTGGCACGGATCGTTACCCTTTACGGCACGAAAACAGAACAGTAAGATCAAGTAGGCCCGGACCTCCGCCTAAGCCACCGGCTGGCGAGGGTGAGGCGGATTATTTACCGGAAATCGCGGACGTTTTCCCTTCAGGACGCGGACGATATCTTCGGTAACCAGCGACATTCGTATGGTGGCTTCGTAGGAAAGGGCCGAGTCGTGAGGCGAAAGGAGGACATTTTCCAGTTTGAGCAGGGGATTGTCCTGCTCTACGGGTTCGTTCTTGAAGACATCCACGGCGGCGCCGGCAATGACACCGGACTGGAGGGCGCGCGCCAGGGCAGCCTCGTCCACCACCGGACCCCGAGCGAAGTTGAACAGATAGGCATGCGATTGCATCCTGGCCAACTCCTCTTCACCGATAAAATGGTGGGTCTCTTCGGTGAGAGGAATGTGCACCGTGATAAAGTCGGAAGTGCGCAGAATTTCTCCAACCGTACTACGTTCCACTCTGAGCGCCTGCTCCACCTCGGAGGGTGGAGGAAGAGCGTCGTAATAGAGTACGCGCATACGGAATCCCAGTGAGCAAATCTCGGCTACCCTGCGGCCAATTCGGCCGAATCCGATAATGCCGAGCGTTTTGTTCAGGAGTTCCGGTCCGGGAGGTCGGTTCCGGAAATCCCAGTTGCCTTTCCGCAGCTCGAAATCGGATTGAAATACACGGCGGGGCAATGCTACCAGGGCCATGGCCACCTGTTCTGCAACTGCTTCGGTGGGGCCTTCGGGGACATTGACAACGTGGATGCCTAACTCGGAAGCCGCCACGATATCAATACTGTCGACGCCGATTCCGTGGCGCCCGACAACCCTGAGGTCCGGTGAGTGCTCGAGGAATCTCCGGTCGAATTTGCCCTCGGCGCGCACCACAATACCGTCCATGCCAGGCATATGATCGTAGGCATCCTCGGGCCGAACCCCTGTGAGTGTCGAGCAGGTGACGCCGTTTTCTTCGAGGTGCCGCCGGCCTGCTTTGTGCAGCGTTCCGAAGACCAGGACCTCAGGCATCGTAGAGACGGTAGAGACCTTGCGTGCCGTCGTTCTCGAAGCCTTGAGCGGACAGCTTGTCGTACATCTCCTTGGCCAGTTTCAAGCCGGGAAGATCGATCTTCATCTGTTCCGCGGAATCGATCGCGATTCCCATATCCTTGATGAAATGCTTCACGAAAAATCCGGGGTTAAAGTCGCCTTTGAGGATTCTGGGAGCCAGATTGCTCAGGGACCAGCTTCCGGCTGCGCCGCTTTCAATGCTCTTAAGGACGGTGCTCGGGTCCAGACCGGAAGCGCGCGCATAGGCCAGTGATTCACACACGCCCATCATCATGGGAGCGATAGCGATCTGGTTGCACATCTTAGTGTGCTGGCCGGATCCGGCTGGTCCCTGCAGAACGATATTCTTTCCTATTCTGGCGAATATTGGCCCGGCCCGATCGAATGCGGATTCGGTTCCTCCCACCATAAGGGAAAGCCTGGCTTCGCGGGCGCCAATGTCTCCACCGGATACCGGGGCATCCAGAGATTCAATCTTCCTGGCGGCGGCGGCATCAGAAATGCGGACAGCTAGATCCGGCCGCGAGGTAGTCATATCAACGAGCAGTGAACCCTCCTTCGCCCGGGCCACGATGCCATCTTCGCCGAGGTAGATCGACTCCACGTCATGGGGAAATCCCACCATCGTGATAACCACTTCGGAACTCTCCGCCACTTCGCTGACAGTGTCTTTCCAGGTCGCACCCTGCTCAACCAAGCCGTCGGCCTTGCTCTTCGTCCGCGTATAAACGCGGACTTCGTGTCCCGCTTTAAGAAGGTGGCCGGCCATGCTCTGGCCCATGACACCCGTTCCTATGAATCCGATTGTTTCCATCGTAGTGTAATATTGGCTAACCTCCCAGGCCTTCTTCTTAGTCCTGTCGGCCGTAATTAGAAACAGCTGTACTTAGTGCCGACCTCCCAAAATGCAACCTCTTTGCCGGACTGACTCTTGTCGACATGGAAGGCGGGCTTGTCCTAATCGGGAAGAACCACTGGATGTTACCCTTAGGAGGTTCCGCATCAAGGCCTGTGGCCGTCAACTATTGTTGGAACATGAACCGAGGATTCGGTCCCTCCGCTCACGCAGAGGGCTACACGTAGCTCGCTCCGTGAGGAGCGGGACGGCTCGGCAATCGGCAAGGTTCATTAAGAGACAGTCAGCGATGCCGGGCCGAAGCCACTTTCGGAATAGGAGCGGACCGTCTGGTCTTGGCGGGAACTTGACAATTGGCGCCCTAGTCCATTTCATATAAAGTACAAAAAAAGTCACATTCACGTCGCTTCCAAGAGAGAGAACCCTATGAGCACAATGAAGAAAGGTTTCCTTGTTATTCCTATCCTCGCCGTGGGTCTGTTTAGTCTTGAGCTTGGGGCACAGACCGGTGGGGTCGATCCCAATTTCATACGAGTAGAACCCGTAGACGTGACGATTCAAGCCGGAGGAAGAGCGTTTATTATGTGGGAAGGGGGGTCAGGGGCCGAGTTACGCGTCTTTTGGGGGGAATGCTGTGACATTGCAATGCCCATCGAAGGCCCTCCCCCGATTTCGGGTTCCAACATTCAATTCTATACGGTCCCTCCTCTATTCGAAACGACCCAACTATTCGTCCGCGTCTGCTCGGATTTCGCTTGCGACTTCAGCCGCACGGTCACGATTACGGTGGAAGGGGCCGAGGAACCGGGACCCTTCGACAATGCCGTCGAGCTCGGCGACGGCTGGGTATCCGACTGGATGGGAACTTTCAATACGAACTTAATGCCCTGGATCTTTCACGGCGAGCACGGCTGGATGTTCATCTGGGAAGACAGCACGGCCGATAATCTCTTCGCCTTTGATTTGAGTTCCAACCAGTGGTTTTTCACCGCCGATTCGAGCTACCCGAACCTTTACAGCTTTCTCCGCAACTCATGGGTATTCTACTTTGCAGGCACGTCGGGGCCGCGCCAGTTTGTCGATCTCGTATCGGGCGAGTTTTTCAATCTCGATTGAAGAGACGGGCTGGAAAAAGGTGCGGATGCCGCCGTGGAAACACAGTTATCCAATATTTTCGAAGATAACGACATGGACGAAGCATGCCACGTGAATTGATTGCCGACGAACCAGGACATTCGCTCTTACGAGAGTACCAAGAGGAGCCTCTTAAGCCTGATCAAGTTCGCGCGAGAAGCCTGTTTTCCTCGGTTAAACATGGGACGGAATTTCGCGGCTTCCAGGCCAACACACCGGATGCGTCGGATCGGTTTGACTGGGATTGGCGAATGCATATGCGCGGGCAGCCGCAGAAGGATTCATTTCCAAACAGGTTGGGCAACATGTTCCTGGCGGAGGTGATCGAGGTAGGCCATAAAGTATCCGGGATTCGGGTGGGGGACCGCATCTTTGGCCATGCCCAGGTTCGCGAGACGCATTCGTTAGCGAACGACCGCGTGGAGAGGGCGCCGAAAGGGGTATCATGGCAAGCTTTGATGTATACAGACCCGGCGGGGGTCGCGCTCTGTGGCGTGCGAGACAGCCACCTCCGGCTGGGCGATCGAGTGGCGGTGTTCGGCTTGGGGGCGATCGGCCTGATGACTGCCCAGATTGCCCGGCTGGCCGGGGCCCGTTGGGTAGCGGCCATCGACCCGATTGCAAAACGCCGTGACGCGGCTGCCAGGCATGGCGCCGATGTCGTGCTGGATCCGCGGGAGGTCGATGTGGGCCTGGAAATCAAAAGGGCCACCGGCAAGCGCGGAGTCGACGTGTCCATGGAGACCAGCGGATCATCCCACGCTATGAACGACGCCTTAAGGTCCACGCGTTACCAGGGAACGGTGGTGTCGACGGCCTATTATAGCCGGCCCATGGAGGGGTTGAATCTGACCGGCGAGTGGCATCGCAATCGCATTAAGATAATTTCAGTTCGCTCGGATAGTGCGCCCTGGTTGGACTTCGGGTGGGATGTCAAGCGGGGGAATAAGGAAGCCTATGATTTGCTCGTGGAAGGCCGATTGCAGGCGGATGACCTGGTGGATCCGGTGGTCGCTTTCGACAATGTGGCGGAGGCCTATATGCAGATGAATTCCCATCCGGAGACAGCCATCAAGCTCGGGGTGGACCACTCGCTGACCACTTGAACACCGTAAATTGGGAACGTTGCCTCTGCCCTTCGCTTCTTAATCCAAATCATGCTCCTCGACTGAGCAAGTTCCGATTTCGCCTGCGGCGCTTCTGAAACAAGGTAACTCGGAACCGGGAAAAACTCGATGCCTCCGCCAGTTCCATGGCGTCGCCACGCTCCTCCCTGGGCTGGTCTCTTGCGACCCTTCAGGCCGCGCTCTCCTCCAATCTGAAACTTCTCTTCCTCTTGGTCCGAAAGCCGTAAACACAGAGGAGGAAGACGAAGACCGGACCGATGACCCACCCCGGCCTTCGTCCACCCCTCCCGGGAGGCAGAACCCACCCCGCCCTTCGGACACCCCTCCCGAGAGGGGATCGCAGAAGCGGCTGGCATGAGGGTGAGGCCATGAGACACTTCGATGTTGAGTGTTCGATGTTCGAGAACGTCCAACATTGAACATAGAACACCGAACATCGAAGTTGGGACCTGTGAGCCGTGCCGGATCCAGAGCTGTGCCACCGAGGTCGGACACTAGGAGAGACGGAAAAATATAGACGGGGAAGTGGAAGAGCTGAACCTTGTCGACAACTTGATCGAAAACCTTCTCACGATATCCGGCCCATCTGTCTGATTCCAGCCCCCCAGCATCTTGCAAAACAAAGCCCCGATTGAACCTGATCATTCCCTGTAGCTTGCTGCAGGGTTCCTAAAAAAACACCTAGTAGAACGACACCCGGTCCCGAAGGGTAAAAAGCCGTAGATTCCCCGTACCACTTGACTGACCGAAGCCTTGGCGAAGGCCGTTGCTGCGGGGAGTAGGCTTTTTAAGGGTGTCGTTCAAATCGAATCAAAGCAACGCCTCGAACTGATCGCGAATTCTAATCTTGTCGGCTTGGTCGCCGAATCCGAGGTTGAACCAGCCCTCGTATCCCATGATTTTCATGCGCTGGAATAAGGCGCTGAAATCAATCGTTCCTTCACCCGGGACGAGGTGAACTTCGTATTCGCCGGTGTTGTCGTTGACCCGGACCTGACCGATGTTTTCGACCCCGAAAGCATCCAGAAACCCCTCCCAACCTTCGCTGACGAGATGCCCGTGCGCCACATTGAAGGCCCACTTGAAATTGGGGGCATGGATTTCGTCTAGAAACCAGTGCGTCTCCTCTATATTGTGTGGGATATAGTGAATCTCAGCGAGGTCCGGTTCCTTGTTGTGATTTTCAAAGTAGACCATGATTCCGGCCCTTTCGGCGAGATCGACCAGGCGCTTGATTCTCTCCACCGCTGCCTGACGTCGTAGATCGACATCCCCGAAATGATAACCGCCGTGACCGATGATCCACCCACATCCGATAGCTTTGGCGAGTTGGACGTTCGCTTCCAGATAAACATCGACGGCCTCGGACATGATGGGGACATATTCAGCGTTATTGATGGCCGATATCGGGTGCACGCCCAGTTGAATGCCGGTTTCGTCGAGAAGGTTGCGGACTCTCGAGGCCCGCGCGTCGTCGAATGAAGCGATGGCATTGGGCGGATTGTCGGCATTGAAGTCGATGTACCGGAAACCGTTCTCGGCCCCCCAGGTGATCGATTCTTCAATGGGAAGGTTCTTAGGCGCGTCGAATCCGAATCTGTCTGACATTGAGGAGGTTCCCGTGTATAGTTAAAGCCTGTTCGAACAGGCTCTAGTAAAGCTGGAGAAGGGCAGCAGCCTTTTCGAAAATGATGATTTCCGACCTGCGAGTGTCAAGGAGGTCCGATGGCCCCCGTTCTCTCGGCGTCGATAAGAATGCTACTGTCAATCAGGATGCCCACGGATCCCTGGTTTCGACGGTGGTGAGGTCCCTGCGAGCCGTCTCGACGTCCTCGGCGAAGGCATAGCGATAGCGCTCATGCGCTGGCTATCGCGTGGGCGTTCCATCCGTTCGGGATACCTGTCGGGTGGTCCGGAGACATCGGTGAGCCGCTTCAGAGCGTCGGGTGCCAATTGCCACGAGGCTGCCCGAACGTTGTCGTCGAAATGTTCCGCGGTGCGCGCGCCCACCAGCACCGAGGTGATGGCCTCCTGTTCGAGAATCCAACGGATTGCGACCTGCGCGGGAGACTTCCCGGCCTCCTTCGCCACGTTCAGGACAGTTTGTAGAATCTGGTCGACGTTGGGGTGAAAATGGCTTCCCGGGTAAGCCCAACCTTCCGCCGACCGGGTCCCTTCCAAGGATCGCTCACCAGGCTTATATTTACCGGAAAGAAAACCGCCGCCCAGGGGACTCCACGTGACCACTCCGAGACCCTTGTAGAGGCACGCCGGAATCAAGTCGATCTCGATATCGCGGACGAGCAGGCTGTATTGAGGTTGGTAACAGACGAAACGCTCCAGTCCCTTGGAGTCGCTGATCCACAACGCTTCCATGAGCCGCCAGGCTTCGTAATTACTGCAGGCGATATACCGTACCTTGCCCTGACGCACGAGATCATCGAGTGCCCGCAACATCTCCTCCAGCGGCGTCTGTTGGTCCACATGATGGATATAAAAGAGGTCCACGTGGTCCATCTGCAGGCGCTGCAGACTGTCCTCGATGGTATTCATGATGTGGTAGCGGGACATGCCGGAGTCGTTGGGTCCGGGACCCATCGGGTTGTAGAACTTGGTTGCCACGACCGCATCTCTGCGCCGTCCCTTGAGCGCTTTGCCGAGGAAGATTTCGGATTGCGCGTCAGCATAGGAGTTCGCTGTGTCGAAGAAATTGATGCCCGCGTCGATCGCGCGATCCACTATCCGTTCAGCTTCCCCCTCGTCTGTACCATGGCCGAAAGTCATCGTGCCCAGGCAGATCTCAGAAACCCTTAGCCCACTACGTCCCAACTGCCGATATTTCATTTCACTTTCCCTTACTGCTGACGGCTGATTTCAACAGGGTTGCTTGAGTGCATCAATGTTCAATGCGTTGGCATCGATTGATGCTATGACGGACCTCCTCCTCCTAAGGCACCTCGTCAATAGCCAACCTTTCCCGCTCCTCACGGAGCGAGCTACATGTAGCCCTCTGCGTGAGCGGAGGGACCGGATCTCGGGTTCATTGCCACCGGCACTCCCAAAGAGGTTGAGGTTGCCGAATGAATCGAGGAATTTGACTCGCTTGACATCAATCCCCTGGGCGAGAGGTAGCTCTTCGGACTGTGAGCGGCTTGTCTAGCGCGATGACCTGACGCCGCTTTATCGCAGGCGAGGGCGGACTCGCCTGCGGGTAATGGAAAAGCGGCGAACGCCCTTGTTCTCATACATTAACCGCGCTTGAATAAGCCTGAAAATACTTATTGGTGAGGGGATGCTGCATTCCCAGGAGGTGGAAGACGGCGAGGGTGATCCGTTTCGCCTTGCCCTCGTCGAATTCAGGGTTCTCCCACAGGATGGAGGAGAATGCCTCAAGAGCCTCTTCCATCGAGCTTGCCTGAAGTGCGCGCAAGCCGTCTCGATATCTTAAGGCGAGTTCGGGCGGCTCATCGGGCGATGTTGGGCCTGTAGAGAAGGTTTCGGCCAGAAATCGAACCGATTCGAGTCGCTTCTCCTCCACATCGGCGGGGGTAAGGGATTCCAGGTAGCGTTTGGCTTCCGCAGGTTTCCGGATGGCGATGGCTCGGACCAGAATCCAGAGAGCCCACTTCTTCATCTGGGGCGAGAGATTTTCGCCCATGACCTGACGACACAACGCCTCCGCCTGGTCATACCTCAAGCTGCCCAGAAATCGCTCCGCCTGGCTGATGGAGTCCTTCAGTTCACTGGGTAGATTCTCTTCTAACCACTCCTTGATATAGGGCTTCGGCAGCGCTCCGACAAACTTGTCGACTTCGAGGCCCTGGTAAAAGAGCCGAACATCCGGAATACCACTGATTCCCATTTCGGTGCTGACCTCGGGATGCTCGTCTACGTTTACCTTGGCCAATACCCATTCGCCGACAAAGTCCGATTCCAGTTCTTCGAGAAGGGGCCCCAGCATTTTGCACGGTCCACACCACGAGGCCCAGAAATCGGCCAGCACGGGACGCTTATAGCTGCGTTTGATAACCTCCTTGTTGAAATCACGGACTTCGAAGCTCATACCAGATAGATTACACGCTTCGGTGAAACTTTTCCAGTTCAGTTCTTGGCTCCCGGCTGGGCTGGTGCTGGTCGGATCAAACGGGGATGAAACTTTGGAGAGGTTTCGGGTTTCAGTTGTCAGTTCTGAGGAAGCGCAATCGAATCCTGACACCTGAACACTTAATCCTACTCCTTGCCCGAAGCTCTCGGTCCGGTAAGCAGGGGTTGCGGTTCCCGTCTGGTCCTCTTCTTGGCACGAAAGGTATCGTCGATTTCCTCTACGTTCAGAAAATGATAAGCCAGCCCGGCGCGGTCGCTGCCGGTTGGATTATCCCCCGTGGCATGGGGAGTGCCATAGCAGAAGAAAAGGACGCCGCCCGCATTCAATTCGACGGTTTCGGCCTCCGCTTCATCGACCGCACAGCGAATATGATGATCGCTGTAGGGATCGCGCTGGTGAGCCAAGGTCTCTGCGAAGGCGTATGGTAGGACACGGATAGTACCGTTTTCGACCGTCGCGTCATGTATGGCAATCCACATCGCGGTACCATTCGTTGGCCGCTTGATCTTGAAGTAGGCATTGTCCTGATGCCAGTTTGTCCCTTTCCCAACCCGGGCGGGTTTCAGGAAGATCTGGTCCCCATGAAGGATAACCTGATCGCCAATCAGGCTGGTGATCGCTTCCAAGACCTTTGGGGCAAATGGCAGGCTCCTTATCAGGCTGCTGTGGAAACGTGCCGGGCGAAGTTGCAGGTTCTCTGCCGTTGTCGAGGTGCTCTGGCCATCTCCGTCGGTCGTCACATTCCTCAAGTACCTTATATCCTGCAACCGTTTGATGTCACGCTGAAGTGCCATGACCTCGCTGGATTCGAAGAAGCTATCGACGGCGAGGTATCCCTTCTCCTTGAAGTGGTTGACCTGGGATTTGCTGAGTTTCATGGATTTGGCCTTGGTTTGCGAATGGTAGGGTAGAGTGCAAGAATCGGGTCATCACACTAGCCGCGAATTCCCGTAATGTCCAAGAGATATATTCAGGCGGCGGCGGATCGATGGATTAACCTCGGCCAACGTTGTCTTCATCTCCTCTGGAACTGCATCGACAGGTTCAACGCTCGACCCACCCCGCCCTTCGGGCACCCCTCCCGAGAGGGGATCTTTGCCTAACGGTAGCCAGCTATAATAGTCCCCTCCTGGGAGGGGTGGCCGCAGGGCGGGGTGGGTCCGATACGCCAGGGGAGATTCTGCACCTTGCAGTTTCATCCTGCTAGAACCAGCCGCAGATGGATTCAGATTTTCATTTTGATCATCATCTTCTTCTGCTTTTTCGTCTTTCTTATGCTTCCCCTAGCTTGTTAGCGATCAATGGAAATCATGGGACTCGGCTGCGGGAAGCGCACTCATTGTGAGGGCCTCAATCTGCTCCGCTTTGATCGCGATCACACCCTCCTGACTCTGCAGGCGCCCGGTGATGGTCAGAAATGGCTCCTGGGTAATAACGAGCCGGTGCTTTTCAAAGAAAGGCGGGGTGACTATGGCATTGGAAACTCCGGTCTCATCCTCCAGGCTGATAAAGACAAAGCCTTTGGCGGTCCCGGGGCGCTGCCGGCAAATGACGCTGCCGGCAATGGTTACCCGGTCCCCGTGGCGTCCTTTGGGTAAATCGGAAGCACGCCAGACATCTACGAGATGGGGTCGGCAAAGCTTCATGGGATGGGTGCCCGTAGTGACTCCCATGCCACGGTAATCTGCTTTCAACCGTTCCAGGCAAGACATCATTTCCAAGGGATTGATGGCTTCCTCTTCGTCAGTTTGCCGGCTGAAAAGGTCATCCGGATGGAAATGCTCTTCTGTCCACCAGAGAGCGCTGCGACGATCCCCGGCCAAGGCGTTCAATGCTCCCACCGAGGCCAGGGCACGCAACTCATTCTGATTAAAGTGGGTGCGGCAGCGGAAATCGATAAGCGACGAAAAGGGGCATTGCTCTCGCTCCGCCAACATGCGTTCAGCCGATTTTTTCGAGCTACCCTTAACCATGAGCAATCCGAGGCGGAGCACTGAATCCGACTCGATCGTGCACTCCCAATCCGAGGTCGTCACACAGACCGGAAGGATCTTCAAACCGTGGCGACGCGCATCCTGAACCAAGGTTGCCGGAGAGTAAAACCCCATTGGCTGGTTGTTCAGCAGGCCGGTGTAGAACTCGGCTGCGTAATGAACTTTAAGGAAGGCACTGGCATAGGCGATGAGGGCGAAACTGATGGCATGGGACTCGGGAAATCCATAGAGGGCGAAGGAACTCATGGCGGCCACGATCTGCTCGATGGCTGCTTCTGAGACGCCCTTGCGTTCCATGGCCTGACGCAGTTTCACTTTTACGCCTTCCATGCGATCCAGCGAACGATGAAAGCCGATGGCCCGGCGCAGTTCCTCCGCCTGGGAACCGCTGAAATCGGCCATGACCATGGCGATCTGCAGCATCTGCTCCTGAAAGAGCGGCACTCCCAGGGTGCGCTCCAGTATCGGCTTGAGGCGATCGTCGATATAATCGATGGGCTCGCGCCCGGCTCGCCGATCGAGATAGGGATGAACCATGTTTCCTTGAATGGGACCGGGCCGAATAATGGCCACTTCGATGGCGAGGTCGTAGAAATTCGTGGGCTTCATGCGAGGCAAGGTGGCCATTTGGGCGCGACTCTCCACCTGGAACACCCCGATCGTATCGGCCCGCTGCATCAGTTCGTAAGTAGCCGGATCATCCTTGGGAATGTGCGCAATATCGACCGGGTGGCCGCGCTCGCGAGTCAGCTCGATGGCATCCTGAAGCACCGCCATCATTCCCAGTCCCAGTAAGTCGACTTTGATAATGCCCATGTCTGCGCAGTCCTCCTTGTCCCATTGGGCCACCACGCGGCCCGGCATACTGGCGTTCTCCAGGGGAACCACTGAATCGAGCGCGCCTTGGCAGATGATCATGCCCCCGGAATGCTGCCCCAGGTGTCGGGGAAGACCAAAGATGGATTGAAAGAGATCGATAAACACCTGGGTGCGGGGATGGTTCATATCGAATCCCGCCTGCTGCATATGATCCCGCAGGGCCAGGGTGTGCGGATAATCTCCGTGTGAGTAGAGATTCGAAAACCGGCCCAGCAGATCCTCGCTGAAGTTCAATACCTTACCGATTTCCCGGCCCGCGCTCCGCCCCCGATAGGTAATCACATTGGCTGTCATGGCCGCCCCATTTTTGCCATAGCGTCGGTAGACTTCCTGTATGACCTGCTCCCTGAGGTCACCGCTGGGCAGATCGAGATCGATGTCGGGCCAACCTCTGCGCCCCTCGCTCAGGAACCGTTCAAAAAGCAGCTTGCCGCCTATGGGATCGACGGCCGTGATTCCCAGGCTGTAACAGACCGCGCTGTTGGCCGCGCTTCCCCTGCCCTGGACCATGATGCGGTGGTCGCGGCAGAAGTTAATCAGGTCCCAGACGATGAGAAAGTAGCCGCTGAATCCGAGTTTCGCTATCACCTTAAGCTCCTTGGTCAGCTGGGCCCGCACCTTTGGCGTAAGGCCGCGATAGCGCTGATCAGCTCCGAAAAAGGTGATCTTCCAGAGATAGGAGTCCATCGTCTCCCCCCGGGGCACCGCGAACCGGGGAAATCCGTAGCCCAGATTCTCCAGGGAGAATTCCAGTTGCTCCGCCAGGCGGCAGGTATTGGCGATAGCGTCGGGAAGGTCGGAAAAACAGCGCGCCATGGCCGACGCGTCCTTGACGTAGCGTTCGCTGTTGCACTCCAGCAGACGCCCCGCGGCATCGAGATGCGTTTTGTGCCGCAGGCAGGTAAACACATCGAGCACAACGCGACCGGCGGGATAGGCATAAGCGGCGCCATTGGAAGCGAGAAGGGGCAGATTTTCCGATCGCGCCAAATCGACCAGGAGCTCTATCCAGCGGGCTTCACCTCTTATTTGATGGCGTTGGACCTCGATATAAAGACGCTTTTCGGTAAATACTTTGCGCAACCGCTGAAGCGTAGCTTCGACACCGGCCTTGCCCTTTCCCAACCAGGCCTGATGCAAGGGCCCTTCTTCATCACCGGTGAGTGCCACCAGGCCTTCGGCATAAGCGGCCAGTTCATCCCAGCGGAAGCGACACTCCCCCTTGGCGCAACGGAGCTGGGCCCGGGTGATCAGGCGACACAGGTTCCGGTAACCGGTAGGCGATTGGACAAGGACCGGTAGTGCGCCCCCGTCCTCGAGGGTCAGTTCGCTGCCCACGATGGGGCGGATGCCCGCCACCTGCGTCGCCCCGTAGAAGCGCGGCGCCCCATAGACCCCGTCCCGGTCGCATAGGGCCATGGCCGGGAGCCCCGCTTCCGCCGCTGCTTCCGCCATCTGATCGGGCGCCGACCCTCCCCGCAGGAAGCTGAACGCACTCCGCGCGTGTAGCTCGACGAAATGGGTGTTATTCGGCATGGTCACGTCACTTGCCGTCGAGCGCAGGTGTTTGTGTAGCCGTGATTCCCAGGGGGTGAATGTCGAGTATTTTTCTGGCCACGGATTCACGCGGATGAAACGCAGATTATTGTGAGTAAGCAAAGCGCTTAAACTCTACCTTCTGCTTTCCGAAATTGATCAGTAGCCCGACGGAAACTCCTGCATGGCCTTCTGGTAAACTTTTCGAGGAATCCGTACCCGAGAATCCGGTGCACTTCGAATGCACTGCCGATAATCTCCTCAGTAATCTCTGCGTACTCTAAAGACATTCTTTTCTTCTATCCGCGTTTCATCCGCGCACATCCGCGGCTAATTTCTTCTTTTCTACATAATCCTCAATCGTAGATGCCTTCTACACTCCAGGCATCTTCCTGGCGCACCAGCCGATAAAGCCCGCCTGTGGTAAGTTCCACATCCCACTCCTCACGCCGCCAATAGTTCTGGTCCCACCATTGCCCGGAGCTGCGCCAAGGGCCCACGGCTACCCGCAGCGATCCGCGCGCCACCGCCGAATGCACCCGCACCGGTTTCGCCTTCGCTATTTCCACCCGGGCCGGACAAGGCGGACGCCAGCGCCGTAAGGGAAGTCCGACCGGACCTGGAACGAGCTCGGGCTGGGGTGGGGGAATGCTTTCGCCCAGTTTCTCCATGCTGAAGGCATCAGGGCGATAACCGGCCTCTCGACGGGGGCTTCCCACCCGTTCCGACCCTACCAGAGCCGCTAGTTGTCCCAGCGTTTCGGCAAATCGCCGCGGATCCCGAAAGCGCGTCTCAAAGAGTCCCTGCTGCAGTATCTTTTGCCGTCCCGGTTCGATATACAGCGCCACCGCCACCACCGGTGATTCGGTTTTCAACGACTCCAGATGCGTATGGAGCATGCGCAGAAGCATATCCGGATCTCGATTCGGTTCAGGAATGCGAAAGTTCCGCCGATAGATAGAACGATCCTCCAACTCCAGCTTCAGCGTCATGGCCTCTGCAATGTGGTAGGCCGCCTCCAGACGAAAGCACAGGCTCACCAGGATTCGCCGCAGAATGAAGAGAATGGGATCGAGTCGCTCCTGCTCCTGCTCAAATTCATAGCGTTCTTCAAATTTTTCCGGCAGTGGCGTCACTTTGAGCAATCGGGAATCCCGGCCTCTGGCTCGATCCCAGAGTGCGACGCCCTCTTCGCCCAGCCGCTTGCCGATCTCCTGGCGCGACAATGCCGCCAAAGCGCCTAAGCGGAGGATTCCCCATTGTTCCAGAATAGCTTGGTGCTCGGGCAGAGGATTGGCTATCTGCAGAGGCAGATCCTCGAGAAAATCCTCATTCTCCTGTACCAGGTGGATCGGATTGGCCAGGCGGGCCGCATAGTAGGCCTGGCAAGGCGTTGCCGCGAAGCCTATCCGGCCCTCCAGGCCGGCTGTTTCCAACATGGCGATCACCTTTCGGGCACACGCCTCCAAGCCGGTCCGGCCGGCGCCTTTCAAATCCACCGTAGACCAGCCCCGGGCCGTCTCTTCGACATGCGGTGACAATGTGTAGGCACAGGTAAAGAGCACTTCCGCGGCCGACTTCTCCGCCTCGGCATTCCGGCTGCGCAAAATCAGATCGGCACACCGGGCTTTCCCCTGAGATGCCGTCATACCCAGCTCAACTCCCCGGGTTCGGGCCGAACTCGACATCTCGACGATAAGCGCCCGGCGTGAAATCTCTTCTACCAGGGCCACCGCTTCGCCAACCAGAGCATCTTCCACCCGCAGCACCGCCTGAAGGGAAAAATCCGTTATGTAAACGACCGCGAAAAGATCCTCTGATGGCATGATCTCGCCTTGCAGGTTTTACCTTACCTTTCTCTTTTTAGAAACTACGAATAGCGCTAATTTGCGCGAATGATTTACTTTTGATTTATAAATCGCTCATGTTCCAGTTTGAGGTGATGACTAAAATTAACGAGCAACCCAAGTTTAATACCCGTTGATTTAAGGTAATTAATCACTTGTGCTCGATGCTCGTCAGTCAGAATTTTCACAGCTTTTATCTCTAAAATTATTTCATCAAAACAGAGAAAATCTGGCTGATACGATTGCTTAAGTTCCTTTCCTTTGTAATACAATTTCAGTTTTTTCTTTTCTTCGAAATGGATGGCGTTGGCAGTCAACTCGAGCGCAAGGCACTCTTGATACACAGCTTCGAGGAAGCCATTTCCTTTTTCGTTATAAACCTCAAAGCAAACTCCTATTATTCGGAAGCTCTCATCCTTAAACAATATACCGTTTTTCATATCCATTCGCGTAGATTTGCGTTATTTGTAGTTTCAAAAAAACTCTTTTCGTCAACCATCCGATAATTGAACTTGGTGATTCCCCGTAGCTTGCTGCGGGGTGGCTGACTTGATAAAGAAGAGAGGGTGGGAGAGAGGAAGGAAGAAAGTCGAGTAAAGCGAGGAAGTCACTGTGTGTGGGAGATCCACTATCATGTGGTGATGCCGGTGAAGTATCGGAAGGCGCTGATAGATAAGCGGATTGAGCGAGTGATGATCGAAACGGCCAGAGGGATAGGGGAACGCTATGAAATAGAACTGGAGGCCCTAGGGATGGATAAAGACCATGTGCATTTACTGTGCGGGGCACATCCGAAAATAGCGCCAGGAAGTATCGTGATGAAATTCAAGAGTATCACAGCACGGGAGTTGTTCAAGAGGGAGCGGTGGCTGAAGGAGGAACTCTGGGGAGGAAGATTCTGGAGTTCAGGGTATTACGTGGGGACGGTTGGGGAGAGAGGGAATTGGGCGATGGTGGAGAAATACGTTTTGGAACAGGGCAAGCCGAATGAGGATCTGCGTCAGTTAACACTGTGGTAGAGAATAAGTTCTCCTTCCCCGATACCCCGACGCTTGCGTCGGGGAGGTTCATCGACACCCTTAAAAAGCCTACTCCCCGCAGCAACGGCCTTCGCCAAGGCTTCGGTCAGTCAAGAGCTACGGGGAATCTACGGCTTTTTACCCTTCGGGCCGGGTGTCGTCCTACTAGGTGTTTTTTTAGAACCCTGCAGCAAGCTACAGGGAATGATCAAGTTCATGTGAGGTAATGCACTAGTGTGGCATCCCGCAATTAGACAGCCGCTTCGGCCGCTTCGCCGGCCAGGGTCCCTGCGTCCCCATATCCGTTCCGTCGCCGCAACCAGTGAACTGCCAGTTCCTCCGTCAACGCGGCCTGATCCGCCTGCAGCGCGGCCATGGGAAATGCCCGGGTAAGCTGAAAACGGAAGCGCGCGCTCGGAACCAGGGGACGGGGGCTCAGCACCAGGAGCGCCACTTCGCTGTGAGTTACGACGCGTTGCAGCCGATACCAGACAGTAGCGTTAATACGCCGCACCTCACTCCCGGCACTCCATCGCAGATCCATGATGACCAGAGCGAAGTTACTGTCCCGCACCAGCAGATCGGCCGCCTGAAGGACCTGGCGGACCTGCGCGCATCGAACCCACAGGAGATGCGTCATCAGATCCTCCTCCGTGCTGTCGGGATCAAATGAATCTGCCCCATCGACCAAAGCCACCATCCCTTGCTCCTGCCGTAGCGCTTTCAGCAGGCGTATGAGCAAGAGTTGGCTTCCCGAACTCGGTGAGGCGGCGACCAGTTCGGTAAGCCCGTCTCTGGGCACACCCCCTCCCATGGGTTCATCGAGACCGGGGATGCGGGTAGGCAATACGTTGTGCTTGTCCGGCAGCCTTCCTGCTCCCATGGCCTGCGGGTAACGCGCTTCGACCAGATTCCGCAAATCTGTAATCGTGAGACGCCCTCTGACTCTGTTCCCATTCCCCTGTTCCAGGATCGTCCTTCTGCTCTCAATCCCTGACTCCGGCCTTTCTCCAGCCCGTTCCGGCATCGTCCCGGAGTGCCTGCAAAGGGGAGCCGGAAAGGCGGCCACACCACCTGCTGTCGCCGGATCCTTCTGCACTGCCGAAAATAGAGACATAAAAGGATCCCGTAATATGAACATATGTTTACTATGTCAAGGACGAGAAAACCTCTTTGTCAAAAGCTTTTCTCGTAGGGCGAAGCGCTGTTTCGCCTACGGCAAGGCAATGGACTACGACATCCCCAAGAAAAGCCTACTCTCCGCAGCAGCTACAGGGAACGATCACGTTCAGATTTCCAGTGATAATCTGGCGGTAGGCTTTGTTCCGGCATTGCCTTCCTCACGGTAAAGTCTGAAGATCGGCCGTTTGGCGGCTGGAGTAGGATTAAGTGTTCAGGTGTCAGGATTCGATTGCGCTTCCTCAGAACTGACAACTGTTCACGAGCGAAGCGAGAAGGCCTGACAACCTGACACCCGAACCCTCTCAATAGTTTCACCCTTGATATATCCGGCCAAGCGCAGCCCAGCCGGGGGCCTTGCTGACAGGACGAAGAATTTTGGTTGGGTTATCTCGACGAGTTTCCCGATTATGTCACCCAGGGAACGAGTCTGACGGATTTAGAGGAGCATCTTACCGATCTTCACAAGGATTTGATCGCCGGTGTAATTCCCAATGTACGACGTCACGCCGACCTTGAGGGCAAACATATGCGTTAGTTAGATGAACCAGCGGTAGCCAGCGTTCTGCGTATGGAGGACCTGATTCCGGTGATGCGCCAGGTGATGATCGATTTCTCGCAAGATCGAATCGCACAACCGCCCCGCCGCATGTTCGCGAGTTCGAGGAAATCCGCATCTGGAATCGCACGCGAGAGCGAGCTGAGCAGCTCGCAGAGGAGGTAGGTGGCAAGGCGATGACGTGCGAAGAGACAGTTCGTGACGCGGAGGTGGTTGTGGTGGCTACATCCGCTACTGAGCCAGTTCTCGAAGGTAACTGGTTGCGCCCTGGCGCGAAAGTTGCGACCGTAGGGTGGGGAGGTCCAGATGGCGGGGAGGTTGATGCCGAAACGATGACTAACGTGGTCGTTGTCGACTCTGGCGAAGGGACGTTGACCGACTCTGGCAACATACGACGGTTCAACGTTGAGATCTACGCTGAATTGGGTGAAGTCCTCGCCGGCTGCCGGCCGGTAAATTCGAATGCAACGGTCGTCTTCGACTCAATTGGAATGGCCTGCCAGGACATAGCTGCAGCAAGGCTGGTGTACGACAAAATAACCGCATAACGGAGATCTGCCATGACCAACGCATAGGCGGCGACGCGGTCTTTTCTTGACGCTTGATTCGGGCGTATCCCTCCCCATGTTCCGGATAGTAATAGCGCAAAAAGCTCTTTTCATAGTGGCGGCTGCCGCCATCTGCGTCAGCGCGGAGGCTTTGCGGGGGAGCCGCTACGGGCGGATTCGTAGATGGCGTCCATGAGTTGACTTTGAATTACGCCGTTGCGAGGGGAGGTGGCGGGCTCCGCATTACCATGCACGGTATCAATGAAGTTGTCCTGCGGGGTCGTATCCTCCCCGGTGACCTGTGCATCCACTTCCGAGTTCTTGCCGTCGCGGCGTTCAAAGACGGTCAGCGGTCCCGCATTCCACGGATTGAACATGGCGCTGCCGTGCTCGAAGTTCCAGGTGCCGCTCGAATGAGCCGTGGCCTGTCCACAGACCGCCACGCAGGCGATGACGCCATTGGTGAAACGCACGTTGATCGTGCCGTTGATGTCGACCGGAGCATCGAGATTGTCGACAAACGCGTGCACCACTTCGACATCGGATTCAACCGTCCAGACGAGGGTGTTGAGAACATGGGCGCCGGAATCGTATATCATTCCACCACCCGAGAGTTCGGGCTGCTGACGCCAGCTTCCGTGGGTAGGCTCGTACCAGGGTTGGCTGATGTGACAGTTGACGACTTTCAGGTCGCCGTATTCTCGATTCCGACAGAGCTGGCGGAGTCTTTGGCAACTGGCGCGAGCGGGAGTGATGTAGCCGATCTGCAATTGCTTTCCGCTCTGGGCCACCCGCTTCTCAAGGTCCACGGCATGGGCAAGCGAAGTCACCATGGGTTTCTCCACCATGACGTGGCATCCCGCTTCAAGGGCCTGGCAACAATGGTCGTAATGCAGCGTGTGTGGAGTGCAGATAGAAACAGCGTCGGGCTGAATTTCCTCGTACATTCTGGCTACATCGGTAAAGTAGGGGACGTGTTCGATGATGCCGGGATCAGCCTTGGCCGCCTCTAGTCGGGATTGCATTGCTTCCTTCTGTCCCGGGACCACATCGGCAAGCGCCGCCAGATCGGCATGAGGATGCGCATGATATCGAATTACATGTTGGCGGGCAATCGATCCGCAACCAACTATGGCGACGCGAAGGTTACTCATCTGCTGGCAATTTGGCGGGCTTAGACTCTGTGCTTTTCAGAGAAGGTTCCGCATCGAGGCCTGCGACCATCAACTATGGCTGGCAATGAACCCGAGGTCCGGTCCCTCTGCTCACGCAGAGGGCTACACGTAGCTCGCTCCGTGAGGAGCGGGACGGCTCGGCA
Organism: Opitutales bacterium; assembly: GCA_963665345.2. GTDB lineage: Bacteria > Verrucomicrobiota > Verrucomicrobiia > Opitutales > CAXXNP01. Next base: position 1,552,215 of record CAXXNP010000002.1, read on the forward strand.
ATCGGCGAGGTTCATTAAGAGGTTCGTCATCAAGGCCTGTGGCCGTCAACTATGGCTGGCAATGAACCCGAGATTCGGTCCCTCCGCTCACGCAGAGGGCTACACGTAGCTCGCTCCGTGAGGAGCGGGAAAGGTTGGTAATCGACGAGGTTCATTTTGAGGTATTAGGAAGGAAACAACCTGGAGTTTGGGCGATCAGGCGAGATCATCATCAGTCAGGTAGACCCCTACGAGGTGACAGGTGGGGGGGACATCGCCGACGTTGGTGTAATCCACCAGAAGTATTCGCCCGTCGTCCAGTCGCAGCCAGGACGAGTAGCCGTGGTCTGGACTGGGATTGGGAACGTTGCCATGGATCTGAATCAGACGATCGCGTTGATACTGGTCGGGGAACTCGCCTGATGCCGCTTCCCATGACCATGCATGGTCGTCAAGCGTGGGATTTTCTACCTTCCATGATACCGACTTCCAGAAGCTCCTGCCGGAATCGCCGGCTTGTCCGAACTGCGTCCGGCGACCGGGATCCCCGGATCCCGTATCGGATATTTGCAAACGCACACCGAATATCGATTTATGAAAGACCGTCTCGCCGTCGACCAGAATGCGCATCCAGCCTTGTTTGTGGGTGATAGTGACCGTTCTCCACTGCCTGAAATTGAGATTTTGGTAGGAGTCTACGTTTCTGGGTCTACTTAGCTGGCCAGTAACCCAGGAAATGGAATCGGGACCGATGATGAGCATGGCTCCGTGGCTGCCTACCGAAAGAACCACCGACGGATCGAGGTTGGGTCCTTCGACGCGCAATTGGGCTTCGAACTCGAAAGCACTGAAGCTGGATTCGGCGGGCAGCAGCGAGTAGCGGCACTCATGCTCGGGTTTGTTCTCGATCACCAGACAGTCGCTATCGAGGTGGGCGGCATACTTGCGTCGCGGCCCGCCGATAACGTGGGTGCCTGCCTCTCCCTCCAGATCGCCCACCCAGCCGTAGGTGCCCAATCCTCCGTTTACATGGCGACCCGTGACCAGAACGCGGCCGTCGGGCAGCTGTTTGGCATAAGGACGATGCAGCGCGAACGGGCAATACAAGGGTTTCGACCAAGTCTTTCCCTGGTCGTAGGAGAACGCCACCAGGCAGGGAATGCCGGCTCCGTGATTTTCCCGTATCACACAGGCCAGCGTGCCTCCGTCGTGGAGGACGACAATGGCGCCTTCGCAAAAACGGTGGTAGCCGTCGTGAGCGACCGTAGCTAATTCCCGCCAGGTAATTCCGCCATCGCCTGATTCCGTTACAATTTCGGCGAATTCCTGGGATTCACGCCTCATCAAATGCGCGGCTACGAGCAAATTCCCGCTGGGAAGCTCGATGATGCGGTCGGGTTCGAAGCCCATGATTCCGTCGTTCAAGGGCCCGTTCCAGGTCTCCCCCTGGTCGTTGCTCCACCAAACCTGGTTTCCCGCAGGCTGGTCCTCGTGAAAATGCCCGTTGTCGTCAAGATCACAGATGATCACGACCCGTTCGTCGCTCAGGCGACTGATGCGCGGCGTGCGCAGCCGCTCGTCTCCGCGTTCACGATCGGCCGTTGCGATCTCCCTGAATTTGAACCAGGTCTTGCCCAGATCGTCGCTGGCGAGCAGCGTGATCACCAGATAGCCTTGCTGTCCGTGGCTGTCGGAATCGTTGTAAACCAATAGGATCCGGCCCGATTTCAGTTGGATGATGTCGGGGTTTTTGGTGAAGCGTCCGGGGCTACGCCAGACTTCGAAAATGCGGTCGTTTACCGTTCTCGGATGAATAAGCATAAGTTTGATAGTCGGGAAAGCATCGTTCCGTGTCGAATCGGAAATGTGACGCCGTTGTATCGGTCGGGTCCTGTCTCGTAGCGCCCGCTCACTTTAGTTGCCAGGAAACAGCGTTCCCGGTAGCCGTCCGCCAGGGCTTGGCCCAAGGTTGTTTCGCTTGAACATGCCATGAAGCTGACGGCGAATCCCTGGAGCTTCAATCAATTGAACGACACTTGCACTGAAGTCTCAGAAGGGCAATGTATCCAGTGCCGCCCTGGTTTTAGCCGGATGAAACGGGAAGGTGCAGGGTCTCCCCCGGTGTATCGGACCCACCCCGGCCTTCGGCCACCCCTCCGAGGAGGGGACTGTTATAGCCGGGTACCGTTAGGAAGATCCACTCTTGGGAGGGGTGGCCGAAGGCCGGGGTGGGTACAGCTCAGTCTGAGACGAGGTTCAGAGGAGTCCCGCCTTGCTATCGACCCTATGGTGCCCTCCATATCGGTCATGCTTATTTGTCAGAGAAGACACCAGGTTGAGCCGTGACATGGGCTCGGAACTCGTTACCATAAAACCACAGTATGAAGCCTATAATCGGATTTATCGGCCTCGGAACGATGGGGTCGTTCATGTCTTCCAATCTGGCGAGATCCGGATATCCGGTTCTCGGCTTCGACACGAATGTAAGTCGCTTGGATATTGTGAGGGGTGTTGGCGTCATGGCGGCCGAAAAGCGTTGGCGCGATAGTATGGGGCGCCCTACGGTCTCATTTTGGCACGAGTTGACGCACCGCAAAGCATCCGAAGAGTAGTATCGTGTCTGACAGGGCACTAGTCCCAAAATAAGCAAAGCGGCATTTTGGGGGCTTAACCCAGGACCTTAGGAGCTCGTGAAAATAAACGGAAGTTCTAATATATCAATGAGTTACAAAATCCATTAAGAAGGGGAATAGGATTACTTCCGAAGTGAAGCCTAAGAAACGGCGCAGCAAATTGACCGGAAACACAATCCGTATCACCTCTGAAGGGACCCGTCTCCGCACGAGGCTTCGCCGAGGCGAGCTGAGGGCTCCCGAGTCCGCCAGGCAGGCAACTTTGCCGATCCCTGATCATGCTTTTCAGGCGGGAAACCGGCCCGTTTCCGAGACAAGACTTGGCAGCGGCCTCCAGAGCCGTCGGCCCTCCAGAGGCTGGAAAATCGCTTCCGGCAGATTCGGGCGCAAACCTGGAGGAGTGGAAAAATGGGTGCAATAGTTCTCGATGGCAGGCGGCTTGCAGGAGAAATGAGCAGCGCCCTCAAGCATCGTGTCGCGCTCATCAGGAATGCAGGGGACGGGTTTAGCCCCGTGCTGGCCACCATCCTAGTTGGCGACGATCCCGCTTCGGCGACTTACGTTAAGATGAAGGGCAATGCCTGCCGGCGTATCGGTATGGAGTCGCGCCAGGTGTTTCTCTCGGGCGACAGCACCAGCGAAGCGGTAATTGACCAGATCGATGCTTTGAACGCTGATGATCGGGTACGGGGAATACTGCTTCAACATCCGGTACCCGCACAGATTGACGAGCGCGCCTGTTTTGACCGCATCGCGTTGGAAAAGGATGTCGACGGCGTCACTTGCCTGGGCTTCGGCCGCATGGCCATGGGCGAACCGGTCCATGGTTCCGCTACCCCGGCTGGTATAATGGGTTTGCTTAATCATTACAAGATTCCCCTGGAGGGTCGCGATGCCGTGGTTGTTGGTCGTAGCCCGATCTTGGGGAAACCGATCGCGCTCATGCTGCTGTCTGCCCATGCCACGGTTACCGTCTGCCATTCGCGGACGAAGAACTTGCCGGATCATTTGCGCAGGGCTGATATCGTCGCGGGAGCGGTGGGCCGGCCCGAATTCATTCAAGCGGAATGGCTGCGAGAAGGCGCGGTAGTGATTGATGCGGGGTATAATCCCGGAAACGTTGGAGATATCGATTTGACCGGAGCCGATGAAAAGTATGCCGCCTACACGCCCGTTCCGGGAGGTGTGGGACCGATGACCATCGCGACCTTGATCGAGCAGACGGTCGTTTCGGCGGAGCGCTTCCGGGAGGGTACCTAATTAGCGCGGCCACCGGCTTCTGAGCTGACCCTTGCCGGATTCAACAGGCGTGAAACTATTGAGAGGGTTCGGGTGTCGGGTGTCGGGTGTCAGGTTTCAGGTGCCGGTTTGTCAGGCCTTCTCGCTTCGTTCGTGAACAGTTGTCAGTTCTGATGAAGCGCAATCGAATCCTGACACCTGAACACTGACACCTACTCCAGGCCTGAGGTTTCAGGTGCCGGTTTGTCAGGCCTTCTCGCTTCGCTCGTGAACAGTTGTCAGTTCTGAGGAAGCGCAATCAAATCCTGACACCTGAACACTGAAACCTGCTCCTGGCCTGAAGTTTCAGGTCAGCCAAGCCCCCGGCGCGCTGCGCTTGGCCGGATCAAACAGGGATGAAACTTCGCCTTGCGGGCTCCTCGATGAATCCAAACTAACGGTCCAACAAAATTCACTTGCCATCGATTCCATCGCCCGCAAACCCGCTCCAGAGGCTAAGTTTCAGGTTAGCCAAGCCCCCGGCGCGCTGCGCTTGGCCGGATCAAACAGGAGTGAAACTTCCGGCCGCGGCCCGCACCTGCGATCGTCTTCGGCAATGGCCGCTCTTTCGTAGCCCGCGGGCTTACCGCCGGCAGCGCCGGGGGTTGCCCCGGGATCCCGGACCGCCCGTATCTCCCACTTCGCACCGCAATCTACGCTGCGCTCCGATAAGCAGTGCGCTACGTCATTTCCGGCTCTTTAGCGCGACTGGGCTAACGGTCCAACAAAATTTACTTGACATCGATTCCATCGCCCGCAATCCCGCTCCGGAGGCTAAGTTTCAGGTTAGTGGCGCCACCGGCCGCGCTGACGCTTGGCCGGATCAAACAGGAGTGAAACTTCCGGCCGCGGCCCGCACCTGCGATCGTCTTCGGCAATGGCCGCTCTTTCGTAGCCTGCGGGCTTACCGCCGGCAGCGCCGGGGGTTGCCCCGGGATCCCGGACCGCCCGTATCTCCCACTTCGCACCGCAATCTACGCTGCGCTCCGATAAGCAGTGCGCTACGTCATTTCCGGCTCTTTAGCGCGACTGGACTAACGGCTCAACAAAATTCACTTGACACGCCGCAAACCCGCTCCCAAGGCTAAGTTTCAGGTTAGGCGCGGCTAAGCCATCGCCTGCATCCGGCCCGGGCAAATCAACGGCAAGGAGAGCAGTCCAAAGGGGGGACGTCGTGGATGAACCTGAACGCGTATTGCGTAATGCCCCATACGTGGTGCTCAACAAAGTTCTTGGCGACGGCCATGTGGATGTAAGTGTCATCCAAGGGATAAATGATTTCGCCTTGTGTGTGTTGGGTGCCGAGCTTCAGGAGCACGCTCAGCGCGGCATAGTAGCACAGAGTGCAGGTTACTGGTGGCCAGCTACATGGCTACTCGTTTCAAGGTCGATCACTCACTATCTTTACTCATCGGGCACCGCAACTGCTTGGCAACGCGAATCCAGGCGGATACGGGAATCTGCTCGGGCCGGGAGGTGGGTGGGATTCCCAGGCACTCAAAGTTGCGCAGCCAGACCTGACCATCGGGCTGGTTTCTGAGCAGATTCGCGACTTGCTTGCGGCGTTGGGTGAAGAGCCTCCGGATTAATTCCCGAATCGATTTCTCGAATTGGCAGGGTTCATGCCGCTTCCGGAGGTTCAAAATGACGGAATCGACGGCGGGTTTGGGAAAAAAACATTCTGCAGAGACGCGATGCCCTATTTCAGAATTATAGGCAGCCTGAAGGAAAATGGTGATGGCCGCAAACGCCTTGGTTCCTGATTCAGCTGTGAAGCGATCGGCCGCCTCCTTTTGCAACATTAGCACCAATTGGTTCGGCAGCGGTCCGGAGAGCACTCGCTCCAGCCAGGGGGTGGCGATCGCATAGGGAAGATTGGAAACGATTTTGAAAGTATCCGGCAATCGAGAATCCGGGTGGTCCTCGAGACCGGCCAGAGGCGCTTTCATGGCGTCGCCCCGCATGAGGTGGAGGCGCTCGGGAAAGAGCGACCCTATCGACTGGGCTAGAAACTCAAAAAGCCGGGGGTCCCTTTCGATCGCAAAGACCTCTGTTCCCTTCTCCAGGAGCGCCTGTGTCAGGATGCCCAGGCCCGGGCCAATCTCGACCACCACGTCCCGAGGCCGAATCTCCGCCAAGGCCAGCGATTTTCTCACGATATTGGCATCGATCAAGAAATTCTGCCCAAGTTTCCTGGACGGTCTGACTCCGATACGCTCGAGGATCTCGCGAGTTGCGTTTCGCGTGAGAGGTTCCGGGTGCAGGTGCATGGGAAACGGGTGCGGGGCCGGTTAGACCCGGTGCATTTCCCGTATCAGCGATGCGGGGTCCTGCGCCCGCATCAATGCTTCGCCAACCAGAATCGCGTCGGCGCCCGCTGCCCGCACACGGGCGGCGTCTTCAGGATCATTTATGCCGCTTTCGCTGATGCTGATTACCTCATCTGGGATCTGCGGCAAAAGCATCTCGGATTGGGAGAGGTCGGTCGTAAAGCGAGCCAGGTCCCGGTTGTTGACGCCGATCGCCTTCGGCTGAAAGGCCAGCGCTCTTTCCAGATCGGCTTCTGTATGGACTTCGAAGAGACACTCCAGTTGAGCCATGTCAGCCGCATTCTGAAGCGCACCGATTTCATCATCGGAAAGGGCGCGCACGATAATCAAAATGGCGCGAGCCCGGGCTTCAGCCGCTTCCAGCACTTGGACAGGATGGACGAAAAAATCTTTCTGTAAAGTGGGTGGAGCGTCCTGGCGGTGCCCAAGCAGGTCGTTGACTTCCCAGAGATCGCGAATGTGACCGGAAAAATACTTCTCATCCGTGAGCACGGAGATAGCATCGGTCCCGGCGTTGTAAAGGCGACGAGCCAGTTCACCTGCCGAGATGGATTCGGCAACTATGGCTCCGGCCGAGGGCGACCGCCTTTTTATTTCGCTGATGACCGAAAGTTGGCTCGGATCGGCCAGGGCATCGATAAAAGAATCGCCCGGTCTTTCGGTTCCGGCGAAGCGCACGAGTTCACTTGCTTGAACCGGACGCACGCGGGAGGCGATCTCGCTGCGTTTCCAGGCCATAATTTCATCGAGCTTATCCATGCCGCTAAATACTACAATCGCACATATGATGAGGTATGCCGAGGCAATTTTAGAGGCTGGGGAAGGCGGTCGAGCCGCTCCAGGACGGGAGGCCTTGCGCGACCCCCAATCCCGATTTCATGGAGACATTCGCCACCCTGCCTGTGAATTGGAATACAAGGTTCCTGGTTTTCTGTACCGTAAATGAACCGGCTCGTCTACGTTGAAAGAAAGAATGATGCACCCAGAAATCGGGGTCGGTATCGTGACCAGCATGGACCGAATCATTGCACATCGTCACATATTCCACCAAATCTGAAGGTGTGAATAGCCTGGATGAACTACGAGAGACGGTGGCGCGGCTCAGAGGACCCGGGGGCTGTCCCTGGGATCGGGAGCAAACGCACCAGTCTCTGGCCGATTGTCTTATCGAGGAGTGTGCAGAACTTCTGGAAACAATCGACCGGTTGGATTTCGATCATATGCGCGAAGAACTCGGTGACGTCCTGCTGCAGGTGGTGCTGCATGCTGAGATGGCATCGGAGCGTGGAAGGTTTGATCTCGATGACGTGGCTGCGGAAATCAACGCCAAATTGATCCGTCGCCACCCCCATGTATTCGGAAGCATGAACTTGGAGACCTCGGATGAGGTATTGAGCCAATGGGAGCGCATCAAGGCGGAAGAAGCCGCCCGCAGCGGTGCTCAGGAGGGAAAGCGTCTCCTTAAACGCCCACCCCTGCGGCTTCCCGCGCTTCTCTACGCAAGAGAGGTCTGCAAACAGATTCAGCAGCATGAGTCCAGTAGCGAACACGTAGGCGGCACCAAAATATTTGACGATGAGGACAGTGAATTAACTGAAGCTGAAGCCGGTGGCAGGCTTTTCACCCTGGTGGCCGCGTGTCGTCGGGCCAGGATTGATCCGGAATCCGCCTTGCGGAGGTTTGCCTCTTCCGCTATCAGTGAAATGGAAAATGAAGCGCGGAAACAGGGGAGGGCATGAGGTCAAGTTCTGCGAAGTCAGCACACCCGGTGGCAGCATGCTTGTCCCCTACGAAGTGCGGCGCTCGCGCCGCAGCCACCATCTGCGACTGACCGTGAGTGACGCAAACCATATTTTGATTAGTTTGCCTTGGTCGACGCCGGAGAAGATGGGCATCGAGTTTTTGAAAAGTAAGGGAAGGTGGGTAAAAGAGACTTTCGAGAATCTCCCCCCGTGCGTAACGGTATTTGACTACCTGGGTCGAAAGAAATGGATCTCAGGAGAGGGACGGCGCATCCCGGTTCAATTGAGCCTCTCCTGCCGCGATTCGACTTCGGCGTGGAGAAGCGAGGCGAACAGCATAACTTTCCTGCTTAATCCGATCGCGTCATTGGACCGTCAGCTTGTAGCGCTGTTGCGGAACTTTGCGAATCAATCGATCCGCGAACTGGCAAGCCGACTGGCGGAGAGAACAAAACTTGATTTCGAACGGGTAAGCGTGCGGGACCAGACAACGGTGTGGGGTTCCTGCTCGAGCCGAGGAAACCTCTCGTTGAATTGGCGGCTCATCTTCTTACGGCCGAGCCTCCACGATTATATCATATACCATGAACTGACCCATTTGGCCCATCTGGATCACTCGCCATCATTCTGGCAACGACTGGAAGCTTACGACGCGCAGGCGCGAAAGCATGATTTGAGTATCAGCCTGCTCTCCCGGGAGATTATGGCTCTGGGAAGGCAGCGGTAGAGGTTGCGATGGGAAAAATCGCGGTCGTCACCCATCCGGACTACGAACTCCATGATTCCGGTTCTCACCACCCTGAGTGTCCCGCCCGTACGCGTGGGGTGGTTTCCCATTTAAAGGCATCCGACCTGGAATCGAAGCTTGATTGGCGGGAGCCCGAGGCGGCTGCGCGATGTCGGATCGAATCGGTTCACGATGCCTCCTACCGCCGATTCGTGGAGGCGGCCTGGCAATCGGGCAGGTCGGTTCTGGATGCCGGAGACACTCCTATCGGAAGCGAGTCCTACCGGGTAGCTGAGCTGGCGGCAGGCGGCGCGCTCGGAGCCGTCGACGCCGTCATGAATGAGGGCTTCAGATTCGCTTTCAGTTGTGCGCGACCGCCAGGGCACCATGCCCGGCCGGCCACCGCCATGGGCTTCTGTCTGTTCAATCACATTGCCATCGCTGCCCGCTATGCTCAGCAACGGTATGGCATTGAGCGGGTTTTGATCGTCGATTGGGATGTTCACCACGGAAATGGTACTCAGGAGATCTTCTACGCTGATCCGACCGTTTTCTTTTTCAGTGCCCACCAATATCCCTTTTATCCGGGCACCGGCGCCGCAAATGAACGCGGTTGTGGGGAGGGTAGGGGAGCGACCCTGAATGTCCCCATGGCTGCGGGAGCAACGATAGACGAATACCGCAGGGCCTTCGCCGAGGAACTCTTGCCCGCCGCCGACACCTTTTGCCCGGAGCTTATTCTAATTTCAGCCGGATTCGACGCCCATCGGGAGGACCCGTTGGCGGGTGTTCGGCTCGAGGACGACGCCTTTGCCGAATTGACCTGCCTGGTCATCGGGATTGCGCAACGGCACTGCTCGGGGCGCGTGGTCTCGATTCTGGAGGGGGGATATAATATTTCTGCGCTGTCGCGGTCGGTTTATCGGCATCTGGAGGCGGCTGCTGGTGTTGCCGAAGTCCAGACGCCGCCGCGCTCGGAACACTGAATACCTCGGCACGAGACCGGGGCAACCGGCGACCGAAAGTATGACGCTGAACACATAGGAGGTCCGCTCATATGACTCGAGAAGGTGTTATTCGCACTCGCAAATTGAATTTCCTTGTACTGGGGATTATCTGCCTGATTCTGCCGCTCCTTGGACTGTATATGGCGGGTAATTCGCTGAGTCCCTTTCTGCAATTCCCGCCGGAGACGCGTCAGGTCGACTATCCACCGCTTTCCAATACCGCATTTTTCGGATTATTGGTTGTGGCCATTCTGCTCGCCGGGGCTTGGGTATTCGGGGTCGACAGACCGGGAAATGCCGACTCTCTCGACTCTCAAACCCGGACTGTGAAAAGCCTATTCCCCTGGTGGGGGTGCGCGGGCGCGCTCTGGCTGTCGGGTGCCTGGTTGCTGGCGTGGAATCGATTCGAGTGGTTCCGGCCCTGGCAGGCATACACGTTTACGCTCCTTTGGCTGGGCTACATCGTTATCGTGAACGCCTGTATAAAGCAGCGGTCCGGGAAGTGTCCGTTGCTGGACGAACCTGGGCCCTTTCTAGTGCTCTTTCCGGTAAGCGCGGTCTTCTGGTGGATTTTCGAGTACTTCAACCGCCTCGTGCGCAATTGGGTCTATTTGGGCGTTGTACAGTTCTCCACCATCGAGTATATCATTCACGCCACCATCGCTTTCTCTACGGTCCTGCCCGCCGTCACCAGCACGAAACGGCTTCTGGAGACCATACCCTCATTCAAGCGCCTGAGTGACACGGGGCCTTCTCTACGAATTCCCCATGCTCGCTTCATCGCTTTCATCGCGCTGGCTTCCGTAATCGTAACTTTCAGCCTGATCGGGATTTTTCCCCATTTTCTCTTCCCCCTCCTCTGGGCAGGACCCGTAATCGTTTGGCTTGCGATCAACGAAATTACCCGCACTCCCGTCGATTTGGGGGGAGTCAGCCGGGGCCGGGGCGCCTATGTGGTGGGTTGGGCCACAGCAGCGCTGTGTTGCGGGTTCTTCTGGGAAATGTGGAACGTCAACAGTTTAGCCAAATGGATCTACCAGGTTCCCTATTTCCAGGGCTACCGACTGTTCGAAATGCCCTTGGCGGGGTACGTGGGTTACCTGCCTTTTGGGTTGGAATGCGCTATCGTGGTGGATGCGACCTATGGCGCGTGTTCCCGGCGCCGGCCAGTGGAATAGAGCTGATAGTAGAGAGCTAATTGACGAAGAGTTGCAGCGAGGACGTAGAGTCGGACGGCCGAAGAGCGATCACGCTAAGCGACACATCGCCATTTGAATCGATCCTCAATTGCTAAAAAAGCTGAGAAGACTGGCATCAAAGAAGAAAAAGCCTTAGCAGACTCTCATGCATGAACTCCTGAAAAAGGTGGTAGAAGACGAAGCTGCTTAGGAGGTTCCCCATCGAGGCCTTTGGCCATCAACTATGGCTGGCAATGAACTCGAGATCCGGTCCCTCCGCTCACGCAGAGGGCTACACGTAGCTCGCTCCGTGAGGAGCGGGACGGCCCGACTGCCAGAACCCATACCAAATCCGTTTCGACAACGTACGCAAACTCTGAATCGGCTTCAGGGTGGAGTTCGATCTTCACCACCGAAAACGTTCCTCGATCCTTGCTTTGATGTTCTCGAGCGAGATGCCCCTTACCGCTCCTGATCGAAGTTCATCTAGACGACGTGTAATCTCTACATCCCACGCCACTTGGATATCCTCAACTTCATCCATGTTAGGTTCGGTCAGATCCAAAAGGATCCGCGCCAATTTGAGCCGTTCCATGGGAGCCAGTTGGGCTGCGTCTTCGGTCACTTCCGTCAGGGTCTTTGGCATCGTTGCTTAAGAATGAATTTCTCCCGCGAGATGTCAATTCCACCGCCAGTCGCGGCGCAAGGCTGCGAACGCAGTGAGCGCCGCGATTCCGGCGGACAAGCGAAGCGCCGTCCGGCGGAACGTAAGCAGCTCACACAAGAGGCCGTTAGGCCGAATTGTGTGAAGACGATGGTTCGATGTTTTTGTCTTTTGCGGTGCTTTCCAAGCCCTTCCTGTGTCTCAATCTTTCATTTTTACAGGAGGCAAAAGAGATAACAGAGGAACGTTGACGGACATTCTCTCTGCTTCCTCCTGTTCAAATTTATTTCTTCTTCCAACGGTAAGGTGTGCTGCTCCGATTGAACGGAGCTAAGCTGCCCAGCCGGATTTACAGCTCCAGTTCGCTCCAGGCCTGATTAAGGTATCGTTTGGCGTTGGCGATCACTAGATCAGGATCCTCGGCACCTACCGGTTTGACTTCAAAGGAGAGGGACGCCCGGCTCGAACCGTCGGCTTTCAGGTAGCCAATATAGAACAGTTCCTTCAAGTATTCGACAATCTCCGCTACGCCATTGACGCTGCCCGGATAGCCAAAGCGCGGGTGCTTGTCTCCGTAGGCAGGATCGCTGGGATCGCTCAGGAGACAATTCCCAATATGGGCGTGCACCAGATACTGGGCCACGGGCCGAAGCGCATCCGCGGGTGATTCGCCGAGCAAGGGCGTGTGGCTCAAATCCACGATGAGGCCGAAGTTATCGTGCTCCTGCTTGACTCTCTGGGAGATTTCCCTGGCGACCCGGGCGGGACCGATAAGGCAGCATTTGTCGACGGATTGATCAAAAACTTCCAGGACGATGCGCGTTCCACTCGCCTCGCCGTAGGCACAGAGTTCGCGCAGTGAGCGTTCCAGAATATCCATGGCTGCGGCCCGGCGGTCCGGGCCGGGATCGCGACCGCTAAGGAGCGCGACGTCCTCGATGCCCATTGAAACTGCTTCATCGATACCCTGCTTGACCTCGTCAACAGCGCGGCCGCGCATGGATTCATCCGCACTGTTCAGGTCGAGCTGTTGCGACAGGAGTCGCGGGTGGGCGCCGTATTTTACCTCGACTCCGGCGGTAGCCAGCATGGCACCAGCCTCTTTGCGGGTCTGCTCGTCCTTTATCCAGGATATCTCGATCACTTCGAAATACTCATCGGAGATGATCTTCTTTAATGTTTCCAGAACGGGACCGGTCCCCTCGGCCACAGGATAGGCCATGAAGTGCAGGATACCCGGCTTGATGTAATGGTGCAGGGGTTCTTTCATGCTCCACTTTGTTGGTGTGGATTGCCGCGTTTCAAAGGTAGCTTGACGACTTCTCCGGTTGCCGCCGATTCATAACCCGCCAGCAGTACCTCGGTAAGATGAGCGGCGGCAGCGGCGTTCATGTCGCCGTCGCGTCCCGCTTCGAGCCGATCGATGAAAGAGCTGACATCTGATTTTGGAGATGCTTCGACGGGAAGGGCCCGCCACTCCGATTTCTCCCGTATATTGGCGGCCTTCTGAGTTGATGACCAGAAACCCATGGGATCCTCCGGATTCACGGTGGGCGGTTCCCACGGCCTACCCGATTTGCGCACCTCAAGCCGCGGGCTGAGGGCATCCAGCATAAGCGAACCTTTGCTGCCGATCAGGCAAACTTGATTGAGCCCGCTGTCAGCGTGGCTGGTCCATCCGGTGCGGCCTCCCGTCAAGGTCGCCTGGACACCGCCCGCCAGGTGCAGGGAAAGCAGGCCGAAGTCCTCAACGCGATTCTTCTGGTGGGGGCCCAGGAAATAATTGGCGGTAAAGCCATACACCCGCTCCACTTCCCGTTGGCAAAGCCAGGTTACCAATCCCAATGCGTAAATTCCAATGGCGTAAAGTTCGCGCTTGGAATCGACAAAGGTGAACCGACGGGGCGGAAATTCGTGATCTATCGGGCGGTCGGGATCCGCCTGTCCACCTGGACCCTTGGCAAACATGTTGTCGACATGAACGGCCAGCAAGTCCCCGATTTCACCGGTTTCCACTATAGCCTTGGCCCTGAGGGCCCAAGGGGCAGTTACGAACGAGAACATCTGGGTATGTACCCGCGAAGTCTGAACTGCAGCAACGACTTCGTCGGCGGCGTCCAGATAGGGGGTCATAGGCTTGTCGATGTAAACATGCTTACCTCGAGCCGCACATTGCGCGACAATTCGGGCCCGACGTTCCGGCTCCGCACACACGGACACGATTTCGACGGAACTCGAGTCCAAGGCTGAGTCGAGATCTTCAATGTAGGCCAGGCCGAGATCGTCGGCCAACGCCCGGTTCAGTTCCAACCGCCGCGAAGGGATGTCCTTCTCGTCCGAGAGTCCTACGACCTGGCACCGTTCGTCGTTCAGGAACTGGGGTCCGTAGTTCTCCTGGTGCGTCTGCCTACCCGAAACCAGGAGCACACCGTGTGGCGATCGTTTCATGGCTGCGATGTCGTCGAAAGGGGCACCGGAGATTGTGATTGAAGCGACCTCTGCACCGCCCGTTGGATGGATTCGACCTGTTCGTCTGGGATTTCTTGCGGTTGGCGGAAGGGAACGATCAGCGAGGTCGCGCGGTGGTAGATGGCTCCCTCGGTGGTGAACACACTCAGCTCGATCAAGGGAATATCCGGTGTGTGGCCTACAGTAATCAGGGCTGACCGATTCTTTGGAAAGAGTGCCGTGACGGTCAACGTTTCCGAATCCGGAGAGGACATGGCAAAGAGCCGTGATGCCTTAGATCGAAGCCAGCCCGAGACCTCCTGCAACAGAAGGGCTCCCAGCGGGAGGACTTTCGGGTAGGGCACAGGAGTGACGGCAATCACCCGTACGAATACGGGGACGCCGATCGAATCGTCGGCCAGGGACGCCTCAACTGCCGCGCTGATAGATTCCAGATAGTCCATCCAGTGTGTTACCCCGGGATTCTTAGGCATGGCCCTCGTGGGTGCAAGCACCATGAGGTTGAACTTTTCGACAATGGCCGAATATGGGAACTGCCGGGAAAATCCAGACGAGTTTAGCACCATGATCTCGGGTACCGGCCCCTCGGCCGTTCGCTCGGGGTCGAATGGCTGAGGGCTTTGCAGCAAGAAGGCGGGGATCCGGCTTGAGACTCGATAAGGTTTAAGATCACGAAGCCTCGATAAGATCTAAAACCGTAAACAACGTCCTAACCTGAAACTTAGCCTTGGGAGCGGGTTTGCGGCGTGTCAAGTGAATTTTGTTGAGCCGTTAGTCCAGTCGCGCTAAAGAGCCGGAAATGACGTAGCGCACTGCTTATCGGAGCGCAGCGTAGATTGCGGTGCGAAGTGGGAGATACGGGCGGTCCGGGATCCCGGGGCAACCCCCGGCGCTGCCGGCGGTAAGCCCGCAGGCTACGAAAGAGCGGCCATTGCCGAAGACGATCGCAGGTGCGGGCCGCGGCCGGAAGTTTCACTCCTGTTTGATCCGGCCAAGCGTCAGCGCGGCCGGTGGCGCCACTAACCTGAAACTTAGCCTTGGGAGCGGGTTTGCGGGCGATTGTGTAACGTTTTTCGCGGGCCGGAAACATCGTCATGCAGCCTCCGGTTGGACCTCTGGCACTAGTTTGAAGCCGAGCGATTGGGCGTTCATTTTGAGAGATCGTAAGCGTCTTTCGGCAAAGCGTGCCTCGTAGCGTTTGGCTCCCTCGTCGACGTAGTCCTGGCCGTAACGGAGCATGCGGTAGATGAGGATGGCCAGTTTGCGAGCGAGCGCGAAGACGGCCACCGCGCCGCTCTTGCGCCGGGCGGTGCGCCTAAAACAGGCTCCCAGCGCGCTCGGGGAGTGGCGCAGGGTCAGCGCGCACATGCGCAGGATGGCGCCCATCCGGATGGCGCCGAAGCTGTTTGGTCTTTTCTTGAGCACCTTGCCCGCGGAGAAGGCCATTTTGGGACTCAGACGCAACCAGGAGACAAAGTGATGTTCGTCGGGGAAAGCGCTCAGATCCAAGCCCACTTCGGTCAATGCCACCTGCGCGGCCCCGGTGCTGATCGCGTCGATACGCGTGAGATCTACCCCGTAGAGCCGCCACAGCGCCGTGCGCATCGGTTGCTCGCCCCGCTTGCCCATGGCCCTTTCCTTGGTCGGGTTGGGATGCGCCGGCGGCTTGAGGCTACGGCGCCGGGCCGGCTGCAGCGCCTCGATCTGTTCGATGAGCTGCTGTTCATACTGGGCAATCATCTCTTCGAACTGGTCATACAACTGCAGCGCCCCACGCAGGTTGAAAAGGTGTTCGCGCCGCCAATTACCGCTGAGATGTTCGGCGATCTGCGCTTCGCTCTTTTTGCAGCGCCGGTCCCGCAGAGCGGCCAGCTTTTTGGCATTTCGTTGCCCGGCCACAATGGCCCGGATGATGGCCATGCCGGTCTGGCCGGTTATGTCGGTGACCGCCCGGTGCACCTGTACATTCATTTGGTCAAGAGCCTTCTGCATCCACTGCACCGCACGCGTGCGTGCGTCCACCAGATTGGCCATCTGCCGCTGCACCGCGCGCAGCGCACAGATCGCTTCGGCCGGCCGGAACGAAGCGCGCAACAGTCCGCAACTGTGCAACAGCTCGTTCCACTGGCAGTCGATCATGTCAGTCTTGCGCCCCGGCACCCGGCTGAGCTGGCGCGCGTTCACCAGCACTACTTCCAGACCGCGCGATTCCAAAAGCTCGTACAACGGGATCCAGTAGACTCCCGTGCT
This sequence comes from Opitutales bacterium, assembly GCA_963665345.2. Taxonomy (GTDB): domain Bacteria; phylum Verrucomicrobiota; class Verrucomicrobiia; order Opitutales; family CAXXNP01. The sequence continues at coordinate 1,568,472 of CAXXNP010000002.1, forward strand.
CTCCATCGCCACCGATTCAATTGCCTGCTCGATCAGCCAGTCGGCCAGCCGATGCAGCTCGGGGGTGGTGCTGCCGAATACCTTCACATTGACTTTGCCGTCCTCCCGAGCCGGTCCGCATACCCAATGCTCCTGCGATCCCAAATCGATCCCCGCGCAGTTCGGCCGGATCACCGGACAGGCTTGTATCGGCCGTACCTTCCTTTTTGCTCTGTGCTTGCTCTTTTTCGCTGCCATGATATCTTGTTCCTTTCTTTTAGTTAGGCCATTGGCTGCGGCCCGAGGTGGCCGTTAAATCAGGATTCTAACCTGGGGGAGAGCCCGTTCAGACGGACCTCGCCAATGGTTGATGGCCGACTCGGAACCAGACTGACCTGGGGGCATATTCAGCTCCAATGTGCGCATGGGTTTTGACTGCCGCAGCCAATGCCGGTTCACCCTCACTTCTAGCCACATCCAACGGCCCCGCAAGCCGAAGTTTCACTCCTGTTTGATCCGGCCAAGCGCAGCGCGGCCGGGGGCCTTGCTGACCTGAAACTTAGCCTTGGGAGCGGGTTTGCGGGCGATGGAATCGATGTCAAGTGAATTTTGTTGGAACGTTAGTGCGCCAGGCGAAGCGTGGCGCTTCCTACAGGGTGAGAGTCCCTGTTATACAAAGTCTAACCAACAGCATAAACCGAGTGTTGCGCACATGAAGGAACGGATAAAGGCGGCGGGCGGAGACGCCCGCGAGCTGGTGAACATCTGGCGCCCGTGGAGGGGCAGGCGAACATCCCGGCAAAACGATATGTGTGAAGCGTACACAGGAACGATGCAGGCCGCAGGGGGATTCGCAAGCCCCCGAGAGTTGATACAGCCCCGTAAGAAATCAAAGCAGTCGGCGATGCGTTTAACGTGGCAGAAGCCAGAAAGAAGGGTTCGCGAAGGTGAGAACCCTGAGAGGCTGCCGGGGTCCCTTAAGACTGTGGCATGTAAGGAGGGAAGCGACATGAACCTGGGAGGCCCCGCGAGCTTCCTTGAAAGAGGTAGGCGAAGCCAACAGAAAAGAAGGCGAGCCGATGGGCGGCGGGGAGTCAGATCCGTCATAGTACTCGGAGACGGTAAGGCCGATCACAAGACTGCGCGAACAGTCATGGGGAAGGAACGGACGGAGTAGCAACTCAGCATAGCAAATACGGTGGAAAAGAATGCTCCAATAAAGCGTATCAAGCTCCCTGCTGGACTTGAAATTGCGCGCTACTCTGAGGAGCCTTATGCGGGAAAACCGCACGTAGGGATCTGCGAGGGGGCCGCCCGGTAACGGGCGGTCCTACCTTGATGCCCAGTCGCGCTAAAGAGCCGGAAATGACGTAGCGCACTGCTTATCGGAGCGCAGCGTAGATTGCGGTGCGAAGTGGGAGATACGGGCGGTCCGGGATCCCGGGGCAACCCCCGGCGCTGCCGGCGGTAAGCCCGCGGGCTACGAAAGAGCGGCCATTGCCGAAGACGATCGCAGGTGCGGGCCGCGGCCGGAAGTTTCACTCCTGTTTGATCCGGCCAAGCGCAGCGCGGCCGGGGGCCTCACTAACCTGAAACTTAGCCTTGGGAGCGGATTTGCGGGCGATGGAATCGATGTCAAGTGAATTTTGTTGGAACGTTAGTGCGCCAGGCGAAGCGTGGCGCTTCCTACAGGGTGAGAGTCCCTGTTATACAAAGTCTAACCAACAGCATAAACCGAGTGTTGCGCACATGAAGGAACGGATAAAGGCGGCGGGCGGAGACGCCCGCGAGCTGGTGAACATCTGGCGCCCGTGGAGGGGCAGGCGAACATCCCGGCAAAACGATATGTGTGAAGCGTACACAGGAACGATGCAGGCCGCAGGGGGATTCGCAAGCCCCCGAGAGTTGATACAGCCCCGTAAGAAATCAAAGCAGTCGGCGATGCGTTTAACGTGGCAGAAGCCAGAAAGAAGGGTTCGCGAAGGTGAGAACCCTGAGAGGCTGCCGGGGTCCCTTAAGACTGTGGCATGTAAGGAGGGAAGCGACATGAACCTGGGAGGCCCCGCGAGCTTCCTTGAAAGAGGTAGGCGAAGCCAACAGAAAAGAAGGCGAGCCGATGGGCGGCGGGGAGTCAGATCCGTCATAGTACTCGGAGACGGTAAGGCCGATCACAAGACTGCGCGAACAGTCATGGGGAAGGAACGGACGGAGTAGCAACTCAGCATAGCAAATACGGTGGAAAAGAATGCTCCAATAAAGCGTATCAAGCTCCCTGCTGGACTTGAAATTGCGCGCTACTCTGAGGAGCCTTATGCGGGAAAACCGCACGTAGGGATCTGCGAGGGGGCCGCCCGGTAACGGGCGGTCCTACCTTGATGGTTGGATTCATTGAGGAGCCCGCAAGGCGAAGTTTCATCCCTGTTTGATCCGGCCAAGCGCAGCGCGCCGGGGGCTTGGCTGACCTGAAACTTAGCCTCTGGAGCGGGATTTCGGGCGATTACGTATCGTTTTTTGCGGGCCGGAAACTACGTAGCGCATTGCTTATCGGAGCGTAGCGCAGATTGCGGTGCGAAGTGGGACCTACGCACGGTTCGGAACCCCGGGGCAACCGCCGACGCTGTCGACGGTAAGCCGCCGGGCTACGAAAGAGCGGCCATAGCCGAACTCGGCGGCCGGCGGCCCCGCTGACCTGCGACCGGAACCACCCGCCACCCTCACTTGTGGAGACCTGCCAATTCGTGGCATCCTGATCCCAATCGTGCTACGCGGCTGAACTTGGAGTGCCAAAGAAGAATATGAAGTCGGTACCGAACGCGTATTGTAGCTGAAAACCGGGCGCCACCGCTGCGCAGTACGGAGGAGCCTGAAATACGCTACACAGAAACGAAATTCCGGGCGTTTGATCTCACACATCTTCCTTCAGCCACTCAAATATCCTGTTGTCGTGCGATTCACCCCAGGATTAAACGTAAGATGACTGGAAAATCTCGCCGGGCAGGGTGATATCATAGCGTGCCTGGAGTTTCACCATGACCACGGTGGTGTTGCTGCGGTGATCGTTGGTCTCGAGTATGCGGGCGCGCACCTTGGGTTGCTCGATGGTACCGACATTGGAGTGGGCGGTGGCGCGCATAGTTTTCATGATGCGGCCTCGCTTATCGAAAAAATCAACCTTGAGAAAGCGCGAGTCGGCTTTGGCGAAGTAGGTGTGTCGCTTACCGTAAGGGCTGTATCGCTGCATTTCTTCGTCGCTGTAGCGGTTCTCGATGATTCGGCTTTGGCGTCCATCTACCACGGCGGCGTCGATAAATTCATGCCGCCATGCTTCCTTGTCGTCGTCGAGGATGTCTTCGATATGAAACCCCAATGGTCGCAGGGGTCGCCGGATATGGCGGTAAGGAGTCTAGAAAGTATAACTTGAACAAATTAACATTTTGGCGGGCTAAGCGAATAGTTCCATTCACCGTGGAATTCGTCCCGTGTTATGGATAGACCGGCCATTTCCTCGTCGCTGATCTTTATGCCCGTGTCGTATTCGCTCAGGTCTAATTCTGCCTCGATCTGTAGTCCCTTTTCGGTTCGCGTATCGGATATCAATTCCACCACTACCGCGCGACTGCTCAAGGGTCGACCTCGCCAGTTTGCCGTGATGTAGGAGAACATACGGTGTTCGATCTTGTTCCATTTACTTGTGCCGGGAGGAAAGTGGCAAACGTGAATACTCATGCCCAGTTCCCGGGCAAGTTTTTGCAACTGCACTTTCCATAGACGAACCCGGCTGCCGTTACTGCCACCACCATCGGCGGTAATCAACAGCTCAGGAGCATCAGGATACGCCCTGCGCCCCATTTGCTGCCACCATCGATGAATGGTCGCGGCTGCAAACTCGGCGGTGTCGCGATTGATCCCGACGTTCACCCAGCCTTTGTTTCGGGTAATATCATAAACGCCATATGGGACCACCTTACCAAGTTCTTTGTCGGCAAAGTCATGAACGTTGACCTCCTCGGGTTCGCCTTTGCGTTGCCACTCCCGGCCGCCATTGGCGAATTGACCAATCAGTTCTTTCTTCTTGGTGTCCACTGAAATCACCGGCAGCCCGCCATCCTGGAACTTTTTTACCTTTGCAGCTATATGTCGAAACTGTGCATCGCGATCAGGATGGTCACTGCCTTCGCGTGTCTTGCGATTGGACTGCATGCTATATCCGAGTTGATCCAGCAGTGCCCAAACGCTGCGTTGCGACACCCGGTGGCCTTCTCGCTGCAGTTCCTTGGCCAGTTTCGTGGTGCTCTTACAGGTCCAACGCAGAGCACACTGTGGATCACCGCGAGTGACCGGATCAACCAGACAATCAAGATCACTCAACAGATCCGGATCGCGATCGATAAGCTTCTTTCGTCCTCCCCCGGGATTACGCACGCGCTGCTTTACCGCCCTGCTTGCCGCCCTTGGCCCGGCACCACTTTGCAGATCACGTAAGCCTGCATAGATCGTCGTTCGCGACAAACCGCTGGCCCGTGCCACCGAAGATATCCCACCCCGCCCAAGCGCTTGAGAATCTGCGGCAGCGCAGATTCGAAGCGCGAACTCATCGAGATGCTTCGACAGGATCTTGTATTTGTGTTTTAAAGCAGTCAGATTGTCCATGCTGTAAAACAACAGCATAGACGGTCGATCTCAAGCTCAATTGTTCAAGTTAATTTTGCTATTGTCCTAAGTGAGCGTTTCCGCGTGACTTTCGCCTCCTTTGCGGAAAAAAAGTGAGGTTTTTCATTTCGCTTCTGTTTGGAGAGCAGGATAAACCCTTTGTCCCCGTGATCTGGCAACAGTCGAAAGATGCCGTCCACAGATTCCTCTGCATAGTCGTATATAATGAATAGGCGCCGGATGGATACCGTTCCATCCAGTTCGATGATTACCGCCCTGTAGTATTCGATCTGCGACTTTACGGTGAATGATTGGTCGAAACTCTCGACCACCCCTTGCGCCGATTGGCTGGCAGGACGAAAACCCGTTGCAAGGAAGGAGAGGAGGCCGACTCCGGTTGCCGCGATTCCCATCAGGAGCGTCCGACCCCATGCACTATTGGTATTTATTAGCATCGTCTCTTCATACTATGCCGGAATCAGGTTACTACCAGCAAAAGACCTCAAAGACGGATTAAGGTGTCGTGCTGTTAGATCGATCATGAAATTGAACGGAGTTTTACTTCCTAATCTTAATCCTAATCATACTCCCGGCAGGTGGGCAATCCCGGTCCATACCGTGGTAGGCGGGCTTCATCGTTGATCCCTTTCCATGCTTAGAGGGTGGATTCCTTTTGCCGGACCCACCGGCGACCTTACATAAACTCAGGGCTATGGCGTTGCACTGCTTTGATGGGTAGTGAACCTCAGTGAAAGGTACATGACAGAACCAAGGACCTCGACGCGTTTCCCCTAGGAAAATTTGTAACTTGGTCATTGTGAATAATTTCCCGAGTTTCATTGAATCGTTATGGAGGCCTTCCGCGGACGCATTCTAACCGTGGGGAGGACGATCTGGGTAGCGTTGAGCAGTTGAGGCCCAGAAAACGGAAGTCCTCTGCAGAAGGACGAAGAGCGTGTACTATTAAGGCTCATTCGGTTGTCCAGAGGAAACCGGTCCGCCTTCATAGGTTCAGCAACTTCAGTCGATTGTAAGCTTATAAGTTATTTATTATCAACAATATAAGGATAAATATCAATGGAGACACCTAGTGCAGTCAGATAATTGAAGAGCCGACTGGTAAACCCGGCGCCGACCGGTGATGGGCTTCAATCCTTTGAGTGGTTCCCTGTCGTTACAGGTGTGCTCGAGAATTCTGTGGGTAAGACCACTTCAACCCCCCACTGTTCCTCAATTGAAGGGCGAATCCGCCTCGAATTCCCCTTGTGAATAACCCGTGAATAACTTCATTTGGGTCATTCGCCTTTCTGGTTTCGAGGATAGGGTCCCCTCTTGCAAATCGGTTTACAAATGGCATAGTAATTTTTCGTCGCCATCAAGACGGCCACGTCGGAGCTATGGCCTTGTGGCCACTCCCCAGGTGGGCAATGTCGCTGGGACGAAGAAACACTTGGCCTTCGGGTGGAGCGACATGGGACCGATTGCGGTGTTCCAAAGATGAGTAAACCGACTGATATAAGGGTGATCGGCATATCGCTCTATTTCCTTCCCGTTGCGACGCGGGTACCGTTGAAATTTGGCAGCGAAACGCTGACTGCGGTGACTTGTGCTCGCTGTTGCATGACCATCAGAAATCGGGCCGGCCGCAAGTTCTCGGGTTGGGGAGAGACGCCATTGAGTGTGCAATGGGTTTGGCCCTCAGCGTCAGCTTATGCCGATCGACATGAAGCTTTGAAGCAGCTCTGCGTAGCGCTTGCCGACGCTTGGCCTGAACTCGATATCTGGGGGCATGCCATCGAGCTTGGTCATACATTTCAAGAGCAGTTTCTGCCAAAGGTTCTGCAGCAGTCGAACGGCTCAGCCGATAAGCCCGGCTCCCCTGAACAGATACCTTGGCTGGCGGCGCTTGTCTGCTGTTCGGTGTTTGACCAGGCACTGCATGATGCCTTCGGGCATGCTTGCGCCCTTCCGGTTTACCAAACCTATTGCACGGACTTTATGACTGCGGATTTAGGCCAGTTCCTGCAGCCTGCTTCGGGGACCTCTGTCAACTTCAAAGGAAAGCACCCCGCCGACTTCCTGAGCTTCCATCCGGTAAATCGTTTGCGGGCATGGCACCTGGTAGGCGGGCTGGATCCCTTGGTCGCCTCTGACCTCACTGGTCAGGAGCCGGCTGATGGTTACCCCGTTTTGCTCGAGGATTGGATCGAGCGTGATGGCCTGAAGTGCTTGAAGATCAAGTTGCGCGGTAATGACGCCCCCTGGGACTATGCCAGAATTCTGGAGGTGGGGACCATTGCTATGGAGCGGGACGTGGAATGGTTGTCAGTTGATTTCAACTGTACGGTTGAGGAACCCGATTATGTCAACGATATCTTGGACCGCCTTTGCCGGGAGTCTCCCCGGATATACGGCATGATCCTTTATGTCGAGCAGCCCTTTCCGTATGACCTCGAGCGTTATGGTATCGATGTGCACAGCGTCTCGGCGAGGAAGCCACTCTTCCTGGATGAAAGTGCGCATGACTGGACGTTGATTCGGCTGGGTCGCGAACTGGGCTGGAGCGGGGTGGCCCTCAAGACCTGCAAGACCCAGACCGGGGCCGTTCTGGGTGCTTGTTGGGCAAGGGCTCACGGCATGCCCCTGATGGTGCAAGACCTCACCAATCCCATGCTGGCGCAGGTGCCGCATCTACTCTTGGCGGCACATTGCGGCACAATCATGGGTGTTGAAACCAATTCTATGCAGTTCTATCCGGAGGCATCGCGGGCCGAGGCTGTGGTCCATCCCGGTATCTACCAGCGACGCGGCGGAATGGTCGACCTTTCGACTTTGCGAGGAAACGGATTCGGTTACCGTCTCGATGAAATGGACAGGGTGCTTCCGGAGCCGGCCCGCTGCGTTGGCGGGGACTGAACCGGCTGCCAAGTCAGACCCAACATCGACCTTCCGACGCGCAGACCGGAAGTCCTGTTGGAATTTGCGAATTCGTGTAATATCCCCATCGATTGTGTAGCTATTTTAGCAAGCTTTTCAGGACCTCTATTGAGCCACAAAATGCCGCTTCGCTTATTTTGGGGTTAGTGCCCGGACCGGAAATACTTGAGATTTCCGGTCCGGAGTGCTCAGCTCAAGGACGCTGGGATGACCTACTCTATCCGACGAGGCGATGAGCTCTATGGTCCCTTTGAACGGGGAAGTATCCTGCAATTGTTCCGGGCCCGTCTAGTGAAACAGGACGATGTCCTGGTAAAACGGGAAAGAGCTCGGAGCAAGCCCGTGGAGACCACCATGGGCGAGGAGTTCGCGGCCTGGTTTGAAAGCGTCGATAATTACGAACCGGTGGCCTCGGATAATTCTTTCTACGCCGCTGTGGCCATGCTCGAGCAGGGCGGCGAGATCGACGCTACCACCACCTCCTCAAGCGATCGGGCTGACACCGAATCCGATCAATTTTTCGACGGTGTGTGGCACACCCGACTCACCTACGCACCTGAAGATTATGGCAGCTTTATCCGGCGTGCGCTCGCCGCCGCTGTCGATGGCTTCGTGCTCGGCGCTCTCTTTGCCGGATATTACGCAATGCGCAGCGCGAGCACGCTTTTCTGGTTTGAAGCGCTATGCTTGTTTCTCCTCTACATGACCCTGCTCAAGCGAGGATTCAACGGCACGCCGGGGTATCGACTCCTGAAAATCCGCCTGATCTCGGTTGATGGAAAACCGGCCACCTGGACACAGGTTTTCATTCGCCAGGTATCATCCATCTTTTCGGCTGCGGTCATGGGCCTCGGCTTCCTCTGGATTCTATTGCACCGTGATCGGCAGGCTTGGCACGACCGCATTGCCCGCACTCACGTTATTCGCGAGGGCGCCCAACCGGGGCAGCGGGCGCCGGCTCACGACCGTGCTTTTCTCAGAATCGGCCTCTTCTTCATTCAACTCCTCATAATCTTATCCGCGTTATCGTTGAGCTTTCAATTCCTCGAGACACAAAAGCAGGTCGTGGAGACGCTTCTAATCGACTACCTCATCAGTATCGATCAGGCGGTGGGAAAAGTCGAAAGCAAGCCTGGCAACCGTAGCGATATGGAGTACCCATGGAGTTTTCACCCACTGTATGTTCAACTGGCGGACGAGTTTCACCGTACTGAGCCCATTCGTGATTTCCGCGATCGTTGTCACGAAATGCAACGGGAGCTCGGTGAATTTCAGAGCTTGGATCGCCGCGTTGCCGGATCCATGCGGATCAATTTTGCTGGCGAGCTCACCATCGAATCCACCTACCAGACAGAATTTGAGCGCGCTAAGGTAGCGGTCACCATCGGCGCCATCAAGAGCTCACGCTATGGCGGTGACTACCGCATCAGTCATTTCGCTTATGGCTCGGTTCCCGACAACGCTCGGGAGAAGTAGTGTCTGATTGAACCAGAGCGGCAGATCCAACCAAAAGATTAGGTCAAGGCATCCGCTTTTGTCATTAACATGTCAAAGCGTTCAATGCATAATCGCGACCACGATTCGTAACTGTCGGGATTTTTCAACGTTCTCGAGATCGGAACGAACTCGGGAGACAAAATCCCCTTTCGACGACCCACGATGTCATCATTTGCGACGTGCATGATATGTACAACGCCAAAGTGCACCAAGCCGACCTCAGTGCTGTCGTCGTTAATCACGGCGATGGCCGCTTCTTTCACCGGTTCGACAGCCACCTCTTCCCTCACTTCGCGCCGCATTCCGTTATAGTAACCCGCGGCATCCATGGAGAACAAATCGTGATCTTCGTCGGCGATATGGCCGCCGATGCCAATCGAGTATAGTCCATGAAGGCGGGTTTCCTCTCCGCCCCGCCCTCGCCGGTATCTTAGAACCCTGGGACCGTTAATAATTAATACGTAAGGAATCAGCTGCTTGTATCGCGAGTCGTTCTCAGCTTCGCTCCTCACCCGGTAACTCAGATTTATTGGATCGGTGAGAACAGGTAGGTATCTTTCGACATCCATACTCAACCCTTGGAAGAGACCCAATTCGTCCAGGAGCTTTCGTTCAAAACAGAGCACCCTTTCTTCAGATGCCATTTCTTATCTCCTACCCACGTCAATCTGGTTATGATCGCTTCCTCACCGATCGAATTCCGCGCCGCCGGGCGGCGCAGCCACTGCCTGGGCTCTTAGCGGACGGGACTCGCCGATAGCCAGAAAGCCACTGAAAGTGCCCAGGATTCGTCTGGCATACATCGGATCGAGAGTCACGCCAACAATGAATTCACAGATTGTAAAGCGTTTTCCCAGCAGCAAATCATCGTTGCGGCGGTCGCGTGCCATCGTCTTTCTGAATTAGAGACCGACTGCACCGTGAATCGATCGCATTTGCCATAACTACGCCAGTCTGAGCATCCAACTCAATTTGCGTTTATCGATCGAACGAATGTCTGTCCGCCGAGTCCGTCAGCGGAACCGCCGCACTTCATGAGAGGTTCTTGCGCCGCATCAGGGTGCGTCCGTACTGACCGTCTTTCCACCCAGGGCGTAGCCACCCAGATCAGGGATCTCGCGCCCCGTTGGGCCGTTTTTTTCCTGGGTATCAAGGGGACAAAATACGTCTACTTGTGTCTCCGTGTCCTCCGTGGTTCCCCCATCCGTGCACATCCGTGTCATCCGTGGTTATCCTCTGCTTCCCCGTCACCCTCTCCCCGCTTCTCCGCATCCTCCCCGGCCAACTCGTATCCCCTTCTGCCTTCTGCCTCTGGACTCTCCTCCCTTGACTTGTGCCTTCTGCGTTCTACCTTTTATCTTCTTCCCCGTGCCGGGATAGCTCAGCTGGTAGAGCGACGCATTCGTAATGCGTAGGTCGTCGGTTCGAATCCGATTCCCGGCTTTCAATTTTGCTCTTACTCGGGCAGCCGAACCGCGTGATTTCCTCGCGGGGGATCATCATTCCCGCCAACTCGTCAGACCACCGTGCGAATTGAGTCGCCCAGTTTGACGACCCACGAAGTGGTGGTGCGCTCCGCGGTGACGAGTAGAGCATCAAGAATCGGGGAAAGGCGGATGCAGACCCAGTCGAAAAGCCTTTCGGAGTGAACTTGATTATTCCCTGTCCCGACAAGCGATTTGACAGGAGCGGGGGGCGCAGCAAGGAATGAATCCCACATAGATACGAAAGGACGTGAGCCCATGCCCCTGAAATTCAGAAAGTTTCTCGTTGATGATCAGCGTTTTGAATCCGCAGGCATCATGGATGTGAATCAAGACGGACACCTCGATATCGTTTCGGGATCCTATTGGTATGAAGGACCTGATTTCCTCAAAAGGCATATCGTGGCGCCGCAGGAACCGCACGATGTTGAGTATTTTGACGACTTCTCAACCATTCCTCTTGACGTGAATGGGAATGGACTTCCGGACATCATCACTGGTGGCTGGTTCGGGGGTCGACTCCGCTGGCTCGAGAATCCAGGCAAAACCGGCACGGAGTGGCAGGCCCATGAACTGGAGCCTATCGGGAATATTGAATCAACCAGAGCATGGGACATCGATGGTGATGGGACGCTCGAAATTGTTCCCAACACCCCCAACAACGCTCTTCATATCTTCAAATTAATCGTCGATTCCACGGGAAATGGAACGGGTGCGTTCGAAAAGCACCTGATTCGAGAGGAACCTCAAGGACACGGGCTTGGTTGCGGCGACATCGCCGGAAACGGGCGCATGGATATTGTGCTCAGGGACGGCTGGCTTGAAGCCCCTGAGGACCCCTACGCAGGAGCCTGGAAATGGAATCCCGGACCACCGCTGATAGTAAGTGCAAGTGTTCCCATTCTTGTCGTCGATGTTACCGCTAACGGACTAAATGACCTGATCGTCGGGGGCGCACACGCCTACGGCCTCGACTGGTTTGAACACAAGATCGAGGGAGGGGAACACCGGTGGATCAAGCATCCGATCGATCCCTTCAACTCTCAGTATCATGACATGAAATGGATCGATATTGACGGTGATGGAGCATGTGAACTGGTGACGGGCAAGAGGTACCGTGCGCATAAGGGTAGAGATCCCGGAGCTCACGATGATTACGGCATCTACTATTTCAAATGGACGGGTGAGAACTTCGCGAAACAGGTCATCGACTATGGCGCCAAACGCGAAACAACCGGTCTCGGTATCTATTTCGATATGGCCGACATGACGGGCAATGGTTTCCCCGACATCGTTGCCCCGGGGAAGGACGGTCTCTACATCTATTTCAACCAAGGATCGAAAACAGAGGAATATACCTACTGAAAATATAAAACGCGCTCACCGCCCCACACAAGACCGCGCCCCGAAAGCGCGAGGTGCCAAAGGTGCGTGAAATACTTTCTGGCTGACTAAATATTCTCTCCTTTGTCCCGGTCGATTCCACCCAGCGCAAGCTCAGCTTCTTTGTCATGGTCCTGTGCTGCGGAGTCGGGGCAATGTTCGCCACGACGTTCGCAGGTTGGTCGATGATAGGAGGTTTGTGGACAAGATCAGGCTTCTTTTGGAAGGGGAACCGTCAGGGATTTTCGAGATACCGAATCTGATTGAACTCCCAATCCGGGTCCTTAATTCGGAGGTTGAGTGCTTCTCGAAGCCGTAGGCCGCTGCCATAGAGGAGCTTAGCAATCAGTTGTGGAATGTCTTCAAGATTACTGAGAATTGAACGAACTTCGTCACGCGAAAGAACGGTTGGCAGACGTTTCGATCGCTTTGAACGAACCACGCCTTCAAGGGTATCAGATTCTCTCTCGAGAAAATGGCGGAACATGGGAGAAGCTCGGTGAACTCATTTCATGAAATTTTTACGTTAGTTCGTAAATTAAATGTGAATCGAATGCTTGACGAGGCAAAGCCATTGATCTCTGCGAGCAACTAGGGTAAATCCCCTATTCTAGGGAAAGAGATTGAATTTTCATAGAGCAGGACATCAGTCATGAAACAACACGGAGACCGGCGAAATTTCCCGTTAGGCTACCTCTGTTCTTGGATCCCATGCTTCTTTCGCTTCGCAAATTCGACGGGAAAGTCCGATGGGACAGGTAGATCGAGGTCGGCAGGGCACGAAAAGCAAGGCGGATTTACTCTTGCTGAGCTTCTGGTGGGGACTGCGGCCAACTTACTCGTCATAGCCGGTCTGTTCAGCGCCTTGGGACAAGGAATCATTTACTCGGAAAACGCCCGCAGCCTCGATTTCGTCACCCAGTTACTCGATGTTGAGATGGATGAGATTCAGGTTCTGGGCTGGACAGGAATCAACGCTCTCGATACCAGGGCGAGTTTCGATCCGCACGCCTATTTCGCTCAAATTCCGCTTCGTAAATACGAATGCATCCGAGAAGTGACCAACGAGTCAGCAGGCCTCAAGAAGATAAATCTGATCGTTTCCTGGCACGACTTGCGCGGTATGGTACACCGTCGCAATTCAGTCACCTTTCTCACGGAGAACGGCGTTTACTCACCGGGAACCGCACTCTAGACAGCGGAGTTTTGAACGAACCAGGAGACCGTATGAAGCAAAGCGGGCAACGAGCCATAAGGAAGAAGGGACAAAGGGTACAGCCTCCCCGAAGTGCTGATCGTGGTAGTTGTACGGAAGGTAAATTAAGGTAAATGGGCTGGCAAAAAATAGATTGTCCGTCATTCTTGAGTGGGTCTGTTGCGGCATGTTCGTAGAACTTCCGCGCCCTCGAATTTGCTCGGAAGGATCAATTGGCTAGACCCAGATTCAGCGAACCTGGGCAGATGTGAAGCGGTTTTCCAACCTCTGGAGGGCCGACGGCTCTGGAGGCCGCTGCCAGGTCTGGTCTCGGAAACGGGCCGGTTGCCCGCCTGAAAGGCATGATCAGGGATCAGCAAGGTTGCCTGCCTGGCGGACTCGGGGGCCCTAGTCCCTCCAGTGCTGATGCGGATTGTGATTGCGGTCAATTTGTAGTTTCCCCTCCTAGATCGAGCTCCATCTGATAGAAATCAATCCCGCCTCCCGCTCCCGCTTCTTTCGATTCACCGCTATACCGCCAAGTCCGATGACTGTACCGTCGAGCAAGAGGACCTCATACTGGTCATTGGAGTCCGATGAATTCGGGAACCTCTTTTTCCGCGAAGTACTCGGCTGTCGATCAGAATACCCAATCGCTGCAGGCGACTGAGCTCGGGGACCAGCGGTCCGGGAATTCTCCCCCGGTCAAACGGAACATGCCTCTTGAAGGTCTGGAAAGATTTCGGCGAAACGGTGAAACCCGCCCAATGGCCCATCAAGGCCGCCCCCTCCTCAATCAACTGACTGTTGAACTGATTCCACTTTACTCCGAATGCTGTCAGTGGAGTCTCGATATGGAATGCGAGCGAGGCGCTTCCGCGTTCGATGTCAGCATTGCCTATCCAACTCACAGCCATCCCACAGGATGTGGTGAGACTCCCTTTCGGGCAGGGTTAAAAAAAGGTGGTCGGCGGCGGATTCCGACCAAAGAATCCGCAGTATGAAAAACATAACGCCGACGAAACACTACAGCAGCACCTTGCATCAGCTTTGTAAACTCATCCCGTCGCATTTGACGGAAAAACTCGCCCGGGAGTACGGGGTCGATAAAAAGGCGCGCACCTTCACGCCATGGAGTCATGTGGTCAGTCTGCTCTTTGCGCAACTGACCCATGCCATCGGGCTTAACGACGTCTGCGACACCCTGCGGCATCATGCGGCCAAGCTCAGGGCGATCAGGGGAGCGGTTGCACCGAGCCGAAACACTCTTTCGCATGCCAATAGGGAGCGCGACAGCGACATGATGGAGGCGTTGTTCTGGAAGGTGCTGGGGCATCTGCAAGAGCTTTCGCCGGGCTTTGGACCGGCCGGGCGCTACCGAGGCCTGCCCCGTCGCTTCAAACGGGCGATCCATGCGATCGATTCCACCACCATTGCCCTGGTGGCCAACTGCATGGACTGGGCCAAGCACCGTCGGCGCAAGGCCGCGGCGAAGATGCACCTGCGGCTCAACCTGCAAAGTTTTCTTCCCGGCTTTGCCGTCATTGAAGAAGCTTCCCATCACGACGGCACGCGGACCCTGGCCCTGTGCGCGGGGCTGCAGGCTGGAGAGATCGCGGTTTTCGACAAGGCTTACGTGCATTTTGCCAATCTTTTCCATTTGAGCGAACGCGGCATATTCTGGGTCACGCGCGCCAAAGACAACCTGCGCTGCCATGTTTGCCGCAAGCGCCTGCGCAAGCCTCAAGGACCTATCCTGCGGGATGACGAGGTCACCCTGAAGGTTCCCGCCTCCCGCCGGCAGTATCCCGGCAGGTTGCGCCGGATCGAAGCCGAAGTGGAAGTCAACGGCGAGTGGGTCGTCATGGTTTTCCTCACCAACAACATGGACTGGGCCCCTTCCAGTGTCTGCGCCCTCTACCGCTGCCGCTGGGGCATCGAGGTGTTTTTCAAGCAGATCAAGCAAACCTTCAAGGTCTGCGATTTTCTCGGGCATTCCAAGCAGGCCATCCGTTGGCAGCTGTGGGCCGCCCTGCTGCTGCTCGTTCTGCTCCGATACATTGCCTTTATCAGCCAGTGGCCGCACAGCTTCACCCGGTTGTTTACGCTCGTGCGCGGCGTGCTCTGGGACCGCTTCGGGCTTTTCGATCTGGCGGACTTCTATGGGACAGCACGAACCCGATATCGAATGTGTTCCCAGCCTCAACAGGCTTACCTGCCCGGTTTCTCCCCTTAGCTCTGTGGGACAGCATCCGTCCATATCAACCATTTCCCCCCTGTTTTACATTTTGACTTTTTCCCAATATCAACCGCTATCCCGCTCCATCCCTCAGGCTTGCCTTCAGGGTTTAGGCCTTATGGGATGGCTGTGTATCCAACTCTCAAATTGAATGTCTCTATAACGCTAAGAACAGGTATCGCTTCAGCCATTACCTCCTTCAATTTGGTTGCTTATTGTATCGTGTCTAGGTTCTCGAGATTCATTGCATGAGAGAAGTCCCGTCCGATGTGAAATCAAACCATGGTCCGCCGTTTAGACGTTTAGTGCGGGTCTGGCCTTGCCCGGATTGCTCGAGCCCACGCACAACTGAAGCCAGCGCTTTCTTATTCCGGTAGAGCCATCGTTTCAAAGTCCTCCGCTCGTATCATTGTCGCCATACTTGTAAGAGGTTCGTCATCGAGGCCTGTGGCCATCAACTATGGCTGGTAATGAACCCGAGATCCGGTCCCTCCGCTCACGCAGAGGGCTACACGTAGCTCGCTCCGTGAGGAGCGGGACGGCTCGGCAATCGGCGAGGTTCATCCGAAGTGAAAGACTTGCCCGATGAACAAATACCTGAAGGATGGGCATTCGGGCTGAATTCACCACCTCTCTCGAAAATCCGTGAAATCTGATTAATCTGCGGTCAGAACCCTGGAAAGAGCGGTTGCAAAACTCACTATGCCGAAATCCGATGTCCTTGAACGGTTGTTTGCTCTCGATGGAAAAGCGGCCCTGATCACCGGTTCCAGCAGCGGGATCGGTCAGGCCATGGCAGTAGGTTTCGCCGAAGCGGGCGCCAAGGTGGGCGTACACGGCAGCAATCGTGAGAAGGTGAACACGACGCTGCGGATGATCGAGGAGAAGGGCGGCGAAGCCGTCGGGCTGGTCGCCGACCTCAGAGATCACGAAGTGCCGGCCCGACTGGCCAGCGAAGCCAAAGAAAAGCTCGGCTCCATCGACATCCTGGTCAACAACGCGGGCATGAACATCCGCCAGCCCACCGCCGAAGTGACCCCGGAAGCCTTCGAGACCATTATGACGATCAACCTGCGCAGCATCCTTTTTCTCTGCCAGGCAGTCTATCCCATGATGAAAGAACAAGGAGGCGGGAAGATCATCAACACCGGCTCCATGACCACCATTCAGGGCATCGTCGAGCTCCCGGTATATGGCATGACCAAGAGCGCCGTCGGTCAATTCACCAAGACCATAGCGCTGGAATGGGCTCCGGATAATATTCAAGTCAACTGCATCGGTCCCGGCTTCATCCGCACCCCGCTCAACGAAAAGTTCATGTGGCAGGATCCCAAGAAATCCAAATTTCTGCACGAGCGCATTCCGGCCAAGCGCCCCGGCACTCCCACCGATCTGGTGGGCCTTGCCCTCATGCTTGCCTCCCATGCTTCCGACTACATCACCGGACAGACCATCATGATAGACGGTGGCTTCAGCGCCGGAACCGACTGGCGTGAGGCGTGAATTGACCTAATCCGAGTAATCTGCGGTCTCTCTTCCTTTTTTACACTGGATAAATCTGATTTCAGGAGACATACCATATCCTTGCCTTTCCGACCGCCGATGTCAGATTCGGCGCTCTTCCCACGGCTGCCTGACAATTCGCCTCTCCTGTCCTTCTGACTCAAGCTTATGATGATATGAAACTACTCGTAGCCTCCAATTGGTCTCCTGAAATGTTGAACGAAGTGCGGGAAGCCTATCCTGCAGTCGATCTAGTCCACTCCACAGAGCCGGCCGACATCCTACGGGAGATCGAAGATGCTGAGGTCGTCATCGGACGCATTAGCCGAGACGCATTCCTGGCGGCCAGGAAACTACGCTGGATTCAGTGCAACGGAGCGGGGATTGAAACTATGGCCGGCATACCGGAGATCGCGGCCAGCGAAATTCCCATGACCAACACCCGGGGCGCTCACTCGGTCACCATCGCCGAGCACACGTTCGGTATGCTGATCTGTCTGGCCCGCAACTTCCGCGGGCACTTTGAAGCTCAGGAAGCGCACCGCTATCAAGCTCCCTACGATGGTTTTCCAGTAGGATTGGCCGGATTGAGCATGGGCATCATCGGCCTGGGAAACATCGGTAAGGCCATCGCCAAGCGGGCCCATGCCTTTGACATGACCGTCAACGCAGTCGATGCACAGGAAATTGAGCCTCCAGGCTATGTATCCCATTGCGGCCTTCTCGATAATCTCCCCACCCTCCTGAGCGAATCTGATATCGTGGCCGTAGCCGCGCCCTATACACCGCGCACGAGAGGCATGCTCGGCCCGAATGAACTGGCGCTGATGAAGCCCACGGCCTTCCTCCTGGTAGTATCGCGGGGCGGCATCATCGATGAAGACGCATTGGTGACGATGCTGCGCGAGGGCAAACTGGCCGGAGCCGGTCTGGATGTCCAGGCGACCGAACCGCTGTCCGCCGACAGCCCGCTGTGGGACACCCCCAACCTGATTCTAACGCCACACAGCTCAGGTGTATCCCGGCGCACGACGGCAACCTCCACCTCAATCATCCGTGAGAATCTGAAGCGTTACCTGGCCGGCGAACCACTGATCAAACTGGTCAATAAGCGGCTCGGTTATTAGTGCGTATCAACCCTCAGCCGCGCCGCAATGGATGGCAGCCTCCTCTAATCGTTGATCGGCGGTAGAAAGGGAGGACCCCGTCCGCAACGCAAGGGAGAGGTAGACTGCGTCGTAGACGCTAAGATTCTCCTTTCCGGCCAAATCAAAGGCTCCCTCGAGTAGTTCGCGATGGCCGAAACTCTCTATCGGCATCTTTATTACTTCCGACCAAAGAGCATTAAACTCGTCAGGACTGATTTGACCTCGGGTTCGTTTCCGATGCAAGGCCTGCGCGACCTCAACCCAAATCAATTCAGGGGCAAGGAACGACGCATTCCCCTGATCTACCTTCGCCACAGTCTCTTCCAATCCTCCGGGGAGGGGGCCGTCACCAGTGAAAAAGCGTACTATCGCCGAGGCATCGAGCACAATGGTCTTCACCGCTGCTCCCTTGCCTGCCGAATGTCCTCAACGGCGTCTCCCAGATCTCGCCCTTGCAGGCGCCTGCGCCAACGTCGCGCCCGTTCAAGCATCGACCCTCCTCGTATTTTGGCTTCCTTGACTAAGGTCATGCGCATCTGTTCCTGGAGACTTCGATGATTCGCTTTGGCCTGCCTTTTCAACTCTTCGTAGACGTCATCGGGAACCTCGCGAATGGTTAATATCTTCATTTTGACAGCAAATTATTGACTGTATTTCACAGTCAATTCAACAACTTTAAAATACATCCTATCCCCTTGTTCGTCTCGAAGAGCTCTCTAAACATTTTTTCCGTCGCTCCAATCACGGGCGGGAGGTTCTATCTCCAGGGTTTCACTCTCATAAGCGCTAACTTAAGGCAAAAGAACCTTGGATCATAGTAACTTATGGTCGCTGCCGTGCCCTTAAAGTGCGAAACTCTCCTTCCCGTAAGTAATCTCGCTGTGGATGCGTCACTCGGTCGTCGGCGAAGCAGGCGCTTCACCCTACGAAGGCCGCCCTTCGCCGGTCGTGGTGGCAAAAGTAGGATGGAGCGCCTGCTCCGTCATTTTCGTTCATCGTTCGGCCCGAGTTAAATTAGCGCTTATGGGTTTCTCGCTTCGGATACGGAAAACCCTTCCTTCTTGTCCCGCCGCACATAACTCCAAGGAAGTTCCGGGTCGTGGGGCCACACCATCAACCAGCGCTCATCGACGGCCCGACTCAAGATCTTCTGCTTATTCAAGAAGGTTTCTCTGGGATAGAGATCAAATGCCATCACATACAAGGGTTTCAGGTGGCTCGAAGTGGGCACCAGATCACCAACAAAGCAGGCTGTCTCTCCTCGGGATTCCACCAGCACAGACTGATGCCCCCGAGTATGGCCCGGTGTTGGAATCGATCGGATACCCGGTATGATCTCTGTCTCGCCGGTGAGAAACTCCACCACCCCGGCCTGCTCCAAGGGACGTAACACCTCCTTCACGCGAAAACCGGCCACTGTCTGCCCATCAGCCGAAACCGCGTCTAGCCACTCCCGCTTCTGCACATAATAACGGGCATTGGGAAAAGCAGGCCGGTATTCGCCCTCCACATCCAAGGTGCACCCACCCGCATGATCCTGGTGCAGGTGCGTAACCAGGACCCGGCTCACCTCATCCGCGTTCACCCCAAGCCGGCCCAGAGACTCGAGCAGCCCGTGCGACTCATCCAGCGCGAAAATCTCCCGCAGTTTATCCGTCACTTTTCCGCCGAATCCCGTCTCAATTAAAACAATCTCATCCGGAGTTTTTACGAGCAGGCAGGTCAGGCTCAACCGAATCCGGTTTCGGTCATCGGGTGGAATCTTCTTTTCCCAAAGGGGTCGAGGGACCACCCCGAACATAGCCCCGCCGTCAATTCTGACGGTCCCCGCACGGATAGCCCAGAGGTCGAAACCTCCCAATTTACGATGGCCAAGTACCCCCATGGTTAACTGATCTTACAGGTTATTGCTTTTTTCCAGGCGCGCAACGCCTCCTATACCGAAGCCGCAGCCGTATCGTGCCCATCGCTCACACCCAGGACACTGCCGGGCCAATGGCCCGCAACGTAACCGATGCTTCCCTTTTGCTCTCCGGAGGTGTATTTGCGGTCTATCCGGCAGTTGCCGGCTATCCACACGTGACCCTACCCATGGGTAAAGTATACGGATTACCCGTGGGAGTGTCGCTTACCGGTCCTGCATTCAGCGAGTGCAAGCTGATCGCACTGGCCTTTGCCTACGAGCAGATAACGAAGGATGGCCGGGACAGGGATGGCGAATCAACGGCAATTCCGTGAGCTCGATGTCGGGTGCCTCTCGGCTGACGCCGAGAGCTACGGCGCGCTGGTAGCTCGGCGCGTCAGCGGCGGGTCCCCGTAGCTCGGCGCGTCAGCGGCGGGTCCCCGTAGCTCGGCGCGTCAGCGGCGGGTCCCCGTAGCTCGGCGCGTCAGCGGCGGGCCTGCCATATCTCGGCCGCAACCTCCCTCGGCTCACGCCGAGAGCTACGGAGCGGGTCCCCGTTCCGGGTTATTGGCGGGCCCCTCCGTTCTCACGGAGAGCTACCGTTCCCCTCCCGTCCCTCCACGGTGTGCAGCAGAATCTTCGAGAACCCGGATCTTGCCGGATCACCAGACGATCACTACTTCTGAAGACGATGAAGGAGCACCGGCACCTCCCCCGACTCGAATCTACTTTTTACCGGGGAGCAGCTTGCGTATTCTGGACCCATTCCATGAAAAACCGAGCCAAGGGTTGGTTGGATGCGGCTTTTCATTTCACGTTTCGTGAGATTCTGTTACACGCGTGCGCTCGTTACCACCTGAGCTGTCCTATCTATTGCTTGATGCCCGATCACTGGCACCTTATTGGGATCGGTCAACGCCCCGAATCCGATCAACTGCGAGCAACGGCCTTTCTCCGGGAACACATTGGTCGGCATTTTCCCGCTCTGTCCCTGCAGGATCGAGCCTACGATCACGTCCTGCGGGAGAGAGATCGGGAACGGGATACCTTTACCGACACATGCCATTATATCCGCATGAATCCAGTTCGAGCAGGTTTGGTCGAGCACTGGAAGGATTATCCCTACCTAGGCGCCCAAATTGCTGGGTTTCCTGATCTCAAATGGAGGTCTGAGGCATTCTGGCCGACATTCTGGAAGATCCATAACGGGTTGTCGGAGTGATCGTATCGGGAGGGCGCCTACCCATCGTGGGTACGGATCAGCGGCGGGCCTGCCATATCTCGGCCGCAACGTCCCTCGGCTGACGCCGAGAGCTACGGCGCGCTGGTAGCTCGGCGCGTCAGCGGCGGAATTTTGTATATCTCGGCCACAACATCCCTCCGCTCACGGAGTGAGCTACAGAAAAGGTAGCGGATGCTAGCTTTTCTCGGGCAGATACACCGGCTGGATACGCTCCAGGAAGGCATTCCGCCGGCGCTCCAGTCCGACCATATAGCGCTGGAATTCAGGTTCTTCCCGAATGGGATCGAAGAGGGGCGAATTCTGGATACGAAGCGGATCGAGGAAGCTGCGCCGCTCAGCCTGTTGCAACCACTCAATCGCCTGGCGCGCACGTCCTGACAAGGCATAGCCACAGGCCAGATGGTAAGCGAAGTCGAGATCGTTCATGGCTATGCTCGACGTCTCCTGGGTGGGTTCGAGCTTGACTTCAGGGGCCCGCGCGCAGGAAAGCAAAAAAGCGGCATGCCCCAGCGCGACGGGATCATCTCCCAGTCGGAAAGCCACGCTTTCGGCTCGGTCCCGATCGCCTATGGAGAGGAAAAGCAAGATAAGACGAAGATCCGTACACACAGTACCTGAAACAGTAACCAGCACATCCTCCGCTTTTTTGAAGTTTCCCTCAAAGAGATAGATACCACCGGGCTGCGAGTTGCCCCAGGGGTAGTCCCTATCGAGATGCCGAACCTGCTCAGTCAATTGGAGACACTCGTCGTAAAGACCAAAATTCTGGTACAGGGAACCCAAACTCTGCAGCGTCCGGACATTGTGGGGATCGAGGCCCAAACTGGCCACTGCTGCCCCATAGGCCGCTTCTCTGCGGCCCCGCAGACCATGTAGGTATGACCAGATGCTATAGGCTTCTGCGTTCTCCGGATCCAGGGACACCGCCCGCTCGAGGTAGCCTTCCCATTCCTCCATGGCTCCCAGGTCGTTTGACCAGCGTCCCCTATCGATCTGCCGGAAAAACACTTCAGCGATGGAAGAGAACCCACGTGAAAATCCGGGATCCAGCTCGACGGAACGTCTCATGAAGGCCTCCGCTTGGGCCAGCTCCGTCATTCCGAAGTTCCCCTTGGCCAGGATCTGTCGACCTTGAAAAAATGCATATTCGGCCTCGACGCTGTCGGCGCCAATCTGTGCCAGACGCTGCACTGCAGCCGGCGTCAACGGAACACTCAGGCCCTCCCTGAGCAAATCCGGCAGGCACTGCACAATCTCTCCAATCCTGTCCACTGGCTTCAGAATCTGACGGCTCCAGACCGCACTCATGGAGCCCGGGTCGATGAGTTGATAACTGACCGTTACGGAGCTACCCATCTGCTGGATAGATAAGTCGAGGACGCGATGGGCCTGAAATCTCTCCGCAATGCCGGTAAGATCGTGCGAAGTGCTGCCGGCGTACTCGGCAATGGCAGCAGCGGGCACTACGTAGATTTCATTCCGTGCTCCTGCGGCCAGATAAGAAACAGTAACTACTCAGGTTGATTCCTGAGAGGATGAACAGGATTTCGGCAAGCCAGGGAGTGAGTGGGTGGAGAGGAGATCGGGGTGCTCAGCAGGGGTGCGGAGTGGCTACGAGGTGTCGAAGGCCGGGACGAACGGAGTGCCGCTGAAAAGGCGGGCCAGAGCGTCCCTGGCGCCGAGGGCGTTCTTACGGGCGGTTGAAATGTAGCTGCGAATGCGGCAAAAAGCTTTGGCGCCTTGCTCGGTTCGGAAGGTCCCGGAGATTTTCTGCTGCACCTTCATCATGCGAAGATCGCGTTCGGCCAGGTTATTGTCGAACGGGACGTTGAGGTCGTACATGAAGGCCAGGGCTTCGTTGCGATGATGATCAAGCCGTTCGAGCAGGTTGCGAGGTTTGGTCTTCTTGCGCCGCCCGCGTTTCTTCTTTGCGTTGACCGGTTGCGGCGGCAGCGGGTTCTGAGCATAGCCCTCATCAAGGATCTTCTGATAACCCTCTTCAAGTGCCTGAATCTGCTCTTCAGGAAGATGATCCGCGGCCTGTTTGGCCTGATCGACGGTCTCCTTGATGTCCACAAGGCAGTCGATCATGCGATCGGCCCAGTCCTGCTGGTATTGCTCATGTACGAAGATCAACTCGCGCAGGTGGTGAGCGTTGCACAACCCATGGCGGCACGAGTAGCCGAAGTATGGTTTCCAGAAGTCGTGAATGGCGCGTCCCATGAACTCGGGCAAAATGCCGATAGCATCGAAGGCGTCGGCGCCGCGTTTGCGATGGATCTCATAGTAGGTCGCGTTTGATGTCGAGGCCGAGTGAAGCCACCAAAGTTTGTCTTCCACGCGTGAACCAGTTTCATCAAAATGAGCTATCGAGGCTTGTTCGATCAGTTCCTTGATCTGATCGAGGGGTTCTTCAACGCGATCATTGCATTGTGAGATGAAGTTGGCCAATGTGCCTTCGCTCATGGGACAGCCGAAAAGGTCCTCAAGGAGTTCGCAGGTTCGCTCATAGGGCAGGTACTGATAGTTTTTCAGGTAGACTGCCGCGGCCTTGACTCCGTGGCCGTACTGCGCCGGGGCGTTCACGCCTTCAGGAAAAGCCGCCTTGTTCAGATGGCCGCAGGCACAGCGTTTCACCTCGCCCTGATGCTCGGTGACGATAAGTCGTCTCGGAGGCAGATCATGGACTTGTCGTTTCTCAAGGCGGTCGGGTTGCTGATCCGCCAGAGAGCGGTGGCAACACTCGCACTGCTCCACCCGGTGAACCTTTGTGTGATCGGGCGTTGCGACCCTCTTGAGGGTATGGCCCGTATGTCCGGGCTGTCCGCCGCACTTGCGCTGCCCTCTCTTACGCAGGCTTTTCGGCGAGGGTTTGTTGAAGCCATCGCTCGAGGGCGGCTTGCTGCTGTTGCGCGAGTTCTTGGCGAGCCGTTGCTCCAACTCCCGGACCCGGTCGCGCAGACGCTGGTTCTCCGCCTCAAGCAGTCCTTGTCGATCCTCGAGCAGAGTGAATTTTCCTGACAGTTCGACGATGAGCGTTGCCGCCGCATCCGGCTCGGCATTGCAAACGGCCAGGGCTTTGGCATGGGTAATCATGCGCACAACTCCCGACGAAACTCTTGGATGAGGGGATAGAGATACACATCCTTGACTGAAGTGTGGATACAATTTTGCCGGTCATTGCGGCTGCGCCCCTGCGTCCTACCCAGCCGCATCCAGTTGGCGGCCTGGTAGCAGGTTCCCCGGAAACGGCTGCGGTCCACGAACGTTTCCAGGGCGTGGACCGGATGGCAATACTTGGCCTGCCAGTCGGCGCGAATCCGTCGTGCCAGAGAGCCCAGCAGATGACTGGCCAGATGCGGAACCTCAACCCAGGGCAACACGAGCAAGCGCGTGTTGTTGGTCAACCCTTGCAGGTTGCGCTCCCGCGCGCTAGCGCCCCAACCGATCCAGGCGTTGCGCGGGGCGCACTTCCACGCTGCCGAGCCGAAGAGAACACAAGCCACCACACGGCCTGTGCAATCGCGGACCAGGTAGCGAATGTTCTCGCCCACGGTGTTGCGGTGGCCAAGGTAGTGGTAGCGGCTGAGCAGGCAGTTGAACAGCCGCAGGTCTGCCGATCGCGGCTCCACGACATTCAGGGCCAGAGGCCGCAGCTCGTGCAACGCGCAACGGATCGGCTCGCTCGTATGAGCTACAAGGGGCACGCGGCGATTCCGGAGTCCGTTAGACGAAGGTCGCCGGCGCGGCGGCAGTCGAACATGACCGCATCGTTCCAGCTTCAGCAGCAAGGTACGGGCCGCCATGTCCTTGATCTGCCCCCGCCCATTGCGCCAGTCCCAACGACGGCAAACTTCCTCACTGAGCCGCGTCCGGCCCCAACCGGGATGTTCGGAGAGCAAACCGCGGATCAGATCGATATCCCCGCCGCTTACCTTGCGCCCCTGCATGACCATGACGCCCTTCATGGTTCGCACAGTACAGCAAACACCCCCACCGAGTCCAGCCCCAAAACAACACTTTTTTCTGTTGCACTCGGGACGGGGCGGTAGACTACTCTCCAGTCAACGGTAGCGCCGTGGTGGGGCTACCTGGGTAGTTACGTCCTCTCTTACTATCCTTGTTTTATTTCGAGCACAATGGACGAGATTGGCCATTTCTTTGATCGTGCGAGCCTGGGGAGGGAGTCACGAGAAAAAACGACTGCTTTTCAAGCGTCAGGGGAATGAGCGAAAAGAGGGAGATCGAGGATGACGAATTATCTACGAAGATCGTTGATGGCTGGAATTTTCGCAACAGGAGCTGCCCTTGCATTTTTCGGTTGTAATCATCTGTCCAACAAAACCCTTCAGGAACGAGCGCGCACAACTGCACCGAAGCGAGGAAGTGCGTTAGACCTCCACGAGGAAATTAAGGACGTCCATTCTCAGAACTACGAAATCCGTAGACAACAATTGCCGTCAAATTGAACAGGACCCTTGCAGCACGCCCTTTACCTACATGCCAAAATTTCTTTGAGACTCGAAAATGTCTGTCGGGTGTTGTCTGCCCGATCCCGACCTTTGGGGTGCCAATGGGTTTCTATGGTGAGCACATCAACGGGATCGGATTGGAGGAGCTGGAGCTGGGCTGCCCAATCGGTTTCTCCGTCGCCGATACGGGCCCAGGCGGTGAATCCGGTTTTGGGATCTTCGAGCGTTGCGTCTTTGCAGTGGACGTCCACGGTGTGGCCTTTGATTTGTGCGAACCCCAGGGCCGGATCCTCCCCTGCGACAAAGGCATTGGCCGGGTCCCAGATGATTTTGAGATTGGGCCGGTTTACGGCGTCCAGTAAGCGCGCCATATTGCCGCCCGTATTGGCATAGAGAGATCGCGCGTTTTCCAACGCCAGCGTAAGCCCTTCGCGTGAGAGCCGGTCGCAAGCGATCTGCAGTCCCTTTACGATTTTTGCGAATGTCTCGTCGGTAATACCACCGCCGTCTGCAGATCTCGGAGAGGGATTCGTGCCGCCCTCGTCCCGGGTAAATCCGAAGGTGCGGATATTGGGGGCGTTGAAATGGTGGGCCAACTGGATGAAACGTTCGAGGCGACTCATGTGTTCCTGGAAATGGGGATGGTTTTGCATGGTCTTCAGGTCAACATCAGCCAGGGAGAAGGGTCGGAAGAACAAGCCGCAGATCAAGTGGGTGGTCAGATTGTTATCATCGAGAATGCCTTTTGCCGTGGTCATCTCCTTTTCGGTGAGTTCTTCAATCTCTTTTCCCCACAGGGTACCGATTTCGACGTAGCTCATGCCCTCTTCGGAGGCGATCCGGCAGGCGCGTTCGAAGTCCTGGTCGATCTCGTTCGTGATAACGCCGAAGCGATACTTCTTGGATGGGGTCATAAATGTTGTTCCTGTTTTTGCTATTCCAGGCCCTATTCGCCGGTGTGGCTGCAGGATTAGTGGGCTCCGAACGAGGCGAGTTGGGAGTGGGTAATCCTCACGCCACGGTAGCGGTTTCCGCTGCGCCGTGCATCGATGCGGCAGCTTCGCGCGCTTCCTCGAGCATTTTCATCCATACACCCATGTAATGGCCGTGATCGTGATAGGTGCGACCGCTGACGAGATTGCCGTCCACCACACACGGTTCGTTGACGAAAGTCCCACCGCATATTTCCAGATCAAACCGGCATTTCGGAACCGTCGCCATACGACGGCCTCGAACCCGATCGGCTCGAGCGGGAATTTCCACACCGTGACAGACGCTGGCGATAGGCTTGTTGGTATCGAAAAAATGCTGAGTTATTCGGATCAAATCCTCGTCATCTCGAATGTATTCCGGGGCGCGACCGCCACTGAAAAAGATACTGAGGTAGTCTTCTTCGTTGACGTCGCTGAAGGCGATATCCGCATCGATTGTGTAGCCTTCCCATTCTTTGGTTATGGTCCAACCGGGCTTAACTTCGTGGAGCACCATCTGGTATCTCCTTTTCTCCGGCGCCGCCACAACCGGTTCAAACCCACCTTCAATGAGACGATAGTAGGGGTAAAGTGTATCCACCGTTTCTGTCGCGTCACCGACGATTATCAGTACTTTGTTAGACTTCATGATGCTCCTTTTCGAACAGGCTCGAGTTACAGGTACATTCCTGACCGATTTACTAACTCTTCCCAGCCGATCCAAGGATAAGAGTTTCGGGTTGCACCTTATCCATTTTACTATTTCGGTGCAAGTTCCAGTTCTTCGAGCAAGATTTCCCCGTTACATATCTGATCATCAACGGCTTATCCTCTTGATCGATCTCGCGATTGAGGGCAGAAAAATGGGAGGCAGAAACATGCTGAAGGCAGGTGATGCAGTCTTCGAAGCCAGCCTCACCCCAAATAACCCAAGTCTGTCTGGTTCCGGCGGCCGAATGTACGAAACGCTTCTGATATTTTTGCCCCGCATTTTTCTGCCCTGATTTCTCCGCGCCCTCCGAGACGCTCTCCGTGGTTACATTTCACTCGAATGGTTTTCTTTGGTTGCAGCTTTGCTAATGCGGTTCGTCCCTGCCCTCACGGGCAGAGCTACATTGGGGCCTTGTGGCTCGCTCCGTGAGGAGCGGGAAGAGTGCTGACGTGAGTTTTACCCTTGATATATCCGGCAAGCGTCAGCGCGGCCGGGGGCCGCGCTGACCTGGGAATTCCGATAGCTAAGCCGGACGGCTTTCTACCCTCGCCGAATCGAGGTGAAGCGTTCCGTCTGCTCCTTTATTGCTCGTTCGGTGGGCAGGCGCTCCATTGAGCTGGCACCGTAGAATCCGTCGATCTTCGCGCACGTGTTGATGATGAACGCGGCATCATCCGGCTCCGCGATGGGGCCGCCGTGGCAAAGCACAATAACATCCTCACGAAGCGCTTTCGCGGTGTCGATAATCGCGTTTATTGGCTCAACGCATTCTTCGAGTGTTAACGCGGTCTTGGCGCCAATGGAGCCGGAAGTCGTGAGGCCCATGTGGGCAACGAGGATATCGGCGCCGGCTTCGGTCATGGCCTGGGCATCGTCTGTGTTGAACACATAGGGAGTGGTCAGGAGGTCCATTTCGCGTGATAGGCGAATCATATCTACCTCTTTGCCGTAGCCCATATTGGTCTCTTCGAGATTCGCCCGAAAGGTGCCGTCTATAAGGCCGACGGTGGGAAAGTTCTGAATTCCCGCAAAGCCGATAGCTTTAACGCCGGCAAGGAAGCGGTCCATGATTCGCATGGGGTCGGTGCCGCAAACCCCGGCCAGGACCGGTGTCTTTCGGGTGACGGGCAGTACTTCGCTGGCCATTTCCATGACAATACCGTTGGCATCGCCATAGGGCATCATTCCAGCCAATGAACCGTGTCCCGCCATACGGAAACGGCCGGAGTTGTAGATGACAATTAAATCGATGCCACCGGCCTCCTCCCATTTCGCTGAAATTCCCGTGCCGGCGCCACCGCCAATGATGGGCAGCCCCTTTTCGATCTTTTCACGGAAACGCGATAGAATCTCTGAACGTGTCTCTGCCATTTTCTTCTAACCCCTTCGTTCTACCCAAACTCTCTCTCTCTAACCCCCCGTCCTTTGGAAGACGATTGCTATGGGGTCGTAGGTGTTTAGCGCCATGCTATCTGGCACCGGCTCCCCCGGTCTCGTGCCGGGGAGGTGCTGGTTCTTTGCTATGGAACGGGAAACCCACCACGGCACAAGGCATGGGGGAGCCTGAAATTCGCTAAACGGGTACATGGGCTCAATTGAGATTGGTCAGCAGCTCCTGGGCGCATCCGGCTGCGAATGTCGGATCATTGATTTCGCAATCCATCTCGACGACCTTGATATCGCCGCGAAGCTTCGACTTCAAGGACTCACAAAGTGCGGCATTGGCTTCGGGTAGATAAAAGTCCTTCCCTTCGAGGTCAATCATGCTGAAACCTTTGAGCGGTAACAGCACCGTAACCGCAGCGGTGCTCTGGTTGAGTTTTTCTGCCATGATCTTGCCGAGTTGGCGACATTCCTCAACGGAGGTGCGCATCAGGGTGATGTTTGGATTGTGCTGATAGAAAGTACGGCCTTTGTATTTCTCGGGAACGGTTTCCGGCGCCCACCAGTTCACCATATCCAGGCAACCGGGTGTCACGATTGCAGGCACACCGCTCTTAGCTGCGGCCTCCAGCCGCGTCGGTCCCGCCGAAAACACACCGCCAGCGAGCTCATCCGCCCACTCTGTCGTGGTCATATCGAGGACGCCCACAATCTGACCGGCTTCGATTAAACTCTCCATGGTTCGCCCCCCGGTGCCGGTGCAGTGAAAGACCAGCACCTCATAGCCGGCCCTTTCCAGTATCTCGCGAGCATGGTCGACGGCCTGCGTCGTGTTGCCGAACATAGAGGCGGTGATCAAGGGCTTGTCGTCGGCCTCCGGCACCTCAGTTTCCACCATCCCACAAATCGCACCGGCGGCGCGTGCGAAGACTTCGCGGCTGATCCTGTTAATTCCGGCCACATCGACGATGCTGGGGATCATGACGATGTCCTTCACGCCAACGTAAGCCGATACATCCGTTCCCGCCGTCGTAGAAACCATGACTTTGGGGATGCCCAGGGGTAGAGCCCGCATGGCGCCGCAGGCAACCGATGTCCCACCGGTGCCGCCCATGGCCATGACCGCGTCAAACTTTCCCTGGGCGTAGAGCTCAGGCAGCACTACTGCCGCACCATCACTCATCGCTGCCACCGCTCTGCCCCGGTCTCGCCCCTCCACGAGCGCCGCCAGGTCGGCGCCGGCCGCTTTCGCAACGGTCTCTCGAGTCACATCCGGGGCGATGCCCGGCGCCTCTAACACGCCGACATCGATGAGCAAAACCTCATGTCCGTGCGCTCGGATGGCGTCCCGCACAAACTCGTATTCCGCCCCTTTGGTGTCAAGGGCACCGACTAAGGCGATAGTCTTCGCTGCCATACTGATCGAAATCTTGTTCTCTGATTCTAGCCGTGTATCCGGATCTCATTAGATTTTTGCCCCATTCAGCGCAAGTCGATTCGCGCCCAACTTTCCGTTCGTGGTGCCCGAGCCCTACTTCTCCCGCTACTACCCCGAACGCTGCCTGCAACCATGTGTCTCCCTGGTGGACCTCACCGCCACCCTCCTCGAACGGGTGGCGAGCAAACGCCGAGCAACGAAGCAGGCACGTAGAATCTCCATTGCGATCGTATTCACGGGGGAGTACCAAGATCGTTAAGCTCCTACTGTGACGCAGAGGGCAACACGTAGCTCGCTCCGTGAGGAGCGGGACGGCTCGGCGATCGGCGAGGTTCATTAGGAGGAGGTTCCGCATCGAGGCCTGCGGCCATCAACTATGGCTAGATCATGAACCTTTTGAATCGGCGGCAACTGGAGGGCGCCAATCCTTTGGCGCCGCCGGATATCCGATGTCACGATTGTCACCAATCGGCGGACGCAAAGGATTGCGTCCCTCCAGGTGCACCAGTTCTATCATTGGTTCTCGGCAACATAGGTTCATTAAGAGAGAGGCTCCCTTCCGAGGCCGAAGGTTGACCTAAAAATGGGAGCACGATTAATTGTCTGAGAGGCGCATGGAAAGTCAGGCAGAAATCATCCGATTGAACTAGGGACTATTATGGCTGAGACTATGTTGGAAGATCCCCAGGCAGCCGGGAGCTATGATCCCGGACTCTATCAATCCGTCGGGGTGGCGGAAGCGGTAGACGGCTTTGATAATGTGACCGACGCGGTCATTGCGCGGTTTCATCAGGATGGGTTCCTTCCGATCGCCGGTGCATTTTCCCTGGCACAGGTCAACGATGCTCATAATGCGGTTTCGGATATGATTGACGGTAAGCATCCGAAGTTTCGATACACGCAATTTGAAAAGGGGAAACGGAAAGAGTTCGCCGCCCTTTCCGACCCGGAGCGTCGCAAAGGGGTTCGAAAACTTAATCGCTTCATAGGGTTTGACGAGCGGTTGAATCACTTTGCGACGGACAGCAGGATTCTGGGAACACTAGAGCGCATATTCGAGAAGCCGCCGAAGCTCTATCGGGACCAGGCGATGTTGAAACCTGCCCGTATTGGCCGCGAGAAACCATGGCATCAGGATCATGCCTATTTCAACCTCCCCATGGGAACCTGTATCGTGAGCGTGTGGATCGCTCTCGATGAGGCCACACCGGAAAACGGTTGCATGCATGTTATTCCGGGTAGCCAAAGGGAGGGTCCCGTGGTGCACTTTAGCCGGAGGGACTGGCAGATCTGCGACACGCATATAGCGCGCACCCGAGTGGTTGCCGTGCCGTTAAAGCCCGGCAGTATTCTGTTCTGGAACGGTCTCCTCCATCACGGTACTCCAGCCAATCGGTCAGACCGCAGCCGTCGCTCGCTCCAACTCCATTTTATCCCGGGCGGAGTTGACGAAACCCCCGCGCGTGATCGCCTGGAGGTGTTCGGGAGCGAAGGCAAAAATGTAACCTGCTAGTCCCAGATCCAGCGAACCTTGGCAGATGGGAAGCGGTTTGGCAGCCAGTGGAGGGCCGACGGCTCTGGAGGCCGCTGCCAGGTTCGGTCTCGGGAACGAGGCCGGTTGCCTGCTTGAATGGTATGATCAGGCATCAGGAAGGTTGCCTGCCTGGCGGACTTCCCGATCTCTATCGGGATCCCTCCAAAAGTGATGCGGATTGTGTTTCCGGTCTATTCGCTGCGCCGTTTCTTAGCCTTCACTTCGGAAGTGTTCCTATTGCCCTTCTTCTTGGATTTTCTCGCCCGGCGGCCGTATGCGTCCACCGTCAGGTGTTATCCGTCATCAGGTCAGCCATGGCCATTCTATAGTATGGGGTCGGGACCGGCCCGCGTAGAATGGGATCCTTCACCTCGCTGAGCCAACTCAGGAGTCGCTTGCTGAGATCCTCGCGGACATGTAGATATCGGGTGTCTTCCACGAGGTTGCTCAGCTCGAATGGATCGGCACAGAGGTCATACAGTTCCAGTACCGGGCGTTCCTGTCTTGATGGCCCTCCGGGTGGAAACGGCGCTGCTGGAACACGGCTTGGTGAGAAATTCCCGATAAGCTTGTATTGGCGCGTGCGGATACAGCGCGACTCAACGAACCTGTCGTGGCTGTGCATCATGGAGAAAATCGCATCACGCGGTGCAGCTGCTTGCTGGTTCCGGAAAAATCCTGCGAAGCTCTGTCCCTCCAGGTCTTCCGGAATCCGCAAATTGAGCAGGTCTAGTACGGTGGGCACCACATCGACGTTACTGATCAGCCAGTCGCACACTTTTCCGGTCCGGATATTGTCCTGGGGCAATCGCACCAGCAGTGCCGTCCGAATGCCCCCATCGTAGAGTTCCCACTTGCAGCGAGGAAGTTCGACACCGTGGTCTACAGTGAAGATGACAATCGTGTTCTGGCCCAATTCAGTCTCCGAGAGTGCGTGAAGAATCCGTCCGGCGGCCTGGTCGAGACTCCGAATCGCTCCCTGAAGCGCGGCAACTTTGTGCCGTACCTTGGCATCGTCGACAACATACGGCGGTACTTCAATGCCGCCACTATCATCAGCTTGCGCACCGCTCCAGTCATAAGGCGTGTGGGTTTCGAAAAATCCTACTTGTGCGTAGAAAGGTGCGCCGACGCTACCGTACTCCCTCAAGAACTCGATGAGCTCTTCTGCCGTCTCATCTGCCGTGGAGACCTGCTCTCCTGTTAGAAGCTCATGTGACCCGCTGTTTACCAACCTTCGTTCACGAAAGCCCAGAGGACTGTCATGCGGCGCTTCATGCTGATGATTGAAGAGCACAGTGTGGTAGCCCTGCTCGCCAAGCAGATGTGAGAGATGGCGTTCGCCCTGGCGATAGCGCCAGCGATAGGGTGTCTGAATCAGTCCCATCAGGCCGTTGGTTTGCGGATACCGTCCAGTCATCATCGCGCCCCGGCTTGGTGTGCAGACCGGACTGGTGCAGAAGTTGTTGGCGAAACGACTACCCTCCGATGCCAAGGCGTCCAGATTCGGCGTATATACCGACTTGTATCCGTAGCATCTGAGCCAGTCGCCAGTGTCATGGCTGGTCATGAACAGGACATTCGGTAAGGGCATGCGCAATCTCTCCTTTTCTGGTTCTTTGAACGGAAATCAACCAAACAGCCTGTCGGGCTTTAGCGACAGGCTGTTAACATCGTGATCGGACTGAAGTTATCGACATTACAGGGAATTTTATGAGAAGATTGGCGTGCCCCGCGTGCATTGGTACCAGTAATGATGTGGATTTCTAAATCGAGAAGAGCGCTCTGGCGGTCCTACTGGAAGAACAAGGGCCTTATCCTGCTGCTGGTTCCGGGTGTCTGCTTCTTTTTCGTTTTTCACTATCTTCCCCTTCCGGGAATCATAATCGCCTTCAAGGATTTTCGCATGACCGAGGGCATCCTCGGCAGCGCCTGGGCTGAATGGGATAACTTCCGGCGACTATTCCAGGGCGAGGACTTTCTCGACGCCTTGTCCAATACCATTGTCATCAGTTTGCTGCGGCTCGCATTCGGGTTCTTTGCTCCCATCATCCTGGCGTTGCTGCTCAACGAGATTCGCATTAGTTGGTACAAGCGGACGGTGCAGACGCTGACCTACCTTCCCTACTTTCTATCCTGGGTTATTCTGGGTGGAATCTTTCTCATGATCTTTTCCATCAGCGGCCCCATCAACCAGCTATTGACTTTGTTCGGCCTCAGCACGAAGGAGTTCCTGGCGGACGATTTCTGGTTTCGCGCCATCATCATCACCACCGGAATCTGGCAGGCCGCCGGATATGGAGCGGTGATTTACCTGGCCGCACTGGCGGGGATTTCCTCGACCCTCTATGAAGCCGCCATCGTGGATGGGGCCAGCCGTTGGCAACAGACAATTCACATTACCCTGCCCTGTCTCATTCCAACCATTATCACGTTATTCATCCTCAATCTGGCCTACATCCTCAATGCCGGATTCGACCAGATCTACAACATGTACAATCCCATGGTTTATGACTCGGCCGAGATCATCGATACCTTTGTTCTGCGCCGCATGATTGCCATGGACTTCGGTCTGGCAACGGCCGGCGGACTCTTCAAATCGGTCGTCGGGCTGATCATGGTGGTCATTGCCAATACTGCAGCGCGCAAACTCAGCGGCGGCGAGCAGGGCATATTCTAAGGTCTGAACGATGCACCTTTCCCGCGGCGAGAAAATCTTTAACGTGTTCAACATCATCGTGTTGGGTGGTGTCGGGTTGTTGGCAATCTATCCCTTTATCTACACTCTCTCGATTTCTTTCAGCAGCGCTGCAGAAGCCATCAGGCCGGGGCTGCACCTGTTTCCCCGGGATGTGTCGGTGATGGCCTATGAGATGGTCTTTTCGAATCCGGACATTGTCCGAGGGTTCTTCAACTCCGTCATGCGAACCATGCTGGGTACTGCAATCACCTTATTTTTCACTTGTCTGACAGCATACCCTCTGGCCCGCAAGGAGATGCCTCATCGACGTCTGATTCTATTCCTGATCCTCTTCACCATGATCTTTAATGCCGGCGTGGTGCCCCACTACCTGCTTATCAAAAACCTCGGCTTGATGGATTCGATCTGGGCGCTGGTACTTCCCCATACCGTGACCGCGTTCAATGTGATCGTGGTGAGGAACTTCTTTCTCAGCATTCCGGAAAGCCTCGCCGAATCGGCACGGATGGACGGTGCCAGCGAGGCCACGGTGTTGTTTCGGATCTACCTGCCGCTATCGAAACCTGTCCTGGCTACGGTCGGGCTCTGGACTGCAGTGTACCATTGGAATCAATGGTTCGACGCCATGCTCTATATCGCCAGTAACAGCAAGCAGGTGCTGCAGACTTTTCTGCAGCGCATCGTGATCGAGAATTCAACCCAGTTGGTCGAACTGAGCATCGCTGATCCGATTCGTACTGAGTACACCGCCGAAACCATTAAGGCCGCTACGGTCATGATCTCGGTTTTACCCATGTTGCTGCTCTATCCGTTTGTGCAGCGCTACTTTGTAAAGGGTATTATGCTCGGCGGGGTCAAAGAGTGAGGTTTGATAGCAAAGACGGCAGCGCACGCTTCCTCTTTAGACCATTTTGGACAGCGATTCCGGACAATCGGAAGCTGTTTGGGTAGGGCGAAGCGTCCTCGCTGAGCCGCATGCAGCTTCGATACTGAATCCCAAATATCTACCACTTTCAAACTCCCCTTCCGCCTCAACCCTTCACCTCGCGCCATGCGTCTACCAGGCGCTCGGCGAAAAGCGCGCGCTCATCAGGTGTCCCAACTGTGACGCGGATGCAGCGGTCGAGCGGGGGCTTGCTTGGTTTACGAATGAACACAGACCGTGAAGTCAGGCCTTTTAGAAGCCGATCTGCATTATCTTTTATCCCGGCGTCAAAGGTGACGAAGTTGGTCGCCGACGGAAGCGTCGGCAGCCCTTGCTCGACTCCCATCTGGTGGTACTCCCGGCGCCCTTCCTCGACTTGCCCTACGACCTGCGCAACAAATTCTGAATCGCCCAGTGCCGCCAAGGCACCGGCTTGAGCCACCCGATTTACGCCGAAATGAAGCCGGATACGTTCGAAAGCGGATATGCTATGGGGGTTCGCAATGGCGTACCCGATACGAGCGCCCGCCAGGCCATGGGCCTTGGAAAATGTCCGCATTCTTATGAGCCGAGGATCGGACGTATCGATCTTGGGAACTGCTTCGGGAGGGACGAATTCGACGTAGGCTTCATCGAGAATGAATACGCATCGATCCGGGAGTATCTGAAGCAAGCGGTCGATTTCATCCGCCGAATACCACGTCCCCGAGGGGTTGTCCGGATTTGCCAGGTAGAGCAGACGCACGTCCGCGGCCCGAGTAGCGTCTGCCAGAGCCATGAGGTCGTTCCCGCCATCATGGAGGTAGAGAGGACTAATTAGCCGGCAGCCGAATCCCTCGGCGTGATAGACGAACGTAGGATACGCCCCCAGCGAAGCCACCACGGCTTGTCCGGGCTCGACATAAGCCCGAACCGCGAGGCCCAGGAGATCATCGATTCCCGCGCCAATAGTAACTTCCCGAGCCGAAATGTGGTGATGCGCGGCGAGGGAAGTGCGCAGATCGTGGTTCTCCGGATCGTTATACCAGTGAAGCTGGCGAATCGCCGTTTGCATAGCGGTGACTGCATGGGGCGAGACGCCGAAGGCGCTTTCATTGGCGCCAAGGCGTAGTTCGAAAGCCTTTCCCATGCGACGTTCGATGGCCTCGGGACCGACAAAGGGAATTGAGTCCGAAAGTCCGGCTACGATCTTGGTAAAGCTTGGGAGTTCGGACATGGAATCTCTCAGGCCGTTCGCCGGCCATAAGCGTCATCATCTCTGCCTGCGCCTGCGCCGCTTCCTCTGGTAAAGATCCATGATCTTTGCCGATTGGCGGAACCCCGCTTCTTCCTGGGATTCTCCTTCTCCCGGACGTCCTTCCTGCAGCGCCTCGACGACAATATCCAGATAGCGGTCGCCCGGCTCCAGCAGGTGCAGGTCCTTTTCCGGGTTTCCCAGAACGAAATCCAGTCCTGCTTCCAGGGCTAGTGTAATGTAGGAGTTTTCCAGCCCTTCCTTGATCTCCCTGGG
The DNA here is from genome assembly GCA_963665345.2 of Opitutales bacterium. Taxonomy (GTDB): domain Bacteria; phylum Verrucomicrobiota; class Verrucomicrobiia; order Opitutales; family CAXXNP01. Next base: position 1,605,279 of record CAXXNP010000002.1, read on the forward strand.
TACACCGAAGGAGAAGTTGGTCAATCCGACTGAGAGATGAACACCTTTCAGATCCGGGTCGTTGCGAATCAGTTTCATGGCGTCCAGCCCCATATTTATCAACCCATAGGTGTCCGCACTAACAGGAGCCAGGCCGGGATCGATGATGATCTGGTCGTTGGTTCGACCAGCATTCTCGGCCAGCGCTTCAACGAACTCCTTGGCTGTTCGAAAGACGTCCTCTGCAGCGAAGCATTGGGTGGATCCACCCTCGACGGATTTCTCAGAGGCCATCACGATGACATGAGTGTCGTACTCGCTGATCAGTTCGTACATGGCATCGAGGTTTTCACGCGATGCAGCCACGGAATTGAAGATTGCCGGTCCACCCCGATCCCGGTCGTAGACGGCGAGACAGCGCCGGTGAAATTCTATCGAGGGGTTGTCAAAAGCAAGGGGCAGGGCAGTGACCTCCTGGATAGCGGGAACAACATCCGGAATAAAATCGAACATTTCCTGCGGGCGAACCCTGAGCTGCTGGGTGCCGTCGAGGTTTATCGTGAGGGCTTTGGCCTGAAGCCTATCCTGGAGTTTCGCCAGGGTCTGATAGCGCGCGGGGTCGCGCTTTGTCCAGGCCCGGCGCGCCCGGGCAAATGAATTATTGATCAGCTCGCCGATCAGGTTAAAGGGTCTGGCCGATCTTCGGGCGTCGGTTGGAAGCGCATCAACCCCGGTTTTTTCGGTATCAGTCATGATCCGTTTCTCTGTTCCAGCGTAAGCATTTTGGATACTCGCAGAAGGTTGTGGAATTCCGCGTCAGGTCAAGTGCTCTTCGCGCCTGCTGTAGTCCTTGTCCCAAAAAAGCACAATATCCAGGTGCTGCTGATTGTAGCGGGATGCAACTGCAGGGTGCAGAGTCTCCCCCGGCGGATCGAACCCACCCCGCCCTTCGGGCACTCCTCCGAGGAGGGGACTCCTATACCTGGCTACCGTTAGGCAAAGTTCCCCTCTCGGGAGGGGTGCCCGAAGGGCGGGGTGGGTCATGCCCAGTCTGAGACGAGTTTCAGAGAAGCTGCGTGGAGCCGGATTCGCATGTCCCACTCAAGGCCCCAATCTTCTCTACGCTTCGCCCTACCCAATACGTCCGTTTACAACGGTCCTATGTCGCGAAGCTACCTCAAATCCTCCGGTTCCAGATAAAGCCCCACCAGGTGGCTCGTGCCCGGCGCGTCCCCCAGGTTTGTGTAATCGACCAGAAATATCCGACCGTCTTCGAGTGGGAGCCACGAAGAATATCCGTGATCCGGCCAAGGCTTTTGATCGGGATGATTGCTGTGAATCTGGATCAACCGATCGCGCTGGTATTGATCTGGATATTGGCCCGAAGCTCCTTGCCAGGTCCAGGCAAAGTCGTCGAGGGTCCGGTTCTTGGTCTCGTACTTGACGTCACGCCAAATACTCCGGCCGGTGTTTCCGTACTGGCCAAATTGAGTGCGCACCTCGGGGCGACCCCCGTGAAAATCGACCGGCACAAAGTCGCTGTGATAAATGCACTCCTGGATCAGCACCTTATCATCGAGCCTGACCTGAAGCAGACCCTGGAGGTGATGTAGCGTGAGTCTGCGGTAATACGTAAGATCAACTTCTGAACGAACATCCGTGCGCGCCCCTTCGCCTAGCCGGATGAAGTTTCGCCCGAATATGAGGACGGTCTTCGTGGTCCGGGATCCCAGGCTACCGCAGGATAGAAAGCCCAGCGGCGCATCGGCCGGTCCATCTACTTTGACCTCGGCCTCGAAAAGAACCTCGCTAAAAGAATCTTGCGGGGGAAGCAAGCCGTAGCGGCACTCGTGCTCCGCTTTGTTTTCAATGACCAAAGCTCCATTCTCAAGGGTTGCGCTGAACTTGCGGCGAGGACCGCCCACCGCATAGGTGCCGGCCTCCGCGCGAAGGTCGCCGACCCAGCCGTAGGTGCCCAACCCTCCGTTCACGTGTCGACCGGTTACCAGGACGCGGCCGTCTGCCAGCTGCTTGGCATAGGGCCGATGGAGTGCGAACGGGCAAATCTGGGGATCGGACCAGGTCTTGCCATGGTCTTCTGAAAATACAACCAGGCAGGGGATTCCGCCGGAATGGTTTTCGCGCATAACGCAGGCCAGAGTCTTGCCTTTATCCATTACCAGGACGGCACCTTCACATACGCGATGGTAGCCGTTATGGGCCATGGTCGAAAACTCCCTCCAGGTTATCCCCTTGTCCTCGGACACACTCAGAACTTCGGCAAATTCCTGAGACTCCCTACGCATTACCTGTGAACCGACCGCCAGCTTTCCATCAGGGAGTTCTATGATCCTATCGGGCTCGAATCCAAGAATGTCGTTGGCGTGGGGTCCGTCCCAGGTAATGCCGTCGTCGGCGCTCCACCAGATCCAGTTCCCCGGGGGCTGGTCTTCATGGAAATGACCAAAGTCGTTGTGGTCACAGAGAGCCGCCAGCCGTCCGTCGCTCAAGTAACTGAGTCGCGGCGTGACCAGACGCTCGTCACCGGAAGCGATGTGAGCGGTGTGAACTTCGCTCAGCTTGAACCAGGTTCGTCCCAGGTCGTCACTGGCCAGGATGGTGAGAATCTGGCGAACTTGTGACCAATGCTGATCACAGTCCGAGTAGATCAGTAGCAGCCGGCCCGTCTTGAGCTGGACGACATCGGGGTTCTTCGTGAAGTTTCCCGGGCTTCGCCAGACTTCAAATACCTTGTGTTTAACTGAGCGCGTATGGATGTGCATTCGTAGCGATTCTCCTCATTGAGACGTGAGTGAACAATTGTGTTTCGAAATCGACGGATAAATTGCGCTTGTGTCGTGCAAGATTAAATTTCTTCAGCGTGGCGGCGGCGGAATTGCTCAGCCGCTTCATGGGCGCCTATCTCCTCCATGTCTGCCAGCAATTGGGGCAAGGCACCGCGCATGGGACCTCCTTCGCTCAGTACTGTTTGCATGGGGTCGCCCCAGTCGGGATTAGCCATCGTCTCGATCATCTGCTGGTGCCAGCTCGAAAGACGAGATTCTGCGTCCTCACAGATTGGCGGGTGCGTTGCCGCCAGATTGTTGCGTTGTTGGGGATCTGTGAAAAGGTTGAATAGCATCCGTTCCGGAAAGCCGTTATAGCCATCGTGGCAGGTGTGGGTATAGAACGAATCAAGTGATGTAGGTCAGCGGAGCTTGCGGAGCTGAGTTGCATCACAGGGTTGGACTGAGCCGCAGGGACTGAAGGGGAGTGTCGTTTGCGGATTAAAGGTTTACGAGTTTAGGGATAAGGGGGCTTGGAAGGAGAAGGAGGCCCGCGGCGGAGGCGGAATGCTGATAGGTTTCAGCAGGAGAAAGAGCTCGAAGGTATCGGTGAGATGAGACAGATCGGGCCCAAGAAGTGTTTGCACAGCCGGGCATGCGAAGGGTACGTAAAGAGAGCGGAGCAGAATAGAGGCCGCTATTCTGATTGTGATCAGGCATGGGCAACAGATGGAAGTGAGAAAGGAAAGAAACTGGGCGGTGATCGAATGCGGGGGAGTAAGGCGAGGATCTGCATGGGCCGGTGGCAGTTGGGACAGCGGAAGGGTGCGGGGTCGTTCTTTGCTGCTGTGAGCGCCTCGAGGCGGGCAAAAGCTGCAGCGAGGAGGGATCGGACTTTCTGCAGCTTGGCTCGATTGGCAGGACTGAAGAATCCGTAGTAGCGGACACGGGTGAAACCGCGTGGGAGGACATGCTGGAGGAACCTGGCAATGAAGGTTAATGGAGGCAGAGAACAGGTGCAGGGACGGCCGGTGTGGGAATCTTTATAGGCGAATGTGACAGCGTCATTGTTAGCGGAGAGGATGCGGTTGTTGCTGAGGGCGGTACGAAAGACATAGCGACTGAGGTACTTTAAAACCGGCAGGCCGCTGCCGGCAGGTTTGGCATGGACGACCCAGTCGCAGTTCCAGATCTGGGGGTCGACCTGATCGGTGAGAAGCTTCTTGGTGAGGGCGGCTTTGATGTTCTCGCGGAAGGAATAGGAAAGTGCCTGGACCGGAAGGAGGTAGTCGGGCTTTTTCAATCGCATCCACTTCCTGGCGTTCGTGGAAAGGCTGCCGGCGGGGATGAGGTAGTGGATATGAGGGTGATAATCGAGGCGACGGGTGCAGGTGTGAAGGATGCCGATGAAGCCGAGCAGGCCGCCCAGGAGCCGCTTTTGCCGGCCGCGCTGCAGGAGAGCGTCGGCGGAGCAGCGGAAGAGCAGGTGGTAGAAGAGCTTCTGATTGCTGCGTGCAAATTGGTGCAGCTGGCTGGGAATGGTGAAAGTGACCAGGAAATAGGCACAGGGGAGCAGCAGATGCTCCTGGCGTTGCAACCACTCGGAAGCATCGGCGTTTCCGCACTTGGGGCAGTGCCGGTTGTTACAGCTATGGTAACTGTAATGGGTGCGGTCGCAGGGCGCGCAGTGGTAAACGCAGCCGCCCAGCAGCGGCGTGCGGCACGATAAGATATCGCGCATGACACGCCGGTGGCTGGGCAGGATGTGTTCGCCAAAGCGCTGCAGATAGGCCGCCCCATACCGGCAAGATATCGCGCATGACACGCCGGTGGCTGGGCAGGATGTGTTCGCCAAAGCGCTGCAGATAGGCCGCCCCATACCGGCGGAAAACCTCCGTCAGTTCGGGCATGGACAGTATGGATGCGCTGAGGCGCTACAAGTGGGCGATCATCGCGTTGAGCCGTTGGGTGGCCTGTTTTTGTACCACTTCGGTGAGGTGGGTGTAGAGCGCCGTAGTCTGAGGGGACTGATGGCCCAGGTTGTTCTGAATCTGCCTGAGGTTCTCGCCACACTCGAGCAGATGGGTGGCGTAGGAATGACGCAGGGTATGGATATGTGCCTGTTTGCGGCTTCCGGTGGCCTTCAGAGCCAGCCGGAAGGCCCGCTGCAGGCTGGTTCGTGACATGGGCCGCTGGGCCGTCGGGCAGCCGATGCCCCCATGGCCCGGAGCAGGAAAAAGCCAGGTAGGGTTGCGATGACGCCGCCATTGGCGTCGCAACGCCAGCAGAGCGCGTTCGGGCAGAGGTACATAGCGGTCCTTCTGTCCCTTCCCGGCACGAATGTGCAGGACCATGCGCCCCGCATCGATGTCCTCGATCTTCAGGCTCAAGCCTTCTCCCAGGCGCAGCCCGCACGAGTAGATCACGCCCAGACAGCAGCGATGGTGCGCTTCTCTCACCTCCCGCAGGATCTTCCCGACTTCCTCCGGGGTCAAAATGACCGGAAGGCGCGACTGGCGCGGTGGACGCACCAGAATCGTCTCTTGGGGCCAGCGCCGCTTGAGCGTCTTCTCGAACAGGAACTTGATCGCGCAGATGAAGCTCGTGCAGGTTGGGCGGCTGTAGACTTTGACGGTTTTAAGGTAGATGAAGAACTGCCGCAGCTCTTCAATCGTGACCGATCGCGGCGATCTTCCCGCGCAAAACTCCGAGAGCCTTTCGGCTGCCCTCAGATAGACTTCCTGTGTCTTTTGCGCATACCCGTGCAGAGTCATGTCATCGAGCATCCGTTCTTGCCAGCACCGATAGGTGTGAGTACGTTTCATGGCGTGATTCCTTTCGTTTGAATCCGTTAATCGAAACTCCCGGCCACCCCGTGTGGCCGGGAGGAATCACACCTTACCACCGACTATCAATCCTAGCCCAGTAACTGTCCGAAATGAGGAGCCGCCGCGTAGCGGCTTAGTTCAACCAATGGTCGAAGCGCACGCTTCGCTGGCAGGTCCCCCAGCAGGAACTGAGGACCAGGTCATTCCACCCGCAATCGTCCGAGCTTTGGATGGCCGGGGCATAGCTCTTTCCATCCCAGCATTCCAGCGCTTCGCTACCGTTCAGCTCTGCCAGCGTAGGAGCGAGGTCGAGATGATAGTGTAATCCCTCGTCAACATTTCCTGGTTGCCCATCTGGGCACTTGACGATCAGGGGCACGTGAGTGGTGATGAAATCTGCCGTCTTGTGATCTCCGTAGATTCCCAGTTCACCCAGATTCTCACCGTGGTCGGCGCTGACCACTACCACCATGTCATCCCACACCCCGGCGTCAGTGAAGGCGTTAAACAGCCGTCCCAGATTCTCGTCGAGATAGCGAACGCTCCCGTCATAGCCGTCAATGATTCGCTTAACGTCCGCGAGTGATTCGATCTGAGAGGTGCACCGGGGAAATCTAGTGCCTTCGGGCACGCGTCCGCCACCTCCTCTACCCTCGGCATATTGGCGATAGGAGCGCTGTTTCCAATAGGGCATCTGCAGTCCCCGCAGATTGACCTGTCGAGCCACCTCTTCTTCCGTGATCCAATCGGCCAAAGGTTCTTCGGTATAGGGATCTCCGTATTCAAGGGGAAAGCGCGTCGGCATGTGGGGATCCCAGAAGTTGATATGAAGAAACCAGTCATCGCGGGCGGCGTTTCTGGAGATCCAATCCATCGCCGTCGGCATGACGTGCTCGGCCGATTCCATTCCAAACATTCCCGTATTAATCACATTCAGAAATCCGGCGTTGAAGCCCCAAGTGCCGTGCCGCTCAGGGAAGGGGCTGATTGAAGTCGTGTCGAGGCCTTGGTTGCGCAGAAAGCCGGGTAGACTTTCCTTTGATAATCGACTGCTGAAATCGCGTGGACACCCCTCGTTTCGGAGATCACCGGCGGTGCCGAAATGACAGACTAGACCATTGTGAATTCCGAACTGTCCCGTCATCAGGGCAGTACGGGAAGGGGCACACGGAATGTCCGTTGCGTAGCAATTCGTGAACCGTGTGCCCGATTCGGCTAACCGGTCCAGATTTGGAGATGTCTGGCGGTGGTAGCCGTAGCACGATAGGTGGTCAGGTCGTAGGGAATCGAGGTCCAGGTAAAGAATGCGCATTGGTCTGCGTTATGGCAAATGGGAGATCTCGCAGCCGACTTTTAGGCGCGAAGACGTGACAAAGGTCAAACTCTAAACGGGAATTCGGTGGGTTTGTGTGGGTCAGGGGTAGCTAGCCAACTTGTACGAAGAGGAATCTGCTCGTGCTTGAACAGGATCAGATATAAACCTCATGTTTTGCACGAGTTCCGATTACAAATCAGAATACGATGAAGACGCGAAACGCTGGTCAGTAATAACAGCCTCATGAGTAATCCGATCATCGGCAGTACCACCCGGCCTTTAAACGGTCTTTCGTTTGCCGAAGCCTGCACTCGAATCGCAGAAGCCGGGTATTCGGACGTAGCGGTTTTTGCCCACCTTGGCCAGATGCCTGTGGACTCGGCGAGTTCACCCTCGCAAGTCGCGGAGGTTCGCGCGATCGCCGAGAACGCCGGGCTCAACCCTTCCATGCTTCTCGGCCGAACCCACCTGGAACTTGGATTGGGTGCGGCTGTAGATGACTATCGGCGTCTGATCGACAACGCCGTTGCCTTGGGCGCGAAGTGGATTCTGGAATTGGGCACCAGCCGGAAGGAGCAGTTCGGGGCTTACCCCGAACTCATGCGTCAGGTAGCGCCGCATGCGGAAGCGGCCGGGGTAGGCATTTCGTTGAAACCCCACGGGGGTATCAGTTTGACAGCGGCCGAATTGACCGAACTCCATGCCAGCGTGAACCATCCCGCGTTTTCCATATCCTATGATCCCGGGAATATAATTTATTACACGGCGGGTGAGGTGCGGCCCGAAAGTGAAGTCGAGACGGTTGCTCCGATAACGTCTACCTTGATCATCAAGGATTGCGCTATCGAAAGGGGTGAGCCGAACGTAATGGTGACACCGGGAGAGGGTTTGGTGGATTTCCCTTTTGTTCTGAGCAGTTTGCGAACCGGCGGTTTTCGCGGTCCCATGTACGTCGAGTGTGTCGCCTCGAGCGAACCGGATGTTGTCGAGCGGGATTTAGCTTACACGCGCGGTTACATCCGGGGGATTCTCGACTGCCGGACGAAGCGCGGCTGAATCCCAATGAATAACCTTATCCTCCCAGATGGTCGGTGTCTTGAGCTGGAGCATTTCACCTATCCCATCGCCTCCGGCGACCGCCAACGTATCATCAACCTTATCCAGAAGGAATGGCCTCGTAGCAATGTCGACTGGCTGCAAAGCATGCGGGGCTGCTATAGTGATGTGCTTACCATGAAAGCAGTGCTTGGGTCGATCGAGGGAGACGCCGTAGCAACTGCGTCGGTGGTCTACCCGGTGCGAGCACCGGAGGGCTGCATTGTCATGGATGTCATCACTGTGCCGGAGGCGCGACGCCTCGGAATCGCGCGAACCATCACGAACCGGTTGCTTGAAGAGGCATTCGAGGCCGGCTGCCGCGTCGCCCACTTGGGGAATATGCCGGTGGGGCCATCCGTCTATGAGACAATTGGGTTCGAGCGCCTCAGCGGCGTCTTTATGCGACGCCCGGCCGTTGCCGGTAGTGAGCCGGAGCGCGAAATCTTCGCCATTGGGCAGCAGACTTCAGTTCGTCCTCTGAACTGGGGCGATCTTCCGGGATTCGTCTGCCTCCACGCGCAGCCCTTGAATTGCGCCCTCCTTAATCATCGTAGCGGTCTGGTCTCCCGCAAGTTCCTTCCGCCGACCCATGCCGTCGGTAGTTTCTCCTCTGTCTGGGATGACGTGGAATCCGCCCAAGGTGTCCTCTTGAGTCTGGTGGGCGAATCCCAACACCGAGTTCTCGGCTACGGTACCCTCGTTCCCGGGCCTCGCCCGGCACAGAGCCACCGGGCCGAGATCGATGTCTGCCTGCACGATGCCTATGCCCGCCACGGACGCGAAATGGTGGCGCTCCTGATCCAGGAAGGCCTCAAGCGAGATATTGAAGTATTTGAGGCAGGGTTGGCGGAAACCGATAGCGCGAAATTGAAATGGTTTACTGCAAACGGTTTCCGTTCTGTCGCTCGGCTGCAGGACCGACTGCTTTTGAGAGATCGTAGGGTTGACATTCTCTTGCTGGAGCAGCTGGCCTAGCGCAAGTCAGAGAGTGCTGAAAACCGATCCATCACTGCTCTGGGCCTCGATCATTCGGTAGTATACCTGGCCAAGGGCGAAGAGCTCTTCGTGGTTGCCTGTCTCGACGACCCGGCCCTGCTCCAGAACTACTACACAGTCGGCGTTGCGCACGGTGGATAGCCGGTGGGCGATTACGAGGGTGGTACGATGGGAGATAAGTTTGGCGACAGCCTCCTGAATGAGGAGCTCGGTCTGCGTGTCCACGGCTGAGGTAGCCTCATCAAAGATGAGAATGGGTGCATCTTTTAGGAGCGCACGGGCGATGGCGATTCGCTGTTTCTGGCCACCGGATAGGCGTACGCCGCGCTCGCCGACGAGGGTGTGGTAGCCCTCCGGCAGATCGCGTATGAATTCGTCGGCGTTAGCTGCCCTTGTCGCTTGCTCTACCTCCGTGTCGCTTGCTTCGGGTCGGCCGAATAGAATGTTGTCGCGGACGCTTCCGTGGAAGAGGAAGACGTCTTGATGCACAGAGGCGATGTTGCTGCGCAGGTAGTCGAGGGGAATTCTTCGGATATCGTAGCTTCCTACCAGTACGGCTCCCTGCCCTGGATCGTAGTAGCGGGGCAGAAGGCTGGAGATGGTGGTCTTTCCCGCTCCTGTGTGACCTACGAGGGCAACAACCTGGCCCTCTTCGATGGAGAAACTCACGTCCTGCAGCACGACTTCGCCTGGGTCGTAACCGAAGGTCACGTTGCGAAAGTGGACGTCCCATGTCATCTGTGCTGTGGGAACGGTCACGCCCGGCCCGTCGATAATGTCGGACTTTATGGCCAGGAGCTGGAAGACGCGACCCGTGCTGACGCTGGCCCTCTGCAGCATATCGTTCATGGAGGCTAACTGCAGAAAAGGTTGGTAGATATGGCCCATGTAAACAATGAAGACGAAGAGGTCAGCTACGGAGATGCGCCCTTCGAGGGCGGACGTGCCCCCGCTCCAAATGACAAGGACGATACCGATACCGCCCACGGTTTCGACAAGGCCGGCAGGAACGAGTGATATCTGATTGGCTTCTATGGAAGCATCGCGAAAGCGGCTGCTGTGTCCTTCGATGCGACCGGCGGAGGCGTCCTCCTGCACGAAGGATTTGATTACCGCAATACCGGATAAGTTGTCCTGGACCTGGGCAACAAGCTCGGACAGTCGCGAGCGCACGTTCTGCCAGATCTCGCGAACGCTTCTGACAAAGCGGTAGACCAGAAAAGCGGCGATCGGGATCGGGGCCAGCGTGATGCAGGCGAGTGATGCGTCCAGGGTAAATAGTACGACCATCATCGATGTCGGTATGACGACGGCCAGGATGGTCTCCGGTACGCCGTGCGCGACAAAGTCCTCCACCGCCTCCACATCGTTGATGGACCGGGCGATCAGGTTACCGGTGCGTTCCTGCGTAAAGAAGCGATGCGGCAGGCTCTGGATGTGGCGGTAGGTACGAGCCATCAGGTCGTGCATGACGTGGTATGCTGCGACATGAGAGAAGCGGCCATAGCCAAAGCGACTGAGGCCGCGAACGGCATATATACCAAGCAGGGCCGTAGTGAGGAGAGGTAGGTTGATGGTGGAGGACGAGGCAGCGTTGTCCTCGGTGAGCCACCGGATGAGCTCGCGAATGAGGAGCGGCGGCACCAGGTTAGTCAGCGCGAAGATGAGTCCGCAGCCCACCGACAGAGACAGCAACAGCCGGCGCCCTTCGAGGATTTGATAGAATTGGCGGAGGAACTTCACCACGGGATGCTTCTCTCAACCAAATTCATTCCACTTTTCGACCGCATCTGAAGGCCACGGCACTTCGTGGCCGAAGTCAACGGAAAGGCGCTGCGGTAAGGCAATCCGAGGATTGGGTAACGATTCTGATCCGCAGTTGATTGCGTTCTGTTTAATATACACGAAACGGATCGCGTGGTCTTGACGATTCGCTGGATACCGAGCTCCCGGCCTCCATAGAGTAGAAGCGGCGTCTCGCCGCTTCCATCCCGTGCCGGTCCAGCTTAAAGCGGCGAGACGCCGCTTCTATGTTAGTTTCACTGATTTATCAGACAGATCCTCGGGTCCCGTCATTCTGGTGGAGTTCTTAATCGTCGCTGTTCGCCGCCCAACTCTGGGCCGGTCTGATTCGAGTTCAAGGCGCTCGATTCTCAGCCCGCTTTGAGGCTTTTGGGCGATCCCCATCCCCCTTCCCAGAGAAAATGCCTGCCTCCGTGTAAGGTTCGGGAGAATTCGGGTTAGAACCCTAGTGTCGAGAGTTGCGACTCACGACACTCCCGTGGCCGGTCCTGGCCACATTGAACTTCAGGCACGGAGGTTGGAATGATCAGAAAATTGACTCCCTCGCGAGGGCGCGGACCCGGCGCAAACTTCGTGGTAAACCTTGTCGTACGCTTCGTCGCCTTAATGAATGAGTCGGAAACTCGGAGTCAGGCATCGAATCGCAGGAGCTGTATCCGTGGCGCTTGGATTCGCCTACCTCGTCGCTTACGCCTACATACTCGTTGTCGTCGACAGCATCGCGTTTGACCGGGGAGATCCATCCTGCTCTGAGGAATACTGGCGAGGTATCGGCCGATATCTCTCTGGACTTTGAGAGTTCATGCTAGTCCGGCCCCCGGCTTCTGCGCTGACGTCCCGACCCAGTCCGATTGTCCAGGCTGCTGGTATGCTCAGTGAATCGGGGCGTTGGTAACCTGACCCCAGCGTTTGCTATTGCGCCTCGGGCAACTTCGTGAGACCTCTTGAGCATGGGCATGCTGACTCCGAGCAAGTCGCTTGATCCGGAAAACCTCGCTCGGCTGGAGAGCGATGGTTTTCTGTTGATTGAGCACGCGCTTGATGAATCGACTGTCGAGACTTGGAAGGGCGTTCTTTACGGCCTATTTGAACGGGGTGCCTACGAGATCAACAACAGCGTGGGCAACGTTGCCTTCGAGAAACTACTAGCCTTGGAGCCCGATCTGGCGAAAGAGCTTATCGCCCATCCGAGTGTTGCCCCTTATCTCAAATCCGTACTCGGAAGGCAGTGCCAGCTACGCAGTTTTCGGGCGCACCTGAATCCGCGGGATTACCTGCAGGAATGGCATATGGATTTTCGCGATTACTGGTTTCAGGACGAGAAATCTGAGGCGAGCAAGCCGCTTATCGGATTGTGTATGAACAGTACGTTCTACCTTACGGACAACAGACCGGACCAAGGAAGACTCAGGTTTGTTAAGGATTTCTTCAGCCAACCGGTTCCGGAAGTTGTGCGCCCTCATACGGGCTACACTGACGACCGAACCAATCGGTTTCAAAAATGGTGTGACAGACAGCCGCACGTTGATTTGCACCCAATGGCCGGAGATGCAGTTGTCTTCTACAGCCACATTCCTCACCAAGGCGCCAAGACCGGCCCCGACACTCCGGGTCAACACCGTGCCAATATTGTGCTCCACTATCAGCAGAACCCAATGTTCCCGGGCATTAGATTCGTGAGCAACCCACAATTCACGCTCGATCAGCTGGGCTATGCGGGAACTTTCCCTTTTGCCGAGTGATGGGCGATCTTCGGGAACGTGGGCCAGGGATTTCCGCCTTCTTGCGAAGCCGGCTACAGAGGCCTATCCTGCCGTCCTTGGCGAGATTCGAATTTTAAGAAAAATGCACAGTAGCATTTGGAAGGTCAGTTTCGAGACACGACACTAGTGTGGTGTCCGATAAATAACATAAATTAATTAGTTTTCCCTGTCTGCTTTGCCAAGGCACGTTTGGCGCGCTGGATCTTGCGCAGGATTTCCTCTCCCTTCGCCTTCCATCTGTAAGGCTTGGGGTCGAGGTTCCTTTCAGCCAGATAGGTTTCTATGTCTTCGACCAATTGCCTGACGCTGGTAAAACTACCATCCCTGATAACATCTTGGGTCAGTTCGCCGAAAAAGCGCTCGACCAGGTTCAACCAGGACGAACTGGTCGGGGTGAAGTGGATGTGAAAACGCCGATGGCGCGACAACCACTTGCGGACCTTCTGTTGCTTGTGCGTGCAGTAGTTGTCAACGATCAAGTGCAAGTCCAGCTGCTTGGGTGTCTCCCGCTCGATTTGCTTCAAGAACCGCAACCATTCTACATGGGTATGCCGCTGTTCGGTGCGTGCGATGAGCTTGCCGTCCAGATAATTCAAGGCTGCAAACAACGTAATGGTCCCGTGTCGCTTGTAGTCATGTGTCTTGGTGCAAATCTCTCCCACGCCAAGAGGTAAGCCCGGCTGGGTCCGCTCCAAAGCCTGGCATTGGCTCTTTTCGTCGCAACACAATACAAGGGCCCGCTCTGGCGGATCCAGGTATAAGCCGATCACATCCCAGAACTTCTGCTCGAAGTACTTGTCATTGGACACTTTGAACGTCCTGACCAAGTGAGGCCTGATATCGTTAGCCCGCCAGATGCGCTGCACGCTGTCGGGGGAAATCCCCACCTCCCTGGCCATGGTGCGAACACTCCAGCGAGTGCGTGGCTTCGGCGGTCGTGTAGCCTCGGTAATGACCTTCTCAACCTTGCCCGCCGGTATCCATCGGGGCCGTCCTCGTCCCTTCCTGTCCCGCAATCCCTCCAAGCCGTCTCGCTCAAAGCGTTGCGACCACTTGTTCACGCAGGGCACACTAACCCCGAGTTCTTCCGCGAGCTGCGCCTGTTTGACGCCTTCGGAACGACGCAGTACGATTGTCGCCCGAAGGCTGTCGCGCACGGATACTGTCGGTGCTTTCACGCGACGCTGCAACTCTTGCAGCTCAAGATCTGTAAGTTCAATTATGGATATGGGTCTTGCCATGCCGATAGCATAACATGGTAAGACAGATTAATTCAACTTAATTATCGGACATGAGACTAGTTTGCTTGCTTATGAACGGCCCATTGCTTGAGATTCATGCCCTAAGACTGGTCCCCTCATTACTTCGAGCGTTCGATGTCTGTCTTCCCGAGACCATCCTCAGCCTTCGCGACGACCCGCTGGAGCCTCGTGCTGGCCCTGCGGGAGGAATCGTCGGAAGAGGCCGAGGAAGCCTTGGCTGAGCTCTGCCGCTGTTACTGGTTTCCTCTCTACGCTTACGCGCGCAGGCGAGGCTATTCTCCTGAAGATGCCGAAGACATTGTGCAAGAGTTCATTGCGGAGCTTCTGCGAATGGGATCGTTTGCCCGCGCCGACCCGCAGCGTGGCCGCTTTCGAACATTTCTCCTCTCTTCCCTGAATCATTTCCTGAACAGGAGGACTAGAGACCTGCGGAGGTTGAAACGTGGCGGGGGCCTCACACCTATATCATGGGATCGAGAAACGGCGGAAGATCGATATCACCTGGAGCCGGTCGATAAGGAAACTCCGGAGTCTGTATACGACCGTCAATGGGCCCAAGCGCTCATGGATGGTGTTCTCGAGAAGCTGCAAACAGAATTCCAGGCGCTGGGAAAATCGGAAACCTTCGTGGCCCTCTCCCAATTCTTACGGGGCGAAACAAGCCGGTTGTTTTACAAGGATGTAGCATCGCAGGTGAATATGAGTGTGGGCGCCTTCAAAGTTGCGGTTCATCGCTTGCGTCAAAGATTTCGAAATCTGCTGCGCAACGAGGTAGCTGAGACGGTCGTCGATCCCAGCGAAGTGGACGACGAACTCCGTTACTTGATCGCAGTCTTGCGCCAATGACCAAGTGTAGTTTCCGATAAATAAGCATGCCAATGCCAGAGCCCTTTTCAGTCTCAGCAAGGCGGCCACCCCGGCGCGAGACCGGGGGAGCCGGAAACACCCTAATCAGATAAATTCGAGTACTAAGTCCATCGAAGATCCCATGAAGGCATGCATACAATGTGGTAGAGCGATCGTCCGGTCGGAAACGGCGGTTCCCCTTTGCCCGAGTTGCCTGATGGAAGGGGGCTTGGATGAATCCGCTGAAAGCGTACTCCCTGGTACGGTGTTGGACCATTTCGAGGTCAAAGAAAAGATTGGCCAGGGAGGCATGGGAGAAGTTTACCTGGCGCGGGACACCAGGCTGGACCGGCTGGTAGCCCTCAAGTTTCTCCCCCTCGAGCTGCAGTCCGACGCCAAGGCGAGAGCGCGTTTGCTCCGTGAAGCCAAGACGGTGGCGAACCTGGATCATCCGTTTATCTGCAAGATCCACGACTTCGGAGAGTTCGCCGGGGAGACCTTTATCAGCATGGAGCATGTTAAGGGCGAGACGCTCGAGACGCGCATTGCCAGGGGAGCCATACCCGTAAATGAAACGGTCCCTATTGCCACCGAAATTGCGGATGCCTTGGCGGAAGCCCATGAACGCGGCATCGTCCATCGCGACCTCAAGCCCTCCAATATCATGCTCACCCGCGGCGGGCACGTGAAGGTGATGGATTTGGGGCTGGCTAAGACGACGTCCGAAGATGGAGCGTCTGGTCCACAAGTGACCGTCAGCTCGCTCACTGCTTCCCACACCGTTGTCGGTTCGTTGCCTTACCTCTCGCCGGAACAGGCGCGCGGGGAGGAAGTCGATGCTCGATCCGATATTTTTTCGTTGGGATGCGTCCTCTATGAGATGCTTTCCGGGAAGCGCGCTTTCGAGGGAGCAACCCCCGCTTTGCTGTTCGATCAGATTCTACATCACAACCCGGTTCCTCTGCGGAAACACGATCCCGTTATCCCGGAGAATCTCGACATCATAACTGCGAAGGCGTTGGCGAAGGATCGCGAACTTCGCTACCAGAGCGTTGACGAACTGATGAGCGACCTGCGCAGTTTAGACATAGCAGGACCCGATCACAAAGGAAACGCTCCTGGGCGAACCGCGCCACAGCGGTTGCCATCTCTATTGAGGCCTCGCATTGCCGCCGCAGCCGCCATCGCGCTATTGCTCGTCGCCTCTCTTGCCCTCTGGAATGTCCTGGCGCCGCGAAGATCGCCACCGCAGGAAACCGGAGGTGCAGGTAAACAAAACAGGTCCGATAATTCAACTCTCACAGAGCACGCTTCGGCGTTGGCGAGTGCACCCACGCAAAATCCCGAAGCCTATGATTTATTTCTTCGTGGGCGCGCCTACGAACAGCGCTCCGGGTGGGGGGGCGAAGATCGCAAAAACGCGCGGCGCATGTATGAGCAGGCTCTTTCCCTCGATCCGCAGTTCGCGCTAGCGAGGGCCAGGCTGGCCATGGTAGCCAGGGATCCCGAAGAGGCGAAGCACGCGCTCAGGCAGGATCCGGACTTACCCGAGGGCCACTTGGCCATGGCGTTTTTGTATTTCCGGTATGCTGACATGGAAAGTGCCCTGCGCGAGCTGGATCTGGCCGAAAAGGGCCTTCCGAATAGTGCTGAGATCGCATACTGGCGAGCCCGCGTAGCAAATGAGCAGGCCGACTGGGAAAAGGACCTACGTTACTCAGAAGAAGCGGTTAAACTGGAGCCGAGAAACCCGGAATACCTCTTCCGATTAGGCAGTTCTTTGCGAAAGCATAATCGTTACCGCGAGGCCATAGCGTATTACGACCGGGCTATTGCGCTCGCTCCGGACTTCTTAGAGGCTGGGTATAACAGTGCCAAGATCCACCTGCAAGGATTTGGCGATCCGGAGCCCATGAGAAAGTATCTTTCGGAACTCCCTCCGCACATAACGCGAATCGGGGGACTTAAAGAAAGGCCCCTCGGTATGAAATGGTGGGTCGAGTACTATGGTGGTGACTATCAAGCCGCTCTGAATGTACTCGCTGAAGAAACCTTCAGAAACTCCACCCCTCTTTCCAATCGATGGCACCTGGAAGGAATGACCTTATACAGAATGGGTCAGATGGAATCGGCCCGCAAAGCTTTGGCAAAAGCCCGTTCTGCCTATGAGGAGCGATTGAAAAGTCGTCCCAACGACATTAACTTTACGAGGCAGCTCGGAGTGATCTCGGCCTTTCTCGGTGAAAAGGATCGGGCCATCGAATTCGGCCACCGCGCGTTGGAGCTGTCCAGAAGCCATCCGCTGGAAAAACGTTGGGAGATCCTCGTTTGGGCGTCTCTGGCGTTCATCTACACCCTGATCGGAGAATACGATCAGGCCTTCGATTACCTCGATCGTGTTTTGACGGCCGGATGGGACGACTCTCTTAACAATATTCGCAAAAACCCGGACTTTGCCGAGCTCCGTCGCCACCCGAGATGGAACGATTTTGAAAGGAAACATGCCGTCGGCGGGCCGGCTCGGTGAGGGGAGGGAAGTCGCGAGAGATGGGTGCCGTTACAATTTGTGAGAAAAGCGGGGTAGGGCGGTGACCGACCTGCTGTCGTCGAAGACAATGGGGTAGGCTGGAGGGACGCAATCCTTTGCGTCCGCCCATCCGTGACAATCGCGGCACCGGATGTTCGGCGGCGCCAACGGATTGGCGCCCTCCAGTTGCAGCCGATGCAAAAGGACCATGTTTCAGCCATGGTTGATGGCCGCAGGCCTCGATGGGCGACCTCCTAATGAACTGAGACAGTTTATCATATTTCAGCAAAGTTCCGAACGGCAGTTTCTTGGGTAGGGCGAGGCGTCCTTTCCGAGCCGCGAAAACGCAGCAATCGGCGGCTCGGCAGGGACGCCTCGCCCTACCTTTCCCACCCGAATCGGAAGGACAAATGCTTACCATCCGCCATGGCGCTCTATCACTGAATCCAGCAATCAGCGGCCAGCATCCGGCATCGCTTTCATGGGGATCTCCTGATGAGGAAGCCACGATCTAGGTGAGAACACGTCGAAGTGGTTCCAAAACCATGGGTGTAGACGCGCAAGGGTGCGGCCTGCAGATTCCCGCCTTGTAGCCGGATGCGCAAGCGTGCGGTCTTGGAGTCCTGGACGCGACCGAGCACCTGTAATCAATGCCCATTGGGTGCCTCGAGCTTGGTTCCCGCCTTCTCTCGCCTCGGCGTGGCCTTCAGGCGAAGACGGGTGCGAAGCCGGCTATAGGTCGTCGATGTCGTCGCCGTGCGGCGTAGGGGAACGGGTCGCGTAGAGAACTGGCTTCGCGGAACCGAATCGGCCTCGGGCGTTCCGTCGCCGCCTCGAGGCTGACCTGAAACTTAGCCTCCAGATCGGGCTGGCGGGCGATAGAGTGACGTTTTTGCGAAGCGCAAACATGGTCATGCAGCGTTCGCTTCGGCCTCGGGCACCAGCGTGAATCCGAGCGATCGGGCGCTCATTTTAAGGCTGCACAGTCTTCGTTGACAGAAGCGATCCTCGTAGCGTTCGGCTCCTTCGTCGACATAGTCTTGGCCGTAACGAAGCATGCGGTAGATGAGCACAGCGAGTTTGCGAGCCAGGGCGAAGACGGCCACCGCGCCGCTCTTGCGCCGGGCGGTGCGCCGATAACAGGCACCCAACGCGGTCGGGGAGTGGCGCAGGGTCAGCGCGCACATGCGCAGGATGGCGGCCATTCGGCTGGCAGCCATTGCGTTGCGCGTTTTGCTCAGCGGCTTGCCGGCCGAAAAGGCCATTTTGGGACTCAGACGCAACCAGGAGACAAAGTGATGCTCGTCGGGGAAAGCGCTCAGATCCAAGCCCGCTTCGGTCAATACCACCTGCGCGGCCCCGGTGCTAATCCCGTCAATGCGCGTGAGATCTACCCCGTAGAGCCGCCAGATTGCCGTGCGCATGGGTTGCTCGCCCCGCTTCGCCATGGCCTTGTCTTTGTTCGGGTTGGGATGCGGGGGCGCGTTGAGGCTATGGCGCTTGGCCGGCTGCAGCGCCTCGATCTGCTCGATCAGCTGCTGTTCATACTCGCCAATCATCTGCTCGAGCCGGTCATACAACTGGAGCGCAGCGCGCAGGTTGAAAAGATGCTCCCTGCGCCAGTTGCCGATGAGGTGCTCGGCGAATTGGGCCTGGCTCTTTCGGCAGCGTTTGTCCCGCAGGGTGGCCAGCTTTTTGGGACTGCGCTGCCCGGCCACGATGGCCCGGATGATGGCCATCCCGGTCTTGCCGGTAATGTCGGTGACCGCCCGGTGTACCTGCACGTTCATCTGGTCGAGTGCCTTCTGCATCCACTGCACCATCTTGGAACGTTCTTCCACCAGATTAGCCATTTGGCGCTGCAACGCACGAAGCGCACAGATCTTTTCCCCGGGTCGGAAGGAGCCCCGTAATAGTCCGCAACTGTGCAAGAGTTGAATCCACTGACAATCGATCATATCGGTCTTGCGTCCGGGGACCCCATGCAACTGCTTCGCATTGACCAGCACCACTTCGAGGCCCCGCGACTCCAACAGCTCATATAACGGGATCCAATATACCCCCGTGCTCTCCATCGCCACCGATTCGACCCCTTCATGGATCAGCCAGTCGGCCAGCTCGTTCAACTGTGGTGTCGTCGTGCCGAATTGCTGCACATTGACTTTGTTATCCCCGCGGGCCGGGCCGCATACCCAATGCTCCTCACTTCCTAAATCAATCCCCGCGCTGTTCGCCCGGATCACCGGCAAGGCCTGTATCGGCCGCACCTTCTTTTTTCCCCTGCGCTTGCTCTTTTTCGATGCCATGGTAGCTTCCTCTTTGATTACATTTTGGTTATGGCATTGGCTGCGGCCCGAGGTGGCCGTTATGTCAGGATTCTGACCTGGGGGAGAGCCCGTGCAAACGGGCCTCGCCAATGTTGGATGGCCGACTCGGAACCAGACTAATGTTGGGGCATATTCAGCTCCAGTGCTCAGATGGGTTATGACTGCCGCAGCCAATGCCGGTTCACCCTCAGTAATACCCACCACCAACGGCGCCACAAGCTGAAGTTTCACTCCTGTTGGATCCGGCAAGGGTCAGCGCGCCGGGGGCGCGACTAATGTGAAACTGAGCCTCTGGAGCGGGCGGGCGGGCGATAGAGTGACGTTTTTGCGAAGCGCAAACATGGTCATGCAGCGTTCGCTTCGGCCTCGGGCACCAGCGTGAAGCCGAGCGATCGGGCGCTCATTTTAAGGCTGCACAGTCTTCGTTGACAGAAGCGATCCTCGTAGCGTTCGGCTCCTTCGTCGACATAGTCTTGGCCGTAACGAAGCATGCGGTAGATGAGCACAGCGAGTTTGCGAGCCAGGGCGAAGACGGCCACCGCGCCGCTCTTGCGCCGGGCGGTGCGCCGATAACAGGCACCCAGCGCGCTCGGGGAGTGGCGCAGGGTCAGCGCGCACATGCGCAGGATGGCGGCCATCCGGATGGCGCCGAAGCTGTTTGGTCTTTTCTTGAGCACCTTGCCCGCCGAGAAGGCCATTTTGGGACTCAGACGCAACCAGGAGACAAAGTGATGTTCGTCGGGGAAAGCGCTCAGATCCAAGCCCACTTCGGTCAATGCCACCTGCGCGGCCCCGGTGCTGATCGCGTCGATACGCGTGAGATCTACCCCGTAGAGCCGCCACAGCGCCGTGCGCATCGGTTGCTCGCCCCGCTTGCCCATGGCCCTTTCCTTGGTCGGGTTGGGATGCGCTGGCGGCTTGAGGCTACGACGCCGGGCCGGCTGCAGCGCCTCGATCTGTTCGATGAGCTGCTGTTCATACTGGGCAATCATCTCTTCGAGCTGGTCATACAACTGCAGCGCCCCACGCAGGTTGAAAAGGTGTTCGCGCCGCCAGTTGCCGATGAGGTGCTCGGCGAATTGGGCCTGGCTCTTTCGGCAGCGTTTGTCCCGCAGGGTGGCCAGCTTTTTGGGACTGCGCTGCCCGGCCACGATGGCCCGGATGATGGCCATCCCGGTCTTGCCGGTAATGTCGGTGACCGCCCGGTGTACCTGCACGTTCATCTGGTCGAGTGCCTTCTGCATCCACTGCACCATCTTGGAACGTTCTTCCACCAGATTAGCCATTTGGCGCTGCAACGCACGAAGCGCACAGATCTTTTCCCCGGGTCGGAAGGAGCCCCGTAATAGTCCGCAACTGTGCAAGAGTTGAATCCACTGACAATCGATCATATCGGTCTTGCGTCCGGGGACCCCATGCAACTGCTTCGCATTGACCAGCACCACTTCGAGGCCCCGCGACTCCAACAGCTCATATAACGGGATCCAATATACCCCCGTGCTCTCCATCGCCACCGATTCGACCCCTTCATGGATCAGCCAGTCGGCCAGCTCGTTCAACTGTGGTGTCGTCGTGCCGAATTGCTGCACATTGACTTTGTTATCCCCGCGGGCCGGGCCGCATACCCAATGCTCCCTACTTCCTAAATCAATCCCCGCGCTGTTCGCCCGGATCACCGGCAAGGCCTGTATCGGCCGCACCTTCTTTTTTCCCCTGCGCTTGCTCTTTTTCGATGCCATGGTAGCTTCCTCTTTGATTGCATTTTGGTTATGGCACTGGCTGCGGCCCGAGGTGGCCGTTATGTCAGGATTCTGACCTGGGGGAGCGCCCGTGCAAACGGACCTCGCCAATGTTTGATGACCGACTCGGAACCAGACTAATGTTGGGGCATATTCAGCTCCAGTGTTCGCATCGGTTTTGACTGCCGCAGCCAATGCCGGTTCACCCTCAGTAATACCCACCACCAACAGCGCCACAAGCTGAAGTTTCACTCCTGTTTGATCCGGCAAGCGCAGCGCGCCGGGGGCTTGGCTGACCTGAAACCGCGGGGGGACATCCGCGCGATCTCCGGAAAGGCCCCACAGGGGCCTGAGAGCCCAGCCCAGGGAGGAGCGCAGCGACGCACTGGGCTCCCTGTGAACCAATGATCGCCGCCCTGCCTTGTCGCGCCGAAGCCGAAAAGGCGGAGGCGGAACGGCGCGGGAGAAACGGACATCTGTGTCCGAGGCGTTCGATTCTCGCGCCCCTTCAGGACGCTTACTGTGGCTTGGAACCGTGACCCAGGGCGTCGCTGCGCCCTACCCTGGGCTGGGCTCTCGCGTCCCTTCAGGACGCCGTCGCCTCTCACCCTCACCCGCTTTTCCCAAAAAAATTCCGACCTCCGTGTAACCTTCGGGAGAAATCGGGTGAGCACCTAGTGTGGTCGAGTTTGGCCACCTTGAAATTCAAACACAGAGGTCAACATGTTCAACAGATACATACACTCGCAAGCGCGCGGCTCCGCCGTCGCCTGCGCATCGAATCACCCAGCGAATGCCGGGACGTCACTGTCCATTGCGCTGATTAACAACCAGGAGAACACCGCACACCGGCCGGAAACAAGCGATTCCCGGTTCCGGGGATGGCCGAGGCGAATCGTGCTCGGTCTAACCGCCTGGGTCCTTGCGCTCACACCCTTGGATGGCGTGGGGCGGGGACAGGAAGCGCTCGAAATCGGGCCGGCGAGTGCGCAGGATACGGCGAAAGGCCCTCAAGCCGCTATCGTCGATCAGCAGAACCGCCCTGCCCAAATCATCAAATCCGTTGCGCCCAATTACCCGTTCAGCCTTCAAATGCACGGAGTGGAGGGCTACGCGGTGGTATACTACCTGATCAGTGAAGAGGGAAGGGCCTTTGACTTTGTGACTTTTGCCGCCTCCCGACCGGAGTTCGGCAGAGCCACCATCCGAGCGCTTATGCGTTCGCGCTTCTCTCCGGGCCTGGTGGAGGGTCGGCCCAGTGTAACTCGCTCCCTCAGTCGCAGGACCTTCACCCTCGACCAAAGCGACGGACCGGGCTTGCGGTATCTCACCGACGGAAAGCAAAGGCCGTCATACCGTTCCTCTTTCCTCGATGAGACGGAGGAAGGCTATCAGGTGAGCGAAATGAATGAACTGGACGCGCCGCCGAGAGCAATCGAGGTGGTCACGCCCGAATACCCGAAAAGTATGATCGAACATGAGACCGGCGGTCAGGTCATGGTGGAATTATTCATTGATCCTGAGGGCTATGTGCATGCGCCGGGAATCAAGTCCGCCACCAACGATATCTTCGCCCTGGCGGCCCTCGGTGCGATCCGCCAGTGGGTGTTCGATCCTCCGCTCAAGAGCGGCAAGGCGGTCTGGGTTCGGGCCTATCAGCCCTTCCTTTTCGAGTATCCGGTGGTTGACTTCGAATCCGGTTTGCTCTTTCCGGCGATAGAGGGGGCTTTGAGTCTGCGGGAATGAAATCGGAGCTGAATACCGCACGTGAGGCCAGCGGTAGTGCGCGCGATCTGTAGCACCTAACCAGAACCTCCTATCCCGTCTGTGTTCCGGCGCATTTCGTTTCTCAATGCACAGCTCGGTCCCATTTCCCCGCTTTATCCTTGCTTAGGTCCGTGCAGTGTGGGCTGACTTGAGGAGTGAAATCGCCTCTCGCATAGTGACCGTTGGAGAACTCAAGGCCTTTGGACTTCCGCTCTGGCTGGATATGGAGCGACCTGTATTCCCTTCTCTGGAGGGGAACCAAGTCACCGATATCGCTATTGTGGGCGGGGGCATATGCGGGCTTAAACTGGCGCGATGCCTTGACCGGTACGGTCTTAGAGCGATTGTTCTGGAGGCGAATCGGGTAGGTTCCGGAGCCTCCTCGCGCAATGAAGGAAGCATCAACCAGGGGCCCGATCTAAGCTATGCCGATGCCATAGATCGCTATTCACGCAAGCGTGCTCGTGAACTCTGGGAACTGGGTTTGGCGAGCCACGAGCTTTTGAAAGAAGAGATGGCCGAGTTCGGCATTGAGTGTGATTATGTTGTGGAAGGCTCGACGGCGTTAATTCGCCGGGATTTCGCGGACTGGGAAGAGCAGGCAGCACGGCTTCAAGAGGACGGGCGCTTGCTTACGGACGATGGCTTCGATGTTGTCTGCCTGGATGAACGGGAGGCCAGGGAGATCGGTGGGAGTCCACGCTTTGTATGGGGCCTGCGTAACTTGAATGATGCTCAGTTTCATGCCGGCAAATTCGTATTGGGGCTCGCTGAAGGGGTCAGTCGCCTGACCAACGTGAAACTGTTTGAGAATTCAAGAGTCGTTAGTATCGAGCGGGAAGGAGACTCGGTTCGACTGGCGACGGGAAAAGGTGTAGTTTTAGCGCAACACGTATTCCTGGCCACCAATGCCTGGGTTCCGCAATTGATTCCCGATCTTGATACCCGACTGCGGGCCGAGCGGGGGCAGGTTCTGGTAACGGAACCCATGGCGAAGCGACCCTGCCGGGGTACGTTTGGCACCACGATGGCGTGGTGGCGCGATGTCGCTGAACCCGATGGTCGGTACCGCTTGCTCTTTGGGGGAGGGCGACGACGCGACGAGCCGGACAGCCTCTTCCCTCAGTACACAGACGATGGGCGAACTGATCCCAGGCTGGAAGGGGAGGGATTCAGTCCATCGGTAGCTCATCAGAATCGCCTCGAATTGGAACTGAAAAAGCTGTTTCCTGACTTGGTGAAAGTGCCTATCACTCATCGCTGGGGGGGACTGCAGAGTTTCCCGGCAGACAGCTTGCCTCTTGTAGGCGACTTTAGTCCGGCCCGGAGGATTCACGGTATTGCCGGCCTGAGCGGACGGGGTAACTGCTATTCCAACGTGGGTGCCGAGTTTTTAGCAGGCAAAGTTGCCGGTGTGGTGAGTGAAGTTGAGCAACGGTTTGGGGGCCTCATCGAAGAGCTGCTCGAGGTAAGAAGAGAGTCGGCAGTGTGGGATCCTTGGCATTCCCTTTACGATAAGGATTGAACAGACTATGATTGAGAATCGACTTATTGCGGATACCGACATCGAGGTATCGATATTATGCTTGGGCACCATGACGTTTGGACGCCCAGTCGGCGAAGCCGATGCCGTTCGGCTGGTGCACTGGTCAGTGGACCATGGGATCAATTTCATCGATACAGCCGACATGTACGAAGGCTACGACCGCTTCATGGGATCTCCTGGTGGGGTAGGCGAATTGATTCTGGGAACAGCGATCCGAGGGCGCCGCGATTCGGTTGTTATCACGACCAAGGTGGGCAACTCCATTGCCCGGGACGGCTATGAGGGGAGCGGCCTGAGCGTCGCCCATATCCAACATCAGATCGATGCCAGCTTGCGAAGGCTTCAGACCGACTATGTCGATTTCTATCAGTTGCATCGGCCTGACCCGGAAACGCCTCTTGTCGAATCGATTGAAGCAATGGCTGCCCTTATTGAGGAAGGCAAGGTCCGGTATTGGGGCTTCTCGAATTTTGGACCGGAGCAGATTCGTGAGATGATGTCCCTATGCGCAGCCCACGGCTGGCCGCGCCCTGTCGTCAGTCAGCCGCCCTTTAGCTGGCTGAACCGAGGCTCGGCAGTTGATCATTTCCCAGTCTGCCGAGAGCATGGCATTTCTATTACGCCCTACAAACCACTCCAAGGGGGTTTATTGACGGGAAAGTATCAACGTGGGCAGCCCCTGCCCCAAGGCAGTCGCGCAGTAGAGAACGCCGACTGGTTGAGTCAGCCTGACGAGGTGCTCCAATCAGAGTTGGAGGCGTTTGAGCAGGAAGCGGAGGCTTGCGCACGTACGCCATTGCAGCACGCGCTCCGGTGGATTCTGGATCAATCCGGGATCAGTAGCGTGGTAGTGGGCGCGAAGAGGATCGAGCAAGTTGAGGAGATGCTGGAACTCCTATAGCAGTGGCTTCTCGCTGCGAAGCCTTAGACTTCGAGGAAGAAATGAGTTGAGAAGATGCCGGAAGCCCTTTCTCTCACGTCCCACTCGGAGTATGACCGTGGTTACGTTATCGGTACCTCCGTGGGCCAGGGCTGTTTCAATCAATATCTTCCCTGCCTGTTCGATGGGCCGTACTCTGCCCGACACCATGAGCGTGGTTAGAACATTGTCATCGAGACTATCTGAGAGCCCATCGGAGCAGAGAAGAAAGTGATTTCCACGCGAAACCGGAATGTACTCGATCTGAGGATCCAGCCTTTCCCAGCTTTCTCCGATGGCCTGCTCGATGACATTTCTATGCGGATGTTTCCTGGCTCCTTCACGGTTCAGAGAACCTTCTCTGATGAGACGCGCCACCGGAGTGTGGTCGATGCTGACCTGCTTCATTTGACCGGACTGCGCGCGATAAATGCGGCTGTCGCCCACATTGACCAGCCAGGCACCCCGATCAACTATCCAGAGGCCGGTCAAAGTCGAGGCCATGCCATCGAGCCGGGGGTCTCGGGCTGTAGCATCCAGGAGTGCGCCGTTGGCTTCATTGACGGCGGCGATCAGGTGGCCTTCGGGATCGGCGAAGGAATCGGAATTGGAAAATTCATCGCCGGCGACCCTGGTTTGTAGGGCGCTGAAGAAACGGGTAGCGGTTAATTGACTTGCGACTTCGCCCGCATTCTCACCTCCGACGCCGTCGCATACAACAGCTAGCCCGACTTGACCAACTCAACCTCTAAAAAAGTTTTTTTCGGGGGTAAATGGGCTGTCGAGTCGCATAAACAGTGGGGGAAGGTTGGCAGAACAGCCTGTAGTGTAGACCTACCCTCTTCCCAGGCCTCGATATGTTTGTATAATTGGGGGCCATCATGTTTCTGAGGTGCAATCGTCGGCGCAAAGATGGCAAAGAGCATTGCTATTGGAACATCGTGGAGAATAAGCGTGTGGGTGGCGGTCGGGTGGTGCAGAGGCAGGTTCTCTACCTTGGAGAGATCAACGACAGCCAGCGCAGCGCTTGGCGCAAGAGTATCGAGATCTTTGCCGAGGGTAGTGCCCGGCCGGAGCAGGTGGCGCTGTTTCCCGAAGATCGGGCGCCGCCGCTCGAGGAGGAAAGCATCGTACGGATTCGGCTCAAAGATTTGAGGATAGAGCGGCCCCGGCAATGGGGAGCGTGCTGGTTGTCCTGCGTGCTTTATGAACAATTGGGGTTGGGTGAGTTCTGGCGCGAGCGAGTGAGGCCTTCCCGGCAAGGCAGGCGGTGGGCCCATGTGTTGCAAACCCTGGTGGCCTATCGACTGATCGATCCAGGAAGCGAGTGGCGGCTGCACCGCCAATGGTATGAGCAATCAGCCATGGCCGATCTTCTGGGCGAAGACTTCGCCTTGGCCGAGAAGAACACCCTGTATCGCTGCCACGATCGATTGCTGGAGCACAAAAAGGCCCTGTTCAGCCACCTGACTAAGCGCTGGAGCGATTTGTTCAACACCCGTTACGAGGTACTGCTATACGATCTGACGAGCACCTATTTCGAGTGTGATCCGAACCAGGAACCAGCGGCTTCGAGCCGAATCCGCAAGTTCGGCTACAGCCGAGACAAACGTTGGGATTGTCTGCAGGTGGTGATCGCCCTGGTAGTCACCCCGGAGGGCTTTCCGATTGCCTATGAAGTGCTTCCCGGTAACACCCTGGATCAAACCACCTTGGGCGATTTTCTTGCTCGCATCGAAAAGGCCTACGGCAAGGCCCGGCGCATCTGGGTCATGGATCGGGGAATACCTACCGAGGAGGTTTTGGCCCAGATGCGTGCAAGCGACCCGCCGATCGACTATCTGGTGGGTACGCCGCGCTCGTGGCTGGACAAGTTCGAGCAATCGTTGCTGCAAAAGCAGTGGCAGAATCTGCGTGCAGGTATCGACGTAAAACTCATCAGGGAGGGGGGTGAAACTTATGTTTTGGCCCGTAGCAAGGAGCGTCTGCACAAAGAAAAGGGTATGCGTCTGCGCGGTTTGCGCCGATTGCTTGAGAGGCTCAAGAAGCTCCGCGATAGCAAGCGGCGTTACCAGCGCGATACCATCCTCATTAAACTGGGCGAAGCCAAGAAGGAAGCCGGCCCGCGGATCTGGCGTTTACTCGACATTGCCGTAGCCCCCAAGGATGGCCCCGCCAATGGCTCGCCGGTGAGCTTCCGGTTGAACTGGAAGAACTACCGTCAGGCCTATCGCCGGGAAGGCCGCTACCTGTTGCGCAGCACCCTCAGTGCCGACAATCCGCACCGCCTCTGGCACCTCTACATCCAACTCACTGAGATCGAGCAAGTTTTCAAGGAAATGAAAAATGACCTCTCCATCCGGCCCATCCATCACCAAAGGGACGATCGCATCGAGGCCCATATTTTTATCAGCTTCCTGGCTTACTGCCTATGGGTCACTCTGAAGCGTCGCTTGCGCGATCTGGCCCCCGGTCTTACTGCCGCCGAGGTGCTCTCGAAAATGGCGGCTATGCAAATGCTCGATGTGAAGCTGCCCACCACTGACGGGCGCACCGTCACTCACCCGCTACACCGAGCCCAGCAAGGACCAAAAGCTATTGCTCAACCAACTAAAGCTTGAACTTCCTGCACAACCGCCACCAAAAATCGAATCGAAAACTAGCGAGATGTAGTGGAGACCTTTGGTCGTTTATCAACGACTTAGGTCAAAAATGACGCCCAGTTGAGAAAGAGGGGCTAGCAATCCTGGCGCTTTGGAGCTGAGATTGACCTGTCCGGACTTCGCGCAGAGCTCGCCATTCCTTTTCCCCAAGGGAGCAACCAGCACGTAGTCTTCGTTGTTCTTGCGGAAATTGCCTCGATCGCTGCGCCACCAGCAGTAGACGAAATCCTCCCCCATGGCCTGCCAGAAAGTCCTTTTCTTTGACGGGATGGAATCGATACCTCTTTACTGGGAGGATCGCCCTTTAAGTACGATACGAAAGCCGAAGCGCGGATCTTTGACGCTACTATCCTTTTTTCCCCGGAGTCGAGAAGCGGACCTGCTGGACGCCGCGCCTTCGCTCCAAGAGCCGCCGCGAAGTGTGCCTTCTGCCGTCCACTCCCAAACATTGCCAAGCATATCATATAGACCCCAATCATTGGGCCTCCTAGTTCGGACCTGCGTGGTCCGGGATTGGGCAAAGTACGCCAGCTTGGAAAGATTCTGGTCGAAGAACGTATCCTTGAGATCGTTCCCATCGTAAAGAGCGGTGCTGGTGCCGGCGCGGCATGCGTACTCCCACTCGGCTTCGGAGGGAAGCATGGCGATCCATACGCTTGATTCTGATTCGCGAAGATGGCGGTTGAAACGATCGAAGAACTTCTCCGGGCCCATGAGGTCCGAAAAGCGAACCTGCTCTGCCGGATAGTCGCTCGAGCCGAAGCGATACTGGCTGGGATGCTCCCCCATGATGGAGGCATACTGTCCTTGAGTAACCTCGGTTTCTCCAATGTAGAACGGTTCCAAGATGGTTTCCTGGCGGAGGCGCTCATCGTTCTGGTGGCCGAGCTCCTGCTTGGGCGAACCCATACCGAAAGTGCCTTCTTCGACGAGCCTGAAGTGCATGGCCAGATTGTTGGGCAGGGGTAGAATGAAATCGCGCCTGATCGGTGGCTCCTCAGCTACTCCAAGCAGGTCGCCTGTTTCGGTGGTTTTAGCGGGCCCCTGTTCAGTCTGAGTCTCCACGCCCACATCGCCAGATGGATCCTCCGGTTGGTCGGGTGTCGGCGTCGCCTCGTCTACCTTTTCCGGATTTCCCCCAATGATCCGCTGCTTGATCGCGTCCATCTGCCATGCTCCCACGGCAGCGAGAGCGCTGAACGTGAGAACCGCGGCCGTGATTGGCACTCTAGGCGGCCTCTTGTTCACTAACGCCAGCGCACTCAGCGCGGCATTGGCATCTGTAAATCGCTCTTGATACAACCTAGAATGAACCGGTACCAACGCTTATTGATCTCCTTAGGTCGTTCGGCGAACGCGGTCACCGAGGCCTCCTCTACCGTAAGCAGGAAGTATGCGATGAGGCCAATTGAATAGATGTCGTCCCGAACGCTTGGATCCTCTCCGCGCTTGGCTTCGGGACTCATGTATTGAAACGTACCGCCGATAACATCTGCTCCGGGGCCGCCGGTCGGAACGTCGGTAGCATGCCGGCCCTGGGTGATGGTTTTTTCGTAGAGTTGGTCGCGGTAACTATCTCCGACCACGGTGGCCAAGCCGAAATCGGATACCTTTACCGTGCCTTCAAATTTCTTCACGAGGATGTTTTCGGGCTTCAGATCCCGGTGCATAACGCCTTTCCCATGAGCGTACTTAAGGGCTTCCAGGATTTCGCGAAGGATGCGTTCGACGTCCTGTGGCTTAGGCAGATCTTTTCTCTTCTTGACAAACTGCTTGAGGTCGCCGCCATCTACGAGTTCCATGCCGATATAGAACTCCTCCCGACCATCGGCGACCTTCTCTATGTCGGCGCCGTAAACCCTGACGACGTGCTCATGGTCAAAACTTGCCAGGACGGCGGCCTCGGCCCGGAAACGAGCCCGGAAGCTCTTCTCGGTCGACAGTTCCCCAGGTAGTATCTTCACCGCGCACGATCGCTGCAGCACCGTGTCGATGCCCTTGAAGACTTGACCCATGCCACCCTGTCCCAGCGGATATTGCAGCTTATAGGGCCCCAGTTTGGGATAGGGGACGTTTTTTCTACGGGAATCCGATGAGGTTCGGGTTACATCTTCATTGAAGTTGATAGCCATGATTACCTGCCGCAGCTCGATGGATTTGGTAGCGGATGCGCAGATCCGATACCACAAGAAAAACCGGGTTCTAAAATAACCCGGTTACCCGGTTGAATTCAAGTCCCACTTTTTAATTTGATAATCCCGGTTCGGTGCAGTAGCAACGGAAGTGGAACGCCAGGGAGCTATGAGGATACGAATTGGAGTAATAAGCCCAAGAATCACTGTTATCATTGTCTTGTTTGCATTGCTGTTTCCGAGTGGCTTCGAAGCGGAAGCGGCCAAGATCACGCTGACCTCGGAGCCCTCCGGCGCTCAGGTGCGGGTGCTGGGAGTAGAGCTTCATCTGGTCCGGAACCGTACTACAATCACGACGCCCGGGCAAATCGACTTCAGGCGCGTACGCGAGCCTTACCAACTCCAGTTTAGTTTGGCGGACTACGAGACAAAGATTGTCGAATATAACGCCTATGATACCAAAACGAAGTCCATTTCGGTAGCTCTCGAACCGTTGCTGAGGAGGCGTGAGATTTCGCTTGCGAGCGTTCCGGAGGGAGCTGAGGTGAGCGTCAATGGAGAGGTGGTGGGAACGACACCGGTAACCACCGAAGTGGAATTCAAACGGATACGGGCTCGCCTGCCCTGGTCGCCAATCGATGTGGTGTTTAAGCTGCACGAATACGAGGACCTGAAGGTCTCGCTGCAGGAGGACGGAGACGGGGAAGTGTCGGTAGAGCTTGCACCTTTGGCGTCTCGGGTTGAATTTTCGTTTTCCTCCCAGCCATCAGGCGCCGATTTGTTGATCGATGGCCGGCGTATGGATTCGACACCGTTCGGTGCCAGTATCCGATTCACCCGCCGCGCTTCAACTTCTGCCTGGTCGACCCCTTTGGTGACCTTTCGAAAGAAGGACTACCAGGACGAGACCGTGAAGCTCACCATGAACGCGGACCGCCTGGTTGACATAACGCTTTCCCGGATCTCTGAAGATCGCGCCTACAAAGTCCGGGCCAAGAATACTGACAAAGTCCCTTTGGAAGCGACCATAAGCGTAGATGGGGTAGAAAAAGCCAGAACTCCGGGATCAATTACGCTGCCTTTTCGGCGCGGATCGAAGGACAAGCCATGGAACCGGTTTTCAATTGAGGCCACGATACCTGGTGACTATCTGCCTGAGTCGGCGGAGATTACCTATGAAGTATCGAATAAAGACCCGATAACGTTCGAGTTAGAGCCCATTACGGAAGTAAACGTGGGACGATTTTTCCCGATCCTCGAGATGGCTCCGCGAGGGCCACGGCAGTCCATAGACCAGAGTGAATTCCTCGGAATGCTCGATGTGCGCGATATCAGCAGCCCCGCTTCCGACACGCGTTCCGTAACCAATTTCCGCCACGAGCAGCCCAGCTTCCAGTCCACAGCCATCCCATAAGGCCTAAACCCTGAAGGCAAGCCTGAGGGATGGAGCGGGATAGCGGTTGATATTGGGAAAAAGTCAAAATGTAAAACAGGGGGGAAATGGTTGATATGGACGGATGCTGTCCCACAGAGCTAAGGGGAGAAACCGGGCAGGTAAGCCTGTTGAGGCCGGGAACACATTCGATATCGGGTTCGTGCTGTCCCATAGAAGTCCGCCAGATCGAAAAGCCCGAAGCGGTCCCAGAGCACGCCGCGCACGAGCGTAAACAACCGGGTGAAGCTGTGCGGCCACTGGCTGATAAAGGCAATGTATCGGAGCAGAACGAGCAGCAGCAGGGCGGCCCACAGCTGCCAACGGATGGCCTGCTTGGAATGCCCGAGAAAATCGCAGACCTTGAAGGTTTGCTTGATCTGCTTGAAAAACACCTCGATGCCCCAGCGGCAGCGGTAGAGGGCGCAGACACTGGAAGGGGCCCAGTCCATGTTGTTGGTGAGGAAAACCATGACGACCCACTCGCCGTTGACTTCCACTTCGGCTTCGATCCGGCGCAACCTGCCGGGATACTGCTGGCGGGAGGCGGGAACCTTCAGGGTGACCTCGTCATCCCTCAGGATAGGTCCTTGAGGCTTGCGCAGGCGCTTGCGGCAAACATGGCAGCGCAGGTTGTCTTTGGCGCGCGTGACCCAGAATATGCCGCGTTCGCTCAAATGGAAAAGATTGGCAAAATGCAGGTAAGCCTTGTCGAAAACCGCGATCTCTCCAGCCTGCAGCCCCGCGCACAGGGCCAGGGTCCGCGTGCCGTCGTGATGGGAAGCTTCTTCAATGACGGCAAAGCCGGGAAGAAAACTTTGCAGGTTGAGCCGCAGGTGCATCTTCGCCGCGGCCTTGCGCCGACGGTGCTTGGCCCAGTCCATGCAGTTGGCCACCAGGGCAATGGTGGTGGAATCGATCGCATGGATCGCCCGTTTGAAGCGACGGGGCAGGCCTCGGTAGCGCCCGGCCGGTCCAAAGCCCGGCGAAAGCTCTTGCAGATGCCCCAGCACCTTCCAGAACAACGCCTCCATCATGTCGCTGTCGCGCTCCCTATTGGCATGCGAAAGAGTGTTTCGGCTCGGTGCAACCGCTCCCCTGATCGCCCTGAGCTTGGCCGCATGATGCCGCAGGGTGTCGCAGACGTCGTTAAGGCCGATGGCATGGGTCAGTTGCGCAAAGAGCAGACTGACCACATGACTCCATGGCGTGAAGGTGCGCGCCTTTTTATCGACCCCGTACTCCCCGGGCGAGTTTTTCCGTCAAATGCGACGGGATGAGTTTACAAAGCTGATGCAAGGTGCTGCTGTAGTGTTTCGTCGGCGTTATGTTTTTCATACTGCGGATTCTTTGGTCGGAATCCGCCGCCGACCACCTTTTTTTAACCCTGCCCGAAAGGGAGTCTCACCACATCCTGTGGGATGGCTGTGCTTCCAGTCCGTCAATTCGTATACCCTCACCCCCGACGGCCAGACCTTGATTTATAGCGTAACCATGAAGACGCAGGATGACCGTTTTTACGCCAACCTCTTCATGAAAGGCGCATCGGAACGGGCGGTCGGCTTTTCCCAGCTTACCCGAGGAACCCGGTTTCTCGATGTCAATCCGACGACTTCGTGGGAGGAGGGGAGCAAACTCGTTGTCTTTCAATCGAATAGGGGACCCCTCGACAGTTGGGATATCTCCAGCTTCCGACTGCAGGAAGGGCGCATTATCGGGGGGATTCAGCAGCTCACGAGGAATTCGAGTCTCAACTATGGGCCGGTGTTTACGAGCGAGCATCAGGAGATTTACTTTTCCTCCATCGAGGAATGGCCGGGAGCCGAGCCTATCATCAGCTTTGTGCGCGCCGATGGCTCCGGTTTGACCAGCCTGGGCGAGTCGGGTGAGAGCATCGACCGGACGTCGGCAGGCGTCCTCTACTTTGTGCGGATGGACGAGGACTCGAAGAAAAGGCAGATTTTCTCGATGAATTCAGACGGCACCGCCTTCACCTCAGTGATAAATGATGTGGAATTTATGCAATCCCATTGTTTCGCGCCCTCTATCAGTCCCGATGGCAAGAAACTGCTGTTTGTTTCCGACTATCACCAGGACGAGAAAGGCCGAAACAACAATAACCTGTATATCTTCGTTCTCGACACGGGTCGAATCCAGCAGGTTACCGATAATGGTTCCGACGATATCGAGCCCAAATGGTCGCCCACTGAGCCAGGGATTATCTATTTCCTCACCAATCGCGGCGGCATCTACAATATCTGGCGCATGAAAATCGTGGGGATCGATTAGATTTTTTAGGGGCGCCCGCGCCCCTAAAAAATTGGGCTACGACTGGCGTCGTAATGCTATGGATTTGCTTTCGCACGAGACCCGGCTCGAGAACGGAGAGAGACCAGGCGCCTCCCTTCGGTCCTGTGAGCGTTTGTGGAACTACCGGATCGTTCGTTTCCTTCGTGGCGCACTGCTTATCGAAGCGCAGCGGAGATTGCGGTGCGGGAAGTCGGACAAGGGAACGGTGCGGGACCTCGGAGAACGACTATTCATGCATGTACAAGCAGGGTAGATGGATTCTACAGGAGGCAGCAGAGGAAGCGGAGGGGGAGAACGCTAATCTCTGCTTTTTCCGCGTGTTCCTGTAATACCTCGAGTTTGGGGGTGCAAAGCGGATGGATTCTACAGGAGGCAGCAGAGGTAGCAGAGGGGGAGAACTGCGATCTCTACTCTCTCGGGTCGCTCCTGTAACGTTTCGATACGGAAACTGAAAAGAAATCTCACGCCCGCTTCGCTCAAGACGCAAAGGTAGGGACGGACCGCCGGGCCGTCCGCAACCCAGCTCGAAAGCCTTGATGCAGAAGAACTCGAGCGAAGACCGTCGCTGCAGGGAGTAGGCTTTTCAAGGGTGCCTTTCAATTTCGGCTCGTCGCACACGGAAGATGGCATCAAGCGAATCGTCAACGGCCTCGGGGCTAAAGATCTTTGGGTCTTGGGGTCTTTGCGTGAGCCCGTTCCCAATCTCTGCTTTCTCTGCGTGCTCCTGTAATCCCTCAAGTTTGGAGGTGCAAAGCGGTTCGATTTTACAGGAGACAGCAGAGGAAGCTGGAGGTGGAGGGGGAGAAGCCGGTCTCGCTGCCTGTTGGAGGCATCCAGAACGTTCAAAATCTGAAAGTGGCTCTGGCATGGGAATGGCTATTTATCGGGCCAGACTCTGGAGCGATATCCAGACTGATCTTGCCAATCCCGGCATAACACTTGAGTCGTTATAGTAGCGGAATGGATTTCAATGCGGATGAGACTCGGTTCGAGGAGGCAATACGGAGTATGCCTCCGGCGATGGAGCGAGAACCGCCGAGCTGAGAGTCCAGGGGCGTGAGCCCCCGGTCGTGGTAGAATAGAGCGCATTTTCTGCAGGATAAGTTAATGAATTCGTCTGAGCACGACCTGCAGTGGGTTACGTTGCTCCTTAACCGAGAGTAGCCGATTCGCAGTGCAATTGAAATTCCTCAACATCCCAGCCGATGGGCAGATTTCCGAGGAGGAGCAACTAAACCGATTTCTTCGGGGCCATCGGGTATTGACTGTGCAAAGGGAGTTCGTGACCCAGGGGGACCGCTCGTTCTGGGCAAGCTCAGTCGAATACCTGAAAACGCCATCTTCGGCTAGCTCCAACGCCACGCGAAGAAGGGTCGACTACAAGGAAATCCTTTCGGACGACGATTTTGCCGTGTTTGCTCGGCTGCGTGAATTGCGCAAGGAAATTGCGGAGACCGAAGCCGTTCCGCCAATCGCAACAGGTATACGCCCGCGAACCGGAACAACAACCTGGGCTTCCGCCTCGCCCTCAGCTCAGCCCGTTCGGCTGGAATGCTGCCCGCTGACCCGGCCGGGGTCCCGTCCCATCGCTAATGAATTGATAACGACGGGCAAAAAGTGAACAGCCGTCCGGTGTGAGTAGGTGGCCGCAATGGTGGTCTCAAGACCGAAAGCTCCGGACGGCTTGAACTTCTTTGATATCGGGGAGGTGGCGGGTCCGCAGGTTCCGACTTCCCACCGCAATCTTCGCGTTGCTGCGATAAGCAGTGGGCCACCAGAACCGTTCGGATACCCGGCGAGCCAGGTCTCGCCCGAGGAAAGCGGCGCCAGCCCGCCGCACTCGAAAGAGGGCCGCTTTCGGTGTATCGAGCACAATGATTCGTGGTGCAGTTCAATGGAGGGCCGACGGCTCTGGAGGCCGTTTTCACGTCCGGGATAGGAAACAGGCCGGTTACCTGCCTGGAAGGTGTGGACCGGGATCTGCAAGGATGCCGAAGCAGCGGACTCGGGGGCCCTCGTCCCTCCATGATTGGCGTTGCGGACTCGGTCCGGGGTCGTTCTCTATCGGGGAACTTTGGCGAGGTAGAAAATAGCGAGCCCGCGGAGACAGGCGGCTGGTGCCTACGGATGCCCAACCGAACATACCCATGGCTGAATTGATTTGCCATCACTTAACTGCTGTATAGAACGGTGCAAAGTCGTGGTCTTGGCTGTGAAGGGCTATGCTATGTTTCGTTGCCGGTTAACTCTCGCTTCTGTCCTTATCTTGCTTGCTCCCGTCGGTGCAAATGCGGTCCGTGAGATCGATTACGCTACCGAGGATGCGGCCTACGAGACGATCAAGGCGCTGAGTCATGAGGGGTTGGCGGTGCGGAGGATTGCCTTTCTCCCGTTTTCCGGAGACAGCAAAAGCATCTCGCCTGTGTTCCGGGCCGAATTGGCGCGGTTTTCGGGCGCCTATGAATTTTATACCCGAGACGAGGCGGAGTGGAGCACTCTGGTGGGCGAGATCGAGTTCGGGGAGCGGCGCGGAGACATCATGGATCCTTTGACGGTGCAGCAGTTCGGGAGGATTCAAGGAGTCGAGGCGCTTCTTTACGGAATGATCCGCGATGCCGAGGTAACCGATGATGGGGAGGGTATTGCTCGCTTTTCGCTCAACCTGTCCGAGGTAGCTACCGGGCGCCAGCTCTGGTCCGGCAATATTGAGGGACGGTATCGACCCCCCGCCCCGATCGAGACCAGCCAGGTTCTGACGGGGTTGCTCAGCCGCCTGGCGGAGGATTTTTCCGCCCAGCTCAAAGCGGACGTCGGCAGCATGGGGCAACGAGGGTATATCCCCTGACCATCGTGAATGATCGCGTGGATGCGGCTTCCATTATCATACCCGAACTGGTGAGGGCGGGAGGGGATAAAGTCCAGTTTTTCTCGGCGGTGAGCGGTGCGCGCGGCCAGCGCATGGTGCGCAAGATTGCCAATGAGATAGGCGGTGGAAGCGGACTGCCGTCGGGAGCCCAGTTGGGGCGATTGACCCGCCAACTGGACCAGCTCTTCGAGACCGGGGGGACCTTTGCCGGAGAATCCGGACCTGAGGCTGCCAACGCAGTCATTTACGGACGAGTGCGGGACTACGACACGGGAAAGGGCGGCGCCCGAGCCTTTGTCGGCGTCACTCTCGAAATTGCCGACTTGAACTCGAGCCGCATCCTCTGGGGAAAGACCCTGCAGATAGGCGACGATAGCCCCATGTCGCTGGTCACTCGCGCCCTGGCATGGTTGAAGAAGAACAAGGTCACCGCTTTGGCGGCGGCGGGAGGGATTCTTGTGTTTTTGCTTATCCTCTTTATAATCAGGAAAGCGACGGTAGTACGTTGACTTCAGGTGTTGGAGAGATTGGTTGCTTGAAAGAGGAAAGATAGCGTTCTCCTATCCCGATCTTGATTCCGGTTACCAGTGTCCGGCCTGTTCGTCATGTTCGTTGCGAAACCTAAATCCAGAATGAGGACAAAGCCGATGAGAATGAAAATGCAGCTTCGGTTACTGAAATTATGCTTACTATTGGGGGCGGCATGCCTGCTCTTTCCAAGCGAGGGCGAAGCGTGGGGGAAGAAGAAGAAATCGAAAGTGCAGCCCTACGGGAGCGAGGCCCTCGATGCCTTTGCTGTGGGCGACTACCAGTCGGCCATAGATAAGTATTCCAAGGCCATCGAGCAAGATGGCGACCGTTACGAATATTACTTCAAACGAGCGGAATCCTATGAGGCGCTGGGAAACGAAAGTGAGGCGTTGGCTGACTTTTCCACGGCCATAGGAATTAATCCTGATGACACGGGCAAAGCTGTCTATGGGAGGGGGAAGATTCTTTATCAGCTCGATGAATACCGGCGTGCGCTTCCCGACTTTGAAAGAGTCGTGGAAATGGATTCTGGAAATGCCCTGGCGCGCCTTTACCTGGGCCTTACGCTCTACGAGCTGAGGCGATACGACGAAGCCGAAGACGACCTCAGCAAAGCTCTGCCGGGGCTGCCGTCGGGCAGCGAAGCGATACTCATGGCGAATCGCGCTTTGGCCCTATCCCGGTTCAGACAGGATAAATTCGAGGAAGCTTTTGAATTGTATATCAATGGTTATTACCGAGCCAAGGCGGCCTCTGGAGGCGAACTGACGGATGAAGACCATTATGTGGCCGGCGCGCTGGCCGATGTGAATCTGGATGAAGCTAAACGTGACTCCTATTGGTCGCGAGTTTCCGTGCGATATAAAAAGGATAAGGGAATCGAATGAAAGCGATAGCCATACCCGGCGTTTTCACCGCAATACTGCTCTTCGCCGCTCCTGGATTATTTGGCCAGGAGATTTATTCTGCCAGCGAAGAGCTCAATATCAATATCGAGGAGGCCTCGGACTCGATCAGCAAGCTCACCTCGGCCTCTAAACCGCTCGAGCGCACGATTAATCAGGACCTGCAGAAGGTACGCGACCTGATCAGGAAAGTAGAGGCGAATCCTAACGACCTCAATAAATCAGAGGTTCAGTTGGCCTATGCCCATGCCTTTCAGAAGGTCATGAAGGATGCCGACGACATCCTTAGGTACCGGGAGGAAATCGAATGGGCGGTGGAAGACATCAATGGAGAGTTGAGGCGGGTCGGCAAACGCCTCGACTATAATCTCAGCAAAGCCCGGGAGAAGTTCCAGCGTCAGGGTGCGGTGGTTGCCGATTGGGAAAAGCAGCTCAAAGAAAAGGCCAGAGAGATCGAGCGGCTGGAAAACCGTGGAGAGGATACGCGCGCTATCAAGAATGAATTCAGCCGCATGCTCCGGGCCTATAAGAATGACCAGCGGGCTCTCAATCGGGTCGAAAAGACGGAGGCCATCCTAAGCAACACCCTTAACCGTTTCGGCGTTGGGGGTAACAGCTTGGACAACAGCCGCCTGGGATTGGAGAGTTTTTTCCATTCTCTGGAAGTCACCCGGGGCGCTCTCATTCAGGAGGCCGAGACCAACCGCGATATCGCTCACTTGGTGAATCTGCAGAAAGGAGGCGCCACCGGCCTCAACAATGTCATTTCCCAGATCGTCGGTCTGACCAAGTTGGTCGACGAATTCAACGGGGTTACCGACGAGCTTTACGACAGCGTCGAAGGCATCATGGAAATTGATTCCGGGGATCTCTCCGAGGTAAATACGGCCGATACGGATGCCTGGAAGCAATGGTTGGAAAAGTGATTCGTAACGATCGATAAACAGATGGGGCGAGGACAAATCATGAAAACATGCGGAATTTTTGCGCTGGCACTGCCCTTGGCGGTAGCCGGGATGCTTCAAGCTCAGCAAGGATCCGAGACGGTTTCCTTCGATGAGGAGATAGAAGCAACTCAGGCAGCGGTCGAGGAGACGGTGACATTTCAAGCGGTTGCCACCGAATTGACTCCGGACGAAGAAAAGCAGGTGAGCCGTAACCTGGAACAGGCGGTGGCAGTATACGAGGAGATTCTAAGCTACGATCGCACCGGCAAGGTCGATGTGTGGCAGGAGAACCTGGCTTTTATCGAAAAGCGAATTCTGAAGGAGAAGGATGCCCTCGCCCGCAGGACAACGGCTCTGGAACGGCTTAAGCAGGTAACGAAGATCAACTTCGAACGTGTTGATGCCAGTCGTCTGCCCCAGGAGGAAAAGGATCAGGCTTTGCGCGATCTGAATGACAAGTACGAAGTGGAGCAGGATTTTCTCCGTTCCGAAATGAGTGCGCACCGGGAGCGGATCGGCAGGTTGGAGAAGCGTGGGCTCCAGCTAACGGAATGGATCGAAATGGCTGGTCTGAAACTCGGCGACGAGGGCAGAGCAAAGCCAAAGACGTTCGCGGAAATCGACCAGGAGAGAACCGATCAAGCTCGTGAGACCTACCGGAAGCTGAAGGCCGACGATCAGCGCAAGGTGCAGGAGAAGAAGAAGGAGAAAGCTGGCAAGTATAACGATTTCTGAATGGAACCGTGAACATGGGTTCGGGGATGCCGTGAGCGTGCGGCTCTGAGTTCCCGTCCGGTTTCAAGGCCTGACCCGGAAATCCCATGCACGATCATATTCGCCTGCTGGTTGGCTTGTCCCTATCGCTGGTGGTCCACCTTGCGTTATTCTGGGGACCGGTTGTCTGGCAGGGCATTTCAGGTGGCGGCGGTAA
The DNA here is from genome assembly GCA_963665345.2 of Opitutales bacterium. Classification (GTDB taxonomy): domain Bacteria; phylum Verrucomicrobiota; class Verrucomicrobiia; order Opitutales; family CAXXNP01. Next base: position 1,645,497 of record CAXXNP010000002.1, read on the forward strand.
GGAGGGCGGAGAATCCGGCGGCCCGCAGATCGAAGCGCAGCAGGGGGCGCCGTCGAAAGATCCAGCCCTACCTCTTGCGGAGACGGGGGAGACCGTTAAGCCATTAAGGATCAGCGTGAACGCACCCGAACTCCTTGAAGGTGAAGGGATGCCTCCCCCGGGGGGAGAAGAGAGTAGGCAACCGGAATCCGCGGAAGCGGCTGCTGCCGCAAGGGCCGCGATTGAGAAGGAAACCGCGGAACTCCAGGGGGTCAAACGGGAAGAGACGGTAGTTGAAGCGGCATTCTCCAGGGGAGTAGAGCGGCAACCACAGGACCGTTCCCGGGAGGCGAAGGAAGCGCCTGCGATTGCGCCCAAGACGCTGACGGAGGCGGTCGAAAAAGTATCGCGGGAGCACAAGCGGGTCCTGTCATCAGCCATGACGAGTTCCGACTACCGGCGCTACCTGGAGTCACTCAAAATCGGACGCGCGGCCGGCAAACCGACTCCCCAGCTCATTCATGCTTACGCCGACATCCAGGAGATCTTCGCGATCCACAAGTTTTACGGATTAAAGGTGGTCGCGCTCGATCCGGCGGCTCCCCGGGAGGTTGTCGAACTGACGGGACTTGGGTCCGATAGCATTGGCTTTCAGAAGATCAGTAACTTCAACTGGGAGAACTACGGCAACCGGGTGTTCCCGCGAACGGAGCCCTTTTTTGAACGTTACCGAAGCGGAATTCTCAAACAGAAGCTGCTTTCGGGGGAGCGTGTCCGGCTTGTCTCAATCGTTCCTTCCTCGCCCCATAACTACTTCATCTTCAAGCAGCGCGAGGTGCTTGCGCGCAACGGCCTGTCACCGGAGGAGGTGCTCAACACCGTGGGGAGTTTTCATCGTACCAGTTTTGGAGGCTATATCATGGCCATAAAATGGGTTGAGCTCAAGGGGCGGAAGGTGCGCGAGGTCGATGACTTTGAATTGAGAAAATTTGGAGGGTAGTAATAAGAACTATGTGGCATTACGTATCAGAAGCGGGGGTCATCGGTTATATCCTGGTGCTGCTTTCACTGATCTCCATCGGCGTTGTTTTTGAGCGCCTGTTGTTCTGGTGGGGACAGGAGCGGGCGCCGACTGGCGAGGAACAGAACCAACTGGTGCGGAGCTTTTCATCCGAAGTGCCGGAGAGACTTTTAGCGAAGCTGAAAAAGAGAAGGAGCCCGGAAGCGCGCGCTCTCGCCTATCTGCTGGAGCACCGCCGATCGAAGGATCAGGGCGTGCTCGAGGTGGCATTGAGCCGTGAGGTTGCGGTGACTGATCAGAACCTGGGTATTCTGGAGGTCATTGCCGGCATGGCTCCCATGCTTGGTATATTGGGGACCGTGATCGGCATCATTCAAGCCTTTGGCGGCATGGCAGGGAGTTCTCCGGACACCGCGATTATGGTCACCGGGATATCGGTTTCCATGCTTACAACCGCTATTGGACTGACCGTTGCATTGATCAGTTTAGTTCCTCACTTCGTGCTCTCGAGTAAAGCTCATCGCCGGCAGACGAGGCTGGCAGAGTTGCTCCAGGAATGCTGGAATGCGAGGTCCGATACATGAAGGTTCCCCTTGAGCCGAGGAAGTGTCCGTCTTCAATGTTGCCCTTGATGGACATGATTTTTCTGCTTCTCGTAGTTTTTATCTTCATGATTGTACAGACGCGACCTGATTTCGGAGTGAGTGTGGAACTTCCCGAGATTGGAAAACGCTATTTGGATCCCGTAACCGATCGAAAGAAGGCGATGGTTACACTCAGCATGACCGCGGACAGCCAGCTCTACGTCAACGATCATGCAGTCACCGAATCCTCGCTATTTAACCAGGTTCAGCATGTGGCGGGAGGGGCATCGGCCGAGGATATTCGGATCATTCTGAAGGGTGACCGGCGCCTCCCTTACGAAGAAATGCTGAAGGTTTTCACGCTTCTTCAGCGCTACGGCCTCAATGAAATTGTGTTCGATGTGGAGCCGGGGGAGGGAGGCTAGAATAATAAACATTGAACGTCGAAGTTAGGAAAAAGAATGATGGATAGATTGCGCGGTGGAAGGTAAGGAGCCGGAAAGGACTGAACCCGACCGCCAATTTGCGGCGAGACAGGCCTCGCCTGAGGAAAGCGGCGCCAAGCCGCCGCTTTGGGCAGCTGGCGACTCAACGCCGGTTGGCTCGAACTTGGTCCCCGCCTTCTTGCTACCAAGTCCTGGGTTTATCGAAGGGCAAGCCGGCTACGGGGCCCTGGAGCTCGAGTATCGAGTTCCTGAAGACTGTGTTCCGAGCCACAGAAGAACCGAAAGGGCCGTGAAGTTTGGGAAAGGATGGAAGCTTGCGGCCTCGTAATGCAGGGCTTACGCAGTTGCCCTGCAAGGCAGTGGGTCCGCATGTTCCGGCGTCCCACCGGAATTTGCCATAAGCAGTGGGCTACGCGGGCCAGTCGGCCTCGGTGGCGTAGATACTAAGGGGGCAAGAGCCAGAGTAATCTTGCCATTTTCGGTATAACACCTGAATCGTTATGCCAGCGAAGTGGACTTAAACGCCGAAGAGACCCGGTTCGAAAAGGAAGGGGAGCCGCAGGCTTCCCTCCAGTCCGGTGAGCGACTGGGAAACTACCGGATCGTGCGCCTCCTGGGGCGCGGCGGAATGGGCGAGGTCTTCCTGGCTGAGCAGGTCGCGCTGAAGCAACAGTACGCGCTCAAGGTTCTGCCCGCGGAAGCGGCGAGCAATCCCGGCTTCGTGCGCCGCTTCGAGGAGGAGGCGCAGATCCTGGCCAAGCTCGACCATCCCAACATCGTGCGGGTGCACTACGCGGGCAGCGACCGGGGCCGCTACTACCTGGCCATGGAGCACGCCGGCGGGGGCAGCCTGGAGGACGAACTGCAGGCGAGGGGCGGGCGGCTGCCGCCCGCTGAGGTGCGGGATATTCTATTGCGGGTACTGAAGGGTCTCGCCTATGCCCACGAAGGCGACGCAAGCGAGAAACGGGAAGCGGTCATGCATCGGGACCTCAAACCGGCCAACATTCTTCGCACCGCCGGGGGCGAAATAAAGATCTCGGACTTCGGCCTTGCCCGGGTCGTGGGCGAGGAGTTCGTGTAGACTCTCATCCGCCGCAGCATCGCCTTGTCACAGTTGGGGGACCAGCCCACCGCCTCACCCGGCGCGGCCGGGTCGGTCACCGAATCCTATGTCGGCACCATCGACTACATGGCTCCCGAAGTGCGGAGCGGGCGCGGGGCCGATCGCCGCAGCGACCTCTATGCCGTGGGCGTGATGGCCTACACTCTGCTGACCGGGGAAAAGCCCTTGGGTATGGCCAAGCCTGCTTCGCAACTGGTGAAGGGTCTCGATCGCCGCTGGGATCGTATCCTAGGATGCTGTCTGGAGCCTCGACCCGAGAATCGTTACCGCGACGCGCCGGAAATGCTTCGCGAGGTGGAGCGGCTTGGCACGAGCAAAGGGCCGCCCGCGGCATTGGTGGTCGGTATGGGAGTGCTCCTTGCGGTGGGAATCGCGGTAGGTTCGTGGATGTATTTCAATCGCGCAGACACGGGGGAGCAGGGAATTCCCGCGGTGGCGGTCGAAGGGGCCGTAGCGCGCGCGGATCCAAAACCATTCGACCCTCGAAAGCATGCGCAGGCAAAGCAGCCGGTAATCGCCGGATCGGTCACTGCGGAGGCCGAAGCTGCGCCGGCCGTCTTCGTGCTACGAGTGGATCCGCGGGAAGCGGATGCGCGTCTCTGGATCCCTGGCTCACGCTTTACGAACTATGCGATCACGGGCGGCGAAACGCGACTGGAGGGATTGCAGGCGGGCGATTACGAGATCGTGGTGCAGGCTCGCGGATACGAGCGCTATTCCGCCCGACTCACTATCGACGCCGAGGGTGGAGAAGAAGTGGTTCGGCTGGCGCCCGTGAAAGGGAGTCTCGAGGTCCGGGCTGATCCGGATACCGAAGTGACGTCCGTGGCGGCGGATACAGGAGAGCGCATGGCCTTGGGCAGCACGGATCCGAACGGGGTCCTCCGAGTTGATAACGTACTGCGCATCGGGACCTACAGCCTGGAACTGAAAAAACCCCACCATCGGGATCAGCGGGTCGAGCCCGTTGTGCTTGTTCTGGGCCGCACGGTTACTGTCACGGAGGACCTCCTGCCCCTTCCCGGCGAGCTGAGTGTCTTTACCGTGCCCCAAGGCGCCGAGGTGCGGCTCAACGGCGAAGTCGCAGGCAAGTCCTCTACCACTATTGAGCAGGTTCCGGCCGAGGAGGCATCCGTGTTTCTCAAGGGCTATCGGCGCCTGGAGCGCACCGTTACCTTGAGCGCGGCCGAGTCCCGCATGCTGGACTTCGGAACTCTGACAGCGGCGGCGGGTGATATTCGCCTGCGCTTCGCCCAGTCGCGCGTCCTCGATGGGCGGTTGTCGGTTGAGGTTGACGGCCGGATGCTGGGAAAGCACGCGATTGCCATAACGAGCGATGGGAGCGTGCTTCTGGAAGGAATCGAGCCCGGCAGCCGGTCGGTGCGTTTGACGCACCCCGATTACGAGCAGTGGGAGGGCGCGGTTAGCGTCCGCGACCAGGAGATCACCGAACTGGAAGCGAAGCTGTCTCCGAAACCGGGCATCCTGACCGTTTCCACGCGGCCCTCCGTGGGATTCGATCTGGAAGTCGATGGGACGCCGGTCAACGGGCGCGAAGGGAAGTACTCCCTGCCCGCGGAAGCGGCTCATACCGTCACATTGAGGGCAGAGGGCTACAAGGTGGCCACGAAGACGCTGACTTTGCCGCCCAACGGCCGGGAGAGCTGGACCGTGGCGCTCGAAAGAGCTGTGGGACCCGAAGACGGGCGGCCATGGCTTGTACCCGACTTGAGAGATATCCAAGATCAGGTGGCTACGATTGATTCTACTCCCGCAGCGGGGCGGGTTCACGTTGTGCGAGCGAATGATACGCTTGCTTCAATTGCCAACAGATATGTAACAGCGGTTTGGGAGATCAAGGCCCTTAATGGATTAGGAAATGATAGAATCGCAGTTGGCCAAAGATTGAGATTGCCTGATCTGAAAATTGAATTCGGCCCCAAGAATTGGGAAGCCGAAATGGAAAGCTCGGAGATGGTCAGTCGTGAATCATTTTCCCCTGAAACGGGTCGCGATTTTGCATTGAGACTATCCGACGAGGTGAATCTAGAGATGGCCTGGATCGAGCCGGGCGCCTTTCTCATGGGAAGCCCGACCGGCGAATCGGACCGGGACAAGGACGAGCTGCAGCACCAGGTCAGGCTGATGCGGGGATACTGGCTGGGCCGCTACGAGGTGACCCAGCGGGAATGGCAATCGACCATGGGCACCAGTGCGAAGCAGCAGCGGGACAAACGCGATAGCAAGTTCTCGATGGCGGGCGAAGGGGATCGGCACCCCATCTACTATGTAAACTGGGAGGAGGCGATGGAATTCTGCCGCAAGTTCACCGCGCGCGAACGCGCTGCCGGGCGGCTGGCGGCAGATCGCGAGTATACCTTGCCCACGGAGGCGCAGTGGGAGTACGCCTGCCGGGCGGGTACGACGACTCCCTTTCACTATGGCGAGAGCCTTTCCTCCGCGCAGGCGAATTTCGACGGCGAGGATCCCTACGGTGGGGCGAGCAAGGGACAGTATCTCGAGAAAACCGTGGCTGTCGGGACTTATCGACCCAATGCCTGGGGGCTTTACGACATGCACGGCAATGTCTGGGAATGGTGTTCCGATTGGTACGGTGATTACCTGCGGGACGCTGTCGGTGATCCGACCGGTCCGGTATCGGGCCTGTCCCGCGTGAATCGCGGCGGTGGCTGGCTCTTCAGCGCCGGGTACTTCCGTTCTGGCAATCGCAACACGAATCCGTCCGCGATCCGGGGCAGCAACCTGGGCTTCCGCCTCGCCCTAGTTTCTTTGAAGGTGGTCGCTGACCTCCCGGCCTCCCCATCGCAGTGGGCAACGAGGCAGTACGTAGTTCAGCAAGGAGATTCGCTTTGGGGTATTGCGAGATCTCATCAGAGGGAACTCGGCGAGCTGCTCGAATTGAACCCGACGGCCAGGAATACGACTCTTCATGTTGGCCAGTCAATTGTGGTACGAGACCCGAAGAATGCCGAAGATCAGATTCCTGCGATCGATGTTACACCATCAGCGGGGAGGTTTCATGTGGTGCGAGCACAGGACACGCTTACTTCCATTGCAAACAGATATGTAACGACCGTTGGAAAGATCAGGACCCTGAATGGATTAGTGAGTGATATCATCGAGGTTGGCCAAAGGTTGAAATTACCTGATCTCAAAATTGATTTCGGTCCCGAGAACAGGGAAATGGACAGAGAAAGCTCGGAGATTGTCAGTCATGAATCATTTTTTCCTGAAACGGGTAGCGATTTTGCATTGAGACTATCCGACGACGTGAATTTGGAGATGGCCTGGATCGCGCCGGGCGCCTTTCTCATGGGAAGTCCGGCCGGCGAAGCGAAGAGGGACAATGACGAGACGCCACACCGGGTTACGCTGACGCGGGGATACTGGCTGGGCCGCTACGAGGTGACCCAGCGGGAATGGCAATCGATTATGGGGTCGAGCGTGAAGCAGCAGCGGGACAAGGCAGATACCGAACGGCCGATGCGGGGTGAAGGGGATAAGCACCCTATTTACTACGTGAACTGGGAGGAGGCCATGGATTTCTGTCGCAAGCTTACCCAACGCGAACGCGCTGCCGGGCGGTTGTCGGCAATTTTCGAGTATACCCTGCCTACGGAGGCCCAGTGGGAGTACGCCTGCCGGGCGGGAACGACTACGCCCTTCCACTTCGGCGAGAGCCTTTCTTCGGCGCAGGCGAATTTCGACGGCAAGGATCCCTACGGTGGGGCGAGCAAGGGACAATATCTCCAAAAAACCGTGGCAGTCGGGACTTACCGACCCAATGCCTGGGGGCTCTACGACATGCACGGCAACGTCTGGGAATGGTTTTCCGACTGGTACGGGGATTATCTGGGGAACGCTGTCAGTGAGCCGACTGGTCCTGGATGGGGCTTGATCCGCGTCATCCGTGGCGGGGGCTGGTTCCGCCCGGCGAGGGACTGCCGTTCCGCCTCCCGCCTCGGTTACTTCCTCCCGGGCCTCCGCTCCCGTTCCCTCTACCTGGGCTTCCGCCTGGCCCTCAGGTCAGCCGGGAAATAGAGAGCGAAGAAGCGAGAGCCGCGGAGCTGGGGGTCCGGGGCGTCAGCCCCCGGTCGCCGCAGAATCGAGTGGATTTCAGGTAGAATAGGTTACTGAATTAACGTCAATTACACCGCCCGGCAGGTTCGGTAACACCTCAACCGATGGTCCCAGGTTCACCATGCAACTGAAGTTCTTCAAAATCCCGCCTGACGGAAACATCTCTGAAGAAGAAGAACTGAACCGATTTCTGCGAAGCCATCGCGTGTTAACGGTGGAGAGGGAATTTGTAGCCCAGGGGGACCGCTCGTTCTGGGCAATCTCGGTCGAGTATCTGGAAAGTCCATCGGCCGCTGGTGGCGGCAGTGCCCAGCGAAGACGGATCGACTACAAGGACGTCCTTTCGGCGGAGGACTTTGCCGTGTTTGCCCGGCTGCGTTCCCGGAGCGGGTCTTGCATCACGCGCTGATGAACCTGTGCGAGCCGATTTTCGAGCGGAGATCCATCTATGACAGTTATGCATGCCGAAAAGGCAAGGGACGCCTGGCGGCGATCGATCGAGCGAGGGAGTTCTGCCGGCGAAATCGCTTTTTCCTGAAGATGGATATCAGAAGGTATTTCGACAGCGTTAACCACGAAGTCTTGCGCTCACTGCTGAGACGGATGTTCAAGGACGAAAGGTTGCTACAGCTTTTCAAGCAGATCATTGAGTCCTACGAGACTACTCCGGGAACCGGGATACCCATCGGTAATCTGACCAGCCAGCACTTTGCTAACTCCTATCTGGGATCGCTCGATCGTTTCATCAAAGAAGAGCTGCGCTGTAGACATTTCGTACGATATATGGACGATTTCGTTGTTTGGAGCGATGACCGGGCATGGCTGCCCTTTTCGCGTTTGCTAGCCCGACTTGACCAACTCAACCTCTAAAAAAGTTTTTTTCGGGGGTAAATGGGCTGTCGAGTCGCATAAACAGTGGGGGAAGGTTGGCAGAACAGCCTGTAGTGTAGACCTACCCTCTTCCCAGGCCTCGATATGTTTGTATAATTGGGGGCCATCATGTTTCTGAGGTGCAATCGTCGGCGCAAAGATGGCAAAGAGCATTGCTATTGGAACATCGTGGAGAATAAGCGTGTGGGTGGCGGTCGGGTGGTGCAGAGGCAGGTTCTCTACCTTGGAGAGATCAACGACAGCCAGCGCAGCGCTTGGCGCAAGAGTATCGAGATCTTTGCCGAGGGTAGTGCCCGGCCGGAGCAGGTGGCGCTGTTTCCCGAAGATCGGGCGCCGCCGCTCGAGGAGGAAAGCATCGTACGGATTCGGCTCAAAGATTTGAGGATAGAGCGGCCCCGGCAATGGGGAGCGTGCTGGTTGTCCTGCGTGCTTTATGAACAATTGGGGTTGGGTGAGTTCTGGCGCGAGCGAGTGAGGCCTTCCCGGCAAGGCAGGCGGTGGGCCCATGTGTTGCAAACCCTGGTGGCCTATCGACTGATCGATCCAGGAAGCGAGTGGCGGCTGCACCGCCAATGGTATGAGCAATCAGCCATGGCCGATCTTCTGGGCGAAGACTTCGCCTTGGCCGAGAAGAACACCCTGTATCGCTGCCACGATCGATTGCTGGAGCACAAAAAGGCCTTGTTCGCCCACCTGACCAACCGCTGGAGCGATCTGTTCAACACCCGTTACGAGGTACTGCTATACGATCTGACGAGCACCTATTTCGAGTGTGATCCGAACCAGGAACCAGCGGCTTCGAGCCGAATCCGCAAGTTCGGCTACAGCCGAGACAAACGTTGGGATTGTCTGCAGGTGGTGATCGCCCTGGTAGTCACCCCGGAGGGCTTTCCGATTGCCTATGAAGTGCTTCCCGGTAACACCCTGGATCAAACCACCTTGGGCGATTTTCTTGCTCGCATCGAAAAGGCCTACGGCAAGGCCCGGCGCATCTGGGTCATGGATCGGGGAATACCTACCGAGGAGGTTTTGGCCCAGATGCGTGCAAGCGACCCGCCGATCGACTATCTGGTGGGTACGCCGCGCTCGTGGCTGGACAAGTTCGAGCAATCGTTGCTGCAAAAGCAGTGGCAGAATCTGCGTGCAGGTATCGACGTAAAACTCATCAGGGAGGGGGGTGAAACTTATGTTTTGGCCCGTAGCAAGGAGCGTCTGCACAAAGAAAAGGGTATGCGTCTGCGCGGTTTGCGCCGATTGCTTGAGAGGCTCAAGAAGCTCCGCGATAGCAAGCGGCGTTACCAGCGCGATACCATCCTCATTAAACTGGGCGAAGCCAAGAAGGAAGCCGGCCCGCGGATCTGGCGTTTACTCGACATTGCCGTAGCCCCCGAGGATGGCCCCGCCAATGGCTCGCCGGTGAGCTTCCGGTTGAACTGGAAGAACTACCGTCAGGCCTATCGCCGGGAAGGCCGCTACCTGTTGCGCAGCACCCTCAGTGCCGACAATCCGCACCGCCTCTGGCACCTCTACATCCAACTCACTGAGATCGAGCAAGTTTTCAAGGAAATGAAAAATGACCTCTCCATCCGGCCCATCCATCACCAAAGGGACGATCGCATCGAGGCCCATATTTTTATCAGCTTCCTGGCTTACTGCCTATGGGTCACTCTGAAGCGTCGCTTGCGCGATCTGGCCCCTGGTCTTACTGCCGCCGAGGTGCTTTCGAAAATGGCGGCGATGCAAATGCTCGATGTAAAGCTACCCACCACCGACGGGCGCACCGTGGTGCTCACCCGTTACACCGAGCCCAGTAAGGATCAAAAGCTATTGCTCAACCAGCTAAAGCTTGAACTTCCTGCACAACCGCCACCAAAAATCGAATCGAAAACTAGCGAGATGTAGTGGAGACCTTTGGTCGTTTATCAACGACTTAGGTCAAAAATGACGCCCAGTTGAGAAAGAGGGGCTAGGAATGCGGATTCCTGTGGTTTGCGCAGAGCGATATTTAAAGATGCGTTATCGGCATGATGAAGGGCACAATTTCAGGGCCTCGGCCAGAGGGCTCGAACCGCGTGAATCGCGGCGGCGGCTGGAACAACAACGCCAGGAACTGCCGTTCCGCCAATCGCAACAGGAATACGCCCGCGAACCGGAACAACAACCTGGGCTTCCGCCTCGCCCTCAGCTCAGCCCGTTTGGCTGGTATGCCTCCGGCTGACCCGGCCGCGGTCCCGTCCCGTTATCCATTCATCATGGGCGACGGGCAAAAAGTGAACAGCCGTCCGGTGTGAGTAGGTAGTTGGCCGGCAAATCTGGTCTCGAGGCCGAAAGCTCCGGACGGCTTTGATATCGGGGCTGTGGCCCCCGTAGCGCAGGGCTTACGCAGTTGCCCTGCGAGGCGGACGGTCCGCGAGTTCCGGATTCCCACCGCAATCTGCGATAAGCAGTGGGCTACGGATTGCCCTGCGAAGCGGATGCTACCGGTTTCCGCCTTCTTGCGAAGTCGGGAAACGGTCTCTGCTCTTAATCGATACTCAGAAAGCTTCATCCGGTCCAAGCCGGAAGGCCCTTCCCTACTTCTTCCGGTAACCCAGCAATTCTGCTATCTCAACGTCGATAGGCCGAACCAGTGACTCGATCGTATAAACAACGCGTAGCTTGGCTTGGCGTCTCCTTGGATCCTCGTCCAACGACCGCACACTTACGATGGCGGGATGGCCTGAGAGACGATCCATGATCCCTTCGATGCTATCCTTGCGATCATAGGAAACGTCCACGTCCGCTGCCTTCAACCCGAGAGATGATGGCTGGATGCGCTTTAATGTCCACGGTACGAGCTCATCGCCTACGCGTGCGACGGCGTTGCGTCGCGCCTGATCCTCTTCGAGTTTACGTTCCCCGCGAACGGAAAACGATTCACTGCCCAGGAGACGACCGTCGGCGACCCGTATGATTTTTGCCTCCCCGGTGGCTTCGTAAATGAAGAAATTGCCGATCCGGTCGAACGGTTTGGAAGTCGCAGCGACACCCACGACGACATCGAGCCCTTGGCGGGATCCCCAATTCCGCAGCGCATTTTGGGAAAGGCCGCTGGCCGAGCCGCCATCGCCTTCCTGGGCGGCGTAACCGTAGTCACTAATGGCGCTGAGAATATTGGACTTAATTTCGTCTACTTGATAGAGCCCACCACTTGCGGAGGCGACAATCTCTACCGTCGAGACACCTACTCTGAGCTGATCCAATCCTGAGCCCAGCACTACGCCCTCGGAAACCGTTTGGGGTGTCCTTTCGCTACCGCCGGAGGATCTGCTTTCTGAGTCTGAACGCAAGACGGGGGCTGTAGTCGGCGCCGGCCGTGTTTCCACCGTTGCGGTCTCACATCCGCCGAGGGCAAAGATGCTCACAACGAAAAGAGCGGTTCCGAAAAACCTGTTGTCCATCATTAATGTCATGATCTTCTCCCCGTATTTACGAATTGGAGCACTAAGTCAATCAAAGACACCGCAAGCAGATTCTGGGTTTACTTAATGTTGGTAGGCTGTGGACAAAGTCCGACAGCCGGTTAGCCCCAAAATAAGCGAAGCGGCATTTTGGGGGTCAAAAACAGGCCCGAAAGAGATCGGGAAGTCCGCAAGGCGGGCAACCGGCCCCTTTCCCGAGACCGAACCTGGCAGCGGCCTCCAGAGCCGTCGGCCCTCCAGAGGCTGGCGAACCGGCGCTACCCGCCAAGGTTCGCTGAATCTGGGGCTAGCAGGCTGGCGGGTTTGGATTCTGAGCTTCTGCAAGGAATTGGGTGAAAGTAAGCAAGTTAGAGCTCCGATGCCAGAAGCCTTCGTTCAGGATCCTGCACATCCATATAGGTCAGTTCACCATTAGAGATTATCTGCCATTCGTCTCCCAGAGATTTCCCTTTGTTTTGAGGATGTAGATTCCGTGGAATCCCTTCCAACGTGGGAAGTATCCAGGTATCCTCGCCAGTGAGGCCAGCACGCTTGAGATTAAAGGGCTGCCAGAGAATGAGGAAGTCCTCCTTGATGTGATCTTGACGAAGGCCGTGCAGAGCAACCAGCGTGCCCTCGGTAGCGACCAGCCCTTCCGCATCATTGACGGTCCGCTCCCCGGCCTTGGCAGATCCCTCAAACAGTACCAGGAGGTAATGTACGGTCTGGTCGTTCCCCAACGGTTGCGTGATTCCAAGCAGTGTCTCTGCGTCTGCCCGCAACTTTCGGCGGGAAACTCGACGCCCATTCAGATAGGTGCCGGATCGCGAACGACTACCGGCAACACTACCGTCTATTACCCATACATCGTTATCTCTGAGAAGTATGTGAAAGTGTTTGCGACCGATCTTGAGATTAGCAACCTCGATCGCTGTTCGGCCACCTTTTACATGAGCGCGAGTAACGATGTCATTGTCGTCCTTTCTGCCGAATGTCACGACCTCGGAGCTGGGTAGGAGGTGAAGCAGCCCGGAGTTCCTGGTCGAGGAAAGCGTACATTTTTGATTGACGAGGTAGGTTGGGACCTGGCGGGAGTGAGGGTCGCCCTCAGGTGGTTCGAGTTCGACTTTCTTCCACACGGCAGGGGCTTTATTCCACTCGCGGAAAATCTGAGCCGTGGTGAGGTTCTGGTCCTTGATATTCCCGATGAGTTCATCCAGTTGCAGGTTCACCCGATTGTCGCCGGCCTCGCTCGCCACCATATTGCTGAAATCGAAGGAAAGGTGCTCGATAACCTGATCTGACGAATTATCGTCGTCCGGGAAGACGGTGATTTCGAAATCGCCTAGCAAGCGATGGCGGATGTTTTCAATGATAAAAGTCACTTCGATTTCAACAACTTGCTGGAAGGCAGCGAAGCCTGCTGGTGGATGAATATTGACTGCCCGGACGAAGTCGTCCGTCCTGCTCTGGACAGCCTTCGTAGTCTTCAGCCAATCGCCGATATCGGAGCTTAACTTAAGCGTTATTCGACGGCAGGCCGAGTCCTTGAGGATGCGAAACTTGAGCCCGGCGGCGACTCCCGCCTTGAAGAATTGCGAGGCGTTGCAATAGAGGGCCACCATTTCCTCTTTGCCCCGTTCCTCAGTGAGAACATCGAGTTCTTCGCGGGTATCCGAAAGGGCCTCGTCTGCAGGTCGGGTTTGGAGCGAGGCTGCCGCGGTTTCGCGGGCATCTCTGGCGCGTTGCTTCACCAACGCGACGCCTTCCTCGATAGTCATAGGGCGCCTAGGGGTCGCAACAGATGCTGCTTCTGCTATCGACGAGCCCTCAGCAGGAGGTACGTTCTGGAGAAAGACAGTGTCCGATCCCAGATTAAGCTTCCCTTTCGGAAGGGGCCCACCGCACTGCTCACAAAACGAATTCCCCTCGACGTTAGGAGTTGAACACGTAGGACAATCCTTCATCAGATACGACCAGAGGGACGGGCCCCTAGTTCAATCGGTCACGAAGAAAAACCGGGCCCTTCTTGGAAGCGTCACCCATGGCGGCCAGGCTTTCTCTCATCACCTGTTCCAGGCGATCAGCCCACTGCTCGGCGCTTTTCTTTTGTTCCTGCAGCCGCTCCTTCAATGTTTCTTTCTCAGAGGAGAGAAGCTCCTTGAGGGCCGCCGCCGCCGATGGATTGTTTTCTACTGCCAGGGCGAGGATCTGCTCGGGCTTCATCCCCGCTTTCAGACTCTGCTCATTGAGCTTGAGCAAGGCCGAGCTTCGTTCGTCCGGTAGAGCGGCGATCAGAGTCTGGAGATCCGCTCCCCCGTAAGCGGCCATGCGTTCCTTTTCCACTTCCAGTTCCATGAGCCGCTTCTGTTTCTTCGCATCGTTCCAATCGGCCGTCTCATCGACGTTACGCTTGTGGTCGACCTCGGCCATTTGAGTCTCCAATTCATGCTCCTTCCGCTTCATCTCGAACTCGTTCGCCATCTGCCTGGAATGCTTCTCGAGCTCGTGGGCCTGCTTTTCGGCATCCAGTTCCTGGAAGCCGCGTTGCTTGAGAACTTCCAATGTATGGCCCAGACTCTCTTCCTCGATGTCCCGTTCATGGGCGAGATTGCGGGTGAACTCCTCAACGTCGAATTCCGCTTTTGCTTTCCCTTTCGACTCCTTCAGGAGACGGTCTCTAACGAGCTGCTCAAGCTCAAGGCGACGGCGAAGCTCTTCGGATTCCCCTGATTGAACCCGAAGACGCTCGTAGGCAGGTCCCGTAAACTCCACGCTTCCGACACGTTCAAGCACCAGGCCGATCTCGGATAGAGCCTTCGATAGGACATCCCGCAGCTTGTCTTCAAGCGAGAGGCGCAGGGCAGGATCGCGCACGAGGTCATCGATCGGCGCAACGCTGGCAAGATCTCTCGCCGCCATGATTATCTCCCCGAGGATTCGCTTTTCGATTTGACTGACGGCGACCATGCGCTCTTTGCCCAGGAAATTCGTGACAAAAGCGGAAGCTCCCTCCTCATCCAGCCGCAGGAGAATCTCCGCCACCAGATGAACGCTCATATCCTCTTTTGTTTTCAGCTCTTCACAGCGTAAAGCGAGGCCGAAGGGAGCGGTTTCGATGAAGGTCAGCCGGCGGGGGCCCTTCCTGCCGAAGATCTTGAAGGCATCCAGCACGGAATCGAGCCGGTGCTGACCCGGAAACAGGATTTTGTGGGTGATTCCGCCTGTCTGAACGACTACCTGCGTGCCCTCTTCAACCACTAGGAGATCCTTGATTCTTCCTCTGATCAGTTCCCAATCGGCTTGTTGGGCAAACACACCGGGGGTTCGACGCCAGCCGTGTGTGGTGAACATCTCCCGTTCTTCCGGTCGAAGTTCGTCGCCGGTGTGAGGGTCGTAGACCGATTCGACGCCGACCCAGTGACCGGATGGCGACTTGAACCAACCTTTCGGAGCGGGTGTCCCGCACTTCCTGCAGAAGCGAGCCGTCTTTTTGACGGCAGCGTCACATTTTGTGCACTTGGAAGAGAACAAACCCATGAGAAGGCCCCTCGGCAGACCGATCAGAGCATATTTGAGGAGACGTTAATGGGGTGTCAAAGATAAAGCGGATACACGACACGGGGTGCGCAGGTCCTGCTTGCGGATTTATGTTCCTTTTCTTTTCATAGAGGGTAGGAAATTCAGGAAACCGATGAAATTTTTGTGGCGCAACGTTTGTTTGACCGTCTTAAAGGGGGGATGGGTTCTATTCTTCGGACCGTTGCTTCTTCCCGCGCAACAGTTGTTACTGCCCGAAAGAGGGGGGGGGGAGAAGGAGAAATTGCAGGAGCCTGGGCTCTGAGCATGTATATGGGAGGGCACCAGGTTGAGATTATTGCTTATCGCCTGCAACTTCCGTCGCTCGTCAAGCCGTCACGTTTAGGAATTATTCAGATTCTTCCGGCGCGCCTCAACGACTGCAAGTTCACTACCTTAGCTCCGTTTCGGGAACTCTTCGAAGTCTACGAAACCACTGCCCGCAAGAAGGGTGTAGGCCTTGCCTTTTGGGAGCGGAAGGATGAGGAACATGCTATCACCGTCCCAGTAACGGGCGAGCCCATATCCAACCGGCAAACGCTTGAACTGCTGGCAGGATCGAAGGGAAATGTAACACGAAAGATCAAGGAATGGGCTGCCTGGAACGGGTTTGCCTTGAATATCTCGGCGCTGAATGAATGGGTGGGAGATGGCAACAGGTTAGCCTTGGTTACCATAACGGAACCGGAGGGAGGTTTTCCTGCGACTGGATTCAGCCGTCCTCTGAGTATTCGATCATCGGTAGGTCAGCCACAGATTCACATCGAAGAGCTGAGCGAAGATACTCCCTTTGTCATTTACGTGTTGAGCGAGCGATCCCTCGACAGGAATGCATTGAATTCCCGGTTTCCCGGGTTGACCAAAAACCACGATCGTGATTACCGGATAAATGCCTATTTGAAACCACGTCGGCTGCCCGACGCACTGGAAAATGCCGCTGATACCTTGAGGGAGCTTGCCGTGTATACGACTGCTCAAGATCGAGGAGCGGCGCGTCCTTGGGTCGTAAACCGGTTCGTGGCGAAGAAGGCGGAAAACTGGCCTTCCTTCAGTTTGAAATTGGTGCCCGCGCGCTATTAGTGTAACGACTGGAGTGTTATGCGGGGTAACGGAAACACCATGGCCGTTCGATCCCTGGCCTCACGGCCAGAGCCACAATGTAGCTCGCTCCGTAAGGGGCGGGTCTTCACGGTTCTTTCAACCCGGCGATTCACGTGAGTGAATACACTAGCCTTATGATATGAAAGAGACTTCCGCGCTTTCAGTAGAAGGACTGTCAATTTCCGCCTGCCGGAAACGCATTGAAAACCTGGCCGGCCATTTGCGGGAAGCGCAGCTCGATGCTGCCTGGATTACCAATCCCAAGCACATTCATTACTTCTCAGGATTCTGGCATGTCGGCCGACCCATATTCTCGCCGGGATTGCTGCTTAAGGCATCGGGTGAATCCGTGCTGGTGGCGCCATATGAGGTCGAGAAGGGTGCGGTTGCGGCGGACGAGATCGTAACTTTCGTGGCCCAACGAACCGCGACGCTGGTGGACGACCAGGCAACGGATGCCTTCCAGGTTGCGCTTCCCCGCCTGAAAGGTGTGCGGCGACTCGGTGGCGACCAACTGCCTTCGCTTTACCCGCTGAAGGATTTCTCAGTCGTGGATGTTTCTGGTGTCATCCGTTCATTTCGACGCAGCAAAGATCCGGACGAGGTGGGCCTGATTCGCGATTGCCTGCGAGGAGCCTATGGGGTCTATGATTGCATGCGACAAATTCTCGAGCCGGGATTGACGGAAGTTCAACTCTACGCTCGGAGTCAGGCTGCAGCAGTTGAGGCGGTGGGCGAGCCCATCAGCGAGTATGGCAATGATTTCCAGACCGGATCGATGGGAGGCCCGCCGAGGTTGCGCCCTGTCGAGCGGGGCGATACGGCTCCCATGGACATTTCCGTAGGCGTGCGCGGCTACGCCTGCGACCTCTGCCGGACATTTGTCGTAGGCGGTTCCGCCAGTCCTTCGCAGCAGGCGGCCTATGACCGGGTGATTAAGGCGCTTGAATATGTGGAAACTACGGTTCGCGCGGGAATGAGCTGCCGCGCTGTCTACGAGGAGGTGTATGCCATGCTCGATGGCTACCGCAACTGGAACTTTCCCCACCACCTCGGGCATGGCATTGGTTTGATGGCGCACGAAGCTCCCAGGCTGAATCCCAGCTGGGACGACATTTTCCGAGTGGGCGATGTCTTCACAGTTGAGCCCGGGCTCTACGGAGACGAATTGCGCGGAGGCTTCCGTATTGAGGACAATTATTGGGTGACCGAGAATGGCGTCGAGCGGTTGTCGGATTACCCCCGGGAATTTTGAGTCGAGCAGATTCCCGGCCGAGCCGGGAATCTGCTCGACTCAAAATTCCTGCGGAAAGAGCTTCTGCTTCATTCCCAGGGGCAGGTGTTCCCGTGTCAGTCCTCCATCGGCCACAATGGTGGTGCCAGTAATGTAGCTGCCGGCCTCTCCGGCCAGAGCCACCATAAGGCGGGCCATTTCGGCGGGCTGTCCCTGTCGACCGAGCATAATCATTTCGTCCATATACCGGTGCATTTCCTCCTGGGCGCCTTGCCCCTCTTCATCGACGTAGTCGCGGCTCAACTCAGTATCGATGGCACCGGGATTGAGGGCCACCACGCGAATTCCTTGAGGACCGTATAGCGAAGCCAGTTCATAAGTTAGCGAATCGAGGGCACCCTTGCAGGCGATGTAAGCGGGAGCGAATCCTCCGGCCTGCCTCGACATGCAGCTGGAGACGTTGATAATGACGCCGGACTTTCGGCTCTCCATGCTTTCTGCGGCCCAGCGCGCGAGAAAGGCGGGTGCGGTGAGACAGATGCGGAGGGTCTTTTCCCATGATTCCAGTGAAATCGCTCGCATCGAGGTGATCTCTCGCCAGGCCGCATTGTTGATGAGCACGTCGACCTGTCCGAAACATTCGAGCGTTCGCGGCACCACCGATTTCGTGAATTGAAAATCAGCCAGATCGCCGGGTATGACCAGCGCTCTTCTTCCCGTGGCCTCGACGCGTTCGGCAATCGCGGCCAGTAGATCCGCGTTGCGCGCTACCAGCGCGACGTCGTGCCCGGCCTCGGCAAAGGCGATGGCGGTAGTGGCGCCGATACCACGCGAGGCACCGGTAATGAGTGCAACCGGAGCCTGATTTTGATGAGCGTTATTCATGCTACAATCTTTCAACGCATTGTCTTCTGGCAGGTTCTCCACCATTTATCCGGCCAACGAAGATATCAAACGAATCATGCAGATGCAGGAGCAAGAATGATCGGACCGCAGATTGAACGGATTACACAGATTCAGTTTTACCTAATCCGCTTTACCCGTAATCTGCGGTCGAAGACCCCTCTGCACTCCCTCCGCGGTCCGTTCCCTCTTCCTCTCCATTCGCGTAGATTCGTGGCATTCGTGGTTAATCTCTTCCTGATTTCCCTGCGGACACATATATCATCTCCCTGTTGGAGGATAGCATATAGCTTCTTTTCCTGTCCAATAGCGGAGATCTGGAAATCACGTCTCATCCGCGTCGACCTCGAGAATGACAGCCAGGCCCTCATTCTTCTCGACATAGGGAAACGTCTTCAACATGAGGACCATTCCTGACTGATCGGCAAAGACCTCCACGGTTGCTTCGCCCAGAGGATCGCATATCGTCCCGATCAGATCACCGTCCTGGATGTGTTGCCCCAGTTCAACCCTAGAATCGAAATAGCCCGAAACGGGAGCAGGATTCTGGATCTGCATAAAGCCCGATTGGGTGCGCAAATCTTCCACGATATGTTTCACGCGGGAGGGTGGGGGGGAGCGTTCGATCATCCCGAGTTCGGCCATAACGTTCAGGCATCCGTCGACATAGATTTCGATTCCGGATTCGGCGCAGATGGCCGACCCCAGATATTCTGTGTAGATAGCCGGAATGCCGGCTTCTTGGGCTACCGAGAGTGAACGGCCTTCCAGGGGTGAGGTTCCCCATACAATCGGCAGATTGAAGGCTCGCGCCATACGCCTTTGGACCTCTGAAATGCTCTCTCTGGGATCCAGGGAATATCCGGCCATCGGATACACCGAAAGAGTCGTCCCTCCGGTGTGCAGGTCGATATAATAGTCGGCCTGCCGAATCAATTCACTGAGTGCCCAGGCCGTCTTTTCGGTGACGGATCCGTCGGGCCGTCCCGGACAGATGCGTGCCAGATCCAGTCCATCCTCTGCACAGCGATGACGTCGTTCGTAGGCTGCTTCATTCACCACCGGCACAAGCGTAACCAATCCATTGAGCTGTTCGGCTTTCAGGTCCCGCATGAGCCGCCTGATCGCTACCATGGGCTCGAACTCATCGCCGTGCACACCCCCTGTGATGAGCAGATGAGGTCCTGAGGCCGATCCGTGGATGGTTTTTGCTTTCAGCGTGATCATCTCGGTCGCGAACCGAATTCATCGCTTCATTCCGGTGGTGTCAATGGGTTAGACCGTGCTTCCCGACGCTCCTCTTCCTCCTGATTAACCTCGTCGGTCGTCGGCCTTTCCCGCTCCTCACGGAGCGAGCTACAGGTAGCCCTCTGCGTGAGCGGAGGGGCCGGATCTGGGGTTCGTTGCCAGCAGTCTTCTCGCCGAGGAGGGTAAGCGGCACCAAAGGATTGGCGCCCTCGAAATCTGAGGCGTCATCCGAGAAATGGAGGGCGGCAATCCCTTGCCGCCGCGACGTCCGACTACCTGCTGGTCTCTTCTTTGGATGAGGGGCGGGATCGCCGGATCCGTAGAACCCAATTCAGCTAATTGAACGACGAAAGCTCAACCCTGCGCTGCTCCCGCCATGAACGCATGGCGGCGTCGATCACCTGCATTGAGACAATGGCCTCGGAGGGGGGACTTTCGGGATCCCGTTTGCCGGAGATAGCGTCAAAGAAAGCTTGATGCTCGGCGCGATAAATGTCGTCTCTTTGTCCACGGTAATTCTCGGTCTCAACAGATCTGGAGTCCCGGTTACCGATACGCAGCGATTCTGAAACCATATCGAAATGAGCCCAGCCCTGATCACCGACGACTTCGATTTCCCCTCTATCCGGCATCTGCAGGTAATTCAGGTGAACCGAGGTCATCACCGGTGCCTCGTAGTCGCAGACGAGATCGATCACATTCGGATTGGAAGTGAGTTCTGTGGTCCCGCCCTGAATCGCTTGCATGTAGACGCCCTTGGGACGCTCTCCTAAGAGCCAGTAAAACAGATCGGGCTGGTGAGCATAGTCGAGGAGGAGAGCTCCCGCCAGGTCGGCCTGGTGGCGGGAGATTGAATTGACCAGGGTGATGTAGCTGCCTACCCGGGAATGGACATGCAGGATGCTGCCTAACTCTCCATCCGCCATGAGCTGTTTTAATCGCCTTACCCCTGGGTTAAAGTGGAACGAAAAACCAATACTCAGGATTCGATCTGAGGTATCTGCTGCCTCTTTCATGGCCACCGCGTTTACCAGACTATCGCTCATGGGCTTCTCACAGAGAACATGAGCTCCCGATTCGAGCGCAGCTAGTGTCTGTTCCTTATGCAGCCGGTGCGGACTGGCGACCACCACCACATCGGGTTGCGTCCGCAAGCCGGATTCAAGATCGTGGTGGTTTTGGAGGTCGCTCACCTCTTCGCGGGCCACGGCGAGCGATTTGGCATTGGGTTCGCAGATTTCAACCTGCAGGTTGTCCCGTTCCGACAACAGCCGGGCGTGGCGGCGCCCGATGGAGCCGATGCCAACCACGAGCACCCGTGATTTCGAAATCGATGGCATTAATGCCAGATGGAGAATCCCCCGTCTACCACCAGGTTGTGACCGGTGACGTAGTCCGAAGCTTGGGAAGCCAGGAAGACGACGACTCCCTTCAGATCGATACCGTCCCTGCCCATGCGCCCGAGAGGGGTGTTGTCGTTGTAGTCACGGGCGAACCCGTCGGGCACTCCACGAGGACCGAACCCACCCGGTGAGATGGCATTAACGTAAATGCCCATGGGAGAAAGCAGCCCGGCCAGGTCCATCGTCATGCCAATGACCCCGGCCTTGGCGGCGGCGTAATCGATAGGCTGTCCTTTCATCTGGTTATTTTCGTACATGCGGCGGTCCCGACCCATCATCCCCGCCATCGAGGCAATGTTGATTATCTTGCCGGATTTCTGAGCAGCCATGATACGGCCAACTTCCTGGCAGCAGTGGAGGGCCCCGATCAGGTTGACCGTGATGAGGTCGATCGCCTCGGCGGGATTGCGTTCGAACAGATGGGCGGGGCCGGACGAGGGGCCGCCGCCACCTCCAGCGTTGTTGACCAGGATGTCGATGCGGCCCTTCCATTCATGAGCTCTGCCAACCGTATGCTTAACCGCATCGTGGGTGCGTTGATCAAGTGCCAAAGGAAGGACTTCAGTCCCTGTCTCGGAGCGAAGTTTCACAGCCGCTTTCTCAGCGCTCTGCAAGCTGCGCGACGTGATAATCAGACGAGCGCCTGCCTCGGCCAATGCCTCGGCCATATCATAGCCGAGATCGCGTGCTCCCCCCGTTACTAAGGCAATTTTTCCATCAATCCGAAAAGCATCTCCTATTTTCATGGTCGCCATTTCCTCCCCGATCGATATTCAGGAACCCTCTGGATTGGTCAAAAAATAAAAGTGAAAAGCCAAAAGACAGAAGTGAAAATGGAGAATTTGAGAATGAGTGGGCCGGCAGTGAACCTTTTGCACTGGCGGCAACTGGAGGGCGCCAATCCTTTGGCGCCGCTGGAGTTTGGTTACTACTAGACTGGTGATCTAGGTTTTCACTTTTTCCCTTGATTTCAAGCTGGTTTTCGGTGATTTTAGTTCTAGTATATTCGCTAGATACTTAATCTCTAAACACAAAAACACCATGGGGTATCCAACTAAAGTTCAGCTCATCTCCCGCAAAAAGGGGGCCGACCAATATTACATTAATTTCCCCACCGCCATTGCCGAAGCGATGGAGTTCCAAAAAGGGGAGATTATTGAGTGGATCATCGAAGACAAAGCCAACATCATCGCCCATCGTCCGGTGGTTCCGCCTTCGCCGGTCACCATCAAAAAAAAACGGCACCTCGCTCCTGAACCAGTGGGAAGCAATTTGGAGGCAGTGCGAACAAGAAGTCTCCGGCACCCCCTCGTGCACGCGCCGAGTGCGCGAGCATCTGCTGGCCCATCTGGTTTGCCCGGGACGGCACACGATCACTTCGCTGATCACAGTGTTTGGCAAGCAGTTCCGGGACTGGACGGCGGATTACTCCCTTTATGCCAAGGACCGGGTGAACGAGGAGGTGATCTTTCGCCAAGTCAGAAAAGAACTCGAAGCGCTCAGCCCCGCAACCCGACCACTTTGTATTGCCCTCGACGATACCATCCTGCGCAAGACAGGCAAAACCATCCCCGGTGCGGCCTACCGCAAAGATCCCCTCGGCCCGCCCTTCAACCTCAATCTGGTCTGGGCACAACGCAGGCTTCAGCTCAGCGCGGCGGTGGCCGATGAAAACAACGAAGTGCGCATGATCCCGATCGCTTTTCAGGACGCTTCGACTCCGCGCAAGCCCCGCAAAAGCGCACCGGTCGAGCAGGTCGAACTCTACAAGGAGCAGATGAAACAGCGTAACCTCAACGCCTTGGCCACCGATGCATTGAGGCAACTGCAGCAAGAGCGTGCCGAGGAAAACGCAGGAACCGCACCCGAGTTGCATGTCGTGGTTGACGGCAGTTACACCAACCGAAAGATGCTGCGTAATCTGCCCGAAAAGACGACCCTGATCGGTCGAATCCGCAAAGACGCCAAGCTCAGCGCGAAACCCGGCGCGCAAGCCGTACTCGGACGCAAGCGCTTCTACGGAGAGGACCTGCCCACACCGCAACAAATCCGCCGGGACCCGGACATCCCTTGGATTACCGTGCAGGCGCGCGCGAGCGGCAAATGGCGGGACTTCGAAGTCAAAACCCTGGGACCCATACGCTGGAGGGCGGCCGGGCAGATGGATCTACGCCTGCTCGTCATCCGTCCGGTTGGATATCGCCTGCGCCAAGGGGCCAGAAAACTATACACCCAACCGGCGTATTTGATCTGCACTGATCCGAACCTCCCACTGGAGGACCTGCTTCAGCAATACCTCTGGCGCTGGGACATCGAGGTCAACCACCGCGACGAAAAGACCATCCTGGGTGTGGGGCAGGCTCAAGTGCGCAACGAAAACTCCGTCCAGCACATCCCCGCAACCGCAGTAGCCGCCTACGCCATGCTCCATCTGGCCGCTATCAAAGCTTATGGACAAGGCGGCAAACCTACCGCCATTCCCGAAGCAAAATGGAGGAAGCCCTCTAAGAAACAAAGACCTTCCTCTCAAGACCTGATCAACGAATTGCGCAGGGAATTATGGGCTTGTGCCATACGCCCGGAGATTTTAACCAACTTCATGAACAAAGCTCACCCAAAGGCGAAGTTGATTAAATACCAACCGGACATCTGCAGCTCGCTATTCGCCGCTACCGCATGATCTAGAACGAACCAAACTCCAGGGGCGCCAATCCTTTGGCGCCGCCGTATATCGGATGTCACGATTGTCTCTGATCGGCGGACGCAAAGGATTGCGTCCTTCCAGATGCACTGGTTCTATCATTAGTTCTCGCAAACCCAGGCGCATCAGGAGCGCTTATCGACTCATCGCTTCGGAAGGAGCCCCATTTCCCGCCGAACGCGCGCTGGAATATCATCCCGAGTCGATTCGCCGGCCACCAATCCTTGCGAACGATCATCGAGAGGCAAGGTCACTTTGACGCCTCCCCGGCGATGGGACTCCCGCATCGCGATGGCGATCTCCAGGGCTTGCAGGCCGTCTTCACCGGAGACACGGGGCGGGCGTCCCTCTTCGTGGGCTGCGATGATGTCATTGAGGGCAGTGATTCCAAGCCCGTCTACCTTCGGGGGTAGGGGAATCTGATAGCGCGCCACCGCTGGTTGTTCTCTTCTTGGCGGGGATGCGGGATGTCCGTCTGTGGCAGCATTCAGGCTCTGAAATTGAATGAATTCGAAGCGGGTTGGCCGCTCTTCGCAGTGAACCCGGCCCCGTTCGCCGATTACATCAAAGATATTCCCAACGGAGTCGCCGCAAGGCATAGTTCTAATGAAGGCGCGAACTCCGTTATCAAAAGCAAAATACCCGTTGCCCGAGACATCGAGTTCACCGACGGCCGCTTCGTCTGATTCGATTTCGGCGAATACCCATTCCACGTTGCCGCCGCCGGCCAGGTAGCGGACACAGTCGATAAGGTGGCTTCCGTTTTGCGACAACCCACAGGGAAAGTGCGCGGTCACTTGCAGGACTTTGCCCATTTTACCCGAGTCGATGATATCGCGCACGCCGCTGAAGCCGATCCACCACCGGCGGGCACAGTTGATAGCCAGAGTAGTGCCTTCTTCCCGACACACGCGGATCACGTCGTCACCTTCCGCAAGGGTTATCGAAATTGGCTTCTCCGCCCAGATGATTTTCACGCCGGCTCTGGCAACGTCCTGGACAATGGGGGGACGAAAACGGGCCGAAGTACAGACACTGACGATATCGAGCTCTTCCTTCGCCAGCATTTCCCTGTAATCGGCGTAGAGGTGGTCTGGAGAAAGGCCCCAGCGCCGGCCAAAGATGGCACGCTGCTCATCGTGGGGATCTGTGCCTGCCACCAGGTCGACGGCAGGATGGGCGTGATAGGTTGGGCCGTGGCAATAGGGGCTGAGAAGTGTGGTTCCCGGCCACATTTCATCGTCGAAGGTACTCCCCATGCGGCCAAGACCGATTACTGCTGCTTTATATTTCATAGCTCATTATTTTAAGGTTCATTAGGGCCGGTGCTTTGAATTTTCTGTGGAAAGAGGCAGAAGCCCCCGTCGACGCGAAAAATTGATCCGGTGATGTAGTCGGCAGCGTCCGAGCACAGAAAAGCGGCCATACGAGCGATATCCTCAGCGGTTCCCAGCCGTTTCCAGGGAAGGGTCTTAGCGCCTTCCCTTATTTCTCTCTCGGTAGCGAACTTGCGCTCTCCCGGAGTATCGATCCAGCCGGGTTCGATGACATTGACACGAATGCGGTGGGGTAGGAGTTCAGCGGCGATGGTTTTTGCCATCTGATTCATGCCTGCCTTGGCAGTATTGTATGCGGTTGACAACGGGGCGTTGAGGTGCGCCATGACCGAGCTCATGAAGAGAATACACCCCCCTTCACCCTGTTCTGCCATCACCCGGGCACCCGCCTGGGCGACATAAAAGGCGCCGAACAAAGACACGCCCAACGTTCTACGCAATCCTTCCTCAGTGATTTCCAGAAACGGCTCGCGCTTACTGTAGGCGGCGTTGCAGACGACGATATCGAGCCGACCATGGTTTTCTACCGTGTGCTCTACCATCCTCGTGGCGGCGGCTCGATCGGCAACGTCTCCTTGCACGAAAGTGGCTTTCCGACCAAGTTGCTGCACCTCGTTCACCACCGCCTCGGCATCCTCCTGGTGACTGAAGTAATTGATGCCGACGTTTGCGCCGGCCCGCACCATTTGCAAGGCGCAGCCTCTTCCGATTCCTCGGGACGCCCCGGTTATGAGGGCTACTTTACCGGTGAGGTCAATCAAGAGAGTACAAGTTTGGAGGCCGTTCGCTGTGGTAGGTGACGTGCAGGTGCCTATCTAGAAATGTATTTTCACGGTGCTCAGTCAAACCTTGAACGTAAATAGCCCCCTGGGGCACGTGCCAGGCGACGCAGCGATTGTTCACGACAACCCCAGCATCCGTTCGAATATCGAGAGCCGCGAAGAAGGCGCCATCGCCCCTTGTGCGATGACGCTAAGCAGGTACCGCTACGCTTGGGGGAAGGGCCGCGGGAGGGAGCCGTGGTGGGTTTCTCGTTCCGTAGCAAAGAATCAGCGCTACCCCCGGCACGGGAGAGCCATTCGGCCAGGAACTAATGGCCGAGGGATCGGTGCTCGAAATCATGGTCTTTAACACGTACTTGAAAGTTGGGTCAGGGTTCCTCCCCTTCCGGCAGGAAACTCTGGACCAGGGCCATTCTGCTGTGGCCGGCCTCCTGGGGCCATCCCCGGTGGGCTCCGAGCTGAAACGACATGACCATGTCGCCCATTTTTCCGAATGCGTGGATTACACGCTGGCGATCGAAGTAGGAATAGCGTGAAGGGCGGACATCTCGAATGTTCTCGTTAATCTCGGTATTCAGGTCGCGCAACCCCGGCGCGCAATGGGTTCCCCGGGCGAAAGTGTAAGGTCCGTCGGCAGGCGTTTCGACATCACTCAAGTAGGTGAAGACTTTGACCTTACCGCCCAGACCGTCACTGTGAAACGGCGTCGTTTCGAGAATCGATCGGTTGATGTAGAGATTGAAGAGGGCGGGATGATAGCTTCGTCCGGAGGCCGCATCGAGCACCCTTCGGATAAATTCGGTACGGTCCGCGTGGTGAAACGTCGCCGCCAGGTCGGGAAACAGTCGGTCGACGTTGAAAATATCGACCAGCCCCTCGTTCCCGCCTGGGCCAACCATCTCGCTCCGCACATTAATGATCGGTTTGTCAAACTTGTACAGCGTGGCGGGGGTGGCATGATGCCCGCCAGGCACTTGATCAAAGGTGCAGTTGACAAAAAACTCGTCCGTCTCGTAGTCGCGCCGCTGGTCGATATGGGAGGCGACGTCCGATCGTTCGAGGAGCGAGGAGCAGGAGTTTCGCAGGGCCTCGATCTCCGCCGGAGGCACAAAGCCGCGCAGCAAGACACACCCATTAGTCCTCATGCTGAGAATGGCCCTGGCTTCGATATCTGCCAGATCATCGGTTCGAAAGTCGAGATCGTGGTCCGGAAAATCGAAGCTGCTTTCGCCTGAATCGGACATCTCGCTGGATATGCGTTCAACCAGATAATTGATGATCTCGGTAACGGTGGCGTCGGTTGTCATGGTTGGTGATCGGTCGCTGAGGAATCGGATACGGCCACTTCGATCAGATCAGGCCGTCATCCTCCATCCAACTCAGGGTTGTATCAAAGGCGACAAGCGTTTTTTCGATATCCTCTGCGGAATGAGATGCCATCGTTATGGGTGTGGCCGGGAGATCGACTCCGTTAAGCAGCATTCCACACCTCAGGCCACGCGTCAAATCTGGTCGCGGAGATGACTTCAGCTTTTTGATGTCGCAGGCCAAGGGATCGAATTCCAGGGCTTTGATTCCAGCCACGCCGTGATCGATCAGGATCTTGAATCCCGAGAACTCACCATAGACCCCCCACCCGAGTCCGCGCCGGTCAATGATCTGAGCCAAGCCATGCCGCAGGGAAGCGGCCGCTTCATTGGCCTGTGCCTGCGGCTTGCCCGTGGCCGCAATTTTCAAAGTGGCGATTCCCGCCGAAGCTGACAGCGGGTTCGCGTTAAACGTACCCGGATGGGGCATTTTCTTTTCCGTATCACTCTTCCGAATCGATATCAGATCCATAATATCGGCTCGCCCGGCGACTGCACCTCCGGGGAGTCCTCCGGCCAGGATCTTTGCCAGGGTGGTCATATCGGGTAGAATATTGTAGTGCGCCTGCGCCCCCCCGGGAGAAACGCGAAATCCTGTGATGACTTCATCGAACAGGAGAATGACGCCATGGTCTTCGGTGACCTGCCTCAAATCCACAAGGAACTGCTTCGGACAAGGGATCGCCCCCCATCCACCGCCAGTCGGTTCAATCAGAAGCACCGCCACATTGGAATTATTTCGCAGGTGATCCCGAACGGCGTCGATGTCGTTGGGAGGCAGAACGATCGTGTTTTCGAGGACCGCCCGGGGGATACCCGGCACGGGCATGTCCAACGGCGGCCGGGCCGCCGGAATCACCGAGTCATGCCATCCGTGAAAGTGCCCCGCAAACTTGATGATATTGGTCTTTCCTGTAAACATCCGCGCGAGTCGTATCGCCATCAGCGTAGCTTCCGTCCCGGAGTTCACGAACCGAACTCGTTCGGCTGATGGGATGAGGTCCTTAACCAACTGCCCCCACTGGATCTCAAGAAGATGGGAAGCCCCATAATGGGTGCCGCGGTTGATCTGTGTGGAGAGTGCTTCGACCACCTCGGGAGGATTGTGACCCAGCAGAAGTGCCCCGTGACCGCACCAGTAATCGATGAACTCATGACCGCCCACTCCGATCTTCTTAGACCCCTCCGCACGACTGATGTAGACGGGGAACGGTTCCGCGTGCCGGTTGTCGTGCGTAACTCCGTCCGGAAAGACTTCCTGCGCCTGCTGGGACAGTTGCCGGTCCCTCTGGAAGGCCTTTTCGTAGCGTTCAAGGATTGTGGGCATGCGCAATCATCCAAACTTATGTCCCGTCTTGCGAGTAACTTTATGGATGCTTACTCGCAAGACAGAACACGAGCGGAGAGAGGTTTGTTAAGAAATTCGTCGAGTCGATCTTCAGCGGCTTGCTCCTGCAGTCGATCTTCAGCTGAGTGTCATATTCATGCGCGAATCATGCATGGATTAGGATACGATTGCTTTCAAATTAGCCTTGGATATCCGTTTCTGATTTTTCAAATTCAATCCTCGATTCTGCGATAAATCATTCGCCAGAGCCGGTTCATTTGAGATTCTGATAATCATGTCGACCATCCGCATGGGCATAATTGGATGCGGCGCCATTGCCCAGGTTCAGCACCTGCCCAACCTCGCCGCATTACGGGATCTATTTACGGTAACGACCGTCTGCGACATCTCGCCCGCTCTGGCTGAATATGTGGCTGGAGAATTCCTCGTACCCCATCACACTGCGAATCCGCATGAACTCCTGGCTTCCGACTATGTCGACGCCGTCATTCTCTGTCACTCGGACCCCAAAACCGAACTGGCGGTGGCCGCCTTTGAAGCCGGAAAACACGTCTTCATTGAGAAGCCCATGTGTTACTCACTCCAGGAAGCCGATGCCATTGGGCAGGCCGCGCGGAAAGCCGGTAGAGTGGGCCAAGTGGGTTACATGAAAGTCTACGACCCCGCCTTCGAACTGGCCAAGCGGGAAGTGCGTGACCCCGAAGAGGTCCGTTTCGTCCAGGTCAACCACCTCCATCCCGACAACAAGCTGCACCTGAAACAGTTCAATCTGACGTATTTCGACGACATTCCCCGGGAGGCCGGCCAGGAACGCCAGAAGGCGCGTCAGGCCGCTCTGAAGCAGGCTCTCGGGAACAATATTCCCGAAACAGCGGCACGGGCATTTTCCACCCTTTCGGGCAGCATGATCCACGATCTCTACGGCTTACGCGATTTGTTGGGCATGCCCGTCCGGGTTGTCAGCACCGAAATCTGGCAGGCCGGCCGCGCCTTTACCACGATCCTCGAGTATACGAATGGCGCCCGCTGCGTTGCCACCTGGATTGATCTCCCCGACCTCTGGGATTTCAAGGAAACCCTGGAAATCTACGCCGACGACAAACGTGTCCTCCTCTCCTATCCCACCGGCTTTTCCAGGGGCATCCTTTCCACTCTGGCAGTTCAAGAGATCCATGCCGACGGCACCCACGGGGTTCGTCGTCCGGCCGTGGATTGGGAAAGTGCCTTTGTGCGTGAACTGCGCCACTTTCACGACTGCATCGCCAACGGCGTCGACTGTCGCACCTCCGTCTTCGATGCCCGCGATGACATCGCCCTCATCATCGCCATCACGCGGTCCTACATCCAAAAACAACCAATTTCGCTATGACGACACTTCCTTAAAACCGTTGGATAACGCCATCATTGCCAACCTGATTGGCCTATGCACCTGTAACTTAAATCACCGCTTGCGCAGGCGTCGATCTTAAGTCGTCTATTCATAATGCCTGAACCGAAGGACAAATCCCTCGAATCCTGGATTTGGGACGCCGCGTGCTCCATTCGTGGGGCCAAGGACGCGCCCAAATACAAGGACTACATCCTACCCCTCATCTTCACCAAGCGCCTCTGCGACGTCTTCGACGATGAACTGGACCGCATCGCCGCCGAGGTCGGCACGCGGAGGAAGGCCTTCCAACTCGTCAAAGCCGACCCCAAGCTCGTCCGCTTCTACCTGCCCCTCGCACCGGACGATCCCGACCAGCCGATTTGGTCCATTGTTCGCAAACTCTCGAACCAGATCGGCGAACAGCTCACTACTCATCTGCGGGCCATCGCCCGCGAGAATCCGCTCTTGCAGGGCATCATTGATCGGGTCGACTTCAACGCTACCACTCACGGTCAACGCGACCTCGACGACGACCGTCTTTCCAATCTGATCGAGGCCGTCAGCACCAAGCGTCTGGGGTTGGAGGATGTCGAGCCCGATATCATCGGCAAGAGCTACGAATACCTCATTCGGAAATTCGCCGAAGGGGGAGGGCAGAGCGCCGGCGAGTTCTATACTCCTCCAGAGGTCGGCGAAGTCATGGCACGTGTGATGGATGCGGCACCCGGCATGGAAGTGTACGACCCATGCTGCGGTTCCGGCGGGCTACTGATCAAGTGCGAACTTGCGATGGAAAGAACGGAGCGGGGGCTTTCCAGCCCCCGGAAGAAGGGGGAGAAAGGGGGCAGGAATGCCCCCGCCCCGTTGAGACTCTACGGCCAGGAATACATCCCCGAAACCTGGGCAATGGCCAACATGAACATCATCATCCACGACATGGAGGGTGAAATCGAGATCGGCGACACGTTCAAGAACCCCAGATTCCGGAGCCATCATGGGCGCCTCCGGACCTTCGACCGGGTCGTGGCAAATCCCATGTGGAACCAGAACTGGTTCACTGAGGCCGACTATGACACTGACGAGCTCGACCGTTTCCCCGCCGGGGCCGGGTTCCCCGGCAAATCCTCAGCCGACTGGGGCTGGGTCCAGCACATGCACGCCAGCCTCAACGCCACCGGCCGCGCCGCCGTCGTCCTCGATACCGGCGCCGCATCCAGAGGATCGGGCAATGCCGGGACCAATAAGGAAAAGACCGTCCGCCAGTGGTTCGTCGAACACGACCTCATCGAGAGTGTCCTCTACCTGCCCGAAAACCTTTTCTACAACACCACCGCCCCCGGCATTGTCCTATTCCTCAACAAGGCTAAGCCCAAGGCCCAACAGGGTAAGGTCTTCCTCGTGAACGCCAGCCAGGTCTTCGAAAAGGGCGACCCCAAGAACTTCATTCCCCAAAAGGGGATAGACCGGATCGTAGACGCGCTCATCAACTGGAAGGAAGAAGACAAATTTAGCCGTATCGTTCGGGGAGCCGACGTGTCCTCCGAAGCCTCGGCGAAGGAGGGGCTGAAGAAAAACGACTACAACATCTCCCCCAGCCGCTACATCCACACCAGCGACGCCGAAACCTATCGGCCGATTGCGGAGATCGCTGAAGAGCTGAACGTGATCGAAACGGAAGCCAAGGAAACCGACAAAGCCCTGCGTAAAATCCTCACCCAACTCGGAATATGAGCGACGATCCCACCGGCAATTTGATCATTTATCAGACCGAGGATGGCCAATCACAGGTGGAATGCCGGCTCGTTGATGAAACCATCTGGCTGTCTCAGGCCCTCATGGGCGAGCTGTTCGACCGATCCAAGAAAACGATCAGCGAGCACCTGCAGAACCTCTTCTCCGAGGGCGAACTTGACGAGCATTCAGTTGTCCGGAATTTCCGGACAACTGCCGCCGACGGCAAGACCTACGATGTCGCCCATTACAGCCTCGAGGCCATTCTCGCCGTCGGTTTCCGGGTCAAATCCGCCCGGGGCACCCAGTTCCGCCGCTGGGCAAATACCCAACTCCGTGAGCTCATCGTCAAAGGCTTCGTCATGGACGACGAGCGCCTCAAGAACCCCGGCGGCTGGGACTACTTCGACGAACTTCTCGCCCGCATCCGCGAGATCCGGGCATCGGAAAAGCGCTTCTACCAGAAGGTTCGCGACCTCTTCGCCCTCAGCAGCGACTACCAAGGCCGCGAGAAGGAAACCCAGCTCTTCTTCGCCGAGGTGCAAAACAAGCTCCTCTACGCCGCCGCCCGCCAAACTGCCGCCGAGCTCATCGTGGACCGGGCCGATCCTAGCCAGCCCAACATGGCCCTCACCACCTGGAGCGGCTCCCGCGTCCGCAAGCACGACATCATCATCGCCAAGAACTACCTCACCGAAGACGAAGTCGACACCCTCAACCGTCTCGTCGTCATATTCCTCGAACAGGCCGAACTCCGCGCCAAGCAACAACAGGACCTCACCCTCGACTACTGGCGTTCCAGCGTGGACCGCATGCTGTCGTCCAGCGATCAACCTCTTCTCGATGGCCCCGGCAGCATCAGCCACGAGGCCATGAAAACCATCGCCGCCGAACGCTATGAAGATTTTGACGCCAAGAGGCGAAAACAGGAAGCCATCGAAGCCGATGCCGAAGACTTGAAAGCCATCGAGAATCTGGAAAAGGACCTAAAGCGGAAGGGAGGCAAAGCGTGAGCGCGAAACGGAGCGCGGACATTCCTGTCCGCAAAAAGGAGAAGGGACTTTCCAGTCCCTTGCATGGTAGGTTGGAAGACCCGCCCTCTGGCGCGGGACTTGCCCGCCGAAGCTCGCAGAGCGAAGGAGGGGACGGACAAGGAATTGAAGGAGATTTTCGAGAAACTCGGGGTATGAGTGGAACCATCGATACCGGTTTAAAGTGTGTTCCCGAAGATTGGGAGCTCACCAGTTTTGGCAAATGTGCCGAGATTGTCGCAGGGCAATCGCCAAAGGGAGACACGTACAACACCGGGGGAGAAGGAAAACCACTGTTGAACGGCCCAGCTGAATTCGGAGCACGGACGCCGACGGCAGTCCAATGGACGAGCAAGCCGACAAAATTCGCTCAAAAAGATGACATTCTCTTTTGCGTCCGGGGAAACACAACAGGGCGAATGAACATCGCAGATAGCGAGTATTGCATCGGGCGGGGGCTTGCCGCCATTCGACAAGTTGAGGGCAAAACTACAACGCCGTTTGTTTACTTCCTTCTCTGCCTTCTCCGCCCGTCGATCTACGCGATCGCTACCGCAGGCGGCTCAACGTTCCCGAATATTTCGAAATCGACTTTGAGCGAGTTCGAGGTGGGCCTCCCCCCACTCCCCGAGCAGAAGAAGATCGCGCACATCCTTTCGACGGTGCAGCGTGGGATTGCAGCGCAGGAGCGGATCATTCAGACCACCACCGAGCTGAAAAAGGCCCTCATGCGCAAGCTCTTCACCGAAGGAATGAGAGGAGAACCCCAAAAACAAACCGAAATCGGCCCCGTCCCCGAAAGCTGGGTGGTTGTGGAGTTAGTCACATTGTTGCGAGAACCACTTCGGAA
The DNA here is from genome assembly GCA_963665345.2 of Opitutales bacterium. GTDB lineage: Bacteria > Verrucomicrobiota > Verrucomicrobiia > Opitutales > CAXXNP01. The sequence continues at coordinate 1,679,069 of CAXXNP010000002.1, forward strand.
CGGCCATTCAGCAAAGGCTACGACCGATGAGGACGGAATCCGCACGCTGACTCTCACCGCTGTCACGCAACGAGATTTTTCAGTAAAGAACACCAAAGTCACCTGTGCTGACCCTCACCGCGTAAAGGACATGTGGCTGAAGTCCGATGACATTTTCATCGAACGAGCGAATACGGCGGACTATGTCGGACTTGCTGCACTCTATGAGGGCGGAGAGGACTTTGCCATCTTTCCCGACCTCCTCATCCGTGTCCGTGTCGACACCTCCAGGATTCTCCCGAAAGTTCTAATTGAGTGGCTGCTGGCGGAGACCTGCCGCCGCTACTACAAACAGAACGCGAAATCGACTGCAGGGAATTTCCCTAAGATCGATCAAGGCACCGTCGAGAAAACGTTGATCCCTGTGCCATCTGAAGATGAGCAGGTCGAACTGGAATCGAGCTTCCGAACGCTGGACGAGAAATTGCGCCAACACGCGGAGCGGAAGGTTACGCTTCAGGACCTCTTCCGCGCCCTCCTTCACGAACTGATGACCGCGAAGACCCGCGCTCACGAACTCGTAAACCGATGAACCTTATTAAACAGTATGCCCGATAATCCTGACCAGTTTTCGGCTGCTGATTCAGCTTTAGGCTATTTGTATCAAGTAAGGTGCGCGCTTCTATGGAGCCTTCAGCGACTAAAGGATGAACTGGAATTCGAGGCATCCATCGAAACACTTGATGATGTCACGTTTGAGAATTCGGGGACTCCCGCTGAGCTGCTGCAAACGAAGCTACACAAGAATCGGGGCGCAGATCTGTCCGACTATTCTCCGGATCTCTGGAAGACCATCCGTATTTGGATTTCAGAATTGGACGCTGGAGTGATCACCACGAATACGAACCTTTATCTTGTAACCACCGAGAATGCTGCCGAAGGCACAATTGCTGGCGATTTGCGAAAAGAAAATCGGAAGTTCGAAGACGCTATCCTACGCCTAAATGCAGTTGCGCAAACTTCAAGCAATCAAACCAACGCCGCAGCATACCAGGCTTACCTGAACAAAACAGAAGACCAACGTAGATCGCTCGTCGAACAGATCGTGGTAATTGATGGCGCTCCGGGAATTGCGGACCTCGACGCCCTTTTAAAAAACGAAGTCTTTTTCGCAGCGCCACGAATTCACCATGACGCATTCTTAAATTATCTGGAAGGATGGTGGTTTCGACGTGCAGTAAATCAGCTACAGAACATTGCGGCAGGAGACCGGATCTTATCTGAAGAGATCGAAGCTCAAATGGCAGACCTACGAGATCAGTTCAAACAGGACTCCCTTCCGATTTCAGATGACTTGCTGAATTACGAATTGGATGACCACACTGCGAAGGATCATCAGGACTTTCCCTTTGTGCAACAAGTGAAGCTCGCGACTTACCATTCGCGGCGCATTGCCGGAGCAGTTCGTGACTTTTACCGCGCGTTCGAACAACGGTCCAGGTGGCAACGTGAAGAGCTTTTATTCGTGGGCGATCTGAATGTTTACGAAAAGGGCCTAGAAGAAGAGTGGGAACTTCTCTTTGCGGCGGTTGAAGACAGAATCGGCCGTGATGCGACTGAACATGAAAAAAGGTCTGCCGCACAAGAAGTGCTAAACTGGGCTGAAATAGGAAACGTCAAGACGCGGATCAAGGCGAACGTTTCAGAGCCGTTTGTGACCAGAGGGTCATTACACATCCTCGCAGACCAGCTGCGAATCGGATGGCACCCTGAATTCCGTGAGCGACTCAAACATGTCTTGGAAGGAGGGGAGCAATGAAACCTTGGATCGAACGAACGCATGAGGAGCGGCACTTGCTGAATCCAGCTTTCTGTACGGCCCTACTCTGGTCTGCAGCAAGAGGGGCGGCAACAAGGGCGAGCCTGCCCCGAACTTCACTTTCGTTTCTCGAGGCGTTTCTCGTTTTGCCTCTGGTGCTCCACCAGAAAACCAGAAAAACCATTCCGAACATTCTCACTTCATCACTTCCGGTTTGGATTAGTGCACAGCCTCTCTTTGTGGCTATCTTGCCCAGTCGCGCAAGGTCTTTGGTTCCGTATACGAAAGAAGCAATAACGTTCGGGGGACGGTACCAATTGTTTCGCATACTTGAGGATCAAATTATCAATTCCGCAGAAACTGATCGTTCGATTAATCGTATGCTACGTCAGACCTCTGATGAGGTCCGGGAATGCATGAAAAAGGCTGAATTTGTCGGGAAGTGGTTCGCTCACACCGGGGCGCCAGAAACAATTTTCACCTTGTTTGGAATAAGACCATGAGCATTCAGATAATCGAAATCGTTTTATACTCCCACGACGGCCGCACCCGGACTCTTGCCTTACGGCCTGGTGAGGTGAACGTAATCACGGGCGCATCGAAAACTGGAAAGTCCGCCCTAATCGATGTCGTGGATTATTGTTTGGGTTGCAGAACTTGCAAAGTTCCGGATGGCATATTGCGAAACGTCGTCTCATGGTTTGGTCTTCGATTGAAATTGGCAGAAGGTGAGGCTTTCGTTGCCAGGAAGTGCCCACCGAGAACGTCAGATGCATCTGAAGAGTGCTTCCTGCTGGTTGGCGGAGATGTCCAAACCCCGGATTTTGAGGCTATTCATCAAAACACGAATTCGGCTGGGCTGGTTGCGACTGCTTCGGGTTGGACAGGTATAAAGGAGAATATTCACAATCCCGCGGAAGGACAAACTCGATCCCCCCTTGCCGCCACCATCCTCCACGGTCTGATGCTCTGTTTTCAGCCGCAGGATGAGATCATTCGCAGAGCGCAATTGTTTCATTCTACCGATGACAATTGGAAAGCACAGGCCTTGGTAGACACGCTACCATACTTGCTTGGGGCTGTGGAGGATGACTACATCCGCAGGCAGGAAGATTTACGGCGGCTTAAAGCAGAATTACGTTCTGTCGATAGAAAACTGGCTGAGCTTAATGCTTTGCGGGGCGAGGGAACAGGTAAGGCTAGCGGCTTGCTTGCCCAAGCGCGAGACGCCGGGCTAACCACTTCCGCGATTGCTGATGAATGGTACGAAGTCGTCGCCACGTTGAAGGAAGTGGAACGGACTCCAATAGCGCAAATCGAGGAGCCTGATTCAGGTTCAGAAGAATATGAGCGTCTCTCTGAACAACGTGAGAGCTTGTTGACCGAACAACGACACATTCATAGTCAGATCGCTGCAGCGCGTTCACTTGAGACAGCCGAATCGGGATTCAAGCTGGAAGCAACGGAACAGCAAGCAAGATTGGTTAGCATTGGAGTATTCGAGAATGACCCGACGCCCGCTTGCCCACTTTGTTCCACTCCGTTTACTGAAGCCTCCTCTGGTCCAGATGCGAACGATGTCCGGCATTCGCTCCACCAAATGAGTGAGCAGTTAGAAAAGGTTTCTCGTAATGCGCCGCACATTGAGAAAGCTATCGCTGATCTCGAGGATCAACTTCGCAGAATTCATTCAAATCTGGGAAACAATCGGGGAGAAATGCTCGCCGTCCAACAAGCGGATGAGCACTTGCGTCTCATGAAAGATGACGCAGCTCGAAAGGCGCATATCCTAGGGCGGATCAGTCTTTATCTGGAAAGCATGCCCGAGCTTCCGGACACAAAGGCGCACGAAGATCGAGCGGCGCATTTACGATCAGAAATCGAGACCCTTGAGAGTCTTCTCTCATCGGATGTGATCCAGGAGAGAATGGAATCGATCGTTTCCATTTTGGGCGCTGAAATGTCCGATTGGGCGCGTCAGTTGCAGCTTGAGCACTCCAAGTATTTGCTGCGATTCAATCTGAAGAAGCTCACAATTGTTGCTGATACTCCTGAAGGACCGATTCCTATGAGTAGAATGGGTAGCGGAGAGAATTGGGTGGGCTATCACTTGATTGGCCACTTGGCGCTTCACCAGTGGTTCGCTCGACAAAAACGCCCCGTCCCCCGATTCTTGTTTTTGGATCAGCCCTCCCAAGTGTATTTCCCGCCAGAACCTGCTGTGGACAGATCGGTGGATGAGTTGGAGGATGATGATCGGCGCGATCTGAGAAGAATGTTTGGATTGATTTTTGACTCAGTTAAGGCAGTTGCTCCTGAGATGCAGGTGATTATTACGGAACACGCCGACATTAATGAAGATTGGTATCAGCACGCGGTTAGAGAGCGTTGGCGTGGTGGGCTTAAGCTGGTGCGCGAAGATTGGCCTACCATTTAGATTCTGCCCACCCCCGGAGAACACAAAACCGTCCGAGCCGGGAACTTCGTTCAATGAAGAATTAGGAATACGCCTTTGACGGGATTTATCTGAACCTGACGATTTACCGTCATGCGCAGGCGGCGGTGGAGGCGCCCCGGGAGACGATACTCGGCAAGCTCAGCAAGTCGGAGCGAACTGGCTGGGAATGGCTCACGACAAAGGAAACCATTACTTCCGCAGAGTACTCCAAGGCGTTGAAACTTCCGTATCGGACAGCCATGAATCATCTAACGCGATTGCAGGAGTTGAAATTGTTGGGAAAAAGCGGGTCCGGCCGGGCTACGAAATACAAAGTTCTGCATCCGTGAAAATGGTTTTCGCATCTGCCTTTTCTCCTGCCAAAACAGCAGCACTCCCGGCAGGCGGAATCCTGCCATTTATCCTGCCAAACTGGCAGCAAGCAGCGATAAAGCAGGCAGGCAGTCCGCGACAGATTTCGCGACAAAGTGTCGTGAACGGCAATGCCGGGATCACGCCAATCCTGCCAGGAATTCCCCCATTTTCGCAGGATTTGGGAAAGTTTTGGCCAGAAATTCCGCAATCCTGCCATTTATCCTGCCAAAATGGCAGGATATCGCTAGCCGGACAATTTCCCGGACATTGTGTCCGGATAGCCGGACCAAATGGCGAGGGCGCCACGGATGCGGACATCCTGTCGCGATTTCGCAGGCGCGGCCATCGACAGGCTGGAATCGCGACAAGAATCCCGACAAAGTGTCGGGTTTTAGCAGGATTCGCCACTCCTAGCCCAATTGAGACGATGAGCAAGCCCGGAACTACTTTCAATGAAGAATTAGGAATGAAAACTGATAACCCGACACAGGAAAAATCTTATGCATTCGCGTCGCGGATCGTGAAGGTGTATCGGTATTTTGGCTGCTATTGCTCCGCGATGCCGATATCCTGGAAGCCCAACACGCTGAGTCGGTGATCGAAGACTGCGAAGAGCTTCTGAAACTTTCCGGCTCAATCAGTCGAACCACGAAACAGAAAATCCCTAATTGCTGCGCCATCTCCGCTTTCGCTACGTCGTAATTGATCGTTCCTAATTCTGTTTTGCGCATGAAGCCGGGTGAACATAAGACAGTCCAAGCGAGAATACTGGCGTATGCGCAAAACGTTGGTTGGACCTTTGTGTTCCGCGAGGAAGCCGAGCAGCGGAGGGCGGGTTTTCCAACCCGCCAATCCGGCAACCCCGCGGGCAGGAATGCCCGCGCTCCGTTATCGCTCTTCTTCGACGACCTGCTGGACGCCAAGGTGCGGGAATTCAACCCGCGCTACGCCGAGGCCAAGGGCGCGCTGCTTGGCAAGTTTCGCCATATCCACACCGACATCTACGGCAACCGGGAATTCGTCGAGCACCTGCGCAACCGGGGCAAGTTCTTCGACCACGAGGAGAAGCGCGAGCGAGACCTGATCCTGATCGATTACTACGACCCAGCTCGCAACGTCTACGAAATCACCGAGGAATTCGCCTTTCACAACGGCCACTACGGCACGCGGGAGGACGTCGTCTTTCTCATTAACGGCATCCCGGTTTTGGTTATCGAGTGCAAGAATGCGACCAAGGACGAGGCGATCGCCTTGGGGGTAGATCAGATTCGCCGTTACCACCGCGAGACACCGGAGCTGTTCGTGCCCGAACAGGTCTTCACCGTAACCGATGCATTAGGGTTTTCCTACGGCGTGACGTGGAATACGGTGCGGCGGAACATTTTCAATTGGAAGTTGGAGCGGGGACTTTCCAGTCCCCCGCACTCAAATAAAAGGGGACTGGAAAGTCCCCTCTCCTTTTTCAATCCGTATGAGGAAGTGGAGAAACACGAAAACCGGCTGCCGCACTGGCAACAGGGTGAAGCCTGGGTTTCCGTGACCTGGCGGCTGGGGGATTCGTTGCCGCAGGCAAAGCTGGACCAATGGCTGGAGGAAAAAGACGCCTGGCTGGCCCACCATCCCGAACCCTGGGATGAAAAGACCGAGGCGGATTACCACGACCGCTTTTCCCGCCAGATCGATGACTGGCTGGACCAGGGAAGCGGGTCGTGCGTATTGAAGGACCCGGAGAACGCGAAGATCGTGGCGGATGCCCTCCGGCACTTCGACGGGGAACGGTATGAGATCGGGTCGTTCGTGGTGATGCCGAACCATGTGCATGCGTTGTTTCGGCCACTGGAGGAAAACACCCTGGCGGAGATTTTGAAATCGTGGAAAGGATTCACCGCCCGGGAGATCAACAAACGGCTGGGAAAGTCCGGGGAGCTTTGGCAGGAAGATTATTGGGATCGGCTGATTCGGAATGAGGTGCACTTTCTCCGGGTGGTGGAGTATTTCCGGGAGAACCCGGCGAAAGCGCGGTTGAAGGACGGGGAGTTTGTTTTGTGGGAGGGGGAGACGGAGCGGGGACTTTCCAGTCCCCGACCTTTTGATCATGAAGGAGGACAGGAATGTCCCCCCTCCGGTATTCCCGGCCGCCTCGAGGCAAAGGTGAAGTCCTTCTGCGCCATCCCCAAGGTGCTCGCATTCTTGAAGGACTACATCATCTTCGCCGAGAAAGACGAGGAGCTACACAAATACATCCTGCACCAGCACCAGACCGGTGCGGTCGAGCAGGTGTTCAAGCGGGCCCTCGATCCCGCTCGTACGAGGGGCCTGGTCTGGCACACGCAGGGCAGCGGAAAGACGTTCACCATGATCAAGGCGGCGGAACTGCTCTTTCGCGCACCGGAGGCGGACAAGCCTACCATCCTTCTCATGATCGACCGCAACGAACTGGAGGATCAGATGCTCAAGAACCTGGCAGCCCTGGGGCTGGGCAATCTTGAGCACGCCAACCGGATCCGGCGGCTCAACAAGCTGCTAAGGGAGGACTACCGGGGAATAATCGTGACGATGATCCACAAGTTTCGCGACTTGCCGGCGAACATCAACACGCGCTCCAACATCTATGTCATGATCGACGAAGCCCATCGCACCACGGGGGGCGACTTGGGGAACTACCTAATGGCCGGCCTGCCCAACGCCAGCTATATCGGATTTACCGGCACCCCGATCGACAAGACGGAGTTCGGACGCGGCACCTTCAAGACGTTTGGCTGCGAAGATGACCGGGGCTATCTCCACAAGTATTCCATCGCTGACAGCATCCAGGACGGCACCACCCTGCCTCTCTACTACCAGCTCGCTCCGAACGAAATGCTTGTGCCGCACGAGACCCTCGATAAGGAGTTTCTCGCTCTGGCCGAGGCCGAGGGTGTGGCCGACATTGAAGAGCTGAACAAGATCCTCGAGCGAGCGGTCAATCTGAGAAACTTTCTCAAGGGCCAAGATCGAATTCCGAAGGTGGCGAAGTTCGTCGCCGAACACTATCGAGAGAACGTCGAGCCGCTCGGCTACAAGGCCTTCCTCGTCGGCGTCGACCGCGAGGCCTGCGCCCTTTACAAGCATGCCCTCGATGAGTTTCTACCGCCCGACTATTCTGAAGTCGTCTACACCGGGAACAACAATGATTCCTCCTTACTGAAAGAATTCCACCTCGATCCAAAGAGAGAGCGCCAGATCCGAAAGTCGTTCGGCAAGCTCGACCAACGGCCAAAGATCCTCATCGTCACCGAGAAGCTCCTGACCGGTTTCGACGCGCCCGTACTCTACGCAATGTATTTGGACAAGCCGATGCGGGACCACACTCTGCTCCAAGCCATCGACCGAGTGAACCGCCCCTACGAGAACGAGGCCCAGCAGATGGTAAAACCCCACGGCTTCGTCCTCGATTTTGTCGGCATCTTTGACAAGCTGGAGAAGGCGCTCGCCTTCGACAGCGACGAGATCAACGCCATCGTCAAAGACCTGAGGTTGCTCAAGGTGCTGTTTAAGCACAAGATGGAGCAGAAGGCCCCGGAATACCTTGGCTTAATCGAACGCAGTTTTGACGATAAGGATGTCGACAACCTGATCGAGCATTTCCGCGAGCCGGAAACCCGCCAGGAGTTCTTTAGGGAATACAAGGAGATCGAGATGCTCTACGAAATCATCTCGCCCGACGCCTTCATGGCCCCCTTCATCAGTGACTACAGCACGCTTTCTGCTATCTACGATGTCGTGCGCAAGGCCTATGCCAAGGGGCCCCAAGTTGATCGAGCTTTCCAAAGGAAAACGAACGAACTCGTTCGCAAGCATATTGGGTCCAGGTACGTCCAGTCAGTGGATGAGATTGTTGCGCTCAACGAAGACACGGTTCGGTTTATCACGGAGAAGCAAGGTAGTGATAGCAGCAAGGTAATCAACCTGGTTAAGAGCATCGAGAAGATCGCGAAAAAGGATAGCGACGACCCATTCCTCATCGCCATGGCCGACCGTGCACGGCTTGTACAGGAGAGCTTCGAGAAACGCCAGACCAGCACCGCTGATGCCTTGGAGAAGCTGCTCAACGAAGTCGAAAAGAATGAAGACAGGAAAAAGGAGCAGGCCGAGAAAGGCTTCGATGGCCTGACCTTCTTCGTCTACCGGACCCTTCTCGATGCGAACGTCGGCAACGCCGAAGCCGCGAGCGCCAAGATTAGAGAGGCCTTCCTTGAGTTCCCCAATTGGACGCGGAGCGAAAGAGCCCTCCGGGACCTTCGCAAGAAAGTAACCTTCGCGATCTTTGCCGAAATGGATGATCTGGATCGAGTGACCTCCCTGGTCGACGAGCTGTTCACCCTCTTGGAGAAGGCACAGCGTATTTGAGGCGACGGTGATGGCGAGAACGCTACAGCGCTTTCTGGATGCATACCATCATGACAAAGGATTGGCGCATGGGAAATCGCCCCAACCGAGAAACGATCACTTAGGCGTTTGGCAGATGATTTACGAAGTGCGTGCCGGTGCATTCGTGTGAGCTTTGTGGGTGAAGATGCCCGGAAGGGTGCATTCAAGAAGCGTGTCTACGAGTGGGCGGACAAGCTGGGAGTATCCGTTGCCTGGCTGGGCATTCGGCCCATGCGCAACAAATGGGCCTCATGCTCAACCAACGGCCACCTCAACTTCAATACCGAACTCCTCGACCTCGATCGCGAGCTCTGGGACTACGTCATCGTCCACGAGCTTCTTCATTTCTTCGTCCCCAACCACGGAAAGCTCTGGAAGAGCCTGATGCGGGCGCATCTAGGAGATTATGAAGAGATTGAGGGCAGATTGAGGCAACTCGCCGGGATCAGCAATAGTGCTGGTGCAGAAAGCGAGAGAGCCAAGTGACGGGAGCCAGAATAGCCGGGAGATTTCGAATGTCTGAAGCTCGACGACGTCGCTTAACTTTTCGTAAACTGGCGTTCACATGCCCAGTGAAATAGAGATCAATCTCGAAGAGAGATATCCACACCTCTCTAAAAATGCAGTGGTTGAAAAATAAGGTTTTCTTTGGCAGCCTTACTGACAAAGCGATCGAACCCCTACAATAGGCGGATCTATGGCAAAAATACTTCTTTCTCGTTCATCTTCCATGACTTCAGGGGTGAGTGCCGGGGCTCAATACTCGACATCTCAAGCCCATGAGGCCGAATCCCACCTCCGCGAATCCTTCACCCTCGGAAACGGGATCCGTCGTGCCATGGACGAATTGGTTGAAGAGTTTGATCAGTGCCGGCATGCAAACTGGGATGGCTATGGCGCGGAACCGATCACTTTAGACACCTACCGCGCAGCTTACAGCTTTCTCGAAGCTCTCCCTGCAGGAACCGAAGCCCCAGAAGTTTGCGCGGAGCCCGACGGGCATCTATCCTTGGAATGGCATCGGGCACCGCGCCGAAGTCTGACGGTCAGCATTTCGGCGGACGGAGACCTGCATTACGCCGCCCTGCTCGGCCCTAACAAGACATACGGGACGGAAGTTTTTTTGGGAGACCTTCCTGAACCGATCCTCGATTTGATTGAACGGGCAACCGAAACCACGTAAATGTGATCGGGTGGCCGGCTGAAAAACCAGCTAGGAATGTGCTTGCAAAGGAAATCGCCGTTGCTGCTGGGAAAGCCGTTCACAACCCGCGCCTTTAGCCCCTCTTTCTCAACTGGGCGTCATTTTTGACCTAAGTCGTTGATAAACGACCAAAGGTCTCCACTACATCTCGCTAGTTTTCGATTCGATTTTTGGTGGCGGTTGTGCAGGAAGTTCAAGCTTTAGCTGGTTGAGCAATAGCTTTTGATCCTTACTGGGCTCGGTGTAACGGGTGAGCACCACGGTGCGCCCGTCGGTGGTGGGTAGCTTTACATCGAGCATTTGCATCGCCGCCATTTTCGAAAGCACCTCGGCGGCAGTAAGACCAGGGGCCAGATCGCGCAAGCGACGCTTCAGAGTGACCCATAGGCAGTAAGCCAGGAAGCTGATAAAAATATGGGCCTCGATGCGATCGTCCCTTTGGTGATGGATGGGCCGGATGGAGAGGTCATTTTTCATTTCCTTGAAAACTTGCTCGATCTCAGTGAGTTGGATGTAGAGGTGCCAGAGGCGGTGCGGATTGTCGGCACTGAGGGTGCTGCGCAACAGGTAGCGGCCTTCCCGGCGATAGGCCTGACGGTAGTTCTTCCAGTTCAACCGGAAGCTCACCGGCGAGCCATTGGCGGGGCCATCCTCGGGGGCTACGGCAATGTCGAGTAAACGCCAGATCCGCGGGCCGGCTTCCTTCTTGGCTTCGCCCAGTTTAATGAGGATGGTATCGCGCTGGTAACGCCGCTTGCTATCGCGGAGCTTCTTGAGCCTCTCAAGCAATCGGCGCAAACCGCGCAGACGCATACCCTTTTCTTTGTGCAGACGCTCCTTGCTACGGGCCAAAACATAAGTTTCACCCCCCTCCCTGATGAGTTTTACGTCGATACCTGCACGCAGATTCTGCCACTGCTTTTGCAGCAACGATTGCTCGAACTTGTCCAGCCACGAGCGCGGCGTACCCACCAGATAGTCGATCGGCGGGTCGCTTGCACGCATCTGGGCCAAAACCTCCTCGGTAGGTATTCCCCGATCCATGACCCAGATGCGCCGGGCCTTGCCGTAGGCCTTTTCGATGCGAGCAAGAAAATCGCCCAAGGTGGTTTGATCCAGGGTGTTACCGGGAAGCACTTCATAGGCAATCGGAAAGCCCTCCGGGGTGACTACCAGGGCGATCACCACCTGCAGACAATCCCAACGTTTGTCTCGGCTGTAGCCGAACTTGCGGATTCGGCTCGAAGCCGCTGGTTCCTGGTTCGGATCACACTCGAAATAGGTGCTCGTCAGATCGTATAGCAGTACCTCGTAACGGGTGTTGAACAGATCGCTCCAGCGCTTGGTCAGGTGGCTGAACAGGGCCTTTTTGTGCTCCAGCAATCGATCGTGGCAGCGATACAGGGTGTTCTTCTCGGCCAAGGCGAAGTCTTCGCCCAGAAGATCGGCCATGGCTGATTGCTCATACCATTGGCGGTGCAGCCGCCACTCGCTTCCTGGATCGATCAGTCGATAGGCCACCAGGGTTTGCAACACATGGGCCCACCGCCTGCCTTGCCGGGAAGGCCTCACTCGCTCGCGCCAGAACTCACCCAACCCCAATTGTTCATAAAGCACGCAGGACAACCAGCACGCTCCCCATTGGCGGGGCCGTTCGATACGCAGATCTTTGAGCCGAATGCGAATGATGCTTTCCTCCTCGAGCGGCGGCGCCCGATCTTCGGGAAACAGCGCCACCTGCTCCGGCCGGGCACTACCCTCGGCAAAGATCTCGATACTCTTGCGCCAAGCGCTGCGCTGGCTGTCGTTGATCTCTCCAAGGTAGAGAACCTGCCTCTGCACCACCCGACCGCCACCCACACGCTTATTCTCCACGATGTTCCAATAGCAATGCTCTTTGCCATCTTTGCGCCGACGATTGCACCTCAGAAACATGATGGCCCCCAATTATACAAACATATCGAGGCCTGGGAAGAGGGTAGGTCTACACTACAGGCTGTTCTGCCAACCTTCCCCCACTGTTTATGCGACTCGACAGCCCATTTACCCCCGAAAAAAACTTTTTTAGAGGTTGAGTTGGTCAAGTCGGGTTAGAGCCGCGCCATGCCTAGGCCGGAAGAACACAGGACGGTTCAATCCCGGATTGTGTAATAGCAGATGAGATCGGATGGACCTTTGTGTCCCGCGAGGAAGCTGTGCAGGGGCGCGGGTTCGAGATCTGAATCCAAGTTTCCCGAAATCGCCTGTGTCTTCCTATCCGAATACGCGGTGGCGGATATTGAACCAGCCGGCGAGGATGAAAAACAACACTGACGCGATGAGAATGATCATCGTAACAGGGGAGTTTCGGTGCTTCCTTCCAATGTACTTCTGGCGCCCGTTCAGAATCAACAAAGCCAAGGCCAACAGAGGTATGAAGAGGGCGCCGAATATGGCATAGAGTTTCTGGGTACGCTCGAAACTGATCAAGAGACCCGCCGCTGGTAGCGTAGCGATGCAAAACAGGTAGATCCGGTAGGGTCGCGATGCAGTGTTTACCTGGTGAGTTGAATGCTCCTGGCTCCCCATTTTCCTGAGATACCAAAAGTCCGCAAACAGATAGGGCACGCTCTGCCAGACACCCAGTAGACTGCTGAATATTGCGCCCCAGGCCCCTATCAGAAATGCCCACCGGGCAGTAGGCCCCAGGACGCCGAGGTGGGTGCTGATCTCTTCCGCCAACTGCGTAATGAGAGTGGCGCCGCCCCCTTCGATCGATCCGATTCGGCTCCCGATGGCAACCATGGCGAGCCCGAAAATTGCCGTCATCGTGTATCCCGTGGCCAAATCGATACGGCACACATTCAGGTCCTGCGTAGAGCGCCGTCCTTCTTCGCGGATCCAATAGCCATAGCAGAGGATCGTAAGAGTACCACCAACCCCACCGATAAGAGCAATCGTCCATTCCAGACCCTCTCCCCGGAAATCCGGAATGGTGGGTAAAAGCAGGCCCACGGCGATCTCGGACCATGGCGGGTGCAACGCGATCGCTGTACTCACCACAACGAAAAACATCACCGCGATACAGATACCCATCAACTTGGCGAAGAGGCGGTATCCACCTATTCTGACGAGGAGGACCGCGATTCCACTCTGGATCATGCCGTAGACAATCTTATCGGTCCGCGCATCGAAAAGCGGTACCATGGCGTGGACGGCCACTCCGGCAGCACTCATGAGGGCGGCGCCTACGAAAAAACTCCAGATTAGGAGATATGCCAAAAATAACCACTGTGCGGGCCGTCCGAAGTGACGAACGCATCCCTCCAGTAACGTATCTCCCGTGGCGAGCTGCCAACGTGCCAATCCTTCGCTCAGGAGATACTTGATCGCGGCCCCTAAAACGACGGCCCAGAGCACAGTCACCCCGAGCTTGCTTCCGGTAAAGGCGGCAGTCGCTAAATCGCCGGCACCCACCCCGGTAGCGGCGACCAGTATTCCCGGGCCTATGACGGCAAGGATTCTAACGTTCTTCACGATCACAGTTCTTTCTTGGTTGTTGTTCTCGCCTTAGCGGCTACCGATCCTGCAGTTCGATCTTCCTCAAATAGGCGATTTCCCACCGTCGATCAACGCTGAAGCGCATGTTACGGGCGCGCGTCCATCTCCTCCTAGCGTGAACCTCCGTCGCTTGCCGCTCTTTCCCGCTCCTCACGGAGCGAGCTACATGTAGCCCTCTGCGTGAGCGGAGGGACCGGATCTCGAGTTCCTTGCCGGTCGCAGGCCTCGATGAGGGACCTCCTACAGAGGGCCGGGGGAAAGAAACCAGGACCTGTTAGTTCCCACGAAGTGGCAATGTCAGAGCTTGACGGAGGGCTTCCCTTGGTATGCTGTCTTGCTGCAGATCACCAGGCCTGTCCAACCGACCGCAATGAAGTGCAGCGGGAGCGGGCCCCGACCGGGCGCAAGTCCACAGAATTCTGTAAATCACTTAATCTGAGAATCAAAGGATTACGGCCATGCCCGCATCCGGAAAACCCAGCCAGCAACCTAAAGCGGATCCCACCGCGCTGGGACGCGCCTTCAAGCGGCGGCTAAAATCCGACGACGTTCTGCTCGGAAGCATTGCAAGTGAATACCTGCGCCCATCACTCGCCAAGATCTACGCCAACGCTGGATTCGACTTCATCTTCATAGAAAAGGAACACTGTTTATTCGAAGGCAGCGAGTTCACCGATTTCGTGCTCGCAGCGCGCGATAATCAGATACCGGTGATCTCTAAGGTCGGATCGCTTTCCCGGTCCGAAATCACACGTGTGCTCGACACCGGTGTGGCCGCCATCCAACTGCCGCGAACGGAGACCCGCGAAGACGTTCTGACCCTCCTCGATCTCGTGAAATTTCCGCCTATCGGCACCCGCGCTGCTGCGCCCTGCTTCGGCAACGTCGATTACAATTGGCCCGACGACATGCGAGAATGGCTCGAACAGGCCAACCAATCGACCTCGATCGTTGCCCATATTGAAACTGCGGCCGGATTCGAAAATGCCGAGGAGATCATATCCACTCTGGGTCTGGACATGCTGTATGTGGGCCCGTGCGACTTTTCCATATCCCTGGGACATCCCGGCGAATACGACCACCCCGAGATCAAAAAAGCGATGGGAGAAATCCTGGACCTCTGCTTGAAATACGATGTGCCGTTCGGCACAACTGCATCTGGGCCCGCTACAGCAGCCGAATGGATCGACCGCGGTTGCCGGTTCTTTGAAGTCATCGACGAACTGTCGCTGATCAGCGCGGGATCCAGCGAACTCATCGCTGCCTATCGGCGATAGGGAGCACAGATTTTCGAACCTTACAGAATAAACGGTAAATTCTATGTATCCTAACCCACTTAAGAAAAAGTTGAGCAGCGGAGAACTGGTATTGGGCACAGGCGGCGTTCACGGCCCGTCGCTGCACCTGGTCGGAGCAATCATCGGGACGGGGCCCGAGTTCATCTGGATCGATACCGAACATCAACCTTTTGGCGCCGAGGCACTTACCGCCACCTGCGCGATTATGCGTTTGCGCGGTGTGGCGCCTTTGGTTCGGGTAGCCTGGAACGATCCAGCGCTCATCAAGAAGACTTACGATGTGGGCGCCGTCGCCGTGATGGTTCCCCAGATCGACGATGCCGAAGCGGCGGCCCGCGCGGTCGAGTTTGCCCGATACCCCCCGCAGGGGAATCGCGGGATCTCTCCGAATTGGCCCATGGTCGTTGGCACGGACAGGGATCACGTCGTAGCTACGGCGAACGAGGAGACGGTTCTTATCGTGCAGATGGAAAGCAAAACGGCCTATGAGAACCTCGACCAGATCATTCAGGTAGAGGGCATTGATGTGATCATGGTAGGGCCCTTGGACCTGTCCGCTTCCCTGGGCAAAACCGGAGATACCAACGATCCCGAAGTGCAGGAGATCATGGAGGACGTGCCTCGAAGACTTAAGGGCACGGGAATTGTGGCGGCGACGACCCTTGTGGATGTGGCTGAGATCCAGGAGAAAATCCGATGGGGATACGGCATGCTCAACGTCGGAAGTATCGTCGGTTACGGAGCGCAGGTGCTGAAGGGTAATTTGGACGAGTTGCGGGCGAATCCTAAGGGAGAGTGACACCGGGCGCGAGTGGCCCTGGCAACGCAGCCACTACGGCGGGATCGGAACTGGCGCTTCACCCTACGGGGACGGCACGGATTTACCATGGTCGCCAAAGGTAGGATGGAGCGCCCGCTCCGTCTCCCTCGGGCAGGCTTGATCATGGATCCTTTAGGCAATCGAGCTTGGTCCCCGCCTTCTTGCGAAGCCGGTTACGGGGTGGACGGCGCCGCCGGCCATTCTTTGGAAATGAAGGGAAATTGTTGCCAGGACGTTGCGGCGGCAAGGGATTGCCGCCCTCCATCTTTTAGCCGATTGACTGGACTTGGAGGGCGCCAATCCTTTGGCGCCGCCCGCCTTCCTCCGCGAAACAACGGTTCGGTAAGGCCATCACCATCTCCTCATACCTTCTCCCGGTTGAGCCACAGCCGCACATAATGCCGTCGGCGCTCGGGTTCGGGATAGTCCTCATACGCGGTGCGGTTGTGCAGGATCCAGTGGTTGTTGGTGAACAGCATCTGGCCCGGTTCGAGGCTGAATTCCACCGTGAAGTCCGAGCGGCGCAGGAGCTCTTCCATTGCCTCCAAGGCTTCCTCCTGGTCGGTCCGGAGCGGGTGGCCGCTCTGCTCGTGTCCGACCTGAATATAGTAATGCAGGTAACGGGTGTGTAACTCGCTCCCATTCCAGTAGAAAATCGGGGCCTGAAATTCCGGCGACTCGCCTTCAGCAAATTGGCCGCGACGGTCAAAACAAAAGTCGCGATAGAGGGTCGCGAGGATGTCGGGTTGCTGTTGCACGAGTTCGTCGTGCAGGGCATGCGCACTGATGAGCTGGCTCCGGCCGCCGCGCCGAGCGCCACGAAGGCAGAGTAGTCCCACGTAATCGGGAACTCTGGGGCCGAAGGAGTTATCCAGGTGAAAGGAACTCTCGGCATTGGTTACGGAAAACCGGGCGCCCTGCTTTACATCCCGACCGGTATCGCGCACATCGTAGAGCAGGGCACCTTCAATATTCTGCTCGAAGGGGGCGCCGAGAAGCTGGCCGAAGACCAAGTACATGGCCTGAATTTCAGCGGCGGAGCGGGTTTCCGCGGGCAGGTGCTCGACAATAGCAAAACCGCGACCGCCATCGAGGGCACTGCGCACGGTTCCCAGGCAGGATCGACAGAATGGAAATGGAGCATCCCCGATGCTGGTTGTTGCGAGCGCCCGTGAATCAGTTTCCCGCTCACGCACGTATTCTTCGAGCTCGGCAACACACGATGCCGAGAGCGTGCTGGTCCAGGAAGCGGGGGGATCGATTGTGCCGCTCGTCCAGGCCCGCGCATCGGCAATGACTTCGGTCAGTGGTTGGGAAAGGTTCATGAAATCCCTCTCTTCTCTAGGTTCATGGAATTACCGGCAGTATCAACTGGGATGGCCGCGTTCGGTCGTGGAAGATAGTCTGGTGCGCGGTTTTCAGGATGGATTCCTGATAGTCGTCGCCCCCGGTGTTGTGGTTGCGGTCGAAATCGGGAAAGTCACTGCTGGAAAGACCCAGCCGCACCCGGTGCCCGCGCTTGAACAGGTTGCTGGTCGGATTCATCTGAATGGTGTACTCGTAGACCCGGTCGGGCTCGATGAGTGTTGGCTCGGAAATGGAATCCCGGTATCGCGCCCGTACCATGCCGTGGCACAATTCTTGCACGAAACCCTCCGGCCAGACGTCGAGCAGTTTGACCACAAAGTCGGTGTCGGGCGCCGAGGAGGCCGCCCACAGCCGGACCTGCACCGGCCCGGTGACTTCGAGGGATTCTTCCAGTGGGGGCGTGGTGTAGACGAGGACGTCCCGTCGTCCGTCCAGCGACCGCTGGTCAATGGGTTCGTGCTGCCCGCCGGGAGTGTAGAGGGTCATCACGGGGTCGCGCGGGTCGTAGCTGTACTCGTCGGCCGGTTCCTCCCCGGGTGGTTCCGGGGTCAGGGTGCCGTCCCCGGTCGCGGTCCCGGCATTGCCCTCGCTATGCAGGTAATATTCGGTATAGGCAGTGCGCGCGAGCGGCCACTCATACTCGGCTCGCCACTGGTTGGCGCCCATGAGAAAGAGCTGAATGGGCGGCCAGTCGTCCAACGCATGCTCGTCATCTTTGAGCCAGCGTGAGAACCACTGATTGGCGAATTCGTAATAGTCACGCTCGGCCTCGGGGCCGAAATCGACTTCACCCACCTGCCTGACCAGGTTGTCCAGGGTGTGCGTCCAGGGACCGACGATGAGGTGCTGGTTTCGGCGGGCGTGCTCGGTTTTGCCGTTTGCAACCATGCCGGTAAAGTTTTTGATGGCCCCGATCTGCTGGTCGTACCACCCCGTCATGGTCAATATGGGCACATCGACTTGGCAGTGGGTTTCCAAAAAGCCGAAATGGTCCGTGGCGTGGTCCTTCAGCCACCGCCTCCAGTGCCGGCCGATTCCGGGCATGACCTCGTCGGGCACTTCCATCAGCGGCAGGAACCAGAGCCACTTGCTGCGGTCGCGCTCGACCCAGAGCCGATCGGCCTCTTCCATGTCGGCAACTACCCACGGATCTCCCATGCGCCGCCCGGCATCCACGGCCAGGTTATTGATCGACCACCACATCACCCGGCCCAGGCGCAGCACTCCCGACAGCTCGCGATCCAGCAGGTTGGCGGTAATGCCACTGGGGATCATGGCAGCCAGATGAGGCGGTCGAGTGGGAGCCAGGACCCGCTGCGTCCAGCCATCGTAGGAATTGCCGAAGGTACCCACTTTGCCGGTGGAACCCGGCAGTCGGGCAGCCCATTCCACCGTATCGTAGCCGTCCTCCGCATCGCAGTGGTCGGCGCTGAAGAACCCCGGCCGGAATTCTCCATCCGAGGCATAGCGACCCCGTACATCCTGGATCGCGACCAAATAACCCCGCTCAGCCAGCTTGTGGCCAGCTTCCCGCTTCCCCGATTTGTCGTAGGGGGTGCGGCATACCAGGGTGGGGAAAAGGCCGTCGGCGTCGGGGCGATAGACGTCCGTCCGCAGCACGGTGCCATCCCGCATGATCGGTTCCAAATCTTGCTTGACGGCCACCTGAAAGATTTCTGTGTCGGCGATTTGCATTCTTGCGGCTCTTAGTGAACCCGGCCAAAGTTTTCCGTCTTAATCATAATCCTACTCGCGGTATCGGGGGCTCTCGGCGCTCCAGAAGGCACGGTTGAAAGGTTCATGATTCATTCGTAGTTGGCAGGCGCTGGCCTCACCGGGAGGCCCTCTAATGAAACCGGGCTTTCCGGAACGAATCATAGAACCTATGTACCTGGAGGGAAGCAATCCTTCTCCACTCGGCGCAGCCACGCTAATGCGTTGCGGAGACGGTTGCCTCTTCCCATCGATGCAAATCCTGGTATCCGATAATCGGCGGCGCCAAAGGATTGGCGCCCTCCCGTTGCCGCCGATTCAAAAGGTTCATTGCCAGCTATGCTTGAAGGCCTAAGGCCTCGATGGCAGACTTCCTATGATGAACCGGACCGAAATTGCTGCGCTGGATCGCACATTTAAACCTGATCATACTCTCGGCCTCGTGGGCCCTCAGCCCTCCAGATTACCTGCGATGGTTTTCAGCCTTGGAGGGATCCCGATTGAGATCGGGAAGTCCGCAGGGCCGACCGCCTTGAGGGTCCCGGTTCACGCCCCGCAGGCGGGCGGCCGACCTGTTGCTCACAGCGAACCTGGCAGCGGCCCCCTAAGAGGTCGGCCGTTGTCTGCGAAGGCCAGATCATCCAACCATCTCTGAACGCGATTCGTCTGCGCTGGGCAGCTCCTCTGAAACTCGTCTCAGACTGGGCATGACCCACCCCGCCCTTCGGGCACCCCTCCCGAGAGGGGACCTCTACCGAACGGTAGCCAGCTATAACAGTCCCCTCCTTGGAGGGGTGCCCGAAGGGCGGGGTGGGTTCGATCCGCCGTGGGAGATTCTGCGCCCTGCAGTTTCACCCGGCTAAAACCAGGGCGTCCCTGGATACATTGCTTCGCCGAGACAGGAAGCGCTTGCCCGCCATAGCCCTTCGACAAGACTCAAGGCGACGGCTAGTCCAGCTACATCGGTTTCAATGATTGACAAGAAACCGAGCATAATAGATGGCCCAACTGGCTTTACGAATCGACGTTTAATTGACAGTTGCGTACTTCAGATTTTGAACTTGTTCATTCCCTGTAGCTTGCTGCAGGGAGTAGGCTTCTTAAGGGTGTCGTTCAATTTCGCGCAGCAAAACCACTATGCCTCGTCCAGCAAACCTCGTCCTGATTCTGGCCGAAAGTCACAGCCAGCGCCTGTTGGGCTGCTGCGGGGATCCGATTATCCAAACGCCCAACCTGGACCGGCTGGCCGCCCGGGGGACGCGTTTCGCAGACACCTACTGCACGAGTCCCATCTGCGTCCCCTCCCGAGCGAGCATCGCAACGGGGCTCTACCCGCATCAAAACCGATACTGGGAAAATTCCATGCCCTTCGAAGGCGGCACCCGGAGTTGGATGAAACACCTGCGTGAGGCCGGCAATGAGGTGGCCGTGACCGGCAAGCTCCATTTCCGAAGCGAAGGCGACGACAACGGATTCAGTGAAGAGATCGACACCATGCATATCGCCGAAGGTGTGGGCGAGTTGATCGGCTTGCTGAGATCGTCCGGCGAGGAGCCGGTTCGCGGAGGCATATGGGATCTCTACACTGTGCGCACCGCGGTGGGAGAGGTGACCGACTACCAAGGTTACGACCGGCGCATTACGGCCCACGCGGTGAAGTGGCTAAATGCCCGGGCCGGGCGGTCGGGGAAGCCATGGGTGCTGTGCGTCCATTACGTCAGCGCCCATCCCCCGTTCGTCGTCCCGCAGCGTCTCTACGATCTCTATCCGGTCGAGGACATGCCGGCTCCGGTGCAGTTCTCGGCCGAGGAACGCCCTCGGCATCCCGCCATCGAGCACCTGCGCCGAATCATGGGACACGCCGACACGCTCGACGAGACCTTGATGAAGAAGATCACGGCCTGTTATTACGCCGTGATTACGCATCTGGACGAGCAAGTCGGTGAGTTGGTGGCGGCTGTGGAGGCCTCTGGTTTGAACGACGATACCCGTATCGTTTACACCGCCGATCACGGCTTCAGCTGCGGTCACCAGTATATCCTCAGCCTGTTTAACCTTTACCAGAAGTCCGTTTCCGTACCGCTGATCATGGCCGGACCCGACGTGCCCGAGGGCCGGGTGGTCCAGCAGATCACTTCCCACGTCGACCTCTACCCTACCATACTCGAAAGCGTGGGTGAATGCCTCAGCGAGGACGAACAAGCCCTGCCCGGTATCTCGCTCTGGCCCGCCCTCGAAGGTCGGGAGCGGACGAGGCTCGGCCTTGCCGAGTACCATGCTGCCGGATCCAAGACGGGTGCCTTCATGATGATGGACGGCAAGGACAAGCTCATTTACCATGTGGGAATGGACCCCCAACTGTTCGATCTGGAGGCAGATCCCGATGAGATTCACGATCTAGCAACGACCACCAAGGGAATGCTCAAGGCCAAGGAACTCGAGAAAACCCTTCGCTCTATCGTCGATCCCGAAGATGCCGACCGCCAGGCCAAGACCGATCAGCGACGCAAAGCTTTGACCTTCGGAGGAACCAAGGGGATACTTGAGCTACGTGACGGCTTCGTGTATTCGCCGCCGCCGGGAGTCGACTGGCGGGGTGCCTGATCACCATAGACTCGCTGCTAAATCCTGAGTCTATCGAAGGGTGAAGCTGGCTGCAGGTGGACGCCGGCGTCCCTGGCGACGCCTGGACCGAGTCGGGATCAAAACCTGAGCAACGTGGCTCAAGACGATGCGGCGGCAAGGGATTGCCGCCCTCCATTTCCAGGATGAGGGCCACGATGTGGAGGGCGCCAATCCCTTGGCGCCGCCGGCCGTGGTATTGGACCAGCAAGTCCCTCGACCATGAGAGCTCGGAGCCGAATGGCGTGCGGTTTCCCGAGGCTTCGATCGTGCCGAGAACGTATGATCGATTAGCAGCTCAGAACGTTGACCTTTGGGTGCAAGTAAAGAAGGCTCAGTAGTGCTGCCCGTAAACCCGATTCCGTGAATTGGCCAAGGCATGGTGACGGCTGGCAGCGTGTCAGAATACGGAGATCTCGATTTCCCATAAAAGTAGCCACATCATGCTCACCCGAAAAGAACTGATTGGCCCTTGGGCGGGGCTGCCGGTCGCTTGGAAGGACAATGGTCGGACTTTCGACGAAGAGGCCTATCGATCCGACCTCGAACGCACCTGTAAGGCGGGCGTTCCCGGTGCCTATACGGCAGGCACTACAGGGGAATTCTACGCCATGGAGCTCGATGAATGGAAGGCGGTCGCGAAGTCAACAGTCGAAGAGTGCAGGAAACATGACACCCCTGTCATGATCGGAGTTACGGCAACCTATACCTTGGGCGCCCAGCGCCGCGCCGCTTATGCAGCTGAACTGGGCGCCGATGCGATCCAGCTCGCCCTGCCCTTCTGGATGGAGGTGGACGACCGCCAGATCGTGAGCTTTTTCCAGGACGTCGCCGCCGCCGCGCCCGAACTTTCCATGAGCATCTATGAGACACTTCGGACCAAGAAAAGCCTCACTGTTGATCAACACCGCGCCATTCATGAGGCAACGGGTTGCTACCTTGCGGTTAAATCAAATGAAGGCACGGTCGGCATGACCCCCGAAGGTTGTGAAGCCCTCAGTGAATTCGTCAACGTCTGGGTCGGCGAAGGCGCCTGGGCTAAGCTGGGACCCCACGGCGCCATCGGTTGTGCCAGTGCGCTGGTCTACATGAATCCTCGTTACATCCTCGATATGTTCGAGCTGCTGCAAGCCCGGGACTGGGACAAACTGGCCGCCTGCTGTGCGGTAATAAAAAGTCTTAGCCAGCAGGGCCTCGAGCCCTACCGGGCGCGCGGATTTACCGATACCTCGTTCGACCACCTGCAGGGGCTGGCGGCGGGTTTCCTCGAGATGAGTCCGGTTTCCCGCGGCCCCTATCTCAGCGCCACCAGCGAGGACGTGAGATCTCTGCAGGCGTGGATGAAGGTCAACGTGCCCGAGTTGTTGGAGTTGTAGGGTTTAGTGTCGTGTCCGATAAATAAGCATAACCAATATGGAGGCGCCATGGGGTCGATAGCAAGGCGGGACAGACCCGGAATGCCTGGCGGCCTTGCGGGTTTGTCCTAACGCCGCTAGCGACCCCATGCCGCTCCACCCTTGGGGCCAGGCTCTTTTCAGTCCCGAGTTTTTCGGGACTGAAAATGGCTCTGGCATTGGCATGCTTATTTATCGGACACGACATTAGCTCGCTCATTCCACAGGGAAGCGCTCGAGCGACGGCGGCAGGACGTGGGACTACCTGGAGTGGGACGTATCAGGGTTTACAACCATGATCGGATTCCCCAGGGCCGCCGAACTCGACGACGGGACGATCCTCGTACCGTTAAGGGGTCGGCGGTGTGGCGATGACTTCATGTCGCCGGGGGTGAGTAGCGCGAGGCGTCCCTGCCGAGCCGCGAATTCACAGCGGCTTGCGGCTCAGCGGGACGCTTCGCCCGGCAAGTTCATAACGGGGTCGATCAAACCTTAAATCTATGGAGTAAACCTCCAGAAATGCAGAGTAAATCCTGTTACCTCTTTGTCCTACTGACACGCCTTTTCCTGACCAATACTATCGCGATGGTCAGCAGCCCCAGGACAACCTTGTAGGCCGACGGCTCGGGAACGGATGCCAGGATGCCGATTTCCGTATCCGATAGAGCCCGGTCACATTGGAGGGCCCTTCGCTGCTATGGAGGAACGATCCTTTTGCCTGGGAGATTTCCCGCCCGTGAAAGAAGGCATGATCAGCTACTATGGAGGGGGATCCTGAAAGGAAGGCGCAATTATTAACAAGCTCATTTCCTGTCTCGCGAAGTTCAGCGGTGAAGAGGGGCTGGACAAGACGCTTGAGTTTTTCAGGCTATGAACCTAACAGTCCATTGGTGCCACTGTTAGTATTGACGGTGCCGTTTGCCGAAACTACAGACAGCCGCACGAAATGAGGACGAGAGAACTGCCAATCAGGGGATAAGTATATGGGAATCAGGCAAAACCGAATCAAGTACAGGCTGGCTCAAGGCGAGATCGTCACCGTGTTCGGGGGGCTTACCGATCCCGACGACATCGAGGCGCTGGCTCCTGACGGATTCGACGGCGCGTGGCTGGAAGGGGAACACGGTGCAGTAGATGCATCCGATTTGGGAAACCTAACTCGCGCCTGCGACATCTTGGGCATCACCTCGGTAGTTCGTATCAACCGGAATGATCAGGGCCTCATCTATCGTACCCTCGATCGCGGCGCCCAGGGAATCGTGGTTCCCCATGTCAACACCAGGGATGAGGCTCAGAACGTGGTCGCGGGCGGCAAGTTCGCTCCCATCGGCCAGCGAGGCATGTATACGAGCCGCCAAGGCTTGCGTGTTCCGAATTACTTTGAAGTAGCCAATGACGAAACGCTTTTGGTAGTGCTGATCGAGGACATTGTCGCGGTAAGGAACCTCGACGAGATTCTGACCGTGGACCACATCGATGTGTTCTTTGTGGCGCCGTCGGATCTGGCGACTTCGATGGGGCATATCCTCGACCTTCAGCACCCCGACGTTCGGAGCACTATTGATGAGGCCCTGGCACGCATCCAGGCGGCCGGGCGCGTCGCTGGAACGCTTACGAACAATGCCAACGTCGCCAAGTACGCTGCCGCCGGGGTCCGCTTCCTCTTCACCACGGTCGGACCTTGGATTGCCGGAGGGGCGGCTGAATTCAGGCGTCTATCCGCGAGCGCGGAGCAGTTTTTTTAAGGATGTCGTTCAATCCGTTCGAAACCATGAGCGCGCTCACTTCATCTAATCCGTAATACGATGCCGAAATATTCCCTGACCGAAGGTCAGATCGAGCGCTATCGAACTGAGAGCCATGTAGTGATTCCGTCAGTTTTCGACAAGCGTGAACTGGCGCAGGTCGACCAAACGATTCGCGAGCTAACCGAACAGGCGATCGAAGCGGGTGAAGCCGACAAACTCATGGAGCTAGAGCCCGAGCCGGTCGACGGCGTGCGCGTGCCCCGGCGCATTTTCAATCCCTTCGAACAGCACGAATGTTTCCGGAATTTAGCCACCGACGATCGTATTCTGGGCCGCATCGAATCCCTCATTGGGCCGAATATTGCGCTACAGCACAGTAAGTTGAACATGAAACTGGCCAAAGTCGGCTCCGTAGTGGAGTGGCATCAGGACCTGGCTTATTTTCCCCACACCAATTCAGATCTCGTGACAACGCTCATCTACCTCGACGACGCCACCGAGGAAAACGGCTGTCTGCAGGTGTTGCCCGGTCACCACGATCATTTCTTTGACCATCGTCTGCCCGACGGCTCCTTCGCGGGCATGATCACCGAGAGCATCGACGACGGTCGATTCGTCAAACCTGTCTCCCTGGCTGCGCCGCCCGGTAGCGTCATTTTCATGCACTGTATCACGCCCCACAGCTCACTACCCAATAAGTCCAACAAACCCAGACGCACGCTGATCTTTGAATATCGCGCAGCCGACGCCTTTCCCATCTACTTCGGCGATTACGTCCACGAGATGGAAAAACATACCTTTCATTTGCAAGGCGAGCCGTCGCGGACGGCTCGCTTTGGCGGGCCCGTGCCGATGATGCCCGCGATTGCGGGTAACGCACAGCAGAAATCCCTTTATACTCTGCAGGAGGAAGCCCGGGGTAAGGTTACGGACTGTTGACACGGAATATTCGCGAGAGAGTGCGTCGGCGAACCTGGGAGATGTGAAGCAGATTTCCAGCCTTTCCTTGGAGGGCCGACGGCTCCGGAGGCCGCTTGCAGGCCCGGTCACGGGAACGGGCCGGTTACATGCCTGAAAGCCATGATCAGGGATCAGCCTGGTTGCCTGCCTAACGGACTCGAGGGCCCTCGTCCCTCCATTGGGGGTGCGGATTGTGTTTCTTGTCTTTTTGCCACGTCCTTTCGTAGCTTTTACTTCGGAAGTGTCCCTATAGCCGTTTCTATTTATGTTTGTAAATAAGTCCAACAAACTCCTAACCGTAAATTTCCTTCACCAGCCGGGCCAGCATGGTGTCCCGCCAAGCGGCGATTTCGGAGATGCTTCTCCCCTTTTCGGCCTCTGCGATGCCCTCAACGAGCTGCTCACCGGCGCCTTCGGGAAATGAAGTCCAAGCGGCGAGGTCCTTCCAGCAGGTGTTGAAGGAATCGCCGAGGTGCTGGAGGCAATACTCCATGCCGCCCTCACCCCCAGCGAGGTGGTAGATCATGTGTTGCCCCATGAGGGCATAGCGCAAGCCGGGACCCGCCGAGAGGGTCTTGTCGACATCTTCCACACTGGCCACGCCCGAGCTTACCAGATCGATCGCTTCCCTCCAGACAGCGGCGGCGAGGCGATTGGCAATGTGGCCGAAGATCTCCTTCTGCAGCACAACGGGTACCTTGCCCAAAGCCTCGTACCACGACCGCACTTCACCCACCAGCTCAGGAGCGGTCTTTTTCCCGCCCACCAGTTCCACCAGCGGAATAAGGTGCGGCGGATTGAAGGGATGCGCGATCAGGAGACGTTCGGGGTGACTCATGTCCCGTTGCAGCTCGCTTGGACGCAGAAAGGAGGTGCTGCTGAGGATTACGGTGTCTTGCGGGGTGCGTGCCTCAACTTGCCGGTAGAGGTCGCGTTTCAGGTTCAGGTCCTCGAATACCGATTCGTGAATAAGATCTGCCTCGGAAACCGATTCTCCCAAGTCCACAACTCTCACCATATGCTCCATCCCTTTCCGGAAAGCCTCAGCGGAGGTCAGGCCATGTGTGCGAAGGAATTCGAGATTTTCCCTTGCCCGACGCAGTCCGATCTCCACTCGTTGAGCAGACGAGTCGGTTAACGTTACGCTCAATCCTCGCGACGCGTAAAAGGCCGCCCAACCGGCGCCAACAGTACCCACTCCGAGGGTGCAAATGCGTTCGATCTTCTTCATATCAGGGATAGTCTGTGGACAGGGACTAGATTTTCCAAATGCAATGCGTAAAGATGTTCCTCGCCCCCTCCATGTTTTTGTGGTCTTCGCAGCCAATGGAGGGCCGACGGCTCTGGAGGCCGCCTGAAGGTCGACGCGGGAAACAGGCCGGTTGCCTGCCTGTAAGGTTTTAGCGGTTATTGGGATGGCTGCCGACCTTGTGGACTCGGGGGCCCTCGTCCCTCCAGATTTTGTGCGGTTCGCGAGTAACTGGAGGGCGCCAATCCCTTGGCGCCGTCAACCTTTCCTGGAGGGACGGCGGTTCTGCCCAAAGAAGGAGCAAGCGACTTGCCTCCGCTACGGCAACGGCCCATAAAGGCGCGACCGATGAGCACCGATAAACGGCCCAATATCCTCCTCATCACCATGGACCAGTTGCGCTGGGACGCGTTGGGGTGTGCCAACAACCCTGTGGTGAAGACGCCAAACATCGACCGCTTGGCCCGCAAGGGGGTCCGGGCCGAGCACTTCTTCGTGCAGAGCCCGATGTGCCAACCAAGCCGGGCCACGCTGATAACCGGACGCTATCCCCGGTCCCACGGTGTAAAATGGAACTGGTACGACCTGCGGGCGAGCGAGGTAACACTTCCCTCTCTCCTGAGCGCGGCAGGCTACCACACTCATGCCGTCGGCAAGATGCACTTCACACCCCTGGAAAGGCTTTACGGATTCGACGATCGCTTCTTTGTGGAAGGCAAGATGTACGCGGACTACGATCGATATCGGGCCCATCTGCGTGATAAAGGGCTGGACAAGGCATATTTCGACCATGTGGGGCGCTGGAATAACGAGGAGAACTTTGGCTCGGACCCCTTCCCGTTCGAGGACGAGGATTACATCGACACTTTCATCGGTCGAAACGCCGCCCGCCTATTGTCGGAAAACCGCGAAGAGCCGTTCTTTTTCTGGGTCTCCTTCTGCAACCCGCACATGCCTTTCGACCCACCGGCACCGTTCGACCGCATGTACGATCCCTCCGACATCGAACCGCCGCCGGATTTCGGCATGGACCAGCGGTCCCGCATCCCTGAGTTCCGAACCAGTTCCGGACAAGCCGACTTTGGATGTCTCGACGAATCCGTGCTCCGTCAGGTTATCGCCCGTTATTACGGCACCATCAGCCTGGTCGACCGCGAGATAGGTCGCATCCTCGAGGCTCTGGAGAAAAAAGGCATTCTCGACGACACCATAGTCGTCTTTCTGGCCGACCACGGCGAAATGCTCGGCCACCGCAACGTGCTGTGGAAAGGGCGCATGCTTTACGATCACCTTATGCGTACGCCTTTCATCGTTCGCTACCCCAAGGAGTTGAGCGGTGGCCAGATCGTATCCGACCTCATCCAAGCAGTCGATCTCGCGCCCACCCTGCTTGAATACGCAGGCGTCGACGGGCACGCCGGCATGCAAGGGATGAGCCTTCGTCGGCTCCTGCGCAAGGACGCGGTCCAGTGGCGTCAATGGGCCTTCGCCGAATCGCTTAACATGAAGATGGTGCGAACGCCCGACTGGAAGCTCATCCACTATGGAGGCAAGCCCTACGGCGAGCTCTACCATATCGACAAAGATCCCCTCGAACTGGACAACCTCTGGGACGACCCACATTGGGCGGGAAAGCGGGCTGAATTGACGTCCCTTCTGGCAGATATTCTGATCGAAACCGAGGATCCCCTCCCCCTTCCCGCCCGCGGCTCCGCCTACGAAAGCATCGCCGGCGACCATCCGGAACAGGAATACGGCGGCCGTAGCGCCGACCTCTATCGATTCTCGAGGGGCCGAGACGGCTGGTAATGGCTGAGCTCGAGGATCTACCTTGCTCTGAGGCGCAGCTAGAGCCGGTCACCCCGGGGCGAAAAATGGAACCGGTTCATTAGGAGGTTCGTCATCGAGGCCTGCGGCCGGCAACACGCCTTACACCGGGGACTGCCAGCCGGAGATGACACTGAGGTCAATAGCGCTGGTCAGCGTGGCGATTGTTGCCGGCCTCGTTAGCGATTGACGAACTGCCACTTCAAGCGCACTTCAGATACTCATGGAACTGACATCACCTGAAGCACTCGGACTCTCGTCCGCCAGGCTCTCCCGCATCGGCGACCATTTCAACGACTACGTAGACAACGGACGCCTGCCCGGGTATACGGTCATGGTCTCCCGGCGGGGCCAGCCCGCCTTCTGGATCGATCCGCTCGAAGAGCTGATCGTCATCTTTATGACCCAGCTCATGCCTTCCGCCGCCTACGCTATCCGCCGCGAGCTGCGCGTCCTCGTCTATCAGTCGATCGTGAATTTAACGCAGTCCCGTATTCGAGCCACAGATTCAGCAATGATAAAGGAATAACCGTCAAAGGATAATATAGCCAATCACCTCCAGTCCAGGAATGGGGTCAAAGTGCCGACGATTCCGAGTTATTAATGGAACTCTTCTCTCCAAGGCGGCAGACGCGATCCAAAGATCAGGATAATCCACCACCGTGCCCTTTCTGGCAAGCTCACCCCAAAGTCGGCAATAAAGATCGATCGCGTCCTGCTGCAGCGGAATATGAGTGAAGCCTTCATAGAACTTGGCCAAGGCCTCTGGCTTTACGGCGCGAAAAAGCGCTCCTCTGGAGAATTCAGCCTGGGTAATCCAAGGTACCAATATTGCGGCTTGTCCGAGCTTGTCTTGCAAATTCCTCAGCCTATGCGGATCCCGTCGGTAACGCCAAATGTCAACGAGCACCGTAGTGTCTGCCACTACTTCCATTGCTCAGGAATCGACTGCCGCGTAGCCTCCAGGGCCTCTTCCAATGCCTCAAACTCTTTATCATCGAGTAGAGGAAGATGTTGAGCAGCCTTCAGGGCAGACTTGAACGTTCCTTTCGGCGGGACCATCCGTTCGATTACCTTGGAAAAGGAATCCTTCTTGCCTGTCTTCCAACTGGACAGTCGCCGATACGCCGACTCGGAAACCGCAATCGTTTTCATACATAACACAATACACAAGCTATAGGATGCGTCAATATTGCTCCGACAGGTTGACAGCTCATTTCTTTACGAAATCCGCAATCAGTCTGCCAAATTCCGACCAACTCATTCGGGCGCTTCCTGTGCCCGTCCCACGGCGTCTTCGTCTGCCTGGCGGGACTTCCTCGAGATGTAGCGGACGCGCCGAGGAAGTCGGCCAGCATTTTGTTTTGGACCGCATGCTGGTGCATCCGGCTACTCGGAGAATAACCAATACATCTGAACCGCATGACGGAGCGGGCGCTCCATCCTACTTTTGCGGCTACTGCCGGAGAAGATCGGCCTTCGTAGGGTGAAGCGCCCGCTTCGCCCGCGATCAAGTGACGTATCTGCAACGCCTTTGAGGTTAGGGTATCGAGATCCATCGGGATAGCGGGATCGTGTTCCCGGAGAGGAACCGGGTCGTCTGATACACATGCAGATCCTCGTGGGGAAAGCTGCGCCTGGTCATCTCGGTTTACTTTTCGACAAGGGTTTCGACGAAGTTTCGGGTGTCAGGTTTCCGGGACTTCGTCGACGGGATTGGCGATGAGGTTTGCGACCACGTTTCACCGGCAGTACTAAAGCCAGCTTTCCTGACTGCGGCCCGCTCTAGCGACGCCCCAAAACCTGCATCCCGCATCTCGCGACTTCACTCTCACCATCCCAAGGCATAACCGTCGCGTCGAGGATCGGCTCCTCCCATGAACGACCCGCTCTCGGGATCGACCATGATGCCCTGGCCACCTCCGACAGTGGGTGACCAATCACCGAGGCGAGTAATCTCGTGTCCCTTCGCCTCGAGCTGCGCGAACACATCATCCCCGATTCGATCTTCCGCGAGGATCCGGCAAGCCTTGTCGGTTTTGGCTCGAGGAGCTTCGATAGCGGCCTGAACGTTCATCTCATGATCGATCACGTTCATAATCATCTGTGGGGTGGTTTGCAGGATTCCCCAACTGCCCGGGGTGCCGATAAGGAGGCGTAGACCGTGTGCGTCCCACACCTGCACGGGCGACATGCACATTTCATTTTTCTTGCAGGGTCCGATGGCGTTCGGGCTGGAGGGTTCACGGTCAAACCAATTCATGAAATTGTTCAGCGCGATGCCGGTTCCGGGCACTACCATGGCTGAGCCGAAGCCGCTGCCAAGGCTCTGAGTGCAAGCCACCGCGTTACCCTCCGCGTCAATCGCATCAAAATGAGTCGTACACTCGGTCTGGAGGAAGGCATAAGGATCACCGGCGACTACCTCGTTCGACATCTTGGCATCGGCAGCCGTATACTGATCGCCCCCGGTCGGCTGCGCCCGATCTCTGATAAGCCCTCGGCGTTCGGCCGCGAATTCCTTCGACAGTAAGCCGGTGGTGGGCGGATTGCCAATAGCAGTGTATTCGGCCCGATCCGCGATGGACAGCTTAACCGCCTCGAAGAACCGGTGCAGGGTCTCGGGCGTGTTGTGCCCCATTGCTCCGACGTCGAAACCTTCCATGATGTTGAGTGTTTCCAGATACTGAACCGCCTGGCAGGGGGGCGGCGGCGCGCAGATCCGGTAGCCGCGATAATCGATCGAGACCGGATCCAGCCAATTCGGACTGAACCCAGCCAGATCTTCGCTGGTGATCAACCCACCCGATTCCGCCATGTGCGCGACAATACGCTCGGCAATGGCGCCTCGGTAAAAGATTTCGGGACCGGATTCCGCCACCGCGCGGAAGGTCGCGGCCAGATCGTTCTGCCTGAGGATCTCGCCCGGTTCCGGGGCACTTCCGTTGAGAAGATAATTGCTGCTCGAAGCAGGAAAACGCCCCAAGTCGGTTGCAGCCCCCTTGAAGAAAGCGTTGTTTTTGACCGTGAGGGGAAATCCATCCTCAGCGTACTCGATGGCCGGTGCGAAAACCGTCTTCGCGTCCATGGTGCCGTAGCGTTTCAAGGCCTCCAGCCACCCCCCACAGGCACCGGGAACGATCGGAGAGAGGGGGCCCCCCCCCGATTCTGCACCGCGTCGTTCGGGTAGAGGGAAAGGTCGGTGGCGGCGGGAGTCAGGCCTATGTAATCCAGAACCGTTTAAGTATCCTCGCGGGCGCTATAGATATGCATATATCCCACCCCACCCATCCCCGACATATACGGCTCCACCACGTTGAGTGCGGCCGCGGTGGCGATAGCGCTATCAATCGCGTTACCTCCCTGCATCAGAATGCGCAATCCCGCCAGTGAGGCCAGGGGATGGGCTGAGGCAACCATGCCGCGTCGGCCGGTTACGGTAGATCGATGTACGGTTCCGAGAGTAGAAAAGGCCATAGCGCCAACTATAGCTTAGCGACGATCCACTTCAAGCGTCCGATTGCGAGATGGCGCCATTGCGTCGCGCGACGCTCCTCCCTGGGCTGGTCTCTGGCGTCCCTTCAGGCCGCGCTCTCCTCCAAACTGAAACTTCTCTCTACCTCCCCCGAAAGCTGGACTGTCTTGAAACTGTAGCGTATGACTCGCTCGGGGCCCGAACGGTTCTCCTGGCGCAGTGCTTATCGGAGCGGAGCGTAGATTGCGGTGCGTGAGCGGGTCATGCGAACGGTCCGGGAACCCCTAAGCAACTCATCAGAGCTCGGTTCTAGCCCGAACGCGAATTTCGCCAACCAATTCTATCACTGCGTTGACGATCCGGGATTCCACTCCTTCGCCCCACCGTTCCGCCGGATGGCCGTATTCGTAGAGAAATGGGCCCCCTTCGTAGCCGCCCTCCAGGTAGACGCGCTGCGACGGGATATAGGCCACGAGGGTATTAGCGTAGCCTGAAATCCAGGTACCTTGTCCGTAGAGCTCCTTGAAGCGGAGCGCGAAGTCGACCACAGCCTCGCCCCCAAGCGCTATCATGAGAAACGAGCCCAACTGCCAGACCTGCACCGGATAGGGGTAGTGCGCGGGTAAGGCCAGTTCCGGGTCCTGTTCGAGCGTCCCGAGCCACCGTTGCGCCCATCGGCCGTGGGTCGAATCAGGCGGGTCCTCTACCGCTGCCAGCGACTCTCGTGATATGCTATGTTGAAATTCGAGATTCACATAGCGGAAAGCGCATCCAAAGCCATCGCCAACCGGTGACATGGGCTGGAGCAAAACCTCCTCAACGGCGGCCGCCAGCAGGTTACCATAGTGGCGACATTGGCTGAGGTGTCGCCGGGGCAGTGGATTCTGATCCGCGCCACAACCTGCAAAGAACATGGCGGCAGCCCCGGGATGACTTTCCTCCAGCGCCAGTTGGGCGAACCCGGGATAATCGCCGCACCACTTATCGAAATTCATTACCGTCGCGTGACATGCGTAGCCAAACAGAATGCCGATCAGCTCGTCTGCTTCTGAGCGAATGGTCAACACCGGCACCGAATGATCAACTCGCCCGGCCAGGGGCTCGCCTCGATCCATGCGCATGCCGATGCCGGGTTCCGGATTGTCCCTTCGGTTGACGGCAAAGCGTGTGGTGCCGGACCCTGTCGCCAGTCGAGCAGGACTTAGCCCTGCCAACGCCTGCGCCACCGACTCAACCACAGTCTCACAAAGCCGATCCGCATATGCATTGATCAGTGCGGCCTGCTGCTCATCGATAGGATAGGCATCCGCAAAATCACCCGGAAGCACGGGTCCGCAATGGTTATGCGAGAACAGCACCATGAGGCCTGACTGCTCGATTCCGCACCGTTCTCTCACCGCCGTGTGGATGCGGTCGTACAATGCCAAAGGCATGCCCATGTTGTCCGACGCGACGATTACCCCCCGCATTCCCCGGGAATCCTCCAAAGCCAAAGTCTTAACCCAGAGATCATGTACCTTGCCTGTGGGAGCTCGCTTTCCACTATATCCGGCCAACCACACCGCTGTCTCCGGTGTCATGAGCGCACGGGAGACTCCTGCTTTCCAAGTCGCCATGCCGAGTTTCTACTTGGATAACTTCTTTCTGCCGAGCTTCGAATGTTGAACCTGTCGACGCGGATTCAGCCGAAGCTGTCCAAGCGAAGCCGGATCGCGTTCAGCCGACCCGTATGTTCGGGATCAAGACTACGATCGAGAGGCAAAGCCGTGATCAAGTTCAGCTCAAGGTTGCCGAACCCGTCGCGGGTTCGGCATGATGGGGTGCATGGATGTCGTGCAAACCAAACCGACCGAGTCCGCCGGCCGCCCCGTAGCCGCCGCCCTCACCATCGGCCTCGCGGCGCTGTTTCTCTTGTGCGGCTACGAGTTCGCGCGCAGCGTTTCAGTCTCTCTTTTTATTGACGTCTACGGCGCCCACAAACTTCCCGTGATCATGGCAGTCTCACCCATCGGGATACTGCTGTTTCTCTATGGCTACGGTTGGCTTTTAACCCGTCTGGGCAGCAGAAGGGCCCTTCTCATCAGCTCGCTCCTTTCCGGTGCATGGATTGTGGTCTGCTATGTTGCCATACTACAAGGAAGTAAACTGGCAGTGGGCGCCCTCTTCGTCCTGCGAGAAGGCTATATTGTGTTGCTGATCGAGCAGTACTGGTCGTTCATCAACAGCACGCTCACTCCTGCGCAGGCACGAAAGCTCAACGGACCCATCTGCGGCATCGCGTCCGTTGGAGCAATTGGCGGCGGTCTGCTGGTGGGAAAACTTGCCGTTGTCCTGGGTAGCGAACAGCTCCTGTTATTTGCCGCTTTCTCGGTGCTGCCGGCGGCCGGCCTGGCGGCCAGGGCCTACCGCATCGGCGGCGAACCCATTCCGACGGAAACGCTTACCTCCCGCGACTTCATGGGATTACAGCTCTTCCGCCGACATCGAATTCTGGTTTACCTCGGCCTGCTTATTGTCGCTACCCAAGTTGTCTCGACCGTCCTCGACCTGCGATTTAGCGGTCTTCTGGAAGGTGCACTGCCGGGCAAGGACGAACGCTCGGCCTTTCTCGGTAACTTCTGGGCGCTGCTCAACACGGTGGCATTCTTCCTGCAGTTCATCGGCGCCCCGGTCCTGTTATCCCTGCTCTCTTTTCGTCGATTGCACCTGGCCATTCCCACCCTCCACTTGTTGGCGGCGGTCGCGCTTCTGCTGTTTCCCAGCCTCACCATGGGTGCCGCCGCCTTTCTACTTTTCAAGGCGGTTGACTATTCGCTATTCCGGGCCGGAAAAGAGATCTTCTATATTCCCCTGCCCTTCGATGCCCGCTATCGGTCCAAGGAGGTGATTGACGCCTTCGGCTACCGGGCATCCAAGGGCGGAGCCTCCGCCCTGCTGGCACTCGGTGGCCAGGTCTTCGGACGCCTCCCTGGAGCCGTCTATCCGGTTGTGGCGATCACAGCGCTGGCCGGCTGGGTTACGGTGGTTATCGGGCTCACGCGGTCTAGCGCAGTGTCCGACAAATAAGCATGCCGATGCGACTTGTCGGGATGCCCCCGCGGTCCGGCCCGGCCACCGAACTTCAGGCTTGGGTGCGCTGCCCATGCGCCTTTATTCTGTGGTCTATGAAAAGAAAGACCTATCGGGCAGGGATTATTGGACTGGGATTCATTGGGGGTGCCGACCAAGTCTCGGGAGATGTCTTGGGACAGGAAGTGGCCGGCCTCGATGGCACGCATTTCTCGGCTTACAGCGGGCATCCCCGTGTGTCCCTGGAAGCGGGAAGCTCGCGCGACGAGGGGCGCCGCCGCCGATTCGCCGAGCGATCGGGAGCCCGCACTTACGCCGATTGGCGCGAGATGCTGGAGAAGGAAGATTTCGATATCATCGGTATCGCCACCTACACGCCGGTTCACGCCGAAATGACCATCGCCTGCGCCGAGCGGAGCATTCCCGCAATCTACTGCGAGAAACCGATTGCGTCCTATCTGGACGATGCTGAAAGAATGATTCGCGTCTGCCGGGAGGCGGGGTGCCTGCTCATCTTCAACCATAACCGACGGTTTCATGAGAATCTACGTAAGTTGACCAAACTCCTCCGTAATCGGCCCATGGGAAAATTCACGTCGATTAACCAGCAGTGGCCGACCGGACGTTTCGGTTGTGTCGGTTCCCACCAGTTCGACACCATGCGCATGATTCTGGATCAGGATGTCGCCGCCGTCTCCGCTACCTTGGACCTGGCGGAGCGACCCGACTGTCGCGGCCAGCAATTTAATGATCCAGGCGGCTGGGGTGTCATGCGAATGCAGGACGGGACCATGGTGACTGTCGATGCTGCCGACTACAACGCCATGGGGAACGAAATTCGCGTCAACTGCGAGCGGGGGCGCGTGATTGCGGGAGAGTGGGACGAGGTAACTTTCGAATACTGGGACGGACGCCGGGAAACCTGGCCCAGCAAGGTTGGCGAAGCCTCCGGAATGTCGGTTGCGGTGGATGAGATCGTGCAGCACCTCGATGGAACTGCCCCCTTTCCCTACCCGGGAGAGCAGGCCTATAACACGCTTGAAGCCATAATTGCTTGTCATGCCTCCCACGCGCGCAACGGAGCCTGGGTGGAGCTGCCTCTGATGGGAGAGGACCGCAAGATCTTCCTCAATAGTGGCTGAGCGATAATACCACAAAATCCGCTGCGACGTTAAGCAGCCGGTGCAGAAAAAGCAGCTCCAAGCAAAGAGAAACGATGCTTGGCTATGGCCGAACGCAGGGCTATCGGGGACGGCAGGGAGATTTACCGCAAACGCAAACAGACCATAGAACCGGTATTGGGGTTCATCAAGGAAGTGCTGGGATTCCGCCGTTTCCAGTTAAGAGGCCTGGCCAAAGTGGACACCGCATGGCAATCGGTGTGCCTCGCTTACAACTGCAAGCGGCTTTTCAACCTTACGGGAAAGGATTGAGGAAAAACCACGGCATAAAGTTCAATTAGCAACAGTTTTCGGCCAAAAGATGCTAATTCAGATGATACGATTCGTAGGCGCAGGAGCAGGGATTGCCGCGGCTGATATGCATCCTACGTTCCTCTGGATCGATGATAACGGAGAAAACAGTGGCCCAAAATCCGGTTTCGGCATCCTCATTCGTATGTCGGCAGATCGACCTGGGAAAATGCTCGTGATCAGCTAATGCTGTTTTCAACGCCTGTAGCGCATAGGGTCGATTCCGGGCATAGAGTAGCTTTTCGATTCGCGCCTTCCGCGGGACCGATTGAATCAGCTCAGGAAATTGACCATTGATTGGGCTCAGGTCGGGATGCAGGCAGTGGTTTGTATGCACCACGGCGCCGCTACCGTTATCGCGCAAGACATGGATGTCACTAATGGTGATCTCGAGATCGGCCGGACCTTGGGGGGTGGCAAGGAGTATATTTGCGGGAATTGCACGGTGCGCGCGCCGGACTGCTTGCACGGCCTCCTCCAGTGAACTCGCTTCGTAAATTCCGCGAACCGTGAAGTAATGGGGGACACCAAGCTCCCGTCTGGGCGCGGGCAGCGTATTCATGCAAATCCCGAGTCCGGTATCATTCAGGCCGATATATGCGATAAGACCGGCCTGGGTGACGTTCAAAAGGGCCGGTTTTCCAATCGGGCGCCTCGTGAGGATCACAGTGAAGGGGTCAAGCTCGGGATCATTGTCCCAGTTCTGGGCCACCATGGTTCTTCCTGTGGCGCTATCGTTTGCGGCTATCGAGACCGCGGTGCATCCCGCCTCGGGGTCGGGCGTGAGCTGATTTCGAATCTGAAGTAGAATCAGCTCCTCCAGAAATACGCCCGATGCCTCCGCCATACCTTCAACCTCGGCCAGCAGGTGCGGGCTGTATTCCCTGATGTAGCGAATACAGGAATTTGCCGTTTGCAAGGCTCTCTCCCGCGAGACCGCCATGGTCAGGTTAACGCGGTCCAATGCAATCTGACAGAACCCCTTGATCTCTTCGCGCGCGGCTTCGCCGATTTGACGTCCCATTTCGCGTGGAGCGCCCCCCACTGAGATTTCGCGGTAGCGTGTGCCTTTCTCAGAGCGGCCTTTCACCGCCGACGATGCCGAATCGGAAAGGCTTGATTGCAGGCCAGTCTCCATTAAATAAAGGGCACGATATTTTCACTGTGATGTCCAGAAGAACTCGCCTGGGTTCAGCGTAATTACAGGATTTGCTATGAGGAAAAATCTCCTAAATATTGGTATAGTTGGACTCGACACCTCTCATGTCGAGGCCTTCACTGAGATTCTCAACGACTCTCGGGACCCCCACCATGTAGAGGGTGGTACTATAACGGTCGCGTTCCCGGGCGGTTCGCCCGATTTTCTGCCGAGTCACTCTCGTGTCGATCGATTCACGGAGCGCCTGCGCGATGATTTCGGGGTGCGAATCGTGGAATCGCCGGAGGAGGTGGCCGAGGCCTGCGATGCCATTATGCTGGAATCCGTCGACGGACGTAGCCACCGGGCGCAGTTCGAGGCCATTGCTCCGGCCGGAAAGCCGGTCTTCATCGACAAGCCGTTTGCAGTCACAGTTGAGGATGCGGAGGCCGTCGGCATGTGCGCCAGGTCGTCTGGAGTCCCGCTCATGAGCTGTTCCTCTTTGCGGTATGCCGAAGCGCTTACGGTCGCGCTGAACGACGATGGCCTGGGTAGTGTGGTGGGAGCGGAATTCTTTGGTCCCATGGCCATTGAGCCCACCCAGCCGGGATATTTCTGGTATGGTATTCATACCGTTGAGATGCTCTACGCTACTCTGGGGCCGGGTTGTGTCCGAGTCATCGGAACAACCTCTCCGGAACACGATCTCGCGGTTGGCAGGTGGGGGGATGGGCGAATCGGCTCAGTCCGCGGCAACCGCGTGAGCAACAGTGAATTCGGTGGATTTGTCCATCGCCGGAAGGGGTCGCAGCCGATTGAGGTAAAGCGGTCGACACGGCCCTTTTACGCCTCGCTGCTTGAGAAAATTGTGGAATTTTTCCGGACCGGTGTTTCTCCTGTCGCGATTGCAGAGACCATCGAGATGGTACGCTTTATGGAAGC
This sequence comes from Opitutales bacterium, assembly GCA_963665345.2. GTDB lineage: Bacteria > Verrucomicrobiota > Verrucomicrobiia > Opitutales > CAXXNP01. The sequence goes on from CAXXNP010000002.1 coordinate 1,717,928, forward strand.
GGCCAACCGCTGCAGAGGGAGAGACGATGGGGAGCCTATCCGTTAGCAAGACCCCCAGCCCTTCGGACTCGGGGGCCCTCGTCCCTCCAGGTTTTGTGCGGTTCGCGAGCGACTGGAGGGCCGACGGCTCCGGAGGCCGCGAGCTGTATGAGGATTGAGAATACGATCGCAAAGGGAGACATGTGCTTCCGGAAATGATCGACTATGAGTGAAAACATCGTGCAATTGACGGCGGTGGATTTCGACGAGGCGATCGATTTCCTTAACTTGGTGTTCGGTGGCGGCAGGCCGCAGGATTTCGAGCAGCTGCTTCCCGACATTTACCGCTCCACGGAGCGGCATATGCGGTGCAACTATGCGATTCGCTGCAGTGGGAAAATTCGCTCAATCGTGGGCATGTTTCCAAAAGAGTGGCAGGTAGGATCCCGAGTTCTCCGCGTGGCGGGCATAGGAGGTGTGTCGACCCATCCGAAGTGGAGGGGAAGGGGATTCATGTCCCAACTAATGAATCGCTGCGGCGCTGACATGAAAGAACAGGGCTACCACCTGTCCTGGCTCGGGGGTCAACGCCAACGCTATGGCTACTTCGGTTACGAGCGATGCGGAGTCAAGGTGGAGTGCACGGTCAGGGCCGCTAACGTCAGGCATGGATTTAAGAGACCGCCCCCGATCCGGTTTAAACCAATCTCAGTCGACGACGGCAGTTGGCTCGAGCAGGCGAAAATGCTCCATGACGGACAACGGATGCATTGTCGTCGCTCCCAGGCTGACTTCCATAAGGCCTGCCTCAACTGGCACAATCGACCCCATATCGCAATCGATGAAGGAGATCAGGCGATAGGATATCTGATTTCCGCGAAAGACCGAAAACAGGTGACTGAATTGGTCGCGATGAGTACGGAGGCGGCAACGGATATGATCGCCGCCTGGGCTCCAGAAACCGGGAGATCTCATACGGTGTTTGATCTATGGCCAAATAATGTCGACCTGCTACAATCGGCGGGGAAATTCGCGGAGGAATGTCGCACTACAAACAGCGGCAACTGGCGGATTCTGGATTGGCCTGCGGTCATCGACGCTCTTCTGACGGTGCGCTGTAACGTGGGCCCCATGGCACAGGGCAAGGTAAAAGTAGAAATCAATGGATTTGGCTGCCTGGAGATTGCGGTGGACGAAGAGGGCGTGCGCTGTGCATCCACCGAAGCTACCCCACAGATAGCCTGTGATGCTCCTACCGCCATGCGCCTGCTCTTCGGACCCATGTCGCCGGGATGTGTCTTGACGTTGCCTCCCGAGGTGGCCCCACTGCTCGACTCATGGTGTCCACTTCCGCTCTACTGGCCCAGGCAAGACGGCGTATAATCGTGTCGCTATAATCTATTCGCGATCGTCACGACGCAAACCGATGATCGATCTATGAGCATCTGGCGTTTTGCAGAATTGCTTACCGAGGTTCCCAAGCGTTCACGTATCACCATGGGCGAGGGTGATACGCCGCTCGTCGGCTCGGTGCGGATAGGGCCCAGCGCGGGCCTGGAGCATCTCTATTTCAAGCTCGAGAGCAGTAATCCCAGCGGCTCCTACAAGGATCGCTTTGCCGCCGCCGCGGTGAGCCACGTTCGCGCACAGGGAAATTCCGCCTGCATCGGGACTTCGAGCGGCAATACGGGATCGGCCCTAGCGTCCTATTGCGCGCATGCCGGAATGCCCTGTGTGCTGGCCATCGTAGAAGGCGCCCCGGAAGGCAAACTGATGCAGATGATGGCCTACGGCGCCCGCTTGGTAAAAATCAGAGGCTTTGGCGGAGACCCACGGATAGTCGAGCAGGTTATGAAAGGATTGCAGAATCTGTCCCTTGAATTCGATGCGGTGCTTCAAATCAGCGCTTTCCGTTTCTCGCCCGACGGTATGAACGCCGTCCAAACCATCAGTTTTGAACTGGCCGAGCAGCTTCCCGACGGGATTGGCCACGTCTTCTCTCCGAGCGGTGGCGGAGGGCTTACCCTCGCTGTAAGCATGGGATTCGAGCGTCTTCGTGCCGATAGTCGATGGCGCCATGAGACCGCGGTGCATTGTGTACAGCCGGAAGGTAACGATACCATAGCGAGTCCCCTGCGCGATGGGCGAAGCCGCGCCCAAACAGTAACCTGCAGCAGTGCGATTAGCGGACTTCAGGTAGCCTCGGTGATCGATGGTCATGAAACCCTCGTTGCCTGTCGTGCCAGCGGGGGAAATGGCTATCCGGTGTCGGATGAAGCTATCTATACCGCGCAACGGCGTCTAGCCCGGGAAGAAGGCGTCTTTAGCGAGCCGGCTGGCGCAGCCGCCCTTGCCGGCTGCCTCGATGCGGTTCGGCGAGGTGAAATCGACCCGGAATCTACGATCGTTTGCCTCGTTACCGGAAGCGGATTCAAGGATGAACGATCTGTCCGGGATATGATTCGCGAGGACTCCTGTCCGCTGGTCGATTCATTCGAGGAGTTTACCGACCAGTGCAGGGAAGCGCTGGCAATGCCCACCCGATAACGGAATTGGAGTGGGGGTTTCAGAACTGGTTCCGGACGGAAACATATAGCCAGACGTGATCGGAATCTTACATCGGTGCGAAATCGAAGCTTACTGCCCCTTGATTGGGCCGAGATCATTGTGCATGGCCGCATTTGCTGCCGGATGCAGAGAATGGTGGATTGAAGGTTGTCTATCGGGGAGCGGTGAATAACCTGTTTGATCGTGGACACACGGTCGTGCCACGTTTCCGATCTGCTTGAGGCCGCCCCTACAATCGTGTCACCGTACAGACTTCGCGAGGGTGCCCCAGGTAATGCGAATTCTGCGCCGCCAGTCTGTTGATTACCCGACGATTCAATCGGAAACCGGTCGGTCGGGTTATGGCTGAGATCCGGGAGGCAAAACGATGGTCGAGGAACGCATTTTTCGAGTTGGCAGACGACAGTACTATTCTCGATCGGAACTGGGGAAGGGAATTTCTCCGCGGACTCATTCCTGAGCAGATTTATTGGTTTACGGAAACAGATGTCTCTGTCGCGGATGATTTGGAGCTCTGCAACCTTCTGGCGGAGGCAGGATGCCGGCAATTGCTGATTGGTTTCGAAAATCCTCGCGCCGGTGAGGGAACTCGAAAAAGGGCTGCCCTGGCTGTTCAGGGAAACCTACGGAGATAAGGCTACCTCCAGCAGGGTGCGGTCATTCGTCAAACTACCCCGCCGGCGTTGATAACACCGCAAGCCCGCCGCGACCGGCTTGGCGGCGTGTTTCGAAGCCACTGCTCGGGGCGAGATCTGTCTACCGGTTCATTAGGAGGGGCTTTATCGACACCTGCGGCCATCAACTATGGCTGGCAATGAACCCCGAGATCCGGTCCCTCCGCTCACGCAGAGGGCTAGGTGTAGCTCGCTCCGTAAGGAGCGGGAATGCTTGGCAATCGACGAGGTTCATTAGGAGGTTCTGCATTGAGGCCGGCGGCCGTCAACCATGGTTGAAACATGAACCTTGAACTTGATCATTACCTTCAGCTTGCTGGAGGGTTCTAAGAAAACACCTGGTAGGACGAGATCCGGGCCTGAGGGGTAAAAAGCCGTAGATTCTCCGTAGCTCTTGACTCGCCGGAGCCTCCCCCGTCGCCATTCTGGCTATGGAGGACGTGTTGGCGAAGGCGGTTGCTGCGGGGAGTATGGCTTTTGAGGGTGTCGTTCAATTCTTGAACATCTTTGGAGCCGATGTAGCTGGACGCTTTCGCGTTCAGACGAGAAGTTTGATAAGGTCTAGCTCCACGATGAGGAGGCGAAACGCTGGTCAGGTACGTTGCGCAACTTCAATCCAGACTGAAGAATTCCCCCGAAACCAAGTCGACAAACTCCCTTGGGCCCGACGTTCCAGCGAAATAAAACACCCACGAGTTCCGCAAGAAGTTGTAAAAGTTCGGATAGGTGGTGGCGTTGGTCCAATGCCAGGCATCGGATGCCAGGTCGAAAAGAAAGGCGCTCTCGGGTGTGCTATCGGCAAAGAGAAACATCCATCCATGCTGGGCATGAAAAATCCAACCGCCGGTGGCGAACTCAGTGTTGAAGAACCCGAACCAGTCCGAAAACCACCACTTGTCGCCCTCGTCGGTGGCGCCTTCGAACGCATCTGGTGGACCCGGTTGCTGGACGATCACCGTGATGGTATGGGTAAAGCCGCAGGCGGTCACGCCGCATGTCTCAAAAAAGAACTTCGTGGTTTCGAATAGAGGCTGACTGAAAAAAGCCAGACCCCGCTCCCCGGTGAAGATCTGGCCGCCTTCGTACGGAGTTGTCTTCTGGCAGCAATCGCCTACGAACACGTTATTGGACTGACTGCCGGCGGGCCAGAAGTTGATGAAGGCTTTCTGTCCCGCCTGAATGGTGTACTCCTCGGGCGGCGGCACTAGCTGGGCAAAGGCTTGTTCGAGAGGGAGCCCGAGGTTGGCCAGTAAAGCCAGATATAAAAGGTATATTCTGTGTTCTGATTTCATTCTTCGCGCCATCAGACTTTCCGAGTGCTTAAAAAGCGTTTTCCTTCCAGGCTTGAAGGTAAAGCCTGTTGGTTCTCGATGATGCGGCGCAGGAGGCGTTCCTTGAGCTCGTCGAGCTCTCCGCGGTAGCGGGGATCGGTGGACAGGTTCCGTTCCTCCCTTGGATCTTCAATCAGATCGTAGAGAAAGACCGGTGCGCCTGCGGCTACAAGGTCTGGAGGCCAGTCATCGGGAACCGGGGACTTGTTGCTGCCGAACATCAGTTTATAGCGACCATCAAATATCATTTTTCGCTTCTCCATCTCGGAATAACAATCATCGCGATGATGATTCGAATCACCGGTGATGACGGGCTTGAGACTCAGACCCTGATCGAGCCTATGCGAGGGTATGCCAAGCAAATCGCATACCGTGGCACCCACGTCGATCAGTTCAGCGAGGGCCGCTGTCCTTCTGTTAACCGCAATGCCTGGACCCGAAGCGATGAAGGGTACATGCACACTGGGTTCGTGGAAATCCCCTTTGCTCCATTGCCCCAGATCACCCGCGTAATCTCCGTGATCCGAAGTATAAAATATGATCGTATTCTCATTCCGTCCTCGGGATTTCAATGCATTTACGACCTTCCCGATCAGCGCATCGACTTCGGTAATGCAGGCACAATAGGCCCGCCACCAACCAGGATTCCGAGGAGCTGAATCGCCGCCTGCCTCAGGAGGCGGGGTGGTGTCCCGATAGCATTCTCGGTAGCGTTCCGGCGCGTCGAAGGGTGGGTGGGGACCGACGAAGCCTAAGTGTAGGTAGAAAGGTTGGGAATCCGGAACACGCTCGATGAATTCGACTGCCCGTTTGGCTATGAAGGCATCCTGAGTCGTCTCCGGATCCCACTTCCAGGGCGCGGAAGGCATATTGGGGTGATAGCCCTCCAGTTCCTCCTTTGCCCAAGGTCGATAATCCTCGTATATTCCCTCGGCTTGGAGGAATTCCGTGAACCGACAGCGAATCTGGTGATGGCCGACGTTCACCTTGCCGGAGGTCTCACACACGTGCTCATACCCCAATTCATGAATCTCTGATTCGTGGGCTATGAAATCCGCATTCTGATAGTGCTGGTGGTTGTGGAACTTGCCGATCAGGGCAGTGGTCACGCCACCGTTACGCAGGTTACGCACGAAGTTCGGGCATTTCGGATCGGGTAGGGCATGCCCGTTTCCGTAGCAGCCCGTATTCATTCCGTAACGACCCGTGGTTAACGTAATCCGCTGGGGCATACAGACCGGCGAGGTCGAGTACATCCGTTCCAACAAGATCCCTCTGGAGGCCAATCGATCCAGGTTTGGCGTATGCATGAACGCCGCCCCTGCGGTCTTCAAGTAGTCCCACCGATGATGGTCGGATATGATAAAGATGACGTTGGGGCGTGGTTTCACAGATTCGAGTCAATTACCGGGATCACAGGTTCCCTCTTTCCCAATCGCAGGGTAAACTGCATCACACATTTTGCTGAAACTCGCTCGGAAAACAAGAAGCCGATGGAGAGTAGGGCGTGACACACCGGGCGCGCCGAACACCACGGCTCACGGCGCGCCCGACGAGTACGCCCTGTCCATTCTCTCGGCCATACTCGCCACGAACCCTCAATCCAGGCTAAAAAACTCCCCCGAAACCAGATCCACGAATTCCCGTGGGCCCGAGGTTCCTTCGAAATAGAACACCCAGGAATTGCGGCTGAAACTGTAGAGGTTCGGATAGGTCCCGGCACTGACCCAGAACCAGGCACCCGAGGCCAGGTCGAAAAGGAAAACACTCTCCGCCGTGCTGCCTTCGAAGACAAACATCCAGGAATGCTGGGCGTGAAAGATCCAGGGGAAGAAGGCGATGTTGAAGTCGCCCAACCAGGCCGACCGAAACCAGTCATCACCCAATTCCTCTGCGTTTTCAAACGGAGCCGGAGGTCCTGTATCGCCGCCTTCAACGAACAGGGTGAAGGTCTTCGTTTCATCGCACCCCAAGTCGCCGCAGATGCGCAGCCAGTAGGATGTCGTTTCTAATGCAGGGGGTGCAAAGAAGGTGACCGTTCCAGCCACATTAACCAGGGCGGTGTCCGGTAACGGGTTGCTGTTGTCCGGGTGCTCCCCCACGAATGCGGTGTTTTGGTTTAGAGTGCCGGTATCAACTGAGAGGCTTATCGAAACTCTCTGTCCCGGCATCAAGGTCATGTCTCCAGGTTCGTCGAGAAAACTCGGTTGGGCGACAGCGATGGTTGCACCCGCTGCCAAGGTGACGAGCAAAATGATCGGGGACCTGAACTTGATCATTCCCTGTCCCGACAAATCGGGACTGCGGGAAAAAGGCCTATTAAGGGTGTTGTTCAACTGCATTCGAATCGAGTGTGATAGACTTCATTCCAGACTGAAGAATTCTCCAGAAACCAGATCCACAAAATCTCTCGGACCTGAGGTGCCCTCAAAATAGAATACCCAGGAACTCCGCCCGAAGCTGAAGAGATTGGGATAGGTGGTGGCGTTGGTAAAGAACCAGGCCCCCGAGGCCAGGTCAAAGAGAAAAACACTCTCCGGAGTGCTATCGGCAAAGAGAAACATCCATCCATGCTGGGCGTGAAACAGCCATGGATCGAACTCGATATTGAAGTCGCCGAACCAGCTCGAGCGGAACCAGCTGCCGCCCAGATCTTCCGCTCCCTCCAGGGCAGGAGGAAATCCCGGCTCCGCCGCGGGTATGGTCACGGTAATCGTTTTCGTATCAGCGCAGCCCAAATTGTTGCAAATTTTAAACCAGAACTGTGTCGTCTCCTGCACCGAACTGTTGAAAAGAGCGTCAGTTCCCGATCCGGCGAGAAGACCGTCCACCGGCATCGAAACGTCTGGAAATACGCCTTTGTAAGCCTGAAGAAGGCTGAAGCCTCCCCCGACGTCAACATCCATGCGGATGATGAAGGGCGCGCCGGCCGACCGGGTTATGTCCTCCGGTTGAATCTGTATGTTGAGCTGTCCGTGGGCGGCGATCGCTCCTATGAAGATCAGAAAAACAGCTGCCAGTAATCGTTTTGTACCTTTCATGGTTATTTTAGGACCACGCAGGGTCGAATTGGTTCGGATTGATTTCTCTATGAAAGGGCAGGACCAGTTTCTCTCCATAGGTGGACTCGGAATCAAGATCAAAGTGTCTTATGCATCGCTGCATTAACGGCGAATCGAGCCTCGCCAGGGGATAGAGCGTGCCAGGTCACCGGACTCGATAGGTGCAGCCGGAGACCTTTCGAGTGCGGCGGCTCGACGCCGCTTTTGGCCGCCGGCAGCCCGATGCCGCAGGAACGACGGCGAGTCAGTCTACAAAAACAAGAGGCCTCCCGCATTAGGGAGGCCTCTCGGTAAAGATTGAACTGAATTTCAGCTCAGCAGAATTCTAGTTTGAACCAGCAAGTTCAGCCTAGAAAGTGCCCTGAATAATAACGCGATATTTCCGCAAACCCTGCACACTGGTGTCCCACCAGCGGGCCTTGGCCAGTTGCTTGTCCTCGTTCAGAATATTCTCGCCATGGACGGTTAACTTGTAGCGTGCACCACCAATGTTGAAGCTTTTGGAGATGGACGCATCCATCAGCCACTTGCCGACCATCGTCCAGCGCAGGGCACGGTTGCCACGGTCGTCCGTGAACTGGTCGCCGCGCTTGTTGGCCCCAAGGGTGAGCATCCAGTCCTTGAGCGCCCCTTCCTTTGGCTTGAAACTACCGAATATGGCGAAGTTGTTCTCCGCAACATTGTTGATTGCGTCGCCAGAGGCATCCGTCGCGTTGACATCGGTGTAGCCCGCTACGACCTGAAATCCCGGGAACGGCGCTGCCGTCAGCGAAATTTCGAAGCCGTCGCTGGTCTCACCCTTGGCGGGGCGAAGCACACCGGGTTCGGTAGTGTTGGGCGCGGGTCGCGGAATGTTGTCCCGCTGGATATCGAAGTAGGAGAACGTTCCGGCGAAATGGCCGTCGAATAGTTCCCATTTCAGACCGGCTTCAATTTGGTTACCTTCGATGTGGGGAAGGGAGAAGCCGTCCGCACTTTGCGTGAACACCGGCTCGAAGCTGGTGTTGCGGTTGAAGAAGACACTGAACTGCTTTGCCGGGTCGATGTGGAATACAGCCCCGACGCTGAAAGTCTGGGCATCCGAGGTACGGGTGGTAAAGCGCTGCGGTGTTCCATCCGAGTTGCGCCTTTCGTCCGCTTCGTCGAAGTCCTGCCAGCGGAAGCCCCAGTTGATGAAGAAGCGATCGCTGAATGAAACCAGGTCGTTGACGTAGAAGGTCGTGTTCGCGATGTCGCGGGTGCGGTCGATCACGAACGTGCTCAGCTGTGGGAAGGGGAACGGCACGTTGTCGTGGTTCCCGCCGAACCAATGGTCATTATTATAATTAAAGGCGGAAACCAACTGCCAGTCGAAGAAGGTGCCGCTGGCAATTACGTCCGGATCAGCGTCCGAGCCGTCTGTCACCCTTATGATGTCAGACTCCCTGATGACGGTTCCAGGCGCCACCGCTTTGGGACGTCGCTCGGCACGGATAAAGTCATCCGTGAAGGTGAAGTAGGAGAAACCGAACAGCCATTTGTGTTGGGCCGGGCCGGTCATCATTTCCCAGGTCAACTCATTGCGAGTCTCGAAACGCTGGAGGCCACGGTTGATGTTGCGGATACGACGGGTCGTGATCAGGTCGGTGCCGCGCACGCCGTTGGGGAAGGTGAACGGCGCCAGCGAACCATCGGTGAAGAAGGTCTGCTCCAGTCCGGTTCCGGCAAGATGCCCGCCTCCGGGGGGAACCACAACCAGGTGATCCGGATCCACCAGCACCAGCTGCGTGTCCTGCACCGGGAAAAACTCGTTATTGGTGGCGGAGAAGTCATTGATCACGTTCTGGGAACGGAAAGTCATGTTCCCGTTGATGCGATGGAAGAAATCCAAGCTCACCAAAAGGGTATTGGACTTGCGTGCGTGAATATCCTGGTCGGGGAACTTTTGCAGGCAGGAGCACCACTCTTGCTTGTTGCCTTGGAGATCGAGAAACCCGAAGATTACGTTCCCGTTGGCGTCGATCTGTGTGGGATGCTCCCAGGACGGGGTGTTCTTCTGCCGCGCACCGATCACCATCAGGTCAACGCGGGTGCGGGTGGAAATCTCCCAGCGCAGGGTGGTGGCGAATTCCAGGTTGAATATACCCCCAACCTCGCGGTCCAGTCCTGAATTCTCCCACACGAAATTGGTACGGTGTGAGAATTTGCCGCCCAAGCCATTGACGAACGGAACGAAATCCATCGGTCCGCCGAAATCGATGTCCATGCGCCAGATGTTCTTGGTGTTGTGTTCATTTATCCCGAACACGAACCGCCACGAGGTTCGCGCTTCGGAGAGCGGCTTCTTGGTCACCCGATTGACCATGCCACCGTAGTTGGAGGTCCCGTAAAGGACCGCCATGGGGCCCTTGATCACCTCGATACGCTCGATGTTCGGATATGGGAAATCCCCTTGGCCGCGGGTCTGCGCAACCCCATTTAGGAAGTCTACTCCCATGCGGAATCCGCGAGACATTAGGGTGCCGGCTGAGTTCGGCGGGCCCACATTGGTAATGGTTCCGTCGAACTGGATCACCTTGGTGAACTTGCCGATGGCTGCCGAGGCGGTATCCTCAATGAACTCCTGGTTGTAAACCGTGATGTTCATGGGTGTGTCGGCCAAGGCATTGTCCATACGGAGCGCGCCGACGGCGTGGTGAGCCACGTAACCGACGTCCGTATCCGTTGAAACCTCGTAAATATCGAGGGTCAATACCTCCTCCTCGTCTTGAGAGAGAAGGAACTGGGGAGTAAAGAGGATACCTCCCAGTGCGAAGCATAGCAGAATATTTCTATTCAGTTTATTCATCATTTTGTCTTATTGGGTTAGTTGATAACATCACCTCAGCGATCCGCGTTTGGCAGTCTCATTGGGGTGAGGGGCTTTACGAAGTATTTACTTTCTTATGATTCAGGAGCCCGAGTCAATATATAGTGCAGCGGTAAATCAAATGTTTTCGCACCCCCACTTTTTTCTTAAGTAGTTGATTATGCCGCCGGCAGCTCGATGCCGCCGGAACGACGGCGAGTCAGTCTACAAAAACAAAAGGCCTCCCGCATTAGGGAGGCCTCTCGGTAAAGATTGAACTGAATTTCAGCTCAGCAGAATTCTAGTTTGAACCAGCAAGTTCAGCCTAGAAAGTGCCCTGAATAATAACGCGATATTTCCGCAAACCCTGCACACTGGTGTCCCACCAGCGGGCCTTGGCCAGTTGCTTGTCCTCGTTCAGAATATTCTCGCCATGGACGGTTAACTTGTAGCGTGCACCGCCAATGTTGAAGCTTTTGGAGATGGACGCATCCATCATCCACTTGCCGAGCATCGTCCAGCGCAGGGCACGGTTGCCACGGTCGTCCGTGAACTGGTCGCCGCGCTTGTTGGCCCCGAGGGTGAACATCCAGTCCTTGAGCGCGCCTTCCTTTGGCTTGAAACTACCGAATATGGCGAAGTTGTTCTCCGCAACATTGTTGATTGCGTCGCCAGAGGCATCCGTCGCGTTGACATCGGTGTAGCCCGCTACGACCTGAAATCCCGGGAACGGCGCTGCCGTCAGCGAAATTTCGAAGCCGTCGCTGGTCTCACCCTTGGCGGGGCGAAGCACACCGGGTTCGGTAGTGTTGGGCGCGGGACGCGGAATGTTGTCCCGCTCGATATCGAAGTAGGAGAACGTTCCGGCGAAACGGCCGTCGAATAGTTCCCATTTCAGACCGGCTTCAATTTGGTTACCTTCGATGTGGGGAAGGGAGAAGCCGTCCGCACTTTGCGTGAACACCGGCTCGAAGCTGGTGTTGCGGTTGAAGAAGACACTGAACTGCTTTGCCGGGTCGATGTGGAATACAGCCCCGACGCTGAAAGTCTGGGCATCCGAGGTACGGGTGGTAAAGCGCTGCGGTGTTCCATCCGAGTTGCGCCTTTCGTCCGCTTCGTCGAAGTCCTGCCAGCGGAAGCCCCAGTTGATGAAGAAGCGATCGCTGAATGAAACCAGGTCGTTGACGTAGAAGGTCGTGTTCGCGATGTCGCGGGTGCGGTCGATCACGAACGTGCTCAGCTGTGGGAAGGGGAACGGCACGTTGTCGTGGTTCCCGCCGAACCAATGGTCATTATTCACATTCATGGTGGAAATCAACTGCCAGTCGAAGAAGGTGCCGCTGGCAATTACGTCCGGATCAGCGTCCGAGCCGTCTGTCACCCTTATGATGTCAGACTCCCTGATGACGGTTCCAGGCGCCACCGCTTTTGGACGTCGCTCGGCACGGATAAAGTCATCCGTGAAGGTGAAGTAAGAGAAACCGAACAGCCATTTGTGTTGGGCCGGTCCGGTCATCATTTCCCAGGTCAACTCATTGCGAGTCTCCAAACGCTGGAGGCCACGGTTGATGTTGCGGATACGACGGGTCGTGATCAGGTCGGTGCCGCGCACGCCGTTGGGGAAGGTGAACGGCGCCAGCGAACCATCGGTGAAGAAGGTCTGCTCCAGTCCGGTTCCGGCAAGATGCCCGCCTCCGGGGGGAACGACAACCAGGTGATCCGGATCCACCAGCACCAGCTGCGTGTCCTGCACCGGGAAGAACTCGTTATTGGTGGCGGAGAAGTCATTGATCACGTTCTGAGAACGGAAAGTCATATTCCCATTGATGCGATGGAAGAAATCCAAGCTCACCAAAACGGTATTGGACTTGCGTGCGTTAATATCCTGGTCGGGGTACTTTTGCAGGCAGGAGCACCACTCTTGCTTGTTGCCTTGGGGATCGAGAAACCCGAAGATTACGTCCCCGTTGGCGTCGATCTGTGTGGGATGCTCCCAGAAGGGGGTGTTCTTCTGCCGCGCGCCGATGACCATCAGGTCAAGGCGGGTGCGGGTGGAAATCTCCCAGCGCAGGGTGGTGGCGATTTCCAGGTTGAATATACCCGAAACCTCGCGGTCCAGTCCTGAATTCTCCCACACGAAATTGGTACGGTGTGAGAATTTGCCGCCAAGGCCATTGACGAACGGAACGAAATCGAGCGGTCCGCCCAAATCGATGTCCATGCGCCAGATGTTCTTGGTGTTGTGTTCATTTATCCCGAACACGAACCGCCACGAGGTTTGCGCCTCGGAGAGCGGCTTCTTGGTCACCCGATTGACCATGCCACCGTAGTTGGAGGTCCCGTAAAGGACCGCCATGGGGCCCTTGATCACCTCGATACGCTCAATGTTCGGATAGGGGAAATCCCCTTGGCCGCGGGTCTGCGCAACTCCATTGAGGAAGTCTACTCCCATGCGAAATCCGCGAGACATAAGGGTGCCGGGTGTGTTCGGCGGGCCCACATTGGTAATGGTTCCGTCGAACTGGATCACCTTGGTGAACTTGCCGATGGCTGCCGAGGCGGTATCCTCAATGAACTCCTGGTTGTAAACCGTGATGTTCATGGGTGTGTCGGCCAGGGCGTTGTCCATACGGAGCGCGCCGACGGCGTGGTGAGCCACGTAACCGACGTCCGTATCCGTTGAAACCTCGTAAATATCGAGGGTCAATACCTCCTCCTCGTCTTGAGAAAGAAGGAACTGGGGAGTAAAGAGGATACCTCCCAGTGCGAAGCATAGAAGAATATTTCTATTCAGTTTATTCATCATTTTGTCTTATTGGGTTAGTTGATAACATCAACTCAGCGATCCGCGTTTGGCAGTCTCATTGGGGTGAGGGGTTTTACGAAGTATTTACTTTCTTATGATTCAGGAGCCCGAGTCAATACATAATGCAGCAGTAAATCGAATGCATCCGCACCCCCACTTTTTGCTTAAGTAGTTGATTATTAACATTTTAATGTATAACCATCGATTTCTTGGGGTCGAGACTGCTGCGAAAAGATGTAGAAATCTTCAGGAAAATCATTGCCCAGCGTCAAAAATTCGCCGCTGCCCGATCAGTCAGCGAGACCGAAGCGATGGGCCAGGGCGGAACGCTCCTGCAGGAAGGTAACATCAAAGAAAAAGTCACTCTCTTCGGGTGGTTTGATGTGACCCACAATTTGAAATAAGACATAGGGTTGTTCGGGGTCGTAAGGAATCGCAACACTGTCCCCGCCGAGCCCGGAGGTATTTGGGCGTTCCCGCGGCATGTCAAAAATGGTGGGCTGGATGAGCTGCTCAAATCGGAGGCGTTGGGCACGCGCTCTTGCCTGGCCGGTCAGGTCTACCAGTTCGAAATAACGGTACCCTTTGCCCTCCAGAAATTTGCCGGTGTGGAGAAGGGTATAGCGATAGGCTGCTTCACGCGGCATGAAGCCGTTGCCCCGAAGACTGATCAGGTAGGTGTTATCGGCAATCAGCGACTCCTTGAATTGCCCGCGCAAACGTGTGCCCGCAGGGGTTGCCTCGGTGTTGGCCCTGGGTGGAGGAGCGGTCGTTTCGCATCCGGCGAATGTTATGGCGATGAGGGAATAGGCGACCAACAGGCCCGAGATGAAAGATTTTCCGGCCGATCTCAAAGTTCCTCCTCCACTATGGTGGGTGTCGGTATGAATAGCTCTTCGTAGTCTTCCTGGGTCACCGGGATGACGGCTTCTCCCTGCCAGATATCCGGTACCACGATGAGCTCGAGATAGGCGTATCCGATGTGCCTTTGCGCCTCGCTGGAAGCCTCGGCCGCCGCACGTTCAGAATAGCTACCGGCGGCCTGGCCGAAGTGCCTGACGGCCGCGCGCAGGTGGTATTCTCGCTGTTGGCCCACAATCTCGAGGTAGGCCGAGCCCAGGTCGAATTGCAGGGCCGCCCAGGTGTCGGGGTGCTGGTCGGGGCTGAATACTTCCAGAGCCAGGTTGAGGGACTCGATTGCGCGAATGCAGCAGCGGTTTCGGTCCCCTGTCATGAGCTTCAGATAGGCGTTGGCCAAGGCGCGTTGGGCGCGCGCCCAACCCAGCGGTTCTTCAACGCGGGAGTACACTGTCAGGCTGGCTTCATAGGCGTCGATGGCCTTGGCCAGGGTGCGGTAAACACCGGTTTCCAGGTAGGCTTCGTGATAGACTTCGGCGAGGCTCAGCTGGGTGGTCATCCATTCTTGTGGAAACGATTTTCGATCAAATACTTGCAAGCTTTCCTTATAGGCCGAAATGGCTCGTTGCAGGTTCTTGCGGCGATCTTCGGAGGGTACCTGTTCCCAGGTAGTGCCGACGTTGTACCAGACCGTGGCCCAGCGCGCGGGATCATCGTCTTTGTCCAGAGTGCGCAGGCAGTTCCGGTAAGCTTCCAGCGCCCGCACTAGAGAGTCACCGTCATTTTGCCCCAGCGACCGGTAGACGTTTCCCAGGTTGCTTTGAATCGACGCCCACTCGTTAGGAAAGTCTGCCTCGCTGTAGACCTGGGTAGCCGCTTCATAGGCGTTCAGCGCACGGCGAGCATTTTCGGTGGAATCGCCCACCGGCAGGTTCAGATAAGTGTTTCCGAGATTGTTCCAGGTAGCGGCACAATCCTCGGGATTTCTTTCGGGATCGAATCCCCTCAGGGCTTGCTGATAGTGCTCGATCGCATCCAGCAGATTCGTGCTCGCGTCTCCCTCGTCCCACTTAGACAGGAAGAACCCCAGGCGCTGGTGTATTCGTGCCCACAGGTAGGGTTGGCTTTCAGCTGAATACACTCGCAGTGCCTCTCGCAGGTAGGCGATAGCCCTCCTTTCGTTGGCTGGCAGATCGCCTGATCGCAGTGCCCAGTAAACCTCCGCCGTTTCAAATTTGAGTTCTCCCCAAGTGTCGGGAAAATATTCTTCGGAGAGGACCTGCAGGGCCAGTTCGAATGCCGCCAGGGCAAGCGCCCGGTTTGCTGTCCGGTCCCCCTGTTGCAAGGCCAGGTAGGTCCGGCCCAGATTGGTCTGGGTCTCGGCCCAGCGCAGGGGATCGATTCCAGCATCCAGATTGGCCAACGCTGCCTTGTAGTTGATGATGGTTTCCCTGAGTTCCGCGTTTTCAGCCGCCGCTCGACCATATCCCCGGCTCTCCGCCGTAGCCATCAGTTCGCGCTCCCATGTTTCCAGTCCGCCCAGTCTCCGGTAGCGGCTTTGGCCCCACATATCGGTGATACTGCCGGTGAGAGCCAGGGTAAGGCCTAGCAGGCACCTTATTGCAGAGGGGCGAACTGCGGCGATGTGGATGCCACAACTGGATGCGTGTTTGCTTCGCATGTTTTTGGCCTCAGGGGAATCAACGATACCTTCGCTGGTTCAGGGTAGCAGGCCATTTTCAATTAATTGCCGGCGGGGTCAAGGGCGCGTTAACTGATTGTACAGGTTGTGAAATCGAAAAATTCGCGCCCGTGCCGTGCTCAGTCCGGAGGACGGTGCTCGTAATCGGAATCGAGATCGGAGCAAAAAACGGAACCGAGCACCATTGCGCGCATTTGCTTGATTTCGGCCACGAACTGG
The DNA here is from genome assembly GCA_963665345.2 of Opitutales bacterium. GTDB lineage: Bacteria > Verrucomicrobiota > Verrucomicrobiia > Opitutales > CAXXNP01. Next base: position 1,733,954 of record CAXXNP010000002.1, read on the forward strand.
TATTTTATTATTAATAATCAATTCGGAATGAGTTTGACTGCCAGCAACACCTTTACACCCAAAGCGATGGGCTACGACCTTGATACGCGGTCGTCCCACTTCGGACAGCTCAGATCATCCGCCGCGGAGCGCGATGATATGGATACTTTGCGCATCCGCATGGAGGAGGATGGGTATGTTTTCATTCCCGGTTTCTGGGAGCGTGAGGAAGTAGAGCCGGTGCGTGCCTTTTATCTTCGCCAGCTTGTTGAAGAAGGGGGAGTTATAGATGAATCCCGTCCCATTGACGAGGCTGTTGCGCAGCGAGGTTTTCATGGCAAGAAGATGAATAGGGGGGATCTGGCAAAAGCAAATCCGCACCTGCGGAAGCATCTATTTTCGGGCAAAATCATCGAGTTCTTCAGCCGATTTCTGGGAGGGCCCTGCACGCACTTTGATTACGTGTGGCTGCGATCCGTGGCGCCCCAGACAACTTCTACTCCACATACCGATATTGTATACATGGGGCGTGGAACCAGGAACCTTTTCACCGCCTGGGTTCCTTACAGTGACATTGATCAGCGTATGGGAGGTCTCATCGTGCTCGAGCATTCCCATCACTTGCGCGAGACCAGATTGAAGCACTATGTGAATCGCGATACCGATACTTACTGTGTCAATCGGCCCTACGCCCGCGAGTATCTGGTAGGCACGAAGCGGTGGCGCGGGAACTTGAGTAATAACCCCGTTTCCTTGCGGGAAAAGCTCGGCGGCCGCTGGTTGACCTCCGAATATGCGATGGGCGACATGCTGTTCTTCAACATGTTTCTGGTCCACGGCAGCCTTCAGAATCAGACCGATCGCGTAAGACTGTCGTCCGACTCGCGCTATCAGCTGGCATCCGAGCCTATTGACCATCGCTGGATTGGCGACAATCCTGTTGGCCATAAGCAGGCCGGCAAGTTCGGGCGCGTTTGCTGAGATAGGAGTAGGTTTCAGTGTTCTGGTGTCAGAACTCGATTGCGCTTCCTCAGAACTGACACCTCTCCAAAGTTTCACCCGCGATATATCCGGCCAAGCGCAGCGCGGCCGGGGGCGCGATTAATCTACCTTTGGGATGCGGATTGGGAGTCTCGTTACGTTTCGAATTTGGAGGTTTCGAATTTGTTTCGCGTTTCGGATTTCTCTCCTACCCCATTTTATCCCAATTCGGCGCATCTTCTGCGGAGGAATGCTCGTAGAGCCGTCCGTAGCGATAGAGTGTGAAATAGGAGGTCGCCAGCGCGATATAGAGTCCGGGGAAGCCATCGAGGAACCCGAGACGGAGGAAGTAGGCGCGCAAAAAGCGCCAGACCGGGCGTAGGGCGCTCTCCGCGAGGGATCTCGGGCGGCTCTCGGCCGCCTCACGCTCGAAGAAGGCCTCTACGTAGACCGGTTGGCGTTCATGATAGCTGCGCAGGTCGGGGAAGCTATAGTGCAAAAGATCGCCATCCAACCGGTTAGCCTTACCCTCGAGCACGATCTTGTCATGTTCGGTGACGCCGCCCCAGTGTCCTTTTCCCCTGCGAAAGAGACGAAGTTTACGGTCCGGGTACCAATCGCCGTGGCGGATCCAGCGGTTGATGAACCAGGTTGTACGGTTACAGGCTGCCCCGTTCCATTGCGGGGCGTCAGCGATAATGAAGGTCGCTATCGAATTTGCCAGCCGCGGCGAGACAGCTTCATCGGAATCGAGGGCCAGCACCCAGGGTTGGCTTGCGTAGTCGAGGGCGATGTTCTTTTGGTCCCGATGCCCATGCCACGGATGGTCGAAGACACGAGCCCCGAACTGCGTGGCCACGGCAGCGGTGGCATCTCTACAGTCATTGGTTACGAGTATGATCTCGGACACCCAGCCCGCGAAGCTGGGCAGGCAGCGTCGCAGGTTCGGCTCCTGGTTGCAGGCGATCATCGTTACGCTGATGGGTAGCTGCTTTGTTGGCGGACCGGGCATTGCGGTTTTCTCAGCGGATCCTGACCGTCACCGCTTTTGGCTGCCCGGTGTTTCCACGGCTTCCGGGAATTGGCTTGATGATGGGCATTTTGGTACGAATGCTGACCTTTCTAGATATTGTTCGGATAGCTCGGCCGAAGCGAGTGGTGGTCGCCCTTTGCTCCGGGCTATCTTCGGTCTGACGGTAGCATCGCGATCATCCTTGAGCATCCTTATGCGCCTCCTTTTTATCAAACTGAAAATGATTGGGGATACTCTCCTCATGACGCCTGCCCTCGATGCCGTAAAAGAGAAGTATCCCGACGCCTCCATCACCGTTCTGGTCCGCCGGGGCAGTGAGGGAATCCTGGCTGGTTGCCCCGCCATCGACCGGTGCCTGGTTACGGCCGCTCCTTCTTCTGATCGCAATAGGGTTCGGCGGTGGGATGGACTCCTGCGTCTGTTCAGGGACCTCAGATCCTGCCCGTTTGACTACATTTTCCTGTTAACGAATGAGGATCGAAGCTGTTGGCTGAGCCTGGTAGCCAGGGGGCGCCGGGTGATTAACGCATATCGGCCGGGGGCGGTTGCCCAACTCTTGTGCCGCTTCGGTAAGCGCAGTTTACAACTCGATGAGAGGGGATTTCATGCGGTCGAGCGTGATTTCCGAATCGTGAGCGCTGTCTTACCCATCAATTTACGGTCTCCCGTTCTCCGATTCAGGGCGCCTGCGCCGCCTTCTGAAGAGCTCTTTCCATTGCCGCATCCCGGAGGCCGCACGGTCGTAGTTCATCCCGCCACGCGTTGGCCAATCAAGCAGTGGCCGGTCGATCGCTGGCAAAGTTTGCTGCATTACCTGGCCGGCCGTTTCGAGAATCTGGTGATCAGTGTTGGCCCGGGCCCCGAGGAAGTGGAACTGGGAGCTTTCCTGGCTCGTAGCGGAGGTTCTCGGTGTATTTCTACTGGTGGAAACCTGTCGTGGCTTAACTTGAGTCACCTGCTTGCCGAATGCGACCTGTTCATTGGCGTGGATACGGCTGCCATGCATCTTGCCGCGGCCTGTCAGTGTCCGGTCGTGGCTCTGTTCGGACAGTCCAGTGAACGTATCTGGCGCCCGTGGTCGGATAATGCTCTAGTGCTTACAGATCCTGACTTCGCGACCAACCCCATGCCCAATTCCACCGATGTGGATGATCAGGTATACGGGCGTTCCATGGAAGCGATATCGGTAGAGGCGGCGATTAGTGCGGTCGATCAGGTTTTGGGTATTTGATGTTCCGGGGGCAGCATCGCAGCGGCGGCTTCGATAACGCTGTCGGGATGAATATCCGCCATCTTGCCGCCGCCGCTGCGGGCGCAGCCGGGAGGCTGGATGATTCGCTTGGGCGCCTGGAAGATGGGACCCGTCCGCACCGGATTGGTGGGGCCGAAGAGCGCTACCAATGGCGTAGCAGCGGCATTGGCCAAGTGCATGCCGCCGGTGTCGTTACTGATCACCAGACAGCACTTTCCCAAGGCTCGGAAAAAGTGCGTTAGGTCGGTCCTGCCGGCTTCGTTCGAAACCATTGATTCGGGAAACTCTTCGGCCACGCGCCTCGTTACGTCCCGGTCTTTCACCGTTCCGAACAAGCGAATATGCTGCCATGGCCAACGTCTGTGGAGACCTTCAATGAGCTTTCTCCAGTACGAAATTGGCCAACGCTTCTCCGGAGTGTTCTCCGTGCCACAGATCAGGCCGATTGTATTCGGCGAAGGCATTCGTTGGGCGCACGAGCGCAAAGGTGAAAAATCGAGCGGGGTCGAAAGACCGAAGTGTTTCAGGAAATTTTCCCAGGCTAGGAGTTGGTGATGCGAACCCGGCGACCGCTCCTCGGACGGACTCCAGACATGAGTCAGCAGCGGCCTGGGAATTCCGTCATGGCGCATGCCGAATCGCTGTGGTGTGCGCGTCAGCCAGGCCGCCAGGTCACCTCGAATGGAATGAGTGAAAAGAATATAGGTGTCGGGAAAGCGGGTTCTTAAATTCCAGAATCTATGGAAATACCGAAGTCCTTTTGGGGGTACATTGAGCACCTCCTCGGCCAGCTCCAGTGCCCTCAACCAGGCGACTAGCGGTTCGGGAGCCAGTAGCGTGATTTCGGCGTCCGGCCGACTTTGGCGCAGCGCGCGAATGAGGGGAATGCACATGACGACATCCCCTAACCAGTTCGGCAAACGAATCCAGATCCGGGTTCGTTTAGGGAGGGCCTCCCAGTTGCGAAATTGGCATTCTTTCGCTAACCGGTTGCGTTTTTGCTCGAGGCGAAGGCGCTTTTCGGGCACGTCCTGCGTCTTCCACCGATCGTGAGCCCAAAGCCAATCAGCACACAGGGCATCGCTTCCCTTCATTGCGTTCTCCAGCCACTGATTAAGGGAAAACGTCACGCTGTCTGGGTCGCGCGCAGTGTCGATGAATTCAGCTACCAGATCGGCTTTCCAAAATCCCCGACGACGCGAATAAAATACGTAGACCTCAGCGTTGGCTTTCTGCGCCAGGAGACCGGCGACAAAGGTCGTTGACGCCACCCGGCCAAAGAAAGTCGTGAGGGCGCCGGCCTCTCCGGCGTTCTGATCGAAAAAAACGCAGATATGGCCGTTTTCTTGCAGGAGTGCCAGGGCTTCTCGAAAACCACCCCTGCGCGAAAGTAAACGAAGGCCGAAACGCTCTCGGGTCCGCTTGATCCAACGATTCAGAACAGGAGATTTGAGGGGACGGAAAATGGCTCCCGATTTTCTCAACACGGGGTGCGAAGAGGGGCCGTACACGGCAGCTTCAAATCCCGAAAAATGGGGTTGGCCGCAGATTGCCGGAGTACTTCTATCCAGCTTCGCATCGGCCTTTTTGCGGGTCTCCTCCGCTAATCTGACGCACTTGCTGTAGCGCCGATCGGAAAACCATGCTGATGCGAGCACGAAAGCACCCATCTCCACCAGCCGCTGCATGGATATTCGCGCAATATGGCGGTGCCAGCGACCCGATCGTTCCGGGAATGCATGGTGGAGATTCGAAAGAGCGATTCGGCGCCGCTTGGTAGGCAGATAGTAGAGCAGATTTCCTGTCAGCCTGCAGATGAGATGGGCTATTCTCTCTGGTAAGATTGCGAGGACCCAGCCCAATATGTTAACCAGAATCAGCACGGAAATCGCGAGAACAGTTGACGAGAATGCCTCCCATCAGGTCCTACCCGGCTGCCTTTGTCAACGGACCGTATGTGTTTGCTTGAGCTTTGCCCCGTTGCTTTCATCTGCTCGCTACGGAAATTGGCGGTATGGCTGAGCTTCTTGTTATAAAGCCCTCTTCGTTCGGTGACATCATTCATGGACTGCAGGTGGCGGAGACCCTGCGCAGCCAGCGACCCGAATACCGCATCACTTGGGTCGTGTCCGATGTTTTCGCTCCCCTCGTTTCCCACTGTCGGACTGTGGATGAGGTCTTGCTTTTTCGTCGCCATCGTGGAGTAGTTGATTTCTGGCGGTTGCTTAGCGCGATCAGAGCATCGCGTTATGACGCAGTTCTTGATTTCCAGGGCCTGGCGCGTTCGGGGTTGATGACCTGGGTGGCCCGCGCAGAGAGAAAACTGGGTCGGCCCGATGCGCGTGAGGGTGCGCGGCTCGCCTACTCTGAATTAATTGCTCAGACATCCACCGGGGCCGTTGCTCACGCTCTGGAGATTCTGCTGCAGTTCCTCCCGCTCTTTGACTTGGAGCCAATTCTCCGCGGTCAGTTGACGTTCCGCAGAACGGAGCTTCCGCAGGGGCTCTCGGGATGCGTGGAGAGGCCGCCCATTCTGATCTTCCCGGGAAGTCGCAGATCCGAAAAAATCTGGCCGGGGTTCACGGAGTTTACTTCCCGCCTGCTGGCCAGCGGCAACGAACGCGTGTTCTGGGTGGGAATTCCTGCTATCGGGAGCGCCACCCTCAATGGGCATGAACGTTTCTTGAACCTCACCGGAAGGACTTCATTGCCCGAAGTGATTGCGTTAATTTCTATCTCTCGCATGGTCGTTGGCAATGATAGTGGGCCAATTCACCTGGCTTCCGCCCTGAAGATACCCCTGCTGGCGCTTTTCGGACCCACGGATCCCGGGCGCTACGGGCCTTACCCTCTGGATTGCTCCGATAACCATGTGCTGCGGGCGCCGGAAGGCGTGCTTGGCCGCCTCTCGGTGGCGACGGTTCTGGAGAAGGCGGTCGCCTGTTTGGGCCAATACCTTTCGCCTTGATCGCCGACCGTGTCCAGGCTCAGCCCCGAGCCCGGCAGACAGGTCTAGGGGATGGATTTGAGCTGCTCCAGAATCGCTGCCAGTTCCAGACCTTTCGGTGCCAGTTTCTCGCCCTCCAGCCACTCTCGATTAAATAGGCGGGACTGATAGCGCTGGGCGCTGTCAGCGAGAACCGTCACGATAGTCTGGCCCGGCCCGCCTTCCAGGGCCACCTTGAGAGCGCCGCAGACATTGATTCCCGATGATGTGCCCAAAAAAAGGCCCTCGTGCCCGAGCAGATAGTAGATGATTTCTATCATCAGCGGATCGGGAATTCGGTAGGCGTCGTCTATGTCGATGCCTTCGATGTTCTTCGTTACCCGTCCTTGCCCGATTCCTTCCGCAATCGAATCGCCGTCATCGAAGTCGGTGTGGCCATACTTGAACCATGACCACATCGCCGCGCCGTAGGGATCAGCGCAGGCGGCAATTATCTCGTTGTTCTGCTCTTTCAAATACTGGGTTACTCCGGCCAGCGTGCCTCCCGTTCCTACTGCGCAGATGAATGCCGAGACGGCTCCCCCGGTTTGATTCCAGATTTCGGGTCCGGTAGTGCCATAGTGAAATCTTCGATTGGCCAGGTTATCGAATTGATTGGCCCAGAAGCCGCCGCAAATTTCATCGGCCAGCCGCGCGGCCACTTTGTTATAGTTTCCCGACTCCCGGTAGGGAGCGGGTGGGACCGTGCGTACATCAGCGCCCAGCGCCCGTAGAAGCTCGATTTTTTCCGGGGCCTGATTGTTTGGAATTACAATCACGGTCGAGTACCCTTTGGCGTGCGCTACCGCCGTTAACCCAATGCCTGTGTTTCCCACGGTACCTTCTACTACCGTGCCTCCGGGTTTCAGGAGCCCACGTTCCTCCGCATCCGCGATGATTCCCAATGCCGCCCGGTCTTTGACCGATCCCGCTGGGTTCAGGAACTCGGCTTTACCAAGAATTTCGCACTGCGTGGCGGCACATAGGCTGGTCAGCCGAATGAGTGGTGTCTTCCCGATAGAGCCACAGAATCCTTCTCTTATTTTAGGCATGATCGTAACACTACATACTGAAGCTTCACTTGATCATTCCCTGTCCCGGAAGGTCGGGGCTGCGGGCTTCTAAAAAGATATCTCGCAGGACGACAACCGATCCCGAAGTGTAAAAAGCCGTTGCGCTTTGGCAAGTTGATTCGACCTGTTAGCCTTTCTTTCGGTCCGAAAGAATCAGTCGAAGACGTTTATTTGCAAACCGCGCAAAGAACCAATCTTAAGTCTATCAAACCCTTTCATGGGTTTCAGTGCCGACCTTCGCTTGCTGCTGAAGTTCTTCCGGAACTGAGCGAAGATCGCATCCAGGAATGATGCATTGCCTATAGCCATGCCGTCACTGAAATAGCGCACGCGTAGTTGCAGAAGTTGCTCCATGGGAAGCCGACCTCCTCGTTCAATGACGCGCCTGACATAGGCTTGATCGATCGCCGGTGAGCCCGCCGCCTTGGGTAGGGCTCCAATCCCGAAGAGCGTCGATCGATATGATCTTTGTGCGGCCTGCCAGCCTGTCGTCCTGCATATGAACGAAATCCCTTCCCGAGCCGCCTCGAAACCGCCCAGAGCTTCGGCGTATCCACAGAATCGATATTCCGAAGGTTCTCTGCAGAGACCAGCCCGCAGCGGATTCAGGTCTATATATGCGGCCACGGCCCGGATCGCGAGGCTGTCAGCATCGACGATCACGCTCTTGAATCGTTCCGCCCAGAGGGTTCCAAATCGGCAGTACTCCCGGTTGTACCAAAGCGTAAAGCGTTGCTTGAGTTCCTTCATGAATGCGGATAGTTCGTGCATACGATTCTCGAGTTGTCGGCGCAGGCGCTGCGCTGGTCTTCCGCCCGCGGCCAGAATTCTGGTTATCGCTTCAACCCTATGGGGACTGTGGACGTATAGGGCACGACATCGTCTGAGCAGTTCATCATCCGACATCTGCTGCGCTACTGGCACCCGAATCAGAATGTGGATGTGATTAGACATCAGGCAATAGGTGAGCACCTGTACTCCACAGAACTTACTCACCCTCCCGATCTGCCTGCGCAGCACCTCGTTGGCCCTTTGATCAAGCAGATGGTCACCGCCCGTGGTTCGTGAGATGCAGTGGTATACCGTCTCCCGCCCGTTTATCTTGATCCTTCGTGATCGCATTATGCACCAGGTACAGGCAAATTCAATAATGTCAACTGTATTATTCCAGGAATAATAATTCTATGGTGGTTGTTGTTGACATGGATCCTGAGGGGCGTTCTGTAGGTCCTTTTCTTAAAGACCAATGCGATTGGGAATTTCCGGATGGCGACGAATGGGGATGCTACTGCTGCTGGCGGCGGGAGGCTTTAGTGTTTTGGGTGGCCGGATGGGGGCATCCGAGGAAGCAAAGACTTCGACGGGTGGGGAATCGTTCCTTTCCGAACTACAGGGCCTGGCGCCGCTACAGGAGGTTTCCGATTCGAGCCCACCATCGGTCGAACCGACAGAAGCCCAGCCGGAGCTCATGGGCGATTTAGACGGGGCTGGCATCACGCCGCCCAAAGTTGCTGTCTTCTTCCCTCCATTCTATCCCCTGAGCTGGCGCATGAACGGTATCGAGGGGGCGGTCGAACTGCAGTTTATCGTAGATAAAGAAGGAAAAGTAAGGGAGGCTGAGATCCTTAGTTCGACCGCCCAACAGTTCAATTCGTATGCCCTCGAAGCCGCTAAGAATTGGCGATTTGTACCGGCTGCCAGGGACGGTCAACCGTTTGCGGCCCCAATCAGCTTTCCAGTCGCTTTCATCTCGGAGTTTGGCAGCGGGGGAATGCCTGTAGATTCCTTTTTTAATCGATTCCTGCTGATTGACGATACGTTCTATTTCCGGGACCCCGAGACTGGATTCTCACTGGCAGAAATGGGAGTGACGCCGCTTCAGCAACAAGCTCCCGTATTGCCCCAAGGCGTGGTTACAGCGGCAGAAGAGGCCGAGGTCGTGCTCACTTTTACGGTGAATGAAGAGGGGCAGGTGATTGACCCCGAAGTTGTGGAAGCGAGTCATCCAGGCTTGGAGGAGCCGGCCCTGGCGGTGATCAGGTATTGGCGATTCATACCCAAGATCGAACAGGGAAAAGCTCAGGCGACTCGAGTTCGCCAGCCCATCAAGTTTAGTAAGCGGGAGAGCTGAAGCCGTGCTCAAGATGCGCTTTCCGGTGGAATCAGGATGGTCTTGTAAATTGAGCGGGACTACGTAAATTTCAGTTGCCATGCCGATGATCGCAAAGCAGGTCCGCATTCTTCTAGTATTGACATCGGTTTTGGCAGCGTCGGCCGGTCTCGGCATCGAACTGGCCGACGGTGACATCATCGCGGTCGACCAAGGAACGGACGCAATCCTGAGAATCGATCCGGTTTCGGGAGCCCAGACGGAGATCGTGGCGGGCGGTGTTTTCGAAACTCCGCGAATGGCTGTGGTCGACTCCTCGGGAATCATTTACGTAACCGATAGGGCTGAGGTTGCTATCATTCAGGTTGATAGCCGGAGTGGGGAGGCCACGGTAGTTTCGTCGGAAGGTAATTTCGTCTCGCCTGCCGGCGTTGCAATTGACTCTAGCGGAAGCCTGTTTGTTGTGGACTCCGGAGCCTTCGAAGGCGAAGGCGCCGTATTCAGGATCGATCCCGGTACCGGTAGCCAGGCGACAGTTGCGCGCGGGGGCAGTTTTGAGCAACCGATATCCCTGGCTATCGATTCGGCGGGCGACCTTATTGTGGTCGACCAAGGAGGCGATGGTGCTGCACCAGCGATCCTTCGTGTCGACCCTGAAGGCGAAACGCAGACAACGATTACCTCAGGAGGCCTACTGGACAACCCCACGGACATCGCGATCGACGAAAATGGCGATTACATCGTGACGGTGGCGGGTCTCCCACCTGCCAGGTCAGGGGCGTGGTGCGGGTAAGCCGGGAAAGTGGCGCGCAGGAAATGGTAACTTCGGGGGGCCTTGTGGTGAGCCCCAGCAGCGTAGCGATCGGCGCCGACTCCCGATATCTGGTCAGTGACGCCAATCCATTTGCGCCTGCCCGGATTGTCCGGGTCGATCCCGTAAGCGGCGAGCAGACCACGGTCACGGCAGCGGGCAAGCTGATTCGCGTAAGCGGGCTGGCGGTCTTCCGTATCTCATCCTCTGAAGGCGGAGTATTCGCAGATGGGGAGGAACTGGGCGAGGGATGGGTCCGATCCGGCTGGTTCGGGGACTTCAATCGAAACTTCCTCGATGCCGGATGGCTCTTCCACGCGCAGCATGGATGGATGTTCCTGGCGCCGGGTGGAGACCCCGCCTCGGTGTTCCTTTTCGATCTGAGTTCAACGGGGTGGTTCTTTACCGGCGAGGGTACTTATCCGAACCTATTCAGCTTCGGGCAAAGTTTCTGGATCTTCTATTTTGAGGGAAGTTCCGGTCCGCGGCAGCTGGTCGACCTCCAGACGGGGGAGTTCTTCAATCTGCCATAGGCATTTTCAGGGTGTCGTTCAATTGAGCCCGTTTGCGGCGCCGTACCCGGCGGAGCGGGTTGGCAATGCTGCGGAGCCTGAAACAGGGCTCCGACTCATTTGGGGTCGTCGCGGACACGTCGTCCGTCTTGCAGGAAGGGGAGGGCAAAGTACTGGGGAAACTCGCCAGACCGGTTAACTATTGGGGCGGGTGAGTACTGCGCAAGATAGACCCGGCGCATGGATCCGGCCAGATTGGGCCCGCTCCGGTGGAAAACAAGGCTGGAGAAAACCGCGATACTTCCGGCAGGGGCGATCACGGGATCACCGGGATCGTCACCGAAAAAACCTACTCGGTCGTTGGTAGATTCGTCCTTTCTATGGGGCGCCAACTCGCGTTTCCCGTACCGTGATAGGGGCAGAATGTAGGCCGTGCCATTCTCTTCGTCGACGTCATCGAGCGTGCACCAGCAGGTAATGTGTTCGGGGTGGTCACCGATGCGGGCATGAACGTAGGCCGAGTCCTGGTGCCAGCTGAAACTCATTCCCGTTTTTCCGGATTTGACCACGTATTGATCATTGTGGAAAAAGATGTCCTTGCCCAATGTCGCGCGACAAATGGTGGCCATGAGGTCGCTGAACAAAAAGGTACTGAGTTTTGGATGGTTGCGGAAGGTCTGCCCTACGAAGTAGCGTTTACCCCGGTGATTGATTCCGAGAACATCGGTATTCTCAGCATCCATCTGGCGGTGCATGTCTTCTATGGCGGAGGTGCAGGTCGAGCGCAGGTCTGCCAGACGCTCCTCGGGTATGACTGATCGGAGGAGGAAGTAACCCTCGGTTTGGAATGCCTGGGTCATCGAACCCGGATCTAGGATAGGTATCTTTTCGCTCATTGAGATTAGCGGTGGTGTTCTCCGTTTAAGGTCAGACCTATCGGAACTGAAGAAGCTATTCGCCTGTTCACGGGCGCAGCCACATGCGCAGCAGGATCAAGGTGTTGAAGAGAAACACCATGAAGGCAGGAAACACGAGAAAGTAATTGGTGGCGGAGGCGTCGGTGAGCCAATTTGAAAGCATCTCTCGATCTCGCGCAATCTCCGGTTTACCTATGGAGGCGGCATAGGTCTCGAGTCTCTCCTGGATGATGACTCCCGCCTCTCTCAATCGGTCTACCTGGTTGATATTCTCATTGCTGTTCTGCCTCACCGCCACGGGCGAGAACAGGATCAGGTAGAAGCAGGCCAGACCGTTGAGGAAAACGAGATGCTTTATCATGTTAGATCTTCATAGGTTGCTTAGTCCCAGCGAAAGCGCCCGTCGCGATTATAGATAAAATAGAAATCGAAGGGTTCCGGTCTGGGAAGGTGGAAGTTCGTGGGCGGCGGTTGGCCTTGGGTGGCTTCCCCATCGGCGAAGTAAAAGTACCAGGGTCGCGGCGGACTGTCGGTCGGACGTTTGACTACGCCTTCTTCGCGGACTTCGACCACGATGTGATCGATCCATTTCAGGTTTTGCGCGACATCGGCAAACTCCTGCCAATCACCTTGGGAATTCTCCCGGTACATCTGATCGTAAAATTCATCCAGGGAAACGCCCATTTTCTCAGCCACCGAGGTGTGCAGGCGGCGAGCCCATTCCTTGAAAATCTCGAGGCGTTCCTTCTGCTGGGTCACGTTTCCCCACGAGTAGGTCCCAGGCTGGTGGTGGAGGATAATGGCATTGGGATAAGCGTAGGAGGTCTCACCCAAAGTCAGGATCACGGCGGCCATGCTGGCGGCGAATGACTTCACCACCACATGTATCGGCGCCGCACTCGCTTCCATGGCCTTGATGATTCGGTAACCTTCCATTACCGATCCGCCTGGAGAACGATCGATAACCAGAAAAATCGGCTGTTCGCGGGATTGATTATTGAAAAAATGGATGCGCCGGGTGACGTGGTCGGCGGTTCCTGTGATGATGGGTCCGCTGAGGGGAATGCGCCGGTCGCTTACGGTCAGGATGCCGTCCTGAAATGGCTCTGTTGAGTAAACCGGATCCCGGTTTACCTCGTCCCGCCAGGCTTCCCGCTTCTGCCGGAGTTCCAGATCGGCTTTGAGACGGGTGAGTTCAGTTTCATGAATAGTTTTCTGCAGCATGAGTTCCTTGACTTCCTTGTCGATGAGAGCCAATTCCATCTTCATTTCCAACTGTTCTGCTTTGATGCGGATTTCGGATCGCTTCTGCTCTTGTTCGGCGATGGCGTTACCCAACTCCAGGCGGGTTTTCTCCGCCTCCAGTTGGGCGAGTTCCTGCTTCCGTTGCTCAAGTTCGAGGGCATGTTTTGCCGCCAATTGCTCTTTGGCTGCGTTCAATTCGGCCAAGGCTTTGCGCTGTAACTGTTGATCGTGCTCGTTCTCGAGTTTTATGCGGTTTATCTCGGCCAGAAGCGTGTGCGTCTCCTGGGCTTCTTTGGCTTTGTCGAGTGCCCGCTGGGTTTCCAGGCTGCGGCGTTCGTTGTCGAGTTCTGATAACTCCAGACTGAGTTGCTGCTGTTGCAGGGCGTACTCGAGTTCGAGCCGTTGTTTCTCTGTATTGAGCTGGCGCAGCTCCTTGGTCAGCCTGGCTTGATGAAGACGATTTTCGAGCTCGAGTTGATCCAGCAGGGCCTGGTCGCTCGATTTTTCTGCATCTTCCGAAATCAAATCTGACGTGGATTCGCGAATGCTTAGGGATTCATCGGTTTCTTGGGCTGAAAGTAAGTAAGCGGGGTACACGATCCCCGCCAGGCAGATAAGAAGTGCACTTGTTTTCATAACTTTTTCTCGATTCGACAGGGGCCTTCCAAAATTTGTTGCAGTTTGCGAGGAAACATGTGTCCAAGGCCCGCCACGGACAGAGATTTCTCTTTCTGTAGTCTGGCGCGGTGGCGTCTTCGAGATGCCATCAGGGACGATTCTTGTTGTTTCTGCCCCGATAGTAAGCACGACCCGTTTCGCCGTCGAATCCGCCGGCCAAGATCAAGTCGCCGGCGCGGTTGAACTCTTTCACGACATATCCCTGGGTAATGCTGACCTTGGTGTAAAGTTCCCAGGCTTCGAATTGCTCCTGTTCATTCATGGATTCGATTCCGGGCACGGGCTTATTGGAATCGAAGGTGTAACGAGTAACGTTTACGGGATCATCTTCCAGCTCGCCCACGGAAAGGCTCTGACTCTCCGTCCACTCAATGAACCCTCGTTCTGAAATAGAAAATTCGAAGGCTCGAAATTTCCGATCGATGTAGTAAGAGATATCTGAGGCCCCTTCGGGCAGCCACTCGACCGAAGCTACATGCTCCGCAAATTCAACGTGGCGAGATCGTATCAGGTAGAGGACATTGAGGACGATGTAGAACAAGGTGAGGGAAACCAGGGCGATGAATTGATTTTTTCCCCCAAATTTATCGACCCAGCTCTTCTTCTCAAAGGGGGGAAGGGTAGCCTGAGGTTTGGCCTTCTGGGCAGCAGTTGGCTGCGCTTTTTTCTCGGCTCGGTCGAGGACAGCGTCGATTTCCTCTTTATTGGGATCATCAATCTCCAGTAGGTGCACAAAGCCGTCGTCAGTTTCATTGAACGAGAGTTGCGCTTCAAATCGATTGAGGAAGATTCCCGATATGAATTGGGCGTGTCCGCTCAGGGCTTTGTGCGCAACATAGATACGCTCAGGATCGGCGGAGACCTTTTCGGTGACCTCGTGATAGACGAATTCCGGCTTGGGTATCTTCTCTTGAAGTACGTATTGTTCCGCCTTTTCGTTGCTGCTAAAGGCGGCTAAAGCCTGCCGCGAGCCATGCTCCTCGATTACTAGAATAACGATCGTCATCGTCGATCAAGGCGTTGCGGCTCCCACCGTTGATCGCCCGCCTTGTTCTTCCTGACCGCAATTACAATTTTGGCCCTGTCCAAAGTCAACAACCCTTGGTTGCGAACAGCAGTAGGTAACAATACTTAGTTGCCGCCCATGTGTTGCCACCGGGTGGTAGGCCCATGGATTCACCTTTGATGAAATCGGGCGAGAGGAAGTCCTTCGCACCGCGACGAAATGTGCCATTCACGATTTGAAGGTTGCGCCGAAGGAGACAGCAGGCGGGCCCGGATCAGGATCGACTCCGGCACACGGTGCTGGATAGCATCTGGATCAAGAGATGAAAACGGCTTACGAACCACTCGATCTGCGAGCCTTCCATAATTCAGGGACCGCTTGTTTTGGCAGCGGTCTGGGGGACCGAATTTCGTTGGGCATACAGCAGCTTCGAGGAATACCTTTCTGTATCGGTTCTGCTGATGGCGATTCTGAACACAGCTTATTGCTTTTCGATGGATCGGGAAAGGCTACTGAGCGTATCCGCATTCCAGTCGAACGGAGACCCCGCCATGTCATATTCGCCCATAGCCTCCTCGAGCCAGATTGCCTACAGGGGGACAATATCGGGGGCATCATTGCGGAGTATGTCTTCAGCTTTGAAGATAACCGCGAGGTTCGGATTCCTGTTCGCAAACGCTTCGAAATTGGTTGCGTGCCAGTGGGTTGGGGACAATTGCCGTTTGTGGCGCTACCTGACGAGAAAGATGGATTACAACCTCGCCTGGAGGGCAGGTGGGGAAAGGCAGGGCACCGGCAGACCGAGGTCGAACATGCATGGCCGGTCGCCTTCTACCTCTGGGCGTGGAGAAATCCATGGCCACATCAGGATCTACGTGCGGTGTCGATACGCCCGGCTGACAGCAAGTTAGTTATCGGGGGCATCACTCTAGGCTTTCTGGAAGAGGCGCCCTTTCATCGCACGGCCCGCAAACCAGTGAAAATTACGCTCACACAAGAGGCGGATGCGGTGCGACCGTTCGATCTCGAGGTGGAAGTCGATCGCGGGGTGGCTACCTATGTGTTTCCGCTGCCCAAACCTGCCGCAGCCGGGAACGAGGGCGATTCGCGGGTGGGATGGGGTGAACCGACCAATGAGCTTTCAAGTCCAGCCTATGTAGAAATTGCCGCCACGGCCTCGGCTACCATGGAAGTGAAGCAGGGGGGCGAATCGCTGGGAACGGTGAATTGGGGCAGACTGAACGAGGAGGGTTCGGCTTCGACACCGCGGTTGGAGCTGCGAATAGTGGAAACGGGAAAAAACTGGGTGCACACCACGGTGGTGGATGATGAGACGGGCAGTCCGATACCTTGCCGAATCCATTTCCGGTCTCCACAGGGCATTCCCTACCAACCCCACGGCCACCACGATCGTGTGAATTCAAATCACGGAAGCTGGCATACGGATATTGGTGGCGACTTACGCCTGGGGCAGATCACCTATGCCTATATTGAGGGAACCTGCCAAGGCTGGCTGCCACTTGGAGATGTGGTTGTCGATGCGGCGCGTGGATTCGAGTACGAGCCTCTGCGCACCCGCGTCAAAATCACACCGGGCCAGCGGAAACTCGAACTCAGGCTTAAACGGTGGACGCACATGAACGCGCGGCGGTGGTTCAGCGGGGACACGCATGTTCATTTTCTGGGTGAGCGCGGAGGGCACCGCGAGGCTGGAGGGGAAGACCTTAACGTGGTCAATCTGCTGGTATCCCAATGGGGGCATCTTTTCACCAATGCGGAGGATTTCGTCGGTCGGCCCACCGTCAGCCACAACGGGGAGACGATTGTATACACGTCTCAAGAAAATCGTCAGCATCTGCTGGGGCACCTATCGCTACTGGGCTTAAAGGAGCATGTCTCTCCCTGGTGTTCGGACGGTCCTTCGGAAGCCGGAATCGGGGACAACCTGGAAATCACGCTATCGCGCTGGGCGGACGCCTGTCACGAACAGGGTGGCACCGTAGTGATTCCCCACCTGCCCAATCCAAACGGCGAACCGGCTGCTTTGATCGCGACTAAGCGTGCCGATGCCGTCGAGATGTTGGTGCATAGCAAGTACAATCACTCCGAATACTACAAGTACCTTAATTGTGGATATCGCCTGCCCCTGGTCGGCGGGACCGACAAAATGACGGCCGACGTCCCGGTCGGCATCTGCCGAACCTATGTTCATATTCCCGCCGATGAACCCTTTGACTATGAGAGTTGGTGCCGATGGCTGGGGAGAGGGCACACCTTCCTGAGCTCGGGCCCACTCCTTTTCTTTAACGTAGGGGGTGCTGAAATCGGGGATACGGTGAGACTGCCGGGAAACGGTGGATGCGTTGAAGTGGAAGCACACGCGCACTCCATTTTTCCAGTTCACACGCTGCAGATCGTGCAGGAAGGGCGCGTGGTAGCCTCCACCGAGGAGGCAAAGGGCTCCCGTAGCCTTCATTTGCGGGCGACGCTGACGATAGAGAAGCATTCCTGGCTGGCCGCTCGCTGCGCCGGACCCAACTATGAAGCGCAGGCACATTTTGACGGATGGCGGCGTGGAATCTTTGCACACACTTCGCCCGTCTATATCGCGGTAGGAGGTGAGTGGTGGATGTTCGATGCCGAGGTTGCCCGCTATATGCTGACTCTCATTGACGGCAGTGTGCAGTACATTCGCCATATCGCCTTACAGCACGACCATCAGGTACAGCACCATCACGATTTCAGCGATCATCGAGAATACCTGGAAGAGCCCTTCCATGAAGCTGCCCAAGCCCTGCATAAGCGCATGCACGATCTGGGTATACCTCACTAACAATCTGTCGGGCTTAGATTCGCGACTTTTGAAAGGAAGTTGGTGAAAGTGACGAAATTGGAGTTTGGACGATCAGGCAAACGACAGATTGCGGACAAAGTCCGACAGTCTGCTAGCCGAATATGGAATAGCGTTTGGGAATGTCGCCGCTGAGAGCGTAATAGATCCAGGCGAACCCGACCATGAAAACCGCGGAGATCAGTTCACCCGCTACCAGTCCGATCATAAGCGGGCGCATCTTGGCGATGGAGGTCTGGCCCCCGAACTGCTCAATTATGACCTTGACCAGCCATCCGATGAGGAACGAGGAGGCGATCTGATTGAGTGGGAAGGCCGCTGTCCAGGTGGCGAATAGAATGGGGTGGATGGGCCAGTTCCTGAATCGCAGACGCGCGTAAGCAAATGTGAGCACGAGGCCGAACCCGGCAATGATGGCGACGAGATGCGGGCCCGAAGGCGACAGCATGGCTAACTGCTGCCAGCTGCTGTCGTCAGGCGATAATTCGTGAATGCCTTGAGCTTGTAGCCGCTGGAGACCACATGGGCGCATTGCTGAAGAGACCGGCCTCGGCCAGTAACTGGCTCATCACGGTAAAGTTGATCAGGGTGAAGGGGGTGAATAGAAGGATATGGAGCCAGTCCAGGCCGGTGAGAGCGAGCAGGGACAGGAATACGGCCAGTGCAAGGAAGCACCCGCGGGCACCCCAGACACAGTACCCGGGCACCGAATCCGTGGTTGGGCGTCCGGCAGCACGATGGAGCACATGGCCATAGAAATGCCGTCCCGTGACCAGAATGGTAACAAAGAGGCCCAGGTAGGCGCCGAAGAGGATGTGATTTCCCATCGAGTAGGTACCGCCACCGCGCAGGCTGATTCCGAACAGCCCGAATGATCCGGCCACGACCGCGAATATGAAGGGACCGATTCCTACCGTGAAAGTGACGCTGCGGGGAAGGAAAAAGGCAAACGAGGGCGATCCAAAGTGCCAGTACGGTAGGTGTCCAGAACAGAAGAGGGCCCTCCCACGCCGTTCAGGGTATCCGGGACATCACGGATTTCGTGGGGGAGGCTCCTATGCCCTGAATGAATCCGGAAAGGGCATCATCATCGTCCCCCGTTTGCGGATGTATGAAATCGGGAACCTGCTCCAGGAGGCCGCTTTCAGCCCAGCCGGGATTTATCCGATTATAGTGATGCGGCATCATCAGCGTGGGTGCAAACCCGCGCATCAGGTTGGTGCTGGGCACCGCACAGGCCACCAGGCTCATAGCGAGGATAACCGTGATCTCACTCGCTCTTAGGGCGGCTAGAGGCGTCCAGCGATTGAGCCACGGATATACTCCGATCAGGAAAAGGACCAGAACGCCGTAAACGGCTATGGGCATCTGTGTGCCAATGAGATAGTTTTGCCGCAGCACAAAGTCGTTGAAATAGGTCACTCCGTTGAGAAGAACGGCGCACAGCAGGCCAAGAAATAGCGCCCGGCGGGTCATTGTTACCACCAATACGCGCCCCGCGAAACCACATCTCCACTGATCAAGTAGTGGATGAAATTGCTGGTCAGAATGAACATTCCCGCCATCAGTGCGCCAACCACCAATCCGAGGAAGGCGGGTTTCAGGCGCGCACACATGGGTTCTCCGCCCACCAGACTGACGATGGATTTGATACCCCAGCCGATGAGAAAACTGACGGCAAAATTGCGAGGCATGACGCCGATCCAGGTTACGAACATCACCGGATGGAGCGGCCATTTGGGGAAACGCCAGCGAATTGCTGTGAAGCAGAGCACCCCGGCCACGCCGAACCCTACCGCCGCCGTGGGGCCGGGTTGAAACGCGATGCGGTTGAAACGATGCCAGGAGGACGCAATATCGCCGCTGTTGACAATGCCCTGGGCATCCAACGCTTGCTTCACCTTTAGGCCTAGCTGGAATGGCATTCGAGGCGCCTGGTTTAATGAAGTCGGGTGAACGTTGATGTTTCCACCCGAGTACTGCCAGTACATACAGGCCACAAGCGCGATTATCATACCCACAACCAGGGTTAGGATGCTCCACTTGATCATCGGAGAAATGGCCACCCGGCGGAGCTCCAGTATCCTTAGGTTATTGGAGATGAAAGGCATAAACGCCTCGTGTGGATTGAGGAGGAAAACGGAAGTCAAGAGACCCATAATAATTGTGGCTTGAGGGCCTACGAACTGCATCCCCAAAAGACCCAGACACATGCCTTCCGGCGAAATCAGAGGCATATTGGCGAAAAGGCCGGTTTCCGCCAGAATCCGGCTCATTCCGATATAGATTATGACCGCGATGCCGATGTAGGCTGCGGCAAAGGGCCATTCCAGTCCTGCCCAGTTGAGGAGGATGAAACAGCAAAGGAGGCCGCAAACAATCAGCCGGACCCCGAGAATGCTGTGGCCTTCGACTGCTTCTTTTGGTTGAAACCAGAGAGATTGCCGTATGGCCTCGAAATAGTAGCGCCGGCCCAGGAAGAGTACCGCCAGGCATAGCCCGCAGTAACCGCCGAACAGAATATAGGCGGAGTGGGAGCGCCAATAACCTCCCGCCGTCAACGAAACACCATAGAGGCCGAAAATTCCGCCTATGATGCCATAGAGCATGGGGCCAATGCCCAGTGTGAGGGAAACGTCTCGGGCCAGGAGGAAAGAAATCCCGATGGCCGTGAAATAGATTCGGAAATTGATCACGCGAGGCAGGTCGCTGTTGACGTAAAATTCGGCCGGAAGCCAGGCCACCAGAGGCGCGAAATTATAGCGCAGCTTGATTTCGATCCAGTCGGGAACGTGCCGGTAAAGATGATTGTTGAAATGGATTAGAAAGACGAAGATGGCAGCGCCCAGAAAGGCCCGATTGCGAAATAGCGTAATGGCAGCGCCACCTGCCCTGGGAAGCAGTGAGTCGGTTAGTTCCGCGATGGGGTAGGGCAATATCTCGTGCGCGGACCACTGCTTATGGAACAGCAGCGAGAATCCGATCAGTGCGATCCAGAGTGAGAGGATAGTGGGCAGCCAGAAGAGCAGCGTGCGCCACCAGGCTCGCCACGGTATATCCACAATCGAGATGGACCGTCCTTCTCGCGCGAGGCCCTGAATGTAACCCGTCAAGGCAGAGTCGTTGGGACCCGGGTCTGCGAGCATGACCGGCGGTACGAGGTCGATCAGACGATGCTCGCTCCAGCCCACTTCGCGCTTGATGCTGTGGTGAGGCATCATGAGCGTGGGGGTGAAGTTGCGCATCAGGTTGTTGCTCGGAATCGCGCAGACAGTCAGGGTCAAGACGAGTACAACGGCGAGGTCCTTACCCGAAAGGGCCCATCGCTGTCGAATCGCGTAAAGCAAGGGGTTTGCTATCAGGAGGAAGACAATCAGGGGTCCGAAGACGCCCACGGGCAGATGACTTCCGAGCAGAAGTGCCTGTCTCAATACAAAGTCATTGTAATAGGAGAAGGCGCAAATTGCGGAAGCGCCCAGCATGCCCCAGACAATGGACTTGAGAGTCATTCTTGGGGATAGAATTTGACCCGAGCCGCTTAGGAATCAAGGGTGTTTCCTCTGCGCGTCTTTGAAAGAGCAAAAAAGGCCCGGGCACAGAGCCCGGGCCTCTTTTAGATCATGAAAACAGCGATAGCTGTACGTTGGGTTACTTCGCGACCGGTGCGTTGACGAGGTTGCCGTATTCAGTCCAACTGCCGTCGTAGTTCTTCACATCGTCAAGGCCTACCAGATACTTGAGTGCAAACCAGGTGTGGCTGGAACGTTCCCCGATCCGGCAATAGGCGATGGTGGGCTTGTCGTTGGAGACTCCCTGCCCTTGGACGTAGATCTGATTCAATTCGTCGGCCGATTTGAAGGTGCCGTCATCGGCCACGGCTGTCAGCCACGGCACATTTCTAGCGCCCGGAATGTGCCCGCCCCGCTGGCAGGTCTCGGGTAGACCCGGAGGGGCCAGCACCTTGCCCGTGAATTCGTCGGGGCTGCGGACATCGACCAGTTGTTATTGTCGCCGTAAACGATCACGGTGTCGTCACGCGAAATGGCGGAGGTGCTCATGAGTTCCTCGAATCCCGCTTGAATTTGATCGAACGCGGCGGTGACATTGCGGTTGAGTAGCAGGTCGGTATACGGTAGATATTCCGAAACTGTTTGTGTTGCTGTTCGTAATTACGGTGACGTCCGCCCTAAGCACGAAAAGCGGCACTCCGGTAAACCCGGAGGTATTCCAACAATGACCGATCCCGCCGAAGAATTGCGGAATTTTGAGCCCACCCACGATTTCTTTATCGGAGTCGATTCCGATGGGTGTGTATTCGATTCGATGGAGATAAAGCACAAGGAGTGCTTTACACCGATGTTCATCAAACACTTCGGCCTGCAGGCGGTGAGCAAATATGCCCGCGAGGTTTGGGAGTTTGTGAACCTGTACTCGAAGTCAAGGGGCGCGAACCGGTTTCCGGCGTTGGAACTCGCTTTGAATTTGCTCCGTGATCGTCCTGAGACGACGACTCGGAATGTTGCGGTTCCCCATATCCCTTCCCTGACCGAGTGGATGCAGCGGGAGACCAAACTGGGCAATGCCACCCTGGCGGCGGAAGTCGACGGGGGTAACACCGGCCTCGTGCCGGTCAAGAAGTGGTCCGACGCGGTCAATGCCTCAGTGGCCGATATCGTTTTTGGCGTGCCCCCGTTTCCCCTGGTGCGCCAATGTCTGGAGCGGATGCGAAGTCAGGCCGACGTCATAGTCGTGTCACAGACGCCCACGGAGGCGCTCCAGCGGGAATGGCGCGAGCATGAAATCGATCATTTCGTGGCCTTGATTGCGGGTCAGGAACTGGGCACTAAGACCCAGCACATTGACTTGGTCGCGACCGGTAAGTATGCGCCCGATCACATGTTGATGATCGGGGACGCGCCCGGGGACTTAGCGGCAGCCAAGGCTAATGGGGCTCTTTTCTACCCAGTTAATCCGGGCGCCGAGGAAAGTTGCTGGCAACAGCTGCACGGCGAAGCCCTGGACCGCTTCTTTGAGGGAACATTCGAGGGCCGCTACGAGGCTGAATTAATCGCGGAGTTTGAGCGCACTCTGCCCGAAAACCCTCCCTGGGAGTGATACACGACACCAAGGCCCTAACCCGGAAATCTCACTACCGAGCGAAGCGACATCCTTTTCCATGTCCTCGAGCTCCTTGGCCAGCTTGTCTTGCGCGCCTTTTCCGCTTCACTGGATTGTCCGATCCCGTTGCTTACCCGCAGGGAGACGATCCCGGCATAGCGGTTGTGCCTGCTGCTCTGCACCATGATCCTCAAATTTCCCTTTTTGTGCAGGATCTGCCGTAGGCCGCGATCATACAGATTCTTGCCTCGACAATTCCTGCCGCCTCTCCTCGCAATCTGCAGGCTCCAACCACGACAGATTGCTAAACGATCTGCAGGTTGCCGGTGAGCAGCAACAGAATCAGTTGTAGCAGGCCAACTGCGAAGCCGAGGACCCCACCAAGCAGTTCGATGTTGCGAAACTCGCTGGCCGCCACCTGGTTGACGACTCTCTCCAGGGTGTCGAGATCAAATTGGGCAATTCGTTCGGTGACCATGCGTTTCACTTGCAGACGGTTCTCCATTTCAGTGGCCACTTTGTCTACCAAACTAGCCGACTCTTTACGCATCTCCTCGATCGCCATGTTGTGCAGCATACCGAGCGTAGTGTCATTGATCAGGCCGCCGATCAAGGGAATGCTGCGCAGACGTCCGGCCAACCCTTGGTAGACAATCTTGTCAACGAATTCCTGGATTAATTTCTCGATATCGAGTTTTGAAATTTCCTGTCGAACAAGATGCTTGCTTAAGATCTCCTTTTCGACGATCTCGCCGGCGCTTTCGGCGATTTCCGGTTGGCGCCTAGGAATCAATCCTTGCCAGGAAAAGAAAAAGAGCCGTATGGGATTTCGCGGGCGAAATAGCATGCGAATGGCGACGAGGTTGGTCAGCCAGCCGATGGCGCCGGTAACGAAGGGAAGAGAGATGATGATTGCCACGTTCATGGGGCGAATGAGTAAGATATCTATCCCTTTCGGGGCAATGATAAACGTAGTCGGCAGAGTTGCTTAGCACCGGCATGGAGTCAGATCTCATCACAGTAACGTCCGCGGGGCTCTACTGCGAAGCGGGCGGCTTTTACGTCGACCCATGGATGGCGGTAGGGCGTGCCGTGATCACCCACGCGCACAGCGACCATGCGCGGCCAGGAAGTGAGGCTTATCTGTGTAGTATCAGTGGCGAAGGGGTGCTTCGGGAGCGGATCGGGACGGATGCAGGTGTAGAAATTTTGCCGTTCGGGGAGGAAAGGAAACTCGGAGAGGCGACGGTTTCTCTTCATCCAGCCGGCCACATTCTCGGTTCCGCCCAAGTGAAAATTGTGGTGGGAGGAGAAATCTGGGTCATCAGTGGGGATTACAAGACCGTCCCCGATGCCTCCTGCGAAGCCTTCGAACCCGTGAAGTGCCACACCTTTATCAGTGAGACCACTTTTGGCCTCCCGATTTACCGGTGGCCGGAAACGCGGGTGATTTTTGGTGAGATCAATCAGTGGTGGCGGGCTAACCAGCGCGCTGGAGTTACCAGTGTCGTTTTTGCCTATGCGTTAGGCAAAGCTCAGCGCATCCTGGCGGGAATCGACGCGAGCATCGGTCCGGTTTACGTTCATGGGGCAGTAGCGAGATTTCTGCCCCACTATGAGCGTGCCGGGCGGTCCCTGGCGGAAGTGCAGCACGGCTCGCCTGAGAGCATAGCCGACATCAAGGGAAGGGGGCTTGTCATCGCTCCGGCTTCCACCCGAGGCACCCCGTGGCTGCGCCGTTTCGGTCCTTCTTCACTCGCTTTCGCAAGTGGCTGGATGCGGATCCGGGGGGCGCGCCGGCGCCGGGCTCTGGACCGCGGCTTTATTCTTTCCGACCATGCCGATTGGGACGGCCTGGTGCAGACCATACGGGATACGGGGGCCGATCGCGGCGGGCTTACTCACGGCTATTCCCGTGCCCTGAGCCGGTGGCTGCGCGAGGGCGGATGGGACACATTTGAGCTTCCCACCCGATACACCGGGGAACGAGAGGAAGCTGAATGAAGCGGTTTACTCGACTCTTCAGCGAACTCGATGAGTCAAATCGCACAAACCTGAAAGTGGCTGCTCTCGAGCGCTATTTCCGGGAAGCGCCCCCCGAGGATGCGGCATGGGCGCTGTTTTTCCTCTGTGGAAAGCGCCTGCCCAGGCCGGTCAACTCGACTCGACTTCGCGAATGCGTGAGCGAGCTCTCCGGTTTCCCGGGTTGGCTGGTCGACGAGTGCTATGAGCTTGTCGGAGACCTGGCGGAAACGTTGGCTCTCCTGCTTCCTGAGGGTAAATGTGAGGCGCCTCTGTTCCTTCATGAAGTCGTTGAAGGGCATGTTATCCCGTTGCGGGATCTACCTGAGGCCGAGCGAATTGCTTCCCTGTTGGGCACCTGGAGATTGTTGAATTTGAAAGAGCGTTTCGTCTTTAATAAGCTGATCACCGGAGCTTTCCGAGTCGGTGTTCAGCGAACCTTGGTGGTACGGGCCCTGGCGGCCGTAGCCGGGGTCCCCGCTGCGGTCATGGCCCATCGCGTCATCGGTGACTGGCAGACGTCGGCAGCGGGCTTTGCGGCTGTATTGGAGGGCGGCCAGAGCAACGATGAGGCGGCGCGTCCCTATCCGTTCTGTCTGGCTTATCCGTGGGAAGGGGAAGCGGAGATCTCTCTCGGCGCGCTTGAGCAGTGGCAGGTGGAATGGAAATGGGACGGTATCCGTGCACAACTCATCAAGCGTGGCATCGAGGTTGTGATCTGGTCGCGCGGAGAGGACATGCTGACGGACCGATTTCCCGAAATAGCGGATGCGGCGGCATTGCTTTCCGATAGCGTTGTGCTCGATGGCGAGATTCTTGCTTGGAGCAACGGTAGTCCGCTGCCGTTTGGCTCACTGCAGCGGCGCATTGGTAGAAAAAACGTAACTCCCCGAATTCGGCGTGAAGTCCCCGTCGTATTCATGGCATACGATTGCTTAGAGAAGAATGGTTCCGATATGCGTGACCAGTCCACGCAAACCCGACGCGCTGGGCTGGAGAGTCTGGTTCATAGCCAACCGGAAGGGTCCACAATCATGCTCTCCCCGCTGGTTCAAGAATCCAAGTGGTCGGCTCTGCGTTCCCTCCTCCTGACTAGTCGCGATCGCGGTGTAGAGGGATTCATGCTCAAACGGAGAGACGCCCGCTACCGCGTAGGGCGTGTCAAAGGGGATTGGTGGAAGTGGAAGATCGATCCGTTCACCATTGATACCGTTATGGTGTATGCCCAAGCGGGACACGGTCGCCGGGCCGGGCTTTTTACCGACTACACTTTCGCCGTCTGGGACGGAGATAGACTGCTACCCGTAGCCAAGGCCTATTCTGGCTTGACTGACGTCGAGATCCGCGAAGTCGATGCTTTTGTGCGAGCGAATACGCTGGAGAGGTTTGGTCCTGTCCGAGTAGTGAAACCCGCGCTCGTCTTTGAACTCGCCTTCGACGGCATCCGGGAATCGAAGAGACACAAGAGCGGGATCGCGCTGCGATTTCCCCGTATGTCCCGCTGGCGGCGCGACAAGCCGGCCGGCGAGGCCGATTCGCTCCAATCGGTGCGCGCGCTGCTGCCCGGGCAGGCCGGTTGAGTGAGTGCGAACAATGGCCATTGGCCGGCATGACATGTGTTGGAATGAACCGTCAGTCACGCAGTACACGGTAGCTAGGGCGAAGCGTCCCGCTGAGCCGATCGCCACGGCACGCGGCTCAGCGGGGACGCTTCGCCCTACCTAATCTCAATGGAACGCAAGTCGACAGGAAGGATCTGGGTTGAAATTGGGAGGCCACGCGCAAAACCCAGTTCAATTGCTTTCAAACAACCAGCGTTCAATATGGAGGCCGTGTGGCCATCCACAAGGGCTTGGTAATGAACTTTCGATGCTCACCCCGCCGAAAGCATCTGCAGATGTCGGGTAAAGTGAATGTTCAAGACCTCGCGGTAATCATCTGGGTATTTGTGAAGCACTTCCAGAACGGCTTCTTTGAAGGGCTGTCCGCCGTGGCTCTTACCCATGGTCAGGACTGATCCGAATGTAACGTGAAGCATTTGCCGACCCACATCCTCCCCAAAGTAGGTGGTTTCATAGTCGGAAAATCCGGCATGTCCCAATCTCGCGATATCGTCTTCGGTCGTCGAAATATGATAGCTGGCAATATCGGTGGCGAATCGCCCGGCCGAAAAACAGGCGATCTCCTTAAAGAGCAGAAGATCTCTCCGGCAAATTACTCGTAGCGCCTCGAGGTAGCTCGTCCCGGCCGTTTTTACGTGCAGCAGATTGCCGCAGACACGCCCGAAAATGGGATAGATGGAAAGCTTGTCCGAACCGCTGTGCAGGCTTAGCTTATAGGGACCGTAGGCCTCGGCGATGGCAACGTGCTGGGTGAGCGAACGCTCTAAGGCATCGAGATCGCCCCGGTAGTCGATACCCTTCTCGAAATCGCCGATGAAGCGGGGGGCCAAGCTCACCACAACCACCCCGCGGCGCCGCAGTTCGAGGGCGAAGAACAGGTGCTCCTGAGGGGCGGTAGGGGAGTCGGTTTCGTCTACCGACACTTCAATTTCGTAGGGGCGGTCGCGGTTTTCTTCCGCGATCCAGCCGGCCATAGTTTCACAGTGTGCTATGGCCCGTCCATATTTCGCGGCCGCACGATAGAGGCTTTCCCTGTCGAAAATAATGTCAGCGTGATCTGGAATTTCGAATCGCTTATCCAGGTATAGGGAAGCGACCGTATCGCCGGCGTAAAGGCCGTCAGTTTCCTGAGCTCGGACAGCCTCGTCGAGGGCGGCTTCTCCCATCTCATCGGCTTCATTGACCACAAACTCCGATGGATCGATCGTGAAAAAGGTGTAGCCGGCTCGAGAGGTGACGATGACGTCGTCATGCGTCTTCAGGTGATCGGCGTCCGCTCCCCACGGGCGGTCGTATCCGGCATCGTGCAGTGCATTCTGCGCCGCCTCCATGACTTCCTCCGGCGTGCGCTGAGTACGGGTCAGTTCCCGGATCGATTGTTGGGCAAAGATTGCGGCGAAGTCGAACTTCGCATCGGCTTCGATGTGACCGGGACAGGCCAGGCCGAGGCGGTCACCATAGCCGAAGGATCTCCTCAGGCCGAGGATCGTGGGTTGCTGCGCATGCATGATTGAACGGTGGCTTCCAAGTTTGGTCGCGGTACGCTTCGGGTATCGATTAGATTGTGTCAATACTTTAGCCCACTTGTCCTATCAGACACCGTTGGGAAACAGTGAGATACGCGGTTGTGGTCAATGGCTTGAGACAAAGGCGGGCCGACGTGTATGTGTTTAGCGTGTTTCAGGCTCCCCCGGTCTCGTGCCGGGGTGTGGCGCTGGGATCCAGCTACATCTCACGCCTGGGGACAGCATACCCCGCTTCCGGGTACGCGTTCTGTAGCACTCAACCAGCACCACCCCGGCACGAGACCGGGGGAGCTCGGCGACGGAAAGCATGACAGTAAGCAGGCGGGCTGACGACGTCGGCCCGCCTTTACCACCTCAGGTTTCTGCTATTCCAGTCGGAGGAGGGTGTGACGGTTCAAACCCGCCTTAATCTCCCCTAGGGAACGGCAAAAAATTCACCACTGGCCAGGTTCACGAATTTGCGATCGCTTGCCGAGCTCGAGTCCGCGAAGAAAAAGATCCAGGAACCACGGCCGAAGCTGTAGATATTCGGGTAAAGGGAACTTCCCGTAAACCACCAATCCTGCGCCCCATCGTCCCACAGAAAGACGTTTCCGGGATTATCTGTTTCGCAAAATAGCAGAACAAAAAACTTCTGCGGAATGCCCGCCATTCAACATACACGCTCACGGGCTAACCTGAGGTACGTTTTCCAACCTCAGGGACAGGCTGCTGTCAATGTCCGTCCCTCAGGGAGCGATAACGTTAAGTCTGATCTCGGGAATTTGCCGATAGTGCCGGACATTGGTGGTAGCTAGACCTTATCCGAAAAGCCATTGATCTCCGCGAAAAGGCACAAAGAAGCGCAAAGAAAATCTGAGGAAAGGCCATTTCATGGCTTGATAAAAATGTCGCAACATGCTAGTGTTCAGTATCTTAAAACCTCACAAGGAGAAGAACATGGCAGCATGTGCGACAGAACGGAAGATAGCCGATATCAATCGCGTAGGCAACCTGATTTTGCCGATTCCAGACACCGATTTCCGTGATTTTCTCGATGAAGTCGACGAGTTGTCCAAGTTCGCGCCGCAAATCATCGATGCGATCGAGAAGGATCTGGATGTCCATGCGCGTGAGAAGAAGAAACTGCGACAGGAAGATGGCAGGTTCTTTGCCAGCGCTACGGCGGATTTTGCGGAGCTGAATATCGAGGAGGCGGATATTTTGGCTGGCGAATTGAATCTTGGGACAGGCCGTCCACGGATGCCTGCTTATGCGGTATATGTGTTCTTGATGATTCGTGGTTTTCTCGGTTCGTTGACTACGAAAGCGGCGCGGCGGTTTCTGCTCGAGTCGATGAGCTTGTATGGATTTGTGCAGGCACGGGGCCTGAAGATACCGGCGGTGACGACGATTCTGGAGAACGTGAACCTTGTCAGCCATGCGACCCGCGAGTTGATCTTTGACCAACAGATCGGCTATATCCTCCAGGAGCAATGGGACGATTTCGGGAAGCTGACGATCGACAGCACCGCGGTGAAAGCAAACAGCAGCTGGCCGACCGATGCGAAGGTTCTCACTGGGGTGTTGAACCGGGCCTATCGTTATGGGCAGAAGTTACATGTTTTCGGGCTGGAGGATTTTCGTCCGGGATGGGTGCCTGGTTGGCTGCAGCAGATGGACAAGCTGGAGTTTCGGATCTGTCTGGTAGCCGGCAAAGCGAACTCGAAGGGCAAGCTGAAGAAACATTACCGGCAGTTGCTCAAGCGGGGCGGCAAGGCGGCCGAGGCATTAGGATCGCAACTGAGCTATCTTGAAGAGGGTCTGTCGATGCAAGCCCTGCCTCCTAGTCGGCGGGAGCTTCTGAAGCGTTTATTGAGCCAGATCAGCCGTGATGTGGCCGACGCCAAGCGGGTTATTGGCTACGCCCATGATCGGGTGTTTGACGATAAGAAGCTTCCCTCCACGCAGAAGGTGCTGAGCCTCTCGGACGGATCGGCGGCTTACATCAAGAAAGGCAGTCGCGAAGCGGTAATCGGTTACAAGCCTCAGCTGGTTCGCAGTGAAAATGGATTTATCACCAGCTTGATAGTTGAGCCCGGCAATCCGGCAGACTCTGCCCAGTTGGTGGAGTCGATCAGCGATTCGATCACTCGCACCGGCGTGGTGGCTGAACTGGTCAGCAGCGATGATGGATATGCTTCGGCAAAGGGACGTAATGAGCTC
Organism: Opitutales bacterium; assembly: GCA_963665345.2. Classification (GTDB taxonomy): domain Bacteria; phylum Verrucomicrobiota; class Verrucomicrobiia; order Opitutales; family CAXXNP01. The sequence continues at coordinate 1,763,881 of CAXXNP010000002.1, forward strand.
CTGGCGATGGGGGTGAAGGCCGTTAGTATAAGTGGGGCCAAGGGCCGCAAGTTGACCGATCCGGATGATTGGGAAAGCGCGCTGTATCGGCACGCCCGTCGCGATCGCTCGGCGGTGGAGTCGATGATGTTCACGATCAAAGCAGGATTCGGGTTTGGGGAACTGGGTCGACGAGGCATCGGTCCGGTCAGCGATGAACTGCTGGAGAAGGGACTGGCCTACAACTGTTGCCGTATCATCCTGATGAAGAAACGACGAAACAACCAACAAGCCGAGGCGGCCTGAATCCGACCGGTTAAATACCTCAGAGAAAAGAAGAAAATCACGGGATGACTGTCTTCAGAGACCATGAAAAAGCGGGCCATTACGCTGCAAACCCAGTGCATGATCGCTGCGAACCCACTCCCTGTGGTGCTGACAACCCGGAGCCTCGAGTCTAACCTTTATCAAGTAAGCAAAACATCCAAAAGCATCCTTCCAGACCCCTTTTCGAACAGGGTCTAGCTAGACCTTATCCGAAAAGCCATTGATCTCCGCGAAAAGGCACAAAGAAGCGCAAAGAAAATCTGAGGAAAGGCCATTTCATGGCTTGATAAAAATGTCGCAACATGCTAGTGTTCAGTATCTTAAAACCTCACAAGGAGAAGAACATGGCAGCATGTGCGACAGAACGGAAGATAGCCGATATCAATCGCGTAGGCAACCTGATTTTGCCGATTCCAGACACCGATTTCCGTGATTTTCTCGATGAAGTCGACGAGTTGTCCAAGTTCGCGCCGCAAATCATCGATGCGATCGAGAAGGATCTGGATGTCCATGCGCGTGAGAAGAAGAAACTGCGACAGGAAGATGGCAGGTTCTTTGCCAGCGCTACGGCGGATTTTGCGGAGCTGAATATCGAGGAGGCGGATATTTTGGCTGGCGAATTGAATCTTGGGACAGGCCGTCCACGGATGCCTGCTTATGCGGTATATGTGTTCTTGATGATTCGTGGTTTTCTCGGTTCGTTGACTACGAAAGCGGCGCGGCGGTTTCTGCTCGAGTCGATGAGCTTGTATGGATTTGTGCAGGCACGGGGCCTGAAGATACCGGCGGTGACGACGATTCTGGAGAACGTGAACCTTGTCAGCCATGCGACCCGCGAGTTGATCTTTGACCAACAGATCGGCTATATCCTCCAGGAGCAATGGGACGATTTCGGGAAGCTGACGATCGACAGCACCGCGGTGAAAGCAAACAGCAGCTGGCCGACCGATGCGAAGGTTCTCACTGGGGTGTTGAACCGGGCCTATCGTTATGGGCAGAAGTTACATGTTTTCGGGCTGGAGGATTTTCGTCCGGGATGGGTGCCTGGTTGGCTGCAGCAGATGGACAAGCTGGAGTTTCGGATCTGTCTGGTAGCCGGCAAAGCGAACTCGAAGGGCAAGCTGAAGAAACATTACCGGCAGTTGCTCAAGCGGGGCGGCAAGGCGGCCGAGGCATTAGGATCGCAACTGAGCTATCTTGAAGAGGGTCTGTCGATGCAAGCCCTGCCTCCTAGTCGGCGGGAGCTTCTGAAGCGTTTATTGAGCCAGATCAGCCGTGATGTGGCCGACGCCAAGCGGGTTATTGGCTACGCCCATGATCGGGTGTTTGACGATAAGAAGCTTCCCTCCACGCAGAAGGTGCTGAGCCTCTCGGACGGATCGGCGGCTTACATCAAGAAAGGCAGTCGCGAAGCGGTAATCGGTTACAAGCCTCAGCTGGTTCGCAGTGAAAATGGATTTATCACCAGCTTGATAGTTGAGCCCGGCAATCCGGCAGACTCTGCCCAGTTGGTGGAGTCGATCAGCGATTCGATCACTCGCACCGGCGTGGTGGCTGAACTGGTCAGCAGCGATGATGGATATGCTTCGGCAAAGGGACGTAATGAGCTCCTGGCGATGGGGGTGAAGGCCGTTAGTATAAGTGGGGCCAAGGGCCGCAAGTTGACCGATCCGGATGATTGGGAAAGCGCGCTGTATCGGCACGCCCGTCGCGATCGCTCGGCGGTGGAGTCGATGATGTTCACGATCAAAGCAGGATTCGGGTTTGGGGAACTGGGTCGACGAGGCATCGGTCCGGTCAGCGATGAACTGCTGGAGAAGGGACTGGCCTACAACTGTTGCCGTATCATCCTGATGAAGAAACGACGAAACAACCAACAAGCCGAGGCGGCCTGAATCCGACCGGTTAAATACCTCAGAGAAAAGAAGAAAATCACGGGATGACTGTCTTCAGAGACCATGAAAAAGCGGGCCATTACGCTGCAAACCCAGTGCATGATCGCTGCGAACCCACTCCCTGTGGTGCTGACAACCCGGAGCCTCGAGTCTAACCTTTATCAAGTAAGCAAAACATCCAAAAGCATCCTTCCAGACCCCTTTTCGAACAGGGTCTAACTAGCGGCAAACCATGCTCGGCGGCTGTTGCAGCTACGATTGCGTCTCCGGCACGCATTGAATGGGAGAGGACGAATTGCTCAACATATATAGAAGCACGGTGCCCGATATTCTCCGTAAATGGCAACGTCTCGAAATGGAGATCTCGAAGGAATTCCTGATTTAGCTGGAGTTGCCGCTTATCTCGAGAGCCTTGAAGAAACTCCATATACGAGAAAATGGAAAGGCATCGTCTATCGGCTCTATCGATTGAATCGGCGGCGCGGGAACTTCCGCGCTGGATCCAGATAAAGATATCCGTATCAAATACCAAGGTGTCTACCTTTTCTCAGTTCTTCCATTGTTTCATCGACACCAGACGTGGTACCGAAAAGAGGATGCTCACTCGCACGGATATCCCGACTTCCTTTTGTGGGAACGATAGTTCCTTTCACCGTACCACGATGAAGAACCGTTACTTCCTCATTGCGTTCCAGCGCCCTGAGCACGTCCCTCATCCGGTATCGCAAATCCACAATCGATGCTTTCATGTATAGTGACAGTATACACTTCAGCGTCGATTTCAAGAGCGATTCACGACAATAGGACGAAAATCAATCTTCGGAGCTCCTGGAGGGCCGACGGCTCGGGAGGCCGCTCAGAGGTGCGATCTTGGGAACGGATTGGTTGCCTGCCTGCCAAGCATGAACAGGCTTAGGAAAGGGTGCCCGCCTTGGGAACTCCTAATTCGCTTGAACACCTGAATCGCCGCAAACAGTGTTGTGCCCCTGCTTGCAGAATTGCCGTGAATCGAATCTTGATCACAACGACATCGTTTCAGGACGCTCCGGGTGAACACCACCGGATTCTCAGCGAGGCCGGCTATGAGCTGACCGGTGCGCGGGGACCGTTACCGAAAGCAGAAAAATCATGTCAGTGCTAGAAATCAAATCGGCGGATTCCTGCCAGTATGACCTCATCGCACTAGGCGAGATCATGTTACGACTTGATCCTGGAGATGGGCGGGTCCGCACAGCACGATCCTTCCAGGTCTGGGAAGGTGGGGGGGAGTATAATGTAGCCCGTGGTTTGCGGCGCTGTTTTGGTATGCGCACCGGGGTGGTGACGGCTTTTGCCGATAATGAAGTGGGACGCCTGATCGAGGACTTCATCCTGCAGGGCGGGGTGGATACCTCTTTGATTCAGTGGAAACCCTTCGATGGTTTGGGCCGCGAGGTTCGCAACGGCCTCAATTTCACCGAGAAGGGATATGGGATTCGAGGCGCTGTAGGCGTTTCCGACCGTGGGCTCACGGCGGCATCGCAGATGAAGGTGGGCGATGTTGATTGGGATGATATTTTCGGGAGTCGGGGTTCGCGCTGGCTCCATACCGGCGGAATCTTTGCCGCTTTGTCGGACACCACTACAGAATTGGTAATCGAGGCGGTGAAGGCAGCTAAAAGGCATGGCACCATCGTTTCCTACGACCTTAATTATCGTCCGTCTCTCTGGAAATCGATCGGCGGTCTCGCGAAAGCGCAGGAGGTGAATAGAGAGATAGCCCAGTACGTCGATGTAATGATCGGCAACGAAGAAGACTTTACCGCCTGCCTGGGATTTGAGGTCGAGGGTGTCGATGAGAACATATCATCGATCGAGGTAGACAGCTTCAAGCGGATGATAGAGACCGCGGTTTCCGCGTTTCCCAATTTCAAGGTAACCGGTACGACGCTTCGAAAGGTCAAGAGTGCGAATATAAATGATTGGGGTGCAATCTGTTGGGCGAACGGCAGTTTTTACGAAAGCGTCCATCGCGAGAATCTCGAAATCTATGATCGCGTCGGAGGAGGCGACAGTTTCGCCTCGGGAATGATCTACGGATATATGACTACTGGAGACCCGTCTCAGGCGGTCAACTACGGCGCCGCCCATGGGGCTTTGGCCATGACCACGCCCGGTGATACCTCGATGGCTACGCTGGCCGAAGTTGAGAAGATCATGGCGGGGGGAGGCGCGCGGGTTGTTCGTTAGAGTCGTTTCACATGAGCACAGAATACCTACAAAAACTGTTCGGCCTGGATGGTAAGACCGCCGTCGTCATCGGGGGCACGGGAGAACTTTGTGGCGCCATGGCCGAAGGTTTGGCGGGCGCCGGAGCTCATGTGGTGCTGGTGGGTCGGAGCCGGGAAAAGGCCGATGCCCGTCTGGCAAGAATCGCAGAGGCCGGGGGGAGTGCTTCCTTTGAATCGCTCGAAGTCACTCAGCCGGGGGCTTTTGATGATCTGCTGATTCGTGTTTTGGGGTCCCACCATGTTGTGGAGATTCTTATCAATGGAGCAGGCATCAACTCCCCGACGCCATTCCTTGAGATCACGAACGAGGAATATGAGCAGATCTTGAGTGTTAACCTGAAACCGGGTTTTTCAGCTTGCCAAGTCTTCGGAAGGCACATGTTGGAACACGGCGGTGGGAGCATTATCAATGTCGGCTCGATGAGCGGTCTGATCCCCCTTTCGCGGGTGTTCACCTACTCCCTCACCAAGGCTGCGGTTCATAATCTCTCCAAGAATCTAGCTCGTGAATGGGCGCCGTCGGGTATCCGGGTTAACACGATTGTACCTGGATTCTTTCCCGCCGAGCAGAATCGACGTGTCCTCACGCCGGATCGGGTTGCGGCGATCATGGGTCACACGCCTATGAATCGCTTCGGCGAGGCAAACGAGTTGGTTGGGGCGACACTGCTGCTGGCTTCTGACAGCGCCGGTTCCTTTATTACCGGCGCTGAAATCGTTGTCGATGGGGGATATGGTTCGACGACGATCTAGTGCGCTGCCCCTCAATGGCGCTCTCACCTGGGTCAAGCCATTAAAGGGACGAAATACACACCTTTTCCCGGACGGACCAGGCCGTGCCCTCCTGGCCCGGGGCTTACGCCCGACGAAGGTGGGGTGGCCCCGCAATTTCGAGTGCGGCGGCCTGTCGCCGCTTTCCTGAGGCGAGGCCAGGCTCGCCGGCGAACTGACCGAGGTATTCAGGTTTTCTGAACTGAGAATAACCCCGAGTTTGCGTGCAAATCGGGAAGCTGCTACTATTGGCTGATGTAATCGATCCAGCCGGCGTCAAGTCACCGGCTACCCATAGCGGCGCCAGGCCGCCGCACTCGAAGAAAGGCCTCTGTGGTGACCCCCCCGCTCTTCGGCCACCCCTCCCGAGAGAGGAACTTCGCCTAACGGTAGCGAGCTAAAACAGTCCCCTCCCCAGGAGGGGTGGCCGAAGGTCGGGGTGGGTCATGCTTACTCTGAGACGAGATTCAGAGGAGCCTTGGAGAAGACCGTTGCTGCGGCGTAAAGGCTTTACTCAAGGGCGTCGTTCAATCCCGTGCTGGCAAACAGATCGTTTTCGCGATACGGTCGAAATTACCCCAGCATAAATATGAGCTTTATAACTGAAGACTTTCTTCTTCGTGGCGAAACAGCGCGAATGCTCTACCACGAGTTCGCCAAGGAACATCCCATTATCGACTACCACTGTCATCTGTCTCCCGTCGATATCGCCGAAAACAGGCAGTTTCGGAATCTCTCCGAGATCTGGCTGGAGGGGGACCACTACAAATGGCGGGCCATGCGAGCGGATGGGGTTGCGGAGCATTTTTGCACGGGAGATGCGTCGGATTACGAAAAGTTTCTGGCTTGGGCGCGCACGGTTCCCCACACCCTGCGCAATCCCCTCTATCACTGGAATCACCTGGAGCTGAAACGCTATTTCGGTATCGATCTGCTGATCAACGAAGACACGGCCGACGAGATCTGGGAAAGGGCCAATGAGCAGCTTCAGCGTCCCGAACTTCGCCCGCATGGCATCTTCAAAAAGTTCAAAGTGCAGGTGGTTTGTACCACGGACGACCCAACGGACGACCTTAGCTACCACAAGCAGTTGGCCGATTCGGACCTGAGCACTCGGATCTACCCGGCATTCCGGCCCGACAAGGCGCTCCTGGTTGATAACCCCGAGGTATTTAATCCCTGGGTAGATCGGCTAGCTGAAGTATCCGGTCTCGACTGTACGACTTTCACTTCCTTTCTGAACGCTTTGGAAGCGCGCCATGATTTCTTCCATGAGATGGGCGGACGCCTGAGCGATCACGGCCTCGAACACTGCTTTGCTGCCTTCTGCCGCATGGGCGAGGCCTCCGGGATTTTTGATCGGGCGCGCACCGGGCGGCCGGCGGATTCGGGTGAAAAGGAGTGCTTTGCCACCTACTTGATGGTTTTTCTGGGGGAACTGGACGCCGCCAAAGGGTGGACCAAGCAGCTCCATCTCGGTTCCCTGCGGAATAACAATACACGTCGGTTTCAAGAATTGGGCCCGGATACCGGATTCGATTCCATGGGCGACTTTTCGCAGGCGCAGGCCCTTTCCCGCTATCTCGATCGGCTCGAAAGCAAGGGCAGCCTTCCCAAGATGATTTTCTATAACAACAACCCGGTCGACAATATGATGTTGGCCACCATGGCAGGAAATTTTCAGGATGGTTCCGTTCCCGGAAAAATCCAGCTGGGTGTGCCCTGGTGGTATCTCGACCAGAAGCATGGGCTGGAACAACATATCGACGACTTATCCAACGTGGGTCTGTTGTCTCGGCTTGTCGGCATGTTGACGGATTCCCGCAGTTTTCTCTCCTATCCGAGGCACGAGTATTTTCGGAGAGTGCTTTGCAACTTGCTGGGACAGGACATTGACAATGGGGAACTGCCCAGGGAAATGAATCTGATTGGTGAAATGATCGGTAATATCTGCTATCACAATGCAGCCGGCTATTTCGGGTTCGACCTGGAGGGAGTGTGATCAGGTTTAGGATTCTGATGTTGAGCTGAAAAGCTGGTCGGGTCCTCTTATGGTGACACGGGCATCCCTGCCCGTGCGCCGGCTTGGCGACAGGCAGGATGCCTGTCTCATCTTAGCGGCTTGTGGTGGTCAACCAAGGTCGGCATTGACCTTCTGAAGGTACCAGCTGGAGGGCCGACGGCTCTGGAGGCCGCTTAGAGGTCCGGGGCTGGGGACAGGCCTGTTGCCTGCTGCCAAGCGTGAACGGAGATCGCCAACGCTACCCACTTTACGGACTCGGGGGCCCTCGTCCCTCCAAGATTGGTGCGGTTTGCACGGTTCTGGAGGGCCGACGGCTCTGGAGGCCGCTTGGAGGTCCGGAGCTGGGAAGGGGCCTGTTGCCTGCTGCCAGGCATGAACGGAGATCGCCAACGCTACCCACTTTACGGACTCGGGGGCCCTCGTCCCTCCAAGGTTGGTGCGGTTTGCACGGTTCTGGAGGGCCGACGGCTCCGGAGGCCGCTTAGAGGTCCGGGGCTGGGGACAGGCCTGTTGCCTGCTGCCAAGCATGAACGGAGATCGCCAACGCTGCCCACTTTTCGGACTCGGGGGCCCTCGTCCCTCCAAGATTGGTGCGGTTTGCACGGTTCTGGAGGGCCGACGGCTCTGGAGGCCGCTTGGAGGTCCGGGGCTGGGGACAGGCCTGGTGCCTGCTGCCAAGCATGAACGGAGATCGCCAACGCTGCCCACTTTGCGGACTCGGGGGCCCTCGTCCCTCCAAGATTGCACGGTGCGGTTTGCTGGGGACACGGTTCTGGAGGCCGCGCGGTTCGATCCCTGGAACGGGTCGGTCGCCTGAGGGCTTTGCTGAAGTGTGCGACGAGGAAGAAAAAACTCGGCATCGAGTCGGGGGCGGATCATTGGGTATACCATGGATGAGGTACGAATCGGCATCGTGGGCACGGGGGGTATGGGATCGAATCACGCCCGCAAGATCGAGGCCGGGAGTGTCGAGGGAATGCGCCTGGCGGCGGTGTGTGATCGCGTACCGTCGATGCTCGAGCCCTATTCGCACCTTCCGAGGTATTCTCACAGCGAGGAACTGATCCATTCCGGCGAGGTTGATGCGGTGCTCATTGCGACGCCCCACTTTGACCATACCCGCGTCGGAATCCAGGCGCTGGAGGCGGGATTACACGTGTTGGTGGAGAAGCCCATTTCTGTGCATAAGGCGGATTGCGAGCGCCTGATAGCCGCCCACCGCCATGAAGATCAGGTTTTTTCGGCGATGTTCAACCATCGTACAAGCCCCGATTTCTGTAAACTACGCGACCTTATAAGGAAGGGAGAGCTGGGTACGATTCATCGAATCGTTTGGATTATCACCACCTGGTTCCGCCCGGATGCCTATTACGCATCCGGAAGTTGGCGGGCGACTTGGGCGGGCGAAGGCGGCGGCGTGCTTATGAACCAGTGTCCCCACCAGCTGGACCTGTTTCAGTGGCTTTTCGGCATGCCCCGCAGGGTCCACGCCTTCTGTGACATTGGCCGGTTTCATGATATCGAGGTCGAAGATGACGTGACTGCGTTTATGGAATACGAGAACGGCTGTCGCGCCGTGTTCATCACTTCTACAGGCGAAGCTCCGGGTTGCAATCGGCTCGAAGTCTCGGCGGAACGAGGGAAGGTTACGGTCGAAGGGGGCAGGATTCATTTTGAACGAAATGAGGTTGAAACCACTGAATTCCTGAGGAATTCGGAGGAACGGATCGCAAAGCCGGCGGTATGGAAGATCGAGATTCCCGTTGCCGGGAGCGAGTCCGGGCATGTGGGAATTCTCCAGAACTTCGCCAATGCCATTCGCTTCGGCGAACCGTTGCTGGCGCCTGCCCGCGAGGGGATTCACTCGGTCGAGTTGGCCAATGCGATGCTGCTTTCGTCGTTCGCGAAGTCGACCATCGATCTGCCCATGGACGCGGCCGTGTTTGAGGACAAGCTGAACGATTTGATTGCTTCCTCACGCTTTCAGGCTTCATGATTTCTGGAACGCTGAAACGCGAATCTGACAAAGCTGAGCATGAGTGCATTCCCGGATATCGATAAGATTAGATACGAGGGGCCGACGTCAAAAAACCCGTTGGGCTTCAAACATTACAACGCCGATGAGATTGTAGAAGGCAAGTCCATGCGCGACCACTTGCGCTTCAGCGTGGCCTATTGGCATACCATGCGGAATCCGTTATCCGATCCATTCGGAGTAGGCACGGCGCAGATGCCATGGGATGACGGTTCCGATTCCTTGGAAAACGCCCTGAATCGAGTGCGGGTAGCGTTCGAGTTTTTTGAAAAGCTGGGGGCGCCGTTCTACTGTTTTCACGATCGGGACGTAGCTCCCGAGGGGGCGAATCTAGCGGAGACGAATCGCCATCTCGACGCCGTTGTGGAGCTGCTAAAGCAGGAGCAGGAACGCACCGGAGTGCGGCTGCTTTGGGGAACGGCATGCCTATTCACTCATCCGCGTTACCTTCACGGTGCGGCTACGAGCTGCAATGCGGACGCGTTTGCCTACGCCGCCGCTCAGGTCAAGAAGGCGCTGGAAGTGACTCACTATCTTGGCGGCGACGGTTATGTATTCTGGGGCGGTCGTGAGGGCTACAGCACTCTGCTGAATACGGATATGAAACGGGAGCTGGATCACCTGGCCGCCTTCCTGCATATGGCCGTAGATTACAAAAAGAAAATCGGTTTTGAGGGCCAGTTCTACATCGAACCGAAGCCCATGGAGCCTACCAAGCACCAGTATGATTCGGACGCCGCCGCCTGTCTGAATTTCTTGCGGCAATATGACCTCATGGATCACCTCAAACTCAATATTGAAACGAATCATGCCACTTTGGCCGGGCATTCGATGATGCACGAACTCACTGTGGCGGCAGCTACGGGAGCGTTGGGGAGTGTCGACGCTAATACCGGCGACCTGTTTCTGGGTTGGGATACCGACCAGTTTCCTACCGACATCTATGTGACCTCCCAGGTCATGCTCATGGTCCTCGGTATGGGAGGCTTTACCACCGGCGGCCTCAATTTCGATGCCAAACGCCGTCGGGAAAGCTTTCAACCGGAGGATCTCTTTCATGCCCATATCGGTGGTATGGATGCCTTCGCGCGGGGTCTGAAAATCGCCTCCGCGATTCGCGCCGATGGGCGCCTGGCCGCGTTTGTTAAGGATAGATACTCCTCTTGGGACGGCGGTATCGGTGCGCAGATCGAATCTGGCAGCGTGGGATTCGAGGAACTCGAGCAATGTGCACTGGAGATCGGCGAAGTGGCCAACCTATCCGGTCGCCAGGAGATGCTTGAAAACCTCATTAACGAGTTTATCTGATCGAACTTGATCATTCTCTGAAGCTTGTATGTGTTTAACGTCATACTTTCGGTGGCGGCCATCCCGCCCCGACGGGGCGCAGGCAGGTAGCCAGGGGTGGAGCAACGCGGAACCCCTGGATTTGGTAGTTGCGCCATTAGCGTGCTCTGGAGGGGTGCGTGCGTGCGTGCTGGTCGAGAATTTCCGAATTGCAGCATCCATGTTTGAACAACCGGGGTCCCGCCCCCACTCTGGATACAGGTTCGCCTACGCCCCTAGCGGGGCGCGTTACTCCAACGATTCGGGTCCAAGGAAAGTATGCATTCATGAATCATGGCCTATCTGATCGGAATTGATATCGGAACCTCATCGGCCAAAACCGTGCTGATCGATGAAGCCGGTGAGGTTGTGGCAACGGCAGCGCCAGAATACGACTTTGTAACACCGAAACCGCTCTGGGCGGAGTCCGATCCGGACGATTGGTGGAGGGCGACGCTGAGCGCGATCCCTCGCGTTTTGGAAAAGGGTGGAGTCACCGGTTCGGAGGTCGCCGGGGTCGGCTTGACCGGGCAGATGCATGGTCTGGTCCTGCTGGATGCCGAAGGCGCGGTCCTGCGACCCTGTATCATGTGGAATGATCAACGAACCGCAGCCCAATGCGCTTCCATCACACAGACGGTCGGGGCGGAGCGGATCCTCGAACTGACGGGAAATCCGGTCCTGCCGGGTTTCACCGCTCCCAAGATTGTCTGGGTCCGCGAGAATGAGCCCGAGGTTTACTCCCGCGCGGCTAAAGTCCTTCTGCCTAAAGACTACATCCGCTATCGGCTCTCCGGGGAGTACTATACCGAAGTGTCGGACGCCTCGGGCATGTCGTTGCTCGATGTAGCCAATAGGACCTGGTCGGCCGAGATGCTTGCTGCGTGCGAAATTCCCAGGTCCTGGATGGCAGAAGTGACCGAGTCGACGGAAGCTTCGTCCAGAGTCAGCCCTGAGGCAGCTCGATTGACGGGGTTAGTCGAAGGTACTCCCATAATTGGTGGGGGAGGTGACCAGGCTGCCGGTGCGGTCGGGTGTGGTATCGTAAAGGAAGGCGTCGTTTCGGCCACGTTCGGTACTTCGGGCGTCGTTTTTGCTCATTCCGACGAATACCGAGTCGAGCCCGAAGGCCGTCTGCATGCTTTCTGCCACGCCGTGCCCGGAAAATGGCACCTCATGGGGGTCATGCTGTCCGCTGCGGGAAGCTTTCAATGGTACCGGAATACGCTTGCCGACGAAGAGCGGCAAGCGGAACACGAAACGGGAAAAGATGCCTACGATCAGCTTACTGCCGCGGCTGCCGAAGTTCCACCGGGCTCGGAGGGCTTGCTCTTCTTGCCCTACCTGTCGGGTGAAAGGACACCTTATCCCGACGCGAACGCGAAGGGCGTATTTTTTGGCTTAACCCTTCGCCACGGCAAAGCGCATATGACTCGCGCAGTGCTTGAAGGGGTAACCTATGGAATGAGGGATTCACTTGAGCTAATGCGTGAACTTGGCATCGGAACCAGCCAGGTAGTCGCTTCCGGCGGAGGCGCCAAGAGTGCTTTCTGGCTCCAGATGATGGCGGATATGTTCGAATCTCGCATCGAGTTGGTGAATGCCACCGAGGGCGCTGCCTACGGCGCCGCAATTCTAGCATCTGTCGGCGTGGGCATTCATGCAACCGTGGAGGATGCCTGTGCCACCTGCATTCGGGTTACCGGAACAGCGGATCCCGATCGGTCGACAGCCGACGTCTACAACCGGTTCTATCCTCGCTATCGCGCGCTCTACCCGGCATTAAAGGAGGAGTTCGCCCGGATTGCGGAGCTCGTAACTTGATTGGCTGTCGCGTATGATTAAGAGGCACCTCATCGAGGTCGGTGGCCGCCAACTATACCTAATTCATGAACCTTCCGACGGTAAAATATGGAGGGCCGAGGGCTCCCGAGGCCGGTAGTAGGAATACGATTAACATTATGATTAAGAGGCGACACTCTGGTCAGGTTCATTAAGAGAGAAATGTTTGAATCCAAACGAATTCGCCTGCGGCCGTTCACCATGCTGGACTTACCGCAGTTTATCGAGTGGCGCAATAACCCGGAGATCGTAATTGCCGACGAACCGGGAATTATTGAGCTCAAGTCGCCGGAGCAGCTTGAGAACTGGTGGCAGCAGGTGGTGAGCTCGGATCCACGCATGGCATACGGTGTCGAGATCAAGACGTCGGGTAAGTTGATCGGATCTGTTGGCTTCAAGTCGGTCGATCACAAAAATCGGAACGCTGAATTCTTTGTGGTAATTGGGGACACTAAATATTGGGGTCGCGGCTACGCCAAGGAGACCATGCGTCTTTGGATGGACTATGGTTTCGGCGAACTCAATCTACACCACCTTTGGGGCCAGGTTCTGGGCAATAACAAACGGGGCTTGGGTCTCTACGAATCGCTTGGATTTCGGGTCGAAGGAACGCTTCCTGAACATGTATGGAGGCAGAGGGGCTGGGTTGACAGTGTCATTGTCGGCATGCTGTCGTCCGATATCAGCAACGGGAGGGAAGGATGAACGTTATCGACTCATTCAAACTGACGGACAAAGTTGCATTTGTCACGGGCGGTGGCCGAGGTATCGGCAAGGTATGTGCCCTGGGACTTGCCGAGGCGGGGGCACACGTTGCGGTGGTCGACTTATTGCGAGATGAGGCCGAGACCACCGCTGAAGAGGTCAGGGGTCTGGGACGTCGGGCCGCCGCGATCTGCTGTGATGTGACCCAACCGTTGGCCGTAAAGGATATGGTGGACCGCGTGGTGGCGGTTTTGGGCGGTCTCGACATAGCCTTCAACAACGCCGGTATCTGTATCCACGAGCCGGCCGAAGAAATGAGTGACGAGTCTTGGCTGAATGTGGTGGATGTCGACTTGAACGCCGTCTTCTTCTGTGCCCGGGCAGCGGGAAAGGTGATGATTGCCGGCGGCGGCGGATGCATTATCAATACCGCCTCCATGTCTGGGCAGATTGTGAACCGACCCCAGCCGCAATGTGCTTACAACGCGGCCAAGGCTGGCGTTATCCAGCTAACCAAGTCGTTGGCCACCGAATGGGCGTCCCACGGGATTCGAGTGAATTGCATCAGCCCCGGCTATACGGGGACGGAGATGACCATGCAGGTCAAGGAGATGCACCCCGATTGGATTGCCGACAGCCCCATGCGTCGGTTGGCCGAACCCGATGAGATCAAGGGTGCGGTGGTCTTCCTGGCCTCGCCAGCGGCCAGTTTTGTGACCGGCCACGATCTCGTCATCGACGGCGCCTTTACCTGTTGGTGAGTAGGAAACAGAGGCCGAAGACGAAGAGGGATCGCGTTCAGAGTTCGGCTACAGGGAGAGTAAATTGAATGTTGAAGAATAGACCGTACGCCACAATCCTCTGCGATAAAGTATGGTTGGATTCTTGACGATCCCTGTAGCAGATGGTGCTGGACCTTCTCGCACTTCTGCCTTCTGACTTCCTATTCTTCGCCCGGGTGGTGGAATTGGCAGACACGCTAGATTTAGGATCTAGTGCCGAAAGGCGTGCGGGTTCGAGTCCCGCCCCGGGCATTGAACGTCCAAACTATACCAACGCGAGGCTAAAGACAGAAAGGACCTAAATGACAGAAAACTCCTTTGAGTCGGGTTGGTGGATCCATGTCTTTTCGTCCCAATTGGTCTTTTTGGTCCCTTAGGCTCTGCGAGCATGGCCTGAGAAGTTCATACCTCCCCATGGCGGTTACGAAAGCCTTCTGTCCTTTCAGAAGGCCAGGATTGTCTACGACGGGACAGTGCGTTTCTGTGAAAGGTTCGTCGATCGGTTTTCGCGTACACGCGATCAGATGATCCAGGCCGCCCGTTCAGGAAAGCAAAATATCATCGAAGGCAGTAGAGCTTCCGGTACTTCCAAGGAAACCGAGATCAAATTAACCAATGTGGCACGGGCCAGCCTGGAGGAACTGTTGGAAGACTACCGTGACTTTATTCGGCTGCGCGACATCGAGGAATGGTCGAAAGATCACCCTCTCACTCAGCGCCTTCGCCAGCTCAATAGGACTCCGGAAGCTAGCTACGATACCTTTAGGAAGGGCATCGAACACCCGGATCCGGCGATTGCCGCTAACGTGATGATTGGCTTGATCAAACTTACCAACTACCTCCTCGACCAGCAGATTCGCCACCTGGAAGATGCATTCGTCAAGGAAGGCGGTCTTCGTGAGCGAATGACCCGCGCGCGCCTCGCCGAACGATCCAAGCAATACCGACCATAAAGCCAAGGGCTTTTCAGTGATACAAACCCGGCCGGGTCGGGTGGGTCGGGGAAGTTCCGGCGAATTAGCAGGTGAAGTGTTTTAAGTTTCTAACATCGATCAATCATGAAACGTTGCTGCCTGAAGTTCCAGGTCCGAAAGGGAGGGCTCAGCATGTCCCTCCCCCGTAATCGCGCTACGCTGGACGAACCAGGCAAACACAGCTAACCCCTCTTTCTCAACTGGGCGTCATTTTTGACCTAAGTCGTTGATAAACGACCAAAGGTCTCCACTACATCTCGCTAGTTTTCGATTCGATTTTTGGTGGCGGTTGTGCAGGAAGTTCAAGCTTTAGCTGGTTGAGCAATAGCTTTTGATCCTTACTGGGCTCGGTGTAACGGGTGAGCACCACGGTGCGCCCGTCGGTGGTGGGTAGCTTTACATCGAGCATTTGCATCGCCGCCATTTTCGAAAGCACCTCGACGGCAGTAAGACCAGGGGCCAGATCGCGCAAGCGACGCTTCAGAGTGACCCATAGGCAGTAAGCCAGGAAGCTGATAAAAATATGGGCCTCGATGCGATCGTCCCTTTGGTGATGGATGGGCCGGATGGAGAGGTCATTTTTCATTTCCTTGAAAACTTGCTCGATCTCAGTGAGTTGGATGTAGAGGTGCCAGAGGCGGTGCGGATTGTCGGCACTGAGGGTGCTGCGCAACAGGTAGCGGCCTTCCCGGCGATAGGCCTGACGGTAGTTCTTCCAGTTCAACCGGAAGCTCACCGGCGAGCCATTGGCGGGGCCATCCTCGGGGGCTACGGCAATGTCGAGTAAACGCCAGATCCGCGGGCCGGCTTCCTTCTTGGCTTCGCCCAGTTTAATGAGGATGGTATCGCGCTGGTAACGCCGCTTGCTATCGCGGAGCTTCTTGAGCCTCTCAAGCAATCGGCGCAAACCGCGCAGACGCATACCCTTTTCTTTGTGCAGACGCTCCTTGCTACGGGCCAAAACATAAGTTTCACCCCCCTCCCTGATGAGTTTTACGTCGATACCTGCACGCAGATTCTGCCACTGCTTTTGCAGCAACGATTGCTCGAACTTGTCCAGCCACGAGCGCGGCGTACCCACCAGATAGTCGATCGGCGGGTCGCTTGCACGCATCTGGGCCAAAACCTCCTCGGTAGGTATTCCCCGATCCATGACCCAGATGCGCCGGGCCTTGCCGTAGGCCTTTTCGATGCGAGCAAGAAAATCGCCCAAGGTGGTTTGATCCAGGGTGTTACCGGGAAGCACTTCATAGGCAATCGGAAAGCCCTCCGGGGTGACTACCAGGGCGATCACCACCTGCAGACAATCCCAACGTTTGTCTCGGCTGTAGCCGAACTTGCGGATTCGGCTCGAAGCCGCTGGTTCCTGGTTCGGATCACACTCGAAATAGGTGCTCGTCAGATCGTATAGCAGTACCTCGTAACGGGTGTTGAACAGATCGCTCCAGCGGTTGGTCAGGTGGCTGAACAGGGCCTTTTTGTGCTCCAGCAATCGATCGTGGCAGCGATACAGGGTGTTCTTCTCGGCCAAGGCGAAGTCTTCGCCCAGAAGATCGGCCATGGCTGATTGCTCATACCATTGGCGGTGCAGCCGCCACTCGCTTCCTGGATCGATCAGTCGATAGGCCACCAGGGTTTGCAACACATGGGCCCACCGCCTGCCTTGCCGGGAAGGCCTCACTCGCTCGCGCCAGAACTCACCCAACCCCAATTGTTCATAAAGCACGCAGGACAACCAGCACGCTCCCCATTGCCGGGGCCGCTCTATCCTCAAATCTTTGAGCCGAATCCGTACGATGCTTTCCTCCTCGAGCGGCGGCGCCCGATCTTCGGGAAACAGCGCCACCTGCTCCGGCCGGGCACTACCCTCGGCAAAGATCTCGATACTCTTGCGCCAAGCGCTGCGCTGGCTGTCGTTGATCTCTCCAAGGTAGAGAACCTGCCTCTGCACCACCCGACCGCCACCCACACGCTTATTCTCCACGATGTTCCAATAGCAATGCTCTTTGCCATCTTTGCGCCGACGATTGCACCTCAGAAACATGATGGCCCCCAATTATACAAACATATCGAGGCCTGGGAAGAGGGTAGGTCTACACTACAGGCTGTTCTGCCAACCTTCCCCCACTGTTTATGCGACTCGACAGCCCATTTACCCCCGAAAAAAACTTTTTTAGAGGTTGAGTTGGTCAAGTCGGGCTAAAGTGTGGCTATGAGCAGGGCGGCGATCAGACCAGAGTTGTTGTGCTGGGCACGAGAGCGGTCTGGCGTACCGCGTGATGTTCTGCTCAAACGCTTTCCAAGGTGTAACCAATGGGAATCCGGCGAAGCCAGGCCGACACTCAAGCAACTGGAGGCCCTGGCCAAAAAGACAGCTACATCGTTGGGCTACTTCTTTTTGTCCCAGCCACCGGAAGAGAAGGTGCCCGTCCCGGATTTCCGAACAGTGGGTGATGCTGGGATCCGGAGGCCAAGCCCAAACCTGCTCGAAACGATTTACGCAGTGCAAAGGCGACAGAACTGGATGCGCGAATTTTTGGCCGAGGAAGGCACTGATCCCTTACAATATGTCGGGAGCGCAAATGTTCACGGTGGTGCATGAGCTCGCACACGTATGGCTGGGCACGGATACGCTGATAGGTGCTCATCGCTACCACTTCGCCTCTGATATCGAAGGTTTAAGCTTTCACTTGTCCGAAAAAGATGGTAGTTTTTCGGACAAATAGAGAGTTTAATACATGTCTCAAGTTATTAAAGATAAGGTTCTTAATAGAGTTTATGGCAAAGGTAGAGGTTGGGTTTTTGCTCCAAATAGATTTCTCGACCTTGGTTCACGTCCAGCGGTGGATAAGGCGCTTCAACGTCTTGCCGCCTCTGGAACAATCCGGCACCTCGACCGCGGCCTCTACGACTACCCTGGAAAGCACCCGAAGCTCGGTCTCTTGAGCCCGAGCCCGGACACCATTGCCCAGGCCATCAGCGAGAAGGACGGCACTCGCCTCCAGCCCTCTGGGGCCTATGCGGTGAACCTGCTCCGGCTCTCCCCGCAGGTGCCGGCGAAGATTGTCTATCTCACCGATGGTGCGCAGAAGACGGTGCAAATAGGCAACCAAAGTATCCAGCTCCGCCGAACCACACCGAAAAATATGGCCACCGCCGGCAGGGTCTCGGGACTGGTGATCCAGGCCTTCCGCTATCTCGGCAAGGGCGGGGTGACGCCCGCGCACATTGCCACTCTTCGCCGCACCCTAACGAAACCAGACCGCCAGCGCCTGTGGAGGGACCGGGTCCACGCCCCGGCCTGGATGCACCGATATTTCGAGCGGATCCTCCGTGACGACGAAGAAGCCTGAGCCATGGACTCCTTCGCCCAACTGTCTGACGCCGAGCGGGAAGTCTATTTTGGGGAGGCCGCAGCCCGGCTGGGCCTGCCTCCGCACATGATTGAAAAAGACTTCTGGGTGTGCTGGACATTGAAGCGTTTGTTCGCGATGGAGCCGGTGGCGGAGAATCTCCTCTTCAAGGGCGGAACTTCCTTGTCTAAAGTTTACGGTCTGATCCGACGCTTCTCTGAAGACATCGATCTTTCCATCCACCGCGCCAGCCTCGGTTTTAGCGGCGAAAAGGATCCTGCGAATCCGAAGTTGTCGAACAAGGCCCGAAGAAAGCTAAGCGAGGAGTTGAACAGTGTCGCACGCGCGAAAGTCGCCGACGAAGTTGAACCGGAACTAAAAGCGGAGATTCAGCACCAACTCGGGAATCGGAAATGGAGTCTGGGGTTGGACCCTTCGGACTCGGACGCCCAATCGCTCACATTCACCTATCCTCGGACGAACCTGACGCCCGCGCCCGCGGATTACCTGAAACCAGCAGTGAAGATTGAGTTTGGGGCACGCTCTGATAACTGGCCGATGGAGATCGATGCCCATCCATTCCTATCTCGCTGAAGCCCTGCCGGAGGCACTTGAAGAATCGGCTGTGGCAGTGAAGGCGCTAAGTGCCACGCGCACGTTCTGGGAGAAGGCGACCATCCTGCACCAAATGGCACATTTGCCTGGAGAGAAAGCCTTTCCCGCCCGCTACTCACGTCACTACTGCGACCTTGCCTCAATGATCGAGGCGGGTATAGGTGATGCAGCAGCGCAAGACCCCAGTCTTCTCGCCGCGGTCGTCGCCCACAAGATCACCTTCTACCGTTCTGCGTGGGCATGCTACGAGACCGCTAGTCGGGGAACGCTCCGGCTGCTCCCTAGTGAGAGCCGGATCCCGGATCTGGCGAGGGATCTCGATTCCATGCGTGAAATGTTTTTCGATGATCCGCCCCAACTCGTCGACGTACTTGCCACGCTTCGTGAGTGGGAAGCGGAATTCAACCAATCCAATTTCAGCTGATGCCGCAGACCACCGAGACCGGCTTTGAAGCCCGTGTCCAAGAAATCCTACTCACGCACGGAGCGCGAAAGCGCGGAGCGAACGCGCAATGGGACAAAGATATCGCGCTTTTTCCGGCCCGAGTCATCTCCTTCATCGCCGACATTCAGCCTAAGCACTGGTTGCAGATGCGGATATTGTACGGGACCAAGGTGGAATCCATGTTCATTCGGGCCTAGGCGAAGGAGTTGGAAATTAAGGGAACGCTCCACGTTCTATGCGACGGCTTCAAGGTGTACGGCAAGACCTTCCGTTTGGCCTGTTTCGTGGCCGCGCATGGTTTGAACTACGAGATGGATCGCCTTTACCTGAAAATCAGTTCACTGTCATCCGAAAGGTAGCGTGCCATCCCGGCCGCAACGAGACCGTGGACATGCTGCTGGCGGTGAATGGTCTCCCTGTGGCCACAATCGAACTGAAGAATCCGAGCACTGGGCGGACCTGGAGACACGCGGTGGCGCAATATCGCAACGACCGCGAGGCAGGAGCGCTTCGGCATTGAGTTCACCGAAGAGGATCGTCACTTCTTCCGACTGATCAGATAAAGAGCAGTGAACGACGACTGCATCATCAACACGGCCCGTAACAATCGTCTCGACAAATTTCAACTGGGCGTGCGGAAATTGATCGAAATCCTCATGCTTGAACGACTTGGAGAAAGCGACGATATCGTCATACGCTACATGGAAGACTCGAAATTTCAGAGCACCGCCTTTCCCATCCTGGCCAAGGAGATTTTTGAGAGCATCAATGCAGCCGCTGAAGGGCGGTTACCCGATTAGATTATGGCAGACCTCAAGCTTTTTAAACTTTTATCGGATTCAGTAACTAAGCTCCCCGCCACGTCGCTGGCGGTTGAAAAGTCGCTGCAGACGCTGATTGAAGGGCATCTTGAGACATTTCTAGGCGTCACTTTCCTGGCATCTGAGTTCTCGACGGGCCCGAAGCATGGTGGCCGAATAGATACCCTTGGCATCGACGAAAACGGCGCGCCCGTGATCATCGAGTACAAGAAGGCCCTTAACGCCAACGTGATTAACCAAGGGTTATTCTACCTTGACTGGCTTCTCGACCATGCAGGCGAATTCAAGCTCTTAGTGATTGGAAAGAAGGGAAGAAACGCAGGCGATGCTATCGATTGGACGAGCCCGCGGCTTATTTGCATTGCAGGAGATTTTACGAAGTATGACCTACACGCCGTCGGGCAGATGCAACGGAATATCGAGCTTATTCGCTATTGCAGGTACGGGAATGAACTTCTTGCACTCGAGCTTGTAAACCCGACCAGCTCTGCCAACGTTTCAGCCTCTTCGGGGACGTCTCAGACAACTTACAAGACGATTGCCGAGAACCTCGCTCAGGCTGATAAGAAGCTCACCGACCTATTTCAGGCTCTAAAGGCTATGATCGAGGAATTCGGCGACGATGTCGAGATGAAGACCCTGAAGTATTATTTTGCGTTCCGTCGAATTAAGAATTTCGCCTGTATCGAAATCCATATAAAAAGCAAAAGGTTAGTGGTGTATGTGAAACATCCTAATCCGTCCAATGTGGAAATAGAAGGTTTTGCACGAGATGTCACCAATATCGGGCATTATGGGACGGGAAACCTTGAATTGATTATCTCGAAGGCCGAGGACGTGGAGAGAGCCCGCCCCCTGATCGAGCAATCGTACGATTCGAATTAGGCACATCCTGTTTGGCTTTTCGCGTCAAGCTGCACTTCACAGGTGCGAACTCACATCAGTATATTGCTCAGGTAACATGAGCGCAAGCAACAGCAGCGGCGAGTACCCTCAAAATTTGGATCTGACATCCGACCAACGCATGGTAATCGAGGCCCTGCGTGAATACGAGACGTCGGAATACAGACTCAGCCAATGGTATTTGGGAGCAATGTATGCGCTCGCAAATTCGAACAATCCTGATCGCTTTGCGCAGGCAGCTCAGTCGTTCCGTGAACTCCTGGAGAAGATACCACGAGTACTTCGTGATTCCGAGGCTATAGGCACGCATTCTGGGTTTCGGGGAATGAGGCATTCGATTCGTCAGCTCTTGGCAAGGGAGGATAGGAAGCCCGATCAACCCTGGAAGGGAAGGGTGATTTCGGCTGGTCTCGACAAGGCGTTGAGGAGAATCGAACGCTATTTGGAGCTGAATGCTCAGCCAACGCGTCGCGAACAGGTGTATTCCGGGCTGTCCGCTCTAGATCCGATGTACGGGGCCTTCAACAGGAGAGTGCGTGACGAGAAAAGGATGCGGTATCTGCAAATTTGGAAGGCATTAGAAGGATATGCACACCACAGACCGGATGTAAAGGAGTCGGAGTTTCACTCGTGTTTAGAGAACATTAACAACCTAATCACTGAACTCATGGCCCCGATTTCTTCCCGGGATCAGGGTGAAATCGATAGGATCTTGTCAAAGGATGGCGGACCATCCGAAGCTGATATACATAGGGTTCTCTCTCTAATAGAACGCCGTGGCGCGAATTATACTTTTTTCTTCCGAAAGGTTGATCGGACAGCGTGGCTGGTCCCGCTCGATCGAGCGGGATACTTTTTGGAACCACCGCAGATCGAATCCGCAGGAGACGGACGAGTTGCCGCCCCGTCATGGTTGCCCGTGATCTATCTTGCTCGCATCGCCGACAGAGTTCCGGAACCTGTGGTCGAGGTCGTTTGCCGAATGCATGACACCGAGAATCCTCGCGTTTTGCACGAAATCGTCGAAATTGCTCTAAAGGTTCCCGACGTCCACTTGTCTCTTCGTTTGGAGAAGATAGTTCGAAAGCACGTCACTTCATCTTTCAAGTGGCTCTTGCATGGATCTATTCCAAAGTTGATGGTTCGCTGGGCCGCTGGCGGTGACGCGGGACTCAAGGCAGCGCTCAGTCTATGCAGCCTTATAGTTGCATTCACACCAGATCCCAGGGCGGATGAAAAGGAACGGCGGCGTAAAAGTGATCCATCAGACCTGTTCACGAGCCTCGAACCATCCCCGAGGGTTGAGTCATGGGAGTATCAGAGAATCCTGGAGCGAGGCGTAAAAAAACTATCTGCAGTTTCCCCATTTTCGACTGCTCAGGTTCTTGTAGACGCCGCGGCGAAGATGATCAATTTAATGGATAGTAAAGTGGCCGACGGGTGCGAACGCTGGGACGATTGGTCTGAAAGCTGGTGCGAACGAATCGACCATTACACGCGTCCATCCCCTGATTCCAAGGTGATCCTCATAATCACAATTACCTATGCCTGCGAGCAAGTTTATTTGAAACAGACGGAGAGCATACCACTTCTCGATGCCGCCCTTCGTCGTCCCCGACGGAAAGTCTTCGATCGAATTCGCCAACACCTTTACGCGAAATTTCCTTCTGACCGAACGAGACCTTGGATTCGGGAGTTCATCCTCGACTTTGATGACTACAGCGAGAACGACCTGACTTACGAGTTTCAGCGGATGGTGAGGGTGGCCACGGAGCATTTCGGTGACTCCCTCCTGAGCGAGGATGAACAGGTTAGGATCTTTGAAGCTGTTCTGAGTGGACCTTCAGAGAGCGCATACAGGAAATTCCGTGGCGACGAGATTGCCGATAAGTTTTTCCCTGAGGTCAAGCGAAGGTTTCATCTGAAACAGCTATCGCCGTTCAAGGCCCTGCTATATGGAGAGTATCGTCGATACTACGACGAGATCGCGGAAAAGGAGCAGTCGCCGGCTGACGAAGATTATATGCCTGCCAAGTTTTCCGGTGTTAAAACGGGCGCCCACCGAAGCCCGAAGTCGATTGAGGAGTTGTTGGAAATGTCCGATAAGGAGCTAGTCGGATTTTTAAATGAATGGGATGATCCACACACGGACTCAGAGGAGTGGTGGATTGACATTGACTTCAGAGGGCTGGGCTTTGCTCTGAAGGAGGCAGTTTCACGCCAGCCAGATCGCTTTGCCGGATGGGGAGAAAGCTGGCGCGAAATCGAGCGTCCCGTTTACTTCGACGGCGTACTCGCCGCGGCGGAAGAGCTGGTCAAGAACGGGTCACATGAGCACCTGACCGAGTGGTTTGATCTCTGTGATTGGATTCTCTCGCACCCTGAGGAGGGGATCGCGAAAGGAGAGAAACCGTCGGATACATCGCGAAAGCATCCCTCCTGGCATTCAGCGCGGCGGGCTGTGGTGGACTTCATAGAAACATGCCTGGATGAGAAGTCTGCTCTAGCGTTTGTGTGCAGGAAGCGAATCTATGTGCCGCTGGCAAGGGTCTGTACGGAATTGGATCAACGCCTTGATTCCGACAGACGGATATTCCCCGATAGCGCTGATCTCCTTTCCGAGGCGATTAACAATACGCGTGGCCGAGCACTCCAAAGATTGGTAGATTACGGACGGTGGGTGCGGAATCATGAGGACGAAACCGCACCTGTTCCGGAAATTCTGGGAGTGTTGGAAAAGCGGTTCAACGAACAACCTGCGCTTACCATTCCTGAATATGCCTTGCTGGGAGTAGAAGCGATACGGATTTATCTGTTCAATCCTGATTGGTTCAGAAGCAAAGTTGGCTCGTTCTTCCCGAGAACGACGCCGCAAGCCTGGCGGTCAGCCTTCGGACATTTCCTGCAATTTTGCCAAGCGCATCGGGATTTCTTCAATTTCATAGGGCCAGAATTTGAATTCGCTCTAGATAACATCGAGTTGTTGAAGAGAGCGGAAGGTGAGAGGGCGAACTATATCGATTCTCTCGGGGAGCACCTAATCTCATACTATTTTTTGGACCTCGTGTCGCTGCAGGGTCACGGTGTGTCGGTAGAGCAGTACTATGCAAAGACGGAAGAGGAAAATTGGGCTCATCTCTTCGACCACGTAGGGAGGCTACTATCAAACAGTGGGCCGACCATTAAGACCGAGATCCGAGATCTGGTCGTTGAGTTCTTCGAATATCGGCTGGAAAGCGGCTGTGGAAAAGAGCTAAGCGAGTTCACCTTTTGGCTCGAGGCGGAATGTCTCGACGCTGATTGGCGAGTCCAGGCCTATTTAGGGATTCTCGACGTGACTCACGCACCGGAATACGGGATGTCACTGCATGTCTAAGCGTTGGCGAAGTTGCTGGACGATTGTTCCGATCTAGTTGTGGAATGTTTCGCCAAGCTGACCGAGAGGAGCGCGAAAGAGCCACGATTTTTTATTCAATCGAGCTCGGCCAAGACTATCCTTAAAGCCGGGCTGCAGAGCAACAGTCCTAAAACCAAAGCTCGAGCTGAGCAGGCGAGAGAGAATCTTCTGAAGGCAGGTCACTTCGAATTCCTCGATCTCGAGGACGACGAGTCCGATTGAGAATGGTGGCTTTCGACTGTAGCGTTGAGGTTGTGGGTGGGAAGGGGGACCCTCAAAGGACCGCAGCACTTTCTCAGCGATGTGGTATTGCGTTAGTAGAAGGAGAATTCTTCACCTGAGAATTTGACAGAACTAAGCTTAAGCTTAAGAATCCTGAACAGATTCGATCAGCGAGAAGCAGCTTGGACTTGAGCCAGATCGAGTTTGGGCAGCTATTCGGCGTCCACCCGATGACCGTGAGCAAGTGGGAGAGAGGCGTATTGAAGCCGAGTGCCTACCAAGCGACTCTGATTGACTCGGATCCTGACGGGAATCCCCTTTAGTCCTCAACTGCGTCTAGCCCGACTTGACCAACTCAACCTCTAAAAAAGTTTTTTTCGGGGGTAAATGGCCTGTCGAGGCGCATAAACAGTAGGGGAAGGTTGGCCGAACTGCCTGTAGTGTAGACCTACCCTCTTCCCAGGACCGGATTTGTTTGTATAATTGGGGGCCATCATGTTTCTGAGGTGCAATCGTCGGCGCAAAGATGGCAAAGAGCACTGCTACTGGAACATCGTCGAAAATAAGCGCGTGGGCGGCGCTCGGGTGGTGCAGAGGCAGGTGTTGTACCTTGGAGAGATCAACGACAGCCAGCGCAGCTCGTGGCGCAAGAGTATCGAGATCTTCACCGAGGGCAGGCCCCGGCCGGAGCAGGTGGCGCTGTATCCCGAAGATCGGGCCCCACCAGTGGATGAGGAAAGCATCATTCGCATTCGGCTCAAAGATCTGCGTATCGAACGGCCCCGCCAATGGGGAGCGTGCTGGTTGTCCTGCGTGCTTTATGAACAATTGGGGTTGGGTGAGTTCTGGCGCGAGCGAGTGAGGCCTTCCCGGCAAGGCAGGCGGTGGGCCCATGTGTTGCAAACCCTGGTGGCCTATCGACTGATCGATCCAGGAAGCGAGTGGCGGCTGCACCGCCAATGGTATGAGCAATCAGCCATGGCCGATCTTCTGGGCGAAGACTTCGGTCTGGCCGAGAAGAACACCCTGTATCGCTGCCACGATCGATTGCTGGAGCACAAAAAGGCCCTGTTCAGCCACCTGACTAACCGCTGGAGCGATTTGTTCAACGCCCGTTACGAGGTACTGCTATACGATCTGACGAGCACCTATTTCGAGTGTGATCCGAACCAGGAACCAGCGGCTTCGAGCCGAATCCGCAAGTTCGGCTACAGCCGAGACAAACGTTGGGATTGTCTGCAGGTGGTGATCGCCCTGGTAGTCACCCCGGAGGGCTTTCCGATTGCCTATGAAGTGCTTCCCGGTAACACCCTGGATCAAACCACCTTGGGCGATTTTCTTGCTCGCATCGAAAAGGCCTACGGCAAGGCCCGGCGCATCTGGGTCATGGATCGGGGAATACCTACCGAGGAGGTTTTGGCCCAGATGCGCGCAAGCGACCCGCCGATCGACTATCTGGTGGGTACGCCGCGCTCGTGGCTGGACAAGTTCGAGCAATCGTTGCTGCAAAAGCAGTGGCAGAATCTGCGTGCAGGTATCGACGTAAAACTCATCAGGGAGGGGGGTGAAACTTATGTTTTGGCCCGTAGCAAGGAGCGCCTGCACAAAGAAAAGGGTATGCGTCTGCGCGGTTTGCGCCGATTGCTTGAGAGGCTCAAGAAGCTCCGCGATAGCAAGCGGCGTTACCAGCGCGATACCATCCTCATTAAACTGGGCGAAGCCAAGAAGGAAGCCGGCCCGCGGATCTGGCGTTTACTCGACATTGCCGTAGCCCCCGAGGATGGCCCCGCCAATGGCTCGCCGGTGAGCTTCCGGTTGAACTGGAAGAAATACCGTCAGACCTATCGCCGGGAAGGCCGCTACCTGTTGCGCAGCACCCTCAGTGCCGACAATCCGCACCGCCTCTGGCACCTCTACATCCAACTCACTGAGATCGAGCAAGTTTTCAAGGAAATGAAAAATGACCTCTCCATCCGGCCCATCCATCACCAAAGGGACGATCGCATCGAGGCCCATATTTTTATCAGCTTCCTGGCTTACTGCCTATGGGTCACTCTGAAGCGTCGCTTGCGCGATCTGGCCCCTGGTCTTACTGCCGCCGAGGTGCTTTCGAAAATGGCGGCGATGCAAATGCTCGATGTAAAGCTACCCACCACCGACGGGCGCACCGTGGTGCTCACCCGTTACACCGAGCCCAGTAAGGACCAAAAGCTATTGCTCAACCAACTAAAGCTTGAACTTCCTGCACAACCGCCACCAAAAATCGAATCGAAAACTAGCGACTTGTAGTGGAGACCTTTGGTCCTTTATCAACGACTTACGTCAAAAATGACGCCCAGTTGAGAAAGAGGGGCTAGCGTTCTTGATCGCTGGTGCGTTTGTGGTGGTTTCTTTCGTGGCGGCGAAAAGGCGTTGGTAATCAAGGAATCCAGGGAGGTTGAAGGGAAGATCTCAAGAAACCGATCTATCTATGCCGTTCTGCCGCGAAGAGGTATTGTTGAGCGAGGCCGGCATAGGCGCCGAATCGAGTTCGTCCGTGAACAGCGGTCTGTGAGGGCGATCGGTCTTCGAGGCGATAGAGCCGGTTCATGGCCCGAGACATCCACACGTCTACTGGAAAGGCTTCCCAATGGCCCAGACCGAATAGCGCTACGCAGTCGGCGATCTTTTCGCCTACTCCAGAAAGGGTGCGGAGTTCCTCCTTGGCTTCGCAATAGGGTAGGGCGCGGAGATTGGTGAAGAAGCGGGGATTCTCGCAGATCGTTTCCGCCGACAATTTGATATAGCGGGCGCGGAAACCGAGTTTACATGTGCGCAGTTCCGCTTCCGTGACGGTGTGGAGTTTCTCCCATGTGGGCAGGGAATGCCAGCGCGGGCCCAGGGGCTCACCCAATCGCTCCGCCAGCAGTTGGCACATCTGCTTGATCTGGACGATCTGCTTTGTGGCGCTGCACAGAAACGCCAAGAGGGTTTCCTCAACGGGTTGTCGAAGGATGCGGAGTCCAGGGCAATGATCCAAAGCGGTCCGCATTACCTGATCATCCTGGAATGTCGAGGATTGCTCTACCTCGCGATAATCCAGATCTGCGCCCAGGTAGTAAGCGAGCGCATCTTCGACCTGTGAGCGGAGCGCCTCCGGGCATGACCACAGTAAGGTCCCATCCTTATCGAGCTTGAGGCGGGCCACACACTTTCCCCAGATTCCCTCCCAGGTGCTTCCCTTAGTCTTCAGCCAGCGAAACGCCTGACCGCCGTCCAGTGTTTCGGCGAGCGCTTCAGGCGAAAAAGTAACCGCCGGGCGGCAGGACCGCCAGGGCGTCCACGGCTTCCATTTCGCGTTCACGGCATGGACCAAAGAAAGCTGGCTGCCGACGCCATCGTTCCCCCCCGGGGAGTCAGAATCTCGAGGTGCCATGC
This sequence comes from Opitutales bacterium, assembly GCA_963665345.2. Lineage (GTDB taxonomy): Bacteria > Verrucomicrobiota > Verrucomicrobiia > Opitutales > CAXXNP01. The sequence continues at coordinate 1,791,983 of CAXXNP010000002.1, forward strand.
CAGAACCTTGGTCGATTCAAAGGACCAAGGTTCATCGGTCAATCCGAGATACACATACCGAGTTTTCGGTAGATCTGAGGGTAGGGTAAAGGTGAACTGCCGGTGTTCAGGTTGCGCTGAGCTCACCACTTCGAGCCGGAATTCAGCCGTTCCAGGGAGACGGCTCACAGGTTCGCTGAGGCGAAAGATAAGGTAACTTCCGGTGCGTTCGTTTTCGTTGGTTCGCAATACCAGGCGCTTCGATTCTCGCGCTGGTCTGCCGAAGAGCTCACGCAGATCGAAAAACTGCGCTGCCTCGATATACTGCACTCGGACCTCGACGATACCAAGCTTACGATCCGGCGCCCCCAAGCAGCGCTGCCCGGACAAGATGAATAAGGAGCAGAGAAAGGGGATAAGCGCGGATCTCAACTTGCTGCGGTTGTTCCGTGAGGTGGAAATTGTGCTCAGAATCCTTGGCCCCTGCCTGATTACTCTTGGGACGGGGCCTGATCTTTGGACTTTTTGGCCGTTTTCTTTGCCGAGGGGGCGGTAGCTTCGGCCGGGGCTTTGGCGGCGGTCTTTGCCGGGGCTTTAGCGGCGGCCTTTGCCGGAGCCTTAGTTTCGGCCTTCTTGGGAGCTTTGGCGGCGGCCTCTGTCGGGGCCTCCGTAGGGGCTTCAGACGAGGTCTCTGCGGGAGGTTCAGTTGGGACCTTTGCGAGAGCCTTGGAGGCGGCCTTCTTGGGAGCTTTGGCGGCGGCCTTTGCCGGGGCTTCAGTTGCGGCCTCTCCGGGAGCCTTGGAGGCGGCCTTTTTCGGGGCTTTGGCGGTGGCCTCTGTCGGGGCCTCTGGAGTGGCTTCAGACGAGGCTTCTGCGGGAGGTTCAGTTGGGACCTTTGCGAGAGCCTTGGAGGCGGCCTTCTTGGGGGCTTTAGCGGCGGCCTTTGCCGGGGCTTCAGTTGGGGCCTCTACCGGAGCCGTGGCGGCGGCTTTTGCCGGAGCCTTGGCGGCGGCCTTTGCCGAAGCTTTAGCAGTGGCCTTTTTGGGGGCTTTTGCGGCGACTTTTGCGGGAGCCTTGGCAGCGGCCTTTTTGGTGGCCTTGGCAGCGGCCTTTTTGGTGGCCTTGGCAGGGACTTCAGTTTTGGCCTCTGCAGGAGCCTTGGTTGCGGCCTTTTTGGGGGCTCCAGGTGAATGCTCTAAAGAAGCCTCGGTTGGCTCCTTCTCGCGCGCCTTCTTGCGCGCCAGATAACTTTTTCGTCTGCGCCGCTTAACTATCTTCCTGTATTGTTTGCTCATGGTATTCGGGCTCAAAATTTTGACTTGAACTTTGCGTTTGGGTAGGCTTTGGCGTAGGCGGCCTCAAGTTCACGAATCGCTTCCAATGCGGGTTTGGGCTTCCGCCTATCGGGAGCGTGGAAGGAAAAGCTGAGCCCATTCTTGGCGAGCTCGAGATTGCCTTGGACTTGGGCGAGTTCCGCAGTCCTCTTGGTCGGCGAGTAGATCAGGTCTTTCTTGTGCCCTGAAAATCGCTTAGCGCGTTTTTCAATGGTACGCTTGAACCCGTGTTTTTCGAGTACTGCGTCAGTGGCTTTTACGAGGGCATCAATCTCGGACTCGGATAATTTCTTCTGCGTGAGCCCGCTGGCACTTCTGACCTCGGCAATTCTGATCTGCGCGCAGACCGTGGATGCGGAAAATATCGCGAAGAACGTTAATAATTGGATGCTGAGTAAACGAGCAACGTATCTCATGAAAGGTAATTAGATACCATTCCCGGAATTTTCTCAAGACTAGTATCAATAGCGGAAACCGGTGAAGGACTGGTAGCGCAGGGTTTGGATATGTTGGGGAGGAATTTTCAAGAGAAAACGACTGGGTTGGAGACTGAGCGATGGTCCGCCGCGGGTATTGATTCGAGGGTAGGTGAGGTAAAGCTCATCCCTTGCTCGCGTGACGGCGACGTAAAAGAGGCGTCGCTCTTCCTCGATGTCTCCATTGTCGACGGCGCGTTTCAACGGCAGTAAACCATCCGCCACGCCTATAAGGAACACCACCGGAAACTCCAGGCCCTTGGCCTGATGGATGGTGGTCAGCCGCAGGCAGTCTTCGTCCCGATCCACCGAGCGGTCACTGGTTTCTGAAGTTAGAAGCGCCAGTTGTGCGAGGAGGTCCGCCATGTCGTCGAAGCGACTTGCAATCCCAATCAGGCTGGTAAGGTCGTCTTTGCGCGATTCCCAATTGGTATAGATATTGCGGAGGAAATCTCCGTACCAGCCATCAATCGCGATTTGAATGCTTTCACCGGGACTTTGAGTAGAGATGGATTCCTCGACGTCTGCCAGGCTGAGGACGAGATCCTTCCATTCTTCTTTGGCATCGGCGGGAACGCGTGCCGTAACAGTATCGACACTCAACGCCTTGATGGTGCTTACCTGATTCGCTTTGGCGACTTCGCTGGCCGTCTGATGGATGCGATAGGCGGTTCGTTCGCCCACACGAGGCAGCAGGCAGGCAAAGCGGGCAAATGCGGTAACGTCACGAGGATTGGAAACGAAGCGGAGTTGCGCGACGAGGTCACGAATATGGGCTTGCTCGAAGAATTTCACGCCGCTGGTGATAATGAAGGGGATGCTTCGCTTGGTGAGTTCGATCTGCAGGTCAAGGGCCTGGTAGTGGGCCCGGTAGAGCACGGCGATATCTCGATAGCGGAAGCCTTCATCGAGTAATCTGGCGATACGTTCGATGATAAACCGGGCTTGAGTGAGGCCATCTATTAGCGGTACCACGTACGGGGTCACGCGTGAAGATCGGCTGGCTTGAAGCACTTTCGGGTAGCCGGTGCCGAGTTCCTGAGAAGCCAAAATCGTATTGGCAAGCCCGAGGATCTCGGGAGTACTGCGGTAGTTGATCTCGATCTTGTATACCTGTGTGCCGGGGTGGCGCTCCGCAAAACTCATGATATTCTGGTATTCCGCCCCACGCCACGTGTAGATGCACTGGGCATCATCACCTACCGCCATGATCCGGTGATGGGTGGCCACCCGATCGATAATCTCCGCCTGAATGCGATTAGTGTCCTGGTATTCATCAACGAGCACGAATTGGAACCGGGATGAGAAGTACTCGGCCACCTCGGAAAATTCCTCCAGCAGCTTGAGCCAGTACTCCAGAAGGTCATCAAAGTCGGCCACTTGGCGCTCCAATTTCCGGCTCTTGTAGACCGAGGCAAAATGGTTGATGGGTTCCCCGATTTCGTCATTCCAGGGAAACCGCTCGGCGATTACATCGGACAGATCCCTTCGCGTGTTGCGGCTGTAGCTGATCAATCCCGCGATCACGCGCGGCTTGGGATTCTCCTTGTTCTTCAGAAAACTGCTGTCCAGGTCGCGAATGACAGAGCCCAACAAAGACTGGGCATCCCCCTCGTCCAAAATCGTAAATCGCTTCTGCAAGCCAATCAGCTCGCCGAACATCCGAAGGGCGCGCTGACCGCAATGGTGAAACGTTCCTCCCCAGAACTGACGCCCCGGGATGCTGGTTAAGTCTTCAACCCGCTGCAGCATTTCCCGTGCGGCTTTGTTGGTAAAGGTGAGCAGCAGAATCTCTCCGGGAGAGATGCCTTGCGTGAGCAGCCAGGCAACCCGGTAGGTAAGCGTTCTCGTTTTGCCGGTTCCCGCGCCTGCCAGGACCAGGGAGGGCCCCGGTTCGACGGTTACAGCACTGAGTTGCTGAGGATTGAGTTCCGCCGGGAAGTCGATTTGCGAAAATGAACCGGAACCGGAGGTATGGGATAGCTGTGAATCCATCGAAAACGCCTTTTCCATTCCCATCAAGTGAGCATGACGAGTGAATTCCGATGCACAACTTCAACCCGCCGGCGTTCCGGAAAAATCTGTCGTAGCGCGTCGGAGCTCTTTCCGGCAATGCGAGGAAATTCGTCGCTTGAATATTGGCTCAATCCACGGGCAAACACCTTGCCCGCGGCGCACTCGATATCGACTATGGCGCCTTTTCCAAATTCACCCCGGAAGTGGGAAATTCCCTTGGCCAGCAGACTGCTCCCGTCGTGAAAGATGGCATGTTTTGCGCCCTCGTCTACTTGAATGCTGCCTTCGGGATCCGTGAAAAAGGCAATCCACCGCTTCCGTGATTGGAGAGGAATACGGGTAGGCGCAAAATATGTGCCGTGCGCTTTCCCCTGGAGCAGTTTCGGCAGAATCTCGGCATCGAGGCCGTTTCCTACGTAGACACCGCAGCTCGATCGGGTGGCGATGCGCGCGGCTTCAATTTTGCTTTTCATACCCCCTACCGACCTCTGGCTGGTGGTACCCTCGGCCATTGCTTCAATTTCTGGTGTAATGCGCTCGACCAAGGGTATGATCTCGGATCCTCCACGGCCCATCAGTCCCGGAACCGTTGAGAGCATGATGAGCATGTCTGCTTTGGTCAGGCTGGCCACAAGGGCAGAGAGAATATCGTTGTCGCCAAAACGGAGAATCTCATCCGTGCTGACGGAATCGTTCTCGTTTACGATCGGGATCACATTCAATGCCAGCAGCTTCTCGAACGTATTCTTTAGCGCGACGTGGCGCTTGCGGCCCCGCACATCGGCGCGGGTGAGCAGGATTTGGGCAACTGTGATGCCGTGCGGGTCAAAGCCCTCCTGCCAGGTGTCGATTAATATGCTCTGGCCAATCGCGGCACAGGCTTGCGAGAGATCGAGATCGGTCGGGCGCTTGTGCAATCCCAGACGCCCCATACCCAGTCCAATTGCGCCGGAACTCACGATGATCACGGAGATTCCACGGCGCTGGAACGTATTGACGTGGTGACATAGGCTGTGAATGCGATCCTTCTGGACCGTTCCCGCGTCACAGGTAAGCACTCGCGTGCCCAATTTGATGACGACAAGACGTGTGTTCTCGATCAGGAAATGCATGGCATGGCGTTATTACCAAGCTTGCCGGACCGTAGTCCGATAAACTCCTAAACCGTAGTGAGCTCCTTTTCCTTGTGCTTCAGGTGCTCCGCAATTTCCTTGATATGCTGGTCGGTCTCTTCCTGGACATCCTCTTCGTAGCGCTTGAGATCGTCTTCTGAAATTTCCCCTGCCTTCCGAAGGCTCTTCAGTGAGCGCAGGGCTTCGTGCCGTGCATGACGTATTCCGATACGACCATCTTCAGCTTTTTGATAAGCCATCTTGACCAGGGCCCGCCTGCGATCACCGCTTAGCTCGGGAATCGGAATTCGTATCAGGGTCCCGTTCACGATCGGATTGAATCCCAGGTTGGCAGTCTGTATGGCACGTTCCACTTCCCTTATCACGGAACGGTCCCACGGTTGAATCTGGATCGTGCGAAGGTCTGGTGTAGTAATTGCCGCAAGCTCCTTAAGCTGCATGGAGCTCCCGCCGTAGGCTTCCACGGTTACTGCCAGGGATTCAACCATCGATGGTGAAGCTTTTCCGGTATGCAGGGTGCTGAATTCATGCAAGGTGTGGGAGACTGCTTTTTCCATGGTTTCCCCCGTCTCTAATATGATGGTTTCATAGTCGGTATCCATAGTGGGTTCCTCCGGTTAAGGTGTCGTCAGTTCGCACTTACTGTTTTAGACCGTTTCAATCAACTACCTGCATTTTGATTAATTGGAGCCTGTTAGTGCACGAGCGTGCCAATGCGTTCGCCCGTGACCGCCTTCTTTATGTTTCCTGGTTCATTCATGTTGAAGACGAGTATCGGCAGATTATTATCCATGCAGAGAGAGAATGCGGTCGAATCCAGGATATCGAGGCGCTGCTTAAGTGCATCCATGTAGGAAATGGTTTCGTACCTTACCGCATCCGCATGGGTGATGGGGTCCTTATCGTAGATCCCGTCAACTTTAGTTGCCTTCATGAAGACTTCGGCCTCAATTTCGCTGGCCCGCAGTGCGGCTGCAGTATCAGAAGAAAAATAGGGATTGCCCGTTCCCGACACGAATATCACAAGTCGGCCCTTTTCCAAGTGGCGAATAGCCCGGCGGTAGATAAAGGGCTCTGCCACGTCGTTCATTGTGAGTGCGCTTTGCACTCGTACGGGGACTCCCATTTTCTCCAGGCAATCCATTAAGGCAAGCCCGTTTACGGCGGTACCCAGCATGCCCATGAAGTCGCCGGTGGTTCGGTTAACACCCTCTTTCTTTTCCCCTTGTAGTCCACGGAAAATATTGCCTCCTCCAACCACCAGACCGATCTCGATGCCCAAGTCGTGAACGTCCTTGAGTTCCTGGCATATGTCCTTGAGCAGGTCTCCATTTATCGGGTTGGGCGACTCCTCATTGGTCAGCGCTTCGCCACTGAGCTTGATGACGATGCGGCGATATCGCGGTTTGGCGGGCGATTGCGGTTCGGTCTCCATGGCGCCCCAAGTAAGACGGGTGGTTTTATTTCGTCAACTCCCTGTTGTGGTAGAGGTGAGGGGTGCGATTTTCGGTGCCAATTGCGCTCTTGTTAATCTTTGTTTTGTTCCGGGCAGCGCTCCCTGATTCGGTTCGCACACTCCAGAGGCTATGCGGGCGAAAAGACTCGCCATACTTGACGTTTTCGAGGTGCTGAAGCAATATCTCCGCCTGTTTCTTGCCCGGTAGTGTAATGGTAGCACAACGGATTTTGGTTCCGTTTGTCCAGGTTCGAACCCTGGCCGGGCAGAGAACCACCGAGCAAAATGAGCTGCCCGGACAGGGTGAGAACCGCGGGTTTGACGGAGCGAGACCTCGGCAGAGGGGGCGCGCAGATGGGGCGGCGAGCGAAGCGAGACGATCGCGCAGCGATTCTCCGCAGGAGAACCAACCCTGGCCGGGCAGAGAACCACCGAGCAAAATGAGCTGCCCGGACAGGGTGAGAACCGCGGGTTTGACGGAGCGAGACCTCGGCAGAGGGGGCGCGCAGATGGGGCGGCGAGCGAAGCGAGACGATCGCATAGCGATTCACCGCAGGAGAACCAACCCTGGCCGGGCAGAGAATCGCCGAGTAAATCTAGAACCCGCAGTAAGCTGCAGTACCTGTTTAGCGTATTTCAGGCTCCCCGATGCCCGAAAGGACGGTGCTAAACAATTTCAAGCTGCAGGGATCGATCAAGTTCAATGACACCTCTGCGGTGAACTCGTTCTCAACGAGGATACCATCGTCAGGTAACGGGCCGAGTTCAAATTCCTCGACTTCGATCCGACGGATTTCGCTGCAGATTAGACGGTGTGATTTCATGGCCGATATCAGGTCATTTTTGCTCGGCGGAGTCGCGGGGGGGCGGAAGACGCGGAGGTTAAGGGAGAGCCTGGGTATGCTGGCATGACGACACATCTACTGCGCCTACACCACTATCCCACATTGGGCGCCTTGTTTGACGTACTGAATCCGCGGCATGGCGATCACGACTCCTTCGCGCTGTGCGCGGATTGATTCAACTGGACTTCCATACAGGTCGCGGATCTCGCCGAGCAGATCCCCTTTGCGCACTCGGTCCCAGATCTGTAGCACCGGCCGCCAGAGTCCGGCGATCGGCGCATTATTGTGCGAGGCCATGTTGCCCGCGCCGTGGCCGCCCGACTCGATTACTACGCGCGACTCAACGGGTTCGTTTTTTCCTTCCAGCATGCCCAGGTGTACCATGAGCCGTCTTAAACCTCGCTCGTACTCCTCGTCGCCGCCCAGCCCAGGAGTCGTCTCCCAGTAGATCGCGGGAATACCCGCAAGATATGCGGCGTACATCGCGCTGCGGCCGCTTGCGTCGTCGCCCATTTGCGATCCTGCCGCGTGGGTTGGGTCGAATCCGTGACCCCAGACTAAAGGCAATCCCGTCGCCAGGCTTGTCTGGCGCTGTGCTTCCGTCAAATCGGGCGCCTCTCGATAGACGTTGTAGCCGGAAAGGGTCGCACCCATCAAGCCTGGTCCGTAGGTGTGCAGCGCCACCAAAAAGACAGGCTTATCGGCGCCCGACTGGCCGAGGAAGTCGTTCTGCAACGTATAGGCGACGCGCTCGGTGAGGGTGCCGTCCGCGTTGCCGGGATAGCACCGGGCGAGATTGTGGCCATCGGCCTGGGCGACGCGGGCGCGGTGGAGGTAGCTGTCGACGGAGCAGCAGTGGACGCCAACGGCTCTGCCCTTGAGCGTGGCCGGATCGAGGGCTTGCAACGTTTCCTGCAAGGCGACGATATTCTCGTATTCGTTCCCGTGCTCGCCGGCGATCAGCAAGAGCACTGGGCCTTCCTCAGCACCGGCTACTACCGTGACCGGGAGACCGCGCTTACGGGTCAAGACATCGTCGCCGACAACAGGATGCTCATAGCGGGTGGTTTGCCCGCGAGGGGCCCGAGTCCAGGTCGAATCGCGAACTTCCGACTGGGGGTCGCGGTACCAGGGATCTTGTGCTCGGATTGTGTCAATTGCAGATGTCAAACGAGTTTCTCTTTTAGCATTTTTCGATTTGCTTTCATCTGGGTCATAGGGGTTTTTCGGCACCCTGTTAACAGGAAAAACAAACGAACCTTTCCAGAGGCAAGATTTCTACCGTTGTGGGCGTGCTTTTTGGGCAGGAACGTCCATCTCGCGTAACCAGCGGTCGACCTTCCCCCAAGGGTGTAAACCTACCAGGGTTCCGGGCGGAGCGTGCTGTTGGAGACATAGGTTTCGATCGCGACCTCGCCCCATTTCCCCTGGACGCGAGTCACGTGAATATCAACTTTGGTGTTGGCTAACACCCCATTTGTTCGTATTGTCCCGACCTATGGTTACGGCTACATCTTCTACCTTAACAGCTTGCGAAATGCCCCTCGACACCTCGCCGGAAGTCTTCGGGCATCTTCGGCCTGCGAGCGAATATCTCGAAGATACAGAAGCCCTCCACGAGGACCTCGATGAGCTCGGCTTCCTTTATCTTCCCGGTTTCTGGAAGCGCGAAGAGGTTCTCCGAGTGCGGGGCGAGATTACGGGGCGGCTCGCAGCAAAGGGATTCCTGGATCCGGCGTTTCCCGTCATCGAAGCCGTCGCGCGAAAGGACGTGGAATTGGACTTTACTCCCTTCAGCACTCATAAACTTCACACCCCTAGGTTATTGGATGAAAACCGCGAAGGATACCGACTGCTCTACACGGGAAAGATAATGGAGCTATTCGCGCGCTTGCTCGGCGGAAAAGTGCTTCACTACGACTTCACTTGGTTTCGCGCGCGTGCTTTCGGTAAGGGCACTGCTCCCCACTGCGACATCGTCTTTTTCAATCGTGGAACCCACCGGGTCTACACGGCTTGGGTCCCCTTTGGGGATATCACTCCGGAACTGGGTGGGCTGATGATTCTCGAAAATTCCCACAAGAAAGGGAGCCGGCTCCGGAACTATTTGCGTCGTGACTCCGATACCTACTGTCTAAATCGCCGCGATGCCAAGGAAAATGCCGCATTGAATGGCAAGGTTTGGGGAGGTTCCGTGACGAAAAACCCGGTCTCGCTACGCGAGAAATTGGGCGGACGTTGGCTCACTGCCGACTACCGGATGGGCGACCTGTTGATCTTTCCTCTGCTTACCATCCACTGCGGTATGGATAATAACTCGGACCGTATTCGGCTCTCCACCGATACCCGCTATCAGCTTGCTTCGGAGACCTACGATACCCGGTGGGTAGGCGAAAATGCTCCCGGCCATTCGGCAGCAGGCAAGCGAGGGATGATCTGCTGAGCCGCGACTCAGCCCGCAAGAAGCCGGTTTGCGTACAGATCTTGAAAGTTTAAAGCGGTCCTTCGAAAAGCGATTGCCCCTGCTGGTCGCGGGCATACTTTTTGCAGGCCTGGCGTTCATACCCTTCGTGCTTGCTGCAGACGGGTTTACCCCTCGCGATGACGTCTTGAGGCACGCGGCAAAAGTAATCTCGGGGAAGGATTGGAGTGATATCCTGGTATACCGGGAGGGCATCTACCCGGGGGCAGGATTCCCACCCCGGATGGCATTTCATTCTTGGGCTGCTCCATGGATACCTTGGCCTGGATGGAGACAGCCTGGTTGTGTTCTCCTTTGTCTTTCTTTGGATCCTTATCTGTCTACCGTCGATTTTTCTTCTTAGGAGGCCGGAGATCTTTGTCTTCCTGTTGCTGCTTTTCTTCCTCTTCGAGCCGTGGGCGGAGAAAATGAGTCGTAGCGATCGCATGATCATTAAAAACACAAACCGGATTGATCCGAGTCCTGCGATTCCCCAATTGGAATGGCGATTTGTTTACCCGTCCTATTGGGTGGGTAAGCTCAGGAAAGACAAGAATCCGTGAAAGGTCTCCAGAACATTTGATTATTGACTGACAAAAAACAGGTTGACGCTCGTAGCCACTTTGCTCATTGGCATCGATACTTTGATTTGAGTAATAGTCTGGTTGTGGGTCTTGAAGATCAGAAGGACACCTGAAGTTGGGAGCGAAGTCCCTGGGCAGTTGCCTTGCCGGGAGTGCCATCGAGGTCGTCCTCGGATATTCCGTAGACATACCAGGCTTGGAGTTTGAGGGTGTTGCCGCGGATGTACCAATTGCCTCCGATGAAGAGCTCGTCGAGCGTGTTCATGGTTCCTCCCGATGGCGCCGAGCGAACACCGTCAGAGAGGCTGATGCCGCGCCCATCGGAGTCTACATGGGAGTAGCGGAAGACGAACTCATAGAGCCCGAGTCTGTAGGAAGGCTGGATCCAGTAGCCCCAGGGATCGGCGTTCATACCGGCTCCGGCGCCGTTTTCGTTGCGACCAAGGAAGACTTCGTCGGCGATGTTCAAGTCTCCGAAATTGAGGTCTGAAAATGCACCGAGGACGGCGAGATCATCGCCGGCGCCCAGCGTTTTTCCACCCTGATCTGGAAGAATCGCAGCCGAGACACCGACGAAATAGTCGCCGCTGGGAAAGCTGTCCCGGTAACCGATGAAACCCCAGTAGCTGAAGTTGTTGTTGTTCTTGCTGCCGGTGCCATTGACGTCGCCGCTCTCCTTCTGGCGTTCCGGATTGGTGACAGCCAAAGCGTACTGCAGGTTGCCCTTTTTGCCATCGAGGAAAACGCCTTGTCGATAGACTCCCGCGCCCAGTCGGCGCCCGTTGTTAGGTTCCATGAAGTAGCGTGTCGCAGCTGATCGTTCGATGGGCTTGATTGCGCCGCTGGAGGTCAGGAACTCTTCGTAGGCGATGGGGGCCTTGCGGAGGCCCACCTGAAGGGCGAGCGCATCGTTCGGTTCCCACTCCATGTAAAGGCCATCAAACGCGCCGGCCGCGAAATCGTAAAAAAGGTTGCCCGACCAACCTCCTGCAAATTGGGCCTTCGCGCCGAAATAGACGCGGCGGAGTAAAAAATGGATCGTGTGTGGGGGATCGAGAGCGGTTTCCGCTACCTCGGTGTTCAGGTGCACAAACTGGGTCTGCATTCGGTTGGAGAAGGCAAGATTTCTCAACAAGCTGGTCGGTTTACCGGCGGTGAGCAGCGGCAAATCGGGAGCTTCCGGCAGGGATACGGGAGCAACCTCCTCAAAACCGACATCAGGCACTGGAGAAGACCTGCCCGGCGCCGAATTGAAATCGGCCATTTCAGCCAGCACGTGTGAGGCTTCCTGCTCGGTGATGATGCCTTTCTTGACGAGCAACTTGAGGAGGATGGCACTCTCCTGAGTTTGGGCCGCAGCGACACCCGTCAGGGCGATGGCGCTGAGTAGCGCAGTGATTTTCTTCAGAAACATCATCTTCGTCGTGGTATCGATTTGGGTTTGGCTGTACTGGCTTGAGCTCCGATCCGGGCGTTTCCATCATGTCGATGGCTAGAGCCATAGGCAAGTCGCTGTTTTCGCCCCCTAAACGAGGTGCGTTGCCAAACGCCCGTGATGCTACCTATTGTACTGGCGTTTATTAGGGAGGAGATCACGTTGATACAACTCGACTGGAAAGAAATCGACCGTTTCGTCTTTGGTTCCGCATGGACGGACGCACGGATTACCGCGCGGGCGCAGGTGCTCTGCGAGGAAATTGGGTCGCGCTGGGCCACGTCGCAGGAAGAGCGGCGGGCGGCCGAGTATATAGGCGGGCAGTTTGAGGAAGACGGGCTGGAAGAAGCGGCTCTGGAGCTTTTTGAGCTGGCTACATGGGATTATGAGAAGGCCGAGGCGGTACTGGTGGAAAGGGATTTGCACATCGACCTGTTGCCCTTTAACCGTTGTCCTCCGTGCGCGTTGCAAGGGCAACTGGTAGATGCGGGCTATGGCACGCCAGACGAATTGGCGGATTTGGGCGGTGAGCTGGCAGATGCTGTTGCGGTCATGCACCTGGCCTTTGCGCCGTTTACCAGGCCCGAACCGCATGCGATCCGCCTGCAAAAGCTGGCTGACGCCGGTGCGGCGGCGGTGGTGTGCATCGATCCCAAGGACGGCCGCCGCGTTGAGTACCACAATGCCGGCGACTGGTGCGTGCCCGAAAAAGCTGAAGTGTCGTTACCGTGCGTGACAACCTCGCGCGAGCACGGTGCCTTATTGCGCAGGAGTGCAGGCCAGCGGCTAAAGCTCGAGGTTGTGAGCCGCTTTTACTCCGCACCAACGCAGAATGTGACGGCTCATATAGCGGGCGCGCGCTGGCCGGACCAGCAGATAATACTCGGCGGCCACCACGACACGGTGTTTGGGGCGGCCGGCGGCAACGACAATGCATCCGGTGCCATCGCGGTGCTGGAGACGGCGCGGGTCTTGGCCGGGCTCAAGCGTGAGCTGGGAGTGGCGCCGGGTTGTAGGCTGCGCTTTGCGACCTTCAGTGGCGAGGAGCAACGTTTGGCGGGCGCGGGCGAGTTCGCGCGCAGTCACTGTGGAACGGGAAGCAACACGCGGCTGGTGATCAATCTGGACGAGCTCTCGACCGGGCATATCAAGGGCGTGGTGCTGGCCTTTCGGCATTTGCGCGAACTAGTGCAAGCGCAGCTCGATGATATGGGAGATGGACTGAAGTGCTACGTGATGGAGCAGCTCGATTCGAGTTCCGATCACTTCCCGTTTCTGCGCCTGGGGGTGGACGCTGCGCATCTTTGGCGCTGGCGCTTTCACGGCCGCCACGCCGACTCCAACTACCATCACGAGCCCGCGGACACGATGGATAAGCTCAATGTGCGTGAGCTGAAGGAATATGCCGGGCAACTGGCGCGGCTGCTGCTGCGCCTCTCGCATGTGGCGCCGCAAGATTGGCCTGAGAATCCGCAGACCGTGGAGACGGTGCAGGCGCGACTGGAGGCGGAGCGGGGGACGGTGATTCGGGTGCTTTGAACCTGATCATACGCGAAGCTCGATGCTACTGATCTCGTCTTCGAATCAGAATGATCAGTGCCAAAAATGCACCGAACACAGCGCCAAATTGAGCGGGTTCAGGAACCGGAGTGGTGTTGAGGGAGAATGCCATGTCTGCCTCAAATGTGAACCAGCTCCCGCCGCCCGGGCCACGGAAGTATGCAAGACCGCCCGAGGAGACTTCCCAAGCCCAATTATCGTCCCCATCCGAAGTGGTATCATTGTCAATGGAGAGGTAGTAGGGCGTGCTGCCCGACAGCGGGAGATCCGATATATTAGTCTCGTACATGTATTCATCACCGCTATTATGTATGTTGCCGGTCGCGGTTCGGATGGCAGAGACGGATTCGCTCTAAAACGGCGAAACCTGGGGGGCGGCGCTGCCGTTGTCATCGAAGAAGGCTATCGTGAAAGCGTCGGTTAGCGGAGTATCGGCACCGAGATATACGCCGTACCAGGTGACAGATCGAATGGTCTCTGGAGATCCCAGACTGAAGTTGTCTCCTATAAATTGCCCCTGGTCCTTGTCACTTGCGCTGGCTCCCGCGGTCAAACTGGAAGGCTGAATGAACACAATAGTTGCGGAGACGGGAACCATGCTCAATAACCATAGAATGGCATTTGCGATGATGGATTTATTTAAACTGCGGATCGGTCGAGACATTTGAGTAGGCACCGGAGCACCAATAAATTCGCCCCGCATGGGGTGTCGAGTATAAAGCTGGACTGCACGAAGCTAGATGCCAATCACTCGATGTCCAGGATTGAAATGGATTCGAGCGCGGCTCCCGATTTTGTGCATTCGGGCTTTGCTGCCGTCCCCCAAATGGTTTGGGCCAAGAACATCGAGAAAAAATCGGGAAAGCTCTTGACAGTGACTTACTAGTAGGTAAGTTACTGAGAATGCAAGACCGTAAAATTGAGATTCTGGACTTGGCACTGGCCCTGATACAGTCCCGCAGCTACAGCGCATTCAGCTATCGGGACCTGTCGGAGCGTTTGGGTATCAGTAAGGCAGCAATTCACCACCACTTTCCCTCCAAGGAGTCCCTGGGAGTGGCCGCCGCGAAACGCTATCACAAAACTGTCAAATCGCTCTTGCTGCGCGCTGCTGAACGCTCTGAGAACCCGTGGAACCTGTTCGAGGGATACTTGGAAATGGTGAACGGAATAATCGAGACAGAAGATCGAATCTGCGCCGCAGGTTCTGTGCAGTCGGATTTCAATGATGTACCGGTCAAAATACGGGATGAAATGACAACACTGATTCGTTTTGTGATCTCATGGATCGCAGGCGTCATCGAAGCTGGGCGGAAGCGGGGAGTGATGGAATTCCCCGGGGCTTCCGTGGACCAGGCGATCTACATTTTCACGGCTGTGCAGGGCGCTCTGCAGATTGGACGGGCGCAGGGGAAGGGTCAATTCGACCGCGTCATCCGCCAGATCCGCAAGTCATTAGAAACGTAAGCTGCATTTTCGCCCAAAACTTATATACTAGTAAGGTAACTACCCAGGTAGCCCCACCACGGCGCTACCGTTGACTGGAGAGTAGTCTACCGCCCCGTCCCGAGTGCAACAGAAAAAAGTGTTGTTTTGGGGCTGGACTCGGTGGGGGTGTTTGCTGTACTGTGCGAACCATGAAGGGCGTCATGGTCATGCAGGGGCGCAAGGTAAGCGGCGGGGATATCGATCTGATCCGCGGTTTGCTCTCCGAACATCCCGGTTGGGGCCGGACGCGGCTCAGTGAGGAAGTTTGCCGTCGTTGGGACTGGCGCAATGGGCGGGGGCAGATCAAGGACATGGCGGCCCGTACCTTGCTGCTGAAGCTGGAACGATGCGGTCATGTTCGACTGCCGCCGCGCCGGCGACCTTCGTCTAACGGACTCCGGAATCGCCGCGTGCCCCTTGTAGCTCATACGAGCGAGCCGATCCGTTGCGCGTTGCACGAGCTGCGGCCTCTGGCCCTGAATGTCGTGGAGCCGCGATCGGCAGACCTGCGGCTGTTCAACTGCCTGCTCAGCCGCTACCACTACCTTGGCCACCGCAACACCGTGGGCGAGAACATTCGCTACCTGGTCCGCGATTGCACAGGCCGTGTGGTGGCTTGTGTTCTCTTCGGCTCGGCAGCGTGGAAGTGCGCCCCGCGCAACGCCTGGATCGGTTGGGGCGCTAGCGCGCGGGAGCGCAACCTGCAAGGGTTGACCAACAACACGCGCTTGCTCGTGTTGCCCTGGGTTGAGGTTCCGCATCTGGCCAGTCATCTGCTGGGCTCTCTGGCACGACGGATTCGCGCCGACTGGCAGGCCAAGTATTGCCATCCGGTCCACGCCCTGGAAACGTTCGTGGACCGCAGCCGTTTCCGGGGAACCTGCTACCAGGCCGCCAACTGGATGCGGCTGGGTAGGACGCAGGGGCGCAGCCGCAATGACCGGCAAAATTGTATCCACACTTCAGTCAAGGATGTGTATCTCTATCCCCTCATCCAAGAGTTTCGTCGGGAGTTGTGCGCATGATTACCCATGCCAAAGCCCTGGCCGTTTGCAATGCCGAGCCGGATGCGGCGGCAACGCTCATCGTCGAACTGTCAGGAAAATTCACTCTGCTCGAGGATCGACAAGGACTGCTTGAGGCGGAGAACCAGCGTCTGCGCGACCGGGTCCGGGAGTTGGAGCAACGGCTCGCCAAGAACTCGCGCAACAGCAGCAAGCCGCCCTCGAGCGATGGCTTCAACAAACCCTCGCCGAAAAGCCTGCGTAAGAGAGGGCAGCGCAAGTGCGGCGGACAGCCCGGACATACGGGCCATACCCTCAAGAGGGTCGCAACGCCCGATCACACAAAGGTTCACCGGGTGGAGCAGTGCGAGTGTTGCCACCGCTCTCTGGCGGATCAGCAACCCGACCGCCTTGAGAAACGACAAGTCCATGATCTGCCTCCGAGACGACTTATCGTCACCGAGCATCAGGGCGAGGTGAAACGCTGTGCCTGCGGCCATCTGAACAAGGCGGCTTTTCCTGAAGGCGTGAACGCCCCGGCGCAGTACGGCCACGGAGTCAAGGCCGCGGCAGTCTACCTGAAAAACTATCAGTACCTGCCCTATGAGCGAACCTGCGAACTCCTTGAGGACCTTTTCGGCTGTCCCATGAGCGAAGGCACATTGGCCAACTTCATCTCACAATGCAATGATCGCGTTGAAGAACCCCTCGATCAGATCAAGGAACTGATCGAACAAGCCTCGATAGCTCATTTTGATGAAACTGGTTCACGCGTGGAAGACAAACTTTGGTGGCTTCACTCGGCCTCGACATCAAACGCGACCTACTATGAGATCCATCGCAAACGCGGCGCCGACGCCTTCGATGCTATCGGCATTTTGCCCGAGTTCATGGGACGCGCCATTCACGACTTCTGGAAACCATACTTCGGCTACTCGTGCCGCCATGGGTTGTGCAACGCTCACCACCTGCGCGAGTTGATCTTCGTACATGAGCAATACCAGCAGGACTGGGCCGATCGCATGATCGACTGCCTTGTGGACATCAAGGAGACCGTCGATCAGGCCAAACAGGCCGCGGATCATCTTCCTGAAGAGCAGATTCAGGCACTTGAAGAGGGTTATCAGAAGATCCTTGATGAGGGCTATGCTCAGAACCCGCTGCCGCCGCAACCGGTCAACGCAAAGAAGAAACGCGGGCGGCGCAAGAAGACCAAACCTCGCAACCTGCTCGAACGGCTTGATCATCATCGCAACGAAGCCCTGGCCTTCATGTACGACCTCAACGTCCCGTTCGACAATAACCTGGCCGAACGCGATCTTCGCATGATGAAGGTGCAGCAGAAAATCTCCGGGACCTTCCGAACCGAGCAAGGCGCCAAAGCTTTTTGCCGCATTCGCAGCTACATTTCAACCGCCCGTAAGAACGCCCTCGGCGCCAGGGACGCTCTGGCCCGCCTTTTCAGCGGCACTCCGTTCGTCCCGGCCTTCGACACCTCGTAGCCACTCCGCACCCCTGCTGAGCACCCCGATCTCCTCTCCACCCACTCACTCCCTGGCTTGCCGAAATCCTGTTCATCCTCTCAGGAATCAACCTGAGTAGTTACCTAGTAAGTAAGTAAGGAATCACCAAATATATCAACATTTCAAAAATCATCATTTATTCACGAAACCAATCAACATGTAGAGATTGAAACATGAAACCTGAAGCTATCATGATCAAAGAAGTAGATAAAGACCGCGCCCGCAGCGCCATCCTCGGTGCCTTGGTCGCCGATGCAGCGTCGCTGGGATTACATTGGCTATACGATCAACCGCGCATCCGCGAAGTCGCGCCTGATGCGCCTGAATTCCGGACTCCGACCCCCGCCGATTACGAAGGGGTACGCGGTTTCTACGCACACGGGAGAAAACGAGTCGGCGAATTCTCACATTACGGGGAGCAGGCGATGGTGCTTCTGCGGTCACTCGTTGCGAACGAAGGCCGCTACGATAAAACGAATTATGAGGAGCTATTTCGCGAGCACTTCGGGTATGGCGGCGACTACGTGGGATATATTGACCATCCCACGCGTGACACCCTGGACAACATCGCCTATGCGGAACAGAAAGCGCTTCGGCGAGCGGAAGCAATCCCGTTTCATAGTGATGAGAACACCAAGCATCGTATGATAACCAAGGTCCTCTCCAACGTGAAGCAAGCCAAGGGCGAGGAACTTCGCAAGGAGGTGGAAGAAGCCGTCCGGTTGACCCACGACGACGACAATATGGTCGCCTATGCTTTCAAAGTTGTCGATGAACTTGAAAGCGTCAGTGGTTACCATGGCGCCAACGACGAGCAAATGCCGGCCATTTCCAAGCTACCGGCCTTGGTTGCCGCCTACGCGGGAGACGCCCGGCTTTCCGAGGTGGTAGAATCCGCGGTGCGTGTCACCAATGACAACAACCGCGCGGTGGCCTTCGGCAGAGCCGCGGCTCGCATTATGGAAGCAGCGATTGACGGCGAGGATCCCGTAGCTGCCATCGCTGCCGGACGTGAGGCCGCGGAGTCGGAAGTCGCAAAACTTATCGACGAAGCGCTCGCCCTTAGAGGGAGAGATACCCCGTCGGTTACGTCCGAATTCGGAATGAGCTGCAACCTCGTCTTCGGAGTTCCCAGTGTGACACACAACCTGGCCACGGCCGGGTCGTACAAGGAGGCAATCCACCAGAATATCTATGCCGGAGGTGACTCCTGTGGTCGCGCTATCCTCCTTGGGGCCGTCCTCGGCGCCGCCTACGGTGTCGGCGGAGAAAGAGGCATTCCGGAACCATGGATTGAGAAGCTCACGAAGATAAAGGAAATCAGGAACCTGTTGTCGGAGCTGATCGCCTGACACGTTCAATTCATTGTAGGGAAAGGACAGAAAAGGATTTTTTCGCACTGCACTTACAAACTAGTAAGTAAGGCAAGTCGGATAGAGAACACGAACAACAAGAAATCGAAGATTCAGAAAGGATATCACAATGAGAGAATATGATTACCAAAGACAACTGCGAGCCCTCTGGGAATGGGCGGTCGCGCAATATAAACTCGGAAACCGAGATCCGGAATCGTATGACTTCCTTAATCTCAGCGAAAGGCAGTTCCTTGCTGAGCTTGGCCTGAAGCCAAACGACCTCTACGACTTCGCAGAGGACTATGTGCGCTCCGGGGAACCGGATTTCACGACCTTCGCCCTGATCGTTGATCTGCGGCGACGCTACTTCCACGAAGTCCAGGGCGGCGTGCCGTCGACTGAGATAGTGAATACGGATTCACTTCCGGGCCGTGACGAAGAGGCGGCGGGCATACCGTGGCTGCCGCGCCTCATTGCAAAGGCTGCAGGCAGACTTCGGGGCGAACTCCATCCCGACGTTGCCTACCCGTGCCCGCTGGATCGGCAGTTCCTCAGGGAACACGACATTCATCCGGTCGATGTGCTGAACAAGGTCTGGGCAGCGGACGATGACAGAGAGGCGGTGATCGCCTGGATCACGCAGAAGTCAAAAGCATTACAAACAAGCTAAACAAGGGAAAAGACCATGATTTATATAAAGCGAGCGCTGAGCGCATTCATCAAATTCAACAGTGGCCTCATAGGGATGCCCTTCCATTGGCAACTATGGCTCCTGGTCTTGGTCACGGCGAACGGGGTTGTCCCGTTGTTTTTTCTCGATCGACTGGAAGGAAAAGTCATCATCGCCACGTTGTTGGCGAGTATGGTTCTGATGACCATTCTGACCGGTCTCACCGGCTTTACCCGTATTCTCGGTTTCGGTCACATCTTCTGGGTGCCGTTGATCCTCTTCCTATGGACCCGTCTCGGCCAGAACCCCGCTAGCGATCTCTTTGGCATCTGGATCCGCGCCCTGATAGTCGTCAACTCAATGTCGATAGTCATCGATGCAATCGATGTCATCCGATATCTCAGAGGGGACAAAGCGGAAACAGTCAAATTGGCTGGTTAGGCAGGCACTTCAAGAAGCGAGGCGAGGCAATCCGGCGCAAAGGCGCTGGGAAGCGGAGCGGAATAGGGAAGCATCCAGCTCCGCGTGCCCTGTGTATCTGTGAGAAGTGGTATTGATGTCCTCGGAAGATCGGAATCGGTTTCGAGCTCACGATCGCTATCGTGTTCACTTTGATTTCTCTTCGCCGCGAAGGGGTTCATGGAGAAAGCAGGCAGTCTGGTGGTCAGCGCCTTCGATAGGGAAGAGCGGCGGCCGGCTGGCCAGGCAGCGGTCCATTCGGTGAGGGCAGCGGGGATAGAAGCGGCAGCCGCTCTCGACTTGGGCTCGCAGGTCCTCCTCCGATGGCAACGTTATGGAGGTTTTCCATCTTTCACTTGGATCGGCTACGGGGATGGAGGCGATGAGTTCCTGGACATAAGGATGCTTGGGATTTTCGATCACGCGGATGGTGTCACCCTTTTCCGTGAGGGAACCCTGGTAGAGGATGTAAAGATCATCGCCGATCTGGTAGGCGGTACTCAAATCGTGGGTGATATATAGGAAGGAGATGTTCTGCTCATCCCTCAGTTTAAGCATGATGTCGAGAATCATGGCGCGCAAAGACGTATCCACCATGGAGACGGGTTCGTCAGCAACGATAAGGCGAGGTTTCAGGAGGTAAGCTCGCGCTACCATGATCCGTTGGCGCTGACCGCCGCTCAGCTGATGGGCGAATTTGTCCAGCACCTCCTCACCCCGCATGCCGACTACATTCAAAGCCTCCTCGATCAGATCTCGGGCCCTCTGCCGGCGAGAGGAGAGTTTGAAGTGCTTGATCACCAGGTCGAAGACGTGTTTCACGCGGTAGAACGGATTGTAAACCGCATAGGGATCCTGAAAAACCGCCTGCACCTCGCGACGATACTGGAGGTGTTGCTCTTTGTTCATGGCGGTGAGGTCTCGACCTTTGTACAGGATTTGCCCTGAGGTGGGGCGGCCGAAGCCCAGGATGAGATTGGCTAGGGTGGTCTTGCCGCTGCCACTCTCACCCGCTATGGTGGTGATGGTTGCCGGACTCCTACCTATCTTCAGGTTAAAATCCTGGAGGGCTACGATCTCTGGGCGGGAAGTCAGGGTGCCGCCACCGTAAACCCGGGTAAGATTGTGGACTTCGAGCAATGCTGGAGCCATCTATGATTCCCAGTCTGAAGTTCTTGTGACCTTTCCGTCTTCCTTCTCATACAGATGACAGGCAGTCTGATGTCCGGAATTCAACTCCCGAAGCGGAGGGGTCACGGAACGACAGCGCTCCATAACGTGCGGGCAGCGAAACTGGAAAACACAACCAGGCGGCGGATTGCGAAGATCGTGGGTTAAGCCTTCGCTGACCCTGAGGGGTTTGCGCTCCTTGATGGATGGGACAGATTCAATCAGCAATTGCGTGTAAGGATGTAGTGGATTCTTGAAGATTGCTTTGACCGGAGCAATTTCCACTATGCTGCCGGCGTACATCACCGCCACCCGGTCCACTAACTGGGCTACCAAACCCATGTCATGGCCGATCAAGATCATGGACACTCCCAATCGTTCCTTCACATCCAGCATGGTCTGGGCTACGACCCGCTGCACCACGACATCGAGGGCACTGGTAAACTCGTCGGCAATTACCAGGGCGGGATTCAACGCGATGGCCATAGCAATGCACACCCGCTGCTTCATGCCGCCGCTCAGTTCGTGAGGATGCATCCCATAGACACGGCCCGGAAGTCCTACCATGTTCAGCAACTTCGAGATGCGCTTCTTTAATTCACGCCGCGGTTGCCGACCTTCATGGGTTTCAATGGCATCGGCAATCTGATCTTTCACGAGCATTACCGGATTGAGGGAATTCATCGCCGCCTGGGGAATCAGAGAAACCTTGCGCCAGCGCACCTGGCGCAGCTCCTGTTCGGTAAGGGGCAAGATATCGACTCCATCCAAAACAATCTGACCTCCCACTATACGCCCCGGCGGCTGCACTAGACGCAGGATCGCCATCGCGGTGGTGGTCTTACCGCAGCCCGACTCACCGACCAATCCGATCGTTTCGCCCTCGCGGACTACGAAACTGATGCCGTTGACGGCGATCACCTCGCCCCGAGGGTCAGCGTAGTGAACCCGCAGATCCTTCACCTCCAGCACCACATCGCGCTCATCAGCGCTGTTCGGGCTTCCTCCATCCGAAGTTTCAGCGGATATTGAAGTCATTTGGCTCGGGCTCCTCTCAACCGGGGATTGGCGACCTCATCCAAACCAATAGTCATGAGGAAAAGGCCGGCGAAAATGACCACCAGGGCGGCGATAGGAACACACCACCACCACCACATTCCGCGGAGAATGCCGGCGGCCCGAATGGCATAAAAGATGGTCATGCCCAGGGTAGGTATACGGGTCGGACCGAGACCCAGCGCCTCCAAGCCCGTAGCGGCCAGAATGGTAGCCGAAACGTTGCCCGTGAAACTGGCCGCCAGATAGGGCAACAGGTTGGGCATCATCTCCTTGAACATGATGCTGAAGGTCGGGACACCCGAGAGCTGCGCCATCCGCACGTAGCCATGTTCCCGCATGCTGAGCACCTGGGCTCGGATCAGGCGGGTCGGACCCGGCCAGGCGAAGAGAGCCAGGAGGAGCCCCATGTTTTCCACACTGACCTGACGCACGTAGGCGGATATGACGATCAGCACAGCCAGGGATGGGATTGTGATGACCGCATCGGAAATGGTGCGGATCAACGTATCGATCCAGCCGCCCATGAAACCGGCCGTAAATCCCAGAATGATGCCTACTCCCATGCCGATGCCGGCCGCTATCAGGCCGATACGCAGCGAACGAGGCGTGCCCACGAGCAACACCGCCAGCATATCGCGACCGTTGCTCTCGGTGCCCAGCGGATGTTTCCAACTCGGATGGCCGAAGCCACGAGCTTGCAGACTGGTCGGACCGCTGTCAGATGCCTTCCTCTCCATCTTAAAGGGGTTGGCGCCCGTAAGCGCACCAGGGGACTTCCTGCCTACAGGTGCATGCGACATCTCCGTCTCAATGTCGCCATCAAAACCGGGCGCCCACGGTGGCGGCAGGTTCAATGGAGCAGAGGCCACGCGAGCCAGCTTGAGATCCCAGAAGAGCCCTCCCACAATGCCTGTCATCCCCATCGAAAGCACCATGGCCAGGCCAACCAGAAGCTTGGGATTCAGCCAGGCGGTCTCCCGCCGGGAATGATGCGGGGCGATTCCCTGGTCAATGCTCTCATCCGTCTTCGGGCTCATGCTCTACCTCGATTCGTAGGTAATCCGGGGGTCGATGACTGGATAAAGCAGGTCGATGATGAACACCGCCAGGGCCGTTCCCGCGATCAGGATAAAGACAATTCCCTGAATCAGGGTGTAGTCGGCGTTAACAATCCCCTGGTAGAGCAGGTAGCCCATGCCCGGATAGGCGAAAATGTACTCCACCAGCACCGAACCGCCTGCAATACTGCCGAGGCTCAAGGCCAACGCGGTGACCTGAGGCAGTATCGAGTTGCGCACGCCATAGAGCCAGAAAATGCGGCTCGGGTTCAGCCCCTTGGCTTCAGCAAGGATCATGTAGTCCTCACCTTCGTTAGTGATCATCATACCCCTCATGCCCAGACCCCAGAACCCCATGGATGTGATGACGATAGAAAGGGCCGGCAACGTCCCGTGGCGGATCACGCTCGATACGAACGCCCAGTTCCACCCATGAGTCAGCTCCGGACCATAGGCACCCGAAACGGGAAACCACCTCAGCCCGAAACCGAAAACATAAATGAGCAGGATGCCCAGCATGAAGAAAGGAATGGAGGTGAAAGTGAAGCTCATCGGTAAGAGCGCCCTGAGTAGACGGGGCGTGCGCCGCCATGCCATGATAGCGCCGAGGGTATTTCCCAGGAGGAACGAGACGATGGTTGCCGAGGTAAGCAGTCCCACCGTCCAAGGAAGTGCCTGTGCTACCAATTCATCCACGCGGCTGGGGAACGAAGCCAACGAGTAACCCAAGTTAAGAGTGAGAACATTGCCCAAGTGACGCAGGTACTGGATGGGAACCGGTGCGTCCAGACCGAAGCGGGCGCGCCAGGCTTCGATCATCTCGGCGCTATTCTCGACGTATCCGCCTTGCGCATTCAGTCGACTTACCATGGCCGCCACCGGGTCGCCCGGCGCCAGTCGGGGGATGATAAAAATCAGCGTCGTTCCGAGCCACACCGTCAAGATCAGCATGCCCAGGCGCCGGACCAGATATTCAATTGTCAGACCACGCATTCTGACCTTCTAATTTTCGATCCACATTGCACGCTCGGGAGGTTCATGTTCCAGCCATGGTTGACGGCTAACGGCCTCGATGAACTTTATAATGAAACTGCCCATCACCGGGTTTCGATATTTTGGAACAGCTACCTTTTCGCCGGCACCAACTGGTGAATAATAAAGTGGGTATGCTGCCACCAAGTGGGCGGGTGGATGTAGTCGTTCTGGTAGGTCGGCCAATTGGTCCAGTAAGTAGTGTTGAAAGGGATAATCTTTCGAGCCTGGGTAATAGGAATAACGGGTAGCTCGCGGAACCAGATTTGCATCGCTTCGACAAACAACCCATCGATTTTGGAATCGCCCAGAGGCAGGGAACCGATCTCATCTACCAGGTAACTGTACTTGTCGGCGGCGTCTCCCGACCAGCGCCACTCATCGTCGTCGGCGCGTTCGCCGACCGGTTGGAGCCACCGGGTATTCATAGTGTTCATGGAGGCCCACGGTTCACTGACGGAGCCACAGGTCTGCCAGCCCAGGCGGGCTTCGAAGTGGCCGAAGGCGAATTTCTCGCTCCAGGTCGCACCGGATTCGTTGCGATTGGTGGCGTTGATGCCGATGCGTTGGAACTGTTCGACCAACACCTGGGCGATACGTTGCTTCTCGATTGCGGCTTCGTGGGTCGTGATGTCCAGACTCAATTGCCTGCCCTCTTTGTAATAGTAGCCATCATCGGCCAGGGCCCACCCCTTGGACGCAAAGACCTTCCGGGCTTCTTCCGGATCGTGCCGCCACAGTCGTTCGAGATTCCAGGCACCGGCCTCGATGGCTAGATCCACGTAACGGTCCAGCGGTGGATAGGCCGGGAAAAAGTGGCGGGACTTGAGCGTCGTGCCCTCGTAAGCAATCTTCACGATTTCGTCCCGGTCCACCGCGTAGCTGAGAGCCCACCGCATGGCCCTGTCGTTCCAGGGAACCACAGTGTGATTCAACTCGAAGGTACGGGAGCACGGGTCGGGTACCCAGGCATAGGGGAGATCATCAAACCAGGTCACGACGTTCGGGTTGCGCTGCCTCAGCGCAAAAAAAGCCCCCAAGGTGATATCCATCAGGCTGTCCAACTGGCCATCGGCCATCAGAGCCGTTCGGGTCTCCTCCGGGCCGGCCCAATTCCAAATCAGTTTCCTGGGCTTGGGTAGGGGCCTGAAACCGGTCTTGGCACCCCACCATTTGTCGTCGCGAACATAAACAAACTCCGTCGGACTCACTCCTGCCAGCTTGTAGGGTCCTGTGCCGATGGGCCATCCCTGCTCCGGGTCGTAAAACTTGAAGGTCAGGGGATCCTTGTCCCTCCAGATATGCTCCGGCAAGATTTGGGGACCGCTCCAGATCTTAACTGACCAATTGTCCAACTGAAACCTTGGATTGGGCTTAGTCAGAGTGAACCGGACGTTCAGAGGATCGATTTTCTCCACATAATCGACCCAGGTCTTGAGGCCGGCCGAATGGGTCAAGCTGGGTGCGTTATCCAACAGTAGGTTGACCGTGTATACAACGTCATCGGCGTCAAATACCTCGCCGTCGCTCCACTCGACTCCCTGGCGCAGCCTAAGGGTCCAGACATCCTGAGTCTGATTTGACGTCATGCTTTCCCCTAACCAGGGCATCAATTCACCGGTTTGGTAGTTCAGGATGAAGAGCGGCTCCAGGATCGCCTGATGGTATCCCTGATCCAGGCGGCTGCCGGGAACCATGGGATGCCACAGTTTGGGGTCGATGACGCGCCCACCACTAATGTCGAAGATGACGGTCTCCGACCGGGTGATCTTAGCTGGAGATCCGGCCCGCCCAGCTGCTTGCGGGGCACCTGAAGGTACACAGGCAGCCGTCAGCAGCAACACGACTGTGAGCGCTGCCAGTGTCGGACACGGCACTCGGAAAGAGGGTATGCAATATCTCACCGGAATGATAAGTTTCTGACCGTTCCTCGCATCAGGCCAGATGAAAGCAAAGGGAGCCGGCGTTTATCGCTACTCTGACGATTCATTCCCGGAATTATGCGCCAGTTTCAGGAATATTTCCGTTGCTTTCAGGCCGCTACCGGTGAGGGGGACGACGACGGTTTCGTGTTCTTTGGCAGTGTATTTTTTGAATGCTGCAATGGCGGTGGCTGAGGTGGGTTCGATATAGAAGCCCATTCTGGCCATTTGTTTCAAGGCAAGGAGGGTTTCGTTATCCGTGACGGTATGAATTTCACCTTCGGTTTCGCGAATTATGGCTCTAATCTGTTCGGCTCTGGCGGGTTCGGCAATGGCGATGCCTTCCGCAATGGTGTTGGAAGCAGAGCCTTTCCAACGCGATGTGAGGGGAGCGCAGTTTGCGGATTGAACGGCGATGAGGCGCGGCGTCTTCGGGATTTGACCGCTTCTTTTGAGATCCAGAAAGCCGATGTAGGTACCTATGAGAAGCGTGCCGTTGCCGGTTGGGATTATAACGGTATCCGGTGCTCTGAATCCGAGTTGCTCCCAGATCTCATAGGCGCAGGTCTTGGTGCCGTGGAAGAAGAAGGGGCTCCAGACATGGCTAGCGTAAAAGTGTTCTTGTGCGGCCTCTTGAGCCGCGCGCGCGGTGTCTTCGCGCGCACCGGGAATCTGGTGAAGGGTTGCCCCGTAGCTTTGAATCTGCGCGAGTTTGGCAGGTGAGGTCTTGTCGGGCACGAAGATGTCACAGGAGATGCCGGCACGAGCGGCATAAGCCGCAACCGCCGCTCCCGCATTGCCTGAGGAGTCTTCAACGACACGGTTGACACCGATGGCTTTGGCGTGACTCATGAGGATGGCTGCGCCTCGGTCCTTGTACGATCCGGTAGGAAAAAGGTGGTCTTGCTTCACCCAGAACTCGGCGCCGTCGATCTCGATTTGAGTGAGCGGGGTAAAGCCTTCGTCGAAGCTTACGATAGGGTCATGCTCTTCTACGGGCAACGCTTCCCGATAGCGCCAGAGGGTATGAGATCGGCCGCTCAGATCACAGGGGTCGAAACTTGACGGCCATACCAGATCCAATAGCCCGTTGCAGTCGCATCGCCACCGCGGGTCGTCGATTGCGTAGCCCTCATTGCAGGAACGGCAGGTTAATCGTCTAATGGGCAGTTGATTCATCTGTTGGGGACCAGACGAAGGAAGATGGGCGGTTATGCAATTTAATCCGGAGGTTGTGCGTCGTTGTTGCCGGGAAAAATCGGATGATGGCTTTTTCGCATGGGAGGGAAAGGAACAGGCTGCCGCTCGTCAATTCTTGTATCTTACGGATTGTCAGCGTAGCGTGGATGGTATTTTCAGCCTAAACTCGCCCGCGGGTCGCAAAAGAGAATCACTATGTTCAAGGTCGAATTCGGAATCGTACACCACAATTGTCCCACTAACCAATTGTCACGAAACTTTCCTGACGTGCACTTCACGAGCCCCGGCGGCTTTATCGTGAGCCCAGGATTGGTCGAGGAAGTGTTGATCATCGACGACGCCAATGACGAGACCGTCGAGGCGGTAATGCATTACCTGAACACGACACCTGGCTACGACGAGTGTGAGCCGCTGGAGCGCACCGCGGACCGTGCCTTCATCCGCTGGCGGGCGTCATGCACACCCGAGGCGTTTTGCTCGCAAGTAGTGGAGAAGAACCGCGCCTTCAAGATCGGCAACGAAGTGCAGCACGAGGGCCTCGAGAGGTGGACTGTTGCCTGTTACACCCGCCCGCAGGCCGAGCAGTTACTCGAAGACCTCAAGGCGCTCGGCGAGGTGAAGATTGCCCGTATCACGGAGACAAGCTGGGTGGACGTGCTAAATTGAACTTGATCATTCTCTGTTGCTCGCCACAGGGGTCAAAAACACACCTCGGAGGACGACTCCCAGTCTCCGAAAGCAAAATGCCGTAGATTTCCCGTAGATCCTGACTGCGCGAATCCTGTCGAAGATGGACCGAATCCCTGGACACATTTGGAATTTCGCGACGATCCGGACAACTTTCAGTTCGCCATAATTTCGGACCTGACAGGGAGCTACCGGCCTGGGATTTTTGACGACGCCGTAAAAAAACTGAACCTGCTGGAGCCCGAATTTGTCATGAGCGTGGGCGATCTGATCCAGGGCTATACCGAAAACGAAGCGTCGCTCGATGAACTACCGGAGGGCAGCAAGGCAGCTTCGGTGATCGTGCCGGGCGGGCATATTGCAGAAATCGCCTTACCGACCGCATACATTGAGCAGAGGCAGGGAAAGCCGTGGCAGGCATTCCGGCTAAGTATCGCAGTTTGCGACATCGACGGAGAGGAAGATCGCGGTTCCCAGATCTGGTGGAAGCCGTTCTGGAGGTCAGAGAAAAACGTCATCGGTTCGGGCACCTTTGTGCGGGAGTGATATAGAGAAGAACAACGCCCATGCAACGAGTTGCATTCATCATGCGCCTGAAGGAGGGCCGGCAGGACGAGTACATTCGCCGCCACAAAGAGGTATGGCCGCAGGTCCTGGACGACCTCAAACGCGCCGGCGTTCAGAAAATGAGCATCTTCATGTCCGGCCTGGAACTTGGATACCTTCACGAACCTGCTGGGTTTCTGCGTCGCCGCCGAAATCCCGTCCCTGCTCCTATTGCCCGGTGTCGACCAGCCCGCCATGAGCCACGAAGACTCCCTCAAGCTCTCGGACGAAGTCCTGACCGAGATGACCGCCAGAGCCCGGGATGCCGGGGTATTGCTGGTCTTTGAGCCGCAGGTCGAGTCTCACCTCGAAAATCCGGTCGAAGCCCTGAAATCCCTCCAGCGAAATCCGCACCTCAAGATCGCCCTCGACTACTCCCACTTCATCGCGCAGGGCTATAAGACTTCGGACGTCGATCCTCTCGTGCCCTATACCGGCCACGTCCATCTGCGCCAGGGCGCCAACAGACAACTCCTCGCGCGCTGGGACGACGGCGAGATCAACTTCCCGGCGGCCATCGGCAAACTCGAGGAAGCCGGCTACAGGGGCTACGCCACATTCGAGTACGAGCACGATCCCGGTTGGATGGACATGGACAAATGCGACGTGATGACTGAGATCATCAAGATGCGCGATGTGATCAAACCGCTGTTGTCTTGACAGGGAGGCCATATGCTCGACGAAGAAGAACCCGACGGTGGCGCACCGCCTGAGAACGGGATAGAGACGCTCCCCGAGAAGCCCGGACTCTGGGAAGAGGTCTCGATACCGGGCTTTTCGCCTCTGGGTTGATGCACGAATGAACCTTCTGACGGTGCGATTTAGAGGGACCCGTCTTCGCACGATGCTTCGCCGAGGCAGTGAGGGCCCACTTGACACGGCGTAGCAATGTATCCAGGGGCTCCTGGTTTTAACGGGGGGAAACTGCAGGGTACAGAGTCTCCCACGGCGGATCCAACCCACCCCTCCCGAGAGGGGACCTCTACCTAACGGTAGCCAGCTATAACAGTCCCCTCCTTGGAGGCGTGCCCGAAGGGCGGGGTGGGCCATGCCCAGTCTGAGACAAGTTTCAGAGGAGCTGCCAAGCGAAGACGGTCGAGGCAGGGAGTAGGATTACGATTAAGATTAAGAGGTGAAACGCTGGGCAGGTTCAGAGACCTCCCAGAGCGACTTGGATCTTCCCGATATTGTCAGGCACGACACTAGCCCTCCCCCTTGGCCTTGGGGCGGTTCCGAATGCCACCCATTCCCCTGCTGAGGTCCGATCGCGTCACCGGCTGAGGCTCAATGAGCCGGGCATCACGCAGAGCGCCAGCGGGCGACCGTTGCCTTAGAATCCGCACTGGGTCGCCCAACTCGCCGTCGATCAACTCCACCAGGAGCCGATCGATCAATCCGCGCTTGACCTCGGCGTGATTGGGGTCGTCCCAGAGGTTGTGTATGTCATGGGGATCGTTTACGACGTCGTAGAGCTCCCCGTATGGGGCCGATCCATAGTGGAGGAGCTTCCACTTATCCGTTAGTAGCATCTTGACACGGTCGACATTATACCGATTCCCGTCGTCGTCGAATCCGGTTCGCGGCGACCATTCCCGCGCATCTCCATCTCCTGCGTCGGAGCCCCGCAAGCGCCCGGCCGAAATGCGTTCTACGATGACTGCGTCGCGATGGTGATCGGTCTTTCCCGCCAAGAGCGGGGCAAAGGAACGGCCTTCCATGCCCCGCAGTGGCTTCGCTCCCGCCAGGTCGAGAAAGGTGGGCGTGAGGTCGAGCTGGGTCGAGACCCCAGAGTGGATGCTGCCTGCCTTTACCGTAGGAGGATGCCTCCAGAGCATGGGCACGCGGTTGACGGCTTCGTAAGATAGCGAAGGCTTCCCCGCGATGCCATGGTCCTTCAGACCTTCGCCGTGATCCGAAGTGAAGATGATATGGGTTTCATCGATCAGTCCCTGTTCCTCCAACTCCGCCAGGACCCGGGCCATGGCGTCATCGATAAACGTCGTGAGGCCGTAGTAATGCGCTACGATTTCGTTGAACTGCCGCCCGCTCCACCCCTGCGCCGTGTTGTAGCCGGCGTGGGGCCGCCCGTCCGGGTCCCGCTGGTAATGGGGCGGCTTCCGGCTCACGTCGGGAGGGGGGATCGGGTCCGGCATGGCGTCGTAATCGTACATGTCGCAATACGGTCGCGGGGGAGCAAAAGGGTGATGAGGGTCGGCGAAGGACATCCAGAGAAAGAAGGGCTGGTCTTTCTTGCGCCGGCGCAGCCAGGCATTCGTCCTTTCGGCAGTCCAATGGGTATAGTGCCATTCGGCCGGAAGCGCGTTCTTCCAACTGTTCATGGCGCCGGTATCGGGGCCGAGCCCGTTCTCGCGCCTCCATAGCTCGAGGCCCTCCGGATGGTTGCGCTCCAGCCAGACGCGCCAGTGCCCCGCCGGGTAGGCGTGACCGGTGTGGATCTCGGCGTACTCGAATCCGTAGTAGGGGCCATACCACAAACCGTCTTCGTCGCTAACGGAGGAGCCCTCGGGAGGGTGATCGGGCAGAATGTCCTCAAGATCGGCCGTCTTGAAATGCGCTTTCCCGATTAATGCCGTAGCGTATCCCGCTTCTCGCAAACCGTCCCCGAGGAACGGGAAGGCCTCGCTTAGATTTACATCATGATTGAAGACCTGGTGACCGCGTTGGCTGCGGCCCGTGATCATGCTGGATCGGGAGGGCATGCAGATGCTGTTGGTAGGATACATGCGCTCGAAATGCATGCCCTCCCGGGCGATCCGGTCCATAGTGGGCGTGCGGATGGCCGGGTTCAGGAATCCCATGGCATCCCAGCGCTGCTGGTCGGTCGAGATGAAAAGGAAATTGGGTCGTGAGCTGCTGTCGGATGGTACTGCCATTTTAATCTTTCGGGTTCTCCGATTCGGGTCGCACCGAAAAGGCAAGCAGGAATTTCGGAAAAAGGGAATTTTAATTGAGTATCGAGCAACCTGCTAGCAATAATTCCTGCGAGTGCGCCTTCTAAACACTGAATCTGCCGCATGCCTCTGATCTCGGCGGAATATCTTTGCCATATAGGCTGCCGGATCTTTGAGGCCGCCGGTACTCCAAAGGCGCAGGCCAAGGAGCTGGTGGATGCGCTCGTCGAGGCGAATCTAACCGGGCACGATTCCCACGGAGTGCAATACATCCCGGATTATGTTGAGGGAATTGAGCGATCTTGGATCGATCCGGTGGCAGAGCCTCACACCGCGCGAGGCGAAAACAGTACCGCTGTTGTCGATGGCGGGTGGGGGTTCGGGCATATTACCGCTCGGTATGCCGGCGAGGTGGCCGTTGATCTGGCGCGACGGCATGGTGTGGGGGTCGTTGCCGCAGTTCATTGCAACCATATCGGCCGTGTCGGCAGGTATGCCGAACAAGCCGCTGCGGCAGGCTGTATCGCTGCGTTGTTCCTGGGGCGAACGCATCCCCCCGGATTGGTCACGCCATTTGGCGGCAGTGTGGGCGCACTGGCACCAAACGTTATCGCCTTTGGCGTTCCCGCGGGAGATCGACCAGCCATGATCATTGATTTTGCTACCTCGACGGTGGCACAGAGCAAAATCAAATTAGCGAAAGCCCGTGGCGACTCGATTCCAACGGGGTGGATCGTCGATAAAGAGGGTCGCGATTCGACGAACCCGTTAGACCTTGACGACGGAGGATGGATGTTGCCGTTCGGAGGGCACAAAGGGTACGCCCTGTCGCTGCTCGCGGCCGTCCTGGGCGGTCTGGCTACGGGGGCGAATACCCCCGAACATATGCCGCCCGACCCGAACAATCCCTGGGGTTATGGTGGCTTACTCATCCTCTGCCTCGATGCGAACGCCTTTGTGGAGATGAAGACCTATCAGGATCTTATCGATCGTTTCTTCACTCGTATTCGCGAGGTGCCGCCCGCTGCCGGGTTCAGCGAGGTGCTGATACCCGGCGACCCGGAGCGCCGGCAGCGCCGACAGCGTGAGAAAGAAGGAATCCCCGTACCCGACCAAACTTGGAAGCAACTTATCACGACTGCCACGCGCCTTGGTGTGGAAATCGACAATTCTCTCTTATAGGCATGAGATTTATCATTTATGGCGCCGGTGCCATTGGGAGTGTGGTCGGTGCCTTTCTTCATCGAACGGGCGCCGATGTCGTCCTTGTGGCTCGATCAGGCCATGCAAATAGGATTCGCCGGCTGGGGTTGGTTGTCCGCACCCCGTCGGAAACCTATCGGTTCCGCCTGGTCGCCGTTTCGTCTGTCTCCGATGCCTCTCCCTTCGGATCTGAAGATGTCGTGCTCCTGACAGTCAAGTCGCAGCACACTAACGTGGCGTTGGACGAAATGCGCCGGGCCGGCATTGACCTGGAAACTCCTCTCTTCTGCCTGCAGAATGCAATCGCCAACGAACATTTCGCGGCGCATGAATTTCAATTTTCCAACGTTTATGGAGCCATCGTGGCCATGCCCGCCCTCTATGTCATTGATGGCGAAGTGGCGGCCGCGGACGTCGAAGTTCCCGGTTTTCTCGAGGTCGGACGTTTTCCAAGAGGTGTCGATGAGACCGCTGAGAAAATCGTTCGCGAACTCAGGCGCGCCGGGTTTCGGGTACGGACGAACGCAGATATAATGCGTTCGAAATATGCAAAGCTTCTCTCAAACCTTGGTAACGCCCTCCCCGCCATCGTCGGACTGGACGTCAAAGATACGGAACGCGAAGCGCTCGTGGATGACCTCCGGCAGGAGGCCGTCCGGATATGGGATCAGACAGGTACGGCATATGAACCTTTCGACGAGTTCTATGGGCGTGTCCTGGCAGAAACCATGGAAAAAAGTAAGCTACCCCCTGGAACCGAATACGGTGGCTCCACCTGGCAAAGCATGGTGAGACAGACCGGTAGCGTCGAAGCCGACTTTCTCAACGGCGAGATCGTCCGGGCTGCCAGAAAAGCGGGATTATCAGCCCCTTTAAACGAAGTGCTGTGCCGGATTGCCAACGAGATGGCCGCGCAACGCCTCGCGCCCGGAACCTACACTATAGCCGAACTGCGGCGTTGGGCTTCCAAACAGATCTAACTGGCAATCATCACCGGAGTTTCCCTGAGAAACTCGGAATTTTCAGTTGTGCGCTGGGCCGGTGCAGATCGTAGAGGTCGACCGGTTGGTAGGGATGTTCCTGAGCGGCCTCCTCGTCAAAATCCACTCCCAGGCCCGGGCGATCGGGAACTTCCAGCCACCCGTCATCGATAACCATGGGATTCGAGCATACGTCAAACCGCCACGGCTCGGGCGGAAAGTGCTCGAGAACGAGAAAGTTCGGCACGCAGGCCGCAAGCTGCACAGCCGAGGCATAGGATACCTCGCCATTGGGATTATGCGGAGCGAAAGCGACGTAATGAGAATCCGCGATGGCGGCAATTTTGCGTGCTTCGAGCATGCCTCCACAGTGTGCCATATCGGGCTGGACAATGTCTGCGCCGCCTCGCTGGAGCAACTGCTGGAACCCGAATATGGTAAAGAGCCGCTCTCCGGTGGCCACCGGAATGCTGGTCTTGCTTCGGACCCAGGCCATGGCATCGGGGTTCTCATGCGGCACCGGTTCTTCCAAAAAACTGATATTGTATGGCTCCACCGCCTTAGCCGCCCGAACGGCGTTTCCGACCGTGTTGAATATGCCATTACAGTCGATATATAGAGCCACGTCCGGGCCAACCGCCTGGCGGACAGCCGCCACTGCCTCCACACCCTCGCTCAAATTTCGATTGTCCAGGCGGTAAAAGTCAATCCCCGGTCGACCACCCCAGGGGTTGAATTTGAGCCCGTTGATGCCGAGTTTCATCGTCTCCTTGGCGGCGGTCGCAAATTCATCAGGGCTCATTCCCTGCTTGTACCAGGCATTCGCATAAAGTCGGATGCGGTCCCGGGTGCGACCGCCCAGGAGCTCGTATACCGGAACCCCGAGGGCCTTTCCTTTAATATCCCACAACGCCGTTTCAATCCCGCTGATCGCGCTCGTCAACACCTCGCCGCCGGCGTAGAAGGCCCGCCGATACATTTCCTGAAAATGCCTTTCTATGGCAAATGGGTCTTTACCCACGAGGTAGCGGGCCAATTCGTTAACCGCTGTCGCCACTGTTTGTGACCGCCCTTCCAGGGTAGCCTCGCCCACACCATGCAACCCGACATCGGTCTCGAGCTTTACGATCAGCCAATTGCGCCAGGCGCCTCCAACGAGAAACGTCTTCACTTCGGTCACTCGCATGCGTTCCATCGGATGCCCTTCAATCCTCGCTATCAGCGATCGAATTTCCTTCCTGCACAGCCCGGAGGAATTCCGCACTTTCCTCAGGCAGTGAAGTATTGATGAACATACCGGTGCCCATCTCAAATCCGGCCGTCCGGGTGAGCCTGAGGACAATACTCAGGTACCAGTGAAAATGCTCCCATGGCCCGTTCGATACTGGTGCCGAGCGGATGACATAGGTGAAGGCAGGATCGCCCAAGCCCAAGTAAAGCTTGCGCAGGACCCGGTAGAGGACGTTTCCCAGGTCAGCGAGTTCCGCGCGCGTGGCGGAAAGAAACTGAGGATGGTGGCGCTTGGGGATGATCCAGGTATGGAAAGGCGAAAATGCAGCAAAAGGTATAAAGGCCGCAAAGTGCTCACTCTCGACAAGCATTCGGCTGCCATCCGCCGCCTCCGATTCCCACATTTCGCAGTATACGCACCGGCCGGATGCCTGAATCGATCTGCGGGCGTTTTCAATCCGGGTCTCAACCTCGAAAGGGACAAGAGGAAGGGCAATGAGTTGGGTATGCGGGTGATCCAAGGAGGTTCCTGCTCTTTCACCATGATTCTTGAAATAGATCAGGTGTTGGATGTCCGCATCCCGGCGAATAGTCTGTCCGCGGTCCTGAAACACCGTCAGCATTCGAGCCACTTCCGCTCCGCTTTCCAAGGCCGGACAGGCGTTGTGCTGCGGACATTCCACGAGGACCTCATGGTATCCGAAACCTTCCCGCTTCCGGTCGGTCTCGGTGCCCCCCGTGGGCCGCCGAGTGGTATCCACGGCCGGGTACTTGTTGTTTACGACCCTAATCGCCCAGGGCCCTTCATCTGGCAATCGCGCAACTTCCAAGGTAGGATCTTCGTTTCCAGGGCAAAACGGGCAAGTTTCTCTCCAGACGGGCCTGTCCTCGGTTTTCTCCTTGGGCCCTTGGATGAATTCGGAAGGACGTTTGGCTCGATCCGTGGCGATGATGACCCAGTCCCCGGTGGCTGCGTTTTGCCGAAACTCTGGCATGGCTATCAGAATTTGTGAGACATGCAGGTTAGTCGACTTCCTCAAATGGAAACATCGGCTTACGTCGATACCGATAATCAAACGTCCGCATATCGGCCGCCGTGGCGCCGGCAGTATTGACTCGAATCAACGCGTTACAGACCGGTTCATAGGCGGCCACCGGAGCATGCACTCCTTTCGCCACCAGAATCTGAAAGGCTGATGGGTTCAGACCAATGCTCGTTACCATTCCCAGACTGACCGGTACCGTGCGCAAACTCGTCAGACTTATGGTCAGTCCGCTTTCAGCCGTAACGACCGCAGTTGCACCCATATCAAAGTGAGTGTAGCCACCGTGGCGGATTTCTGACTCTTCGAAATAGCCATTGTGGAGGCTCTTTACCTGCACTTCAGCTACGAGGGGTTCACCGTGAATGTCATCCGTTTTCCCGCCCATGGTGAGCGTCAGGCGGCGCCCGATGCCTGCTTCCCGTGCCAGTTCCTGAGATTCGCGATCGTATAAACAAACAAATGCGGTCGTATTTCCCCGCCGATGAAGCTCGTGAGCGATGAGCGTGCTATCGGCCGCGGAGCCTCCCCCTACGTTATCGCCCATGTCCAGCAGACATACCGGGCCCGTAATTTCCATCGCTTGGTCGACCGCTTTCTCAATGGAAGTATATTCCCCGACGAATTCCTTTCTGTGGGCCAGCATGTAGCTCGCCAGTTCATCTGCCAGTCGCTGCGCGAGATCGGGATCGCCATTCGTCACCACCACAGTGGACGACCCCATTTCCTCGACGTCCGCATAGGGGAATCCGAGAACGATACTGTTGGAGAGCACGCCGGTCTCATGCAATTGGCGATTGGCCAGATCATAGAGCGGGAGGCACGGAGGTTGGGTGGTCATTTGCCTCTCGATATTGATTCCGAAGCTGGGGAAAGACGCTCTTTGCACCGGTTTGATCTCTCCGCGTAGGGTTCGAACCATCAGCTCGACCGCTTCCAGGCCCCGCTCTTTTTGATCCAGATGGGGGTTCGAGCGATAGGCAATCGTGGCGTCGCAGGCAGCTACCATGCGCGGGGAGAGATTGGCGTGGGGATCGATGACACAGATAATGGGTGTTTCCCGGCCGAAACGCGCTCGCAGCTTTATGAGCCACAATCCATCAAGATCTCGAAATTCGGAACCCTCACCCGCATTCGCGCCGTGGGGCGACACCAGCAAACCGTCCAGATGCCCGGTTTTGTCCAGTGCCTCGAACATTAATCGAATCAGTTCTTCGCAGGTAGCCTTGGTGATCGTCCCCGACGGGGATGTGGAGGCGTAAAAGATCGGGACGGCTTCAACCCCGGCTCCACTCAAGCCTTCCAAGAACCCGCTGATCTGATGGTGACCGCCCTCGAATTCTTCTCGAATTTCCTCACCGATTAACAGGCTGTCTTGGCGGAAGAGGTCGATTGTCGTGGGAGTAGCTGCGAACGTATTCGATTCGTGGATGAGCGAGAGTATGCCGACGCGCATAGGCCTTTGCAGCAGTGTTTGATGGAAAGCTACATGCCCTTTACCATCCATCCGCCATCGACGGGGAGATCGCATCCGGTCAGGTAAGCCGATGCGTTCGAGGCCAGAAAGAGGCAGGGACCGACTAGGTCCGCGGGTGTGCCCCAACGACCTATAATCGTACGGTTGGTCCTGATGGCTCGCTTTTCGGGATCCTCCCAACTTCCGGCCGTCATGGAGGTGCGTATGTAGCCGGGCAGGATGCTGTTGCAGCGGATGTTGTGTTGGGTCCAGTCGAGCGCCATGGCCTTGGAGAGTTGAGAAACCCCGGCTTTGGCTACCTGGTAGGAGGGGTTGCCCGGAAATGCGAGTCCCGCGTTTATGCTGGCGATGTTGATGATCGAGCCGCCGCCGTGCCGCTTCATTATTTCCGCGACGTCCCGGCTGAGGCGAAAGACCGCGCGTAGATTGACTGCCATGGTTTGGTCCCAGGTTTCATCGGCATAGGGTTCTGCTCCGGGAAGCGTAATGGCGGCATTGTTGACCAGGACGTCGACGCGGCCGAACTTCTGCTCTGTCTCGGCACAAATGCGCGCGGTTGATTCCGATTGTCCGACATCGCATTGAATCGCCAGCGTCCGATCGGACGGTAATTGCTGCACGCGATCGACCATCTCCGCGGAACGAGCCACGAATACGACCCGCGAGCCGTTTTCCAGGAAGCCGTCTGCGAGCGCTTGGCCGATGCCACGGCTGGCGCCGGTCACGATGACGACTTTGTTTTCAACCGAGAATAGGTCGGAGCTCATTGATTGTGTCCTTCAGTTTGGAGTTTCAGTTATGCTCGCGTAGACACTGTGTTAGCGTGCCAGTTTTATACCGTGGCGCCCGATCCGCCGTCGATGTTGATAGCCGCTCCGGTGATGAATGCTGCTCGTTCAGAAACCAGAAAAGCGACCAGTTCGGCGACCTCACGGGCCTCACCCAGGCGGCCCAGAGGGACCCCCTTTCCCTGTTCGGTGCACCAGTCCTCATAGCTCTGTGAGGTGCCTAAGGCCTGCCACGCGCGGACTCCCTGAGCGGATTTGATGTTGGTCAGGCAGACTGTGTTCACGCGAATACCGTGCTCAGCCATGTCTTTCGATAGCGCTTTGGTCAACGCAATCCCGGCCGCGCGGCTGATCGAAGTGGGCACGGAACTCGCCCCGGGAGCCTTTCCGCCGGGATGAGTGATGTTGATGATGCCGCCACGTCCACGCGACTTCATGTAGGGGATAGCCAGACGCGCACCGCGTACAGCAGCCCAGAACTTCAAGTCGAAATCCTCCTGCCACATCTCCTCGGTCACGCCTTCGAAATAGCCGCCCGCCGACCTTCCGGCGTTGTTGACCAGGATATCGATGGTTTTGAACGCCTTGGCCGTGGCAGCGAAAAAACGCTCCAGCTCCGCCAGCCGCGTCACATCCGCAGGCACCGCCAGGATCTCGGCTCCAGTAGCCTGCCGAATCTCTTCAGCAGCCGCTTCCAGCACGTCGCGCCGGCGGGCGCAAATTGCCACCCGACATCCTTCTTCCGCGAGTTTTGTGGCGATGGCCTTGCCGATTCCTTCACTTCCCCCCGTAACTATGGCGGCCTGGCCGGTCAGATTCAGTTCCAGCATGAGATATCTCCCCTTCTTGAAAGCATTGCTTACCTTAAGATGCGCTGTCCTTCAACTGATTCTGTTCCCGATTTTGACGGATGTTCAAGGTTTTCTCACTTGCGAATGCGACATCTTCCAACTCCAGAAGCGATGAGAGGCACCCGTGACGACTCCGCAAGGTACAGGATTTGGTGCGCCGGCGAACCTGGTCCCCGCCTTATTGCGAAGCCGGCTACAGGTTGGTCGCGGTCAGGATGCCTGTGGAGATCCGCCCTACCAATGGTTCGATCCAGTTTTTCACCTCGCTTGAGCCTCCAGGCATAAAGAAATTGCGGAAATCGAGTCCGAGCTCCACACTCCAGGTATGCCAAACCGTTCTGCCGACTGGTTTCGTCAAGCTGAGAGGGACCTCGACCAGGCTAGGGATTCGATGGCAGCCGATCGACACGAGTGGGCTTGCTTCGCCGCGCAGCAGGCCGCCGAAAAGGCTGTCAAAGCACTCCATCTATACTTTCGCCAGGAAGCCTGGGGTCACGTAGTCGCTCGCTTACTACGTGAATTACCCAGCTCTACGGACGGTGGCGAAGAACTGATCGACAAGGCCCATGTCCTCGACGGCTACTATGTGGCAGCCAGGGATGCCAACGGGCACCCGGAGGGAGCTCCCTTTGAACACTACGGAAAACTTCAGAGCGAGGAGGCAATTCGCTATGCCGGTGAGATCATTAGATTCGTCCGTACTCGTATGGCCTGACGCCAATTCCGCCATCGAGGCGCTACGGAAATGGGCTTTGAAACACGCCGCCGCGTACTCGAACCTGCTAGGCGCTGGATACTTTGGATCCTGCGCCAGGGGTGATTGGGGTGTCGGAAGCGATATTGATGTCATCCTCATTGTGGGCAAATGCGGCGACCCGTTTGAGCGGAGGGCCGTCCATTGGGACCTGTCCCGCCTGCCCGTTCCGGCCGACCTGGTGGTATACACCTATGACGAATGGATGCGCCATTCTGACAATTCTCTGATTGCGAGAATCCAGCGAGAGGTGGAATGGGTTTATATGCGGGACCCATTGATTCCGACCAAAGCAGAAACCTGAAACTCCCTACGTGGTGGTCGTGTGTGGGAGCATGATCTCCTGCGAGGCAGCAAGGTGTTCCGGCCACGGCCGGGTAGCGCGTTAGGTAGTCGGCAGTTTCAGGTGTTCGAATGCGGCGATCCCGAGGGGGGAGTAAAAGCCGGAGAAGTCCCAATCGTACGGGCAGGCCCTTCATTCGGCCTCGCATCCCGGCTGGGTTACGCGATCATCCCATTGAGGGAATGCGCCAACCATGAAAAAGAACCCAAGACCGGATCAACGCTATGTCCTCGGCATCGATCTCGGCACCTCAGCCTGCAAAGTCTGTGCGGTAGGGGATGACGGCCGGGTTGCGGGCGCGTGCTCCGTCGCTTACCCGACCCTCATGCCCCACGAGGGATGGGCCGAGCAGGATCCCGAGGACTGGATGCGGGCCCTCACTGAAGCGACGAGGGGGTTGTTGGACAAGGCATCCATGCGCGGCGATGCGGTCGCGGGCATTGCCTTTTCCTGCGCCGCTCACATCGGGGTGCTGCTCGACTCCTATGGCTGCCCCACGCGGAACGCCATGCTTTGGAGCGATCAGCGATCGCAAGAAGAAGTCGACGCGCTGGAGGCTGCCGCAGGCGAAACCATTTTCGCGCAAACCGGCAACCGGGTTTCCACTACCTGGACCCTCCCCCACCTCGCCTGGATCGCCCGGCACGATCCGGATTCATGGAGCGAGACCAGGCATATCCTCCTCTCCAAGGATTACGCCGCCTACCGGCTCACGGGACGCATGGCGACCGATCCCGCCACTGCGCTCTCCTCGCTGCTCTACGATGCGGGCCGGGGCAGATGGTCGTCGAATCTGTGCGAGCTGGTTGGCATCACCCCTGCCTTTCTTCCCGAAGTTCTGCCCGTTACGGCAACTGTAGGATCACTCACCGAACAGGCCGCGAAAGACTTTGGACTCAGGCAAGGGACGCCCGTCATCAATGGCACTCTCGACAGTGCGGCCGAGACTTTCGGCGCGGCCGTGGTGTCCCCGGGGAACGCGCTCCTGCGGCTGGCCAGCGCGGGAGGGATTCATCAGGTCTTTGCGGGAATGCGGCCCCATCCGCATCTGCTTACCTACCCGCATCCCGTCCGACCCCTATGGTTTTCGCAGGCCGGCACCAGCGCCTGCGCCTCCTCGGTGACTTGGGCGATGCAGAACTTCGGCGCCAGCAAGGACCTTACGTTCAAGCAATGGGACGGGGAAGCCGCGGACATTCCGCCAGGTTCGGAGGGCCTCCTCTACCATCCCTACCTCGCCGGCGAGCGGTGCCCGCATTGGGATAGTCAATTGCGGGCCAGTTTCGTCGGAGCTACCCAACGGCATATTCGAGGGCATTTTGCGCGCGCCGTCTATGAAGGGACCGCCTTTTCCATACGCGATGCGCTCAGCGTCTTGGAAGTGGTGGCGGAGCCGCCGACTACGTTCACCACGGTGGGGGGAGGCACGGCCAGCGAACTTTGGCTGCAGATCGTCTGCGACTGCCTCGGCCGCCCGCTCAAGATTGCCGCCCACGCCGACTCATCCTATGGAGTGGCCCTGCTCGGGATGATCGGGCTGGGCTGGTTCGAAAAACCGGCGGACGCCCTCGAAATCATGGCCGCATCCACGCGTGAAATCCATCCAAAGGCGGAGAACCATCGCCTCTATGGCAAGCTGTTCCATAAATACCGGGACCTCCACGCTCGACTCGCTCCCTTCTACCATGGGTAACCCGAATATCTGACCGGTGTTCGGGTTACCCGGTGGGTTCCGGCTTCCAGAGCTTGACGTCCTGGACCCTCTTGAAGTCCTCATCGAAGGAGGCGACGGTTAGTGCCACTGCGCCCGCGACGAGAGGATCGTGGACTCTGGGGACCTCGTACTGCCAGCAACAGGCGATTCAGCTCCGGCTCCAGTTCTCGACCCGCAGACCAGGGACGCGCTTGAATTCTCTTGTGTTGTTGGTGACCAGGGACAGCCCCAGATGGAGGGCATGAGCCGCAATCAAAAGGTCATAGTTGTCGATGGGTGTTCCGGCACGCTGGAGGTGTGTCCTGATAGCGCCGAACTCGATGGCGGCCGCCGACGGGAAGTCCACCACCTCCAGGGGTCCGAGAAACTGAGTGAGGGCAAGCTGGTTCGTATCGGATTTCGAACTGTTGGCGACTCCAAACTGAAGTTCGCAGAAGGTGATGGCCGAGACACCGACGTCGCCGGCGGGAAGGTGCTGGAAACGCTCGTAGAGACCTACTGGCGAGCGTTTAATGATGTAAATGCAGATGCAAGTGTCTAGAACGATCTCGGGAGCGGATTCGTTAGCTAACCCGGAAATAAAGGATGGCGCTTCGCTCGGTAGTGAGATTTCCGGGATAGGAAACGATGAATCCTCAGCTCTTGTAAAACTCGACGACGCGTCCCGCCAGGTCGGCGACCCGCTCGACGAGGGCATTCCTCGCTCCTTTATCCATCCTCCGGAAGGAACGTGCCAGGGATATTTTCTCAGCCATCTGCTTGTGGTCGTCGGGTCCGGTGATGAGCACGCTGATGGGCAAGGACCATGCGAAATGGACTGCTTCCTGAATGGTGAGACGGTCCGGAACCAGGCGCGGGTTATCGCCATGCTCGCCTTGCTGAGAGCCCCCGAAAAAACCGCCGTTGGCCAAGGTCTTCATGGCCAGGATGCCGATATTTCGGTTTATCAGAACCGGCATCACGTTTCGGATAAATGATGAATAGGACGGATCGGCCGCGTTGATCGGCATCTGGCAGGTTTCGAAGATGTCGGTTCTCTCGAGCATACGCAGATGTGCGTGGGGGCTGGCGTGCCCCGTAAAGCCAATGTGGCGTGCCTTTCCCGACGCCCTCGTCTCCTCAATGACTTCCAGAACGCCGCTTTCTATCCGTCCATCGACGTCATCCGGGTCCTTTACGGAATGCACCTGCCATAGATCAAGGTAGTCGGTTTTCAACCGCCTGAGCGACCCATCAAGATGCCGTCTTGCCGACTCCGCATCTTTGGCGGTTGTCTTTGTCATGAGGAAGACGGCATCCCGATACTTTGGAGTGAGTAGGCGCCCCAACCGTTCTTCGCTTCCACCGTTGTGGTATGACTCGGCCGTATCGAAAAACCGGACGCCTCCCCCCAGTGCGGTTTCCAATGTAGCGAGAGCCTCGGATTCACTCATCCGCCCGATATGCCAGCCCCCGACACCGAGCATGGTGACCTTCAGGCCGGTTTGTCCGAGTGACCGCATGGGCAGTACGGTCCCGAGGCGATCGGAATGCTCACCCTCCGCTGTCGCCGTTTCCCCGACGAATGATTTCAGAAAGTCCCGTCTATCTATTCGCGCCATCGTCCCCGTGTTACCCTATATCTAAACTCGAATTCTCTCAACGTGACAGGAGCCGCAACCGTCTTGGCCTCGCGGAAGATCGGGTCAGGCGGATCAATCGTAGTTCTCAAACATAAATATGCGCGTATTCTGCGCAGAGGTCGATGCATGCGGCGTGGAGGGGTCATATCACTCCGCTCTCTTTCATACTCGAATGCGAACGGTGGTTGAAAATGATGTGGTCAAGAACGCGGATGCCCAGAGATTCAGCGGCGGTTGCCAGACGTTCGGTCAGGGAGATATCCTCCTTGCTGGGGCGCACACTGCTGGAGGGATGGTTGTGGGCTAGAATGACTGCCGCCGCGTGGTCGGCAACCGGATCGACAAACACGTCACGCGGTTGGACCTGCGCTCTGTCCACTGTTCCGACCGAGACGACGCGCGTCTTGATGACTTCGTTGGCCCCATTCAACGAGATACAGAGAAAATGCTCCTGCTTCCGGTCCCCATAGTGCTGAATGAGCGGCAACACTTCGGCTGGAAACGTGATCTTGAAGCCTTCGGGCCGGATTCGACGGCGAGCGAATTCTATCGTAGCGGAGATGAGAGTTGCCCGTGCCGGGCCGACACCCCTGATGCTCTCCAGGCTGGGGCATTCTCTCTCTTTTCCGAATACCTCCAGGATCTTCTCGGCCATGGCGAAGACATCCATTTCCTTCGTTCCTCGTCCAAGGAGCACCGCGAGCAACTCGCGGTCACTCAGGGAACGAGCGCCGCTCCGTCGCATTTTCTCGCGCGGCCGCTCGGATTCCGGAACATCGACCATGCGTTTCAACGGTGCGCCTCGACTTTTCCTTCGGATGTGACCTTTGCGACGAACGGTCGCTTGTTATTGCGGGCAAACTTCTGGATTCGGCTCAATCCTGAAGCTATCAGATCCACGAGCTGAGGGCCCGTCTTGTTGCCGGCTGAAGTGATGACAAAAACACCAACCCCAGCTTCCAGAAGCCGTTGACGAACAGCGGAATGGTAGCGAAAGTCCCTGTCACGAGTGAGAAGATACAGATCGGGTCTTCCGGCCAGGGCATCAAGGACTTCGACGTCGCTCGCGCCGCGTGAGGTGATGTCGCCGAGAGGAATCACGGAGATGTCATGACGGGCTAGACCGGCAACGATCGATTTGCCGGCG
This sequence comes from Opitutales bacterium, assembly GCA_963665345.2. GTDB lineage: Bacteria > Verrucomicrobiota > Verrucomicrobiia > Opitutales > CAXXNP01. Next base: position 1,836,559 of record CAXXNP010000002.1, read on the forward strand.
ATCGTTTCGTCAAGCAGCAGGTGGATAGGGTCACGCCGCTCTTCTCTCGATCTCGCATCGGAGTGCTTCTTCAACGGGTCTCAACTCCAGATCGTAGTCGCCTGCAATATCAAGGAGGCCTTCCCCTGCCGTGTAGCGCTCAAAAACTATGGCAGTAGATACCCGTGTTCCATGCAATACAGGGCGGCCGAAAATAATGTTCGGATCTATGATCACATCCCGAGGGCATTCGGCGTCCAGCCTGTCGTGGGTGAAGGGGTAGAAGTGAATCGGCAGCCCCTGCGCATCACGCTGAACTCTGCGGAGGAAGCGCTCGACGACTTCGCGGATCACGATCTGGCCCCGTTCCGAAGCGCTGACGATCTGTCCCACCTGGCGAATGAAGACATCGAGGCCATCCGTATGAATCTCCAACTCGGCCAGCGGGTGTTTCTTGCCGGTTTCCTTGCGCAGCCACTCGACCGCTGTCCTGACTTTCACCAAGGGCACCCGGTGCGATTGACGCAACGCGACGAGAACGTGAGTCTCGATCAGATTGATGAAGCTAAGCATGTCCTGCCGCTGCCGGTCGGCGGCCTTGATGACGGATGGATACCGCTGGTTGCTCCTGTATGGGTGGGGCCGTCCCAGGGCCCATGTCCGCAACGTACTAGCGTTGGCGCGGGCATATCCCGCCACCTCCGAAATCGTGTAAAGCGGCTGGTAACGAATATCGTCAGAATTGCGAAATGTCTTCATGTCGCTCCTCCTTTCCTTCAAACAAGCCAAGCCGATCATACCGGCGGTCCAGCTTCAATTCGCGACTGTTGTTCAAGTCTTCAAGCAGTTCCTCGATGGATTCCTCGCCGGGCCATCGACCCCAAATCAGGGATAGCCTGTCGACTCGCCTGTTCGGGGGCAGGATTTCACATCTCGGTTCCTCGGTTCCGACTGGGCTGTTGGCGTGTGCGCTTGCGGCGATTTCGAACCTCCTTTCGCTCTAATGAAACTGCAATATGCCGGTGTTTTGCAATTCTTTCCAGTAGTTTTTGAGCCGGCTCGTCGGCCGGGTCCTGCGGAACCAGTTCCCCCCGAAAGGCTTTCGCAAGAATGGATTGGTTCAGGTTGTCGACCGCGACCCTTCCGGCGGCGTAGCGATTCTCTCAATTGTCCAGCAGCTCAAAAGTGAACGAATCCTTTGCTTCCTGACCGAACTCATCCTTGGACTCAACCCGAACTTTGTGTATGCCCGGCGCTAAATCATGGGGCAGTTCGAATTCCCAGATGTGCGAGGAAGGTTCCGGAACAGAAAACGCATCGGGAGTGTCCGCATATTTTGCATACTGACGTTCCATGAAAGGATCGTTTCTCAAGACTCTCGTCATATTAGTAAACGACCGGTCATCTAGAGCAACGCGCACCGTGTCTCTCGCTCCTCCATCGAAGAGGTTCACGACCACCTTGGTTCCCGCTACCAGCCTGCCCCGATTGATGGACTGGCTAGTGTCCGTTGATTCCGAAGCGCCATCGGGTAAGGGGTCGAGCATAATGCGCATTCGTATGTTCAGATTCCTCTTATACCCCTGGGGAATAAAGCGCGGCTGAACTGACACACCTTCGAATTTCAACACATAGTAACCATTGGGGTTGCCGTCGTGCATGGTTCCGGCCCGAACTCCCCTTTCGTCGCGCGGCCCTTTGTGCCAGCCACTGCCACGCACTTCCGCCAGGGTGTGCGCGATCCACGGAGTGCCCCGCCAGCCGTGAGTGTGGTTGATTAGCACCTTCCAGCTATTACTGCTGTCGTGCCCGGCAATGCCATAGATATGCTCAAACGGCATCAATATCTCCAGCAGCTTATCCAGATTCACCGTATTGATATCATCGCCTCCAGCATAGCGTTCTCCCTTACCGTCTAAACCCGAAGTGGGCGCCAAAGGGGTTGCCGATGAGCTCGTTGACCACATCTTCCCGCACCATGTCTTGCTCCTCTTCACGCTTTGCCTGTGGGTCGGCGAACGCCATCGCATTGATGTGGATGCCGTTTTTTGCTTGAGAAGCGAGCAAGGGAAAATTAACGGACTCCGGCATCGGTCCAGTAGGTGCGATCACGTCCCACTCCCATTCCGCGACCTTCGGAGTGCCTGTGGGATAGTGGGTGTAGAAAAACCGGGGAAGGTTATCTTCGCTAACCGGAACACCGTAATTCGCCGGTTTCGAAATGAAAACGATGCTTTCTTCGGGCAGATCTATTTCGTACTCACCTTCGCTATTCGTTCTTACCACATCGATGCCGTTGGATACGCTGACATCGGGAATGCCGAGCTCGCCCGGTTCCCGAATGCCGTTAACATTCAGATCTTCGAAAACTACGCCTTTCGCCATTTTCATTTCGGTTGCGCTGAGGAGCGCGGTCACGGTGATGGTGAAAGTGAGCAGCGTGCCGGCCAGGCCAACGAGCCTACGGGGAAGAAGACTTCTGTTTCGAGTCTGAATCGGCATTTGATCTATGCGAAGGTGTTCGGAATACGAATGCTTAATGATTCCATTGGGTGCCGTTTGGAGAGGAGAACGCTCTATCAGAATTCCGGCCGGAAAATGCTTCGTGATCGTGAATGATGATGGGCATGATCAGAGTGATGATGATCGTCCGCACTCGCCATCTCGGATGCCTTCTTCTCTAATTCTTCCTCCGTGAGCAGACTGTTTTCCTTGGCTATGGCCTCCAGTGCCCTCAGCCACCTCTCGTAGTAGGTGGATTCCTCTCGGGACTGCTCCGCTTGGCCGATTTCTGTAGCCAGTTGGCCGCTGAAATCTCCCCACTCGTAGACACCTTCTTCATGCAAAGCCAGGGCCAGTCCGAATGCTCGTGCTTCCCAGGGCGCCTCGAACTGTAGCTCGCCGTTCTTGCGTGGCACGGCCAGGGTCTGGTCCATATTGGTCATTTCGCGATCGGGGCCGTGCACTGCTCAGGGTTCTATTAAGAGGATTTTTATCGAGGCCTTTGGCCGTCAACCCGTCTCCGCCGCGCGTTCGCGAGGCTGCGCCGAGGCGCGGCTATGGATGGCAATGAGCCTGAGATTCGGTCCCTCCGCGTACGCAGAGGGCTACACGTAGCTCGCTCCGTGAGGAGCGGGACGGCTCGGTAATCGACCAAGTTCATTAAGAGGTTCGTCATCGAGGCCTGAGGCCATCAACTATGGCTGGATGATGAACCTTCGCAGGGAACGACCGACCGCTACCGGGGCCGCTACCGGGTTCGCTGCTGGCAACAGGTCGGATGCCCGCCTGCGCGGATTGAATCGGGACCGTCAAGGTGGCCAATCTTGTGGACTCGGGGGCCCTCGTCCCTCCAAGGCTGAGAATCACCGCAGGCAATCTGGAGGGCCGAGGGCCCCCGAGGCCGAGAATATGATTAGGATTAAGATGAGGATTAGGAAGCGAAACTCTGATCGGGTTCATTAGGAGGAGATTCGATCAAAGGTGACGCATTTTTCGACGCATCAGATTTCCGATTTCGCTATCCATCGACATTCGGCTTGGCCACGCCGATCATGGAGTCTCGGGTGACGACTGCGGCGAGGCGTTCTTCATCCCAACTTTCGGTTCCCTCGGGCCGTTCGGGCAGGACCATGTAGCGGATGTCGGAATTGCTGTCCCAGACCCGGACCTCGACATCCTCGGGAAATTCGAGCCCAAACTCCTTGAGAACTCCTCTGGGTTCCCTCACCGCCCGGGCCCGGTAGGCAAAGGATTTGTACCAGGTCGGCGGTAAACCGAGCACTGCCCAAGGGTAGCAGGAACAGAGGGTGCATACGACCATGTTGTGCACCTGCGACGTGTTCTCCACCACGGCCAGCTCGGCGCCGTGTGGGTCTGTGAAATCCAGCTCCGCGACTGCTGCGCGGCCGTCCTTCAGCAGCCGCTTCTTATATTCCGAATCAGTCCAAGCCTTGGCCACGACCTGCGCGCCCCGCATGGGCCCGATGTCCTGCTCGTACTTGGCCACGACCTGGTCGATTGCCTCGGAGGTGATCAACCCTTTCTCAATCAGAAGTGCCTCTAACGCCTTCGTCCGTAGTGCCGGATCACTGAGTTGCTTCTGTGTGTTCATATACGTCTTTCTAGTGCCAAATAGCTTTCCCACATGTCGAGCATCACAGAGCTGTTAGGCTCAGCCGCCGGCCCCCAGATCTCACGTCCATCGAAGCGCACCGCATAAACGGGCTGGAGCCCATCGTGGTCGGACAGCGGTTCCGCATCCTGGAAGAGCTGTGGGCGATAAAGGGCCGCGACTTCCCCAACTTTTCCCCGTACGTATCCGGGGAGCCTTGTATGCCCGGCAGGGTGAATATTCTTGGCCCTTACCCGGTTGCCCACCGAGAATGCAGGCTTGGTGATATCGGCTGACTCCTCCCCGCTTGCAGCGGAATCGGCGAACGCTGTTTGGGACTCCTCCACTTGCGCCGGGTTGGGCGCGGGCAAGTCTGCTTCCGGGTGGGCCTGATACAATGCGAGCTTTGCTTCGAATTCATCCCAGGTGAACGTTCCTGCTTCAAGCAGGCCCCTGATCTCCGCGTGAAGCCATTTTTCGTAGTAGCTCGAGGCGAGGTAGAAAGCGGGATCCAGGCTCTCGATGCGGGCGCGACCGATCCCGGGCATACGAACCGGCGTTTCCTTGTACATCGCGAGCACTCGCCCTTCCCATTCTTCGTAAAACACGGGTTCGTTTTTTTCGGTCTCGATGGGCCCGAATCCGTGCATGCCGCCCATGTCGTGAATGCCGTTCATGGTTGTCCGACTCCTATCCGAGTGCCCTGCAAATTTCCAAGAACGGGAACATCTCTCGTGGCGCCATGCTTATCGCAGCGTAGCGGAGATTGCGTGGCGTACGGGGAATCTAGCGGTGCGGCTCCGCGGGGCAACTTCGGCGGCGCCTCCGTAAGCCCCGCGCTACGAAGGGACGGCGAGCCGGGTCCTTCCGCGCGAACCGGTCTGTTTCGTCCCGCTAGAATGGGTGTTCCGCACCCCGTAATTTGTCTTGCCGAGACAAGTGCTCTGGCTGAAATAGCTCTGGCATTGGCATGCTTATTTGTCGGACACGACACTAGCTTAGTGGTTCTTCAAAAGAGGCCAGCGTGCGCAGGTATCTTCCGCTTTGTTCAGCGGCCACAGCCGGTCCTCGGAGACCGGCAAAGGCCTGATGCACCGTTACGTAACCGTCATAGCCGACTGAAGTAAGCGCTTTGAATAATTCGGGAAGGTCAAGGCCCCCAGACTCCCAAAGAGGGACATGGTTGATCCGCACATCGCCCCGGCACCACGTGTTGAGGACATCTTCTCCTTCTGGGTTCCGGCTGTGATTCTGCAGATAGACGTTGAAGATGTAAGGCGCCAGTCGTTCGATCGTTTCACGTCCGTAGGACTGGCCACAGGCGTCGAGATTAGCCGGTTCGTAGATCAAGCCGAAGTTGGGGCGGTCGACTTTTCGCAGAACTTCGATCGAAGGTTCTACCTCCTCAAAGAGGCTGGACATGTGGCACTGGTGGACCAATCGCATGCGGCGTTCGGCGGCCTCATCAGAGGCCCGGCGCGCCCACTCCAGGTCTTCCTGCCGTTTCATGCAAATGCGTAGCAGGTTGCTGCCCAGTTCCTCTGCCAGGTCGAGATAGGGGGTGATGTTGCGCAGGGCCTGAGGGCCTTCATCATCGCTATTCTGTGGAATCGGGAAATCGCCGGTGACCATCGATACCACGAGTCCTCGTTCTTGAAGCAGTTGCCGGCCTCTGCGCACCTCATGCAGAGGTGAATGAATTCCCAACTGCGAGGCCCGCATACAGAGTGCGTGATAGCCGTGCGCCGATGCCAGGTCGGCCAGCTGCTCAAGGTTCAGATCCGCCTTCGTCTTGTCCTTGAAGCTTTCGGCAACCCGAACAGAAAGGCTTAGCTTCATTCTCCCCCCGCCCAGCGAACTCCTTGCGTGATCAATGCCTGCATGCCCGGCCGGGTAAAGGTGTCCGGTCCATGTCCCAAGGTTGTATAGAACACCCTCCCCTCGCCGAAAGGCTTCACCCACGCCATAGGATGCGACTTCCCGGCCCACTCGGCTGTGGCCAGGATATGGAGGTCCGGATACCAGGCCGACATGTAGATCTCGTCATCGACTTCAAAGTCGCCGATTCCGCGCGTTACGGTGTGCTCGGTATCTTCGATGTGCACCTCAAATTCCAATCCCGGCGGGTGCCAGTTGGCGTGTCCTCCAATCAGGTCTACGGCGCGCCCTCCGATCCACCAAGCGGTGCCGTGAATTCCGACCAGACCCTTTCCGTGGCCGACATACCCAAAAAGACCCTCTTCCTGTTCCGGTGTCAGGTCGGGCACCCGCCTGGGCGGTCCCTCAGGCTGCGCTTCCGTTCGAGTAAAGCCGGTGCCGAAAACGCAGACGTCATATTCATCCATTTCGGGCGAGGTCAGAATGTCTTTGCCCTCATGAAGGGAGACATCCAATCCCTCTGCGGTCGGGAGGAATTCGTTGATCACCTCCGCGCAGCTATTAAAGCGGTGATTCGGACCCGACAAGATCAATACTTTCATGCTTTATGTCTCCTTGCTGTGGAGCAGATATGGCCGAGCAATCGGATTCAGTCAAAGCATTCTGGTGCAATCTGGTTGCGGAACCGGGAGCCTCGACCGTTTTCAGGCGCCATTCGCCACTGGGAATCTGAAAGAGATTGCGCCGAGCGATGGTATACTCGGTTCGGCAGGGCGCGCCCAGGAACAGCTCGGCCGATTTTCCGCTCGCCTCCTCGGTGACTTCACATCGTGCCTCGAGGTTGAAACGGACATGGTAAGACTGGCCGTACCGGCCTACAAAGCCCGGCCACTTGAAGAACGGATCCGGCCGCCACGGATGGCTTTTCCAGGTAAAGGTCGAACGGGGAAAATTGATCATACTTGTCGCCTCCTAATCCTAATCGTAATCTTGATCATACTCCCGGCCTCGGGGGCCCTTGGCCCAGGGGCCTGCAAGGGGCACCAAACCTGGAGGGTCGAGGGCCCTCGAGACCGCAGGGCAGGCAACCTTGCCGATGCCTTTCCATACTTTGAGGGCGGGCAACGGGCCTCTTTCCCGAGACCGAACCTGGTAGCGGCCTCGAGAGCCCTCGGCCCTCCAGAACGCAAGGGCGAAAGGTTCATTGCCAGCCATAGTTGACCGCCACGCACTTTGATGAAAAGCCCTCTTAGGAAACTCGGCTTGTTCTAGGCTGGTGCCGGTTGTGTGTTACCGAACGAGTATCCGTCACCGACCCCTCTCCCGGACTTCAGTAGCGCTCTTACTTGTAGAAAGTTGCTCTTAGTACAACGAGAATATGGATCACGCAAAGACCCGAAGACCCAACGGGAAGAAAAGTACGGCCCTAAATCTCGGGGTCTTAGGGTCTTGGCGTGAGAATATCCAAACGAGCGGAAGAGATTGAGGACGTCTCCCGCGGAACGGGATTGGCGCACGGAGCCGCCGAGGCGCGGAGAAATGGCGATCTCCGTGTGCCCTGTGGCTCTGTGAGAGAATCTTCTCACTACCCGCACCATACTCACTTTGTTCTATCGCCATGAGTGGAGCTCGATAAGCCATCGACAGTGGGCCGCTCTCGGTTAATTCTCCTCTTCTGCTGAAGCACACAGAACAGAACGGGAGCACACCATTGCCACAGAGAGATTTTCCATCGAAGGATGAGCTTATTGTTTGCTTCGCGCACGTGGCCTACCGGTTGGCGGTCGGTTTCGCGAAGCGCGGAACCGGCATCAATCATTTCCAAGCCTGGACACCGAAAGAGGTGAGCGAGGGCATCGGTGAAGCCGACGTGCTGGTAGTTTCCGGATTCTGGCAAAGCGATCTTCTCGACCTTGCGCCGCGGCTTCGGTTCATCCAGTCGATCGGCGCCGGCTATGACCAGTTTCCGCTGGAGGAATTAAAGCGGCGGGACATTCGGCTGGCCAGTGCCCAGGGGGTCAATCGGAATGCGGTCAGCGACCACGCCATGGCGCTGATTCTGGCTCTTGCTCGCCAGATCCACTTTGGACGCGATAACCAGCGCCGCCACCATTGGCGTGGCATGATTGCGGATCTCTCCAAGCGTGAGGATGAATTGGGTGGGAAGACGATGCTGATTGTGGGTATGGGAGGCATTGGATCGAGACTAGCGATGCTGGCCAAGGCGTTCGGCATGCGCGTTGTGGCCACCAAACGGAATCCAGCCACTGCCCAGGGTCCGGCCGACGAGGTGCACTCGCCCGATGGGCTGCAGGACTTACTTGGGCAAGCGGATTTTGTGGTGTTGACCTGCCCGCTGACACCGCAAACGGCAAAGATTATCGATGCCGAGGCTCTATCTGCGATGAAGCGCTCCGCCTTCCTCATCAACGTGGCGCGGGGCCGTTGCGTCGATGAAGGGGCCCTGCTGGAAGCTTTGCGCGGCAGCGATATAGCGGGTGCCGGGATTGACCATTTCTTGGACGATCCGCTCTTAGAAGATTCGCCATTCTGGGATCTCGAGAACGTGCTCATCACCCCGCATACAGCCGGCGAGACCCGTATGTATGAGGAGAACCTGTTCGATATTCTCCTGGAAAACCTGGACCGCTTATGGCGCGGCGAGAAGGAACTGCGCAATCAGATCGTGTAGGTATACCCTTAGTCCGGCTAGGGTTCTCTTCCGGCCCGCTTCCAGGTTCCGTCGTCGCATGGTATCTCCTCGCGAGACCCAAGTCAAATCGTACAGAGGTAGATAATCCGCCTTGCCGATCTTGTCAGCATGGAGCCGAATATACGCCGTTCGCATTTGAGATCTACCTTGCGATGCCGTGATCATACCGATTAACTTCGGGGGCGTAGGTTGTTCGGCGTATGGACGATAAAAGCACTGCTGAGGCTAGTGACAAATGCTGAGGAAACCCAGCCGTCCCTCGCGCAATAAGAGACAGCGGATCGCCGGATTTTGAAAACTCGGATTATGGGATCGGTAGAAGGAGTGAAGTGTCACAGCACCCGAGAAAGTGATTTCCCGCACCTGAAGCTCTCCTTTACCTCGGTGGCTCTGGGCCTGAACGAGTTCACGCTGCTCGTTCAGCAATACCTGGAGATACAGGATTGGGCCGATACCTTGGCGCACGTCTCCGCTCAAAACCTTTTACAGCGACGGTCATCCTCCAGCACAAAGACGGTGTTCCTGGAAATCCGTCAGCGAATAGAGCAACTTTCCGAGGAAACATTATCAGACTTCCTCGACGCATCCCCTGAGGATCAACGAGCCATCGCATTTCTCGCGGTCTGTAAATGCTACCAGCTTATCTTCGATTTCGTCCGCCTTGTGCTCAGGGATAAGCTGATTGTCTTCGATTATGTCCTGCTCGACGAAGATTTCACCGGATTCTGGAATCGAATGGCTGTCGATCATCCTGAACTGGACGAGCGGTCCGACTCCACGCGCAAGAAGATACGCCAGGTGACCGTCCGCATCCTCGCGGAGGCCGGGATTCTGAGCGGAACGAGGTCGCCCCGGATCACCCCCGTGCCGCTCTCGGCGCAAATGGAAGCCATTATCGAGCGCGAGGGCAGACAATACCGAGCAGCCTTTCTGATTTGATGAGCACGCGAAGCGCAGCAACCAAACCCTCCGTACAGGAGCGACTTCAAAACCTGAAGGGCATCCTGGGCAGCCGCCAGTTTTTGGCTAAGGAGGGCATTATCAACGAGGTGCCGTTTTTCATCTTCGCTTACCCCCCGAAAAACGAGACAGAGGTACAGACCCAGACCCGGCATCTCATCTCGCAGCTCGAAAATCAGGGCGTCAACCTGCTGGAAATCAATCTTTACGACCTTTCCATCGAGATCGTCCGGCAACGGGGAAAGTGGGAACAGCTGCTCCAGGTGGAGTCCTCCATGCCCAAGGACAGATTCAGGACCCAGTTGCAGAACCTCATCGACGTTGAAACGAAACTAACTCCAGCCATCGCCAGCCGGATCAGCGAGCGCCCCGGGCTGCAGCTCCTGTTCCTCACCGGTGTGGGCCTTGTCTACCCCTTCATTCGTACCCACAACGTCCTGAATAATCTGCAGAAGGTGGCCAAGGGTTACCCAACACTCCTCTTCTTCCCGGGCCGCTACACGTTCACCGAGGGTAGCGGTCAGTCCCTCGACCTCTTCGGCGAGCTCAACGAGGACAAGTACTACCGGGCATTCAACATCGAGAACGACAGGCTTTAGTTATGAAAATTCGCGAACTCTTTGCAAAACCCGTCGACCGCCCCATAGAAGGCGTTATCAAGGCGGATGACGACACCCATCTCGCCGTCGAGGTCGACGAATACATCGTCACAAACGAAGTCGCCAAACACATCGAGAGCTTCTTCGAAGCCTACAACGCCCAAAGTTCGGAATCGGGAGTGTGGATTTCCGGCTTCTTCGGATCGGGGAAGTCCCACCTGCTCAAGATGCTCTCCCTGGTGCTGGAAAACCGGGAGATCGACGGCACGCGGGCGGGCGAGGTCTTCTCCGCCAAGATCGAAGACGCCATTTTAAGAGCGGAGGTCGGGAAGGCCATCGCCGTGCCCTCGCAGAGCATCCTTTTCAACATCGACCAGAAATCGGACATCATCAGCAAGCAGGAAACCGACGCCATCCTCGCCGTTTTCCTGAAGGTTTTTAACGAGATGCAGGGCTTTTACCCCAAACAGCCCTACATCGCCCAATTCGAGCGGGACCTCGCCCGCAAGGGGCACTACGAGGCCTTCAAGGCCGCTTTCGAGCAGGAAGCGGGAGAGCCATGGGAACAGGGCCGCGAAACCGCCCATGGTCTCGACTCCGAGCCTTTCGCCCGCGCCTACGCCTCGGTTTCCGGAGCCTCCTACGAGGAGGGCCTCAAGCTGCTCGATCGCTACTACAACAATTTCAAGCTCTCCATCGAGGACTTCGCCAACATGGTGCGGGACTACATTGACGCGCAGGTGCCCAACTTCCGGCTGAATTTCTTCGTCGACGAGGTCGGCCAGTACATTGCCGACAATTCGAAGCTGATGGTCAACCTTCAGACCCTTGCTGAGAGCCTTGGGACAAAATGCCGTGGCCGCTCGTGGATCATGGTCACCTCGCAGGAGGACATGTCCACGGTCGTCGGGGCAATGGCAAAAATCCACACCACCGACGACTTCAGCAAAATCCAGGACCGCTTCAAAACCCGCCTGCCGCTGACCAGCAAGGATGTATCCGAGGTCATCCAGAAGCGGCTTCTGGAAAAGGACAGCGACAACCCGACCATCACCGACAACCTCCACGAGCTCTACGAGCGGGAAAAATCCAACTTCCGCACTCTCTTTGAGTTCGGCGACGGGTCCCGCGCATTCAGGCCCTACAGCGGCAGGGAGGCCTTCTGCGGCTTCTACCCGTTTGTCCCCTATCAGTTTGACCTCTTCCAGTCGGCGATCATCGCGCTCTCGCGACACAATGCCTTCACCGGCAAACATGCCTCCGTGGGGGAACGCTCCATGCTCGGAGTGTTCCAGGAGGTCGCCAAAAAGATCGCGGACGAAACCTACGGCCATCTGGCCACCTTCGACCTGATGTATGAAGGTATCCGGTCGGTCATCAAGACGGAGCACCAGAGCGCGATCCTCATGGCGGAGAGGAATCTCAGCCACGGAACCGCCCACTGCATCCTCAAAGCACTTTTCCTCGTCAAATACCTGAAGGAGTTCAAGGGCACCCCGCGCAACATCGCGATCCTCGTCATCGACAGGTTCGACATCGACCTGACCGCGCACGAGAAGGACGTACGCGAGGCCCTGAACATTCTGGAGCAGAACGAATCAAGTGATGTAGGTCAGCGGAGCTTGCGGAGCTGAGTTGCATCACAGGGTTGGACTGAGCCGCAGGGACTGAAGGGGAGTGTCGTTTGCGGATTAAAGGTTTACGAGTTTAGGGATAAGGGGGCTTGGGAGGAGAAGGAGGCCCGCGGCGGAGGCGGAATGCTGATAGGTTTCAGCAGGAGAAAGAGCTCGAAGGTATCGGTGAGATGAGACAGATCGGGCCCAAGAAGTGTTTGCACAGCCGGGCATGCGAAGGGTACGTAAAGAGAGCGGAGCAGAATAGAGGCCGCTATTCTGATTGTGATCAGGCATGGGCAACAGATGGAAGTGAGAAAGGAAAGAAACTGGGCGGTGATCGAATGCGGGGGAGTAAGGCGAGGATCTGCATGGGCCGGTGGCAGTTGGGACAGCGGAAGGGTGCGGGGTCGTTCTTTGCTGCTGTGAGCGCCTCGAGGCGGGCAAAAGCTGCAGCGAGGAGGGATCGGACTTTCTGCAGCTTGGCTCGATTGGCAGGACTGAAGAATCCGTAGTAGCGGACACGGGTGAAACCGCGTGGGAGGACATGCTGGAGGAACCTGGCAATGAAGGTTAATGGAGGCAGAGAACAGGTGCAGGGACGGCCGGTGTGGGAATCTTTATAGGCGAATGTGACAGCGTCATTGTTAGCGGAGAGGATGCGGTTGTTGCTGAGGGCGGTACGAAAGACATAGCGACTGAGGTACTTTAAAACCGGCAGGCCGCTGCCGGCAGGTTTGGCATGGACGACCCAGTCGCAGTTCCAGATCTGGGGGTCGACCTGATCGGTGAGAAGCTTCTTGGTGAGGGCGGCTTTGATGTTCTCGCGGAAGGAATAGGAAAGTGCCTGGACCGGAAGGAGGTAGTCGGGCTTTTTCAATCGCATCCACTTCCTGGCGTTCGTGGAAAGGCTGCCGGCGGGGATGAGGTAGTGGATATGAGGGTGATAATCGAGGCGACGGGTGCAGGTGTGAAGGATGCCGATGAAGCCGAGCAGGCCGCCCAGGAGCCGCTTTTGCCGGCCGCGCTGCAGGAGAGGCGTCGGCGGAGCAGCGGAAGAGCAGGTGGTAGAAGAGCTTCTGATTGCTGCGTGCAAATTGGTGCAGCTGGCTGGGAATGGTGAAAGTGACCAGGAAATAGGCACAGGGGAGCAGCAGATGCTCCTGGCGTTGCAACCACTCGGAAGCATCGGCGTTTCCGCACTTGGGGCAGTGCCGGTTGTTACAGCTATGGTAACTGTAATGGGTGCGGTCGCAGGGCGCGCAGTGGTAAACGCAGCCGCCCAGCAGCGGCGTGCGGCACGATAAGATATCGCGCATGGCACGCCGGTGGCTGGGCAGGATGTGTTCGCCAAAGCGCTGCAGATAGGCCGCCCCATACCGGCGGAAAACCTCCGTCAGTTCGGGCATGGACAGTATGGATGCGCTGAGGCGCTACAAGTGGGCGATCATCGCGTTGAGCCGTTGGGTGGCCTGTTTTTGTACCACTTCGGTGAGGTGGGTGTAGAGCGCCGTAGTCTGAGGGGACTGATGGCCCAGGTTGTTCTGAATCTGCCTGAGGTTCTCGCCACACTCGAGCAGATGGGTGGCGTAGGAATGACGCAGGGTATGGATATGTGCCTGTTTGCGGCTTCCGGTGGCCTTCAGAGCCAGCCGGAAGGCCCGCTGCAGGCTGGTTCGTGACATGGGCCGCTGGGCCGTCGGGCAGCCGATGCCCCCATGGCCCGGAGCAGGAAAAAGCCAGGTAGGGTTGCGATGACGCCGCCATTGGCGTCGCAACGCCAGCAGAGCGCGTTCGGGCAGAGGTACATAGCGGTCCTTCTGTCCCTTCCCGGCACGAATGTGCAGGACCATGCGCCCCGCATCGATGTCCTCGATCTTCAGGCTCAAGCCTTCTCCCAGGCGCAGCCCGCACGAGTAGATCACGCCCAGACAGCAGCGATGGTGCGCTTCTCTCACCTCCCGCAGGATCTTCCCGACTTCCTCCAGGGTCAAAATGACCGGGAGGCGCGACTGGCGCGGTGGACGCACCAGAATCGTCTCTTGGGGCCAGCGCCGCTTGAGCGTCTTCTCGAACAGGAACTTGATCGCGCAGATGAAGCTCGTGCAGGTTGGGCGGCTGTAGACTTTGACGGTTTTAAGGTAGATGAAGAACTGCCGCAGCTCTTCAATCGTGACCGATCGCGGCGATCTTCCCGCGCAAAACTCCGAGAGCCTTTCGGCTGCCCTCAGATAGACTTCCTGTGTCTTTTGCGCATACCCGTGCAGAGTCATGTCATCGAGCATCCGTTCTTGCCAGCACCGATAGGTGTGAGTACGTTTCATGGCGTGATTCCTTTCGTTTGAATCCGTTAATCGAAACTCCCGGCCACCCCGTGTGGCCGGGAGGAATCACACCTTACCACCGACTATCAATCCTAGCCCAGTAACTGTCCGAAATGAGGAGCCGCCGCGTAGCGGCTTAGTTCAACACCTATGTCCAGCGCACCGGCGAGCTCTATGAGTTTCTGACCGACGACGAGAAAGACGTCGAAAACGAGATCAAGGCAACGGACGTTGATGAATCCGCCGTGAATGAGCTGGCGGCAGGTATTCTCTTCAACGAAATCATCCGCGACACCAAGATCCGCCATGAGGACAACCAGCAGGACTACGCCTTTTCCCGGAAGCTTGACGGTAACCTGCTCGGTCGGGAGCACGAACTCGCGGTCAACATTATCTCCCCGTTGAACGAGTTCCATGGCGACGAGGCCACGCTCATCAACCACGCCATGGGTAAACCTGACCTGTTGATATTGCTTGCCTCCGACCAGCGCCTCCTCAGCGACCTCAACCTCTACGCCAAAACAGACAAATACATTCGGCAAAGCCAGCAATCAACCATGGCCGATAGCCTCCGCCCCATCCTCGCGGACAAGGGACAGCAGAATATCCAGCGAAAGGCCGATATTCGCCAGAAGCTGGAACAACTCCTCTCCGAGGCCAAAGTCATCGTCAACGGGACGGAAATTACGGGCTTGTCTGGGGATGCCCGTTCCCGTGTGACCGGCGCGTTCCATCAACTCATCCGTTTTGCCTATCCCTATCTGAAAATGCTCAAGGTGATCTACCGCGAGGATAGCGTACAGAAGATCCTCGCCGAACAGGGCGACGCACTCTTCCAACACGACGACCAAACTCTGAGCGAGAGCGAACAGGAACTGCTTACGGATATCCGCCGTCATCAAGGCCGGGGCGAGCGCCCGACGGTGGCCACTATCCTCACGTCCTTTGGTCACCGTCCCTACGGTTGGTATCAGGCGGCGACGTTGGCCAACCTTGCGAAGCTTTTCATGCGGAGCAAAATTGAGCTTCGCGCTGATTCCAATATCCTCGACAAAGATGGCGTTCTTCACCACCTGACCAACAGCCGCCGGTTCACGAACACGCTCGTATTTCTTCAGGAGGAATTCGATTCGCTGGCAGTCCAAAAGCTCAAAAACTTCCACCAGGAGTTTTTCGACGAGGGCAACCCCGGCACTGAGGCCAAGGATGTCGCTCAGAGGTTTCAGGATAAGCTCAAGGCGGAGATATCCGTGTTGGAGGAGTTCCGCGAGCGCGAGGAATCATTCCCGTTTGTGCGGCAGCTCAGCGGCCCGATCGCCATGCTCAAGGCCTGGGTAGAAAAATCCTATGCCGTCTACCTGAATGAGCTTCCCAGTTTCGAGGAGGACTGGCTGGGCGCGAAAGAGGACACAATTGATCCCATCCGCAAGTTTGTTCACGGGCAGCAGGCACAGGTTTACCGGGAAATCCACACGTTTTTAAGAGACAACAAGCCGAACCTCACCGATACCGCTCCCGAGGAGACCGGAGAGCTTGAAGATTTCTTTGCTGCTGAGACTCCGTATCGAGGCAACGCACTCCAGCAGGCAAAGATGCTGTCGGATCAACTTCGGAAGCAAATTGATGCCCAGCTCTCGGACGCTCGCAAAGATGCTGCCGAGAAGGTCCGTAAAATGGCAGCGAACATCGAAAGCCTCGATGGATTTGTCGATCTCGATAAAGATGAACGAAAGCGCCTTTTCGCCCAATCGGAGGAAATCATCGCGGAGATCAATGACGCCTCATTGATCGCTGTTATCCGGAACAAACTAAATCAATACACTATAGAAGGGTACCAGAAGCAGCTGACTCTTCTGAATGAATCTTTGAAAGAGAGAAGGCAGTCCGAAGGGGTCGAGGAACCTCCTGCCAGATACGTCACTAGAATGTCCGTTCCGATCGCCTTCCGAAAGCAAATTATTGCATCCGAAAAGGATCTAATGGACTATCTTAAGGCACTCGAAACAGCATTTCGAAAAGCTTTAAAAGAAGGCAAGAGGATCGCTTTACAAGACGAACCATGAGTTGGTGGTTCAAAGAGCGAACCAGGATATCTGCCCAACTCCGCGAGGATCTTGAGCCGGTAATTCGCGCTGAGCTACGGGAAACCCTGCGAGAAGAAATAGAACAAGCTACGCGTGCCGAAATCGGGAAGCGAATCTGGAAAGAGGAAGAACAAACGATCCGGAAGGAAGTCACGAGAGCAATACGGCATGAAGTCTATAACCATCAATGGACCGAATTTGTGGAGCAAACCCGTGAAATACTGCTTCGGGATATTCAGTCTTGTAGGAATGATCTGCGGCAGGAAGCTATCGCCCAACTCAAAGACGAGATTCTAAGAACGGAACGTGCGACTATTGAAGACAGGATTCGCGCGGAATTGACGCCGTTCATTAAGAAAGAATTAAGAACGACTTTAAGAGAATCCGTTTTCAGAGAATTAAAGTTAGAAATTGGAGAGCGCGAAGGGGATAAAATTCGCACGCAAATTGAGGACGCGATCCGATTGAAATCAAGCAACAGCATCAAGGATGTTTTGCGGAAGGAATTACGAGCCGAGGTATTCGAGGAACTGCGAGAGAGTCTCCGTGAAGTGGTTGTTGGCATGCTGAAAAAGGAGTTGTGGCTGAACGTCGTTGAGAGCCTGAAAAGCGAGTTACGGGACGAGGCATTGAAGAAGATAGGAGATGAGGAAAGAGCCAAGATCCAAGAAACGGCCAAAGAGTCGATATTGGAGGAATTTGCCGACGATCTGGAGGACGAGATCCGAGAACGCCTGTATCTCGCCTTTATGGAACCAATATTGACACGCTACGTAGGAAAGCTTCCGCGTGGGATTTTGGAGGAATTTGCGGGCTTCCTCGAATCAGAGAGGAAAGACTCGAAGAGTGATGGCCCCTCTGCCTCGCGTACACGTCAGCCGGATGGAATTTACCTGGCTGCACGAGATTACATCTGTATCAGATCCGGAAGGATAATCAACGCGGGTGATTATTACCGTGTAGATGATGGAAAACGCACTTCGCTTGAAGACGAAGTATGAACCACCCTTTCCTCAAAAAGTTCGCGACAAAGGCCCGCAACGACCTGGTCGAACAGGTCGGGGCACGGCTTAGATACGTTCTCACAAGCGACTCGGTGGAACTGCGCGAACGCGAGACCCAGGTCAAGGAACTGCGATCAGCTTTAAGGAAAGAAGGTGAAGAGGCCCTCGTCGAACGTGTAGCCTACACCTGGTTCAACCGGCTGGCGGCGCTGCGATTCATGGATGCCCGAGGATACCACCCCTTCGGTTGCCGGGTGGTTACGGCTTCACCCGGCAATACCCAGCCAGAAATCCTCCAGAGGGCCCGCAATGGCATTATTCCCGAGGGGCTCCCGGTCGATGTGGGCTATCTGAACGACTTGCTCGACGGACGCGTGCCCTCATCCAACCCGCAGGCGGAGGCCTACCTCCTCCTTTTTGTGGCAGCCTGCAACTACTATTCCCGGCTCATGCCCTTCGTATTCGAGCAGATCGCCGATTACACCGAACTACTCCTCCCGGTTGACCTCCTCACGGAGCACTCGGTGGTTCACGGTTTCCGCACCGAGATCTCTGATGACGACTGCGCCGAGGTCGAGATCCTCGGCTGGCTCTACCAGTACTACATCTCCGAGAAAAAGGACCAGGTCATGGCCCGCAAGAAGGCCGTGCCCACGGAGGACATTCCCGCCGTCACCCAGCTCTTCACCCCGCACTGGATCGTCCGCTACCTCGTCGAGAATTCCCTTGGCCGCCTCTGGCTGCTCAATCGCCCCGGCTCCCGACTGCGCGAGCACATGCCCTACCACATCGAGGGCGAGGCCGAGACCGATTTCCTCAAAATCACCAAACCCGAGGAAATCCGCCTCTGCGATCCCGCCGTGGGCAGCGGGCACATGCTCACCTACGCCTTCGACCTGCTCACCCTCATCTACGAGGAGGAAGGCTACGAGCCCACCGAGATACCCGCCCTCATCCTGCGGCACAATCTGCACGGGATGGAGATCTGCCCCCGCGCCGCCCAGCTCGCCGAGCTGGCCCTCGTCTTCAAGGCCTGGCACGCGTCCCGACGCTTCTTCCAGCCTGAACACCTCGTCCGGCCCCACATCATCGAGCTGCGCGACGTGCGCTTCGCGGAAGGCGAGCTGCGCGACTATCTCGCTGCGGTGAAGCTTGACGGTTTCTTTGAGGAAAACGCACATGAGTGGATTAAAGACGGCACTCTCCTTGCACGAGCTCCCTACTTCGATTCGCGCAAGCCCGCCGGTATTCTCCTTCGGCTGCTTGAGGCGCGGGGTGAACTCTCCTCGCGGGTGGACGAGTTTGGATTGAACGAGAAAAGCGAGAAGGCCTTCCTCAAGTTTTTCAAAGAAGGTAAGAAGCTCGACGATCTGGCTGGCTCCGAATTCCAAAGGCTCGCTGCTGCTGCATTTCGCGCCTTCGTCGAATCGAGGGAAATCCTCGAGTATTCCGATGATCTCACTCTTGGGGACTTGGCGAAGCAAATTTACAGGCACCTGCTCCACCAGTTCGAGGAGGCAAAGAACTCCGGATCGCTCATCCAGCCGTGCCTCGACGAACGGGCCATCGCCTTCGCCCGCCGGGCCATCGAGGCGAAGGACCTCGGCGGCCAGCTCTTCCTGCGCGAGACGCACCTCAAAGTCCTGCGCGTGCTCGAACAAGCCGAGGCGCTCACCCAGCGGTATCACGTCGTCGTGGCCAATCCGCCGTATATGGGTGGCAAGACGATGAATCCCGCTCTCCGGGAGCTTGCGAGAGAAGGGTTTCGTGATGCATCGTCAGATTTGTTTGCAATGTTTATGCGACGAATGCCCCAGCTCGCAATCCAAGGCGGCTATTCGGCCGCTGTGGCGATGCATAGCTGGATGTTCATATCCTCCTTTGCTGCTTTTCGGCAAAAACTTTTCACATCAACAAGTATTAGCAGCCTGCTCCATTTCGGGCCGCGTGCATTTGACAGCATAAGCGGCGAAGTGGTGCAAACGTGAGCGTATGTAACGGCTAACAAAAATGATCCCTACATGGTCGGGACATATTTTGACCTTCAAGAAGGAAGGTCAGAAGAAGAGAAATGTCAGGCCTTTCTCGATTTGCAGCGGACGAAGGGGAAAGGCTGGTATCAAATGAAGATGTCTGATGCGCGGACCATACCGGGTTCCCCACTCGCCTACTGGACCACCGCAACCGTTCGCGAGTCTTTCACGTCGCCTGAAACAGTAGGTGAAATCGCTGATCCGAAGGTTGGAATGGCGTCCAGTGATAACGGCCGCTTTCTTCGCCTTTGGCACGAAGTGAGTTGGAACAACATTGGATTGGCCTTTGAAGATGCGACTAGCGAAGCAGAATCTGGTCTGAAATGGTTTCCCTACAATAAAGGCGGAAGTTTCCGTCGGTGGTTTGGGAACAACTACTATGTCATCAACTGGCTGAACGACGGCGAGGAAATCAAGGAGGCAGTCGTTAACAATCCACGAGATCCAAACACCACACATTGGTCACGTCGTATTTTTAATACGGACTCGTTCTTCAAGTCAGCACTCACATGGTCATTGGTTAGTTCGAGCGACTTGTCTGTGCGTCTTGCAGGTGCAGGATTCTTGTTCGATGTCGGCGGATCATCCGCTTTTCCACCAGCCAAAGACGCACGGCTGATTCTCGGATTACTCAACAGCGAACTTAGCAAAATATATCTCAAGATTTTTAATCCGACACTCAACTTCCAGCCGGGTAATCTTGGAGCAATTCCGGCAGATAGACGCCGTCTTTCGTTGATTCAAGATGATGTCGAGTTGTTGGTTGATGAGGCAGTAACAACTTCCCGCGCCGACTGGGACAACTTCGAGACCTCGTGGGACTTCCGCGACCAGCCGTTCTTGAGGAATTATGAAGTAAGAATGATGAGTGATGAAGGGGTGCAGAATTCGTTTGTGATCAAGGGGCGGACGCTCGCTGAATCGTGGGCGAGCTGGAAAGCGTACTGCACCGCCACCATCCGCCGGATGCAGGAGCTGGAGACGGAGAACAACCGGCTCTTCATCGCCGCCTACGGCCTCGACGGCGAGTTGGAGCCGACAGTGCCCGAGGAGCAAATCACCCTCGCCCGCGCCGAGGCCCGCTGCGACATGGCCGCCTTCCTCTCCTACGCTGTAGGCTGCATGATGGGGAGGTATTCGCTCGATGTCCCCGGACTGATATTGGCCAACGCCGGGGATACGGTAGAGGAATACTTGCGCATCGTGGCGGAAAAACGGGCGAATACAGTGGCTAGTGGAGAAAATCATGAAAGTGAACAGTTAAAAAGATCTCATCGTGTGGCAGAAAGCCATGCAGCTGGTGAAGAAGGTTTACCTGGTTACGAAGCAGTTTCCGAAGGAGGAGCTTTACGGACTGACGAATCAGCTTCGTCGGGCAGCGGTGTCGGTTCCGTCGAACATAGCGGAGGGGCAGGCAAGACAGGGC
Organism: Opitutales bacterium; assembly: GCA_963665345.2. GTDB lineage: Bacteria > Verrucomicrobiota > Verrucomicrobiia > Opitutales > CAXXNP01. The sequence continues at coordinate 1,857,286 of CAXXNP010000002.1, forward strand.
ACAGCGGAGTTCAAAAACTTTCTGTCGATAGCCCGGGGATCTCTGGCGGAAGTGGAGACGCAGCTGTTGATTGCTCTGGACCTGAACTACCTCTCAGATTCGGAAATGAAGAGGATACTCCTGATTCACACCGAAGTGGGCAAGATGCTCAATGGGCTCCTCAAAAGTCTGGGTCCCAATCCCTAGCCACTAGCCACCAGCCACTGACCCTGAATCCAGTCACCAGCCACTTATCTTTCGCCCCCGACGAGGACGCCATCGTCCCCGTCCTCGATGGCGAGTGGTTCGAGGACGACATTGTCGCCCGCACTCGCGAGTTCCTCCGCGTCACCTTCGGCGAGGCCACCCTAAACGAGAACCTCCGCTTCATCGAGCAATCCCTCGGCAAGTCCATGGAGAAGTATTTCCTCGCCGATTTCTACAAGGACCACGTCCAGACTTACAAAAAGCGCCCCATCTACTGGCTCTTCCAAAGCCCGAAAAAGGGCTTCAGCGCCCTCGTCTACCTCCACCGCTACAACCGCGATACCGTCAACCTGCTCCTCAATAACTACCTGCGGGAGTTCCAGAACAAGCTTCAGAATCGTAAGACCCACCTCAACGAGATCCTCGTAAGCGAGTCCACCAGCGCCCGCGACAAGACGAGCGCCACCAAGGAGGCGATGAAGATCGATAAAACCCTCATCGAACTTGCCGACTGGGAGCGCGACGTCATCTACCCCCTCGCCACCCAGCGTCTCGAAATCGACCTCGACGACGGTGTAAAGCAAAACTGCCCGAAATTCGGCAAAGCCTTGGCCAAAGTACCAGGGCTGTCTTGATAACATGAGCGAAAAGAAAAGACCCGCGAAAAGAAGGAAATCAAAAAGTTCCCAAAAAGGGAACTTAGCGCTTGCGTCGGAGCCTCAACCGCGACAACGTCGTATGCGAATCATCTCATTGAAGCGCCTGCGGGAGTTTTGGGAGGCCCACGCCGACGCCGAACAGTCGCTCAAAGCGTGGTATAAGGAAGCGTGCGAATCGGACTGGCGGAAACCCAATGACATCAAGAAGCGCTATCCTTCGGCAGATCCCATTCCTGGCAACCGAGTGGTCTTTAACATCAAAGGAAACACCTACCGACTTGTAGTAAAAATTCACTACAACACTGGTATCGTCTACATCCGCTTCGCGGGAACCCACCCGGAATATGACAAGATCGATGCCGTTACCATCTAGCCCAGTGACAACCATGAAACCAAAAATTATCAAAACCGATGAGGAGCATGAAGCGGCCCTCGCCCACGTAGAGACGCTCATGGATGCAGATCCTGGTTCCCACGAAGAGGACGAGCTGGAGCTTTGGTCGCTCCTAGTGGAGCAGTACGAGCAGGCGCACTACCCCATTGATCCGCCCGACCCGATCGAAGCCATCCGGTTCAGAATGGATCAGATGGGGATCAAGGCAAAGGATCTCGTGAAATACATGTCGGCAAAAAGCAAGGTATCTGAAGTTCTCAATCGTAAGCGCCGGTTGAGCCTGCCGATGATCCGGGCACTTCACTCTGGGCTGGGCATTCCGGCAGAGGTTCTCGTTCGTGAACCTAAGCTGATTATTAAGAAAAAACCCGGCATCGGGCGTCGGGTATACACAGTCAAGAAGACGAAGAAAGATGTTCCCGCTAAACGCGAACCTGCCCAAGCCACCCGCAAACGCAAAGCAACCCACACGTGAGCAGTGTCACCAACAGCCTGAACGACATTTTCCAGAAGCACCGCCTGGTTTTCTGGTATGACCCGGAGGGCGAGATGCGGGCCGAGTTCATGACGTTCGAGTCTGGCGAAGTGGAGAAGATTGAGGTTAAAAACGACCAGTTCGGCCTGAAAAACCGCATGATGCGGGAGGACCCCAAGCAACGCTTTCTCCTCTACATGCCGTATCCGCGCCCCGACCATGCCCAGAACTGGTTCCTCGACCTGGAGCTGGGGCACCCACCTGTTTCACGCCGACGGGGTCTCCCTCATCCTCCAGGAAATCGGTTGGCAGGAGGAGCACCGCCCCTTCGTTGAGGCGCACCGGGATTTCTTCAACAGCAAGGACCGCAAAGACCGCCTGCTCGAAAGACTCCATAAGGACGATGGCGAGGGCGAGTGGCAGCTTAAGATGCTCAGCGTCCTCGTGCGGGAGGAACCCGCTCTCGAATCCTGCCTCCTGGCCCTGCTCGCCGAGCTTGCGGAAGGCGGAGCGGACAAGTGGCAGGCGGTCGGGAAATTCGGCCTGGATTCTTTCTTCTGGGACGCGATAGCGCGGGTCTACGACTATCGCTCGGATAACCCCTCGCTGCTGGATTTCGCGATCGAGGTCTTCGTTGCCGCCGCGCCGTGTGGCAGGACACCTACGCTGGGCCGGGAGGCCAGGGTTTTTCTCGGGCGTTGGAAGGACAGCAACCGGTATCGCGGCGTGTTTGAAAACCTCTCGAAGCGGTTGGAGGGAGATCTTAAAGTAGCGAAGTCCCTCAACGACATTGAGGGTTACGCGCCGATCCAGGATCAGGACGCCTTTGAGGCCATCGAGCAAAAAATCATCGTTGAGCTTCGGGACGGGTTGCTTCAGGATCGCACTGGCACCGAGGCGATAAAGGCGGTTATTGATCGCCGGGAGCGCTCCTACTGGTACCGCCAATACCAACAACTTTACGACGCCCTGCTGGCCGCCTCCACCCTGATGGGGGCCATCCGGGTCCTGGACCTGGATTTCGACTCGCTCGGGGGAGCCATCCACCGCTATACCGAGACCTACTTCCGGATCGACCAGCTCTATCGCCAGTTCTGCTACAGCGCCCGCAAAAGCGGGCAGGCGACACTCCTGCACGATGTCGCAGAGGAAGTGGAGCGGCGCTACAACAACGACTTTCTCCTTCGCATCAACGACCGTTTCCAGGGAGTGGTGGACCAAGCTCACGCCTGGCCGCCGGAAGGGGTACCCCCTCAACGGCGTTTTTTTCACGACCAGGTCTACCCGTTCCTCCAGAAGAAGAACAAGTTGTTCGTCATCATCTCGGACGCCCTGCGCTTCGAGGTGGCGGAAGAATTGAACCGCCGTATTATGCGGGAGGACCGCTTCCGCTCGAAGATCGAACACCAGGTCGGCGTGCTGCCGTCCTACACCCAGCTTGGCATGGCGGCGCTCCTGCCGCACGATAAACTGGAGGTCGTGGCCAAATCCGGTGAAGCCCTGGTCGATGGCCGCAAGACCATGGGGCTGGAGGCCCGTAAAGCTGTCCTCGCGACGGGGGGACGCCGCGCAACGGCGGTCAAAGCCCAGGAGTTTCTCCAGATGAACGCCAAAGAGGAGGGCCGTGCCCTGTTTCGCGACCATGACCTGATCTACATTTATCAGAACGGCATCGACCAGACCGGCGACAAACGGGAAACCGAGGGCGAAGTCTTCGATGCGGTGGAGCGGGAGTTTGAAACCCTCCTGGCGCTGATGAAGAAGGTGGCGGCGGTCAATGGCACGAACATCCTGATCACGGCCGACCACGGGTTCGTGTACCAGAACGTGGCCCTCGACGAGAGCGAGTTTACCGAGAACCCGACAGGCGAGGATGTCGGCCAGCTCAACCGGCGGTTTGCCGTCGGCTCCGGTTTCGAGGAAAAGAGCGGATCGACCGTCTTCACTGCGAATCAGCTTGGGCTTGAGGGAGACGCCAGCTTTGCCATCCCAAAGTCGATCAACCGCTACCGGGTAAAAGGGGCGGGATCGCGCTATGTCCACGGCGGGGCCTCACTGCAGGAGGTCGTGCTGCCCGTGCTGGTGGTCAACAAGGCACGCAAAAGCGATACCGAAGCCGTCGAAGTCGATGTCCTGCGGGGCGCATCCAACCTCATTACAACGTCACAGGCGACGTTGAGCTTCCTCCAGGAAGAACCCGCCCGGGAAAAACAGCTGGGTCGGACGCTGCGGATCGGCTTCTACGCGAAGAGCGGGGAACTCCTGTCGGGCGTGCAGGAGGTGGCCTTTGAATCCACCGAGACCGACCCGCGCCTGCGGGAGCGGAAACTTACCTTCCTTTTCAGCAAGGTGGCGGACGGGAAGGAGCACAAGAATACCGAGATTTTTCTCCGACTGGAAGAGCGGATCGCGGGCACCAACCAGTTCAGTACCTACAAGGAATTCACCTACCGGCTCAAAAAGGCCTTCGAAACCGACTTTGAACTTTAACCTTTGGAAATCATGCTGGACGAGAAAATCGTAGAACACTTTCCAGGACTGGTCGTCCGCAAAGACCTGACCAAGATTGTCAAAGGCAACGCCATCGTCCCCTCGTACGTTCTGGAATATCTTCTCGGCCAATACTGCGCAACCGATGACGAGGCCGGGATCGAGTCTGGCATTGAGACCGTCAAGAGCATCCTTGCTCAGCATTATGTGCACCGCAACGAAGCCGAACTCATCAAGTCAAGAATCAAGGAGAGGGGTCGCTACAAGGTCATAGATAAGGTGACGGTTGAGCTCAACGACAAGAAGGGGGTATACGAGGCGCGATTCTCAAACCTTGGCCTCAAGAATGTCATCGCTGAAACCGACTACATCAAGAAACACCCGAAGCTCCTCGTCGGAGGAGTCTGGTGCATCATTGACCTGCTCTACGAGCCCAGCGAGGATCCGAAAGCCTCTCCGTGGTTTATTGATACGCTCAAACCGATCCAGGTATCCCACGTTGATTTTGAAGCGTATTGCGCTGCACGCAGTTCTTTTAGTGCAGATGAGTGGGCCGATGCCCTCGTGCAAAGCATCGGATTCAATCCGGCGAAGCTGCAGCGCCGTCAGAAGCTGCTGCAGCTCTGTCGCCTTATCCCGTTCTGTGAGCGAAATTATAATTATATCGAGCTCGGACCGAAGGGTACCGGCAAATCCCATATATTCTCCGAATTTTCTCCGCACGGAATGATCGTTTCCGGGGGAGAAGTCAGCGTCGCCAAACTCTTCGTCAACAACGCAACCGGCAAGATCGGTCTATTGGGGTATTGGGACAGCGTCGCCTTCGATGAATTCGCCGGTAAGGACAAACGCGTCGACAAGAACCTTGTCGACATCATGAAGAATTACATGGCGAACAAGACGTTTTCGCGTGGAATCGAAGTGCTCGGAGCAGAAGCATCCATTTCATTCCTCGGCAACACGCTCAAGTCGGTCGAATATATGATGAGACATTCCCACTTTTTCGATGACTTGCCCGATAAGTACATCGACTCAGCTTTTCTGGACCGGATCCATTGCTACAGCCCCGGTTGGGAAACCAGCGTAATCCGCGCCGAGCTGTTCACGAACGGGTTTGGCTTCATTGTCGATTATTTGGCGGAAATTATGCGCACGTTGCGGAATTTTGATTACTCACAAGCTTATACCAAATACTTCGAGCTCAATGCGGACATCTCTACCCGAGATCGGGACGGAATCCATAAGACTTTTTCCGGGCTCGTAAAAGTCCTCTATCCCAGCGGTGAGTGTGATCGCGAACAAGCCAGGGAACTCCTGGAATTCGCGATCGAGGGAAGGAAGCGGGTAAAGGACCACATCATGCGCCTTGATTCCACATTCCCATCGGTCACTTTTTCCTACCAGGAAAGAGATTCTGACAACGAGATCAAGGTTCGGACGCTAGAGGAAACCCAACACCCTCACCTCAAGAAACCATCGGAATCATCGGGCACCGGAGCCCAAAGCGAGATATTTGATGGAACCGATACTACGCCCGGTGACGATCAATCAGACGGCGGTAAACGTGCGGATGGTACCGTACCTGGTATACGTTCCTCCGAAAATGAAAAGGCAAAGCCCAAGGGCGGCATATTGGGTCGGGCGTCTCTCACAGACGATTTGATTACGACAATCGCAAAGGGCGAAAGCAAAACGGTCGAGTTCAAGTCGACGTTGCGGAAGAACCTGCACACGGGGAAATCTGACAGTTCGATTTCTCATTCTGCCTTGAAAACGATTGCTGCATTCTTGAATACGGAAGGTGGCACACTCTTTATCGGGATCAAAGACGACGGAACCCCTCTTGGCTTGAGTGAAGATGGATTCAAGAACGAGGACGCAATGGACCGCCATCTGACCGATCTCATCTCTAGTGCGATGGGGGCTGCACACATGCATAATATCCACATCGACTTCGTCGATTACCTTGACCGCCGGGTCTTGGCAATTACCTGCCGCAAGGGTTCTACGCCGGCCTACGTCACGCTCTCGAACAAACAGTATTTCTTTTGCCGCACCAGCGCATCAACCCGTGAACTGAAGCCGGAGGAAGTGGTTGCCTATGTTGGCCAGAGGTTTCGCTGATTTAGGGGAACGGTACGACTTCAAACCACTAAAGCAGGAGAGACTAGCCCCTCTTTCTCAACTGGGCGCTATTTTTGACCTAAGTCGTTGATAAACGACTAAAGGTCTCCACTACAAGTCGCTAGTTTTCGATTCGATTTTTGGTGGTGGTTGGGCAGAGACAAGATAATTAGACCCTGTTCGAAAAGGGGTCTGGAAGGATGCTTTTGGATGTTTTGCTTACTTGATAAAGGTTAGACTCGAGGCTCCGGGTTGTCAGCACCACAGGGAGTGGGTTCGCAGCGATCATGCACTGGGTTTGCAGCGTAATGGCCCGCTTTTTCATGGTCTCTGAAGACAGTCATCCCGTGATTTTCTTCTTTTCTCTGAGGTATTTAACCGGTCGGATTCAGGCCGCCTCGGCTTGTTGGTTGTTTCGTCGTTTCTTCATCAGGATGATACGGCAACAGTTGTAGGCCAGTCCCTTCTCCAGCAGTTCATCGCTGACCGGACCGATGCCTCGTCGACCCAGTTCCCCAAACCCGAATCCTGCTTTGATCGTGAACATCATCGACTCCACCGCCGAGCGATCGCGACGGGCGTGCCGATACAGCGCGCTTTCCCAATCATCCGGATCGGTCAACTTGCGGCCCTTGGCCCCACTTATACTAACGGCCTTCACCCCCATCGCCAGGAGCTCATTACGTCCCTTTGCCGAAGCATATCCATCATCGCTGCTGACCAGTTCAGCCACCACGCCGGTGCGAGTGATCGAATCGCTGATCGACTCCACCAACTGGGCAGAGTCTGCCGGATTGCCGGGCTCAACTATCAAGCTGGTGATAAATCCATTTTCACTGCGAACCAGCTGAGGCTTGTAACCGATTACCGCTTCGCGACTGCCTTTCTTGATGTAAGCCGCCGATCCGTCCGAGAGGCTCAGCACCTTCTGCGTGGAGGGAAGCTTCTTATCGTCAAACACCCGATCATGGGCGTAGCCAATAACCCGCTTGGCGTCGGCCACATCACGGCTGATCTGGCTCAATAAACGCTTCAGAAGCTCCCGCCGACTAGGAGGCAGGGCTTGCATCGACAGACCCTCTTCAAGATAGCTCAGTTGCGATCCTAATGCCTCGGCCGCCTTGCCGCCCCGCTTGAGCAACTGCCGGTAATGTTTCTTCAGCTTGCCCTTCGAGTTCGCTTTGCCGGCTACCAGACAGATCCGAAACTCCAGCTTGTCCATCTGCTGCAGCCAACCAGGCACCCATCCCGGACGAAAATCCTCCAGCCCGAAAACATGTAACTTCTGCCCATAACGATAGGCCCGGTTCAACACCCCAGTGAGAACCTTCGCATCGGTCGGCCAGCTGCTGTTTGCTTTCACCGCGGTGCTGTCGATCGTCAGCTTCCCGAAATCGTCCCATTGCTCCTGGAGGATATAGCCGATCTGTTGGTCAAAGATCAACTCGCGGGTCGCATGGCTGACAAGGTTCACGTTCTCCAGAATCGTCGTCACCGCCGGTATCTTCAGGCCCCGTGCCTGCACAAATCCATACAAGCTCATCGACTCGAGCAGAAACCGCCGCGCCGCTTTCGTAGTCAACGAACCGAGAAAACCACGAATCATCAAGAACACATATACCGCATAAGCAGGCATCCGTGGACGGCCTGTCCCAAGATTCAATTCGCCAGCCAAAATATCCGCCTCCTCGATATTCAGCTCCGCAAAATCCGCCGTAGCGCTGGCAAAGAACCTGCCATCTTCCTGTCGCAGTTTCTTCTTCTCACGCGCATGGACATCCAGATCCTTCTCGATCGCATCGATGATTTGCGGCGCGAACTTGGACAACTCGTCGACTTCATCGAGAAAATCACGGAAATCGGTGTCTGGAATCGGCAAAATCAGGTTGCCTACGCGATTGATATCGGCTATCTTCCGTTCTGTCGCACATGCTGCCATGTTCTTCTCCTTGTGAGGTTTTAAGATACTGAACACTAGCATGTTGCGACATTTTTATCAAGCCATGAAATGGCCTTTCCTCAGATTTTCTTTGCGCTTCTTTGTGCCTTTTCGCGGAGATCAATGGCTTTTCGGATAAGGTCTAATTAGCGCGGCTAAAAATACTTCCGCGGTTGATGGATCTGTTGTTGCCCAGTGAATCGATCGTGCCAATCAGCAATGGATCGAGCACAATTCGCATGCGTATCTCGTGGTTTCCCTTGTGCCCCTGCGGAATAAAGCGCGGCTGCACGGACCTGCCCGTAAACTTCAGCAAATAGTAACCGTTGGGGTTGCCGTCGTGCATGGTACCGGCACGAACTCCGCGCTCGTCACGCGGCCCCTTGTGCCAGCCGCTGCCACGCACCTCGGCCAGAGTGTGCGCAATCCACGGAGCGCCATGCCAGCCGTGTGTGTGGTCAATTTGCACTTTCCAGCTCTTACTGCTGTCGTGGCCAGCAATGCCGTAGACATGATCAAAGGGCGCAAAAATCACTGGAAAGGCAGTGTGGTTACTGAGACGAATTGCATGTAGGGAGGCTGGGTCAGCATGTGATTGGATGCGCCCTTCATCGGCAAAATCGCTGATGAATTTCGCCTTCCAGTTCGGCACAGGCACAGGCCGGTACACTGGCCCAACGAAGCACCCTCCTGAACCTGAGTATGACGAAATGGGTTCGGAATATTTTGCGCTCCCGGGATTTTTCTGGAGAATACACTCGAGGACACCAACGGGTAAGAGATTAAGATCCTTGCCCTCCTCATTCTTTTGTCCCCTATCCGCCGATCACCTCGATCTTGAGCCCGGGCACGGGGGCAGCCGAAAGGCGCTGGTCACTGGTGATAAGCGTAGCCTGAAGACATTCGGCTAGCACCACGTAGGCGGCATCGTAACATGTCAAGGTGTGGCGCAGTTCCCAGATACGGAATAGAAAAGGCTCGTGAGGATATCGCTCAATAGGAAGATCGATAAAGTCCATGAGGGCTTCATGCGCCCTTGTTTGGGTAATCTTGCCGGTCATCGTATATCGCCGCAGAACCTGCGCAGTTTCGAGGTCGATGAGATGGGGAGCATTGAGAGGCTCAGGCTCTTCAAGCAGATGCCGTTCCACTTGAATCCCTCTGGGCGTTCGCAAGAGAAAGTCGAGCACTGCGGATGCATCGATGACTATCATGTCCGCTCACGTTCCTCTCGAACTGCATCCACCGGGTCGATATCAGGATACACTGAATGACGGTGTCGCATGCGCTCCTTGAGTTCCTCCAAGGTGGGCTTTTCCGCAGTCCGCGTAATCTCCCGCAGGAGATATTCGGAAAGTGACATGCCGGCCAGGGCGGCCCGTGCTTTAAGTGTGCGGTGAGTATCCTCGGGTACGTGGCGGATCTGAATCATGGTGGCCATGCAATGAACATGTCTTAGTGTTTAAACCATGTCAAGGGGGCAAAACCCGAGAACTCGCTACGAATCGGGCGATCTCTTCGGGCTCTAGTGTCGCATCTCACAAATGAGCATTGTACAAGCGCATTTGTGAGACATGACACTAGGTGATGAACAGCTGGGATGGGCCGCGGATTGATCGCAGCTTTACCTGATCCAGCGATATGAACTTGATCATTCCCTGTCCCGATAGGTCGGGACTGCAGGGTTCTAAAAAATACCTCGTAGGACGACACTTGGTCCCGAAGGGTAAAAAGCCGTAGATTCCCTTTAGCTCTTGACCGGGAGGAGCCCGGCGAAGACCGTTGCTGCGGGGAGTAGGCTTTCTAAGGGTGTCGTTCAATTGACGTATGGGTAAGCATGTTTAGACGGAAAGGACCATGAGCGCGGCTCATCCACCGGAGGAGACTCCTCCCTTTTACGCGGATAAGATGCGGATCCTGGTCTATCTTGACGATAGGGGCAGGCAGAAGCAGATCACGAGTGCCGCGGACTGGGAGAAGCGGCGGGCGCACATTCTATCTAATATGGAGCTGGTGATGGGGCCGTTGCCGGACCGGTCGAACCTGCCGCCGCTGGATGTGAAAGTGGACAGGATGGAAGTCGTATCCGAAGTAGTGCGGAAGAAAGTGAGCTTTCTTTCCGAACCGGGCGACCGAGTGCCGGCTTATCTGCTGATGCCGAAGGAATTGGAAGGCGCAGCACCGGCCATGCTCTGCCTGCATCAGACGACGAAGATCGGCAAGGGCGAACCGGCGGGGGTGGGCGCACTGGGGAATTTGCACTACGCGTTTGAGCTGGCGCAGCGGGGCTATGTGACCTTGGCGCCCGACTATCCTAACTTTGGTGATTACGTATTCAATCCCTATGAAAACGGGTATGCCAGTGCCACCATGAAAGGCATCTGGAACCATATGCGCGCGGTGGATCTTTTGGAATCGCTTCCCGAGGTAGATTCAGATCGCATCGGCTCTATCGGGCACTCGCTGGGTGGGCACAATACCTTGTTTGTGGCCGCGTTCGACCGGCGACTGCAGGTGATGGTGTCCAGTTGCGGATTCAATTCATTTTTTAAGTACAAAGGCGGAGACCTGAAGGGATGGAGCCACCAGGGCTACATGCCGCGGATAGCGGAGCGCTACCACAGCGAGGCGAAACAAATGCCGTTTGATTTCACCGAAATTACGGCCGCGCTGGCGCCCCGTGGTTTGTTTGTAAATGCGCCACGGCACGATAACAATTTTGAAGTTTCGGGAGTAGAGGATTGTATCCGGGCTGCGGCTCCGGTTTACGAATTGCTGGGGGTACGGGACAAGCTGGTTACTGCGTATCCCGATGCCGGACACGATTTTCCGCCGGAGGTACGGGAGCAGGCGTATCGCTTTGTCCATAGAGCACTGGGCAGAGGCGGTTGAGTCGCGGAAGCTACTTGAGACCGGAGCCGCTTAACTGGACCTGTTTAGCGTGTTTCAAGCTCCCCGGTCTTGCGCTGAACACATACTTAGCCGGACCCGACCGGAAGTGGTGCGTTGGTATTCCGCGGCTCCTACCGTCTTCGCCCAAAGACTACGCCGAGTTGAGAGGGATTGGTGTCCTCCAGGCTCGGGCGGCCACGCCCTACCCGCCATCCCTCGTTTGGGCGATCGAGGCACGGGTAGGGATCCCGAATGCGATCGGGAGGCCGTCCGCGCTTGCCTGATCGTCCCAACCCCGATTTCCTTACTTTCACTCAACTCCTTCCAGAAATTCAGAAGTTGAGCCCGACAGATTGCTAGGGAATGGTTATCACATTATTGACGGCGGGATCGAAGTTGTAGAACGATCTGGGGTTGGATGATCCTTCCGAATATTGGAGCCACGCTGTCAGACTGAAAGAATAGAGGAAGGGATACAGTTCCTCTGTTGTGTAGAGCCACCCGAGGTCGTCTGTGTAATTATAGAGATAGATCGCACCACTATCCGCGTCGGCGCTGACATAGAACCAGCCGTGCATCTCGTGGTAGACAAAGGGAAACCAGAAGTCATAGAAAAGCCCGAACCAGGGAGAGAATCTGAACTCCGAGCCAGGGAAGTTGCCGAGGTCCGGCCAGGGATTGAATTCCACTTTCGTGATGGTAACCCGAAGAACCTCGAAACCCCCGGCCAGGAAATCGGCGGCGGGGTAGGCATTGAGAATGTTACCGCCAGAGAGAAAGCCCTGGTGCAATTGCACGGTGCCGCCCTCATCCTCACCGGTATTGGGCATGGCCTGCTCCAAGAAGGCCGTATTAGCCGGGATTTCGTCGTTCACTTCAGTTCCGGCGTCCCAGACCTGGCTGCCCTCGACGCTGATCTCCGCTCCGGTGAAGCTGCCGTCCGCGTCGAAAATCTCGAGAGCCATGGGATCGCCATTGGCTACGAAGGCGTCGTTACTGGGGATGACCATAGAGGCGAAGCTCAGAAAGCGGTTTAGTGGCGATGCCCCGTCGAGGGTGAAGGTCATGGAATTGGAAGCACCCGGAGCAAATGGCGGTATTTCTCCTCCGCTTGTGAGCGTGGCATGCGCGCTGCCCGTTCGGGAGGATTCAAACTCGGTCCCCAGAGTCCCTGTGGCGCCGTCTTCGGCCAGGCTTTCGAGCCCCTCCGAGGCGGTGCCACCTTCGTCAAAGATATCGAAGCTGCCATTATGAAAGGCCAGCCAGACCGGAGTGAGAAAATTCCCGCTCCCCGGAGCCAGGTTTTCAACTTCGACCGTCACCTTGACGGGATTTGGGGGCACCTCCGTGACGGTTATGCGGAGAACTTGGTAACCCCCGGCCAGAAAATCGGCGGCGGAGTAGGCATTCAGAATATTACCCCCCGGGTAGGAAGCCTTGGTGAAGTTGCACGGTGCCGCCCTCATCCTCACCGGTATCGGGCATGGCCTGCTCCAGGAAGGCGGTGTTGGCCGGAACTTCATCGTTAATTTCGGTGCCGGCATCCCAGACCTGGCTTCCCATGACGATGATCTCCGCTCCGGTGAAATTGCCCGCCTCATCAAAGATCTCCAGCGTCATGGGATCGCCGTTGGCGACGAAGGCGTCGTTGCTGGGAATAACCATGGAGGCGTAGCTCAGGTAGCGGTTCAGGGGGGAGGCTGCATCGAGGGAAAAAGTTGCGGCACTGGAAGCTCCCGGAGCGAACGGTGGGATATCCCCTCCGCTTGTGACCGTGGCGTACATGCTGCCCCTTCGAGCGGCCTCAAATTCCGCCCCTAATGTACCGGTGGCGCCGTCTTCGGCGATGCTCTCCAGGCCCGCTGAAGCTATGCCTCCTTCGTCAAAAATATCAAAACTCCCGTCGTGGAAGGCCACCCATACAGGAGTGAGAAAGTTCCCGTCGTCAGGAGCCAGGTTCTCCAATTCGACTTTCACGTTAATGGGATTGGGTGGCACTTCCGTGACGGTAATGCGCAGAACTTCGAATCCCCCGGCCGTGAAATCGGCCGCTGGGTATGCCGTCAGGACGTTGCCCTCGGCCATGAAGCCCTGGTGGAGTTGAACGGTGCCCCCTTCATCATCGCCGGTGTCGGGCGCGGCCTGCTCCAGAAAGGCGGTGTTGGCCGGAACTTCATCGTTCACCTCGGTACCGGCATCCCACACCTGGGTTCCCAAGATAATTATCTCCGCACCCACGAAGTTGCCCGCTTCATCGAAGATTTCCATGGCCATGGGATCGCCGTTGGCCACAAAGGCGTCGTTGCTGGGTATGACCATCGAGGCAAAGCTCAGGTAGCGGCTTAGTGGGGATGCTCCATCTAGGGCAAAGGTCATGGCGTTGGAAGCGCCCGGAGCGAAGGGCGGAATCTCACCTCCACTGATGACGGTGGCGTGCGCGCTGCCCGTGCCAGAGGCTTCGAACTCTGCCCCCAGAGTGCCGGTGGCGCCGTCTTCGGCGATGCTCTCCAGGCCCGCTGAAGCTATGCCTCCTTCGTCAAAAATATCAAAACTCCCGTCGTGGAAGGCTACCCATACAGGAGTGAGAAAGTTCCCTTCGTCAGGAGCCAGGTTCTCCAATTCGACTTTCACGTTGATTGGATTGGGTGGCGCTTCCGTGACGGTGATGCGCAGAACCTCGAAGCCTTCGGCCGTAAAGTCGGCCCCCGTGTATGCCGTCAGCACATTGCCTCCGGCCATGAAGCCCAGGTGGAGTTGAACAGTACCTGCTTCATCATCGCCGGTGTCGGGCGCGGCCTGCTCCAGAAAGGCGGTGTTGGCCGGAACTTCATCGTTCACCTCGGTACCGGCATCCCACACCTGGCCGCCCACGATAATCAGCTCCGCACCGACGAAGTTGCCCGCTTCATCGAAGATTTCCATGGCCATGGGATCGCCGTTGGCCACGAAGGCGTCGTTGCTGGGTATGACCATCGAGGCAAAGCTCAGGTAGCGGCTTAGTGGGGATGCTCCATCTAGGGCAAAGGTCATGGCGTTGGAAGCGCCCGGAGCGAAGGGCGGAATCTCACCTCCACTGATGACGGTGGCGTGCGCGCTGCCCGTGCCAGAGGCTTCGAACTCTGCCCCCAGGGTGCCGGTGGCGCCGTCTTCGGCGATGCTCTCCAGGCCCGCTGAAGCTATGCCTCCTTCGTCAAAGATATCGAAACTCCCGTCGTGGAAGGCTACCCATACAGGAGTGAGAAAGTTCCCTTCGTCAGGAGCCAGGTTCTCCAATTCGACCTTCACGTTGATTGGATTGGGTGGCCACTTCCGTGACGGTGATGCGCAGAACCTCGAAGCCCTCGGCCGTAAAGTCGGCCCCCGGGTATGCCGTCAGCACATTGCCTCCGGCCATGAAGCCCTGGTGGAGTTGAACGGTGCCCCCTTCATCATCGCCGGTGTCGGGCGCGGCCTGTTCCAGAAAGGCGGTGTTGGCGGGCACTTCATCGTTGACCTCGGTACCGGCATCCCACACCTGGCCGCCCACGATAATCATCTCTGCACCGACGAAGTTGCCCGCTTCATCGAAGATTTCCATGGCCATGGGATCGCCGTTGGCCACGAAGGCGTCGTTGCTGGGTATGACCATGGAGGCAAAGCTCAGATAGCGGCTCAGCGGGGATGCTTCGTCTAGGCGAAAGGTCATGGCGTTGGAAGCGCCCGGAGCGAAAGGCGGGATACCCCCTCCACTGATGACGGTGGCGTGCGTGCTGCCGGCGCCGGAGGCTTCGAACTCTGCCCCCAGGGTGCCGGTGGCGCCGTCTTCGGCGATGCTCTCCAGGCCCGCCGAAGCCATGGCCCCTTCGTCAAAGATGTCGAAACTCCCGTCGTGGAAGGCCACCCATACAGGAGTGAGAAAGTTCCCTTCGTCGGGAGCCAGATTTTCGACGGTAACCCGAACGTTTACTGCCCCGAGGGGGTGGGCGATCGAAAATGCCAGAAGCAAAGGCGCCACGGCGGTGCCGAACTTGCTTTTTTTGGTGAAATTCAGAATTGATCTTTCGACCTTACACAGAACGAGCGAGAAACATTTAACAGACATTGTTTTTTCCCCAAACGTTACTTCATCGATGAGTCTGGCTAAACCGACAGCCGAAAAGACGGTAAATCGGCAGGATTCAGTCACACCCGAGGACCTCGAAGATGAGAAGCCTCAATGAGGAAATACGAAGTGGAAGGCGGATTGGATTTCAAAAACTGAAACCAATTCGTTATCTCCGACGGTTGCCCTCCCCGCATAGCCCGCCAGCCCGATCTGGAGGCTAAGTTTCAGGTCAGTCCAGCCCCCGGCCGCGCTGACGCTTGCCGGATATATCAAGGGTAAAACTCACGTCAGCACTCTTCCCGCTCCTCACGGAGCGAGCCACAAGGCCCCGGTGTCAGCACTCTTCCCGCTCCTCACGGAGCGAGCCACAAGGCCCCGGTGTAGCTCTGCCCGTGAGGGCAGGGACGAACCCGCCCGCCCGCCCGCTCCAGAGGCTAAGTTTCAGGTTAGTCGCGCCCCCGGCGCGCTGACCCTTGCCGGATCCAACAGGAGTGAAACTTCAGCTTGTGGCGCCGTTGGTGGTGGGTATTACTGAGGGTGAACCGGCATTGGCTGCGGCAGTCATAACCCATCTGAGCACTGGAGCTGAATATGCCCCAACATTAGTCTGGTTCCGAGTCGGCCATCCAACATTGGCGAGGCCCGTTTGCACGGGCTCTCCCCCAGGTCAGAATCCTGACATAACGGCCACCTCGGGCCGCAGCCAATGCCATAACCAAAATGTAATCAAAGAGGAAGCTACCATGGCATCGAAAAAGAGCAAGCGCAGGGGAAAAAAGAAGGTGCGGCCGATACAGGCCTTGCCGGTGATCCGGGCGAACAGCGCGGGGATTGATTTAGGAAGTGAGGAGCATTGGGTATGCGGCCCGGCCCGCGGGGATAACAAAGTCAATGTGCAGCAATTCGGCACGACGACACCACAGTTGAACGAGCTGGCCGACTGGCTGATCCATGAAGGGGTCGAATCGGTGGCGATGGAGAGCACGGGGGTATATTGGATCCCGTTATATGAGCTGTTGGAGTCGCGGGGCCTCGAAGTGGTGCTGGTCAATGCGAAGCAGTTGCATGGGGTCCCCGGACGCAAGACCGATATGATCGATTGTCAGTGGATTCAACTCTTGCACAGTTGCGGACTATTACGGGGCTCCTTCCGACCCGGGGAAAAGATCTGTGCGCTTCGTGCGTTGCAGCGCCAAATGGCTAATCTGGTGGAAGAACGTTCCAAGATGGTGCAGTGGATGCAGAAGGCACTCGACCAGATGAACGTGCAGGTACACCGGGCGGTCACCGACATTACCGGCAAGACCGGGATGGCCATCATCCGGGCCATCGTGGCCGGGCAGCGCAGTCCCAAAAAGCTGGCCACCCTGCGGGACAAACGCTGCCGAAAGAGCCAGGCCCAATTCGCCGAGCACCTCATCGGCAACTGGCGCAGGGAGCATCTTTTCAACCTGCGCGCTGCGCTCCAGTTGTATGACCGGCTCGAGCAGATGATTGGCGAGTATGAACAGCAGCTGATCGAGCAGATCGAGGCGCTGCAGCCGGCCAAGCGCCATAGCCTCAACGCGCCCCCGCATCCCAACCCGAACAAAGACAAGGCCATGGCGAAGCGGGGCGAGCAACCCATGCGCACGGCAATCTGGCGGCTCTACGGGGTAGATCTCACGCGCATTGACGGGATTAGCACCGGGGCCGCGCAGGTGGTATTGACCGAAGCGGGCTTGGATCTGAGCGCTTTCCCCGACGAGCATCACTTTGTCTCCTGGTTGCGTCTGAGTCCCAAAATGGCCTTTTCGGCCGGCAAGCCGCTGAGCAAAACGCGCAACGCAATGGCTGCCAGCCGAATGGCCGCCATCCTGCGCATGTGCGCGCTGACCCTGCGCCACTCCCCGACCGCGTTGGGTGCCTGTTATCGGCGCACCGCCCGGCGCAAGAGCGGCGCGGTGGCCGTCTTCGCCCTGGCTCGCAAACTCGCTGTGCTCATCTACCGCATGCTTCGTTACGGCCAAGACTATGTCGACGAAGGAGCCGAACGCTACGAGGATCGCTTCTGTCAACGAAGACTGTGCAGCCTTAAAATGAGCGCCCGATCGCTCGGATTCACGCTGGTGCCCGAGGCCGAAGCGAACGCTGCATGACCATGTTTGCGCTTCGCAAAAACGTCACTCTATCGCCCGCCAGCCCGCTCTGGAGGCTAAGTTTCAGGTCAGTCGCGCCCCCGGCGCGCTGACCCTTGCCGGATCCAACAGGAGTGAAACTTCAGCTTGTGGCGCCGTTGGTGGTGGGTATTACTGAGGGTGAACCGGCATTGGCTGCGGCAGTCATAACCCATCTGAGCACTGGAGCTGAATATGCCCCAACATTAGTCTGGTTCCGAGTCGGCCATCCAACATTGGCGAGGCCCGTTTGCACGGGCTCTCCCCCAGGTCAGAATCCTGACATAACGGCCACCTCGGGCCGCAGCCAATGCCATAACCAAAATGTAATCAAAGAGGAAGCTACCATGGCATCGAAAAAGAGCAAGCGCAGGGGAAAAAAGAAGGTGCGGCCGATACAGGCCTTGCCGGTGATCCGGGCGAACAGCGCGGGGATTGATTTAGGAAGTGAGGAGCATTGGGTATGCGGCCCGGCCCGCGGGGATAACAAAGTCAATGTGCAGCAATTCGGCACGACGACACCACAGTTGAACGAGCTGGCCGACTGGCTGATCCATGAAGGGGTCGAATCGGTGGCGATGGAGAGCACGGGGGTATATTGGATCCCGTTATATGAGCTGTTGGAGTCGCGGGGCCTCGAAGTGGTGCTGGTCAATGCGAAGCAGTTGCATGGGGTCCCCGGACGCAAGACCGATATGATCGATTGTCAGTGGATTCAACTCTTGCACAGTTGCGGACTATTACGGGGCTCCTTCCGACCCGGGGAAAAGATCTGTGCGCTTCGTGCGTTGCAGCGCCAAATGGCTAATCTGGTGGAAGAACGTTCCAAGATGGTGCAGTGGATGCAGAAGGCACTCGACCAGATGAACGTGCAGGTACACCGGGCGGTCACCGACATTACCGGCAAGACCGGGATGGCCATCATCCGGGCCATCGTGGCCGGGCAGCGCAGTCCCAAAAAGCTGGCCACCCTGCGGGACAAACGCTGCCGAAAGAGCCAGGCCCAATTCGCCGAGCACCTCATCGGCAACTGGCGGCGCGAACACCTTTTCAACCTGCGTGGGGCGCTGCAGTTGTATGACCAGCTCGAAGAGATGATTGCCCAGTATGAACAGCAGCTCATCGAACAGATCGAGGCGCTGCAGCCGGCCCGGCGTCGTAGCCTCAAGCCGCCAGCGCATCCCAACCCGACCAAGGAAAGGGCCATGGGCAAGCGGGGCGAGCAACCGATGCGCACGGCGCTGTGGCGGCTCTACGGGGTAGATCTCACGCGTATCGACGCGATCAGCACCGGGGCCGCGCAGGTGGCATTGACCGAAGTGGGCTTGGATCTGAGCGCTTTCCCCGACGAACATCACTTTGTCTCCTGGTTGCGTCTGAGTCCCAAAATGGCCTTCTCGGCGGGCAAGGTGCTCAAGAAAAGACCAAACAGCTTCGGCGCCATCCGGATGGCCGCCATCCTGCGCATGTGCGCGCTGACCCTGCGCCACTCCCCGAGCGCGCTGGGTGCCTGTTATCGGCGCACCGCCCGGCGCAAGAGCGGCGCGGTGGCCGTCTTCGCCCTGGCTCGCAAACTCGCTGTGCTCATCTACCGCATGCTTCGTTACGGCCAAGACTATGTCGACGAAGGAGCCGAACGCTACGAGGATCGCTTCTGTCAACGAAGACTGTGCAGCCTTAAAATGAGCGCCCGATCGCTCGGATTCACGCTGGTGCCCGAGGCCGAAGCGAACGCTGCATGACCATGTTTGCGCTTCGCAAAAACGTCACTCTATCGCCCGCCAGCCCGATCTGGAGGCTAAGTTTCAGGTCAGCGTAGGACGGGCCCTGTAAGGTAGGTCATTCCGGTGGGGAAAGGTTGGCCTCCTTCGGTCTCGATGGTCACTTGAAAGGAAGCGATTCCCCGGAGTTCGGAAAGATCCTGAACTTTGAGGGCTGCGTTCCCATCCTCGTCTACACGAAAGACTCCCGCGTTGGTAGGCTGCCCTTCGCGCATGACCCAGAGCTGATATTCTTTGTCCTTTGGCGTTGCCGGAAGGCGATACATATAAACCAAGGCGGCGCCGCGATCCTCGTCCAGAACTACCTTTCCAAAGGCCTGCTCGTTGGGTTCGACACCTTCCAGAGACACGAACTGCATTCCCGGCGAACTGAGAAGGGAAGTGATGTCGCTGGCCTCGGCGAGATTCCTTGCAATATGCTCTTTCTCTCGTTGCAGGTTGATATTGAGATACAAGAGCAGGCCCGCCGCCGCGGCAGCGAGTCCGGCCGCTACCCACCCGGTATGCCAGAGACGCCCGGCCAGCGCCCCCCGACTCGAATCCTGCCTAGTTACGGCAGCCATGATTCCTTCCTTCACCTGCGGAGAGGGAGTCTGCTGGGGAACGCAAAGCGAAATATCGGCCGCCAATTCGGATAACTCCCGAATCGCCGCCTCACAAACATCGCAGCCTGCACGGAGATGGTTCTACAGACCTTCCCGTTCGTCCGCTTCCAAGGTGCCCGCGACGTAACCGACCAAGAGATCCTGAGCTTCTTCGTGCTTCATGACTTCACGACTCCGCATCTATAAGTATACGAAGTTCGTTCATCGCTCTACGCAATTTTGTTTTCACAGAACCTAATGGAACATCCAACCGGGCTGCGATTTTTGAGTGGGAAAGCCCTTCAAAAAAGGATAGCTCGACGACCTCGCGATAAGCCTCGGCAAGCTGGCCGAGCGCCTCTTCCACCATTACTTTCTCCTCATTCCGAACCGCTGTACTCGAGCCACTGGAAAGTTCATGGGCGTTAGCTCCTCTCCCTTCCATCGAGGTTGTTGCCAGGTTGACTTCACGATTCCTTGCCTTGAACCTTTTCGATCGCGTCCGATCAATGGCCTGTCGGCGGGCCATTGTCATCAGCCAGGATCGGACGGTGCCTTTTGCCCGGTCGAAGCTACCTGCTTTAGTCCAGATCTTCAGGAAAACCTCATGGGTTACTTCCTCCGCATCCGAGACATTGCCGACAATCCTCAGCACCGCACTATAGATAGGCACGCCGTAGCGCTCATAGAGCACTTCCAATGACGTCTCGTCTTGCCTTTGAGTAAGCCGTAAAAGCAACTCATCGACATCTGCGCTATCGGAATCCATGAAAAAGTACCCGGAAAGCAGCGTCCGAATGCAAGGTGACCGACACCGTCCCGAAGCTCGCCGTAAGATTGCTGGACTTCGGTCGCGCCGTCAAGCGGGGTCTCCTGAGCTCGTGTCGTGTCCGACAAATGAGCAGAACCAATTTGGAGGCGCCATAGGGTCGATAGCATTGCTGGTTTGTCCTAACGCCACTAGCGATCTCATGCCGCCTGGGCGAGTTGGTTGTTTCGTCGTTTCTCCATGAGGATGATACGGCAACAGTTGTAGGTCAGCAAGGCCCCCGGCTGCCCTGCGGTTAGCCGGATATATCGTGGGTGAAACCAGGGAAAGGTTTCAGGTGTCAGACCTTCTCGCTTCGCTCGTGAACAGTTGTCAGTTCTGAGGAAGCGCAATCGAATCCTGACACCTGAACACTTAATCCTACTCCAGCAGTTCATAGGCTGCCCAACATCTCTGATGCGGTACTGAGAAAGTGCCCTAAAGCCATCATCAGGAATGATATGCGGTACTGCATCTGGCTCTTTACGGACACCGCAAGGTAGCGGGACGATCAACCCCGAAAAGATCATCACGGCCGCAGGAAGGAGGCGGCGTGCCCCCTCGCCGGAAAGGGTCCAGAAAAGGAATATGCTCAGTAAAGTGGTAATCGCGCTACTTAGAATAAGGGCTCCAATCAGCGAGAGAGCAAAGCCACCGGCGCACGCCATGCTGGGTGGCGCATTCAAACCGAGAAACAGTCCGGCGATGACAAACATGGGAAAGGCACGAAGGAGGGCGGGCGCCAGGCGCATAGCCATCGCCCTGGATACATTGCTATGGCGTGACAGGTCGAGGACGTTTCTCCCTACCCAAGATGTCCGATCACGACAAGGCGGCTTCATTAAGCAACATCGATTTCGCGGCAGGCGGCTTCGTCGAACCTGACACGAAAAACGACGGCGTACATGACGGGTAGAAATCCGAGTACGAGAGTGGTGGAGAAGAGCAGACCGAAGATGAGCGTAACGGTCATAGGTTGCCAGATGGGACTGCCCTTGAGGTAGAGCGGCATGATTCCTCCTATGGTCGTCAATGTCGTCAATAGGATCGGTCGCAACCGGCTCAGGGATGCGTCAACTATACACGCCTGGGGCGTATTCCCCCCCCGTTCGGTGTTCAACCGAATGCGATCGACTAGAATGATGGCCGAATTAACCACTATACCCGAGAGGGAGACCATACCGATCAGGGTCATGAATCCAAAGGGCTGGCCCGTCAGGAAGAGGCCGGCAACCACGCCCACGATACCCATCGGCACCGCACATAGAATAATGGCGGTGCGGCGAAACGAGCGCATCTGTTTGACGAGGAGGAGCAGAATGATAAAGCCGGTCCAGGGCAGTTGCTCCAAAATGGACCGGTTAGCCGTTCTGGATTGGTCGCCCTCACCGGCCAGAGTGACCTGGTAGGCGGGACCCCAATCTCGCTGCCGCTCCGCCATCCAAGGCTCGAGAACTCGATCGACTTCTTGTGGAATCACCCCATCGCCGATATCGGCCTGGACGGTAACGGTGCGCATGTGATCGCGGCGCAGGATGGTCGCGGGACCGGAAACCTCGTCGATCGACGCGATTTTCCCTAAGCGCATGCTGGTCTGCTTAACGCGGGAGTAGACGTTGACCTCGCTCAACGCATGCAGCGGGTCGGATGCCGACACATCAGCTCGCAGGCGTATCGGGATTTCGCGGTCGGGGCCGCGAAGGCTACCCGCCGGGAGTCCAGTCAGAACGGATTGCGCCGCTACCGCGATATCGGTGTGCGTAATGCCCGCTTCTATGGCTGATTCGTCGTCGACGACGATCCGGTAACTCTTGGTCTTTGGTCCCCAATCATCGTTAATATTGTGGACTCCGTTCAGGGATGCGAGTTTTGCCTTGATTTCAGCGACAATGGCAAAAATGCCCTCGATATCCTTGCCCGCGACGCGAAGTTTTATGGGAAACCCAATCGCCGGCCCCGCTTCCAATTCCCTGATGCGGACCCGTGCCCGGGGGAAATTCTCCCGGCAGAAGGCCCCTAGTCTCTGGCGCAGCAAGGGAATGATCCGGATATCAGTCACATTGAACAGCACGTAGGCCAGCTCCGGGGAATAGAGGCGTGGCTGGTAGTTAAGGATAAAGCGCGGTGCGTTCCGTCCTATGAAGGTGGTCCAGGTTACGATGCCAGGTTCAGCTGCATTGACTATCTCCTCTCTGATAAAGGAATCGAATTTCGTAGCGGCCTCATGGGTGTGTTCGATCGATGTTCCGGCCGGAAATTCCATCGCCAAAGTGAAAATGGGCCGGTCAGAAGGTGGAAAGAAGATCTTGGGAAGAAATCGAAAGCTGAAAACAGCGGCAAGAAACAGTATCAAAAGTAATAGAAGTGACGCTGACCGGTGACGTAGCAGGAATAGAAGCAGACTTCGGTAGTATCGATATATGCGGGCCCACTGCGGTTGGGAAGCGGCGGCTTGAGCGCTCATGAATCGTGCCGCCAGGCAGGGGGTTACGGTAAAGCAAAATGTCTGCGAACACAGCAGCGTAATGCCTACCACCAGGAACAGAGGGGAGGCATACTCGGCGGCTGCCGAACGGGCCAGAAAGAGGGGAAGGAATCCCGCGATGGTACAGAATACCGCCACTAGAAGCGGCGCGAAGAGTTCACTGGTGGCGGACAGGGCCGCGTCCGAAGGATCGGAGCCCGATTCGGTCAGCGCGAGTATTCGCTCGGCGACGACAATGTGATTGTCAACCAGGATTCCCAGGACCACGACAAAGGCCGCCAGCACGACCTGGTTTAGGTCAAGGCCGAGAATCAGCATCATGGCGAGCGCGGTCAGCATGACCAGAGGAATAACGGAGGCGATCAGGGAACCGGTTCGCATCCCCAGCGCTACCACCAGAATCACCATCACCACTAGGAGGCTGAAAATCAGGCTGATGAAAAATTGCCGGAGCATGGACTCGACCCTTTCCGGTTCAAAGGCCGTATATTCGATGATGACATCGTCGGGCAGCGATGCCTCAATCGACTGCACGGCGGCCTGGACCTCCCTTCCCAGCTTGGTGATATTTCCGCCCTCCGTCAGGGCAATGGCAAGCCCGATTCCGGGTACCCCTGAGGTGCGCACCAGGCTTACCGGTGGATCGGAGGGACGGCGTTCAATGTTCATCAATTCGCCGAGGTAGTAGGTCTCGCCGGTGTCCGGCATAACCACGGGCATTGAGTCAATGTCGGCAACCGACTCGAAGTAATCCACGGGCGCTACGAGGACTCGGGAGCTTCCCTCTTTGATAGATCCGCCGGGCGCGAGAAAATTCTGGCTCTCCAGGAAGAGCTTCAGGTATAGGGGCGAAAAGCCCGCTTCGGCCATCTGTTCGTCATCGTACTCCACGATAGCGTGATCATCGGATTTTCCAATGAATTCGATCTTCGCAACCCCTTCGAGTCGCATGAGCTCTCCATGCAGACTGTCTGCCGCCGCCACCATATTTCCCCGATTACCTCGCTTGCTTCCGATGGTGAGAATAATCCCGAACACCTGGCCGAATTCATCGTTAAAGACGGGACCTTTAATCCCTTCGGGAAGCTCTGAGCGAATGGACTCTATCTTCCTGCGCAAGCGATCCCAAATAGGTTGCAGGCGGCGGAATTCATCTTTGAGTTTGATAATGATCACGGAGGCGTGCGTGCGCGATATGCTGTTGATGAACTCCACTTCCTGGACCTGTTGCACGGCCTCTTCAATTCTTCGGGTCAGGAGAGTCTCGACCCTCTCCGCGGACGCGCCGGGATAGTAAGTCTGGATGAGCGCGTAGCGAAAAATGAACGGCGGATCCTCGCTCCGCGGCAGGCGAACGAGTGCCACCAACCCGGCAGCGGCGGCGAATATCACGATGAGCAGAGTGAGCCGGCTCTCTTTGAGCGCTAGAGCCGTTAGCTTCATCCAAGTTTCGGGATGCCATTCATAGTGCTTTTTCGTAATGGGAGACCCGCCTGCCGGTCAACTCCGAATGAATTGACAAAGCCCATAGCCCTTCTATACTGGAGCTTGATGAAGCTTGCATTGGCTGGTTTAAGGTGCGGTGACATTGTCAGCAAACGGCATCTTTTTGTTGCCTATATGGGCCTGCGAGAGGTGCTTTCATCCGCGGATCAGGCTCCCCTGAATTGATCCTTTGATGGTGCTTCTAGGTGGCATTCGACCCCCTGATTCGGCCGGGATTTCCATTGGTTTTGTCTAGACAACCCAAATTGCCTCATCCATTAAGTTAATCCTTTAAGCCGATAATGATTCAGTTGAACATGGGCAGATTATTTCGCAAGGAGGATCTGATTAGTGTATTTCCGTGCCCTCCCGGTGTATTTCCGTGTCCTCCCGGGGGAGAGGCCGGTCTGTGATTCGCATGAGTAAAGAACCGCTGGCGATCGTTGGGATGGGGTGCCGGTTCCCGGGGGGCTCGCGGGATCCGAAATCATTCTGGAAGACACTCTGTGAGGGGCAGGATGCTATCATAGAAGTGCCGCCCGGGCGTTGGAACCTGGATCGGTATTACGCCAGCAATCCACAGCTGCCCGGACGGATGATCACCCGCTGGGGTGGGTTTATTGACCGGATCGACGAATTCGACGCGCGCTTTTTCGGAATTTCGCCGCGCGAGGCTCTGCGCATGGATCCGCAGCAGCGGTGGTTGCTGGAGGTGACATGGGAAGCCATGGAGGACGGGGGTCAATCACCCGATCGATGGGCCGGAACCAATGTGGGCGTTTTCGTGGGCATCTCCAGTAATGACTATGCCAACATTCAGATGAAGGGCCCCTTCGATGTCGACGTGCATACCAACAGTGGCAGCACCTTAAGCATCGCATCCGGCAGAATATCCTATCTATTTGATCTCAAAGGTCCCAGCATGTCCGTAGACACGGCCTGTTCGTCTGCCCTGGTGGCAGTGAACCTGGCCTGTAACAGCATTTGGGACGGGCAGTGCGAGGCGGCCGTAGCGGCTGGCGTCAACGCGCTGCTGATACCGGATTCATCGATTGGTTTCAGCAAGGCCTCCATGCTTTCGCCTGATGGGCGCTGTTTTGCCTTTGACGAGCGAGCCAACGGTTATGTGCGGGGAGAGGGAGCGGGAGCCATAATCCTGAAACCCCTGAGCCGGGCGCAAGCGGACCGGGACCCCATCTATGCCATTATTCGTGCCACGGTGGTAAACCAGGATGGGCGAACCAACGCCATGACGGTGCCGGGTCAGGAATCGCAGGAGACCATGCTCGAGGAAGCCTACCGCGATGCCGACATTTCTCCCGGTCGGGTCAGCTATATGGAAGCGCACGGCACCGGCACCCCAGTAGGCGACCCCATCGAAGTCAAAGCCATAGGCTGTGTGCTGTCTCGCTACCGGGATTCCGGCGATCCCTGTGCTATCGGATCGGTCAAGACAAACATCGGGCATCTGGAGTCGGCCAGTGGCATCGCGGGCCTGATCAAGACGGCGTTGATCCTTAAATATGGGAAGATCCCGCCCAACCTTCACTTTGAAACGCCCAATCCCAATATACCTTTCGAGGAACTCTGCTTGCGTGTTCCTACTGAGCTGGAAGACCTGCCTCGAAACGGCGAGCCTGCCATCGTGGCGGTGAATTCATTTGGATTTGGCGGAACCAATGCGCATGTTGTTTTGCAGGAGCCTCCGAGCGACGACCGGGCTGAATGCCGGCGTCCCCTTGAGGGTGCATCCGGAGAGCAACTGATCGTTCCGATTTCGGGCCAGACGGACGAGTCCTTGACGGCCTACCTCAAAGCCTACCGGCACCACTTGGCGGCGAATGAGGAGGGTAAGATTGCTTCCGTTCTGGACATCGCGCATACGACTGCTCTGCGTAAGGCGCATTTCGAAAGTCGGGTGGCGCTTCTGGCGGAATCCCGAGAGGATCTGATCAAGCAATTAGACGGTCTCCTCGACGGTGCCCAACAAGATCTGGTAGTGCAGGGTCGCGCGCCTAAAGACCCCATCAACGATGTCGTCTTCGTCTATACCGGGCAGGGCCCGCAATGGTGGGGCATGGGCCGGGAATTGCTGGAAGATGAACCGGTTTTCCGCGCCGCCGTGGAACACTGCGATGGGCAGTTTAAAGAACACTCCGGATGGTCGATCCTGGATGAACTCCGTCGCGATGAAGCGACCTCGCGAATTGACGATACGGATGTGGCACAGCCGTGCATCTTTGCACTGCAAGTGGCCCTGACGGCCCTCTGGCGGTCGCGTGGGGTCGTTCCCAGCGCCGTGGTCGGGTATAGTGTTGGTGAAGTCGCCGCTGCTTATGAAGCGGGCATATATTCCCTGTCCGACGCTACGCGCATCATATTCCATCGTAGCCGCCTTCAGGAAGCGACTCGCGGATCGGGCAGGATGGTGGCCGTAGCCATTACCTGGGACGAGGCCCGAGAACTCATCAAGGGGCACGAAAGCAGGGTAGCGATCACCGGGATC
Source organism: Opitutales bacterium (assembly GCA_963665345.2). Classification (GTDB taxonomy): domain Bacteria; phylum Verrucomicrobiota; class Verrucomicrobiia; order Opitutales; family CAXXNP01. The sequence continues at coordinate 1,884,334 of CAXXNP010000002.1, forward strand.
AGCAGCCCGGGCCTGGTAACCCTGGCGGGCGATTTCGAGGTGGTCGAAAGCATCGTCAACCCGCTTGAGGAGGAACAGATTTTCGTGCGTTGGTTAGCGGTTGATTTTGCCTTTCATACCCACCAGATGGATCCGATCAAAGGGGAGCTGCTGGCTACTCTGGAAGGCATTGCACCGACGGCCTCGAAGATTCCCTTCTACTCAACCGTGACCGGAGAGGTCCTGGAGGGAGAGCGGCTGGATGCGGGATACTGGTGGCAGAACGTGCGCAATCCAGTAAGGTTTGCCCCGGCCGTGGGCCAGCTTTTGGAAAAAGGGTATGAGCTCTTCCTGGAGTTGGGGCCGCACCCCTCCATGGCCAGTTCGCTACGCGAGTGCTTTGCTCACGCGGGAAAACCGGGCCAGGCCTTTCCTTCGCTGCGTAGGAACGAGCCGGAGCGGCAGCGTATGTTACTGAGCTTCTCGGAACTCTACGTGGCTGGTTACCCGGTTTCGTGGCAATCCCTCTATGGAGATCGCGGGTCCTTCGTAGGTTTGCCAAGCTATCCATGGCAACACGAACGCTATTGGCTGGAATCTCGCGTTTCGCGCGAATACCGCCTGGGCGGTCCCGACCACCCGCTGCTGGGCAGCCGGATCGATGCCCACAAGCCGACCTGGCATTGTGATATCGATCTTTATGCCCTCGCCTACCTTCAGGATCATCGCGTTCGCGATTCTATTGTCTGTCCGGCCGCGGCATATGTCGAGGCGGCCTTGGGGGCCAGTAGGGTTCTGTTTCCCGACGAGCCCTACGTGGTTGAGGATATTCGCTTCCTCGGTTTCCTCTTTCTCTCCGAAGAGCGTCCAACCGGCCTGCGTACTATCTTTGATGAAGAGGATGCTTCGATCGAGATTTATTCTTCTTCCGGAGGGGAGGACGAACCGTGGGAACTGCATGCCCGGGGAAGGCTCCAGAAGCTCTCGGAAAAAGCTCCGCGATCGATCGACCTGAATGAACTCCGCGACCGTTTAACGGAACACATCGAGCACCAGAAACTCTATTCAGATTTCGACGAAGCGGGATTTCAGTTCGGGCCCTGTTTCAGTGAAATTCAGAGGATCTGGAGGGTCCCCAATGAGTCGCTGGGCGAAATTGAGGTACCCGAAAAGGTCTGGCAAACGTGCCCGGCTTACACCTTGCATCCGGCGGTCCTCGATTCCTGCTTTCAATGTCTGCGCGGAGCACAGGAGGTCGCGGAAGGGAGAACCGGAGCCGAGAACTTTTTCATTCCTGTTTCGATCGAACGCATCCGTCTGTTCAACCGGCCCGGTTCACGGCTTTTCTGCCATGCGCAGATTCTCTACAGCGATGACGATGTTCTCGAGGGTGACCTGACGGTGGCTGATCCTGACGGCAATGTTCTGGCCGAAATCAAGCGGTTTCGGGTAAAAAGGGTGGAACGGACCGAGAGTCGGTCCGAAGACGATCTCGACAATTGTTTCTACCAGTTCCATTGGAAACCGGTTCGCCATCGTGGCAGTGGCATCAGTCGGCACGAACCCATCGTGCTGAATAGCCCTTCTGAAATCGTGGCCGCCTTACAGCCCAAGGTGGCCCCGACTTACGCAGAACATCGCCTGGATGAGTATGCACGGGGGTTCATCCCCCAAATGGAAACCCTCAGCCTCCACTACGTTTTGCGTGCTTTCGGGCAATTGGGTTGGGCTCCCGAGGTCGGAGCGGCTGTATCGGTAGATAGTTTGATCGAATCATTAGGTGTTGCCCATCAACACTATCGCCTCATGCATTCGCTGTTCAACGCCCTCGTGAGGTCGGGCCAGGTCCAGGCCGATGGGCCGGGTAAGGGCATATTTCTGGCCAGACCCGAGGCCGAGTCGGCGGAGGCAATCTGTGAGGACATCGGCCGGAAGTATCCGAATTGGTACGCCGAGACCGAATTGATCCGCGACTGCGGCCCCGCCTTGGCCGATGTGCTGGTCGGCGCAGTTGACGGCTTGGAGATTATCTTTCCCGGCGGCGACCAGTCCAAGAGCCAGCGTTTTTACACCGGTTCAGCAGACTTTAAGGCAAATAACTATCTGATTCAGCAGGCAGTGCGCTCATTAGTGGACAGTCTTCCGGCCGACGGTACCTTGCGCATACTGGAAGTTGGTGCGGGCACCGGCTCCATGACGGAGGTCGTACTACCCGTGCTGCCGCCCCTGCGCACGCAGTATTTCTTCACCGATATCACCCCTTATTTTGGCGTTCAAGCACGCAAGCAGTTCGACGAATACCCCTTCATTGAATACAGAGTTCTGGACATCACGAGAGATCCGGCCGAGCAAGACTTCGATCTGCGTTCATTCGATTTGATTCTTGCCACCAATGTGCTACATGCCACGGCGGATCTCGATAAGAGTTTGGGAAACATTCGTAAGCTGTTGTGCAGTAATGGTATCCTGATATTCTTAGAAGTTACGCAGAAGCTCCTTTTCTTGGATTTGGTGTTCGGACTGACCCGTGATTGGTGGGGATTTACCGACGTCCACCTGCGCTCCCATCATCCGTTGCTCAGCCGGGAGGAGTGGGAGGCGACCTTGCATCGGATAGGCTTCGAGGACGTTCGCTCTTTTGTAAACACGGAGGTTCCTGACGAGGCAGTCCAGGCGCTTTTTCTGGGCCAGGTTGGCGCCCAGCCAGAGGTTGAAGAGGAAGCTTCACCCGGCACCACTGAAACGGAACAGAAGCGGTGGCTCATCTTTGGTGACGAAGGCTGCCATGGAGGAGCGATTGCCGAGCAACTTAGTGCGCCGGACCATACCTGCTGGTTTGTCGAGTCGGGCGAGGGCTTTGCCAGCAACGGAAACCGCCGCTTTCTGATCAAGCCGGATGATTTGGAGGACATGAGGCACTTGTTCTCCCTCATGAAAGAGCGCGACGAGATGCCTTCCGGCATAATCCATTGCTGGAGCCTGGATCACACGCCCTCGAAAGAGCTAAGCCCGGAACGATTGGAGGCGGAACAGGCTACCGGTAGTCTGAGTGTATTGAATCTGGTCCAGGCAGTAGTCGAGGCTGAACTCAGTGTAGCACCGCGCTTCTGGCTCTTGACCAAGGGCGCGCAATCGATTGGTGATTCGGAAGGCGCCCATGCCATAGCTTCGACGCCTCTCATCGGATTAGCTCGAGTTATAAATAACGAGCAGGAGAGCTTCAGTACCACGTTGGTCGATCTGGACTCTTCCCGCTCCAGAAAGGACATCGACCTTTTCCTGGACGAGCTGATTTCGAGCGATGGCGAGTTGGAGATGGGCTACCGCGGAGGCATCCGCTACGTCAACCGGTTGGTTCGAGTGAAGCCTCATGAGCAGCCTTTGCGGACGCGGGAATCCGGGTCCGGGGAGGACATCCTTCCCTTCCGCCTGGAAATCCCCACGCCCGGCATTCTCGACAATCTCACGCTCCGGGAGACGACGCAGACCGAGCTAGATCCTCGTGATGTCAGAATTCGCGTGGCCGCGGTGGGCCTGAATTTCCGGGATGTGATGAAGGTCCTGGGCATGTACCCGGGGGATAGTCCCGATTTGAAATGGTTAGGCGATGAATGCGCCGGAACGGTTTGCGCGGCGGGAAGCGAGGTAACCGAGTTTCAGGTAGGTGACGAGGTGATGGCCATGGCTCCCTATTGCTGTAGCTCGTTTGCCACCGTAAACGCGGCCCTCGTCTTCAAGAAGCCCGCTCACATGACTTTTGTAGAAGCGGCCACATTGCCTATCGCTTTCTTAACCGCTTACTATACCCTGATTCATCTCGCTGGGCTGGAAGCGGGCGAACGGGTGCTCATTCACGCCGGCGCCGGCGGGGTCGGGCAGGCGGCAATTCAGATTGCGCGGATGGTTGGAGCGGAAGTCTTCACCACCGCCAGTAGCGAAAAGCGCGACTTCCTCCGCCAGCAGGGAATCGAGCACGTGATGGACTCACGTTCGCTGGATTTTGCCGATGAGATTCTGGCCACTACAGGGGGGCGTGGCGTGGACGTTGTGCTCAATCATCTGGCCGGTCCCTTTATCGCCAAGAGCATTTCGGTCCTGGCCCCCTACGGGCGATTTATCGAGATCGGTAAGATCGATATTTACCGAAACAGTAAAATTGGCCTGGAGCCGTTTAAGAACAATCTCTCCTACTTTGCCGTCGATCTTGCCAAGCATCTCGAGGAAAGGCCCGAGTTCGTGGCTCGGTTGTTACAGAAGCTTTCCGGCATGTTCGCGGAAAAAAAGCTGAATCCGCTTCCTTTCAAAGCGTTTCCCATATCTCAAGCGGAGGAAGCATTTCGATATTTCGCCCAGGCGCGCAACATCGGAAAGAATGTTCTCGTGGTTGAAGGTGAAAGCGTTCCCGTGGGACCGCCCGACGACCCCGAACGCCTGTTCCGGTCCGATGCCTCCTATCTCATAACCGGAGGATTTGGCGGCTTTGGGCTGGAAGTGGCCCAGTGGATGGTGAAGCGAGGAGCCGGCTGTCTGGTACTGAACGGGCGAAGGGGACCCACCACGGCAGAGCATAGGCGGGCAATCGAAGCGATGACCGCTGCGGGGGCGCGTATTGAAGTCGCCACAGGCGATGTCAGCAAGGGGGAGGATGTAGCACGCATCATCGCGGAAATCGAGTCGTCACTGCCACCACTGCGCGGCGTATTTCACGCCGCTATGGCACTCGATGACGGTTTTCTGGTCCAACTGGATTCCGAGCAGTTCAGCAAAGTCCTGCGCCCAAAGATGACCGGTGGCTGGAACCTGCATCTGCAGACGATGCATCTGCCCCTGGACCACTTCGTGCTCTTTTCGTCGGCTTCTTCCATGATCGGAGCAGCCGGACAGGGCAACTACGCATCGGCCAACTATTTTCTCGACGCTCTCGCCCATTACCGGAATTCCATCGGTCTGCCCGTCCTGACGGTCAATTGGGGAGCTTTATCCGAAGCTGGCTACGTTGCCCGCAATGATGACGTGGCGACGTATCTGGAGGCCCTCGGTCTGGAAAAATTTACTATCGCAGAAGCCCTTTCCATTTTCGAAACCCTGCTGCCGCGCAATCCTGTTCAAATCGGAGCCTGCCGGGTGGATTGGAAGGTGCTGCCGCGCTTTAACCCCTCGGCTGGTAAGGCGCTGACCTATTCTGAAGTTGCTCAGTCAGCGGACACTTCCAGACGCTCGACCGGGGATGCCTTCTCTTTTCGTCCTAAAGTGCTATCGACAACCCCTGAAGACCGTCTGCAACTGGTGGAGGACTATATCTGTGAGCAGGTTGCCCAGGTTTTCGGTACTACTGCGAGCAAGATCGATCGGGAAACGCCACTCACCCAGATAGGCTTGGATTCACTCATGGCGATCGAGCTCATGAATCGCTTGGAGTCGAGCTTGGGAATCAGTCTGCCCATGGCCAAATTCCTACAGGGTCCCAACATTTCCCAGTTGGCCATTCCGGTGCTCGATCTACTCTTGAAATCGGCCGACGGCCAAGATGATGAAGCCGCCTCCAGTAGTGGAAGTGGCCACGACGACCGTGATGTTGAAGGGGATGAGTTGGTTGAGGAGTATCCCCTGTCTCTGGGCCAGAAAGGGCTTTGGTTCCTGGACAGGTTGGCGCCCGACAGCACTGCCTACCATTTCAATTTCGGGGTCAAGTTCAGCACTAAGATCGACCTCGATGCGGTCAAGCAGGCGCTCACTAGCTTGATCGAACGGCATCCTGCTTTGCGTGTGCGCTTTTCGATGGACGAGGGAAGCCTCATTCAGCGAATCGACCAAGACCATAAATTTCTGATTAACGAGTTCGATGCCTCCCATTGGAGTGACGGCGAGCTTAAGGAGAAAATCGCTCAAGCGGGACGCCAGCGGTTGGATTTGAGCAATGGCCCACTCCTGCGCTTGTCTCTATTTGCCAGGGAACATGAGGACATCTTCGTCCTTTCCTTTCATCACATCGTCTTTGATGTATGGTCGCTGGCGGTTTTCCTGGACGAGTTATTTATTGTCTATTTCTCCATTCTGGCCGGTACCAAGATCTCTTTACCGCCGGCGGAAGCCTACTATTCAGATTTTGTTACATGGCAACAGCGGCTGCTTGATTCGGCCGAAGGTGAGCGGCATTGGAAATACTGGAAGAACCAGTTGCAGGGACCGCTGCCAGTATTGAACCTACCCACGGATTACCCGAGACCGCCCGTACAACGACTTCGCGGCGCGCTGCACCCCTTTAAGCTTTCATCGGATTTGACCCGGGAGATTAACACGTTTGCCAACAATGAAGGGGCCACCCTCTTCATGACGCTCCTGGCTGCGTTCCAGGGTTTGTTACATCAGTATACCGGTCAGGATGACATTATTGTCGGTGCGCCTATGGCGGGTCGCAGCCAGCCGGAGTTTCAAAAAGTGGTCGGATTTTTTGCGAATCCCGTGGCCCTGCGTGCGCGATTCTCCGAACGGATCACTTTCCGCGAGCTCTTGTCGCAGGTTCGCAAGACGGTGCTGGATACCTTGGAGCACCAGGACTACCCGTTTCTGGCCGTGATCGAACGGCTCGAATTGCCCCACGATCCCAGCCGGTCCCCCGTATTCCAGGTGCAGTTTGCGATGGAGAAGTCGCACAGTGTCGATCAGAAAGGGATGGCTGTCTTTTCCATAGGCCAGGAAGGATTCAAAATAGATCTGGGCGGGTTAGTCATGGAATCCATAGATTTCCAGCAACGTGATGCCCAGTTCGACATCACCGTGCTGGTGGAGGAGTCGATGGGATCGATTTTTGCCGCCTTTGAGTACAACACCGATCTCTTCGACCGGGATACTATTGCCCGGATGGGCGATCAATTCCGCGATTTCATCGAATCGGTGGTGGTAAATCCCGATATGCCCATAGGCGAGTTACCCCTGCTCAGCAAGGTAGACAGAAAACGTCTCGTGAGCGACTGGAACCGGACAGATTTCGAGTATCCCTCAGAGAAAACGCTGCATGGCCTGATCGACGAAATCGCCGAGCAAAGACGGGATCTTCCGGCTGTCACCAGCCGGGGAATAAGCCTGTCCTATGGCGAATTGGTGACAAAGGCCGATACCTTGGCTGCGGCCCTGCGCGAACGAAATGTGGCCGAAGGGACCTCTGTGGGCGTCCTCATCGACCGTTCAAGCGACATGTTGGTTGCATTACTCGGCGTTCTCAAGACGGGCGCATGCTATATCCCCCTGGATCCGGAATTTCCCGCTCACCGGCTGCAACAGATGCTCGATGACGCCGTGCCTCGCTTCATCCTGACTCGAAACGGTTTAGGTGCGAGTCTTCCCCGGGGATGTTGGCAGCCCCTTGATTTGGACGCGTTGATTGAGTCCAATCGGGAGTTTACCGGGCCGGTTCAGGACTCGAGCAGCCTGGCCTACATGATTTACACTTCCGGTTCCACCGGTAGTCCCAAGGGCGTCGAAGTTTCGCATCGAGCACTCTTGAATCTGCTTTGGTCGATGAAGACCCGCCCCGGGCTGTCATCGGATGACGTGCTTCTGGCGGTGACGACGCTTTCCTTCGATATCGCCGCTCTCGAATTATTTTTGCCTTTGGTGTGCGGGGGGCAGGTCGTCATTGCGAGCCGCGAGGAGGCTTCGGACGGAAGGCGCCTGGCTGCACTAGTCGAGGAATTTGCGGTCACTACCATGCAGGCTACGCCGGCTCTCTGGCAGATGCTCTTCGATTCGGGTTGGGAGGGACAGTCGAGACTGAAAGTCTTCTGTGGAGGCGAGGCGCTACCCCGTCAGTTGGCGAATCGACTGGTTGATTCCTGTGCCGAAGTATGGAATTTGTACGGGCCCACGGAAACCACCATCTGGTCGGCGGTGGACAAGGTGAAGAAAGAAGCGGATGCCGTTCCCATTGGGCGCCCGATCGGCAACACCAAGATGTATATCCTGGACGAGCATGACGAACCGGTGCCGGTTGGTTTCGCAGGGAGTCTGTTTATCGGCGGGGATGGTTTAGCGCGAGGATACCACAAGCGGCCTGATCTGACGGACGAACGATTCGTGGTTATGAACCATCTCGGTTGCGAGAAAGAGCGTCTTTACCGAACCGGCGATGTGGCGCGCTATCGGCTCGATGGATCCGTCGAGTATCTCGGGCGCAGCGACTTTCAGGTCAAATTACGCGGATTCAGGATCGAATTAGGGGACATCGAGGCCCACTTGACGGGGCATCCTGCAGTCAGTCAGGCCGTTGTCGTGAAACGTGACGACCTGCCCGGCGGGGAAAGTCTCGTGGCCTACGTTATCCCGACGGAAGAGCGCCCCCGGTTGATACCTGAGCTGCGCAACTATTTGGCTAAGCATCTGCCTGACTATATGAGGCCGGGAGTGTTTATGCTGGTAGATGCATTTCCCCTCACTCCGAATAAGAAGATCGATCGCCTCAAGCTTCCTGTTCCCGAAATTGACCGGGAAGCGGTCGCCGCGGAATACGTCGCTCCGCAGACACCCAGCGAAAAGATATTAGTCGATATCCTCGATCAGGCCTTCGAAACCAGCAAGATTGGCATACGCGACAACTTCTTTGAACTAGGAGGCGATTCTCTCCTGGCCGTGCAGATTCTCTCGTCGGTCAGCGCCGCCTTTAATCGCGAGATTCCTATCGAGGTCTTCCTGCGCAATCCCAGCGTGGAATCGCTCGCTAATTTCCTCGACTTGAGTCCCGAAATCGAAGACCGATCCGGACTCGGTTCCAACGGGCATGGAAGTGAAGACGATCTTCTAGAGATCCTGGATACGGGGCACCTGTCCCTGGTATTGACTGGTTCTAATGGCGGAAGGGAGCAACTGCCCTCTGTCGATGCGGTTGCATTGGCCTATATTCCCGATGCTTTCGTTCCCTATTCGGGACTGTCCAAAGAGGAAATCGTACATTCCTGGTTTCACGGTCGCCCCCACTTGACCAATCTCTATGAGACATCCTACGGGCGCATTGGCCTGCTGATGCTTCCCTGTATGGGCGCCGAGCTGTATAAAGATCAGGAAACTCTCGGCCGGACTATTCTGCAGGCGTTCGAAATGGCCGCCGAAATGGGAGCGCGTTCCATGTCCCTGACGGGGCTGATTCCCTCGGCCACCAACTACGGACATGGCATAAGTGATTGGGTGAACGGGCGGGAGGATTTTCCAGCCGTGACTACCGGCCACGCCACCACTACGGCTACTATCGTCAAGACCATGGAAGGGGTACTGCGCCTGGCCCACCGCGACATGGCGGACGAAACCATGGCGGTCATCGGGTTGGGATCTATCGGCCGTGCGACGCTTCGCTTGGCCTTGGAGGTGCTGCCCCATCCGAGAGAGTTGATTCTCTGTGATCTCTATCAGAAGTCGAAAGTTTTAGAGTCGATCAGGAACGAAATAGTGACGGAGGCAGGCTTCCAGGGAGCGGTGAGATTAGAACCCACCTACGGCAAAATATCACGAGCCGTATACGAAGCCACCTTCATTGTGGGCGCCACCAACGTCCCGGGAATTCTGGATATCAATCGGCTCGGCACCGGTACACTTATTGTCGACGATTCGTTCCCACCCTGTTTCCGCTTAATCGATGGTATTCGCCGTGCCGAGGAAAAGCGCGACCTCTTGTTTACCACAGGTGGCTTGCTGCGATTTGCGTCGCAGATCAATGAGACTATTTTTCTACCCAATGGAGGAGAGGCCTTTATTGAACAGCATGGGTCTTCGAAACTGAGGGCTCTGGCCGCGCGTGATCCTCAGGAATTGACGGGGTGCATCTTTTCCAGCCTGCTGACTGCCAAGTGGGACGACGTTCAGCCCACCTTGGGTCCGGTGACGATCAAGGATTCGATGGCGCATTATCGCTTTCTTGAGTCCCTCGGTATCGAAGTAGCCCGCCCACAATGCGAGAGCTACTTTCTTGATCCAGAGCTGATTGCTGAGTTCAAGAATTTCAACGGTAGAAGAGCGACTCAGGTAGATGTTGTTTAAGCCGGTTGACTGGGAATTGAGTTTTCCCGAGTTTCCTTCGGCTGGTCTCGAGCAAGGGTGATCTCAACATCGACACAACGGCGGGCTTCCGTCTTTACCTTGGGATGCCGCCTGAACCAGTCGGAGTCGCAGCACTTGCGGGATCGGCTCGAGCGATCGGGCTACTCTCTCGTGCCTTTCGGAGCAAAGGCAGACCTGGGAATCATTAATACCTGTACCGTGACGCGTACAGCGGATGCCAAATGTCGCCAGGTCATTCGCCAGTTCGTTCGCAGGAATCCCGATGCTTTCACCGCCGTGGTAGGCTGCTATTCACAGATGGACGCCGCCGCTCTGGCGGAGATACCGGGCGTTGATTTGATCGTCGGAAACCAGGAGAAAATGAATGTTCTCTCCTATGCCGGGCTGGGCAAGAATCCGCGTCCGCTGATTATTCGGGATCGGATTGAGAGGAGCGACTTCTCCATTGTTTTTCACGGTGATCGCCCCTTTACCCAGCGGGCCAACCTGAAGATCCAGGACGGCTGCAATTTCGTCTGCTCGTTCTGTATCATACCTTTTGCCCGGGGTGGCTCGCGTTCTCGTGACTTTCTGAATCTGGTTGAAGAAGCCAGGAATCTGGAAGCTCGCGGCGTGAAAGAGCTCGTACTCACCGGCGTGAACCTTGGCACCTACCGCAATAGTGGTTTCAGTATTGTCGACGTGGTCGACCAGTTGAATCTGCTTCCGGGCATCGAACGTATACGAATCAGCAGTATCGAACCGACCACCATACCTTGGGAACTGTGTCACAGAATGCGAGACCGGGGGCATGCCCTGCTCCCCTATCTGCACATTCCCCTGCAATCAGGATCCGACCGCATTTTGAAATTAATGAGGCGGCGATATCGTATGCGCGACATTACGCAGTTCATTGAGAATGCCCATGATTCGGTTCCCGATCTTTGCATTGGAACCGATCTCATGGTGGGATTTCCGGGCGAGACAGCTGCAGATTTCGGCGACACCTGCAGCGCTTTCCTGAAGCTTCCCTTCGCCTACTGCCACGTATTCCCTTATTCAGAACGTGCCGGGACCACGGCAGCGCGCCGTAGCGATCATATTCCGGTAACAGAGAGATCTCGCCGTAGTGCCATGCTTCGCCGGCTCAGCGCGCAGAAGCGCCATGACTTTTATCTTGCCCATGTCGGCAGGACCATGGAGGTGCTGTTCGAAGATTTCAGTGATCAACGCTGGCCCGGTTACACAGGAAATTATATCCGGGTGGTTTGCCAATCTTCCGCCGACCTTACCAATCGACGCGGTCGGGTTAAATTGGAGAGCGTAGGCGCGGAAATCATGCAAGGCACCCTCACGCAACTGCTCAATTAATAGCTAACAGCCTGTCGGCGAAGTCCGAAAGGCTGTTAGTCCGAGTCCATCTCCTCTTCATCGGGAGTCTTGAACTCGAAGCCGTGGACATGCTCGGTTTCCCCGGGGATGGTCAGGACCTTGTAGAGGCACCACGAGAATAACGAGGTCACCGAACCCACCGAAACAATAAGAATCATCCAGCCTCCAATTGTCATTGCGAAGCTTCATCTGAGGTGAGGAGATCAGTTTTGTAGTCTTCTACACGCGAAATAATCAGGCAAAGAAAAATGGCAATGATCGCTATTAGTCCGATGCTCATCCACGCCACCGCGGACTTTTCTTTACCGAAAAGATCGTCGACGTACCCGGGAACGTGGCCATGGCCTGTAGAGAAATTAAACCCGAGCAGATTCACCACGATCCAGAGGAAGAATATGGTCAGAAGGAATAGCGGGCAGACGTATTTGATGACGGGTCCATAAAACGAGGGAATCCGAAGGACGGAGCCGCGATGGGCTTCTTCGAGGCCCCTATCGAGCCCAAAAATCCAGCCGAACACGATGATTTGAATCGTAGCCAGAATGAATATCAGGAATGTACCCACCCAGAAATCGAGCGTGTCGAGCGCTTTTACGTCCTTACTGAAGTAGACGACAAACAGCGATCCCAGCGCGGTCGTGAAGCCGAGAAGTGCCACCGACCGTCGGCGCCCGATCTTGAGCGACTCCTCCAGAAAAGCGATTCCCGGTTGAAGCATAGACAGCGAACTGGTTACCGCCGCCAGGAAGAGTAGAAAGAAGAACAGAAATCCAAAAAAGGAACCCAGGGGCATTTCCGAAAATACCATGGGCAGCACATTGAAGCCCAAGCCGAAGGTTCCCATCCCGGCCACGCCGGCGACCCCCAGAAAGGCCACGCCGGCCGGAACCGTGATGAGGCCGCCCAGGGCAACTTCACAGAATTCATTGGCACTGGTAGCGGAAAGACCACTCAACACGACATCGTCATTTTTGGCCAGGTAGCTGGCGTAGGTAAGGATTATCCCGAATCCTACCGATAGAGAGAAGAAGATCTGTCCGGCTGCTGCCAGCCAGACCTGGGGGTTATGAAGCTGTTCCCAGACCGTGCGTTTGTAGAGCCGTCGATTCGGGTCCTGCTCAACGGCCCGCTGGTGCGCCTGCAGTCGGTCACGATCTACGATTTCTTCAATATCCGTCCAGATCGCTTTTTCGGTCTCTTCGGAACCGGGATCCCTCTCCTGCAGAATTACCTTATTCGGATTCCACATGAATCCGAGCCCGTTCAACACGTTATGGGCCGGTTCTTCGGCAACCGGTGTGCCCAGTGTGATGACCCGGATGAGAATGATGATGGCCAGCAGAATGAGGGTGGGCATGGCGTAGGTGCAGAACAGTTCAATCCCCTTCGCAATGCCGCGATAGATGAGCACAAAATTCAGTATGAATACCAGGACCAGGTAAAAACCTACCTGGTCGTAGCGAAACCCGATGGCATCCCCATCATTCTCGTATCCGATGAATCCTTTCCAAAATGCCCCGGCATCTTCGGCGCTGCCGAACTCCATGTTACCCAGCACGAAATTCACCGAATATCCCAGGCACCACGCTTCGATGTAGACGTAGTACATGTAGATAACGACCGGAATAATGATACCAATGGCCCCCAGGTACTTGGCCGTCGGATGCCGGGCAACCGTGTTGAGTATGCCGGGACTCGAATGAAAGCCCCGTTTCCCGCCGTAGCGACCCATCGTCCATTCCGCCCAACATATGGGTAAACCAATTATTAGGAACGCGATGAAATAGGCCAACATGAAGGCGCCGCCTCCGTACTGGGCTGCCTGGCCGGGGAATCGTAGAAAATTACCCAGTCCAACTGCGCTTCCCGAGACAGCCAGGATGACGCCCAGACGTGAGTTCCAAGACTCGGTGGACCTTTTCTCCATGTTGACCGACCATTCAAATTACGATCTCTTGAGACGCAAGCACAAAGTTTTAGCCGGCTCTCCGAAGGGGATTTGTCCGCTGCCGGTTAGCCGGCCGCATGTTTGGACGGCTGGGGAGCAATTTTGCCGTGTCTACTCTGGATCGCTATTTATTCGGCGAATGGATCAAGGTCTTCGGCCTGGCAATGGGAGCGACCTTGGGAGTTCTCATACTCGAGGATATGTACGACGACCTCGGAGATCTTCTTGGCTACGGCGCTGGATTCGGCGACATCATACGGTATTACCTGATCCTGGGACCGAGTTTTCTTCCTCTCGTTTTACCGGTATCGCAGATGATCTCATTGCTGTTTTCCCTGTCTCTGCTCCATCAGGGTAACGAGATCACGGCCATGCGAACGGTTGGTTTGAGCCTGTTTCGCATTTCGCGTTCGCTCTGGTTGGGTGGGATTCTGCTGGCTGGAATTCTCTTCTGGCTTAACGCCCAGATCGTACCCTGGTCGGTCGAGCAAGCCCGAAGGACCAGGGAAAACCTCGCTTTTGAGCACGAACTTTCGCGGAAAACGGAGGGGGAAGTGGGGCTCATCCACAGCCTCGCCTTCTACAATGAAAAGGCGGGTCGTCTTTGGTTTATGAATCGATTCAGCGAGTATAGCTATCAGGGCTTTGGCATTACTGTTTCGTTCCTCGACCATGATTCAAATGAGGAACTCAGGTTGGTCGCCAATGAGGGCTACTTTGATGATGTGGACCGACATTGGGTATTGCTCAACGGACGTGAAACCCGGTTTGATCCGATTGATGGCTCGGCCCTGCGGTCACTTCCTTTTAAATCACGCAGATTTCCCCAACTCACCGAAGACCCGGAATTGATGAAGAGTCTGAAGAAACGGCCCAAGGATCTATCGTTATCGGAGCTGGCGCGTGTTTTGAGGAGCATACCACCCGAGGGAAATGCCGTGGTGCATGCCTACGCGGTCCGCTGGCATCAGGTGCTCGTCGCTCCCGTCATGTGCCTCATTGTAGTGGGTCTTTCGATTCCTTTTTCGGTTACCGGAGTAAGAGTGAATCCGTTGGTCGGAGTTGCCAAAGCCGCCGTTCTGTTTTTTTGCTATTATCTGACGGTTGAGATATTTACGCTTTTGGGCGCCAGACAGATATTTCCGCCTGTCGCCGCTGCCTGGTCTCCGAATGTGTTGGGCATGCTTCTCGCCTCAGTCTTCTTCTGGAGAGCGCGCTAGTGTCGTGTCCCATTAGTAACTTTACCCAGGCCTTTAGAGGATGAAGGCCACCTTGGCATTGATGTTGAAAGCGCCACTGGAAGGGCAGGTAAAGACCCGTCTGGCCCTGGAGATCGGAGATAAAAGGGCGGTGAGTGCCTATCGGCGCATGGTCGAATACCTGGTTGATGCGGTGGGCCGCGAATCCCCGATGGAGATCCATGTTGCCCCGGCCGGTGCGATTGAAGGGATGAGGGACTGGCTGGGAGAGAGTTATTCCTATTTCCCGCAGTCCGGGGGAGATTTGGGGCGACGCTTAATATCAGCGGGCCGAGCGAGTTTCAGGCGGGGAGCAGAGGGAGTGATTTTCTTGGGAGGGGATTGCCCCTATGTGAGTCGGCAGACGATCGCGAAGGCTGAGCGCGCGCTTGTGCGCAAGGATGTGGTGGTGGGTCCTGCCCTCGACGGCGGATACTATCTGCTTGGGATACGCAAATGGGAATCCGGGATTTTCGCTGGTATTCATTGGGGAACCGATCGCGTCCTTGCGCAAACGCGAGACCGTTTGGGCGCGCTCGGCCTGTCCTTTCATCAATTGGAGGCTTTAGAGGATGTCGATGATGGAGAAACATGGAAACGGGCCGAAGCATTCTTGAATCGAGTGGCAACAGCCCCAACGCGTGCCGCGATCACTCGATCGAACGGTAGCAGGTAGGATGTGCCGAAGAAGTCGGCCGTTGATAATCCGTACTTCAATCCGCGAAAATTCTGTTTCGTTCCCTTCGAAATGGACCTTTCAGTAGCTTCGATGTTTCGTGTTCGATGACAGCGTCAGAGCGAATCGAATTTACACGTCGGGACAGTTCCATTTTGTGGGTCAACCACCGCCACGGAATACGGGGTACCCTTCCGCAGTAGGCAAGCGAAGAGGTCCTCTACCAGCCCTGTTTGATTGCAGTCCTTGCTCAGGTGAGCGAGAAAGAGACGCTGCCATTGGGCATTGGCGGCCTCCTTTACGAATTCCAGGGCTGTTTGGTTAGATAAATGGCCGTGGCGTCCCTTGATGCGCTGCTTTACCGACCACGGTCGTTTGGTGTCAGCGTCGAGTAGCGCGACGTCATGATTGGCTTCCAAAACCAGGACATCCGCAGTTACCACGTGTTCACGCACCAGATTCGGGACATAGCCTAGATCGAGAGTCCAGGCCAGGGTGCGGCGAGGATGAAACAGGTCTTGCCCTCCATGGGAGAACAAGAAACCAACCGGATCATAGGCGTCGTGGGGCATCGCAAAGGAACGGACTTCAAGGTCATGAAACGAAAAAAGCGTTCCGGTTTCGAAAAGCTTCCAATTCAGCGGGCGCTTTATCTGAACCTGGACCGCCCTGGCGGTATCTTCGTTGGCAAATATATCGAGCCCTTCATAGCGTGCCAGACCCTTTAGGCCCGCCGTGTGATCCCCGTGCTCGTGCGTCAAGAAAACAGCATCAATATCTTGAATTGATTCACCCGCTTCTGCCAGCATTCCCTGGAGTTTCCGCGCCGAAAATCCGGCGTCAATGAGCACCTTACAACGGTCAGTGCAAAGTAAGGCGCAGTTACCCGAACTACTGCTACCGAGTATCTTAAGCGACATCCCCATAGGGGCTTTTCCCTTTAGACTTGGCGGGAGCTGGTGGCAAAGCTTTTCTTAGGTAAATGGTGCCGTTGCTTGAAATCTGACAGTTCTTGGTATTAAAGTTAGCGGTTTTCAATGTCTCAGGAATTCCAGGCCCGGACTATATCAGGAACGCATCCCCAGGGAGGCCGGGTGGCGCCCCGGGGCCCGGTGTTGGTAACGCGAACGGCCCATTTCAACGCCGCCCATCGACTACACAATCCCAATCAGAGCGAAGACTGGAATCAGGAGACGTATGGCCTGTGCAACAATCCTCTATGGCACGGACATAATTACAGTTTGGAAGTTGCGGTTCTGGGCTTTCCCGACGGAAAAACCGGCTACGTGATCGATCTGGGTGTGCTCAAGGGTATCATTAAGCGTCTGATCATTGATGCCTGTGACCACCGCAATCTCAACGAAGAGGTCGGGTTCCTGAAGGGAGTCAATCCCACTGCCGAAAATCTTGTCGTGGCCTTCTGGAATCAACTGGCGCCTCATATCAAGGGTGGAAGTTTGTATTCTATACGGCTCTTCGAAACGGAACGAAATTTCGTGGAATACCGGGGGCCCGGCGCGTTCTGAACCGCCGATACATAGTGACCCAACTCGTAAATACAGTAATGAATGAGGAATCAGATATCTACTTGCCCGGCGAAGCGGCGGGCTCTATACTAGATCCAATGCGGAATTATGATACTAAGTTCGTGGTAACCAAGGATTATCGCGACGGGCTACCCGATGTTCAGAATGCCACCGTACCGGAGATTCAGGGGTCCAATGTTCCCATTTTGCAGGTGGGCATATCCAATTTTCGCCTTCCTTTAACGTACCTCACCTGCGCAAACGAAACCATCACCTTGGAAACTTCGGTGAATGGCACTGTTTCCCTGCCCGCGGAAGCCAAGGGCATTAACATGTCCCGCATCATACGTACATTCTACGAATTCAAGGATCGGGTATTTACCTTGGAATTACTCGAGGAGATCTTGCTTCGTTACAAGGGCGATCTGGGAAGTAGCCGTGCTCGCCTCAAGTTGAATCTTGCCTATCCGATGCTGAAAAGGAGTCTTCGCAGTGATGAGGAGGGCTATCAATACTACGACGTGGTGTATGAAGGTATGATCGACGATCTGGATCGATTTCAGAAGCGTTTGCACGTCGATTTTGTCTACTCATCGGCCTGTCCCTGTTCGGTCGAGCTGGCGGAGCATGCGGGCGCGCAGCGCAACGTTTATTCGATTCCTCACTCGCAACGCAGCAAAGCGAGGATCAGCGTAGAGGTGAAACCGGGTTCTTTTCTATCCATTGAGGATGTGCAGGGGCATGCATTGGCCGCCTTGCAAACGGAGACGCAGGTAATCGCCCGGCGGGAAGATGAGCAGGCCTTTGCGGAACTCAATGGTGCCTACCCAAAGTTTGTCGAAGACGCGGTACGGTTAGTCTACGAGAAGCTCGACGCCGATCTCCGCATTCTCGATTTTCAGGTCGTTTGCGCCCACCTCGAATCGCTGCATTCATTCGATGCCGTAGCCGTAGTTTGCAAGGGCATTGCCGGAGGCTTCAACGCGGATTTCGACCGGTTTGACAGCTTGATCTGCTGAGGGTGCCCCGGAGTGAAACATCCGGGAATTTATCGGGCGGAGGCGAGTTTGGGGCCTACTTGCTGGCTGGGTAGAGTCGGCGTGGACTGGCGTCCCGTCTTGCTTCCCCTTCAGGTGCTGCTGCTTTCAGCATCGGCAATTTGGGCCGATATCGAGCCGCGTGTCCTGGTGGCGCTTTACGAGGGCAGCTACTATCCGGTAGTTTCGGTACGGGTGGGACGCCCCGCGGTAAGGATCAAGGAAGGAGCCGTGCGCACGGTGCGCGAAGGCGAGTACCGCATTGTTCCTTTCGGTGAATATGACGGGGAACGGATCGAAATCAGTGACATCCGGCTTTCCGGAGAGGAATCCTACGGCCCATCTCTGGTCAATCTGAGTGGACAATTATGTTCCCTTAACGCCCTCGCTTTTTCTGGTGGTGGAAGTCGAACCCTACGGAGCACTGGTTTTCAAACGCTTGAACGACTTGGAGGCAAATTCTCCGCTTCCCTTCGACATCAAGTTCAAGAAGGGATATGGGGAGTTGGATTATTATCTCTATTTGTTCAAGGACGGCAAGGAAGTAGCCACCAATGTGATGAGGCCGCGCCCGAAAGACGCCCGCCTGATCCGCCCCCTAACCAGGGATCAAGATCCTTTGCTGGTGCACATGACGCCGCCCATTTATCCGGCAAGTCTTAGGGGTCAGCGTGTCAGAGGCAGTGCGGTAGTCAGGATTCGCGTCGATCGCTACGGCTGCGTCAGCGAGCCGGAGATCCAGACTGCAACCCATCCCGCATTTGCCCGTGCGGCGGTCGCAGCTGTGACCTCCTGGCTTTTCAGCCCAGCTATCAAGAACCGGAAAACGGTTGGGGTATTGGTTGAAATCCCTATTCCTTTTCTTGCGCCTTAGTGTCGGACACGACACTAGCACCCTGTCGGGTTTGGATTCCGAGTTTCTGGAAGGAATTCGGTGAACGTAAGGAAATTGGGGTTGGGACGATCAGGCAAGCTACAGATTGCGTAAAGCTCTTCCATGAAGAGCTTTATGGCCATCTTATGGTCCGAAAAGCCTTGCTAGCTGGACATTACGCCATGGTTGCGCTCCCCAGGACCGGTTATTCAAAGAGCTGGGGCTGATCGCCCTGTATACCCGGCACCGACCCGATCACCTTATATCCCCGCTGTGCGAGAACGCGGCCTTGAGGCGTGCGTTGCAGGTAGCCTTCTTGAATCAGGTAGGGTTCGTGCACCTCCTCCAAGGTGTGCTCTTCTTCTGCCACCGCCACCGCCAGGGTATTAAGGCCCACAGGTCCCCCGCCGTAGTGCTGCGCCAAGACAACGAGAATACGTTTATCCATTTCGTCCAGACCATTGATATCGATTTCGAGGAGCTCGAGGGCAGCACAGGCCACGGACTTGGTAACGACTCCGTCTGCGCGGTGCTCGGCGTAGTCGCGAACGAAATTCAACAAATTGTTTGCGATCCGGGGGGTTCCTCGTGCCCGTCTGGCGATTTCCAGGGCGCCAGCTTCTTTTATCGTGATCTTCAGGAGCCGGCAGGTACGGTATACGATCTTGAGAAGCTCTTCTCGGCTGTAGTAACCGAGGCGCGTTTGCATGGTGAACCGGCTGCGTAACGGGGCCGTCAGCAGTCCCACGCGGGTGGTGGCGCCCACCAGCGTAAAGCGCGGAATATTTAGTCGAACGCTGCGCGCGTTCGGTCCCTGATCGAGCATTATGTCAATGCGGTAGTCCTCCATCGCGGAGTACAGATATTCCTCAACCGTTTTCGGAATGCGGTGAATCTCATCGATGAAGAGGATATCACCCTCGGTGAGATTGGTTAGCATACCGGCGAGATCGCTGGGTTTCTCGATCACGGGACCCGACGTGACTTGGACCTGGGTTCCCATTTCAGTTCCCAGAATGAAGGCAAGCGTCGTCTTCCCCAATCCGGGAGGGCCGCTCAACAAGATGTGATTGAGGGGATCACCACGCGTGCCGGCGGCACCCACCATAACCTGCAGCCGCTCCTTGGTCTTCTGCTGACCAGTAAAGTCGTCAAATGTAAGCGGCCTCAGTTGGGCGTCGACCGTTTCGTTGGGGGTCAGCGCGTGGCTCAGGAAATCCGTTCCTTTGTCCGGTTCTGCCAATTCGATATCTCCGCGGCTTCCTTAGTACTCCAATTCGTGCATATGTGATCGCATGCACGAATTGGAGTACATAGTTTCGACGTGCTGCGGGCGAGTTGAAAAGTCCGCCGTTCTCCAAACCTACCCGGTTTCCGACTCTCCCTTAGGCGCTTCCCCCTGTTGCGACCGAGATCGCGAACGCCGACGGTTTCTCCGTCTATCCGGCCTGTTCTCCGGAGATCCCTTTGCCTGATCATGGGTGCGATCGCGGCGCCGATTGCTCGATCGGTTGCCTTGATCTGATTTGCCGCTCTCGGAGCGCCTGTTGTCCGCTTGGGCTCCCGCAGGCCGCCGGTTCCCCTGCCGATTGTCGGAGGAGGGCCCGCGTCGATTTCTCGGCTGGTTGTTCGTTCTCCTATACCCTTCGCTGCCGGAGCCTCTTCGGCTGTAGCCCCGTCGGCGCGAATCTCTCGTTCTGGTCCTGGAAGATTTGGAATCTTCTTTGCGTTCGATCCGAAACAGCTGAGCGAAGAACGATCTGAGGCGGGCCCAAATGCTGGTGGAGTACTTGCCTTTTCGGGCGTAGCGGTTTTTCCGGCGTGGCGTGGTCTCGCGGCCACTCCGTTCTCTCTGTTGCGTCCGCTGACTACTTTTGCTCTGGCGGCCGTCGGCGAAATCTCGTGGAGAGCGGTATCGAGGCCGAGACGGCCGCGGAGTTCGGCGCCGGGGCGTGTATTCCTCGACTTGGCTTGAAGTACCTGTAGTCGCGGTTTTTTCTAATTCATTGCTTTCGGGCGTACTGCCCGAGTCGTGGGCTGGTCCCACCTGATCACTGTTTTCTTCGACGGGAATTTCAAATTCCGGCATATTTGCAGGTTCCTTTGTTACCAAATTTACGAATTCGAGTAGGTGGTCGGTCGGTTACTTCCCAGCAATTTCGGCTTCAAGCTTCTCAATTCGGGCTTCCAGCGCCTTCAAATCATTTTGGGTGGCGAAATTCGCCTTGCGGATCATATCTGAAAACGCATTGCTCGCTTCCCTTCGGGCCTGCTCAAACTCGCTCTTGCCTTCGGCCGCGATTTTTTCTGCCATATCGCGAGCCTCTTGAGTCGAAATCTTTCCCTTTTCCACGAGGTCTTCGAGCACGCTCTCGACCCGTTCCTTTGTCGTTACCGTCGCCCCTATACCGGCCAGAACCGTCTTCTTAAGAATGTCGAGCATGAGATTCCTTTCCCTACCCCGATTTACTCACTCAGACATCGTCGCAAAACCGTGCAGGTTTCGTGGAGATTCGCGGTCGCAGCAGATGGGTTGGTGAGAAAAGCGGGCTAGATTTATAGTCGTTTATCCAAGTATCCCATACAATCTGGAGCATAAATTCCCAAGGCGCCATTAAAATATGCATTACCTTCGGCAGTAGCCGCGACTTGATGAACACTCTGATAGTGATATATATTTTGTCCGACGTCTCCTATGGAAGCGATACAGAAGCAGGTTAAGTTGCCCCTCAAAGTTGCCTTGGATGTGGCCCTGCAAGGCATTCGCATTCGTTTTGGGCGTTCCGTGGTGACGGTCCTGGGCGACGAACCCACTGGAAATCTCGATACGAAAACCGGAACCGAGATCGTCGATCTGCTGAAAGAACTCAACCAGCAAGAAGGTGTCACGGTGATTTGCTCGACCCACGATCCCAAGATGCTGGCTTCATCAGAGAGGGTATGCTGGATGATCGACGGTCGGCTCGAGAAAATCACTGGTAGCGATGAGCTGAATCTGGAAGAAATGGAAGGGGATCGCGCCCAGCAGGAGATTTAGGAGTTTGCAGGACCTATGAAAGCGAATTCATCAATCGATAGTGCTGACTTGGAGGTCACAGCGGATGACTTCGATATTGCACGGGCGGTAGCAATTTATCGGGAACACGGATGCCTGGTGGTAAGGGGCCTCATGAGACCCTATATTGACTCCGTGGTCGCCGACATTGAATGGACCGTCCAGGAATCCCGCGCCTTGCTCGACCAGGCGGAAAGGGTTCCCGAAGGATGGAAGACGCCCAATGGCGCCCTTTTCCTGCCCGCGCCGGAACACTTTGAGCGCGACAAACAGATCATGACAGTGCCCATCAGTTACCGCTCCAGCGCGGCCTTTTTTCGCTCCGCCTTGGACGCCCGGGCCATAGCGATCGTAACGAGTATCCTGGGTCCGGATGTTGAACTGCAGAAAAACGGCCAGTGTCTCTACAAAGAACCGGTGGGCGGCCATCCCAAGCATTTGCATCAGGACTCTGCTTATTTCGAGCACAAGTTCGAAGGTCCCGTAGGAGTGTTGACCTATGGAGTCCTGACTGATCTCGTCAACGGCGCTCTGCACGTAGTTCCAGGTTCCCATCGGCTGGGGCAACTGCGGCATATCGACACTTTTTCGCACCTCGGACTGGATGGTTTGGAATGGCCCTGGGAGCGGGCGCTGCCTATCTGTGGCCAGGCCGGCGACTCGATATTCTTCAATGTGAGAACGATACATGGGTCAAAGGAAAACAATTCCCCTAGACCGCGGCCGGTCTTCATTCACCGTTATCGCCGCGTGGATGACTATGTCGTGGCCGGGGGAACCACCGTGGCCAACCGAGCCGATGCCGAGAAAAGGGCAGAAGCCATGCGCCGCGAGCAGAAATCCGATCCCGGCCTCATGGTCAGTGGCCTGCGGCGCTACGCCCCTGAATCGGGCAACGGGTAGCTTATTTTTCGGCCCCGACACTAAGTACTCGAATTCCCACATACACCACTGTAGTTGCGAATTGGAGTACTAAGGCCGAGCAGATCCATCACGAAGCTCACGCCGAAATCGTGCTCCTAGGGGTGGAACTACAGGCGGTGTAGCGAGGCGTGAGTAAGTAAGCGAAATACTTGAATTTGGAAAATAAAGAGGGAATTTCATGCGCCCGAACATTCTATTTGCTTTTGCCGACGACTGGGGACGCTACGCCAGCGCCTATCGCCAATTCGAAGGGGAGAATTCGTTGAACGCGCTCATCGAGACGCCGAATTTTGACCGGATCGCGCGGGAAGGGGTGCTTTTTCGGAATGCGTTCGTGCCCGCGCCGAGCTGTACGCCTTGTCGAAGCTCCATTCTTTCCGGTCAGTATTTCTGGCAGACCGGACTGGGTGCCATTCTCCAGGGCGCAGTTTGGGACGAGCGCATCCCCACTTATCCTCTGGTGTTGGAAGAAGCCGGATATCATATCGGCTACACCTACAAAGTCTGGTCACCCGGGAGGGCCCAGAATGCACCCTACGGTGCGGAACGTACGCGATATGAACCGGCCGGGAACCATTTCGGCCAATTTTCACACTGGGCCACTGCACACGCCTCCAAGTTGGGTGTCGAGGGCGCTAAGCAACACCTTCTGGACGAAACCCGGCGCAATTTTGGCGCGTTTCTACAAGCCCGGCCCGAGGGCAGGCCGTTCTGCTATTGGTGGGGGCCGACAAACACACACCGCTCTTGGGAACCGGGCTCGGGAAAAGCGCTCTGGGGTTTGAACCCCGATGATCTTAAGGGAAGACTCCCGCAGTTTCTGCCCGATGAACACGAAGTGCGCGAGGATGTGTGCGATTACCTGGGCGAATGTCTGGCTGTGGATGCGGGGTTGGGCGTGCTTCTGGGCGAACTTGAAGCTGTCGGAGAAATGGACAACACCTTGGTAGTAGTGAGTGGCGACCATGGCATTCCGGGCTTCCCGCGCGCAAAATGTAATCTGTATGACATCGGCTGTGAGGTAACGCTGGCAGCGCGCTGGCCGAACCGGATTCCGTTCGGGCGCAACGTGAATGACTTTGTCAATCTAATGGATCTTGCTCCCACCTTCCTGGAGGCCGCCGACGTGGACATTCCCGAGTGCATGGCTGGTCGCAGCCTGCTGCCCTTATTGCAGAGCCGAAAATGCGGTCAGATTGATAAGGATCGCACCTTTGTCATCACGGGACGGGAACGGCACGTGGGCACGGCCCGGGAAAACAAGCTGCCCTATCCCCAGCGCTCGATCAGAACACGTGATTTTCTCTATATTCACAATTTTGCGCCCGATCGCTGGCCCATGGGCGATCCCAAGGGGCTCGACGACCTTAACGCCCCGGCACCCTCTTACGACAGCCTGATCAAAAACACTCGCGAGGCGTACGCCGACCTCGATGCCAGTCCGACGAAGGCCTGGATGATTCATCATCGTGCGGACGAGAAGGTTAAGCATCTATTTGAATTGGGTTTCGGAAAGCGGCCTCAAGAGGAGCTTTATGATCTGCGGGTTGATCCGCACTACATGAACAACGTCGCGCAGGAATCGAAATATAGCTCCATTCGACAAGATCTTTGCAGGCAACTCATGGAGGTGTTGCGCGAGCAGGATGATCCGCGTTTGGTAGAGTCACCCTGTCGTTTTGAGCACGAACCGTATGGCGGACCGTTGTCCCCGGGGAGGTAGCTAGTGTGATTTGCGAACCAGGACACTACGGTCAGAAACGGGTTTCAATACGGAAGAGAATCATAGCAAGCATGTTGACATCGTCGTCGTAGGAGGCGGCATGGCGGGTGTCATGTCTGCCTTGGCGGCCAAAAACCCGGACAACTCCGTGCTCATTATCGAGCCTAGCAATGTCCTTGGCGGTCAGGGAACCGCCGGAGGGGTGGCGGGCTTTTGTGGTGATACTGAGAACACGAACGAGGTGTTTCGGGAACTCGTCAACACCCTGCATCGTCAGGGATTGATCAGCGATTACGATCCCACGGCGGATCGTCGACCCTATGAGTTGGAATGGTTCGCCCGGTTACGGTTTCTGCCACCGTCAAGGAAACCATTCGGAGCGCGGAAAAGACGAAGCAGACCGTAAGCAGGGCGATCCCGGTGATGTTAAGTATGCGGTCGCCGTTCATGAGTCGTTGGTGCTCAGCTCGGCCAGACGGTCTCGGATGATCGTGGTGCGCCGTTCACGGGGAAACCGATTCAAAAATTGCTGATAATATTCCCTCGCCAATTCGAGTCTACCGAGCTGCCGTGCGGTCTCTCCGATTCGAACGTAGATGCTGGCCAGAGTACGGCTCGGCTCTGATGCAGTTTGGAGTGGGCCACTATAAGTAGATGCTCGAGCGCTCGTTCCTTGGATAGATCCAAGCTCAGACAGGCCACGCCCACGACATAGTTGAAGTCCCGTATCGCCGGTGCATAGGTGAGGTCTTTACCCAACTGCTCCAGATTTTCAAGGCGTCTGAGTTTCTCCTCTTTCGGGTTCGGTTCATAGAGCTGAAGATCTCCCTCGCGCGCTCAATTTTAACGACAGTTTTCGGCTGCACATTTAAAAGCATGAGCGCCTCGCCGAAGCGAGCCCGCCGCAGTTCTGAATCTTTCAGCACCTCCTGCAATGTCCGAAACTCGCGGTAGGCTTCCTTGTATTCATATTCGGAGGCTTTGATCCACGGGCTTCGCAGAGAATCGGCAGTTACTTCGACGGCCGAATGCGTTGTCTCGCCAACAAGGACAGCGAGGACTGCGCTAAGCAGCGTTCTGCGCAAGCCGTACATTTCAAGTTTGCTTGCGCCTGGGCGCTGAGCTGTAGTGAGTAGAGAGAGACCGGTTCACAAGTGTCGTGCCCGACACGATACTGGAATAGCGAATTTCCAGGGAAAAGCTGCCACTCTGTATGACTTCACTGGGGGAATTTGAATATCGGGACCATCCGGCGCCTTGGCAAACGCTAATGAAGTCTCGGGTGGTGAGAAACGAGGCACTGTCGGTTCAAACAAGCGCCCAAGGGGAGTTGGAGATTCGCCTGCCGCTCAGGAAATTGAACTGGCTCGTTCCGCCTCTTTCGTGGGTCTTTCCTACTCGTGAATCAAAGCTATTGCGGCTCGATGGACTTGGATCGGAAGTTTTCCGATTGTGCCAACAAGAGCGCGAAGTTCAATGGATTGTTGATGCGTTTGCGGAGCGGCATCGGCTGACTTTCCACGAATCGCGCGTGGCCGTGACCCAATATGTGAGATCGCTGGTGGAGCGAGGAGTTCTCATTTTGGTAGGCAGTCCCGATAAATTAGAGGAGAAATAGCGTGGTGTTTGTGACTCACCACACTGGGTAAATAAATTGGGTATGCATATCGGTAAGCCTGACCGGAATCAGCGGTTCGTGTTCTGGGGCTGTTTTGTTGCCTTGATTACAAGTGCCTTTGGGTTCGCCGTAAGAGCCCAGATTATTGGCGAGTGGGGGCGGGAATTCGGCCTCAGTGCAACGCAGCAAGGTGAGATTTTCGGAGTAGGATTGTGGCCCTTTGCCATAAGTATCGTGCTGATGAGCATGGTGGTCGATCGCTTGGGCTACGGGCGCGCTCTGGTCATCGCACTGATTCTGCACGTTGTATCTACCATTCTCACAATCCTCGCGAAGGGGTACTGGGGCCTTTATATCGGGACTTTTCTCTTCGCACTGGCCAACGGTACCGTGGAGGCAGTTATCAACCCCGTTGTGGCCACAATGTATGCCAAAGAAAAGTCGAAGTGGCTGAATATACTGCATGCTGGTTGGCCCGGCGGGATCATGCTCGGGGGTATTCTGGCCATCGCCATGGGAGCGGTCGATTGGCGATGGAAGATTGGTCTCATTTTTCTCCCCAGCGTAATTTACGCGGTTCTTTGTTTTCGCCGTACCTTTCCCGTTAATGAGCGGGTGGCCGCCGGCGTGCCCTATCGGGCCATGCTGGAGGAGTTTGGCATTTTGGGTGCCTTCCTGGTCGTATTTCTGATGATTCGCGAAGTTGGCCGTGTCTTCGCGTTTTCCGATCTCGTTCAAGGAGCCCTGATTGCCGTTCTGGTTGGATCCTTTGCATTTTACGTGCGCTCATGGGGCCGACCATTGTTCATATTCCTGCTTTTGATTATGCTTCCGCTGGCTACTACCGAGGTGGGTACGGATAGTTGGATAACCCAGCTTATGGAACCGGCTATGGAAGGTCTGGGGATCTACGCAGGGTGGGTCCTGGTTTACACCGCGTTTATTATGACCGTGCTACGCTTTCTGGCGGGGCCGATCGTCCACTTTTTTCAGCCTCTCGGCCTGTTGGCAGTTTCAAGTGTACTCGCGGCAATCGGCCTAGTTGCCCTCTCCCAGGTGCAAGCAGGCCTGGCTGTACTGTTTGCTGCTACCGTTTACGGGGTGGGTAAGACTTTCTTCTGGCCTACTATGCTGGGTGTCGTGGCCGAACAATGTCCCCGAGGCGGCGCCTTGACCTTAAATTCGATTGGAGGGGTTGGTATGCTGGGAGTAGGCGTCGTCGGCGTGGTCTTCCTGGGCAATATTCAGGACAAGACCGTGGAGCGCGAACTGCTTGCCCATCAACCGGAAATTCACGCCAAGGTCGTCGGCGAAGCCACCCTCAGTGTTTTTGGTAGCTACCGTCCGGTGGATCTATCCAGAATCGAGCGTCTGGAACCAGCCCAGAAATCCATCGCTGACGGAATTGTTGCCCAGGCCCGCCAGCACGCGTTGGCCACGGTGGCCGTGTTTCCCGCCATCATGCTGGTGTGCTATTGTATTCTGATCGTCTATTTCAGACGCCGAGGGGGTTATGTGGCCCAGCGGCTTTGAGCTTCGGTATTGGCGGATCGCTCAATCGTCTCCATGAAACAGGAGTCTCTCACGGAGGCACTACCGAGCCTGCGACACTCGCAAGCGCAGCAGAACAAGGCACAGAGATGGACGAGAATGAAGTCGGAACAATAATCGTGGACTGTGCTGTGCACTTACAACAGGCGTTGGGTCCTGGTTTGTTGGAAACGGTCTATGAAGTGACTTTTGGCCGACGATTGGAGAAGCAAGGTCTCAGCGTGAGAAGGCAAGTCTGCGTTCCGATAAGATTCGAAGGTGAGAGTTTTGACGAAGGGTTCCGGGCGGATTGATCGTCGAAGACAAAGTCATCATAGAGTTGAAATCGGTCGAGAAGCTCAATCCGGCGCCCAAGAAGCAATTGCTCACCTATCTCAAACTGACTGGAATGAAACTGGGATATCTGCTGAACTTCGGCGAAGAGCTGATGAAGCATGGAATCGTTCGAATCATCAACGGATCTCTCTGAAAGGACCTCCGTGCCTCTGTGAGAAAACGAAAATCGAACCAGACGGCGTAGCCAACGTCGCTTCGCGCCGCGCCTAGCCTCGGCGTTCTGCCAAGAAAACACGAAGTGGCTTTCCCAGGATTTGATGAACATGGCGATTTGCCGGGGGAGGTGTTTCGGACTCCCTTGAGCGAGGTGGTCGCGCATTTCGGGGGATTGACGCTCCAGAGGGAGGCGATCGCCATGCGCCTTGAGCGCATCTATGAAATCGCTAAAGGCACGGGACATCTGAAACGGTTCATCGTGTTTGGCTCGTTTGTCACGGCGAAGCCCGATCCGAACGATATCGACATTTTCATGATTATGGGTGATGATTGCGATGTGTCTCAAGTCGATCCATTAGGCGCAGTTCTCTTCGACCATGCATCCGCCCAGTCGCACCTTGGAGCAAGTGTCTTCTGGGTCAGAGCGATTGGAGCACTCGGTGGTGAGGAGGCGGCGATCAGGGATTGGATGCTCACTCGGCAGGGACAGAATAGAGGAATAGTTGAGGTAACCGACTGACATCATGATTGCGAATGACACAGAATTATCAGTGACGCTCAAGCGCGTCGAGCGACTCCAGCTTCAGATTGCGGAGATCCGCAGATCCGAGCGCAACTCAGAAAACTACCGAGCGTCGATATCTGGATTCGTGAGCGGGATCGACCGAATGCAGCTCGAAGTGCGTGAGTATCTAATGAGTTGCCCGGATCACACTGCAGGCGTGGCCTGACCTAAGCACGACATTGGGCAGAACAAGCGGATGCTACGATCCGGCTACCCGCCCCGAGTCTTGAGCGGAATGACAATTCGAATATCAACGCTGAAGTCGTGGCTGCGCTGCCGGTAGCCGGTCGCAGATCCTCAGCGTTAGTGCGCCGGGCGAAGCGTGGCGCTTCCTGCAGGGTGGGAGTCCCTGTTATTCAAAAAGCGTATCAAGCTCCCTGCTGGAGCTGAGGAAGAAAGCGCGGGGCGAGAAGAAGTTCCGACAATCCCTGTAGAACCTCACGGAGTGGATCAAGAAGAACCGCAACCAGAGGATCGGGCGGATCGCGGCCATGCTCTGAAGCAAGTTCCGGGGCTACTGGAACTACTACGGAGTGATCGGCAACAGCGAGATGCTGGGCAAGTTCAACTGGTATGCGCAGCGTATCGTCTTCAAATGGTTGAATCGGCGCAGTGAGCGGAAAAGCTACAACTGGGCCAGGTTCAATCAGATGTGGAAAGAGCTGGGCATACCGGGACATCGAATAGTAGAAACACCGTACGGAATGACGAACCGAAACCTCACCCTCGGACTGGCCCGATGACTATTGCGCGCTACCCTGAAGAGCCCTATGCGGGAAAACCGCACGTAGGGATCTGTGAGGGGGCTGCCCGGCAACGGGCGGTCCTACCTTGATGATGAAAAGCAGGAATAGACGGGAATGCCCTCAATTGACGACATCGGACCGTACAAACTTTTCTTCTACTCTTCCGAAGGCAACGAACAGCCCCATGTCCACGTGCGAAGAGATCGCTCTACCGCGAAGTTCTGGCTCGATCCTGTTCGAGTGGCTCGTTCCCGACGATTCAGCGATCGGGAATTGCGTTCCCTGCAGAGACTGGTAGAAATGAACAGAGACAAGATATTCGAGACTTGGCATGAGCACTTTAGTCACTGAGCGTGAGGTATTTGCGGTTTCGGTTGCTTTTTCCGATAATTCCATGACTGTCGGACTCGACGACGGGCGAGCTCTCTCAGTTCCCTTGGCATGGTACCCGCGCTTGCTCGCGGGAAGTCCTGCCGAAAGGAAGCATTTCGAGTTGATCGGAGATGGCGAGGGAATCCACTGGCCTGGGCTGGATGAGGATATCAGTGTGGAGGGTCTTCTCGCGGGGCGCAGATCAGGCGAGAATGCCACGTCTCTATCCCGGTGGCTTGAACAGCGCCAAAAGGCCTCGAACTAGGCGTCACAGGTAACTCGCTTCGCTCGCACCTGGACTCGACGTTCGGCGGCTTTGGGAGCTTGATGCACTAACTTAAAAAGGAGATGATTTGTCGAGCAACGCGCCTGTGGGTCCTGAAAATTCCTGAGCTCTTGACTTATGGGTGAAGAGTTGCTGTTTTCCCGTTCTCTTTGCACGGGCCGTGTCCTTCACGCCCCACTTGTTCTTTTCCCTATCAAAGTAGACTTTTACTGCCATTTTGGCCCAGAAATATGGCGCCAAAATGACACCGTAAAGTACGTAATGTACGTAAGTTGTTGATGGAGAGGTGCCAGAGTGGCCGAACGGGCCTGACTCGAAATCAGGTGTGCTCATTGCGAGTACCGCGGGTTCGAATCCCGCCCTCTCCGCGTATTTTTGCCGCGCAAAAATACCGAGGCGGGAAGAGAACCCGTAGCGGGTTTGACGGAAGGAGCGTAGCGACTGTAGATGGGGCGCCCGTAGGGTGATCGCAAAGCGATTGCGCGCCAGCGCAACCAATCCCGCCCTCTCCGCGTATTTTTGCCGCGCAAAAATACCGAGGCGGGAAGAGAACCCGTAGCGGGTTTGACGGAAGGAGCGTAGCGACTGTAGATGGGGCGCCCGTAGGGTGATCGCAAAGCGATTGCGCGCCAGCGCAACCAATCCCGCCCTCTCCGCGTATTTTTGCCGCGCAAAAATACCGAGGCGGGAAGAGAACCCGCAGCGGGTTTGACGGAAGGAGCGTAGCGACTGTAGATGGGGTGTGCGTCCCGAATACTCATGCCGCCCTTGGAAGGTAATAATGATGGAGTCCCTCAACGACTGGGAAATCGACGACCTGAACCAGTTCGGCTGACCGTACGGGACGCCCGTACGGCGCATCCTGGTCCAAAGACCGGTGCGTTCGCCAAGGATGATAGTAGTCCAAGTACGACGAAAGCAGTCGCTTGAGGTGCCGATCGTTGAGGATGATGACGTGATCCAGGAGCTCTCGGCGAAGGCTACCGATCACGCGTTCAACATAAGCATTTTGCCAGGGCGAGGCCGGCGCCGTGACGACCTCGCCGATACCGAGAGATTCGATCCTTCGCCGAACCTTGTCACCATAAACGCCATCGCCATCTCGTAACAGATAACGCGGAGCGGTATCGAAGGGAAACGCTTCGACGAGCTGCTGGGCGGTCCATTGGGCTGTCGGATGTTCTGTCACGTTGAAGTGGATAATTCGCCGTCGATCATGTGCCAGCACGAGGAAAACGAACAGCACCTTAAATGTCGCCGTCGGCACGATAAAGAAGTCGATAGCAACGAGCTCCCTCATGTGCAGATCGAGAAATGTCCGCCAAGTAGCAGAGGGCAATTCCTCCCTGCGCGGTTTGTACTTCTCCACCGTTGATTTCGCGACTTCGATCCCGAGCTTGTGAAGCTCCGCGACGATCCTTGGGGAGCTCCAGGTGGGATTCGCTTGCCACATCCGCCTGATGCGATTTCGTAACTCCGGCACGATCTTGGGCCGACCTGGTCGGCCGGCTTGACTCAGCGCTCGCCAATACTCGCGGAATCGCCTTTTCTGCCAGAGCGTGACTGTTCGCGGCTGGACAAAAAACAGGGCTCCGCGCCACTGCGGCCACAACTTCGCGAGGAGAGACCAGAGCAGTCTATCAGGCGGAGCGATGAGTGGTCTTTGGCCCTTCAACCGATACGCGGAGAGCTGATGACGCAGGGCGGCGATTTCCAGCTGCAGCGACAGCCGCGACCGAAGCGTGGTGGTGAGCAACGAAAACAGAAAGCAGAAGACGCGAGCCATGAACATGAAGGTGCCCAACGGCAGGGAAATTTTCAATAGAATCAACTGTCACGGTTAATCCGGACCCAGTCTGATTCTCCGTCCTGTACTGAATGACGAAGTCATCCAGCTACCCCGGTTCGGCATATCTCTGGCCGCCAAGAGGCTCAGGTAGTCTCTCTGCCAGAACGGATATCTCCCCGCAGAAAGAATTCCGCCATCTGGGTAGCAGCCATGGAGCCATAGCCCGACTTGACCAACTCAACCTCTAAAAAAGTTTTTTTCGGGGGTAAATGGGCTGTCGAGTCGCATAAACAGTGGGGGAAGGTTGGCAGAACAGCCTGTAGTGTAGACCTACCCTCTTCCCAGGCCTCGATATGTTTGTATAATTGGGGGCCATCATGTTTCTGAGGTGCAATCGTCGGCGCAAAGATGGCAAAGAGCATTGCTATTGGAACATCGTGGAGAATAAGCGTGTGGGTGGCGGTCGGGTGGTGCAGAGGCAGGTTCTCTACCTTGGAGAGATCAACGACAGCCAGCGCAGCGCTTGGCGCAAGAGTATCGAGATCTTTGCCGAGGGTAGTGCCCGGCCGGAGCAGGTGGCGCTGTTTCCCGAAGATCGGGCGCCGCCGCTCGAGGAGGAAAGCATCGTACGGATTCGGCTCAAAGATTTGAGGATAGAGCGGCCCCGGCAATGGGGAGCGTGCTGGTTGTCCTGCGTGCTTTATGAACAATTGGGGTTGGGTGAGTTCTGGCGCGAGCGAGTGAGGCCTTCCCGGCAAGGCAGGCGGTGGGCCCATGTGTTGCAAACCCTGGTGGCCTATCGACTGATCGATCCAGGAAGCGAGTGGCGGCTGCACCGCCAATGGTATGAGCAATCAGCCATGGCCGATCTTCTGGGCGAAGACTTCGCCTTGGCCGAGAAGAACACCCTGTATCGCTGCCACGATCGATTGCTGGAGCACAAAAAGGCCCTGTTCAGCCACCTGACCAACCGCTGGAGCGATCTGTTCAACACCCGTTACGAGGTACTGCTATACGATCTGACGAGCACCTATTTCGAGTGTGATCCGAACCAGGAACCAGCGGCTTCGAGCCGAATCCGCAAGTTCGGCTACAGCCGAGACAAACGTTGGGATTGTCTGCAGGTGGTGATCGCCCTGGTAGTCACCCCGGAGGGCTTTCCGATTGCCTATGAAGTGCTTCCCGGTAACACCCTGGATCAAACCACCTTGGGCGATTTTCTTGCTCGCATCGAAAAGGCCTACGGCAAGGCCCGGCGCATCTGGGTCATGGATCGGGGAATACCTACCGAGGAGGTTTTGGCCCAGATGCGTGCAAGCGACCCGCCGATCGACTATCTGGTGGGTACGCCGCGCTCGTGGCTGGACAAGTTCGAGCAATCGTTGCTGCAAAAGCAGTGGCAGAATCTGCGTGCAGGTATCGACGTAAAACTCATCAGGGAGGGGGGTGAAACTTATGTTTTGGCCCGTAGCAAGGAGCGTCTGCACAAAGAAAAGGGTATGCGTCTGCGCGGTTTGCGCCGATTGCTTGAGAGGCTCAAGAAGCTCCGCGATAGCAAGCGGCGTTACCAGCGCGATACCATCCTCATTAAACTGGGCGAAGCCAAGAAGGAAGCCGGCCCGCGGATCTGGCGTTTACTCGACATTGCCGTAGCCCCCGAGGATGGCCCCGCCAATGGCTCGCCGGTGAGCTTCCGGTTGAACTGGAAGAACTACCGTCAGGCCTATCGCCGGGAAGGCCGCTACCTGTTGCGCAGCACCCTCAGTGCCGACAATCCGCACCGCCTCTGGCACCTCTACATCCAACTCACTGAGATCGAGCAAGTTTTCAAGGAAATGAAAAATGACCTCTCCATCCGGCCCATCCATCACCAAAGGGACGATCGCATCGAGGCCCATATTTTTATCAGCTTCCTGGCTTACTGCCTATGGGTCACTCTGAAGCGTCGCTTGCGCGATCTGGCCCCTGGTCTTACTGCCGCCGAGGTGCTTTCGAAAATGGCGGCGATGCAAATGCTCGATGTAAAGCTACCCACCACCGACGGGCGCACCGTGGTGCTCACCCGTTACACCGAGCCCAGTAAGGATCAAAAGCTATTGCTCAACCAGCTAAAGCTTGAACTTCCTGCACAACCGCCACCAAAAATCGAATC
This sequence comes from Opitutales bacterium, assembly GCA_963665345.2. GTDB lineage: Bacteria > Verrucomicrobiota > Verrucomicrobiia > Opitutales > CAXXNP01. Next base: position 1,918,300 of record CAXXNP010000002.1, read on the forward strand.
GAAAACTAGCGAGATGTAGTGGAGACCTTTGGTCGTTTATCAACGACTTAGGTCAAAAATGACGCCCAGTTGAGAAAGAGGGGATAGCTCGCGCCGGGCCGCACGGGCACCTTGCTGAGGATGAAAATAGCTCCGGTACTGGCATGCTTATTTGTCGGACACGACACCGGGAAGTCAATCGGAGGCCATCCAGATCGTAACGGCACTGAAGTAGTCTCGTCTATAGCCATCGTCCCTCGCAAGTAAGCGGTCGGCGTGGTAGTGGGCGTGTGCCGCTATCAAGAAATCCGCTACGATACGCCCCCGTTTTCCTCCGCGAGCCAGGTATCGCGCGAAGGACTCCCCCGCAAATATGGAGGCCTCGAGACAGCAAGGCACATAAGCAAGTTCCCATTCTTGCAATAACGCGCTAATCTGGCGATCCCCTAAAGCAGGGTGTATTTCAGCGAGGGCGAAGTCCGAAATGACAAGCTGGCCTTCCGATCTTGCTCGACGCAACGCAGCCAGGGATGCCGGTCTCCAATCGCGATCGTCAGTTAGAATGTCGATGATTACCGAACTGTCGAGCGAAGTGATCATCGATCCCGAATGATCGCCAGAAACTCTTCGGTATTCTTCCCAAAGGGCAGACTTCCGCTACCCACCCATTGCTCAAAAGGGCACTTCTCTATCCTCTTTTCACCCACCAGCTTGCCGTTTTCCTCGTGGAAGTCTATGGTCACTCCCGTCCGCAAGCCCAAGCGCTGACGCAGTTTCTTTGGAATGGTGACTTGGCCCTTTTCCGAAACGATTGATTTCATTCCAGAAGAGTAAAGATTCATACCGACTTGGCAATCGCCTGGTGTATCAGGTGGAAAATCTGTTTACCTCCTGATCGTAACAGGGTTCGCTGACGGCAAACTGAGGGATCGAAACCTTTGCCGATGCTTCCCTATTACTACGGCAGAGAGTTTCAACCCAGAAGATCTCTGGAAGTGGATGGCTGCGTATGAGGAAAAAACCGGCGGCAGGGTTCTTGCTCTGGCCCACAACGGTAATCTGAGCAACGGCATCATGTTCCCCGAGATCAATCCGGAAACCGGAAAGCCGCTTACACGGGGATATGCCGAGACCCGCATTCGCTGGGAGCATACGATCGCGGAGTTCGGGGAGATTGAGATGTGGGGCTGGGAACAGATGGCCGGCGGCTATGCGGCGGTATGAGCCACTGAAAACACCCGTGAAGCGATCTGGGATGCCATGAAGCGCAAGGAAGGGTACGCCACCACAGGCCCCCGAATGACGGTCTGGTTCTTCGGCGGCTGGAATTTTGAGGCGAAAGATGCTCAGAAACGTGCACCCGGGCGAATCGGTTACAGCAAGGGCGTGCCCATGGGCGGCGATCTGGTCCCGCCAGCCGAAACCCGGAGCGGCACGGCGCCGGCATTTCTCATCAGTGCGATTAAAGATCCCAACCATGCCAACCTGGATCGCATTCAGATCATAAAGGGCTGGGTCGACCAGAAGGGTATGACCCATGAGAAGATCTTCGACGTGGCGCTTTCGGATGGAAGGAAAGTGGGACAGGACGACTTCGTTAAGCCAGTCGGTAACACCGTGAACCTGAAGACCGCCACCTGGACCGACACAATTGGTGATGCGCAGCTTTCAACCGTCTGGTCAGACCCCGACTTTGGTGCGGCGTTAAGCACTTTCTATTACGTCCGAGTGCTGCGAATTCCGACACCCCGAAATTCGCTCTATGATGCAAGGGCACTGAATCGGCATCACCCGGACGATTACCCTGCTACGATTCAGGAACGGGCCTACACCAGTTCGATCTGGTACACGCCGTGAGCACCTTGGCGGGGGCGGTTAAGAAGGGTCTACGGGTTCAAAATTCAAGGTTAGGAACAGAGCCATCCCCAAGCATAAACTATGAGCCTCGAATCCTGACTGCATAGCGCACAAACTCCACTACTGCGCAGGCTTTTCCGACGCGGCGGGCAAGATGAACCTCACCGGCGAACTGAGCCTTGCCTTCGGTGTGCTGAGCCTCTGGTGCCTCGCGATCGCCGCGATCACCTCCCTGCCATTCATGTACGATGCCATTGGGGGCGACCGATGGCAGCGCGGCCAGAGAATGGGGTACTTCTGCTCGCCCTCGCCGCAGGACACGTGCTCGTCATGGGCCTCTCCGGATGGCTTGCGCCTCAAGGCTGGCCGGGATTCCTGCCGCCAATCTCGCTCGTGGCCTTCATCGCTGCCGTGATCCCGTTGTTGGTGAAGCTGTTCCTGCTGACGAAACCCACACCTACCCGAGACCGAACGCAGGACTCCGGCGCCGGATCATGAAGTTCATAGAATTCATCACCAGCGAGTTTAGGGAAGTCAGCCGGGTGACGCTCTATTTCCTTTGCTGCTTTCTTCTTATCATCGCCCTGAAGAAGCTCTTTCTGATGCAATATCAAATTGAATTTTACGGCCTCTCCTCGGCCGTGGTGGGTGCGCTCATTGTCGGAAAAGTGGTGGTCGTGCTCGACCACACGAGGGCCGGTCACCGGTTTCGGAATCACCGAGGATACATCAACGTCATTTACAAATCCACGGTTTACACGTTAGTGGTGCTGTTGGTTGGATTGGGCGAGCGTCTATTTCATGCCTACCCCATTCGGTAGACCTTCAACATCGGTGTGGAAGCAGGCCAGTTGCTTTTCGTGGGGGCTATGCTCGCGAACTACACGGTGGCAACGCTCATCCGCATCAAGCCGCCTCAATGGGCCTGGGACCTTCCTCCCTACGCAATCGGAAGTATTGCGGCGTTTTGGATGATTAAAAGGGTCGTCGGTTTTTGGGTTTCTTGACAGTTTCGACAAAGTTGACGACGAAGATCGCGACAATGATTCCCTGCCCGAATAATGATGCCATTGGGCGAGATGCTGGGAGAGGGTTCACGGTTTTGTAAGTAATTGACCAAAATCTACTGCATTTTAATCAATCGTTGCGAAACTTATGGTGTTGTAGCAATCTGCAACCTGAATGAACCCTTCGCAGAGAAATGTCGAAGTCAGCGTTAAGATCGTTGGCCACCGCAAAACGCCGACGGATATGCTTTCCGCAAAACACGACTCCACCGCCTCGGTAAAGGAATGGCGAAGCGCCCTGCCAACCCCCTTTATTCCGCGCGGTGTCTACTGTTTTAGAACTCACGAAGAGGCAGAGGAATGGTTTGCGAGGATGATAACGCGTCGCCGCCCGACAACCGAGAGATAGAGTCACGTGAGCCTTCGGTAGAGGACTTCCTTAACCTCTGCCGTCATCTCAACCGGGAGCGGGCACAATATATCGTCATTGGCGGTTTCGCCATGCGCGCGGCCGGATATGATCGGCGGACCATGGATGTGGGATGAATTTCAGCGATTCACCGAGACGCCCACTCGCCGGTCGCCGTCATAGTCGTAGGTTGGATAGTGGCATTCGATCTAGGGAGCACTCCCAAACTTAGTCGTTTTCTTCGCCGTAAACTTTGTCGTCTTATTGATCTCGCTCCCTCCAAACTTCGTCGCGAACTTCATTGAATGTCCGAGGCGCCTCTCCCATTGCCTTTCTTCAAAGCAGAAGCATCCTCGTTTTCGGCATTCGGACAGATGAATAAGCGTATTAACAGGTTTGCGGCGAGAACACGGTACGTTCTCGTGCTCATCCTTTCGCCGTGCCTTATATCGGCAGCTCGAAATGCTTCAATGCCCGTAGCGACGCGATTACGTTGGCCGGTTTCTACTCTTTGAGAAACTTGTGCTTGGAGCCCATTATGCCTTCGGGGTGGCTGCGCCCTTTGTCTGGGTTGAGATTGACGCAACTCTCAATACTTCACTCGGTGCGACCCGGCGCTGCGACTCCACCAACGGCATTGGGCCGGCGCTCGGCTACCTGATACCAGGTGAAAAGAGCACGTCTGTAGCGGAAATCCGATGGCTTCCCGAACTCCAAAAAAGCGAACGCCTCCGAGGTGACTACTTCTGGTTCAAACTTGCTTACGAATTCTAGATGACAAAGCATATTCTCAATCTTACGTTCGTCACACTGGCCTTGTTGTCATCATGGAAAGGCGTAGGTAGACTGTGCTGTCTTGACAGCATTAATTTTAATGTAATGATGCCTTTATGCGAACCACCGTTACCATCGATCCCGATACGGAGGCGCTCCTGAAGGAAGAAGTACGGAGGACAGGGCAATCCTTCAAGAAGGTTCTGAACCGGTCCATCCGGAGAGATTTAGGTCGGAGAGAGACCGGCAGAAACGTCAAGGTCGTACCGCTTTTTAAAGAGCCTTTTCCCTCCGAGTTGATGAACGTAACCATGAATCGACTCGCTGACGAACTCGACGACGAAGAGACCTTGCGGGAGCTCGGCGCATGATCCTCCCGGATCTCAACCTTCTCCTTTACGCTTACAATCCCCACGTTCGGCAACATAAGCGGGCCGCGGGCTGGTGGGAGGGCGTGATGAGAGGCGAGGAACTGATCGCACTGCCCAATGAGGTGTGCCTGGGCTTTGTCCGCATCGCCACCAACGCCCGGTTGGGCGGGGCCGTGGTCCCCCTTGCTACGGCACGGGCTGTCGTCGATGGCTGGCTCGCGCTCCCGCAGGTGCGCGTTTTGACACCGACTGCAAATCACTTTGACAGGGTGATGGATCTCGTGGCCAAAGCCATGGGTTCCGGCACCCTCGTCTCGGACGCCGCTCTGGCCGCCTACGCCTTGGAACACCGGGCTGCGCTCTACTCGAACGATGCTGACTTCGCGCGTTTTCCCGATTTGACCTGGATCAATCCTCTGCACGGGTAGCTTGAAGCGCCAAAGGAATCGACTCATAGTATTTTCCCGACATGTCCGATGACGCCAAATTCGATGCGGGGGCGAGCGCTGAATCGCTCGCCTTTGCCTGGGATCGCTAGGAGTCGATTGATTCCCTACGTCTAAGACTCGCCCCGTCTTCACCTGAAGAGTGGATTGAATTAGCTGCATGGCTAATGCGTGAAGCACGGGTTGACGAAGTTTGGAAGTTTTCGAAACCGCGAGATATAGCGGATCGTTTTGAAGTTCTGGTCCCCCGCCTTGGCCGTCGACGGGAACTTTGGGTTTGCTTGGTGAACACGTGGCGTGAGCTGGGAAGAATCTAGAGCAACCACGTCGCTCAAGCGGGATTTTCTTGAAGCCTCGTTTGCCGAAGACCAAAGGTTTTTCCTTACGGGAGGATCGGCCCTGGGGATGTCTTATCTCGATCATCGGTTATTCTACGATCTCGATCTCTTCACTACGCAGTCGGTTGATAGCCAGCAACTGAGAAACCAACTCTTGAGATTGGCAGGGGCGATCGGCGCGAACTGTGAGTCCTTCCTGCCGTCTACATGCTGGTTCGCTTCTTCGGCACGGCGGAGGTCATGGACTTTGGGCAGAGCTCTGTAGCGATGATCTTCCTGAGGTTGGTAGGCTTCGGTCTCCTGGGTCTTGCCGCATATTGCGCCGATCGTATCAGCAACCGGCCTTCGATCAGGTCCAAATCATACGGCTACATGATGATGCTGCGAGCCATCACGATTGCGCGTCCATCATCACTATGTCGCGCTGCCGTTATTGACTGCATTCTGGGCTTACACGACGGTCCTCGTGTTCGCAGGCGTTATCAAGGAGCGTCACTTTGATAAGGATATCTGAGCGGAGATACGTACCAGTAAAGGCAGCCCTTATATACAAGGTTACAATGCTCAAGCGGTAGTCGCTGCCGAGGGCAGCCAATTAGTGGGGGCGCGGGTGAGTCAATGTGCATCGGATCGCAACGAGCTTAGCGCCGAGCTCGAAAGCATGCCCGAGCAACTGCCAGAAGCGGCCACGATTCTGGTGGACAGCGCCTATGAAAACATGGATCAGATGGCCGAGGTGGAACAAGCCGGGGCCACCGTTTATTGCTCGATGGGTCAGCAACGAGAATACCACCAACCCCGCTACGACTTTAAGCCGCCCAAGCAGAAAAAAGCTGCCCCGATCAAAGAGAAGCGCCGCCTGGCCATGGCCGAGCGCATGGCCAGCGAGGAGAGCAGGGAGATTTACCGCAAACCCAAACAAACGGTCGAACCAGTTTTTGGGATCATCAAAGAAGTGCTCGGTTTCCGCCGTTTTCACCTGCGAGGACTGGCCAAAGTGGAAACCGAATGGCACCTGGTGTGCCTCGGTTACAACTTCAAGCGGCTTTTCAACTTGATCGGAAACGATTCGGGAACAACCATGGCATAAAGTCCAATCAGCAAGGATTTTCAGCCCAAAAGATCGCCATCCAGCTCTTCGCAGAAGAGCTTTACGAAATCTGTCGTTTGCCTCGACCACTCAAACTCCCATTTTCTCACTTTAACCCAATTCCTTCCAGAAACTCAGAATCTAAGCCCGACAGATTGCTAGATGTCATTGCCACCGCCAGATACCGGAATGAAGTCGAGAAAATCACCCCTGGCATTGCGTGTATTCGGGCGAATCCTTCTGACTGCCCTCATCATGGCGGTCGAGCGCGCAAGCCTCAAACCAGATCGCGCCGTCCGGAAAGTCCGTCAGGTCCATCCCGAAGGTAGCCGTTTGCAGCCCGCCAATCCTTGTAACCTCCAATCTAGAAACTTTCTTCACTTCCAATTGAAAAGATCCTCGATCTAGTAAATCGCAGATCGACCTCCCAGCCTCCTTCAGGGCAAAATCGCGCGAATGCGGGACGAAGACGGCTCCGCGGGATGAGAACCCGCAGCGGGTTCTCAGGCGTTATCGGTTTTCTTACTGCTCTACCCTTCGAATTTCCACGTGCCAATCTCTCCCTGCCCCAATTCCATGGGCGGAGGCGAAGTGGCCCTGGTTGATGGCCGTGCTCAGAAACCCACTGGAGTTGACAAACAGCAGTTCTTTACCCAGGCGAACATCGCCGAATGTCCTCACATAAGGCAAATTTCCGCGCCAGATTTCTCTACCCTTGTTCCGAACGACAACGGTGAAGGGTTCACCATAGACAGGATCGATTTCGGCAAAGAGGTGACGTTCGATGTTGAACGCGATATTGCCTAACCGGCCCGTACCTCCCGTTATGGTCCCGGAGAAAATCCCATCCTGAAGTGTCGCTCCTGGTTTTTCCAATGAAATGACCTTAGGCTCCTGAAGGGGTCCAACATCCTCGTAGGTAATGACACCTGCGGCCAGCCGGGCGCCGGTGAACGAATAGACATCCCTACCGTGAAACGTATGTGACCAGTCGGTGCCTTTCCTGCGATTTACGGATTCGTCAATTTCCCGCACCGCCTCGATGCCGAATTTCTCGGCGGGACCCGATAACGAACCATTGTCCGGGCTCACGAAGTAGTGGCCGCTCTTCGTTTTCAGGACCACCGATTTCCTCTCTGTCCCCACTCCGGGGTCGACGACCGATACGAATACGGTTCCGGGAGGCCAGGTGGCTGCCGTGTATTGTAGACTGTTGCTGGCCTCTTCGATGTCGTAAAGGGGAATAAGGGGATTGAGGTTGAAGATTTCGAGTTCGCTGGAAACGCCGTAGGCCACTCCAGTCATGGCCAGGCCGCCAAAGTCCGACTGGATGACCAACGCGTTCCCAGCCATCAACCAGGGACTGACGAGGAGGGCTATTCCCGCGCCCGAGGCCGCGCGAAGTCGTCGCGTCAGCTTTATGAACACGCTGCCTTTAAATTGAAATGCGCTACGGTCTTGTGGGTAGATTTTATAAACAATCATCACTTTCTCGAACGCCGCGGAGGCTTTCACTGCGAGGCGACCGGTTATGGCCACGACGCTCATGATCACTACCAATGTCAAACCGATCCTTACCGAAGCAGTTTGCCTATCTCTTTAACACGATTGGGCCGTGCCGTTACAATCAGTGCATTCGTCCGCACATCGCAGGAAACCGTTTCTCCAATAGAAGTATCGACCAGATTAGCGGCGATCTCGGCGATATCTGACGCGTTGGCATGATCCACCGGGATAATCCTCGTCTCTAGTGGCTGGTGCGCGAGCGCTCCTTTGGGCTGAATCCAGTAGATATTGCCCCGTTGGATCCAGTTGAATTCAAGGGGTTCTAGAACGGCATCGAGGAACTCCGTCCATCTGACATGATGAAGTCGAATAGAGATAGTTCCGATTTCAGGAGCGGGTAATACGATATTGATTCCAAGATCTTCGGCCAGCGACTGGATCAATTCGGCGACTTCGACATGCTCAAAAGATGCAGATATCGTGGGGAAACTGTCTGCGTCCGATGCGTGGGATGATAAGATCTGCGCTAGATATAGGCAGATTGCAAAGCCGGAAGCGAGGGTACGCGAAACGCCATAAGGCTTTGCGGCGATGGCAAGCATTTCTGGAAGTGTACGCCATTCAGTGCTAGTGCGAAGATAAATCGACGCTTGGCCGACGGAGTACCAGAGAAGGGAATCTCAGGGATCACCCCGTGCTGGGCAGCCGATCCTGCATACACGCAAGGGCTTTGCGGAAGTCCTCTGGAGTGTCCACGTCGAAGAGAATCCCAGGGTCGTCGACGGTCAGGGATGATCGGCCCGTTTGGAGAACGCGCAACGCATCGCGAAGGGATTTGGCCTGCCCGTTTACGATTGGCTTAACGTATTTTCTTGGAATAAAAATGGGGTGTCCCCGGCGTCCCGCGTATGCCGGCTGAATAATCCGATCCGGGTGCGCTTCACTCCAGGCTATCAGTTTCTGAACCGTCTGCTTACGAAGCAGAATCTGATCGGCAAGGAAGATCCCTAGATGTGTTATCTTCTCGTCCCACCGTGGTTTCGACAGTCCCCGAAGGACCGAACCGAACATGTCGTCCGGATCCTTGGTCGCGTTATCCACAATGAACGTAGGTGGGTCTTCGCAGGCATCGACCTCGGCTAGCAGCTCGCGATCATAGGGGCGCATTACGACCGCGGTTTGCCAGATTCCCGCCGAACTGAGCAGCGCAAGCTGGCGGGCAATGACGGTCTTACCCCCGACCTCGAGGAGTAGCTTTGGCTTTCCCATTCGACGGGAAGCCCCGGCTGCGAGAATGATGGCCCCCACCTTAGTCATGGTGGGTTGTGTCTTGCTGAAAGTTCATGTTCTTTAGAGATGAAATCGCAACAATGAATGCCGACGATATCTTTTCGAAAAGTGCCCTATGGTATGACGCCATCTATGCTTGGAAGGACTATCGGACCGAAGCATCGAAAATCGTCGAGCTTGTCCGTGAGTATCGTCCCGAGGCAAATTCGATATTGGATGTAGCTTGCGGCAGCGGACAACATGACCGGTTCCTAGCTGAGCAATTTGAAGTAGATGGGCTTGATATCAACCAGGAATTCGTTCGCCTGGCACAGGAGAGGAACAGAAAAGGAAGCTATCAGGTGGGTGACATGACACGCTTCGAACTGGGCAAAACCTATGATGTAGTGATCTGCCTGTTCAGTTCCATTGGTTACGCTCGCACGAAGGCCGGTCTCGACTCTACACTCCGCTGCTTTCGTCAACACCTCAATGCGGGCGGAGTGGCCATTGTGGAGCCTTGGCTCACACCCGAGAGATGGAATCCTGGAATAGTGCAAATGACTACTGCCGAATCCAGTGGGGCCAAGATTTGCCGCATGACGGTCGGTAACCGGGATGGTGACGACTCCGTTCTTCTCTTCCACTACCTCGTTGGTTCAGCAAAAGGAGTCAACCATTTCACCGAGGAACACCGGCTGCATCTCTTTACCCGAGAGGAAATGAATGATGCCTTTGCCGCTGCCGGTTTCGCTGTCGATTATCGGAATACTGGCCTGATAGGTCGAGGGCTCTACATCGGGAGGGTAGGGTGAGTCGATTATGCCTGTGGTCATTCTCCATCGGGCGGTGTTATCACTTCCTTTTGTAGATCCCTTAGGACTGTCAGCCCTCTCCAATCGCAGCCTTTCATGGGGCGCGCTCCTGTTTTGCGTCGGGAACCGAGTTGGTGGCGAACTCTCTGAAAATGATACTCCACGAAATCTTTGCTTCCCAAGATCACGCCGTCAGTGAAATACCGTACCCGGCAACGAAGCAGTTCCGCCAGCGCAAGCTTTCCGCCAGTGTCGATGGCATGCTTCACCGCCTTATGGTCGAGATAGGGCTGGCCACCCGTCTTTGGCATGGCTCCCTTGCCGAACAATGCTAGTCGATACTCCTCTAGTGCTTGCTGCCAGTTGGCGGTTCGCATGGAGCCACAAAATCCCCTGCGGGCCTGCTCCGAGCCGCCCATCGCCTCCCCATATCCGCAGAAGCGATACTCTCCCGGATCTCGGCACGATCCGGCCCTTATCGGATTCAAATCAATGTAAGCTGCGACCGTGACCAGCGCAAACCTGCTGTCTTCCACCAAAACGCTCTTGAACCGTTCCGCCCAGAGCGTGCCGACTCGCTCGTAACTGCGGTTGTACCAGATCGAAAATCGTTGTTTGAGCATTTTCATGAACATGGACAAATCTCCCATCCGACCCAAGATCAGTTTCCTCCACTGCTCGGCTTCGGCATCGTTCCTCTCCAACATTCGGGTAAGCGCATCAATCGATAATTCTTCTCTGCCATACAGCCTCACGAATCTCATAACCATATCTTGATCAGATACTTCCTGCTTCTCCGGCACCCGTATCAATAGATGAAAATGATTGTCCATTATACAATAAGTCAGTACTTCGATTCCACAGAAGTAGGACACTCGCCAAATCTGTTTCCGAAAGACCTCCTTGGCCACGTTGTGCAGTAGTCGTTCCCTCCCCACAATACGCGACATACAGTGATAAACCGCAGCTCCTTCACCTTTCACTCTTCGTAGACCCATAAGGGCTAAGGTGATCGACACTTCATGAAAGTCAAGTTTATTCTACCAGATAAAAAATATAATTTCGTCGGATTAGAGGGTGATTTTGAGGTGTTCGCCCGAGCCGTGGCGGTGGACTTTGATAATTTCAGCGATGACGCTGATGGCGATTTCGGCGGGAGAGTCGGCACCGATGTCGATTCCGATGGGGGAGTAGATCTTTGCGATCAGGTTGGGAGCGGCGCCTTCATCGATGAGTTCCTGAAGGACACGGCGAACCTTGCGCACACTGCCAATCATTCCGACATAGCCGATTCCGGGAAGATTCGGGACCAGTGTGCGCAGGGCCTCTTTGTCGATCATGAAGTTGCGGCTGACGACGACCACGCTGTCGGATGGCAGCCATTCTGTCTGTGCGAAGATATGGGGAGCGGAATGGTCCGATATGCGATCGAAGGCCGATGGAAAGTATTCGGATTTGGTGAGTTCCTCGCGATCATCGATCACGATAACTGAGAATCCACTCAAGGCCGCGACTCTGGCGATGGCTTGGGAGCAGTGTCCGGCACCGACGAGGAAAAGGCGGACGGGTTGTTTTTGCGGCTCGATATAGACCGTGCTTTCTCCTCCGCAGATGGCACCGAAGGACGCGGGATCGTTTTCGTGAAGCGGGTAGGTCTTGAGCAGGGGCTTTCCCGACGCGATGGCCCGGACGCAGTCCTCAATGACGAGCGACTCGAACTTTCCGCCACCGACCGTGGATGAGATGCTGCCGTCACCGTAGACGATCATCTTTGATCCCGGCTCGCGCGGCACGGATCCCTTGGTTTCAGTGACGGTGACCAGGGCGCATGGAGTATGTTTCTGGTTTGCTTTAAGAAGCTCCTTGAGGATTTCGTCTGACATAGTCTGAGCAGTATATCAAGTGGTGCAACTCCCTACTGCTTACCTTGATTTGTACCCATTCAGGGTATCGGCAATTTGACGCGTACCGTTGGCCACGAGAGCTCCGTCTGAACCAAGAGCAACGAATGTGAAACCAACTTCGAAGGCACTGTCAGCCTGATCTGGACTGAGGAGCAGAATCCCTGCGGCCTTTCCAGCATTCCTAGCCGCTTCGGCCACGCGGTTGCGTGCTTGGAGAAAGCGCGGGTTGTCGAATTGCCTGGGAATACCCAGGCTGACACTGAGATCGAGCGGACCGACGAAGAGGACGTCGACACCATCGACCGCGGCTATCTGGTCGATATTAGTGATGGCTTCCTCTCGTTCGATCTGAACAACCGTAGTGAGGAGTTCGTGATTGTGAGCAAAGTAATCGTCAAAGGCGGTTCCGTAGCCACAGGCGCGTGGAGAACTGGCCACGCCACGGATCCCGAGAGGCGGGTAGCGCATGGCGGCGACCACCTGTTCGGCCTCTTGGGCAGAGCTTATCCAGGGAACCATGATCCCGGAGGCGCCGAGGTCCAGTGCGCGCTTGAAGCGTGGAATCTCGTTAGAGGCGATTCGGACGATAGGAGCTGCCTGAGTACCGGTGACGGCCTGGAGTTGGTGCCTCAGGTCATCGTGGTCTCCGGCACCGTGCTCGGTGTCGAGGAGAACCCAGTCGAATCCGGAATTGGCTGCGATTTCGGCAGTGATGCTTGACCCGAGGTTGAGGAAGATGCCGCTCAAGACGTCCCGGTTGAGAACGCGTTCCCGTATAGGCTTAACATTTAGCTTCATATCTTTCCGCAATGAAACTGCTGAGGCTTCGATCGGCGTGAATCGAGGTGTCGGGTCCAAGAACGGTCGGATTAAAGCATTGGGATGGCAAGCGAATGATTTCACTGTGGATCAATCGAAATGGTTATCAGAGTGATGCAAAGCTTGATGCCTTCGGCGGAATCTGGCGGAATACAGTGAAGTGAAGAGATGGGACTTATGACAGACGCCACGGACACCAAGATTATGGCCCTGTTCTGCGACTTCGAGAATATAGCCCTGGGCGTTCGCGATACTGGCTACGCCCAGTTCGATATCGGGAAAATACTGGGTCGCCTGCTACTCAAGGGAAATATTGTAGTAAAGAAAGCGTACTGTGACTGGACGCGTTACCAAGAGTTCAAAGCCGCTATGCACGAGGCTTCATTCGAGTTGCTTGACATCCCTCATGTCCGGCAGTCGGGCAAGAACTCGGCCGATATTCGCATGGTTGTGGACGCGCTTGACCTCTGCTACACGAAAGCGCATGTGGACACATTTGTAATCATCAGTGGCGACTCCGATTTCTCTCCTCTGGTCAGCAAGCTTCGGGAAAACAACAAGACCGTAATTGGCGTTGGGGTGAAGAACTCGACGTCGGATCTGCTCATAGCGAATTGCGACGAATTCATCTACTATGACGACGAGGTGCGGCGCGAGCGGCCCAAGGGAAGGGGCCGCGGCGGGAGAGGCAGCCGCAAAGACACCAAAGTCAAGGGGGCGTCACAGACACAGGATAAGGAAAGGAAACAGGAGGCGTGGGATCTCCTGGCTGAGACTTTTGATGCATTATTGGAGGAGCGCGGAGAAGAAGAGAAGATCTGGGGCTCAATGATCAAGCAGACGCTTCGGCGGCGCAAGCCGGGCTTCAGTGAATCCTATTACGGCTTCCGGTCATTTGGGGACCTGCTCGAAGAGGCTCAGGAAAACGGCATCGTCGACCTGGAGCGGGACGAAAAGTCACGGGGATACATTGTCAAACGGTGCTGACGAACATCGTATAGCTCGAATCATGAAATATCGAACCTTGGGGAAGACGGGATGGCAGGTCAGTGCGGTTTCGATGGGTTGTTGGGGAATCGGCGGCCAGTGGGGACCCGTTAGTGAAGGTGACGCGATTGCTACCGTTCATGCCGCGCGGGACGCAGGCGTCAACCTATTCGATACTGCGGATTCGTATGGTTTGGGAATCAGTGAAGAGTTGGTGGGCAAAGCGCTTAGAGGCAAGCCGGATGACATTATTGTCGCCACAAAGGTCGGCAACTGGGCGCGCCGCCATGATGATCCCATGCGGTTTAAGACGGTCCACAGTGTAACCGCCTGTTGCCATGCCAGCCTGTACCGACTGGGAATGGACTGCATCGACCTCTACCAGTGTCACATTGGCAGCCCGGAACGACCGGAGATTTTCGTAGAGGCGTTTGAGCGGCTCAAGGAGCAGGGAAAAATACGCGAATACGGAATTTCAACAAATGACATCGGGGGGTTGAAAGAGCTGAATGCAAATGGGTCCTGTGGGAGTTGTCAGATCGCCTACTCGATCCTGGCCCGCGAAGCGGAAAGGAATATTCTTCCGTATTGTCAGGAACACGATATCGGCGTGCTCCTGCGAGGACCCTTGGCAAAGGGGGTGTTGACAGGAAAGTTTACCTCGTCGAGCAGCTTCGATGACACGGTACGATCCGGCTGGAACGAAGGAAATGAGCATGAAGTGTTTGTGCGGAATCTGGCAACCGTGGAAGCTTTGCGTCCGCTGGATCGTGAAGGTAGGACGTTGGTCGATGTGGCTCTACAGTTTGTCCTGACGCACCCCGCGGTGACCTGTCCGATACCGGGAATGAAGAGTCCCGAACAGGCGCGCCAGAATGCCGGGGCCGCGGATGGTGAATTGAGCGTGGAGGATCTTGCGTTGATTAACAGTGTCTGCCCGCCCTCGAAATGAAGCTAATGCCGGACCCATTCGCTCCCGTATGAACCTGCTCATCACATCGGCGAGTTCGCTGTTAGGTGTTCAGCTAGCCGATGCTGTCCGTAGCGAGCACGCGCTGCGGCTGACCGACTTCTCCGTGTTTGAGGGAGAAGATGAAGTCATTGCATGTGCCATGGATGCCGACGAGTCCACGGAAAGTCTAGTGGCTGGTATGGAGGCGATAGTACACCTGACTGAGCCATCCGTAGAGTTCCTGGGGGCCTCGTCCGACCCGGATGGATTGCGAATGGATATCTGCTCCCGTCGAACCGATAACCTGCTTACGGCGGCGGTCAAGATGGGCGTAGGCCATTGCGTAGTGGTGAGCACGCTTCATCTTTTCGATCTGCTGGACCCGCGTTGGGTTGTGAACGAGAATTGGAGGCCACGGCCATCTACGAATTCTCACTTGCTTTGTCCCTATGTAGCGGAATTTGTGTGTCGGGAATTCGCCCGCGAAGGAAAGTTGTCGGTGACCTGTCTCCGTATGGGTGATCTGGTGGCTTCGATTGATGAAGAAGGCGCAATCGAGAACTCGTTTGCGCTGTTGCCCGACGATGCTTCCGGGGCGCTTCGTTCTGCCCTGGAAAAGGTGGGCCAGGGTTGGAATCTATACCACGTTCAATCCGATTTGGCGCATGTGCGATCGTCTACCAAGAAAGCGAAGGGAGCGCTGAGGCACTTCAATCCCTGAATCCCGGCGTGTTCTGATGAAAGTATTGGTTCTGGGTGCGAACGGGATGTTGGGTCCTCACGTGGTGGAGGAACTGGAGCACGATTACAGTTTGCGCCTGACCGACATCAAGAAACCCGACACCGAACATGAGTGGCAATCGGTTGACGTGTCGTGCTATGAGCAGGTGCTGCGGGCAACTGAGGGAGTGGACGCGATTCTGAATCTGTCCGTATTGCGAGACGACCCGCGCTATGCCTTCCCGGTAAACGCAATGGGTTGCTACAATATAATGCGGGCTGCAGTAGCACATGGCATCAAGCTGATTATCAATACGGGACCGCATTTCACCATTGCCGGGCCCTCCTACACCGACTTCGATGATACCATCAATCCGGACCTACCGCCGCATCCGGGAACGCTTCTCTATGCTCTGAGCAAAGGGGTTGGGCAGGAGATCTGCAGGGTCTTCAGCGAGACTGAGCATTTTCACGTGCTCACGCTATTATTTTACAACTTCCGCGATCACGACGAAGCTCGATCGTGGCTGGAACACCCTTTTTCGGTCTCATGGCGCGATGCGGCCAAAGCGGTTCGTTGTGCGCTGGAAGTGGAAGTGGGGACGCTCCCGTCGCGCTGCGAGATTTTCTATATCCTCACCGATCTGCCCCACGGGAAGTTCCGCAACGATAAGACAATGCGGCTGTTAGGATGGAAGCCGCAGGATCGACCGCGTGAAATTCACGAGCGCTGAATCGGGAATACTGGTGAGTAAAGTCTGATAGTGCCTAGACTTCATCAAGGAAGATACGGCGATTCTCCGTTGCCGACCGTTCAGCGGCAATACCGATGCGAGCGGCGTCAATGGCGGTAAGCGCGGAATTCCGCCATTCCTGTTGAGGATCTATAATTTGGTCAAGAAAGTACTGTTCGAGCGTTTGAGCAGAACCCATGGGCAGATCGAGTGCTACTTGGCCGTCCGGAGTCGACTTGATCCAACCCTCTGAACCGTGGATCAAGGTTGCTTTAGAAAGGATGAGACGTTGGCTCTGACTTGCCTGATTGACTTTGACTCCCCCCGCCCAGTTCCAATGACCCAATCCGCCGGCGGCGAATTGAACGGTTAAGGCACTGACGAACTCGCTATAAGAGTGATCGTCGCCGAGGTCTTGATAGGAGGCCGCGCACTCGACCCAATGAGCGGGCCCGAATATATCCACCAGAGGATGGATCTGGTAGACAAAGAAAAGTGCCGGTGGTCCGGAAAGTCTGAGGTTGAAGAGCACTTCGGGGCGTGCTCCGCGCCCCGGCGTAATGCGCTCGAAGGAGGCAAACCGCAACGAGCCGAGTCGGGATATCTCGTCCTTTAAAGCTGCGTGGGCAGCAGAGACATTCTCGTTGTGAGTGGTACCGATTACCTGAGCACCGTCACGGCAATACTTCGCTAATGCTTTTGCTTCAGCGGCGTGGCGACAGATTGGGTATTCGGTGAAGACATGCTTTCCCTCAGCCAGTGCGGCCAGCGCGATCTCTCCGTGTATCTCATTGTGGGTTGCGATGACGACTGCGTCGACATCGTCGCCGCTGACCAGCGACCTCCAGTTGGGTTCCAAGCGTGCTCCATGTCTTTCAGCGAGGGCCGGTCCGGTGGAGGGATTGCGGGCGGCAATTGCCGAGAGCGTACAGGAGTCAACAGCAGCGAAGTTGTCGGCGCGCCGATTCGCCATGCCTCCCGATCCTACAATACCGATGCGTATGATTGTCATGGTACTTACCTTGAACTTGATTATTCCCTGTCCCGACAATTCGGGACTTCAGGGTTCTAAAAAAACACCTCGTAGGACGACACCCGGTCCCGAGGGGCAAAAAGCCGTAGATTCCCCGTAGCTGGCTGCGGGGAGTAGGCTTTTCGAGGGTATCGTTCAATCCATCGCAATATTTCTTTGCATAAAATCATAGGCCAGTTTGCCATTTATCTGGTGCCGGCCTTCAAAATAGTCCGCCTGAAGTAGCTCCTGCTCCACAGTAGTGTATTGGTTTCTAGCTTGAAGCCGAGCGATTGGGCGCTCATTTTGAGAGATCGTAAGCGTCTTTCGGCAAAGCGTGCCTCGTAGCGTTTGGCTCCCTCGTCGACGTAGTCCTGGCCGTAACGGAGCATGCAGTAGATGAGGATGGCCAGTTTGCGAGCGAGCGCGAAGACGGCCACCGCGCCGCTCTTGCGCCGGGCGGTGCGCCTAAAACAGGCTCCCAGCGCGCTCGGGGAGTGGCGCAGGGTCAGGGCGCACATGCGCAGGATGGCGCCCATCCGGATGGCGCCGAAGCTGTTTGGTCTTTTCTTGAGCACCTTGCCCGCCGAGAAGGCCATTTTGGGACTCAGACGCAACCAGGAGACAAAGTGATGTTCGTCGGGGAAAGCGCTCAGATCCAAGCCCACTTCGGTCAATGCCACCTGCGCGGCCCCGGTGCTGATCGCGTCGATACGCGTGAGATCTACCCCGTAGAGCCGCCACAGCGCCGTGCGCATCGGTTGCTCGCCCCGCTTGCCCATGGCCTTTTCCTTGGTCGGATTGGGATGCGCCGGCGGCTTGAGGCTACGGCGCCGGGCCGGCTGCAGCGCCTCGATCTGTTCGATGAGCTGCTGTTCATACTGGGCAATCATCTCTTCGAGCTGGTCATACAACTGCAGCGCCCCACGCAGGTTGAAAAGGTGTTCGCGCCGCCAATTACCGCTGAGATGTTCGGCGATCTGCGCTTCGCTCTTTTTGCAGCGCCGGTCCCGCAGAGCGGCCAGCTTTTTGGCATTTCGTTGCCCGGCCACAATGGCCCGGATGATGGCCATGCCGGTCTGGCCGGTTATGTCGGTGACCGCCCGGTGCACCTGTACATTCATTTGGTCAAGAGCCTTTTGCATCCACTGCACCGCACGCGTGCGTGCGTCCACCAGATTGGCCATCTGCCGCTGCACCGCGCGCAGCGCACAGATCGCTTCGGCCGGCCGGAACGAAGCGCGCAACAGTCCGCAACTGTGCAACAGCTGGTTCCACTGGCAGTCGATCATGTCAGTCTTGCGCCCCGGCACCCGGCTGAGCTGGCGCGCGTTCACCAGCACTACTTCCAGACCGCGCGATTCCAAAAGCTCGTACAACGGGATCCAGTAGACTCCCGTGCTCTCCATCGCCACCGATTCAATTGCCTGCTCGATCAGCCAGTCGGCCAGCCGATGCAGCTCGGGGGTGGTGCTGCCGAATACCTTCACATTGACTTTGCCGTCCTCCCGAGCCGGTCCGCATACCCAATGCTCCTGCGATCCCAAATCGATCCCCGCGCAGTTCGGCCGGATCACCGGACAGGCTTGTATCGGCCGTACCTTCCTTTTTGCTCTGCGCTTGCTCTTTTTCGCTGCCATGATATCTTGTTCCTTTCTTTTAGTTAGGGCATTGGCTGCGACCCGAGGTGGCCGTTAAATCAGGATTCTAACCTGGGGGAGAGCCCGTTCAGACGGACCTTGCCAATGGTTGATGGCCGACTCGGAACCAGACTAGCGTGGGGGCATATTCAGCTCCAGTGTGCGCATGGGTTTTGACTGCCGCAGCCAATGCCGGTTCACCCTCACTTCTAGCAACACCCGACGGCCCCGCAAGCCGAAGTTTCACTCCTGTTTGATCCGGTCAAGCGCAGCGCGGCCGGGGGCCTTGCTAGTGTGAAACTTCACTGTTAATGCGGGCTGGCTGGCGATCGACCCTGCCCTCACGGGCAGAGCTACACCGTGGGTCCCTTAGCTCGCTCCGTGAGGAGCGGGAAATGTGCTGCCGCAAGTTTCCTCCTACGATATATCCGCCAGGCCCAGCGCAGCCCGGGACCTCACTTACCTGAATATGTGCGATAGGACTTCGACGGGGTTCACAGTGATCTCATTGCCGACGATGGAAATTCCCAATATCACCTGGCTGTCATCGGTCCGTATCTTCTTGCTGCGGTTGGTGCCGGAAGCGTTCATGAATGTTAAGCGTATTTAACCTGTCAAAATATACTCCTCTTTGTCGGAGTGAAGAAGTGAAGAAGAAGGGGACGAAGACGAAGATTCACTCCCGCTTGACGTGTACCGCACGGCCGATGCGTGCGGATCACTCCCGCTTGACGTGTACCGCACGGCCGATGCGTGCGGATCGATAGGTTGCGTCGAAGATCTTTTGAATGACGAGTGCTTTCCGCAGATCCGTCCGGGGCGGCCGGCCCTCGCGGATAGCCGCCGCGAAATCGCGTATCGGCATCTGGTGCTGGATATCTTCGCCCGGATCCTGCAAGATCACCTTCGTATTGAGGCCGGTGTCGGGGTGTGCGGTGTCGAGCGTAACCACGGGGCCTTCACCTCGCGGAACCATGCGGAGCCGCAGGGATCCGCGCTCCCCCGTGATCTGCCAGGTGGCTTCGCCCGGCATTGCGACCGACTCTCCCCGCTCAAACGTGATTACTGCGCCGTTGCGGCAGCGAATGAAAAGCGCGGCGTGGGTTTCGGCATCGGAATCCGGAGCCACGCGGCCCTTTGCCAGGTTGGGCGCGATCGGCCAGGTCTGTGCCAGCACGACCTCGGGTTCGAGTGTCCAGTCAGTCACATGCATCAGGTAATCAAGGTCGTATACGCCCCAGTTGACGAGGTAACCGCCGCTGTTCAGTTTATGGCTGACGCGCCAGGGCGGAGGGCGCGAATTCTCGCGAACGGGGGCAACGGCGCTGATTCCCCGACACCGGACGAGGCGGATTTCACCTAGAATTCCACTCTCAAAAACACGGCGTGCCTCACGTGCGCCATCAAGAAAAGAGAGGCGGGAGGAACAACAGGCGACGACGAGATCGCCCTGCAGTTTCATATACCGGCGTATCTGGGCCGCATTCATGGCGGGTGGTTTTTCCAACAGGACGTGCTTTCCCTGGCGTAGCGCCCGGCGAGCGAGCGGTGCGCGGATGCCGGTAATGACTGCGAGAACGACGGCGTCGATCTCCGGGTCGTCAATAAGTTTCGCTCCGTTGGGATAGCTTTTGGGCACGCCGAACTTTGAAGCGGCCTTCGATGCCAGGGACTCGTCGAGGTCCGCTACGGCAACGAGATCGATCCCGTCATGGGCCGCGGCGGCCGCGATGTGATGACCTCCGATGACGCCACATCCGATGATTCCAAGTCTGACTGGTTTCATTGTGGCGAGATAAATGGGAAGATTCAGACGATAAGCAACTTTGTGAAACCGGCACGACACCAGAATCCGAGGTCTCTCAGATTGTAATCCTTGACGAATGTTTTTCTTGTCTCCTCGTTCAATTTGAACAGGAGGAAACAGAGGGAACAGAGAGAGAAATCGCGCACTTCCCTCTGTATTCTCTGTTACCTCCTGTAAAGAAAAAAGGGAAGATCAGTCTGGAAATCTCACAGATTTCCGGACGTGGCAGACAGCACCTGCCCTTGATTTCCCAGCCCATCCCATCAGACTCGCAGCCCATGATCGATAAACCTCGGCTATGCACTCTTTGGTGTGGCGGCAAAGCGGTAGGAATCCCATGAATTCGGCGACACCCCATATCGCAGTCTGCGGGGCCGGCGTCATTGGCGCAGCTACTGCGTATTGCCTGAGCGAGCGGGGAGCACGCGTCACCATCGTCGAGGAGGGAAATGTCGCAGGAGCGGCTTCGGGCAAAGCCGGAGGTTTTCTCGCTCTGGATTGGTGCGACGCTACGCCGCTGGCTCAACTGGCTCGAACCAGCTTCGCATTGCACCAGCAATGGGCGCTTAAGTATGGTGCCCGCTACGACTTTCGTCTCATGAAGACCTATGCCGTGGGTTCGGGCGGCTACCTGGAGGGTTCAGCGCGTGAAGTCTCTTGGCTGAGCGACAGCTACCGCGTTCGCGGTCAGTTAGGGGATGAGAAGACCACGGCGCAGGTCCATCCTCGAAAGTTCACTCGAACCTTGATTGAAATGGCTGTGAACAACGGGGCCGAGCTTGTTCGCGGGCGTGTCGAGGCCATCGAATCGACTCGGGCTAGGGTATCCGGAGTCCGGCTTGACGGCGATTTGTTGCCCTGTGACGCCGCCGTCATCGCTATGGGTCCCTGGTCCAGCAGCCTGCTGGGTTTGCCCCTCCCCGCAGTCTATGGCCTGAAGGGTCACAGCGTTACTTTCACACCCTCAGCACCGCTACCGGCGCATGCTCTATTTGTCGAAAGCATTTCGATCGGCGGTACCATCAGCGATCCCGAGGTAGTGGTGCGATCGGACGGAACCGTCTATCTTTGTGCCATATCCGAGCAAGTCAGGTTGCCCGCCCGAGCGAGGGATGTCGCGCCCAGAGAGGATGCGACGGAGCTCCTGGCCAGCCTTGCGAAATCCCTTTCGCCGCGCTTCCGGACTTGTGAAATTGGTCCGGCGACCGCCTGCTTCCGGCCCGTCTACAGCGATGGGCTTCCCCGCATGGGCGCCGTGCCTGGCATGGACGGCGCCTATCTCGCTTGCGGCCATAGCTGCTGGGGGATTCTCAATGCTCCCGCCAGCGGCATGGCCATGGCCGAGCTCATTCTCGATGGTGCCTCAAAAACCACCGATCTGCGGGCATTTGCCCTTTGAGCGTGCTGTTTGGTCGGCAGTTCGCAGGTAGGGCAGGAGGGCCCGTGGTTACTAAGTACGATTCAATAGAGCCGACAATCGCGTGAAAGTATCCTCAGGAAATCCGATGGCACGCTTCAAGAAATAGTCGCGCTGCAGGCTGTTGGCTTCCCGTCGGACGCTCCTCCAGTCGCGCCAAGCGAGGGATCCGATGCGCCAGGGGCCGAACCCTCCGACTGGAATCGGGTAGTCGCTCCCGTGAATGATCCGGGACCTCACCGGTTCCGCCATGAGCTTGGGAATGGTGCGGCACCGAACCGGACTGCAGAGAGCCGAGTTGTCGCCGTAAAGGCGCGGATACTGGTCAAACATCGCAACCAAGATATCGGTATAGTCGGGATCCCAGAGGCCCGAACGTCCCGCGCAATGGGCGGCAATCACGGTGACCCCTGCTTCCAGAGGAAAGCGCAGCAGACTGGGATCAGCAAACTCCGGGCATAACACGGGTAACGATAACTCGCCGCCGGTGTGAGAGAGCAGAATCATGCGGCCCTCCGCCATGCGCTCCCAGAAGTTTCGGTAGCGCCGGCTGGCGAGGTCGACATTTTGACAGTTGGGCAGGAGCTTGAGCACGCGGGCCCCCGCCGCCAGGCACCGTTCCAATTCCTCCATTGCGTCGGGTCGGCCTGGATGAACGGAAACCGCCGGCAGGAATAGATTGGGATACTTCGCAGCAACCTTCAGCAGGTAGGTGTTGGGGACGAAAAAGCCGCCCTTTTCCGGCATGCCCTTTCCGCTTTCGCCGTAGGGAATGTCCTGCGCCAGCAAAACAACGGCATCAAG
Source organism: Opitutales bacterium (assembly GCA_963665345.2). GTDB lineage: Bacteria > Verrucomicrobiota > Verrucomicrobiia > Opitutales > CAXXNP01. The sequence goes on from CAXXNP010000002.1 coordinate 1,940,957, forward strand.
TGAGGACTGCCGGACCAGCTCGACGAGGCGCTCCACATACAGCTCGTCCAGACCCGTTTCCATGGCAGACACGGGAATCCCCGCTTCCCTGAGGATTACCCGCGCCAGGATTCGATGCGCTGCGGAGTGAAGTCGGAACCAACACCCGCTGCCGCTGCTCCCGTCCCCCACCAAATGCACATGACAGTCAATCTTTCGCACCGGTCAACTTGCCGGTCTCAGAATCTTCCACTGGGCGCCGTTGCCGCCCTTTACAGTGGCTTCCTGGTAGGAAACGATAAAGGCGCGGCGCCGCTCCCCGGTTTGGTTGCCTTCGGAGGCATGCCAGAGCAGCGCGCTGAAGAGAATCACGGATCCGGCTTGCACCGGACAATAGACGCGTTCCGACAGATCGACTTCCGTATCGATACCCAGGGTGCAGGTACCTCCGCGCCTTTGACTACACGGTTGGAGCCCTCGATTATGACTGCCGGGTATGACCTGCAGGCAGCCCTGTTCGGGGGTTGTATCCTGAAGACTGAACCAGATCGACATGCGCGTTCTGCTTTGTGATTTCTGGGAGTAATAGGCATCGTCCTGGTGCCAGTGGCAGACTTCCGTCGAATAGCGTTTTTTCGCCACCATTTTGGCGGAGTAGATGGCAATGCCGGGATGGACGATGTCCTGAACCAGGTTGAGGAGTCGTTCGTCCGCACAAAGCCGGCGTGTCATGGGCGAGGCCAGTCCCAGGCTCATGATCCAGCCGCGCGCCTCGGTTCCGTGAAATTTGCCCCTCTGCGCCCTCTTTTTTTCCTGGATACGGTCCAATTCCCGGTCGATTTCGCCGAGTTCCTGGCCTGGAAACACATCCGGGACCACGACGTAGCCCTGCTCATAAAAGGTTTCCCGTTCTGTCTCGGTCAGATTGCGCACCTCGGATTTCTTCCGGTTCTCGTCTGCGCCTTAAGATACCGGATCTGGAACAAGGATTGCACGCATTTTCGCGGATGAGATCATTCAGGAACAGGAATAACGGTCTTCCGAATCTACCGGGACCCTAAGCTCTTGCTCCCGTAGCCGGCTTTGCAAGAAGGCGGGAACCAAGCTCGATGTGCCGAAAAGTCCAGGTTCGTGTCTACTTTTATTTAACAGACAGAATATTGGTTGACGCTATGGACAGCTGGACCGTCCGTGAACAAACCGCCTCAACGCGGCATCCCTAGGTAGCCCGAGAGTAGCGGCATAGGTGGGTATACCGGTAATCATTCGTCTAACCAGATCGGCGGTTCGTGTTTTCTCCTGGCATCGTTCGTCTAGACACTTGCAAGAGAGTGCACTTGCCTCTTTGATTAGGGTTCATCGTAAGGTTGTTCGAGTGACACGACACTAGTAAGGAGGTAGGGCAAATTGAGTTCATCCAACAAAATCGCCATCGTTACCGGAGCGGGTTCCGGCATCGGCCAGGTAACATCCCTGGCGCTCCTGCGGGAGGGATACGCCGTCGTCCTGGCAGGTCGAAGGGTGGACGCTCTGGAAACCACCGCCAAGGAGGCGCCTGACGGCTCGCGAACGTTGGTCGTTCCAACAGACGTGACTGATATTGTCTCCGTTCGAGCCCTCTTCGCCAAGACGAAGGAGACTTTTGCACGACTCGACCTGCTGTTTAACAATGCGGGCACCTCCGCACCATCCATAGCGCTTGAAGATCTCACTTACGAACAATGGAAATTAGTCGTGGACACTAATCTGACGGGCACCTTTCTCTGTACGCAAGGAGCGTTCAGAATGATGAAGAGTCAGGAGCCCAGGGGTGGGCGCATTATAAATAACGGTTCCGTGTCGGCACATGTGCCGCGGCCGAACAATGCGCCTTATACATCCACCAAGCATGGCATAACCGGCCTCACCAAGTGCGCCTCGCTTGACGGGCGCGAGTTCGATATAGCATGCGGACAGATCGACATCGGCAATGCGGCGGTCGCCAAAATCAAGCGACGGAAGGGAGGCAGCCGCCAGCCGAATGGGACGATGTTGGAAGAGGCGACCATGGACCCCGAAGACGTGGCCAGGGCGGTAGTCTACATGGCCAGTCTCCCGCTCACGGCGAATGTGCAATTTATGACCGTCATGGCCACCACGATGCCCTATATCGCGCGCGGGTGACTTGGCTCAATCGGTTATCTCTGCGAGGAAACGGGGTCCGCCGGGATTGCGTTCATGACCAGACAAAGACTTCTTCTTCGTCCTTCGAGAACCCGATAAAAACGGCTAGGACGATTCTGGGCTGATCTCCCTCCACAAGCGGCACTTCATGCACGCATCCGCTGTTGAAAAAGTAGAGGTCACCGGGCTTGAGATCTACCCGGAAGTGCTCGATATGATTTTCGATTGCGTATTCGTGAAAGGTGCTGCCCTCGAGATGCGGTTGTAGCTTAGGTTGCCATGCGCAACGATGGAGAATGCCTTGAGGGCTGCGTCCATCCTTTGCAGAATTTTGCAGGCAAAGAACTCCGGCGAACTGGTGGGTGAATCGATAAACGGAGTAGCCGGTTCGCTTCTCCCGGAGCACCACATGATCAATATGAGGTCGGTAGAACTGCCCCTCATAGTGAATCCGAAAAATGGCTGGTCCGTATCGGTGTCCGTCCGGCTCCTGAGCCGTCTTAACACTCTTTCCGACTGCCAGGGATGTCAGGGCGTCGTAGATGACGGCAACGGGGTTATCGAATCCCTCGAAGAGGAAGGTAAACAGTCGATGCGTTTCGGCGGCGTGGGAAAAAAAGGCGTCTCTGTCGTGTCCACGATTCCCGAGGCTGGTGCCGATATCGATGCGGAGACGCTTGTCAGCTCGATCCAGATTTGTTGGGGCTAGCGGATCTCGCATTAATCCCATACGGATGAACCGCTGGATGAGCGGCTGAATCTGGGCAGAATCGTAGGCGTGACGCAGTACGATGGCCGGAGTCTCGAGATCGGCAAGCACGCGCAGGGGCTCCCGAGAGTGGGACAGGACGGAATTCAGGTCGGGTGCCAGAGGTTTCCAGGTGGTCTCAGATTGCATCTTTTTAGGAGATCGTTGATCGAAGCCGGCGGCTGTCAACTATGGCTGGCAATGAACCCGAGATCCGGTCCCTTCGCTCCTCATTCTTCGCGTCCCGCTCCTCTGAAACTCGTCTCAGACTGGGAATGACCCACCCCGCCCTGCGGGCATCCCTCCCGAGAGGGGACCTCTACCTAACGGTAGCCAGCTATAACAGTCCCCTCCTTGGAGGGGTGTCCGAAGGGCGGGGTGGGTTCGATCCGCCGCGGGAGACTCTGCACCCTGCAGTTTCATCCCGCTAGAACCAGGGCGCCCTTGGATACATTGCTTCGCCGAGACGGGCTGCAGAGGGCTACGTGTAGCTCGCTCCGTCAGGAGCGGGAATGGTTGGCAATCGACGAAGTTCATTAGGAGGAGGAGAGTTGAGCTACACCACACTTCCCCACCCTGCTCAGTAGCCGGGTCCCCCCTTCTTGCGAAGCCGGCTACAGTACACTATCCTTATCCTCCTCCGGCCAGGGTTTGAGGATTACTTTGGCGCATTCACCGGTCTTCTGAAGGGCCCAGGCATCGGCGACCTGATCGAGAGGGAATCGGTGGCTGATTAACCGGTCTAACTGGGCGCCTGATCGCTCGATCAATTGCATCAGCTTTGGGAAAGCCTGCAGATTGTAGTGCCAGGAGCCGACCAGCGTGATTCCCTTGCGAATCATGTCGGGACTGATGCGAATGATGGTGTCTTGCGAACACTGACCGACAAACGCGACCTGGCCGCGGCGACGCACGGCGTCGATGCCCAGCCGATGGGCCTGCGGGTTCCCCGAACAATCGATCACCTTATCCACTCCCTTTCCTGACGTCAGTTCGGCGATCTGCTCGAGCGGGCGATCGCTGGGGTCGACAATATCCGTTGCTCCGAGTTCAAGCGCACGTTGGGCCCGCCACGGATGCGATTCGCAGCCGATGACGCGGGCCCCGCGATAAACACCGTTCAAGACGCCCCCAAGACCGACCGGTCCGAGGCCGGTTATCAATACTGTGTCAAACGCCGAAACTCCCATGCGGTCCATGGCGCCGAAGGTGGGGCCGACACCACAACAGGCCATGGCTCCGTGATCGTAGGAAACGCCGTCGGGAATCGCCGGCAGCAGCCAATCAGGTTTCAACAAGTATTGCGCCATCGTGGCCCGACCCTCAAGGCCCCCCGTAAAAGCCTCGAATTCGAAGCTGTTTTCGCAGTGGATGTAATCACCGTCAACGCAAAGGGAGCAGGTTCCGCACGGATACTGGGGCATCACCACAACTCGGTCGCCAACCTTGACGCGGCTGGGTTGGGCCACCTCCACCACTTCGCCTGCTGCCTCGTGTCCGAGTGACGACGATAGGTTTCCCCCCATGAACCCCTTGTATTCGGTGCACATGGGAGCCGAGTAGACCTTGATGAGAGCCCAGTTCTGAACCGCCTGCGGTTTCCGAACATCGGTGATACCTCCCTGATCAGAACCTGTTATCGATGCAACCTTCATAACCATTTTTGATAAACACTCCCTTCCCTAGCTCCGAGACCACATTCGTATCGAGCAGGTAGCGGTCCATCAGATTTCAGCTGCCCGCGCCTTTTCCTTGAACTCCGGGTTCTCCCAATCGATGTCTGCCAGACGGTCATCGCCAAGCGCTTCCAGGAGATCCTTGGGTTTCTTCTCCAATAAGGGCCCTCTTTCCAGGGATGGGTTTCGGATCTCACGAGCAAGCAGTCGGGGAATCCATCCTGACAACGATAGACCGGCCTCAACTGCGCGGTGGCGAGCCTCGCGGCAGAGGGTGTTGTCGATCTTTAGGGTCACATTCATGGTGTGTGCACGAACGCACGATTACACGATCGTGTCAAAATCCTTTGCCGACGGGAACTCTCAGTCGTCCAACCTGGTATCGGAATGCTAGCTGCCGACATTGCATCTGGAGCGACGGCCGTCGCTCCAGATGCAATGTTTCGAGTACTACTACTCCACCCAATGAAGGAAGAGGGGCTTCGTCTGCTCCGGTAACCCTTCGAATACAGCACGTGGCACGAGGGGCTGGTCATTCTCCTTGGTGCCTGCTTCGTCCACCATCATGCGGCGCTCTTCGGAGTCGGGCCTTAAAATCCGCGTATTCAACCACCACGGTGCATAGCGCACGACCACGGAAACGCGTGCGCTCCCGGAAGTGTTCGGCGCCGTGGCATGCCAAAGGCGGCTGTCGAGGACCAGGACGCTTCCGGCTGAGCCGGTGGCATTAATCTCTCCAGGGTAGGGCGCCAGGGGATCGATGCCGATATCCCCCGTCGGATTGTTGGGCTGGCGGTGGCTGCCGGGGACAATCAGGGTTCCCCCGTTCTCGGCGGTGAAGGGAGAAAGCATCCACAATGTGGTGATGTGCATCATGGCATCGGGGTAGGGGGCCGCTACATGCCCCGCGTTATTTTGGTTGAAAGGCCAATCTGCATGCCAACCGCCCCGCTCGTTGCCGGAATAATTGATGGTTGCCGTAGTAAAAGAGACCCGCACATAAGGTCCCAGCAGGGCTTCGAAGAGATCGAGGAGTTTACGGTCGGCCAGATAGGGCGCCAGTGATTGATCATAGCGGATAAAGCCGGTTAGGTGCCCAAGTCCTCTGGCCGCCACTTCCGCGCGTCCCCGCTCAGCGGTCGCTTGGGATACATTGTCGCGGATGCTGTCGAGCTCCCCGGAGGGGATTACTCCCGGGACCACGCACCATCCGTCTTTTCGAACACGTTCGCTTAGGTCAGTCATATGAAGGCTCGGCTATTTCGTTGGTTAGCTAAATCGGTTAGGACGCGTGTGCGCCGATTCCGCAGGCTCATCGCTTCGACTCGGGTCTCGATTTTCACGACCAGCGTTAGTCCGGGTTCCTGGTGAATACTTAAAAGTAAATTCATAGAGGTCGGGCGGGCCATCAAGTGTGGTTGGATCATGAACCTTCCGCCGGTGCAGTCTGGAGGGCCGAGGGCCCACGAGGCAGCGAGTATGATCACGATGAAGACGATGATTATGGAAGGGAAGCTCTGGTCAGGCTCATTAGATGTCTCATGATACTCATAGAAATCCAAGACGAAAATCCGCTGGTGTCCGCTGCGGTGGTCAGACGGTCCTCGGGCTGAAGAAGCCGGGCGAACGCCCCGGCCCAATCCAGGGAGGTACGGTGAACTGTCTCCACGTGAAGGAATTGACTCACGATTTTCGGCTGTAGCGTAGGGCTACATCGTGTATCGTTACGCGTGATGGAGATTCAGAGCGCGGAACGCTACTATGGCCAGGACGAACTCCTGATATTTGTCGGTCATGCCGACGACGCTCACCGCGAGGCCGCGGCGGTGAAGAAGCTCGAGGAGCGCATTCAGTCGCTGCTGATTGAGTTGAACCGCATGACCAAGAAGCTGGGGGCATTTCGCACAGTCCACGTCTATCTCTGGGAGATTGACGCGCTTCCCCTGGTGGGTGGTCAGGAAACGAGTATCCAGCCGGATCTGGATCGGGCCAATATCGGCCTCTTTGTCTTTCGCAACCGGGTGGGAAAAGTAACCTGGCAGGAACTGAATCGATTTCGCGATCGTGAGGAGGATGCGGTCACGGTGCTTGCCGCGTTCCCCCGAATCCCTCCCGATCCACAACTGCTGGGCCGCGATCCTGCCCCAATGCTCTGGGCCGACCTGGTGACTAAGCGGGATTCCTTGACGGCTGACTGGGCGGCCAAGAAGTCGAAGTCCGTCACTCCCCTGCAGTATGAAAGTATCGACGATCTTGTAGAGAAGACGTTCTCTACCCTCGAGCGTCTGCTGCAGCGCCATTTTGCCGTCGGCGGCAGCGACGAGGCTTCGGAAGCTTCGGCTCTCCAGGTCCGGTCCGGGGAACCTTCCGCGACTGAAGGCCTTTCGCCTTACCTGCGCACTCTGGTGGCGGGTCGAAAGTACCTCCCCTTGCGCGGTCTGGACATCGAAACCAGTGACGCAATGGGAGAAAGCAAGCCGATTGAGCTGGAGCAGATTTACGTCGGTCTAGATACGACCACGCAGGAGAAGATTGAGGGAACTGAGGCCAAGGAACGGGATGCCCGCGCCTTGGCCGAACGCGAGTGGCCGCGTCCGCTCAGCGCTCTGAAGGCAGTGGCCGACAACCGGCGCGCGGTCATACTGGGCAGTCCGGGATCGGGAAAATCAACCTTCCTCTCCCATATCTGCCTCTGCCTGGCATTGCATCGGCTGGAACCCGAGCAGGGCTGGCTGGGCCGCCTGCAAGGCTGGCCGGAAACTAAAGATAGTCCCATACCCGTTCCGGTCATCCTCCGTGACTTTGCCCGCACCCTCCCCGCCAGGGGGCGGAATCCGAACCCCCGCCACCTCTGGGAGTTCATCGTCGCCCGCTTGAACGACCAGAGCGTCGAGTTTGCGGCTGACTCTCTGCGCGCCTGTCTCGAGGGCGGGAAGGCAATCCTCCTCCTCGACGGGCTGGATGAAGTGCCCACCGTTTCCCAGCGCAGGCAGGTCCGCGACGCGGTGGCGGTGTTTTCGGATCGATACCATGATTGTCGCGTTTTGGTAACCTGCCGGACGCTCTCTTACCAGGATCCCAAGTGGCAGCTCGAGGATATCCCATCTTTCGAGCTGGCCCCTTTCGATAGCGAAAAGATCGATCGTTTTGTTGAAGCCTGGTACGGAGAACTCGAACGCTTGTCCGTCATCAGTAGCGGGGATGCCGGTGAATTGGCCGGGAGATTGAAGGAGGCGGTCCGCCGGCCGGACATCCAGCGCCTCGCGCCCAATCCCCTCCTTCTGACCGCCATGGCGCTCGTGCACACCCACAAGGGGCGTCTTCCCGATGCGCGGGCCGTCCTTTATGAGGACACGGTCGATCTCCTGCTGTGGCGTTGGGAGGAACTGAAGATACGGGATGAGCCCGAGGCGCCGGGCATGCGGAAACTCTTGAGGGAGGTCGGCCGGGAAGATGTCGACCTGAAGCGTGCTCTCTGGCGACTCGCCTTCGAGGCCCACGGCTCCACCGGAAAGGCTGGCGTGGGGGAATTGGCCGATATCGACGAGAACGAGCTGAAGGGCACATTGGCCAGGCTGCACCCGGAAGAGAGTGGAGTTTGGGCGATCAAGGTAATTGACGTGATGAAGATGCGGGCGGGGTTGCTGCTGGAGCGTGCGCCCGGGTTGTACACCTTTCCTCACCGCACTTTCCAGGAGTACCTGGCCGGCGCCCACCTCGCGGCGCAGGGCGACTTCACCAAATTGGCAGCACGCCTCGCGGCCGACGTCCCCATGTGGCGGGAAGTCATAATTCTGGCTGTAGGGAAGATCGTCTATCTCCAGGGAGAAACCGATAAACCGCTCTTCCTTGTCTCGCAATTATGTCCCCGTGTCGGAAGAGAATCGCCTACGGCATGGCAGAAGAGCTGGCTCGCGGGGGAGTTGCTGATCGAAATCGGAATTCACCGGGTGAGAGAAAGCGATCTGGGCAATGAACTGCTCGAGCGCGTCCGCGAGCGCCTGAGCCAACTCCTCGACGCCGGCGCCCTGACCGTTGTGCAGCGGGCGGCTGCCGGGGTCGTCCTGGGGCGCCTGGGCGACAGCCGGCCCGGCGTGAGCATAGTCAGAAATGAGGAGGGACGGACGCTTCCGGACATTGAGTGGGTTGATGTCGAACCGGGCCAGTTCAGGATGGGCTGCACTGACGAGGAGGCCGAGCACAGTGACGAAAAGCCGGCCTTCGACTGCAATCTGGTCCGCCGACCCTTCCGTATAAGCAAGTATCCCATCACGGTGGCTCAGTTCCAGTGCTTCATCGATGCCGACGGCTACGGTGAACGAAGCTATTGGACCGCGGCTGGATGGGAGTGGCGAACTAAGCAAGTGAACTTGGGGCCAATGGACTATGGAGAAGTGTATCAGACGCCAAACCACCCATGTGTAGGGGTAAGGTGGTACGAAGCCCGGGCCTGTTGCGGATGGCTCTCGGAGAAGCTGGGCTATGCCGTTAGCCTCCCCACGGAAGCGCAGTGGGAACGCGCGGCGCGCCACTCCGACTGGCGCGTGTACCCGTGGGGAAATGAGGAAGATCGGGCGGAACGATGCAATTTGGACGAGACCGGAATCGGCCATACGAGCGCCGTCGGCATGTTCCCCAAAGGCGCCGCCCAGTGCGGGGCTCACGATATGGCGGGAAATGTCTGGGAGTGGTGCTCGACCAAGTGGCGGGGGGACTATGCCGATTACGAGCAGAGTGTGGATGACGATCCGGAAGGCGAAGATCCCCGTGTGTTGCGCGGCGGGTCGTTCGTCAGCTACCGGGACTTCGTGCGTTGCGCCGCCCGCTTCTGGATCGATCCGCTCGAACGGGACGGGGCCGTCGGTTTTCGGGTGGTGGCGCCCCCATTTATTCTCTGATCTCTGACCTTCTGGACTCTGTGCTCTGAGAGAACGGTATGACCGCTTCTGTGATTCGGGTGTGGAAGCGGACGCGAGAAGCCGAGAGTGGACCGAATAGGCTTGGGAATTAAGGTGAGAACCGTATGGATTCCAAGAATAGGCGGGCGAATGGAGCCGGCATCGGGAGAGCCTCGACAAGAGACCGAGAAGAGTGCTATATCGGTCCGAATGGTGTGCGAAAGCGACTGCATGTGCCTGAACCGCTTTGCAGCGCCCTGCAGCGAGTCGTGAGAAGAGGCAAGCATGGCTATAGCAAAAAAAACAGGATCAGCCGGTAAGCGAGTTCACGTGATCTCCCGGGAAAAGGGTTGGGCGGTAAAGTCGGAGGGCACTGCGCGAGCGTATAGAATCTACAGCAGGAAGGACGCCGCCGTGAAAGGGGCACGAAAACTGTCCAAGGCTCGCGACGTAGTGGTGCACCGGCGCGACGGTTCCATTCAGAAATGGGAGAAGAGTGGAAGGAAGAAATGAGCGTTCGTGAGGGGTCCTTCTCCAAGAATGTCTTCATTAACTGTCCCTTCGACTCGAGGTACATTCCGCTACTTCGCCCTCTTCTATTCACGGTTTTGTCTCTCGAATATAATCCCCGTATCGCCTCAGAATCATTCGACTCTGGGGAGGCTCGGCTTAGCAGGATCTGTCAGCTGATTCGCGAGTCAAAGTTTAGCATACACGACATTTCAAGGATCAAGGCTTCGAGTGCCGGCGAGCTTTACAGGCTGAATATGCCGTTCGAGCTGGGTGTCGATTTGGGTTGCAGGCTTTTTTCAGGAGGTGAAGGACGGGAAAAGCGGTGTCTGATTCTCGAGAAGGAACGATTCAGGTATCAGCGTGCGCTATCGGATATGTCGAATTCCGATATTAAAAGCCATGGCGACGACCCGGAAAGGCTTGTGCGTGAGGTGCGGAACTGGTTCGTGGAGATCGACAACAAAAAAGCGTCGAGTCCGACAAGAATCTGGGAGAACTTCCACGAGTTCGTGGCAGATTTCTACGAGAGGCGGGAAGAAGAGGGATTCGCGGGCCGAGATCTCGAGATGATGCCCGTCTCGGAATACATCAGCTTTATCAAGGAGTGGCTTGCCGGCCGCCTCGGCTAGGAACGTGGAGTGGCCGTCCCGGTACGATATTCACTCGACGACATCCGAATCCTCGCAATTCGCGAGGGACTTCTCACCGCAGTCGAAGTGCTGCTGTTGCTGGGTAGTCTTTCAGCCGATCGCCTCGGGTCATTCGACTCGTTACTTCTTAATGAACCTGGTCGATTGCCGAGCCGTCCCGCTCCTCACGGAGCGAGCTACGTGTAGCCCTCTGCGTTAGCGGAGGGACCGAATCTCAAGTTCATTGCCAGCCATAGTTAACGGCCAATGTCCTCGATGGGGAACCTCTTAAATAACCTGGCCAGAGTTTCGCCTCCTGATCGTAATCTAAATCCTGATCATACTCCTCGTCTGAACGCGAAGGCGTCCAGCTACGCCCAGCCGCAAATCGTAGCTGGAGCCTTTCGGCTTCAGACCCGGCTCGATTATCCAAGCTGTCCTGAACGCGAAGGCGTCCAGCTACATCGGCTCCAAAGATTGTCAAAAATCCAAGATTCATGATCCAGCCATAGCTGACAGCCGCAGGCTTCGACGCAGGATCTCACTGTTCGGTGGACGCTTCTTCCGTGAGGCGAAAGAGCGGATATGTGCCATATTCTTTGGCCAGTTCGATGTGGCCCAGGTAGTCGAGGGAGAATCCGAGGCGCCCCTGCAGGCGGGCGATGGCGGCGTGGGCGGCGAAAGCCTCGCTGGTCCAGATCTCCCCGGGTGCGGTTTTCGGCTCGATGCGTGCCGTGTGGCTGACGTGGGAGCCGGTAAAGGTCATCCGGCGTATGACGGGGTCGACACAGAGCAGAACCGGTCCCGTGTGCAGCGATACGCGAAGCGTCAGATTGGGTGGCAGTTGCTGCTTTTTCCAGTCGGTGTCCCGCACGAGGGCACGCAGTCTGAGGGCGAACCGGCCGGCCTTCACCACGTCATCGAACACGAGATAGATGGCATCACCCCAGGTGTTTTCGAATATAGGCTGTTCCGGACCTTCATCGATGAGCTTTGAGATACGCCCCAGAAACCTGTTCACGAACAAGGGGAGATCACGCTCAGGAACGCTTGTGTAGTGTTGAACGTCGCAAAAGAGCATAGTCTTGGTCGCCAATTGTCCGCTGGAAACCGTGATCTCCGGAGAATCCGCGCTGCGGGCGTCATCTTCTGAAGCGGTTCTGCCCGCTTGCACCGGCGCTCCCACCGATTGGAGCGGAATGATGGCGGGCTTGTAGCCGTGCTTTTTCCAGAACCCGACGAAGCTGCTCGTTCCGCCCGGACCGTCGCCGCCTTTGCCGTCGTAGACAGCGAGTGGCACGAGCTTCGCACCCAGTTCGTTGGCGCGCATAAGGGCGAGTCCTTGAATGCAGCGGTTCAGGTATTCGTAGCCCAGTTGCGAGTCTCTCGGTTCGGTCTGTTGGCTGAGGAATGTCACCGATGCGGCCTTACGGAGGGCGGCGTGGAAGCGATCGGTCCAGTCGCGATTCGGCCCGAAGTTGACGCTCGATCGGATGAAATCCTCCTCTTTCCAGGGGAGGACAACTTTCACGTCGCGACCCGACTCGACCATGCCTTCGATGAAAAGGAGGTCCGATCCGCAGGCGGCGGTGCACACTCCGAAACCGACATTCAAATCATCGATCTGCCGCCGAATTCTTTCCGCCACGTCACTCTCCCGCTCCGGCGGAAATCGCGGCTGCGGGCGACCCGATCTGTCGATCATGTGGCCCGCAAAGACGATGACGCAGGGAAAGTTGAGGACCTTGTCGACTTCCTCAAAATCGATGCTCCGGTGTTCGCAGATAAGCCGCGCATCCCGGCGCGTGGTGCTCAGATTAGCCCATTTTCGTGTCTCATCGATGACGCCGCGGGCTCTCCCGAACCAGCTAAGGGCCTCTTCGCGCTCCTCCCGAATCAGCAAGCTCTCCGCCAGCGTGGCGAGGACCCAGTAGTTTTGGGGATCACCCTCGAGACTTGACCTGCACAGACTTTCGACGGCGCCGGCCAGCTCCTGTGCGGTTTCCCCTTTGCCGATCCACAGTGCGGTGGCGGCCGCGTTGATACCGGGGTAGTACTCCCGCGATTTTTCGAACGCTTCTAGGTATAGCTTATGTGCTTCGCTGAGCGCCTTGTCTCTCTGTCCCGACTGGGGCGCCGCCAGCCCCAGATCTTTGTAGGTGCGGGCCAGAGCAGCCGCGATGTCGAGGTCATCTTCGAGCTGGTGGTGCAGTTGCGTCAGGAGTTTGTGGGCGGTTTCGGGCGAACCCGTCCGCGCAAAGGCGATGGCTTTTACACGGCCGAGCCAGGCCAGGACGCGATGCACCAGCGGATCACCCGAAAAGCTGAGATTTTGCAGGACGGAGGTCCCCTCCCTGGCGATCTCCAGCGCCAGGAACGCCTCACCGAATTCGAGGGCGGCATTGGCTAGAATGTGGTAGGGCTCGTCAAGATGACTTTCGTTTGCTCTATCTGTGACGATTTGCGGTTGCCAGTCACGAATTCGCTGTTCCGAGCCCATTCGCCAGAGTTCGCGAATGCGATGGGGAGAAAGTACGGCTCTCTCGGCCAATTTCTGCAGTTTCATTTGGTGCCGTGCGCTTCGGCGGGTCTGCCGACGAATCTACCGTCGAAGCTGATGGTTGCTTTCGTTTCTTTGGTCGCGTAAACCTGCCGCGCCGAAGGTCGGCCTACGAACGAAAGCGCCATGAAGGATTTCCGTGAAAACACCTTACACACGCTTCGGGAGTATTCAATGCGCAAACCTCCTGAGAGTTTTGTCAGGTAAGATCAAGGCTTCAGCTTGCGGGTGGCCGATGCATCTGCTCTCTGTTTCGTCTGCTACCACCTGTTAAGCATCTCAAATGATCTTCACGTTCGAACCACGCTCAAATCCTCACTGTCATGCCTCGGCGAAGCAATGTATCCAGTGGCTCCTGGTTTTAGCGGGATGAAGCTACTTCAACTGTCCTCGGCGCGTCCGCCACGCCTCGGCGAAGAGGGGCCTCTCGTGGCGCAGGGCTTAGGTAGTTGCCCTGCGATCGGGACGGAGCGAACGTGCGATCCCGGCTCCGCACCGCAATCTACGCTACGCTTCGATAAGCAGTGCGCCACGTGGATACCGACCACGGGCGTGGTCTGAAAATCGCCAAAGTGCTCGCAGAGAGAGCTCGGCGGGGGACGAAGACCGAGCGCGTTCCGACTTGGTTTAATGTCACAACCAGTGCTGAAACCGAAAGGTTCCAGCTACGCCGACCACGATCACGAAAGCGATAGCGCTTGCTGCCGCATCATCTTTGCAGGACCGTCAGTACCCGACCCCACGCATATATTCGTACATCCCGCTGCTATCCTGAGCCATGGAGAGCGAATCTTCGCGGCCAGGCTTGGGTATGCCGGGGACACCACCGACCCAGCGGTCGTAGTTGATTTCTTGCAAAGCTTCGAGGATTCCCGGAAAGTCACAGGCATTGCCCTCGCCCACGGCACACCAGGTTCGTCTGTCCATACCCTCATCTGAACGGATAGGCCCGGTCCAGTCCTGCAGGTGAACGTAGTTCAATTGGTCCTTGAACTCGCGAATCGACGCGACCGGGTCATATTTCCAATAGGCCACGTGAGAGACGTCGATGCACAGCTTGGCTTTGTCGAGGTGGCTCATGTAAGTTCTCCATTCATCCATGGAGTCGACTATAGACATGGAGTGGATGTGGTAGCTCAATTCCATGTCGTATTGGGAGGCATAGTCGGCCCACGCTTCGGCTCCTTCGGCGGCGACTTTCAGATGGTCTCGCGTGACGGTCCCCTCAGGCCTTGGGCCGGTCATATACATGAAACAATCAACTTCAATTTCAGCGGCAAAGTCGATGCGACGCTTGTTCACCTCAACATTTTCCCAACTCGGGTCGGTCGGAGTGCCATTGGCCGTGAGAATCTTCAGCGGCATGCCGGTATTGGCGCAGAGGCGCTGGACGCGAGCTGGAGTTCCTAGCCAGTCCAAGGGTAGACGACATTCCCAGCCGTCCCAACCCGCTTCCTGGAGCGCTGCCAGCGCCGGTTCCAAGTCGGGATTCTGCCACCGCAGAGTACAATAACTTAACCTAAACGCCATAATTTCCTCCTTTTAGGTATCGAGGTCGCAGAAGGTTTCAATGTCGATAGCGGATATCATATTCTAGCAGATAAAGATTCCGGGCCATGGCGGCATGCGGCTCATCCCGAGGTCGTCCACGGCAAGCCGGGACTTTATCGGGATTCGCCCTACCTGTCCTTTGCCCAGTTACGGCAAGTTCATTGCCATCCATAGTTGACGGCCGCAGGCCTCGATGCGGAACCTCCTCATAATGAACCCGACCAGATTATCGCCTCCGAATCGTAATCCTACCCTTAATCTTACTCTCGGCCTCGAGGGCCCTCGGCCCTCCAGATTGCGTGGTCGGAAAGTTCATGTTCCAGCCATAGTTGATGGCCACAGGCCTCGATGACGAACCTCTAATGGAATTCAAAGATGCCCGAGTCGAGTTACCACGAGATCTTCGCGATCCACCCTGAGGCTGCGTCACAATAGAGAAATCCACCGCCGCAGATAGACAACCCATGCGGCTGCGGATGGCGATCAGGCACCACAATTCGATCCAATTCTTCGTTGGTCTCGAGATCCAGTTTCACGATCACTCGATCTCCTGTGTGGACCACCCAGATTCCCTCTTCGTCCATCCGTACCACGCCATGGGCACGGTTCAAGGAGAGATTTAACGAGCGAATTACGGACCAGTCGTCGATGCGCATCTGGGTGATGGTCTTTTCCTTCAGCGTGGTCAGCCAAATGGTACCGGGTTCGATATTGTCGAACTCAATTCCGTGAGTTCCCCCGCCAGTAGGCAGGTCGAACCGCCTCTGGGTCACCCCCGTATTCGGATCCACACGCAGTACTTGCCCTTGGGATGCGTCCGTCTCACGGGGCAGTCGAAAGGTCTTTCCCGGGCCGTTGGCCGCCAGCCATAACGACCCCTCGCCGTAGGCCATTCCGCTGGTGTTGGAGGACTCAGAGGGGATATCTCGCAGCATTCTCCGAGTGCCGTAATCATCGTCAAAGTCCTCGTCTTTCATACTCACCAACGCCACCCGATCCGTCACCTGGTCCACAATCCAGAGGCCCTCCTCCGTCAACTGCAATCCGTTGGGATTGCCGTAGGGCGCGCGAAACAGCTTCTCAATCTTAACCTTCACAAATTCACAAACCTCCTCTGCCGTTTTCCTAGCGCAAGCAGACAACGGGCAAAACGAAAGTCAAGGGACTTCTCCCCGAGATCCCGGAAGGCAAAGCCCGCAGACAGTGGATCCTAAATACTCCAATTCGTAAATACGGTGACGGATCTGAATCTAGACAAAAGTTTTGACTGGACAGAAGATCTGTCTATATTTAAAATAGGCAATCCTATGAAAAAGATGGGAGTAGCAAAATTCAAGGAGCAGTGCCTTTGGGTGCTTGGTCATCTGGATGCGGAGGGCCTGGTCGTGACGAAGCACGGTAGACCGCTTGCACGCGTTTTTCCCTACCGGGAAGCGCCTGGCGATATAATCGGCATCCTAAAGAACAAGGTCCGGGTAAACGGGGATATCCTAACCACGAATTGACTGCGGGGTAATACACGAGGCACACATGACGTTCCATCGTGGACAGGCAATTGTTATTCTCTCTACTATCGCAATCATGACCGCATTGCGTTCCGAAGCCAGGTCCTTCCTCCCCGGGGAGATGTTTCCCGAGATTGTCCTCCCACGACTCGATGATGGGAGCGCGGCTTCGCTGGCGGATTTCCGGGGGCAGAAGCTGATGATGCAGATATTTGCTTCCTGGTGAGCGGGTTGCCGGAGGCACGTGCCCGGGTGGCACGCATCAACGCGAAAACTGCGGGAATCCGGTAAAATCCGGATGGTCGGTATCATTCAGGAACAGCATCCCGACCGTTGCCGCCTGTTTATGCAGTGGAAGGAGATGGATTGGCCGATTCTTGTCGACAGTCTGAATCTCCTCGAGGTGACGGCGGTGCCGATCACCATATTGATCGACGAGACTGGCATTATTCAGGCAGTTCGACCTGACGAATCCAGCCTGAAACGCTTCCTCGCCGAGGCGCCCCCCGAGGCGGGCTCGACAGGTTCGCATGAGTCCCGTCGACTCGACCCCGAAAGGTTGGAAGCGGCCGCTCGCGGAGGCCTTCCGGATGATCTTTCGCGATGGGCGGACTATCTCGTTCAGTGGGGCGGGGCAGCGCGGCTGGGCGAAGCCACTGCGACCTATGAGCGTGTTTTGGAAGATGATCCTCGCGATGGTGTCACCCAATTTCGTCTCGGTGTCGCCTACAGGAGGCGTCTCGATTCCGATTTCCGGCAGGATGGCGATTTTTCGCGGGCGGTGGATTCGTGGGAGAAAGCGCTCTCACTCGATCCCAACCAATACATCTGGCGCCGCCGCATTCAACAGTACGGCCCCCGCCTCGATAAGCCCTATCCTTTTTACGACTGGATACACGAAGCGCGCGAGGCAATTCAGATGCGAGGAGAGGCTCCGGTGGACCTCAGGGTTGAGCCGAGGGGGGCGGAGTTTGCACACCCTCTGCCAAGCAAAGAGCATGTCGGCGAGCGGACATTGCGTTCTTCACCGGACCCCGAGGACCGGGTTTCCCTCGACGATGACAGATTGATCGAGATTTCGACGACGTTGGTGGCATCGACCGCGGATGCGTCGTCCGCGGTTCGGGTCCATCTCGAGTTTCGGCCCAACGATGAATTGAAGGCGCACTGGAACAACGAAGCGGAAGGGCTGATTTTTTGGGTCGATGCTCCATCCGGATGGGAAGCGGATAAGCATTTTCACGCACTGGACAATCCGGAGAGCGAAGTGAGTCGCGAGAACCGGTATATTGAGTTCGAGATGACACCTCGGGAAACGGTGGTGGGTGAGAGTTCGGGCCGGGCCCCCGTTGCTCGCGGCTACGCCCTTTATTATGTCTGCGAAGATATCGACGGCACCTGTCTCTATCGTCGCCAGAATATCAACCTGCCGTTGGAGCGAGCTATCGGGGAGTAGCTTCGCCGATCTGAAACTTCAGGCCAGGAGCAGGTTTGGGGTTTCAGGTTTCAGGTGTCAGGTGTCAGGTGTCAGGGGCGCGGTCAAAACATGGGTAACACATTAGGATCAATACATAGGTAACAGTGTTAGTTGTTATGATTAGTCATTAATCAAGCAGATATTAATTTCGAGTCCTTACTGGAGCCGGACACGGGGGAGTACGGAAGGGCGCCGGCAGGGAGGAAAGATTGTGCATCGGTGCGGATTTCGCCTAGCCATGCACCCCGCCATACAGATCCCCTATCTTCTTGGGCCCCCAGTCCGGGTGTTGCATCTTCAAGCGGATGACCTCGCAGACCACTACTTCGGACAGCTCGCGTGCGTGCCCGTGCGGCTGTCGAGAGCGCTCCTGCAGTCCTCCCAGCCCCTCTGCTAGAAACCTCCTTTTCCACTTGTAGCCAGTCTTGCGGCTGACCCCATACTCCCGGCATAGCTGCCCGAAGTTATTCGACTCAGACATCGCTTTTAACACGAATTCGGTTCTTTCATTCATCGGTTCACTTTGTTTCCATGGCATCGAGTCCCTCCTGCTCGTTGTGACGCTCACCATCGTTAGTAGTGTTACCCATGTTTTGAACCCGCACCCGATCGCGCTTCCTCAGAACTGACACCCGACACCTGAACCCTCTCCGGAGTTTCACTCCTACGAGATATCCGGCCAGCGATGATTGCGCTCCTACGCTCAAAGGCCCAGCGAGCTCCACCATATGGGGATGTTAGCCATGATATAGCAGAAGACGCCTAATATGATGATCGCGCACAGCCAAAGAAGAAAGTCTACCAGGCGGGTAGGCGCTACCCGTTGGTCAAGGTGTTTGTAGCGCAGGTAGATCGTTCCAAAGGCAATTATAGGGTATTTTATCGCGCCGATCAGATGTGAAACCGTAAGCATCCAAACGGGATTTTGGAATTTATAGCAGGCCGCGGCCGACAGGAGAGGAACAATCATAGCGTAGATGCGCAGGACTCTGACTCGCGTGCGATAGTCGTTACGCTCGGTCAGGCCCAGCACGGTAAGGCTATCCGCGAAGGAGCGAGACCCTCCTCCCAGGCCGGAGATGCTGGTCGAGTAAAGGACAAAGAAAGCGCCCACCATAAAGAGCCAGAAGGCCCACTCCCCAAGTGTCTGGGTATACATGTTGGAAAGGACGGTAATGGTCTCCAGACCGTCGGGCTGTTGGTCGATGCGGTGCAGAATTCCGGCGCCCAGCATGTAAAAAGGAATGGTGGCACAGGTAAGCAGGAGTAGCGTCAGCAGGACATCGGCTTGCATTACCTTGATCCAGCCCTTGGCCCGCCGCACCCAGGCGTCGGTTCGATCGGCCGGGCCGGAAAACCGCGAATAGCCCTTTTCCACGCACCAGTAGCTGTAGGCAATCTGCTCGCCTGAGCCGACTCCGGTGCCGCCATACATTGCGAGGGCGGCCAGAATAGCGAAGGCGGGAAAGGAGAACGTCAGGCCGCCGCGCACCTCTTCCCAGGTTATGGCGAATTCGGTGGTTTGCAGGAGAACGGCGCAGGTGAGCGTAATGGCGGTAAAGGTTATCACCAGTACGGTCATCAGCTTTTCAATAGCTACGTAAGTTCCGGTGTAGATTATGGCAGAAGCCATCAGAGCGAGGATGAACGTCCAGTATTCGGAACCGAGGAAGGGCAGGAAAACATGTATGACCTGTCCGGCGCCCCCGAAGACGCCGCCGCCTCCTAGCATTCCGGGGATGATCCACAGAAGCCAGAGGTAGATGTACCAGGAAACCTTCTTACCTCGAAAGGCCGGGAATTTACCGGGTATCCGGTTAAAGGCATGGAGGAAGGGCTCTCCCGAAGCAATGGCGTAGCGTCCGAGCTCGGCTTGGATGATGTTCTTGCTCCAGCAACTCAGGAGGACAAACCATAACATCGTGAAGCCGACCCATGCGCCCAGTGTGGTGGTGAGGATGATCTCCCCGGACCCGACTACGGAACCTACCAGGATGAGACCCGGGCCTAGAAACTTGATCCTTCCCTTTATCCCTTGCGGGGGTTCCTGAATGTTGCGGGGATCGAGGGCATACAGATCGTCTGGATGGTGTTCCTGGGCTTCCGGTTCGGTTGGGGACGGCTCTTCTATATTTCCATCTGGCATTGTGATCTGGAGTAGGCGTGGGGTGGCGTGGCGTGTCGCTATTGTATCATAAGAACCCACGGATTGCCCAGAGCAGCGAAGAGATCAGAAAAAGTGACTTTCCGCCCCAGATCCCACCAGAAATCACCGCTAAACACGTACGCTACGGCTGGGGGAAGGGCCGCGGGAGGGGAATGCTGTGCCGAACGCGTCTTGTAGCTGAAAACCAAGCGCCACCTCGGCGCAAGAAAGCGGAATTGAGCATTGTCGCTTCGCTCGGAAGAGGTTTTAGTGTTCAGGTGTCAGGACTCAATTCCGCCTGCTGTTCCGAACGATGCGTCCAGTACTGATCAAAAGTTGATGTGAGGATATAGGTTTCAGTATTACTGGTTCAAGGGTTCAGTGGTTCACGGATCAAGGGTTTGATGTCCTCGATAGGTTCAATCTCAATCTTCTCTCCTCCCAACCGCTGAACCTTTGAACCGTAAACCCTGTCGGTTGCCAACCATTCCCGCTCCTCATGGAGCGAGCGCAGGTTCATTAAGACGCCGTTTGCTATTATAAGTGGATTTACTCGAATGTCACTAATTTGCTACTCCAGAATGAATATTCGCGACAGATCCTGGCACCTGAGTGGCGAAAACTCATGCTGTCGCGGATGGGCGACGGCATGGCTTGCTCTGTTTGATTCGGTCCGCGTACACATTCGAGCAGGCCTGCAGCACCTTGACCGCGAAGGCTTCAATCATCAGCGTGAAACGCCCGTGTTTGTCTGCCCACGGCGTGGCCACCGTGCACACCCCGTGCTCGGCACAGCGGCAACGCGGCCTTCGGCAGCGGATCAACGTCTCGAACTGCATGGTATCCAAATGACGCCATCGTGCCGGTTCTCCAAGAGATGAAGCAAGCGGGAAAATCGGTGATCGGGATGAAGCTCTTCGCCCAGGACGATTCCGCTAGACGGTCGTTGCACGGATACTTACTTTGGTTTAAAGGATTTTACGAATCAACCAGCCATCCTGTTTCATATTCGACTTTGGTAACGTTATATGTCTCTTCCAGCACCGCAAGGCTTGCCGCCAGCTAGCAGCCCTGGCCCGTGGAAGAATCAGTGAAAACGAAGTTGATGCATTGATCTTCGATTCTGGATTAGAGGATCAATACGACCGTGGTGAACTGTCCACGGCGGAATTCGTAAATGCATTACGTACTCGGCTCGGGCTCACGGCATCGGACGAGGAGATTGCAATCGCATGGTCCGATATTTTTTGGCCAAATCAGCCCGTAATTGACCTTGTTGCGCAGCTAGGAGATTGCAGTTCCCATCTTGTGCTCGCCAGCAACACAAACGAGCTTCACTTTGGTTGGCTCCGCAAAAGATTTGCTTCGACTTCGACTCACTTTGCCCAACTTATCGTATCGTATGAGGTCGGAGCCCGAAATCGCCTTTTATCAACGTTGCATTGATGTATGTGGCTGTCAGCCACAAGAATGCCTATACATTGATGATCGGGATGATTATGTAGATGTGGCACGCAAATTGGGTATGCATGCGGAAACCTACGATGCCTCAACTACGGACTTAAGTGGCATCCTCTGGGATTATGGGGTCGCATTCAAGTGAGCATCCGGATGAGATCGGCGAAGTTGCGGCGGAGGAGAGGCTCACCACCGGTCAGCCGAATCTTTCTGACGCCGATCTGAGCGGAGAGACGCGCCAGCCTCGCAATCTCCTCGAAAGTGAGCAATTGCTCGCGTTTCAGGAAGGCATACTCGGGGCCGAAGACCTCCGCCGGCATGCAATACCTACAGCGCAGATTGCACAACCCGATATCCCGCCGTGAGCAGACAGACGTGATATTCCGTATCGTCCGCGATGGAATGAGTGAGGTATGGCACTTTCGTTATGACGTCCCGGTGTACCGAAAAGCCGTTCCCGGCCAATCCGGATGACATGCCCAAAGCTGTTTTTCCGCGGATACGAACGCCGGTATACGGTGCCACCATTCTCGAGGTGGTCGAATGCGGCAACCGCATTTGAATGAGGGCTGTTTTCGGATTTAGCATCGGTGGGCCGGTCCTTTTCGCGTATTTTTCGACATATGTGATCATTTAATATCTTTTTGTGTGGTATTTTCGAACTTGGCGATCTTCGGTTTACCGGTAAAGGCACGAGCGACACGGATGGCGTTGAGGACGGCTTCCGTGCCGGAGCTGCAGTAGCGCAGTCGTTCGAAGGATGGGACGCGTTCGCGCAGGAGCTCGGCCAACTCCACCTCGAGTGTCGTCGGGTTGAAGAAGGCAGTGCCCGCCGAGAGGACGCGGCCAACGGCTTCGACCACGGCCGGATGAGCATGCCCCAGAATCAGGGAAGTGGTGTTGTTAACGAAGTCGAGGCGCCTGTTCCCGTCGACGTCGGTGACGTAGACCCCCTCGCCAGAATCTGCATACACCGGAAAGGGATCGACGAAGACGTCCGTTCGTGTGTTTCCCCCCCGGGAGAGACGCACTCGCGCGCCTTAACAGAGCGTCCGATTTCAAGTTGGCGTCGCGGTATTCGCCGATTAGATGATCGAGAGAAGTCTTAGTGGCGGTTGGCATGGGCGGTTTCCGGGTTCTAACAAGAAATCGATTATCGGGCGATGCGGTAACACGCTCCCTCGTGCCAGCATGAAAGAGCGCTTTCATTAGCATGAGCGTGCTGGAAGAAAATTGAACCGCGGCCGCCGAGAGCGCAGAGAATGAGAAGGGTTTATTTCGCCTGGTTCTTGTTCCTAGGGGGTCTATGATTCGGACAGCGGACAATGGATGCTCGGTGCTGGAGAAGGGACTGGCTGACGCGCAGACTGGCCGACTGGATGAGTTTCCCGTTGCTTATTCCGGCCCACCCCAAGTCAATGATCGTGCTGGCGTCGAATTCGGCCAGCAAATCCGCTCTGGAAGAGTTTGATAGGAAAAGCGGGCTACCAGTGTCCATGTTCTTGCGGGCTCTGGTACGCGGGACTGAGGTCCGGGTCTACGAACCCGCGGTGGAAGTTCCTGCCCATCAGGTACTTGGTCTCCAGCTCCAGGTCCCTGATGTGAATCTGCGGGACAACGGCCGGGTCGCGGTTCAGCAGCTTAACCTCCAGGACGTTGTCTCCGCGCCGGGGCCAGTGGTCCCGGTCCAGCCGGAATATGAACCAGTAGCCAGCGCCAGTCCGGAATCGTGGGGCCATCATCTGGTAGTTCTGGTTGATCTTGCGCAGGAGCTTCTCGGGCAGCTCCTTTCCGTTGAGCTTGAAGCTGAGGTGCTCAATCTCCGAGGTGTTCATTATCCGGACTCTCAGAAGCACCTCGTGGACCCGGCCTGCTCTGTCCCACCGCGGCAGGTCGTCGCTGATGGTGAAACTCACCCTCGTGGCCTTGTTAACCTCCAGGTCGGCTGGAAGCTGCACGGGGATCCCTGGTTGGGGCTCCGGATTTCCGAAGCGACCCATCACAGTAGGCACAAAGTAGAACTTGTCCTTGGGCGCCATGATATCCGGATGGGGCAACTCGCGCATCTTCTCATAGAACGAGGCGTCATAGGGCCAGAGGTTGTCCCAACTGACTACGTAGATGCCGTTGATGCCTTGCGCCCAGTAGTTGGTGGCCCGGGCCCGGACCATCTGAATCAGCGATTCCCCTACGCGGTCCGAGTCTACCGTGCTCTCGACGGCCGCGTGAATACGGCAGCCCGAGCCTTTGGCCGCCTGAACCAGGGGCCGGTAGTCCCCTGGCCCCCGTCCGGCTTGGCCGATGAGAACGTCCACGATCCCCTGGCTTATCCACTCGCAGGGGTCCAGTCCTGCTGCATTGCATCCCTCCATACTGCCGGGGATACGAATGACCAGCTCCCGCTCCAGGCCACTCCTCTTTACCACCTCGTAGACCTGCCCCACCCACTCGGTCATGATCTTGCTGCCGTTCTCGACCTCATTAGGGTGAAAGTAGTGGGGCTGGTAGTTGAGCTGGAGTTCGAACCCATCTACGCGGTAGTTGTTCACGGTCTCTTCGATCAGAGCCGAACGCTCGTCCCGGACCTCTTGATGCTTGAAATCGAGACACTCGGCCCCGGGAAGGCTAGTGTCGTAGTCCTCTCTTGCGCCGAGCTCCAGGTGTCTGTTCTCGAACCGGAAGTTGGAGCAGCGTTCCCGGTGGCCGGCGATGCCTTGCTGCACCAGCAGCGTCGGGTAGAGCAATAGGCCCTTGGCGTGGGCGCGGTCGCAGATGATCCTGAGCGGGTCGTCACCCTCCTCAATCAGCGCCTTCGGGTTCTGGTGCGCCCTCCTAACCGCCAGGCTGTCCCACCTGTCTACGTTGTGACCTAGAAACTCACCCACTTTGGTGTCGTGCATGACCGTGCGCCCATCCCCCAGGCAGAACATGAGCGCCTCTACCGGTGTCCCCACGAGAGCGTCGACAACGGACTCCCATTCTTCCTTTTGTATAGGGGGCTCATACATGTAGGCCAGCGTGTGGCGGGAGTCGTTGTAGAACATCATTCGCGGCTTTGTCATAGTAGTAGTCCTCTCTCAAAGGTATCTAATGCGGCTAGCGTGGTGTCCTGCAAGTGACTTCATACAGGGAGTTAACTTCGGAACGGAGTTTCTCCTAACCTAAGTCCAGCAAACGCCTAAGTCAGCCGGACCGCCGGCTGCGTTGACGCTTGCCGGATCCAACAGGGATGAAACATACCCCAGCGGTTGCGCTGTCATTTCGAGTGCGGCGGCCCGGCGCCGCTTTCCTCAGGCGAGACCTGGCTCGCCTGCGAACTGGCTGGAGCATTCAACCTCTCCCGGCTCAGCCTAACCCCTTTTACCTGCCACTCGGAATGGAAATCTCAGAGACCTGGTCGGCGTATCGACCCAGCCAGCAACCCCTGCTTCGTCGGCTGCCTCGCCGAAGCCTAAAAGGCAAAGGCGGGAGTAAGCCCATGAACGACAGGTAGGAACCTTGTGTCAATCGAGTTCTTCATGCGCAGCGGAAACGATAGGTAGGGCGAAGCGTCCCCGCTGAGCCGTGTGCCGCGGCCGGCGGCTCAGCGGGGACGCTTCGCCCTACCCAAGATGTCCGGTCACGACCAGCTTGAACCTTGAAGTTTCACACTAGCCCGACCGCCGTCTACGCTGGTACTTGCCGGACCAAACTGGGGTGAAACTTCGGCGGCTGCTGCGCCCTTGTTTCGAGTGCGGCGGCCCGGCGCCGCTTTCCTCAGGCGAGACCTGGCTCGCCGGCGAACCGGCTGAGGCACTCCACTTCTGCCGCTTCAGGGTATACCCAGTTACCTGTCATTGGAAAAGGAAATGTCCGCAAGCTGGCAAGGGGAAGCGATCCAGCCGGCGTCGAGCCGCCGGCTGCCCAAAGCGGCGCCAGGTCGCCGCACTCGAAAGTGGCCCGTTCGATGCGGCGCCGTTGGGAAACGCAACTGGGAGATCGGGACTCCGAGTTTCCGACTCATTCATTAAGGCGACGAAGCTTACGACAAGGTTTACGACGAAGTTTGCGCCGGGGTTTGTCCGGCAAGCAGCTATCGGCGTCTCTTCGTCGCGAGCTTCGTCGAATAAACACCAGTCGAAAGGTTTGCTTAACGTTCCAAAAAAAGTCACTTGACACGTCGCCAGCCCGTTCCAGAGGCTAAGTTTCAAGTCAACGTCGGATTGCGCTTATGGTCTATCGAAACCAGTCGTAGCTGAGCCCCAGAGAGCGGTCTTTCAGGGGCAGCTCCACGCGCTCTCCGCCACTGGAGGAGGATTGTTTGAGAGCAACATCGACCTCGATGGCCATGGCGGTCCTCCTGCCCGAGAGCTTGGGCTCGTCCAGTCTTCCGTCGAGGCAGTCGAGGATGTCTTGCAGCATGTAGATGGTGCGGGACCCCTCGATGAGCAGCGGCGCCGGCCAGGGCATCTCCACCCGCCGCCTACCGGCAAGAGTATCTATGTCCTGCCACAATTGCCATCCGTTAGTCCGGTGATAGAAGAGCATCTCGCCTGACGTACCCGTAATACGCAGGTGGGGGGCTCCGGTCCTGAAGTGGACGACCTCTCCTTTCGTGCTCACCATCATCCCCTGCCCGTCGAACCTGTCTTTCCCGCTGACGCTTGGCGGCCGGTCGCCGGTGCCCGCGACCCAGGCCGGCGCACCGTCAACAAAATACATGACCATTGACTCCGGCCTCGGCGCTTCCATAGACACAACGTCGCCGATGGCGTGGCCCTGGACCAGCTCTTTCGCCTTTGCGAAAGCAGGGTGATTCCCAATGAGGGCGCCCACGCTGAGAGGCACGCCCGCCTCGGCGCAGGTGTTGACCATCCGGTCGCACTCCTGCAGCGTGTGGGCCATAGGGTAGTCCGTCATGATCGCCTTGGCGCCACACTCGACGGCGATGCAGGTCAGGTAGGCGCGGCCACTAACGTTGGTTGAGATAGTAACTATGTCCAGCTTTTCCTGGCGCAACATTTCAACGGCATCTGTGTAGAGTGTCTCGATGCCATAGCGCTCCCCAAAGGCCTTCAGACGCTTCTGATCTCGCTCCGCCCCGGCCACCAGGTCCACTTCGGGACGGTCCCAGAGCGCCTCGGAGTGGGTTTGAGCCGAGTTCTCCAGCCCTGGGTGGTCGTGGTAGTGGAAGGTGCGGTGAACGTCCAGTCGGGGAGTGGGACGGTCGACGTCATCGGTGCTGTACTGTCCCGGTCCCGTCGCGTCCTTGTTGGATTTCATTGGCGTGAAGCCGGGCGTGGAGCGATATCTGTCCGCAATCGCGTAGAGGAAACCCATCCATCCCAGCCCGATGATCCCTGCGCGGTACTTAGCCATGGCTACCTCTTTTCGTAGTTCTCAATAAGCGCATCAATGGAGGCCAACTGGGAGCTCATCGGCACGCGGAGATTGGGAAAAAGCACTCGTGCCGGCGGGCCGAGGCGGACCCCACCTCCAAATGTCTGAAATCCTCACGCTGCTCGGGCAGCAAGTCGGCGCCGGCGACGAGCCGGACGCGCTTAGATTCGATCATGGCGGGGGCATGCGCCCAGGGATACGGAAAGTAGTAATACTTCTGTTCCGCATCGATTTTACTGCCGATCCGCCCGGTGCCGATAACGGCACCGCGGTAGATTCTCTTGTCTGGGTCTTTCATCTTTGAATGTCGCCGAAGAGAGTGAAGCTGAAATCTGAGATCGCTAGCAGTCTAATAGTCAGCTCCGTTGAAAGAATTGGCCGCGTAGACTCTCGCTTTGTTCGTTTGGTCTAGGATACTGTCCCAGATTTGAAGGCTTTGGGAGGATTTCGTGCAAAAACTCGAGGTGGAAGCCATCGTTGGCGCGCACGGCCTCCTCGACCACCTCCTCTCGAGAAAACACATGGCCTCTTGGTCTTTGGCAGTTAGCCCGCATATTAAGGATGTCGCTTCGCTCTTCTCAAACTGCGTCTGTTTCGTATTCTTCCGAGACAGCAGCATACGAAATTCCAAGAACCGGACCGTCTCTCGTAGCGCACTGCTTATCGAAGCGTAGCGGAGATTGCGGTGCGAGAGTGTGCCCAGCGAGCGGCTCGGATTCCGGGGCAACTTCGGCAGTGCCTCCGTGAGCCCCGGGCTTCTAGCGACCGATCTGCCGGTAGGGACCCTTACTCCCAGACCGGCCAATCCTCTTTCTGCAGCTGTTTCCAAATGCGGTCGAATTCTTCGCTGCCGTCGTCTTCGCGCTCGTCCAGCCTGACGCCGGGCGCAAATGCCTCGTCGACCCCCTGTTTCATCAAACGTTCGGCCTGCTTCAGGTTACGATAATAATGTTTCAGGCCGCCGGGCAGTGTAACTACCGAGAAGAAACGGGGCCACTCGGGTTCCGGCGTCTTGCGGTAGCGTTGCACGGCATCCTCGTCCAGTTCCACGCCCAGACCGGGTCCTTCGGGCACTTTCATAAAGCCTCGTTGGACAACGTGCGGCGTTGTGATCAGGTCGTCTTCATACGAGTGGCTCGCCGTCACGCCCGGCAAGGTCGCTGTGTGCATGACGGCGCCCAGCTGACAGGCGAAAGCCGTGGTGATGCCCGAACCCGCGTACTGTAGCAAGATCGGAGTGTTGGCCGCGGCAAAAGCCCAGGAGGCGGCCAATGCGTTGCGGATGTTTTCGTGGCTGCAAAGCGCTCCGTCGAAATCCCCGGCACGCAGGCCGAGCCAAGGCCCGGAGGGTTGACGGACGGGTCCGTCCAAAACCGTGCCCACACCGTGGAGATAGAACGGAATGCGGATCTCCCGGTGGAGCCGGCGCCAGCCTTCGATGTCGTTCGCGAAGATGGGTTCTTCGATGCCTTTGACCACTGGGATTTTCTCCAGCTCCCGCAGGATGGGTAAGGCTCTTTCCACGTCGACAAGCGAGCCGTTGAAATCGAATTCGATGCGAAAGTCGGGCGGCGCCGCTTCCTGCATGGCCTGCGCCTGTTCGACCACGTCGAAGAACGCTCTCGCTTTGCACTTGAGCCCCCGATAACCTCGCTCGGCAGCCACCTGCACTTCTACCGCTGAGTCCTCGGGCGACATGGAGGGCATCCACCAGCCCATGCTCACCCACTTCCGCCTCTGCTGGCCCATCAGCTTCCAAGCCGGCAGTCCCAGGTGCTGGCCCATCAGGTCGTAACAGGCCATGTCGAGATTGAATCGTCCCGTGCTCATCACGTGATCGAACGGGTCGGTGCCGAGGTATGGGTCGAGCAAAGTCTGTTCGAAGGGCGGTCCTGGATTCTCGCCCAGGCCCACCAGACCCGAATCGGTGTGGAATTTGTAGACTGTCACCCGTTCGTCCATGTTGAAGTGGTAGAACCGCTTACGGATGCGGTCTTCGTAAGGCAGGTGCAGGGGAATGGCTTCGATCTCGGTTATTTTCATTGGGCTATTCCCATATTCTTAGCCGTCATTTTCCCTCTGTTTGACTTGGCGTTTGTCGGTCTTGGTTCAACTTCTGATGGAAGTAGGTGTAGATGAAGGCTAGGACGTAAGCTTTTTGAGCGTTTGTAGACGCTCCGGCATGGCCGCCTTCCATACTGCAATCCGTCAAAATCTTGTTTTTCGAGCAAGTTTTGACGCAAAAGAGACCGGTGTTCAAACTAGAAAGGTTTATCGGGCCATACCACGGCCAATACGCTCTTCGCAGAAGAGCTTTAGGCAATCTGTTGCTTGCCCGGATCGCCCGAATCCTCACATCGCTTTCTCGACCAGGGATTACTAATCGTCTCGAAGAAACATCACCAACGGCAGGCCCAGTAGCATGGTGGCGCCGGCAACATAGAACACAGTGCGCAGACCGAAGGCGTCCCCCACCAGCCCGAAGAGGGCGGGCGCCGCAGCGGAGGCAAAGAAGCTCAGGGTGAAGTAGAGGGCGTAGCCCCTACTGCGGTAGTCGGCTTCGAAGGTGGGGGCCAGGCCGATGTAGATCACGGAGGAGGTGCCGTTAAGCATGAAGCCGAATAGGGGTAGAAAGAGTAGCAGGACCCATCCCGGTGGAATTGAGGGCAGCGCCCAGCAGCCCAGGATCATGAGCACCTCGGTGAACAGGATGATCTTTTTTTCACCGAAGCGCCTGATCGGCATACCGCAAAGGAGCTTGCCCATGGCTCCGCCGAGAAAGGTCAGCGAGATCAACCACCCCAGATTGCCTTCTTCTACCCCTGTTTTGATCAACATAAAGCCCAGAAAGGCGGTTACAGCGCTGCGGATGCCCGTGTCCAGGAAGCCGATCACGGCGTAGAGCGTGAACTGGACCGGCTTTCTGATGCCCCAGCCTTTGCCGGTAGTGCTTTCTTGCTTTGTGCGGGCGATCTGCCTTCTTCTGAGGCCGATTTCGCGACGGAAAAACCAAAGATACAGAACCGAGACCACCAGCCCGATGCCGCCCAGCACGACAAGGCTGCCCTGCCATCCCAGGGCCGCGACCAGGAGCCCGGTCAGGGCCGGAAAGAGCACCTTGCCGACATCGCCGAAGAAGTTCAGGGTGCCGATGGCCGGCCCGGTTTTTGCGGGCGGGAAGACATTCGAGATCAGGGCCGTGCCCACCGGGTGGTAGACCCCGCCTCCAAAGCCGGCCGAGAGGATCAGGAGCAGCAACAGGGCGTAGCTCGAGGCCAGGAACATGGCTATGTAGCTCAGGCTGAACCACGCGGTCCCGAGGCCTAGTATGAGGATTTCGCCAATGCGCTCGGAAAGTAGCCCCGCAGGGATCTGCGCTACGCTGATGGCGCCGCTGATGGCGGATTTGAGAAAGCCGGACTGAGTGTAGTTGAGACCCAGGTCGGCGGCGATGAAGGGAAGCAGGAGCGCCAGGGCGGTGATGTACCCATCGTTGAAAATATGGATAAGGTTGCACCACCACAGCTGGGTTTTTGGCTGGCCGTAGATTGGTCTTTGGCGCTCTTCGCTGACTTCGGTTGGCAAGAATCGTTTCCTTGGTTTTCTGCGCGCTTTGGCGGCCATGCGGGACTCACAAAAGGCCGCCGACAATATCTTCTCCCGACTTCAATCAGCGCCTTGCCTGTCGATCAATCGGACACAACCTTAGGCTTCGACGGGCGCGGGCAGTTCGGGGTAGTTCGGGCCTTGGACGATTTGGCCGATCTCCACGTCTTCCACACTGGCCATGCGTTCGTTCCAGTCATTGCCCACCCGGTGAGTGTAGCCCGGCATCAGGTGCAGGATGTAGGTGCGCCGCACATTGTCGGTCTTGTTGCCGTAGGAGCCGTGAAAGAGTCGGCAATGATGGAAGTGGCAGTGGCCGGCGGCGACGGGGCAGGGCACGGGGGTACAGTCGGCACGGGCGGGAATATCCGGCCGTTTGAGCAACCAGTCGGGATCGCCCATGTCCAGGTCCTCACGGGTATACGAAAGTTCCCATCGGTGGCTTCCGGGTACCACGAACATGCAGCCGTTGTCCATGGTGGCCTCGTCGAGGGCGATCCAGCAGGTAGCCATGTCGGCCGGGGCCACGTGGTTCCAGAAGGGGTAGTCCTGATGCCAGCCGAGCACAGCCTTGTCATCGAAGGCGGGCTTGTAGATCATCTGGTCCTCCCACACCCTCACCGGTCCGGCAATCAGATCGAGAGCCAGGGCGCCGATGGCCGGATTGTCCCAAACTCGGGCGAAGACCTCGTCGTGGCGAAAGAGGTTGACCACTTTTACCGACGGCAGGTGTTTGGCCTTGATTTTTTTCGAGGCTTCGCCCTTGAGATGGCCCGGGTAGTCCACCCGCTCTTCGAGGATATCGTCGATGCGCTGGTTGAGGGTGGCGATCTGTTCGTCGGACAGGACTCTGGGTCCCAGCAGGTAGCCATTGGTTTTGTAGGATTCGATTTGCGTGCCGGTGAAGTGCATCGGAGTTCCTTCGTCTCAGTCGGTTCGTTAGCGCAGCATGGAAATAAAAACATCGACGCTTGCGGCTCGTTTGTCGACGGTCGACCGCACCTGTGCCTTGATGAAATTCCAGGGCGCCCCTATTGCGGCGTGGTCGGACGCTCCGCCTGCGAGCTCCGCTGGAGGCGAATGAATAACCTGCCATCTATCCCCATTGTGAGAGGCCAACAGGCGCCACTTCACACTTGCCGAGTCGTTCGTGTTGAGTACCTGGACATTCTTGTGAAGGAATCCCCGGCTCTCCATGACAGCGCTGTCCGAGAAACTGACGTCCGTCTCGAAATCCTTCAGCAAATAGGCATCCTTGTGCTTGCGCTCGGGGATACAGAAGGGATTCATCTCGTAGATCATGTTATGGCCCCAATCTGTCACCAGCAGAGCTCCTTGACTCGTAGTCGTAATGTAGGTGGGCAAAAGGGCGTAGGGAGTCGCCGGTACCCGGTACTCTGCACTGGCTCCCCCCAATTCCCAGACCAGTTCCTTCTTGGAATTCACACTTAGGATTCTGCATCTCTCGTCGCAGATAATAGTCAGCGCAGCTAGGTGCTCCCTCTGCCATTCGGTAGCAATTATTTGTCCCGTATGGGGCCCCTCGGGAAGAAAATGAGCGCTGGTCACGTGGTGCATACGCCTTCCGCTGCCGGGCACGCCCCGTTCGCCATAAACCACCCGGGCCGTTTCCGTTCTCCGGTCGACTATCACCACGGCGTGGTTTGCTTCCTCGGCAACGAGAATTTCGTTGGCATCAAATGGGTTCTCTTCGGCTGTGTGAGGAGCATTGAGTTGCCGCTCTCGCTTTCCGGTAATACCGCTCCCGAACGACCATGTGATGAACTCGTTGAACGACGGCGATGTGACGCGAGAGGCATGCTGTGAATCCTCGTCGTTTTCGTCTCTGCTGTTCGCAAAGCCTGGATTCACTCCAGTTGCCACTTAAAGTCCTGATCTAGCGGATACATCGGCCGCGGCACGCGTTTGAATTCGTAGCGGCGCAGGTCGTACGCTTCAGCGCCCGGACAGTCCGCTCGGAACACAGATTTAGCCACTGGGCCGTAGGCTTTCTTGAAGCCGACGCCCGTTTTGAGAGTGACCACCTTGGCCTCGAAGGGATCGATGCCAATACGACGAAACAGCGACGGCTGCGGGCCAAATATCACCCGTTCCGTTAGCGCAAAGCGCACGTTGTCCAATGCCAGGCAAATGATCCGGCCGGTTTCGGTCGTCGGCGTGGTCCCGGCGCCAAAGTCATCGGCGATTGGACCTTTCGCCACACATTCTACGCGGCCCGTCACCGGCAACGGTTGGCAGTATCGCGTGTCGCGCTTGCCTCCAACGTTGACGCTGACGGTGTCACCGACCTTCGCATCCGCCAGTTCGGCCACGGCTGGGGCATCGGGCAGGTGGGCGAGGATCAAGCCGTCAATCAAGGTCCGATGTGCGAGCACCTGTTCGAGCAGGACACTGTTATCGCCCGGCGCGCCGCCGCCCACGGTGTCGGCCGAATCCGTGATGACGACGGGACCACCGTCGATCGCCGCAGCGCGTTGCATGGCCTCGGCGACCGAAATGAGCAGCTCCGGCTTCAATTGCTCTCGCAACCGCCATGTTCGCTGAGCCAATTCGTCCGCCAGGCGCTGTGCCAGTTGCGAATCGTCGTCCGTTACCGCAATTGCACAGACCCCCTGCTCGGAGACGTCCTGCCATGCAAACGAAGGGCACAACGAACAGGCAATCACCTTGTCACGGTCATCCCAGTCGATGAAGGTATCGAATAGTTCCTTTAGCGCCCCTGAATTCGTTCCATCGTCCGGTGGTGGAAAGATCAGCGGCAGGCGGCGTGTGGCTACCACCGGACGAGTTTTTCCTTCCAGTGCATCCAGGAGAATTCGCCCGGCGCGCTCGCCCGTTTCTACTAAATCGACGTGCGGGTGGGTGCGGTAGGCTACCAAGGCAGTCGACGCGTCGACCATCCTGCGGGTCACGACCGCGTGACAGTCGAGCGCTGTGACTAATGGTGCACCGGATCCGATGTGATCGCGTACGAGCTGCAACAGGTGGCCGTCGAAATCATCGATGCCAATCGCGCTCATCGCACCGTGCGGCGCGATGCAGACCCCATCCAAAGGGCCGGTGCTCTTCAGTGCATGCCGCAGCGTCTGTTCGAGCATCTGGGTCGCAGCGGATGTGATCAGACCCGACGGTAACGCACCGGCGCTGACCAACGGTACGATCTCAACACCGCCGTGGGCCGACAACACATCGATGAATCCCGTAATTTCGTCCCGCCTGTCCGGTTGATGCAACAGCGCATCGCCGACGAGCATACCACCCTGATACGTTGCAAAATCAACGATGTCGGTCAGCGGAGCCGAGAAGCTGTTGGACTCGTGCCAGAAACGCGCGATGCCAATGCGGTATTTACTCATAGGGCGGCTCGGCTTCCAAACGCAGTTCCTTCAGAGGTCCTGCATCGAAGCCTGCATCCGTCAACTATTGTTGGATCATGAACCTTTCGACAGTGCCTTCTGGAGGGCCGAGGGCCCACGAGGCCGAGAGTAAGAGTAAGATTAAGATTTCGATTAGGAGGTGAAAGCCCAATCAGGTTCATTAGGAGGTTCGTCATCGAGGCCGTTGGCCGTCAACTATGGCTGGCAATGAACCCGAGATCTGGTCCCTTCGCTCATCCAGCCTTCGCCTCTGGCTACGGCGAACAGGCTGCGGAGGGCTACGTGTAGCTCGCTCCGTGAGGAGCGGGAATGGTTGGCAATCGACGAGGTTCACTAGGAGGTTTACGGGACAATAGGCCACGGTTTTTCAGGATGAAAGTTCATTCTCTCAAATAGTTCCTTCGCCGCTCGGTCAATGTTTACAAATTCTCTGTCTTCATCAACGCGGGTTAATCTCCCTTTTTCGAGGATTACTTCACCATCAACAAGAACAGATTCGACCCCGGTTGATTGAGCGCTGAAAATAAGGGTACTGACCGGGTCCAGCCCGGGATGCCATTCAGGGCGAAAACGGGAATGGATTACAATATCGGCCTTCTTCCCCACTTCAAGTGAACCCGTTTCGTCAATAATACCCAACGATTTTGCCCCGTTTACGGTCGCCATCTCTAACGCTTGATGGGCAGAGATGGCGGGAAGCGAAGCTTTTCCCTCTTTGTGAATGGTAGCCGCGAGGTAGGCCTGTCTTCCCGCATCGAGAAAGTCGGAATAGGTCCCCGCATCCGACCCGAGGGCGATATTAATTCCTTTTTCAACCATTTCAGGAAACTTGCCGCGATGGGAAACACCCATGCCGGCTCGGGTCGAGGCGGAAGGGCAGTGGACGACATTCGTTTGTGTGCGTTCTAAAATCTCAACTTCTGAATCATCAGCGTGTATCATATGGACCAGTTGAAGGTTTGATCCCAAAACACCTTGTTCCTCCAAATATTCTACTGCGGTTTTCCCTCGAGTCTGATTCTTAAACCGTGATACATCGGCAGGACCGAATGATTGATGCATGGTCATAATCCCGCCATATTGATCTGCCAGTTGTTTCCCTTCGATAATGAGTGTGTCACTGCACATACCCATGCCGGCGAGGCCCACTGCCGCCCAGGTACGATTTTCAGCATTTTTCGGCAATGTTCTTAGCAGACGTTCGAGCCGAGTGATGCATTGCTTGGTGTCTCCCATGGCCACTACCGGTTGGGGATGTCGATCCCAACAGGCCTCCGTGAGCACGCCTTTCAAACCAATCTTGTTGACAGCTTCGGCTGCGATCTCTGCTTGGAATCTTCCACTTTGATCGCAAAAGGTAGTGGTCCCATTGTGAACCATTTCCATACAGGCCAATGTGACGGATTGGTGTATCTCTCCTTCGGTAATATTGGTCCAATAGGGAAGCCATTGATCGTGCTCGCGCTCTAACGGCCAGGTGTCGGGAATGGTGCTTCTGCCAAGGTGAAGCGATGCATGGACATGACAGTCGATGAACCCGGGTTGAACGACGCCACCTTGTGCGTCGATTTCCCTTTTTGCTGTATAGGCCCTTTCTAAATCTGAACACTTCCCTACGTCCAGGATACGACCGTTACTAATAACCACGGCGCCGTCGTTAATGATTTGGCGCTTTTTATCCATGGTAATGAGTACCCCATGGATAATTATCAAATCTACGGGTGTTGAATCCGCGTTATCTGGCATAGCAATGGATAGAGCTGACCTGAACTTAGCCTCTGGAGCGGGTTTTCGGGCGATGGAACGGGTGTCAAGTTAATTTTGTTGGTACGTTAGTCTCGTGCCGGTCTCTTCGGAGCGCACTGCTTATCGGAGCGGCTTCTCCGCCGAAGCGGCGCGGAGGCGGAAGCGGAGATTGCGGTGCGAGGTGGGACCTTCGATCAGTCCGGCATCCCGAGGCAACCCCCGGCGATGCCGGCGGTAAGCCACGGGCTACAAAAGAGTGGCCTTGACCGAGACAGAGCGACCCCACCAACGCTGATTGAATAAGTTTCATTCCTGTTTGATCCGGCAAGGGTCAGCGCGCCTGGGGCGCGACTTATCTGCAAAGGCGCCCCATCATTTGGCATAATACTGTAATGTCGATGGATCATGACCATTGCGGATGAGAAAAGGCGAGGATGGCGTGTCGAAGCCCCGTCTGCGTCTCACGACCCTGGAATTACGCCGCGGCAAGCGAAGATCTACTCCTTCACAAACCTTTTAAAATGATCTCGCAGAACGGCCTCGCCGCCCAGTCTTACCAAATCACCGTCTTCTGCGGTGAGCAGTAATTGTATCCCTTCGGCGTTTTTCTCGATCCATTCGGCGGCCTGGTTGAGCTCACCAAAAGAGTCCACCGCGATGCCGGGCGCTTTATTGTTGATAAATTCTCAGGTAAAAAGAAGTTGGCAGAAACGGAATAACTGACCCGATGGTATTGTTCTAATCGTCTTCTCTATCGGACGATGAACTCCTCCTCACGCAGCAGGAGGCGGACCGGCCGGTCTGTGGTCGCCCACTGATTGTTCGCATCATCCCAGGTAAGCGTGTGGTCGACACTTAACCAGATTTCGCCGGGCCGGCGTTCAAATAGATAGGGATAGGCGATCCTTCCATTAGGCTCCCCCACAATGGCCTGCGGCCGGCTCCAGGTGTTGCCTTCGTCCTGCGAAAACGCGATTGAGAGCTCTTGGCGTTGCCAACTGGCCGAAACGACCGAGTAATGGGGTGTCTCGGTATCGGAGCCCCCCCGACGACCGTACGGTTTTGCGTTCCATTCCTCTGCGGCCATCCCTTCCGGGTAGAGCCGGTTCCAAACGAGTGCCAGCCGACCGCTGGCCAGTCGGGTCATGTAACCCGGCGAACTGCTGGCATCGATGCGGCTCGGTTTAGTCAGGCGCCAGGTCGATCCTTCATCGTCTGAAACGGCCTCCCAAAACCGGTCGTAGTTGGACCGGATCAAGATCCAGAGCTGTCCGTCGATCCGTTCGATCAGGGTTTGTTCGCAAAGCCCGTCGTGATGACCGCTGCCGCCGATGTCGAGGCTGTTGCTGAGGGTCCAGGTCTGGCCATTGTCTGTGGACACGGCGTGTAGGACCACATGGCGGACGGGGTCCAAGAGCATGTTTTGTATCGCTGCCACGATCTGGCCGCTGCGAGTCTGGATGATGCCCCCAAAAGCGCCGCACCATCCTTCCATAATCCGCTGCCGGTCCCTCCAACTTTTACCCCCGTCCAGGCTCCGGATGGTCCAGACGTCCAGGCGGGGTTTGCGCAAAAAGGCAAGTTCCTCCTTCGAGTCGTCCACTTCCCAGACCATAGTACTGCTGTCGGTGTAAACCAGGACGAGTACGCCGTCGCGCGATTTGAGGAATGCCAGGCTCGGGCGGGGTATGCCCGGCTTGGTGCCGTCGTAGAGCGTGCTCCGCCGGGTCCAGGTTGCGCCTTCATCCATGCTCATCATGAGGTGATTGTCCTGAATGCAGAGCAGGTCCTCATCGTCACGCATCACAAATGCGCCGTGAGCGGTCAGGGGAAGCTCCCGGCAGCGGGGATCATGCCACCGATCGCCATTTGTCTGGTCTGGCACTGGCTTCAGGCCTCTTTTTTGGCACAGAAGTGTTCGATAAATCGGCTGTAGATATCGACGGCTTTGTGGAGCTGATCGATCTCGATCCATTCGTCCACCGTGTGTGCCTGGGCGATGTCGCCGGGACCTATTACAATCAACCGCTTCATTCTGGTGGAAAAGGCGACGCCATCGGTGCCGTAGGGTACAGTGGTGGGAATGCGGGTTCCGGTGAGTTTCAGGGCGCTACGCACAAGGGGTGAATCGGGTGGGGTGTAGAGCGGTTTATTGGGACGCGAGACTTTGCATTTCAGTCCATTTTTACGGGCACTCTTCCTGGTTCTTTCGAGCAGCGGAGTGACATCGATTCCGGGCATCAGTCGGTAGCTGATTCGGCAGACGCTTAGCACCGGGGAAATGTTCATGGCCAGATTATGATCGTTGATGCCGATACTCCATTCCGAATTCGCCGGATTGAACTCGTCGTTGCGATAGCGCTCCGATGTGAGCACCAGATCGTTGATTTTCTTCATCTCGGCCAGAAAGGGGATCATTTTCAAATTGGCGTTGATCCCATTCAAGGTACTGGTGTGGGCCGCGCGGCCCCTGGATTCAACGCGGATGCCTACCCCGCCCTTGTGAGCATAGACGACGCGCAGGCGCGTGGGTTCACAGATGAGCCCATTACCGCTGCTGGCCTCCTTGAACAGGCACGAACGTTTGGTGACGTCGTAAGCTCCTCCGGCGCCGATTTCCTCATCGGCCGTGACGACGATGTAGACGGGCGCTTTCAGGTCACCTCCTTTAAAGCGGGCGGCCGCACAGACGGAGGCGGCCAGCGGGCCTTTCATGTCCGCGGCGCCCCGGCCGTAGAGTTTGCCTTTGGCGACCCTGGCCTCGAAAGGGCTTCCCGTCCAGTCGTCGGCATTGACGGCCGGAACCACGTCGTCGTGGCTCATCATGGTGAGGCCCCCGGTTCCGTTGCCCAACTTGCCGACGATGGAGAGCTTGTCGACGCCGTTGGCGTCGGTGTAAGGGAGTTCCTCGATTTCAAAGCCCAGTGATTTGAGGACTTTTGCTACATGCCGGGTGACCGGGACGTTAGTGAGCTGGCTGACCGAGTTGTAGCCGATGAGATCCTTTGTAAGTTGGAGAACGTCAAGTGGCATGGCTGGGAGACCTTCGCAGAAGTTTCTGACTTCAATCGTTGCAAACGTCTCAAGCGATGTCGACTGATAAGAAATCGCTTTTGGGGGTAGGGCCACATGCCCGTTAGTACCGACCTGAAGGAGCGAATTCATGGCAGAGGAAGTACCGGAATCGGGCGGGAGGGTCAAGAATGGGTCGCAAACACGCTTCTCGGATTGTCGAGGCTGGCATGAGCGCCGAAGCAGGTTTGTTTAGGGACTGAACGTGCCGGCGAGAGATAGACCGCTCCTGTCGCGAGGGTCTTAACCGTTCGCGTACATCATGACCGGCTCGACATCGTAATCGGGGAACGGGTCATCCAGCCAGGGCTCGATGACCCTGTCCGCAAGCTCGGGCGGCGCTCGTGCCGGCAAGACGCCTACACCCTGTTCCCAAAGCCCGAAGTGTCGCAGGATACGTTCGATAAGCTCGCGGTCATCGATGAGAGCCACGATCCGCATTTCCTTCTGACACTTGGGACACAGGAGCGGATCAGCTTCCCAGACCTTCTTGATCAGTTCCCGCCATTTTGCCGACGTGATACGACGCGGCTTGTGTTCGGAGACATCGATGATCTCCACGGCCTGTCCGGCGATCTTGGCCTCTTCGGCGGCGCGCTTCTCGCGCTGGCCACGCAGCATTCTTGCGCGCTGCGGCGGGAGCAGCCCCTTGTCCATCAGGAAGGTGATGACCCGCGCGCGGAACAGCTCTTCCAGCGCCTTCAGGCTCACCTCCGGCAACATGTAGAACAGGCCGGAGCGCACGAACAGCCCGTCGGCGAAAGGGGTGCAGATGCGGGGGCCAATCGAGGTATTGGCCAAAGGAGTGGATCGTCATGACGATGCCGGCCAAGCCGTCGGGCAGGTTCAGCGTGGTGCGCAGGTATTCGAGGAGGCGCTCGTGCGCGATGCGGCAGAGGTATTTGAGCAGGTCGCGGTCATAGCGGAAGTATGGGCGCAGCATCTTGGGAATGCCGAAGGTGAAGTGGCGGTGAGGTATCGAGATCAGAGAGAGAAATACACCAATGCGAAAAGCGACGTCTTCTGGGAGATCATCGCGCGAGCCGACGAATGGGCCGCGTTTTCCGGATGGGAGCCGGGACCATCGGATGCGTAGTGAAATTCCTGCATTCTTCATTCCATTTTCATTTGCGAAGATTCGCGCCCTTCGTAGTGTAAATAGAATACTTCCTGTTCAGCGGAGTATCAACGTTCGGATGTCTTAATCTATGGAAGCAGTCGCCAAATTGCCGATGACCTACTGCGGGAAACCAGTCGACCTGTCGGCAAAGTGATTCGGGGAACTCAATTCGGCTTCGGACGCTCTGGACGACCGCGAGGAGCTTCATCGCCGGATGACTCGAGACGGATATCTCTTCCTGCCCGGCTTATTGGACGTGGACGATGTCATGGCAGCCCGTCGAACCGTGCTGGAACGACTGGCGAATCAGGGTGTCCTCGACAAGAGCGCCCTCCTCATGGAAGGAAGAGTTCGGGCGGATGCGGAAGAGCTGTCCTTTGATGCAAACTTGGCAAAGGAAAACCCCGAGTTGCACAAACTGCTCTACACGGGCCCGATGATGCACTTTTACGAGCACTTTCTGCGCGGAGAAATTCGTCACTTCGACTTCACCTGGTTTCGGGTGAAGACACCTGGAATCACGAACGCGACTCCGCCTCACT
This sequence comes from Opitutales bacterium, assembly GCA_963665345.2. Lineage (GTDB taxonomy): Bacteria > Verrucomicrobiota > Verrucomicrobiia > Opitutales > CAXXNP01. Next base: position 1,981,123 of record CAXXNP010000002.1, read on the forward strand.
GCGACATTGTTTTCATGGGTCGCGGGACGAAGAATCTCTACACCTCGTGGACCCCGATCGCTGATATGCCGTACGGGATGGGTGGCCTTATCGTTCTGGAGAATTCGCACATGCAAAAGCAGCTCAGGGAGACCTATGGCCAGACCGACGTGGATCTCTACTGCGAAAACGAAGGGGAAGCAGCCGAAATCATCGCCCGCGCCAGCGCCGAAAATCGAAACCTGACTCCGGAGGAGAAGAATCGAATTCGATGGAATTCAGGCGGACACTATTCAAGCGACGCCATCAATGCTCGCTCCGAACCGGGAGGGCGCTGGCTGTCGGCTGAATATCGGATGGGTGATCTTCTCGTCTTGAGCATGTACACGATCCATGCCAGTCTGGACAATCACACCGACACCATCCGCATTTCTTCCGATTCCCGCTATCAGCGAGCCGATGAGCCCGCCGATGAACGGTGGATCGGCGAGGACCCTGCTGGTCACGGTATCCGCGCTAAGAAGGGGATGATCTGTTAGTCCTCGTCGGTACGGCCACGCCCGCAGGAGCGGCTCGTGCTACTCGGAAAGCGGCCACTCGCAGATCGTGAGCCCATCAAAACTTACTTTGTAACCGTTGTTTCCTTGATCGCCGTCAGAAAAGGCTAGACAGTGCGCATTCACCGTTTGCACAATGAACTTTATGCAAGCTACGCTTCCGGTTCTACCGAAGTGTCTCGGTTACGCGCTCGACACGGCCAACGCGGCTTTCGGATGGTTGCGTCCGTCGACGGACGAGTTTCACGATGCGGCGGCCCTGCGCCGGCGCATGCGCGAAGACGGTTATCTCTACCTGCCCGGATTCTGGGAACGGGAAGAGGTGGCTCCAGTGCGCGCCGCGATTCTCGATCACTTGGTTGAGGAAGGAACGATCGACACCGATTACCCGGTGGAGGAGGCGGTAGCTAAGGTCAACACCGGGAAGGGGCGAATACACAATGACTTTGCCAAGCGCTGCACGCCCCTGCAGACCCTTTTGTATTCGGGTGAGATCATTGAATTCTTCGATCGCTTCCTGGGAGGGCGTTGCGCCCATTTCGACCACACCTGGATGCGCTGCGTTGGTCCGGGCGCCTCCGCCCATCCCCACTGCGACATCGTCTATATGGGGCGAGGCACTAAGGATCTTTACTCTGTTTGGGTCCCCTATGGTGACATCAGTCTTAAGTTGGGGGGGCTGATGGTGCTCGAGAAGTCGCACCTTTTAAAAGACACCCGGTTGAAAAGCTACACGCGCCGTGATACCGACACGATTTGCATCAACGGTCCAAAGTATAGGGAATACCTCGAGGGAACCAAGCGCTGGAACGGTAGCCTTTCCTACAATCCCTATACACTCCGCTCCAAGCTTGGAGGGCGCTGGCTGACGACAGAGTATTCCATGGGCGATGTTGTGATCTTCAACATGTTCCTCGTCCATGGCAGTGTCGAAAATCAGACCAACCGCATCCGCCTGTCCTCCGATTCCCGCTACCAGCTCGCCTCGGAATCTATCGACGAGCGTTGGGTCGGCGAGAATCCCGTCGGCCACACCAAGGCAGGTAAGCGCGGGCGCGTCTGCTAGGAGATTGTCAGGCTTTCGGGCCGGCATCTCGGCCTCCGAGACGGAAGGCCGGGACCGCAACACCTCGAGCGACCCCAAATTCAAGATCTTTGGGAAGTACAGCTTTCTTGAGGGCCCCTTCAGGGACTGGAGATCGGTGGAGGATTCTTACACCAGGGGAAAACCAACATTTGAGCGAAGACCCGGGAGCGCAATATCCCCGGCCTGATGACCGCAGTATCAATGCGCTGCTGCACGATCCCGCCTCCTCATGGTCGACCCTACTTGAAACTTCAGGCACTTTGGAAATGTCGAACCACGCCTTGGCTTGCCGTGAACCGCGGTCGAAAAGGATTCGACAAAGTTTCCCTTCCGAGTGGTACTGAGAAACCCGAAGCGGGATGAACCAGTTTCGACTTTCCGACTCGATCCATTCCGCCCAGCTCTTGCCCTGAATCAATGCGTTAATCAACCTGAATTCACGTGCTTTAGAGATAGCCGCAAACCTCGATGAAGAACGCCATAGAGATTGTCCGCGCAGCCGGATACACGGTATTCCGATAGTCGTAAAGGACACGATTGAGGTTGCTGGTATGCCCTATACGCTCGGGCATCCGATTTTGGCGGACTTCGATCCGGGGAGGGACGCTCAGGTTATTAAGAGGCTCCGTGATGCAGGTGCCATTATTTTGGCGAAGGCAAATCTGACGGACATTCTAGGTACGCGGAGCGATGCAAAGAGTTCTCTTGAAGGAAAATGCCTGAATCCCTACAATCCGGATTATACCCCCGGTGGTTCCAGCGGTGGTTCAGCAGCGGCAGTAGCTGTTGATTTCGCCCCGTTAGCTCTCGGCGCTGACACCGGAGGTTCAGTTCTTATACCCGCTGCAGATTGTGGAATTGTTGGGATGGTAGCAACACATGGGCTGGTGGGCCGATCAGGCGGACTGGCGGACTCTGCTTCCCTCACCAGAATCGGGCCTATGGGGAGAAGTACATACGATGTCGCTGTCCTACTTAGCGTCATGGCGGGTTGGGATCCATTGGATGATAAAACCTTAGACGCCATAGGGCATTTCCGAAGCAAAGACTTTGAAGAACGTTTGGAAGACAGAGATATCGCAGGATTCCGGTTTGGGGTGCTCCGGGAGTTGTTTCTGTCAGACGCAGATCGAGCTGAAGCCCTGCCAGTTGTCGAGAAGGCAATAGAGGCAATTAAAGAGGCCGGGGCAACCTTGGTAGACCCGGTCTTTTCGGGCGTCAATTTAGTAGAAATGGTAAAACGAAAAAACAGTGCAACGAATTACTTTGAATACTGGCCTGCTCGAGACGCCTATTTCGCAACATGGCCTGATCATGCCCCTTTTCACAGTGTCAACGGTCTTATTGAACTTTTAGGGAGAAAAAATGTTAAGGGCGTGGGGAATCTAAGCCAACCCTTGCCTGACCAAAGCGACGAGTATTTAGCACATCGCCGAACTCAAGAAATGATGCGTAACGCACTGATCCGATTGATTGATACTCTGGAACTGGATGCCTTGATTTATCCTTTTAGCCTGAAAGGTCCTCGAAAATGGAACAATCGTAGTCTCAAAGGAATGGAGGAGACTGCCTTGGCTGCTCATACTCGCTTGCCTGCGATTGTTGTACCTGCGGGCTACATTTCCGGAGATGGGCCGATCGCTTTAGGGTTTATTGGCAAGCCATTCAGTGATTTAACGTTACTTCAGGTAGCTTATTTATACGAGAGTCATTATCCTATCCGTCGAGAACCGAACTTAACATAGTGGCGGGATGCCGAGGAGACACTTGGCCGCTAAAATTAGATGTTTTAGTCACACTGCGGGATCGATCCGCACAATTAAAGGGACAGTCCCTAAAACACTTGACTTCGGAGGGGACTTGAAGGTAGGAATGAGGAATGCGTAGAGCGCGGATCAAAATCCGGGGAAAGAGTGCGGTGTATCACTGCGTGTCGCGGGCGGTGAATCGGGAGATGTTGTTTGATAGTGTGGCAAAGGAAGTCTTGCGCGGACAGATGTGGCAGGTGGCGGATTTCTCGGGGGTGGAAGTGATCACCTACTGTATGATGGGGAACCACTTCCACGTTCTGGTTCGAGTGCCGGACCGGGAGCAGGTTTCCGTCTCTGACGAAGAACTGATGCGGCGCTATCGGGTGTTGTATCCGAGGCCGACGAAATATCAGCCTGCACGGGCGGATGTGCTGGAAGCGATTCTGGCGGAGGGGGGAGAGGAAGCGGAGGCAGTGCGAGCGCAATTGGTGGCGCGCATGCACGATGTTTCGGAGTTCATGAAGACGCTGAAACAGCGCTTTACGATCTGGTATAACCATAATTACGGGAGGGCAGGCACGCTGTGGAGCGAGCGCTTCAAGAGCACCTTAGTAGATGGGAAGCGTTTTGCCCTGCAGATCGTGGCAGCTTATATCGACCTGAATCCGGTGCGAGCGGGAATCGTGACGGATCCGAAGGATTACCGCTGGAATGCCTACGGAGAGGCCGTGGGAGGATCCGCGAAGGCGCGGCGAGGGCTTATAGCGGCCATTGGGTTGGGAACGGAAATGGTGCCTTGGTCTGAGCCGAGCCGAGCCTACCGCAAGTACCTGTATTGCAAAGGAAGTGCGCCCGCGCCGGGAAACGGAGGGGCGGGAGCGAGCATCCCGGTAGAGGCATGGAGGCGGGAGATGAACCGTGGAGGAGTGATCCCAGTGGCGGCGGCGCTACGATGCCGGGTGCGTTATTTCACCGACGGAGCGGTTTTCGGCTCGCGAGCCTATGTGCAGGATACAGCTGAGAGCGTTAGTGAGCCGTCGGCATTTCCGCGAATATGCGGTCCGCGGAAAATGCTGGGGAGCGATTGGAGGGGGCTGACCGTGTTGCAGAACCTGCGTGGTGAGATCTTCGGATAACTCCGTAGAGTTCCTGGGCTGCCCGAAAGGCGATTCGCATTTATTGTTCGAATTTCTGTCGGAGCACAGGTTGCCACTTTGGATTGCAGACACTGCGGTTGCACTGAATAGTTGTCCATAGCATCACCTAAACTGATTAGATCTGTGGCAGAGCATACTCGTCCCAATTTCCTGTTTATCACTACGGACCAGCAACGCTGGGATGCGTTGGGTGTCCACAACCCTAAAATTCGAACACCGGTCATGGACTGCATTGCCAATGGCGGGATGCGTTTTGACCGCGCCTATCCGACGAACGCGATCTGCCAGCCCGCCCGCGCGAGCATGATCACGGGGCGCAGCCAGCGGGGCCATCAAGTGTTTAATCACGAGGTCAACCTGAGCGAAGCGATACCGGTTGTAGGAGACTCGCTCCAGGAGGCAGGCTACGAGACGGCGCTGATCGGAAAAGCCCATTTCAAGACGGCCGACCTGGAGGATTGGCTACCGGAAAAGCCACCGGAAGGTGCCTCCGTCAGCCCCGGCGACGGTCTGTGGCACGGACCGTATTTCGGGTTCGGCTACGTCGAACTGCACAGCGGTTGTGCCTATCCTGCCAGTCATTTTCGCGTGTGGCTGGAGCGCAACCACCCCGATGGACTCGAGCTATGGAAAAAGGGTAACGCCCTGGAACCACTATCGGGCGCCTATCAGAGCTGGAAAAATGCCATTCCCAAGGAGTGGCACTATACGCATTGGGCGGCCGACCGCACCATCTCGTGGTTGCAGAAACGGGAAAAAGACAAGCCCTTTTTTCTGTGGCTGTCCTTCGCCGATCCACACCAGCCCTTTGCACCGCCCCGGCCCTACTGCGACATGTACGACTACAATGAGATGCCGAGCCCGATTCCGCCCCCCGACGTGAGCAACAAGCCCCCGTCTTACCATCGGGATTCGAATGGCCGGCCCAGTCAGGGCTACAACACTGCAACCGGTTGGTCGGGCGAGCACATCAAGGAGATCGTCGCCCACTACTACGGGCTCACAACCTTTATCGATGACTCGATCGGGCGGGTTTTGGAGGAACTCGAGGGCGAGGGGTTGATCGATGACACCCACATCGTCTTCACCTCGGACCACGGAGAAGGGCTCGCCGATCACGGCATTGCGGGAAAGCCCATGTTATCCTACGAGTGCATTAACCGAGTGCCCATGCTCTGGCAACATGCGCCCACGGTCCGGGCCGGCAGCATATACGATGGGGTGATGACCCAGCTCGACCTTACCCCGACCTTTCTCGACTTGGCCGGGGCGCAACCTTTGCTGGGAATGGAGGGGCGCTCTTTCGCTTCCGTCCTGCGGGGAGAGGCGAACGACCATCGGGACGCCGTTATCGTTGAGCGGATCAGCGCGGTAGGGTCTCCAGAAAGCGAACGGACGGGAACATCGGGAGAGCCGCAGCAAGCTCCCCAGGTGATCGGCCCTGACGGGAACCGCTACGATATCTTCCGCGTCAAGATGTTGGTTACGGAGCGGTGGAAACTCCTCCATTACGGATCCGCGCCTTATGGGGAGCTCTACGACGTAGAGAACGACCCGCATGACATCCGTAATCTCTGGGATGATCCGGACTATGCCTCCGTTCGCAGGGAACTGACCGAGCGTCTTCTGGCGGAACTCATCGACAGCGAACTTGGCGATCCAGTACTGATTCGCAAGCGGCGTGAAGTTTCCGGCGCCCTGAAACGTACCGACCAGATGGGACCGCAACCGGTCATTCGGAGCGATATGAGGCAAACCGGAAGGGCGAGGTGAATTGGGGAATAGAGGCGTGGGAACCTTCCCAAGGAATCGTCTTTGTAGGGGTTCTGCTCCCTACGGCGTGGTAGGAGCGGAAAACTCGAATATCGAAATGCGAATCTCGAAGCAATATCGAATACGAAGACTCCAAGTGACCAAAACTAACGACGAATGAGGGAGGTGTCTTGAGAATTTGTGCATTCGGTGATTCAAATTTGTTTCGAATTGACAGGCTTTCTCGCTCCGCTCGTGAAGGTGCTTCGCAGTTCATTGCTTTTGTATTTCGGACAGTGGAACAGTGAACAGTGAGCAGTGAGCAGTGAGCAGAGACAACCTTGCTCAACCGACGAAGTCTTCCTCCCGCACGCTGATACGCAGGTCGCCTTGGTGAGCCGTGATCCAGAGAACGCCCGGTTCAAATTCAAAGGCATACGGGTAAGATAGGCGACCACCCGGATTCCGCGCCAGGACGACCGGCGCCGACCAGCTCGCGCATTCATCCTCGGAGAAACTTATCGACAGCTCTTCGCGGTGATTACTCGCCGGCGTGCTGGACGATATGCCGTCTCCTCCTGAAAGCGGATATTCGTCCTTCCCTTCCGGAAATCGGCGGTTCCAGAGCAGGACTATGCGGCCGCTGGTCAGCCGCTTGAGCATGCCGGGCGCGCTGCTGGAGTCGACGCCGGACGGCCCGTAAGGATGCCAATGCTCTCCCTCATCGCTCGATAGGGCACGCCAGAGTTGGCCCCAGGGAGTTCGGATGTATTGCAGAAGACGACCGTCATTCAGCTCGACTATGGTCCCTTCAGTAGCGCCATCGTGGTGACCGTTTCCTCCGAGGTCGATGAGATTACTGGGGTGCCAGGATTGACCACTGTCTTCCGACCAATATGTCATCACGGAGTGCCGGCCCGGATTATTGAGCAACTTCATGCTCGTGAAAACGATGCGGCCACTACGCGTCTGGAGGATATCCCGGATTGCGCCGGTGTGTCGGTCGTGCAGCTTCTGGAGGTCCTGCCAGGTCTCCCCACCGTCCAGGCTTCGGATGGCGTAGGTCGGGTTTCGGGCGCCCGGTGCGTCCTTCAAATCATTGTCCCAGGTCCAGAACCGTTCCGCTAGATTCTGAAACCCGAGGATCACGGTGCCATCTTTTGCCTCGATCAAGGCGCCGCTATGATTGGCTTCGATCCCGCTCCCGGGCTCAAAGATCTGTCGCTCGGCCCAGGAAATACCGTGATCTCTGCTTACGTATAGTTTACCGGGCCGTCCGGCGTACGACAGGATGTCTCCGTTCTGCAGGCGTGTGAATACGCCGGACTTCACTGTCTGCAACTCCTCCGCGTTCCGGTGGAGAGTGATTCCGTCGGAACTCTTCTTCGACAGGGGCGACGCACTTTGCGATGGGCTAGGTCCTGTCATTGCTGATTATGGACAGTGGACAGTGCCGCAGCGGTCCTGAGAAGGCAAGCAGCAAGAATACGCAGGGTATTGCGAAGATACAGTTTCCTTAGATTCAGCGGAAGCGTGGCACGGGCATCTTTTCCCATGCACCAGGCCCGTTCACAGGCAGGGATGCAGGTGAGAGGCTGCTACCTGACCCGGTATGTTCATTCCACAATGCGGCGCAGCCATGCGGTTCCCCCCGCCCGGTTCGGACCACACGCTACCGTTTCCGGAGCATTCGCAATCCTATGACAGCGAGCCCGATGCAGATCGCGAGGGCCGTCTGCGCCGGATCAGGAACGCCGCTGACCCGAAAAGCGCCTTGATCTTGGCCGCTTGAGACGGTCCAGTTCAAGCCACCGTCAAGCGTAGAGGCCAAATCGCCGGCTACGGCCGGTGGCCAGTGCGATTCCAGCCTACTGAGAATTGCGGTGCTCGATGGTGAAAACGGTGAGGCCGCGGCTTGCTGAAATGAGGAAGTCGGTTCGTTGATACCTCGAAACTGACTTTGGTCGAACGAATCTCCAGGCCCAAAGTTGCTGAATACGATGACCTCCGCCGATACTGAACCGGGTACTATCGCAGCAGAGAACCCGACGATGGCTGCGGCTATGGGAATCCGAAAGTTCATCGCTTGTTTGCGGAGAATTATCATTCCGGTGGGCACCGTCATTCAGATTGTTCACGCGAAGCGACAGTTATGAGTGGGACTCGGCGAAGCAGGTAGCGGAATGTAATCTAGTTGCCAGCGGCGTCGAATACGCAAACAATTGACTACTTGGCGGACACGGCGTCGAGATTGATGTATCTCAGCGATCCGTCCAAATGCGATGAAGGGAAAGAACAGAATGAAGATTTGCAGAGTTGGGATCATTGGCTTGGGCCGAATGGGCAGCACCATCGACGACGAAGGGCACGGCGAATTGCCCTACTCGGTGGCTGCCTCCTGCGCGGCCAGCCAGCGCTTAGAGGTAGTGGCGGGGGCCGACCTGTTGCCGGAGAGGAGGGAGGACTTCGCCCAACGCTGGGGTGTCTCCGCCCTCTACGAGGACTACCGGGAAATGATCGAGCGGGAGAAGCCCGACCTGGTCGCCATCTGTACCGCTGCCTGCCTGCCCAAACCCGCGAGGAGCGCGCCCGACGCCGCCTTTCGCGGCGATGCCCATGCGGACCTGGCGGTGGCCGTGGCCGAGATGGGAGTACCCATGATCTACCTCGAAAAGGCCATGGCCAGCTCCATGGAACGCGCCGACGAGATCCGCGACGCCGTCCTGCGCAACGGAACGCTTTTCAACTCCGGCGTCCTGCGCCGCTTCGACAACCGCTACGAGGTTGTCAAAGATGCTATAGCGGCCGGGCAGATCGGCGAGGTGCAGATCGCGGTGCACTACGCGGCTTCGAGCCTGATGCATGGGCATATCCACTCGATCGACACTGTGTCCTACCTGATTGGCGACCCCGAGATCGAGGCCGTGCGCGGCGAGCTCTTGCCGCGCGATATGCAGATCGAAAACAACCACATCGCCTCAGACCCACAGGCGACCCACCAGCTTCGCTTCAAGAACGGTGTCGAGGCCTTTTCCGTACCGGCCGCCTACTGGGAATTCGAAGTCGTGGGCACAGATGGCGCCATCCGCTCGCTCAACAACGGGGCCGGGGCTGCGCTGCGCCGGTCCGGGACGACGCAGGGCCGGCGGCAGCTTTGGGAGGAGGTGCCCTTCGAATTTGTCGTCCCCAAGAGCACGACCATGAGCTGTCTCGAAGACCTGGTGGAGGCGCAGGAAGCGGGCAGGCCGACACTGGGCCACGTCGAGCTGGCCCACCACATCACCGAGGCCTGCATCGCCGTGGCAGAGAGCCACCGTCAAGGCGGCGTCTGGGTGGAGTTGCCTCTTACGGAGCGGGACCTATACATCTTCCACGTCTGAGCCAGTGAGGTCTGCTATGATGGAAAGCGCATCGAGTCCTGAACCGATGCCCCAAAATCCGCTTCTCGGCCCTGAGGTATCAGACCCGACATTGGCCAGGCCCCTGCGAGGCCAGACCAGTGAACTGGCGCGGGCCACCCGTCCACACATCCCCGCAGGCGAGCGCACCCCGGTAGAGTGGTCTCAGAGCGACTGGGACCGGTTGGAAGCCAATCGCCAGGATTTATTCGACATGACGGCGGTTGACGCTCAATTCGACTCGGCGTGCTTTTTGCAGGAAGGATACGCCGTCCTGAGTGGGATCATGACGCCGAATGCCGTCGAGGAGTGGACGGCGGCGTTGGAATACGGCCAGCATCTCAACGACAGGCTCCTGGCGTCGGACTGGACCCATATCGACTGGCCTGCCCTGGGCCGAACCCACCCGACAGAAACGCTTACCTCCGATGAGATTAAGAACGCGCTCGGAGGGAGCCAGCAGGCGCCCCAATTGGACGATGAGGCGGGCGTAAAAACGCTGCGGCAACACAGTGTGTTTGCCGAGTATTTCCCGGCCGGGCACGTCCCGTTCCTGATGAACGTGCTTACGCACCCGCAGATGCTCCAAATCCAGCGAATGTGCCTCGGTTGCCATGATATCTACTTCGATCACAACCAGTTGTTGACGAGGCCGGGGGGCTATGCCGGGAACAAATGGCACAGTCACGAAATCGGCGGTGGCAAGGACAACTGCGGCGTGGCAAGCCTTTCGGAGTACCAGGCGCAGCCGAATGCAATCCTCACGCTGTGTTACCCTCAGGGCTTCGAAGCAGGGGAAGACGGGGGCCTGAAAATTATTCGGGGCAGCCATCTCTTTCGTGACCCGAGGGGGTGCCGGGCCGCCACCGACGAGGCGATGCGGCAGGGCTGGCTAAAGGGGCAGGTGCATCCTGTCACGTCCGAGCCGCTGCAAATGGAACATCTCTCGCTGGCGGCGGGCTCAATCGTCTGCTGCCTGTCGCACGCCGCGCACGGAGTGGCTCCCAAAGCCACGGGCAAAAGGACCCGCTGGTCCTCGCTCTACTGCTACAAGAAAGTGAATGACGCAACCGGTTACGCCCAGCCACCGCACTCCGTTCCGCCGGTTTGGGCGATGAAGGCGCAGCGGGGCGAGCTGCCGGCTGTCCTCACCGAGCTGCTTCGTCCGAGCTATGACAAAGAGCTAACGGGCGGGCGGACTGAGAGTGCCCAGGTTTAGTCCAGATTCGGCGAACCTTGGCAGTTGTGAAGCGATTTTCCAGCCTCTGCCGGGCCGACGCTTGCCGGGTCATAGCCTTGGCGACGACTGGGCTCTGGAGGCCGCTCCCAGGTCTGATCTCGGAAACGGGCCGGTTGCCCGCCTGAAAGGCATGATCAGGGACCAGCCAGGTTGCCTGCCCGACGGACTCGGGAGCCCTCGTCCCTCCACAGCAACGGCGCTTCAATCATTTTGGGCCTTATAGCCTGTCGGAATTCGCCGACAGATTGCGCTAAGCTCATTCGAAGGGACTGCGTCACAAGCCCAATTCTTGTAGGTCCCGGCCACGCACGAGGAAATATTCGCGCTCGAAAGGACACGCCGCCAGCGATCGGAGCGGTTAGGTGGTGAATTGTGCGGGATCATCACATCGTGGATTGCCATCTGGCCCGCTCGCATCAGGTAGGGGGCGCTGCGCTGCTCAAGATCGTTCGGCAGGGCCGAGGGCACAATCTCCTCGGTAAAGAGCTCGACTAACTTTGAGTTCTGGATGGGCAAGGTTCCCTTTCGGTGCCATTGCGGAATGACGGACATGGCGCCGTTGTCTTCGTCAATGTCATCGAACGGGATCCACACGCCGGCCGCAAAGTCCCCCGTAATGTTCCAGTAGGGCGCATCCTGGTGCCACGGTATGGGCTGATCGGTTTGAGGCGGTTTGCAGACCAAATGAGATGCCCATAGCACGATATTCGGGCCAATCTGATGCTCAATCATGTCGAGCAGCTTCGGCTCCGTGGCCAGCTCAAAGACCCACGGCTCTTGCTGGTGGGTGCCGATCATCTCGTCGGGCGGAACCTCCGGATGCCGGCGGGCAATTATGGCATCGACCTGCCGGCTGCATGCGGCCAGGGCATCCTCCGTCAGGAAATTATCGAAGATGAAATAGCCCTGCTCCTCGTAAAAGGCGTGTTCCTCCACCCCGTAATGAAAGCGGTGATCAATCGTGTACATGATCTATGATTCCCTCTTCGATGGCCGAATATCCCAGCCAAACTCCCTGCTGAATGCAATGATTTCCGGGCCGATCCGCAGTTGTGCCCTCCGTGGTCCCGTGAAATGCTCATCGTCGAGATCAATCGAACCTCATTCTTCACCTAAATGCCGAAACGCATCATATACATAGACATCGACTCGCTGCGCCCAGACCACCTCGGGTGCTACGGTTATCACCGAAACACTTCACCGAATATCGACAAGGTCGCCGCCGAGGGAATCCGGTTCGAAAACTATTATGTGACCGACGCACCCTGTTTACCGTCGAGAACCGCCTTCTTCACGGGGCGTTACGGTATCAATACCGGTGTGGTCAACCACGGTGGCGTTTACTCCGACCCATGGATCGAGGGTCCGGACCGCGGGTTCCGGAGCACCAGCACCGAACACGCTCTGGCCGAGCGCCTGCGTCAGGCAGGATGGTACACGACATCGATTTCGCCCTTTCCCCACCGCCACTCTGCCTACCAGATCTGGGAGGGTTTTCACGAAACCTACGACACTGGGCATGACGGTGGTGAGACCGCAGACCAGACCTGGCCCTACCTCGAACGCTGGCTGAAGGAATTCGGCACCAAGGAAAACGTCTTCCTGCATTTCAACGTTTGGGACCCCCACTCGCCCTACCGGACCCCGAAGGAGTACGGCAATCCCTTCGAGAACGACCCTCCCCCCGAATGGCTGACCCAGGAGCAGATCGACCGGCTTCGCGAGAGTTATGGACCCTACGACGCCCGATGCACGAATCCTCACATGAGGAAACATCCTGATCAGTGGCACTACGGAACGACGGAGATCAAGAACCGGGACGACTTCAAAAAGTGGATCGACGGCTACGATATCGGAGTCAGCTATGCGGACACCTATGTGGGCCGTTTCATCGAAGGTCTCAAGGCGATCGGGGCCTACGAAGACACCGCCCTGATCATCAGTGCGGATCACGGCGAGAACCACGGTGAACTCGGCGTCTGGGGCGACCACCAGACCGCGGACCACATCACTAGTCGCGTGCCGTTGATCCTCCGGTGGCCCGGATTGACCGACGACCGCCCAGGCGAAGTCTACTCAGGATTTCACTACAACATCGACCTCTCAGCAACCCTGGTCGATCTCGCCGGTGGATCCATCCCGGAACCGTGGGACGGAGAGACATTTGCCGATGCCATCCGGAGCGGCGAGGACAGCGGACGCGAGTTTCTTGTTGTCAGCCAGGGATGTTGGGCCTGCCAACGGGCGGTTCGTTGGGACGACTGGATTCTGATCCGGACCTACCATACCGGCTTTAAGGACTTCCCCTCCCTGCTACTTTTCAATGTGGCCGAGGATCCGCACGAGACGAAAGACCTATGCGGAGATAAGCCCGAGGTGGTGGCAGAGGGCCTGCGCCGACTCGAGTCCTGGATCACGGACAATCTTCGCAAGTCCGGGCGGGAAGATCCGCTCATGGGCGTCATCGCCGAGGGCGGACCCTACCATGCCAAGACGGCCGATCAGCACGACCTGCCCGAGCGTATGCGTGCGACAGGTCGCGGCCACCTGGCCGACTGGCTGGAAAAGAATGGCGGCCTTCCACGGGACATCGGATCACTCGATTGGAGTTGATAATTTCCTGTGCAGACAGATCGAGGTACGCGCTTAGCGTGTATCCAGAGTGAAGGCGGGACCCCGGGGTGTTCAAACATAGATGGTGTAATTCGGAGTTATAAACGCCTGCACTCGCGCCGGCACCCTTCCAGGGCGCGCAGATGGCGCCATTACCGAATCCAGAGGTTCCGCGTTGCTGCACCCCTGGCTACCTGCCTGCGCCCCGTTGGGGCGGGGTGGCCGCCACCGTAAGCATGACGTGAAACACGTACAAGTCGGGACGGGAGGGTTCTAAGAAAATACCTCGAAGTACGACACCCGGTCCTGAAGGGAACGAAGCCGTAGATTCCCCGTAGCTGACTGGGCGAGGCAATGTAACCAGGGGCGCCCTGGTTTTAGCGTGATGAAACCATTTCGGCCTTGTGCGCCGCGTCCGGTACACCTCGGCGAAGCCTTGGCGAAGACGGGCGGCCACGCCCTACCCAACTTCATTCAATCGGACGTCCACGGGTAGGGAACCCGATTGCGATCGGGAAGCCGTCCACAACCCAGTCTGCAGACCTTGTTTCTGAAGGGCCTTGGCGATGACTGTTGCTGCGGGGAGTAGGCTTTTTTTCGAGTGCGGCGGCCTGGCGCCGCTATGGGCAGCCGGCGGCTCTACGCCGGCTGGTTTGATTAGACCGGCCCAGAGTCGAAGCTTTCTGATTTGCAGGCGATTCAGGCTCCGCGCAGCTTCGCCGTGATCGGGCGGTCCGCGCGATCGGGAGACCGCCTCGTGCTCGTTCTCGATTCCCGACCGTTCTTCCCCAACGATTGGTGGAAATATCGCTTCGCTCCGAGGACGAACACTTCTTCGGTGCCGCGATGCGGACAAATTTCCTGAACTACAAACGACCCCTGACCTCCGCCGGCTGCGCTCGTGCTTGCGATATCAAACGGGGGTGAAACTTTGGATAGGGTTCAGGTGTCGGGTGTCAGTTCTGAGGAAGCGCGATCGAGCACTGACACCTGAACACTGTTCACGAGCGAAGCGAGAAGGCCGCAAACCCGCTCCAGAGGCTAAGTTTCAAGTCAATGTGCCGAAAACAGTACCCCTTTGCCATGAAATTGAGTATTGATATCCGCGAGTCTCAAGGCATGCCACATGACAACGGCAGGAGCAGAGATGAGCGGCTTTCCTCGTTCGGCTTCAAACCTGTCGATGATATCGCCGGTGCGTATGCCACTACATGCCAGAACGACTGCTTCTGCCTCGCGACTGTCGGCCTGCCTGGCAAGATCGAACCAGACGGAGGATGGTGCGTTGCCGATCTGCCACTCGCTGATGAATGCCTGCGAGCGACTTTGAGTAACTTGAAAGCCGGATTGCTCCAGGTATTCGACCAGTTTGGCGGTCACCTCCGCTCTGTACGGTGCTGCAACAGCGACACGCTTAACGTCCAGCCTTCGCAAAGCCTCGACTTGGGCATTCGTAACGCTGGTTGCCTGTCCGCCGGTAGCTTCGGCGATGGTGGTTCGGATTTCCTGGTCACCCGTCGGACCGTGGACAAAACTGCATGAGTTGCAGCAATAGATAGACACGTGTGGGCGGGTGATACGCATCATACGTGCGGAGCGCGCTATTTCATTCAGGTCGCCGTACGATTTAACCATATCCACGCTAATTGGTTTGTCTTGGGCCGCGGTTTCGTAGCGCGTCCAGAGCAGGGTGACAGCCACGCCCTCTGGAAGATAGTTGTTGTATTCATCGTCATTGATACCATCGCTCGGGGTAATTATCGCGATCCGTTTGGTCAGGCCCTCTCTCGCATGTTCATCCGGCATAGTTCCTGTAGGCTCTAGCTTTGTAGTCAGGGCTCAATTGTGTTGTCCGGTCAGCACCTGTGCGCCCTGTTCGGTAATCTCGATCGTTCGGCTCGTTCCCACGCCATATTTGCCGAGCACGCGCATCGTCAACGGCAAGTGGAACACCATGCCTGCTTGTAATCGTTCCTCATTCGACGCGCGAATGTGAAAGTACGACTCTTCTAACCAGTGCGGCGGAAAACTGATGCCTACGGAGTAGCCGAAGTTGTAGTGAAACTGAATACGGTCTTGGATCGAGCGCACCGTTTCGAGCGCTTTGTCAGCGACATCACATGCCCGGACGCCCGGCTTGGCGTGTTCAACGATGACCTCCGCAGTTCGGTGGGCAACGTCAAGAAACTCGGCCCGCTCGTCGTCCAGCGGGCCGATGGTTGTTGTGTACATAACCGGGGCGGAGTAGTGACGGTAGTTGCCGCTCAGTTCAATAAAGATCGAATCGCCCTTCTGAGCATGGAGGCTATCGTGCTGGCTGTGCGATAAGCCGCTGCGATAACCGACTGCCACGGTAGGCTGCATAACAAGCTGGTGGCTACCGGCGCGGAACATGGCATTGGTGGCGGCTGCGACAATCTCGTAGTCGAACACACCTGAATGAATTTCCTCACGCGCCGCGCGCAGTCCAATGTTGGTCAATTCCGCCGCGCGTCGGACGCAGGCCAGTTCCGCATCAGACTTGACCATGCGAATGCGATCGACCAGGCGGTCGGCACCGATCAGCTTAGCCTTGCTTACGTGTTCTACGATGCGTTGGTAGGTCGCCACGCTCAGATTCGACGCATTCAGTTCGATTCCGAGCCGTGACGCTCCAAGGTTTAAGTCGTGTATTGTTCCGGCAAGCCGAGATACCGGGTCGTCCATTGGGCCGTAGAAGACGGCATCGGTGAGCCACGAACTGGCGACGAACCGCCCACGCTCGAAGCTATATAAAAATAGCACCGGTTCGCCGTGGTGCATGATTACCAATGCTCGGAATTCCCACGAGTCGATACTATGGTGCCCGGTCAAGTAGTACACGTTGGCCGGAGAGAAGATTAAAAGGGCGTCCAGCTCTCGCAGCTTCATCTCAGCCCGTACACTTTCCAGTCTGCGTTGGTATTCTGCGGAGCTGAACCAGTTTTCTTTCATATTGAGCTCCTTAGGCTAGTGTAGGACACCGACATTTTCGATTCGTCGGAAACCGCTCCGCAACTGCTTCCGCAGGCCTCGATAATGCTTTGAACGTCGAACATCCAATATTGAACTTCGAAGTTGGACGTTCGATGTTTTTTCGTTCTCGCACCAGTGTGTGTGGGTACGGAAACTGTATAATGAACCCAGTTCATGTTCCAGCCATAATTGACGGCCACCCGGCCTCGATGCGGAACCTCTCTTAATGAATCTGGCTTGCCGCGACCGGACATCTTGGGTAGGGCGAAGCGTTCCCGCTGAGCCGTGGGCCGCCGTTCCAGCTGGCGATGAAATCCTCTACGGTGAAATCCGCGGGCATGTCGTTAGGTTCGTATGGGGAAGGGCCGCCCTGAAACGATGGCTGTTGCCGTACACCCGGTAGTCGCAAGCGGCCATCCAGGTAGGTGTCGTCCCTGTCGTTGTAGAACAGGGAAGCCGCCTCATCTTGTTTGCGGCGGTGCAGCCTCGCCGCTATGCCTTTCAGTATGGCCAGTGTGACCAGGCGCTCGTGGGGCGAGGGATGCACCCTCTTCAGCGCGGCGCGGAATTCATCGGCCTTGCCGTCGAAGAAAATGAAACTGAATATTGAGGTATATAACGGTTAGATAGTAATCTCCAAGACCGAAATTAGCAGCGAACATTATGCATATGATCGTTTCAAAGCCCGGTTTTCGCTCTCCGGATAGCGCTCTGTAAAGGCTCTTGCGTGAGAGGCCGGTATCGCGGGCTACGTTAGACATGCCTTGGGCACGTGCAATAAATCAGGCTGGAGGCCGGAGACGGAAGACTGTAGGTTCAGGGCGTGAAGGATCCTGGGGCAGCATAGCCGCGACCAAAGAATAAGGTAATCAAACATGCGGAAACCGCAGATTAAGCGGACTCATTTGGAAAAATCTGGGCTAATCTGGGCAATCTGGGGTCCCTCTACCTTCGAGCTTAGGACCAACACTTTATAATTATCCGTAGAGAAAAACTTGCTCGAAAAACAGGAAGTTGAAGGATCGTAGTAAGGACCGAAAAAGTCCTCAACGAACCGACACAACGATAAGGAGACAATGGGATGAACCAGGTATCATCGGAAATATTCGAGGGACTGAGAGAGCTCGACACAGCGACCATTTTTAATGCCGTCGTCGAGGCGCGCGGGGCGACCCAAGGCGGAAAAGAGCTCGAAGACAAGGGTGGGGTGCCCCTCAATTACATGGCGCCGGGCATGGCTTGCCTGCTGCCCGAGCACGGCATGGCGATCGGATATGCCGTCACCTGCGAGTTGACCACGCATGATCCGGATGGACCGGTAATCCCCTGGAATGATTACTACGATTTTCTAGATCAGTCGCCGGGACCGATGGTGGCGATCATAAAAGACGTCGACACCAGAGCTGGCCGTGGCGCTGCTTTCGGGGACGGGATGGCGGCCGTGCACAAACAACTGGGCGTGACGGGCGTAATCGTCGACGGATCCGTGCGGGATCTTGTCGGCATAGACCGCGTCGGTCTGCCGGTGTGGGGAACCGGTTTGACCCCCGGCCACGGGGTGTTCAGCCTCGTGCGCCACAACCAGCCGATCACCGTGAATCAGCTCCTCGTGCACCCTGGCGAGATCGTCGCCGCCGACCGCGACGGGGTGGTGAAAATCCCGGCAGGTGACAACCCTGCCAAAGTCATGGAAAAGGGCAGGGAGATCCTCAAGCGAGAGTCCGAATACCACTCGATATTTGCCGATCCCGATCTCACCTGGGAAGATATCAAGGAGTACAAGCGAACGAAATCCAAGGAATGAGGCTGTGAGTGAGGGGTAGAATTCTGACCTGAAACTTAGCCTCCAGAGCGGGCTGGCGGGCGATAGAGTGACGTTTTTGCGAAGCGCAAACATGGTCATGCAGCGTTCGCTTCGGCCTCGGGCACCAGCGTGAATCCGAGCGATCGGGCGCTCATTTTAAGGCTGCACAGTCTTCGTTGACAGAAGCGATCCTCGTAGCGTTCGGCTCCTTCGTCGACATAGTCTTGGCCGTAACGAAGCATGCGGTAGATGAGCACAGCGAGTTTGCGAGCCAGGGCGAAGACGGCCACCGCGCCGCTCTTGCGCCGGGCGGTGCGCCGATAACAGGCACCCAGCGCGCTCGGGGAGTGGCGCAGGGTCAGCGCGCACATGCGCAGGATGGCGGCCATCCGGATGGCGCCGAAGCTGTTTGGTCTTTTCTTGAGCACCTTGCCCGCCGAGAAGGCCATTTTGGGACTCAGACGCAACCAGGAGACAAAGTGATGTTCGTCGGGGAAAGCGCTCAGATCCAAGCCCACTTCGGTCAATGCCACCTGCGCGGCCCCGGTGCTGATCGCGTCGATACGCGTGAGATCTACCCCGTAGAGCCGCCACAGCGCCGTGCGCATCGGTTGCTCGCCCCGCTTGCCCATGGCCCTTTACTTGGTCGGGTTGGGATGCGCCGGCGGCTTGAGGCTACGGCGCCGGGCCGGCTGCAGCGCCTCGATCTGTTCGATGAGCTGCTGTTCATACTGGGCAATCATCTCTTCGAGCTGGTCATACAACTGCAGCGCCCCACGCAGGTTGAAAAGGTGTTCGCGCCGCCAGTTGCCGATGAGGTGCTCGGCGAATTGGGCCTGGCTCTTTCGGCAGCGTTTGTCCCGCAGGGTGGCCAGCTTTTTGGGACTGCGCTGCCCGGCCACGATGGCCCGGATGATGGCCATCCCGGTCTTGCCGGTAATGTCGGTGACCGCCCGGTGTACCTGCACGTTCATCTGGTCGAGTGCCTTCTGCATCCACTGCACCATCTTGGAACGTTCTTCCACCAGATTAGCCATTTGGCGCTGCAACGCACGAAGCGCACAGATCTTTTCCCCGGGTCGGAAGGAGCCCCGTAATAGTCCGCAACTGTGCAAGAGTTGAATCCACTGACAATCGATCATATCGGTCTTGCGTCCGGGGACCCCATGCAACTGCTTCGCATTGACCAGCACCACTTCGAGGCCCCGCGACTCCAACAGCTCATATAACGGGATCCAATATACCCCCGTGCTCTCCATCGCCACCGATTCGACCCCTTCATGCACTAGCCAGTCGGCCAGCTCGTTCAACTGTGGTGTCGTCGTGCCGAATTGCTGCACATTGACTTTGTTATCCCCGCGGGCCGGGCCGCATACCCAATGCTCCCTACTTCCTAAATCAATCCCCGCGCTGTTCGCCCGGATCACCGGCAAGGCCTGTATCGGCCGCACCTTCTTTTTTCCCCTGCGCTTGCTCTTTTTCGATGCCATGGTAGCTTCCTCTTTGATTGCATTTTGGTTATGGCACTGGCTGCGGCCCGAGGTGGCCGTTATGTCAGGATTCTGACCTGGGGGAGCGCCCGTTCAGACGGACCTCGCCAATGGTTGATGGCCGACTCGGAACCAGACTAATGTTGGGGCATATTCAGCTCCAGTGTTCGCATCGGTTTTGACTGCCGCAGCCAATGCCGGTTCACCCTCAGTAATACCCACCACCAACGGCGCCACAAGCTGAAGTTTCACTCCTGTTTGATCCGGCAAGCGCAGCGCGCCGGGGGCTTGGCTGACCTGAAACTTAGCCTCCAGATCGGGCTGGCGGGCGATAGAGTGACGTTTTTGCGAAGCGCAAACATGGTCATGCAGCGTTCGCTTCGGCCTCGGGCACCAGCGTGAATCCGAGCGATCGGGCGCTCATTTTAAGGCTGCACAGTCTTCGTTGACAGAAGCGATCCTCGTAGCGTTCGGCTCCTTCGTCGACATAGTCTTGGCCGTAACGAAGCATGCGGTAGATGAGCACAGCGAGTTTGCGAGCCAGGGCGAAGACGGCCACCGCGCCGCTCTTGCGCCGGGCGGTGCGCCGATAACAGGCACCCAACGCGGTCGGGGAGTGGCGCAGGGTCAGCGCGCACATGCGCAGGATGGCGGCCATTCGGCTGGCAGCCATTGCGTTGCGCGTTTTGCTCAGCGGCTTGCCGGCCGAAAAGGCCATTTTGGGACTCAGACGCAACCAGGAGACAAAGTGATGCTCGTCGGGGAAAGCGCTCAGATCCAAGCCCGCTTCGGTCAATACCACCTGCGCGGCCCCGGTGCTAATCCCGTCAATGCGCGTGAGATCTACCCCGTAGAGCCGCCAGATTGCCGTGCGCATGGGTTGCTCGCCCCGCTTCGCCATGGCCTTGTCTTTGTTCGGGTTGGGATGCGGGGGCGCGTTGAGGCTATGGCGCTTGGCCGGCTGCAGCGCCTCGATCTGCTCGATCAGCTGCTGTTCATACTCGCCAATCATCTGCTCGAGCCGGTCATACAACTGGAGCGCAGCGCGCAGGTTGAAAAGATGCTCCCTGCGCCAGTTGCCGATGAGGTGCTCGGCGAATTGGGCCTGGCTCTTTCGGCAGCGTTTGTCCCGCAGGGTGGCCAGCTTTTTGGGACTGCGCTGCCCGGCCACGATGGCCCGGATGATGGCCATCCCGGTCTTGCCGGTAATGTCGGTGACCGCCCGGTGTACCTGCACGTTCATCTGGTCGAGTGCCTTCTGCATCCACTGCACCATCTTGGAACGTTCTTCCACCAGATTAGCCATTTGGCGCTGCAACGCACGAAGCGCACAGATCTTTTCCCCGGGTCGGAAGGAGCCCCGTAATAGTCCGCAACTGTGCAAGAGTTGAATCCACTGACAATCGATCATATCGGTCTTGCGTCCGGGGACCCCATGCAACTGCTTCGCATTGACCAGCACCACTTCGAGGCCCCGCGACTCCAACAGCTCATATAACGGGATCCAATATACCCCCGTGCTCTCCATCGCCACCGATTCGACCCCTTCATGGATCAGCCAGTCGGCCAGCTCGTTCAACTGTGGTGTCGTCGTGCCGAATTGCTGCACATTGACTTTGTTATCCCCGCGGGCCGGGCCGCATACCCAATGCTCCTCACTTCCTAAATCAATCCCCGCGCTGTTCGCCCGGATCACCGGCAAGGCCTGTATCGGCCGCACCTTCTTTTTTCCCCTGCGCTTGCTCTTTTTCGATGCCATGGTAGCTTCCTCTTTGATTACATTTTGGTTATGGCATTGGCTGCGGCCCGAGGTGGCCGTTATGTCAGGATTCTGACCTGGGGGAGAGCCCGTGCAAACGGGCCTCGCCAATGTTGGATGGCCGACTCGGAACCAGACTAATGTTGGGGCATATTCAGCTCCAGTGCTCAGATGGGTTATGACTGCCGCAGCCAATGCCGGTTCACCCTCAGTAATACCCACCACCAACGGCGCCACAAGCTGAAGTTTCACTCCTGTTGGATCCGGCAAGGGTCAGCGCGCCGGGGGCGCGACTAATGTGAAACTTAGCCTCTGGAGCGGGCTGGCGGGCGATAGAGTGACGTTTTTGCGAAGCGCAAACATGGTCATGCAGCGTTCGCTTCGGCCTCGGGCACCAGCGTGAAGCCGAGCGATCGGGCGCTCATTTTAAGGCTGCACAGTCTTCGTTGACAGAAGCGATCCTCGTAGCGTTCGGCTCCTTCGTCGACATAGTCTTGGCCGTAACGAAGCATGCGGTAGATGAGCACAGCGAGTTTGCGAGCCAGGGCGAAGACGGCCACCGCGCCGCTCTTGCGCCGGGCGGTGCGCCGATAACAGGCACCCAGCGCGCTCGGGGAGTGGCGCAGGGTCAGCGCGCACATGCGCAGGATGGCGGCCATCCGGATGGCGCCGAAGCTGTTTGGTCTTTTCTTGAGCACCTTGCCGGCCGAAAAGGCCATTTTGGGACTCAGACGCAACCAGGAGACAAAGTGATGTTCGTCGGGGAAAGCGCTCAGATCCAAGCCCACTTCGGTCAATGCCACCTGCGCGGCCCCGGTGCTGATCGCGTCGATACGCGTGAGATCTACCCCGTAGAGCCGCCACAGCGCCGTGCGCATCGGTTGCTCGCCCCGCTTGCCCATGGCCCTTTCCTTGGTCGGGTTGGGATGCGCTGGCGGCTTGAGGCTACGACGCCGGGCCGGCTGCAGCGCCTCGATCTGTTCGATGAGCTGCTGTTCATACTGGGCAATCATCTCTTCGAGCTGGTCATACAACTGCAGCGCCCCACGCAGGTTGAAAAGGTGTTCGCGCCGCCAGTTGCCGATGAGGTGCTCGGCGAATTGGGCCTGGCTCTTTCGGCAGCGTTTGTCCCGCAGGGTGGCCAGCTTTTTGGGACTGCGCTGCCCGGCCACGATGGCCCGGATGATGGCCATCCCGGTCTTGCCGGTAATGTCGGTGACCGCCCGGTGTACCTGCACGTTCATCTGGTCGAGTGCCTTCTGCATCCACTGCACCATCTTGGAACGTTCTTCCACCAGATTAGCCATTTGGCGCTGCAACGCACGAAGCGCACAGATCTTTTCCCCGGGTCGGAAGGAGCCCCGTAATAGTCCGCAACTGTGCAAGAGTTGAATCCACTGACAATCGATCATATCGGTCTTGCGTCCGGGGACCCCATGCAACTGCTTCGCATTGACCAGCACCACTTCGAGGCCCCGCGACTCCAACAGCTCATATAACGGGATCCAATATACCCCCGTGCTCTCCATCGCCACCGATTCGACCCCTTCATGCACTAGCCAGTCGGCCAGCTCGTTCAACTGTGGTGTCGTCGTGCCGAATTGCTGCACATTGACTTTGTTATCCCCGCGGGCCGGGCCGCATACCCAATGCTCCCTACTTCCTAAATCAATCCCCGCGCTGTTCGCCCGGATCACCGGCAAGGCCTGTATCGGCCGCACCTTCTTTTTTCCCCTGCGCTTGCTCTTTTTCGATGCCATGGTAGCTTCCTCTTTGATTACATTTTGGTTATGGCATTGGCTGCGGCCCGAGGTGGCCGTTATGTCAGGATTCTGACCTGGGGGAGAGCCCGTGCAAACGGACCTCGCCAATGTTTGATGACCGACTCGGAACCAGACTAATGTTGGGGCATATTCAGCTCCAGTGTTCGCATCGGTTTTGACTGCCGCAGCCAATGCCGGTTCACCCTCAGTAATACCCACCACCAACGGCGCCACAAGCTGAAGTTTCACTCCTGTTTGATCCGGCAAGCGCAGCGCGCCGGGGGCTTGGCTGACCTGAAACTTAGCCTCCAGATCGGGCTGGCGGGCGATAGAGTGACGTTTTTGCGAAGCGCAAACATGGTCATGCAGCGTTCGCTTCGGCCTCGGGCACCAGCGTGAATCCGAGCGATCGGGCGCTCATTTTAAGGCTGCACAGTCTTCGTTGACAGAAGCGATCCTCGTAGCGTTCGGCTCCTTCGTCGACATAGTCTTGGCCGTAACGAAGCATGCGGTAGATGAGCACAGCGAGTTTGCGAGCCAGGGCGAAGACGGCCACCGCGCCGCTCTTGCGCCGGGCGGTGCGCCGATAACAGGCACCCAACGCGGTCGGGGAGTGGCGCAGGGTCAGCGCGCACATGCGCAGGATGGCGGCCATTCGGCTGGCAGCCATTGCGTTGCGCGTTTTGCTCAGCGGCTTGCCGGCCGAAAAGGCCATTTTGGGACTCAGACGCAACCAGGAGACAAAGTGATGCTCGTCGGGGAAAGCGCTCAGATCCAAGCCCGCTTCGGTCAATACCACCTGCGCGGCCCCGGTGCTAATCCCGTCAATGCGCGTGAGATCTACCCCGTAGAGCCGCCACAGCGCCGTGCGCATCGGTTGCTCGCCCCGGTTGCCCATGGCCCTTTCCTTGGTCGGGTTGGGATGCGCCGGCGGCTTGAGGCTACGGCGCCGGGCCGGCTGCAGCGCCTCGATCTGTTCGATGAGCTGCTGTTCATACTGGGCAATCATCTCTTCGAGCTGGTCATACAACTGCAGCGCCCCACGCAGGTTGAAAAGGTGTTCGCGCCGCCAGTTGCCGATGAGGTGCTCGGCGAATTGGGCCTGGCTCTTTCGGCAGCGTTTGTCCCGCAGGGTGGCCAGCTTTTTGGGACTGCGCTGCCCGGCCACGATGGCCCGGATGATGGCCATCCCGGTCTTGCCGGTAATGTCGGTGACCGCCCGGTGTACCTGCACGTTCATCTGGTCGAGTGCCTTCTGCATCCACTGCACCATCTTGGAACGTTCTTCCACCAGATTAGCCATTTGGCGCTGCAACGCACGAAGCGCACAGATCTTTTCCCCGGGTCGGAAGGAGCCCCGTAATAGTCCGCAACTGTGCAAGAGTTGAATCCACTGACAATCGATCATATCGGTCTTGCGTCCGGGGACCCCATGCAACTGCTTCGCATTGACCAGCACCACTTCGAGGCCCCGCGACTCCAACAGCTCATATAACGGGATCCAATATACCCCCGTGCTCTCCATCGCCACCGATTCGACCCCTTCATGCACTAGCCAGTCGGCCAGCTCGTTCAACTGTGGTGTCGTCGTGCCGAATTGCTGCACATTGACTTTGTTATCCCCGCGGGCCGGGCCGCATACCCAATGCTCCCTACTTCCTAAATCAATCCCCGCGCTGTTCGCCCGGATCACCGGCAAGGCCTGTATCGGCCGCACCTTCTTTTTTCCCCTGCGCTTGCTCTTTTTCGATGCCATGGTAGCTTCCTCTTTGATTGCATTTTGGTTATGGCACTGGCTGCGGCCCGAGGTGGCCGTTATGTCAGGATTCTGACCTGGGGGAGAGCCCGTGCAAACGGGCCTCGCCAATGGTTGATGGCCGACTCGGAACCAGACTAATGTTGGGGCATATTCAGCTCCAGTGTTCGCATCGGTTATGACTGCCGCAGCCAATGCCGGTTCACCCTCAGTAATACCCACCACCAACGGCGCCACAAGCTGAAGTTTCACTCCTGTTGGATCCGGCAAGGGTCAGCGCGCCGGGGGCGCGACTAATGTGAAACTTAGCCTCTGGAGCGGGATTGCGGCGTGTCAAGTGAATTTTGTTGAGCCGTTATGCAAGTATCTCGACCGGCTTTCTGCTCGACAAAGCTCGCGACGAAGAAGCGCAATTCCGAAAAGGCGAACGAGGACGACGGAGTTGGCTGCGAGGCACATATCTGCCGTAACCCTCGAAGCCGAGTTGCGTTGGAACTTCGTCGTGAGCCTTGTCGCTGCCTCGCGCAGCCGATTCGTGACGATAAGGCCGGTAGTTTCAGCCCTGTTTGATCCGGAAAGGGTCAGCGCGCCGGGGGCCCGGCTAACCTGAAACTTAGCCTTGGGAGCGGGTTTGCGGGCGATGGAATCGATGTCAAGTGAATTTTGTTGGAACGTTAGGTTGGATTCATCGAGGAGCCCGCAAGGCGAAGTTTCATCCCTGTTTGATCCGGCCAAGCGCAGCGCGCCGGGGGCTCGACTGACCTGAAACCTAGCCTCTGAGCCGGGGACATTCGGCAGGAGATAGGACGAGCTACACGCCCCGCGACTTGCGATACTCGGCGAGAGACATTCCGCCACGTTCGCGCTTCACTTTGTTTAGCATCTTTCGGAATCGCGGACTCCGTTCCAGCAGAAAGTCCTCCACGTCCTTGTCCTCCAAGTGCTCTATCACGGCGGTGATCTTGCCGTTTTTCGTGACGAACACCGGTTCATCCTCACACTCCGCAAGATATTTGCCGAAATTGTTTCTTACATCACCCATCGGTGCTACCTTCATCGCTCCAGCTCCTCGTAGTACTTGTATGTTTCCTCCTTATGCATGACCCGAAGGACATCCACACGGTCCTCGGTCACATTGTAGAAAATACGGTAGTTGCCGACCCGAAGTCGATAGTCCGGATCGCTAATTCCCTTCAGCCGTTTGATCCGGCTCTTGCTCTCCTTCATCGGCTCTGATCCGAGAAACGAGAATAAATAGTCTGGCTAATAAGAGTTTGGCAGGCCGCGGCACACGGCTCAGCAGGGATGTTTCGCCCGACCCGAGATGTCCGTTCACGAAAATCCAGGTTCATTAGGAGTTTTTCATCGAGCGGCTGTCGGCCCATTGGCTTATTGCGCGATGTTCGAGAAGGGACAGCGTAAAGGAATTCTGTTTCCCAGGAGATACATAGGCGGCATGGACTTCCGGGCGAACGTGAATAAAGTCAATCCCTTTTACCCGAATGCTTCCCATGAAGAGGCTTAGGACCAACCGTCTCTTACTCCGACCTTTGGTTCTCGAAGATGCGGAACGTTTTCTGGAAATCTGGACCAATCCGGAAGTCGCTGAATTTCTGCTCTCTCGTCCTGGGACCATCGAACAGATGAATGAGGTGACGGAGAATATGATCAGAATTGGGAAGAGGTGGGGTATGTGGGGCATTGTATTGTATGTAAAGCGGACGGCAGTCTAATCGGCAGAATCGGACCTTTCGATCTCCGAGGACCCAGTACTCGTTGACGCCGCCATTGCATTCAGGATTGTCGAGCACTGTCTTATGCGCTACATCGTTTCCGTAGATTTCTGAGAAGATGGATATCGAGATGGGAATAGCGGTCCGCCGTGCCACGACGATAGCTGCGGTCGATCCAGGCAGCGTTGATCCGAGAGTCACCGGCGACTTGCTGAGTGAGCACATCGATGTAGGATTGGAGCATGTTGAGTATCCGTGAAAGATACCAGTTGCATGGAGAGATCAGTCCCTGAAACCATGATTGTATGCGAACCAACGAAATATGGAGCAGGAGTTACTCTGTGGGGTGATGCACACGACCTCGGCAACTTGCACGAGACGATTCACGAGCTTTCCCGATCGGAAATCCTGGGCCTAAACCTATCTGATTTCGTCTTGGGCCTGGCTTACGATGTGAGGAAGGCACTTGAGGGGATGCGAGAAGAGAGGGAAATTGAGTTTGCGGATTCAGGAGAAATGGTCCGATACAGAGGTGTCAGAATTCTGTGGCCAGTATTCCTGAGCCAGGTTGGCCTGCTGCGTTTTTCCGCAGGATATTACGCAACGTCCAGGGTAATCCAGGCAGATCTGTATCGGCTGGAAGCTTGTGCCCACAGAAGCCTAAGGGACTATGACACCAGCACCGCTCAGAAATGCATTGACTGGCTCGGAGGTTTCTCTGGGCTTCCTTCGAATTACCTTGTCGAGTTTGTTACCGCTCAGGCATGGGAATTCGTTTTTGAGGGAAGGATCGGAAAGAACAGATTCAGAAGACTTCCAAGGATTCTCCGCAGCCTGGATCCCATGTCTAGAAGGTATCAAGCATTTGACGCTGAGATAAGCACTGTTGCGGCGCAAAATGGCCGTAGTCCGGATGATGTTCGGGATGCCAGAGACTGGCCAGAGTTCAGGTGGTAAAGGGTATGCAAGTTCAAAGTCGCGCGTCCTCGCAAAAACAGTTCAGAACCTGCGCTTTCTGGCTCGAATAATATTTGGGCGTTGACTGAATATCTTAAATAGTCTGGCTAAAAATATGTTGCTTTCCTGTGTCACTCACCTGCGGACACGCGGCAAGGAATGGCGCAATGTGCGACTCTACGGGCAGGAGCGCAACCTGATGACGTCTTCCATTGCCCGCATGAACTGTTTCCTTCACGGCATCGAGGACTTTCGGATCGAACGCGGGGATACGCTCGCGGAGCCCAAGTTTGTCGAAGGTGACCGTCTTCTGCGCTTCGATGTCGTGCTGGCCAATCCCCCTTACTCGATCAAACAGTGGGACCGCGATGCCTTTGGAGCAGACCCTTGGGGGCGCAACCTCTTCGGAACTCCGCCCCAAGGCCGGGCTGACTACGCCTTTTGGCAGCATATCATCCAGAGCCTCAACCCGCGGTCGGGTCGCTGCGCCATTCTCTTCCCACATGGAGTCCTATTCAGACAGGAGGAGGCGGAGATGCGCCGCAAGCTGATTAAGGCCGACCTTATCGACTGCGTGCTCGGACTCGGGCCGAACCTCTTCTACAACTCGCCGATGGAAGCTTGCGTGGTGGTCTGCCGCATGGCCAAGCCAAAGAACCGTCGGGGCAAGGTGCTATTCGTCAATGCACTCAACGAGGTTGCCCGGGAACGTGCCCAGAGCTTCCTGACGGACGCCCATATCACACGGATCGTCGATGAGTATCGTGCCGCCCGGAATTAACCCGGATTTGCGCGCCTCGTTTCACTGGAGGAAATCCAGGGAGGCGATGGCAATCTCAGCATTCCGCTCTACGTTGCCGGCGCCATCGGGAGTGCTTCGAGGGAGGACGACGAATCCTCTCAGTCGCTCCCGGATACACTTGAGAGCTGGCTTGCCTCCCGCAAGGCCGTGCGGGAGAGCCTGGCAAGCCTACTTGAAAAAGATTAACATTTTTTGTTAATCTTTTTGACTACACGGAATATGGAGATAACTTTCCGAAACAGGAAGCTCCAAAAGAGCTGTTCGGTGCGGAAAGAAGCGGTCAGGACTTACGGGGCCAATCGCGCTAAGCGGCTGATGCAGCGCCTGATGGAGCTGAGCGCAGCCGACCACCTGGCTCAGATTCCCACCACACCGCCGACTCGATGCCACGAACTGAAAGGAAACCTCAAGGGAACGTTCTCCGTCGATCTGGAACACCCTTGGCGGCTTCTTTTTGTTCCGACACACGATCCCATCCCGAGGAAAAAGGACGGAGGGGTGGACAAAACGAGGGTCACCTCTGTCGAAATCACCGCGATTGAGGACACCCACTAACCCGAGAAGACCACCCATGGCCGCGAAGCAGACCTACCGATTCGAGCCCGACTATGCGATCCCCCCGGGAGCCACCCTGGAAGAGACCATGCAAGCCCAGGGCATGTCCCAGCAAGAGCTGGCCGAGCGTACGGGGCTGAGCGTGCAGACGCTGAACCGCATCTTCAAGGGCGATCAACCCATAACCTACGAAACCGCTAATAGGCTGGAATACGTCACCCCCTACCCCGCCAGCTTCTGGAATAACCTCGAGGCCCAATACCGGGAGAAGCTCGTCAAGGCGAAGGAAGCCGAGGATCTCGAGAAGAACCTTGAGTGGCTCAAGACCATCCCCGTGAATGAGCTAGTGGAACGCGAAGCCCTACCGAATTCAAAGGTTAAGGTCGTTCTGTTCCGCGAGGCCTTACGATTCTATGGCGTATCCAGTGTGGAGAGT
This sequence comes from Opitutales bacterium, assembly GCA_963665345.2. Taxonomy (GTDB): domain Bacteria; phylum Verrucomicrobiota; class Verrucomicrobiia; order Opitutales; family CAXXNP01. Next base: position 2,010,706 of record CAXXNP010000002.1, read on the forward strand.
TGGATCAAAGTCTGGAACGAACCTGCGGCCGCCGCCCGCCGCTCGACCGCGTTCAACTCCAGCCCCGGCCCGACGTCCGCCTGGCTTCGCATGGGACAGCTGGAGGCTCGTGGCATGGATTGCGCGCCTTACGATCGCAAGCGATTCAGCGTCAACTTGCATGTGATCCGCCAGCTCACCACCCAGGACTCCAAGCAGTTCCTGCCGGAGATGCGCCGCCTGTGTGCGGAGGCTGGAGTCGCCCTGTCACTCGTGCCCGAGCTCAAGAAAGCCCCCTGGAGCGGGGCCGCCGAATGGATGAATCCGAAAAAGGCCATGATCCTCCTCTGCCTGCGCGGCAAGGCTGAGGACAAGTTCTGGTTTACCTTCTTTCACGAGGCCGGCCACATCCTGCACGACGGCAAGAAGAAATCCTTTCTGGATGCCGAGCGGAGTAACTACGCGGACGACCCCTCAGAAAAGCGCGCCGACGCGTTTGCCGCGGAAACTCTTATCCCGCGTCGTTACGATTCCCAGATCGCCATGGCTCGGTCGAAAGCCGGAGTTTTTCGCTTGGCCGCCGAGCTTGAGATCAGTCCCGGAATCGTCGCCGGCCGCTACCAGCATCTCACCAAGAAGTGGAACTTCTTCAACGACCTGAAGCGGAAATTTGTCTGGGTAGAGGGCTAGAAAATCCTATGGATCAGTTCTTTCAACCACCACTATGTTGGCAACAATTTGAAGACCTCACGGAAGAGGCTTAAATAGTCCGGCTAATAATATCTTGACACCAAGACTTTAGTTAGATTGATTGAGTATATGCACTTACGAAGGGTAAATCTAATTGGTTGAGTCCAGTCGATATACCACTGTATCTCACGGATTGTGGGAGGGCAGTGGTATTTGAATGCTCGGGCCAAGGAGGTCTTGAGGAGGCAGATTGGGAGGGTCTCCACGTTCTGCGGAGTGGAGATTCTGACCTATTGCATTTTGAGCAATCATTTCCATCTCCTGGTGAGAATACCTGAGTATAGAGAAGTCACTGATGAAGAACTACTTAAACGCTTTTCAGGACTTCATGGCGAGAGGGATGTGAGAGTATCGATTCTGGCCGCTGCGTTGAAGGAGGACGGTCCCTACGGGAAGGCCTGGCGGGGCAGGCTGCAGGCGCGCATGGGGGATGTCTCGATTTTCATGAAGGAATTGAAGCAGCGCTTTTCGATCTGGTACAACCGCAGCCATGGGCGGTTCGGCACGCTTTGGGCGGAAAGGTTTCGGAGTGTGCTGGTTGAAGGACGTCCATTTGCCCTGCAGACGGTGGCGGCTTATATCGACCTCAATCCAGTGCGTGCGAATCTCTGCCAGGATCCGAAGGATTTTCGCTTCTGTGGCTATGCGGAAGCGGTAGGGGGATCCGAAACGGCGCGCCGGGGCATTGAAATGCTGAGTTTCGGCTCAGAGTGGAAAACGGCCCGGCGAAACTATCGGATGGCAATTTTCGGCAAGGGAAGCCTGCCCCGCCATGGTGGCCAGCCTTATATAGATCCGGAGAGAGCAAAGGCAGTCCTTGAGAATGGAGGGAAGCTCTCGTTGCCCGAACTCTTACGCTGCCGCGTACGTTATTTTATCGACGGGGCTGCTCTGGGATCAGGTGAATTCGTGCAGGAACAGTTCGACACCTGGACAGGGCGGGGTGCCCGGCACGTCAGCGTCCGTGAATTGAGAAACGGATGAATATTTGGGGTTGGGGCAATTCGCTTCAGAATATGGGCGTGCCAGGTTTCCCCTAAAATAGGGTCAAACTTTATCAGCCGGCCATTGGTAGAACGGAAACGGTAGAACATCGTCAGCAAACGAAGTGAAGCGCTCCGGACCAAAAAGGAGCTTTACCAGACCTCTCCGATCCATTTGCAAATGCTCGCCTCCATCGTCGAGGATGACCTTGTCTCCTTCCTCCTCAACCGTGATCCGCGGGGCGATCTTGTTTATCAACTGAGGCGGATTGATGATGCGGATCATGCCAAGGTAGACCAGTTGATGTGGAATCCCGAATTTTCCGAGGTAATCCCCTAGCCCATTTCCGCTTGGAGAGGCAGTCACCTGCAAGTGTCCGGTGAGCGGCTCTCTACGATCGTCAACTGTAGAAGTTGAGACACTTGGATCGTCGAGTCGGGCGAAGACATCACGGATCAGACCGGTAACGGTCTCAGCCTCACCTCCATACTCCACGATGCGGCCTTTGGCAACGACGGCGTAGGCGATAATGTCACCATCGCGGCGGGCGAGATAGGTGCGGTAACGAGGACGGGATAACAGGATACGGTAGAGTTCCCGTTCCCGGTGCGCCCCGTAGGACTCGCCCTCATGCAAGGTTATAAGCTCATCAAGGTGCTCATCGACTCCCTCCTCGATGTCTACACCTTTCAACTCCGGCAGGTAAACGATTGAACCGCGATCGAGGTGGTAGACTCGTTCGGTGGATCCGTTCTCCCAATCGAAGCGCCGATACCAATCATTAATATTAGTGTTGAGCAGACTGATATCGCAGCCGTCGCTTAGCATTTTGGCATGACAATCCTCGAGCAGTAACCCTGCCAGACCGTGGCGGCGGAATTCGGGAAGGGTCACGACGCCGTTGATTCCACCGACCTTGAGGGTTAGCGCTCCTACCCGCACCTCGGTCGTGAATATCGCCATGCTGCTCACGACCTGATACTCCAGCTTTATCAGGCGGACGTTATCTATATTCGAGGCGCAATAGACATGAGGCCAGGAGTGGCCCCAATTGGCCGGCTGACCGGCCAGAATCCTCATTACGACGTTGCCTACATCCAACACTTGCGCCAGCTCATACTCTCGGCATCCACGCGGACCGTCGAGCAACATTTCCATATCCTACCAGGTGCGTTTTCTAGGATCGGAGACCCCTACCGTAAGTGCAGGGCCCAAGTTTTCTATCTCCAGGCGAAGGCTGTAACCGTCCTGGATGGGAGACAGAGCATGGTGGTGGGTTCCCGTCGATACCACATCCCCTGGCTGAAGCGCCAAGACCTTGGTTACCTCCTCCAGCAGCTCGGGCACATTGCGGGCCATATCGCCAGTTGAAAAATCGTGTTTCAGATCATCGTTGACCCACATGCGGGCTTGGAGTTTGTTGGGGTCGGCTATTTCATCCGCCGTGACCAGGGCAGGACCCATAGGGCCGAAGGTGTGCCAGCTCTTGCCGAGGAAGAACCCTCCGGGAAGGCCGCGGGCCGAGGCATCGATGAAGTGGGTGTAGCCGAAAACGAAATCCATTGCCTCGGAGGCCGATATCTTACTCGCCGTTTTCTTTATCACCAAAGCGAGTTCCGGCTCGAAATGGAAAACGCTGGCATCGGTCGGGGGAAGCTCAACGGTATCGCCGCGACCGACAACCGAATTGGGAGACTTCAAAAAGGCGTTAAAATCCATCATTTCGGGGTGATCGGGCTCCAAGTAATTCCCCGCCAGGCAGACGAGCTGTCGAGGTCTCGGTAAGGGGGCACGCAAGCGGACGCTATCCAGCGACACTCCATCCTTGCCCTCGATCGCTTCCTTCACCTTAGGCCCTATTTCGTCCCAGCCGGCGATGATCATCTCCATCAGCTCTTGAGGGGTGTGAAAGGAGATACTCTCTATAGCCACCTTAGCGTCTATGATCTTATCGCCGTCGATTACACCAAATTCAAAGTCATTGTACAAAGCTAATTTCATTCTACTTTTTCCTGAAAGCTGCTCTTCTCCTGATATCTTATTTCGTTGGAAATTAAGAAAATGGTTCTTCCCCCTCGATTGTCAAATCGGTCCGAGTTGCCTGTGTTTCCGTTGTCTTATTCTCAACCGTGGAAATTAGGATAATCGCATGGGAGTGAGATTGACCTGTGTAATCGGTCGCAGTCCTAGCTTCGGAAGGCACAAACGAAGGCCCTTCGATGGTCGTGCGAAGTGTGTGAATGTTCGCTGTGTCGGCGGACCCGCAAGGGTGCGTTCTTGAAAGCCTGGATCTGAGCGAGGTTGCATGATCACGGCATTTCCGGCAGTGAATGATTCGTGACCTTCGATGTTGGTTAGGACTGTTCCGTGTGGTGGGCAGCGATGGGTAGGATGGAGCGCCTGCTCCGTCAGCGCTGGCTTGAGCGCCATGATCGTGCCTGGTGTCGAAGCGGGCACTTCAACCTACCGGGCGGCGGTTCTGAACGCACGGATCTGGGCGAGGATGCATGATCACGGCATTTCCGGCAGTTTAGGCCGGGTCTCCGCCTTCTTGCGAAGCCGACTACCCAGCGTGCGCAATCTGCAGGTGTTTGCGCAATTCGCTTCAGAATATGGGTGTCCTGGATTTCCCGAAACTTGACATAGCCATGAAGTTGGTCATTATTAGAGCTATGAAGATCAAGGCAAACATTGCGGATCTCAAGAATCGACTTAGCGAGTATATGAAGCGGGTAGAGGAGGGGGCCGAGATATCCGTGTGCAAACGGAATGTACCCATTGCGCGGATTGAGCCTGTTGTGGAGAGCGGCGTTGAGACTGCTACCGATTCGCGACGGCCACTGTTAAGCGAGGTCAATGGCTGGCTCGAAGATGACGATCCATTTTTTGAAACCATGGAAAGCCGCCGGAATGTCCGGCAAGCAGGCCGGCGAGATCCCTTCAGCTAAAAGTGTATCTTCTGGACACCAACGTGCTGAGCGAGCTGGTTCGGAAGCGGCCGAACGCGGGTGTGATGTTGCGAGTTCAGGATCTACGGTATGAGGATACGAATGCGAGCGTTATCACTATGTTCGAGCTCCGCTATGGCGCCATGCGGAGAGACGACGCTTCTGATTTCTGGATGCGTATCCAGAGGCAGATCGTGGCCGCGGTTAATTGGCTCGTTGCAGATGTGGATGTCGCACAGCGGGCGGGTGATATCACGGCTCAGTTAGAGAGGAGCGGCGTCCCAATCGGCAATGAGGATGTTTTCATTGGCGCCACCGCCCTGCAGCACAATCTGATTGTGGCATCACGCAACACCGAACATTTTTCCCGGATTCCCGGGCTGCGGGTCGAAAACTGGTTCTCGTGATGGGCAGCGGTGGGTAGGATGGAGCGCCGCTCCGTCACCGCTGGCTTGAGCGCCATGATCGTGCCTGCTGTCGAAGCGGGCGCTTCAACCTAGTGTGCCCGGCATGGGCATGAACTTATCATATGAAAGGAAATGATCGGAGACAGTGACAGTAACCGTAGTGAAGGACAAGGCGGGCGCCGCGAGGCACTCAGCACGAAAGAAGTCCGGAGCAAAGGCACGACCATAGGAACACGAACAGGCAGCGAGGCCGCGATGCGGGCGATGAGCGTGCTAGGGAGCGCAAAATCCAACCGTCACCGAAAGACGTATCGGGTAGAGCCTGATGGCACGGGCCGAAAGTTCATGCACCTTACCCGGGGAGGCTTCTTTGGTGAGAGCCAAAGAGGAATCAGCAGAGGCCATAGTAGTGAAGAGAGCCGTCGAAAGGCGGAAGGAGCAAAGGGCCGAAGAACCACGAAAGAGCACAGGAGCGACCGGCTCCGAGAAGGGGAGCGAGAAGAACTGCGAAACGGTTGGGGCGTTGCAACTGCGGCAGCCACCCCGGCCGGCGCACCGGAGAGGCGGGGATGGAAGGCCCGGCAGCAAAGGAGCGCGCAGGGCGAGTCACCCATCGGGCGGCGGGAGCAACCAGACAATGCTCAATGAGAGAAACACGGATGCCGTGGGCTCTTGCGGAGGCACCCCGGTGACCTCCGCTGGGTTCAACCGCCGGATGCGGAAAACCGCACGTCCGGTGGTGTGGAAGGGCTACGGGGCGCAATCCCCGTAGCCCCATCCGATCCGTGGGGCGGCTCTGAACACACGGATCCGAGCGGGGATGCATGATCACGGCTTTTCGGGCAGTTCAGGCCGGGTCCCCGCCTTCTTGCGAAGCCGGCTACCCAGCGTGCACAATCTGCAGGCCTCCGGTCCGGGTCTGCTCTATGTGCCACTCTCGGCAGCGTCGGTCCAAGACTGGATGGCGAGCACAATCTCCATTTTGTTCTTGGGTCGGACAATCAGGGAATCTATCCTGATGGCGAAGAAAGGAATGAAAATCAAACTCGATCAATCCCCGTCGGCGGCGGAGTCTGAGCCGGTCTCTAAGTCTTACCGCGTCACTGCTTTTGCTGACTCCAAACCCGAACTTGCGGGTCCCGGGGCCACGTCAGAGAGGTTGGCCCACTTGCAGGAGCATGGTTTCGTCATTATCACCGACTTTGTCGACAATCCATGGATCCCCATTCTCCGCGAGGCGGGCCGCCGCGTTACCGAGGCCTGCGCACCTGAAAATGGCTACAGCAAGATCGACTGCTCGAAGGGCTACGTCCACCGCAGTGAAGGCGATGAACCGTGGGCGATAAGGGGCCTCATCCATCCCGCTTTCGGGGAGCCCAGCTTTGCCGAGTTCCTCGGCTCTCCGGATTTCTTAAGCTTTGTCCACTCCTGGTGTGGCGGGCTCCGACCTGAGGATATGCTGATAAGTGCAATGCTCCTGTGGTGCAATCCCCGGCGCCACGAGAATAAGCATAGTTGGCACCGAGACGCGACGTGGTGGGGTACCGGGAAGGCCTACTTTGCGCAGAGGGACGACCGAGGAGAGGGCCCGAAGGCTTACTCCGAGGAGGTCGAAAAACTCCGTTGGGAAGAAATCCGCGCCAATAACGTGAAGGCTGTGACTGAGCGGAACGGAGTGAGCATGTTCCTGGCGCTGGTCGACGACGAGTGCCACGAGCTCGTGCCCGGCAGCCACGATCGATGGCGGACGCCGTTTGAGCACGACGTGCTCCTGCCGCAAGCGATGAAGGACCAAGGGGTAGCGCACACACCGAGCTGGAACGGCGTAGACCCGTTGCCCAACCAGATCGCGATCCGGCTCAAGGCCGGGGAAGCCCTCATCCGCATTGGGGCCACGATCCACACCGGGCACACCGTCCCGGATCGCGAGCGCAACACATTGGCAATTGGTTGGTCGAAGTGGTCGGGCCCGTTCACCGGGGAGCCGTCGGTGGCGGACGTGCGTCACGCCTGGCAACTCGATCCAGAGGTGCGGGCGGCTTTGCCACACGAGTGGATGAAGACAGCGTGGGACCGTTGGGCCGAAACCCGGAAGCTAGGCGATGCGCTCGAGGATCGCTACCAGGGGTTTGACATCGGGCACATCAAAGCTGGGGAGGTAGTGGGTTGGCGCGGTGAATTGGAGCGCCAGGCCGCCGCCGCAGGCGAAGCCTGGAAGCCCTTCCAAACCGCGGTGTGAGGAAATCTCGGGACTCCGAGTTTCGGACTCATTCATTAAGGCGACGAAGCTTAGGACAAGGTTTACGACGAAGTTTGCGCCGGGGTTTGTCCGGCAAGCAGCTATCAGCGTCTCGTTGTTGTGAGCTTCGTCGCGAGCTTTGTCGAATAGCCACCAGTCGAAGGATTTGCCTAACGTTCCAAAAAAGTCACTTAACACGTCGCAGACCAGCTCCTTCTATAATCCGAATGTGGGTGCCCGATATAGCCTCCGGAAATAGCTTGGGTCACCACGTTTCTCCTCGACAAGGGGCTTCGTCTGCGTTCTTGCGTTGCCTGCGGCGTTCTCGCTTGGTCTTCACCATGAAAATGCTACTTCAGGCCGGGCAAAACGGGCGTGTATCCGTATTGCCAGTAAAGCGATTTCCTATCAGTAACAGCAAATGGAGGCAGCCAAAAGAATGACGAATTTTCAGTCCGGCAGTCAAACGCCGATCGATATCGGTTCACGGCTGGAGTTGATGGTCGATGACTATCTAATCGCTCGAATGAGCGGAGGTGCCGAGGTGCGCTTGAACAAACCCGTCCCACAAGAAGTGGTGCTGGTGACTGACAAGCCCTGGGAAGGCAACGCCTGTGGCCACTTCACCATCTTCCAGGACGGCGACATCTTCCGCATGTACTACCGCGGTCTGCATTTCGTTCTGACTGAAGGGACCCTTGAGACCCGTCGTCCACAGGTTTTTTGCTATGCCCAAAGCAATGACGGCATCCATTGGATCAGGCCCGAGTTGGGATTGGTTGAGTACGACGGCTCCAAGAAAAATAACATTATCCTGAACAGCGAGGACAGCAGCTTCCCTATCACCAATTTTGTGCCCTTCAAGGATGCCAACCCGGACGCCACGCCGGACGCAAAGTACAAGGCCTGGGCGGTGGGCTCGGATCCGTGAGAAGGGCACAGCCCCAACGTACCCGACGGGCTCCACGCTTTAAAGTCTCCGATGGTATCCACTGGACGCCGATGAGCGACCAGCCCGTCATCGTCGACGGCCTTCTTGACTCGCAGAACGTGGCCTTCTGGGATACGGTGCGCGGTGAGTACCGCGACTACCATCGCAACGAGTTCCACATCGACAAGACCGGCGAGGAACCTTACGCCGCTCACAGGGTGAGAGGGGAGGGGGGAGAGACCTTGCGTGGGTCCCGCTATGGACGCGACTTACGCACCGCAACCTCAACTGATTTCATCCACTGGAGCGAGCCGGAGTATGTCAATTACACCCAGGGTCGAACCGACGAGATATAGGACAACGCGATCATCCCCTATTTCCGGGCGCCGCACATTTTCGTGGGCTTTCCGACGCGCTACATCGACCGTGGCGGGTCGGAGGCGATGAACGATTTACCCGAGTTGGCGCATCGCCGCCGGCGGGCCAATGTGAATGAACGCTACGACAGATTGCTAACCCGTGCGGCGGGCCAGAAACAAGGAGTTCTCATTTGCCGTTCAGACCTTCCTCAATTCGTCCGTATTCTCCCGCAGTATATGGAATTTCATCGAGGATGAGGTCGCTAATCGAGGTTGGATGGCCATCAACAATGGCTGGCAATGAACCTTCCAATTGTGCAATCTAGCAGGCCGAGGGCCCGCGAGGCCGAGAGTAAGATTATCATTAGGAAGCGAAACGCTGGTCGGGTCCATAAGGAGGTTCGTCATTGAGGCCGGTGGCCATCAACTATGGCTGGATCATGAACCTTGGATTCTTGACAATCTTTGGAGCCGATGTAGCTGGACGCCTTCGCGTTCAGTCGAGGAGTATGATTAGGATTAAGATTACGATTAGGAAGGGAGGCGCTACCCAGGTTCATTAGGAGGTTCGTCATCGAGGCCGATGGCCGTCAATCCGTCTCGGCCACGCGCTGGCGTGGCTGCAATCAATTCCGACTCATCAATCGGGCCGTATGAGCCCACCGTTTCTCAGCAACCGAACGCTTCCATGTTGCTGTGGCCTCCGAGCTCCTCGACGACGCCGACTTTTGTGGCGAGTGATGCCTTGTCCCGTCGACCCCGCAGGGCGATGCCGAGCATTCGCTCATTGTTACCTTTTTCATAGGCGGCCGCGGTGTCGAAATCGGTGATCCCCTGGTCCATAGACTGGGCGATACGGGAATTTACGCCGTCCTGACCCTGACGGGCCATGAAGGTGGTGCCGAGGCCCGGCTCACTGACGCTGTCGCCGGTCTTTCCGAAGGGGCGTGTTCTCATTGAGAAAAACTCCTAGCGGTCAAAAGATGCCCTGTGGTTCTAGACCCAGGAAGAATTGCCCTGCGGTGTCGTAGTGGTCCATCCTGCCTTGAAGCTGCTGGGTGATCGCGTGGACGTCCTGGAAGCGGCGCTGAATCGGGTTGTTCTCGAATATGGCGTGGGATCCGAAAAGGGTGTAGGCAATATCAACAACCTGAGCCGCCATGCGAATGCCGTGAGTACCGGCCAGGCGTAGTCGAATACGCTCCTCCAGGGTTAGGGAGCGGACCTCGCGGGCACTCTTCCAGGCCGCAGAAGCGCTTTCGCGCAGAAACGCTCTTGCGGAGCGCAGGATAGCCTCCGCCTGACCAATCTGTCGCCAGGTATCGGGTTCTTCTCTGAGTAACGCTCTGCCCTGGGGTGTCTTGGAACCGGCGACCTCAATCGCAGCATCAAGGCCCGCTCGTGCGATACCGAGTGCCACGGTTGCAAAACCCGAGGCAAAAAGAAGCACCATAGGCATGACATACAACGGCCCGGCTTCCCGAGGCTCGTCAAACCTGCGAAACGTGCGGCTTTTGTGAACATAGAGGTCCTCAACCTCAAAGCTGACGCTACCGGTGCCCCGAAGACCGTTGACCTGCCAGACATCCACCAGGTTCACATGCTCCTTCGGTAGCAGCATTGTCCTGACTTCCCTGTCCTCTTCGTCGCAGTCAGGATTTCGGATGGGCGCAACTGCGGCAACCCAGGTGGCATGTCGGGCCCCGCTGCTAAAGTTCCACCGGCCCGTCAGGCGATAGCCATCCCCTTCAGGGACGGCTTCGGCTGAGGTCGGTGGGCCGTTTGACACCACCGCTCGCCGGTCACTCCAGATCTCCCGGGCCAGCCGCTTGGGCATAGTGGCGGAGGTGGTCGCGAATACATTGTTCTGGTTGACACACCAGGCAGTGCTACCGTCAGCTTTGGCGAAGACTTCAACTATGTCAAGAAACTCCAGATAGTCGATCTCCCCACCACCAATGGACTGAGGAACCAGCAGACGAAAGAGGCCCTGGTCCTTTATCGCGTTGGCAAGCTTGGCCCGTATCTCACGTTCGCGATCCGCCAAATCGGCGGCGGCCAATACCTGCGTTGTGAGCCCGCGAGCGGCATCGAGATAGGATCCGCCCTTACTTTGCGCTGATGAATTGCTGTTGTCTGATGTCACTTGTTTCTCTACCAAGAGAACAATTATTTCGGTGTTCGGCGACCCGGAAGAATGGGAGCAGGTCTTCGCCGACGAACTGACTTTAAGGCAATTCTCTCCAGAAGCTCAGAATCTGAGGCCGACAGATTGTTAGCGCCCGCCAAATCCTCCCCCTGGTCCTCCGCCCGTCCCCCGACCCCTGGGCGCCTGGGCTTGCGGATTCTCGGAGAAGCGGAACGGCACCCGCATCTCCACACAAACCGGCTTGCGCTTTACCTTGACAGGATCAAACTCGAGGCTGAGGGAAGTTAGAATGGCACCAGAATTGAAGGCTTTGTGATCGGACCGGATGACCCGTGGGTTAACGACTTTGCCCTTCTTGTCGATAACCAAGCCGATCAAGGCAACTCCCTCGATCCCGCTACCTTTGAGAGAATCCGGGTAGACGGGGCGTAGCATGCGTTTAGGTCGAAGCCGCCGCCCGAGTTGACGGATGGGAATAACCTCCTCCTCCGCAAACTCGACAAAGACTTTCCGGCCGAACCGTTCGTTAAGCATCGCCAGTTTCTTCCCCTGGGGAACCGAAAAACGAAAGGGAATATCGACCGTGACCGCCACCGCCTCTCCGCTCCGCGTTGCGGGCTCGAACTCCCACAGTTTGGCCGCTTCGAGGGCCGCCACACCGAAAGCATCATGGGTCGAAGAATGCACTTCGGAGGTCGCGACCCGCCCGTTCTCATCCACCGTCATCCGTATCACCGCCCTCCCATGGATGGCTTCGTCCTGAAGATCGTCCGGATAATCCGGCTGAGGGGTCTTGACAGGAATCGGGTTGGTTCTCTCGATTCCCATGCCAACCTCCGACTCTTGGGCGCCCTCGCCTGTGAATGCCATCGCTGAGAGCACAAACCACAATGTAGAAAGGCGCATAACAACCGGGATCATAGATCCAATTCTTTTCATGGGCCTACAAAGATCAAGGGCGATCCCGTCAATGGATGGACAATCGCGCTTCGAGTGTGGCGCGGTCTATGGGCTACGGAAAGCGGACAATGGACTACGGACAACGGACCACAGACAATGGACTACGGACCACGGACAGTGGACCGAGCAAGGCGTAGGGCCCCTGACAGTTGCGTAGCCCTGATCCGTGAAGCCATGTAATTAGGAATGAAAGTCCGGAGTTATTTCGAGCTCTAGATTTGGCGAATTCGAATTTGTTTCGAATTTTGGAATTCGGAATTCGGAATTCGAATTTTGAGTTTATGGATCTGAACCCTCACTCCCTCACCTTGAGATCTCGCAGAAGAGCGTGCGCGGCATTGTGCCCGGGCCCGCCGGTGACCGAACCGCATGGGTGCGTCCCGGACCCGCACAGGTATAGGTCTTCCAGGGGGCGTAGTGTAGGCAGACCACGCCGACAGCGGCCGGCTGTGTAGCATCTGATCCAAGGTCATATCCACGTGCCGGATGCTCGCGTCCGTAATCCCGGTCTCTCGCTCGATATCGGCCGGCGTGTAGAGCCGCTGCCATTCGATCAGATCGCTGAAACCGGGAGCATACTCCTCGATGACGCGAACGATATTCTCCATCGTCGGCTCCCGCAACTCGTCCCAGCTTCCCTCCCGGGGACGAGCCGGGGCGAACCGTACCCAGGCCCCGAAAATGTGCTTTCCGGGAGGGGCCATCTGGGGGTCGTAGAGGGTAGGGATCTGCAGGCTCATCACCGGATCGCGGGCCGGTATGCCCGACTGTGCATCCAGCCAGGCGCGTTCAGCGTACTCCAGGCTGGGCAGGATGCGGACGTGCCCGATGGCGGGAGGATCGTCGGCCAGCTCTCCCGGAATGGCGGAGAAACGTGGTACTCCGGAAAGCGCTGCGTGGTACTTCATGTAGCCGGCCCGAGTCTTGATCCTCTCCACCTGCCGACGGAAGCCGGGATCCAGATGGGAAGCGTCCACAAGCTTGAGAAAGGTCCGTTTTGGATCCGCGTTGGAGACAACCCGACGGCACCGCAGTGACTCACCACCTGCCAATCGAACACCCACGGCTCGATTCCCCTCCACTTCAACCTTTTCCACTGGGCAATTGAGACGGATTTCGGCGCCAAATCGCTGCGCCGCAAGGGCCAGCGCACCCGTGATCTCGCCCATTCCCCCACGCACAACGCCCCGCTTCCCCTCCACTCCGGCGCCTTTGCTTGCTGACTCCACGGCTTCGGCCAGAAGGGATCCAACGGCAGTTGGGTAGCCGTAATCGTCGGAGCGGCTCAGAGCGCACTTGACCTTCTGACTGGTAACGTAATCGCCCAGCACATCCCAGTGGCTGCGGGTCAACATGGCTTCCAGAACAACGGCACGGGGCGTCCCTCGGTAGCGCTCATATAACCGGTCGTGGGTCATCGGAGGACTGAGGAACCACTCTTCTGCAAGACCAACGGCTTCATCCATGAACCGTGAATAGGAAAGGAAGCCCTCGGATTCGCCCGGCCCGAAGCGGTCCAGCCCTGCCGCCGTTTTCTCGATATCCGACCAGAGGATAATCCCATCCCCGTCCGGGTAAGGAGCCAGCATGGTGGGGTCCGGTGGCACAACCACGAAGGCATTGGCGGGGATTTCCAGATCGCGGCATATCTTGGGCCCTGGACCGTGCGCCCCATAGGCAAAGGTGGAAAACCGGAATCCGGGAATCAGCTCTTCGGTCACGCAGGCGCCGCCGATGCGTCCGCTCCTCTCCACCACCACTACATCCAGGCCGGCCTTGGCCAGGTAACCGGCGCAGACCAGGCCATTGTGTCCCGCTCCGATAACGACGATATCCGTTCGTGCGCTCACTGTTGCTTTAGATGAATACCAGTGCTTACTCAATTCGAGAGATAATGGTGGGTCACTTTGCGGAGTGCGTTGACGGCGTCTTCGAGGTCCCGGTCGCTGAAACTCGGTCGCATGTTGAGGCCGATGCCCCTTCCGATGAGGGCTTCCCCGCAGGGGCACCTGACCTGCTCGTAATTGACAGGGGTTTCTCGCCCGTAGTCGAAAGGGAACTGACTGTTGCCATAGATATCGGGCTTGGCCAGGAACGGATTGCGGTAGAGAGGTCCTTGCCGGCCCGAACCGATGTAGGGGCCCGAAAAGGGAATACCTTCGGCTGCCACGGCTTCGGCAAATTCGTAGGCCGAACATCCCAGCCGTTCGGTGTCGATGGTCATGCCCAGCAACCAATAGGTGTTGCGGTCTCCCTGCCGTACGAGCTGCGGCGTGATGACCTCGAGATCGCTCACACCTTCTATGATTGTGTGGGCAGCACGAATCTTGCTCTCGATGTATCCATCCAATTTGTCCAGTTGTGAAAGCAGAACGGCCGCCGTCAGCTCGCCTATTTTGTAATTCGGCGCGAGGAAGTAGTTCGCGTAGGGACGGCCTTCGAGAGGACCATTGAGTCGTGGAAGAGCGGCATCGCGAAACAGAACAGCGCGTTCCCAGAGCGACTGGTTGTCAGTGAGAACGATGCCACCCCCTCCGGCAGACAGATGCTTGCCACCGAAGCTGAAGCCGGCGATGTCTCCGATCGTGCCCACGCGCCGGCCTTGGAATTCGGCGAAGTGTGCCTGGGCGCAGTCCTCTATGAGGAAGAGGTCATGGCGCTGCGCGATGTCTTTCAGGGCGTTCATTTCGCAGGGATTGCCAAACAGGTGGACGGCCATAATGGCGCGGGTGCGTGACGTGATTTTCGCCTCCACATCCGCAGGGTCCAACGTGTAAGTGTCATCGATATCGGCAAATATGGGGACGCAGTTGTGAAGCAGTAGGCCGATAATGCTCCCTCCGGAAGTCCACGGAGTAACAATGATTTCGTCTCCGGGGTCGGGATTGATGGCACCCACGCAGGTGTGCATTGCCGACGTGCCGGAGTTGACCGTGACGGCGTGCTTGACATCGTGCCGAGCGGCGAAGGCTTTCTCGAAGGCTTCGGGTTTTCCCGCCTTGAATTCCGAGTGAATGACCTCGGCGAGTGCATCAATGTCGGCCTTGCCATAGTCGTGTTTCGGGCCTTCGAAGGGTTCGCTACGCACGGGTGTAGCGCCGTGGAGTGCCAGTCGTTCAGTCATTTTTTTGCTCCTATGGGTTGGTGTTAGAATCCGTACTCGACTTCTACCCGGCTCCCTGTGCGGGCCGACTCATACGCGGCGTCGATGGATTGCAGGACACGCAGGGCGTCCTCGATGGTCAGAGCAGGTTCCCTGCCCGCCAGGATGCGATCGATAAAGTCTTGCAACCAATTGAACATCCAGGCCGAGCTGGCGTAGCCAGGGGGGCCCGATTCAAGCTGGGCGTGAATCGTCCGCTCGGGTGCGCCCAGCCATTCAGGCGCGTTGCTTTTGACCTTCATCGTGGGACCGCCAAGCGGCGTCCAGTCTGCCTCGCCGTCGAGTCCACGGTAGACCAGAGAATGATCGTATGGGCCCTTGACCCCCTGCAGGTAGCCAGCGTGCATGCTGCCGTAGGCGCCGTTTTCGTATTCGGCCGCTACCATGGCGATATCTTCGAGGGGCGCATCGATGTGCCCGACGGGGCGGCCGGTCATGGCCTGGACGGACTTTATCTCACATCCCATGAGGAATCGCATGACTTCCAGATAGTGCCCTCCCAGCATATGGAGGATGCCGCCCCCTTCGTCGTCGTTGGTATAGAGGAAGTTTCCTGGATCCCGCATTCCGGGGCGCACCTGGCCGGTAACCATGCGTACTTCGATGTCCAGTGGCCGGCCGAATATGCCCCGCTCGATGAGCTTCTTGAGCTCTTGGCAACCCGGATTAAATCGGTGCGGGTAACCGGGCATGACTTTGACGTTGTTGCGACGCACCGCGCGGACAAGCTCAGCGAGGTCCTCGGAGCGACGGGCAAACTGCTTCTCCAAATACATGTGCTTGCCCGCTTCCGCAAGCTTCAATCCCGCCACGGGGATCTCTGCTGGGGGGAGAACAACAACCGCCAGGTCGAAGTCCTCCTGTTCGATGAGCGTGTCGACGCTGGTGTAGGTTCGCGCCTCCCGGTGGAATTCGCCTGCAGGTTTCAGCAGGGAGGTGTCGGTATCTTCACAGTAGGCGACGACCGCTACCCCCTGCAACTGCCGAAACGTGGCGATGTAGCCGCTCGGTTCCGGGCCGAATTTACCCATATGGGGGTGACGCAGCCCGATCAGGGCAGTTTTGAGTGCTTTCATCTCAGTCGATCCCCAGGTCAAAGATACGGCGCGGATTCTTTCTGAAGATCATGTCCCTCTCGCCTTCGTCTTTGATGGCATCGAGATAGGCGCCGAGCTGATACCATGGCGCGAGTATCTGCTGGTCGCTGCCGAAGAGAATGCGCTCCGGTCCGAGTACATCGGTGGATCGACGAATCTTGCCCGCTGTTATGCCGCTGCTGGCGAACTCGAAGTAAACATTAGAGAGATCTTCCACCTGAACCGCGCCCTCTGCGTCATCGCCGTGGGCTTTGATGATGATCAAATCGGGATTTCGTTCTGCCGCCTGCCGTACACCGGCATACGGAGAACCCCCCGGGTCCATATGGATCTTGACGGGGCGTCCGAATCGGGCGACCTCATCGAGAAGTTCCTGCGTCCTCAGCGTAGCCATATTGCCGGCGAATGGACAGTAGAGCTTCACGCCCACGAATTTCGGGTCCTCAAAGTAATGGTCCATCTGCTCGACCGACCCGGGAATGTCGCGCGCATCACCCACCACGTAGCCGCGCAGATTGTCATAGCGCTGGAGGAAGCTCCGAGTTTGTTCATTGCCGACGCGCATGTCGTAGTTGATGGCGTGGTAGGAGGAGACGATGGTGATCTCGATGTTGCATCTCTCGGAGTTTTCGGGGACGGTGCTTCGGTCGAAGAGATCGTCGGGTTGTGGCAAGGGAAAGCCTGAAACGTGGGCGTGCACGTCGATGATGGGTTCGACAGGCAGTTCGGCCTCGGAGTCGATCTGCAAAGGTGGAGCGGTCAGGTGATCGATGTCGAGTTTGAGCAAGCGCAAGGCGTTGTCGCCAAGAATCGCTTGCTTGGCTTTGTCAGGAATCTGCGCCATGAGGACTTGGTTGAGGAGGCCGCGAACGGAATGCTTTGGCGCACAGCTGGCGAAGACAAAGCGATCGGACAGGCCCTCCGCCACCACATTTTCCAAGCTGCTCACAAGGGAAAGTCGGCGGATTCCTGCGTGCACATTGGCGTATTTATGCATGACTGTGAAGAGCTCGCCTGCCCAGTTGTAGGCGAGCTCGTTGAGGACAACAGGCACACCGTGACGATGGGTCACCTCAGCGATTCGATGGATCCACGCGGATGATTCGGGGGCGGTGCCTTCAAAGTCGACAATGATGGGAAGTTCGTGGGTTCCGATCGCTCCGACCATTTCCGCAAAGAGCATGGTATCCGGGGACCAACTCTGCATCCCAGGTGAAAAGCGAATGGCGACGCAGCCGCCTTCGACGCAGCTCCGCAGATCCTCGCGCCAACCTACGTAGCGTCGTGGGTCGAGTGTGCCGACTGGCAGCAGGCGTGGATGCCTTGCTGTCACTTCAATGGTTTCGGCGATGGCTTCGCTGTTGACCTGGTTGATCAAGCCCCGGCGGGAGGTGGCGAGCGCGAGGGTGGTGTTTTGCCCTTCGAGCTGCTCGAGGAGTTTCGCCAACGAGGAATCCGGTTCAGCGATGGCGTTGGGGCTGAAGGCGGTAACAAAGTCCACGATGATCATGGCGCGCCCCCCGATAATCCGTAGACTTCTTGAATCAAGGCGCGGATGTAGCCGTTGGCGTAGGCCTTTCCGGCCCATCCGGCACGCTCTTGAGGGAAACTGGGTGTGTGGTCCATTCCGAAGGGGCCATTGAAGCCATTGTCGCGGTAGACTCTCATAGCCTTGTGCATGTCGACTTCGCCTTCGTCGTGAAACACTTCTACGAATCGGGGGAGCTGGCCTTTGACGTTCCTGAAGTGGACCCATTCGATTTTGTTGTTGGAGGCCATTTCGGCGATTACTTCGTAAATTCGCTCTGGTCCCACCAGTTCGGTCATACAGCCTTGGCAAAAGAGCATGCGGTGGTTGTCGCTGGGGACGGTGGCGAAGATCCGGCGGAACTGTTCCAGGGTGGAGCAGATCTGGGCCACTCCACCGAGGGGTTCGGGGATCGGGGGGTCGTCCGGGTGGAGAGCCATGCGCACGCCGGCCTTTTCGGCTGCGGGCACGGCGATCTTGAGGAAGGTTTCCATATTGTCCCACATTTCCTCTTCCGAGACCTGAGGATCGCGGGGTTCAGGCCGATGCTTATCGAATTCGGCATAGTCGAAGGTGCTGTATCTGACGCCGCCACGACCGATGTCGGCGGTGGTGCGGAAGTTGCCTTTGGGTTTGAAGTTCCACCCGAGGGTGGGGACGCCGGCTTTGCCTAGGCATTCGACCAACCGGCACCAGATATCGAGCTTCTCATCCCGGTCAGGCTTGGCCATGGTGATTTCGTCCCAGGCAGACATGAAGACGGTGTGGAGTTTCAGACCGTGGGATTCGACTTTGTC
Source organism: Opitutales bacterium (assembly GCA_963665345.2). Taxonomy (GTDB): domain Bacteria; phylum Verrucomicrobiota; class Verrucomicrobiia; order Opitutales; family CAXXNP01. The sequence goes on from CAXXNP010000002.1 coordinate 2,028,997, forward strand.
GCGGGCTTTTTCAAACAGCTCGGTGCTGTCCCGGCCTTCACGGACGATCTGTTCGGCCTCGGTGGTTCCGCCGGTTCGGAGATCGAGCTGGATCACGTCCACGCTGATGGCCCGGGTGAAGCTGAGCAACTCATCGCTCAACTGACCCCAGCTAATCACATCATGAATGTACATGACATTACTACTACTGTTAAGAAATCGCTTTGCGCGATAGGGATGCGCACCCTGCTAATCAGAGTATGCCGGAACGACGGTGGAAACGCACGAAATTTTGTGTGATCTTTCACGCACTGAACCCACGGCCTGCAGTCTCCGGCCTCCAGCCTGAGGATCTTGAGAACTTTACCATCGCCTGGAAGACGGTCATGTGGTCGCTCCCGATCCGCCTGACGCTACTCGCGACAGCCTCGACTTCGCCCCCGCAGAGGTAGCGGAGCGTGTCCACGGCGTGGATGCCGTCGACCGTGAGCTTCACAAACGGAGCGACTTACAGGGATGGTTTCAAGCCGGGGGGCACCTCGTGCTGTTCGCCTGCACCGGCGCCCTGGCGTATCTCCTTTGGTCGCAACAGATCTGGCTCGGATTCGTGGTAGCGCTTTTCGCACACGGAACGGTTGGAAGCTTCTTTTCGGGTGTAGCCCCGCACGAGCTCGGCCACGGCACTGTGTTTCGCACAAAGTGGCTGAATAAACGCTTCCTTTACTTGTATAGCCTCTTGGGCTGGTGGGATCCATTCGACTATGCCAGCAGCCACACCTACCACCACCGCTACACGCAGTATCCCGAGGCAGATCGCGAAAACCTCCTGCCGCTCGAACCGACCGTGGGTAAGACATTTCTGCTGCAGTTGTTTACGGTAAATCTGCTCACCCAACCCGGTCGCACCTTCGGCAAGGGCGGGCTCATTTCGACGGTCTTCGTTACCATAAAATCGGCTATCGGCATCGTCGGTTTCACGGAAATTCCGAGTCGAGAATGGTTGCAGGCCGTGCACGACGACCAGCCCGGCGAACATCGCAAGTCGATATGGTGGTCACGCTTGCTTCTCCTCTTCCACGGATCGGTGCTGGCGGTCTCGATCGCCACTGGCCTATGGGTCCTGCCCCTTCTTATCACTTTTTTTCCGTTCATCGCGAATTGGGGTGTTTGCTTCGTCGGCATGACGCAGCACTGCGGTCTGCGTGATAACATTCCTGATTTTCGCAAAAGCACGCGCTCAATCACGCTAAATCCCCTCGCGGAGTTCCTCTATTGGCGGATGAATTGGCACACCGAGCACCACATGTACGCCGCCGTCCCCTGCTACCATCTCAAGAAACTGTCCCGAGAGATCGCCGAAGACATGCCGGAGCCGCGCACACTGCGGGGCGCCTGGCGAGAGATGCGCGAAACCTGGCGACGGCAGCAGACTGATCCGAGCTATCAGTTCGACTCCCCCCTGCCGGCGTCGGTGGTAAGTGTCGGCACCGACACACCGAACGAACTGGAGAGTTCAATCGGGGAGTTGGCCCCAGAAGGCTTGAGATAGAAGTGGTAGCGGGGAGAGAGGGAGACGCGGAGACACAATCGAACCCTTGTCGCGAGCTTTGTCGTCCGTTGTTGAGGTGAAATCTGATTAGTCATGACGTTCTTCACGTGAAACTAACCAGATTTTGGCCTCGTGATCATAATCTTAAGCGTCATCATACTCCTTGTCTGAACGCGTTCCTTCTTCGCCTGACGGCTGCGTCGAGACAGGAGGCGTCCAGCTACACCGGCTTCAGCTATGCTCAAGAATCCAAGGTTCCCATGCCTTTCCGATGCGGTCGGCTTCACTGTCCCCTGAGATCAACTCGCAATCGTATTGACTCCACATGAAACGAATATCGACGCAAATGGCTCCGCAACGTGCTCTTGAACTGGAGGGCGGTCACAATGTTAGAGACTTGGGCGGCTATCGTAACGTAGACGGACGGACGACGAAGTGGCGGACGTATCTACGTTCCGCGCGCCTCGACGAGCTCTCTCCCACTTCGCGCGACACTTTGGTCGAACTCGGGTTGAGATCCGTGGTTGATCTCAGATTTGTCAGCGAGGTGAAATTCCAACCCAGTCTGTTCGAGGGTTCGAGCGATCCATCCTACGTTCACATCGATATGGTCGGAGAGCGCCCCGATCGTCCGCTGCCGCCACCGAACATGGGTCTCCCGGAGCGCACGGCATGGACCTACTGCCAGTGGCTGGCCGACAGCCGGGACGCTATTTCACGGATCCTCGGCGCCCTCGCTGAAGCGGAGGGAATGGCGCTCTACAACTGTGCCGCTGGAAAAGACAGAACGGGCATAATTTCAGCGCTCCTTCTCGGCCTCGCCGGGGTTCCGGGCGAGACCATCGTGGACGACTATACCCTCAGCGCCTTCTATCTGTGGCCACGCGATCGGAAGGCCTACCGGGAGCGGAATGGCAGCGACGCCACTCTAGAGGATTTTCAGCAAGAAGCTTCTCCCGCGGAAGCTATGCAACGGACGCTCCAGCACGTCAATCAGCAGTACGGCGGCATCCGATCCTATGTGGAATCGATCGGTGTCTGTGACGAGCACGTGGCACGCATTTGCTCGAAATTGCTCGGCTGACAAAACACAGCTCAGAAGCTCGCGATCCGCGCCGGAGCCGTGAACCTGGTTCCTGTCCCATGCCTAACGAACCCGACCGCAATTGCGCCGCTGGATCGAACATTTGAACCTGATCATACTCTCGTCCTCTGGTGCCCTCGGCGTTTGTGATTGCCTGCGGTGGATTCTTGCCTTGGAGGGACGAGGGCCCACGAGTCCGTGAGGTCGGCCGCCTTGACGGTCCCGATTCATGCCCTGCAGGCGGGCATCCGGCCTCTTCCCGGCAGCGAACCTAGTCTCATGTCCGATAATTAAGTTGAATTAATCTGTCTTACCATGTTATGCTATCGGCATGGCAAGACCCATATCCATAATTGAACTTACAGATCTTGAGCTGCAAGAGTTGCAGCGTCGCGTGAAAGCACCGACAGTATCCGTGCGCGACAGCCTTCGGGCGACAATCGTACTGCGTCGTTCCGAAGGCGTCAAACAGGCGCAGCTCGCGGAAGAACTCGGGGTTAGTGTGCCCTGCGTGAACAAGTGGTCGCAACGCTTTGAGCGAGACGGCTTGGAGGGATTGCGGGACAGGAAGGGACGAGGACGGCCCCGATGGATACCGGCGGGCAAGGTTGAGAAGGTCATTACCGAGGCTACACGACCGCCGAAGCCACGCACTCGCTGGAGTGTTCGCACCATGGCCAGGGAGGTGGGGATTTCCCCCGACAGCGTGCAGCGCATCTGGCGGGCTAACGATATCAGGCCTCACTTGGTCAGGACGTTCAAAGTGTCCAATGACAAGTACTTCGAGCAGAAGTTCTGGGATGTGATCGGCTTATACCTGGATCCGCCAGAGCGGGCCCTTGTATTGTGTTGCGACGAAAAGAGCCAATGCCAGGCTTTGGAGCGGACCCAGCCGGGCTTACCTCTTGGCGTGGGAGAGATTTGCACCAAGACACATGACTACAAGCGACACGGGACCATTACGTTGTTTGCAGCCTTGAATTATCTGGACGGCAAGCTCATCGCACGCACCGAACAGCGGCATACCCATGTAGAATGGTTGCGGTTCTTGAAGCAAATCGAGCGGGAGACACCCAAGCAGCTGGACTTGCACTTGATCGTTGACAACTACTGCACGCACAAGCAACAGAAGGTCCGCAAGTGGTTGTCGCGCCATCGGCGTTTTCACATCCACTTCACCCCGACCAGTTCGTCCTGGTTGAACCTGGTCGAGCGCTTTTTCGGCGAACTGACCCAAGATGTTATCAGGGATGGTAGTTTTACCAGCGTCAGGCAATTGGTCGAAGACATAGAAACCTATCTGGCTGAAAGGAACCTCGACCCCAAGCCTTACAGATGGAAGGCGAAGGGAGAGGAAATCCTGCGCAAGATCCAGCGCGCCAAACGTGCCTTGGCAAAGCAGACAGGGAAAACTAATTAATTTATGTTATTTAACGGACACCACACTAGCAGGGGCCCCTGGAGTGGTCGGCCGGTGCCTGCGAGGGTTCATGACCCAGCCATAGTTGCCGACCGCAGACCTCGATGAGGATCCGGACCAGCGGTTTGTCTCCCGATCGTGCCGAGCTACTGCGAAGTTCCCGCCTCCAGAATCACTCCGGAAGAGAGGTTGATGAACATGCGCGGATTCGTTGTTCCTTCGGCGTAGAAGAACCACTCGTTAAACGGTCCGAAGGCATAGATGTTCGGATAAATCGCGGGGCTGGTGTAGAGCCAGGCTTTCAGGGCCAAGTCGAAGAAAAAGAAGTCCTCCTGGGCTGAACGGCAGACAGTAAACCACCACCCGTGCTGGAGGTGGAAAATCCATGGGAAACGGGAATCGTTGAGGAATCCCAGCGAGGGAGATAAGCGCCATTGTTCGCCGAGATCAGGCAGTAGGGAAAAGGGATTTTTGGAGCCAGGCGGGGTGAACGCGTCGTTTACATTGGAGTCGCTCAACCCCTCTTCCGTCCCGCCGCCGGGAATGAAAATTCTGCCGCCGATGACAGCCGCGCCGATGCCGTGTCGCGGATTCGGCATGGGGGCGAGGCTGCTCCAGGTATCCGTGACGGGGTCGTACTCCTCGACCTCGGCGAAGACTCCGGATGAGATGTTGCGGTTGCCCTCGCCTCCGAACACGTAAACCAAGCCGTTTACTACGGCCGCCGCAATCCCCCCTCGCGATGTCGGAATGGGCGCTCGGCTCGTCCATTGTCCGCTCGCCGGATCGTAAGCTTCTACCGCATCCTGAAGCTCGCCGGGAAACGAGGTGCGCCCGCTTATGGCGAGGAACTTTTCCGCGACGGATACGGCGGCCAGGTGATCGCGCGGGGTAGGCATGTCGGGCAGGATGGTCCAGGTGTCGGTGTTCGGGTCGTAGACGGAGAAGTCATTTCGGCGCGCGTTGGGCGCTCCCCCCGCGGCGTAGATTTTCCCGTCCAGAGCAGCCACGCCCACGGCGCCGCGTGCTCTTGGCATATCGGACTCGCGGCTCCACGTTCCTGTCACAGCATCGTAGGAGAACACCGTATTGGCTGGGGAAAAACTCGGGCCCAGGCCGCCAATCACGAAAAGTCGATCGCCTACCGCGGCTACCCCGACGTGATTGAGAGGCTCCGCGGCCGGCAGATCGGCGACCTGCTCCCAGGAATTGCTTTCCGGGTCAAACCGTTCAACGGTGTTTACGGACTGTCCTGAACTGAGACCGCCGATCACATAAATTTTCCCACCCAAAATCCCGACGCCCACTTCCTGCCGAGATGACGGCATCGGCCCGAAGTCTTCCCAGTTGCCTGCATTCTGCCCGGCATGGCTGAGCGCTGAGCCAAGGAAGAAAAGGGTCAGGAATCCACGTTGCAGGGTATTCGGCGTTCGGACAGGCGTATCCATGGAAGGCGGCGCGGTTCAAATTGAGGGAAGCGGCGTTTCCGCACATAAGATCGACATCAAGCTCTTCTTAGAAGAACTTTACGCAATCTGTCACTTGCCTGATCGTACCAACCGCAAACCCCTTACTTTCACCCAATTCCTTCCAGAAGCTCAGAATCTAAGCCCGACAGATTGTTACACTGCGAGCTCGGTTCTATCCAGCACCTTGACGTCGGTTCTGCCTTCTGTCTCTTCCAGGAGAGCCTCCGAGACCCAGATCTCGTCGAGCTCCAATGTGTTCTTGATGCGAACGATGCGTTCGGCGCCCTGTTCGACGGCGTTGCAGGAGCGAAGGGCGAGGGCTACGGCGGTCTGCGTGGTCGGCATGACCACGGGCAAGCGCACCACCGATAGGACCGTCGAGGTAACGCCGTTCGTGTAGGTCTGATAGAAGTCAATCTTGTCCAGGAAATTCTGGGTGATTACATCGGCAAAGCCGATACCGCATGCATTTCCATGACTCTCGTCCGTTAGATCGAGCACCGCGATCTTCTGGATTTCGGGCCCGCCTTGCATAAAGGGCTGACTGAAGCGTCCCGTGACGTTGGGATCCATCCCGTCCCCGCTGATGTTCTTGCCCGCTTCATCCACAACCAGGACGTCGAATTTATCGAAGAGGATGCGTCCCATCCACGCCTTGGCCTTTACCAGGAGTTCGGGCTCTCTTTTTGGCATTTCCTCGGGAGTGAGCGCTTCGATGGCAGCCGCGTCTTCTGCGGCATTTTCGACGATGGCGATTCCGAAGGTTACAGGCGCGCGATCCAGGATAAAGCGGCCGACTTCGGGAATTAGCTCCGCGAAGCGGGCAAAGCCGCAGGAGTGTGCCGTCGCCGCCCCTTTATGTTTGCCAAAGCCAATCGTGAGCATCTTGAAAAGACCGCTCTCCACCGGTCCCCGAAACGCCGTGTGCGGTTTGATTCGGCCGATGGGTACGAAGCCGTCGGCCTGCAAGGCAGATTTGCTGAAGTGGACGGGGAAGCCGCTGCCGGTCTTGCCCAGTTCGACGACCTCCATCGATGCCTCAATCGGGACGCCCAGCGCTTCCTCCGTGATTCCGTAACTGGCCAGGATCATTCTCTGCCCTTCAGGGGTGGCGCCGCCGTGGCTGCCCATGGCAGGGATGATGAATGGTTCGGCCCCGTACTCCCTGAGCTTTTTCACGGTGGCCCTGACGACTTCTCCCAGGCATTGGATGCCACGTGAACCAACTCCCAATCCGATTTTCTGTCCGGGACGGATTCTCCGGGCAATCTCCGGACGCTCCAGCTCTTCTCGGACCCGCGAGGTCACATCCTCTACGGTCGGGCCTGTAAAGAGTTGTTGAATGTGAGCACCGTTAGGATAATCCAGTTCGATTCCCCCGGGAATCAGGGCCTGGGCTTGATCAATAGAGATAATATTCATTGCGTAGATCTTATAATGAAAGCACGCCGAAGGTCTGCAATATAAAAGCCAAGGGCCAGGGAGCGGAGCGACCACCGCCTTGGGGACCCGAGACGAGGCCCCGCGCAAGCTGAAAGTGGAATCATATGATTTGCCCGGTTGAACTTGATCATTCCCAGTCCCGACAAATCGGCACTGGAGGGTGCTAAGAAACACATCGTAGGACGACACCCGGCCGCCGCCGCGGCCGGGTGTGAAGGCCCGAGGGTGGGTATGCTTTCGTCAGTCCTGCGTTGTAGCAGAAAACCAGCACCACCCCGGCGCGAGACCGGGGGAGCCGAAAAGACGCTAATGCGGTGAGGTGACAATACGACATACGCGTCGTCTGGTAAAACCAAAATCCAAGTCCGACAGATTGCTACGCCACCGGCACCTCGTCGAGATTCTCAAAGACCTTGCGGATAGCGCCGGCCAAGGCATCGATCTGGGGCTGACGGTTTGGGGGCCGGTGCAGGAAAACGTTCCACAGGCAGGTGTCGACGCAGTCCTGGGCTACCGGCCATTGGCCGAGTTCGTAACTGATATCCGGCCGGGCATAGTGGTGCCAGGGCGCACCTCGGCCGAAAGCGTTCCTGGCTTGGAAAACTCCGTGCGCCGGCAACAGCCAATTGGCTCGCCGCAAAGGAGTCCCCTCGGCCGTTAATGCAGCGGCCATACCATCGGTCAGGGCAGAGAGGGAGACGCCGCGTTCCCGGGCATAGGCGGGTGCCACGCGCAGCACATAGGCGTATCCGTTGGTAGGCCTCTGCCTGGTTGAATGGGACGGCACCAGGTGGGGCACGCCGGCAAGGTCGGCGTCGAGTCGTTGCCAGTTGTCCTGTGCCCACGCGTTGGTCGCATCGAGCTTGCGCAACTGAGAGAGGGCGAATGCCGAGGGCAGGTTTCCGTTACGGTACTTGTACCCCAGGCCGTACTGGTGGTAGTCGCGTCCGGCGTCGGCGGGACGCATATCGCTAAAGCCCATGACCGCTTTGGCGCGCTGCAGGATCTCGTCGTCGTCGGTAACGAAAAATCCGCCCTCGCCCGCACACAGATTCTTGTTCTGATTCATGCTGAAGGCGCCGCAATCGCCTATGGTGCCCACTTTGCGGCCATTGCAGGTGGCGCCGTGGGCCTGACAGGCGTCCTCGATTACAGCCAGGCCATGGCGTTGGGCAATCTCCATAATGGCATCCATGTCGCAGGAAAAGCCCCAATAATGCACCACCAGAATGGCCTTTGTGCGCTCGCTGATAGCCGCTTCGATTTTCGCCGGATCGATATTCATTGTCCTCCAGTCGACGTCCACAAAAATGGGGATGGCGCAGTGGTGGAGGATACAGGTGGCACTAGTGGTCCAGCTCAAGGCCGTGGTGATGACCTCGTCTCCTGCGCCCACATTGCATCCCGCTACGCACATATGCAGAGCAGCACCCCCGTAGCAGGTGGCAATGACATGCCGGTTTCCGTTCCAGGCTGCGAACTCAGCCTCGAGCTGGTGTACATGTGGGCCACCGGAACTGTGGATGGGCTGGCGCAGCGCTTCCAGCACCAAGGCTTCGTCCTGTGCGTCGACGGGCGGCCATTTGTGAAACGTGAAATCCGGATCGACTTCCGGTTTGCCACCGTTAATTGCCAATCTGGCAGTCTTGGTTTTAGCAGTCATATATACTTCGTATGCTGGACTGAGCCTGTTCGAAAAGAGTAATCGCCCACCGCCGGCGACAATTTCCTCCGCGACTGAAATCGGCTCCTGTCAATCTCCGTCCATCTTCTTGCTCATCATTTTTCTTCCCTTACCTCCGCTGTGGCATCGGCATGCTTACCCGAAATAAGCGAAGCGGCATTTTGGGGCTCAAAATAGACCGGAAACACAATCCGCGTCACCTCTGGAGGGATCCCGATAGAGATCGGGAAGTCCGCCAGGCAGACAACCTTGCTGATCCCTGATCATGCCTTCGAGGCAGGCAACTGGCCCGTTACCGAGACAAAACCTGGCAGCGGCCTCCAGAGCCGTCGGCCCTCCAGAGGCTGGAAACGGCTTCCCATCTGCCCAGGTTCGCTGAATCTTGGACTGGTGCAATGACTCATCTGAAATGACGGGTAAACGCGTTTCGATGTTAGTTTATCCCTGGCCTCACGGCCAGAGCTACAGGTATGTGTTTAGCGTGATTCCGGCTCCCCCGGTTTCGATTCATTGATCAACTTGATCGTTCGTTCGGCAATCCGGTCCAGGGAATCGGCTTCGAATTGTGAGAACGTTCCCGTCCAGGTTTCGTAGCCGTCGCCCTTGAGGGCCCGCGCGGTCGGAATATAACCAAGGTAGCCGTTGCAGTTGTGAGCCACGAAGGTGTAGGGAGCGATGGATTTGAGCTTGATCTTAAGTTGTCCTTCCACAAATGGCTCACCCATAACCGTGGCCATGGCCAGATCGCCGATGTGCAGCACCCACGCGCTTGCGAATGGTGTCGGACCAATCCGTACGAACGGCCAAGAGGTCGAGCGACAGGAGGCACACCCTGAACCCGCTCTGTTCGAGAACGAGGGCCCTCGCAAACAACGGGTCTCGGACGGATTCGACGGGGCGCCGGAAGCCGATCGTGCCCGCTAACTGGATGTCGGGTTCGGGAGTAATGTCACGCTCCGCGGCGCCTCCTGATAACGATTTCTCGGACATAGTTTTAAGCGGTCTGTCAATCTTCCGGGAGCCTTCGAAAAAGGGAATACAGGGTCAAGATTCCTCGTGTGATCCGTTGACACGAAACCCTGCAGAGATCAGTTCATGGTGTGCAAGGAATAAGAGAAAACATTAGTCGGGGATGAGCGCAGATGTAATGCGGATAAAAGAAAATCTCTTTAGAATGACGGCATGATTGTCAGGTGCGCGCATTGAAGAGGAAAGTACACCCATGCCAGGAAGAGCATGGGTGTCCAGATTCTTCCTTTACACAAGAAGCGCTTGCTTGCTGTTCTTCCGCTATGTCAGCTTCGCCAGCGTTGCTGGGATCCCCGTGTGTGGGGCTTTCCGTTGCGCGGACGAGACTGCCCGGGGTGGCGTTTCCGCGATGGAGAGTCAATTACCTCATAACCTTAGACTCGCCGAACGTGAAGACCGTGTGCAGTGGAAGCGGGTGATTGATCAGGTTCTCGAGTGGGACGAAGAAACCCCTTACTCGTACGATCATCGTTGGATCAACTTGCACGGAATAGGCGCGTACAGGAACGTCTTTCCAGAGCTGGAAAATAAATGGGGTGGTCGGAAATTGGAAGCGTTGAGTCTGCCCGAGGACCAATGGCCTGAACTGCGAAAGAAGGTTCGCGAGGATTTTCGCCAAGCCTTCGAGGAGGGAAATTCTCAAATTCCACGCTAGCTTCCCGACAGGATGCCCGGCCGAGGCGAGTCTTCAGCAACTTCAGCAATTAACCTGGAGATAAGCATATGCCATTACTAACGAAACGTGAGGAAGAATCTAAGCCTTCCCGCTCACCCGAGCTCTATTGTCCTCAATGCCAAAAGCAGGTCCCTGCGAAGAGCAGTAACGTCGTCGATCCGCAGTCGGACCCGCCGTCGTTCCCTTTAGCGCGGAGCGCTGCTCCGTCACGCCTGTGCTGGTAACCTTGGGCAGCCCGGAGACGAAGCGGGCGCTTCGTCCTGGTGTGCCCGGGATCTTACTGAACCGTGAAGATTTCACCGGTGGCGAGATCGGCAAACTGCCGCGTGGGCGCGCTGTCGACGAAGAAAAAGATCCAGGCGTTGCGTTCCGCGCTGTAGAGCGAAGGGTAAGCGGTAGCGTCGGCGTACCACCATCCCAGGCCCAGGTCAAAAAACCAATAAGCGCTCCCTCCCATCTCCGCGGTAGTGAACAACCACCCGTGGTCGATATGGAAGATCCATGGATAGAGCGACCCGTTGAAATAGCCTAACCAATCAGAAAAGAACCAGTCTTGCTCCAACATGGATGCATCGGAAAGCAGACGAATGGCGGGAGCGCTGGCTATTGCCACCTGATCGATGATCGCGCGCATATCCTCTATTGGTGTCGCGAACGAGCCGTAACCCGCTCGGCTGAAGAGCAGCTCCCAGGGACCGTGGCTCGGTGAGTCGGTGATGCCGTTGATTATCGCGAAGTAGGGCTGCGTCCGGTTGGGCCGAAAGCGCCGGAAAGATCGTAGAAAATCGGCGTGCCTGGTGTCCTCCGCAGTGTAATCGTCAAGCACGATTTCAAAACTGTTAAACTCCGCGAACTGATTAGTCTGGTTGTTCGCATTGGGCTGCATATTGACGGCGATATGCTTCACCGGAGCGCCGTTAGGGTTGCCACCTTCCATTTTGTAGTAGTTTACGATGCCGTCCCTTACTTGGGGTGCGGCCATTTTGCAAAAGGGGCACCAGTAGGCAAACCATTCCAAGAGTAGGACGGAGCCTTCGAAATCCCTTAGCCTTACTTCGCTTCCGGTGGCGCGGTCGATAAAAGCGAGGTTATCCACCCTGTCGCCGACCTCATAGAGCTCCGCCTGCCCCGGGCTAGTTAACGGCAGGTTGAGTAGGACGAGCGAACAAAGAGCCAGCAAAGGGAATTGCTCCCTCCTATGGAATCTTCCCGGCATTACGAATATGACAGCAGATTGTCACGACGGTTCAAGATGAAGGTGATTATCATCTTAGGGAAATTCGTTAAGGAGCCTGGTATCCGGCGACTGTGGCTGGCAATTTACTCTCTCGCACTGCGCAAGCAACAGGTAGGGCGAAGCAACCTACCGGGCGCGCGTTTCAAAGGGACGAAACATACGGCTTCTCCCGGAAGAACCCGGCAAAGCGTCATCTCGTGGCCAAGGGCTTACTCCCGACGAAGGAGGGGTCGCCCCGGGTTCCCGGACCGTTCGCCTGCCACACTCACGCCACGCAATCTCCGCTTCGCTGCGATAAGCATGGCGCTACGTAGGCGCTGCCGGAGGATTGCAAGTTCTGTTGCAGGAGAGCGTCCACCATGTACCAAGACATTACGGGGACGCTTCGCCCTACCTGATTTCATTCAAAACCCCATGCTTGCGTAATTGTGCTTTCAGTCCCTCGCGATCGCCGTCACTGATGGGGAGTAGGGGCGGGAGGACCGCCGGCTTACACAGACCCAACAAAGCCATGGCCGCTTTCAACCTTGGAAGCGCCTTAGCCAGAGTGCGGCCACCTTGGTAAATGTCAGTCCACCTGCACAACGTGTCCTGAAGTTTTTCCGCTTCTTCCCAATTTCCCGCCATGGCGTGATTGTACAGTTCCCTGCAAAATCTTGCTCCGATATTGCCAACACTGGGAACGTAGCCCACCGCCCCCGCCTTCAGGCTGAGTACTGTGAGGACAGTGGCGCCGACGGAAATCTTGAAATCCTCGCGCCCTCCAAGCCGTTTGAGCAGGCTGCTCAAGCGTTTACCGTCATTTTCCGAATCCTTGATGCCGACGATTGCGGGATGGCCGCTCAGTTCGGCAACCACATCGAGTGGAATGGACATCTTCGTCGTTGGGGGAATGTTGTAGAGGAGCACACGTTCTTGCACGTCATCCGCCAGGCGGGTGAAGTAACTAAGCATGAGATCGTCGCTGGCGGGTAATAGGAGGGCAGTGGCGCAACTACCGCGGTGGCTCCAGCAGCCAGGTAGGTTTTGGCTTCCGTGATAGAATCGGACAGACAGTTGTTCACGATTCCGGCATAGACGGAGGCACGGCCACCGGTGTGCCTAATAGCCAATTCGATCAAGCGCATACGTTGATCCGATGCCACGGAGGCCGCTTCGCCGGTTGTTCCGAGCAACAGGAGCCCATGCGCACCGCCTGCCACCAGGAATTCCACAACACTACGCACACCGGCCTCATCGACATTGCCGTCAAACGCAAAGGGAGTGGCCACTGGTACGACGACCCCATGAAAATTGCTTAAGCTGGGCTGTTCCGCGTTCATGGAAATTAGCATAGGAGCAAATCGAAGGAAGAAACGAAATTGACCTTGATCATTCCCTTCAGCTCTTGACTGGGCGAAGCAATGTATCCAGGGGCAGCTGGTTTTAGCGGGATGAAACGTCAATGTACAGGGTCTCACCCGGCGTCTGGGACCCACCCCGGCCTGCGGCCACCCCTCCCGAGAGGGGACTGTTTTAGCTAGCTACCGTTAGGCAAAGTTCCCCTCTCGGGAGGGGTGGCCAAAGGCCGGGGTGGGTCATGCTCAGTCTGAGACGAGTTTCAGAGGAGCCTCTACCGTCGCCATTCTGGCTATAGAGGACGTGTTGGCGAAGAACGCTGCTGAGGGGAGTAGGCCTTTTAAGGGTCTCGTTTAAATCGGGGTAGCGTGCGCAGCCCAATGCAATTGCATTTACTCTACATGGCTACCGCCGCTTCACCTGCATTTTCGCGGATCCAGGTCTTCAAAGGAACATCTTCATCTGTGGGGGAGGTGTAGCCGAATCCGCCATTCGGGCTGCACCCGAGCAGTTGCCGGCGAATCGGGTCAGAGCGGTCCAGGTAGTGCTCAACCGTCATGTTATCGCGCGGCCGCAACCAGCGGTAACTGTAACCGTAGAAAAGCACCTTGCGGGTGACGTCCGAGCGGTTGATTCCAGGTGCGTGCCAGATGCGGCGATCGAAGAATACTGCGGTGCCGGGCTTTACTTGGACTGGAACCGCCCCCTCAGGATCCGAGAGACCGTCACTGGGAAAGATGACCGAGTTGGTGAGGTGGCTGCCCGGCACGACTGTAAAGTTTCCACAATTGGGAATCGTCGTGTCAGTGAGGAAGAATGCGACCTTAAGCGAGACCCGCGGCTGAGGATTTGTATCCAGTTCGCAGTTGAGGCGGCCGCTGTCCTGGTGCCAGCCGAGCCGTTTGGGCGTAGCGCGATCTTCCACCGGAATTGACGGAGTCACGATCATGTGGGAGTGATAGAGCTGAATGTTCCAGCCCAGGATTTCCCATACCTTGGCGAACGTTTTTGGCCATTCGAGCAATTCGAGAAAGCGATCATCCCTTCCGATGAAGTTCAGCATGTTCACTCTGCCGTTGTCCCTGGGTCGCTCGGTTCGCAGGTAGTCGGCCGCTACTCTATCTGTGGCTTCGGCGAGCGAGGCGACGTGTGAGTCCGAAAGCGCGTTCTCGACGATTAAATAGCCGTCATTCTCGAATTTGAGGCGTTCCGCTTCGGATAATCGGTAGTTTAGACAGTCCGGGTTCATGGGTAAGTGAAGTAACTATAGTTCGTACAAATTCGCATTGAAATGAAAAGGGTCATTCTAAGCGATTTCGCAGGAAAGCGGAAGCTTCTTCCTATTCATTGGGTTTCACTACCGAAATCAGGGCAATGAAATCGAGAACCGGTCCCTCCGCTCACGCAGAGGGCTACACGTAGCTCGCTCCGTGAGGAGCGGGACGGATTGGCGGCCGACAAGCACTATGAGGAACTCCCGTAGGGACTCCCGACCATCTTTTCGTGTGGCCACACGATCTGGCGGCGCTCCGGCGTCAGCCTTCCGAGAAGCTCCCGCGAGGGCCGGTAGCCGTGACGGAAGAACCCCCACGAGGGGCCGTAGCGGTAGACTACATTCCGGCGTTCCCCGGAATTCGCCCGCTTGGCTGAGCCGTGGCAGATTGCGTCTACGAATAAAAGCGCATCTCCAGCGTTCATATGCACTTCCATGGCGCCGGTCACGCCATCCACCGATCCACCGTCCGTGGTCATGCGGAATTCTTCGAACTCCGGGTGCCGGAAGTTGGACTTGTGACTCCCTGGAATGACCATGGTGGCACCGTCCCCCGGCCCGATATCGCTGAGCGCCAGAAGCATGTCAACTTGGCCGCAGTTGAACTTCTGATTATGTACGTGGAACTGGCAACGCTTGTTCCAAGGCACGGGCCCGGAGTGGAGACCGATGGCTTCACCGGGACCGCGAATACTGGCAAAGTTCTCATCGATAAACAAGGGGCCGTGATTGTAGTCAAATGAGTCTTCACCGCCGACGAAGTGTTTCACCTGATCGATCCACGAAGGGTGATCGATCAGCTTCTCAAAAGGTTCTCCAGCTTCATAGATCTGCTGCAGATTGAGTCCCTCGTTTTTGCTGGCGAAGAAATGGCCGTGGACATAGCCATTCCACTCTCCGGGCTGAGTGGTGCGCAGATCGTCCAGAATGGCGTTGCAGTCGGCGACCTCTTCCGCGCTAAGCGCGCCTTCCAGAAGCAGGTAGCCGCGTAGGTCGAAAAGATAGATGTCGAGATCGGTGATCATGGGTTCAACGCTCGGGCGCCGCCTCGATTGCCATGGCCGGCCCTTCGCCCTCGGGCTCGCGAACCAAGTCGATCATTTTCTGTATTTTTTCGCTGGGAGGGGGAAACAGCGGGGTGAGCGCGAGAGCGACGACGAAATTGATGAGCATGCCAACGGTTCCAATACCTTGTGGATTGATGCCCCGATCAAAAATTCCGAGGGTCCAGGTCTCCATCTCAAAGAACACGCAGGCGATGATGTAGAATGCCGTGAAGGAGATCCCGGAGATCATTCCCATCATGGCCGGAATCGTGCCGACGCGTTTGCTGAAAATACCAAGAACGATGCTGGGAAAAAAGCTCGCTGCGGCCAGGCCAAAGGCGAAGGCCACTACCTGGCTGACGAACCCGGGCGGATAGATCCCAAATAGACCGGCAATGACCACGGCGATGCCGATTACCCCGCGACCTACCAGGAGCTGCTTCTGTTCTGAAGCCTGCGGATTCAGGATACGGTAATAGAGGTCGTGCGCCACGCTGGAAGAAATCACCAGAAGGAGGCCGCTGGCCGTGGAGAGAGCAGCAGCCAGACCACCGGCAGCGACCAGCGCTACTATCCAGTTGGCCAGTTCCGCCATCTCCGGTGTGGCCAGGACAATGATGTCCCGATCCGGTCCTGAGAGCCCTCGACTGCGCAGAGCCAGGCGTCCATCCGCGCCCTGAGCACCCTCGGTATCGATCCAGAGCTGGTGATCTTGAACGAGGTGGGCGAACTCCATGTTGGGCAGCTTCCCGCGACGGAAAATCTCGTTGTCTTCGCCGGCTGAGAAACGGATGCGGCCATCACCGTCATCCAGCCAAAGAATCAATCCCGTTTTCTCCCAGTTCCGGAACCAGTTTGGCAGCTCCTGGACAGTTGCGCCGTTGAGGCCCTGGATCATGAAAAGACGTGCGAAAGCAGCCGTTGCCGGCGCGGTCAGGTAGAGCAGAGATATGAAGAACAATGCCCAAAAGGCGCTCCACCGCGCGGCCTTGACGTTGCGGACGGTGTAGAAACGTACGATCACGTGGGGAAGCCCGGCTGTGCCGGCCATTAAGGCGAGTGCCACACAGAAGACATTTACCTTGTCCCAATTCCCGACGAAGGCCTCGGTGTAGGAAGCGAAACCCAGATCGGCATGGATCTGGTTGAGTTTATCGAGCAGGTAGACACCCCCTTGACCGCTAACCTCGGTATTTAGCTGCGCTCCCAGTCCCATCTGTGGCAACGGGACACCGGTTAGCTTGATACTGATAGCGATGGCCGGAATCAGAAAAGCCGTGATCAACACCCAGTACTGGGCCACCTGCGTCCAGGTGATGCCCTTCATACCCCCGAGCGTGGCGTAGACGAAGACGATCGCCATACCGATCATGACCCCTTTGTTGATGTCGACCTCGAGGAAGCGGCTGAATACGACGCCGACACCGCGCATCTGCCCGGCAACATAGGTAAAGCTCACGAATACGGCACAGAGCACCGCCACCAGACGGGCCAGATTCGAGTCGTAGCGGTCTCCCACGAAGTCGGGCACGGTGTAATGGCCGAACTTGCGCAAGTAGGGCGCCAGCATCAGCGCCAGCAGGACATAGCCTCCCGTCCACCCCATCAGGTAGACGCCCCCGGCAAAACCCATGGTTGAGATCAATCCAGCCATGGAGATGAACGACGCCGCACTCATCCAGTCAGCCCCTGTCGCCATACCGTTGGCCACCGCGGGAATGCCCTGCCCGGCAACGTAAAATCCTTTGGTGGTACGCACACGGCTCAGCCAGGCGATCGTCAGGTAGAGCGCGAAGGAGGTAAAGACGAAGATATAGGTCCAGGCGAGAACGCTCATTTAGCTCTCCTCCTCATCTCCACGCAGTGTCTCCAGTTCCTCGTGGTGCTTTCGATCGAGCCGATTCATGAGGAGGCAATAGGTGAGGATGAGCAGAACGAATATCACGATGCTTCCCTGCTGGGCGAACCAGAACCCTAGGGGGTAACCCGTTCCCGGAAGGCGATAGCGGTTGAGCGCGTCGGCAAACAGAACCCCGCAGCCTAGCCCGCCGATCGCCCAGATGAGCAGCAGCCCCGCCATGATGCGCAGGTTGGTCCGCCAGTAGCGCTCCAGGGAGCGGCGCGCTTCGGATCCCTCCGGTTGGCTTTCCTGGGCTGTTCGGGGTTCGTCCATTTCAGGCATTTCAGAATATGACGTCGGGTCGCGGCGAATTCAGGAAAAACTGCACACTAACGATACGCTCACTCCTTGGGCAACCATCCACCCGTTGCCTGCAATGGTTTTGGATCATCGGTTGAACTGACCCAGAGGGCGAGGGCAAATCGTGATGCGGTTCGTCGGGTAGTGTTCTTTGGGATGCGAGTTCGTACGGAGCCGGTGTCCGAGGCCCTGCTTTCGTGTGCCAGCACGATGAACTCCTGTGCTAGCTGCCGGTTCCGGTTCTCCCCTCGCTTGACATGGGTTTCCAGGCCAAATCCCAGCAGGGCGATGTGGAAGGTGACCGGCTTCACGCTGTCGCTATAGGTGATGTTGATCTGATCGGATTCCAGGCGGGCCCTGAGCACACCCGCGGACTGCTTGCTTGGGGGTATGTCCCGTTGGCTGCGCCATTTCCGCCATTCAACACCGTCAAGCAGGATGCAGGGAGTATAAACGGATTTCATGTTTCCGGAATGAAAGTAGCTGTATTGGCGCTGAGTATGCGCTTCAGATGCAAAGGGATCGGCCCATCCAAGTCTGTCCCAATAGGAGACATGGAACGCAACGGGAACGTAATTCCGCCATAAGCCGGGATCTTCGATAAGCCTGTTCAGCCACCTTTCGGCCGGCGGACAGCTGCTGCATCCCTGAGAGGTAAAGAGCTCGAGCAGGAACGTTTTCTGTCCCGTGCTGGTGAAAGTTATTGAATCGCCGCCTCTGACGGAGATGCAGCAAGAGGAGAATGCTGGTGAAAGTTATTGAATCGCCGCCTCTGACGGAGATGCAGCAAGAGGAGAATAAAAATAAGAAAAGGCAATGGGAGCGAAAATGCACAGTCGAATCTTGGGCTCGTGCGCCAGTGGGATAACCGAAGTTCATTGGGTGGATTTTCCAGAGTAGAAGTGGCTGTCAACTATCGGGAGCGAGAACCCATGAGCGCGAACCTAAGGCAAAAATTCTTGAATCAAAGTAAGTTGTGATCGCTGCCGTGCCCTCAGAATGCGAAACTGTCTTTCCCGTAAGTAATCTCGCTGTAGATACGTCACTTGGTCGTGGGCGAAGCGGGCGCTTCACTCTACGAAGGCCGCTCTTCTCCGGCCCTGGCGGGAAAAGTAGGATGGAGCGCCTGCTCCGTCATTTACGCTCATCCTTTGGACCGAGTTAGGTATAACTGAGGTAGAGATTACGATTAGGATGGAAAATGCTGGTCAGGTTAAGATTGATTTTCGTTCCCATTGCAGCAATCCTATTCCGCCATGGCCGACAATCCCGAGACTCGACATCGAGGCGCCAGCAATGTGCTTGGCGGGCCGCTCCAAGGTTGCTGTAGCTCACCGATGACGGGCTACTATCGGGATGGGCGATGCACCACGGGGCCAGGAGATGTGGGGCTGCATGTTGTTTGTTCCGAAGTAACCCAAGAGTTCCTGGCCTATTCCCTCCTGATGGGTAACGATTTGAGTACGCCAATGCCGGAGTTCGGCTTTCCGGGTTTGGAACCGGGAGATCGCTGGTGCCTTTGTGTGGGCCGCTGGATGGAGGCGTTGGATGCTGGGGTAGCGCCGCCCGTCGCGCTCGCCGCCACACATATCTCGGCGCTGGAGTTCGTCGACCTCGAAGACTTGAAGGCCCACGCTCTGGATTGGGTTGGGGAGGAAGAATAGACCTCAAGCTCGCCAGGCAATTGGAAGGACGGCCGATCGGAGATGTCGTTTTTAACGTTAAATCTTATCTCCGAACATCCGATGATTGAGAAGGTCAAAGAAAGTAGGCTGACAAGACTGCTTGCCAAAAATGTTTGACTCACGAGCTAAGATTGTGCAGTACAGTCCACGCGCTTTTTCTCGTTTACTGTTAGGTTGTGTCCGTTTTCGCGTTTTCCGTTTCTGTGTCGACCTTTGGTTTGACCCTTCTTGATCCATGCACGTACGGGGCCCTTGACGGGGCGTCCGCGGACCTGTCTTTTGGAGATATGAACCGATGAGTCCAGGAAGCGATGAGATGGAGCCAGCTCTACTCAAAAGCATCATGCTGTCCGATACTGTCATTCGCGAGGGCGGCACGAACAAGCTCAGCCTGATCGGAATATTTGCTCAATTTAATGCTTCGAAGTTTCCTTTTCAGATACCACTATTTTATGCGACTCCATTCATTACAAACCTGAGCGGCACGCACGAAAGCATAGCTGTAGTGCTTCGAATAGAGAACCCTTCAACGGGCGACGTTCTAGCGTCCGCATCTGGGACTATCCAACCTGGGGAAGCCGGTTCGGAGCCGGCCCCGATCGATCGCGATGTGATTTTTGAGATTCCTTATCCGTTCCCAGGAGTCGTGTTTCCAGAGGCGGGAAGGTACGTTATTAAAGCACTGATCAACGGTGAAGAGATCGGAGAGCGATTCTTCAAGGTTCTGTCGGTATCTGCCCAATAACTTCCGCAATAGCTACAAGGAGGCGAGGACGATATGCCATGAGTTATGTTGCAGTCATAGAAGGAACTGATACGGCCAAAGATGCATCCGGATGCGATTACGAATACAGGATTGCTTCCCTGACGATAGATGTTCCTCGACCCAGAATCGAAACAGACTCCGGCAGTTTCGGATTCGCTCAAGACCTACAATTCGAATTCCCTCATATCGTCTACGGGGAGCCATTTCAGGCGACTTTGGCATATGGCATTTTTTCGTTGCGGCACGCTCGGTGGTCAGTCATGGGAGAAGGTTCAAACCTGCTTGCTGCTGAGGAGGCATTGCTTCATGAAGCAAGAATTGACGTTGAGGTGTTCCTGGATATTCCGATAGAGCAGCTTTCAGTAGACGCCCTCGCGTATCGAAAATTTCTGCTGCGAATCGTGACATAGTGTGCCGCTACCGCGAAGAGATATCCACCGCGCGCTCACACAGAAGGGGTTTCAGCAGAGAGCGGGATCCAGCCACGACCTTTACTGCCTTGTAGTCGGCGGCAGGTTTCAAGCGATCCGAACACAGATATCACGCGGGTCCGGCTACAAAGACCTCGACGATAGTTTGGTGTCCAGGATTGCCAGACAGCTTTTCCTCAAGACTTCGAAATTTAAGGATCTTGTTTCATGCACTATGAGCGAGAGAGACTATCTCAATCTCCTACTGAAAGAAAACCGCATCTCCGCCATCTGAACCCCGCCTCCCCCATCACCAACGGCCCCGGTGGCACGATCGCCCAGAACTTCGGCGCATCCTCTCGGCTTCGAGCAGCGACATTCTCGTAGCGCTGGCGGATGGCCACCAAGCGAGCTGCCCACGACGGAGCGGCTGTAGCAGCTGTCATCCATCTTGGCGATTTCCGATCTGACCGAGTGGAGAATAAATGGGCTGGCTAAAAATAGGTTGTATGGAATCTTATATAGGCTGACAAAAAATGGATTACGGACGGCATTGATTTGTCAGCCCTGCGACAATATCCACTCCTCCTCGTAACTCCCAACCGATTCGGACGCCATGAGCATTTGCTATTGACCGGCGCTGTCGCTGGTAAGTTTACTCCACACGCTTCAGGAGAGGTGACAGAGCGGCCGAATGTGCACGACTGGAAATCGTGTGTGCCCCAAAAGGGCACCGCGGGTTCGAATCCCGCCCTCTCCGCCAGTCCTGAGTACTGTGTGGAAGCTCAGAATCTTGAGGCTTCTTTTCTTGACAGACCTATCTCCTCTATTTTGGGAAGGTAGCGGCATCGGTGCTCAGGTGTTTGAAGTTGAGTAATCATTGCAGTTTTCTACTAAGGCGATGTCGAGAATCCTCAAAACCCGAAGTTCAATGAATCCAAGGTACAATCCCTAACGAGGGTAGGCGGCTCATAAGGTTTCACATGCATGAGGCATCTCCTCCCAACTACGGGAAAAGGTAATATAGAAAGTCGATGATAAATATGAAGACACACCTAACGTTTGCGCTTGCATCCTTGTTGCTCTCTTTATTCTCCCAGAAGCTCTGGGCGGGTGAGAGCTGGAAGGAGTTTGTTTCGGATGAAGCCCATGAGGGTTTGATCACAGTCTCGCTTCCGGGTGAACCGGAGTATGAGCAGAAGACGATAAGCACGATGCTCGGTGACATCGTGACGAACATTTACCGGGTGGACGGAGATTCCGGGTCCTTCAAGATCGGATTTGCAAGGATTCCATTCGGTATATTAGGTGAACTGAAGCGCGAAGATCTCCACGACTTGGCGAAAGCGACCTATCTTCAAGAGAACTTCGGAACTGAATCTCAGTATTCCGATTTTGTAGTGGAGAAAACCGGACTTATCGGAAAGGAGCTTCTGTTTGAAGTTCCGGGAACAGGGGAAGGGCATCCGGGATTCAACGGTAGAGCGAAATTCTACCTCGATGGTTCCCTCTTGTTCATAGGGGTCGCTACGGTCCCAAAAGGTGAATCGACTGGCGACTCAGACCGGTTTTTCACCTCGGCGAAATTCACACCCCAGCCACCTTGGCGAGTTTTCAGGTCGAGGGAAGAGGAGGAGAGTTTCTTGAGCATACGAATGCCTTCCAATCCCGGTCTTAAGGAGTCCTCTTCCAGAACTCCGTTGGGCAAGGTAATGCATCATGATTATACGAGCCGCGAAAAAGGGGCTACTTTTCTGGTATCCTATTCGAAACTACCGAGGCTGGCTGTTCGTCTCGCTGGATCGGAGACTATTTTCAACAATGCACGTAAATCGATTCTATCGAAAGCCTTTGCAGAGGAGGTATCTTTCGCACCGGCAGATCTCCTGAATCCAGAAGGGATGGAGCTGATTTACTGGACACGTGCGATAGGGGGAAGGCCCGCCTTTAAGGGAAGTGCACAGATGTATATTGAGGAAGGCCAGTTGGTCATTTTAAACGCTATCGTGCCGGAGACGAGACCGCCAGGTTACTCTGAACAGTTCTTTGGATCTCTGGCTGTTTTCGGATCCTAGATTCGGCAGTGATCGACAATATACGTATGAATACTTCTCAAGAAGGCAAGAATCCGGATTCATCCGAGCGAGACAGTTGCGGGTGGCAATCCCGGCGGGAGTTCCTGGCAGTGCTCGGCGGTGGCATTGTGGCATCGCTTCACACTGCCTGTTCAACCCCATCGACGCTATCTTCCGCGGACAAAGTGGATCGGGGGCCGCTGCATTATTTGAGCCTCACGGATGTCGCCCGGTTGGTTGAATCGCGAGAGATCTCTCCGGTCGAACTCACGCAGATGATGCTGGACCGGATCGATACGCTGGATGCCCGGCTGCACAGCTACGCGACGGTAATGATGGATCACGCCCTGGCTACCGCACGTGTCGCCGAGCGCGAGATTCAGTCCGGAAGATACCGAGGCCCCTTGCACGGCGTACCGATCGCGGTCAAGGACCTCTTTTACACGAAAGGTGTGCGGACGATGGGCGGCCTGAAGGTACTGAGAGATTTTGTCCCGGATTTCGACGCGACTGTGGTCGCGAAGCTTGAAGCGGCCGGCGCTGTTCTACTCGGAAAGCTGAACCTTACCGAGGGTGCGATGGCAGGTTATCATCCCGATTTCGATATTCCGGTCAACCCTTGGGGAGAAGAGCTGTGGGCGGGAATGTCTTCCAGCGGGTCGGGTGTGGCAACGGCAGCCGGCCTCTGCTTTGCCTCGCTCGGAACGGACACGGGTGGGTCGATTCGCTTTCCGGCAATGGCTAATGGAGTCGTTGGTTTCAAGCCGACCTATGGCCGTGTGAGCCGTTACGGTGTCCTTCCGCTTGCGGAATCGCTCGATCATGTGGGTCCGATGACGCGAAGCGTCCGCGATGCGGCTATCGTCTTCGAAGCGATCGCGGGTTTTGACCCCAACGATCCGACATCCCTCGAGGACCCGGTGCCAAACATGCTGGAGGAACTCGGTCAGGGCATCGAGGGCGTCCGCATCGGGTTCGATCGCGTCTTTGCGTTGGACGGAGTCGAGCCCGGCCTGGCGGTGGCGATCGAGGCCGCCGTTGGGAGTTTGGAGCGCTTGGGAGCGGAGGTCGTCGACGTTCAGATCCCCGACGTTATCGAGGTTCAAGCCGCCTGGACTTTCATTTGCGCGGCGGAGGCGGTCGAAGCTCATCGAGCAAACTATCCCGCCCGCGCGGATGAGTACGGCGCCTATTTCCGTGAGTTTCTCGAGCTTGGCGCCGAAATGACTGAGGATGATCTCGAATACATGGGTCAAGTTCGAACCGAATTTTCGGACCAGTTCACGGCCGTTCTTTCCAGCGTCGACGCGGTCGCGATTCCGGCTTCAGTTGATGCACCATTCGCACTTTCCCAGCAAGCGCAATACGGGTCCCTGACAGACTTCGGCGCAGCCGTTGCGGAGAGTACGAAGTCGCGCGGTATCGGAACTGAATTTACCTATCCCCTCGACTTTGCGGGAACGCCGGGCCTGGCCCTTCCCTGCGGCTTCTCCGATGAAGGCCTTCCCTACACAATACAGCTCGCGGGCAGTCATTTGAGCGAAGCAATGCTATGCCGCATCGGTCACGCCTACGAAGAGGCAACAGATTGGCACAAGAGACACCCGCCTTTATGACGGCAAACGTTGATCGAAGCAGCAATGCTCGATGATTGATCATCTCGATAGGACTATGAAAAAACTAATGAGCGTTTCGACCATCCGCACTTTCGTTGCTCCGGCAGCAACGATTCTGCTCGGTTTACATATGAGCCTGACGCCGGCGTTCGGTGCGGCTTTGAGCGATCTCTACGACGAGATCAAGCACGCGGTTGTCGTTATCAGGACAAAGGAGCGGGAGCTATCAAGCAGCGCTTCGCGCCACTACACCAGTGCTGCCGGTGTAGGGTCCGGGTTCTTGATTTCAGAAGATGGCAAAATCATGACGGCGGCGCACGTTGTTCAGACCGCAGACGAGATTGAGGTGGAACTCTTTAATGGTCAGAAGAGCCCGGCTTTTGTTCTTACGTCCATCCCTCCCAGCGACGTCGCCCTTCTGCAGATGGAACGCGTCCCCCGTGCAAAGTCCGTTGCCCGATTGGGTGACTCGGACAAAGCTCGCATCGGCGAGCAGGTGTTTGTGGTAGGCGCTCCCTACGGGGTTAGCCAATCGTTGACTGTGGGCCATATCAGCGGACGACAACGACCCAATCGAGCCTATGGCATGTTCTTCGACATGGAGTTTCTGCAGACCGACGCTGCTATCAATGAGGGTAATTCGGGAGGGCCGATGTTTAACATGGATGGCGAGGTCATCGGGATCTGCAGTTATATTCTCTCGCAATCCGGTGGTTTTGAAGGGTTGGGATTCGTGGCCAGCATCAACTTTGCGAGTAAGATTCTGTTGGAAGGGACGGGATTCTGGTCTGGAATTGAGGGTATTCCAGTGGAGGGAAAGCTGGCCCAGGCACTCAATCTGAATGCACCTGGGGGATACCTCGTGCAGAAAGTTGCCGAAGGTTCGGCGGGAGCCATGATGGGTTTACGGGCCGGGACGATAAAGGCGGAGATTGAGGGCGAAACCGTAATCCTTGGAGGCGATATCGTCATTGAAGTCCTCGGCATTGCCTTGACCGGACCTGAAGGAGCTAACGAGGCTTTAAAGAAAGTGAAATCGATGGCGGCAGGACAGATGATCACGGCCAAGGTACTGCGTGCGGGAAAGATACAGGATCTGGCCACGTTTGTTCAGCCCGAGCTCTGAACTGAACCGATCGAGACTTCCCAGCCACCGAAGTTTCTTTATCGACATTGCATCTGGATCGACGGCCGTCGATCCAGATGCAATGTATGAAGAACCTAATTCCCTGGATTTTTCGCAGATCCGCTCTGTGACGGTTTGCTTCGGAGTGAACGTCACCAATCCCCGGATGGCCGGCCAATAAGGGAATGCCGGGCCGCTGAACGTTCTTCGCCTTGGTTGCATTTCGAGTGAACCGGGGATAGCTCCTTGCTAAGGACTCTACTCCAATGATAGGTGAATCGAAGTAATGGGATCCGCTGGCCAATACTCTCTCTTTGCCAACGATACCGAAAGATGGACCGCGATCCTCTTACTATACCTGCTGTGCGCAATTGGCGCAGGCTGTGGCAAATACGATTCCGTAGAGGCTGAAGGTCGGGTGGTGACGGCGGAGCCTGAGGTTGAATCAGATTCCGAAGGCAGGTTCGAACCGGTCGCATTCTCATCCGATTCGTGCAGAATCTGCCACGAGGGGATCTTTGAGAAATGGCAAGCATCCCACCACGCTTTGGCCAACCGGAAGATGGATGCGATGATGGATGATCCCGCCTTTTCGCCAGAAAGGCGGCTGGTCTCGGACGGGGTAGAGTCAGGTTTTCGAAGGAGCGAGGAGGGCTTTGAGATCGAAACTGCCAATCGGGCAGGCGAGCTACAGCGCTTCCATCCCGAAATGGTGCTGGGGCATGAGCCACTTCGCCAATATCTCGTCCCTTTCCCAAACGGGCGTTGGCAGACAACGCAAGTAGCTTGGGATCCGGAAAAACAGGAGTGGTTTGACGTCTACGAGGGCGAGGGGAGGCAACCCGCCGAATGGGGATCCTGGACCAATCGGGGCATGAACTGGAACGCGCAGTGCGCTTTCTGCCATATGACCAATTACAATAAGGGCTACGAGTTGGAAACGGATTCCTATCGCTCAACGTGGTCGGCCATGGGCATAACCTGCTACCAATGCCACGGCTCCATGGAAGGGCATACCGAAGCCGTCGAGGATCCTACCTACCGCAAGTCGCCGCCCGACCTAGCCGCAACTATGGATAATTGTGCGAGTTGTCACAGCAGACACGAAGAGCTTACGGGATCTTTTCGCTCGGGGGACTCCTACGGCGACCATTTCCGTCTTCAACTGCCCGTAGACGCAAGGCTCTACTACCCTGACGGGCAGGTTCGAGATGAAGTCTATGTCTATGGTTCCTTTCGCATGAGCCGGATGGGGCAGGCGGGTGTGACCTGCCTGGATTGCCACGACGCTCACTCTGCAGAGCTCATTGCCCCTGTCTCGAATAACGCCCTGTGCATGACCTGTCACGCCAAGCCCGGAATCAGAAATGCTCCCCCTATCGAACCGGTCGCACACAGTCATCACGAGGCTGGTTCAAGCGGGAACTTATGCATTGAGTGTCATATGCCAAAGACGACTTTTATGAAGAGGGATCCGCGTCGCGACCATGGATTCACGGTGCCGGACCCGCTCATGACTCGGGAGTTGGGCATACCCAATGCCTGCAATGCCTGCCATGCCGACCAGTCAGTGGCGTGGGCGGAAGAATGGGTCGAGAAATGGTATGGCGAGCGCATGAGACGGCCGGAACGCCGGCGAACGCGCGCCCTGGCGAAAGCCCATGCCGGTGATCCAGCAGCCACCGGCGCACTTCTCGAGCTTCTGAAGGTCGAGCAGAATCCCATCTGGAGAGCGACCATGATCACCCTGCTGCGGCCGGCATCGACACGCCCGGAGGTGCGTCGGCTTCTGCTTGAGTCGACCCGGGACGCCGACTCGTTAATTCGGTCCGCCGCGGTTCAGGTGCTGGGCGAAGATCACACCTCGCGCAAGTATTCCCGAGCCCTGGTCAAAGATGCTTCACGTTCGGTCCGGCTTGCCGCTGCATGGAATCTTAGAGATGAACTTCACCCGTCCGCGCCGGCATTCCGCGAACTCACACAGTACCTCGACTTTCATGCGGATCAACCGGCCGGAGCCGGTCTGCGGGCGCAGTTTGCCTTTGCCCGGGGCAATACAGCGAACGCCGAGGCCTGGTTCCGCAAAGCTGTAGCGTGGGACCCTTCTTCGGCGGCTGCGCTCGAAAATCTGGCCCTGCTTCAGAATGCACGCGGAAGGCCGGAAGAGGCGCTGACGACGTTCACAAAGGCCACGTTACTTGATCCCGGCAATGCCCGCTATCCCTTCATGATGGCCCTGATTCATTCGGAATCGGGCAGGCGGGGAGAAGCCGAGCGTCTCCTGGGCAAGGCGGTCGAACTCGATCCCGGATTCGCGCGGGGATGGTACAACCTCGGCCTTATCCATGCAGAACAGGAGCGTTTGGGCGCTGCCATTGAGCTCATGAAAAAGGCGGAGGCGCTCGACCCCCATTCACCAGATGCTGCGTATGCGCGGGCCACGCTTCATTTTCGGCGCGGCGAGGTCGAGGAGGCACGCGAGGCGGCGAAAAGGACGCTCCGCATCAACCCGGATCATGCTCAGGCTACCGGATTCCTGAAACAGTTGGAGAAACGATGAAGCTAAACTCATGCTCAGGATTGAGGCAGACCGGTAAGCCTTTCGATTTTGATTGCTTGCGCTAAGTCCCTTTTCGACTGTATCCAGCCTGCCATGAGAAAGCCATACATCCTACCCTTCGTATCTGCCTTATGTCTGCTCCCCATTAGTGGGTTGTTCGCCCAGGAAGAACCACTCGAATTGGAGTGGCCAAGGACCTATTCCTGGTCGGACGGCGCCAAACTCGTATTGTATCAACCCCAGATTACCGCATGGGAAGAGTACGCCAAGATCGAAAGCCGCCTGGCTTTAGCATTTCACTCACCGGGTGAAGGCAACCCGGCGCTCGGCACCTACCGGCTTACGGCCGACAGTGACACCAATCTCGAGACGCGCCTGGTAAGGCTGACCAACCTGCAGGTCTCCGAGGGAAAATTTCCTCAGATCCCACGTGGCGATGTAGAACGAGTTCGGCGGCGCGTGCTGGAGATCGTGCCCACCAATGCCGTAGTCGTCTCACTTGATCGTATCATCGCCAATCTGGAGAGATCGCAGAGCGCGCTGCAAGAGGGCAGGATTCTTCCTGATCCGCCAAAGATTCTAGTCAGTAGCAAATCGGCCATCCTAGTTATTTTTGACGGTAAGCCAATTTGGGCAAAGGTGCCGGAAAATGAGCTCCAGTTTGGCGTCAATACCAATTGGGACATCTTTTTTCGCAAGAAAGATGGGTCCTATTACCTGCTCAACGGGGATTACTGGATCAAATCGCCGAGCCTGGCCGGACCCTGGTCGGCAGTGGGCAAGCTGCCCAAGCCATTCAAGAAACTGCCCAAGAATGACGACAACTGGAAAGAGGTGCGCAGTCAAATACCCGGAAGCAAGGTGCGTTCCGAAAAGGTTCCGATTGTCTATGTGAGCGAAGTGCCGGCCGAGCTTATCCTGACGGATGGCATGGCCAGCCTGGAAATGGTGCCGGGAACGCGCCTTTTGTGGGTAACCAATACCGAGAGCGACCTCTTTCTCTCCAATGAGGACAGCAGATTCTACTATCTCGTTTCCGGTCGGTGGTTCCGATCGGAGAGTCTGGAGGGGCCCTGGAAATTCGCTACCCCGGAATTGCCGGAGGACTTCAAACGTATTCCCCGCAACCACGCGCGTTCTCATGTGCGGGCATCGATCCCCGGTACCGAAGAGACCCAGGAGGCGGTCATCCTGGGCCAGATTCCGCAAAAGGCCACGGTTGAACGAGGCGAGCTGAATGTCGCCGTCGATTACCAGGGCGAACCTCAGTTTCATGCCATCGAAGGGACCTCGCTCTACTACGCGGTCAATACCCAGAACGATGTCATTCGCGTCGGGGACATGTATTACGTTTGCTATCAGGCCGTGTGGTTTGTTTCTGCCTCCGCTCAGGGCCCATGGGAGATAGCCGAGAATGTGCCCGATGAAATTTACACGATTCCCCCCAGCTCTCCGGTTTACAATACCACCTATGTCAGGGTCTACGATTATACACCGACCTCCGTTACCTTCGGTTATACCTCCGGCTACTGGGGCATGTACTACGGTTGGGGAACGATGGCTTACGGTACGGGCTGGTACTACCCACCCTATTATTACTATGATCCATTCTATCCCTATCCCTACTATTACTCATATCCGGTAAGTTACGGTTGTTCAGCCTGGTATAATCCAAATACCGGGACCTATGGTCGTGGCGCCAGCGTTTACGGTCCCTATGGGGGTATGGGGCGCGCGGCGGCCTATAATCCGCACAGGAACCTACGCGCGCGGCGCGGTCGCATACGGTCCCTATCAGGCACGAGGTTGGGCCGAGGCTTATAACCCGCGGACTGACACTTATGCGCGCACTCGCCAAGGAGCGAATGTCTACGGGAATTGGGGAACCACCGCGGTTCGTCGTGGAGATGAATGGGCGAGAACCGGGCACTACTCGGGCGATGGCGGGACCGCCTTTGGTTATAAGACCTCTCGGGGAAGCCAGGGCTTCGTGGGTCGGGATGAAAACAACCTCTATGCCGGTCGTGACGGCAACGTCTATCGCCGTAACGAGGAGGGTTGGCAGAAGTATGACGAAGGCGGGAACTGGAATCCGGTGGAAGATGCTCCCAGCCGGGAGGAACTGCGTAAGGGGTTGGAATCCAAAGCGGCCGAGCGGGGTTACTCGCGCAGCGATCTGGAGGCTCGGGCTGGGGATCTGCGGGAACGGGGATCGGGGTCGGCGTCGGACCGGAATCAACGACGCCAATACGACCGCAGCACCCTGGATCAGCTTAATCGCGATTCGATGAGCCGCAATCGGGGTTCGCAGCGCGTGGATGGATATCGCGATTGGCAGGGCAGTTCCCGATCGCAGAGCCTGGATCGGTATCGTAACTATCGAAGCAGCGGGGGAATGAGCTCCAGCCGGAGCTTCGGATCGGGGGGCATGGGTGGCCGCGTCGGTTCTTTCCGACGATGACGATGAGCGGATTGTTCTTCTATTCTTTTCTGCCAACCATCTCCTTATGGCTGGCAATGAACTTTTTGAATCTGCGGCAACTGGAGGGCGCCAATCCTTTGGCGCCGCCGGATATCTGATGTCACGATTTGCACCAATGGGCGGACGCAAAGGATTGCGTCCCTCCAGGTACAGCGGTTCTATGATGAGTTCGCGCCCAACGTGACACGGGCATCCCTGCCCGTATCCGGTCTTGGAACAGGCAGGGATGCCTGTTTCACCTTGGAGGTTCGTGAGCAGCGGGACCAACAGGTAGGGCGAAGCGTCCCCGCTGAGCCGTGGGCCGCGGCATTCGGCTCAGCAGGGATGCTTCGCCCTACCCAAGATGTCCAATGACGCCACGCCAGGTTCATTGGGAGGACCCAAAGGAATCTACGAAGCGCCGGCTCGTCGCCACCTTCTGTTTGACTACTCCCAGGAGCAACCCATAGTGAGCGATTTCTTTATGAACCTGAGCAAAGATTCGCCTCCTGATCGTAACCTTAATCCAAATCCTACTCTCGGCCTCGGGGGCCCTCGGCCCTCCAGAAGGCACAGTCGAAAGGTTCATGATTCACCCATAGCCCCGCATCGGCGACTGATAACGGCGAAGTCGACAGGCAAAGACGGAAGCCACGCATACTGCGGCGGAGACTGGTTGGCGGCCACTCGCCTCGATAGGAAAGCTCCTGAGCATCAATACCATCATTCCATGCCACATGACTACCACATCGATTAACATCTTGAGAATATTGGCCCTTCTGATGGGAACCGTTTACCTGCAGGGCTGCTCGAAAAAGGAGGAACCAGTTATCGAAACGGGCCCTCGTCCGGTGAAGATATTGGAAGTCGGAGCTGACAGTCTGGGCCGGGTTTACGAGTACCCGGGTGTGATTGCCCCAGCCCAAAACGCCGAGGTGGCCTTTGAAGTGCCGGGCAAGATTGTCGAATTTCCGGTGGATGAAGGCCAGGAAGTCGCTGAGGGTGAACTGCTGGCGAGCCTCGATTCCCGTGATTTCGAGTCTCAGCGGGACAAGGCGGTAGCGCAGGAAGAGGCAGCCCAGGCGGAGTACGCTCGTTACCAGGAACTGTACGCCAAGAACGCTACTTCCCAACAGCAGCTCGAGGTGAAGAAGCGAAACTATGAGATCGCCGTGGCCAATCTGAAGACGGCCGACAAGGCGGTTGAGGACACCAGGCTTCGGGCGCCATTTGGCGGTGTTGTAGCACGCAAGCTGGTGGATAATTTTGAAAACGTTCAGGCCAAGCAGTCCATTCTGGTCTTGCAGGATACGTCGAGCCTGAAGATCAATGTGGAAGTTCCCGAACGCGACTGGGCTCTGGCCAAAACGGGAATATCCATTGAGGAACGGTCCAGGCGAATCCGTGCCAAGGTGACCGTTTCCACCTTCCCTGATCGAAGTTTTCCGGCAACGCTTAAGGAAGCATCGACTACCGCCGATCCGGTTACCCGGACGTTCAGGGCGACCTTGGCTTTTGCGGCGCCTGAGGATATCAGGATCATGCCGGGCATGACCGCACGGGCGACCCTTTTCCCGGCTCAGCGTTTCGAGGAGTTAGGAAGCGGTTTTGCGGTGCCGGCGCGCGCGATAGCGGCCGACGAGGAGGGTAATGCGGTGGTTTGGAAAGTCGATCGCACGTCGATGACTGTGAGCCGCGCGCGCGTCCAAGCCAGCGAGATGGCAGGCGATAATGTGGAGATCAGCGCCGGGTTGGAATTTGGTGATTGGATCGCGGTCTCGGGGGTTCATCTGCTGCGCGAGGGTATGAAAGTGACCCGCTACAAGCAGTAAGCTCCGGCAAGCATAAGCCCATCTGGGAGCGCTCTATTATGAATCCGGCACGCATCGCCCTCGATAATCGTACTACCACCTTGGTTCTGACGTTCGCCATGATTGTCGGTGGGCTGCTGGCCTACCAGAATCTGGGACGGTTGGAGGATCCCGAATTCACCATCAAGGATGCACTCGTCATCACTCCCTATCCCGGCGCTTCGGCACAGGAGGTCGAAGAGGAAGTGACCGATGAGATTGAACTGGCGGCCCGGAAGCTGGGCCAGCTCAAGGAGATCGAATCCCGTTCCGAACGTGGTCTGTCCACGGTAACGGTGACGATGAAGGACAAGTACGATAAGGCCGGCTTACCCCAGGTTTGGGACGAATTGCGGCGCAAGATTGGGGATGCGCAGGGTAGTCTTCCACCGGGAGCAGGACCTTCCATCGTAGTGGACGACTTCGGTGATGTTTATGGGATCTTTATCGCCATCTACGGTAATGATTTTTCCTATGCGGAGCTAGAGGACTACGCGGACTTTTTGCGGCGCGAGTTCCTTCTCGTCGAAGACGTGGCCAAGATCGAATTCTATGGCACGCAACGGGAAGTGATCTACATCGAAATGGATCGCGACCGGCTTTCGCAGCTCGGCATTCCAACAAACCTCATTGTTCGGGAACTGCAGAAGAAAAACGTTGCCGCCTACTCGGGTCGCGTGCAGGTCGGGCCGGATTATATCACCATCGATCCGACTGGAACGGTG
Organism: Opitutales bacterium; assembly: GCA_963665345.2. Classification (GTDB taxonomy): domain Bacteria; phylum Verrucomicrobiota; class Verrucomicrobiia; order Opitutales; family CAXXNP01. The sequence continues at coordinate 2,061,698 of CAXXNP010000002.1, forward strand.
ACTTCAGTGGAGGATCTCGAATCTACCTTGATCGCCGCTACTTCAGGTGCTTCGACTGCCCAGATCTACCTGCGCGACGTGGCCACGGTACGTCGTGGATATGCCGAACCGGCCAAGACTCTGCTTCGGTTCGATGGTCACGCGGCCATCGGTTTGGGCATCTCAACGATTGCCGATGGCAATGTGGTTGCAATGGGCGAGGCCCTGCGCAAGCGCTTCGTTGAGCTGGAGCAGTATCGTCCCCTCGGTATCGAGTTCGGAATCATCGCTCTTCAATCGGATGCGGTAAACAAAGCCATCAATAGCTTCGTTATCAGCCTCATCGAGGCGATCCTGATCGTGGTGGTGGTGCTGCTTTTCTTCATGGGAATGCGAAGCGGTCTGTTAATCGGTTTTATCCTTTTCCTGACCATCGCGGGAACATTTATCCTGATGGGCGCCAAAGGGGTCACGCTCGAGCGTATTTCACTGGGGGCATTGATTATCGCACTGGGTATGCTGGTCGACAATGCGATCGTGGTGGTCGACGGAATGCTGGTTCGGATTGGAAAGGGTGAGGATCGGGTAAAGGCCGCCATCGCGGTGGTCGGTCAGACTTCATGGCCGTTGCTGGGCGCCACCTTTGTGGCGGTACTTGCCTTTGCCGCTATCGGCACCTCCCAGGATAAGACCGGGGAGTACTGCCGTTCTCTCTTCCAAGTCATTCTCTTCTCATTGATGTTGAGCTGGGTGACCGCGGTGACGGTCACGCCCTTGCTCTGCATCCTGTTTCTCAAGGGGCCGGAATCCGCGGAGGACGATGGCGAAGCGAAGGATCCATACGGGGGCATCGTCTATAGTCTCTACCGCACGGTTCTCAAAGGATGCATTCGCTTCCGCACGGTTACGTTAGTTACGGTGCTCGTGATTTTCGTGGCCTCGGGGTGGGGATTCCGCTTCATTCCTCAGAGCTTTTTCCCGGACTCCACCCGACCCCAGTTCATGGTCGATTTCTGGTTGGCTCAAGGCACCCATATCGATGAAACACGTCGGCAGGTTGAGGAGATTGAATCCTATCTGCGAACCGTAGAGGGCATTACCCATGTGACCTCGATGACGGGTCAGGGCGCCCTTCGTTTTCTCCTCACTTATGGTCCCGAGCGCCCGAACTCTGCCTACGCGCAGTTCCTCGTCGATGTGGACGATTTCCGGAAACTGGCGACATTGCTCCCTGAAGCGCAATCAGCTATCGAGACTCGTTTTCCGGACAGCGTACCAACGGTGCGACAATTTGTTAATGGCCCGGGCGAACCGGGAAAAGTGCAGGCACGTATCATGGGGCCCGATCTGAATGTGTTGCGGCGATTGTCGGCCCAGGTGGAGGCGATCATGCACGCGGAACCGGACGCATTCGGCATACGGGTGGATTGGCGTGAGCGGGTAAAGGTCATCCGACCGGTGCTGGCGGAGAATCAGGCCAACCTGAACGGCATTACCCGCCCCGATGTAGCCAACGCGCTCCGCCAGGGCTTCGAAGGACTTCCCGTGGGTGTGTACCGTGAAGGCGATAAGCTCCTTCCCATAGTTGCCCGGGCACCCGGATAGGAACGAGGCGATGTCGCAGCCATGCAGAACCTGCAGATCTGGAGTCCTGCGGCCGGTAAGCGCATACCGATCCGGCAGGTCGTTTCGTCTTTTGAGACTGGATTTGAGGACGAGATCATTTTCCGTCAGGACCGCAAGCGAACCATCACCGTGCTCTGTGATCCGCGCGCGGGCAACGCCAACGTGCTCTTCGCAAACATTCGCAAGAAGGTCGAGGCGGAGGTGGATATTCCCGTCGGCTACGAATTGCAGTGGTGGGGTGAGTACAAGAGCAGCAATGATTCAAAGGCCGCCCTCGCCGGAAGTCTTCCCCTCTTTTTTTCCTTGATGGTCCTGGTCGTGATCACCCTCTTCAATGCCCTGCGCACTCCCCTCATTATCTGGCTAACGGTGCCGCTCGCTTTAATCGGTGTGACTTTCGGGCTCCTGGTGACGGGACAGTCATTCGGGTTTATGGCTATGCTTGGTTTCCTGAGCCTTTCAGGGATGCTGGTTAAAAACGCTATTGTTCTCATCGATCAGATTAATCTGGAGATCGGCGAGGGTAAGCATCCCTTCGATGCCATCGTCGATTCTTGTGTCAGTCGCCTGCGCCCGGTATCTATGGCTGCGGCAACGACAATTCTGGGTATGCTACCCCTGCTTCAAGACGCCTTCTTTATCTCCATGGCGGTCACTATCTGCTTCGGACTGGGCTTTGCCACCGTTCTGACGATGCTTGTCGTCCCCGTCTTTTACGCGGTGTTTTTCCGGGTGCCGTATCGGGCGGAATAGGGAGCACAGGTTTCTGGGTTCAGGGGTTCGCGTCTTCGCTACGCCCTGCTGAAACAAGGTTAGCAATCTGGGTCGCGGCTGCCCGATTGGCTGAAGCTGGGTAGGGCGTGGCCGCCCGTCTTCGTCGAGGTGTACCGGACGCGGCCACGTAGCGCCATGCTTATCGCAGCGAAGCGGAGATTGCGTGGCGTGCGGGGAATCGAGCGGTGCGGAAACCCGGGGCAATCCCGATTATTTCGGGATAAGCCCCGAGCTACGAGGGGATGCCCTGAATTGCGCATCATGGCAGAGCTCGGTGTTTCGTTCCGTTGAAAAGGGTGCTCCGCGCCCGGGACATTGCTTCGCCGTGGCATGGATGGATGTAGCAATGGAAGGAGACCTGAGGGCAGGTTCCATTCCCCCGCAGCCGCATTATCTTGACCAAACGAACGAATTTTGACTAGTTTAGTCAAAAACAATATGAAATCGGTAAGCATCTACGAAGCCAAAACACACCTTTCGGCGCTTGTCGCTGAAGTTGAGGACCGCCAGGAACGCATCACCATTTGCCGCTATGGCAGGGCCGTAGCTGAGCTCGTTCCGATAGTTCGGAAACCGAGAACCCGTATCGATCAGCGATTGGCGAAGGTCGTCATCAAGTCCGATCCCACATCGCCGACGGTTGAGGAGTGGGAGGATGCCTAGGAAACCTGCTCGACAACTGATTCTCGATACCTGTGCGTTCCTCTGGTTGGCGAACGGCAGCGATCGTCTGTCGCCCTCTGCGAGAACTGAGATTGACACCGCTCAGATTGTGCACGTCTCGGCGATCTCGGCCTGGGAAATCAGCTTGAAGGCGAACCGGGACGAGATTGAACTCCCGATGCGCCCGTTGCATTGGTTCAATGCCGTTCTGGCAGCCCACAGCCTTGAGCTTGCGGCGTTGAGTGTGGAAGTGTTGACCTATGCCAATGAGCTTCCCTGGCATCACCGGGATCCGGCTGACCGGTTCATCATTGCGACTGCTGTGCTGCATGGCCTTGATGTCGTTACCAGTGATCGGCGCTTTGCGCCCTACGACGTGACTACGCTGGTGTGAGGCGAGGGTCTGTATGGAGTCCTGGAACTCACCGGAGATCCGTGTTCAAAGACCTTTTGGTGTCTCGAACCGGGTTCCCGCCTTCTTGGGAAGCCGGCTACAGGTCGACGCCGATGAAACGATGGAAAATCTTGAACTTGATCATTCCCTGTAACTTGCTGCATGGTTCTAAAAAACACCTTGTAGGACGACACTTAGTCCCGAACGGCAACAAGCCGTAGATTCCGCGTAGCTCTTGACCGGGCGACTCGTCACGGCGTAGTCGAACGAAGCCGGAAGCCTTGGCGAAGACCGTTGCTGCGGGGAGCAGCCTTTTTAAGGGTGTCGTTCAAATCTGTTCGATAACCTGCGTAGACCCAATAGAAACGGAACCCTACATCAACCGTCTTACTACTCACAAAAAATGAAAACGTTAGTCCCTTCTTTTCTCATTGCTCTATTAACGTTGTTCAGCTCTGCATATGCCGCCCATCACGAAGAGGCCGTTGCAGTGGAGCAAAACCGGCTTTTCGCATACATCCTCAAGCTCAAGCCCGAGTATCAGGGCGAGGAGGCGCTTACTGACAAGGTGGTAATGGTGGCAAACCAGCACCTGGACTATTTGCGGGGCCTTCACGAGGAGGGAAAAGTCGTCCTGCTGGGGCGCTCGGTCGATGACATGCAGCTCAACTTCAGCATCGTGGTTCTGAGGGTGGGTTCGAGATCCGAAGCCGAGAGCATCATGAAAGCCGATCCAATCCTTGAAAAAGAGATCATGACGGCAGAGCTGTTTCCCTTTGAGATCGATCTGATGGGGTAGTAGGAAAGCGATTTTCTCGCCGGGGAAGGTCGGCGGCGCCAAATGATTGGCACCCTCCAAATCCAAGGCGTTATCCGAGAAATGGAGGGCGGCAATCCCTTGCCGCCGCAACGTCCTAGTTTCGTGTCCGATAAATAGGCATACCAATGCAAGAGCCATTTTCAGCCTCAGTCCCGCCTTGGTATCGACCCCATGGCGCCTCCACATTGGTTATGCTTATTTATCGGACACGACACCAGCCTCGATGGGAGGCCGCTTAATGAACCTGACCGAAATTTCGACGCTGGATCGCACATTTGAATCTGGTCCTACTCCCGGCCTCGTGGGCCCTCGGCCCTCCAGATTGCCTGCGACGGTCTTCAGCCTTGGAGGGACGAGGGCCCCCGAGTCCTCAAGGTCGGCCGCCTTGACGGTCCCGATTTATGCTTTTCATCCGGGCATGGGCCTGTTCCCAATCCTGATCACGGGCAGGCCTGCGGCGAGACATGCGAGCCGATGCCCGCGGCACGTTGAAGTTCGTCGCAAATTCTGATCATCGACCCCTAATTTGGATGGACCGGCCCAGCCGATTTAGCCGCAAAAAAAGGAATCTTAACCTTGCCTTGGTCCTCCGTACTTACTAACCAGTCCGATTCTTTTGAGATAACCTTAACTTTGAATGTCTTCATACGATGACTCGGAACATTACCAACCTACTCTCTGCAATTGCCTGCGGAGTTCTCATTTTAGCTGCCGGCTGCCAAACCACCGCCAAGGTCCGGACCGAACAGGACCCGGAAGTAGACCTCGGCAAGTATACTAGCTTCTCTATCCTGCCCTTGCCGGATCGAATTCCGGGTGCCGATCCGGGTGTCGTTCTCCGTGCCGGAAGAACCGTAAAGAGCGCCGTTCTGGCCGATTTGACCGGAAAGGGTTATAGCGAAGTAGCTTTGGATTCGGCCGATTTTGCGGTCAATTTGACCTGCAAGGTGGTACCTAAGACCGACGTCACCGACTGGGGCTATGGAGGTTATTACGGAGGGGCTGGCCGCCGCGGATGGTGGGGCGCCTATCCCTACTATGGCAGCGACGTGACGGTCGATTCGTACGAGGAGGGCACCTTGATCATCGAAGTCTACGAGGTTGCCAGTAAACGCATGGTCTGGGTTGGCTGGGGCACTGCCCGCAGGAAGGAGAGCGGTGTCGATACCGAAAGGCTCACCGCGACCGTGACCGAAATCTTGAGTAGCTTCCCCGCGGCCGGCGGCTCATCGTCGTAACCATCTGGAGGACATCAGAGACGTTTAAACAATGAACATTTTACACAGCCATCCCACAGGATGTGGTGAGACTCCCTTTCGGGCAGGGTTAAAAAAAGGTGGTCGGCGGCGGATTCCGACCAAAGAATCCGCAGTATGAAAAACATAACGCCGACGAAACACTACAGCAGCACCTTGCATCAGCTTTGTAAACTCATCCCGTCGCATTTGACGGAAAAACTCGCCCGGGAGTACGGGGTCGATAAAAAGGCGCGCACCTTCACGCCATGGAGTCATGTGGTCAGTCTGCTCTTTGCGCAACTGACCCATGCCATCGGCCTTAACGACGTCTGCGACACCCTGCGGCATCATGCGGCCAAGCTCAGGGCGATCAGGGGAGCGGTTGCACCGAGCCGAAACACTCTTTCGCATGCCAATAGGGAGCGCGACAGCGACATGATGGAGGCGTTGTTCTGGAAGGTGCTGGGGCATCTGCAAGAGCTTTCGCCGGGCTTTGGACCGGCCGGGCGCTACCGAGGCCTGCCCCGTCGCTTCAAACGGGCGATCCATGCGATCGATTCCACCACCATTGCCCTGGTGGCCAACTGCATGGACTGGGCCAAGCACCGTCGGCGCAAGGCCGCGGCGAAGATGCACCTGCGGCTCAACCTGCAAAGTTTTCTTCCCGGCTTTGCCGTCATTGAAGAAGCTTCCCATCACGACGACACGCGGACTCTGGCCCTGTGCGCGGGGCTGCAGGCCGGAGAGATCGCGGTTTTTGACAAGGCTTACGTGCATTTTGCCAATCTTTTCCATTTGAGCGAACGCGGCATATTCTGGGTCACGCGCGCCAAAGACAACCTGCGCTGCCATGTTTGCCGCAAGCGCCTGCGCAAGCCTCAAGGACCTATCCTGCGGGATGACGAGGTCACCCTGAAGGTTCCCGCCTCCCGCCGGCAGTATCCCGGCAGGTTGCGCCGGATCGAAGCCGAAGTGGAAGTCAACGGCGAGTGGGTCGTCATGGTTTTCCTCACCAACAACATGGACTGGGCCCCTTCCAGTGTCTGCGCCCTCTACCGCTGCCGCTGGGGCATCGAGGTGTTTTTCAAGCAGATCAAGCAAACCTTCAAGGTCTGCGATTTTCTCGGGCATTCCAAGCAGGCCATCCGTTGGCAGCTGTGGGCCGCCCTGCTGCTGCTCGTTCTGCTCCGATACATTGCCTTTATCAGCCAGTGGCCGCACAGCTTCACCCGGTTGTTTACGCTCGTGCGCGGCGTGCTCTGGGACCGTTTCGGGCTTTTCGATCTGGCGGACTTCTATGGGACAGCACGAACCCGATATCGAATGTGTTCCCAGCCTCAACAGGCTTACCTGCCCGGTTTCTCCCCTTAGCTCTGTGGGACAGCATCCGTCCATATCAACCATTTCCCCCCTGTTTTACATTTTGACTTTTTCCCAATATCAACCGCTATCCCGCTCCATCCCTCAGGCTTGCCTTCAGGGTTTAGGCCTTATGGGATGGCTGTGGAAATGGATGGAGACTTACGAGCAGACCACCGGCGGAGAAGTGCTGGCGCTCGCGCATAATGGAAACCTCTCCAACGGGATCATGTTTCCGGAGGAAATCAATCCCGCGACCGGAAAACCGCTGACGGGCGACTACGCCAAGAATCGCATTCGCTGGGAACCCCTCTACGAAATCACCCAGATAAAAGGCGATGGCGAGGCCCATCCCTTCCTCTCCCCCAACGACGAATTCGCTGACTACGGAACATGGGACAAAAACAACCTCGGTCCGTATCCTAAAACCAAAGACATGCTTTCGCGCGAATACGCGCGTGCCGCCTTCAAAACAGGTCTCAAGCTTGAAAAAGACCTCGGCGCCAACCCCTACAAGTTCGGCGTCGTCGGTTCGACCGATTCGCACACCGCCTTGGCAACAGCCGATGAGGACAATTTCTTCGGCAAACTCTCGCACGCCGAACCCAGTCCTGAACGCGCCAGCGAGCCACTAGCTGAATTCACCGAAGACCTGAAGTGGATGGGATGGGAAACGGTAGCTTCTGGATACGCTGCCGTTTGGACCACGGAAAATACCCGCGAAGCTATCTTCGATGCCATGAAACGCAAGGAAGTCTACGGCACCACAGGACCACGGATGACCGTTCGCTTCTTTGGAGGATGGGACTTCCTAGCAGGCGACGCCCATACGCGCATGCCAGCCAATGCTGGCTATAGCAAAGGCGTGCCAATGGGTGGAGATCTCCATACCGCTCCCAAAGGTAAGTCGCCCAGCTTCCTCGTGGCCGCCCTCAAGGATCCGTATAGCGGCAATCTCGACCGTATCCAAATCGTCAAGGGCTGGATGGACAAGAAGGGAGAGACCCACGAAAAAGTCTACAACGTCGTTTGGTCCGACGATCGCAAACCGGGTCAAAACGGCAAGCTCCCAACCGTCGGCAACACGGTAGATATCGCCAACGCCACCTGGACCAATACCATCGGCGATCCAGAACTAATCACCGTCTGGGAAGACCCCGACTTCGATGCGACCCAAAGCGCCTTTTACTACGCCCGTGTATTGGAAATCCCAACGCCACACTGGACCGCCTACGACGCCAAGCACTTCGGCACCGAAGTGCCCGAACCAGCCAAACGTCTTAATCAAGAACGCGCCTACACCTCGCCGATCTGGTACACGCCCTGAGTGGAAGGACGAGTGTCAAGTGTCGAGGGAGGAGTGAACAAAGATGAAAAGTGGATTAGACAGATTTGGAGCTTATCGAAAATCGATGAAGTTGCTCGATCTTGTTGCGAAAGATATGGAGGGATTGAAGTCCGAATTCTCCCTCTCCCGTCTGGTCTCTCAGCAATTTGCCAGCGCCGACTCGATCAGCGCAAACATCGAAGAAGGATACGGACGATTAAGCAAAGAACGGCATTACTGGGCGAGATTATTGCCATCCTCACTGCAACAATCACGACGCTTAGGAAAGAATTGAAAGGGGTAAGAGAAGAGCCCGAGAATTACGCGCCCGCAAACACCGTTGACCCAATACCCAGCTAACCTCAACCCTCCCCCCTCGATCCTTGACACTCTCCACTCTCCCCCTCGACACTAAAATCATGAAAACAAAACTAACCTTCCTACTGAGCTGCGCCCTGGCCACCTCGGCTATCGCGCAGGAACTCACCCCAAACAAAGAACACACCATTTCCAAGACGGCGGTGTACTCACCCTTTGTCGACCAGCACTTCCCGACGCGTGTATTGTGGGGTGACACGCACCTGCACACGCGAAACTCGGTGGACGCCGGCTTTGTCGGTAACAAGCTGGGTCCCGAGGAGGCCTACCGCTTCGCGCGCGGCGAGGAAGTCACCTCCAGCAGCGGGCAGCGCGCCAAGCTGCTCCGACCGCTGGATTTTCTGGTGATCGCCGACCACGCCGAATATTTCGGCCTGGCGACGATGATCCAGGAGGGCCACCCGGCGCTGCTCGCCGATCCGGTTGGCAAGCGTTGGTATGACATGTTCAATGAATCTAAAGAGGGCGGATACAAGGCTTTCATGGAAATCGTGCGCAGCGGTTCGGGCGACGATCCGCGGGAATTGATCCAAAACCCCGCTGTCAAACTATCGCTTTGGGAGCGGGTCAACGCGACTGCCGAAAAGTACAATGAACCGGGTCGGTTCACCGCGCTGATCGGCTTTGAGTGGAGCTCGGTTCCCAAGGGCGGCAACCTTCATCGGGTGGTGATCTTTCGCGATGGCCCCGACCGCGCCAATCAGGTCGCGCCCCTCGCTATGTTCGAGAACATGGACCCGGAATACTTGTGGAAGTATATGGCCGCCTACGAGGAGAAGACCGGCGGACGGATCCTCGCCATTCCCCACAATGGCAATTGGTCAAACGGCCTGATGTTCAAACTGGAGACGCTGGACGGACGCCCTTTCGATCGCGCCTATGCCGAGACGCGCATGCGTTGGGAACCGATCTACGAAGTGACCCAGATGAAGGGTGACGGCGAAACCCACCCGTTTCTGTCGCGCAACGACGAGTTCGCGGACTTCGAACCCTGGGACAAAGCCGATGTGCCGGCTCAGAACGCCAAGCAGGATTGGATGCTCCAATACGAGTACGCGCGTGAAGCGTTCAAGAACGGTCTGGCGCTGGAAGCCAAGTTGGGACTGAACCCCTTCAAGTTCGGATTGATCGGAGCAACCGATTCGCACACCTCGCTTGCGACGAGTCGGGAGGACAACAACTTCGGCAAAATGCCGCACATGGAGCCCAGCAACCATCGCGCCATGGAAACCATAATCCGTTCCCCGGTGGACCCGAAACTCTCCTCCTATGCCTCGGAGACCGGGGCGGCTGGATTGGCCGGTGTCTGGGCCCGCGAGAACACACGCGAGGCGATTTTCGACGCCATGATGCGCAAGGAAGTCTACGCCACGACCGGCTCACGCATCCTGGTTCGCATGTTCGCCGGTTGGGATTTCAAGGCCGATGAAGTCGAGCGTCCTGACTTTGCGGAGCGCGGCTATCGTGACGGCGTTCCCATGGGCGGTGACTTGAGCGCTGCGCCCAAAGACAAAGCCCCAAGCTTTATGATTCGGGCGATGCGTGATCCCGATAACGCCAACCTCGACCGAGTCCAGATCATTAAGGGCTGGCTAGACGCGAGCGGCGAGACGCACGAGCGCATTTACGACGTGGCCGTCTCCGACGGCCGGCGGATCGGTCCCAATGGTCGTTGCATAACCCCAGTTGGCAGTACGGTCGATGTCGCCGACGCGAGCTACACCAACACGATCGGCGATCCCTTGCTTACCGCCCATTGGGTCGACCCGGATTTCGATCCGAAACAAAGCGCGTTTTATTACGTGCGCGTCATCGAAATCCCCAAGCCGCGCTGGACGGCTTACGACGCGAAGTTTTTCAAAATCAAAATGCCGGACAAGGTCGAGATGACTGTTCAAGACCGCGCCTACACCTCGCCGATTTGGTATACGCCCTAAGAGGTTTCGGGTGTCAGTGTTCAGGTGTCAGTGGGATTGTTGTCTTCGTCGTAAGCCTTGTCGTAAACTTCGTAGATCGATCCGCTCTCCACAGATCGAATTTGCTCTGGCGACTACCTTGCGATCCGTTGCCGTCCTTTCATCCGTTGCAATCTCTCTCGCTTCTTGGCTCGCCATAGCCCCGTGAAGCGGGAGCGACGGCGGCTCGCGTTTTTTCGCGTGTTTGGTGGGCCATTCCTCTTAAAACGGGCATTTCGACAGAGCTTACGACAAAGTGCCTGCCCCCCGAGCCCCTGCCTGCCACGGCGAAGCCATGCGAAGACGGGAACCCCTTTTTCACTTTCGAGCCGACACCGAACCAATGTGTTATCTCCCATCCCATGCGGAGATCGTTTCTTAACTTGGCGCTCTCAGCCACGACTTCCGTGGCAATGGTTCTCCACACTGCTTTCGGAGGAACAGCTACCTCCAATGTTCCACACGCCATCGGCAACGAAACCGGCACAGCAGCTGCCGAAGAATCACCCATCTACGACCGTATCTGGAGTCTTGGAACACTCTACAAGAACGAAGACAACCCGATCATCCAGGAAATTGTCCTGACCGGTCGAGCTCAGGCGGATGCAGCCTACTTCGATGCCGACCAGGGAGAGTATGACCGGCTCGAATGGCGCCGATTCCGTTTTGGCTTCAAGGCCTCCCTGTTTCGGGATTTTGTCCTGCACGCTGAAGGTGATTTCGACTTGAACGAGCTTGATCCGGATCAACTCGAGGATGTTTACGTGCGGTTTACCGACTTCTACCTCAGCTGGTCTCATGACGATGCTTTTGTGTTGAAGATCGGCAAGCAATCTGCCCCTTTTACCCTCGACGGCGCCACCTCGTCCAAGAAACTCGTCACGCTCGAGCGAAGCACCGTCGCGACGAATCTCTGGTTTCCCAATGAATACTTCACCGGTGTGTCGGGACTCGGCAAGATTGGCAACTGGAAGTACCACACGGGGATTTTTTCCTCAAGCGGCGATGATGAGTTCGGCAGCTTCGACAGTGGCCACTTTGTTCTCGTGTCCCTCGAGTACAACTTCGCCGATTCCACGGGTCTCGACACCTCCCTCGTCCGCATCGATTACGTCTATAACGATCCAGACTTCAGCGGTGACGTCGGAACTCGCGAACTGAGGCAGGTGGCCTCGTTGACAACGAAGTTCGAGAACGGACGCTACGGCATCTGGTCGGACATCTCCTTCGGTGACGGTATTGGGGACCAGAGCGACCTCCTGGGCTTCCAGATTATGCCACACTACGAAATCACGGACAAGTGGCAGCTGGTATTTCGATTTTCGCTGGTCAAGAGTTCGGCGGATAACGGGGTCCGGCTCAACCGCTACGAAAGCCGGATCGAGTCCGGTCGCAGTGACGAAGCCTACGAGTACTTTCTCGGACTCAATTGGTATCTTTACGGGCACAAGCTGAAGTGGCAAAGTGGCGTTGAGTACACGCATTCCTCCGATTCAGTGCGGGACGGCGGAGCCTACAACGGCTGGGGCTTTACCTCGGGAATCCGCCTCAGTTGGTGACGCTGGCGTGAAACTTCTCTGCCGTACGGCAGAGCGGGTTAGCGAGGAAGAGTACGATTTCGTATACGCAGTAAGGAGGGTTCAGGGTAACACGAGAACGGGGCACGATGAACCTTCCAACACTTTGCGCAAAAGCAGCCTAAACAATCTCTCGAGCCAGCAGCTCAACCATATACAACGGTAAAGAGATGAGTTCGAATTCGACCGTTTTCACTCCCGCGCCGCTTTTCACTCTGGCTTTGATTTTCTGTCTTGCGGGAGGGTTCAAATCGAATCGAATGGCTTGCTTCGATTCCTTGTTCAGGACGAACTGATGGATCGATTTTAGAGTACCGCTGGCGCCCGACTTAACCTCAACCGGCAAAATCCTCGGGCCCAGTGAAATTGCGTAATCGATCTCGGCGTTGCTCGCCCTGCCCTCCCGCATCCAGTATGTGAGGTGAGGTGGGCCATCTTCAAGATAAGCTAGATGCTGCCCTATGAACTGTTCCGCAAGTGGTCCTTCATTGACCAGTCTCTGCTCATTGGCCTCGACGATGTCGCTCCAGCGGTTGCGGAAGATGTGGCTCGCCAAGCCTACATCCATGAAGATAAGTTTGTACTTATTCTCATCCAATTCAGCTGAGAGCGGCACTCCAGAGCAATGGCTGCTCCAAACGCGATGGCACACTTGAGCCTTGCTCAGCAAGTCGATGCCATTCTTCACATCCTTGCTTCGCTCCTCAGGCGAGAAGTTCGTGTATTTAACTTTTTGCCCGATGCTTCTCGGGATGTATTCGAAAATTCGTTGCAAGCGCAACAATTCGTTCTTCCGGGCATACTTCGAAAAGTCATCCTGATAGCTTTCGCTTATCGAACCATGGATATCGCTTACATCGGTTAGTGACCTCGTCTCGACATACTGAGCGACCGCCTCAGGAAGGCCTCCCACGAAAAGGAACTCCCTCTGCTTCTGCAGCAGTCTCGCATGGGCAGAATCCGGAAACGACTCACCAAAAGCAAACCCCTCTACCCACGATACCAGATCCGGTTCCGCAGCCTTAAGGTACTCAAGAAAAGTGAGTGGACCTAAATGATAGTACTCCACCCTCCCCACAGGCATGGAAAACGAATGCTCCGACAGAACGAATTCCAACAAGGATCCCGCCGCCACGACTGCCAATTCCGGCAAGTCCTCGTAGAAATACCTCAGCGCGGGAATCGCATTGGGAGTCGCCTGGACCTCGTCCAGAAACAGCAAAGTTCCTTCAGCCCTGATGGCTTGGCCCACGACCCCCTCCAGCTCCTTGATAATCGCACTAACATCCAGAGAACGAAAAACGTCATCAAGCCGCAGGTTTCTCTCCAGATTCACTTCGAGCAACCTCAACCCTTCACTAGCTGCAAACTGCCTCACTAGAGTCGACTTGCCAACCTGCCGCGCCCCTCTCAGAACCAAAGGCTTGCGCCTCTTTTTCTTAAACCATCGTTTCAAACGAAGTTCTGCTTTTCGAGCAATCATATCAAAACAAACCCTTTTTATAACACTTAAAGTAATAAAACATAGGTTTTTTACAACATAATTCGTGCGAACAAGCGAGCACTTTCCTACTTTAGCCTGATTTGGTATACGTCTTAAGGAGAGTTGCAGGGTTCGGGGTTCCCGTCTACGCTACGCTTCGCCGAGGCAAGCAGGTTTCAGGATTGCAGGGTTCAGGGTTCAGGGTTCAGGAAAGGAGGGCGAATGAGTTCATATAAACGGTTAGAGGATTTAGTGGTCTATCAGAAGGTTTGCCAACTTCACATCGAGGTCTGTGCACTAACCCACAATTGGCCCAGGGAGGAGAAATACGAACTCGGGTCGCAAGCTAGTCGCGCCCCCGGCGCGCTGACCCTTGCCGGATCCAACAGGAGTGAAACTTCCGGCGGCAGCTGCGCCCTTGTTTCGAGTGCGGCGGCCCGGCGCCGCTTTCCTCAGGCGAGACTTGGCTCGCCGGCGAACCGGCTGAGGCACTCGATTTCTCCCGATTCAGGGTATACCCAGTTACCTGTCATTCGAAAAGGAAATATCCGCAAGCTGGCAGGTGGAAGCGATCCAGCCGACGTCGAGCCGCCGGCTGCCCAAAGCGGCGCCAGGTCGCCGCACTCGAAAGTGGCCCGTTCGATGCGTCGCCGTTGGGAAACGCAACTGGGAGATCGGGACTCCGAGTTTCCGGCTCATTCATTAAGGCGACGAAGCTTACGACAAGGTTTACGACGAAGTTTGCGCCGGGGTTTGTCCCGCAAGCAGCTATCCGCGTCTCTTTGTCGTAAGCTTCGTCGCGAGCTTTGTCGAATAAACACCAGTCGAAAGGTTTGCCTAACGGTCCAACAAAATTCACTGGACATCGATTCCATCGCCCGCAAACCCGTTCTGGAGGCTAAGTTTCAGGTCAGCCAAGCCCCCGGCGCGCTGCGCTTGGCCGGATCAAACAGGAGTGAAACTTCCGGCCGCGGCCCGCACCTTCGATCGTCTTCGGCAATGGCCGCTCTTTCGTAGCCCGCGGGCTTACCGCCGGCAGCGCCGGGGGTTGCCCCGGGATCCCGGACCGCCCGTATCTCCCACTTCGCACCGCAATCTACGCTGCGCTCCGATAAGCAGTGCGCTACGTCATTTCCGGCTCTTTAGCGCGACTGGGCTAACGGTCCAACAAAATTCACTTGACATCGATTCCATCGCCCGCAAACCCGCTCCCAAGGCTAAGTTTCAGGTTAGTGGCGCCACCGGCCGCGCTGACGCTTGGCCGGATCAAACAGGAGTGAAACTTCCGGCCGCGGCCCGCACCTGCGATCGTCTTCGGCAATGGCCGCTCTTTCGTAGCCTGCGGGCTTACCGCCGGCAGCGCCGGGGGTTGCCCCGGGATCCCGGACCGCCCGTATCTCCCACTTCGCACCGCAATCTACGCTGCGCTCCGATAAGCAGTGCGCTACGTCATTTCCGGCTCTTTAGCGCGACTGGACTAACGGATCAACAAAATTCACTTGACACGCCGCAAACCCGCTCCCAAGGCTAAGTTTCAGGTTAGCGGGGCCCCCGGCCGCGCTGACGCTTGCCGGATATATCAAGGGTAAAACTCACGTCAGCACTCTTCCCGCTCCTCACGGAGCGAGCCACAAGGCCCCGGTGTAGCTCTGCCCGTGAGGGCAGGGACGAACCGCCCGCCCGCCCGCTCCAGAGGCTAAGTTTCACATTAGTCGCGCCCCCGGCGCGCTGCGCTTGCCGGATCAAACAGGAGTGAAACTTCAGCTTGTGGCGCCGTTGGTGGTGGGTATTACTGAGGGTGAACCGGCATTGGCTGCGGCAGTCAAAACCGATGCGAACACTGGAGCTGAATATGCCCCAACATTAGTCTGGTTCCGAGTCGGTCATCAAACATTGGCGAGGTCCGTTTGCACGGGCTCTCCCCCAGGTCAGAATCCTGACATAACGGCCACCTCGGGCCGCAGCCAATGCCATAACCAAAATGTAATCAAAGAGGAAGCTACCATGGCATCGAAAAAGAGCAAGCGCAGGGGAAAAAAGAAGGTGCGGCCGATACAGGCCTTGCCGGTGATCCGGGCGAACAGCGCGGGGATTGATTTAGGAAGTAGGGAGCATTGGGTATGCGGCCCGGCCCGCGGGGATAACAAAGTCAATGTGCAGCAATTCGGCACGACGACACCACAGTTGAACGAGCTGGCCGACTGGCTAGTGCATGAAGGGGTCGAATCGGTGGCGATGGAGAGCACGGGGGTATATTGGATCCCGTTATATGAGCTGTTGGAGTCGCGGGGCCTCGAAGTGGTGCTGGTCAATGCGAAGCAGTTGCATGGGGTCCCCGGACGCAAGACCGATATGATCGATTGTCAGTGGATTCAACTCTTGCACAGTTGCGGACTATTACGGGGCTCCTTCCGACCCGGGGAAAAGATCTGTGCGCTTCGTGCGTTGCAGCGCCAAATGGCTAATCTGGTGGAAGAACGTTCCAAGATGGTGCAGTGGATGCAGAAGGCACTCGACCAGATGAACGTGCAGGTACACCGGGCGGTCACCGACATTACCGGCAAGACCGGGATGGCCATCATCCGGGCCATCGTGGCCGGGCAGCGCAGTCCCAAAAAGCTGGCCACCCTGCGGGACAAACGCTGCCGAAAGAGCCAGGCCCAATTCGCCGAGCACCTCATCGGCAACTGGCGGCGCGAACACCTTTTCAACCTGCGTGGGGCGCTGCAGTTGTATGACCAGCTCGAAGAGATGATTGCCCAGTATGAACAGCAGCTCATCGAACAGATCGAGGCGCTGCAGCCGGCCCGGCGTCGTAGCCTCAAGCCGCCAGCGCATCCCAACCCGACCAAGGAAAGGGCCATGGGCAAGCGGGGCGAGCAACCGATGCGCACGGCGCTGTGGCGGCTCTACGGGGTAGATCTCACGCGTATCGACGCGATCAGCACCGGGGCCGCGCAGGTGGCATTGACCGAAGTGGGCTTGGATCTGAGCGCTTTCCCCGACGAACATCACTTTGTCTCCTGGTTGCGTCTGAGTCCCAAAATGGCCTTTTCGGCCGGCAAGGTGCTCAAGAAAAGACCAAACAGCTTCGGCGCCATCCGGATGGCCGCCATCCTGCGCATGTGCGCGCTGACCCTGCGCCACTCCCCGAGCGCGCTGGGTGCCTGTTATCGGCGCACCGCCCGGCGCAAGAGCGGCGCGGTGGCCGTCTTCGCCCTGGCTCGCAAACTCGCTGTGCTCATCTACCGCATGCTTCGTTACGGCCAAGACTATGTCGACGAAGGAGCCGAACGCTACGAGGATCGCTTCTGTCAACGAAGACTGTGCAGCCTTAAAATGAGCGCCCGATCGCTCGGCTTCACGCTGGTGCCCGAGGCCGAAGCGAACGCTGCATGACCATGTTTGCGCTTCGCAAAAACGTCACTCTATCGCCCGCCAGCCCGCTCCAGAGGCTAAGTTTCACATTAGTCGCGCCCCCGGCGCGCTGACCCTTGCCGGATCCAACAGGAGTGAAACTTCAGCTTGTGGCGCCGTTGGTGGTGGGTATTACTGAGGGTGAACCGGCATTGGCTGCGGCAGTCATAACCCATCTGAGCACTGGAGCTGAATATGCCCCAACATTAGTCTGGTTCCGAGTCGGCCATCCAACATTGGCGAGGCCCGTTTGCACGGGCTCTCCCCCAGGTCAGAATCCTGACATAACGGCCACCTCGGGCCGCAGCCAATGCCATAACCAAAATGTAATCAAAGAGGAAGCTACCATGGCATCGAAAAAGAGCAAGCGCAGGGGAAAAAAGAAGGTGCGGCCGATACAGGCCTTGCCGGTGATCCGGGCGAACAGCGCGGGGATTGATTTAGGAAGTGAGGAGCATTGGGTATGCGGCCCGGCCCGCGGGGATAACAAAGTCAATGTGCAGCAATTCGGCACGACGACACCACAGTTGAACGAGCTGGCCGACTGGCTGATCCATGAAGGGGTCGAATCGGTGGCGATGGAGAGCACGGGGGTATATTGGATCCCGTTATATGAGCTGTTGGAGTCGCGGGGCCTCGAAGTGGTGCTGGTCAATGCGAAGCAGTTGCATGGGGTCCCCGGACGCAAGACCGATATGATCGATTGTCAGTGGATTCAACTCTTGCACAGTTGCGGACTATTACGGGGCTCCTTCCGACCCGGGGAAAAGATCTGTGCGCTTCGTGCGTTGCAGCGCCAAATGGCTAATCTGGTGGAAGAACGTTCCAAGATGGTGCAGTGGATGCAGAAGGCACTCGACCAGATGAACGTGCAGGTACACCGGGCGGTCACCGACATTACCGGCAAGACCGGGATGGCCATCATCCGGGCCATCGTGGCCGGGCAGCGCAGTCCCAAAAAGCTGGCCACCCTGCGGGGCAAACGCTGCCGAAAGAGCCAGGCCCAATTCGCCGAGCACCTCATCGGCAACTGGCGCAGGGAGCATCTTTTCAACCTGCGCGCTGCGCTCCAGTTGTATGACCGGCTCGAGCAGATGATTGGCGAGTATGAACAGCAGCTGATCGAGCAGATCGAGGCGCTGCAGCCGGCCAAGCGCCATAGCCTCAACGCGCCCCCGCATCCCAACCCGAACAAAGACAAGGCCATGGCGAAGCGGGGCGAGCAACCCATGCGCACGGCAATCTGGCGGCTCTACGGGGTAGATCTCACGCGCATTGACGGGATTAGCACCGGGGCCGCGCAGGTGGTATTGACCGAAGCGGGCTTGGATCTGAGCGCTTTCCCCGACGAGCATCACTTTGTCTCCTGGTTGCGTCTGAGTCCCAAAATGGCCTTTTCGGCCGGCAAGCCGCTGAGCAAAACGCGCAACGCAATGGCTGCCAGCCGAATGGCCGCCATCCTGCGCATGTGCGCGCTGACCCTGCGCCACTCCCCGACCGCGTTGGGTGCCTGTTATCGGCGCACCGCCCGGCGCAAGAGCGGCGCGGTGGCCGTCTTCGCCCTGGCTCGCAAACTCGCTGTGCTCATCTACCGCATGCTTCGTTACGGCCAAGACTATGTCGACGAAGGAGCCGAACGCTACGAGGATCGCTTCTGTCAACGAAGACTGTGCAGCCTTAAAATGAGCGCCCGATCGCTCGGCTTCACGCTGGTGCCCGAGGCCGAAGCGAACGCTGCATGACCATGTTTGCGCTTCGCAAAAACGTCACTCTATCGCCCGCCAGCCCGCTCTGGAGGCTAAGTTTCAGGTCAGTCGCGCCCCCGGCGCGCTGCGCTTGCCGGATCAAACAGGAGTGAAACTTCCGGCCGCGGCCCGCACCTGCGATCGTCTTCGGCAATGGCCGCTCTTTCGTAGCCCGCGGGCTTACCGCCGGCAGCGCCGGGGGTTGCCCCGGGATCCCGGACCGCCCGTATCTCCCACTTCGCACCGCAATCTACGCTGCGCTCCGATAAGCAGTGCGCTACGTCATTTCCGGCTCTTTAGCGCGACTGGGCTAACGGTCCAACAAAATTCACTTGACACGCCGCAAACCCGCTCCCAAGGCTAAGTTTCAGGTTAGTAAGGCCCCCGGCTGCGCTGGGCTTGGCCGGATCAAACAGGAGTGAAACTTCCGGCCGCGGCTCGCACCTGCGATCGTCTTCGGCAATGGCCGCTCTTTCGTAGCCCGCGGGCTTACCGCCGGCAGCGCCGGGGGTTGCCCCGGGATCCCGGACCAGCCCGTATCTCCCACTTCGCACCGCAATCTACGCTGCGCTCCGATAAGCAGTGCGCTACGTCATTTCCGGCTCTTTAGCGCGACTGGGCTAACGGTCCAACAAAATTCACTTGACATCGATTCCATCGCCAGCAAACCCGCTCCAGAGGCTAAGTTTCAGGTCAGCCAAGCCCCCGGCGCGCTGCGCTTGGCCGGATCAAACAGGAGTGAAACTTCGCCTTGCGGGCTCCTCGATGAATCCAACCTAACGTTCCAACAAAATTCACTTGACATCGATTCCATCGCCCGCAAACCCGCTCCAGAGGCTAAGTTTCAGGTTAGACGATCGTCAAACAGTTCTCCTTCTCAACTAGCCGAGAAGTACGACGATCGGCATATACGAAATAAAATCGAAGGCGTGAACCGAAGCCGCGGAGAAGCGGGGGAAACTATGCATCATCTCTACATGGCCCATCTGAAAGGATATGAGACTAAGGAAACGTATGAAGCGTTTCGAGAACGATGAGCAAACTAGATAAATCAGAAGTTAAACAAGACTCCCCCGATACTCGCCTGATCCAGTCGTTCACCGTACGATGGCTGATCCTCCTGCTCGGTGTGTCCTTGACCTACGCCATCCTCCGCTACCACATCTTCAAAGGCGTCGACTGGTCACACTTCCCGCTCTATATCGCCAACAAAGCGATTTCGCTGGCAGCCGTTTTTTTCATCGCAACCTCCTACCTGATCGGCAAGACCGTCCGTGTTTACGATGACGAACCGGCCAAACGCCTGATCCTGATCAAATTTTGCGGCTTGATGGGGTTCTCACTGGCGGCCATCCATGCGTTCATGGCCATGCTGCTCTTCTCACCCCACTACTACGCAGGCTTTTTCCACGCGGCGGGCAAGATGAACCTCACCGGCGAACTGAGCCTTGCCTTCGGTGTGCTGAGCCTCTGGTGCCTCGCGATCACCGCGATCACCTCCCTGCCATTCATGTACGATGCCATTGGGGGCGACCGATGGCAGCGCGGCCAGAGAATGGGGTACTTCTGCCTCGCCCTCGCCGCAGGACACGTGCTCGTCATGGGCCTCTCCGGATGGCTTGCGCCTCAAGGCTGGCCGGGATTCCTGCCGCCAATCTCGCTCGTGGCCTTCATCGCTGCCGTGATCCCGTTGTTGGTGAAGCTGTTCCTGCTGACGAAACCCACACCCACCCGAGACCGAACGCAGGACTCCGGCGCCGGATCATGAAGTTCATAGAATTCATCACCAGCGAGTTTAGGGAAGTCAGCCGGGTGACGCTCTATTTCCTTTGCTGCTTTCTTCTTATCATCGCCCTGAAGAAGCTCTTTCTGATGCAATATCAAATTGAATTTTACGGCCTCTCCTCGGCCGTGGTGGGTGCGCTCATTGTCGGAAAAGTGGTGGTCGTGCTCGACCACACGAGGGCCGGTGACCGGTTTCGGAATCACCAAGGATACATCAACGTCATTTACAAATCCACGGTTTACACGTTAGTGGTACTGTTGGTTGGATTTGGCGAGCGCCTATTTCATGCCTACCGCCATTCGGTAGACCTTCAACATGCTCTCCGTGGTTAACCTTCTTTTCCTTTGTTTATTTCGGTTGCGGCTTCGCAGCTCTGGGAACTCCGCTATCTCGTGTTTACTCTTCCTCCTGTTCTCCCTAGCCGCTTCCGGTCACGAGATGCGGCCCGGCTACCTCCAGATCCGAGAGACGGCTTCGGAGACCTACGACGTGCTATGGAAAGTCCCGGCTCGCGGCGTCAATGAGCGGTTTGGACTCTACTTGCGCTTCGCCGAAGATGTTGAAGAACTGTCCGAGCCAGTAAGAGGCTTCGCGGGAGGCGCCCACGTCCAGCGCATGCGCATTCGTCGCGCGGGTGGGCTTGCAGGATCTCCCGTAACGATCGAGGGGTTGGACGGCACATATACGGACGTCCTCTTCCGCCTGGAATGGGCCGATGGGTCTGAACTCACCCATCGTCTCACGCCGGAAGCTCCCACCTATGTGATCGAGGCCCGGCCTGGCCGCGGGCATATAGCATGGAGCTACTTTGCGCTCGGTGTGGAGCACATACTCTCCGGCATCGATCACCTGCTCTTTATCCTGGCACTGCTGCTGATAGTGGCGGGTTGGCGCAAGCTGGTAGCCACCATTACAGCCCTTACCGTCGCGCACAGTATCACTCTCGCCCTCGCCGCCCTCGGTTTCGTCCACGTTCCGGGACCTCCGGTGGAGGCAGTGATTGCGCTCAGCATCGTGTTCGTAGCGGCGGAGATTCTCCGGTCCAGAAAGGGGAATCCAGGACTCACTGCACACTACCCGTGGCTGGTCGCATTTACCTTTGGCCTCCTCCACGGCTTCGGTTTCGCGGGAGCGCTCAGCGAAGTGGGGTTGCCCAAATCGGCGATCCCACTTGCTCTCTTCACCTTCAACATCGGGGTGGAAGCAGGCCAGTTGCTTTTCGTGGGAGCTATGCTCGCGATCTACACGGTGGCAACGCTCATCCGCATCAAGCCGCCTCAATGGGCCTGGGACCTTCCTCCCTACGCAATCGGAAGTATTGCGGCATTCTGGATGATCGAACGTGTATGTGGCTTTTGGGGAGTATGAGATGCGGTGCAACGGGGCTTCCGCTCCTTCGAGCGCTACCGTATCGCCATTCTCTTCTATTGCGGAAAGCTCGACATGATGCCCAACTGTTCATCCTTTCCACAAAAAATTTAGAAGAGCGAAGGTTTCTTACGTGACTTTGTGGGTTGAAAGCACTGCAGTCTACGCAATAGATTCTGACCCATCGTTTGGGAGGATACAACGAGTCTCGGCAATTTAATCCCGGGCTCGGCAAGGTTCGATCAACGAAAGAACAGATGAGGAGAGAATATGTTAAGAAATAGTCCAATCCTGAGACCTCGTTGTGCGTTGTGCGTTGTGCTGGCGCTTTCTGGGTGCGCAACTGATCAGCCGCCGCCACCCGAGGCAGTCATTGCAGGCGTTTTGCCCGACAGCACCCAGATTTCCGAGGATTGGTCGGGTCCCGCGGACGCTGGCGAAGTCGACGACGGCTGGTTGATGAATTTCAAAGACAAACGGCTTGAAGCGCTCGTGGAGGAGGTGCTGGCAAACAACCAGAATATCCAGGCTGCCGCGGCGCAAGTGGATGCGGCGGCGGGATTGGCCAAACAAGCGGGTGCGGCGTTGAAACCTACCGTGGGCCTGGCAGCGGGGACCAGCACCACTGATGCCGGTGGGCTATCCAGCAATCTGGAGTCAAGCAGCGCATTTTTGAACGTATCCTGGGAACTGGATGTTTGGGGGCGGGTGCGCGCGGGCGTTTCGGCAGAGGAGGAATCTTTTCGCGCCACCGAGGCCGATTACGAGTTCGCCCGCCAGTCCCTCGTCGCGCAAACGGCCAAGGCATGGTTCCTGGCCACGCAGATACGGGCTCAGATGGAACTCGCACAGGAAGCAGTGGATATTTATTCCAAACTGGTTGACCTCGTGGAAACCCGACAGGAAGTCGGGGTCGCGGCGCCTCAGGATCTGCCTCTGAGCAAGGCCAATCTTGCCGTGGCACAGAGTAACTTGAGACGGGTAAAAAGCAGCTATCAGGAGATTTTGCGAAGCCTCGAAGTGCTCTTAGGCAGGTATCCGTCGGCGGAACTGGAAGCGATCTCCGAGTTCATTGCGGTACTGCCTGACATTCCGGTGGGACTTCCTTCGGAGATTCTCGAACGCAGGCCGGATTTAATTGCTGCCGAACGACGGGTGGCGGCTGCCTTCTTTGGTTCCCAAGAAGCGCGCGCGGCGCGCCTGCCGCGGATTTCGCTGACCGCTTCCGCGGGGGCGGTGGACAGTGGCCTTTCCAATCTGTTGAACGCAAGTAATCCCGTTACCAGTCTTGGCGGCAGCCTGTTTGCGCCCTTGTATTCAGGCGGGGCGCTGAAGGCCGGTGTTGAAATCGCAGATGCACAGCAACGCGCGGTTACGGCTGTTTATACCCAGTCGGTTTTGCAGGCCTTTCAGGAAGTGGAAACCGCCCTGACCAATGAGCAGCTTTTGAGCGAACAGGAGGCCTATTCGCGGGAGGTAGTTGATAGGAGTAGCGAAGCTTACAGCATTACCAAGGCGCAGTATGAAGGTGGCACGGTGGATTTGCTGACTTTGCTGCAAACTCAGGCAAGTTTACTGAGCGCCCGCTCGTCGCTGATTGCGCTACGGAACGAGCGCCTGTCTCAGCGCGTGGGGCTGCATCTTGCCCTTGGAGGCAGTTTTGATGTACAGGAGAGCGACTGATTCTTCTATTCATCGGATACTGAAGAAAAAGAACGGAATATAATGTCCGTGATCGATATCTCTGCCTTGGTCGCAATGTGCGCACGAGTGGTGCCGAACTTGGCGGTAACTTTGAAGTCACCTTCGAATGGTGGGCTCAGCTAGCCACGACATCACCCATGCTTTGCATTACAAGCTGGCATATTGACAGTACGCAGAATTGATGCTTTGATGCCTGAATGAGGACTACCGTGACCCTTGATCCCGATGTTGAGCAACTCCTGCGTGAATCGATGCAGAGGGGACGCAAGACTTTCAAGCAGGCGTTGAACGAAACGCTCCGCAGGGGGCTCAAGGGGGGAGCGCCCCCGCATGAACCACTTTTCGAGGTAGCGGCTCGGCCGCTTGGCTTGCGCGAAGGGATAGATCCGGCGCTACTGCACGACGTCGACGACGAACTCGAAGTCGACGAGTTCCTGCGCAAAACCAGGACTCTCCGCAAGAGCTACCTTGATCGTTCCTGACACCAACCTTCTCCTTTACGCTTACGATTCGGCCAGCCCGTTTCACGAAACTGCAGTGGAGTGGTGGTGCGGCTGCCTCTCAGAAAGCGAACCGGTCGGTTTGTGCGGCGTGGTCCTTTTTTCGTTTCTCAGAATTGGAACCAGTCGGCGTGCCTTTCGTCATCCGATGTCGATCGGCGAAGCTGCCGATCACGTGCGCAGTTGGCTGCAACGATCCATAACCGATCTTCTTGTGCTTGAGGAAACGGATGTCCTGCGCGCCATGGAATGGCTGGAGGCGCAGGGCTCGGGTGCCAACCTGACCACCGACGCACAAATCGCCGCGATCGCTGCCCGCTACCGCGCCACCGTGCACACGGCAGACACAGACTTTCAGCGCTTTCCCGGGGTGCGCTGGAAGAATCCATTGCTGTGACGACGGCACCATAACCGAGCAGGACCTCGCCAGCGCCGCCGATTTAGGTCACGAATCTCCAGCTTACTTACGCCTTACCGGCTCAGTAAATGCGCGGGTCGGGTAGGGGCGCCAGGGATCAGGAATGAACGGCTACAGCTGAATATTGACGAAGGCATCCCGATACGCATACATAGCTCCAAACAACGTCAGCAGTGACCCAATATTATTAGGGAAAGCGAATAATGAACATCAGCCGATTAATTTTGACACTTACATTCCTTCTGATCGCGCTCGCTGCGACAGAAGTTCAGGCGAGGAAGAAAAAAGTCCCACCGCCGGATACGACCCATGATGGCCTGGTGCGCGTAGAAAAGGCCAAGGCGGATCTTGTCTATGTTCTTCCCGGGGCTGACCTGAGCGGCTACGACAAAGTAAACCTGCTCGAGGCGTATATCGCATTCCACAAGGATTGGCAGAGCTACTATAACAGCACTGCCGGACTCATGGATCACATCACCGATCGCGACATGGAAAAAATGATCGAACGAGGCAAGGAGCTGTTCTCGCACGCTTTCACGGACATGCTCGAGAAAAATGGTTATCCAGTTGTCAAGGAGATCGGGGATGACGTTCTTCTGGTGCGCCCGGCGGTCATTAATGTCGAGGTTTCGGTTCCGGATCCCGACCGCATCAAAGGAATGGGTGGAGGCGGGATCTATACCGAAAGCGCGGGTTCAGCTACCCTATTCATCGAACTTTACGATTCCGTGTCGCAGCAGATTTTGGCGCGCGCATTCGACAGCCCGCCGCCCGACATGGCCTGGAGAATCCCCAGGGATTATTCCAGTAACGCAATGGACGCCCGGCGGATCTTCGGCAACTGGGCAAAGCTATTGGTCAAGGCCCTCGATCGAGCAAAAGCAGCCAAGGTGGAAGATTAGGATGGGCTGTAGAGTTTATAGGTTCACGGGTTCAGCGGTTCACTTTGTAGGGAGTGAACAGGAGCAAACGGAGAAAACAGAGACTTCAGATCGCCTCTCACCCCTCCCTCTGTAACCTCTTGTTCAAAGCATAGAGCGCACTCCGGCGCTGCGATCGAGGCGCATCACAACTGCCTCCGGATTGGCAGTAATCCGAAGAGGAAATCTCTTAACTGCGCTCCTCCGCTTGGTGCGGGTTGCCTCTTGAGAACCTCTCCTCGCGATCTCCAAATCAGGTGAGCCGTTCCCTTATTAGTTTCGCTCGTTACCCGCCAGGCATTATCTGGTTCCATGAGAAATTCGAAGTGATCTGCCACTTCATTTGCGAGCCCCGGCGATTCGATCCACAGGCCACCTTCCGTATTGAT
Source organism: Opitutales bacterium (assembly GCA_963665345.2). Lineage (GTDB taxonomy): Bacteria > Verrucomicrobiota > Verrucomicrobiia > Opitutales > CAXXNP01. The sequence continues at coordinate 2,087,518 of CAXXNP010000002.1, forward strand.
CTCCACCGATCGAGGATCCATATTCAACGAACCGATGAAACAGGTCCGGCGATCTCGCACGAATCCCTTCAAGTGCAAGCCGACAATCTGGGCTCGTGCCGGCGGCGTATCGGTGAAGGCGCGAAGTCCGTCCGCTCCATCCTCGCGCAACTCGTAGAGCTCCGCCCCACGCTCCAGGATCTTTCGCCGGTATTGGCGATAGTGACTGTGCACCATAGCCTGGTTGTTCGCCCCCATTGACGGCGCCAGAATGCGTACCCTCGCACCCTGGCGCGTATAGGTTTCTATGTTCGCCAGAAATTGATCGCGGGGGATCAGGTAGGGAGAGATCACCATCAACTCCTTCGGGTTCCGATAAGCGGCAACGGATGGTATCTCGTCGAGGAACCGCGTCCTTTCCTTCTTCGGATCGATGCCGGGCTCGTCATGATAAAACGTTGCCGTTCCCTGATGGAAGCGATCCGGCAGGGCCTCAAACGAAGCCGTCCAATCTTTGCGTTCGAGTGGAAATCCAGCTTTTCCAGCCATGAGCGTTCCGGCCTCAATCTCCTCCCGGAGCGCAGCCATCACTAGATCGAGATCCTCGCCGGCGGCGGGCGGCGCCATTTCCCGAGCCGGATAGGCCGCCTCGCTGTTCCAGAAAACGTCGAAACCCCTCGAGATCTCGCGCACGACAGCTCCCGCGGTGAGCACTTCAAGATCGACGAAATTGAAATGCTGGGAGAGCCCGAAGTAGTGGTAGCCCACGTTGCGTCCTCCCACGATTGCCACCCGATTATCCGCGACGAAGACCTTGTTATGCATCCGCCGGTTCAGCTTCTTAAATTTCACACCGAATTCGAGCATTTCCCTGACTTTCCCGCGCCGCACATATCGCGGGTTGAAGATCTTGATCTCCAAATTGGGATGGTGGCTCAAAGCTGCTATCCGACGCTCGTCACCATGAAAGAGAAAGTCGTCCACGAGCACTCGTACCCGGACCCCGCGCTCTGCGGCATCGAGCAACCGGCCAATGAGCAGCAGGCCTGCCTCATCTCTCTCCCAGAGGTAGTACTGCATATCGATTGACCGTTCCGCGTGGTCAATCATGGCGAGCCGCCACTTCAATGCCTCAGCGTTTTCCTTGAGGAGTGCGAACCCTGACAGCCCAGGGCCGAGTTCTCGACCTATATCCAGCGATGCCTCTGCGAGCAACCCCGAATTTGCCGGTTCCAGTGCGAGTGTAGCCGGCTGCGGCAATGGTGGCGTCAAGGAGGCGCACCCGATCAAGAATTGCCCAAGAAAGGCAGTCCCCATTGCTTTCCATGGCCACGCACGCTTGGCTCGGAATTTCATAAAAAATGATATTCTATCGGTGAGATACGGTACCAGCCTGAACATTTTACCAGTTTCCCGAGGATTTTTCCGATTTCGTGGAAAGTAAGAAGGTTGTCCAAACGGCAGCCAAACGTAGGATGGAGCGCCCGCTCCGTCCGCTGCGAGGCCCGTACGATACGGCCGCTCGGTGGCGAAGCCGGCGCTTCACCCTACGAGACCCAAGTTCGCTGGATCTATTGTGCGATTGCGTCCACACGATCGCACGGGTTAGAACGCATCATTTGAAGCTGAATGTCGCCAGTTTAAAACAGGTTTCCGGGATCATCTTGAGCAAACTTAGGAACTACCGCCCGAGCCTTGGTGCGGTGGTTATCGTATGTCTTGTGCTCGGAGTGCTTACGGGGCTGTTCTTTGGGGACTATTGCGCACGCCTGGATCTCATCGGGACGGCTTTCGTCCGATTGCTGCAGATGACCATCATTCCGTACATTATGGTTTCCATGATATACGGCCTCGGCAGTTTGACTTACGATCTTGCCAAGCGTCTCGCGGGGTGGGGGGTTCTGGTGCTGGTTGGCTTCATGCTCCTGGGGATGATAGTCATCCTGCTGGTGCCGTCGATGTTCCCGAAGATGGTTTCCGCTTCCTTCTTCAACCCTGATATCACCCGGCCAGAGCAGAAGGTTGATTTGCTCAATCAGTTCCTGCCCGGGAATATCTTTGAAGCCCTGGTTGGAAACGCTCTACCAGCGGTGGTGTTATTCAGCGTTTTGGTCGGCATTGCCCTCATTGGAATAAAGGACAAGAAACCCCTTCTGGACGTTCTGGACATCCTTTCCCGGTCCCTTATGCGCGTTTCGCAATTTATTATAAAGCTGACACCTATTGCCGTGTTCGCCATGACCGCCAGCGCAGCCGGAACGATGACCGTGGACGAGTTGAACCGTTTGCAGGCTTACTTTAACGCCTATATTGTTACGGCTTTGTTCATGGCCTTCGTTCTGATCCCGTTGGTGGCTTCGGCGGTGACTCCGTTTCGCTACCGGGATATCCTGGCGGTTTCCCGTGACGCCCTGATTACGGCATTTGCCACCAAGAGCCTGATCATTGTTCTTCCCCTCATAATCAACAACTGCGTCAAGCTGTTCGAGAAGTATCGGGAAGGGAGAGAGGATGCCACGTCGGTGATCAATTCGATCCTTCCGGTGGTCTACAACCTCCCCAATCTGGGGAAGCTGCTCGCTCTCGTCTTCGTGTTATTCGCCGCCTGGTATTCCGGCCGACCGATACCCACGGATGAATTTCTCAGCTTTGGGTTCATCGGCACACTTGTGCTATTTGGGGCTGTGAATGCGGCTCTTCCGTTCCTCATGCAACTCTATGAGATCCCGCTCGAACTCTTTGATCTCTTCATCCTTTCGGCCAACGTCATCACCGGGCGGTTCAGCGTTCTGGTTTCCTGCATGCACCTGACTGTGCTGGTTATTGTGATCACCTATTTTCTCGAGTCCGGTATACGCTTCTCTGCCCGGTCCCTGTTGCGCAGTGCATTGATCATAATCGGATCAGGTCTGATTCTCTTCACTTCCGTTGGCTTCATTTTGGACAAGACGGTGAACACGGCATTCGATCTGGGCGAGCAGTTGATGGGCATGCGGATTGAATCGGCGGCCGAATCAATCGTGCATGAGGATCTCCCGATAGTTGATCCGGTCCCCGTATCTGAACACCGAACCGAGCCCATTCCGAAGGATCCCGCGGTTGCGGCCAGGCCACTGCCGACAGTTCAGAAGAGATCGTTCTTTAGCGGTTTTCTGCCATCAGCCAGGAGAAAGGCGGCAAAGACTTTGGATGAGTCCTTGGAATTGGTGGAGGATTCGATTCCGCCGTTAACAATCGAGTCGGCAGATGAACGGGTTATTCGAGTTGGCTTCAATCCCGATCGTCTTCCCTTTTCCTATTTCAACGACCAGGGCGATTTGGTTGGATATGATGTCGATCTGGCCCATAGGCTAGCCCGGGATTTGAAATGTCGCCTGGATTTCTTTCCCTATGAGAAGGGGAAATTTGTGGACGATCTTAACGCCCGGCGATTTGACCTCCTCATTTCGGCAGTGCCCATGACCCCCGAGGGGTTGGATCGGATGAATTTCACCGATCCGTATCTCGAGTTGACGTTTTCGGTTGTGGTGAAACGGGAGAGAGAAAAGTCTTTCCGCAAGCTGGATGATATTCGGGTTCACCCGGATCTTGTGCTAGCCGTAACGCATCCAATCGCCGCCGCTTTTCTTGCCGAGCTTCAGGGGGCGCTTCCCTATGCTGCGATTGATGTTCTTGGATCTCCCAAGGATTTTTTCGAAAATCGTAACGATAGGTGGGACGCTCTGATAATCAGCGCCGAGGCCGGGTCGGCGTGGACACTGCTCTATCCCGATTACGCCGTAGTCGTGCCGAGGCCTGAGATCCATCAGTTCACGGTAGGCTACGCCCTTCCTAAGGATGAAATCCCCTTCACCCGGTTTCTCAACAGCTGGTTGAGACTCAATGAATCAAAGGGGATCACTCAGGAGCTCTATGATCATTGGATCCTGGGTCGCGATATTCAGCGTCAGGATCGCCGTTGGTGCATCATCAGAGACGTTCTTCACTGGGTCGAGTGAGTGGTCCCTTGCGGCGGGCCTTTATCTGCTGGTGCGCTTCTATGGCACGGCGGAGATCGTGGACTTCGGGCGGACGCTCTCCGCCATGCTGCTTCTTTGGATCGCGGGTAGCGGCTGCCTGGGCCTTGCCGATTTCGGAGCAGACCGGATGAGCAGCCGGCCCTCCGTCCGCTCGAGACCATACGGATACTTGATCCTGCTCCGCGCGGCTGTGCTCGTCGCTACTGTCGTAGTCCTTATTTTCCTGGCCCGTCTCATTGCCCTGGTCCAAGGAGAGCTGCAGCCTTCAGAACTCATCCCGGCGTTTCTTGATCGGCTGACGCACCGGACAACTCTGGCCGCTCTGGCCTATGTGGCCGTAGCGACCGGCATCATCACCTTCATCAAGCAGATGGTCGATCGCTCCGGAATGAAGGTGATGCTCAACCTCATCATGGGGAAGTATCAGAACCCGCGGGAGGAAGACCGGATTTTCATGTTCCTCGACCTAAGGTCATCGACGACGATTGCCGAGAAACTGGGCCACATCCGCTACAGCCGGCTGATTCAGAACTGCTTTCGCGACCTTACCGATTGTGCCATTCGTCGCGAGGTCGAGATCTACCAGTATGTCGGTGATGAAGCGGTCCTGACCTGGGAGATGGAGCTACGCGGCAACAACTGCATTCGCGTTTTCTTCGACTTTAACGACACCCTGCAGGAACGCGCCGAGTATTACAGGGATCTTTTCGGTATCATTCCGGAATTTAAAGCGGGAGTGAATGCGGGCACTGTGATGGTAGCCGAGGTCGGCGTCCTCAAGCGGGAGATTGCCTATCACAGCGATGTCCTCAACACTGCAGCACGGATCCAATCGAAGTGCAACGAGCTCGGCTACGATCTATTGATCTCCGCCCAGACGAAAGGACTCCTTCCCGCCGATCCTGGGTTCCAATTCACCTCAGTCGGCAAGCTGGAGCTGCGCGGTAAGGAAGAGACGGTCGAGATTCTGGGGGTGGATATGAATCGCGAATCGGGCGAGGATCAAGTGTCGAGGGGAAGAGTGTCGGGTGTCGAGTGGTGGGGGTTGAGGGACGAAAGGGTTCAGGGGTCAGTGACTAGGGATGAGTTCATACAGAAGAGTAGAGGATCTAGTGGTCTACCAGAAGCTTTGCCGACTTCACATCGAAGTCAGTGAACTGACGCTCAAGTGGCCAACTTTGGAGAAATACGAACTCGGGTCCCAGGCGAGACGATCGTCGAACAGCGCCGCGGCTCAACTTGCAGAAAAGCAAGATGATCGGCATATTCGAAACAAGATTGAAGGCGTGAACCGAGGCCGCGGAGAAGCAGCAGAAACGGTACATCACCTGTACATTGCCCAGCTGAAAGGATACGAAACGAGAGAGACGTATAATTCGTACCGCGAACGTTATCGGGAGTGTATTCGCATGTTAAACGGAATGGAACGTACCTTGGAGAAACACCTGCCGGGCCACGATCATCGTTGGCCTCAATCTGTATTAGAGGATCCGGCTGAATATGACGCCTGCCCTTCCGGCTTTCCTGAACCCACACTCAATCCTGACCCCTGACCCCTTTCGCCCCCCGCCCCTCGACCTTCCTCACCCCTCGACAGCAAGTGACAAGGGCCGATGGCTCCGGAAGCGGCACAGAAGTGCGATGGCAACCAAAGTTAGGTATCGGAATTGCGCGGTTTCCTGTGTAAAATTTGCGCTATGATGAAGGTAAAATTCTACGGCACACGGGGCTCTGTCCCGGTTTACGATCGGGATTTCCTGGAGTTCGGAGGAAATACGACCTGTATCCGAATGTTTCGGGAGGACCTCCGGTTGACTTCAATCTTGGATGCAGGAACCGGCATTATCAAACTGGGGCGGGAACTGGTAGCCCAGGGATTCCAGCAGGAGAAGCTGTTCATAGGCTTCACCCATTTTCATTGGGACCATATCCAGGGCTTTCCCTTCTTTGCTCCAGCTTACAATCCCTCCCAGGACATTGCTATTCTGGCCATGGGCAAAGGAAGAAACATAGTGAGTCTCGAATCCATCTTTGCAGGCCAGATGCAGAGCGAGTACTTCCCCGTTCCCCTGGATAAGATGGGAGCACGCTTTAACTTCATCCTGGACGAGGAGAACAAGGCGATAAAGAACAATGCGACGATCAGCACCATCAGGCAGAGTCACCCGGGCGGTTCCTACGGTTATCGCCTCGAATTGGGCGGGACGGTTCTCGTCGTCTGTACCGATGTTGAACACGGGGAAAGTCTGAATCCGGAGATCGTCGCTTTCGCAGCCGGGGCCGATCTCCTCATTCACGAAGCTCAGTATACCGACGAAGAATTGGAAGCGCATCGAGGCTGGGGGCACAGCAGCTACACCCAGGCAATCGCGGTAGCCGAACAGGCCGGAGCAAAAACGCTTGCTATGACCCATCATGATCCCGCCCACGATGATGTGTTTCTGAAAAAGCAGGAGAAGATCTGTCAGGAGAGATTTCGAGACGCCTTTCTTGCAAGGGAGGGAATGGAATTCGAGATTTAACGTACATTGAGATTTATGAAAAAAATATCGATAGCATTGAGTGCCTTGACAGCTGTATCCTCTATTTCCGGTGTTCTCGCCGCAGCGAGCGAGAGCGGGGGACCGGAGCTTGATCAAGAATATGAGATCGCCGCGATCCGCAGGGCATCTGAGTTCCTGCCCGATCATTTGCTTCGAGGACCCCATCATCGGGTGGTGGACGAGGTGCCCTTCTACGGTTACATGCATCACTTCACCGTGCAGTCGGACTTCGGAGAGTTCACAATTATGGGCGACGCCATGCTGCGTAAGCTTGTGGTCGAGCTGGCGGCTATCTCTGAGATCAATAAAGTTAGCAAGGGCAAGGCGTTTGCGGCAGCCATAGCCGAAGGCGTGGTCAAAAAGCCCCTAAACCTCACCCGAAATCTGATCACGCACCCGGTCGGCACGGTAAGCGGCGTGCCCAAGGGTTTCTTCATGCTTCTGCAGAGTTCAGTAGTGGGCATCCAGATGGCTCAGGAACGCTCTGAGTACCTCGACGGTCTTGCTGCAGCTTCCCTCTCGGTCTCCGCCTATAAGCGGGATTATGCCGGTACCCTGGGCATTGACGTATACAGCACGAACACCGTGCTTCAGAAGGAGCTCAACCGAGTGGCTTGGGCTGCGGCCGTCGGGGGGTTGATTCTGACCGGGACGACAATGGCGGTGGACCAATCCGTGGTTAACGTTGTCGGGGCATTGCGTACGACGGATTGGATTTACGAAATGCTGGTCGAGGAGCCTCCGGCGCGGTTGGCCATTCGCAACCGAAAAGTCCTCGCAGGCCTGGGGGTCGCAGAGGATCTCATTGATTCATTTCTTTCCCATCCCGCCTATTCACCGCGACACCGCACGGTCATTGTACAGTCGCTTGCGCGGTTGGATGGATTGGCGGGTATGGAAAGCGTTTTGGGCCTTTTGCAGCGGGCGGAATCGGAAGAGGACGCCCATTTCTATCAGCAGTCTGTCGAAATCCTGCGTGCATATCATGAAAACATCGCTTCCCTGAGCGATCTGGGAGTTTTCTTGCGGGCGGTATACGGGGTAGCGGAAGCGGGAGTCATCGTGGTGGCGGTACCTGTCGATCACGCCATTTGGGACGGGATCACAGCCTACTTTGTACAGTCGCTCAAGGAGCAGTTAGCCCTTAAGAGAGAAGTCAGCAAAGTGGAACTTTGGCTTACCGGAACCATTTCGGCTGTGGCCAAAGAACAGCTCGCCGAACTGGGCGTTGAGTTGGTCGAAAACGTCGATGAGCGGCTGGGATTGGTGTATTGAGGGGTTCACGGTTCGCAAGTTTCGAGTATCACGTTGGCTGAGGGCGCCTGTAGCCGGACGCACAAGCTTGCCGTCTTGAAAAATGGCAGGGACTACGTAGCCGCGATCGTAGATCTTCCCTTGTTTCGAACCCGGGTTTCCGCCTTCTTGCGAAGCCGGCTACTACGCCCTGGGCCGGAGCTAAAGAGGAAATTAAGCGTAGCTGGACGCTTGCGCATTCAGACGGGGAGTGCGATTGAAGTTGAGGACCCGTCGGACCATGTCCCCACTAAGGGGGGTAGGCGCAAGAATTGGAGGGACGAGGGCCCCCGAGTCCGCAGGCATGATCAAGAAGCCCAGAGAAGACCCCATGATAGGAAAATTGGCAAACCACGCGAACTAGATTCCCCAAGGGAACAGCCAACCCTATAAACTCTGTATGCGACGATTACGTTCCCTTCTCCTAATTACGTCCCTCTTTTTTGCCCTGAACGATGCAGGAAGCCAAGAGCGTTCGGCGCTTGAGGTCTACTGGAATCTGCTGAAGGGGGATATTAGCACTCAGAAGCGTTTGGCCATTGCCGAAGTAATTCCCATCTCGTCTGAGGCAGCGCAATCGTTTCGGCCAGTCTTTTCTCGTCCTGCGTTTCGTCCAGCGAAACACAGGACTAAAAATACCACTGCACTCGAGTCTGGAAGATAGAAACGTTACCACTCGACGGCCCATCACGTGCACGGGCATGCACGTAATTGAACTTTACCAGCACCCTGGGATTGACGTAGGCGTTGATTCCGACAGTGAAGTCGAATAGCCGACCGCCGCGTATGTGTTGGTCGTTGAGATCGACGTAAGAAAGGCGAGCAGCTACTTCCCACGCGCCGCCTCTGCGCGTCTTGGCCAAAAATGAGTCCTGGGATTTGAGCTGTCCAAAAATCCCACGGTCGGGTTCGTAAGGCCGATTTTCGCCGGTCAGAAACCATCCCCCATAAATGTAAGCGCCGTTCAGGCCAATTGTATTCTCGCCTCCGGCTCCGACAAAGGAATGAAAATACTCTCCTTGGAGATAGGTCGATCCACGCGTAAGGGCGAATTCACCCCCGACGACAACAGAGTTCTCAGCCGAAATCGCCCCGGTGTCCACCATTCGAGGGGCGAGATGGCTCTCCGGACGAGCGCGGTAGCGAACTTCCGAGTCACCCGAAAACGCGTAGGCAAGGTTGAGGCCGACGTGGGTAACTCTGTCCTTCTCGATGTTCCCATGGTTTCGGTGATTGGCGTTCCAGGTTATACGGCCGATTATGCGAGCGAGGCTCTGTGTGGCATCACCGATATCGGTTTGATCGCCGTCTGCAAACCAACCCAGGGACACGATAATATTGCTTTTTTCAAGTGCTTCCTCGACATGGAAGCCCCATTTTGTCCCTGGTGCAAAAGCCTCTACCGGTGCCGCCTGCTCCATGAAGGTTATATCCCGGCTGCTGGTCAGGGACTCCAGGGAGTACGGCGCCTTGTAGTGGCCGAATTTGAAAACGTCGAAAAAGAGGAAGTCTCTCAGGAGGAAGTAATTCTGATTTAGGATCAAGCTGTCGGCCACGACATCCAGTTCAAACCGGTAGGTGGCAGGAAGAAGAAAAAAAAGCTCACCCTTGGTATAGACACGCCCCCTGCGAAATTCTAAGCCACTGTCGAAATTGGTCAGGGCTTCATCGGAAAGGAAGGCCGCGCCGTCGATCTGCAAACGCGCGCCGATCCTGCCCTTGAGACCAATTCGGCTCTCAAGTTCACGGCCCAGAAGTCCGGTGCCATCGATTTCCGTGTCCCTGACAAGTCGGTATTGAAATCCTTTTTCGAAAACGAACTGGAAATCCCGATTCCTGGTTGTGTGGGCGGAATCCGGTTTGGACTGCGATCCGGCCTGCGCGTAAGCCGATTTGTCGTCTACCTTGGAATGCTGAACACCGTGAACTCCCTCGGCATTCGAACAGATGCCAAAAACGAAGGAGATTGCCGGAAAGAAGGATTTCATTCCCGCAAAAGATCGTGTGAGGTGCTCGGGAAACACAACACTAATAACCTTTCCAATCAGACTGCGCCCGGAATAATGAACTGTCTATGAGCAAAGGGAAGGACACTGGAATCGAAGGTCACGAAAGCGGTGTGGAGGATCGACTGGGTAAATTCTTTTGGCTTCTGATTTCACTTTTGATCCTGCTGGTAGCTTATCCTTTTCTGGCACAGCATCCCGCTACGCGGCTGTTGGGGCTATTCGTGATGGTGGGGGCCATGATCGCCGGTATCGCCGCAGTGAGCGGACGTCGCCGCCACATAATTGTCGGCATTGCGCTTTCCGGGCCCGCTTGCCTGGCTGGGTTGGCGGACTATGTGATCCATCACGATGTGCGCCTCTATCATCACTATGTCGCGCTGCCGTTATTTACTGCATTCTGGGCTTACACGACGGTCCTCGTGTTCGCAGGCGTTATCAAGAAGCGTCACTTTGATAAGGATACGATATGCGGCGCAGTTGCCGTGTATCTGCTCCTGGGAATCTCGTGGTCTTTCCTGTTTGTATCCCTGGAGCAATTTGTTCCCGGTTCCTTTGGAGTTCCGGAGGGCGAGGAATTCAGTTACGCCAACGCCTTGTACTTGAGTTTCCTTACGCTTACGACGATCGGTTACGGCGACCTCCTGCCGACCTCCAACCTTGCGCGCACATTTTCGTTTCTGGAGGGAGTTACAGGGGTTCTTTACATCGCCGTTTTCGTTGCCCGCATGGTAAGCCTTTACGGCACGAAGCAGGAGGCTTAGCAGTTCCGAGGAAACCGAACTCACAGCGTTCACCGAAGGCACCGGAGATCGGAATTTCCGAAAATTCGGAAGGCGGGTGAAAGGGTCTTTCCCAATACCTGCGGACTTAAACCAAGCGCGGGGCGTATGCTATTTGATCTTGGGAAGTTGAAAGGAGATTGGCTGTGGGCATTAAGTAAAGGCAATGTCCCCAAGGGAGCCTATCATATAGGAGTGCCTCAGAAAATGTCATCGATCTTCTGGGAACGGAATCCCTGATCAGGGCGTCATGGAGATCCCCAAGGACGCCTCGTTCTCAAAGCGTCCTGGTGATTTCGCGGCAACCGCGGGTTTTTGCCACTGCCGAGAATTGGGTTCAGTGGGTCTCTGTCATTCCAATGGTTCTTTTTGAAGGTAGCCCTTGCTGATTTCTCTTCAAACTTAGCAGTGCCTTGAAGGCCGGCTGCGCAATTCTCAGCAATACCGTTACTGATCATGTGTTTCCACACCAGTAAGATCCGAATAGCCGACTCAGAATTGACGCCAAAAGACGTCGGACCGGAAAGGCGACCGGCACCTACACGGCGATGTTGCTCACCGCTAAGGCAGGGAGTTGCAAATCGGCATGTCTATTCTAGCACCGTTATACTAGAAGGGGTTCGCGGCACATATATTGTTAGCTTTTCTTAACCTTTTCAGAGCTCAGTATTCGTTGTCTGCACTAAGAGTCGAGTGGCTTACGGAAAGCTCCACGAACCTACGAATTACACGAATCGAACGAATTAATTCCCATACAATTTCGTAGATTTCGTAAATTCGTCATCGTAGGAGCTGACAGAATCCTCACACCGCATGCCAAACCTCGATCGGTCGTGTCGCGCCTGGGACGGGGACCTTCTCCATTCGACCCAACTCGATCGCCTCCAACAGACGCAAAGCTCGTTCGATCTCCGAAGCTTTCTTGTTCCTCCCGAATAGCCCGCTTATTTCCGTCCGGTTCATTCCCTCGGGACTAAGGCGTAGTGCTCCCAAGATCTTATCAGCCACAGCATCACCCAGGCTATCGCCAAATATGTAGGCTGCACTCTCCTCACAATAGCGGCAGATGCTTAGGGCCGCCTCCAAGTGACGGCGTCTCATATTCTTCTCGCCATCCAGCAGAGCATATATGCTGGCGATTCGCATCGCATGAGCTTCGGCCCGTGATATGACACTCCCCAGCAAGCCCGGACGTTCCTTGGAAATCGACGAATAAACTGCGTGCCATAGATCTCGCGCCTCGGAATCGAATCTAATCCTCTTAACCTGAACTGCCTCAGCGAATACATCAGAAAGCTCTTTGATGATCGGTTCCAGTGCATCCCAATCCAGGTTTCCGCCCTCAGGCAGACGGTTGGAGCGTTTGACGCAGGCAAAGAGAAACCGATTTGCAAACCCGTTGCCTACCTCTGTGTCGGTGAGGTAACGAATCAGTTCGCCCTGGGTGATGTGCCCTATGATCGATAAGTGAGCATCCTTCGTTCTGACGGGATCTTTCTTTGTTAGAATCTCCGTTGTACCTTGATCCCACAGATTTCGTATGATCGTACTGAGAATATTGCCGTGGCGCTCAGTCATCTTCAGGACACTGGCAAATTCTGACTCCAGGACCAAGCAGCGCTTATCCGCGTGGGCGGTTAAGGGTTTCCCGTCATCACTCTCCTCCTCATTAGGATCGGCCAATCTTGCAACAAGCCCCTCGCCACTAGATAGACCTTATCCGAAAAGCCATTGATCTCCGCGAAAAGGCACAAAGAAGCGCAAAGAAAATCTGAGGAAAGGCCATTTCATGGCTTGATAAAAATGTCGCAACATGCTAGTGTTCAGTATCTTAAAACCTCACAAGGAGAAGAACATGGCAGCATGTGCGACAGAACGGAAGATAGCCGATATCAATCGCGTAGGCAACCTGATTTTGCCGATTCCAGACACCGATTTCCGTGATTTTCTCGATGAAGTCGACGAGTTGTCCAAGTTCGCGCCGCAAATCATCGATGCGATCGAGAAGGATCTGGATGTCCATGCGCGTGAGAAGAAGAAACTGCGACAGGAAGATGGCAGGTTCTTTGCCAGCGCTACGGCGGATTTTGCGGAGCTGAATATCGAGGAGGCGGATATTTTGGCTGGCGAATTGAATCTTGGGACAGGCCGTCCACGGATGCCTGCTTATGCGGTATATGTGTTCTTGATGATTCGTGGTTTTCTCGGTTCGTTGACTACGAAAGCGGCGCGGCGGTTTCTGCTCGAGTCGATGAGCTTGTATGGATTTGTGCAGGCACGGGGCCTGAAGATACCGGCGGTGACGACGATTCTGGAGAACGTGAACCTTGTCAGCCATGCGACCCGCGAGTTGATCTTTGACCAACAGATCGGCTATATCCTCCAGGAGCAATGGGACGATTTCGGGAAGCTGACGATCGACAGCACCGCGGTGAAAGCAAACAGCAGCTGGCCGACCGATGCGAAGGTTCTCACTGGGGTGTTGAACCGGGCCTATCGTTATGGGCAGAAGTTACATGTTTTCGGGCTGGAGGATTTTCGTCCGGGATGGGTGCCTGGTTGGCTGCAGCAGATGGACAAGCTGGAGTTTCGGATCTGTCTGGTAGCCGGCAAAGCGAACTCGAAGGGCAAGCTGAAGAAACATTACCGGCAGTTGCTCAAGCGGGGCGGCAAGGCGGCCGAGGCATTAGGATCGCAACTGAGCTATCTTGAAGAGGGTCTGTCGATGCAAGCCCTGCCTCCTAGTCGGCGGGAGCTTCTGAAGCGTTTATTGAGCCAGATCAGCCGTGATGTGGCCGACGCCAAGCGGGTTATTGGCTACGCCCATGATCGGGTGTTTGACGATAAGAAGCTTCCCTCCACGCAGAAGGTGCTGAGCCTCTCGGACGGATCGGCGGCTTACATCAAGAAAGGCAGTCGCGAAGCGGTAATCGGTTACAAGCCTCAGCTGGTTCGCAGTGAAAATGGATTTATCACCAGCTTGATAGTTGAGCCCGGCAATCCGGCAGACTCTGCCCAGTTGGTGGAGTCGATCAGCGATTCGATCACTCGCACCGGCGTGGTGGCTGAACTGGTCAGCAGCGATGATGGATATGCTTCGGCAAAGGGACGTAATGAGCTCCTGGCGATGGGGGTGAAGGCCGTTAGTATAAGTGGGGCCAAGGGCCGCAAGTTGACCGATCCGGATGATTGGGAAAGCGCGCTGTATCGGCACGCCCGTCGCGATCGCTCGGCGGTGGAGTCGATGATGTTCACGATCAAAGCAGGATTCGGGTTTGGGGAACTGGGTCGACGAGGCATCGGTCCGGTCAGCGATGAACTGCTGGAGAAGGGACTGGCCTACAACTGTTGCCGTATCATCCTGATGAAGAAACGACGAAACAACCAACAAGCCGAGGCGGCCTGAATCCGACCGGTTAAATACCTCAGAGAAAAGAAGAAAATCACGGGATGACTGTCTTCAGAGACCATGAAAAAGCGGGCCATTACGCTGCAAACCCAGTGCATGATCGCTGCGAACCCACTCCCTGTGGTGCTGACAACCCGGAGCCTCGAGTCTAACCTTTATCAAGTAAGCAAAACATCCAAAAGCATCCTTCCAGACCCCTTTTCGAACAGGGTCTAGTTAGGCCGGAGATAATGCACCTCGATCGCCAATATTCATCGATCTTCTTGAAGATGCGCTTCACATACCCCCAACTCGTACCTTTCCTACCCTTCGAGGAACTTCCCGCCAGAACGGCGTATTCGTTCATCGTGTGCTGATCTGCTTCGACCATGTAGTGCGGTGAGCGGCCGACTGCATTCCCAAAGGAAACTAGAAACTGCCTGCCGTTGGCAGCAGCTTTCGCTTTCTCAAGAATCTGATGGTCGGTGGGGAACGGTGCTCCACTTGTTCCATACGAAGATCGCTGAGAAGTGTCATCATCGGAGCCAAAGTATTCAGCATACAGAGCATCGAGCTCACTTTGCCTGGGTTCGACCGTGTGAGGCATGTCGTCTATCAGAATACCCGTCATCACGAAGAATCGGCCGTTCTCGTACATCTCGAGCCAACCTTTGCGGCGCCGCGAACCCGGAATGCTTCCACACACTATCACATGCACTCCACAGCCTGAACACGACACTTCGGTATAGCTGGCAAGAGATTTTGACCAAAAACCTTGATTCCGGCCTCAAGACTCCCGCCTTGGGGTCCCTGACACCGTCAAGATCCACGCCGACATAGGGATCATCATGTGCGAAGACAAACCCGACCCCGTCAAATTCAGAGGCTTCTGCAGCAGCTAGAGCAGCATCGAAAGTCGCCCAGGTTGCTGGATCGGTCGTATTCGCACGCTTTCTAGTCAGTGGACAGTAAGGCACCTTCGTTGGCTTCCCATCTCGCTCTTCCCTTCTCCAGCAGACCCACTGAGGTCGCTCACGAAGTTCGCCTGGGATCTTCTCAGGATTCAGCGCTACCATCACTCACCCCCTCCCATTTCGCTAACACTGCTTGCTCTGCATCCACCCTGTGTTCCAGTGCCTTGATCACCGGCCAGTAGTGTCCGTGGTTACCTCTCTCCTGAGAATACGAAACCCAGGCCGACGGTCCCGGCTTCACCGTGCATCGGTCCAAAGGAGTTCGTTGGCTCACATTTCACCTCCGTTTTCGTTCTGCATCTTCAGCTGCCTGTGAAGATACTCACGAAGGCTTGGACCGTAGATTAGTTTTAGTCCCCGGATGCGTCCTGGCCTGCGGAGCGTCATGGCCTTAACGTGGCCATCGCTGATTAGTTCA
This sequence comes from Opitutales bacterium, assembly GCA_963665345.2. GTDB lineage: Bacteria > Verrucomicrobiota > Verrucomicrobiia > Opitutales > CAXXNP01. The sequence goes on from CAXXNP010000002.1 coordinate 2,102,920, forward strand.
TTGATCGAGGTTCGAGACAGGGCGAAAAGCCGGAGTCCTGGCTTTGGGAGCCGTAACCACTCATCCTCCGCTGAGTTTCCAATATCCGGCATCTGTTCTGCCTGTCGGAGTAGGTCTTCTGCGCTAGATTTCATAAACTCCGAAATGCAGAGTATCTTTGCCAAACTCAACACATAAATAATTGATAAACAATGATTTAAATAGATACTATTTAAACCATAGGCTGTAAATCATACCTATTTAAACCCTATGCTTTAAATGCCATGAATTCGAATCAGGGCATAGACACGGGATGTGCGAGCCGCTGCTTGCGACCACACATAAAGCGAACATCCTCCAGAGCAATCTCCCAGGATTACTCGCTCAACGGACCCAACAGCTCCGATTTCCGCTTTTCGAACCACTTGCGCAGACGTAGCCTTTCTGCGGCGTCACGAACTTCATAAGCGAGCTGTTCGCCGAATTCGGTCTCATCGAAATTGAGGTTGCGTATCGCCCTTATATCAGGGTAATGCGTCACAAGCCGTTCGAAAGCGAGAGCTCGAAGCCCCTTGAGAAATGTCCTGGGGTCGATGCCCCGCTTTGACTTCGCGTTCGGCCAAAACTCTTGGTGTAGAGGCTTTACGACTTCAGACTTGAAAGCCTCAACGAGCTCCGTTGCGGAAACGCTCTCCGCCGGAAGTTGCAGTATTACTAATGGACCGCTTGGCCTTTCGAGGAAAGGCGCTTGCTGCTCAACCATGATCCGGTCTGCTTCGGCTGGGACCTCGCGAGCAGTTAGTATTAGTTCAACGATAGAGCAGGTTCCCAGCCAAGTTTCCGATAGTTCCCCTAAGATGCTTGCCGCGTTATACAAAGTAACCACCGTTAGTCGAGGCCCCGAGAGACCATCCTTCTCGACTGAATGGAGTAGTTGCCAAGGCCGATCCAGTGACCACGGACGAGTGCGACCAAAGAGATCCAATCCGTGCTCCAAGAGATTTTTCGATATATTCTGCGAATCGGCCAAAGCTCGATTTAGGGCATATACCGGGTACAACGAACGCTCCAGCTCAGAGTAGTGTTGCCACAAGCGATCGACTTCAGCGCGGAGCTGGGGCTCGCCACGACAGTACTCATAGATTTCAGCGCACTTCCACTCCTCCTTTGGGAGTCCGCCAAAGTCCCACTACTCCCGACGCAGTTCGCTGGGCTGCCTTCCTTCGGATTCCATGAGAGCCACTTTCGGGATTTCTCCAGTTCTAATTCCGCCTGTAGGGGGACGATCAGCTTTATCTTTCTTCCCCTCCTTTTGCCACGTTTCGAATGTCCGGCATGGCGCTCAATGCCCTTCGCTTGGTGTCCTCTTCGATATGGGTATATTGACGGCTTACCGCCTCACTCTCATGCCCAATGATGTCCTGAACAACGGGTGCGCTGCTGCCGGCGTTCTTCATGAAGGACGTAGCAGTATGCCGGAGAGAGTGAAAACTCACATCGCTCGGTTTTCTCCTCCCGGCCCTGCTCTTGCTTTCCGACGTACCCTGCCCCTTGCGCCTGTTCTTCGTTGATCGAGCTTCAACGAGACCCGCGTCCGCCATGATTTTGTGGAACTGGTTTGAGAGTGCGGCGACCCGGGGACTGCTGTCCCGGAAGATCTGAGCGTGGGACTTTGGGAACAAGGGCTCACTCGGATCATCGGACTCGACCTGTTCCTCGGCTAGGTAATCGACCAAGGGATCAACTAAAGGGATCACCATGAATCTGTTGGTCTTCGTTGAGACAAAGGCGAGCTCCTTGCGTTGCAGGTCGATGTTTTCCCAAGTGAGTGTGGCGATGTCCATCAATCGCTGACCGGTGTGGTACCCAAATAAGAAGATACCTTTCCACTCGCCATGGCACTGCCGATAGATACGTCTCAGTTCCGCGAACGTAAATGCCCGTCTCGCACTATCTTTTCGAGATTGCTTCACGCCCCTCACTCGCGGGCCGGGATTGCTAGCAATCATCTCATCTCGAAAGGCGGACAAGAAGATCATCTTAACGACGCGCAAGGCCAGGTTGGTCGTACCGGCAGTCAGTCTGGATGCCATTTGATCGCGAAAACCTGCGATTTCTCGGGCCTTGATTGCGTCCAATTCTGCGTCGGCCCGGCTACCGAGATAACCCAACAATTGCTGCGAAACGCTCTTGTACTTTTCCCAGGTGTTTGCTGAGACTTCAGTCTTCGTCCGGTGGCGCCACGACTTGACATATCCCCGAACGGTGGTGGAACCCATTTTCTCCCCCGTAGCCAGCCTGTGGGTGTCGTAGAAGACTTTCCTGATCTGCCGATACGCCCTCTCCGCGTATTTTTGCTGCGCAAAAATACCGTGGCGGGAAGAGAAACCGCCCTGCACCATTTTTCAGCGAATTCCATGAGTGGCTCAATGTAAGATAAATAGCTATTAATCAGGTCCTTAGATCAACCTGCCTCATCCCCTCAATTTTGCAGGCAGCGGCAGAATACGGCAATGTCATGCAATGATTATGGGAGGAATTGAGAGGAATCCAGTTGTCCGCTGCAAAATGTCGGCCGACTCATAAGAGTGTAATAATCTGAGTCTAGTGGCCTGCCACCGTTACTGGGCGCACGTCGACATCCGTAATAATCGGACTGGCGATGAACCTCAAGGCATTGAGAAGAACTCTCAGATTGGGTTAGCGATAGAGTAATCCGATACAACTGTATATCTGCTTTTCTAAAATCCTTTGCGCTCCTTTCGATTCCGGCGAGAAGCGATCTCTTCCCGCTAATCGCGCCGGATCAGGCAAGTCCGGCGCGATTCTGGCTGGCGGAGCAAAGCGAAGTCAGCCAGACCGGTCTCAAACGCGACGGCGACAGCCGGCATTCTGTGAAGATCAGGACGATTCGGTTAGAAATAATTAGCTTGCTGTTCCCTCACGTCCCACACAATGCCTAACTTCCGCATTTTGATAGCTCCCCCCTGGATGTTTGAATAACGATGCAACAAACCTTAAATCACCTAGTAGAACAACCGTACAGCGTACAGAACGGCGAACAAGACCTCGACCCCGGAGGTGCCCGATAGCTAATTACGGGCTATTCTCGCAGGCTGGGAGAAATCTGAAGCTCTCAAACTTTGAGAAAAATGATCGGAAATCTGCAAACTTTTGTCATTGGTACCCCAACGTTGTTAAGAGTAATTTAGTGTCAGCTTATTTGTGCCTGACGTCCATTGTTTGGGTTGGTTGGACGACGTGCGCCGCTACGGCGGAAGAGGCGGCGTTTATTGAGAAGGGCAACGCCCGCTCCGTTCGCGAAACCGGCAACATGACACCCGTGACCGAAGCCGCGGTCAAGACGAAGCAGCAAGACTCCAAGAAAGCCAACCGGCAGGGCACGAAGAGTGCCGATGCAGTCACCGTCGGCGGCGTGAAGCTCGATCTGGCTTCGCTGCCGGCAGGAATTGGCCTGCGGCCGGATCTTGGCATCCTCGCCGCCACGGCGATACAGGGCAAGATCATCCACCGAAGCGGCAACATCGTATGGGTGCCCCGGGCTACGATCACTCCGAAGGGCGACTACCTGATTCTGTTCCCCGAGGGCAGGGGCCGCTATTATCAAGGCGAAAAGATGCTTGCCTACGGGTCTTCCGACAAGGGCAAAACCTGGGCCGGGCCGACCGTTGCCTTCGATTCGTCGCAATCGCATCACGGATTCGTTCCCCTGGTGCCGCACGGCTCGAAGCGGATTTACGCATTCGGCACCCAACCCATTCCCGGCATGGTCGGCGACCGCAGCAAGGGGTTGAAGGAGAACTGTCCAATCGGGTTTCGCCATTCCGACGACGACGGGCATACTTGGTCGGATGTGACGCTGATCCGCCCGGAGAACGACCCCAATTTCCTGGGCATGTCGGTGATGCGGATGTGCGAAACCGACGCCGGCACGTGGCTGATTGGTTCGCACGACGCTATCTGGAGAGGGTCGAAGAAGGCACCGGTCCTCACCCGCCAATACGTCCTGCGAAGCGAAGATCAGGGCAAGACCTGGCAGCTGCTACCGGAAAGACGGCCCGGCGGTTGGTACGTTGAGAAGTACGACCGAATGGACGAGGGTACACTCGTCAACCTCGGCGGTGGGGAAGTTCTGTTGGCACTCCGAACGGCGGAAGGACACATTTGGGAGAGCCGCAGTAAGGACGATGGCCGCACCTGGAGCGAACCGAAACCGACGACGCTAGTCCACCCCGACGCCCCACCGATGATCTTTCACCTCGGCGACGGCAAGACGCTGATTGCGTTTATCCACAACCGCTACGACCCCGGCCGGCCACACTTCAACAGGACGACCCGAAATGAGATTTGGTGTTCCATCTCGAAGGACGAGGGTCGCACCTGGAGCGAGCCGCGGTTCGTCTTCGCCGGAGTCACGACCGGCGGCCACATCCACAGTTGCTCGTACATCGACATGTTTGCCGACGGCTCCGGTATCAATATCTTCTTAGGCCAGGACGGCCGGCAGTTGCTCTACTTGCATTTCGACGAGTCTGAATTGCCGAGATTCCTGACTAAGGCCGAGCTGACCGCCAGCCTGAGAATCCCCGAATGGTGAAGCCGTTTCAGCGCCAATGGCATACCAAGAGGGCTCGGGCCGACCCTGGAAAACGCTCTCGCCACAAATCAGCGTTCTAATTTCAGTGTTCGCGAAAGCGAACAGGTTGCATAGGCTACGATGTGAGTTTTCTCAGTTGAATTCTATGGAGGATGGGAGAGGTTCAAGAGCAGCGCCCGTGGGGCGTTTTCCCCGGGGTCGCCAGGGAATGGTATCGTAGGAGCGGTAGGCGACGTCCAGGTGCGGGGTCTCCAGGCGGATGTGGCCCTGGTAACGGGAATCCAGGGCGGCTTCCAGAACGCCGGAGGTGAGCAGGGTGCGTTCGACCGGGTAGGTGGGTTTGCCGGTGACGAACATCTCCTCAATGTTCAGGTTGATCTAACCTATTGCATTATGAGCAATCATTTTCATCTGCTGGTGAGGATACCGGAGTATAGAGAAGTTACTGATGAGGAACTGGTTAAACGCTTCTCAGGACTGCATGGCGAGGGGGATGTGAGAGTATCGATGCTGACTGCGGCGTTGCAGGAGGACGGACCTTATGGGAAGGCCTGGCGGGACAGGCTGAGGGCGCGCATTGGGGATGTCTCGATTTTCATGAAGGAACTCAAGCAGCGCTTTTCGATTTGGTACAACCACAACCACGGGCGCTTCGGGACGCTGTGGGCGGAAAGGTTCCGAAGTGTGCTGATTGAAGGCAGGCCATTGGCATTGCAGACAGTGGCGGCCTATATCGACTTGAACCCGGTGCGTGCGCATCTTTGCCAGGATCCGAAGGAATATCGCTTCTGCGGTCACGCGGAAGCGCTGGGCGGGTCCGAAAAGGCACGCCGAGGCATTCAGATGCTGAGTTTCGGCTCCGACTTGAAAACGGCCCGGGAAAGCTATAGGATGGCAATTTTCGGGAAGGGAAGCCTGCCCCGGTATAGTGGTCAGCCGTATATCGATCCGCGGAAGGCAAGAACAGTCCTTGAAGGTGGAGGAAAGCTTTCGATGCCTGAACTGCTACGCTGCCGGGTGCGCTATTTCACCGACGGGGCTGTGCTGGGTTCCAATGACTTCGTGCAGGATCAGTTTGAGATCTTTCGCGGGTATCTGAGCGAGCGGCGCAAGTCGGGCCCGCGTCGAATGAGGGGAGGTGATTGGGGTGGTCTTACGGTGTTACGGGATCTGCATAAGGATGCAATTACGTAGGAAATCGTTCCAGCATCGCCTTCGACGCTCATCCCCCTCTCGACTACATTACCGACCCGACGGGTACAAACGAACTCGATCAGCGGCAGAATCCTGATTACCTCCAGGCTTCCGGTTCGGCGAACGCTGGTTCCACAGTGATTGCCTGTGGTCCAGTGGACGAAGTAACCGGTGACCTTACGATCGCGGAAGCTACACAGGTGGGCGATTACTACTACGCCGAAGGGCAGAATAAATGGGCTGACTAAAAATAGGTTCTGAATGATCCTCGGGCAGGTCTAGTTGTCCAATCTCGACCGGAACCGAGACCTTTTCTTTTCCCGCTTATGTGACGTCCAAAAACGATCACTAAGCCTGCGACCACCACAACCAATAGCGTCGCATTCGATTCGGGTATCAACAGTATTGTTCCCGAAACCGAGCCGAAATTGTCAGTGTAGGTTCCCGGATTTCCGCTGAAGCCGAAGGCGTCGCCGAAACCGAGATAGAGCATGTCCGCGTCTTGCGGCGCCAGGAACTTCTGAATCTGCCCGCTGCCAGTTCCAGTAAGACCGTCACCGATAAAGAAAATCTGATTCGATTCGGGTGACAGAGACAAAAAGCCGACCCCAACGGTGTGAAAGTTTATGGTTGCGGGTGCTGTCCCGGACGGTGGATTAGACGAACCGGTGAACACGCCGGCCAAAAATAACTGTCTTGCCGCGGTCAGACCGGAGATTCCGCCGCTCGAGCTAATACCCGTATTGCCACCCTGTCCATCCGCACCGATGAAGGGGGCTCCACCACAACAGGTTGTCAGGCCGGACACAGACAGAAACTCGAACGTGCTCCCAGAGCCGGGCGTAAAATTCACTTGGGGAGGGACGCCGCCGCCGCCGGTTCCGGTCGCACTGGCGAGCCAAATATTGTCGCTTCCATCAACCGTAAATTCGGTCGTTATAACCGCGCTGGCTGCGCGGACGAAGAGGGAAGAGATCAATAATCCAACGAGAGTTTTGTAACAATATATCAACGCTTCAGGACCCCTTATGAAGATCTGTTGCTGAAGTCTGTCAGGAACGACGATCAAAGCCAATCACATTCGTGCGGGTCAAATGTACAGGTTAATGTCCCGTAATGGCCAGCGGATGGTGCTCCTCGTGGCCTAAGAGTGCAGCGATGCCCAGAACGAATCCAGCGAGGGCAGCTAAGGGGGCGGCCCGGACTGCGACAGTGTAAGCTTTGAAGCCAGCGGTTCGGGGGACATCGCCGGAGGTAGACGGCCAGAACGGATCTTCGTGGAAGTCGATCTGAAGCAAGAACAGCCAGCCGTAGACAACGCCCGCAGCAAGGAGGGCTAGGAGAAAGGATGTATGTGCCTGGTGGTTCCCCACGGTGTAGTTCTGCTGAGATTGAACCTACCGAATCACTGCGGCAGCTGACTTAGGGGTTCCTGGCCAATACGTTTTCGAAACGGCTTCGACCGTAAATGATGAAGCTGCTCCCCCTCTCTATTGAGTTCTCGGGTGCCAGTAGGACGAACTCTATTCCCGTGAGGCGCGTCTCGTTTCCTGAATAGTTGACGATGAAGTCTTCAAGCGTCGCCTTTCGGGATTGTTCGGCGTAAGGTTCAATTTGGTCTGGCCGAAGTAATTTGCCGCTAACGACTAGACGCCTTCCAATTTGCATGACATCACCTTGCAGAATCACTGACTCGCCAGGTCCGACGTCACCAACGACGCTGGAAGCGTTACGCTTGAATCTCGTGCGCGACGAAATCGCGTAATGTTCCTGCTCCCAATCATGGTTCAACCAAATCTCCAAATAGGATTCTCCTTCAGGTCGGTTAGTTATTAGCGCTTCAAAGCCAATTAAGTTAAAGCTCGGCGCCGATGACACAAGGCGTTTAAGTATATCACCAGAGAACTCCACACCTATAACGGGGTCATCAATCTCGATGATGGCGCAAATATTGGCTTTATCGAACTGCGCATCTGGGCTCTTAACACGTTCATAGAGCTCTTTTCTATACTCTTTAAGCTCCTTTTGCTTGAGGCCTTTGCTTTGGCTCGTCTTTCCATCGAACTCATCGTGGTCGTCGAAGCATAGCCACGCGAGATTGTCTGGACGATTGTTGTTCGGATTCCCATCGAGATGCGCAATCTGTCCTTTCTTTACTCTGTAATCCCTTCGAAGACCAGTGCAGACACAGCATCGCCGGCGACTTTGGGTCAGAACTTCTTTCTCCACCTCGAGGGGGAGTTTTGTACGCTTGGAAGTCATCCTTGCTGTTTCTGTCCTTTCGTTCCTAACAGTAGATGAATAAGCACGTTTGTCGCAAGTCTCAGGAATCACGGTGACGAGGCAAACAACAAGGCCGGCAGGAGCGGCTTTCTGTTGCTAGCCGTGTAGGGAATGTCTTTCATGTTCTTTCTTTTTCCTTAGGCTTATCACGACCTCTGCTTCGGAACCTATCCGCGGGAATTCTCAGAGGTAAGCCAGAAAGGTTGCACTAGAACCCTCAGATGGCTTGCGGGGCCGGATGGCTATGTAGAGGGTACCTCCCGAGAGACGAACGCCACTCCTGGCAACGATGTCCACGGGCGTTGGGGCTGTGGCGATTGGCGTCAGGTGCTAGCAACGGCGTTGCAACTACCTGCTCACACAAGGTCCGGAAGTTTTTCAGGACCCTATAAGCGGGCGTCCAAACAGCTCTCCGGTAATTCTTCCGGAGTGAAAGAACAGCCTGAACTCCTCTCCGTGAAAAGAATAAATGGGCTGGCTAAAAATAGATTGACAAGCTTTTCCCAAAGGCGCTCTACCATGTGTCCCCCAGTGGCAACCTGGGTAGGCATCAGTTCGCTGCGATAAAGTCATTCTCGGTGTGGGGCTTTTACGGCACGCTAACCGTATTGGTGGTCTTAGCGAAAGAACTAGCCCCTCTTTCTCAACTGGGCGTCATTTTTGACCTAAGTCGTTGATAAACGACCAAAGGTCTCCACTACATCTCGCTAGTTTTCGATTCGATTTTTGGTGGCGGTTGTGCAGGAAGTTCAAGCTTTAGCTGGTTGAGCAATAGCTTTTGATCCTTACTGGGCTCGGTGTAACGGGTGAGCACCACGGTGCGCCCGTCGGTGGTGGGTAGCTTTACATCGAGCATTTGCATCGCCGCCATTTTCGAAAGCACCTCGACGGCAGTAAGACCAGGGGCCAGATCGCGCAAGCGACGCTTCAGAGTGACCCATAGGCAGTAAGCCAGGAAGCTGATAAAAATATGGGCCTCGATGCGATCGTCCCTTTGGTGATGGATGGGCCGGATGGAGAGGTCATTTTTCATTTCCTTGAAAACTTGCTCGATCTCAGTGAGTTGGATGTAGAGGTGCCAGAGGCGGTGCGGATTGTCGGCACTGAGGGTGCTGCGCAACAGGTAGCGGCCTTCCCGGCGATAGGCCTGACGGTAGTTCTTCCAGTTCAACCGGAAGCTCACCGGCGAGCCATTGGCGGGGCCATCCTCGGGGGCTACGGCAATGTCGAGTAAACGCCAGATCCGCGGGCCGGCTTCCTTCTTGGCTTCGCCCAGTTTAATGAGGATGGTATCGCGCTGGTAACGCCGCTTGCTATCGCGGAGCTTCTTGAGCCTCTCAAGCAATCGGCGCAAACCGCGCAGACGCATACCCTTTTCTTTGTGCAGACGCTCCTTGCTACGGGCCAAAACATAAGTTTCACCCCCCTCCCTGATGAGTTTTACGTCGATACCTGCACGCAGATTCTGCCACTGCTTTTGCAGCAACGATTGCTCGAACTTGTCCAGCCACGAGCGCGGCGTACCCACCAGATAGTCGATCGGCGGGTCGCTTGCACGCATCTGGGCCAAAACCTCCTCGGTAGGTATTCCCCGATCCATGACCCAGATGCGCCGGGCCTTGCCGTAGGCCTTTTCGATGCGAGCAAGAAAATCGCCCAAGGTGGTTTGATCCAGGGTGTTACCGGGAAGCACTTCATAGGCAATCGGAAAGCCCTCCGGGGTGACTACCAGGGCGATCACCACCTGCAGACAATCCCAACGTTTGTCTCGGCTGTAGCCGAACTTGCGGATTCGGCTCGAAGCCGCTGGTTCCTGGTTCGGATCACACTCGAAATAGGTGCTCGTCAGATCGTATAGCAGTACCTCGTAACGGGTGTTGAACAGATCGCTCCAGCGCTTAGTCAGGTGGGCGAACAAGGCCTTTTTGTGCTCCAGCAATCGATCGTGGCAGCGATACAGGGTGTTCTTCTCGGCCAAGGCGAAGTCTTCGCCCAGAAGATCGGCCATGGCTGATTGCTCATACCATTGGCGGTGCAGCCGCCACTCGCTTCCTGGATCGATCAGTCGATAGGCCACCAGGGTTTGCAACACATGGGCCCACCGCCTGCCTTGCCGGGAAGGCCTCACTCGCTCGCGCCAGAACTCACCCAACCCCAATTGTTCATAAAGCACGCAGGACAACCAGCACGCTCCCCATTGCCGGGGCCGCTCTATCCTCAAATCTTTGAGCCGAATCCGTACGATGCTTTCCTCCTCGAGCGGCGGCGCCCGATCTTCGGGAAACAGCGCCACCTGCTCCGGCCGGGCACTACCCTCGGCAAAGATCTCGATACTCTTGCGCCAAGCGCTGCGCTGGCTGTCGTTGATCTCTCCAAGGTAGAGAACCTGCCTCTGCACCACCCGACCGCCACCCACACGCTTATTCTCCACGATGTTCCAATAGCAATGCTCTTTGCCATCTTTGCGCCGACGATTGCACCTCAGAAACATGATGGCCCCCAATTATACAAACATATCGAGGCCTGGGAAGAGGGTAGGTCTACACTACAGGCTGTTCTGCCAACCTTCCCCCACTGTTTATGCGACTCGACAGCCCATTTACCCCCGAAAAAAACTTTTTTAGAGGTTGAGTTGGTCAAGTCGGGTTAGTACTGAAGCAGTGATGCAATACACTGAAGGAAATTCGAAAAGCCTACACTCTCTCGGCTGCTACAGTTTGAAGAATAAATATATAGGCTGGCAAAAAATGGATTTCATGTCGCTGTCGCGCTCCCTATTGGCATGCGAAAGAGTGTTTCGGCTCGGTGCAACCGCTCCCCTGATCGCCCTGAGCTTGGCCGCATGATGCCGCAGGGTGTCGCAGACGTCGTTAAGCCCGATGGCATGGGTCAGTTGCGCAAAGAGCAGACTGACCACATGACTCCATGGCGTGAAGGTGCGCGCCTTTTTATCGACCCCGTACTCCCGGGCGAGTTTTTCCGTCAAATGCGACGGGATGAGTTTACAAAGCTGATGCAAGGTGCTGCTGTAGTGTTTGGTCGGCGTTATGTTTTTCATACTGCGGATTCTTTGGTCGGAATCCGCCGCCGACCACCTTTTTTTAACCCTGCTCGAAAGGGAGTCTCACCACATCCTGTGGGATGGCTGTGGTTTATTGTAAGAAGTGTTTGAAAGTTTTGAGAGGCTTACGGCCATCACCAATCAGGCTTGCAAAACCGCACTCTTGCGCGTCCAGCTAAACGGGCTCGGATGATCGGCGCGGATTTGACATGGCACGTCAACCGGTCCGGAAATTCAGCTTCATTTTCTTTCTCGGAATTTGTCGGACGCTAAGTCCGACAAACTCCTGGAATAGCCGCTCCTTCACTGGGAATGTAAATTGAACACAGTTCAATCCTGGAGTTTGGTTACTACTAGACTGGTGATCTAGGTTTTCACTTTTTCCCTTGATTTCAAGCTGGTTTTCGGTGATTTTAGTTCTAGTATATTCGCTAGATACTTAATCTCTAAACACAAAAACACCATGGGGTATCCAACTAAAGTTCAGCTCATCTCCCGCAAAAAGGGGGCCGACCAATATTACATTAATTTCCCCACCGCCATTGCCGAAGCGATGGAGTTCCAAAAAGGGGAGATTATTGAGTGGATCATCGAAGACAAAGCCAACATCATCGCCCATCGTCCGGTGGTTCCGCCTTCGCCGGTCACCATCAAAAAAAAACGGCACCTCGCTCCTGAACCAGTGGGAAGCAATTTGGAGGCAGTGCGAACAAGAAGTCTCCGGCACCCCCTCGTGCACGCGCCGAGTGCGCGAGCATCTGCTGGCCCATCTGGTTTGCCCGGGACGGCACACGATCACTTCGCTGATCACAGTGTTTGGCAAGCAGTTCCGGGACTGGACGGCGGATTACTCCCTTTATGCCAAGGACCGGGTGAACGAGGAGGTGATCTTTCGCCAAGTCAGAAAAGAACTCGAAGCGCTCAGCCCCGCAACCCGACCACTTTGTATTGCCCTCGACGATACCATCCTGCGCAAGACAGGCAAAACCATCCCCGGTGCGGCCTACCGCAAAGATCCCCTCGGCCCGCCCTTCAACCTCAATCTGGTCTGGGCACAACGCAGGCTTCAGCTCAGCGCGGCGGTGGCCGATGAAAACAACGAAGTGCGCATGATCCCGATCGCTTTTCAGGACGCTTCGACTCCGCGCAAGCCCCGCAAAAGCGCACCGGTCGAGCAGGTCGAACTCTACAAGGAGCAGATGAAACAGCGTAACCTCAACGCCTTGGCCACCGATGCATTGAGGCAACTGCAGCAAGAGCGTGCCGAGGAAAACGCAGGAACCGCACCCGAGTTGCATGTCGTGGTTGACGGCAGTTACACCAACCGAAAGATGCTGCGTAATCTGCCCGAAAAGACGACCCTGATCGGTCGAATCCGCAAAGACGCCAAGCTCAGCGCGAAACCCGGCGCGCAAGCCGTACTCGGACGCAAGCGCTTCTACGGAGAGGACCTGCCCACACCGCAACAAATCCGCCGGGACCCGGACATCCCTTGGATTACCGTGCAGGCGCGCGCGAGCGGCAAATGGCGGGACTTCGAAGTCAAAACCCTGGGACCCATACGCTGGAGGGCGGCCGGGCAGATGGATCTACGCCTGCTCGTCATCCGTCCGGTTGGATATCGCCTGCGCCAAGGGGCCAGAAAACTATACACCCAACCGGCGTATTTGATCTGCACTGATCCGAACCTCCCACTGGAGGACCTGCTTCAGCAATACCTCTGGCGCTGGGACATCGAGGTCAACCACCGCGACGAAAAGACCATCCTGGGTGTGGGGCAGGCTCAAGTGCGCAACGAAAACTCCGTCCAGCACATCCCCGCAACCGCAGTAGCCGCCTACGCCATGCTCCATCTGGCCGCTATCAAAGCTTATGGACAAGGCGGCAAACCTACCGCCATTCCCGAAGCAAAATGGAGGAAGCCCTCTAAGAAACAAAGACCTTCCTCTCAAGACCTGATCAACGAATTGCGCAGGGAATTATGGGCTTGTGCCATACGCCCGGAGATTTTAACCAACTTCATGAACAAAGCTCACCCAAAGGCGAAGTTGATTAAATACCAACCGGACATCTGCAGCTCGCTATTCGCCGCTACCGCATGATCTAGAACGAACCAAACTCCAGAATTGAACACAGTTCAATCAGCTTTTGGCCTGGGATTGTTGATCGTGCTTTCGGTGGTTGTTTGTCGGCTCGGATTGCAGGCGGAAGACCGAAGTATCGATGGATTCGGAAATAACATCGCCCTGCCGAACCAGGGCGCGGCAGGAATGATGTTTTCGCGGCTTGCGTCGGCGCACTACGACGACGGAATTTCGGAACCCAAAGAAATCGGCATGCCCAACGCCCGCGAGATATCCAATACGGTTTGCGAGCAATTGGGTCCCATGCCAAATCCCTATGGGCTCAGTGGCATGGTCTGGCAATGGGGACAGTTTATCGATCACGACATCACGCTCTCGGAAACGAGTGCCGACGGGCAAGAAGCGTTCCCCATCGCGGTTGCTGCCGGGGATATCCTCGCGCCCGTGATTCCGATGATGCGAACGCGCTTCGATCCAGGAACGGGGACCTCACCAAACAACCCCAGAGAGCAGGTCAATAGTATCACTTCCTATCTCGACGGGTCGATGATCTACGGTTCCGATACCTTCCGGGCGGCGTATCTGCAAGCGCCCTCCGGCGGTCGCCTTGAGACCAGCGACGGGGATCTGCTCCCGTTCAACGTAAGCGGTCTAGCGAACGCGAACCCCACCGGGTTACCGGAGGTCTCTCTCTTCTTTGCCGGCGATGTCCGCGCCAACGAGCATCTCGGACTCATCAGCATGCACACGGTTTTCGTGCGCGAACACAATAGACTGTCGGGCGAAATCGCCGGGGCTAATCCCCAGTGGACCCATTCCCAGGTGTATAATAGAGCGCGCAAGATCGTTGGCGCGCAGATTCAGTCGATCACTTATAATGAATTTCTGCCCGCACTGCTGGGCTCGCTAGCCCCTGACTTCGCTACGCTTAGCTACGACCCGGCACGCGACGCGTCAATTACCAACGAGTTCGCCACGGCCTTCTACCGTGTCGGACACACCATGGTTTCAAGCCAATTCATGCTCGTGCAAGACGACGGCAACATTGCTCCCGGCCATTCCATCCCCACGATGGACGCCTTCTTCACGCCGGCCACTCTGGTGGCCGAGCCCGGCCTTATCGACCTGATTTTGAAAGGGCTCGCTACCCACAGCCAGGAGGACGTCGACACGCGCGTCATCGACGACTTGAGGCATCAACTGTTTGGTGCTCCGGGTTCCGGCGGCATGGATCTTGTCTCGCTGAATATCCAGCGGGGACGGGATCACGGCTTGCCCTCCTACAACGAAATGCGCCAACTTTTCGGGCTGGATCCAGCTTTGGATTTTTCGCAAGTTACGTCGGATCCAGCCATCCAAGCGGCGCTGGAGGATGTCTACAGCAACGTGGATGAGATTGAACTATGGGTCGGCGCGCTCGCAGAAAACCATATTCCAGGCGGACCGGTCGGTGAGCTCATCGCAGTGGCGCTGGAAGAGCAATTTATCAACCTCGCCGAAGGCGATCGCTTCTTTCTCCTCTTTGACCCCGAGCTCGAGGACCTTCGGGCGGAACTCATGTCAACGACGCTGTCGGACATCATCAGGCGAAATACCTCCCTGACGAACCTGCAGGCCAACGTGTTCTTCGTCTCTGAGTCGCCAAAACCACTGATTGCGAGTATTTCCTTCCTCCCCGAGAGTGGCGACGTGCAACTCTCGATCGTCGTCGACCCAGCCAAGACCTATACCCTCCAGCGCAGCTTCGACCTCACGGTTTGGGAGACGATTCTCTCGGGACTTAGTGGCGAAGGCCTCATGACGGTGACCGATCCGGGCGCGGCGGCGCTCTACACCGAGGCATTTTACCGGTTTGCCGAGGAAACCTCCGCGCCGTAGAGGGAGCGAATTTGGGAGTAATCGAAAACAGGAAGTTGCTTCTCCAAGTCCAATTTCCAGCCAAGACTAAAATTCATCTTTTCCAGCAACTTTGCTTCCAACCATGTTTGAAAATCTATGGAAAGGCGGCCCGAATCGGTTGGATCAGTGGTAATTGTGGATCGCCAAGCTCGTCGTAAATAAATAGGCTGGCAAAAAAATAGATTGACAGCAGTGGTATGGTAGGATTTAGAGGAAGTTATGAACTTACGAAGGATAAATATGATGGGTTGATGTCCGTCGATATACCATTGTATGTCACGGATTGCAGGGGGAGAGTGGTATCTGGATAATCGGGCCAAAGAGGTCTTGAGGAGGCAGATTGGAAGGGTCTCCGCTTTCTGCGGAGTGGAGATTCTAACCTATTGCATTATGAGCAATCATTTTCATCTGCTGGTTAGGATACCGGAGTATAGAGAAGTTACTGATGAGGAACTGGTTAAACGCTTCTCAGGACTGCATGGCGAGGGGGATGTGAGAGTATCGATGCTGACTGCGGCGTTGCAGGAGGACGGACCTTATGGGAAAGCCTGGCGGGACAGGCTGAGGGCGCGCATGGGAGATGTATCGATTTTCATGAAGGAACTCAAGCAGCGCTTTTCGATTTGGTACAACCGTACCCACGGGCGTTTTGGGACGCTGTGGGCCGAAAGGTTCCGTAGTGTGCTGATCGAAGGCAGGCCCTTAGCGTTGCAGACAGTGGCGGCCTATATCGACTTGAACCCGGTGCGTGCGCATCTTTGCCAGGATCCGAAGGAATATCGCTTCTGCGGGTATGGGGAAGCGCTGGGCGGGTCCGAAAAGGCACGCCGAGGCATTCAGATGCTGAGTTTCGGCTCCGACTGGAAAACGGCCCGGGAAAGCTATAGGATGGCAATTTTCGGGAAGGGGAGCTTGCCCCGGTATAGTGGTCAGCCGTATATCGATCAAGAAAAGGCAAGGGCAGTCCGTGAGGGTGGAGGAAAGCTTTCGATGCCTGAACTGCTACGCTGCCGGGTGCGCTATTTCACCGACGGGGCTGTGCTGGGTTCCAATGACTTCGTGCAGGATCAGTTTGAGATCTTTCGCGGGTATCTGAGCGAGCGGCGCAAGTCGGGTCCGCGTCGAATGAGGGGAGGTGATTGGGGTGGTCTTACGGTGTTACGGGATCTGCAGAAGGATGTGATTGGGTAGGCGACCGCCACCTGCTTTTCTACATCGGAACATGGGTGGATGGCGAACCCAATGAATTCTCTCTGAACACCTTCGCGTATGACGACCTGTGAGAAGAATAAATAGGCTGGCAAAAAATCTGTTGCCAAGACCCAAATGCAAATTCCGGTCGAAATCGGACACCTGTTCCGATTGAAACCGGACACCCAATCCGGTTCATTTCGGACACCCAGTCCGGTTCTATTCGGACAGGCAATCCGGTCTGATTTCGGACACTTTGAGGCAGCTACCGGATTGCTGTCCGAAATGTGCCGGATTGACCCAGTCAAGCAGTGCGAAGCGACGCTGGATAACCGTATCGGCGGTGGTTATGTCCCGCCGATGGCAAGAGAACGATTATCCATGCGTGAAATCAAAGAAGTCCTGAGACTCAAGTATGAACTGAACCTGTCGCTGCGGGATATAGCCCGAGCCAGTGGTGTGCCCCGCAGCACGGTAGCGGACTATCTGTCCCGTGCGGACAAGGCCGAACTGTCATGGCCTCTGCCCGCTGGGCTGGACCAGCAGGGCCTCTGGGAGAAGCTCTTCGAGGAAGCTTCGCCTGGTGATCGGGCTACACCGCCGGCGCCAAAGGATGTCGGTCGAGCTTTGCCCGATTGGGCCTGCATTCACAAGGAGCTGCGACGCAAGCACGTGACCTTGCAGCTGCTTTGGCAGGAGTATCGCCAGGGTCACCCTGAGGGCTACGGACGTAGCCAGTTCTGCCATCTCTACAAACAATGGGCGAACCGACTCGATCCGGTGCAACGGCACCATCATGAACCCGGAGAGAAGCTCTTTGTGGACTGGGGCGGAGCCAAGCTGGAGATCCGCGACCCGGTAAGTGGCAAAAGCCTGCATGCCTGCCTGTTCGTCGCCGCCATGGGAGCCAGTCACAAGATCTACGTCGAGGCGTTCGCCGATCAGAAGCTCAGCTCGTGGATCACCGCCCACGTGCATGCACTGAGCTTTTATAGCGGGGTTCCCCGGCTGATCGTTCCGGACAACACCAAGACCGGCGTAGCCGCTTACTGCCGTTACGAACCGAAGATTCACCCCACCTATCAGGAGATGGCCGAGCACTACGGCACCGCCATACTGCCCACCCGGGCCCGCAAGCCCAGGGATAAGGCCAGCGTGGAGACTGCCGTACAGATCGCCCAACGCATGATTTTAGGAGCCCTGCGTGACTATACCTTTTTCAGCCTGGGTGCGGCCAATGAGCAGATCAGAAGATCCCTCGCACAGATCAACGCCAAGCCCTTCAGCCAGAAAGAGGGCTGCCGCGACGAACTGTTCGAGAAGATTGATAAGGCCGCCCTGGGGCCATTGCCCCGGCAGCCCTATGAGCTGGCCCAATGGCGCAAGGCCAAGGTCAATATCGATTACCACATCGTCGTCGACAAGCACTTCTACAGCGTCCCCTACCACTATGTCCACCGGAGGGTCGAGGTGCGCCTGAGCGCATCTACGCTGGAAGTTTACCATAACGGCAAACGTATCGCGGTGCACCTGCGCAGTGACCGTGCCGGTGCCTTCAGCACCATCCTCGAGCATCGGCCCAAATCCCATCAACGCCATGCCCAATGGACTCCCCGACGGCTCATCGGGTGGGCTCGCAAAGTCGGTCCCTGCTGTGCTCTGCTAGCTGAGCAGATCCTCCAAACTCGTCCTCATCCCGAGCAGGGCTACCGCTCCTGCCTCGGGTTGATGCACCTGGCTCGCGATGTGGGTGAGCAACGCATGGAAGCGGCCTGCCGCCGGGCGGTTGACCTTCAGGCCTACTCCTACCGAAGCGTCAAAAGCATCCTGCAGACCAAGCTTGATCAGCTCCATGATCAAGCCCAGCTGCCGTTAAGCCCGCCCCATCACGAAAACCTCCGGGGCGCCGGCTACTACGAACAATCCTTGGACCCAAGCTGATGAACCATACCCAAACCATCGAGAAGCTTGACGCGATGCGTCTGGAGGGCATGCGGGAAGCCCTGCAGGAGCAAAGAGAGCACCCTGATAGCACTCAGCTGGACTTCGAGGAGCGTCTGGCCCTGCTGGTCGAACGACAGTGGCTATGGCGCGAAAACAGAGCTCTGATGACTCGGCTGGCCTATGCCAAGTTCAAGATCAAGTGCGCTCTGGAGGACATCGACTATCAGTCCTCACGAGGACTCAGGCGAGACCACATCGAGCAGCTTCGGACCTCCGATTGGATCGGCCAGAGACGAAACTGTCTGATCCTCGGACCGACCGGGGTGGGCAAGACCTTTTTGGCCTGTGCTCTGGGCCACCAGGCCTGCCGGGATGGATTCCGGGCCCTTTACTTCTACGCCCCGAAACTCTTCCGCGCCCTGCAGTTGGCGCAGGCCGACGGCAGTCTGACCCGCCTGCTCAAAAAGCTCCTCAGGGCCGATCTATTGCTGGTCGATGACCTGGGCATTGTCTCGGTCCAACCTCAACAGTACCGGCAGTTCCTGGAAGTCCTCGACGACCGCTGCGGCAGCGCCTCCACGCTGATCACCAGTCAAGTCCCGGTCGGCCAGTGGCACGAGCTTATCAGCGATGCCACCATCGCTGATGCGATCCTCGATCGGCTGGTTCACAACGCTTACCGTTTGGAGCTCAAAGGCGAGTCCATGCGCAAGAGAACACAAATCAGAAAATGAAAGCAAAACCACCCATGAGAACCTTCGGATCTTCCTCCAAGCGACCCCTCACGGGACTTCGCGAGACGGAGTTACCCACAAAACCAGAGCGCCCTCCGACGAACTGTATAGGGCCCATTCTCGGACGCTCTGGGTCCATGGATAACTCCTCGCCGAGACCTTGTAAGGGGGTGGGACAGATCGACCCTCGCTACGCTCGGACAGCTCCTTTCAATCACCGAAATCTTGACTGATATCGGACACTATACTAGTGTGGTGTCCGATAAATAACATAAATTAATTAGTTTTCCCTGTCTGCTTTGCCAAGGCACGTTTGGCGCGCTGGATCTTGCGCAGGATTTCCTCTCCCTTCGCCTTCCATCTGTAAGGCTTGGGGTCGAGGTTCCTTTCAGCCAGATAGGTTTCTATGTCTTCGACCAATTGCCTGACGCTGGTAAAACTACCATCCCTGATAACATCTTGGGTCAGTTCGCCGAAAAAGCGCTCGACCAGGTTCAACCAGGACGAACTGGTCGGGGTGAAGTGGATGTGAAAACGCCGATGGCGCGACAACCACTTGCGGACCTTCTGTTGCTTGTGCGTGCAGTAGTTGTCAACGATCAAGTGCAAGTCCAGCTGCTTGGGTGTCTCCCGCTCGATTTGCTTCAAGAACCGCAACCATTCTACATGGGTATGCCGCTGTTCGGTGCGTGCGATGAGCTTGCCGTCCAGATAATTCAAGGCTGCAAACAACGTAATGGTCCCGTGTCGCTTGTAGTCATGTGTCTTGGTGCAAATCTCTCCCACGCCAAGAGGTAAGCCCGGCTGGGTCCGCTCCAAAGCCTGGCATTGGCTCTTTTCGTCGCAACACAATACAAGGGCCCGCTCTGGCGGATCCAGGTATAAGCCGATCACATCCCAGAACTTCTGCTCGAAGTACTTGTCATTGGACACTTTGAACGTCCTGACCAAGTGAGGCCTGATATCGTTAGCCCGCCAGATGCGCTGCACGCTGTCGGGGGAAATCCCCACCTCCCTGGCCATGGTGCGAACACTCCAGCGAGTGCGTGGCTTCGGCGGTCGTGTAGCCTCGGTAATGACCTTCTCAACCTTGCCCGCCGGTATCCATCGGGGCCGTCCTCGTCCCTTCCTGTCCCGCAATCCCTCCAAGCCGTCTCGCTCAAAGCGTTGCGACCACTTGTTCACGCAGGGCACACTAACCCCGAGTTCTTCCGCGAGCTGCGCCTGTTTGACGCCTTCGGAACGACGCAGTACGATTGTCGCCCGAAGGCTGTCGCGCACGGATACTGTCGGTGCTTTCACGCGACGCTGCAACTCTTGCAGCTCAAGATCTGTAAGTTCAATTATGGATATGGGTCTTGCCATGCCGATAGCATAACATGGTAAGACAGATTAATTCAACTTAATTATCGGACATGAGACTAGCTCATGAACACCCAGCGTCGCTACGCTCCGACAACTGTCCGGTATGAACCGGATCGGTGTCCGGATAAAACCGGACTGGGTGTCCGAATTGATCGGAATACGCACCCAAAGATGGAAGAGAGCGTCTTGAGCGAAATCCAACCCGGAAAGCATGATCACGGCTCGTTGAGGGATTCGAGCTGGGTCCCCACCTTCTTGTGAAGCCGGCTACGCTGCAGGTTCGAGAAAAATCTGATTGTCCGGGGTAGGATGACGAACTATGCTGCATCAATGTCCATGATCGGATTAGTCCTCTACGGCCTCTTTCTGGTCTTGATTCTTATGTTCTGGCGCCAACGCGCTGGGCGCTCCTTGCGCCAGATGATCGACCAGAATGCCGTCGATCACCACCGCGTGCACGGCGTCATAGCGGAACATCCTATCGGAGGTGTGTGGTCCCGGCACCGGGCGTGGATGGACGAGGAGGAGTAGAAATCTGCCGGAGGTTGTCCTTAGCTGGATGCATTCGCATTCGGAAGGAGTTCGATAGGCCGGATTTTGCTGAAGCCGATCCGTCTTCGCCTGAGGGCTCCTCTGAAACTCGTCTCAGACTGGGCATGACCCACCCCGCCCTGCGGACACCCCTCCCGAGAGGGGACCTCCACCTAACGATAGCCAGCTATAACAGTCCCCTCTTGGGAGGGGTGCCCGAAGGGCGGGGTGGGTTTGATCCGCCGTGGGAGACTCTGCACGCTGCAGTTTCACCCCGGTCAAACCAGAGCGTCCGTGGATACATGGCTTCGCCGAGACATGAAGGCTCCAGCTACGATGTTAATGTATCCTAATCAGGATTTCCCGTCTGGGGCTTCGGTCGTCATTGCGAGGGGCACACGATAACAGGCTGCTTCCCGGTGGTTGCGAATCAGTAGCAAATTGCCCGTCAACGCGGGAGGATTCCATGACTTTCCGCCAAATACCGAGATTCGGGAGAGTACGCGGCTCTCTTCGGGCACCGGCTCCAGAAGGACGACGTCTCCGTATTCAGTCGTGACCAACATCAGGTTTCCCGCCAGGATCATCTGGCCGTGGCCGTATCGCTCGCCTTTCCATTTCAGGTTTCCGTCCGAAGCCTCCAGGCAGACCAAACTACCGTCGTCCAGACCGTAGATAAAGCCTTTATGATGAACAACATTAGTGAATTTAGCTTTGAGTCGCCGGGTTCTCCAGACCCGTCTCGCCGACCACTTGGGTTCCTCGTCAGCGGAGAATGCAATCTGGAGGAGTTCACTTCCGGCGCCATAGCCGCTTGAAACCAGTATTTTAGAATCGGGAAGAAGGACCGGCATGGCCACGTGGGGGTGACCCCGAGGCCAGGCATATTTCCATTGTACCGAACCATCGTCTGGATTGTGTGCGACCAGACCAAAGGCATTGAAGATCAGAATCTGGTCATGTCTCAATAGTCTGGCGCGAGCTGGTGAGCTGTAGTGAGCCGGATCACTCCCTCCTCCCCAGAGTAACTCTCCTGTTTCGTTGTGGTAGGCAACCAGGGACCGCTCATCTTTCCCGCCGGGGCACACGATCACCTTTTCGTTCCAGACCAAGGGAGAACCGCTGTATCCCCAATCGGGCGTGTGGGCGTGATTTTCGTCGGCCATATTTCGGCTCCAAAGCAAGGCGCCGGTTGCCAGTTCGAGGCAGTTGAGAATACCGGTGGCGCCCACCGTGAATACGCGATCACCGTCTATTGTCGGTGTCGCACGAGGGCCCAGGCCCCCGATGGTAGTTTCGTATCTGGCTTCATCGGCGTGGAGCCAGAGGAGGCTGCCCGTCAGGAGTTCATAGGCGACCACCAGCTCCTCATCCTTGCGTTGTTCCTGCGTGATGGCGATGGATCCCGAAATCGCGAATCCCGACCACGACGCGCCAATGGGTTGGCGCCAGAGCAGATCGGGCGGGGTGACGTTCCAATCACGCGCGAGTACTGGACCGCTCACCTTAGCATTGCGATTCGGGCCAAGGAATTGGGGATAGCCCCCTCCGAAATCCCGATCAAATCCGCTGCTCGATTCAGGGACAGGAGCAATCGCAGGCTTGGTATGAACGGGATCGTAGGTTACCGTGTGTTCCTCGGCCCATCGATATTCGAGCAGGGGCACGAGGTCTCCTGAAACTTCGCGGATGCGAAAGAGAGCTCCCACAATGACCAGCAGTCCGACATAGCCGGCAAGGAAAAAAAGCCTGTTGCGCCAGGGCAAACGCGAAAGCAGGAGCCCCCATAGGGCCACCAGCGGGATACAGACCAGTATTGCTATGGCCGAGCGTATGTTCTTGTCCTGGCGCTGAGTGTCCTGATCAATCCAGATCCAGGCGAGAGCCACCGCGACCAAAAACCCCATGACCAGGAGAGGCCACCAACGAATAGGTTGTGGTGTGGAGGCGATCGGATTTTCAGCCTTCCGGATCGATTTCATTATCGATTCTTTTCGTTCCTATTAGTGTGGAGTTGATTGCGAAGCTCCACACTGGGTTACTATGCGACAGCGAATGCTTTGCAATCGTGTTCCCCCGATTGCATGAGTGACCGGCAGTGCTTCGGCAGCTGTATGCATTCGCATTCAGACAGGGTTCGATGGCCCAACCTCTCTGGAATTGCGCTGGCTTTTCCTGTTCTGAATAATTAAAGCTCTCACCCGTGGCATGATATTGGGCCGCAAAACATGATCTGGATTTCACGTATTTTGGTGGCTATCGCTGGTTTGGTGGCCGGGTATCTCGCCTGGGCGTCAATTTCAGCCGGACCCATTGCCGGTTGTGACGGTGGTAGCGGTTGCGAGCAGGTGCTGACAAGTCGATGGGCCTATATTGCCGGCATACCAGTCAGTGTGGGCGCTGTCGGTGTCTATCTGGCGCTCCTGGTAATGTCTTTCCCGGGACGAAGCCTCCAAGGCCGTTTTCAGTTGGGACAGAGCGTCCAACGCGCCATCTGGATGCTCGCCTTCGTAGTAGTTGGTTCGGTCATCTGGTTCGTTTCCCTGCAGCTATTTGTAATCAAAGGATTCTGTAAATTCTGTATGGCGTCGCATGCTGCTGGCCTCGTAGGCGCTGTTCTCATGCTTGTCATTGTGCTTCGTTCAGGCGGCCATCCCAAGGTGGGCTCAGCCCTTTCGAAGCGTGGGGTTTGGGGATCGCCGGGGATCGGCTTAGTGGGTTGTTTTGTTCTGGCACAGATTTATCTTCCGCAGCCAGCACAGCGCCAGGTCTTCACTATCGACTCGTCCGTTACTCTGGTTTCCGATGATCTATCCCAATCTACCCCCGGAGCGGGTGGTCCCGGAGGAAACGCTGACGACGGTACTGATGTGCTTGCGATCGGCGAAGCCCAGCCGAAGGTAGTGGATTTGGTCGTTCCTTCGCCAAAACCGGCAGCGACCCCAGATCCTGCCGCGGAAATAGAAACGGAGGAGGGGGTGGCCACGCTGCCAGATCCTGGCAGCGTGATAGGTCTATCCTCCGTTTCCGGGGCCGAGGCAGACACTGAGGACCGCGCGCCGCTGGAGACGTACCAGGTCGCGCCTGCAGAGACGGTTAACAAGAAAAGGCCGCTTGCATTTGCACTCCATGGGGGGCGCTTTAAGTTTCAATCCGATCAGGTCCCAGTGATCGGGGATCCCTATGCCGAGAAGGCCGTCGTCAACCTTTTCGACTATTCCTGTTCTCATTGCCGGGAATACCATGCAATCATAGAACGAATAAAGCATCGATTTGCGGGGCGCTTATCCTTCGTCATGCTTCCCGTGCCGCTGAATTTTCGCTGCAATCCGTATATCGACCCCTCTCGTCGTCCGGATACCGGCAATTGTGACTACGCTCGACTGGCCTTGGCGGTCTGGCTGGCTGATGCCTCACAGTTCGAGATATTCGACAGCTGGTTGGCATCCAAGCAGTCCCCTGCTGCCTCGCCGGACAAGAAGGGTGTCAACCTGGCCAGAGCCTATGCGGAGAAGCTCGTGGGCAGGGAGTCCCTTGCCGAGGCCTTGAGTAACCCCTGGATCGAGAGTCAGCTTCGCATGGATGCAGACATCTACGGAGCGAACAGAGAGCATACCGGCAAAGGCGGTCTGCCCCAGCAGGTGTTTGGTTCCTTTATCAATGTCGGTTCAATTAAGATGGATTGGGACCTTATTCTGATGATTGATCTCTATCTGGGATTGAAACCTGAGGAATCGTAAGCAGCCCACCCCGTCATTGGTCCTCCGCTAGATAGCGTTCGATACGGTCCACCTGGGAAAGTCCAATTCCCCCGCAAAGTGACAGGCCGACCAGTGACCGTGGGCTACACTGCGCTTTGGCGGTTCCTCCTTTCGACAGATCTCCTCAGCGTAAGGACAGCGAGTGTGGAAGCGGCATCCCGGGGGGATCTCAGCGGGGTCGGGCACATCACCCCCGAGGGCGATGAGGTTCGGTTGCCTTTTGGATCGGCTACCGGCACCGCCGAAAGCAAAGCGGCTGTGTAGGGATGCGTCGGGTTCGTATAGAGTGTCGATGCTGATGCCGTTTCGACGATTTTTCCCAGGTACATGACGGCTACCCGATCGCTGATATGTTCCACTACGCTCAAATCGTGGGGAAAAGCGTCATACTGTCGGTCCGGTCGCGGCAGGCGAACCCGACGCAGTGCCTCGATGGATCGTGTTTTGGCCTCGGCTCGATTGGTCTGCTGATGCAGCCGTACGGCCTCGCTGATCTGGTTGCCGATTGTGTGAACCGGGCTCAACGACGTCATCGGCTCCTGAAATATCATGGCGATTTCGTTCCCACGAATCTGGCGAATCTCGCGACTCCGGGGATGGAGTTGTGCCAGGTCGATTGGTGAGGAACCGTTCTCCTCTTTAGAGAAGCGAATGCTGCCCGCGACGATTCTTCCCGGGGGACTGGGGATGAGCCGCAGGATCGAGAATGCGGTAATGCTTTTTCCGCAACCGCTCTCTCCCACAATGCCTAGGGTCTGGCCGCGGCGTACGGAAAAGGACACCCCGTCGACCGCCTTGACGGTGCCTTCGTCGGTGTCGAAATAGGTGCGCAGGTCATCCACTTCCAGCAGCGGGGCAGGCGCCATGGTGCTGGTAGTTGTGACCTGAGCGTGAGAGTCAGTGAGATTTGATGCCGTAGACAAATGGGCGCAGGTGAACTCCGTCCTCTCCTCGGAAATGGATGCCCTGGGGAGGTAGATGAACGTATTTGAATTGGCGCGTGTGGATGGAGTGAGGGCCAATGAATTCAGCGGTCAAGACACACATCGCAAGACCAATAAGAAACAATCCGCAGGCCACCCCTGCTTTGTGCCGGCGGAACCGCCGCCAGATCAATCTTCCTACCGAATAGTGGGTGATGCTTCCGGCCGACGATTCGCCGGCCGGCGCGACGGCGGCACTTTGCAGCGCCTTTCCAGCAGGTGCATCCGCACTGGAATTCGTGGCCTTACTCATAGCGGATCCTGGGATCGATCCAGGCAAGCGTGATGTCGGCGAGGAGATTGCCGATCAGCAGGAAAGTTGCGGAAAGCAGGAGAAATGCCCCTGCCAGATACATGTCCTGGGAGGTGAGGGCAGTGAGAAAGAGCGGTCCCGCTGTCGGAAGTCCAAGCACGATACCCGTCACCACCACACCCGAGAGGAGGCTGGGCAGCGCTATGCCGAGCCCGCTCACCAGCGGATTGATGGCAATGCGTACGCCGTATTTGACGACAACCGTACTTTCCCTGAGACCCTTGGCTCTCCCCGTCTGAATGACGGGCTATTGGGTCAGCCGATGGGCAGGACAGGATCTCAGACGAATCGTCCTACCGGTTCGAGGATCGCTGAAAGTAGTGGATTCGGGGGGAAGCAGTGTACCTTTGGCCATGCTGCGTTTGCCTCGCCGTTTGGGATTTGGGCTCGGACCAGGTTGGCCGGTCCTCAGGCGACGTGGGGTGGGGTGGTGGCGTAACCGATCGACTGCGGTTTCGTTTCGAACAAGGCCCTGATCCCAATCGATACAACCGCCATTCGGAAGGATGCGGCACGGGAACCTTAGAAGTGCTCCATGCGGAAAACATGGGAATGGAGACTCGCGATCCACTGCTTTCCTTCCTGAGTAACTTTGAGATATTCGAGGGCGTCTTGAATATAAGGATTGACGGCATCCCAGAAGAACCGGGCAAAATCGTGCCGCATCGCGCCTGGGTTTTCGTAGCCGAGATCCTTATTGGTGCCGGTTTCCTCGAATTCATAGAAGAGCGCCGGAATCTTCCTGAGGTAATCGGGATCCGCTAATTGTCCGATGAAATCGGCCGCTCGGGTCAGGCCCGGCTGGCTTGCGGTGTCGTAGCCTTCAGGCAACTCGGTAGGAGGGAAACGGGTCATCTCGATATTGCGTGCCAGAACTTCGGCATCGATGTTCTGGTTTCCCTTAAACCGTTCCCGAATGAACACGATACTGCGGGCCACGTGGTAGGGTGTCAGCGAAGCATCCGTCCCGGCGACAGGAACCTCGACGAGCTTTCCTTTGATCCCCGTGTCCACAAAATTGTCGCAATCCTGGCTGCAGACACCGCGCAGGTAACCGATATCGTGGCAGAGCAGCGAGAGAATATAGTGCAGCCAGTCGTGCGGGGTCACGTTGCCTTCGTTCAGGTGTTTGCCCCGTAAAATCTCCTGGCCGACCAAGGTGACCATAATCGTGTGGTCCACGTTGTGGTAAAGGCAGTCGCAATTCGCGATCTTTTCCAGAACCAGGCTCCCCGCCCATCGCAAGATGGTAGCGTAGTCCGGTTGCATCAACCCAAAGGTTTCGAAGTAACCTTTCTCCAAATGCTCGACGAACGGCTCAACTTTGAATCGATGTAGATTCAGCATTAGCTTCTGAAATTATCTCAGAATGCTCCGTAGCTCAAGAGAGATCGAGGGACGATTCCGCAATGACTCCGATCTGATCAAAGATCACTCCAGGTCGTCAAACAAACCTTCGTCGTCCAGAAACAGGTCTTCATCCATGAATTCGTCCTCCAGAAGGTCGTCGAGAGGCGGATTTCCGTCGAAAATATCGAACTGGCGATCTTCTCGATAAGCTTCGCGCACATAGATATAACGGTCGGTTGCTGCGATTTCTACGGTTCTCAATGTGGGAATAATCCGGACCCGGGCGTTGATCATGCCGAGAGCGGAGAGAGGGTAGCGGATGCCGTTGTTATCTAGGAAGAAGAGGGGGTTTGTGAAGGTGCCGAATCCTGATACCGAGCCCATAAAGCGACTGGGAAGATCACGCAAGGTCGTGGGCCCGAGAAACGGCAGCACCAGGTAGGGCCCTTCGGCGAAGCCCCATATGGCCAGAGTCTGACCCAGATCTTCCTTGTGCCTCACCAAGCCCGCAGGCGTAGCCACGTCGAGAAACCCTGCCAGGCCTATGGTCGTATTGACCACGAAGCGCACGGTGTCTTCGAAAGCGATGCGGAATTTCCCCTGTAGAACCTGGTTGAGGATGGTTTTAGGTTCGCCCAGGTTGCGGTAGAAGTTGGTAATAACGGATTGCATCGGTTTAGGGATACTTTTGGCATAGTTCTCCGCCACCGGTCTGAGAAAAATGCGATCCAGGCCTCGGTTAATCTCGTTGATAGGGCGGTTCAAGTTCTCTAGAGGATCTCGACTCGCGCTCGAAGTGCCCGTGGTAGTACAGCCGGTGACGGCCGACAGCGAGGCCAATACCAGCAGCCAGGTGACGGCACGGAACAGTAGTCGAAACATCAGGTCTGCTCGGTGAGGTGCTTTTCGCGCGTCTCCGTGACCTTTTCGTCCAGCTTCTTCAACAAGGCCGGAAAGCCGTCCCGTTTGATGATACTCGTGTACTCGGCACGCTTCAGGGCAAGGTCGCTGATCCCCTTAGCGGTAATATTGATAATGCGCCAATTGCCGCCGCTGTCGCTGAGTATGTATATGAAGGGAATGACTTCACCATTAGCCTTTTGAAATTCGGTAAAGACGGCCATTTGTCCTGGTCTTCGTTCCTGTTCACGGATCCATTCGAATGCTTCGCCGCCATATTTTTTGAAATGGGATGCGTAGCTCGACACGACGATGAGGGCGAATCGTCTAACGAAGCCTTTTTTGTCTGCATCGCTGAGCTCCATCCAGGTTCGCCGGCCCACCGTAAGCTGTGCCATCGCTGAAAGCTGGTGAGTTTGAAGCACTAGCGGGGTAATGCGGTCAAAGCGGCCGTCGTAGCCAATTTCCGGTCCCACCTTCATGGTTTCTATGAGTCCGTGCTGAAGCCGCTTGACCACCGTCTTGGCGGGCGGGAACTCGGGTTCTTCTTGATCGTCGGCACCCGTGCCGGTCGCAGAAATGGTCGTGAGGACCAGGAAAAGGAAGAGGTATGATCCGACTTTTCCGAATGAATTCAGTGCAGGCAAATCTTCTCTCCACATAATATTTCGGAATAATAAGGTTTAAGGCTTGACAGAGCTCGGGTTTTGGTGTTCATTACACGTATGAACATTATCGAACTCTTCAACTCGTTTCAAACTAACCAACAAGCCGCAGATTACTTGGAAAAGGTTCGTTGGCAAGGAAAACCTGAATGCCCGTATTGCCACGGTCACAAGACTTGTAAGCACACCGAGCGCAATAAACAGGTTAGCCGGTGGCAATGCTGGGCATGCGAAAAGTCCTTCTCAGTTACGGTGGGAACGGTATTTCACCGGACGCACGTACCGCTTAAGAACTGGTTCCTGATCCTGACTCTGATGCTCAATGCCAAGAAGTCTTCGAGCTCTCATCAGATAGCGCGCGATCTTGGTATGTATCAAGCAACGGTTTGGTCAATCATGCACCGCATTCGGGCGGCAATGGCCCTCGATCCCGAACAGAAGGAACTCTTCAAAGGGATAGTCGAAGCCGATGAGACTTACATTGGCGGCAAGCCGAGAAAGACCAATCGCGTTGAGGATCGTGTTTCTCACCCACGCGGTCGCGGCACCCCCAAGACACCGATTACCGGCGTTCTCGAACGCGGTGGGCGCGTCCATGCCGAGGTTGCCGGTGATATGACATCTGACGGCCTGGAGTGGTTCATTGATCGCTTCGTGCAGAAGGACGGAACGATTCTGGTTACCGACGAGAATCCGGTTTACCGGCAAATCGGTCGCAAGATGGTTCACGCCGTAATCAATCACTCAATGGCCTACGTGGAGCAACTGACCCACACAAATGGCATTGAAGGGTTCTGGGCGCTGGCAAAGCGGGCATGGTTCGGCCAGCATCACCACTACAGCGTCAAGTATATGCCCCTCTATCTTGCCGAGGCGTGCTTCAAGTATAACCAGCGATCCCGCAATGATTCCTTCGAGAATTCAATCGGTATTTGCCTCGGGGTTTCGGTAGTGTCCTAATTTAGTCTCTCCAAGTGTCCTTTGGCTTCAGGGGTAAGTGCCGTCGATTTAAGTCCCTCCTCTATTATTTTATCGAGGACTTTCTTGCTCGGGGATTTAATAACCTTGAAATCTCCGTTGTGGATGGCTCGCTTCAGGCGTAATGACGCAGCGCCGACCGACACAGTAGAATAGGCCACTCTTGATTTTTTTGAAAGTTCACTCCATTCGCTCGGTTGGATAATGCAATCGTTGTCTGGCCAATTCGGGTTGCTTGTTATTGTAACCAAAACAATGGTCCCTTCGCATTTTTTCGGATCGGATATTACCACCATGCGATGGTAAGGGGGCTTGTTGCTTTTGATGGCAGTCCCAAGGGTTATCAAGCACATCGGGGATTGAAAATGGCATCCAGCTTGTTGTAGCTTCGCGCTTCAGATTTCAGTCTTTTGATCTCACTTTGGGGCCTGCCTAGAGCTGAGGCTATTTCTTTAATACCTATGTTGTCTGTACTTTCTTCGACGGGAGTCCATTCAGCGCAATTTTTATGACAATACTTGGCAATCTCCCATTGATCCATATCCCCGAATTGTTTCCAAATGGATTTAATTAAACTGAGTTCATCATCAGAGAGGTGTTTTCTGCCGGGCGATTTATTGAGTCTGACTTTATGATTTATCCTATCGCCGATAAACTCATCCCATTCAACGTCGTCGTAATGCCTTAGATTTTTAGAATTTATTAGGTCCAACAACTCACTGATTACCGGTCCGTCTCTCATAGACAGATATCTGCCCCCACAAACCGGCACACGCCTTTTGCTGATGGATTCTCTGTCGAGTAGGTACATCAATTTGACGAGTTTCATTATATTTAGCTCCCCGCCCGATATGTTCAAAAAAGCGGCCGCAGCTTCTGTGGCTTTTTTGCTCTGAAATCTATAGTTCATTGAAATCCTGACTCTTTTACAGCATGGTTCTGTAGAATAAGACAAATTTTTCGCTCAAGTCCTCAATGGCTTCATGCCAGCACCACGTGTCATTGAACGCCACCCATTGCGCCCCGCCGATAAAGGCGTTGTATAAGCGTTTCGAGTTGAACGGCGGGTCCAGGTATATCAAACCGACCGACTTATCGGCCAAATCTTCCCTCATGACCTCCAAGCAGTCCCAAAAGAATAGTCTGTTCAAGCTATCCCCCTTTTATTCTCTCCAACGCGCCGCCGCCTTCTGTGCAATCTCCTTGCGCCGCTCCTTAGTCAAAGCCTTGGAGCGTGCCGCGGCGCCCTTAATCCCTCCGGCGCGCTTGCCTTGGTTAACGTGCGGATCTTCGATTTCGCCGGTTGCGATCTTCATTGTCATCATCGCACAGGCAACCGTCCCCGCCGGTCGCTTCTGTCCTTGTGGGCCTATTGGCATTGTGTTATCCTTACATTATGTTTGGGTTATTAAACAAGTAAACAAGTTTTAACAATATATGTGAGAAAATAAGCACTTTTTCCACCCTGACCGGATGCGGGCAAATCCCCCGTCAAGCCCGCGAGTGAATAATTCCGAATGCTTTTCCTAGCCTTAAACCTTATTATTCCGTAATATTTTGATCGCTCATAAGATGCATGATATCGGCTCTTGGCAATGTCGGTGGACGGCATTCAGGTGTCTGCGGTCCCCTGGCTGGGTTCATATGCCCGACCCTTCCATTCCGATCGTATGCCCTTCCAGAATCGAATGGCTGAGGCCCATGTCATGCTCAGGTAGAGTAGGCCGATTACTGGGGTGAACATCGCCCAGACGGGAGAAAGGCGATAATATCGTAGAATCGGAATATATGCTATGACCATCATCATGGTTGCAGATAATGACACCAATCGTGCCGTTGGGTGCTGAGAAAATAGCGTTATCAGAGGTGAAATAAAGGCCAGTACCATGAGCATGCTGCACAGTGCGAGTAAGATTATCGAGTAGCGGAGTTGAGTGAATGCGGTCCGGGCCACCATGTTCCAGATAGCGCCAAATCCTCCGTAAGGACGAACTGAGTGTACTCCCTGAGACAAGCCGATCCAGGTTCGAGCTTTTGCCCGCTTGACCGCTCGGGCCAGCGCACAGTCATCGATAATTGCGTTCTTGATGCACCCTAAACCTCCGATGCGACCGATCAGGCTTGTCTCCAGCAGTACACAACCACCGGCCCCGGCCGCTACCGGCATAGCGGAATGGTTGGATAGTGCAAAGGGGTAGAGCAGTTTGAAAAAGAAAACGTATGCCGGCATGAGCAGACGTTCCCAGAAGCCATTCAGGCTGGGCGTTGCCATGATCGAGAGAAAGTCGATCTCCTCTTTCCGTTGCTTTGACAGGAGGGCTGCCAATATGCCCGGTCTCAGTCCGATATCCGCATCGAGAAGGAGCGTAAGTGGCGTCGAAACTCGTAACGTTCCTTGCTCCAGAGCCCACACCTTGCCTATCCACCCGTCTGGCAGAGGCTTTCCCGGCACGATTTTGAGCAAGGGAATCGCTGACTCCATGGCGGCTTGAGCAGTTCCGTCGGTTGAGCCGTCGTCGATCAGTAGGACTCGAAGACCCCTTCCCTGCCTCTGCAGTGCCTCCAGAGTCGACCGAATTACAGCGGCCTCGTTACGAGCGGGTATAACTGCCGTCACTTGGCTCAGATCTTCGTCCGTTCCAGTTTCAGCGGCTTCCATAACTTCCCTTGTTCGCCATGGTTGCCACGGTGCCGCCAATACGGCCAGCCAAATCAGAAAGGAAGCTAACGCCGCCGCTAAAGTGAGACTTTCCATGCTTATTCGTCTGACACGCCTCTAGCCCGACTTGACCAACTCAACCTCTAAAAAAGTTTTTTTCGGGGGTAAATGGGCTGTCGAGTCGCATAAACAGTGGGGGAAGGTTGGCAGAACAGCCTGTAGTGTAGACCTACCCTCTTCCCAGGCCTCGATATGTTTGTATAATTGGGGGCCATCATGTTTCTGAGGTGCAATCGTCGGCGCAAAGATGGCAAAGAGCATTGCTATTGGAACATCGTGGAGAATAAGCGTGTGGGTGGCGGTCGGGTGGTGCAGAGGCAGGTTCTCTACCTTGGAGAGATCAACGACAGCCAGCGCAGCGCTTGGCGCAAGAGTATCGAGATCTTTGCCGAGGGTAGTGCCCGGCCGGAGCAGGTGGCGCTGTTTCCCGAAGATCGGGCGCCGCCGCTCGAGGAGGAAAGCATCGTACGGATTCGGCTCAAAGATTTGAGGATAGAGCGGCCCCGGCAATGGGGAGCGTGCTGGTTGTCCTGCGTGCTTTATGAACAATTGGGGTTGGGTGAGTTCTGGCGCGAGCGAGTGAGGCCTTCCCGGCAAGGCAGGCGGTGGGCCCATGTGTTGCAAACCCTGGTGGCCTATCGACTGATCGATCCAGGAAGCGAGTGGCGGCTGCACCGCCAATGGTATGAGCAATCAGCCATGGCCGATCTTCTGGGCGAAGACTTCGCCTTGGCCGAGAAGAACACCCTGTATCGCTGCCACGATCGATTGCTGGAGCACAAAAAGGCCCTGTTCAGCCACCTGACTAAGCGCTGGAGCGATTTGTTCAACACCCGTTACGAGGTACTGCTATACGATCTGACGAGCACCTATTTCGAGTGTGATCCGAACCAGGAACCAGCGGCTTCGAGCCGAATCCGCAAGTTCGGCTACAGCCGAGACAAACGTTGGGATTGTCTGCAGGTGGTGATCGCCCTGGTAGTCACCCCGGAGGGCTTTCCGATTGCCTATGAAGTGCTTCCCGGTAACACCCTGGATCAAACCACCTTGGGCGATTTTCTTGCTCGCATCGAAAAGGCCTACGGCAAGGCCCGGCGCATCTGGGTCATGGATCGGGGAATACCTACCGAGGAGGTTTTGGCCCAGATGCGTGCAAGCGACCCGCCGATCGACTATCTGGTGGGTACGCCGCGCTCGTGGCTGGACAAGTTCGAGCAATCGTTGCTGCAAAAGCAGTGGCAGAATCTGCGTGCAGGTATCGACGTAAAACTCATCAGGGAGGGGGGTGAAACTTATGTTTTGGCCCGTAGCAAGGAGCGTCTGCACAAAGAAAAGGGTATGCGTCTGCGCGGTTTGCGCCGATTGCTTGAGAGGCTCAAGAAGCTCCGCGATAGCAAGCGGCGTTACCAGCGCGATACCATCCTCATTAAACTGGGCGAAGCCAAGAAGGAAGCCGGCCCGCGGATCTGGCGTTTACTCGACATTGCCGTAGCCCCCGAGGATGGCCCCGCCAATGGCTCGCCGGTGAGCTTCCGGTTGAACTGGAAGAACTACCGTCAGGCCTATCGCCGGGAAGGCCGCTACCTGTTGCGCAGCACCCTCAGTGCCGACAATCCGCACCGCCTCTGGCACCTCTACATCCAACTCACTGAGATCGAGCAAGTTTTCAAGGAAATGAAAAATGACCTCTCCATCCGGCCCATCCATCACCAAAGGGACGATCGCATCGAGGCCCATATTTTTATCAGCTTCCTGGCTTACTGCCTATGGG
Source organism: Opitutales bacterium (assembly GCA_963665345.2). Classification (GTDB taxonomy): domain Bacteria; phylum Verrucomicrobiota; class Verrucomicrobiia; order Opitutales; family CAXXNP01. The sequence continues at coordinate 2,137,243 of CAXXNP010000002.1, forward strand.
TCACTCTGAAGCGTCGCTTGCGCGATCTGGCCCCTGGTCTTACTGCCGTCGAGGTGCTTTCGAAAATGGCGGCGATGCAAATGCTCGATGTAAAGCTACCCACCACCGACGGGCGCACCGTGGTGCTCACCCGTTACACCGAGCCCAGTAAGGATCAAAAGCTATTGCTCAACCAGCTAAAGCTTGAACTTCCTGCACAACCGCCACCAAAAATCGAATCGAAAACTAGCGAGATGTAGTGGAGACCTTTGGTCGTTTATCAACGACTTAGGTCAAAAATGACGCCCAGTTGAGAAAGAGGGGCTAGTGCACTCCCCCATCTGTTTTGTTGGGCGACGTAAACATCACGGCCGTTCGATCCCTGGCCTCACGGCCAGAGCCATAGTGTAGCTCGCTCGGTAAGGGGCGGGACTTCAACGTTCTTTCAACCCGGCAATTCATGTGATTCAATGCACGAGTGTGGCGACCCGAATGTTATGCCGGGTAACGGCAGGATCACTGCAGATTCATGCCGGGCCTTTCGGCTAGAGCCACCATTGTACAAAGCTGAGCGCCGAAGTTCACCTGGCGGGGATCGATCCCTGCGCAGAGAAAGCGTGCGCTGTAGCTGCTCGGTGGCAACGGTTGGCGTGCGCGATGATACCGATCCTCAAGCGCTCTTTGCGGTGGCAGGCTCCACTTCGCGTGGCTCTTCGTCGTATACTCCCGGAAGCTCCGGTGCCATTGGTCCATCGGTTCGGGGCCCATAGAGAGCGACCTTGAGCGCCTTCAGGGGATGGGCGAAAGTATCGTTCACGGCGGTCGCTTCGTAGCCGCAATGGGCCATGCAGTTGGCGCATTTCGCATTCCGGCCGGTACCGTATTTCTCCCAATCGGTCTCTTCCATGAGCGACTTGAATGTGGGCGCGTAGCCCTCCGCCACCAGGAGATAGCAGGGTCGCTGCCAGCCGAAGATATTACGCGTGGGATTCCCCCAGGGCGTGCATTCGTAGGTCTCGTTTCCAGCCAGAAAATTGAGAAACAAACTCGATTGGTTGAGTCGCCAATTCCTGCCTTTTCCCAAGCGAAAAATGTCGCGAAACAGTTGCTTGCTTGCGCTCCGCATCATGAACACATCCTGGCGGGGCGCCCGCTCGTAGCTGAAGCCGGGCGATATGGTCACGCCTTCGACTCCCAGATCGGTCGCAAGATCGAGAAAGTCGGCCACCTCCGGCCCGTTCTCTCCTTGGAACAGTGTGCAATTCACGGTAACGCGAAATCCTCGCCCCAGAGCCTCCCTGACGGCTTCGACGGCGATGTCGAATACGCCTTGCTTGCAGACAGAGGCATCGTGACGGTCTTCCTCGCCGTCCAGGTGGATGGAGAAGGTCAGGTAGGGAGAAGGTGTGTAAGCGTCCATACGCCGCTTCAGCAGGATGGCATTGGTACACAGGTAGACGTATTTCCTCCTGGCCACGAACTCGCCCACGATGGCGGGCATCTCCTTGTGAACGAGGGGTTCGCCTCCCGCTATCGACACGATAGGGGCTCCACATTCCTCTACCGCCTCGATACATTTCTCGACCGACATGCGCCGGTTTAGTATCTCGTCCGGGTAGTCTATCTTCCCACAGCCCGCACAGGCGAGGTTGCAGCGAAATAGCGGTTCCAGCATGAGAACCAGCGGATATCGTTTCTGCCCGCTGATCTTTTTGCCTATAATATAGCGAGCGACGGCAAGTTGTTGGCGAAGAGGTACTCCCATGGTGGATACAGATGCTGCGATATCGTATAATCGTGAACGTTTAGTCGTTAACCGATGGGCGCCGCCGCTTTACTTGCCTGCGCGTGCTGACGCAGCTTCACGAGGTCTGAGGGAATCGGGAAATTGACGCCCTCAGGTTCCGCATCCAGTTCTTGAACGTCAGCAATCCCCAGATTGCTGAGGCGCTCCAAGACTTCCTCTACCAGGATTTCCGGCGCCGATGCTCCGGCCGTAAGACCGACCCGCGCGCCGGCAGAAAACCAGTTGGAATCGATGTCCTCTGCTTCCTGAACCAGATAGGCGCTGAGTCCACTATTTTCTCCGACCTCGCGCAGGCGATTGGAATTGGAACTGTTACGGGCGCCCACTACAATGAGAACGTCAACTTCCGCGGCCAGTCGCCTTACTGCCATCTGGCGATTTTGCGTTGCATAGCAGATGTCGTCCTTGCGCGGGCCGACGATATTGGGGAAGCGCTCCTTCAAGGCGGCGATGACTTGCTTCGTGTCGTCAACGGATAGCGTGGTCTGGGTCACGAATGCCAGATTTCCCGGTTCATTCACCTCCAGTTTGGCTACATCTTCGACAGTCTGTACAAGGTAAATGCTGCCCCCATATTCGTGGTGATAGCGTCCCAGCGTCCCGATTACTTCGGGGTGGCCGGCATGCCCTATCAAGATGACCTCCCGCGCTGCCCTGGCATGTCGTTTGACTTCCAGATGGACTTTCGTGACCAGAGGACAGGTGGCGTCTATGACGTTGTCGGCTTTTTCCTGCGCCGCCTGCGCTCGGGCAGCGGATACGCCATGGGCGCTGAAAACGATATTTGCGCCTTCCGGGACCTCCTCCAGTTCGTCGACAAAAATCGCTCCGCGAGCGCTCAAATCCCGGAGGACGCGGGCGTTGTGCACGATTTCGTGCAACACATAAACCGGTGGCCCGTAGATTTCGAGGGCTGCTTCTACGATTTCAATGGCGCGAACGACCCCGGCACAGAAACCTCGCGGTTGTGCTAAAACTACCTGCATACTGATCTGGTTTACTAAGACTTCCGACCCAAACGCCCGTTGACACTCTTTTCAGGGATCCGTTCCGGTCAAGTCGAATTGTCGAAAATGCTTAGGAGTGAGCGGGTTCCGGGGTCACATTCAGCGCATGGCTGGAGGTGGTGGCGGAACCGTGTAAGGGCTTGACTTGTGATTTCTGGCTGTGGTTATTTCGGTCGCCGGAGCGGATACTCTACTGGTTTTCTTGCCAGTCCTGAGGGAATGGGTTACGTAAGACACCTGACGGTTGGGCATATCAGACGAACGGGATGATTGGACTTACGATCAATAGCCGGCCGCCCCCGGCAAGTCCGGCCGCCCAATTGAATTCGCTGGCGCATTGGGACGCCTGCTCGCTTCAGGCCCATCTGCTGGAAAATGTTTCCCGGACCTTTGCCCTGACGATCCCTCGGTTGCCGGCTGAACTGTGCAAGATCGTCGGTAATGCTTATCTCCTCTGCCGCACTGTTGACACGATAGAGGATGAACCCGCGCTCGCCGCCGAAGAGAAACTGCGTTATATCGAGGCTTTTGTCGAGGTTGTGAAGGGGAAACGGGATTCAGCCGCGCTGGCCGCCGCCTTGGCCCCCAGGCTTTCCGAAACGACCATAGCGGGCGAGCATGAGTTGATTTGGAACATGGCGCCGGTAGTTGCAGTTACTCATGGATTTTCCGGGACTCAGCGGGAGATTCTAGAAAACTGCGTGGCCACCATGGCCGACGGCATGGTGAACTTTCAGCTCAACAAGACGGTCAGGGGACTTGCCGATATGCAGGCTATGAATGCCTACTGTTACTATGTGGCCGGAGTCGTTGGTGAGATGCTGACTCGCCTTTTCTGTGCCTACTCGCCGGCTATTGAGCAGCATCGAGCCGAACTAATGCATCTCGGCGTGTCGTTCGGCCAAGGTCTTCAGATGACTAACATTCTCAAAGATATCTGGGACGATCTCGACCGTTCTGCGTGCTGGCTGCCCCGCGAGGTGTTTGTGCGCGAGGGTTTCGATCTGGAGCGACTCAGGGAAATGCATCGCGATCCCAGGTTCGCACGCGCTTTGGGCGTATTGATCGGCATCGCGCATGGCCACCTGGATCGGGCGCTCGCCTACGTTAAACTGATCCCACCCTGTGAAACCGGTATCCGCCGCTTTTGTCTCTGGGCCATCGGCATGGCTCTGTTGACGCTTCGTAAGATCAACCGGAATCGTGGTTTTTCCGATGGAAACGAGGTAAAGATTACGCGCTGGAGCGTTCGAGCTACAGTGATCGTGACTGAATTAACGATGCGAAGTGATTTGTTGTTGAAGAGTGCATTCAACATCGCGCGGATGAACTTGCCCCAGCCTTTGTCCAAACCCTGAGGCGGGCGCTACTTTTGGCACATCGGGACCAGGGATTGATCTGACTGTATGTCCGAAGTAGAGGCCAGCGCAAAACAGGCTTCCCTGGCAGACCGCGAGGCGAGAATCGACGAGGCTTTGAGGCGGGCTGAAAAAAGCCTCCTTGGCCTGCGGCATGAAGATGGCTATTGGTGCTTCGAACTCGAAGCCGACTGCACCATTACCGCGGAGTACATTATGATGATGCATTTTAGGGGGGAAGTCGATGGATGGCTTGAAAAGAAGATCGTGGGGTACCTACGGCAGCATCAAAACGAAGAGGGCGGTTGGCCTCTATTCTTCGGTGGGCCTTCCGAGATCAGCTGTTCGGTAAAGTGCTACTTTGCCCTCAAATTGGCCGGAGAGGATCCGGAGCTTCTCCATATGGCAAAGGCCAGGCAGCTGATTCTGGCCATGGGTGGCGCCGCCCGCAGCAACGTGTTCACTCGAATCGCGCTCGCCCTGTTCGAACAACTTCCCTGGCGCGGGGTCCCCTTCATCCCGGTTGAGATCATGCTCCTGCCGCGATGGTTTCCTTTCCACCTCTCCAAGGTGTCCTACTGGTCCCGAACTGTCATGGTCCCGCTTTTCGTGCTCTATTCTCTCAAGCCCAAGGCGGCCAATCCGCGTAGAGTGAGCATCGCCGAGCTGTTTACGATTCCGCCGTACCAGGAGCAGGATTACTTTCCCGTGCGCTCCTTGCTAAACAAGGTGATTCTCCGTATCGAGCGCCTCGGACGCCGGTTGGCCCCCCTAATTCCTGGTATAGTGCGCCGTCGGGCTATGCGTAGCGCCGAAGCCTGGCTTACCGAACGGCTGAATGGGGTCGACGGTCTGGGAGCGATCTTCCCGGCCATGGTGAACGCTTGGGAGGCACTAGAGCTTCTCGGCTATGACGCGAAGAGTCCTCATTGCCGCTCAGCTCGCGAGGCTCTCGAACGTCTGCTGGTGGATCGTGGCGAGGAAGCTTACTGCCAGCCTTGCGTTTCTCCCGTTTGGGATACGGCATTGGCTTGCCTTGCCCTCCAGTATATGGATTCCCCGGCGTCCCGCCAGGCGGTAAAGCGAGGATTGGATTGGATTTTGCCCAGGCAACTGCTTGAAGGGCCTGCCGATTGGCGAGAATCCCGTCCCCGGTTGAGGCCCGGTGGCTGGCCGTTCCAATTCGGAAATGGGCACTATCCCGATCTCGATGATACGGCGGCGGTGGCCTATGCAATGGTGTTGTCGGGAGATCCCGCCTATCAGGAATCCATCGAACGCGCTGCCGAGTGGCTGGCCGGGATGCAGTCGCGCAACGGCGGCTTCGGCGCCTTCGATGCCGACTGCACCTGCTATTACTTGAATGAAATTCCGTTCGCCGATCACGGTGCTCTGCTCGATCCTCCCACCAGCGACGTGAGTGCCCGCGTACTCATGTTCCTCTCGAGTCTCGGTGAGCACCGACCTGAATATGAAGATACAATTGAATCATGCATCCGTTTTGTGCTCGGCGAAGACGAGGGCGGATGCTGGTTTGGCCGCTGGGGTACCAATTACATCTATGGCACATGGTCTGTTTTGATGGCGCTGCGGGCCGCGCGATTTCCCTCGGACCACCCCTGTGTCCGTGCCGCCGTGCTGTGGTTAGAGGGAAAACAGCGGTCGGATGGCGGTTGGGCCGAGTCGAACGAGACATATTCCCACCCCGAATCCAGGGGCGAAGGGAAATCCAGTACCACTTTTCAGACCGCTTGGGCCTTGATCGGCCTGATGGAGGCCGGCGCCCTAGATTCGCCCTCTGTGGAAGCTGGCATTGAATTTCTTTTGCGGCGCCAGGAAGCGGGCGGGCTCTGGGCCGATCCCGACTTCACGGCCCCGGGATTTCCGCGCGTCTTCTACCTCAAGTATCACGGCTACGATAAGTATTTTCCGCTCTGGGCGATCGCTCAGTATCGTAAGCTCAAATTAGAGCAAGGCGCTTGAGAGTTGGCTTCATAGTTGCCCTTCCGCAGGAGCTTCGAACGCTTACCCGCATACGGGCGCGCTTGGGTGAGTCCATCCGTCTCTCGGTCAACGCTCGTGCTGTCCTCTGTGGTATGGGACCGCAAGCGGCCGGGATGGCTGCCGGGCAAATCGCAGCGGATGCGATCGACGGTTTGATCAGTTGGGGCTGCGCGGGAGCCGTGGATGCTCGATGGCTGCCGGGGACGTTGGTTATTCCGGCGCATGTCACAGCAGAGTCGGGGGATCGTCTATCTTGTGACGCCTCCTGGCGTAGCCGGTTGCTTCAGAAGCTAAGTCCTCATCTGACGATCGGTTCGGGGGATATTCAGGAAGTTTCCCGTGTGCTCTCGGAACCGGGTGAGAAGAGGGCTTTTGCGGCCGCCAATCAGACCGTGGCTGTCGATATGGAAAGCGCGGCCATTGGACGTGTAGCCGAATCACACGGCCTGAGATTTCTGGTGCTGAGAGCCATCGCCGACACCGCCGATGCTCGTCTACCTTCGTCCCTGATCCAAGCCATGGAGCCGGCCGGAAGCGTCCGCCTGTCTCTTCTCCTTACCCGATTGGCGCGACGGCCTCGTGAGTTTCGGTCCTTGATTCGGCTGTATATCCAGTTTCGTGCCGCTCGTAACTCCTTGACTCGAACGGCCGAAATCGCGGGGGACGAACTGGGGTTGGGTTATAGTAGCAAAGTGAAATAACAGACATGGTCGTTTGCGGATCAAGTTCAACTTCGTAATAAATGGCCGTTTTCCGTTCCACCTGAGCTTTATTCACGTCGAGTGAAACCAAATGGGTATTTCTAACGTCCAACAAGAAGCATGAGGCGCAGACTTTTCGAATTTTGGACCGCTTTCGTTGCTGAACGTGCGTTGCTTGTCGTCCTGTTGAGCCTCCTGGCCGCTTTGCTCTCCCTGCGCTACACGGCCCGCAACTTGGGCATTACTACCGACACCACGGATATGATCGCGGAAGAACTGCCCTTCAGACAGGACTATATCCGCTATCAGGAAATGTTTCCTCAGCTCACCAAGGGCGCCGTTGTTGTGGTGGAAGCGGATACCCCCGAATTCGCGACCGAGGCAGCTAAGGAACTGCTGGCCCGACTCGACCGGGATCAACGCTATATAATTGATGCCTATATGCCGGGAGGTGACGCCTTTCTAGAGGAGAAGGGCCTCTTATTTCTAAGCCTTGAGGACCTGGACGATCTGACCAATGACCTGGCTCGCGCCCAACCCTTTTTGTCCCGCCTTTACCAGGATAGATCGTTGCGTGGGCTCATAAGTATGCTTTCCAGCGCCGTCGAGGAACTCGATTCATCCGCCGACTTGGACCCGGCGTCGTTCTTCAGAAGAATCAACCATACCGTTGAAAGCGTACTATCCGGAAATCCTGCATGGCTGTCTTGGCAGGACATCATGAATGATGAAGATTCCGATTCCGAAGATCGCAGAAAAACGGTGATTGCACGCATCGATCGGGACTACACCAAGCTTCTTCCGGCTGCCGCTCCCTTACAGCGCATTCGCGATCTCGCCCAAGGTCTGGATCCTGAAGGTAATCGCGGAATCCGTGTCCGTTTGACCGGGGGAGCGGCCATGGGGCACGAGGAGATGGAGAGTCTGATCGAGGGCTCGACTTTCGTAGGTGTGCTCTCCTTGGTTTTGGTTACCCTTTCGTTGTCCATTGGATTGCGTTCATGGCAGACCGTCATCGCCACGGTCATCACCTTGATTACAGGGGTGATCCTGACCGCTGGTTTTGCCGCCCTTGCGGTAGGGCATCTCAATCTAATCTCGGTGGCTTTTGCGGTACTCTATATCGGATTGGGGGTCGATTACGCTATCCATTTCTGTCTTCGTTTCCGGGCCTTTCTGATCGACGGAAGCGATAAGCGGGATGCCATAAAGAAGTCCATAGGTGACGTCGGACCGGCCTTGGGACTCTGCTCGATCTCTACCGCGATCGGGTTTTTCGCCTTCGTTCCCACTGCCTACGCCGGAGTGTCTGAGCTGGGTGTAATTTCGGGAACGGGAATGTTTATAGGATTCGCCATTACTTTGAGTTTACTGCCCGCGCTCCTGCACGTTTTACCAACACCGTCTTTTGACCGTCCGGTTCATCTGCATGGCGGCGAACCCCTGAATTCAGACTGGAGGAGTTTCCCGTTTCGCTATCGCAGCGTTATTCGTTGGCTCACGGCTCTACTTGTGGCCGCATCACTCTTTCTCATTTTTCATGTCACCTTCGAGTATGATCCGATAAAGCTTCGCGACCCCTCCACGGAGTCGGTTGCCGTCATCAACGAAATTGTTGCGACGTCCGGAAAGCATCCTTCCTCGATCATAGTGCTAGCGCAGTCGGAGGCGGAAGCGGAGGCGTTGGAGGCGGGTCTGGAGAAGCTTTCTACGGTAGACAAAGTGGTTTCGATCCACGATTTCGTGCCGGATGAACAGGAGGAGAAGCTCTTTCTTATCGACGAACTCAGTCTCATCATGGCCGCCGACCTGCTTGATCCTCAACAGGAACCTGCGCCTACGCTGCGGGAGCAAGTCGGCCAGATAAATGCATACTTGGAAAAGGTTAAACAGTATCCGGAGATATCCGCTCAAGCCGGGATCAGCAGGCAAGCCGCGCTCTTTCGCCAACTGCTGAGCAGACTGGCTGCGATGACTGCCGACGATGCGATTGCTTTTCTGGGCGGGTTGGAGAAGCGGCTCCTGGCGACGCTGCCGATGTCTCTGGATTTGCTGCGAAAATCAATGTCGGCCACAGAATTCACCCGTTCTGACATACCTGAGTCAATGCTTGGGCGCTGGGTGAGTCCTGATGAGACCTTTCGTTTGCAGGTGTTTCCAAACGCGGATATCGGTGACAATGCGCTTTTGCGCCAGTTTGTCACTGAAGTCAGGTCGGTTGCGCCCGAAGCTACTGCGGGTCCGGTAATGACGTTTGAATCGGGGAAGGCCATCGTGCGGTCATTCGAGCAAGCATTTATAAGCGCCGTGGTTCTCATATTGTTGCTTTTGGTCATGATTTTTCGCACCTGGCTCGATCCTTTGCTCGTGCTTGTTCCGCTGCTGGTGGCAGGTCTCTTGACGGGGGCGGCTACTGTCCTGATCGGCTTTCCTCTCAACTTTGCAAATGTTATCGCGTTACCCTTGCTGCTGGGTTTAGGTGTTGATAACGGAGTTCACATCGTTCATCGCCTGCGCGATAAGAGCGTCGATTCCGAGGGGCTGCTTCGCACCAGCACGGCGCGCGGAATCGTGTTCAGTTCCCTCACCACAATCTGTAGTTTCGGTTCGTTGGCGTTTATGAGTCACCGGGGAACCGCCAGCATGGGGCAATTGTTAACCATTGGTGTTTTGCTTACGCTGGTGGCGACGCTGGCTATATTGCCGGCCTTCATTGCTCCCTGGATGCGTCGTTCCGTATGAGATTGGGCGCATCAGGATTTCCTGTGGGCAATTGCGGATTTCCCCGGATCTCCGCTCATAACCCGGGAAAAGATGGAGAGAGTTTTTGAGATGACAGCGCTCCAAGGCAGGGTATTGGTCACAGGTGGAAGTGGATTTGTCGGTTCCTCTGTAGCAAGACTGCTTCTGCAGGAGGGATTTTCCGTTCGAGCCCTGGTGCGGCCGACAAGCAATCGCAGCAATCTCGCCGGCCTCAATGTTGAAACTGTTGAGGGGGATCTCTCGCTTCCGCATTCGCTACCGGGTGCCTTAAAGGGTATCGAGTATCTCTTCCACGTGGCCGCCGATTACCGGCTCTGGGTACCCGATCCCGAACTGATCTACCTGGTGAACGTCGAGGGTACGCGCCGCCTCATGGAAGCTGCCCTGGACGCCGGGGTTGAGCGTATCGTCTACACCAGTAGTGTAGCAACCCTGGGTTTACATGCGGATGGAAGCCCTTCCGACGAAGAGGTGCCTGCTTCCATCAGCGACATGATCGGGCACTACAAACGTTCCAAGTTTCTGGCCGAAGAGATCGTTCGCAAGATGTGTGATGCCGAAGGACTGCCCGCCGTGGTGGTCAATCCTTCTACACCCGTGGGACCACGTGATATCAAACCTACCCCCACCGGACGAATGATTCGGGATGCAGGCGCGGGCAGGATCCCTGCCTACGTCGACACCGGCCTGAATGTTGTGCATGTAGACGATGTTGCCATGGGCCATCTACTGGCCTTGCGCTCGGGGCAAATCGGGCGCCGCTATATTCTGGGAGGCGAAAACCTGTCCCTGCGGGAGATTCTCGCTCGAATCGCCGCCATCTCGGGTCGCAAACCGCCTCGTCTGTGCCTCTCTCCCGGCCTCATATTGCCTGTTGCCATCGTCTCGGAACTCTGGGCGAGATGCATTGGGGGGGCGGATCCTTTGGTGACTCGCGATGGCCTCCGCATGGCCCGCAAAAAGATGTACTTTTCAAGTGCCCGCGCCGAGAGCGAACTCGGCTATCGATTCCGTCCCGCCAACGAAGCGCTGGAAGATGCCCTGCGATGGTTCAGCAGAAACTAGCAAGGGTTTTCGGCCCGACAGATTGCTAGCGCTTCATGACCCGGAGACTCAGTATCAGCAGATTGAACGCATTCACGCCAAAGGCGGCGATCCAGAGGAAGAGGTCGAGGCGGTTGATCAGAGCCAGAATGAGCACCAGGAACAGAAAATCCCGATGGGCCAATTGATTCTCGAGTCCGCTTGCCCAGCCCCTTTTTCCCTTTGGGTGGGAAGCAGATTGCTTCTTTTTTCTCACGGATGTCTGCAGCATCAGAAATGCTGTCAGCGCTCCTATTGAGGCCACTATGCCGAGCACTAGATATCTCACGTCGCCCTGCGCTTGACTGATCCCTGCCCCCATGGCCAGGAAAAGTAACGTGTGGACGATGTTATCACCGTAAATATCCAGCTTTGCTCCGAAGGATGATTCGAGGAACTTGATTCTGGCAATCTCACCGTCTACTCCGTCGATCCAAGTGGAGAGGATCAGCAAGATTGATCCGGCCAGGCCGCTGAGATAGGTTCCGCGGTAAATCAAGGTGACGGCGAGCAGACCGATAAGAATGCTCACTACGGTGACTGCATTGGGAGTCAGGGACGTTGGAAGCAGCCACCGTGTCATGAGCATCGAAACAGGCCGGGATAGAACCCGCGTGACGAAACTGTCGTAAGACGAGGTTCCCTCTTTGAGAACCCGCCGCAGGTGCCGCTCGAGCCCGCCATCCCCATCTGCGGAAGTGTCTTGCGAAGCAGCAAAATAAACGATCGATGTGCCGCTATCGACAGGGTCGGGAAGCCAGTTGTCAAGGCTACCGTGGGGTGTGATAATTTCAGCAAACGTGCTCACTGTTTCCAGTTTCCGACCTTCTTCATTGAAGCGGAAATGGGGACTGTCCGAGGATGCACCGGTTCTCCCTAGAGGGAAATCGTCGAAGCTGCCTCTCAGGTAAACGCAGTTTCCCTCCAGCACCAATACCGGCTCGAAATGTGCATTTTCTTGCTGCTTTCCGCCCCAGCCTGTGAATCTTTCGACCGCACCGTCAAGTCGATCTTCGCGCGCTAACCGGTCGATCAGTGCATCGAATTCATTTGCCTTCCCGATCCCTAATAAGCTGATTCTCTCGAATCCGGATCGCTTCAAGGTAAGCAAGTTGCGCACCAGCAGCGGAACTCCCGCAAGCGCTTGCTCATACCAGGCAACGGAGTCCAATCCGGAAGGAGCGGGTCTTAGAATCATCAATGCCCGTCGCATGTTTATGGCAGAAATGTTCGCTTGTGTTTCATGACCAGACGTAAATATTGATTCTCGCAAAAACTAAACTATTGGAACCAAGGATGGTGCATTTCCATAACTGCAACCGATTCGATTGGCGGGTGCATTCTCGCGACGAGGCGTTGCAAGAGCGAAGCGAGGCTTTTGCTATACACAGCTATCTATAACCGACAATGAGTAAAATCAAAATTGCGATTGTAGGGGTAGGCAACTGTGCCAGCTCCTTGATTCAGGGAATTGAGTATTATAAGAAGAAGGACCGGCTTGACCAGGCCATCGGTCTGATGCATCGACAGATTGCTGGGTATCATCCGGGTGATATCCAAGTCGTGGCCGCTTTCGATATCGATAAACGAAAAGTGGGCAAGCCCGTTTCCGATGCCATATTTGCTCCTCCGAACTGTACGGCGGTATTCTGCTCGGAGATGCCCGAGGTCGACGTGCCCGTGCAGATGGGCGTCATCCTTGATGGAGTTGCCGACCACATGGCGGAATTCCAGGAAGTCCGTACCTTCGTGCCCGCCGCACAATCCGAGCCCACTAAAGACGAGGTCGTCGACATGTTGCGGCAGTCGGGTGCGGATATGCTGGTGAATTATCTTCCCGTCGGCTCCGAGGAGGCGACCCGCTTCTATGCCGAGTGCGCATTGGCTGCGGGAGTTGGTTTAGTTAACAATATTCCTGTTTTCATCGCTAGTGATCCCGCCTGGGTGACGCGCTTCGAGTCGCGTGGCCTCCCTTTGATTGGAGATGACATTAAGGCCCAGGTGGGCGCCACCATCACGCATCGGGTGCTTACCGAGCTTTTCAAAAAGCGGGGTGTGAAGCTCGAGCGCACCTATCAACTCAATACCGGCGGAAACACCGACTTCCTCAACATGCTTAGCCGCAGCCGGCTGGGTTCGAAGAAAAAATCCAAAACTGAGGCCGTCCAGTCGGTTGCCGCGGATCGTTTAGACCCAGAAAATATCCATGTCGGTCCGAGCGATTATGTGCCGTGGCAGAAGGACAATAAGGTTGCCTTCATCCGTATGGAAGGTCTCCTGTTTGGCAGCGTACCCATGAATATGGAGGTACGTCTTTCGGTGGAGGATTCCCCCAATTCAGCAGGCGTGGCCGTTGATGCGATCCGTTGCTTAAAGGTCGCTTTGGATCGGGGAATCAGTGGCGTGTTGCACGGTCCTTCAGCCTATTTCTGTAAGCATCCCCCAATTCAGTATCCGGATGATGATGCCTTCCGCATGGTCGAGGAGTTCATCGGTTCAAGTGAGCCTGTGCTTGATCCTCGATGAAGAGCCTGATCATTGCTGCCGGCGAGGGTTGTCGGCTTAAGAGCAAGGGAGAATGTAAGCCGCTGCTGTCGTTTCTCGGACGTCCTCTCATTGAATGGGTCATTGAACGGGGCGCTTCTGCGGGCGTTGACGAGTTTCTCGTCGTCACCGGTTTTCATGGGCGCCGATTGGGAGCTTTTCTCCAGCAGCTCTCAGCGAGGACGGGATGGAATATTGAGACGGTTCACAATCCCGAATGGCGCAAACAGAATGGAATCTCCGTGCTGGCCGCGAAGCCCTATATGAAGGAGGAATTCCTCCTCACCATGGCCGACCATCTATTCGATCCGGCCGGGATCGAAGCCATGCTTCAGACGAAGCTGCCATCGGCAGGAGTCGTGCTCGCGGTCGACCGTGACCTGGCTAATCCGGCCGTGGATCTCGATGATGTTACACGGGTGCGCACAGATGAGGAAAATATCATAGCCATCGGCAAGGGCCTCGTCGAATTCGATGCCTTCGATACCGGACTCTTCAAGTGTTCTCCGGCGATCTTCGACGGGATCGATCTGGCTCTTCGGTCGAGGGGAGATGCCAGCCTCTCCGATGGCATTACGGCGTTGATAAGGGAGCGCTTGGCCTTTGTTACCGACTTTAAGGGAGACTATTGGATCGATGTCGACGATCCGCGCATGGTTCAGACAGCGGAGCAGATTATCCAGGCTGCCGAACGCGTCCAGCTGGCAGCTCCTGTCACCTGATTGTGATTGCTGAAGGGATTCTCCGATTCTCGATCATGGCGCTGCCCTCAGCAGGTGGGTGAATGCGCTTACACTGTGGGTCAGTAGAGTTATCACGGCCCAGCCCATCACCGCTGCCAGACCCGCAAACGGGGCTTGGAAGCAGAAAGCCACCAGTAGGATAAAGAGGTAAATGCTGCGCCGACCACCTATCAGGCGGAAGGCGTTGTCAAATGGCGACATCTCATCTAGGGTTTTGCCGGCACGCTTCTGAAAGGCAGCGCCCAGACTCTTATCGAGTGTGTCGCAGATCGTGACCGTGCCGCCGAGCAGCCATGCCGTGGCGCCGTGGGTGATCGAAAGCTGACTCGCCAGCGCAAGGTACCAGGCGTTTTCGTAAAAGTAGTCGAATACGTGTTCCAGTTCACCGAGTTTTGATGTCATCATCTTCACCCGCGCCAGCTTTCCGTCAACGCCGTCCAGAACGGTGGCGGCGAATGCGACAAAATAGGCCGTGAAATAGGCGCCTTGGAAAAAGAGGATGGCCGCCAGGACCGCTACGATTACGACCGCAATGGAGATCTGATTCGGTGTTATTGAGGAATCGCAGATCTTCTTCACCATCCAATTCTGCGTATCGGGATGGGCGTATTTCTCGATAAAATCGCCCTGGCGTTTCTGGGCTCGATCGATTAACCGATACCAGGCCGCTTCCAAGTGGCCTCGTTCCGTGATTCGAAGAAAATAAGGTTCTACGAAGCCACGCAACTCCGGTGCATAGGTGTCGACTTCGGATAAATTCAGCTTGGGGCTGTCCTGCCACGGGGTGCTGCCCATAGTCGCCCAGGATTGAGACAGGTATCCAATAGACCAGGAAGAATCCTCGGCATAACAATGGTCATCCACCAAAAATACGGGAGGGGTCTGCTCCAGCATTGCGCTAAAGAGCCTGACATCTACGAGCGAGTTCGCGTTCACCATCAGCGCGGGTTCGTCCGGCGGATCGTCAAGCTTGTGCAAAGGCTCAGGGATTTCTGCCCCTCCTATGAAAACGGTGTCAATGCTCGCGGCCAGGTTCAGGGGACGTGGCACTTCGATTTCAGGAAGTTCGTCGCCCTCTGCTATGACTACCGTTGCCTTGCTGATCCCCAGCCTCTCCAGATAACGCAGGTTCCGCTCATATAGCGTCATGCCCCCAAGGCGAAACCACGGCTCGTCCTTGTCCTTGACGAGAATTGCCCGGATCGTACTTGCCATTCGATTGCGGTTTCCCCTAGGTGCCCGATCGTCTCCTTCCGCTCCTTGGACCTTAGGAGTTTGCCGGACTTAGGGTCCGTACCTGTTTAGCGTCATCCTTTCCGTTTCCGGCTCCCCCGGTCTCGCGCCACCCGGCGCGAGACCGGGGGAGCCGGAAACACGCTAAACACATACTAGGGTCCGACAAACTCCATCGAAGAAAATGAAGCTGAATATTCAGATTAATAACGGCATATTAATGATCTCTGTGGCCAAAATTGGCTGAGATTTGAAGGCTCCGGGTAATCCGATTGCGGCAACGATGATTTTGGGTGTAGATCAATTTGCTTATTTGATTTGCAATCAGGAGCTACCGATTATACGGCCTTAACTAGGTTGCTCAAGGTATTAATCGTGATGCCTGTGTTCGGCTGGCATGGCTATACTTGAATCCATCGCAGGTCCAGAGGATGTAAAGCGTCTTCAGCGAGATGATATCGACGCTCTCGCCGAAGAGATACGCGCGCGGATCATTCAAGTTACTTCGCGAAATGGGGGTCATCTAGGACCGAACCTTGGCGTGGTCGAGCTGACTCTGGCCTTGCATCGGGTTTTTGATGTTCCTCGTGACAAATTTGTCTTCGATGTCTCGCATCAAGGCTATGTCCATAAATTGCTTACCGGTCGACAGGGAGAGGCATTTGATCGTATTCGGTTATCCGGTGGCTATTCGGGCTTTCTCTGCCGGGAGGAGAGTGAGTACGATGCCTATGGCGCCGGTCACGCCGGCACCGCCCTCTCGGCGGCCCTCGGCATGGCGGCGGCCCGTGACTTGAAGGGTCAAGATAACAATGTCGTCGCCCTCATCGGCGACGCCGGGCTTACCTGTGGCATAACCATGGAGGCGCTCAACAACGTCGCCGTAAGTACTAAGCGCCTGATCGTCATTTTAAACGATAACAGATGGTCCATCTCGAAGAACGTCGGGGCTATTGCACGATACCTTAACGAATTGATTACCAATCCCTTATACAATCGATTGGATCAGGATGTGAAATCCATGCTGCACCGCATTCCGGGAGGCAATTCCATTATCAGGTTCGGTTCACGGGCAAAGAAGGAGGCCAAGGACCTGATCGTGCCTTCGAGTCTGTTCGAGAAATATGGGTTGCGCTACCTGGGCCCCATCGATGGCCACGACTTCGAGGAATTGGTACAATACCTCGAGTTTTGTAAGGGGTCTACCGAACCTGTTCTACTGCATGTGCTTACTACCAAAGGTCGCGGTTATGCGCCGGCCCTGAAGGACCCCGAACGCTTTCACGGACCGAGCCCATTTGACGTTGCCACGGGAAAGGGCAAGAGCGCCAAACCCGGAACGCCTCCCAAGTACCAGGATATTTTTGGTAAGGCCATGGTCCGGTTCGCGCAGCAGGACGAGCGCATCGTCGGTGTGACTGCGGCCATGGGGAGCGGTACCAGCCTTAATCTCCTTCGCGATGCCTGCCCCGCGCAGTTTTTCGACGTTGGTATGGCTGAGGAGCATGCCGTGCTTTTTGCCGCTGGACTCGCCACTCAGGGCCTTAAACCGGTTTGTGCAATTTATTCTACGATGCTCCAGCGTGCCTATGATCCGATCATTCACGATGTCTGCATTCAGAATTTGCCGGTCGTGTTCTGCATGGATCGCGCCGGGCTTTCTCCTAATGACGGGCCAACCCATCATGGGCTCTTCGATATGGCATACCTGCGATGTCTTCCCAATACCGCGGTCATGCAGCCCAAGGATGAAGACGAGCTGGTAGACATGTTGTGGACCGCCTTTTCCATGGAGCAGCCCACTTTTATCCGCATTCCTCGTGGTGCGGCCACGGGGGTCACTACAAAGGACCATCCCGAGTCGGTTCCTGTGGGGAGAGCCGACGTCCTTAGAGAGGGGTGCGAAATTCAGATTTGGGCCTTGGGACCATGGTTGGCTGATGCTCACAGGTTGGCCGATGAACTTGAACTTGCCGAGGGCGTTTCCGTAGGCGTGGTCAATGCCCGATTCATTAAACCCATCGATCGCGCGCTGATCGGTAAACAGGCGGAATCGGCCCGACTTTTCGTCACCATGGAAGACCACGTCCTGAACGGTGGATTTGGCAGTACCTTCATGGAAACAATGAATGAGCTCGATATTCGTGTTCCCATCGAGCGAATCGGGTGGCCCGACCACTTCGTCGAGCATGGCTCGTCTCCGGTTGAGCTGCGTGAATCCAATGGTTTGAGTCCGCAACGGATTCGCGAGCGGGTGTTGCGCCGCTGGGGCTCGCGATCGATTTCGTCACCCTCTGCGTCAGTCTTGCGTTGATTTTCGGAAAGTTTTCTGAGCTCGGCGAGGATTCGGGTTGGGTCTGCAGCCTTGCCTGCGGCTGCAGACATTCGATACCCGTCATAGTCTTCCCGTCCTCATGATTTCCCCGGCAGATCTTAGGTCCGAGAATAGGGATCGAGTAAGCCGCTCGTCTCCTCCCCGCGCCGATGCCGCACGAATCAGTGCACTCGATTGGCTGAAATACGGTCCTTTTCTCGCCCAAGTTGTCGTAACGCGTCGCTGTAACCTTTCCTGCGGTTACTGTTCGGAGTTTGATAAGGTCTCCAAACCTGTGCCGAGAGAGATTCTTGCTGCGCGATTCCGGAAACTCCACGAACTGCGGACGTGGGCAGTCTGTCTAACCGGAGGGGAGCCCACCCTTCATCCTCAACTTCCGGATCTCGTTGGAGAACTTCGTTCCCTGGGCATTCGCCGTCGGCTCATGATAACCAACGGCTACAAACTTACGAAAAATTTGATTAAGGCCCTCAATGAAAATGGATTGACGGACCTACAGATTAGTGTGGACGGGGTCAAACCCAACCAGGTCACGGTTAAGACACTCGAACCGTTGCGCAAGCGTCTGGAACTCTTAGCTCAATTTGCTGAATTCAAGGTTGTCATGAGCGGCGTCATTGGCAGCGCGCCTCCCGACGAAGCTGTTCAGGTCATCGAGTTCGCACGCGCCCATGGTTTTATTCCGCGTATCCTGTTGATTCATGATGAAAACGGGCAACTGAAGCTGAAGCCTGAGGAACTCGAAGCTTATAGAAAAGCCAAGCAACTTATCGGAAACCGGTTTGAAGATACTGATGGCTACCGCCAGAAGCTGATGATGAACGGTTCAGCCCCTTTCCGTTGCCGGGCCGGATCCCGCTATCTCTACGTTGATGAATTTGGTCAGGTCCACTGGTGCTCGCAGACCCGGGATGTCTTCGTGCGCGATCTCTTGGAGTACTCGATTGATGACCTTAAACAGCAGTTTGCCGCGCCCAAGTCCTGTAATGAAACCTGTACCGTGGGGTGTGTCAGAACGGCTTCGTTCTACGATCAGTGGCGGCCGCAGGCCGGGCCATGAAGCCTCGGCCCGGTGCTGGAAGGAAGCTGGATCGGTCGGCGGCCCTGCCTACTGCAACCGAATCTCCACAACCAGGTGGCTGCCGCTGAGTTGGAATTTTACCGCTTCGAAGGGTGGGGCGCTGAATCCAGGCTTGGCGTTGTTGGAGAACCCGTATTTTTCCCGATTGAAGATCAGGCCTAAGTTGAAGCGGTCGTCATTATTTTCGTCATGGTAGAGCGAGACCGCATAGCTCCCGTGTGGAATTTCATTCAGAATCGCCAGGCCCTCGCGGCCCTCGGGCTTGATCACCTTCGTTCGATACTCTCTGCCGTCCTTGGCAAATGTCTCCGCTGAGTCGAACAGGCCTACTCGTATTGATCCCTTATCATTCCTTAATCCGGTCATCCTTATCTCGATCGTGCCCGTTTTTGCTGTTTGCTCTTCTTCTGCGGGAGTGTTTCTTCCGGAAAGGACCAGCATCAATACGGATACTGCTATCAATCTATATGAGAGGTAACATGGATTCATGGATGTAGTTATGTTGTCACTTTCCCGCAGATTGTCCATAACGCACTAGCGACGGAGTTTACGGCTGTGAAGCGCGCTACTATACTGTTCTGGTTTCTTGGCCTCTTAATCCTGATTCTGCTGGTTTCGCGTCTGGGATGGCTTGAGGTCGGTCGAGCTATCGCTTCCATTCGCTGGGGGTTGCTTCTGGTTTGCCTGCTCGGGATTTCCCCACTCGTCGCCAGCGCGCTCTGTTGGCGAACCTTGATTCCTGCACCCTTCAGGCCTGGCCTCATCACGCTTTTGAAGCTCCGGTGGATCTGCGGATCGGTTAATTCGCTACTGCCGGTCGCCTCGATCGGGGGCGAAGTCGTTCGAGCCCGTTTGCTGGTGCAACGGAAGGTGCCCGGGCCCATTGCCGGCGCCAGTATAGTGGCGGACCTCACGGTTGCCATTGGAGATCAGTCCGTATTCGCCATTTTTGGCGTCATCCTGTTGATCCAGTACGAAGGTTCTGCACCTGCTGCATGGGCCGTGGGATTCGGTGTCTTGCTGTTCTCCTTGCTCATTGTTGCCTTTGTTTGGGCTCAGAAATCGGGCCTCTTCCTGAATGCCGCAAGGAAGATGGAACGTGTCGTTAAGGTGGGAAACTGGGAAGAGCTAATGGGCAGTGCGCAGGCTCTGGACGACGCCCTTTTGGGGATCTATCGGCGGGTTCCCGATCTGCTGCTGGCCGCCACTTGGCGAATGTTCAACCTCTTTCTTTCAGCCGCCATCACTCTTGTGACAATGTACCTCCTGGGGAGTCCTATTGGTCTCGTCGAAGCCATAATTCTCGAGAGCCTTGCTCAGGCCGTGCGCAATGCCGCTTTCATGATCCCGGGAGCTCTGGGAGTACAGGAGGGAACCTATGTTTTCCTTGGCACTCTCCTCGGAATCGAACCCACTACCGCCCTCGCACTCGCCCTCATCAATCGCGCCCGCAGCATCCTAATCGGGGTCCCTGGAGTTCTCGCCTGGCCTCTCTCTGAAGGCCGTCGTTTACTGCGTTCCTCTTCATGATCAACCTTTCCAATCACTTTCATCTGCTGATCAGGGTTCCGCCAATACAGACGGTAAGAGATAAGGAACTCATTTGACGATGCTCCATGCTGCATCAGCGTTCGCCACATCTGGTGACTGCGCTGGCGAAGATCCCAAAGACTATCGCTACTGCGGTTACGCCGAAGCATTGGCGGGTCCTCGAGGAGCTCGGCCTGCAGGGGAGCACTTCAGAGATACCACCTCATGAAGTGCACCTCCGTCCGTGAAGAGTTTTTCAATAGCCCGCTCCAACATCCTCAGTAATTTTGTTACCTTTCGATCTGCGGGAAAATACCAATATAGCTTCTCGATGACGGAGAAATACGCTGTCAAATATTCGTAGTTAGCTTGGTGTTCAGGACGGTGCTGGTAGTATTTGGAGCCGTATCCACAGATTAGCTTTGCCCTCGCGATTTCACAGCGGATCCAGAATACTGACTGCAAGACTTTATAATTTCATCAGGGACAACAGCAAGTAAGGGTGATTTAAAGCTGATAAGATATTCCATTTCTTGTTTTGATGGGTCGAGGTATACTTGGGCCACCAAAAAGACTGAAACATTAGTTTAATTAAAGAATAACCCCCTCAATGGCGAATCTACGACGTAAGTGTCCAAAGCCTTTCTCTAATTCAGAATTCCCGATTCTACAGAATCAGTGATTGCGATTTTTATCTTGCCCAAATTGGTGAACAAATTATTATCATATTTATCATGAAGATTGACCTGCCAGGACGCATAAAAAACACCACACTTCCAATCTCACGATCACTTCTTCCCGTATTCGAAGCTGTGGTAAATAGCATTCACGCAATCGAAGATGTCAACCAACGGAATGGTGTAATCCGAGTAAACATTCATCGGGATAAGACGGATCAAACTTTCGAGCCAAAAGAGATGAGAGCATCACGCCCTATCCGTGAATTCTCTATAGAAGACAATGGAATCGGATTTGATTCGCGGAATTTCGCTGCATTCGAAACCTCTGATACGCAATTCAAGCGGCAACGTGGAGGAAAAGGCATTGGCAGATTTTTCTGGCTCAAGGCATTCGAGGAGGTTGAAGTCTCTAGCTCTTACCACGAAGACGGAGAAAATTGGATTCGCAAGTTTCGTTTCAACATCGCTAGTGATGGCGTGTTTGATAACGAATTGGATAAAGCATCATCTGATCGACGCAAGACGAGTGTCGAACTAAAAGGCTTCTACTCTCAATACCAAAAGAGTTGTCCAAACCTTGCATCAACGATTGCAGAGAAATTATTGGAGCATTGTCTCGTTTATTTTCTCAATAGCTCGTGTCCGAAAATCGAACTGTCTGATGATGACGAAGATGAGTTAATCATCATAAACGATCTTTTCGAAAAGCGTGTGAGACCAAATGTCCACGAAGAACCGTTGAATATAGAAGGTAATGAATTCACTATCAAGCATATCCGTCTTTATACGGGTGAGCAAATCCACCATTCCATTTTCCTTTGTGCACATTATCGTGCTGTGTCACAGATAAATCTTCATTCAAAAATCCCTCTTCTACGGAACAAACTCAGAATCGGTAATGGAAAACCGTTCGTCTACCTAGCGTATGTCACGAGCGAGTTTCTCGATGAGCGTGTCAATAGCGAGAGAACTGATTTCAATTTCGTAAAGGAAGGTGAGCTTTCAAAAAATGGTGAGATCACAGATGAAAAGCTGCTTGAAAGTATTTTGAATTCCGTTCGAAGCGAGTTATCCTATCCCATTGAGGAACTCTTCGGTCAAGTCAAGGAACGGATCGAGAAACTCGTATCAACTTCATATCCTGAATATCGGTCCATTACAAAAGAGATCGACACGCTCATCGAAGATTTCCCTTCAAATATCAGTGATGAGGAACTGCTTAAAAAATTGAATGAAATTCAATTCCAAGAAGACCTCGAAACACGTGAGGAAGCTAAGAAAATCCTTGCACGACCTGCGGATGACAACACTCGGATCGAGGAATACGATCGACAGATAAGACATTACCTATCGCGAGTTACAGAGACACGACAGTCTCGGCTAGCGCAATATATCATACATCGGAAATCGATTCTCGATATCCTTCGCAAGAGGCTCGAATTGCAGTCCGATGACCAATACGCTTTGGAAGAAAAAGTCCACGAAGTGATATTCCCATTGAAGATGGATTCAAATGAGCTTGATTGGGGGAAACAGAATCTTTGGATCATCGATGAAAAGCTCGCGTATCATCACTATCTCGCATCCGACAAACCAATCAAAAGCATGCAGCCTATTGAGGCGGACGGAAGCGAACGTCCTGATCTTGTCGTGTTCAATCGACCTGGAGCATTTTCATACACAGATCAACCACCTTTCACTTCCGTTGTCATCGTTGAATTCAAACGACCCGAACGGGAAGATTTTCCCCCACGTGAAAAGAACCCTGCCGAGCAGGTCCACGACTATGTCCGTAAAATCCGTTCAGGGAGTGTTAAGAACACCAAAGGTCGAACAGTTCAAGTATCCGATACAACACCATTCTATTGCTTTATCATCTGCGACCTGGTCGAAAAAATTAAACTCATCGCAGAGAATGCTATGTTGACGAAGGCTCCCGATGGGATGGGATATTTCGGGTTCAACAAGAACCTCAATACGTATATTGAATTTATCTCCTTTGATAAGCTTTTGAATGATGCGGAACAACGAAACCGTGTGCTCTTCAAGAAGCTCGGATTGATTCCTTCATAGTTATGAAGTTCCGTAGCAAAATAACGTTTTAGGGATTCACAACACCGTATCTTATTTTCCCTCCTTGTTGTATTTGCCACCGCCGATATGAAAGTGCGGTGAATCAAGAGTTTGAAAATGTGGATATTCTTGCCGGGGTGATTTTCTTTACAGGATTCAATTAAACAATCTTCTTTCTAATGGAGGTTATGCGACTGAGATTTTACAGGAAAATACGGACTTGACCTAATTTTGACCGCTCTCATAATCGTCTCTTCTGGCACCCCTCAGGGAAACCTGAACACTAGATTTGAAGTAATGTAGACAAGGAAAGTCGTATCCAAACGCGAGTAAAATTATATAATTGAGACCTTTCTAACGTCTAGGCAAGGACTTCCGTTGAATCTCAATTCCGTGAATTTTCAATGCTGGATCGAGGAGAAGTTTGGACGTTGAAATAAACGAATCCCTAACATACTCTAGATCTGAAAACGCCAATTCCCTTCAACCCACACTAACGGTTGTCTCCGAAAGAATCAACTTATTATTATCTTGAAAGTAGGTCAGACGACTAAAGATGAAAGAGAAAATGGAGAACAGCGAACATAAGGGTGCAGGCAACAAGACAGGGAGTTTTGCGAGTTGTTTTGCACAGTCTGTTGAGATTGGCGCACTCATTGGAGTAATAGTTTTGCTTGTGATAGCTATTACAGAAGTGGACTCGAGGCAAAAGTTATTCGTGCGATTGAACAAAGAAATCGACGATACAAGACGGGAGTACGTTGAATTCTCATTCGGACGAGAAATGGACGAACTCTCGTGCCAGAAGGAGTTTTACCTTACAGAAAAAATAAGAGTTCTCGAGGATATTTTGTCTGAAACGCAATCGCTCATCGAAGGGGGAGCTGAATCGACGAGATATAATATCGATGACCTAAGATATAAGTTCGACAACATGCAGGAACTTATCACTGCGGCGATTGAGGTATCGATCTTGGAAACACAACCAAACTCGGCAATAAAGAGGAAAAAGGAGCTTATATCCTCACACGAACAGAACCGAAACGCGCTTCAGATTCCAATAGACGACCTGTCATTCAAACAGCAGCAATTGGAACAAAATTTGACCAGCTTCAAAGATAAGCGTGAAGATTTATCAAATGAAAGGGACGGAAAAGGGGTCAGGAGTTAATTCTTGACTAACCCAATTGAATCACCTTTGATCTCAATTATATGCCAAGATCCCTGCGCTTTGAGTATGCTGGTGCGGTCTACCACGTGATGAATCCGTCTTCGTAGAAAAACTACGCCGAGACATGCCGCGGTAACTACAGCAACTGGATCTTCGAAGAGGAGGGATCCAAAGACTCGTTTCAGAAATGCCTTTTCGAGGCGTGCGAGAGCGCCGGCTGGATTCTGCATGCTTACTGCATTTTGGGAAATCACTAGTCGGCGGACTGGAGGGTACAGATTGCCGGACTGCTGAAGAAGCGTCATCTCAGCGCCAACGGCTGGATAAGCGAACGGCTCAACATGGGAGCCACTTCGGCAGTGAGCCGGAACGTCTCGAGCATGTTTGCCGGAGAGAGAGGATCGGCTCTCAGATGCTACGAGAAGCTGATTGCAAAGATTAATTCCTGACCCCTTTTCTGCCCATCGTGCTGTTCAAGCAACTCCTCCAAGGGCCGGTTTTCTTCCACATCACCACCGGTCGTTTGCATCGCGGTAATGACCCCGTTTTCATCATCGACGACCCGATGATTCTTATAGCGCGCACGGCTCTCGCCCTGATGCCCACCTTTGGTCCGCCGTACGTTCGGTGCATCCGGGTCGGTTGTGCTCATAAGCCGCTCGTTGACCGGCTTATAATATCGCTCTCCCAGATTGCCGGTAAGCTTTCTCTCCTGCGCCGAATACGCCAATTTGAGTTCTTCCATCAACTCCGCAGGTCCCTCTACTACCGACTGCGCCGAGGCATCCGCTTCAATCAGGCTGCCGTCCACATGCACTCTCTCACCCCAAACTAGCTCTGCTCGCACGGACCGGCGAACCGTTTCTACGAACAGCTTTTCGAACACCTCCCGGCCCCATCGTGCCCGCGCTTTGCTCAGCACGCTGTGATTTGGCACCTCATCATCAAGCCCCAGTCCAAGAAACCACAAATAATCCAGCCGCTCACACACGATCTTCATCAACTCACGCTCGCTGCGCACATTGTCCCAGTAGAGCAACAGCAGCAACTTCACGATCATCACAGGATCCACCGACTCGTTTCCGTTGTAGCCGTACAAATGCTCCACTTCTCCGCGGATCCACGAAAAATCCACCTCCTCTTTGATCTTGCCTAACGGATTATCCGAGCGAACCCGACGATCCAGGTCGACCCTGTAGCTGAACAGCTCTTTTTGTTCTCGATTGACTCCCATCATATCGGGAAAATATCCAATCAAGAGTAAATAACGTTGTAAGGATTATATTCTTTGGGCAACAGCCCCTTAACTCCTGACCCCTTTTCCGGCCCTTGCCTCGAACAACTTGAACTCTCCGGGGATGTTCTTGATGTCGTCGATCTTTCCTACCTGAGTCAATGCAATCTCTGACTCGACGCGCGATGCTGTTGACTGCGACAACAGTATCTGATCAGCACCTGATCGCGCCTCAAGACGCGCTGCAAAGTTCACGTGCGGACCCAGCGCTGTGAACTGATCTCGGAAGTCGGTCCCAACATTTCCAACTAGAGCTTCGCCGGTATGAATGCCACACCCTAGTCCAATCTTGATCTCCTGGGGAGTGCGGCGCTTCCAGGTCTCCATCCAAGTCTCCAGAACCCGGGCGAAACGCTCCCGAAGATCAATGGCCGCGCGCACCGCCTGAATTGCATCTTCGACGCAATCGTCATCTCTTGGATTCACGACACCGAAAAGGGCCATCACGCCGTCGCCAAGGAACTTGTCCAAAACACCGCCGTGGGCGAACACCGTTTGAGCAGCCGTTTCACAGAATTCCCTCAGGAAACCCGCAATCTCCGACGGATGCGCCTTTAGAGTCTCACACAGAAAGGAGAAGCCTCGAATGTCCCAGAAGCAAATCGTGATAGTGCGCGGACATAGAGCTAGGAGCGAGGGGTCGGTCTCAATAGCCTCGAATACCTTGGGATCAAAGTACCGCCGAAGGAAGTTGATTCGTTGCGACCACTCTCGATAACGCAGTGCGGCTCGCGTCTTGATACTGAGTTCCTTTGCTGAAGACCTCCCTCGAATGTTCTTCTCCACAACATCGAAAGCTCCATAATCGAATGCTGCGTATCGATCGAGGATCTTCTCTTTGGCCGTGAATAGAATAGACATGATGAGTGGGTCGATCCTACGCGCTTCTTGGAGCACGACCATCCCGCTCCCGGTGCGGTCCATAACGAGATCCGTCAGGACTACGTCAATGGGCTGTCCTTTGGTATATTGCCTCTTGATTGTCGACAGACCCTCGCGCGCCGCCTTCGCTACATGGATCCGCCAATCCGGATTGTCGTCTCCCAAAGCTCGCTTCAATGCGTCCCGGTTCTCCTTCTGGTCGTCAACTATCAGAATTCGTGCCATACATTCAGCTCCCTTCTGCAGCTTCCAGCGGTAGAGAAAATTCGAAGTCGGCACCCTGGCCGGGCACACCTTTCTCCGCGATTAGACCCCCATGGCCCTCTATCGTGCGCTCCACCAAGGCTAGTCCGAGACCTGTTCCTTGATCCGTGTTTGAGATGTACGGATTGAAAATGTCGGTCTTGCTGTCGGCCTCTACGCCTGGGCCGTTGTCCCGGAAGTGAACGATCGCGTACTTTCGCCTTCCATCAAGCCCGTCTGGGTGTCCCACACTTGCGCTGAGCCAGATTTTTCCGTCTGACTTTGCAAGGGAGTGCAACGTGTTCGCGGTCAACTCATCAAACACATCAGCTAGACTCTCGGCATCTCCAAGAATGCGCATAGTCTCTGGACAATCTATGTCGCACCGGATCCCAAGAGCCATGGCACTCCTCCAGCACTCCTCCAGCAGTGGCCGTAGCAATAATGGGACTGGCTGTATTTTGCGTATCGATTTGAATTGATCAACAAAACGCTTCGCCTTTTCTACCGCGCTTCGCACGTTGTTTAGTACGATAATTGCGTCACCAGTTCGTTTCTCAGAGATTCTCTTTTCGAGTGGGTCGAGGTCAGTTTCAATACCGAAGATCGGGTTGCCAATCTTGTGGGCTGCCGAGATCGCGACTCCCTTCCAAACAGCTTCCCGCTCTTGACGTCTCTTCATGCGATACTCTACAGAACTATGACTCATGTTCAGTACCGCGCGACTGAGTATGTGAGCCATCCGGAGGCCGACTCTCCATATATCAAATCGCTCCCTGTCTCTCTTCCCCATCAAAAACAGCCCTCCTCCGCGGTCCTTTGCGTACTCGCTTTTCACATCTATAGGTGCCGGACGAGAGAACGTCACGAGTACAAATGTGTCGATCATGCCTGAACCAGTTGGGAGATCCTTGGCCACACCTTCCATGAATGTCTCCAGGTGCCTACAGACAGTCTCACGGGAATCGCCGCCCTGTGACACCTTCTCGATATCAGGGTAGAATGTGCCAGCGTACATGGTTGGCGCAGTTTCGGACAGTTGCACACAAGGGAACTCCCTCTCCCACAATCTCGCATAGAGTGGACTCTTGTATATCGCTGGGTTCGGCATCAACGGCCCACGGTTCTCATCTCGTGCCAGGTTCCCGTTCATCTGCTCGATGTAGGCACTGATAGTGGGCCTATCAGGTCCATAGAGAACGGTATAAAATCGGTCGGAGTCCTGCTCGTCCGTGTCGAATGTCGATAGTTCGAAGAAGTTCACGTCAAAGTGTTCGTTTTTCTGTACAGCTTCTATACAGATTCTTACTAGCTCATGGGCTTCAGTGGTCGGTAGGTGATCGGTGCCCTCACACGGACTTCCTCCGTCCAGAACGTACTGACCCGCCACGACGCCTATGCGGCGTGGAGAATTGAGTGCCTTTCCAAGGTTGTAGAGTGGTAGCAGGTCTGGGGCCCCAACCGTCGGGACTTGGGAGACGATGACAGGTTGTTCTTCGAGATTACTCATTGAGGACAGCCAGTACTTGGGATCTGAGTTGGACGAACGCTCGGCCGACACGATCGCGGGGCTTCGATAAGTCCACTGCGAAGACCTTGGAGATCTCAGCTACCCTGTCTGTGAGGACGATGATCTTGTCGCCCAGGAAAACGGCTTCGTCCACGTCATGGGTAACCATGAGAGTCGTGATGCTCTCCTGGTCATGGATACGCGCAAGCTCTCTCTGTAGTCTCATACGAGTGTGGCTATCGAGAGCTCCGAGTGGTTCATCCATGAGTAGTAGGTTAGGGACGTTGACGAGTGCGCGTGCAATCGCTACTCGCTGAGACATGCCGCCAGAGAGTTGATTTGGCCAAGCATTCTCGAAACCGCTCAATCCTGTCAGAGTGATGAGGTGTGAAACTTGATCATCATCGTTCCCGCCAGTGCTCTTGAAATGAGGGAGCGCAAACGCGATGTTGTCCTGTACCGACATCCACGGGATCAAGCGAGGCTCCTGGAAGACGATACCGCGGTCGAGTCCTGGCCCAGAGATCAGCCTTCCGTCTAGCTCGATCGTGCCTTCGTAATCGTTATCCAGTCCGAGGATTAACCTAAGCAGTGTTGTCTTACCACAACCACTTGGACCGAGGAGTACGGCAAATTCGCTAGGTCCGATCTCGAAGCGGATTCCGCTGAAGACCTCAAGTGAATCGCCATTGACGATGAACTTCTTTCGCTCAATACTCACTGCTAAGCCCTTAGACATCAGTGATGTCCCGATACGTTTGGCGATAACGCGTGAGATACCTCTCTAGTCGTACAAGAAGGTAGTCTGTGGATTTTCCGAGGATGCCCAAGGAAATCATGCCGACAATCATGTCATCGGGCCGGGAGAAGCGCCGAGCGTCCCAGACAAACCAACCCAGCCCTTCCGACGAAGCGACT
This sequence comes from Opitutales bacterium, assembly GCA_963665345.2. GTDB lineage: Bacteria > Verrucomicrobiota > Verrucomicrobiia > Opitutales > CAXXNP01. Next base: position 2,166,182 of record CAXXNP010000002.1, read on the forward strand.
ATTTCAGCTGAAATCATGAGAGTCCATGCCGCTACCATTGTCACTCGCATCCCGGAGAGTATACTCGGCACGGCCGAAGGCAGGAGGATATATCGTAGCGTGCTAATTTGACTCTTTCCGAGAACCAAAGCGACCTCAACTAAGTTTTTGTCCGCTGTACGGATCCCGTACGCCGTAGGAATGAAGAGCGTGCTGAATCCACTAATCATGATCAAGGAGATCTTGGAGACCTCACCAATGCCGAAGACGATGATCAATAGAGGTATCCAAGCGATACCCGGAATAGGGATTAGGGAGAGAATAGTCGGTTCGACTAGCCTCGTTGCGAAGCGGCTCGCTCCGACTAGAACTCCAAAGAAAATCCCCAGGGAGGTACCTAGCGCGAATCCAATAGTAATGCGCCGGACGCTCACCAATGCGTGCTTGAACAAGCTCAGGTCCGCTGTTCTCTCGACGAACTTGACGACTACCTCAGAAGGCGCGGCGAGGAGTGTACTCGGAAAGAAATCGGTACGGACAGCAGCTTCCCATAGGAGGAGGAGGAGGAACGGAACGATTACAGAGAGGGAGTACCGCTGCAAGGGGATTCGCCACCCGGCCCTGGCACTCGCAGCGCGTCTAGCACATGTCATGTCTACTCACGCAGGGAAGTGTCAATGAACCCTGCCCTGACATCCACCTTGTTCTCTATGAAACCGCCATCAAATAGGAAGTGGGCTCGGGCCTGGATATCGTCGATAATCTCATCAGTGATCTGCGCCGCAAAGTTGTGACGCGGCCATGCCATGTTGATTACCTCCTCGGACACGCCCAATTCCCTGGCTACGATCGCCTTGGCTTCCTCAGGATTGTTCGCGATCCACTGCTTGGCCCGGTCGACTACTCTGAGAATCTCCTTTACCAGGTTTGGACTCTCGTCGGCAAACTCTCCTCGTACACTCACGATACTGTATATCTTGACCCCTCCCCCCGAAAGCACTCGGCCTTGGCCAGCGAGTTGCAACTGTTCCACCCACGGGGGCCAGACCGCCCAGGCGTCGACCCTTCCAGTTTCGAAGGCATTCCTCGCGTCCGGCGGTAGCATATCGATTATCTGAATGTCGGAGGCCGTCAAGCCCGCATCCTGTATGATCTTGTGCACAGCGTAGTGTGAACTCGAGCCCTTCAGCAAGGCGATCTTCTTCCCCGTAAGATCCTCGACGGCTTTGACATCAGATTCTGTCGGAACGAGCACGTCTTGAGTCAGGCTACAGGAGATCCCCACAATCCTGACATCCACCCCCGCAGACCTCCCCACGAGCACCGGCGGCACAGCAACGAATACTGCGTCCACTCGCCCGGTTGCGTAGGACTCATTGATTGTAGGGGCAGAATCGAACGCCGTATGGGCGACCTTGTAGCCGTGCTTGTCGAGAGCCTCTGCAAACCAGCCATGGTGCTTGGCCACTATGTAAGGGCCGTAGTCGACTGCATTTCCTCCGGTGCCGAAGCGCACCATCTTGCCAACCGGCCCGCCTCCATCGGGCCAGTTGGTGACGACTAGAATGGCGATCAGAACAATCGCTACACAGACTATCGAAACGAGGGCTAGTTGCTTTTGCTTCATTATGATTGCATTCTCCTGCCATGATCCTAGTCACGGGCGCACAGCTCCTTGATGCTAGCCGCGAGCTTAACTGATAAGAAATCGCTTTTTTGGTGGTGCGGGCAGATGCCCGTTCAGACCGGCCTGAAGAAGCGATGTCATGATGTGAAGGGTATTGCGACGGGGCTGGGCGTCAAGCAGAAGTGCTGGAGCCGTTCCGGGCGGTTCGAGGCCGCCTCGGACCGCCCGGAACGGCGCGCTGGCAGGGAAATCACCGTTGGGCGGAAGACCGCTCCCGCCGCGAGGGCTCAGCCGTTCGCGTACGCCATCCTCCTACGCTAAAGCTACGTACGTGTTTAGCGCCATTGAAGGCCCCCAAGACTTTGACGGCGATCCTAAAGATCTGAGCTAAATGGGGCGCGGTTGGCGTGGTTTACCCACTGCCGCCAGCGGGCGCTGGAAGCGGCAGGTTAGCCTGAGAGCGGCATGGCGGCGGCCACGGTGTCAAGGAAGGGGTGGTCAATAAATTTTTTGCCAGACTATATATCTTGCCTATCTTGAGATCTATGATCTGAAAACAGGTTTTCGCAGAATGCGTCTCCCATGGTCAGCTGAACTGGCTGCCTACCTCGCGAAATTTGGTGTCAGCTATTTGGATCACCCACTTCCTGGTCTCCAAGGCGAAGGTACAGGAGGTCGAATCTGTATTCACCCCTCCTCTCGACTATCACGGAGAAGTGAGTCCGAAGCATCGCTCCGAATGCGTTCTGTGAATCGAAGTGGGAAGCCACACGCCAACGGTTTAGCCCGATGGCCTTGCTCATGAGGATTTCTTCTCCATCCTGCGGACGCCGGTGCGAAAATGTGGTGATTTGGCCGGTTTGAAAATGCTGACTTCCCTAACAATTTCTACTGCAATATGTTACATAGCAAACGAACCTACCTTGGGTATTCCTTCGAGTTCGGCAAATCCCTCAAAATGCTGGAAGAAGTTTCAAGAACATATTTAACTTGTTAATTATCAATAAGATACATTTGAATAGAATCTCGCAGGTTGGCATAGAAAATGACTCGACGCATGCTCAAACCGGTCATTTTGGTGCATATTCGGCCCGGCGGTGACAATGATAGTGTGCACGACCGGAGTTGATAGATTCGTCGCGAAAACCAAGAGGAATTCACAGTTCTAATGCCTGTGTGTACCACTCTCGCGAGTCAAATTAGATTCGTTCGGTATATACCACCTCGGTCTCACCCAGATCGCCCCGGTTTGGATGATTTGACAGCCCAGTCCTATCAACGTATGGATTAACGCCGCCAAATGAGCAGCGACTACTGTACTGAGGTCATTGACCCAGCCAATCCAAGGGGTGGCAAAGTCCTTGCGACAATCCCGCGGAAACTGTATATTAGGTATTACAAATATTATATCGTCAGGTATGAAAATCTAAGGGCCGCCAGGCATGTGCTCGATCACCCAAGGAGGATCTTCGCTGGGGTCAGACAATTCAGTGAGGGTGGGTGGTGCTTTACAGGCAGGCCAGAAAACTGGTACATAAAGGAAGACGTAATAGTAGAGTTTCCTGGAAATCTTGTCTTTGCAGTGTATCTTAACACTCGAATGATAGTGTATGAGTGTCGTGCGGAGGACGCTGACAAGAATGACATCAATTGTCCTGCCAATTGGCAGAATCGCTACAAAGGATTAGTATGGAAAAGCACTTCTTGAGCGAGTTCGTAGAAGGCGAAGAACGTTTGGAACCGGGTCCTTGGTACAATCCAGACGGCGACTGTATCATCTATCAGATAGCCGATGAAGCGATCATTGCAGACCGGATTGATAACGTGCTAACGATCTATCGCTCTGCAATTACAGAGAAGGCCATTGGATACCAGATCAAGGGGGTGGGCGCTTTGATGGGGATCTTTGGTTTGGACGGTATGTTAGTCGAAAGCACCGAAGACGAACAGGAGATCAAAGAGGTAGGGATTTCTCTCTACCGGCTTCTCTTAGCAGCCTACGAACAAGGACCCAAAACAATTGGCCGACGCCGCGCCTATGCCGACGCCTTCGAGTCGTCCGCCTCTCATCCTAGAACGGGATCAGCAGAAGTAAGAATTCCTAGCATGTCTCTCTAGCGCGGCCCATTCTTAAGAACAGGGGCCCCGCGCATCGCTGCGACAAGAAAGGCCCCCGGACTGCTACCCTCGAGACCCTTGGAAGTGGGATGTAAGGATATTTTATCAGCCGCCCGATGCAGCACGCTTGCCCACTCTGCTTCCCCACCGCCAGTGCTTCCCCACCGCCAGAGCTTAGAGCGCTTTGCTTCCGGAGGTGGTCAGGGTCGTGGAATTGAAAGAATTGTAGAAGAATATTTAGTCAGCCAGAAAGTAATTGACAGTTGATCCAGCAGTGGCGAATTGCTTCGGAAGAGAGGGGGCGCGGTAGATTCGGAGAAGCAAATTTGGAATAGGAGGAAACAGGGATGACCGAGGGAATCTCAGGGCACCTATACTCTCACGCGGATTGGGTGAGAGAGGACCATCGGCTCGTGCAATTCGTCCGCCGACGATCCGGGCATGGGTATTCCGTTCCGACGCTTCCTGTTTCGGTGTTCCGGGGGCAAATGAACGACGATCAACGATTACCTTGGCTATGGATCCAATAAGCCCGTCAGGGCTACTATTAGTGCGGGACCCGGAAATGCCCTTGTTTATGCAGGTGCTCTCTTTCCTGATCCAGTTGCGGACGCACCCAGCGCGAACCGGAGGTTTTCGACCGAGTCGAAAATTCCTTACGAAATTACATCCTTCTGCAGATCCCGTAACACCGCAAGACCACCCCAGTCTCCTCCCCGCATTCGGCGCGGACCCGACTTCCGACGTTCGCTCAGATAATTACGGAAGGTTTCAAACTGCTCCTGGACAAACTCATTCGAACCCAACACCGCCCCGTCTCTGAAATAACGGACACGGCAGCGTAAGAGTTCGGCCACCGAGAGCTTTCCTCCACCTTCAAGGACTTTCCTCGCCTTTTCCTGATCGATATACGGCTGACCACTATATCGGGGCAGGCTCCCCTTCCCGAAGATCGCCATCCGATAGCTCCGAAGAGCCCTCTTCCAGTCCGATCCGGGGCTGAGCGTCTGGAGACCACAGCGAGCTGTAGCAGAGCCCCCAAATGCTGCCGCATAGCCGCAGAAGCGGTAGTCCCTTGGATTCTGACAGATATTGGCACGCACCGCATTGAGATCAATATCGCTCTTCACGGTTTTTTGTGGAAATTCGCTCACTGCGGGAAAGAAATCCGTCCCCGCTGGTTCCCGGAGGGAGGCGAGGACAGCGCTTGACTTTGGGCTTCCCCTGGAAATGCTATCCAATTGCAGATCAACAGGTTGTATTGCATGAGTGGGGTCCAGGGGAAGCGGGCCCCAAGTCAAACGCTCCCGCAGCCGCACCGAGGACAACCAGCGGGGACGGATTTCCACAAAGTTCCGAGAAGAACCGTATTTCTTGATCAGTAATTTCTCCATACTCCGGTATCGCACCAGCAGATAAAAATGATTCAGCACAGCACAGCCGCAGGCAAAGAGGATCATTTGAGTCAACCTATTTTTTGCCAGCCCATATATATTCTTCCACCGATTCTCAGGTCAGCGAGGCCCCCGGCTGCCCTGCGGTTAGCCGGATATATCGTGGGTGAAACCAGGGAGAGGTTTCAGGTGTCAGGCCTTCTCGCTTCGCTCGTGAACAGTTGTCAGTTCTGAGGAAGCGCAATCGAATCCTGACACCTGAACACTTAATCCTACTCCAGAGGCTAAGTTTCAAGCTAGTCGCGCCCCCGGCGCGCTGACCCTTGCCGGATCCAACAGGAGTGAAACTTCAGCTTGTGGCGCCGTTGGTGGTGGGTATTACTGAGGGTGAACCGGCATTGGCTGCGGCAGTCATAACCCATCTGAGCACTGGAGCTGAATATGCCCCAACATTAGTCTGGTTCCGAGTCGGCCATCCAACATTGGCGAGGCCCGTTTGCACGGGCTCTCCCCCAGGTCAGAATCCTGACATAACGGCCACCTCGGGCCGCAGCCAATGCCATAACCAAAATGTAATCAAAGAGGAAGCTACCATGGCATCGAAAAAGAGCAAGCGCAGGGGAAAAAAGAAGGTGCGGCCGATACAGGCCTTGCCGGTGATCCGGGCGAACAGCGCGGGGATTGATTTAGGAAGTGAGGAGCATTGGGTATGCGGCCCGGCCCGCGGGGATAACAAAGTCAATGTGCAGCAATTCGGCACGACGACACCACAGTTGAACGAGCTGGCCGACTGGCTGATCCATGAAGGGGTCGAATCGGTGGCGATGGAGAGCACGGGGGTATATTGGATCCCGTTATATGAGCTGTTGGAGTCGCGGGGCCTCGAAGTGGTGCTGGTCAATGCGAAGCAGTTGCATGGGGTCCCCGGACGCAAGACCGATATGATCGATTGTCAGTGGATTCAACTCTTGCACAGTTGCGGACTATTACGGGGCTCCTTCCGACCCGGGGAAAAGATCTGTGCGCTTCGTGCGTTGCAGCGCCAAATGGCTAATCTGGTGGAAGAACGTTCCAAGATGGTGCAGTGGATGCAGAAGGCACTCGACCAGATGAACGTGCAGGTACACCGGGCGGTCACCGACATTACCGGCAAGACCGGGATGGCCATCATCCGGGCCATCGTGGCCGGGCAGCGCAGTCCCAAAAAGCTGGCCACCCTGCGGGACAAACGCTGCCGAAAGAGCCAGGCCCAATTCGCCGAGCACCTCATCGGCAACTGGCGCAGGGAGCATCTTTTCAACCTGCGCGCTGCGCTCCAGTTGTATGACCGGCTCGAGCAGATGATTGGCGAGTATGAACAGCAGCTGATCGAGCAGATCGAGGCGCTGCAGCCGGCCAAGCGCCATAGCCTCAACGCGCCCCCGCATCCCAACCCGAACAAAGACAAGGCCATGGCGAAGCGGGGCGAGCAACCCATGCGCACGGCAATCTGGCGGCTCTACGGGGTAGATCTCACGCGCATTGACGGGATTAGCACCGGGGCCGCGCAGGTGGTATTGACCGAAGCGGGCTTGGATCTGAGCGCTTTCCCCGACGAGCATCACTTTGTCTCCTGGTTGCGTCTGAGTCCCAAAATGGCCTTTTCGGCCGGCAAGCCGCTGAGCAAAACGCGCAACGCAATGGCTGCCAGCCGAATGGCCGCCATCCTGCGCATGTGCGCGCTGACCCTGCGCCACTCCCCGACCGCGTTGGGTGCCTGTTATCGGCGCACCGCCCGGCGCAAGAGCGGCGCGGTGGCCGTCTTCGCCCTGGCTCGCAAACTCGCTGTGCTCATCTACCGCATGCTTCGTTACGGCCAAGACTATGTCGACGAAGGAGCCGAACGCTACGAGGATCGCTTCTGTCAACGAAGACTGTGCAGCCTTAAAATGAGCGCCCGATCGCTCGGCTTCACGCTGGTGCCCGAGGCCGAAGCGAACGCTGCATGACCATGTTTGCGCTTCGCAAAAACGTCACTCTATCGCCCGCCAGCCCGATCTGGAGGCTAAGTTTCAGGTCAGTCCAGCCCCCGGCGCGCTGCGCTTGGCCGGATCAAACAGGGATGAAACTTCGCCTTGTGGGCTCCTCGATGAATCCAACCTAACGTTCCAACAAAATTCACTTGACATCGATTCCATCGCCCGCAAACCCGCTCCCAAGGCTAAGTTTCAGGTCAGCAAGGCCCCCGGCCGCGCTGCGCTTGGCCGGATCAAACAGGAGTGAAACTTCGGCTTGCGGGGCCGTTGGATGTGGCTAGAAGTGAGGGTGAACCGGCATTGGCTGCGGCAGTCAAAACCCATGCGCACATTGGAGCTGAATATGCCCCCAGGTCAGTCTGGTTCCGAGTCGGCCATCAACCATTGGCGAGGTCCGTCTGAACGGGCTCTCCCCCAGGTTAGAATCCTGATTTAACGGCCACCTCGGGCCGCAGCCAATGGCCTAACTAAAAGAAAGGAACAAGATATCATGGCAGCGAAAAAGAGCAAGCACAGAGCAAAAAGGAAGGTACGGCCGATACAAGCCTGTCCGGTGATCCGGCCGAACTGCGCGGGGATCGATTTGGGATCGCAGGAGCATTGGGTATGCGGACCGGCTCGGGAGGACGGCAAAGTCAATGTGAAGGTATTCGGCAGCACCACCCCCGAGCTGCATCGGCTGGCCGACTGGCTGATCGAGCAGGCAATTGAATCGGTGGCGATGGAGAGCACGGGAGTCTACTGGATCCCGTTGTACGAGCTTTTGGAATCGCGCGGTCTGGAAGTAGTGCTGGTGAACGCGCGCCAGCTCAGCCGGGTGCCGGGGCGCAAGACTGACATGATCGACTGCCAGTGGAACCAGCTGTTGCACAGTTGCGGACTGTTGCGCGCTTCGTTCCGGCCGGCCGAAGCGATCTGTGCGCTGCGCGCGGTGCAGCGGCAGATGGCCAATCTGGTGGACGCACGCACGCGTGCGGTGCAGTGGATGCAAAAGGCTCTTGACCAAATGAATGTACAGGTGCACCGGGCGGTCACCGACATAACCGGCCAGACCGGCATGGCCATCATCCGGGCCATTGTGGCCGGGCAACGAAATGCCAAAAAGCTGGCCGCTCTGCGGGACCGGCGCTGCAAAAAGAGCGAAGCGCAGATCGCCGAACATCTCAGCGGTAATTGGCGGCGCGAACACCTTTTCAACCTGCGTGGGGCGCTGCAGTTGTATGACCAGCTCGAAGAGATGATTGCCCAGTATGAACAGCAGCTCATCGAACAGATCGAGGCGCTGCAGCCGGCCCGGCGCCGTAGCCTCAAGCCGCCGGCGCATCCCAATCCGACCAAGGAAAAGGCCATGGGCAAGCGGGGCGAGCAACCGATGCGCACGGCGCTGTGGCGGCTCTACGGGGTAGATCTCACGCGTATCGACGCGATCAGCACCGGGGCCGCGCAGGTGGCATTGACCGAAGTGGGCTTGGATCTGAGCGCTTTCCCCGACGAACATCACTTTGTCTCCTGGTTGCGTCTGAGTCCCAAAATGGCCTTCTCCGCGGGCAAGGTGCTCAAGAAAAGACCAAACAGCTTCGGCGCCATCCGGATGGGCGCCATCCTGCGCATGTGCGCGCTGACCCTGCGCCACTCCCCGAGCGCGCTGGGAGCCTGTTTTAGGCGCACCGCCCGGCGCAAGAGCGGCGCGGTGGCCGTCTTCGCGCTCGCTCGCAAACTGGCCATCCTCATCTACCGCATGCTCCGTTACGGCCAGGACTACGTCGACGAGGGAGCCAAACGCTACGAGGCACGCTTTGCCGAAAGACGCTTACGATCTCTCAAAATGAACGCCCAATCGCTCGGCTTCAAACTAGTGCCAGAGGTCCAACCGGAGGCTGCATGACGATGTTTCCGGCCCGCGAAAAACGTTACACAATCGCCCGCAAACCCGCTCCCAAGGCTAAGTTTCAGGTTAGTGGCGCCACCGGCCGCGCTGACGCTTGGCCGGATCAAACAGGAGTGAAACTTCCGGCCGCGGCCCGCACCTGCGATCGTCTTCGGCAATGGCCGCTCTTTCGTAGCCTGCGGGCTTACCGCCGGCAGCGCCGGGGGTTGCCCCGGGATCCCGGACCGCCCGTATCTCCCACTTCGCACCGCAATCTACGCTGCGCTCCGATAAGCAGTGCGCTACGTCATTTCCGGCTCTTTAGCGCGACTGGACTAACGGCTCAACAAAATTCACTTGACACGCCTCAAACCCGCTCCCAAGGCTAAGTTTCAGGTTAGAAACTGGGATCTAACACTCCGGGCTCGCGGGCACCATGTTCTTGGCGGTCCTCGCCTACCACCACCCAATTAGCTTCCACCATGCCAAGCCAACGCCGAACCAGATCACGAGGTGGAAAAGTGACATCAGGAAGCCGATCCGGAACCACTTGCCGGGCTCCACGTAGCCGAGGCCGAAGTAGATGATGACTGGCCCAGTCGAGTAGTTCGTCGTGCAAGCGCATAGGTTCGAGAAGTAGGCGAGTACTGCCACCGTCAAAAACGGGGGCGTGTCTGCGGCTAGACCCACGGCAAAGAACGCGGCCACCATCGCGGAGATGTGGGCCGTGAGCATGGAGAAGCCGTACATGGAATAGAAGTAGATGAGGCCCAGCGCCACAACAACGACAAGGCCGGAAAGCCCAGAGACCTGGGTCTGCACGGACGCGGCAAACCAGTCGACGACGCCCAGGTCTTTGAGAGCGTTGGCCATAGCAAGCAGGCCGCCCAGCCATACGAGACAGTCCCAAGCATTGGCGTTGTTCTTGATGTCGTCCCACGTGTCGACTTCGGTCAGCTGCAGCACCAGCACACCGATCCAGGCAACGAGTGCCGTGCCCATACCGTGAAGTGGCTTCGTCGACCACAGAACCAGCAGGAGCACGAAAACGGCCCCCGTAAGCTTCTCCTTGCGCGAAAGAGCACCCATCCCGTCGAGCTCTTGAGTGGCCCGCTTCTGAGCCTCTGCGGTGCTCATCAATGTCGGCGGAGACAACAAACGCATCCACAACGGCAGCAATCCGAGACCGACCAGCCCCGGCACCAAGCCGCCGAGGGCCCACGCGCCCCAGCCGAATTCGATGCCGAGTACATCTCCAGCCGCTTTGGCCACCAACGGGTTCGCCGCCATACCGGTCATGAACATCGCCGCGGTGATCAGATTGGCGTGGGCACCCACCAGGGTCAGGTATGCCCCAGCCTTCTCGCGAGTCTCGGTATCTGGCTCCGACTGCAACGACCTGGCGAGGGATTGGGCGATCGGCGCGAGAATCCCGCCGCCGCGCGCGGTGTTGGACGGCACCACTGGCCCAAGGATAAGTTCCGCACCACACTGCGCATAGCCGAGACCCAGCATGGACCTACCGAGGCGCTTGACCAGCAACAACGCGATGCGCCTGCCGAACCCGGTTCGTTCAACCGTGCCGGCGATCAGGAACGCGGCGATCACCAGCCACACGGTCTGGTCCCCAAACCCATGCAGCAGGGCTTTGAATCCGATCGTGTCTGTGGCCGCAAGCGCAACCAGAGCCAGCAGGACCATGGGCCCCATGGCCAACGGCTTGATGAGGAAACTTGCAATGGTGGCCACGAAAATCCCGACCAGGTGCCACCCGTTCGTGCTGATCCCGTCCGGCGCGGGAACCACCCAACCGAGTGCCCCGATAGCTGCGCAGACCCCTAACCGTACCAATACTGATCGTTCCAATTAGGCCCCCCTTCGAGGATGGCATAAGGCTGTCGACGCCCCAAAAAAGTCTGGCGGCGGGCCGCGCCATCGCCGGGCACGATGGGCGCCGGAATCAATTTTTTGCCAGCCCATATATTTGCCCATCTTTTAACGATTCCCGAAGATGAGTGTCAAACAGAACAGACTTACCACCGCCGCTTGGCCCGACAAAAACTGTCAACGGCAACATCGCCATCTTTGTATCCCTGTGAACCATGTAGTTCTTGATTCTGACTTCCTCAAGTGTACATATGAGCCTCTAATCTGGTGAGCTGGGTTGTTCTATTTCTCGCGGTGGTCAAGTAAGTTACAGAAGTCACGGACTTCGTCGGCGAAGATTACCCAGAATCGGATTCGCGAGAGAAAACTTTGTAACCTCCTGCGAAAAATCGATACTACTTAACAAGGACACCTCCGCGCAATAGGTGCGGAACTCCAGACTGACCGCATAACTTTACCAACAGGAGAATCACAATGACTTCGATGCAGAATGTTCACGGGTCACAAGAGAACCTTGGAATGAATAAACAGCAGCAGTCGATTCCAGTGAAATCAAGCGCAGCGCGATCTGGCATGAGGCACGCCAAAACCTATGCCGCAACCCTCTCTCTAGTTTTCATCGCCTGTGCCCTCGGCGGCCGTAATCTGGATGCCCAAGGATTGATTAGAACACAACCTGACGACGTTACCATCAAGCCCGGTGAAGCGGCTGTTGTGACGCTGGCGTTAAATTCGTTTCCTCACTTCGTCCAAATCTATCGGATCGTCCCTCCTGACTCCACTGAACTCTTTGGGGAACTCCTTTCTCTTGACTCGGTTTGGACGCTGCCCGTGTCCGAGCGCCGAAGATACGTCGATGAAAGCACTCATGGCGACTATGTGACAGGCAAACTCTTTACTATCAAGGAAGGTGTCATTTTCGAAACCACATCCTTCAATTTCTTTATTTGTGAACCATCCTCCTTTGGTATCGGCGACTGCGGCGTAACCCGAATCTTCACCGTATTCGTGGAGGAGCAAGAAGAACTGACCGCAAAGGCGCTCTTTCCCAATGCGGCCGAACTGGGCGACGGCTGGTGGTTCTCCGACTGGTTCGGATCCTTCAACACCGCATTTTTTCCCTGGATTTTTCACGCCGAGCACAACTGGATGTACGTCGGGGAGGACAGCAGGCCGGAAGGCGTCTACGTTTACGATCAAGGTTCGGACCAGTGGCTCTACACCGCAGCCGAGACCTACCCGAATCTCTACAGTTTCTCCCGCAATTCGTGGGTATTTTACTTCGAGGGCACTTCCGGACCTAGGGAGTTCGTCGACCTTCAATCCAGCGACTTCTTTACAATGCCGTGAGGCGAGTCACCGGCGACACCGGTTTAGGACCTCTTCATTTTATCTGGAAATTCAGCCGGAGTCCGGGGCGTGTCGGCCTACCGGTGCGCCTCTTCGACCTTCGCGAGAGGAGGTGCCAGATCAGAGCCTTACATGCCACACCATTTTCTTACCCTTTTTCAAAATGGGGTCGGCGGCGAGTGGTCATTCCGGTACATGTATTTCCAGACCGGGCGCTTCAGTATCCCTCCCTCGCCCCGGTCTGGCACAATGGAAGGAAGGGAAAAAGGGTAGTTTTGACGGTTTGGGGGGTTTTGACGGTTGGGGGACTGGGAAAGTCCCAAAGCTTCAGGGAAGGGTGTAGACCGGATTGGGAGAGGCAGAAACCGAACAATTAACGGACAGACAGATTTCTTCCGCTAACGGTAAGTTTTTTAAACCATTGATTTTCAATGGTGGCGAGACCCAGATTTGAACTGGGGACACAAGGATTTTCAGTCCTCTGCTCTACCAACTGAGCTATCTCGCCGGATGTTTGAGGTATGATTCGGAAGCACTCGGAGTAGGGTAAAAGGCGGGATAAAGACAGAATCGCCGAACGCCGTCAATCGAGATTTTGGCTGTCCGCCCGGCGGAGATTGGCGAGAATGCGCTGCGAAACTGCGATGCCGGCCTGCTGGAGTGAGAGGATTCGACGAAGCCATTCACCAGATCGATTAAATATAGGATTCAGTCGTCAGAAGGAATCCTTCAAGTTTCATGTTGATCATAGATTCCCCGGTTGCAATCTCGCCAACATTTAGGTGATTTCACTGATCGGAAAATCCTTGAAAACGGAGCTGGCTGAGAGGACGAACCGTCATGGAGTGAGAAAAAGGTTTAAATTTCCTGACAGAGCGGTTAACAAAATGGCCCATCCTAGTGTCGCGTCTGACAGAAAAGCATACTTATCTGTCAGACGCGGCACTAGCCGGTTAGGTCCTATTTCGAGGCGCCTTCCTGAGCATGTGACCGGAAATTCAGGTTTGCTGGCAATTGACAGATAGACGAGTGCAATGCTGATTCAGAATTTGCGTGAGTACCTGGATAACAATCATGTCAAATACGTGATCATGAGTCATTCTTCGGCCTACTCGGCCCAGGAGATCGCGGCCATGGTCCACGTACCGGGTCGAGAAATGGCCAAGACGGTGATTGTTGACATTGATGGCAAATTGGCCATGGCGGTGTTGCCGGCAAGTTTCAATATTAACTTTCAGCGATTAGCGGGGGTTTTGGGAAATCAAAACGTATATTTAGCCACCGAAGAAGAGTTTGTCTCGCGATTTCCGGACTGTGAAGTGGGTGCGATGCCGCCATTTGGCAATCTCTACGGGCTGGATGTGTTCGTGGCACACAGTCTCAAACTAGACGAAGAAATCGTCTTTAATGCGGGAACGCATACCGATTTGGTACGGATGGCCTACAGCGATTTTGCCCGGCTGGTGAAACCTAAGGTGTTCAGCTTTACAACCCGACAGGATCGTTTGTGATTTCACCTGTGACTGCAACCGGCGCCACCTGCAGCAAGGTCGCCTAAGGGCTTAGAATCGACCGCTTATGAAGAAATACGAATCCGCTGATATTCGAAACCTTGCGATTGTTGGACACGCTTCGGCGGGCAAGACCATGTTATCCGAATGCATGCTTGCATGTGCGGGGAAAGTAAACCGGCTAGGCAGGACAGCGAGCGGAAACACGGTTTCGGACTACCATGAAAGCGAGCAGCAGCGGAAGATTTCGATTCATGCGACTCCGCTCAGTCTGGAATGGGATGAGAGAAAGTTCAATGTTATCGACACGCCGGGTTATTCAGATTTCATCAGCGAAACGTTGGGAGCATTACGAGTAGGTGATTTCGCCCTCGTTGTGGTCGATGCAGCGCACGGTATCGGGTTAGGGACCCAGCAAGTCTGGAAATATGCCGGTGACTTCGGCATTCCGAGGATTCTCGTACTTAACGGAATGGATCGAGAGCACGTGGATTTCGAGGTTTCGCTGGAGCAGCTTCGCGAGCGGTTCGGTTCACGGGTATTCCCGATGAACATTCCCATAAATCCCGGACCGGGCTTTAACGAATTACTGGATGTGCTGCGGAGCGAACGTGTGGCCTATGACTCGGATGAAACGGGCACATATTCCGAAGAGAAGGTCTCAGGGGACTGGGAAGAGCAAGTTCAGGGGCTCCATCAGCAGTTTATCGAATATGTGGCGGAGTCCGACGATTCATTGCTGGAGAAATTTTTTGAGCAAGATGGACTATCTGAGGAGGAGATGCGTGGGGGCGTGCACGCGGCCATTCAAGAACAGTCATTTATTCCGATTTTCTGCACCTCCTCCGAGCGCAATGTGGGCGTGGCGCGCCTGATGGATTTCATATCGAAGTACGGTTCCTCGCCCATCGATCGAAAAGGCATAACGGCGTTGAATGGTGGAGATAAGGAGGTGGAGGTAAACCTTGGCGACCCAAATCCGGTGATCTATGTGTTCAAGACAGTCAGTGAGGCGCACCTGGGCGATCTCTTCTATTTTCGGGTCTACTCCGGTACGTTAAACTCGGGTTCGGGGCTGCACAACGCAACCCGTGACCGGAGCGAGCGATTGGGCCAGCTTTACGTCATGAATGGGCGGGAGCGTAAAGTTGTCGAATATCTTAACGCGGGTGATATTGGCGCCGTCGTAAAGCTCAAGGACACCCATACGGGAGATACCTTATGCAGCGCGGAATCTTCGATTCGACTGGCTCCAGTGGAATACCCCTCCCCCAACATTCACGCTGCCCTGCAACTGACTTCGAAGGGGGATGAAGACAAGATTGCGGTGGGTCTTGCGGGCCTCCACGAGGAGGATCCCACCTTTCTTTATCGCGTTGATCCGGAGATTCATCAAACCGTTATTTCAGGCCAGGGCGAACTGCATTTACAGATCGTGACGGAGAAGCTCAAGCAACGCTACAATGTGGAAGTTGAGTTGGTTGAACCGAAAGTGCCATTCCGGGAGACTATCAAGGCACGGGGCGAGGCCAAATACCGTCACAAGAAGCAGACCGGGGGTGCAGGTCAATTCGCTGAGGTGTGGATGCGCATTGAATCCAAGCCGAGGGACACGGGCATCGAGTTCACGCAATCACTGGTTGGTCAAAATGTCGACCGTGTCTTCGTTCCTTCGGTGGAAAAGGGCGTAAACGCGGCTTGCACGGATGGCATCTTGGCAGGGTATCGAGTCGTCGATCTCAAGATCGACTTTTACGACGGAAAGATGCATCCGGTCGATTCCAAAGACGTAGCCTTTCAGATTGCAGGCAAAGGGGCCTTCATGGAGGCATTTATGAACGCCAAGCCATGCCTACTGGAGCCGATTGTCGAAGTTGAGATCCGCGTTCCGGACGAGCACCTCGGGGACGTGATGGGCGATCTTTCCAGTCGCCGTGGCAAGATTCTCGGGATGGATGCCGATGGAGAAATCCAGATTGTCAAAGCCCATCTACCGCAGATGGAACTGTATCGCTACTCGACAACTCTACGGTCGCTTACCGGCGGACGAGGCATGCATAGCGAACGCTTCAGTCACTACGAGGAGATGCAGCGGGATTTCGAGCAGCGGGTGATCGCTGCCAGCAAGAAAGATGGGGAGTAGCCCGCGTCACATCTGGAAGTGGAAGATGTCGCAATCGCTCGGCAACGAGCGAACCGGGGTAGCATCTGTTCCTATGACTAACCCGGGGACGGATCATGGAGATGGTCCGGTGTATGTAGAGATTCGAGGTGGGTCATAGCCAGCTCAAGGCTGCGTTGCAGGTCCCCGCGCTTGATCGGCTTGGGAATGAAGTCATTCATGCCTACGGCTATGGATCTCTCACGATCGCCGGCCAGAGCAAAAGCAGTGACACCGATGATATAGATTTGCTGCAGCTCTTTTCCGCAGGCTCCCTGACGAATCTGCCGGGTAGCTTCGAGACCGTCCACATGTGGCATCTGTACATCCATGAGCACGACATCGGGATGGACGGTCTTGAGCTGAGAAAGCAACTCCGTACCGTCCGAAACCACCGTAGCCTTTTGACCCAAGCTTTTGAGCATGGCCTTGATCACGGCCTGATTGCTGGGGTTGTCTTCGGCGCAAAGAATCTTCAGCGGGCGGCTGAGAAACGGGTCGCGGGTAAACGACTTTTTAAGGGAAGCGATCGGGGCCTTTCTATCGTGTTTACCGAACGGTACCGCGAATTCGAAAGTTGAGCCTTTTCCGGGCTCACTCAGGCAGGAAAGGCTTCCGCCCATGTATTCCACCAGAAGGCGACAGATGGCCAGTCCGAGACCGGAACCTCGCCGCTCGCTTTGCCCGATTTGAGTAACTTGCACGAATGGATCAAAAATGAAAGGTATCTTCTCCTCCTCGATACCTACTCCAGTATCCCTGACGGAGCACTGCAGATGCCAGAGTCGTTCTGTGGTGCTGTAGCCGGAAATGAATGTGCACACCACCTCGCCCTCATCAGTAAAGTTGATGGCGTTCGCAATCAGGTTGATGAGAATCTGTCGAAAGCGGACCGAATCTCCGAGTGCTTCTTCAGGTAGCCTCCCTTCGATTCGGGTCTGAAGTTGAATGGACTTGGCTTGTGCACGAACTTCAAGCATGCCGATAACCTGGTTGATATCGTCCTGAATGGACATCGGTTCCCGATCCAACTCAAGCGTGTGAGCATCCAGTCGCGTGTAGTCCAGGATGTCGTTTATCAAGGAAAGGAGCATTTCCGCACTTTCATTGATGCGTTGAGAGAAATCACGCTGTTCCTCGTCCGTGCGTGGTTCCATCAAGAGATCGGCAAATCCCACAATTGAGTTGAGCGGGGTGCGTATCTCGTGGCTCATCATGGCCAGAAACTGGCCTTTTGCATCGGCGCGCCGTTGCGCCAGTTGAAATCGGTTTTCGGCATTGGAAAGGGAGCGGCGCAGGTTGTGATTGGCACTCAAAAGTTCATCTCTTTCGCTGAGTAGAGTAAGCTCTCTTTCCATTAGGGTGGATACGTCGTGAGCGTATCCCTTCCAGCGCTGCGGCTTCGAGGAGGGCGTCTGCCAAGGGGAAAGCAGCAGGAAAATCCACTTTATGGAATCGTCCGGTTGGCGAAAGCGTATGACGTGCTCACAGGTGGATCGATGCGTTTCAGCTTCGCCAATCGTATCTTCCAATTTAACCCTATCCTCCGGGGGTATTTGGTCCCAGAACTTTCCCGGATCTGCCCTCAGTTCGTCCGAAGTATAGCCGAACAGGGCTTTAACGCCGCCAGTGATCTGATGAAAAGCTCGAGCTTCGGGGGGCCGGAAGACACCGCCAAACTGTGCCGACGGCAGCTTCTTGAATAACTCGTCGTGGATAGTCACAGTCCGGCGGCGTCAAATATCGCGGACAGGCTTTGCCCGACCCTTTGTGCCCTGGCCTCATCGGATGGCAATTGATCAAGCGCCTCCAGAAAGGGTTCAGCGGTTACGGGCCCATCGTATCCAATTTGGTTCAAAGAGATGAGGAACCCCGTAATGTCAATCACACCGGTCTCACCCGGGAGGTCCCGCTGGTGGTCAATCTGCTCCTTAACGGGAACTCCGCTAGGGGCGTCATTGACGTGGACGTAAACAACCTGATCCGGCTTCAAGCGACGAATCGACTCAGAGTCTTCCTGGGCTGTGTACCAATGCCAGGAGTCGAGCAGCAGGCCCACATTGGGAGCAATTGAAGCGCACAACTCTAGCATGCCTTGCATCGTGTGAATGAACTCAAATTGATGACCCTGCCTCAAGGTGGCTGGTCCCAGGTACTCGAAACCCAATGAACATTTGTAGTCCGCTAGAATCTCCGCAACGGGCGCGAAACGCTGGCGGTGAAAGCGGAAATTGTCGGAAAACTCCCGGTCGTCGGAGTAGGAACGTATCCAGGTAGAGGTGCGGTCACAGCCCAAGTCCAAAGCGACCTTTGCCAGCCGCGGCAATCTGCGGAGGTCCTCCGCCCAGTCACTCTCTGACCCGCGCCACCGGATGGGCAAGCTGAAGGCGGCGGGGCGAACTCCTGCTTCGGAGAAGAGGGAAGAAACGCTGTCGAGACTTGTGCCTTTGATACGATCAGCGACTTCGTAAATGTCAAACTGTAGCCCCTCGAATCCGCCTAGCGACGCCAGGCTCAAGGATTCTCTGAAGTCCGATGATTTTATACGGATAGTTCCCACGCTTAGGGTTTTGTACATACTATGCCTTGATTTGCGTGACCTTTTAGCCCATCCGTACCCCTCCTGCTTTCACCAAAGAAGAAAGCTGAAAGAGCTTCTCGAATAGGCCTTAACAGATAAGAACCATCGATCAATCGGTAAAGCAGATACGCCGGCTGCTTCCCCACTGTCTGACGGCGAAATTGAACGACACCATTAAAAAGCCTGTTCCCCGCAGCAAGCTATGGGGAATCTACGGCTTTTTACCCTTCGGGACCGGGTGTCGTCCTACGAGGTGTTTTTTAGAATCCTCCAGTCCCGACTTATTGGGAAAGGGAATGATCAAGTACACAGAATGACGAAGCCGCGCAGTTCGGCCGATCGCAACAGGAGAACCTCCGGTTCGGGGCGCGTTTTTGCCATCGGGGACCGTTGGCGCGCTCCCGGCGGGTATCGAGAGTTCCTCAATATCGCGTTTCCGTTGATTCTGAGCACGGCTATCTGGAGTATTCAGCACTTCATTGATCGAGTCTTCCTGACCTGGTATTCCGCGAACGCGCTGGCCGCGGCTTTGCCGGCGGGCATAGCCTATTTCGTCTTCCTCAGCTTTTTCCTGGGAGTTACGCGATACGTAAATACCTTTGTCGCGCAATACGCAGGCGCCGGTAGGCCCGAAAGGATAGGGCCATCGATCTGGCAGGGCATCTACATCGCAATTGCGGGTGTTTTCGCCGCCCTTATTCCGATGTACTACGCTTCCGTCATTATTGACTGGATCGGGCATGCCCACGAGATTCGCGGGCAGGAAGTCACCTATTTCCGTGTTCTCTGTTACGGGACAGGTCCTTTTCTTATCTCCGCCGTAGCGGCCTGTTTCTTCAGTGGGAGGGGTAAGACATGGGCGGTACTTTACGTGAACCTGGTGGGTACAGCCATCAATATCGTCCTCGACTACTGCCTGATATTCGGGGCTTTGGGATTTCCCAGATGGGGAATAGCCGGTGCCGCGTGGGCCACCAACATCGCTGCCGTTGTGACCGCGATCATCTTTATTGCGCTTCTAGGAAAGAAAAGGTATCGGAAGCGCTTTGCTACGCTCAGCGGTTGGCGTATTGAACGTGAGATTTTTCCCAGACTTCTCCGATACGGAGGACACAGCGGCCTCAATTTCATGCTCGATATTCTGTCGTTCTCATTCTTCATCTTCATTGTCGGAAGAATGGGAATCCGGGAGCTGGCCGCGACCAACCTGGCACAAAATGTAAACAGTCTTGCCTTTATGCCTCTGATTGGCGTCGGCATCGCGACTTCGACCCTCGTCGGACAACGGTTGGGACAGAATGCTCCCGACGAAGCGGAGTATTGCACCCATTCGGGCCTGCACATCGGCTTGGTTTATATGGGTGTCATGGCCACGCTATATTTTGTCGTGCCCCAGCTCTTCATTCTTCCTTTTGCCGCCCGCGCCGAAGGATCCGACTTTCAGCAGATCAGCTTGATGGCTGTGAATCTACTTCGCATCGTTGCCATTTACTGCCTCTTTGATGCCGTCTATATGGTTTATTCAGCAGCCCTCAGAGGCGCCGGCGATACTCGCTTCAGCCTCTATATGTCGATCTCTCTGGGCTGGATCATGATGGTGGTGCCGTCGTATGTCGCCCTGGTCTACTTCGATGCCGGCATCTACGTTCTCTGGGTGTTCCTCTGTGCATATGTCATGGTCAGCGGAATTGTCTTTTATCTCCGATTCCGCCAGGGAAAATGGCGTTCCATGCGGGTCATCGAAGGTCGAGAAGAGTGAGTCCGCCAGGCAGGCAACCTTGCTCATCCCTGATCATGCCTTTCAGGCGGGCAACCTGCCCGCTCCCGAGACCGAAGCTGGCAGCGGCCTCCAGAGCCGTCGGCCCTCCAGAGGCTGAAAAACCGCTTCACATCTGCCAAGGTTCACTGAATCTGGGCCTAGCAGGCTGTTGGAAATACGGTCCGACAGGCTGCTAGTCTCAATCCTCAGGGCGCTCGCCAGCCGGCGCCATTTTTACTAATCGAGGATGAAACTGGGCCAGAGGTTCGACCAGGTCTTTCTGGGCCGCCATGACTGTGTGAATGTCCTTGTAAGCCATAGGTACTTCGTCGAGACCTGCGCTCATCAGGCTGACGCGGTTCTTCCTCAGAAGAGGTTGCACCTCCTGCCAGGTAAACCTTTTCTTAGCCTGGCGCCGGCTCATGGTTCGGCCGGCGCCATGTGCAGCCGAATTCAGGGATTCATGATTACCCAGGCCCCGCACGATAAATGCAGGAGTCGCCATCGATCCGGGTATTATTCCGAATTCCCCCAGAGAAGCCGGTGTGGCTCCTTTTCTGTGGACGATGAGCTCGCGCCCGTAGTGCTTCTCCTTCCACGCGAAATTGTGATGATTTTCCAAGGTATGAAGTATTTCTCCCCCCAGGTAGCGAGCGATATGATCGTGGATGCAAGCGTGGTTGGCGCTCGCGTAAAGCCCCATCAGCTTCATCGCTTCCCAGTATTCATGGCCCTCGTCGCTAGCCAGGTCGAGCCAGGCTAAATGGCGCTGATCCCCGGGCAGATCAGGGTGCTTCTCTTTCGCGACCCGGCTGTAGTGGGAACAAACCGCCGCGCCGGTGCCGCGACTGCCGCTGTGACTCATCAATGCGAGGTATTCGCCCACGGGCAGGGAGAGGCCCGTTGATTCGATCCGAAGCAGACCGAATTCGACGAAGTGGTTTCCACTTCCGCTGCTGCCCAGCTGATGCCAGGCGCGGTCCCGATTGCTTCTGGTGACGGGCGAAACGTTCCAGTCAGCGTCCATCACCTCGTGGTTGCGCGGGATTTTGAACTTCGCCCCAATGCCGAATCGCGTCTCGTGGTTCAGCGATTGGCGCAGCCGGTCCTCTTCGGAATCCATATGGCCGACCGGCAGGTCGAGCACGGACAACTTGACGCGGCAGGCGATATCGACTCCGACCGCATAGGGAATGACCGCGTCGGAGGTCGCCAGAACGCCGCCGATGGGCAGTCCGTAACCGAGATGGGCATCGGGCATGAGCGCTCCGGCTACGGATATGGGCAGACGACAGGCGGCACGAATCTGGTTCACCGCCTCGGGATCGTGATCCTTACCCCATTGTCGCCAGGGCGCTTCCGCTTTCCCCTCGAGCAGATGCTGAGATTTTCGGATGGTCATAGCCTTGCAGCTCACAAAGGAGGCCCTCAGGGCGCCGTGTGTGAAGCCGAGGGTTCCAAGTTGTTTTGAGCCGCGGATTCACGCGGATGAAACACGGATTATTCTAAGCAAGCAAGTTTCTTGAACTCTACCTCGCTTTCTCGAAATGGATCACCAATACGACGGAAGCTCCTATTGGCTTCTCGTACGCTTCCTTGAGAACGCCATATCCGAGAATCTCGTGCACTTTGGAGGCACTCCCGATAATCACCCCTGTGATCTCTTCGTTCTCTAAGACATTTTCTCCTATCCACGTTTCATCCGCGCACATCTGCGGCTAATTTCTCGTTTTCTGCGCAACCAACTACGGCTCACGCGATTGGGCTTCCCTGGCCAGTTGCCTCTCGATCTTTTCCCATTCCGCGTAGGCACGGTCGAGACGACGTTTGATCGATTCGTATGCTTTGAGATCCTTGTTAGTGGCCTCACCACGCGTAAAGAATGCGGGATCCGTCATTGCTTTTTCGATCGTCGCGATTCCCTCTTCGCATCCCGCAACCCTGGCTTCCAGTTCTGCTGCACGCTTCTTCAGCGGAGCAAGTTTCTGCCGGATTTCAGCCTCCTGTCGCCGTTTTTGTTTGATTGAGGCGAGAGTTGTCGAAGGTGGCTTTTTATCTGCGATTACCGGGGAAGTAGCATCGCCGGAGCGTTGCTTCGTGGTCCTCGCCCGGACTTTCTCCTCGCCTTCGACTTTGGCGATATACTCGGATACGTTTCCGGGGAAGGATCGTATGGTGCCTCCATATTTGACCTCGATCACGCGGTTCACGAGAGGATCCAAAAAATTGCGGTCGTGGGACACGATGACGAAGCTGCCCTCGAAATTAACCAGGGCCTCCTGGAGAATCCGTTTGCTCGTCATGTCAAGGTGATTGGTAGGTTCGTCGAAGATCAGGAAGTTGACGGGTTGCAGGAGCATGCGCGCGAGCGCGAGGCGGCTTTTCTCACCACCGGATAGGACGGATACCCGCTTAAAGACATCATCACCCCGAAAGAGGAAAGCGCCGAGCAAATCGCGGGCAGGATCGTGCCTTCCGCTCTGCTGGGATACACCGACGGTAGCCAGGACGTCCAGTTCGGGATCGAGTTCATCAGCCTGGTTTTGGGCAAACCAGCCGAGCTTGATTTCGAAGCCGACAGTGCGTTCTCCCGCGTCAAAGGGTTCGACGCCGCCCATTATACGGGCGAGGGTCGATTTCCCGGCTCCGTTAGCTCCTACTACGGCGACGCGGTTTCCCCGTTCGATCTCCAAGTCCAAGAGGCTGAAGACTTCGAGATCGCCATAGCTTTTTGAGATGCCTTCGAGCCCGAGAACCCGGCGGCCGCCGCGGGGCGCGGAGGGAAAGGAAAAAGCGATCTCGACCTCTTCCTCGTCGGTCTCCAGCCATTCGATCTTCTCCATCGCCTTCAGGCGGCTCTGCACCAGGCGCGAACGGGCTGCGTTGTAGCGGAAGCGATCGATGAATTTCTGGGTCTTGGCGCGTTTACGCCGCTGGTTCTGATAGGCGCGTCGGGCCTGTTGGCGGCGATGATTCGATTCCTCCTCGTAGAATGTGTAGTTGCCCTTATAGCGCTCCAGTTTACCCCGTGAGAGATCGAATGTACGATCCGTAAGGGCATCCAGAAAAGCCCGATCGTGGGAAACCAGCAGCAAGGCTCCGGAGTAGTTGTGGAGGTAGTTTTCAAACCAGCGTTGCGAGGGCAGGTCGAGGTGGTTGGTGGGTTCGTCGAGAAGTAGAAGCGAGGGTTCCTGCAACAATAGTTTTGCCAGCGCGATGCGCATCTGCCAGCCGCCGCTGAATTCTCCCGTATCCCGATTCAGGTCGTTGAGCGAGAATCCAAGACCCAGGAGGACTGATTCTACGCGAGGGCGGACCTTATATCCATCGAGTCCTTCCAATTGGTGCTCCCAATTTCCGATAAGCTCGAGGGTCTCGGTGTACTCGACTGAACTGGAGTCGAGCAGGGACAATCGGGCGCCGGCCGTTTCGATGCGATGGCTAAGGACGGCTACGCTGCCCAGAGCCGACTCAACCTCGCTGTATAGGGTCCGGCTTTGCACCTTCAGACCATCCTGAGGAAGGTAGCCCAGTGCAATCTGTTGAGCTCGTTCGATGTGACCCGCATCGACCTTCTCCTCGCCCGTTACTACGCGCAGCAGCGTCGTCTTGCCACTCCCATTGTTCCCCACTAGCCCGATTCGGTCATGCGGGCCGATGGTGGCCGAGACCTTGTCGAACACGACCGTTTCGCCAAAACAAAGGGAGAGTTCTCTCAGAGTTATCATTGAGATTCTGTTTGGAGATGGGAATACTTAATCTGGTAGCTCGATTTCAATGAAGCGGACACTGATCAAAGACGCGCTCCAGCGAACCGAACCGATGGTCCGCATCCTGGTATCGGGATGGGTGCGTACGCGACGTGACTCCAAGGCCTTTTCCTTTGTCGAATTGAACGACGGATCCTGCCTGAAAAATCTGCAAATTATCATCGATGCCGCGCTCCCCGACTACCGCCATATCGAGCGGATCACGACCGGGGCTTCGGTAAGCATTCTGGGACAGTTGGTGGTTTCCAAGGGGAAGGGACAACGATGGGAAGTGTTGGCTTCCGAACTTAAGATAGTGGGTGAGGCCGATGCGACATTTCCTTTGCAGAAAAAAGGGCACAGTGCGGAATTCCTGAGGGAGATCGCGCACCTCCGCCCGCGCTCCAATCTCTTTGGGTGTATTTTTCGGATGCGTAACCGACTGGCATTTGCCGTGCATCGTTTTTTTCAGGAAAGAGACTTTCTTTACATCCACACGCCTGTCATCACCGCCAACGACTGTGAAGGCGCGGGCGAGCTCTTCCGAGTTTCCAGTCTCGATCCGAATAAGCTTCCGCGTATTAACGGCCAGGTGGATTTCAGTCAGGAATTCTTTGCCCGACCTACCTACCTGACTGTGAGCGGGCAGTTGGAAGCCGAGATTATGGCGTGCGCACTCTCCAACGTCTACACCTTCGGGCCCACCTTCCGGGCCGAGAATTCGAACACTTCCCGTCACGCCAGCGAGTTTTGGATGATCGAGCCGGAGATGGCCTTTTGTGACCTCTCTGGAAACATGGATTTGGCCGAAGAACTCGTGAAATTTCTCATTCGCGAAGTCCTGGAGCATTGTGGAGAAGACCTTCAGCTGTTTGCCCGCTTTGTAGATCGCAAGCTGATGGGGAGGCTGGAATTTGTGCTCGAGCGGCCCTTTCAGCGCGTGCCCTACGAGGAGGCGATAGCGATTCTGCGTAGTTCGGGCAAGAATTTCGAGTTCCCCGTTGCCTTTGGAGTCAATCTGCAGTCGGAACATGAACGCTTTCTGACCGAGATCCACTTCAAGAGCCCGGTCACGATCTACGACTATCCGAATGTAATCAAACCGTTCTATATGCGCATCAACGATGATGGACGAACGGTCGCGGCGATGGATGTGCTGGTGCCAGGAATCGGCGAAATTGTCGGCGGAAGTCAGCGCGAGGAGCGGCTGGATGTCCTGCGGGCGAGCATGGAGAAACACGGATTGAGCGAGAAGGAATACTGGTGGTATCTGGACTTGCGTCGCTACGGCACGGTTCCCCACAGCGGGTTTGGCTTGGGTTTCGAGCGCATGCTCATGTTCGTCACCGGCGTGAGCAATATTCGCGATGTAATTCCATTTGCCCGCACCCCGGGAAGTGCGGAATTCTAGCCCCATATTAAGTAAACCTACGCAGATGGGAAGCGGTTTCCAGCCTTTGGAGGGCCGACGGCTCTGGCGGCCGCTGCCAAGTCTTGTCTCGGAAACGGGCCGGTTGCCCGCCGGAAAGGCATGATCAGGGATCAGCAAGGTTGCCTGTCTGACGGACTTCCCGATATCTATCGGGACCCCTCCAGAGGTGATGCGGATTGTATTTCCGGTCTATTCGCTGCGCCGTTTCTTACCCTTCTTCAATACGGGTTCTGTTTTCCGCGGGGAATTTTTCCGAGGTATTTTTCTCCTACCGTAACTTAATAGACCCTAATGTCAGACACGAAAGCAGACAGGGACCTCAGGCGCAAAGACATCGAACGCGCTGGCCAGGCATTATTATGACCACAGAATCAAGCAACTTTATGGAGTCTGGGAGTATGCTTACACAGCCGGAGACCGCGATGGAGATGGAAAATCACCCGCTTTCACCATGGGACGAGTATAATCAATCCCTGCACGCAAACGTAAGTCCTCCCGATTGGATCAACCCGAAGCCGAGCGGACGCTATAATCTAGTCGTGATAGGGGCGGGTACCGCCGGTCTCGTGACCGCGGCCGGAGCAGCAGGCTTAGGTGCCAAAGTAGCCCTTATCGAACGTCATGCCATGGGCGGTGATTGCCTGAACGTGGGGTGCGTCCCCTCCAAGGCGCTGATCAGGGCGGCCCGGACCGCGGCTCAGGTCCGACAGGCGGGGGAGTTTGGCGTTTCCGTTGCGGATGGGACCATGGTCGATTTTGCCGAAGTTATGCAGCGCATGCGGCGCTTGCGTGCCCAGATCAGCCCGTTGGATTCAGCCGAGCGCTTTCGCGCTCTCGGAGTTGATGTGTTTCTGGGCGCGGCCCGTTTCCTCAACCGAGAGACCATCGAAGTTGAGGGCAGGCAGTTGAAATTCGCCAAAGCCGTCATCGCCACGGGTGCTCGTGCCGCCGCCCTGCCGATTCCTGGTCTGGCCGAGTCCAATGCGCTCACCAATGAAACGCTCTTTTCCTTAACGCAGCTTCCGCGTCGGCTGGCGGTCATCGGCACTGGTCCCATTGGATGCGAGATGGCGCAGACGTTCCAGCGATTCGGGTCGGAAGTTACGATGATCAAGGTTGGGTCTAGGATTCTTATTCGGGAGGATCAGGATGCTGCCGGCATCGTGGCGAAGCAGATGGAGAAGGACGGCGTCAAGACCCTCAGCGAAGTCGCTATCCAGCGCATTGAGTCGGAATCGGGCGTAAAACGCGTGGTCTACGAGAAGGACGGTGGGGAACATGCCCTTGAGGTTGACGAGATCCTTGTAGGAGTTGGCCGGGCTCCTAATGTGGAGGGGCTCGATCTCGAAAAGGCCGACGTGAAGTATAACCGCTTTGGCGTTGACGTAGATGACAATCTACGAACCAGCAATCGAAGGATCTTTGCTGCCGGCGACATCTGCATGAAATACAAGTTTACCCATGTGGCCGACTTCACTGCTCGAATAGTGATCCAAAATGCTCTCTTTGGGGGTCGCCGCAAGGCTAGCGCACTGACGGTCCCGTGGTGCACCTTTACCGATCCGGAAATTGCCCATGTGGGATTGTACGAGCAAGAGGCCCAGGAGCAGGGCATTCCGGTCACAACCTATACTCAGGAGTTCTTGGATGTGGATCGCGCCATCCTCGATGGCGAATCGGAAGGCCTGCTCAAGGTTCATGTCAGGTCCGGGACCGATAAAATTCTCGGGGCGACCCTGGTCTCCAGCCATGCCGGTGAGACCATCTCCGAGTTGACCCTGGCTATGGTGGGCGGGATTGGATTAGGCAAGATCGCCAACGTCATCCATCCCTATCCCACTCAGGCTGAGGCGATTCGCAAATTAGGGGATGCCTACAACCGCACCCGGCTCACTCCGCTGGTGCAGAGCCTCTTCCAGCGTTGGCTCGCTTTCACGCGATGAAGTGATCGGGTAGGGACCGTGCGCGGAGTCCTATCTGGTCTTCCCCCATCGTTAGCTCCGAGATCTTCTTGAGCATTCTTAGTGGGCCCGGCCCCGCGCGGGCCGTTCCCCGTTTGCCCGGAGGTAGCTGGACGCTTTCGCGTTCAGTCGAGGAGTATGATCGGTCTAAGCAGGTGTGATCATAGGTTTTTCT
This sequence comes from Opitutales bacterium, assembly GCA_963665345.2. GTDB lineage: Bacteria > Verrucomicrobiota > Verrucomicrobiia > Opitutales > CAXXNP01. Next base: position 2,193,748 of record CAXXNP010000002.1, read on the forward strand.
GATGGTCGGACGTGGTTCCCGTCTTCTTGCGAAGCCGGCTACATGGGCGCCGAGGTAGCTGGACCCGCAAGGGTGCGGTCTTGTAGGCATGGAACGGAGCTGGCCAGCGCGATCATGGGTAGCTGCAATGACCCGACAAATCTTGGCAGTTAATGAACTACCGTGTCGTCTCACACCGAAGCAGAATTAGGTGGCTCATTGGTCGGGTCTTGATCACCCTTTTCAGAGGTTGATTCATGCAGGCGGCGAAACCGGTAAAATGGGCCATATTGGGCGCGGGAAAGATAGCGGCCAAGTTTGCCGGTGCCCTCCATGAAGTAGAGTCGGCTATACCGTTCGCTGTTGGCAGCAGAGACCTGAATAAAGCCGCGGGGTTCGCTGCCGAACTCGGGTTTGAACGCCCATTTGGCAGCTATCAAGCGGTTCTCGAGTGCCCTGAGGTCGATGCGGTCTATATCGCCACCCCGCATCCGTTTCATGCAGAATGGACAGTGCGGGCGGCCCAAGCGGGTAAACACATCCTTTGTGAAAAGCCTATGGCAATGAATGTAGGGGAGGCGAGAAGCATGTTTGATGCGGCACGACAGCATGGCGTTTTTCTGATGGAGGCATTCATGTACCGCTGTCATCCCCAGACACGGGAATTAGTGCGGCTGGTGGCCGACGATCGGATTGGTGATATTCGGATCATTGAATCGAGTTTCAATTACCGTGCGTCGTTCAACCCGCAAGGGCGCTTGTTCGCCATGAACCTTGGGGGAGGAGGCATTCTCGATGTGGGCTGCTACCCGGTTTCCATGACGCGGCTGCTTTTCGGGGTTTCCCGGGGGGAAGCGTTTGCCAACCCGGTGCAGGTTGAAGGCTATGCCCACTTTGGAAAGAGTGGATGCGATGAGTACGCCGTGGCTTCGCTACGGTTCAGCGAAGATCGATTCGCGCAGGTGTCGGCCGGTATCCGCCTGGCGCGCGAAAATGAACTTCGAGTCTACGGCACCAAGGGATGCCTGGTGGTTCCTTTTCCCTGGTGGTGCAGAGAAGGAGTGCAGGTTTACGATTCCGGCGCTACCTCTCCCGTAGTCTATACCGCCGAGACGGAATATTTTCACATCTACGCCTACGAGATCGAGGTCCTGCACCGGTCGATCGATGAAGGACATCTCTCCGCGCCCGAAATGAGCTGGGAAGATACCTTAGGCAATATTGAAGCCGTGGACTCATGGCGGTCTGCCGTTGGCCTTCGGTATCCTTCGGACCGGGCCTGATTGATGCCGGCGGCGGAAACAAACACGTCGTTCAGCCAGTACGCCCGGCTCTTCGCGCGTTACTTGATACCGTTATGGAGGAAGGTGCTCCTGCTGGCCGTTTTACTCTTCGGCAATCTGGCTCTTCTGCTGACTATCCCACAGATCCTGCGGTTCTTCATCGACTCAGCCACCGGCTCCGGATCCTTAGACGCCTTGCTGCTGGCGGCTGTAGTCTTTCTGGGCGTGGCTCTGGCTCAGCAGATTCTGTCAGTACTGGCGACCTATTTCAGTGAAGACGTGGGGTGGAGTTCGACCAACGCCCTGAGGGTTGATCTGGCGCGCCACTGTCTCCAGCTGGACATGGGATTCCACCACGAAAGGACCCCCGGCGAAATGATTGAACGCGTGGATGGTGATGTGGAGGCCCTGGGCCGGTTCTTCTCCCAATTTGTTATTCAGATAGTGGGGAATCTGGTGCTCCTCTTGGGCATCCTGGCCATGCTTCTTCGCGAAGATTGGCGAGCGGCATGGCTGTTGGGACTTTTCGTGGCGGCCAGTCTCGTGGTGTTGAACGCATTGCGCAACCTGGCGGTACCCTACTGGAAGGAATCGAGGCAGAAGAGCGCGGAGCATTTCGGTTTCCTGGAGGAACGCCTTGCTGCCACCGAAGACATTCGATCCTGCCGCGCCCAGCCCTATGTATTGAACCAGTTCTACCGCCTAACCCGAGAATGGTTTCGACGTGACCTCAAGGCCGGGTTCATGACCAGCATTACCATCAATTCGAACTGGTTGCTCTTTGCTGTCGGTAACGCTGCCGCGCTCGCCGTCAGCGCCTATCTCTTCCATGAAGGCAGCGTCACCATCGGTACGGCTTACTTGATCTTTCATTACGCCACCATGCTCGAAGAACCCGTAAATCGGATCACGATTCAGATTCAGGAGTTCCAGCGCGCCGCGGCGGGTGTCGAACGCATCAACGAACTCCTGTCCTTGAAGAGCCGTTTACCTGATTCGGGATCGGTATCGCTCTCGCGCGGGCCCTTGGCGGTTTCTTTTCAAGGAGTAACCTTCAGCTACAATGGGGGCGATGCGGTTCTCCGCGATGTTTCACTGGAACTTAGTCCTGGAACCGTTCTGGGGCTGCTCGGCCGGACGGGTAGCGGAAAGTCCACGCTGGCACGATTGTTGGTACGCCTCTATGATCCGCGAGCCGGTTGCATCTGCCTGGGGGGCTATCCGCTCCCGCAGATCAGCCTGGGCGCTCTTCGTCAACGGGTCGGTGTCGTGACTCAGAATGTTCACCTCTTTCGTGCCACTGTGCGGGACAATCTGACCTATTTTGATCCTGCGATTTCGGATCAGCGCCTGCAGGATGTGATCCAATCGCTCGGGCTGGGCGATTGGTTTCAGGGACTTCCGCAGGGCTTGGATACCGAACTGGAATCGGGCGGCGGCGGGCTTTCCGCGGGTGAGGCGCAGTTGCTGGCGTTCACCCGAATTTTCCTGCGTGACCCCGGGGTTATCATTCTTGATGAAGCATCCTCTCGCCTGGATCGTTCCACCGAGATGCTGGTCGAGCGAGCGGTGCAGCGCCTGACCCGAGACCGCACCTCCATTATCGTTGCCCACCATTTGGCCACCGTCCAGCACGTTCATGAAGTCATGATTCTGGAAGCCGGCAGCATCGTGGAACATGGAAATCGCGAAATGTTGGCTGGGGACCCCAAAAGCCGTTTTGCAGGACTCCTGAGAACGGGTCTGGAGGAGGTCTTGGAATGAGTATCCTTCGGGTCCTGGAAAGTCTCTTTTCTTTTTGCCGCTGGCAGTTTCTGCTTATGACCGGTCTGCGCACGGTTTCATTCGCGGTCATACCAGCGACTATCGCGCTCACGATTCGGGCTTTTTTCGACGGACTTTCGGCCACGGCGGCGGGCTGGAACCCGTATACCCTATGCGCTTTCCTGGTCGTCCTGGCTTTCGGCCGTCTGTTTTTTGTCTTTGGCGACGTTATCCTTCACTTTACTTCGACATTCACAATTTCGGCGCTGCTCAGAAGCAATATGCTGGAGCACATTCTGGAGCGGCCGGGCGCGGCGGCATTACCGGATTCGCCCGGAGAGGCGATCAGTCGATTCCGAGGTGATGTCGTGACAGTGGCGCAAACCATGCCGCAGATCCCGTTTGTGATTTCGGGTTCGATCCTCGGCATAATTGGTTTGTGGATCATGCTGAACATCCACGTCACTATCACCCTTGTGGTCTTCTTGCCTTTGGCGGCCGTGATGGTGATCGCAAATCTGGCTATGAATAAGGTGGCACGCTATCGCCAGACAGCACGGGAAGCGACGGGATCGGTAACTGGATTTATCGCCGAACTCTTCGCTTCGGTGGAAGGCGTGAAGGTGGCCGATGCTGAGGAACGCATGATCGGGACCTTGGCCCGGCTCAATGAGAAACGTCGGGCGGCAACGTTGAAGGACCGGCTCTTTACCGAACTTTTGGGTTCATATCTATGGAACACCGTTAATCTTGGTACCGGGATTGTTATTCTGCTTGCTGCCCAAGCCATTCGCAGTGGTTCGTTCTCGGTCGGGGACTTCGCCCTCTTTGTATTCTTTCTCCGGCATATCGCGCAGATGAATCATTGGTACGGTATGTTACTCGCACAACTCAGGCAGGCTGGCGTTTCTGTGGGGCGCATGCAGGGCTTGCTAAAAGACACCGCGCCCGACGCGCTGGTGTCCCACCATCCGGTTTACCTAACTGCAGCACCCCCTGAGATCCCCTTTATCGAGAAGCAGCCGGAGGACAGGCTGGAGGTCCTCGAGGTGCGCCATCTTTACTTCGTCTACCCTCAGTCCGATAAAGGCCTTTGGGACATCTCGCTGAAGCTGAAGCGAGGTACCCTGACGGTGGTAACGGGACTGGTAGGTGCGGGCAAATCGACCCTGCTACGGGCGCTTTTGGGCCTTTTTGCGCCGAATCGAGGAGAGTTTTTCTGGAATGGGCGGCCTGTTCACGACCTTTCGCAGTTTCTTATTCCACCGCGCTGTGCCTATGCCGGCCAAACGCCACGGCTTTTCAGCGAATCGCTACGCGCTAACATTCTGCTCGGACTTCCTGAATCCAAGGTCGATTTGGACCGGGCTATCCATCGAGCGGTGATGGAAGATGATATCCCGACCCTCGCCCAAGGATTGGACTCGATTGTTGGGCCTAAAGGAGTGAAGCTATCCGGCGGGCAGCGCCAGCGGGCGGCGGCCGCGCGGATGTTTGTGCGCGATCCGGAGCTGTTAGTGTTTGATGACCTTTCCAGCGCGCTGGATGTAGAAACGGAGGAGAAGCTCTGGCAACGACTCGAGGACGATAGGGATACGACCTGCCTGGCAGTTTCGAATCGGCGCCCGGCCTTGCGCCGAGCGGATCATATCATCGTGCTCAAAGAAGGACGCATTGAAGCGGAGGGTAGATTGCCTGATTTACTGACCGGCTGCGAGGAGATGAGGCGACTTTGGCACGGAATCGTGGATTAGTGAGTAGGATTGGAGGCAATGTAGGACCCGCAAGGGTGCGGTCTTGGAGATATGGAACCGTCCAGGCAGGCATGATCGCGGCTTTTTCGCAGGTCGAGCTTTTGATCCCCGCCGCTTTGCGGCGCCGGCTACGGTCGTCCTGTAATGCGCGCGGATGTTTGCCGCGTAGCCGGACCCGCAAGGGTGCGGTCTTCCAAGCACGAATCTCGCCCGGTAAGTGCAATCATGGCTTTTCTGGCCGTTCAATCCGGGTTACCGCCTTCTTGCGAAGCCGGCTACCGTGAAGCCCGCGTATACGGTTCAACTTGGTGATTCCCCGTAGCTTGCTGCGGGGTGGCTGACTTGATAAAGAAGAGAGGGTGGGAGAGAGGAAGGAAGAAAGTCGAGTAAAGCGAGGAAGTCACTGTGTGTGGGAGATCCACTATCATGTGGTGATGCCGGTGAAGTATCGGAAGGCGCTGATAGATAAGCGGATTGAGCGAGTGATGATCGAAACGGCCAGAGGGATAGGGGAACGCTATGAAATAGAACTGGAGGCCCTAGGGATGGATAAAGACCATGTGCATTTACTGTGCGGGGCACATCCGAAAATAGCGCCAGGAAGTATCGTGATGAAATTCAAGAGTATCACAGCACGGGAGTTGTTCAAGAGGGAGCGGTGGCTGAAGGAGGAACTCTGGGGAGGAAGATTCTGGAGTTCAGGGTATTACGTGGGGACGGTTGGGGAGAGAGGGAATTGGGCGATGGTGGAGAAATACGTTTTGGAACAGGGCAAGCCGAAGGAGGATCTGCGTCAGTTAACACTGTGGTAGAGAATAAGTTCTCCTTCCCCGATACCCCGACGCTTGCGTCGGGGAGGTTCATTTGGTAGAACGGATCGCGTTCAGAGGAGGATTTTGATTGGGATCAGGTAGGGAAACGCTAGTCAGGTTAATGATCGACCCGGTAATTCCAGGTGCCCTCAATTCAGCAGAATGTCCAGATCGCGCAGATGGTTTGTTATCTGCAGGGGTCCAGTGGCGGGGTAGGCATCAATGCCCAGGTCCCGCGCCTGTTCCACGCATTTGCAGGAATGATCAAAGTAGAGAATCTCTCGAGGAACCACGTGCAGGTTCATGAGCAGGTAATCGAATGATTCTAGGTGCGGTTTGAGGAGCCCGGTCTCGTTTGAGAAATAACATTGATCGAATAGAGTTCGGGGGTGCAGGGTCGATTCCAGAAACCCTGTATGGATGGGGTCGCTATTGCTGAAGCAGACCATCAGATACCTCGGGGATAACGCCCGCACCAGGTCGACGACTCCCGGTTTGGGCCCGTTCAGGCAATTTCGGACCTCTGCCAGCAAGTCATCGCAGGTGACATCGAGATCGAGTTCCTCGGCTATGCCCTGGGCGTATTCAGTGGCGCTGCACTGGCCGGACGAGAATTCCCGGTTCCATGGGGACAGCCTCCACATTTCCAGGAAGAGTTCCCGGTTCATGGGAATGCGTGATCGATCGATCAGCGACTCCGGAATGGTTGTGTGGGCGAGCATGCCGTTGAGATCGAGCATGACCACTCGGTGGCGGTGGGCATTGATACGAATCATTTCTCCGGTCTCTGGTGTGGCTAGGGCAAAATGAGCTACTATAGTGATATCGGAGGCCGAAAATGGAGGTTTAACGGAATTTGAAACTGCCGTTCTTTTTACATTCGTTTTGCGGCTCGGGATTTCCGATTGCCTTGTCATGACGAGGGCATAAACATGCCCTCACCTTTGCTCATGAGTGTGGAGAACCGGAGGACTATTTTGTCGGCCATGAAGCCGAGCGGTGGTTTGCACCTGGGAAACTATCTCGGGGCCGCAAGGGTATGGGCTTCCTTGCTGGATGAATACGAATGCTTCATACCGTTGGTAGATATGCACGCCATTACCGTGCCCTACGTGCCTTCAGAACTGCGGGGGAATACGCTCGACTGCGTGGCCCAATATATCGCTTGCGGTTTGAATCCGGGGAAATGTCATATTTTCGTGCAGTCCCATGTCACTGGTCATGCCGAACTGGCTTGGATTCTCGGCTGCATCACGGGAATCGGCCAACTCCAGCGCATGACGCAGTTTAAGGATAAATCGGCCGAACAGGCCGGCCCCGTGGGATCAGGATTACTCTACTACCCCGTGCTCATGGCGGCGGATATCCTCCTCTATAATGCCGATCTCGTTCCTGTCGGCGACGACCAGAAGCAACACGTTGAGCTGACGCGGGACATCGCGGAAAAGTTCAACCGCACCTATTCGGAGACCTTCGTCATTCCAGAGCCGTTCATTCCCGAAGTCGGTGCACGCGTCATGTCGCTACAGCATCCAGACCGCAAAATGGACAAGTCCGAAGAAGATAAGTCAGGGGTTTTGTCTCTTCAGGATGCTCCGCAAGCGGTTCGAAAAAAAATACGCAGCGCAGTCACCGATTCCGGGCGGGAGATAGAAGCGCGTGAGGACAAACCGGGAATCACGAATCTCCTCAATATTATGAGCGCGGTTTCAGGTCGCTCGATTTCGGATCTCGAACGTGAGTTCGCGGGTCAAGGCTATGGCCGCTTCAAAGACGCTGTGGCCGATTGCGTAATCGCCGCCCTGGAGCCCATCCAGTCCAGATACCGGGAGCTCATTCAGGACAAGGCTTACCTGACCGGAGTCTTGAAGAGGGGAGCGGAGGTGGCTCAAAAACGCGCCTATCGGATGCTGAGAAAAGTCTACCGCAAGGTGGGATTTGTTGAGCTTACAGAATGATGGATCTGTCCAGTGGAGGTGACCGGTGAAGTGGAGCGTGCCGGAAAAGTGAAATGAGGGCAATGCCATGAAATCAAAGCTGCCCAAATGGCCGTTCATTGCCGGCTTCGCGGTGCTCATTGCACTGGCTTTTCTCTTGGTCGTCTTCGGATCCGATCCGCTGCCTTCGTTGGTCATTTCCGGAGTGATCCTGTGCGGGGTTGCGGCCTTTCTGATTCTGTGCGCGCCCTTCGTTGTCGAATATCTGATCGAGGTCCGCACCACTCGAAACCAGTTTCGGGAAGCGGTGGAAGAGCAAGCCGCTCTCTTTCATGAATTGTTCGACTCCATTCAGGAGCACCGGGCGATTCTGGCAAACCAGGCACAGATTCTGGCAGCGGCAGTTGACCGGATGGGAAATATCGAGGAACGGCTCGGGGTTACGCATAAGAAACTCGAAGAAAACCTGGCCGACGGCCTTGGCAAGCTCGCCTCAATGCCCGAAGATTCGGACTCCAGCCGGGTTATTGAGCCCGGGGCCTTACAGGATTTCGAGGGAAAGCTGATCGAGATCCGGGATCTCCTCAATGGCGTTGCGCAGCATACGGGCGAGCTCCGCGCACGATCGGAACCGGATTGGAATGAGTTGCTGGGCCGTTGGTCCGATCTGGAGGCTTCTTTGAAAACAACCGGGCGCGGCCTTGCAGAGATCCAGGAGCGGATTTCGACACCACCGATTTCCGACACTGATGAGGCTGGCGCCGAATCAGGGCTTGCTGTTCAACCAGGCGAGCAACCGGATGCTTCGGAAGAGGACGATAGGAGGGAATTCCAACCCGGGCCCACAGCGCCGACCGGGGCCGTCTCTGGGGAAGACGAGGCCGAGCGGGTTTCTGAAACGCCGGCAGCGCCGGACGTAGAGGCCGGTCTGTCGGAGAAAACCGTAATTGCTGAGGAAGATCCTGCCGCGCGGGACATGCAGGTGGACGACGCATCCGGCGCGCAGGCTCAGGAGGAAGAACCGAATCAGGCCGGGCAGGCGGACCTCTGGGGAGCAATAGGTGCCCAAGATGAAGCAATTCCCGACGATTTATTTGAATCGGTAGCCCCGGTTATCAGTGACCGATCCGTCCTTCCAGGTGAGCCCGGTCAGGTGACGCTTGTTGCGGATGTCAACATTGGAATCGGGAACACCCTCTATTTGCGGGGTGAGACGTGTGGACTGTCGTGGAACGAGGGTATGCCGATGGAATTTGTTGAGATTGGCAAATGGTCCTGGTCAGCTGAGAACGTCGACGACGACGTTGAGGTCGTTTGCCGGATTTTCAAAAATGACCGAATTTCAGCCTTCGGGGACGACATCACGATCTGTGCGGGTGAAAAAGTCGAGGTCAAGGTGATGTTTCCGGAGGAGTGATTGTTGCTGCGCCTGACGCCGGCGCCGCACTCGGGAATAAGCTGAAATATTCGCATTTGATCGTGGCGTCTGGCTTCGCTACGAACCGGAAACAGTCGAACCCCGTCGGTTCTTTGACTCCGCCATCGGTGATTGGGTGGAATACTTTCCCTTCGATCGATTCGACCGAGTGCATGACTTTGATATTTCAAACTTGGTACTAAGCCCAGTCTTCCGGGGAACCTCCGACCGTGACAACATCCCGGCAATTCGAGAGCCCAGGTTTACGCCCGTAGCCCAGGTCGGGTTCCTCAATGCCGACGACGTCCTAATGACTGTCACGGTAGCTACCGAAACCCGGGGCTAACCCTCATCCGGCGGATACACGGGTGGAATCGGCTGCATGATCTGCCGCCGTTCCGGAGTGAGGCGGGAGAGAAGCGCCTGCGATGGCATATAGCCTTGAAAATAATGTCCCCACTGGGGGCCGTAGCGGTAGATGAGGATGCGTCGTTGTCCCGGGTTCTTGCGTTCGACAGACCCGTGACAGAGGCTGTCGACGAAAAGAATGGCGTCTCCAGCCGCCAGGTGAACCTCGAAGGACCCCGCTGCTTTGTCTGCTGATTCTGCCTGCCTGGCAGCTTCGGGGTCCCCTTTACGAGCCCGCTCCACGACTTCGAAGAAGGGGTGAATGATATTGGATTTATGACTTCCCGGGATCACCACCGTAGCGCCGTCGTCCGGCCCGATATCGGTCAAGGCTACGAGGATGTTAATCTGGCCGCAGCGAAAGAAGCCGTTGTGGTAGCGGTAGGAGGTTCGGATGCGCCGTTTGTGGGCTCCCGAATGAAGGAAGATGGACTCTCCAGGCCCGCGCAGGTTGACGAGGTTTTCGGCGAGTTGGAGGCCGTCGTCACCCCCCCCACGAAGCGACGAACCTGCTCAATCCAGGAAGGGTGATCGATCAGCTTCTCGAAGGGCTCTCCGGCTTCGCAGATCTGTTGCAGATTCACCCCCAGGTGTTCATGCTGATCACGGCGCCGGACTTTTTCATGCCATTGACCGCGCCCGAGCGGAGGAATGGCGTCGATCGCTTCATTGATACCCGCGACTTCCTCCTTTGAAAGCGCCCCATCCAGGACCAGGTATCCTTGAAGGTCGAATAGGTATTCCTCCCGTTCCGTCGGCATAGTTAAGCAGGATGATATTGCGGAGGAGTTGCAATTGACAATCTGTTATCCGGTTTCCAACGGGAACGTTGTCCCCAATGCATATTTCCGACCAATCGGGAGGCTTGCGATTGAGATTCTTCCAGATTCTTAGCATCTACTATCAATTTGCTTCCCGGTTCATGCGCGCGAGGTTGGTCTATCGTACCTCCTTTTGGCAGGATCTCGCATCACAGTTTCTTCAAAATGTAGGTGTCCTAGATCTCTTATCATTGGTGGGCGTGTTGCTTCTCTCGTGCAATTTCCCCTCGCCCCCTTCGACGAGTTTTCCGACGTCCGCAGTGAAGTGGCGCGGCGTTGTGATGGTAACTTCTCGTTGCTTTCGGCGCTGTTCCCCGCCATACACGAGCATGCTGCCCAACGGTAGATCCGGTTCGATGCTGTGAAAGGCGTTCAGCCCTTTGAAAAAGTCACGGACCACCGTTTGACCCGACTTAATCTCTACAGGCAAGAAATGCCCACTCTCCTGAAAAAGCAGGCCTACCTCGTTACCCGAGCTGTCGCGAAAGAAGTGAAGGGACGGTTTCATCCCCCGATTGGTTTGCCATTTGAGGGCTTCGCCCACCACCAGATTCTCAAAGAACCCACCCCGTAAAGGGTGGGTTTTCATCTGTTCCGGACTATTGATTCCTGCCAGGTGCTCGGCGAGACCGACGTCGTGGAAATACAGCTTTGGAGACTTGATCAACCGCTTGCCCACATTTCGGTAGTAGGGAGGCAGAGTAAAGAGGATGTAGCTCGCCTGAAGCAGGTTGACCCACTCGCGCACCGTCGTATGAGAGACCCCCGCATCGTTGCCGAGGCCCGAGAGGTTGAGAAGTTGCCCAACGCGTCCCGCGCATAACCCCAAAAACCGCTCAAACGTGTCGAGGTTTCTAATCGCCACCAACTGCCGGAGATCCCTTTCCACGTAGGTCGCCACGTAATCGGAAAGGGCCTGAGTATGTGGGATGCTCTGGTCGTAGATTCTCGGCATAAATCCACCGACGAGCATTTCGTCCACCTCGAGATCCGAAGTTAGCCTCGAAAGTTCGCCTATGGTCAGGGGTAGCGATCTCAATATCGTAGTTCTCCCGGCTAACGACTGGCTCACGGATTCGTGGAGTTCGAACTGATGACTCCCTGTCAATACGAACACACCGTTGTCTCCTCGGCGGATGATTCTCCCGCCCCGGCAGGGCGGTGATAGGGTTGTTATCGGTATCCCAGGGCGGCACTTCGCTTCGCCCTGGGCTGGGTTCTCGCGCCCTGTCAGGGCGCAGAAGCGACCACGAGCAGGGAGTATTCGGTTCTGTGTTGGTGTAGTCGAACCAGCCGGAGTCGAGCCTCCAGCTGTCCAAAGCGGTGCCAGGCCGCAGCACTCGATAGAGGGCCGCTTCGATATTTCGAATGCGGCGGTCTGGCGCCGCATTTTTGAAGCGAGGCCCGCCTCGCCGACGGCCCTGTATGGGCCGGCGATCGTAGCCCGGCGTGGGGCGAAGCGCTGCCCTGGGTTGCCCTCAACGCCTCGCGATACGGAACGAGAAGAGTTCCGTATCGCGCATCAAGAACCGCAGGCGCCGGAACGGCGGCCGCTCCGATGTTTCGGTTCCGGGGGGTCCGTCAAGGGTACTTTGGCCGTTCCATGTCACCACATGGCCGACAGCGTCCCCGTCGAACGGGTCACACTCCCGGTGGCTCCGTCCGGGAATCACGGTCCCTACCTCATCGGTGAATTCAACCTTCACATAGCCATTTTTGCCGCAGACGGCGTTAATGATGAGTCGATTGCCCGGGGAGATGAACGGCTGAGTCGCTAGAAGGCCCTGGCGAACGCTGTTGGCACCGATCGAAACGAAGCCGTCGCGTCGGAGTTTGGCAAGGCCAAGACCGTACCCGACAGCGTTCCAATCCCATACCTCCGCTACGTCGCTCCATACCTCGGGATCTGCCACGGCCTCGTTGCCTCCGGAAAACCACCAGTCATGGTGGTTCCTGGAGCCACCGAAATATACCCAGAGCTCATCCCCCACCGCCACGGGCGGGCTGGGAATTGTGACCATGAACTGGTTCCAAGATCCAGGTTTTCCACGTTGCAACCAGGGTTGGCCGGGAGCGACCCGATTCCAGAAGCGCCCGTCGCGGCTATGTACGAGCTGAACGTCCATAGTGTTGCTCACCATATGAAAGACATTGAGAAAGCCGATCCACTGGCCTCCGATCCGATAAGGAGTCATTCCGTAAAAGGCGTCGTCGAAGTTATCGATATCCGGGTCCGGAGCGAGGATCAACTGTGGGGTGGTCCAGTGCATGAAGTCACGACTCTCGGCCAGAAAGACGCGACGTTTTCCCCGCCGGTTGGCATGGCCTACGACGGCGTCAAAGACCGGCTCGCCACCGACCATCGGATGGCTCCTTTGGTCCGGCCGGAGCCGGATTCGATCGGGAGCGGCGTATTGCCACGGATGACGCGTAGCGATGAGATGCGTCTGTGAAACCGGATCAAAGGCTGCAATCGTGACGTCACCGCGTACAGATCCCAGCTTTCCAAAGGAGGGCGCCTCCTCGTAGGGGGTGAGATGTATGCCGTCAGCGGAATAAGCGGCGTGCACACTGAACCGGGATTCATTTTCGGCGACCGGCTCAATGAGAGAGTAGAGAGTCTTGAATCGCCGTTCGGGATTCGATTCCAGCGGATCATCAACGATAAAAATGTCGTAGACCGAACCGTAATCTTCGGTCCCGAAGACGATGTTTGTGTCATGCCCGTTTTCCTGTTGGATACCCATGGCGGGCTTGACCCACGCGATGCCGTCGTCCGAGCGCGCATAAAGCTGGCGCAGGCGCGCGTTCTCCCAGCCGTGCGACGATCCGCCGCGTGCTACCAGGCGCTCCCGATCCAGCTTGAAATCCGTATAGAAACAGTGGAATTGGCCCGTCTCCCGGTCGCGCCGTAAGTTCCAGGAGTTGCAGGAGAAATACGTTACATGCTCCCACGGTTTGTCACGCTGGATGAGAGGATTTTGATCAATCGGCGTTGGATGATGAATGGTGCGGGTGACGTTATCAGCCACCTCGACGATGGCATTGTCGAGGAAGTACTGCGTCTCCTCGCCAATGAACAGAGTTGAAGTGTCGTGGTTGGACATCGGCGCATCCACGCTTTACGCAGACGAGTCGGCGGGCATCAGGGGTGGTTTGAAGTTCAGGACAAAGTTCAGGATGTGGTTTCACGAGGGTAGGTCAAGATGTAGGGAGGAGCCCATTTCGAAGTTGGATCCACGAAATCCACAAACTATAATCTTGAACCTTGTCCTGAACTGTTGGCAGCGTTCCCGATTTACAAGCACCCGGTTGGCGATGTCAGGTTGTTTCGTCTGACGGCAGCGCAGCTGATCGATGCGGGCAGCTGCCGCCCGTGCGAGATCATGCGGAGCTTCGGGGTCTCCAAAAGCAGCATTGACCGGGCCTTGCGCGCTTACCGCCGAGAGGGAGTAGAAGGCTTGCTGGGCTCGAAGAGGAGAGAATCTGCCAACACTCCTACAGCACCGTACATATCCTGCTGCTACTGGCCTTCATGGCCCTGTGTCGGATCAAGACCGTGGAGCAGTTGCGCGGCAAGGCCCCCGCAGAGTTGGGTAAGCTGATCGGCTTGGATCGGGTTCCGGAGGTGCGTTGTCTGCGCTCCAAGCTCGATGCTCTGAGCCAGGACCACGCCGCTGAGACATGGATGGCCACTCTGTTGCGCCAGTGGATGCAACAGCAGCCCCAGAGCGAGGCCGACATCCGGCCCGATGCGGCTGCCGGGTGCCTTTATGTCGATGTGCATCGCGGCTCGCGTCCAGCGGTTGATCGCGACCTGTCCCGCCTGTTTTCCCAACTCAACGACATGAAGTTTACCTTCCCCGGCACCAAGCTGGTGCTCCATTACCGGCTGCTCGGAGAAACCGTGGCATCCTCGGCGGCGGCACCGCCCCAAGGGCAAAATAGTGTCAATCCCGCTTCACAGAGGTAAGGAGTCCTGAGTTTATTTTGCCTGACAAGTGCGGGGTCCAAGGCGAGCCCCAAGTCAAACGCCCCAGCAGCCGGCCGCAGCGCAAACTGGGAGTTTTCGCCGAAAAGTCCCTACGTTCTACGTTATCACATCTTTCCGCAGATCCCGCAGCACTGTAAGTCCATTCCAGTCTCCTCCCCGCATTCGACGCGGACCCGACTTCCGCTTCTCGCTCAGATGATTACGGAAGGTTTCAAACTGCTCCTGCACAAACTCATTCGATCCCAACACCGCCCCGTCTCTGAAATAACGGACACGACAGCGTAAGAGTTCGGCCATTGAGAGCTTTCCTCCACCTTCAAGGACTGTTTTTGCCTTTTCCTTATCGATATACGGCTGGCCACTATACCGGGGCAGGCTTCCCTTCCCGAAGATTGCCATGCGATAGCTTTCCCGGGCCGTTTTCCAGTCCACTCAGAAACTGAGCATCTGAACTTGATCATTCCCTGTAGCTTGCTGCAGGGTTCTAAAAAAACACCTAGTAGGACGACACCCGGTCCCGAAGGGTAAAAAGCCGTAGATTCCCCGTAGCTTGCTGCGGGGAGTAGGCTTTTTAAGGGTGTCGTTCAATCAGCACGCTTCGGAACCGCTCCGCCCACAGCGTCCCGAAGCGCCCGTGGGTGCAGTTGTACCAAATCGAAAAGCGTTGCTTGAGTTCCTTCATGAAAATCGAGACATCTCCCATGCGCGCCCTCAGCCTGTCCCGCCAGGCCTTCCCGTAATGTCCCTCCTCCTGCAACGCCGCAGTCAGAATCGACACCCTCACATCCCTCTCCCCGTGAAGTTCCGAGAAGCGCCTAAGTATTTCTTGATCAGTAACTTCTCCATACTCCGGTATCCGTACCAGCAGATGAAAATGATTGCTCATAATGCAATAGGTCAGAATCTCCACTCCGCAAAAGGAGGAGACCCTTCCAATCTGCCTCCTCAAGACCTCCTTGGCCCGGTTATCCAGATACCACTCTCCCCCAACAATCCGTGAGATACAGTGATATATCGACTGACTTCCACCAATCATATTTACCCTTAGAAAGTGCATTACTTCCTCAAAATCCTACTAAACCCTAAACCACTGTGGGTCCCGATTAACCGTGGCAGTTGATTCTATTGAAAATTCAGCTGCCATTGGGCACGCTCATGTTCATGGCTCGCGTCCTCTGCTTTCTGTTTTCGTTGCTCACCTCCACGCTTCGGTCGCGGCTGTCACTTCAGCTGGAAATCGCCGCTCTGCGTCATCAGCTCTCCGCGTATCAGTTGAAGGGCCAAAGACCACGCATCGCACCGCCTGATAGACTGCTCTGGTCCCTCCTCGCGAAGTTGTGGTCGCAGTGGCGCGGAGCCTTGTTTTTTGTCCAGCCGCGAACAGTCACGCTCTGGCAGAAAAGGCGATTCCGCGAGTATTGGCTAGCGCTGAGTCAAGCCGGCCGACCAGGTCGGCCCAAGATCGCGCCGGAGTTACGAAATCTCATCAGGCGGATGTGGCAAGCGAATCCCACCTGGGGCTCACCGAGGATCGTCGCGGAGCTTCACAAGCTCGGGATCGAAGTCGCGAAATCAACGGTGGAGAAGTACAAACCGCGGCGGGAGGGATTGCCCTCTGTTACTTGGCGGACATTTCTCGATCTGCACATGAGGGAGCTCGTCGCTATCGACTTCTTTATCGTGCCGACGGCAACATTTAAGGTGCTGTTCGTTTTCCTCGTGCTGGCACATGATCGTCGGCGAATTATCCACTTCAACGTGACCGAACATCCGACAGCCCAATGGACCGCCCAGCAGCTCGTTGAAGCGTTTCCTTTCGATACCGCTCCGCGTTATCTGTTACGAGATGGCGATGGCGTTTATGGTGGCAAGGTTCGGCGAAGGATTGAATCTCTCGGTACCGACGAGGTCGTCACGGCGCCAGCCTCGCCCTGGCAAAATGCTTATGCTGAACGCGTGATCGGTAGCCTTCGCCGAGAGCTCCTGGATCACGTCGTCATCCTCAACGATCGGCACCTCAAGCGACTGCTTTTGTCGTACTTGGACTATTATCATCCCTGGCGAACGCACCGGTCTTTGGACCAGGATGCGCCGGACGGGCGTCCCGTACGGTCAGCCGAACCGGGGCAGGTCGTCAAATTTCCAGTCGTTAAGGGACTCCATCATTATTATCTTCCAAGGGCGGCATGAGTATTCGGGACGCACAAGGTAGAATTATGGACTTTTGGCTTCCTTCAGCCATTTTGCATCCGATTCCTGACCCCTGTATTTCCCTTGGTGGAAGGCGCTTTGCGCCCTTTCTTTACAAAGGATTTACGGCTCTCGTAAAAAGCGGGTTAAAGTGCGCAAACTCTCCTCAAATCATTTGATAGAGCTAGCGAACCAGGGTACTTGGCTTAGACAATCACAGACGAAGATTACCCAACATCGACGAAGAATCAGCGACCAGCAAAAGTGACCCGCAAGGTGATAGATTGCTTCCCCTCAGTACGTGCGGCGTGGATAACGTCCAGGACCGGGATTCGGAAACCGTGCGCGAGTTCCCATCGGCAAGGTGGGCGCCGCTCTGAGGGCAGAGACGCCGGATATACCCTGGCTGAATTCATGGTGGGATCGGGCGCGCTGTTAATCACCATATTCTTGAAAAAGCGGGCATATTTGCACGGACAAGGACGTCAATCGTGAAACAGTTCAGAAACGGACGGAAGTTGCCGGCAGGCCTTCTTTGTTCTTGGATCCCATTCGCCCTCTGCTGCGCAAAACCGACAGGGAAACCAGACGGGTCAGGCAGATCGACATCGGCAGGGGGCGAAAAGCAAGGCGGATTCACTCTTGCTGAGCTTCTGGTGGGGACTGCGGCCAACTTACTCGTCATAGCCGGTCTGTTCAGCGCCTTGGGACAAGGAATCATTTACTCGGAAAACGCCCGCAGCCTCGATTTCGTCACCCAGTTACTCGATGTTGAGATGGATGAGATTCAGGTTCTGGGCTGGACAGAAATCAACGCTCTCGATACCAGCGCGAGTTTCGATCCGCACGCCTATTTCGCTCAAGTTCCGCTTCGTAAATACGAATGCATCCGAGAGGTTACCAACGAGTCAGCGGGCCTCAAGAAGATAAACCTGATCGTTTCCTGGCACGACTTGCGCGGTTTGGAACACCGTCGCAATTCAGTCACTTTTCTCACCGAGAACGGCGTTTACTCACCGGGAACCACACTCTAGACAGCGGAGTTTTGAACGAACCAGGAGACAGTATGAAGCAAAGCAGGCAACGAGCCATAAGGAAGGAACAAAAGGGTTGTGCCTCGTCAATACCCGATCGGCCGGACCCAGGCCGCTAGTATCCCACTGACCAGCATAGGCTTTCTGCGATTTCGAGGGCAAGCTTCCGCGGGCTGCCCTTCACCCTGTATCCTGCCCGGATGTTCGCCCTGATACGCCTCCTGACCGGCTCCCTCATCATACTCTTCAGGTCTCGAGCCGCCCGTCATGGGGAAGTCGTGGCCCTTGCCCGGCTGGGCGGCCTGCATCACCGCTACACCCGCCGCGCCGCCTGAGTGGAGACCCCGGCGAACCCGGATTCTGCGCCCAGCTAAGGGCAGTGGTCTATCCTCGGACCCGCTTCGCGGTGCCGATGCCGGCTTACAGAGCAGAGATCACCAAAGGGCACTTGGACACGGACTATCGCGCATCTCCGCCTTCATCCAGCATCCCGCCTACGGCGAACTTCCTTCGGTGTCACGGTTTTGGCGAACCACAAGCGGTGACCATATAGGAGATGGTGCCTCACGATTGGATTCATCCAGGTGTGGCTGCGATGAAGAACTGGTAGATCAGGTCTGCCATCCTTCCTGTCCGATCATGGAGAAATCGCATCAGGGAAACGATACCGGAATATCTCCCGCCTTTTAGGTACGATGAGCACGAATTCGGAAGTTAGGTCGACGGTGCACCCTGGTCTGGAGCAGGAGATTTTCGAGATTCGCAAGAACATCATCCCGGTGGTTGGCCCCTTGAAGGCAGCCGTTCAGTGGCTCTATCAGCTGACCATTTCCACTTCAAATTCAACAAGAATTCTATCCCCAAGAATCATCGGCGCAGCCAGAAGGTTCGATGATTTGCGAAGGCGTTTCCTGTAGCTGGAGTAACTGAGCCTGCCGAAGAGCATTTTCATGAGTCCTGGAACCCGAGAGATCATCCGACTGGCTCTGGTCAATGACGCTACCGTGTCTGAGGAGGCGCGAGGCCGATTGTTCGATTTGATCGATGGGAAGATGAACCAGGAGGGTGGGGGCGTAGGTCCTCTCCTCCTGACCATGAGGGATGCTGCCGCACGGCTGGGGGTCAGTAGGGTCACCTTCTGGCGTTTGGTGAAGGATGGTGTCTTCAAGCCAGTAGAGATTACGGAAGGCGTCTTTCGCTATCGCCGGCTGGACGTAGAATGCTTTGCCACTCAGCAGAGTCTCTACCGTCCGGTAAGGCGAGGGTAACCCGCAATTCTGTAGCGAGAGCGAGTCTGACCCGCCGGAGTGCCACTTCCCACGACTCTCTTGCCTTTCTGGGCCTGCCATTGGGTGACCACTTGCGCCTGTTTCTGACCACTGGCTTTCGGGGACCCAGTTGGGGTGCTTCCCAGACTGCGAAGATCGATCAGTCGGGCATGATGCACGCGAAGGGAGTCCAATTATCGAATCTTTCTAGAAATTTTGGGTGATTCAAGCGAAGGGCAGATTTTTTTACGGAATTTCTTCGCCCGATTAAGACCGTTATGTTTGGTAGAAAGTTTGGTTTTTAGACGCCAAAGTTGCCCAATGTTACCTGATGTTACAGATCTTCCGTGAAATTAGGCTGCAGACTGTAAGTAGTTACAAAAAAGCCACTTATAACGTTATAAGTGGCTGAAAATTGGGTGCAGGGGCGGGATTTGAACCCGCGACCTTCAGGTTATGAGCCTTACGTGCGTGCACTAGGGCTTCGCGAACTGCGCACGCACTCTCTAGAACCAGTCCCGTAATGAAACGGTCCTGAACTGGCGTCCGCATATCAAATGAAGGCTGTGACGATGGAGAACCTACAGAACGCGGACGCACATCCTGTGAGAACCCGCTTGGACTCCAAACCGCCTGACTGGAGTTCTCTCGCGATCTCGAAGCAACTGGTTCTTCTCAATCAGAATCTCGCCCGAATTCTTGAAGTTTTTCCGAAATTGAAATCCCGACCCGTGCTGGTGAATGGGAAACTCTCTCAACTCGCCAGTCGCGAAGAGGTCGCGGCGATACTCGGCGTGCAGCCGGGAACAATCGATCGCTGGTCGAGAAACGGTATAATACCGAAGCCATACAATCCGGAGAAAAGCAAGAGAGGCCCAAAACTCCTCAAATGGGATCTTTACGAGGTCTTGGAATGGATTCGGCAATATCGATAGGGATCAAAGTCGACCAGCTCCGTTTCACGCGTCCCTTCAACTATTTTCACTCGCCGTTTCTGTTGCCTTAGAAAGGCGTCGGAGACTTGGGTAGCGGGCAAAAATCTTGGTTTCCGATCCCGTGATTTGGGTATTCATCCGCGACAAAACGTCTCCCATACAGATCAGTTACGTGAAGATTTGGAATCTCGAACCGAAATCAGTGGTAAAGACGGTTCCGAAGGGGATTCTCAGGGACCAAAAAGGACCAAAAAAGGATGAAATGGGCTGAAATTACACGATTTTGTAGTGGTTTAGCTTTTGGTTCTCTGCGCTTAAATATATCATAAATAATTGATTAACAATAAGTTCAAGTGGTGGGAGATCGCGGACTCGAACCGCGGACTTCATGCGTGTGAAGCATGCGCTCTAACCAGCTGAGCTAATCCCCCAGTAAATCCGCCCTAAATCCGCCGCCGGCGGATTTACAGAAGCGCTGCCTGGCAGCGCTGAGATTGGAAAGGGTACTTAGGAAAACCTGCCAGGTAGGGAAGACGGAAGGGAGGGGGAGGGCAAGGCAAAACTACGGGTTGAGAGGCTCCTTGGAGCAGTGCGGGACGGGTGGCGAGTCAGCTCGAAGCGGAGGCGGATTGAACGACACCCTCAAAAAGCTTACTCGCGGCAGCAACGGTCTTAGCCAGGAATGACCTGAAACTTTACTGTCCATGCGGGATTGCGGGCGGGTCGGTAACGTTCTTGCAATGCGGAAAACGGCTCATTCGGATGTGAAACTTCTCTTCCTCTTCCTCTTGGTCCGAAAGCCACGAACATGGAGCAGGAGGAGGAAGCAAAGAGAAGGGTTCTTTTCCTCTGAGGTCTCGGCGCTCTCTGCTGAAACTCGTGTCAGACTGAGCATAACCCACCCCGGCCTTTGGCCACCCCTCCCGAGAGGGGAACTTCGCCTAACGGTAGCCAGCTATAACAGTCCCCTCCTCGGAGGGGTGGCCGAAGGCCGGGGTGGGTACAGCCTCCTCGGAGGGGTGGCCGACACGTCTCGGCGCAGCACGAAGTGCGGAGACGGAAGGGCGGGGCCTTCAGCACAGAGGCCTTTCTTCGAGTGAGGCAACGGAGTTTGCCGCACCCCAAGTCCGAATAACGATCGAGGGCCGGCTCATGCCAGAATGAGACCGGCGGGAAGGGATTCGCCGAACAGGGTTTCCTTTTCATTCTCCTGAAGGGGAGCATATTTCTCAACCACGGCAACTTGCTCGGGGCGAGCGCCGGATTCCCGAAGTTTGGCCAGCACCCGCCTTCGCAGATCCGACGCCACGTCGTGTTCGCGCAGGGCGGTCATGCGGCAGGCCAGGGAAAAGGTGGTGTTCAGATAGCGAAAGCGAGGCTGCCTCCAGTCCAGGGAGGCCAGTTTGTCGAAATTGGTTGCGACGGCGTCCGTGGATAGAATTTTGTCGGCCTCGGCATAGAGGGGAGTGCGTGTGAGGAGGCGGGCGAGAGCCCAGCAGTAGTGATCTCCCGAACCCCGGCGGAGGCGTTGAATTCGCTTGCTGAACAGGGTTACCAGACTGTTACGGGTGGTGGCATCGAGGCGTTCGAGGGAGGCGATCATGCGCACCAATTCGGGAGCGGGTTCCTGGCTTCCCCGCCGGATAACAGGAAGCCATTTCATGGCCAGCGCCTCCTGTCGGTTGCGATCGAGTCCTCCGGCGGTGCGGCGCCACAGAATCCAATACTGGATGAGAACCCGATTTTCCTTAGGGAAGCCAAGTCCCAGTGAATGCAAACGCCAGAGCTCATCGATTCGATGCTCGTCGAACTGGGCGCCGTAGCCGGGCCTCAGGAGGAAGCCGGCGGCCGCAAGCCATGTGCATTCGTGATCAATGGAACGGTTTCGCCTGGTAACTCCTTCGGACAGGGCAACCCATAGTTCGCGGATGAGCGCGCGGTCCCACTCCTTACGTTTCCTTTCCAATACCCGTTCCAGATCGTTCATGAGGCTGCGCACCTGGGCACGAGGGTCTACAGGCCGGGAATCCTTGGCGAAGAAGCCACGAATCCACTGTGAAGCCGACTCTATGTGTTTCCGTTCCTCGTCGGTGAAACTCACATTGACTTCGCTCCCATAATCCTGTTCAGGACTGCGGCCAGGGGAGGAAGGCAACGGATCGCCAGGCGATTGCGCTGTTTGGCGCAGGTTGAAGTCAAGTTGCCAGCGTAGAGAATCGGGATAGGTGGGGTCTGCGTTGACGCAAGCCAGTTGCACGCGTCCGGTTGGGCTCAGGTTGGCTTCCAAAGTGACACTGAGTTGGTTGTTAGCGGGTCGAGTAAGCGACTGCGGAATCGAGACGATGGTCTGCAGAGGGGGTAACAGGTGGATGGTTTCCGAGTTGAAGGAAACGCTATCCCCTTCGCGGTGGCCATAATCGCGAGCGGATTGGGCGGCGCGAAATTGCACGGGTTGATTTACCAGCAGGCGCAGGTCGAGGTTTTCGATGCGGACCGGCTGATCGACGGGAGTTCCACGAGGAAGCACGCAAAGAAACGAGGATTCACTTGTCGCGCGCGCAGACCTTTCGCTGCCGTCGCCGCGCACATGCGCCTCGATGTAGATGCTTTGGGCAGCCCCGAAGTCGATGAGGCTCGCGTCCCGCATGCGATACCAACCGTAGGCTGCGGCGCCTCGCGCCACAGCGAGTCTGTAGTCTCGGTTCTCGAGCTCAATCGGTTGCTTTCCGTGCTGCCAGCCGGTTACGATTTCCATGAGTCGGCGACGTAGAAACCTAGGCGTCAAGGAACCGCCATTAAAGAGGATGGCGTGGACGGGCCGACCGTCCAGGAAGTCTGCCAGGTGGCGGGTTATGGCGGTGTCGGCTGCGTAGGGCAAGCCGGTCTCGCGAAGACCTTCACGCGCTCGCTGCGGACGTTCACCGGGGCCGCAGCGGGGGAAGAACCCTTCTTCGATGAGGTGGCAGATATCGGCTCTCGAAAATTCGGCGCTGCGGGTGCTTCCAAAGAGATTCGATCCCGCCTCCGCCAGAGAAATGCGGAACTGCTCGCCGGTGTCTGCATGCTGAGGTAATCCCTGGTCGCGGAGGACTTTTTCCTTGAGGTCGCGGCATTGGGCCACCAGGTGAAACCACTGCTTGTGATGGAGAGAGCTGTGGCTGGTAAGGAGACTGGATTCGATACGGTGGGCCATGGCCAGATCCACGTTATCGCCCCCCAGTAGTATGTGCTCACTGACGGCAATGCGGCGAATTCGAGGCAACCTCGTGTCCGTCCTCGGCTTTTGAACTTCGAACAGGCTGAAATCGGTAGTGCCTCCTCCGATGTCACAAACGAGGAGCGAGGCGATGGCGTGCTCGTGGAGCAGCTCCCACAGCCGATTGTCTTTGTGATCCGAGAGCCAGGAGTAGAGGGCCGCTTGCGGTTCCTCCAGCAGCCGTACCGATTCGGGGTAGCCGGCCATTTGCGCGGCGTCCAAAGTCAGCTTGCAGGCTACGGCATCAAACGAAGCCGGTACGGTGACGACGATGGCCTGTTCGTCAAAGGGAGCTGATAAGCCGGTAAGCGACTGATGCCGATTCCAGGCGAAACGAAGGAAATCGAGAAAGTGAGCTGAGGTTTCGACCGGTGAGAGTTTGTTAGCAGGCGTGATCTTGTCGCTGGACCATGGTAACATGGGGGCTTCACGGTCGACGCCGCTATGGCAGAGCCACGACTTTGCCGAGTGAATCACCCGGTCCTGAGTCGATACCGATTGGTCGCGCGCGAATCGACCTACCACCCGATTATCAGGAGATTTATCCGCTCCCGGCTTGGGGGTTGCGGGAAGTTCGTGCCGGCTTGACCTGATCTGCCGCAGGGAACGGCGTTCGGCTTTATTCAGCAAACAGAGGAATGAGGGGAGCACCAGATCCTCAATGGCGCTATCCAATCCATTGAACTGGTAAATAGGACAGGCCTCGGGCTTGGGCGCAGAACCATCCAGAGGTGCGCCGGCGAGCGCCGAATTGCTGGTACCCAAATCGATGCCGATGGCAAATCGTGCCGGCATCATTCAGTACGCACCTTGAATTCCACCTTCCACTTCTGGTTAGATCTGGTGTGGTGCATCCAGAGTTCGAGTGTGCCGAGTTCGGTTATCAGGCCCTGCAGGTGTACCGGCACGACGTCGCCGGGAGGCCTGCCCTCGAGCGGTGGGAGATTGATCTCCAATCGAGAGGTCTCCTTGAGATCGCGTTCCGCATCATCGAGGACGTGACCCACTTTGTCTCCGGCGCGAACGGACGAGCTGAAGAAGCGAAAACCGACGGTTTGCCCGGTTAGGAGTCCGAACTCCTGAGATGCGAGCCGAGTCTCTGAACCTTCTTCCATGCCCTGGGGCACGACGCAGAGCGCCTTTACCGGCGGTTTGAATCCGGGGATGGCCGGCATAGACGCTTCCAGGCCGATGTAGTAGGAGCGGGCAGTGCCGGCTTTGATGCGAATGCCTTCACCGGAGAGTTGAGATGCACCGTAGTAGGCTGCTCCACGGGCCACGGCCAGGTCGCGCTGTGCACTCTCCAGTTCCCGGACCGGGCGGCCATCACTCCAGCTGCTTAACAGTTGCAGGACGCGTTCGCGCAAGGGAGCCGCATCAAATACTCCGCCGTTGAACAGAACAGCCGTAGGTCTTAGAAACGTATCGTCGTCGCTTAAGTGTGGGGAAAGTCGTTTGCATAGACCCGGATTGGACCGGACATTGGTTAAACTTCGAGTCAGGAATCGCGCCAGATGCTTGCTCAGGACGGGATCGGATTCATAGGCCAGTCCGAATTCCTGCAGGCCCACGGAGGTGCGTTCAGCGGGCTGATCTGAAATCGAGGTGAGCGGAAGAAAGCCTTCCACCGTAATCTGCTGCAGCGTATCGCGGGAGAGGCGCGTGGTTATAGCGCCGGCAAACAGTCCCGATCCGCGTGAGGGAATGGCAATAGGAGCGTCCTCGAGTGAAGGATCGGCGAAGAGACGTTCTTTCGCGGAACGTGCGCCATGAATGAGGGAGAGATACTGCCAGGCGTCAAGAGACTTGCCATCGGCTTCCAGTTGAGACCGTACAACATAGGCGAGAGCGAGATCCATATTGTCTCCACCGAGGAGAATATGCTCGCCGACGCTGATGCGTTCAAGGGTAAGTGACCCCGCCTCTTCGGATACTGAGATCAAGCTGAAGTCGGCGGTGCCTCCCCCGACGTCGCAGACCAGAACGCTGTCACCGGCCCCCACTTGCCGGCGCCAGGAGTTGCCGCAATGAGCCAACCAGGCATAGAAGGCTGCCTGGGGTTCTTCCAAAAGAGTGACGCGGCCGAGGCCGGCTTCTTCTGCCGCTTCATGGGTCAGAGAGCGCGCAACCTCGTCGAATGACGCGGGCACCGTCAAGATGATGTGACCGCTTTCCCAATTCCAATCGGGGTTCTCCCGGGACGCTGAATAACAGACAGATTCCTTTACGTGCCGAAGTAACCGCTGTGATGTTTCGAAAGGAGAGACTCGTGTTTCGGTAATGGTCGAGTTCCAGGGGAGGGTAGCCGCTTTGCGATCGATATGGGGGTTGCAGAGCCAGGACTTTGCCGAGGTTACCAGCCGTTCCGGTACTTGAGCGCCATGGTCGCGCGCAAAATTGCCGATGATCTGATCCTCACTATCCCGACTCCAGGGAAGTTGAATGGAGCCGGCCGCAAATTCGGTTGAGTGGGGTATATAGAGGGCCGAAGCCAGGGTACGATGGGCGCCCACGAGGTTACTTCCCAAAATCTGAGTATTCTCACAGATGCTTGGGCTGTCCTCTCCCTCCGAGCTCATGGCAGCGGCTGAATTGCTCGTGCCGAGGTCGATTCCTAGACTGAAGACCTTATCCATGGTTCAGGAGAGCTCTACTTCGGCCGGAGCGATGACCAGCCTTTTCGGGTCCCTGGGAGTCGCACTGATTAGATGAGGGAGCCTGACATCCGTCGCCTTCCAGCCTTTATGCAGTACCTTTCCGGAAAAAGGTGCTTCTCCGCCCACCTTGCCGACCAGTCGGTACTCCTCCGGTCGGTAGTCGGGAGGCAGGTCGATAGCGCTTCCCTCTTCGCCCTCGAATACCGACTCGATAGCAAACGCCTCTTTGATAAACCGGGCACAGCCCTGATGGACTACCCTGGCTGCCGCGCCCACCTGCGCATCGTCAAATTTGGTGATGTCTCCCATCGCAAAATCCACGAATCGGCCCTTTTCCTGCAGCAGCCCAAGAAAATTCAGAATTTCCGCATCGATAAAGGTAGTGTCCGGTGGTGATATTGCAGGTTTGATTGTATCCACAGTGTCGGTTTCCGAGCGCTGCGATTCAGTGTCTAGGTATGGCAATTTCTGCTCGCCATTACTTGAAGCGGATCGAGTGAGCAGAGCGAGGAGCAGAAGGTAGAGACCGGCTATCAGGGTCAGGGCAGAGAGCGTGGTAGCGTATGGTGTCGTGCCGGGAACCCAATGGATTGCTCCCAGAACGGTGACGAAGAGTGCTCCGGTAAGAATTCGTATCTTCAGTGATTTGGTCACATCTGGTGTCCTCAAGAATTACAATATGATTCAACTTGGTGATTCCCCGTAGCTTGCTGCGGGGTGGCTGACTTGATAAAGAAGAGAGGGTGGGAGAGAGGAAGGAAGAAAGTCGAGTAAAGCGAGGAAGTCACTGTGTGTGGGAGATCCACTATCATGTGGTGATGCCGGTGAAGTATCGGAAGGCGCTGATAGATAAGCGGATTGAGCGAGTGATGATCGAAACGGCCAGAGGGATAGGGGAACGCTATGAAATAGAACTGGAGGCCCTAGGGATGGATAAAGACCATGTGCATTTACTGTGCGGGGCACATCCGAAAATAGCGCCAGGAAGTATCGTGATGAAATTCAAGAGTATCACAGCACGGGAGTTGTTCAAGAGGGAGCGGTGGCTGAAGGAGGAACTCTGGGGAGGAAGATTCTGGAGTTCAGGGTATTACGTGGGGACGGTTGGGGAGAGAGGGAATTGGGCGATGGTGGAGAAATACGTTTTGGAACAGGGCAAGCCGAAGGAGGATCTGCGTCAGTTAACACTGTGGTAGAGAATAAGTTCTCCTTCCCCGATACCCCGACGCTTGCGTCGGGGAGGTTCATTTCGTTAACCTGATAATCTGGAAGGATGAAAACCAGTGAAAGAGGAAAGCATGGGATCGCAATCGCTAACTTTGGCGGGGGTCGGAAGATTGCTCCGCACTCTGTTGCGAGCTTACATTGCTTCGCTCTACCTATCGCTTCCGCTGCACATGAATAACCGCTGTGAAAGCGGAATCGCCTTGGCTGAGCTAGCAGGCTGCGGACAAAGTCCGACAACCTGCTAGCCCGTCCGACTAAAGGCTCTGCAGTCGAAATGCTCTGGGACTCATTCCGGTCCAGCGCCGAAACGCGGCACTGAATTGATGTTGCTCGGGGTAACCGCATTTTTGAGCAATCTCCCAGATGCGTTGTTTGGTCGCGCCTAACAGCAGTTTTGCCAGCTCTTCGCGTTGGCGTTGAACTTCCCGATAAGGGCTGCGCTGGAGAACACGTCGGAAGCTCAGCTCCAGGGTGCGGCGCGATACACCGACAGCTTGCGCGAGCATTTGGATTGTGAAGGGACGATCGATGTGCTGCTTTATATACGTAAGGGCGCGCTCGACCGAGGAGTCGGGTCCGTGATTGCGTGCTGTGGTCTCGCGCTGGTAAAGGCCTTCCGGCGGAATGATGACTCGGGACGGAATCATTTTCCTTCCCTCCATGATCTCGTGAAGCTGGCGTGCGGCGGTGCGGCCAATCTGTTCATGGGGCAGGCCGATACTGGAAAGGGGAATACCGCAAAAGAGGCTGTCGAGCGGCGAATTGCCGACACCGATCACAGCTAGAGTCTCGGGGATCGCCAGACCTCTCAGTCTGGCAGTCTGTATGAGCCTTCGTGCCAGGTAGTCGTTCGAACAGAAGACACCTACAGGCTTCGGTGTCTCCTCCAGCCAGTCTGACAGACGCACGCGATTGGAAACCGGCACGCGACTACACTCAAAGCCGTTTTGTAACAGAGGTGAACGAAAACTCTGGCTGCGCAGTTCCGAGTCGTAGTTTCCCGAGATGCCGGCATAGGCAAAATTCGAAACACCGGAATTGAGCAGGGCTTCGGCCGCGGTCTGTCCCACCAGCTCGTTGTCCACGGTGACGGTGCACACTGAGTCGATCCGTGAAATGTTACCCACATTGACCATGGCCAACCTGGGGTAGTCCCCTGCCACCGCGCGTATCCATGCATCGCTGACAAACGAACCGATGATTCCGTCCAACTCGCGGGTGGCGAGGAGATCCTCGAGCATATTTTCGAAGCCGTACTGCAGAGGGAATAGATGCCAGCCGGTATGGGCTTCAGTATAGTCGGCCACGCCGCCAAAAAACTTCATGTCGCCCTGAAATTCGGGGCCGAACGTTACTGCCACATTTGGCCGCACGCGGGAATTAATGGAGGATGGTCTGAGGGTGGCGGGCATCAGGTTAGAACGAAAATCGGGTGAGCATAGCCTTTTTGCGCAAAATAGTAAATAAAAAATACGTAATTACGCATAGACGGTCGTTGCTGGTTCTGTTAACATGAATATTCAGTGATGATAATCCGGTCGGAAATAGCGGTGGGGTCATCCGGCGACTTAACTGAATTGATGAATTAACCCCATGAGCACTATGCCGAAAGCATTGATTACTGGAATCACGGGTCAGGATGGATCCTATTTGGCGGAGTTCCTGCTCGAAAAGAACTATGAGGTTCACGGGATCATTCGCCGCTCCTCGACTTTCAACACGGATCGCATCGACCACCTCTACAGCGACCCGCACGTGCACGGGACGCGGTTGTTTCTACACTATGGCGATCTGGCCGATTCGGTGCAAATGGTGAAGTTGATTTATCACTTGGACCCGGATGAGATCTACAATCTTGGCGCCCAGAGTCATGTGCGGGTCTCCTTCGATATCCCCGAGTACACAGGAGATGTTACGGGATTGAGTACGGTGCGGATACTCGAGGCCATCCGTGAAGCCGGACTGGAACGAAAAGTCCGGTTTTACCAAGCCTCATCCTCGGAAATGTTCGGTAGAGTCAAAGAAACGCCGCAAAACGAGGAGACGACCTTTCATCCGCGTTCCCCTTATGGCTGCGCTAAGGTTTACGCTTATTTCACGACCGTGAATTACCGGGAGGCCTATAATGTTCATGCCAGCAACGGCATTCTTTTCAATCACGAGTCGCCACGGCGAGGGGAGACGTTTGTAACGCGCAAGATCTCGCGCGGGGTTGCCCGCATCAAGATGGGGCTGGACGATTATCTGTACCTGGGAAACCTCGATGCGCGGCGAGATTGGGGATTCGCTCCGGAATACGTAGAAGCCATGTGGATGATGCTTCAACAGGATGAGCCCAACGATTACGTAATAGCGACCAACGAGACCCATAGCGTACAGGAATTCTGCGAGGAAGCCTTTTCGTTGTTGGATCTGGATTGGAAGGAGTATGTGCGCCACGATTCTCGTTACGAACGACCATCAGAGGTCGATCTTCTGCGAGGCGATCCCTCCAAGGCAAAGCGGATGATCGGCTGGGAACCGAAAGTGACCTTCAAGGAATTGGTAAGGATCATGGTCGAAGCCGACTTGGTCCAAGCTAAGCACGATGTGGCCTATCAACAGGCTTTGACGCGAGCGGATATCTAGCTTGGCCGACTGCCCATCGGAACATCGGCGGGTCAAAAATATACTATGCGCAAGGATTCCTTGATATATGTGGCGGGACACCGGGGAATGGTTGGCTCGGCCGTGCTCCGGGCGCTCCGGCAGGGCGGCTGGTCCAACCTGCTGTTGCCGAGCCGGGAGGAACTCGATTTGTGCGACAGTGCGCAGGTCGATGCCTACTTCGACCGGGAGCGTCCGGAGGCGGTAGTAGTGGCGGCGGCGCGGGTGGGCGGAATCCACGCCAACGGTGCCTACCCGGCAGTGTTCATCCGGGACAATCTCGCCATAGCACTGAACGTCGTTCACGCAGCCTACGAAAACGGTGTCCAGAGGCTCTTGTTCCTGGGTAGCTCCTGCATATATCCCCGCCAGGCTGCCCAGCCTATGCGGGAGGACTGTTTGCTTACGAGCGCGTTAGAACCGACCAACGAGCCCTACTCTATAGCCAAAATTGCCGGGCTCAAGCTGTGCCAGTATTACCGCAAGCAGTATGGCGTCTGTTTTCATTCTGCCATGCCGACCAATCTTTATGGTCCGGGGGACAATTATCATCCTGAAAATGGACACGTCTTTGCTCACCTGATTCGTCGCTTCTTAGAGGCCAGGGAGGCCGATGCACCCTCGGTTGCCCTCTGGGGCACGGGGAGTCCTCGCAGGGAGTTTCTCCATGTCGAGGATCTTGCCCATGCTTTGATTCACTTGCTCCAGTTGGAGGACCCCCAGGATTGGATTAACGTGGGTACTGGAACCGACGTTTCCATTGCGGAACTCGCGGGATTGATTGCGCGGGAGGTGGGCTATGAGGGGAAACTCGATTACGATACCTCGCGACCCGATGGAACGCCCCGCAAGCTCCTCGATGTCAGCAGGCTGAATGCAACCGGATGGAAGGCAAACATCAGCCTCGAGGAGGGTATACAGCGCACCTGTGAAGATTTCCGCCGCGAGCGGGCCGCGGGCCGGTTAAGAGAGGTGTGAAAGAGTGGCTAAGCCTGCAACGCTTTCTCGATGGCCTCAATCGTGGCTGCCACTGTTTCATCGCTGCCGCTGGCCTTAGTCGCGGTATCACTGATTTTGGCGACCGACCGGCCGTTGATGGCGAAGAGCTTGATAACGATATTGAGGGCAGGGCTGCCGGGGAAGTCGTTCGTGAAATGCGTGCCAATGCCAAAGTGGGGCCGTACCTTCTTCGCTGTATAGCGTCGAATGGCAATAGCGTCTGCAGTGCTGAGGCCATCACTGAAAACGACGGACTTGGTTGCTGGGTCAATGCCCTCTTTTCGATAAAATGCAACGGCCGAGTCGATGAAGTGGTAGGGGTCTCCGCTGTCTTGCCGGATACCGTCGTAGGCTCGGGCAAGGGGGCCGGCGAATTCTTTGAAGAAAAGATCGTGTCGGTAGGTATCGGTGAGTGCCAGCAACAGCTTTGTGCCGAATATCTCCCTCCAAACCTCGAGTGCTCCGCGGTTGGCCCCGAGGATGCCGAACATTCCCGCATGCCCCATAATCCATTCGTGCGCCATGGTACCGATAGGACGGATGTCGTAATGCCTCGCCAAGTGCACGTTGCTGGTCCCAAGGAATGTGCTCTCGTTCTTTTCGTTGATCGAGCAAAAGGCGCGAATCACCGTATCGTGGGCAGAGTAACTGCGTCGACGCCGCGTGCCGAAATCGACGAAGCTGCACTCTGCCTGACTGAGCCGGATTCCTTTTGCCAGGGTCCGCTGGAAGTAGGTATCCATGTTGTGATCCCAACTGGTATCGACCCTTTCGTAGTAGGTCTCGCAAATGATGGCCATCAGCACCACTTCCCAGAGAATGGTCTTGTGCCAGAGGCCGGAGACTTTGATTTCCAACGATCCGTTCGCGCTTACACGGATGTGCACATCGCCGGGCCGAAGGCGGTATGAGGACAAAAAGGTCAGGAAGTCATCGTTGAAAAGCTCCAGCTTTCTCAGCCAGGTCAGCTCCTCGCCGGTCAGCGTGAGGTCGGCGAGGGCGTCCACCTGAGCCTGAATCCGAGAGGCGAACCCTTTCGGAAATCGATCTCGGGGATTTCGATTTATGAAACGGTAGCATACCCGTGCCGACCGGTAGCGGCTCCAGACCGCCGCCATCATGGTGAATTTGTAGAGGTCGTTGTCGAGGAGGCTATGGATCATACGGCGGTAGATCGGCTAGATACTTCGAGAGCTTTGTATTACAATCCGTCAATTTCTTGTTTTTTGCACAGCCATCCCATAAGGCCTAAACCCTGAAGGCAAGCCTGAGGGATGGAGCGGGATAGCGGTTGATATTGGGAAAAAGTCAAAATGTAAAACAGGGGGGAAATGGTTGATATGGACGGATGCTGTCCCACAGAGCTAAGGGGAGAAACCGGGCAGGTAAGCCTGTTGAGGCTGGGAACACATTCGATATCGGGTTCGTGCTGTCCCATAGAAGTCCGCCAGATCGAAAAGCCCGAAGCGGTCCCAGAGCACGCCGCGCACGAGCGTAAACAACCGGGTGAAGCTGTGCGGCCACTGGCTGATAAAGGCAATGTATCGGAGCAGAACGAGCAGCAGCAGGGCGGCCCACAGCTGCCAACGGATGGCCTGCTTGGAATGCCCGAGAAAATCGCAGACCTTGAAGGTTTGCTTGATCTGCTTGAAAAACACCTCGATGCCCCAGCGGCAGCGGTAGAGGGCGCAGACACTGGAAGGGGCCCAGTCCATGTTGTTGGTGAGGAAAACCATGACGACCCACTCGCCGTTGACTTCCACTTCGGCTTCGATCCGGCGCAACCTGCCGGGATACTGCCGGCGGGAGGCGGGAACCTTCAGGGTGACCTCGTCATCCCGCAGGATACGTCCTTGAGGCTTGCGCAGGCGCTTGCGGCAAACATGGCAGCGCAGGTTGTCTTTGGCGCGGGTGACCCAGAATATGCCGCGTTCGCTCAAATGGAAAAGATTGGCAAAATGCACGTAAGCCTTGTCGAAAACCGCGATCTCTCCAGCCTGCAGCCCCGCGCACAGGGCCAGGGTCCGCGTGCCGTCGTGATGGGAAGCTTCTTCAATGACGGCAAAGCCGGGAAGAAAACTTTGCAGGTTGAGCCGCAGGTGCATCTTCGCCGCGGCCTTGCGCCGACGGTGCTTGGCCCAGTCCATGCAGTTGGCCACCAGGGCAATGGTGGTGGAATCGATCGCATGGATCGCCCGTTTGAAGCGACGGGGCAGGCCTCGGTAGCGCCCGGCCGGTCCAAAGCCCGGCGAAAGCTCTTGCAGATGCCCCAGCACCTTCCAGAACAACGCCTCCATCATGTCGCTGTCGCGCTCCCTATTGGCATGCGAAAGAGTGTTTCGGCTCGGTGCAACCGCTCCCCTGATCGCCCTGAGCTTGGCCGCATGATGCCGCAGGGTGTCGCAGACGTCGTTAAGGCCGATGGCATGGGTCAGTTGCGCAAAGAGCAGACTGACCACATGACTCCATGGCGTGAAGGTGCGCGCCTTTTTATCGACCCCGTACTCCCGGGCGAGTTTTTCCGTCAAATGCGACGGGATGAGTTTACAAAGCTGATGCAAGGTGCTGCTGTAGTGTTTCGTCGGCGTTATGTTTTTCATACTGCGGATTCTTTGGTCGGAATCCGCCGCCGACCACCTTTTTTTAACCCTGCCCGAAAGGGAGTCTCACCACATCCTGTGGGATGGCTGTGTGTTTTTTGAGCAAATTTCTGCCTTTGCAGTTCTAAAAATCGACGGGTTATCCACTTCTTCGATCTGGCGATTGAGGGCAGAAAGCGTCTGACATTTCTGCCCTGATTTCTCCATGTCTCCCTGTCCGTGCTCGATCCTCTGTGCCCCCCTGCCGCCGAAGATCAATAACCCCTGTGGGGTATCGTTATAAACGTTTGTTCTTCCCGGGGTAGCGGACACGCCGCAACCCCGGGCTGAGATCCGATACACCGTTGGCGTATTGACCGCCCCCATCTGTTATCATGAACCTGCGCGCTTACTAAACGATAAAATCCCCGTAAATCGTTCTCATGTGGAGTTTGTCCTCACTTCACTGCGCCTCTAAAACATTACATCTAAACAGACGGTCGTCGTTCCAGATGCAAGGTATTCAAAGTTGTCGGCCAGAAAAGCTGGCTAAGTGAGGTGCTCGTGGATCAGCTTCTCAGAAAGCTCGGTGCCGAATCCGGGTTCGTCTGAAGGATAGTAACAACCCTCCCCGAAGGGCGCCGCCATTGCGTTCATGAGGTCGGTGCCTTCGTCGCCGGCGCCAAAACTCTCGGCGAACCTGCAGTTCGGAGAGTTCAAAGCTAATGGGAGCCCGAAGAGACTGCCGCCGCGGTGAGGGGAGAATTCCAGATCATGGGCTTCGGCCATGGCTGCGATGCGGCGCAATGCCGTGACGCCTCCGCTCCAACTCACATCCGGCTGCAACACCTCCACGGCCCCGCGGCGCAAAAGTTCGGCGAATCCGTGAGGGGTATATTCGTGCTCTCCACTGGCGATACGCGTAGTGTCGATGGTGCGGACAAGCCTGCTGTAGCCGTCGATATCGTCGGGAAAAAGCGGCTCTTCAATCCAGTAGAGGTGGAGGGATGCCAGTCGTTCCGCCATAGCGACGGTATAGTCGACGTCATTCCAATAGGCCATGCAGTCGATCATCAAGGCGGCGTCCTTCCCGATGCAGTCGCGGGCCTCGGTAAAAAAATCAACATTGTACTGCATATCGGAATCTTGTTTCGACACGCCCCGCGGGGGCGAGACCTTGATATTCCTGAATCCCAGCTCGAGCCCGCGCTTGGGACCATGTCCTGTGTTGTAGGCTTCGATTTTCTTTTTGGGCTCGCGGCCGAGCATACGATAGACGGGTGTTGACGCATATTTTCCGGCGATATCCCAAAGGGCATTGTCGACCCCGCTAAGGGCCATGATAAACACCCCGCGCCTTCCGTAGTAGCTACCCGCGCTGAAGAGCTGGTCCCAGAGCAAACCAGTGTTCAACGGGTTGGTCCCCAGGAGGAGGTTTCGCAGGTGCCCGTGGATGATTTCCACCGCCACTTTCCCGCCTCCGCCGAAACCAAAGCCGGTTATACCCTGATCGGTACGTAGCACTACTATGATCGCTCCCGCGAGTTGTGCATAGGGCCCGTGGTAGTGCCATCGCGCGGGATCATCGGGACCCTTGAAATCAGGCAACGCACCCTGGCGCTTGTGTTTCCACAACCGAACCGGGTAGGCGTCGACAGAGTGGATGGTGAGATCGCTGGACACGATGGTCAACTAGGGCGCCGGTGCATAGGGTGGGGCAATTGAAGCCTTTCTTTTGCGTTGGCGCAATCAATCAGCGGTGTTAACTATCAACGATTGACCAATGAGCAATAGTCCTAACGCAGTCTTCATGATAACCGAGGATCAGGGCTACGGGGATCTTTCCTGCCATGGAAATCGCTGACATTAAAACCAGGCTGTTCCACATCCCGCTGCCAAAGGTCCTGACCGATTCAACACATGGCGAGATAAGGCATTTCTCCGTTGTAATGGCAAACCTGCGCACCGACGCAGGAGCAGAGGGGCTGGGGTACACCTTTACCGTCGGCAAGACCGGCGGCGCGGCGGTTTACTCGCTCATCCACGATGATCTCAGGCCGGTCCTGGCGGGGATGGATCCCCGCTGTGTCGAGCGGATCTGGGAGAAGATGTGGTGGAGCCTCCATTACGTTGGTCGTGGCGGTATCGCATCCTTTGCCATGGCCGCGGTCGACATCGCTTTATGGGATCTGAAGGCCAAGCTGGCGGGCGAACCGTTGTGGCGATTTCTTGGCGGCCACGAGAACCGGGTAAAGGCCTACGCCGGTGGAATCGACCTGGAATTGCCTCTTGACGAACTTAAAGAACAGACTCGGAAGAATCTCGAGCGCGGCTTTCAGGCTATCAAAATGAAGGTGGGCCGCGACTCCTTGGCCGAGGATGTCGAGCGTGTTGCGGCGATGCGGGAGCTGCTCGGGCAGGATATCCCCTTGATGGTGGATGCCAACATGCGGTGGACGGTGGAGCAAGCTATCCGGGCTTCCCACGCATTCGCCGAGCATAACGTATTCTGGTTGGAAGAGCCCACCATCCCAGACGACATCGAGGGTAATCGGCGGATCGAAAAGGAGGGCTCCGTTCCCGTGGCATCCGGCGAAAATCTTCATACCCTCTACGAATTCGAGAAGATAATCGCAGGCGCAGGCATTTCATTTCCCGAGCCTGATGTTTCCAACATTGGCGGTATCACTCCCTGGCTGAAGGTGGCGCATCTGGCGGAGGCCTATAACCGCCCGGTGACCACACACGGCGTTCATGATCTGCACGTGCACCTGCTGGCCGCGATTCCCAATGCCTCCTACCTGGAAGCGCACGGCTTTGGTTTAGATGGGTATCTGCTCCATCCCCTGGTCATCAGCGACGGCTTCACGGAAGCTGCCGATCGGCCAGGGCACGGCATCGAGTTCGATTGGGATGCGCTGGTCGAACATGAACAATGGGTTCGCGGCTGAAAATGGCGCTGGCATGCTTTTTTTCGAACACGACACTAGTCCCAAATTCACCTAACCTTGGCAGAGGGGAAGCGGTATCCAGCCTCTGGAAGGCCGAGGTCTCTGGAGGCCGCTGCCAGATTTTGTCTCGGAAACCGGCCTGTTGCCTGCCTGAAAGGCATGATCAGGGACCCGCAAGGATGTCCTGCCTGGCGGACTCGGGGGCCCTCGTCCCTCCAGGGGTGACGCGGATTGTGTTTCCGGTCTATTCGCTGCGCGGTTTATTAACCTTCACTTCGGAAGTGTTCCTATCGCCCTTCTTAATTGATTTTGTAACCCATTGATATTGGAAACCAGCGCCACCCCGGCGCAAGACCGGAGGAGCTGGCAACAAGCTGAACAGGTACGGATTTTGAGTCCGACCAGTCTAGCCTACTTATGGGACGGTATGAGCAATATTTTACCTTGAGTCATGTCGGCATGATAATCCAATAAGAACCTGCCTCTGCACCACCCGACCGCCACCTGTTGCACACGCTTATTCTCCACGATGTTCCAATAGCAATGCTCTTTGCCATCTTTGGCCATCGACCAACTCTTCGAAGGAGACGCGTCGATGCACGGTGGCATTGAGTATGCCCTGCTCAATTAGACGCTGTGCCCGACGGGTGAGGAGGAAGCGCTGGGCGAGGGTCTTCCGGTAGATCCACTTGGTGAGCCAGAAGCTTTGCAGCTGTTTCTGACCAAAAAGGAATTTTGCGGGGTCAATGCCGTTGCAGGGCGACTGCGACAGAAAGCCGTAGAGCAGGACGACTGCATGGTGGGGCATACTGTTGAGGACGAGGCCAGTCATCTCGCCGGCAACGGCCTCAAAGGCAATCGTAGCGTCGAGCCGTCGACAGTGGTCGGCCAAGGTCCGGTCGAAGCTGGGATCTGTGGAGTTGAGGACATTTTCGGCGCCCAGATCACGAAGCAGGCTGACCTGCTCCTCTCGCCTCACAATATTGATGAGGGGGAAGGATTGCAGTCGGGCGAGGCGAATGAGCATACGTCCAACCTGGCTGGCGCCTGCGGTTTGCACGGCAGCGCTGTGGCCGCCTTTGAGGGCCTGCTCCATAAGACCAAGAGCGGTGAGTGGATTCACCACTGGCCGCCTTTGAACCATGGCGCCCTGATCGAAAGATAACCGTGAGCTCAAGGGAATACAGTTTCGGGCCTCGACCACATAATATTCCGCCCAGGTTCCATCGCCCTCAGTCTGAGCAGCGCAGGCCACACGGCGACCCTGAAGCAACTTTGGCAACAGTCCGTCACCCGCTTGCACGACGGTGCCGGCTCCTTCCCAGCCCGGGACAGTGGGTAGCTGTTTTGTAATGCCGTAGAGACCTTGAAGGAAATAGAGGTCCGAAGGGTTGCAAGGTGCGGCCGCAATCTTGATCAGGACCTCGCTTGGGCCGGGAGGCGGAATGGGCTTTTCCACTAATCGCAAGCCCCTTATCGCGTCGACAAGGTTTGAGCGGTGCTTGGGAAGCTCGACCGCTAGCATCCGATGGGGATCCGTTAGCCCGCTTTTCTCACAAACACTAACGGCACTCATCAAGAAGCCAGACGGTTAGTTCCGCAGAAGTCTGCCAATATTGGGTACGGAAAAGCGGGCGTGGCAAATCCGCTCTCCAGATAGGGTAGGAACAGAAGAACTACTCTGTAATCCACGATGTAGTCTTGAATAAGAGGTAAGTTTTTCACTTTCAAACTCTTCCAGAGCGGATTCGCTTACTAACCCGGTTATCTTTGTGAGATAACCGGGTTAGGGCACTAGTATTCAACCTTACCGAGAATCTGGTCTTGATGCCACGCGACCATTCGGGTCAGCCCCTTTTCGAGGGACGTCTTAGGCCGGTATCCGAGAATTTCGCGAGCCTTGGCAATATTTGCGTGGGTGCTCTGTTGGTCGCCGGGCCGAGGAGGAAGCGTGTCGAAAGGAATGGTTCGGCCGGTGATTTTCTCCACCAGGCGTATGCCTTCACGGGTGGTGGCGGTGCGGTCGTTGCCAATGTTGAAAATCTCACCCTTGGCAGCCTCCCACTTGTCCATGGTTGTGGTACACGCATCGACAATGTCGCCGACGTAGGTAAAGCTTCGCTGGTGATCGAGGCTTCCCTGATAAAGAGGCAGCCTTTCGAGTCCGGCGGCCGCCTTGATCAGCCTGGGGTAGAGTTTGTCGGGCCGTTCGCGCTCACCGTAGACCGAAAAGAGTCGTAGCGAGCAAGCGGGAAAATGTAGTTCGCGGTGGTGAGCCAGGACTAACTGTTCGGCAGCCAATTTGGTGACGCCATAGTTTGAGGTGGGCGTGGGCGCAGTGGTTTCGTCGCCGGTGGCGATCTTACCATAAACTGACGATGTGGAAATGAAGATGAAAGCCCGAAGATGAGACGCAGATGAGCAGGCATCGAGGAGTCGATGGGTGGCCAGAACATTGTTCCGAAGATAGTTGGCGAAGGGTACATGCGCCGCTATGCCGGGTTGGCCGGCAAGGTGAAACACCACTTCAGCTTTTTCGAGCAGGGCTTCCAGAGGGCCTTCCGCCAGGTCTAATTCCCGCATGTCGATCCCTCTCTCTTCCAGAGCCGCGACTGTGTGACGTTTGAAGGCGGTCGAATAGTAGGGATCAATCGAGTCGATCCCGACCACCTGATGACCTAAGCCGAGCAGGCGTTCGCATAGGTGTGAGGCCACGAAGCCGGCGGCACCTGTAACCAGGATTCTCACGTTTCGGTGTCCCGCCGGAACCTCAGTTGGAGTTCGAACGGCGCCAATCTACAAGAGTAGCTTGCTGGTACTTCCTGCCGTTCCAATTGTTCCAACCTAGCTTAACGGCCAGATCAATAGAGTGTTGAGTAGGCGGAAGATGATCGGCCAGTTTCCAAGCCACGCAGGGGATTGCATTGGTTTCATCAACTTCCAGTTTGAAGCGAAAATGATCGTGGCCAAATAGCTCAGGCGGGTGAGCGAGGATGGTGGAACGAATACCAAATATCGGTTCGGGGTTGTTCTGTCCAAAGGGATAAAGGGGGTCGATCAGCTCGAATGCAGAAGGTATGGATGTCCGGCTTATCCAGTTGGAAATAACGATCTCCTTTTTGGGAATATCCCCCTTGAGCCGACCTAGGATTGCCTGGTGAAAAGCTTCTTGGAACGGTTCGATGTTCTCGACTTTAAGGGAGACCCCTACGGCCATTGGGTGGCCACCCCAACTGTCGAGCAGTTCACTGGAGGACTTAAGAATCTCGACAAGATTCACCCCGGCGATACTGCGACCGGACCCTCGAGCCAGATCAGATTCCTTCCCCAGCACGATACAGGGACGGTTGTATTTCTGAGTAATGCGGCTGGCCACGATACCGACTACTCCGGGATGCCACGATGCTTCGAATAATACGAAACCAGCTGGTTCATGCGTCTGCCTGCCTATGATTTTCTCGGCATCTTCGAACATATCACGGTCCAACTTCTGCCGTTCGCTGTTGAGTTGGTTGAGGTGGCGAGCTTGCTCGTGACAGAGGCGCCAGTCCTTGCCAAGGAGCATTTCTATGGGCAAGACAGCGTCGGACAATCGGCCGCTGGCGTTGATTCGCGGTCCCAACTTGAAGGAAATGTCAAAGGGGGTGATTTCATTGCCAAGGTGTATGCCGCAGACCCCAAAAAGCGCGGTCAGGCCCGGCCTCCGCGTTTTTGCCAGCCTGAGGAGTCCGGCTTTCGCGAGAATGCGATTCTCATGCTGCAAGGGAACGAGATCCGCGATCGTTCCCAAAGCGACAAGATCCAGATAGTCTTTAAGCTGTATTTTGAAGGCGAGTTCATCGCCCGCCTGCCGAAGCATCTTGAGCAGGCCATGAACCAGCTTGAAGACAAGACCAACGGTACAAAGCGAACGCCAGGATTGGCGGTCCTGGTCAAAAATGTGAGGATTGACAAGGATACAGTCCGGAGGAATTCCTTCGCGTGCCCGGTGGTGATCAATGATGATCACATCGATTCCGCGTTCGCGAAGCGCCTTTACTTCGGCAACCGAGTTAGTGCCGCAATCCAGCGCGATGAGCAAACCCGGCAAGCCCTTTTCCAGCGCCCGATCAAGTGCGGCTTGGGTGAGGCCATAGCCCTCTTCGAGACGACGGGGCACAATGTAGCGGGGATAGATACCATAGCGCTTGAGGATGCTGACCAAGAGGACGGTGCTAGTGACGCCGTCGACGTCGTAATCGCCAAAGATGAGGATCTCCTGACCTTCAGCCATGGCCCTGTTGAGGCGGCGTACGGCAGGTTCCAAGTGTGTAATCTCAAATGGATCGTCGAGGCCGCGCAGTCGGGGATGGAGAAAGGCAAAAGCCTCGTCGGGTTCGGAGAAACCAAGCTGAACCAAGTGGGAGGCGAGCACGGCATCGATGCTCAGTTTTCTGGTGAGTCGCTTGACCAACTCATCGGAGACCTCGGCTTCCCGCCAAACCATGCTGTGCTGAATCGCTGAGATTGTCTTTAGCGCGCTGCTCTGGTGGTGGATTCCCAATCGTATTTCGGCAGAACATCGTGCCGCTCTTCCACATGCCGCCGGTCGCCTTTGTGCCACCAAAAGAATACCGGGCTGGCGATGAAAATGGAGGAGAACGTACCGGTAAAGATACCAATGATAAAGACAAGAGCAAAATCGTTCACGATACCGGCTCCGAAAATGTAGAGCGCCGAGGTAGCGAGCAAGGTGGTGACGCTCGTCAGAACGGTGCGGGAGAGGGTGCGGTTAATGGACATGTCGACGACCTGCCGAAGGGTTAAATCCGGATTCAGAGTCAGTTCCTCGCGGATGCGATCGAAGACAACGATAGTATCGTTAATAGAGTATCCTACGATCATGAGAATAGCCGCAATCATGGGAGCGGTGAACTGGCCGCTTCCCCAGCCCAAGGCTTGACCTAGAAGTACATAGATTCCAATGGTCATTAAGACGTCGTGAACGGTTGCGACCACGGCACCGATCCCGTAGCCGATTTCAAAGCGCAGGGCAACATAGAGCAGAATCCCGAATAAGGCCACGCCGACGGAGACAAAGGCGCTCGTCTTCACGTCGCCGCTGACCGACGCACCGATGCGAGATTCACCCACGAGATCGAGCCCGGCGTCGGGAAATTGCTGCTGCAGAGCGCTGAATAAGGGGGCGCCCAGCGATTCACCGGTTTGAATCTTCAAGACTTCGGTCCCGGTGCCGATCATACGCTGATAGAGGGTCGTTACCTCACCCAATCCTTCCTTGGCGGCGATCGATTCAATATCCCTTGAAGAGAGCTTCTCCTGGAAATTCACCGTGATTTCATCGCCTCCCAGGAAATCGATTCCGAAGACGTTATCGAACTGGGAGGCAAAGTAGACGATCCCTAGAACGACGATCGAAACCGAGATTGCGGGGGCACTCTTCCTCAGATTCAAGAATGGATAATCGGTGGGCTTGAGGAGTTGCAGGACCATCAATCGCCGTACGATGCCCAGGTTGACGAGGAGTTCGAGAATCCAGCGGGTCACCACCAGGGCGCAGAACATGGAGGCGAGGATGCCGATGGCCAGAGTAACGCCGAAGCCTTTAACCGGTCCGGTGCCGAGCCAGATCAGGATGGAGGCCGTGATCAGGGTAGTGACGTTGGCGTCCACGATCGTAGAAAGCGCCTTGTCGTAGCCCGACACCAGGGATGTATGTAGCGTCTTTCCGAACCTGAGTTCCTCGCGAATGCGCTCGAAAATGAGTATATTGGCATCGACTGCCATGCCTATGGTAAGCACCAAGGCGGCCACACCGGGCAGGGTTACGGTAGCGCCGAAACTGGCCAGGGTACCCACCACGAATACGATATTCAGAACTACGGCGGCTACTGCCACGATGCCGGCAACGCGGTAGATGAAGATCATAAAGACAACCACCAAAGCGGCGCCCAGATATCCCGCCAGCAAGCTGGCGTCGCGGGAGTCCGCGGCCAGCGACGGTCCAACTTCGTACATTTCGTCGAGTTCCAGACCGACTTCCAAAGGATTGTTAAGGACGTTTGCCAGCTCAACAGCTTCGCGCTGGGAAAATCTTCCCGTGATCTCGGCACCGCCTCTTATTTCCTCGCGAACGCTGGGCGCCGAATAAAGGGTTCCGTCGAGAATGATAGCGAGTTGACCGATAGTCCCGGTCCGTTGATTTTCTTGAGCGATTTCACGCGTCACGCGCGCAAACTGGTCGTCCCCATCGCTGGTAAAGCGCAACAATATGCGGTAGCCGCCAAACTCGTTAGCGGCGGCGAAGGCTTCGCGAATGATTTCGCCGGTCATGAGCGGCACTCGCTTCACGAAGTAGGGCTGGTCATAAATACGTCCGGTTTTCGGATCCTCAATTTCCTGGGCCATGCGGAAATAACCCAGCGGCGCTTCCACCATCGGGGCGGGCGAGATCGTGCGGTGGACGGTGCTGAACTCGAGCTTAG
This sequence comes from Opitutales bacterium, assembly GCA_963665345.2. GTDB lineage: Bacteria > Verrucomicrobiota > Verrucomicrobiia > Opitutales > CAXXNP01. The sequence goes on from CAXXNP010000002.1 coordinate 2,236,144, forward strand.
CGGGCGCCTTCAGCGTATCGACCACGTCGGGATTGTTACGCGTTGATATTCCGGGCATCTGCACCTCGATGCCGTTTTCGCCTTTAAGGCGGACAATGGGTTCAGCGACGCCGAATGCGTCTACCCGGTCGAGCATGATATTGACCGCTTGGGCTAGCTGTTCCTGGCGCTCGTAGACGTCGCCGGCCAGGTCATTCTCGTTGACTTTGAAGGTGAAGGCAACGCCTCCCTGCAGATCCAGGCCCAACCGAACTTTACCTTGAGACTTTTGTAGAAGGTGTTGCAAGAGGGTGCTGTTGCGCTTACCCAAGTTCTTGATATCGTGCACATTAATATCGGGAAAGAACTGTACGAGATCGATCTTCTCGGCCTCGATGATCTTACTTAAAGCTACGTATTCGGTCGGATAGTCTCCGGTCTTTACATGCTCGCCGACTCGAGCCAGGAGAGCGGCGAACTCGACATCCTTGGCGGTCGCCTGCGCTTGAATATAGTCTCCGAACAAAGTGTCCTTAACCGGTATAAGATTCAGCACCGACCAGGCCAGGACGGCGGCGGAGAGAACACACTTCCAAAGTATACTTCCGTTCATGGAATTCCTCTTCCCGATCAATCGAGAGCAATGGAGTCAGCGGTCAGAGGTCTCATTGGTCACCTTGCTCTGAACGAAGTTCTTGTTCAGTTCCACTCGAACGCTATCTGAGATCTTTATGACAAGCCGATCATCCTTCACGTTGACGATCGTCCCGTAAAGGCCTCCGGATGTGACAATTTCGTCACCCTTAGCCAAAGCCGCCAGCATTTTCTTTTGATCTTTCTGACGTTTTCTTTGCGGTGCAATGATGAGAAACCACATTCCTGCGAAGAGTAAACCCAGTATTAGGAACTGGGACGTCGGGTTGGACGAGGGTTGGCCTTGCCCGAGAATGGTGAGCAGGTCCTCGCTGAAGCGCCATGGATACATCCGGCCAAAATTTTGCAGAATACCCCAAAATGCAAGAAATTTGTCAGGCCATAAAATCCCGATCAATTTTGACCCCTTCCAGGTTTGGCACTACTCGACCCTCTCCAGGTGCGTCTAAAATCGCCACGGCATGCTTCATCATATTTACGAATTGAGGCAATAAGGGAGGGGAAGTGCCATTGGGGGAGGCTAGTTTTCGTGGTTGAGTCTGGAAAATGCCAGCTCTGCGGCATCAATCGCCTGGTCGATATCAGTTTCATGGTGGGCAGCACTGAGGAACCAATTGTGGTGAGGGTGAAAGAACACGCCCTGTTCCATGCAGGCGCGGCAAAAACGTTGCATGAGGCGGAAACTCCGGTCTTCAGCAAAGGTAATATAGGGTAGGGCCGGTGGTCCCGACGCCGTGATTTCGATTCCGTATCGGCGGGAAACCTCCAGGAGTCCGTCGATGAGGCGTCTGCCCATGGCATCCAGGTGGTCAATCACGCGGTCGCGGTCAAGGATGCGCAGACATGCTTTCGCAACTGCCATAGGTACCGCATTGTTCCAGTAGCTCCCGGTCAGGAAGACTTTGCTGGCGGGAACTCGGAGCGCTTCTCTGCCTACCGCCGAGGAAATGGGGTACCCGTTTCCGAGCGCTTTACAGAAGCAACTGATGTCCGGATCGAAGCCGAAGAAGCGGTGGGAGCCTCCAGTATGAAGCCGGAAGCCGGCCCGAATGTCGTCCAGTATGAATACGATTTCCTGCTCCCGGCAACTTGACTCTATGGTCTCAATGAATCCCTCTTCGGGCATATCGGATTGACCGAAAGCGGGATGATGAAACGGAGTGATGATAACGGCCGCAATCTCCCCGCGGTAGCGGTCAAGGGCGGCCTTGAAGTCGACCGCGTCGTTCCAGCAGAATGAGTGGACATGGAGCCGGTCCTCTGGGATGAGACCTCCATGGCCGGGCGTGCACCAGGCGTCGACGCCGTGATAGGCGCCACGCACCATGAGTATCTTCTTTCTTCCTGTGGCTTCACGGGCTACTTGAATCGACCATGTGGTCATGTCGGAGCCATTTTTCCCAAAGACGGCCCAGGAAGCGAAATCGATTCGCGACGTGAGTTCCTCGGCGAGCTCGACGAAATGCTGGGTAGGATGATTAAAACAATTTCCACGGGCACGTTGTGCGGCCGCGACGGATTCGATCTCTGCATGGGCATACCCCAGAATCATGGTGCCGAAACCGCACATGAAATCGATGAACTCCCGGCCATCTATGTCCCAGTAGCGACAACCTTCAGCGCGTTCAGCAAAGTAAGGAGCGGCTTCCGGGATGGAGTGGGCAGGGCTCATGTGGCCGTATATCCCTCCCGGAATCACGCTGACTGCGCGCGCGAACAGTGCTTCGGTTTTTGGTCTAGATTCTTGCGGGGTCACGCTCGACCTGAATTGAATCTATCGCTGGCTGGATAGAGTTAGGATTGCTGAATGGATACTTGTAATCCGTTCCTGCTCCATGTCCAACATCAACGCGATTCCGAATATGGGCGTGGTTGTTGCTGTCGATCGATGGATCACCTGGGAGCGTGCACTCTTCTGGGGTCCAGGTAGGCGGCGACGCGGCTGCCTGCTGCGCCTATGCCATCGGCCAGGGGCGTCAGGCCATCCACGACAATGTCTCCGCTGCCTACCGAGGCCGCATGGTCCAGGCAATTATTGAGGGCATTCATGGTTGATTCCGCAGTCGTGAATACGATACGTGCCTCCGGTGATGTGGCCGGGCCCATGCCCCAGGAATGTTCGGGCGGCATCCATCGACACCAGAAAAAAAGATCGAACCGGGGAATCTCGAATTGGGCGCAGCCTGGAGGCACGGATTGAAAAATCTCCTGTGTCGCGCGGTCCCCTTTGTTCAGCTCGCCGATGGCGGCCAGCATGATCGAGAAAAGGAGTATGATTCGGGTGCGAGCCCTTGCCGGAGACTCCCCGGGCCCCGGCGATTCGTTGAGGTAGTTTTTCAGCAGGTTACTCAACTTAAGAAAACTCCAAAGGCGAACGGGGGTGAAAAAACCCCGTAGGGGCAGCGGGGGCAGCAGCGTTCGATTTTCGAAGGAGTTCACCAGGTGCGGATTGGAAAGATAGAGTAGTTTCAGAGTCGGAGATCGATTGCCGGAGGCGGCGTGCTTTGTGGAAAGACCGGAAAATTGAATCGTGTTGCGGATACCGTTGCGCACCACAATTTCGGCGGACCAGGGATTGTTGCCGGACAATGGCTGGGCCTCGACGGCGCATTCGGAAAGGGTTCGGATGACTGGAAGCACTGCGAACAGGTAAAGTCGCGCTTGAATATCGATGTCGGGTACCTCGGAAATGGGTGTGTGTGCTAAGCCCATGGCAGGTTCAGCTTTGAGCAAGATCGACGCTTTATGCTATCCTGATTCGAACGACACCCTTAAAAAGCCTACTCCCCGCAGCAACAGTCTTCGCCAGGGCTGCGCCCGTCAAGAGCTAGTGGGATCTACGGCTTTTTACCCTTCGGGACCAGGTGTCGTCCTACGAGGCGTTTTTTAGAACCCTGCAATCCCGACCTATCGGGACAGGGAATAATCAGGTTCAGGGTGCGAGCGAGGCTGATGGTCCAGGGGTTCTGACAAGGTCGCGCAATCTATCGACTATATCGCCAGGCCGTAGCTCGGGCTGAAGTGCCTGCATCCGTTCACGAGCTCGGGCGGTTTCGCGACCGTCGCTCCGCATCGCACTTACGATACCGGGAAGTTCGCAGGCCCTCCGAACAATCCGGTCAATTCCGTGACGGCGTGCGAACTCGAGCGTAAGCGCTTCCTGGGGCATTATTCCGCCGCACCCGTTGAAAATGATCGGGCACCCTGTCATAATGGCTTCGCTTGTGGTACCGGTTCCGGGCCGAGCGACGATGGCGGAAGCACAATGCATGAGTAAATGCATTCGGTTGAAATAGGGTAGCGGGCGAACGGTCACGACATCCTGGCCCCGTCCCCAACGCTCGATATCATGAATGACCCGATTTCTGTTTCCGCAGAGGGCTACAACCTGTACTTTTTCGCGCTGCCGAGCCAGGGACTTGAGAAAGGCCAGATGATTGTTTGCCCCGTTAGCTCCTGTGGAGAGTACGATCAAACAGTCCTCGGGGTTGAGCTTGAGCTCATCTTGAGTGAATGAGTGCATCTCTTCCACGCTGGGCGCAGGCGCATAGAAGCTGGGATCGAGCAGGAATCCTCCGTTCCAGATTCGTCTTTTATCCTGTCCCAGATTCCGGGCCGCCGCGCAGGTGTCCGGGTCGGCGCCGACGAAAAGGTCGGCGCCGGGATTGACCCAGTGTCGGCTGAATCCGTAACCACCCGATAGTTCACCGCAGTAGGTGGCGCAAGGCAGATTGTGTGAAAGGCACCGGCGAGCGAGAGTGAAGTAGCCGTGGTTCAGGTGGGCGTGCGTGCTCACCACCAGATCGGGCGCCACCTTGCGGACGAGGCCCAGGAACCGGCGCCTTCCCAGAATCCTGGAGGCATTACGGTGAAATCCCGCCAATTCCAGGAAGGGGAAGTAAACTCGATGGGCGGCGGGAATTCGGCGCTGAATGAAGTTATAAAGAAAGACGCCGAAGCGATACAGAGCGTGGGTTCCTTCAAGAGTTTGGAATATCGTAGCGTGGAGCGGTGCGGACTCGGTTGAACAGCTTTCGATCCATGCATTGAGGGCGCGCGCACGCATGTCGTGGCCGCCACCCGTGCTCGAAGTGAGAACGAGGACCCGCATTTGATCAATTCAGTGTCGTGCCCGAGACTAAGTACTCCAATTCGGCATACATCACTGTATTTGCGAATTCGAGTACTAAGCGCCTTAAATCAAGGCCGCATAGGAAGCGGCATCCAGCAGGTTGTCGACTTCGCTGGGGTCTTCAGGCCGGAGGCGTATCATCCAGCCTTCTCCGTAAGGATCTTCATTCACGGCCTCCGGTTCAGCTTCCAACTTGGCGTTAATCTCGACAATCTCACCAGTGGCAGGAATATACAGATCCGATGCTGCCTTGACCGATTCGACAACTCCGAAGACTTCCCCTTGTTGAAAACTGGTACCGACATCAGGGCATTCGACGAATGTGATGTCTCCCAAGCTCTCCTGGGCATGGTCGGTAATGCCGACAAGCGCCGATCCGTCATCCAGTAGACGCAGCCACTCGTGATCCTTCGTATAACTAAGTTTAGATGGAATGTTACTCATTTTTGATATGCAAGGGGGGCTTTGCGATTTCGATGTCTATTCGGTGTCCCCTGACAAGCACCGTCAACTCGCTTTGGGCTGCAGCGCTCTTGACCAGGGCGGATCCGATGGGTTGGTTGCTTAAGGGCGACATTGTTCCTGACATGACTTTGCCCACCAGGATGTCACCTTGGTAGACGCCATGCCCGGGGCGCGCGATTCGTCGGCCGGGAAGGCGAAAGTGAATCAGCGATCGAGTTACTCCATGCTGTTTTTGCGCTTGCAGGACTTCGCGTCCCATGAAGGCTCGGTTTTTTTTGAACTTCACGGTCCATCCCAGTCCGGCCTCGAGTGGGCTGATGTCCTCGTCGATTTCGTGACCGTAGAGAGACAGGCCGGCCTCCAGACGGAGACTGTCCCTGGCGCCGAGGCCACATAAGACGAGGCTGAAATTGCGCCCAGCATCCAGGAGCAGGCGAGCCAAATGCTCGCCTTGGGACCATGCTGTATAGAGTTCAACGCCATCTTCACCGGTGTATCCGGACCGGCTGACGATGACGCTTATTCCATCGATTGAGGTCTGGGAAAGTGCGAATCGGCGAAGGCTCTGAAGCCTGCCACATCCCAGCTTGCCGAGAATATCAAAGGTCCGGGGGCCCTGCAGAGCCAGGAGTGCATATTCGGACGAGCAGTCGAGGACACGGGCGTCGCGTTGGCCTCGATTTTCACAGATCCAAGTGTAATCCTTTGCCGTATTGGCGGCATTAACACAAAGGAAATAGCAATCGTTTGCCATCCGATAGATGACGAGATCGTCGACGACCCCTCCGGTTGGATAGCACATGGGCGTGTATAGTCCGCGGTTGTCCTTTAGCTGCGCGAGGTTATTAGTAATGAGTGTGTCCATGAGCTCCCCGGCATCTGGGCCGGTTACCTCGAGTTCGCCCATATGACTCACGTCAAACAGCCCGGCCGATTCTCGTACGGAGCGGTGTTCTTGAAGAATGCTTCCGTATTGCACAGGCATTTCCCAGCCGGCAAAGGGCACCAAGCGTGCGCCCGATTCCAGGTGCAGACTATGGAGCGGAGATTGCCTCAGTTCAGTCATGGCCGGCAGTTGTCGATCAAAGGAATATCGGAGGGCTTAGCAAAGCCTTCTTTCAGGTTTTGAACTTGAGCAAACACCAACTCGATACTATTGTCTTGAAAACCTAGCCGGTCCGGCTAAGGATAGGAAACGTTAATGAACATTCGAGTTCTCTCCCGGGGCTGTTCTGACCTCTGAATGAATACAGAACGAGCCCTTCCAGCGCCCTTTCGCATTTGTCATCTTCAGGGGCGCTTTGTCTACCCATTGATCCTGTTGCTCAAGCTCAAGCTTGGGGTTTCCGTTTTGCTGTAAGTGTGTCTATAACCTTAAACGAAAGTTCGTTAGAGGCTGTTTTCGGGCGATGGTCGGCCTGTGCCGGCAGGAGACATTCCGTGTCTCCCTGGATGGCTCCTGGTCATCGCCTGGGCGAGGAGTTGAGCGCGTCCAGGTGAGGGGACGTTGCCTCCTTTGGCCTTAATCTATGACTGTATTAATTGCTGCGATCCTGTTTACGTTAGGGGTTTCCGCGGTGTGCTCACTGTTGGAGGCGTTCATATTGAGCGTTACTACCGCCGACATTGAAAGCCTGAAGAAGACCCGTGCCCGGCGAGGGCAACTCCTGGAACAGTTCCGGATTGATATTGAAGAAACCACCTCGGCGATACTGGCCTTAAATACGATCGCAAACACGATGGGAGCGACCGTCGTGGGGTGGTTGGCAGGCGCAATCTTCGGCACCGTCGGATTCGCGGTCATTACCGGCGGGCTGGTTCTCGGCATCCTGTTCCTTTCCGAGATCCTGCCTAAGAATATCGGGGTGATCTACCGTAAACAGTTGCTGCCCCATCTGGTGTTTCCATTGCACGGGGTAAGGTTGTTCATGTTTCCTTTTTCGCGCCTCGCGATGCACTCGGTGCGATTAATTCTGGATCGTGAAAGCAGGACCGACGAAGACCACGAAGAGGAAATCATTTTGTTGGCGGAGAAGCACGCCAAAGATGGCTCGCTGTCGGACAGCGAGCGGGATATTGTCTCCAACGCCCTCACTCTGGATAACGTCGATGTGAGCGAAATAATGACCCCGCGAACCGTCGTGTTTGCCTTGGATGACACATTGACCATCGAGGATGTTTTTCGCGAACATCGTAACTTACCGTTTGGGCGAATCCCGGTCTACCATGGGAACATCGATGATGTCGTCGGCATGGTGCGTCGCCGCGATCTCCTCAAGGCGATGGCGGACGATGAGGAAGCAAGAACGGTAAATGAATTGATGTCCGACCCGGTTTTTATTCCGGAAACAGCGTCTGGATCGGTCGGTTTGCAGTTGTTTCTCAAGAAACATCAACAATTGGCTGTAGTGGTCGATGAATTTGGTTCGACCGTAGGGGTGGTAGCCATGGAAGACATCGTTGAACATATCATCGGACGGGAGATCTACGAAGATTCTGATATCGCCGTGGACATGCGCGAACTTGCCCGGCGCAAGGCGAAGACGAGGGCGCCCGTAGATGAGAGTGCTTCGGCCCCTTCGGTGCCTGGTAGCGCTAGTGTGGCGTCGTCGTAAGTCAGTAGATGGAGTGGTGTTTCGAAAATAGCTGCGCACTATAAGTTGCTGACCTCCGAATCTGCCATGTCTGTTTCGGGACCGGATTCTCTGGCATGGTGGGTCCATGATCTGGAACCTGAGATCGTCCGATTCGGTGAGACTTTGGCCATTCGCTGGTACGGGGTCTCCTACCTGCTGGGTTTTGTTGCCGTTGCCCTGTTGCTGCGCCTTTACCATGCTCGGGAAAGGTCCCCGCTGGGCAGGGAAGAGCAGGCGTCGGCTTTGACCGCCATCATCCTGGGCGTCGTTCTGGGGGGTAGACTGGGTTACATGGTGCTGTACGACCTGGCGGATTTCTTAAGAAATCCTCTGTTGCTGATCAAAGTCTGGGAGGGAGGTATGGCGAGCCATGGGGGATTTGTCGGATGTGCGCTCGCCTGTGCCTGGATCGCGCGTACTCATGGCCTGCCTTTTCTGCGGGTATCGGATATCTGTGTGACCTTGGCTCCCCCGGGTCTTTTTTTCGGACGCGTCGCCAACTTCATAAACGGCGAACTTTGGGGCAAGGCTTCGGAAGTAGGTTGGGCAGTCATTTTTCCGGCCAGCGCTCCCCCCGGCACGCCGACCGAGCTGATCGTGCCTCGCCACCCCTCGCAGCTTTACGAGGCGGGGCTGGAAGGCATCGCTCTCGGCTTTTATATTCAATGGCGTTTCTGGCAGGGGCAGCCAAAGGATCGGCCCGATGGGTATCTGGCGGGCGAATTTCTCGTGGCCTATGCGATCTTGAGGATTCTGGGCGAGCAGTTTCGCGAACCGGATGCCGGACTCATCATTGGAATGAGCAGGGGAATCGTTTACTCCCTGTGCTTAATTTTGGCAGGGCTTGGCCTGATTTGGCTCTCCGGATGGTTGGCGCGACGCCGCAGGACCGTGGCCCAATCCCCAGCGAAATCATAATTGAGCATTGACAAATCAGGAAATTCACCGACTGTTCTCAAAATGCGTATATTAGCATATCTCAAACCTCAATGCGGATGGAGCCAAGGTGTTCGTGCCATCATGGCCAAATACGGGCTCGAATACGAGGACAAGGACATTATCAATAATCCTGAGATCTACGCTGAAATGGTGGAGAAGTCAGGACAGCCACTGTCTCCCAGCGTGGAAGTCGATGGGGTTATGCTTGCCGACGTGAGCGGCGAGGAAGTCGAGAACTACCTCTTGAGTAACCAGATGGTGTCCCCAGACGAAAGCGAGCCCGCAGTGCCCATCGATGCGCCGTGTTCGGATGAAGAGCACGCACGCATGAACTCGCAGACCATACGGTTCTTCTAGCTATCCAGATTCTGTTTTGATCGGGTGCTCCTTGGCAATTTCGCCAGGTCGGTTACCCTTGACCATCCGGAGGTTCCTGGAACGGCTGCTCTTCAGAGGGCGGTGCGTGGGCGGAGATCACCGTTTCGGCCGCGTTTGTGAAGCGCCTAGCGTTGCGACCGGCGCCCGCCAACCGAGGCCCGATTCGGGATCCGGATGCCAATATGGCTGGCCTGAATGAATCAACAGGCGCAGCCAGCCGAGGCAAAAAACCCGAAATCGACCTTGCGCTGCCAATATTTTGTACTTTAACTTGGTGATTCCCCGTAGCTTGCTGCGGGGTGGCTGACTTGATAAAGAAGAGAGGGTGGGAGAGAGGAAGGAAGAAAGTCGAGTAAAGCGAGGAAGTCACTGTGTGTGGGAGATCCACTATCATGTGGTGATGCCGGTGAAGTATCGGAAGGCGCTGATAGATAAGCGGATTGAGCGAGTGATGATCGAAACGGCCAGAGGGATAGGGGAACGCTATGAAATAGAACTGGAGGCCCTAGGGATGGATAAAGACCATGTGCATTTACTGTGCGGGGCACATCCGAAAATAGCGCCAGGAAGTATCGTGATGAAATTCAAGAGTATCACAGCACGGGAGTTGTTCAAGAGGGAGCGGTGGCTGAAGGAGGAACTCTGGGGAGGAAGATTCTGGAGTTCAGGGTATTACGTGGGGACGGTTGGGGAGAGAGGGAATTGGGCGATGGTGGAGAAATACGTTTTGGAACAGGGCAAGCCGAAGGAGGATCTGCGTCAGTTAACACTGTGGTAGAGAATAAGTTCTCCTTGCCCGATACCCCGACGCTTGCGTCGGGGAGGTTCATTTATCTTCACACTGGCGGAATTTGGTGGCGTGAAGATTGCTGGCTGGATTGACTCGTTGGCCCCGATCGCTACGCGGGGGCAAGGACGTAAGGCTTAGGGAGCGGATCTGCAGATATTTCTGCTGTTGGGCCCCGTCCGGAGAAAACATGAAAACTGCCTATGTCCGCGAAAATCATACCATCTCCTCTCTATCGCTCGGACTATGAACACGATGCCTGTGGTGTCGGGTTTATTGCTAACATTGAAGGGAAAAAGTCGTATGATATTGTCGATAGGGGTGTAGCAGCTCTCAAAAGCCTTGCGCACCGGGGCGCTATCGACGCCGATTCGGTAACCGGGGACGGGGCTGGAATCGTGACCGAGATTCCCTACGAGTTGCTACAGGAGTATCTGGAATCGCAAAGGAAGCGGCTTTACCGGAAACGGGATCTAGCGGTCGGAGTCGTTTTCCTACCCTTGCAGGATGAGTATGTGCAGGCCTATTCAAGGCGCTTGATCGAAGAATCCATTCGTGCGCAGGGGTTGAAATTTCTGGTCTGGCGCGAAGTTCCGGTGGACCCATCATGTTTAGGCCAGAAGGCCGAGCAAACCCGTCCGCTCATCCTGCAATTCCTGTTCGCGCGCGACGAGCAAGTGACTGACGAAGAATTCGAGCGCCGGTGTTTCCTGGTCATGAAGGCTGCGGAGCGCCGGGCCGCCGATGAAGAGGTCGAAGGATTCTATTTGGTTTCGGTTTCCAGCCGCACAATCACCTACAAGGGCCTTCTCAACGCGCCTCAGATTCGGCGGTTATTTCTCGATTTGAAGTCGCCCAAGTATCGCTCTTCCTTCGTCATATTCCACCAGCGGTTTGCCACCAATACGTTGCCCGATTGGCACAAGGCCCAGCCCTATCGGATGATGGCCCACAATGGAGAGATCAATACCATACGAGGCAACCGCAACCTGATGAGGGCCCGCGAATTCTCCTCCGAACACGGTGTGTGGGGGGATCGCTATCACGATCTGCGCCCGTTTATCCAACCGGAGATGAGCGACTCGGCGAGTTTCGACAATGCATTGCAACTGATCACCGTAGGCGGGCGTTCGTGTATCTTGAGCGCCGCCATGATGATGCCGTCGGCCTGGGAGAAGAACGATTTTCTTCCCAGGGAGGTGAGAGATTTTTACCGTTACCACTCCACTATCCTGGAGCCATGGGATGGACCGGCTGCGATCGTATTCACGGATGGCCGGTTTGTAGGAGCGGCCTTGGATCGTAACGGACTGAGGCCCATGCGCTACAAGATCTATGATGACCGGACGATTATGGTAGCGTCTGAAGTTGGCGTGGTTCCGGACTGGGGTGCCAAAGTAATACAGAATGGCCGCCTGGGACCGGGAAAGATGATCGCCGTGGATATCAAGGATCGGCGATTCCTTGAGAATGACGAGATCAAGATCTATCTGGCCAACCAGGACGATTATAACAAATGGTGCCGGGAGTCGCTTTGTGATTTGAACGAACTCTCCCGGGAGAATAACCATCTTGGCAAAGCGGCTTTTTCGGACACCGATCTGGTTCGGCTGCAGATGGCTTTCGGCTATGACCTCGACGAGAGAGAGTTAGTCCTCTTGCCCATGATAGCGAATGGAGAGGAGCCACTTGGGTGTATGGGCGATGACACTCCCATCGCCATTCTTTCGAGGCGTCCGCGCCTTCTCTACACTTATTTCAAACAGCTCTTTGCCCAGGTCACCAATCCGGCCATCGATCCCATTCGCGAGGCACTGGTGATGTCATTGAGCATGTATCTGGGTGGGCGCGTAGGCTTGTTTGAGGGCACCGCCCACCATCGCGAGTTCGTTGAAATTGATTCTCCGATTCTCTTCCGGAACGAGTATGAGAAGCTGTTCGAAGTGGAATTTCTCAAGGGAGCCGTCTGGACGACGGATGTCATTTTCGATGCCGACAAGGGACCCGAGGGTTTAGAGAAGTCACTCAAACGCACTTCGGCCCAAGTGCGAATGGCTGTCGAATCAGAGGCGGTACGGGTAGTGGTATTGTCTGACCGCAAGGTAGGGCCGGGGAAAGCTGCAATTCCCATGCTTTTGGCAGTCGGTGCCGTGCACCAGGAGCTGGTGCGTGCGGGATTGAGGCTGAAATGCGATATCCTGGCTGATACCGGCGAAGCGAGGGATGTCCACCAGATTGCCTGCCTGCTCGGTTTCGGGGCTAATGCCGTGCATCCCTACCTCGCGCAGGAGATGATTCGAAGCCTGGTCGAAAGCGGGAGCGGACCGGATGGACTCGACGTGGACGCGGCCTTGCGGAATTACCGACAGGCCTTGAATAAAGGCCTGCTCAAAATCATGTCGAAAATGGGCATAAGTACGCTGTTCAGCTATCAAGCCGCTCAAATATTCGAGGCCATCGGCTTGAGCAACCGCTTGGTGGACGAGTGTTTCTTCGGCACCTCGACGCCGATCGGAGGCATTTCCTATCGTCAGATTGCGGAGGAGACATTGCGGCGGCATGACCGGGCATTTTCCGATGATGACGATGCCACAACGCTCATCGAAGAAGGCTATTATCGTATCAAAAGGAAGGGCGACGGCGAATTTCATGGCTGGAATCCCAAGGTTGTCTCAGGCATGAACAAGTTCATTCGAGGGGGAACTGCCGAAGCCTACAATCCGTTCAAGCAGGCCAGCGACGATCATCCTCCGGTGGGCATAAAGGATTTACTGAAGTTACGCTATCGGGGGCGCCCATTGCCGCTTGAAGAGATTGAATCCGTCTTTGAAATCAGGCGGCGATTTACGACTGCGGCGATGTCTCTGGGAGCGCTTTCGCCGGAAGCGCATGAGTGCTTGGCCATCGCCATGAACAGTATCGGGGGAAAGTCGAATTCCGGCGAAGGCGGAGAAGACCCTCGCAGATTTTCACCCTTCCCCAACGGCAAGGATGCCAATTCAGCGATCAAACAGGTAGCATCGGGCCGTTTCGGCGTAACAGCGGAGTATTTGGCCAGCGCCAAGGAGATCGAAATCAAAATTGCCCAGGGCGCCAAGCCGGGTGAAGGGGGACAACTGCCCGGCCATAAGGTCTCGGAGATGATAGCCCGGTTGCGCTATAGTGTGCCGGGAGTTCCGCTTATTTCGCCGCCCCCGCACCATGATATTTACTCCATCGAGGACCTGGCCCAGCTCATTTTTGACCTTAAAGAGGTGAATCCGCGGGCGAAGGTCTGCGTGAAGCTGGTCTCTTGTAGCGGAGTCGGTACGATCGCTGCTGGAGTAGCCAAGGCCTACGCCGATGTCATCCTGATCTGTGGTCACGAAGGCGGCACCGGCGCCTCTCCGATTTCGTCCATAAAGAATGCGGGATCAGCTTGGGAGATTGGCATCGCCGAGGCCCATCAGACACTAATGATGAACGGTTTACGGGGCCGCGTCACCCTACGTACCGATGGCGGTTTCAAGACCGGAAGGGACATCGTGATTGCCTCTATTCTGGGAGCTGAAGAGTTCAATTTTGGCACTGCGGCATTGATTGCGGCGGGTTGCGCCATGTTCCGTGTCTGTCACCTCAACAGTTGTCCGGTGGGTGTCGCGACGCAACGCGAGGATTTACGCGCCAAGTTTCGAGGCAAGGTGGAGAACGTGGTCAACTACTTCAATGCCGTAGCGGAGGACGTGCGCATGCATTTGTCGAGACTGGGCTATGCTACGCTCAACGAGATCATCGGACGCACCGAGTTGCTGGAACAGATTGATGATCCGGGAAACCCGAAAACCCGTCTGATTGATCTCTCCGGTCTCCTGCATAATCCCGATCCTACGGGCGATTCCGAGCGCACCCACACCCGGGAGCGCAACGATCGTTTCGGCGGCGAGGGTTCTCTGGACGACCAGATATTGCAGGAAGCCAAGGACGTCATTCGCGGGAGGCGCCCGCACTATCGGGGAATATATCGCATTCGCAACACCAATCGGGACGTAGGAACCCATATTGCCGGTGAGATTGCTTATCTTCACGGAAACACCGGTTTGGAAACAGGCGCTCTCGACCTTTCTTTCGTTGGAACAGCCGGACAGAGCTTCGGGACGTTTCTTGTTCAAGGCATGCGGCTGCGATTGTTTGGTGATGCCAACGACTACGTCGGCAAAGGGATCAACGGGGGCGAGATTGCAATTCGCCCACAGGATCACGAGATCTTCGTTTGGAATGAGAATATCATAATGGGAAATACCTGTCTCTACGGGGCGACCGGAGGCTTTCTGTTCGGCGCCGGTCGGGCGGGTGAACGATTCGGCGTGCGTAATTCCGGGGGCACCGCCGTGATCGAGGGCGTAGGCGACCACGGCTGTGAGTATATGACACGAGGAACTGTCGTTGTCCTGGGTCCGACAGGGCGCAATTTCGGTGCGGGTATGAGCGGAGGACTGGCCTTTGTCTATGACGCCGATGGCCTCTTCGACCGGTGCTACAATCCCGAAATGGTAGGTATTGATCGGCTCGAACTGGAGAGCGAGATCGACTCGCTACGTAAGCTCGTCGAGCTTCATTGCCAGTTTACCGAAAGTCCGTGGGCTCGATCTCTGCTCGATGATTGGAGTGAAGCGGTTTCGACTTTCTGGAAGGTGAAGCCGCACCCGACCGAATCAAGCCAGGTGCAGCCGGTTTTTGACTTCGGCCTGGATCTGCAGGCTATTGCCGTGTGAATCAGGCTTTCCCCGATAGGTTTGATTCGAGGCCCGGGAGAGGGGTATGCGGCCCCAGTCGTGGGTGGTAGCTGGAAATTAGCTCCACCCCGGCGCGAGACCTGGGGAGCAGGCGACACTCTCAACAAATGCTTCCGGTTATAGCCGGTAGAGCCGCACGGCGTTTCCGTGCAAGAGTCTCTTCTGCTCCGGGGCTACTCGTGACGCGATGATCGAAGTCAGGGCATCGATCTCCATATAAACTGTTTTTGCCACCTGGAAACCTTCCGCTGCCTCCCGATCTACTCGGGAAGCTCGCAAGGCTACTATAATTTACACCTCCGTGGCGGTTCCCACCTGGACCTTCTTCTTCTTCCTGGGAACCTGTGTGTTCGTCTTCTATCAGGTTTTTCCAGACGCCAAAGTTCGGGAACTGGGAGCTGACCAGGTGTTTCCCTCCTGCATTGGCTGCCTGAGCGGTGGAACCTCGGTGTGCATGCCTACTGGGTAGGCCTTCTGGTCAATCTGCTCCTTGTGGTAGTGGCCTACAGCATCAGCCTTTTCCGCCGGCAGCAGCGAAGGAATCTGGCAGGACTAACGGTTTGCACGCTCGGATCGGTCCGGGAAAAACGGACCGCGATTTCCCGCTGATATCGCCATGTCAAAACGCTATGGAATGGACTCTGCCTGCCTTCGGACTCGGGGGCCGTCGTCCCCTGGCTTGGTAGCAATGTCAAGCTATTAGAGGGCCGACGGCTCCGGAGGCCGCTTGGTGGTTCGATCTTTCGAACGGGTGGGATGCCTGGGCTGGCCTGCCCAGGTAGGAGCCGTCTCCGGCAAGGTTGCCCGTCCGATGGACTCGGGAGCCCTCGTCCCTCCAGGTTTGATTCCCTTTCAGGCGATTGGAGGGCCGAGGGCCCCCAAGGCCGCTTGGTGGTCTGATTAAAAGAACAAGCCGGTTGGCCGTTGGCCCAGGCATGAATAAGTATCCCCCAGGATGGTTCCGCCCACATCTACATGAATCTGACTTACCTTGGGGCTATATGGTCTCAACCCGAGACAGTGCAAAGATTGCGGTGCGGGGAGTTGGACTGGCGAACGGTCCGGGAACCCGCAGGACGCCGAAAAATTCCGATGCCGTAATGAGGGCAAATTTGAGAGGACTTGCTGGGCGACCGTAGCTGGACGACTTCGCCGTTCAGAAAAAGGGCTGAGGATTTTACCGATTCTGTACGATCGTGGAAATTGTGGGGCTCGATACTGGTCCCGCTCCTCACGGAGCGAGCCCCAAGGCCTTCTGTAGCTCTGCCCGTGAGGGCAGGGACGGGCCACAGCCGGCTCCCATCAACAGTCAAGTTCTAGGTTAGCCAAACCCCCGGCTGCGCTTGGCCGGATCAAACAGGGGTGAAACTTACGGCCCTGCCGTTTCGATTCGGTTGGCCAAGGTAGGGCGAGGCATCCCTGCCGAGCCGCGGACGGCGGTGAATTCGCGGCTCAACGGGGACGCTTCGCCCTACCTAAGATGTGACCGATCACGACAAGCCTGGATCCCGAAGTTTCACATCAGCCTCCCTGCCGCGTCCGCCTGGAGGACACCGCGCATTACCGTGCGGACGATATCTGCGGTATGGGCGCAGGCGGCTTCCGTAGTGGGCGCGGCATTTTGGTAAACGTAGGCAAGGGTTCCGAACTCGCGGGTTACCGTCTGCATGAGGTTATCGTCCCAGGATTGCCGCACGCCGGCTGCTTCCTTTTCGACATTGGCAAAAAACAGAATTGGAACTCTTGTCGAAGATCAGATGCCTCCGCCGACCCGCTCGCCAACCAGTGGGCCGCGAATAGTACAGGCAGATAACCCGGTTCGGCTGCCTGCATCGTAGACATGATGATTACGGTTCAATCCCGCTTTTCCGTCTCGACGGCAAGAATCGGACGGCCTTCGGGCGAGTGACAAAGCTCCACCGCTTGCAGGAAGTCTACCGCGTCGACCGTAGCTTGAACCTCCGCTTCCACTTCAGCGGGCGCGGCGTAAGGATTATTGGCCAGAAGAAACTCGTCACGAGGCGCCACCTCAACCGCCACTTCGACGTAATCATCCCCTTCGAAAACAGCATTTGAGGGGAGCACTCGCCATTTGCCCTTTCGTTTAATGTGGTGGGGACCGCCAAGCCATTTAAGAGGGCCTCGACCTTGGTTGATACGAAATGTGGCCCGCTGCATCCGGTCTGAGAACGACCTTACGCGGAAACAAAACGCATACTCCCAGACTACCGGATACCGTGGATCGAAGTCCTCCTTGAGAAGATCGATCGCGTAGTGAGATTTTCCCAGGCGCTGAAACTCCCTTGCGCTTGCGCACTCGAATTCGTTATCGAGCACCAAATCCGTCTCTTTATCCTGATATTGCATGGTCGGTCCTCATTTCATTGTTCCGTCAGATCTATCGATTGATACTGATTAATATCCGAACGTCTGCCACCCGAAATTCGGCTCAATGCGAGTTATCGCTTCGCTTGAGACGGCCGTTAGATCGACTTTTTTCAGGATGATTCTCCGGCGCCATCGGATATGTGGTCTCGCGTGTCGACAAAGGCAATTTCAAATAGGAAGATTAATCGCAATGGTGCAGGAACGACTGCACCAGCTCAAAGGATCTGCGGGCTTGGATCTCCCGTTCCTCGGAGCAGAAGCTTTAGCATTTCTGCGTAACGTCCTTCGCTCAGCTTATCTATATCCAGCGCAAGATCGACATCAATGCTTCCAATGTGTTGTTCATTGGGATCCTCGATAAGGATATGAGGGACCCATCCTCCGACCAATACGAGGCAGTCGTGGAACGAAGCGAGAACCTGCATTACGTCTACCAAAGCACGACCTGCTGCTTCGACTTGGCGAGGCGAGTAGTCTGCCTCGTAGCGCGGTTCATCGTCCATCACGGGTGACTCCTATCCTGCGCCGGTTCGAAGTACTTGTGCAGAATGGCTTCTGCTGCCTCTTCCCCGCGCCCACCTACATGGAATAGATCGACGTAGGTCTGTACGGGATTGGTGCATGGGAGCCGGTCGCCAGAAAGTCCATCTTGGAAGTAAAAAACGCCTGGGTCCTCGGGTACCAGAACGACGAGCGTTTCTCCGGAGTCCACCGGTTTCGCCTCTGCCGCAGCCTGCAGATCGTCCAGATAATCCTCAGCGACGTAGAGCCAGGTCTTTGGCTGGCGGACATTGGGCGCTTGTATGTCTGCAGCCGAAAAGGCAGCGTAAGCCGCCTGCCTTCCTGCGATCGACTCGAAATGCGCCAGTCTTTCCTCGAGCTCATGGGGCTTCAGCAAACTGAAAAATCCAATGCGCTGGTGACGATCAAAGCGATAGGCCTTTCGCCACGTCTCGAGAAGGCCCTTTCGGTCGTGGACCTTGAACCCACCTTCCGCGCTTTCCATGATCCACGCTTCATCCCTGAGGTGGCGCACCACTTTGTTCACCAGCCCAATACTTACATTTGGCCAGCATTCACCACGCAAGCCTGTCTGGTTCCACCCTCGACCCGTGTTCTGGGGAGCAAGAAGAGCTCGTAAGACCCGTGCGGATGCGGCAGTGCTTAAGTTCGCTCGTGGTCGGGGACGTTCATGCACGGGATCGAATCCGGTGCGCTCGATGTAGAGCCCGCCGGGTATCGAGAGGCGGCAATTTCCGGCGAGATCATACCAGCCCCATCCATGCTGGTAGGCAAGTTCAGCCATACGGGGTGAAATGTAAGGAGCAGCGAGAACCGGTACCAGAGTATGCTTGGCGCCGTCCTCAGCCATCTGAGTTTCGAGCGCGACGTATGGAAATTGAGATGGGCGTGGTAAATCCTTGCACTCAACCCATAGCTCCGCCGTATTCCCACTTGGCATTTTGATTGTGGCCTTGATGTCGTAGGCGCGAGAAAAGGGAGCAGGGTTTCGGGAAACTTCAGTTTGCCCAAGCCATGGAATGGAATCCAACAGATCACGCAGACGGTGCTCTAGAGAGTGCTCAAGGGATATTGTGATTGGTTTCACGGAAAATATGAATTCACGAATTCGTGAATATACCTATTTTCATGAAAATAGCAAGAAGATATTCGTGCCGAATTTGCCTCTATTCGGTTCCGCAGCGAATCCGCAAACTGATATCCCTGTTGCCACGGCTGGAGACTCGAATCAAGCCGCGGCGCCTTTTCGAGAAGCTCATCCATGCTGCGAAGGTGGACGCTTGCCTGTGCAGCTCTCTCGAAAACAGACCTAATCAAATGAACATGTCCAAGAATCCCCGCTATGTTCGTACTGGCGAAGAACTCCATAAGGAAGCTCGGAGAGAGGCCACTTGCGCAACTCAGAATTGCCTTGGTTTCATGATCGCTGAGAGCATACGGGTCGCGACCCAGCATCCCGGCAGCGCTGCAAAATTCATCCTCTTCGCTTGTCGCATTTTCAATTGCGGCCCATTCCTGCTCTAGAAATGTCTCCTCGACACCCTCGTCCCGAAGGCGATTTACGACCTGCTGGATAAAGCCCCGGAGGGTTTCTTGAAAACTATCACGATCGATCTGGTCTTCGCCGCTGGAAAGGAAGCGTACTCGGCGCAGCGGAGGAGCGTAGGCTCGCCAAAGGAGACGAACGTTTCGCCCTTCTGGTTCCATTCTCAACGACGGAAGGGCGTAGCCCTCCGAAGCCGATTGCATTTCGTGCCGGCGTGAATAGCCGTTATTTTCGCGGTCGGGGGATGACACCTCTGACAGAAGCGCCCACCAGTTTGCCGCAATCCATTCAGCAAGGGGATAGAGGGGAACATAAATACCCTTACGGATTCCTCGCGACGCTCGGTCTTCGACCTGGGTTATGTTCTCGTCTCCAACTCGGATTTCCACCCGTGCCCAGGTCGCGCGCAATTCAGGGCCCTTCAATCCTCCACGGCTCTCCCATTCGAACTCCAGAGATAGATCAGCCATAGAAACTCACTAGTTCTTGCGGCCACTCCTCAATGAGAAGGGGTATCCACTCAGTATCTCCAATTCTCATGCCGGACCGGGAGGCTGTTAAGCACGTCACGCAGAGTCCTCCAATGAGGCAGGAACCGATCCATCAACGTGACGAAGCGAGTGTTGTGTGTGCGTTCGATGAGGTGCGCCATTTCGTGGACGACTAGGTATTCGAGACACAGTTCGGGCTTTTTTGCCAGTTCTGTGTTGAGCCGTATGGTACGCCTTTCTGGAGAGCAACTGCCCCACCTCGTCTTCATCCTCTGGACAAAGAATCGCTCCACTTTCACTCCCATCTTTGTGTCCCATTTTCCGATCAGGGACGGGATCGCATCTCTGAGCTGTGCGCGATACCACTTTTCAAGGATTGCTTCTCGCTTCTGCGTATCTGTTCCAGGCCGGACACGCAGGACGAGTCGATCATAATCGAGGCGGACTGAGGGTGCCTGCTCAACTTCGGTAATCGTCAGCAAATAGCGCTTGCCCCAGAGATAGTGGCTCTCGCGATCGAGATATTCCCGGGGAGTCTCACGCTCCTGCTCGTGAAGCTTCTGCTGTTGCTTCCTGATCCAATCGAGCTTCGAGATTGCGAAGACTCGAATGGTGTCCATTTTCATGCGCTCCGGCGCCGAAATCCTGACGCGCCCGGATGGTGGGTGAACGCTCAGGTGGATGTTCCGGATGTCTTTTTTGAGAACTTCTACGGCGATCTCGCCTAGCTGGATTTGCGCGGTCATCAGTATTCGGACTGCTGCTTGATGATCTCAAAAATGCGCTCCACTTCTTCGACGTCATCGTCCAAAAGCGGCAGCAGGGCGCGCTTGATTTCGTTCTCGCGGGATTGCACTCCCCGCCAACTGTCGGGACGCACCGCTTTGACCCGTTCGTCGATCTTAATCGCCAGGTCGAGCACTGCTCCTGAAGCCTTATCCTCGGCCACCATCTTGTCCGCCGACGCATCCCGGTCGGCCTGAAGGTTGTTGAAGAGTGCTCGAAGGGCGGCGCTTCGTTTGAGCGCTTCGGGGGTATCATCCCGGTGGCCGGCTTCCACCTGCGTCACGAGCGCCACGATCTTTTTGAGGTATTTTTCATACTCAATCGCCTTCGCCTTTCGAGCGGCGATGATCTCATCCAGCAACTCGGACATCTTTTCGTAGAAAGCAGGGTCGTTGAGATGCTCCCTGTTAATTTTGCTTCGTACGTTGTTCTCGATGGTCTCCGCGACAGCACCCTTGTTGTTCTTGAGATTCTGGAGTTTGTTCGCGATGGCATCGGCGATGCCGGACTTCACAATCAGGTCGAGCAAAGTAGCATTCTCAAAGGGAGAAATCTTCTTTGGATCGTCGGCTTCGATGTAGGTGTCGATGAGGTGACGCATGTCGGCCTCGTAAGCCTTCAGGTCAAGGGTTTCCCCACTGGCCTGGCGGATGGTATCGCGAAGCTTCAGGTAGTGATCGATCTGCTGCTTGATGTGGTCGCACTGGGCGGAGGTATACCCGGCCGGTTGCAGTTCGTCCGCGATATTGGCGTAAGCTCGAACCAGAGTGGCGGCGGCTTTGTAGAGGGCGGCGCGCTGGGGTTCCCGGTCCGCGAGGTCGGTTGGGATTTCAGTATTCCCGCAGAAATAATGGATGTGTTCCAGCTCTCCCTTAGGCGGTTCAACCGGTTCGCTGAGGATGGCGAGCTTTTCGAGGGCGTCGTCGAGTCGCTCCCTGCCCTTTTTCAAACGATCCTGCAGGAGGACCTGGGGATCTGAACCGCCGGCGCTGTGATCCAGCTCGGACGAATAGACAGCGATGGCGTCTTCCACCTTTCTGAACAGGTCCTTGTAGTCTACGATGTAGCCGAAATCCTTGTCCTCACCATCCAGCCGGTTGGTGCGGCAAATTGCCTGGAAGAGCCCATGGTCCTGCATCGATTTGTCGATGTAAAGGTAGGTGCAGGGCGGCGCATCAAAGCCGGTGAGGAGCTTATCCACCACCACAAGGAGCTTCATTCCGGCCGGCTCCTTGGTGAAGCGCGCCTTGGCGTCGTCCTCGCAGGTTTCCGTTTTGCTCCTGCCGGGCTTGGCGTGGACATCCTTGAGGAGCTTCTTGTAGGTGAGATAGATGAATTCCTTGTCCGTCTCCGTGTCGGCGCCGGTATCTTCCTTCGAAACGTCTTTTCCCTGTGGGTTGTAGGAGGTGACCAACGCGCATTTATTCTTAAGGGGAGTCTTCTGGAAAAGGGTGAAATACTTGCACGCCTCAAAGATGCTCGAAGTCACGAGGAGGGCGTTCCCGCGCTCGCTGCTCAGGCGGGGCTTTACACTGAAGTCGAAGAGAATGTCACTGACCACTCGCTCTATGCGGGAGCGGGAACTGAGTACCTTTTGCATGGTGCCCCATTTCTTCTTCAGTTCATCCTTCTGCCAATCGTTCAGGCCTTTGGTCTTGGCATCGAACCAAGCGTCGATTTTGTCTTCTGAACCGAGCCGCTGGTCGATGTCGCGCGCCTCGTAGATGAGGTCTAGGACCACCTCGTCTTCCGCCGCCTCGCAGAACTTGTAGGTGTCGATATAGCCGCCGAAGACCTCGAGGGTTGTCTGCTTGTCCTTCTTGAGCAGGGGGGTGCCGGTGAAACCCATGAAGACCGCATTCGGCATCACCGCCTGCATCGCCCGGTGCAGCTTGCCGCTTTGGGTGCGGTGACATTCGTCCACAAAGACAAAGACCTCGCCGACCGTCCTGCTTGGTTGAGACTCCAGTTCCTTGATGAAGGCCTCGAAATCATCCACGTCGCGGCGGCCGAATTTGTGGACCAGGGAACAAAGCAGGCGCGGCTTTGCGTTGCCAAGCTGCCGCATAAGATCGCTCCCGCTGCTGGCCCGGGAGATCGCTTCACCCGATGTTCGAAATACCCCTTCGATCTGCTTGTCCAGTTCGTCCCGATCGGTGATTACGGCCACGCGGGCGTTTGAATTCGTCTCCAGAATCCACTTGGCCAGGAGGACCATTACGATGCTCTTCCCGCTGCCCTGGGTGTGCCAGATAATGCCGCCCTCACGCCTGCGCACGTGCTCCTGCGCTGCCTTGACGCCGAAATACTGGTGGACTCGCGGCACTTTTTTGATGCCGCCGTCGAAGAGCACAAAGTCGTGCATGAGCTCTATCAGGCGCTCTTTGGCGCACATTTTCTGTAGATACTTGTCGAGCTTGTAGCCGGCGTCGTCCTCTTCGTCCTCTTTCCACTTGAGGAAATACTTCTCCTCCGTGCCCGTAGTGCCGTATTGCAGCCCTTCCGAGTCGCTCCCGGCGAAGACAAACTGCACGGTGGTGAAAAACCATTCGTTAAACTCGGGCTTCTGATTGGAAATGAGTTGCCGGATGCCGTCGCCAATCGTGACCCGGCTGTTCTTCAGCTCCAACACGGCAAGGGCGATGCCGTTCACGTAGAGCACGATGTCGGGCCGGCGCTCGTGGCCACCCTTGAGCGTGACCTCCTCGGCGATGGCGAAGTCGTTATTCTTCGGCGTCTCCCAGTCAAACAGGTGAACCGTCTCGGTGACTTGGCCCGCCTCGACCTTGACCGGCACGCCGTAGCGCAGGCGATTGTAGACGGCCTGGTTGGTGTGGTAGAGATCACGCCCCTGGCTGTCGGCATCACGGCGCAGTTGGTAGAGGGCACGGCTGATCTGGTCGGGCGAATAGCCACGCTTGTTCAGCCAGTTCGTCAGCAGAGCCTCCTCGATGTTACTGTTGCCCTCCCGGTCCCGCCAGTTGCCGAGGAAGTCATAGTCGAGTTCATCGCAAAAGAGGGCAATTACCCGGTCTTGCGTGGCGCTCTCTGGTTTTCCGATGGTGCTCATTAAACAACCTCCCAATGCCCGCCCCGAGCCGGGCCGATCCGCTTGATAGCTCCATCAGCCTTCAGATTGGCCAGTTGCTTTTCGACCGCGCGTAGCGTGAGGCCAAGTCTTTCGGCGATCTGGCGGGCGGAAATCTGAGGGGTGGCTTTCAACAGTCCGGTGATTTTCACCGAACTTTTCACCGAACCTTTCACCGAACTTTTCACCGAACCAGGGCGAAAAGCGAACTCCACCCACAGCCCATCGGCTTCGTAGCGAAGTTTGGGATCGGGCACTTTTGCAGCCCTGCACTCTTCCAGGATAAGCTCGATGCCGCGACCCCAGGATTCGATCATGCCGGACCGGAAGAAGACATTGGCGAGATCGGGGTTGGCGAACCCGCAGATCCACTTCAGGTAGTCATCCCGCCAACTCTCCTTCCACTCGGCCTGCTGCGCTTCCTTCATACCAGGCGAATCCTTCCGGTGAGGAGTTCCTGCATCATGCCCTTCTTTACCTGCCGGACTTTGGCCAGCTTGGCATCCAGCGCCGCGATCTCCGCATCCATGTCGCTTAGGATGCCGGCGATGGCGGTTTGTTCGGCGTGATCCGGAAGTGGAATCTGAAGAGCGCGAACATCTCCGCTGTTGATCGCGGGATAGTTGGAACCCGTCAGGAAGGCGTCGATCTGGCGAGTAACAGAACCCGAAAACATGTGGAAGTAGATATAGCCCGGATGTGCGATGCCTTCTCTGCATCGAACGACGCAGAAACCCGTTGAACAAACCCAATTCTCACCCTCGGTTAGGAAGAATAGGTGAGACATGAGGTTTGGCCTAACAGTTGAAACGAGGACATCGTACTTCCGTATCCTTCGACGTGCGCGAGATGGGGCAGTAGGAAAAATCTGCAGCGAATAGCCGCAGAGCGTTCCGGCATCTACATTGTCGAGTGCAATATAGTTGAAGGAAAAGCTTGGCTGTGTATCGACTCCAAGGTTCTCAGGATCGGTGTCCGCGACCTCCCGCAACTGTACCATATCCCACTCCCCCCTAAACCCGGGCAGACGCCGTCTGCCCGTGAGCAATTCCTGCATGGCGCCTTGTTTGATTTGGCGTTTCTTGGCGATGAGTTGCTCCAGGGATTCGATGAGCGCATCCGCATCGCTCAACGCCTCGGCAATGGCTTCTTGTTCCGCTTTGGTGGGCGGGAGCGCCAAGCGTATCTGTTGAACCGTTGTAAGATTCATTCCAGCCTTAGCACCTGAGTCAGTCAGCGCTCGAAAAAGCCTTTGCGGTCCCTCGGAAGCAAGAAAGTAGGTGACGAGCTTTGAGTTGGCTGTTGCTTCATCAAATCGAACCAACGCGATGTGTTGATTGATGTAGGCAGGTCTTGAAAGCTTTGCGGATACTATACCGACGATACCAATATCGGCAGTGATGGAGATGAGTAGATCCCCGTCTTGAAGATGAGTGCGCGCTCCTTCGCTGCTTTCTTTCGGAAGTTCCACGAAACGAAGATTTTCAAGATCCAAGTAGATTGAGTCGCGTGAAAGGTTGGTTATTCGAATGAACGGGGAGCCCTGATCTGAATAAAAGGCGGCCCAACCACGAGAACCGCTGGTTACGAAAGGACGAAAGTCAGCTATCATCGGGGTGTCCCACTCATCCGGAATTACTCCCACCTCCGTCTGCCTGTATCCGGGCTTCAGTTCCATGCGAATCCCATGCGTTCGAGGTGCGCGTTCACTTTTTCCTCAATCTCGGACACTCGGTCGGTCATCCGGGGAAGCGGCGTTCGGTAGCGTTCCGCTAGCTCCTTAACCCTCTGAGTGAGTGCCTGGCTAATGCGGTCGATCTCGCCGTGTGTAGCGGTGTCGATCGCAGCAAGCCACTTGTCATCGACAACAAGGGTTTTCACCTCGTCCTCGCTTAGCTCGGAATATTTGGCGTAGGCCTTGGCATCCAGCGCGGTGTCGGCAGTCTTGATGGCACTCTTGAGCGCGGCGACTCGCTTGCCAAGACGTTGCCATGCGCTGAGAATGCGCTCCTCCTCCTCGGCCGCGGCGTCGCCTTTGATCTCCTTGAGACGCCTCATGACTTCACCTCTGTTCACCTTTTCCAACTCGGAGAAAGCGCCTTCTTCTCCACCATCTTCTTCCTCCAGCTCGGTGATTTGACCCGAAGCTGCTTCTAACTCCGCCATCAGGGCCTCGATGGTAGCCCGGTCCTCGGCGAAATAGCGGGCGACGATGAGAGGTTTGGGAACGAGGTCGCAGGTCCAGCCCTTGTGCCGTTCCTTGCCTTTCTTGTCCCTCTCGATGATCCGGGTGGGCTCGGCATTCCAGCCGTCGTCGGCGATAAGGTAGCAGTCGTCCTGCATGGTCTCCGTCCAATAATCCATGAGGTGCTGGTAGACGGCGTAGGGGTCGATCAGGGGCCGGCCGATGTAATGGGCCAGCAGTTGTTCGGAGAGCTGGTGAATGATTTCCTTCGGATGGCAGCCGGGCTCGAGCCGGCGCAGTGACTTGGCGGCACACTGCCGCCAGATGGCGAAGTGGGCGTTCATTCCATCCACAAACGTGGCGAACTCGGGGTGTTCGTGGATGGCGGGTTTGAGGGCACTCGTTTCCACCGCAAGGTCGAGGTAGCCGGGACGGTTCTTCAAGAACAGGGCCTTGCGGAGCTGGGGACAGACGATCCAGTAGTCTCCGAGCGCATCGAGGTCAGCCCGCGGGATGCCGCCGCGCAGGTGAGCGTCGATATCCTGAACATCCTCGGCATCGCGGTTGTCGATGTAGCGGGGAAGGTTGAGGTTGTAATCGTTTTTCTCGATCTCTTCAAAGGGAACGAGGCGGGCGTAGCCGGGCAGGTCAACGCCCTTAGTGAAGACATCGACGATCTTGTGGATATCGCGTGAGCGGAGACGGTTCTTGTTGCCGTCCTTTATGAAGCCGGCGCTGGCGTCAATCATGAAGATGCCCTTGCGGGCGTGGGCGCCCTCCTTGTCGAGGACAATGATGCAGGCTGGTATGCTTGTGCCGTAGAAGAGGTTTGCCGGGAGGCCGATGATACCCTTGAGGTAGCCTCTGCGGACGAGTGTGCGGCGGATGCCGGCCTCGGCATGACCACGGAAGAGGACGCCATGGGGTAGAATACAGGCGCCCTTCCCAGTCGGCTTGAGCGAGCGCACGATGTGGAGAAGGTAGGCGTAGTCGCCCTGCTTGGCTGGAGGCGTGCCGAAGGGCTGAAAGCGCTGATGGGGATCGTTGTCCAGATCGACGCCGTTGCTCCAGCGCTTGTCGCTGAAGGGAGGATTGGCGATGACGTAGTCGAAGGTCTTGAGGACGTCGGCGTCCCTGAACTTCGGGTCGGCGAGGGTGTTGCCCTGCATAATCAGCGCGGTGGGGTTGTCGTGCAAGATCATGTTCATGCGGGCCAGACCGGATGTGGTGGCGTCCTTTTCCTGCCCGTAGAGCGTGACTCGGGCGCGGGCAGTGTCGGCCACTTTCAGGAGAAGCGAACCGGAGCCGCAGGTCGGATCGTAGACCGTGGTGTCTGGACTGGTATGGGCCTGCCCGATACCGATAACCTGCGCCATCACGCGGCTGACTTCGGAGGGAGTATAGAACTGGCCCTTGCTCTTGCCGCTCTCGGTAGCGAAGTGGCGCATGAGGTACTCGTAGCCGTCACCCAGAATGTCGTCGCCTTCGGCGCGGTTTCTGGAGAAATCGAGGGCCGGATTCTCGAAGATGGCGATCAGGTTGGTGAGGCGATCCACCATCTCCTTGCCGCTGCCGAGCTTATTTGGGTCGTTGAAATCGGGGAAGTCCGCCTGGGAGAGCTGCTGGTTGGCATTGGCCAGGGGCGCGATGATCTTCTTGTTGATCTGGTCTCCGATATCCGGCTTGCCTTTGACCGCGACCATGCCCGCGAAGCTCGCACCCTCCGGGATGGTGATGGGCGCGAAAGGCTGGCCCGCGTATTTGTCGCTGACGTACTTGATGAAAAGCAGGACGAGGACATAGTCCTTGTACTGGCCGGCATCCATGCCGCCCCGGAGTTCGTCGCAGCTCGCCCAAAGGGAGGAATAGAGCTCGGATTTTTTGAGAGCCATGTTCCTTTATGTTATTGTCAATGGGAATTTGGGATGACCGCAGTCCGTGGACAACAGGCAAAATCTCTCGCCGGCGGTGTGTTGATTAGTAATGATCCATGCGATATTGACGAATGCGAGAATGATCGAAGCTTCCAAAGACCACTTCCCGATTCCTGTACCGGGCAAGCGGAAACGTCCTTGTTCCAGACTTATGAGGAGGGACTCTTGAATCGCGAGGAGCTTGTCCTGAGGAAACTTGGAGTCCGCGGTTGGGGTCGCTGGCAATATTTTGGCCGGTTTTTCTCCGGCCCTTGGGGGGAATCCGGGCAAAAGCCACTCTCTCCCCGCGCCCAGGAGGTATTCCTGGATGCGCTGAAGGTTCTGAGCATTCCATCCAATGCGCGCTCCGCTCTGTTCCTTACGGATGAAGGACACCTCGAACTGGCTTGGGATGACGCGCAAGGCCACCCGGTGCAAATCGAGTTTGGTCCCTACGAGTCGGAAGTGTACATTGAATCGGCGGGTGTCGAGATCTCATTCCTGAGTGCGGACCTCCCATCGGTGCTGAAGCGCTATTTCGGGTGACCCGTGTCAATGTCTGTCTCGGCAACCCGGATTCGGTGAGCGTAGAGGAGAGTGTCCCTAGTGTGGTGTCCGTTAAATAACATAAATTAATTAGTTTTCCCTGTCTGCTTTGCCAAGGCACGTTTGGCGCGCTGGATCTTGCGCAGGATTTCCTCTCCCTTCGCCTTCCATCTGTAAGGCTTGGGGTCGAGGTTCCTTTCAGCCAGATAGGTTTCTATGTCTTCGACCAATTGCCTGACGCTGGTAAAACTACCATCCCTGATAACATCTTGGGTCAGTTCGCCGAAAAAGCGCTCGACCAGGTTCAACCAGGACGAACTGGTCGGGGTGAAGTGGATGTGAAAACGCCGATGGCGCGACAACCACTTGCGGACCTTCTGTTGCTTGTGCGTGCAGTAGTTGTCAACGATCAAGTGCAAGTCCAGCTGCTTGGGTGTCTCCCGCTCGATTTGCTTCAAGAACCGCAACCATTCTACATGGGTATGCCGCTGTTCGGTGCGTGCGATGAGCTTGCCGTCCAGATAATTCAAGGCTGCAAACAACGTAATGGTCCCGTGTCGCTTGTAGTCATGTGTCTTGGTGCAAATCTCTCCCACGCCAAGAGGTAAGCCCGGCTGGGTCCGCTCCAAAGCCTGGCATTGGCTCTTTTCGTCGCAACACAATACAAGGGCCCGCTCTGGCGGATCCAGGTATAAGCCGATCACATCCCAGAACTTCTGCTCGAAGTACTTGTCATTGGACACTTTGAACGTCCTGACCAAGTGAGGCCTGATATCGTTAGCCCGCCAGATGCGCTGCACGCTGTCGGGGGAAATCCCCACCTCCCTGGCCATGGTGCGAACACTCCAGCGAGTGCGTGGCTTCGGCGGTCGTGTAGCCTCGGTAATGACCTTCTCAACCTTGCCCGCCGGTATCCATCGGGGCCGTCCTCGTCCCTTCCTGTCCCGCAATCCCTCCAAGCCGTCTCGCTCAAAGCGTTGCGACCACTTGTTCACGCAGGGCACACTAACCCCGAGTTCTTCCGCGAGCTGCGCCTGCTTGACGCCTTCGGAACGACGCAGTACGATTGTCGCCCGAAGGCTGTCGCGCACGGATACTGTCGGTGCTTTCACGCGACGCTGCAACTCTTGCAGCTCAAGATCTGTAAGTTCAATTATGGATATGGGTCTTGCCATGCCGATAGCATAACATGGTAAGACAGATTAATTCAACTTAATTATCGGACATGAGACTAGAAGAATTGAGGGGATTCGCGCTCGATTGGTAGAGATCGGGAGCGAAAGGAGGGCGCTTTCCAACGAGTTGCGCCAGTTGGAAAGGGATGTAAATCGGGCGCGTGAGGGGCATTTCGATTTTGAGGCTTCGGTCGATCCGCAAACGCCTGGGGAGAAGATTGGCCTGTTCGAAGCGCTCTTCGTTGCCCGGCGGGACATCTTCCCTCGCCTTTGGAAGAATGCTCAAACGGGCCGTCAGGGTTACTCACCGGTCTGCGAACCTGTATGGGAGGATGGCAGGCGCTTGAGGCCCACCGAGGTGTTCAGAAAGTACGGAGCCAGCCGGTTTCACCCGCTCGACCAAAAGGTGATTGAAGGACACCTCAGGGGAGAGCAGACGATTGGCACCTACGCCATTCGTCATGACGACTCGTGCATCTTTCTGGCCGCCGATTTCGATGGGGAGGGTTGGAAGTCCGATGTGCTTGCCTATCGGGATGCCGCGGCTTCGATGGGAGCTGATTGCATGGTCGAGATCTCGAGATCGGGCAACGGCGCGCACGCTTGGATATTCTTCGCCGAGGCCATCTCTGCCTTCCTTGCTCGTCGCCTCGGCACGCTTATTCTAACTCAGGCGGCTGCGACCAATGCGGAGATGCGGCTGGATACGTATGACCGTTTCTTTCCCAATCAGGACACGCTGCCCAATGCCGGATTCGGCAATCTCATCGCTTTGCCTTTGCAGCGTGAGCGGAGGAAGCTGGGTCTGACGGAGTTCGTGGATGACACATTCACGCCTTTTGCTAACCAATGGAAATCGTTGGCGCAGGTGCGCCGGCTCTACGAAGATGAAGTAGAGGCGATTGTGCGGGCGCACCTCGGGGCCAGCGAGGATGAGAAGACTCGGGCGGAGGAACTTGACGACCGAGCCCTCGAGTCCGCGAGCAACGACTTGCTGAAACTTCCGACGGTTCGTCACCAAAGGGTGATTCTCAACGAGAAGATCCACATCGAGACGGAAAACCTACCCAGGAGGATGATCGGATCGATTCGCGCCTTGGCCACGTTTCCCAATCCGATCTTTTATGAGAAGCAGCGATTGCGGTTCCCAACCTATAACATCCCTCGGTTTCTTTTTTCGGGTGAAGTTCGTAACGATAGGATCGTTTTGCCACGGGGATGCCTCGAGCCGCTCGAGGCTCTGTTCTCGCTCTGCGGTGCTCGTTTGGAGGTAGAAGACCGAAGGCTGGAGCCCAAGCGGATTCGTGTTAGATTCAAGGGGCGCTTGCGTGGCTTGCAGAAGCAGGCCGTGACAGAGCTGAAGCTGCACGAAAATGGCGTTCTCGTCGCACCTCCCGGGTCAGGGAAAACGGTTATGGCCTGTGCCATGATCGGGTATTGGAAGGTGCCAACGTTGATTTTGGTCAATCGGCAGGCGTTGTTGGGCCAGTGGGTCAATCGGGCCGTGTCATTTCTTACGATAGACGAGAAGGACGTTGGGCAATGGCACGGCGGTAAGCGACGCCTGGGAGGAAGGGTTGACGTGGCAATGATCCAGAGTCTGAAAAATGCGGACGATCCGAGGCGTGTCTTCTCCCAATATGGCGCCGTCATCGTTGATGAGTGTCATCATGTCCCTGCCGTGACGGTCGAAGCTCTGTTGAAAGAGTGCCCCTGTCGCAACATACTTGGCCTCACCGCCACTCCGAAGCGAAAGGATGGGCTTGAAAAGCTCCTCTATCAACAATGTGGACCGATTCGCTTCTTGGTCAATGAAGCTCTTGATTCCCCATTTGCGAAGAGGGCATTCATCCGCATGACGGGTATGCAGTTTTCCCATATCAGGGAGGCACCGTTGGCCATACATCTAACATGGGATTCATTGGTCAGTGACGAGCGCCGTATCGACCTTATCGCCTCGGACATCGCCCGAATCCTGGAGGAAGGGCGTATTCCCATGGTTTTATCCGACCGGAGGCATCACCTCCGGGCCCTGAAAGACAAGGTTGAGCAGAAGCGTCGCGGAAGAGAGGATGTACTGATCTCATTCGACGGCACGGTTTCGCGGAGGCAAAGGAATCAATTCCTTATCCGATTGGAAGAGGCTCTCGATGCTCGTCGGCCAACATGTCTCTTTGCGACCGCATCGCTGCTTGGGGAAGGCTTTGACTTTCCACAGTTAGACACGCTCTTCCTTGCCATGCCAATATCCTTCGAAGGACGTCTGATCCAGTATGCGGGACGTCTCCATCGAGCTTGTGAGAATAAACATGAGGTCCGGATCTACGATTATCTGGATGAGAACTCAGGTTTGACCTTCAGCATGTACCGGAAACGGCGCGCAGCATACCGCCAAATGGGCTATCAGATCATCAGTGATGACGAGGCGAGTGGGTGAAAACGACACTCAATGCGGGTCACTCGGATCAAGGGCATTGCCGGAGTTGCTGGGAGTTCCGGACCGTTCGCCGGTCCCGCTGGCGCACCGCAATTTCCGCTCCCCCTTGAAAAGCAGTGCGCCACGTAAATATCTACTTGCTTCTGATCCCGTCGAAAATAAACACCTCCACGGGACCCGACTTGCCCTGGATCGATTGAATGCCCGAGGGCCTCATTGCCACATTGCCGTTCAGTCGCTGACGTGTAGGGCCGTCGATCAAGGCGTTGCAGGGAACAATCTTGGTAAGATCCTGGAGGCGACTGGCTGTGTTTACGGGGTCGCCGATCACAGCGTATTCGATCCTCCTCACGGAGCCGATGTTTCCGGCGAACACTTTACCGGTTGAAATACCGATCCCAATACGGACCGGCTCAGTTAAATATTCGGGCCGCCGCCGGTTGAATTCTTCAATGAGATCCAACATCTCATGGGCAGTGGCAATGGCGTTGACGGCGTCGTTCTCACTTGGTTCGGGGCACCCAAAAGTGGCCAGAATGCCATCGCCCAGGAGCTTATTGACAGAACCATGGTTCTTGAAGATCAACTCCATCAGTTCAGTGAAGAGATCGCTGATGAAGGCGGCAAATCGGGCCGGCCCTACTTCTTCGGCCAGACCCGTAGAGTTCCGGATATCCATGAAGAGAATCGACGCTTCGACATTGGACCCGCCCAGTTCAGTGGATATCTCCTCGTTCAGGATTTTCTCCACCAGGTCTTCGGAGAAGTACTTGCGCATGCGGTTCTTCTCTCTCGCAAGTTGCGCGTTGAGTGACTCAAGCTGCTTCTTGTAGCGGGCCAGGTCGAGGACGCTTTGCATCTTTGTGGTCAGTTCGGCGAGGCGGACGGGATTGATGATGAACTCGTTGGCGCCACTTGAAATACTCAATATGGATGCTTCCTCGCTGTCTTCAGAAGACATCATCAGTACAGGCAGGTCTTTTGTGTCTTCCTCGCTACGAAGTGATTTCAATACCAGGAGGCCAGAAGTAGGTGGGAGAAAAATATCGAGCAGAACGAGATCGGGCGGGGCATCATTCAATTGTTCAATGAGCGTCTCGCCATCGCTTACTATGGCCGCTTCGTAGCCGCAGAGACGAATAAACCGTGCGATTTCTTCACGGATTTTCAGATCCTGATCGGCGACGAGGATTCGTTTCATTGGCTATGGACTTCAGACCGATACCGCCTGAATGAAAAAGGGGTGCTGATGAAGCCTCTGCAGTTGATTCGACTCGAATTCGGATTCGATGGAGGCGGCGTTATAGTAGCAAAAGATGTCGTGCTCCCGGCGTTCGTCCGCCCCGTCGATCGAAAGATCCAGAAACTGCCTGACGATTAGACTGGAGAGAGCTGTGATGCGCACAATATCGGAGACTCTGCTAAGCTCGTCCTCCTTGAAGTCGACCTGCAGGGCGGTATCGGTGAGTTGCTCGGGTAAGCGCCACTTGCGGAAAACGTCGGCGCCGATCTTGGAGTGATTCAAACCATAGTGTCCATTTTCGAGGTTGAGGAGGCACCGGTAATTTTCATCTGCGGCCTTGATAAGACGCTCGTAGGCAGCTTCTTCATTGAGTGCAAAGATGGTCATGCCGATACGATGCAGCAAACCTGCCACAAAGACGTCATCCTGCAGGTCGTCGCGATTGAAGGCGTGGGCGAGCTCTCCGCCGACTATGGCACAGAGAACAGGATAGAGGTTGAGGTGCCTGATCATGAACTCGTTTCGCACTTGAGAGAACAAAGTGCGGCTCGAAATCAGGATGATCAGATTCTTTACGCTCTTCGCGCCCAGGAGCGAAATTGCCTCGTTGAGTTTGGCGACTTCTCCCGATCTGCCATAGAATGCCGAGTTCGAAATGCGTAGGATTTCGGAGCAGATCCCTTTGTCGGGTGCGATGATACCCTCAAGCTCGATACTGCTGGCATCGGGATCGTCCGGATCAAAGCGGAAGATCTGCAATGCCACGCTGGGCAAGGCCGGGATCCTGGTATCGACGTAGCTTTCCATGTGGGTGAAGATGCTAGCTGACAAAACCTTATTCAGATGCTTGGGCTAGAATCGCGAAAGGGAACCTGGAGAGCCGCGCAGATCGTCCGGTACTGCCGACGAAAATGATCAACTCGCGGTTCTCTTGAGTATATCGGCAGGAAAACGAGAACTCTAAGATTTTCTGCTCCCGAGAAAACCCGGGGCGAGTTACAGGGAATGCTCAAGTTCAAGTTTGAGTTGCAGATTGGCCGCGGTTAGAAAGTCAAAATATGAAAAAGATTGCGGTAATCGGTATGGGTGGGATCGGCAACAACCATGCCCGTTGCTACACCAATAATGAACGGACGGAGGTAGTCGCGGTATGCGACGCAATCGAGGAAAAGGCGGCGGCAGCAGCTGAGACCTTCCGGTGTCGCGCCTTCGGAAGTATTGGTGAGCTCCTGCAGAGTGAGATTGAGATCGATGCCGCCAGTGTCTGCACGGCAGGAGCGGAGAATGGAAGCCACCACTACGCACCTACCGTCGAACTTTTGCGAGCTGGAATACCTGTGCTGGGCGAAAAGCCCATTTCGAATCGCATTACTGAAGCGGTTGAAATGGTTGCGATCGCGAAAGAGCGCAATCTTCCCTACGCAATCAACTTGAACCACCGGTTCACACCGGCAGCGCTGCGGGCCAAAAAGTGGATTACTGACGGGCGAATGGGCGAAATCCACACTATCAACATGCGCATGTGGATAAACAACAAGAACGAGAGCAGTCCCCACTTTCACATGCGGGCGCTTCATCCTCATTCGCTGGATGTCATGTGCTATTTCTGCGGAGATGTGAAGCGGGTGCATGCATTCTTCAAGAAAGGAAAGGGACGGAGCATCTGGTCCAACGTACAAGTAAACCTCGAATTTGAGAGCGGCGTGATAGGACACCTGTTAGGCAGCTACGACGGCGGGGGGCCGGGCACACCGTGGGGCCTCGAACATTGCGACATTGTTGGATCGGAAGGGCGCATCGAGATCTTCGATGCCTGCGAGCGACTCACCTTCTCGCCGCGGTTCTCGTGGGAGACCGAGTCGTATGACTGTCTGGGTGGAATGCGCAATTTCGGTGAGACATTCCAGTCACGGATCGATGCCTGGATCGAAGATCTTTGCGCAGAAACGCCGCCGGATCAGGTGAAAGCGAAGGCGGAGGATGCCCTCAAGGTGCAGTTGATTATCGAGGCAGCTATTGAAAGCTGGGAGAAGGGTACGGTGGTGAGCCTGTGACCTTGGTTTGTCGGTGGGCTGATTTGGAGGGCCGAGGTCCCTCGAGGCCGTACGGAGGTTCGCTATCGAGGCCTTTGGCCATTAACTATGGCTGGCAATGGACCTTTCGACTTTGCGTTCTGGAGGGCCGAGGGCTCCCGAGGCCGCTTTCAGGTTCGGCCTCGGGGAAAGGGCCGGTTGCCCGCCTGCATGGTATGATCAGGGATCCGGCAAGGTTGCTTGCCTTGCGGTCTCGAGGGCCCTCGACCCTCCAGGTTTGGTGCCCCTTGCAAGCCCCTGGGCCGAGGGCTCCCGAGGCCGCATGTATGATTCAGATCGGAAATCACGATCCCAGGGCAAATCACGGGCAAAACTTCGGTCAGGTTCATCAGTGAGATTCAGAGTTGGCGAACGACTTTGAGGGAAGGAGAGGGCATGAAGATATGAAACTAGGATTTAATTCGGTGCTGTTCGGAGGCCACGATATGGAAGTGGCCTTCAGATATGCGGGAGTGTGCGGCTATGACGGATTGGAGATTTCCGCCATAGACGGCATGAGCGAGCATCTGGTGCTGGCAGGTTGGCGGGAGATATGTCCCCGGATCAATGACCTCTCGGCGCAGTACGGCATTCCCGTTCTCGCTATGGAGCAGCCAAGTCAGGATACCGAGACCATGGAGCGGGCCTTTCAGGCGGCCGGGGCTATCGATTGCCCGGTCGTGAACTGCGGACCGGGAGGAACGACGGACGACGAGACCAGCCTCCTGGAGACCATTGACGATTTACGGGAATTGGCCAAACGAGCCGGTGGCCACGGGGTTACGCTTTGCGTTAAGGCCCACGTGGGCAGGGCGATCCATAATACGCCGACCACCTTGCGGGCGCTTGAAGCCATAGATGAGCCGGCCTTTGGATTGGACATGGACCCCAGTCACATCCATCGTGCGAATGAAAACCCTGTCGAGGCTTTGGGTGCGGTAGTTGACCGGATCAAGCATGTCCACATTCGCGATTGCCGGGGTCGACAGCAAGGGCCCGGGAAACCCGGATTTCAGGCAAATGGTCGTGGGGATATCGATTTACTTGGATTTATTCGAGTGCTGCATGAAGCGGGATACGAAGGCGCCTTGAATCTCGAAGTGATAGGGGCGCGCGACTATAGCGTAGCGGACTGCGTGGCCATCGCAGCGGAATCTCGCGGCCATATGCAAGCTTGCCTGCAAGCCTGTGGCGCACGCTAAGGTTTCTGTGGGGCGCGATCCCAAGCACGAATTTCGAATGTCGGAAATGGAATGTCGATAGCGCATTGTAACCTCGGTATTCTCGGTTTCGCTCATGGCCACGTGAACGCTTACTGTAGCCGGTGGCAGCAGCAGTTTGCCGAAGACGTCAACTTGGTGGGCGGATGGGACCACGATGCGGACAGGCTGCGAGAGGCGGTGGCAACCTATCGGATCAACGCCTTTTCCTCGGTTCACGATTTGTTGAATCGGGCGGACATCGATGCGGTGGTTATCGGTTCCGAGACGTCCCTGCACGCCGATCTGGTTGAGCAGGCGGCCCGTGCTGGAAAGTCCATCGTGCTGCAGAAACCCATGGCGTTGACGTTGGCGGAAGCGGACCGAATCGTGGCTGCAGTCAACGAATCCGACGTCCGGTTTACGATGGCATGGCAGATGCGGGCCGATCCTCAGAACCTGAAGATGAAGGAACTGGTCGACTCGGGCGCCTTCGGGCAAATCCTGATGGTACGTAGGCGGCACGGATTAGCGACCCACACCTGGTCGGGATTCGAGAATTCATGGCACGTCAAGCCGGAGCTCAATCGGGGCATGTGGGCCGATGACGCGGCCCACGCGTTCGATTTCATTCTCTGGTTGCTGGGTAAGCCGACGTCCGTCATCGCCGAAATCGATACTTTGCTGAATCCCAACGTGCCCGACGACAATGGAATCGCCGTTTTCCGCTTTGAGGACGGTTGCATGGCCGAGGTGATGAGTTCATTTACCTGCATCGCGGGAGAGAACACGACCGAGATTGTGGGTGAACGAGGCGTCATTATCCAGAACTTCGGCGACGCGCCCAGCGCCAATGTTCCTCGAGTCGCCGGAGGGGTGGCCTTGAAGTGGTTCTTGCAGGACGAAGGAGCCTGGCAAATCAGTAAGTTGGAGGCGCCGCCGGCCCATGGATCGCGCATTGCCTTCCTGGCGCAACCGCTGCTGGACTTTCTGAAGGGAAAACGGAATCCAGTTGCCACGGCGGATGAAGGGCGGACGGCTCTGCAGATGATCCTTGCCAGCTACGAGTCTGCGGCAACGGGAAGGCGCATCGAGATTTCTTGAGCAGACCTTGATTGGAGAAAGAGTAAAATATGAATGTTAATCGGACCGAATCCACTCAACCGAACATTCTTCTGATTGCGATCGACTCGTTACGGCGAGACCACTTGAGCCTCTATGGCTACGAGAGGCTGACAACGCCCTATATCGATGAGTTCGCGGCCGATGCGACGGTGTTCGAGGAGACGATTTCCGCGCATATTCCCACTACATCTGCATATGCCTCGATGTTGTCGGGAAGAGATTGCTTCGGCACCGAGGTCGTTGCCCTGAGGCACCAGGGCGGCCTCACCGAGAAGATCACCACGTTGCCCGAGATGCTTCGTCAAGCCGGCTATGAAACAAGCTGCATTGGCTTCACGGGGAATCCCTCTTCCCGGGGATCCGACTCCTATCTGGACTACGCCAGTGCCTGGGGAAGTTGGGATGAGCGTCCCCTGCGCAAGGCGGAGGAACTGAACAAGGTAGCGGTTCCGGAGATTGAGCGACTTAGTTCTGCGTCGCAACCATGGATGCTGATGTTACGGCACATGGATCCTCATGCCCCCTACATGCCGCCTCCGCCCTATGACACGATGTTTTACCATGGCGATCCCTGTGACCCTGATAATCGATCCATGGATCCGGTACGCGAGTTCAAGCCTTTTCGGGATTTTCATCTTTCCTGGCTCCCTCCCGGTATTACGGACAAGGATTTCGTTGACGCTCAGTACGATGGGGAAATCGCCTACATGGATGCTTGCCTGCAGGTGATTTTCACTCAGTTGGAGTCTCTGGAAGTCCTGGATGAAACGATCGTGGTAATTAACGGAGATCACGGGGAGACGCTCTATGAGCATGAATGCTGGTTTGACCACCATGGATTGTATGAACCGACTTTGATAGTGCCGTTGATCATCCGGTACCCGGCCAAGCTGCCCGCGGGCGTGCGAGTTGCTGGGTTGAACCAGCACAAGGACCTGGTCCCGACGCTTCTGGATTTGGCCGGAATTGAGACCAGCCTTCCGTTCGAGGGAACTTCACTAACCGACCTCGTTGACGGTACTCGGGCCAGCAATGAATGTGAGTTCTACATCACCGAGTGCACCTGGATGCGCAAGCACGGCTGGCGAACGCCGCATTGGAAGTATATTGAGGCCCTTGAGCCCGACTTTCACTTCAAGCCCCAGCGCGAGCTCTATGATTTGGTGTCCGATCCATTGGAATTAAGCAATCTAGCCGAAGAGCGAGCGGATGTAGTGGCCCTGCTGAGCGCGCGAATGCATGGTTTCATTGCCGAACGGGAAAGTGCCATGGGAATTCAGAATCCCATACTGAACCAGGGAGATTGGCACGGTATTAAGGGAGTTGGACCCTTTAAGACGAGTCGGCAGGCCTACGACATGCTGCATATCGGTAGTGCGGACCAGGCAAAACGGTTGCAGGAGAAAAGCCGCAAATAGGAATTTGAGTATGTGCTTACAGTAGGTTGCCCCCTGGTTTCTTTTCGATGCGCTCTCTGGTAACGATTATCGGACGCGGGCATTCGGGTACGCGGGCGATGTCCCACACGCTAAGAGTGAGCGGTGTCTACATGGGTGAGCCACTTAACAACTC
Source organism: Opitutales bacterium (assembly GCA_963665345.2). Classification (GTDB taxonomy): domain Bacteria; phylum Verrucomicrobiota; class Verrucomicrobiia; order Opitutales; family CAXXNP01. The sequence goes on from CAXXNP010000002.1 coordinate 2,275,174, forward strand.
GGGCGACCTCCTTCCTCCCGAAGCGATGTACGAGGCCTGCCGAGTATTTGCTCGCAAAGTACGCTATCTGGGTGATTTTCGCTGGGATTTTTCGGGCGTTCTGCAGGGACCTATCGATCCTGCCTTCACTGGACTCGTCGAATCTTACCTCAGTGATGTCCTGGCCTCCAAGGCCGAGCACAAAGGGTGGAAGATTCCGGAGACTACACTGGTCTATCCTTGGATTACTCGCATCTTTCCCGAGACAAGGTATATCCACTGGTACCGCGATCCCCGAGACGCTATCCTGGGAAAGCACAAGACAGACAGGATTCAGGATTTTGATATTCCCTTCGAACCGGTAGAGGATGTCTATCTTCAGCGTCTGGCCAGTTGGAAGTATCAAACCCTGTTGATGAAGGTGACGCCGCGACCGCGATTTGCCTGTAGTGTGAGATTTGAGGATTTTGTCCTTCGGCAGGATGAGACCCTGATGCGATTGGAGCGCTTTCTTGGCTACCCATTGACACGGATTAAAGTGCGCTGGGAGACGGTAGGACGTTGGAAGTTGCGGGATGCCGTGTGCAGCATGGACCTGGTTAAATCGGAAATGACCGAACTCGGGTATTGTTGAACCTGGCTTGTCGTGATTGCACGTCTTGGGTAGGGCGAAGCGTCCCCGCTGAGCCGAAACCCGCAGCCCACGGCTCAGCGGGGACGCTTCGCCCTACCTGTTGATTCCGCTGAAAGACTCTGAAAGGGCATCGCTGCCTGTTCCCTGGTTGGATCACGGGCAGGGCGTTGGACAAAGCATACCATTCAGGCGGGCAACCGGCCGCTTTCCCGAGATCGAACCTGGTAGCGGCCTCCGGAGGCAGGCAAGAGGCGGCAAACCTGGAGGGTCGAGGGCCCTCGAGACCGTGTGGCGAGTGGCTTCGTCCTTCTCGGCTCATACCATTCAGGCGGGCAACCGGCCCGTTCCCAAGACCGAACCTGGTAGCGGCCTCCGGAGCCGTGTCGGTCCTTGCCCGACCGCCGGCTGCGCTACGCTTGGCCGGATCAAACATACATGAAACTCCCCGCCGCGGCCCGTACCTGTCGCCGAGTTTGGCTATGGCCGTTCTTTCGTAGCCCGGCGGCTTACCGTCGACAGCGTCGGCGGTTGCCCCGGGATCCCGGACCGTTCGTATCTCCCACATCGCACCGCAATCTCCGCTACGCTCCGATAAGCAGTGCGCTACGTTGTTTCCCGCCCGCGAAAAATGATACGTAATCGCCCGCCAGCCCGCTCCGGAGGCTAAGTTTCACATCAAGGTTCGCCGTATCTGGGGCGAATGGTGGGCCTCTCACGGGCTGCGGCTCCAAATCGAGGCCTGGGCGACGCTCCATTGGTATTTGCGGGCATGTTCCCGTATTAGAAATGGCATGTCGTGCGTCCGTTGTAGAGAGAACGAAGGATTGAGTTCGGTCTCAAGTAGCCGCAGAGTATCTCCAGTTTCGGGAGTGGCGCCCAGCCAGTTCTCTTCAGGGGTGAAAGCTTCCAACCAAGTGAGCGGGGTGGTGATTACAAGCTGACCTCCGGGAGCAACCAGAGTGGTAAACCTATGCAGCAGGCGTCGGGGATTGGGCAGGCGACACAGCAGATTCGCGGCCAGCACGACTTCATAGGCTCCGCTCGTGTTCTTGAACTCCTGGGCGTCGCCAACTTCAAACGAGACCCGGTTTCGGTCGATTGCGGGATCGACCCGGGCGAGAGCCGGTCGATGCACCTTTCCCGCGATCTTGTATTGGTAGGGCAGCGATCCATCCGCCTTCAGCCGCGTGGCGGCCTGGATGAATGATCTGGAGTAATCGACGCCCAAGACCTGACCACAGATGCGTGCAAGCTCGAACGTCGAACGTCCCACCGCGCAGCCAAGGTCGAGGGCACGGGAGTCCCTGGTCAGTTGGGATGCATCGACACATTCCCCGATGCAGCGGGCAGGGTAGTTCAGCGCATTGTGAGGCCCGAATGGATACGGGAGTTGCTCAACGGAACCTCCATAGTGGAAGAGAAGGTATTGGCTGAGGAGCTCGGTCGTCTCGTAGACGTTTTCTGGCATCTCGTTGAATTTCCCTATTGGCGAACCCGGATTGTGGTGATCGGACGTCTCGGGTAGGGCGGAGCGTCCCCGCTGAGCCTTGGGCTGCGGCTTTCGGCTCAGCGGGAACGCTTCGACCTACCCGCTGCTTGCCCATTGAGAAAGGGTTCTTTGTCAGCCATAGTCGATGGCCCAACAGCCTCAAAAAAATTACCCTTAGGGACTCGATTCTGAATTTTCAGCCTTCCAGGAGTCCGACGAGGTAGGCAGAAGGCTGGTAATTCGCCAGCACTACGGTAGCTTCGCCGTTGCGATGCATACGCACTTCCGGCACATTGATACCCGGAGTCTTGTGCGGGGCGAACAAGATGTCGTCATGGGTCGCATTCTTGTGTTCGGCGAAGAGATCGGGTGTCAACTTACCTCCCAGGTGATCGCTCCTGCCGGTGGCTACATGTACGGTTCCCAGGACTTTCTCATCCTGAATGTCTCGGCCGGACCAGGGCAAGACTTGCGTGCCGAGACCGAGTTCGCCGATCTCACCTGTGACCGGATCGGCCGAGATTTTTGCGTTGTGGGCATCGATCACTGCCTGATTTCCGGTGATCAGGGCGGCATTCTGAATTCTCCCGTCGCTAACTTCCATGGCACCCAGGGTGCCATCGGGGTAGAGCATGGGAAACTGGCCGTCGGCACCTTCAGGAACGAAATAGACTTCACCGGCCGGCAGGTTCGCGACATCGGGTTTGCTGCCCCGGCATAGGCCGTGACTCTTCTGAGCTTCCTGAGCATTGCACAGGATCTCCAGTGTCAGTGCTCTGCCGGCGACTTGAAAATCGATCTCAAACCGGTCCGCCCTGGTCATGCCGAGGCGCAGTTTCTCGGCGTCCTTGCTGACTTCCTCGTAGTCAACGGCCAGCCCACTGGCCAGAATGATATCATTGACGCCGTGCAGCGTGGCGCCGCGAAACCCGTATTTCTTGGCGAATACGGTTAAGGGCGCGGTCGCGGAAAAGGTGGATATGCAAAGTATCAGATCATAATTGGGGTATACATCCTGCTCGAGTGAAATCGCGTGGCCCTTTGGGCTAATAGCTTCGTCAGGAAGATCGAGATTCGATCCTCCGGTTTCCTGGTAGGCAAACATCTCGCCCCCCTTCAGTCCGAGCTCCTTCAATGCCTCACTCTGGAGGCCTTCGTAAAATACATCATGTGCTTTTCTTTGTATATCGAGATTCGCATCCCGCAGGAATCTGAATCCGGATATATCCTTGGGATCTTCAAGGTCGATGAGGATGGCGACGCGTTCGCCTCCTTCGGGCTCAAAGACAGTCTTGAGCAGACGAGCGAGATCGAAAGGAGGAAAGGTGCGCTTGGACGGATCGAGAATCATAACCCGGATACGGTAGTGTCGGTCCGATTTCTTGTAAAGTCAGGCATTTTCGGAGCGAAGTCGCCAGGCGGCGACCACACGAAGAAACGTTGGAAGCACGGTGCGGGCACGAACTGCTCCGATACCCGGAATTCCGCGGCATTCCTCCGCGGATAGTGGCTGGCTGGCGGCAAGGTGTTCCAAAGTGACATCGGGAAAGATGGTGTAGGCCGGCTTACCTCCCCGGGCGCGGGCAAGTTCAATCCGCTTTTGCTTGAGCAGTTCCAGGAGCTCGAGATTCGGTTCCGAGTCAACTGCCTGCGGCGTTCGTCGAACCCTTTTCGAACACTTTGGCTTACTCACATTGCGAGCGGGCCACTCGATTCGTGATGTGCGAGGCGCTTTCATGGCCTGTTCGCCGGAAGCGGTCAAGGTGACCAGGGGATATTCTCCCAGTTCGGTACGAATGAAACCCCGGCGATCCAGTTCTCTAAAGAGCAGGGAGAGGTATTCCCGGCCCTCGGGCTTCAGGATTCCGTGGGTGGTCAGGCTGTCCAAGCCGGCCCGTTTGATCTCCTGGGATCGGCTGCCCATAAGCATATCGATGATACGTGCTTTGCCGAATCGGGGAACCCACGTGCTTTGGGCGTCCCTTCGCGACATGCGAGCGACCCCGCTCAATGCCTTCTGCAGAATAAGGAGCTCTTCATCGTCGGGTTCGCGCAACTCCGGCGCCGTCGATTCCACAAGGTCAAGGGAATCCGATGGCTCGCAGACATCACACTTTGCGCAGTTGGCGGCGCAGGTATCTTCGAAATAGGAAAGAATGAATCGCTGCCTGCAGGCCCGGTTGTATGCGTAGCGAATCACGTTTTCCAGCTTTCTGCGGTCCCTGCGGTCCTTCTCGGCCAGGGCGGCACGATCGATTTCGAGTTGGTGAGGAGAACACTGCGGTTTGAGTAGGCGGGTCCCTCTTATGCGTTCTCCCGGTATGTCGAATCTATCGATATATCCATGCCGGCTCAACACGGTCAGGGCGGAACTCACCGCCATCCCGTTGCTACGGGGACCCATGAGTTCGGCGATGGCCTTGATCGAGAGCCGAACCTCGAACTCGGCGGAAGCTGCGCCACGGAGCACGCGATAGACGTCGGCAATCACGGCGACACTGGGATTCGCCCCCTCGATAAAGAATTCCTGGATGCGTTTATCGGCATAGGTGAACAGCAGCTCACAGATAGCGGGCTGGCCATCCCGTCCGGCTCTGCCGGCTTCCTGGTAATAAGCCTCAACGCTCCCGGGCAGCTCAAAATGAACCACGAACCGGATGTCCGCCCGGTCGATTCCCATCCCGAACGCGTTCGTAGCGACGACGGCATCCATGCGGCCCGTCATGAACACTTCCTGGGCCTCCTTTCTTTCGCCATCTTCCATGCCCGCGTGATAGGCGACATGGGTGACGTCCCATCCAGCCAGGCTGGCCGATACTTCCGCGACGCGTTTACGGGTTGCGCAGTAAATGATTCCGGTGCCGCACCTTTCGATAATCTCCTTCAATCTGGCATACTTCTGGGCGCTGGAAGAAACGTGGGTTACGCGAAAGGCGAGGTTGGGGCGGGCGAAGCCGGTTACAAAGATGGTCGGTTCCCGCAACCGGAGGTGACTTTGGATATCGTCCCTCACTTCCGGTGTCGCGGTCGCCGTAAAAGCCGCCATGGGTGGACTTCCGAGCTTCTTCAGCGAATCGCCGATGCGCAGGTAGTCAGGGCGAAAATCGTGGCCCCACATCGATACGCAGTGCGCTTCATCGACTGCGCAGAAGGCGATAGTGGTTTGCTGCAACGCCTCCACGAAGTGTTTGTGGCGAAAGCGCTCCGGAGCCACATAGACGAGACGATAGTCTCCTTTATTGATAGCTTCGATACGACGGTACTGTTCCGTGGCGCTCACCGAACTATTGATGAAAGTGACCGCTACGCGCTTATCCAAAAGCCCATCGACTTGGTCCTTCATCAGTGCGATAAGGGGAGAAATCACCAGAGTCACACCCTCGAGCATCAACGCTGGAAGCTGGAAGCAGAGAGACTTCCCTCCGCCCGTGGGCATGACGACGAGAACATCGCGTCGGTTTATTATCGCTTCTACGACTTCGCGCTGACCCGGACGAAAGCTGTCGAACCCGAAGACCTGTCGCATCTGGTGGAGGAGCTTGTCCATGGGAAGCAATCTGTCTGACGACAGATTGCGTAACGCTCTTCTATGAAGAGCGCAAGGGCTATTGGGTGGAACGAAAAATCCTTGCGATTGCGATTGCACCACGACGCAGCGAAATTGAACCTCTGGGGTCAGTCACAATCTATGGTAGATTGCGAATCGGCTCGCCTTGGAGGTGAATCGTCGCCAGGCGAAGGTTGCTAGCCCGAAGCAATCGTAGCGCGAATTGATTCGCGGCTCGGTCTCAGGAAGGCGTAGACGGTGCCCACTCCGAACTTCACCACGATCTCACCGAATACGATGGAGATCAGGAGGCTCCAGGGAAATATGCCGGCGAAGGCGATCAGGTTGAACAGGATGGAATCAAGCGGGATGCTTAAAGCATTGGAACGCAGGACGCGCACAATCCAACTGCGATCGCGGAGACGGTGATAGACCTCGGTATCTGCAGCCTCGGCGAGTACGATAGCGATAAAGGAAGCAGTGAATATGCGGGTCGAACTTGCCATCAGATCACGGGATCCCTGGCTTAACCACGTGAGTCCGTGCGCATCCAGCCACCCTACCAGCGGAAGGCCGACGTAACTGCGATAAAGTAACATGGCTGACAGGTTGATGACGGCGGCTGCGAATATGATCGTATAGACAAACCTCCGGCCCCGATAGTGCATCCGATCACGTTGCGTGAATGTCAGCCCGAATATAAACGTTCCCAGGGCCACTTGTCCAAAGAGTGGAAGAGGCAGGAAATGGGTGGCCGTAAGATTGGCGCCCAGAACAGCGAAGACATAAATAATGGCTGCCGACATTGTTGAAGCTGCTTATGTTTGGTGATTTCTGCAAATCGTCAATTACGCCAGTGCGAAGTTCAGTTATTTCAATTTGGTACTAACGCTCCTCGCGGATCGGTTGTCCTCGGTTCAACCGCAGGAGTGGCCGACTTCAAGGAATTCGGGAGCATCCTGCCGGAGTGACATTCAGATTGTCAGGTCACCCATTCTTATGGTGCTATTCAGTGCGATGGTGCGACCACGGATCAAGCTCTGGAGAGCGGTAGGCTACGGCCTGGCAGCGTTTCGCGAATACAATACGTTCGATTTCCTTTGCATCCGAAACGTGGTCAAGGGATATACCGCATTCAAGGCGCGCAACGACTTCAAGGCCGGGCTCAATGTTGCCCTGTTGGCCTTTCCTCAAGGAATGGCCTATGCGGTCATCGCCGGTCTGCCTATTTACTACGGTCTGTTCGGGTCGGCCGTAGCTGCGATCGTGGGCCCCATGATATCGGGATCGCGCTTTATTGTGCTTGGTCCCACCAACGCTACCGCGGTCCTCCTGTTCGGCGCCTTTCTCAACCTGGGTATCACTGCGGAAGAGAAAGTCGCCATGATGCCTTTGCTGGTCGCGATGGTAGGGATTTTCTTGATTGTGGGAGCGTTTCTAAAAGTTGCCCATCTCGTCCAGTACATTTCACGAACGGTCGTAACGGGCTATATCACAGCGGCTGCATTCTATATCATCCTCAATCAGATACCTAACGTGATCGGGGTGGATTTTGACATGCCGGCGGGAACCACGTTTTTCGGAGTTATCAAGCTCACTCTGCTCAATCTCAGCGACACTCACTACCCCTCGTTATTCCTCGGGCTGATAACGCTGGCAGCCTACTGCATTCTCAACCGACGGTATCGCGCCTTACCCAATGTGGCCATCACGCTGGTTTTCATTTCGGTTGCGGCGTGGCTGCTCAATTCGGCGCTGGGTTGGGCGCATTTGCTCGAACATCCGCTGGTGGGGGGGCCGGTACAGCCCCTCGACGCTGTCGACGCCAGTTCCTGGATGCTTACCCTGCCTCCACTTAATCATGAGTGGATCAGCAGGCTCGCGGGGGTGGCGCTGACCATCGCCTTTCTCGTCGTGCTCGAAGGCACCTCAATCGGTAAGTCGCTGGCTGCCCGGTCTGGCGAGCGACTGGACACGAATAAGGAAATGCTCGGCATGGGGGCGGCCAATATAGGTTGCGGATTGCTCTCCGGAATGCCGGCTTCAGGATCTCTGACCCGTTCCCAGCTAAACTGGTCGAGCGGCGCAGAGACGGCCTTTTCCAGCGTCATTTGCGGTTTGCTTTGTGCCGTCGGAGCCCTCGTTTTCGGTCCCTTGGTACGCTTTATCCCGGAGCCGGCCTTGGGCGTTCTGGTTATTGTCATCGGAATTTCGTTGATCAACCGCCACACCATCCGAGTCGTGGTAAAAACCACTCGCTCGGATGCCGTGGTCTTCGGCACGACGTTTCTTGCGGCACTGCTGGTACGCCTCGATTTCGGAATTATTCTGGGAGCGGCCACTTCCATCCTACTGTTTCTGAGAAAGGCCGCTACACCTGAATTAGTGGAATACGTATTTACCGAGGAGGGCCACCTGGCGCAACTGGAAGATCGCGAGCGTCCCGACCCTGAAGTCTCTATTGTGCACGTGGAGGGCGATCTCTTTTTCGGCGCGGCCGAGTTGTTTCGCGATCAGATGCGGAGGGTAGTGGAGGATCCGAACCTGAAGATCGTCATTTTGAAAATGCGTCACGCGCACCATCTCGATGCTACCAGTGTATTGGCTTTGGAAGAGTTGATTCGCTATATGCGTGAGCACGATCGGTATCTTCTGGTAAGCGAGGTGCGGAAAATTGCCGTCCGGATTTTCCGCAATTCCGGGCTTATCGATGTGATCGGCCGTGAAAACATCTTTCCCGATGTGACCAGCAACCCCGTCTATTCTACAGCCAAGGCCCTGAAACGAGCTCGGGAAATCATCGGCCATCAGAAGGCGAAGGTAAGCATATATGTGGACCCGGCCAAAGATTCGAAATGACCCTCCGCCAGCGCAGGGCTGTCGCTTTTCCGAACCCGCGAAACGCCCCCCCGGACCAGCCCGTAGCCTGGGGCGGCGAACTGGGTGTAGATTGGCTGCTGGCAGCCTACGAGAATGGAATTTTTCCCTGGTATAGCAAGGGCCAGCCCATCCTTTGGTGGTCGCCCGATCCCCGCTTTCTGCTCTACCCGAATAGCGATCGCATTTCCCCTAGTCTCGAACGCGAGGCCAACCGACCGCGCTGGAAGGTTACGGCCGATTCGGCGTTTCCTGAAGTTATTGAAGCCTGCGCCGAGGTGCCTCGGAAGGGACAAGAGGGCACTTGGATCACTGTCGAAATGATAGATGCCTATATCGCCCTTCACGAAGCCGGTTACGCCCATAGCGTAGAGTGTTGGCTGGACGATAACTTAGCTGGCGGACTCTATGGTGTTTCGCTGGGGGCAGGCTTTTTCGGAGAGTCGATGTTCTTCCGCAAGTCTAATGCTTCCAAGGTGGCCTTCTACTACCTTATCCGTGCCTTGGCAGGATGGCGGTTCACCTTCATAGACTGCCAGGTGCCAACCGGACACCTAGGTTCATTGGGGGCCACCGCGGTTCCCCGGAACCATTTCCTTGATCTGCTCAGAAAGACTCTCGAGATTCCGACTCGGCGCGGAAATTGGATGCTCGAGCACTGATGCTGACACATAGCCCCGAGAAGTCATCAGGTTTGGGACTGGACCGATCTCCCGGGTTAGGGCGCTGGCCTTCGGTGAGCGCAATACAGACAAGTGCGTAGCCGTCGCCCCGGGGTCTATAGACAGCGTCAAGCTGGGCAACGCCAGAGCGGTAACCAGGCGGGCGTCGACGTTCATGTTCTTGGCTATAGGTCCTTGGATGCCAACACAAGGGGGGATTATTTCATTGATTGGCCGGAATTCCCCTCAACTCTTGGATTATAATACATTGGTGTTGAAGATCGCGCATTGAGGTTAACTGTCATGAGCACTCATTCATTTTCCTTCGCGGAAACGATCATCGCCGTTGTCCCGATCCTACTGGCGATCGGTTGTATCCTCTCCGTGCTTGCATGCCATCTGCGGCAGGTGAAGGCACGGCGCCGAAATCTTCCAGTATCAAACGCGGATTCGATCTCAAATGAACGAGCCGAAGGCCATCAATTCGATCCTCTTTTGGGGCGTTTTTCGGGATTGAGGGCGAGGGCGCAACGCGCCTTCACATTGCTCGAAATTATGGTCGTCGTCGTTATCATCGGCGTTTTGGCCGCTCTGGCGATCCCGGCATTTAATAAAAGCAGCGTGAGGTCCCAGGATCAGGCGGTTCTCGCCAACCTGCGCCAGGTCTCTTCGGGGGCTGCGCAGTATATGATGAGTGAGGGAGCGAATGTCGCTACACTCGCTAACATTATGGGCCCCGGCTTGCAGTTCAGCAGCCTTTTGAGCGTCGCAGATGAGACCTATGATTTCACCATCCTAACGAACACGACGCGCTTGTCGACGACGGTGAACGGCCGTGTCGGTTACTACGATTTCTGACTGTCGTCGCGCTTGGTCGGCAAGAATGATGCGATGTTTCTTGGGCTTCGCACCAGGTCATACACCCTAATGCTTTTGTCTAGTGTCTAGTAGTAGATTCAAGAGAACATCAATCCCTGTTGTGTAAAATAGACTGGAGCGTCCACTAGAGCAAGGTGTACTTTTCCGACCGACCCTTTGCTTTTTTGATCGGATACTTCTGGGCGTTAACTGACATCTTGTCTGCGATTGCCTGAGCGATGTCAATTTCTGCTACATTGGCGAATTCCAGTGCATAGATTATGATGTCTGCCAACTCTTCTCGAATCTGACCCAGCTTGGCGGGATCGGCCAACTGCCGATCGCCTTCGCTTGACGGAGCCCAGAGAAAATGCTCCATCAGTTCGGCCGCTTCCGCAGCAATGGCCATGGAGAGATTTTTGGGTGAGTGGAACTGTTCCCAGTCGCGATCCCTGGCAAATGCCAACACGCTTGCTTTTATCGCACTGATGGAAGTGGTATCGTCGGAGACCGCCGCTTGACGCATGGTTTCACTCAAGGGCAAGGCAGCGATTAGAGCAATGCAAAGCGGCGCCCGTCGACCTGGGAACGGCGCGATATTCATTGACCTGAATTTCGACAGCCGCATAATATCCTTTGGGGAGGAGTGTTGGGAGTCTTGTCTGCGCGCAATCCTTGATTCCCGAGGAATAGGGTAAATGCTTCAGCGACCTTCAATGCTTTCCCTCATATATTCGAATATAATAGCGTTATTGGATACGCATAACCGTTACAAATCATGATTCTTATTCAAGCTACCACAGCGGAGACAGTGATCTCCAGTTGGCCGATGCTCTTAGCCATTGGCGTATTATCCGCCTATCTCATTTTACATGGGGTATGCGCAAAATTCAGACGAAGAGAAAGAACGGTGTCTGATGTTCGTTCCAAGGGGAAATCCAACCGAAACGGTCCGAGTGCGACATCGATCTTCCGGTTCGAACCGCGACAGCAAGGGGCGTTCACCCTGGTGGAGATCATGATCGTCGTGGTCATTATCGGTCTCCTGGCCGCGATGGCGATTCCAGCGTTCAACAAGGTCAGGCAGACGTCCCAGGATAAGGCTATAGTGAATAACCTGCGGGAGATCACATCGGCGGCTCAGCAGTACATGATGCAAGAGGGGGCGGCAATTGTAACCCTCGACAACATTGTGGGTAAAGATCTGCATTTCAGTGGGCTGTCTTCTATTGCCGACGAGACCTACGATTTCACCATCCTGACAAATACCACGCGGCTGACCACAACCATAAACGGCCGCGTCATCTCCTACGATTTCTAGATTGTCGAGCGGGTGCGTTCGGGTTGGAGGACGCGACCTCTCTGTTTTCCCTGATGCGACCCGCTGAGGAATGCGTTTCCTGTTGGCTTGTACCGTAGAGGAAGTACCCTTTCCTGACAATGAGCGACCACAGAGATATTCCCGCTTCCCCGTCGATTCTGACCACCACGGTGGGATCCTATCCGGTTCCCGACTGGTTGGTCGCGCTGCCCAGCGAGCAGGCCATAGTTGATGCCACAGCAGTTATCTTCGCTACTCAGCGACAGGCTGGTATCGACTTGCCCACGGATGGGGAACTCTACCGGTTTGACACCAATCATCCCGACACCAATGGCATGATCGATTATTTCGTCGGAGCCATGGGTGGGATCAGGAGGGAAATCGGACGTTGTGATGCCGAGGCATTTGGCCGGAAAAGCGAAATGGCATTTCGGGCCAAGCCGGCCGGGGTGGTAGTGGCGCCCATAGCTGAAGGAAGCTTGAATCTGCTGGATGACTGTGCTCGCGCCGGGCAGGTCGCCGGGGGGCCGTTCAAGTTCACAGTTACCAGCCCATATATGTTGGCCCGTACGCTGTTGGATCGTCACTACCAGAATTTTGAAGATCTTGTCATGGCCATCGCAGCGGTATTGGGTGAGCAGGCCAAGGGCCTTCCCTGTACCTGTTTGCAGGTTGACGAGGCGAATATTCCCGGGAACCCGGAAGATGGCCCGCTTGCCGCCAAGGCCATCAACGGGGTTCTGGATGCGGTTGAGGCCGAGCGCGCGGTACATTTCTGCTTCGGGAACTACGGTGGCCAGTCGGTCCAGACGGGCTCGTGGAAGAGGTTAATCGAGTTCCTCAATAGTCTTCACACCGATCATCTGGTATTGGAGGTCGCCCACCGTCCCGATAGTGACCTCGAGGCTCTGAGAGGAATAGATCCGAAAATCAAGCTCGGGATCGGCGTCATTGATATCAAGGTGAACCACGTCGAGACTGCCGATGAAGTTGCGCGTCGTATCGAAGCAGCCGAAGGAATTCTAGGTAGCGGCCGGATTCGCTTCGTCCATCCGGATTGCGGCTTCTGGATGCTGAAACGCTCTGTGGTCGACAGAAAGCTGGAGGCCCTTTGCTTGGGGCGCGATCGCTTCCTGGGCCTTTAAAAGTCGTTTTTTTGATGTCTTGAAGCAAGAAAGTGATGGAAATCCGGGGCATACTCCGTATGCTGCCGGGCTGTCGTGTATGGGAAGCCATGGGTTGAATGAAAGAGACGAACTATCTTGATGACGAAGAGATCTGGTTTCGGCGATTCAAGAAGTTACCATTTCTCAAGTCGTTTAATGATAACTACTTAAAGGAAATAATCGCATCCACAACGATCTGTCATTACGATCCTGGCGAAAACGTTTTTGAGGAGGGGGACCGGGCCAATTCCCTGTTCATTCTTCTTTTTGGCGAGGTGCGGGTATGCAAGCGACACGACGAAATCGCACGGTTCAGTCAGACCGGAGATCTCTTCGGCGAGCTGGCGGTGATCAACAGCGAAGCTCGTTCAGCGACGGTCGCGGCTACCTGCAAAACGATTTGTTTGGCCATCCACCTGTCCTTTCTCGAGCACTTGAACGAACTTGATCGGATGGTGTGCTATTCGTTGCTCTACCGCCTGCTGATCGAGATCATTGCCGACCGGATGCGCACTACGAGCAGGGAGTTGGCCAATGTAAAGCGGGAACTCGCGGAGTTGAAGGCGATGAAGCGTTAAGGTTTCTTTCGGCCAATCTTACGGCGTTGTGATGAAATTCACTGACGCCTCAACAGTGCGAAGTTCAATTGACTCGCGGATGAATATGGGAGCGCCCTCGAGTTATTTCAAATGGGTACTTCCGGTGGTAGCTCTATTCTCCGTGTCCTCGCTCCCTGCACCGGAGCCGTTGCTGGACTCGCTGGCCGGAATCACCTTGAGCGCATTTCTCGACCGTGCGGTGGAGGCGTTTGTGGTCGGCGACTTTTTGCTCGCCGACGAACTTTTCGATCAACTGGAGGTTCGCTTCGGAAGTGAGCCGGAGTTTCAGGACGATGAGTTTCAGCGCGCCACACTACCCGTCCGGGGGTATGTGGCATTGGCAAATGGTTCATCCCGGGCGGCGGTCGACCACTTCGAGCGTTTTCTCGAGAAATTCGGGCCTGCTTCGCGCCAGCGTCGCTTTGTCCTATTCTCACTCGCCCAAGCGTACGCTGAGATCGGTAAGCGCGAAAGGGCCCTACAGACCTATCAGTCTGTGGAGGCCGAGTACCCGGGAAGCGGCGAGGCGGCAATGGCGCTTTTGAGACGATGTGAAATCCAGTTCGAGCTCAACCGCTTCGACGAGGCCTTTCGGGATCTGAACCTGTTCTATGAGAGTGAGGCCGCTTTCTCACTTCGCCTGCAGGCGCGATTACGAGCGCTGCGGGCAGCCCTCGACTCGGGTAGAAAAGGTTTGGGTGCCGAAATCCTGCTGCAGACTGAATGGCCGTTCAGCTCTATGCCGGAGGTGGCCGTATTGGCTTTCGCAGCCCTGGAAGCGGGCGACTTTCTACTCGATACAGGAGAGCCCGCCAAGGCCATAAGGGCTTACCGTTACGTACCCGAGAAGCATACCCTTGTGGCCTTGCAGGAGCGCCGTTTGGCAGGGCTGAGAAGCTCCCTTAATCGTCGACAAGAGCGCGGTTCGGACGCACCTGCGCGAGTCTGGATGCAGCACTATCAGGGTATTGCCGCTGCAGTGGAAAGCCAGCTGGATTCGTTAAAAGAGGCGGAAGATTACACTCCGGCTTTCCTTCTGCGATTTGGCCAGGCTTTCCTGCTGGCCGAGCGATATCGGGAGGCGGCGATCGTGTTTCAATCGCTGGCGGAGGATCGCGACGCGCCGCTGCGCATGCGGCGTGAATCGCACTATCGATGGGTCCTTTCCTTTCAGGCTCGGGACCGCTGGGACGAAGCGCTGCTAATTGCGCGGGACTATTTAAACGCCTATCCCGATTCAGAACTGGCTCCCAGTGTTCTATTTCTGATTGCTAAAGCCTATCAGGGTCAGGACCGCTACGAAGATGCAGTCGAAGTGCTCGATTCCTTGATCGTGGATTTTCCCGGGCATCGTTGGGTGGCGCAATGGATCTTCACCCGAGGATTCTGCCGTCTTTTGAATGGGGAGTATGCCGTCGCCCGCGGGGATTTCTCCGAGTACACGACGCGTTTTTCGGAGGGCCTCCTGCGCGTCAATGCACAGCTTTGGCACAGCCTGACTTACTTCTACGAGCGTGACTATGATAGTGCCTTGTATGGGATAAATGCCCTCCTTGGGGAAGCGGAGAGCCACCACCTACTTCCGGAAATCAAGTACCGCCGGGCAAGTGTGCTTTATGCGCGACGCGAATACGAGGCGGCGCTCCGTGCCATCGATGACTTTCTGTCGAGTTACGAGGAGACTCATCGAGCGGCCGAGGCCCGGGTTCTGCGAGGCGATATATTAATGGGGCAGGGGGAGTTGATGGGCGCGGCGGTGGCATTTTCCCAGGTCACCCCGGAAGCAGGACCACTCTATCCTTACGCGGTATTTCAGACCGGAAAGATTCATCGTGCCCGAGAGGACTACCCTAGGATGGTCGCGCATTTCAACGCATACGTGACCCGTGCCGCTGCCGAGTATCGACCCCGCTTGAGCGAGGCACTCTACTGGATAGGCTGGGCTCATGACCAGATGGGTAGAGGACATGAGGCGCTGCCGATTTTTGCCCGAGTTCTGAGGGAATTCGGCAACGACCGCAGCGCTACCGAGATTCTACTTACGTTGCGCGCTTTTGGGAAGTTGAGCGCGCGCCTGGAAAACAGATCAGTTGGCGCGCCGGAAGTGGTCGAGGACTTCGAAGATTGGCTGCAGGCAGAGCGATCCAGGGCGATGCACTCCGCTAGACTGACTTATTATTCGCGCCTTTCACTTTACCTTGCAGACACATACCGAAAGGGTGGGCGCGACCATGTGGCCGATCTGCTCATACTCGAAATTGTGGAAACGGTTCCCCTGCGGGATCTCGACGCAGCGGGCTTGGGGAAGGTCGGTCAGGTATTGGCAGGCCTTGGCTTTCCATCGGCAGAGGAGCATTTCGAGACGTTGCTGAGTGAGTTTCCCGCATCGTCGGAGCGAGCTGTGGCATTCTACGGTCTGGCTCGCATTCATTTTCAGGATGGGGAATACCCGGAAGCACTGGGATTCCTGGAGCGCTTTGGCGGAGAAACGCCTACGCATGTGCTGGCTGCCGATGCCGCGATTCTCGAGGGCGAGATCCTCTTGCGCACGGGGCGTCCAGAGAGTGCCATCGAGAACATGGAAGAACTGCTCAGGATCAAGTCGGCACGCGGCCGCCCTCACGCTCGGGCATTAACCTTGATAGCCCAGGCACGAATCCAGTTAGGTGAATTGGAGAAGGCTATCGCCTACTACCAGCGTGTCTATTCACTCTACCAGGCATATCCGGATCTCGTTGCCCTGAGTTATGTAGAAAGTGCGCTGATATTCGAGGAGCTTGGTGACCTTGAGGCGGCCCTATCGACTCTGGTGGAAATGCTGGGAAGGGCCGACCTGAAAGCCCAGGATGACGCGGTTCGCGCCTTGGCGGCGAGAGACCGGTTGGCCGCCCGGGTAGACGCATTGAAACGGATGAATTCTGCCAGCTCTCAAGAAGAGATAGTGAGATGACGATTCCGAAAAGCCGAAACGAGTCTGCCTCATCAAGGTGTGGTGCCGTCATCCCCTCATACCTAGGGTGGTGTCGATTCGTGCTTTTGCCTGTCCTTTTCTTGGTGGGGACGACCCTCCCGAAGACCTCCGCCCAGGAACCGCACTCTGGTGATCCCTTTGCCGAACTCAGGAATCCGATTACGGTCACGGATGTCATGGGGCGCGTGCTTACCGGGTCGGTGTTGCGCGTGGCCCATCGAGTCGTCCATCTGCGTGTCCCGGTTGGTGTTGGTGAGGTGATCTACGAGTTGGGTTTCGATGCTATCGAATCGGTTAACTTTCCGGGTGCGGAGATACGCCAGCATGCCGAAGATCTCCACCGGGATGAGCGTTGGCCGGAGGTCATTTCCGTGCTGCGGGCTCTTCTGAAACAACGTCGGGAGCTCTTTCCGATTCTTCCACGCGAGGAGCCCTCCTTCTTTGTGCGGCTGGTTGAGGCGTATCATCTGACCGGCGCAGCCGTCGAAGCTATCGCCCACGCGCGGCTGTTACTTCCTTACCTGAAGCTTGCTCGTGATCGGAGATACCTGGAGGATGTGATTCTGGTTGCTCATTACGAACTCAACCTGATCCAGGAGGCACGTCAGTTGGCGACCGTTTGGACGGTAGCGCGAGGGCGCTATTCCAGCAGTGCCTTGGGATGGTTGATTCTGGCTAAACTCGCCCTGAATGAAGGAGAAGCGGAGCCTGCCCTGGTGAACTGTTTGTATCCCATTGTCTTCTCGGGTCATCTCCGTGTGCCTTTCTTGTTCGATTGTTATGACGTTGCCATAAAGGCTTCTCGAACACTCGGTGAGGAGCAGAGGGCACGTATCCTCGAAGAGGAACTCGCCTTCCGGGCGATCTACGCTCCCGAGCATCGGGAGGACGGTTTGACGATTCCCAGAACTGAATAGAAAATGACGGTTAGTTCGCGAACGCTTTACTTTGAACTTGCCGGAGCAGCCACCTAGCTTCCCTACTGTGCCCGTGCCTTCACGAACTGTCCATTGTGTCCTCATCCTGTTGCTCGCTACAGGGGCTGCCGTTTTCGCCGTGGATTCGTTACCGCCGCCCTCGGAGCAGGGACAGAGCTTGTGGGGACTGATTTCGCAGGGTGGCTGGGCAATGTATCCGTTGGGGCTTTGCTGTTTGGCCACCCTTTTCCTGATCATTTATTGCTGGCGTGAGACCTCCCGCGAGCGCTTCGTCCCGGACTCGCATCTCGAGGGTCTTTCGGTTCTTCTGTATTCCGGCGACTTGGATAAGGTTGGAGACCTTCTCGAGAAGAGTCAGACGGTCCTGTCACGATCGCTGCTTTCCAGCCTAGTGTGGTGTCCGTTAAATAACATAAATTAATTAGTTTTCCCTGTCTGCTTTGCCAAGGCACGTTTGGCGCGCTGGATCTTGCGCAGGATTTCCTCTCCCTTCGCCTTCCATCTGTAAGGCTTGGGGTCGAGGTTCCTTTCAGCCAGATAGGTTTCTATGTCTTCGACCAATTGCCTGACGCTGGTAAAACTACCATCCCTGATAACATCTTGGGTCAGTTCGCCGAAAAAGCGCTCGACCAGGTTCAACCAGGACGAACTGGTCGGGGTGAAGTGGATGTGAAAACGCCGATGGCGCGACAACCACTTGCGGACCTTCTGTTGCTTGTGCGTGCAGTAGTTGTCAACGATCAAGTGCAAGTCCAGCTGCTTGGGTGTCTCCCGCTCGATTTGCTTCAAGAACCGCAACCATTCTACATGGGTATGCCGCTGTTCGGTGCGTGCGATGAGCTTGCCGTCCAGATAATTCAAGGCTGCAAACAACGTAATGGTCCCGTGTCGCTTGTAGTCATGTGTCTTGGTGCAAATCTCTCCCACGCCAAGAGGTAAGCCCGGCTGGGTCCGCTCCAAAGCCTGGCATTGGCTCTTTTCGTCGCAACACAATACAAGGGCCCGCTCTGGCGGATCCAGGTATAAGCCGATCACATCCCAGAACTTCTGCTCGAAGTACTTGTCATTGGACACTTCGAACGTCCTGACCAAGTGAGGCCTGATATCGTTAGCCCGCCAGATGCGCTGCACGCTGTCGGGGGAAATCCCCACCTCCCTGGCCATGGTGCGAACACTCCAGCGAGTGCGTGGCTTCGGCGGTCGTGTAGCCTCGGTAATGACCTTCTCAACCTTGCCCGCCGGTATCCATCGGGGCCGTCCTCGTCCCTTCCTGTCCCGCAATCCCTCCAAGCCGTCTCGCTCAAAGCGTTGCGACCACTTGTTCACGCAGGGCACACTAACCCCGAGTTCTTCCGCGAGCTGCGCCTGTTTGACGCCTTCGGAACGACGCAGTACGATTGTCGCCCGAAGGCTGTCGCGCACGGATACTGTCGGTGCTTTCACGCGACGCTGCAACTCTTGCAGCTCAAGATCTGTAAGTTCAATTATGGATATGGGTCTTGCCATGCCGATAGCATAACATGGTAAGACAGATTAATTCAACTTAATTATCGGACATGAGACTAGCAAAGGCCAGGACGGACAAGTCAGATGGAAATCGAGGCGCGGTTGAAGATGCCCTGGGCGATACCCTTGAAAGCGAGGAGAGTTCCCTTGCTCAACTTGGTGATTCCCCGTAGCTTGCTGCGGGGTGGCTGACTTGATAAAGAAGAGAGGGTGGGAGAGAGGAAGGAAGAAAGTCGAGTAAAGCGAGGAAGTCACTGTGTGTGGGAGATCCACTATCATGTGGTGATGCCGGTGAAGTATCGGAAGGCGCTGATAGATAAGCGGATTGAGCGAGTGATGATCGAAACGGCCAGAGGGATAGGGGAACGCTATGAAATAGAACTGGAGGCCCTAGGGATGGATAAAGACCATGTGCATTTACTGTGCGGGGCACATCCGAAAATAGCGCCAGGAAGTATCGTGATGAAATTCAAGAGTATCACAGCACGGGAGTTGTTCAAGAGGGAGCGGTGGCTGAAGGAGGAACTCTGGGGAGGAAGATTCTGGAGTTCAGGGTATTACGTGGGGACGGTTGGGGAGAGAGGGAATTGGGCGATGGTGGAGAAATACGTTTTGGAACAGGGCAAGCCGAAGGAGGATCTGCGTCAGTTAACACTGTGGTAGAGAATAAGTTCTCCTTCCCCGATACCCCGACGCTTGCGTCGGGGAGGTTCATTGGATCAATTACCTGAATGTAGTAGCCACGGTATCGCCTATGATAGGGTTGCTTGGAACGGTCAGCGGTATGATTGGAGCTTTTCAAACCATCGCGCGGGGTGGGATGGGACGTCCCGAGCTCCTGGCGGGTGATATTGGTGAGGCGCTAATCACGACGGCCACCGGATTGGTAATCGGCATACCGGCGATGATTGCCTTTTTCATCCTGCGTAACCGGTTGAACAACCAGATGCTCGTCGCCACGCAGACCGGATCCGTGCTGGTCGATTATCTGGCGGGCGAAATTGTTCCGGAGACAGTAGCGGGGAGCCCCGCGGAATCTGTAGAGGAGGACGAGGCCGTCGAATCAGCGCCTTAGTACTCGAATTCGTAAATACGGCATACACCACCGTATTTACGAATTCGAGTACTTAGCTTTACCCGCCCACCTCGGACTGTGCAGATTCCTCGGCAATTCCCGCGAGTTGGGGAATCGATGTGCGCAGCCTCTCGCTCTTGTTGGCCCAGAATCCGGCCTGATCGAATTCGGCGATGCGATTCAGTTCCTTTTCCAAAGCAACGAAGTCCTCGGCTTCCCAGTAGGCTATTGCCAGAGTGTAGGCGGCTTCCGCACGTGTCGTCTGCAGGACCGATTCATCTTCCGCAAGCTTGGTGAGTCCAGCGAGGCCCGATTCGCGTTCACCCCGTTGGATCAAGGATACTCCATAGCCCAGGCGGGCACGACCGCCAAGGGGTGAGTCTTGCAGCGTCTTCATGGCCTCCTGGTAATGGCTGGAAGCCTGCCGAAATTCCTTATTGGTGTATTCCTCATGAGCGATCTGGAGGTAGGCGTAACCAGCGAGGGGATGTTTGGCGTGATCGAGCGCAAAGGTGAGCTTGGCATTTTCGTTTTCAGCCTGTTGGAATTTTGCTTGAATCTTGGCTTCGCGTCTTTCCTCGATATAGTCGGCCATCTGGTAGCCGATCACGATGACCACCAGGGCGACAACCCCGACATACATGTGTCGACGGTACTTCTCCCAGAATGCGTAAGCAAATTCCTCCAGGTCGAAGCTCTCCCGGGATTCACTGGAAGGAACCAGGTTACGCTCGTCCGCTTGCGCTCTACCTTGCTTTTGTGCGGGCCTGTTCACCGGAAAACCCTCTTTCTGGACAGAATACCGTGGGCTAGTCAATCGAATACCATCGTCTTGTTTTCGTTCACCCACGGCACCCGTTGATCGAGATGCCACCGCACCGCTTGTGCGTTCGGTGATAGGGCCGGGCCCCGGCAAAAGCGGGGAGGAACGAATGATGGATGTTCATAATCGGGCAACCATCGGCTATGACATACGATGATCTTGGGTCCGATTCTTGTAAGGGGTAGGTGCATAGGCTTGAAGAGCCCGGACGCCTAATGATTTTCTCATTAGGGAACGAATCGCCAGAAGGCCCGCCTTTGCCCCGGAGATCGTGGTCATGATGCAGAGGCCATGTTTCATACCCTCTGAGCGGATGCGATTTTCATCCTGCCTCGGTATCATACCGTGAGGTGTATTGATGATCATCGCAATTTCGTCATTTTTGATCAGGTCGAGTACGTTGGGCCGTCCTTCCCTGAGTTTGTGGACGCGGTTTACCGGGACCCCGTTGTGCTTCAGGTGGGAAGCCGTGCCGCTTGTGGAATAGATCTTGAAGCCGAACTCAACCAATTGGCGGGCGATTTCGACAGCCTGGTTCTTGTCGGCATCCTTGACGCTGAGGAAGACATTGCCACCTAGAGGAAGGGGAGGGCCCGCAGCCATCTGAGTCTTGGCGAAGGCCAGACCGAGGTCCGCGTCTAAGCCCATTACTTCACCGGTACTTCTCATTTCCGGTGTTAAGGCGATGGGTGCGCCGGGGAAACGCGCGAACGGAAATACCGATTCCTTGACCGTCCAGTATTCAGGCTCGATTTCCTCGGTGAATCCGAGATCGATGAGTTTGCGGCCGGTCATGACTTTCGCCGCCAATTTGGCCAGCGGTACATGAATAGCCTTGCTCACGAAGGGGACCGTTCGGGATGCACGCGGGTTGACTTCGAGAACGAATAGATCCGCGCTCTTGATGGCGAACTGAACGTTCATCAGGCCCACCACGCGAAGTTCGCTAGCCAAAGCGTAAGTGGCCTCACGAACCTCCTGCAGGATCTTACGGCCGAGAGTGTGGGGCGGGAGTACCATGGCGGCATCGCCGCTATGTACGCCGGCGAATTCGATATGTTCCAGCATACCCCCGATCACGGTGGTCTCGCCATCGCTGATACAGTCCACATCAAGTTCTATCGCATCCTCCAGGAATTTATCGAGAAGGACCGGTTTTCCTGGAGCTGCCGAAAATGCATCTCCCATGACCGTCTTCATTTCCTCGGGTTGGTAGACAATGAACATGCCGCGGCCTCCCAGCACAAAGGAAGGGCGGAGAAGTATCGGGTAGCCGATTGCCTCGGCTGCGGCCAGAGCCTCGTCCGGATCGATGGCGATTGAATTGACCGGTTGCTGCAGGCCAATTTTCTCCAGGACGGCTCTGAATTGCCGCCGGTCTTCGGCGGCGTCGATGCTTTCCGGAGAGGTCCCGATGATCTTGACCCCGTTGTGCTTCAGGGCAGTGGCCAGGTTGAGCGGGGTCTGCCCCCCAAATTGCACAATAGCCCCGGCACATTCCTCTTGTCTGTAGATTTCCAGGACGTCTCCCAGCGTCAGTGGCTCGAAGTAGAGGCGGTCTGACGTGTCGTAGTCGGTAGAGACCGTTTCGGGATTGGAGTTCACCATTATGGTTTCGAAACCTTCTTCGCGTAGGGCAAAGGAGGCGTGGACGCAGCAGTAGTCGAATTCGATCCCCTGACCGATGCGATTGGGGCCTCCTCCCAGGATCATGATCTTCCGCCGGTCCGAAGGGATAATTTCGTTCTCGTCACCGTAGGAGGAGTAGTAATAGGGAGTGAACGCTTCGAACTCTGCCGCGCAGGTATCTACGAGGTGGTATGTGGTCGCTATTCCGTGGTGGTCCCGCAATGCCCGAACGTCCGCTTCCGGACGACCAGTAATGTTCGCAATCTGCAGATCCGTGAATCCGTACTCCTTGGCCCGTCTGAGCAGATTGGGCGGTAGGCTCGCCTCGCCGATTGCTGCCATGGCGTGTTCCAGATCGACGATCTCTTTGAGCTGGTGCAGAAACCAGGGATCAATAAAGCTCAGGCGGTGAACTTCCTGCACCGACATATTCTGTCGAAAAGCATGGCGAACGTAGAAGATGCGTTCGGCGGCGGGACGAGCCAGTCCCGATCGAATCGACTCCATAGAGGGATATTCGTCTCCACAAAATGCGCCCCCTCCCCCAAAGCCCAAGGTTCCTATCTCGAGCGATCGCAGCGCCTTTTGGAATGATTCCTTGAACGTTCTGCCGATGGCCATAGCCTCGCCTACCGACTTCATCGAGGACGTCAGGGTGTCGTCCGTTTCAGTGAACTTCTCGAAGGTGAAGCGCGGCACCTTGGTTACGACATAATCGATGGTGGGTTCGAAGGAGGCCGGTGTTTCTCTCGTGATGTCATTTCGAATCTCATCGAGACTATATCCCACTGCCAATTTGGCCGCGATTTTGGCTATCGGAAATCCGGTCGCCTTAGAGGCCAGAGCCGATGAGCGGGAGACACGCGGGTTCATCTCTATGATGAGCATGCGGCCGTTTTCAGGATGGACCGCGAATTGGATATTGCTCCCGCCAGTCTCCACACCTACCTCGCGAATGCAAGCGAACGAGGCATCACGCATGAGTTGGTACTCTTTGTCTGTCAACGTCATGGCGGGAGCGACCGTTATCGAATCTCCCGTATGCACACCCATCGGATCAAGGTTCTCAATCGAGCATATCACCACGCACTGATCCTTGTAATCGCGCATGACTTCCATTTCGAATTCTTTCCATCCCGTGAGGCATTCCTCAACCAACACTTGATGAACGGGTGAGTTTTCGAGGCCGCGAATCACAATTTCTTCAAATTCCTCTCGATTAAAGGCTACCCCTCCACCGCTTCCGCCGAGAGTGAAACTGGGACGTATGACGATGGGGTAGGCGCCGACAAATTCGAGGGCCTCCCTGGCTTCCGGGAGCGTTCTTACGTAGCGTGACTGAGGCACTCCGAGCCCGATACGTATCATTGCGTTTTTAAAGAGTTGGCGGTCCTCACCCTTTTCGATGGCGTCGAGTTTGGCCCCGATAACTTCTACCCCGTAGCGATCAAGTATGCCTAGGTTGCCCAACTCCATAGTCAGGTTGAGTGCAGTCTGGCCCCCGAGGGTGGGGAGTAGTGCGTCGGGCTTTTCCGCTTCCAGAATCTTATCTATAATTTCGGCCCGGAGCGGCTCGATATAGGTGACGTCCGCAAACTCCGGATCAGTCATGATAGTGGCCGGATTACTGTTGACCAGAATGACCCGGAACCCTTCTTCTCTGAGGGCCTTACATGCTTGCGTTCCGCTGTAATCGAACTCGCAGCCTTGCCCGATTATGATGGGACCCGACCCGATGATAAGAATCGATTCGATGTCTGTCCGCTTCGGCATCTATAGGATACGAATTTTTGACCGGTGAGTAATGGGAAGAACGGCATTGCTCTGCAAGAGAAATCGGGAATGCATTGATATGACGCCTACATCCGTGAAGTGTGCCTGCGCTTTAGTATCGTATTTCGCACAGTGATTTGCGAAACACGACTCTAGGTCATGGCCGGAACCGGGAGAATATGAGATTTGTTAGCAAGCTCAGAGCCGCTTGGAAAGGCAGCGGCAGCATGGTCTGCGTGGGACTCGATCCCGACCCGGCCCGCTTGCCGGAAAACCTGGTCAATGAGAGGGAACCGCTCTTTGCTTTCAACCGCGCCATTATCGATGCTACGGCCGACCTGGTCTGCGCCTATAAACCCCAGTTTGCTTATTACGCGGCCTGCGGCGCCGAAGACCAGTTGCTTCATACGTTCGAATACATCCACCGGCGATATCCGAAAATCTGCACAATTCTGGACGCCAAGCGCGGTGACGTACCCGCTACCGCGGAAATGTATGCCAGGGAGGCTTTTGAGCGCTTCAATGCCGATGCGGTGACCGTAAACCCGTATCTGGGAGGCGATGCCCTGCAGCCTTTTCTCGATCACGTCGATCGCGGCGTCTTTGTTCTCTGCCGAACCTCCAATCCAGGTGCGAGCGATCTGCAGAACATCCTTACCAAAGAAGGTTTGCTTTTCGAGGTGGTGGCTCGCAAGGCGGTCAGCGAGTGGAATGCCCGCGCTAATGTCGGGTTGGTGGTGGGAGCTACTTATCCCAAGGAATTGCGTCGGTTACGGCAACTGGCGCCGGATCTGCCGTTCCTGGTCCCTGGCATCGGTGCGCAGGGCGGTGAGGTTGATCAGGTCATCGAAGCCGGAGTCGATGAATCGGGCTGGGGACTCGTCGTTAATTCCTCTCGTGGGATAATCTATGCCGGGAGCGGCCCGGATTTCGCGCGGCAATCGCGAAACGCGGTAGTGACTCTGCGTAATTCCATTTCGGCAGCGTTGGGTCGCTGACTTGCGAGCAGCGACGAGCCGTCGATGGAGAGAATCTCGGGCGCCATGCGCATTCCGTAGACATAAGAAGCCCACTTCACGCGCCGGGCGCGATGAATGAGGCAACCCCCATGTGAAACTTCAGGCCAGGAGCGGGTTGTCAGGCCTTCTCGCTTCGCTCGTGAACAGGTTCCAGTGTTCAGGTGTCAGGACTTCGATTGCGCTTCCTCAGAACTGACGCCTGAAACCTCTCCAAAGTTTCACTCTCGATATATCCGGCCGACACTAGCGCAGCCTGGGGCCCGCCTAACCGGAAACCACCGAAGACAACTGGAAGATCGGCAGGAACATCGCCATCACGATGCCGCCGATTACAACTCCCAGGAAACAGATCAGAACCGGTTCCATCAGGGAGGTGAGCGCATCCACAGTCGTGTCGATTTCGGTTTCGAAAAAGTCGGATATCTTGTCCAGCATGCCGTCCACGTTACCTGTCTGTTCACCCGCTTTTGCCATGTGTTTGACCATGCTTGGAAAGTAAGGCGTAGCGGCTACCACTTCGGAAAACTGACCGCCTTGGCTGATGTGGGTCTTGAAGTGCGAGCAGGCCTTTTCGATGAAGGTGCTGCCGCTCGCCGCGGAGACGATTTCTATGGCGCGCAGAATAGGCACGCCACTGCGCAGTAGGATAGCGTAGGTGCGGCAGAAGCGAGCCACCGTGATCTTCTGAATAAGCCCGCCAAGCACAGGAACCTTAAATAGGACCTGATCCTTGAGAATACGACCCTTGGGTGTGCTGATGCCCTTCATCAACAGTTTCCAGGCGATGATGAATCCAATGATCAGATAGATGATGGAGGACTTCAGGAAGTCGCTGAGATCGATCAGGAGCTGCGTCGGTGCCGGCAGTTCGGCCCCGAAGTCGGCGAACATGTCCGCAAACACCGGAATCACGAATACAAGCAGCACGTTGACCAGACCGACGGCCAAGACAATGACCGATACCGGGTAAGTCATGGCGCCCTTTACCTTTTTCATCAGCGCCACCGTGTTCTCGAAGTAGACGGCCACCTTCGCCAGAATCCCGGCCAGCCCGCCACTGGCCTCGCCGGCCTCGACCATGGATATGAAGAGGTTGGGAAACGCGTTGGGGAATTTTCTGACTGCGTCCGAGAAGGCGGTGCCACTGGACACATCAACTTGGTGATTCCCCGTAGCTTGCTGCGGGGTGGCTGACTTGATAAAGAAGAGAGGGTGGGAGAGAGGAAGGAAGAAAGTCGAGTAAAGCGAGGAAGTCACTGTGTGTGGGAGATCCACTATCATGTGGTGATGCCGGTGAAGTATCGGAAGGCGCTGATAGATAAGCGGATTGAGCGAGTGATGATCGAAACGGCCAGAGGGATAGGGGAACGCTATGAAATAGAACTGGAGGCCCTAGGGATGGATAAAGACCATGTGCATTTACTGTGCGGGGCACATCCGAAAATAGCGCCAGGAAGTATCGTGATGAAATTCAAGAGTATCACAGCACGGGAGTTGTTCAAGAGGGAGCGGTGGCTGAAGGAGGAACTCTGGGGAGGAAGATTCCGGAGTTCAGGGTATTGCGTGGGGACGGTTGGGGAGAGAGGGAATTGGGCGATGGTGGAGAAATACGTTTTGGAACAGGGCAAGCCGAAGGAGGATCTGCGTCAGTTAACACTGTGGTAGAGAATAAGTTCTCCTTCCCCGATACCCCGACGCTTGCGTCGGGGAGGTTCATTGCGCACATTGCGGATAATAATCTTAAAAACCGGATTGTCGGTCTGTTCCTGCAGGGCCTCCATGGCCGAGACAAGCGGCAGTCCGGCTTCCAGCATAGAGGCAAGCTGGTTGGTGAATACGCACAATTCATCCAGCTTGATCCTCTTTTTCTTGGCCTGCTTCTCGTAGGCCTTCTGTTTTGCCAGTTGTTGTTGTTCCCAAAATGTGAGCTTCTTTCCGGCCTTGCCGGCGCCGCCCACACGGGAGCCTGATGCGGTTTGCGCTATTGGAGCCATGGTTCGTGTTATTCTGATCGTCTAGTTGCGGTGGTGGTCTTAAAGCCCGTCCGGCGGGGGTGCGATTTTCGCTGGATTCGGCACGATCCCTCTCAGCATGGGCGTTTAATGTTCCCTGAAATACACAGCCATCCCATAAGGCCTAAACCCTGAAGGCAAGCCTGAGGGATGGAGCGGGATAGCGGTTGATATTGGGAAAAAGTCAAAATGTAAAACAGGGGGGAAATGGTTGATATGGACGGATGCTGTCCCACAGAGCTAAGGGGAGAAACCGGGCAGGTAAGCCTGTTGAGGCTGGGAACACATTCGATATCGGGTTCGTGCTGTCCCATAGAAGTCCGCCAGATCGAAAAGCCCGAAGCGGTCCCAGAGCACGCCGCGCACGAGCGTAAACAACCGGGTGAAGCTGTGCGGCCACTGGCTGATAAAGGCAATGTATCGGAGCAGAACGAGCAGCAGCAGGGCGGCCCACAGCTGCCAACGGATGGCCTGCTTGGAATGCCCGAGAAAATCGCAGACCTTGAAGGTTTGCTTGATCTGCTTGAAAAACACCTCGATGCCCCAGCGGCAGCGGTAGAGGGCGCAGACACTGGAAGGGGCCCAGTCCATGTTGTTGGTGAGGAAAACCATGACGACCCACTCGCCGTTGACTTCCACTTCGGCTTCGATCCGGCGCAACCTGCCGGGATACTGCCGGCGGGAGGCGGGAACCTTCAGGGTGACCTCGTCATCCCGCAGGATACGTCCTTGAGGCTTGCGCAGGCGCTTGCGGCAAACATGGCAGCGCAGGTTGTCTTTGGCGCGCGTGACCCAGAATATGCCGCGTTCGCTCAAATGGAAAAGATTGGCAAAATGCACGTAAGCCTTGTCAAAAACCGCGATCTCTCCGGCCTGCAGCCCCGCGCACAGGGCCAGAGTCCGCGTGTCGTCGTGATGGGAAGCTTCTTCAATGACGGCAAAGCCGGGAAGAAAACTTTGCAGGTTGAGCCGCAGGTGCATCTTCGCCGCGGCCTTGCGCCGACGGTGCTTGGCCCAGTCCATGCAGTTGGCCACCAGGGCAATGGTGGTGGAATCGATCGCATGGATCGCCCGTTTGAAGCGACGGGGCAGGCCTCGGTAGCGCCCGGCCGGTCCAAAGCCCGGCGAAAGCTCTTGCAGATGCCCCAGCACCTTCCAGAACAACGCCTCCATCATGTCGCTGTCGCGCTCCCTATTGGCATGCGAAAGAGTGTTTCGGCTCGGTGCAACCGCTCCCCTGATCGCCCTGAGCTTGGCCGCATGATGCCGCAGGGTGTCGCAGACGTCGTTAAGCCCGATGGCATGGGTCAGTTGCGCAAAGAGCAGACTGACCACATGACTCCATGGCGTGAAGGTGCGCGCCTTTTTATCGACCCCGTACTCCCGGGCGAGTTTTTCCGTCAAATGCGACGGGATGAGTTTACAAAGCTGATGCAAGGTGCTGCTGTAGTGTTTCGTCGGCGTTATGTTTTTCATACTGCGGATTCTTTGGTCGGAATCCGCCGCCGACCACCTTTTTTTAACCCTGCCCGAAAGGGAGTCTCACCACATCCTGCGGGATGGCTGTGCCTGAAATACTTTCCTGAAGCGAGTCTGGAGGAGAGGATTTAGGAACGCAACCCAAATATAGGCCGACATTCATCAATGACCTTGATCGTCCACGGGTTCGCTCGTTGAACATAGCCTTGACCTTAGGGATGCTTCGCTGCCAACTATTGTGGCGGGAAGCAGGTTCGCCTCCCATTCATCAGCGGACGGGGAAGCGTGGCCTGAAGGTCCCCGGCATGCTGGGCGAGCGGGTATAGTTCAGTGGTAGAACACCAGCCTTCCAAGCTGGTTACGTCGGTTCGATTCCGTCTACCCGCACCAGGCTTCGACCGGCCTCCCTGGCGGGTCGAAGCCTGGTGCGGCGCCGGCGAAGCGTTGCGAAGCCGGGCCGCGGGTCAGGTGTGTTCCGGGAGGCCGGACTACGCCCAGGTATTTCGCAGACGTTAATTTGCGGAGACAAGAACACCCGACCAAAAATCCTGGTTGAAGTCTTGGACTTGACGCCACCATTTCAAAACGCAAAGAATTAGCCGTCCGCCAAACGAGCGAAAAATCCATGAAAGACATCGTTCTCTCTATCATCGTCGGCGCCGCCGTCACCGCACTGACCCAATTTGTTTCGGCCCAAGGGGTTTCCGCACCGGTGATCTCGGGGTTCACACCATCCGACACCCAGACCATTGAGGCCGGAAAGTCGGTGACGTTCTTTATGGATATGGATCAAGATACTTTTACGCCGCAGGCCTACAAAGGCCTCGTCGGCGACCGTTCCAATCCGGTCGAGGGAGCACTGAACCTGACCAGTGCGATTGGGCGTTTCGATTCCGAGCCCCTGTTTGAGACTACTTTCTACTGGATTGAAGTCTGCAATATCGGTGGCTGTAGTCAAAGCAGCCAGCTCACCGCGATCGTCGAACCCGCTGCTGCTTCCGGTCCGCCCGCTGCTTTCGTAGGCGCTTCCGAACTCGGAGAGGACTGGTGGTCGTCGGACTGGTTCGGCGAATTCAACATCGCCTTCGCTCCGTGGATCTTTCATGCCCAGCACGGTTGGCTGTTCATCTTCGAGGACAGCACCCCGGAAAGCATCTTTCTTTTTGACCTCAGTGCCGAGGGGTGGTTATTCACCGACGCCAACCTCTACCCGAATCTCTTCAGCTTTAATCGAAGTTCGTGGATCTTCTACTTCACCGGCACCTCCGGACCCCGCGAGTTCGTAGACCTGCAATCCGGCGAGTTCTTCTCGCTGTAGTGATACCCGTTTCCTTCTTATCGGGTCCTCGCCGCATGCACGGGGCAAATTGGGGAGGTTTAACCGTTCTTCGCAGCTTACAGAAGGATGTGATTTCGTGAAACACGGGTGTCCAGATATACGCCGCTGATATACCCTGAACGAAGAAGGGCTCACGCGCGAGCAATGGGCAATGCTCTCAGGGGCATCAATTTGCTGGCAACTCGGGTGGGCCTTGCAATACCAATTAGACCTGATAGGTTACTCGAGGTGGCTGAGTTGATAGAAGATTCCGTAAATATCAACATTCCCGGCGCATGGAACCGCGCCGTAATCAATCCCGAATGGCTCCGTGGCCAGTTTCCGGATGTAATTTCAGACGACCACTTCGAATTGCAGTTTCCACGATCGAATCCAGCGCTGCCTCTAGTCTATAAATTTACTGCGGTTCAAGTGGCGATTTCTGAGGCACGACTGATCATCAAGCCCGCAAGCACCGCAACCGAGAATTTGAATAGCGTGACCAAGATTGGAAAAGGCATATGCGAGAGACTCGCACACACGCCGATCTCGGGTGTGGGACACAATTTTCATTACTCCCTGTCAGAAGACGAAGAATTCGAGATTTGGCGTTTCGTTTTGGAAGATAAACTGGATGATTTCTATAGGCCGATTGGCTTGCCAAACCGAACGGCCGAATACGGACACTGCTTTAGCTTCACGGATCACGACCTGAATTTGGGCTTCCAAAGCCGATTAGATGGTAAGACTTTGACCTTTAATTTTCACTACGTACCCAAGCCATTGAAGGAAATCTCCGCTGCCGTTTTGGCATTTGAGCAGAATTTCCTGCGATCGCAGGAGTTAACAGAGCGGCTTATATTCACGACCGATGTCAACTAAGGTTATCAATCTCGAGCATTCGGAACAAGAGACGGAGTTCGCTTCTGATCCGCTTGGATCGTATTTCAACGCAGCAGTGCTTGAGAAAGAAACGCGCGAAGGGGACTCCGACTACTCGGAAACGGGTAACCGTGGGGACGAGGTGCCCGATTGGGAAGAAGGCGAATTTCAGCGATGGACATTTGGGGGAGGACCGGTTTCTATTGTAACACTCACGAAGGGGTACTTCTCTCCAGGTCATCTACAGGCTCGAGTGGCCGACCCCAGAACCGACCAGGGGGTGGTCCAGCAAATGCTGAGGTTCCCAATAGTGCTACCAGATCCATCGATTGGTAGATTAGCTTCTAGTATAAGTAGAATTACATTGCCGACGCGTTGGATTGAAGAAGGAGTTCAGCCTCCCACCCTAGAGTGCAGACAAAAAGCGACTAGGATTTGTACGGAGATATTCGAGAAATTCAGACTTCATCCGGACTTCATCGCTCCAAGTAAGGAAGAAGGCCTGTTCTTCGTTTACCGTCATCCAAAATCTGATCGCTCTCTCAGCATGGAAATCGATAACGAGCTTGATTGTCTTGGTCAGGTCTACGATAGCGGTGAGATCTACCTGACCGAGTTTATTGAAACGCCACGAGTTATTTCGGCGCTTGTCGCTGCTTTCAATGAATTCTGATTTTCCTGCACGACTGAGAATTGCCGGGCGCCAACGACTCTCTCCGAGGAACTTCGCCCAAGACGACTTGCTCTACAGGGATTTTCGCTTGGACTACTTAAATGAACAGGGAGAAATTGAAGCCAACACGATTCGATTTCCCGATCTTTCGTGTAATTGGAGTCGATTTTCCCTGCCGGACGACGTCAAATATCGAGAAAACGGATTGAACACAGATGGTTGTTACTCGATAACGGTAGAATTTTCACGTTTTCAGAACATCGCTACACCCGTGCATGACCCAATCCAGAATGTCGAATTCGAGAACTACGCTCACGTCGAGGTCCGGGAACTCAAGCCTGAAGAGGATATTTTCATAGAGCCGCCTAAGGGCCGGAAACCGAACGGCAAAAAGGCAAAGAAGCGGCGAAGCATTTATCGAAGGCATATCTGTCAGAATCTCACCGTAGAGTTCGAGCCCACGGCGTAGCTTTGTGGATCATCGTCATTCCGGCCCGCGCTCGCCATGCTCGGCGGTGACGTTGATCGCGATACCCCCACGAATCGAGAATTCACCCCTGACCCGGCACCAGCGAGGCGCCAGCGCGGCCACTACGTCATCGAGGATCAGGTTGGTAACGTGCTCGTGGAAGACCCCTTGATCGCGGTACGACCAAAGGTAGAGCTTTAACGACTTTGATTCCAGGATCCGTTGGTCGGGAATATATTCGATCGCGATGCGGGCAAAATCAGGTTGACCGGTGGCCGGGCAAAGGCAGGTGAACTCTTTTGTCTCCAGCTTGACCACATAGTCACGCTGAGGGTGACGATTGGGGAAGGTCTCCAGCTTTTTCCCGGGAAGTGTAGCGGATTCTCCTAGTCTCATGTCCGATAATTAAGTTGAACTTGGTGATTCCCCGTAGCTTGCTGCGGGGTGGCTGACTTGATAAAGAAGAGAGGGTGGGAGAGAGGAAGGAAGAAAGTCGAGTAAAGCGAGGAAGTCACTGTGTGTGGGAGATCCACTATCATGTGGTGATGCCGGTGAAGTATCGGAAGGCGCTGATAGATAAGCGGATTGAGCGAGTGATGATCGAAACGGCCAGAGGGATAGGGGAACGCTATGAAATAGAACTGGAGGCCCTAGGGATGGATAAAGACCATGTGCATTTACTGTGCGGGGCACATCCGAAAATAGCGCCAGGAAGTATCGTGATGAAATTCAAGAGTATCACAGCACGGGAGTTGTTCAAGAGGGAGCGGTGGCTGAAGGAGGAACTCTGGGGAGGAAGATTCTGGAGTTCAGGGTATTACGTGGGGACGGTTGGGGAGAGAGGGAATTGGGCGATGGTGGAGAAATACGTTTTGGAACAGGGCAAGCCGAAGGAGGATCTGCGTCAGTTAACACTGTGGTAGAGAATAAGTTCTCCTTCCCCGATACCCCGACGCTTGCGTCGGGGAGGTTCATTGTAGATAAAGCTCGCCAAATAGACGTTATTTAAGCATCGTGTTTGTATGCATAAAACACTATACTTCAAAGGTTTCAACCGCTTCTTTGGACGAGCTAAAAAGTCTGCCGCGCGGACCCTCAAAGAACGATTCGATGAGATACGGGGGCGCGCTCCGGGTCAACTGCATTCGTTGTTTGGCGAAGCGGTGGAAGCGGAAAAAATCGCCGGTGCCAACGGCTGCCGCGAGCGGCTCTTTCCGGCCGATGTGACCTTTTGGGGCATGCTCGGACAGGTGTTTCGCGGTGGCAGTCTGCGCGATGCGGTGCGAGAAATACAGGCCTCGGTTTGCGCCGTCGATGGGGAGCGGGACCTAAGCAAGAGCACCGGCAGTTACAGTGATGCGCGCCAGCGCTTGCCACAGGACAGTGTGGATGCGGTACATGGGCGGGTCTGTGAGAAGATGATGTCCTCGGGAGGGTTGCTGGGAGGGCGGCGCGTCATGGTCGTGGACGGCACCTCGGTGCAACTGGAAGACACCCCAGCCAATCAAGAGGAGTATTGCCAACCGGCCGGGCAGAAACCCGGTTGCGGGTTTCCGGTGATGCAGATAGTGGCTCTGTTCAATCTGGGCAGCAGTGCGCTGGAGCGGTTTTCGTTCAGTCCCCACACCGCCCACGAAGGCGGCATGTTCGATGTCGAACTGAGGGAGCATTTGCAGGCCGGCGACGTGCTGTTGGGCGACCGTTTGTATGGTTCCTACCTGCATTTTGCGGCCTTGGCGGCCCGGGGCGTGGATGTGTTGACGCGACTGAACGGCTCGCGTGGCTGGCCTAAGGGGATGCGTGGCGACGATGTCACGGTGCAGTGGAGGCGGCCTGCGCCAAGCGCCCGCCCACCCCATGTCACACAGCCGGAATGGGAAGCGCTGCCGGCCACGATCACAGTGCGCTATGTGCGCTACCGCATCGACATTCCCGGTTTTCGCACCCGGCACATCAGGGTGGTTACCACGCTGCTGGAGGCGCCGGCAAAAGAACTGGCGCAACTGTACATACGACGCTGGGAGATCGAGTTGTGCTTCGATGACATCAAAACCACCATGGGTATGGATTTTATCGGCGCCAGGTCTCCGGCCATGGCGGTGAAAATGGTCACCATGTATGCGATCGCCTACAACTTGGTTCGACTGTTGATGCAACAGGCCGCCCGCGCCACCGGATGCCATACATCCGCGGGGCACTCGATGCGCCTGTCTTTCAAAGGCGCGCTGGACGCTACCTTGCGCTTCGCCGCCGAAATGGCGCAAGCCAGCCGCAAGCAATGGCACAGCCTGCGACACAAATTGTTGCGCACGATCGCTGGCGACTGCCTGCCCAGGCGTCTCGATCGCTTCGAACCCAGGGTTGTCAAACGACGACCAAAACCGTTTCCCCGAATGACGGTGCCGCGCGCCGTTTTGAAGCAGCGTATCCTCGCAAATCATGCCCGCTTTCAGGCGTCGACATGAGCCTTATCCGAGTGGCATTCGGCTCAGCAGGATCCCGTGGAATGGCCGATTCGCTAATTCAGTCCTCCTTCGTCGGAGGAGCTTCTGGTGGTAGTGGAAGCTTCCGGGCTTCGTTGATTTCAATCGGTTCCGGGAGTTCGATCTGTACCACCGGTTCCAGTGTAGGTTCCGCCGAACCGGCCGGTTCGGCGGATTCGGTCGGTTCCGCTGGTTCTGTATTTTCGTTTTCTGACACAATTTTTAATGGGTGTGTAACCACGACCTTAGTGACATTGTCCTTATTTGCACTGGAAATATAGATAAAAGCCGGAAGCGAGAGCAAGAGAAAAGTAACAGAGAGCGTAGCCAGGCGAAGTGCCAGAGTGTAAAATCTATCCCTCTTATCGTTGGCGTGCTGATTGAATGAAGCACACTCCCTGTATTGCGCCAATATAGCCTCGTCGAGAGCCGATAGCACCTTCCCGTGGATCGTTTCATTATCTGGAAGGTCCGAAACCGACTCTACGATGCCAGCATCAATTCTTGATGCCGTATTTAGAACTCGGAAAGGCGTGCCAACGATAAGAAGTCTCAAGATGAAAAAATAGCCGATAGCAGCGCAACCGATTCCAAAAAGGCACGGAAGATAAAACCATAGGTGGGCGTTTTGATATGCCTCAAGATGAAGATCACTCAAATAGTATGCTAGGATCCCACCAACAATCGCGTAAACACCAACAGTCGTTGTAAACCGCTTTGACGCCTGTTCGCGCCGATTCAATTGCTGCTCATAAGCCTCTTTGGCGAGGGCTAATCTGCGTGCAAGTAACTTGGAGTTCATGATACTCTAACAATCGTCAAAAGTGCGACATTGAACAGGCACAATCCGGGAACGGAGAATCGTAAAAATTCTCAAACCGGTCACCATCGTGTAACTCTCTCTTGTCTCCGCTGCAAGTGCACATACGAAACGGCGAACGCAACGACTCGCGCTGCTGGCTTGGGTTTTGGGTAACGCGTGCATGCGTCTAGCGAACCTGAAAATGTGGCGGTCTGCTACCGAAACACAAACAGTTTTTCGGGAAGTTTTACGGTCATTTCACGGAGCAGCGGAAAATATAAATGAGCTGGCAAAATATAGATTGACAGAAGAGCTTTGGCTAAATTTACAGGAAGTTGTGCGATTGCGAAGGGTAAATATGATGGGATTAGGTCCGTCGAGATACCACTGTATGTCACGGATCGTGGGGGGAGAGTGGTATCTGGATAACCGGGCCAAGGAGGTCTTGAGGAGGCAGATTGGGAGGGTCTCCACCTTTTGCGGAGTGGAGATTCTGACCTATTGCATTATGAGCAATCATTTTCATCTGCTGGTAAGGATACCGGAGTATAGAGAAGTAACGGATCAGGAAATACTAAGGCGCTTTTCAGAACTCCACGGGGAGAGGGATGTGAGGGTGTCCATGCTGGCAGCAGCGTTGCAGGAGGACGGGACCCTACGGGAGAAGGCCTGGTGGGACAGGCTGAGGGCGCGCATGGGGGATGTGTCAATTTTTATGAAGAAACTGAAGCAGCGCTTTTCGATTTGGTACAACCGCACTCACGGACGCTTTGGGACGCTGTGGGCGGAGAGATTCCGAAGCGTGCTGATTGAAGGCAGACCTTTGGCGTTACAGACAGTGGCGGCCTATATCGACTTGAACCCGGTGCGTGCGCATCTTTGCCAGGATCCGAAGGAATATCGCTTCTGTGGCTACTCGGAAGCGCTGGGTGGATCCGAAAAGGCACGCCGAGGCATTCAAATGTTGAGTTTCGGCTCCGACTGGAAAACGGCCCGGAAAAGCTATCGGACGGCGATCTTCGGGAAGGGGAGCCTGCCCCGCTATAGGGGCCAGCCATATATCGATCCGCAAAAGGCAAAAATAGTCCTCGCGAGCGGAGGGAGGCTTTCGCTGCCAGAGCTCCTCCGCTACCGGGTGCGCTATTTCACCGACGGGGCGGTGTTGGGATCCAGCGAGTTCGTGCAGGAACAGTTCGAGACCTTCCGTAAATATATGGGCGAACGTCGGAAGGCGGGTCCGCACCACCTCAAGAGGGTCCGGCCGCTTCGACACTCTCATTGGGCTACGAAGGCAGGGCCGCTGCTTCTCACTGCTCCTTGTTCTTGTACGCGCCACTCTCCCCTCAAGAAGAGGAACGTGACCAGTATCGACGCCATGGAGATCGCCAGAAGCACGGTAAAGAACACGTCCCATCCCTGTTCCGCGAGTGTGCCCCCAAAGAACGAGAATACAGCCGATGCCGCAAAAGCCAGCGCATCGAGCAGGGCAATAAGGAAGCCGGCGTGGATTCCTCCGTACTCGATGGAGAACACGCTCATGGGCAGGTAGTAGCAAGGCGCCACACAGAGGCCGTACACAAACAGAAGGGCGATGGTCAGGTAGATCGTCTTGTCGTTATCGAGCCCAAAACCCTCCGTGAACTGGAAAGAGAGGATACAACCGGTGGCGATGACCAGCAGAAGGCCCATGACCAACGCCATTCGGCCTCGATCGAGTCTGTCGAATACATAACCACCGATGAGCACCGACACGAAGCTGCCCGCCGGAAAGGCGGTCGTCGTTCTGGCCGCTTCGGAGGCTGATATATCGAGTGTTTCCTTCAGGTAGATCGGTACGAAGTAGAGAAAATCCCAGAGGATGGTCAGTCCCATCAGGCTCAGCGTTATCAACCAGAATCGGCTGCTGAGGGAAAAGCGTTTCAGTGCCTGAGGGAGAGTGGTTCCGTCGAATGGATGCGGCGCCTTTGGCGCCAGCAGTTCTTGAGCGTCGCTTTCAACCGGGACCTCGGGATCCGCCAGAGGACGGTCCTTCAATCGGAAGAAGCAATAAAGGACGACGAGTCCGCCGACGCAGGCTGCCACCGTCAGGACGAGACGCCAGGACATGTACGCCAGCAGGGAGCCCAGAAAGAACATG
The DNA here is from genome assembly GCA_963665345.2 of Opitutales bacterium. Classification (GTDB taxonomy): domain Bacteria; phylum Verrucomicrobiota; class Verrucomicrobiia; order Opitutales; family CAXXNP01. The sequence continues at coordinate 2,312,295 of CAXXNP010000002.1, forward strand.
GCAATAATGGCGCCCACACGTGAACTCGTGGACAGCACTCCCCATACCTTTCCGTACTGCTTGGGTTTAAACCAGCTGTCGATCAGTTTTGCCATGGAAGGCCACCCTGCCGACTTGGCCAGAAGCGCGAGGAACAGTGTGGCTCCGAAGAGCACCGCCGTCGAACTGGCGGCGAAAAGTGCGATCGCCGCGGAGGTGACAACAAGAGCCAGCGTAAAGGTGATCTTCCCTCCGAATTTGTCGGCCATCCAACCCGTGATGAACTTGCCGAGAATGGCTCCCACCGTGCCCAAGGCCAGGATCCTGCCCCACTGCACTTTGTCGATCAGGCCTTCATCGATCATGCTGGCGGAAGCAGTGATGGGCGCCGTCCTGAGGACCATGAAGAACGCGTAGCCCACGTACATGGTTGCGACGGTGCCGATCTGGGTCTTGAGCTGGGAGGAACGGCCGGTCATTTCGATCTGATCTTAGTCGTCGCGCCCGGATGCGCTGTCGAACAGGGGGGATTCGGTCGAGAGTTTGTCCAGCATGGCCTGGAGGCTTGATTCGATATCCACCAGGAGACCATCTCATAGGGGACACAGCCAAACGCCCAGAGGTCCGCTCGCTTGTCCACCTGCCTTCCACGTGCTTGCTCCGGACTCATGTAGGTGGCGGCGCCCAACAAGGTGCCCGGTCGTGTGTGGTCCACGGTAATCCTCGGTGAGTCGGCCAGATCGCTCTCCGCACCCTCCGGCGCGTTCGCCTTCGCCAACCCGAAGTCCACTACCTTCACGACGCCGTCTGGTCTGACCTTCACATTTGCTGGCTTCAGATCGCGGGCGCGGTACACCTCCCCCATACCGCCCTCGCCCTCGCCGATCTTGGCGATGGCCCGATATGGGCCGAGCTTGGTGTCAGGAGTGAGGGGCATGAACTCCAGGAGGTTACTGCGTCAGCATGGTATTGGTAAGGGTCGCTTTCCGGGCGTTATGAGCAAATGGTCGGTGAGACCGTCCCGGAAGAGCGTTTCAGCGGGGAGAAGGATACGCAAGCCGTTTGGGAACACAAGTGCGGAGATTAGTCACGCGTTTCGGGGGCTGGGCGGTGGCCGCAGCGGGTCCACGACGGAGATCCAATCTGCCGCTCCGAGCCGCCGGTGGCAAGGCTGGGGGGGGGTATCTGGATAACCGGGCCAAGGAGGTCTTGAGGAGGCAGATTGGGAGGGTCTCTACCTTTTGCGGAGTGGAGATTCTGACCTATTGCATTATGAGCAATCATTTTCATCTGCTGGTAAGGATACCGGAGTATAGAGAAGTAACGGATCAGGAAATACAAAGGCGCTTTTCAGAACTCCACGGGGAGAGGGATGTGAGGGTGTCCATGCTGGCAGCAGCGTTGCAGGAGGACGGACCCTACGGGAAGGCCTGGCGGGACAGGCTGCTGGCGCGCATGGGGGATGTGTAAATTTTTATGAAGGAACTGAAGCAGCGCTTTTCGATTTGGGACGCTGTGGGCGGAGAGGTTCCGCAGCGTGCTGATTGAACGCAGATCTTTGGCGTTACAGACAGTGGCGGCCTATATCGACTTGAACCCGGTGCGTGCGCATCTTTGCCAGGATCCGAAGGAATATCGCTTCTGTGGCTACTCGGAAGCGCTGGGTGGATCCGAAAAGGCACGCCGAGGCATTCAAATGTTGAGTTTCGGCTCCGACTGGAAAACGGCCCGGGAAAGCTATAGGATGACAATTTTCGGGAAGGGGAGCTTGCCCCGGTATAGTGGTCAGCCGTATATCGATCAAGAAAAGGCAAGGGCAGTCCTTGAGGGTGGAGGAAAGCTTTCGATGCCTGAACTGCTACGCTGCCGGGTGCGCTATTTCACCGACGGGGCTGTGCTGGGTTCCAATGACTTCGTGCAGGATCAGTTTGAGATCTTTCGCGGGTATCTGAGCGAGCGTCTGAAGTCGGGTCCGCGCCGAATGCGCGGAGGTGATTGGGGTGGTCTTACAGTGTTACGGGATCTGCAGAAGGATGTGATTGGGTAGGCGACCGCCACCTGCTTTTCTACATCGGAACATGGGTGGATGGCGAACCCAATGAATTCTCTCTGAACACCTTCGCGTATGACGACCTGTGAGAAGAATAAATGGGCTGGCAAAAAATCTGTTGCCAACAGCACTCTCTCCCCGTCCTCCAGTAGGGGCGTCTCAAGCTCGTCCCCGACTAACCGTATGAGCCCCTCGACCCTGACAGTCTTGCTGCCCTTGCCGAATGCAACGGCTATAGATTCGCAGGCCTCGCGAAGGGGTTTAGAATTTCAAAGAGGCACCTTGAGCGCCTTTTTCACCAACGATTCGGAAAGCCCCCAAGGACTTGGCTCACTGAGCAGAGAATGAAGCGAGAACCTCTTCGCGTTCAGCATCCCTTTGACACGGAAAGAGTTGAATATAAGATAAATAGGCTGGCAAAAAATAGGTTCCATTCCCATGCCCTCTCCCAGCTCGGCCCATCAACACACTGGCGATCTCTCCGCCAACCCCTCCCACTGCCACGCCCTTCGGCCTTGCCACCGGCGGCTCGGGGCGGAAGGTTGTATGGGCATTCCCGTTTTGCGGTCGCGCCGCGTGCGAGCTGGACCGTCCTTCAGAACATTATACAGCGAGCGAAGAGCGCGATGTGCCCCTCGTGCAAGGTTCCGACTACCATCTATGTCCGGAACAAATCGAACAGGAACATCCATCGGTCGTAAAATGGCGGATGCCGACAGTTGCTTTGCCGCGACGATCAGCTCGTTTAAAGACCTTGTCGAACAGCTCATTTTCGCCATTCTCCAGGTAGCGTCTCAATGCATAGCTGCATATATCAGCAATTTGAACCATACCCGTTAGCTGACTGTCCACGAATAAGGGCGTTTCGACTTGGTGATTCCCCGTAGCTTGCTGCGGGGTGGCTGACTTGATAAAGAAGAGAGGGTGGGAGAGAGGAAGGAAGAAAGTCGAGTAAAGCGAGGAAGTCACTGTGTGTGGGAGATCCACTATCATGTGGTGATGCCGGTGAAGTATCGGAAGGCGCTGATAGATAAGCGGATTGAGCGAGTGATGATCGAAACGGCCAGAGGGATAGGGGAACGCTATGAAATAGAACTGGAGGCCCTAGGGATGGATAAAGACCATGTGCATTTACTGTGCGGGGCACATCCGAAAATAGCGCCAGGAAGTATCGTGATGAAATTCAAGAGTATCACAGCACGGGAGTTGTTCAAGAGGGAGCGGTGGCTGAAGGAGGAACTCTGGGGAGGAAGATTCTGGAGTTCAGGGTATTACGTGGGGACGGTTGGGGAGAGAGGGAATTGGGCGATGGTGGAGAAATACGTTTTGGAACAGGGCAAGCCGAAGGAGGATCTGCGTCAGTTAACACTGTGGTAGAGAATAAGTTCTCCTTCCCCGATACCCCGACGCTTGCGTCGGGGAGGTTCATTAATGCGCTCTATCTGAGTCCAGAAAGTGCCAAAACGGTGAAAACGCTTCATGATGGCCGTGTGCTTGCGCGCAACCGTTTCGTTGTTGTCGTGAATTAGTAAACCGAATCCTTTTCTGTCCGGTTCAGACGCCACCGCATGCAAGTATTGCTCAAATCGCGATACAACTTGCTCGAATGCCTGTTCATCCACGGACCACGATGAACGGGTAGGGTCGAAGTGGATTTTGTCAATGCACTCCGCAAATAACCGCGCAAAACCCCAATCGGATACGCAATCGGCCACGTCTGAGATAAATTGTCGGCGTTCGGTTAGCGTTAGGTGGACGTAGTCCGCCGTGTGCTTGTAGTTCTTTTTCGTTTGCCGATATTGCTTCCGATTTTGTAATGATTGCAGCCGCAGTAGCTCGGATGTTCTCAGGCGATTGACCTCGCTTCTGCGTTGACCGTAATCCAGCTTATCGAAATCCGGTACCCTGTGTTGTTCAAGATACTTTCTGAGCAACCACGCCGTATGGATTTCCGCTTTCGCGAGATTGTATTGGCTCTTGAGGCGCCTTATTTCTCTGTCGCAGTCGTTCCAGTGCCAGATCGGAACGGAAATGCCAGCGAGTACGAAGTGCGAGGTATTTCCGGGGATGCTCGATGTCCCTGATTCGTCAATGTAGCACAGGTACATTCGTATCACCCGACCATGCAAAAAAAAGCGACTGGGCTATTGAGGCAAATCGCCCCAAGACGAGACGCTTGGCGACTCCTCCCAGACGCACTATAAATAATGCACAGTTTCAGCCCATTTTCAAGTCGAAAAAGGTCCGAGCACACTTTGCCTTTTCCGTTCATTAAAAGACACTTCTTCCTGCAGCAGGAGAAGATAAATGGGCTGGCAAAAAATAGATTGACTACGTTGAGGGCCCCGAGCGACTCGACTCAGCGTAGAAGTCCTGCCGAACAGGCGTAGATTTCCCGTAGCTCCTGACTGGGTGAAGCCTCCCCCGTCGCCATTCTGGCTTTGGAGGAGGTGTTGGCGAAGACCGTTGCTACGGGGAGTAGGCTTATTGAGGGCGTCGTTCAACATTCCCGGGCGATTCGGATATTTGTGTCGAGCATCCGAACCTCCGGCTAGAACCAGGTGCGCGAGGCGCCAGTCGAGAGCTACCACGCTTGATTTCAGCTCTTGTTTCGACGTTCGATGTTCATTGGCCTCTACAGCCACTGCTCGAGGAAACGCATGACCTCATGGCGCATTGCGGCCGTTTCCATGTGACCGACACCATAGGTCTTCAGCTGCCAACATTCGGCGGCCGCCTTGGCTCGGTAAGTCGATTTCATGGATCGATCGATGCGATCGAGTCCCGCAACCGGCGTAAGGCGGTCGTGGCGTCCCGCCAGGCTCAGATGAGGCCGCGGCGCGATGAGCGCGTTAATCTCCGCCGTGGTAAAATGGAGCAATAAGTTGGGCACGAAATAATAAATGCCGTGGCCGGACAGCCCGTTGGTGTCCATGAGTGCGTGAAAATCGGTCAGGCAACAGAGGTCGACACAGACCTTGATCCGTTGGTCCAATCCGGCCACCCACCACGCCATGGTACTGCCCATAGATAGTCCCAAGGTTGCTATGCGATGGGCATCGACATCCTCGCGTGTTTCCAGATAATCAAGGGCACGCAGGGTATCATAGACCATCATGCCCCAGAGTACGCGGCCCTGCCACAGCATTTCTTTGAAGAGATCGAGTTCGTCCCGGCCCCGGCGCTCGCCGAACAGCCAGGTATCAATGCACAATGCACCGTAACCGGCGTGGCTGAGCGCTTCCGCGTAAGGAGGCGGCTGAAGCGCTTTTCGACCTTCGATGAGTTCATCCTTCCCAATGTCATAGGCACCCCCGTGGGCGTGATTGTAGAGAATCACCGGGACGGGCCCGTCGGCGTTCAGCGGCATGGAAAAGTAGGCGGGCACGGGCTCGATGCCGTTGAGGTCCAACACCAGCTTCTCCAAAACGTAAGTATCAGCTAACTCACGGGATATCTGCTGAGCTTTAACAGGACGCGTCCGGGACGGCAAAACTCCTAAAAGGGAGTAGAGCTCCTGGCGCCGTTCTTCGTCAGAATTCATCTTTGCAGATTACTCACCATGACCAGGGAATTTTCCGTAGGCGGCATTTCTACCATTTCAGTCTTGCTAAGGCCGTGGCGCCCCTATGGCCAGAAAGAATTGCCGATCACGACACTAGCAGCCGGAGTTGCTCGAGGTCGGTGATAATGCCATCGGGATGAATTCTCGAGGAATTCGGATCGTCCTCGCGCAATCGGAGAGACCGTTGATCTCCGGCAAACAGGCAAGTTCTCAGGCCGGCATGATGAGCAGGCCCGATGTCGTTACGCTTGTCGTTGCCGACAAAGAGCGCCTCATGAGGGTGAACACCCTTCTCCCGCAGCGCGGAGTTCAGTTTCTGGAAGAGTGCGGGGGAGGGCTTTCCCCGCCGCTCGCGATACGACCAGAGGCAGCAGGAGGAATTGAAGCCTAGCTCGTTGAAGTTCACGCCCAAAAGCGCCTCGAAGAGCAGGGGGGTGTAGAACTGGGCGTTGGAAACTATGCCCAAAAGGAGATCTCTCTGTCGCAATGCTTCCAGGGTCTCCCTGAGATGGGGCATGGGCCAAACCGGATTCACTCGGCATTCCGCTTCCACGGCCAGTCGTTCGATTCGCTGCCTGGTCAGATCGCCGTCGATCAGTTCTTCATCCCGACATGCGCTGAGAATGTTTTGCCAGATTCTGCATATGTCCACTTCGGGAAAGTCGATGCCCTTCTCGCGGGAACGGTGGTGATCGGCTTCGATTGAGCGAAGAAGTCGCCGGTGCAGACCCACGTGGGGTGCGTTGAGTGAGAAGCCCGCCGCTTCCACGGCCTCCCGCAGTGATGATTCCCGGGACTCGGCTTTAGCCAGGCTGATGTCGCCGGAAGCGGAGATAAACAGCGTTCCGTAGACGTCGAAGACCACGGCGCGCACTCCGGTAATGGGTTCGAGAGAAGCGGGGTGTGCGGTTGGAATCGGTTCGAGCGGCCGGGATAGCTCACGAATGATCCGCAGTTTGTCGGGCCCTTTTTCCGAAAAACTCATTTGGGACTTGAGAGTTATGATCGTAAAAAAAGGAAGCGTTCGGGGCGGAGAAAACTGTCCAGTAGCGCATCACCGTCCCAGTAAGCGACGGGTTCAATGGAGGCGTCCATCATTCTTGAATAAATCCCCATAAGGCGTTCCCCGTAGGCCTGGACGCCGAATCGGTCCGACACCAGTCGTGCATTGAGCCTACAAACCTCCTCGGACTGTCCCTGGCCAAGTTTGAGAGGCGAGATTTCCGTCCGAGCTGAACTGGAATTCATGACGCGAAGGATGACCGATTCCTGCATGGATTCATTGAGTGCGGCAAAGTCGATGCGGTCGTCACGGATTTTCGCCAGCTTCCAGCGCTCCACGGCATCTTCAGGAGGTGATCTGTGATAGGCGGAATAGAACCTTGCCAGGTTGCGTATCAGCATTGATTCCAGATTCCCTTCGTCAATCCATGCCAAGGGTATTCTCAGCTCCCGGTACAAGCTGCTGAGGTCCATGCCGCCACTGCGGAAATCGTCGGTGATTTCCGGGAGATTACGTCCTACCAGTGGCTTACCTATCGAAAAAGGCTCCAGAAATGCGAGGCCGAAACCTTCGGCGATGCTGGTTGAGATGAGGGCGTCAGCAGCATTCATCCAGGCAGCGAAGTCGGTGGACGATCGTTCGGCTACGCCCAAGCTCACGGGAAGGCTACACGCCTTGGCAAAGGCCTGCCACCGCTCGTAAATCGGGAGCCAGATGGGATTATCCGGCCCGCGTGTGGCTGCGAACCGATGCCCACTCTCCGCCAAGGCCGCCCATAGCATGAACTCTCCCAGATTCTTCCGGCGGATGGCGCGGGTGGGATAGAGCGTCAGGCGATCCCAATTGCGATTGAGAGGTTCACTTGTGGGATAAGAGATCTCGGAAACGGCGATCGGGTTCGGGAGTAGGTGTAGGTTCGAATCGGGAATGCCGGTGCGCCTGAGGAAGCCGAGGTCCCGTGTGTTGAGCGCAGCGTAATGGAGTTGTCGGGCCGCCGGATAGATGGTGCGCCATGCGGAGGCCGTACCATCCTGGCTGGCACTCGAGAGTAGCGTGTTGTAGTTCTCGGGCCGGCCGTCTTCCGCGAAATCGTGAATCTGAAACAGAATACGAGCGCCGCGATCGGCCAGGATTCTGAGCGCGCCGGGAAGTCCGACGTTCTTTCCCAGCGAATGGTTATGAACGTGCCATATATCGGGTAGCCTGCCGAGCCCTTCACGGGCCGCCGTCTCCAGGTGACCGGCCAGCTTACGCTCGAATCCATTCGGAGCGGCCATTCGGTAACCGAGGTCCTCCACACGGATTACCGGCTCGATCGGCGTCTCCGATTCTGGTGCCCCCGCTAGTACGACGATTTCTACTTCGGTTCCTTCCAGGCCGGCGACCGCGTTTTCGATAACGCGGGTAACCCCTCCCAGGCGCAGATGGTAATGCACTACTGCGACTTTCATGTTCTTTACGATATGAGGTCACGGCTACTGCAGCCGGACGTTTTCCAAATCCAGAACTAATGCCCGCTGATCAGGCGTGACGCCTTCGGATCCCTTCAGAAATGGTGATCGTACTTTTCTACTGAACGACGAAGTCGTCCAGCTACGCCAACCAAGATCGAAAATGGTCCGACTTTTCCGCGAAGTAAAGCTCGCCTGCGTCCCTCCCCAAAGGACATCCGCTTCCTTGGAAGACCTCCGTCTCCCCACTTCGCCTGTAGAGCGGGCGCTGACCAAGGAGCCTTAATGGGTCAACTTACCGGAGAGTCTAAATAGTATTGAGCAGTCAGTCCTTCTTCTTTCTCAGACCGAGGCCCTTACGCTTCTTATCCTTATCCAGCTTCGAGATTTTTGTGCCCTCCAGGGTGAGGTTGTACATCAGGCCCTTGTTGGCGATGATAAAGCCGATAACCGGTTGCTTGGCAGTCTCCGAATCAATCTTTCCAGCGGCGCCCAGGCTGGCAATAGCGACGCTGCCGTCGACCCCGACTTCCCATCCGCTGCTGTTGCGAAAGGACTGCAATGCTTCCTCCTCCATGAACAGAATAATCTGCGTCCTGACTTGAGCTCCGAACTGCAGGCCTACAGAAGCGGCGGCACTTCGATAGTAGTCCACAACTTCCCCATCGACCAGCAAGGCACCCTCTCCGTATTCCCCGCCCACACCGAGACCCGCTTTGGCGATCTTGGGAAAGACGAGCATGCCGGCCGCCTTTTCAGCTAAGATCTCCCCGGCTCGAGAGATTTCGTAAAAGGTTTCGACGGCTTCGGTAATCTTGGCGTCGAGCACCATTTTAGACGCCGCCTGCGCGGGTGTCGGAAGGGCAAAAACGGCCGCGGCCAAATGGATTCCCAATCTCTTGAAAAGCGTTTTCATTTTTACCAATCGATAATCTAGAGAATAAACTACTCCTGGCATCCCCGTTAACGCAACCCGTTCCAGGGTGAGGTATCTTGAACTTCGATTAACTCATAGCCCATATCGCCTACGCAAGGCCCCAGCGTCACCATCAACTTGGCCGGTTCCTCTGATACGTTGAATGAAGCGTGTACCACGTCCGCCGGAATGAATATCGAGTCCCCGGCATTCAATTCCTGCTTTGCCTCCTCGAGCCATTGTTCGATCTTGCCTTCAATGACATAAATTACCTCCTCCTGACTGGGGTGTTTGTGGAAATCGTGCCCGAACCCGGGTTTCAATGTTACCTCGATCACTACCAGATCCTTGGAATCGGTGCTGGCTGGTCGGCTTATCCAACCGAGTGATCCCCATTCGAGCTCTTCGCGTTCAACATCAGCCTGGAGTACGAATTTTCCTCTCATGGTATTGGCTCGTTACGAAAATAGCACATAATGATGATTGATCAGCCTACCGCAAGCCTCCCGTTCAGCAATGGGTGGTCTGCGGAAAACAGGCTGAAGGCCTGTAACATCATAGAAGCCCAGGGCGACGGTCGCTTCGCTCGCTCTGGCCCTTCGCTATCCGTGGTTCAAAATCTCTGTTCGTTTTAACCACGGATAACGGGATGGTGCAGAGAGGCGGGGCGCTTGGGGGGGTGCGCTAGAGATTTCGCACCACTGCCTTGGCCACGCCCTGAATAATGAGTTCAGCCACGGGGTAAAGCATCGGATAGAGCTCGTTCGCCGCCTTCAGGTAAGGCGCTTTGCCGGTATGCTTGATGAAGCGTTTCAAAGTCGTTTCGCCATCGATGAGAGCGGCCACGATATCGCCGTGCAAGGGGGGACGGGGCTCGATAATGACGATATCGCAATCGAAAATGCCCGCGTCGACCATGCTTTCTCCGCGCACTTTGAGCGCGTAGCAGCGCGGTACGCGGTGAACGTCCACGGTATCAGTGTCGACCTGCATACGGCCGATTTCGCCGGCCGATTCGACCCCGTCCGGATAGCCCGCGGCGATACTGGAATATACCGGCATATCGATGACATCGATAGAATCTGGAGGCCGCCGAGCCTCGTCGAATTCCATAGTAATGCGGAAAGTACGCGCCTGGCCGGGAACGCGTGATAGATAGCCCTTCTTCTCCAGGGCGCGGAGGTGCCCCATGACCGCGTTGGTGCTTTTGAAGCCGAAGTGGTCCTGGATCTCGCGGAAGCTGGGCCAAGTTTCGTATTCGCGCCGGTGAAGCTGGATGTAGCCGAGAATTTCCATCTGTCTGAGCGTCAATTCTTCCATGATGCTCATTTGTTTATATGATCAAGTGTTCACTGTCAAGGGGTATTTCAGGAGGGCGAAACCCGTTTCTATTTTCGGAACGCTTGTCCTCTGGGATCGTTCAGTCTTCGAACCAGGTGCCGGAATCGGTGCTTAGGAACCAGCGAGGTTCGCGGGATCCCATGGAGTAGAAGAGCCAGTCCATGGGTGCGTTCCGGTAGAAATAGGGAAAGGTAGCGACGTTTGTCCAGAGCCAACCGAGGGAGCCGTCCCAGAACCAGAGGGTGTCTTCGGAGAGACCGAGCGTATAGAGCCACCCAAGATGGGCATGGTAGAGCCAGGGCTGACCTTCTTGCGCGGAGAGGCGCCGAACCATGGGGAAGCGCGTCAGCCGTTGCCCTGATCGGATAGGAGGGTCCAGGGCCAGTCCTTGGTGACGCGGGTGATGCGGAAACCTCGCTCTTCCAGGATTTGAATAACCGAATCCGGACCGAGATAGTGAAAAGCCCCCACAGCGAAAGTGTAGCTGCGCTCAGGCTGCCGCGGAAGAAGGTCTTCGATAGTGTTGGCCATGCCCAGACTTTGAATTGCTCGACGGGATCGAAGCGGGCGAGCGGATTGGCTGCGCGCAGCGGGGTCTCAACGCGATTGATGAGCTCGGCAGGGATCAGGGCGCGGTTGCTCTGGCCCTCTGGAAGCAGCAGCATTTCCTCGGTTATATCATCATGATTTTCGGGCAGCAGTTCCGTGTAAATTGCGTCAGAAAACTCGAGCACATCGGTCAACACTCGAGGCCAGTTCAGGACGCGTGGGTCGTCCACGTGAATGGTCCCGACGAGAAAGGTTGGGGGAGTAAGTTCGATTCTCCAGATAAAAACGTCCTCATAGAATTCGCCTTGGGCACGGACGGGTCCTGGCCGAAGGACGCTGACGGTAAGGGCCAGCATGGCGAGGCCGACGCCCAGGCGACTTACGTACCGTTTGACTATGGCGTAGGTCCAGAGAACAGAATTCCAGGGGTTCAGGGGTTGGGAGGTTCGGCGGAAAACGGTGAGCGATCCCGGTGAGAAGGCAATTGACCGACGCCCTTAAAATGCTCAGACCCAAGACCCAAGTCCGATAAATCACTACTAGTGGCGCAGGAAGGTCGCGGCAGCCGCGTAGATGAGTGGTGCGAGCTCATCGCTATGGTCCCAAAGGTGTATTCGGCTCAGGGATGGCACCTCGGACTGCAGGATCTGGGTTCGAAGGGCCGAGAGAAACTGCTCCTCCGTTATGGGGCCATGTCGCACACCCAGGCATGGCATTGCCAGTGACCTGACGCCTTTCTGCTGGACCTTTTGCAGGATGTCCGCGAGCAGTGACGAAACCCACGCAATCTGACAGCAGGGCTCGGCCGAAAAATCGTAGGCAATGGCCACGTAGCGAATGGGGCTTCCCGGTCTCTCCAGGGCAATTCCGGGAATGGGCGCGTCGCTCACTACTTGAACCGTATCGCTAACCAGGCGGCGGAGCGACCTGGGGGCGGATGCAGCCTTGGGTTTGGATGTGCTGAGCACCAGGTAGGTATCCTCTTCGATTACGAAGGCATCGACTTCTCCCGGGCTTGGAGCGCCGGTCTCAAAAATGAGTTTGATGCTGTGCCAGTAAAGTTCCAGCAGCGAGGTTTCGTGCGGCATCATACGGGGCATGTCAGTACTGCTCAGTTTCACCCGAAGAGTAATTGAAGAATAACCTCGGATCGCGGGTACCCTCCTCGTAGAGAAGCCAGGCATCGAGTTCGACACTGTACAAGAATGGATAATGGGCACGGGAGGTCCAGATCCAGCCGAGGTCCAGATCGGTAGCGCCATCGGCTGAATACATCCAGATATCGTCGTCACAGAAGGAGGTGACGAAGAGAAACCCAAGGGGATCGTGGAAGACCCAGGGATAGTTGGTGTCGTTAACGGACCCGAACCAATCGCTTTTCCTAAATCCGCCGGCAGACTCGGGATCATCGGTAAAGATGGAAACGGGAATTTCGGCGACGCGGAAGACAAAGTTCGCCGAGTCGCTCCCGGCGGCGTTACTGGCCGTCAGCAGAACGGAGAAATCGCCCGCCTGGCCGGGAGTGCCTCGAACCCTACCCGTAGAGGTTTCGATAAACATGCCCACGGGCAGGCCATCGCCGTCGTAGCGTATAGCGTTGCCGGCCGCTCTGAACTGGCATTCCATTGGTTGGCCCAGAACCGGCGTCACTCTGAGACTGGAATCTATGCTGGGCGGTGATTCGGGTTCAGGAACCACCCTGAGTTCGATCACCTTCGAACCGATTCCTTCGCGATTTTCCGCCAGCAGAGAGAAGAAATAAGTATCCACGACATCGAGAGTCCCAATGATGTCCGTGCCCGCATCACTGACATTCACTCCTTCAGGCAGTAGTGTTGTGGAGAACTGAGTGACGCCATCGGTTGCGGCGGGTCGATAGGTGAAGGGACGGGACAGCTCCGCTGTAACCACCGACGGACTCGTGATTACGGGTGGATTCACACTGCTGGAATTGACGATGACTTCGACCTCGGCGGCGCCGACGCCGGAATTGTTGATCAGACGCATATTTATCGTGAAGGTTCCGGCGACTACCGGAGTGCCGCTGATCAGCCCGGAGGCTGTGTTGATAGAAATCCCCGGAGGCAGAATACTCGATTCAAACCGGGATGGCGAATTGCGCGCGATGACCTGGTAGCTGAACGGTTTTCCTACCTGGCCGGCAACCCGGTTCGGACTGATCATGAGGGGTGCGCGTTGAGTAAGGTCCAGTCTGAGGGTCGCGCGCCCGGAACCGAACTGGTTAGTGGCTGTAATCTCGGCTTTGACTTCGCCCTCTCTCACCGGGAGTCCCGAAATCACGCCCGTGGCCTGGTTCAGGGAAAGCCCGGTCGGCAATCCGGTGGCGCCAAACTGAAACGGGTTGTTGGTGGCTGCGATAGTATATTGCAGCGATTGACTGATGGGAGCGTGTACCACATTAGGGCTGACAATGCGTGGCTCGCGTCCGAAAACTGCAATTTCCAGTGTAGCGGACCCGGAGCCGAAAGGATTGATCGCGCTGATTTGGGCCAAAGTATTACCGGAAAGTACGGGAATTCCGGAGATGACCCCGCTGGTCGTATCTATGATCAGACCGCTGGGCAGACCAGTGGCCGCGAAATTGAAGGGCGAGTTCGTTGCCAGAATCCGATAGGAAAACGGCCGGTTTACCTCTATGGTCGCCGTAGCGCTGCTGATGATTCGCGGTCTGCGTTCCCTGATTTCGAGTATCAGGTCGGCTTTGCCTTGATCATTTCCATTCGCCGCTGTCAGCGGAATCGTAAAAACGCCGGAAGCAGTCGGAGTGCCAATGATGGTACCATTTCCGGCGTTGAGGGCCAAACCGAAAGGTAATCCCGTAGCGACAAAATTCACCGGGTTATTGGTTGCCGCGATCTGGTAAAAAAAGGCGGTATTAACGGTTCCGGTGGCCTCCAGCGGGCTGGTAATGTCGGGAGCCAAGTCGGGCTGGGAATGAAGCGGCTGTCCGTGCACCAGCCCCAGAACAATGACTATGGCGAAGTAGGGACGGAACGAAAGGCCGGATCGATTTCCCGGCCCCCTCTCCCGGCATCCGAGAGTGCCTTGGCATACGTCACCGCAATTACGAATTCGGTTACGTAGCTGGGGTTTCGTTACCATTGCAAATAGTTTATCAGATCGGCGCCTGATTGTCACAGCGATTCTAGCCCCGAGATAAGCGAAGCGCTATTTGGGAGCACAATTTAGGCCTGAAAATCCTTGCAAAAATAAACGGAAGTATCACTATGTCAGTGATTTATAAACTTAAAGAGAAACGACAATAGGGACACTTCCGAAGTGAAAGGTAAGAAACGACGGGGCAAATAGACCGGAAACACGATCCGCGTCACCTCTGGAGGGATCCCGATAGAGATCGGGAAGTCCGCCAGGCAGACAACCTTGCTGATCCCTGATCATGCCTTTCAGGCAGGCAACTGGCCCGTTTCCGAGACAAAACCTGGCAGCGGCCTCCCGAGCCGTCGGCCCTCCAGAGGCTCGAAGACCGCTTCACATCTGCCCAGGTTCGCTGAAGCTGGGTCTAGCAATCTGTAGAGCTCAAGTTCTGGCGATTGGGGGACAAACCAGCAGAAGCAGCAAGGTGGCAATTTAGGTGATCGAGGCGATCGACAGATTGCGAAAAGGCGTAGATTCCCCGTAGTTTGCTGCGGGGAGTAGGCATTTAAAGGGTGTCGTTCAATGAGCGTTTAAAGTTAATTGCTACCCCGGTTGGCACCGAAATGTCGTAGGGATCAGCCAGGAGGTAAATTCGATCGTGTAGGATCTCCACTCGATCCCAGTCTATAAAATAGCTGCCTCCACGAAGCTGAATTTGGCGCATGAGATGGCTTCTGACGCGCGCCCTGGAGCCTTCGGGAGGATGCGACAGTGAACCCTCCGTATCTTGCGGAGTGTAGAAGTCGCCGCCTCCGTTCAGGGCCAGCCCGAGACTTCGCTTCGGATCGATATGATGGAACTCGATATCCTGCGACTTTAACCAGTCATGGTGCCAATCAATGCCTTCCGACCGTGCAAAGGCCTCGAGCAGAAACCGTTTACTGATCCAGTCAATGGTACCGACGAGGGTCTCGGGATCTGTTTCGAGGGCGTCGAGAACATTTTCCCAGAGCATCAATACCTGATCGGTTTCCTCATCACGTCCCTTGAAAGCATCGGCCGCGGCGGTGTGGTAGCGTCGCAACAGGTCGACGGCATTATCCTCTCTGCCATTGGAGAGACCGACGCACCAGGGCGGTTCCAGCTGCCGGGAAAGCGATTGCAGGGTGTATACGGCGTCGGCCAGCGCGATTTCGGGCAAAGCATCGGTCTCGAGAAGATCCAGCACCAGTGAGGTCGTTCCCAGCTTCAGGAAAAGCGCAGAGGGGAGCACACTGGTATCGCCGTGGAGCACATGAAGCCTGCGAAAACGGTGGGGATCAGAAAGGGGTTCGTCCCGTGTGTTTACGATTGCGCGGTTGTGCTGCACCCATTGAAAGAAGTCATTCTCGATAAAATCGGCACGTTGACTGATCTGAAAGAAGGCGTTGTCCACTGACGACAGGCGCACGCCATCATAGAAGATAGGCTGAACCGCGCCAATCCGGCCCGCGCCCGTAAAGAGAACGCGAATAGTTTGAAAAGCCAGCAGCGAAAGCACGTTTTTCTCTGTCAAAGGCGCCCATCGATCAAGCAGGAAATTCTCATGGCAGCCGAAGGTTGCATCGGTAAAGTGATCAATGTTGTTGCGTATAAAGTTAACTTTCCCCTCCAGTCCCAGTTCCTGAACCGCTGCCTGCAACATGAGGTCTCCGGCGCGATCGTAGCGGACGACGTCCCGCAAGGTGGAACACTCCGGCGTGCAATATTCGATGTGGCCCATATCGATGTAAACGCGCCCGCCGTTGTAGAGAAAGCCGCCGTTTCCCGCCGGTTCGTCCCAGCCGCGATCCTCGAGATCGATGAGTCCGAAACGTTGCTGGTCAAAAATCCAATTGCGGACTTCGCGCACTACCTCGGCGGAATTGTAGGGCCCCTCAACCAGGCAGCCGTACTCCGTCTCCAGACCGATCATACGATTCCTGAGCATGGGAAGTCAGTGGTTTCAGCGAAAGGACAGTTCAGGGAAGCGGTGAGGGCGGCGAGCAGCCTACCCGGGAGCGCGCTGCGGGCTGACCGAGAATTCACTGTCGAAAGGCACTGGCGTTTTCCGGGACTAAGCTAAAGGTCGGTCGGGTCCAATTCGCGGTAGTGATTCGCGGTTGGAAGGCGCCTGTCCAGAAGCGCCATTTCAGTTACCAAGTTGGGCACTTCGAGCAGGACTCCGGAGGGAGGATCAAGCGTCTCCACAGGCTCGTCATTCACGATTGCGAGACAAACCGTCAGACAGTGACTTATAACATCCGTCAGGGTGTCGGATTCGGAAATGTGCTGGCACAACCATTCGACAGCGCGCCGCGATAATTCATCGTCGGTTGTGGCCACCTGAATTCCGGAATTCTCAAAGTGGGATTGGCCATCGTATTGCAGGCCTACTAATACATCCTCTTTCTGGGTCGGTCCCAGCTCGGCAAAGATACTGTTGACGATGAAAGGAGGGGAAAAAATCTGCTCGAACGCGTTCTTCAGAACGGGACTGAGGGCGAAGTTGATGAGGCGCCTCAAGGTGACGTCTTCAGGCGACCTTTGAAAGCCATCGGTGTGTGCCGCCTGGATTGAGGTTTGGCGCAGCTTTTCGATGTCCACCGGGTTTCCCAATGCCGCCATACCGTGACGATCATAAATCTCAAAGACCTTGGTGCTACCCGCACCGGCGCCAAGCAGTAGTATGCCCTCGGGGCGTGAAGCGGCGAAAACCGGTGTTCCTCCGCGCATCTGATCCCGTATGTATTCACGGCGATTGCGGATAGCATCCAACCAACGATAGGGTTCATCAATCATTCCAGAACTCCCGTTGACTCTCATTATCGAAGGCCTGAATTCCGGAATCGGAAAGCATCTTTATGGTCCCGAAGCGGTCACGGCTGGGGTCGATCCCACCGGTGGCTGCGTCGTATTCGGCGGCCGTCATAAGCAAACGGTTAGCGAGGTTGACGGCTGCAGCCACAGGCATTTGCGCCGGCGGGGGGTCTCCCCACTTTTCAAGGTAATGAAGCACACTCTTGATGCTCTGAGCGCCCGAACCGGAGGCGGCGAAGTTAGTGGCTTCGAAATCCGCGCCGAGAGGATCGTAAAAATAGACAACAGGCGCCTTTTTGGAGTCTCGAGACATTGAATCCACGCCGGCGAAGATGGGTGCTACGATGCCGATGCCCTGTAATGCGGCGGGCAGGTTTTCACGCAACAATTGGGAGACAGCCCGCGTTTTCGCCCGCAAGCTCATCGGTTGCAGTTGACTGCGGCGATAAAACTCGAAAGCCGTCTGCAGCGTTCGTGCCATCTCGAATGCAATGGCTGGCGAGCCCGCGATCGCCAGCAGTGAATAGTCATCCAACGGCAGGATCTTTTCGGTTTTGTCGGAAAAGATGATATTTCCCATCGTCGCACGGTGGTCGCCGGCAAAGAGAACGCCGTCTGCGCAGTGGAAGGCGAACACCGTTGTCGCCTCCAAGAGCGCCGTCTTCAGATCGGGATCCTGCAGCTGGGGAAACGTCTTCTTCGGTAGCAGGGCTAGGAAATCGCCGTTCATTCTCCAGTACGCTGCCGATAGCGGCGAGCCTGATCAGGATCCACCTTTCTCATGCGCCTGAGAAGATCGTCGGTATTCGGTTTTTCCACTTTGGGTTCCGAAGGACCACCCTCTTCGCCACCGCCGCCTGGATTCGGGCTACTGGGTCTCTTCTTTCTCACTGGATCTGGCATATTTGAGGAACGTATCAGGTTTAATGGATTTCGCAAGACCGGGTCATTGAGAGTCGTTTTTTTGAAGGACGGGTGGCTGTCGACTATGGTTTGGAATGGACTGTCCAACGGCGCGTTCTGGAGGGCCGACGGCTCTGGAGGCCGGGTGGCGGTTCGGTTTTGGGAACGAAGTCGTTGCCTGCCAGCAAAATATGAAAAAAGACCAACAAGGTTGCCCACTCGACGGACTCCAGCAGAAAATAGCCCAAGTACACAATAGGAGGTCTCTGAACGCGGCCGCGTGGCCGTCAACTTTGGCTGCGGCTGAACCTGGGAATCGGTCCCTGCCGTCAGCGATTGGCTGATGTGAAAACCAGGCTGGGGCTGAAGGCGGCGTAGCTGGACGCCTTCGCGTTCAGAGTGAGTTGGATGAGCCGGCAAAGACTGAAGCCGAAGGGCTCCAGCTACGATCTGACGCGCTTGACGAATGGCAGCGCCATGAGATCTTCCGGCGCTTGTGCGTTCTGTAGTGCCACGCGCCCTTGTTCGATCGTCTCGCTGTCGAAAACATCGCTCAGGTTGACCTCGATCAAGCCTGACCTGCCCTTGATTCGCACGAAATCCCATTGGGCACTCTCAATTTGAGAGCGAAATTTGCCTATACAGCCTCCCCGCAGGCAGGCCCGTGTGGAGACCGGGGGGAGCGGCACGTTGCCGGTGAATTCGATGTCTGTATAGGGAGATCGGATAGCGCCTTGGCCGAGCAGCGCGAAGAACAGGCCTTCCTCATGATCCAGTTGATGGTAAGCCAGATCGAGACTGCGGAGCCAGGGATCGTCTTTCTTCAGACCTTCGCTCTCGCGGAATGACTCGATCAGGTTGCGTTTGGCGGTCCAATCGAGTCGGTCGGCAGTAGTCATGGGGTCGGCCGCAAGTTCTTCGAGGATGGTTGTCCACGCTTGCAACACGCGGTTCCACTCATCATCCCGGGTCTCCACGTAATCGTGTACGAGATCAATATAGCGTTCCTGCACCGCCACCGCAGACGAAGATTTGCCGTTCGAAAGTGCCACTTTCCATGCCCACTGAGGATCACGCGAGATGCTTTTCAACGCCTTAATGGGTTTTTGTAGAGAGGGAAAAGCCTCGGGCGGCGCACCGTTTACCAGAGCCTGAAGCACCAGAGCCGTCGATCCCACCTTCAGCCAGGTAGCATAGGGCGACAGGTTGGCGTCCCCGATGATTACATGGAATCGGCGATATCGAGCGGGATTGGCGTGGGGCTCGTCGCGCGTATTCACGATCGGCCGCCGCTGCATGGTGTCCACGCTCTGGAGGACGCTGAAAAAGTCGCTGCGCTGCGAGATCTGGAAGTCGGGTCGCTGAAAGCCATCCTCGCTCTCCCATCCGTATTTCCCACTTCCACAGAAGATCTGTCGGGTGACTAGAAAAGCTTGAATGGATTGAGCCAGATCGTCCCATGGCAAGGAACGAGGCAGAAGGTAGTTCTCGTGGCAGCCGTAACTGTGCCCCTGAAAATCCGTGTTGTTCTTGAAAATTACGACCGGGTTTTCCGCTTCCTCATTAATCGCCGCGGCGCAGTTCATGACTAGGCGGTCTCCCGCAAGATCCTGCTGTAGCACCTCCTTGAGGGCGCTGCATTCGGGTGTGCAGTATTCGGGGTGGGCGTGGTCGTTATAGAAGCGAGCGCCGTTTTGCAGGACGTAGTCGCTCTTGATCTCGGTAAAGGTAAGTTTCCGGGCCACGTCCTGAGCATAGTAGTCGGCTTCATCGTAATCTTGGCGAAGCTCAGATACGCGAAATCCGCGGGCATCCTGGTGAGGGTCCTCGCGCGAGTAGTCCCACCGCATTCGAACGCCCGGTTCCGCCGCTTGCCTCACCAGCGCAATGGATTCTTCGACCACGTCAATGCTTTCGGGATCCCGGCGGGAGATGCCGTATTCTGTCTCAATTCCAAACTGAATATCCATCGCCAGACACACTTCACCCACTGCCTTACCCGTGCCTACCTCCTTTCTAAAGCCCAGAATCCAACCCGACAGATTGCTACTAGACAGAGGGAAGGGAGTATTCCGCATGCTGCGTGCGGGAAGGGCGAAGGCGAATTACATTAGAGGGGTCGAAATCCGTCAGTTTCATCCAGTCCTCAGTAAAATCGGTTGGCGGAAAGAGCTCGTTCTCCATGTATTCTTTGTCCAATGCGTTGACCAGGTCCTGGCGAGTGATAGGCGAAACCTCTTCTTCACCTACCGATCGCTTGATGGCCAGTGCTTTGGCGCGCTCAACGATTCCAGCGATGATCGCGCCACTGGCCAATCCGCCTCGACTGAGATGTTCGCGTCGACCACTGCGGTAAGTAATCTCCAGGAATCGATTCGAATCGGATTCGGAGTAGTGGGTGGCGACGACGGCTTTTACGAGCTCATCCCGGTCTTCGTCCAAGGGAAGATCGTCTGTCAGGTAGATGCGGTAGATCTCTTCCGCAGCGTCTTTATCGGGTCGGCGAACGCGAATCTTACGGTCGATGCGTCCCGGCCTCAGGATGGCCGGATCGATCAGGTCGGCACGGTTTGATGCCAGGATCACCACCACATTGTCCAACGACTCTATGCCGTCCATTTCGGCACAGAACATCGGTACCAGGGTAGAAAGGATATTGGCGCCCATACCATAGGCTCCGCGTGTGCCCAGTATGGATTCGGCTTCATCGATGAAGAGGAATGCAAGGCGGCCTTCGTTGGCTTTTTCGCGGCATTGAGCGAAGAGATCGCGGACCTGGCGTTCAGACTCGCCAAGCCACATGTTGAGAATTTCGGGGCCCTTGACATTGAGGAAAAACTCCGGGCGATCGCGCCCCATCTTCTCCCGGACCTGCAAGCGAAGATTGTGGGCAGTGGCCTTGCCCAGAAGTGTTTTCCCACAGCCGGGCGGACCGAAGAGAAGAAATCCCTTGGGTACCGGGTGGTTGAATCGCTTAAAGAGATGAGCGTGGAGGTAGGGCAACTCGATGGCGTCGCGAATCGCTTCGATAGCCTCGGACTGGCCTCCGATATCCCGCCAGGAAATTTCCTCGACGTTGGCCAGGGTTCGGTCAAGTCGCTTTGCTTGACCGAGGATTTCGATGGCGATGCGCTGATTGGAATCGAGGCGAACGTCCAGTCCACTCTTCAGCTTCTCTTTGATCAGAAGCGAAGAGCGGTGCACTATGGCGTCGCTCAAGCCATGTTCCGAACCGATGCGCAGTCGACCGTCCGTAAGGACTTCGGAGATGCGCACAATGGGCCCGCCGCGGTCATAGCCAAAAGAATCGATAAGGGCGAAGGCCTCGTTCAGCAGGACGCGCATCCCTGTCTCCAGGATCGCTTCGGGAAGTTCGGGATTGACCGAGCATACATAATCGGTGCCATTAACGCAAACCATGGCGCGGTCTGCATCCATGTTCTGGATTAGAGTACCGATGCGCAGGGCAGGGGACTTCAGCTTTTCAATGGCCGCGCTTAGTTGCTCGATAGCGCTACGTGCCTGGTCCTGCATCTCTTCCATCGCTTCGATACGCTCGCGCAAAAGAGCGAGGTCGGCCGGAGGAACTCCCGCCAGGGACATCTGGTAGGAGATCAAATCGAATAGTTGCAGCGCGGAGAGGCGCTCGAGCCTATCCTCCGGAAGCACCTCGTTCAGGGAAAAACCTGTTTCGGAGTGCTCGCCGTCCGGCATCGGTTCATCCTCAGGAGGCTCAGGATGCGGACGAGGCGTAGGTTTCTTGGCCACGAACGTATACTACGGTAATCGGCGCGGGATGCAACATTCACTGGAGAGTTTGACGGCTGAGGGGAAAATTAATCAGAGTTCCCGATGAGACTCGAGAGACGCAGGCATGAATCTGACTTGATCATTCGAGGTGGCTACGCGGAGTGGGGAGAGCGGGATTGACTGTTTATATTATAATAGGAATCTGCCTGCTGCTGGGCTGTATTCTTGCGTTTGGCCCCCGCGTCGAGGTAACTACCGAACTAAGGCCGATTGAGCTGCCCGACGATCTCGATGCCTATCTTCAACGCTCGGAAAGCGCGTTGCCCAACCTCCGGCCCGGCAATCAAAAGGAGATCGTGTGGCACCGTGGGCAGCGCGCCACGCGGACTGCTTATGCAATCGTTTATATTCATGGATTCACTTCATCTCGCGAAGAACTGGCTCCGCTCTGCCAGTCCATTGCCTCGCAGCTAGGAGCGAATGTATTCTACACCCGGCTCAGCGGACACGGTCGGGATGCCGACTCCATGGCCGAACCATCGGTCAATGATTGGTTGAACGACACGTTCGCCGCTTATGAGATCGGCAGGCGCATTAGCCGGAGGGTTGTCATGGTGGGCAACTCCACTGGAGCGTTGTTAACACTCTGGCTAGCCGCTGTTGGTTTGCAGCAGCCTCAGGATCTGGCCGCCCTCGTCTTGCTGGCCCCCAACTTCCACCCCGACAGGCGGGCTGCACGCTTGCTGCTGGCTCCGTGGAGCCGGGTTCTGGTACGGCTGGTAGCAGGCCGGTATAAGTGCTGGAAAGAGATCGACCCGCGTCAGCGACAGTACTGGACGATGTGTTATCATACCGATTCTCTGATCACGATGATGGGAGCGGTAAAGCTCGTCGAGCAAATGGATCTTTCCCGCGTTGTCACTCCGACGCTGATGTTCTACTCCCCAGCAGACCGGGTCGTGGATTCGAACCTCATCGAAGAACGATTTGGAGATATCGGGTCGGCGCACAAAGAATTGGTTGCGATCGATGACTGCGGTGATGCCAACAACCATATCCTGGCAGGTGACGTTCTCTCGCCGGAAACCACGGATCCGATCGCGCAAAAGGTAGTCGAATTTGTGCGGCAGTTGGGTTGAGCTGAGGGGTCAGGCCCACCGCCGATGCCGATTCAGAAAGACGCCTGCGCGTTCAGAGCGAGTCGGATAAGCCGGCAAAGACTGAAGCCGAAGGGCTCCAGCTACGATATGGACTGCAACCCGTAGCTGGACGCTTTCGCGTTCAGGGCGGGCTGGATAAGCTGGCAAAGACTGAAGCCGAAGGGCTCCAGCTACGACATGGACTGCAACCCGTAGCTGGACGCTTTCGCGTTCAGAGCGAGTCGGATAAGTCGGCAAAGACTGAAGCCGAAGGGCTCCAGCTACGACATGGACTGCAACCCGTAGCTGGACGCTTTCGCGTTCAGAGCGAGTCGGATAAGTCGGCAAAGACTGAAGCCGAAGGGCTCCAGCTACGACATGGACTGCAACCCGTAGCTGGACGCTTTCGCGTTCAGACATGGCGCAACCCGTAGCTGGATAAGTCGGCAAAGACTGAAGCCGAAGGGCTCCAGCTACGACATGGACTGCAACCCGTAGCTGGACGCTTTCGCGTTCAGGGCGGGCTGGATAAGCCGGCAAAGACTGAAGCCGAAGGGCTCCAGCTACGACATGGACTGCAACCCGTAGCTGGACGCTTTCGCGTTCAGGGCGGGCTGGATAAGCCGGCAAAGACTGAAGCCGAAGTGGCACCAGCTCTCCGAAGTTTCACTTCCGTTGGATCCAGTAAGGGTCAGTGCGTCGGGGGACGTGCTCATATAGAACTGGATTATCCAAGGAATCCCAGCTAGGCTTTCCCAGGAGTCCAGGCAAAGGGAGCATGATTTATGAGATACCGGGAATTTGGCAACACACGGCTGCGCGTTTCGGAGATCGGCATAGGGGCATTTCCCCTCTCCGGAGTCCAAGAGCAACCCGACGGCACGCGGTCGGGTTGGACGGGCACCGACGATCGCGAATCCATCGCGTTGATTCATCGGGCCGAGGAATTGGGGATCAACCTGATCGATTCCGCCGAGAGTTACGGAGGCGGCCATAGCGAGGAAGTGGTTGGTCGTGCCTTGAAGGGAAGGCGCGATCGCTGGATCGTTGCCACCAAGGTGACTCCGAATCAGGGGTTCGACGCCGACGATGCTGATATTGAGCGCCGGGTGCGAGGCCGCATTGAGGAAGCGGTGGAAGGTAGTCTACGGCGTCTCCAGACCGATGTTATTGACCTTTATCAACTGCACGCGATCCCCCATGAAGCGGGAATGCGGACGGTGATGGAAACTCTAACGCGCTTGAAGGAACAGGGAAAATTGCGTTGGTTCGGAATTTCGATCAATTCACAGCCAGCCATCGAAAAGCTTCGCCAGTACGGTGAGATTGGCGTACTGCAGATTGGCTATAACCTACTGGAGCGTTCGGCTCACGAACTGCTTGGATGGGCCCGAAGCCAGCAGATCGGTACCCTGATTCGCGTGCCCCTGGCAAAGGGAATGTTGACCGGGAAATACTTCCGAAGCAGCGAAGTTCCGCCGGAGGATGTGCGTTACGCGCGCTTCAATCGACCCGAATCGCTGGACGCCTTCCGTAAGCTGCCTCAGCTTGCCTTTCTGGCTCGGGAAGGCGAACGGACCATGGTGCAGGCCGCATTGAAGTTTGTTCTTCAGCATGCCGGTGTGTCCTGCGTGATCGCGGGAGCGAAGAACCTGAAGCAGATCGAAGAGAATGCGGCCGCCTGCGATGTGCCGGAGTTGACACAAGGAGAGCTGACAAGGGCATTTTCGATTGCGGATACCATTCAGATTCCGAGTTGGATCGGGTGATTGGCTTTCGCAAGGCATCCGTCTTGCCATGTCAGACCGGCGGCGTATCTTCGCGCTGAGGCAATCGCATGGCCATTGACATAGCAGTAGTACCGGTAGCCGGCCAGGGAACCCGCTTGCTTCCTTTAACAAAGAGCCAGCCCAAGGAGATGCTTCCGGTGGGTAGAAAGCCCGGTGTGCAGTATGTTATCGAAGAACTTGCAAAGTCAGGGATTTCGAAGGTCATCCTGGTCACGGGACCTGGCAAATACTCCATCGAGAATCACTTCGACATCAACAGCCAGCTGATTCAACAGCTACGTGAGACCGGCAAGGAGAAGCTGTTGGCCGAACTGGATTTCGAGCGTAAGCCGATTGAATACTTTTATACCCGGCAACGCCGCCAGTTGGGGTTGGGGCATGCCGTGCTGCACGCGCGTGGCGTCATCATCAACCAGCCCTTTGTGGTGGCTCTGGGGGACTCTATTATCGGGATGCACGCACAGTCGGACATCGTGGCCCGGATGGTGAAAGAGTTCGAGCTCGCCAATGCCGATGCCGTCATTGCGTTCGAGACGGTGTCACCTGAGGATGTGGTGAATTACGGCATTGCCGAGCCAGACGGGGGAGCGGATGGGGTTTTCACTTTGGCGAGTATCGTAGAGAAACCTTCCGTTGAGGCCGCGCCCAGCAATCTGGCGGTGGCTGCGCGCTATGTATTCAGCCCGGAGATCTTTGAACATCTCGCTGCCACACCTCCGGGTAAAGGAGGTGAGATTCAACTGACGGATGCCATTCAAGCACTCATCCAGAGGGGTGGCCGCGTATTGGGCGTGCAGGTAGCTGAATCCGAGCGTCGATTCGACATCGGTAACTTGGAGAGCTATTTCAAAGCGTTCGTTGAATTTGCGCTGGCTGACGAGGAATACGGGCCGGAACTGGCCAGGCATCTACGGACCCTGCTTTAATGCATGGATATCATATGCAGGGAAGCGTACGCCCGCGCCGGCCTCATCGGTAATCCGAGCGATGGCTATAACGGGAAGACGATTGCAATTATCGTGGGGAATTTTCGCGCGCAGGTCTTTCTGTATGAGTGGGAGGACGTTGAAATCGTCCTGAGTGAGGAAGATCGCACCCATTTCGGGTCCATTGCCGACCTGGCGCATGATGTTGACCTGCATGGATACTACGGGGGAGTTCGTTTGGTAAAGGCGACCGTTCGCCGGTTCTATCAACATTGTGTTGCCAACAACTATAAGCTCCATTCCCGCAACTTCTCGATCCGGTATGAATCGGACATACCGCGTCAGGTTGGACTTGCCGGGTCGAGCGGAATCATTGTCGCCACGATGCGGTGTCTCATGGATTTCTACGGAGTTGAGATTCCTCTCCAGGTCCAACCCTCTCTCGTTCTGTCCGTGGAGACGGAAGAATTGAAGATTCCGGCAGGCCTTCAGGACCGAGTGATTCAGGTCTACGAAGGGGTGGTTTACATGGATTTCTCCAAGGATGTCATGCACGAGAGGCATGGGCTCGTGTGTGGTCAGTACGAGCCGCTTTCTTCTTCGGAACTGCCCCCAATTTATATCGCATACAGCACCGATTTCAGTGAGCCAACTGAAATTCCTCACCAGAATCTTCGCGATCGGTATGATCGGGGAGACAAGGAGGTTTTGGCTGCGATGTTCAAGTTCGCCGACTTGACCGATCGCGCAAAACTTGCCCTCGGCTCTGGTGATAGGGAAGAGCTCAGTAAGGTCATCGACGAGAACTTCGACACGCGATCCTCAATCATGCCGATCGCGGAGAAATATCGTGAAATGGTGGAAACGGCCAGAGGTGTAGGCGCCAGTGCCAAATTCGCGGGTTCCGGCGGGGCCATCATCGGCACCTATCGAGATGAGTCCATGTTTGGAGAGCTCAAGGAGACATTGGCCGCGATTCAGTGTGAATTGATCAAGCCGAGAGTGTTTTGAGTGTCTTATATGTGTAGGCCGATAACGATAGGTCTCAGAAATCCATTGTTTATGGAGAGCTCATAAGGGGTCCCTGACCGCCATCATTCCTCGCGATACGACCCGCCGTAACCGGGTCTGTAGAGCTGAATCTGGGAGCGCTCTGCCATAGACTCAAAGTGTCCCTCTTGCGCAATTATCCGACAGCCCTGTCTTAGAGCCACTGCGGCGATCAGCAGATCGTTCCAAGGTACGCTCTCCTCAGCGTCCCGCATATGCCATGAAAGTTCCCAGGCTTCACCCCAGATCGAATCGGCAGTTGGCAACTTCGAGATTACGTCGAAGTAGCGCAGGATTTCCGAAAGAACTGGATTTCCTGGTTCGCTGTCCTATAGCTTCAGCAGACCATGAGCCGCGAAATCGAAGATAGGGGATCCAGCATCCGTGTAAGTGCCGTCGACGCCATTCCGGTAGGACTAAAGGCGTATGTAAAGGTTGAGACCAATATGGGTGTTACCGGATGGGGCGAGATCAACAATATGGAAACCGAGGTGGCGTGCGCATTGGCGCTTTCGTTGAGCGAGGTCCTGATAGGAGAAAATCCCACCCGCACGGAACATCTTTGGCAGCGGATGTTTCGAGCCCACCGCAACATTCGTGGAGGGGGTTTAATGGTGCATACGATATCTGCTCTCGACATGGCTCTTTGGGACATCACGGGCAAACTGTGGGGAGTGCCGGTCTACCGGCTACTGGGCGGGCCTTGCCGAGACAAGGTCTGGAAGTACCCCAGCCCCAAAGCGATCAAAGTAGGGCCGAATGGCCCCCAGCCGTTCGGCGGCACACCGAAAGAGGTCGAAGGACTCGTGAAAAAGGTAGCGGATGCACGCAGAAAGGTTGGACCCGATGGCGCTGTCATGTTCGATGCCCATAGTTGTCTTCCGGCTCCGCTGGTAAGGCAGTTCGGGGGATATTTGAAGTCCGATGATCTTCTGTTCCTGGAAGAGGCCTGGGTTCCCGGAAACATCGATGTGATGCGCCGGGTGCGTGAGGCTGTTTCGGTGCCCTTGGCGACTGGCGAGCGCGACCGGACGATTTGGGAAGTACGCGAGATACTCGAGGCCCAGGTCATCGATATTCTCCAGCCCGACTGCGGCCATGGGGGTGGAATCAGCCAGATGCGTAAGGTCGCTGCCTTAGCGGAGGCCCACCAGGTGCCGATCGCACCTCATTGCACGATGTCCTACCTCGGCTTGACGGCCAGTATCCACGTAGCTGCTTCGGTGCCGATGTTTTTAATCCACGAAGGGTACGACAACGTACTTCCCGATGATGTCGCGCGCAAGAGCTGGACCATGGACGAGGAAGGCTATGTTTCCCTACCGGAGGGTCCGGGTCTTGGGGTGGAGATCGATGAAGCGCGAGCGCGCGAAGTGGGCCGGGAGCCTGAACGTCAGTTCAAATGGCCAAATGCCCGTCACCGAGATGGTGCGGTGTCGGATTACTGAGCGCGTCACGGCGGCATGCGACAGGGTCGTCGAACGGCAATATAATGATACCAGCAGTCGCCGTGCCAGCTTGTGTAACGTACTTCCAGAGGACGGAATTTTCATACCGTTACTTACTTGGGAAACGACGGTGCCCCTCGTGGCACAGTTGCTGAGCTTCAACCTTCGACTGGCGAAGATCCCTTCAATGTTCGGATCGTCGATGAGGGCGGACAAGTATTCGCTCTGGTCGATAAAAGGCACGATGCAGGATCGTGACTTCTCGTCATGAGGCTTATCCCCGTGGCCCCCGCCGTGTTTGGCAAACACCGCTTCGAATTCCTCATCGATGCGATCGATCTTGTGCTTCAGCAATCCCGGGAACAACAGGAACCCGAAAGTATCCATGTAGGCTATTTCCTGTGGTGTCAGCCGTTTCATTGGTCATGATTAGTGTGCCTGGAATTTGCCCAAACGCGAGCTCAAATGCGGAATCCCACCCGCTCTGAACGCGGAGGCATCAGGCTACGGATTCTGAGCGCAGAGGCGTCCGTGAAACTCGCGATGCAGCTTATGGTTTGACAATAACCAGTCGTATGGCTCGAAAGTCGGCGTTCTCCACGGCTACCGCGTCGCGCACTGTAGCTGTAACGGTGGCGCCGCCGCTTTCGCTCACAAGCTGCGCCCCATTGAGGACACTTATGGGCGCACCCGATAGAATCTCCGCCAAGGTTGTCCAGTCGACAAGATTCGGTGTCCCTTCCACGCGAAAGTCGACACCGCTAATATCGGACTCTCGCTCAAAGGTAAAGGTCAGGTAGCGCTCGTTGACGGACTCGGTGATGATTGCGGCGGAGGGCAGTCGCATGGAGGCATCAGGTTCCGCTACGGCCGGGTCGAGGCCAAGCGCATATTCGAAAACGTTGGGAACGCCGTCTCCATCGGGATCGGCGTCCACGGTGGCGTTGGCGCCGCTGAGTCCCGCACTTTGCACAAATTCTTCGAAGGGCTGGGGTAAAGGCAAGGGCAGGAAAAGCGACCAGAATCCCGCCACGATCGCGAATTCGGTTCCCTGCGCGGCCCCAGCTGCGGCCTGACCGAGGGTTCCATGGATGCTGTGAGCGGGATTTGTTAAAAGGGTGGCTCCGTTGTTAATGCTGAACCAGTTGATGGTGAATGTGGCCTCCCCGCAGACGCCGGAGACGAGCGAAATCAGGAGCAAAGCGAGACATGTTCGGTAAAGCGGGCGCATGGGGTTCAGGGCAGGTTTTTGGTCCGAAAGTGTGCTTCGAGGAGCTCTATCTGGCCACTCTGCTTTTCGATCAGTTCGCGTTGTTGTTGGACGATCGCGTGCAGTTCCCGGATTGCGGCAATAGCGAGAACGGAGAATTGGCTGTAGGCCACGGCCTTGTAGCCCGCATCGTTCTCGGATACCATACCCGGAACGACTCGCTCCACCTCCTGTGCGATAAATCCGATCGACTTGGGACGATCGTCGGCCACGTGGCGAAAGTGGAATTGCACGGGCTGCAGCCGATCCAAGGCCCTGAGGGCATCCTGAATCGGTTCGATATTTTTCTTGAGGCGGCCGTCGGATGATGAAGCTACGGTGAAATTCTCATCGTTAAAATGGATGAAACCCCCGAGATCGGAGTGCTGGAAGCGCAGGTCCTTGTCGCTCCAATTGATGATCTCCCAGGCGAAGGTGTCGACATTTCTCTCGATTTTGATGCCGCAATCGGAGGCGTCAGCGGCCTGCTTCACATGCAGGCGTGCCGTGGGGGAAGATTGGCCGATGCCTGCGGCACCGGACTCGTCGATTGTCATACGGGTAGTCAGCACGCCGGCAGCGGGGCTGGTCTTGAAATGCAATTTCCCGACGCTGTTGGTTCCGGTGCGCTCGTGAGTGATGGCGGCTCCGGGGGGGGGAATCGGGGTCGGAAGAGATGCGGAAACCCATGCCGACCTCCTTGCCTTCTATGTTCTGGTTGTTGCGAATGACAATGCCGAAATTTTCGAGATCAGCATCATCCTGCGAATCCGTGAGCTGGCGGATCTCGAGGTTTCCAAATGGAGTCGCGGTACCGATGCCCACATCGCCCTTGACAAATAGTCCGTCATCGGGAGGAGAATCCTGCAAACCACCGATCGAGACGCCGCCATTGGCGGCCACCGTGAGACGCGATCCGCCGGTGACCTGCACCCGCAGGGACGGCTCAGTAGCGTCGCCGTTGATGTGCAGGCGGGAATTGGGCGCATCGGTGCCGATGCCTACCCGCTCGTCCGTAACATGCAGGATTGGCAAGGGATCGTTTATGGACACCTTAAAGGCCAGGTCATCGCCCGTTCCGGTGCTGGCGCGGCCCCCCAGGTAGGGATTGCTGTTGCTCAGTTCGACAAAGTCCTGATCACTGGCTGGAACGCTGAGGTGGAAGGTATAGATGGAATCGGCGCTTACGACGACGGCCGGATCGATACTGAATGTGACGAACTCCGGGCCAGCCAAATCCGCAATATCGACGGGCCCATCGTGTAGTCGGGTTCCCGTAGTGCCCTCGCCCTCGTAGATGTCGAAGACCCCGGCAGCAGGTGCCGCACCACTGATTGGATCATCGAGGAAGACTTCGATGCTAGTGACATCTCCTGTTCTATCCGGAGTGAATGACTGCCAGACGTCACTGGCCGCAGTGAAGGTGTTGAACTCCTCCTGGGATTGATCAAGAGTCGTTTGAGTGGCGGACCGGCTGCGCACATCGAGCAGATCCCGCGGGATCCGCGTATTGATCCCAACGTTGCCGTTGTCGCTTACAAACAACGCGCCGGTAATGCTTCCGTCTGCTGATGAAAGGGTATGGATACCGTCGAGCACCGACGCGGCAACCCCGAGGGCATAGGCGGATGCCGTGAGCGGCGTGCGCGGGTCCAGGTCGTTTCCCGTGTCAATCGCTATGCCGAGCCAATAGGGTGTGTCGAAAGGGATGTCCAGCGCGGTCTGGGCACCTAAAGCGGCATTGAAAAGGCCATCGATCACGGTGAGCGTGTGGGTCTCTGTCCATACCGCGTTGCCGCCGCTCGAGGCGTCGTATAGGGTGAACGTGAGGTCATAGTCGCCGTCGGCCACGACCGTCCCGCTGTTGTCGGTGAGGATGCCCTGATAATTGAGCGTTCTAGGGATATCGGCAATTGCGGCCTGCCCGAGCAGGGAGAACTGGAGTGCGAAGAGACCTCTACTGGTGAAGCGTTGCAGTAAGCGGTACATACGAATAGCACGTTGAAAATGGATTGGTGGTCTTTAAATGGTTGATCGGGCAGGCCGTTTCGATGCCTGCCCTTGGCCTGAGTGATGATCAAAATCTATCCTAAATCAGGGCGCTTGGCAACCACGCAGGCGGTGGGCTGGTAGTTGTCGTAGTGATGAAGCATTCTAGATCGTAATGAGACCCCCCCTCTGAACGTGAAGGCGCCCAGCTACGGGTTGGAGTCCTTGTCGTAGCTGGAGCCCTTCGGCTTCAGTCTTGGCTGGTAAATCTAACTCTGTCTGAACGCGAAGGCGTCCAGCTACGGGTTGGAGTCCTTGTCGTAGCTGGAGCCCTTCGGCTTCAGTCTTGGCTGGTGAATCCAACTCTGTCTGAACGCGAAGGCGTCCAGCTACGGGTTGGAGTCCTTGTCGTAGCTGGAGCCCTTCGGCCTCAGTCTTGGCTGGTGAATCCAACTCTGTCTGAACGCGAAGGCGTCCAGCTAGTGCGCCTTCGAGGATTGCCAAGAATTCAAGATTGATGATCCAACCGTAGTCCCGTTTCAGCGCAGCCACTCCAAGGCGTGGCGGAGACGGCTTGGGAGGCCGGCAAAGGGTGCTGTTTCCGGATCGAACTCCCCTACGGCCTCGAGGGACTTCGGCCAGAATGCATTGGTGGAAGGTTCATCGCCAGCACTAGTTGACGGCCAGAGGCCCCGATGAAAACCGTCCCAACGAACTTTCACGAATCACCAGGAGTTTAAGATTCAGCATTTGGGATTTTGCTGATTGGATTGGGTTATGTCCGAAATTTGCTCAAAGTATGAACTCGATACGCCTTGCCTTGTTCTCGACCTGGACAAGCTGGACGCCAACCTGACGAAGATGCAGGGTCGTGCCCGCGAGGCCGGCAAAGCGCTGCGGCCGCATGCCAAGACACATAAATGTTCGCGCCTGGCCAAGCTGCAGATCGAAGCCGGTGCTATAGGTGTGTGCGCGGCCAAACTCTCGGAGGCCGAAGCCTTGGTGGAGGCGGGTGTGAGCGGCGTGCTGATCACCGGGCCCGTCGTTGGCGTGGGCAAGGGCCGACGCCTGATTGCGCTACTGGGTCGGGATCCGGGAGTGCTGGTTACGGTAGATCATCCGGAAGTCGTGCGCCGCCTCGCAATAGCTGCCGAGAAAGCTCACCTCGTGGTGGATGTGTTAGTAGACATCGACCCTGGTTCATTCAGGACAGGTGTCGCCCCTGGAAATGCCCTCGGTCTGGGCAGGTTGGTTGCTTCATTCGCGAGTCTCCGCTTGCGAGGGGTACAGTCCTATGCCGGGCATGTGCAACACATAGTCGGATTCGAAAAACGGCGGTCGGCATCATTGGCTGCCTTGTCGGAAGCGGTCACCGCCTTTCGGGCGATGCGTTCGATATCCGCGGACTGCGATATATTTACGGGAGCGGGTACCGGAACCCACGCAATCGATATGACCATCCCCGAAGTGACTGAACTGCAGGTCGGTTCTTATGCGGTCATGGATGCGGATTATTCGAGAATTGGATGCGAAACGAATGCCGCATGCAATGACGAGTTTGACTTTGCTCTCACCTTGCTGACTACGGTTGTAAGCACCAACCAGGAGGAGTTTGTCACTGTCGACGCCGGATTGAAGACTATCTACGTCGATAATTCCGCACCCTATCCTGTAAAAAAGGAACTCGCCCATTTGCACTACTCATGGTTTGGCGATGAATACGGTAAGCTCTCCGTGAGCGAAGGTGGCCCCATTCCCGAGTTGAGGGAGGTTGTGGAGTTGGTGACATCCCATTGTGACCCTACGGTGAATCTTCACGACCGATTCTGGCTGACGCGAGGAGATGCTGTCGTCGGTGAGTGGCCCATCGACTTGCGGGGAAGGAGCCAGTAGGGAGGGATGGAGTAAGTTGGACGGATTGACGGGATCGGGGGAAGCAACGCCCTCTCACAAGAGTGCTTACGTCACCAAAGCTGTGGCGCCGGCGGGAACACCGTACATCGTGGGGTCGGGGCTTTACGACCCCCTAAGTCTAATGATGCGGGGTCGTTGCATCAATCCACCCGCTGAAGCGCTACGGAATTAGCCGCCAATTTGACAATGGTTTTTCATAGCTGGGCATGCGGGCAACGGGCGCGCTCCAGGTATCGGACCTCTAAGCGGCCTCCAGAGCCGTCGGCCCTCCAGGAACCCGCAAATCCGGGCACATGTGGAGGGACGAGGTCTCCCGAGTCCACCCGGTGGGCAGTCTTGCAAGTGTTCTTCATGCTTTGGCGAGTGGGCCACCGGGTCTGTTTCCGATTGCAGACCTCTTTGCGGCCTCGAGGGCCGTTGGCCCTACCCGCGTCTTCATTCACCTAAGATCCGATGAGCGTGCGAAATATTGCCATACTGGGATGTGGGGGATTCATTGGGAGTCACTTGCTGGAACGTTTGTTGGAGGCTCGAGAATATGTGATTGAGGGGTGGGATGCCACAGGAGCGAAAATCCGTCATCTCGTAAATCATTCCCGGTTCAAATTCCACGAGGCCGACCTCACTAGTGTGGTGTCCGATAAATAACATAAATTAATTAGTTTTCCCTGTCTGCTTTGCCAAGGCACGTTTGGCGCGCTGGATCTTGCGCAGGATTTCCTCTCCCTTCGCCTTCCATCTGTAAGGCTTGGGGTCGAGGTTCCTTTCAGCCAGATAGGTTTCTATGTCTTCGACCAATTGCCTGACGCTGGTAAAACTACCATCCCTGATAACATCTTGGGTCAGTTCGCCGAAAAAGCGCTCGACCAGGTTCAACCAGGACGAACTGGTCGGGGTGAAGTGGATGTGAAAACGCCGATGGCGCGACAACCACTTGCGGACCTTCTGTTGCTTGTGCGTGCAGTAGTTGTCAACGATCAAGTGCAAGTCCAGCTGCTTGGGTGTCTCCCGCTCGATTTGCTTCAAGAACCGCAACCATTCTACATGGGTATGCCGCTGTTCGGTGCGTGTGATGAGCTTGCCGTCCAGATAATTCAAGGCTGCAAACAACGTAATGGTCCCGTGTCGCTTGTAGTCATGTGTCTTGGTGCAAATCTCTCCCACGCCAAGAGGTAAGCCCGGCTGGGTCCGCTCCAAAGCCTGGCATTGGCTCTTTTCGTCGCAACACAATACAAGGGCCCGCTCTGGCGGATCCAGGTATAAGCCGATCACATCCCAGAACTTCTGCTCGAAGTACTTGTCATTGGACACTTTGAACGTCCTGACCAAGTGAGGCCTGATATCGTTAGCCCGCCAGATGCGCTGCACGCTGTCGGGGGAAATCCCCACCTCCCTGGCCATGGTGCGAACACTCCAGCGAGTGCGTGGCTTCGGCGGTCGTGTAGCCTCGGTAATGACCTTCTCAACCTTGCCCGCCGGTATCCATCGGGGCCGTCCTCGTCCCTTCCTGTCCCGCAATCCCTCCAAGCCGTCTCGCTCAAAGCGTTGCGACCACTTGTTCACGCAGGGCACACTAACCCCGAGTTCTTCCGCGAGCTGCGCCTGTTTGACGCCTTCGGAACGACGCAGTACGATTGTCGCCCGAAGGCTGTCGCGCACGGATACTGTCGGTGCTTTCACGCGACGCTGCAACTCTTGCAGCTCAAGATCTGTAAGTTCAATTATGGATATGGGTCTTGCCATGCCGATAGCATAACATGGTAAGACAGATTAATTCAACTTAATTATCGGACATGAGACTAGCGACAAAAGCCTTCTCGATCGAATCAGTGAGTTCGACGTCGTCATATCTCTAGCCGCGATTTGCAATCCAGCCGAGTACAATACGAGCCCTTTGGCGGTTATCGAGTCGAACTTCACGCATGTACAGAACATCGTCTCGGCTTGTGCGCGAGGTTCTACCTGGTTGCTTCATTTCTCTACTTGTGAGGTCTATGGACGGACGCTTCCAAGTTACCTGGGGAATCGGATTTTTCCTCAGGATGACCCTGCTTTTGAGCTTCGAGAGGATGAGACTCCGCTTGTTATGGGTCCGATTCATCGGCAGAGGTGGTCTTACGCGGCAGCCAAGCAGTTATCGGAGCGGTATATCTTCGCACACCACTACGAGAACCAGCTCGAATTTACCATCGTGCGTCCATTCAACGTTATGGGCCCGCGAATGGATTACATACCGGGAATGGATGGCGAAGGCAGGCCGCGTGTTCTGGCCTCTTTTGTGACTGCTCTGTTGAGACGGGAACCTGCGAAGTTGGTGGATGGAGGAAGGGCCCAACGCACATTCATCTATATTGACGACGCCATCGACGCCATCGAGCTCATGCTATGCAATCCCGAAATGGCTCGCAATCAGATCTTCAACATTGGGAATCGCGACAACGAAGTGACCATTGCGCAGTTGGCTTGTCTGATGCGTGAAGTGTGGGCGGAAATCTCCGGCGATTCCAGCTACCTCGAACATCCTATTGAGGAGGTGTCGTCGCTTGAGTTCTATGGTGCCGGCTACGAAGACTGTGATCGGCGCGTGCCTGATGTCCGGAAACTTGCGTTGCGTTTCGGCTGGAAGGCTAAGACCGACCTTGAAGCAACGCTACGGAAGACATTGTGCTATTACTTTGAGGAATACGGCACGGATACCAGTCTGCGGGTCATGTAATGAGCCGGATCACGAGCTGGCCGCTTCCGTTAAAACGATTTCTTCGCGCACTTCCATTCTCGGATTGGGCGTTGGTCAATCCGGTCTGGCGCTGGCGCCTGGCTCGATACAACGCCAACGCGTCCGGCCATCGGCTCAAAGTAGGTTTTGGACCGATCGTATCCGGAGAGTATACGCTGGGTAACCGCAAATGGGAAATTGATCCCATCGTCGACTTCCTGAATGAGCGAAGCCAGCACTATGTGGCGGATGTCTTTTTCAGGCATAGTGATTGGACCAGGTTTGCGGTGGTTGTTTTGGTGAAATTCATGCCTCCGCCCAGGGAACTCGAAGCACTCAAAGCGTCCGGCACTCGTTTGGTGTATAATCTTTCGGATGGAATCATCGGGCCGGGCCAAGATCGCCGGATACGTGATTTCATCCGGAACGTGGATGCGGTCATCGTGGAGAACCCGTTGAGTCGGGACGAACTTGCACCTGTTCACCCTCGAGTAAGATACTGCCTGACTCCACTGATCAACCGATCCTTCAAAACCTCGTATAGCGAAAGGGGTGTTGTCAGGCTATTTTGGGAGGGTCATGCCCCCAATGTTACCTACATGGAGGACTTCAATCGTGAGGTCGTGCAGGAGTTGGCCCGGGACGAGAGCCATCCCATCGAGATGGTATATCACACCAATTTACCTTCCCGCTGCGACGGTCCTATTCGGTACCTGCGCTGGAGAATGGGCCGGTGGGAAAGTGCCCGTCTGAGCGCCGATATCGCCGTGGTGATCAAGCCTCCCGATGACTTCGCCCAGCAGCGCAAACCGTCGGCCAAAGTGTTGACTTTCATGGTTTCCGGATTGCCCACCGTCTGTACCCCATCAGCAGCCGATAGGGATATCCTGGAACATGGGACCACGGGATTTTTCGCTTACACGAAAGAAGAATGGCTGCACTACCTGAGGCTCTTGATAAGTGATCAGGCCCTGCGGGCAAGTATGGGTCGTGCTGCCCGCAAAGCGGCTTTAGAGTTAGCCGCGATTGAACGGATTGGTCCGCAGTACGAGGCCCTTTTCGATGAAGTCCTGGATGGCTAGCCCGTTGAGCGATGTAGGTTAGCTATAAAGCCGAGCGGCCACTATTGACTTGCTGGATGAGGTTCACAAGTTGGCGCCCGCAAGGACCCTATAGAGGCCTCTCTCTCCCTCCCTAATGAACCCGACCAGCGGTTCGCTTCCTAATCGTAATCTTAATTCTAATCATACTCCTCTTCTGAACGCGAAGGCGTCCAGCTACATCGGCTCCAAAGATGGTCAAGAATCCAAGGTTCATGTTTCAGCCATAGTTGACGGCCAACGGCCTCGATGCGGTACCTCCTAATGAACCTGACCAGACTTTCGGCTCCTAATCGCAATCTTAATCGTAATCCTACGCTCGGCCTCGGGAGCCCTCGGCCCTCCAGATTGCAACGTCGGAAGGTTCATGATCCAGCCATAGTTGACGGCCGCAGGCCTCGATGCGGAACCTCCTCCTAATGAACCTACCGAACAGTTTTCTCGCCGAGGAAAGTCGGCGGCGCCAAAGGATTGGCGCCCTCCAAATCCAAGGCGTCATCCGAGAAATGGAGGGCGGCAATCCCTTGCGGCCGCAACGTCCTGGCGGCGATCTTCGGTTCATGATCCGACCATAATTGACGGCCAAAGGCCTCAGAATCCCTATTAGCCCAGCCATCCCCTGACCCTGGGGTGGTCGAGGACTTCACGGTTGAGAATGTGGTCGGGCTCCCTGCCCTGAATGGCGTCCGTAACCTGTTGGATGCAGGTAGCGTCGAGGCGCATTGAGGATTCTATGCTCATACCGGCATTATGATTCGTACAGATGATGCGCGGGTGACCCTTGTGAATTTCTCTGCTGCCGTTGACTGGATCGTCTACCACATAGTAATAGAGCTTTTCTTCTTTGATGGCCCGATTGACGGCTTCGTCATCGACCAGGTTGCCGCGCGAGGGATTGATCAATGAGGCATGGGGCTGCATTCGGGAGAGTAGGTCGTAAGTGACGACGGTCTCGTCGCCCGAAACATGCAGCGAGACCGTATCGCATTTCTGGAATAGGAGCTCAGGCGATTCCACAGCCTCGGCCCCCAACCGCGCAGCCACTTCAGCAATATCGGGCCGTACATCGTAGACCAGCAGGCGGCCGTGTGCCCCCAGGAGCGGCCGCGCTCTTTTGGCCACCTCCTGGCCGATGCGACCGCATCCATAGAGGCCCAGCGTCGAATATTGCGCTTCATAGGTACGGAGAATCGAAAAGTCGCCCTGGTGCGAAAGCCGGTTGAGCGTGTAGACGCGCTTGAGGGTGGCCAGCCACTGGGCGATCGTATACTCGGCCACGGTGTCCAGGTGCACTGGGGCGACCGTAATGATGACGCCGTTGCGCGTCGCTACCTCCACATTCACTTTGTCGAATCCTACTCCCCAGCGGGCTACGATGCGGAGATCGGAAGCAGCTTCATAAAACTCATCGGTGTAAACCGACGAACTGGCAATCGAGGCGACGAGACCGGGTGCGTGCTCCGGGCCGAGCACATCAGGTTCGTCGACCGGTTCACCCAGCGTCCGAAGAGACTCCAGTCGCTCCCGTCGATGGGCAGAGGCGAATTCCTTGTTACGGAACTGTTTCATGAGCATTATTTTCCTTGGCATAGTCTATCCCTTTTCTGGTGTCTCAGGCACGGGAAATACAGTGTGGGGATGATTGGTAATTTCAAGGATTCTTCTGAGGTCGATGCGGTGAATTGATAGCGTACCCGTGTTTACACCTGGATTACAACGCAGCATATCGAGCCTTAAACCGTCAAGTTGCCTGGGCTGGAAAGGAACCTTCTGAAGGCGCCATCTGGAGGGTCGACGGCTCTGGAGGCCGCTTAAAGGCCGGGGAATGGGTACGGGCCGGTTGCCCACCTGCAAAGGTATGAAAATGAAGCACCAAGGTCTCCTGCCTAGCGGAATCGAGAGCTATTCTGTCTTTGCAATCAAACTCGGAAGAAATGAACCGCTGAGCACGCCGAGAGCGCGGTGGCTTACTCGGGTAATTCGTTCACCATTCGCTTAATCCCGTCCTTCAGAAGCCTGACGTTGAAGTTGATGAGATAACCCAGGTGGCAACCGGATAACTTCATATAGGTCAGAAGTTGGGCCATATGAATCTTGTTCAGGCGGTCGACGACTTTCAGTTCGAGGATAATCTGCCCATCAACGAGAATATCGATGCGATATCCTTCATCTATTTCGAGACCTTTGTAGTGAATCGGTTGCTTCCTTTGGCGCTCCGCATAAATGCCTTGGAGCGTCAACTCGTGCACCAGACATCGTTCATAGGTACTTTCCAGCAATCCTGGTCCGAGTACTTTATGAACTTCGATCGCTGCACCGATGATTTTCTCGCTTAGTTTTTCCATTTCTTCTTTCCTCCGCGGGCTCTGTGACCGTATGAGGATTTCCAGCGAAAACAATGGAGCTTATGGCAGACCGGGGGCATCGTTCGAACCTGTGGGTGCTGTGCAACACCAACAGGTGGCAAACGGGAGACGCTCGACGAGAACGCTGGAGTTACTCTCCGACTCTGTGATTGAGCGCCGGCGGAATGCACCTACGTGGAGGATGGACTCCGAAAAGCTGAATGCTACGTAACCGCCTGCCCCCGGTCAGCCGCCATAAGCGAGAAAAGCAAACAATGGAAAAAAAGCAAAGTCAACCCAGACGAATCATCGGGCTGGATATGCACCCGGATATCTTCACGGCGGCATTGCTGGAAGGCAGCGATGCGGCCAGCGCTGTGGTGCAGAAAGTCTACGACAGGGTCTCTACGGAACAGCTGGAAGGCTGGGCCGGCAAGCACCTGAAGGGAACCGATCTGGTGGTCCTGGAGGCCTCCACCAACAGTTTCGAGACGGTCAAGCGGCTCAAGAAGGTGGGGATCGCGGCAGTGGTGTTAGAAAGCCAAAGGGCCGGACAGATTCGCAAGGCCTACTGCAACAACGATAAACTCAGTGCGGTGAAACTGGGAAGAATCTACCTGAGCGGACTGGCTCGGGAAGTGTGGACCCCAGATGAGAAGACGCGCGAACGCCGTGAAGTAATGCACACCCATCGCAAGGCAGTGTGCAGTTGCACGCGGATACGCAATCGCATCCGCAGCTACCTCAGCGAGCAGGGAAAGCGGATTCCCCGGGGCACCTGCCTAACTCGAGCTTCGGGCCGTGCCTGGGTGCTGCGATGTCGCCCCTGGAGTCCGGTGCAACTGTTCTTGTGCGAAGAGATGTTCGAAGAGCTTTGGATGGCCGAGAGGCGACGCAAAAAACTGCGGGCACTGATGGCTCGCGAGGTGCTCGAGGATCCCGCATTGCTGCCCTTAGTGCGTCTGATGGGAGTGAGGCATGTCGTCGCCTATGCCATCGGGGCAGTCATCGGCGACATCCACCGCTTCGCCAATGCCAAGAAGCTGGTCGCCTATCTGGGGCTGTCCCCCAGCCGGCATCGCAGCGGACTGACCATCAAGCGCGATGGCGGTATTATTGCCTTCGGCCGCAAAGATCTACGTGCGCTGCTGATCCAGTCGGCACAGAACGCGCTGAACCAGAAAAACAGCCCCTTACACCAATGGGGCTGGAAACTCACTTTGCGCAAGGGCCACCGTAACATTGCGGTGGCCGCCGTGGCGCGCAAGCTCACCGTCTCCATCTGGTATCTTCTCAAAGGCCATTTCAGCCCACTGACCGAAGCGACGGAAACCATCCGCGTGAAGATCCACAAGCTGGCTACCGAAATCGGCGTAAAAACCATCAAAATGATGGGCTATGCTTCTAAGACAGCTTTTGAAGAAGAAAAAATGGCACTCTTAGTAAATCCGGCTTGAAAAACCACAAAGCCGCTCTCCGCGGTTAATTGTTTCAGGCGTGAATCGAGAGATATTCTGTCTTTGCAATCAAATTCGGAAGAAATGAACCGTCGCTAAACCAGATCGACCCTTCGGTTTTCCTGGATCGATGTCTCGATCGCTTCGCAGATTTGAAGGGCGCGCGCCGCTTGGCGGGCATCATCCTGTAGCTCCGTGTCGGCGTGCTGCAATCGGCTCAAGAAGCAGCGGAGTTCGGCTTCGTATCCGTTCTCGCGCGGGAGGTTATCAACTGGAGCTCGCTTACCCTCGTTGATGAGCCAGAGCGCGCCGTTGTCGCGACTCGAATCGAATTCCAATGTGCCTTCCTCGAATAGCACGGAGAACTGCGAACGAAAGCCAAATCCGGGGGCCGCTGTCCAGCCCCCCTCCACCACGACGTTGGCGCATTGCCCCGTCGAGAGCAGGCAGGTCATTTGGTCGATGGTCCTGTTCGCGATTGATGTGCCGCGCGCAAATACCTGATCGGTTGGACCCAGGCAATATTCCGCGAAATCGATATCGTGGATGAGTAGATCGAACAAGGCTCCTCCAGATCGTTCCCAGTCGAGAAAAAAGTCCAGGTTCCAGGTGGGCGGTTCGCACAGACGTGAAAATCGCGCGGCACGCACTCCACCAAAGCGCTGGCTCGCGACTGCCTCTTTCAGAAACACCCATTCGGGCATGTAACGTACGACCATGGCCGGGAACAGAAAGCGGCTTTCCCGGATAGCGATATCGGCGAGTTTCCGCGCCTCTGCGGAATGGCGGGCCAGGGGCTTTTCGCAGATCACGTGCTTCCCCGCCTGCAAAGCC
The DNA here is from genome assembly GCA_963665345.2 of Opitutales bacterium. GTDB lineage: Bacteria > Verrucomicrobiota > Verrucomicrobiia > Opitutales > CAXXNP01. Next base: position 2,353,714 of record CAXXNP010000002.1, read on the forward strand.
GCTTTAGTTAACTGTGCGTGGGTATCGGTGGGGGAGCAGACGTCGATGAGGTCGATATCCGGTGCGCGAATAAGGTCGTCTGGGTTGGTCGCGGCCCGAATCCGGGACATATCCAGGGAAAAGGATTCAGCGGGCCCCTGATTTCCCGATTCGGGCGTGAATTTTCCATCGAAATTCCTTCCCGATGGGCTGCAGATGCCCGCGATTTCGACTTCTTCAAGGGAGCGATAGATCTGCAGGTGCACGCGCCCCATAAAACCAAGGCCGATTACGCCGATGCGGGTCATGATCAGGAGTGTCGAGTGTGGCGTAGCGAGTGGCAAGTGTCGAGTGGCGGGAGGCGGGTGGGGGATGGGGTTCACGGTTCAGCGGTTCAGGGTTCAGCGGTTCAACGTTCAGGGGTTGGGCATCGGATGGGAAGGGGATGCTGAAAGCTGGATTAAGAGGTTTCAGGTGTCAGTTCGTTGTCGAAACCTGCGCTGCTGTTAAGGGTGCTTTTTGGGTAGGGCGGGGACGATCTCCTGAGGCAGCAACATGCGAATTTTCAAGAACCGGTACGTCTCTCGTGGCGCACTGCTTATCGAAGCGCAGCGGAGATTGCGGTGCGTGGGTTTGCCAGGCGAACGGTCCGGGAACCCCGGGGCAACCCCTCCTTCGTCGGGAGTAAGCCCCGGGCCACGAGGGGACGGCCTGTCAGGTTCTTCTGTGAAAGCCTGTGTGTTTCGTCCCGTTGAAAAGGGTGTCCCGCGCCTGGGAAAGTGCTTCGCCCCACCTGTTGCTTCCGCACCGAATCAACGACCCAAGTGAAACAGGCATCGACTCGGCTGGGCTACCGATGCGGCTTTCCTCAACGCGCAGCGGGAGCCCTCAGGTTCCGGCGTAGCAGTGCGTAGCTGGATCGGCTTCAGCCCCAGCTTGGATTCTCGAACGTATCCTGAACGCGATCCGTCTTCGCCTGACGGCTCTACTGAAACTCGTCTCAGACTGGGCATGACCCACCCCGCCCTTCGGGCACCCCTCCCGAGAGGGGACCTCTGCCTAACGGTAGCCAGCTATAACAGTCCCCTCCTTGGAGGGGTGCCCGAAGGGCGGGGTCGGTTCGATCCGCCATGGGAGACTCCGCACCTGCACTTCCGGGCATCAGTAGCTGTAATCGAATCCGATTTATAAGCAGACGAAAATCATCAATCCAGACTGAAAAACTCGCTCGTCTGAAGATCTGCGAACTGACGAGGAGCGGTGGTTTCTTTGAAGTAAAAGACCCAACTACTCCGGGAAAAACTGTATAGGTTAGGATACTCGGTGGAAGAGGTGAAAAACCAGCCTTGGGAACTGAGGTCGTATTGGAAGACACTGGCCGGCGTGTTCCCTTCGAATACATACGTCCAACTGTGTTCGACATGAAAGATCCACGGGTAGAAGTTCGTATTGAAATCGCCCAACCAGTCCGAACGCATCCAACCTTGACCAAGATCTTCGAGGTCGCCGAAAGCGGCGCCAACGGGGTCTCCGCCCACTTCCTCAACCGTTCCTCCGTTCAGATTGTCTGGCGTGGTTCCCACGATAGAACCGCCATCAACGTTCTTGATCGTCCCTGCGTCGTTTGTGATCGTTCCGTTGTTGTTGATGACCCCGAAGTTATTGATCGTCTTGGGGCCATCAGGAACTAACGGATTGCCGCCGATCTTCACATTGCCCTCGTTGTTCCAGACAGCATCGGCGTTGATGGTAAGTTCGCCGTTTATTTCGGTGTCCCCTTCGGTTTCGATAACAGTGTTGGCGCCAAAGGTCACCGTTCCATCGAAAACCGCCCTACTGTCGCCAGCCACATCCAAAGTGCTGTTCTCTATTAAAATCCCGCCACTTGAGTGAATTATGGATTCTCCTTCTGCGATAACCTGTGATTGATCAATAGCATTCAGTTGAGCGTCTTCACTTATGTTTAAGGTGCTAGAAAACATATCAAGGATTGTATTCTTTATGATCAGCTCTGTTCCTGGGGGAATGGTAACCGTGTACCCTCCTCCAAAATCGAGATTCATAGCAATAATAGAAGTGTCGACTACAAGCTGTCCGCCCGCAGCCTGATCTAGAAGCCTCTGAAACCCACCGGCTGTTAATACACGCTGAGCATAAGCAGGAGTGAGGATCAGCAGAAACAGAAATAGGTAGGTGAGGGAAGTTTTCATTTGTTCAAAATGATGGTACGATGGCCTCTTTGCACGGTCGAGCAAAATGCTGCTCTATCCGGCTTGAGCAGAAGGCAAGATGCCTGTTCACCCTGGGCCGAGGTCCCCACGCCCCGCCATAGTTCTCCCCGGCGAACGACGGCTGGTCGAGGCCGCGAATGCCTTGGGCGGAGTGGAAACTCCAGCTGGGTACTGAAGCCGATCAGTCTTCGCCTGACGGCTCCTCTGAAACTCGTCTCAGACTGTGCATGACCCACCCCGCCCTTCGGGCACCCCTCCAGTTTCACCCCGCTAAAACCAGGGTGTCCCTGGATACATTGCTCTTCTGAGACAAGGTCAACAATCTGGGTCGCGGACCGTGATACGGGGAGGCGGGGATCCGGAGAAATGTGTCCGATCCAGTCGGCATCAAGCTGCCTCCTGCCCAAAGCGGCGTCGAGCCGCCGCACGGAATGTCCGGGGGCGGGGAGCATTGAAATCCCCGGCGCCTCGGAGGGGCGGAGGCATGTAAGGGGTGGAGCAACGCGGAACCCCTGGACCCGAAACGTTGAAGTAACGCGCCCCGCGAGCGGCGTAGGCGAGCGAGTATCCAAGATGGGGGAGGGAACCCGGGTGTTCAAACATCGATGGGTGTAATTCGGAGTTCTTTGCACCTGCACCCCTTCGGGGCGCGCAGATGGCGCGATTACCGAATCCAGGGGCTGCTGGTTTTAGCGGCATGAAATTATCTGAGTCCTTGCAGGTGAGTCCGCTACATCTCGGCGAAGACGGGCCTCTCGTGGCGCAGGGCTTACAGTTGCCCTGCGATCGGGACGGAGCGTACGCCCGATTCTGGCACCGCACCGCAATCTCCACTGCGCTTCGATAAGCAGTGCGCCACGGCAATAGCGGTCGAGCGTGTACGCTAGTCTCGGAAGAGCTGCCCAGCGAAGACGGATCGCGTTCGGACGGGGAGGCGGAGAACGGGGGATATGGAGATGAGAATTATGAAGGATGAATGATGAAGTATAAACGGAGGCTCATCTTCTCCGATTGTATTCTTCATCCTTCATAATTCATCATTTAGGTGGGTATCGCATTCCGGTCCAATGGATCAGCACTTTAACGGAATTCCTTTAGAGTTTTCCCAATCCCTTTCGTGTATTACGTGTATTTCGTGGTCGGTCCTTCTGGAGGCTAATTCTCCTGGTTCAATAACCTCTCCGCGAAGATACGAGCATCGGTAACATCCCGCACTCGCTTGTCGCCATGTTCCCGTTCGATAATAAGGTCTCCTTTGAATTCCGTCTCCTCGAGAATGGCGAAAAAGCTCGGCCAATCGACTTCGCCTTGCCCCACCGGCATCTCAGTTCCCCATTCGCCCGATGTATCCGGCTTGACGGCATCCTTTATGTGGCACGAAAGCAAGCGAGGGCGGACAGTTTTCAGGGATTCGATGGGATCGCCCTTGTCGTAGAGAATCATATTGGCCGGATCGAAATTCACCCCCACGTTCCGTGCCTTGAGACCTCCCAGGAATTCCATGAGCAGCGTCGCCGTTTCCTGCCCGGTTTCCATTCCCAGGTGAATGCCGGAGTTACCAAATAGTTGCGCAATGCGTTCGATTCGATCGCGAATCGTCTCGAATGCGCTCGAACCGGGATCTTCCGGGATAAAACCGGCATGAAACATGATCAGTCCGAGGCCCAGGTCGGTGGCCAGATCTGCGACCCGGCGGATGTGTTGCCAATTCTGCTCCCAGGTAACATCCGGAACAATCCCACCGGTTTCTCGAATCGTCCGCGGTGTGGTGTAGTCTTCGCCCGCGGTGCCGAACATACCGGATACAATCTCGATATCATGTTTTGCCAGCAGGTCGGGGGCGCTACCCCAGGTCTCCGGGTCTTCGATGAGCGGATTGAGAGCCAGTTGCACGCGCCTGCAGCCGGTCTCTGTCGTAGCCTCGAGAAGCGATTCGGGACCGTTCGGTTGCAGGGACCAGCTGCAGAGGCCGATTCGATTGGCGGGCATTTCTTGGCTATTCGCTGTCATGAAAGTTGCTCGTGATGGAACTTTGACCTACTCGATTGCCCATTGGACAGATGAGGATCTTCGCTGGTTTGCCCAGACGAATCAACAGTTTCGTTGCAGTCGATTAGTAACTATTTTTCCTCCGCGGTCTTTGTGACCGTATGAGGATTTCCAGCGAAAACAATGGAGCTTATGGCAGACCGGGGGCATCGTTCGAACCTGTGGGTGCTGTGCAACACCAACAGGTGGCAAACGGGAGACGCTCGACGAGAACGCTGGAGTTACTCTCCGACTCTGTGATTGAGCGCCGGCGGAATGCACCTACGTGGAGGATGGACTCCGAAAAGCTGAATGCTACGTAACCGCCTGCCCCCGGTCAGCCGCCATAAGCGAGAAAAGCAAACAATGGAAAAAAAGCAAAGTCAACCCAGACGAATCAGCGGGCTGGATATGCACCCGGATATCTTCACGGCGGCATTGCTGGAAGGCAGCGATGCGGCCAGCGCTGTGGTGCAGAAAGTCTACGACAGGGTCTCTACGGAACAGCTGGAAGGCTGGGCCGGCAAGCACCTGAAGGGAACCGATCTGGTGGTCCTGGAGGCCTCCACCAACAGTTTCGAGACGGTCAAGCGGCTCAAGAAGGTGGGGATCGCGGCAGTGGTGTTAGAAAGCCAAAGGGCCGGACAGATTCGCAAGGCCTACTGCAACAACGATAAACTCAGTGCGGTGAAACTGGGAAGAATCTACCTGAGCGGACTGGCTCGGGAAGTGTGGACCCCAGATGAGAAGACGCGCGAACGCCGTGAAGTAATGCACACCCATCGCAAGGCAGTGTGCAGCTGCACGCGGATACGCAATCGCATCCGCAGCTACCTCAGCGAGCAGGGAAAGCGGATTCCCCGGGGCACCTGCCTAACTCGAGCTTCGGGCCGTGCCTGGGTGCTGCGATGTCGCCCCTGGAGTCCGGTGCAACTGTTCTTGTGCGAAGAGATGTTCGAAGAGCTTTGGATGGCCGAGAGGCGACGCAAAAAACTGCGGGCACTGATGGCTCGCGAGGTGCTCGAGGATCCCGCATTGCTGCCCTTAGTGCGTCTGATGGGAGTGAGGCATGTCGTCGCCTATGCCATCGGGGCAGTCATCGGCGACATCCACCGCTTCGCCAATGCCAAGAAGCTGGTCGCCTATCTGGGGCTGTCCCCCAGCCGGCATCGCAGCGGACTGACCATCAAGCGCGATGGCGGTATTATTGCCTTCGGCCGCAAAGATCTACGTGCGCTGCTGATCCAGTCGGCACAGAACGCGCTGAACCAGAAAAACAGCCCCTTACACCAATGGGGCTGGAAACTCACTTTGCGCAAGGGCCACCGTAACATTGCGGTGGCCGCCGTGGCGCGCAAGCTCACCGTCTCCATCTGGTATCTTCTCAAAGGCCATTTCAGCCCACTGACCGAAGCGACGGAAACCATCCGCGTGAAGATCCACAAGCTGGCTACCGAAATCGGCGTAAAAACCATCAAAATGATGGGCTATGCTTCTAAGACAGCTTTTGAAGAAGAAAAAATGGCACTCTTAGTAAATCCGGCTTGAAAAACCACAAAGCCGCTCTCTGCGGTTAATTATTCTCAAGCATGAATCGGGAGCTACTCCTTCTTCAAATCAACCCTGGAGAAATTGAACCGCCGAGGCCGCAGAGAGCGCAGAGAATGAGAAGGGTCTATTTTCGCATGGTTGGTGTGCTTATTGGGTATACTATTCGGACAGTGGATAAGAGATGCGGGATGCTGGAAAAGGGACTGGCCGACTGACTGAGTTTCCCGTTCCGTAGCAAAGAGCCAGCACCACCCCGGCGCCGCGCTGGGAGCCGGGGCCCGAAAGCATGGCGCCAAACAGGTACTCGGCCTTTTTCCTCAGCCCGCTAGTCGTCTTTATTTGTTGTTTTCATTTTCTCCCATCCGCGTCTCATCCGCGCACATCCGCGGCTCACTTTTCAGTCCTTACACAAGATCTTTCTTCTTTTACCAGATCAGGATCGGTCATTGCAGGAGCCCCTCCATTTCCTGCCGGAGTTCGAAGGCGATGCCCTCTCGTTCCAGATTTACGTCGCTCCAACGGAGAGGTTGGCCGGCCACAATCTCGTGCTTCAATCTGGCGCCGTCGCTCAGACCGATGGGCAGATAGCCTTCTGCCACAGATTTTTTCGCCGGCACCAGGGTGCCGTATACGGTGGCGCCGCCTTCTCCGTCGAGGATCGTGTTCGGGCCCAGCGTCGTCTTGGCAGTAGCTACTACGTCGGCCCGAAAGCCGTTCGGGGACCCGGTGGCTTCCCCACGGAGCGCGGCCGTAATAACACTGATAGCCAACTCAAGTCCAACTAGATGAAAAGGCCGGTAGAGTGCAGCATAGCGGCCGGTCTCATCTGTAGCCACGCGGTAGGCCTGCAAGGCATCGTGAACGTAGGGCGTATCCGATTCAAACACAACAAACACCCCCTGCTGAAGGTGATGGGGAATCTCTGTGCCGTCCGTGTCCAGTGAGGAGATCACCTCGACGGTGGAGGAAGCCGTCAGGATACCTCCCGCCTGGCTGGGGCGACAGACCAGGGGTAGTTCATCGGGTGCGCAGGCAGGAAAATGGAGCCCTCCGGTCTGGGGCTGAAGGCCCATGGCGTTGCAGACCGCCGCCATTTCTATGGCCGCCTTGGTGCCGTCGATGAACGAGTTGAACATTTTAGGATTCATCCCGGCTTTCAGGGCGTTTTCGGGATCGTAACCATGATGGCGCAAACTCTCTTCGGGTGTGGACTGGTGAAAAGATGGATGGTAACGCGTTCCCTTGCCGGCGCAGGTGACGGAAAAGCCACAGAGCCGGGCCCATTCCACGAGTTCGCAGATGAGCGCGGGCTGGTCTCCATAGGCCATCGAATAGACCACGCCCGCTGCGCGGGCACGAGCGGCCAGGATGGGGCCGGCGACCACGTCGGCCTCGACATTGACCATGACAACGTGGCGACCCTCCTCAATGGCCAGTCCGGCCAATTCAACACCCACCGCCGGAATTCCAGTGGCCTCGATAATCACGTCGATCCCGGGAGCAGCAATGAGCTCCGAGGCGTTGTCGGTGGCCCAGGTCGTTCCTTGGTTGAAGGCCTCTTTCGGGGTGGCGGCGCCCATTTGCGCAGGGCTCCATTGCGCGGGCTCCAGTGCCAGACGAATCCTCTCCGGGATGAGATCGGCGATTCCCATCACATGCAACCCTGGTATGGTGCGCGCTTGCGCCAGAAACAGCGTGCCAAATCGCCCGGCGCCGATGAGTCCGACGCGAATGGGCCGACCGGTCTGCGATTTTTTGAGAAGGTCGCTGTAGAGAGAAGGGGTGATCATTGTCTCGCTGAAATCAGGCCATTAGGGTTAGAGGAAATCGAATTGAACCGGATCCATCTCCCTCGGATAGCGTATGTCGCTCAAGCTCGGACTGGAAGCGAAATCCGGCGGAGGTAGCTGGACGCTTTCGCGTTCAGGGCGGGTTGGATAGTCCGGCCGGGACTGAAGCAGAAGGGCTCCAGCTACGCCGAAATGGGATCGCGCAGGTAGCTGGACGCTTTCGCGTTCAGGGCCGCTTGGACGGTCCGGCTGGGACTGAAGCCGAAGGGCTCCAGCTACGCCGAATGGGATCGCGCAGGTAGCTGGACGCTTTCGCGTTCAGGGCCGCTCGGGTAGTCCGGACTGGGACTGAAGCCGAAGGGCTCCAGCTACGCCGCCTTCCGAAACTCCGCGCCGCTATTGCCCACGACCTCCCGTCCGCACCGCACGGCTTGTGGGCCACCTGGAAGGGAATGCTGGAAATTCATCGAATACAGATCGCGGATCCCAAGTATGCATTCCTGCCCGAATTGCCGCAAACCATTGATAAAAGAGCGGGCGATCGAACCGAAGACGGTGTCCTCGAACGCGAAGCGGCGCTTAAAGTTGGTTGACGGGAGGACCTTCTGCTGCGCTCGTTCGCGCGCGTTTCAAACCGTCGGTCACCTGACACCTGAACCAATTTCACAAAGTGTCCGGAGGGCATTACGATCAGCCAGACAATTTATTTTTCTCCGGTAATCACGGGTGCGGCGAAACGTTGGGTTTCTTACTTTCGTACTCATAACCCACAATTACTTGCTTGAGACCCATATAACCATATTATACCCCATATCATGAAAACAACCATTGATCTTTCAGATGGCCTCTTAGCGGAGGCCAAAGCAACGGCAGCTCGCCGCAGAACAACCCTAAAAGCCATGGTGGAACATGCGCTCAGGCGGGAAATCAAAGGCGATCTGAAACCATCGGGTAGAGGAACCTCATTTACCATAGACGAACACGGCCTTCCGGTTTTGATAAAAGATGAAGATGCGGTTGTAACCAGTGAAATGGTCTATCGAATGATGGAGGATTCTGGAATCTGACTGGCCTATGCACCTGCTCGATATCAACATCTTACTCGCCCTCGCAGATTCGTTGCATATCCACCATAAACGTTCTCGAGGATGGTTTCTCTCAAGGGAACGCCACGCCTGGGCCACCTGCCCTATCACTGAGAACGGATTTATTCGCATTCTTGGTCAAGCAGCTTACCCCGGGTTCCAAGGTGGAGCCGAAGAAGCTCGTCAAGTTCTTGAAAGCCTTGCGAGCTATCCCGGTCACCAGTTCTGGTCAGATGAACTTTCGATACTCAATACTCGCCTGATTCCAAAGCTTCTTGGATCGAAGCATTTAACAGATCTCTACTTACTTGCCCTTGCGGTAAGAAATAAAGGCAGTTTCGCTACTCTTGATCAAAGGATCGATCCTCATCTTATCCCCGGCGGACCAAACTCTTGCCTGGTACTCCCTTAGCAGTATCAATAACAGTACGCCGGACAGACTATATGCATTTGTCCGCCGTTCTGGCAGACGCCGGCAACGTTTTGATACCTGCGGTAGTTCGCAACCGCCTGCCGCCACAGTGCGGCACTTCGGACCCAGGGCGTCGACTTTGACGACATCCTGGAAGTCCAATACGTCCCAGATTGACAAGTAGATGAAGCTTCGGGACACCCGTGGCCCATGACAATAAGCCAGACAATATATATCTATATATATCCCACCACGTCATCGTGCTCAACGAACGGCATGCCCGTCGCCTGCTTGATGAGTTCTCCGCTTGGTACAACCAGGATCGGTGCCATCTGTCCTTGGCCAAGGATGCCCCTGAACACCGACCAGTTGAGCCACCCGTCATGGGGAAGGTCGTGGCCCTTCCTCGGCTGGGCGGCCTGCATCACCGCTACACCCGCCGCGCCGCCTGAGTGGAGAGCCCGGCGATCCCGGATTCTGGTCCCAGCCAAGGCAGTGGTCTATCCTCGGACCCGCTTCGCGGTGCCGCCTTACAGAGCAGAGATCGCCAAAGGGCACTTGGACACGGGCTATCGCGCATCTCCTCCCCCACCCAACACCACCAGGTGCACCGGCTTCGCACCCTTGACGGCTGAGATCGGAACAGTCCGGTCAAACGTAACCATCCGGCCCGCATTGTGGAACGCCAGTGCAAGAAGGTAGAGATCGGTCAATTGCCCCGGTCCCAGAATTCTGCGGGAATTGAAAATCCGGGAATCAACCATGGAGAGATCGTCGGACCAGAAAACATGCTCCGGTTGTGCGGTAGCACCCGCGAGCCGCCGAATCGCTTCCGGTGTCGATATCGTATTGGGGTACCTCGGCTGGGAGAGGATCCGCACGCAGCCATTCTGCGTGATCGGGCAGGTCGCCCACCCTTCTTCGCGATGCTTCGCCAGCCATTCATGGGCCTGATCGTGATGGACGTGCGCCGGATCAAACAGCGTGATTAAGGCGTTGACATCAAATAGGGCTAGCATTCTTCCTCGAGCAGCCGCGCCACCAGCTCCGCCGTAACCAATTTGCCGCTAGGCGATAAAAGCTCAAACCCGTTTCGGGTGCCACTGCTACTCTCGGCGCCGCCGCGAAGGCCCCGCCGCGCCAATTCGGAAATCACCTCCCCGGCAGTTTTCTTCTGCGCCGCGGCCAGCTCCTTGGCGGCCAGGAGGACATCTTCATCGATCGACAATGTGGTGCGCATACATCAGATACAATTGCATCAACCTATGCCCTGTCAAGCACTCTCGTCCCGCGAAACTTCCGCAGTGCATCGCGATCGATCGCAAATCAAATAAATGGGCTGGCAAAAAATAGATTGACAGCAGTGGTTTGGTGGGATTTGGAGGAAGTTATGCATTTACGAAGGGTAAATATGATGGGAGAAGGTCCGTCGATCTACCACTTCATGTCACGGATTGTGGGGGGAGAGTGGTATCTGGATAACCGGGCCAAGGAGGTTTTAAGAAGGCAGATTGGAAGGGTCTCCACCTTTTGCGGAGTGGAGATTCCGACCTATTGCATTATGAGCAATCATTTTCATCTGCTGGTCAGAATACCGGAGTATAGAGAAGTAACTGATGCAGAGTTGCTTAAGCGCTTTTCAGGGCTTCACGGAGAGAGGGATGTGAGAGTGTCGATTCTGACTGCGGCGTTGCAGGAGAACGGACCTTACGGGAAGGCCTGGCGGGACAGGCTGAGAGCGCGCATGGGGGATGTCTCGATTTTCATGAAGGAACTCAAGCAGCGCTTTTCGATTTGGTACAACCGCAGCCACGGGCGCTTCGGGACGCTGTGGGCGGAACGGTTCCGCAGCGTGCTGATTGAAGGCAGGCCATTGGCCTTACAGACAGTGGCGGCTTATATCGACTTGAACCCGGTGCGTGCGCATATTTGCCAGGATCCGAAGGAATATCGCTTCTGCGGCTATGGGGAAGCGCTAGGTGGGTCCGAAAAGGCGCGTCGAGGCATTCAGATGCTCAGTTTCGGGTCCGACTGGAAAACGGCCCGCAAGAGCTATCGGGTGGCAATCTTCGGGAAGGCGAGCCTGCCCCGGTATAGTGGTCAGCCGTATATCGACCCGCAGAAGGCAAAAACAGTCCTTGAAGGTGGAGGAAAGCTCTCGGTGGCCGAACTCTTACGCTGTCGTGTCCGTTATTTCAGTGACGGGGCGGTGTTGGGATCGAATGAGTTTGTACAGGAGCAGTTTGAAACCTTCCGTAATTATCTGAGTGATAACCGGAAGTCGGGTCCGCGGCGAATGCGGGGAGGAGACTGGGGTGGTCTTACGGTGTTACGGGATCTGCAGAAGGATGTAATTTCGTAAGGAATTTTCGACTCGGTCGAAAACCCCCGGTTCGCGCTGCGTGCGTCTGCAACTGGATCAGGGAAGAGAGGACCTGCATAAACAGGGGCATTTCCGGGTCCCGCACCGATAGTAGCCCTGACGAGCTTATTGGATCCACAGCCAGGGAAATCGTTGAGCGTCGTTCATTTGCCCCCGGAACACCGAAACAGAAAGCGTCGGAACGCAATACCCATGCCCGGATCGTCGACGGACGAATTGCAAGAGCCGATGGTCCTCTCTCACCCAATCAGCGTGAGAGCATAGGTGCCCTGAGATTCCCTCGGTCTAGCCCCTCTTTCTCAACTGGGCGTCATTTTTGACCTAAGTCGTTGATAAACGACCAAAGGTCTCCACTACATCTCGCTAGTTTTCGATTCGATTTTTGGTGGCGGTTGTGCAGGAAGTTCAAGCTTTAGCTGGTTGAGCAATAGCTTTTGATCCTTACTGGGCTCGGTGTAACGGGTGAGCACCACGGTGCGCCCGTCGGTGGTGGGTAGCTTTACATCGAGCATTTGCATCGCCGCCATTTTCGAAAGCACCTCGGCGGCAGTAAGACCAGGGGCCAGATCGCGCAAGCGACGCTTCAGAGTGACCCATAGGCAGTAAGCCAGGAAGCTGATAAAAATATGGGCCTCGATGCGATCGTCCCTTTGGTGATGGATGGGCCGGATGGAGAGGTCATTTTTCATTTCCTTGAAAACTTGCTCGATCTCAGTGAGTTGGATGTAGAGGTGCCAGAGGCGGTGCGGATTGTCGGCACTGAGGGTGCTGCGCAACAGGTAGCGGCCTTCCCGGCGATAGGCCTGACGGGTAGTTCTTCCAGTTCAACCGGAAGCTCACCGGCGAGCCATTGGCGGGGCCATCCTTGGGGGCTACGGCAATGTCGAGTAAACGCCAGATCCGCGGGCCGGCTTCCTTCTTGGCTTCGCCCAGTTTAATGAGGATGGTATCGCGCTGGTAACGCCGCTTGCTATCGCGGAGCTTCTTGAGCCTCTCAAGCAATCGGCGCAAACCGCGCAGACGCATACCCTTTTCTTTGTGCAGACGCTCCTTGCTACGGGCCAAAACATAAGTTTCACCCCCCTCCCTGATGAGTTTTACGTCGATACCTGCACGCAGATTCTGCCACTGCTTTTGCAGCAACGATTGCTCGAACTTGTCCAGCCACGAGCGCGGCGTACCCACCAGATAGTCGATCGGCGGGTCGCTTGCACGCATCTGGGCCAAAACCTCCTCGGTAGGTATTCCCCGATCCATGACCCAGATGCGCCGGGCCTTGCCGTAGGCCTTTTCGATGCGAGCAAGAAAATCGCCCAAGGTGGTTTGATCCAGGGTGTTACCGGGAAGCACTTCATAGGCAATCGGAAAGCCCTCCGGGGTGACTACCAGGGCGATCACCACCTGCAGACAATCCCAACGTTTGTCTCGGCTGTAGCCGAACTTGCGGATTCGGCTCGAAGCCGCTGGTTCCTGGTTCGGATCACACTCGAAATAGGTGCTCGTCAGATCGTATAGCAGTACCTCGTAACGGGTGTTGAACAGATCGCTCCAGCGGTTGGTCAGGTGGGCGAACAAGGCCTTTTTGTGCTCCAGCAATCGATCGTGGCAGCGATACAGGGTGTTCTTCTCGGCCAAGGCGAAGTCTTCGCCCAGAAGATCGGCCATGGCTGATTGCTCATACCATTGGCGGTGCAGCCGCCACTCGCTTCCTGGATCGATCAGTCGATAGGCCACCAGGGTTTGCAACACATGGGCCCACCGCCTGCCTTGCCGGGAAGGCCTCACTCGCTCGCGCCAGAACTCACCCAACCCCAATTGTTCATAAAGCACGCAGGACAACCAGCACGCTCCCCATTGCCGGGGCCGCTCTATCCTCAAATCTTTGAGCCGAATCCGTACGATGCTTTCCTCCTCGAGCGGCGGCGCCCGATCTTCGGGAAACAGCGCCACCTGCTCCGGCCGGGCACTACCCTCGGCAAAGATCTCGATACTCTTGCGCCAAGCGCTGCGCTGGCTGTCGTTGATCTCTCCAAGGTAGAGAACCTGCCTCTGCACCACCCGACCGCCACCCACACGCTTATTCTCCACGATGTTCCAATAGCAATGCTCTTTGCCATCTTTGCGCCGACGATTGCACCTCAGAAACATGATGGCCCCCAATTATACAAACATATCGAGGCCTGGGAAGAGGGTAGGTCTACACTACAGGCTGTTCTGCCAACCTTCCCCCACTGTTTATGCGACTCGACAGCCCATTTACCCCCGAAAAAAACTTTTTTAGAGGTTGAGTTGGTCAAGTCGGGCTAGCCCTGTTTCCTCCTATTCCAGATTTGCTTCTCCAAATTTACCGCGCCCCCTCTCTTCCGAAGCAATTCGCCACTGCTGGATCAACTGTAAAATACTTTCTGGCTGACTAAATATTCTGACGATCCGTTCACTCGGTGCTATTTTCTTCATGGTGTGACCTTCTGTTTTTCGGGGCCTCTTTTCGACCCCGTTGGTTTTCTTTTCTTTGTCAGGAGGTTACACCATTTTTCTTTTTACAGGGAGAATAAGACATCACCGGCTCATTTGAGGAAAGCATCAATGTATGAGCTTGGCTCATTCATTTCTTCCCTTCAAAACATGGGTGTCCTGAATCTCCCATTCACAATCCAATGACTCCTCAAGAAAAATACATCTACGATATTCGAGGATATCTCATCATCGAGAAAGCGATTGAACCCGATTATCTCGAGGCTCTGAACGAGCGCTTTGATGTGTGGGAAGAGGAAGCCTTCAAGCAAAGGACACCAAAGTCATACAGAGGTCGCGGCCCTCACAACGTCTGTCTGTATGGCATTCTGAACGATGAGCCTCTCTTCCTGGATCTGGTCACGAATCCAATGATTTTGCCCTACGTGGATGCGATGGTGCATCGCCCCATTCTGCAGCAGTTCGGGGCGTGCTTCCGTTGGAAAGGCGGTACGACTGTGGCACACGGGGGCCACACTCCTTATTCGGCGCTCAATCACTACGAGGTCTCCGAGGGGCGTATCTACAACAACCACCTGCGCGTGGTTTATGCAATGGAAGACATCGACCCGGGCGAAGGCGGACTGCAACTCGTCCCCGGCTCGCACAAAGCAGATTTCCGATGGGAGGGCAGTGTCTATCTTTCAGAAATGGAACCGGAAATGCGTGATCTGTTTGTCGAACTTCCGATGAAGGCCGGCTCAGCTCTTCTCTTCACTCATAATCTGATCCACGCCTCCCTTAATGAGTCAGACGGCGTCCGAAGGCTCATCCATACTGCCTATAATTTTGGTCTGCTGGCGAGAGGCTGGTTTGCTGACTGCACGGACTACGAACGGTTATTCGAAGAGGCCGAGGCAGGCACCTGGCTGAAGTACCTGTTACGCCGCCCGGATTATATGGACGTGGTACAGAGGCCTGAGGTGACACCACACTAGCCACTCTTTCTCAACTGGGCGCTCTTTTTTTGACGTAGATCGTTGATAAACGACCAAAGGTCTCCACTACAAGTCGCTCGTTTTCGCTTCGATTTTTGGTGGCGGCTGGGCAGGAAGTTCAAGCTTCAATTGGTTCAGCAAGAGCATATGGTCCTTACTGGGTTCGGTGTAACGGGTGAGCACCACCGTACGTCCGTCGGTGGTGGGCAGCTTTACGCTCAGAGGAAATCGAATTGAACCGGATCCATCTCCCTCGGATAGCGTATGTCGCTCAAACCCGGAGTGGAAGCGAAATCCGGCGGAAGTAGCTGGACGCTTTCGCGTTCAGGGCGGGTTGGATAGTCCGGCTGGGACTGAAGCCGAAAGGCTCCAGCTACGCCGAATGGAATTACGATTCGAAGGGTAACGCTGCTCAGGTTCACCGCTACCATTGGTAAGCTCCCGTTTGGCCGAATCGATCGACAAAGGTATCGGTGTTAGCTAAAGTGAGCCTATGAATTGTCTCCTCTATGGGTCCGACGGAATCTTCGATTTCAATTTGGGCTTGAAGTCCACCCCTATCGGTACGTACCCACTCGGGACTCAGGGCGATAACGGCGATCCTATCGGACTTTAATTCTTTGGCCAGGGCTCGAAATGCGAGATTGAGTGCCGCTTTGGAGGCGCCGTAAGGGTAGCCACGCGCGTCGCTGCGGCCTGCTACCGATCCCGCTCCCGAAGAGATGCTCACGATTCCTCAGTGCGCTCCGGTGATGAGCATATTAGCCATGACCGGTCTATGTTTTCCACGTTCAAAGAGCCAAAGAATTAACCGCAAAGCGCGCAGAGATCGCAGAGAGACGGCCAAGAAGAGGCGCGTTGACGAGCGTAGCGAGTAGGCCAGACAAAGGCACGATAAAGGGAGGGAATGAGTCAGGTTGTGAGGTGCCAAATTGTGAGAACCGCTTGAACCGCATTGACATTCTGTGTCAGATTTCCGGCCATCACTGATTTGAGCCTGTTCGAAAAGGGTAAGCGCCCTTCTCGAACAGGCTCTATTTACACGGAGAAAACTTATGAGATTAGAACACGTAGCTATACAGGTCGAAAACCCCGAGAAAGTGGCCCAGTGGTACAGAGAAAACCTCGGCTTCACGAGCAGAGTTTCGCTGCAGAAACCGCCACACACGCAATTCATCACCGATTCTTCGGGCTCGGTGATGTTGGAGATCTACCACGTTCCGGGTGTAGCCGTGCCTGACCATCGAGCCGTGCATCGGAGCCAGCTTCACTTCGCTTTCGTGACCGACGATGTGGAAAAGGATCAGGAGCGCCTGATTGCGGCTGGCGCCACCCCCGATTGCCCTATCGTCAATGTGGACGATGGCACCCGTCTCTCCTTTCTGCGCGACCCCTGGGGCATTACTGTCCAACTCGTGCAGCGGCCCGAACCTCTGATCTAAGGAGCGAGAAGCCGTGTCACGCCCTCACGCAGGGTGAGAGGCTGGATGCACGCAGGATTTGGCCGAAGGCGTCAATAGTCAATCCCTGGTCGCTGGCCATTTGTTTTTTGTGAAACCTGGGTTTTCTCAGGTTTTCCTTGCACCTTTTCGTGGCCCATAAATAGCTTTTCTGATAAGCTCTAGATAGAACCTATCTCGAATTCTGACGTGAGCGACGCTCAGAAATACTGCAAGGACAAGAGGATCAAATGGTATCGCTGTAAGGTTGATCCTGCGGTGATGAAAGATTTGGTTAAGAGGAGCGACCTGCAGGGGTTGCGTCAGGCCCTGGGTCACTTGGGGCTGTGCGTCATTACGGGGTCGCTGGCCTACCTGGCCTTCCTTCAAATCAATAGCGGCAATTGGATCTGGTCTGTGCCCCTCCTTCTGGTCGGATTGTTCGCGCACGGCACGTTCTGCAGCTTCCTGGGGGGCACCGCCTGCCATGAACTCATGCACCGGACACCCTTCAAAACGAAGGCGCTGAATGAATTCTTTTTGAGGATATTCGCGTTTCTCGGCTGGTGGGACCATGTCTGGTTTCGTCCCAGCCATATCAAGCACCACCAGGTCACGGTCCATGGCGACTACGATGGCGAAGTCGTCCTTCCCGCCAAATTGACCCTCAGGGACTGGCAGTTCTGGCTCCAGCTGTTCGCCTGGAATCCGTTGCAATCCTGGGACCTCTTGAAGCTCTACACCAAGCGAGCGACCGGGCGCATGGACAACGATTGGTATAAATTCGTCATGCCGGAACGTGACCGGAAACTGCGCAATGAACACAGGAACTGGGCGCGGTTTACCCTTATCGGCCACGCGGCCCTGGCGGTGCTCTTCGTCGCTACCGGGCACTGGTTTCTCATCGTGCTCCTCAATGGCAGGCATTACTGCCGCTGGCTGGATTTTCTCTGCGGTACCCCGCAGCATTTCGGGCTCTCGCCGAACACCCCGGATTTTCGGCTCTGCTGTAGGACCTACACCTGTTCGTGGCTTCCAGGCTTCCTCTACTGGAATATGCAGTACCACGTCGAACACCACATGTTCCCGGCCGTCCCCTTCTTCAACCTGCCGAAACTCCGTGCCGCTATTGCCCACGACCTCCCGTCCGCACCGCACGGCTTGCGGGCCACCTGGAAGGGAATGCTGGAAATTCATCGAATACAGATCTCGGATCCCGAGTATGCGTTCGTGCCCGAATTGCCGCAACCCGTTGAGGAAGGAGTGGGCGATCGAACGGAAGACGGTGTCCTCGAACGCGAAGCGGCACTCGAGGTTGGCTGACGACACGACAAACGAGCCCGCTGAAGCGCCTAGTTGGGCTTACTGCTATTGCCCACTACCGCGCTCTTCAAAGTCTGAATAGTAGAATTATTAACAGGACAGATACCAGGCTCGCAAAGGCCGTCCTGATTGAGTTCCATAGGTTCCAACGCGGTTCGAAGTCTTTACGAGCTGCTTTCAGCGTTGTTTCATCCATAGCGTCGACATCCAGAGTTTGTAGTTTGCTATTCAGCGGTATGTTAATAGTGAAGGTCGGTAGTTGGACGCCGAGAAGATAGACGAGTGCGGCGAAGATTATGAGCAGACGCCCAACTCCATCTAATTGCCCGATGCAAAGCACAGTCGAAGTCGCCAAAGCAACAACTGAACCGGCCCAGACCAACACAAACATCGGCTGATTGTTCTGGATAACGCGATCCATCTCCTGAAAAGCTCGGATAAACTCCCGGTCATTTAAACTTCCTATGCCCGGCATCGCCACTACGGCAAAAGCAAACAGGAGGCCTGCCACCAGGGAACACAGAAATGTAGCCAAGATCAATGCAATCTGAAAGATTCCCATGATTCATTACCTCTCTTGAGTGCGGGGCGCACCAATGGAGTTTGCTGCCGCGACTTATAGGGTAGTGTCGCAGCGCGTTGCAACATTACATTCAGTAGGATAACCCGGGTGCCTTGTGGACGTACCTTTCCTGCCCGCTCCGAGTGATGCTTTGATCTACAGAAGATTTGTGGTTGTAATCGTATTCGTGGAACTCTTTCTCGGCTGCCGATAAAATCGTAACTAAATAGCCACTTCGGGAGACAGCATCGACTTGGGCTGAGTGCGCCTCTGTTGTGATACTCTTCATATTTCTGTTCAGCCCATCCTTCTGCGGCATCCTGGGTGCTCATACGGACTCGTGTATCGCTTCTGCTGTCTCTTAGCCATTGGTTTCCTCCGGTGCATTGAAAGGCATTAACTGGCACCGAATACACCATAGGCCGTATACAAAATCGATACACGCTTCTTATATTAACAGCATCTCATGGCATAAAGATCTATATATCAGTGTTTTATAAATATGCCCGGAGGGGGACTCGAACCCCCACGCCCTTTCGGGCAGCGGATTTTAAGTCCGCAGCGTCTACCATTCCGCCATCCGGGCAATTGGTTTATGATCAACAATTTATGAGATATTAGCCGAAAATGGAAAGTCCGGAAAATGCCCGAAAATACCTATAAATTGGGTAATGTGTAGGGTTATTTTAGGGTTAAAGTCCCGACGTTTTCCAAGAATAGCCTAATAACTGGATAGCGCTACGCGAGTCAATCCCGGACCGGGTGTGGGTCCCGATTAACCGTGGCAGTTGATTCTATTGAAAATCCCGCTGCCATTGGGCACCCTCATGTTCATGGCTCGCGTCCTCTGCTTTCTGTTTTCGTTGCTCACCTCCACGCTTCGGTCGCGGCTGTCACTGCAGCTGGAAATCGCTGCCCTCCGTCATCAGATCTCAGCGTATCGATTGAAGGGCCAAAGAGCACGCATCGCACCGCCTGATAGACTGCTCTGGTCCCTCCTCGCGAAGTTGTGGTCGCAGTGGCGCGGAGCCCTGTTCTTTGTCCAGCCAGCGAACAGTCACGCTCTGGCAAAATGCTTATGTTGAACGCGTGATCGGTAGCCTTCGCCGAGAGCTCCTGGATCACGTCATCCTCCTCAACGATCGGCACCTCAAGCGACTGCTTTCGTCGTACTTGGACTACTATCATCCCTGGCGAACGCACCGGTCTTTGGACCAGGATGCGCCGGACGGGCGTCCCCTACGGTCGGCCGAACTGGGTCAGGTCGTCGAATTCCCAGTCGTTGAGGCACTCCATCATTATTACCTTCCAAGGGCGGCATGAGTATTTGGGACGCACAGGGTTATAAGGATATGGCTATGGTCGCTGTTCCTGCCGATACCCCGGGACTTAGTTTTGGACCGCTCTACGATACACCATTCTACCGATTTCTCCCGTTGGGGGAAATGTTCGAGATCTTATTCAGCTTCTAAAAGATCCCGGAATGGCTCTTTCTGGAAGCTGATTGCACCTAACCCCCATTTCTCACAAACTTAAACATTGAGTCGTGAGTCTTCTGCACTGCACCCTTTACCTGGCGTCAGACTCGCCGCAAATGGCCAAAGCGATCGAAGTCATGTCAGCAGAATTCGAGGGTCTTACGGGGGAAATCGTTGGATTTGGAATCCTTCAGCCACCTGCGTTCGAACGATCCGCGCGCTGACGTGCCCGGATCGCGGCGCTCACTTCGTTCCGTGGCCTTGCACCGAGATTCCCGCTTCCTCTTCGTCCCGACTCCTGTCAGAGTCGGGACTACGCTCCAGCGCGAAGTCGGTGAGCGCCGCGTTGGCGGACGACGGGATTGACAAAAGCAGAAAGAACGGGAAGAATATGCCTTCGGCTGATCCAAGGCAGGATCAGGTCCACGGGATAACCAGCCCGAGCGATTTGAAGTAGTCGTCACGCAGGGCGATCATCACCCATTTAACCTGACTCATCCGCCATGCGCCCTTGCGGGCACAGCCGGTAGTCAGGGCCACTTGTTTACTGATACCTCTTTTATGGAGCTCACGCACGCGTGTGCGGCGGTTCTTCCACTGCTTCCAGAGCAGACTGCGCAGCCTGCGGCGTATCCAGTTTTCGATTCCAGCGGGAAGTTTGGGACATCCATAAATTGCCGATAAATCGGTTGGACATAGGTGATCCGCCTGAGGCTGGAAAAGTGCCGGAAGTGTGAGAAACCCAGGTCAGGAGGTACTCGCGAAACGCATTCTGCGCTGCTTGGGGCTGTGGCAGAGGTAGGCCGCAAAAGTACACCTCGTGAATCCAGCTCCGGCGCCGGTTGAAGCCTTCGACCTCAGCGCGATTCCAGGACGGCCAGAATTCGAAGTGTCAAGTAATTTTCCTTCAAAGCATGGGTGCCATGGAATCTGGACGCCGGTCTCGCCGATGGCAGGCAGAGACGCCTTAGGGCCTCTGAAGAACAACCGCAAGGAGGGTCGAAAATGACTCGGAAGAGGCGCAGAGTGATCTACAACGACGATGGCAATGGCCAAATCTACTATCCTCACCCCATGACACTGGGCCAGTTCTATGACTGCGTCGACCAGATGGTTGGGTCGGACATCGGGTAGCCATTCGGAAGGGAATTGTAAACGGGTACGGCAACTCGTTTACAGCTCCAAAATTTCCTGCCAGCAGTTCTGGGCAATGGGGATTCCCAGGTTGAGATTTTCCTGCCGGGTGTTGAACATGCGTTCCCCGGGGTAGGTGATAGGGTCGCTGCCTTCGAGCGGTTCGGCAGCTTGAAAGTCAGTGATAGTTTGGTCCACCAGGTTCTGCATCCGGTCTCCGGCAATGGTGGCAGCGTTGATGGCGATGAAGGTCTGGGAGACGCCGTATTTGTCTTGTTCCTGGGCAATTTGATAGGTGGAGCGGCCGCCGGAGAGAAGGGAGGCCACCAGGTCGAGAGCCATGGCAAGGCCGATGCCTTTCCAGTGGCCAATGGGCAGGGGGCGGCGAGAGGACAGGATAGCGGCTGCGTCATAAGAGAGATTGCCGTCACTGTCGTAACCGCCGGGGACCGGGAGTTCTTGGCCTGCTTCGCGGTAGACGTCCAGTGTGCCTTTTGCGTACTGGCTCAGGGCCATGTCTAAGAGAATGTGCCGGCCCTCCTTGCGAGGGATGGAGAAGACCAGGGGGTTGTTGCCCACTTTGCGTTCCGCCGAACCGTAGGGCGGGATGAGTTGGGTGGTGTTGGTCCAGCAAATGCCGATGCAGCCAGTGTCCGCCGCCCGCAGGCCGTAGCTACCGGCGCGCATCCAGTGGTTGGTGTTTTTGAGGGCCACGCAGCCCATACCGTGTTCTTTTGCGATTTCGACGGCGCGGTCCATGCTGGCACAGGCGTTGAGGATGCCCGGTCCCAGTTTGCCGTCCCACTGTTCGAGTACGCCGAAGGCGGTCCCTTTTTCCGGTTCGGCGTGGCGGTTAATGCCATTGCCTTCCCGGGCCTGCCTTACAAAGGATGGGAAGCTGTTGACACCGTGGGAGTAGACGCCGTCCCGGGTGGTTTCGGTGAAGACTTTTGCACAGAGTTCTGCGCGTTCGGGAGTGAAGCCGATTTTGAGCAGGACGCGGTTGAGTTCTGCGACCATTTTGTCAAAGGGGATGCGGTGCATATAAATTCCTTTCAACTGATAAGAAATCGCTATTCTGGCGGCGCGGACACGCGCCCGCGCTGGGACCGACCTGAAGAAGCGCGTTTACGGTGAAGACAGTAGCTGAAGCGGACGAAGCCTTCAACAATGTTCGATGCGATGGATACCGATGCCCGACGCAGCTGGGATGTCAGCCCAAACATCTCCTCTCGCGGAAACCCTTGGGTCGCTTGGTAGACCGCCATAACCAGTTAATCCGCCAGTTCGAACTCACGAAGTTTTCTGTGATCTCTCATGCACTGTAGCTACGGCCTTCCGTCTCCGGCCTCCAGCCTGATTTGCTGCCCCCAAAGAGTCTTCGCGACCGGATCGCGGAGAAGCTTCGAGATGGACTCCGGGCACAGCAATGAAACAGGCACTCTATGAGCTGGGCGTGAGCGACTACACACTGACCCACCCACCAACCGCTGTCACTGGTCTTTCACAAGTACGTTGTATTACGCAGCGGTTGGGAGTAGGGACTTCCACCTCACTCTTCTAGTTTCACCCCGCACAGCATCCACAGCAGTTTCGAAACTGCGCTTCGTTCCTCCGCAGGAATTCGGCGCTCACTTCGTTTCGCGGCCTTTTCCCGCGTTGCGCTTCCGCCTTCGTCCTGCCTCGCAGGGCTATGCCGTGACAGGCCGCGCACCGCGGAACCAGGCCACTTCACCGGATAAGGCTGGATCCCGGATCTTCGATCTGTTTTCCATATTCCCGGTGAGCGCCGAATTAGGCAATATTCTAAGCCCCAACAAACGGAGAAAATCCCATGCCAAGATATGTAATCGAACGCGATATTCCGGAAATCGGTTCAGCCGAGCGTGAAGCTCTGCGCGGAGCGGCGGAGAAGTCTAATGGAGTGCTTGCCGCGATGAAGGCAGAGCGGAAGAATGTTCAATGGGAACATTCCTATGTGGCTGGCGATAAGACATTCTGTATCTACATAGCCGATAACGAGGCACTCATCCGGGAGCACGCTGAGCGGAGCGGCTTTCCTGCCTCAAAGGTAACCGAAGTGCGGAGGATGATTGATCCCGTAACGGCGGAAGGCTAACAAATTGCCTAACAAGGGCTTGCAGCGGCCAATGCCTGATCGAAATCGCGGATGATATCGTCGACGGTCTCAAGGCCGATGGATACTCTTACGACATCATCTCCGGCTCCTGCCGCGGCGCGCTGGTCATTGGTGAGCTGGCGGTGAGTCGTCGACGCGGGATGCAAGATGAGCGAACGGGCGTCTCCTATATTTGCGAGGTGGCGCGGGATCTAGACTTCCTGCGCGAAAGGAGAATTAGCCGCGGATGAGCGCGGATGTGACGCAGAACGAGGGGGTTGAAGGATGGGCACGTGGGGAGGATTTCGGCAACTTCTGGGGATCGTCGAGAAGGAGGGCTTTGAGCAGGGACGAAAGCGATCGAAGAGGGAAGTCTGCGCGACTTGCACTCAGACCACAATCTGCGTTTAATCCGCGTATATCCGCGGCTACAAAAACCGGCACAACAAACCGCGGTGGCCAACTCGGGCTGACGCCCTCGCGACTACGCTGAGCGTTGGCAAGAGACGGAATACATCAGAAGATATCGGCGATCATGACCGAAGATTACCTGAAGCAACGTGCGGATCGTGCGGATCCAAAGGCGTTTCGGCGGATTTTGGAGAAAGTTTCCGACCGACAGACTGCTCCTGGTGGGGCTACCGGGTCGGAGTTGCAGCGCCGCGGCGTCAAAGTTTCGCACGCACAAAAGTGAGGATGCCAATTGAACCGGTATGGCAATTTGGAAAAGGGGAGGAACAATTGTCGTTGATCAGGGCGCCAGATCGGTTTGCAAGTGGCCAGATACCGATAGATAAACATTGGGACGAACCAGGAGCAGCTACAAATGAGCGGATGGAGCTTGACGTCTGACGAGTTCTACAGAGCCATCGCTGAGTATATGCAGCGTGTCGATCCGAGCTGGGTCGAGGAGTGGATGTCACCGGCTGACAACGAGTGTGAGAAGCTACAAGCAGTCCTGGGACAAGCCGAAGGCCAGCGAGTGCTTGACTGCTCCTGTGGGAACGGGGGACAAGCCATCCCGCTGGCCAAGCTAGGTTGGCAGGTCACCGCAACCGATACCGTGGAAGCCTGTCTGGACACCGCCCGAAGCAATGCTGCCAGAGAGGCTGTCAGCATCGATTTCCAGGTCTGTGATATGCGTCAGGTCTCTGAACGCTTCGGTGCCACTTTCGATTGGGTGGTTTGCTGCTGCGCGCTCGACAACCTGACGGAGGACACAGATATTCAGCGCGCAGTAGCCAGCATGCACGATGTACTCAAACCTGGAGGCAAGTGTTTCATCAGCTTGCGAAACTTTGACGAAATCCTGCGCACGAAACCACGCTACGAAGTCAAGGAGGAGAGACGCTTGGCTCATGGACGCGTTCTCCGGATAGAGGATTGGGAATACGAGAGTGAGACGCATTTGGTCTACATCCAGTTGTTCTTGCAGGAAGATGAACAGCGAAAGACATCCTCCTACCCCTGGCCGTTCGGTTGGCAGGTGGAAGCCTTCGGCCTGCGGCGGAGAGCCCTGCGCAGGGCCCAATTGGAGCAGCATCTCCAGCAGGCGGGGTTCCAGGGTATCGAGCACATCCCTCAGGCAGAGTGGAAACCGTATGAGTTTGTGGCAGGCAAGCCCCTTAACTCGGTGTTCTAAGAATCATAATACGGGATGAAGATGAATCAGGTCCTACTCAATTCGGATCGCCGGTTGTGCAATTCACTGAAAGGAGGAGACTCCAGGACACCCACAATTCGAAGTGTCAAGTAATTTTTCTTCCGAGCAGGGGTGTCCTGGAATCTCCGCTGCCTGCGCCGGTCTTTATTTCGGAGTTTACTCTTAAACCCAGGAGGCTATCATGTTCAAAATCATCCGTGCATTGCTTGTCCTTGCCCTGACCAACATTCGATACGACGTTGACTGAGCCAATAATGCCGACGCCAACATTAACTCAAGTTCACCATAGTCACTTGGATTTGCACTACGGTGATTCGCAACTTTTTCGATACATATACCAACCACAAACAGACCAGCGCGAATCACCAAAGCCCTATTTTCACCCCCTAAACACGCTTGATGGCAACACCGTGACAAATTTTCGGCCCTACGACCATGTCTGGCACCACGGACTGTCGATGACCATGGCGGTCCTGTCGGATCAGAATTTTTGGGGCGGCCCATCATATGTTCACGAAAAGGGGTATGTACAATTACCCAACAATGGCCGGCAAGCGCATCAAAGCTGGGAATCGTTACGCTGTGACGATGAAGAAATCAGCTTCAAGGAGCATCTAAACTGGATTACCTTAAATGGCGAACACTGGCTCACCGAAACTCGAACCATCAGCGTGAGTGAACTCAATGTTGATGCGGGCTATTGGGCGCTCGATTTTGGCATAGCCCTCAAAAATGTGGCTGGCGAGGCCTTAGTCTTTGGCTCGCCAACTACCGAGGGGCGTCCACTGGCGGGATACGGGGGCCTGTTCTGGCGGGGACCGCGCTCTTTTCTGAAGGGTCAAGTCCTGGCCGGCAAAAATCTGTGCGGGCCGGAGGTGATGGGTCAGGCAGCCCCATGGCTGGCTTTCACGGGCTGGCACGACGGCGTTTACCAACAATCGACCTTGCTCTTCATCGACCGGCCCGGCAACCCGCGCTATCCGAACAAGTGGTTCATTCGCAACGAGCCATATGCCTGCGCCAGCTTCGCCTTTTCGTTTGATGAAGAATTGGTGTTAGAAGCGGCTGGCTCGCTATCTTTCAGTTATCGGGTGGCCATTATTAACGGCGCCTGGTCTCGCGAGCAGATTGAGGAATATTTACATGGTGCGTAGTGCGTTTAGTTAGGTTTAAGCACCACGCGCCAAGTTACTCAACTTACCAAGCTGCAAACGTATCATACCACTGCTTAAGACCGACTTCTGGTGCGGGGTCATCGCTGGCAAAGCCCACGCCAACATAGGTCTCCAAATTAGCGACTTCAATACCATCCTCCTGCGCCAATGCTTCGGAGGACAAGTAGACCGGTTCAATGTCATACTCCCGTCTTCGCTTCGCTACGCCGTGGCAGGCAGGGGAAGGGGTCATCCAAGCAGGGATCGATGACCCATTCGTCCGGTGCCGGTGGCGCTCGTGATGGAAACACCCGTACCCCCACTTCCACAGGCCAAGGTGCCGCAGGATACGTTCGATCACAGTCCGATCATCGATGAAGGCAACGATGCGCATTTCCCGGGAGCAATTGGGGCAATATGAGTTTGGTCACATCTCACCCTCCAGGTAGCGACCAAGGACGCGTTCGACCCCTTCGGACCACAGGGCCTGCAGAGCGCGCACAAACTCTGCGCGTAACGTCTCCGCTCGCCCGACCTCACCGTAGATGTCTTCCATTCCCAGCCACGCTGTCGGGTCCTCCCTGGCGGCGCGGGCAACGCTCGTCAATCGACTCCAGTTGGCGTCGTTCGGCTCGATCGTCCTGCCGCTTTCGGTGGTGCCGTAGCAGTAGCGGCACCACAAAGCGGATTCGAGCGCGAGACCGGTGACGCTCGCGCCATCTGCAAGGCGGTCGGCAATGCAGGGGATGATGAACTTCGGCTGCCGGTTGGAACCATCCGCACACAGTCGCTGGACCGTATCGGCAATCTTAGGATTTGCGAAACGCTGCTCGACTTCGCGGTAGTAGGCTGCCAGGTCGGTGTCGGGCACCGGCGGCACGACCGGTATGATCTCCTCGCGCTCGACCGTCTGCAGGAAGCGCAAGATCGTCGGGTGCTCCATGGCCTCGTGGGCGTACTGAATGTCGAGCAGGCCCGCCGGGTAGCCGACCACGGCATGGCCGCCATTGAGGATCCGGATTTTCATGTGCTCGTAGGGGGTGACATAGTCCACGAACTGTACGCCCACTCGCTCGAGCGCTGGCCGCCCGGCGGAAAAGTGGTCCTCGAGGACCCACTGCTGGAACTCCTCGCAGAACACCGGCCACCGATCGTCGATGCCAAAATCGCGGGCCAGGATCTCTCGCTCGCGATCACTCGTTGCCGGGGTGATGCCATCGACCATGGCGTTCGGAAAGGCCACGCGGTCGCCGATCCAACTTGCCAGCTCTGGATCAGAGATCCTCGCCAGGCCCGTCACCGAGTTTCGAGCTACGACGCCGTTGTGGGGCACGTTGTCGCAGGACATGACGGTAAACGGCTGCGTGCCCTCGAGTCGTCGCCGCTTCAGAGCTGCCACGATCAGCCCGAATACGGTCCTGGGCGTGTCCGGATGCGCCCCGTCTGACACGATCTGAGGACTCTCGGCATCGAACACGCTTGTGGCCGGATCGATGAAGTAACCACCCTCGGTAATCGTCATCGATACGATCCGGATCGCGGGGTCGGCCAGTGTCCGTACAATGGCCTCCAAGTCGTCAGGTGGCAGGAACGCGATCATCGCTCCGGTGACGCGAGCCGTGCTCCGACTCGCAGACTGCTCTACGACCGTGGTGAGGAAATCCTGACCGGCGAGGGTCCGGCGCATCGTCTCGTCCCTCGGCAAGACACCGGCCCCTGTAATGGCCCAGTCATGGTCACGGCCGGTGTTGAAGAGCGCGTCCAAATAGACCGCCTGGTGAGCCCGGTGGAAATTCCCGACCCCGAAGTGGACGATGCCCGAAGAGAGAGCCGCCCGGTCGTAGCTCGGGACGCTGGCAGCAGCCGATAGGGCCGTAAGGTTCTGGAAGGAGAGTCTCGTTGCCATCAGGTACCCAGTTGTGTCCTGACCACGTTATTTCGATACCCGCCCGGAATCTTTCCCGGAACGCGGCCCCATTCTCGACCTGGGCTCGCTAAAGCCAAAGCCACGCTGGAGCAGTTCGTTTCACGACGACGCAACATACCGTGCCCTGTGGCGACCTGCTCGCGTAATCGCAGTAAACTCATAAGATGATCGTCGGTCCATCGATATGTGAAGTGGCTGCTGGGTGTGCTCCCCGCGCTGATCTTCATCGTCGGCGTCATGTGGATACTCCAGGGGATCTCGGAGGGTTTCACTTACCTTAACTAATTCAACTTTATTAACTTTAGGCAATACAAGTATCTTTTGCCTATCTCTTCCGTATCAATCCGTCGCGAGGGATCATCTCGGTAATCATCAGGCAGTTGCGCAGCCTGCGATTGTAGGGCTGGGCGAAGGAATCCCGGCGAAGAGTTGCCAAAGGCGAGAAGCTCTGCTCCTTACGGGAGATGGACCCGTTGAGCCAGGGACTGCTGGGCGCCGCGGCGGCGCAGACAGCGGCGAAATCCGAGCAAATCCGCGTCGCGGCTGGTGCGGGCTTCTTCGGCGGAATCATCGCGGACTCGGATGTCTTCATCCGATCGGCCGAGGATCCGTTGCTGGCGATCGAGTTCCATCGGCACTTCACGCACTCGATCTTCTTCATTCCGTTCGGGGGGCTGATCGCGGCGGCCTTCCTTTGGCCGCTGCTGAAGCGGAAGTTGAGCTTCGGCGAGATCTACCTCTACGCGACGCTTGGGTTTGCCACTTCAGGATTCCTGGACGCGCGTACGAGTTACGGGACGCAACTGCTATGGCCACTTTCGAGCAATCGGATTGCCTGGAATATCATATCGATCATCGATCCGATCTTCACGGGCACCTTGTTGCTTTCGGTCCTCGCTGGCTTTGCGTTCCGGCGGGTAAGGGTCTCACAGGCGGGTTTTGCGTTGGCCATGCTCTACCTTTGTTTCGGTGTCTATCAGCGGGAGCGCGCAGAAGACGCGATAGAGAGCCTCGCTTCGGCGCGGGGTCATGAATCCCAGCGGCTGACGGCCAAGCCGGCCATCGGCAACCTACTTCTTTGGAGAGGAATTTACGAATCCGGAGGCAGGATCTACGTCGACGCGATGCAGATGGGCATCTTTGGCGACCCAACCGTCTACGAAGGCGACTCAATCGAGAAGTTTGATGTCTCCAGGGAGTTCCCGGAGCTTTCGCCGGAATCCACTCTTTACCGTGACATCGAACGCTTCTCGTGGTTCTCGGACTGGTACGTTGCCTACCACCCGGACCGGCCTGACGTCCTTGGCGACGTCCGCTACTCCGAGATCCCGAACCGGTTGAAGCCGCTCTGGGGAATTCGCGTGGACACCACGAAGCCGGATGAGCACGTCCCCTTTCTCAATTTCGAAAATGTCGGGGACGGGGATTTCAAGATCCTGTGGCTAATGATACGGGGTAGACCGCTGGAGCCCGATTAAGCTTTTGACTCCAAGTGGGTTGGGCGGCATAGCTGCGTGTTCGGCCACAAGTCTGAAGTTCGAGACTAAGTGCTCAAGCTCCTAAATACGGTTACGAATGTGGTAGCGCCATCGGGGGTAGAGCAAGGCGCGCCGGCGACGGACATCCCAGTAGGGCTTTCCTCGTCGGCGCAACGCCGCGCTACCCCCAAATGCCGCACCATCCCTACGGGACCGGGCGCATTTGGCGCTGGGTCCCGATTTCTTCGGGATTGGTCGAGTCGCCCAAGGCCGCCAGGCATTGCACGACTCGACCGCCTCCCCAAGCATCCAAATTCGCCTCGGCATTCGTGACCGTATTTAGGAGCTTGAGCACTAAGTTTCCCCAAGGCAATGCGCGGCGCCTCGCGATCGATGCCGGTGGCGAGATGGCGGAGGTGCATTGATGAGTTCACGCCACTTTCCCGAGGGAATGCGGCGCGCTGATTCAAATGGGGATTATACTATAGATATAGCCCGTTTGGCTGAAGATGCTCATCCGATTGCAACAACAAGGTCTGCTTGAGAACACAGGCGAACAAGGCACGGCAGAGAACGTTGGCTAGAGCCACTGTCCCTGCGTTTTAGCGTTAGCGCAAAAAACCCACGCTTGCTCGACGGTTCACGAAGTGTGAATATCTCGCAACACGATGCCGATCGAAAGAAACACGGTAGATCCGTCGAAATTCAATACGGCGGCTGGATTTCCATATGAGCTGCGCCAGCAGGATTTCCAGATGGCGATGCAGGATGTCTACGACTTTTCTTTGACGTTAACTTGCACCTCACCGGAAAAGGGCTCCAGCGCTTGGACGACATGCTTCGCCCTGCGATCATGTCTGGTGTTTTGTCCGACATGCTGACCGCGAGCCTCGCCACTCATTCCCGCACGCTCGCAGAGAACCAGTATTTCAACGGGCATCCCGATCTCGTGGTGCAAGGGGTCTACCCAGGGAATTCAGTGAAGGCAGGTACTGAAGGCGTTGAGATCAAGACCACACGAAAAGCTGGAGCAGCAGTCGATACACACGGTGCTCGGGAACAGTGGATGTGCGTTTTCGTCTACTCCGTTGATACAGATACTGAACCCGCGAATGACCGGGTACCGATGTCATTTACCGAACTCTACCTCGGAAAGGTCACCGTGGACGACTTCCGCAAGAATCCTCGCGGCGAGCTATGAACGAGAACTGCCACTTTGCACAAGGACGGCATTAAGAAACTGCGGGAGAGCTGGATTTATCGGCTTTAGGCACCCCATTTCCCGAGTATTCTGTTAGCTTCGGTATAGCAGAGCATCCGATGTCGAAGTAATGGCGGTCTTTTTCCAGGCCGATTCCTTGGTATCCGACCGCTTCACAAGCCGCGATCGTTGAACCTGCTCCCGCGAATGGATCGAGGATGACGCCTTCGCCCAGAGGCAGCACAGCACGAACGATCTGCCGCAGGAAAGATTGTGGCTTTAGGCTCGGGTGTGGAGCTAACGATCGCTCCGCCTTACGCGTTGGCCCTGAGGAGATCACATCTCCGAAGGGCTTGTCGTCGGTGGGTCGCCTGAACCCACCGGTTTTCCATTTTCTGAGGTTATCCTGAACCCGTCCTTCGCAAGGCTTCCGATACGTTATCCAAGGCTCCCACATTGAACGTGGCATCACACTGACTCCCGAAAATTCATCGTGGGCGGCCTTCGGCCGGTCTCCGCCCCTCATCGTCATCGTCAAACGGATGATTTCGCCGCGCCGCTCAAACCCCACATCGCACAGCGCCCCCGAAACCAAGTGGGACACTAGAGGATTTGAGGCTACGACTACGTGGCCTCCTGGAACCAGTTTGTGCAGCAGCAGCCTTCCCCACACAAAAAAATAGGCTCTCAGTTGTTCGAGTTGATCGGGGGTCAGCGTCGTGAACCTTGGTAAGGGCGATCGTTTGCTGCCATCGAACGAAGGCGGTATCCTCCAGACACCGCCTTTCCCCTTCCGCAGTTTGGCCTGTTGTTCAGACGTGTATTCGTGTAGTCCATATGGTGGATCGGTTACCACGGCATGAATCGAACTGTCCTCCGCTTGTTCCAGCCAGTCGAAACAATCAGCATGAATGAACTTCGACTTTCCGAATGTCACGGGGCGCGCCCACTCCTGGGCTGTCGCAAGTTCCCTCTGAACACCGTACCCATTGAAGCTCCGAACGCGATACTCGCCCCTGCCCTCACGGACGAACACCTCCGGAGTGTTCAACCGAAGGTAAGAACGAATGGAGGAATTCGGAGTTGGCCCCATCACGGTCTTCACGCGGCTTTCAATCTCCTTCACCGACAATGGCTTAGATGTGAGCGACATGACTTGCATAATCGCATCGCGGACTTTTCCCGGGGCGTATCGGACGGCTTCTTTTTCCATGAAAAGCTACTTTTGACGTCTGGACGTCGTGTGTCAACACAAAAGAGCCCGATCGGGATAGGGACGCCCTTCGCGGGGCGCCCCTCCCACACCACCACTCGTACGGGTCCGTAAGTGGCGGTTCCGTCTTATGGTGGACAAGTTGGCTGATCGGGCAGGATCAGGTCCAGGGGAAGACAAGCCCGAATGATTGGAAATAGGCGTCGGGCAGGGCGATTTGAACCCATTTAACTTACTCATCCGCCAAGGGCCTTTTCGGGTACAGCCAACGGTACGAGCATAGTGGCGGGAGATCCCACGCTTTCTGAGTTGCTTGACGCGGGTGCGGCGGTTCTTCCACTGCTTCCAAACCAGCGCTCGCAAGCGTCGCCGAACCCAATGGGCCATCGGACGTAGCCGATTGGCTGACTCGGTGAGACAGTAGTAGTTCCACCAACCTTTTATGTAATGTCCGAGTTCTTCGATCACCTGTCGCAGACTGCGACCACCCTTGCGAGCGGTAATCTCACGAACTCGGTCCCTGAAGCGTTGTATCGTTTTCCAGTGGATACGCAGCTTGGGCGCATGGCGCGTGTTGGTCGTGCAGAACCCCAGATACTTTCGATCCCAGGGCCGTCCGACCGCGCTCTTTTCCCGATTCACCTTTAGCTCCAAGCAGCTGGTGCTCTCCAAACTTGAGATAGAGTGGTGGATTGACCCCTCTCCTGCGGCGCCTTCTCGATAAAGCGTCTTGAAATTGGGAAATCACCAATCTGTGCGTCGGCGCATTGATCTCTCAATTTCAGAATATGGGTTTCCTAATTCTCCATCTGTAAGAGGTTCCATTGGGACCATTGTCAGTGATAACCGGCAATGGTCGTAGCACAGCAGGGGCTGCCTCGGCAGCCCCTTTTTTTCAGTCCGAGTGAAAACGGCTTAGAATCGAACGCCGCCGAAATCCAGGGGGCGGCACTCGGCGTAGCGATAGGTGGTGTGCTGCATCATAGCGATACTTTGGCCTGCACGATGCCGGTTTGACGCGTCTGAGCACATCGTCTATGGTTGGTTGTTTGTTGGGGCATGGCCAAAAACTTGTGGATTTTCATAGGAAGCAGCGGAAAATGAAAGAATGCGCACTCATAGCATGGGAGGACCAACACTTCTCCCTGGAGGAAGTGGATCTGCCGGATCCGGGCCCCAAACAGATCCGTATCAAAACCCACCACTCAGGGGTGAGCATTGGCACCGAGTTTGCCTATATCACTGGGAAAATGGAGGGCATGTCGTACCCGATGTGCACCGGCTATCAGGCTACCGGAATCGTGGAGGCGGTGGGAACAGACATCAAAAACTTCAAAGAGGGAGACGCCGTATATTTCAGACGCGGCGAAGGCATAAAGCTATCCGACGGTACGGTCGTCGCCTCCATGTCCGGCACGCACGCATCCGCCGCAGTCCTCGAACCGAACACCACTCATGGTGCGTACCACATGATTCTCGGGGCGGACATGGAAACCGCCAGCCTCTACGTCATGCCGGCGGTGGCGCTCAATGGCGTCGACATGGCCAATCCCCGCATGGGCGAAACCGTCGTGGTCTACGGATGCGGCTTGATCGGTCTGGGCGTAGTGGCGTCGCTGGTTCATCGGGGTTGCGTTGTTGTCGCCGTAGATATGCTAAGCGCCAGGCTGAAGGTTGCCGGAGAGCTGGGAGCCGATTACCGCATAGATGCATCTAAAGAGGACATAAAGGAGAAAGTGCTGAAACTGGTGCCCGGAGGAGCCGATTTCGTTTTCGAGTGCACAGGAAACCCCGCATGCATCGAACCATCGATCGAACTGTGCAGGAAGTACGGAAGCTACGTATGGCAGGGATACTACGGAACTGCTCCGTTTTCGATGCACTTCTCGCCGCCCCAAGGCCGCAGGTTGACGATGTATTTTCCCTGTGACGACGGGCTCGAGCCGTGCCGGCATGCAGTCATCAAAAATATGGCGTTGGGAACGCTCAAGTGGGAAAAATGCATTACCCACCCCGTCCTGTACTCGAAGGCGGCGGACATTTTTACTCGTATCGGAAAAAAGGATAAAGATATCGTCGGCGTCACCATCAACTGGCAAGAGGCATAGGAGAACTTCATGAGTACCATCTTGATAACG
This sequence comes from Opitutales bacterium, assembly GCA_963665345.2. GTDB lineage: Bacteria > Verrucomicrobiota > Verrucomicrobiia > Opitutales > CAXXNP01. Next base: position 2,387,454 of record CAXXNP010000002.1, read on the forward strand.
GGAGCCAGCGGATTTATCGGATCATCGCTGTCTGCCGCCATGGGAGCTGAACATGAGGTCATCGGAATGAGTCGGAGTCTTGTTGACATCGATCACGTGACGTATGTGAGAGGAGATTTCGGCTCTTTCGAAGCTCTCCGACAGCTGGACAGATGGAACATCGATGCCGTGGTGCATCTCGGCGCCGTAACCGGCGGAGTCACTGAACGGGATCACATGATGGTAAATGGTGAAGGTTCCCGTTGCCTGATGCGCTACCTGATGGATCAGGGTTGCAGGAAGTTCGTTATGGCAAGTTCCATTGCAACCGTGGGTTTTCAGAGCGTAAAGTTTCGTCCTGATCTTCTTCCAATCCCCGATGAACACCCTTGCTACGATCGGGATGGTTACGGATTCGGTAAATTTGTCATGGAAGAAATTACCAAATACCACTGGCGGCAGAATCAGGATATCGATGTAATCAATATCAGACTTTCATCCGTTGTCCCGGTGGACGTTCCGAGGTTGAAGCCAGAAGGGGTACGACCACTCGGGCAATGGTGTCTCGGCGTCATAACTGTAATGCTACTGTCGGATGCAATTCGCGCTCTTAGTTTGGCAGCTCTCGCCCCCCACAGACCAGGAGTCCGTATCATGAACACCACGGCAGAACGCGTCTGGGCAACAGAGCCCACCGCCGATATCCTGGAGAACTGGTGGGGCGATGACGTGGATCTTTCTTACTACCGGAAGTCCGGCAACGAATTCCATAGCGCCTACAGCGTTGACCGAATAAATGCGGAATTGGGTTTTAATGCGGAGGATACGCTCAACTTTCTGGAAAACCTGTAATAGAAGATCCTTACGTGTTACGAGCTCTCCAGACTCTACGCCAAGCGGTCGTCGGCCTGCGGTGTGTCCGCATCTCTTCCCAATTTGCAAATTGAATAGACATGAACCACCGACGCAACGATTTGGCGGACATGGAACGACAACCCACGCTTCATGTGGCGTTTCTGGTTGTATCGAACCGCTGACACCGTCACTTCCAGCAGTGCACCCGCTGCCGAAGTCAGTTGGAAATACCTCGGCGCGGATCCGCTTACCAAAATCGATCTGTCCGAAGCCAGCAATGACATCACCGTAAGCACGTCTCTCAAAGCGACAACCTCGCCCGTCAAATGGGTACGGAAGGCGGGTGTGTATGGCCTGGAAGATGCCAGTCCCCTAAACGACGAAGTCTTGCAGGCCGTCGCAGCGCGCCTGCAGACCGATCCATCCGTCTAAATCCGCTCCGTCGCCGCCGGAACACTGGGTTGTCTGGGTCGCCGAGCGATCGCCACGCGGGTCGGCGAATCACTGGTTCCCGCGTGCCTGGACGCGCTCGTGCAGAGTCTGTCCCGCGAGGAGAATCGACTGTGCATGGACCAGGCGCAAGGACGGTCCATCAAGTTCGGAAACTCCAGGACACCCACAATTCGAATGCCAAGTAATTTTCCTTCAAAGTATGGGTGTCCTGGAATGGATTGCCGAAAAACAGGTTGACAAAAAAGCAAAGGCTGGAGGCAGCGAAAGCACCGAAAGCGATTCTCCTGTCGGGCCCCTAAGACGCAGAGGCCGTAGCGCGATTTCAGCACAGCCACAATTCGAAGTGTCAACTGATTTTTCGGCAATCTGTGGGTGTCCCGAAATCTCCTGGGCGGTTTCGGAGCAACCTGATACGGGCCGCCCGTGAGTCCCGAGACCAGAGACGATCGCGGCAAACTTACCCGCGTCTTTTTCCGCGCCGTGCGCTGGGTCGCACGCAAACACCACGATGACAGAAATTAGGATCCCCGATAAACGTTGCAACGTGCGCACGAATCACCTCCTGAACCGTGGGAACCTTAACACGCGGTAAATCCGAAATCCGCTACGAAATTGCTCGGGCCAGATGGATTTGTCGTTCAGGTACGAATTACTACCGACAAAGCCGTGAGCGGCTGGCGGACTACGAGAAGCTGAGGTGTTACTTCGCGCTTATTGACAAGCTGGCGTGGTATAAGATGCGGGAGCGAAGGGCTATGAAGCTGTTGCGCGAGTTGAAAAAGGGGATTGAGAGGATTGTGCTAAGCGTGCCCAATCAACAAGTGCATAATAGCCTGGCCGGTTCGTGAAGTTCATCCTTTTGGCAACTTCAATTTCTTCCCCTTAATCTGAACGCGAACAACGTCTTCACCGACAATCGCGGTGCCGTCAAAAAGCTCACCCTCCAGAGTAAGGACTGCGCAGTCCCCATCAGCCAGAGGAAGTTCACCTGCCGCCGCCAATTCGTCTTCGATGGCGCTTACAACTGCTTGCCGGTCGAATTTCAAAGTCAGATCCAGGAAGCCATCTTCACCCTCTTCGGTGCAATCCAGACAATCTTCTCTTCCGACGAACGGTTCAAATGGTGTGGCCACATCCTCAAACTCAGACCTGAGCGCAGCGACACCGACTAGCCTGACCTCTAAGGGATCAATCTCGCCTACGTCAAAATCAGGCGTCCCGAGAATGGCGACAGGAAGCACTCCCCTGCTTTTTAGGTTGAGCGGATTAGGGCAGGACTGAGGTTTGATGTCAAGGGCGACCTCGATCACAGGGCCGGGGGTGATGGCGACGCGGACAGGCTTGGAGCCCACAGCAACCGTAGCCACGACGGTGTTGCTGGTGGTGGCAATTACTGCAACATTTGTCGTTCCATTCGTCACATAGGCAAAGGCGCCATCCGGGGTGATGGCGACGCCCTTTGCGTTGGAGCTCACAGCAACCGTAGCCACGACGGTGTTGCTGGCGGTGGCAATTACTGAGACGTTACTGGCGCCACCCGAGCCGTTATTGGCTACGTAGGCAAAGGCGCCATCCGGGGTGAAGGCGAGGCCGCGTGGGTCGAAGCCCACAGCAACGGTAGCCACGACCGTGTTGCTGGCGGTGGCAATTACTGCGACGACGCCAGAGGCGGCGCCTGGAGTTTGGTTCGTTCTAGATCATGCGGTAGCGGCGAATAGCGAGCTGCAGATGTCCGGTTGGTATTTAATCAACTTCGCCTTTGGGTGAGCTTTGTTCATGAAGTTGGTTAAAATCTCCGGGCGTATGGCACAAGCCCATAATTCCCTGCGCAATTCGTTGATCAGGTCTTGAGAGGAAGGTCTTTGTTTCTTAGAGGGCTTCCTCCATTTTGCTTCGGGAATGGCGGTAGGTTTGCCGCCTTGTCCATAAGCTTTGATAGCGGCCAGATGGAGCATGGCGTAGGCGGCTACTGCGGTTGCGGGGATGTGCTGGACGGAGTTTTCGTTGCGCACTTGAGCCTGCCCCACACCCAGGATGGTCTTTTCGTCGCGGTGGTTGACCTCGATGTCCCAGCGCCAGAGGTATTGCTGAAGCAGGTCCTCCAGTGGGAGGTTCGGATCAGTGCAGATCAAATACGCCGGTTGGGTGTATAGTTTTCTGGCCCCTTGGCGCAGGCGATATCCAACCGGACGGATGACGAGCAGGCGTAGATCCATCTGCCCGGCCGCCCTCCAGCGTATGGGTCCCAGGGTTTTGACTTCGAAGTCCCGCCATTTGCCGCTCGCGCGCGCCTGCACGGTAATCCAAGGGATGTCCGGGTCCCGGCGGATTTGTTGCGGTGTGGGCAGGTCCTCTCCGTAGAAGCGCTTGCGTCCGAGTACGGCTTGCGCGCCGGGTTTCGCGCTGAGCTTGGCGTCTTTGCGGATTCGACCGATCAGGGTCGTCTTTTCGGGCAGATTACGCAGCATCTTTCGGTTGGTGTAACTGCCGTCAACCACGACATGCAACTCGGGTGCGGTTCCTGCGTTTTCCTCGGCACGCTCTTGCTGCAGTTGCCTCAATGCATCGGTGGCCAAGGCGTTGAGGTTACGCTGTTTCATCTGCTCCTTGTAGAGTTCGACCTGCTCGACCGGTGCGCTTTTGCGGGGCTTGCGCGGAGTCGAAGCGTCCTGAAAAGCGATCGGGATCATGCGCACTTCGTTGTTTTCATCGGCCACCGCCGCGCTGAGCTGAAGCCTGCGTTGTGCCCAGACCAGATTGAGGTTGAAGGGCGGGCCGAGGGGATCTTTGCGGTAGGCCGCACCGGGGATGGTTTTGCCTGTCTTGCGCAGGATGGTATCGTCGAGGGCAATACAAAGTGGTCGGGTTGCGGGGCTGAGCGCTTCGAGTTCTTTTCTGACTTGGCGAAAGATCACCTCCTCGTTCACCCGGTCCTTGGCATAAAGGGAGTAATCCGCCGTCCAGTCCCGGAACTGCTTGCCAAACACTGTGATCAGCGAAGTGATCGTGTGCCGTCCCGGGCAAACCAGATGGGCCAGCAGATGCTCGCGCACTCGGCGCGTGCACGAGGGGGTGCCGGAGACTTCTTGTTCGCACTGCCTCCAAATTGCTTCCCACTGGTTCAGGAGCGAGGTGCCGTTTTTTTTTGATGGTGACCGGCGAAGGCGGAACCACCGGACGATGGGCGATGATGTTGGCTTTGTCTTCGATGATCCACTCAATAATCTCCCCTTTTTGGAACTCCATCGCTTCGGCAATGGCGGTGGGGAAATTAATGTAATATTGGTCGGCCCCCTTTTTGCGGGAGATGAGCTGAACTTTAGTTGGATACCCCATGGTGTTTTTGTGTTTAGAGATTAAGTATCTAGCGAATATACTAGAACTAAAATCACCGAAAACCAGCTTGAAATCAAGGGAAAAAGTGAAAACCTAGATCACCAGTCTAGTAGTAACCAAACTCCAGACGACGCCAGAGGCGGCGCCAGTGGTTACGTAGGCAAAGGCTCCATCCGGGGTGATGGCGACGGCCTGTGGGCGGAAGGTCCCAGCAACCGTAGCCACGACGGTGTTGCTGGCGGTGGCAATTACTGAGACGTTGTCAGAGAAGAAATTGACCACGTAGGCAAAGGCGCCATCCGGGGTGAAGGCGACACCGAATGGGAAGGTGCCCACAGGAACGGTGGCCACGAGCGTGTTGCTGGCGGTGGCAATTACTGCGACACTACTTGCGAGTTGATTCGCCACGTAGGCAAAGGCTCCATCCGGGGTGATGGCGAGGGCGTGTGGGAAACTGATGCCCCCAGTAACCGTAGCCACCACGGTGTTGCTGGCGGTGGCAATTACTGAGAGGAATTGAGAGTTGTTATTGGCTACGTAGGCAAAGGCTCCATCCGGGGTGATGGCGACGTCTTGCGGGCTGGTGCCCACAGGAACCGTAGCCACGACGGTGTTGCTGGCGGTGGCAATTACTGAGACGGTGTTAGAGTTGCGATTGGCTACGTAGGCAAAGGTCTGAGCCTGCGCCGGAGTTGAGCCAAACAACATTCCGAGTAGAAACACGATGCAGGTCAGAGTTAAGGTCTTTTTAAGAGTGTTCATCTGTTTCCTCCATTTTTATTAAAATTACTGATAAGAAATCGCTTTTCTGGTGGTGCGGGCAGATGCCCGTTCAGACCGGTCTGAAGAAGCGATGTCATGATGTGAAGGGTATGTGACGGGGCTGGATGGGTCAAGCAGAAACGCTGCAGCCCTTCCGGGCGGTCCGAGGCGGCCTCGGACCGCCCGGAAGGGCGCGCTGGCAGGGAAATCACCGTTGGGCGGCAGACCGCTCCTGCCGCGAGGGCTCAGCCGTTCGCGTACGCCATCCTCCTACGCTAAAGCTACGTGCCCGGCCGGAGCAGGTGGCGCTGTTTCCCGAAGATCGGAGGACAAGTTAACCGGTTCGGTGTCGTAGTCGGGGAACGGGTCATCGTAGCAGGATTCGATGACCCATTCGTCCGCTTCCGGTGGCGCGCGTGCCGGGAAGACGCGCACGCCTTGTTCCCACAATCCGAGGTGGCGCAGGATGCGCTCGATGACCTCCCGGTCGTCTATGAGCGCGACGATGCGCATTTCACGGGAACATTTCGGGGCAGATCCACCTTCGCTGAAGCTACGGCGGACAGGGCAGCGGAGCCAATTGCAGAACCTTCCGACAGTCCACCGTAGCCTTGGCGAAGGTGGATTGATGAGTTCACGCCACTTTGCCGAGGGAATGCGGCGCGGCTCGTGCTCCGAGACATCAATGACCGCCACGGCGTTGCCGGTGGACATCGAAACCCGAATGCACCCAGCCACGCAGCATCCGGGCACGCTCCGGCGGAAGCAGACCCTTGTCGAGGAGAAACGTGATCACGCGGGCCCGGAACAGCTCTTCCAACGGCTTGAGGCTGACATCGGGCAGTAGGTAGAAAAGACCGGAACGTACGAACAAGCCGTCCGCGAGCAACATGTGCAGGTGAGGGTGGAAGTCGAGGTATTCCCCGAACGTATGGATGGTCATGACGATGCCGGGGATACCACTGGGCACCTTTCCGAGTACACGCTGCAGCCTTACCATCTGCTCGCCTACCACGGAAATTGGTATGTCTTCGCCCGCAACATGGCGAAGAACCGGGTAGCCACGGTTGCGATCTCACGGTTCCGTCGCATCGAGCCCACCGGCTCCAGTTTCACGCTTCCCGTCGATTTCGACCCCAGGACGTATGCGAACAATGCCTGCGGCATTACCGGTGGGGAGAAGCCCATCAAGGTCCGGCTGCTGTTCGAGCCGAAACTCGCGGTCTATATCACGGAGCGCCAGTGGCACGCGACGCAGGAGTTCCGCATGTGCCAGGATGGTTGGGTCGAAATGCGCATGGAGACCACGGGACGCAAGGAACTCGTGCGGTGGGTCTTGTCCTGGATGCCCGATGTGAGAGTACTCGCACCAAAGAGCTTCCGGGACCGGATCATGGAGAAACTCCGGGATGGACTCCGGGCGCAGGAATGAGACAGAAGGGCCGAACAACACGCTGCTCACCTACACCTTGACCGCGGACGGTCAAGGTGAGGGAGAGCGTGAGCGTTCGGCGAGGAAATATTGATTATTCAGCCACAACGACTAATTTGCGATTATGAGCATCGAAGAGATCGAAAAAGCTGTGGCGACCCCGTCTGAAGGATCCGAAAGATGACCATATTCTCGAATTGGCTGTTGCCGCGGATTGCAACCGGATCGTGACTCACAATGTACGGGATTTCCAAGGAGCAAGTGAGTTCGGAATCACGGTAATGAAAGCTACAAATGAGCGGATGGAGCTTAACGTCTGACGAGTTCTACACAGCTATCGCTGAGTATCTGAGACGCGTCGACCCGAGGTGGGCCGAGGAGTGGATGTCACCAGGCGATAACGAGTCTGAGAATCTACATGCAGTCCTGGGACAAGCCAAAGGCCAGCGAGTACTTGATTGCTCCTGCGGGACCGGAGCACAAGCCATCCTGCTGGCCAAGCTAGGTTGGCAGGTGGAAGCCTTCGGCCTGCGGCGGAGAGCCCTGCGCAGGGCCCAATTGGAGCAGCATCTCCAGCAGGTGGGGTTCCAGGGTATCGAGCACCTCTCTCAGGTCGAATGGAAACCGTATGAGTTTGTGGCAGGCAAGCCCCTTAACTCGGTGTTCTAAGAATCATAAGGAGACTCCAGGACACCCATAATTCGAAGTGTCAAGTGATTTTCCTTCAGAGTATGGGTGTCCCAATTCTCCCAATATTCCCGGAATGAAGTCATTCTCCACCGACGAAGGGAGAACCTGGGACGGCGTTTACCCGACACCCATGGACGGTTGTCATCGCCCTGTATGCGGCATTCTACCGAGCGGAAAGATACTTACCACCTATCGCTACCGGCAGCCGGGAACGTCCCGCTTTCACGCGGCCAGCCAGTCGGCCGAAGCCACTTGGAGCGAAGACGTAATCTCCTACTGGGCAAGAAACACATTCGCTTATCTGGAAACTGAGGAGAGCGCAAGGTCCCGCAAAATCGAGAACCAGGGAGGGATCATCCGTCCCATCGACTTTGATCGCAGCAAACGGTCAGATGGAGGCTACACCGGATGGGTTGTGCTGCATGACGGTACGATCTTTTGTGTCAACTATATTGTCGACGACGCCCCCATGGCGCAGATCCGGGGCTATTGGTTCCGCGAGGAGGATTTTTAGCAATCTGTCGGGGTTGATGCCGGCGAGTTCGTAAGGGACCAAGCATAGGGCCCGATGCGGCCAATCGCACGGTTCCGGCATACGACATATTACATGAACTCTTCTGCGAAGAGCGTGAAGGCCATCGCATGGCTATGAAGTTCTTGAGCGTGAGCGATAATTTCAATCTTCTGTCATGGCTCGTCGTCGTCTTCGGAAATCGAGTGAGGATCTGTTGAACAGGAGGAAACGGAGATAAGGAACGTGAAATTGTACAAATCTTCTTTGTTCCCCCTGCGTTCTCGGTGCGCTCCGCGGTTCCATCTCTCCAGGTCGGTCAGTCGAGAGATAGAATACTGGCTCGAATTCAGACTCTAGATCAATTAACCAAGGAGGGCGCGGAGCCCCCAGAGCAACAGGAAAGAGAGCTCTGACGTCGGCAGAACAAGGCTACCAGCGATGCATCCATAATAGCGTCTGCAAACGTATATTGAAGATGATGGCACGGTGGCGTCAGATAGCAGCGATCCTTTTTTCCTCAACGATCTCCAAGATCCTGACCTTTCCAGACTGCTTGATGAATGGCAATTTTACTACAATTGGCATCGGCCACACAGTTCCTCGGGTGGAAAAACCCCCGTTGAAACGGTATGCTCATTGACAAGAGGAAACTCCAATTACCAAGGAAGTTGAGATGCTCTACGATAGCCAGAGAGAGCGTATCCAAGATCCTGATTACCACAAAGACAGACAGCTTCGCAAATTGAAACTATCTAGGTGAATCACACACTTAACTTCTTCACTAATTACAGAATATCACATATAATTGAATAGGCACTCTGCACTCTACTCTTTTCCAGATCGCATACAGAGTTCGACAATGTCTCACATTTATGGCCGTTGAACTAATATTTCCATTGTTGTTGTAAGAGCTGATCTATTAACCTCTGTATCTTTGGAATGATCTTTTGTTCTTTCCTCAACATGTTTTCTTTAAAAATTCTATTAACGGGTACTCCCAGTTCTTCATGATGAGTCCACTCAAGAAAGCTTTTCGCTCCCTTTGACCTATTTGCTTGCGGAGAAAGAGTAACAAAATTAACTTCTAAATTTAGAACACTAATTTGATTCACTTCCGTAAGTTGTTCAAATCCTGGGAATTGCCTAATTATTTCAACAGCGACAATATGATCGGCTTGCCCTAATCCGTCCGAAAGGACATCTCCGAGCGATTCCCCGAGTGCGGGATCAGGTTCTCCAAGTTTTAATTCTCTCTGTGCCTTTATTGTTAAATGTTTAGGTGGTGTTTTCCCTCTAATTCTCCTCCTATAAACTTCGTCGAGAGAAATTCCAGTAAGTTGTTCTGCTTTAGTTATTTTATGCTGCCGTGGACGCGCCTCGCGCCTATAGGCTGTAGCTTCTATCCCTTGCTCCTCAAGTTCTTTATATCTTTTTAATTCCCGCCGTCTTCTTGTTTCTGGTTTAACTTCGCGTCTAGGCTTTTTTAATCCTCTTTGCCTAGGGCTCGCTTCAAATCCCTTAGGTCTTGTCGTCGATGAATTAAATTCTGGTGCTACAACACCTTCGGTACCTGAAAGTCGCCGAACTGAGTCGATGGGAGATTCAAGGGAATCTTGTATCCGAAGCCCATTCTGATTAATTGAATTAGAACCTATTTCGCTAAGACCATTGCCGATTACTTTTATTTCACTTTCTAAATTGCCCCCTCCGTTAGTCGTCGGCCGATCGCCTTTCATTGGAGCAGGTGAACTTTTACCTGCGAATTTTATTCCTTTCGCGAGCTTTAATACTTCAAAAGCTGAGAGGAAAGCGAACGCTAATTCTAATCCGAATGATCCATAATTTTCTGGATCATTCGTAAAAGGTTGTCCTGTCCCAAAATTCTGGCTCTTAAGTGCAAGTTGGTATTGCTGAATCTTTTCATAGCTTTGCCACGCTGAATGACTTCCTAGCGCGAGGTCTCCTAAAGCAGCAACTAAAATACCTGCGGCACCTAATACTATTGGTAAAGCGGTTAATCCGACACCAGCAACAAATTTTAAATCTGCCCATTGATCTTCAGAACGAAACTTTGCATACTTAAGTATAAAATTCTGGAATCTGTAGTTGTCAGATCTTACTAGACCAAGATCTGATAATGTTCCAACAATGATAGGAGGATACCTCCAAATATTCTCTGGATTATTGTAAATACTTGTATAAAATTCTATAAGCCCTGATCGCGCTTGCTCAGCTGTGGATTCGATGGCCAATCGACCAGATTCTTTACTGATTGCTAACAGGTCAATGATATATGATGAATTAGGTAAAAGTAATATCGCATCCAGCATTTTCTCACTGACCTGTATCCTTGCCTGAGCCGTTCTCTCATCTCTTGATTTTTTAGTTTCCCTTAGAGGTCCAGGTCCATAACGGCTGGGATTAACAAATTTGGTTTCTTGCGGTAAGCTATCTCGGATACTGATATAATCACTAGAAATTGAATGTAGCTGCCCTAACTTTTCTAAAAATCTTCCCTTTGTGAATTCCAAATTTCTTAAATGCGTTCGTACAGTGCCATCTAGCCAACGTAAACTGCTCGGTCCTTCAATCTCATTAATTAAGTCTGAAAACTCCTCCATGAATAACTTCGGTCTATCTTTAAATGGCCCTTTATATCCTTTGGCGAAAGATAGCCCATGCAATATTTCCGACGGCAGTAAGTCTGGGCGATTTAGGTTAATTGCGGGCACAGATTCCTTCGAGATGACAACCGCGAGACTGTTAATCCGCTTACTAATATCCACCAAAGATGACTTTTTCGTTCCTCGGTGGCGACTCCCTATAATCTGTTGAGGAAGGCCCATTTTGAATGAAATTCTTATTCTTTAAGGTTTTTCAACTTGGTGATTCCCCGTAGCTTGCTGCGGGGTGGCTGACTTGATAAAGAAGAGAGGGTGGGAGAGAGGAAGGAAGAAAGTCGAGTAAAGCGAGGAAGTCACTGTGTGTGGGAGATCCACTATCATGTGGTGATGCCGGTGAAGTATCGGAAGGCGCTGATAGATAAGCGGATTGAGCGAGTGATGATCGAAACGGCCAGAGGGATAGGGGAACGCTATGAAATAGAACTGGAGGCCCTAGGGATGGATAAAGACCATGTGCATTTACTGTGCGGGGCACATCCGAAAATAGCGCCAGGAAGTATCGTGATGAAATTCAAGAGTATCACAGCACGGGAGTTGTTCAAGAGGGAGCGGTGGCTGAAGGAGGAACTCTGGGGAGGAAGATTCTGGAGTTCAGGGTATTACGTGGGGACGGTTGGGGAGAGAGGGAATTGGGCGATGGTGGAGAAATACGTTTTGGAACAGGGCAAGCCGAAGGAGGATCTGCGTCAGTTAACACTGTGGTAGAGAATAAGTTCTCCTTCCCCGATACCCCGACGCTTGCGTCGGGGAGGTTCATCGGTTTCATAAGAATTCTCAGTCCGAATAGAAGATATTTCGGCTTCCAATCCAGCGACGCTATTAGAGATAGACTCTTCCCCTTTATCAACGACAACAACTTTTGTTATATCGGGATCGAACGCCTTTCCATCTCCAATTAGATTTTCCCTCCTTAAGTTTTTCAATCGAGCCGCTTTCAAATCTTGCAGAGCATTTTCAACATCAATAATCCGATGGGCACGTTTAAAAGGTTCAAAAGTCGAACCATCATCAGTCCTAATACTAAGGTATAGATTGTTTGAATTTACCAAGAACCGGCGAGTATTATTTTTTCTGTATAAATATTCAGCCCATTCGTTCTTACTAACAGGATTTTTCAGAGTCAAATCATTATTCCGGTCAACTGTAATTTTTCCTTCATCCGCCTTGATTATTAATAGTTTTCCACGTAGCCGTGGTAAATGGGACACTAGGTCAATTACGGTTTCATCGTCTAATTTGTCTTTTGCAGATGCTATTCCTTTAAAATAATTCAATGCTGGATCCAATAATGTATCCGGTTTCTCCGGATCGGGATCGAGATAAGGATGCCTGAGAGCGGCCGATAATCCATTCAAACTCACAATACTTTTATCTTCCTCTGAGGTAATTTCAGTTTCTGGGGTGGCTTTCGCTGAAAAGACAGCATAATTACCCATATATCCTACAGGGCCAGATGAGTCTATGACCTCCCAAACTGGGGCATCTACACCTTCCGGAATTGCGCTAAACGAAATAGCAGATGGTATTATCTCTCCATCCTCTAATGGTAACGACCAAGACAACGGTATTCTTCTGTTATCCTTTTTATATCTCAGTAATCTTTGATCAGGATCTTCGCTGGACCAAACCGCTCTACAATAATAAAGTATATTATCCCTAGTATGGGAATATAATCTTTTTCTAGCTATTTCCTTAACTTTTTCTTCCTGAGAACGATTTTCCAAATGTCTATTTTCAGCTTGATAAGAACGAATTGCGTTTGAAAAAATGTCGGGAATATTAAGACCACTATGCAAATACGTTCCGTTCGACGTTTGGTCTGATTTAGTAGCAAACGTTGCGAAACTTTTGCTCGCGGCTTCTGCTATATCCCTATACATGTTGTGGTCGCTTGGTGATTTCTCTCTGGTTGGATTATTTATTAGGTCATTCAACGCCCCGCGAAAGGATTCATCCTTTAAAACTTTGGCAATGATCCAGTCATATCTTGAAATCCAACTTTCCGTTTCATAATCAGAATTCAAACTGGGAACTTTTTCAGCTACAAAAATAACTCCTTCTACTTCAGCCAAGGAAGTGTATACCTCATACTGCTGCTGTAACTCATGGTACTCATATGTAATGGCCTTTTCATCATTTTCATTCTTTATCTCGGCAGACATCTCACTTTCGAAGGTTGATTCGGTTTCAGTGCTAACAATTATTTTCGTTTCTTGTCGAACCTTGCTAGCCGCCTTCTCCATTTTTCGCTGAGGTGAGAATTCGTCTGTTTGCTTTGAAGTGCAGCTTTAGTCCCACTAGCTGTCTCACCACTCCTGGTGGCCGCTTCACTGCCAGATGATTCTCCCCCAACCCCAGCCTTTAATGAACCGCTAACGAAACCAATTCCACCGCTTGCTTCAGTTTCAACTTTCCAGTTAAATGAACTCTTAGCTTCATTAACGATTTCACTCGAATTTTTTACATCAGATGTCATGGTGTCTTCTGATGAATCCGTCAGTTCTGTCGTCGATTTGTCCGTTGCAGTTGACTCCTCAGATGATTCCCTGGAATAGAGTGATTCTTGGGTGCTAGTGCGTTTTGCTCTCCTCACTATTTTTGAACTAATTTTTCGTGTTTCTCCGGGGCCTAGCGGAATAGTTTTCACAATTTCTCCTTTTTGGAAACCTAGGGGCATCCATTCCTGGCGGTATACTAACCTTATTCCAATGTTTACTGAATTTGCCGGAAAAACCTCAAAATTGTAATTCTCGGAAGATACGAAATTCTTCGTCTTTACTGTACTTCCCGCAAATTGTAAAAGAGCAACCCCAACATCTACAATGAACTTTTCTGCTCCAGCGAAATGACGATCCCAAGTAATGTTGAAATCTATCCAATAGGGATGCCGTTCCGGCTCGGCCTCTCTTAAAAAATCATATCCATTCGAAAATAGGTTTCTAAAAAATACGGAAAGTCGAGATTTAGACTCCAGTATTCTATAAATAACAATTAACGCTTTTACTTGCATACTTGAATACTGTGTAGGATCCTGAATAGGCAGTATACTTTCATAATAAAAGTATGCTAAGCAATTTTCGATAAATTCTTCCTCGGACTCTGGGCTTGCAAACCATGAACGTGTTAGTAATTCACCTTTCAGATGACACACTAACTCTGTTTCAAAGACTGAAAGCGCTTCGGTAACGAATTCAATCGCATAGTGATCTGGAATCATATTGTTATTATGACTTTCCAGTGAACTTAAAAATCCAATACCATATTCTGACAAACCAACAAGCCCGCAATTCGTATTATTAATCCCAGTTTCTGTAGGAAACAAATATTCGTAAAAGCAAAAGTCGTAAAATGCCGAATTATCAACTGTTATATTTGACAGCGGAATAGAGGTTTCTTTGTTGGCTTTTCCCAATTCAGCAAGGAATTTATCCACGATTTTTCGTTTTGCATTCATTGTTGGAAAGTTAAAAAGATCTCTATTGAAATATAAGTTTTATATATTTATATTCAATAATTGCTGTTTAATGTATAAATCGAATGATTTCTCTTTCGACTGAGTTAATTTATTGGAGGACGGCGGAATGACGACTGTGGTAGAGAATAAGTTCTCCTTCCCCGATACCCCGACGCTTTCAATAATTGCTGTTTAATGTATAAATCGAATGATTTCTCTTTCGACTGAGTTAATTTATTGGAGGACGGCGGAATGACGAAATAGGCACTTTTCTTTTTTTGATCCAAAACCATTCCTGGTGATTTGAACACTTGATTTGGTAAGAGTGCGTTCGAAAGTTTTACTCCCTTGTATTTAAATCTAGATGTTGAGTCCTGGCCATTCTCGCTAGACTTAATCTCTATTGAATTCGTATCCTTTGAATATTTCGCAGATTTGATTTTGCCTTTAAATCCGATAATTTGAGACCTAAATTCAAAAGCATAGACATTTTTAATAACAGTATTAGAATCGTTAAGGCGATTACCGTGTTTATTGATAAGATGTTTAACACAGCCATCCCACAGGATGTGGTGAGACTCCCTTTCGGGCAGGGTTAAAAAAAGGTGGTCGGCGGCGGATTCCGACCAAAGAATCCGCAGTATGAAAAACATAACGCCGACGAAACACTACAGCAGCACCTTGCATCAGCTTTGTAAACTCATCCCGTCGCATTTGACGGAAAAACTCGCCCGGGAGTACGGGGTCGATAAAAAGGCGCGCACCTTCACGCCATGGAGTCATGTGGTCAGTCTGCTCTTTGCGCAACTGACCCATGCCATCGGCCTTAACGACGTCTGCGACACCCTGCGGCATCATGCGGCCAAGCTCAGGGCGATCAGGGGAGCGGTTGCACCGAGCCGAAACACTCTTTCGCATGCCAATAGGGAGCGCGACAGCGACATGATGGAGGCGTTGTTCTGGAAGGTGCTGGGGCATCTGCAAGAGCTTTCGCCGGGCTTTGGACCGGCCGGGCGCTACCGAGGCCTGCCCCGTCGCTTCAAACGGGCGATCCATGCGATCGATTCCACCACCATTGCCCTGGTGGCCAACTGCATGGACTGGGCCAAGCACCGTCGGCGCAAGGCCGCGGCGAAGATGCACCTGCGGCTCAACCTGCAAAGTTTTCTTCCCGGCTTTGCCGTCATTGAAGAAGCTTCCCATCACGACGACACGCGGACCCTGGCCCTGTGCGCGGGGCTGCAGGCCGGAGAGATCGCGGTTTTTGACAAGGCTTACGTGCATTTTGCCAATCTTTTCCATTTGAGCGAACGCGGCATATTCTGGGTCACGCGCGCCAAAGACAACCTGCGCTGCCATGTTTGCCGCAAGCGCCTGCGCAAGCCTCAAGGACGTATCCTGCGGGATGACGAGGTCACCCTGAAGGTTCCCGCCTCCCGCCGGCAGTATCCCGGCAGGTTGCGCCGGATCGAAGCCGAAGTGGAAGTCAACGGCGAGTGGGTCGTCATGGTTTTCCTCACCAACAACATGGACTGGGCCCCTTCCAGTGTCTGCGCCCTCTACCGCTGCCGCTGGGGCATCGAGGTGTTTTTCAAGCAGATCAAGCAAACCTTCAAGGTCTGCGATTTTCTCGGGCATTCCAAGCAGGCCATCCGTTGGCAGCTGTGGGCCGCCCTGCTGCTGCTCGTTCTGCTCCGATACATTGCCTTTATCAGCCAGTGGCCGCACAGCTTCACCCGGTTGTTTACGCTCGTGCGCGGCGTGCTCTGGGACCGCTTCGGGCTTTTCGATCTGGCGGACTTCTATGGGACAGCACGAACCCGATATCGAATGTGTTCCCAGCCTCAACAGGCTTACCTACCCGGTTTCTCCCCTTAGCTCTGTGGGACAGCATCCGTCCATATCAACCATTTCCCCCCTGTTTTACATTTTGACTTTTTCCCAATATCAACCGCTATCCCGCTCCATCCCTCAGGCTTGCCTTCAGGGTTTAGGCCTTATGGGATGGCTGTGGATGTTTAACAAGTCTTTCTCCTTTTAATTTGTCTTTTATTTTCAAGTCAGTGCTTCTTTGAATTTCCCTTAATAGATTTATAGAATCCATAAAAGGTGACACTCCTCGATTTTTATCTTTGTTGGTTTCTGTGATAACTACATCAGAAACTTTTATTAAATAATTTTCGACTGGTGCGGCTTTGTATCTTATATCAGAGACATGCAAGATGCATGGAAAATCCCTTGCTAATTTATCTTCTGATCCTGTTAAAACAATAAGCTGATTTATGAAATCTTTTAAAAATGGTAATCTTCTTTTGGGTTTTATATAATCAATTTCTAAATTGCCATTATCGTCCGTTATTGTAGATCCAATTCTTCGACTATCAATCTGGGATAACGGAAAATTGTAAATGGGAGGCTTAGTTTTAAGCAATTCTTCGGGTAAAACTTTAGAATGGTAGTCGAATGCTGTTACAACTAAATATGGAATACCAGAATTCGATTCTCGAGTAACGACTTTCCCTTTTATTTTGCTCATTTAGTTTGACCTTATTTTAATAATTAGGAGGGAGTATATGATTTTTTCACACCATACCATGACTGTATTTTGAAACTACTGCTAGAGAAAATGTTTTAAATGCATTTGGGGTATTGAAAGAGAATCAATTCCTAGAATAGACAGATAGGTATCTATTCACGATTTAGTATTTCTGCACCATGGAAGTCAACATAATTCAAAAGAAAAAAAGAGACTTCAGGACACCCATAGATTGGCGAAAAATCAGTTGACACTTCCAATTGTGCCTGCTCCGAAATCGCGCTAAGGCCTCTGCGCCTTAGGGGCCACACAGGAGAATCTCTTTCGGTGCTTCCGGTGCCTATAACCTTTGATTTTTTGTCAACCGATTTTTCGGCAACCTATGGGTGTCCCAAAATTTCCTACATCGAAAAACCCATGGGGATCGCGATTCACCAGGCCCGTTCGCTCGCCCATCTCGCGCAAGAGAACGGATGTTTCACTCAGGTCAGCCATCAGCGGCGGTCCGCCCCTCTTCTTCGCCGACTGCGAGACGCGTGCCTCGAGCGCGGACCGATCGTTCACGGTTTGGTAGAGTTTTACCGGTGCGGTTTTCCTCGATGCCTTCGGCGGCAAAGTGCTCTTGAAAACCACCTACAACCCGTATCTGAAGGAGAACCTGAAGCTGCTCAGAGTGCCTCTGCGCAGCATCAATCCTCTGCTGCCGCGGTATGCCTCCGGTATCTGACGGCCCGGTTATCACGGTCCCCTTTCAGTCGTTGGGACCCCCATTTTGCTCGTCACCTGCCGTTCCGAGCCTATCAATCGTGGGCTCCTCGGCCAAGCTGATCCCTTGCGTACTCTCAATTTCCCAAACCGGCAGCTCCCGGCTTGATCTTCGGGCACGTACGATTATAGTCGTTCCTATCATTAGGAAGAGGTTTCGATGACACACTATCACAGCGATGTGGTCGGCAGCATGTTGCGGCCCCCCTACCTGATCGAGGCGCGCGGCCAGCTCGAGGCAGGCCGCATCTCCCCAGCGGAGTTCAAGCGTACCGAGGATCGGGCCGTCGACGAGGTGATCGCAATCCAGGAGGCCGCGGGCGTGGAAGCGATCACCGACGGCGAGCAGCGGCGTTATGCCTTCTGGAGCCACCTGACCGATGCTCTGGAGGGCTATGACAAGACCGGCGGCTGGGGGGGCTGCCGTTCCAGGACGAGAAGGGCGAGGAGTATATTCTCAAACGGCCCGTGGTGGTCGAGAAGCTGCGACCAAAGCGCAACATGTGCGCAGAGGAGTTCATCTATCTGCGCGCCCGCGCCAAGCGGCCGATCAAGGCTACCTTCTTGAGCGTCATGCAGGCGGCCGCCTACTACGACAAGGAAAAGTCAGGCGGCGCCTATCCGACGCGCGAAGCCTACATGGCGGACATCGTGGATTACACACGGCGGGAGGTGGAGGAGCTGATCCGCCTGGGCTGCACCTACATCCAGGTGGATGGGCCGCAGTACGCGGGCCTCGCCGACCCGAAGATCCGTGAAGGCTACCTCAAGCGGGGCGGCGACCCGGACAAGCTGCTCGACACCGCCATCGAGATGGACAACGCCGTCATCGACGGCCACTCGGGCGAAGTGACCTTTGCGCTGCACATCTGTCGCGGCAACGTCCGCAGCAAGTGGTACGTGAGCGGCGGGTACGATCCGATCGCCGCCAAGGTGTTCCGCAAGACCCACTTCCAGCGTTTCCTCCTCGAGTACGATGACCTGCGTTCCGGCACCTTTGAGCCGCTGCGGGAGATGCCGGAGGATCGCAGCGTGGTGCTGGGACTAGTAAGCTCGAAGAAGCCACAGCTCGAGGCGCCTGACGAGCTCAAGCAGCGTATCGACGAAGCGGCCAAGCTCGTTCCCCTAGAGCACCTCGCGCTCAGCCCGCAGTGCGGGTTCGCCACGGTGCTGGAAGGAAACATCATCACCATGGACGATCAACGGCGCAAGCTCGATCTGGTCGCCCAGGTGGCCCGCGAGGTGTGGGGCACCGCCTAGGGCCAGGACGCTACCCGGCATCAACGGCTTATTCGGCGTCTCCTCAATCGAGCGGCTGCCAACCGAGCGTGCCGGCGCGTTAGGATCGAACTATGGGACACCCACAGATCGTCAAAAAAGCGGTTGACAATGGATGCACAGCTTGGTGCCGCAAAAATATCGAGAGAGAATCCCAAACGGAGCCCCTGAAACGAAGAGGCCTCAGCGCGATTTCAGCACTACTACAATTCGACGTGTCAACTTATTTCCGTAATTTATGGGTGTCCTAGAATTCCCGAGAGACTTCAAGAAGACGAAAGAACAACAGTGCCTTTTCCGCCGGGATTCGTATTCTTGGTGTTTCTAGATAGAGCCTGTCCCACACGCGCAAGCCGTTGTGGGAAAGCGACATTACGGTGAATAAAGAAGCCGGATAGAGCATGTTTTTGCTCGATCCGGCCAAAAAGGGCTTCTATAATTACGTTAGAACAACACCAGACGCCCTTTCCAATGATGAATATAGCCATACAAAGCTTCCTGCGTCCAGCGTTAACTGCGGTTCCTCAGTGCCAGGATTACGCGGTGTTCCGCGATACGCTGGAGCGTATTGACCGCCTGTTGATGGATTCTTCGCTGGAAGCACAAGCCATCGAAATGGCGTTGGAAGATTATGCGGAGGCCAGTGTCAAGCAACAGCAAAGCCGCGCCCGGATTGCCCTACGGGCGTTTCGCATGGAAGTGCTGAGGTTTCTTCTGGGGGGCATTTCGTTCCGTGGGCTGGCGCGCCAAGTGGGCCGCAGCGATCTGTTGGCGGACTTTTGTCAGGTGCGCGATCTGGAGGGGATTAAGGGGATATCGAAGAGCAGCCTGGAGCGTTATGCAAAACTGTTTACAGAAGAGCAACTTAGACAACTACATCAAACCCTCACCGAAGTGGTGGGCAATACCGATCTGGCGATTGAGGTGGGCTTGGAGAAACCGCTGGATATGGGAATCTGTCTGATCGACAGCACCTGTCTGGAGGCCAACATTCATTGGCCCACTGACTGGGTTTTACTGAAGGATGTGGCGGCGACCCTGCTCCAAGCCATCAAGCTGATCCGTGAGGCCGGGCTGCGCCATCGCATGGCGCAGGGGCCGGAGCACTACGCCCGGCAGATGAACCGCTTGTGCATAGCCATGACGCACAGTCGCCGCCGGCGCCATAGCGGTAAGGAGCGCAAGAAGATCTTACGGAAGATGAAGCGACTGCTCAAGACGGTGGGGGGCCATGCGCAGCGGCACCGGGATCTGTTGGCGAGATTGGGGGAACAGACCGACTACAGTCCCACGGAAATCGAGAGGATCATCGCGAGGATCGACCAGATGGTAGAGCAAATACCCGGCGTGATCGAGCAAGCCCACGAGCGCATCATCGGAGAACGTCAGGTGGCCAATGCCGATAAGATCCTCAGTGTGCACGAGGCCGACCTGCATGTGATCGTGCGGGGCAAAGCGGGCAAGGAGGTGGAGTTCGGTAACACGCTGTTGGTGTGCGAAAGCCGCGAAGGCTATCTGTTGGACTGGAAACTGTATCGCGAGCAGGCTCCCAGTGAGTATGAGCAAATGAAGGAAAGTCTGCAACGGCAAGGCAGCCTGGATGTGGGACAGGCCATTGGCGCGCTCAGTGCGGATCGAGGGTTCGCCTCGCGTGCGACTAGCGCCCATCTGCGAGGCTTGGGGATCTACGATGCGGTGGCGCCGAAGGATCCCGAGGCGATGAAAAAACGCATGAGCGAGAAGCTTTTCGGGTGGCTGCAGAGGCGGCGGGGAGGATTGGAAGGACGCATCGGCACGGTAAAGAACCGCTACCACAGCGGGCGCCTGCGGGCCAAAGGCTATAAGCATCGCAGTCTGGCGACCGGCTGGTCGGTGCTCAGTCACAATCTGTGGCTGATCGCGAAAATGTTGGCCCTGGAGGCGCAACAACGCCAGAGGCAGGCTGCCTGAAGGACAAAAAAATGGTCAGCCAGCCATTTTTCAGGATTACTATCTCTGCAAACCAGCGAGATAACCCTCAGAAGGCCGAATCGACCAATTTTTCGGCAAGGATTAAGTGAGCACGACGCAAGAAACTGCACTGACGTTCCTAAGCATAGCTCCGTATAGTACGGCCTCTGAAAATCGCGGATTTTGGGACAGCCCCTAGATAAGGAGTACTGAATCTTTGGCTGGAGATTAGAACGTGCAGACCAACACGAGAGTGATCTCCCGGTGGAATTTTCGACACGATTCGGATCAATGTTATGGAGACAAGATCGCTAAAGGAGTACATCCTCTCGAGTAAATGTGAGAAATTCTCTCCGAGTGCCTATTTTGACGCTCAGTCGGATACCCTCTCCATTTATTTGAAGAATGAACAGTCCTACGCCGAAAGAGTCGATGAACTCCTTACGGCATACCTGACCATGGACGGAGAGCGCCTCACGGGCGTAGAATTGAATGGAGTCAGGCATCTCCTCGAGAAGATTGGATCATTCGGTGTATCGTATCTCAATAAGGAAATCGATGTAGGAATCATCCTAATGGCCTACGTCATAGTAAAACCGGACCCGACAGAAGCAGACAGACCTCGTATAGACGACTTTTTGGAGGAGCTCAGTCGTGATCGGATCAGTGTCCGATTTGATGAGAAGGAGCTTGCTCTGGTCTGATTGGCCGAGTATACGGAAGTGGACTAGAGATAATCGGTATCGCCAAACCTACAACTTGGGATGACTTTTTGCCTCTTCCAAGTGGGTGGGTTTGATAAGAGCAGTTCCCTCACGAAGTTGCTTGTGCTCGAAGTCAGGGACTTTTTGAGATAGTCTCGCTTGGCTCCCGAAGCTTCAAGGTCGTCGCACCAGCCGATGAAATCAGTTGCCCAGACCAGCCTGCGATGAATGAAGAAACGCGGCTTCGTAGGTTTCCCCATTCTCCTTCGCGAAGTTGGGCCATTTCGTCTCGGGATATAGACGAATGCCACTCGGATAAGGCTCATGTCGACGCCTGAAAGCGGGCATGATTTGCGAGGATACGCTGCTTCAAAACGGCGCGCGGCACCGTCATTCGGGGAAACGGTTTTGGTCGTCGTTTGACAACCCTAGGTTCGAAGCGATCGAGACGCCTGGGCAGGCAGTCGCCAGCGATCGTGCGCAACAATTTGTGTCGCAGGCTGTGCCATTGCTTGCGGCTTGCTTGCGCCATTTCGGCGGCGAAGCGCAAGGTAGCGTCCAGCGCGCCTTTGAAAGACAGGCGCATCAAGTGCACCGCGGAGGTATGGCAGCCGGTGGCGCGGGCGGCCTGTTGCATCAACAGTCGAACCAGGTTGTAGGCGATCGCGTACATGGTGACCATTTTCACCGCCATGGCCGGAGACCTGGCGCGGATAAAATCCATTCCCATGGTGGTTTTGATGTCATCGAAGCACAACTCGATGTCCCAGCGTCGCAGGTACAGTTGCGCCAGTTCTTTTGCCGGTGCCTCCAGCAGCGTGGTAACCACCATGATGTGCCGGGTGCGAAAACCGGGGATTTCGATGCGGTAGCGCACGTAGCGCACCGTGATCGTGGCCGGCAGCGCTTCCCATTCCTGCTGTGTGACATGGGGTGGGCGGGCGCTTGGCGCAGGCCGCCTCCACTGCACTGTGACATCGTCGCCACCCATCCCCTTAGGCCAGCCACGCGAGCCGTTCAGTCGCGTCAACACATCCACGCCCCGGGCCGCCAAGGCCGCAAAATGCAGGTAGGAACCGTACAAACGGTCGCCCAGCAGCACGTCGCCGGCCTGCAAATGCTCCATCAGTTCGACATCGAACATGCCGCCTTCGTCGGCGCTGTGGGGACTGAACGAAAACCGCTCCAGCGACCTGCTGCCCAGATTGAACAGAGCCACTATCTGCATCACCGGAAACCCGCAACCGGGTTTCTGCCCGACGGGTTGGCAATACTCCTTTTGATTGGCCGGAGTGTCTTCCAGTTGCACCGAGGTGCCGTCCACGACCATGACGCGCCGCCCTCCCAGCAACCCTCCCGACGACATCATCTTCTCACAGACCCGCCCATGTACCGCATCCACACTGTCCTGTGGCAAGCGCTGGCGCGCATCGCTGTAACTGCCGGTGCTGTTGCTTAGGTCCCGCTCCCCATCGGCCGCGCAAACCGAGGCCTGTATTTCTCGCACCGCATCGCGCAGACTGCCACCGCGAAACACCTGTCCGAGCATGCCCCAGAAGGTTACATCGGCCGGAAAGAGCCGCTCGCGGCAGCCGCTGGCACCGGCGATTTTTTCCGCTTCCACCGCTTCGCTAAACAACGAATGCAGTTGACCCGGGGCGCGCCCCCGTATCTCATCGAATCGCTCTTTGAGGGTCCGCGCGGCAGACTTTTTAGCTCGTCCAAAGAGGCGGTTGAA
Source organism: Opitutales bacterium (assembly GCA_963665345.2). GTDB lineage: Bacteria > Verrucomicrobiota > Verrucomicrobiia > Opitutales > CAXXNP01. The sequence continues at coordinate 2,410,584 of CAXXNP010000002.1, forward strand.
ACCTTTGAAGTATCTGTTTTTCATCAGACAGAGATGATGCTTCAATAACGTCTCTTTGGCGAGCTTATTATTCAACAAAAATCACCCGATAAGCGCCTTATCCGAGTGCCATTCGTTTCTGTGGGGGGTCTTGGCCAGTTTCAGTCGTAGTGTCAGCCGGGCGACAGCTGAGCGGCGAGATTCTGCAAACGTATCATTGGATTCGCCCGCAACGTATTCGGCGAAGTGCTAACTTCCGGTGCGCTACGGTTTTGGACCCATGATGCGAAGTTCACGGAGATTCCTGGCCTGCAAGTAGAGGACCCGCTCGAGTGATCACGGGGTTTCCCGTCCCAATCCTGTTCGGCGATCCGGTCACCGTTAGTGATGTAGCTGCTGTTGGAGACTTGCGTTCGCGACGCCGGTTGCTGAGAACGAATCCTGAACGCCATCAGACCTGCGAGACCGGTATTGACTCGGGGTCATTCCGTAAACTCGTTTGAATACTTTGCGGAAATACGCGGCGTCGGAAAATCCACAACGTCCCGACGCTTCGTCCACGTTCATGCCATAACGAGTGAGGAAGAATGCTGCCTTCTCCATGCGAACGCGAGTCAGGTATTCGCTGAAACCCTCATTGCCTTGTTCGCGGAAGAGCCGCGACGCGTGAGTCGGATGGAGCCTGAAGGTTTGGGCCACGGAATCACGGTTGATCGGTAGCTGCCAGTGCTCGCGGATATACTCACAGATCCTCCGCCACGTCGTCTGAGCTCTGCCCGAAGGTTGATCTCCTTCGTTGATGAGCTGCTTGCGGGTTTCGATGAGCAGAGCTTTCATAAGGAGACAGTGGTCCGGATTCGGATCCTCGCTGTGCGCCAGGACGGTCATCGCGCAGCAGATGCTGGCCCGCGGCACTGAGCGGTGATGAGGTATGAAATTGATGTTCGGGGAGAGGTCTCACCCCCGAGTCCGGTGAAATCATCACGCTCGACAAATTCGAGGTGTCCACCGACAAGGACATCGGCTATCGGGCTGCAAACACAATTTCAGCGATGCGCATCGACGTGGCCATTAATGACGTGCCCAAGAACATAACGGTCTACAACCAGGAATTCATCGAGGACGCCTTCATCCAGGATCTCAACGACATTACGGACTATGAACCGGCCATGATCAACAACTTCCCCGGCGGAGAGGGCGGTACCCGGATCTGGTCACGCGGATTTAATCAGGTCGGCACCCTTTTCATCAACGGCATGCCGCAAACCACGGGATTCGGGCCGCCCGTTCCCATCCAGTTTGTGGAACGGGTGGAGATTCTTAAGGGCCCCAATGCCATTCTCTATGGTTCCGGCGCGGCCGGGGGAATTGTCAATCGCATCACCAAGAAGCCTCTATTCGAACCGTTTACACAGTACAGGATGATATTCGGGATCCATGAAGTGAACGACAAAAATAACTACCGGTTCACCTTTGATTCGACTGGACCGGTCGATACTTTGCCTTTCGTTTCGGGTTTTTTGCCAGGCGATTGGGCTTATCGGGTCAATATGGTCTGGGACGACTCGGGAAAGTTTCGCCAGGGCGCGGGAAACCATGAGTTCATGATCGCACCCTCGCTCCTGTGGCGCATATCGAACAAGACTCGGGTTTACTTCGACTTTATCCACAACGAAGCCAAGGCTCAGGGCCTCTGGGTCACGATGCTGTCTGTGATCGATGGTGGTATCGACGACAAGGGACGCGGCCTGGGAACCTCTTTCTATGGACAGATACGACCTGACGGAAGCACAGCGTTAATCGATTCGGCAGGCCAGATCGTTCCCGACGGCGACAAATATTCGCGGCGAGCGACGGAGGTGACTACCAGCATCGATCTGCGCTATGACTTCAATGACAATCTTCACTTCCGCGGGCAATTCAATTTCCAGAGCTTCACTCAAGAGCACAAGGAGGCCTTTCCCCTTTACGCTTCTCGCATAATCGTGAACCAGGATCCGGAGACGGGTGAGCCGTGTTATTGCTACACCGATCCGGCTACCGGTGAGTTCATGCGAGACGTGTCCAGCCGAGGCCATCAGATCGGTCTCGACACGCTTATCGGGCGTCGAGCCCGTGATCTGTCGTTTCATCGGGAAATCACTCAGTTTCGAGCAGAACTCGCATGGGAAGGAGACACAGGGGGGGTCAGCCACAACCTTCTCCTGGGGACGCAATTCCAGAGCTTTGACGATAACCGGGATCGATTCGAGGCCCGCCCGGGGGCTCTTCCCGATGGTGAAAACGATATCCATTTCTTCAGCGTCTTCTTTCCCGATGGGAATGGGCCATTGAGCTTTCTCCTCAATAACTGGCCAGCCTTCAATACGATTCCTCTCACCACGACCGTCCAGAACGATCAGAGCCGGGAATTGCAGTTCTGGTCTTTCTATGTGAATGACCTGCTATCCTTCTTTGACGAAAGGCTCTTTGTGGCGGCCGGCTGGCGCTACCAGGATGACGAGACGCAGGGATATTCCACCGGAGGAGGTGCCCCCAAGTCGAGCACTACCTCCGACGTTTGGGGTGTCGGCGCGGTGCTACACCTCACCAAAGACCAAAGTTGCAGTCTTTACTTTAATGCCGACAGGAGTTTCGAACCCCAGTTCGCGGAAAGCGACGACGGTTTCGACCTCCCCCCGGTGGAAGGTGAGCAGCTCGAGTTCGGCATTAAATGGCGGCTCTACGACGGTCGGCTGGCCGGAACCTTTTCGTATTGGGACATTGAGCGTGTAAATATCCCAATCAACATTTCGGAGAACCCCGACGACACGATCCTTCGACCAGGGGGAAAGGGAAGACACACGGAGGGAATCGAATTCGATGTGCGGGCTCGGCTGACCGATAACTGGCAACTTTTTGGCGGTTACATGAACATGATCGATCCGAATCTTCCCGCAAGTGTATGCACCCAATGCCGTCCCATGGAAACGCCGGAAACCGGTGCAACTATCTTTACCAGTTATCGATTCGACTTCAATGTTGACGACCCCTGGCGTTGGGACCTGACCGTCGGCAGACGGTTTGAAATTGGAGAAGGGGACTACACCATACGCTTCAATATCAAGAATTTCACCGACGAAACGCTCGGCGGGCGCAACCGCTGGTTCGGGGACGCGATCAAGGAACGCCGGATGTTCCGCCTCGAACTAAGGGCCAAGTTTTGAGGATGTTTATTTCCGCTAAAGTAGAAGCGGCGTCTCGCCGCTTTCTCTCTCTCTCCTGCATTCGGCTGAGGAAAAGCGGCGAGACGCCGCTTCTACTTTAGGGCCACTGAATGCCGTTTCAGGGCGCGATCAGCGGTCGTGCCCTGCCTGGAATCGCTCATAGGTATGCGTAACTGCGAACGCTCGACGGGGCCGCGACGCAACGTCCTCTTCATCGCGGTCGATGACCTGCGCTGCAACTTGGGTTGCTACGGGAATGAGTTCGCCGTTACGCCGAATATCGATCGCCTGGCAGCCCGGGCTACGGTGTTCCTCCGCGCTTATTGCCAGCAGGCGGTGTGCGGCCCCAGCCGCGCTTCGTTCATGACCGGGCGGCGGCCTGACTCAATCGGTGTTTTCAACAATGCCACGCATTTCCGGGAGCACCTGCCCGAGGTGGTAACTTTGCCGGAGCACTTCAAGAATGCGGGCTACCATGCCCAGTCGATTGGGAAGGTTTTCCATAATGGAGTTCCCGATCCACAGTCTTGGTCGGTGCCTCAGTCCCTGGACATCGACACTTTTCACTGGGGCCGGACCATGTATGCCCTGCCGGAAAACCGGGAACAAGACAGGAAAGGGGTCTCTACCGAGTGCGCAGATCTCCCGGACAACGCCTATCGGGATGGGCAGATTGCCGATAAAGCCGTCGCAGCGCTCGGGAGCTTGCGGGATCAACCGTTCTTTCTTGGAGTCGGGTTCCTCAAGCCCCACCTTCCCTTCTGTGCGCCTGAGAAATACTGGGACCTCTACGATCGCGACGCGCTCTCGCGTCCCGTTCCCGAAAGATCCCCTGAGGGGGCGCCCGAGCTTGCCCTTCACAATTGGGTCGAACTCAGAGGTTATACCGACATCCCCGCCGAAGGCCCCCTCACTCGAGAGCAGATTGCCGAACACAGGCACGGGTACTATGCCTCTACAAGCTTCACCGACGCGCAGATAGGCAAGGTGCTGGACGAATTGGAACGACTCGGCCTATCCGAGAAGACCGTCATCGTGCTGTGGGGCGATAACGGGTGGCACCTGGGAGAACACGACCTCTGGTGCAAAACCACGAACTTCGAACTCGATACCCGCGTTCCGCTGATCATCTCGGCGCCGGGCCAACGGATACCGGGGGGGCTAAGCGAAGGTCTTGTGGAGGCCATCGACGTCTATCCTACCCTGGTGAAGTTGTGCCGCTTGGGAATGCCACCTGGGCTCGATGGAATGAGCCTGGCCTACCTGCTGGACGATCCCGACGAATCAGGCAAGGAAGCGGCTTATTCGCAGTTTCCTCGCCCGTGGCGGGTGGGGAGGGGGGATTTTGAGATCATGGGCTACACCCATGCGCACGGACCGGTGGCGCTACACGGAATGGATCCGGCTGGTTGACCGCGAAGTGGTCGCTCGCGAGCTCTACGATCATCGTGACGATCCACTCGAGACGGTGAACCTTGCCGACCGAGAAGAACATGCTGCGCTGGTTCCCGAACTCAACCGGCTTCTCAATACTGTTTCGGTCGGAATCCAGCATCCCGGCAGATGAAGACTATAGCCCACTGGTCACGGACGAAGTGGTTGGTCTTTGTTTCCACCTGCTTCTACGCTACGTTCCAAGGCTGTGCACGGTGGCGTCCACATGAAGAAACCGCCACCGTGCCGACGGCATGGGAGAAAACTACAAATTCCCTCTTCAATGATGCGTTTGCCGATTTCTGCAGCTTGCCCGTCTCCGAAACCGAGCCAGGGACAAGGAATGTCGAGATCCTCTTCGGGAGGGCAATTAATCTTTTCAACGTCCAGCCAAAGACCTCAAGGAACCTTAAACAGGCTCAGGATATTCTCGAGGAGATTATCCTGACGCAGGCAGATTCCCCCTTCAGCCCGGCGGCGAGATACTACCTTGCCCGCATTGCCGAATTGCACCAGAGGGAGCCGGATTTAGAAAAAGCGAAGCGGATTTACCGCGAATTGATGACTTCCCACCCGGGGAACTTCTTTGCCCAGATTGCGGTTATCAAGTTCGCTACGTTGACATTGTTCGAAGTCACTTCCCCCGAGAGAAAGCATCTTCTCTACGCGGAACTTGAACCGCTGGTCGACAACCTGACGGATCCACACCTCAGCAGTCTCTACCACTTCCTGCTCACCGACTGTGCCTTTCGCTTCGGATTGCCTCCTGAGAAGGCGCTGTTCCATGCGCAGGCTGCCGAAGGGGGATTGGCCTGGTCGCGAACCCGCGTCGACATCTACTTCTGGGCGGGACAGGCAGCCATCGACCTCGGTCGATACGATCTGGCGGAGGATTACTTCTCCCGTTACCTGAAGGCATCGCCAAGGAGTATTCGGAGCCACTATGTTCGCCAACTGCGCGATCGGGTTCGAAGTGAACAACAGCGGAGCCTCCTTACTCCCCTTTCGGAGTGGTCTCCGCTGAACCGCACCGGTAGCTCCCATCTCAGGCCCACCGATGGCTAGACTCAAAACAAGCGAACCCGCAAATTGCGATTCACATCGCACCGACACGGCAGCCAAACGTAGGATGGAGCGCCCGCTCCGTCCTCTGCCAGGCTCACACCATCCCGCCGACCCGTGGCGAAGCAGGCGCTTCACCCTACAGGACCCGAGTTCGCTTAATCTTTGGTTAGCCCCATGAACCGTTCCTCGCTTATCAATGTCGTGGGTTTTGTCATCCTCGGTGGCGTCTTCCTCCTCTCACTGGTGCGAACGGTCGGTTACTCCTCTCGTGAATTCCTCCACGGAGAGAACGTTATTCGTATCGCCCACAACGTCCAGGAGGATGGGATGCGGCGCGGAATCGAGGCCGTGGCAGAGGCCTACATGAGGTTACATCCGGAGGTAACGGTTCACCAGCAGGTCATTCCTCAGCGCGTCTATCCAAGCTGGGCGCGCACCAAGCTGGTGAGCGATCAAGCTACCGACCTCATGATGATTCAGACCGGCGAGTTCGAAGACCTGCTCCTGACCGATTTCCATCTTCTAAACCCCTTCATGGACGCCCCCAACCCCTACAACACGGGAACGCAGTTGGAAAAAACCGTGTGGTTGGAGACTTTTGTCGACAGCCTGGTGAGTCCTCCTGCCAGCCGTCCCCTGCTTGCCAGCTTCTACGGGGCTCCCATAACGGCCTCGACCACCCGGCTTCTCTTCAACCGTCCCCTGATGCGGGAGATTTTAGGGAAAGAGCAGGTTCCGGCCGATTTTGGGAGCTTTACCGAAATCTGCAGGAAGGTCCAGGCCTACGCCGGAAGGACGAATCAATCGATCTACCCCATGGTTAGCTATGCCTCGGCCACCAACCCGTTCTGGTCAAGCCTTGCCACCGCCCTGACCCAGGACCTGAAGCTGAAGATCAGCCCCAATCGGAGTGCCAGTTCGGCGTCCTGGGTTGTCAGCATGGCCTATCTGGAAGGCAAGTGGAACCTGCGCAGTCCGGAAATCGTCCTGGGACTGGAATTGACGCGTGAACTCGGTCGCTTCGCCCAGCCGGGCTTTCTTCAGCAGAAGCCCCAGGACGCCCTCTTTTACTTTGTTCAGGGGCATTCTCTGTTCTTCGTCACCAACAGCCTCGAAGCCCAGGCAGTGAGGAGTCAGGCCCCCTTTTCGGTTGGCGCCTTTGAGCTTCCCCTTCCCGATACTTCCGATCCCGCTTACGGTTCCTTTATCCTTGGCAGACGCTCCGAGGGAGGCGGTCTCACTCAGCTGGCCTTCGGCCTTACCCGACATGCCAGAAACCACGCGTTGGCTCTCGATTTCCTCCACTTTCTTGCCAGTGTCCCGGGCAATCAGCTCTTCGCCGATGTCAGTGGCAGGCTTCCTGCCATCGTTGGAGTTGAACCGCGCGACGATATCAAGCCGTTTGCTCCCAAATTGGAGGGATATCCCAACGGCTTCTCCATTACGACCTGCGGGCCCGATGTGCGCGCCCTCTACGGTGCCCATGAATACCTGCTCTTCAGCGAAGGCGGAAGTGTGAAGGCCTTCATCGACGCCATCGAGCCCGACCTCGACGATTCCATCGTGAACTACGTGTCCTGGCAGGCAAAACGCATCCGGGACAATCTGGAATACCACGATTCATGGTTGGGTGCCCTTTGGGCGCTGGGCCGCCATCAAACTAAGGCGGATGGCGGCGTTGAAGACCAGCAGGAAGCCTTCCTTCGCCCATTGCTTGAATCGCAGACCGTGACCGAGATCGAGCGCTACTGGATGACTCACCAGATCAAAGCCACGGGCCACGAAATGCACTACTATTGATGACCTTCACTCAAAGAAAGCAATGCTACATGAATACCGAACGATTCAATGTCCTTTTTCTCACCTGCGATGACCTGCGGCCTTCGCTCGGCTGCTTCGCCGATCCCCATGCCGTAACCCCTCATCTGGATCGCTTTGCCACTGAAGGCATGCGTTTTGAACGAAACTACTGCCAGGTTCCTATCTGCAATCCCTCCCGCTCGTCTTATCTTACTGGACGGCGCCCGGACACTACGCGGGTGTGGACAAACGCGCCCAATAAATTCCGAGAAGCCCTCCCGGATGTAGTCACGCTTCCCCAGTATTTCAAGGAGCATGGCTACCACACCCAGAGTGTAGGGAAGGTGTTCTGCAATTTCTGCCCCGATCCCGTATCCTGGACCGTGCCGGAGTTTGACCAGAAGCACTCCTGGTTCCACAAATACGCGGTCGAGAAGCCGAAGACGGATGCCAAAGGGGTTGCTTCGGAATGTGCCGCCGTTCCCGACGAAGCCTTTCCCGACGGCAAGGTGGCGAACGCCGCGGTGGAGGCGTTGGCGAAGATAAAGGATCGTCCTTTCTTTCTCGGGGTAGGGTTCTGGAAGCCGCACATGCCTTACAATGCACCCCAGAAACACTGGGACCTCTATGATCGCAGCGAACTCGCGACTCCCCTACCTGCCCAGCCGCCCGTACACGTGCCGGCCCGATCCATTCACGACTTCAGAGAGCTCCGGGCATACCAGGATGTGCCCGACCAGGGTCCGCTGTCGCCGGAATTGATCGCTCGGCTGAGACACGGTTTCTACGCCGCCGTGAGTCACCTCGATGCCATGGTGGGCCGGGTTCTTGAGGCTCTCGATGCCAACGGTCTGGCTGATCGCACGATTGTCGTGTTCATGCCTGATCATGGCATTCACATGGGCGAGCAGGGGCTCTGGAGCAAAGGCACTTTGTTCGAGCTCGATGTGAACGTTCCCTTGATTGTCCGTTATCCTGGGCAGAATCACCGGGGCACCGCCACTCGGGCACTTACCGAATCCATCGATATGCACCCCACCGTGATTGACTTGGCGGGTCTTCCCCAACGCAGCGACCTTGAAGGGACAAGCCTTCGGCCCGTCCTTGAAGACCCTGCTTGCCCCTGGAAAAGGGCCGCCTTCAGCCAACGCGCTCGGTTCGCCCAGCAAGGCGACCGAACGCCCCAGACTATGCAGATCTCGATCCGCACGGATCGCTGGCGATTGAGCGAGTGGATCGACTGGGAAACAAAGGAGCCGTTCGAGACGGAGCTCTACGACTACTCTCAGGAGGCGGTTGAGACGGTGAACGTCGCCGGCAATCCGGAGAATAGCGAACTCATCTCGGATCTTCGTCGGCAGCTGAATGCGGGATGGAAGGTGGCAATGCCGGGACACTCGCATCTTAGGAGAGAATGATAGGGAAGCCGCACAGATTCTGTTTGCATTTCCGCCCTGAAACGGGGGGTCCTGAAATCCCTTCAGTACCAGGCCGCTTTATCTACCACGTTGTGCAAGGGTTCTCCCGCGGCGAAGCGGCGCGCGTTTTCCAGAAGGACCTGAAAGCGCCGTTCCCGGATGTTCTCGGCTCCGCTGAGCGAAACGTGAGGGGTGAGCATCACGTTGGGAAGCGTCCACAGCTTGTGATCCGGGGGAAGGGGTTCGATCTCATAGACGTCGAGACCGCAGCCGGCAATCTCTCCCCTCTCAATTGCTGCTGTGAGATCGTCGAGCTTCGCGGTCTTGCCGCGCCCGATGTTGATGAAGTAAGCGGTCTTCTTCATCAGGCGGAATCGCCTGGCGTTCCACATACCCTCCGTTTCCAGCGTGTGTGGCGTCGTAGAGATGACAAAGTCAGCGCGCGGAAGCAGGCCATCGAGATCATCCGGACCGTGCTTTTCGACAAAGGGCACCTCGGCTTCAAACTCCCAACGCGGATCGACGCCGATGACGGTCATTCCAAAGGCCGAGCACAACCTGGCGGTTTCATGACCGATGCCGCCGACACCGTTTATAAGGACAGTGGCCGTGGCCAGGTCGATATAGGCGCTCTTGCGTGCGTCGCTGGCCCAGCGCCGCTGCCGCTGCGCTTTCATGTAATAAGGCAGCCCACGGGCAAGGCCTAAGACAAACATCAGGATATGCTGGGAGATGTGGTCAAAATAGATACCCCGGGGATTGCAGATCACAACGGGGTGCTCAATTAACTCCGGATAGAAGTAACCGGGGCGTGGACCCGCATCCGGGTTCTGGAGCCAGCGCAGCTTCCTGGCAACAGGCAGCGTGTCAGGGGGAATCCACCCGTAGGCGGCATCGCCATCGGCGATCTCACGCCGGGCGTCTGCCGCCGTTTCGGGCACTGCTACCTGGTACTCCGGCAAGGCTTCCCGCAATCTGGGCGCAAACTGTCGTTGCAGTTCATTCTGTGGGGGCATCATTACAAATTTGAGCATGAGGTCTTTCCTCCACTACGATTCAGATAGGCAGTAATGATCGGGTCCGAAGGCTTCTGGTGGTAATCCTGTTGGCGTTTCTGCGACCTGCTAAATCAGATCCTCCGCCGTAGGCGCCATTGCCAAATCGCTCTCACGCATGCGAAGGTGCAGAACCCGTTGCCAACGGTGAGGCACAAATAGGTTCAGGTATCCGTCGTCCACAAACATGTCCATGTAAGAACATTGATAATTCCGAAACGGGGCACCCAGGGTTTCGCCCAATGCGTTGACAAACAGGAATTTTGGTTCGCTCCAGGTATGCCCGCCATTGGTCGAAAGGGAAAACCAGATTTCGGAACGATCCTTCGTGATTTCCGGCTTCGAGCTGATCAATCCGCGGTAATCCAGATCATGGTGGCGGTTATGATGAAACGCGATCAGGGTCTGCCCATCCGAAAGGTGAAATAACATTGGAGGAGCATCCGGGTGGATGAGGCTGGACGGTTCGGGTCCGCACCAGGACTTGCCGTCATCGTCACTCCAACTTTGCCAAAGATGCCCTTCAGGTGTGCGTATCATGAGGAGCACATGACCATTGCCCAATGCGATGGGCCGTGGCTCATCCATACGATTATAGCCGGGGGCGTGGAATCCACCGTGGCGGGGCCTTGGCAATAATTCCCAGGACTTCCCCTGATTTTCCGAACGAAGCACGTAGGTGCGCGTCATCAACGGGTTGTACGACCAGTCGCCTTCGTGGGTACCAAGTAGCCACGTGCCAGTATCCGTCTCGCACATGCGCATCACGGACATTCCTTTGAAATCAGGATCATTCAGGGGCCGAATCACACGGGCTTCACACCAACTTTGGCCGTCGTCGTCAGAATATCGGTAACCGATCGGAGCGTTTTCATTCAGCCCTCGTTCGGTCGACCACATCCCCCAAACAGGTTGGGTGCCAAAGGCGTAGATGCGCCTCGTGCTCTTGGGAATGATAGGAATGAACCCGTGTTGATTATAATCGATGTCAAACGCGATTTTTGGCCCTTGCCAAGTCCGGCCGTGATCCGAAGATCGGAATGACAGCAGGTCGTTTACCTTTTCCTTTTTGCCATTGTAATGCGAATTGGTGCCCTTTGTCAGATCCCTCCCCTCTGTATCGGTGGGGAACATGAGTAGGTAATCACCTCTCGGCGTTTTCGTAGCGCGACACTCGAAAAGGGTGCCGTCTACCTGATGAACTATACGCCCGTCGAGAGATTCGTGCGCAAGGATCCCCAGCTTATCTCTGAGAACAAGACCTTGTGGCGGATCGGCCGGAGTTACCTCTCGATCTGCTACGATGATCGTCTCCAGGAATTCAGAATCTGTGGATGCAGTCATGGTGTTCTTCTATAATCCCATATTTGCCATTTTATGACAGACACTTTGGCTTGCAATTATCTATAAATTATTGATAATAAGTTATTTATGCCGACTTTAGGCAAGCAAACTCACAAGATCCAATGGGTGACGCAAAAAAGGGCTGTTTTCGAGTGCAATTTAACCGCCGAATCAAGTTGGAGTTCCACGGTGCGAAGGTTACGAGTGATGCAGGATTGTTACTCTACCGGGAACTCGATGAAGTTCTGGGACTGACGGCGATAGGAAATGGGAATTTGGTGGATGATCGCACAGGCAAAAATATCCAGCACACCAGAACGGCTCTGCTTCGCCAGTCTGTCTTTAGCCGCCTGGCAGGCTACAAAGATACGAACGATGCGGATCGCATGCGGTTTGATCCCGTCATGAGGCAGATTGTCGGGGGTCGTGCCGATTGGCAACCGGCGGCTTCGACCAGTGAAATGAGCCGCTTTGAAACACAGATGTTAAGCAAGCCTGAGAATCTGAACGCGCTGATAGACATGAGCGGTCAATGGATTGACCAGGTGAATAGGCGAGTGGGGATGAAAAAACTGATTCTCGATATGGATAGTTCGGAGAGTCCGACTTACGGAAAGCAGGAAGGCTCGGCCTTCAACGGCCATTTCGGTTGCACCTGCTATCATCCCCTGTTCTGCTTCAACCAGTTTGGTGATCTGGAACGGGCCAACCTGCGTAAAGGCAACGTGCACAGTGCTGACGATTGGTTGTCGGTACTCCAACCGGTCGTCGCGCGCTATCGTGAGCGTCCCCTGAAACGATTTTTCCGAGGTGACGCAGCCTTCGCCAATCCGGACCTCTACAGTTACCTTGAGGAAGAGAACTTTTCCTACGTCATCAGGCTGAAGAGCAACGCCATTTTACAAAAACATATCGCCCGTTTACTCACTCGGCCGGTGGGACGACCCTCACGGGCACCCAAGGTGTTTTATGCCAGTTTTCCCTATCAAGCCGCCAGTTGGCAGAGACCTCGCCGCGTTGTGGCCAAGGTCGAATGGCACGCCGGAGAGTTATTTGCGCGGGTCGGTTTCATCGTGATAAATCTGAACTGGCAACCCAAGAAGGTAGTGAAATTTTACAACCACCGGGGCACCGCAGAGCAGTGGATCAAAGAGGGAAAACACGCCATTCACTGGACCCGCTTGTCCTGCCATGACTTTCAGGACAACGCCGTTCGGCTTCAGCTCTTCGCCTACAATCTGGGCAACTTCTTGCGCCGGTTGATCCTTCCCCGAAAGGTGAAGCACTGGATGCTGAGCACTCTGCGGGAAAAACTCATCAAAATCGGAGCAAAGGTGGTACACCATGCCAAGTATATCACCTTCCAGATGGTTGAGGTGGCCATTCCAAGGGAAATGTTCCGAACCATGCTGAGGCGAGTAGAGCGATTGCGACTCGCACCCGATACGGGGTGAGGAAGAGGATTTTTCGATACAAAAGGAACCAGTGCTGTGGGATTTTCTAACAACAGAGAATCACTCACCCCGGTTTTCACTCAACAACGACCAAATCTTCTACGAATAGCAATTACCGCCTATGCAACTGACAGGTACCAAGAAAAAACAATTGCGGCAGCGTATTGAAAGGAGCAAAATGCGCTCGAAAGCTCCAGAGGTCGATGATTTTAACGACCCATACCCATCATATGGGAAATCTCGGTTAATGGGTTTTCCTTACGTTTTACCACTCACACCTAAATGTTAAACAACAAGGAGGTCAACATGACACTTCGAGTCGGCGTTATCGGTTGTGGCCGTATGGCTAACACCATTGAAGACGAACAGATAGCAAAAAGGAAACAAGGCCTCTATCGTGGGGGCATCGTGCTACCTTACTGTCATGCGGGCGGCTATGCAATCGTTGAAGAGACGGAAATCGTCGCCGCGTGTGACATCGTAGAGGAGAAACTTAAAGCATTTTGTGAACGTTGGAATGTCCCGTGTAGTTACACCGATTTCCGCGAGCTAATTGACAAAGAAAAACCGGATATCCTCAGTATTACCACCCGCCCAGAGCAGCATGCAGAGGCGATGGTCTACGGCGCAGAACATGGAGTTAAGGGGATGTATGCCGAGAAGCCGCTCTGCTGTTCACTTGCCGAGGCCGACGCCATCAAAGATGCCTTTGAGCGCAATGGCGTCATGCTGGAATTCGGCCCCATGCGGCGCAACTGGGCAGTCTACCGACAGGCACGCGAGATTGCCGAAAGCGGCGAGTTGGGCGCAGTCAAGTCAGTGGTAAGCTTTTGGGGCGATTCCATCGCCGGACATTTTCTCGACACGCAACTCTATCTCTTGGGCGACCCGAATCCGGTCTCCATTCGAGGAACGTTGGGCGAACTTCATCGCGCCGCCGGGGATACCTCAAATATGCGGTTCGTCCGGGATACATCTATCCTTTCGGCGTTTGTCGAATTTGACAACGGCACTACCCTACACGCGGCTGCGACAGGAGTAGGTCTTGAGTCTGAACTGGTCTGTGAAGGGGGCATTATCCGTGTCCAGAGCGATGGCGAGTCCCTCTATGTGCGCAAAAAAGACGGACAAAACCGTGCTTATGATCCGGTTGAAGTTGAGCCCGTGACACCCTGGAGCGGTACCGAGCGCAAAGTCCGCGAACTCGCAGAGGCCATAAAAACTGGCAAACCGGGAGTCAGCAACCTGCGCGCGACGATGTTGAGTACGGAAATCGGTTTTGGCATCTACGAGTCCCACCTGCAAGGCGGCGTTGCTGTCTCCCCGCCAATTCCGAATCGGGAGCGGCGGGTCGAGGTGGTAAGGATGTGAGCAATGAAACGTTATCACTGATAAGAAATCGCTTTTCTGGTGGTGACTCCCAGCGTTAAAGAGGAGGCACGCCGTCATGCGTACCCTCGCTCGTCTGGTGTGCGCCCAGCATGGGAGCGCTGTAAATGGGGTGCAAGTCCCCTGTTGGGAAGCCAGAAATGAAACCATGGTCGAGCTACTACCTGAGGCCAAGTGCGGAGCGGTGACCGCCCGGCACGGACCCGGGCGCCAAGGCGTGTGGGGCTCGGGACTGGCCCTTAGTGGTCAGGCCCGGGGATCCGATTCTACAAATTTGGTCGGTGAATCCTCGACCGGAATGATCTCAAAATCAATGAGATCGTTCCAATTGACGATCCACTCATCGAAGAGAGCTATGTCGTCCGTTTCCATGAGCTGGAAGCACTTGGAGCGATCGGCTGACAACCATGAGTCAATATAATGCAGGCCCTCAGGGAGCATGCGGCTTTAGATAAAATGAGGGGGTCTTCATTGCGGCCGCCGGTGCGAAAATGTGGTGATTTGGCTGGTTTGAAAATGCTGTTTTTTGGCACAAGACGATACCCTTACATCCTGCCGGCATGTAGTTTTTTTGACCTTAGGTTAACGCGTATGCGATAAGTCGGGACTGGAGGGTTCTAAAAATCACCTTCTCGTGTCGTGTCTGACAAATAAGCATAACCAATGTGGAAGCGCCATGGGGTCGATAGCAAGGCGGGACAAAGCCGGAATGCCTGACGGCCTTGCGGGTTTGTCAGACACGACACTTGGACTACACCCGGTCCCGAAGGGTAAAAAGCCGTAGAGATTCCCCGCAGCTCTTGACCGGGCGAAGCCTCCCCCGTCGCCATTTTGGCTATAGAGGACGTGTTGGCGAAGACCGTTGCTGCGGGGAGTAGGATTTTTTCATTGTATTCATATTTCTTTCTGATTTCAACGAGAGTGCCCTCTCTCTTGACGACCGAGCCCAAAAGGTGCTCTTCTGTTCTTTACCCTGCAAGTGAAAGCGCTTCTTTATACTGATCTCAACCGGTGCGCGTCCGTTTCGCCGGAAAAGCGAATTTTTATCGATTGGAGAGAATTGCTATGACCACCAGTCCGATTATTTCCGGCCAGCCATTCAGCGAGGAAAAAACCCGGCAGATTGTCGACGCATTCCATCGCGATGGTTTCGCGCTCATACCCGGCGTGCTGGAGCCGGATGAAATGGAAGCCCTGCGCGGTAAAATCGATGAACTGCTCGACGATCCGGGCCTTGCCGAGAGAGAAAACCCCCACCGCGGCGACAAGAGATACGCCCAGTTGATGCCACACAGCGCATCGGGGAAAAAACTTCCGTTCATTTTGCGGAACACCATCGACCTCGATGCGATCTTCCGGGATATGCTCATACGCCAACCGATCCTCGGTCTGGCCGAAGCGACGGTAGGGCCTGACTGCATGTTTTGTGGCCAGAACGTACTGCGGAGTCAATCCGGTCTGGCCATCGAACGCTGGCACGTCGATGGAACCGTGCAATTCCCGGTGCCCGAAGGGGTTCCACGCCACGACCCGCGAATCCGCCCGCCGGTCCTGTGGCTTACGGTGCAGGTGGCGTTGAGCGATATCGAGACGATCGAGCACGGCCCCACGCAGTACGTTCCAGGGAGCCACTGTTCCGGTCGCAAACCCAACAGCCAGGAACACCCGGACTTCGAAGGCCGCGGGCCGGTGTCGATTTTCTGCAAAGCGGGAGACATCTACCTGCACGATCCGCAGTGCTGGCACCGGGGCGCGCCGAACACCTCCAACCGCACCCGGTATCTCATCCAGTCGCAGTACGCCGCCCAGTGGGCCTATCGGCGGTTCAATTGGTTGAATCGCGTTTCCGTGCCCGAAGACGACCTGCGAACCGCGAGCGAGCGGCTGCTGCAGGTGTTGGGGAGGAATCGCCCTGGGTAATCGGATAGACCACCCCTACACCGCCCTGGACGGGCGGAGGCATCGTCCCTCTCACGGGGATTGCGGCAAACAGAACGATTTAAGCGAATGAGGAGGATCCAGCGTTGTCTTCTTCACATTAAAGTCTGAAAATCGACTCTTCTGCTGTTGGAGAATATGATGTTCTAAGACGGAAACACCCAAACAGGAATAGCCACAAAAGAACACAGAGAACGCAAAGCCCCCGTATTTCTTTTTTGCGCTCTTTGTGTTCTTTCGCGTCTAATCATAAGGCATAATCCATCTACATAGTGAGTTCAAACCTCACTGGTCGAAATGTGATCGCGTCAGCAAGGGCTTCAGCCGCCCAAGGGGTTCTGACCCATTTCGATCATGGCGTTGTCGGAAGGGTGGATGAGATCGCCGGTGAGTCCACCAATGTTGGTGAGTATATCCCGACTCTCTATCAGATGAGCGTTGGTATGAGGACATGCATCGACGACATCCCGGAGAATCTGGCGATATTCGTCGGGTGCGCCTCCGTACTGCGCATTGCGGTCACTTAGCCCGAAATCTCGGAAATAGGGATAGAGCGTGATGCAGGCTACCGGCCGGCTCAGATCGGCTCCGGCGACGGTGTTCAAAATTGTCGGATCGCGTTTGCGGCCGCCGAAAACCACCCTTCGCACGCTTGGTGCAAACGGCTGATCTTTCCACCACAGGCGGCCAAGTTTCCGCAATCGCTAACCCTGTCGAGCGCAGAACATGCTTGAGACTTTCTGCTGAATCGAATGTATGGATGTCCCGCTTTTTTCATCCTCAACCGCAAGACCCACTGCTCCGTGGAGCACATTTCACTGTTGGGAGGGGTTTAAACACCATGACAGACACGAAAATAGCTACGCAAACACCTCGACTGTCCGTTTCGACCTGGAGTCTGCACCGCCAGCTGGGACGGCCCGATGTTTACGGTCCTGAAAGCGGGAAACAGATTCCCGCCACGACGCACGGCAGGGGCGCGATTTCGCTTCTGGATCTACCCACTCGTATCGCCGAATTCGGCATTCACACATTGGAGATTTGCCACTTTCACCTGCCTAGCCGGGACGGGGAATACCTGGATGAGCTCCGGAATGCGTTGGAGACGGCAGGTGTCGAATTGTTTTCTCTGTTGATCGATCACGGGGATATCACCCATCCGCATGATCGGGGACGCGATCTGGAGTGGATAGCTGAATGGATCGACGTTGCGGGAACGCTGGGCGCCAAATGCGCGCGCGTGATTGCGGGGAAAGCAACCCCATCCGAGACGGCAACGGAAAGAAGCAGGAGCGGTTTCCGGAATTTGGTGGAACACGCGGAGACGTGCGGTCTGCGCTTGATGACCGAAAATTGGTTTTCTCTCCTCTCGAGCCCGGAATATGTGTTGGCGCTGCTCGACCATTTGGACGGAAAAGTGGGACTCTGCCTGGACTTCGGCAATTGGATGGGCGAAACGAAATACGAAGATTTCAAAATGATTGCGCCACGTGCTGAACTTGGTGATTCCCCGTAGCTTGCTGCGGGGTGGCTGACTTGATAAAGAAGAGAGGGTGGGAGAGAGGAAGGAAGAAAGTCGAGTAAAGCGAGGAAGTCACTGTGTGTGGGAGATCCACTATCATGTGGTGATGCCGGTGAAGTATCGGAAGGCGCTGATAGATAAGCGGATTGAGCGAGTGATGATCGAAACGGCCAGAGGGATAGGGGAACGCTATGAAATAGAACTGGAGGCCCTAGGGATGGATAAAGACCATGTGCATTTACTGTGCGGGGCACATCCGAAAATAGCGCCAGGAAGTATCGTGATGAAATTCAAGAGTATCACAGCACGGGAGTTGTTCAAGAGGGAGCGGTGGCTGAAGGAGGAACTCTGGGGAGGAAGATTCTGGAGTTCAGGGTATTACGTGGGGACGGTTGGGGAGAGAGGGAATTGGGCGATGGTGGAGAAATACGTTTTGGAACAGGGCAAGCCGAAGGAGGATCTGCGTCAGTTAACACTGTGGTAGAGAATAAGTTCTCCTTCCCCGATACCCCGACGCTTGCGTCGGGGAGGTTCATTCTTGTCATGCGAAAGCGCATTTTAGTGCTCCCCGTGAGATGGACAGAGAAGATTATGTACGCTGCCTCGATTTGGTGCGCGATGCCGGTTTCTCCGGCCCCCATACCATCATCTACGACGGGCCAGGCGACGATGAATGGGAAGGTTTGGCGCTGGAACGGGAGGTCGTCATGTCCTATCTCAAAACGGCTTGAGCGAAAGGGAACTGTATCCTGGCGCTACTGGTTTTAGCGGGATAAAACTGCAAGGTGCAGAGTCTGCCACGACGAATCGAACCCACCCCGCCCTGCGGGCACCCCTCCGAGGAGGGGACCATGATAGCCGGCTACCGTTAGGTAAAGTTCCCCTCCCGGGAGGGGTGGCTGAAAGCCGGGGTGGGTCGAACGTTGAACCTGTCAGCGCAGTTTCAGACGAGAGCTAAGACAGCAAGGGCTTCAGTCGCGCATTGAGGTTTCGCCCCATCTCGATCATCGCATTGTCCGAGGGATGGATCAGGTCACCGGTGAGTCCGCCGAGGTTGGTGAGGATCTCCCGGCCTTCGATCAGGTGGACGTTGGGCAGGGAACATTCGGCGACGACATCCCGAAGTATCTGACGATATTCGTCGGGAGTACCACCGTAAATTGCTCCGGGATCACTTAGCCCGAAATCACGGAAATAAGGATATAGCGTGATGCAGGCAACTGGTCTGCTCGGGTCGGAGCGGGCCACGGTGTTGACCATGTACTCTACACGCTTTCGGAACTCATCGAGCGGGAATCCCTGCATGTTCACGGATAGGGCCAATGTCGCGATATCCCAGTCGGCTCGGCCGGCAATGTAGTTGGCAAAGGCCGGTTCACAATGGCACGCGCCCCCGACGCCGAGATTGATGAGATCCGCTTTCAGATGCCATGCGGTCTGAGCAACGTAACTCAGGTGCGGGCCTTCGCAATCAAACCCATGAGTAATACTTGTGCCGTAAGCAAGGTATCTGGCTTTAGGCACCTCTTTAGAACCCGGCGGGCGAATACCTTTACCTTTGATGTCGTGTAGGATCACCGGGTCTCGTCGACGCCCACCGAGGATCACCCGACGCACGCATGGAGCAAACGGTTGATCCTCCCACCAGCGTCGATCAAGTTTCTCAAGGCGTAGCTGCGGGCAGAGACGAATAGTCGTCGGATTCCTTCCGACGATGTGCCGTTCCCGTCCATCGAAAGTGCCGTAAAATATTGTAGCGTCCGTTTCGCCTTCAGACGAAAGCGTGACTTGTGAATCAACTGAGTCGCTGACGAATCGAATCTCGCAATTGTCCGGTTGCAGAACACGTAGCTGCGCGGCTTCGTTGAGGTGCTTTCGCACCTCCTCGGGAACCCGTTGCAGGCGCGCGCCACCCCTGACCGACTGCGTCTCAGCCACGTTATGCAATTCGACATTTTTGTAGATCATATGGCGCAAGTCTGTCTTTTCGCTTTCCCGATCGCAATCGCTAACCCAGTCGAGCTTACGAGATTACTGGATGAACACGAGGGGGCTCGTATCCAGTTCTATCCTCTCGCCCTCGGAAAGGAGGGCGGCTTCATGGGCCTTCATCAGCTCCAGAGCAAATTCCAATGAACCCACTTTAGGAACTCTCTGCTCAAGAATGCAGCCGCAAAAGTACCTCATCTCGCCCCAGATGCCCTGGGTGAAGAGGGCCTTATTCTCAAGGGTGGCGAGGTTATTCTGAGGTTTCCAGACAACTGTGCCATGATCCAATCCAGGAGGCGCATAGTTGGTTGTCTCACTGTATTTGAAGGGGATCCCTCGATGGAAGGCCACGGATAAGGAATTTCGAATCTCTATGTGAGCGCCGTCACCGTAGAAGCAATAGTGTTCGATGGGTTGGCCGCGGGCAGCTCCGTCAGCCATGTGAAGATTGCCGATTGCACCCGAGCGGAACTCAAAGACGATACAGCCGCCGCCCAATCTGGCCCGATGGGTCGTGACCGCCGAGACCTCTCCGCCGATACGCATCATCAAGGACAGGGGATGGCAGAGATTGTTAGTATAGTGGCCTTCTTCCAACAACCGCTTCCCCTCGGTCGGCAATCGGAGAGGGTAGACGGCAGAAATCGATTTCAAGGATCCGCATTCATCGTTCTCGAAGATCTCGGCGACCTTATCCACCGAGGGCATAAACGCTTTCTTGAATCCAACCAGGCACACTCGATCACCGCGCTGCTTGATCATTTCTTCGACCTGTGCAGCCCTGATAGAAGGCGGTTTCTCCATCCACACGTGCAGGCCCGCAGCAAGAGCCCGCCGAGTCAGTTCAGGGTGAAGGCGGGGAGACACAGAAATGAATACCGCTTCCAGTTCCCCCTGTTGAAACATCTCCTCTGCATCCGTATATACACGGCCGACCCCATATTGCTCCGCCGTCCTCTCAGCACGGGCCCGATCGACATCGCAAATGGCTTTCAGCTCCACTGGTAGATAGGTAAGCGCCGGCAGTAAATTCCGGTAGGCGTGTGAACCCACACCCACAAACCCTACCCTCAATCGTCTTTCGTATTCACGTTGGTAGCTCATCTTTGATCTCCCCTACCGGACGCCTGGCATAGCTCAGGTCCTGCCTGAAAACTCGTTACGTTCACTGTATTCCAAATCCTTCTTATCATATGATAGCGAGCGCTTCAATTGATAGGGTGGGCAGGGCCAATATCATGGAGGACCACAATAGGACGCGACAAGTGGTCTTTTGGCGAATACAAGTTTTCCTGGCGTAATGAAGATTCTCATCATCGGCGGCACCGGCCTGATCAGCAGCTGAGTCACGCAGCTATTCCAACAGGCGAATCACGACGTTACCCTTTTCAATCGGGGAAAAACGGCATCGCGGATAGACGACCGCGTTAAAGTCATAAGGGGAGACCGCAGAGTCAACCGCGCTTCGCCCGGCGCACACCTATGGGTTAGCTGGAGCCGTGCTACACAGCATGGGACGCAGCACGCACTTTCTGGACCGCATCCGATGCCGTCGGCCGATGATCGTGTACGGCGATGGGCAAAGTCTGTGGTCCGCCGGCCATTCCCGCGATGTGGCCCAGGGATTTCTTGCTGCGGCGGGCAACGAGAAGGCCTTCGGAAGAGCTTACAATGGTGCCGGAAGCGAATGGATGACCTGGATCCAGTATCTTCAGAAAATCGCTTGCGTTTTGGAAGCGCCGATGCCGGATATCATTCCCGTTCCAACTGCTGTTCTGGCCAAGATGCTTCCCGAACGGACCGGTCAATGCCAACGGAGTTTTCAATACCCCGGGATCTACGACATCAGCGCAGCCCAACGCGACCTCGGTTACCATCCGGAAATTTCATTCCTCGAAGGAATTCGCGAAAATATCGCCTGGCTCGACCGCAACGGCATGATCGAACCCTGGGCGGAAGATCCTCAATATGACGAGACCCTCGATCGCTGGAGAGAAATTTCGGGGCGCCTGCAATCTGCTCCACAGGGGGCGCAGCGTGGGGCAGATTTGTAATCTGCCTCCCCACTCGGCGCGGCCAGCAGATTAGAAATCTGCTCCACAGGGGCGCACAGCGTAGGGCAGATTTGTAATCTGCCTCCCCACTCGGCGCGGCCAGCAGATTAGAAATCTGCTCCACAGGGGCGCACAGCGAGGGGCAGATTTGCAATCTGCCGCCTGGGTAACCAGCCTGCTTATCAAAGTTTGGTTCTTCCCCTTCCCAGGCGGTAAGTACCTCTCCTCGATTTCGCATTTTCCGGATTGTTACGAATATACTTACGGTAATGGTCCAATTGCTCGTACCTGCGGACAATATGGTCGAAGCTTTCATCAAGCCATAGCGACGTGCCGGTTTTACGCAGAAGAGCATTAATTTCCCGCGCGCTGTGGCGTTTCCAAGAGTGAAGGATCCGCGACAGAGAAAACGGCGGGATGGGACACAGGAGAACGTGAACATGGTTGGGCATGATGACATATTCGTCAAGGTGATAGCGCTCTTCTTCGAAGAACCTCAGCGCCTGCTCGACGATTCGCCCACATTCCGTTCGGCCCAGAACACAGAGGCCGTAGCCCGCATTCAAGAGGGCCTCTGTTCGCTCTGAAAACCACAGTCGGTAGGCGGACTGATCGCTTGGAGGTAGGCGGTCTACCTGGTCCGGAGAAGTCATTCCGTGTGCTGCAAGCCACGCATCCCGTTCGATCTTTAATTGCTCGCGTTTCTGGCGCGGTAGAGAATCGGCTAATCTGAAGGTCACGAAATAGGTTCGACCTTCTTGAAACCAGTGAGGCAGTCGCCGCCGAGTTCGCGATGTATCGACTTCCGGGTCAAATGGCTGGAAACGCATCAAGAATCAGATTCTGGGATGCTTGTGCACATTGGCAATCTGCTTGCTACCTCCGGTTCGTTCTCAGGCGCGGCTAGCAGATTAAAAATCTGCTCCACAGGGGCGCACAGCGTGGGGCAGATTTGCAATCTGCCTCTCCACTCGGCGCGGCCAGCAGATTACTAACCATGCCAAAATCTGTAAACAAGGATGGACCAGAAATCTTTTGCACGGGTCTGAAATGGGTATATTCTATTCTTTGCTGCAGACCCGGATACGTATAGGCTCACTTTATGAAAAGAACATACGCTCTCCTCTACGCCTTGCTCGCGCAGACCCTGCCGCTCACTTCGAGTTTCGGCCAGGTGGAATTCCTCGATCTTCCCACCGAAGTCAGCGTCATACCCAATGCTGTCTACCTGATTCATATCGAGTTTCAAAGTTGGCAGAGCCCCTCGCTCATTCAGGCCTACAGGGGAGAGCATCCCGACACCTCCACTCCCATCTCTGGCGCGAGGATTTCCGGTGGGGCAGATGCTTTTTTTGACGGTCGGCCTACGACTGAAAACGATAAAGTCTGGGTGCGCGTCTGCAACGATGGCGGCTGCGGGGACACGACCACTTTCAACATCATCGTCAAGGGCAACGAAGGCGGTAACATTTCCGGCTCGGGCGGACTATTTGCGGACGCAACGGACCTGGAGGCTGGGTGGGTCTTCTCGAGCTGGTTCGGCTCCTTAAATATGGAGTTCGATCCCTGGATCTTCCACGCCAACCACGGGTGGATGTATATCTGGGAAGAGAGCACGCCGGAAGAGGTGTATTGTTACGATCTTTCCTCCGATCAGTGGTTGTTCACAGCCGCTACGAGCTATCCCAATCTTTACAGCTTCAGCCGCCAATCCTGGGTATTCTACTTCGACGGCAGTGCCGCCCCTCGGCAGTTCGTCGATTTACAGTCAGGCGATTTTTTCGATCTTCAGTAAGAAATTCCGTTGGGTCGCCCGAGGCTAGCCTGAAGCGTGCCGGGCGATCATGGCCTCGATAGTCTCGATATCGGTTGGGCCGGCGATCTCCTTGAGCTTATCGCCTTGGTGCAGGAGACACACCGTAGGCGCGTCGTTCTGGAGCGACGAGATCGTTTCCTTGCGGTCGAGATCAGGCATTTCCCCGGAATCGACGGCGGTTCACACCGAAAAGCGTAAGGCGCCTCCCAGGCAACAGATCCCCGACGTTCCACCAGCAGGACCGTCTTGCCCTGAGCCCGAAAGGCAAGCGCTGCGCTGATACCGCAGAATCCACCCCCGAAAATCGCCACGTCGGGAAATCCACATTCACCCGTTTTAGCTCCTGCAACCGGTCGTCTACAATCGCATCGTCCCCCGGCTGTTACGGATTGTCCAAAACATGTGGTTTTGTATAGCCAAACCGTCGCGCCGGTTCCGGAACCAAGCCAGTCGGTTCTTTTGGGGGCAGCGGTAATTGTTCTATTTATTACGATGAGGTTGATTACTCCGGAAGGTAAATCCCAGGCAATCGGCGAGGTTCATTAGGAGGGGCTTTATCGAGACCTGCGGCCATCAACTATTGTGTAAACATGAACCTTCCGACGTTGCAATCTGGAGGGCCGAGGGCTCCCGAGGCCGAGCGTAGGATTACGATAAAGATTGCGATTAGGAGGCGAAAGTCTGGTCAGGTTCATTAGGAGGGGGCCGGAGCTCGTCCTCGTATTCGCAACCGAATCCCTTGCCTCACACCGTTTCCGATAAATAATCCATTTATTTCCAGGTGACTACGATTTGCTTCATCTCTGTGGTGCGGTCGAAGAAGGAGGCGGCGTGAAATCGCCCCTGCGCATAGGCATCCTCTACCCCCAACATTCAGCCGAGGACGACTTCCCTCGTTTGGCCGGGGCGCTGTTACCGCCGGCCGAGGTGCACATCGTCCACACCGAGAGCCCGGACCTTCACCGGATCGAGGCGAGCCGGATCACAGGGTGCCGGGAAACTCTTGCCGCCGGTGCGGAGGAGCTGAAGTCGCACCGTGTCGCGGTTTGCATGTGGGCCTGTACGAGCGGGAGCTTTACGTTCGGAGTGGCGGGTGCCAGACGCCAGGCCGATGAAGTTGCCGGAATGCTGGGGGTGCCGACCTCGAGTACCTCACTTGCCTTTCTCAACGCCGCGCGTGCGCTGGGGCTCAAGCGCGTGGCGGTAGCCGCGACGTATCCCGAGGACTTGGCCGGAGCCTTTCGGACCTTTCTCGAGGAGGGTAGCGTAAGGGTGCTGCGCTTGGGCTGCCTGGGCATTTCGACTGGAGCAGAAGTGGGCAGGGTGGGACAGGAGGGGGTGCTGTGCTTCGCGCAGGCCAACGACCATCCGGATGCGGATGCGGTGCTGATCCCGGATACGGCGCTGCACACCGCAGCTTTTCTGGCCGAACTCGAGTCCTATGTGGGTAAGACGGTCCTGACCGCCAATCAGGTTACGATTTGGGAAGCGTTGCGGCTGACGGGGGGCCTGACGCCCCAATCGGGTCTGGGACGGTTGTTAGCGGATGGGACATTCATCCCAAGCTAGTGCTCTGTCCCACGTGTTCTGCCGGGTAATGGCAAGATCATTGCTGTTCTATCTCTGGCCTCACGCCCAGAGCCACAATGTAGCTCGCTCCGTAAGGGGCGAGTCTTCAAGATTCGTTCAACCCGGCAATTCATGTGAGTCGATGCACTAGAGGAAAAGGGATGGCGCGAGAGATCGAGGTAAGGTTTGCGAAACGGCGAGTGCGGTGCATCGCACAGCTGCTGGATGACCTGGCGCCCAGGACCTGTGAAGCTGTATGGCAGGCCCTGCCGCTGGAGGGGAATGCCTGCCATGCCAAGTATGCCAGCAACGAGGTTTATACCCTGGTCCCGCCCTTCGCATCCGAGGAACCCGGCCTGGAAAACCCGACCCTGACGCCGATCCCCGGCGATCTGCTTTATTTCTTTTTTCCTCCCGGCCTGGTTAAGATCCCGGATGTGCGCGAAGTAGCCGACCGTAGCGGGGTAGTCGATCTGGCGATTTTCTACGGACGGGACAACCTTCTCTTTTCCCCCTCGATGGGGCCGGTGCCCGGCAACCGCTTCGCCACTATAACCGAGAATTTCGAGGAGGTAGTGTGGGCCTGCGACAATATCTGGCGGGAGGGGTTTGCCGGCGAGCGGTTGATATTTCGCCGGGTGAGAGAGGGAGCGGTCGAATCATAACGAGGGCATGGAACCGAAGGACGACGTGGTCGCACCTTTCAGGCCCGCGCGGAATATACCGGAGGGAGTAGTTCAGGAGAAAGTTCAGAAATACAGTTCGGGAGAGATCGGACCGACCGAAACTCTTCCCTGAACTTTGTCTTGCCCGTCAACCCGCCGCGACAAAACGGCGCAACACGTTCTCGGTGATGCGGGAGACGTTGTTGTCGCCACCGTTATACGAGAGGCAGCTGCACCAACTAATGGAACCGACGGAGAAGGTGGCGCCGCCCTTGGGGCCTTGCAGGTAAACCATGTCGGACCGCACCATGGGATTCTGAGATCCGCCCGTGTTGGGGTTGCAAACGAGCTGATCCTCGATGGCGACCTGATATAGATCGGTGAAGCCGTCGGCGGTGGCCAGCAGCATGGCGTGCTCCGGGGTTTCGAGAGCGTAGTCTGCACGGTCGATTTCGAATCCTCCGGCGCCGTGCTCCAAGAGCAACGCGGGAAAATTACCGATCAGCTCGTTGTTGCCAATGCCATCGAATATGAAGGCTGCCCTGGGGTCGAAGCTACCCGGTTGCCGCTTATAGGGGCGATTGCGGCCACCCCCCTGGGAGGTGAAGCCGACGCCGACCATTTTTTGGGGCGCCCGGTTGCGAAACCGCCATAGCCCACCCATCTCGCCGGTGGTGCTGTGGTAACACTCGCCGGGTGCAGCCTCCCAGGCGCGGGTCCCGCGCCATCGTCTGACTTCGACGATGTGCGGACGCTGGGGGTCAAAGGACGTAATCCAGTAGAATCCGTTTCCGCCCAAATACATGAGCCGTCCGCCGTCCGCCTGATACGCCTCCATTCCCTTGAGCATCTGCGCCGTCCAATATTCGGGGTGGGTGCCCGTCAGGACGACCGGGTAGCGGGCCAATAGTTCGACTCCCTCGTGGTGGAGTTCGTCGTCGGTGACCACGTCGTAGTCGAATCCCTTGCTGTCCAGCCAATCCAGCAGATGCATATCCCCGTTTAAGTGACGAGGCCAGAACGCGGACAAGGAACGGGAGGGCATGCGGTACCCGGGGCGAAAATTGAGAATCGGCCGCAGCCGAGAAGAGTAGCACACGCCGGTGCCGTCGTTGTGCAGATCGTAACAGCTCAAGAGCCGTTGGTCCTTCATATACTGATCTTGGGCCGTGATTTCACCGCTTTCGGGCCGATTCAGCGACGCTCGGATCGAGTCCTCAAAGCGTTGGTTTGCGTAGACCAGGTAGGTGAGCGTGGGCGCCAAGAAGGCGATGCGGGCGCGGGCAGCCGCGGGCACCACAAAGAAGGGCAGGTAGTCTTCCGCGTCGGTGGCCTGCAGGCGAGCCGCATAGACGCCGCTGGGCCAGCCATCGGGCACGGTCCACTCGAATCCGACTTCCCACTGCGCGTCCTCCAGGTCGTCATCGTGGAAGTGGATGGCTCCATACTGGGACGGGTCGGCCGTGAAATGCGCCTCGTCGCCATTCCAGTTATGACCCGTCACCGCCCGCGTCGGCAGGTTGACGGCGCGACCGTGGAGCCCACCGGTTCCAATGTCGCTGATTCGGTCTGCGGCGATGTCCTGGGAAAAATCCCAGTTCGCGATGAGGGCTTCGTCGGAGTAGGCCGCTTCGTGCGGATCGAGCGCGCGGCCAAAGAGGCGAGGATTGTCGATCTTGCCGTTGAAATGGTCGCAAACTGAGGCACCTCCAGCAGTGCGGTTGCGTCCGGCAGCCATAAGGAAATCCGCCTGATTCGTTCCGAGCGCACGCGTGCCGACTGTCTGCCGGACCGTGGCCACGACGTTGACCGGCGGCCAATTGGTCTGCTGCTTCTGGTAGAGCCGCACTTCGTCGATAGCGGCGTCATAGGTGGCGGTCACGAAAACCCACTGGGCGGCTTGGAGCGGTACGCCTGTGCGAACCTTCTCCAACTGATCTCCAGCGCCAATCCACAAAGCCGGCGAGCCATCCTCGTCGATATAGAGGCCGTAGCCCGACCGGTCGCGCTCAGAAAACTTGGTCATCAGCCCCTGCACGCCTTTGTGTGGCGTGGTGGGATAGATCCACGCCTGCAGGGTAAATCCATCGGGACAACTCATGGAGGGGTGGTGCGGCACTACCGCATGGGAGCCAACGTGGATGTCCTGTTTCCGGCCCCGGTATTCGCCGCTGACGGATGTCCGGAGTGTTTCGCTTTTCCAGCCGGGACCTCGGGGATTTTCATCCGTGTGCCGCAAGCGTACGACCTCTGCGCGGTAAGTGGGCTCTTCGCTTCTGACCATAAAGCAGATGGTCTGTCCGGGCCGGACGCTGAAACGGTCGCTATAGCCGACAATTTTCATGGGGAGTCCTTGGGAAGGAAAGCTCAACAATCGGAATGCAAGCGAGCGCGATCGACTTCTTCCGGCCGGACAAAAATGAGCAACAGCAACAGCAACAGCAACAGCAACAGCAACGGGGACAGGGTGACGGACCCGACAAACCAGAAGGTCAGTTCATACGAGATCATTTGGGCCGACTCACCGTATTGTGGCAGCGTGAACAGACGTCGCACGGGACCAGCCAGCCAATTGCCGCATATGTGTGAGACGTTCGACAGCGTCATGTAGGTTGTGAAAACGATCGCCGCCGACTTTGTCCACGAGATCCGCATGGCCATCGACAGGAATTCCACCGAGGCGACCGCGCTGAGCGTCTCGAAAGACAGGACGTAGGTCATGGCACACCTTGAGCCACGTAGAGGGCACAGAGGGTTACCGTTCGCCGCCATCGACTATCGACCAGGGATAGCGAAAGGTCCATTCTACAATCCTTCAACTCCTTGGTCGTTTTCAAGGTTTTCGGCGGTCTATATTCGTAAGCTATTCAAATTTAAAGGGGTATGGCATACATTTCATGTTCGTTGCAGATGCGCGGCGAGCTGAGAAAAGAAACCCCAGATTGCCCAGATCACCCCGGATTTTTCCAAAGCAATCCGCTCAATCCGTTTAATCTGCGGTTTCTGGATGCTTGATTACTTTATTCTTTGATTGCGGCCACACTGCCCTAGGACCTCCGTGGTTCCCTGCGTATCGATTTAAAACCCAAGAGAAAGATCATTCAGTGAATTACCACAGCGAAACGCGAAGCTTTGATTGTCAACCCACTTTAACTGATTCCCAGGTCCTGGAATTTTGCCGCAAGGGTTACCTGATCCTCCCGGGTGTCGTTCCCGCTGAAGTCAATCAGCACACTCGCGATTACCTGGAGGGCAAGGTCCCAGCCAATCCCAGCACCATTCCCAAAGGGATGACCGAGGCAGACTTGGATCGCATCCGCGCCTCGCATGAGCCGAGCAGCATTTTTTTGGAGGACTGGTTCCTGGACAACGTGTTGCTGAATCCCGCTCTGGTGGGCATTATGCGATCCCTGCTCGGGAAAAATGTGGGCTTGCCCGTTCTGGCCAGCCACCATCGTTCCGAGTGTCCCAATGCGGCGCAGCATTGGCACCACGACGCCGACCGGGTCTTCGGCCCCGAATTGGAATTTCTCGAGGTGTTCTACTTTCCGCAGGATACGCCTGTAGAAATGGGCCCTACGGAACTCGTGCCCGGTTCCCATTTCCGCGTGACCTCCAGGGAAGCGGACGATGGCGGAGTGTTCGCCGCCGGACCGGCCGGCACCTTGGGCATTCATCACCAGAGCATCCTCCATCGCCGGGGCGTTTCCACGGCCACCGGCACTCGGCACATGCTTAAATACAACTACTGGCGCACGGAGCCGCCGCAGCGGGACTGGATCATCGAAGAGGACTTCGACTTTCACACCGCCTACTACGGTGGGCATAACGAGGCCATCTACGTGGGCCACATGTTCCACTGGTTGTGCGGAAGAGGGGGTGAATACCGCGTCATTGGAGGCCAGGGGTGGCCGTGGTCGACGCCGAACCAGATAGGACCCTCCTATGGCTACGGCGATCGTGGGAAATACCTGCCCGACTGGCGCAAGGGCGGCCAGGACGGCTACGCCTAGGGCAGCAACCTGAATTTGTCGTTCAAGCGTGGAGAAACCACGTTCACGCCGGAAGCGAAACTTTCAGTGGTTCTCTCGATGTCAAATCTAAGTGATCCGATCTGGAAGAGTTTGATAGTGAGAAAAGCGGGCTAATGCGTAATATCAATACCTGAACTCACTCGAACCTCTGGAAAAAGCCATGACCGATTCCCTCAAACTCGCTTTTGTCGGCTGCGGCGCCATCGCCCCCTTCCACCTTGACGGCATTGTGGAACACACACCGCGCATAACCGTCACTGCCTGCATCGATCTCGACGAGGCCAGGGCCCGGGACTTTGCAGAAAGGACAGGTGGGCAGGCCTTCGCCTCGCTTGAGGAGGCCCTACCAACCGGCGAATTCGACGCCGTCGACATTATGCTGCCCCACGACCTTCACGAAATGGTGGCAATTCAATGCCTTGAGGCCCAAAAGCACGTGCTCCTGGAAAAGCCGATGGCGCCCACCTTGGAGGCCTGCGACCGCATCCTGGCGGCGGCGGCAAAGACCGACAAAGTTTTCATGGTCGCGGAAAACTCCCAGTACTGGCCGGAAATCGTGGAGGCAAAGAAACACATCGAGGCAGGCGCAATCGGCGAGATCGTCACAGCCCGCGCCGCCTTCACCTACGAATTCGACGACCGCTGGTTCAAAGACCCCAAGCCTTGGCGCAACACCAAGAGGCGCACCGGCGGCGGCATCACTATCGACGGCGGCTCGCACTGGATACGGCCCTTGCGCATGTGGATGGGCGAACTCGACGAAGTCATCGGTGTCATCGACCACCCGCTCGCCGACATGGAGGGCGAGTCCCTCACCCGTGCCCTCTTCCGGTTTGAGTCGGGCAAGACGGCCATCTTCGACGGGCTCATGATCGATGCGCCCCTGGCGCCCGACCCGTGGTGGAGAGTTACCGGCAGCAAAGGTGAATTGATCATCAACGCCGCCTTGGAAGGCGCCGAGCTCTGGCTCTACGACAAGGCGCACCGGGAGGGAGAGAAACTTTTCTCAAGTCCGGGCTATTCCCAATCCTTCGGACCCGAACTGGCCGATTTCGCCGCCGCCTGCCTCGATGGAAAGACGCCTGAGGCAGGCCCGGAAGAAGCCTTGGGTGAGTTGCGCACTGCCCTGGCTATCTATCGCTCAGTTGAGAGCGGCCGGTGGGAAAAGGTCTGGGATTGAATTCATGGCAGGGGTGTGTTTAGCGTCGTACTTTCGGTCGCCGGCACCAGACCGGGGGAGCCTGAAAAAGGCTAAACAGGTACCATGGCGGCGCCATGGATCATGCTAGTTCGGAGGTCTCGCTTTGTGTGCACGGAAATTCCCGCGGAACCGGATCAATTGTTGGAAGAGGTCAGATGGGGCCGTCGATCTGCGGTGTGGGCAATGCCCGACGGCACGACTCAGCCAAAGCTGGACAGGCTACCGGTGGGTGTTCTTTCGGGCGCTTTCAACCCTCTCCATGCCGGTCACGTCGCCTTGGGCCGTGCGGCCTCGGCCTTCCTGGGCGGGAATGTCGTTTTCGAACTGTCGATCGTAAACGTCGACAAACCGCCGCTTGACCTTCAGACGATCGAGATCCGACGCCGTCAGTTTCAGGAACCGGTTTTGATGACGGCGGCGCCACGGTTTGTGGAGAAGGCGGCGATCCTGAAGAACACAACATTCGTTGTCGGTGTCGATACGCTGGAACGGATTGTAGAGCTGCGGTATTATGACGACGACGAATCCTCCTTGTGCTCGGCACTGGCGTCCATTCGTCGCCATGGCTGCCGATTTCTGGTCGCCGGACGGAAGCTGACTCGGGAATTTGCCAAGCTCTCGGACATCCGAATACCGCACGACTTTGAGGACCTCTTTGAGGCGCTACCGGAAAGTCGGTTTCGCAGCGATTTCTCCTCCAGCCAAATGCGGAAGCGGCCTTGATGATGTCGGCACTGATGCAGCCGGACCTCGAAGGACTCGACCGTGTGCCATTTCGATGCGTGCCGTTACAATTGGAAGATGTCGCATTCGCTCGGGAATGAGAAAAGCGGGCTAATTTATTTCAGCCGCCGGTTCCTTCAGAAAGTGAGAACTACCAGCTGATACGATCAATTCCTTTAACTTTGTCGTAATGTTCGTCGAGGGAAACAACTGCCAATCGATATTGCAGCGCTAACGAAGCTATCCAGATATCATTTCCACATAGATTCGTCGATGGATCGAAAATTCGGGGCATCTATTACGCCACGGACTTCCTTGGCCGCTCCGGCTGGTAACTCGGGAAGCTTGCCCAGCCACGATTCCGGTTCCGGGTTTTGAGCGGGGTGATCCCTCCCTGCGAGTTTGCGCTCCAGGGCTTCGGAGAGAAAGTCGCGCATGGTTTTTCTTTCCAGGGCAGCCTTTGCTTTGGCTCTTCGATACAAATCATCCGGCAAGTATATTGTTGTTTTCACGGTATGGTAAATATAGTAAATACGTCAACTGGGAATTTGCTACCTTGGCTGCACTTTAGCCGGCTGATTTGCGCTCACATAAATCGGACTCGACCAAGCCATGTGCCCATCGGCCTGGACGACTTTGACGAAGTAAGGGGTGGTTTGTCCTTTGGGCGGCTCAAGCGCGGTGGTAAGAGCGCTGGTGACATCCGTCAACGTGGTCGGGTAGCGTTCGACGCAAACTCCAATATCCAGCCCCCCGAAATCGAACCGTGCTTTGTCGGCTCCTAACTCAGTTAAATCAATCTGGCAGCTTCCGACCTGCGACTCGAAGTGAATTGTGCCGCGACCGGCCCGATCGAGGGTCAGATCGATCCCGTCGGTATCCCCAGTGGTACCGCTCTTGAAGGAAATCTCGTTTGCCGTTTGGCGTCGGATACCATCCGCCGCCGAGTCGAAAGCATAGGGGGCAGCGGAAACGATAGCTGCGCCATCCACCCGGATCGTACCGTCCCAAACCACCCGCCGGCCCCGGCCGCGAATCCGGCTCCCGCGCCAACTGAGGCGAATGCGCCTGGAGTCGGCGCGATCGGCGAAGGCCTGTGGCTGCACAATCTTGATCGGATCTCTGCCTTGAAAGAGGGTTAGCGATTCAATGGGCGCCGTACCTTTGACGTACGCTTGCACCGTGAGATTACCCGGGTTTTCGAGAAC
Source organism: Opitutales bacterium (assembly GCA_963665345.2). Classification (GTDB taxonomy): domain Bacteria; phylum Verrucomicrobiota; class Verrucomicrobiia; order Opitutales; family CAXXNP01. The sequence goes on from CAXXNP010000002.1 coordinate 2,443,447, forward strand.
CGAACCCATTGGTTGGCCATCGATCTCAAAATTCAAGTCAATGCGTGGGCCCGTGGTCCCGTAGCAGCGACGTGACTTGAGGGAGCTGAAGACCGCTTCACGGGTGAGCGCTTGAGCCAGCACACAGGTCATGCCGTTACTGATCCCGAACTCACCGGCGCCGGGACCTTCAGCTCCGGGACGCCCCTTGTGTCCATCACTGTTGCACATGACCCCGACGATATAGCCCTGGTCGAAGGCATCCCAGAGCAGCCACTCGAAAACCCCCCAGCAGGACACGATCTCGACCAGCGGTCCCAGTTCCTCGTCGAAGTAGCGAACGATATCGGCATATCGCCCCCCGACGTGGGAGCCCAGCAGGACCTTATCGAGATCCACGTTCCGGCGCATCCGCGAAAACAGGACGTCGGCAGGGTGAGCCGGTGTCAGCTCATCTTCGGGCGTATCGGTAATCTGCCAGTGCTTGGAGCGAATGATGGGCAGGCCCTCGTCCCGATAGAAGACGTTACGATCGCCGCCGGCCGGGGTATTGGCTGACCACTCATAGCCGGGAAAAACGACGAATTTTCCATCCTCGTGGAATGCGCGAACGGTATCGTTCAGATGTTGCCAGTCCTCGTCAGTCAAATTAAAGTCGTTGCCCTGATGGCTGCTGAAATCGAGACGGGCTACATCGCGGCCGAAAGCGAAATATTCCTCTTCCGTGCCGGTACCGACAGTAGACGCTGTCTGAGCGTGAAGATCACCCCAATATCGTTTAAACGGAGGCAAGGTTTCATAGGCTGTAATGGGATTGCTGCGGCAGAGTAGCCGGGCACCTTGAGTTTCAACCGATGCTGAGACATATCCGCCGCCCAAGCTCTTCAAGGTGAGGTGATTCCCTTGAATGACGGCTTCTGCTTCCCCTATCCAGGTGAGCTCCAAGCCTTCGGGAACGGGGGTGGGGTTATCCCACTTATCCTGACCCTTGGCGAATACCTCTACTGGTTGGCCGACAACCGCCTGCGTCGGCACTATACAGACTAGAGCAACCGGCTCACTGGCCACGATCGGGAAGACAGGCGACGTCGGGACCCGTTGCACGACATGGGCGTTCGTGGGATCGACCAGGAGCCGAATTTCGTGCCTGGCTTCTTGAAAGGTCTGTGCGCGAATTCCCGGTGAGCCCTGGCTTTGGTCGCCCAGAACGATGGTGACCGTGTCGCCGGGCGCGAGGCAGCCGTCGTAGACGTCGATGACCAGTCCTGCCGTCCAGGGACGCTGGTGGGCCTTGCGCTGATAGGATAGCCCCAAACGGGCCTCGCCGGTCGTCGTCACAGCGGTATACCCTGCCTCATTGGGTCGGTCAAACTGCGGGGCTTCCCAATCGCTTACCATCCGTTGCACAAGCTTGATGGTGCCATGTTCATCGATGCCGTAGCTGCCCACGGTGTAAACCAATGTCCATTGCCCGACACTACCGGCCACTACCTGACCGGCCGGCTCCAGGGTGACCATTCCCAGGCGATGAGAAGTTAGATCATTCATAACCGGATTTTCCAGAGAAGTGCTGATTGATATTGGTCGATCGCCGCTCCTTTCCTTCTAAATCGTTGCGAGGCTCAACCCGTCAATCTCATCAAAATGCTTGTCCGTAGTCAGGAGCTCGGCCCCTTCGGCCAAAGTGTGGGCCGCTACCCAGACGTCGTTTGATGGGATAGGTCGCCCTTTTCTTCGTAGCTGATCCATGACAAGGGCATAGCGTTCGCCTACGGTCTGATCGGCAGGATGGAAATTTACACGGGGCGACGCAAGAAACTCCATGAGCTGCCGGCGGTTCTGACGGTTTCGGCCACCCATGCGAAAACCGTAAAGCAGTTCGCCCATTACTACAGCTGGAATATAGATATGATCGGCGGCACGGACCTCATTCGCCACACGCGTTTCGCTGCGCATCAGAGCGGAATACGCGTTGGTATCCATCATAAGCTTCAACGCCACATCTCCTCATCGATGGTCTCGAAGGCTTCCTCGATGCATCGGTCAAATTCCTCCGATTCCCGTTCTTCCCACGAGCCGATAAACGCATCGAGTTCACTCCCAATACCGGTAGCTATGGGCCCATCCGTGAGCCCGGCGCCCTGCTTTAAGAGGAATATGGCTGCCTTGTTCTGTGACCAGCCATGTTCTGCGGCAACGGTCTTAATCTTCTCCTTGAGTTCCACTGAGAAACCTCGAATCGTTAATTGGGTCATAATGAATTCGACAGTGAGTCATGGCGCAGCGCTGGTCAAGCTAAGGTGAACTCCGGTTCCTGGGGAGAGAACGCAGTGCCGTCAGCAACGGTTGAAACATGAACCTTTTGGCGGTGCGAGCTGGAGGGACGAGGGCCCCCGAGTCCGGGAATATGAGTAGGATTAGGAAGAAAATCCGTGGTCAGGTTCATTATGGGAACTATAGACGAACAACCGTCGTTCCGTCCGAAACTGTATTTATCGCCTCTTCAGATACACCCGGGAATCGATCGGCCCCGCGCCAGGATCGCGTCGCTCTCCCCCTCGCCCGTGAAACGACAGCGAGCACTGACATAGTGGGTGGCATATCCCCAGCGCCGCTGGTCGGTCAAGTTGGGACGGGAGCTATGCAGGATGTGCCCATGATGGAAGCTGCAGTCGCCCACCTTGAGCTCGACGGGCCGTTCTTGCGCCAGCTCTCCAGCCAGAGCCTGTGCTTCGAACTCTTGCCAGCGTTTCTTGTCGATTAGACCGTTCCTGTGGGTGCCGGGCAGCATCCACAGACAACCATTGGCGATGGTCGCTTCGTCCAGCGCTGCCCAGCACGTCACCATACGATCTGCCGGCTCTACGGTGAAGCCGAGCGGCTGATCCTGGTGATAGCTTTGGCGGGAGCCGATGCGGGGCGGCTTCATGAACAGTTGGTCCGGGTAGAGCTTAATGTCCGAATTATACCTGTTTCATTTTTGATCATTGGTAAAGCCGATGTAGCTGGACGCTTTCGCGTTCAGATGAGAAGTTTGACTGCGAATCAGAATACGATCACGAGGCAAAACGCTTGCCAGGTTCATCATCCCGCCCTACAGATCAAGGTCAGTTGAGGCGGATGGGCGATCCCGACCTCTTCGTTCCGCTTCGTCAGGCGCTCGAGTTCCTCCGCAACCTCCGGCGTTGGGCCTTCGGGATAAGCCCGGTCCATCGCCAGGCGCGCTCGCTGGATGAGCCTTCCGGGTTCATGGCTGACCGGCGCATCGGCGTTGGTGTTGTCGATGGCGTGGTGAATGCTTAGGCCCGCGGAGGCGATGAAGCCATGAATCTCTGAACGGGAATACGTCTGCCCATGATACTCGCCGCCGGCCCTATGTAACTTGGCCATGAAACAGTGCTGATCGTATTGGGTTCTTTGAGCCGCAGTTAGATTATCGCGATACAGCTCGTTGATAATAATAGTTCCTCCTGCGTTGAGAATCCCTCTCACGCCACAGAGGACCTCGCCAACGCCTTCCAGGTGATGCAGCCCGTTGGATATAGAAATGGTGTCGAAGCTTTGAGGCGAGTTCAGGTAATCGTGTATGGTGGAGGTGATAAAGGTCACGTTGTGCTCTTTGACATTGTCGAGAAACTCGTTCCGCAGTGACTCCTTGATGTCGAGACCGGTAATGCTGATGTAGGATTTCAGATTTTCGGTCAGCCGACGGGTAAAGGCTCCATTTCCACAGGCAATGTCGAGAATCGTCCCTGCTTGATGGGTTCTCAGGAAGTCTTCGAGCGATCTCATTTGGTTTCCCTGCCTCTGTTGCCAACCGCATAGGATGGCCGAGGGGATACGCTAGATAGCCTAAATGAGTGATGTCAAAGCCTACCGCCGGGCCGTCAGCGCCGACCCCGGCTTGTCCGAGTGGTGATATTTGGTTACGTTTCGCAGGTTCTTCGCCGAGGTGAACCGGACGCGTCGAGCGCCGCTGTTGGTGCTATTTTTTCTAGTCACGCCCAGCTTGAGTCACTAGTCTCAGCTTCCATGGCGAAAATCATATCCTCCGAACTGCTCGCGTTTTCGTGTTCGATCTTCGAAGCCGCTGGGCTTCCGGCCGATCAGGCGCGTACGCTTTCAGACCATCTTGTCGAGTCGAACCTTGTCGGTCACGATTCCCATGGCGTGATCCGCATTCCCACCTACGTCAAGGGCCTGCAAAGCGGAAACTCCCGCCCTTTCGGCGACCATGAGATCGTTCGCGAAACCGCGGCGTCGCAGGTGGTCAACGCCAACGGAAGCATTGGTATTCAGATGGCGCACTACGCCATGAAATGGGCCGTGAGCCGGGCCAGGGAACGGACCTTTGGCGCGGTCGCCGTGCATCGCTCAGGCCATATCGGGAGGCTCGGTGCCTATCCCCCCGTGGCGGCCCGGGAGGATTGTATCGGCCTTATCCTGCTCAATGGAGGAGCGCGCTTTGCGGCTCCCTTTGGAGGTACTGCTCGGCGCCTTCCCCCGAATCCCATTTCTATCAGTGTCCCGACCGAAGAGGGCGCTCCCTTAATGTTGGACATGACCACTAGCATGGTGGCTGGTGGCAAGGTGAGTCTCTACCACGCGGTCCAGAAACCGGTCCCCTCGGACTGGTTGATCGGAGCGGATGGAAAACCGGTCCGGGACTCGAACCTGTTTTTTGAAGACAAGGCTGCCATGCTTCCATTGGGTGGCTCGGTCGGACACAAAGGATACGGTCTGGCGGTAATGATTGATGCTATCGCAGGCGGTCTGTCGTGGGCCGGATGCAGTGCTGAAGAACCTACGCGGGGCGGGAGTGGTTTCCTGGCCTTGGCCATCGACATCGCGAGTTTCATCGACGTGGCAGAATTCAAGCGCGAGATCACGCGCCTATGCGAGTGGATCAAGTCGTCGCCGAGGATCCCCGGGGTCGATCGCATTTATCTTCCCGGCGAGATCGAAGAGACCTGCCGTAAGGCCAGAGAGGCGAGCGGGATCGAAATCGACGACGTCACCTGGGAGCGCATCGTGGAGACTGGGGCCGAGTTGAAGATCGCAGCGCCTTCCGTGGCCTGAACAGGCTCTATCTTAGCGTTTGGTCGTCCCATGATTTCTATTCCAGGAGAATGTAGCCTGAATCTACATACTGTTTGAACCCGCCGTCGAAGGTAACGACGGTGAGATTCTCGGTGACGGCAAACGCCGCCAGATATGCATCATTCCCTCCTCTTCGTCCTGTCTTCGAATTCGATAGCCTGTTCAGCGACAGTACGATCATGAGCTGAGGAAGTCTAAATGGGATTAATCTGGAGTAGGGCGAAGCGTCTCGCGAGGCCGAGAGTAGAATTACGATTAGGAGGCGAAAGTCTAGTCAGGTTCATTAGGAGATTCCCCATCGAGGCCGGGTGGCCATCAACTGTTGGGTAAACATGAACCTTCCGACGTTGCAATCTGGAGGGCCGAGGGCCCACGAGGCCGAGAGTAAGATTAGGCGTAAGATTACGATTAAGGAGCGTAACTCCGGCCAGGTTCATTAGGAGGAGAGAGAGAGAGGAATTTATGGCTAAGAGAATATTCGCATTCGGAATGGATGGTCTGATCACACCGATGGTGCGGCGGTTTGCGGCCGAGGGGTGCCTGCCCAACTTCCAGCGCATGATTGAGGAGGGGACGGTGAATCAAACCCAGCCCTCGTTCCCGGTCTGGACTCCCACTAATTGGGCCACGCTTTCCACCGGAGCGCACACCGGCACCCACGGGGCGACCCGGTGGCGCGTGCAGTTGCCCAACGGTGAGCGCGTTGACAGCTTCGACGGCCGGGCCTTGGCGGCCGAGCGCATCTGGAACGCTTTGGGGCGCGCCGGGATGAAGGCGGTGGCGATCCATTACCCGGCGGCGCACCCGTCTTGCGGCATGGAAGCCGGCTACGTGATCGATGGGTTTGGGCATCCGGGCTACGCCACTACGGATTACGAAGTGGCGCCATCCCAAGCCTATACCACGGCGGAGGGGACTTCGGAAGTGCCGATGGATCACGATGGCACAGCGGTTCGGAGACAGCAGCAAAGCGTGCAGCCTGTTGAAGGACTCAAGCCCGCCACGGATTGGACGAACCTGCCGAAAAGTCACCGGCAGGTTATGACTACGTCATTTGACATTGTTGCTCGACTCGGCGGTGACGTGAATACATTCCATGTCCTGGTTGTCGGCCCGGAAGGCAAGGGATATGACGAGGTCCTGATCTGCCGGAAACCTGACGGCAAGAGCTGCATCGCCCGCACGAGGGTGGGTCAGTGGAGCGACTGGGCGATGGAGAATTTCGCTATGGATGGACAGAGCCGGCGTGCCAGTGTGCGCTTCAAGCTGATGGAACTGGCCCCTGATGGCAGCCACCTCAAGCTCTACCGCTCTCAGGTGACCTATGCCGATGGCTTCACCGTCCCCGGGGATCTCGCAGGCGAACTCGTGGAGCGCTTCGGGCCCTATATGGAACACGCCTCCATGACCCCCTATACTGCAGGGATGACCGACTTCGATACCGCGCTCGAGGAGTGCGAATACCAGGGACTGTGGTTCGCGGATGTGGCCCGCTACGTGATGCGCGAAAGGGACTGCTCCTTTTTCATCTGCCATTGGCATCTCTATGATTACCTCAACCACATCCATCTGGCCGACGTAGATCCGGTTTGCCCCGCTTATGACGAGACTAAGGCAGAGAAATACGTGGACTACTTCCGTCGTGCCTACCAGATAGGCGACCGAATTCTGGGCAAGTTGTGGGAGGAAGCCGACGAAGACACCTTTATAGGAATTCTGGCCGACCACGGGTGCTCGCCCGATGTGCGCGTCGCCAACATCCGCAAGTTCCTCCACGATTCCGGTTTCACCGTGATCAAGGACGGCGAGGAACGGCTGGAGCGGGACGACATCCGCGAGGACGATATCGATTTCGAGAAGACGACGGCCTACCTCAAGGACGACAAGGGATTCGACATTTTCATCAACGCGGATCCGGGCCCCAAGTTCGATCGCATCGAAAGGGACCTGCTCGTTGCGCTGCGTACTTGGGTCGACGAGGAGGTCGGCACCACGCCGGTCGCCATCACGCTACCCAGGCGGGACGCTTATCTTCTGGGTCAATGGGGCGACCAGTGTGGTGACGTGATCTTCGCCTGGGACCACGGCTACGTGAGCGGCTATTACGGGCAATGGGAAGGTATCGTCGGTGGAGGCTCGGCGGGAGCTCCCAAGGTGTTTGGGGCTCACCACGGCGGGTTCATTCCCACCAAGAGCGAAGTGTCGTCCAGTTTTGCCACCCTGATGCTGGCCGGCCCTGGGCTGAAGAAAGCGTATACGCGTCCGGCCGGAACGCTCGGATACATCCACGCCGTGGATATCGTGCCCACCTTCTGTCACCTGCTTGGCGTGGATCCCCTTTTGCAGAGCCAAGGCGCCATCGCCTACGATCTGTTCGAGGGGCACGAAATGGTCGGCCGGCGTGTTGAGGTATAGGACCACGGGCAAGCATAACCCGAAGGTTAACCTAGAAGGGGAGTTTCGCCGTTTTTCCCATTCCGGGCCTCGCCGCTGTCCCGGCAATTGAGGTGAGAATCGGGTGACGGGGCAGGCGCTCCATCCTACCTTGGACGACATGGCTCGTTTCCGCTCGCCTACGACAGGCGAGGAACCTCTTCGCCTCATTCCCACACCACCGCGAGAGAGATTGTCGTCCTCGCCTCATCATCTCCTTCTTTTGGCCTGCCTAACACAGCCCCTCACCCTGGTGTCCGAGATTGCTGATCGGGTAGGGCATCTCCGATGCGCGACTGTCACGGGAGTTGACCTGTTATGGCGGCAAGATCAACCGGATACCGAAATTCGATCGGAAAGTCCATGGCGCCCCAACATGCGTCAGCCTAAACCTGAGACCTATTTCCACTATGGAGTCGAGTCAGGCCAGCGAGTCCTCTGGCCTGCGGCTTGATGGGACCGGCCGCGGTTTCCCAATTCTTGACCGTAGCGGCCGACACGCCGGTGGCGCGCGCGAATTCTGCCCGGCTCATACCGAGCCGGCGCCGCAGTCGGGATACCGAGCGAGCGGTTGCTTTGAAGGGGGCAGCTTTCTGAGTTCGTGGTGTGCGGGGTTTAGCGCCAGGCTTCTTCTGCGCTGCCTTCCGTGTTTTCGGCCTGCGTCCAGGTACTGCGATGGAGCCTCCTTCCGGCATATCGTCCAGTTCCACGCCAAACACGTTCTCCAGGTCTCGGCCGGAGAGGGACCGGCGCCGGGCGCGACGTGATCCAGCGCCCGCAATCGCATCTACGACGGTGTCCGCTGAAATCAAGTCTTCGTGATTGACGCCGCGAAGCAGGAACAGCAAATCCGGCTGCGTTTCCAGGCGGGCGCCGATTCCGTACATGACCGCGGCGATGTGTTTGCACATGCCTGCCCAGTCGGGGCAGCTGCAGGTATACCGGATCTCGCCGGGCAGGGGAAAGAGCCCATACTGGCGGTCGATAACGGTGCTCATGATTTCTTCGGAAAGGCTGCCCTGTAGCAGTTCGATAAGGGAACCGATCTTGCCCGTGCACCGCTGTTTCAGCGTTTTCCACCTTTTCTTCTTCAGCGGTGTGATATCGACGGCGACCCGATACAGTTCCGACCCGGACACCATTGCCTCGACCTTTCCCTCATGGATGCGGAGATGGCAGACCGATCCGTTGCGCAGGTAGCTCCTTCCCCGCGGCAGGCGGTTGCTGTAGTCACTGAACGATTCCAGGTGTGTGCACCAGCCCTTTCCCCAAAAGCTGCGGGCGGATAGTCCGGCCTTCGATTTCAACCGGCTCAATTTGCTGCCCCTTCTTGCGAAGTTTATTCAGCTCTCGCTTCGCCTGCGCCCGTCGTTGTGCTACCGGCACATAAGGCGCCCATGCCCCATCGTAGTCGTAGTCACTATACCATCGTGCGCTCATTGCATTCACACCATCGCGCGTTCAAGGTCCAGTGATACCATATCGAGTATTTCGTCGTCGCTCATTTCCGTCAGAGTCCTTTCGGCGCCTCCATCGAGCAATGCATCGGCCATATCCTGTTTTTCGCGGATCAGGGCATCGATCTTCTCCTCGATGGTGCCCCGCGTGACGAACTTGTGAACCAGCACGTTGCGCTTCTGACCGATGCGGAATGCGCGGTCGGTGGCCTGGTTTTCGACCGCCGGGTTCCACCACCGGTCGAAGTGGATGACATGCGAGGCTGCCGTCAGGTTCAGCCCCGTGCCTCCGGCCTTGATGGACAGCACGAAGAACGGGGGACCGGATTCATGCTGGAAGTCGGCCACCAGTTGCTTACGCTTCCCGACTGCGGTCCCGCCATGCAGCACCAGTCCCTCGCGATCGAATACGGCGGCCAGAAACTCAGCCAGCGGATCGGTGATTTCACGGAACTGTGTGAAAATCAACGCCTTTTCTCCGCGCGACGCGATCTCTCCGCATAGGGCTGCTAAACGGTCGAACTTGGCGCTCGCGGCGGGAGCGTAGACGGCATCCCCGGTAAGTTGACTGGGATGGTTGCAGATTTGTTTGAACCGCATGAGGTACTTGAGTACGAGGCCGCGGCGCTGGATACCTTCGCCACTTGTCTGGTTCAATTCCCTGGTGAGCGTGGCCACGCTCTGCTTGTAGAGCACCGCCTGGGGTTTTGACAGACCGCAGAAGACCTGCATTTCGGTCTTGTCCGGCAAGTCCGGCACAATTTCGGGGTCCGTTTTCATGCGCCGTAAGATATAGGGTGAGACCAGGTTGCGGAGGGGCGCGTAGTGTGCGTGTTCCCGATTCTCCAGCGCTTTGGTGAAGGACTTGAAACGCGAGAAGCTGCCCAGTAGTCCTGGGTTGAGAAAGTCGAAGATGCTCCACAGGTCCCCAAGACGGTTCTCTACCGGGGTTCCGGTCAAGGCCACCCTGACCTTCCGTTGAGTTTCTTGACCGCCCTGGTTTGCCGCGTGACCGCGTTCTTGATCGCCTGCGCTTCGTCGAGGACCACCCAGTCCCATTCGACCGAGAACAGCCAGTCGAGGCGGGATATCATGCCGTAGGTCGTGACCACGAGATCCGTAGACTGAAGAGACTCTGTCGGGGCAGCGGCGAGTTCGGACAGCTCCACCTTGGTCGTCTCCGAAGGGTGCGCGATCAACAGGTTCAAGCTCGGGGCAAAACGCTCCGCTTCTGCCCTCCAGTTGCTGATCAGCGATGCCGGGACCACGAGCAAGGAAGGCGCCGCCGATTCCGGGGCTGTCTGCTGCCTGTTTCTCAACAGCGCGGCGAGGACCTGGATAGTCTTCCCTAAACCCATATCATCAGCCAGGCAGGATCCGACCCCAAGCCGCGAGCAGAGCCATAGCCAATCGAGTCCGACGTGCTGGTAGCGGCGCAGCTTTCCGTGGAAGCTTGGCGGCGGCGGCCCGGCCAGTCCAGCCGGTGTGCGCAACCGGGCCAGCGTTTCGCGCAGATTTTCCCCAGCTCGGACGAGCGACCAGGACGCGTGCTCATCGACAGCCCCATCTTCTTTCAGGTCGGCGGACGCTCCCGCCAGGAGGCGCATGCCTTCAATAAAGGATATACCTCGAGAACCAACCTGCTGCTCGATCTGTTGCCAATGGGCCAGCGCCTCGCTAAGTTTCGCACTGTCCACCTCAACCCACTCGCCGCGCAGCAGTACGAGACCTTCGTTGCCATTCAGCAGCGCCTTGGCTTCCTCCGCCGACAGTTGCTGATTCCCCAGCGCCAGCGACATGTGAAAATCGAGCAACGCATCTGTTCCCAATGCTGCTTTCTTTACCGTGTCGAGGGTTACGGTTACCGACGGCCGCGCCCGCTTGCGCCACCAGTTGGGTAGCTGAGCGAGAAGCCCGCACTCTTCATAGGCAGGGATCTCTTTGAGGAACGCGTAAGCCTCGCCCGGCGTCCAGGCCAGGGGATGAAAGACGTCACCGGTTTCTACCAGATCCGCGATCAGCTCGCTTCGTTTGGCCGCGGTGTGCAAAGGCGAGAGCAGGCTTAGCAACTCGGGTTTCTTGCCTGCACCCGCATATTCCTGAAGCGCCCGACCTAACGGAAGGCGACGCGTCCGCCCACCGCGAGTCAATCCCGCTGCGTAGGTTGCCATGAAAGCAAACGGGAATTCCGCGTCCCCCTTGTTCTCGGCCAGGTGCAAAGTGACACGCCCCACTCGGGACCATCGCGATGCATAGGTCGTTAGAAACTGACTTAACCCGCCGCATTCGTCTGCCTGTGCTACCGTCCAGTCCAACAGGCGCTGCCACAACCGGCTCAATACTTCCGGAGCCAGGTATTCGGCGCCCCGCATCGGAGGCGCGTTCAAAACCCACTCCGTCAGCAGGGCGGGGGCGGGCGGCTCGGTAGCGCTGTGGGTGACCGGTTCCATCTCGGGCACGTTGCAGAGAGAGAGCAGGAAATTCGATGCGACATCGCACCAGAATAGAACCGATGCGTCTACCTGATGCGGCACACTCGCGGCAGCCAGAGCCACCAGACCTGCGGCTTCATTATCCGAAAATCGGGATGCCACGCCGCGCGCCCAGCGCTCCTGCCCCTGATAGGGCTGCGCCGCCACCACTCCGTGCGGCGTCATCCGCAACTCAAGCGATTCCGTCTCAACGCTCATCTACCCTTTTCCATTTCTTTCGTCACCCGGATTACTATCCGGCGATGCCGCCATGTCCATTCTCGAAGTGCAGTTCGGCGCACGTATTAGATATTTCGAATGTAGAAGAATATAGAATCAGTCTGGCATAAAATAGGTTGTGGCCGATCATGGGTGCTCGCCCGATGTGCGTGTCGCTAATATCCGCAAGTTTCTCCACGATTCCGGTTTCACGGTGATTAAGCAGGGCGAGGAACGGCTGGAGCGTGACGACATCCGCGAGGACGATATCGATTTCGAGAAGACGACGGCCTACCTCAAGGACGACAAGGGATTCGACATTTTCATCAACGCGGATCCGGGCCCCAAGTTCGATCGCATCGAAAGGGACCTGCTCGTTGCGCTGCGTACTTGGGTCAACGAGGAGGTCGGCACCACCCCGGTTGCCATCGTACTACCCAGGCGGGACGCCTATCTTCTGGGTCGATGGGGTGACGAGTGTGGTGACGTGATTTTCGCCTGGGACCACGGCTACGTGAGCGGCTATTTCGGGCAATGGGAAGGTATCGTGGGTGGCGGTTCGGCCGGAGCTCCCAAGGTGTTTGGGGCGCACCACGGCGGGTTCATTCCCACCCAGAGTGAAGTGTCGTCCAGTTTTGCCACCCTGATGCTGGCCGGCCCTGGGCTGAAGAAAGCGTATACGCGTCCGGCCCAAACGCTGGGATACATCCATGCGGTGGATATCGTGCCCACGTTCTGTCACCTGCTTGGCGTGAATCCCCCCTTGCAGAGCCACGGCGCCATCGCGATAGCAACCGGTTTTCCGAACCGGATAGTCCGGTCCGTGCCTGATTATTCCCCAACTTGCACGAGACTGCGCTGTTGCAGCGAAGCAAGGGCCTCTTCCAACTTTGGAACCAAGGGCATCAGGACGTGTAATTCGTTCGACTGCGCATGCACCACCACGACCGCTATGGGCAGGGCGGATAGGTTCTGTTGATACTGAAGATTCCTGTCGACGGTGATAAATGCATCAAAATGCGGCGTAGCAAGGCGGAGCACCTCACCGTTCTTGATACCACCCCATCCCATCTCCACAACCGTCCGTACGCTGTGGTTGGGTAGAGATTGGCGTAGGCGACGGGGAACCGATTCGTCAAGAAGTAGACGCATCGGCGAAAAGACGTGCTTTCGCAGCCTCGAGCACAGCTACCGCTGCCTCGCGGGAAACAGAGGGAAAGTCCTCCAAGAAATCCTCAAGCGAAGAGGTCCCCTCAAGATAGTCGAATAGGTTCTGAACCGGTACGCGGGTCCCCTTGAAACATAGTGCCCCACTCATGATCTCCGGATCGCGGCTGATGTAAGTGGCTTCCATTGATACCTCTAAGCTCGAAATCCTACCAGGTCTGTCGAATCACGGGGCATTTCCATCGCGTAACGGCGAGAATGCGGCGCTCATCGACTTCGCGCTGAAGCGTAGCAAGCTCTTGACCTCCATAGCAAGCTGTGATTGCGACGGAGGTTGCTTGCGAAAATTCCAGGACACCCTTGGTTTGAAAGAAAGTTACTTGACGCCGCGAAATGTGGGTGTCCTGGAATCTCTATTCCATGGTAGGTCGAGGGTAGGGGCGATCGCCCGTGTCGCCTTTTCCAGCAACGAATGCCTTGCAATATGCGTGGTAGCGCTGCAATCATCGGATGTTTGGACCTTTAATACAGTAACTATTTAGACATGGCAAAGAGAACGAACCGCGCTATAGAGCTCCTCTCCGTTGATCAACCCGTCTATTACATCGGTGCCCATTCCGGACACGTGCTCACCTACGAGCGGGGAAAGGAGGACGCCGGGACCTGGGCGGACTATATCAACGTGGGAATGGAGCACGGCGCCTTCGACATGGCAGGCCTGGACCACTATCTGCAAGGCATGGTCGACGCGGGCCCTACCCGGAGCGGCCACCGCACACCGGCCGTTATCGTGGAGGCGCCCGTGGAAGGCACCTCGGAGGATATCATCCGATTCAACGCCTGGCAGTTTCGCCAGATTCTAGCCCGGGGTGTTCATGGAATTATGCTTTGCCAGGTGACATGTCCGGAGGCCGTCCAGGCATTTGTGGAGTCCTGCCGCTACCCCATCAACAAGCTAGGAGTAGGCAGTGGTCTCGGTGAGGGGACGCGGGGAGTCGGTTCCGAAGGCACGGCCACGAACATTTGGGGAATTACGCCGGATGAATACCGTCTCAGAGCCGAACCCTGGCCTCTCAATCCCGACGGCGAGCTCATGCTCGGGATCAAGATCGAGTCTGTGGTTGCGATCCCGCACATCGAGGAAATCTTTGCGGTGCCGGGAATCGGTTATGCCGAGATGGGTCCGGGGGATATGAGCCTTTCTATGGGCTACCGCCATCGGCCGGACCCTTGGTCCGATGAGATGCTGGAGGTTAATGCGCGCGTTAAGGCGGCTTGTCTCGCTAATAGCGTCGCCTATCACGAGACCCTCAGTATGGGAACCATGCAAGAAGTGATCGACAGCGGCTCACGGGTCTTCTCGGCAGGAAACGATGAGCTGGTGAAAGCCGGCCGGGCCTATACCAAGCGCCTGTTACCGGTTTAGGAAGGACCTTTGCCCGTCAGGGCCTCTTGCCCGGGGGATCTGCTTTTCGCGTGCCGGGTCCGGCGGCGCCCATCATGGAGCCGGTGACGACGAGGAAGGTGCCGACAATGGCCACGAGGTTCAGGTTTTCTTCGGGGATGCGATCGACGGAGGGAGCGATGATTGTGGTCAAGACAAGCGTGATGAGCGGCAAGTTGGCTATGGCCAGACCGGCTTTCACCGCCTGAATGTGCCGCAGAGCGGAGGCAAAAGCGACATAGGAGGTAGCGGTGATGGCGATGCTCAGAAACAGGAGGCCGACCATGTTGGGCTGCAGCGTCCAGACTTGGGCGTGTTTAACGCCGATCAGAAGGATAAGGCTGCCGGTCAGGTAGCAGAAGAGCATGATGGTTCTGGCACCCAGCGATTGGACAAGCTTCTTCTGGGCGAGGATGTAGATCGCCCACGATGCCGCGGCAAGGACGATCAGGCCGACTCCCATCAGGTAATCAGATGTCAGGCTGGTAAACCCTTCGAGCCGCTGGTTGAAGAAGAGAAGAGACCCCACGGCAAGAACCGCAACTCCGACCCACTGCCGGTTCGAGAATGACTCCCGAAAGAACGCCACGCCGCCTGCCAGCACAAAGAAGGGTGCCACCTGCAGAACGATTTGGGCGCTTCCTGGGGTGAGGAACCGGAGCCCCTTGAGGTAGAGGACGTAGTTTGCGGAGAGCCCCAGGGCGGCGGTAAAGAGGAGGAGTTTCGAGCTCTTACGCAGGGCACCAACCTTTCCGTGGACGATGGCTCGACAGCTCACGGCGGCGATAAGCATGGCGGAGCCCACGAAGCGGTACCAGGCGAGGGTGACAGGGTCTATCTCCGTGATGAGGACCTTCAGGACGAGGGGGAGCGTGCCCCAACAGAGGAGGGTGTAGGCTACGAGCAGGGCACCGTAGGTGGTACTGGGGGAAGCTGGGGAATCAGAGCTCAAGTTGTATTTACGAATTCGCGTAGATAGCAATCTGTCGAGCGCGAACTTGATCATGCAACTACCTCTCCGGGCTCCTCCTGCCAAAGCGATCTCATTTCCTCACACGACCCCAGGAGTTCGTCGAGTTTGCCCACGGCTTCCAGCCGTCCTGCTTTCAGGACGATGATCTGGTCAGCGCGGCGGAGGGCGGGGCGGCGGTGGGAGACCACCAGGCAGGTGGCCTCGCGGCGCTCGAATACACGCGTCCACAGGGTTCGTTCGGTTTCCGCATCGAGAGCGGAGGAGAGGTCATCAAAGACCAGCAGATCGGCGTCGCGAATGAACATGCGAGCTGCTGCAGCGCGCTGAATCTGGCCGCCTGAGAGCTTCACGCCGCGCGGGCCGACGATGGTGTCGAGGCCGTTTTCCAAGGTCGGTAGATCCGCTTCCATGACCCCTCGGTGGAGCGCTTCTTCGAGAGCGGTTGCTTGATTCGGAAGACCGAGAAGGATGTTGTCACGCAAGGATTCGCTGAAGAGGCGCGGTATCTGCGGGGTGTAGGCGCAATGGGGCGGAGTGAAAAAGGTCTTGGGGTCGTATACGCGATCACCGTTCCACTCGATGGTCCCCGCATCGATCGGTAAGGTGCCAAGAAGAGCGCGAAGCAGGGTGGTTTTACCGGCGCCGATCTGGCCTGTGATAACAGTGAAGGAACCCGCGGGCACACGGAAACTGACATCGTGGATACCGTGAGTGGTTCGGGGATAGGAGTAGCTGAGGCCGGTGATGTCGAGCTCCCGCAGGCGTTCATCCTCGAGTCGCGCGGGAGTCGTCGGCGGCGGCGGGGATTCGTTGAGGTAGAGCGGGGTTTCATCGGAGAGGCGATGGGGGGGGATGTCAGGGATGGTGGAAGCCATGCGCTCATAGGATACCTGGGCGCGCTTGTGGTAGGTGAGGATGGTGCCCAGGAGCGAACCGCTACGGGCGACTTGGCCGACGTAGGTGGTGAAGAGGGCCATGTCCCCGACGGTGAAGCTCCCGGACTTCATCTTTTGGGCAACCAGGATCAGGATGACGCCGGTTGCAACATGGCCCAGATTGAAGTTAATTGAGTCGAGAAGCTCGTTGAAAACGTTGTCGATCAAGGTCGACTTGCGTCGTTCGTCGTTAAGGTGTCGGAAGCGATCAACCACGGGCCGTTCGGTTGCGGCCACCTTGATGGAGAGGATTGACTGGAACATTTCATTGATGAAGTTGGTAGCCCGTTCGGTAGCGATGCGCTGGTTGGTACGGTACTTGTAAATGAGCTTCCGACAGGCATCGACGACGATAACCACGCAGATTGCGGGGACCACGGTGACGAACGTGATGACAGTGTCGATGCGCGCCATGTAGTGAATTGCGAAGCCGGCGAAAATCAGGTTACCCCAAATGTGAATGTGGCGGTTGAGGTATTGAATGATGCCCATGACGTCGTCGCGGAAACGGTTCGTGACTTCGCCGGATATAGCCGATATGCGCATCGGATCCCTGATCTCGAGGATGGCGAGCATGAGGTTGCGTCGCAGCAAGGTCTCAATTGAGTACCACCAGCGCGGCCAGGTGATAGCGGAACCGAAGAGCGCCACGCGGTCTCCCAATTCGACCGCTACGAAAAGGGCGACGAGCGTGAGGGCGGTGAATCCGGCTTCGGCCTGGCCGGTGAGAGCGTCGAAGAAGCCCTTCATGATGATGCCGGCCAGGAACGGCAGGACGTCATCGATTCCGCGGAAGAAAATAGTAGTCAGGAAGAGGACGGGACGGAATTTGAGCAGTCGCCATGTGGTGCGTCCCATGGACATGGGTGCGCTCATATTCATACGATGAGTTCCTCCATTCCGGCTTTGAGCAAACGCGAGAATTGGGAATTGGGATCGCTTGCAAGATCGACGCGGAGGCCGTGTTCCTGGATCCGCCCGTTTTCCAAGATGAGGATATCATCGACCCTCTGAACGGTTTCGAGGCGGTGGGCGATGATGATGCCCGTCCGTTTCTCGAGAAGGTGCTGCACCGCGAGATTGATAGTACGTTCTGTAGCGGGGTCGAGGCGTGAAGACGGTTCGTCGAGGATAACCAGGCCCGGGTCTTTGAGGAAGACACGGGTAAAAGCGAGAAGTTGGGCTTCGCCGGCGGAGAGGCCGCTGCTGCCGGCGGCGATATCGGTGTCGAGACCATGGGGTAACTGGTCGTACCACGAGCCCAGGCCGAGATTTCTCAGTGTGACGATGATGGTCTCGTCGCAGATTTCGGGATGGAACAGAGTGAGATTGTCGCGGACCGACGCGTTGAAAAGCTGGACATCCTGCGTGACGAGGCCGACTTGGCGGCGCAGCTCGTCGAGTCGGATGTTCCCAATCGCCTGGTCGCCAATTCGGATGTTCCCGCTTTGAATATCATAGAGCCGGAAAAGCAGGCGCGTCATGGTAGTCTTGCCACTGCCCGTTCTGCCCAGAAGACCCAGCGTCTCGCCGGGCTTCAGCGTGAAGGTAACGTCCTTGAGGACCAGTTTGCCCGGGTGGTAGGAAAAGTCTACATGGTCGAAGGTGATACCGGGTGGATACTGCGTCGAGAGGTCTTGGTGGCCGTCGAGGATCTTGGTTTCGATGCGGTGGAGTTCCTCGATACGCTTAAGTCCGGCCGTGGCGCGTTGGAGCTCATTGATCTGTTGGCTGATTTGAAAGAGTGGCTCGCGCAGCATGGAGGTGTAATGGAAGACAAGGTAGACCGCGCCGATGGTAAACGTGCCTTCCTGGTAGAGCCAGATGCCCATGCTCATGGCGAGCGCGTAACCGAGGACGAACAGGATACCGGTGATGGCGCGCAGCAGTTCGTTCATGATCTCGGATTTCTTGATCCTTGCGAATACTCCCCTGTTGACATCGTGGAACCGATTCAGGGCGTATTGCCCGGCTCCACTGGTCCGAAGGTCTTCCAGGCCGACGAGGCGTTCCTCCAGAAAACCGTAAAGCTGCGCATAGCTCTCCCGTTCTGCTGCGTAGACAGGGACGGCGATATTCCGCGTCAGGTTAATGACCAGGAAGGCCACGCCCGAAAACGCCGTGAGCGCGATGCCCACGCGCCAATCCTCGAGCGCGACGAGCACGAGCACTCCGAAGAGAAAGATGACGCCGCCGATGACCTGGAGTACAAACTGTGAGAAGAAACTGGATAGTGCCGTGGTGTCGCCGTCGACGCGCTCAATCATCTCCCCTGGAGTACGCTCGTGATGGAAACCCATGTCCAGGTTCAGGCAGTGGTAGGCCAGGTTGTTGCGCATCTCATTGGTAGCGCGCCACCCGACGTCCTGACCCAGATAGGAACTGGTGATCTGGACGATCTGGCGACTGATACTCAGACCAAGAAAGATGATACCCGCCCAGACGAGATTGCGGACCGGCCCGTCGGCCAAAGCGGTGTCGATGAAATAGCGCAGGACCTGGGGGGTAAGCAGGTTCATCCCGATACCGCCGGCCATGCTTGCCAGTAGTAACGCCACGCGCCCTTTGTAGGGGTTCAGATAGCGGGCCAGAAGCGAGGCGTAGTGGCTGAGCGGTACGCGGGCGCTGGGGTCAATGGATGGATTCAAGTCAATTTCCTGCCTTCTGAATGAGGCTGCCAATGTGGACGCGTAGCGGGGTCGAGGGCAAGGCCGTTGGGAATGAAAGTGGTCACCCAGGGCAGCAGAGCCGCCCGGCACGTCCGAATCCCAGGGCGTTGCCTTGGACCGGATTTAGGTGCGCCTGATTCCGGCGGATTCCGCGATGACAAAGTCATCCAGGAAGAGCTGCTTGCTACCTGGCGTGAGTTTGATCATGTGTTGCTGTCCGATAAGACCATCCTCGGAAACGGCGAGGACTTCTGCGTTGAGGCTAACCAGTTCACCTTGAAGGGAATTGGACTTGGCCCCGACATCAAGCTGAAGCGCAGCACCAACTCTTGCCTGGCGACACTTTTCAACGACAAGGCCTACGGCAATGTGCTGCGCGCCCAGATAAAACAGTTCGACGGGCGGGTAATCGGCTCCCGTTTACACAATCCCGACTTTGTCGTTCTCGCCCATGCATTTGGCGCCCGCGGGATCCGCGCCGACGGTGCGGCTGCTCTGGAATCTGCTCTGCGCGAATCTTTGGAGACGCCGGCGCCCACCGTCATCGAGGTGCCGGTCGGTATGATGGAGAGGGAGTTCTGAGTCGTATCAGGCCCACGTTCTTGGGGCGGGCGCTAACTGTGGAACCTGTCGCCTGTCGGAGACAGCGTCCCACATTCAGGTTAGCAAGGCCCCCGGTCCGCTGCGCTTGGCCGGATCAAACGGTGGTGAAACTTCCAGCCGCGGCCCGCACCTGCGATCGTCTTCGGCAATGGCCGCTCTTTCGTAGCCCGCGGGCTTACCGCCGGCAGCGCCGGGGGTTGCCCCGGGATCCCGGACCGCCCGTATCTCCCACTTCGCACCGCAATCTACGCTGCGCTCCGATAAGCAGTGCGCTACGTCATTTCCGGCTCTTTAGCGCGACTGGGCTAACGGTCCAACAAAATTCACTTGACATCGATTCCATCGCCCGAAAACCCGCTCCAGAGGCTAAGTTTCAGGTCAGCCAAGCCCCCGGCGCGCTGCGCTTGGCCGGATCAAACAGGAGTGAAACTTCCGGCCGCGGCCCGCACCTGCGATCGTCTTCGGCAATGGCCGCTCTTTCGTAGCCCGCGGGCTTACCGCCGGCAGCGCCGGGGGTTGCCCCGGGATCCCGGACCGCCCGTATCTCCCACTTCGCACCGCAATCTACGCTGCGCTCCGATAAGCAGTGCGCTACGTCATTTCCGGCTCTTTAGCGCGACTGGGCTAACGGTCCAACAAAATTCACTTGACATCGATTCCATCGCCCGAAAACCCGCTCCAGAGGCTAAGTTTCAGGTCAGCCAAGCCCCCGGCGCGCTGCGCTTGGCCGGATCAAACAGGAGTGAAACTTCCGGCCGCGGCCCGCACCTGCGATCGTCTTCGGCAATGGCCGCTCTTTCGTAGCCCGCGGGCTTACCGCCGGCAGCGCCGGGGGTTGCCCCGGGATCCCGGACCGCCCGTATCTCCCACTTCGCACCGCAATCTACGCTGCGCTCCGATAAGCAGTGCGCTACGTCATTTCCGGCTCTTTAGCGCGACTGGGCTAACGGTCCAACAAAATTCACTTGACATCGATTCCATCGCCCGCAAACCCGCTCCCAAGGCTAAGTTTCAGGTTAGTCAGGATCACTAATTCGTTCCTATTTTCATGTTTCGAGGATCAGGGGAGATTGGGAATCGATTCCGCATCATCCGGCCGCTCTCTCGGTGGAGTTGCGAGGAGGGCGACAAACACTATTGGAGCGGTGATCAAGGCAGCGATCGTCAGCATGCTGTTATAGGATCCAACCCAATCGTGCGCTACCCCCATCAAGAAGGGGCCAGTGCTTGAGGCAGCGATTTCGATAGTGCTCACGGTTCCTCGGATCTTGCCCAGGTGAGCGCGACCATAGTAACGCACCCAGATAGTAGATCGCACGGACATGAAAACGCCCAGGCCAGCCCCAAGGACCACGGCAAACAGGCACGAGGACCAGGGTGACGAAACGTGGGTGAGCAACCAGATCCCACTCGATATCCCGACCATTGAGGCAGATAGTAATCGATTCAACCGGAAGCGATCAGCCATTATGCCTCCGATCAACATTGATATCGCGACGGCGACTGCAAAAAAACTGAACATTTGGGCCGCGTCCGCTTCCGCCAGACCCGCATCAAGGTAGATCTGAACAGCGTGGAAGTGGATGCCCGTGATGGTCAGCGCGGGCATGAACACGGACACCACCAGGATCCAATAGGCGCGCGTCCGGATGGCGAAGGCAAGATTATGAACTTTCTCTGCCTTGGGACGATTCGGATGCGATTGGATGAACGGCTCGATCTTCCTACCGTCCGGCGCCTGACCAAGGTCTTCGGGGCGGTTGCGGAAGAGGAAAGCAAGCAACGGAAGCACCATACCGACAACAAGGATTCCGAGAATGGCATAGGCTCCCCGCCAACCGAAGGACTGGATGAGCCAGAGATTGGCGGACGGGACGATACCCATGGAGAGAGAGGAACCCACGCTGACTATGCCAACGGCGAATCCAAGCTTGCGGTTAAACCACAGAGCCATGGTGTTGGCCGTTAAAAGCCCCATTGATCCCTGGCCCAGCATGCGTAGAAAGAGGAAGGAGAGGAAGAGAGTGACCAGTCCCGTGGCGTGAGACATAGCACCGCAGGTCAAGCTGAACAGGATTACGACACCGGTCAGGATGCGGCGCGGACCGTAGCGGTCCATAAGGGTGCCGACATAGATCATGGGCAATGAAGCCAGCAAAGTACCGCACATATAGGCTCCACTGATTTCGCTTTGGGACAGTCCAAGGTCATTCCGGATATGTGGGTTGAAAACGGAGACCCCATAGGTCTGTCCAGGGGAGGTTGCCACTTGGATGACTAGAACGATTGGGAGCATGACCCAGCCGTAGAAGAACGGAATGCGCGAGGCTATTGGATCCGGTATCGGTGTGGGGTCCAGATCCATGCCTTTTCCAGGGTTGATAGCCATGTTCGATGCCGTGCAGAAGTGGGTTGAGAAGATGATCTTCTTACTCTATTTCCTGAGCAAGACAGTAACGCGATTGAAGCAAATTGCTCAGGGAAAGCATCTTTCACTATGATCCAGGCTTGGCGCTACCCATACCTTTTTTTCGAAGCCACCATCGTACTGGTGATCACTAATTGCGCAACGGCAACGGAGATGCCGGTCGAACCGTTTGCGAAATCAGTCGCCGTATTAAATGGGAAGAACCTCGATGGATGGGTCATTGAGAATAGCGCTGGATTCTCGGTCCGAGATGGCTTGCTTATCGTCGATCGCGGGACAGGGTGGCTGCGTTCCCGGGAAACCTTCGGCGATTTCAGGCTGGTCCTTGAGTTCCGTTTTCTGGAAGAGGGTGCGAACAGTGGGGTATTTGTCCGTACCGGACCGACAAGTAGCGACGATGAGAATGGATGGCCCGATAACGGCTACCAGGTCCAGTGTATGGATACTACCACCGGGCGGGCACCACTGGGAACCATGATTCCCTACGGGGCGCCGCCTTTTGTTCACGAATCCGACCTCGAGGCACTGAAACGAGCCTACAAACCTACCGGCCAGTGGCAGCGCTTTAAGATCACCTGCCGAGGCCAGACGCTCGAGGTCGAGCTCAACGGAATTCGGGTGACCACGGCCAGCGGAATTAAAAATCTGACGGGCCACATTGGAATCCAGGCCGAACACGGATTACTAGAATTTCGGACGATCTCCGTGAGTCCTTTGGATTGAGGCGGCGATACCATCCTTGCAGCCGGCGTCGAGAGACGGCGCAAACCCGGCTCAAGGCTCCGAAGGGCCTATGATCGTCAATATTGTTAAATCAATGAGGAAAAACTATGGTTAATCAGAAAGCGCAACACTTGAGAAACATGCTCGCAGGTGATGGAATCGTAACTCTTCCCGGTGTCTACGACTGTGTCAGTGCCCGCGCCGCGGTGCAGTCCGGCTTCGAGGTCGTCTTTACCAGCGGTTACTCGATCTCGGCTTCGACTTTAGGCCTGCCCGACTACGGGTTCATGACCGCTTCCGAGATGCTGTATTCGGTATCGCGGATCGCCAACTGCGTGGAGGCCCCTCTTATTGCCGATATAGACACCGGATACGGCAATCCGTTGAACGTGATGAGAACCGTGGGCGACGTGGTAAAGGCGGGGGTTGCCGGAGTGTTCCTGGAAGACCAGCAATGGCCGAAGCGTTGCGGCCATATGCAAGGGAAGCGTCTCATCTCAATCGAAGAGCAAGTGGAAAAGATTCGTGCCGCCGTAGAGGCCAAGGGTGACAGCGGCTTGCTTATCGTGGCACGTAGCGATGCCCGGGCGGTTGAAGGCCTCGATGCGGCAATCAGTAGAGGTCGGGCGTATGCTGAAGCCGGAGCGGATGTGGTTTTCATCGAGGCACCGGAGTCCATCGAGGAACTCCGCACGATCCCCGAATCATTCGAGGGAACCCCGTGCCTGGCGAATATGATTGAGCAAGGCAAAACCCCGTTCCTGTCTTCGGGGGAGCTTTGCGAACTCGGCTTCAAGTTGGTAGTGTATCCACTCTCGGCTCTCTTTGCCGCGACTGCTGCTTACGGAGCAATCTACGGGGATCTGAAATCGAAAGGAACGACCGACGCACTATCGCAGAGTATGGTGACATTTAGTGACTTTGAACCGATCGTGGAGCTCGAAAAGTACCGCGACCTGGAGAAGAAATTCGTGGTTTAAACGCGTTCTGCCTCGCTCTATCGGGCCAAAATGTAGAAGCCGGCGTCTCGCCGCTTTCCCTTCGCATGAGGTAGAAGCCGGCGTCTCGCCGCTTTCTCTTCGCATAAGGTAGAAGCCGGCGTCTCGCCGCTTTCCCTTGGCATGAGGTAGAAGCCGGCGTCTCGCCGCTTTCCCTTGGCATGAGGTAGAAGCTGGTGTCTCGCCGCTTTCCCTTGGCATGAGGTAGAAGCGGCGTCTCGCCGCTTTCTCTTGGCATTGCTGGGAGCAAGGAAGCGGCGAGACGCCGCTTCTACGTTACGATACCCAGGTCAGTCGGGCGGTCCTGGGAGTCGATGATGAAGTCTGTGGCGCTACGTTCTAAATTGGACAGAGAGACCTCCTCACCTTCAATCTCTATAGTCGGGATGACGTTTGATGTACTGCTCGATTCGATACAGCGACCTCGCGTTCCTTATTATGTGATCATACGATTCCTTCTGCCAAACTGTGGAAGTACCACTACTACGTGAATTGCGGAATCGATTCAAGCGGCGAGACGCCGCTTCTACGCTATTTATCGCCTTTGCAGAAAAGCTTTTCCAGGAGTGGAGGATATCGGACAGTTCCCATCCTTCATGCGGAAGAACCACCGCATGCACATGGTTGGCCGCGACAACATACGCGCCAAGTTCATAGCGCGTATTGGCAAAGTAAAGCAGTGCCTCATCTACGATCGTCCCTACCTGGCGGATCGCGAGCATGCATGACCCTTGTCGGGAATCGAGATACTCCTGGACGCGCACAGAAAACAAAGCGTGGCATTCTGTCCAGGTCTTATCATCCCAAGGCTCTGGGTGCCTTCTGGTCCACGCGTCCAGTTCAACTTTCCATTGCTCCCACTTCTTCCTAGGGACTGCGTCAGCCAGACGAAAGGTAACAAAATAGGTAACGTTATCCTGTCTCCAGTGAGGTAGATTAGCCTTCGAAGTCCGAACCTCAGCGTACGGATTGAAGAATGCGGTCGATTCTTCCGTAGACATGATCGATGGAACTTATGTTGTTGGCGGTCCAAGACAACTGCGTTAGAGAATAGTAGAAGCGGCGTCTCGCCGCTTTCCGTCCGAGGCGGCACGAGAGTAAGCGGCGAGACGCCGCTTCTACGCTAGCAAAGCGGCGAGACGCCGCTTCTACGTTAGGGTTCCCGAACTCGCCCGTTGTGTTGACTGATAACGGGAACCCGCGGGTTAAAGACTTGCCGAAGTGGCGGAGATTTCAACGATCCAGCCCATGACCCGTCCCAATATCCTCTGGTACTGTACCGACCAACAGCGATTCGACACCATCGGCGCGCTCGGGAATCCCTATGTAAGGACTCCTCAGATCGACGCGCTGGTTGAGCAGGGCGCAGCCTTTACCCACGCCTATTGTCAAAGCCCGATCTGCACGCCGAGCAGGGCAAGCTTCATGACCGGGCTCTATCCCAGCCGCGTGCACAATACGTGCAACGGCAACGACACATTTCCGCCTGAGCCCCCGCTGATCACGAAACTGATCGCGGAGGCGGGATACCATTGCGGTCTAATCGGGAAATTCCACCTTGTCAGCGCCGGTCACCGGCCCGAACCGAGGCTGGATGACGGCTTCGAATACTGGCAACATTCCCATGCGCCGCGAGACGACTGGCCAGAAGGGACCCATCCCTACGCGGACTGGGTTCGTGCCCAGGGCTATGATCTCGACGCCATGCGCGCCTCGGAAGAGCGGGTTGCCCGGGAAGTGCATCAGACCAAGTGGGCCTCAGACAAGGCCATCGAGTTCATAAGCGGGAAGCACGACCGTCCCTGGCTCCTCAATATCAATGTCTACGACCCGCATCCGCCATTCATTCCTCCTGCAACCTATGCGCGGAAATTCAACCCCGACGACATGCCTGGTCCCTACTTCAGGGAGTCCGATCTTGAAAACCAGGCGATACTCAGGTCGGTCGATTTCCAGGGAGAAGCGCTCCGTCCGGAGGAGTGCAACGCCAAGGACATTCAGGCCAGGTATTACGCCATGATCGCGCAGATCGATGACCAGTTTGGCCGCATAATGCAGGCTCTGGAGGCGTCCGGACAGCGCGAAAACACAGTGGTGATATTTACCTCTGACCACGGGGAAGCCCTGGGTGACCACGGACTGGTGCAGAAAGGGTGCAGATTTTATGAGGGCCTGGCACGCGTTCCGCTGATTTTCTCCTGGCCGGGTGTGATCGCGAGGAGCTTCCAATACTCCGGGCTCGTGGAGTTGCTCGACTTATCCGCGACCTTGCTGGCGTTGACCGGAGTAGCAATCCCCGATTACCATCAGGGACGCAATCTGCTGCCGATCCTGAACGGTGAAAAATCCGGTGCTCACATCCGGGATAGTGTGCGCTGCGAATTTTTCGATGCCATCGACACCCATAATCCGAGCGGTCGCGGCAGTTTCGCCACCATGCATCGGACGGAGCGCTACAAGCTCTCGCTCTACCACGACCAGAACCTCGGTGAGCTCTATGATCTCCGTGAGGATCCCTGGGAATTCAACAATCTCTGGAATGATCCGGACCATCTTGAAATCAGGAGCCGGCTCATTCTGGAGAGCTTCAACGCCCATGTCGTCCTGACCACGGATGTCGGTTCCAAGCGTATCGCTCCCATGTAGTAATTTCGGGAAGGCCCGAAATTGCAGGATTTTGTCACGATTGAGGTGGTGTGTTCTGGAGGGCCGAGGGCCCCCGAGGCCGAAGCTGTGATCAGGTTCAAATGTCCGATCCAGCGGCGCACTTTGCCCTATCCATTTTGGATCACTTACTGCGGTAGAGCCTCTTCAGGCAGGGGGGTGACGTATTCATTTCCATTCTTTGCGCTGACGAACTCGGCTTGAGCATGTTCCAGTAGAGCGGGTTTGGTGAGCAGGCCAAGACCTGCCAGAGCCATCGCTTTGGCTGCGAACAACATTCCCTTACGACCGATGCTCGAACCGCAAGATGCCACGGTTTGCCAACTGTGACCGGGAGTGCCGAGAGGCCAGCAGCAGGTTGTTAGCTGGCACGTGGGTGTTATCCAACTGACGTCGCCTACTTCGGTTGATCCGCCCCCTAAAGGTGGCGAATCCGAATGAGGCAAAACCTGCTCCCAAAGCGGATTATCGATCTCTTTGGCTGGGATGGAGCCTCGTGTCGATTTATCGATGCGCTCAAATGCGCGCCCAACCGAACCAGCCGGAAACGTCGCTTGCAGTTCTTTAGCGAAGCTTCGTTCTTGCTCCGTAAAGCTGATGCCGTCGCTCGCCTGCATCGCTTTCAGGAGTAAGGCGCACAGCGTATGGTTGGGTAAGATATCGTAACAGCCGGTGACGAATTCGACATCATGGGTAGTGTCGCTCATAAGGGCCGCTCCTTTGGCGATTTCCAGCATGCGTGTGTAAATCTCGTCAACCTGATCCCGTTTCGGGGCGCGTACAAAGTACCAGATCTGGGCATAAGCTGGTACAACGTTAGGCGCTTGGCCGCCGCTGGTAACCACGCTGTGAATCCTTGCTTCCTGCATCACATGTTCCCGCAAATAGTTCACACCGACATCCATCAGCATGGCGCCGTCCAGGGCGCTGCGCCCTAAATGGGGAGCCTCGCCGGCGTGTGAGGCGACGCCGTGGAAGTTGACCTTGAAAGAGTTCATGGCCAGTGAAGAGGCCGCCGAGGCGAGGTTGACGCTTCCGGGGTGCCAGGTGATGGCGGCATCGAGATCATCAAAAAGTCCGGCGCGCGCCATAAATGTCTTCCCGACCAGTGTCTCTTCGGCGGGACAACCGTAGAATCGGATTGTCCCCTTGATATTCTCCAGTTCCATGGCAGCTCTAAGGGCCAACGCAGAACCCATGCAGGAGGTGCCGTATAGATTGTGCCCACACCCGTGACCCGGCCCCCCGGTAGCGATGGGGTCTTTCTCGGCAGACACCTTTTGTGAAAGACCCGGCAAAGCGTCGTATTCGCCCAGGAAGCCGATGATGGGTCTGCCTTTCCCCCAAGACGCGACGAAGGCTGTGGGCATTTGCCCGATACCTTGTTCAGTCGAGAACCCGTTACTTTCCAGCTCCTCTGCCAGTAGAGACGAGGCATGTGTCTCCTGAAGGGCGGTCTGGGGATTTTCCCAGATTTCCTTCGCAATTCCGCATAGTCGATCCTCGTGGACCTTGATTCGGTTCAGAATGATCTCCTGCGAATTCATGTTGGGCTCCTTCCAGTTGCAACTGTGAGATTCAGTTTCTGTTTGTCAGAACTTTGGGTGCATTTGCAAGACGCTTGTGTACAAGTGCCTGTGATTCTATGGCGATGAGTGGAGCGCGGCTCCGAGAGAAAGGGTCCGTGCCTTGCACAGCGTTGATGACCTTGCATCTGCGATGACGGCCGTCATCGCAGATGCAAGGTATCAGGTGAAATTCGGCGACCTCCATACAACGGCGGGGGCTCCCTGAGGTTTGCCTACAGTCCGACCGGCGGTAACAATGGGAAGAAGAGATGCTCGATTTCAGGCGCGAAATCGTGAACGAGCGGGTTGCCTGCTGGCCGGGCCATAAACCGATTACAAAAAGGCCGTCTTTCCCTTTCTGGCCGGTTTCGGGTAGTATCACGGCCGTGATGCCCTCGTTCACCTTCCTCCGCGGCAACCTGTTGGTCCTGACGGTGTCCGGGTGCCTGGGGATGTTCAGCCGTGGCATGGTCTTCCCCTACATTCCGCTCTACATTCTTGCGTTGGGTGGCGATCCGGTTCAAGTCGGTCTTGTCTATGCTCTTGGCCCCCTTGGCGGCCTCCTCGTATTTCCCATCGCGGGCTACCTCGCCGACCACATGAACCGAGCCCGGCTCATTGGCTTTACCGGATACTTCGCCTCTGCTGTCCTCCTCATCAACGTAGTCGCTTTGAGCTGGGAGTGGGTTGCTGTGGCGCGACTCCTGCAAGGGTTTGCCGTCTTTACCTTTCCCGCCCAGTCCGCCATCGTGGCTGACTCCCTGCCACCCGGGAATCGTGGTCGCGGCCTGGCCACGATGGCAGCGCTGATCGGGCTGCCGGCGCTGTTCGCACCGTGGGTCGCCGGTTGGATGCTCGACAGCTTCGGCGTCGAAACTGGTATGCGCGTCCTTTACGGTGCGATGGCCGCTCTCTATGCCATCGGTGCGACCATCAACCTGCTCTTCATTCGCGAGACCCGGCAGCAACCCGAGGAGTCGATTCGTAGCGGAAACCTTTCGCGGATGTTCAAGAGTTCCTACACCGGCATCCCGCGAATGCTCGGGGATTTTCCTCGATCGTTAAAAGCGCTGTCCGCCATCATCATCCTGTGCTTTGTCGCCAACGGCATCGTCAGTCCTTTCTGGGTTATCTTCGCCAAGACCCATATTGGTCTCACCTCCACCCAGTGGGGGCTCATTCTCCTCGTCGAGACGTCAGTGAGAAATCTGGCTACGATCCCGGCCGGCTTCATGACCGATCGCTTTGGGCGTGCCCGGTTCGTCATCGGCGCCCTATTCGCTTCGATGGTCATCCCTCTCTTCCTGCTTGCCGGATCGTTCGGTCAAGTGCTGATAATTCGCTGTGTGGTGGGCGTGATCGCCGCCTTCTTCAGCCCTGCCACGGCGGCCCTTCTGGCTGACACCGTACCCAGTGCTATTCTCGGGCGGGTCATGTCCGCTATCGGGCGTGGCTCAGTGATGATCGGCGCTGCCTCAGGTGGTATCGGCGGGCCCGGCACGGGCTTTCTTATCATTATTCCCTTGATGCTCGCCTCGCTAGCTGGCGGTCTGCTCTATGATTGGAATCCGGCCATGCCCTGGATTTTCGTTCTCGCCGTTACTCTAGTTTCGCTGGTTATCGCTACCCTCTATGTCCGTGACCCCGAGAACGCCGAGAGTTAATTTGGAAAAATCGCTCTGGCATTGGCGGGGTTGTTTTCGTTACAACGCCGGTTCGGCCACCGTAGCACCAGCAATTTGGTGACTCCTGGAGCGAGCTTCATGAAGGAAAACCATCTCGAAAGACTGATGCGCCGGTTTCCCGCCATCAGCGATCTGCGGGAACGAGCCGGAAGGCGAATTCCGCATGTCGCCTGGGAATACCTCGAGAGCGGGTGCGGCGATGAGACGGCCGTTGCGCGGAATTTGGAAAAAATGTCCGCTGTCACTCTGGTTCCCCGGTTTCTCAAGGGCGAGCTGGTTCCGGACGTTTCTACCAGCTTATTCGGCCAGACCTACCAGGCTCCTTTTGGAGTGGCGCCGATGGGGTTGACCGGGCTGATCTGGCCGAGATCGGAATTGATCCTGGCCAGGACTGTAGCCAAGTATTCCATCCCCTATTGCCTCAGTACCGTGGCCACGCAGACACCCGAAACGGTAGGCCCCCTGGTAGGCGATATGGGTTGGTTTCAACTCTATCCACCACGCGATCCGAAGACGCGAGATGACCTGCTGAAACGAGCCTGGGATTCCGGCTTCAAGACGATGGTGGTGACCGCTGATGTCCCGGTTGGGAGCCGGCGGGAACGAAGCACCAGAGCAGGCTTTGGCAGACCTGAGCGGTTCACTTTACGGAATGTATACGAGGCCATGAAACATCCCACTTGGACGATCAACACGCTCAGGATCGGTTTCCCTAAACTTAGAACTTTGGAGAAATACACAAACTCGACCAGCACCGCTACGGTCATTAAATACGTTTCACGAAGCTTAGGCGGCACCTTGTCCTGGGACTACCTCAAAGAGGTGCGAGAGGCATGGGAGGGGCCCCTGGTATTGAAAGGGATCGTCCATCCCGAGGATGCTGAACTGGCGGTTCAAACAGGAGTTGACGGAATCTACGTCTCTAACCACGGGGCGCGTCAATTGAATGCTGTGCCTGCGGCGATTGAGTCGCTGCCTGAGATCGTCCGTCGAGTCAAGGGACGGGCTGGCATCATCTTCGACAGCGGCGTTCGGTCGGGCCTGGACGTGGTCAGAGCGATTGCCCTGGGAGCCGATATCGTCCTCCTCGGACGCGCCTTTTTGTATGGAGTGGCGGCTCTAGGAGATCACGGTGGCGATCATGTCGTTGAGATACTGTTGGCAGACATGAAAAATGTCATGGTTCAGCTGGGATGCGCCTCACTTCAGGAACTACGAGAGTTGGCGCGAGGTTGAGGCCCTTGGCGCTGTTGCTCACGGCTAATCCAGTGGTCGCGCCCTACCTGAAAACGTTCAGCGTCTCTCAAGTAGAAGCGGCGTCTCGCCGCTTTGCCTTGGCCCGATGCGGGGAGGAGAAAGCGGCGAGACGCCGCTTCTACTTGAGGACGACTGAGCCTCTCTCCTTGCGCAACGAACTTGAGTGACACAGGTGCTTTTATTTCATAACGATTTGTTGGATGCAGAGATTGAACCGGAGAGGATGACGCATGGCAAAGCAACGAGTACTCATCACCGGGGCCGCGGGAAGAATCGGCACAATACTTTGGCGGGTTTGGGAGGAAGAGGACCGCTACGAGCTAACCCTGACCGATAGGACCGAAATCGAGGGTGCGAAATCGCGTGTCGAAGTGGGTGACTTGCGTGACCATGCCTTTGCCAGCCGGATCTGCCAACAGCAGGACGTGCTCGTTTCCCTCGCATACATTCGCCCGCTGGATATCGGGGAACCCGAGGCGGACATGACCGACATCGGAATGCAGATACAACTCTTCGAGGTCGCACACCGCGCGAATGTAGAAAAAGTGGTCTACGCCAGCTCCAACCACGCCAGTGGCTGGAACGAACACATTAGCAATCCCGCCACGTTTTCCACCGTCGATCAAATCAACCCGGACGGATGGTATGGGGCTATGAAATGTATGGCTGAAGCCGCCGGCAAGTATCTCGTGAACGTCTGCAACCGGCGCTTTATCGGTATCCGTATCGGCTCTGTCAACGGAGATTCCGAACCCGGGGTTCTGCGCCACTGCAGCACGTTGCTGGCTCCCGTGGACGCGGCACAGCTCTTTCGTCTTGCCGTGGACTACGAAGGACCGGAGAAATTCCTTCTCACCTACGGCGCTTCCGAGAATTTATTTGAAGGCCACGTCGGTTTCCTCGACCTCTCCCGCGCCCGCGAGGTCCTGGGCTACCGACCCCAGGTCAACATGATGAGTTATCGCGACCGGCTCGTCGACTAACAGCTCTTCGGACTTTGTCCTCAGCCTCTCAATGAATCTGACCAAAGTCTTCCATCCTAATCCTAATCATACTCCCGGCCTCGATGGGAAGTCTTCTAGCACCTGGGTTTGCGAGAACAAATGATAGAACCGGTGCACCTGGAGGGACGCAATCCATTGCGTCCGCCGATCGGTGACAATCGTGACATCGGATATCCGGCGGCGCCAAAGGATTGGCGCCCTCCA
This sequence comes from Opitutales bacterium, assembly GCA_963665345.2. Taxonomy (GTDB): domain Bacteria; phylum Verrucomicrobiota; class Verrucomicrobiia; order Opitutales; family CAXXNP01. The sequence continues at coordinate 2,475,428 of CAXXNP010000002.1, forward strand.
ATTGCCGCCGATTCAAAAGGCTCATTGTCAGCCATAGTTGATGGCCACAGGCCTCGAGAAGAACCCTCCTACGTACTTCAATTCGTTAATTCCGTGCCCGATGCGCGAGCACAATTGCCGGAAATCTTGCGGTAAGGGCATCTTCATCTCGACCTGCGAAGATCTAGTAGCGATCATGCAGGTATTATGTTAGAGCGTTTCAAGGTTCCCGAGAAAGACCGCGTCTATGTGCAGGAGGGCCGCATCCGGGCCGCTACCGAGGCGCTCTTCCGCAAGATGGGTCTGGACGATCAAGGCGCCAAGACGTCTACCGACGTGCTCATCATGAATGACTTGAGGGGCGTCGAATCCCACGGCGTCTCGAACATGTTTCGCCGATACATACAGAGGTATCAGGCCGGGGTCGCCAACCCCAACCCCAAGCCCAGGATCGTCCGGCAAACTGCTACGACTGCAAACGTTGATGGCGACGGAGGCCTCGGCGTCCACATCGGACCGGACATGATGCGAATGGCAATCGACAGGGCACGCCAATACGGTATGGGCGCCGTAACGGTATCCCACTCCGGACACCTCGGTGGATGTGGCAGCCATGCCATGCTTGCCGCTGAAGCGGATATGATCGGATTGTGTATGACTGGAAGCTATGCCCGCGACAAGGCGACCTTCGGTATGGTGCCTACCTTTGGAGCGGAGGCTCGATTCGGGACCAATCCCATCGCCTGGGCAGCGCCGGCGAGGCATCGCGCGCCGTTTCTTTTTGACATAGCGACGACTCAGGTAGCGGGGAACAAGATTGACCTCGCCCGTCGCGTTAATGCGATGCTTGACCCCGGCTGGATCACTGAAAAAGACGGCACGCCGGTAATGAAGACTGGGCCCGTTCCCGATGAGTTCTTATTGCTCCCCTTTGGCGGTACCCGCGAGAACGGATCGCACAAGGGGTACGGGTTTGCGACCGTCTGCGCCATCATGTGCCAGACATTATCGGGGGCTAGCCTGGCTCGGTCGGGATCCCAATACCAGGGAGGCTACCACTTCTTTGCCGCCTACCAGATCGAGGCCTTTTGCGACCCGGAGGAATTCAAGGACAACCTCGATGAAGCTCTGGAACGTTTAGCCAATACCAAGCCTGCCCCCGGACATGAACGAGTGGTCTATCCCGGGCAGACTGAGGGTGAGGAGATTGTGAGGCGGCGTCGGGAGGGTATCCCCTACCACCGGGAGGTCATCGATTGGTTCCAGGGAATCGGTGCGGAACTGGGTGTGACCATCGAGCTTCCGTAGTAATTTCGGATCACCATCTTGTTCCCGTCGCGCCGCGACGGGAACAAGATGGTGATCCGAAATTACATTCGAACCCCTGCGCAGTCCGGATCAAAAGTTGGCACGAGGTTATGGGTTTCGAAAGAATCTCTGTCGTAAATACCGCCTTCATTGAACGCCACCCTTAAAAAGCCTACTCCCCGCAGCAACGGCCTTCGCCAAGGCTTCGGCAGTCAAGAGCTACGGGGAATCTACGGCTTTTTACCCTTCGGGACCGGGTGTCGTCCTACAAGGTGTTTTTTTAGGAACCCTGCAGCAAGCTACAGGGAATGATCAAGTTCATCGCCCAACCGTTCGTCTCGTCGCACACGAACGCCATCGGCGTTCTTGATCTCAGGCCGGAGTTGGGCCACCGGCCCTACTCCGGTTTCTATTGTTTGAAGATTCGTATCCTGAAAGGATTATTGATCCGGCCGTACCCGATCCGGATACCAAGGAATCGCCACCGCCGCGTCGATGATCAATAACCCCTGCGGGGTAATGTATTCTTGTGCGTTTCCGAACCCGGGGTAGCGTTGCCGCAACCCCGAGCTGAGATCCGATACGCCGTTGGCGTATGGCCGATTCCCCTGAAAATTGAACATCCAACGTCGAAGTTGGGAAAGGCTCTCTCCTGCGGACCCAACCTCGTCGTTTCATCCCGCTAAAGCCAGCGACGCCTAGGAGGCCTTTTTCACAAACTAGAACGGCACCCATCGATTCGGCCTTCGGGATTTGACTCTCGGAATCTCTACCGCCGTTTGGCGTCCGCCATCTCCTGGGCGATCAGGGACAGCTCGGCGGCCTTGAAGGCGTGTTCTTGGGTCATGGATTTCTCGGTTCGGTTCAAGACGTCAAGAATGAGATCCCCAAAAAAGGGAAATCCGATCTGACCTGAGCATTCGATCTCTGTTTCTCGGGAGCCGTCCACGAGAAAAATGCGGTCACCGGTATCGGAGCGGCCCACGTCCATATACTTTCGAATCTCGATTACACCTTTAGTGCCCATGACGAAGGTCCGGCCGTCTCCCCATGCCCGTGAACCATCGGGAGTGAACCAATCCACCCGCGTATAGAACGACGAACCATCGTTTCCTCGCAGGCTGGCCTCGCCAAAATCCTCGAATTCTGGATGGTCCGGGCAGGAGTAGTTCTCTGTCCTGGCAAATTCGACTACGGCATCCTTTGCGCCGGTATAGGCGAGAAACTGCTCGAACTGGTGCGAGCCGATATCGACCAGAATACCTCCCGTTTTCTTTTTGGACCAGAACCAGTCGGGACGAAGATCCCGGCTCAGGCGGTGGGGTGCGAGATTGATTACCTGGAGGACCTTCCCGACAACTCCTTGGTCGATGAGTTTGCCGGCGTGAATGGAAGCTTCAACGTGGAGCCGTTCGCTGTAGTATACCATGTATTTTCGATTCGTGTCCTCTACCGCTTGGCGGGCTGAAGCTAGCTGATCGAGAGCCGTGAAAGGTGCCTTGTCGGTGAAAAAATCTTTTCCCGCGGCCATGACCCGCAATCCGATCGCACAGCGATCGTTTGGTACAGCCGCAACGGCCACCAGGTGAACCGAGCTGTCGTCGAGAATTCGGTCGAGAGAGTCGACCCGTTCCGCTTCTGGGTATTGGCCAAGAAAGGCCTTCACCTTTGCCGGATCAGGATCGAAGACATGTTTCAGGGTCGCCCCGGCTTCCAGGAGTCCATTGGTTTGACCGTAGATATGACCGTGATCCAAATGGGCAACGGAGAATACGAACTCTCCCTCTTCCACCACAGCTTTACGTTCCCCTTGCGGGGCATAGTTTAATCCTTCCTGTCGTGTCATTTCGATTTGGATGTTTTCCTCAAAATGACTGCCGGTGCCAGACTTGGCCATTTTCTATTGTAGAAATCGTCGATCGGAACGGGCGGAGCCTCAAGGGAGGGTAGGGCGAAGCGTCCCTGCTGAGCCGTTTGCCGCAGCCTGCGGTTCATCCCGAGGTCGTCCACGGCAAGCCGGGACTTTATCGGGATTCGCCCTACCCAACGTCATTCGTATTCAAATCGTTACCTGAAAATCGGATCCGGATTGAAAATGGGAAGCAGTCTGCACACGTCTTCTAAAAGAGGCTTCGCCAAGGTAGGATGGAGCGCTGCTCCGTCGTCTTGAAAGCAGGATTCAAGCTTGGCCGGAGGCGAAGCCGGCGCTTCACCCTACTGGGGCGACGTGGATGTAAGCGGGCGGCCGAATAGTTAACCAGGCTTATAGAGGTTGTGCTGAGCCGCAGATCGTAGCTGGAGCCCTTCGGCTTCAGGCCCAGTCGGGCATTCCAACCTGTCCCGAAGGCGAAAGCGTCCGGCTACGGAGGAAATGTTGGTCCCAATGTGGGAGGCCTACGGGGACGGCTTGGAGGTTCGGATGCAAGAGGACGCCCCCAAGGTAGGATGGAGCGCTGCTCCGTCGTCTTGAAAGCAGGATTCAAGCTTGGCCGGAGGCGAAGCCGGCGCTTCACCCTACTGGAGCGACGTGGATGTAAGCGGGTGGCCGAATGCATGATGGAGCGCCCTATAGCTCCGTCCCGTGACTCAGGGTTCGCGTTCAAACTCTGAGACGAAGCAGCGCTTCATCCTACGAAGGGCTAAGCCGGCTACGATGAAGCCGCGTTCCAAATCAAGCCTCAAAGCGCAGCGATCTCTCTTTCTCCAATTTCACGTTCCGCTCTAGAAGGATCCGTCCATTTTCGATTCGGAATTCGATTTCCTGACCGCCGAGACGTATAATCCGGGGAACGAGCGGCAGTGCAATTTCGGCCAGATCTAGAGACCCGGACAGAACGTGCAGCTCCGCACTGGTTGCGCCAAGTTCGATTTCGCCCCATGCACCTTCGAGTGACCAGAAGCAGCGGAAGGTGCTCAAATCGGCCTCTATGGGGCGGAAACCGATGTATCCTTTAACCCGGTCAAAGGAGAACCCGCTGAAGGCATTCAGCAGCGAGTAACTGGCCATGCTGCGGGCGTAATTGTTTCCGCATTCAAACTCGTTCCACGGGTTCCGTTTCTCTCCATCGTAGCGGTCGCGGATTGCCTGAACGCAGTTCATCCCCTCTTCGATTAGTCCATTCTGGATCATCTGAACAGCCGCTGCCCACTCAAAGCCGTTCATGGTCTCGCCTGCGTAGGGCAGGGGCGTCATAGGTTGGTAAGTCCCTTCCGGCCACTGGCAGATCACGAGCCCCGATTCGTCATTAATGGAATAGATGCGGCAGGCATTGAAGTGTTCCCGAACATCCGGGCAGAAATTGTGGCGATACAGTGCGTCCAGAGCTCGCCGGACCTGGTCCGGATCGAAGATGTCGCCCAGTCCATACAGGTTGGCATGCCATTGAGCGATGACCTGGTCGATTTCGCATCCTTCGCCGATTTGGTATTTGAGCTCCTCGTGTTCTGCATTCCAGTAATTCAAGGCGTCGAATTTTTCGGCCGGGGCGCGATCTCTGAGATCGATGATCTGATGGTAGTATTCTCCATTGAAAAGGTGCTCATCGGCCCACATTTTTCCCTTGGCGAAAAGGGCATCCAACTCGTCGGCAAAGCGGTCCTCTCCCAGGTGTCGCGCCATCTCGGCCCCCGCCTTGAGGGCGGCGAGATAGTATCCCGTGAGCCAGGAATTGGGGCCGAAGAGTTCCATATCCAGAGTGTGGTGTTGGCGGCCCCAGAGAACCCCTGTCTTCTCCGGGTCCCATTGATTGGGATTCTGTGGGCTCCAGGCGTATTCGATCGACTTTCTGACAGCCGGCCAAAGTCTGCGCAGCCAGTCTGAGTCGCCGCAGATTTTCCAGTCACGATAGGTCTTGATGACATCCCCAAACTGACCGTCGGCACAGGGGCGAAAATCGGAATGGCCGCTACCGAGGGGTAGCTGGATGCGAAAATGCATACCGCCGGCGTCGTCCTGGCTATGTTGATAGTTGGCCTCACGCATCGAGCGCTCCAATGCGGGAAAGAGAAAGGGAATGGCTTGGGCGTAGTTCCAGACGTGGGTACACGATCCTTCGCAGCATCCGGCATCGTCTCCGCAGCCTTCCCATCCATACAAAGTGCCATCTTCCAGCCGGAGGACAGTCGGACTCTTGAGTAAGGCAAGGTTTGCCGTAACGGCCTCCAGGGCCGCAACCGGTAAGGTGGAGCGCAGAAGAGATTGCTGGAATTCTCGGGTTTCGTCCTCGAGGCGATCCCAATGGGTTAATGCGTATTTGGCACTGCTTTTTGAATCGGGCCAAATGGTTGCATAGTAAGGATGCCACCGGCTCGGTTGATCGCCGCAGCAGGAGGATTTGATCCGGTGCCGGGCCCTGCTCTCCCAGTACTTCTCGGAATTGGGAAAACTCCAGGCTATAGCAAAACGCACGCGTATCGTTTCTCCGTGGTCGGCACTTTGGTGCGTAGCGATGAGGCCGGTTGAGCTCGCTCCGGCATCCTCTGGAGGGTATCTTCTATTGCGGAACTTTCCCGGACGGGCGAAGTCGCGCCAATAGACCTCGAGATTGTCAAACCAGGCCCCCTGAAACCAATATTCCTGGTAACTGCAGTCGGTAGCGTCAGTGGCTAGGGTGAGATCACCAAAGGCGGGGTCGTCGGGGTTGTGGCCGTCGGACGAGAGGTGGAGGAACCTCCCCGTGTCTTCTTGAGCAAACCGATTGATGTTGTTCGCGGGTTGGGGATTGCTCAGAGCACAGAGAACCGTGTAATCGAGCCTCCGAGAGCTGGTGTTTTGGAGCTCGATCTCGAAAAACGCTGCTGGAATTCCGGAATCGTCGGCGTTAAGAGGAATAAAGGGGTTGAAGGCTCGGAGCATCGGCTTGCCGGGAAATTTCGCACCCCTAAATTCGAGTTCAGCCATGGGATAGGCCCCGCAGAATTCGACCGAAGGAAAGTGAGGTGCGCCGACCATATATTCCCGAGCGGGACCCCGGCCGAAACCGCGAAATCCCTTCGCTCCAAGGGCTCCCGAGTAAGGAGGGTGCAGGTCACCTTGCAGGATGCGGGCATCCAGCACCTTACCGTCCGCTTCGGCCTTAATGGCGAAGTGGGTGAAACCGTTGATGCTTCCCTTGTTCGGCCGGCCGAATATTTCCCAGTCAATGAGGCGACCGTTACCGCTGAGCCCGATACACCCGGTTCCGATGCCCCCCAGTGGAAAGGAGATTTCGTTAGTTTTGGAACCGCGGTAAGTGAAAGTGTTCATGAGTCGTTCCCTTTACAGAAAGCATAGCTAGACCTTATCCGAAAAGCCATTGATCTCCGCGAAAAGGCACAAAGAAGCGCAAAGAAAATCTGAGGAAAGGCCATTTCATGGCTTGATAAAAATGTCGCAACATGCTAGTGTTCAGTATCTTAAAACCTCACAAGGAGAAGAACATGGCAGCATGTGCGACAGAACGGAAGATAGCCGATATCAATCGCGTAGGCAACCTGATTTTGCCGATTCCAGACACCGATTTCCGTGATTTTCTCGATGAAGTCGACGAGTTGTCCAAGTTCGCGCCGCAAATCATCGATGCGATCGAGAAGGATCTGGATGTCCATGCGCGTGAGAAGAAGAAACTGCGACAGGAAGATGGCAGGTTCTTTGCCAGCGCTACGGCGGATTTTGCGGAGCTGAATATCGAGGAGGCGGATATTTTGGCTGGCGAATTGAATCTTGGGACAGGCCGTCCACGGATGCCTGCTTATGCGGTATATGTGTTCTTGATGATTCGTGGTTTTCTCGGTTCGTTGACTACGAAAGCGGCGCGGCGGTTTCTGCTCGAGTCGATGAGCTTGTATGGATTTGTGCAGGCACGGGGCCTGAAGATACCGGCGGTGACGACGATTCTGGAGAACGTGAACCTTGTCAGCCATGCGACCCGCGAGTTGATCTTTGACCAACAGATCGGCTATATCCTCCAGGAGCAATGGGACGATTTCGGGAAGCTGACGATCGACAGCACCGCGGTGAAAGCAAACAGCAGCTGGCCGACCGATGCGAAGGTTCTCACTGGGGTGTTGAACCGGGCCTATCGTTATGGGCAGAAGTTACATGTTTTCGGGCTGGAGGATTTTCGTCCGGGATGGGTGCCTGGTTGGCTGCAGCAGATGGACAAGCTGGAGTTTCGGATCTGTCTGGTAGCCGGCAAAGCGAACTCGAAGGGCAAGCTGAAGAAACATTACCGGCAGTTGCTCAAGCGGGGCGGCAAGGCGGCCGAGGCATTAGGATCGCAACTGAGCTATCTTGAAGAGGGTCTGTCGATGCAAGCCCTGCCTCCTAGTCGGCGGGAGCTTCTGAAGCGTTTATTGAGCCAGATCAGCCGTGATGTGGCCGACGCCAAGCGGGTTATTGGCTACGCCCATGATCGGGTGTTTGACGATAAGAAGCTTCCCTCCACGCAGAAGGTGCTGAGCCTCTCGGACGGATCGGCGGCTTACATCAAGAAAGGCAGTCGCGAAGCGGTAATCGGTTACAAGCCTCAGCTGGTTCGCAGTGAAAATGGATTTATCACCAGCTTGATAGTTGAGCCCGGCAATCCGGCAGACTCTGCCCAGTTGGTGGAGTCGATCAGCGATTCGATCACTCGCACCGGCGTGGTGGCTGAACTGGTCAGCAGCGATGATGGATATGCTTCGGCAAAGGGACGTAATGAGCTCCTGGCGATGGGGGTGAAGGCCGTTAGTATAAGTGGGGCCAAGGGCCGCAAGTTGACCGATCCGGATGATTGGGAAAGCGCGCTGTATCGGCACGCCCGTCGCGATCGCTCGGCGGTGGAGTCGATGATGTTCACGATCAAAGCAGGATTCGGGTTTGGGGAACTGGGTCGACGAGGCATCGGTCCGGTCAGCGATGAACTGCTGGAGAAGGGACTGGCCTACAACTGTTGCCGTATCATCCTGATGAAGAAACGACGAAACAACCAACAAGCCGAGGCGGCCTGAATCCGACCGGTTAAATACCTCAGAGAAAAGAAGAAAATCACGGGATGACTGTCTTCAGAGACCATGAAAAAGCGGGCCATTACGCTGCAAACCCAGTGCATGATCGCTGCGAACCCACTCCCTGTGGTGCTGACAACCCGGAGCCTCGAGTCTAACCTTTATCAAGTAAGCAAAACATCCAAAAGCATCCTTCCAGACCCCTTTTCGAACAGGGTCTAACTAGTCTCATGTCCGATAATTAAGTTGAATTAATCTGTCTTACCATGTTATGCTATCGGCATGGCAAGACCCATATCCATAATTGAACTTACAGATCTTGAGCTGCAAGAGTTGCAGCGTCGCGTGAAAGCACCGACAGTATCCGTGCGCGACAGCCTTCGGGCGACAATCGTACTGCGTCGTTCCGAAGGCGTCAAACAGGCGCAGCTCGCGGAAGAACTCGGGGTTAGTGTGCCCTGCGTGAACAAGTGGTCGCAACGCTTTGAGCGAGACGGCTTGGAGGGATTGCGGGACAGGAAGGGACGAGGACGGCCCCGATGGATACCGGCGGGCAAGGTTGAGAAGGTCATTACCGAGGCTACACGACCGCCGCAGCCACGCACTCGCTGGAGTGTTCGCACCATGGCCAGGGAGGTGGGGATTTCCCCCGACAGCGTGCAGCGCATCTGGCGGGCTAACGATATCAGGCCTCACTTGGTCAGGACGTTCAAAGTGTCCAATGACAAGTACTTCGAGCAGAAGTTCTGGGATGTGATCGGCTTATACCTGGATCCGCCAGAGCGGGCCCTTGTATTGTGTTGCGACGAAAAGAGCCAATGCCAGGCTTTGGAGCGGACCCAGCCGGGCTTACCTCTTGGCGTGGGAGAGATTTGCACCAAGACACATGACTACAAGCGACACGGGACCATTACGTTGTTTGCAGCCTTGAATTATCTGGACGGCAAGCTCATCGCACGCACCGAACAGCGGCATACCCATGTAGAATGGTTGCGGTTCTTGAAGCAAATCGAGCGGGAGACACCCAAGCAGCTGGACTTGCACTTGATCGTTGACAACTACTGCACGCACAAGCAACAGAAGGTCCGCAAGTGGTTGTCGCGCCATCGGCGTTTTCACATCCACTTCACCCCGACCAGTTCGTCCTGGTTGAACCTGGTCGAGCGCTTTTTCGGCGAACTGACCCAAGATGTTATCAGGGATGGTAGTTTTACCAGCGTCAGGCAATTGGTCGAAGACATAGAAACCTATCTGGCTGAAAGGAACCTCGACCCCAAGCCTTACAGATGGAAGGCGAAGGGAGAGGAAATCCTGCGCAAGATCCAGCGCGCCAAACGTGCCTTGGCAAAGCAGACAGGGAAAACTAATTAATTTATGTTATTTAACGGACACCACACTAGTGTCATGTTTCACAGATGCGCTTGTACAATGTGGAGGCGCCATGGGGTCGATAGCAAGGCGGGACAAACCCGGAATGCCTGGCGGCCTTGCGTCGCCGTCCCGCAAACTCCTCTGAAACAAGGTCTGCAGACTGGGTTCCTTGCGATCCAATCATCACCGCCCTGACGGGGCGGGAGAACCGGGCATCCTTCTCTGAGACGTTCGATTCTCGCGCCCCTTCAGGACGCTTGCTGGATCTGGGCCCCGTGACCCAGGGCGTCGCTGCGCTCCTCCCTGGGCTGGGCTGTCGCGGCCCTTCAGGCCGCAGTCTCTTGCTGAAATTGCTTCTGTTTCTCCTTGCCGTGATTGGCCATTAGTGAGCAACGGCCGGCGAGATCCCTCGGATTTCCAAGAGCAGAATCGTGCATTGTTTTCTTGGTATTGAACAATGTCCGACCTATTCTGCCCTCTGAACGTTCCAAGCAGGAGACTGATCGCATGCAGCAGAAATTCTTCGCCGGTTCCCGGCATCGCTACCACGTCCCGGAGGGTCCAGACTTTTCGATTATCGGTCCATCCAGTCCCGATGCCCCTCGCAACGACACGGCTTCCGTCGCTCCATTGGGAGACGGCAATATCATGGTCGTGTGGCACAAGTATCGACCTAATCTTGAAGGCACTTCCGATTTTGGAACGGCCGATATCGCCTGCAAGACGTCCCGCGATGGGGGACTCACCTGGGGCAATGAGCGCATTCTGGTGGAAAACGCCGCAGGCGACAACAATGTGCAGGCCCCGGCCCTGCGACGGATGCGTAACGGCAATCTGCTTCTGGTAAGTCTGCGCGGACATGCCGGGGGCGGTAGCAGCAGCATGATCCTGTTTCGGTCTACGGACCAGGGTCAAACATTTGAAGAAGTCAGCAAAGTTTGGGACGCGACCTCCGGCCAGTGGCTGCAGGGCGGGGCCTCGAGCATTCTCGAGTTGCGATCCGGCCGCCTCTTCATGCCCTTTCACTATGGTAGTGGGCATCAGGGTAGTCAGCACAACATCGGTTCCTGCATGTTAAGCGATGACAGCGGTGCGACTTGGAGAAAATCGAATCACGACATCCGCTTGCCGATGCGCGGGGTAATGGAACTCTCTGCTACGGAGTTGCCGGGCGGAGAATTGATCGCCTCTATACGCACTCAATTGGGCGCGGTTTTCCTCACCCGGTCGACGGACCAGGGTGAAACCTGGAGCTTTCCCCAAACTACCGGGCTGCGGGCGCCGGAGTCCTGTACTTGCCTGAGGTGCCTTCCCGACAGTGAGGATTTGCTCTTGCTCTTCAACGATAGTGAATACGATCCGAATCACCACCACTATGGCTTCCGCAACCCGTTGAGTCTTGCCTTATCCAGAGACCGCGGAGCCAGTTGGACAAAGCTGGGCGACCTTTGCAGGCAGGAGACATTCAATTTCACGAATTTGGGCTGTGACTTTATCGACTCAGAACGTGCTCTCGTCACCTACGTATTCTGGGGACCGGATTACCCGATGGGGGACAATCCCTATTGCTGGCATAATCCCGACGTCATGGATCTGCACGGGGTAAGGATAACGAGGGATTGGATCTACTCGGTTTACGAGCAGGCGGTCTTGTAGCCGGACCCGCTGGGGTGCGGTCTTGGAGGCATGGAAGTGCGTTGGCCAGCGCGATCATGGATCTTACGGAGTATCGACCTTGGTTCCCGCGTTCTTGCGAAGCCGGCTATGGGGAAACCGTAGTAGCCGGGCGCCGGGGGTCGCTATTGGATTTGCTGCCGGTGCGGAATCCTGCCACGTGAGTAAGTATGCAGTGGGGCGACCTCAATTCCTGGCAATGGCTGATCGGTTGCTTTGGCGCCCTGTTGGTCGGTCTGGGCAAGGGGGGTGTTCCTGGTATCGGTTATCTTGCGGCGGGTATCTATGCTTTGACCTTTCCCGCCAAGGAGTCGGTGGGTCTGCTGCTTCCGGTCTTGATCTGCGCCGATATCGTCGCCGTCAGGATCTATCGACGCCACGCCGTGTGGAAGTATCTCTGGCGTATTTTTCCGTGGACCGGTGTGGGCGTCATTGTCGGCTACTTCGCCATGGACCATATCGACGACCAAGGAGTTCGGCACCTCATCGGCGCCATTTTTCTGGCCATGATGGGCATTCATTTATTTCGCAAGTGGCAATTGGGTCGTTTGGCTGCCGATACGCCCGACCCGCTTCCTCACAGCCTGGCTTTTGTCGCTTTCCTCGGTCTCCTCGGCGGGTTTGTTACCATGGTAGCCAATGCCGCCGGTACCGTGCTTGCCCTATACTTGCTGGCGGTGGGCCTCCCAAAACTGGCGTTCATCGGGACCGCGGCATGGTTCTACCTGATCGTCAATATCTACAAAATCCCGTTTCAAATTGGGCTGGGGATTTTGACGGAAACTTCGCTGCGACTGAGCTTGACTTTCGGAGTTTTCGCAGCTGTGGGCGCACTTGTCGGCCCAATCATCGTCAAGCGGATCAATCAGAGGCTCTTCGAAGCGCTGATCTGGTCATTTGTGTTGCTGGCGGCCCTCAAGCTATTGGGAGTCGACCGGATCATGAGTAGGCTGTTGTTTCCATGAGGATATTGCCGGGACGTCCCATCTTATAGCTGGACGCTTCCTGTCCCGGCAAAGCAGAGCGACGCCGGATCGCGTTCAGACGAGGAGTAAGATTACGATTAGGAGGCGAAACGCTGACCGGGTTAATTTGCAGGAGTTCCTCCTACACCGCGTTCTCGTCCAGTGGAAAATCGATACGTGTATTGCCTCGTTTCTGCGAGGCCAGGAACCCCAGGATGACTTCCAGCGTCTTGCGGGCCTCGCGTGGCGGCGAAATGGTCTCGGCGCCGGTCTCCATGGCGCGAATGAGGTCGCGAATCACGGCCGGGGTGTTGGAGTGGGTATGCGGTCGACTCGGTAGGTGACGAATGCCTTCCTCCTTACCGACTTCCGCCCTGTGGTCGTCCATCCAGATCCAGCCCTCGGAGCCGGTCAACTCGAAACCGCGTCGCGGTTTCAGTCCCTTGCTGCCATTATAAAATGCCCGCACACCATTCTTGAAATGAATGTATCCCGAACAGCCCGGCTCCAAATCGGGGTTGCGTCCGCCGTCACCCTGGTAGGGCCAATAGTCTTCATACCCGTCATCAAGCTCGGCAAAGACCCACTCCGGGTCGGAGTCGGCCAGATAGCAGATCGTGTCGATCATATGGGTGCCGTTACGAAAGAGTATGGCCCGGGGACCGCCAAAATTCAGAGTGATGCGTCTGAGCACGCCAATGGTACCCTGCTGAACTTCCTCTTTTACCTGCCGAAAGATGGGGAACCAGCGCCGCGAGTGGTCGATTGTCATGGTCGCATGGTGGCGCTCCACCGCTGCTATCATGCGGTCGGCATCCGCCAGGGTAGTTGCGATCGGTTTTTCACAGAGAATACCCCGCACGCCTGATTCGGCGGCATCCACGACGATGTCCGCATGGCGGTTGTCCGAAGTCGCCACGCTGATAATATCCAAGTCCTCTTTGGCCAGCATTTCCCGGTAATCGGTGTAGCCGCGCACCTGGGGATAGGTATCCCTCCATTCTTCAATGAAGGAGTCGATGCGCTCTTCCAGGAGATCGCAGACACCGACGATTTCAGTCTGGGGAAGAATCGCGTAGGCACTGGCGTGCGAATGGGGCATCTCAGCGCCCAGTCCGAACGAACCCTCATCGAGGGTGTGGCGGGCTGAAATACCGGATAGACCGACGATGCCAACCCGGTATTGCTTCGGTTTCTTCATATTCAATTAGCCACTCTAGGATTTCAATTCCACGACGATGTTTCGCCAGGGCCCATCGCCCACGTTTCGCGCTTCGTGAACAGCCACGTCCTCAAGGTTTCGGAAGTGGACTTCTCCGTCCTGCATGCTACTGGGGCTCTTTTTCTTCCCCTCCTCATCGACCGCTTGAAGCGTGCCTCCGCCGATAACGACGAAGAAATAGTCATTCTCATGGCGATGCAGGCCGGTGCTTTCCCCAGGCTTCAGACTCAGGTCCCAGACCCGTACACGTTCATTCTCAAATAGCAGTTGGGTTCCGACTTCCGTTGATATCGGCGCTGTTAACATGATAGATTCTAAGGGATCAACAATTGACGTGAGGGGCTTTGCCAGCAGGGTGATTCCCCATGAACTTGCTCAAGTATGCTGCCTTTCAGGACGATCGCAGGTACGAGCCTCCGTTGGCAATAGTCGAATCACGGATGAGACCAGAAAATGCGGCTTTCGATTCCTCTCACGAAATTGCTGAAAGGTTTATCAATCCATTCGAGGCATGAGGCTGATTGATCCCCATGTTCATATCTGGAAGAACGACCCACGGTTTCCCTGGGCTGCTGAAACCGTCGATCCTCCGACTGAGGATGCAACGCCCGAGATGCTTCTCGCCCTCATGGATGCAAACGGAGTTGAACGAACCGTTTTGGTACAGGTTATACACTACCGGTGGGACAATTCCTATGCGGCGCAGGCGCTGAAGTCCTATCCGGATCGCTTCATGGCCGTTTGCCGCATCAATCCCGAAGACCCAGCTGCTCCTGATCATTTGAGTTACTGGACAGAAGCGCACGGCTTTCGTGGCGTTCGCCTCAGTCCTTCCGTTGATTCCCGGGGCGGTTGGTTTAGAGGGCCGCTGATGGATCCGATCTTTTCCCGAGCTGCTGCCCTGGAGGTCCCTTTGTTGCTTTTGACGAAGTCCAGTCGTCTTCCCGACCTGGCTCGGTTGTTGGATCGGCATCCCGACCTCGATGTGGTCGTGGACCATATGGCCGACTGCTCACCTGATCAGCCGGATGAGCTAAGGAAGCTTCTCGATTTATCCCGATACCCGCGCGTTTACGTTAAGGTCAGTCATACATGGTCTATCTCTAAGCGCCGTTATCCATGGACCGATACGCATGGTCTCGTGCAACAGGTTTATCAGGCATTTGGGGGGCAGCGGCTCATGTGGGCCACCGATTGGCCTGTCTGCTTGGGCCACGCCACCTATGCGCAGACGTTGTCGGTTGTCAGAGATGAGGTGAAATGCTTCAGTCTCGAAGATCGGGAGTGGGTGATGGGCAAAACGGCCCTGAAGTTATGGCCGGCACATTCAATTTTGTCGTAGCATGGATATACCGTGGGGGAGTAGTTCAGGACAAAGTTCAGGAATATAGATGGGGAGACTACATGGCCATTTAAGGACGCAATTAACATAATGAAACTGGGTTGCATGTCATTGAGTTACAAGGATCAGTTTGCCGCCGGCAAGATGGATCTGCCAGGCTTTTTGGATCGGGCCTATGAGCTTCGTTTGGATGGTGTCGATATCCACACCGGGGCCTTTTTGTCGACCGACACCGCTTACCTCCGGGACATCCGAATGAGGTGCCTGAAGCGGGGCTTGGCCATATCCTATATTGGGGTGAGCAACAACTTCGGGCGGCCGGCGTCGGAGCTGGAAGAAGCGGTCAGCGAAGTGAAACGCTGGGTCGACGTAGCCGCTTCCATGGGGGTGCCGCTGTTACGCGTTTTTGCCGCTTGGGTCGAAAAGGGAGAGCAAGAAGAACCCGTTTGGGAGCGCATGATGCACCGCCTGCGTGAGGTGGCGGCCTACGGTCAGATGAAGGGTGTTGTCCTCGGGTTACACAATCATAATCACGGTTGCCTGACCCGTACCGGAAAAGATGTCCGGAGAATTCTCGAAACCGTAAATAATCCCTATCTGTCCCATATTCTCGATACGGGCCAATATGTGGGCTCGCCGGGCGCTTCCGGTCAACGGGGAATTGAGGACCCGAGTTTGGATTTCTATGGCAGTATTGCTGAAACAGTGCCCCTTGCGGTCCACGTGAGAGCGAAGATTTACCGAATCCAGACGGGCGAGGAGGTCTGGTTGGACTATCCCAGAATCTTCAAGATTCTGAGAAGCGTACATTACAATGGCTGGGTATCCGTCGTTTACGAAGGCCAGGATGACGAGGAAGAGGAGACTGCCGTCCCTAAAGCGGTGGATTATTTGCGAAGGTTTCTTTAGGTGAGCTTGCCGATCGGAAATCCGACTTTCCATCTTGGCCGTGGCAGGATTTTGACGGGGATGAGCCTCCTGAAAGTGAAACCTGGAGGGTCGAGGGCCCTCGAGACCGTCCGTATGATTTGGATCAAACTTTCGATCAGGAGGCGACCGGTGCGAAGATAGGGCTTTGAGCTACTTCAATGCTGGATGTTAGATGTCCAGTACTGATCAGAACGCGACACTTTGTTGGAGGTTTCAGTCGTGAGGATGAGGAGTAGCCTGAAATTCCCTTTCTCTCATCGCACGAGTTCCAAACTTTGTTGCATATGGAACAAAGTTTGGTCTTCTGTCCAACATTGAAATTAGGGAGCGAGTTTGTTGCCGGCCTGGTAAGGAATAAAAACGCGCCAGCAAGGTTGCCTAACTGACGGACTCGGGGCCCTCGTCCCTCCAGGTCTGCTGTGTTGTGCCTGTCACTGGGACCGAGCTGGCTCCCTGCCTGCAAGGTAAGGGCAATAACTCTAAGGCCGGTGACCTCACGGATTCGAGAGACTTCGCCCGTCCGGCCAGGAAAACCGAGGTTCTTCGGGTTCGGAACGGAATTTGCTTTTGCCGACCTTCTGTTCGCCTGTATTGTGGCTGACCAGAATGCGTAGGTCCCATCTATTCCCAGCTTTCCTCTGCTCGGTACCCATTGCGGGCTTTTTTCTCGGGTGCTTTAGCGTTCTTCTGGCTCAATCGGAACCGGCACCATCCGGGGATCCCAAAATCATCTCAGCCGAGGCCAGGCTCGAGCTTCTCTTTGACGGAGCCTTCTTTACCGAGAGCCCTGCCGTGGCCCCTGACGGAAGCGTGTATTTCAGCGACATTACCTTCACCCGTACATCCGGTATGCAGGCAGGTCATATTTGGAGGTTCGATCCGGCAACTGGCGGCACATCCGTATTTCGATCACCCAGTGGAATGTCCAATGGCATTAAGTTTGACGGCCACGGCCGTATGATTGTTGCCGAGGGCGCGGATTTCGGCGGCCGACGGGTGACCCGTACGAATATGAAGACGGGAAAGAGCGAAATCATCGCCGGCCTCTTTAACGGGAGGCCTTTCAACGCTCCCAATGATATCGCGATTGATGAGAAGGGGCGCATTTACTTCAGCGATCCCCGGTATCTGGGGCATGAACCTCTTTACCAGTCGGTGATGGCGGTCTATCGTATCGATCCTAACGGATCAATTCATCGTGTGATTACGGATGCGGGGAAGCCTAATGGCGTGGTGATTTCTCCGGACCAGAGCACGCTCTATGTCGTGAGTCACGACAACGGTTCAATGACGGACGAGCCATTTCCCGAACTACTAGCTCCGCAAAAGGGAAGAATGGCGCTGTCGGCCTATGATCTCAACGAAGCTGGAGATGCGAAGTTTCGCGAAGTGCTGGTTGATTACACGCCGCAGAACGGGCCGGATGGCCTGACGGTCGACGCGGAAGGGAATCTATACGTGGCGGTTCGAGATGTGACTCGTCCCGGGATCGTAATCTATTCGCCTCGAGGTGAGGAACGCGCCTACATCCCTACCGATGAACTGCCGACAAATGTGGGCTTTGGTCGAGGGAAAGAGAGCAGGACCCTGTATGTATCAGCAGGTGGCGGGCTCTACCGAATCAGGATGGAAAAGGAGGGTTATCAGTTGCCGCAAGCCGAAGGCGAGTCTCGCACGAGCGAGTAGCTCGGGCGCCGCTCGAGACTTCAGGCCTGGAGTAGGTTGTCAGGCCTTCTCGCTTCGCTCGTGAACAGTGTTCAGGTATCAGGACTCAATTCCACTTCCTCAGACTGACACCTGAAACCCGAAACCCGTCTAAAGTTTAACACCTGTATGATGCGGCCAGGGCAAGTACAGCCGGGGGTCCGACTAACGAGAAATCCTTCGCCGCTCCATCGAGTGACTTGCTTTCAGGTAACGGGTACTGGAGTCTGAGGTGATGTTTTACCCATTTCTATCCCATGGGATTCCGTCGTGATCTGGATCGATTGGCTGCTCGTCTTGATTCTCAACGGAGGGATCGTCCTCTACGGTTTCATCGCCTTTCGGGGACAGAACGAGAGTTTTGACTGGTACTTGGCGGCAAAATCGATGCCGTGGTGGGTAATCGGTCTTTCCGCATTTGGAACCGCCGTGGATAGCGGGGACTATGTCGCGATCGTTGGAGGCGCTTACGAATTTGGATTATCTCAACTCACCCAATGGTGGCTTGGGATTTCGGTCGGCTGGATAATTCTCAGTTTCTTCGTGATCGTTCCCATGTACCGTTCGGGAGTCTTCACGAACGCGGAATGGCTGGAGTATCGATTTGGTCCCACGGCCCGTATTCTTGCCGTCCTGATCAACATCCAATCCCGCACCAACGTGCTCGGGAACATTTTTTTCTCCCTCTTTCTCGTCTTCAACCTAGTGGCAGACCTGAGTGCCGCTTCTAGCTGGGGTATCGTCGGGGGGATGGCGGCGGCGGCGGCCGCTTATATTGTCCGCGGTGGTCTCAAAGCAGGCGTTTTCACGGATGCGGCCCAGAGCACGATCATGATCGTGGCTTCGGTGGTGCTCTGGTCGGTAGTTTGGACGAAATCAGGCGGATGGGAAGGCCTCACCCACCGCCTCGAGGCTATCGAGCCCGGGCTTTCCGATACACTGCTCCATGTAGGAGGCTATTCCCCGCCCGAGGTGCCTGCGCTGCTCGTGATCTTGGGCTTTCTGATTGCGCTGATCACCTATGCGGTAATCAACCAGTACGAGGCCATCCGCTTTCTTGGCGCTCGATCCGAGTGGGATTTCAAGATGGCCGCACTCGTCGCCAGCCTGGCCACCGCCATCTGCCTTTGGTTCAACGTGAGCTTGGGCCCTCTGGCTCGAGCCGACTTTCCGATGCTGGAGACCATCGATCATGCCTACCCGCTCATGGTTAAACGGTACCTGCCACCGGGTCTCATCGGGCTCGTCACGGCGGGTCTCATAGCGGCGGCATTTTCAACTTTCGACTCGATAGGCATCGGTATATCCAGCCTGTTTGTGCGAGACATCTACGCCCGATTCATTGTCAAAAGGGCTTCGGATGCGCACTACACAAAGGTGGGGAGACTCTCGGTTCCAGTAATCTTCATCCTCGGATTTGCGTATATCCCTTTTATCCAGGAGGGGATGTTAAAGTTTTATCTGCGCCTGGCGGGAGCTATCGCAGTACCGCTCATGTCGGTGATCCTGATGGGAGTGTTTACGCGCGTCCACCGCCGGGCCGGTGCATTCGGGTTGATAACGGGATTGGGCTACGGGATCTTCGCTATCATTGCTGATTTCAGCCAATGGCCGCTGCCCGTCTGGCTGATCAACACATGGTGGACCTATCTCTGGAATATTATCCTTCCGGTGTCAGCGATGGCGATTGCCTCAGGGGTGATGGATCGGATTCAGGGTCCGGTCCGCGAAGACGAGCTAAGAGGTCTGGTCTACACAAGACAAGAGATCGGTACTGATTTGAGGGAACTCATGGGTCGTCGTCTGTCTATTCTGCAGGGCACCTGGCTGCAGAAGACGATCCTTGAAGCACCCATAAAGCCCGAATATCCATTTGCTTTGCCCCCCGGCGGACTGCCCTGGTTCCGGCGTCCGGGTCCGTGGGCGTGCCTTTACCTTGGCGTAGCCTCTTTCCTGTTATTCGTGGTGCTCTGGTGAGGCTTGGCAATCCGTCGGGGCCAGTGTCGTGTCCGGTAAATTTTCGGCGCCTCGAGGAGGCGGAGGCGTGTAGCCAAGGGTGTAGCAACGCGGAACCCCTGGACCCGAATGTTTGAAGTAATGCGCCCCGTGAGGGGCGTAAGCGAGGGTGTTTCCAGGAGGGAGGCGGGAACTCGGGTGTTCAAACATGCATGTTTAATGATTATATGTTCACCTCATGCCGGCCTACCATGCGGTCAACTCGGGCATTGGACAGACTGGAAAATCTGGTGTTGACATTCATCTCGAAGGTATAAAATCTATACCGGAATGGAATTCGAGTACGATTCCCGAAAGAGTGAGAAGAACAAGGCAAAACATGGACTGGACTTTGAGGAGGCCGAGGAACTCTGGGAAGATCCAGATGGTATTGGGTTCCCGGCGCCATCTGAGGACGAGAAGCGTTTTGCACTCCTCGGATCGGTGCGCGGGAAGCTCTGGGTCGCGTTCTACACCCTCAGGAATGGGCGCATCCGGCTAATCTCGGTGCGGAGGGCACGAAAAGGAGAGAGGAAATTGTATGAAAGCTAAGGACTTGGATAAGATTTTTGATGACGGAAAAGTAGACTTCACCGACTACTTGGATCTCTCGAAGGCGTTTCGTCCTGGCCAGGAACTCAAGCGTGTGAATGTGGACTTCCCCAGTTGGATGATCGATCGCCTTGACAAAGAATCGTCTCGATTAGGCGTACCTCGACAGTCCCTAATTAAGGTCTGGATAGCTGAGAAACTCGAAGCCCGGAACAGGAAGCGAAGGACCAAGAAATTCCAGCAAATCAGTTGAGGTAACGGCCTTCGCCCGCACCTCACTTGAGCGTTCTCTCATACCAACTTGACATTAAAACGTTTTAACGTCATATTTCGCCAGCATGAAGAGAGCCACTGTCTATTTCGAGGAGGACCTACACAGAGCATTGAAAATCAAAGCAGCGGAGTCATCTACGTCTGTCTCTGGTCTGGTCAATGAGGCGATCAAGGATGCCCTGGCCGATGATCTTGCGGACTTGCAAGCATTCCGAGACCGGGCAGAGGAAACCACAGTCGATTTTGAGTCTTTCCTGAAGAGATTGAAGGCGGATGGGAAGATATAAGATCGAGATCAAGAGATCCGCGGAAAAGGAAATTGCATCCATCAACCGAAAAGACCGGCTTCGAATCATCGAGCGGCTTCAGTCTCTTTCCGATGACCCAAGGCCTTCCGGAGTCAAGAAACTCTCGGGCGAGGGAAAGTACAGAATCAGGCAAGGGAACTACCGGATTCTCTACCAGATCTACGATGAGGTCATTATCATTGTGGTCGTACGAGTGGCTCACCGCAGGGAAGTCTACCGAGAAAGATAGCAAGAGAGAACCACGGTGTCGACTCAACGCCAGTTGACGCCGTCGCGAGTCACACCTAACGTTAGGCAGGCAGTAGAGTTATCCTGCAACCTCTCGTCTGCATTCGACACAGATAGCCTGTTAGCTCGAATCCAGCCTTTCCAGTAAGGTCTGGGCGCGCTTTCGCTTGGCTGGGTCGCTGTCCCGGGCAATGATACGCTGCAATGTGGAACGGGTCGCTGGATCTCCATTCTCAGCCAGGACCAGGGCCATTTGGTCGCGCTTCTCGTGGTAGGAATTATCGTATTCGACAGTCTCCATTTCCCGCTTTTTCCAATAGTACTTGAGTTCCCTGTGGTTGGACCATGTCGCGTAGATTTCCTCCCAGGTGTGCGATTGGTCGTGAGGAAGTAGACTGGCGGGAGCGATTGGGTCGGTGATCTTCTGATAACGCGCGTCAATGGACATGCGCAGGCGGGTACCTGTATTGGGTACGCCCTTGTGAACGGTGAGGCTATGGAATAACAGGACGTCCCCCTGTCGAAAAGGGTTGCTTACCCAGTTGTCACCAAGGGGATCGGTCACAGCAAGACCTCCGGCCCCCAGTGCGGGCCGAAAATTGTAGACTCCACTGCGGTGCGAGCCACTGGCGATTTGCAGGCCGCCCATCTCGGCCGGCACATCGCTCAATGGTATCCATGCCGTATAGGTGTCGGGTGTCCCTTGAATGGGGATGAAGTCATGATGAGGTGGGGTTGTGAAACTCTCCTTTTGGGGAAAGATGGTGCGCCCGATAATTCGCGGGTGGGGGAGTATGCTATCCCCGGTAAACCGCTCCAGGAGACCAGTGATCTCCGGCCGGTGTTGCAGCGCATGAAGTTCCGGAGTTACATACATGGCGAAGTACTTCTCCATGTACTCCCGTTCGGGTTCGACGCAGAAGCTTTCGAGGTTGGCCATTGCGTCTGCCAAAGGGGTGTTCTCTTTAATCCAACCGGAATCACGGGCCACTTCCAGGAATTTCAGTCTCAGTTCCTCTAGAACATCTGCAGGCAACAGACCGCGGATGAATAGGTATCCGTCCCGCTTCATTCGGAGGGAGAGTTCGGCCCCGTCTTCAATAAATCTCGTAGAGCTCAGAAATGGTTTCATCGGATTTGGTATCGATTGGATGTAGCAGGGTCGCCACGGGGTAGGATGGAGCGCCTGCTCCGTCTCCAGCCGAGGGTAAGCGAATGGCCGGAGGGGGGCGAAGCAGGCGCTTCCGGGGTCGGCATGAATGTAAGAGGGTCGCCACTTACTTACTGTAGAGCGGAGATAAAAAGGGGAGGCTGGCTTATATCGTATCCGTCCGTTCGGCAGTTAGCGTACACTCTTCTGCTCCGCTGAGCCCGGTGATCACACGAAAGGTCCTTTTCTTCGGCAATCCGCTTTTAGGGATATATCGGACGTGTGGTGAGAAATAAGCATAAAGGGCTGTATTCCTTGAAATTGGCGACCTATTGGGACCGGAACCGTGAACCAGCAGGCTGTGAAAAAAGAGCGCACTGCCCGCCGCGAGAGGTACCTCGATTTCGTCGGACCGGTCGATGTCGGCGCGATCGGTGAGTCCCTCTTCCTGGCTTCTGGCGATCCGGCCCCAATCTTGCAGCCCCCACTGGTGGCTGCGAGGAATAACCCGGAAACAACCGTTCGCCGGTGTCGCCTCGGAGAGCGCGATGCTAACCGTAACCAGGGTAGGAGGATCTATGGGCCAGTAGGCGGAGTCCTGGTGCAGCTTATGCGCAGAGCCGTGAAAGGCGGGTTTGAGCATCAGTGTGCTCCGGTATTGCAGCAAGTCCGGCCCAATTAGCTCCTGCAGTATCTCGATCAGACGCCTATGGGCTGCCAGATTTCGAAATACTTCTGAAAACTCGCCTGTCTGTTCAATTTTTCGGAGTAGCGGTAGGCCGTCGTCTCGCTTTGCCACCCTGGCATAGGGCTCGCGCTGAAATTCCTGCGATCGGGGATCCTCAGCGGCTTCGAGTTGAGCTGCCAGGTGATGCAGGCGATCAATCTCTACACGGCATGCCGTCAGCTCAGACTGGCCAAGAAGGTCCTCGACGACGAGATATCCCTCTCTTTCGAATCGAGTTTTCAAGTTCTCCCTCATTCGGATTTCCAGGCCTCGTTACTTCGCGCGTGAGCGATATGCAGTTCTCGGGTTTTGTCGCAATCTGATCGCACTTTAGAATCCTTTGAGCGGCCGTGGCCGGCGACTAAGGAATTTCAATTGTGCCTTCGACGTCGCACACAAAGCGGTCTCCAAGGGAAGTGCACTCGAATTTGCTTCCTCCCTTCATGCCCGCGAATCTCCCCGTTCCGTTGAAGTAGACAGCAGTCCCCTTACCTTGACCGTCAACGACTTTACCGATCCACCTTTCATAGTAGGAAGAACCGTCCGCGAAGATGAACTTCCCGTAACCTTGTTCTTCCCCGGTGCCGTCGTCTCGATAGTCGCCCGTTCCCCAGATTTCAATCTTGTAAGGTGCTTCCTCAGGACCGACCTGCCGAACACCGACTCCTTTGGCCTGAAACATGGCGATCACGTGTCCCGGTTCGTCACCGATTTCAATCGATTCTGACACAGTTGCAACGTTGCTGTGGATCGATTTGAACTGGAACTTCTCGGCGGCGATCGCTGCTTGTGCGGCAATCGCGATCATGGATGCGGTAAGTAGACATAAGAGGCAGATCTTCATTCTGTTACTTCAGGGGTTAACTGTTGGATTTGCAATTCCTGATTTTCCGTTCGCAGTGAAGCCGCAGCCAGAATGGCGGTTCAAAACAGGGAAAATCACCTTGGCAGGGCAGTAAGGGCATGGCTGGGCCGGCCACGGATCGGCTGGAACGGGCACGAAAACGATCATTGGGAAATTGAGCTCCCTGGTTGCGTCGTTTTTGCGCCCTGAAAGAGCGCGAGATCCCAGCCCAGGGCGAAGCGAAGCGCTGCCCTGGGATACCGATGAGAAGATTACGACCGCCCTGCAGGGGCGGGAGAGTTGCTCACTAAGCCCGGCCGGTTGCTCCCACACCTTATGAAAGGTTCTCGTGCCCCTGTGGGGCGCATTTTTCCTCCCGGGCAAGCCAGGTTACTAGCCTCTAATCCGACAGGCAGGTTTCGTGGTTCTCTTCGGTGCAGACGTCGAGGCCCGTGTAGATGGGATCTTTAACCTGCTTGCCTTCACTCAGGTCCTTGAGCAGGTAGATGGCCTGATAGCCCATGTCGTAGGGACGCTGACCCACCTGGCCGTGGCTTAGTCCGTCCCTAAGAATCTCCATCTGCATGGGCAATGTATCTCCCACCACCATCACGGTCGCCTTTGTACGGATTCGCTCCTCGTGGTTGAGGACGATCTGTCGGTAGGCTCTGTCTACAAACTGGGGAAAGCCGCCGGTGGCGACAAATGCCGTCAGATCTCTGTTCTTGATCAGGATATCGGCCATCTGCTGTACGGAAAGCGGAAAGTCGTCGTTCGTAAAAAGTGGAGTGCCGGAAACCTCCGTCCAACCATTCTGTCCGGTCAAGCGTTCGCCCGGAGGAAGGGTGTCGGTTATGCCGGCTAAGGCATCGCGGATGCCCTACATCCATTCGTTGTGATTAGCCGCCGCGGCTCCTCCCGACTGGATGCACAGGGTGCCGCCCTCGGGCTTGAAACGCTGGATGAGTTCGGCCAGGTGTTTCCCGATGTCGTAGTTCTTTGTGCCGACGTAGCTGGAGCGCAACCCCCTGTCTCGCTCCAGCAGGTCCGAATCCCAGGTGATCACCGGGATGCCCGCCGAGTTTGCGCGTTTTAAGACTTTCGCCATGGCGGGAGCGTTGGAAGGCGCCACCGCTATGCCGTCGACCTGGCGGCTGATCAAGTCGTGCACGATCTGAATCTGCTCCAGTTCGGTGTGCTCTCCCAGCCCCGTTGTCTCCCATCATTCCTACGACTTCTCCCTTTGAAATGGAGAAAGTCACTTCTTTCACCGCCTCGATGGCGCCAAAGTTCTTGCTGAGGCGGCGCAATTCGAGAAAGGGACGGTCCGGAAATGCGGCTTTCCCGCCGGTCTGCGCAACCTTTTCGCAGGATTCAGGCATTCCAATCTAATTACTGCGGAACGGTGAATTCAAGCAAACGCGAATTCGCCCGCATGGCGAAGGTGCCGATTCTCGAACGGCAACTGCCTGTAGCTGGATCGAGTCTGATTACTCAATGCATGAGACTATTTTAAACAGGAGGAAACCGAGGAAGCAGAGAGAGTAATCGCCGGGGAGCCTCCGTTGTCTGAGTTACCTCCTGTAGAAAGGGAGTGGCTCGGTAGGGTCTTCGCGTGTAAGAATTCCCCGGAGCGTGGTGGGAAGGAATCTCACAGGGGAAAGGAAGCAGAGCGACCGCTACCTGAGGACGCGGATTTCTCGGATGCCATTGAAGAAATCCAGATAGTTCAGCGCCTTGAAGAGGGGGAACGAGCAGCCGATGAAGGTCGAGTTCGACGACATGAGGAGGTCCGAGAGCTGATTCGATCATGGACTTCAAGATAGTCTGGCATGGCGTTCGCCAGGATCCAGAAGACTTTGCGTAACAGGCCTGAATCCGCCTTTTTCAGCGATGGATATTTTCCCTTTGCGGCTCGGGCAATGGCGCGCCGCGACTTCCGGGATTGGTCCATAATTCTCTGAAACTGCGCCCGTTGATCTACGGAGAGCTGCATCAAGTTCCATCTCCGTGCGCCCTGTTGCTCCGTGAGAGATAATTTGCCGCGGATGTACGCGGATATACACGGATGGGAGAAAGTGTCGTTGGAGCACGCAGAGATCGGCGAGGAGAGTACTGGGAGTGTGTTCCAAGTGCACGGGTCTACTGGAAGGCCACCGGAGTTCCCATCGGATTGTCGATCAGTTTCATAGACAGAAAGTAGAGTATATGAGACTCGGCTACGCACAACAATCCGCGTTTAATCCGCGTGAATCCGCGGCTCAAAATGGCGGAGCACCAAGATGCGGCTGCGCTATTTCCGGATCAGCGCCGCTTCGCCTGCTCTACGGGAGAGCAATTGCCTTATTTTATTTCTACCGTCAAAAAGGGGTTCGCTCGGACTCCAGAATCGATAACGGTCCCCAGCGATGAAGGTTTTGCTCTGGGTACCCACTGGTCCAATTCTGTTAGTGTCGGACTCAGCTGGGACAATTGGGCTGCGATTTCCTTTCCCCGGGCATGATCATGGCGCTGGAGTTGTACCGCGACCTTGCCAGAACTGCGCCGAAGTGAAAGGGTTCGGTCAACATGAGTTCGACTGACGGCGATTACAGAGCTTGGAGCTTCCTGCACGTAAACGACAGCCACATGGGTACGCTCCGTTCGTATCGATTTCGTCCGGCTGTCAACCGACGTTGGGCGGTCATCAAACGGCAGATGGCGGCCATCGATGCCGAGTTCGTTCTGCACGGAGGCGACCTGACTCGTGACGGCGAGACCCACGAGTTCGAGTACTTGCAGGCACGTGAGGATCTGGATGCGCTTCCATTTCCCGCCTTCGTAATTCCCGGCAATATGGACGTGGGCAACAAGCACGCGCAACGTTCGGGGCGCGATCGAATATGGGATGCTCAGGGGATTGGCTGGAGCGATCCGGATCTGAACATGACAAGTCGCCGGTTGGATCTCTTCGCCTCCTATTTTGGACCGGTCCACTGGACCTTTCTTTTTCGAGGCGTGCGGTTCACGGGATTCTTTGCCGCTTTGGCGGGATCGGGCTTGCCTCATGAAGGCCGGTTCTGGCGGATGCTCGAGCGTCTGCCAAAACTTCCGCCGGCCCGCCACCATGTGGCCGTGATGCATTACTGGCCGTTTATGGAGCAACCGGATGAGCCTGCCTGGGATATCACGGATCCTGAAGAGTACGACAACTGGTACTTCTCTATCGACCTGCCGCATCGGCAGAGACTCTGGCAATTGCTTCGGGATGCCCACGTCGAAATTCTATTTTGCGGGCACGTTCACACCGGTCGACCAGTACAGGTGGTGGATGGGATCCGATTATACCGTACCCTCCCGGCGGGAAACACGGCCCAGCTTGCCGAACGCTGGCCCGATGCGGAAACCCGTTTTGGTTTTCATCGCTGCGACGTGACGGCTTCAGGCATCGAGGTCACCCAGATCCTGGGCCATGATCAGTGCGAGGAGTTCGACAGTTACGGGCCCATGGGGCATCCCCCCGTCGACCAACGGGATTACTCCTTGGCGCGCGAATCGCCACCCCTTGGCCCGGATTAGCCCGCTCAAACGGCTAGGGCCGACGCCCTAACCCATTTTCCTTCAGCAAGATGCAAAACCGATAGGGACCGTGACTCGGTCCCGCCGGAAAGATAATATCCACGACTGAGTGTAAGTTTTGCTTTCCAACAGGGGTGAAAGTGTTCTCAGGCGGCATCCGAGTGTAGCTTTTGTCGGTGCGCGAATCGGGGGTTGCCTCGCTCCAAAAGTTCGCTGAATCTTGAGAAGGAATCGTCTCAAAAGCCCATGGAACCTACGCTCACGAAGGATCGCCGAGGGAACAAATGCGCGCACTCGGCCCACTTTTCTCTCCATCCCTGCCCATAATATCTACCACTCAGTGGAGCCCATAACACTGTTGGGCGAAAATTTATGAAAAAAATCCTGACTAAGCTGACACCAGCTCATATTATCGTTTGGTCTGTTCGCTATCCAATATGGACATTGGTAGTCGTCATAGGAATACTTCTCACCGGCGCGGTAATTTGGAGGATAATTAGGGAGACGACTATGTAAGGACTAATTATGGAAACTTGCCACAGCCTGACTAACCCTCCTGAGCAATCGATCTCACCGAAATTCAATGCGGTCGCATCACAAGAGCCCAACAAGGCGCTCGTGGCAATCCGGCTACGCCGGCCGCCACAGCTTTAACGTTCTAAGGCGGGGAAGAAGAATATGGCTCACGCGAAGACCCGAAGGGAAGAAGAGAACTGCCATAATTCTTGGGGTCTTTGGGTTTTTGCGTGAGAATAACCAAACGGAAGCGAACGGAGGAGATTGAGGATGTCGCTTCGCTCGGTACATGGAGACGCTGAGGCACGGAGGAATGGCGATCTCCGTGTGCCTCCGATTCTGCGCCGCTTCACCCGCCTTGCCCACCTTCAGTTTCCTTGGGCCGCAGCGTAACCTCAACCCCGGCGGGCGGCCGGAAATGCACATCCCGCTGAGGGAACGGAATCTCAATTCCGTGCTCCTTGAACGCATCCCAAACCTGGAGGAGCGCCTCGCTCTTGACGTTGCTGACCCCATTGGATGGATCGCTAATCCAGAACCTCAGTTCGAGATCAACTGAACTGTCACCAAACCCCTTTAACAGGCATCGGGGCGAAGGATCATCGAGAATTCGTTCCACCGATTTGGCAGCTTCCACGACCCGGTCAATCACTCGATGAATATCGGAATTGTAGGATACGCCAATCGGCACCCGAAGCCGAACCAATTCGTCGGTAAAGGACCAGTTAACTACCCGCTGTGTAATCAGGTCTTCATTGGGTATGAGATGTTCGGTGCCGGCACGGGTAATGATGGAGACGTAACGGGCCCGGAGATTGTTGATCCATCCGTAGGTGTCATCGATCTCGATCACATCTCCCGGCTTTATGGATCTGTCGAGCAAGAGGATAACTCCACTGACAAAATTAGAGACTACCTTCTGGAGCCCGAATCCAAGGCCGAGACCGAAAGCACCGCCAAATACGGTCAGCACGGTTAAGTCCAATCCCATCGAATCGACCGCGATGAGGACCGCGATCGCGACGAGCGTAATCTTAACGACCTTGGAGGCTAAAACCTGGAGCGAGGGGCTCAGACCTCGGACCGTCTTTATGCGCTTTTCCAGGAACTCGGTGGTGATTTGCACCAGCCAGAGAAGAAACACGAGAACGAATAGGCCCGAAAGGAAGCCGTAAATCGACAGATCAAGACTGCCGACTCTCAGGCGCACGCGATCGAGGAATGCGACCATGGGTCCCCACCATCCTGCCAGGTGGAACGCCAAGACGGCATAGATCACGCCTCCGATCAGGCGCAACGCCGGCCGTTCCGGAGCGTAGGCGTAGAGCAAGGCGACGAGGAGCCAGAGCCCCGACAGGCCCAAAGCCATGTTAATGAACACTAACGAGAGATCCGCCAACCATCCGCCAGCACCGATCAAGGCCAGAAGAACGAATAGCAGTAGGATCACCCCGTTGCGCTTTCGCCACAGGAGGAGGCCTGAAGAGCTGTCTGCAGCGGTCTTATTCCATTTCTGCAGGAGGCGTGGACCCACACGTATCGAGAGCAGAGCCAGAGCAAGTAGCAGCGCAATTTGCGCGGGAAACTCGTAAGATAACAATAGCTCTCTGCTTACCATCGCGGGCACCGTCAAATTGCACATGGCACTCTTAGGCAAGTCCTAATGAACCTGACCAGCATTTCACTTCCTAATCGTAATCTTAATCCTAATCATACTCCTCGACTGAACGCGAAGGCGTCCAGCTACATCGGCTCCAAAGATTGTCAAGAATGCAAGGTTCATGATCCAAACATAGTTCACAGCCATCCCGCAGGATGTGGTGAGACTCCCTTTCGGGCAGGGTTAAAAAAAGGTGGTCGGCGGCGGATTCCGACCAAAGAATCCGCAGTATGAAAAACATAACGCCGACGAAACACTACAGCAGCACCTTGCATCAGCTTTGTAAACTCATCCCGTCGCATTTGACGGAAAAACTCGCCCGGGAGTACGGGGTCGATAAAAAGGCGCGCACCTTCACGCCATGGAGTCATGTGGTCAGTCTGCTCTTTGCGCAACTGACCCATGCCATCGGCCTTAACGACGTCTGCGACACCCTGCGGCATCATGCGGCCAAGCTCAGGGCGATCAGGGGAGCGGTTGCACCGAGCCGAAACACTCTTTCGCATGCCAATAGGGAGCGCGACAGCGACATGATGGAGGCGTTGTTCTGGAAGGTGCTGGGGCATCTGCAAGAGCTTTCGCCGGGCTTTGGACCGGCCGGGCGCTACCGAGGCCTGCCCCGTCGCTTCAAACGGGCGATCCATGCGATCGATTCCACCACCATTGCCCTGGTGGCCAACTGCATGGACTGGGCCAAGCACCGTCGGCGCAAGGCCGCGGCGAAGATGCACCTGCGGCTCAACCTGCAAAGTTTTCTTCCCGGCTTTGCCGTCATTGAAGAAGCTTCCCATCACGACGACACGCGGACTCTGGCCCTGTGCGCGGGGCTGCAGGCCGGAGAGATCGCGGTTTTTGACAAGGCTTACGTGCATTTTGCCAATCTTTTCCATTTGAGCGAACGCGGCATATTCTGGGTCACGCGCGCCAAAGACAACCTGCGCTGCCATGTTTGCCGCAAGCGCCTGCGCAAGCCTCAAGGACGTATCCTGCGGGATGACGAGGTCACCCTGAAGGTTCCCGCCTCCCGCCGGCAGTATCCCGGCAGGTTGCGCCGGATCGAAGCCGAAGTGGAAGTCAACGGCGAGTGGGTCGTCATGGTTTTCCTCACCAACAACATGGACTGGGCCCCTTCCAGTGTCTGCGCCCTCTACCGCTGCCGCTGGGGCATCGAGGTGTTTTTCAAGCAGATCAAGCAAACCTTCAAGGTCTGCGATTTTCTCGGGCATTCCAAGCAGGCCATCCGTTGGCAGCTGTGGGCCGCCCTGCTGCTGCTCGTTCTGCTCCGATACATTGCCTTTATCAGCCAGTGGCCGCACAGCTTCACCCGGTTGTTTACGCTCGTGCGCGGCGTGCTCTGGGACCGCTTCGGGCTTTTCGATCTGGCGGACTTCTATGGGACAGCACGAACCCGATATCGAATGTGTTCCCAGCCTCAACAGGCTTACCTACCCGGTTTCTCCCCTTAGCTCTGTGGGACAGCATCCGTCCATATCAACCATTTCCCCCCTGTTTTACATTTTGACTTTTTCCCAATATCAACCGCTATCCCGCTCCATCCCTCAGGCTTGCCTTCAGGGTTTAGGCCTTATGGGATGGCTGTGAGTTCTATTCAAAAATAGCTTTTAACTTGGTGATTCCCCGTAGCTTGCTGCGGGGTGGCTGACTTGATAAAGAAGAGAGGGTGGGAGAGAGGAAGGAAGAAAGTCGAGTAAAGCGAGGAAGTCACTGTGTGTGGGAGATCCACTATCATGTGGTGATGCCGGTGAAGTATCGGAAGGCGCTGATAGATAAGCGGATTGAGCGAGTGATGATCGAAACGGCCAGAGGGATAGGGGAACGCTATGAAATAGAACTGGAGGCCCTAGGGATGGATAAAGACCATGTGCATTTACTGTGCGGGGCACATCCGAAAATAGCGCCAGGAAGTATCGTGATGAAATTCAAGAGTATCACAGCACGGGAGTTGTTCAAGAGGGAGCGGTGGCTGAAGGAGGAACTCTGGGGAGGAAGATTCCGGAGTTCAGGGTATTACGTGGGGACGGTTGGGGAGAGAGGGAATTGGGCGATGGTGGAGAAATACGTTTTGGAACAGGGCAAGCCGAAGGAGGATCTGCGTCAGTTAACACTGTGGTAGAGAATAAGTTCTCCTTCCCCGATACCCCGACGCTTGCGTCGGGGAGGTTCACCGCATCTCCCATTCACCCGCCCCGAAATTGAAGAACCAACGCGGGTTACGCGAACCCTCCAGGTAGAACAGCCAGCTTTCATCCGAGGCCCGGAAGAGAAAGGGATAGGATTCGCTTCCGGTCCATATCCATCCCAAATCGAGAGCAAAGAACCAGAGACCGGTCTGGTCCTCTCCTTCGATCATCCACCAACCATGATATTGATGAAATAGCCACGGGAATCCGCCGTCGTTGAATTGGCCCAACCAGGCAGATTGTTTCCAGCCGTCACCCAGATCGGTCGCATCGGCCCAGATATAATCATCGTTGATCTGGTAGACGGTTCCGTCGAGGTCGGCGAGGTAGAGATTGCCCACCTCGTCCTCCCCAAACGTTGAGATACCAAAGCCGGTTCGAGACAACTCTACGGTAGACCAATCACCTCGTTCCGTCCTTTGCGTACCCCAGATTCGACCGGATCCGAAATCGCCGAAGAAAAAGATGCCTTGCATACGTGGATAGCGGGTCCCGCGATAGACACGCCCGACGGTCACGGAGAATCCGAGGCTGCGCCCATACTCGAAGATAGGGAAAGTGAGGCTGCTCTCGAGCGGAGGACTACCCGGATTGAATGAGGTCTGTACACTCCCCTCGTAGAAATCCCAGCCATAGTTCTCTCCGCCTCCGCTCTGAGCAGCTTGAAAGTCAATCTCCTCGAGCTGAACCTGCCCGACATCTCCGATGTAGAGATCACCGGTTGATCGATCGAATGCAAAGCGCCATGGATTCCGCAATCCGAACGCCCAGATCTCGGCCCGGATACCCACCTGCCCGACGAATGGATTGTCGGGAGGAATTCCGTAAACGGCCCTGTTTGCCGGCGTTTCCACGTCAATACGCAACAGCTTTCCCAATAAACTCGACAGATCCTGTGCCCGTTCGCCGGGGTCGCGCCCGCTGCCGCCATCGCCCATCCCAATATAGAGGAATCCGTCGGGCCCAAACAAAATCTGTCCGCCGTTGTGGTTGGCAAAAGGCTGATCGATGACCAGAAGCACTTCCTCCGAGTCGGGATCGGCGCTCTCGGCTCCTGCGTCCAAATGGAAACGAGAGATTACCGTGTCGCCATTTCTACCACTGGACGACGAAGTATAATTCACATAGAAATTCCCGCTTGCGGAAAACAGCGGGGAGAAGGCAAGGCCGAGGAGACCCTGTTCATTCCCCCTGTCTTGCACCCGATCAGCTATATCCAGGAATTCGGTCAGTTCGGCACCACGCAGGCACTGGATTCTGCCGCGCTGCTCGACGATGAAAAGTCGATTCGAACCATCGCCTGCGTATGCAATTTCAACCGGCCTGACGAGGTTGGTGACTACCGGCTCGAATACGAGATCGGGTCCTACGGTCCGTCCAAAGCTTCCACCCGCGACCAGAGCAGCGACAGTCGCGAAAGAGAGAGTTTTGATGCGCATACGCATTACGGGAGGGGCTTCACCCTATAATACATCGTCAATCCGATCGTGTTTCATTCACGCAAAACTTCTCGACAAACCCTCTCGGTCAGGTTTCAAGCAAGCCCCACCCACCCACATGTCAGAACCCAAACATCCCTTCCTTGACCCGGATATCCATGTCCGTTGGTCGGATCTTACCCCAGGTCGCGTCGAACCTGACATTGCTGCTGGTATCCGTATGGCAACGGAGTCCATCGATGCGATCGCGGATCAGGACCATGACAAGCTGACGTTTGCGAACACGTTCCTGGCTTTGGAATCCGCAACCGAAAACCTATCGACCGCGTGGGGACGGGTGAGCCATCTGGACGCGGTGTGCAACTCTCCGGAATTACGAAAATCGTATAACGCCATGTTGCCGAAGGTGTCGGAGTTTTTTTCCAGCATACCGCTTCAGGACAGACTCTGGACAGTGCTCAAGACATTCGCGCAGAGTGCTGAATCAGAGAGGCTGGATGCCGTTCAAACGCGGTTCATCAATGAGACTCTGGCCGATTTTAGAGAAAGCGGCGCCGAGCTACTCCCATCGAAAAAACAGCGCTTTCAGGCGATTCAAAAGGAGCTCGACCGCGTAACACAGAAGTACTCCGAAAACGTGCTCGATGCAACTAATGCATTTGAGCTCATCATTGAGGACCCGACTAAATTAGCCGGCCTGCCCGAATCTGCTTTGAAGGCTGCCCGAATGAGCGCACAGGAAAAAGAGTATGGCTCGGAAAATCAGCCCGCCTGGCGATTCACCCTACAGATGCCCTCGTATCTGCCGGCGATGAAATACCTCGAGGACGAATCCATACGGAAACAGCTCTGGGAAGGCTACATGGAGATTGGGAGAAAACAGCCCAACGACAATACGGAGTATGTGTGGCAGATTCTGGAGCTGCGAGACGAGAAGGCGAAACTCCTGGGCAAAGCTCACTTTGCCGATCTTGTGCTGGAACGACGCATGGCCAAGTCAGGATCAAATGCGCTACGATTCGTCGAAGATCTGCACGATCGCATTGAGGCTGCATTTAGGAGCGAATGTGTGGAACTGGAGGAATTCAAGGCTGGGGCAACAGGATCTCCACCGGAGCCACTCGAGCCTTGGGAAACCCTTTTCTGGTCCGAGAAAATGCGACGGCAGCAGTACGCCTACGATGAGGAAGCACTCCGGCCCTTCTTTCCGATCGACGCCGTAATCGACGGTCTCTTTCGCATCTGCGAGGAGATCTACGCTATCCGCATAAGTGAAGGAACGAGAGTGTATTCAGGCCCAGACTCCGATGCCCCTAAACTTCCGGCCGGCACGAAAGCTCGCCATGGAGAGCGCGAGGACTTCGAGGTCTGGCATCCCGAAGTGCGGGTTTATTCTGTTTCTGACGAGGATAATCGCTACCTCGGGTCGTTCTATGCCGACTGGCATCCGCGCGAATCGAAGCGAAGCGGCGCCTGGATGAATCACCTCTGGACGGGAGGTCCCGAAAACGGAGAACGCGAACCGCACCTGGGATTGATTTGCGGAAATCTGACCCCTTCCCTCGAAGGCAGGCCGGCGCTGCTCAATCACGACGAAGTTCTCACTATCTTTCATGAGTTCGGGCATCTGCTTCATCACCTGGTTGGAGAAGTCGAGATCAAGTCGCTGAATGGCATCAACGTAGCCTGGGACTTCGTGGAACTGCCTTCCCAGATCATGGAAAACTGGGCTTGGGAAAGAGAGGGCCTGGACTTTTTCGCGCGGCACTACGAAACGGGCGAACCGATACCGGACGATCTATTCCAAAAAATGATGCGGGCCCGCAACTTCCAGGCTGCCCGCCTCTGCATGCGTCAACTCTCCTTTGGTAAGATGGATCTGGAGTTGCATGTCAACACACCCTCATTCCGAGGCCGGGATCTGGATGCGGCTCTGGACCAGCTCCTGGTGGATTATCAAGCTCCCTCGCGGACGAAGCCGCCCACGAATATACGACAATTCGGCCATCTGTTTTCAAGTTCTACAGGATACGCTGCAGGGTATTATTCCTACAAATGGGCGGAGGTTCTCGATGCCGATGCCTTCACACGATTTCGGCGGGAAGGGGTCCTGAACCCGAACATGGGGCGCGCCTTCAAAGAGAAGATACTGAGCCGCGGCAACGCCGAAGATCCGGCCATCCTCTTTCGCAACTTCATGGGAAGAGAGCCCGAACTCGACGCCCTCCTGGCACGCGACGGGCTACTCGAGGCCTAGCAATCTGGCCAGGGCAAAGCGGCGAGACGCCGCTTCTACTTTAGGGACGCTCTACGTTTTCAGGTAGGGTGTAACGACCGGGCGAGTCGTAAACCGCGGCATTCGGCGCGTCCGGCGGCCGCGACCTGCCCTCCACAGACCCATCGATCCGATGTGGAGCAGGAAGGGAGTCTGTCTCCAGCTCAGCCCACGCCAATCTGAAATCTGCGATAATCTGGGAAATCTGCGGTCACCAACTGAACGCTTTTCTTGTTACCCGTGGCGTCTCCTCAATTTAGAGGTTCATTTTGGCTGCGGCTTCGCTGTACCGGGAAGGACATTGGAACTGAATCTGCTATCGGCTTGTATTACGTGCAAATTCACATACTTATTTAACCTAGGAGATTCTGATAAGACCATGATCCTGTACTCTATTTTTTTCTTTGTCATCGCCATCATCGTAGGAATATGGGCCCACTTGAAGTTTACAACCACCTACAATCATTTCGCTCAGGTGCCGTCGCGGAGCGGCATCACGGGGCGCGATGCCGCTCATTTCGTAATGCAAAAAGCCGGCATTCAGGATGTAGAGATCGTGCCTATTCCTGGCCGCATGATCGATCACTATGATCCCATCAAAAAGCGTCTCGCCCTGAGTGAAGAAAACTACGCGGGGACGAGCCTGGCGGCTCTGGGTGTGGCCGCCCATGAAGCCGGTCACGCCATTCAACACGCGGTCGGCTATCAAGCGCTGCAACTGCGCACGAGTCTGGTCCCAATCACGAACATCGCGTCAAAATACCTGCACTACATTATTCTTGGCGGAATCGCCTTTCAGATACTGGGTCTGATCAAACTCGGAATCCTCTGCTATGTCGTCCTGACGGTCTTTCAGCTTGTGACGCTGCCGGTGGAATTCGATGCCAGCAGGCGCGCAAAGCTCGAGCTCTCCGGCCTGGGCATTATCGCAGCCGACGAAATGCCGGGGGTTACGAAAACGCTCAATGCGGCAGGTTTGACCTATGTGGCGGCGTTTATCGCCTCGCTCGCGAACCTGATTTACCTGATTCTTGTGGCCCGCGGCCGCGGGTAACCAAATTCGCTCTCTAATTCTAGGCCGATCGGATCTTCTCCGGCCGCAAGATTGAAAGGGCACCCAATCGGGATGCGGCAGTGCGATACTTGAGCGACAATGCGGATCCCGATTTCGATACCATAGCATAAACTCCAACCAGCAAAGGGTTTTGGGGCCCTTAAGATGGCCATCAAGCTCTTCGGAGAAGAGCTTTACGCAATCTGTCGCCTGCCTGATCGTCCCAACCCCTATTTCCTTACTTTCGCCCAATTCCTTCCAGAAACTCAGGATCTAAGCCTGACAGATTGCTAAGTGTCCTGCAGGGGTTCCCGGTATTGCTCAACATTCTTCGCGCCGGCACCGAAGGTATCCGCGGCCACGCGGCCGAGCACGGCCACGCCGCAGCCCACGGCCACGCCGCAGCCCACGGCAAGCGCCAGGATGAGTGCGATCAAGCCCTTGAAGCGACTTAACCCGAGCAGCGGTTTGGCAATGATCGCTACCACCAGCAAGGCGAAGAAACCACCCGATCCGTACTTCACCGTCGCTTGGCCACCCGCTGACGAGAGGCGATCAATCAAATAGAGGTCACTCAGGGCAATGCCTAAGACGGCGCCGCAGAGGCAGAGAAACATCCCCACGGCGATGTCGAAAAAGCCTTGCTCACTCTTGAAGGCTTTGGTCGCCAACATTCTCCCCACGATCAGGAAAGCAACCAGAGCGACGCCCGACACTGGTACAAACTGCGAATGCCTGGGCGAAGTCAGGAAGAGACCGCCGAAGGCAAACCGCAAAGCGTCAATCCAAGCATCCATCAGCTTTTCGGCGCCAAGTTGGGTAAATTAGAAGATAAGTCAACCCAACTCGGTACCAGTAAGGCAACGCTGCGAACAAATATCCACCGTGTGTCAACGCGGGCCTGTGAATTTTCCCCCTTGAAATGTCGGGTTGAAAGAACTTGGCTTGTTTTGATCGGACATCTTGGGTAGGGCGAATCCCGATATAGTCCCGGCTTGCCGCGGACGACCTCGGGGTGAGCCGAATGCCTCGACCCCGTCAATTCGCACTTCGTTAACTTTGCCGGCCTCTCCTTGAACAAACAGATTCTCAGCCCGAAAGATTGCTAGAGCTCTCTGCGCCGAAAATTCGTATTTGCGACGACGGTTCGTTTCTCGGGGTAATCGAGCGTGTAATGCAGGCCCCGGCTCTCCCGTCGCTGGAGCGCACATTCCACCACTAGCTCGGCCACTTGGATCATGTTCCTCAATTCAAGCAGTTTCGGTTCGACTTTGAAATTCCAGTAGTATTCGTGAATTTCGTTCGCCAGGTTCAGAATGCGAGTTCTGGCCCGATTCAGTCGCTTGCTGGTACGCACGACGGCCACGTAATCCCAAAGTGTCCGCTTGAGTTCGTCCCAATTATGTGAGAGCACGATGCGTTCGTCGGAATCCTGGAGATCACCATCCACCCAATCCGGGGGTAGCACTCGGTCAACTTCGTGGTTGTTCAGATAGTCGAGAACCCGCTCGGAGCCCTTGTGTGCCATGACTACCGCCTCCAAGAGTGAATTACTGGCCAGACGGTTGGCCCCATGTAAGCCTGTAGAGGCGACTTCACCGCAGGCATACAGACCCGGCAGATCGGTTTCCGCGCTCACGCTCGTGCGAACGCCTCCACACAGGTAGTGGGCAGCCGGAATTACCGGGATGTACTCCCGGGTCATATCTACGCCATGACGCAGGCAAGTCTTGTATATGGTAGGGAATCGCTCCTTCAGCAGCGCTTCGGGCCGAAATGTGATATCCAACCAGACATGCTTCGCGCCCGTCCGCTTCATTTCGCTATCAATGGCCCGGGCGACGATGTCCCGCGATGCAAGGTCCGCTCGCTCATCGTAGCGACTCATAAATTCGCACCCGTCCGCGCCCCGTAATACGCCCCCTTCGCCACGAACCGCTTCACTGATGAGAAAGCGTTCGCTCGTAGAGGTAAACAGGGCTGTGGGATGAAATTGAATGAACTCCATATTCTGCACCGCGACGCCGGCTCGGAACGCCATGGCGATACCGTCGCCGGTTGCGATCTCGGGGTTCGTGGTATATTGATAGATCTGGCCGGCACCACCCGAGGCCAGCAGAACAACCGGAGCCTTGAAGGTAATGACCTTGCCATTGAGCACGTTGAGCGAATACAGACCCAGAATCTGATCTTTGGCTTTGCGCACGGCAATCCCCGCCCGAGTTAGCTTCTGATGAGTGATCAGCTCTATGGCAAAGTGATGCTCGAGCATGGTGATCCCGGAATGTCGGGTAACGGCCTCCAGAAGCGCTTCTTCTATCGCCTTTCCGGTCATATCCTGCACGTGGAGAATACGCCGTTTTGAATGTCCCCCTTCCTTCCCCAAAGACGGGCGGCCATCATCCAGCCGGGAAAACTCTACCCCGAGCGCGGCCAGTTCACGAATACGGACGGGACCTTCCCGAACGATCTCGCGAACCACCTCCTCGTCACAGAGACCGTCTCCCGCTCTCAACGTATCCTGAACATGAAGCTCAAAGTCATCGGACTCGGAAGTAACACAGGCGATACCACCCTGAGCGTAGTTCGTGTTTGATTCGGCCTGGTTCTTCTTTGTCAGAATCGCCACTTGGTAACCAGCCCCGGCGACTTTCAACGCGAAACTCAGACCGGCAATGCCACTGCCTACCACGAGAACGTCGAACTGTTGAGCCATCGGTGTGGTTGGGTATCGGGACAAGGTAATCTGGGCAATGAATCCGTTCAGCAGAAACCGGTGAGTGATGCGGGTTAGACGAGGATGTTGTCCGTCAAACGGATCTCATCCACCCAGACCGCTACTGCGATCAGGGCCCGTCCGGGGGTGATTTCGCGCAGCGGCTCCATAGTATCCTTATCTACGATGGCCACGTAGATGACGCGCAAGCGCCGGTGGCGGGAAATCATGTGGGTGACCTCGGCCAACACCCGATCTACATTGCTGACGCCATTTTCCACCACCGATTGCGCCATTTTTAGACTTTTGTAGACCGCTCGGGCATCCTGACGCTGCGACCGGGTGAATCGCGAGTTCAACGCATTAACCGCTAAACCATCTTTGTCGCGAATGGTTGGACCCACGTTAATTTCCACGGTAACCCCCAGGTCTTTAACGAGCTTTTGCACGACGGCGGCCCGCTGCGCATCCTTATGGCCATAGAAGGCTACATCGGGACCAACGATGAGAAGCATTTTCAGCGCCATGGTGGCGTATCCGCGAAAGTGCTGCGGGCGCGAGATACCGCAGAGCCCCGCGCTTAACCGTTGTTCTTCGACCGAGGTCGAGAAATCGGCCGGCAACAGCTCACCCAATTGCGGGAAGAACGCGATATCCACATTTTCACTCTCACATAGCGCGTTGTCTCCCTCCCGATCGCGTGGGTATTGATCGAAATTCTCATTTGGACCAAACTGAAGTGGATTTACAAACACCGACACAACCACTACATCGCACCGATCACGGGCCATCCGAATCAGCCCGGCATGGCCCGCATGCAGCGCGCCCATCGTCGGGACCAAACCAATCGACTGGCCACCGTGGCGCGCTGAAGCCATAGCCTTCCGCATGGCGTCGACAGCTTCAATTACTTGCATTTGATGTGCTAAGGGCTAGTAGTGTCGTGTCCGTGAAGTAAGTATGTCAATGCCGGAGCTATTTTCAACCTCAGCCAGGCGTTCCAGCGGGCAACCTGACCAACGAAAAAGCAATCCCCCTTATAGAACAAATCTATCCCAATCGTAAAGCGCCAAGAAAGAAGCTCATAGGCACGAGAATCACGGCCCTTCGATCAACCACCTGACCTGTTTAACCGGACTGAAACGGGGCCCGCCAGGAAAAGTCATGATACTCATTAACGAGGATATGTTGAAACTGAAGTCCTCCTATCTCTTTTCCGAGATCGCCCGGCGGGTTGCCCAGTTTGAAGAGGAGCACCCTGACCACAAAATCATAAGGCTGGGTATCGGCGATGTCACCGAGCCCCTTCCGGCCGCATGTCGGGACGCACTTCATGCCGCTGTCGATGAGATGGGAGCTCGTAGAACGTTTAAGGGCTATGGACCAGAGCAAGGCTATGCCTTTCTCCGGGAGGCCATAGCAGAAGCCGAGTTTGATCCCGTCGGAGCTGGCATCAGCCCTGATGAAATCTTTATCAGCGACGGCAGCAAATGCGATACCGCGAATATTGAGGACATCTTCGCCACCGGTATCCAAGTGGCCATACCAGACCCCGTCTATACGGTTTACCTGGAGTCCAATGTCATGGCGGGGCGAACAGGGCCATTCCGCAACGGGCGTTTCGAGGGGCTTGTCTACCTGGAATGCAATCTGGACAACGGCTACATTCCGGATCTACCGGATGTCTCAGTGGATCTCATATATCTGTGTTTCCCGAACAATCCTACCGGCGCCACGGCCACGCGCGATCAGCTCGCTCAGTGGATCAACTTTGCTCGTGAAAACCGTGCCATCATCCTCTTTGATGCCGCTTACGAGGCCTATATCCGTGATCCCGATGTTCCCCACAGCATATACGAAATCGATGGCGCCAAAGAAGCGGCGATAGAATTTCGAAGCTTTTCAAAGAATGCCGGATTCACCGGCATTCGCTGTGCCTATACCGTGATACCGCGAGAGTTGAAAGGTTACACCACTATAGGAAACTCACATTCGGTGCATGCGCTCTGGGAGCGGCGCCAAGCGTCGAAGTTTAATGGAGTGTCCTATCCCATCCAGTGTGCGGCGGCGGCCGTCTATACCGAGGCCGGCCGAGCCCAAGTCCGAGCCTTGACTGATTTCTACCTGGGAAACGCCCGTATTATTCGTGAAACCATTGAAGATTTAGGCTATCATTGCTGCGGAGGAGACAATTCACCCTATCTGTGGATCTGCACCAATAGGGACTCCTGGGAGTTTTTCGATTTCCTCTTGAGCGAAGCCGGGGTGGTCTGCACGCCAGGCGCAGGATACGGCCCGTGTGGAGAAGGTCACATTCGAATCAGCGCCTTCAACAGCCGCGAGCAGGTCGTCGAAGCGATGCGGCGGTTGAAGGGCACGTTGGGCCGCAACGGGTAGTCTTACCTGGTGTGGTGTCCCGTTAATAACTTAACACAGGTGAGAGCGCCATTAAGGGGCAGCGCACTAGTGTCGTGACCGACACTAGCTTCGAGGGAACTCACCTTTGAATTCCACTGTCCGCCGTACCCTGCGCCCCGATCTCGTTGACAACCACTCTCCCAGCAGCCATATTCCCTCGCTCAATGATCAGCCCCTCTGACTTGAATACGCTCAATCATAACCGAGCCGCTACCGGTAAAGTGGAGCGTATCGAAGATGTCGTCATTCGCTTAGCCGGCAACTCCCAGGATGGCATCCAAACTGTAGGAAGCTTTCTGGCGAGGTTGGCTGGACGCAGCGACCAAGACGTCATGACCTACATGACCATCCCGTCCACGATAGCGGGCGGACCATCCATCTACCAGGTGCGCATGGGATCGGGAGAGGTGCTGTCAGCGGGAGATGAAGCTGATTTTCTGATCGCCTTCTATCAACACAGTTACGAAGAACACATCATCGCTTTGCGGGAAGGCGGGGTCCTCGTCTACGATACGGAGTATGTCCAACCGAATCTCGATGACCGGCGCTTTGTTTACGTCGGTGTCCCCATAACCGGGCTGACTATCGAGGCCATGGGTGGAACGGCCAAGGATAAGGGGAAGAATATATTCGTTCTTGGTCTCATCGCTCGAATCTTCAATCTCAACGTTGAAAAACTGCACGACCTCCTCAGGGAGCGACTGGAGAGTAAAGGTGAAGGTGTTTTACGGAACGCCATGGTCGCTTTCGACACCGGTTTCGCATTTCCGGTTGATAATGTTATCGACCGTTATTACCAGTTTGATCCGACCACCTCTGATCGTGACAAATCCCAGGTCACCATGGATGGCAATCTAGCGCTAACCCTCGGCCTGATTGCAGGCGGAGTACGATGTGGGGCCGGATATCCGATCACGCCGTGGTCTCCCATCATGGAAACGCTACGGAAAGAGCTGCCCAAATACGGAGGGGTGTTTGTTCAGGCCGAAGACGAATTGGCCGCCGTTTCCCTGGCGCTGGGGTTCTCCTATGCCGGGCGGCTGGCAGTGACCGGGAGCGCGGGACCAGGAATTTCGCTAAAGATGGAGGCATTGGGTTGGGCCGTCATGGCTGAGGTTCCGCTCATCGTAGTGAATGTTCAGCGGGGAGGCCCCAGTACCGGGTTGCCGACCAATGTAGAGCAAAGTGACCTGATGCAGGCGATTTACGGGAGTCATGGGGACACTCCACGGATTGTGCTTGCTCCCAAGGACGTGGAAGACTGCTTTTTTATCGCCATCGAGGCGGCTCGGATTGCCCGCGATTATAGCATCCCCGTAATTATCTTGTCGGACCAGGCTCTGGCCACACGCATTGAGGTTTTTGAGGAACCCAATCTCAAGGACCTGATGCTCGATCCCGATCCCGATTTGTCGGACCGTCCGGCCGACTACGTCCCCTATCCGCTGGAGCGCAGGACCCGTCACGCACCTCCCGGATCGTTCATAGAAGGCGGAAATTACCCGGTCGTTACTGGACTGGAACACGATGAAGCGGGACATCCCACAGCCAATCCGAAACTGCATATGCAGATGACGGCAAGGCGGCGTGAAAAGCTCAAGCGGCTTGCCGAAGAAATCCCGCTGCCCGAAGTGACAGGCTCCCAACATGGTGACATTCTGTTCGTGGGCTGGGGTTCCACATGGGGCCCGCTGCAAGAGGCGGTGCACCGGGCCAGAAGCAAGGGCCAGGAGTTTGGCCATCTTCACCTGCGCTACCTGCATCCACTGCCTGAAGGGCTACAGACGATCTTCAGCCGGTTTCGTCAGATCTTCGTAGTCGAGATGAACGACGAGGGCCTGTATGGATATGGCCAATTGGCAGGCATCCTGCGGGCCAGGACCTGCAATCCGGCGATTCGCAGTATTACCAAGACCGACGGCTTGACCTTTAAGGTGAGGGAAATTCTGGAAGGAGCGAACCGCCTCCGCGGGGATGCCGTATCGACTTTTTCCGCCTATCCGTATTAGTAGCAATACCAATCACTTACGATCACCATCAGCCGATTTTCACCATGCCTTCTACAACCGACTCACCCGTAGCTGAATCTGAGCCTAAGCGCGAGAAGCTGACGAGGAACATGCTCAAAGCGGATCGCCCCACGTGGTGCCCGGGATGTGGGGATTTTGCCGTTCTGGCGGCCTACTACAGGGTATTGGAAAAACTCCAGATTCCCCACGAGAAGATTGTCACCGTGGCCGGAATCGGGTGCTCTTCCCGCTTTCCTTACTTTGTCAAAACTCATGGGAGCCACTTCATTCACGGGAGAGCGGTTCCGTTCGCCTCCGGCGTGAGCCTGGGACGCCCCGACCTCCGCGTTTTCGTATTTGGCGGCGACGGAGACGGATTTTCCATCGGCGGCAACCATCTCGACCATGGGGCTCGAAAGAATTTCAACCTGACGTACGTGATCATGGACAACTTTGTCTATGGACTCACCAAGGCGCAGACCTCACCCACTTCGCCTCTCGGCTTTCGCTCCAAGACCGACCCTTCAGGTGCCGTTGACCAACCCATCAACCCCATGAAGAAACTGGTCACCAGCGGCGCCACCTTTATCGCCCGGTCGCACGCATCTCAAGTCAAGCACATGATGGAAATGTACGAGCGTGCCATTGCCCACGACGGATTTTCGGTGATCGAAATCCTCTCCGAGTGCGTGGAGTTCTATGCCGGAGCGTTTGATGCCAGTATTCCCCGCAAAGGGGGAACCTTCGAGCTCATCGAAGAGAAGAAGGGAGATGGTTCCCCGGAGGATGAACACCGCCACGATGTGTGCAATG
Source organism: Opitutales bacterium (assembly GCA_963665345.2). GTDB lineage: Bacteria > Verrucomicrobiota > Verrucomicrobiia > Opitutales > CAXXNP01. Next base: position 2,519,625 of record CAXXNP010000002.1, read on the forward strand.
AATTGGAGGCCTACCGCCTGGCCGACCTGCCCTGGCCGGGGATATTTGGAGTCTTCTACGAAGAACGCCGCCCCACCAAAAACGTCCTGGAGGCGGAGCTGATTGGAAAAGCGCGACTACGCCACAACGGTTCGACGGATTACGACTTGCTCAAGGCGACGTTGAATCACTTAAAATAGCCGAGATAGAGCCCCTCCTCAACGGCTTACTATCATCATTTCGAGCAGGGGGGCCAGGCAAAGGAATACCAGAGCGAAGAAGATCAGGCCCGCCAAACGGTAGAGTTTGTTCATGGATCGCAATGTAATTGGTTCGGAAACGCGGTGGCCAAACAGAGCCGCCAGGAGTACCAGGTAAAGCCACCATCCAAATGATCCGAGAAGAGCGCCGAATCCCAGGAATAGGCCGTCGATGGCCTCCTGTCGGCGCAAGTGCTGCATGCTTACCGATATCAGCAAGGCGGAGTAGCCGGTCAGTCTCCCCGGCATCGTCAGGGCGCGCGCCAGGGTGGCGCGAAACACCGGCATCATTCCCGATAATGATCCTGAATAGTGAATCGATTTAACGCGATCGGCCCGCAGGACTGACGCACCCATCTGAAACAGGATGGCAGCCGCGGCCAACCGGAACAGCCAATCGTAATAGAGCGACCAGCGAGCCAGAAAGATAATCAGTTCGGCCGCAACCAGGGACCAGAATCCCTGCGCGAGGGAAATCGCGAAGCCGGCTGCAAAGCCGTCGTAGAATCCACGCTTGATCGTTATCTGAACACACCAAACGGATGCCGATACGATAGTCACCGAAAGGACCACGCCCACGATCACGCCTACGATAAGAAAAAGGGGAGATGGGACGTGATAGCCTGAAGACACGACTCTACGGGATAGAGATAAATTAAGGCTTCCCTTTCAACTTGAAACGTTAATCATTCATCCGAATACAGATTTCCCGCCTTATTGGCACTCGCTATTGGGTCGGCCGACAAAATTCTGAACGCAATTGAACGAAACCTTCGAAAAGCCTTCTCCCGGCAGCAACGGTCTTCGCCAAGGCTTCGCCCAGTCAAGAGTTCCGGAGAATCTACGGCTTTTTACCCTTCGGGACCAGGTGTCTTCCTGCGAAGTATTCTTCTGGAACGCTGCAGTCCCGACTTGTCGGGACAGGAAATGATCAACTTCAACAATCATGAGCGACGTTACCCCACCCGAGGATTCTCTTCGCAAAATCGTCCATGATTTGAACGGGGAGCTGTTTCTTATCCGGGGCTATGCCGAACTCACCGAACCCTTGGTAGAGGAGATGCCTCTGGCCGCTGACCACCTGCGCAAGATCCTGGACCGCTCTTACGAACTGGAGAAGATAATTAAGAAGCTGAAACTGAAACAGCTTTCCCTCGAATCCTAGCAATCTTTCACAATTAGAATATTGGTCTTTTCGTAAAAGCGGGCGCTCAGAAGAGTTCCGGAAACGGCACCTGAGTGGGGCGGTTGAAAATGCTGGCGCCACAACCATTGCGGATCGGGTACCGTTTGATTTCCGCCAACGCATCCCCCCAGAGCGCGTCTGGTATTCGCTCGAGTCGACCGGGGTAGAGAGCTTCCACACCCACCTGGGCGACGGAACTTTTGAAAATTCGCATGCCGGACGATCCGATCTCATGTTCCAGGCCGACTACATTCTGCGCATCCGTCACCGTGACCAAAGTAGTGATCCGGCCACCGAATACAGCGCTTGGGCAACAAGGAGTTTCCGAACCGGATCGGCCGGGCAGGTGTTCCCGATCCTCCTGACGGATATCGCCGGTTCTCCGGCACCGGTTTGGACGGGTACAAATGGTGAGGACGTCATCCTTTCGCCGGCGGCAGCCCAACCGACGCTGGCGCGAACGTACTGCGTGTTATCTATATCGGAACGGCGGAGTTCTCAGCGGATGTCACCAACGGCGATCCGGCCCTGATGGTGCAGTTCACCGACGAGTCGGATGTTCCCAACCCGAGCGCCTGGCAATGGGATTTCGACGACGGTTCCACCTCCACTCTACAAAATCCGCAGCACACCTACACGAGCCAAGGCATCTACAGTGTGAAGCTCTCGGTGACCGGCGCCAACGGGGTGGTGCAGACGAAGAAGAACGGCTTCATCGCGGTGGGCGTCGTGCCAAAAACCGCGCTCTTCGTTGCCGCAACCGATGTGGAGGCGACGGTGGGGATCTCCACAGATCTTATAGATCGGTTATCCGGAACTTCGCACCTGTTCGAGATAGATTCGATCAACAATGGTGACGGCACTCGGACGGTCAGCAGGAATCGGGGAGCGATGCGGATTAGTAAGCCTTCGCAAATATGACGCGCTGCGGGCTGGGTCGCCCCGTGAAAATGCACCGTCCGGGATTCCGATTTTCCGCAAACGGGATGCACCGAATCGTCACCTTCAATTCCTCGCCCACGCGCGCCTCGACCTCCGGATCGCCACACCAATGCGCCAGTGCCAAACCCCCATGGATTTCCGGTCGCTGGCTATCCTGAGGAGCAAAAAATCGATAGAATTCATCTCGATCATCGAAGACGCGCGTGTGGCTGTCCTGAAAAGCCTTCGCCTTTTCGAAAAGGTGGTTTTGAATCTCCTCCAGGGTCTCTGCCAGGGACTCGATGAACTCACCACGCTTCTGGCTGTAGCGATCCCTCGGGCTTCGGTCGCGTCGACCCACGAACACGGAATCGCTGGCCAGATCTCGCGGTCCGATCTCAATTCGGACGGGCACGCCCTTCTTTATCCATTGCCACATCTTTTCTCCGCCCCGCAGGTCACGGGAATCGATCTCTACGCGAACCGCTTCCCCACGCCAGCGGAGAGCGGCCAACTCTCGTTTCAGGGCCTCGCAAAACTCGAGCACCTGGTGCCGCGTCGCCTCCTGGTGTATGACCGGAAGAACCACCGCCTGAACCGGAGCCAGACGCGGTGGCAGAACCAGCCCATCGTCGTCACCGTGGGTCATCACCAAGCCACCGATCAACCGGGTGGATACTCCCCAGGAGGTAGTCCAGGCGTGGACTTCCTCGCCGCTCGGATCGAGAAAGGTGATATCGTTAGCACGAGCGAATTTCTGCCCGAAGTAGTGCGAAGTTCCGCTCTGCAGGGCTTTGCGGTCCTGCATCAAGGCCTCGATCGTGAGCGTCCTCTCCGCCCCCGGAAATCGTTCGCCCTCGGTTTTTTCTCCCCGCACCACGGGCATAGCCATGAAGTCTTCGGCGAATTCCGCGTAGAGCCCAAGCATGCGCTCGGTTTCCTCCCATGCTTCCTCGGCGAAGGCGTGTACCGTATGGCCTTCCTGCCAGAGGAATTCGGTCGTGCGCAGGAACAGACGAGGCCTCATTTCCCAGCGCACCACGTTGGCCCACTGGTTGATCAGGAGAGGAAGATCGCGATAGCTTTGCACCCATTTGGAATAGGTCGCCCCAATGATCATTTCCGAGGTCGGACGCACGATCAGAGGCTCCTCCAGCGGAGAGTCGGGCTCCAGAGTTCCGTCTTCCCGCATGGTCAGGCGGGTATGGGTGACTACCGCGCACTCGGTGGCAAAGCCCTCCACGTGCTTGGCTTCCTTCTCCATGAAACTCATGGGGATAAACAAGGGGAAATAGGCATTCACATGGCCGGTCTCTTTGAACATCCGATCCAACACCCGCTGCATGTTCTCCCACAAAGCGTAGCCCCAGGGCTTGATCACCATACAGCCGCGCACAGGTGAAGTCTCGGCCAACTCGCCGACTTTGACCACCTGCTGGTACCACTCCGGGAAGTTTTCCGCCCGCGTGGGGGAAATTGCGGTTCTCTCCTTCTTAGCAGCCATGATGGTCTCTCTTTTATTGCTTTGACAGCGAGCATCAACAGAATACCCACGGTGGAATGAAAAGGGGCACCCTGTACAAGCGGGCGACCACCATGCTAAGAGGGATTGTGTCGAGGCCTTTGGCCATCAGCTTTGGCTGGCAGTGAACTGGGTAAAGCCTGACAATAAGAGACTGTCTGAATGGTCGGTGCAGTGTGGCCATGGAAGCGACGGGAGTATACTGGGTGCAGGTTATGCAGATACTGGAGCAAGCGGGCCTGAAGGTCTGCTTGGAACGGGGCCCATGCGCGCAATCTGCCTGGGCGCAAGACCGCCGTGCAGGACTGCGAATGGCTACGAACAACGCTATCGGGAACAGCGACTTAAATCCCTAAAAGGATTCTCTAAGAAGTTGGGCTACAGCATCATACCTAATCAAGCGGCAACATAGGTTCATTAGGAGGAGGAGGGGATTCAAACAGAGTCCAGGTCATCAATACGGACCTTCAGCACCTCCACGGATTGTTTGCCGCCGGAAAAGGCGATCAGTAAATGTCCGTCATGCTCAATCACGTGGGGATAATCCACCCACCTTCCTCCCACCAGGTAGCGCATAGTGTGAAAAACCCTACCGTCATCACTGATCGATAGGGTCAGGGGATCGCGCCTGCGCTGATGATCGCGCTTGGGCGGGTTGGCGTTGGAAACCAACACGTAGCGTCCATCGCTCAATCGCAAGCCGTTGAGTTTCGAGCACGCATCTGGGAAATTGGTCTTGACCGGCCTGCACCAGGTTCGGCCAAGGTCGGACGAAAACGAGCGGTAGAGATACCCGCTCATACGATTATCGCGAAACAACGCCAGCAGTTCACCATCGCGTTGCCAGAAGCCTCGGGAAATGTAGCGAAATCCTTTATCAGTCCGTACTCCGTAGTATTCGGAGTCTTCGTCGAAACCGCGAGGGGCCGGGGTCAAGAATCGCGGCACACTCCACTCCATACCATCCGGGCTGGTAGCAAACTTCACCCGTTGACCGACCCGGTCTTCAACTCCCGGGCCGTCGCTCCACATGGCCCAGAATTTCCCATGGTCATACGCCAGGTAGTTGTGCTGGTTAACCCCGCCGTTCTCCTTGTCAATGTAACGATCATCGTGGTCGACCCCAACAGCATGGACATCACTGACCACCGCATGCCGCGAGGGTACTCTCGTCAGCCCTGCGAAATCGATCTCGTGCACATTTTGGGGGACCCAGTGCCCGGCGAGCATTAACGACGCCATTTTCTATTTCCCGTTCTCCGAATCGAGGGCAAAGCTACATGGCGATAATCCTGCGAATGGCATCGGCGGTATCCTTCAAGGAAGCCGTAGTCGGAGGTACTTCGCTGATCATGGGGCCATCGTAGCCGATGGCGCGCAATTCCCGATTCATCGCAGTATAGTCAATTTCGCCGTCCAGCAATGCAGGCCAACCACCGTTCAATGCGCGTCCCTGCCAATCTTTCAGGTGAACCATTTTTAAATGTGGGCCGGTAATGCGGACCCAGTGGTGTGGGAATTGAAATACTGCCATATTGCCGGGGTCGAAATAGAACCCGACATGTGAGCTGCCTATCTCATCGAGGAAGTGATTCATCTCCAGGGGACTGAAAAGAAAGCCGTTCCAAACGAATTCAACGGCCACGCAAACCCCCAGATTTTCGGCTGTCTCGGCAATGGCCTGCAAGGACTGGACTCCATTGCGATATGCCTGGTCGTAATAGATATCCGGCTGCAGCCTGCCCAGGGTATGCAGGGTACATCCTATCCCCATATCCGCCGCTGCTCGCAGCCCGACCTCGGTCTCCCGGATGCCGGTCTGCTGTGCCTGACCCGAATCGAGAAGGTTGCCAGTGCAGTGACTGTGCGTCATCGAGACAAGATCCAGCTTTCTAGCCGAAGCCTTCCCAGCGATGGATGCCAACTGGTCAGGTCCGCTATCCGGCGTCAACTCGCCCTGCCTTTTCATGCAAATTTCCACAACTTCGTAGCCGGCTTCGGCTGCTTGCTGGAAGAATTCGTCCATCGGCATACGACCGACGATCAATTGACTGGTACCTACCCGCATAAGCCCCTAAAGGATGCTGAAAAATTCACGTTAGCCATGATTGTGGTTCCGTGTGCGCCAGTCACCATACAACCTCCATTGCCTTGCCCTCGGGCCCCGCCAACAGAATGGCCTCGGCCACTGCAACGGCCTTTATCGCTTCGCAACCCGGTGACTGGCAAACTGCTTCGCCTCGGATACAGGCCAGAAAGTGCGCGGCTTGGTAAGAATACATGTCGGGATGGGATGGCGACTCGATCAATGACCGCGCACCCGCCCTATCGGTAAAGCAGCAGTACTGTAAAGACCCATCTTTCTCTGGAGGCGGGGTCAACCCACCCGTTCCAAACTGAATATAGCCGAGGGGTCCGATGACGTCGTGTAATCTCTCCCCCCGGGCCGCCCAGCTCCACGACACCAGCAGCTGATGTCCGGCGCGATACCGTATAATGGCAGAACCGGTGTCGATGGCTGTGGTATCTGGATCCAAGTCGATAGCGCTAGCGAGGACATGCGCAGGTTCCCCGAATATCTGATTCGCGAAATCATAATTGTGGATGGCGCCGTCCAAAAGCGGCCCTCCCCCCAATTTGTGGTCCATAAACCAGCTACCGGGACCCAAACTGGCCACGGCGTGGCGCCACAGCACCGGATTACCGAGCTTTCCACTAGTCACATACTCGCCCCAAGCCTTCCAATGGGGGTCGAATCTACGACAGTGAGCCACCATCAGGAGGGTATCTTGTTTCTCGGCATCGTCGATCAGCCGGTGGCACTGTTCCACGGTCCGGGCCATGGGCTTTTCGAGCAGCACCGGTTTTCGGGCGGCGAGTGCGGCTGAAGCCGCAGGTTGATGGAATCCAGTGGGTACTGCTATCACTACAGCATCGACATCAGCCTGTGCCAACAGGTCTTCAGCAGATGCATACACCCGAGTCTCGGTAAAAGTCTGGACAAACCGCTCCCGCATTTCCGCAGAAGGATCTGCCCCGGCGGTCAATCGACAACCCGGAACCTGATTAAAAGTCTTGGCCTGGTGCATCCCCATGCCGCCAAGCCCGATGGATCCAATTCGAATCATGGTCTTCCTTTCTCCTGCTGGTCCCGGCGAGGCGGGATCGCCATCGCCCGCAGTTCCCGAAGCAACTCAATGAGACCTTCGGTTGCAGCAGCTTCCTTGAACTCATACCAGATCATTTCCGCAAATCGGTGTTTCATGGCCTACCTTTCCTTCGAATTCGGAACCTGGATCTCTGCTCGCGAACGACTGGACGAAACCTGAAGCAAATCTCGGTTGGCAGGGAATGGTCAAGCTCGAGAAATCAAAGCTGCACTCATGGTGGGCCGGGCATTGTCCTCCTACCCACGAAAGGCTCCGGCCACGAATCCGATCACACCCGGCCTACGGTGATCCGGATCCGGTTGTGCCGCCCGTCCGGATCGCTGCGGAGCTGTCGGCCGAAACAAAGAGAACCCGAATGCCGCCCCTGAGGGCCTGCGCATACGACCGCAGGGTGGACAGCCGCAGATCGCGCCGGCGCTCGAGCTTGGACAGGTCGGATTGGGAGATCCCCATTCGACCGGCAACCTCTACCTGGGTCAGCCCCAGTCGCCGCCGGACGGTCGAAAGCCCCACCTCCGTCGATGGCGAGCCATCCTCCGCGCGCGCGCGGCAACGGTCGATCCACGACCTCCAGAGCGAGGAGGTCCCGTACATCGGGTACGCGTCTACCAGACGCAACACCCTGTCGGCAAACTCTCCCATCGGGTCTCGGAGAATCGCTCTGGCGATCGGCCGCCACTCAGCGAGATCGCCTCGTTGCAGAATGTCGACGATAGCAGCCAGCGGTTGCGCTTCTACCGGAGTGCCGGAAACGACCTCTATATGGCGATGGTTCACAGCGAATCCTCGGCGAGCCGATCGAGGACTTTAACGGCGATCCGGCGACAAGCATCGACGACAGTCTGCCAGTCGTGCCACCGCCGGTTGAGTCTTCGATAGGAAACAAGATCGACTTCCGACAGGTCGTCCGGACGCGGCTCTGCCAACTGCCTGGCGACCTGGGTGGCGACGCGGCGGCCACCCGGGCCGAGTTGATCGGCGTAGTATTCGTCCATCTCCACGATCACGCCAACCGCACCCACGTCGCCAAGTCGGTCTCCAAGGGCCGCGAAGTCGAGATAGTCGCGGGTCGCATTGCGCATCAAGCAGAGCCACGCCTTAATCCGGGCGATCTCGGACAGAGTCGGTACTCGCAAGGTGCGTTCTCCGATCGATACCTCTTCGACCTCCAGCGGCAATCGGCGGATGAGGTTCCGAATCCCAGTCTCCACGCCGTCGAGACGTCCGAGGATGAGAACCGGCCGCTGGACTCGCGCGGTTACCCAACCCTCGGTGGCCTCGAGATCCGCCAGAACGTCGTCGAAGCGATCGCGCAGGTGCTCGACGACGTGGTCGTCATCTAGCGATATCCGATGTCCGGCGTGGTGTGCCGCCGCGGAACCGCCGACCAGGACGGCGTCAGGCACCAACTCCTGCAGCCGGGCCGCCGCCTCGAATACGTCTTCCATTTCCCGGGATCGCATGGCAATAGTGATTGTAATCACTATTCCGGAAAAAGCAAGGCCTTGCTGTTACGGTGGCGGCTCGCCATGCTTTGCACCGAGGATACAGCGCCCATCTTCAGGCAGCCGGCAATCCAGCATCTGGATAATCTCTGATGACTCTCTGTCCGGTAATCGGTTTCCGGCTCGATAACGCCGCCAGTGGGGGTTCCGGAGCTGCCCCGGAGCCCCACCGGCGGGCTGACTCTTCACCCTTGCATTCTTATCCCCGCCGAGGCATCGTTCTAACCATGAAAACGCTGTTTCAGGCTGGCCGCAACAGGTGCGTGTCTGTGCCGCCTGAAAAGCGATTTCTTATCAATTCTTTTCTTTTCGTCGATATCGAAATCGGTATCGAAATCGATTCTCCGGTCGGGGATTCGGAACGGCTTTCGAGTTCAGCGATGTTCCTCAATCCGCGCTTTTTCCGATCCCGCCCGTCATGAGCCAGTCGAATGGATAGCGATCCCGATTTCGATTTGGATGCTTCTTCAACTTGGTGATTCCCCGTAGCTTGCTGCGGGGTGGCTGACTTGATAAAGAAGAGAGGGTGGGAGAGAGGAAGGAAGAAAGTCGAGTAAAGCGAGGAAGTCACTGTGTGTGGGAGATCCACTATCATGTGGTGATGACGGTGAAGTATCGGAAGGCGCTGATAGATAAGCGGATTGAGCGAGTGATGATCGAAACGGCCAGAGGGATAGGGGAACGCTATGAAATAGAACTGGAGGCCCTAGGGATGGATAAAGACCATGTGCATTTACTGTGCGGGGCACATCCGAAAATAGCGCCAGGAAGTATCGTGATGAAATTCAAGAGTATCACAGCACGGGAGTTGTTCAAGAGGGAGCGGTGGCTGAAGGAGGAACTCTGGGGAGGAAGATTCTGGAGTTCAGGGTATTACGTGGGGACGGTTGGGGAGAGAGGGAATTGGGCGATGGTGGAGAAATACGTTTTGGAACAGGGCAAGCCGAAGGAGGATCTGCGTCAGTTAACACTGTGGTAGAGAATAAGTTCTCCTTCCCCGATACCACGACGCTTGCGTCGGGGAGGTTCATTCCGTCGTTTCTCAGAACAGACTCTGTCGTATAGAGCGGAACCAGATGGCAGATCGAAGACCGAATATCCTGCTCGTCCTGACCGATCAGCAGCGTCACGATACGATCGCTGCGGCGGGCAACACGTATATCAAAACACCGACAATGGACCGTCTGTGCCGGGAGGGCACCCGGTTCGATCGCGCCTACACACCTTCTCCCGTGTGCGTGTCGGCCAGGAGCTCGCTGATCACCGGGCAGTATCCCAACAATTCGGGATGCTACGACAACGGATATCCGATGCCGACGGACAGGCCGTCGATGATGGACCTGCTTTCCGCAGCCGGTTATACTTGTCACGGCGCGGGCAAGATGCACTTCACGCCGGAACGCGACGCGCTGCGCGGCTTCCGGTCACGCGACACGCAGGAGGAGCTGTGCGATATGGTGGGGGGTGACGATTACCTGCGGTTCGTGCACGACAACGGTTTCGAGCACGTGCACGACGTGATGGGGTCGCGAGGGGAGATGTATTATATCCCGCAGATCAGCCAACTGCCGGCGCGCCTCCACCCGACAACCTGGGTCGCCGATCGCAGTATCGATTTCCTGAAGTCGCGTGACGGCTCGGAGCCCTTCTTCCTGTGGTCGAGTTTCATCCATCCGCATCCGCCCTTTTCGCCTCCGACACCGTGGAACAAGCTCTATCGCGGGCCGAATATGCCGCGACCGAAGCGTTGCGATTTCCACGAGGATCTGTGGACGTACTTCAACCGGCACCAGAATCGATACAAATACCGAGACCAAGGCCTCGACGACAATCTGCTTCGGGTGATGCGGTCACGCCTGATCGGGTACTTCAAAGAGCAAGGTTACGAGGAGCCGATCGACGGCGACAACTGGAGGGTGTTTCCGAAGAAGACCGTGCCTGACAGCCCGGATGCGGGGCTGCTGATTCAGGATGCGGGGTGGTCGAGACCGCACTATCATATACCGGGATATTCCGAGTAGGGTTGTGGAGCGAGTCGGTAGTCAGGTTGTTCCTTACGCCGTCGTAGCGTTGACGAGCTGAGCGTACTGCAGTGGCTGGGTACAAATGGCGGAGGAATTGCGGCGCTGAGGCCTGTCTACTCTGAGCCGGTTCGACTGAACTCACCACGGGATCGGTTATTCCAGGTTTGGTGTGAGAAATTGCATTGGGAAATAAATAGGCAGGCTAAATAGGTTGACACTGCCCGTGATCCGGCCTGGGAACAGGCAGGGATGCCTGATCCACCTTGGAGGTTCGTGAGCGGCGGGACCAACAGGTAGGGCGAATCCCGATATAGGTCGGGATGAGCCGTGGGCCGCGGCGTTCGGCTCATTCCGAGGTCGCCCGCGGCCCGCCGGGACTTTATCGGGATTCACCCTACCCAAGATGTCCAATGACGCCACGCCCGGTTTATTAGGAGGTTCCGCATCGAGGCCTGCGGCCATCAACTATGGCTGGCCATGAACCCGAGATCCGGTCCCTCCGCTCAGGCAGAGGGCTACATGTGGCTCGCTCTCCCGTCGTGAGCCTTTTCGAATGGGTAAGGAGCGGGAAAGGTTGGCAAATGAGGCGATTATGGAATGATGGCACCGATTATGGACCTTCCCACGATAACGGCAACGACGGTCGAACCGGTCCCCGACTGGGCCCTGCGTCAACGCCGGCTGTTTGCCCTCATGGATGAAGCGGCACCCCTCTACCAGGCACGCTACACGCGCGCTGATGGCACATTCGTGTGGCGGCGGGAATGGCCCGGCATGGACGGCTCCGACGACGGCTACGAAAGCTATGGCAACTGGCCGCTCTACTATGCCCTCGGTGGCAGCACTGACATCCATGAACGTAGTCGCTTCCTTTGGGAAGCGGTAACTCGCCAGTTCACAGAATATGGCCAGGTGTGGCGAGAGTTCGATGCCTACTACGACTGGATGCACCACGGCGAGAGTTATACCTACACATATTCGTTCGGGCTCGCCGATCCCACCCGCGAGCCGGATCGCAGGCGGGCGCAACGGTTCGCGCATATGTACACTGGAGACGACCCCGAGGCGCCCAATTGGGACGCCGCAAAGCGAATGATACGCTCTCCTATCACAGGCAGCAAGGGGCCACGATTCAAGAATTCCTGGGACGATTGGTCGACCCATCGTTGGGTACTATCGGACTATCCCATTCCTTTCGAAGACCTCGATCTGCCCACGCGATCCGAGACTTGGCGCGAAGGTGAAATCGTAGAGAAGGCCGACTGGAACGACGACGCCGTCTACGGCAAAATCCTGCAGGCTCTCAACGAAAGGCAGATGCGCTGCGACGTGCCGCTCAACCTTACCAGCACCAGTCTGATCACGCACGCCTACATGCTCACCGGCGAAGATGCTTACCGCACTTGGGTCCTCGACTACCTGGAGGCTTGGCAGGCGCGTATCGAGGCCAACGGCGGCATCTGCCCGGATAATGTCGGGCCTTCGGGAAAAATCGGTGAGACGCTCGACGGCAAATGGTGGGGCGGCTACTACGGCTGGCGCTGGCCTCACGGATTCATGACCATCATCGAGCCGCTGACAATAGCGGCCATGAACGCCGTCCTGCTAACCGGAGACATGGGCTACCTGGACATCCCTCGGTCGCAATTGCAGCGCCTCATGGATCTCGGCCGCGTGGAAGATGGCCGGCGTCTGATTCCCTACCGTCACACCGATGCCGGATGGACCTCCTTCCAGCCCCTGGCACCGCACCACATCTGCCAGATCTGGTACATGTCGCAAAATCCTCGGGACCGGGAGTGGATCGAGGAATTCCCCCAAAGTCGCAAAGAATGGCTCGACGTTACACCCGGCAGGGGCAAAGGCGATGACATCCATTTCGGACCCTGGTACTGTTACCTTGAGGGACGCCACACCGACTACCCCCAGCTCATAATGGACGCCCAGGAGGCCGAGATCCTGCGGAGGATGGACGTCATGCGCTGCGACGACGGAGATCCCGAGACATGGGACGTTCACCACTGGCAGGAGATCAACCCGGTGCACACGGAGGCGCTCTTGCAGTTGGCCTCTGGGGGGCCCCAGATCGTCTATCACGGCGGCCTGACGCACCTGCGACTGCGCTATTTCGACGCCCTCGAGGGCAGGCCCGGGCTACCCGCCGACGTAGCCGCGCTGGTATCGTCAATTTCCGAAGCCGGAGTGACCGTGCAATTCGTAAACACCAGTCCCCTGCATGGGCGGCGGCTGATCGCCCAGGCCGGGGCCTTCGGAGAACATCGAATCACGAAGGCAGCCAGCGCAGAAGAGCAGGTCAAGGTCGAGGGACGCCACCTCGCCATCGATCTCCCTCCCGGCCACTCCATCCGCATTGCGCTTGAAATGAAGCGCTATTGCAACCGGCCAAACTATAACCAACCTTTGTGAGGGCAACCGAACACACAGATCTAATCCGGTTACAATGAAGAAAACAGCAAGAAGTAGGTTACTGCACGTAGGCGTGCGTGCCTCTAACCTTGAACGCTCAATTCAGTTCTGGCGCGATGGCTTGGGGCTGCACGTGGTCAGGCAAAACAAGAACCGCTATGACCTTAGCGATGGCTACCACAATTTCGCCATATTCCAACATCAGGGCGAGGCGCGACCTCCACATGTCCGCGGGATGCTCGATTATCTGCACGTCGGCGTCGGCGTAGAGGACATCGAGGCGACCGCGAGGCGTCTGCGCAAGATGGGGTACCAAATCTTTTCCGACGGCCTGGGCGGGAAACAACCGATTGACCCGGATAATCTACAGGCAGATGCCTTCAAGGCAGAAGATCCGGACGGCATCACCGTTGACGTTAACGGAACGGACACGGCCTGGCCCGGCACCACCTTGCATCCGAACGCGCAAGGAATGAATTCGTAATGAACTTGCCACCTCTCGATCTGCTTCCCGGCATTGCCTGCCTAATGCAGTCCCGCACATCATAAGATCAAACGTAAAACAGAATGAAGACTGTCGACGCAATCGCCCAAATCCTGAAGGCCGAAGGGGTGGAGTACCTCTTCGCCTATCCTGTCAATCCCATCATCGAGGCCGCTGCCGCACTGGACATCCGCCCTATCATTGTGCGCCAGGAACGCACGGGACTGCACATGGCCGACGCCTTCAGCCGCGTGAGCTCGGGACGCCGCATCGGCGTGTTCTGCATGCAAAGCGGACCGGGATCCGAGAATGCCTTTGGCGGCGTGGCCCAAGCCTACGCCGACTCCGTCCCCATCGTTGTTCTGCCCATGGGTTATAGCCGCGCGCTCACCAACGTGCCTCCCAATTTCAACTCCTTTATCAACTATCGCCACATTACTAAATCCTGCGAGCAAGTCACAGTGGCCGCGGCTGTGCCCGCGGCTATGCGCCGTGCTTTCACCCAGGTGCGCAACGGCCGGCCGCAACCGGCGGTAGTAGAATTTCCCAGGGATATACTGATGGAGGATTTGCCGGCGCCGTTCAGTTATAGGCCGGCGCCCAACCTGCGTAGTGGACCCGACCCGGATGCGATAGAGCAAGTGGCCGAGGTTTTGGTGAAGGCCGAGCGGCCCGTGATCTACGCTGGCCAAGGAGTCCACTATGGGCAGGCCTGGGAGGCCCTGCGCGAGTTCGCCGAACTGCTGGAAGCGCCTGTTGCGACCAGCCTGCAAGGCAAGAGTGCTTTTCCGGAGAACCACCCCTTATCTTTAGGGTCGGGCGGCCACACTGTGCCCGCGACCGTGCACGAGTTTCTAAAGAAAGCGGATGTCATCTTCGGCATCGGCTGCAGCTTTACCATCACCATCTTCGGGGTTCCCATGCCTGAGGGCAAAACCATTGTCCACGCTACCCTGGACCCGGCCGACATCAACAAGGACGTGGCTGCCGAATACGCGCTCCTGGGTGATGCGCGTCTGACCCTGGAAAGCCTCGTTTCCGCGGTTCGTGATCGCCTCAGAGGCAAGCCGCGCGGCCGCGCCGCTCAAGTAGCGGAAGAAATCAAGGGCGTTAAGGAAACATGGATGTCGGAATGGCGGCACCTACTGGATTCGAGAGAGGTACCGCTCTCTCCCTACCGAGTAATCCGTGACCTGATGGCGACCGTCGATGTGGCCAACACCATCATCACCCACGATTCGGGCAGTCCTCGCGATGAGCTGTCACCCTTCTGGGAATCGACCACCCCGTTATCCTACATCGGCTGGGGCAAGAGTACCCAACTGGGCTACGGTCTGGGTCTGGCCATGGGCGCCAAGCTGGCCATGCCGGACAGACTTTGCATCAATATCTGGGGCGACGCGGCAATCGGCTTTACGGGAATGGATCTGGAGACGGCCGTGCGCGAGCGCATCCCCATCCTCTCTATCCTGCTCAACAACTTTTCCATGGCCATCGAGTTGAAAATCATGCCCTTATCGACCGCGAAGTATCGATCCACCGACATAAGCGGGAACTACGCCGACATGGCCTGCGCTTTCGGCGCCTACGGCGAACGCGTGGAAACGCCGGAGGCGATTGTGCCCGCCATCAAGCGGGGAATTCAAAAGACCCGGGAAGGCGTGCCCGCCCTGCTCGAATTTATTACGACCAAGGAAAAACACTACTCAACGTTCTGATGATCTTACCCTTGACCGTTTCCCGGCGATGCGGCATCTTTACCCGCTCTTTTCGGTCGGGCCGTGGCGCAGCCTGGTAGCGCACTAGTATGGGGTACTAGGGGTCGAGAGTTCGAATCTCTCCGGCCCGACCAATTCTTCAGGTCAGGCACAGCCTTCTTTCCACAATGCCGGATCTCCTGGAACAGTTTACGAAGGCTATCACCGTTGACGACACCACAACCGCCGAAATGCAAGCTCCAGATCGCCTGTATACTGGCAGATCGCGAGCTGGCGACCTCGCTCCTGGCCGCCCACCCCGATCTGGTCGACGAATTCGACGACGAAAATCAGATGTTGCTGGCCAAAACGTGTTGGGAAACCAATAACGACACGGAAGCGCGGCGCTATCCCGATGTCGACTATGGGGGTGTGGTGGACGCGCTGATTGGGGCCGGACTCGACGGCTGTCTCGCTCACTACCCGGTCGGTCACGCAGACATTGACCCGGTCTTGCGCAGGCACCGGAATGCCCGGTGACTGGGCCTGCGCATTGCCTCAGTTGGAACTTCACTGGTGGTGCGGGCGGGCGGGTCGGCCCTGCGCTCACGCGCAGAGCTACACCGAGGGACACGTAGCTCGCACCGTGAGGAGCGGGAAAAGTGCTGGGTCAAGTTTCACCCCTGTTTGATCCGGCAAGCACCAGCGCAGTTAGGTGCGCCACTAGAGTGAAACTTGGCAGCCTGGAACCGGGAAAAACTTGATGACTCCTCCAATCCCATAGCGAGAGAGGCCTCACCTGAGGAAAGCGGCGCCAGGCCGCCGCACTCGATATACGGAAGCGGCTCTCTTTCGAGGGCAGCGTCCTGACGCCGCTCTGAGCAGGCGGTGGCTCGACGCCGGCTGGATATGCGCCGACTTTTTTTGAAACTGGATCATGGTTGCAACCCGCTAGAACTAGCGTCGAGTCCGACACTAGGAGGGCCCCGACATGGTGCCCTCCTGCAAGTAACTATCCGCATACCTGACCGGCTTGCCCCACCTTTTGGCCCGTACAGCCAAGGCGGCGACCTTGCTTCGAGGATCGGCATGGGCGACGCAAACCTCTTCGGCCACGGCGGCTACGAAGAGATTGCGGTAGCTGCCGTCGCGAACGGTTGCTCGCTTCATTTCGGGATGAAAGGGCGAGAGAATCAGCAACCGTTCTTCGGCTAGTGGACGCTTCCATTCGCGCCGTACACGTATGCCGCCAAGACCGCGCGCCGGGACGATAATCACGGGATGGGGTGAGCGCAGCAGGATCTCGAGACACTCCTTTTCCATAGGTGAGTGGAAGCCGCCGATGACGGTACGTCCCTGAGCGCGAAACCTCTGGGCTAAGTAGGAGGTCTTCAGCATCTCACTTCCCGAACACCTGGAGCCGCAGAAAAGGGCAACTTTGGGACGGGAAAGCAGGCCCACATTTCCAATTGCGTAGAGCAAATCAGGCGATTTCTCATTGAGGTAGATCTCCGCCGCCGATGGGTAAGCGCTCGAAGACCTTCCAATTGCGATAGGATACTGATCGCCCGGAATCTGGAATGAGATAGAATCTGGACGCTGGGAAACCGATGCCATAGCAATGAACAAATATATACTATGAATGGCGCGTGTCAACCACGAGTCGGGGACAAATTCGACGGACCAAATGATAGGGAGAGGACCAGGTAGGGATGGAAGCAGTTTCAGCGGACCGGCATTTCAGAATCGAGCGTTCCCGGTCTGGAATCCGCTTTGAGCTCTCACTTGTACGAAGTTAACTTGGTGATTCCCCGTAGCTTGCTGCGGGGTGGCTGACTTGATAAAGAAGAGAGGGTGGGAGAGAGGAAGGAAGAAAGTCGAGTAAAGCGAGGAAGTCACTGTGTGTGGGAGATCCACTATCATGTGGTGATGCCGGTGAAGTATCGGAAGGCGCTGATAGATAAGCGGATTGAGCGAGTGATGATCGAAACGGCCAGAGGGATAGGGGAACGCTATGAAATAGAACTGGAGGCCCTAGGGATGGATAAAGACCATGTGCATTTACTGTGCGGGGCACATCCGAAAATAGCGCCAGGAAGTATCGTGATGAAATTCAAGAGTATCACAGCACGGGAGTTGTTCAAGAGGGAGCGGTGGCTGAAGGAGGAACTCTGGGGAGGAAGATTCCGGAGTTCAGGGTATTGCGTGGGGACGGTTGGGGAGAGAGGGAATTGGGCGATGGTGGAGAAATACGTTTTGGAACAGGGCAAGCCGAAGGAGGATCTGCGTCAGTTAACACTGTGGTAGAGAATAAGTTCTCCTTCCCCGATACCCCGACGCTTGCGTCGGGGAGGTTCATTGCGAGACGGCAGATGAGTCTGTATAGGGCAGTTATCGCCTAAAAATTGACCATGGAAGAGAACGCAGCGAGGGAACGCGTCGCCTATCTGAGAAGTGCCGTCAGGCGGCACAACGTGCACTACTTTCGTGATCACACATCGGAGATCAGCGACTTTGAATACGATCGCCTGAAAGCGGAGCTGGTCGATCTGGAAACCCGGTTTCCGGCATTCACTGCCAGCGATTCGCCAGCCCGGCAAGTGGGAGACGACCGCGTCGATGGGTTCGCAAGCTATCGGCACCGCAAGCCGATGCTCAGTCTCGACAATACCTACAATCGAGAGGAGCTCTTTGAGTTTGAGGCCCGTCTTCAGCGCCTGCTCGACGCCACCGACGTGGATTTCGTAGTGGAACCCAAAATCGACGGCGTGGCCATCAGCCTGACCTTCGAAAACGGCAGCCTGATGCGCGCGGTGACACGAGGAAATGGCGCGGAAGGCGATGACATAACGAGCAACGCACTGGAAATTGCCTCACTTCCCAGAAAACTAAGGGGACCCAACCCGCCTGCCGTGATCGAAGTCAGGGGTGAACTCTACATGACCCTGGAGGAGTTCGCCCGCATTAACGCCCTGCGAGCTGAGCAAGAGTTACCCCTGTTCGCCAATCCCCGCAATCTCACTTCAGGGACGATCAAGCAACTTGGAGGATTAGGTGACCGGCGCCTGGAGGTCGTCCTTTATGGCCTGGGACACTGCGAGCCGAACGTGTTCAGGACCCAATCGGAATTTCACGAGACAATCCGGCTATGGCGCTTCCCCACGGTAGAACGCGTCTGGAATGCCACCGGCATCGAAGAGGCATGGGAACGGGTTCAAGCGCTGGACCATTTGCGCGACTCTTTTGCCTACGCCACCGACGGTGCCGTGATCAAAGTGGATTCGCTCGCCCTGCAAGCCGATGCTGGATCTACAGCCAAGGCCCCTCGTTGGGCAATCGCCTACAAGTTTGCAGCCGAGCAGGCCGAAACCCGGCTGCGGAAGATCTCGGTGCAGGTGGGCCGCACGGGTGTAATCACGCCCGTAGCCGAGCTCGAGACAGTATTCCTGGCCGGAACGACGGTTTCCCGGGCCACGCTCCACAATGAGGATGAGGTTAAGCGAAAGGATATCCGAGAGGGCGACACCGTGGTGGTGGAAAAGGCGGGTGAGATCATACCGGCCGTGGTTGAAGTCGTTCGATCAGAACGACCGCAGAACAGCAAGCCCTATCAGTTTCCCAGCCTCTGTCCGGCATGTCAGACCGAGTTGGTACGACTCACCGGAGAAGCTGCCTGGCGTTGCCCCAATGCCGCCTGTCCGCCGCAGGTAAGGCGGCGCATCGAACATTTCGCCTCCCGGCAGGCCATGGATATCGAGGGCCTAGGCACAGCCGTCGTCAATCAGCTGGTGGAACGGGGCCTGATCAATGACATCACGGAGCTCTACCGCCTTACTGCCGCAGATCTGCTCACCCTCGACAAATTTGGACCGAAGTCGTCCGAGAATCTGGTTCGTGCGATCGATTCGACGCGGGAACTCGAGCTGTGGCGCCTCATCCACGGTCTCGGAATACCCCAAATCGGCGCCCAATCGGCAAAGGACCTGGCCGACCATTTCAAGAGCCTGCCAGCGCTCACGAGCGCATCCGAGAAGGAGTTGGTCGCCATCGATGGAATCGGTGAAATTGTAGCAGAGAGCATTATCGGGTTCTTTGCTCAGTCACAAAATCGGCAGATCGTGGCGGACCTCGGCCGGGCAGGGCTCAAGATGGAAGAAGCGGTGAGCGACGATCCCACCGATAGCGAGACACCCTTATCACTTTCCGGGAAGACTTTCGTAATCACCGGCACACTCCCGTCAATGACCCGGGACGAGGCGCGGGGCGCGATCGAGCAAGCCGGTGGCAAGGTCACCGGAAGCGTCAGCAAGAAAACGAGCTATCTTCTGGCAGGAGAATCACCGGGATCGAAATTCAGAAAATCCGAATCGCTCGGAGTCCCCATCATCGGCGAAAGTGAACTTCGCGCTTTGCTGGGGAGCGACGCCCTTTGAAGCAAGTGGCGTGTCTGACAAGTAGGCACTAGCAATGCTTATTTGTCAGTCACGCCACTAGATTCCCTGCCGCTGCAATTCCATCTGCAGCTTTTCCTGAAAGGTTTTCAAGTCTGCCGGGTCGGGCTCATACCCCGGTTGGGAAGGATCCATGGCGATTCGACCGAACTGGTCGATACCCCACTGGGAACTGACGCCGTCCGAGAAGGTCACGCTCCCGCTCACCATGACACCGGGATTGGGTATCTTATCGATCTCAATCGATACTTCCCCTGCGCTCAATCCCGATCCCGCGCCTCTTGCATCCAATCCTAAAGCGCCTGGCGATCCCGCACCTGCGGTGCTGGTTACGGGCGGTTTGCTCAGATCAGGGGTGGCCGTAATGGGCCGATCTTTGAGGCTGAGTTGCAGGTCATCGACGAGGAAGCGGGTTTCCATGTAGGTCAACGCGATTTCGTATTCCTTTTTCAGATTCGCCTGAATTTCCGCAAGAGAAAGGCCATCCTTAACCCATGTAACGACTGTAGATCGCTGTGAATTTGTAAGCTCCATACCCTATGGATTTTGATTAGAAAGCTGTTTAGTTAAGTACTCCACGCTATGCTTCACTCTTTCATCCTGCTCCATCATATTTTCCACCGTCTTGCAGGCATGAATAACCGTACCGTGATCCCGGCCTCCGAACGATTCCCCGATTTCCTGAAGAGAATGATTGGTCAGGAGCCGACTGAGGCACATGGCAACCTGGCGGGGAAAGGCGATATTGCTGGGGCGACGCCTACTCACCATATCGCTCATGCGGAGATCGTAGTACTCACAGATTTTCCGCTGAATTTTATCCACCGTGATCTGGTTCTGAGCTTCTTCCTGTAGGACATCCTGCAGGAGGTTTTCGACTGTGGCCAGATCCAGCTTCCGTTTCATCAACTCATGGTAGCTCGCCACGCGGGTGAGCGCGCCTTCCATGCGCCGGACGTTACGGGTGATCTTCTGCGCCAGAAACTGCAAAATCTCATCGGGTAATTTGAAGCTCAACCCCTCGGCTTTCTTCCGTATAATCGCCAGTCGGGTTTCAAATTCGGGTGGATGGATATCCGTCACCATTCCCCATTGAAATCGCGACACCAGCCGACTCTCCAGGCGCGAGATCTCACTTGCTGGCCGGTCGCTGGAAAGGCAGATCTGCCTCTGCGATTCAAAGAGCTCATTGAAGGTATGGAAAAACTCCTCCTGAATTCGTTCCTTGCCGGTGAGAAAGTGAACGTCGTCGATCAGGAGGACGTCGATATTGCGATAAAAACGCCGAAACTCGGCGGTGGCATTCTCCTTGATGGCGTGGATGTAATCATTGGTGAACTTCTCACAGGATACGTAGGCCACCTCCTTATCCGCATAAAGATCCAGAACGCTATGCGCTACCGCATGCATAAGATGGGTTTTTCCCAGACCTGTATCACCATAGATAAACAGTGGGTTATAGGCGACACCGGGCGTCTTGCCTACCGCCATACAGGCGGCGTGAGCCAGCTGGTTTCCCGGGCCCACGACAAAGCTCTCAAACGAATTGCTGGGATTGAGCTGCGCACTGAGCCGATCTCTACGTGCCTTGAGGCGTGCCTTAACCCGCTCAGAAACGACGCGCGAAGGCTCTTCGCCAGGGGAGGAAACGGCCACTCCCCGCTCCTTTGCGGGCTCTTCTTTAGGCTCACCATAGACTCGTATGAAGACTTTCAGCTGCCGCCCGCTGGCAAGTTCCACCTTCTGGCTGATGAGATCGAGATAGTTGTCTTCAATAAATATGGCGGCAAATTCGTTGGGCGCTCCTACGATCACATTCTGATCCCCGACTTCAAGGCAACGCAACGGTTCGAACCAGATTTTGAACGTATCCCGCGGAAACAGCTTTCTGAGCTCGCCGATGACGTGGCTCCAAAAGCTCTGAATGAGAAACGGTTGTGACATTTTTTCCAGATTCCTTCTACTTATTCACAAGGTCGTTCAGGCGATCACGGAGGAGACGCCATGAGCCCAAAACAAAGGCTTTGGAAGGCCATAAAAACCTTTTTAAATAAACGTGAGGAATTTTGCAGGAAAGAGCTTTGATATTTCGTCATTACGCTAAGGTATTGATTATAAAGAGCTTAAGAATTTGTGCTAAACAATGTGTCCCTAACAGTGTCAAGTGTGTTTTGGTTGAATGACGAGGATGTTGAATCCGATCACGAACCGACTGTATTAGAGTAACCGGCAAAGCATCTCGCTTTGCAAGACCAACTTTCTCACAAGTTATTCACAAGCCACTTGAGCATAACTCACGTAATTCTCGCGTCCCAGAAATCGCGTTTCGGCAACCGAAATGACCCCTTGAAATCCCTAACCATTCTGGCTGGAAATCCACTTACAAAGGGCCTTTCAGTGGATCTTAAGGTCGAGCAATCCGGTGCGAATTACGCTATACTTATTCCAGTTTAACGAGCCTTTTTCATGTGGGCGATGAGGCGCTCGTTAAATTCGCGGGCAGAGTCGTGACCCATTAATTTCAGCGCTTGAACCATGGCTGCTACCTCCACAAGGCGCGCCAGATCCCGGCCAGGTCTGACGAGCAGCTCAATGTGAGGCACATTGACACCTAGAATCTCATAGTAATCCTGTTCCAGTCCGGTACGCTCCTCGTCGGTACCTGGAGTCCAATCGACGAAGGTGATTACGAGGTCAATGCGTTTATCCAAGCGCACGCAGCGCACGCCGAAGAGCTCGGCGATATTGATGATGCCCAAGCCCCTACACTCCATATAGCCGCGATTCAATTCAGAGCTGGTTCCGAGCAGTTCCACTTCGCTGATGAGCCGGATGTAAACGACATCATCTGCCACCAGGCTATAGCCGCGTTCAATGAGAGAGAGGGCGCACTCGCTCTTGCCGACACCGCTCCTGCCCCTGATAAGAGTGCCGATACCCTTTACATCCAGAAGCGTTCCGTGCTCGTTGATCTCCGGCGCCATCTGCCGCTCCAACAAGACGGTGGCGATGGAGGTAAAAATGCGGGTGTTGAGGGGAGTTCGGAAGAGGGGTATACGGTATTCATCGGCGACTTTTCGCATGAGCGGCGTAGGGGCAAGGTGCCGGGAGACAACCATACAGGGAATGCGCATTTGTGCGATCTGGTGGATGATTTCGGCCTGTCGAGCTTCACTCAAATCCCGCAGGTAGGCCATTTCGCCCGCACCGAAGACCTGTATTCGCTTATAG
Source organism: Opitutales bacterium (assembly GCA_963665345.2). Lineage (GTDB taxonomy): Bacteria > Verrucomicrobiota > Verrucomicrobiia > Opitutales > CAXXNP01. The sequence continues at coordinate 2,542,482 of CAXXNP010000002.1, forward strand.
CCAAAACGCTTGAAATACCCCGCTACGGCCAAAGAAGGGCGATTGATGCTGAGCTCGCGAATATGGGTTTTGAGCCCGCTTTCCCCGGCCACCAATTGGAGTTTTAGTGCATCCCCGAATAATTCGGCGAAATCCTTTACCGAAATACTACTGATAACCCGTGGTCGAATCCTGCGCGGCATAGTTCATTTAGAGGTTGAAGTTCTCACCCAAATAAATCTGGCGGCACCTTTGGTCATTTATCAAGTGATCACTGCTCCCGGCGGCTAAGATGCGCCCCTCGTGGAGAAGGTAGGCCCGATCCACTATCTTGAGTGTCTCTCTGACATTGTGATCCGTAACGAGCACGCCAATCCCTTTCTGCTTAAGCTCGACGATGATTCTCTGGACATCGTTCACGCTGATGGGATCAACGCCGCTGAATGGTTCGTCCATAAGCAGGAATCGGGGTTTGGTGATAAGAGATCGGGCGATCTCGAGACGCCGTCGCTCGCCTCCACTCAAGGTGAAAGCGCGCTGTCCGGCAAGATGAACCAACCCCAACTGCTGCAATTGCAGATCGATAATCTCTTGCCGCTGCGAGCGTTTCAGGGGGAGCGTTTCCACGATCGCCCTGAGATTCTGGAGTACTGTCAGCTTACGAAAGACAGAGGATTCCTGGGGCAAATAGCCAATGCCCTTACGCGCGCGACGAAACATAGGGAGTGAAGTAATATCTTCCCCATCGAGAATCACCGCTCCTCCCGAAGCCGAGACGAGACCGACAATGACATAAAATGTGGTGGTCTTGCCCGCGCCGTTTGGCCCGAGTAATCCCACGATCTCTCCAGCGGAGACCTCAATATCAACGCCGTCGACGACTCGCCGTCGGCCGAATTCCTTAACCAGGCCCTTGGTCTGAATGCTATGCGTCATTTTATCGGCGCCGTGCGCGTACTGTGCTAGGGGGAAGGAGCGATGCTGTCATGGGCCTGCTTTTGCTCGCTGTCGCGGACGCCATCGACGACGTCCAGGGCATCGAAATCAAACTCGGGCAGATCACCCAAACTTACAGTAGGTCGCTCCTCTCCTTCCGGATCCATTTCCACAAGTGCCTTTTTCTCCTCCCTGAGTAGAGTGATGCGCCAACCCGAAACCTCGGTATCGCCGTCAACAATGCGCGGCGACTCGGTCATGACCACCCTACCTTGAGCCGGAATGACTTCAGCTCGTCCCGCATATGCCTGACGCCCTGACACGATGATGGCGACGTCCCCGGTAGCAACAATGAGTTCGATGGCTCCAAAATCGCCGATGGTGGACTCCGGATCACCCTGTCTCTGCGCCGTCACCTCCAATCGCTGGCAAGTGATGAGGAGGTTATCCCCCGAAGTAACGCGGACCCGGTCGTGAAAAATGAAGACATTATGATCTTCGCGACTCACCATTTCCAATCGGTCGCTTACAATATCGGTACGGGTAGCGGCTATGGAAGCGGACGCTCCCGGCGTATCCGAACCCAAGGTCGCAAGCGATGATACCGCGACTAAAACCCATGCGGCGAGAATTGGAAGCAGGTCCCTGTTCACTTCAGTAGGCTGCTGATGTCGTCGAAGAAAGTGACCCGAACGCCCTGACTGATATAAATCCGGCGTTCGTCTCCATCCCAAAGCCAGTGGCGTCCCTTTATGATGAAGTTTGGTCCGCGAACCGTGAGAGTCGAATCACCCCGGGCGATACGCTTGGAGAGATAAATCATCGCCTGCGGGCTTAAGAATTCGGAGTCCCGGGTAAGCGCGGCATCGCCCCGGTAAATAGTGAGCTTCATGCCGATCACTTCCAATTGATCATCACTTTTATAATGCAACTCACGGCCCTTGAGATCCCATATTTTGTACCCGGATTCGCTAAACATGGGCAACCGGAAATCCAGGATCGGGGCATCGGGATGGATTTGCGCCACCGCCGAAAAAATCAGCAACCACAGGCCCATGGGCAGGATTTCTTAATTGCTGTAAGCATTAGGGCGAGGGTTGGTATTCGACATGGATTGCCTTCTGGGCTGAAGTCGGCTCTGGCAGCACCCTAGTCTCGACAGGGCCAAATCGTCAATCATGGAGGAGCAGGGAAGGATATTGACTTGAGGGCCGTTCTCAGCAATAGCTTGAGTTTATGCCTCTTTCTCCCTGTGTTGCGAACGATCGCTTAATTCAGAGGGTGACCACGACCCGGTCCCGGTGCTTTCCCGCCATGAATTCCGGAAGCCAATGGTGGTCGTAATCGTTGCCCGGGCCCTGCACTCTTGCTGCAAGCCGCATGGATATCCTGCACTCATACTGGAGGACGGAGTATATCAGGGCGCCCAAGGGGCCCGGTGGAATCGGCAACCCATTCGCTAAACTCGCCGAGACTAAGGACGATCGCGCAGCGTTGATCGTTTATCGTGGTCCCACCTCCTATTTGGTACTGAACAAATTTCCTTACAATCCTGGACATCTACTTGCGCTTCCCTACAGGGAAATCGGCGATCTAAGCGATTTGCGCGACGACGAGCGCAGCGACCTCATGGAGACCATCGTCAAAGGGAAAGTCATTCTCGCCCGAGCTCTGAACCCCGATGGGTTCAATATTGGCTTCAATCTCGGGTCCACAGCGGGAGCGGGAATCCCCGCACACCTTCATTGCCACATCGTGCCGAGATGGAACGGAGACACCAACTTCATGCCGGTCGTGGGCAAGACACGCGTGCTTCCGCAAGCCCTGGAAAGCACTTGGGAACAATTACGAAAATTCTGCTGAGGCCGTCCGAGCGACGATAGAATCCCGCCTTCTCTAGGGCCATTCGACCCGATGCCAGAAAAGACGCTCCACTTTCAAAATCCACGCTTGCTCAGTCAACTCTACTGCGCTCACGAGGATAACCTTGCAAAAGTAGAACAATCGCTAGAGGTGAAGCTGGTGACCCGCGACGATTGGCTTCAGATCAACGGTGCGAGTGACTCGATCGAGAAGGCAGAGAAGCTCTTTGAGCTCTTGCACCAGGGACGTGCGCAGGGCATGAACCTTCGGGATTCGGATTTTGAAAGCCTGCTCTCGGCGATTGCCAGGGGTAACGCTAACGAGGTGAAGGGCGTATTCGAAGATCCGTTGGTACTGGAATTCAGGCGCCGCAGCGTGGTACCCAAGACTATGAATCAGAAGCGCTACCTGCAGCAGATTCTGAAACACGACATCGTCTTAGGCATCGGACCTGCAGGTACCGGCAAGACCTATTTGGCGGTAGCGGCAGCTCTTTCCGCCCTTATGCACTCGGAGATCAAGCGAGTCATTCTGACCCGTCCGGCAGTCGAGGCCGGCGAAGCGCTGGGATTTCTACCTGGAGATCTAAAAGAGAAAATCCAACCCTACCTGCGACCACTCTATGATGCTATGTACGATCTGCTCGGAAGCGAGCAGAGCCACAAACTGCTGGAACGAGAGATCGTCGAGATTGCACCGCTCGCCTACATGCGCGGACGTACGCTTTCGGATGCCTTTATCATTCTCGACGAGGCCCAGAACACCACACCGGATCAGATGATGATGTTCCTGACCCGCCTGGGCGAAGGCGCCAAGATGGTGATCACGGGGGACGTGACTCAAATCGATCTGCCCAGGAAAGAACACTCGGGCCTCAAGCAGGCACGACACATCTTGACCCGCGTAAACGGCATTTGTGTATTCGAATTTCATTCCGGCGATGTGGTACGGCACCGTCTCGTCCAGCGTATCGTCGATGCCTATAGCCGGTATCGTCACGAAGCCGAGGAATTCGAAGACAGCACAACTACCACTTCCATCACCGAGGAAGCCACCAGCCGTTCCTGAGCGAGGGAGCATTAAGAATCATGCCAAGGTTCCGTAGAACCAAGAGAATACAGCCGGTATCTTCGCGACGCCTGCGCAGCGCCAGCAGGGAATCGACACAGCGCTTGAAATTTGATCTCGGCCAGCTCGTAGCTGCCTTCACCTTTCTGGTATTCGTGGTCGTGGTGGTCCTGGTCTGCTTTGCCGGTTTATCCCCCGCCGGTCCCCAAATTCTACCCAACCAGGCAGCCCGCGTACGTATAGTCGCGGAGTTCCCCTTTTCCTATGAGAGCGCGCAACTTACCGAGCGTCTGATCGAGCAAAGCCGCAACCGTGTTCCTCCAATATATCGTCTCAGTTTCAATGGATTCGAGCGCTTCAAAACGCAACTCGAGGGGCTGCAAAAGCAGATGGAGAAGCTCGATCGCGAAGTGTCCGGCCTCGACGAAGCCGACCGACAGGCTAGCTTTGAGGCCTTCTTTGTACGGAACGCTACGTTACAGACATATAAAATCGACAGCAAGGATCTGCTGGTACTTTTTCGTCTTTTGGACAACGAGACCCGGGAATCCGCCATCGCCAACGGCCTGAATGAACTGAAGCGCATTTACGAGGAAGGCATCTACGACTCCGATCACGAAGAAATTCGAGCTGCCGGCGGCGACCTGAGCCTCTTTCATATCCAGGAAGAGTCGGGTGCGATTTCGCAGGTCCGGGTGCAATCGGACGAGGACGCGCTGCGGTCGTTGCGACTCAATCTATCGTCCCTGGACGTACCTCGGGACGTATATATGAAGCTCAACCGCATCCTGAGGCACGGTTTGGAGCCCAATCTCGTCTTCGACGCGGGACGTAGCGCGGAACGGATCCGGGAAATCGTCGACGCCGTGGAACCGGTCGTGGTCAGCGTTCGGGAGGGCCAGACCATCATCGAACCGAACACCAAGGTTTCCGATCTACAGATTGAGCAGCTTGCCGCTTACCGCCGCCAGATGAGGGAGACCAGCGAGTCGGGTATCCTCTTCGACGCCCTCCTTTGGGAACGTGTGTTGATGACCTTCGCCATCTTGCTCTGTGCCGTCATCGTGTTGAAAGTGGGCCATGTATCACTACGCGATTACACCAAGGAATTCGCGCTTTCCGGCATTATTATCCTGTTAAACCTGGCTCTCATTCGGATCGTGCTCGAAACCGGTGATATCAGGCTAATCGGAGAAAAGACTTCGGACTTTGCGGGTATGCTGCCGTTCCTTTCGCCCGTGGCCTTGGGCGCATTTCTGGTCACCATCCTGCTTGGTACCGGCCAAGGCATCTTTGTGGCCCTGGTGGTCAGCGTGCTCAACGCACTCATGCAGGACGGTTCCCTGATCATTCTGCTGATTAGTTTTCTCTCCGTCCTGGTCGGTATCTATGCCTGCCAGAACATTCAGGTGCGCGCCCGGGTGGTGCGGGCAGGAGGCATGGCGGGTCTCAGCCTTGCAATCTGTGCCTTCTTTATGGGGATGCGCGACGGATTAGATGGAATGGTGATCGTTCAGAACATGATTGCCAGCCAAGTGATCGGGGTTGTCACCGGCATCGCCGTCCTGGGTTTTCTACCGATTCTCGAAAACCTATTCAAATTCACCACTGATATCACACTTCTGGAGCTAACGGATTTTAACCACCCGCTGCTGCGCCGGATGCAGGTGAACGCACCGGGCAGTTACCATCACAGCCTCATGGTGGCCAACCTATCGGAAAATGCGGCCGCCACTATCGGTGCCAACCCCTTGATGTGCCGGGTCTGTTCGCTGTTCCACGATATCGGCAAACTGGTAAAGCCTGAGTATTTCGCCGAAAACCAACACGACGGTATCAATCCGCTCTTGGAAACCAACCCGTCCATGAGCGCCTTGATTATTCGAAGCCACGTCAAGGAAGGGATACTTCTGGCGGAACAACACAAGCTGCCTCGAGGTATCATGGACGTCATCCGGGAACATCACGGCACTACCTTGATCCAGTATTTCTACGACAAGGCACTGGAACGGCACAAATCCACGGATCCTCCATTTTATCACGACGCGCCTCACATCGAGGTCGACGAGGTCACCGAATCAACATACCGGTATGAAGGACCGAAGCCTCAATTCAGAGAGAGCGCGGTCATATTCTTTGCAGACGGTGTGGAAGCCGCCAGCCGCAGCCTGCGGAAGGTCACTCCGCAAAGTATTAACGAGCTCATCGACAGCATTTTCAGCGACCGTATCACAGACGGTCAACTGACCGAATGCGCCCTTACGCTGGAGGAACTTGACAAGATTAAGCGGAGCTTTGCCTACACTGCGTTGAATATGCTCCATTCCCGGCTCGAATATCCCGAGAAAAAAAAGGGAACGGATCGGTCGCATGAAAACAACCGCACAGAGCAATCCAAGAACGGGGATTCACTGCCCTCTTCTTCACCCGCGCAGGCGACTCCGACGCACAGCACCGCCTAGTGTGGTGTCCCGTCAAAAACTTTACACAGATGAGAGCGGCATTGAGGGGCACCACACCAGCCCGAACCTTGCACCAATTTGATTAACAACCGTATTCATTTAGTTGACAACCAAAGCGTTATGCAACGGACCGCCGAATCTAAAGCCAGCTTGGCGCGGTTGGTATCGGTAGCGAATCGTTCCCGCCGCTTCCGGGTTCCTAGGAAGGGAATAATCGAGCTCATCCGGGCACTGGACCGAGGGCCGCTTCCCCCGGTAGCATCGGGGGACATGTCGATTGCCCTGCTCGATAACCCGGAGATGATCGCTCTTCATAACCGCTTTCTCGGTCAGACTGACCCGACCGATGTCATCACTTTTCCCGGCGACCCCGAAATGGACTTCGCCGGTGAAATCTGTGTGTCGCTGGAACAGGCTGCTGTGATGGCGACCGCCTTGAGCCGGAACCAAGCCGATGAGCTGGCACTTTACCTGGTCCACGGTTGGCTTCATCTGGCCGGTCTGGAAGACAAAGAAGCTTACGATCGCGAACAGATGCGTCGATATGAGCAACGAGCCCTCGCGCACGCCAGGGAGGCTGGAATCTGCCTAACGGTGAGCGCGTGCCATCCGAAGTGTGATTCAGGAACTCGGGCAGAAAGAGAGTTGTCTCAGAATCCGAGATTTATTAGTCAGTCTCAATCATCCTGATTTCTTATTCACCATGCTCAAGGCGCTAAGAAACGCATTTTTTTCCGGATTGCTCCTGCTGGCGCCGGTTGCCGTGACTATCTTTGTCATCAATTTCCTGGTAGATCGAATCGGCACGCCGACACGGGCCATATTCTTTCCCTTTCTCCAGGACCAACTGCAAAGAACTCCTTGGATCGCCGGTGGCCTGAGCATAGTCTCGACCTTCATCGTCCTCATTCTAATCACCATTCTGGGCTGGTTCTCCCAACTGGTGATCGGTCGTTTTCTCGTCAATCTGGCAGAGAAGATCTTAACCCGCCTGCCATTCATCAAAACGGTTTACAATACGGTTAAGCAGATCATCGATACCTTTACCCAGCAGAAGAAAGCTGTTTTTCAGAAATGCGTCCTGATCGAGTTTCCGCGGCGCGGCATGTACGCCATGGGGTTTCTAACCGGCAAAGGCAAAGGGGAGGTGCAAGCCAAGACTGCACGCACCATCTGCAATATCTTTTTGCCCACCACGCCCAACCCCACCAGCGGCTACCTGATCATGGTGCCCGAGGAAGATGTCCTGGAACTGATGATGTCGGTGGCTGACGGCATGAAACTGATCATATCTGGAGGCGCTGTGGTGCCCGTCTACGATTCGGAAAACGACGCGGATGTTCCGATCGCATTTCAGAATCCGACCGCGGGCGCGCAGTTCGATGACGAAGCCGCGCCAGTGGCGGAAAGTACTTCGAGCCAGCTTCACTAAATGGAAATTGAACGACACCCTATAAACGTCTTCTCGCAGCAGCAAGCTACAGCGAAGTTACTGCTGTTTACCCTTCGAGACCAGGTGTCGTGGGAATGATCAAGTTCGAAGAGACAGTCCATGCCTGCCCCACGCATTCGAGTCGAAGGTATTGTTCTAACGCGGGAATCCGATACTGAACGGTTTCACCAATTCTCGGTGTTCAACCCGACCGAAGGGCTGTTACGATGTCTGCAGCGGCGATCGTCACGGCCCCACAACCAGACGCACGCCGATCTGTTCGACCATGTTACCTGTCAGATCGAGAGAAGATCCAGTGATGGTCCCGGATTCGTGGGTGAAATCAGAATCTCGGACAGAGCCTCTTTTCTGGGAAACGATTACCGTACCCTTAAAGCGGCGGCTACATTCGCGCGACTGCTTTCACTTAACCTGATCCACATGGAATCGTTTGTGGCCGCCTACGAACTTCTCGAACGGGCCATTTTGGGATGGAGAAATGCCTCCCACCCGGAGACCGTCCTGTTCAAGGCGATTTACCTGCTTACGCGCATCGAGGGGTATCCCGTCAAGGAAGCCTGGTGGAACGCCTTGAACGGAGAAGATCGAGAATCCGCCCGCCTCATTCTAAACCGTCCCATCGAGAGCCAACAGACTGATCCGACAACGGTCTCGCTTCTCAACGAAAGGCTGCTTGCCTGGGTGGCGAGAGAAACCGACTTCATCCTCTGACGTAATTTCGCCGGCCGGGCATGAGCAAAGAAGTTGCCGCACAGCCTTGTTCCTGCCATGATCATAACATGATGGCAGCCCTTCGCATCGCCGGACTGGTGATTCTTTCCCTTTCACTCTGTTTTGCTCCCGGACAGCTCCTATGGGGCCAGAACACTGACGACAGTTCCGCGCCGCTCCAGGAGGAGGAAGTCGATAGCGAAAAAAAGCCCAAGGTCGTGGGCCCCACTTCGACGGATCCCACGGCCGCGAAAATCATCGAGTACCACCTGAAAGTGCGTGGGGGCATGGAGAAGATCAAGGCACTGCAGTCGTTGCGTATAAAAGGCACGGTAAAGGAAGGCAGCAAATCGACCTTCAAAATGACTTGGTACAGGAAGGCCCCCAATTCCTATCGCGTCGAGCAACACTACCGGAAATTAGGTCGTGATTACATTACGGCTCGCGTTTATGACGGCGACACCGCTTGGAGTCAGGAGCTTTCGCCGAAAGAAAAACTTCCTCAGAAGATGGGAGGAAACATCAAGGCATTCCAGCGGGAAGCTGAATTCTATGACGTCTTCGTAGATTACCAAGAAAAGGGGAATCACTTTGCGTTTCGGGGCAAGGACCAGATGGGGAATATTTCTGTTCTTCTAGTCGAAGGAAAAATAAAGGACGGGCCCGTCATGGTGTACACCTTCGATGCCAAGCGCTACCAAATCCTGAAAGTCGACTTCAAGGACAGCTTTGCCGGTCAGCTAATGGACGCGGAGCAACTACCCGTGAAATTGGAACGGGTGAACGGGGTGATCATGGAAACAGCCTATAAGTTCAGGGTTAGAGGAAAGATATACCGCGAGATCACATACGAGTCGGTCGAAGCCAACGTCGACATTCCAGACAGCCTTTTTACCATGCCCAAGCCAAAGGAATTCTGGCTGCGGCAGCGCTAGTGTCGTGCCTCGAAATGAATCTCGTCGATTGCCAACCTTTCCCGCTTCTCACGGAGCGAGCTACATGTAGCCCTCTGCGTGAGCGGAGGGACCGGATCTCGGGTTCATGATCCACCCATAGGGGATGGCCACCGGCCTCGATGGAGCTCCTCGTGATCAACTTCGTACAGGCGAAAGCGCCACGCTGAAAAGGTAACCTTGGTATGCGTATCGGCATAGCGGACCGCACGGTCTCGTTGAGCGCCCGAGAGTTAGCGGAATTCCGCATTGGGCCCGGGCCCGTCGCCGGTGGAGCCCGGGGCCGATGGCGCGCCGAGCTGGGACAACGCTGGCATCGCGAATTGCAACGGCGCGCCCGGGAGGCGAACTATCAGAGCCAGTTCGAAGTCAGTCTCCAGGGTGCTTTGGAACGTCATGGCTGGCGCGTCAACATCCAGGGGAGGATCGACCAAATCCTCATGAGCGGAGAAACGGTGCGGCTTCGCGAAGTAAAATCGGTTACCGCGGAACTGCCGGCTGCCGAACACGAGCTGCGTACTCGCTATGCCTGCTACCTGCTGCAAATCGCGATCTATCTCACTCTAGCGCGGCAGCAGCCGGCCTATACAGATCGCATCCTCATGGCCGAGCTTCTCTTTGTGCACGTCGCCGACGGCATCACTCAACTCGTTCCTGTAACTTCCCGCGATGAAGCGAAACTGGAATCTCAACTCGATCGCCTGATATCGTTTGCCGAATTCCGCAGGGAAGCCGGTACCTCCCATTCGCGGGTTCCGGCACCTCCCCCCTACGCCAGTCTGAGACCCGGCCAGGAGACGGCCTGGCAGCAAGTCAGGGAAGCGATGGAATCGTCACGAGTGCTCCTCTTCGAGGCCCCCACCGGATTCGGCAAGACAGGAATCCTCCTCAGCGCAGTCCTGGAGGCAATGCAGCGCGCGCGCTACGATCGTGTCATCTACCTGACGGGTAAATCGACCGGCCAGTTGTCCGTGCTCCGACATCTCGAGGAAATGATCAACCCGCGTGCCTCCGGTCTCCGCTTCTACCAGGTCAGGAACCGTAGCGAACATGCAATCATCTCTTCTCGCCATACCTGCAGGTCAGGCGCGTCCTGTCGCCCGTCCGCTGACGAGCACTGGCAAGAAGCCGGAATAGATCCAACAGCCCTGTTCGATGGGGCGAACCCGAACCTCCAGATGGTACGCGAACTGGGCGGGCGCACCGGAGTATGTCCGTTCGAAATCTCCAGAGCACTTCTTCCCTTCGCGGACATCTGGATCTGTGATTACAATTACGTCTTCTCGCCGCTCCATCGCTCATTCCTCTTTGATCTGCCGGCGTTTAATCCCGCGGAAACGCTGATTATAGTCGATGAGGCCCACAATTTACCCGGGCGCACCAACGCCGCCTTTTCCTTCGAACTCAAGGCAGACGACATCTTCGAGCTCGCCGCCGACCTGGTATACGCACAGGTTCCCCGGCCACTCATTGTGGCAACCGAAGATCTGGGCCTCTACCTGAAATCGCTCCCGCGCACCGATTGTCTGGAAGCGAGTTGCGTTTACGAGCTAGCCGAGAGCTTCTCGCGAATAACCGAATTGACAGCAACGACACGCATCGAGGATGACCTCCTGTCTCCCGAATCGAGCGAAAGTCTGCGATCCTGCAGTCGATTTCCGGAGCTGCTGGAGAATTCAAATATTCGAACCCTCATATGGTGTCCGCGAAACGGTCAACTCTGCTTCAGCTCTCTGGATGCCTCAGCCGAAATTGCATCTACGCTTCATCAATTCGCGGGTTCGGTAATGATGTCGGCAACGCTTTCGCCCACCCCGATCTTCGCCTCCGCATTCGGCCTCGCCCACACCCACACACACGTGATCCGGGCGCAGGCTCCCTGGCGTGAGTCCGCCTATTCGGTCGCGATCGATTGCCGTGTCGATACCCGGCTCCGCTATCGGGCACAGTTTTTCGAGCGCACCGCCGCTACTATTCAGGAAGCATTTGGAAAAGACCGGGAATGCGTGGCGGTTTTCTTTCCCTCCTATCGATACGCCAATGACGTGTTCGAAACGGTGAAGGAACGATATCCGTCGATTCCCGTTGCGATTCAGCGCCCCGGCGCTGATCTCTCCGACCAATCTTCATTCCTGAATGCCTCCCTGGATCGACCGACAGTGCTTTTCTTGATTCTGGGCAGCAGTTATTCCGAAAGCATCGACACCTTGGGCGGACGGGTGAACACGGCCATCGTGGTGGGACCGGCTCTGCCTGAAGTGAATGCAATACAGAAGGCCCGAATGGAGGAATTGAGCGATCAATCCCGCACCGAGGCCTTTCAGAAGGTCTATCTCATTCCCGCCATGACTAAGATCAACCAAGCACTGGGCAGGCTGGTGCGGGCACCTGGTCACCACGCCAGGGTTCTTTTGCACGGGAAACGGTTCGCCCAGCCCAGCTATCGCGAATTACTCGATCCGGAGCTGCGAAAGGCCAGGAAATTGCAGAGCCGGTGCCAGCTCCAACAATGGCTTCGGGGGGAATAATCCATGTTTCTCATTGCACCTCAATGGACGAACTGCATTAGACTGGTATCACCTATCTTTTACATGAAGGAAGTGCGCAACCTGTCCAGTCGGGAAGTTCATCAGGCCATTGAATGCATTTCGCGCGAGTCTCTGGAGCGCCATCCTGAATTGGAATACCAATATTAGCACCATGAGCCCCGCCAACAGCTGGAATCGCAAGGATCTGATTTCCATCGAATCGCTCTCACGTGACGAACTGGAGCTCATCTTCGCTACCGCTTCCGCGTTCAAAAAGACTATGCAGCGCAGTCAGAAGAAGCTCCGGTCGTTACAAGGGAAAACGGTCGTCAACCTGTTTTTCGAACCCAGCACGCGGACCCGTATGGCATTCGACGTGGCCGCGACCCGGCTTAGCGCCGATGTCGTGACCATAACTTCGTCCGGCAGCAGCATGGCCAAAGGCGAATCACTCCGGGATACGGTGCGCAACATTGAGGCACTGAAAGCGGATATTCTAATCATTCGGCACTCCGCGGCCGGATCTCCGCTCTATATCAGCCGGCTCATCAGCATTCCCGTGATTAACGCGGGAGATGGAGCCCATGAACATCCAACACAAGCGCTTCTGGATTGCCTTACACTCAATGAGCGGTGGGAAAGCTTTGAGGGTAAGAAAGTCACCATCCTGGGCGACATTCTTTTCAGTCGCGTAGCTCGTTCCAACATTTGGGCTCTGACCAAAATGGGTGCTCATGTGACCTTGGCCGGTCCCGCAACTCTGGTTCCGGATCAATTCGCTGAACTGGGCGTCGATGTCGTCCATGACCTGAGACGGGCGCTAACCGACGCCGACGCGGTTATGCTCCTGCGCATCCAGCACGAGAGGCAGACATCGACCCACTTTCCCTCGCTTGGTGAGTACACCAGTATGTTCGGTCTCAACTGGGAACGCGCCTCACTGCTCAAGCCGGGCGCGCTGATCATGCACCCCGGTCCCATCAACCGCGGGGTAGAGATTGACTCCAAACTGGCTGATTCCGGACGTTCCGTGATTCTGGAGCAGGTAACCAATGGTATTGCCGTACGTATGGCGGTACTTTTCCTGTGCTCCGGCGCGGCCTCCCGCTTGGCAGGCGTCAAGGGTCCGAGAGGTCCTCGAAGGTCCGCTCACAGTGGATGATTCATGATGAGTTCCTGTATCCAGATATCCGGTGGCCGAGTCGTTGATCCGGCAAACGGGCGCGACGAAGTCGGCGAATTGTGTGCCGTAGACGGTGTCGTCAGCGAGTCGCTCAACGAACAGCAAAAGGAATCTGCCAGCAAGCTCGATGCGACGGGTTTGGTCGTCGCCCCCGGGCTGGTCGATATTCACGTGCATTTTCGCGAACCTGGGCAAACGCACAAGGAGACTATCGCTACCGGGAGCAGGGCCGCCGCCGCCGGAGGCTTTACGACAGTCGTCGGTATGCCAAACACGACGCCGCCCGCCGACAACGTCAGCACGGTACAGCACATCAAAGATATCATCGAACGCGACGCCTTGGTAAAAGTCTATCCTACTGGTACCATTACTCTGGGCCAGGAAGGGCAGCATCTTGCTCCGATCGGCTCGCTCCAGCGCGCCGGGGTTGTCGCCATTACCGACGATGGATTCTGTGTTCAAAATAACGAAATCATGCGTCGAGCGGTTGAATATGCTAACATGTTTGACCTCGTGGTCATGGATCACTGCCAGGATATGGACATGACCGAAGGCGCCGTAATCAACGAGGGCCATTGGTCCCTCAGGCTCGGTTTGCGCGGATGGCCCAGCGCCGCCGAAGAGATTGTCGTCAGCCGCAATGTGATCCTCTCGAATCTTACCGGCGGCCGCATTCACCTGCAGCACATTACCTCGGGTAACGCGGTCGACATAATACGCCGCGCCAAAAGCCGAGGCGTTCGCGTCTCGGCCGAGGTCACCCCACATCACCTCCATCTCACCGACCAATGCCTCAGTAGCTACAATACTAACTTCAAAATGAACCCGCCGCTGCGCTCCGAATCCGACCGCCAGATGCTCATCGAGGGCTTGCTCGACGGAACCATCGATTGTATCGGCACGGATCACGCCCCTCATTCCGATTACGAAAAGGATCAGGAATTCGACCGTGCGCCCAACGGTGTTACCGGGCTGGAAACCGCCTTGGCCGTATGTCTCGAGGTTCTCTACCAAAACGGGCGTTGCACCCTGAACGAAGTCATCGCATGGTTGACCTGTAAAGCAGCCGAAACCCTGAGGCTGAAAGCGGGGCGTCTCTCCCCTGGGGATCCAGCTGATATTACGGTCTTCGATCCCGATGAGCCATGGGTAGTCGAAGCCGACCAATTCCAGAGTCGCTCGGCAAACTCGCCCTGGATCGGAGAAACCTTGAAGGGCAAGGTCAAATGTACGTTAGTCGACGGCAAAGTCGTTTGGGGGTGTCTACCGTCACTGAACGGTTGACCTTCCGTTCACCGTGGATGAACTGACTTCATTTTCACGGGGTAACCTGCTTTTTTTTTCCATCTATGCCCTCGGGCTGATGCTGCTTGGTCTGATCAGTCTACTGATTTTCCTGAAAAATTGGCGGGAACTGTTCTCGCCGCTGGGCGTCACCTCAGCACCACCTTCGGTCTCGATATGGAATATCCGGTGGATTGATTTCGGCCTCTTTCTCTGGCTCACGTTCGCAACCGTTTACCTTTTCCAGGCAGGTTTCAATTTCTTTGCCGGACTCTTCGGAAACGAAGCGACTCTGAATAACACGGGGCAGTTGGCGATGGCGGCGCTTGCCATGGAAATCGGCGTGATCGTTGCCTTCATAGTATTTCAACAAATCCAATCCGGCATCGCCGCATCCGATTTAAATCTCAAAAAGTGTTCTTTGAGGCGCGCAATTCGTTTCAGCCTATTCCTGTTCCTCGCTTCGTTCCCCATTATCTGGCTCGTCGGGATACTCTGGCTGGGGGTGCTGACGCTGATGGAATATCTGGGCTGGGACCTACCCCACGATCGCCAGGAGATGGTCATGATCTTCTCCCAAGCTACCCACCCATGGGAACTGGTTATTCTCTTTATCCTTGCCGTGGTCTTCGCTCCTTTTGCCGAGGAGCTCTTGTTTCGCGCCGCCATCTACCGTTTTTGCAAGGGCCGTATGCCAATCTTTCTGGCCATGCTCATAAGCGCCTTTTTGTTTTCCTTACTTCACCTGAACCTGATGAGTTTTCCTTCTCTGGTAGTCCTCGGTCTCATTCTTTGCCTGTGCTACGAGATCGGCGGGAATCTTATTGTCCCGGTACTGTTTCACGCCACGTTCAACCTGAACTCCATCATTCTAATCCTGATTCAGCCATAGCGATGCACCGGCCTTTCACCAGTTCTCCCTCCGACCAGGTATCCAGTCTGCGAGAAACCGAGCTTCTGCAGCGCATCCGGGCGTGGCTGGGTGACGCCATGCCCCCGGAGCCTTACGGAATGGGAGACGACTGTGCCGTTATTCCTGCCCACGCCGGTGAGATCAATCTGGCCACCACCGATGCGCTGATATTTGGCCGGCATTTCGACGAATCCTTGGCGCCCGAACATGTAGGGGCAAAGCTTCTCAAACGCAACCTGAGTGATATTGCCGCCATGGCGGGAATACCTAAGGCAGCGGTCGTGAGCCTGATCCTGCCACCTCGCATGAGTATAAACTATCTGCAGCGTATGCACCTGGGACTCAGCCGGTCGGCTCAGAAACATCGGGTGGCCATCGCAGGTGGGGACATCAGCGGCTCTTCAGACGAGCTTTTCGGCTCCGTTCTGACGCTGTGGGGATTTGCTCGGAAACCTGTCCGGCGCGCCGGCTCCCTACCCGGTGACTTCATCCTTATTACGGGAGCCCTGGGCGGGAGCCTAAGCGGTAAGCACTATACCTTTGAACCGAGACTCCGCGAGGGCCGCTGGCTGGCTCGGCATGCACAATTGCATGCCATGATCGATGTAACTGACGGGTTGGCAAAGGACCTCCACGCTTTGCTGCCGCACGGCTGCGGGGCGGAACTGCACAGCTCGGCACTACCCCTTTGCCCGGAATGCGTCGAAACCGCCGCCAACTCCGGAAAGTCGCCGCTCTTCCATGCGCTATGCGACGGTGAGGATTACGAGTTGCTCCTGACACTGTCCGATAAGGAAACACCTGGGGCGCTAATTCAGCGATTCAACACTCATTTCCAGACAAAGCTGACGCTGATCGGGCGCGTAACCCGGCAGACCGATGACACCCCGGATTCCCGGCTCGTCGACCTCGACGGTAACTTGGACTTATCTGAACTTTCTGGTTATGAGCACTTTACAGGCGCTTGAGAAAGGCTTGAGCTCCTGCTCCGCAAAAGAGACCGAAGCGATCGCGGCAGCTACCGTGGCCGAGATGCCGGAAAACCTAACGGTTGCACTGCACGGAGATCTCGGCGTCGGAAAGACGACTTTTGTACGCGGCCTGGCACGGGGTATCGGAATCACCGCCACTATTACCAGCCCGACATTCAATATCCTTGCGATATACGAGGGCAAAACCAATCTCGTTCACCTGGATGCCTATCGGCTGAGTGGATCCAAGGACTTCGAAAGCCTGATGCTGGATGAATTCCTGCGGCCACCGTACTGCTTTGCCATCGAGTGGCCTGCGAATATCCCAGGATGCATACCCCGGTCTGCTCTCCATATCCGGCTGTCTATTCTCAGTCCCAATCGGCACTGGATACGCCTGATGTGAAACTTTTAGTGAACGGATGTTCATTGCCAGCCATAGTTGATGGCCGCAGTTCTCGATAAAGCCCCTCTTAATGAACCCGTTTGACAGTTCTTTCGCCGAGGAAGGTCGGCGGCGCCAAAGGATTGGCGCCCTCCAGATTCTAGGCGTCATCCGAGAAATGGAGAGCGGCAATCCCTCTCGACTCGGCGTAGCTTGCGAGCGAAGATGGTTGCCGCCGCAACGTGATGGAAACCCACGATCTCTCCAGGCGAAATGGTGAAGTTGACATCTTTGACCGCTTCTACCTCGCGCGTCTGGCGCCTTACCAGGCTCTTCACGGCAGCCTTCAGCCCGCCTTCGCGCACCGGGACCAGGTAGGTCTTGCCGAGATCGCGACACTCAATGATGTGCTCTGTGGGATTCAAGAGACCGAAGGATCTCTCTGTACCCCTTTACGATCTCAAGGCGTCGTCCCTAGTGCTTTAGTGAGATGATCTAAGGGCAGAACCCCGGAACTCACGGAGTTAATCTGACACCAATTCGTATTGGAGGCGCAGTGGGGATCCTGGATACTCAGTCTCGGTTTGGTTGAGCTGATTGGCTAATCGGTGGGCGGCCCGGTTGAATTTCGCATTGGACAAAGAGTGTAAGCGGACGGTCAGAGTTTGGTTGTGTTCATCGGGAATGAGGTCGGCCGGTGTGGTGAAAATATCGCGCAAAAGAGGGCGTGCCTCATCGGGATGGGCGAGGGTCTCGCGCAGCACAGTGGCCATGGCGGTCTCGGCTCGGTAAGCAATCATTGGGATGGTGTCGATGAACTGTTTGCGAATGGGGGCCAGCTGATGGAAACGTTTTTCTTCGGGCAATTGGCCCAAGGGCAGATGCTTTGCCGTCTGGGTGCGCTGTTTTTTGAGCTCCCGTAGATCGCCATCAAGGTGCTCGATTGCTTCGCGCAGCTCTCCTTTTCGTCTCTCATAGAACCAAAGTCCCTTTCGGCACCCGCATGGCGGGCGGAACCAGTGCATGGGTTTGGCCTACTGTGGCGAGTTGGAGAAAGCGTGGGCCTCGCGGTAGCTGGCTAGCCGCTCCAGCCGGTAGGCCATCTTATCGTCAGAAGTAAGAGATCGCAGCTTCATTCGAATGGCCTCTCTCTCCTCAGGCGCAATGGATAACAGAAATGTATGCCAGGCATCTCGATCCTCGGGATTCTGCCAATCCCGGTGCCAGCCAGCCTGCATGCGCTGTCGTATGATAGGGTGCAGATCGCGGTATTCCTTGATACGCGCCGCGAAGGCCGATTTCTCTTCTTCGTTCATGGCCCGAATGCGGGAAACCACGAGCTGAATTCTCTCCAGCTCGACGACGCTCAACTGCAGAAAGTGTTCGAGAGCGAACAGCTCCCGAGGATCAGTCAGGGCAGGATGCGCGCCCGCTTCCGTTATCCTTGGCGGAAGGTTGGATTGCGCCGGCAGGGCCAATGAATACATGAGCATGAGGCTCACCGCGAAGGTGCGGAGCACGGAATGGTGGGTTGTTCGATTCATGGTGTAGCGATTTCAAAAGGAGCAGCGTCATAAGCGAGTTCCAGCGCAGCCTGCACAAGTTCGGAATTAAGCAAAATGGTACCGGAACTGAGAATCTCATCCATGACAAATGTTTCTTCCAACTGCGTCGTATTCTCAGGATTTAGATGCTTCTGTGGTCCGCGCACGGTTTCTGCAGAGGAGGATACGTCCTCTACGCGATCAGATAGCGTCGAATGCGAAGGTTCAGTCGGCTGCAGGCGCAGCAGCAGTAACGAACCGAAAATGAAAATCGCAGCAATTCCCCCGATCGCCGCCCAGATCAGAACGGGGCCGGGAATCCCCGTGGCCTGCTTGTCCGGTTTGCGTTTGTAGGTAGGTGTCATATGCGTAGGCCACGGAGTAACGGCGCTTCACTCCATTATGCGATATCCAGGGATACCGTCAACTCCAAGGAGATCAAATAGCTGCTACTATTCGATTTACACATCAAAATATCATGATACATTGATATGTCTTGCCCCATGACGACTCAGCAGGCGAAACCGTGGAGTGCCCGTAGAGCGGAGCATCAGCGAAACACTGAACATCGAATGGTGATCATGGATGGCGTCATGGGGACTATGATACAGCAACTTAGGTTGACTGAAGACGATTTCCGAGGCGATGTCTTCCCCGATCATTCGCGTGACCTCAAGGGTAACAATGATCTACTCAGCCTGACGCGGCCCGACGTGGTGGCCGGCATCCACCGGGCATTTCCTGAAGCGGGCAGCGACATCATTGAAACCAATACCTTTACCGCAACACGACCGGGCCAGGAAGATTACGGCACGGAAACGTCAGTCGAAGTGATCAATCTCGCGCTATGGTTGGAATCTGGCCGGCCAACAGTGTGGGCGGCGATGTGGAAGTCTATAGCGATGTTGACCGTAGCGAGCGTTTGACCACCTTTCACTTCCTGAGGCAGCAAAAGATGAACGTTGGCAAGGGCCCCTATCAGTTCCTGACCGAGAACTTCGCCATGCACCCGGCCAGTTCGGTTTCCGGTCTCTACTTCTCCCATTCCCAGGCACGCTACTTCAACCTCGGTAAGGTCAGACGCGACCAAGTCGAGGATTATGCGCTAAGAAGGGGTCAAGCCGTGGAGGAATCGGAGAAATGGTTGAGGCCCCACCTGGGATATGATGCCGATGAGGACGCTCCTGCATGAACCGGGACCGCAAAAATCTATCGGCCTTCAGCAATCTTCTCCTCACGTTGCTTATGGTGAATCAGGAAGGAAAGCGTCGATGCATCGCGCTGACCGGAAAATAGCGACCCGGACAAACGGTGCGCCCGGGATCGATCTCCTTATGCACGGCAAATCGTGAGGGAACTCGTATGATGTCTTCTCTCAGATATTGCACCAACTCCGAAAAGGCCTCCAGTTGTTTGCGCGATGGGCGGTGTCTTTCGAAGTTACCCACCACACATACTCCTATACCGACTTCGTTCACCTTCTCTTTCTTGACGTGCCCTCCGTGCAGTTGCCTTAGCCAGCGATTCCCGATTTCGATCTGCCCGTCGCCGGAATCAATCCCATTGCCGATCACAAAGTGATACGCCAACCCGTTTTCCATACGGCGCTGTTCAAGGTGGTAGCGGTGATAGGTTTTGGCATTTCCCCTGTCGATACCGCTGTGGTGACCCACGACGATTTTCCATCGTCGACGTTCGACCTCAATCGCCTCAGTAGCAGCCACGACCTCGGCTATGTAGCGGAACTCGGGTTTGCGGGAGGGAATCACGAGCTTCTGGCCAGTGCGGATAAGATCGCTCCTGAGACCATTGGCGCGTTTTAATTGCCTCACGCTGACTTTGTAGCGGCGCCCGATGTGGGTCAGAGTATCGCCCTTTTTGACGATGTAGATTACCGACTGTGCGCCTCCCACGGGGGCGCAATGACCCCACAGAGGTGCGAGCATAAGCCCCGCCTGAATACAGCTGATACGGTACAGAAAACGCCGGCGTCCTTCCAGGGTTGGCATAGCCTGAAACCGCATTCACGTGCCCGCCTTAAGTTTCTCCAGTTCCGGTTTTATTACCCGTTCGTAGTAATCGGGGGATACCCCATGAGAAACCTTGATACCGAGATGCCGCGTGATGAACTCCTCGATCGTCTGCCAGCCCTCATCCGGGAAGTTGATCTTCTTGGTGTAGGCGCATATGGTGAGCATGTTTTCCAGGGATTTCATGCGTGAGGTGCTCTTCAGAATTCGCTCCGCGACCCGCAAGCGAATCTTCAACTCATTGCGGTCCAATGGCTTGCGCAGAAAGTCATCGACCCCTTTGTCCATCGCTTTGTAGTAGTTTGACTCATCGGCTACGTTCGCCGTCAACATGATAAAGTAGGTGTAATCGGTATTGGACCGGCTGCGAATCCTCTCGCACAATTGCAGTCCGTCAACGATCGGCATTAGCCAATCGCTCACGACCAGGCGCGTGGGAATCCGGTCGAACATGCGCCACGCCTCTTCGCCGTCTTCGGCCGCCGTTACACGATGCCCTAATTGCTCCAGATTGGTCTGCAGCAATTTGCGCGAGATCAGGTCATCCTCGGCTATGAGAACATTCACGAGGGGTTTGCCTATAGGTCTTTGTTTCCTGACACACGAGAGAGAATACGAAATATCCTTAACAGCGTCCGCATGCCTCTTCTATCTGTAGAGGGTCAGTCAAGCACGAACCCGTTGGCTTTGCAAACTCATTTGGATGACCCTTTCCTGAGAAAGGGATGCTGGCCTTTGCAGCAGACCGAAATCCTTAGCAATTCGTCTTTCAGTGCGAAAGTTAACTCTGAATTTGCGACTGCCGTATACTTGATCTAAAGTGTGGTGATTCACAATTAACTTCGCACCATGCCTATCTATGTTTATCAGGTGATTCACGACGATGGATCTGCAGGTGAGGTCTTTGAGATCCACCAGTCGATGAATGATCCACCTCTTGCCTGCCATCCTGATACTGGTGAACCAGTACCTGGAGTTTGGTTCGTTCTAGATCATGCGGTAGCGGCGAATAGCGAGCTGCAGATGTCCGGTTGGTATTTAATCAACTTCGCCTTTGGGTGAGCTTTGTTCATGAAGTTGGTTAAAATCTCCGGGCGTATGGCACAAGCCCATAATTCCCTGCGCAATTCGTTGATCAGGTCTTGAGAGGAAGGTCTTTGTTTCTTAGAGGGCTTCCTCCATTTTGCTTCGGGAATGGCGGTAGGTTTGCCGCCTTGTCCATAAGCTTTGATAGCGGCCAGATGGAGCATGGCGTAGGCGGCTACTGCGGTTGCGGGGATGTGCTGGACGGAGTTTTCGTTGCGCACTTGAGCCTGCCCCACACCCAGGATGGTCTTTTCGTCGCGGTGGTTGACCTCGATGTCCCAGCGCCAGAGGTATTGCTGAAGCAGGTCCTCCAGTGGGAGGTTCGGATCAGTGCAGATCAAATACGCCGGTTGGGTGTATAGTTTTCTGGCCCCTTGGCGCAGGCGATATCCAACCGGACGGATGACGAGCAGGCGTAGATCCATCTGCCCGGCCGCCCTCCAGCGTATGGGTCCCAGGGTTTTGACTTCGAAGTCCCGCCATTTGCCGCTCGCGCGCGCCTGCACGGTAATCCAAGGGATGTCCGGGTCCCGGCGGATTTGTTGCGGTGTGGGCAGGTCCTCTCCGTAGAAGCGCTTGCGTCCGAGTACGGCTTGCGCGCCGGGTTTCGCGCTGAGCTTGGCGTCTTTGCGGATTCGACCGATCAGGGTCGTCTTTTCGGGCAGATTACGCAGCATCTTTCGGTTGGTGTAACTGCCGTCAACCACGACATGCAACTCGGGTGCGGTTCCTGCGTTTTCCTCGGCACGCTCTTGCTGCAGTTGCCTCAATGCATCGGTGGCCAAGGCGTTGAGGTTACGCTGTTTCATCTGCTCCTTGTAGAGTTCGACCTGCTCGACCGGTGCGCTTTTGCGGGGCTTGCGCGGAGTCGAAGCGTCCTGAAAAGCGATCGGGATCATGCGCACTTCGTTGTTTTCATCGGCCACCGCCGCGCTGAGCTGAAGCCTGCGTTGTGCCCAGACCAGATTGAGGTTGAAGGGCGGGCCGAGGGGATCTTTGCGGTAGGCCGCACCGGGGATGGTTTTGCCTGTCTTGCGCAGGATGGTATCGTCGAGGGCAATACAAAGTGGTCGGGTTGCGGGGCTGAGCGCTTCGAGTTCTTTTCTGACTTGGCGAAAGATCACCTCCTCGTTCACCCGGTCCTTGGCATAAAGGGAGTAATCCGCCGTCCAGTCCCGGAACTGCTTGCCAAACACTGTGATCAGCGAAGTGATCGTGTGCCGTCCCGGGCAAACCAGATGGGCCAGCAGATGCTCGCGCACTCGGCGCGTGCACGAGGGGGTGCCGGAGACTTCTTGTTCGCACTGCCTCCAAATTGCTTCCCACTGGTTCAGGAGCGAGGTGCCGTTTTTTTTTGATGGTGACCGGCGAAGGCGGAACCACCGGACGATGGGCGATGATGTTGGCTTTGTCTTCGATGATCCACTCAATAATCTCCCCTTTTTGGAACTCCATCGCTTCGGCAATGGCGGTGGGGAAATTAATGTAATATTGGTCGGCCCCCTTTTTGCGGGAGATGAGCTGAACTTTAGTTGGATACCCCATGGTGTTTTTGTGTTTAGAGATTAAGTATCTAGCGAATATACTAGAACTAAAATCACCGAAAACCAGCTTGAAATCAAGGGAAAAAGTGAAAACCTAGATCACCAGTCTAGTAGTAACCAAACTCCAGATACTGGTGAACCAGTACGGCGGGTTTACCTTGCACCTAACCTAAGCACCAAATGGACGCCCGGACAGGAGAAGAAAGTGAGTGACAACAAGTATGTCGAATCTCGCGGTTTCACCAAGTATGAGCGTGATAAGCTTACGGGTCGATACCACAAAGTAGCAGGTAAGAACAAGAATGTTCCTGATACGCTGCGGCCGTGACCGCGACCCGAGGCGTGGTGATGCGCATGTTTGCGCCCCGCAGGCGCGTTAACGCGGATCGCAGGCCTTCCTTGTCTGTCCTACTCGTCAAGACTTGAAGTTAACTGGGGCCGGTCTGCTGGAATTGCTCTGATGATCGACGGTAAGGAGGGTGTCCTGATCAATGGGCCTGCCGTTTCCAGAGTTGTGAACCGATAACGACGACGAGGTAAACAGAGCCTGCCAAGAGAACAATAGCGGGACCGGTTGGGAGATCCCGCTCGTAGCTGATAGCGATGCCGCCGAGAATGAATACGTTGCTGAGCACCACCGCGCCGACCATCATTTCCCAGACTCTCTTGGAAAAATGGCTCGCGATAGCGGGCGGAAGAGTGATCAGTGCGATGACAAGAACAATACCGACCAGTGAAACCATCAGTACCACCGTGATTGCCGTAAGACAGAGCAGGGCGACGTAGACGCCCGTCGTCGGTATTCCCCGCAAGCGGGCGAATTCTTCGTCAAAGCATACCGCGACAAAATGTTTGTATTGGGTCAGGAGGACGAGAATCACCGTGACGGTCAGAATCCCTGCCAACCACAGATCGGATTGAGAAGTTAGAAGAATATTGCCAAAAAGGTAACTCATGGGATCGAGGTAACCCGGGGTCTTGGCGAAAAGCACGATCCCGCCGCTCACGCCAAGAGCCCAGATAGCGCCGATCACGGTGTCCTCGCGTTCATGGGCATAAATGCTCACCGCACCTACCAGCAGGGCCGCGGACAGGGCCGAGATGGCCGCTCCCATCATGGGTGACAGGCTCCATCCGAACCGGGCCTGGCCGTAAAGGGCGGCTCCGATTCCCAAGAGCACGCAATGGGCAATGGCGCCAGCGAGGTAGGAAATTCGCCGAACGACGACAAATGAGCCGGTTACTCCCAGAGGAACGCTCGCCAGAACCCCCCCGACTACGGCATTTCGCAGAAACGGGAAATCGGGATCGAGGAAAGCCGTGAAGAATTCATCCATGTCGGTGCAGGGAAGTATCGCCCCCAATGGCATGACGATGCCTTACGACGCGTAAGTCTTCTCCGTAAAGCTCTTGCATCACCTCTTCGTTGAGCGCACTCGTAGGGTGTGTCCGCGCCGTGCGGTTGAGGCAGATCACCTTCTTGACACTCCCGGAGACAAATCCCAGATCGTGCGATACCGTCACGATCGTCATGTTTTCGCCCAGACGCGAAAGTGTATCCATAAACTCAGATTCCACCAGCAGATCGGCATGGGCTGTTGGTTCGTCCAGCAGCATAATGTCGGGTTCTGATGCGATCGCGCGCGCAATCAGGACTCGTTGACGCTGGCCGCCGGAAAGACGGGAAAGCAGTCGCTGGGCGACATGCGCCAGGCCCATTTGCTCGAGCGCGCGGGAGGCAATCTCGTTGTCTCGCCGGCTGAAAAATCCGGGAAGCTTACTTCGGTAACCGAGTCTTCCCATTAATACCACCTCCAGAGCGGTAATAGGGAAAAGTGGGTCGAGTCGGTCGTGTTGGGGCATATAGCCGATGCGATGCCTTACCACGGAGGGTCTTGCTTGCAAGACTTCCAAATATCCCGTCTTGGGCCGGATCAAACCTAATATCAATTTCAAGATGGTTGTCTTGCCCCCACCGTTCGGCCCCACGATGCTTACCGCCTCTCCCTCGTTTATCTCGAAACTTACTCGATCCAGCACCAGGTGATCGGAATAACTGAAAGAGACGTCCCGAAAGCTGATTGCCGGCTTCATTCTTTCATTCCCTGGTGTAATGCGTACGCCAGCGCTTCCAGATTGCTCACGTAGTCGTAGGCAAGAGGGTCGATGGTTGTCAGGGAGACGCCGATTCGATCCGCGATCACCTTTGCCGCTCTACGGTCAAATTGGGGTTGTACCAATATCGTCGTGATGGCCTCCTCTTCCGCTAACCGGCAAAAGTCCTGAAGTTGTCTGGGCGAGGGAGATTTACCCTCCTTCTCAAGGGCGATCTGCTTCATGTCGTAGGCCCTCGCGAAGTACTCGAAGGCGGGGTGGTAAACGAGGAATTTGCGATTTTTTAAAGGGCGCAGCAGGTCGCGCAAACGCTCGTGCAGCGCCCTGAGCTCGTCTAGGAAAAGCACGGTGTTGGCCTCGTAAACATCGCTGCCGGAACGATCCATTGCGACCAGCGTGTCACGAATCAGGGGTGCTCGCGCGATTGCCACTTGTGGGTCCATCCAGACGTGGGGATCATGGGGGTGATAACCTTCTCTTGCATGAGGGTTCGCGTGTGCCCGACCTGTCTTCGGGTTACTGTACGGAGCCGGAGTCCCTAGGTAGACTACGACCGGCCCGTCCTTTCGATTGGCGATGCGCTTCAGAATGACTTCTTCAAACCGGAGACCGATGCTGAAGACAACCTCGCTGCGGATAAGTCGATTGATCTCGGAGGGTGTGGGGCTAAAGGTCTCAGCGCTCTCGCCCGGCCTCAATATGGAGTGAACCGAAACGCGCTCGCCGCCGATTTTTTCTACCCAATAAGCTTGTGGGGGAATACTGACCGCGACCTGAATTGGGTCCGGGCTTGCGTTGCTATCGTTGATCGCCGCATGAATCAAAATCAGGAACGGGTATAAGGATTGACGCCAATCTCGATGAGGATGGCTGTCGCCGTGCTGCATCCGCTGAATTCTGTTCATGTTATGCAAGTTATTTGCATTAACGCCGGATTTTCGCAGCGCAAGCGGTTTCTGTGCTTTGCCGCACCCATCTCGTTCTGGACTTTTCGTCCGCGAATGAGTGAGTTCTGCTCCGGTGCCTGAAGTTTCAACTTGGTGATTCCCCGTAGCTTGCTGCGGGGTGGCTGACTTGATAAAGAAGAGAGGGTGGGAGAGAGGAAGGAAGAAAGTCGAGTAAAGCGAGGAAGTCACTGTGTGTGGGAGATCCACTATCATGTGGTGATGCCGGTGAAGTATCGGAAGGCGCTGATAGATAAGCGGATTGAGCGAGTGATGATCGAAACGGCCAGAGGGATAGGGGAACGCTATGAAATAGAACTGGAGGCCCTAGGGATGGATAAAGACCATGTGCATTTACTGTGCGGGGCACATCCGAAAATAGCGCCAGGAAGTATCGTGATGAAATTCAAGAGTATCACAGCACGGGAGTTGTTCAAGAGGGAGCGGTGGCTGAAGGAGGAACTCTGGGGAGGAAGATTCTGGAGTTCAGGGTATTACGTGGGGACGGTTGGGGAGAGAGGGAATTGGGCGATGGTGGAGAAATACGTTTTGGAACAGGGCAAGCCGAAGGAGGATCTGCGTCAGTTAACACTGTGGTAGAGAATAAGTTCTCCTTCCCCGATACCCCGACGCTTGCGTCGGGGAGGTTCATTTGTTAAATCTGAAGGAGATGGCGGCTGTGCAATTCCAAGAGACGGGGATTAGCCGTAAGGCATGGCAGGATGCATTCTCGCCGGGCCAAAAAATGGCAAAGTCCGCGAGGCTCGGTACACGGGGATTTGAGCAACTGGCCCTGGCCGCTGAAACTCCTGGACAGTTTCTGGCCCTCGTTGGGCTATTCGTTGAATACGCCGCCACACGAGGAATCGAAGCTTCCTTGGTCGATCTGTTGGAGGAAATGCTGGGCGCATTCGGCTTTGACGGCCAGTAATTTGTCGGGCCTGGATTCTTTCCCGAAAAAAAGGGGCGGCCTCAGTTTTGAGGCCGCCCCACGTTCTCATTTGCTGCGAGGGGGGTCGCTGGCAAAGGAGAATAGAAATTCCAAAGACGGGTTTTGGGTTTGAGTGAAATTGGGGCGGACTCCCTATTGGCAGGACTCGCAGGGTTCTCCATTCATCATGGCTTCGATCGAGCACGCTTGCGCTTCCTCTTCGCCAGCCTTGGCTTGGGATCCGCTTGCCGATACCGGTGTCTGGGAGCGTGCCTTATCCAGATTAATTCCCACCGTGGCCTTTTCGATGTTGGATGCCCCCAGAGTGCGCAGATAGTAAGTGGTCTTGAGGCCCTTGTGCCAGGCCGCCCGGTACATGTGCGAGAGCATCTTCAGGTCTGGATCACCCAAGAATAAGTTTACTGACTGCGATTGGTCGATCCACTTCTGGCGACGTGCGGCAGCATCGATAAGGAAGTTGTAATCGATATCAAAAGCGGTGGCATATTTACGCTTTAACTCGTCCGGAATCCCTGGAATATCGGTCAGTTCGCCATCGAAATACTTCAGGTTATCCAGCATGTCCTGATCCCACAACCCTCTTTCCTTCAACTCGTTGACCAAGAATGCGTTAAGGACAATGAAGTCGCCTGATAGATTACTTTTGACATAGAGATTCTTATAGGCGGGCTCAATACAGGGCGAAGTGCCCATGATATTCGAAATGGTTGCCGTCGGCGCGATAGCGATGACATTGCTGTTGTGCATCCCCTGTTGCAGGATCTTTTTTCGCAGCCCTGCCCAATCCATGCGTTCCACCCGAGGTACTTCGATGGGCAGGCCACGCTCCTTTTCGAGAAGCTCGAGTGTGTCTTGAGGCATCAGGCCCCGCGACCACTTTGATCCCTCATAGGAGGCGTATGTCCCGCGTTCCAAAGCCAGATCGCTCGAGGCCTCATAGGCGTAGAAGGCGATCGCTTCCATAGCTTCGTCGTTGAACTCCACGGCTTCCGCAGAGGCGAAGCAAATGTTCCTCTTGTAGAGTGCATGCTGCAGACCCATTACTCCCAGACCAATGGGACGGTGTCTTATGTTTGAGCGTTTGGCGGCTGCGGTAGGGTAGAAATTGATGTCGATCACGTTATCCAGCGCCCGAACTGCAATGTGTATGGTATCGCGCAAGCGCGGCAGGTCGATCGTTCCATCGTCATTTAGATGGGTTTCCAAAACGATCGATCCGAGATTACAAACCGCTGTTTCCGTTTCACTCGTGTTCAGTGTGATCTCGGTACAGAGATTAGAGCTATGAATAACGCCGACGTGGTCTTGCGGATTGCGTATGTTGCAGGCATCCTTGAAGGTGATCCAGGGGTGGCCGGTTTCAAATAGCATGGTAAGCATGCGTCTCCAGAGATCGATGGCCTTAATTTCTTCCCCGTAGATTTCGCCGCGTCGCGCCTGCTCTTCGTAGGCCATGTAACGCCGCTCAAATTCAGAACCGTAGCGTTCGTGCAGGTCGGGAACGTCGCTGGATCGGAAGAGCGTCCAGTGCTCGCGCGCTTCCATTCGTTTCATAAACAGGTCGGGAATCCAATTCGCCGTATTCATGTCGTGCGACCGGCGTCGATCGTCGCCCGTATTCTTCCTCAGATCGAGAAAGTCCATGATATCGTTATGCCATGTTTCTAGATAGGCACAGCCGGAACCGCGACGTTTTCCTCCCTGGTTCACAGCCACGAGTTGGTCGTTGTGGAGCTTGAGGAACGGGATGACGCCCTGGCTTTCGCCGTTCGTCCCCTTGATATAGCTGCCCGTGCCCCGCACTGCCGTCCATGAACCACCGAGGCCGCCGGCCCACTTCGACAGGAAAGCGTTTTCCGCGATTCCGCGCAGCATGATCGACTCGATATTGTCGTCGACCTTGTAGAGGTAGCACGAAGACAGTTGCGAATGAAGTGTTCCGGAATTGAAAAGTGTCGGTGTGGAAGAGCAGAACCGCCGCGCCTTGTAAAGGCTGTAAAGTCTGATAACGTGCGCTTCGCGCTCGGCTGACTCCCCCGTGAATAACCCCATTGCCACCCGCATCCAGAAGATCTGGGGCGTTTCCATGCGCCGGACTTCTGGTCCCGTCTTGTCGACGATCAGATAGCGGTCGTATAGCGTCTGCACTCCCAGATAGTCGAAATCGAGATCAGCAGATGGATCCAGCGCATCTGCCAGCCGATCGAGCGCGAACTCCTTGAGCCGGGGATGCAAGCGCTCGATTTCAATTCCACGGTCAATATAACGCTTGAAACCGCGGATATGGAAAGATTTCAAACTCTCGAACCCGTCCTGGACGATGTCCCAGCCCAGGACTTCTTCATAGATATAAGTCAGGAGGATGCGCCCGGCAAACTTCGCGAAATCCGCATCCTTTTCGATGAGCGCCTTGGCGTTGAGAATAATCGTCTTCCTGAGCGAATCCAGCGTCATCTCAGCGAACAGCGAACGGCGCAGTTCGGCTTCAATGTCGTCTTTGCTCAGACATAAATTCAACCCGATCACCGAGAAATCAATGCGCTTGCGCAGGTTGCTACCGTCCCAGAAAAATGTGCTGCCGTCGGGCCGCGCGACGACGACCATGGAGCCCTGACGTTCGTCATCAGCTGCGGCTTGGGCTGCCTGTTCGCGGAGTCGCGCATGGTGAGCCCGATAGAGGATGTAGGCCTCGGCGGCTTTGAAATGTCCCTGTCGCATGAGTTCCTCCTGAACCAGATCCTGCACGTCCTCGATGTGAATGAAGGCATTATCGGAGTCACGTAATCGGGTGGTCACGCTACGTGCGACTGCTACCGCCGGATCGGAGTTTAATTCCAGCGACAGAAATGCCTTGCGCACCGCTACTTCCACTTTGTTCTGATCCCAGGGGACAACCAGGCCGTTGCGCCGAATGAGACGAATATCTACCGGTTCCAGGTTAACGTGGCGTGAGCGCTCGAACACCAAGCTGCGCGCTACATCGTGCGCATCGTGATCGATAAGGGACTTCTCAATAAGAAGGTGCAGGTCATGGGCGGATAAGGTAATCGGCCCCGTTCCCGCTGTCTGATCGATCAGACGATCCGCCACACCCCTGGCCGATGAGGCTACAAAGGAGCGGTTCGCCTCCGTAAATATCTCCTTTTCCTGGCGAGAGAGCAACAGATTGGTCAATGCTTCACCGATCGTGTCAGCCACTTCCGCGAGGTCGAAATCTCTCTCCACACTGTCGATCAGGACCTTTATCTTCGGCTGAACCATTTCTTCTTCCAACACGACCGCTTTCCAGTCGAACCGTGGCTTTTCGTCGGACGGCGCGGACGAGTATTTCTTGATCGCGAGGTCTTCATCATAGGTGAGGTGTTTGATCATGGCTGCGGCGAGGAAGTGAGCGGTTGAACGATTTATGTAACTTTAGCGATAAGTGAGTCTTAACCTGCGTGCCAGGCGAGCGGTAGCTTGCTGGGGAAAGTTACGGCCATTCCGGTTGTTGTTGTCTGAATCTAGAGTTCGTCGTCCGATACCGTGCCCAGAGCCGAGGCCTTCTGGTATTCGGTAACGCGCCCTTCGAAAAAATTCTGCTCCTTCTTGATATCCATGAGTTCGGCCAGCCACGGGAAGGGATTGTGCACGCTTTCGTGCAGCGGCTTCAGGCCGACGCTTTCCAATCGCCGGTCAGCGATGTAATCGATGTAGCTTTCGAATTCCTGGGAGCTCAAACCGATCGAATTCACTGGAAGGCAGTCCCGTATGAACTGATTCTCCAACCCTACCGCTTCCGCCATGAGCTCCCTCAGCTCCGCTTGAAATGCTCGCGTCCAGATGTCGGGATTTTCATCGACTAGTTCTATCAGCAGGTAGCGCAGCAGCTTGATGTGATTGGATTCGTCCCGGAGCGTGTAGCGAAACATCTGGCCGATGCCGGGAAATTTGTTCTGACGGTAGAGCGACAGAATCATACCGAAAAGTCCGTAGAACTGTGTGCCCTCCATACACTGCCCGAACACAAAGATATTCTTGGCCAGAAGCTGCTTATTTTCTGTCTTGCTCAGGTCCAGATCGCGACGCAGGGAGCGCGATATCTTGGTCGCAAAGGCGTTTTTTTCGCGAATCGTTTCGATGTCTTCGAACATCGCCTCGCATTCGTGCGGATTGATGCCCAGCGAGCTTATCATGTAGACCAGGCTGTCGGCATGGATGTTCTCCTCGTGCGCGTGCCGTCCCAGTACCAATTTCAGCTCCGGCGCCGTCACGAACTCGCGCACCACGTGAATGATATTGTCGCCTACGACGCCCTCGGCAGCCGAGAAATATCCGATTCCCATCTTGATGATCCAGCGCTCGATATCCGATATGTGATGGGAGCGCCAGTGCTCGCAGTCCTTCTGCATCGGTATATCTTCCGGTTCCCAGTGGTTGGCTTTCATGGTCCGATAGAGCTCATAGGCCCACTGATACTTCAACGGGAGAATATTGAAGTACATTGTCTCGCGGCCGTTGATTACCCGCTTGGCGGCGTAGGCCGCTTCCGCCTTATCGTTATCGAGGATAAACGATCGTTTGCCGATGGAGTAGGTTGTCTGCATGATTTTTTTGA
The DNA here is from genome assembly GCA_963665345.2 of Opitutales bacterium. Lineage (GTDB taxonomy): Bacteria > Verrucomicrobiota > Verrucomicrobiia > Opitutales > CAXXNP01. Next base: position 2,573,983 of record CAXXNP010000002.1, read on the forward strand.
AGAGGTAACAGGTCAGGTGATTGGGGATGCTGCCTTAGTACTTGAGCTCGAAATTCCGGATTCCTCCGGTTCCTTCCGAAAGATCGGTCTCCAGGGGCTGCGTAACCCCTGCACGATGGGTAAATGTAAGCAGAACATCGACCAATACCACAAGATATAGTGCATTTTGTCCGAGGGACCACAACATCTTGTGGGCAACAAGCCTTAGATTACTGGAAAATGCTGTCAATCCGTTTCCCCTCGATTCCGCACGATTTTTTGAAATTCCCTGCTTTTGAGCAAATTTAAGTTATTCCAAAATATTGACTTGGTTATTCACGGCGCGGCCCCCCTGTTCGCCGGCTTGTTCACACTATTCACAGTGTCCGTCCGGCCACCCCGCGAAATCGGCGGCTCGCCCGCAACCTTTTGCTGGCCTTGGGGATTAATCCTCAGTGATTGTCAGTGCACTCAAAAACCCGGCTTGGCAGGATATTTCAGTTCTGTTAGAGGACCCGGCCATGTCCGGCCAGGAAGACCTCCCCGCTGAGGAACGCGATATCGCCCTCATGCTGCGGGTGCGGACAGGGGATGAGGTGGCGCTACGTGAGCTCATCGACCGATGGAAAACACCACTGATCAATTTCTTCTATCGGTCCCTGGGATCGTTTGCTCAGTCCGAGGACCTCGCCCAGATGGTCTTCATCCGCCTTTATCGGGCGGCGCCAAAATACAAACCCACCGCTAAACTATCTACTTTTATTTTCCACATTGCCCGACGCCTGTTGATAAACGAGTACCGTCACCGCATGCGGAAACCGCTGGAACCGGTGAATCCGGCCGAACTTCAGGCCAGTGAATCGGGCCGCACCGCACTCAACCTCATGGAAATTGAAGAGGCATTTAAGGCCGCCCTCAAGGGCATGCCCGAGAATCACCGGAGTGCCATCTTGCTCTTCAAACAACAGGAGTTGAGTTACCAGGAAATTGCATCCATCATGAACACCAGTGAGAGTGCTGTTAAGACTTGGATCTTTCGAGCCCGGCAGCACCTGAAGTCTACCCTGAAGGAAATCCTATAACAATGAGCACAGAAGTTACCCCAGCTGATGAAAACCTGGATCGATTGCTGCGGTCTTTCCCGGTCCCGCCATCTACAGAATTCACCGAGGACACCTTGGTGCGGGTCCTCTGGCAGGCCGAGGCTGGATCTGTTGACGCCTTGCATCGAGTCCAGGAGTGGTTGAGTGACCAGCCGCTCATGGCCCCGGATGATTTTTCCGCCGCTACCCTCATCCGCCTGGAGGAGATTCAGAGGCATTCGCGAAACACCGTGGTGTTTCCCGTTGCCCTCCGCTGGGCCGCCGCCGCCGCCGCCCTCTTCGCTCTCAGCTTTCTCGGGTTCAATATATTGAACGATACTTCACCATCCGCGGATGTGAAGGCTCCCCCAGTTGCCGATGCACCTTTGGCGCTGGAAGGAGCAGGTTCACAATATCCCAACTTCGCCGTCACCATGAGCCGCCCGGTGGTCGACGAGCTGTGGGTTCTGGCCGAATCGTTGGAGGACGCTGAAGTCCTCTTAGACGACCGGACTGTAGAAGTCTTGGCCTTTCTGGCCGATTGACGATCCGTAATCATGATTAGGAGCGGGAGTTTCGTTGAGGAGAAATAATACTGTGAAGTCTGTCGGATGCTCCTGGTTGGCTCGGGGTCCCTTAGCGGATCGTGCCCCTATCGGCTATCGGGTCGTTCTAATTCTGGGTATCCTTTTTCCTCTATCCCATCTTTTCGGAGAAGAAAAGGAACAGGAACCCATCGGCAAGCTCGACGAGCGCGTATCCGCCCCCGCCTCCAAGGATGCGATGGCCTATGGCAAAGCCGAGCGGATGCGTATGAAGGAATTCATGAACCTGGAGCGATTTATCAGTCTGCCGTCCGAACGACTGTCCAGTATTCGTCGAACAATCGAGCGAATCGAAAGGATGACTCCGGAAGAAAAGGATCGCCTGCGCAAGGAACTGCATCAGTTTCGTCAGCTGCGTCCCGAAATGCGACACGAGATTTCGAAGAGCTTCGATTCCATGCCCATTGCCGAGAAACGGTTCATGCGTCAGCACTGGCTCCAGATGACGCCCGCAGACCGTACTCGGGAGAGGAGGAAAATGGAATCCATGACGGCGGAAGAGCGCCGGGACTACTACCGGTCAATGTGGTTGGGCCGGAATTCCGGCCGGCACGCCAATGGCGTACTGGCAACCTCCGGGCAGGGCCCCGAAAGTGAGCAAGCGCCCGCCTCCCAAAGTTCCGCTCAAGGCCAGGAATCTACCCCTTCCCAGAAGCTGCCTGACCCCAAAGACTAGTGTCGGACACGACACTAGGAGGTGATTTCTGGTTCCGGTCTGAGCAGGGATCTCGTGCCAACGAGCCGCTCGGGGAGAATTGATTAGGATTTTGCAAGTCCAGAGTGTATTCCAGGGGAAGAAAATCGCCTAAAATGCAATTTGGGCCTTTATATTCCTTTGAAAAAGCCGAAACCTCTGCTATAGATTACTTGTCTTATTAGCTGTAGTTCAGGAAATTCCCTCAAACGATCTTCTGGCAAATGCGATAGGCCCGAGGGCCAATGGCCCCCGTGTAAAAATAGCGACAGAAAACCAGGGCTGGAAATGAGAGCGAACCGGCCCTTTTGTAACCACCTCCCGGTTCCGGGAGGTGGTTCTTTTTCGTACCTGTATACGTCCTATCCCGGTTCGTTCATTACTGAGCGGACGTGACATTTCCAATTCCAGAAGCGATGCTGGCTAATCGGCTTCGAGCTGAGCCAGCGCTCTTTCGAGCTTCCCTTCCCGGGGATGTCCGTTGAATAGCACCTGACCTTCTCGTCCGACCAGCACCATCCGGGGAATGGAGTCGATCGATAGCAGGCGGCTGAGCGGACGATCCGATGGCTCGACCAGCCAGGTATGGGAAATCTTGCGCTCTCTGCGGAAGGCTTCGGCCTTTTCTACTGATTCTGTATTCATCCCGGCGACCAGAATCCCTTTCGGTTTCAGAGTCTCAGCCCTCTTGAGAGTCTCCGGCATAAGCTGGATGCAAGGCCCGCACCAGGTCGCCCAAAAGTCAAGAAGTATGGCTTTCCAGTCTTTGACAAGATCTCCTAAAGTCGTCATGCCTCCGCTCGAGACCGCAATCTCGAGGTTCATCGGCACCGTGATTTTCGCCATCCGATCGACCTGGTGATTTTCGGCCACCCATCGGTCGACTCCGATGGATCGGGAGAACTCGGGGTCTTGCCAGAAGCTTTCTTTGACCTCGATTTCAAATGTGTCCATTTCTTTCTGATTTCGTGCCTGCAGGGCACGAATGGCCGCCCGCATCGACAATAGCTGGGCCCGTGTGCGAAAGAGTTCGCTCTCTTCAAAATTCCACTCTTCCAACAGCAGCTCGAGATCCGGAAGCAAAGCCGGTAGCGCGTCCACGTTGTTCCGCGCCAGCCAGTGGAAGATCTCGGCTTCTATCAGTACCTGCTTGCCTACACCGGCTTTTTCAGCCTCTGCCAGGGCCGTTCTGAAATGACCCTCTCCGGAAAGTACATGGGTGAAGAGCTGGTCGGCCGCTTCTCCCGGAGTCTTGGTCTCGGGATCTGCCATCGCAGGTGAACCCCACGGCAACACCAGCATTGAAGCGGTAATCAGCGCCCTTGTTTTCATTCTGGCTCAGTTCGTTAACTCGCTGGGCCATGCCTCTCGTCGATAGCCCATATCCCAGAACATGTATTCGAACTTTGAACTGCGATCAAAGTGAATGCCTACGCTCTCCTTTTGCGCTGGGTTCAGCGCATCACAGTTTCGGTTGACGGTGCTCAACATCGATCTCACCACTTCTGCAAACTCCTCCCCTCCATAGGTGTCAATCCACCTCTGATAGAGGGGATTCGACGATCCTGTCTTCAGGAGATGCTTTCCTACTTCCCAATAGATCCAGTAGCATGGCAAAAAAGCGCCCAACCCTTCATAATAGGGCCGGTCGTAGGCGACTCGCAAGAGGTAGGACGTGTAGAGCAGGTTGGTGGGTGCGGCCAGCGTCGTCGCTACCTTTTCGGCGCTCAGGCCCCAGTGTTCGATGAAGCCAGCGTGAAGCGCCCGCTCCACCACGATGGCGTTGCGGGCGTGTTCGGCGAACATGCAGAGTTCATCATCGTCGCTGGATTTTGCAGCCAGAATCGAGAGTCCCCTGGAAAAATCTTTCAGGTAGCGGGCATCTTGAATGACATAGTAGCGAAATGAGGTTTCCGCCAGCTTTCCGGTGGTCAGCCCGCTCACGAACGGGTGTTTCAGAATGGCGGGAAAAATGCGATCAGTGATCCGTTGCCAGAGGGAATCCGTGAAACTCATTGGGCGATATTGGAGAGGACCTCGACTATAAGGCAACCGCAAATCCTGTCCCGTGCGCTCTCTAGCCGGGTGGGCCTTTTACTCCTGCGAATCGCAGGCTGGCTCTGTGGGGGGGGATGGCTGGACCCGGACGAAGCAGCCGAGGAGATGATTCGGATTCTCGGTTTGGCCTGCGCGCGCGAAAAGGCCAGAAAGCAGATAGAGGGCAATGCCTTTCTCTACAATGAGCACGCGCGCTACTGGGGGACCGTGTATCACTCGATGATACCTTGACGATCGATACTGGCGGCCGGGAAACAAGCGTTGGACGCCGGCCTTGGAATTCAGCAATAGATAGCAGATCGATCTAGTCTCATGTCCGATAATTAAGTTGAATTAATCTGTCTTACCATGTTATGCTATCGGCATGGCAAGACCCATATCCATAATTGAACTTACAGATCTTGAGCTGCAAGAGTTGCAGCGTCGCGTGAAAGCACCGACAGTATCCGTGCGCGACAGCCTTCGGGCGACAATCGTACTGCGTCGTTCCGAAGGCGTCAAACAGGCGCAGCTCGCGGAAGAACTCGGGGTTAGTGTGCCCTGCGTGAACAAGTGGTCGCAACGCTTTGAGCGAGACGGCTTGGAGGGATTGCGGGACAGGAAGGGACGAGGACGGCCCCGATGGATACCGGCGGGCAAGGTTGAGAAGGTCATTACCGAGGCTACACGACCGCCGAAGCCACGCACTCGCTGGAGTGTTCGCACCATGGCCAGGGAGGTGGGGATTTCCCCCGACAGCGTGCAGCGCATCTGGCGGGCTAACGATATCAGGCCTCACTTGGTCAGGACGTTCAAAGTGTCCAATGACAAGTACTTCGAGCAGAAGTTCTGGGATGTGATCGGCTTATACCTGGATCCGCCAGAGCGGGCCCTTGTATTGTGTTGCGACGAAAAGAGCCAATGCCAGGCTTTGGAGCGGACCCAGCCGGGCTTACCTCTTGGCGTGGGAGAGATTTGCACCAAGACACATGACTACAAGCGACACGGGACCATTACGTTGTTTGCAGCCTTGAATTATCTGGACGGCAAGCTCATCGCACGCACCGAACAGCGGCATACCCATGTAGAATGGTTGCGGTTCTTGAAGCAAATCGAGCGGGAGACACCCAAGCAGCTGGACTTGCACTTGATCGTTGACAACTACTGCACGCACAAGCAACAGAAGGTCCGCAAGTGGTTGTCGCGCCATCGGCGTTTTCACATCCACTTCACCCCGACCAGTTCGTCCTGGTTGAACCTGGTCGAGCGCTTTTTCGGCGAACTGACCCAAGATGTTATCAGGGATGGTAGTTTTACCAGCGTCAGGCAATTGGTCGAAGACATAGAAACCTATCTGGCTGAAAGGAACCTCGACCCCAAGCCTTACAGATGGAAGGCGAAGGGAGAGGAAATCCTGCGCAAGATCCAGCGCGCCAAACGTGCCTTGGCAAAGCAGACAGGGAAAACTAATTAATTTATGTTATTTAACGGACACCACACTAGGGACTCCTCTTCAACTTGGTGATTCCCCGTAGCTTGCTGCGGGGTGGCTGACTTGATAAAGAAGAGAGGGTGGGAGAGAGGAAGGAAGAAAGTCGAGTAAAGCGAGGAAGTCACTGTGTGTGGGAGATCCACTATCATGTGGTGATGCCGGTGAAGTATCGGAAGGCGCTGATAGATAAGCGGATTGAGCGAGTGATGATCGAAACGGCCAGAGGGATAGGGGAACGCTATGAAATAGAACTGGAGGCCCTAGGGATGGATAAAGACCATGTGCATTTACTGTGCGGGGCACATCCGAAAATAGCGCCAGGAAGTATCGTGATGAAATTCAAGAGTATCACAGCACGGGAGTTGTTCAAGAGGGAGCGGTGGCTGAAGGAGGAACTCTGGGGAGGAAGATTCTGGAGTTCAGGGTATTACGTGGGGACGGTTGGGGAGAGAGGGAATTGGGCGATGGTGGAGAAATACGTTTTGGAACAGGGCAAGCCGAAGGAGGATCTGCGTCAGTTAACACTGTGGTAGAGAATAAGTTCTCCTTCCCCGATACCCCGACGCTTGCGTCGGGGAGGTTCATTGCAATCTGTCGAGTTTTAATCCGGAAATCTCATAGATTGCTAAAACTGGCGGTAGTAACGAGCAAGGGTTGGCGCTTCGGGTACTTCGCGCCAGTAGCTCGATGTTTCTCGCGCAAATCCTTTCTGGATGGGTTGGCGGCCGAAGATACGCATCGCTAAGCCTACCGGAGTGAACACGACCACATAGCATAGCGTGAGAAGAAACGTCGTTACTACGGTATCAATCATACAGATAAGGAAATACCACAGGCAGTAAAACGGGCGCGCGATCGCGGGTATGAATCCCAGTAGAAGGCCCGTCGAACTCCCGATAGCCGCCAGAGCGACCGGTGCCTGAGGTCGCCAATCTCCCGTGACCAGGCGTAGAATCAGGAAAAGCATGGTTGCCATAACGGGAAATCCTAGCGCCAGGGTGAAGCCGAATTTCCTGCGTTCGCGGCGATCGGGGTTCCAATCGACCTCAGCGAACCGGTTGTAAATGTACCCCTGTTGCCGGCTGTCTTCGCTGATGTTCTCCTGGTATTTCGCCTTCTCGGCATCACTCAACGGTTTTTGGGCAACTTTTTCGATAATGTGATTACCCATCACCAGGAGGTTCATCTCGGTGCCCAGAAAACAGCGAAGTGCCTCCTCTGGCGTACACACTATGGGTTCACCGCGTATGTTGAAACTTGTGTTTACGAGCAGGCCACAGGCCGTCTTCTGAGAAAAGGCATTGAGCAGTTTCCAGAACCGCCCGTGCCGCTTTTCGTCCACGGTCTGGATACGTGCCGACATATCGACATGGGTGATGGCCGGCACCTCGGAGCGGACTACATTGACACGGACGCGCAGATCATCGTCTTCCTGCTTGCGAATCGCTTCCTCGTTCAACTTCCTGCGTATGGCTTTTTCTACGTCGGCCACCAGAAGCATGTAGGGAGAGTCCGTGTCGAGTTCGAAGTACTCGCTTACTCGTTCCCGTAGCACGGCTGGAGCGAAAGGCCGGAAGGACTCCCGGTATTTGATGCGTAGGTTCATTTGAGCCTGCATACGCGGGCTGCGAGGATCGCCAAGGATGCTTCGTGCACCGAGCGCTCTAGGCCCAAACTCCATTCTCCCCTGGAACCACCCGACAATCTGTTCCTGGGCCAGGGCATCGGCCGTCTCGGTAAGCAGGTCGGCCTCATCCTCAAAGCGGCGGTAGGAAACCCCGGCCTCGGTCAAAGCCCGCTCTATTTGATCGTCGCCGAAGGAAGGTCCGACAAGTGCGCCCTGCATAAGGTCACCCACTTCCGCCTTCCGATCGTTGTTCAGCAACTGATAGTGAAGGAGAAGAGCGGCGCCCAAGGCCCCGCCGGCGTCTCCGGAGGCAGGTTGAATCCAGATATCGTCAAATAGATTGTTACGGAGTAGCTTGCCATTGGCCACGCAGTTCAAGGCCACGCCGCCTGCCAGGCAGAGGTGCTTCTTTCCGGTGAGCTCCTTCGTCGTTCGAGCCATGCGCAGAAGGACCTCCTCGGTGACCTTTTGTATGGAGGCGGCGAGATCGCGTTCGCGCTTACTGATCATCGAATCCGGTTTGCGTGGTGGACCTTCGAAAAGCGCCTCAAACGCCTTCCCGGTCATGGTTAATCCTTCACAATAGTTGAAGTAGGCCATGTCCATGGCGAAGGATCCATCTTCCCTGAGGTCTATGAGCTGGTCGAGTATCCGCTGGGCGAACCGGGGCTCACCGTAGGGGGCCAATCCCATGAGTTTATATTCGCCGGAGTTGACCTTGAATCCACAAAAGTAGGTAAAGGCGCTGTAGAGGAGACCCAGTGAGTGCGGAAAGTGGAGGGTCCGCAGGAGCCGAACTTTGTTATTCTCACCGACTCCTATGGTGGCGGTGTCCCATTCGCCTACCCCGTCCACGGTAAGAACGGCCGCGTCCTGAAACGGGCTGGGAAAGAATGCGCTGGCCGCGTGAGCTTCATGGTGGCCGGTGAAGAGCAAGTGTCCTCTGAATTCCGGTCCGAGTTCCCTGCGGATAATTCGAGGCAGGTGAAGCTTCGTTTTAAGCCATAATGGCATGGCTTCGAGAAACGACCTGAGACCCCTCGGGGCGTAGGCCAGGTAGGTCTCCAGCAATCGGTCAAATTTGAGCAGAGGCTTGTCGTAAAAGACCACGTATTCGATGTCCCCGGGTCCCAACTGCCCCTCTTTCAAGCAGTACTGAACGGCCTTGGAGGGAAATGTCGAATCGTGCTTTACCCTCGAAAAACGCTCCTCCTGTGCCGCTGCGGTCAGATTTCCGTTGGTAATCAAGGCGGCCGCGCTGTCATGATAAAAAGCGGAGATGCCGAGGATATTCCGGTCTTTGCGTCCCATCGATTTGTGCGTTGATCTCAGGTCTGTTTGACGAGATAAAGAGGGTAGACAAGATTTCAATCCGATTTAGTCAAGCAAAGCCCTGCTTAGAGTGATATACGGGATTAGTCCTCCGATTGGTAAGCCATGACCGTCAGATTGCTGTTGCCCGGAAGCAGAAAATGAGCTCCAGGTTCTCGGATCAGAACCCCGGGCGGCTGGTTCCGGAATGGCGGTTCCCGTCCGGTTCCTACGTTCCGGGTAGATCGTCTCATTACACAAGAGGTGTCGAGAGCCACGCATCGGGACCGGCCGAGCCGATCAAGAAACCGCTGCAGCCGGCCCGGTGGCGGGAATTCCGTCCCTACCTTTGGGGCATCGATCTGTTCAACTATGGGTATTATTGGGAGGCACATGAGGCTTGGGAGGGGGTCTGGCATGCTGTCGGCCGGCGGGGCCCGGTTGCGGATTTCTTGAAGGGCTTGATCGTTTTGGCAGCCGCAGGAGTCAAAGCTCGGCAGGCGCGACCAGCCGGCCTGCGCCGCCACGCTCTTCGCGCCCAGGAGCTGTTTTCTCTGCTCCAAAATGGCACCTTCGGTTCCGACCATTCCTTCATGGGTCTGAAACTAGGCGATTTGGCTGGTTATGCCCGGGAACTGGCCGCGGATCCCGAACGGTTCGTCAATAGCGGGAGTCAGCCCGTAGTCGTAGTCATGACCTTTACTTTGACACCATGCTAGTGTCGTGTCCGATAAATAAGCATACCAATGCTAGAGCCCTTTTCAGCCTCAGCAAGGCGGCTGCGCCGGTGCTGTGCCCGTGCGGCCCCGCCCGGCGCGGGCAACGCCGCTGAGGCTGAAAAGGGCCTGGCCACAAGGGTGGAGCGGCATGCGGTCGCTAGCGGCGTTAGGACAAACCCGCAAGGCCGCCAGGCATTCCGGGTCTGTCCCGCCTTGCTATCGACCCCATGGCGCCTCCACATTGGTTATGCTTATTTATCGGACACGACACTAGTGCAGAAACTCATTTGATACGGCGGGTAACTGCAAACCAAAGTTGCCCAATCTTCGGCTTTATTTTTGGAACTACGAATAACGCAAATCTACGCGAATGAAAATGAAAGTCGGGGCTGTCTCAATCCCGGAAGACGTCAAACGGGTGAAACGGTGCGCGACACCGTAGGTCCCGATAACAAACTCATGGTCGATGCAAATTGTGCCTATCGTTATTATCAAGCCATTCAGTTTGCCAAGCGCGTGGATCCGATGTGGGGCAAGATTTACCGCGAGACCCTGACACTGAACGCCTCGGATTTGGAGGGTACCAATCCTTCTCGACTCGGCATAGCGATTCTGGCGAAGACGGTTGCCGCGGCCGACCTTCCTCGGCGACAAAATTGTTAGACAGGTTCATCAAGAGCCCTCCCATCGGGGCCGCTGTCCGTCAACTATGGCTGAAACATGAACCTTGGAACGGTGTAGCTGGACGCTTTCGCGTTCAGACGAGGAGTATGGTCAGGATCAATATTAGGAGCCGCAAGAGAAGCGTTGGGTAGATTCATTATAGACGGGGCCAAAGGAAGGAATTTCGGGCCAAGCTCGGCTCGAGGGCAGCCGGGCATTTTGAACTTGATCAATAGACCGCAATACGATCATTTTCCGGCGTCGTGCGCTTGAAGAACTCGATGAAATATCGAACGATCCGATCTGTCCTCAGCGTTCTTGGGTGCAGCAGTGTGTTTGTTTGGGTCGGTCTGTCTCCGAGCCACGGAAATCCCGAGGAGACCCGCATTGCGCTAGCTCGTTTGGAAGAGAACACCGGTCGCTGGATCGAGCTGCAACGACGGCTTGCGGAGGAGAAGAACCGTTGGGAGTCGGAGCACCTACTCCTCAATCATCGACTCACCGTCCTGACCGAGGAACAGGCATCCCTGCAACAGAATTTTGATTCCTACAAGCTGGCCAATGAGCTTTTTGAAAAGAGCCGAAACCGGGTCTTGGACAATATCGGCGTTTTGAAAGCGGCGGGGAAGAAAGTGGAATTGCGGTTGGTGGATTTTGAGAAACGCATGCTGGCGTTGGCCGCCTCCTTGCCGGATCCCCTTGGCCAGACTATCGGCCCGCTGCTTCGTCAGATAGAGAGCAGACACGGAGATGACGAGCGATCGATTGCCGACCGGGCGCAGACGCTTGTGGCCGTGATTTCGGCGGTAAATGAGTTTGCCAATTCCCTGAATCTGACGCACACGGTCCGCACCTTGGCCGACGATGGAAGTGAGTTTGACGTGAAGGTGCTCTATTGGGGGCTCGCCTTTGCCTATGCCACCAATAGGCCCGGGACACGGGCCTGGTTCCTCCGTCCCGGCCCGCAGGGGTGGTCCTGGGAGGATCGATCGGAACTTGCACCACGGTTCAAAGCCGTTATCGACGTCTACGAAAAACAAATCCAGCCAGAGCTGGTAACGCTTCCAGCGGAACTGGCGCCATGATTTGCCGGTTTCCCACGTGGTGCGTCACCCTCGGCATGGGCGTCTTTACACTTAGTGGCACGGCTGCCTATGGGGAAAATTCATTGACCGAAGTGTCGGCCGAAATCGATGGCCTTATCGAAGGGAGTTTGCAGGAGTATGGGGCTGTCTCGAGCAGGATCCGAGAAGAGAAGGTCCCCCTCTTGAGCGACATTAATCGCATTGAACGGGAGAATACCGACCTCAGGAAAGACCTGAATGCGGCTCGCGTGCTGGCTCGCATCGAGAAGGAGCAACTGGAAACGTTGAGGAAGGACTACGGCGAGCTGGAGTCTCGAGTGAACTATGTGCACGGTGTTTTCAATGAGTTTCTGGTGAACTTTGAGAGCCGGCTCCACGTCGGAGAAGATCAACGCTTCAAAGCACGTCTCACGGAATTGAGGCTCGGGCTGGATGTCTCCGGAATCAGTACTGAAGATACCGATGCCCTTTTTCTGGAAGCCGTCGAAATGGGGCTTGAACGCTCGAGGGAATTGGTCGGTGGTTACCGCTTTGAGGGTCGAGCCATCGATCGGGACGGCAACATTCAGGAAGGGTCCATTGTTGTATTGGGTCCGGCGGCCTATTTCTCTTCGCGAGATGGCGATGCCAATGGTTTGCTGACCTTCCACGCCGGGACGCTCGAGCCCGGTTTGCTGCCGTTTACGTTGCAGGACGGCGCCAGAATCCAAGAGTTTGTGCAATCGGGAAAAGGCGAGCTCCCGCTCGATGCCTCGCTCGGGAATGCAATTTCACTGCACGAAGTCAACATCACCTTGAGGGAACAGATCAAGCAGGGCGGCCCGGTGGGCTACTCGATCCTCGCCCTGGGTGGTCTGGCCCTGTTTTTCAGCCTCATTATTGTGATCGATCTTGGCCGGCACCGGCCTATCGGGACACGCGAAGTTCAGGTCATTGCGAACTTGGCGCGCAACAACGAGAGGGATAAGGCCGTGGCCAGGGCCGGAAGTCTGCCCGGATCCATGGGGGAGATGATTCGGGTGGGCGTCGACAACCTGGATGCGGGCGCCGTTTTCCTCGAGGAAGTTATGCTCAGTATAGTCGTTCGTACACGCCCCACGCTGGAACGGTTTCTGCCCTTCCTTTCCATTACCATCGTGGCTGCGCCCCTGCTAGGGTTGCTCGGAACGGTCGTCGGTATGATTAAGACCTTTGCCCTCATTACGGTCTTCGGGACGGGTGATCCGAAGGCGCTTTCTTCCGGAATATCGGAGGCTCTCGTGACCACTGAGATGGGGCTCATCGTCGCCATTATCTTCCTTCTCCTGCACGCCGTCTTTGTACGCCTGATCAAGGGGCGACTCAGCACAATGGAGCAGATTGCCTTCGATTTCGTTAGATTTTCCACGCAAACGGAACCATCCCGGCCTTGATATGGATGAAACACTGGTAACTTATACCTGGCGGTTTCTACTCAGCGGCGGACCTGTCATGCTGGCGCTGTTCGTGCTCTCGCTGTTCCTCTATAAAAATGTAGTGGGGCTGCTCTTGTTCGTGCTTCGCACCCCGGTGATTCGGGTGAATGCGAGCCAACGCGTGGCCCCGGCCGATGCGACCATGGCTGAACTGGAAAGGCGCGTCTACGAGGAGGTGTGCCGGCGGTTCCGCCGTCTCGTTCAAAACCGCCTTCGATTCACCCATGCGCTTATCATCGCGGCGCCTTTGCTCGGACTGCTCGGTACCGTAATGGGCATGTTGCATAGTTTCCACGGTTTGTCACTGCAGGCCGGTCACGAGACCGCGCGTCTGGTTGCGGATGGCGTATCGCGAGCGCTTGTCACGACACAGACCGGACTGACTATTGCTATACCGGCGCTGTTTCTAACCCAATGGATTCAACGGTGCACCAAGAAACAGGAGCAGAAGCTGCTGCAAGAGCACGTGCTTCATTTGTAGTCACGGCTAACCCAATCGGATCATGCTAAAGGACACCCTGCACGAAGAAATCGAAGAGAACGTTGAGATCAACCTCTCGCCCATGATTGACTGTATCTTCATCCTTCTGATCTTTTTCATCGTCACCACGGTGTTTGTTCAGGAGACCGGTATCGAGGTGAACAAGCCCGAAGCGGCCAGTTCAATTCCGCTCGAGCGGGATAGCATCCTCATTGCTATCTCAGCCGATGAACGCGTGTTTTGGGGTGGCCACGAGATTGGGGTATCCGGCGTTCGCCCGACCGTTCAGCGCATCCTGATTGGGAATGAGGTGTCCGTTATCATCAAGACCGATAAGGATGCCAGCCACGGTATATTTGCCAAGGTATACGGCGAGGCCAAAGCCGCCGGAGCCAAGAAGATTCACTTTTCAACTGATAGTCAGGAGGACCGCAGCCGGACCTAATGTCGTGACGGACACGACAATAAATCATGGAGTATCCTGAAATTACGCTGGAAAAGGATTTTCGCCGCCACAGTAACTCTTGGCTGAGTTATGCAGGCGCCCTCCTCGTATCCGGCCTGCTCTTTTTCCTTATCGGGTCGACGCGTTCAGGTATCGACGACTATGAACCGGCGGCGGAAGCAGAGCTGCTTTACCATTACCTGCCGCCGCCACAGGCAGAGACGCAGAAACCGCTCCCCTTGGCATCCCGGCCAGGGGCGAACTTCAAATTTGATCTCCCGGATCTGGAGGAAACCACAGAGCAGATTCCACTCGAACTCCTCAACGTTAACCTGAATCTGAATCCCGTCTCGGAGACCGATATCGTACTCAACCTGGAGGGCCGGTTCCGTCCCCAGAAGCCAAACATTGTCACTAGGCTGGTCATCTATAATCGAGATGAAGTCGACGAAAAGCCAGTCCGCATTTACGCGCCCTCTTTCTCCACCTCAACCCGCCTTCGCAGGGAGGGCGCCTTTCTTATCGTCCTTTACCGGGTCACGGACGCTGGGCGGACGAATGATATTCATATTCTGGATACGAACAACAAGGAAGCTTCCGAGATCGCTCAGAGAATCATTAAAGGTTCGCGCTTCCGACCTGCCAAGATGGATGGGCGTGCGGTTAATGTTTGGGTCCAGCACGATATGGTGTTCGAGTCGGATGCCGGTTACACACCGTTCTCGTTATGACGTTCCGATTGGTTCAGGCCGAACCCTGGGGAGCGACACTGCTGCTATGTCTGCTTTGGGGGCAAAATTCCACTCCTCTTTTCGCAGAAATGGGAAAGCCGGAATTGGACCCGTCGGGCGACACGGTGGGCTTTGCCTGGGGCGCCGGATATGAACCGGAGGTGAGCTCGACTGACCTTTCGCTATTGGAAAAGATCGATCTCGTTGCACAGTCGAATCTGGAACATGCTGCCAGCATGCTGGAAGAACTGGTTTCGGGGGACGTTCCCACCAGCCCGGCGTTTAATCACGCACTCGGTAATGTTTACGTGCGTCTACGGAAATTCGATGAAGCCGACTATCAATTCAGGTTTGCCATCCGGCGATTCCGCGGGTTTCGGCGAGCGTGGAACGATCTAGGTGCGCTTAGATTCCTCAGAAGCGACTACACTCGGGCCGCCGAGGCGCTGGCCAAGTGCGTACAGCTTGGTGCGATGGAAGGTCATACTTTGGGTATGCTCGGATACTCTTACCTCCAGATGGGAGCCCTTTCGGCGGCTGAAACAGCCTATAACCTCGCCCTTATCTCGAATGCCCGCAACACGGATTGGCTGGAAGGGAAAGCTCAGGTCCTGATCGAACTGGGGAAGTACGATGATGCCGAAGCGGTACTGCGCGAGCTCATTGTCCTAACACCGGAAAATACTCAATATTGGCTTCTCCAGGCGAATAATCAGTTGAGCCGAGGTGAGCCGTTGAAAGCTGCCCGCACGCTCGAGATCGCGGGTAGAATTGGCCGTCTCGATACCGAAGCGCAGTTTCTTCTGGGTAATATCTACCTCAACAACGACCTCTCCGATCGGGCGGCCCAGATCTACACGGAGGCCCTTGAGGGCGGCCTTACCTTGCCCCCGGATATGGCCCTGAAGGTTGCCCATATGATGCTCAAGCGCAGCCAGAACGATCTTGCCCGCAGGCTGTTTGCTGCAATCGAAAATCCGGAAGATTGGAAGGCCCGTGCCTCCCGCGAGGAGATCGCCCGGTACGGTATTATGGAAGCCGAATTCGCCCTCTCCGAGGAGGACCTCGAGGGAGCTATAAGTACGTTAGAGGGAGTCTTAGCTGAAGACCCCTTTAATGGGCGTATTCTTTATAGGTTGGCCGAACTCTACGTCGACAATGGGGAGCGTGAGAAAGCCTATATCCTCCTGGATCGTGTGGCAGAGGACTCTCCCTACGAATACAACGCGCTCATCCTGCATTCTCGTCTCCTGGTCGAAGACGGTAACTTTGAAGACTCTGCTAGAATGCTCCAGGGCGCCTTGGCGCGATACCCCGGCGAAGCTTTGGCCGATTATTTCAATCAAGTCCAGGAGGTCGTGGATCAGAGGCGCGGGCGCTGATTGCTGGAGGTGCCGGGAGAGTCGATTACTTAGGGTTCAGGGGTTTTGGGGGTGAGTGGATAGTGGGCAGTGAACAGTGAACAGTGAATAGTGAACAGTGGGCAGTGGGTAGTGCTATGGTGAGGGCGAGAAGTATTCGGCCGAGTCTTCTTCTGTGGCCGATAAGGGGTTGATGCAGAAGGTTCGCGATTTGTCCATCATGCTATTCAGCATGCGTCCTACCTCGGAAAGCTTGCCACATATTTCGTCCCCAGTTTCTTCCTTCAGGTATCCGCAGTCCAGAGCCGTCTCAACCCAGTGTTGGGTTTCATACCGTTCGGCATCCGCGTCCGTGAGTTTGCTCACGAAGTGTTTTTCGTAGCGGCGTTTTCCCCATGCCTCAGCAATCTGGGCTCCTATCGATCTAGAAGACCGCCGCGCTTGGTCAGTAAGGGAATACATCTCTTGTTTGGGAAATTGTTTTGAGATGATGAATATATCCTTAGAAACCGTTCTTGCTTTCTGATAGACGATCAAGTCCGTGAAGTTTGCGGCATGCGGATTCTTGTGCATAAAATACTCCCTCTCCACTGTTCACTGTTCACTATTTCCCATCCCCGACCTCGACAGATTGCTAAATACTATCCCAAGGTATAGGACGCCTGAGGTCGATCGTCGGCAGGGATTCTTCGATGACCTCCGGGTATTTCTGGGCGGCACCGGTGTTGAAGATGACGACTTGCTCGTCCGGGCGAATCTCGCCCTTTGCGATTAGTTGGTCGAGTACGCCCAGGCACACGGCTGTCTCCGGACAGAGTGCAATGCCTTCGCTGGATACTGCCAGTTGCATCCACTTGCCAATGTCCTCCTCCGGGGCCGCCACGGCCGCTCCTCCGCTTTCCCTGACGGCGTCGAGGATCATGAAATCGCCGACTGCAGCCGGCACCCGCAAACCACTCGCTACGGTGGCGGCGTTCGGGAAACGTTCCGCAAACCGCGTGCCCTGCTCGAAGGCCCTTACAATGGGAGCGCAGCCGCTGCTCTGGCAGGCAATCATGCGAGGTTTTTTTGTGGACTTCAGCCACGCCAGTTCCTCCAGTTCAGCAAAAGCCTTCCACATGCCGATCAATCCGGTGCCGCCGCCCGTCGGATAGAGAATGACATCCGGGAGTTCCCATTCCAATTGCTCAGCCAACTCGAGGCCCATCGTCTTCTTGCCTTCGATGCGATAGGGTTCCTTGAGTGTGGAGAGGTTGAACCAACCTTTTTCCTTCTCCCCCTGGGCCACGATCTTCCCGCAATCGTCGATCAGTCCGTTCACCGCGAATGTCCTGGCCCCGGCCAAGTAACATTCCTTCTTGTTGATTGCAGGGGTGTCTTCGGGCAGGAAGACCCATGAACGCATTCCGGCCCGGGCCGCGTAGGCGGCCATGGCGCCTCCGGCGTTTCCCGCTGTCGGGGCCGCCACTTTTCTCAGGCCGAATTCCTTGGCCATGGTGATCGCCAGGGCCATTCCGCGGGCTTTGAAGCTCCCAGTGGGAAGTCGGCTTTCATCCTTGACGAGTAGATTGTCGATCCCGAATCGTGCCCCCAGCCGAGGAGTAGCCAGAAGCGGCGTCATGGTCTCCTCAAGCGAAACGACGTTTGCCGGGTCGCTGACAGGCAGCAGTTCGAGATAGCGCCACAGAGTTGGCGCCCGCTCAGCCAGGTCACGCTTGCTCAGCGCCTTTCTGACCGCCTCCAGATCATACCGGACCCAGAGCGGTCGCTGGCAGGCCGTGCAAAGATTGTGCACTTCGCCCGCCGCGTATTCTTCGCCACAGTGGGCGCATTCCAGATGGGTGACATAGGACATGGCGCCGAGGGAAAGATGCTATGGAATCCGGGGCAAGGGGATTCGCGTTTTGCGGGAGGGTGGGGTTCACGGTTCAGCGCGAGAGGTCTTTTGTGTTCTTTGTGCTCTTTTGCGGCTATTCTTTTCGGAAAACCCTTTGATTCAACGTCAATATTCCGACAATTATTGCTGCAAAAAGAGCACAAGCTGAGGGCTCGGGAATAAACGCAAGGATTTGAATTATACCACTTGATAAAGAAGAGAGGGTGGGAGAGAGGAAGGAAGAAAGTCAAGAAAAGTCACTGCGCCCCCGAACTCATGTTTTTCCAGAATCAATGCACCATGATTCCCTTTACCAGATAGATCATTTGCGTTTCCTTCACCTGCCCAATAGCCAATCAATCCCTCTGGAATAATGACCGCTACGGAATGGGTCGAGGAGTTCGACTGGGCAGTGAAGCCTACGCTTCGCTCCCTCGGAATTCGTGAGTCTCGACGTTGCGCCTTAAAATCCCCGCCGTTTGTCGATCAGGTTGAGGGGCGTTTCTCCCTTCAGGAACCGTTCCAACTGCTGGTAAAAGAACTCGAATGTCTCCCGGGGGCGATGTTGTGAGACGCCGGCGCAATGGGATGTGATAATGAGGTTGGGTGCTTTCCAGAGCGGATCATCCGCTGGTAGCGGCTCCGTTTCGGTAACGTCTAAACCGGCGCCTGCGATCGTCTCGTTTTCCAGCGCCTCGACTAAGGCCGGTTCATCGATAATGCCGCCTCGGGTCACGTTGATAAGGTAAGCCGATTTCTTCATCGCCGCCAGCTCCTCCCGGCCGATCAGATGGTAGGTTTCCGGCACCACGGGGCAGGCCGTCATGACCACGTCCGATCGTCGCAGCAGACGGTGTAAATTCTCCCTGGTTGATGGCTTGAGTTCAGACACCCCCTTCGGCTTGTCCGTTCGGACCGGGTCGATTGCGATGATGGTCATATCGTAGCCTGCTGCCCGCTTGACCATCTCGAGGCCAAACCCACCCATACCAATGATGCCCAGCGTAGTGCCGGTGACGTTGATAGGCGGCGTGGAGCCGCCCCATTTATCCTGTTCCATATTACGAATGGAAGACAGGATCCCGCGAGATAGCGCCAGCAGCAATCCCCAGGCGTGCTCGCCGCCCTGCGGTGCATACATTCCCGCCATGTTGCTTACTTTGACGGCATCCCGCTCGATGATCTCTGGAAAGAGAAATTTATCCATGCCGGCACTGTGCGACTGAATCCAGCGCAACTTCGGCGCCGCCGCGCAGACAGCCGGCTTAAACATGCCGAGTATGACCTCGACGTCCGATGACATCGCATCCGCCTCGTCGTCGGTGGTGGCGTGACTGACCTCGTGGTCACCATGCTTCCCGGCCATTTTACGAATGGCTTCGACCTGGTCGTTACTGAAGGGAAAGTGGATGAGTATTTTCATGATTTCTTTGCTTTTGGTGTCATGTCTCGCAAATGAGGTTGATAATTGCTCTGCACTGGCGAGCTGAGAATAGAGACCCCAGATTGCCCAGATCAGCCCAGTTTTTTCCAGAGGAATCCGCTCAATCTGTTAAATTAATCTAAAGCCTGAATTGAACGATACCCTTAAGAAGCCTACCCTTCGCAGCAACGGTCTTCGCCCAGGTTCTTCTGAATCAAGATCCGCAAACTGGGTTGCGGACGGCCTCCCGATCGCAATCGGGATCCCTACCCGCGACAGCCGCGTGGGTAGGGTATTTCAAGTTCGTCGCGCCCCCGGCATCTGCGCTGGTGCTGGCCTGTTCGACGTGCTCACGGCGGGCTGGATCAAACGGGGGTGAAACTTAGAAGAGGTTGAGGATTGTCGCTTCGCTCGGAACAGGTGCCGGATTGTCAGGCCTTCTCGCTTCGCTCGTGAACAGGTGCCAGTTCTGAGAAAGCGCAATCGAGTCCTGACACCTGAACACTGAAACCTGTTCCGAGCGAAGCGACAATCCTCAACACCCACTAACACGGAAGTTTCAAGCCTTGGCGAAGACGGTTGCCCCGGGGAAAAGGCGATTTTGAGGTGCCGTTCAATTCGCTTGAAAATTGCGTTGTTTTCGATCCTGATACGACCTTGAAACAGGAATCGAACCGGCAAGACTTGCGAACAGTTTCTGGAATACTAAAGCATGCAGACGGGGATACTGGGGCGGACCGAGCTGGAGGTTTCAATTGTCGGTTTGGGAGCCGCCTTTCTCGGCATTCCAGACGGCCCTGAGGGAGGTTCGGCTTACGATGGCAGCGGGCTGCTGTTTCCCGTTGACGAGGACCTCGGCGTCGAAGCCGTTCATGCGTCCCTGGAAGCGGGCTGCACGCTCATCGACACGGCTCCTCTCTACTGCCACAGGGAAAGTGAGCGGATGATCGGCCGGGCCTTGCGGGAACGCCCCGATCTGGCCGCAAAATGTATGGTCACGACGAAAGTCGGACAGCAATTCGAGGGTATCGATCACAGCTTCGATACCGTCATTCGGAAAGTGGAAGAAAGTAGCCAACGTCTCGGCATCGACCATTTTTCCATCCTCTATATCCACGATCCCATGAGCGCTCCCATACCCGAGGTTATGGGGCCGAAGGGTTCTTTCGCAGCCTTGCGCAAGCTGCAGAAGGAAGGTTTGGTCGATTACATCGGCGTGGCTGCAAACCATCCCGAAACCAACGCCGATTATATCGAAACGGGCGAGTTTGATGCGGCCGTTGTGCCTGAGGGCTGGAGTCTTCTGAACCGATGGGCGGAGAGACGTATCTTTCCCGCCGCCCGTAAGCACAACGTGGGGTTGGTCGTTGCAACCCCGCTCGAGCGCGGACTCCTCGCTACCGGTCCCGTGGCCGGAGCGCGTTATATCAATCGAAAGTACAATGACGAGGTCTTCGACCATGTCCGCAAGATTCAAGGAGTGTGCGCCGAATACGGGGTGCCTCTGCCGGCGGCGGCCCTTCAGTGGTGCGTGCGTCATCCGCTGGTCGCTACAACCATTCCCGGTGCACGCAACCCGGTGGAGGCCAGAGCAAACGCGGAAGCCGCTTCCGTGGACATACCCGAAGCTTTCTGGGAAGCCCTGCAACCTCTCGTGCGGCACTGGGACGTGGCCGTGTTTTGATCCAGCGGCGGTAATTATCCTCGTATCCTGCCTGAAGGGTAGGTGGCAGGTCCGTTAAGGCCCAGGACAACGCCTTAGTTGTGCAGATAACGGAGAATTAGCCGCGGATGGGCGCGGATAAAACGCGGATGGGAGAGAATTCCTTTGTACACATTGCATTTAAGATGACGGCCGTCGTCTTGGATGCAATGTAGGAAGTGGATTAACGCCCCACGGTGGCACGGCTGGTCCCCGAAACTCTTTGTTTCAGATCAGCAATGTATCCAGGGAGGCCCTGGTTTCAGCGGGGTGCATTTGGAGCTAATCCGGCTGCGGACTGAGAGCCTGTAGCGTGGCAATAATGTCACTGCTGTTGTGGCGCTGCTTATAGCCTTGGTAACGAAGTTTTCCGATGACGGTTCGGTTGTGATCGAGGAGAAAAAGGGTAGGGTGGGGGATCCCTCTTCCGCTTTCATGAAAGACTCCGTAAGCCTTCATGGTGGCGCTGTTGGGGTCGGAGAGGAGCGCATATTCGATCCCCTCACTTTCCCCGAACTGCTTCAGAATCCCTACCGCATCGTAACTGATAGCTACGAGTTCGATTCCCGCAGTCCTTATGTCTTTCAGATTGATTTGCAGTTCAACTAACTGCTTCCGGCAAAACGGTCACCAATCGGCGGAGCGGAAAAAGAGCAGTGCGACGATGCCCTTTTCCTTCCCGAAATCATCTAGAGATCGTTTCCTCCCCGATTGATCGTTCAGCCGGATTTCGGGCGCGGCCTCTCCGATCTTGATGCCGATCTCGGGTACGTCCGTGGCTGTCTCCGTGCCTAAGGTACCCGCGGCAATCAGGATGACCAATGCGGGAATCACTGCTTTCATCATCGGCATCACGTTCGCCTATTGGGTAACGGCTTCCTGCACCTCGGGTCAACAGTGGAGTGATAGCTCAGTGGGATGCGGAATAAAAAGATCTCAGGCTTCGTCGATACGTTCGCTACACTTCGGCGAAGGCGGGCCCTTTGGCATGCGCAGGATTTCCAACGAACGTTCGATTCCGATAGAATGCTGGTCTGAAATGCCTCAAGGGCGTCTAGTTTCAGCAGAGTCGCGCCCCCCTTCTGCGCTGGTGCTTGCAGGACCAAACGGGAGTAAAACTTTGGAGAGGTTTCAGGTGTCGGGTTCCAAGTGTCAGGTTTTAGGAGGCACCAAGTCCTGACACCTGAACACTGTTCACGAGCGAAGCGAGAAGGCCTGACAACCCTCTCCTAGCCTGAAGTCCCGACTTGTCGAGACAGGGAATGATCAAGTTCGGCTCTGACGAATATCAGTTTGCCTAAAAGAGGCAGGCGGCACATTCCTGATGGGGATCGAATCAAATTCCAAGGAGATTAGAAATGCAGAAAACCTGGAGCTGGTCGACTACCGGATACGCACTGGCGAATAAGTCAAACGACGAGATAATCCAACTCTGCGGCGCGGCCGGCCTGGCCGGCATCGAGGGAGCAGTGCCTCTGTTCGAAGGACTGAGCAATACAAAATTGGAGGCTGTGGGAGCGAGGTATCGGGACGCCGGAATCAAAATCGAAACCTTTCACCTGCCGTTTTCGGCGGAGCATGATCTGGCTTCATTCTACGAAACCCTGCGCCGGCGGGCCGTGGATATCGCCAGAATCTGGATGGAGCGGAGTGCCCTCCTCGGCGCCACTATCGGTATTCAGCATCCGACCACGAACCGCTTCGATGTCGATACGGAAGGATTAGATACCTATATGCGGCAGCTTGGTAAGAGCCTGGAGGCGTTGCTACCCGTTGCCGAACAACTGAATTACAAGATCGCATTGGAAAATCTGCCCCCGGGGGAAGATGGCTACCCACTGAGTTCAAGGCCGGAACACTTTGAACGGTTTGCCGAAGCCTTTCGGCACTCGAATCTGGGCTTCATCCTCGATACCGGTCACGCCCTCATTTCCGGCGAGCCGGAACACGCGGATGATTTCCACCAAGTCATGGCCCCCCGCATGGTAGCCTATCATCTGGCCGACAATGCCGGTGACAGGGACTCCCATCTGGCTCCCGGCCATGGTCGAGTTAATTGGGGAATGGTGTTTCGGCGCGCCGCGGAAAGCGGATATTCCGGCTGCATGTGCATTGAAACTCCTCCCTTCGCGCCGGGAGCAAACGGCTCCTACAGTGTCAACGCATGGAAAGAGATGGTGGAGGACACCGAGGCCCTCGTCGAAAAGGCCCTCAGCGGCCTGCGAGACCAAGATTCAGCGGACCTTAGTCGATAGCGCCCGTTCATAGTCAGCCGGACCGCCGGCTGCGCTACGCTTGGCCGGATATATCGTGGGTGAAACCAGGGAGAGGTTTCAGGTGTCAGGCCTTCTCGCTTCGCTCGTGAACAGTTGTCAGTTCTGAGGAAGCGCAATCGAATCCTGACACCTGAACACTTAATCCTACTCCAGAGGCTAAGTTTCAAGCTAGTCGCGCCCCCGGCGCGCTGACCCTTGCCGGATCCAACAGGAGTGAAACTTCAGCTTGTGGCGCCGTTGGTGGTGGGTATTACTGAGGGTGAACCGGCATTGGCTGCGGCAGTCATAACCCATCTGAGCACTGGAGCTGAATATGCCCCAACATTAGTCTGGTTCCGAGTCGGCCCCAACATTGGCGAGGCCCGTTTGCACGGGCTCTCCCCCAGGTCAGAATCCTGACATAACGGCCACCTCGGGCCGCAGCCAATGCCATAACCAAAATGTAATCAAAGAGGAAGCTACCATGGCATCGAAAAAGAGCAAGCGCAGGGGAAAAAAGAAGGTGCGGCCGATACAGGCCTTGCCGGTGATCCGGGCGAACAGCGCGGGGATTGATTTAGGAAGTGAGGAGCATTGGGTATGCGGCCCGGCCCGCGGGGATAACAAAGTCAATGTGCAGCAATTCGGCACGACGACACCACAGTTGAACGAGCTGGCCGACTGGCTGATCCATGAAGGGGTCGAATCGGTGGCGATGGAGAGCACGGGGGTATATTGGATCCCGTTATATGAGCTGTTGGAGTCGCGGGGCCTCGAAGTGGTGCTGGTCAATGCGAAGCAGTTGCATGGGGTCCCCGGACGCAAGACCGATATGATCGATTGTCAGTGGATTCAACTCTTGCACAGTTGCGGACTATTACGGGGCTCCTTCCGACCCGGGGAAAAGATCTGTGCGCTTCGTGCGTTGCAGCGCCAAATGGCTAATCTGGTGGAAGAACGTTCCAAGATGGTGCAGTGGATGCAGAAGGCACTCGACCAGATGAACGTGCAGGTACACCGGGCGGTCACCGACATTACCGGCAAGACCGGGATGGCCATCATCCGGGCCATCGTGGCCGGGCAGCGCAGTCCCAAAAAGCTGGCCACCCTGCGGGACAAACGCTGCCGAAAGAGCCAGGCCCAATTCGCCGAGCACCTCATCGGCAACTGGCGCAGGGAGCATCTTTTCAACCTGCGCGCTGCGCTCCAGTTGTATGACCAGCTCGAAGAGATGATTGCCCAGTATGAACAGCAGCTCATCGAACAGATCGAGGCGCTGCAGCCGGCCCGGCGCCGTAGCCTCAAGCCGCCGGCGCATCCCAACCCGACCAAGGAAAGGGCCATGGGCAACCGGGGCGAGCAACCGATGCGCACGGCGCTGTGGCGGCTCTACGGGGTAGATCTCACGCGCATTGACGGGATTAGCACCGGGGCCGCGCAGGTGGTATTGACCGAAGCGGGCTTGGATCTGAGCGCTTTCCCCGACGAGCATCACTTTGTCTCCTGGTTGCGTCTGAGTCCCAAAATGGCCTTTTCGGCCGGCAAGCCGCTGAGCAAAACGCGCAACGCAATGGCTGCCAGCCGAATGGCCGCCATCCTGCGCATGTGCGCGCTGACCCTGCGCCACTCCCCGACCGCGTTGGGTGCCTGTTATCGGCGCACCGCCCGGCGCAAGAGCGGCGCGGTGGCCGTCTTCGCCCTGGCTCGCAAACTCGCTGTGCTCATCTACCGCATGCTTCGTTACGGCCAAGACTATGTCGACGAAGGAGCCGAACGCTACGAGGATCGCTTCTGTCAACGAAGACTGTGCAGCCTTAAAATGAGCGCCCGATCGCTCGGATTCACGCTGGTGCCCGAGGCCGAAGCGAACGCTGCATGACCATGTTTGCGCTTCGCAAAAACGTCACTCTATCGCCCGCCAGCCCGCTCTGGAGGCTAAGTTTCAGGTCAGCCAAGCCCCCGGCGCGCTGCGCTTGCCGGATCAAACAGGAGTGAAACTTCAGCTTGTGGCGCCGTTGGTGGTGGGTATTACTGAGGGTGAACCGGCATTGGCTGCGGCAGTCATAACCCATCTGAGCACTGGAGCTGAATATGCCCCAACATTAGTCTGGTTCCGAGTCGGCCATCAACCATTGGCGAGGTCCGTCTGAACGGGCACTCCCCCAGGTCAGAATCCTGACATAACGGCCACCTCGGGCCGCAGCCAGTGCCATAACCAAAATGCAATCAAAGAGGAAGCTACCATGGCATCGAAAAAGAGCAAGCGCAGGGGAAAAAAGAAGGTGCGGCCGATACAGGCCTTGCCGGTGATCCGGGCGAACAGCGCGGGGATTGATTTAGGAAGTAGGGAGCATTGGGTATGCGGCCCGGCCCGCGGGGATAACAAAGTCAATGTGCAGCAATTCGGCACGACGACACCACAGTTGAACGAGCTGGCCGACTGGCTAGTGCATGAAGGGGTCGAATCGGTGGCGATGGAGAGCACGGGGGTATATTGGATCCCGTTATATGAGCTGTTGGAGTCGCGGGGCCTCGAAGTGGTGCTGGTCAATGCGAAGCAGTTGCATGGGGTCCCCGGACGCAAGACCGATATGATCGATTGTCAGTGGATTCAACTCTTGCACAGTTGCGGACTATTACGGGGCTCCTTCCGACCCGGGGAAAAGATCTGTGCGCTTCGTGCGTTGCAGCGCCAAATGGCTAATCTGGTGGAAGAACGTTCCAAGATGGTGCAGTGGATGCAGAAGGCACTCGACCAGATGAACGTGCAGGTACACCGGGCGGTCACCGACATTACCGGCAAGACCGGGATGGCCATCATCCGGGCCATCGTGGCCGGGCAGCGCAGTCCCAAAAAGCTGGCCACCCTGCGGGACAAACGCTGCCGAAAGAGCCAGGCCCAATTCGCCGAGCACCTCATCGGCAACTGGCGCAGGGAGCATCTTTTCAACCTGCGCGCTGCGCTCCAGTTGTATGACCGGCTCGAAGAGATGATTGCCCAGTATGAACAGCAGCTCATCGAACAGATCGAGGCGCTGCAGCCGGCCCGGCGTCGTAGCCTCAAGCCGCCAGCGCATCCCAACCCGACCAAGGAAAGGGCCATGGGCAAGCGGGGCGAGCAACCGATGCGCACGGCGCTGTGGCGGCTCTACGGGGTAGATCTCACGCGTATCGACGCGATCAGCACCGGGGCCGCGCAGGTGGCATTGACCGAAGTGGGCTTGGATCTGAGCGCTTTCCCCGACGAACATCACTTTGTCTCCTGGTTGCGTCTGAGTCCCAAAATGGCCTTCTCGGCGGGCAAGGTGCTCAAGAAAAGACCAAACAGCTTCGGCGCCATCCGGATGGCCGCCATCCTGCGCATGTGCGCGCTGACCCTGCGCCACTCCCCGAGCGCGCTGGGTGCCTGTTATCGGCGCACCGCCCGGCGCAAGAGCGGCGCGGTGGCCGTCTTCGCCCTGGCTCGCAAACTCGCTGTGCTCATCTACCGCATGCTTCGTTACGGCCAAGACTATGTCGACGAAGGAGCCGAACGCTACGAGGATCGCTTCTGTCAACGAAGACTGTGCAGCCTTAAAATGAGCGCCCGATCGCTCGGCTTCACGCTGGTGCCCGAGGCCGAAGCGAACGCTGCATGACCATGTTTGCGCTTCGCAAAAACGTCACTCTATCGCCCGCCAGCCCGCTCTGGAGGCTAAGTTTCAGGTCAGCCAAGCCCCCGGCGCGCTGCGCTTGGCCGGATCAAACAGGAGTGAAACTTCGCCTTGCGGGCTCCTCGATGAATCCAACCTAACGTTCCAACAAAATTCACTTGACATCGATTCCATCGCCCGCAAACCCGCTCCAGAGGCTAAGTTTCAGGTTAGTGAGGCCCCCGGCCGCGCTGCGCTTGGCCGGATCAAACAGGAGTGAAACTTCCGGCCGCGGCTTGCACCTGCGATCGTCTTCGGCAATGGCCGCTCTTTCGTAGCCCGCGGGCTTACCGCCGGCAGCGCCGGGGGTTGCCCCGGGATCCCGGACCGCCCGTATCTCCCACTTCGCACCGCAATCTACGCTGCGCTCCGATAAGCAGTGCGCTACGTCATTTCAGGCTCTTTAGCGCGACTGGGCTAACGGTCCAACAAAATTCACTTGACACGCCGCAAACCCGCTCCAGAGGCTAAGTTTCAGGCTAGCGTTTTTTGAACAGGAGCGAACGGAGGCTAAGCACTCCTCTCTGCTTCCTTCTGTTCTTTTCGGGCTTCTTGCGAAGCCGGCTACATTGAAGGTGCTGTAGCTGGACGCTTTCGCGTTCAGACGACGACTACGATTACCCTCGGGATTTCGATCGAGGGGGAAAGCGGCGCAGCTACAAGCTTTCTGACGCGAAGGGATTGTTTAAGAATGAGGAAACGCGTGGCCGCGACCACGATGCATTTCTCTATGGGGAGTCCTGATGGACCGGATCTTCGTAGATACAGGTGCGTGGTTCGCCTTATTTAATAGCGGGGATCCGGACCACGAATCGGTCTGCCGAGTACTCTACGAATGGGACGGTCGTCTACTCACCTCGGATTATGTCTTCGATGAGCTTGTTACTTTGATTCGTTTCCGGGTGGGACATTCTGCTGCTAGGAGGGCGGGTAGGTTGCTTCGCAGCGAGGATTTGGCACGTTCGGTTTCAGTGGAAGCGGGCGATCGGGATTCGGCCTGGCGGCGATTCGAAGGCGAGAAAGACAATAAGTACAGCTTCACGGATGGTACCTCATTCTCCCTTATGAAGCGCCTCAATGTCACGACGACGGCGGCTGTAGATGCTGATTTCCGGCGGGCGGGTTTTCAGGTCTTTCCCGAAGAAGAACTTGGGTAAACGCCTCCACGGATGCCTGAAGTTCCGGCGCAACGCGCGGCGAATTTGGCCTTTCGCCGAGCAGGCCCCTCGCTTGGCATCCAAAAAGGCAGGTAGACCGGAAATCCGAGGCGCGAATTTCGAAAGGAGAGAGAGGTCGACGGAGGGAGTCGGACAGTCCGCCAATCAGCCAGTCGGGCAGTCCGGGGCCGGTAGTCCGCGGCCGCGCAGAACCTCGCGACACTGTTTCATGTTATTTCCGGTCACGTTGTAGGCAAACGTGTTGGCCCAACGCGGCTGGTCCGACGTATTGGGAGCGGAGCCATGGATGATGAGCGAGGTGAAGAAGACACCGGCGCCGGATTCCATGGGGACTGAGGTCGCCTCCTCGCGCTCGTAGTAGCGACCCGGCAGGAAAACGCCAAAAGTCTCCTGGTGCCGTTCATGCTGCTGCAGGCCCCAGCGATGACTTCCGGGAATGAACTGCAGGCAACCATTTTCCGGAGTCATCGGATCGATCGCTACCTGACAATTGATCATGAGCGGCCGATTCTGGTCGGTCTTCCAATAGGCGTAATCCTGGTGCCATGGTGTCGCCGCGCCGATACCGGCTTCCTTTGGTAGCAACTTACTGTGGAAGAGCGAGATGTCGGGCGACATGAGCTCCTCGAGAATATCCAAGATGGAGTCGCTGCGAAGAACTTCGTTGAGGGTCGGACTGACCACTTCGCTATGCATCAGCTGGCGGATACGTTTCTCTCCGGCAGGTGCGTCCGGATCCTCCCACGAGACACCCACATCTCCGGGGATTGTGTCCTCCTCCAGTCGTTGATGAATACCCCTCAGTTCGCGCCGGATCTGATCAATCTGGCTCGGCGAAATAAGCCCTTTCCTGAGCAGGAACCCGTTGTCTTCGAAGGTTCTAAGCTCGTCTTCGCTAAGGGTTCTCAAGTTCAATTTACTTGGCTCATGAGATAGTCTATGAGGCCTTCAAGCTGACACGTCAAAAGCGTAATATATTTGTCCCCACTTCCACAATAGATGAGCAGTATCCCTTTTCGGTCGACAAGACCCATTGGAAAAACAACTGCAGGAACATCTAGAGAGTACTTATTGTCACCGTAAAGTTCATAAGGTTTTGAAGGCACATATATAGGCAATTTTGTTCGATATAAAACCCGACTAGGTTCCTTGAGATCCAAAAGAGCTGCACTGATATTGTAGGATCGATCGATCTCTTCTTCCAATCCATAACAATCTGTGATTTCTTTGCCCACTGAGCCAACTCCACGATAAATCAGCAACCATCCTTTTTCCGTTCGAAGAGGAGGTGGGCCGGCCCCGACTTTCTCACACTCGTGGGGAAAAACTCCCGCTTTCAGCAAAATATGATTTTCACGGTTCTGAAAATTGTCGAGCCACTCTCTCTGGTATTTTCGAGGGTTAAGAAGTTGGTTTCGCCCTTCCGGAAACTCAAAGATGTACATGTGTTGATCTGGGGGAAACCTCGAAATGACAAAAACACGATCATCCTCCCCAACAAATGGTACGGTATTTCTAAGCTGAATATCAGCAACCATACCACGATACTTAAACTTCTCAAAATCCCTCGTCGTATATACAATAGTTCGATCATCATTGCCATTCCCCTTAAAGGGTGGATTTATTTTACCCGTTCCAACGAGGACGAACTGTTCACCATCACGGAAAATCCTTAGATCTTCAACACCATATTGGAAATCTTCGTGTTCTTCATCCAAACCATCTATTTTGGAATGGCCCAAGCGTTTAAAATGAATACCATCTTCACTGACAAGTGGCCAAATTTGAGATTGATAATTTTTAAATCGGAGCCTTTTTACCCGAATATACTTATAGAGAAAAGATCGAAAGCTATAATTTGTGTGACATCGAGGTGTCAAAACAACTCGGCCATCAAAGACTTCCGCTCCAGGGTTAAAGATAGCACCTTCAGCCATCTTACCATCCTTCTTACACGTCAAGTTGAATTGCTCAGGGGTAATAATAGGATTATCTCGGAAGGAATCCAGCATAAACATTTCAATGCCAGATTTCAGCTTGACGATTTTTCCTAGCCCAAAGTCTTTTGGTTCCATAAACTACAATGTCATATCGAGAAAAGGACTTCCTTCGACTCGGAGAGTATGAGGTGAAGTTTGGATACCGGCGGAGCGAGTGTCCGAAATTCACTACGGAAGGAAGCCGCCGCCGCTGACGTGTAGGGATTGCCCGGTGATGTATTCGGCGGCATCGGAGGCGAAGAAGGCCACCGCGTGGGCGATATCCTCGGGTTTGCCGGTGCGGCGGATGAGGATGGGGATTCCGAGCCAGGCTCTGGGTTCGTCTTCCTCGATCTCAATGGGCTCGGTTCGGTCCTCCGCCAAAAGCCGGTTTGTGGGACCAGGCAGAATCGTGTTGGCGGTTACGAACGGCGCACCCTCGTGGGCGATCCCCTTGGTCATAGCGATCAAGGCCGCCTTGGCAGCGGCGTAGGTAGCACCAGAACTGCCGCCGCGACCGTAGACGGCAATACCCGAGGAAATGGTTACAACCCGCCCGAACTTCCGCGCCATCATTCCCGGCAGGAGTTCGCGGGCCAAAGCGAAGGTGGCCCGGGCGTTGACGTTGATCACCCGGCCCCACTCCTCATCCGGTGTATCGACTATCTTGTGCGGCTGGCCGATTCCGGCGTTGCTGGCCAATATGTCTACCCGGCCAAAGGCTTCATTTGCCCCATGGACTAAGGCCCTGCACTGGGACGTATCCCCGAGATCGGCTTGGATGGCGACGGCGCGCCTTCCCATGGCTTCGATCTTTTCGCGTATGCGGTTGGCCTCGGCCTCGCTCGTGCTGTAGTTGATGACGACATCCGCGCCGGCTCGCGCAAGTACCAGGGAAATGGTTGCACCGATTCCGCGCCCACCCCCCGTAACCAGCGCGATTCTTCCGGAAAGATCAATAGAGCCTGCTTGTGCTTGAGTAGACATAGTGAGTAAAGTTATTATGTGCTGATTCTGCGCGCAAGGGGGAAGTGCTCTGAACCATAGGCGTAGGAAAGGTTTTCAACTAGCAGCAAATGAGAGTAGAGTATCCTGTTTCGTGACAGATATTGGAACCATGGCCCACAGAGTGGGCGAGCTCCTAAAGACTCGAGGCGAGACCGTGGCGGTGGCCGAATCATCGTCGGGTGGTTTGATTTCGGCGGCGTTGTTGGCGGTGCCCGGAGCCTCGGCCTACTTCAAGGGCGGCGGCGCCGTTTATACGCGCGACGCCAAGCGTATCCTGATGGACGTTTCCGACGAGCAAATGGAAGCCAATCGACCCGCAACGGAGCTCCATTCCCTGGATCTGGCAAGGGCGGCGAGAGAGCGCCTGGAAGCGGACTGGGGAATTGGCGAAACGGGCGCCGCCGGTCCCACGGGGAACCGCTATGGCGATCCGCCAGGCCATACCGTTATCGGCGTGTCGGGAAAGTGTGACGCCAATGTCGTATTGAATACGGAATGCCGGGATCGCTACTCGAACATGGTGGCATTTACCTCCGCGGCTTTGGAGCTCCTCCAGCGTTGCCTGGAAGAACAGGAGTAGATACTAACGGGCAATGGTAGCCAGGAATCTGACCATCTCCAACGCAAGTCCATGGGAGCTGGGATTTATCCCCGGAAATTTCGAGAAGAGCAGGAAAAGGGAGAAAGGCAGGCATGATTGAAAACACAACGCGAGAACTCCTGGTGCTAATCAGCGCTTTCGCTCCCGGTGAAGCCGGCGCCATTCATGCGTATCGCTTGGATTCTTGCTCTACAAAACTCGAGTCAATCGGCAAGCAGTCGGAGGTCGAGAATCCCTTTTTTCTAGCGCTCTCGCCGGATTACCGATTCCTCTATTCGATTCACGAACCGGGAACGTTCGGTGGTTCCGATGCTGGTCAGGTCTCTGCGTTTGCCTTTGACCGTTCCAGCGGCGAATCGACGCTCTTGAATCGTCAATCGAGCAAGGGACCGGGCTCCTGCTATCTCGATGTTGACTCGACCGGCAAAGTGCTGGTGGTCGCCAATTACACTGGAGGTAGTGTCGCCTCGCTCCCCATTAACGACGACGGTTCCCTGGGCGAAGCGGCTTCCTTTGTTCAGCATGAAGGTTCCAGCGTGGACCAGAGCCGTCAGCAGGAGCCCCGCGCGCACAGTATAGTTATCGACCCTACCAACAGCTACGCCATAGCGGCCGATCTCGGCCTGGATAAGATTCTCATCTACCGCCTTGATTCAGTTGCCGCCACCTTGACCCGGAGCGAACAGCCATTCGCCCGTACACTGCCCGGCGCCGGCCCCCGCCACTTCACGTTTCATCCCGGCGGAGATTACGCCTACTGCATTAACGAATCGCACAATTCGGTAACCGTCTTCCGCTACGACAGTCAAAGGGGTTGGCTCATTGAGCTTCAGACCCTCTCCACGTTGCCCGATGATTTCGAGGGGATCAGTCACTGTGCCGACCTCAAGATTACGCCGGATGGTAGGTTTCTTTACGGCACTAACCGCGGCCATGACAGCATCACGATTTTTTCGATCGATCAGGAGCGAGGCCTGCTCACACGGATCGATATCGTGCCCAGCCTCGGCGGAGGTCCTCAAAATCTGGCCATTACCCCGGACGGTTCCCTACTCATCGTCGCCAACATGGTTGGAAATAACGTCGTCACCTTCCAACTCGATCGACAGACCGGGAAGCTCGCGGCAACCGGAGAGCCGGTCGATATGACATCGCCCTCTTGTATCATGCTCGTGTCTTGACCGACGCTCGCTGCACCAGCTGATTAGAAAGTGAAAGGCGGGGGGCCTTGGTATCTTCCGAATTCACCTAAGCAGATCCCTATCAGCCATTAATAACGAAAAACATCGAGTCGCCGTCATCGGTTGCGGCGGAATCGCCAGACTGCACGTTGGCTCCTATCTGAAGTGCGGACGGTATGAGATCGCGGCGCTGGCGGATCTCCACGAAGTCGCCATGGAGGAAACGGACGCCGAATTCGGCATTTCGCCGGTACACTACACCGATGCGCGGGAGATGCTCGAAAAGGAGAAGATCGACGTGGTTTCCGTCTGCACCTGGCACATCGGACACGCCGATATGACCATTGCTGCTGCTGCTCATAAGCCAAAAGCGATTCTTTGCGAAAAGCCCATGGCCGACACCGTGGGGCACGCCGAACATATGCTCGTCGCCTGTGACCGTAACGAAGTCAAGCTTGTAATCGCGCATCAGCGACGCTTCCTGCCGTCATACAGCCTTGCCAAGGATCTCATTGCCGAAGGCGCCGTCGGCGACGTGCAGCTCATCACTTGTCTGGGGGGCCAGGGGTTGCCCAATTTCTGTTCCCATCAGGCGGATATGATCCGCTATTTCCTCAGCGATGATGACTGCACCTGGATCATGGGGAATATCGAAAGAAAAACGGATCGCTACGAACGCAATACCCGCATCGAGGATCGTGCCGAAGCCGTATTTCAGTTCGCCGGCGGCGCCCGTGCCTTGATCCTATGCGACCTCACTCCGAATTTCTATCAAGGAGCTCGCATTTTCGGCACCACTGGGATGATGGATCTGACGACCGGTCGCCTTCAATTGATGAATGAATCTACGGGAGGAAGATGGGAAACTTTTGCGCCTGACGGCCGCTTCGCCAAAGCCGGTGAGGCACGCTTCGAATGGATCGAAGGCGGTGCCGGCCAGGTCGCTGAACTGGCTGATTGGATCGAAGGAAAGATCGAAGTCCATCGGGGCGAAGCACGACACGGGTTTCAGGCACTCCAGATGATCCACGCAATATACGAATCCGCCCGTTGCCACGAGAGGGTTGCCATGCCCCTTCAAACTCGCCTGAATCCTCTTGATCTGATGGTCGAATCGGGCCGCCTGGCTCCCGAGCGGCCCGGCAAATATGAAATTCGGGCCCAACGCTTGCGCGGTGAATCGTTGGAGTCCGATTCCGAACCGTGAACCCTTGATCCACCTATGACCCGATTCGCTCAGTACGGCACCAAACACGGCCATGCGGCCGGAAAAATTCGCGCGCTCCTTTCCAACTCGGCTGTCGAAGTCGCCGGGGTATACGAACCGGATAGGCAGCGCCGCCAGGAAATTGCCTCTACGGATCCCTGGCGCCGGGTGACCTTTTTCGATAATTCTTCCCAGATTCTGGACGACGAGTCCATCGTCGCGGTCGCCTCCGAAGGGGACAATGGGGAAAGCCTCGCTCAGACTGAAGCTCTCGTCAATTCCGGCAAGCATGTTTGGAACGACAAACCGGCCGGTAACGATTGGGACCAGTGGAAGGGGATTGTCAATCGAGCCGAGGACCAGGGAACCTACATCCAGGTCGGATACATGCTTCGTTACCACGCGGGGTTCGGTCGGATCGCCGAGTGGGTCCATGGTGGCATTCTTGGCGACATCGCCTCCATCCGCTGTCACATGTCTACCTTTGTCCCAACGGAGCGGCGCGAGGCTCTTCGCCGGTTCAAGGGCGGGATCTTCTTCGATCTCGGCTCCCACATGCTCGACCAAGTCGTGTGGCTGCTGGGACGTCCTTCCAAGGTTTCCTCATTTTTGCGCAACGACAGCGACGCCCGAAACTGCGTCGACAATACGCTGGGGGTTTTCGAATACGACAGGGCTGTTGCTTTTATCGACATCTCCGCATTTGAACCGGGGCCCGCTGCCCGGCGTTTCGAAGTTTACGGGTCACGTGGCAGCGCCATCATCCTGGAGCCCTTTGAGCCCGGCGATCGTATTCGCCTTTGCCTTGATGAAGCACGAGATGGTTTCGCCGAGGGAGAGCAGATCGTCGACGTAGAAGGTCGCTCACGCCAGGCCCTCTATGAATTGGAACTTGAGGCATTTCTCGGCGTCATTTCGCAGAAGCGCGAACGGGACCGCCCTGCCTCTCACGAGCTGCTCGTGCAGGAAACACTTCTCCGCGCTACCTGTGACATAGCAGGTGGTTAGTTTTGCTGTCCGTGAGTTCGAATTCGTGCATGCACGCGATTATCGGGAAGGCACCTATGGCTCCACTGTGCCCACGAGCAGCCGCCTGCTGGCAGCCGGCCTGTTTCTGGCCGCTTGTTCGGCTTCCTGTAGCGGCGCGTCATTTATGCCTGCGGAGCACTTTTCCCGTACTCCGCTCGTCGACCAGGTTTCGATTTCGCCGGATGGGCAATTCATTGCTTACATCGGATATGAGAAGGGAAGGAATATTCTGGTCACCCGAAATTTGGAAACCGGTAAAAGGGCTCGAATTTTCGGCGGCCCCGGACGCGACATTTCCAATTATCACTGGGCGGACGATGAGAACCTGGTCTACAGTGTGCCCATCCAACGCTACTGGGCCTACGGACTGTATTCCGTTCATCGGAGGGGAACACCCCTTCGAACGCTCGTTGAGGGCGAACACGCGGAGGTCTTGAACCCGCACGACGGTCCCGATCGGGAAGTGCTGGTGCAGATCCGGCCCTCCCCGGAAAAGAAGCCGCATGTCCACCGGCTGGACTACCTCTTCGATACTTCAGGCAGCGTATCGACCGGGTGGACGCCTTTCCTCGAGGAGAGGAACCCCGGCTGGTTTGACATCTGGGTAACGGATCAGGAAGGCCGCATCCGCCTGGGTCTCGGGTTTAAAGATGGCGAATACAACGATGGCCAGCCCGATACCTTTTATCGCGAGGCCGATGACCAGCCCTGGCGGCAGCTGCCCTTGCCCCATGACGCCACGCCGGCCGCGTTCGAGTACGGGGGAGATATTCTTTATGTCGGCTCAAACCACGATCGCAATACGCTTGCCTATTACCGCTATGACTTCGAACGCAAGGAACTCGAGGAACCGTTTTTTGCCGATAGTGAATACGACGTCACTTTCGGCTACCTCTTCTTTTCACGCAGGCAGAAGCGACTCGTCGGCGTCACCTACGAACGTGAGCGGGCAATCTCAGTCTGGCTCGATCCCTTCTATAAGGAGTTGCAAGAGCGCATTGATGCGGCCTTGTCGGGTACGATAAACCAGATCATCGATGACGCCAGGGACGAACGTCGGTTCCTGGTTAGAAGCTACAGCGATCGACAGCCCCCGGTTTACTCCATTTTCGAACCTGAGTCGGGGCATGTGTCCCAATTTCTCGAATCCATGCCATGGATCGACGCGGAAACCATGGCGCCCATGCAGGCGGTCTCGTTCGAGGCTCGCGATGGTATGAAGCTCCATGGCTACGTGACATTGCCGCCTGGCAGGACTGCAGGACCACACCCGATGGTGGTAATTCCCCACGGTGGACCCCAGTCACGCGATGTCTGGGGTTTCCAACCCTTAGTACAGTTTCTGGCCAGTCGTGGGTATTTGGTCTTACAGGTGAATTATCGCGGGTCGATCGGGTATGGACGGAAACTCAAGGAAGCGATCCGGCACGAATTTGGAAGAAAGCTGCAGAATGATATTACCGATGCGGTGCAGGAGATGGTCTCAAGGGGCTTGGCAGACCCGGCCAGGATCGCGATCTACGGCGTGAGTTTCGGTGGCTACCTGGCTCTCTGCGGGGCTGCGTTTACTCCTGATCTTTTTCGCTGTGCCGTTGCTTCGGCCGGTGTTTTCGACTGGTCCGCGCAACTGAGGAAAGAAATGGACGACCGCCATCGCTATTCCGATTACGGCTACGAATTTCTTTCCTACTGGCTGGCGGATCCCGAAACGGATCCTGAAGCCATTCGCGCCGCATCACCCATCTATCATGTCGATCGTATCCGTGCCCCCATCCTGGTTATCCACGGTAAGTCCGATCCGATAGTCGCCCGAGGCCAGGCCAGGATTATGATCCGCGCCCTCAAGAAGGCTGGAAAGCCCTGCCAGGCGTACCTCAAGTCCTGGGAGGGCCACGGCTTTCA
Source organism: Opitutales bacterium (assembly GCA_963665345.2). Classification (GTDB taxonomy): domain Bacteria; phylum Verrucomicrobiota; class Verrucomicrobiia; order Opitutales; family CAXXNP01. The sequence goes on from CAXXNP010000002.1 coordinate 2,610,782, forward strand.
AGGAGAAAAGAATCTCATCAAGCTCTACCGGAAGATTGAAGAGTTTCTGGAGGAGAATCTGCACTGAACTTTACATTGGCTTCTCAGGTTTCAACGCCTAAAGTTGCCCGTGATTCCATGGCGCTCCCACATATATCACTGTACTCGCGAATGGGAATGCTTAGGAGGTCGCCCATAGAGGCCTGCGGCCGTCAACTATGTTTGGATCATAAACGTTTTGATTCGGCCGAAACTGGAGGGCGCCAATCCTTTGGCGCCGCCGGGTATCCGATTCCGGAATCTGCACCGATGGGCGGACGCAAAGGATTGCGTCCCTCCAGGCACATCGGTTCAATCGGGAGTTCTCGCAACCCAGTCTGGAGACCTTGTTTGAGAAGAGCCAAAGGCGAAGACGGATGAGGAGCGGGAAAGGTTGGCAATCGACGAGATTCATTAGGGTCGGTATGGTGTTCTGGCTCCTCCTCGCTACACTTTCGCTCCCCGGGGCTGAGCTGACTATTCCCGACAAGGCACTGGAGAAAGCCATTCGGAGAGCGCTGGAGAAGCCGGAGGGTCCGCTGACAGAGGTTCTTCTGGAGGGGGTGCGCAAGCTTGAAGCCGTGGGACTGGGCATTCGTAACCTGCGCGGCCTGGAGTTTGCCCGGAACCTGAACGAAGCAAATCTCGCGCGTAACCGAATCTCATCCGTTGAACCGCTATCCAGGCTGAGCAACCTTTTCTACTTGAACTTGATCATTCCCTGTAGCTTGCTGCAGGGCTCTAAAAAAACACCTAGTAGGACGACACCCGGTCCCGAAGGGTAAAAAGCCGTAGATTCCCCGTAGCTTGCTGCGGGGAGTAGGCTTTTTAAGGGTGTCGTTCAATCTCAACCGAAATCCGATTGGCGATGTGGAGGCCTTGTGGCGACTGACTTCACTGCGATCATTGAGACTGGACGGTGTTGAAGTCGGACTTGGTGAAAATTCCACTGCCCTTGAATATTTGGTTCGCCTCAAAGTACTCTCGCTCGGGGAAAGTGGCCTGCGAAATATCAACGGCCTGAGGAAGCTCGTCGAACTTGAGGAGCTGAACCTGCGGGTAAACGAGGTGAGCGATATCCGACCCCTGGCCGGGCTTAAGAAGCTGCGTCAGCTTGACCTGAGCAGCAACTATATCCGAGATTTGCGGCCCCTTGCTGGCTTCGCCCAACTTGAGACACTTAACCCCTCTTTCTCAACTGGGCGTCATTTTTGACCTAAGTCGTTGATAAACGACCAAAGGTCTCCACTACATCTCGCTAGTTTTCGATTCGATTTTTGGTGGCGGTTGTGCAGGAAGTTCAAGCTTTAGCTGGTTGAGCAATAGCTTTTGATCCTTACTGGGCTCGGTGTAACGGGTGAGCACCACGGTGCGCCCGTCGGTGGTGGGTAGCTTTACATCGAGCATTTGCATCGCCGCCATTTTCGAAAGCACCTCGACGGCAGTAAGACCAGGGGCCAGATCGCGCAAGCGACGCTTCAGAGTGACCCATAGGCAGTAAGCCAGGAAGCTGATAAAAATATGGGCCTCGATGCGATCGTCCCTTTGGTGATGGATGGGCCGGATGGAGAGGTCATTTTTCATTTCCTTGAAAACTTGCTCGATCTCAGTGAGTTGGATGTAGAGGTGCCAGAGGCGGTGCGGATTGTCGGCACTGAGGGTGCTGCGCAACAGGTAGCGGCCTTCCCGGCGATAGGCCTGACGGTAGTTCTTCCAGTTCAACCGGAAGCTCACCGGCGAGCCATTGGCGGGGCCATCCTCGGGGGCTACGGCAATGTCGAGTAAACGCCAGATCCGCGGGCCGGCTTCCTTCTTGGCTTCGCCCAGTTTAATGAGGATGGTATCGCGCTGGTAACGCCGCTTGCTATCGCGGAGCTTCTTGAGCCTCTCAAGCAATCGGCGCAAACCGCGCAGACGCATACCCTTTTCTTTGTGCAGACGCTCCTTGCTACGGGCCAAAACATAAGTTTCACCCCCCTCCCTGATGAGTTTTACGTCGATACCTGCACGCAGATTCTGCCACTGCTTTTGCAGCAACGATTGCTCGAACTTGTCCAGCCACGAGCGCGGCGTACCCACCAGATAGTCGATCGGCGGGTCGCTTGCACGCATCTGGGCCAAAACCTCCTCGGTAGGTATTCCCCGATCCATGACCCAGATGCGCCGGGCCTTGCCGTAGGCCTTTTCGATGCGAGCAAGAAAATCGCCCAAGGTGGTTTGATCCAGGGTGTTACCGGGAAGCACTTCATAGGCAATCGGAAAGCCCTCCGGGGTGACTACCAGGGCGATCACCACCTGCAGACAATCCCAACGTTTGTCTCGGCTGTAGCCGAACTTGCGGATTCGGCTCGAAGCCGCTGGTTCCTGGTTCGGATCACACTCGAAATAGGTGCTCGTCAGATCGTATAGCAGTACCTCGTAACGGGTGTTGAACAGATCGCTCCAGCGGTTGGTCAGGTGGGCGAACAAGGCCTTTTTGTGCTCCAGCAATCGATCGTGGCAGCGATACAGGGTGTTCTTCTCGGCCAAGGCGAAGTCTTCGCCCAGAAGATCGGCCATGGCTGATTGCTCATACCATTGGCGGTGCAGCCGCCACTCGCTTCCTGGATCGATCAGTCGATAGGCCACCAGGGTTTGCAACACATGGGCCCACCGCCTGCCTTGCCGGGAAGGCCTCACTCGCTCGCGCCAGAACTCACCCAACCCCAATTGTTCATAAAGCACGCAGGACAACCAGCACGCTCCCCATTGCCGGGGCCGCTCTATCCTCAAATCTTTGAGCCGAATCCGTACGATGCTTTCCTCCTCGAGCGGCGGCGCCCGATCTTCGGGAAACAGCGCCACCTGCTCCGGCCGGGCACTACCCTCGGCAAAGATCTCGATACTCTTGCGCCAAGCGCTGCGCTGGCTGTCGTTGATCTCTCCAAGGTAGAGAACCTGCCTCTGCACCACCCGACCGCCACCCACACGCTTATTCTCCACGATGTTCCAATAGCAATGCTCTTTGCCATCTTTGCGCCGACGATTGCACCTCAGAAACATGATGGCCCCCAATTATACAAACATATCGAGGCCTGGGAAGAGGGTAGGTCTACACTACAGGCTGTTCTGCCAACCTTCCCCCACTGTTTATGCGACTCGACAGCCCATTTACCCCCGAAAAAAACTTTTTTTAGAGGTTGAGTTGGTCAAGTCGGGTTAATCTTGAACGAAACCGTATTGAGGACCTCTCCCCGCTTGCCAACTTCGAACGGATTACCCGGTTGAATCTGGCCACAAACCGAATTAGCGATCTCGTTCCTCTGGCAGACCTTGATGTGCTGACTGATCTTGTTCTGAGCGGAAATCCCATCCGGGATATCGCCGTTACCGCAGACCTGCTGGAACTTCAACTGCTTGATGTTCGCGATACGCAGATGGACGCCACAGATCAAGCTACGAGGCGCTTGATCGAGACGCTCGAGGAATAGGGTGTGGACGTTCGTTACGATTTCCCGGAGCAAGTTGGGCCGCTGATTGCCGACCCGAACCTGGAAGAAGCAATTCGCAAGCATCTAAGCCTGTCCGGTTCCCATGGGGATCCCATCACGGGCTAGCTGATCTCCGCTTCTTTATAATGCCCGGGGGAATAACCGTGGATTTGTCCAACAACCCGATTGAAGATATCACGCCGCTGCTGCGATGGGTGGAAGATCGCGAGCAAGCGCGCGGTGCTAAGCTACACCTGAGGGGATTGCCCGCGGACTTCAGCGAGGGGTCCGAGGGACGCGAGGTAATCGAGCTGTTTCGAGAACGTGGCTGGGAGGTGGAGTTCGACGACCTTGGTAAAACGAAGGCGGGTGCGCCCTAACCACAATTCCTTCCCTACAATTTCCACAGGGCATTGAGCACCACCAGAAGCATAACGATTCCCAGGAAAAACGAGATCCACTCCAGGGTATTTTCTATGTTGAGGCAGAGTCGAATTCGTGGGTCCTGTATGGCATCGTTGAGCTTCCTTACTTCCGTCCAGAATGCATAGAGCCCTCCTCGCCAGGCCAACATCCCGTCATGTTTCATTTCCTGCCCGAGCCGCTTCAGGCGAATACTGATGAAGACGGATAAGAGGACCTTCATGGCGATCAAAAGACTGACGTAGAGGAAGACGCCAATGATGAAGTAATCGGGATTCATTCGAGCGGTGCCATAGGTCTTTGGTCTTTAGACATATCCGATTGTGATGTCTACCCCGGGCGAGCCGAGTGTGGTTTCCGACACTAATTCAGACGTTGCGGGGCTGTTGTTTCACACTAGTCGCGCGCCCGGCTGCGCTGGCGCTGGCCGGATCAAACAGGAGTGAAACTTTAGAAAGGTAGACTCCGAAGAGAAAGCCTTTCCCAACTTCGACGTTCAATGTTTCCCGACAAGTCGGGATTGGACGTTCTTGAACATCGAACACTGAACTTCGAACGCCCAACATCGAAGTGGCTAACGGTCAAATAAATTCACTTGACACGGATTTCATCGCCCGCAAACCCGCTCCAGAGGCTAAGTTTCACGCTACCCGGGCCGTCCCTGATTAGCGTAATCCAGGCTCCCCCGTGCCTTGCGCCCGGTTTCCAGCCAAAAGGCGCGTTCAGCACCGCACTTCCCTCCCGCGGGCGTTCCCCCAGCCGTCGCGACGGCTGGGGGAAGGGCCGCGGGAGGAATCCTTGGTGGGTTTCGCGTCCCGTAGCCCAGAACCAGCACCACCCCAGCGCAAGGCACTGGGGAGCCGGTGCCCGAAATTATGGCGCTCAATACGTACGCCGGGTCTCCTGCGCGGATGTGAATACCCTGCTCTGCTGTCGCTCGATTATCACCTTTCGTGAACCCTGACCCGAATTCCCGTGTCTCTAATGCGGACGTTCACTACATTCCGGATCTCGACCGCTTTGCCAGGCGTTTACACTATTGCCTATATGAGAAAAGGTAATCTAAGATAGATTCAAATGAACTCCCTCAATATGCGACGAAACCTCCATCCGACGGTAAATGGATACCTTTGCCGTCTTCTCTTCTATACAGCCATTTCCCTTTTGCTGCATCACCATGCTTTTTCCCAGGCTCCGTTTATTACCAGGGAACCCCTGGACGCGACTCTTCCGCCCGGAGGAAGAATCGTACTGGAGACCGAATTCGATACGGCGATCAAGAATGCCATGACCTTCATAGGGGAAACCGGGGACAAGAGCACTCCAATTCCCGGCGCGTTCGAATCGAGTGACGCCCGCATCCTCATATTTGGAGTGGGGCCCCTATTCGAAACTACCAAATACTGGTTCACTGCCTGTACCGATTTCGGATGCGCAAATTCCAGAACCGCCACCATCACCGTGGAAGGCGGCGATACCGGTCCGGCCGCGCCCTTTGAAGATGCCGAAGAACTCGGCGAAGGGTGGTTTTCTTCGACTTGGTTCGGCGCTTTTAACCTGAATTTCTCCCCGTGGATTTTTCACGCCGAACACAGTTGGATGTTCGTCTCGGACGGAAGTACCGCGGAAAGCGTTTTCCTATTTGATTTGAGCTCGGAGAGCTGGTTCTTTACCGGTGACGCGACCTATCCAAACCTCTACAGCTTTGGGCGCAATTCCTGGGTCTTTTATTTTGTGGGAACCTCAGGTCCCAGAAATTTTGTGGATTTGGTATCCGGAGAGTTTTTCGATATGTGAACTCTTGAATGGACGCTTATGATTGGGATGCGATTGGGGAGGAAGTAGCGGGGTTTCTGCGAGATCTTATTCGGCTGGATACCACGAATCCGCCCGGGAACGAGATCCTCTGCGCAAGCTACATTGCAGACGTATTGCGAGGCGAGGGATTGGAGCCGGAAATTTCGGAGTCCGATCCTGGGCGCGCCAACGTCACAGCCCGATTAACCGGGGGCGATGAGCCACCACTGATGTTGCTGGGGCATACCGACGTTGTAGCAGTCGAACCGGAGAAATGGACTCACCCCCCATTTAGTGGTGCCCTCGTCAACGGGGTAATATGGGGACGTGGCGCACTGGATATGAAGAACATGGTGGCGGCCGAGCTGATGGTCTTTTTGCTCCTCAAGCGTATCGGTTTCTCACTCGATCGCGACGTTATCTTTGCAGCTACCGCTGATGAAGAGGCAGGAAAGGGCAATCACGGAATTGGTTGGCTGATCGATCATTATCCCGAGCAGGTTGATGCCTCCCATGTCCTGACCGAAGGCGGTGGCAGTGAGATCCAGGTGGGTGATGCTCGGTTCTTTACTATTCAAACCGGCCAGAAGGGCATATTTCGATTCCGGCTTCGCGCGCGTGGTCGGCCCGGTCACGGTTCAGTCCCCCACGACGATAACGCAGTAGTACGGTTGTCGCGGGCGATCGCTTCGCTCGCGGAGGCTACCTTGCCGATTCACCCATCCCCAACTTTGAGGGCATACATTGAAGGGATCGCGGCACCGCAGGATACGGAGACGGCAGGTATACTAAGAGCGATTTTGGATCCCGCGACGAGCGACGAAGCGCTTGCCCAGGCGCCCTTCGATACCAACTCGATGGCCTCGCTCAGATCGCTCCTGCGCAATACCGCGTCGCCGACCATGCTCAAAGCGGGTAGCAAGATTAATGTGATTCCGGGTGAGGCGGTTGCCTGGGTCGACGGGCGACTTGCACCGGGGCAAACGGACAAGAGTTTTCTGGAGGAGATCAGACAACTTCTCGGTGATCACCTGACGGTAGAAGTCGACCAGTACTGTCCACCGATCGAGGCGGATACTTATTCACCTCTTTATGAGACCATCGTAGCCGTGATGGGAGAGCACGAACCGAATGCAGTAGTGGTTCCGGCTCTGATGACGGGCGGGACCGATGCCAAGCACATTCTGCCGCGCATGCCCCGGACGCAGGTTCTGGGTTTCATGCCGATGAAGCGAACCGCTGGTGAAGATGAGGAAACGCTGATACATGGCCACAACGAGCGAGTGTCGGTAAACAATCTCTTGTTCGCCACACGAATCATCTATGACGTCGTGAAACGGTTCTGCAGTGTGCGGAAAGCGCTTGAAAGATGAAGGTTCCCGAGCTTGAACCGTGATGCTGTCGGAGCCGCTGGCGAGCGTGCGCAGGGCGATTTTGTGCGCGCGCCAGCCCGTTTCGGCGATGCGGTTCAGCATTGCGCGATAGATACCGGGCACGGCCGTCTTCGTCCTGCGGGCAGAACTTCGCCGAGATGTACCGGACGCGCCGACGAAGATCGATATAGTTTCACTCTTCGAGCCCGGTGACATTCCTGGCAAACTGGCCCATTGTGGCAAACTCAGCCCGTCGTTTCAGCCAAAGAAGGTGGCTTTTCAGCCGCTCGATCATGCCCACACCATCCGGAGTCCGGATATATCTCGGAAAACGAAACCGTTTCAGCCCGGTGAACTCCCACGGATGAAAGTAGAGGCACAGGTGGCCGTCCCTCTTCAATGTCCTCTCCAGGCATCCCCGCAAAAAACCCGCGGGAAATCGCTTAAAACTCAGCCAGAATAGAGGAACCCTCAACCAGGGTGTCACGGACGCCGGTATGAGCACAATGCCATCTTCTACGCGAACGGTTCTGGGTCCGAAAATTCGATTGTATCGCCCAGGTAGAAAAGTCGGATTCTCCGATGAACTGTATAGGTAGCCTGCATCTTTGAGGACGCAGGTTGAAACCCGTTGCATCCGGGGACTGCGAAATCCATCCACCTCGGCGCCTGCAATCGCTTCAAGAATCTGTTTCGATTTCGCCACATCGCCATCATCAACAGAGCTGTGCCTCAAGGCGTGACTGGCCAATTCATGTTCGGAAGACAGTCTCTGGATAATTGCAGTCGACTCTTGCGCGAACCGCGCTGTCACGAAAAACGTAGCCTTGAGATTCAGCTCCTCCAGCAACTGCAGGATTCCTTCTAATCCCCGGGTGGTTACCTCAATCTGCTCTGACAGGCCAATAGTCTCCCCATATTCCAAGGGTAGATCAAACTCCTCCACATCAAAGGTTAGAAGAACCTTTTCTTTCATAACAGCCCCGCGCATTTCGCAAAAGTATCGACAGGGTATCATTGAGCATTACCACTGTGTCCCAAATCAACTTAACCTTCGAGAGCTTGTAGGAATGCTCATTTACTACGGTAACCGGTAGTTCCTGCACAATCCAGCCTCTCTTCTTTGCGATAAAAAGCAATTCTACATCGAAGGAAAACCCGTCGATCTGCTGAACTGAAAATAGATCCAGTACCACTTCCTTACGAAATACCTTAAGTCCGGCTTGCATATCATGATAATGAAGATTGAATAAGAGCCGGCAGATCAAATTATATCCCCATCCTAAAATTCGACGCGACAGAGGCACTTCGCGATTGTCTAAAGCCCGGCAGGTTCTTTCAGCGATTACAATATCTGATTCTTCCAATTGTGTAGTCATCTGCTCAATCATATTGAGCTCGTAGGGGAGATCACCGTCTGTATATCCTATTATTTCTCCTTTACACCGAAATAAACCCTGCCTGATTGCATTCCCTTTGCCTCGATTTCTACCAGTTTCTACCAGAGAAATATTATTCAACCCACACTGGACGATGCTATCACGGATATCTATAATCGTGTTATCTGTTGATCCGTCATCTACATAGATAAATTCCCAACTCGGTTTTCGCTGAGCGAAGGCTATCAATCTCTCTACTAACGACGAGATGACCATCTCCTCATTGTAGACCGGAAGAATAATGGATACCTCGATCAAGGCAGAGCATCCTCTCCAGTTCTTGGAAGTTGTTCCATTCTAGGATTTTCACAGGAAACTGTGACGAGCACGCTTTGCCAAGGCAATCCCGGACCTTCAGCCATGACTCTCATCACGATTAGTATTTTTCTGAAAAGTGTCGCGCCCTATGCGCAAAAGATCTTAACTTGAAAATTCACATGCCGACTTACAAAGCTGCAGTCATTGGTCTTGGACGCATGGGGAGCACCTTTGACGACGAGGTGACGCAGAGCGCATCCGTTTTTCTCCCGTATTGCCACGCCCCGAGTTACGCGGCTTCGGATAAGACCGAACTCGTGGCGGGAGCCGATCCCCACCGGGAGCAGCGTGCCATCTTCGGCGAGCGCTGGGGAATTTCATCCGATCACCTCTATAGGGACTATCAGGAGATGCTGGAGAAAGAGGCGCTCGATATCGTCAGTATCTGTACCACCGCCAGGGTCAGGCATCAGATAGTGGTCGACGTGGCCGGTTCCGGCGTAAAAGCCATCTGGGCGGAGAAGCCTATTGCACTCAGCCTCGCCGAAGCTGACGAAATGCTCCGGGCATGTGACGCCCGGAACGTAGTCCTGGCGGTGAATTGTGCGCGCCGATATAACCCCTACTTCGCCGAAATGAAACGTATGATCAACGAAGGCATCCTGGGCGACCTTCTTCAAGTAACGGCCTACGCGCATTGCGGCATTTCGCACAATGGGAGTCACGCCCTCGACGCCTTACGCTTTCTGGCGGGAAGCGACGTGAAATGGGTATTCGGTGAAATGGAGTCGGATGAGGCAGCCGCCTCGGACAACGACCTCATGGGAAACGGGTACCTCTCCTTTGACAGCGGTGTCACGGGCTTTTTTCGCGGACTGCCCGGCGGCGTAGCCGAGTGGGAATTCGACGCCATCGGCACGAAGGGCCGGGTCAGGTCGCTGGCCAACTGCCAGGAAGTCGAGTGGCTGCACCTCAAGGATACGGAAACGAGGAAGCGTGGCCTCCCCGCAAGATCGACAATCCTGCTCCCCGCCCGAATTCAAGGAATGGGTCTCTCTATCATCGACGATCTCGTAGAGTGCACACAAAGTGGTCGCCGGCCCCGGTGCTCGGGCCACGACGCCAGGGCAGCTCTGGAAACCGCCATCGCACTTCGAGAATCCCATCGCCAAGGCGGCGTCCGAGTTGAACTACCGATTCGGGATCGTACCCTGAGGATTCTCTCAGGTGAAATCCGAGAGGATAACGTACCCGCACGCATTCGCAGGATGCGCCTGGCTAAGCAAAGGCAATAATGGCAGCAGACATGAACAAAGTCGTCATCGATTATCTGGTTGAACGAATGGCCGCAAACGCAGGTGGTGCCCAGGATGCCACCGCCCGCCTGGAATTCCCCGAGCATGTGTTCGATTATTTGTCTCCAGATCGGTGCCAGGTAGCTGAGCAAGCGGCTGAGAGCATGCGTGTCAACGGCTGTGCTGTGGTCCGCAATTTCATGCCCAGAGCAGAAGTCACGCGGCTGAAGACGGCATTGACGGACTTCCTTGCCGATAGCGAGATCGTCAGATGCATAGAAAGACGTAGCGATTTGAAAGCAGATGACTTTCTCCTGAATTGCACCGACGAGCTCCTTCCGGGCGGCAGGAATGCCAGCGTTTTCGACGTGTTCAAAATGGGTATACCGATTGTCTACGTCAGATGCGGAGAGAATCCACCTTTCGGCGATGATGGTCTGGTCGATATTTTCCAGCCCGATTTGCTCTTCAAGGACTGTTCGGATATCTTTCAAAACGAAAAGCGGCGTCAATTCATCGCCGGCGTTCTTGGAAAAGCCTCGGACAGGCCTTATTTCCACCGCCTTTTCAACCTTTATGTTAACCGATCCATCACGCGCACACGCGGGTATCACAGCGACGGATTGGGGCCAAAATCGAAGACTTTCGTTTACCTCGAGGACGTCACCCGCGAGGATGATGGGCCTTATTGCTACGGGCGCGGCACCCATCAGCATACCGTTCTTCGCCGCTTGAATACGGAGATCAATCACCGCTTTCACAGCGAGGACAAGGACACGAATTTCTCCTACTGGAATACCGACCGTGAGGTAAAATTCCTCGGTCGAGCGGGAGATTTGGTCATGACCTTCCAACGTGGCGCCCACCGTGGATGGCCACAGGGGTCCGGGCACGAGCGGTTGGCTCTGGTGGACACTTATCTGCCCAAAGGTTTCGACCCTTGATCGTAGTTCGGCGCCAAAACGTTGCGGCGGCAAGGGATTGGCACCCTCCATTTCTTGGATGACGCCTGGGATTTGGAGGGCGCCAATCCTTTGGCGCCGCCGACCTTCCTCGGCGAGAAAACGGTTAGACCGATTCATTAGTCGGAAACGGAACAGGTAGTGATCCAGATAGATTTACTGGCCACATTCTTCATGGCATCGGTTCTCCTGGCACTGGCGCCAGGACCGGACAATATATTCGTGCTGACACAGGCTGGCCTGCATGGGCGCAGGGCCGGCATGTTCATCACCGTCGGCCTATGCACGGGATTGTTGGTTCACACGACAGCGGTAGCGCTAGGGGTCGCGGCCATTATTCAAGCTTCAGCTATTGCTTTCACCACTTTAAAAGCCATTGGCGCTATCTACCTCCTGTATCTCGCGTGGAATGCTTTCCGAGCGTCCGCCACTCAACTGAGCCAGGGCAAAACCAAGAAGCTGACGCGCATACAATTTTATCATCGAGGGATTGTAATGAACGTCACAAATCCAAAGGTCGGGCTGTTTTTCCTGGCCTTCCTGCCCCAATTTGTGGATCCGGGCACTGGCGCCACAGCCTCTCAAGTACTCTTGCTCGGCGTTATTTTTATCGGTGCCACGCTCATTGTGTTCGGCGGCATCGCACTTGCGTCCGCTACACTGGGAGCCTGGCTACGCCGTTCACCAAGGGCGCAAATTGTGATGAATCGCATGGCAGCTACGATTTTCGCAGGTTTGGCCCTGAAACTGGCTATGGGAAAACGCTTACCCTAGCAATCTGCCGGGCTTAGATTCCGGCTTTTCGTAATGAATTGTCGAAACCAGTGATGTGGGCATTTGAGCGATCCAGGCAAACGACAGATTGATGGGATTGTACCTGGCCATGATGGTCCTCTGGATAGCGGGAGCACTCGACTCTCGATTGACCAGGACCGCGCTGATCCTTAAGAGATCGACTATTGCAACCGCGAGCGCATGAGCTAGCTTGAAACCTCAGGCCTGGAGTAGGTTTAAGTGTTCAGGTGTCAGGATTCGATTGCGCTTCCTCAGAACTGACAACTGTTTACGAGCGAAGCGAGAAGGCCTGACACCTGAAACCTCTCCCTGGTTTCACCCTTGATATATCCGGCCAAGCGCAGCCCAGCCGGGGGCCTCGCTAACCTGAAACTTAGCCTTGGGAGCGGGTTTGCGGCCTTCTCGCTTCGCTCGTGAACAGGTGTCAGTGCTCGACTAGAACTGACACCTGACACCCGAAACCTGAACCCTCTCAATAGTTTCATCCCTGTTTGATCCGGCCAAGCGCAGCGCAGCCGGGGGCTTGGCTAACCTGAAACTTAGCCTTGGGACCGGGTTTGCGGGCGATTGTGTAACGTTTTTCGCGGGCCGGAAACATCGTCATGCAGCCTCCGGTTGGACCTCTGGCACTAGTTTGAAGCCGAGCGATTGGGCGTTCATTTTGAGAGATCGTAAGCGTCTTTCGGCAAAGCGTGCCTCGTAGCGTTTGGCTCCCTCGTCGACGTAGTCCTGGCCGTAACGGAGCATGCGGTAGATGAGGATGGCCAGTTTGCGAGCGAGCGCGAAGACGGCCACCACGCCGCTCTTGCGCCGGGCGGTGCGCCTAAAACAGGCTCCCAGCGCGCTCGGGGAGTGGCGCAGGGTCAGCGCGCACATGCGCAGGATGGCGGCCATCCGGATGGCGCCGAAGCTGTTTGGTCTTTTCTTGAGCACCTTGCCCGCCGAGAAGGCCATTTTGGGACTCAGACGCAACCAGGAGACAAAGTGATGTTCGTCGGGGAAAGCGCTCAGATCCAAGCCCACTTCGGTCAATGCCACCTGCGCGGCCCCGGTGCTGATCGCGTCGATACGCGTGAGATCTACCCCGTAGAGCCGCCACAGCGCCGTGCGCATCGGTTGCTCGCCCCGCTTGCCCATGGCCTTTTCCTTGGTCGGGTTGGGATGCGCCGGCGGCTTGAGGCTACGGCGCTGGGCCGGCTGCAGCGCCTCGATCTGTTCGATGAGCTGCTGTTCATACTGGGCAATCATCTCTTCGAACTGGTCATACAACTGCAGCGCCCCACGCAGGTTGAAAAGGTGTTCGCGCCGCCAATTACCGCTGAGATGTTCAGCGATCTGCGCTTCGCTCTTTTTGCAGCGCCGGTCCCGCAGAGCGGCCAGCTTTTTGGCATTTCGTTGCCCGGCCACAATGGCCCGGATGATGGCCATGCCGGTCTGGCCGGTTATGTCGGTGACCGCCCGGTGCACCTGTACATTCATTTGGTCAAGAGCCTTCTGCATCCACTGCACCGCACGCGTGCGTGCGTCCACCAGATTGGCCATCTGCCGCTGCACCGCGCGCAGCGCACAGATCGCTTCGGCCGGCCGGAACGAAGCGCGCAACAGTCCGCAACAGCTGGTTCCACTGGCAGTCGATCATGTCAGTCTTGCGCCCCGGCACCCGGCTGAGCTGGCGCGCGTTCACCAGCACTACTTCCAGACCGCGCGATTCCAAAAGCTCGTACAACGGGATCCAGTAGACTCCCGTGCTCTCCATCGCCACCGATTCAATTGCCTGCTCGATCAGCCAGTCGGCCAGCCGATGCAGCTCGGGGGTGGTGCTGCCGAATACCTTCACATTGACTTTGCCGTCCTCCCGAGCCGGTCCGCATACCCAATGCTCCTGCGATCCCAAATCGATCCCCGCGCAGTTCGGCCGGATCACCGGACAGGCTTGTATCGGCCGTACCTTCCTTTTTGCTCTGCACTTGTTCTTTTTCGCTGCCATGATATCTTTCCCTTTCCTTTTTCATTGATATTGTGGCATTGGCTGCGGCCCGAGGTGGCCGTTAAATCAGGATTCTAACCTGGGGGAGAGCCCGTTCAGACGGACCTCGCCAATGGTTGATGGCCGACTCGGAACCAGACTGACCTGGGGGCATATTCAGCTCCAGTGCTCGGATGGGTTATGACTGCCGCAGCCAATGCCGGTTCACCCTCAGTAATACCCACCACCAACGGCGCCACAAGCTGAAGTTTCACTCCTGTTTGATCCGGCAAGAGTCAGCGCGCCGGGGGCGCGACTAACCTGAAACTTAGCCTTGGGAGCGGGTTTGCGGCGTGTCAAGTGAATTTTGTTGAGCCGTTAGTCCAGTCGCGCTAAAGAGCCGGAAATGACGTAGCGCACTGCTTATCGGAGCGCAGCGTAGATTGCGGTGCGAAGTGGGAGATACGGGCGGTCCGGGATCCCGGGGCAACCCCCGGCGCTGCCGGCGGTAAGCCCGCAGGCTACGAAAGAGCGGCCATTGCCGAAGACGATCGCAGGTGCGGGCCGCGGCCGGAAGTTTCACTCCTGTTTGATCCGGCCAAGCGTCAGCGCGGCCGGTGGCGCCACTAACCTGAAACTTAGCCTTGGGAGCGGGTTTGCGGCGTGTCAAGTGAATTTTGTTGAGCCGTTAGTCCAGTCGCGCTAAAGAGCCGGAAATGACGTAGCGCACTGCTTATCGGAGCGCAGCGTAGATTGCGGTGCGAAGTGGGAGATACGGGCGGTCCGGGATCCCGGGGCAACCCCCGGCGCTGCCGGCGGTAAGCCCGCAGGCTACGAAAGAGCGGCCATTGCCGAAGACGATCGCAGGTGCGGGCCGCGGCCGGAAGTTTCACTCCTGTTTGATCCGGCCAAGCGTCAGCGCGGCCGGTGGCGCCACTAACCTGAAACTTAGCCTTGGGAGCGGGTTTGCGGGCGATTGTGTAACGTTTTTCGCGGGCCGGAAACATCGTCATGCAGCCTCCGGTTGGACCTCTGGCACTAGTTTGAAGCCGAGCGATTGGGCGTTCATTTTGAGAGATCGTAAGCGTCTTTCGGCAAAGCGTGCCTCGTAGCGTTTGGCTCCCTCGTCGACGTAGTCCTGGCCGTAACGGAGCATGCGGTAGATGAGGATGGCCAGTTTGCGAGCGAGCGCGAAGACGGCCACCGCGCCGCTCTTGCGCCGGGCGGTGCGCCTAAAACAGGCTCCCAGCGCGCTCGGGGAGTGGCGCAGGGTCAGCGCGCACATGCGCAGGATGGCGCCCATCCGGATGGCGCCGAAGCTGTTTGGTCTTTTCTTGAGCACCTTGCCCGCGGAGAAGGCCATTTTGGGACTCAGACGCAACCAGGAGACAAAGTGATGTTCGTCGGGGAAAGCGCTCAGATCCAAGCCCACTTCGGTCAATGCCACCTGCGCGGCCCCGGTGCTGATCGCGTCGATACGCGTGAGATCTACCCCGTAGAGCCGCCACAGCGCCGTGCGCATCGGTTGCTCGCCCCGCTTGCCCATGGCCTTTTCCTTGGTCGGATTGGGATGCGCCGGCGGCTTGAGGCTACGGCGCCGGGCCGGCTGCAGCGCCTCGATCTGTTCGATGAGCTGCTGTTCATACTGGGCAATCATCTCTTCGAGCTGGTCATACAACTGCAGCGCCCCACGCAGGTTGAAAAGGTGTTCGCGCCGCCAATTACCGCTGAGATGTTCGGCGATCTGCGCTTCGCTCTTTTTGCAGCGCCGGTCCCGCAGAGCGGCCAGCTTTTTGGCATTTCGTTGCCCGGCCACAATGGCCCGGATGATGGCCATGCCGGTCTGGCCGGTTATGTCGGTGACCGCCCGGTGCACCTGTACATTCATTTGGTCAAGAGCCTTTTGCATCCACTGCACCGCACGCGTGCGTGCGTCCACCAGATTGGCCATCTGCCGCTGCACCGCGCGCAGCGCACAGATCGCTTCGGCCGGCCGGAACGAAGCGCGCAACAGTCCGCAACTGTGCAACAGCTGGTTCCACTGGCAGTCGATCATGTCAGTCTTGCGCCCCGGCACCCGGCTGAGCTGGCGCGCGTTCACCAGCACTACTTCCAGACCGCGCGATTCCAAAAGCTCGTACAACGGGATCCAGTAGACTCCCGTGCTCTCCATCGCCACCGATTCAATTGCCTGCTCGATCAGCCAGTCGGCCAGCCGATGCAGCTCGGGGGTGGTGCTGCCGAATACCTTCACATTGACTTTGCCGTCCTCCCGAGCCGGTCCGCATACCCAATGCTCCTGCGATCCCAAATCGATCCCCGCGCAGTTCGGCCGGATCACCGGACAGGCTTGTATCGGCCGTACCTTCCTTTTTGCTCTGTGCTTGCTCTTTTTCGCTGCCATGATATCTTGTTCCTTTCTTTTAGTTAGGCCATTGGCTGCGGCCCGAGGTGGCCGTTAAATCAGGATTCTAACCTGGGGGAGAGCCCGTTCAGACGGACCTCGCCAATGGTTGATGGCCGACTCGGAACCAGACTGACCTGGGGGCATATTCAGCTCCAATGCTGCGCATGGGTTTTGACTGCCGCAGCCAATGCCGGTTCACCCTCACTTCTAGCCACATCCAACGGCCCCGCAAGCCGAAGTTTCACTCCTGTTTGATCCGGCCAAGCGCAGCGCGGCCGGGGGCCTTGCTGACCTGAAACTTAGCCTTCCGGAGCGGGTTTTGCTGGAATCGATGTCAAGTGAATTTTGTTGGACCGTTAGCCCAGTCGCGCTAAGAGCCGGAAATGACGTAGCGCACTGCTTATCGGAGCGCAGCGTAGATTGCGGTGCGAAGTGGGAGATACGGGCGGTCCGGGATCCCGGGGCAACCCCCGGCGCTACCGGCGGTAAGCCCGCGGGCTACGAAAGAGCGGCCATTGCCGAAGACGATCGCAGGTGCGGGCCGCGGCCGGAAGTTTCATTCCTGTTTGATCCGGCAAGCGTCAGCGCGCCGGGGGCTTGGCTAACCTGAAACTTAGCCTTGGGAGCGGGTTTGCGGCGTGTCAAGTGAATTTTGTTGAGCCGTTAGTCCAGTCGCGCTAAAGAGCCGGAAATGACGTAGCGCACTGCTTATCGGAGCGCAGCGTAGATTGCGGTGCGAAGTGGGAGATACGGGCGGTCCGGGATCCCGGGGCAACCCCCGGCGCTGCCGGCGGTAAGCCCGCAGGCTACGAAAGAGCGGCCATTGCCGAAGACGATCGCAGGTGCGGGCCGCGGCCGGAAGTTTCACTCCTGTTTGATCCGGCCAAGCGTCAGCGCGGCCGGTGGCGCCACTGACCTGAAACTTCACTGCTGGAGCGGGCGGGCGGGCCTTCTCGCTTCGCTCTTGAACAGGTTTCGGTGTTCCGGTGTCAGGATTCGATTGCGCATCCTCAGGACTGACACCTGACACCTGAAATCTCTAGCCCGACTTGACCAACTCAACCTCTAAAAAAGTTTTTTCGGGGGTAAATGGGCTGTCGAGTCGCATAAACAGTGGGGGAAGGTTGGCAGAACAGCCTGTAGTGTAGACCTACCCTCTTCCCAGGCCTCGATATGTTTGTATAATTGGGGGCCATCATGTTTCTGAGGTGCAATCGTCGGCGCAAAGATGGCAAAGAGCATTGCTATTGGAACATCGTGGAGAATAAGCGTGTGGGTGGCGGTCGGGTGGTGCAGAGGCAGGTTCTCTACCTTGGAGAGATCAACGACAGCCAGCGCAGCGCTTGGCGCAAGAGTATCGAGATCTTTGCCGAGGGTAGTGCCCGGCCGGAGCAGGTGGCGCTGTTTCCCGAAGATCGGGCGCCGCCGCTCGAGGAGGAAAGCATCGTACGGATTCGGCTCAAAGATTTGAGGATAGAGCGGCCCCGGCAATGGGGAGCGTGCTGGTTGTCCTGCGTGCTTTATGAACAATTGGGGTTGGGTGAGTTCTGGCGCGAGCGAGTGAGGCCTTCCCGGCAAGGCAGGCGGTGGGCCCATGTGTTGCAAACCCTGGTGGCCTATCGACTGATCGATCCAGGAAGCGAGTGGCGGCTGCACCGCCAATGGTATGAGCAATCAGCCATGGCCGATCTTCTGGGCGAAGACTTCGCCTTGGCCGAGAAGAACACCCTGTATCGCTGCCACGATCGATTGCTGGAGCACAAAAAGGCCCTGTTCAGCCACCTGACTAAGCGCTGGAGCGATTTGTTCAACACCCGTTACGAGGTACTGCTATACGATCTGACGAGCACCTATTTCGAGTGTGATCCGAACCAGGAACCAGCGGCTTCGAGCCGAATCCGCAAGTTCGGCTACAGCCGAGACAAACGTTGGGATTGTCTGCAGGTGGTGATCGCCCTGGTAGTCACCCCGGAGGGCTTTCCGATTGCCTATGAAGTGCTTCCCGGTAACACCCTGGATCAAACCACCTTGGGCGATTTTCTTGCTCGCATCGAAAAGGCCTACGGCAAGGCCCGGCGCATCTGGGTCATGGATCGGGGAATACCTACCGAGGAGGTTTTGGCCCAGATGCGTGCAAGCGACCCGCCGATCGACTATCTGGTGGGTACGCCGCGCTCGTGGCTGGACAAGTTCGAGCAATCGTTGCTGCAAAAGCAGTGGCAGAATCTGCGTGCAGGTATCGACGTAAAACTCATCAGGGAGGGGGGTGAAACTTATGTTTTGGCCCGTAGCAAGGAGCGTCTGCACAAAGAAAAGGGTATGCGTCTGCGCGGTTTGCGCCGATTGCTTGAGAGGCTCAAGAAGCTCCGCGATAGCAAGCGGCGTTACCAGCGCGATACCATCCTCATTAAACTGGGCGAAGCCAAGAAGGAAGCCGGCCCGCGGATCTGGCGTTTACTCGACATTGCCGTAGCCCCCAAGGATGGCCCCGCCAATGGCTCGCCGGTGAGCTTCCGGTTGAACTGGAAGAACTACCGTCAGGCCTATCGCCGGGAAGGCCGCTACCTGTTGCGCAGCACCCTCAGTGCCGACAATCCGCACCGCCTCTGGCACCTCTACATCCAACTCACTGAGATCGAGCAAGTTTTCAAGGAAATGAAAAATGACCTCTCCATCCGGCCCATCCATCACCAAAGGGACGATCGCATCGAGGCCCATATTTTTATCAGCTTCCTGGCTTACTGCCTATGGGTCACTCTGAAGCGTCGCTTGCGCGATCTGGCCCCTGGTCTTACTGCCGCCGAGGTGCTTTCGAAAATGGCGGCGATGCAAATGCTCGATGTAAAGCTACCCACCACCGACGGGCGCACCGTGGTGCTCACCCGTTACACCGAGCCCAGTAAGGATCAAAAGCTATTGCTCAACCAGCTAAAGCTTGAACTTCCTGCACAACCGCCACCAAAAATCGAATCGAAAACTAGCGAGATGTAGTGGAGACCTTTGGTCGTTTATCAACGACTTAGGTCAAAAATGACGCCCAGTTGAGAAAGAGGGGCTAGCTTGAAACTTAGCCTCCGGAGCGGGCGGGCGAGCCTTCTCGCTTCGCTCGTGAACAGTTGTCAGTGTTCCGGTGTCAGAACTCGATTGCGCATCCTCAGGACTGACACCTGAAATCTCTCCGAAGTTTCACCCCTGTATGATCCGGCCAGGAAACGCCACCGGGGATGCGACTGACCTGCGAGACAGATTGCGGCCGGCTGGGCTCAATGCATCTCGTTCAGGTCGGAGTAATTTCGGTTTCGGCATTGCCCTTGCCAATGCCAAAGGTCTCGAAGCCGATTGCGTTCAACTGGTCCAGATTAAGAATGTTGCGCCCATCAAATATAAACGCAGGCCGTTGCATGGTAGCGTAAATGGAAGCGTAATCGACGGACGTGAATTCATCCCATTCCGTCAAAACGGCAATAGCATGAGCGCCCTGTGCAGCCTCGGCCGCACTCCTGGCCACGCTCACTGCGCCTCCAGCTTTGCCGTTTTCACCGGTCTTGGAGATCCCCAAATCATCGAGTATTCTAGCTTTTGGTACTTTGGGATCGTAGATGGACAGCCGGGCCTGTTCCGCGAGCAAGTTCCGGCAGATGTAAGTTGCGGCCGACTCCCGGGTGTCGTCTGTGTCTTTCTTGAAGGCGAAACCGAAGATAGCGATGTGCTTTCCCGATACCGTATTGAAGAGCGCATTTACAATTCGTCTGGTAAAGCGATCTTTTTGGTAGTCGTTCATAATCACTACTTGCTCCCAGTAGCAAGCCACTTCGGGTAATCCAAAATGTTCACAGAGATAGGCCAGGTTGAGGATGTCCTTTTGAAAGCATGAACCCCCGAAGCCCACCGAGGCCTTGAGGAACTTCGGGCCTATGCGCGAGTCCAATCCGATGGCGTGGGCGACTTCGTCGACATCGGCCCCGGTATTCTCACATAGAGCGGAGATGGCGTTGATCGAGGAGATGCGCTGAGCGAGGAATGCATTCGCGGTCAATTTTGAAAGCTCGGACGACCACAGATTGGTGGTAATAATCCGCTCTCTCGGTACCCAACGGGCGTAAACACCAGCCAGGACTTCCACGGCACGATCGCCCTGGCTGCTCTGTTCGCCCCCAATCAACTTGGTGATTCCCCGTAGCTTGCTGCGGGGTGGCTGACTTGATAAAGAAGAGAGGGTGGGAGAGAGGAAGGAAGAAAGTCGAGTAAAGCGAGGAAGTCACTGTGTGTGGGAGATCCACTATCATGTGGTGATGCCGGTGAAGTATCGGAAGGCGCTGATAGATAAGCGGATTGAGCGAGTGATGATCGAAACGGCCAGAGGGATAGGGGAACGCTATGAAATAGAACTGGAGGCCCTAGGGATGGATAAAGACCATGTGCATTTACTGTGCGGGGCACATCCGAAAATAGCGCCAGGAAGTATCGTGATGAAATTCAAGAGTATCACAGCACGGGAGTTGTTCAAGAGGGAGCGGTGGCTGAAGGAGGAACTCTGGGGAGGAAGATTCTGGAGTTCAGGGTATTGCGTGGGGACGGTTGGGGAGAGAGGGAATTGGGCGATGGTGGAGAAATACGTTTTGGAACAGGGCAAGCCGAAGGAGGATCTGCGTCAGTTAACACTGTGGTAGAGAATAAGTTCTCCTTCCCCGATACCCCGACGCTTGCGTCGGGGAGGTTCATTACACGATCCGGGTTGAGCAGGTCACTCATAGCGGTGCCTTCGGAAAGGAACTCGGGATTTGAGAGGACCTGAAATTCCACTCCCTTGTCGCTGGCATCGAGAATGCGCTTAATCGACTGAGCGGTACGCACAGGAATGGTTGATTTTTCCACCACGACCTTGTTGGACTCCGCCACCTCGGCGATTTTACGGGCGCAGCTTTCAACATACTTGAGGTCGGCCGCCTTACCGGCCCCATGTCCATAGGTCTTGGTTGGCGTATTAACGCAGATGAAAACCATTTCAGCTTCACGGATGGCATCGTCAACGTCGGTGCTGAAGAAGAGATTTCTTCCCCTGGCTTCGAGCACAACTTCATGGAGTCCCGGGTCGTAGACGGGGAGCTCGGAAGAATTCCAGGCGCGTATGCGCTGTTCGTCGATGTCGACGACCGTGACCTGATCCTCAGGACACTTGTGAGCAATCACGGCCATCGTCTGGCCGCCGACATAACCCGCTCCAATACAGCAGATATTCATGCGTTGTCCTTACTATTTAGCTGCGTGCTGAAAACTCCGATGCCGCCTCCGCTGAACTGGCATGCTGGTGTGCGACTCGGCAGAAACGACGGGCCGCTTCCTTGAGTCTCTTCTCGTCCATGGACCCGACACTTAGCCGGATACAATTGCGTGGGAAAGCGCCCGCAAAACACAAGCTGCCGGGCACATAAAGCACCCAATTGTCTATGCAGGCCCGACAGAATTCGGATCCCATATCCGTGTTCAGCCCTACGGGCCCCCGCAGCCAGCAAAGCATACCCCCCTGCGGAGGCGTCCAGCGCCAGCCCGCTTCACTCAGACCTTCGTATTCCAGAATCTCAATCAGCCAACCCATTTTCCTCCGGTAGTGGGACCGCAGATCGTTAAGATAATCCGGGTAGGCACCGTCTTCCAAGACCGGCACTGTGATCGGTAGCGTGCGAAGCCATTGCCCGAGTTCTCTTTTCTCTTGCAGCGTCACACATCGGCCCGATGGGTTGGCGAAATAACCCATCGAGTAGAGCCCCTTGACACGTTCGACTTTTCCATCACGGGACATTCCATCGAGAAGTTGAGCAAGTCCCGCAATATCCAGCCTGCCGTCATCTCGGGCAGGTATGGAAACGGCTCCGACTCCCAAACCGGCCAGCAAGTCCAGAAATACGAAGTAGCTTGGTTGCTCGACCAGCATGATGTCCCCTGGATCACAGAGAACCTGAACGGCGAGGTAAAGTGCCTGCTGCGAACCGTGCGTGATCATCATGCGCTCGGCATCAATCCTGTCCGCTCGCTCCCCCGGGTATTTTGCCAGAAAACGGGCTATGGCCTCCCGCAACCGGAGGCGGCCGGCATTCATACCGTATTGAAGGTATTCGGTGGTTGCGGATCGTGAACGCAAGCGGCACACCGCATCGGCCACCAACTCATCGGGAAGTACGGCGTTGTCCGTAAATCCCGCCGCCAGCGAAAGCAGTTGCGAATTTCCCAACTCGGCGTTCATCAACTCTGTAATGGCCGGCGCTTTGGCGCGCCTGCCGAGGGTCGAAAAGCGTATAGCTTGTTCAGATACCAGAGACATGGGGATTTCGCTTTTCCCCGAAGCAAATTCAAATACCATTCTCAGTCAAGGCATTCGGGACAGTGCCTAATTACTCGAATTCGTAAATACAGTGATGTTTGTCGGAGCGCCATGGGCATACATCCCTGTATTTACGAATTCGATTACTTAGCATGACCCGATTGCAGGGAAACCCATGGATGGACGCTCTTACGACAGCGGCAACGACCCTTGTATCGCTCTATGTTGGCGCGGTTCTCTTCGCCTATTTCTTTTCCGATTCCATGATCTTTCCCTATCGGCAAGAGATTCCTCCGGACGCGCCTCAGCCGAGGGATTTCTTAACCATACCCATCGACGGCCGCACCGAGATATCCTGCCTTTATCTACCCCATCCCAATGCCCGATTCACCATACTCTACAGTCATG
Organism: Opitutales bacterium; assembly: GCA_963665345.2. Classification (GTDB taxonomy): domain Bacteria; phylum Verrucomicrobiota; class Verrucomicrobiia; order Opitutales; family CAXXNP01. Next base: position 2,633,712 of record CAXXNP010000002.1, read on the forward strand.
GTAATTACGAAGACGTGCCCAGCCTCGTATCCTATCTGAAGGATGAATATCACGATCGAGAATACGGCGTTTTTGCCTATGACTTTCCGGGATACGGATTCAGTAACGGCAAGCCCACTGAAGAGAGCACCTACGCTGCCATCGAGGCCGCCTATTCTTTTCTGGTAGACGACTTGGGGGTACCGGCAAACCGAATCATCGCACTCGGGCGATCCTTAGGAGGCGGACCAACCATCGAACTGGCATGTCGACATCCCCTCGCCGGGGTGATTCTGGAAAGCTCCTTTGTGAGCGCGTTCCGAGTGATGACTCGGATACCTATGATTCCCGGTGATAAGTATCGTAATCTATCCAAAATTGCAGCCATCGGCTGTCCCTCCTTTTTCGTGCACGGCACGGAATATGAAGTTGTCGGCTTTTGGCACGGCCAGATGCTCTATGACCGAGCTATCGACCCGAATCGATTTCTCTGGGTGGAAGGCGCAGGGCACAACAACCTGCAGGAATATGCCGGAAACGTATACCGGGATGCGCTGGATGATTTCGCCCGTTCCCTGACCGAGCAACGCTAAGGTCCGAAGGGAAAGACGAAGTCCACACCCCGTGCGCCGCCACCGGGCCCGAATCGGGCTCGCGCGCTTCCGCCCCCGGTTCCGCGATCGTCGGCATCGACTGGAGGATTGAGCACCCGCTCACGGGCCTCCGAAGGCAGGTCACTATTCTCCGCCCAGATCTGTGCCGCCTCGGGATCGGATCGGTACCAGTCCTGGCCTAATCGGGTGAGGCTGTGCGCCCTGATTTCGGGATCGACGATTGTCTCGGCCCATGCCACTGCTGTTTCGGGATCGGAATCTACCATGCGTCGGGCAAACGCGTTCACGGCACGATCGAGGGATTCCTCAACCGGAAAGGTGTTGAGCCATTCGCCGGCGGCATTGGGATCGTCGTCGGCCCATATTGATACGACTGCGGCCATGGCGCGTTCCTTTACAGCCCCTTCCTGTAAGTTTTCCACCCAGTAGGTGGCCGCGCCCACGTCTTCGCGAGCCCACTGGAAACCGACTATCCCCGCGGCGCCCTCGGCCAGAGCTTCGTCCGAAAACTGAGAGATCCATTGCGCTGAGGCGGCCGGGTCTTCCCGGGCCCATCGTCTCGCCACACTGTCGATTGCATCGCTCTTGAACTGATCATCAGCCAACGTATTTACCCAGGTGACAGCGGCCTGATACCCTTGATCCAAAAAGTTCCGGGTGACCACGCCAGCCATGCGGCTGCGCTCACGGCCCTCGGGCAGTTGAGAGACATATTGGGCGGCGCCAGTGGGGTCCGTCGCCGTCCAGCCGTTAATGGCACCCATCATGAAGAGATTGAACCCCCGGGAAGATTCCTGGCTATGGGCCCAATCGACGGCGGAAGTCGGATCCGTTCGGGCCCAGCTCGAGACTGCGGCCATAGCCGCCACTCTCCCTTGGCGACCGCCGATATTTTCCTGGGCATAGGCCGCCGCGCTCGCGCCGTCAAAAGCGCCCCAGGCGTCCATCAAAAGCGTCCATTCACGCGTCCGACGGGCCCCGTCCGGAAGTTGCTCAAAATATGCCAGCACCTCATCAATATTGTCCGCTGAAAGTCCCTCCAGAACCTCGGACAGTTTCACCAGCCGTTTGACCTGGTTAGTCTCGTTCATGGCCTGTCCAATGGAGGCGGCATCCAATGCGATCGGAGTCGAGGGATCGCCGGTGGTGGTTTTCTGGGAGAGCGGTGAGAACTCCGGCACCAGATGCGCCGACGCTCTGGGTTCACTCTGCGGCTCTGTGCTTCGCGCGCTCGCGAAGGCTTGAGGCTCATCCACACCCGTTGTGCTCTGCGACCGCGGGGACACCAAGATGCCCGCAGCGAAAGCGAGTGCCACCGTCGTTAACCAGGAGGCAATAAGGATACCTCGAGACCGGGTCCATTTTTTCCTTTTCACCAATGTCTACCCCAGCACAAACAACGGCACGCCGTCAAAGTTTCGTTACGGTTCCCGAAAAACCAAGCCCAGCGAAGCCGCAACCAAATTTGCCGTTCAAGGGAGAAGAAACCACGGATTATGGATCCGTCTTCGCTGCGCTTCGCCGAGACAGGATGACACGGACAGGGATTTGGCATTGGCGGATTGGAGTAGGGATAGCGATTGCTAGGACCGTCCTCCCGGATAGACGAAGTGGGCCTCGGCGGCGTTTCCGAATCGAGCGGGACTGATCACGGTCTTTCGCCCGGTCTTTGAATCGAGAATAAGGAGGCGACGACGGTTAGGTCTGCGTTCGGTGTAGATCAGGTGGCGCCCATCATTGGTCCATACCGGACGGACCGCATCGCCATCCCCGTATCCCGAAGTCAGGGGCCGGCTGACACCGGTCTTCATACTATAGAGGGCGATCTCGAATTCTCCCCGGATATTCGCGGTGTAGGCGATCAAATCGGGATCGAGTGGGTTCCACGCCGGTTCCGAACAGAAGCGGCTATAGTTGGTGGGAAGCCGACGCATATCATTCCCGGTGAGCGAAATGGTGTAGAGCTGAGGTCGTCCTCCTTCACCGCTCGAGAATACGAGTCTTCGACCATCCGGCGACCAACTGGGATCGGACTCCATAGCTGCGGTACGGGTAAGTCGGCGCAAATTCCCGCCATATTGATTTGCCACATAGAGTTCAGGGTTGCCGCTCCCGGAGAGGATTATGGCGACCTGGTTGCCAAGGGGGCCGTATTTCGCACCGGTGTTGGTGCCTTTAAAGCCGGCAAACAGCTTCAGCTCCCTCGAATTCAGATCGATGTGGAAGATATCGGGGAAACCATTACCGTGGTAACTGGTGAAGAGAAGGTCCTTCCCGTCAGGGGAAAGAGTGGGCACCACGCACGTTGAGCCGTAATTCGTAATTTGGCGTACCCGACGAAAAAAGAGATCTGCTACATACACTTCCCGACTTCCGGTACGGTCGCCCACAAATGCCATGCTGCCCGAGAAAAAACCCTTCAATCCGGATGTCTTAGCCACCGCAAGATCGGCCGCAATTAGGGTGGCATGCGCTGTGTCTCTGCCCATACACGATTCCCTGTACTGGTTCTGCGGCGGATCTCCGCTTGCTATGGCAACGCTGACGCGCGCTTCCTCCTCAACTTCGAAACGAAAGATGAACTGTGCTGACTCTCTTGCCGTAACTTCGAAAGCACCATGCGTAGCAAAGGCCTGACGCAAAAGGTGGTTCATGCCGGGATCGGCACATTCGATATAGATCCGCCTGACTGTATCCGTCCCGTAGCGTGTGATGACTCCCACATCAATAGCATCCTCGGAACCATTGAGAAATGAACCCGGCAACGAGCTGAAGACAGCGGAAAAAAGAAACATAGCCGGGCCATAGAGCCATTGAATTGAACTGACGGGACGAGCTGATCTAGTAGCAAGAACAACCATGGCAAGACGGTGGACGATACTCTTAGAAATAATTGTAGGGAACGGCCGACCGTTTTGTCTTCTCACGGACGCGAACATAAGAATACTGTCAATTTCACGGGGAAAGGATTGCCCAACCGGGCAACAGAAATCAAGTTTGACGCATTTATAGAAGGTAAAATCTCAGATCCTGAAGTTTTCCTGCCTGGGATCGTGTCTGACAGATAAGCATTTGTTCTGCTTATCTGTCAGACACGACATTAATTCGAGGATTTCCTTGCTAACCCATCAGCTCGTTTGAACAAAGAAGACATCGAAGCCGCCCTGCGAAAGGTCAAATATCCGGGCTTTAGCCGCGATATTGTGTCCTTTGGACTCGTGCGATCAATCAAGATTCACGGCGCCCGTGCGGACGTTCGCGTGGAGGTCACTACCAGCGATGCCCAAATTTCCCGGCAACTCAAGGCCGATATCGAAACGGAACTTGGGCAGGTAGCCGATCTGTCCGACAGCAACGTGCAGATCGTCGTGGTTCAGCCTAAAGCAAAGGCTGGACCAACTGCGCCGGGTGGTCCCGCCGATAACAAGAACCGGATTTCGGGGGTGCGGCACGTTGTCGCCATCGCCAGTGGAAAAGGCGGCGTGGGCAAGTCCACCTTCGCTGTAAACCTCGCTTGCGCGTTGGAGAAGCAACTAAGCAACCAAGGGAAACCCGAAATGGTCGGTATTATGGACTGTGATATTCACGGTCCCACTATACCGCTCATGATCGGTATCAACAGACGCCCGGAAATCGAAGGAAACATGATCGTGCCCCTGAGCAACTTCGGTGTTCGAGTGATGTCGATGGGATTCCTGATCGATGCGCAAACCCCGGTTGTTTGGCGAGGCCCCATGGTCACCAAAGCCATCATTCAGTTCGTTCAGAATGTGGATTGGGGCACACTCGAAGTGCTCGTTGTCGATCTTCCTCCCGGCACCGGTGATGCACAGCTCGCACTCGCCCAGACGATCGCTCTGGACGGCGCCGTGATAGTGACCACACCTCAGGCAGCAGCTGTCAACGTAGCCCGCAGGGGCGCCCTCATGTTTGAAAAAGTGAATGTGCCACTACTGGGCGTGGCTGAGAACATGAGCTACTTCGAGAATGAGGCGACCGGGGAGCGCATGTTCATCTTCGGCCAGGGCGGGGGCAAGGAGGCAGCCAGCAGTCTGGAAACGGATTTTCTTGGCCAGGTCCCACTCTATCAGGAAATTCGCGAAGGTGGAGATATTGGGATTCCCGTCGTCGTTGGTTCGCCACAGAGCTCTGCGGCACAGGCTTTCACAGGTATCGCTTCGCGGATCTTCGAAAAACTGAAATCGAACTCTAATCCGGAAATCTCACCAATTTCCACTTTCGTAAGCAAATCCGCTTTGGATTCATGAGAAAAGGGGACTATCCGTATTCACGATTCTGTTTGAAGCCCGTCAAAGCGATAAAGTATGTTAAATTCCAGCTGCCATTAGATATCCGATAACTATTGGCTGGGTCCTGAGGTGATAACCCAAAGACGCAATCACTCCGATCGAGTAGGATGAAGGAACGCCCGGAAACGCGCACGCAGAGGCGGGACGATATGCTGAAACGATCCAGCCTCTACCAAGAGTTTCTGGCGGAGAGGGAGGAAATCCTGCGGCACAAGTGGCTGGAATCGGAGAAGGCCGGACACGATATCGGCTTCGAACGCGCGCTACTCGACTGGATTCGCAAACATCGCGACCTCTGGCGCGCCAGCCGGCGAGCCCCCGAGGGGAGTGCCAGTAAAGCTACCTGAGCGCGGATGCGATCAGCGAACCTCTTTATGTAATGTGTGCCGCCTCAGGTGGGGATTGTACTTCTTTTTTTCCACCCTTCCCTTCTGTAGCTTCTTGTTGCGTGTCGATATATAGCGGGAAGGCGTTTTCCCTTCGTCGCGCGCTTCCGTGCATTCCAGAATGATGTGTTCTCGCGGCATGGCAGGTTTCTGAAAACCCGGGAAAATGGACGCACCTCGTTGCCAAGGCAAGTAAATTCCCAGCGCAGCGGCAACCAAAACGATCCTGGGAAGAGAACGCTAACCACGGATTTTCGGGTTCAATAATTGCCCGCCACGGTCTTTTCCAGAACGGGTAGCATGAGACCCTGACGGAACAGTGTGACCTGGCCGCTACTGGCCGAGACGACGATGGAAATGCAGTCGCAGGCGCGCGAAACGGCCGCGGCCGCCGCGTGTCGCGAACCCAAACCGCTGGGTAACTCCGCGTAGTGCTGGGCCGGGGCATGGATCAACGAACCAGCCGATTCGACTACCCCGTCCCCGTTCACCACAAAGGCGCCGTCGATCGATGAAAGCTCCTTGACGGTTTCATCCATGAAGGGGTTGAGAATGTTGCGATCCTCTGCCGGATAGCCATGGAACGGGTTTAACAGCAAGGGCTTCACCATCGTATTCACTTTTTCCGTGTCTCCCAGCACGAACAGGCAACCGACGGGTCGCCCTTCACGTCCCTCGACCGCCAACTCGGTGGCGACTGCAAGCAGGCGTTCCACCACTTCTGCCTTGACAGATTTGGGGAGCAGATCGGTTTCACGCGTGAGCACCGATTGGAATTCGCGTTCCACATCGACCACGACCAAAGCGTCGAGCTGATTGCTATGAGGAATACCGCCTACACAGCAGAGCCTGTCTTCGGAGCGGAAAAGGCCGCGGGTTAATCCAATCAACACCGCGCTACGGAGTTGTGACAGGCGCTGGCGGGAAAGCGTTCGCACTTGGATAGTGTCGACCAGGCGGCTTGCAGACATTCTCTGATTAGTAGAAGCTCGTGTAACCAGAATGGTACGGAAATTCGGAATCGTCTCGGTAAAATCAATGCTTCCGGAAAAGGTATCGGCGAAAATCAGTATAGCCGAGCATCGCGAGGCCTTGGCGATCTTCTCCGCTTCGCGTAACAACATTCGATTGAACCGGCTCTCCGACTGGGCCGGTTTGGCTAAAACGCCGCTGAAACTGCGAAAGACATGCTTCTGAAATTCATCCAGCGAACTCGCGTTCACCATCAGGTTCACTAGATCTTTCTGGCGAAGAATCCGAGCCAGGGACGCCAAGACATTAAGGTAATTCTTCTCTTCGTCGGAGGCCAGCAGGAGAAACAATAATCGCACTTTCTGGTAGTCGGTAGAACCATCGTATTCAATCCCGTGGGGGCAGCGTCCCAGAGCAAAGAGAAATGGTCGCTTCATAGGCGTGCGAAGATGCGGTAGCGCCACCCCGTTACCCAGGGAGGTCGTCATGAGATTTTCCCGATCCATCAGATCGGCCAGAAGCTGCTTCCTATCCAAAGCCTGGCTGGAGCGGGAAGTGGCAACCAGCAGCAACTCTTCCAAGGCAGCCTCCAGATGACGACTCTGAACGTCAATGATTCGGGACTTCGCGAGAAAGCGATCTAAACGCATCTACGGTTAGGGTAGGTGCCGCTTCGGGAAATGGCAAAAAAACGTGCTGACTGCACTAATCGCTACACCGAGGCGCCTATTTCTCCCACTCCAGTGCACCTTTCTTAATCTCGTAGAGCAGACCGATAACAAGAACACCGATAAAGAAGAGAACCGGCGACAGGATAGGAATGCCGACATGGAGGAATTCACGGTAGACGAGAACCCAGGGTACCAGGAAAACAACCTCTACATCGAAGATGATGAAAAGCATGGCGGTGACATAGAACTTTATCGAAAATCGAGAATGAGCTTCGCCCACAGGAAGCATGCCGCACTCGTAGGGTGAGTCCTTGATCTTGCTCTTGCGTGCACGCTGGCCGAACAGATGACTGACCGCGAGCAGGCCGGTTGAAATCACCAGGGCGAGCACGATTTGAACCAGAACAGGCAGGTAATCGGCGAGCGACATCGGTTTCATCTAATCTCCGATACTCTTTTTTTCAAGCTGAATCTCAGGGCAAAACGATCCATTTTATGTCTTCCAGGACCTGACTGCCGACTCCCAGCTGCTCGGAGAAGTGCAGCATGGGCAGCTCGTCTCCCAGGATGTCAAATCCGTTGTTGGCTCGGTGCCGATTTATACGCTGTAAAATAAGGGTGTCTAATCTAACAGGATCGACGCTCATCCAGAGAATGGGCTCGGATCGCGTGTAGAGTGAATTGAAAACAGGACCGCCTATGAACTGAAAGCGCTCCAAGGTCATCAGCGTGACGACCCACCCGGCGAGTAGCTCCGGGGTGGCGGCAATCTCGGCCACGGCAATGGGTGCATTGGCCGGGCTGACGAAGAAGCGGTCCCGGTTACTGGCGTTCCACAGCGTCGCGTTGATCAATGCGCCGTTCACACCAACCGCCGGATGGTCCATGACCATAGGAAGATTAATCCAGAAATCGACCTCAGTGAGAAGCGGGCGGGCCAGGAAACTCTTACGTTCTTCGGGCAACGCTTCGACCTCGATCTCACCCAGGAGTTGAGCCGAAAGCGCACGTGCGCTTCTGGATGGAAGGGGGTTCTCATAGAACCACAGAGGATCGAAAAAGGAGCCCCTGTCGAGCGGCCATACGGGAACACCAAAGAAATTGTCACCATGTTTGCGGAGACTCAGTGGAGGCAGAAATCCGGAATCGCGCAACCAGAACTCCATAGCGTCCATTACGAACAATTCATGGTTCTGCCAGCCCCGTGCCTTAAGGGCGGCCACCACCGCGCGTACCAAAGGCCGAGGTGTAGAGATACCCCGGCCCGAATTCGAGTATACCTTTATGCCGGCCATTCTCTTGGGACCAGGACTCAATCGCTTCCCGGAAACGTTCTCGAAGTCCCAGAACAAACGCTTCACGGCAAGATGGTACTCGGCTTCCTCGAATCCTTTCAGGTTGTATTGCCAGACGAAATCGGTGAACCTGTTACGTTCGCCCTCGAATCCCCAGATTTCAGCGTTCGCCGCCTGCTGTGGAGAGGCCCCTAAGAGGACGATGCAGGTCAATGCCCAAATCCTTTTCATAACTTGACAGGAAGAAGGCGGATTGGGACTTTACTGAAATCGAGCATGGCTAAAGTGTTTGGACAATTTTCAACAGCTTTGTTCCTTGCCGCGATTGTCCTGCTATGGCACGGCTGTAAAGAGCCCGAACCTACCTTGGCAGAGTCGCTTGCGCAAGCAAGCCAGCTTCTTTCGCAGGGCCGGGCCGATCAAGCCATAAATCTCCTTGAGGGCCTCCTGCAAAACCATCAGAAAAATACAGAAGTCATTGAAAATCTGGCATTTGCTTACGTGGAAGAAGAAGACCACAGCATGGCCGCGTTTTACTTTGCACAGTTGGCGGAGAAGGACACGAATCAACTGCATTTTCTGCTTTATTCGGCACAGTCCCTGAATGCCGGAGGTGATGTGAGGGGTGCCGCACACGCCTACTCCAGGTACCTGAAAGACTTTCCCGAAGCGGCGCCGATATGGAATACCCTCGGGGACCGCTATCACGATCTGGGTGAGCCGGAACGGGCCGCCGAGTCCTACCAGGCCAGCTATCGCATTCAACCCAAGGGCGAAACAGCCTGGCAGGTAGGCACCCACCTTAATCTGTCGGGACTCTATCCCCAGGCCGGGAGATGGTTCGAAGCCGCCCTTAACCATAGTGACGGCTTTGAGCCGGAAGGACTCTTAGGACTGCTGGGCCTGGCAATTCGAGCGCAGGCGTTTGAACGTGCGGAGACCTTGGTGGCGCGGCTGGATAAGGACTATCCAGGCCGGCTCGATATCACCGAACTGGCTCCCACGCGCGTTCAGTTAAGAATCTGGCGTGAGCAACAGATAGCCTTGGCCGAAAGACTCAAGGAGCAGGAAAGACTTGCCAGAGAAATCGAGGAGCGGGCTCGGTTGGCTGCTCAAGCGGAAGCTGCTCGACTCGCCGCAGCGGCCCAGGCTGCTGCGGAAGGGAAGGCCCCGGAGGAGGGGCTCCCAAGGGAACTGCAGTTACTTGGGAAGGCGCGCGGCCTCAAGGACCAAGGACACCTTTCCGAGGCCACCGATCTTTATCAACAGGCCCTGGCGCTGGATGATCGTGATCCGTCGGTCTGGCAGGAATTTTCCGAACTGCTGCTGGCCGATAATCAGGTTCGTTGGGCTGAGGTCAGCGCCCTTGAAGCGATGAGACGCGACCCCCAAAATGCTGACTTCGCCCTCACCTACCTTCGCGCCGCCCGGCTGCGCATGGATCCTCACCTGTTTGTGAGAGAACTGAGCCGGACACGCGACCGCTTCCCCTACAGCCCGGAGCTGACTCTGAAGTTAGCCCGCGCTCAACGCGATGTATTGAAAAGCCCCAGGAATGCCTCGATTCTCTATCGTGAGTTTTTGAGGTTGGCGCCCAACCATCCGGAACGGATCCTTATCGAGCAGGAATTGGACCAGCTGGGCTTGGGAAACCGACCGGCTCGCTTCTGAATTCAATTCCGCCTTATGATTGCTTCTACGGGAGCTTAATTTCAGCTCATCGCCACGGAATATGCCCTTAGTATCGCGAAGTAGCATCGAGGAAATCAAAAACCGCGTTAACATTCTCGATGTCGTCGAGCCCGTGGTTGCCCTCAAGAAAAGCGGTAGAAATTTTGTCGGGTTGAGTCCGTTCACGAGCGAGAAGACACCTTCATTTTTCGTCCTGCCGGAAAAAAACATCTTCAAATGTTTTTCGAGTGGGCACGCTGGAGACATCTTCCGCTTTTTGCAGCTTCAGGAAAAAGTAACCTTTGCCGAGGCTATCGAGATCGTGGCCGAACGCTTTAACCTGACATTGGAGTATGAGCAGGGCGCCCGCCCCCATCGCGAGTCGCGTTCCCTCCGCCGGGAGCTTCTGGAAATCCACGAACAGGCCTGTGATTACTACCATCGGTGCTTCCTCGAGGATAGCCCGGCCGCTAAATCGACACGAGGCTATTGGTGTCGGGAACGTGACTTTCCGCATGAGCTCGCGGTGGAGTTCAAGATCGGCCTGGCGCCGCCCGATCAAAGCCCGCTCCTGGAACGCCTGACTCGGAATGGTATCGGTATTGAAGCCCTCAAGAAATGTGGCCTTTTCTATGCAAACGATCGGGAAACCAATGTCCGCCGATTGCGCCCTCGGTTTCGCGGACGGCTGACCATTCCCATTCGCGATTACCAGGGCCAGGTGATTGCCTTTTCCGCGCGCAAACTCGACCTCACGCCGGAAGACGATCCCACCCATCAATCCAAGTATATCAATTCACCGGAAACCCCAGTGTTTAACAAGAGTAGCATTGTTTTTGGATTGGATCGTGCCCGGCAACACATCGATGCCGTCGGTTACTTCGTTCTAGTGGAGGGACAGCTCGACGTCCTGCGCTGCTGGCAGCATGGCGTTCATACCGCGGTAGCACCTCAGGGAACCTCCGTTACCGAAGGTCAGATGCGCTTGTTGAAGCGCTATGCCAATCGAATTGATTCCGTTCTCGACGGTGACGAGGCCGGGCAGAAGGCAGCGTTGAGGTTGCTTCCCCTGGCTTTCGAAGCCGGCCATGAAGTACGTATTCTTCCTCTGCCCGATGCTATGGATCCCGATACGCTGTTGGCACAGGGAGGCCGCGAGGCACTCCTAAAGCTTCAGCACAACCCCTTATCAGCCATGCACTTTGCCGTCCGGTCGCTCCTTCCCAGCGGGCCGCCCTCCGCTCGCGAAAAGGCCGAGGTTCTACGCCAGATATTTGAGATCATCATCCGTTGCGACCTGGAGATTGTTCAGCGCGACTACTTGGACGAGGCGGTCGCGATTCTGGGAGTCGACTGCGAAGCTGCTATTCGTGACTTCAAGCGCTTTCGACACTGGAGGGGCCGCCGTTCGACAGCGTCCACACCGGCGCCAGTGGCAGTGGAAGACGATGAAATCTGTAAGGGGAGATTGACAACTTCAGAATATGAGCTACTTTGGCTCGTTTTTCATTATGAATGGCTCACCGAACCGGTTTTACGCTCCATCGACCTCGATTGGCTCGATTCCTCGACTGTTCATGGAAGACTGCTCGCCCGAATCTTTGCCGACGTGCAGGAAGGCTTGTGGAAAGGGGTCGAAAAAGTAGACCCCCTACTTGAAAACGACGAGGAAAGAGATTCAGTTTATTCCATACTGGCCGTGGAACTGGATTTTGAAGATCCAGCAAAAGTGGCCGGCGATTGCTTGAAAGCGCTTTTTGACCGCTCCGTAAATGCGCGGATGAGTCAACTCCAGATCCAGATAGATAAATTGCCCGCTTCTTCGGATCAATCTCCGCATTTTCAGCGGAAGCTTGTCGAGTTGAGGGAAATTAAGCGACATCCTCCGATCCTGCAGGTCCCATCACGTAACTAAATTAACCCACTCATCGTCCATGCCCGCCACCAAAGAAAAAAAGAGCAAAAAATCGCCGAAGGCCGATGCTCGCAAAGCCCAGATAAATGAGAAGATCCGGGGACTTATCCGTCTTTCCAAAGAGCAGAGCTACCTCACGTTTAAAGACATAAACAAGGCTCTCCCCGAGAGCGTGGACAGCCCCGAGGAGATCGAAAACGTTATCTCCATTCTCGAGAATCTCCAGATCGACATCATCGATTCGGAAGATGTCGAGAGGTATAAGGAGCGGCTGCAGAAGCATACCGAGCAGGAGCTGCGAAATTCCCAGCTCGATATCCTCGACGATCCGGTGCGCATGTATCTCAAGCAGATGGGTCAAGTACCACTGCTTACTAGAGAACAGGAGGTATCCATCTCCAAGCGCATCGAGTCGGCCGAGCAATTGGCCCAGAACGAGCTCTTCTCGGTCGCGCTCACGACTCGCTTTCAAATCAAGCTTGCCGGCAAGCTGCTGGCGCGCGAAGAACGTTTCGATCGCGTCGTTCTGGATAAGAAAATCGAAAGTCGGGAACAATATTTTAAGAGGCTGCCCCGGTTGATCGAGCAGGCGGATGCCGCCCAAAGCAGGATGATACAGGCTTTGGAAGACATGTCCGGAGCCAAAGATCCCATCGAAAAGAAGAAAGCCCGCACACGCTTCCGCCGCTACCAGTCCTCCCTCAAACCGATATTCAAAAAGTTCTGCTTCAAGCTCAAGGTCTTCGAGGAGTTTCTGGAGAACCTCGATCCGCTCATTCGCGAGATAACCGAGCACCTGGAGAACCTCAGTTTAGCGGAGAAGGCGCGCACCCGCCACGCCCAGTCGATCATCACCAAGAAGATCCAGAAACGACAGGATGACATCGAGCGGCAGATGAGGCTCCATCCGGCTGAGATAGTGCGCATTGTTCGCCAGGTGCGTCGCTACATGCGGCGGGCACATCGCGCCAAGACGGAAATGGTCGAGGCGAACCTGCGCCTGGTCATCAGCATCGCCAAGAAATACACTAACCGGGGCCTTTCATTTCTCGACCTCATCCAGGAGGGCAACATGGGTTTGATGAAAGCGGTCGAGAAGTTTGAGTATCGTCGCGGCTATAAGTTTTCCACCTACGCCACCTGGTGGATTCGTCAGGCTATCACCCGTTCGATCGCCGATCAGGCCCGTACCATCCGCATTCCGGTTCATATGATCGAAACGTTGAACAAGGTCATGCAGGTGCAGAAGCAGTTACTCCAGGAATTGGGACACGAGCCGACTGCGGATGAGGTGGCCGAGGAGATGGAGTTGCCCGTTGAGCGTGTGCAGGCGATCATGAAGATGGCACAGCAACCCATTTCTCTGCAGAGCCCGGTAGGTGACAGCGATGATACGAATTTCGGTGATTTTATCGAAGATAAAGCCGCCGAGAACCCATACGACATGACCGCTTACAGCCTCTTGCGCGAAAAGATAATGGACGTTCTGGATAGCCTGACGGAGAGGGAGCGCCGTGTCCTGTCCTTGCGCTTTGGACTGGCGGACGGCTACAGTCGTACTCTTGAGGAAGTCGGACGCCAGTTTAATGTCACGCGCGAACGTATACGGCAGATTGAGGCCAAGGCTCTGCGCAAGATGCGGCATCCCACACGCATTCGCCAACTCCACGGCTTCTTCGAGCCCGATCACTCCTCGCGCCAGCTCGAGATTTCGCAACGCCGTGGCTGATGGTTGGATCAAGTTGCCCACCGCGACAAGGAAGGCGGTTCATCCCCCAGCCCCCTACGGGCGCTCGATGAATTCATTTGCAAATCTCGCGCAGTACGCTTAATTGATCAACATGGAACCGTTATTCGCCAGTTTGCTTTTGGCCTTTATTCAAGGTATTGGCGGGCCTGAGCTTCTTTTCATCTTTCTCATAGCGCTTCTGTTCTTTGGCGCCAGTCGGCTGCCGGAGTTGGCAAGAGGAATGGGAAAGTCGATCAAGGAGTTTCGCAAGGCTGCCAGCGAATTGGAGAACGATGTGCGGTCGGCCGTGGATACGACCGACCCGAATACATCCGCAGAGTCGGAGCCAGCCGGCAAAGCGAAGCAGATCGCTTCGCCGGCCCAGGAAAAGCAAGAGACCTGACCAACGTCAGGGACGCGGGCTGACGGCCCGTGGCGAAGAACCATCCACAGCGTGTCCTGCTCTCGAACCGTTTTCGGTCGGTTACCCTTCCGGAGCGGACCTCACAGGGCAGCGAAGCCTGCATCACCTGCCTTCAGTATGTTTTGCCTCCCATCTTTCTGCCCTCGATTGCGAGATCGAGCAAAAGGATAAGCCGTTGAAAGAATAATTAGTCAGCCAGAAAATTTTTTCCGGGCAGGATACAGGGCGAAGGGCAGCCCGCGGAAGCTTGCCCTCCAAATCGCAGAAAGCCTATGCTGGTCGGTGGGATGCTAGCGGCCTGGGTCCGGCCGATCGGGTATTGACGAGGAACAGCTAACCGTCCACCTCGACGAAATACCGTCGGGCCTGGGGGCCTTGGACTACCACACGTTTCTGCGCGAACTGGACACGCTGGATCCGGACACACCCTTGATGCTGGAGCACCTAAAGGGCGCTGATCAGTATGGCCTTGCCGCCGAGTATATTCGATCCGTTGCCCGGGACGTTCGTGTGGCGTTCGCTTGATTGAATGTCGACGGCACTATGGCGGTGCCATGGCTCTGGATTTCGTGATCTTCTTGGCCGAAGGCGAAGTCATCGGCATTGGGGCTTTCATGGGCAAGACAAGACGAGTCAAGGTGAGGATGTGGAGTCCTGGTAATGAAAAAAAAGTGATCCGGCCGGATCATAAAAAATTGCATATGTCTGAGGTTGTAGCGGGAATTGTGCGATCACGTCAGTTGCGGGATGCCACGCCACGCCCCGGTCGCGCGAACTCTGCGGCGAAGGGTGTGGGTTGCGAACTATCCCATCCCGGTCGGGACGGTGCCGGAGAATCAGCACCGTCTGTCGTGGCCGGTTCGCGTTCGCGGCGACCCTACGCAGGTCTCGCCTAGAGGGCCATTGGGTTGTGTGATGGTCTGTAGCAAGGGGTTGAGTTACCATGAGTGAATATTTGAGAGACAAGCCATTCTTCGAGCGCATCCAGATATGGGAGCCGGAAGAGGGAATCGGCAGAGACGGGGTATACCTGGAAGTTACGAAGGCAGGAGAAGTCCTTGCCATTGGCGCGAGAATACCACTCACCCGCTGGCCCGGCGGATACGACCATGGATTCCCTTGGATGCATCTTCGTGCCCGCAGCAAAGACAGGGGACGGACCTGGACCCTTGAAGAACGGAACTGGTGGGAGCCTGAGACGCGGTGCTCGGCAGCCAGCGTAGTCGATCAGACGACCGGGGACATATTCCTGTTCAACTGTGGGACCTGGCCGCTTCAGAATGACCAGGGGCGTCCCCTCTCTGAGAGCTGGATTATTGCTAACCACGGTACGGCGCGGCAGATGGGCGCACGTTTGGACATGCAGCGGAGCGGCGACGGAGGCAGGACGTGGTCAAAAGTGGACCTCACCGACCAGTTCTACACCTATCCGGGCGCAGGTCTGGCATGGTTTATTGGGGGCGGCATTCAGCTCCAGCGTGGTGCGCACGCCGGGCGGCTGATTGTGCCGGCCCGTTACTTCGCCCGGGAGTTGAAGAAGGTGGATCCCGGCGAGCACAACATTCTCTATTTTCACGAGGCCTTGGGGTCGGTCTACGACGACGGATACGGGCAGATTGCACAGGTGCTGGATCAGGAGGCCCATAACGCCGTGATTTACAGCGACGATCACGGGGAAACGTGGGAGTGGGGCGGCAGTTCGCAGGGATATACTGGGGAAGCGTGCATCGTGGAGCTTTCGGACGGCTCCGTATATATGAACAACCGCAACTATGATCCCCGGTCGCTGGGCTACCGTTCGTGGTGTATCAGCCGGGATGGAGGAGAGACATTCACGGAGTTCGGGGTAGATCCGACATTGATCGAAAGCCGGTGTCATGCGGCGCTGGCGCGTTTCTCGGATAGTATCCTCTTTGCCAATCCGGCCGTATTTGAAGGCGAAAACCAGCTGCAGACCCGGGTTCTCGGTCGAGCCGCACGCAGGAACATGACGGTACGGTTAAGCTACGACGACGGTAAAAGCTGGCCCGTGTCGCGGTGCATCGATGAGGAGGCCGCCTATCCATCCATGGTAGTGCTGGACGACGGCACCATCCTTTGTGCATTTGCATCGAAAGTATGTCGTTTCAACATGGCCTGGCTGGAGCAGGGGGAAGCGAACGGGACTTTACCGCCACCTTCCGTAGCCGAGATTCGCAAAGGCAAGAGCCCCTCGCCACTGTCCCATGTCACTCGCGAAGGCATCCATCTGCACCGGAATGCAGAGGAATTTCCGGCAATAAAACCAGGGGTGTTCGCTCGACTGCGGAACGGCGATATCCTCTCCTACGCAGGCCGGCCCGGTAAGCTTTACGTGAGTGGAGACGCAGGCCAGTCGTGGACCGAGCGGCAGATCTTTGATACCGAGAGCGGCATCGAAGCCAACTACAGTGGTGCCTTGATTGAGGCGACCGACGGCACTGTCATCCTGGGATTTCAGAATCTGGCCGAGCGATTGTGGACATGGGACGACCAGTTGAGAGACGCGCCGGGCGCCCTTTGCCCGACCTATGCCATTCGGAGCCTTGACGGCGGAAAGACCTGGCAGGATCTCCAGAAGCTTCACGATGAACACACCGGCGCAATCAGGGATGTTCTCGTGACTACGGGTGGGCGCATCGTTTTTACGAGCATGAAGATGCTGAACAATCCGGGCCGGCACACGGTGATGACTTATTGGTCCGACGACTGCGGCAGCACCTGGCACTCCAGCAATCTCATCGATCTTGGGGGGAACGGACATCACGACGGCGCCACAGAGGGGACCATCGTCGAGCTAAACGACGGTCGCCTCCTTCTTTATATCCGAACCAACTGGGGCCACTTCTGGCGTGCATTGTCGAACGATGGGGGAGAACGCTGGCATCCTTACGGACCGACGCCCGACATCGACTCCAGCAGCGCACCGGGTATGCTGAAGCGGCTGGCCAGCGGGCGCATTGTCTTGGTGTGGAACCGGCGGTTTCCAGAAGGACGGGACGATTATCGGCTCCAGGGGGGAGACGGAATTTGGTCCGCCACAACGGCCAGTAATCACCGGGAAGAACTGTCCATTGCCTTCTCCGAGGATGAGTGCGAGAGCTGGTCGGCTCCCATTGTTGTGGCCCGGAAGCCGGACGGACGGATCGCCTATCCCTACGTTTTTGAGCCCGAACCAGGTCTTCTATGGATCACGGCTCACGGGGGCGACCTGCGCATCCAGCTCAGGGAAGAGTATTTTCTCGCTTGAGCCACTCTTTCCCTTTCCGTTGGGCAAGAGGTCATGCCTACCGCGTAGGGTCAAGATATTCGGCCGACCCACAAGTCTCTGTTGCACAGAGAGCTGGGACCTCCACGGCGAACGGAGGTCAGACTTGATTCAGCCCAACCGCAGGAGCCCTTCGGCGTATGCGAGGGCCATCGCGGAGCCCAAGTCCGTCCCTTCACACGCCCATTTAGAGGATATTCCGAGCCGATCCGCCTTGCATTTGCCCCCGAAGCGCTCACAACAGAGGGCATTTACCCTTTTCGCGCAGGCTCTACCTAGACCCTGTTCGAAAAGGGGTCTGGAAGGATGCTTTTGGATGTTTTGCTTACTTGATAAAGGTTAGACTCGAGGCTCCGGGTTGTCAGCACCACAGGGAGTGGGTTCGCAGCGATCATGCACTGGGTTTGCAGCGTAATGGCCCGCTTTTTCATGGTCTCTGAAGACAGTCATCCCGTGATTTTCTTCTTTTCTCTGAGGTATTTAACCGGTCGGATTCAGGCCGCCTCGGCTTGTTGGTTGTTTCGTCGTTTCTTCATCAGGATGATACGGCAACAGTTGTAGGCCAGTCCCTTCTCCAGCAGTTCATCGCTGACCGGACCGATGCCTCGTCGACCCAGTTCCCCAAACCCGAATCCTGCTTTGATCGTGAACATCATCGACTCCACCGCCGAGCGATCGCGACGGGCGTGCCGATACAGCGCGCTTTCCCAATCATCCGGATCGGTCAACTTGCGGCCCTTGGCCCCACTTATACTAACGGCCTTCACCCCCATCGCCAGGAGCTCATTACGTCCCTTTGCCGAAGCATATCCATCATCGCTGCTGACCAGTTCAGCCACCACGCCGGTGCGAGTGATCGAATCGCTGATCGACTCCACCAACTGGGCAGAGTCTGCCGGATTGCCGGGCTCAACTATCAAGCTGGTGATAAATCCATTTTCACTGCGAACCAGCTGAGGCTTGTAACCGATTACCGCTTCGCGACTGCCTTTCTTGATGTAAGCCGCCGATCCGTCCGAGAGGCTCAGCACCTTCTGCGTGGAGGGAAGCTTCTTATCGTCAAACACCCGATCATGGGCGTAGCCAATAACCCGCTTGGCGTCGGCCACATCACGGCTGATCTGGCTCAATAAACGCTTCAGAAGCTCCCGCCGACTAGGAGGCAGGGCTTGCATCGACAGACCCTCTTCAAGATAGCTCAGTTGCGATCCTAATGCCTCGGCCGCCTTGCCGCCCCGCTTGAGCAACTGCCGGTAATGTTTCTTCAGCTTGCCCTTCGAGTTCGCTTTGCCGGCTACCAGACAGATCCGAAACTCCAGCTTGTCCATCTGCTGCAGCCAACCAGGCACCCATCCCGGACGAAAATCCTCCAGCCCGAAAACATGTAACTTCTGCCCATAACGATAGGCCCGGTTCAACACCCCAGTGAGAACCTTCGCATCGGTCGGCCAGCTGCTGTTTGCTTTCACCGCGGTGCTGTCGATCGTCAGCTTCCCGAAATCGTCCCATTGCTCCTGGAGGATATAGCCGATCTGTTGGTCAAAGATCAACTCGCGGGTCGCATGGCTGACAAGGTTCACGTTCTCCAGAATCGTCGTCACCGCCGGTATCTTCAGGCCCCGTGCCTGCACAAATCCATACAAGCTCATCGACTCGAGCAGAAACCGCCGCGCCGCTTTCGTAGTCAACGAACCGAGAAAACCACGAATCATCAAGAACACATATACCGCATAAGCAGGCATCCGTGGACGGCCTGTCCCAAGATTCAATTCGCCAGCCAAAATATCCGCCTCCTCGATATTCAGCTCCGCAAAATCCGCCGTAGCGCTGGCAAAGAACCTGCCATCTTCCTGTCGCAGTTTCTTCTTCTCACGCGCATGGACATCCAGATCCTTCTCGATCGATTTGCGGCGCGAACTTGGACAACTCGTCGACTTCATCGAGAAAATCACGGAAATCGGTGTCTGGAATCGGCAAAATCAGGTTGCCTACGCGATTGATATCGGCTATCTTCCGTTCTGTCGCACATGCTGCCATGTTCTTCTCCTTGTGAGGTTTTAAGATACTGAACACTAGCATGTTGCGACATTTTTATCAAGCCATGAAATGGCCTTTCCTCAGATTTTCTTTGCGCTTCTTTGTGCCTTTTCGCGGAGATCAATCGGCTATCTTCCGTTCTGTCGCACATGCTGCCATGTTCTTCTCCTTGTGAGGTTTTAAGATACTGAACACTAGCATGTTGCGACATTTTTATCAAGCCATGAAATGGCCTTTCCTCAGATTTTCTTTGCGCTTCTTTGTGCCTTTTCGCGGAGATCAATGGCTTTTCGGATAAGGTCTACCTAGGGAGACCAGTATGACGGAGACATTACCGAAGATGGGGGCCAAAGACCTACGCTTGCCGGACGAACTGCGCGAGCCGCTGAAAGCGCACATGGCGGATCTGCGCGAGCGTTATTTGGCTAGAGGTTGGGGACACCCGGTAGGATTCGGTGAGCGGCCGGTGTTGCTCGTCATCGATCTGGCTCTTGGCTGGACGACTCAACAGGGGGTGATGGGAACGAATCTCGATCCAGTGGTGGAGGCAACCTGCAGTCTGCTGGAGGCTGCGCGGTCAGCTGAGATACCCATCTTCTTTACCTCGGGTTGCAGCGACCCAGCCGATCCGCCGCGGCCTAGCAACAAGAAGATTACGACTTGGAGTCATTCAGAAGAGCGGGCGGCGCTGATGGAACTCGATCCCAGGTTGCAGCGACGAGAGTCCGAGAAGCTGATTTTAAAACCCTACGCATCGGCCTTTCAGGCGACAAACTTCCACCAAATGTTGACCAACGTCCGCGCCGACACGCTGATCGTGACGGGTTGCAGCACCAGCCACTGCGTGTATTCTACATGCAGGGATGCACGAGACCAATTTAATGTAATTGTACCGCGTGAGGCCGTGGGCGAGCGCTGCGAGCTGATGCACGAAGTGTTCCTGCTCGACATTGCCATCGATTTGGGAGATGTGCTCCCTACGGATCACGTCGTGAGTTACCTGCATCGAATCGGGGCTTAGTACTCGAACTCATAAATAAGGACACGAATGCCGAGGCGAATTTGGATGCTGGGGGAGGCAGTCGAGTCGGGCAGTGCCTTGCGGCCTTGGGCGACCTGACCAATCCCGAAGAAATCGGGACCCAGCGCCAAAGCCGCCCGGTCCCGCTGGGATGGTGCGGCATTGAGGTTAGTGCGGCGTTGCGCCGGCGAGGAAAACCCTGGCCCAGCGCATCCAGTCCATTTCGAGGCCGTCGACGTCGTATCGCTCCAGGATCTCGGCCATGGCCACCAGCAGATTCTCGCGCACGATGTCGTGCGTGAAATCGAAGCCGCGGCGAAATTTACCCAAGTCCTTCAGGTCTTCCAGGTATAGGTCGTGGCCTGCAACTTGAACGGCCCGCCGCCGGGATGACGGTCGTTCATGCGCAGGCATTCCAGGTATTCAATGCCGTGCTCCCGACATCGGCGCGATTCGTCGACCCTGGCGGCTACCCGTCCTGCATTGATGTCCTGGCCAGGACCATTCGGCGCAGGCGAGAATCAGTTGGTGCGATCGGAAACTGATAACGTGCACGGAAAGTCTCGCTGAAATCGCACCGGCAGGGCGAGGCGAGCGCGAACATCAATTGGTGGCGTGGCTTCGTGCAATTGCGGCTCCCGTAATGGAAACACCGACTGGGATCGATGAAGAGGACCGTTCCGCGCGGATATGTCAATTCGATCCGCTCGGACTTTGACACCACGCCATAGAACTCTTCGTCGCTAAGCCTGAACGGTCTTCCACGCTGCCAGTAGCGCAACTCTCTCGCGGCCTTTTGAGAGACGCTCTCGGGGAAGAAGCAGAACGGCCCGTGGTCTGGAGTAATGTCGCGAAGGACCACAATCACGTAGACTTCCGGCGTGTCGTACGGATCCATGTGAGTGAGCTGACTGTCCCGCGGAGGGAGATGTGCCAACGCGTCTGTGGCCGTGCTCGATTCGACAAAGCGAACACCAGGTGGGAGCTCTTTTGGCAGGCATGGGATAAAATGAAGATATTCACAGACCGTCTTTAGGAGCGCCGACGAGGTCACGAAGTCGATGAGCACGGGGAACCGTTTGAGGTCTTCGACCGTCGTGAGATGCCGGAAAAACGCCCGGTAGGTTTCATCGGGCGGGGTTTTGCCGCCGCGCTCCTCGATGACCGTGTCGGCCTCGTTGAGCAGGGCATCGAGATGGGGGAGCGTTTGCGATGTGTCCAATGCGTACCCGTCGACCATCCGATTTGCGGCGCCGCCCTCCCATCCGTTCTCTTCGAGGAGCTCATCGAAATGCTCGTTGTACTGCTCCTTCCTGTATCGCAGGTACTTCCCATCGAGCATGACATTATACGCCCGAGCGATTCGCATGGTGTTGCGGATGCCGAGCAGCTCCATCTTGCGAGCGCTCAGCACGCGCGCGACGGGCCGGAAACTTCGGTTGGCGAGACTTCCGAACTTCATCATCTCGAAAGCGTTCCCGAATGAGGGTCGGTTGTCAGGTAACGGGTTGAATTGATGCCGTACCCAATGCCTTGGAAGTTGAAGATTTCCGCGATCAGGTTAGCTACGACCATAGTTGCTACGTCTCATTCCGAAATCCTCGAACGGCATGCAGGGTTGGGCAAAGCTGTCATTCCAGCAAGGCTCAACACCTATCATCAATCATTGTCTCCTGCATGAAGTGTGAGGTTCGGCGTGTGCGCCGTGCCCAAATCAGATCCTCCGCAAGGCTTCACTCAGGTCCAGTTCCCGGAATGATTGACTCAACGTAGGGGTGGCCATTCGCTCCAGCCATCGCTTGCGCTGCTCCCGCAACGCATCGTCGGCAGGTAGGGAGTCGAGGACGGCCAATGCACAGTGGCTGAGCAGGTGACTCTGACACTCTATGACAAGATCGGACGATGCCGTGGTACCGTTTTCGGAGTATGCGAAGCAGCGCCTGACATTGCGTCTGGCGCTTTCCCGTTCAACTGGCGCGATCGCCACCTCACGTGCTTCGTTGTCAGGAACCAGTAGCACGGTCACGCCCCGATCGGTGATGGCCTCGGCTGTCTTCTGCGCATCCTGTGAAACGTGGACATTCTTGTGGGTTGGCCAGATGTCGAACATGCCATAGTCGGCACACGGGAATTCGTGCTGAAACGTAAAAAAATCCGGGTAGGCAAAGAATTCCGGCCCACGCTCGCGGTAGCGATCATAGAACGTCGTTACGTAGGACATGATCAGGGTGATTGCGCCGATGCCGTCGAACCGATGCGGGATTACGATGCCGACACGGTCCGTGTCTTGAACCGAGGAAAAGAACTCCGCATGAAAGAGGGCCCTTCCTCGCCAGACGATCTTGAAGTCCGTGCCTCGGAGGCTGCTGCTGTGCATGGTATGTCGAAAGTCAAAGCTACTCACGCCCCTGGAGCGTCAGCGGCGGTGAGGTGGAATCCACCAGTACCTGTTTAGCCGCAATTAAGTGGCAGGGTAGAGAACGGCTGCTGAGGCGACAAGGTCGATATAGGAGGAATCTCGTTGGCTGCAAGTAGCCGCCAGACTGGTAAGGATCTTCCAATTGCGAGCGCCATTGGGAGTCTTGTTGCCACAGGAGATTTTGCGGGCGATGACGGCCGGACGCAATTGGCGCTCGGTCCCGATTTGTCGGGATTGGTCGCTTCGACCGCCTCGTGATCCAGGAAGGTGAACAGATGATCGCGCTGTTTGAACAGACGGTTGCGCACCCGCTCTTCGAGGGGGTCGTCGCGCGCATGGTTCAGTAAACGGTCGGCCGCTTGCTCCAAAGCAGCGCGCATGGGCCGGAAGCGTTCCAGGGGCAACTGCGCCTTTTTTAAGCCGCCGGCAGCGTACAACAGGATGCGGACCTCGTGCAAGAATCCGGCCCCTTGCCGGGGATGTTGTTCCATCGCTTCGGCAATCGCCTTGTGATGATGAGCGTAACACTTGTGTTGCAGCCCACTGAGCCCATCGTAGCTGTTCAGACAATCGCTTCCGAGCATCTGCTCAACCACCTGCCCTGCTCGTGTCGGCCGTACCTCATAAACGGTGGTGTGGGCATTGGTGAAGACCCACAGCCACCATTTCGGTCCACCCACCCACCAACTGGTCTCATCGGCGTGAACCACCGCTGCGCAGCTGTTCGATCAATGCCTCATAGGTTGGGGTGAGCTTATGGGCCAGCCGGCCCAGCGCCTGGATGAGCCCTCCTGGACTGATCCGCAACCCGAACAGCTCTTCGAGTATGCGACAGCTTTTGCGCGTGCTCAGCCCATGACGCTTATTCAGATCTGCGGCCAGCGCTAGTGCTCGCGGCCCCAAATGAGTCGCCGCTGCTCCGCCGGCGGTGGAAACTTGCAACGGATGGGTAGAGTGTGCTTTGCTTTGACGTTGCTCACAGCGTCCTTCGTAGGTGACTACCGGATTAATCGGGAGAATCTCTTCGATCCACTGACAACGGGCACTGACATCGGCAAAGCTCTTGCCGCCACAGTGCGCACAGCGATCGAGGGGCACTTCCACTTTTCGGTCCACATTTGGCGGCCGACTCCGACAGCTTCCTTCATGGCCCTTCTTACGCCCCGGGGGTTTCGGATTTTCGACTCGTTTCTTCTCCTTAATCCGAAACGGTGCCGCCTGCCGTAAGCCAGCTCTTTGGGCCTCTTGCAGACCGCTACGAAGCTGTCTATTTTCTTCCCGTAACGCTTTAACCTCCCTGCGAAGCTCCTCGATCATGCCGGTTAACTTAGCGATCAATGCGGGCAATGATTGCGCATCATCCCCAGCCCTTTTTCCCGGCTTGTTCTCAGACCTGCTTGCTGCCACCAAGGCCCATTAGAATACCCTAACGGTGTTTGTACAAGCTTTTTCTTAAAAATATCTCAAAAAAGTGACTTTCCACCCAGATCCGATCAAAAATCACCGCTAAACACGTACAATGCTCGCCGTTCGCTACGCCGACTGGATCGGCTGTTGTCCTTTGCCCTTCGACCAGGGATTTTCCGCCCACTTGCCTCTCCACTCCTCTCTTGTCTTTTCGACTTCGGAAGGAATGGTATAGCCATAGGTTAAGTGGTCGAGAAACGGCATGATGTCCTTCATCGTGCCTTCGATCAGGTTACAGGCGCCGGGCCTGCCGCCCGAGCTAGTGTCCGACTCCCAATGGAACCGGTGGATTAAGGCATCGATCAACAGGAGCTTTTCTTTGCAGGAGCGACTGACTGAAAACTTCCGGACAAACTCCTTAACAAAAGGAGTCATGCCACCGGCGTTCAAGTTCTTACGTTGGAATGTCTTTCGGTAGAGAGGCCAAGGGCATTCCCACCCGCACGCGTCGCACCTTGCGAAAGTGGTTTCCCCTTTTTCGAGACGGGCCGTTTTGCCGCACACTGGACAAGGCGGTCGTCCGCGGATAGCCTCGCCGACCTTGAGCATGCTTTCGCACCGCACGAGAAGGGCAAAACCCACTTCGTTGATTAGTTCATCGTCGAGAATTCCTAAGGCACCAGTCTTGTAGAAACGCCTAATCTGAGATTTGCGAATCCTGTAGGCCCAGACGGGGAGCTTATAATCTGCATGTTCCATCATGATCCTGCCGGGCTTGTAAAACGCCCGACGACCCCACCGGCCGCGAGCCCGTTTTCACGGTCGACGCTGTCACCGACAGGGCCTCGGACAAATTTCCTCTATTTCATGCCGAACGAGTTGCAGGCCGCGTTTACCCGACCCTTAGTTCGATAAAGTATCGTTTTCGCGATTACTTGCAAGAGAGCAGCGGAGGTCTTTGGTGGTGAGGGAAGGTAGCTGCCGCAAGATCAGGTATTTGACGATTTGATGGCATCCAATTGCGCGACCTATCGTGAAGCGTAAACGCGGCATATCAGATCAATTAGGAGCGTGAACGCGCTCAGTTCGCAGTAAACAGGCGTTCACTGAACATACCTCTGGGCCTTGGATAATCCAGATACCCAAACGACCAAATAGATAAGGAAATTCTTCCACTGTTCCTGTTCTGGCAAGAAAGTAGCAAGAAAACTGCCAGCCCCTTTTGGAACGGAGCATGGCAGAATGGCGGATTAGCGGATTCCGCCTCCTATGGACGATAATTGGAGCGTTCTTCATGCCAGTCACGGAACAATCAAACGGTATCCATCGTCGAGGACTTGAAGGTATTCGACGATCGAAACCGGACTTTTCGGAGATATCAGTGGTGGCGGATTATGTCCGTGCGCTGTCAGGACAACGGGGATGAAGTCGACCTTCGAAGATGGGTTCGGACGTACGATTACCGCCGATCTGCTTCAGTCTTTCCCGCTTTTGCTCGCCGGAAAAGGCCGGAGGGTTCAGGATCTCAAAATTTATGGACCGCACGACGCAGGAATCATTTCGCCCGCTCATAAGGGAACGGCTGACGGAGCTCCAGCGCTCCCTTGCGCAAATCGGCGGCACCGAGGCGGTTGCGCCGGACAAGGCGATCGGCCGTCTCTCGCGGCTCGACTCGATGCAGATGCAGCAGATGGCCCTGGCTGGAAAACGGCGGCTGGAAGCGGAGTGCCGCCGCCTCGAGGAAGCTCTGGAGCGAATCGGCCGGGGGGGTTACGGCAGATGCGCAGTCTGTGGCAGAGAAATCGCTCCGGAGCGGCTCGAGTATCAGCTGGACGCCGTCAGCTGCGTTTCCTGCCTGGATAAATTCGCAGGCAGCAAGAGGGGATAATACCGGGACCAGGACCTTGGCATGCATTCGGGATGTACCAATGAGCAATCAGATAGTTTGGTCAGGGCGGCGCTCACGGTCAAACACGATGGTTCCTGCGAAACTTCGTAGTGGTTAACAGTTGGAAGAGATTCTGGGGCTTCCCGGCCAATAGTGCCCTGCGCGCCTGCACTCTGGTCCCTTGCGGCGGCACTTTCGTGCCCAGGACTTTCTGAATCGATTCTTCTGCCAATCAAGAATCGTTCGAGGACGCGCGATCAGCAGCGTCTTCTGCCATCATTTTCAACCAGAATCCCATGGCCGAGGAACGTATCATTCATTTTCATAAGTGCAACGCGATCAACGTGCGGGATTTTTCAGGACCCACAACTCCATCATTATTTCCTTCCAAGGGCCGCATGAGTATTTTGGACGCACAGGTGTCTGGGGCCACTCTCGTAGTTTTACTGCATCACCGCCATCCCAGTTGAAGGCAATACGGGGAGCGCAATACGTACTTGCCTTGAGATCATTGACTCGTTTCATCGTTGCATGGAATCCAATGAAAGCAGTTAGAGTAGCTTTGTTGGGCTTGACCCATCCGCATTCGCGAGCACACCTGAAGTCGTTGCAACGGTCGGCGCAAGTTTCCCAAATCGTCCTTTACGATGAGGATGCCGATGAGGTCGCGAATGTTCGGGCGGAGTTGGGCGAGAAGGTGGAAGCCTCCTATAGCAACCTGGATGAGCTCTTGGATAGGGAAGACCTCCTCATGGGCCTGGTGTGTCTTCGGAACGACCTTAATGCCCGCATTTGCCTCCGATTGATCGATGCGGGACTTCACGTGCTGAGCGAAAAACCTATGGCGACCCGCTCCCAAGACTTGGAGCAGATCGTTAAGGCGGGCGCCCAAGCAGAAGTGAAAGTAGGGGTGATTTACCAAAATCGATTTCACCCCATCTCTCAGGAGGCTCGTAGGTTGATTCAGGAGGGCGTAATCGGTCGTGTAACGGGATGCGAAACGCGCATGGTGACGTCTCAGGTACGATATCGGAACCCGGAACACTGGCTCTTCAGCCGTCAACACGCGGGGGGAGGAATTCTCTCGTGGCTGGGATGTCATCACCTGGACCTGTTGCGCTATATATCTAATGATGAAGTGGTTGCAGTATCAGCC
Source organism: Opitutales bacterium (assembly GCA_963665345.2). Lineage (GTDB taxonomy): Bacteria > Verrucomicrobiota > Verrucomicrobiia > Opitutales > CAXXNP01. The sequence goes on from CAXXNP010000002.1 coordinate 2,660,892, forward strand.
ATGGTCGCTACGCTGAGCGGCGAAGTCATCGATGTGGAGGATGTGGCTTCGGTTGTGCTGCGGTTCAAAAGCGGTGCCATCGGTGGGTTACAAGCGGGATACCAGCTTGCCTTGAGCACCAGCGGATACTCGGGGGCCAGCTATGATACGTATCTGGGGTTTCGGGGAACCGAGGGACGGATTTACTGGCGACCCTCCGAAACGCCCCTGCGCCTTTACGTGGAAAGTGCAATGCCTACTTGGGCATCGGCATCCCAGCGTATCACGAGTTTCACGTTGCCTTCCATGCCGGGATACGGGGGCGCCTATGGCCTGGCGTTCCTGGAGGCCTTCATCCGTGCGGCACTGAGGCATGAAGAGCCGCCGGCAACAGCGGAAGATGCCCTGAAAGTAGCAAGGATTGTGGAAGCGGCCTACGAATCGAGTAGGACGGGACGCACCGTAACTGTATAGGCAGGTAAAAAGCTGCACCGTGCGAAAAGGACACCGCGCAAATGACCACGGACCCGACGAAGCGTCCTATAATGCCGCCCGTGACTGCCCCGGAAATTCTGGCGAAGATATTGTAATCCAATGAAAAAATACCGCGTTGGCATCATCGGTCTCGGACGTATGAGCAGCACCCTGGACGAAGAAGACCATCCCTATCATCCTCGAGCTATTGCCGCCTGCTGTCAGGCCATGGACCAACTGGAGCTCGTTGCTGGAGCAGACCTGCTCGAAGCGAAACGCGAAGCATTCCGCCATCGTTGGGGTGTGAATGCCCTCTATGAGGACTACCGGGAAATGGTTCAACGAGAGAAACTCGATCTGGTGGCCGTATGCACGACCGCTTCTGGGCTCCAGAAACCGGCTCGCCAGGCGCCGGATAGTGCGTTTCGAGGGGATTCGCATGCCGACCTGGCAATCGACTTGGCCGAGGCAGGTGTGCCTATGCTTTACGTGGAAAAAGCAATGGCTAGCTCTACGGAAAAGGCAGATGCTGTAAAGGAAGCCTGTAACCGCCACGGCACGTTATTCAATTCTGGAGTTTCCCGCCGCTTTACTCGGACCTATGAACAGGTGCGCGATGCGATTGAACGCGGGGAAATCGGAGAACCGAAGGCAGGCGTGCACTATGGTTCATCTAGTCTCATGCACGGCCACATCCACTCCATTGACACCCTTTGCTACCTGCTGGGCGACCCTCTCATTGAGGCCGTACGCGGCGAGCTGCGTCCCCGCGATCTCACCATTGAGGAAAACCATATCCCCTTTGATCCCAACGCTGTCTATCAGGTGGAATTTGCTGGCGGCGTGGAGGCGACAACGGTCCCTGCCGCGCCTTGGGAATTCGAGATTCTCGGCACCGAAGGATCGATCCGTTCGCTGAACAATGGGGGTGGAATTCTCTTGCGGAAGAAAAGAGGACGACGAGGCAGTCGCGACAATTGGGAGGAAGCGCCAATTGATTTCACTGAATCGACGAGTCCCTTTGTGATATGCCTGGAAGACCTCGTGGACGCTTACGAAAAGGGGCGACCGACGCGAGGATGCGTCGATATCGCACATCGCGTCACGGAAGCGTGCATTGCGGTTGCCGAAAGCCATCGTCTTGGGGGGAAGTGGATCGACCTTCCAATGAATAATCGGGGGCTTTACGTCTTCCACGTTTAGTCCTTACACCCCACGAGTCTCCCTCACCGGGGCAAAGATGCCAGAGTCGGTATTCGATCTCCGCAGATATCCACCACAAAATGAAAACCTATCGCGCCGCCCTCATCGGCTGTAGCCGCATGGGCGCGTTTATCGACCACGAGCGTAACGATCCTGGTCCGCACTCGCATGCCGCGGCCTATGTCGCCTGCAAACGCACCGACCTTGTGGCATGCTCCGACCTGAGACCCGAGCCGATGGCGGAAGCGGGACGCCTCTATGGGGTCCCCTTCGACCGCCAGTATACCGATTACCGCGAGATGATGGTGAAGGAGCAACCCGACATCGTGAGCATCGCCACCCAGCCTGAACAGCGTGCAGCCATCGTCATTTTTGCGGCCCAGAACGGAGTCAAGGGAATCTATGCGGAGAAAGCCATGTCGGCCTCCCTGGAGGAGGCAGATTCGATGGTCAAGGAGGTGGAAGACCGACAGGTAGCCTTCAATCTGGGAACTCACCGCCGTTGGCATCCGGGCTTCGATGCCATGAAGAAAGTGATCCACAGCGGCCACTTAGGTCCTTTGAAGTCGCTCATTCTTCACTCGACCGGGAGCCTCTTCAATTCGGCCAGCCACGGTTTCGATCTGCTTTTTCACCTCAGCGATGACTGCCCGGTGGATGCGGTCCAGGCCCAGCTGAATCTTGATGTCAATGCGCTTGAGGGCGACGTTCTTCACGAGGATCCATCTGGGCATGGTTTTCTATACTTCGCGAATGGGGTCACCGGCTACGCCCTGAATTCCGGGCGCGGCATGGAAGTCGAGGCAGTCTGCCGCAACGGCCACGTGAGTTCCCTCAATAACGGATGGGAATGGGAACTGCGCGAAACTACGGGGATAGACCCTCGTCGGGGTCGTCCATGTCTCAAGCGGAGCCACTTCCCCGCATTTCAACCTATCCCGCCGGTGGCTAATATTGTCATGGATCTTGTTCATGCCCTGGATTCGGGTCAATCTACTCGGGGTGGAGTGCGGACTGCACTGGCCGGCCACGAGGTGATCTTTGGTTTCATCGAATCTCATAGGCGCGGCGGTATCCGCGTGAACCTGCCCATCCAAAACCGCACTTTGAAACTGAGGCGCGAACGGGCGCCCAATCAGCCAAGGTACCGGAGAACATGATCGCAGCTCCGGGTGCGGATCAAGCGTGGTTATAAGTTCCTCGATCTGGGGCAGGAATGGGCGGATCCGGAGAAATGGAAGGATTGGGGCACGAGTTGAAAGAGGGAAGGTAAGCGATCCTGGCCTCCAGGTGCAGTCGCCTACTGCCATTATCCTCAGACATGAGGAACAACGGTTTCCGCCCAGTCGCAATCGTGAGAACCAGCCCGGCAGAACGCCTCGAGATAGTTGACGCTGCAATTCAACCGTTCCAGGCGCTTTCAGTCGGCAGTTAAGAGATCCATGTTGATGCCCTTGCGCAGTTCGACCCCGAGTAACTGTCGCCGCATCGGCGTCGCAGTTTCAATCAGGTGCTGGCACTTGTTACCCGTGTAATAATCGGCCTGCTTAATCCACCACGGGACAAAAACGAAAAACATTGCGGGACGCTGGGGCTGGCTCTCTGCGTGGAGGCCGGCACGGTGCATGGTGTTTGCGCCAAAGGCAAGGAGGGAGCCGGGCCCAGGCAGAAAATCGACTTTATGAGGAAAGAACTCTTTGCCCTTGTAGGCGTCCAGATGACTCTCTGGCACTACACCCGTCGGACCGCCATTGATTGTGACTTTATCGATATACATGCAGACTTTGAGGAACATATTCGGGCAGTGTGTGCCGATGCTCATTTTGTCCCGATGCCAACTCTGGGCTTTGCCCGTCGGTTTGGAGACGAGAACTTCATTGGCATAAAGCTGCGCGTCCGGCCCGATAACTTCCTCTAGCCCCTGCAGGAGAATCTCATTGTCCAGGATCTCCCCAAAGGCCCCGTCAAACTCGATGATGTTGGGAAAGTAATCCTGGTGGGGTTTTCGATATTCGGCCTCTCCCTCCTTCATCAATCGGTCCATTGCCACTCGAAGACGTCCCAGATGGTCTTCGGAAAAGAGGTTCTCGTCGGTGTAATAACCGAACCGATTGAGTTGTTGAAGACGAGTCAGGCGGGGTTGGCCGATGTTTGGCATTGTTTTGACAACTATCGGGGAGTGGTGACAGTAGGAATACTGAATGCGCATACCGCCGTGCAATGCAGAACGCGGCTAACTCGATTTTTCTTTTGGGAAAGATTTCGGCGTAGTGGGAGGATAACACAACCACACCAATTCGTATGTTGCGTTTCGGAGTGTATTTGCGACTTTCTTCCTACGGCCAATGGTTGTATAATCCGCGCATGGTCCCTAACCGCATTCTAGAACGCGCTCGTAAAGGCGAGAAGGCACTTGGCCTGAGCTTCAAGGAGGCCTCGGGCGAGCTGGTTGATTTGGCCGCTCGGATGGGCCTCGACTTCGTCGACTTCGATGCGCAGCACACCCCGACCACTCCGGCGGAAATCGCCGACATGTGCCACATCGCCGATGCCCACGGTATAACCGTTTCCATGCGCGTGCCGGACGGGAAGGAAAGCACCATTCTCAGCTTTCTGGATCGAGGCGTACGAGTAATTGTGGTTCCGAACTTGCTTACTCGTCAGGAAGCCGAGGACATGGTGAAGTACAGTTTCTACGCGCCACTAGGCCTGCGCAGCGCCACCAGCGTGGCCACCCTGAAGGGCCAGATCGACGGCGACCACCCGCGGTTGTTTGCGGACACCAACGCCAACACCGTCATCGTGCCGCAGTTGGAGAGCATCGTGTCGCTGGAGAACCTCGACGAGATCTTGAAGGTGGACGGAATCGACTACTTCGCTGCAGGGCCAGAGGACATGGCTCAGAGCCTGGGCCTGACCGGGCAGCCGCGCCACCCCAAGGTCGTCGAAACTTACGCCAAGATCGAAGAGAAGCTGAAAGCGGCGGGCAAGCGAATGTTTGGTGAGCTCACCGAGACAGTTGCCGTCTTCGACCTTACCAAGTCGGCTATCGCCGGCCTGTTGGAGAAGCACGGCCGCACGTCGAAGCTCGGCTGGTAGGTTGCCTCGACCAGGCACTTCCCCGGAGTTCGCGTGGCCTCCGTACTCCGCGTTGGGGTCGCGCTTCGTGCCTACCGCTCAACCACGCGCCCTGATCACCCGCCCGCATAGTATCCGAATCGGCGCTCCCGGTGGCCTCGTTTGGCCGCTTGCAAATGGTCGTTGGCGGTGGAGAGTCGAGTAATGGAGGCGCTTTCGGCTTCGGTGAGGGTGGTTGGAATACCAAAACGCCTTCAAGTACGAACCTACCCAGCTTATGGGAGGGGTTGGCGGAAAGAGTATACCATTGTTTATAGTTTTTTGTGTTGTATATTTTTCCGCTTCCTACTCCCGTCCGGACGGGAGCCGAGAACGTCGCATCTGCCGTGGCCGGGCCAGACGCACGACTCCATAGCGTGCCAAATGGGGACAGACGAGATGTCGCAGCAATACGCTTTCGTTGGGTGTTACTCCGGATTTGCGCCGGGGCAGCTTGGCTGGGTCGGCTCAAAGCAACCCGGAGAAGGAATCCTCTCCTTTTCGTTCAGCAGTGCAGATGGCTCGCTTTCCCCAACGGGCAAGGTGACGAAGCAGGATTCACCGACATGGCTTGAGATTCACCCCGACCGGCGCTTTCTTGTTGCTACACACGAGCTTTCCCACCACACGGGGGTGCCTGCCGGTGTCGGATTTGTGACATCGTACCTGATCCAGCCCGATGGTGCGCTCGAGAGGGTATGCACCCAGTCGACTGGCGGCCGAGGCAACACGTGTGCAACATTTGACCGGACTGGGCGCTTCTTGCTCGTGACAAGGTATTGGGAGGGTGGCGTCTCGGTGCTACCGTTCGATCCCGATACCGGAGCGATTGGCGAGGTTACAGCGCGGCCAGACCACACGGGCGCGGGACCGCACCCCCTACGTCAATCAGCGCCTCATCCCCACGGTGTCCACGGCGATCCCCGAACGAACCTGGTGTACGCGATGGATTTAGGCACAGACAAGGTTCACCAGTACATCCTTGATATAGCGACGGGGACACTGGCGCCGCAGGGTGAAGTGGAGCTAGCCCCGGGGTGCGGCCCCCGCGGCATCAACTTCCACCCGTCACTACGGGTAGCGTACGTGAATTGCGAGCTTGACGGCACCGTCGCCGTATGCGTCGTTGACGACGACAAGGGGCTAGTGCCGGTGCAGACTGTGCGCTGCTATCCGGAAGGCTTCGAGGGGCGCGGCCACCCGGAAAATCTCGGCAAGGCTGATTTCTGGGGCGCCGAAGGCTGCTTGCCGGCCGACGCATCACACTACTACTACGTCTGCCGCGTCCACCAGAGCATTGCAGTGTACACCGTGGGACCTGACGACGGTAAGCTGACGTTTTCAAGCCGATGCGCGCTAGCGGCTAACTCTAATGCTCGGAACCTCACCCTCGACCCGAGTGGCAAGTATTTGCTTGTGGCGAGCCAGGACGCAGACTGTGTTGAATGCTTCCGAATTGACCCGGGAACCGGTTCGCTCGAGCTTGCGCACACCCAGCACGCCCCTTGTGCCGCCGACGTCGTTGTCATTTGACGGAAAACAAATAAGAGAGGCTGACTTGAATCGAGGAGTTGCCGAAGCACTTCTTCCGAAGGAATTGGCGCCCGACGTCCACGTCCTCTGCGCCTCACATCGTTTCGGATCGGCGACGGTAGGCTGGGTAACGTTTGGGGATTGCCACGACCGACATGATTATGCGGTAAATCGACCGGTTTGAAAATGTGGATCTTCTTGCCGGGGGCAGTGCTTTAATAAGGGGGCCGTTCGATATTAGCGACTACCTGTCCAGTCTAACCAAATCGGGCCAAATCTTTGCATAAAATGCCCGCTGGATGCCTCGCACGCTCTCCCCGCCGTCGACAACGATATTGGAGCCTACATTGAAGTTACCCGCTCGCGAAGCGAGGAATATGGCCGCCCCGGCGATATTGTCCTTCTCTCCTATCCGCTTGGCCGGAATGACCTTTTTCATCTCGTCTGTGTAATCCCGGGCCGTCGTGTTCAAATCGGTAGGGAAGTCACCGGGGGAGATTGTATTTATCTGAATGCCCTCCCAGGCCAACCTGTCACCCAGGTGCCGGTCCAACTGTATTACGCCTGCTTTGCTGACGCCGTAGGCATAATTGTATGCTGAGTTGAGCTTACCACAGCCGTCGATAGAAGCGATATTGATCACATTTCTCGGGGTTTCGGGCGAAGCCCCCACCCGTAGGAAAGGCAGAAACGCCTGGATCATAAAGAAGATGGTTTTGATATTGAGATCCATCACCGCGTCCCATGTTTCCTCAGTAATATCCTCGATCTCCCTGCGACCGTCGCTGATTCCGGCGTTGTTGACCAGCACATCGAGTGACTGCTCCCGTTCACCGTAGGCCTTTGCCAGCTCCTTGATCCCGGCGACTGAACCTACATCGGCTGCGATATACTCGCATTGGCCGATTTTCGCCAGATCCTCCTGTTTCTTTTTCAGGACCTTTTCTCTGCGCGCTACTATGTAAACCTTCGCCCCAAAATTGACAAAGCCCTCGGCTATCATCGCCCCGATACCAGCCGAGCCACCGGTCACCAATGCGATTTTTCCCTCCAGTGAGAACAGATCTTTCATTTTCAGACCCCATCTTGCTGTGTTCGGATCTCGGATCAAGCCTGTGGTTCGCCAAAACTACGACGCAGTCGGAAGTTCGCCGTAGACGGGATGCTGGACGAAGTCGAGCTTCAGGAGCTCGGCGTGAATGCGAGGGGCACCATGACGACAAATGAGAACCCCTGTGCCATCCAGATAGTAGTCGGGGTTTTCTGCGACGTCGGACGGCCCTTCCAGACCGTAGGCATAATCCACCACGCCACACAGCCCGTCCGGAGCGAAGGCAATCCGGTTGGGTTCAAAGGTTCCCACCTGGTAGGTCATCGGATAGGAAAGAGATTAGTAGACAGGTTAAATGAGTTGATACTCGATTGCGAGATCGAGCAAAAGGATAAGCCGTTGATGAGAATAATTAGTCAGCCAGAAAATTTTTACAATTGATCCAGCAGTGGCGAATTGCTTCGGAACGGAAGAGAGGGGGCGAGGTAAATTCTGAGAAGCAAATCTGGAATAGGAGGAACCAGGGGTGACCGGGGGAATCTCAGGGCACCTGTGCTCTCACGCGGATTGCGTGAGAGTTAGTTTTGTTTGTCGAGAAGACAGGTGTATTCGGGCCAGGTTCGGTTTAGTGCTTGGTCTCTGGTCATCAACGTGCAGCCGTGGTCTCTGGCAGTTTGAACCAACCAGAAATCCATAATTTGCCTGTGTCCGGTCGCCAGGTTGAACATAACGGGATCCGGACCTTCTCGGACAATTAACACCTCCCCTGGGTGAGAACCCGCAAGTTCTGTATTCACGACCAGAAGCGCTGATTTGCCATTGAGGATCGCTTTCCCGAGGATTGTCGGATTCATCAAAAGCCGCATCGCTGCGAGCTGCGTCTCTATTGCTATAGCCCAACCCTCAGGTTTAATCTCATCCAGCCATTTTCGAGCAGCTCCGTGGGCAACGTGACCCTCATACAGCGCGGCGAAAAAAACGTCGTTATCCAGCACAAAAGCCATTATTCGTCCAAGGCATCCGCAAGATCTTCGGAATCCACAATCGGCATCCCCCTATCTCGCTTTACCACCACCCGGCCTGCCTGCAGTTCTACCACTGCCGGTGCCTCCGGCTCCCCGGCATAGACTTCGCGAACCGCCCGGCTCACCAGTCGGCTCAAGGACGCCTTTTTTCGGCCTCCTCGGCGTGCAGACTCCTTGCGGAGCAAGTCCGCCACATCTTCAGGTAGGTCAAGGGTCGTTTTCATGGTTTTATGGTTATACGGCGAATGAACCTCGCGTCAATCTTTTCCAAAAGGCCGGGAAGGCCGAAAGGGGTCATGTCGATCTTTTTTTAAAATACTTTTCAACTTTCCGGTAATCCGCATACCGGCGAGGACCGCTTCTCTGCAGCTGCGCCACGTTTCGACTCACCGCCGATGCAATGCCCATGCCCAGGTGTTGCCCCAGCCAGCCGTTGCTCGCTGCTTGTGTTTTGCTTGAGCCAGCACGCAATCGCGATCTTCCATCGCGCTGACTTCAAGTCATTGCGTATGTCCGCCTCGGATTTTCTCAACACTTCCAGGCACTCCGTTAACTGCCTTTCCCAGAAAAACTCGTTCATTTCGCGCAATTCTTCCCGCCCCCAGCTGCGCCCCCGCTGCATCCGCTTCAATTCTTCGCTGAGGTCTTTTTTGTATTCTTTGCCGCCGATTATCCACCCGCGGGCAAAGACTTCCACATACCCGGTGATCTCAAGCCGCTGTTCGGGATGCATCCCGAGATACCCGACCTCCCCGTCGCCAGCTATTTCAATTGCAGCAAAATCCTTCCCAACGAACTGAACTGCAACGCGACGCGCATCGACGGCCTGAACCCCGACCTCGAAGAAAACGTCACCTAAGGCCAAATCTCCTGCCGGCGCCAAGCCTTCGCCCTATTCCGCCTGCTTCGCAAATACGCAGTGTCTTCATTGTTGGCCACGTGGCATGAACGGCCGCCGCCCTCTCGCTCAAGGAAGGGGTAACCCCACGGCACCTGCCCTTTGAGAAGCTGGCATCCATGCTCGACGAGGCCGGCATCGGCCGGTGAGACCGTCGAGGCATCCGACTGCCAACCGCTTGGGAATTCAGCCCTTTCACCCGAATCGCTCCCGCTCTGCCTATCTTGGTCTCGACAGCAGTGTCGGGTAGGCGTGGACCGATGGGCCGTCCGAGTCGAGATCTTGATCACGAGCCTCTGTTCCGATTACACTACGGCGTCACCGCTCATTTGGGAAGCGAACTGCCTCTATCGTGCTAACCATGAAACTCACCCAACACGAACTCGATCTGTTCCGCCACAATGGTTTCATCAAGCTTCCCAGGCGCATTGCCATGGACCGAGTCAAGGCACTCAAGGAAGCGGCCCTGGCCGATTTCGCCAACGAGGTCGAGCCGGTATCCTGCCTGCCGGACGGCACGGTGACCCGCCTATCGGATGTATGGGGTCGGGGCGGGATCTTCCGGGAGACGATTCTGAGCGATGAGATCCTGGATCCTTTGGAGGATCTCCTGGGGCCCAACATCGAGTTCATGGTCAACCGCCACAACCACATCTACCTCAGAGATAGAGATTCCACCGGGTCCCTCGCTCTACACCGGGACTGCACGCAGTGGTCACGTCCGTTGCTTACAGTGCTGCTCTACCTGGAAGATACGCATCTTGAAAACGGCTGCACGCTGATCGTCCCGGGGACGCATCATCTGCCGGCTTTCTGGAATATCCATGACCTTCGTGAATACGACGCATTGCACCGGAAGGTGGTGAGTCAAACGATTCCGATCCCCATGCCGGCGGGAGGACTTCTCGCTATGGATGGCCTTACCTTGCATTCAGCCGGTGTGAATCGCACGGATCAGACCCGCATGAGCATGACCCTTGGGTTCCACAGCGTGGATCGCCAGGCTGATGTGGAGGATCCCAAACGCATCGTCGTCCGGGGAGAACGCTTGTATGACGGCAATGACCGGAAGCGGAACGCGGTTCGCGCGAGAGACAAGTGAAGCGGGGCGAGTGGGGTTGGCAGTATAGTGTGTAGGGAAGTGACGAGTGAACAGTGAACAGCGAGCCGTAAGGGAGGATTTCTGGGACACCCATAGTTTGATACGGTAACAGGCTTCGCCATGGTGAGATCCCTCGTCACGGGCTCCTCGGGATAACCCCTGAATCCTGTCCCTTCAACTCGTGCCCCAATCAGCCCACTTCTCCGGATCCGCCCACTCTTGACCCAGATCGAGGAAGCCGCGCGGACCCCGCTTTCCGTACTCGAACGGATCGTGGGTGGCCTCCATCCACCGATGCATTCGTTCTTCCATCTCTTCCATTGCGGACCGAGCTTCACCGGAGTCCGCAACGTTGGTCATCTCCAGAGGATCCTCCTGCCGATCGAACAGCCAGGGGCCACGCTCGTTTTCGAACCAGCGGGCGTAGGTGTAGCGCTCTGTGCGAACACCCCTCCAGCGACCGACCCAGCCGTACCGATTCGGCCATCCATTCGCCATGTTCATGAGATAAACGGATTCCGAACCTCCCGGCGCCTGATCGGGATCGGGAGGTGACCCTTGATCCCGCCATACGCAAGAGACGTCGCGTCCTTGAAGTTCCTCGGGAATGGATACATTGCACGCGCCCAGGAGGGTCGGCACGATGTCGATCGCACCGAAGAAAGCGTCCGTCCGTGAACCCGGAGGGGTGTTCCCCGGCCACCGGACGATAAAGGGCACATGGATAGATTCTTCGTAAGGTGTGGCCTTGGATGCTCGCATGGAATGATGCAGCCACTGGTCGCTGGGTTTGCCGTAGCCGTGGCTGGACAGATGATCGCCGTGGTCCGAAGTGTAGCAGACGATGGTGTTTTCGCGGATTCCCAGACGATCGAGCGCCCCCAGAAGACGACCCATCTGGGCGTCGAGTCCGGTGCAGCAACCGTAGTAGTCCGCAAGTTCCTGTCGAGCGAAGTACGCCATCTGCTCGGGCACGTTACCCGGCAGATCGACTTCAGCGGGATCGTAGATCGCGTGTTCTTCGGGATATTGCTTGTAAGGCCAGTGCGGCGGTCGCCAGGATACGAATAACGCAAACGGGTCGTCCGGACGATTCTCGAGGTGGCGCTCCATGAACCGAATCGCCAGATCCGCTTCTACTTCAGGCCCCCAGCCTTTGAATTCGGTCGGGCCGGTTTCGTTCTCGTAGTAGCTGACGTCGAAGTAGCCCCTTCCACGGTGCACTGCAGCAAGGTAATCCAAACCATAGCGATCCTCTTCGAAGTAGGGTCCCTTGCCCAGGTGAAATGTCCCGACGTGTCCGGTGCCGTAGCCGTGTTCGCGCAGGACACCCGGCAGTGTGGGGATGTCCCTTCGCGGGCGATATTCGTTGTCGATAACGCCGTTCCGCCAGCCATACTGTCCGGTCAGCAGGATCGCTCGATAGGGTGAACAGAGAGGGTGGTTCGAAAACATCCGATCACACCCCATGCCTTCGGATGCAAGTCCATCGAGGAAGGGGGTCTTTACGACGTCGTTTCCGTTGGCGCCGACAGCGCTGTAGCGTTGCTGGTCGGAAAAGACGAAGAGAATATTCGGAGAAGGCATCAGATAATTCGGGACATCCATGAATTACCGTCGATGGCAGCGGGAGGTTACATGGGAGATCGAGGCTCGGGCATCAAGCTCATCCAATCCGTTAGTACTTTTTGTTCGGGAGTAAAACGTTCTCGAATGGAGGGCGGCATCCAGAAGTGGCGGACGTTTTGTCTATCCGTCATGAGACTAATCCGCTCCCGATCCACATGGTTGTAATGAAGTGTCGTTCGTCGACGTTTTGTCGTCTTGGCCGCACCCGTATGCATAAGCGCCTCGGAGGAGAGCATGACATCACCCGGCTCGCCGGTGATTTCAATCGCGCCAGGTGTTTCAATCCCCGCGGTTGACCAGCGCTTAGGATCAAGGGTGAAGTTTCTCTTGTGCGAGCCAGGCATCACAGCAAATCATATTCGCGGTTAGTCGTTTTCATTGCAGCTCCGCACCCTGCTCCAGCCACGCCATGTTGAACCTGAATATCTTCCGCTTGAATCCGCAGAGAATGGTTCCGTCCTCCAGCACGACGAGAGATGAGTACGCACCCTCCTCATCCAGGCGTCGGGCGACGGGCCACGTCTTGCAGTCGTCGTAGCTTACGCGAACCGTTTGATTGATGCGGGCCTGATCGCCACACCCACGTGCCCCTGACTGCCACGTCCCCTCAAATACGGGAGGGTTGCAAAACAGAATTCGGTCCGGGTCGCGGCCAGCCGGGTCAACATATCGAACCATTGAAGCGTGGCACCTGCTCTCAATGAGTGTCTCATCCACGCCAAACTCGGTGAAGGTCTCGCCGCCGTCGCGGCTGATGCACCACGAGCGATATCCCAGCGATTTTGGGTCATGATTTCGGTTGTTCATGTAGACCGACCCATCTGAAAGCTCAACCATACACGCCTCTCCCGAAAACCCCTGAGAGCTCCCTCCCCACTGCCATGTCTCGCCGTGATCATCGCTGTAGACAACCGTATTGTGGGCTTCATGATCAAGCAATTGAGCTATCTGCCCGTCTCCATCGTCGTACACCGGACCCAAGGAAACATGCTGGTGGAGAATGTTATGTCTCTCCGGATCGACCGCTTCGACTTCCTTTGCGAAATACCGGCCGGGTACAAGCAGGCGCCCCGCATGGGCCCCTCTCTGAAGTTGGATGCCGGCCCCAATGAACCACGCGAGCCCCGCTCCGGGGTAGGTGAAAAACTGATCGGTGAGGTCGACCGTCTCCCAACTCCTTCCCTCGTCTCTACTCCTGTCCATGGTCATCTTGGCGCCCATTTCTCGCCCTTTCTTGTAGTTGACGATCATCCACTCTTCGAAATCAGGCCGGCCGTGGTCGTCCCAAATGGGCCAGGTGCCCATGTTGAACATAAAGATCTCGCCGGTCGTCCTGTCGACCACGCTGGTACTCTGGTTTCTCAGTTCGGGCTCCCACCAGTTCTCCTCTTCCAACGTCCAGGTGGCTCCTTGATCGGTGCTCCGGGCGCGAGAATGGAGCCGCGGATACCCGTTATCGGCCCCTGTACTGCGTGACGGATGGGCACTTCCACCGAACGCGAGAACCGCTCCAGAGTTGGTTACCTCGAGGTACGAGCCGATGGGCTCTTTCAACTGAATTCGGTCGAAAAACGGTCCTCTGCTCATTCTGTCCCTCCTTCTCTCTGCATGCTAATAAGAATTTCCTTTCTCGGCAGCTCGCCTGATACCGGCCTGAAGATGCCTCTTACAGGTAGAGAGCCTAGAAGAAATCCGGCCCTACGGTCAAGATTCCGCGTGGAAGCGGGCAGTGACGTCGCCAGGGTTAGTCAGAGAGCAATTCTGGGAAGCAATACTGGGACACCCACAGATTGCCGAAAAATCGGTTGACAAAAATCAAAGGCTGTAGGTAGCGAAAGCACCGAAAGAGATTCTCCTTTGGGGCCCCTAAGTACTCGAATTCATAAATACGGTAACGTATGTCCCGGCTTGCCCGTGTTTCTCAACATGGCCCGAGTTGGCTACGGCGGTTTGTTGTGCCGGATTTCGTAGCCGCGGATATACGCGGATTAAACGCTGATTTTTCTCGGGGTCGCTATCGATTCCTCCGGCCCAGTTCGAACCCGATCCATCGGCGCATGGTTTCGATGGGCCCCGTATAGCAACCCGTTTCGATCCCGATCCCGATAGCGATAGCGACCCCGATTTCCTCCCGCCAACAGCGTGAACACCGCTTCCTACACGCTGCCAAAAGATCACGGCCTGTTCCCGCAGACGGAGCCGAAGACTACCTATCAAGATGGTGCCGGTATTCCCAATTATTTTGGGGCGACAACGGGTGGCTGGACTTGGCGGCACTACCCACCATGCACGGAGGATTGGTTCTTACAACGCACAGCAAGGCACGCTAATATTCAGACGGTGGTTCAGCAGCTCATCGGCAACAATGTGCGGCCGTCACGGCGCTGCCGCGGACTCTATGTCGTCTTCCCACGATCAAGCGACGCGGATCCAGTCGCGAGGCTCTCTATCGCGTCTTCTGCGCGCTCCCGCTGATAGACACAGGGAGAATTCAGGCGGTGCCCAGAGACATGCGGTGGGCCGCCGTTTGCAGCATGCTGTCGGCAGTCAATAAGGGACACTGAAGACGGTCGGCCAGCTCCAGATAGGAGGCGTCATAGGCGGAAAGGGCATGCTCCTGCGAAAGTTTGAGGATACGTTCCCGAGCCACGGAATCCGGGACGTCAACATGAGTCACAGGAACCTCGCTCAAGATGCTCAAGGCTTCGCTGAGCTGTTCGCCGGCCAGGCGGTCACGCCGGCGAGCGGACCGAAACAGGTTGGTGAGCTCATAGAACCAGAGCGCCGGCACCCACATCTCGTCACGACGCGCGACAAGAGATTCCAGCAGCCGATCCGCATCATTGGAGCTCTCGTCGGGGAGAAACCACGCGCCGCAGAAGGACGCATCCGCAACCACCATCACTGTTCGCGACCTTCTTCAATGAGCGCCTTGAGACTTGCCAAAGGGGTTCCCTGCTGACGACGAAGGCGGCGCACGCGCGTGATCAAATCAAGCTTCCCCTTCCCAGCATCGACGCCTTCCTCCACCGGACCGAGAACCGCCATCGGCTGATTTCGCTTGGTAATGAGGATCTTCTGGCCGTTCTTCGCCCGTTCCAGAAGCTCCGATAACCGGTTCTTCGCCTCAAAGGAACCTATTCTTTCTATTTTCATTCATCTAGATCAAACAGCTAGCATGTTATTGTCAAGCAAAGCGGAAGTTCAGCTGTCCTTGTAATCTACATACCTCCTCCCCCTATAACCCCCACCTCGGCGGCCGGCGCCGCCAAAAAGCAAATTCCTGTCAGTTAGATTTGCCTACGGTTTCCATAGGTTGCTCCAGGCGGACCACACTTTTTTTCAAGGCTGTTTTCTGATCCTGGCCAACTGGCAGATGATCTTGGATATCATTGGCTCGGACATCATGAATATGAAGATGGATGATATAGGCCCTGATACGTTCAATAAACTGCCTGACGCGCTTGGAAGACATCTGGCGGCATATGGGAAGCTTGTCGTCTCAGTGGTGTGCCGGACGTGCTTGATCAATCTACATCTTGGCACCCTCCTGTTCCCAACCCATCCTCTCACACCCACGGTCCGTCAGGCGGGACGGCATTAGGATCGACAATACAACTGTAGACGGCTGTTTCGCGAAAGGGGAACTGCTTTTCGACTTCTGAGGGTAGCTCAACTCCCAACCCCGGTCGGGTCGGCAGCGTCAAACACCCGTTGCGAATGGACCATGGTTCCCTTATCATATCCTGGCGAAGGCAATTGTCAGGAAGCGGCCATTCAGCGAACCTCGCGCCCGCCGCCGCGGCAGCATGGTAGTTGGCCAGCATTCCGGCCGGGCCGCCCCAGCAATGCACGTAGACATCGCAGGCGCACCGTTCGGCAGCGTGGAAGATCTTCTGCACAGCGGTGATGCCACCGATAACCGTGGCGTCGGGTTGCGCGATGTCGTAAAACCCGGATTCAATCCTTTCGATCAATTCCGAGGCCGTCGTTACGATTTCTCCTCCCGCCACAGGCACTTTCGTACGGGAGCGCAGATCCGGATAGCATTTCGCCAGCGACGGCCCCAAGGCTTCTTCGAGGAAGACGATATCGTCTCCGGACCGTGAACGGACGCGTTTCAGAAACTCCAAAACATCGTCCACTGTCTGGGAAGGCTCGGCGAGGTTCTGTGTCATATCTACTGCTATCCGCACTCCGCTTCTCTCCCCGCACTTCATACACCATACGACCTTGTCCACTTGATGCTTGCGCGCGCGAATCTTGAAGGTGTCAATCCCGAGACTCGCCACTCGGGCAATCTCCCCTGCCATTGGAACTGGTCCATTGGAATCTCCGCCACTTGCGTAGAGCTTTAATTCTCCGATCTCATCCCCGCCTAAGAAGCGAAAAAGGGGTAAGCCCTTTTCTTTCGCACAACAGTCCAGAAGTGCGATTTCCACCGCGCTCACCGCATGTTGTGCGGCGCCCTGCAGACTCCAATAGCCGGTTGCCTGCGTGAGGTCGCGCAAGATAGCGGTAAGGTCCGCTACCTCACGCCCAATCAATAGAGGGGAGAGAAAGTGTATCAAACGCTCGAATACACGAGGGGCAAAAACGGCCAGATAACCCTCCCCGTATCCTTTGCAGCCATCGTCAAGAGTGATTTCCACGAGCCCGCAAGTACGATAACCGGTGCGCAGATGCAGTTTGACTTCGAGGCTGCACTCGGGGTCGGCATACGGCGCACTGAGCAATACAGGCCGAACTTTTCTAATCTTCGCCATCATTCGAACCTTCTGAGTTTGTCGGCCTTTGGTCCGACAAACTCCTAATACCAGATTCAGCGAACCTAGGCAGAGGTTAATTGGAGGGCCGAGGGCTCTCGAGGCCGTTGAAAAGTCCGAGTTCCGGGATTGAGCCGGTTGCCGACCGGTCGGCTTTCAGGCCCGAGCAAAAACGGATGCCTGCCGTCGGACTCGGGGGCCCTCGTCCCTCCAATAATGTTGCCCGTGGCATTCCCGCTCCGTTTGCCGAGTCGCTGCCTCACTCAAGCCCCAAAATGCCGCTTCGCTTATTTTGGACCTAGTGTGGTGTCCGTTAAATAACATAAATTAATTAGTTTTCCCTGTCTGCTTTGCCAAGGCACGTTTGGCGCGCTGGATCTTGCGCAGGATTTCCTCTCCCTTCGCCTTCCATCTGTAAGGCTTGGGGTCGAGGTTCCTTTCAGCCAGATAGGTTTCTATGTCTTCGACCAATTGCCTGACGCTGGTAAAACTACCATCCCTGATAACATCTTGGGTCAGTTCGCCGAAAAAGCGCTCGACCAGGTTCAACCAGGACGAACTGGTCGGGGTGAAGTGGATGTGAAAACGCCGATGGCGCGACAACCACTTGCGGACCTTCTGTTGCTTGTGCGTGCAGTAGTTGTCAATGATCAAGTGCAAGTCCAGCTGCTTGGGTGTCTCCCGCTCGATTTGCTTCAAGAAGCGCAACCATTCTACATGGGTATGCCGCTGTTCGGTGCGTGCGATGAGCTTGCCGTCCAGATAATTCAAGGCTGCAAACAACGTAATGGTCCCGTGTCGCTTGTAGTCATGTGTCTTGGTGCAAATCTCTCCCACGCCAAGAGGTAAGCCCGGCTGGGTCCGCTCCAAAGCCTGGCATTGGCTCTTTTCGTCGCAACACAATACAAGGGCCCGCTCTGGCGGATCCAGGTATAAGCCGATCACATCCCAGAACTTCTGCTCGAAGTACTTGTCATTGGACACTTTGAACGTCCTGACCAAGTGAGGCCTGATATCGTTAGCCCGCCAGATGCGCTGCACGCTGTCGGGGGAAATCCCCACCTCCCTGGCCATGGTGCGAACACTCCAGCGAGTGCGTGGCTTCGGCGGTCGTGTAGCCTCGGTAATGACCTTCTCAACCTTGCCCGCCGGTATCCATCGGGGCCGTCCTCGTCCCTTCCTGTCCCGCAATCCCTCCAAGCCGTCTCGCTCAAAGCGTTGCGACCACTTGTTCACGCAGGGCACACTAACCCCGAGTTCTTCCGCGAGCTGCGCCTGTTTGACGCCTTCGGAACGACGCAGTACGATTGTCGCCCGAAGGCTGTCGCGCACGGATACTGTCGGTGCTTTCACGCGACGCTGCAACTCTTGCAGCTCAAGATCTGTAAGTTCAATTATGGATATGGGTCTTGCCATGCCGATAGCATAACATGGTAAGACAGATTAATTCAACTTAATTATCGGACATGAGACTAGTACCCCCGTGTAAAATCGACAATATTCTTTAACGCTGCACCTTCGCGGTAGCGCTGAAGATTCTCGAGAAAAAACAAAGCCTTCTCGGTGAGCTCCGCAGAGTGCCTGCCGGCAGTGTGCTGAGTGAGAATGGTGTTGGGACAATCCCACAGAGGGTGGTCTTCGGGGATCGGTTCCCGCTGCGTCACATCGATCACCGCGCCGCCCAGTGAACCCTCCTGCAGGGCGTCGACCAAAGCGGTTTCATCGATAACCGAGCCCCGTCCGATATTTACAAAGAGCGCCCCATCCTTAAATTTCGAGAGGCGGTTTTGATCGATTAATCCCCTGGTCTCCAGAGTATGGGGAAGGCAGTTCACGACGATGTCGGCCTTACCAAGTTCTGCATCTAGAGCTTCCAGAGTGCGCCTTTTGAATTTCGCGCGAAATTCTGGATTCGGCAATCGAATGCCTCCAGCAATGATCGTACTTTCCGGCCGATCGATCCGTGCCCGAGAATAATCACGTTCGATCCATGCAGCAGACCCGATCGAGGCCGAACCAGGAGCGAAACCCATTGCTGTTGAAATGCTTCGAAGGCTTTCTGTGACAACTCTTCTTTATTCGCCCATTAGACTTCATCCGACTCGAGGGCCTGACGCAAGAGGCTGCGCGAAGGCTCATCGAGCAATGCCCAAACAAAGATTTCAAGCCCTCTGTTCTTTACCATGGTGTCTGAACAGTCGGCAATCCGCCGGGCTTGGATTTTGACTTTTTATATTGAACTGTCAAAAATACCCTGTGCTTACGGATTATCGCCCTCAATGGTAACCGAGAGGAATGCAAGTCGCTCGGGTTCCAGGCGATCAAGATTCACCCCTACGGCATGCCGGACGACGACATCCGCCTCTGCTACACACTTCGCGAAGTCGCGGGCGATGGAATCGATGTAAAGCGAATTGTTTGGAACGTTAGGCAAACCTTTCCATTGGTGTTTATTCGACAAAGCTCGCGACGAAGCTCACGAAAAAGAGACGCGAATAGCTGCTTGCGGGACAAACCCAGGCGCAAACTTCGTCGCCTTAATGAATGAGTCGGAAACTCGGAGTCCCGATCTGCCAGTTGCGTTTCGCGACGGCGACGCATCGAACGGGCCACTTTCGAGTGCGGCGGCAGTCCTGATGATGTCGGCTCGGCGCTGCGTCGGGGAATTGAGTCCAACCAGAAAGGCCGGACCGCGGTCATCGAGGTCATGACCAAAGAGGAAGCGGCGATACCCAACCCGACTGTATTAGGATAGTGTAGAAGCGGCGTCTCGCCGCTTTGGGCAACCGCAAACTGAATTGCCTATCGCCCATCGGAGATGGCCTCCCACATGCAGTGTCAGGGATGGGTTCTCAATTGGGAAGGCCATCTCCGATGCGCGACGGGCCTCGCGTAGCACCTTCTCTTGGCGCAGGGCTTATCCCCACAAAATCGGGATTGCCCCGTGAGCGGACTGCTCGCCTCGGCGACCTGTCACGGCGAAGTCGCCAGACGAAGACGGAAGCCTTTTACGGAGACGGGTCCACACGTTCCGGTCTCCCACCGCAATCTCCGCTTCCGTCTTCGCATTGCTTCGCAGGGACAAGCCGCTTCGATAAGCAGTGCGCCACGAGAACCGTTCGTCCCCAGCCTTCCCGGAACGATCATCAACTGGTCGACCAATCGCCGACAAGGTTCGCTACGAAGTTTGGGTAACCCGATCCTTATACCTATATCCGCAATTACCCGAATCCCCCCTTTCGCCACTCGCGCTCGTCGCGGGCATAGGGTGGGGAGGTCTCCATGAGCCGGGGATCGCGATGGGCGCCGAAGGGCCCCATCTCGCTGTCGATCATTTCGCTCAGCAAGCGGTCGGTCAGTTCCGCCCGTTTCCGAGCGTAGCCGGGATCGTCCCAGAGATTCACCGTGTCGTGGGGATCCTCTTTCTCGTGGTAGAGCTCACCGTAGGGGGCGGAACCGTAATGCACGAGTTTCCATTCATCGGTAATGAACATCTTGAGGCGTAGCAGCGGTCCGCGACGACAAGGTATTTTCATTTCCTTTCCCTCTTACCTGTGACAGAGAAAGCCCATGAGCAGTAGTCATTCGCCCAACATCATCCTCATTATCTCAGACGAACACGACCCGGCCGTTACGGGATGCTACGGTAATCAGGCGGTACCGACACCACACCTGGACGGCCTGGCGGAATCGGGAATAGTCTTCGACAACGCCTATTGCAACAACCCGATCTGTGTGCCCTCCCGGATGTCGTTCCTCACCGGTCGCTACTGCCACCAGATCAACGTTTGGGACAACGGCTCTCCGTTGGCGGACCACCTCCCGACCTTCGCCCATTACTTCGAGGCAGCAGGATACGAATCGATCCTGTGTGGTCGCATGCACATCGTGGGGGAAAACCGTTTACACGGCTTCGGGCGGCGGCTGTTCGACGACATGGACTACTGGCGCAGCTACCGTCAAAGCCCGAGGCGAACGCCCGAGAGTCGCAGGGGCAGCAACTCGCACGTGACCGAGTGTGGCCCCGGGAAAGGGCACTGGCAGGATTACGACGAGACGGTAACCGACCTGACCTGCCGGTTTCTGCGCGCCAGGAGTGAACGACCCGGCGAGGCACCCTGGTTGATGGTGAGCGGCTTCATGAATCCGCATTTTCCCCTCACCTGCCCGGAGGAGTTCTACCGTCTCTACGATCCGGGGACCCTCGAACTGCCGGAGACGTGGAACGAACCGTGGGAGAACCAGCACCCCGTGATCCGCCAGCTCCGTTACTTCTTCCACAACGACAGACCGCTTCCCGAAGATCTGCAGCGACAGGCGCAGGCGAGCTACTTCGGGCTCGTGAGCTATACCGATCATCTGGTCGGGAAGATACTTCAGACCCTGGAGGAGACCGGGTTGGCGGAGAACACGGTGGTGATCTACTGCAGCGATCACGGCGAGATGTGGGGTCACCACGGTATCTGGCAGAAGCAGTGCTTCTACGAACCGGCGGTGCGGGTGCCCCTCATCATCAGCGGCCAGGGGGTAACGCGGAAACGTGTGCGGGAAAACGTCAGCCTGGTGGACGTCATGCCGACCCTGTTGGGCCTCGGGGGAATCGAGCCGCCCCAAGGGCTGCCCGGCGAGGACCTCGTCGCGGTAGCGGAGGAGGGCGACCCAGGTCATGGTCGTCGCGTGGCGTTCAGTGAATACCATGCGCAAGGAATGCTGAACGCCGGTTACATGATCAAACAGGGAGAATACAAATACTGCTACTACGTGGGCCATGCCCCCCAGCTCTTCAACACTGCAGAAGATCCCGAGGAGGTCCATGACCTGGCACCAGTCCCGCAATACGAGGGGGTCAGGCGGCGACTCCATGAGAGACTCCTGGCCATCGTCGACCCGGAAGCAGTCGATCGGGAGGCGAAAGAGAACCAACGACTCAGCGGGCTGGCGCGCACGCGCAACGTGACCGGCCCGAAACCGGCACGGGTGACGTCGGACGCCCCCTTTCGAGACGCACCGCCGTGAGCGGGTGCTCCTGCGGGAAGCCCTTCGGCACCGCGCCCTATCCCCTCCCCGCCGGGAGGAAAGGGCACCGCTATTCGATGCAGGCCTCACACATGTTTCACGACCTGGGGACGTACCTGCGGAACGAGGAGATCCTGCAGGCTTTCTGGCGCCACACCCGGCAGATACTCGACCAATACATTCGCCTGGTCAGTGACCTTCTGCTTCTCGCGGTGGATCCCCGCATCCGCCTTCAAGGCGACAGCCGGTGACCGCCGGTAAGACGGACCATGAAGCGCAGGGAAAACTGACACAGTTCGCGAGTCCCTGACGCGAGCGCAGCGAGCTTTCCCATCGGCTGCATCGAAGTTGAGCCTCCACGGCTGACCCCGTTCCGCAACCCGACACTAGCCCGACTTGACCAACTCAACCTCTGAAAAAGTTTTTTCCGGGGGTAAATGGCCTGTCGAGGCGCATAAACAGTAGGGGAAGGTTGGCCGAACTGCCTGTAGTGTAGACCTACCCTCTTCCCAGGCCCCGATTTGTTTGTATAATTGGGGGCCATCATGTTTCTGAGGTGTAATCGTCGGCGCAAAGATGGCAAAGAGCACTGCTACTGGAACATCGTCGAAAATAAGCGCGTGGGCGGCGCTCGGGTGGTGCAGAGGCAGGTGTTGTACCTTGGAGAGATCAACGACAGTCAGCGCAGCTCATGGCGCAAGAGTATCGAGATCTTCACCGAGGGCAGGCCCCGGCCGGAGCAGGTGGCGCTGTATCCCGAAGATCGGGCCCCACCAGTCGATGAGGAAAGCATCATTCGCATTCGGCTCAAAGATCTGCGCATCGAACGGCCCCGCCAATGGGGTGCATGCTGGCTTTGCTGCGTGCTTTATGAACAGATGGGGTTGACCGAGTTCTGGGGTGAGCGGCTGGCTCCTTCCCGGCAAGGCAGGCGGTGGGCCCATGTGTTGCAAACCCTGGTGGCCTATCGACTGATCGATCCAGGAAGCGAGTGGCGGCTGCACCGCCAATGGTATGAACAATCAGCCATGGCCGATCTTCTGGGCGAAGACTTCGCCTTGGCCGAGAAGAACACCCTGTATCGCTGCCACGATCGATTGCTGGAGCACAAAAAGGCCCTGTTCAGCCACCTGACTAACCGCTGGAGCGATTTGTTCAACGCCCGTTACGAGGTACTGCTATACGATCTGACGAGCACCTATTTCGAGTGTGATCCGAACCAGGAACCAGCGGCTTCGAGCCGAATCCGCAAGTTCGGCTACAGCCGAGACAAACGTTGGGATTGTCTGCAGGTGGTGATCGCCCTGGTAGTCACCCCGGAGGGCTTTCCGATTGCCTATGAAGTGCTTCCCGGTAACACCCTGGATCAAACCACCTTGGGCGATTTTCTTGCTCGCATCGAAAAGGCCTACGGCAAGGCCCGGCGCATCTGGGTGATGGATCGGGGAATACCTACCGAGGAGGTTTTGGCCCAGATGCGCGCAAGCGACCCGCCGATCGACTATCTGGTGGGTACGCCGCGCTCGTGGCTGGACAAGTTCGAGCAATCGTTGCTGCAGAAGCGGTGGCAGAATCTGCGCCCGGGCATAGACGTAAAGCTCCTCAGGGAGGGGAGTGAAACTTATGTTTTGGCCCGTAGTAGGGAGCGCATACGCAAAGAAAAGGGCATGCGTCTGCGCGGTTTGCGCCGATTGGTTGAGAGGCTCAAAAAGCTGCGCGACAGCAAGCGGCGTTACCAACGCGATACCATCCTCATCAAGCTGGGCGAAGCCAAGAAGGAAGCCGGCCCGCGGATCTGGCGTTTACTCGACATTGCCGTAGCCCCCGAGGATGGCCCCGCCAATGGCTCGCCGGTGAGCTTCCGGTTGAACTGGAAGAACTACCGTCAGGCCTATCGCCGGGAAGGCCGCTACCTGTTGCGCAGCACCCTCAGTGCCGACAATCCGCACCGCCTCTGGCACCTCTACATCCAACTCACTGAGATCGAGCAAGTTTTCAAGGAAATGAAAAATGACCTCTCCATCCGGCCCATCCATCACCAAAGGGACGATCGCATCGAGGCCCATATTTTTATCAGCTTCCTGGCTTACTGTCTATGGGTCACCCTGAAGCGTCGCTTGCGCGATCTGGCCCCCGGTCTTACTGCCGCCGAGGTGCTTTCGAAAATGGCGGCGATGCAAATGCTCGATGTCAAGCTGCCCACCACCGACGGGCGCACCGTGGTGCTCACCCGTTACACCGAGCCCAGTAAGGACCCAAAGCTATTGCTCAACCAACTGAAGCTTGAACTTCCTGCCCAACCACCACCAAAAATCGAATCGAAAACTAGCGACTTGTAGTGGAGACCTTTGGTCGTTTATCAACGACTTAGGTCAAAAATAGCGCCCAGTTGAGAAAGAGGGGCTAGCCCTGCCCCTGTGCCGATCGCAGAAACTGGGGATGGTTCTTGTCCAGCCAATCCACGACGTCCTTCTTCAACTCGACAGCGAATTCGGTCAGTTCCTTTGCTTCCTGGGTGCTAATATGACCGGCATTATCATACTCCACTGTATTTCGCTTGGTTCTACAACTATCGAGGTAATCGGCATCCCCGCTGCGATCTGATCCGAGGATGAGCGGCAGCGCTTGGAGCGTGCGGTAATGAGCGAGGGCGCGCTCGGGACGGTAGCCCTCAGCATACAGCAGTATTGTTCAGAGCTTCAGGGCGGCATTGTAGGCAATGCCGAATTGCCAGTCGTGGCTCAAGCGCGCTGTCCGCGCATCCGTCAAGTCGCGCTCCACGATGGCGAAAAGGTCGGCAATCTGCTTGCGATTGGTCTGGTGCGGCCGGAGCCACCCGTTCTTATGCCAATTTTCCAAGCTCATCCTCGCTCCCGGTGATCCAAATTCTCGGTTCCCTTACCACGTTCTCGATATAGGCATCTCTTGCGCGCCACTTCGCTGTGAACGAAACCTCCGATACGACATGCGGGTTCACCTCACGCCCCATCGCTTCAGCAACACCACGGAGCCGCGGAACCAGCGCGCGCAGTCCAACAGATCCCACCACGAACAGGTCGATATCGCTGTCAGGCCCGGGACGATCCCTCGCGAACGAGCCGTAGACAAAAGCCAGGCGGATACCTTCAACGCCGTCGATGCCTCAAGCAGAAGGGCCCGGAGCCCTGTTGTCTTAATGGCTATACCCCTCAGCTCAGCAAATATGGGGTGTCGCACGTTAGCACGGAAATACAGGCGATTACCATCCCGCCGCTCCTCCAGCAGCCCGGCCTTGCGCAATTTCGCCACCTTCGTCTGAATCGTGCCCACCGCCAAGCCACTGAGCCGCGCCAGTTCCCTCAAGTGCAGGGAACGGTCGGGGTCCGTAAACAGCAAGCGAATCACTTCCGCTCGAGCCTTCGGAAAGAGTTGCCCAATTAGGCTCACAGTGTACTGTTTATAGCATACATCCGTATGATATGACGATACAATTGTCGTGGTCAACACGGTTCTCTTGCTAACCGCCTGAATCTGGGTCATCCTTGCTCAGCGAGCAGGAACATCAGAGCATGGGAAAGGTAAATTTCCAAAGACAAGCCCTGGTTGAAGTCGCACATCAACTTGATCTCAGGTCCTACCGCATTGCGAACGGCCGCGATAGCGGCCAGATCATCGGCTAGTCTTTCTCTCCCGAGTCTGAGCTTGAGGCCAGAAAAATCGCCCTCGGAAACGAGCTCCTCGGCTTCTGCTTCGAGCGTCTCCAGCGGGGTCAGCCACAGGCCGTTGCTGTTGTAGGCCGGCACCGGCCCGATCGTTCCACCGAGAAATACCGCAATCGGCATGCTGGCAGCCTTGGCCAAAGCATCCCAAGCCGCCATGTCCAGACCGGATACAGCGATGAGTGAAACGCCCTCCCGTCCAATAAGGTGAAACGAGCCAACCCCTCTGCGAAAGGTGTCGAAAGGGGCGATCGGTTGACCCTTTGCCACCTCGGCGAGATCCTGAATCGCGGGAACGATGTAGCGTGCCGATTGTTTGAGATAGGGCTCGAGATAGCTGTGGCCCACAATCCCTTCGTTGGTATACAGGTCAATCAGGATCAGCGGCCAATCGCGGAACAAACCGACCTTTGAGACCACAGGACGCCTCAACGGAACCACGACAGGTCGCGCCCGAACTTCCTTCAGTGTTAGCTCAGATTTCTTCACTCGTCGCTCCTTGCTTTCACGGTACTCGGCGAACCTCTCTTCTTTGCGCCGTAACGTTGAGTTGAGGCGCGCTGTTAAGCGTCGCCTCGAAGGCTTTGTTCGCAGTCATTTCTCCGCTGCAATCCAGACCCGGCACTTGCCATCGTAGCCCGCCCGCCTGTGGTCACCGTTGTTGATCTCCTGCAGAAACAGAACTGGCTTCCGCGGTGTGTCGATCATAGTACAGACGTTGATCCAACGGTCCGCGCTAAGGGTGCCGTACGGGGACCACGTCCTGCCGTCGTCGGTTGAGCGGAAGACATCGATCGTTCCTCGGTCGGCTGCGAAGCTCACAAGCATCTCACTTCGGTCCTTGGCCGAGTAGAAATCATTGAAACTGTGACGGCCCTTGAATGGGGCTGGAACGCTGTCCTGCCACTCGGCCCCAGACCAGCGACTCACCACCACCGAGCTGCGCTTGCCGTCTGCGGACAGAACGATTGGGGATCCGTCAGAGGCGGACACGGCTTTGCTTATGTAGCCGATGTCCAAAGGCTCCCGTGTGTGTCTGATGCCGTAGAGCGCACCCGAATCAAAGACCTTGCAGTGCTTCTCAGCAACCGTGTCGTCAATCAGCGGCCCCAGATCGGTGCCCGCCGCCGACAGCCAATGGCCGTCGACCGGTCGGAAGTAGGCGTGGTACATGTTCTTGTGGTAGTCATCATGGCTATGTCTCTTAGGCCCACCGCCTGCCAAGGTCCATGTGCAGTGAAACAGCTCGCCCAGCCCCTTCGGGAAGGCACGCGTCAATGCACCAACGTAGATCTCATCCAAGTGGTCGGCGCGGCGGGTTCGTCCGTGGTCAATGGCTGGGATAGGCTTCGACCAGGTTCCGCCGTTGTCCATGGACTTCACGTAAGCCATCGGTCGGTAGTCCGAGCTTTTGGTGACTCTGTAGAAAACGTACAGTGCCCCTTGGGAGTCAGCGATGGGCATTGGATACGTGGCTTTCAGTTTCCTGCCGATCTCGCGTGCCCGCCATTCCCCATCAATGGCGTGCGCCTTCGGCCCGATCATCTGATGGAGGGACTTGTTGTGCCTGCTGTAGAACACATGAAGGACCCCATCCGAGGACTGGATGATGTGCGCGTAGTCGTGGAAGTCTCGGCTTCCGTCAGGGGCTTCAATGCCCCTTGCGGCCAGGACCTTCTTGGTGCCCGGGTCGAAAGCGGCGACCTGCGGTCTCATTCCGGGGCCGGACCAACAGGCGTACACCCTCCCTGCCCTTGCATCGTACAGTCCCGTAGCCATAGGTCGTCGGCAGGTCTTGGACCCGTTCTCCGCGACCTTCACGACATGCCATTCAGCGGCACCGGCTATGTATTGGTTTGTGATGGACAAATGAGGGCCAGTCAGGCCGTTTGGGCGGGCAAAGCGCGTAATTGATGACCTATCCGATTTCCCGGAGTTGGAACATTTTCGCGATCAGGATAGCTACGACCATGGCGCTACGGCTCATTTGGAGCTCCTCGAAGGGCATGTAGGATTGGAATATAGCTTTCAAACCAGCTCGGCGCAACACGGATCCTCAATGGGATAACCTCTCTCGTTCAAAGCTCCGTTTCATGGTGTACGGGTTGTGCTGGTCATTGCCGCGGACACCCTTTCAAATTGACCTGAAAGGAATGAGCTTACTCGAACATCAGGATACCGCGGCTGGAGAGTCTGAAGAGCGACGAGCACGAATCCTCGACGCCATGCAACTCGTGATGGGTCCGCTTCCAGGTGCGGATAAAATGGTGCCTCTGGAGATGGAGATCCTGGAGTCCGAGTCGCTTCCCGGTCTCACGCGCAGCAAGATCGAGTACAGCTCTGAAGAGGGCCATCGCGTCCCCGCCTATCTCCTTGTGCCACAAGATCTAACAGGTCCCGCTCCCGCTCTCCTCTCCCTTCAGGGAACCAGCGGCGGCAAAGGCAGGACCGCCGGGATTGGTGAGGATTACCCACTGTACACCCTCGAGCCCGCTCAACGAGGGTATGTGGCGATTGCCCCGGACTATGTCACCTTGGGGGATAACCTCGTGGATCCGATCGGGATGGGCTACGCGAGCGGCACGATGAAAGGCATTTGGGACCACATGCGCGCCATTGACCTCCTCCAATCGCTTTCGGAGGTCGACGGCGCTCGCATTGGCTGCATCGGACTCTCGCTCGGCGGCCATAATGCGCTCTTTCTCGCCGCCTTCGACGAGCGGGTAAAGGTCGCCGTCACCAGTTCGGGCTTCGACTCCTTTCACGACTACATGGATGGGGATGTGACGGGCTGGTGTCAGGGCCGCTACATGCCGCGCATCCGCGACGTCTACGCCAAAGATCCGTCGCGCATCCCATTCGATTTCCCTGATGTGCTCGCTGCGATTGCACCACGCCCCGTCTTCGTCCACGCCCCGCTGAGCGATACGAACTTCCGCCATTCGAGCCTTCCCCATTTCTCCTATACGACGCCCATGCCCGCCATCATTCCCGGGGTCCCACCGCGAGCGGCCCGTAAATGTTGGCCTCATCCTCTACGCGGCAATGGTACTCTTGCTCATTCTGAGAGTCGCCTTTCCTGTCTTTCGGAAGGATTGGGTACATCCTCTCATGCGCGGCAGCGGGAGCGATGGAATTCGCCTCCAGCGACCAGAAGTTACCCGATTTTCCTTCGCGCACGACGGCGCTGCAAACGTAGCCGCCGACTCCCGTTGACCGGGGTTGGAGCATGCAGCAGGCCATGCGGGTCGCGCTTGCGGCATCCATGGCGTTGCCGCCCATCTCGAGGATACGGGCGCCCACCCGCGCTGCTGCTTCGGGATTAGCGGCCACCACTCCGCTCGTCGAGAGTGCTTCCGATGCTGTTAATTCCTTATCCATGAAAAAAGTAAAGGGATTCCCATGCGTGGTCTCCAGCATGTTTCCTCAGTTACTGACTTACACATCCCCCACGCGCAATTCGCTGGCGCGAGGTGTCCGGCATCTGTGGGACATCGGCTTGACGCGATTTCGAAGAGGCCCTAACTTGGATACCTCGGGTCCACCGCGCAGGAAATCGACACCATTCTCCTTCTCTGCTGATGCGAATCCTACGTATCCTTCTCATCGCGGGCGTTACCGCCCTGTCTGCTCCTCCCCTCGTTGGACAAATTCAGATTTTTATAACTGAACCTGAGGACAAAACCATAGAGGCCGGCGGTTTGGTGCTTATGGAGCTTTGGCCCATTGGGTTGAGATCCACTGCTGCCTTTCAGGGCGTGTGCTGTGACCGGGGGAGTTCGATCGACGTGTCCGAAAGGAACTTTGGCGTAGGGGATTTCATCCGTTTCAACACGGGCCCTCTCTTTGAAACGACCCAATACTGGTTCCAGACCTGCAGCGACTTCGGATGCGATGAAAGCCGTACTGTCACCGTAACCGTTATTCCGGAAGAGGCCCCCGGACCTCCCGCCGCCTTGGCAGGCGCATCCGACCTCGGTCAAGACTGGTGGTTCTCCGATTGGTTCGGATCATTCAATATCGAATTCGCCGCCGATGGCTGGATTTTTCATGCCCAGCACGGGTGGACGTTCCTCTTCAACGGCGGCACTCCAGAGGATATATTCCTCTTCGATCTGAGCACCGGTGCCTGGTTCTGGACCGCCGCTTCGCAGTATCCGAACCTCTTCAGCTTTTCCCGCGGAGCCTGGATATTCTACTTCGAAGACACCCAGGGACCTCGACGGTTCGTCGATCTTCAGTCCGGTGAGTTCTTCGATCTCGAGTGAGAACGGGCCCCGAATTTACGATCCGTCTTCGTCCTCCGCTAGAGGACTGCGCCGTGACACTTCGAATTGTGGCCGTCCTGGAATCGCGCTGAGGTCGAAGGCTTCAACCGGCGCCAGAGCTGGATTTCCGGGGCCGCTGCCGTCTCCCGCACATCATCCTTCCGGCCTACGGTGATCCGGATCCGGCTGTGCCGCCCGGCCGGATTGCTGCGGAGCTGTCGGGCGAAACAATGAGAACCCGAATGGCGCCCCCGAGGGCCTGCGCGTACGACCGTAGGGTAGACAGCTGCAGATCGCGGCTGCGCTCGAGCTTGGACAGGTCGGACAGGGAGATCCCCATTCGACCGGCGACCTCTACCTGGGTCAG
Organism: Opitutales bacterium; assembly: GCA_963665345.2. GTDB lineage: Bacteria > Verrucomicrobiota > Verrucomicrobiia > Opitutales > CAXXNP01. The sequence continues at coordinate 2,691,018 of CAXXNP010000002.1, forward strand.
CCCCAGTCGCCGCCGGACCGTCGAAAGCCCCACCTCCGTCGATGGCGCACCATCCTCCTCGCGCGCGCGGCAACGGTCGATCCACGACCGCCAGAGCGAGGAGGTCCCGTACATCGGGTAGCTGTTTACCAAACGCAACACCCTGTCGGCAAACTCTCCTGTCGGGTCCCGGAGTATCGCCCTGGCGATCGGCCGCCACTCATCGAGATCGCCTCGTTGTAGAATGTCGACGATGCCAGCCAGCGGTTGCGCTTCTACCGGAGTGCCGGAAACGACCTCTATATGGCGATGGTTCACAGCGAATCCTCGGCGAGCCGATCGAGGACTTTAACGGCGATCCGGCGACAAGCATCGACGACAGTCTGCCAGTCGTGCCACCGCCGGTTGAGTCTTCGATAGGAAACAAGATCGACTTCCGACAGGTCGTCCGGACGCGGCTCTGCCAACTGCCTGGCGACCTGGGTGGCGACGCGGCGGCCACCCGGGCCGAGTTGATCGGCGTAGTATTCGTCCATCTCCACGATCACGCCAACGGCACCCACATCGCCAAGTCGGTCTCCAAGGGCCGCGAAGTCGAGATAGTCGCGGGTCGCATTGCGCATCAAGCAGAGCCACGCCTTGATCCGGGCGATCTCGGACAGGGTCGGTACTCGCAAGGTGCGTTCGACGATCGTTACCTCTTCGACCTCCAGCGGCAATCGGCGGATGAGGTTCCGAATCCCAGTCTCCACGCCGTCGAGACGTCCGAGAATGAGAACCGGCCGCTGGACTCGCGCGGTCACCCAACCCTCGGTGGCCTCGAGATCCGCCAAAACGTCGTCGAAGCGATCGCGCAGGTGCTCGACGACGTGGTCGTCATCAAGCGATATCCGATGTCAGGCGTGGTGTGCCGCCGCGGAACCGCCAACCAGGACGGCGTCAGGCACCAACTCCTGCAGCCGGGCCGCCGCCTCGAATACGTCTTCCATTTCCCGGGATCGCATGGCAATAGTGATTGTAATCACTATTCCGGGAAAAGCAAGGCCTCGCTGTCATATCGGAGCAAGGGCGCCTGCGGCTGGCTCGGTGAACGCCGAAAATGGTCCAACGACATTGGAGTACAAGGTGATCGAGCGCACCCTGCGCCACCTCGGGCTCTGGGGAGAGGAGGTCCGGGTCTGTTCGGGCGCCGACCCGCCGCCCGAACCCATTGTCGAGCCGTGGTTCGACGACCCCTTCCCGGACTGCGACACCGAGCCGGTCACCGTGTCCGCAACCTGGAGCTTGACCTCCCCGTGCCATTCTGTCACTCCCTTTGCCATGGAAAGGCAAGCTTTCGGCTTCGGACTCCCGTCCACACGCGGTAGGGCAGAAAGCGATTTCCCATCACTTAAACTTCGTCGCGAAACCGTGGAGATTGTGGTCAATCAAGGGCTTCGCGAAGATCGGCGACGGCGGGCGTATTCGAATACGTGGAGGTCGCCGAGCAAGGTAAGGCCTTTCCCACTAAGCAGGACGTGATATGCGCGGTTGCCGCAGATGGCTTGTGAGAAATCCGGGGTAGGTGGCGTTGCATGAAAGTTACCTTCCTTGGCACATTGGCAGGCATGGAACCGGTTCCCGGGCGACTGCATACGTCCCTTGTCGTCGAATCCAACCGCGGCCTCTACTGGTTCGATGCCGGTGAGGGTTGCTCACGGACAGCCCACCTCCTCGGTCTCGACCTCCTCGCCGTCCGGGCCATCTTCATATCTCACTGTCACCCGGATCACATTGGAGGCTTCCCGAATCTCCTCTGGACCCTGCAAAAGCTGAACCGAAGCAACGGGGATGCATCGCCGCCCCTCGGCGGTGCAACGATTCCTGTGATCATCCCGGATCTCGCCGTCTGGCGCTCTGTTCTCAAACTGGCCGCGGCCCCGAAAGAGCAGTTCGAACCGGGGTTCACTCTCGACCCTCGACTCCCTTGCGACGGTCTTGTCTTTGACGAAGCCGGGTTCACAGTGTCCGCCCTACACAACCGCCATCTCCGTGAACCGCCTCCGGGGGAGCCATGGCGGTCCTTTTCCTTTCGCCTTGAAGCTAGTGGCAAATCCGTTGTCTTTTCCGGCGACGTCAAGGACGTACGCGAACTCGATCCCTTCCTCGATGATTGTGATCTCTTCCTCATGGAGACCGGACACCACCAGGCGGAATCGATCTGCCGCCATTTGCGCGAACGCGATCGGCGCATCGGTAAGCTCGGGTTCCTCCACCACGGCCGCGCCGTCGTGGACGATCTTGCCGGTGAGACGCGAAAAGCGAGATCGCTTCTTGGCGATCGGGTATTCTTCGCAGATGACGGCATGAGCATCGAGGTGTGAGGACGGGGGAGAGGAAGTCAGAAGTTAGAAGCCAGCAGTCTCCGTTCTGCTGGGCAGCAGAACTACGCTACGCGCCGATTGTAGACAGTTGGGGCATGTCGATGGGTTCCAACAACATCCTCACCGTCGACGATCCCTATATCATAGCCGACCGAAGGAATTCAGGACACCGATACTTTGAAGAAAAATCAGTTGACACTTCGAATTCTGGCCGTCCTGGAATCGCGCTGAGGTCGAAGGCTTCAACCGGCGCCAGAGCTGGATTCACGAGGTGTACTGTTGCGGCCTACCCTTGCCACAGCCCCAAGCTGGGCAGAATGCGTTTCGCGAGCACCTCCTGACCTGGGTTTCTCACACTTCCGGGACTTTTCCAACCTCAGGCCGATCACCTATTGTCAACCGATTTACGGGCAATTTATGGATGTCCCAAAATTCCGAACTTCCGCCATTCGAGCCTTCCCCATTTCTCCCATACGACGCCCATGCCCGCCATCATTCCCGGGGGTCCCACCGCGAGCGGCCCGTAAATGTTGGCCTCATCCTCTACGCGGCAATGGTACTCTTGCTCATTCTGAGAGTCGCCTTTTCTGTCTTTCGGAAGGATTGGGTACATCCTCTCATGCGTGGTCTCCAGCATGTTTCCTCTGTTACTGACTTACACATCCCCCACGCGCAATTCGCTGGCGCGAGGTGTCCGGCATCTGTGGGACATCGGCTTGACGCGATTTCGAAGAGGCCCTAACTTGGATACCTCGGGTCCACCGCGCAGGAAATCGACACCATTCTCCTTCTCTGTTGATGCGAATCCTACGTATCCTTCTCATCGCGGGCGTTACCGCCCTGTCTGCTCCTCCCCTCGTTGGACAAATTCAGATTTTTATAACTGAACCTGAGGACAAAACCATCGAGGCCGGCGGTTTGGTGCTTATGGAGCTTTGGCCCATCGGGTTGAGATCCACTGCTGCCTTTCAGGGCGTGTGCTGTGACCGGGGGAGTTCGATCGACGTGTCCGAAAGGAACTTTGGCGTAGGGGATTTCATCCGTTTCAACACGGGCCCTCTCTTTGAAACGACCCAATACTGGTTCCAGACTTGCAGCGACTTCGGATGCGATGAAAGCCGTACTGTCACCGTAACCGTTATTCCGGAAGAGGCCCCCGGACCTCCCGCCGCCTTGGCAGGCGCATCCGACCTCGGTCAAGACTGGTGGTTCTCCGATTGGTTCGGATCATTCAATATCGAATTCGCCGCCGATGGCTGGATTTTTCATGCCCAGCACGGGTGGACGTCCCTCTTCAACGGCGGCACTCCAGAGGATATATTCCTCTTCGATCTGAGCACCGGTGCCTGGTTCTGGACCGCCGCTTCGCAGTATCCGAACCTCTTCAGCTTTTCCCGCGGAGCCTGGATATTCTACTTCGAAGACACCCAGGGACCTCGCCGGTTCGTCGATCTTCAGTCCGGTGAGTTCTTCGATCTCGAGTGAGAACGGGCCCCGAATCTACGATCCGTCTTCGTCCTCCGCTAGAGGACTGCGCCGTGACACTTCAAGTGCCCCTGGAAGCGCTGTCGGGTTGGTTCGACGACGAGTTGATACATCTTGTCGAACTTCGCGCCGTCGTCGGATAACGAGATGGCGAAGAAGTTGCGGTCCATGTGGACTCGGGTGGAATTGCCCACCTGGTAGAAGCGTCCGTCGGGAAATCTTCCTGCGAACGTGCGAGAGCCGGAATCCGCTAACCAAGCATGCCCCCGTCCTCGGCTTAGAAACTCTCGATCATCGACTCGATACGCCTCAACGAAAAGGTAGTGTAGGATTGATCGGGCCGGCTACGGAAATTGCTCGCAAAGTGAAGCGTATTCAGGATCTCGCACCACTGAAGGGATTTTTCATGAAAGGAACCATGCTTCAGGTATCCGTCGAGAACGGCGCTACGCTCCTCCGAATGGTGGAGAAAATTCTGTCGTGGTCGCACAATTATGGCCCACGAGATGTCGAACTCGCGCCATCCCTCGCCGCAGATTTCCCAGTCGAGAACCGCTTCCACCTTGCCGTGCGACCACAGCACATTGGCGTAATGATGATCCCCGTGAATGAAGATCTCTTCCTTCTGACACGGTTCGTTTTCGCGCAACCAGCGATCGGCTGCGTGGAATCGGTCATCCTGCAGGATTTCGTCATTGAGAAAGCGATGAAACCGTCGTTCCCGAACCGGGCGCCAGGAAAGCTTCAGATCATGAATTCGGCCAAGACTTTGCCCGAATTCATCAAAGTGAACAAGGGCTCTGTCCAACTCATAATCAGCCGCATCGAGATTCACGAAACGGTTTATAAAATAGCCGTGAACTGCCCTTAGCGCCAACCATGGTCTCGGTTCATTCCGCCACGCGAGAACATCGGCGATGGGCAGATCCAATCCCTTCAATCGGGTCAGAATCTCTGCCTCATTGGCAAGATCTGATTCCTTATCTTCCTTGGCGACTTTCAAGAAATATTCCTCCTCGGTACTTTCAACGGATCCGCGGCAGTGGTAGACATGATTGCCTTCCGAGTAAGGCGACCCGAGGATCTCGTCGATAACGATGTTGTGCGGAAGCGTGAAGCCAATGGGGAGCTCTCCACGTGTGGATTGGTCTTTTGTCATGTGTTCGATCCAAAAAAAGGTTTCGAGGTTTACGAAGCGCAGGGATCGGCCGCATCCCGAAGGCCGCCGCCGAGGAAACTAAAGGCGACGACGGTAACAATAATGAGATTCACTGGGATGAGAATCCATGGGTAATTGGCGACCACCTGGAGATTCATGCAATCCTGCAGTATCACGCCCCAACCGATAATGGGGGACGTAAACTTGCCGGACTGAGGCTCCGAGGGCAAGGCTGAACGGTTCACCTTAGAAGCGTGTGGAAGGGCCTATGGGACCGCATGTGTTCGGTCATCGGGCAGGGCATTACGGGCTGGAAAGTAGGCGCCACCAGCGCGAAAATGCGTGAGCTAGATGGCCACGACGATGTCATACCAGGGCGAATTTTCTCGTCGGTTACCTTCGTCGGACCTGTACATGAGCTGCCTTTTGACCGATTCCCTAACGCTCGCGCGGAAACGGAGTTCGCTTTCCGGTTAAGGGAGGACATCCCGGTTCGGGACCGTCCGTGGAAGGCGTCGGATTTGGAGGATAAAGTAAGTATGCATCCGGCGTTTGAGATCATCGGAAACCGTCATCAGCTTGACGAAGCCACGAAATCTCAAAAATCTCTGATGACGGTTGCCGACAACGGTGGAGGGATCGGCTTTGTGTTTGGGTCTGCCTTCGCTGACTGGAAGAACCTCGACTTCCGAAACCATTCCATTTGTCTGCAAGTGGACGATCATCCGGCCGCGGAGAACTTTATGGGTGATATGCGATGTGAACCATTGCAAGCTATGGCTGACCTGTTCAATCACCTTTCCTCCAGGGGGATCCCAATGAATGCGGGCGACTTCGTCTCAACCGGCGCAGCAACCGTGCCGCAAGCCTTTGCCAGGGGCTCCTGTGTTACCGCAGATTTCGGTATCATTGGAAGAATTCAACTCACTTTCATCTGAAGGTTTACCGGTAGGAATCTCATGAAGAAAAAGCATACCGACATTGCCATTATCGGAGCGGGTGGCATGGGTGCTCTCTTCGGAGCGATTTTGGCCGAGAATGGGCTCGAGGTCGTACTCGTCGATACAAACGAGAAGCACGTTGAAGCCATCGAATCCGAGGGATTGAAGATAGAGGGCTACGGAGGCGTTCAGACCATGATGCTTCCAGCGACTTCGCGCTTCTCAGATCTGGAATCTGCCGACCTTCTCTTTTTCCAATGCAAGGCATACGGAACTCGTGATGCAGCCAGATCGGCCCGGTGTTTCTGCCATGAAAACAGTGTCTGCATCAGCTTCCAGAACGGGCTGGGTAACGAAGAGATCATTGCTTAAGAGTTAGGATACGAGAAGGTGCTGGGAGGGGTGACGACGATGTCGGGTATGGGTCTGGAACCGGGAAGAATTCGTGATTTTTCACGTTCGCCATCGCTTCCCAGCGGTGTGCCTTCCTATATTGGAGAGATGCAGGGGGGGCTTCAGAGCGAGTGGCCGGAATTGCTGAAAAGCTCACCAAGGCCGGTTTGCAAACGCATGCCTCAGACGACATCCGTCTGGAAATTTGGAAAAAGCTGATGGGAAACATCGCGACGGCCGCCGTGTCCGGCCTGACCAATCTCACCATAGCCACGGCGTTAGGTATTCCTGAACTGAAATCAGTTAGCCTAGAGGCCATCGATGAGGCGCTCGACGTTGCCAGGGCCTGCGGTATCATGCTGGATAGTGAGGCAGTCCTGAAGGGCTTAAAATTGATCTCCACCTCGGGAGGGACGGGGGATAACAAATCTTCCATGTGCGTTGATCTTCTGAACCGGAGACCAACGGAGTTGGATTTCATCTACGGCAAAGTCATCAGGCTCGGAGAAGAAAAAGGAATCCGAACACCGACGCTGAAGACTCTGCATGCCCTGTTTAAAGTTGCGGAATCGAAATATCTGGGAAACGTAGGATGAAACCATTCACTAACAAGACCGCATTTGTTTCCGGCGGATCGAAAGGAATCGGATACGCCTGTGCCTTGCGCCTCGCCGAGGGTGGGGCCAAGGTGTTCCTCTCTGCCTCCAATAAGGAAAGGCTCAGGAGTGCTTCCGAAAAAATCAGCACGAAAACAGGCGTCGAGACCGGATTTCACGCCACCGATCTGCGACAGTTGAAAGGCTGCACTGAGGCCGTTGAAGCCTTGATGGATTCCTTTGGCCGCTGTGACATACTGGTCAATTCCGCCGGCGCTACTAAAGGAGGTATCTTCCCCGACCAGCCCGATGAAGAGATGGTGGATGGCTTCGCGTTGAAGTTTTTTTCGGCAGTTAGGCTCTGCCGACTGCTTTGGCCGGAACTGAAAAAGGCAAAAGGCTGCGTGGTCAACATCGTGGGAGGATTCGCTCGTAGCCCGGCGAGTGACTTCATGGTGGGTGGGGCCGTGAATGCCGCCCTGGCCAACTTTTCCAAGGCCCTGGCCAATCAGGGCTTGAGGGACGATGTCAATGTGAACTGGGTTCACCCCGGATTGACGGAAACGGAGCGGCTGCAATCCATCTTCGAGCTTCGTGCGAAGCAACAAAACCGGACGGTAGATGAGATCCGTGAAGCTACGGTAACCGCTGAAGGTCTGCGGAGGCTGGGCAGACCCGAGGATGTCTCCGAATTGGTCGCTTTCCTCTGCAGTCCTCAGGCTCGTCATGTCCACGGTACGGGAATCGCCGTGGATGGAGGCGGGAGTAAGGGGTACTATTGAGCACTGAATTCCTGGGCGCAGAAGAGGCGGTTTCCATGGTGCCGGATGGAGCAACCGTCGGGCTCATCGGCGGTGGTAGTGGTTGTCGATCCGGAACAACGACAGAGTTATGATCAAGTTTACGATCCTTCCATTTCAGGAGAGCAAAGGGATGATTCTTTCCAACCAAGTCCACCAGGGTTTTCCATTCGTCTGGTCATTGCGAGAAGAGCCCATAAAGAATTGTCTAACGGCGCCGTCATCAACTTCGGATTCGGCATACCCGATCATGTCGCGGCGATCATCGACGCGGATGGCCAACAAGATCGTTATTACCAGACGATTGAGCATGGGACTTATGGAGGAAGCCTTCTCACAGGATCCATGTTTGGCTACGCAAGGAATCCGAGCTGCATGATCGACGGCCCCTCGCAGTTTGATTTCTATTCCGGGGGAGGGTTGGATATTGCGTTCCTCGGGTTCGGAGAGATCGATCGCACGGGAAATGTCAATGTCTCCAAACTGGCCGGAACCACGGTTGGCCCTGGTGGGTTTATCGATATCGCGCAAAATGCTCGCAAAGTCGTCTTCTGCGGAACATTCGATGCCAAGGGAGCGGAGTACAAAACCCGTCAAGGCCGATTGGAAATCGTACATCCTGGCAAAGTGCGCAAACTCGTTGAGGCAGTCGACCAGATTACTTTCTCCGGTAAGCAGGCGCTTCTGCAGAACCAGGAAGTCCTCTACGTGACCGAAAGGGCTGTGTTCCGACTGACGCCGGAGGGGTTGTTGCTAACCGAAGTGTCGCCCGGCGTCGACGTGGAGAAGCATATCCTCGACCAGATGGATTTTACGCCGCTCATGCCGCAACCACCCACCTTGATGGATACTCATATCTTCCAAAAAAGGAATCGTGGATAAAGTAAGGCTGGCTCTAATCGGAGCGGGAGTCATAGGCCAGCGCCACCTGAAATCTATTTCCGTTGTGGAAAGGGCGGAGTTGGTGGCCATTGTCGACACCAATCCTGTGGTTGAGCAAATGGCTGTTGAAACAGGTGCGGCTTTTTATACCGCGACCCAAGCGATGCTGATGGATATTGAGCCCGAGGGGGTGTTCGTATGTACTCCAACCGACCTTCACCTTCAACCGGTTCTTGAATCCCTACGAGCGGGTGTACATGTGCTGGTTGAAAAACCCATTACGGCCACAATGGACGAGGCGGAGGAGATTGTCGATATGTCCGAAAAGGCTTCTCGGCATGTCCTCGTCGGCCATCACCGTCGCTATTACGAGAACGTCAACGAAACCAGAAAGCTGATTCAGGAAGGTGCTCTGGGAAAATTATTGGGAGTGTCCGGGCAATGGACGGACAACAAACACGATGGGTATTTCGAACCGGAGTGGCGAAAGGCACGCGCCGCCGGGCCGGTATTGATCAACCTGATACATGAGGTTGATATGCTGCGATACATGTGCGGAGAAGTCGCGTCGGTCTCTGCCAAATTGCAAAGCGGGTTGCGCGGCCATCCCAAGGAAGAAACCGCGGCAGTAATATTGAATTTCGAAAGCGGTGCGCTCGGGACGTTTTTAATATCGGACGCGACGCCCTCACCCTGGACATGGGAACACGCAACCGGGGATACACCGTACTATCCTCATTACGGAGAAAACGTCTTCCGGTTTGTCGGTTCAGAGGCTGCGCTGGATTTTCCGAATCTTGTACTGTGGAAACACAATGGTGAAATACCAGACTGGAACCACGAATTAACGCCACAACCGATCGACATTCAACTGTGCAATGCGTTTGAGGCCGAGTGTGCCCACTTCTGCGAGGTGATCGCCGGTGAACAAGCTCCACGAATAACGGCTGCCGACGCTGCGCGAAGTCTCGCCGTCGTATTGGCCATCTTTGAAGCGGCAGAATCAAGAAGCGAAGTTGAACTTAGTGGGGTGTGATTGAACCCGATGTCCGAATTCTACGTTAAAATAGGTCAAACAGCCAGCTATACGAAAACAGTTTCGGAAAGTGATGTTTACCTCTTTGCCGGTATCACCGGGGATTTTTCACCTAATCACGTGAACAAGGCCTACATGGAAAAATCGTCCTACGGAAAGTTGATGGTCCACGGCGCCCTTCTGGTCGGTTTTATGTCGACCACCTCCGCCCTGGCCATCGCGGATACGCGAGAGGCGGATGAAACTCCTGTTTCAGTGGGTTACGACAAAATACGTTTTATAAAACCGGTGTTTCTTGGAGACACCATAACGGTTCGCTACACCATCGCGGAAATCGAGCTGGAGAGAAAACGTTCCTATGCCGATATCGAAGTCATCAACCAGGAGGAGGTTTGGTCTTCGGACGAAGTCGACGCGGTTGTGATTGCCTCATCTACGGACACCCACGTCGAGCTGCTCCGTCGCGCGTTGCAGACCGGTTTGCCGACCTATTGCGAAAAGCCCATCGACAGGGATATCGAAAGGGTCAAACGGGTCGTGGCCGAAGCTGAGGAGGCGGATCTGCCCGTCTTTGTCGGATTCCGCCGCCGATTTATGCCCGACCTCCGAATCATGCATGACAGCATCCGGAACGGTGACCTGGGACGGATCGAGACCATCAACATCGTCGCCCGCGACCATCAACCGCCGTCGCTTGAGTACACAAAGGTGTCGGGCGGTTTCCTGCTGGACAAAATGCTCCACTACTTCGACCTGGTCCCCTGGTTCGCGGGCGAACGCCCGAGCGACGTATTCGCGGCCGGTTCCTGTCTCGTCGATCCGGCCATAGGCGACCTTGGCGACATCGACACGGCCATGGTGACGCTACGCTTCCCAAGCGGGACGCTCTGTGTCATCGAAAATGGCCGTCGCTCCATCTACGGCGTTGAAGAACGGATCGAGATTTTTGGTGCAAAAGGCATGCTCCAATCAACACCGCCTTACGACGACCAGGTGCTCCGCTATACCGAAACCGGGGTTGCACGGAGTAGACATGTCGACTACGCACAGGAAAGCTTCGCGCTCGCTATGGATGCGTTCATCCATTCCGTTGCAGCGGGCGAACCGATGTCACCATCGTTACGGGATGGGTTACAGGCCCAGCTCATTGCGGAAGCAGCCAACGAATCGTTACGGACGAATAAGGCCGTGAAGATCACCTACGATTCGTGATGTAATCGCTTTGTGTAGAGAGTTCCTCGGCGTCGAGGTTCATTTTTCTGGAAGTTTCACTCGAAATGCAAACTAGAGGCGATTGAATCGGGCCAAGAGTAGGTAAAACCATGCAAGGTTCAAAATTCGAGGAGATTCAGAGCGTTGTGAATGAGAAGCGCTCGGAACTTGGGCGGGATTACGGTGTGAACGAAATCGGTGTCTTCGGTTCACGCGTCAGAGCTGAAGCGAGAGCCGACAGTGATATCGACATTCTTGTCGAATTCAGTCGCCCGATTGGTCTGTTTCGCTTCCTCGAATTGGAGGAGAAACTAGGGGAGTGGTTTGGCGCGAAGGTCGATCTGGTAACGAAGGCGGCCTTGAAACCGCATATCGGACGCCGGATCCTCGATGAGGTAGTCATGTTGTGAAACGCGACTATCGCGACTATATTGAGGATATTCTCAAGTCCATTGACGAGGTGGCCGAATTCATCGCAGGCATGAATCAGCAGGAGTTTATGGCTGACAGAAAGACGAAAAATGCTGTTCTGCGAAGCCTTGAGGTACTCGGTGAGGCGGCTAAGCAGATTCCCGATGAACTGCGTGTTAAGGCGCCGGACGTACCGTGGAGACGGATGGCCGGGATGCGGAACAAGCTAATACACGAGTACTTCGGTGTTGACTTGAGTATTGTATGGACGGTCTGCAAGGAGGAACTTCCACCGCTGAAGGAGCGGGACCTTTACATCTTCCACGTCTAACGTATAACCCGGTTATCTCAACAAGACAACCGGGTTAGTAAGCGAGACCTCGACAATGAAGAAAAGCGCATTGTATGCTGAACCAATGCCGCGGAACCCGCTTCTCGAACCTGAGGTATCCGACCCAATATTGGCCGGGTCCCTGCGAGGCCCGAGCAGCGAACTTGCCCGGGCTACCCGTCCAGACTGCCTCGCAAACGAGCGCTCCCCCGTAGAATGGACTGAGCGCGACTGGGATCTGATGGAAGCCAATCGCCGGGACATATTCGATATGGAGGCAGTTGATTCGCAATTCGACTCGGCACGCTTTCTGGAGGATGGATACGCCGTCCTGAGAGGGATCATGACGCCGGATGCAGTTGCGGAGTGGACGGCGGCGTTGCAATACGGCCAGCATCTCAACGACACCCTGTTGACGTCGGACTGGTCCCAAATCGACTGGCTTGGTCTGGGCCGAACGTTCCCGACAGAAACGCTCACCTCCGATGAAATCCAGAACGCGCTGGGAGGGAGCCAGCAGGTGCCGCAGGTGAACGATGAGGGAGGCGTAAAAACGCTTCGCCAACACAGTGTGTTCGCCGAGTATTTCCCGGCCGGGCACGTCACCTTCCTGATGAACCTGCTTACGCACCCGCAGATGCTCCAGGTCCAACGTATGTGCCTGGGTTGCCATGACATCTACTTCGATCACAACCAGTTGTTGACGAGGCCTGGGGGCTATCCTGGGAACAAGTGGCACAGTCACGAAATCGGCGGTGGCAAGGACAACTGCGGTGTTGCCAGCCTGTCGGAGTACCGGGCGCAGCCGAATGCAATCCTTACGCTGTGTTACCCTCAGGGCTTCGAAGCGGACAACGACGGGGGCTTGAAAATTATTCGAGGCAGCCATCTCTTTCGCGACCCGAAAGGGTGCCGGGCCGCCACCGACGAAGCGATGGAACAGGGCTGGCTGCAGGGTCGGGTGCATCCTGTCACTTCCGAGACCTTGCAAATGGAACACCTCTCGCTGCCGGCGGGCTCAATCGTCTGCTGTCTGTCTCACGCCGCGCACGGGGTGGCACCCAAAGCCCCGGGCAAAGAAACCCGTTGGTGCTCGAACTACTGCTACAAGAAAGTGGACGACACAACCGGCTACGCCCAGCCACCGCTCTCCGTTCCGCCGGTCTGGGCGATGAAGGCGCATCGGGGCGAGCTGCCGGCTGTCCTCACGGAGCTGCTTCGTCCGAGTTATGACAAAGAGCTAACGGGCGGGCGGACCGAAGTGCACAGCCTTAGTATTGTCTTCCGTTGATTCCTTCACGCAGGCAGTATGATTTCGAGACACCCACAGATTGCCGAAAAATCGGTTGACAAAAAGTCAAAGGCTGTAGGCGGCGAAAGCACCGAAAGCGATTCTCCTATGGGGCCCTAAGTACTACGACGCAAAGTCCTTAGCGCGATTTCAGCACAGCCACAATTCGAAGTGTCAACTGAACTTGATCATTCCCTGTAGCTTGCTGCTGGGTTCTAAAAAAACACCTTGTAGGACGACACCAGATCCCGAAGGGTAAAAAGCCGTAGATTCCCCGTAGCTTGCTGCAGGGAGTAGGCTTTTTAAGGGTGTCGTTCAATTTTTGCCAATCTGTGGGTGTCCCGGGATCCCGTGGGCTGGCGCTCCTTGTCGCGTGTGGCGAAATGCTGATCCGCGGCGCTTGAGTTTGACATTCCGGTAATGATTGCGGTTGCGGTTGCGTGTCTGCCAGTCTTTCTGACAGGACACGCCACCGAACGCTGGCAGGTATCATGGGTCTGTTCATCATCCCGTTAACGGCCATCACGGTGGCGATCAGCGTGATCCGGCATGTCAGAAAACCAGACTGAGCAGCCGGATTTCGCTGAGAGTCGATAACTTGCCTCGGCCGGCGGGTGAGTTTGACGCTTGTTGCAAGGTTTGCGTGAATCTGATCCCTTCCGAGGGAGTTGAAACGGAAGCTCACGATGCAGACATCCGCTCAGCAGTCGCCCGCGCCGTTGAGATGGCTGGTCGCGCAGTAAGGCGGAAAATCGAACAATCACACGAATTATGACAAACGCGAGCCGGCAACACGTTGGCTTCCTGCTGCGATATCGCCTGCCGGAAGATTACGTTTAGCGGGAGACAACCATGCACCCGGAGCAAGTTCGAACGACGCCTACGAAGACAATCAGCCGACTCCTCGCCGCTAACCGCAGTGAGATTGCCATTCGCATTTTTCGCAGCACACACGAACTGGGGATTCGCACGGTGGCGATGTACTCGCATGAGGATCGTTATGCACTGCATCGCTTCAAGGCGGATGAAGCCTATGAGATCGGAAAACCGGGTGAGCCGATTCAGGCGTACCTTGATATCGAAGCCGTCATCGCACTGGCGAAGAAGCACGACGTCGACGCGATTCATCCGGGCTATGGATTCCTGTCGGAGAATCCGCAATTCGCGCAGGCGTGTGACGACGCGGGAATCATTTTTGTCGGGCCGCGGGTCGAGACGCTGAAGCTGCTCGGCGACAAGATCGCGGCGCGGGAAATCGCCGAGAGGGCCAACGTGCCGGTACTGGGTGGTGGCGGCAGTGCGATCCGTGACGCGAAACAGGGACAAAAACTCGCAGCGGATGTCGGCTTTCCCGTGATCCTCAAGGCGGCGCATGGCGGCGGCGGACGCGGCATGCGGGTGGTGCGCGAGCCGGCCGAGTTTGGAGCGGCGTACGAACAGGCGCGGCGCGAATCTCTCACGGCGTTCGGCAGTCCGGATATCTTTGTCGAGAAGTTCATCGAGCGGGCTCGGCACATCGAAGTGCAACTGCTGGGCGATCAGCACGGCCAGCTCGTGCATCTGTTCGAACGGGACTGTTCGGTTCAGCGACGGCATCAGAAAGTCGTCGAAATCGCGCCGGCTCCGAATCTCGACGCCGCCGTGCGGCAGGCACTGTGCGATGCGGCGGTCGCGATCGGACGCGAAGTGAATTACGAGAATGCCGGGACGGTCGAGTTTCTCGTCGACGCCGACACGAACGAGTTCTACTTCATCGAAGTCAACCCGCGAATTCAGGTCGAGCATACGGTGACCGAGCAGGTGACCGGCGTCGACATTGTCAAATCGCAGATTATGGTTGCTCAGGGCGTGCCGCTCGATGATCCGGCCATCCGGCTGCCGTCGCAGAACTCGGTTGCGACGCATGGCTTTGCCATTCAATGCCGCGTCACGACCGAAGATCCGGCCAATCGGTTCATGCCCGATTACGGTCGCATCTCCCATTACCGTTCGGCCAGCGGTATGGGCATTCGGCTCGACGCCGGCACGGCTTTCTCCGGTGCCGTCGTCTATCCGTTTTACGATTCCCTGCTGGTGAAGGTGACGGCGTGGGCGCGGCAGTTTCCCGACGCCGCGCGGCGCGTCGAACGCTGCCTTCAGGAGTTCCGCGTCCGCGGCGTAAAAACGAGCATTCCGTTTCTCATTAAGCTGGTCATGCATCCGACGTTCATGGCCGGCGACTGCACGACCAGTTTCATCGACGAGACGCCAGGGTTGTTTGAATTCCCGACTCGGCAAGACCGCGCGACGAAACTGCTCACGTATCTGGCCGAGACGATCGTCAACGGCAACCCGCTGGTGACGGATCGCCCAAAGGGTGCGCGTCGCGTGCCCGCTCCGCTTCCGGCGTGCGATGATTCCGCAGCCGTCCCGGACGGCATGCGCCAGAAGCTGCAAGAGCTGGGAGCGGAGAAGTTCTCGCAATGGCTCCTCAGTCACAAGCCGCTGCTCATCACCGACACGACGTTCCGCGATGCGCACCAGTCGCTGCTGGCCACGCGGCTGCGCACGTATGACATGCTGCAGGTGGCGGACACCTACGCGCGGCTCTGTCCCGATCTATTCTCGCTCGAAATGTGGGGCGGAGCGACCTTCGACACGTCGATGCGGTTTCTGAAAGAGTGTCCGTGGCAACGGCTCATCGAGTTGCGCCAGCGGATTCCCAACATCCTGTTTCAGATGCTGCTGCGGGCGTCGAACGCCGTCGGGTACACGAACTATCCGGACAACGTGGTCAAAGCGTTCGTGGCCGAGGCGGCCGATGCAGGGATCGACGTGTTTCGCGTATTCGACGCCTTGAACTGGGTGCCCAATATGCGCGTGGCGATGGACGCGGTCATCAAAAGCGGAGCGATCTGCGAGGCGGCCATCTGCTATACCGGCGATATCCTCGACCCCGGCCGCACGAAGTACGACCTGAAGTACTACGTCGAAATGGCGAAGGAACTGGAGCGGATGGGCGCACACATTCTGGCCATCAAGGACATGGCT
This sequence comes from Opitutales bacterium, assembly GCA_963665345.2. GTDB lineage: Bacteria > Verrucomicrobiota > Verrucomicrobiia > Opitutales > CAXXNP01. Next base: position 2,706,927 of record CAXXNP010000002.1, read on the forward strand.
GGACTGTGCAAGCCGTACGCGGCCGAGTTGCTGGTGAAAACGCTGCGGAAGGAGATCGGCGTTCCTGTTCACTTTCACACGCACGACACCGGCGGGGTGCAGGCTGCGTCTCTGGTGAAGGCGGCCGAAGTCGGAGTGAACATCGTCGATGCCGCGCTCGCTCCGCTGTCCGGTGGCACATCACAACCGAACCTGAACACCGTTGTCGAAGCGTTGCGGTTCACCGACCGCGACACGGGCCTGCGGGCACAGCAGCTCGACGCGATTTCGGAATACTGGCGGGCCGTTCGCGAGTTCTACGTAGTGTTTGAAAGCCCCGTGCTGGTGGCCGGTGCCGACCTCTATCAGCACGAAATGCCCGGCGGCCAGTACACCAACCTCTACCAGCAGGCGCGGGCACTCGGTCTGGCCGATCGCTGGAGCGAAGTCTGCCGCGTCTACGCCGACGTCAATCGGATGCTCGGAGACATTGTCAAAGTCACCCCCACGTCCAAAGCCGTCGGCGACCTCGCGCTGTTTCTCATCGCCAACGAGATGACAACCGACGATGTGCTTTCCGGGACGCGCGAACTGGCCTTTCCGCAGTCGGTCGTCGATCTGGTCAGTGGCCGGATGGGGCAGACACCCGGCGGCTTTCCACGCAAAATTCGCGAGCGAATTCTGCGCGGCGAAAAGCCGCTCCGCGGGCGTCCCGGTGCCAACCTGCCCGCCGCCAACTTCGAACAGACGGCCGAAACGGTCCGCCCGCTGCTGAATCGCGAACCGTCACGCCGCGAAGTCGTCTCGCACCTGCTCTACCCGCAAGTCTTCGCCGACTTTGCCCGACACAAGCAGGCGTACGCCGACACCAGCATCCTGCCCACGCCCGCATTCCTTTATGGTCTGGAGCCCGGCGAAGAAATCGCGGTCGACATCGAGCCGGGCAAGACCTTGATCATTAGCTTCCAGACCACCGGCGAACCGCACGAGGACGGGCGCCGCACCGTCTTCTTCGAGCTGAACGGCCAGCCGCGCGAAGTCACCGTGACCGATCGCGCGCTCGAACCCGAAACCCCGCGCCGCCCCAAGGCCGACCCCAATAACCTCGCTCACATCGCCGCCACCATGCCCGGCATGGTCGTCAACGTGGCCGTCCGCCCCGGCGATTTAGTTGCCAAAGGGCAGAAGCTGTTATTGCTGGAAGCCATGAAAATGCAGACCACCATTGCCGCCGAACGGAAAGGAAAAATCGCGGAAGTCCATGTGCGACCCGGTACACAGGTTGAAACCGACGATCTGCTGATGAGGATGGAACCATGAACGCAAGGTGGAACATCATCTCCCCTAACGACATCGAACTTATCAAAGCCGACTCCGCTGTGCGGACGGTCGAGTTCCATCGCGAACTTCCTACGACCAACGATCTGGCTCTCCAGCGCGCAACGCTTGAAGAACTTGACGCACCGTTGCTGGTGCTTACCGAGTTTCAAACCGCCGGCCGAGGACGCTTTACGGTGGTTCCAGCAGTACCCAGATCATCCCGACCACACTTACGACCAGCATCCGATCCGGTGGCGTGGGAGCTAGCACCACGCGGACCAGTCCGCCGAACAATGTGACCAAAAGAACAACGGCCAAAAAGAGTAATAGGAAATTCAAATCTCAGTCCCTTCAGTACTGTCCGAACCCACCGGACACCCGAAGAGCTTGGCGACTGCCGCCTCGAGTCGTTCGAGCTGCTCGGCAACCGAGCGGTCCTGGGTGCCGACAATGACGAAGTGAAACACGTCGCTACCCGGTTATCTCACAAAGATAACCGGGTTAGTAAGCGAAACGGCATGGTAAATTCTTGAGAGTGAGAATGCCCCATCAGAAAATGGGCGAGTTTCTGCTGATACGAACGAAAACACCGTGTCGCTGTAATTGTTCGTTGGAATGGATGCGCATTCGAATCTGAACCTCCTATCGACCGTATCAAGACAATCGCGACCGCAGGGAGGAGAGGAGGGCAGCGAAGTGGCGCCGATAGTCGTCGCGCAGTCCGTAAATCCGTTCTGCCAGCGCTTCAACATAGGTATGCGCAGTCAAGTTGCGATCGTCTGCCATAGCGAGAAGCTGCAGGCAGAGGGCTTCCTCGATTACTCCAGTTTCAAACAAACTGCGCCAACTGGATTTGGGCGACCGGCATTCGATCCCTTCTGCCTCGAGAAGGAAAGCCCGAGCCGCCTTACACGCAGTCTCAAGGGTGTATTAGAATCGTTTGATGGTGGCGTCGCGGACAATCGGCGAGGGCGCCTCCCCACAGATCTCTTCGAAGCTGGCAAATGCCCGAGCAAAGCTGGTCAGGCGTTGTTCCATAGAATGCCGGACTTCCGGATGCGAGCCTGCGAGGCGACCGGCAAATCCTCCAGGCAGAAAATGTCAACCCGATAGATGATGCGCGGATCCTCTTCCACCGCCTCCCGGAAACGGGCCAGAAGGAGTGGGACGTTAGTGTCATCATCCGCTTCTATGGCAAGATCAAAATCGCTGCGGCGCCCGGGCGTCCCCTCTGCTCTGGAGCCAAAGAGGTAAACCCTCCGGGTTCCAAAGAACGAGCGCACGAGGGCGCGCAAGCTTTCCTCCGCCATCGCTGCGGGATGCACCGGTGTAACCGAGTCTGCCGGCACTGTCATAGATTCATTATCGCCTACTCCGACTGCTCTGCCGAGGGAGAACTCGCGAATTCGTCATCCAGAGTGGGAAATCTGGGACACCTCGCGCCAGCTAACTGTGTGTGGGGAAACTGTAAGTCAGAAACAGATGAAACATGCAATAGATACCCGGCGGGTAACCAATCCCGTGCGAGAAAGATTGGCAATCACTCGGAAGCGAATCCCGGCTCGCCGGGATCGTTCAGCAATGGCGGCACTCGCACCGACCGCTTCGAGATTCCCCGCCTTGTCTCGTTCCAGATCGAGGACAGTTAGGTGGTGTCCGGCCCTAAGTAGGTTGGCTGCCATCGGATTGCCCATATTGCCCAAGCCGATGAAGCAGACCTGTATGCTAACGCGTTTCGTCATGGGTCTCGAACTCGGCCGGCACATCTGAACAATCTTCTTCCTTTCTTCGGCGGTGAGCTTAGCCTGGCGTCCCGCGATGATCGCATTGACGAACTCCGCGCATCCGGCGTCAAAGCTAGCCCAGTCCGTAAATGCGTCGGAGATTCTCGCCGAAGATCAGCGCTTCCGTTTCCGATCCCAGCTCGAGGCGTTGAAGGGCCCGCTTGACCTGCAGCGGGCGGTACTCGGGCAGGTTGGATCCGAACACCACCCGCTCCGGCCCCAGCTCCTCCACCGCGCGCTTGACCTCGATGGGGATCGCCTCCTCGGGATGGTTGGCCCAGCGCTTGTGGAAGCGCAAAATCGTCGTCCCCATATACGCGTTGGCGCACTGGCGGCAGACGTCCATCGCCTCCTCGAAGTGATCCGGAAAGCCCATGTGGTCGATGACCACCGGCGTCTCGGGAATCTTCCGCGCCACCGCGCCGATGCGGTACGGACGGCAGTTATCCACTCCCGAATGGATCGAGACCACAATCCCCAGATCCCGGGCCGCTTCCGCCAAGGGGAAGACCATCGGATCGTCGACAGCGAATTTGTGGATCGCGCCCATCAGCTTCACGCCTTTCGCCCCGCGCTCGACGTATGCCCGCAGCGCCTCTACACCCTCCTCGCCCCGGTGCGGATCCATCATCACGCAGGGCAGAATCTGCGGATGGCCGGCCGTCTTTTCCAGAAGGCCGTCGTTGTCCGGATCCACCTTGGCGGCAGGCATGACCACCGCCCGCTCGAAACCCGCCTCGGCCTCGCATTCGAGCAGCGCCGCCACGCTCATCGGACTACCGTACCAGTCGTGCGCCAGATAGGCTTCGAAATCGCCCGTCATCACTACACCTCCTTTTTCAATTTCCCTTGCTCTTGTCCCCTACATTGACCAGCGGCTCGCCCCGGACCCCGCGGGTATGAACTTGATCATTCCCTGTCCCGAGTTTGTCGGGACTGCAGGGTTCTAAAAAAACACCTAGTAGGACGACACCCGGTCCCGAAGGGTAAAAAGCCGTAGATTCCCCGTAGCTTGCTGCGGGGAGTAGGCTTTTTAAGGGTGTCGTTCAATTTCAAGACGAATTAATCCAGCTACAAAATGGGGAGTTTCTATTGCGAAGTTGAGATGGAATGATTTAGATTACCACCAGAAAAATATCAATATTTATCACAGCCATCCCACAGGATGTGGTGAGACTCCCTTTCGGGCAGGGTTAAAAAAAGGTGGTCGGCGGCGGATTCCGACCAAAGAATCCGCAGTATGAAAAACATAACGCCGACGAAACACTACAGCAGCACCTTGCATCAGCTTTGTAAACTCATCCCGTCGCATTTGACGGAAAAACTCGCCCGGGAGTACGGGGTCGATAAAAAGGCGCGCACCTTCACGCCATGGAGTCATGTGGTCAGTCTGCTCTTTGCGCAACTGACCCATGCCATCGGCCTTAACGACGTCTGCGACACCCTGCGGCATCATGCGGCCAAGCTCAGGGCGATCAGGGGAGCGGTTGCACCGAGCCGAAACACTCTTTCGCATGCCAATAGGGAGCGCGACAGCGACATGATGGAGGCGTTGTTCTGGAAGGTGCTGGGGCATCTGCAAGAGCTTTCGCCGGGCTTTGGACCGGCCGGGCGCTACCGAGGCCTGCCCCGTCGCTTCAAACGGGCGATCCATGCGATCGATTCCACCACCATTGCCCTGGTGGCCAACTGCATGGACTGGGCCAAGCACCGTCGGCGCAAGGCCGCGGCGAAGATGCACCTGCGGCTCAACCTGCAAAGTTTTCTTCCCGGCTTTGCCGTCATTGAAGAAGCTTCCCATCACGACGACACGCGGACTCTGGCCCTGTGCGCGGGGCTGCAGGCCGGAGAGATCGCGGTTTTTGACAAGGCTTACGTGCATTTTGCCAATCTTTTCCATTTGAGCGAACGCGGCATATTCTGGGTCACGCGCGCCAAAGACAACCTGCGCTGCCATGTTTGCCGCAAGCGCCTGCGCAAGCCTCAAGGACGTATCCTGCGGGATGACGAGGTCACCCTGAAGGTTCCCGCCTCCCGCCGGCAGTATCCCGGCAGGTTGCGCCGGATCGAAGCCGAAGTGGAAGTCAACGGCGAGTGGGTCGTCATGGTTTTCCTCACCAACAACATGGACTGGGCCCCTTCCAGTGTCTGCGCCCTCTACCGCTGCCGCTGGGGCATCGAGGTGTTTTTCAAGCAGATCAAGCAAACCTTCAAGGTCTGCGATTTTCTCGGGCATTCCAAGCAGGCCATCCGTTGGCAGCTGTGGGCCGCCCTGCTGCTGCTCGTTCTGCTCCGATACATTGCCTTTATCAGCCAGTGGCCGCACAGCTTCACCCGGTTGTTTACGCTCGTGCGCGGCGTGCTCTGGGACCGTTTCGGGCTTTTCGATCTGGCGGACTTCTATGGGACAGCACGAACCCGATATCGAATGTGTTCCCAGCCTCAACAGGCTTACCTACCCGGTTTCTCCCCTTAGCTCTGTGGGACAGCATCCGTCCATATCAACCATTTCCCCCCTGTTTTACATTTTGACTTTTTCCCAATATCAACCGCTATCCCGCTCCATCCCTCAGGCTTGCCTTCAGGGTTTAGGCCTTATGGGATGGCTGTGAATATTTATCACCAAAAATTCCGCCCAACAAATCGCTCAAGCCGAATGCCTACTGCGGCGATTTTGAACCGCCCTTCGCCAACAAAGGTTATGATGAGTGGGTCGCGCTTTGCTGGCCCGGCATAAGGAATACGATGTTTGGTCGGTCCTTCATGGAATATCTCTAGGCTCGGGTGTTCTCCTTGATCCAGTCCAGATAATCCTGGTTCGCCAGCTCGATCGGCAGGGCCACGATGCAAGGGCATTCATAGGGGTGAAACCTCCCGATTTCCTCTTCACAGGTGTCAAACAAAGCCTTTCGGGTTTTGGCCACTAGAACATACTCCTCCTCTCGTTCGACCTGTCCCTTCCATCGGAAAATACTACTGAAAGGGCCGTGGAGGTTTCCACACGCGATGAGATTCTTGTTCAAGAGATCCTCCGCCAGATTCAGGCCGGTCTCCTTATCAGGAACCGTGATATAGAGCCATATGAATTTCATAGTGTTTCCGATGCACGAAATATCAGATTCCTCAGGTTGATTCTCGCATCGCAAGGGGTGAAGCACCAGTTGATAATCCTATCGGTGTGACTGCTGTGGTATTCAGTTTGCCTCCCGGTAGAGGCGCAGAGATCTCTCCCTGTCCGATTACGACATAGCATTTCAGGACACCTACGGATTGCCGAAAAATAGGTCGACAGAAAACCAAAGGCTGGAGGCAGCGAAAGCACCGATAACGATTCTCCTGTCGGGCCCTAACCCGGTTATCTTACAAAGATAACCGGGTTAGTAAGCGAAACGGCATGGTGAATTCTTGAGAGTAAGAATGTTCCATCAGAAAATGGGCAATCTATTTTTTGCCAGCCCATATATTTCTCTTTTCGAGATTTGGTCCGGAAAACTCACTACCGATCCCGCTCAGCGGGAGACATCCTCCAATAAGGGGGTTAGGTGCCGCAGAAAGTTTCGTGGACGACTTCCTCTGGCCGGGGCGGCGCTTCGAGATCTGCGTGTTGGTCCTGCTCAGCGTAGGGCTCCGTCAGGGCATCAGCGAGCCGGTGAAATGGGGCGAAGTCGCCGGCGTAGGCGCTCTGGATGGCCTGCTCGACGCGGTGGTTGCGCGGAATGAGGATCGGATTGGCGGCGCGCATCTCAGCGAGTTGTTTGTCGGGGTCAGCCAGCGCCCGCCATCCGGTAAGCCAGGTCTCGAATGTGGCGCGATCGGTGAACAGCGCGGCGAGGGTATCGGGACATTCTCCCGCGGCGACGCCGGTGAGGTGACGGAAGAACAAGGTGAAGTCCACCTTCTGACTATCGAGGACTTCGAGGGTTTCTTTGATCAACGCCGCCCCGTCGTCGGGCAGGCAGAGTTTTAGGCGAAAAGCGTGGAGATAGTGGTGTTGGAACTGGTCGAAGAAGCCGGCGAGGGCGGTCTCGGCGAGTTCGGTTGCTTTGCTCGTGTCGTCATCGATCAGTGGCAGGAGAGTCTCGGCAAAACGAATCAGATTCCACTGGGCGATGGCGGGTTGGTTGGCCCAGGCATAGCGGGCGCTGTGGTCGATGGAGCTGAACACGCATCCCGGGTGAAAGGCTTCCATGAATGCGCACGGGCCGAAATCGATGGTCTCGCCGGAAATGGCGACGTTATCGGTATTCATCACGCCGTGTATAAAACCGACCGACATCCATTGGGCGATGAGTTTGGCCTGTGCGGCAATGACAGACTCCAACAGTGCCAAACAAGGAGCGGACGCGCCGGCAGCATCCCGGTAATGGCGGTCGATTGCGTGATCCGCGAGTAGACGCAGGGCTTCGATATCTTTCCGTGCAGAGAAGTATTGGAAAGTGCCGACCCGGATGTGGCTGGCGGCGACGCGGGTGAATACGGCGCCGGCCAGTAGTCTTTCGCGCCGAAGTGTTTCGCCGGTGGTAACGGCGGCAAGTGCGCGGGTGGTTGGGATTCCGAGCGCAGCCATGGCTTCGCTGACAAGGTACTCGCGGAGCACCGGGCCGAGCGCGGCTTTGCCGTCGCCGCCCCGTGAGAATGGCGTGCGGCCGGAGCCTTTCAGTTGCAGGTCGCGACGTGCGCCGTCGGCATCGATGACCTCGCCGAGCAGGATGGCACGGCCATCGCCGAGCCTGGGCACGAAGCCGCCGAACTGGTGCCCGGCATATGCTTGGGCGAGCGGTTCCGCACCTTCGGGAACGGTGTTGCCGGACAGCGTGGCGATGCCCTCGGTCGACCGCAGCCAAGTGGGGTCGATCGCGAGTTCCTTGGCGAGTTCAGGATTCATTCGAATAAGCTGCGGGCTTGGAACTTGGGCGGGTTCTAGTTTGGCACAGAACCGCTCCGGCAAGCGGGCGTAGGTATTGTCGAAGGAGATGCTCACCTCAGCATGTATTGGAGGTCGGAAGTGGTACGATAATACGGCCAGGTAGTCCGCTCAGCGGGACCGCGGGGAGAGAAAGATCTAGTGAACGACGGAGCGGGTATTCATGCTCCTTATCGGTCTTGATCACTTCTGGCTTCATGGCGCGGTCCTTCTGTTCCGATCAATGCGAGTCGCTCAGACGTCGCAAGAAGAAATGGATGGCCTTACCTTGCATTCAGCCAGCGTGAATCGCACGGATCAGACCCGCATGAGCATGACCCTTGGGTTCCACAGCGTGGATCGCCAGGCTGATGTGGAGGATCCCAAACGCATCCTCGTCCGGAGAGAACGCTTGTATGAGGGCAATGACCGGAAGCGGAACGCGGTTCGTCGTTTTCATTGCAGCGCCGCACCCTGCTCCAGCCACGCCATGTTGAACCTGAATATCTTCCGCTTGAATCCGCAGAGAATGGTTCCGTCCTCCAGCACGACGAGAGATGAGTACGCACCCTCCTCATCCAGGCGACGGGCGACGGGCCACGTCTTGCAGTCGTCGTAGCTTACGCGAACCGTTTGATTGATGCGGGCCTGATCGCCACACCCACGTGCCCCTGACTGCCACGTCCCCTCAAATACGGGAGGGTTGCAAAACAGAATTCGGTCCGGGTCGCGGCCAGCCGGGTCAACATATCGAACCATTGAAGCGTGGCACCTGCTCTCAATGAGTGTCTCATCCACGCCAAACTCGGTGAAGGTCTCGCCGCCGTCGCGGCTGATGCACCACGAGCGATATCCCAGCGATTTTGGGTCATGATTTCGGTTGTTCATGTAGACCGACCCATCTGAAAGCTCAACCATACACGCCTCTCCCGAAAACCCCTGAGAGCTCCCTCCCCACTGCCATGTCTCGCCGTGATCATCGCTGTAGACAACCGTATTGTGGGCTTCATGATCAAGCAATTGAGCTATCTGCCCGTCTCCATCGTCGTACACCGGACCCAAGGAAACATGCTGGTGGAGAATGTTATGTCTCTCCGGATCGACCGCTTCGACTTCCTTTGCGAAATACCGGCCGGGTACAAGCAGGCGCCCCGCATGGGCCCCTCTCTGAAGTTGGATGCCGGCCCCAATGAACCACGCGAGCCCCGCTCCGGGGTAGGTGAAAAACTGATCGGTGAGGTCGACCGTCTCCCAACTCCTTCCCTCGTCTCTACTCCTGTCCATGGTCATCTTGGCGCCCATTTCTCGCCCTTTCTTGTAGTTGACGATCATCCACTCTTCGAAATCAGGCCGGCCGTGGTCGTCCCAAATGGGCCAGGTGCCCATGTTGAACATAAAGATCTCGCCGGTCGTCCTGTCGACCACGCTGGCACTCTGGTTTCTCAGTTCGGGCTCCCACCAGTTCTCCTCTTCCAACGTCCAGGAGGACCCTTGATCGGTGCTCCGGGCGCGAGAATGGAGCCGCGGATACCCGTTATCGGCCCCTGTGCTGCGTGACGGATGGGCACTTCCACCGAACGCGAGAACCGCTCCAGAGTTGGTTACCTCAAGGTACGAGCCGATGGGCTCTTTCAACTGAATTCGGTCGAAAAACGGTCCTTTGCTCATTCTGTCCCTCCTTCTCTCCGCATGCTAATAAGAATTTCCTTTCTCGGCAGCTCGCCTGATACCGGCCTGAAGATGCCTCTTACAGGTAGAGAGCCTAGAAGAAACCCGGCCCTACGGTCAAGTTTCCGGGTGGATGCGAAGCAATTCTAGGACACCGACAGATTGCTAGTAGTAAAATTTCTGGTTTTTGCGACCTTCCTCACGCGCTGCCACCAGTTCCTGTGTTTTCGGATCGTTGGTAACTTCGGCTCCAACAACGTCCCACCAAATGCCTGAATCAGGAGTATAACGGTACTTTTCGGTGGGCACAACGATCATACACGACCGTGTTTCGGCCCGGGCATCGGTAAGCGCTTGCCGAACGTCCTGTTCGTTTATTGCCAAGCAACCACATAGCCCAATACTTTCGGCATTTTTAACATAATCGATCTCGATGAATTTACCTTCGTCTTGAAGGTTAGTCTCCGGGTCACGAATCTTGAACTCGTTCCCAAGGCTATGTCCGACCAACGCCTTCTGATGGCCGTGGATGGACTGAAAGCCGTAGTTCACAACTAGCACGATAATCAACTTGGTTTGCTCCTGAACCGCAGTGACTAGTTCCATCGGGTGCATCTGATAATTACCATCCCCCATGAGGATGAACACCTCCCCGTTTTTTTGTGCCATTCGCACCCCAATGGCGGCGGGAATGTCATATCCCATACAGGAATTGCCAAATTCAAGATGGAGCTTACGCCCGTTGCTCGCGTTGAATAATTTAGTGAGGTCCGCTGGTATCGTTCCTGCCGCTGCCACCAGCGTGTCTCCCGATTCCATCGAGTCGTTCACTATGCTCACCAGGTGTCCTTGACCTAGTTGCTCACCAGGATGTTGGACATTCACTTCGGTTGCCACCAGTTGATTCCACTGTTCCTTCTGTTTCGAAACCTCCTCCAGGTATTCGGCACTTGGCTTGACACCAGCTTCCTGTGCACTTGTCGTTAGCTTACCCAATCCCTCTCTGGCGTCAGCCAAAATCGGTAGCGCTCCCAGCTTGAAAGCGTCAAGTCCAGCCACGTTGATGCTTACAAACTTGACATCCGGATTTCGGAAGGCGGAATTTGATCCAGTTACGAAATCGGCAAGCCGGGTTCCCAAGCAAAAGACCAGATCTGCCTTTTTACTGAAATGAGCGGCTGCTTGAGTACCCGTATGACCTGTCCCACCGACTAGGAGCTCCGAATCATTGCGAATCGCTCCACGTCCAGCGTGGGTTTCGGCCACAGGAATTCCGAACTTTTCAGCAAAAGTGACCAGTTCCTCCCAGGCTTCTGAATAATGAATGCCCCCACCCGCGATTATGAGAGGCCTTTCAGCTGCCTTTAATAACTTTACTGCCTCCTCAATGCGAAGCGCATCCGGCTGGCGCCTCTCAATCCGCCAAATTCGCTTCCGAAAAAAGTTAACCGGATAATCGAACGCATAACCTTGTATATCCTGAGGCAGAGCAATGGTCACCGTCCCAGTATCAGCAGGGTCAGTAAGAACCCGCATTGCTTCAGGCAGGGAGACCAATATCTGTTCCGGACGGGTGATACGATCGTACATTCGGCTGACCACCCTGAAACAGTCAGTAACGCTCATGTCCAGGGAGTTCGGATGGTCAAGACCCTGCAAAACCTGTCCCTGGAATCGGGTGGCATAATAATCCGATGGGAAAAGAAGTACCGGCAGGCGATTAATTGTGGCCGTGGCAGCCCCGGTAATCATATTCGTGGCTCCGGGGCCTATCGAAGTGGTGCAGGCCATAGTGGCCAGGCGCAGATTGGCCCGGGCAAATCCACTTGCTGCATGAACTTGAGATTGCTCATTGCAAGGTTTGTAAAACGGCAGGTCCTGACCGTATTCCACCAGGGCCTGACTTAGCCCAGATACATTCCCATGTCCTAGAATACCCCACATACCTTGGATAAATCGTCTTTCCTTTCCATCCCGCTGGCTGTACTGGGCCTGTAAAAACTTTACAATAGCTTGGCCAAGTGTCAGTCGAATGGTTTCTTGAGCTGTGTAGAAATTCATTTGTTATTAACTTTTGTTTTCACAGCCATCCCACAGGATGTGGTGAGACTCCCTTTCGGGCAGGGTTAAAAAAAGGTGGTCGGCGGCGGATTCCGACCAAAGAATCCGCAGTATGAAAAACATAACGCCGACGAAACACTACAGCAGCACCTTGCATCAGCTTTGTAAACTCATCCCGTCGCATTTGACGGAAAAACTCGCCCGGGAGTACGGGGTCGATAAAAAGGCGCGCACCTTCACGCCATGGAGTCATGTGGTCAGTCTGCTCTTTGCGCAACTGACCCATGCCATCGGCCTTAACGACGTCTGCGACACCCTGCGGCATCATGCGGCCAAGCTCAGGGCGATCAGGGGAGCGGTTGCACCGAGCCGAAACACTCTTTCGCATGCCAATAGGGAGCGCGACAGCGACATGATGGAGGCGTTGTTCTGGAAGGTGCTGGGGCATCTGCAAGAGCTTTCGCCGGGCTTTGGACCGGCCGGGCGCTACCGAGGCCTGCCCCGTCGCTTCAAACGGGCGATCCATGCGATCGATTCCACCACCATTGCCCTGGTGGCCAACTGCATGGACTGGGCCAAGCACCGTCGGCGCAAGGCCGCGGCGAAGATGCACCTGCGGCTCAACCTGCAAAGTTTTCTTCCCGGCTTTGCCGTCATTGAAGAAGCTTCCCATCACGACGACACGCGGACTCTGGCCCTGTGCGCGGGGCTGCAGGCCGGAGAGATCGCGGTTTTTGACAAGGCTTACGTGCATTTTGCCAATCTTTTCCATTTGAGCGAACGCGGCATATTCTGGGTCACGCGCGCCAAAGACAACCTGCGCTGCCATGTTTGCCGCAAGCGCCTGCGCAAGCCTCAAGGACCTATCCTGCGGGATGACGAGGTCACCCTGAAGGTTCCCGCCTCCCGCCGGCAGTATCCCGGCAGGTTGCGCCGGATCGAAGCCGAAGTGGAAGTCAACGGCGAGTGGGTCGTCATGGTTTTCCTCACCAACAACATGGACTGGGCCCCTTCCAGTGTCTGCGCCCTCTACCGCTGCCGCTGGGGCATCGAGGTGTTTTTCAAGCAGATCAAGCAAACCTTCAAGGTCTGCGATTTTCTCGGGCATTCCAAGCAGGCCATCCGTTGGCAGCTGTGGGCCGCCCTGCTGCTGCTCGTTCTGCTCCGATACATTGCCTTTATCAGCCAGTGGCCGCACAGCTTCACCCGGTTGTTTACGCTCGTGCGCGGCGTGCTCTGGGACCGTTTCGGGCTTTTCGATCTGGCGGACTTCTATGGGACAGCACGAACCCGATATCGAATGTGTTCCCAGCCTCAACAGGCTTACCTACCCGGTTTCTCCCCTTAGCTCTGTGGGACAGCATCCGTCCATATCAACCATTTCCCTCCTGTTTTACATTTTGACTTTTTCCCAATATCAACCGCTATCCCGCTCCATCCCTCAGGCTTGCCTTCAGGGTTTAGGCCTTATGGGATGGCTGTGTTTTGTTTTCAGTGATTAGAATCGGATTTCCTCCCACATACCGGAGTTCCAGGACCGGACCATGGCTGCCGAAACATTGGCTACCGCAAGCGCTTCCTCAAACCCTGGAGTGTGCTTCCTATTCTTCAATACTGATTGCAGGAATTCGTATGCCTCAATGACTTTCAGGTCCTCATAGCCAATACTATTGCCTGAGCCCGGCACGAAATTGCCGTGATGAGGGTATTTGTCACCTCCCAAGAGCCGCATATAGCCATCATGCTCATCTTCATCGCCAGGTAAGTAGACCTGCAATTCGTTCATTCTTTCATAATCCCAGCTTATAGCCCCATTGGATTGCTGCCGTACATAGAGAAGAACCGCCCACGGTAATGGGTCAGATCCCCCAATTTGCCCTGCTGAATAAGGCTCCGGGCGTGCTGTACCAGTGGAGCCCAACGGTAGTTAAAACCAGTTCCCGTTGTAATGTTAGCTCCAGCGGCGGCTCTGGCAATTTGGACGGTGTCCTCTGCACTTCGGCCCACTGGCTTCTCGCAAAAGACGTGTTTCCCGGCAGCTATTGCAGCAGTTACGATCTCCAAATGCTTGTTATTGGGTGCCGTGACAATGATGATCTCCACCTGCGGATGCTCTATTACTTCCTTCCAGTCGGTGGTGCTCTGGCCAAAGCCCAATGTGTCCTTGGCACGGGCAGCCCGTTCGTCTACCTTATCGGCGCAAATGACGAGACGAGGTCTTACACCGCCTCCAGGAAAGCGCAGCGGCACTTGCAGATAAGAACGGCTGTGGACCTCTCCCATCCACCCCATGCCAATTACTCCGATCCCGATACTTTTTGTCATGCTTATTACTTGAGGACTCTGTACCTATTCGCTTAGCGGCCAAACATCCGGGTTCACCGAATTTGGAGGCCGTTCACCTTTTAAAACTTGCAAACTCTGGGTAATTGCGGTTCGCCAAAGTCGATCTTTCCCGACACGTGTGGCCGAAGCCACATGTGGGCTCACCACAACATTGTCCAACCCCGGCAGAGGATGATCCGATGGCACCGGCTTCACCTGCAATACATCGAGGCCGGCCCCAAATAGATGACCGCTCCCAAGCGCGTCGAGTAAGGCAGCTTCGTTTACCAGGCCTCCTGATACTGAGGCCAAAGGTGATTCCAACGAAAAACATCCGTATTGCTTAAGTTAAGCGCCTCGTTCTGACAGGATGGTTCGGTGCTCATCCAGACGATTCCGCGTGCAAGAAGTTCTATGGTTGTCATCTGGGTCACACTGTCAAACGCGCCAGGATGGCCTGGAAAATCTAATGCAGCACCAAGTTCCCTGCATATTGCTGCATAGGCGCCGAGGGTGCTGACTATGTTGCGGGCTATGTGCGGGGGAGAAAATATATAGTCTGGCAAAAAATAGATTGTTAGCGAGGTACTTAACGTTTACAGGAAACATGAGCGCGATGGATAAACAGTTCCGAGGAGGCAACGGCGCCGGCAAAAACTGCCTGCCGTCGAGGTTCCTGAGCTTATTCACTCGGCATCAAGCTGTATCCTACCCCAAGAAACATCAAGCCGGCCTAACTCGAGTATTATCAAGGGGCAGTAATGGACATGGAACATTGCATTGAGAACGACGGCCGTCATCTCAGATGTAATGTCATGGACACTGCGAAAGGTACGGCTCTCTCAAAGTCTGGACAGTTTTATCCCGCTAAAACGAGGGCCACCCGGATAACCTGCTCTTCCAAAACGCTAACCGATCTGGACTTTTCCAAATCGGTCGGAAGGCCCTGTCAGGGTACCTGACGGAAATAGTGCTTGACCACGGGGCTTCACCATTCAGCATAGTTTCCAGTTCCAGCAGGGAGCGCCTAGTCCGCGGAAAGGGGAGAACCCCGCCTGCCACAACATGTAACGTTGCATAACCTGCAATCCTGCCTGAGAGACGCGGACGCCGGGCAAAAAGAAAGGATTCCAGGCTATGGCCGACCCTTCCAAGCTTCCCGACCGCCCCAATTTCGAGCATCTGCGCCGCCAGGCGAAGGATCTCCGCAACGCAGTCCGGCAACGCGATACCTCTGCTCTCGAACGCGTTGGCAACGCGACGCCGAAAGAACACCGCGTCGACCCGGAGAACCTGCGCCAAGGTAACTTTTCCATCCTCGACGCTCAACGCGTGATCGCCCGTGAGTACGGCTTCCCGAGCTGGGCAGCCATGAAGCGCGAGGTTGAAAGGCGCACCCTGTCTCTTGAAGAGAAAGTCAGGCAGTTCGTCCAAGCTGCATGCCAAGAACGCTTGGGGCGGGCAAAGCAGCTTCTCGAGGATGGTCCCGGAATCGCTCGGGCGACCTTCCAGACCGCTCTTGTCCTCGGGGACTCAGAAGCCGTTCAATCGGCCTTGGACAAAGACCCCGAACTCGTGAAGTCGGCTAACGGTCCACGAGACGGGTGGTATCCGCTCCATTACGTTTCCATTTCCGGTTTCCACAGGGAATCGGAAGCCTACGCAGACGGACTGGAAGCGACCGCGCGCATCCTCATCGACAGGGGCGCCGATCCCAATGCGGCCTTCATCCATCCCACATGGCCAGACTGCCCCCTCGCTCCCCTCTACCATGCAACGGGACGCAGCAACAATACCCGCGTCGCCCAAGTCCTTATCGAGGCAGGGGCAGAACTGGACGACGGCGAATCCATTTACCACGCGGCCGAGAAATTCCACTTCAAGAGCCTGGAATTGATGCGCGACGCCGGAGCAGATGTCGGGCGAAAGAATCACCCGACATACGGTAACACGCCTCTATACTTCATACTCGGCTACCGCAACGCCCATCACAGCGCAGAAACGGCGAATAAGGGCGCACGTTGGCTTCTGGAAAGCGGCGCCGATCCCAATATCCAGGTGCGCGATGGCGGAGAAACGCCGCTCCACGTCGCAATCAGGCTAATGCGTGAACGAGAGGTCGTCGAACTGTTGCTTAGGCACGGCGCTGATCCCAACGTTTCCCGCAAGTACGGGAAAACACCCTATGATCTGTCTATTCGTAATGGCGACGCCGAGGCTATGTCAGTGCTCGAGCGGCACGGAGCAAAGCACCGTCCGCTGACTGAGAGAGAGCGCTTTCTCAGAGCCTGCATGAGTGGCGACGGGGAAACGGCCCTGAATATAAAGGCATCCAATTTAGCGATCCTCGACGAACTCGATGAGGAGGAACGCTATCTTCTCGTCGAAGCGGCAACCGAAAATAAGGTGGACGCAGTAGAGCTCATGCTCGACCTTGGTTTCGACATTGCCTTCAAAGGCAACAAAGACTGGGGAGCCACCGCCCTGCATTGGGCCGCGTGGCACGGGCAGAAGGAAACCTGCCGGCTCCTCCTGCAGAGGCAAGCTCCGATCGACGCAAAAGCCAATCCCCCCGAAGCAAGTCTACCCCTCGGATGGGCCATTCACGGATCGAGCAACTGCATGAACCCCCGTGGAGATTACCCCGCCATCGTCGAGGCGATTATTCTAGCCGGAGCCGAACCCAAGGCCCACCAGCTCGGCATGGCCAGCGAGGAAGTCGGACAGCTGATTGAACGTTACCTACCGGAGGAAGAGCCGAGCAGTTCTCGAGAATGAGCTTGGCACCCGGGATCGATACCGAATAACTGTTTCTGTGATTGAGCCTGACGCCTTATCAGGGGCTGAAGCGTGCCGATCTTTCCGCCAATCAGAACCCTTCAAACTAAGGCCCCCAGGCGCAGCGTTTCTGTTCGATGCCAGCCCAAACGCACGATCATGGCTCTTGTGGACTTTCAGAACGTGGCCTTCTATTATGGGGCCGATTGCATCCTTCGAGGGCACGATCCTCGTTGTTTCCCACGATCGTTACTTTCTGAACCGTATCGTCCACCGCGTGCTTGCCATCGAGGTCTGTGATATCGTGGATTTCTCCTACTACTCGGAGGACCTGCTGGAGAGATTCAGCGGTGTGAACGAATCATGAACCAATTGACCGTGGACTCTGCAATGCGCTTCCCCCGAATCACTGGACACGGAAAAATCCAGTATAAGGAGGAAGTGATGGAAAAGAAAAGGAGAAGGTATCCCGAATCGTTTAAGAAGGAAACGGTCGAGTATTTGATCAGCAGCGGCAAGCCGATCTTGCACGTGGCACGAGAGATGGGGCTGAACGATTCGACGGTAGGAATATGGAAACGGCAGTATGCCGGAGATCCTACTCTGAAGACTCCCCATGCCGAAGAGCTCAGTGCGGAGGAGCTGTTGCGAGAGCTTAAGCGGGTGCAAAAGGAGAATGAGTATCTGAAGCGCCAGCGAGAGATCTTAAAAAAAGCCATGAGCATCCTTTCGCAGGAGCCGAACGGCTTAGTCACACAAGCTTGGCGGCAGGTTTTCGAGCATAAGTTTCATGTTATGGACTATACCCGCCCGTCCCTACAAAGCCAGCAGTGGACCGACCCCACGAGCGCGATCGTAACACCCGCGATTCAGGACCTCTCGGGGCATGAGAACGTTCGAGCGACAATGATCTACATTCTTGTGGTCACAGAGCAGAAGCCCTCGAATGCGAATTCGGGCGCCTTCGAGAGAATGCAATTCGACTGGCCATCGGCCAGCATGTTGCGGACTCGTTTACTCTACTCACGGAGTTGGGGGAGGGAACGAAGAGCCAGGCAGACCGAGGAATCCAACTGGCTCGCTCGGAAGAACCGCGCGACTCGTCGCGGGCTCAACTCCCGCCGAACGGTGATCGCAGCGTTTTTGTGTGCAATGGGTTCGGGAACGATTTTGGGAGAGACAATGGGTGCAGGGGCGGGATTTGAACCCGCGACCTTCAGGTTATGAGCCTGACGAGCTACCGGACTGCTCCACCCTGCAACAACTGAAGTGGAGCAATAAACGCCCTTGCCCAGGGGATTTCAAGGGGAAAGTGGATTTTTGGGGAAGGTTCGTGGATTCGATGGTTCACGGTTTCAGCAAAGCTTCCAAAACCCTCGCTTTTGCGATCCTAATATTTACCGTGCAGAGAGATGAAAATTTCAGTATGGGACGGAGGACTCAGCGACACTTATTTGCGGCAGGTTACCCAACTTGGCGCCGACACCATTGACTTCGGCAGGGGCAATGCATTTCCCGGCGTAAAGGAACAGGGCTATCCCGACCGCGACGAACTCCTGAAAGCAAAAAAGCGCATCCGCTCTTATGGACTGGATATCAACCGGGTGACCCTGCCCAACATCACGGAACGCTTCATGGAAAATGAAGCGGGCGCCGATGCAGAACTGGAGAATAGCTGCCGGGCGCTCCGTGTGTACGGTGAAGCGGGGATACCAATTGCACGGCAACGATTTGGCGGCGATGTCTTCAACTATCAGATGACACGCTATGACGGTGTGCATAGAGGGGGCTATACCTCGCGCGGAGAGAGTCGCACGTTAACCAGGAACGCACCTGAGACACCGGCTTACGATGACCTCGAACTGTGGTGGAAGCGTTTCTGCGAGGTCTACTGCGAACTGGTTTCCATCGCCGAAGAATACGGAATCCGCCTGGCAATTCATCCTTCGGATACCCCGAATCCGGATACCCCGCTGGGGGGGCTCGGTTTTCACCGGGTTATCGATGCCTTTCCCAGTCCACAAGTAGGTTATCTCTACTGCATCGGAACCCGGTCCGAAGCCGGTGGGTCCTCGCTTGTCCTCGATGAAATCAACAACTATGGCCGGAAAGATCGAATATTCATGGTCCACATGCGCAATGTTCGCGGGAGCCTGGCCACCGCCGGAGCCTTTGAGGAAGTTCTTCTGGACGATGGTGATCTCAATATGTTTCGGATTCTGAAAGAGCTCAGCCGGGTTGGTTTTAACGGGTGTATCAATCCCGACCACATTCCTAAACTGGAAGGGGATGTGGGACTCGCCTATTCAATAGGATACTTGAAGGCGTTGTTTGCCGCATTGGCAGCCGAGTGAAGACCTCGAGCTACCTCGGGTCTCGCACCTTCAGAATTCAACGGTCACCGTAACCTCGCCCCCAAGGAGGCGAGGGGAAAGAGCACTCAGACTAAAGCCGGAAGAAGCAAGATTTCTATCTTCCCCGAACACCGGGCTCCAGGTCAACCTGCATGGGCAAAAGAAAACGAACAACCATATTGTAAAAACCAACGTTGAGGGTCAGCTCGACGATTTGCTCCTCGTCCAAAAAGCCGCGCAGGGCGTCAAAGGTTGCATCGGATACCTTTACCTGCTGCGTAGCTTCACTGGCATAACGGATTACTGCCTGCTCCTGTTCGTTAAAGGCAGGGTCGCTCTCCCAGGCGGTCAAGCGCTCAATCTGTTCTGATCGCACCCCCACACGTTTGGCCAATGCCTGGTGGTGAATATATTCATAGTCGCACTCGGTGAGTCTCCCCACGGTCAAAATGGCCAGCTCGCGCAGCCGGGGATCCAGGCGGGTACAGTTGCGCAGCCCGTCGCTGAAATAGAGCATTCGGCGTAAAAGCAGCGGGCTGTGAGCCACGACGCGGAAGATGTTTCCTACGTCACCACGCTGGCGGATGAGCTCATCAAAGATGTCGCGTTCAAGCTCAGGGAGATTTTCTCGATCTAAGTAAGGAAGACGTGCCATAAAATGCTCCTTTTAATCCCCTTGGCTAAAGACGGGCTGGCGCTTTGCCAAAAACGTTCGGGTTCCTTCCTTGGCATCCGCAGAGAGAAAGAGACCAACTTGGGTTTGTTGCTCGTATTAATGATAAGAAATCGCTTTTCTGGTGGTGCGGGCAGATGCCCGTTGAGACCGGTCTGAAGAAGCGATGTCATGATGTGAAGGGTATGTGACGGGGCTGGATGGGTCAAGCAGCTACGCTGCAGCCCTTCCGGGCGGTTCGAGGCCGCCTCGGACCGCCCGGAAGGGCGCGCTGGCAGGGAAATCACCGTTGGGCGGCAGAACGCTCGTGCCGCGAGGGCTCAGCCGTTCGCGTAGGCCATCCTCCTACGCTAAGGCTTCTGAGGACAAGTAGACCGGTTCGGTGTCGTAGTCCCGTCTTCGCTTCGCTACGCCGTGGCAGGCAGGGGAACGGATCATCGTAGCAGGGTTCGATGACCCATTCGTCCGGTTTCGGTGGCGCGCGTGCCGGGAAGACGCGCACGCCCTGTTCCCACAATCCGAGATGGCGCAGGATGCGCTCGATGACCTCCCGGTCGTCTATTAGGCCGACAATGCGCATTTCCCGTGAGCATTTCGGGCAGATCCACCTTCGCTGAAGCTACGGCCTTTCGTCTCCGGCCTCCAGCCTGATTTCCTGCCCCAAAGAGCTTCCGGAACCGGATCATGGGGAAACTCCAGGATGGACTCCGGGCGCAGGAATGAGACACAATGGCCGAACAACACGCTGCTCACCTACACCTTGACCGCGGATGGTCATGGTGAGGGAGAGCGTGGGCGTTCCGCGCGCTGGCGCGCGCGGAATGCGGCGCTCACTTCGTTCCGCCGCATTAGCCGCCTCATCGAGATACAAACGTATGACGCTACAACAAGACTCTCCACGAGGAACAGTGTTAGAGTTTCTCCAAGGGGATTGGGAACAAGCTGAAGTATCGGAGGGCGGCTAAACAATCGGTCCTGGACAATGCCGGCTAGCGCCGTCCTGCCACACCTCGGACGTTGGGAGCAAGGATGAGATGAACCAGACGACGGACAAATGCTGCCCATTCTGCAACTTCTCCGAATTTGGTCGGCGAACGGTACGCCCGTGGCGACACCGCCCTACATCATGCTTGTCGAAACGGTGACTTGGAGGTAGTTCGAATATTGGTCGCAGCGGGCGCCGATATCAACTTGGTGATTCCCCGTAGCTTGCTGCGGGGTGGCTGACTTGATAAAGAAGAGAGGGTGGGAGAGAGGAAGGAAGAAAGTCGAGTAAAGCGAGGAAGTCACTGTGTGTGGGAGATCCACTATCATGTGGTGATGCCGGTGAAGTATCGGAAGGCGCTGATAGATAAGCGGATTGAGCGAGTGATGATCGAAACGGCCAGAGGGATAGGGGAACGCTATGAAATAGAACTGGAGGCCCTAGGGATGGATAAAGACCATGTGCATTTACTGTGCGGGGCACATCCGAAAATAGCGCCAGGAAGTATCGTGATGAAATTCAAGAGTATCACAGCACGGGAGTTGTTCAAGAGGGAGCGGTGGCTGAAGGAGGAACTCTGGGGAGGAAGATTCTGGAGTTCAGGGTATTGCGTGGGGACGGTTGGGGAGAGAGGGAATTGGGCGATGGTGGAGAAATACGTTTTGGAACAGGGCAAGCCGAATGAGGATCTGCGTCAGTTAACACTGTGGTAGAGAATAAGTTCTCCTTCCCCGATACCCCGACGCTTGCGTCGGGGAGGTTCATTCTATCTAACGAGCGTCATTTCCCACTTTATTGTGCTGCTGGTCACTGCCATGCTGAAACAACCGACTTTCTGTTGCAGCATGGCAGAAGTATCGACCAGACACGACGGTGTACGGAGAGCAAGAGTAATCGGATACGGAATTATCTATTTCTGGCCGTCACCGGAGGAGGTTTACTACTAGTGCTGAGACGCGCAGCACTACCCCAAACAAAACTTCAACCTTTTACTGTGGGAACGCGCTAGCGGGAATTTTCCCGGTAGCAGCAGAGGCGGCCGTCCCAGGTGGGCACGCAGAAACCGTCGTCCAGAAGACAGGGCGCTGCAGTGATGGGCGCCCCGAAAGACGCCTGCCCCAGGCAAGAGCCAGTTTCAGCATTTAGCATGTAGAAAACGCCGTCATTGCCCCCGGCCAGGACCTTTCCCCGCCATACCATCGGCGGGGCCAGCACGGAATTGGCGCCGCAGCTGTACGGGCTCGCATCTAGTAGATCCCGGCCCGTCGAGAAGCGCCAGTGTTCCCGGCCGCTGTGCAGGTCGTGGCAGCGGATGTCGCCGACGGGAGTACCGAGAAAAATCCGCTCGCCGGCGACAACCAGTCCGGTAGGGTAGGGGGTATCTGGTACATTTTGCTGCCAGATCAGGTCGCCGGAAAGGGCGCCCAGGGCCACCAGTTGATTGGGGTCTCCGCCGCTGATCAGGGTCTGTCCGGCCAGCGCCGGACGACCCCAGCCCCAGTTCACTTGGCCCTGCCATTCCCAGGCAATTTCCCCGCTCTCCCGGCCAAGTGCCAGCAGCCCGCGACGCGGCACCAGGATAATCAGCAGGTCGCCGGCGACCTGGGGCGCCGCATAGCAGACGTGGAGGTCGATTGCTTCGAGTGGGGTGTACCAGCGCAGGTCGCCGGTTTCCAGCGCAAAGGCGCCATACCCCATCTTGGCGCCGGCGTAAACCACATCGTCGGCAATGACCGGCGACGTGTAGATCCAGCGCTGGGTATAGTGGGGCAATTGCCGCTGCCAGCGGCACTGGCCGCTCGCCGCATCGAGCAGGTAGAGCGTACCGGCCACCGAGAGGGCCGCGCAATGGCCGGCCGCGTCCACGGCAACGCTGTTTTTTACGGCGGTGTCCGCGGCAAAGTCCCAGAGCAACGCACCGGAAGCCGCGTCCAGACAGCGAACACCCGGGCCACCGCTCAGGTTTTCATCCCGCAGACTTAAAAGGAGGCGGTCCTTCCAGCGGGTTGGCGCGGCTCTGTGCAGGTCGCCGGGGACCTGATGGATCCATTGCAACGACCATTCCCGGCCCTCGAAAGGGATGCTTTGGGGCGTTTTCGGCTGCAATTCAGGGGCCTGCAAAGGGCGCAAATCCAGCTGGATGGTGGTTCCATCCACCTCCAGGACGCGGTAGCAGCGCGGTGCCGTATCGATGCCGCCAAAGCACAGCGGTGCCGTGCCCAAAACGGCCGTGCCATTGTAGGTGTAGGCTTTGTTGGCGTGGTGGTGGCCGTAGAGGATGGCCTTTACCCCCAGGGCATTCATCTGCCCGACAAAGTCGGCGGTGGGCGGTGCATGCATCACGACGATGCTGGGCCGGCTATCTTTCTGCAGACCAAGGTCGGCCTGAAGCCACGCTGCCTTGCGCATCTGGTCCCCTTCGGAAAAGAACGCGCCCATGTCGGCGTAGAGGGCAAAGTGGATCTCGCCCCAGTCGAAACTGTAATACGCCGGTCCCATCACCTGGCTGAAGTTGCCGGTGCTGGTGCGCGCCTGGCCCAGAAAGGCGCGGAAGAGTTCGCCGCCGTCGTGGTTGCCGAAGAGGGAAAATACCGGTGTGTCCACCGCAGCCAGGCCCTGGCGGTAGAGCGCCAATTCTGCCACCGAACCGATATTGGTCAAATCGCCACTGTGCAGCACAAATGCCGGCTGTGCCTGGGTGACCACCGCGGCCAGGGATTGGCTCCAGACCTCTGATGGGGTGCGGAGATCGCCGACTGTCACATGGGTGTCGGTAATCTGTGCCAGGCAGAAGCGCCGCGCCGCTCGGCTGGTAGCGGGTACCAGTTCAAAGTCGAGTTCGCCCTCCTCGGTGGGGGTTTCCCGGTAAAAGGGGCCGTCGCTGCGAAAGCCGGTCGGCTGACTCACCCAGATAAATAGATGGATGTTGGGATCTACCTCAAGCGCGTAGGTACCATCGGCCCGAGTGGGCACCACGTGTTCGCCATTGGATACCAGCACCTCGGACAAACCCGTGCCCGTTGTCCTATCCAGCACTTTGCCGCGAATCTGTAGGCTCATTTTTCATCCGTTGCAATACTTCCCACATTCCCGCTTTCGCGTCTTTCGCGGGCCCTCCCGCATCATGCATCGCTGCTTAAACTTCGTCGGTCGCTCAAGACGGGCTTCGACTACGCATTGCCCCGGGTACTTCTACCAATTGAGATAGAATTCAATTCGGCAGTCGACGGAAAACCAAACAACTTACTCCTCGGCTTTTTCCCGACACCGACTAGCGGCGGAGTCGTCCCCGATTCGCGCCCAGGCATCGGCGCACTCCCCCCAATCGGAAGGAGACTTCGCCACGCGCTCCGCCCTGCCCATCAAATTTTCGGCGGCTCTCTCGTTGTGAAACGCTTCCTTCCAATCGATTGCGATCTCGATGTAGTAGGAAGAGGGACTTTCCAATTGAAGCGGCTCCGGTCCGGTATCCACGGCAAAGGCGAGGGCGTCAAAATTCCTCGTCATGAGTTCAAACCGCAGCTCTGCGTGCTCCGGATCGTTCCAGAGGTTATTAAACTCGCTGGGATCGTTACCCAGATCGTAGAGCTCTCCCACGCCGTGTCCGTGGTAATTGACCAGCTTGTGATCGCGAGTGCGGATCATGGTGGCATATTCCGAGCCGAGGGCGCCGAAGAATTCACAGCGGACCGACTCCCGATGGAAATGGGGATCCTCTTCCCCTTTCAAGATCGGCAAGAGCGACCGACCCTGCATCCGTGCGGGGATCTCCAATCCCGCTACTTCAAGAAGAGTCGGTGCGATATCCGTCAGTTCAACCAGCGCATCGCTCCGCAACCCCTCCTGAAATCGACCTGGCCAGGAAATAATGAGTGGCACCCGGACGAGACCCTCGTAGAAGCGGCAGCCCTTTTTTCGTAGCCCGTGATCCCCCAGCGCTTCACCATGATCCGAGAAAAAGATGACGATAGTGTTTTCGCGCTGCCCGGTCTCTTCCAGATTTTTCAGGAGGCGCCCCACATTCTCGTCGATGAGTTCAATTATCGACCAATACTGGGCCTGGTAGAGTTTGCGGTCATCCTCATCGTAGTCGGTGTAGGTTGTCCCAAAGCGAACGGACTCCAGTTCGCGCTGCGTTTCACGGTCGGTAGGGGAGAGGAGTGGTCCGGGCAGTGATTTGATGTCGTAATTTTCCAGATACTCAGGGTTAGGATAATATTTCCCGGAAATGCTGTGCGGGTCGAAAGTGTGCACATTGAACAACCACGGTCCCTGCCGTTCTTCGTTCATGAAATCAATGGCCCGGTCCGCGCCCCAGGTTGACTGATGCAGGGGAAACGGTGCATACCCGTTTCTCTTGATAAGTCCGCTAAAGCTCTCTCCCTTGCTCCGCAGCCAGTCAGCATAGGCGTGCCCGGAGCCCTCGGGCCAGTTGTCTAAAGGATGCTGCGACCAGTGAAAAATCCGGTAACCGTCATCGGGTCGGACTTCCGCAATTTCATTGATTTCAGAGAGGTGCAGCTTTCCCGCCAGGCCGCAGTCGTAACCGGCATCGGCGAGAGTCTTCGTGATAAGAGGGGCCCCGTCGCCCCAGGAGCCATTGTTGTTTCTGCAGCCGTGTACCGTGCTGGGATACATTCCGGTCATGAAGGAGGCTCGGCTCGGTGTGCAAATCGGCGACTGACAGAACGTATGGGTGAACGCCACCCCATATTCGACCAGCTTGTCGAGGTTGGGAGTACGAATGTGAGGGTTGCCCAACGCGTGGACAGTATTATAACGCTGCTGGTCGGTACAGATCCAAAGAATGTTCGTTGTGCCAAAGAAGCGCAGTATTAAAAATACTTATCGCACTCGCCAGAACTTAGATGTTTGAGATATGACCGACCCGATCCCTGATGCATTGATCTAACGGTCGTGCTCACCAGCGGCTGATCCACTAATAATTCAAAGTCTTGGCTTGTATTTTCAGACGAAGCACTGATTTCGCCGCTCCACTGCTCGAAACCGTCTGGTGCAGCGCTTTGTTGGGCAAGGGTCCGTCAACTTGCCGCACGGAAGCGGTGATACCTACGGTTCAATAGGTCTCGATCTGGTCGCAATTCACGTGCTCTCGGGAGAATCAGTTTCCTTCCGTGAATTTCCTGAAGGCCATGTACGAGTATTGGCCCATCGAGGTCTGGGTCATGACGTCGAAGTAGACGTCGGTCAGTATCGCCGCGCGCCTTCGGTACGGCATGACCCAGCGACATCGCATTTGGCCGCTTTGGTCTACGCTGCGCGTCAGGCTCGTGAAGGGGTGCAGGCCTGGGCCGCAGCCGAAGAGCTCTCCCAAAGGGCAGTGACTGATAGGAATTTGCTTTTGGGCGGCGTTAGACGCCGAGTAGGGGATTATTCGGTAGCAGGAGACCAATCCGGTCACTACCGAGGCCCTTATTCAGCAGACGCTCGGCGGCCCACAGCCGATCTACAACGGTGGCCTGCTTCACACCCGGTTGCGCTACTACGACAGCGCGGCAAAATGCCTCGATCTTTCCACCCGGCGTTACGTGAACGAGCCATTACTGCGGAGCGGGCCTTTCTAGCCCCGGAGGTACTTGAGGTTGGCCAGGGAGGGCTTGAGCTCTCCTTCCTCCACCCGCCGCGTGACCGCTACGATGGCCTCATTGATTGGCGTTGGGATGCCCGCTTCCTTCCCTTTCTTCACGACGTAGCCGTTGAGGAACTCTACTTCGGTCTTTCGCGCCTTCATCAGGTCCTGGGCCAATGATGGGATACCCGCCCCGAACACCTTGCCCGCCTCAATCATCCGCTCCTCGACTTCCTCTCGGGTACGGTCGTCCTCTAGCGCATGGATGAGCATTTCGGATGGAATACTCCAGATCGACTCCGGCTGTATTCCTAACGCCTCGGCGACCCTGATCAATTCCGAACCGATTCGCATGGCCAACTCCCGGGTCAGAGGATTCGCGCGCAGCTGACCGGATGACATCCCCGTGATTCCGGCGACGGCATTGCTGATGCAGTTGGTGCCTAACTTGGCCCAACGCTCTCCGATGAGGTTGGTCGACGCCTCGGCTGGCCCGGCCGCGCCCATGATCTCGACCATCTTCTCCAGCCTGGGCGTGATCTCTCCGCTCGGTTCGCCCAACTTGAACGTGTTCAGACTTGCCGACGTGGTCCGGGTCACGTGTCCGGGTTTGTACATCCCCGCTCCCAGCAGGACTATACAACCCATAACACGGGGCCAGCCCACTACCTCGGCAATCTCGTCCTCGTTGATGCCGTTCTGTGCCGAGACGATGAACCCGTCTGGCGTGAGGTGCGGCTGGATTTTTCTGGCAGTGTTCGCCGTGTCGTAGGATTTGACTGCCAGAATCGCCGTGTCAAAAGCATCGTCGATCTTCGAGACGTCGGACAGCAGTAGGGCCATTGGCCGCACCGTGAATTCCTCCTCCAGCGCCGTCACGGTCAGGCCCTTCGACCTGATACGGTCTATATTGGCCTCCCACGGATCGATCAACGTCACGTCGCTTCCAGCTCTAGTCAGGTAACCTCCAATTGTGCCACCGATGGCACCCGCGCCAAGTATCGCGATTTTCATGCTCCAGTACCCCTCTGACTGATAGGAATTTGCTTTTGGGCGGCGTTAGACGCCGAGTAGGGAGTTATAGGGGGAGGAGGCATGGGAAGGCTCAAAATGTACCTGAGCCTGAGGAATAATTAAACCAAGGCGGTGGGGGTCAACGGGAAAGGCCCTGCAGGGCGCCAATCCTGGTCTGAAGGGGCTGATTCTTGCCTTTCTCTGGTATTATGGGACCGAAGGGGGGTCCACCTCAGTCTGTCCAGAAGACCGGCTGACTAACTCTCCATGTCTAGGGTAAATCCACATCGGGATGCATGTGCGATGCGCATGGATTTTCGCGTAGCCGGAACCGCAAGGGTGCGGTCGTGGAAGCGTGGATCCAGCCGTGTAAGTGTGATCGCGACTTTAGCGGCAGCCCCAACCGGGTCCCCGCCGTCTTGCGACGCCGGCTACGGGTCAGCATTTATGCGCGGCGCAGGGATATTGGCGCAGCCGGACCCTGCGATCCTTGCCTGTATGAGGAGAATTATGCAAGAAGCTCACGCCCGCTTCGCTCAAGACCCTAAGAAGGAGGAGAACGTCACGAGCGAGGCGATTCATGGCATCGTGCCTTTGCAGTCGGACGGACCTTTCACTCTTAGATTCTTTTCCGTGGTGAGAAAATGAACAGGAGAAATGTCAAACACGGATCCCTTGGGAAGGGCTTGCCCGTGCCCTGTGGGTAGGGATAGCTTCCGTCTATGCAATGCTTCTCTCTTCCCGTTCGTCTCGTGAGCCTGGCCGCATGCTACTTGCCTCACGGGGTTACAATGAAAAGACAGATTCCGAAAAGACTGGCTATTCTGATATTTGTATCGCTTCTCGAACTCAATGCCTCCACCGCCATGCACGAGGGAGATATCGAGGCGGTGACGGTGGAAGAGGAGGGTGTAATGGACCAGGCCATGCGCTACTATGAGCGCGCCGTGGATGCCGTGCAGGAGGCCGTTGAAGACTTCGATCGGGAGGAGGCCACGGAGGAAGTAAAACGCCTCTATAAACAGGCCAGAGAGGCCGGTGAAGAGGTGCCTGAGGATGTCTATAGTTGGGTGCGCGAGGATTACGGCCGTATGTTCGCCTGGGAGTACACGGTTCTCGAACTTGGGCACGAGGAACTTTGCGAAGCCGCTGAGAAGATGAATCTGCTAGGCGCCGAACGTTGGGAATGTATCGCAGTGGTGGCGCGTGAGGACGGACTCGCTCTGTTTTTCAAGAGGCGGCTGAAGAGCTACCTTCGGCAGCTGCCGTTGCGCGACTTTCTGCAACTGCTTCCCGGAGATGGAAAGTAGGGCTGGGTGTGGATGCTTTAAGGGTTCACGGGTTTGGGTATAAGTGGACAGTGAACAGTGAACAGTGGAAAGCGGAAAGCGGAAAGTGGACAGTGGACAGTGGAAAGTGGACAGTGAACTGAGTAGAGTGGGGAGAGGGTTTCCAGAACTTTTTGGACACGAGTGTACTCGGCAGCCAATGTTTTCAGCAGAGGCGCAGCTCGCGCAGGCGCGTTTTCAACATCTTCAAAGATGACTTTCTCGATGTCGGCAGCGCACAGACTCAATCTCGTGGCCCCGATCTGTGCCGCGCATCCTTTGATGGAATGGGCTTCCATGGACGCCGCATTTTGATCTCTCTTGCGTAGGGAGCGCTTCAGACTTGAGAGCTTTTCCGGCATTTCATTCAGGAAGATCTCTATGATCACGTAACCGAGACGTTCGTTGAGCATCATGCGCCTTTGGAAGTCATCGTGGTCGAAGACCGGCGGGTCGGTCGCAGTGTCCTGCGGACAGAGCGAGTGGGTCTCGATGTTCGTCTCGGTTTCTGAGGATGCTATCACGAGGGCTCAGGATTGGTCGTAGCGGCGGAAAAGGGCGCTTATGCACAAGTCGACGCGTGGGAAGGGACTTTAGCTGAATCCCGAACGTTTCCCGGCAGCCCGGCGTCGCGGGAGCGTAAAGAAAGCGTCAAAATCACCGCAATTCCTGCCCCTTTATTGCATAATCGACGGCGGCGCGCTAGCCTCCCAAGTTTGGCTTAGGGCGCGTATTATCATCGGCAGGCATGCGAGGCCGCGGAACAAGGCAGACTGGCGCTCCTGGCAGCGATCATGCTGACAGTTTCCATCGGCTCCCGACTCGCTGTGATTTTCCGCCTAACGATTATTATGAACTTAGCGGCGGCGACCGGTGTCGCCCATAAATGAAGAGTATTATTTATTATGACCGAGACTGCAAAGCTCATTCCCGCGCCAAAAATCAAGTCCACCCTCGATCGGCTGAAGAATAATATCAAGGAAGTGATCAAGGGAAAGGACGATGTGATTGACCAGGTGCTCATCTGTTTGACGGCGACCGGACACCTGCTCATCGAGGACTTGCCCGGGCAGGGTAAGACCACCCTGGCCTATTGCTTAGCCCGTTCGATTGATTGTTCCTTCAGCCGCGTCCAATTTACCAGCGACCTGCTGCCCAGCGACGTTATCGGAGTATCGATTTACGACGAACAGGTTAAGGAATTTGTATTTAAACGGGGCCCCATTTTCGCTAACGTACTGCTGGCAGACGAGATCAATCGGACCACCCCCAAGACGCAGTCGGCCCTGTTGGAAGTGATGGACCGGAGCAAAGTGTCGGTAGACGGTCAGACCTACACAGTGGCTTCGCCGTTCATGGTATTCGCGACACAGAACCCAGTCGACTACGAAGGAACGTTTCCTCTGCCGGAGAGTCAGATGGATCGATTCCTCATGCGCATGCAGATGGGTTATCCGGAGTTCGACAAGGAGATCGAGATTCTCGAGCAGGGTTTGTTACGCTACGACAGTATACAGCCCAATCCGGTGGTGACACGGAACGAGATCCAGGAGATTCAGCACTTTGTGCCTCAAGTCTACGTGGAAAAGAGCCTGATCGAGTACATACTCAGGTTGATAACGGCGACACGTTCCGAAAGCGAATTTCGGGCCGGTGTGAGCACACGCGGGTCGCTCTCGCTTAAACTTGCGGCGCAGGCCGCGGCGCTGGCCGACGGGAGGAATTTTGTCATTCCTGAAGACGTGGGGCGGGTCTTCTTCGCGGTGCTTACGCATCGGCTAAGTTTGCGGCGTCAAACTTCAGATACACTTGAAGAGAAGAGGATCGTCGACGGTGTTCTGCAGCGCATCTTTGATTCCGTGCAGATACCGGTCTGAGGGGACCTCCGTGAGAAAACAGGAATCGAACAAGCGGCTTCACGAGAACGCCTACAAGCCGCGTCCGTGAGCCTGATCGTTTGGGCCGAAAGACTCCTTTGAACCATGAGCAGTGTCCCGCCGATAGAGGTGCAGGAGCCTGGAAGCGGCGACGTCACCTGGGCGGACCCCGGATTTTTCACGCGGCAGTCGCGCTCCAGAAACGTCTTGCGCGTGCTGAAGCAGTTGGTGATACCGCCGGAGGGGCACAAGACAATTCCTACGCCATCGGGTATTGTGCTGATCATGCTTTCGCTGGGGATCGGTTCGGCTGCCTATAACACGTCTAGCAATATTCTGTTTATGACGCTTTCCCTTCTCCTATCGAGTCTTTTGCTGAGTGGCATACTTTCGTGGCTCAATTTCAAGGGAACGCGATGGCGGCTGGTGTTGGAACCGCATTTCCGTGCAGGAGAGCTGACGCCCATCAAAATCGAGCTGACCAATGAGAAGAAGCTGCTGCCCTCCTATAGTCTATGGTTCGATATTCGAACCGCGATCGGAAATGAGAGCCATCGCATGTATCTGGAGGAGCGCCTGGATCCCTCCAGTGCGACGGAATTGAGGTGGATGTTTGAACCCAAATGTCGGGGTAAGGAGACGATTGAGATTAAAGGATTGTCCACACAATTTCCATTTGGATTCCTCAAGAAGATTATCGGCGGAAGCATGGATCGCGAAGTCGCGGTATGGCCGGCGCGAATCGATTACGAATTCAGACCTGCTTTGGGTAACCACGGTCACCTGGCCGGCAATACTGTGTTGAAACCGGGAAGCGGGACCGAGTTGATCAATCTCAGGGAGTACCAGCCGGGCGATCCTCAGCGTTTGGTACATTGGAAAGCCAGTGCCCGGCAGCAACGGCTTCTGGTCCGGGAGATGTGTGAGGAAAACCAGGATGCCTACATGCTGTTTCTGGAAACCCAGACCAGCCTCTGGACGCGAGAAGAGCAGTTCGAAAATCTCTGTTGTTTCGTCGGTTCCCTGGCCGAGGATTTATATATGAGTAATCGGCTCTGGGGAGCCGCCATCAATGACGAACCGGCGTTTCCCATCAAGCGGCTCAACGATCTGCACGCTTTTCTGGAGAAGCTTTCTCTACTGCAACCGGTGGATCATTACATTCCGCTGGATGAGGTTATGGGGGCGACCATCATTACCTTTCACCCCGGTACCGGTAACCGCATATTTGCCAATGTTGGCGGGAACAAAGAAGGCGAAGCTTAGCTATTTCGAGCTCTACCAACTGAAGTGGTTCCTGGGCGGGTGTCTTGCCCTGGTATCGCTTTGGACACTCTTTTACCTCGAGGTGCAGAGTGGGCCGCTCCTTGTGGTTACCTGTATGGCGGTGGCGTCGGTGATGGCATTTCCCCGCCTTTCGGGTCGCATTCCGAAGGTTCTATGGAAGGCATCGACGCCTCTGCTGATCGCTGTGGTGACGGTTGATTTTCTGATTTCCCGCCCGGATATAATTCCCCCACTAGTACGCATGATTGTGATGCTGGTCCTGATCCGGACCCTACAGTATCGGACTCGGCGTGAAGATCTGCAGTTGGTGTTGCTCTGCCTCTTTATCGTTGTCATTTCGGGCGTCATGACTCTTTCCCTGACCTTCGCGGTCCAGATACTGGTCTTTACCCCATGCGCCATGACGCTGCTTTTTTTTATCAACATTACGGAATCATTCGAACGTAAGGAAGGCGTCCCCATCGGGTGCTGGGCCGATTTTCGCCTGACCCACTTTCTGGCGCGCGTGTGGCAGATGACGGACTTTCGCATGCTTGTCTTCTCGGCGCTTATCTTCCTGGGTGTGCTGGCGGTTTCTTCCGTGATTTTCATCCTCATGCCGCGGTTTCGACTCGATCACGCTTTGCCGTTTCTCAATCTGAACAGCAAAAAGAGCCTGTCGGGCTTCAGCGACAGCATCAGCTTTGGCGACGTAGTCGAGATAATCGAGGACGATTCCGTGGCGCTTCGCGTGGACAAGGCGCCGGCGGGCAGTGTCGAGCGCACGCCCTACTGGCGCATGGTCGTGCTCGATGAATATTATAATGGCAACTTCCGCATGTCGGATTCCGCCAAAGCCAAGAATCAATTGTATTCCGACAATTTCTTCCAGGCCCAGGGAAAGAAAATCGAAGTAACTAACGATCCCAAGGCGCACAAATGGACATTTTACCTGGAGGGAGGGATCACCCGCTATCTGCCTCGTCTAGGCATGCAAAGCGGACTGCGGTTTCAAAACCGACAGGATGTCGAATTCAACGATCGCCTGCGAGTGGTGGGGACCAAAAAAATCAGTAGCAGCGTGCTATTTTACCAGCTGGAGAACATGAACTCCCAGAGCGAATTCGCGCCTACTGAGGCGGATAGCGGAATCTCCGAGTTGAAACCGCTGGAACTCACCATGGTTGGACACTATGCCAAGAAAAAGATCAGGTATCCACAAACCACATTGGTGATACCGGCAGGCGATGAAAATATCGCCGCCTTGACAATGCAGGTAGCAACCATCAATGCAGGAGAAGCCATCAATTCCCAGGAGTTCAGTGCGCGCGCCGTGCGTTTCCTGGCCGAACGCCACGGCTATTCGCTGAAGTCGATGATTCCCTCCGGCAAGACCGATTTTCTCGTTCGGTGGATGCTGTCGTCGGAGCCGGGACACTGCGAGCTATTTGCCGGAGCGTTTTCATTACTCGCGCGTGCGGCGGGATTTCCTACACGGGTCGTGACTGGATTCAAAGGCGGCACCTGGAACGGATATGAGAATTATTACATGGTAAGGAATAAGGATGCACATGCCTGGTGCGAAATGTTCGACGCCAAGGCCAACAACGGCCAGGGGGGCTGGTTTCGGGTCGATCCGACGCCCGGATCGGGCAGTGCCAATGCCATGTCGGATGATGCCGGATGGGTCGGGCAATTGCTTATCGATCGCACCTGGCGGGCCTATCTCGATAGCCTGAGGATTCTGTGGTACCGGCGCATCGTCAATTTCGATGAGGATCAGCAGCAGGAACTGGCCAGCCAGATCAAGACTTTGGGCAATAACTTCCTCTTTGCCCTCAAGTCGGAGATGCGCGGATGGCTGGAAACGATGCGTTCCTGGATTACCGGCCCTTGGAGCAGGGGTAAATGGATTCGGCTTGGGCAGGGCTTGGGATTGCTCGGCATGGGCGTGGTGCTGGCGATCAGCTTGCCGAGTTTGATTGCCCGATTGCTCCGGCGAAGTGGGCTTTTCGGCATGCGACTCACCCACGATCCGGTCAGGCGCCGAGCGGGGCAATTTGTAAGCCGGTTTCGCAATGCTTTACCGCGAGTTGCTCGATCTCCCGAGATTCCGCCCAAAGAGTGGAATTGCGTCTATCGCGAACTGCCGGCCCTCCGATTTGGTCCGGATGCCGATTGGCCCAATCCCAAGAGTGTTTTCCGTGCCGCGCGTGATCTCCTGAGCCGCGCCGCACGGGTATGAGGACAGGTGAGTCGGACCCCGGCTGCGCTGATGCTGGCTCGTTCGACTTCGCTCACGACAGGCCGGATCAAACGGAGGTGAAACTTCGGAGAGGTTGCAGGTTTCGGATCCCACATTTCTTTCGGCACGTTCGATGTAACTATCGCTGCGCTCCGGGCACGAGGAGGACAAGGAGAACGAGGACGACCGGTTCGTGGCTGCTGCGATCCGGCCAAATTTCCCGACAGTTCCGAGTGAATCCATCGCCCGCCAGCTCGCCCTGAGCCTGAAGTTTCAAGGCAGAAGGCAGAAGTCGTCCCGGGAGAATGCCCGCCGGCGATTGTCGATTTCGAACGAAATCAGGTAGGGCGAAGCTTCACATCCGAATGAACCGGTTCTACTTAAGCGCGGCCAGGAGTCCGGAATACTCCGGGTCCTTTAAAAAGAATGCTTCCATGACGGCACGACCGATGGGTGCGGCTGTCAACCCCCCTCCGTAGTGGTCTTCCGCATCCATGCCCTGCACGACCACCGCGACGGCAATCTTTGGATCATCGACCGGGGCAAAGGCGAGGAACCAGGCCAGGCTGGTGTTTTGATTGTTGGCCCGAAATTGAGCGGTGCCGGTTTTGCCGGCGATGCGAAGGCTTCCTATCTGGGCGCGTCGCGCCGTTCCCGTCTGCACAGCGGTCTCCATTCCCTCGATGAGTGCGGCGTATTCGCTTTCCGGAAGTCCGATGGCGAAGCCACCATGCTCAACCGAAGCGAACTTCCTCATAGGATCGTGAATCAGGGTCGGCTTAGTACGTGTCTGACGCCTTGCCAGTGATGAGGTAAAGCAGGCCATCTGCAGTGGGGTGAGCCGGAGGAAACCTTGTCCGATAGCCAAATTGGCGGTGTCTCCTCCAGTCCACGCCCCCAGCAGTTTTGACTGCTTCCACGCTGGATCGGGAACCAAGGTGAGCCGCGACTCACTCAAGAGTTCGATCCCGGTGGGCCGGTGAAACCCGAAGCGGCGCGCTTCGCTACTCAATGCATCGACGCCGGTCGCAATCCCATATTGGTAGAAAAAGACATTGCAGCTTTGGGCTATGGCGTCTGTGAGACCCATGAGACCGTGTCCACTGCGCCGGTGACAGTGGAACCGGCGGCGACCCACGAAATAATACCCGGGACAATGGACCTCGCTGGCCAGACTGATCTTCTTATTGCGCAGCCCCGCCACGGTGGTAAGCAGCTTAAAGGTGGAGCCGGGCGGGTAGAGGCCCTGGGTAGCTCGGGGCAGCCACGCGCCGCGCTCCCGAATCGCTTCGTCTACCTCGTAGGAAATGTAGGGTGAGAGCTGGTTGAGATCGTAATCGGGCTTATCTGCCAGAGTTAGAACTTCCCCTGTATACACTGCCAGGGCGACCACAGCCCCCACTCGGTCCCCCAATCCCTTCTCAGCGGCCAATTGCAGGTCGATGTCAAGGCTGGTACGGATGTCTCGGCCCTTGATCGGAGATTTGTGGGCGATGCGCTCGTACTTGAATCCGGAAGGATCCACGATCCAGATCTCCCCGCCGCTGGTTCCCTGCAGGTGCTGGTCAAATTTATTTTCGATGCCGTTACGCCCGGTCTTTCCCTTGAAGCGGAAGGTGGTTAGGGCCTTGCCGGGAACGCCTTCCTCGGGCACGTCATAGGTTGAAGTCACGTATCCGAGAGCATGGCTGGCGGCCGATCCATAGGGATAGAATCGCGCGCTATCGGCCAGTATCTGAACGGGTGATTCAACCGGAATCTGCTCAATCAGTTTTGCGTACTCAACCATTTCCAAGTCCTTGATGAGGGGCAGCGGAAGCAGAAGGTTCTGTCGAAAGTGCCTTTCCAGAGCCCTTTCATCGACGTTAATCTGACGCCCGAGGATGCGATTTATACGATTCAGATAAACTTGAATGGCGCGCGCGCGCGCTTCGATCTGGAGGGCTCCGCGCGTAATCTCCCGGCCTTCACTGCGTGCCTTCTTGACAAGCTCGATGTACTCGCGCCGAAACTCGGGCCGGAGTTCGTTCAAGTAGACGACGGCGGAAAAGAGGGGACGATTTCCCACTAGAAGACGGCCTTCGCGATCAAATATATTGCCCCGCGGACCGGGAATGAGGATGCGGCGAAGATTCTGTCTCTTTTCCAGTTCTCTATACTTCGGTCCCAGGAGTACCTGCCGATAGGTAACACCGGCGGCCAGAGTGACAAAGAGGATGGCGAAGATCAGGTAGAAAATGCGTATGCGCGGATCGTAATTCTTGAAAATCTCAACGACCATGACTCAGAAATCGCGCAGTTCGGCTCCCAGATTTGCGCCGAGCTGATGCAGCAGAGTTAATTGTAAATCGACATACCAACAGGCGCACGCGAACACGACAAACTCTGAAAGTATGAGGTCTGTAATCAACCGGGACCAGTAGATGCTACTCCGATCCGGTAGGCCACCGAAAAAGAAACTCAGGTAAGTCATGTAGGTGAAATTCAATGCCAGCGCGGCCATAACTAGATGTTTCCAGTTTTCACGTCTGAGGCGGTGGCGAGATCGCAAGATCAAAGCGAATGCAGCCAGGTAAAAGGCCGTGGCGGCGCCAAATGGAAGCGGTAGCAGCGCATCCATCGCCAGTCCCGCGACGGCGGCTGCAAGCAGGCCGCGAACCATTCCCAGATAGAGGCCAGGAACAAGCAGAAAGAGGGCGTCGACGGTGAAATGAACTGCCCAGCCTGAAAATGCCGTATTCACCTGGCTCACGAGCGCGGCCAAGAGGAGAT
The DNA here is from genome assembly GCA_963665345.2 of Opitutales bacterium. GTDB lineage: Bacteria > Verrucomicrobiota > Verrucomicrobiia > Opitutales > CAXXNP01. The sequence continues at coordinate 2,743,849 of CAXXNP010000002.1, forward strand.
TGATTCCGATTACGATCAGTAGTCGATGATTCGGATTCACAATTTGCGCTCCTCCTCGAGCGGGATGAGAACAGCTACCTCACGAAGTTCGAGCAGCCGGGTGTCAAGGCGTACCTGACCACTTTGAAACAGTCCGTCGCTCCCCGGATCGAGATAGTCGACCCAACCGATAGTGAGCCCGTCGGGGAATACGCCGCCCAAACGAGAGGTCACCAGCCTGAGGGGAGCGTCGGAAGCGATCAGAATATCTGACTGGACGTTGGTGACACTGCCGATTGCCGGGTGAAAGCTCAAGTTGCGTCCTCCCCGGTAAGTTGCGGGGCGCATATCTCCCTCCAAATGTGCAGCTATGCGAAATGTCGCGCTGGAAATGAGCTCGATCACGGCGGAGTATTGGTAAACTTCCCTGACGCGTCCCGCTACACCGCCACCGTAGACCACGGCGGCGCCCTCCCTGATGCCGTGAAGCCGACCTTTGCGTATGATAATCTGTTGCCACCAACTGCTCTGGTCGCGCCGGGAAACGCGAGCAATCTCATAGCGAAACCGGGCGTTAGAGGAGAGGCTCAGAATCGATTCCAGTCGCTGCAACTCGTCGGAAAGCGTGCTGTATTCCTGAAGCTTCAGCTCGTAGGCGGCATTGAGTCTGGCGAGGTCTCTGCCTGCTTCCACCAGGTCGACGGGAGAATGTTTGGTCAGCATCCAGTATTCCCCCAGGTCCTTGACGTAGGAGGGAACGGTCCAGAGGGGAGCCTGAAACTCAAAAAAGGTAAGCTTCAGGAAACTCCCCAGGGTGGGGAGCAATAGCCACCAGACGACCAACAGAGCCAGAAGTGCGACGAGAGGCCGCGAGGTGAAGAACCGCTTCCTGAGCACGTGGTGTCGTGATTGAACGACACCGTCAAAAAGCCTGCTCCCGGCAGCAAGCTACGGGGAATCTACGGCCTTTTGCCCTTCGGGACCTGGTGTCGTCCTACAAGGTGTTTTTTTAGAACCCTGCAGCAAGCTACAGGGAATTATCAAGTTCAACTACTCCGATTATTGAGAAGCCAGCGAAGGTTCTGGAGAACCACACCAGTTCCATGCGCGACCGCGCTCAACGGATCCTCCGCTACGATCACGGGAAGTCCGGTGGCGTCACTGAGAAGCTTGTCGATGCTGCGGATGAGGGCACCCCCTCCAGCGAGTATGAATCCGCGATCGACGAGATCCGAGGATAGCTCGGGAGGACACCGCTCGAGGGCATTGCGCACGAGTTCGGTGATTGAATTCATGGTGTCGGCAAGCGCCTCCCGCACCTCCTGTGAACTTATGTGAAGCGTCTTGGGCAGGCCTGCCACCGAATCCCGCCCTTTGACCTCCAATGCCATCTCGTCGCCGAAGGCAGTGGCGGAACCGATTTTGATCTTGATTTCTTCAGAGGTGCGCTCGCCGATCATGAGATTATAGGCCCGCTTCATATAGTTCGTGATCGCGCTGTCCATCTCGTCGCCCCCGACCCGGATGCTTTTAGTGAAGACGACACCGGACAGGGAAATGATGGCGACCTCAGTTGTCCCGCCTCCGATGTCGACGATCATGTTCGCGGTGGGTTCATCGATAGGGAGCCCTACGCCGATAGCGGCAGCCATAGGCTCCTGCAGCAAAACGACCTGCCGTGCGCCGGCGTGAGTCGCCGATTCTTTTACCGCTCGTCGCTCCACTCCGGTAATGCCCGAGGGAACAGCGACCACGACACGGGGCGGCACAAATTTCATGTTATTGTGAACTTTGCCGATGAAATAACGCAGCATGGCCTCGGTAATTTCGAAATCGGCAATCACCCCGTCCCTCATTGGGCGCAAAGCGGTAATATTTCCAGGCGTACGGCCCAGCATACGTTTGGCTTCAATCCCTACCGCAACGACATCACGGGAGTCGCTGCGAATGGCAACCACGCTCGGTTCTCTCAACACGATGCCCTTGTCTTTGACGTAGACCAGTGTATTTGCGGTGCCCAGATCGATGCCTACGTCGTTGGAGAGGAATCCGAAAACTTTTCCAAACATTGGTTGCTGCTAAAAAAGCGAAACAGAGATATAAATGAAAGGTGATGCGACCGGCTGGCGCTTCATCCTTTTGTTCAGGCAAGGGAGCAATGTCAAAAGGAAACTGACACTAGTGCAGGCTATGAACGCAGAGCCTCGGTAAACCTCAACAAGGCATCGGCCAATATGTGCAGCCGTTGCCTCACTTCCGGATCGATCAACTGGCAGTCGCTAAAGGCGTTTTCGGTTGCATATACGAAGCGCGGCACGATAACGCAACGGTAGTCGAGCATGAGGCTGTTGGCAAAGGGCATAACGGACATGTAGCTAGACGGTCCTCCGGCGGCACAGATGAACCCGACAACCTTTTCTTCCCAGGCGCGGCCTGTAAGTTCCAGTAGATTCTTGGCCACCGCGGAAAAGCCATAATTGTAAATGGGGGAGGCCACGATCATGCCGTCGGACTCAGCCACGATATCCCGTAGTTCGATGACTTTCGGATGATCGTAACAGGGTCCTCCGTCACAGAGCGGAAGCTCCCAATCCGAGAGATCGATCAGTTTCACGTCGGCGCGTTTATCCTGTAACCTTGCTGCGGCCGCCAGGGCCATTTGCGTGCTTCGGCTCTGCGGATTCAGGCTCACGCTGAAGACGAGATATTTCATCGAGCAAAAGCAGGGGAATTTAGGTGCCCCCTCGGAGCATTTTTCAGCACGATTTTCTCACGGAACATCGCAGCAGTTGATATCTTGTGAGATACCCAGCTGTGCCGGCCGCTCCGGCGCAAGTCATACAGCGGATGACGGAGTCCAGCCTTTTGTGAAGGGGAAACGGGGATCCCGGCGACCTTTATCCTCCCCCACCGGTCACGCTGGGATCGAAGAGCGTATTATCCGTCTTGGATGTTGGTTCCGGTGTCGGGTCGGGTTCCGGAGTGGGATCCGGCTCAGGCGGTGGTGGTGGCGGAGGCGGAGGTGCCAGCCTATTTAGCTGGGCAATCGCCCGAGTGAGCTTGCTATTTATGTCAGCTGTCAAAGCCTGCAGTTCTGATTCGGTCACGTTCGAGAGCTCTACCTTCAAGTCCGGGACCCCCCGCTCGTTCCTCGTTACCTGGCCTCGCGCATCCGTTTGGACAGTGGCCTCGAGCAACGTTCCTTGCGCGACTGCCGTCGGTTCGACCTCGACGCCGCTAATCTCCGCGCCATCCAATGCCTGCTGGAGCTGCTCGGGCTTGTCAAAGATGGTTACCGTTATCGCAAGGGGGATAGGGGAGGAGATGTTCATAACCTCCATAATCAGCCCCGTAGCGGTTACTAAAAGTCTAATCCGGAAAACGGTACCGCGGATGCCCGCCGATCCGCCGGGAGTATTGACGACGAACTTCGAGCGTTTGTTCAGTTTCTTGGTTTTCCCCAGAAGATCCCCGTAGTTGAGCAGCAGGCGGGTCTCCGACCGGCTCGGTTCTTCTTTGAGGGCATCTATATCTTGCGTCCCTTCCGGAGACTCTTCCTTAAGGTATCGAGTGATGGAGAGCTGCGAATTCTCCTTCAACACAAGGGAGGAGCCATTAGAAAAAACCAGAGTAACCGAGGCTGCGGCTGCGGTCTCGACTGCGTAACCCTCGGTAAACTGGCGACCCGGGGTCAAGGGCCCACGGGCTGATGTGGCCTCGTTAATCAGCATCACGGTGCCCGAAATATCGAAAGCCTGAACGACGCCCTGGGGCATTCCCGACTGCGCCTGCAGCGATGGGACCGAAACGATGAAACAGAGGCTGGAAAGGAGGGCAAAGTTGACGGCGAATCTCATATCCCGAAAGTCAGACGGTTGTAAGCGAATTACCTAAAATTGCAGCGTGACTAAGCAGGATTAATATATAGAGCCCGGCGGGATGGGTATCAAGTTTTAATTTGGCTAACACGCCCGGGACGTTTGCAATCATCAATGATGGCGCCGCACTACCCTGTGCTTCGGCTGCCCCAGGTTGGGTTGTGCCCGGGGCAGCCTGAAACACACTAAACAGGTACTGCAGCTCGCGGCAAGGTGCTAAAAAACACCTTTCCGTGTCGTGTCTGAGGAATAAGCATCACCATTGTGGACGACACCCGGTCCCGAAGTGCAAAAAGCCATAGATTCCCCGTAGCCTACTGCGGGGAGGAGGCTCTTCACAAGGGTGCCGTCCAATTCGGCGCTGCTAGCTGGCCGTAGGGCTACCTTCCAGTGCGCGCTGGCGCGCTGCCAGCTTCCGGAAAATCCCGGGACCATAGATTTGTCGCAGCATCTTTCGCCGGTGCGCCACAGCCAGCTGACAGGCCTTTTTCTCGCCGTACTTGCGGATCGAGAACGACGTACATTTCTGCACCCCGGGCTCGGGCCTCCAGCTCACGGAGTAACATTCGTTGACCTTGCCGTTGGCGCTGCGTTTGGCCGTGCGGCAGACGCCGAGTACCCCCGTCGTGTTACGCGAATCGCGGTATACGATGCGGCGCCCGCGTGGCTTTTGCGGAATCTGTTCGAGCTTCCCATGAAGCTCGTCCCGGTGGGCAATCGCCATGTCCTGTGCTTTTTTCTTTCCCCCACACTTCAGATCGCTGAACAGCTTGGAATATGTCTTGCCGTTCTTGTATCCCCTTACGAACCAACCGTGGGTAGAACCTGAATCAATCCGACTAATACCTTTTTTCTTTGTTGTTTTTCTCGCCATGTTTTCTCAATCGTCAATTTCTTACTAACTCTGCATCGGCCGACATGCCGGCCAATGCGTAACGCAGGTATAGATCGCTATAGCAAGCAACATTTCAAGGAAAATCCCATTCTTATTCTCGTGACCCGCGATTGAATAAGTATGTGCACATAGAGCAGCGGGATAGCGGCAAAGACCAGATATTTTACTACGAACAGGCAGAGATGCAGCGGCAGGAAAAGCAGGTGGCTGACAATCAGCTCGAACAAGCTGACCGATTCAACCGTGGATTCGACCTCCGCCAAGAGGATACCCTTCCCGCCCCAGATCAGGAGCAATTGGGTTGCAAAGACGAACAATGCAGTGATGGCGATTCCGTGGGCGTAGACCAGGCGGCGATAGATGTCGCCGAGTTCCCGGAAGAAGGTCCGGAACAGAACTGCAATAATGAGACTGGTAGTGCAGGTGAGCACCATGAGTTCGGCGCCCCCTATGCGGAGCCAATGCCCGAGCGCGATAACGTCGCGAGCGCCGGGAAACGTTAGGAACAGCGTAAACCACGGGATCCCCAGCAGAGCGGCGACAGGGTAGTAGGGTGAGGAGTGAGGATGGGAATCATCCGGGTGGCGCCGAGATTCCGGGGGCTGTCCGTTATGAGCTCTGGGAGCTCCATTCTTCGCAGTGCCGTGATTTTGCTCTAGCATGCGGTGTCAATTGTGGCAAACCTAGCTTGACAGCAACTGAATTTGTTCTACCTTCGTATCCCTTTTTTGGGGCAGTAGTTCAGTTGGTTAGAACGCCGGCCTGTCACGCCGGAGGTCGCGAGTTCAAGTCTCGTCTGTCCCGCCATTCTTGGCTGAATTGTTCCGGCAAAGCCAAAATATCGCGACCCGCCAAGCGGGACGTTATCCTTCTCGGCTCGATCTGGCGATGGCTGGGTGGTCATTGAGGGCATGCTCCATGAAGGCGAATTCCTGCACTCTCTTTCCTTCGATGAGGTGCTGCTGAATGATGGTTTCCAGAACATTCGGCGTACAGGAATGGTACCATGTCCCCTCGGGATAGACGACGGCAATGGGTCCCCCCGCGCAGATCCGCAGGCAATTGACCTTTGTGCGGTAGATGCCTCCCGCTCCCGTGAGCCCCAATTCGTCCAACCGGCGCTTTAGAAACTCCCACGACTCCAGGCCCGCCTGAAGCGGGCAGCATTTCGGTTTTGTCTGATCGCAGCAAATCAGGATGTGGCGCTGGATGCGGCCAACTCCAAACTGCCTCCCAATCCTCTCAAGTTTTCCCTTCATTGGTCGGGTTCGTCATCCCAAGCTCGCAAAAATGCAGATAGAGTTGGCGGCTCATCCAGGCATCGGTGGCGGCATACCTGATCTGAGCAGAAGTCAATCTACTTCTGCTCCAATTAGTCACCTGCGCGCTCTTTGAAATACGCCCGTGCAGATACAGCGCAGCCAGGCTTCTCAGTCCTGTATTCACTATTCCGCGGTTCAATGTGCACGCACTGAGTTCGATAAAGCCCGCTGGCTTAAAGTTCGAAATTTCCCTGAGTTTCTTGATGTCATCCCGAATGGCCACACCCACCTTGGTAATAGAACGATTTGCCAGTACTTCCCGAAGTATCCGGCGAAAGTTGCCGAGCTGCTTGATCTGAAACAGATAGACGGTGTCGGATCCAGCCAATTGAAGGAGCGAGGGGGGGTAGGATTCGCCTTTGCGAAATGCCGGACGAGTTTCGGTGTCGAAGCCGAGGAGTGTCTCGCTCGTAAGCGACTCGATAACGGCATTCAGTTCGGACTTTCGAGACACCAGCCGGATCGGCCCGTTGTAGCGAATAAGAGGAAGAAGGCTTATAGCCTTTTTGGAGATCGAGGTACGGAAGACAGTGGCGCCTTCTGGACGATCGGATAGCGCTGCGGAATTTGGGGACACTGCTCCTGCTTAATTGCGGTGACTCTGCGCCCGTTTCATGGATCAGATCTCGATTTCCATTCCGTCGTAGGCGATAGAAATGTTCTCAGGGTATTGCGGGCGACTCAGGTTGTCCTCTGATTCGCTATGGTAGATGTCACTATACATGCGCGTATTGAATAGAAATTCATCCAGGCTGTTGTCATCGGCAGTGGGTTCATTGTGGAACATGACCAAGTGCTTGACCATTGAGCGGGAAGCGAGTTCCACCCCCATAACATTGCTGGAGTGGCCCCAGTCGGCTTTACTGAAGGTGGCGTCGGCCAGGGAGTATTGAGCGTCGAAGACGAGTAAATCGGCATCCTGGAAGAACTTGAGGAAAGGATATTCCTTATCGTAGGCGTCGTCTTTATGCTCCGAGTCTGTTGAATACACGAAGGACTTCCCGTCCTTGGCGAAGCGGAATCCATAGGAGATTCCAGGATGGTTCTGTTCGATGCTGGTAATCTCAAATCCCCCAATATTGAAAGGAGTGCAGGGGGGCTGAATGTCGAACTCAATATCAGCCCCCAGCATGGAGAACGGCACCGGAAAGGTAGGAGAATCCATCTGGGACTTGAAGGTTCCCGGAATGGTATCGTGGTAGCCGTGAAAAATGATGCGGTTTCCCGGTATGTAGGCAGGGGTGAAGAATGGAAACCCCATGACATGATCCCAATGGAGATGGGTCATGAGGATGTGGAAAGTGTGGCTCTCGGTGGCGTGCCCCGCCTTTACCCACTGGCTGGCGAAGTCGCGGATTCCGGATCCGGCGTCGCACAGGATGTACTCATCGCCATCGGTATCGTCTTTAATCTCGATACAGGAGGTGTTGCTGCCGTAGGTCCGGCTGACCGAGAAGGGCAGCTTGGTATCGATGAAATCGTATATTGCATGGTCCGAATCCAGATTTTGGCCCCGCGCTGCCTCGACCGCTCGGAAAATCTTTTGGCGGTGAGATTGTGCCGTAAGCGAGGCCGGCAGTGAACCACGCGTTCCCCAGAAGTAAACTATCATCCCAGCGCTGTCTCGTCCCGTGTAAGATATTCAACGGGGAGAGAAAAATAACAATCAGTTTTCATGGCGAGTCAAATACCGTGTTAATCCCCATATTTCAGAGCAGGTCAGACTGCGCTACAGTGGGTGTTTCCCTTTTTGTGACCGGAGCCATGGTCGAAAAGAACAGTGGCTTGATCTCCTCCAGTTTGCTCAGGAACGTCATGGCTACCATCATGGAGAGCGAGAACAGCGTGTTGATGGCATTCAGGTTCGCGTCACGCGGGGAGGCAGCTTTAATACGCTTCATAAAATCCTGATTCACCCGCTGAACATCTTCATAGAATGCGGCCAAACCCTCCAGGTCGAGGTCGGGTCGCTGCCCCTCCTGGTAGACGTAGTATTGCTTTAGCAGGTAGGCGCCGACGACCCGGTAAATAGTCTCTTCGATGGTTGCAAAGGGCAGGTGATAATGGGCCATGGGCTTGAGTTGTGAGAGTATTGGGCAACGGCCTGAGGCCATAATCAAGCCCAGAAGTGAATTCAAACCGGTCTGAACATCACAGTGTTTGGAGTAACTTCTGACTGGAGACTCGACGCGAACATCGGCGCGTTCAAATGAGAGGATGTCTTTGAATTGTTCAGCTACCTCTTCGATGTCCACGGCCACCGGGCAGTAGGGAGTCTCCGCGCTATGTAGAGGACAATTGTGGCATTGATGAAACTCCAGGCGGGTCCAGAAGGCGTGCTCGTGATGATTGCCGACCGGTTCCCTTTTCCTCGTGAGGTCGACTTCGAACCGATGGACATCGCCGTTTTCCAAGTGAAACTCGTATGCGTATTTATTCATTCACGACGGCTTCTAAAACCGGATGTTGTGTCTCTTTTCTCAAAGACTGTTGAGTAAGGCTGTTCCTAACCAGTTAACCCAGCTCAGATGGTTGGGTGAGAGAGAATACTAACCGGTGTCAAGATTGCGAACCTTTAATCCTGGGCCGAACTCACCGTATTTACGATCTCGAGTACTCAGCTGCAGAATCGATGTGGGGAATGAAAGCATACGAGCTTGATCCACCTGCCGGGGCCGCCTAGGCTCTGTACTTTTTTCAGGTTTTTTTTCAAACCTTCCGGCGATGAAAGACTGGTGATTCGCAGTGCAGCGAAGTTCTAAACGGATTTACAGCGCCGGCTCGTTGGAGGCTTGGTTCGAGCTCCTTTCGCGCGATTGGGAGGAGCAGTTTTCTGCTTCCGCCCTGAGAAGGGCCCGCGAAATCTACCGTTTGGGCGAGATTCTCGAAATCGAGTTGGGGGATGGCGATGCCATCATTCACGCGAAATTCGACAAGCAGCCTCACTATGCCGTGGTGGAATGGGGTGAGTCGGGCTTCAGCCTGCGCACCTCTATGGAAGATATCCATGCCGGGAAAGCATTGGGGGCGGCTGGCTTGTATGAAATCGAGGAACTCGTTGCCGACGAAATTCCACCCGTCTACACCGAGTCGACGGCTCCCGTGCCCGATCGAGTTGTACACTCTCTGGCAGGCTCGGAGCAGGAGGAAGCCGACCAGGGCCGCGAGCTTCGCCTCGCCCTGTCGGTATCTTCCCGCAGTCTGCGCCTGGAGGCCGAATGGATCGAAGCTGACGGCTCAGCTTCTGCCGCCTTCCCGGCCTCGGCGGCGGCTGAGGGCACCCTCAATTCGGCTGAGAGGGAAACCGTTATCCGGCTTACCACGCATGCGCACCGCGCCGGTTTTTTCTTCGAGGTTCGGGACGGCTTCTATTACTTACGGGGAGTGGGACCCATCTTGTCGTTCCTGAGGCACGAACTCCCCAGATGGAAGGACCAGTTTCCGATCGGTCAGTCGAATGCCGTCGGCCTCCTTTGTGAGGGGACGAAACGGTTGGAGCTTTTTGTTGATGCTGATGAAGCCGAAGAGGGTGTGCGCCTGAACTGGAACTTCACTATCGATGGGAAGGCGCTGGCTCTGGACGATGCGCGTGCCGTAATGAGGTCGGGATCCGAGGCGCTCATTTTACCGGAAATCGGTATTGTGCGGCTTTCCCAAAGCCAGGCCCACTGGGTAGCGGAATGGCGCCAGAATATGGGCTCTGACATGACCAGGGTAGTGCCGCGTTATATGGCCTACTCTCTCTTTGGTATCGGTGAGGTGGAATTTAACTTCGCACCGACCCTCGAAGCCTGGAAACGAAAACTGGAAGACAACTCAATCCGGGCAAATGGCATGATAGCGAACCTTCGTGCTTATCAGGCCGCGGGCGTGTCTTGGCTGCATCGTGTATTCGACAGCGAATGTCACGCTTTGCTCGCGGATGAAATGGGCTTGGGTAAGACGTTACAGGCGCTTGCCTTGATAGCTTCCCGGCCTCTCCCTGCGGTGCCCAGTATTGTGGTTTGTCCAGCCAGTGTCGTCCCCGTCTGGATCAATGAAATCAGGCGGTTCTTTCCCGAGATCAACCCCCGTGTGCTCAGGCGCGGAGAGACTTTCCTATCCGATCGCGCAGCGACTCTATGGCTGGCCAGTTATTCGCAATTGAGAAGGCATAAACCGCTGCTCAGCGAAGTCGAGTTTGGTTATGCCATTCTCGACGAAGCCCAGTTCATTAAAAATCCGGATGCCAAGGTTACGCATGCATGTCTCGCCCTCAGGGCGCGGCACCGGCTTGTCTTGACCGGTACGCCCATGGAGAACCATCCGTTGGATCTCTGGACGCTGTTTCAGTTTCTCATGCCCGGTCTGCTCGGTGGCAGGCGCCCGTTTGAGGCCATGGCCAAAGAGGAAACGGACGCTTTCATCGCCCGACTCAGGCGCCAGATTACCCCGTTCGTACTGCGGAGAACGAAAGACGAAGTCATCCGCGACCTGCCTCCAAAGGTCGAAAGTGAATTGCTCTGTCCCCTAACTGAAGTGCAGCAGAGGGAGTACGCCGGATTAACGGAACAGGCCATCGATTCCTTGGGCAACGATCTCGATCGGGCCGCCCGTAAAAAGGCGATTCATTTCTTCACACTGCTTACGCGCCTGCGGCAGGTTTGCTGTGACCCAGATCTCCTGCCGTGGGTCAATTGTGATCTGGATGCCAGCGGAAAGCTCAATATCCTCAGCAGTAAACTCGAAGGCATTTTTGCCGGTGGCCACAAGGTAGTTATCTTCAGCCAGTTCGTTGCCTTGCTCAGAAGAATCAAGCAGCTTCTCAATAGAGACTATCCCGGGCTCTTGCTTGTCCAGCTAACAGGGAAAACCGGTGACCGGGACAAACCGGTTCGCCAGTTTCAGGATACTCCCGGACCCGGTGCTATCCTGGTCAGTCTGAAAGCGGGAGGTACCGGCATTACTTTACATGCCGCCGATTACGTCTTTGTGCTCGACCCATGGTGGAATCCGGCCGTGGAAGAGCAAGCCGTCGATCGCGTCCACCGCATTGGTCAGGACCGCACCGTATTCGTTTACCGAATAGTCACCCAAGGGACTGTCGAAGAGCGTATCAAAGTCCTTAAGGAGGCTAAAGAGCAGATGTTCTCGCGCACGATCGGAGGCCTCCGCGACGTATCGGTGCTCCTTCGGCACTTCGGTTCGCTACGCGATCTGATCGCTTACGATCTTCAATATTCGTCCGGTTTCAAGGGCGGTGATTCACCGGCGGAGGAATAGTCGCGCTCATCGACGGGCGTGTGGTCCATGGGACCATAACTGTCGAACTCCTCGCATTGATCGTCGCCATAGACTGGATTGACCTCGATGCCGACGTCGGACACATCGCAGCGTTGGAAGGCGAAACGCGTCGCGGCATCGGGCCAACGCTGGGCCAACTGCGCCGTGTTGCCCGCGGCCGGGGTACGATACAGGCGGATGCCGTCGACCACTTGCCGGGTAGGTTCAGTGAGCGGGCACAGTTTGAAAGGCTGTTAAACCATGACGCTACAGGTTTCGTAAGCGGCCCGCATGGCTTGCAGAGGATCGCCTTTTGGCCGGAATTCGTGACCCACATAAAGGTCGTAGCCGGTGGCGGCAATCGCGCGCATGATGGGAGGATAGAAAATCTCTTGTTCCTCGTCCAGGTCCTGGCGGCCAGGATTGCCGGCAGTGTGGAAATGACCAATGGAGTCGAAATTCTCCTTGATTGTGCGAATCAGGTCACCCTCCATGATCTGCATGTGGTAAATATCATAGAGCAACTTAACCCGCGGCGAATTGACCGCCTTACACACCTCCACGCCCCACGCTGTGCGGTCACACTGATAGTCAGGATGATTGACCTTGCTGTTGAGCAGTTCCATGCAGAGCGTGATGCCCTTTTCTTCAGCGGCGCGGCTCACCCGCAGCAATCCCTCCACCGTATTATCCCTCCCTTCTTCGTCCGACTTGCCCTCCCGGTTACCCGAAAAGCAGATCAGTCCGGGGATATCGTTGGCGGCAGCCAGTTCGATATTGGCCAGCAATTCGTCTTCGATCCGATTGTGGTTTTCGCGCTTGTTGAGCCCATCCGGTAAGGAGGAGTGTCCGACGACAATCGCCACCCGCATCCCGTTTTCCCTTACGGTTTCCCAGTACTCGCTGGGAAGCATTTCGACCGACTTGAATCCGATCTGGGCAGCTTCCACGATGACTTGCTCAGGGGAGGGCTGGCCGCGCGTAAAACATCCAAAACATATCGACTGATTAATAGAACCCATAGGAGAGCTACATCTGTTTCCTGTGGTTATTTGTCAAGGATGGGAATACAAGATCGCATGTCGAAACGAGTTCGAAAACGTGCCGCTGGTATTTGAAACCACAAGGGTTCCGATCAATCCGGTACGGCAATGATACCTTGACTTCAGTGGCTATGAAGCGGAATTGGGCGGGGAAATGAATCGGGCCAGTGAATCCTTGAGATCATCCGGAGTTACGGGCTTACCCAGGTGGACATCGGCCCCTGCGGCTAAGCATTTGGCGGCGTCGGCTTCACTATTGAGGCAAGTGGTGACGATTATTGGGATATTCTTTGTCTCCACATTGTTGCGTAGCATTCGAATCGCCGTCAGACCGTCAACATGGGGCAGCATGATGTCCATAAGAATAGCGTCAGGTTTTACCTGTAGCGTTTTCTCATAAGCTTCGTGTCCGTCGCCGGCGACCTCTACATTGTAACCCATGCGGCGGAGCATGTATTCAAGATAGCGACGATCTGTTAGATTGTCTTCGGTCAGAAGTACCACAGGAGCATCCTCGACGTGTTCTGTGGATTGTGGCGGAAGAGCCATTGAATTGAAGAGCTTGTCGGACGAAAAGGCCCTCACCAGCAAATAGTTAAACGTGTCGGGCAGTTCAAAGTATGCGATCTCGGAGTCGGCGCGTCGGTTAAGATTAGCTTACAGTGATCCATGACCGAAGTGAAAAAAGGTAGGTGAAGAAGCCCGCGGGGTCGAGAGAAAAGTTGGCGGCGCTTTGCTCAGGCGGGGTTATACACCGTTAGCAAAGTCTGGGCGATTTCGGAAGGGGTCGGTGCAACGCCGATACCCGCTTCCCGAAGCGCCTCGATTTTTCCTGATGCGGTACCGCTGCGTCCGGATACAATGGCGCCGGCATGCCCCATGCGGCGACCCGGGGGCGCGGTCGTCCCCGCGATGAAAGCGGCTACCGGTTTGTCGACGTAATCCTTGATAAAGGCGGCGGCATCCTCTTCGTCGGTCCCGCCAATTTCGCCAATCAGAATGAGTGCCTCGGTCTCCGGATCCTCCGCGAAGAGCTTGACTGCGTCGATGTGTCGGGTGCCGACGATGGGATCGCCGCCAATACCGATACAAGTGCTTTGGCCATGGCCCCGCGATGTGAGTTGCCACACTGCTTCATAAGTAAGCGTGCCCGATCGCGATATGATGCCGACTTTTCCGGGTTGGTGAATATATCCCGGCATGATTCCAATCTTACATTGTCCGGGAGTAATAATGCCCGGACAGTTGGGTCCAATGAGCCGGGCACGACTGCGAGACAACCGATCTTTCACTTCGATCATGTCTCGAACCGGGATGCCTTCCGTAATGCAGACAATCAATTCAACACCGCAATCGATTGCTTCCAGAATGGAGTCGGCCGCGTAAGGTGGGGGAACAAAAACCATGGAGACATTGGCGCCTTCCCGGTTCACGGCTTCCGCAACCGTATCGAATATGGGAATACACTCGTCGAAGCGCTCTCCTCCCTTGCCCGGCGTCACGCCGGCCACGACTTTGGTGCCATAGGCGATGCATTGGCGCGTGTGAAAGGCGCCGGCATTGCCGGTGATGCCCTGCACGACTAGGCGGGTGTTGTGATCGACCAGCACACTCATAGTTCAAACTTCCAATCTAAGATAATGGGAATAACGCCTATTTGATGGCCAGGGACACGATCTTCCGGGCGGCGTCACTCAGTGTATCGGCGGTATTTATGGCTAGACCGCTGTCGCCCAGAAGTTGACGGCCGGTTTCGACATTAGTTCCTTCCAATCGAACCACTAGGGGAACCGAAATTCCGACAGCTTGAGCGGCCTCAATAATGCCCGTGGCGATGGTATCGCACTTCATGATGCCACCAAAAATGTTAACCAGAATTCCCCTGACGTTCTTGTCGCTCAAGATAATTGTGAATGCCTGGGTGACCTGCTTTTCATCGGCGCCTCCGCCGACATCGAGGAAGTTCGCGGGATTCCCCCCAAAGTGCTTGATGATATCCATGGTTGCCATAGCCAGGCCGGCACCGTTCACGAGACAGGCAATATTGCCGTCCAAGGCAATGTAATTGAGATTGAAGCGCGCTGCTTCCACTTCTTTGGGGTCCTCTTCGTTGAGGTCCCTGAGCGCTTCAATTTCGGGATGCCGGTAGAGCGCGTTGTCGTCGAACGACACTTTGGCATCGAGCGCACAGATATCACCGGTTGGGGTAGAGATCAGCGGATTAATTTCAACCAGCGATGCATCCTCCTCCCAGAAAAGCCGGTAGAGATTGGACAGGAGTCGGACCATGGCACCGTTCTGATCTCCTTTGAAGCCGAAGCCATAGGCTACCTGGCGTGCTTGATAGGGACGCAGTCCCAGACTTGGCTCGATGGATACCTTGATGATCTTCTCGGGTGCGGTAGAAGCGACCTCCTCGATATCCACGCCTCCTTCGGTGGAGGCGACAATGACCGGTTTGGATGTTGCCCGATCGAGCAGAATGGCGAGATAATATTCCTTTTCGATGGCGCTGGCCTCGGTGAAATATATCGTCCGCACATTGCGCCCTTGTGGACCTGTCTGGTGAGTGACGAGGGTATTGCCGAGCATGCGCCTGGCTGCCGCCGCCGCTTCACCGTGTGTCGAGACAACGTGGACCCCTCCCTGGTATCCGTTGACAAACGTTCCCTTGCTGCGTCCTCCTGCATGAATCTGCGCTTTGACGACGACTCCGGCCTCATTGAACGTGGCCAGGGCATCGTCAATTTCGTTTGCCGCTTGAATAGCGCGGCCTTTCGGAACCGGGATACCAAATTGCTCAAAAAGCGTTTTAGCCTGATATTCGTGAATGTTCATAAACCGTTTGGATGCGTTCGACAGTCTCCTTTCATCGCACCGTTCCCAGGGTTGACCTGACGGCCATACCGCCGTGGAGCCGCTGACAAGCTCAGTCGGCAACGAACGGGATAGCATTTATTCAACTCCACTCTGCCCATGGCTAGTGGAACACACCACACTTGGATTTTTCAACTGACATAACCTTTTTTGGGTGGTGCGCAAGGGGGCTGTGCTGGCGAGATAAAACTCTGTTATGCTTCTCCGATTCGTTCGCGACCTTACCAAACCGAGGAAAAGCGAACGCCAGCAAAATCGCATTACGAGAATGAATTCAGATTTACGGGTCCGATTCCGTATCAGCGCCGATAACTTCGCACTGGAATTCGGTTAAACGCGCAATTCCAAGGCAGGCCAGATCCAGAAGTTGATCGGATTGTGCCCTCGAAAATGTCGCTTCTTCCCCGGCGCTTTGTATCTCAACGAATTCTCCGGATCCGGTCATGACGATGTTGCAATCGACGCTGGCATCACGGTCTTCAGGGTAGTTCAAGTCAAGAATCGCCTGCCCCCGGTAGATGCCGACACTGACGGCGGCAACGGAATCCAGAAACGGATTCTGGCTCAGTTTTTCTTCCGCAATCAACTTGGCAACGGCGAGCCGGGCGGCGACGTAAGCTCCGGTGATCGCGGCGGTCCGGGTGCCTCCGTCAGCCTGTAATACGTCGCAGTCGATCCAGAGCGTGTATCCCGGGAGTTTCATGAGGTCGGTGACAGCCCGCATGGCTCGCCCGATGAGGCGTTGAATCTCGATCGAGCGGCCGT
The DNA here is from genome assembly GCA_963665345.2 of Opitutales bacterium. Lineage (GTDB taxonomy): Bacteria > Verrucomicrobiota > Verrucomicrobiia > Opitutales > CAXXNP01. Next base: position 2,759,870 of record CAXXNP010000002.1, read on the forward strand.
CGATTCTCCCTCGTGAGCTATCCCGATCCTTGCGGGTTATGGTACTATACGGAAGCAGCGAATATTCCGCCGTTATCCATCCCCCCTCAACCCTCTGTCTCCGCATCCACGTGGGCACCCTGGGCTCGAGCATGGCGGCACAGATTACCCGGGTATCCCCGCACGAAATCAGCGTCGAGCCGGTTGCGTGAGGTGCAATACCGGCCTCAATGGAAACGGGGCGAAGTTCGTCGGGTTTTCGATTATCGGGTCGAAGATTCATGCACTGTTGATCCCGGCAGCAGGGGCGAGGCCGGCCGCCTTGCTGAGGCCGAAAATGGCTCTGGCATTGGCATGCTTATTTATCGGACACGACACTAGCGTTCGTCGATTGAAATTCGTGTTCGGCGTCGGCATCGACCCACTTTCCGTGTCCCTTGATAAGATCAATCAGCTTATCTACCGCCTGCTCCTCGGGAATATGGTATTGGACGCATTCCTTACCTACGTAGAGATTCACTTTTCCTGGTGCACCGCCCACGTAGCCGAAGTCCGCGTCGGCCATTTCGCCCGGACCATTGACGATACAACCCATTACGGCGATGGTGATACCCTTCAGATGAGCAGTCTGGGCGCGCACTTTCTGCGTGGTCGTCTCGAGATCGAAAAGCGTGCGCCCACAACTCGGACAGGCCACGAACTCCGCTTTTGAAATGCGCGCGCGCGCTCCCTGCAGGACGTTGAAACTGAGCGTAGTGGAGCGGGCCAGGTCGGTTTCGCCCTCGATGCTCACTATGTCGCCGATACCATCGCAACTGAGGCCGCCAATCAAAATCGATGATTCGAGCACGCGATCACCGTGGTAATTCTTAGCCTCGATACTGTTGGAGCTGGTGCTGCGAATCCAGACCGGAGACTGCGATTTCGCGGAGCGCAGCACTTCGACCAGGGCGCGGTAGCAACCGAGGGAGTGGCTGTGCTCTGAGTTGGTTGAACAGGTAAAAACAAAGTTACCATGCTCGAACTGGTTCAAGGTGGGAGCTAAAGTGGACAGCGTCTCGGGTATGACATCCAGAACGAGAATCAGGTCGGCTGCGGCGGTGAAGGCGATCCAAGCCTCCAGAAGCCGTCCGTCCCCGCTACCAAACTCCCTCACGATTCCGGAACGGGGAGGCAGAACTCCCTGGAGGATTTGAAGATCGTCCACCTGAATCGAGCTTCCGAGTTCCAGTGCGATCCATCTTCCCGCATCGATTATGAGAGCGAGGACAACGGGCAATCGATCGATCCGGTCCGCATCGTCGACTCGAATAAGAAAACCGTCAGGTGCCGTGTCCCCCAGGACCCGCAAACTGCTTTCAATTGCTTTGGCCTGGCGATCGGGAGAATCGCAGGCATCTTCGACACAGGTGACCACCCGAGGCGGTACCGAGGAGCCCGCCGTGATTGTGTCGGTTAGCCTGAGCGGGCGGGAGACCCTGCGATTAAAAGTGTAGGGATCGATGGAGTCGATTTCGTTGCCGCCACGCCCAGCCATGCGGTTCCGGTAGCGATCGTGCAACCTCGTAGCTTTCATGGCCAGATCTCGAGCTACGGGCACTTCGTAAACCGGATCTTCCGTCAGCGAAACGCGAATGGTGTCGCCCAGGCCATCGGCCAGCAGGCTGCCGATACCGATGGCACTCTTGACGCGGGCATCCTCGCCATCCCCGGCCTCGGTCACGCCCAGGTGCAACGGATAATCCATGCCTGCATCGTCCATCCTGGCGGCGGCTAACCGGTAGGCCTGAATCATGACCTTGGGATTGCTCGCCTTCATGGAAAGGACAATGTCGTGAAAGCTATGGGCTTCACAGATGCGAATGAACTCGAGCGCACTTTCGACCATGCCCAGGGGGGTATCCCCAAACCGATTCATGATTCGATCCGATAGTGAGCCATGGTTGGTCCCGATGCGCATGGCACGCCCGTATTCACGGCAGCGCCGCACGATGGGAGTGAACGCTGCGAAGAGCCGTTCCAACTCTTCGTTGTACTGGGCGTCCGAATATTCCCTCACTGCGAATCGCTTGCGGTCGGCATAGTTGCCGGGATTGATACGAACTTTGTCTACGTGAAAGGCGGCTTCCATGGCTGACTGAGGAAGGAAATGAATATCGGCCACCAAGGGAACCTGGATCTTCTCCCGTTGCAGTTGAGAGCGTATCTCGCCCAGTGCCCGGGCCGCCTTGATGTTCTGCGCGGTGATGCGTACGATCTCGCAGCCTGCGTCCACGAGCGCAATAACCTGGCGAACGGTGGCCCCGACATCCTGCGTCGGCGTGGTCGTCATCGACTGAATGCGAACGGGATTACTTCCACCGATACCCACAGTGCCGATCCTCACTTCCCGAGTGGGCCGGCGCTTGCTGACGAATCGAGAGTGACAGTAAGGGAGCATGTCTTGGATCGGTTTAGTGTCCTGTCTTGCAAATCAGCGTACTAGTGTGGAGACGCCATGGGGTCGAGTGCAAGACACTACCGCTCGAGCCGGTCACCGAATTTCGGTTCGAGATAGAGCGACTGCTGAAGCCGGTAGCGTGTTTCCGATTCGTTATCGCCCTGCCATCTTCTGATGTCGAAAAAGCTGACGTAGATCATCAATGAAAAGAGTAGAATCATGAACACGCTTTGCGTGCCAATGATCCATTTCGGGGGCAGCGCCTTTCCACGTAACCTGACGATAGTGGCAAATACGATGTGGCCCCCATCGAGAACAGGAATCGGCAGCAGGTTCAAGATAGCCAGGTTAACGTTGATCAGACAAACGATCCAGAGCACCAGTCGCAAATCGATCATCGAGAACTGATGGATTACTCGAATGATTCCCGGAGGACCGCTCATATTCCGGAATCCGATATCCGAATCTCGACTTATGAGGCTACCCAGAACCTGTAAGGTAGTATCGAAAATACTTCCCAGTTGGTCAACAGGATTGAGGTGCAGGATCAACCGTTGGTTCTGTAGTGCGAAGCCGATCATGGCACGCCTTTGCGGGGGTTCCATTCTGGCCGACAGCCGGCCGATGAGGACGATTGCCTCTGAGTTTGTGCGTCCCGGCGGACGTACCCCAAAACTGCAGGTATCTCCCTCGATGGCGGCGGTAGCCTCAATCAGGTCCTGCAGCGACTCCACCGAATTGCCGTTTACCGAGGTGATGATGTCGCCTCGGCGAAACTTCACGAACTGAGTAACTCCGGTGCGGTCGACATCGTAAACGACAAGCTCCGCTTGACGCCCAGTCTCGAGAGGATCGCCTTCCGAGTCCTCAGGATAGATGGGCTGGACCTGGAGCCGGCCTTCCAGGCCATTGCGCTCGAAATCGAGAACGGCCAGAGGCTTTGTGTAAGGAACCATTTCCGGCTGAACCGGAATCGTGATAGTTCCTCCATCGCGTTCGATGGTGAGGTTTACGACTGGATTCTCTCCGTTTTCGAGATAGTCGATCAGCGAAGCCAGCGAATAGAGGGGTACATCATCGACGCTGATGATACGGTCATTCGGCTTCAGTCCGACTCTCTGAGCTGGCGAGGATTCCTCGACGCTGTGAATGATCAGGTTCTGAGCAGGGCTGATCCCAATCCTCCGAATCCGTTCCCCCGAAGCTGAATTGATCTCCGCGAGCTTCGGAAAAAGCGTAATTTCGAGGAGGTAATCATTACGCTCTAATTTCATCCGGGCCATCGGCGACCCGTCCGTGTGGCGTCCGGAACCCGTGATGAGCGAATGCTGCAGATCCGTAAATGTGTCTACGTTCCTGCCGTCAATAGACAGAATTTTATCACCCGCCTGAATACCTGCGGCGGATGCGGGTCCCTCAATTTCCTCGGTTTCGGAGATCCTGATCGTCTTACTGACGTGGCCCACGACGGTAGTGCGCGCTTCTTCCGAACTGGGTAAACCGACCAACCAGAGAACGCAGGACAAGAGGAAGGCGAAAAGCACGTTAAAAACAGCACCCATCACGGCCACAATAACTTTGTCGAGGTAGGATACAGGCGGTAACTCCTCCTGTTCCTTTTCATGTTCGCCCTCAATTCCGCGAAGATCGGCCAACTGTGGCAGAGCGACGTAGCCGCCCAGAGGAAGCAGTGAAACGCAGAAATCGATACCATCGCGTTTCCAGGAAAGGATGCGGGGCCCGAAACCGATGCTGAACCGCTCGATTTTGAGGCCGCGCCGCCGGGCGGCTAAAAAGTGTCCCAGCTCATGCACGAAGATCGATCCCCCAAAGAAGAGGATGATCAAAAATAGCGACCAGAAGCTTCCGAACACTTCGCTGATTAGGTCAATATTCATGAGTGCTGATGAGCGATGTCGCGACTTCCCTGGCGGAGGCGTCGGCTTTGAGAATCGAGTTCAAGGAAGCGGGTTCCTTCGCGGGCATACGTTCAAGGGTCTTAGCGATGACCCGGGAAATCGCAAGGTATTCAATCTTTTCAGCGAGAAAGGCATCTACCGCAACTTCATTGGCGGCGTTAAATGTAGCCGGTGCGCCGCCGCCGCTTACCATGGCTTGACGGGCGAGTTTCAGACAGGGAAATCGCTCCAGATCAGGGGGGCGAAAGTCGAGCGCAAATGGTTTGGAAAAGTCCAGCGTGGCTTCGACCCCTTCGTCACGATCAGGAAAGAGTAACGTGTGTTGAATCGCAAAGGTCATGCTCGGTGGCGAAAGCTGACCGATGATCGAACCGTCCACAAATTCCACCATGGAGTGGACGATGCTTTGAGGGTGAATGACCACATCGACCTGCTGGGGCTGCATGTCGAAGAGCCAGCGTGCTTCAATCATCTCAAGGCCTTTGTTGGCCATGGTTGATGAGTCAACTGTGATTTTTGGGCCCATCGACCAGTTCGGATGTTTCAACGCATCGGCGGGCCGAATGTCAGCCATCTCTTCGATTCCATAATCCCGGAACGGGCCCCCTGAGGCAGTCAATAACAGCCTCTTAATGTGTTTCGCCTTCTCCCCCTGCAGGCACTGGAAAATTGCACTGTGCTCGCTATCTACGGGAAGCACCGCCACCTGTTTCCGGCGCGCTGCAGCCATGATGAATTTTCCGGCCAGCACCAATATCTCCTTTGAAGCAAGCGCTATGGTTTTTCCCGCCTCGATGGCTGCCAGGGCGGGGGCAAGCCCCTGAGTGCCGACCACGGCCACCAGAACCATATCGACTTCAGGAATCGTAGCAGCTTCAACCAAGCCGTCGGATCCGGCGTAGAATCGGCAGCCGGCATCAAACCTGCGTGACCGCTTCGCCCGATTGCAGGCATCTTGGTCGAACAGGGCAATATGTCGGACTCCGAATTCGTTGGCAATCGAAGCCAGTTTCTCCACGCTGCTGTGGGCCGCGATAGTGGTCAATTGAAGCCGCTGCCGATGCCTACGGATTACTCGTAGCGTACTTTCCCCGATGGATCCGGTTGCCCCCAGGAGCGCGATTCGCTTTCTTGTCATAGGATGGCGCAATCGATCAGAAGGTAACCCAGCGGCAGGCTCAACACCAAGCTGTCCATAAGATCGAAGGCGCCCCCAATCCCTGGAATCACGCGACCGGAATCCTTCACTCGAGCTTGTCGTTTGAATATGGATTCGACCAGGTCCGACATGATTGCCGCCGCCGCCACCGGAATAGCAATCAAGGTCGAGGTCGATAGCCGGAAAGTCTCGGGAAAGCGGCAATGAAAAAGCAGCAGAAAGCAGTTTCCTGCGATCAGAGCGAATACCATACCTCCGATAGCTCCCTCCCAGGTCTTACCCGGGCTGCTGCGCACTGCCAGATGGTGTTTTCCGAATCGGGTGCCGATGAGAAGGCCGCCGACATCGGTGAATTTGGCCACCACGACCAGCCATATAGCCAGAAAGAGACCTTCCGAATTGGTCGCCGCGCGTTGGGCCAATACGACCGCAAAGTGCAGCATGTAGGGTATATAAAGTATGCCGAAAAGGGTAGAGACCAGAGATCGGAGCTTGTCGGCAAGCTCGCGCCGGTGCAGCGATGCGGCACAGGTGCCCACAGCGGAGAGGATCAGCAGTTCCGATCCGGCGGAAGTGGCATCCCGGCCCGCCATTTCGGGCAGCACGTAGGCGCCGAGGACTAGCATTGAGCCCAGCGCGACGCCGAGCTCCTTGTGAGTTCGTGTTCCGGCCCTTTCCATGAGATTATAGAGCTCCCATTGCGTCAGGCTTGACAGAACCGTCAGTAGAAGTACGCCTCCAGCAGTACCGAATATAACCAGAACGACCGCAGCTCCCACCCACAGAGCAAGGGTGCTGAATGTACGTGAGATCACGAATTTACCACGACTTCGGTGATCCCTTGCCGAACTTGCTCGCTGGTCTTGCCGAAACGGCGCTCGCGTTTGCTGAAGCAGGCGATGGCTTCAGTGAGATCATCGGGGCCAAAGTCGGGCCAGAATTTCTCTGAGAAGTAATACTCCGCATAGGCGCCCTGTAATAGTAGAAAATTGCTCAGCCTGGTCTCCCCCGAAGTACGGATAATGAGATCGGGGTCGGGAATATCGGCGGTGTAAAGGTATTGCGCCAACCGGTCCCAGTTCAGACTGTTAGGATCCTCCCTGCCTTGCTTCACAGCTTGGGCGTAGCGTTTGACAGCGTCTACGGTCTCCGAGCGTGAACCGTAATTGAGGGCCAGAACGAAGGTATGTTCATGAAATTCTGCGGTACTCTGCTCGGCGCGACGGATCAGCCTCTGTAATCCGGAAGAAAGGTCATCGGGTCGCCCAATCACCCTCAATCGTATTCGATTTTCCACCAGCTCAGTGATTCTTCGGGAAAGAAAGTCGTGCAGCAGTTTCATTAGCAGTTCGACTTCCCGGCGGGGCCGCCTCCAGTTTTCCACTGAAAACGCGTACAAGGTCAAGTACCGGATCCCCAGGTCGGCGGCGTGACGTAGAACACGGTGTACATTCTCAACACCGTGCCGGTGCCCCTGGTGCCGGGTCAGGCCTTGTTTCCTGGCCCAGCGGCCATTTCCATCCGGGATGATAGCGACGTGGATGGGGGGCTCTCCACGAAGAGATATTGGTGAGTCAGCGACCTTATTTTCGGGATCGGACATTGGGTTAAACGGGGCGGAATCAGGAATCCAGTAAGTTCGCATCATTTCCGGGGAATAGCAACGGCAAACGGCCTTGCATTCGACCCCATGGAGCCTCCACATTGGTAAGCAGTTTCGTCGGAAAGGCCACTGGCATGAGACGTAAGGGGCCTTGACGGTACCGAAAATTTTCGGGAAAGATGGCGCATTCTCCAAGATGTGCTATGTGTGACACACCACGCTAAAATAGTACTCAGACTTTTCGACTTCGCTCAAATTTGTCCTTCAAGGAGCCGCCGGCCTCCGCAATGGAAACACTAGCACGAGATAAAATCCTGGCTGCCAAGCCCGCGCCCGATTTCGATATCGACGCGGTGCGCAAGGATTTTCCCATTCTTGAGAGCCAGGTGGGCAAGCACCCGCTGGCCTATTTCGACAATGCCGCCACTACTCAGAAGCCGGCCTGCGTCGTGTCTACCTTAGCGGAGTTTTACCTCAGCAGAAACGCCAATATCCATCGCGGTATCCACTATCTGAGCGAACAGGCAACCAATGATTATGAGAGGGCGCGGGAGCGCGTTGCTGAATTTCTGGGCGCGAGGGAGTCGCGCGAAATCGTATTCGTTCGCGGCACCACCGAGGGCATCAATCTTGTCGCAAGTTCATTCGGCAGGGTTAATCTGAAGGAAGGCGATGAGATCCTTGTTTCGGCATTGGAACACCACGCCAATATCGTGCCATGGCAATTGTTGAGAGAGGTGACGAAGGCAACGATCAAGGTCATTCCCATGAATGATCAGGGAGAACTTCTGCTCGAGTCGTATGATCAGTTGCTCAGCGAACGCACACGCATCGTCGCCGTCACCTACGTATCGAATGCCTTAGGTACGGTGAACCCGATCAAGGAGATTATAGACAAGGCTCACGAGCGCGGTATTCCCGTACTTATCGATGGAGCTCAGGCCGTCCCTCATTTCCCGGTTGATGTGACCGAGCTCGACTGTGATTTTTTCGTTTTTTCCGGCCACAAAACATTTGGTCCCACCGGGGTTGGCGTGCTTTACGGAAAGTCGGAACAGCTCGCCCCTTTGCCACCCTATCAGGGAGGAGGTGAGATGATAACATCCGTTACTTTCGAAGAATCAAAATTCAAGGATATTCCCGAGCGTTTCGAGGCGGGTACGCCTCATATTGCCGGCGCTATCGGTCTCGCTACGGCCCTGAGTTACCTGTCAGGCTTGGGTTACGATGCAATCGCGGAGTATGAAAATCACCTCTTGAATTATACCGAACAGGCGCTTGCATCGATTCCAGCTGTGCGCATCGTAGGTCAGGCACAGGAAAAGGTCGGCGTCGTTTCATTCGTCATGCAGGGCGCCCACCCGCATGACATCGGCACCTTTTTGGATGCCGACGGTATCGCTATTCGGGCCGGGCACCACTGTGCTCAACCGGTCATGAATCGACTCGGGATTCCCGGCACCGCCCGCGCCTCGTTGGCGTTTTATAATACCATTGAAGAAATTGATCGTATGGTCGAGTCGCTGCATAAAGTAGCACGATTCTTCAATTGAGCTGCTCTTATGGACGAGCTCTTTGACTTATACCAGGAGATCATTCTCGACCACAATAAGCGGCCGCGCAACTTCCACGCTTTAGAGACGGCGACGCACCGGGCCGAGGGAAACAATCCTTTGTGCGGCGACCAGCTTCAGGTTTTCCTTGAACTGCAGGACAATCGGATTCGCAATGTGAGTTTTTGGGGCGAGGGTTGTGCCATTTCCAAAGCCTCGGCCTCTTTGATGACGATGGCAGTCAAAGGTAAGCCCGTTGACGAAGTGGAGCAAATACTGGGCGAGGTCCTGTCTATGTTGACGGGGTCGCCAGATACCCCCGTAGCCCTGGATGAGTTCGGCGATATCGCTTCCTTGTCCGGCGTCCGCCAATTCCCCGTACGGATCAAATGCGCTACCCTGGCCTGGCACGCACTGGACGCGGCCATGGATGGAAAAAAAGCGGTATCTACCGAGTAGCCCCCTATCTTGGGGCCCATTCAATTATCCCTGCGCTCTTCGCAGAAGAGCTTATGCAATCTGTCGTTCGCCGGATCGTCCAAACTCCAATATCCTCACTTTCGCCAACTTCCTTTCAAAAGTCGCGAATTTAAGCCTGACAGATTGCTAGGCCTCGAGGTCGGCCAGAGGCAACGCCACATCTTTTCGATCATAGGCCCCGTTGCCGTTCCTGAAATCGGGCAGATGGTCAAAACTCAGGTGGTTGCAGAGGCGCTGAACAAGCTGGGGACGGAGGCGATCGCGATTCAGCAAACGATCTTCCTGTTCGCCAAGAAACTCTTTCCTATCTTCAGGCGAGAGGCGAATCTGCTGCCGCAGTTCGATCAGTTCGCATCGGAAAGCTAACCACTCTCCTTTGAAATTCTTTATCTCTCCCAACTTCTGGACTTCCTCGCAGAGCGCGGCCCTGCGCTTGATCGTGATACCGAAGTCCAAGTCATGCGCGACATACCTGAGGCACTGCCGGGCACGGGGATTCAGCAGATCGAAATTCATGTCGCACAGGCGGCAGCGAAGGCCTATCAAGGCATCGGAAAAATCGCTCTTTGGCTCGCGCAGAGCCAAGCTGACCCAAAAGGGGTGCCAGCCTTCCATCTCGTACGACACGAGGATGAATCGAGCGTCGGACTTGAGCTGGAACAGTCTTTTTACCAGCGGATTCGAGGGGGTCGCCGAAATTGTAGGCGCATTCGTCAGGCGCAAGGCCAGGATGCGCTCAAAATCAGATAGTCGTAGCGTGAACGGCAGGTATTCCCAGGCAGCCAGGAAAACTTCGGATGTTTCGCCCAGGAGTTCCTGTTTCCCTGTATAACCCGAGAGATACAAGTATTCACATACGAGGTCGAGGTAGTGTTCGAGGAGGGGAAGAAACGCCTTCTGGTCACCCTGGCTCGCCAACCTCATTTTGCGTCGGAGGATGGGCCGCGGGTGGCCCATGCGGGCCAATAGGCTTCGAACTTTTCTCATTGACGAGGCGGACTTGCTAGTCCCGATCGGTGCTGCGTCGGTCGATTTCCTCCCGACACTCACACATCACTCGCAACCACACTTCGCGCAGATCGAACAATCGGATATGCGATTCCCGGTAAAGATGCGATACCTGCTGACCTATACGCGGAGGTAGGCTCTGCACAATGGCAAGGGATTGGTTTAACGCCTTCAGAGCTAACTTGAACTGGCTGACGGTAAGCGGGTAATCGCCCATGTCAAGCGCTTGAACTCCAAGCATTGCGTTAAGTTGGCCTTCATGGAGACTCTTGCCGTAATGCCACGCTTCGCACGCTTCCAGCGGACAAGACTCCGATTCCAAAAAGTCTTCCCAGATCCTGTCCAGATCGAGATAGATTCCTCGTGTCACCACGTAGATGGGATGCCTGTGAATGGTGTAGGGATCGGTATCTTCAGTATCCTCCTCTTCCTCAGTTGAGTGGTCGGAGGTGCCCTCACCATGAGGAAAGGTGTGCTCATCAATGGCCGCATCGGTAGCCGACCAATCGTCAGCGTCCCATCCCATAAAGTGCGCCACCTTATCGATTCGACCGGGCTCGCCCTTGGTTGTATTATAGAATGAGTTGAAGCGTGAAACTTCCTCGTCGTGGCGCATCAGGAAACGCTGCCAGTCGAACTCATTCCAGAACAGCTCGCCTTGTTCCTCCCACTCCCCTTCGGAGTAGCTCTCAAATTCGAAGTTACTCATTGCCTATGCCTATGGGCGACCTCCTAGCTTGGACGGCAAGACTGCCTGGCAGGTTCAATCTTGGCAACTACTATCTTTAACCCGGAACAGATATTCGGAGCAGAATTCGAAGTTGCGCGAGGCAGGCATATTACGCGAATTCGTGAATATGTCACCGATTCTATGTATTCGAGTAATCTGAAACTTCAGGCCAGGCCAGTTCCAGGGTTCACCGTTCACAGTTCAAGGTTGAGGATTGTCGTTCCGCTCCGAACAGGTTTCAGTGTTCAGGTGTCAGGACTTAATTGCGGCTCCTGACACCTGACACTACCGAGTGTCACCCCTGTTTGATCCGGTCTGCCGTCTCGTCAGACGGGCCAGCGCCAGCGCAGCCGGGAGCCCGGCTGACTCCGAAAAAGGCTGGATTTCGTTTCCCTATGGCGTAATTCTTCTTTCATCATCGGCGAGGGGGCATGAAATTTCACATTGATTTGCTATTCCGCGGCAGGGTACAAGGAGTAGGCTTTTGTTATCAGACTTTCCAGATTGCCAAAGAATTTGAAGTCTCCGGCTATGTGGCGAATCTGGCGGATGGCAGGGTGCGGCTAGAGGCTGAGGGGGAGCAGGATGAGGTGGAAGCTTTCAAGCGGGAAATTGAATATCAGATGCAGGTATTCATAAGGGGAGTCGAGGCCCGTACTGGGATGAGCTTGGGCCTGTTTAAAGGTTTTTCGATCCGCTGAAAACCCGGCCTCAGAGACAAAACTTGTGTGTGTATGAAGCGCTCTAAATCGGACCTCGTGGATCGGGTCAAACCAGAGGATTCGGTCGCTACCACGTTGACTCCTGCCATTGAGACCCATGGCCTACGCAAAGATTATGTTTTAGGTTTGCGGAGTGTGCGGGTGCGTGCATTGGACAATCTCACGCTCACGGTCATGCCTAACCAGGTTTTTGGCCTTCTGGGCCCCAACGGCTCGGGAAAAAGCACCTCGCTGAAGATCATTCTCGGTTTGATACATCCGACCTCGGGAAGTGCCCGCATTTTCGGCCGTCCCAGCACCCACCCGGAGGCGCGGCGGAAGGTTGGTTTCCTGCCTGAGTCGCCCTCCTTCTATCCTTTCCTGACCGGCTGGGAAATGGTGCGCTTCTTTGCGCGGCTGTCCGGCGTCCGGTCGAATGAACTGGACGAACGAACGGAGCGGGCGATTTCCGAGGTAGGGCTGCTGGATGCGGCCGGCCGGCGGCTGGGACTGTACTCAAAAGGGATGCTGCAGCGCATTGGGCTGGCGCAGGCGCTCGTCCATGATCCAGACCTGCTGATTCTGGACGAGCCTATGGCCGGAGTCGATCCGTTCGGTACGGAGGCCTTTATCCGCATCATTCAGGAACTGAAGTCACGGGGAAAAACGGTTCTGCTCTGTACCCACATGCTTTCCCAGGCCGAGCAGATTTGCGATGAGATTGCTATCCTGCACCTGGGCAGGCTTGTTCTGGAAGGCTCCATGGCCAACATTCTGCGGAACTTCGATCGGAGATCCCTGGTCGTCGGGTCGATTAATGACAAGGGCCTGAAGGCGGTTCGCGACCTCCTATCCAGCCTTGACGTTGAGTTACATTCGGTCGATTTCCCCCCTCTCGGACTGGAAGCCATCTTTCGGCGTGAGGTAATCAAGCTGGATTCTGATTCAGCATGAAGTTCTTTTACAATTGCGTTAGGAGCCTGTTCGCTATTGCCGAGAACACGATTCGTGATGCTGTTCGGCAGCGATTTTTCAGTGCTGTGTTGATATTGGCACTCCTACTGGTGGTCAGTGGACTCTTCTTTCAGGAGTTTGATTTCGGAGCATCGGAATTGAAATTCATCGCCGATTTCGGATTTGGCACGGTTCTGTTCTTTGGTTCCATCCTCACCATCGTTGCGACCACCCAAGTCTATTTCGGAGAATTCGACAGCCGCGCAGTAATGACAGTTTTGGCGAAGCCCATGCACCGGAGTGTCTTCATGGCGGGCAAATTCCTGGGCATGTCCCTGATTGTTTTCCACAGCCATCCCACAGGATGTGGTGAGACTCCCTTTCGGGCAGGGTTAAAAAAAGGTGGTCGGCGGCGGATTCCGACCAAAGAATCCGCAGTATGAAAAACATAACGCCGACGAAACACTACAGCAGCACCTTGCATCAGCTTTGTAAACTCATCCCGTCGCATTTGACGGAAAAACTCGCCCGGGAGTACGGGGTCGATAAAAAGGCGCGCACCTTCACGCCATGGAGTCATGTGGTCAGTCTGCTCTTTGCGCAACTGACCCATGCCATCGGCCTTAACGACGTCTGCGACACCCTGCGGCATCATGCGCCCAAGCTCAAGGCGATCAGGGGAGCGGTTGCACCGAGCCGAAACACTCTTTCGCATGCCAATAGGGAGCGCGACAGCGACATGATGGAGGCGTTGTTCTGGAAGGTGCTGGGGCATCTGCAAGAGCTTTCGCCGGGCTTTGGACCGGCCGGGCGCTACCGAGGCCTGCCCCGTCGCTTCAAACGGGCGATCCATGCGATCGATTCCACCACCATTGCCCTGGTGGCCAACTGCATGGACTGGGCCAAGCACCGTCGGCGCAAGGCCGCGGCGAAGATGCACCTGCGGCTCAACCTGCAAAGTTTTCTTCCCGGCTTTGCCGTCATTGAAGAAGCTTCCCATCACGACGACACGCGGACTCTGGCCCTGTGCGCGGGGCTGCAGGCCGGAGAGATCGCGGTTTTTGACAAGGCTTACGTGCATTTTGCCAATCTTTTCCATTTGAGCGAACGCGGCATATTCTGGGTCACGCGCGCCAAAGACAACCTGCGCTGCCATGTTTGCCGCAAGCGCCTGCGCAAGCCTCAAGGACCTATCCTGCGGGATGACGAGGTCACCCTGAAGGTTCCCGCCTCCCGCCGGCAGTATCCCGGCAGGTTGCGCCGGATCGAAGCCGAAGTGGAAGTCAACGGCGAGTGGGTCGTCATGGTTTTCCTCACCAACAACATGGACTGGGCCCCTTCCAGTGTCTGCGCCCTCTACCGCTGCCGCTGGGGCATCGAGGTGTTTTTCAAGCAGATCAAGCAAACCTTCAAGGTCTGCGATTTTCTCGGGCATTCCAAGCAGGCCATCCGTTGGCAGCTGTGGGCCGCCCTGCTGCTGCTCGTTCTGCTCCGATACATTGCCTTTATCAGCCAGTGGCCGCACAGCTTCACCCGGTTGTTTACGCTCGTGCGCGGCGTGCTCTGGGACCGCTTCGGGCTTTTCGATCTGGCGGACTTCTATGGGACAGCACGAACCCGATATCGAATGTGTTCCCAGCCTCAACAGGCTTACCTGCCCGGTTTCTCCCCTTAGCTCTGTGGGACAGCATCCGTCCATATCAACCATTTCCCCCCTGTTTTACATTTTGACTTTTTCCCAATATCAACCGCTATCCCGCTCCATCCCTCAGGCTTGCCTTCAGGGTTTAGGCCTTATGGGATGGCTGTGATTGTTTTCCTGTTCGTGCTTCCCATGGTATCGCTGCTTGCGGCTATGCTCTATTGGCGGGAAACCGAGTTGATGAGTCGATTTCCCAGCGCCTTTACCCACGGGCGCACAGTGGACTATGGGGGAATTTATCTATTCGGGTTCCTTCAGTGGCTGAAATTCTGTATTCTCGTTTCCATTGCGCTCTTCGTAGCGAGCTACGCCAACACCAACTTTTACACCATTGTGGTGTCATTCCTGGTTATGCTGATCTGTCAGATTCAATACGTAGCTCACGATATCTGGAGTAAAGTCGAATACCTTCCAGCGCGCACGTTCTTTTGGTTCTGACGTTCTTTTGGGTTCTGAGCCGTGCATTTCCCAATTTTCACATCTTCAATGCGTCTGATCCCCTGACTTTGGGAGAACTTGCGGGCACAGGATCCCTCTTTCGACTCATAGGCGACACATTGATCTACGTATCCGTTCTGACCCTGCTTTCCGTATTCAGCTTTCGTCAACGCGATATCTAACTAAAGTGTCGAGAAGCTTTGATATCAGAGAAAGCATGGCATGGAGGGGGAAGGTTTGCTGGACTGACTCCCGCAAGCGGCTCCTTGGCAATGGCGCTGCTGCCTTAATCATTTTCATTACCGGCCTCGGAGCCGACTTTACGATCGCGCCAGTTCGGAGTAAATTGCGGCTGGCCGATACGGCTGAGTCGCTGTCGGAAATTCATACCGCCATGGGCCAAGGATTGCTTATTGGCCTCCTCGGCGGCTTTCGCAACGTGCTGGCGGATTTTCTCTGGTTGAGAACCCATGGATACTGGGAGGCCAAGGATCGCGCCAGGACGGAGGCGTTCATAAAGGTGACCGCGGCGGTAGATCCCGAGCCCCTGTTTTTCTGGATCAACGGTGCCCGAATCGTGGGCTATGATTTACCCAGATGGCAAATTCGTGAGCAGGGTGGAGCGGAAGGCCCGCCCCCGGCGATCCAGAAAAGGATACGTGATGCCTACGCGTTGCGCGCGCTGGAATTTCTGGGGAAGGGGCGGAAGTTTCATCCCACAGTGACGGATCTGCCCATTGAACAGGCAATGATATACGTCCATCTCCTGAAAGATGACGAAGCGGCTGCCCAGCTCTTCCGTGAAGCGGCCATGATGAAAGGGGCACCCTTTTTTGCCGGCCGTATCTGTGCTGAGCTCCTGCGCCGTTCAGGGCACATCGCCGAGGCCTACGAGTGGCTCGCTGAGTATTACTTGACGCTTCCCGACGATGATCCCAGCGCCGCAAAACCGGTCGTGCTGGGGCGTATTCGAGATCTCGAGGACACGCTCGGGATTCCGGTTGCAGAGCGTATGAACAAATAAAGGTATTGCCGCCTCCGAAAAATCCATAGATCCCTGTCGTCATGTTCCTTTGGCCGTTTTTCTCACAGACATCGTCGCGAAACCGTGTAGATTGCGGTAAATCAACGCCTGAACGCAGGCTGAAGGACGAAGCTGTGGTGCCAAACTCCTAGCTCGCCGGGCAAGTTGAGGCGTTCATTCATCGTGAGATACGCGGTTGCAGTAGATGCTTTGTGAGTAATGCGGGTTAACCGTTCGATTCGGCCAGCATGAAGTTCTTTCCGGCAGAGATCTCCTACTTCGTTATCGATCGTGCCCGCCGGCGAAACGTAGTTCAGCTTCTGAGGCTGGTTGCCCTGCTGGGTGCCATCGTTCTTTTCTATAGCGTGATGTTCCATTTTCTCATGGCGCGCGAGGGCCATGAGCACAGTTTGATAACCGGCGTTTACTGGACCTTGACCGTTATGTCCACCCTGGGATTCGGCGACATAACATTCCATACTGATATCGGCCGGCTCTTTTCCATAGTGGTCTTACTGACTGGGATGGTATTCATGCTTATCCTGCTGCCCTTTACCTTTATTCAGTTCTTTTACGCTCCGTGGATGGAGGCCCAATCGGCGGCCCGGGCTCCGCGCGAGTTGCCGAAGGAAACGCGCGGCCATGTCATTTTGACGAAACTCGACCCGGTGGCCAACAACCTCATCCAGAAGCTGAATCGATATCGCAATTCCTATGTCCTCCTGGTTTCAGACCTCGATGAGACGTTACGGTTGCACGATCAAGGGTTTCAGGTGGTCATGGGAAACTTGGACAATCCCTCAACCTACCGCAAGCTGAGGGTGGATCAGGCTGCGTTGGTTGCGGTTACGGGAGCGGACACCGAGAATACAAATGTCGCTTTCACGGTGCGCGAGTTGTCGGCTTCGGTGCCGATAATTGCCATCGCCAACGACCGCAACGCGGTGGACGTTATGAAACTTTCGGGATGTAACCACGTGCTGCAAGTGGCTGACACGCTGGGACATACCATGGGGCGCCGTGTCCTCGGAGGCGATGCTATGGCTCAGGGAATTGGGGGATTTGACGATTTGCTTATTGCCGAAGCCAATGTTACCGACACGCCCCTGGTGGGGCGCTCGATTCGAGACAGCGGCCTTCGTGAAGAGATAGGAATCAATGTCGTGGGATTCTGGGAGCGGGGTACCTTTCGCCCGCCGCAAGCGGATACGGTTATCGATTCTGAGTCGGTCTTGCTGCTGGCCGGGACTGCCGGCCAGGTCGAACATTACAACCGTTTATACACAGTAAGATCAAAAGGCGGAGTGCCGGTAGTTATTCTGGGCGGAGGCCGCGTAGGCACCGCAATCGCACGTACCTTGAGGGAACGCCTCATCGATTACCGCATCGTGGAGAAAGACGAACGTCATTGGTCCGAATCGGAGATGGAGAAATTGATTATTGGTAATGCGGCCGATCTGAATGTCCTGAAGCGGGCCGGTATTATGGAGGCAAATACCGTGTTGATCAGCACCCACGACGACGATACCAATGTCTATCTGGCGATCTATTGCCGCCGCTTGCGTCCGGATATTCGCATTATCAGCCGCGCTACCCTGGAACGCAACGTATCGACGCTCCACCGCGCCCGTACAGATTTCGTCATGTCCTACGCCTCCACCGGAGCGAACATGATATTCAATCGTCTTAAACGCGGCGATATTATCACGGTTGCCGAGGGTCTCAGCCTGTTTCGCATGCCCATGCCGCCATTGCTCGCCGGGAGCACTATTCGCGAATCGGCCGTTCACCCCAGGACAGGATGCAATGTCGTAGCACTCAATAGTAACGGAGCGACCATAATCAATCCCAGACCCGAAACCCAGCTTCCTGAAAATGCGGAAATTGTGTTGATCGGCACCTTCGAGGCGGAGGACAAGTTCCTGCGTGAGTTCGGTAGTGGCTAGTGATCATTTGGCAGATACGACGGTTGGCGGGCGGTCTTCGCCCGCCTTCCGGAGAGCTAACCCGTTTGACATCACCGTCTCGGAAGATATCCTCCCTAGCGCTAAATTGAACTTGATCATTCCCCGTCCCGACAAATCGGGACTGCAGGGTTCTTGAATACACCGGTGCAGGAAAATCTGAAATCTATGCCCATCCTCGTTGTCGATGATAACGAGGATAACGTGGAGCTCATGCTCGATCTTCTGGAAGACCAGGGCTACACCTCCATTAAGATAGCTTACGATGGCTACGAGGCTCTGGAGACGCTGCACGAGGAAGCGCCCGTAGATCTCGTCCTGCTCGATATCAACATGCCCAGGATGAACGGTTTCGAAGTCCTGGAAAAGATCAAACAGAGCGAGACGTTGCGTGATATTCCAGTTGTTATGGTAACTGCCCTTGATGATCTCGGCAGTGCCATTCGTTGTATCGAGGCGGGGGCGGAAGATTATCTCACGAAGCCTGTCGAGGAGTCCCTCCTTATGGCCCGAGTGATGGCCGGCCTGGAGCGAAAGTACCTGCGCAATCGTGAACGCGGTCTTTTTCGAGAGGTGGAAGCCGAGCGCGCCAAGGCCGACGAGCTCTTGTTCGAAGTCATCCCCGAGCACTGGGCCAGGCGTTTGAAAAATGGCGAGAAACACGTCGCCGATGCCCTTCCCGAAGCTACCGTCTTTTTCTCAGACTTTGTCGGCTTCACCAAGCTTTCCAGCATGATTACCCCCCGGCGTCTGCTGCACTTGCTGAATCGTATCTTTCGCATCTTCGATCGCCAGGTCATCAGGCACCGTATGGAAAAAATCAAGACCATTGGGGATGCCTACCTGGCAGTTGGGGGACTGCCCCCTCATCAGAAGGATCACGTCGTCCGTTGTATGCACTTTGCCATCGCAATACTGCGCGAAATCGCAATCTTCAATCAATATAGCGGCATGCGCCTACAGTTGCGCATAGGAATTTCGACCGGGCCTATTGTGGCCGGGGTTATCGGCGAGGGGCGGTTCAACATCGATGTCTGGGGAGAAACCGTTACCCTGGCTCACCAGATGGAGACCCAGGGACTCCCCGACCGCATTCAGGTGACGGATTCTACCGTTGAGCAGATGACCGATCGCCTTCGCTTTGAGCCTCACCAGGAAATCCGGACCAGCCAAGGTGGTAGAGTCAAAACCTACCTCTTGTCGGATACCGAGGTCGGCGATGCAGAGGCCATGCGCTGGCAAGGTTAGTCATTCGGGTAAAAGTGACCACGACCGGATGGACTCTCGTCCTGGTTCTCATCTCGGGAGCTGCGATGGCCGTCGTTGGTGAGCCCGAAATATCGTTGGAGGGAGCACTTCTTCGGGCAGCTTGCAGGCCACCGCAACGCCATGATTCAGCTCTACGATCCTTCGTTGAGTCTAAGTGAGCGGCAAGAACTCTTCTTCGAACTCGAGTCACTGGGTGAGGCGATGCCGAATCGGCATATTTGCAGCAGCTTTCACTTTCTCATGGGACGCACTTCCCTCCGGCTCGATCTGCCGACGGAAGTGAGCTGGGCCTTCGGTCTCACCCGGCAGTCGCGGCACCCCGAAATCGCGCTCGATTTCCTGCATTACCTGACCAGCCTCAAAGCGAACCAGCAGTTCGCAGACATGACGGGAAACGTTCCCTCGATTGTCGGAGCCTCCGTCCCCGAAGATATGGAAGTCTTTGCCCCAAAAGTGGATGGATATCCCGAAGGCATCGATCCGGGTCGGGGAGGCGAAACCGCGGCTTTGTCCAACGCCCATTTTCACCTCCTCTTATCCGCTCGCGGGGGCCTCGATGCGTATCTTGACGCGATGCGTCGTTCATACTTTGCCGCAGCCGTTCGCGACATCCACTCAACGGAGCACGGTATTATCAAAAAAACCCGGTATCAAGACACCAATCTCGCCGCCAAATGGCTCATGCAAACGCTCGGCATAAGGGGAGAAAAGGGACGGACACCCTCCCCAACCTTTAACGGTGAACCACTGAACTCTTGATCCCTGAACCCCCCAAGCCAACAACCAACCCGCATTTCCCTGCGTGAGCGGCGACCAAAAAAAAGGTCGCTGGGACTTGCTTTTCTTCCTGGAAGACCTAAAGTCACGGCTTTTTCAGCTGCAGGTTACCCCAAGTTCAGGAATTATCCCAACCCCAGCTGCCGAATAAACCCGAGGAGGAGATACTCAGCAATGACCCACTTTACACTGACATACGGCAATATTCGCCGTCTTCTCGGTCCCCCCGACGATTCCATTGGACATGACTAATTAGAACAGGACCAACTTTCAAGAAGCCGCGAGTATGTTAATTCTCGCGGTTTTTTTTGAAAATCTAATGAAGCTGCTCGAACCCGTAACCGGGGCGGTGGAGAAGAAAATCCGATCCGCCTTGTTGCCAACAGAGGATCCGCTGATCCAGGTCTCTACAGACATGGATCATGACGGCGCCTATGGCCGGGTGTGGCTGGTTGCGACCGCCGATCGCGTTCTTGTTATTCCCGAGGGCGGATCCGATGGCACCGTCGAAGTCTCCATTCACGATATCGTGCGGATCCGGAGCGAAGCTCTCGTGGGTGGGCACCGGCTCGAACTTGAGCGCAATGGGAAACCGGCAATTTGCCTCCTCTATTCTCGATCCCTGGGCGAGAAATTCGCCGAGGTCTCACGTGGCATCGAACAGTTGCGAAAGGGCCGGCCCCTGAGGGTCAACAACGAGCTGGACAGAATTCGCTGTGATAAATGCAACCGGCTTTTGCCCGTACGGGGAGGCATCTGCCCGGCATGCACCTCGCGCGTGGCAACCCTGCTTCGCATAGCCCGTTACCTTAAGCCCTACTGGCCTTCAGGGCTTCTTCTCGCCGTGGCCTCGATCCTGAGTTCGGGTGCCGAGTTGCTTCCTCCGCTTATCACCCGCGCCCTCGTCGACGAAGTCCTCGTTCCGGTCGCCAACGATAGCGGCGATACGGAAGCCCGCGTGCGCCTGCTCGGATTGCTGGTTCTTGGCCTGGTCACCATCCGGCTCTTCGGGCGGGCAATGGAGTGGATTCACGGATGGACGGCTTCATGGCTGGCGCCTCGGGTTACGGCGGACATCCAAAGCCAACTCTACCGTCGCCTTGAGATGCTCTCGCTAGAGTTCTACGACAAGCGAAAGGCGGGAGCCCTTATTTCCCGTGCGTCGCGCGACTCGCGCATGCTTCAGAACTTTCTCGTCGACGGGCTTCCCTACCTCATCATTAATGCGTTCACAGTTGCGGGCATCCTCCTTTTCCTGATTTGGATGAGTTGGGGCTTGAGCGTGTATGTAATCCTCCCGGTGCCGTTGATGATGATTTGGGGCACCTTCTACTGGCCGCGACTTCGCCGCTTCTTCACCAAATGGGGCCAGAGGTGGTCCAGCCTTACGGACCGCACCCAGGAAACCCTCGCGGGTATTCGCCTGATCAAATCATTTGTCCAGGAAGATCGTGAAATTCGACTGTTTGCCAAGATAAATCGCGAAGTGCGCAAGATCGGCGTCGACACCGCCATCCACCGCGGCATTTTCTTTGCAACCATCAGTTTCCTAACCGGGATGGGCGTCTTGGCAGTATGGCTTTTCGGCGGGCGCGAGGTCCTTCTCGGTAGCATTACGTTAGGCACTCTGATGGCTTTTTACGCCTACATGACTCTGCTCTACAGCCCGCTTGAGTGGTTCGGTCAGGTGAACAGCTGGATGTCTCGCGCATTCGCGAGCGCCGAACGGATCTTCGAGGTGATCGATACCAGACCGGAGCGCTACAACGATCCCGACGCCGTTCCCATGCCCGAGATTCAGGGAAGCATCAGCTTTCGCGATGCCACCTTCGGCTACGACAAGAGCAAGCCTGTTCTCCATGGCCTGGATTTTGACATTGCGGCCAGAGAGATGATCGGCCTGGTGGGTAAGTCAGGCGCTGGAAAGACCACGATCATCAATCTGATTGCCCGCTTTTACGAGGCGGACGAGGGAACGATCGAAGTCGACGGCGTCGACATCAGGAAGATCCGGCTCGAGGACCTGCGCAGGCAGATCGGAATCGTCCTTCAGGAGCCTGTTCTCTTCAGCGGTTCAATCGCCGCGAACATCGCCTACGGGAAGCCGGGAGCTTCCATGGGGGAGATCATGTCAGCCGCGCGTACAGCCAACGCCCACGATTTCATTGTCACAAAGCCGGACGGTTACAACTCAATCCTCGGCGAGAAAGGGATCAACCTTTCAGGGGGAGAACGGCAGCGCATCTCCATCGCGCGCGCCATCCTGCACAATCCGAAGATCCTCATTCTCGACGAAGCCACCTCGTCGGTGGATGTAGAGACCGAGACTAAGATCCAGGATGCGATCGCGAAGCTGATAGAGGGGAGAACTACGATTGCAATCGCCCACAGGCTGTCGACTCTCCGCTACGCTGACCGGCTGATCGTGATCGACGAGGGCCGTATCGTGGAGGCGGGCACGCATGTCGAACTGACCGCCCGCCGGGGAACGTTTCACAATTTGGTCGAATTGCAGAAGGAAGCCTCGGCCATCATTGCCGTCCACTAATAGATTTCTGCCTACATGAGACCGCTATTCGAAGACCCGCCTGCAGTCATCGCCGATGAAATCCGGCGCGTCGTGCCACCGGTTGAGGAAATCCTGATACAGGTGAAGTCCGATTTGGGGTGCGACGGTCGTTTTGGTGAACCCTGGGTGATCGTTACGCCGCGACGGTTCGCATTGATAGACGACGGCGAGGAGCCTCTACACGTTCCGCTCAACGCGATCCGTAAGGCTCGAGCCGAAGCCATTGTAGGCGGGGGATGCCTGATCATCGAGCGGATCGGAGAACCGGCGATACAGATTCCATACACCAATTCCCTGGTGCAGACGTTTGGCGAAGTGGCGGTCAATCTCAACCTGCTGTTGGAAGGTAAGCCGCCCGTGCTGCCGACGCAATTTGATGCCACGCGCTGTCGGCGCTGCGGCCGGCTTCTCCCCGAGCGCGGCGGCATCTGTCCGGCGTGTATTCGGAAGATAGACACCCTTTTGAGACTGCTCTCCTACCTTCGGCCCTACGCCAAAATGGCCATCGCCCTGGTGGTGTTGACTCTGGCTTCGACTCTACTCGACCTGGCGCCTCCTCTGATCATTCGCCAAATCATCGACGATGTGCTGACCCAGCGAGGGGAGATCGGGCTGCTCTTCCAGTTTGCGGGTGCGCTGTTGGGCATCAACATACTCGCTTGGTGCGCCGGTGTCGTGCGGCGCTGGTTGAACAACTCCGTCGGGTGTCGTGCGGCGGCAGACCTGAGGATGGACCTCTATCGGGCCTTGCAATTTCTCCCTCTCCGTTTTCACGAGAAGCGAAAGGTTGGGTCGCTGGTGTCGCGCATGACGAACGATGCGGAACTTGTGGAAGATTACCTGAGCTTCGACCTTCCATTCATTCTCTCCAACAGTCTTCTCTTCTTCGGTATCCTCTTGTTGCTGTTTGTCATGAACTGGCGACTGGCATGCCTCGTCGTCCTGCCCATCCCGGTCATTGTGCTCGTCGGAAGTCTGCTCTGGCGCCGCCTGGAGGGCACATGGCGCAGATGGTCCGTGCGTTGGTCGCGCCTCTCCTCTCATCTCAACGAATCGATAAAGGGTATCCGAGTCGTCAAAGCGTTCACCCGCGAAGATTACGAAGCCCGGCGATTTGATTCAAGAAACCTGCTGGTAATGCAGGCAAGCATCGCGGCGGAACGCACCTGTCTGGTCTTCTTTCTCGTAAGCAACTTTGTAATGAGTTTCGGTCTCTTCCTGGTCTGGTATTTTGGAGGGCTGCAGATCATACGCCAGGAGCTGACATTGGGTGCCCTGACCGCCTTTATCGCTTACCTCTGGATGGTATACCAGCCGCTCCGCTGGTTCGGGGATTTCTACAGCTTCATGGTGCGAGCTTTCGCTGGTGCGGAACGGATTTTCGAAGTCATCGACGCGCTGCCCGAGCCATTCAAGAATCCGGATGCTGCGCCCTTAGCCGAAATGAGAGGGAAAGTAGTGTTTGAGGACGTAGCATTCGGCTACGACCCCGGCAAGCCCGTTCTGCAAGGGATCAATTTCGAGGTGGAAGCGGGTGAAATGATCGGACTCGTCGGCCGTTCGGGCGCCGGAAAATCCACCTTAATCAACCTTGTCTGCCGCTTTTATGATATCACTCGTGGATCGATTCGCGTCGATGATCGCGATCTCCGCGATATCCGGCTCGAGGACCTGCGCGGCTCCATTGGAATGGTCGCCCAACAGACCTTGCTCTTCAGTGGCACCGTGGCCATGAATATCGCCTACGGGCGCCCGAATGCATCCACTGCGGAGATTATTGAGGCCGCTCGCGCGGCCAACGCTCACGAGTTTATCATTCGCTTACCCGATGGCTACGACTACCAGGTGGGAGAGAACGGTAATAAGTTTTCCGGTGGAGAAAAGCAACGCATCGCTATTGCCAGGGCAATTCTGCAAAACCCGAGAATTCTCATTCTCGACGAGGCAACCTCCTCGTTAGACACCGCCACCGAGCACCGCATCCAGGAAGCGATCGCCCACCTCGTCAAAGGACGGACCACCTTTGCCATTGCTCATCGCCTCTCAACGCTGCGCAGCGCGGATCGGCTCTTCCTCTTGGACCGCGGCAAAATCGTCGAAACCGGGACCCACGCCGAGCTCATCGCGCGCCGCGGTCAATTCTATCGCCTGGTGCAGGCCTACCGGAAGACCGTTGCGAGTATCGATATTGAGGATCGAAAGGTGCCCGCTTAATCCGAATGGCTCACTAGACTATGAACCAATTCAAGACCATGGACTCGACCCAACCAAAATCAATATCCGTCCAGGACATCATCCTCTTTCGGTCTCCCCCGTGGGTGCTGCGACTCACTGTCCGGAACGACCGCAGCTACCCGAGGATAAAGATCGTCCGTGCGGCGCCGCTCTCCTTTTCCGACCGTTTTATCTCCATCCTCGATGACAAGGATGTGGAGATAGGCATGATCGACGACCTGGCGGAAGTTGATGCCGACACTCGCGCCCTAATCGAAGAAGAGCTCGAAAAGAGATACCTGACCTCAATCGTGAAGGAGATCATTTCCATCCAGTCGGAATACGGCACCTCTTACTGGGAAGTCGAAACTGACCGCGGGCGCCGGGATTTCGTCGTCCAGAATGTCTCCGAGAATGCACAGTGGCCGGGCGACCGACGCCTCCTGCTCCTTGATGTCGACGGCAACCGGTTCGACATTCCGGATCTCGACGCCCTCGACCATCGCAGCCGAAAGCTCGTCGAGAACCTGCTCTAGCTTCAAAATCTGAACTCGACCACTTGGTATCATTTCGTTACGATGGCGCATTAGACGAGGTTGCTATTTGGAACCGGTTGCTTACAGACCAAGAGATTCAGACACACAGCCCTTCTCGGAAGAGTCGGGCAGGCCCTTTCCTCGTGGCCTGGGGCTTACTCCCGCCTTCGAAATCCCCACTCCCGCCTTCGCCCTCGCGGGCTACGGCGAGGCAAGGCCCGCTGTGAGAACCTCCTTCCATATCGGTGCCATGGGCCCGTCAAGCCCCCGGAAAGAGGGCCGCGGATTGAAAACGACAGGTCTGAAACGACTGAGTGTAAGTCTCGGAAATCAGGCAATGAGCTCGACGCGCTTGTCGCCCGCGACGATCTTTCCGATAATACGGGCCCGCTGTTTTCTGGCCTCGCAGAAGGCGCAGACGTCTCTAGCAATGCAGGACTTGACGATCAGGACGAGTCCAATTCCCATATTGAAGACCTCATAGAGTTCGTCGGCGGCCACTCCACTCTCAGTTTCAAGGAAGCGAAACAGGGGCGACTTGGTCCACGAAGCGGTCTCGACCTCGGCTCCACAGTCTTCCGGTAAGATACGGGGGATATTGTCGACAAAGCCTCCCCCGGTGATATGGGCCGCCCCCAGTATGGCGTTACCTCGACGTGCGCTCGAACGGGTCCCATTATTAAAGGTCGGGAGTAGCGAGCGCAGGACAACCGAATAGTTACGGTGGGGCTTGAGCAAAGCCTGACCCAGGGATTGCCGGGAACGCGGAAGCCGCTCATCGACTTTCATATCGAGATCGTCAAAAAAGATCTTGCGAAGAAGAGAATAGCCGTTCGTATGCGGGCCGCTTGAAGCCAAGCCAACCAGGGAATCTCCCGGCCGAATAGCTTCGCCTGATAGGATTTTTTTCCGCTCCACTACTCCCACAACAGTTCCCACGATATCGTATTCGCCATCGCCGTAGACTCCAGGCATCTCGGCGGTCTCGCCGCCCAGCAAGGCCACTCCGGCGCGGCGGCAGGCCGCCCCCATACCTTTAAGAACACTGACGTAGACCGGTTCCCGCAGACGGTCGGTCCCAAAGTAGTCCAGAAAGAAGAGGGGCTCGGCACCCATCACGGCAATGTCGTTCAGGCAGTGATTTACGATATCGTGCCCGATTCCTTCATGAGATCCCGCCATGGCGGCAATCTTGATCTTGGTTCCTGCACTATCTGTACTCGCCACCAGGACCGGGCGTTTCATCTCCCGAAAGAGCCTGGTCCCGTCAAACAGGCCGCCGAATGCACCGATTTCCCCGAGCACTTCCGGCCTCGTCGCTCGCTCCAAAGAGCGCTTGGCAGACCGGACGAGTCGATTCATCAGGGAGATATCAACACCCGCCTCTGCGTACGCTTTGCCATCGTCAGGCATATCTCGTTGGTTCAGGCCGCGGGCCAGTCATAAGACCGGCCGCTGCGATTCTCATAGTAGTTCACGAAGGCGCGGTTGACGACCGCATAACCGCCTGGGGTCGGGTAATCCCCGGTAAAATACCAGTCCCCTCGATGTTCGGGAATGGCCTTGTGCAAATCCTCGATCGATTGATAGATAATCAAAATCTCGCCATTCCAGGCAATATCTTGCGGGTAGACGAGCTCCGTGATCTTCCGCGAAATCTCTACGGGCCTAAAGGGAGCATAGATACTACGTACCACGTTCGTCATGGCCTCGGTTGGTTTCTGTAGTTCCTCAACCGCAGCCTGATAGACATCCATTATGAGTTGGTCCTGACCCCGCTGCTTCAGCAGGGCGATTGCCGATTTGAAAGCGATAAACTTGCTTAATTCCGACATATCGATGCCGTAGCAATCGGGATAGCGGATCTGGGGCGCCGTAGAAAGTATGATAATCCGCTTGGGACGCGCCAATGACAGGATTTTCAGGATCGACTCCTGAAGGGTCGTACCCCGTACGATGGAGTCTTCCAGGACAACCAGGGTGTCGTCCGGACTCACTATACCGAAAGTAATATCGTAGACATGGGAAACGAGTTTGCTACGGCCTTTTTCCTGGCTGATAAAGGTGCGTAACTTCATGTCTTTGTGGGCGATCTTTTCGTTGCGCGGCCAATTCCCGGCCACTAGCTCTTCGATTAAGGAGGGACTCAGAGAACGGTCATGGTAAGCTTTCAGCAACTGTTCACAGAGTTCCGATCGCCGGTATTCGTGAAGAGCTTCGAGGAGGCCGTGGTAGGCCACTTCAGCAGTATTGGGCACGAAACTGAAGACCGCGTGATCGAGATCAAAGTCTATAACCGGCAGCACGTGTTTGCACAGCGCCGCCCCCAGGGCCTTGCGCTCTCGATATATATCCGGATCGTTACTGCGCGAGAAGTAGATGCGTTCAAATGAGCATCCTAATAACTCACGTCTAGCAGTGAAAGGCTGCTCGTCGACCGTCCCGCACCGCTTAACCACTACGACATGTCCGGGGGCAACTTCCCGAACAGAACCGGCGTCAACCGCAAAAATGGTCATTAGGGGAACTCGCTCGGATGCGAAGGCAACAATTTCCTTGTCGTGATAATACCAGCAGGGACGGATCCCATTAGGATCCCGCATCACAAATGCGTCCCCGTTTCCGACCAGGCCCGCCACGCAATAGGCGCCATCCCACGTCGCCGCTGCTCGATGGATGATACTTACAGTGTCCAGCTTTTCATTGATGACTTCCTGGATCTCAGGGCCCGGCACACCCTGGTCCCTTAAATCCCGATAGAGGGCGGTGTGTTCCTCATCGAGATGGAACCCGATCTCCTCCAAGATGGACTGCGTATCGGTGTCATAGACGGGGTGCTGGCCACGCTCAACCAACTGCTGATGGAGGCTGTCGGTATTTGTGAGATTGAAGTTGCCCGCCACCATCAGGTTCTTGGTCGGCCAGTTGCTGCGACGGAAATAAGGATGGCAGCAGCTCCTGGTAAATTCACCCGATGTCCCATAACGCATATGGCCAATATAAAGCTCGGCCCCGAACTCGAAATGGTCCTTCACGCTAGGAGTGAACTCGGGAATGATGGCGCCCTTGCGCACCAGTTTGTCATATTTCTTCAACTGCCGATTGAAGATCCGGGTCAACGCATCCTCCTTGATTTCGCGATCGCGAAACATATAAGGCTTTCCTGGAGCCGATTCGAGTTTCACGGCCCCGATGCCCGCTCCGTCCTGCCCTCGGTTCTTCTGTTTCTCCATCAACAGAAACAGCTTCTGGAACCCGTAAAGCGGTGAACCATACTTCTGTTCGTAAAACGCCAGGGGCTTCAGCAAGCGTATCACCGCGATGCCGCATTCATGTCGGAGGGAATCACTCATGAGCTTGAAATGCGATAGTTCAGGCCGGTTGCATGGCGCCGGGTATTGCGCTCTCCCACGCACTTCTCAATACTTCTGTGTCCCACTCCAAACAGGTAGTGCAGGTTTCGTCTCGAATTCTAATCTGGCCGCTTTTTTCCACCTGTCCCAAGCGCATCGAGGGTACTCCCAAGGTCCGCGCAGCTACCATGATATCCCCCGCCGCTTCCGGTAGAATGGCAAGGATAATCCGATTCTGACTCTCGCCGAAGAGTTGGCTATCCCATCGCTTGTCCGCGCATCCGCGAGGGAGAAATAGCTCCGCCCCAAAGGTCGCCTTCGATGCAAAAAGCATCTCCGCCAGCGCTACCAGGAGGCCGCCCTCAGACAAGTCGTGCGCCGCTACTACCCATCCATCCGCAATCATACTGAGCACCGCAGCGTGGAGCCTGGCAGCCTCTTCCAAATCGATATTCGGGGCATTGCCGACCGAAAGGCCGTGCATAACTTCCAGATAGTAGCTGGAGCCCAGTTCGTAGGGCATACCTCCGAGGAGAATCAGCTCTTCGCACCCGTGCCTTACTGTCTGCCGGGTGATCATTGCCGGCCGTTCTACCAGGCCGGCAATGGCAACAACGGGTGTCGGGTCAATGGCCCCGTTTTCATTCTCGTTGTAAAAACTGACGTTGCCGCCCACCACTGGCACATCAAAATAGCGACAGGCTTCTGCCAACCCGCGCACGCATTCACTGAACGCGAAATATACCTCAGGAGAGTAGGGATTGCCGAAGTTCAGGCAGTTAGTCATGCCCAAAGGTCGGGCGCCGCTACAGGCCAGGTTACGTATACATTCGGCAACTGCGATCATGCCCCCTCGATAGGGATGAACTCGGCAATAGCGATTGCTGCAGTCATTGGCGATGGCGATGAACTTCTCAATTCCCTGCCCCAACCTAACCCGAACGACAGCCGCATCACTTCCCGGTGGCAGCGCCGTCCCGCTCATGACCATGTGATCGTACTGTTGCCAGATCCAACGTTTGCAGGCGATCGTGGGATGACTCAGAAGCCGTGGCAGCGCCTCTGAAATTTGCTCAGGCGTCGGTTCGGGCAGAGAATTCGCATCCCATCTCTGCAACTCTCGCAGATCTTTTGGGGCCCGCGCTTCCCTATCATACACCGGTGATTCGTCGGTTAGCGCTCTAGCAGGAATGGACGCCACACACAACCCTCCCTGACGCACGGACATAAGTCCGTCCGGCGTAACTTCCCCAATTTTCGCCGCGTGCAGGTCCCACTTTTCGAAGATTTCCTCCAATTCGGCCTCACGGCCCTGACGGGCGATCACGAGCATGCGCTCCTGGCTCTCGGAGAGCATGATCTCATAGGAGTTCATGCCCGTTTCCCTCTGTGGAACCCGGTCCAGATCGATATCGACGCCGGATTCTCCCCGGCTGGCGGTTTCACACGAAGAACAGGTCAATCCAGCGGCCCCCATAT
The DNA here is from genome assembly GCA_963665345.2 of Opitutales bacterium. GTDB lineage: Bacteria > Verrucomicrobiota > Verrucomicrobiia > Opitutales > CAXXNP01. The sequence goes on from CAXXNP010000002.1 coordinate 2,789,721, forward strand.
CCTGAATTCCTACGACCAAGCCCGGCACGGCCATCATTTCGAGGCAAGCCTCAAGGAGAAGCTTTTCCATAAACGGATCGCCCTTCTGCACGGCAGGCCGATCCGCGCGGCTTTCCTCGGACAACACTTTGGAAGCGAAGCTGGCCCCACCCAGGCCGTCCCGACCGGTGGGCGCTCCAACATAATACACGGGATTGCCGACGCCGCTAGCTCGGCCGCGCTTAATCGCATTGCCACGGACAATACCCAGGCAAAGCGCATTCACGAGCGGATTTCCTCGGTAGCAATCGTCGAAATAGACATCACCTCCCACATTGGGGATTCCGACACAGTTCCCGTAATGTGAGATCCCTTGCACCACACCCCGCAGGCAGCGTCGCACCTCTTCGGAGTCGAGGTCTCCAAACCGCAACGAGTTGGTCATCAATACCGGCCGGGCGCCCATGGTAAAGATATCGCGTATGATGCCACCCACGCCAGTAGCGGCGCCTTCAAAAGGTTCGATGGCACTGGGGTGATTATGCGATTCAATTTTGAAAGCTATGGCCCAGCCATCACCGATGTCGATGACCCCCGCGTTCTCTTCTCCAGCCTTCACAATGACCTGGCCGGGTGCGTTGCGATCCCCCTTTTCCGTCGGGAACGTAGCCAAAAGCCTCTTGGAGTTCTTATAGGAGCAATGTTCTGACCACATAACGCCGAATATGCCCAATTCTGTGATGTTGGGTATTCTTCCCAGAACGCGGCAAAGGGTCGCGAACTCGTCCGCCCGGATGCCCTCCTGGACTGCCATCTTCTCGGATGCCGGAAGATTCAGCGCAGGGTCGGGGTTGGGCAGGATCGGTTGGTCTGTGATCTCAATCGCCATGCTTCAAAACATCGACTGAAGCTCAGTATTCAGTAACGAACGGAGCACGAGAATGCCATCCTGCGACGGATGGAAGGATTCGACCGCCCTTTCCGGGTGCGGCATCATACCAAAGACGTTTCCCTCGCGGTTCCGTATCCCCGCAATGTCGTAGGCGGATCCATTGGGATTCTTACTGTCATAGCGCTCAGATCCGGGCTTTCCGTAGCGGAAAAGTATCTGCTCTCCATGCACTAACCGTGAATATCCTCCGTCATCAATCTGGTAATTTCCCTCACCGTGAGCTACCGGCAATCGGATCTGCTTAGCGAGCGTCCTCTGGTTGAACGAGTCAGTCGAGTTTTCAACATCCAGAACGGTAGTAACACAGCGAAACTCGAGACAACTGTTGCGGATCAGCGCCCCAGGCAGCAGACCCGCTTCACACAAGATCTGAAAGCCATTGCAGATACCGAGGACCAGACCGCCTCCGTCAGCGAACTCACGCACAGCGCTCATGACGGGTGAAAACCGGGCAATCGCCCCGCAACGAAGATAGTCACCAAAAGAGAATCCACCGGGAATCACCAACAGATCAGGATCGTCAAGAACCTCCGCCTTATGCCATACCATCTTGACGGCGAGGCCAGGTTTCGATGAAAAGGCGTGGTAAGCGTCCCAATCGCAATTTGAACCTGGAAATTGAATGACGGCTACATTCATCCGCGAAACCGCTAGTGTGCTGTCTTGCCAATAAGCTTATCTGAAAGACAGCACACTCAGACCAATACACTGCCCGACCTACCCGCGGGCAAGCAGAATCTAGTGTTGTGTCCGACAAATAAGCATGCCAATGCCAGAGCTATTTTCAGCCTCAGTCCCGACTCGTCGGGATGCCCGTGCGGCACCGCCCAGCGTGGGCAATCCCGATAAACTCGGGACTGGGGCTTAGGAGTCTAGAAAGTATAACTTGAACAAATTAACATTTTGGCGGGCTAAGCGAATAGTTCCATTCACCGTGGAATTCGTCCCGTGTTATGGATAGACCGGCCATTTCCTCGTCGCTGATCTTTATGCCCGTGTCGTATTCGCTCAGGTCTAATTCTGCCTCGATCTGTAGTCCCTTTTCGGTTCGCGTATCGGATATCAATTCCACCACTACCGCGCGACTGCTCAAGGGTCGACCTCGCCAGTTTGCCGTGATGTAGGAGAACATACGGTGTTCGATCTTGTTCCATTTACTTGTGCCGGGAGGAAAGTGGCAAACGTGAATACTCATGCCCAGTTCCCGGGCAAGTTTTTGCAACTGCACTTTCCATAGACGAACCCGGCTGCCGTTACTGCCACCACCATCGGCGGTAATCAACAGCTCAGGAGCATCAGGATACGCCCTGCGCCCCATTTGCTGCCACCATCGATGAATGGTCGCGGCTGCAAACTCGGCGGTGTCGCGATTGATCCCGACGTTCACCCAGCCTTTGTTTCGGGTAATATCATAAACGCCATATGGGACCACCTTACCAAGTTCTTTGTCGGCAAAGTCATGAACGTTGACCTCCTCGGGTTCGCCTTTGCGTTGCCACTCCCGGCCGCCATTGGCGAATTGACCAATCAGTTCTTTCTTCTTGGTGTCCACTGAAATCACCGGCAGCCCGCCATCCTGGAACTTTTTTACCTTTGCAGCTATATGTCGAAACTGTGCATCGCGATCAGGATGGTCACTGCCTTCGCGTGTCTTGCGATTGGACTGCATGCTATATCCGAGTTGATCCAGCAGTGCCCAAACGCTGCGTTGCGACACCCGGTGGCCTTCTCGCTGCAGTTCCTTGGCCAGTTTCGTGGTGCTCTTACAGGTCCAACGCAGAGCACACTGTGGATCACCGCGAGTGACCGGATCAACCAGACAATCAAGATCACTCAACAGATCCGGATCGCGATCGATAAGCTTCTTTCGTCCTCCCCCGGGATTACGCACGCGCTGCTTTACCGCCCTGCTTGCCGCCCTTGGCCCGGCACCACTTTGCAGATCACGTAAGCCTGCATAGATCGTCGTTCGCGACAAACCGCTGGCCCGTGCCACCGAAGATATCCCACCCCGCCCAAGCGCTTGAGAATCTGCGGCAGCGCAGATTCGAAGCGCGAACTCATCGAGATGCTTCGACAGGATCTTGTATTTGTGTTTTAAAGCAGTCAGATTGTCCATGCTGTAAAACAACAGCATAGACGGTCGATCTCAAGCTCAATTGTTCAAGTTAATTTTGCTATTGTCCTTAGCGCTTTATTATCCCGGCGATAGTGGATTCGGGTTGAACGCCGCTACCTAGCGATCACCCTTGTATTGGCTTGCATTGATATTCCACAATCATGCATTCCAACACCTCCCTCCGTTCCAAGCCCAAGGTTGGACCAGCAAAGCGTTGCTTTCCTCATCGAGTTGGGGCAAACCCAGCCCTGAGCCTGTTGGAGAATACTATGTTAGATTGACAGTATTTATCATTCATAAAGAACATATGGGTATACAAACTATGAGAAAGAACTTAGATAAGTTCGAACAGCAGGTAAATTCTTAGATTTTGTACGTGAAAATTCAAGCTTTGACTCGTCTTCTTGAATTAGATCGAGAAAATAAGGGAGAGGATGTCGATTTATTTCGAGGCGCTCTTCGGGAGTTAGAGCAATTTTATTCGAATGAGATTCTATCTCATTATTCTGACGAGAGCCCAAATCTAACCCCAATAGCAAAACAATATTTTGACGAAGCTTTTCCAGATATTTAATACATTCTTTCCAAGATCGTAATGAATTTAACAAATCAGTAGAGCTAACGGCGACCGCTGGCTCTTCGTTTGGTTTGTATTTTTTGTTTTCATAAATTATTTGCGCCGTAGCTCACTTTTAGCGTTAGGCACCGAACGGGATGCTTTTGGGCAAGAAAAACCGTGGAAGGTGATATTAAACCTAATGAAGAATTACCCAGCAATACCAGTTATCGCCCTATATGACTACGGTCATATCTTCTTTTGGCCACCCGAAGACTCACTAGAACCTCGAGATCAGTTTTTATTACTCCGCCAATATAAAAGGCGACATCAAGCAGCTTATTAACCAGCTGAATTAATAGGTGACTAATACGGGGAATTATGCAATGCTTCTTGGATGGATAAACGAGATGCTCGATTACTAGGCCAAGAGGCGCAGGAGCGAAAACTAGAGGAGTTGATGGGGCCGAGTTTCGCCAGTCTACCCACCGATTTGATGATGCAAATGGACATGGCGTTCATATTCGAGTTAGGACTGGAGAGTATCCTGGATCAGTACAAAGATATGAATCGCAGATCGGGGATCGAACTGGCCAGTAGCACGGACGGTGCACGATATTTTGTCCTCAATCGCCAAACTAACGACATCACGGTTTGTGATTCGGAGACTGGCGAAGCGAACACTTATATTCCTCTGGGGCCCAAATGCATTCGTCTCTGGCCAATGCCGGGAAGTGACGACTTTTGCGCACAGAGCGAGAAGAAATTCCTGGTCGTCGATACGGACACGGGCACTGTTAAGGCCCAATACCGGGCCACCAAAGGTCGTATCGCCGGCGTCTACCCGGATGAGGACCGCGGCCAGGTCTGGGTGCTGGCCTCCGATTCGTTGTTGGTGATCGATGGAAAAACCGGTAAGCTGGAGGCCGAGGTCAACGGGCTCAGCCGCCCGCGCTTGCTGTTCGGTTTGTAGCCCGAAAGGAACAAATATGATCCTATCGTCGGAAAGAGGGGAGAGGATTTCCGAAATTACCGCGTGAATGTGTAACCTTTTCTACGCCGTACACGGTGTTCCTGGACAACTATACTGTTCCCTGCGAACTACGGTTTGAGAAGCCGCATATGATCATAACCAGGCGTACCGGATTCCTTGGTCAGCGAAGGAAGACGCGGAAGATCAAGTGGTGGATGTTCTCTACGATCATCACAAGGAAAGCCTGGGGGTAAGTGCGCTTAACGATCCTGAGATGCAAAGTCACCCAATCGGTCTCTTGATTGGATTGCTCTTCTTCCGGTCAAGATTGATTTGAACTCCATCACCATACTTTGGAACATCGATGGAATTACTCATAAAGTACTCTACGAGGGCGGTGAGATGGACCGGTTCGTCCTTGAACTCAAAGTTGCGACGGGGCATTCCGGTGCCGGTCCCAAGTTCGGTCGCAAAATTGGCCTTAGCCCATAGATAGAATCAAGAAGGGAAACTCCGGTCATCCTCATGCAAATGAAGGTGAAGTTGAACTCGTGCGCTTTCTAAACGAAGGACCGAGCACCTGCGCGGTCATCTGCTGGCTTGATTTCCTTGGTCGTTCACAGGCGAAGCCGGCGCTTCACCCTACGGAGGCGGCTGCGATCGATTCGGTCGGGTTGGGTAGGATCGAGCGCCTGCTCGGTCTTTTCCCGAGGCTACGCGATTTCCCTGTGGTAGGCGAAGTCGGAGCATCACCCTAGGAGGGCGGCTGCGCTCAAATAGGGAAGGAAGTATAGACCGGGCAGCCGCATTCTTGCCGTTTGGTTCTGAGCGTACCGAAGGGCGAAGCCGGCTACGGCTGCGTTCAAAAGACTGGGACAAACAAAGAAATCTCGTAACCTTTCAGACTTTTTCGATTATAATTAGTTAGACCTTATCCGAAAAGCCATTGATCTCCGCGAAAAGGCACAAAGAAGCGCAAAGAAAATCTGAGGAAAGGCCATTTCATGGCTTGATAAAAATGTCGCAACATGCTAGTGTTCAGTATCTTAAAACCTCACAAGGAGAAGAACATGGCAGCATGTGCGACAGAACGGAAGATAGCCGATATCAATCGCGTAGGCAACCTGATTTTGCCGATTCCAGACACCGATTTCCGTGATTTTCTCGATGAAGTCGACGAGTTGTCCAAGTTCGCGCCGCAAATCATCGATGCGATCGAGAAGGATCTGGATGTCCATGCGCGTGAGAAGAAGAAACTGCGACAGGAAGATGGCAGGTTCTTTGCCAGCGCTACGGCGGATTTTGCGGAGCTGAATATCGAGGAGGCGGATATTTTGGCTGGCGAATTGAATCTTGGGACAGGCCGTCCACGGATGCCTGCTTATGCGGTATATGTGTTCTTGATGATTCGTGGTTTTCTCGGTTCGTTGACTACGAAAGCGGCGCGGCGGTTTCTGCTCGAGTCGATGAGCTTGTATGGATTTGTGCAGGCACGGGGCCTGAAGATACCGGCGGTGACGACGATTCTGGAGAACGTGAACCTTGTCAGCCATGCGACCCGCGAGTTGATCTTTGACCAACAGATCGGCTATATCCTCCAGGAGCAATGGGACGATTTCGGGAAGCTGACGATCGACAGCACCGCGGTGAAAGCAAACAGCAGCTGGCCGACCGATGCGAAGGTTCTCACTGGGGTGTTGAACCGGGCCTATCGTTATGGGCAGAAGTTACATGTTTTCGGGCTGGAGGATTTTCGTCCGGGATGGGTGCCTGGTTGGCTGCAGCAGATGGACAAGCTGGAGTTTCGGATCTGTCTGGTAGCCGGCAAAGCGAACTCGAAGGGCAAGCTGAAGAAACATTACCGGCAGTTGCTCAAGCGGGGCGGCAAGGCGGCCGAGGCATTAGGATCGCAACTGAGCTATCTTGAAGAGGGTCTGTCGATGCAAGCCCTGCCTCCTAGTCGGCGGGAGCTTCTGAAGCGTTTATTGAGCCAGATCAGCCGTGATGTGGCCGACGCCAAGCGGGTTATTGGCTACGCCCATGATCGGGTGTTTGACGATAAGAAGCTTCCCTCCACGCAGAAGGTGCTGAGCCTCTCGGACGGATCGGCGGCTTACATCAAGAAAGGCAGTCGCGAAGCGGTAATCGGTTACAAGCCTCAGCTGGTTCGCAGTGAAAATGGATTTATCACCAGCTTGATAGTTGAGCCCGGCAATCCGGCAGACTCTGCCCAGTTGGTGGAGTCGATCAGCGATTCGATCACTCGCACCGGCGTGGTGGCTGAACTGGTCAGCAGCGATGATGGATATGCTTCGGCAAAGGGACGTAATGAGCTCCTGGCGATGGGGGTGAAGGCCGTTAGTATAAGTGGGGCCAAGGGCCGCAAGTTGACCGATCCGGATGATTGGGAAAGCGCGCTGTATCGGCACGCCCGTCGCGATCGCTCGGCGGTGGAGTCGATGATGTTCACGATCAAAGCAGGATTCGGGTTTGGGGAACTGGGTCGACGAGGCATCGGTCCGGTCAGCGATGAACTGCTGGAGAAGGGACTGGCCTACAACTGTTGCCGTATCATCCTGATGAAGAAACGACGAAACAACCAACAAGCCGAGGCGGCCTGAATCCGACCGGTTAAATACCTCAGAGAAAAGAAGAAAATCACGGGATGACTGTCTTCAGAGACCATGAAAAAGCGGGCCATTACGCTGCAAACCCAGTGCATGATCGCTGCGAACCCACTCCCTGTGGTGCTGACAACCCGGAGCCTCGAGTCTAACCTTTATCAAGTAAGCAAAACATCCAAAAGCATCCTTCCAGACCCCTTTTCGAACAGGGTCTAGTTAGACCTTATCCGAAAAGCCATTGATCTCCGCGAAAAGGCACAAAGAAGCGCAAAGAAAATCTGAGGAAAGGCCATTTCATGGCTTGATAAAAATGTCGCAACATGCTAGTGTTCAGTATCTTAAAACCTCACAAGGAGAAGAACATGGCAGCATGTGCGACAGAACGGAGATAGCCGATATCAATCGCGTAGGCAACCTGATTTTGCCGATTCCAGACACCGATTTCGTGATTTTCTCGAAGTCGACGAGTTGTCCAAGTTCGCGCCGCAAATCATCGATGCGATCGAGAAGGATCTGGATGTCCATGCGCGTGAGAAGAAGAAACTGCGACAGGAAGATGGCAGGTTCTTTGCCAGCGCTACGGCGGATTTTGCGGAGCTGAATATCGAGGAGGCGGATATTTTGGCTGGCGAATTGTCTTGGGACAGGCCGTCCACGGATGCCTGCTTATGCGGTATATGTGTTCTTGATGATTCGTGGTTTTCTCGGTTCGTTGACTACGAAAGCGGCGCGGCGGTTTCTGCTCGAGTCGATGAGCTTGTATGGATTTGTGCAGGCACGGGGCCTGAAGATACCGGCGGTGACGACGATTCTGGAGAACGTGAACCTTGTCAGCCATGCGACCCGCGAGTTGATCTTTGACCAACAGATCGGCTATATCCTCCAGGAGCAATGGGACGATTTCGGGAAGCTGACGATCGACAGCACCGCGGTGAAAGCAAACAGCAGCTGGCCGACCGATGCGAAGGTTCTCACTGGGGTGTTGAACCGGGCCTATCGTTATGGGCAGAAGTTACATGTTTTCGGGCTGGAGGATTTTCGTCCGGGATGGGTGCCTGGTTGGCTGCAGCAGATGGACAAGCTGGAGTTTCGGATCTGTCTGGTAGCCGGCAAAGCGAACTCGAAGGGCAAGCTGAAGAAACATTACCGGCAGTTGCTCAAGCGGGGCGGCAAGGCGGCCGAGGCATTAGGATCGCAACTGAGCTATCTTGAAGAGGGTCTGTCGATGCAAGCCCTGCCTCCTAGTCGGCGGGAGCTTCTGAAGCGTTTATTGAGCCAGATCAGCCGTGATGTGGCCGACGCCAAGCGGGTTATTGGCTACGCCCATGATCGGGTGTTTGACGATAAGAAGCTTCCCTCCACGCAGAAGGTGCTGAGCCTCTCGGACGGATCGGCGGCTTACATCAAGAAAGGCAGTCGCGAAGCGGTAATCGGTTACAAGCCTCAGCTGGTTCGCAGTGAAAATGGATTTATCACCAGCTTGATAGTTGAGCCCGGCAATCCGGCAGACTCTGCCCAGTTGGTGGAGTCGATCAGCGATTCGATCACTCGCACCGGCGTGGTGGCTGAACTGGTCAGCAGCGATGATGGATATGCTTCGGCAAAGGGACGTAATGAGCTCCTGGCGATGGGGGTGAAGGCCGTTAGTATAAGTGGGGCCAAGGGCCGCAAGTTGACCGATCCGGATGATTGGGAAAGCGCGCTGTATCGGCACGCCCGTCGCGATCGCTCGGCGGTGGAGTCGATGATGTTCACGATCAAAGCAGGATTCGGGTTTGGGGAACTGGGTCGACGAGGCATCGGTCCGGTCAGCGATGAACTGCTGGAGAAGGGACTGGCCTACAACTGTTGCCGTATCATCCTGATGAAGAAACGACGAAACAACCAACAAGCCGAGGCGGCCTGAATCCGACCGGTTAAATACCTCAGAGAAAAGAAGAAAATCACGGGATGACTGTCTTCAGAGACCATGAAAAAGCGGGCCATTACGCTGCAAACCCAGTGCATGATCGCTGCGAACCCACTCCCTGTGGTGCTGACAACCCGGAGCCTCGAGTCTAACCTTTATCAAGTAAGCAAACATCCAAAAGCATCCTTCCAGGCCCCTTTTCGAACAGGGTCTAGTTAGAGCCGAGCCAGAGTTTCCAGGGAGCTTCTGAGGACTTTTTTCAAGGTGAGAATCTTCGCACAACCGAAGCAAGAAACATGAAGCGCGCGGGTAATGAAGTAGGAATTTCGCTTCGACTCCTGTCGATGGGATGCCAAAAGGGCCGTGATCGCAAAGCTGTACGCAAGTGACACAGGTTATATCGGGTTTAGCTGGTACGCGAAAAGCTCCGCCCACGAAACTTCCGGGTGAAGCGAAGAAATGGTTGCCGAAACGTAATGAGAGAAACAAAATGCCCGCGAATGCGTTATGGGCCGGGAACTCTGAAGTTGCTGACCGTTCATACGGGAAAGGCGGAATGAGATTTCTTTGCAGGCAGGCATTTTGCATCTTCGCGGCTTCAATTATAGGCCTTGCAAGCACGCAAAGCGTGGCGGAGCTGTATGAGCCCGTAAACTTGGCTGGCCTCTCCGGGGCCGGCGGTTTCTCGATTAGAGGAATTGAGAAAGTAGAAGGTGTGTTTCTAAGTCCGGTGTTTCCACGCATATCGGTGGGCGCATCCGGAGACATCAACTCAGACGGTTTTGACGACTTGGTGATCGGCGCCCCCGGCGCCGGCGAATTGGCTGGAGCGAGCTATCTGGTGTATGGCAGTTCAGCGCGTTTCGACCCGACATTTGACCTGTCCGCTCTGAACGGGAATAATGGTTTCACTTTCGAAGGCGACGTAAATGATTTCCTGGGTGGTTCTGTGAGTGGTGCCGGGGACGTCAATGGGGATGGGATCCCCGACTTGATCGTCGGTGCGCCCTTTAGTGGATCAAACAATGTGGGGAGGAGTTTCGTCATTTTCGGAGGAGCGGTGACTGGGGAGTCGAGACTTAAGCCGTCAACCCTGGACGGTGACAATGGATTTATCATTGAGGGAGTGGATGAAGAAGGTTTCTCCGCAATTTCCGTCAGTGGTGCCGGGGACATGAATGGGGACGGTTTTGACGACGTGATTATCGGTGCGTATCTTTTGAGCCCGGACGGCCGGGAGACTGCTGGAAAGAGTTATGTCGTGTTCGGAAGCGGGGACAATCCTGAGGCGAAACTCGAATTATCGCAGCTTGACGGTGAGAACGGATTCGAGATTGCGGGGATAGAAGAGGGTTACGAATGGCCTTCTTCGGTCAGCCAGGCTGGGGATATTAACAGCGACGGTTTCGACGACGTGATTATCGGGGCCCCGTTTGTCGCTGTAGGTACCGGCGCGAGTTATGTCGTTTTCGGAAAGGCAGGGGCCTTCGATGCGGTACTGGAGTTATCGGAGCTTAACGGAAGCAACGGGTTCGTTATGCCTGGAACTGCGCCCGGCGATTTGACCGGCTGGTCGGTTAGTGGTGCCAGGGACGTCAACGGGGATGGAATTGACGATGTGATCATTGGCGCTCCGAATGCTACCCCGGAAGATGACGGCACGTACACCTCCAGATTGGATGCGGGCCAGTGCTATGTCGTGTTCGGACGGACATCCGGTTTCGGCGCCACGCTGGAGCTAGCGGAACTTGACGGAAGCAACGGCTTCCTTCTGGCGGGAGTTGGGACCAGCAATGCGACCGGCTGGTCGGTTGGTGGTGCCGGGGACGTCAACGGGGATGGCATCGACGACCTCGTTATTGGTGCTCCATTCGGAGTCATTACTGGGCCCGGCGCAGGTTTAAGGCCTTTCGGGAAAAGTTATGTCGTTTTCGGTCGCGCCGACAGCCCCGATTCTAAACTCCAGTTGGCGAACCTGGATGCGAGCAGGGGGTTCGTGGTCAACGGCGTTGAGCGCGGCAATTCTTTGGGCGAGGCGGTGAGCGGCATCGGCGATATGAATGGGGATGGCTTCGATGATCTTCTGATCGGGAGTTTGAGTGAAGCGTTCGTCATCTTCGGCCAAAACTTTAGCGAAGAAGCTCGGCGAGCATTTTCCGTTACGACCCTTGAAGACGAAGACGATGGTGAATTAGGACAGGGAAACGGTGATTCCCTGCGAGAGGTCATTGCCGCCGCAAATGAAACGCCTGCTTCTGCTACTATTTTGTTCGCTGAGGACATTTTCGGTGTGGTATTTCTTCTCAATGGCAAGCCCCTGCCCGAGATTAGCGCCGACCTAGTCATTCAGGGCCCTGGGTTAGAGCAAATTGCAGTCGAAGCAAACCACAGATCCCGGATTTTTTCTATCCGGGACACAGCCATCCCACAGGATGTGGTGAGACTCCCTTTCGGGCAGGGTTAAAAAAAGGTGGTCGGCGGCGGATTCCGACCAAAGAATCCGCAGTATGAAAAACATAACGCCGACGAAACACTACAGCAGCACCTTGCATCAGCTTTGTAAACTCATCCCGTCGCATTTGACGGAAAAACTCGCCCGGGAGTACGGGGTCGATAAAAAGGCGCGCACCTTCACGCCATGGAGTCATGTGGTCAGTCTGCTCTTTGCGCAACTGACCCATGCCATCGGGCTTAACGACGTCTGCGACACCCTGCGGCATCATGCGGCCAAGCTCAGGGCGATCAGGGGAGCGGTTGCACCGAGCCGAAACACTCTTTCGCATGCCAATAGGGAGCGCGACAGCGACATGATGGAGGCGTTGTTCTGGAAGGTGCTGGGGCATCTGCAAGAGCTTTCGCCGGGCTTTGGACCGGCCGGGCGCTACCGAGGCCTGCCCCGTCGCTTCAAACGGGCGATCCATGCGATCGATTCCACCACCATTGCCCTGGTGGCCAACTGCATGGACTGGGCCAAGCACCGTCGGCGCAAGGCCGCGGCGAAGATGCACCTGCGGCTCAACCTGCAAAGTTTTCTTCCCGGCTTTGCCGTCATTGAAGAAGCTTCCCATCACGACGGCACGCGGACCCTGGCCCTGTGCGCGGGGCTGCAGGCTGGAGAGATCGCGGTTTTCGACAAGGCTTACGTGCATTTTGCCAATCTTTTCCATTTGAGCGAACGCGGCATTTTCTGGGTCACGCGCGCCAAAGACAACCTGCGCTGCCATGTTTGCCGCAAGCGCCTGCGCAAGCCTCAAGGACCTATCCTGCGGGATGACGAGGTCACCCTGAAGGTTCCCGCCTCCCGCCGGCAGTATCCCGGCAGGTTGCGCCGGATCGAAGCCGAAGTGGAAGTCAACGGCGAGTGGGTCGTCATGGTTTTCCTCACCAACAACATGGACTGGGCCCCTTCCAGTGTCTGCGCCCTCTACCGCTGCCGCTGGGGCATCGAGGTGTTTTTCAAGCAGATCAAGCAAACCTTCAAGGTCTGCGATTTTCTCGGGCATTCCAAGCAGGCCATCCGTTGGCAGCTGTGGGCCGCCCTGCTGCTGCTCGTTCTGCTCCGATACATTGCCTTTATCAGCCAGTGGCCGCACAGCTTCACCCGGTTGTTTACGCTCGTGCGCGGCGTGCTCTGGGACCGCTTCGGGCTTTTCGATCTGGCGGACTTCTATGGGACAGCACGAACCCGATATCGAATGTGTTCCCAGCCTCAACAGGCTTACCTGCCCGGTTTCTCCCCTTAGCTCTGTGGGACAGCATCCGTCCATATCAACCATTTCCCCCCTGTTTTACATTTTGACTTTTTCCCAATATCAACCGCTATCCCGCTCCATCCCTCAGGCTTGCCTTCAGGGTTTAGGCCTTATGGGATGGCTGTGTATCCGGGAGGGCATCACGGTCGAGATCAATGGGCTTTCTCTGAGAGACGGTCGTTCGCTGAGGGATAACGGTGGGGCGATACAAAACGACGGTATTCTGACGGTAAGAGACTGCATTTTTGCAGGCAACGACACCGACATGGATGGCGGAGCGATCTACAACAAGGGCACTTTGACTGCTCTCGACTGTACCTTCATGGATAACGCCGCTCTCGATGGGGGCGCAATCTACAATGATGATCACCGTACGGCATCAGTCAGCGGATGCACCTTCGCGGGAAATGCTACCGGCGGAATCGCCTCATCCTCAGGTGACGGTGGAGCGATCTTCAATTCAGGAAGGCTTAACGTAATCAACAGTCTGTTTCACGAGAACTTTGCCGAGAATGGCGGCGCCATTGTCAACACCAACGCGAGGCTGCATATTGCCAACTCGACTATTTCCGGTAATCGGGCGTCCAATAGGGGTGGCGGCATTTCTATCTCTGAGCCGTCTTCGGTGACAATCATAAACGTCACGATTGCCGAAAACATTGGGGATGGCGGAGGTATCCACAATGTTTTCGGAGGGGTGACTATGCACAATTCCATAGTTTCCGGAAATGTATCGGGTCAGGGGGAGGTCCCCAGCGACATCGCGGGAAGGACAACGGTCAAATCAGTGAGTTCCTATAATATCATCGGCCACTCCGATTCGTCGGGCGGGCTTGCCGAGGGAATCAACGAAAACCGGATCGGGGTCAATCCAATGCTGGGCTCTCTACGGGATTTGGGTGGCTCGACCCTGGTGCATCCCTTGCTTTTTGGCAGCCCAGCCATTGACGCGGGATCGAACTCCCTTGCGGTCGATTCGAACGGCCAACCCCTGACGACAGACCAGCGCGGGGTCGGTTTCGACCGCGTGCGAGGTACAGCCATCGACTTGGGCGCCTACGAGTTCTCCGAAGAAGACAGAGGATCACTGCTGGGTCCGCTCCAAGACGCATCGGATTTGGGCCAAGGCTGGAAATGGCTGGAGTGGTTCGGTTCTTACAACGATGGGAACTTCCCTTGGATTTTTCATGCTGAGCACGCCTGGCTATATTGCGTTGAGGATTCAGAGAGTAGCACGTTCTGTTATGATCTAGCACTTGATAATTGGCTGTGGATTTCTCGCAATTCCTATCCTTCAATCTATAAGTTCGGCGCTAATTCAGGCTGGATGTGGTATTACATAGGAGGCACATCCGGGTCCCGTCGCTTCCACCATTTCGGGATGGGGCGCGATGTTGAGGAAGCTCAACTCCTTCTTGATGTTGAGCCGGTAGACACGGACGCGGGAACGACGGTCTGCGTACCCGAGCTGATATCCCCGGCGGCAGAGGACGTCATGGATAACGGAAGGTCGGATAGTGCGGATGAGATAGTCTGGGACTTCCTCTGGGCAGATTGCCCGGGGGCGACCGAATACCACCTTTACGTCATAGGCTCCACCGCGAGTATCCCGATTATCAATGCCGAAGGAATCGCCGATTCGTCATTCCACCACGTCAAGTCCGGATCTTACATCACCTTCGCTAATCGGTTTGGTTGGCGCTGGAAGGTGCGTGCCTTGGTAGATGGAGAGTGGGGCAATTGGTCCGAAGAACGGTCGTTTGATGTCGAGCCGGTCAACACCGATCCCAGACCGTAAGAGCACGATTGAGTTTTATTAGGATTGAGCACCGACTCCACGGTCTGCCGATGCCGCACAATTGCTCTGTGGTAAGCAAAGTTGGCACTTCACCTGACGAGTCTTCTGTGATTTCGTTCTCCGCGTCCTATCGAGTGTCTGAGATTCACTTGCTCCTGCAATCTCGCCGTGTCTGTAACCTATCTTTTCAATTCCGGGAACTGACTTGTGAGCGCCGGAAACTAATGAAGTAGATTGCCCCATTCGATGTCACAGAACCCACCGAGTTATCGAGCCTTGACCTGTCGGATGTGGTGAATCGGTACTAAAGTGACATCCCAGACGCCGCCAGGGGGACTATTGCCATAAACGTTGTCGAGTTCCTGTAGGCGGCACGAGGTTTTGAGGCTATATCGCAGGATCGAGGAGTTCCTAACCAGGTTTCTGTAACCCCAGGCGAAAAAAACGGTAAAGCATAAGTAGGAGAGACCGATGCTTTCCTATGAAGACTTACCAACCGATTACCAAGGAACGTTGCGCCATGAACCGGAATTCCTCAGAATCAAATACCGAAGCCCTCGCCTTTGGCTTCTTCGCATTTCTGTTGACCATCGTTATTGCCCTGGCCCATTTCGGGACACTCGGGCTTCCGATGTAAGACAGAACGGGAATCCGCTCCTGGCTCGTTCGGATCCGCTCACGGCGCCAGAGTGAGCTACCAGCCCTGCAGCTCGCCGCGTGAGCGGAGAGGGATCGGTGGCGTGACTCTCTCGGCAGCCAAGACCCCGCCGCTGACGGGCCAAGCTACTAACCGGTGTAGCTCTCGGTGTGAGCCGGAGGGTCCCTTCGCCATAGCAGCGGAAGACCCTTTGATCGATTCCGGAAGTTGCGCCGGATAAATTCGAACTGATTCGGATCGATTCGGCAGCGTGCCTTCGACTGAGCCTCTCAGCCATGGGCTCGGGCATCGATCGTGGGCATTGATGTTTCTGGCGTTCGACCGAGCCCCTCGGCCCTGAGCTCGCAACCGAATGGCTCGAGGCCGAGTTCCTCCAAAATATATTCCCAAAGATCGGTAACCTTTCGCTCGAAATCCGGTATCCCGGATGTGAACGCCGCAGAGTGGTAAAAGTTCTTGATCTGGAGACAGGGGAACAGATCTCGCGGATCGTGCTGGGATGGAAACCCACGCTGAGGCCGTTTCCCTGGCGGGTGATGAAGAAGATTTTTCAGTAGATCCAAACGCCCCAACCTGTTTTCGTTGAAACCACGATGAACTCAACGCTCTCTTTTTCGGTTGGAATCGGCAGTCCCTCGCAGCGGCTTACCGCCGCCTTCATTACCCTCTTAGTGCTCACTTGCCAATCAATGACAGCTGGCGTCCCCCGAGCCGTTACCTACTCCGTGGCAGACCCCAAGGGGCAAACGGTCCGCTTGCGGCTCGATTCCTCAACTGTCACCGTGACGAAGCTCGAGGGGACACGTCACTTGCGTCGGCGGACGCTGCCCGCCGATCGCGTTACTGAGCTTCTCTACGACCGTGAACCCATTAACTATGGGGCTACTGTGGGCGGGGTAGTCTCCGATATGGATCTGGATTGGGGCGAACCCAGCGCCGCCGCGATAGGACTCTTTGGTTTGACGACGGGTCTGGCCTTCCTGTTGTGGCGCAGGATATGCGGTGGCCACGGGGGCCTCATTTGCACGCCTGTCCTTCATCGCTTGATGGCTCGAATGGGGGCAGAATGCTGCTCATGGTTTTAGTTTTCCCAAGATCTCAGATAAAATGAGGTTCCATTCCAATAGCCGCCCCAAGAGAACGCAAAACTGACCAAACTCTTCTTGCTCGGATGGTTTGAAGCCGCTCTGCCGACGGGAACGCGACTCCAATTGAACACAAGAGACTACACCCGCGCAAACACCTGCCAGATAGAGTGGTCTCGCCATCAACGATAAAGTCTCCTGTCCCAAGTAAATATCGATCCACTGACTGTGCAGTCCGCTGGTTTTCACGTTATTTTCATGGACGCTTCTCCCGTCGTTGTAAACCGCGCTGATCAACCCGGCAGACAGAGGCTGGTGCGCATGTTGCTCCAAACTGCGCGCTTGAGAGCCGCTATTCCAAGCTACCAGTAGCTTCTCTTTTTTTTCGTCAGGGAACCAGACACTTCCTTCGTTGGCGTTCGCCAATTTGAATGCTCCCGCGGCAAATCGCCTGAGGAGAGAATCCAATCGCTTTCGGAACGAAGAAACGGTTAGTGACTCGACTTCAGTTTTGAGGCAACGCGTAAACGGTCTGGTTTCGATGTAACTTCGGAAACTCTCTTGCGAAGTAGATACTGACTCCTTATCATGCGTCGTCACTCGCGGTACGCCCATGTCAGGAGGGACAAAAGGAATACAGAATCCTGCTCAATCACGCTTGTCACCCTGATCATAATTAGGGCGGGTATTTACCAAAGACAAATCTTTCCACACGTGGCGCGCATACCGGATTTGGTCATCGAGTCCTACTAACAGATTGCCAGATGATGAGGATTCTCGACTACCATCGGTCATTCAGCCTGGCGACGGGAACCGGGAACCAACCCAGGATTCAGATTGAGTCCCGCACCCGCATCATCGAGGACGCCACCGGCCGACTCCCATCGAAAAGGACTGCAAAGTCGTGGCCTGGACCCATTACCATTCCAAGTTTGTGCATCTCGAAGCCAGGAATCAGGTCTTTGCGGCCCGCGTTTGATTTGAGCGCTTCGCAAGTTTTGCTGAAGGCGTGATTAATTGAACGTAGGATGGAGCGCCTGCTCCGTCTTCTGCCGAGGGTAAGCGAATGGCGGGTCGGAGGCGAAGCCGGCGCTTCACCCTACGGAGGCGGCGTCACAGTCATCGAGCAGCGTCGCTCGCAAAACCCGACGCATGACCTTATTCGACGCAGTTCTCGGAAGTGCATCGATTTTCCGTACTTCGCTGATTCGGAAAAGCGGGTTGAGTTGGGATTTGATGAGCGCCTGCATTTCCCGCTGAACATCATCCGGGTTGACGTCGCATGCTGAAGGGACGAAGCATACAATCAACTGACTTGGTCCCCCTCTGCCGGGACTTACCGCAATAGCCGCCGTTTCAACCACGTTGGTGGCCTTGCTTAAGACGCGTTCCAGCTCGACTGAGCTGACTTTAATTCCGTTGAGGTTCATGGTGTCGTCAGCGCGTCCGAGAGCCCGGAAAAACCCGCCCGGCAACCTTTCCATCTGGTCGCCGTGGCGTCGCCATTGGGTGCCATCGCTACGAGTTGGGGTGCCTTCGAAATAAACCTCGCTATGATCCTGGTTCAGGAGCCGGTTAGAGAGACCGATGGAAAGAGGTTCGATGAACATTTCGCCGATCTGCGCGGTACCCTGCGCGTCGTCGAAGATCTCAACGTCAAGGCCAAGAGCGGGTGTGGAGAAGGTGCCTGGAGAGGAGGGCTCTACGACGGACCCGGTGATGTAACCACCGCCGATTTCCGTCCCGCCGCAATATTCCACCACAGGGGCCATGTTTCCCAGCCACATGAGGTAAAGGTAATCGCTCGGATTGGAGCATTCCCCAGTTGAGCTGAATACGCGGATCGAACTCCAATCGAGATTCTCTACAGTGGCATCCCTGCGCCATGCCTTCACCATGCTGGGTACGAGGCCGAGCATCGTAACTCCGACATCCTGGACGAATTCTCCGAATCCACGTTCGGTGGGCACCCCATAATACAGGGCTATGGTCGCCCGGTTAATGAGTGCTGCGTAAATGAGCCAGGGCCCCATCATCCATCCCAGGTTGGTCGGCCATGCCACGACGTCACCGGGGCGGATATCCTGGTGAAAATGTCCGTCCATGGCCGCCTTGATCGGCGTCAAGTGAGTCCATGGAATGGCCTTCGGGTCGCCGGTTGTTCCCGAGGAAAAGAGGATATTAGTGGCCGTATCGGGATGGCAAACGACGGCTTGGAATTCGCTTTCAAGGGGAAGGAAGTCCTGCCAGTTCAGATCCCCCTCGCGCAGGGCCGGTGCCGGAGTGTCGGAAAAGGGCAGTACGATGATTCTCTGCGGGCCGGCTGCCAGTACTTTTTCGTACATGGGAATTTTCCTTCCCGCGCGGGGAAAGGAATCCTGCGTAAATACGATTCCGGCATTGGTGATTCGAAGACGAGCGGCAATTTCCTCCGCTGTGAAGCTATCCGCGATGGACACAGCTACCATGCCGGCCTTTACGATGCCGAGATGGATCGCCACTGATTCCGCCGTCATGAGCATATCGATTGCGACGGGATCTCCGATTTTCAGACCGATATTGCGCAGACCGGATGCCACTCGATCGGCCATGCGGCTCAGTTCGGCAAAGGTCCATGTCTGGTCGCTGCCGTCCCAATCCCTGAAGACAATCGCGGGCGAGTCGGAATCAGCGCGGAAACAGCTCTCGACAATATTCAACGACGCCCCGCAAAGCCAGCGCTCCGACTCATCCGTAGGTTTACGATGCAGCAGAGTGGAGTAGGATTGTCGCAGCACAATGCCCAGACGCTCAAGGACGAACTTCCAGAACTTCGGTTTCTCTTCGATGCTCCAGCGGTGAAGCTGGCTGTAATTATCCATGGACGATTCATGCATGAATTGCCCAAGGTTGCTTTCCCTGAGCAACGCCGCTGTAGGTTTCCAGGCAGGAAATGGACCTCGGGTGGGATCCCACTCCCCTTTCAACCTCTCGTAAGTCTGCTCGACGACACAAAACGGGGTTGATGCGGTGATGAAATTCGCCAGCAAAACCTGCCAGGATTCGGACGGGTCGCCGTCCGCATCTTCGATGACTGTCAGCCAGCGGCGGGCTTCCTCGGGCGCAAGACCCCAATTCACGAGCTCGGATTTATTCATGAGATCAGGCACAGGGTATCTCTCAAATTGATTGTAACTAACGCTGAACGATAAACGGGACGCCGCACGGGTGCATTAACTGAGGTGAAAAGTCGGGTTGTTTGCCCCGAAAACACTAGTAAACTACGAATAGCGGGAATCTACGCGAATGAAATTCAAGGAGGCCGGACGACGACCAACATACACTGTTAATTGACTGTCTAGAGCCTGCCGAAGGTGCAACCAAAGTATAGGGTAATCAAACATCCGGAAACCGCAGATTAAACGGATTGAGCGGATTCCTTTGGAGAAATCCGGCCTAATCTGGGCAATCTGGGGCCCGGGGCGGCCCACCGTTAGGTCGCCTTGGAGTAGGATGGAGCGCCTTATAGCTCCGTCGTATTGAAGTAGGATCGTGGGCTGTCGGTGGCGAAGCAGCGCTTCACCCTACGGAGGTAGCGTTGAAGCCGCCGGGTGGCCAAACGTAGGATGGAGCGCCCTATAGCTCCGTCGCCCGGCTGTGAGCGAATGGCGGGCCGGAGGCGAAGGCGCTTCACCTTACGGGGGTCCGCTGCGGTCAAATATTGAAGGAAGTATACACCTGGCTCCCGCCTTCTTGCGAAGTCGGCTACGGTGAAGCCAGTTTAGCTGGACGCGCAAGCGTGCGGTCTTGGAGGCGTGGTCCTGGTTGAACCGGTGTGATCAGGAATGCTTCGGCCCATCGAACGTGGCTCCCGCCTTCTTGCGAAGTCGGCTACAGTAGCTGGACGCCTTTTCAAGCGCCGCAGCCTTGGCGAAGACTTTTGCTGCGGGGAGTAGGCTTTTTAAGGGTGTAGTTCAATCAGTTTTTGGAAGCGGTAGTCCTCCAGTTCGCGCTCCCTAATCCATTGCCTAACCGGTTCTGCGGCGGAAGGATCGTCACAGGCAATAGCGGTCACTAAGACCAGTCGTGCATCCCAGGGCTCCCGTTGTTCACTCCAGTTCCTCAGAGCCAGATGCAACGCTTTTGGAGGGTTGTGCAGAAGGAAAAGAGTAAAACGGGCCTCGGAGCGAAAGTGTCTTCCGCGGCCGGAATCCTGGGCGGCGCGGAATCGTCGGTGC
This sequence comes from Opitutales bacterium, assembly GCA_963665345.2. GTDB lineage: Bacteria > Verrucomicrobiota > Verrucomicrobiia > Opitutales > CAXXNP01. The sequence goes on from CAXXNP010000002.1 coordinate 2,810,343, forward strand.
AGTGAATCGATATGTTTTTTCAGAGCTGGGTGCTGTGGATCTACGGCTCGTTCAGCCAAGGCCAGTCGGAGGAGTAGTTCATTGTTTTCGGTATCATCGTGGAGAAGCTTAACGACTTCATTTGGCCGTCCCTGATCGAGGAGAAAGTCCGCGTAGGCTCCCTTGAGATAGGCGTCCGCAGGTTCCAGGCGTAACGCTTGGCGAAAGTGGTCTTCAGCGCGTTGCGTCTGGTTCAAACGATCGGCTATCTCAGCCAGAACCGTGAGGCTCCACCGCTTTAGATCGGGATCACGAGTGTCATAGATCTTCAAGGCATGACTGAGGAACCGGTAGCTTCTTTCCGCTTCGCCGTTCAGGCTGGCAGTACTGGCTGCACAGGTGGCGGCAACAAGCGGCGCGGCGCCGCGAACGAGCGGAAGACATGCCTGTCGAGCCTCATCATATTCCCCCAGGACCTGGTGAATGGTCGCCTTGGTCAGCCATGCTTGGATATGCTCTGGATCTCGGGCAAGTGCCAGCTTCAGGTCCTGGAGGGCCTCGGTAAATTCGTGGCGGCTCTGTCGAATAGTGGCGCGCAAGACCAGAATCTCCACGGGTGCGTCGTGGCGGTGCCACCAGTGTGCCAAGGCGGCCTGGGCATGGCCGAGCGATCGGGGATCCGCGTCGGTTCGACCGCGTTGAATGTAGGCGCGCGCCAGCTCAGCAGCCACTTGAGCATTCGATGGGTCCGATTGCAGCCGCTCGCGAAGATGGCGTATGCGCGAAAGCTGTTTATTATCGGCGCCGGCAGGGATCGTTAGGAGCACCCTATCGTGGTTGTCAGGCAGGAACGGGTCCGCCACCGCGCGGTGCGACCAGAGCAGGGCCGTTATGACAACGGCTAATAGAACCTGGAAGGCGCGCCGGAGCGCAATCCGAGCGGATAGGGGTCCTGCGACTCCGGCGGCGCCTCGAGCCTTGAGCACGGTCGGCAGAAACCGCGTTTCGGCAAGACTAAGACGATTGGGCAAATCCATGGTGAGTCTAGGGTAGCTACTCAGTTGTTATTCGAGCACCGCACGCTCGATATTACTACATCGATGAAACCATTCCGTTCACGTCTATGTTTTCGCCGGTTGCGAAGTCGAAGAACGTTCGAGGGCTGGTGGTTCCCTCAAGGTAGAATACCCAAGATTCACTTGCGAAGATGTAGAAGTAGGGATAGATGCTGCGATCGGTATAGATCCAGCTGTCGAATCCGAGGTCGAAGAAAAATACCTCGTCATCGGTATCGGAATTGGCGGCGGCTACAAAGTCGAAGAATGACTGGGCCGGAGTCAGATCATTAGGTGATCCTGGGAGTGGTGATTTCAAGTAGGGAAACGTGCTGTCAAAGAAGCCGGCGTCCACTTTGGCACCGTCAGTGAAGGCAAGTTCGCCCGCAGGGGCGTCTTCGGCGTTGGGAACGAGTTTGCCCATTACCACGCGCAGGGCGATGTCGACGACGTCGTCACCGGGGCGACGCCCGTTGGGAAATCCGGCTGTATCCCCCGCGATGACGCCGAGGTAATGCTGACTATCTTCTCCCACGGCGGCGATATCGGTATTCAACCGTAGCATTTCGCCGACGCTGCCGTCTTCGTTGAGACCGGGTACGCCAGTCAGAAACACATCGACCAGGTCGTCCCGAGGAAAGCTCGTGGGGGCGATGGCGCCCGCCGCTCCATACAGTATCTCGATGATGGCCGGCAAAGTGGGGTGAGTGACGTAGGTCAAAAACTGGCCATCGTCCTTGGGTTCACTCGCGTTGAAGGCGTCTTTGTCCGGAAGACCGATCACCAATTCGTTCACAAGCGGATGTCCCAGGCGAGAGACTTGCGTAAACTCACTGCCTTCAACCTTGCTGGCCGTGGTCCATCCCGCGATGATCGCACTCTCGTCCACGAGGCAGGTCTTGTCTACTTCGAGTATGATGGAGGTGATGTTCTTGCCTGCCAGGGTGTCACTGTTGCCCGATACGGGGCCGAGCGGACTTGTGCTGATGTTAATCAGGTCAAACGTTTCACCCAGATTGACGACGAAAGAATCTTTTCGTTGACCGACAAAGAGGCGTCCATTTTCGCCACAGCCGGGTATATTGATGTCGTAGATATATTGGCTGGCGTAGGCATCGTAATCGGGGATCGATTTGTTCCCGATATTGTCAGCGGGCTTGGTGAACTCGGTTGAGCCGTCGGCAAGATTGGAAATGTCACTAAACGACTGAGGCTGCCGCCGTGGCCCACGAAGAACCATCGCGGTGTAGGTTTCGTCTACATTCAGAGCCGCGTTGCTGTCGACCGTGATCCCGCCGATATTGATGACGGGAACGGCCACTGCCTGCGTTTCACCGGAAGCACCGATGTCCAGGGTCAGTCCACGTATGGTGTTGGTGAATTGAAACTGGAAGGTGATGTCTTCGACCGCGTCGGCATCGTTGTCGATGTGAATTTCATACACCGCGTCAGGGTCGAAGGTGAAATAGTTGGGACCGCCTCCCGGATCCTGCAGGGGAATGTAATTCGCAATTATGGTTACATAATCTGAACGCCCCTCTTGATAGCTGTTAAACATGTAGAAGTCCGTGCCGTCTAACTTTGGCATGGTCGTGATCAGGGGGGCCTCCCGGTGACTCGATCCCCAAAGGCAACCAGTGGCCGAAAGGCCCATCAGGCACGCGAGTGCCGCAGTTTTGCTCAGCGTAATTTTCTTCATACTACCGTCGAATGTTTGAGTTAATTGAACCGATTTCGTGTTTGTTCATGAATAATCTACGCCGCCCGCAGGTGATCGGATGCGAATTTTTTCTCGTGTTTGGTGCTGCCGGTCACGTAGCCGGATGCGCAAGCGTGCGGTCTTCGAGGCTTGAACCTGGCCAGGCAAGTGTGATCATGGATCTTCAGCCCATCAAACGGGGACCCCGCCTTCTTGCGAAGCCGGCTACAGGTCGCGCTCCGTGTAGCTGAACGCATGGGAGGGCATCTCCGATGCGCGAACGGTATGCGAGAAATTCTCCAGGGCCCGGCCGGACTTGACCCGTTCGTTCGCGAAACATACAACACAGCCACTTGTCTTATTTGGATTCAACTTGGTGATTCCCCGTAGCTTGCTGCGGGGTGGCTGACTTGATAAAGAAGAGAGGGTGGGAGAGAGGAAGGAAGAAAGTCGAGTAAAGCGAGGAAGTCACTGTGTGTGGGAGATCCACTATCATGTGGTGATGCCGGTGAAGTATCGGAAGGCGCTGATAGATAAGCGGATTGAGCGAGTGATGATCGAAACGGCCAGAGGGATAGGGGAACGCTATGAAATAGAACTGGAGGCCCTAGGGATGGATAAAGACCATGTGCATTTACTGTGCGGGGCACATCCGAAAATAGCGCCAGGAAGTATCGTGATGAAATTCAAGAGTATCACAGCACGGGAGTTGTTCAAGAGGGAGCGGTGGCTGAAGGAGGAACTCTGGGGAGGAAGATTCTGGAGTTCAGGGTATTACGTGGGGACGGTTGGGGAGAGAGGGAATTGGGCGATGGTGGAGAAATACGTTTTGGAACAGGGCAAGCCGAAGGAGGATCTGCGTCAGTTAACACTGTGGTAGAGAATAAGTTCTCCTTCCCCGATACCCCGACGCTTGCGTCGGGGAGGTTCATTGCTGGAGAACCAGGGCCGGAGATTCTGGATGCCGAGCTCTTGCGGCGAGTTTCTCGGCGAGATCGCCAGGCCTTCTCGGTTCTCTACGATCGCTTTTCAACAACGTTGTTCTCGGTGACGGTGGCGATTCTGAAGAATGAAAGTGAAGCGGAAGAGGTCCTTCAGGATGTTTTCGTGAGTATCTGGAAGCAGGCAGGCACATTTGATCCAAATCTGGGAAGAGCGCTGGGATGGGCCGTGGCACTGGCACGTAACCGATCGATTGACCGGCTGAGGTCGAAGGGCCGGTCACGGCGCATGGTCGATGCCGTACGAAATGAGATGGAGGGAAACCCGGGCGCGTTTTCGCTGTCTTCCGATCCTGTTGTGGATGCGGAACGCGCCTCTTTGGTCCGGGAGACTCTGCAACGCCTCCCGCCAAATCAGCGAGAAGCGATCCAGCTGGCTTATTTTACTGGTGTGACTCAATCGGAAATTGCGAATTCGCTCGACTTACCTCTAGGCACAGTCAAAGCGAGAATAAGACGCGGAATGGTTCAATTGCGCAAAGCGCTCCAGAAATTCCTATGAATCGGGAAGTATATCGCGAACTTCTGCCGCTATACCCGTTGGGGGCTCTTGACGAGGAGGATCGTGCTGCCTTCGCACGATTTCTGGAGCAGGCGAACCCCGAGGACAAGAAGGAAGCGGCGGTATTTAATGACATAGCCCTGGTGCTGGCGGAGGCTGTGGCTCCGGTGCGTCGTCCGGGGGCCCATGTTAAATCCGCGGTCATGCGTGCCATCGGTGGAGAGGCAACTGTGGAGGAGCCTGCTCAGAGACCTACCGTGAGCGCGGTTTCCGGTTACACCTTTATCGATGAAAATAAAGGTGCCTGGCGACCTCTACCTACGCAAGGCGTTCGCATTAAGGAGCTCTCGAACGAACCCGCTCTAGGTTACACCATGTTCCTGATGGACTTCGAGCCCGGAAGTGAATTTCCACACCACCACCATTCGGGAGCGGAGGAGTGTTATGTCCTCTCCGGTGAACTCATCACGCAAGGGCGGGTTATGCATGCGGGGGATTTTTTCCATGCCAGGCCGGATACGCCCCATGGACGGTCTTACACGGAGACGGGTTGCCGGGTTCTGTTGGTAGCGGCGAGGAGAGACTATTTCACAGGAGCCCTACGCTTCTACGAAGCCTTCTACAAGGTCAAGAAGGTCTGCCTGGCCGTTTGGAACAGCCTGCGTGCTCGATTTCGGCGCTGAGTTGCTTCGATGCTGGATGATCGTTCACGGTTCAGTGGTTGGGTCGAGAGAGGATGGGGATTGAACGGTTCGACGAGACAGGTTCGTTCGAAGACATCGGAGCGCACCGAATACATTTCAGTTGCCCCTCAACCGTTGAACCCTTAACACTGAAACCTATAACCGCGTGCCAAGTTTTGAACGACACCCTTAAAAAGCCTACTCCCCGCAGCAAGCTACGGGGAATCTACGGCTTTTTACCCTTCGGGACCGGGTGTCGTCCTACTAGGTGTTTTTTTAGGAACCCTGCAGCAAGCTACAGGGAATGATCAAGTTCAATCGACTGATAAACAGGCCGGTGCGATGGAGGAATGAAAGAGGAAAGTAGAGCTATGACGGAAGATACCGCCCAACGAAACGGTGCAGCGGTTCGCTAACCGCTGGGCGCCAGCCAGCCTCCGTCAACCGGGAGGGCGGTGCCGGTAATCCATTCGGCGTCGTCGGAAGCAAAAAACACACAGGCGCGTCCGATATCCCTGGGCAATCCAAAACGGGGCAAGGGCGTTTTGGCACGGGCGTTTTCGATGTCCTCTTCGGTCAGGTAGTCCTGAATGGAGGTCTCGATGTAGCCTGGACAGATAGCGTTTACGGTGACGCCTTGAGCGGCCGCTTCCAAGGCCGTGTCCCGCGTGAGATTAACGATGCCGGCCTTAGCGGGGGCGTAAGCCGGGCCGGCGCCCCCGTGGAATGCGTGCACGGAAGCGATGTTGATGATGCGTCCGGCAGGGGATTGCTTTAAATAGGGAAGGGCGAATTTAGTGGATAGGAAGACAGCCCTCAGGTTGATACCGATGATCCGATCCCAAGTCGAAACCGGCAGTGATTGGGAATCGCCGGGCACATGAATCCCGGCGTTATTCACCAGAATATCGAGTCGCCCGAAAGTGGCGATGGTCTTTTCCACTAGGTGCTTTACAGCAGCCTCGTCGGCCACGTCGATCTTCACGAAAAGGGCGCTGCCTCCCCGCTCCTCGATCGTCGTTGCGGTAGGGGCCTGCAGGCTCCGTTCATGGTATTTCCCTCGCTTGGGCCGCTCCTCAATATCGGCCACCACAACGCGTGCTCCTTCCCGGGCAAATTCCAACGCTACCCCGCGCCCGATTCCCGAACTCGCACCCGTAACTATACCTACACGCTCCTGAAGCAGCATGGTTTCCTCCCTTTCATGATTCTCTGAAGGCAATCTCAGGAATTGTCAGAGCAAATGCAAGGCCTGCAATCTGTCGGATGCGGAGAACAGGGCGGTTGCCCGCCTCGACAGCACGATTAGGGATCGCCGGGGTTGCCCGCCCTTCGGACTCGGGGGCCCTCGTCCCTCCGGTACCGGGCCGAACTGCCAGCTGCTGGAGGGCCGACGGCTCTGGAGGCCGCTTACAGATTGGGTTCGGGAACGGGTCGCTTGCCCGCCTCGAAGGCATGAGCAGGAATCGCCAAGGTTGTCCGCCCTTCGGACTCGGGGGCCCTCGTCCCTTGTTTGGTTCCAACCGCCTCGTTGAGAACCTTCGAGCGAGCCTGAAAAAAGGCCCCCAGTGAACCGGGGCCCTGTAGAGAACCGATTTGCCTGATCTTATAACTACTGGAGAAGCCTGAGCGCAACCTGTGACGAGGCGTTAGCCTGGGCCAACATGGCAGCACCTGACTGAACCAGAATATTGAGTAAATAATCAACCCGACAAAAAATTTGTTGACGCAGACCACGCTCATCAATGCCCGCAATTCAGCGCCAAGCGTGACCGTGAGCTGTGATGAGCGATTTCTTTTTGGTAAATGTCGCTGAGAGATAACTGATTCCACTTGCCGGTTACTTTGAGCGTTCGAATTCTTGGTGAATGGCAGGATCCTCACGTTCGGGAAGGTATGTGCCGAGGCTGATTTCACCGGTCACGGTTAATCGTGGCACAAGTATTCGTCGGCTCCGACGAACTGTGTCCAGGACTCGTCGGTCGATTGGGGCCTTGCGGCTGGTTTTGCGAGAGGCAAGCCCGAATGTGATCGGTGCACTGCAGAGGCAGGGGTAAATCCTCCTAAGTGGGAAGATCCAGAGGAACAAGGATTTACAAAAAAAGGGTAGACAAGTCAGAGGATTTAGGCTATGCGACGATGGGATGAAATCAAAAAATACGCCGCAGGAACCCTCTCTGACTCGTCTGACCCTGCGTCAGATCGAAGACAAAGAGCTGGATCGTTTCAATGAATATCTGCGTCACGAGCACTATCTGAAGAGTGCCCGGTGCGCCGGAGATGCGCTTCGCTACGTGGCCGAGATCGATGGGAAGTGGATGGCTGTGTTGCTGTGGGGAGCAGCGGCGCTACGTTTGAAGGATCGTGACGAGTGGATCGGCTGGGATGCCGCTCGGCGGCACGAACGGCTCAAGCTGGTGGTGCAGAACCGACGCTTTCTGATATTGGCCGGAGTGGACCTTCCCAACCTCGCCTCCAAAACGCTGAGCATGTGCACCCGCCGCTTAGCCCGGGACTGGCGTGAACGCTTCGGCTATGAGCCCTTGCTGGCGGAGAGCTTTGTCGATCCCGAACGCTTCCGGGGCACCAGCTATAAAGCGGCCGGATGGGAGCCGGCGGGATACACCGCGGGCTACGGGCGCACCCGTGTGCGGGAGGACTTCTATGAATGCCACGGCAAGCCCAAGCAGCTTTGGATAAAGCCCCTGCACCCCCGGGCACGCGCCCTGCTAAGCTCTTGCGAGCGGCTCGGGCACCCCTTCGAAAAAGCCCTCAAGGACACCTCCAGTTCTCACGCTGTGGTGCTTAAAGTCGACCAGATGGAGACCCTCTGGAAACGTTTCCACCGCTTGCACGACCCACGGCGCAGCAACGGCACCCGCTATCGTTTGGCTACGGTGTTGAGCATGATTGTTTTGGGCACCCTGTGCGGCAAACAGAACCTCGCTGGCATCGTGCGGCTGGCCCAAAGCCTCAATCAAACTCAGTTGCACGCCTTGCGTTCGTGGAAAAATCCTCGTAGCGGCCGCTACCAATCTCCTTGCTATTCAGTGTTTTACCGTCTGCTGCATCGTATTGACGACGAAGCTTTTGATGAGCTCATCACCGGCTTTATCGCCCAACAGGAAGGTTCCCTCCCTCGCGATCTGGCCATCGACGGTAAAACCCTCAAAGGCACCGCCACAGCCACTCGCAAAGCTGCCCATTTGGTCTCCGCACTGGACCATCACAGCCACGAGACGCTGGCCCAGACACTGACCGAGCAAAAGACCAACGAGATCACTGCGGCCAGAGAGCTGCTGGGTAAACTTCCCTACATGGTCGATTCCACCATTACCTTCGACGCCATGCATGCTCAGTTCCAAACTCTCCAACCCATCGTTTCCGAACTGCAGGCTGATTATATTGTGCAGATTAAAGACAATCAGCCTTCGGTTTACACTTACCTGCGCAAAAGTTTCGGCCCCACCCCCTTTTTTCGCAACCGGTAGTCGAAAACGAGCACGGCCGCCTTACCCAATGGCAGATCGCTGTGCTACCGGTGGAGGCATCCTCGCTGGGCTTACCCCATGCCCGCCAGGCCGCCTGCGTTGAACGTTCCGGTAGCCGTGCCGAACAACCCTACTGTGAGCGATCCTTCTATCTGTGCAGCCATACTCCACAACGGCTCTCCCCCTCCGCCATGATGGGCAAGATACGTAACCACTGGAGCATCGAGAATGGTAGCCATTACCCCCGCGATCGGTATTTTGACGAAGATCGATGTATGATACGCAATCACCGAGCCGCCCGTATCCTGGCTGCATGCCGGCAATTTGTTATCTCACTGAAGTCTAGGTTGGGCTACAGATACACCCCTCACCTATGTGACCACTTTGCCCAAAACATCCATAAAGCCATCCAAATCATCATCTAATGTGCTCAGAAAGAAAAGGCCCTGACTGCAGAGGGGATCTAGAAACAGCGGTGCTTTACGGACAGAATTGCCCGGGGGGAGGTTATCATGAAACGCTTAATCATCTGTTGCGACGGTACCTGGAATGATCTGGAGATGCCGTACCCTACAAATGTAGCCAAGATGTAACTACTCAGGTTGATTCCTAAGAGGATGAACAGGATTTCGGCAAGCCAGGGAGTGAGTGGGTGGAGAGGAGATCGGGGTGCTCAGCAGGGGTACGGAGCGGCTACGAGGTGTCGAAGGCCGGGACGAACGGAGTGCCGCTGAAAAGGCGGGCCAGAGCGTTCATATCGCCGAGGGCGTTCTTGCGGGCGGTTGAGATGTAGCTGCGAATGCGGCAAAAAGCTTTGGCGCCTTGCTCGGTTCGGAAGGTCCCGGAGATTTTCTGCTGCACCTTCATCATGCGAAGATCGCGTTCGGCCAGGTTATTGTCGAACGGGACGTTGAGGTCGTACATGAAGGCCAGGACTTCGATACGATGATGATCAAGGCGTTCGAGCAGGTTGCGAGGTTTGGTCTTCTTGGGCCGTCCGCGTTTCTTCTTTGAGTTGGTGGGTTGCCCCGGCAGCGGGTTCTGAGCATAGCCCTCATCAAGGATCTTCTGATAACGCTGTTGAAGTGCCTGAATCTGCTCGAGGGGTTCTTCCACGCGATCATTGCATTGGGAGATGATGTTGGCCAATGTGCCTTCGCTCATGGGACAGCCGAAAAGGTCCTCCAGGAGTTCGAAGGTTCGCTCATAGGGCAGCTACTGATAGTTTTTCAGGTAGACTGCCGCGGCCTTGACTGCGTGGCCGTACTGCGCCGGAGCGTTCACCCCTTCAGGAAAAGCCGCCTTGTTCAGATGGCCGCAGGCACAGCGTTTCACCTCGCCCTGATGCTCGGTGACGATAAGTCCTCTCGGGGGCAGATCATGGACTTGTCGTTTCTCGAGACGGTCGGGTCGCTGATCGGCCAGAGAGCGCTGGCAACACTCGCACTGCTCCACCCGGTGAACCTTTGTGTGATCGGGCTTTGCCACCATCTTGAGCGTATGGCCGGTATGTCCGGGCTGTCCGCCGCACTTGCGCTGCCCTCTGTTACGCAGGCTTTTCGGCGAGGGTTTCTTGAAGCCATCGCTGGAGGGCGGCTTGCTGCTGTTGCGCGAGTTCCTGGCGAGCCGTTGCTGCAACTCCCGGACCCGCTCGCTCAGACGCTGGTTCTGCGCCTCAAGTAGTCCTTGTCGATCCTCGATCAGAGTGAGTTTTCGTGACAGTTCGACGATCAGCGTTGCCGCCGCATCCGGGTCGGCATTGCAAACGGCCAGGGCTTTGGCGTGGGTAATCATGCGCACGACTGCCGACGAAAGTCCTCGATGAGGGGATAGAGATAGACATCCTTGACTGAAGTCTGCATACAACGCTTACGGTCATTGCGGCTGCGCCCCTGCGTCCTGCCGAGCCGCACCCAGTTGGCGGCCTGGTAGCAGGTTCCCCGGAAACGGCTGCGCTCCACGAACGTTTCCAGCGCGTGAACCGGATGTCCATATTTGCCCTGCCAGTCGGCGCGAATCCGTCGCCCCAGACAGCCCAGCAGATGACTGGCCAGATGAGGGACCTCAACCCAGGGCAACACGAGCAAGCGCGTGTTGTTGGTCAATTCCTGCAGGTTGCGCTCCCGTGCGCCGCGCTCCCAGCCGATGAAGGTGTCGCGCGCCGCGCACTTCCAGGCCGCCGAACCGAACAGTGCGCAAGCCACCGGCCGGCCCCCCCGGTCGCGAACCAGATAGCGGAGGTTTTCACCCACCGTGTTGCGGTGGCCCAAGTAGTGGTAACCACTGAGCAGGCAGTTAAACAGCTCCAGTTCTGTCGAGCCGGCCTCAACGACGCTCACCCTCAGCGGGCGCAGGCGGCACAACTTACCGCGCACAGGTTCGCTCTTATGAGGCACAAAGGGGGGGTGGCGATTTCGCAACCCATTGCTCGAAGGCCTCTGCCTCTTCGGCAGTTCGATGAACCCGCCACGTTCCAGCCTTAGCAGCAACGTGCGGGCCGCCATATCCTTGATCTGCCCCCGCCTATTGCGCCAGTCCCAAAGACGGCAAACTTCCTCACTGAGCCGCGTCCGGCCCCAACCGGGATGTTCGAGGAGCAAACTGCGGAACTCGAGAGGAGGGCGTACACTACTCTCCAGTCAACGGTAGCGCCGTGGTGGGGCTACCTGAGTAGTAACCATCAGTGATCTATTGCAGCCTACGCGGTTTCTCAACGACGTTTGTAAGAAAACCGGGTTAAAGCCTGGGGCGTTCGGGTCGATAGAGTGATTGTGTCCCTCAAAGGGATGCCCGAGCCAACAGTTAAATCGCTGACACAATTTAATGGAACCATTGCAGCTCAGTGGTCTTGCCTCCGGCTTTGACTGGAAGACCGTCGTCGACCAGCTCATACAGCTTGAGCGGGTACCGCAGAACCGACTAATCAGCCAGCAGCAGGTCAACTCCCTCAAGCTCTCGGCGCTGGATGATCTGGAAGGCAGGCTCGAGAACTTGGCGGACGCTCTTGAGGATCTCCAAGACAGCGATCTCTTCTTCGGCCGCAATGCAACCATCGGCGACAGCCAAGCGGGCATTCTCAGTGCTTCCTCGGGCGCGCACACACTTACGGGGTCATACAGTTTCGTGATTTCCGGCCTGGCGACCTCGACGGACCAAACGGACACCTTGAACGTGGGCAGTGCTATCAGTCCGACATCCGATGTCAGCGGTGTAACGCTGGCCACCATGAACGTGTCCTCGGCGATTACGGCCGGCACGTTTTCAGTCAACGGCCAATCGGTGACGGTAGACACGGCCGATTCATTGCAGGACCTTTTTGATGCGATCAGCACCGCTACCAGCGGCGCGGTGACGGCGTCGTACGATCCAGCGACGGACCAGCTTCAACTGAGCAGCGCTTCCGCGATCACGCTTGGCAACCCCACCGACACGAGCAATTTTCTATCGGTGGCGCGGCTCTTCAGCAATGGTAGCGGTAGCGTCTCCAGCACCTCGGCTCTGGGAGCAGTTAACCTGAACTCGTCCATTGCCAGCTCCAGCCTCGCTGCGTCGATCACAAACGTCGACGGTAATGGTGACGGCACGTTCACGATCAACGGAAAATCGATCGCATTCAACGTGAACGATGACAGCATCGGTGAGGTAATGCAGCGCATCAATGAGTCGGATGCCGAGGTGACCATCAATTACGATGCCGTGACCGACCAGTTCACGCTCACGAATCGGGATACCGGCAGCCTGGGACTAGCGGTGAGTGAAACCTCGGGAGGATTTCTGGAAGCGTCGGGTCTGAACACCGGCGCGACCATTACTCTGGGAGCGAATGCCAACTTTACGGTAAACGGAGGCGGATCCCTAACCAGCACGAGCAACATTCTGGATTCATCGGTGCACGGCATCACCGGACTTTCCGTGACCGCCCAGAAGACCGGGACAGAATCGGTGCAGGTGGCTTCGGATACCACAGGGGCGCGGAAAGCGATCGACGATTTCATCAGCAAGTACAACGCCGTTCAGTCCTTTATTGAGGACAAAACCGATATCACGGTTAACGACAACGATACCGTGACTACCGATGTGCTCAGCGACAACCGGGACGTAAGTACGTTGGCTCGATCCCTGAGGACCCGAATTTTCGCTGCCGAGAGCACCCTGGTAGGTGCTGTAAAGCGCCTCCAAGATATGGGTATCGATTTCAAGAGCGGCAGCAGTGAGCTCGAAATCGAAGACGCCGACCTGCTCGACACCACCCTGGCGGAAAACGGTGACGACGTCGCCGAAGTCTTCGCCAACTCAACCGAGGGGTTGGCCGTGGTTTTGGAATCGTTCATCGATGCCTTTACTTCGGATAACGGCACGCTGGATACCCAAAAGGAGACCTTAAACACCCAGAACGCCAACCTTGACGATCAATTTGATGACCTGGAGCGATTTATCGAAAACGAACGGGACCGGTTAACGAACAGCTTTATCCGAATGGAGGAGATTCAATCCCAACTGCAGTGGCAGCTGTCGGTGCTTACGAATTCATTTTTCTGATACATGGTCGATAGAAAGTCGACTCCAGGACTTCCTTGGCCGTACTGATGCGACTGTCCATCCAACTCTATCTGGCACTCTCGGTGCTCGCTTCCGTCATAGGGGGCGGTTGCCGAGCAACTCTGGAAACAGCGCGGAGGGCTACCATTTCGGTGTATGAACCCTCCAATTACCGGTCGTCGGGACCTCTCTCCGATGAATTGGTCAGAGTGGCCATGCTACCCCTTTACCACCACCAACAGGAAGGTGCGTTTCTCGATGACTTGGAGCGCACGTTTTACACGGAACTAAACAAGACGCTTCACTTCGAAGTGGTTCCGATCTCGCGAGATGATCTGGAGAGGCTGTTCAAGCGGCGGCACTTTGCATCGTTCGAGGCCCTGCCCGCGGACATACTCCAAGGGGTGAGGAATCACTTCGGCGCGGACGTCGTATGCTTTACCGATATTACCCAGTACGAACCCTATCAACCAATGGCCATCGGGATACGAAGCAAGCTCGTTAACCTCCGAAACGGTGAGATTATCTGGGCCTTCGACAGCCTTTTTGATACGGGAAACCCACATGTAGCGGTAGCCGCCCGGCGCTACCAGCATGCCCATCTGAACCAAGCCTATCCGCTTGACGTTTCGGACAGTATCTTGCTCAGTCCCGGACGGTTTGGTAAGTATGTGGCCCATGCCGTATATGGCACGCTTCCAGAAAGATGAAGAATTGGTTTAAGTTTGTGCAATATCAAACGATTGATATGGTAAGAACATGAAGGTAGAATCTTACAGAAGTGAATATTGATCCTGTAAATGCTACTGGCAACCTCGGAGTCCCCGGGGCATCTCCGGTGCGTCAAGGGCGCACTGCTGCGTCGGATGTCGATGAGTTTTCCGCTTCCTCGTTCCTGACCCGGCGCGAGAAAATGGTTAACCGGCTTATGGCCATGCCTGAAATCAGGCCGGGTGTGGTCGAACATGGGCACCAGCTCTTGGCTGACGGCTCTTATCCTGGTGACGAGATAGTGGAAAAGGTAGCTGAGATCATTGTATCCCAGGGTGATGTCGGGCAGGACGATAGCGTCTGATCCCGTGCTTTGAACCACATGAATTACCGCCACCGGGCCAATTCATATCGATCAGCATCGCTGGAGACAGCGAGTCCGGGTAAATTAATATTAATGCTTTACGATGGCGCCCTGCGTTTTACGGCGGCAGCTCTGCAGGGATTCGAACTGGCTGACCGGATCAGTAGCTACCAAGAGGTGAACAATAACGTGATTCGGGCCCAGAATATTATCGTTGAATTGCAGTCGTGTCTAAACCTTGAGGCCGAAGGTGAATTTCCTCTGACCATGCAACGTCTTTACGACTTTGCCTACCGGCGCCTGCAAGAGGCGAACCTGAACAAGGATCCGGAACCGCTTCATGTGGTGGAGAGGATATTGAAAGATATTCGCGAAGCATGGGCGGAAATGCTTTCTCAGACGGAACATTCGGAAGCGGCCACGACCATCTCGAAGATCGCCTGATGGGCGACAAGAGCAGTCAGTTCGAGCGCCTGCTGGACTGCTTTGAGCGACTCTTGGCAGAGGAGAGATTTGCCGTTGGGAGGGATAACATAGATTATCTGCAGAGCGTCACTTCCCGAAAAGGCGCGGTATTGAGCCGTCTCCTGGTCCTGTTTAGGGAGCAGAAGAAACAGGCGGGGTGCTGTCTCAGTGAAAATCTTCTGAATCGCATCAAGGACTTCGCTTCCACGCAGCAATCGAGTTTGTGGTCGGTTGACGGGAAGCTGGCAAAGGACAGGCGTCAACTACGGATGATTTCCTTACGACGGAAAAACATGAGGCGGGTTTACCGAGCATACAGGCCGAACCGGGTCGATGCTGGGGACAAACACGGCCACAGTCCGGTAATGGCCTGATCCCATATACTGTGCCATTTTACAGAAGTAAACGGGTGTGAGCACTCGAACTGAAGAGGTGATTGCTGACGCCGTCTTTGGCTCCGGCGAGCAAAGAGAGGACGGGTTAGCAGGGGAATCTTCGGCTGCCCGACCCGCAATACCCTACGGGCGACATTGGATCAGCGAAAGTGACATCGATGCGATGGTGGCCGTGCTCAGATCCGATTTCGTGACCCAGGGCGAGCAGGTGCCGGCCTTCGAGCGGGAGCTGGGGGAGGTACTCGGAGCCGATTCAGTAGTGGCGCTCGGCCGCTCCCAATTGAAACGCAGGGATCAGTTACTTAGCAGGCGCCGTCGCTTGGCACGGCGATATTGTGAGGCGTTTCAGCAATCACCCTATTCGGAATGGATTATACTTCCGCCCGAGGATTCCGGTCACGCCTACCATCTGTTTATCATACATTTAGCGGACGCCAGGATTCGGGACCGGGTCCACGGACAATTAAGGCGAATGGGAATCATGACTCAGGTCCACTATCTACCGCTCTACCGGCATACTTACTATCGAGATCAAGTCGAATCCTGCGCGTTTGCGGGCGCCGAGGCTTATTTTGACGGCTGCCTCAGCATTCCTCTCTATCCCCGTATGCGTGACTCGGACCAGGATCGAGTCATCACCGCGCTGGGTGAGGTGCTTTCGCTGCTTTGAGCAAAGACCCCTGCATATCGGATCCTACAGCCGTCTATTTTGTATGTGACGCGCGGCAGCAATCCGGCTGGGGCCACCTGCTACGTTGCAGCGCCCTGGCGGAGAAGGCGCAAGCCATGAAATGGGAAACCCACCTGGTATGTGCAACCGACTCGCCCGGAGCTGAGCTTCCGTCGGACCTTAACGAGGCGTTTCGTCACGTGACCGTGTTTGAGGACGGGAAAACGGATGCTGAGGTTTTGGACCTTTTAGGCTCATCCAAGTATAGCTGCAGATTGCTCGTTATCGATCACTATGGATTTAATGATGAGAGGATACAGAAGTTCAGGGAGGCCCCTGTATCATCCTCGATTACAATCATCGTGATCGACGATGAGGCCCGGCGCACGCTGGAGGCGGCCGACTTGATTATCAATCCCGGGCCCTCAGCTCATGTCAGCCAGTATGGAAAGAGGCAGCGAGTACTCTGCGGCAGCCCATTCTCTCTGCTGCGGGAAGCATTTTCGGTCCGTCCCGGGGCATCACCGCTGTGCTCAGGCTCACCTTGGGCCGCTATAGTTTTCGGGGGAACGGATCCGTCGCAGCTCACCGCCTGGGCATTGCAATGCTTCGCCGAATTCGCCAGGGACGAAATCTGGCCATGGGTAATCGCATCCAAGTCGGACTCCCGGCAAAATTCGATCGAAGCAAGGCTGGCATGTTTTCCAAAGGCTGAATGGCAGGACAATCTATCCGCTTCGGAGGTGGCCTCCGTCTTTCGAAGATGCCGCTTCGGCCCCTCCGCCTGTGGGGGCACGGCCTACGAAATGCTCAGTTGCGGACTTCCATTCAGTGGGATCGTGACTACCAGAAACCAGGAGGCAATGGGTAGGGCGCTCGCGCAGAGGTGGAAACTGCCGGTCATCGATGGCCGGTTGCGCTCGGCAGACAGCCTTGAAATGTCGTGGCGACTCTTGCAGACCCGTTTTCCCATAACCGAGGAGGGGGACGCGATACGCGTTTTCCGGCATCGATGGGAGGGGCGCCCAGCGTGTTTTGGATGCGATCGTGGGTATCATGTGACGGTTCCTTCCTTTTTTTCACCTTGCCCGGCTATAGTTACACACTTTCAGCGTGCGTTCTCTGGTAGTGCCTTCTACCCAGAGCGGCGGCCGCTCCGCGCCCTTGCCTTGGGCTTCTGAGATATGGCAGGCCTTCGGCCTGCTCTATCTTGGCCGGCCGAAACCCGAGGTACCCTTTGAACAGATCCGGACGCCTCCCAACCCTCAGCTGGCCAAGGCGATTACGTCTTCGAACTGCAAGGGGGTCCCGGCTTCGAGATCACGTGTCGCCTCAGATCCCAATACGCGTTCCCAATATGACGGGGCCAGGCCATCCGCGGGACGAACCACCCGCAGATTAGCAGCCGTGAAGCGATCGCCGGCGCGGACAGTCCGGGCCACGAATATGGAGCGCCGCTGACGCAGGGCTTCATGCTCCTGAGACGTCGGTCCCAGACGCTCGTCGCCCAGGGCCTTGTGCAGGCGGAGTGTCAATTCACGCATTTCTCCAAATTCGTGGGGTTCGAGCGAGAATTCGCTGTCTACGGCGCCATCAATTCGAGAGAGAGTCAGGTGTTTTTCAATGATGGTCGCCCCTAGAGCGACTGAGCCCAGGGCAACTTCGTGGCTGAGCGAATGGTCGGACAGCCCTACTGGGCACCTGAAGCGTTTCCGCAGTCGAAGGAGAGAACGGAGATTAAAATGCTCGGTATCGGCCGGGTAGGTGCTGATACATTTCAGCAGAGCGATCCCTTGGGCGCCGTGTTCATTGAGTGTTCTTACGGCGTCCTCGATTTCGTTTTCGGTAGCCATTCCGGTGCTCATGATGACAGGCTTTCGACATGCCGCTACACGCTTCAGTAGGGGTAAATGGTTAACCTCGAACGAAGCGATTTTGTAGACCGGGGGATCAAGCGTCTCCTCCAGAAAATCAACCGCGGATTCATCGAATGGTGTGCTGAAGAGCAATAAACCCCGGCTTCTGGCATGGGCGTCAAGTTCGTGATGCCAATCCCACGGAGTCATGGCCTGCCTGTAGAGATCGTGCAGATACCGGTCCTGCCAGAGTCCAGTTTTTACCCGGAACAGCTCAGAACGGCACGGCAGGGTGAGCGTGTCCGCCGTGTAGGTTTGAAGCTTGACAGCGTCAGCGCCGGCGTCCGCGGCGGCGTCAATCAGCGCCTTAGCACGATTGATCTCCTGCCGATGATTCCCTGAGAGCTCCGCGACCAGAAAAGGTGGAAAGTTCCGGCCAACATTTCGATTCCCGATTTTCACGAGCAAAGATGGAATCCAGGCGTGTTCTGCCCTTGGCAAAACCGGAGGTCGCTACTTTCAAACGACCATGGCGGAGCGGTTTCTCGAGTTGTGATCGAGGCTGGGTAAATTCTGCAAGACCACACTCATGCCCAACTCAAATGCAATCTTCTGGCAGATGCCCTGCAGATCCGCGATGCTGTAGCGGTCTGGATTGTTGCTGCTGGTGTAGGAGAAATCCTCTTTACAAGGACTTCCACCCAGTTTGCTTTCCCCGTTTTCCCACCAGAACGGCAGCACGGGCTGAACGATGTAATGATCGGAATACTCCAGACAGAGGCGGGCCTCGTCTTTTGGAATCAGTGTTTCGTGAAGCTTTTCGCCTGGCCGGATTCCTATTATGCGCCGTTCACATTCGGGCGCGATTGCATCGATGAGGTCGCTGATCTTACAGCTGGGAATTTTCGGTACGAAGAGCTCGCCGCCGACCATTGTCCTGAGCCGGCGGAGCACAAAGTCAACGCCATCATAAAGGGTCAGAAAGAAGCGTGTCATACGCGGGTCCGTAACGGTGATGACACCCTCGGCTTTCTGCTTCAGAAAGTAAGGCACGACACTGCCACGGCTACCAATGACGTTACCGTAGCGAACCACGGAAAAGCGTGTGGCATTGTGCCCGCTGTAGCTGTTGGCGGCAATGAACACTTTATCGGAGCAGAGCTTGGTGGCGCCGTAGAGGTTGATGGGATTGACCGCTTTATCGGTACTCAATACGATGACCTTCGATACGCCCGCGCTCAAGGCGGCCTCCACAATATTCACGGCGCCACTAATGTTCGTCTTTATGAATTCATGGGGGTTATATTCGGCTGCCGGCACCTGTTTGAGGGCGGCCGCATGAATCACGTAATCCACACCAGACATTGCTCTGACGAGCCTGTCCTTATCTCGTACGTCGCCCAGAAAGAAGCGCATGCAGGAGCGGCGGAACGAGGGATCGGTCATCATTTCCGACTGCTTCAGTTCGTCTCGCGAATAGACGATAAGGCGCGCCGGATCGTAGCGATTGAGGATTTCCCGACAGCAATGACGGCCGAAGGAACCTGTGCCTCCGGTAATCAGGATGGACTTTCTGTTCAGCATATCTATCTCCCCCCTTACCATCGAGAACGGTTGAAATACTGCCCGCTATCGATTCGGCGATAGAAGGTTAGCCCCTTATATCGGCACCTTAAGGATTCCTTAATGCAAACCTTTCCCGCTCCTCACGGAGCGAGCTACATGTAGTCCTCTGCAGCCCGTCCCGGCGAAGCGGGACGCGATGACGGATGAGCAGAGGGACCGGATCTCGGGGGTAAGACTTAGGCCTGTGCCGACGCTCGGTCCAGTCTTCGTCTTCGTCTGCCTCTTCCCCTGTGTCTACGGGACTGGGGCCAAGAGCAAGAGGATGACGAAGCGGAAGAGAAGTTTCACATCAACCCTCCCAATGAACCTGATCACGATTTTCCTTCGCAATCGTAAGCTTAAACCTGATGCTATTCTTGGCCTCGTGGGCCCTCGGCCCTCCGGATTGCACCGTCGGAAGGTTCGTGATCCAGCTATTGGTGAAGGCCGCGGGCCTCGATAATAATTCTCTTAACGATCTCCTTGGTAACCTCGATTTCGTTCAACTCGCGGCTTGGCCTGATTCACCTTAATCTGCCTTCCATTGAGGGGCGTGTCGTCTAAAGCGTCAATTGCGTTTTGTGCCTCAGGGTCATTCGGCATGGAGACGAACCCAAATCCCTTGGAACGGCCCGTTTCTCTGTCATATATTATATTTACGCGATCCACCGTTCCATATTCCGCGAAGGTGTCCCGTACCGTCTGCTCATCCGTTTCGTATGGCAGATTTCCTAGATAGATTTCCATGGTATTGTCTTTGGTTATTACGCCATTTTGGGTGCATAGAGGCCTGATCAATGGTGTAATATAATTAATCTCAGGTCGTTCGAACTCACTTATGTAGACAAAGTTGAGGTCCTGGTAAACACGTTAATTGCATTTTTTGCGGATCTTTGCTTAGAGTGTCTCGAGCGCGCTGCCGGTTCGGGATCACTCGTTTCGAGCTTAAGAAAAAGCGACCGTGACCGATGCAGCTATCAGTAATATGTGTAATTTGCGGACATCAGTATGGCCCGGCCGCAGAGCCAGGAATTGTTGGAGACGATTTTCTTCTTCGCCATTCATGGTCCCTGAGCAAAGAAGAACTCGCGCGCTGCGAAATCCGAAATCGCTGGAATATGGCCTTCGATAAGATCCTGGTAGTGGATGATGAGCTCATCATCCGCAAGACATTTGAAGCCCACTTACGCCGCCGGCGCTACGCGGTGGCCTCGGCGAAAAAGCTTGAAGAGGCAAAGCGATTGCTGGCCCGCGATCATTTCGACCTCGTATTTCTCGATGTGCGCCTGCCGGATGGTGAGGGCACGGAGCTGCTAGAGCGCTACGCCGATGACCCTGATGCTCCCATGATGGTGATCATCACAGGATTTGGTACTATCGAATCGGCTGTACAATGCATGCGCCGGGGGGCCTTCGATTACCTGGTGAAGCCGTGTTCGATCGACCAGATAGAGGTCATACTTAAGAAAGCCGAGGCCTACAGCCAGCTGGTTAAAGTCAATCGATATTGCAGCAGCCAGATCCTTCAGGAGAGCGAGCTGATTGGAAAATCACGGGCCATGGTCCATCTTCGCAAGATGATCAGGAAAGTGGCGGCAACGGAGGCCACCGTGCTGATCACGGGTGAAAACGGGACCGGAAAAGAGCTGGTGGCGCGAGAACTTTACCGCCTTAGCCCCTTGGTGGAGCGGCCCTACATCAGGGTCAATTGTGCTACCATATCCGAGAATCTGATCGAGAGCGAATTCTTCGGTCACGAGAAAGGAGCGTTCACTGGGCGAATCAGCGCAGGGAGGGTCGCTTCGAGCTGGCCAACAATGGAACCATTCTACTCGATGAAATTGGCGAGATCGCGCCCCGCGTGCAGGCAAAGTTGCTGCGTGTGCTGCAAGAGCAGGAATTTGAACGGGTAGGAGGCAATAAAACCATCCGCGTCAACGTCCGCGTTCCGGCTACGACGAGCCGGGACCTGGTGGCTTCCTGTTTCTTGGTATGCCTGAGGCGCGAAACGGTCCTCAGCATTTACAATCTTCTCAGGGCTCTGCCTGGAACAAATCGATAACTTATAGCGAATCCGGGTCCGCTTGGTCGACCGAGTCCGCCACTTAAGAAACTTACTTGACCACCGTGAGACAAATATTACGCTGTCTCACTGAAAAGAATCCGCAGGAAAAAGAACAAGCCCGTGCTTACAAGCAGGACCGGCAGGAAGGAGACAAATCCCATAGCATCTGAGGTAGCGGCGATGATGAATGCAGCAATCAATGCGGGAAGCAGGAGAATCAGGAATCGGGCTCCGGTCCTGAGAAAGCGATCAACGACGACATCCCGCATGTCGAGCTTGGGTGCCAATTCAGAGGTTTCGATGGCCTCAATCAAATTGTCGGTCGCTTCTCTTTGATCTTCGCCCAGGCGGACAAAGAAATCCGATTCTGAGTAGTTCTCCGCACTGGTGAAAACGGTCGACTCACTGTCAGACTCGACTAGCCCGACTTGACCAACTCAACCTCTAAAAAAGTTTTTTTCGGGGGTAAATGGGCTGTCGAGTCGCATAAACAGTGGGGGAAGGTTGGCAGAACAGCCTGTAGTGTAGACCTACCCTCTTCCCAGGCCTCGATATGTTTGTATAATTGGGGGCCATCATGTTTCTGAGGTGCAATCGTCGGCGCAAAGATGGCAAAGAGCATTGCTATTGGAACATCGTGGAGAATAAGCGTGTGGGTGGCGGTCGGGTGGTGCAGAGGCAGGTTCTCTACCTTGGAGAGATCAACGACAGCCAGCGCAGCGCTTGGCGCAAGAGTATCGAGATCTTTGCCGAGGGTAGTGCCCGGCCGGAGCAGGTGGCGCTGTTTCCCGAAGATCGGGCGCCGCCGCTCGAGGAGGAAAGCATCGTACGGATTCGGCTCAAAGATTTGAGGATAGAGCGGCCCCGGCAATGGGGAGCGTGCTGGTTGTCCTGCGTGCTTTATGAACAATTGGGGTTGGGTGAGTTCTGGCGCGAGCGAGTGAGGCCTTCCCGGCAAGGCAGGCGGTGGGCCCATGTGTTGCAAACCCTGGTGGCCTATCGACTGATCGATCCAGGAAGCGAGTGGCGGCTGCACCGCCAATGGTATGAGCAATCAGCCATGGCCGATCTTCTGGGCGAAGACTTCGCCTTGGCCGAGAAGAACACCCTGTATCGCTGCCACGATCGATTGCTGGAGCACAAAAAGGCCTTGTTCGCCCACCTGACCAACCGCTGGAGCGATCTGTTCAACACCCGTTACGAGGTACTGCTATACGATCTGACGAGCACCTATTTCGAGTGTGATCCGAACCAGGAACCAGCGGCTTCGAGCCGAATCCGCAAGTTCGGCTACAGCCGAGACAAACGTTGGGATTGTCTGCAGGTGGTGATCGCCCTGGTAGTCACCCCGGAGGGCTTTCCGATTGCCTATGAAGTGCTTCCCGGTAACACCCTGGATCAAACCACCTTGGGCGATTTTCTTGCTCGCATCGAAAAGGCCTACGGCAAGGCCCGGCGCATCTGGGTCATGGATCGGGGAATACCTACCGAGGAGGTTTTGGCCCAGATGCGTGCAAGCGACCCGCCGATCGACTATCTGGTGGGTACGCCGCGCTCGTGGCTGGACAAGTTCGAGCAATCGTTGCTGCAAAAGCAGTGGCAGAATCTGCGTGCAGGTATCGACGTAAAACTCATCAGGGAGGGGGGTGAAACTTATGTTTTGGCCCGTAGCAAGGAGCGTCTGCACAAAGAAAAGGGTATGCGTCTGCGCGGTTTGCGCCGATTGCTTGAGAGGCTCAAGAAGCTCCGCGATAGCAAGCGGCGTTACCAGCGCGATACCATCCTCATTAAACTGGGCGAAGCCAAGAAGGAAGCCGGCCCGCGGATCTGGCGTTTACTCGACATTGCCGTAGCCCCCGAGGATGGCCCCGCCAATGGCTCGCCGGTGAGCTTCCGGTTGAACTGGAAGAACTACCGTCAGGCCTATCGCCGGGAAGGCCGCTACCTGTTGCGCAGCACCCTCAGTGCCGACAATCCGCACCGCCTCTGGCACCTCTACATCCAACTCACTGAGATCGAGCAAGTTTTCAAGGAAATGAAAAATGACCTCTCCATCCGGCCCATCCATCACCAAAGGGACGATCGCATCGAGGCCCATATTTTTATCAGCTTCCTGGCTTACTGCCTATGGGTCACTCTGAAGCGTCGCTTGCGCGATCTGGCCCCTGGTCTTACTGCCGTCGAGGTGCTTTCGAAAATGGCGGCGATGCAAATGCTCGATGTAAAGCTACCCACCACCGACGGGCGCACCGTGGTGCTCACCCGTTACACCGAGCCCAGTAAGGATCAAAAGCTATTGCTCAACCAGCTAAAGCTTGAACTTCCTGCACAACCGCCACCAAAAATCGAATCGAAAACTAGCGAGATGTAGTGGAGACCTTTGGTCGTTTATCAACGACTTAGGTCAAAAATGACGCCCAGTTGAGAAAGAGGGGCTAGGTATGGTTACCCGCTTTTCTCGCTTATCTCTGGAACCTCACCGAGCGCAAGTGGGCGGAGGAGGAGTTGAACAAGCACTGCGAACATATGGAAGAGTTGGTAGAAGAACGCACAGCCGAAGTGAGGCGATACATTGCACGGCTGGAGGTCGCCAACAAGGAACTGGAAACGTTTGCTTACGCGGTCTCTCACGACCTGCATGCTCCGCTTCGAGTCATAGACGGTTTCAGCCAGGCACTGCTGGAAGATTACAGCACGAAACTTGATGAAGACGGCAAGGAATACCTCTCAAGGGTACGTGCCGCAGCCCAGCGCATGGGGGAGCTTATTGATGATCTGCTGAGGCTTTCGTGTATCTCAAGAACCGAATTACGGCGGGAAACAATCGATTTGAGCAGTCTGGTTGAGGAGATAACCGATGAGCTGGACCGTTCAGAGCCAGGGCGGAAGGTCGAAATAGTGATCGAGAAAGGACTGACCGGGACCGGAGACAGGGCATTGACCAGGGCAGCTTTGGAGAACCTGCTCGGCAATACATGGAAATTCACGAGGAAAAAAGACAAGGCCCGCATCGAGTTCGGTATGACCGGCCATGACGGAGATACTGCATACTTTGTCAGGGACAATGGTGTAGGCTTCAATATGGAATATGCGAACAAGCTCTTCGGCCCTTTCCAGCGGCTCCACGGGTCTGACGAATTTGAGGGTACGGGCATCGGTCTCGCCACTGTGCAGCGCATCATACGTCGTCACGGGGGGCGCGTATGGGCTGAAGCACGTGTCAACGAAGGTGCAACGTTCTACTTCACCCTGTCCCATTCGATGAAAGGGATGAAAGAACGGGAGGCGGAATCATGGCAATCCCAATTCGTGTGCTGATGGTCGAAGATTCGGAGGACGATGCCCTTCTTTTGATAAGGGAACTTCGAAGAGGAGGGTATGAGGAAGAATATGAACGGGTCTTCTCAGCGAATCACCTCAGGGCGGCTTTGGACGATAAGGAATGGGATGTAATCACATCCGACTACAAGATGCCCGGTTTCACCGGCCTCCAGGCTCTTCAGATCGTAAAGGAAAAGGGAATAGATATTCCGTTCATCCTGGTGTCAGGCGCGGTCGGAGAAGATATCGCAGTTGAAGCCATGAGGCAGGGATGTCATGATTATCTCCTGAAAAACAGACTGACCCGTCTTGTTCCTGCTATTGAGAGGGAAATGCGCGAAGCTGTGACAAGGGAAGAGCGGAGGGAGGCAGAGGAGGCCTTTCAAAAGTCAGTTGAAATACTGAGGGCCACGGAAGAGGAACTACGAATAAGGGACTGGGCGCTCCGCTCGTCCATCAACGCCATCGCGCTTGCTGACCTCGAAGGGAATCTGACCTACGTCAACCCTTCGTTCCTACAAATGTGGGGGTACAGCGACGCAGAGCAGGTGTTGGGGAAATCGTCACTAAAATTCTGGCAGGTGAAGGAGAACGCTGAAGAGGGCATAGGTGCCCTTCGTGAGCGGGGCAGTTGGGTTGGTGAACTCGAGGCGACCCAAGGAGACGGATTACGGTTTCCAGTCCAGGTTTCGGCAAGCATGGTTGCCGACGATGCGGGCAAGCCGGTATGTATGATGGCATCGTTCCTGGACATCACCGAGCGCAAGCAATTGGAAGAGCAGTTCCGCCAGTCCCAGAAGTTGGAAGCCATCGGTCTTCTGGCGAGTGGCCTGGCCCACGACTTCAACAACATTCTCATGGCCATGATGGGCCACTGCGATCTCATGCGAAGAGACATCAGGCCCGAGGACCCGATGGCCAAGGAAGTGGCCCAGATAAGGGCCGGATGCCGGCGCGCGGCGGCGCTCACGAGCCAGCTCCTGGCCTTCAGCCGCAAGCAGACGCTTCAGCCGCAGGTGCTCGACCTCAACACGGTGGTGGGCGACCTGGAGAAGATGCTGCGAAGGCTCATTGGGGAGAACATCGACTTCGTGTTGGCGTTCAACAAGGACCTCGGCCGCGTGAAGGCGGACCTCGGCCAGATCGAACAGGTAATCATGAACCTTGTCGTTAACGCGCGGGACGCCATGCCTGAGGGCGGAAAGCTGACCATCGAGACCGCGAACCTCGAGCTCGACGAGGAATACGTGTACAAGCACGTGGATGTTGTGCCCGGACGGTATGTGATGCTCGCCATCACGGATACCGGTTGCGGCATGGACGAGGAAACGATGAGCAGGCTCTTCGAGCCCTTTTTCACCACCAAGGAGAAGGGCAAGGGAACGGGCCTTGGCCTTTCGACCCTCTATGGGATCGTGAAGCAGTCCGGCGGCAACGTCTGGCTCTACAGCGAACTAGGCAAAGGCACGACTTTCAAGATATACCTGCCGCGCACGGAGGACGAGCCGGTTGCCAAGGCCGAACGCGCCGAGAAGGAGCATTGGGGCGGCGACGCACTCCTCCTGTTGGTGGAGGACGAGCCCACCCTCCGCGATCTCTTCGAGAGAATGCTCGAAGAACTGGACTATCGCGTGACGGTCGCGGCCAACGGCGCTGAGGCGCTGTTGGCCATCGAGGAGAAGGCGTTGAAACCGGACCTGGTCATCACCGACATGGTCATGCCGGGGATGAGCGGCACGGTCCTGATCGAGCGCCTCCGCAAGACCCTGCCCGACCTTAAGGTGCTCTACATGTCTGGCTATACTGACAATGCCGTTATCCACCAGGGCGTGCTCGACCCGGGCACGCCCTTTATACAGAAGCCGTTTGGCATTGCCGACCTCACATCCAAGATCGAAAAGCTGTTGCGGGGGGAAGGGGCGCCTACGAGGATGAGTTAGCCTTCGGCCGCATACTGGCGGTACTGGCGTAAGGCGTCGTGCTGCGAGCGGGACGGGATGAAAGCCAAGCGATTCTGGAAGCTGGTGGAGGACGCACTGCGCCTGCCCCCGGCCCGCATCGTTCACCGAGCCGCACCCAATCAGAGGGAAACTCACTCCGCATGGATGATCCCCGTCCGCAGGGCGTAGCGGACGAGGCCGGCCACGTCGTGGATGCCAAGCCGATCCATCAACTGCTTTCGGTGCGCTTCCGCTGTCTTGACGCTGATTTTCAGGGAGAACGCGATTTCCTTGGTTGTCTGGCCCTCGGCGATCAACTGCAGGACCTCGCGCTGGCGGGAGGTTAATTGAGTCCAGGGACCACGCCCGATGTCGGTGTCCTTCAGGTAAGAATCGATAAACCGTCGGGAGACTGCTGAGCTGAGAAAACATTCGCCGCGAAAAACTGCATTAATAGCCATTTCGAGTTCCTCCATAGCGGAGTCCTTAAGCAAGAATCCCGAGGCGCCCACCTTCAATGCCTGCAAGACATATTCATCGTTGGAATGCATGGAGAGCATGATGACCTTCACCGTCGGAAACCTGCGGAGGACCCGCTCAGTCGTTTCCAGGCCATTCAATTCTGGCATGGCGATGTCCATCAGCACGATATGCGGGAAATGCTTCTCGACCATATCGAGAGCCATGCGGCCGTTGGCGGCCTCTGCAACTACCCTCACGGTTGGTAGGACCTGCAGGAGCGAAGCAATGCCCGAACGGACCAGTTGGTGGTCATCCACCAGCAGAATGCGAATCGCTTTCATTGCTTAGAAACTGCTCCAGCTTCCCCGCAGACAGGCGTTTGCGGAATCCAGGCGCGGACTTCGGTTCCGAACCCCGGCTCGGAGTTGATCTGGATGCGCCCGCCCACCAGGCGCATTCGTTCTTCCATTCCCAGCAGACCGAGACTCTTCCCCTTTTCGGCGAGGCGATGCATCGTGTCGACATCGAATCCAATCCCATCGTCGCGGATGATTATGCATAGGCCATTGGGTGTCTCAAGCAATTCCACGCTCACAGATTGTGCCCGTGCGTGCCGAATGACATTGGTTACGGCTTCCTGAACGAAACGAAAACAGCCTGTTTGAACGGAAGAGGACAACCCAATGTCAAAATCTTTGGCCGGGTAGCTACCCTTCAAACCAGCCCGCTGTGCCTCCTCTTTCACCCACCATCGCAACGCCGCATGCAATCCCAGGTCATCGAGCATCGGAGGGTGCAGATTAAGGGTAAGATCGCGCACCCCCTGCAGGATGCGATCAATTCCAGTGATACTTTCGTTTAGTCGCTGAGTGACGGAAACGTCATCAGGGAATTTCCGCACGGTCTGCATATCGATCTTGATTGCGGTGAGGCTCTGGCCGATTTCGTCATGGAGTTCCCGGGCCAGGTGGCGACGTTCGGATTCCTGGACGGTGAGCAGCTTATGAGAGAGCGTTCGGAGCCGTTCCCTCGATTTCAGCGAGACCACTTCCGCCTGCTTGCGCGCTGTGATGTCCAGGTCCGTTACAAATACTTTGGCCCAAGAGTCTTCGTAACCGGGAACAACCGTCACACGGAAAAGGTAGTCAATGGTTTCGCCTGCAAAGTTCAGCACTCTCGCTTCGCTTTCGAAGCTAGTCTTTCCTGCCGCCAGGGACACTAATTCATCACGAATATGAGCTAGAAATTCCTCGTTAATGAACTTGCTCATCCCGGCCAACAATTCCTTCTTCGATTTCGCTTTGTAGAGTCTAAGCGTTTCCCGGTTAACATCTGTGATTTTGATCAACTTACAGCATTTCAAAACTTCATCCGGATTTTCATCGAAAAAAGTTCTGAAATCCTGAACGCCGGAAGCGCGCAATTGGTCCATATATTTCTTAACTCCGGAGTAATCCTCTTCCCGGATGGAGATAGGAGATTCTTCGAAGAGGGTGCGGTAACGGTCTTCGCTCTCCTCTAACGCCCTTTCCACTGTTTTGCGCTCGTGGATATCTCGGATGAAACCGGCCATTCGGATCGGCTTCCCGTTTTCATCGAAACTCACTTGGCCACAGGAGTTCTGCCAGTGATAGGTCATGTCTTTATGAAGATATCTGTAATCTACGTTGAAGGGGCTGCCTCCATTTAAATGAGTGTCTACTGCTTTCAAGACCCGATCATGATCACCAGGGTGTATACGTGAAACCCAGGAATTGAAACTCGCTTCAATCTCCTTTTCTTGATATCCAAGTATTTCGTAGCAACGAGGTGACCACCACCATTCCTTATCAGTAAGGATATCCCAGACCCATAAACCGTCATTGCTCCCGAGAACCGCCAAATCGTAACGTGCCTCGCTATCCCGCAATGCCTTTTCCAGATGCTTCCGCGCAGTGATGTCGCGCAGGCACGACATACTGTAGAGAGCATTTCCCTTTTCATCACGAACCGCACGGGCGCTCAGGCTCACCTCAATCCTGCTGCCGTCCTTCCTTTTCAATTGAAGCTCGGTATCGTGCACCTCACCTGTCTGGACAAAGGATAAAAAGGCGTCCTTCACTTTCTCCCTGCAGTCGGGGTGGTAGATCTCGAAAACGGGGCGACCAACGATCTCATCCTTGCGATAGCCCAACTTTTCGGCCAGCGTCCGGTTACATCGCATGATCGTTGCCCTCGCGGCGTCGACGGTGACATACATGTCGGGAGCGTCTTCGTAGAGCACCTTAAAACTTTCTTCCGATGCTGCCAGGGCTGCCTTTTCCGCGCGCAGATCGTTTTCGGCTTCTTTGATCCGCAGCATGACCTTGATCTTCATCACCAGCTCAGCGTTGAAGATCGGCCTGGTGATGAAGTCGTCGGCGCCCGCTTCCAGCGCCGTAATCCTGAATTCCGGTGAACTCCAGTGGGCAGTAATGAGCACCACCGGAATGTGCGCGGAACTCTCTTCTGCTTTCAGATGCCGGCACATTTCAACGCCGTCCCAGCCCGGCATCTGCACATCGCAGACAATTCCGGCCAGCTCTGTTTCCGCCGCTATCTTCAGCCCGTCCTCCGCGCAGGTGGCGGTCAGGACCTTACATTCGGGAAAGTGTCTCGTAGCCAGCGTCTGCAAAAGGTGCAGATTTACCTGTTGGTCATCAACGAACAGCAGGATCGGATTTTTCATTATTTACGCATTCCTCTGCCATGCTCAGAGACTCCTCCTTCTACCCCGCGGGCAGGCATTTGCGGAACCCATACCACCAAAGCTGAGATTGAAACTAATCCTGTAGGCGAAAGAAGAAAATGCAATCTGATTTTGCCGTTATCTTTCTGTTTGGCCGGGAAAGGCTCGTCGTTGAAAAGAGCCCAGCCTTTCTTGTGTCCGCTATGGTCCTTCGACTTTTACACCTCCGCCGGCTCACGTCCCGGGATTTATGCTTTTTTCCCTACACCTACTCCCAGGGAACCTCGAGGCCCTGGCTGGCCGGACACGACTTCCCGGCTGCTTGATGCTGTGGGAGGGGAACTCCACTGATCTCAGGTGCAGAAAAACCGGTCGCCCTCGTTGTCGTAAGATGAATTTTCTCTTGCCGCTTCGTTTGCGTACCGGGCTGATCCCGCTAACGGCGGCGGCCTAGTCGGGCTCTCCCCCCCGATCGTTCGCAAATTCGAGAATTAATTAATGGTTCATTTCGATCCCTAATTGACGGTCCGAAGTGGCTATGCTTTTTTCTTTAGGAAAATGTACCTGAAAGCGCAGGTGCGATCACGACATCCAGCACATGCGACCAGACACATCTGAGCTACTTGAGCGCAGCGGCAGGGAGAAGCGACACAAGGAAGGCGGCGATTCACTGGATGTCTATTTTCAACAGGTGGGCGAATATCCCCTGCTTTCAACGGAAGCCGAAATTGAACTAACCAAGTGTGCCGGCGGCGGTGACGAAGCGGCCCGGCAAAAGCTCATTCAGAGCAATCTACGGCTCGTCATCCACGTGGCGAAAAACTACCGCAAATTCGGCGTTCCCTTTGCTGATCTTATCAGCGAGGGAAATCTCGGCTTGATCAAAGCGGTGGAGCGATTCGATCCCGAAAAGGGGACCAAATTGAGCACTTATGCGGTCTGGTGGATTCGACGGCAGATGCTGCAGGCCCTTTCACAGCAGGGGAAGATGATTCGCCTTCCCCGCAATATCTTGCGCGAGGTGGCCCGGATGCAGAGGGAAGCGGATAAGCTTGCTATCGCCTTAAGGCGGGAGCCCAACGTAGCTGAGATAGCGAGGCAGTGCGGTTCGAGCATCGAGAGAATCCGTTTTCTGAAGAGATCGTGTCTTCGAACGGTTTCCATTTTTGCCCCTTTGGGGAACAGCGAGGGATCGGAAGTCGGGGATGTGATAAAGGATGAAGAGGCCACCGATGCTGCACGCGAACTGGCGCGCAAAGGCCGAGCTGACGACGCGCAGAAACTGATGAGCGATCTCGATCGCCGGGAGTTTCGCATCGTCTGCCTTCGTTTCGGATTTGGCAGCAATCATCCAAAGTCCTTTGAAGAGATTGCCGGAACAATGAAGATATCGCCCGCAAGGGCACGTCAAATCCACCACCGTGCTCTAGGAAAAATGAGGAGCAAGGCTTCCACGAGTGAGGCAAAGCCATCTTCAGTAGCGGAGGAAATCGGGGAACAGGCCCTGCAAGAGAACACCGTTAAAGAGCTAAGGGCAATGTTACTGAATCAAACCAAACGCCGGAGAAGAAGAGGAAAAAAATCGTAGCAGCCATTCGGCAGCCAAGTTCTTTTCCCGGCTCAAGCTGCTGGATCTTGACGACGAAGAGCGGGCCGGCATCACCTTTTGGTCAGTCCACGCCAAATTTCTCCTCGGCAACTATCCCGCAGCGCTGGCACGACACATCGAATTGTGCGATGAGACCTATGCGCTGCTCTTGGAAGAAAATAGCCAACTGCAGCGATCCCCGGCATCGGACAAACTCAGATGGGGCATCATCTGAACCACCTTGGGGCCGTAGTAGGACTGTCCTGAAGCTACCGCTCATTCAATTAATACGCAACAGAGATATCATCATATTGTTTCTGAAAGGAGCTTGGACAAAAGACCATATAAGCTAATTTTTAACATGTGTTCTTCGGTATCGCTGGGTGTTGCAGGCGGATCTTGTGACGGGATGGCGGCAATTCGCGAAACTTGACCTCCACGGACGACGTCCTAATCTCGCGCCGAAATGCCCGGGATCTCGGATGGCGATGACCTCATGGCTTCTTGGGCGGGAGTAGCTCAGTGGACAGAGCAACGGTCTTCTAAACCGAAGGTCGGGAGTTCGAATCTCCCCTCCCGCGCCAGCATATTGGTTTCCCGACGGTTTGCAAGTGGCTGTTAAGTTCGCGGACGGGGCGGGGTAATAGCGACTGGCTCGGGCATCGAAACATTGATATCACCAGCCGCTATGCTCGGGTGAACCTCGAAGAGTTGCGCATGATTGCGCAGCTTTCTGCGTTGCCAAGGTGAAATACAGATCCTTTAAAGTCCCGAGTGGGTTTCCGATATTGGTAATATGAAGATCCTGATTGCTGAGGACGATCTGATTTCGCGAAAGCTCCTCATCACAACACTCGAGCAATTCGGGCACCGGGTGGTGGCATTCGAAAACGGCCTCGATGCATGGAACGCTTACAACGAGATTCCTTATCGGGTCATTGTGAGCGATTGGTTAATGCCGAAACTGGACGGTCTCGATTTCTGTCGCCGGGTGCGCGAACGACCCCAGACAGACTATACTTTTTTTTGTGCTGCTGACAGCCAATGTCTACGGCAAGGAGTCCTATATGGAGGCGATGCGTGCCGGTATTGACGATTTCCTTACCAAACCGCTGGATCGAGATCAGATCTGGATGCGTCTACGGGTAGCCGAGCGCATATTGAGATATACCACGCAAATCAGTCAGCTGGAGAGCATGATGCCGATCTGTTCCTACTGTAAGAAGGTGCGGGATGATAACAATTACTGGCAACAGGTAGAGACCTATATCAGTCAGCGCACGGGAGCGAATTTCAGCCACTCGGTATGTCCCTCCTGTTACAATGAGGTCGTGCGGCCCCAGCTTGAGAAGATCAAGAGCGAGCAAACCTCCCGCCAGCGCATCATTGGAAATCCGGATCAAAGCCCGACAGATTGCTAAAAGAGCCGGAGAATGCTGATACCGTCGAGCAATGCCCAAATTCCCAGCCCGAGCAGGACAAGGACGAGGATTTTTCGGCTCAGGCGACGTCGCCGCTGTTGGCGCTGAAATGGCCCGGAAGCGGTGTCCCAGAAATTGCTTCTTTCGAGGAAGGCAGAGAAACCGACCCCAAAG
Organism: Opitutales bacterium; assembly: GCA_963665345.2. Lineage (GTDB taxonomy): Bacteria > Verrucomicrobiota > Verrucomicrobiia > Opitutales > CAXXNP01. The sequence goes on from CAXXNP010000002.1 coordinate 2,843,036, forward strand.
CGGGGCCGGTACTTGCGCTTGTCAAAGGCATAGGTGGTGTCTTTCTTTTGACGCCATGCCTTCCAGATGAAAAACCACTTCAGCATCGTTTTCTGATGATTACCGGTGCAGTATACAATAGTGCTCCTAATGAAACATGGAGAAATACGCCAAGATTTCAACGCGAATCATTCGCAAGCTAATGAGACTGCGTCTCACTGTGGTGTTTACAGCTTGGGATGGGATAGCCCAAGCTAGTGCCGGGTCGGACAAATAAGCATGCCAATGCCAGAGCTATTTTGAAGAGGGGACGTTAGACCAATGAACTTCTGTATTCTACCGGCTGGCGCTTGGGGGACAGCCTTGGCCATCCATCTGGCGAGGGAAGGACACACGGTTACCTTGGTGACCCACCTTATTGAAGAGGCTTTGGAAATTGCGACGTCGAGGGAGAATCGGAAGTTTCTTCCCGGCTATGCGCTGGAGGACAGCATACAGATCGGCTTCGAATTGAAACCGGTGCTGATGGAAGCCGAGGTGGTCATACTGGCCAGTCCGGCCAAATTTCTCAGGTCGATCTGCCGGAGGGTCGTGCAGAATTGGGAAGCTGCTCGGAAACTGCAGATCGTTCTCATACTTACCAAGGGTCTGGAACCGGAATCGAACGAGTTTCCGATTCACATCGTGGAAGAGGAGATCCCGGACCTGGCCCGAGGAATCCTGTCGGGTCCGACATTTGCTTCCCAGGTGGCCGGCGGCGTTCCCAGCGCTATTGTACTTGCCACCAGAGCTGAGGCCCAGTTGGCTCGCCGTGTCCAGCAAGCCATCAGCGGCCCGACCGTCCGCGTTTACACAACCGACGATCTCATAGGAGTGGAATTGGGCGGCTGCTTGAAGAATATCTATGCTATAGGCGCCGGGGTCTGCGACGGTCTCGGTTTAGGCGACAATGCCAGGGCGGCCCTGCTGACCCGCTCCCTGGCGGAAATGGTCAGGCTGGGAACGGCGCTTGGGGGAAAGGTGGAGACATTCTATGGACTGAGCGGTGTGGGCGATCTCGTGCTGACCTGTAATGGCAAAGAAAGCAGGAACCGCATTTTTGGCGAAGAGTTTGCCCGCGGCACCTCCATACAGACCTTGCTGGACGAGCGGCAAATGACGGTGGAGGGTTATCAGACAGCCGATAGCTTTCACCATCTCTGCCGGAGAAAGGGCCTGGAGGTGCCCATACTGAACGAAATTCACGCTATGCTCTTTGGCGGGAAAAAGCCTCTCGATGCCGTACAGAGCCTCATGATGCGGGAACTCAGGCAGGAAAGTGAATGAGCGAGATGCGCGCGTCTCTTCGGGATCAGAGTAACCCTTCCCTGGGCCGCTCAGGCCTTGGCAGCACCAAAGCAATAAGCAGGCAGGCTGCGAGGACCAGACTTCCGCAGCGGTAGGCTATGGCCGAACCCCAGAGCCAATAGAAGGTCGCGGCTACAATGGGACCAAAGGCGCGGCCCAACGATCCGGCGGCGCGGAATTTCCCCAGGAATTTCCCCTGGGTTGTTGCATCCGCATAGCGAGATACCATGGCCGAAAGCGAGGGGCTGACCATCCCGACGGCAATTGCCATCATCAGCAATCCCAGGTAGAAGGGCAGGGTAGTGGCAGCAGTTGATAGGACGGCAAATGCCACTATCCCGATCATAATGCCCGATCGCGCCAGAGCACGTTCCCCGAGTCGTTCAGCATACCGGCGCACGAACCAGCCCTGAACGAATAGCAGAACGATGCCAATGAAGAGAAAGATGCGGACGTTTTCGGTAGGTCCGTATGCGAGGCGTTCCGCAGCCAGAAAGGTAAGGGTGAATTCCATACCGCTAAACGGCAACATGAAGAGAAAATAGACCAGTACCGCTCGTCTGATGGCTGGAAGCGAGACGCCCGTTCCTGGTGGCCTGGAGTCCTTTGCTTCCTTAGCCTCGGAACGGTTATCGGCGTCACCCCGGCGCGTTTCAGGGAAACGTGTCCATATCCAGAAGAGATTGAAGGCGGAGAGGAAGAACGCGCAGGCAGCAGAAAGGGAAAACGGGTTCAGCCTCCAGGAACCTTTCCCGACGGCAATATCCGAGAGGTCCCAGAGCGAGGAAATGCCACCCATCGCCGGACCTACCATGAACCCGAGGCCAAAGGCCACGCCGACCAACGCCATACCTCGAGCTCGCCGCTCCTCGGTGGTCAGATCGGCCACAGCGGCCGTAGCCACAGAGATGTTCCCTCCCGCCAAACCGCTCAGAATTCTGGACAGGACAAGAATCCAGATTGAACCGGCGAACACCCAGACCAAGTAGCTGAGTGCGGTTACCAACACTGTGATCAGGAGGATGGGCCGGCGTCCATGTAGGTCCGAAATTCTTCCCCAGAGCGGGGCTGAAAGAAACTGCAAGAGACTATAAAGAGACCCCAGGATACCCCCGAAAAGGACAATGGTCCCGAATTCCCGATCGACACCTGCTACCGTGGCCAATTCACCAAGCATGCCCACAAACCGGCCCAGCAGGCTATGGGGACCATGCAGGTTCACATAGAAAGTCAGCATGGCGGGAAACAAGGGGAAAATGATCGAAAATCCCACCAGATCGACAAAAATGGTGACGAATACTGCCCCCAGCCCTCCACACAAGGGTGGGTGCGCGGACTGGGAGCCGGCGGGCGAAGCACCTGCGAATTTCATGAGCTTCCTGTTGGGCGCATGTTTCCGGCGCCCTCAACCAACAGAATTCGAGAGGCGAAAAGCATGCTTACTGGCCACGGCACTAGTCTCATGTCCGATAATTAAGTTGAACTTGGTGATTCCCCGTAGCTTGCTGCGGGGTGGCTGACTTGATAAAGAAGAGAGGGTGGGAGAGAGGAAGGAAGAAAGTCGAGTAAAGCGAGGAAGTCACTGTGTGTGGGAGATCCACTATCATGTGGTGATGCCGGTGAAGTATCGGAAGGCGCTGATAGATAAGCGGATTGAGCGAGTGATGATCGAAACGGCCAGAGGGATAGGGGAACGCTATGAAATAGAACTGGAGGCCCTAGGGATGGATAAAGACCATGTGCATTTACTGTGCGGGGCACATCCGAAAATAGCGCCAGGAAGTATCGTGATGAAATTCAAGAGTATCACAGCACGGGAGTTGTTCAAGAGGGAGCGGTGGCTGAAGGAGGAACTCTGGGGAGGAAGATTCTGGAGTTCAGGGTATTACGTGGGGACGGTTGGGGAGAGAGGGAATTGGGCGATGGTGGAGAAATACGTTTTGGAACAGGGCAAGCCGAAGGAGGATCTGCGTCAGTTAACACTGTGGTAGAGAATAAGTTCTCCTTCCCCGATACCCCGACGCTTGCGTCGGGGAGGTTCATTTAATCTGTCTTACCATGTTATGCTATCGGCATGGCAAGACCCATATCCACAATTGAACTTACAGATCTTGAGCTGCAAGAGTTGCAGCGTCGCGTGAAAGCACCGACAGTATCCGTGCGCGACAGCCTTCGGGCGACAATCGTACTGCGTCGTTCCGAAGGCGTCAAACAGGCGCAGCTCGCGGAAGAACTCGGGGTTAGTGTGCCCTGCGTGAACAAGTGGTCGCAACGCTTTGAGCGAGACGGCTTGGAGGGATTGCGGGACAGGAAGGGACGAGGACGGCCCCGATGGATACCGGCGGGCAAGGTTGAGAAGGTCATTACCGAGGCTACACGACCGCCGCAGCCACGCACTCGCTGGAGTGTTCGCACCATGGCCAGGGAGGTGGGGATTTCCCCCGACAGCGTGCAGCGCATCTGGCGGGCTAACGATATCAGGCCTCACTTGGTCAGGACGTTCAAAGTGTCCAATGACAAGTACTTCGAGCAGAAGTTCTGGGATGTGATCGGCTTATACCTGGATCCGCCAGAGCGGGCCCTTGTATTGTGTTGCGACGAAAAGAGCCAATGCCAGGCTTTGGAGCGGACCCAGCCGGGCTTACCTCTTGGCGTGGGAGAGATTTGCACCAAGACACATGACTACAAGCGACACGGGACCATTACGTTGTTTGCAGCCTTGAATTATCTGGACGGCAAGCTCATCGCACGCACCGAACAGCGGCATACCCATGTAGAATGGTTGCGGTTCTTGAAGCAAATCGAGCGGGAGACACCCAAGCAGCTGGACTTGCACTTGATCGTTGACAACTACTGCACGCACAAGCAACAGAAGGTCCGCAAGTGGTTGTCGCGCCATCGGCGTTTTCACATCCACTTCACCCCGACCAGTTCGTCCTGGTTGAACCTGGTCGAGCGCTTTTTCGGCGAACTGACCCAAGATGTTATCAGGGATGGTAGTTTTACCAGCGTCAGGCAATTGGTCGAAGACATAGAAACCTATCTGGCTGAAAGGAACCTCGACCCCAAGCCTTACAGATGGAAGGCGAAGGGAGAGGAAATCCTGCGCAAGATCCAGCGCGCCAAACGTGCCTTGGCAAAGCAGACAGGGAAAACTAATTAATTTATGTTATTTAACGGACACCACACTAGACCCGGTCGCGATAGCGCTGTCTCAGAGCCTCGCAGACGTTGGGAGGCACAAACTTTCCGATATCTTCAGTATAACGGGCCAACTGTTTGATGAGTCCCGAACTAGTGAAGAAGAAATTTTCGTTGGGCATAAAAAAGATCGTTTCAATTTCGGGTTCAAATTCCCGATTCATATGGTTGAGCTGAAACTCGTATTCGAAATCGGATACCGCGCGCAACCCCCGGATGACTGCCACCGCGCCGAGTTGGCGAGCGAGCTCAACGGTCAGGCAATCATAGGTCATAGCTTCGCTGCGCTTGCCCTCAGGCAGATGCGGAAGCATGAGCTGGAGGCGCTCCTCGGTCGAAAACAGGGTGGCCTTCTGCGGGCTCGCCGCGATCCCTACCACGATACGGTCGAATATCTTGAGGGCGCGCGAGAGAATACTCAAATGACCATAAGTCACGGGATCAAAAGTCCCCGGATAAAGCGCGGTTCTCATTTCTATTTGCCGAATACGAGCAATTTGCTTTTAAGGTTTATGGTGTTGAAGGGGAGTTGAGCCCTCCTCACATTTGGAGTTTTTGGCTTTCTTGGCAATAATAAGGCATTACGGCGTGAACCTTCCCAATCTGCTGACATTATCCCGGATCCCCATTTTATTCATTATTGCGGCGATTCTTTTCGGATCGTGGCCGGGGTCCGCCACCCTGGCGTTCCTCCTCTTCATTGGCGCGGGCTTGACCGACTGGCTGGATGGTTACGTGGCCCGAAAACGCAGCCAGGTTTCCAATTTCGGCAAGCTCATGGATGCCCTTACCGACAAGATCATGATGGTGGGTATGTTCATCGCCCTTCTCGCCATCGGACTCATTCCCACGTGGATGCTGTTTCTCGTTCTGCTCGTTATAGCCCGGGAATTCCTCATCACCGGAATGCGTTTAGTAGCGGCCAGCAACGGACTTGTGTTGGCGGCGGAAAAGGCGGGCAAACAAAAGACGGTCACCCAGATCCTTAGCATCGCAACTCTGCTGTTCGTCCCTGTGTTGGGTCGTGACGTCAGCCGAGTCCTGGGTCGGGATCTCACTTCCCTGGCCGAATCACTGCATCTGCTCGGGCTACTGATTTTTGGCATAGCAGTGCTGCTGACCTTACTATCGGGAGTGCGGTATATCGCTAAATATGGCTACATTTTTACGAAGGAGGAACCCAGCGAGGGGGAGGAACAGCGCAAAAGACCCCGCCCCCATTCCGGCGTGGCACTTCCCGCAACACCGGGAAGCGACGCAAAATGAACAGGCAGCCACGCTGGATTCAATTCCTTCCCAGTATGGTGGTCTGCCGCGCGGCAACGCTGGGTCCCCTGGGATTCCTATCGCGCGCACCGGGCACGGTGGGCAGTGGCGCCGGTCTGCTCTGGTTTACGGTTGCCTTTTTCGAAGCCGATCCGCTCTCCTATCTCCTCATACTCGCCTTCAGCATCTACCTTGCGGTGGCCTTCTGCGGCGAGGCCGAGCAGCGCATGTTCAAGCGGGATCCACCTGAAATCATACTGGACGAGTGCGTCGCCGTTCCGATCTGCTTCGTTGGTATGCAGCCTTACATGACGCCAGCCACGACCTGGTTTATTCTGCTCTGCGGATTTGGCCTGTTTCGCCTTTTCGATATTTGGAAACCGTTTGGCATTCGACGCCTGCAATCACTTCCCGGCGGAACCGGGGTGGTGTCTGACGACCTGGCAGCTGCGTGCGCCACCTGTTTGACCCTTCACCTGGTCTTCGGTTAGCAATCTGTCGGGCTTAGATTCTGAGCTGCTGGAACGAATTGGGTGAAAGTAGGGATATTGGGGTTGGGACGATCAGGCGAGTGCCAGATAACGCAGGGCCAGGATATAGCCCTGGAAGCCCAACCCACAGACCGACCCCACGCACACCGGTGCCGTAAATGATCGGTGGCGAAACGACTCCCGACGATAAATGTTGGAAATGTGCACCTCCACAAAAGGCAGACCGGATGCCGCAATCGAGTCCCGTAGCGCAACGCTGGTATGCGTCAATCCGGCAGGATTGAGCACCGCACCGGCGCAGCCATGGTCTGCAATTTCGGCGATCTTATCGATCAGCGCCCCTTCATGATTCGATTGAAACAGGATCAGATCGATCTCCAGTTTTCCGGCCTCAGCCTGGAGGGTTTCCTCCAGGTCCCGGAGTGTTTTCGATCCATAGACTTCGGGTTCGCGCAACCCGAGGCGATCCAGATTGGGTCCGTTCAGTACGGCAAATGTTCGCATTTGTCAGGTGTCGGAAAATTCCAGTAGAGGAACATTTCCCTAAGGATCAACAGACTAATTGGAATTGATACCAGTACCAAGTTGAAATAACTCGAGGATGAAATCAGGAGGGATTCTCGACAGGAGCATGGCAACGCACACAGGTTCGCGACGATATTTGCAACAAAGGCGGGTTAGAGGGGACACTGGGTATCGATAAATTCGCAGGGCAGGTTGAATCGATCGGCGGTCTCGTGGGCCAGGGCGCGGACTCCGAAGACTTCGGTAGCGTAGTGCCCGCAAGGATAGAGATTCAATCGCTCCTCCTGAGCCCTGTTGAAATGCTCTTGCTTCAACTCACCCGTTATCAGCGTGTCCACGCCCAGACTAATTAATTCGGGAATCGCAGAGCCGCCGCTACCGCTCACCAGTGCGACTCGATTCGGAGCCGGGGATCCAAACTCAATGGCCTTGCAAGTGCCCGGAAACTGCGCTGCCAATCGATCTCGCAAGGTTGCGCGGTCTCCTTGCCATTCCGCAATCAGACCGACGGGTTGACCCTCGTATTCAAGGAACCATTGAATGGGCCGTATTTGCAGAACCTGCGCCAGGAGCGCGTTATTGCCAATTTCCTTGTGACAGTCGAGGGGGAGGTGACTACTGTAGAGGGCGCAGTTGTGGTGGAGGAGCGTCTTCAACTTCTCATAATTCGTCCCCACGATAGGGGGTAGCGGCGACCAGAATAGACCATGGTGTACGATGAGGAAGTCGATGCCTCGAGATACGGCGCTGCGAAAAGTCTCCAAGCCGGCGTCGACGGTGGCGCCAATTTTGGTGACCTGACCTCGGTTTTCAACCTGCAGACCGTTCTCGGCGCCGGGGAAGTCAGGGACCTGCCCCAGCAATACACGCTCATCACAGTAGTTGACTACATCAGCCAGAGAAGCCATGGCCCCAATGTCGGCCATTGGGATTAAGGGCACAAACCCAAAATTTGCCTGCCTGCCTGGCTGAGGAGGCTAAATCTCTCTGGCGTTGACCTGTTCATTTACGGCAGCGGACACTGATTCACATTATTCGCACTCATGGAAACATTGAAAGGAGTTGAAGGTATCATCTTTGATATGGACGGTCTGATGCTGGATACCGAGCGCATCAGCCTCCGAGCCTGGCAGAGAGCGGCTGAATTGACGGGGTTGCACATGCCGGCAGAGGTACCTTACCTGGTGATTGGCCGCGGCGCAAAGGATAGGCCCGGAATTCTGCGGCGCGCGCTGGGTGAAGCCTTTCCCTTGGGCAGGTTCCTCGAAACTGCCGACCGGGTATATCACGAGATGATCGAAGCGCGACCACCTCCCTTAAAGCTGGGTCTACTGGAGTTGCTCGACTTTCTCGATGCCCGCGAAGTACCCAAGGTCGTCGCGACCTCGACCCGGGCACGAACCGGATCCATCAAGCTCAAGAGCGTGAATCTCTACGATCGATTTTCCGGTCATCTTTTTGGAGATCAAGTCGATAGGGGCAAACCGGACCCGGAGATCTTCCTCACGGCAGCGGTATTGTTAGGGCTTTCACCATCGTCCTGTCTCGTCCTGGAGGATTCCTTGAGCGGCATCGAGGGCGCCTGCAAGGCCGGCATTCCCGTGATCATGGTACCCGACCTGATAGAACCGACGGATGAGATCAGGAAGCGTGTGACGGCGGTGTGCGGTTCTCTGAGGGACGTGGCAGCGCTCCTGCGCAAGGCCTGGTCTGCAAAATAACCATGTAGCGGGTTCCCCTAAGCTCGGAGCCTTTCCGCGGGCAGCACGCATACCCTGGAGGCGCGTCGGGCAAGCCAGATACGACTTTTCAACCTGACGGGAAAGGATTGGGGCGCACCCATGCCATAAAGTCCAACCAGCAAAGGTTTTCGGCCCATAAGCCAGACAGATTGTTAGCGTCGTTTCCTCGACATCATAAAGCCAAAGGTACCGCCACAGAGGCCTCCCAGGATATGGGCAAACTGCGAGATATTGTCCTCCTTGAAGGCTCCGTAAATCTCGTTGCCCAAATAGAGAATCATAACCAGGATAAAGGTGAGCGGGAGCGACCCTGATCGCACATTCGTAAACGAGCTCAGGAGAATGAGCATGAAGGCAATGCCACTGGCGCCGAGCAGGCCGTGAGAGAAAAAGAGTATGTTGAGCACGCCCGTGATGGCCGCCGTTACGAGGCTGAACTGAAGCAAAGCCAGGGACCCGTATTTCTCTTCCAGAAGGGGTCCAATCAGGAGTATGAGCGACAGGTTCAGGATCAAATGCTGGGCGCCGGAGTGTCCAAGTGTGTGCAGGAAGATCCGGAGGTAGGTAACGGGGTTGGTGAAGGTCAGATGCGGCGTCACGGAAAACAGGAGGAGGGTGAGTCTTCCCGAAGTGATTACGTCAAACAGGTAGACGACGAAACAAGCCAGCGAAAAAGTCAGCACAAAAGGCGCGTTATACTCGATTCGAAGCCGGATCCGTGCGCTATTCCTCATCGCCGTTGAATTGAGCAAGAGTGGCAGGCGAATCCGGCGCCGAAAGTAGTGAGCCAGAGATCATCGGAAGGGCCGGGGCAGTTCAGGTGCTGATCGAGGGCGAAGAGGAGGGACGGGCTGCTCATATTGCCGAATTTGCGCAACACTTGCCGCGCATCCTCCAGGCGGTGCCCGGGCAGGACTTCCTCCACCGCTTCGATGACATCGCGGCCGCCGCCGTGAGAAATCACCGCTCCCACTTTCGTTCCGTTCAGTCGCGAATAGAGTAAGTTCACCGCTTCACTGGCCTTTTGGGAAACCGTGCGATGCAGCCGATTGCGCAGCTTTCCCTTTCGATTCTCGAAACGAAGCAGATCCCGAATTTCCGGAAGGTGCACGGTATCGAATCGGTCACACCAGAGTCCCGAGGCGCGGCTATCCATTGACCAGATACTGGCGGCGGCGCCATCGCCAAACAGGCAGAGACTGATAAGCACCCCCGGATCGTCGTCGATGTAGAATACGGTCGAGCACAGCTCTACCGCGATGACTGCTACGTTGGCCGATTTTTGGGCCTGCAGAAAGTTGCTGGCACTGCGAAGCGTGGGGATCGAGGCGCCACATCCCAATCCCACGATGTCTTGGAGATAAGTGTCTCGGCGTAGACCAGTTTGCTCGGAAACATAGCTCGACAGGCCTGGACAGAGATAGCCGGTACAGGTGCAGACGAACAGCGCATCGAGGTCTCCGGGCAGCAATTGAGCCTGCTCCAGAGCCAGCTTCAGCGACCTTCCGGCAAGTTGAGGCGCTTCCGATTCAAAAGCCCGGTTGAGTTCTTCCGGACCCAGATCGAAAATATGGTCGATATCCTTTAGAGCGAAGTGCCTCTTATCGATTCCATTATCGGAAAGCAGGATCTTGCCTACAAGGTTAAACGAACGTTCCCGAATGCGCCCGGCCGCCTCCGACCGCTTAAATATCTCCCAGCAAGCCCGCTGCGAGTAGGCGGCTTTGGGAACACAGGGGGACAAGGATTGCAGGAACACGGCTACTTACTCAGTGAAGCATGCGAAAAAATGTCTGAAATGGTAATAACCGAAGCCTGGTCATGAAGGAGAGGAGCCCCTGTCCGGATGAGGTATAAATCCATGGATGTAGAATCCGAGCGATTGCAAGCCTGCAGCGGAAGTGGGCACGCAGAAGGCGGTTGATCTCTTCCACGCAGGCGGTCCAGGACCGCTTTCCCGCAGCATATTTAACCAAGGGGTTCAAGGCCAGAAATGCCGATTCAAAAGCCATCGTCATTCCGTTTCCGGTGAAAGGCGGGATGACGCTGAGAGCGTCGCCAATAACAGGCGTATCCGGTAATTGCCAGAGGCCGCTAAATGCCATACCGGCCATAGCAGTGAAACTCCCCTCTCGCTTGGGGGCGGAGCGCAGCCGATCGGCAAGACTATCCATGCCGGAGGCTTCAGCGTATCGGAGCAGTGCATCTTCCTTTCTGCACTTCAGGTCCGAGCGCACGCGGAAAAGCCCACAGACGTTGATCCAACCGTCTTCGACCGCGGAAGCGCCGGCGTATCCTAGCGACCCCAAATGGACTTCGAGATCGGCCTGCAAGGGAAAGCCTCTGCAATGGCACTTGATCCCGAGCCACCCTCTCTGCGCTCGGCGGCGCCCGGCAGCCCATATCAATCCGGGTTCGCTCTGCTTGAGTTTCACACGTTGGCCCAGGGTCAATTCTCCTCCCAGGGCACGGAAACTGTCGGCCAGACGCGCGTCCAAAGTATAACGGGAAATGCCGTAGGCAGGGGAGGGGAGTTGATCGCGGCGCACTTCCCGGCCGTGCCGGAACCAGCTTGTCGTGCGATGATGAAGGACATCATGAAAATGCCCGGCGATTCCCAGACGCTGCAGGGTGGTAACGTCAATTCCTGCCATGAACTCACCACATACCTTGTGACGTGGTAGCTGGTAAGCTTCCAGGATGCTGACTGAAACTCCCCGCTTTCTCAGCCCGATACCCAGCGAAAGCCCGGCCAACCCTCCCCCTACGATGCAGATATCACGCATAGGTGCGCTCTGCCTGATGGGGGGTGTGAACATGCCCGATTGTCCTCATCTCTACTACAATCCTTCAGTTTCTTGTTTTATGAGCAAGTTTTTGCCCACGGATACTCATAAGGTAATGGTTTTGAATACCATACGAACGCAGAGTATCTACCTCAGCTTGGCATGGCAAGGAACAGGGAGAGCGTGATGGACCACGGATCCGTCTTCGCTGCGCTCCGCCGAGACAGGTTGACACGGATAGGGGTGACGGGGACATTGGAGGGAGTAGAGGATGATCCACGAAGACTTGAGCGAGGAGATTATTGGTGCGGCGATGGCTCTGTTAAATATGCCAAACTCGATTGGAAGCGTGTGGTGCGCTGAATAACTCCTGTTCCCCCTTTTCCTCATCCGGGTTCATCCGTGGTTTCCGTTTTCCCCATTGGTTTTGGTTGCGGCTTTGCCGCCCTAAGTCCTGTCCGTCAATGAATACGTTCAGCGACCATCGAGTATCTCCCCAGAAAACTGGTGCCGCAAGCCGCCTTCCACCGGTTTTCGCGCAAACCGAGTAGGCAAGGCAGTTCTCGCCCCAGGAAACCGGCTTCGATGCTGACCCGAGCATCGTGGCGGGACACGTGATTAATTCCCGCCAAGTAGACAAGGTAGAGCTGGAGAATATGCAACCGGCGCCGCGCCGTTTCGCAAGCGATAATGACTCTGGCCGCGCGACCCATGCGTTTACCCAGGCCCGCCAGGCGCTGACCGTCGAATTGGTGGAGAATGAAGTGGGCGATCACGACCGGGAAGTCACCGTAGCTGTCAAATTCGAGCAAGTCACCTCGATGCCACTCCCAGCCATCGGGCCAGACTGCAGGTCTGGGCATGAGGTCCAGGCCGACATAGGTGCTTCTCCTCATATCCGGTATCGTCCTCCATAGGAATCGCCCCAGCTCGCCGGTTCCTGCGCCAAGCTCCAGAATCGGTTCGTTCCTTGTGCAGCAAGCCGCCAGCACTTTGCGCAGCCACCGATAGTTTCCCATCATACGATTCATAAACACGATGTCGCGCCGATTGCGAAGGGCGTCGGGATGGTCCTGCGGAAGTTGGTCGAGTATTTCAGGATGGATCCGGCGATTCACGAAAGCGGGAATTATTGAGGCGAAACCGAATCATTTCTCTTAGACAATTGAACGACATCCTTAAAATGCCTACTCCCCGCAGCAACGGGCTTCGCCCAGTCAGCAGCTGCGGGACATTTACGGCCGCTTACCCTACGGGGCCGGGTGTCGTCCTACAAGCTGTTTTTAGAACCCTGCTGTCTCGATTTGTCAGGAAGGGGAATGATCATGTTCAAGGAACCGGTTTTGGGGATTGCGGGGACAGGAAAACGAAATAGAGTACTCGAACAATGGGGACCGCAAGTATATATGAGCCACCCGCAGGAGCTGACTCTACAGGCGCCAGCCACCTCGAGCAACTCTACGTGACTGTGTCTTCATGGAATTCACGTCCCTCGTGGGACGAGTACTTCATGGCCACCTCATTGCTCATTGCCACCCGCTCGAGCTGCGATCGGCTTCAAGTCGGCTGTGTGTTGGTCTCCGGCGGGGACCACAGGAATCGTATTATCGCGGCCGGATACAACGGCTTTTTACCCGGTGTTCCCCATGTATCGCGATTGCGCGACGGGCACGAAAAGGGGACCGTTCACGCCGAGCAGAATGCCGTCGCCGATGCAGCCCGCAGGGGCATCAGTGTAGATGGCAGTACCGCCTATATCAGCCACTTTCCCTGTATCAGTTGCGCAAAAGTGCTGGCCGCAGCTGGGGTTCGCACGATTAAATATCATTTTGACTACCAAAATGATCCCTTAGTACGCGAGTTACTTTCCGAAGCAGGTACGGCTATCAGCGAATTCTGACTGTATTGAATCCATGAGAGACTTAGGAAATTCAATCGTCAGCCTTTCCGGTTCCCTGCTCGTCGCCCACCCCGGCCTGGTCGAACCCAACTTCTGCCGTACGGTGGTACTGTTAGCAAACCACTCGGCTGAAGACGGTGCTCTTGGTGTTGTTATCAATCGGGGCTTGGGCGAGTACCTGGGTGATTATGGGGACGAGTACTCGGATACTCCGCTGGCCCGGGTGCCGCTCTTTTACGGAGGTCCTTGCGACACCAAGCGGGTTTTGCTGCTGGCCTGGAAATGGAACGAGCATTCTCGTGACTTCAAGCTCTACTTTGGGATTGCTTCGGACAAGGCGGCAGAAATGATGAACGGGGAACCCGGGTTGGAGGTGCGCGGTTTTCTCGGCTATTCCGGTTGGGAAGCGGGTCAGCTGGAGAAAGAACTGATGCAGGACGCCTGGTCCATCAGCCCGATTGAATCCTCCACGCTCAGTCAGAATAAGGGCGTTCAACTCTGGCGATCACTCCTGCGCAAGACCCGGCCCGGACTGAGTTTTCTGGCTGACGCTCCCGAAGATCCCTCCAGCAACTGAGCCGCCAGCGAAAATATTGGTAGCGCGTCTGCGCACTCGGATCCCGTTTGCGCCTGAAAAAGGAATTTGATTTGACAAAGACTGGCGATTAGGATCTCTTTTCGCGCTTCGTTGAAGACATTCCCTTTTCATAGGGCGTGGAGTCCACCGTTATGAAAGTAGTATCGTCGTTGAAATCTTTGAAAAATCGCCATCCTAATTGTCAGGTCGTGCGGAGAAAAGGGCGTATCTACGTCATTTGCAAAAGGAATCCCCGCTTCAAGGCGAGACAGGGTTGATTACGGCTCCGCCGTGGGCGTAAGCATCGGCAGGGCAGGATAATAGTGAAAAAGAAGATTCATCCAATCAACCATCCGGTCTGCTTCCTGGACGTGTCGACGGGGAAAAAGTTTCTCACCCGGTCCACCATGAAGTCGGCGCGCAAAGATACCATCGACGGGGTCGAATACTTCGTTGTGCCCCGCGATCTTACTTCTGATTCACATCCTGTCTATACCGGTGAAAAGCGGATTATCGATGCCGCGGGTCGGGTCGAGAAATTCAAGCAGAAGTTTCGTCGCCGCCATTAGTCCGTGCGCAAGCGGTCGAGATAATTTCTCCGAAGCATCCGCCAGGCCACGATAAAGAATGCGGTCAGCGGAATCGCGAGAACCATTCCCAGCAATCCGTCCAACGCCGCACCCCAGAAAAAAATCGCCACGATAACAACGAACGGGTGCAAACCCGTCTGGCGTCCTATGATCTTGGGGGTAAGAAGATACCCTTCGAGCGCCTGCACGATGACAAAAATAAGCAGGGTAAGACCGGCAGTGGTGAGTCCGCCATCGGGTTGGAAGAAGGCGATAGGAAGCGCACTGGCCAGTCCAAGTATAGTACCCAGATAGGGAATTATGTTGAGCAGGCCGAGGAGCAGTCCGAGAAGCAGTCCGAACTCGAGCCCCACCAGGGAAAAGCCGATTGCGAGAAGCAACCCCATGATCAGCCCAATCAGGAGCTGACCCCTGAAGAACGCTTCCATGATACTGGCAAATTCGCGAACCAGAAAAAGAACGTCGTGGCGCACGTTATCGTTTAAAAAGGAGAGCTGCTCGCGCAGATCCCGGGTGGGATCCCGATCGGTTTCCAAGAAGAAAAAGAGGTAAATAGGTATGATGGCCATGCCTGCGGCGAGGGAGAATACGCCCATCATCCAGGCCCCCGTCTCGCGAATGGCCGGTAATGAGACAATGGCGAGTCGCTTGATCCCTTCGATGATGAGATTGGAGTAGTCCCAAATCGCATCATAACTCAGTTTTTCTTTGGCAATTTCGACCAGGCCGGGAAATTCGCGCTCCAGGAAGAATCGCAGATTAGCGACGATATCCGGGAGCAATTCGATGAAATTGAGCGATTGCTGAATCACCCTGGGTAGCAGAAAGGCCAGTAGCGACAGACAGGCGAGCAACACCAACGTATAGAGCAGAGAGATCGCTTTGACCCGACTCAAGCCGAGCCTGGACTCGAACAGAATTACTAGTGGCCGTAACAGAAGCGCCAGGATCCCGGCAATGGCAAGCGGCCAGATGACACCGGAGAAAAAGCTGACGATCCGCTGCAGCAGAAAGATTAAGAAAAGGACAAGGGATGCGATTACCAGTACGGATACCAAAGTGATCGCACCCGCCACAAACTTCCGCTGTAATCCGGTAAGGAGCCCAGGGGAGTCATTCGCATTCATATCACGTGGCTGGAGTGTCTTGGCGGAGAGAGGATAAGGGAGTAGCCAGAGTCTTAGTGTGGTATCCCGCAAATGAGCTTATTTGTGAGACGGCACACTAGCGCCAGTCTTCGTTGTCGCCGAATCCCAGCTCCTTCTTAATTTCGGGGACCTGCTCGAGTTCGTCGAGGAACTCATCAATACTGAAATCAGAAACGACGAACTCGCCGTGTTCAAACGTGGGCGTGAGCGACTGCCCGCTTATTTCTACCATACGCTGCATGTTCTGGGGCGATTGATGGACATCCCGTACTTCAACTTCGACGCCATGTTGGGAGAAGAAAGCAAGCGCTTCACGACACCAGGAGCACCCGCGCTTGATGTAGACAGTGGGAATAGGTTTGTTCGACATAAAGCTGGCGATTCAATTTCAGAATTTTTCAATTGTGCAGTATCCCTTGAAAAAGATCATGCATACTGGGATTACCGCTGAATGTTGCTATTTCAATGTAAGCGCTCGTTACGACTTTACAATCCATTTTGGGCCGTTAGTCGATACAATGCAGGTGCACAGAACAGAAAACACGGGGTGTTATCCGCGTTCTGATACCGCAGTGATGACCTAGTATCGTGGACGCACACAGCAAGTCGGCGGGATACATTTTTCTCAAGGGTGCCCGCGAACATAACCTAAAGAACTTTGACTTGCGCATTCCGCGCGGCCAATTGGTCGTGGTTACGGGGGTGAGTGGGTCGGGGAAGTCTTCCCTGGCCTTCGATACGCTCTATGCCGAGGGGTATCGCAAGTATATGGACAGCCTTTCGACAAAGGCGCGACAGCTCCTCGATCAGGTCACAAAGCCCGATATCGATTACATTGAAGGGCTCTCGCCGGTTATCGCTATCGAGCAGCGCACCGGGGCCGGGGCCAACCCCAGAAGCACAGTGGCCACGGTCACTGAGATAGCCGACTACGCCAGACTGCTTTGGGCACTTTACGGCTCTGTCTATTGCCCGAATGATGGCGGCCAGGTAGAACGACGGTCGCTCGACGATTGTATAAATCGGATCTACCAGGAGCCCGACCGCAGCCGCCTCTTAATTTTGGCCCCGTTCCTCACGGTCAAGCCTTCGATTCTGCGGGATGAACTACCCCGGTTGCGGCAGCGAGGATTTCAGCGCGTGCGTATCAACGGGCGAATCAGCAACCTGGATGAGGATGATATTATCCCGCGAGGAGTCGGGGAGCTCACGGTCGAGATCGTAATCGATCGTATCCTGCTCTCATCGGAACAGCGCAGTCGCCTGGCCGATTCCCTCGAGTTGGCGTTTCGCGAAGGTAAGGACCGGGCGGTCATCCTGGCTCAGCAGGATAGCAGCGCCCCTTGGCATGAGTTCTCCATCAGCCAGCATTTTGCCTGCAGTCGCTGCGGCCAGGTGTATGACGCCATAACGCCCCGCAACTTTTCCTACAATAGCCCCGAAGGCGCATGCTCCCTTTGTCACGGAATCGGTGAAACCCTCCAGTTCTCGGACCAACTGATGGTCCCCGATACGAGTAAATCGATTCGAAACGGCGCTATCAAACCGTGGCGTTTGGGTTCCCGGAGAATGATCATACGCCACAATGCGATACTTAAGCAGCTGGCTGAACAGCTGCCCTTTGACGCGACTATCCCCTGGGCTGAAATACCGGAAGTGTACCGCCAATTGATCCTGCACGGGGGCGGTGAGCGCCTATTCTCATTCAAACTCGGGGGCGGGAATCGAAGTCCCGAAGTGGTGCCCTTCACGGGCGTAATCGAAGACCTCAATGAAATCTGGCGCAATACCTCGAGCGAGGGTCTGCGCGCTCGGCTGATGACCTACCAGATCCGAAAACCCTGTGCCCGCTGTAACGGCCGCAGACTTAAGCCGCTGAGCCTCTCGGTGCGTCTCAAAGGCCTGAACTTTGCCGAGTTTATGGACATGACTATAAGCGAGGCGCATGCCTTCACCGAGCAGTTGATGGCGGGCATGGAAGATCTCGAAGAAGCGGCTGACGCCGTCTCCGGACTGGAACAGCGGCTCCGATTTCTGCGGGAAGTCGGCTTGGATTACCTGACCCTGGCTCGTACCTATGCATCGCTCAGCGGTGGCGAGTCCCAGCGCGTTCGCCTGGCCACCCAACTGGGAATGGGGTTGGTCGGCGTTACTTATGTACTGGATGAGCCGACCATCGGTCTGCACCCCTTGGATACGAAGCGGCTTTTGAAAACGCTTCGCGACCTTCGCGATCGTGGCAATGCCGTCATCGTAGTTGAACACGACGAGGAGACGGTACGGGCTGCCGATCATCTGATTGAACTGGGGCCGGGGGCAGGCCGCTTGGGTGGCGAAGTCATATTTGCAGGACCGCCGGACCTCGCCCCGAGTAGTAACCGTTCCCATGTGGGTCCGTTTCTTGACGGATCCATGGAGGTGGGCCGAAATGGTGCGATCCTCCTCCCGGAACGGGGATGGCTGACCGTGCACCGGGCCTCCCACAACAACCTGCAGGAAGTCGATGTATCGTTCCCAGTTGGTCTCCTCACATGTGTTACCGGTGTCTCCGGCTCGGGTAAGAGCAGTCTGGTCATCGATGTCCTGAGCCGTGCCGCTGCCTTCAAGCTTAACCGGGCAAAGAGCATTCCCGGCAGTCATAAGGGTATCGATGGTCTGGATCATTTTCGCACGGTTGTGCGCGTGGATCAGGAACCCATTGGCCGCAGTCCCCGCTCTAATCCCGCCACCTACATAAAGTTGTTTGACCTCCTGCGCACACTTTTCTCGCGATCACCGCTGGCCAAGGTACGTGGCTACCGGCCTAGCCGATTCAGCTTCAATGTTCGGGGCGGCCGTTGCGAGCGATGCAAGGGCGATGGCATGACCCGCCTCGACATGCAGTTTTTGGCTGATGTCTACGTCGAGTGCCCCAGTTGTCGCGGCCGCCGCTACAATCGAGAAACCCTGGATATTCGTTTCAAGGGGCTGAACATAGCTGAAGTTCTGGATCTCACCGTAGACGAAGCCCTCAGTCTTTTCCGTAACCAGCCTCGAATCGTCGATAAGCTGAAAACCTTAAGCGCAGTTGGTCTGGGCTACCTCTGTCTCGGGCAGGCCGCCAATACATTATCCGGAGGCGAGGCGCAGAGAATCAAGCTGGCGCTCGAGCTGAGCAAGCGCCAGCAGGGAGACACCCTCTATATTCTGGACGAACCCACCACCGGACTCCACTGGCTCGATATTCAGAAGTTAATGGATCTCCTGTTCCAATTGCGGGATTCCGGCAACACCATCATTGTCATCGAACACCACCTGGATGTCATCAAGTTGGCCGACTGGATTGTCGACCTCGGGCCAGAGGGCGGTAGCAATGGAGGAGAAATCATCTTCTCCGGGCCCGGACGCGATCTTCCCAAGTGTCTCAAATCAGCCACGGCTCGTTGCTTGGAGGAGTACAACAAGCGCCCCCCACAGGTCCAGATGCACACGACGGAAACTATTCCGGGTTGAGCTCCAAAGCCGCCCCACCTATTACCTTTGGGATTCGGGTGTGTCGCATTCGCTCGGCATTCAGCGCCCGCGCAGGTGATCGAACGATTAAGAAACATTGCATCGGGGGTGACGGCCGTCACCCCCGATGCAATGTTTATCTCCGCGGCTATGGCGATTGCCGAGGTTCACGGGGGTCTAAGATGTGGGTGCGAGTTTTGAGGTTTTCCGCCTCCGGGCGTGGCGTTCTGATTCGTGCGGGCATGGTTGGGGGACACTATATTCGTGACAGTCCGCAATGCGGCTTGATCGGCGAGAAGTGAACCTCTGTGTCGGACGGACGCTGGGAGGCGGACCTTCGCGATTGGGTCTGGCGTATACGCCCGGAAAGGGAACGGACACGAAAGGCTGCCGATATTTTCCGCCATGCACCATGAAACGATCACAGACCTGGAGGAGTTCGGCAATCGATCTGGTGCGTCGCATAGCATGGAGAAAGTCAGCCTTGTCGTCGATGCTCTGCCCCACGAAATTGAGGAACTTTTTCATGCGATTGAGATGATTGCGCTCAGGCAATTGCGCTTCCGCAGTGGTCAGCATGAGGTCATCAACATAGTTTCGCAGGTCTCCCAAGGCAGGTAAAAAAGGCTCCACGCCCTGCAGCAACTCACGTGTCTGGCGAAAGATCCAGGGGTTCCGGATTGCGCCTCTTCCGATCATAACCCCGTAGGCTCCGGTTTCCCTGAGAACCTCGGCCGCACTCTCCGCCGAGGAGATGTTTCCATTTGCCAGGACCGGACAGCGGGCCCGCTGCACCCCGGCGTGAATCATATCGTAGTGGGCTTCTCCACGATACATTTCGCTCACCGTGCGGCCATGAATGCTGATGAGATCAACATCGTTTTGGTTCAGGATGTCGATTATTCGAAGAAAGTTCTCGGTGGAATCGAAGCCAATGCGCATCTTAATCGTGAGCAGGCCGGCGTGACATTGGCGCAGTCGTCTGACGATGGAATGAATTCGGGCGGGATCTCTGAGCAAACCTCCTCCCACGTTCTTCCGGTAAACCTTGGGCGCGGGACAGCCGAGGTTCAGATCGATACCGGCAACCGGGAAGCGTGATAGGTCCTGGACCGTTCTTTCGAGATCGGGCAAGCTTTCGCCAATCAGTTGGGCGAAGACAGGGCGGCCGGTATCGTTCTCCGTGATCGAAGCCAGAATGGAGGGGTCCAGGCGAGAGGTGGCGTGGACCCGAAAATACTCGGTGAAGAAAAAATCGGGTGGGCCAAAGGCACCGACCAGCCTCATGAATTGCAGGTTGGTGATATCCTGCATCGGGGCCAAAGCAGTTATCGCGCACCCGGCCACCACCGGCTCCGGCAAAGGGCGAGGAGGAAGGCTCATATTCAAAAAGCTGAGCTGCCGGCCTATTGCTGCTGCTCGAGAATGTTCTTCAGATCCTCCGTCACGTCCGGATGAGCGTCGAGCACTTTCTTGGCCACCAGAATTGGCTTCTTTCTCTGCAAAGCCAGCACCATGGAGTCGCTGGGACGTGCATCGAGCTCGACTATCTTGGTGCTAACCTCGTTCTCCATATGCACTATGATGCGCGCGTAAAAGGTCTTCTCATCACAATCATTAATGACTATCCGATCCAGTTCCGCACCCAATCCGCTGAGAATGTTGCCGATTAGATCATGTGTCATTGGGCGAGGGTCGCTGGTCTCGTCCAATGCCTTCTTGATAGCATTGCCAATCAACTGGTCGACGAATATAATAAACGTCTTGTCCTCCGGACCCAGGAAGATGGCACAACCGTTATTGGTCGGCATGATTCCCTTGATTGACGCTTCCACGACGTCGTTCTGCATTTCGCAAAAATATAGGATAGCTCGTCACCACAGCAAGTCGATTGAACATATTTATTGTTTCCCTCACATAATGCCGATTAACTGCGTGCCCTAGCGGAGTCCACCTGGGTGAAACTGGAATTTTCTAAGAATCTGAAGAACCGTCTTAAGGCTGGGGAAAAATTGCCAAATCTCTACCTCGTGGGATTCATGGCAGTGGGAAAGTCCTCGGTCGGTCGGGAGGCCGCGCGGGCCTTTGGCTTTCGATTTATCGATTCTGATTCATGGATCGAGAAGCAGGAGGGCAGCTCGATTGCGGAGATTTTCGAGAGACATGGAGAAGCCTATTTCCGCAGCCTTGAGCTCGAGTTTGCGGAAGGAGGACACCCTGAGTACCGCTGCGTGGTTGCCTGCGGAGGTGGGCTCGTGTTGCAATCCGGCGTGGCCGAACTTCTAAAGCGAAAGGGAGTTATGATCTGCCTGTTCGCCTCTCCCTCGACCATTCTCAAGCGGACCCAGGGCAGGACCCATCGGCCGCTATTGAACGTGGAGGATCCGGAACAAAGGATCAGGGATCTCTTACGTGAGCGAGAGGCGGGTTACCTGCGTGCGGGGACAGGCATTTCCACGGATAATCGCAGTCAAACTGAAATCGCCTCCCACGTCATCAGGGTCTATCTGGACCAGGCGAGACACCACATTAAAAATACTCCCTCATCTTTTTCATCCACTCAGCAGGAGGCTTAACCGGCTCATTGGCGTGATTTAGAAAGGCGTGCCTGGTAAGCCCGGTGCACAACAGAGCCGTTCCCCTGAACACTTCATATGTGATAGTCAGGCGCACGGAGGGCCGCTCATTCAATCGCGCCTGAACAATCAGCATATCGTCAAACCGGGCCGGGATACGGTAATTCGCCCGGGCCTCCAGTACCGGCAGACGATACCCGTCCTGCTCCATACGTCGATAGGGGAGTCCTATGGAATCCAGCATTTCGATTCGTGCCATCTCGAACCAGGCAAAGTAATTCCCGTGATAGGCGATACCCATCATGTCGGTTTCGGCATAGCGAACCCGAATCGTGGTTTGTACCTCAATCATCGATCAGAAATGACGAAAGCCCTTTGCCGAGTTTCGTTCTACGGGGTGTTTCTTAAAACCCTGCAGTCTCAACCAATCGGGACAAGGAGTGATCAAAATCAAACGCGAAAACGACCTATGTCTGTTTTACGGCTTGATTTCTGCGCAAGGCTGATTTCGCTCTTAGTGATTGAACAACACTGTAAAAATCGCCTTTCGCTGGCTCGCATGGTTTAGTTTTTTTACTATGTCGATCGTAATGCTGGGTGCACTGACCGGAGCGCTACTCTTTCCTGCTGTTGGGAAGTTACTGCAAATTGATGCTCCGTTCACGAAACTGGCCCGGAATGGCCTTCACCAGCTTGGTTTTCTCGCCCTCGTCTGGGCTCCAGGCACGGCATTTGTCCTATGCCTGATGAAAGGATACGGCGAGTCAAGAGAGAAGAATCCAGTATGAAACCGAAACACAAGGAATTGTCGGAGTGGGTAAACTCAGTTGCGGAGAGCTGTAAGCCCGACTCGGTTTACTGGTGCGACGGCTCTCAGGATGAGAATGACCGGCTCTGTGAGCTCATGGTCAGCAAGGGAACTTTCATTCGATTGAATGAAGTGAAGCGACCCAACAGCTTTCTGTGTCGATCCGATCCGCGGGACATAGCGCGAGTGGAGTCACGAACTTTTATCTGCAGCGCTAACCAGGCAGATGCCGGCCCAACTAATAATTGGGAGGACCCGGAAATCATGAAGCTTCGCCTGGCACGACGTTTTGAAGGCTGCATGCGGGGACGGGTCATGTACGTGATTCCATTTTCCATGGGACCGGTCGGTTCAACTATATCACAGATTGGCGTGGAGATCACCGATTCGCCGTATGTCGTGGTAAACATGCGGATTATGACGCGGATAGGCGAAACGGTTCTGGAGGCATTGGGCATAGACGGATTCTATGTGCCCTGCGTGCACTCCGTAGGCGTGCCGCTCGCCCCTGGTGATCAGGACAAGGGTTGGCCCTGCAATCCGGAAAAGACCCTGATCGTCCACTTTCCCGAGGAGCGTCTCATCATGTCCTACGGCAGCGGGTACGGTGGGAACGCTCTTCTGGGCAAGAAGTGCTTTGCCCTGCGCATCGCCTCCGTGCAGGCGCGTGACGAAGG
Source organism: Opitutales bacterium (assembly GCA_963665345.2). Classification (GTDB taxonomy): domain Bacteria; phylum Verrucomicrobiota; class Verrucomicrobiia; order Opitutales; family CAXXNP01. The sequence goes on from CAXXNP010000002.1 coordinate 2,866,141, forward strand.
TTGGCTTGCCGAACACATGCTGATCCTGGGCGTAGAGTCTCCGGACGGGCAGAAAACTTATGTCTGTGCTGCGTTCCCCAGCGCATGCGGGAAGACCAATTTTGCCATGTTGATTCCACCCAAGGCCATGGCCGGCTGGAAAGTAACCACCATCGGCGACGATATCGCGTGGATCAAACCAGGCAGCGACGGCCGCCTCCATGCCATCAATCCGGAAGCGGGTTTCTTCGGCGTCGCACCTGGCACTTCGTATGAGACTAACCCCAATGCCATGGAGTCCATGAGGGCCAATTCCATTTTTACCAACGTTGCGCTGACCGATGATGGCGATGTATGGTGGGAAGAGATGACGGCGGAGGAACCCGCCCATCTTGTCGATTGGCTGGGGCAGGATTGGACACCTGGCTGTGGCCGCCTCGCCGCGCATCCGAACTCTCGATTCACAGCGCCCGCCTGGCAATGCCCGACCATGGATAAGGATTGGGAAAATCCCCAGGGTGTTGCGGTCAGCGCGTTTATCTTTGGAGGCCGCCGAATGTCCGACATACCCTTGGTCTTTCAGGCCTGGAACTGGCTGCATGGCGTCTATGTTGGAGCGACCATGGGTTCGGAGCGTACCGCGGCCGCCGAGGGATCGGTAGGGGAGTTGCGGGCCGATCCTTTCGCCATGTTGCCATTTTGTGGATACCATATGGGCGACCACTTTCGTCACTGGATCAACATGGGTAAGAAGCTAACGTATCCCCCGCCCATTTTTCACGTTAACTGGTTCCGCAAGGACAGTTCCGGCAACTTCCTGTGGCCCGGTTTCTCGGAAAACATGCGCGTCCTCAGGTGGATCGTTGAGCGTGCACGGGGAAGGGCCTTTGGTGTCGAGCGGGCCATCGGCTGGGGCCCGACCTACGAAGACATTGACTGGAGAGGGCTGGACTTCAGCCGCCGCCAATGGGACGAGGTCATGGCTCTGGATCGGGAGCGTCTCAAATCGCATACCCTGACGCACCAGGAGCTGTTCCTGAAGCTTTATGATCGTCTTCCTTTGGAGCTTGTTTTCCAGAGAGAGCTGACCGTAAGCCTGGCCTGAGGAAACCTCTCAGCGTCTCCCTGCAGACACGACTCGAGCCGCCGAAGCTAAGGCCTGACACCTGCCTGGCTACATCTATGGGAGACCCTTAAGAAATGCTATCTTCTTCAGTAACATTCAGATAATCAATGGGATAGCTCCATAGCAAGGCACTCTGTGGCCTCCTTTTTTTAAAACGTATCAAAAAATCATGATATGTTGATGTATTACTTGCCATCTTCCAATTTCGGGCGATAATTGAAACAATTAACATGTCTTCGGCCTATACATCTTCATCGGAGTCTGTCGGCGAGGGACATCCGGATAAAGTGGCTGATTTCATCTCGGACACCATCTTGGACGCCTGCCTTGAAGAGGATCCGGCGAGTCGAGTGGCCTGCGAGACCCTGGTAAAAAGTAACCACGTAACCCTTGCAGGTGAGGTCACGACGGGCGCGAACTTGAATCTCGAAAGACTCGTGCGGGATGCCATCCGCACCATTGGCTACTGTAACGAAGGCGACTTATTTCACGCTGACAGCGTCTGCATTGCAAATCAACTGACTGAGCAATCTCAGGATATCGCCCAAGGGGTGGACGCGGTTGCAGCGGAGGGCAAACTGACATCGGAACAAGGCGCGGGCGACCAGGGCATCATGTTTGGATTTGCTTGCGACGAGACCGAGGAGCTCATGCCTGCGGCCATCATCTACGCGCACCGGTTAACCCGGGAACTGGCGCGACTGCGCCACACACAGGCGGTGAGGTGGCTTCGGCCCGATAGCAAATCGCAAGTGGCCGTGCGCTATGAAAACGACCGTCCTGTTCAGATAGAGTCGGTCGTTATCTCGACTCAACATACTTCTAATATCGATCATGCCACGGTGCGCGACTTTTGCGTCGAGAAGTTGATTCCGAGCGCCTTGCCGGGGAATCTACTCAGTCCCGAAACGAAGTATCTGATCAACCCGACGGGACGGTTCGTTACCGGCGGCCCGGAAGGCGATGCGGGCTTGACCGGGCGCAAAATCATCGTCGACACCTATGGGGGAGCGGCCCGCCATGGCGGCGGCGCTTTTTCAGGGAAGGATCCTACCAAGGTAGATCGATCGGCTGCCTACATGTGCCGTTGGGTGGCGAAAAATATCGTCGCGGCGGGGTTGGCCAGACGAGCGGAACTGCAGATCGCTTACGCAATCGGGTATCCCGAGCCAACCAGCATGCAACTGGAGACCTTCGGCACGGGCAGGCAACCGGAAGCAGCGATTATCGAAGCGGTGCGCCGCGTGTTCAGCTTCAAACCCGCGCAAATTATCGATCAATTGGCCCTGTGCCGGCCCATCTATAAGAAGACCACGCACTACGGTCACTTCGGAAAACCGGATCTTCCCTGGGAACAGACCGACCGAATGGAGGCGCTCATCGATGCGCTTCCCCAAGCAGTAGTTCAATCCACATGAGTGCCTACACAGAAACTATTACTGACTTTAGGGTCGCCGATCTCAGTCTGGCCGACTTTGGACGCAAGGAGATCGGGATTGCGGAAAAAGAAATGCCGGGACTCATGGCCGTCCGGGAAAAGCACGCCCCTGATCTGCCGCTGGCTGGGGTGCGCATCAGCGGGTCCCTCCACATGACCATTCAGACAGCAGTCTTGATTGAAACCCTCAAGGCGCTGGGCGCTGATGTGCGTTGGGCCAGTTGTAACATATTTTCGACTCAGGATCACGCAGCCGCTGCCATCGCCGAGGTGGGCGTGCCCGTCTTCGCTTGGAAGGGAGAGAGTCTGGAGGAATATTGGTGGTGCACCCATCAGGCTCTTACCTGGCCCGATGGGCAAGGGCCAAACCTTATCGTCGACGACGGTGGTGACGCTACCCTGTTGATTCACCGCGGGTATGAGATGGAAGAGGGCAGCGACTGGATTCATTCCGCCTCACCAAGCAAGGAAGAAGATGTAATCAAGGAGCGGCTGCGCATCGTCCACGAGGAATCGCCCAGTCACTGGCATAAGGTCGTAAACGATTGGTTCGGTGTTTCCGAAGAGACCACAACCGGGGTGCATCGCCTCTATCAAATGCATGAAAAGGGCGCCCTGCTGATCCCCGCTATCAATGTCAATGACTCGGTTACGAAATCCAAATTCGACAACCTTTACGGATGCCGCGAATCCCTCATCGATGGCATAAAGCGAGCTACTGACGTGATGATTGCCGCTAAGGTGGCCGTGGTCTGTGGTTACGGTGACGTGGGAAAGGGGTGCGCGCAAGCACTGCGGGCGCTGGGTGCTCAAGTATTCGTGACCGAAGTGGATCCCATCTGTGCCCTGCAGGCGGCCATGGAAGGATTCAGGGTGACGACTCTCCAGGACACCCTGGGCCAGGGGGATATTTATGTTACGGCCACAGGAAACTGCGATATCATCACTCTTGAGCACATGCGACAAATGAAAGACCAGGCCATCATCTGTAATATCGGGCATTTCGACAACGAGATCCAGGTCGCGGCACTTCAAAGTGCGCCGGATGTGCGACATGAAGTCATCAAGCCTCAGGTGGATCGCTACGTCTTTCCCGAAGGACATTCCCTATTCCTACTTGCCGAGGGCCGGCTGGTGAATCTGGGCTGCGCCACGGGACATCCGTCCTTTGTGATGTCGAATTCGTTTTGCAACCAGGTTCTTGCGCAACTGGAGCTTTGGGATAATAGAGATAAGTATACCCCCGGCGTATATATACTTCCTAAGACGCTGGATGAGGAGGTGGCGCGTCTTCATCTGGAACGCATCGGAGTGAAACTCGAGCGGCTATCCGAGACCCAAGCCGAGTATATTGGAGTTTCGATCGAGGGTCCGTTCAAGCCTGCGCACTATAAGTATTAGTGTTTGTCGATGAGGTAGTCGTTTCTCTTAAGGCCGGTCGTGGCGGTAACGGTTGTGTTAGTCTCCGCCGGGAGCGTTTTCGCCCCAGGGGTGGCCCCGATGGCGGTGACGGTGGCGACGGCGGCGATATCGTCCTGCAGTGTGACGAAAATATGAGCGATCTGGAAGCGTTTCAGTTCAAATCAACTTGGCAGGCCGGAAATGGTCAACCTGGCAAAGGGAGCGACAAGAGCGGTCGCAGCGGAGGTGACTGTGTGCTCAAGGTCCCTGCGGGGACTGTGATCACCAACGAAGAGATAGGTCATGTGGCCGCCGAATTGACTCGGCCCGGGCAAAGAATTCGGCTGCTCAAAGGGGGCAAAGGCGGTTGGGGAAACATCCATTTCAAATCATCCGTGAATCGTACGCCGATTCAGTTCAAACCCGGCGCGGAGGGCGAGGAAGGGAAGTTTCGCTTTGTGCTCAAAACCATAGCCGATGTGGGTCTGGTGGGATTTCCAAACGCGGGAAAGTCCACCTTGATCGGCTTGTTGACACACGCGCACCCCAAAACAGCCCCCTATCCTTTTACAACCCGAAACCCGAATGTAGGCGTCATTGAATTTCCGGAAACGTTCGATAGCTTGCGAATGGCCGATATTCCCGGACTCCTTGAAGGAGCGCATCGAAACCGGGGTCTGGGCCATCAATTCCTCCGTCATATTGAGCGATGCCGTCTACTGCTGATCGTGATCGACATGGCTGCCGAAGATGGGCGCCGCCCTGCGGACGACTATCACCAACTGATTAAGGAATTGGAATTATACGATCCCGACTTCCTGACGAAGCCCCGACTGGTGGCAGCGAACAAGATGGATGAAGCCGACGCCAAAGAGAACCTGGTAGAGTTCGGGAGCGAAGTTGCGGAGCCCGTGCTGGCGATTTCCTGTCTTACCGAGGAAGGCATTCCGCGATTGCTGGCTACCCTCTACGAATCGGTTAAGCAGACAGCTTGAGTCGGCAACTGGACATCCCTCGAGTAGCTGGCCGGCCGATGATGAAGCTATCCTTCCCCAGCGGCAGAAAACGGGATCTCTTTTCAGAAATTCCCTCCATAGACCACAAAGTGTAGTGCCTGAGGTTTATTTTTCGGCCATATGGCCGATACTCATTTCGGCCGATGTCGAAGCGAATCCTCATTCTTGATGACGACGTACATTTCAATTCCCTGCTGACCGATGTGTATCGTCAAGCCAGGTATGACGTGGCGTCCGTATTCCATCCGCGCGACGCGCTCGATTACTGCACCAGCGAGTCATTCGATGCTATCGTTTCCGATCATCGGATGCCGGACCTCACCAGTCTGGAATTCGTAGAAAAGGTAAAGAGTGTTCGTCCTGAGATTCCGGTCATCGTTGTTTCCGGCGGTCTGACCGATCACGAGATCAGGGCCTTGATCAAGACCGGGGTGGGAGGAGTGTTCCTGAAACCCCTCAACATCTTTTCATTGCTCAAGCATACGGATCGACTGCTGGAGGCGCCCGAGCAGAATGGAGGGGGGCCGCGATCGACTAGCAACATCTGGGGGCAGCTTGGTTTTTCACAACCCTTGCCATTCCCGTTTCAGTCACTGCCGTGCCGAGCCGAGGCCTCCGCCGAATTTGCCAGGCAGCTCTATGAACTGCGGGATTTCTCTCCCTCTTTACAGCTCATCGGAGAAACGGGCTCGGACTTTGAGGGCATCGCTTCCGATCTGGTGACTTCGTGGTCGGACTATCGAGACCGGGCCGTGCTGCTGACAAGCGAAGAGCTTGAAGGCACGGATTTCATTTCGAGAGGCGAGCAGCTGGCCAAGGGGAAAGATCGCATCACCCTGGTGATCACCGACGCGGCAGATCTCGACCAGGTCGCGCTGAGCTCGTTACTCAAACGGTTACATGGAGAAGCAGATGCGGTCGGGCAGAGCGTACCTTGGCGTGCAATCTATTGTCTGCATGATGAAATCGATGCGCTCTATGAAGCCGGTAAGATAGACGAAAACCTTTACATGAATCTCGGCACGCTGGAAATCAGGATACCTCCGCTGCGCAAAGTCAGGAAAGATATCCCCCTCTTGGCGGAGAGCATTCTGCACCGGACGGGGCCTCCGAAGGGCACGCTCAGGATCAGCCCGAAGGCGGCCGAATATCTGGAGCGCCGGGATTGGCCGGGAAACTATGCGCAGCTCAAAGAATTGATTATGGGCGCCAGCGAAGCGGCCGATGGTCCAGAAATCGGAGTCGATGATATCAGGGCCGCGATTGACAGGGATATTCGGGCTGAGAATCCGGAAGTGGCTCACAGGAGATTCAAGGCAGTTCTGGAAGCCCATAGAAATGAATACGTTCGCTCCATGAGTGATCTGTGGAAGGGAGATCGAAGAGAGCTGATCGAATCGCTGGGGATTTCCCGGGAAATGGCGGAAAGCATAGGCGTATAGATAGTTGGCAGGTTTGAGGCCCACAGGGTTCCGAATTCGCAGCTGGGTTGAGATGGCTCAAAGTGCCTTGCACGGGAAGTGCGAGACTAACTCAAATAGATATGGAAAAAGCTTTAGCAAATCGGTCGGAAGGAGGATACGGTGCAGGCCGCGTTCTGGTATTGGATGACGAGGAGAGTTACGCTCGCATGCTGGTCGATTTTCTCCGCCACCGTCACTTCGACGCCACCATGGCGCTCAACCCCAGCGAAGGACTGAAAGCCTTAAGGCAGAACAGATTCGATCTCATCGTCGCCGATTTTTCCATGCCGGAGGCGAACGGCGCCGAGTTTGCCGCAGACGCACGCGCGATCGACGCGGATCTGCCCGTCATTCTCATCTCAGGAGTGATGGGCACTTCCGATCTGGTCAGAGCGGCCAACGAGAACATAACCCTGGTACTGCAGAAACCTTTCAATCTGCTAGCTTTCTGCAGCGACGTTGACAGGTTGGTTAAGATCAGACGACCTGGGCAGCCCGCACGGGACCGGCCACCCGCATCAGATTGCACTACGAATCCGAACAGTGCCGAGGTCTCCTCAAAGGCATGCGAAAATCTGGACCACCTGGCTGGAAGATCGGCTCAAGGGAAATGGTTTATTGAGCAGTTCTGGGAAGTTTCCCGGGAGCGTTCACTCATTTTGGTTGCGGCCCGCGAAGGGAGCGAGCTGGAACTCATGTCACAGGAACTGGCATCGTGGGACGGATTTACAGACGAACCGGTTTTCGCCTGCACTCAGGGGAAATTCCGCGAGGTGATGCGGGAAAGTTACCGCAAGCATCTGAACGCAGATCCGCTTCAGGAGCAGTTTTCAGTCGTGCTGGTCACCGGATTCGATTCCGAACGTTCGCTCGCTTCGTCAGATTTTCCAGAACTCGTGAAGGAGTGGGCCGAACATGCGAAAACCGAACGCATCCCGAAAATCGTCTGCCATCTGATTGCGAAAGCGGGTAATCCACCGTTCATCCCTCCTCCCGAGTCCAACAAAATCGCTTCGCAGACGGACCGAATCATTGAAGTTCCTCCTTTGCATACCCGTCTGGCTGATCTGGCCTACTATTCGAATCGCCTTCTGAATGCCTGTGGTGAGGGGGCTCTGCGGTTATCTTTGGCGGGGGCCAGTGCGATCCTGCGAGACCCTTGGCCGGGTGAGTACGCGGAACTGGCTGAATGCCTGCAACGTGCCGCCGAGCTGCAAACCGGGTCCACCATCGAGGTTCAGGACCTCGAGAATGCATTGAAGCCCCTTCGCGGAAACGATTTTCGCATGCCTACCGATTGCTCCATGGATGATTTCCTCCTGCATAAACAAGAGGAAATCGTTGCCCAGTTCGTTAACGACCCCTTCTATGTGAATAAGCTGCAGATGGAAGTCTCCGACATTCCTTTCGATCTCATTCTAAAGGCTAGGAAAGAACAGGGGAAGTCCATGATTTTCCCCGAGTTGGCACAGTGATTTACAGTTCCTGCAGAGGCCTTCTGGATTTTAGGTAACGGTCCCTATGAGTAACCTTTCAGTCACCGTAGAAAAGCTATAAACTGTTGTCACAGAGGTCGATTGAGGCTTTACATGTGCGCCCACATGCGGTAAGTTAATAAAAGTTTGGTGGAGAACCCTTGGGGAGTGTGGAAAAATAGATTCCAATTTGATGCACGATAGCCGCGATTCGACCAAAGCGTTCACGCTGGTGGAGATTATGATACTGGTCATCATAGTCGGAATTCTTGCTACCATGGCTCTGCCCTACGTGAATGTAGCGCGGGAAATGGCTCAAAACACTCGCTTGATGAACGACTGGCGCATTTTCGCCTCCACATTTGAAAGCTATTCCACCGAAGCTGGGGATTATCCGGAGGATGGGGCTTCGGGCGAGATCCCGGTTGGTATGGAGGAGCACCTGCGGGAAACCGCTTGGTCAATGACTACGGCCGTGGGCGGAAGCTGGAACTGGGACTTTGAGAAATTTGGTATCGCCGCGGGGATCAGCCTCGTAGATTCCAGTGTGGTCGCGGGACAGATGAGAAACCTGGACGAAAAGTGGGACGACGGTGATCTGGCAAACGGATTATTCCGCCAAACCGGAGCTACTCGTTTTACCTATATCCTCGACCTGTAAGGTTCCTTCCCTGTCAGCTTTCTGGATGAATCAATCAGGCACCGGAAGCGCGTAGCTCCTGACCCTGCATGGGGATGAGCTTGCGATCCTCCATATCGGGCGGAACGGTAGCGATGCATTCTTCGATTGAGGTAACTCCCATCCGTGCTTTGTTCATGCTGTCCTTGTGCAGCGTCACCATGCCATCGTTTACCGCGATGGCTTTGAGTGCGCTTGTCTCGACACCTTTGTTTATCCCGTGAATGAGCGTTTCGGATGTCCCCATAAGCTCCTGTATTCCAACTCTTCCGCGGTACGAGTTTCCGCCGCAATTGGGACATCCCATGGGCTTGGGCCGATAGATCTCGCCGCTCCAGTTGATGGCCCGGCTTAGCAGGGTCTCTTCATCCTTGTCCGGCATATAGGGTTCCTTGCATGTTTCACATAGACGCCGCATCAAGCGCTGTGCACAGATGCAGAGGAGAGACGAGGAAATGAGGAACGGTTCGACGCCGAGTTCGGTCAGCCGCGCGACGGTACTGGGCGCATCATTTGTGTGCACGGTGCTGAATAGAACGTGGCCGGTGAGCGATGCCCTTACGGCCATGTTGGCGGTTTCAGGGTCGCGAATTTCGCCCACTAGAATGATGTCGGGGTCCTGGCGGAGAAAGGAGCGCAGACTTGTGGCGAAGGTCACGCCGGCGCGGCGATTCATCTGCACCTGACAGATTCCGGGTAGGGTGTATTCAATGGGATCTTCAGCCGTGCGAATGCACAGGTCGGGTGTATTGATCTCGTTCAGGGCTGAATACAGCGTCATCGATTTCCCCGACCCTGTCGGACCGCAATGCAAGATCATGCCGTAGGGCCGCGTGATGTATTCTCGATACTGCCGCAAATTCCCTTCCGAGAATCCGAGATCCTCGAGAGGGAGGGTGGATTTCTGCTTATCCAACAGACGCATGACACAGCCTTCGCCATAATTAAGCGGGCAGGTCGCGACGCGCAGGTCGACGTCGATTCCCTTGCGGTTGAAACTCTTGAATACGATCCGGCCATCCTGCGGCTTGCGCCGTTCGGCAATGTCCATATTGGCCATAACCTTCAACCTCGAGATGAGCGAATTGGTGATGGTGTTGGGAATTGTAAGGCGTTCCCGACACACACCGTCAACGCGCACCCGGACCCGGGTTACCTTTTCGAACGGCTCCACATGGATATCGCTAGCACCGGCAAAGTAGGCGTCCTCGATGATGCGGTTGGCGAGCAGGATGACGGGGGTTGATTCCTCGCTATCGAAATCTTTCTCTTCGATGCGATCCGAATCGAGGTCGAACTCCATGCCGAGGGCTTCCACGACATCGGAAAACCCCACTGACTGAACCGAGCCTTTCCCTTTCGATCCGCTCGAATACTTTGCTTCGATCTCTTCGGCGTGGGTGATCAGAAAATAGAAAGGTTTCTTGGTCTGACTTTCTATCGCGGCCTTTAAAAGAGGATTCAGTGGATCGGCGGTGGCTATGGCCAGATAGCTACCCACCGCGCCTAGCGGGAGAATATTTTGGCGCTTGCAGAACTCGACCTCGAGAAACTCAAAGCATTGATCAATCACCTTGAATTTCTCTAATTTAATTGGGGAAATCTTGTAGGCCTTGGCCTTGGCCAGCAGCATCGGGTCCGGTGGAGTCTTAAAGCGGTCGATGAGAAGCTTCTCAAGTTCGGAACCGGAAACATTCGATTCCTTCATCAGATTGTCGGTCTGCGTCTCATCGAGGCAGCCCAAGTCTCGTAGAGTCTCAACCAGAACTCGTTGTGATCGCGCCAGCATACTGATTATACCTCTCTCAGCTCGGGTTCCTGACTCTCTTTCTCCGAGCGTTCCGCCCTCTCGAGATTTTCAAGGGCCATGGTCATGGTAGAAAGATCGCAAACAAACCAACTAATGTTCCTACTCAAGCGCCGCTCCCAATGTTTCACGGCGTCACTGCTGAGATAGCTGCAGGTGGATACGAAAAATACTTTTTCTATAAGATCGAAGGGGAGCGTCATGGTTGCCCAACATTCCTCCAGGCGAAAATCAGGGAGTTCCGACCGGTCGATCTCGTAGTTGGTCAGATTGAAAAACCCAAAGCTAAACTCTTCCACCGTGTAGTCGAGAATAGTCTTCTCTTCGATCAGATTGAGATCCCAGGTCAAAATCTTCAACAGCGAACCTCGCTTGATCGTGTTCGATTCCAAATGGTCATACAGATCGGGATGGCATTGCTTTACCTGTACCGGCTCAGCCAGCTTCAGGCGGGAAAGCTCGTTACCCATTCGGAAGTTGCTTCGCAGCGCAAGGGATCGGATGGGGTCGGGGCGATATGCCGGTTCGGGTCCACGGTGGCGCAGCTCGGGATCTGACCAGCGACGCTCCAAGGTCGAAATGACACTCTGACATAAGAACCGGTTGCCCAGTTGTTCAGTGAGGATATAGTCGTCGGCACCCAGTTTTACAGAATCAACGGCCAATTCCTGGTGCAGGGAATCGGCAAATGCGATCACGGGTATGTCGGGCGCCGTTCGCTGCAGGTCGGTCAGAAGATCGAGCCGGTTAGCTTGAGGCTCCCCAAGGTCGAGCATCAGCAAGTCGAAGCGGTTGGTTGCCAGCATTTCGTGTGCCCGGATGGGATCCGTTACCTGGACCAAGTTGACGTCGATTACGTCCTGGCCAATATTGATCGCGCCCTGGGCGGTTAAAAAGTTCCCAGTTTCGCTTTCAAAGAAGAGTACTTCAACGTTTCTAGACACGATAGGCGAGCGTCAACGCGGCAGAAATCCAACGAGTTCTTTAAACGATACATATTTCCGGCGCGCATTCAAGGACGTGTTCGTAAAGGTCACTTCGCGGTCTTGCAAGAATCGCGATCGCAGGATTGAACACGAACCGAAGGTGTTCCCGAACCTCGGGAAGCCAACTCGATGGAGTGGGGACTGTCGTTCAGTGCGATGGATAGGCCCGCTTTAAGAACGGCGACCGTCGGGCGGCAACTCCGGGTCGGGATTATACCACTTCTCGATAGCGTAGGTTCGGTTGGCGGTCTCGGCTTCCTTGAGCGCTTCGTCGTAGTGGAAGTCGTAGTCACCATAGATGAGCACGTTCCGGCCCACTACGGCCCCGTAGTAGGTCTTGTTGGCTCCGTAGAATGGGCGCCCCCGATACAAGCCGAAGAAGTAGACGCTGGCTTTAGGTGCGTAGATTGAGGCATAGATCGGCTCATCACCGCCCAACCAGATGGTGCTCCCATAAGAATTGGAAGTGGTCTGGTATATGATCATCTTGGAGGGATCCTGGGTTTCGTTGATCAAGCCTGCTCCGGTAACCAACAAACCGTCCCGCAGGTAGAGCTTGAGCTCTCCAAACGGCGGTACTACCTCGACGGTACCGTAAACAGACAAGTCCCCTTCGATCACCAAAGCCACATTTCCTTCAATCCGCAGCGTTTGCCCGGCATTGATAACGACATCGTCCTCGATTTTTAAAACCCTCTCTCGGCCGCTTCGTCCGATTCTAATCACGGATCTGGTAGAGGAAATCGTAATGATGCGCTTGGTTCGCGGCACTTCCACCTCGGGCATGTTCGCCTTGAAGTTCCCGACCACGCGATCGAGATCGACCTGGGTGCCCTTAGGCGTGCTGGAACCGGAAACGCTGCCCCCACCTCCGATCTGGTATCGCAATGGATTATTCCTTTCCCTGATCTGGGGGTTCCGATACCAACCCGAGCTTTCCAAATCCGATGCCAGGTAACCGTAAATGCGGGCATTGGAATTGTGGTAGGAACGAATCTGAGCGCTGGCGATGGTCCCGTGGTCGTTCCGGTTCAGAAACTCGTCATAGGGGCCGGCCGTAGAATCGTAACTGTCGAGGGTAATATTCCCGTAGTAGAGAAAATAGGTCAGACGCGTCACGGTCAGGCCGTTGGCGAAAAGCGAGCGGGGCTTGAGCAGGACTTTGATCTGCTCGGACACCTGCTTTCCCGATGCCAGCGTTACGGTACTATCGCTGATAATTGTGGGATCGGAATCGAGGTCCTCGATGGAAACGGTGACTTCCCCGCTCTGTTCTTGACCAAGGTCGAAAGTATCCAGCGTCTTGGAAGCATTGCGGCGTCTCTTTTTCCACCCCGGCCATTCGTCTTCGTTAAGGGCCAGCACGCCGGCTTCAATCCCGGCAGTGGCCAGGTTGAGGGCGTTGCTGCGAGCGAATGTATCGTTTACCTGCTTCAGTTCGTAGACGACTGACTTCAGGTAGCTCGCCACCAGCAATCCACCCACGCTCGCCACAAATAGAGCGACTAGCAAAACGGAACCCCTCTCTTGCTTAGCCTGCTCTTTCACTGTTCAGTTATTCACCAGTTTGTTACGCATCACTGCTCGCGCAGCCACCACATAGCGGCTATTTACCGTGTCCTGTCCTTGCAAGAGGGATGCTTCAAGTTTAACTTTCTTTGTTTCAAAATCGCTGATGGCCACGTTGTTCTCTATCGTGAAATAGCCAAACTACAGGCTCTGAATGCCGTCCAGCAGCAATCGTGAAAAACCTCCCTTAGTCCGCACCAGTCGGCTGTCGCCGGGAGTATAGAGGTACTCCACGCTTTCGGTGCCTCCGCCCTCAAGGGGAATTTGAAGCGTAAAGTTCGCACTGCCGTTGCTCTGGATTTCACTTGCCTTCCGGACATCGGCACCAAAATACCGGGTCGCCAGCCGTCCCTGAGTACTCATGATGGAGTACTGCGTCATCTTGACATCCCCGCGCATGATATGGGTCAGGGATGTGGCCACGGTACCCATGATTATCACCATGGCTGTCATGACGATGAGCATTTCGGCAAGGGAGAAGCCAGCTTGGCTTCTTCCTCGGTCCCTGCTCGAATCAAAAGCCGGTTGGATCTTATGCGGCCGAGACTCAGAGACTGGTGTAGTCAAAGTCATGAAGGCCATTCTTGGAGTAGTAGGTGACGAATTCGGCACCGCGCACATTTTCAGTCAATCCCGCGGCCTGCCCCAAAGCGCCGAACATTCCAGCCATGACCATCGTCAGAGCGCCGGAACCAACCATCAATTCAACTAGTGAATACCCGCCTTCCCGGCGGCCTTGCTGGGAACCTTCCGCCGGACTGAAAAACGCCGGGCTACGCGCTTCGGAACTCCTCTCGGGGTTCCTCTCTGCTGGGCCGCCGCTCAACGCCTTGCTGATGAGATTCTTGAACATCTAGTTTTTTCTGATCTTTTATCTAGGGGGTTCCCCTCATTCTGAATAGTAAAAAGCTTACCCCAGACTCTACCAAATTCAATCTGATTTCGTTCATAAATAGCCCACTAAGAGCAATTTTAAATAGTTTTTGCAAATCCTGCAGGCCCTTTGTAAGCCTATGCCCACAAAGATGAAAAAATTCTAACCATAAGGTTAAACCTCTAGTAAAAGGCCAAAACTCGCACCCGGTGCTAGCGCATCAATTCTTTACGGAAATCCCCGCAGTTTGCGAATTTTTCAGGGACCTTTCCTGGGGCAAGTCAACCTGACCTGACATAATATCGGTCCGCACGGTGGAGGCAAGCGGAAAGGGATAAATGGCATTGTATGGGTACTGCCGAGTGCCCCCTTCGAGTATTTTTTCATCTCTCAAGTAGGTGGTTGCTCCTATTTAAGGGAGAAGGCCGAAGGGGTATATTAAGAGCCGCCATGCGAATGGGATCGAATGACACCCTCAACAGGCCTATTCGCCGCAGTAAGCAACCTACAGGAAGCCGAATTCGAAAAGGATTGATTTTAACCGCAACTGATTGAAATCCATGCCCCTGGCACGAATACAGACCAATATAGTAAATCACCTGCGGGAGCTCGGCAGATTGAGTGACGAACAGGCGGCGGAACTCATTGATTCACCCGAGGAGCTCACCGGTGATATGATGGAGAGCCTGCTGCTGGAGAAATATGAAGTGGCGAATTCCAGATCCTGGTCGCTAAGGGAAAAGCCTTTGAGCTACCTCCTTTCAACGCCGCCAACTTCCGGGTGGATGAACGGACCTTTGAATGCCTGGACAAGGATTTCTGCAGGGAGTATCACATTCTGCCAGCCGGCCAGATCGGTGATTTTATATATGTGGCCCTCGCCGATCCTTTTAATCTCACAGTCATAAATCGAATCCAGGAACTCACTGGAAAGAAAGTCTCGGTTATACTGGCTTCCCGGAGGCAGATCGATGCTAAACTGGCTGATAAAGAGGAACAACACCAGCCCCGCGGCTTTCGGGATGTGGTCGAAGCCCTTGACCTGGACTTTGGTCTCGATGATGGCGAATTTTCCGATGACAACCTGGAAGAGGAATCGGCGCCCGTCGTGCAGTTGGCAAACCGTATTATCGAGGAAGCCTACTTCACCAGCGGAAGCGATATTCACATCGAACCCTTTGAGAAGCACACCCGCGTTCGTGTTCGGATCGACGGAGTCTGCCAAGAGAAGATCTCCCTGCCACGCAAAGTTGCCACAACACTGATGGCTCGACTGAAAGTCATGGCCAATCTGGACATTGCCGAGTCCCGCCTTCCCCAGGACGGACGCATCGTGTTCAAACAATTCAACAGCAAAGGTATCGATATTGATCTTCGTGTCGCTACCGCGCCCTTGAATTACGGCGAGGGCGCGGTCCTGCGCATACTCGACAAGCAGAAGAGCACGCTTCCCCTTACAGCGTTGGGCTTTTCCCATGCGAATCTCTCGCTCTACCGGGACCTGATCCGGCGGCCCTATGGCATGGTCCTCCACTTCGGGCCCACGGGCTCCGGTAAATCGATGACGCTCTATTCGGCGCTGAACGAAATCAACTCTCCCAAACTCTGTATCAGAACTGCCGAAGATCCCATTGAGTATACACTGCCCGGTCTTTGCCAGATGCAGATGAATCGGAAGATCGGCCTTACCTTTGCCACCGCCCTGAGAGCCTACCTGCGCCAGGATCCCGACATTATTCTGGTAGGTGAGATCCGTGATAAGGAAACAGCGGGCATCGCCGTGGAAGCCGCTTTGACCGGCCACATGCTATTCAGTACCCTGCACACCAACGATGCGCCGGGGACCATTTCCCGGCTTACTGACATGGGTGTCGAACCCTTCATGATCTCGGCATCGCTGGTATGTGTTTGCGCGCAACGCCTTCTGCGCCGCGTATGCAAATCCTGCCGGATCTCATATACACCGGAGGGCAAAGAGACCGACATCATCAGGAAGGCGGTAGACTGGGACGGACCCGTCTTCAGTGCCAATGAAAAGGGTTGTCCCCAATGTGACGGATCCGACATGAAGGGAAGGGTAGGGGTACATGAACTCATGGCCACCAGCGAGGATCTCGTCAAGGCGATCAACGAAGAGCGCGAAGTAACCTACATCAAGTACGTGGCCGTGCGGAATGGCATGATAACCTTGCATCAGGATAGCATGGGCAAAGTACGGGAAGGGTTATCAACGATTAGTGAAGCCCTGGCCACGGTACCGCGCGATCTCGAAGCCATGAAAGGGGAATTGCAGTCCGCCTGAATCGTCCCTCAGGGAATGATAAAGGTCAATAATAGGGACTCTTACAGTATACCGCCGCCGATCAGTTGCCGCCCGTAGTAGAGCGCCAGGGTCTGTCCCGCGGCCGGCGCGCGCTGGGGAATTTCGAACCTGATGCTGGCCGTATCCCCGTCCTCGGGATAGAAAGTGAGAGGCACCGTGGGATCCCTATAGCGGATCCTGCCATGCAGGCAAGTAACTCCAGATGGTCTCGCAGCAATGAAACTCAGATGTTTCACCAGGACCGTGGGTGCATAAATGCGATCGAGTCGAGGTTGATCGAGACCGACGACCAGGCGGCGCGACGCCATGTCTTTGTCGACCACTACGTAGCTCTCGCCATCCTGATTTGAGGGGACGCCGATGCCATGGCGCTGACCCACCGTGTAACGATGAAGTCCCCGGTGGTTTCCAAGCAAATTGCCTTCGCCATCCGTGACCGGTCCCGGATTGTCAGGAATATAGTGGCGCAGAAACTCGCTTAATTTGACCTTTCCGATAAAGCATATCCCCTGGCTCTCGCGCTTGTCGGTGTTAGGTAAGGCTTTCGCCCGGGCAATCTTCCGGACCTGATGTTTTTCGAGCGGCCCCAAAGGAAACAGGGCATGCTCTACCTGTTCGCGCTTTAGCATAGCGAGAAAGTAGGACTGGTCTTTATCCTTATCGCGGCCCTCGTAAATAGCGCAGCGGCCCCCGTCATTCTCCGTTTTTTCCACATAGTGACCGGTGGCTATCCCGTCAAAACCTTCCTCCAGGGCATAGTTCAGGAAATGGCCGAACTTAATCTCCCGATTACACATGATGTCGGGATTTGGCGTGAGACCCGCCCGGTAACTTCGTACAAGATAGTTGACGACTTTGGTCTTGTACTCGGACATGAAATTCACCACCCGGAAATCAATGCCCAAACATGCACAGACGCGCCGCGCGTCGTCGAGATCCTCCTGCCATGGACATCGGCCGAAAACTTCGGCTTGCTCCTGGTTGATCCAATTCTTCATGTATGCACCGCTCACCGCGTGTCCCTGCTCTTTGAGAAGGTGGGCGGCCACGCTGCTGTCGACACCTCCGGACATTGCTACAAGAATGCGTTTCATGCTGGATGTCTGTGCGCAGGTGAGTCGTCTTCGTCTAGTCACTCGATAGTGCGGATCCGAACTTAATCCTTGCATTGTCGATTGTGCCTCAATCCTTTCTCGCAAATTCCAACCTGGAGGTCAACCGATCCGCCTGGGCCTTCTGGACGGAGGCAGACGCCGGCATAGTATGCCTGGAATCTGACTGGAAGGGTCCGACTCTTCCGCGACTGCGGTGGGAACACCAGGATGACTGCCGGGTAACGCTGAGCCGTCCGCCCCTCTACCGGTACGCTGAATGGAGCGGATATTTCGTCAGTGAGCAGTGGGTGACCTTCATGCTGAAATGGGACGCCGTCGCAGTGGCAGCGGAGGACGGTGAAGAGGTGTACCTAGTGGGGGACTTTACGGGCTGGAAGCGATCGCTGGGGAATCCATTCTGGAAACTGGAAAGGGCCCGCTTCGACGATCAGGATTTCCAGGTTATCAATGTCAACATGGCCACGGTTCTCGCCGGCACGGGCACGGATTTCCGATTCATCACCGGGCAGGGAAGGTGGCTGCCGAATCCCAGCCCAATGCGGAGCATGCTGGACAACAACGGCAGGAATCGAAACCTGTCTTTGGATTTCTCACGCACCGGACGCCATCTCTTTGCCTTCAGCAGCGAAGAGATGATTCAGTTTGAGGAACCACGCCACCTGTTAATGGTGGCAGCTACCGGCCCACGGCGCATTCAGGTCAAGCCCGAACCGTTCTTGTTGCGGATGGAATGCCCGGAGCCGATGGGAGTAGAGATTGTCGGCGAGGTGACCCGGTTCAGAATTTTCTGTCCTCGCGCCGTTTCCATGAGACTGAGGCTCTGCCATGCTATGAACACCGATTCGGTCGAACTGCACGCCATGGCTAAAGTGGGAAACGGGGCCTGGGAAACGACCGTGCCGGGCGATCGTTCGCGATGGCTCTACGAGTTCGAAGTCGATATGCCGGAATTCGTAACCTCTCGGAGCGGTACCGAAACCGTCACTGTGGTCGACCCTTATGCTTTGGCTACGGTGGGCCCGGCAGGTCCCGGCCTGGTTCTCGACAGGCGCAGGCTTTCCCCCTGCAGGTCGCGCTTTGAGCCGCCGGAACCTCAGGATCTGATTGTCTTGGAATGTCATCTAAGAGACCTGCTGGCCTCGGTTCCCGCAACGCTCAGCAATAGAGAAAGCATGGGCTTTTCCGGTCTTACGCGCTGGTTGGAGGAGAGCGACTGCTATCTGCGCAATCTAGGTGTCAACGCGATCGAATTGCTCCCTGTAATGCAGTTCGATACTGTGCCCGATGAAGCTTATCAATGGGGCTACATGCCTAATCAGTGGTTCGCGCCTACAAGCCATTACACCACGTCCCCGGCTCAGGGCACGCAGCTGAAAGAATTTCGTGAATTGGTCGACACATGTCATCGCTTCGGCTTGGCCGTAATCCTCGACGTCGTTTATAATCACCTGGGCCTGCCGAACCATCTATACAATCTCGACGGGCATTACTACTTTCATCATAACGACGCCGGAGAGCTCACCAACTGGAGCGGTTGCGGCAATGACTTTCGGACCGACACCCCGATGGGGAAACGGCTTATACTGGAAAGTCTGGAATTCCTTGTGGCCCACTATGATGTGGACGGGTTCCGGTTTGATCTGGCCGAACTTCTGGGAATTGAGATCCTGGGTGAGATCGAACGGAAATTGCGCAGGATCAAGCCCTCCATTATACTGATAGCGGAACCCTGGAGCTTTAAGGGCCATGTTGGAACCAGCCTCAAGAATACTGGTTACGCTTATTGGAATGACCACTATCGCGAGTTTGTCTACCAGTATATCCTGGGGTGTGAGCGGGCCCATGATCTTCCCTATTTCATCTCCGGCTCAATCGGGCACCTCTGCCGTCGAACAGACCAGTCGGTCAACTACGTATCATCTCATGATGATCACTGCTGGATCGATCGCATTACCGAGAATCCGTCCTGCAACGGGCACTCTCCGACCAGTACCGATCGCAGACGTACGCACCTCATGATTGGTCTGCTCATGGTGTCGCTGGGGATTCCCATGATCGCTGCCGGCCAGGATCTCCTCCAGAGCAAGCAGGGAGCGTCCAATACCCACTTGCGGGGCGACCTCAACGCGTTGGACTACTCGCGGGCACAGGAATTTCCCGCGACCTATCAGTATTTCAGGGAGTGGATACGGTTTCGGCGTAGTTCGCGCGGGCTTTCGCTGCGCCCGGGCCCTCGCATCGACGAGGGGTATCTCCGGTTTTTCGAGGAAGACTCCGACCGCGCGCTGGGTGTCCTCTTCAATGCCCACCGCAAGTCTAACTCACCCCAACTTTTCTTTGCCATTAATCCCCTGCCGAATGCCTTGAATCTACGCCTGCCTGAACTTGACCTGCGCGACTGGATACAACTCTCCGATCATGAACGTTTCGCTCGGGACGGTCTGGAAAGCGCCCGGTTTTCGGCACGGGAGCACTTTCTCAGCCTTCCTCCTTTGAGTTGCGGACTCTGGATCGAAAGGCTCGCAAGGTGAACTTCCAACTCAAATAAAGTGCGTTTATAACACCGTTGGGGAATGCCCGCCTGGGCTGCTTTCGCGCGCTGGAATAATTACACATAACGCTTGCTATTCCAATCGGCACCTTTTCAATAATCCGCGCCTGTCTGGTCAGCGCCCCAATTCAGGGCCCCCGCAAGAATCGCGTTCAACAGGCGGACAAAGAAGAGGAAGATCGAGTCTGCTATGGCAGTAAAAGTCGCAATTAATGGATTCGGCCGTATTGGCCGCTTGGTATTTCGCGCCCTCGTCGAGCAGGGATTGCTAGGGCAAGCCTTCGAAGTGCTTGCGGTGAATGATCTGATATCGGCCGATAACCTTGCCTACCTGCTGAAATACGATTCCACACAAGGGCGATTCGACGGCACGGTAGAGACGGGGAAATCGGCCTCGAGCCTGACCGCGGATGATCTCCTTATCGTAAACGGGAATCCCATTCGGTGCCTCGCCGTAAGGGAAGGTCCGGCCGCCATGCCGTGGGGTGAATTGGGTATTGACATCGTGATCGAGTCCACCGGGCTTTTTACCCAGGACACCGCAGCAGGTGGCCATATCGAAGCCGGAGCCCGTCGCGTCCTCATTTCCGCTCCCGCCAAGGGAGAGGTGAAGACTGTGGTCATCGGAGTCAACGAGGATACTTTGACGGCCTCAGATGTCCTCGTTTCCAATGCCTCCTGCACTACTAATTGTCTCGCCCCGATTACCAAGGTGGTTCTGGATAATTTCGGTATCGACGAAGCACTGATGACCACCGTGCATAGCTACACCGCCACGCAGAAAACCAACGATGGGCCTTCTGCGAAGGACTGGAAGGAGGGCCGGGCAGCGGCCATCAATATAATTCCCTCGACTACCGGGGCGGCCCAGGCCGTGGGCCTGGTACTGCCCGCCGTAGCCGGTAGACTGACGGGCATATCATTTCGGGTACCCACGCCTACCGTGTCTGTCGTCGATCTGACAGTCCACACGGCGAAGGAAACCTCCTATGAGGAAATCTGCGCCAAGATGAAGGCGGCGGCTGAGGGAGATCTCAAAGGTATTCTTGATTACACTGAGGATGACGTCGTTTCCTCGGACTTCATTCACCATCCGGCATCTTCAATATTTGACGCCGGTTCAGGTCTCGAATTGAACAGTCGCTTTTTCAAGCTGATTTCCTGGTACGACAATGAATGGGGTTACAGCAACCGTTGCATCGATCTTCTGAAAATTCTGGGCGCGTTTTAGTGCCTTGTATTCCGGAAATGGCCTCGACGTAGCCCGGCCTCGAGAGGGAGCCGAGGCAACGGAAAATCGGTGGCGAGTCGAATCGGCACCCCCCTGATCAATGTCTGACATCTGTTTTCTAAACGACCTGGACGTTTCCGGTAAACGGGTATTGGTGCGTGTCGATTTCAACGTGCCGTTGGATGCCGAGGCCCGCGTCACCGACACAACGCGTATCGAAGCGGCTGTCCCCACCATTCGTTACCTGCTCGGAAAGGGGGTCAGGGTGGTCCTGGCGAGCCATCTGGGAAGGCCTAAAGGCAGGCCCGATGCCCAGTACTCGTTGGAACCGGTCGCACCCGAGCTTGCGCGGATCTTATCGTGTCCCGTTACATTCCTGAGTGATTGCGTGGGCGAGGATGTCGAGCGCGCCACACATAACCTGAACGAAGGGGGGGTAATTCTACTCCAAAACCTCCGGTTTCATGAAGGCGAGGAGAAGAACGATCCCGATTTCTGCCGTTCATTGTCACGATTGGCGGATGCCTATGTAAATGACGCCTTCGGCACCGCGCATCGGGCTCACGCCTCAACTACCGGGGTTGCCGAACTCATGAAAGCCCGTGCCGCCGGATTCCTGCTTGCCCGTGAAATCGAGTTTCTGGGGAAGAAAACCGCAGATCCTGAACGTCCTTTCGTGGTCATCCTGGGAGGCGCTAAAGTCAGTGACAAGGTCACCGTGATCGAAAGTCTGCTGCGGACGGCAGATACGATTCTGATTGGTGGGGCCATGACCTACACCTTCAAGCTGGCCCAGGGAGAAACGGTAGGTCATAGCCTGAGCGAACCGGACAAGATTGAGGTGGCCAGAGCAGCTCTGGAATCGGCCGTCGCCCGGGGTGTGCGCTTCCTGCTCCCGGCGGACAATCTGATCACTGATGCCCTTGACTTTGACGCGCTCCGGGTAGGGGAAACGAAGGTAGTTTCCGGAGATATTCCCGATGGGTGGGTAGGTATTGATATTGGCCCCCGGACGATTGCGCGATACGAAAAGGAAATCACCGAAGCGCATACTATTCTCTGGAACGGTCCCATGGGGATATTTGAGATCGAAGCCTCCAGCCGCGGCACATTTGCCGTGGCCGCCGCCGTGGCCGCGAACCGGAAAGCCATATCGATTATCGGGGGCGGTGATTCCGTTAGCGCTATCAACCAGAGCGGATTCGCCGATCAGGTTACCTTCATGAGTACAGGCGGGGGAGCGAGCCTCGAATTTCTCGAGGGACGGGTGCTCCCGGGAGTAGCCGCCCTTGGTAAGTTAAAGCCTTGATTCACTGTGAAATGCTTGGCCAGTTTCATGCACAAATCATTTGCCCAGGAATTTCGCACGTCGTAACATGTAATAGACAATATGAAGACAAGCGTGAGACGATTACTGATCGCGGGTAATTGGAAGATGAACAAGACCTCTTCCGAAGCCGCCGAGCTGGTGGAAGAAATCAGCCTGGCGGTGGGGAAGCAGCTCGATGTCGGGGTAGCTGTCTGCCCACCCTTCACGTCGATGGAAAGCGTCGCCCACACTATTGAAGACTCGAACATCCAATTGGGCGCCCAGAACATGCATCCCGCTCCGGCGGGCGCCTATACTGGTGAGATCTCCGCGGAGATGCTCAGGCACCTATTCGCCTCGTTTGTCATACTCGGTCACAGTGAGAGGCGCACCTGCTTTTCGGAATCCAACGCGTTCATTAACCGAAAGGTCCGGGCTGCGCTGGAAAGTAGTCTGAAACCCATTCTGTGCGTCGGGGAATCCCTGGCGGAGCGCGAACGCGGCGATACTGTAGGCGTGGTGGGTGCCCAGGTCAGGGCCTGCCTCGATGAGATCTCGGGAGAAGGCAGCGAAAGCATTGTTGTCTCCTATGAACCGATCTGGGCGATCGGCACGGGTAAAACGGCAACACCTGCTATGGCCCAGGAAGTTCATGGGGAAATTCGCCGAATGCTGACCGAGACCCTGGGCGCATCCATTGCCGATCGCATTCGCATCCTCTACGGAGGGTCCATGAAACCCGATAATGCCGGCGAACTGCTCGATCAACCGGATATAGATGGCGGGCTTATTGGCGGCGCATCTCTGGAGGCGCGGTCCTTCATACGCATCGTTGAACTCGCTTTGGAGAGAGCCCAATAGGGAATTTCAGACCTGCGGTTCGACAATCTCCGCTGAGGAACTTGAAGCTGAAGGCGAAGTCCGCCCGCCAGATCGCGAGCTACTTCCGCACGATGACGAAGTCGGCTCGTCTATCCTCCTGCATCAATTCTTCGCTGGCCCCTTCGGCGGCATCCAGATCTCCCCGCGAGAGGGTCGAGATGCGCTCCCCAGCGACGCCCAACCGGATAAGATATTTCATAACGCTATTAGCCCGGCGGTCACCCAGGGCAAGGTTGTATTCGGTAGTGCCGCGGTGGTCGCACCGGCCCTCCAACACCAGATTGTCTGAAGGGTTGGCCAGTAGATGCTCGGCCGCCTGATTGATTTTCGAGCGCTCATTCGGCCTGACGAAATATTGATCGTAATCGAAATACACGGGTGGCACGATCCCTTCAATTCGGTGTCCCTGGCCGGCGTCGCCGTCCCGCAAGGTGAGCCCGCCGAGATCGGTGCCGTGGCTGGAGCCGTAGTCAGAGTAATCTCCCGGCACAACCCAGTTCGGGCGGGATCCGGTTGCGCTCGCCACGATGGTCTCATCGGGCGTTGGGTTGATGCTCTTCCCAGCACAACCGCTCAGGCAACCGAGCAGAGGAATTACGAATATCAAGCCGAGTAGAGTGCGATTCATGTTTAGGCCCCGCTAGATTTCAGGTGTGGTGGCGCAAGCTTAAAAGAAGTTAATCTTGAGACAGGAGCAAGCTCTTTCAAGACTGGGCGACAGTTTGGACACACAAGATCAACGAGTAATACTTCTCGACAATGGATCGTTGCGACCGGAACCGACACTGGCGCTACGCAAGATCGCGGGCCACCTCACAGAAAGACTGGGCCACCAGGTAATGCCCGTTTCGCTAAAGCATTCCGATCGTATTGATCCCGCGGAATTGAACGGGCGGCGCGCCAGCACCCTGGAACCGACACTTCGAGAATTGGCTGCCCAAGGGTGCCATGATACCATCGTCCTGCCCTTCTTTCTAGGTCCCAGCCGCGCCATCACGCAGTTCGCCCCTCAGAAGGTGCACAAAGTATCCGCCGTCTATCCGAATTTCCGAGTAGGTATCGCGGCCAGCTTGGTCGACCCTTCAAGGGAAGCAGATGCGGGTATTGCCCAAATTCTCCGTGACGAGGTGATTTCGACGATCCAACGCCATAAGCTGGACCGGCCTCCACTTATTGTGGTCGACCATGGCAGTCCAGAAAAGCGGGTGATCGCTGTCAGGGATCATGTGGCCATGCAGCTACGCGAAATGCTCGGCGACCAGGTAGGCGCATTCAGCGCAGCTTCCATGGAGAGGCGCCCGGGACCGGCTTACGCGTTCAACGAGCCGTTGTTGTCCTCCCTCCTGGACGCGGAGCTCTTCAATCAGGGTGCGGTCATTGTCTGTCAACTCTTTCTGAGCGAAGGTCGCCACGCCGGACCGGATGGCGATATTGCGCGGATCTGCCGTAGCGCGGGAATGGCCCATGCGGGCTTGAAAACTTATTCCACGCGACCGATCGGTTTCCACCCTGATCTTCTGGGGATTCTGCATAGGCGCTACCGGGCATGTTTACAGTCGTCAATTCGAATACGGGAAGGGTAGATTTACCCGGATCGTCGATGCGCAGCTTTCTTTCAGTTTCCCTGTCGGTTGGGTCTCTGGGACATCGAATTGCGGGTTCAGGGTTCACGGTTCAGCGGTCGGGAGGAGCGTCGGACTCTCGGCTGCGCTGGCGCTGGCCGGATCAAACAGGGTGAAACTTCGGAGAGGTTTCAGGTTTGAGGAGGTATATTTAACTCCTGACACCCGAAACCTGAAACCGGCTCCTCGCCTGAAGTTTCATGTGGGAAGATGGGGATTGAACCGTTCGAAGAAATCGAAGTATCCACCTGATTCAACACAGGCGCCCTCACCCCCGAACCCCTAAACCGAAAAGGAGCGATGCGGGCTAGACCATTGGATTGCTCGTCTCGATAATACCATGCTCGATGGCATAGCGGGTGATGCTGGCCACGTCGTGCAGATCCAGTTTCTTCATCAGATTCGTGCGGTGATTTTCCGCTGTCTTGACACTGATGTTCAACTTGGCTGCCACTTCCTTGGTACTGTAGCTCTCGGCGATCAGTTGCAGAATCTCCCGTTCACGAGCCGTCAACGATTCCATGGAGGGGGAACCCGCGGAAGGGTTAGCCACCGCGTCGCGCAGTAACTGGGCCACCTCCGGGCCGAAATAACTCCCCCCGTTAGCAACAATCTGGATGCCCTTCTTAAGCTCGGACAGTGGGGCCGATTTCTCTACGAATCCGTGGGCGCCTGCCTGCAGGAGCTCGCGCACCAGCGACGGATTCTGATACCCGGAAAAGACCAGGACCCGGGTATGGCGCAACTGCTTTGAAAAGCGCCGCAACACCTCTGCCCCGTTTAGACCGGGCAGCATAATATCGAGAATGACAAAATCGGGTTTCTGGTCCCTGCAGATAGTGTAACCCTCCTGGCCTTCGCCCGTCTCCGCAATAACTTCAAATCCCGGCTCCGAACGAACAACCTGAGCAATCATTTCCCGCACTGCGGTTTGATCCTCAACGATGACCACCCTCTTCATGTGACTCTCGGCAAACTTTCTCGGCAGAGGCTACCAGGCACGAACCTCCTGCACGACAATATTTTTTCGAATCTCACGCCATCTGCAACACTATTCTGCCAGGCTTTTTTTTGACTGCGAATGGGCCGACAGGGATTCGAACCCTGAACCAATGGCTTAAAAGGCCACTGCTCTACCGTTGAGCTATCGACCCGTAGTCGGAAGAACGGATGAATAAATGTCCGCGGGAATATGTTGTCAACGGCATTGCGGCGAGGGGAGGAAATGCGATGGGGTCCTCGGCTCATGCGATAAAGGGAGAACAGGTTGGCATACTGATGCGCTGTCGATTTTCCGGATTCGCTCCAGAGCGAAGCAGCGGGGCGCTGTTGGCTCCTCCGAATGGTTGGCCGATTGGCTCTCAAAGCCGCATGTACTGGTTCCATCTGTCCCGCACCGCATCCTTGTCCCGGGAGCTGAGAACGCCAAGTTGTCGACGGAACACAGTTCGCTCCGCAGTCACGAGGCGATCCAGACGTGCCAGTCCAAAAGCGGTATATCCAATTGATTACTCCGGACAACTGAGGTCACGCGGCAAATCAGTGCATCCTGCTGAAGATCGAAGAGAACCAAGGCAGGTCGAATCTTGCTGGTGGCACCCGACGTGAACGGAAACTCGCAAAGAAAAATCTCCCCGAACATCTCAGCACATGGAGTCGTAGACAGCGTCCTCGGGAGGGTCCTCGCGCAGGAACTGCGCATAAGCCCCTAGCCTCCACTCCCTGTCCTCCGCCTCTTCGGCAGTCAAAACAATAACCCTGGCTTTGCCTGACTTCGGGAGCTGTGCAGCCACGTCCGCTGGAATCCGGAGCAATCCGGAATCCGTAAGTTCAGCGCTAAACTCCACAACGCTCATGGAACAAACCTAAACCCTCCGACTCGTAGCGTCAATCGAATGCTCTCCGATCACCGGTTTCGATGGCCATCGTCCCGGCTCACACAAGAGGACGCCAGGCCGAATTGTGTGCAGCCGATTGCTGGCACTTCGTTTTTTTGAACTACGAATCTCGCGAATCGACGCTAATGGGCTGTTTCTCGCTCACAATCTTCCCCCAACAGGATATCTTCTTCATTCGCGCTGATTCGTGTGATTCGTAGTTTTCTTTCTTCATTTCTTCTCCGCGCCTCCATGCTCTCCGTGGTGAAATCCTCTTGTTCATTGTCCTGCCAACGAGCAGCTTCACAGGATTCTTACCGAGATCGTTCTTGATGACTTTCAGTTCTGGTTTGACCTGAATTCCGAGGGGACCCAGTCAATTCAGTTTGATTGGAATTGGGGGTCGGGGAGTTTGCCGCCAATAAAGAATTCTGATCTTGCCGATTCTATTGAGCTTCTGGCCGCCCTTGACTGGGACCGACTGCCGCAAAGGGCTCGGGATGCTCAGAAGACGCAAGAGGAGTTTCAAAGGCAGATACGGGAAACCGTTGAGTCTGAGGTTTGCTCTGAAGCTTCCTGACGTATAGCCTGGATCCTGTCAGTGTCGTTAGCTGTATCAGGTCCTAGCCACCGAAGCAGGGGCTTGAATCGTATATTACTAAATGGAAAGAGCCTTGAGGCAGTCACGAACGCCTGCGCTCAGGCGCGCGGTTTGGGCCAATGATCACCTTCATTCCAACACCCGATCCCGCATCCTTGCCACCTTCAGGGCCGTGAACGGCTCGCTCTTGAAGACGATTTGCCGGATGGCGGTGCCGTGCTCCTCTAGGTAATCTGTCACATTCATCCAGCGGGTCGTGCCGTCAGAGGTGCGGATGACCAGCATGACGAGACACGGTTGGTTGAGCCAGTATTGGGCCCAGCGTTGTTTTTTGAGGCGAAAGATCTCGGCTCCGTCGCGTTTGCGTGTCGTGAGATACGAGTCGCCCGATTTCAGTTGCAGGTACAGCCGGTTGCCGCTCGCCTTCCCGGTGTTATCTTTGAATTCGATTTCGCCGTCGATGCCGTGATCCGAGTTGGTGTACTGACGGTAGATCTGCCCGGCTTCGCCCGCAATCGCGTAGGCGTGGCCGACCAGGATCAACTCCTTGCTTTCGCTGTCGATGCCGGCCTGGGCCTGCGCTTCCAATACCCGCACACGCTGCTGAAATTCTTCGGCGGCAAACTTCTTTTCGATCAGGTCCCAAAGGTTGAATAGTTTGTCGCACTTTCGACGCTGACAGCGTATCTGTGCCTGACGACCCTCGTCTTCCAGAATTTCTCGGGTCAGCTCGCTATCCCTCACCGGATGACCGCAATGAGGACAGACGTAGTGCCGATAGCGCCGGACCTCTTTGCCCTTTCGCAGCAAGTGCTCGTGGACGTATTTGATGAAGGTCACTTTGGTATCGGCGGGGATCTCATGGTGGCAGTAAACGATCAATTCCGCCCTGCCTTCGCGCTTTTTGTCCATCTTGACGCCGACTTGCTTGCCCGCCTGTGTCTTGAAATCGGCGGCGAACTTCCACAGCCGGTCGTTATCGAAGGCGGTCGTGTAGTGCAGGCGGACGATCAGGGAGGCGTAGATCTCGTCGAGGCCGCCGGCGAAATGATAGCTGACGATGACGGCCGGATGCCCTTCCAGTTCGGGCCGCTCTCGTTTGAAATAAGAAGGCAGCACCAGTTGGCGCCCCTCATCCGTTTCCTCCCGGAGGCAGATGCCGTGATCCACAAAGGTCTGGTGCATGGCGCGCAGGACCATGGCCTCTTCGAAAGGCGGCAGGCGGTCCATGTTCTGGAAGTCCAGGTTGGCATTGAGAATATCCTCTTCCAGAATACAGCCGATGTCGTCGGGGTGCTTGCGGATTTTGCGCACGACGGCAGAGGCGTAGGCGTTGATGCGCTCGGGCTGAAGGAGCCGAAATCGCCGAACTCTAGCTTCCAGACGAGGCCCGGACCCGCCAGGAGCCCCACCACGGCGCGTAATTCCTCCATCGTAAACTTCTCGTCGGAGAGCCTCATGTCGAGCTGCTGCTTTAGCTCGACCATCCTCAGCAGCACGAGGCCTTCTTCGCGCAGCTTGATGATCTCGTCTTTCAATGCTTTGAAGACCTTCGACGAGGCGGTCCAGGGAATCGCATCCCAATCGATGGTTGCGATGATCACGTCGCGCAGGTCGTCGCATCCCACGCCGGTCTGGGCACTGGTTTCGAGGTATCGGTCAAAGCCGCGCTCATCCCGAAAATCCTCGATGCTCTTTTTGGTCACCATCAGCCCGCCCCGGTCGCAGCGCCCGGCGACGAGCAGTTTTTTGAACGGACGGCGGGCGGCTTTCTCCAGGTCGCCGTCCCACTGGCCGAGCCCTTCGAAGAGGTTTTCGTTTTGCGGGTTGAAGATCAGCACCGCCAACTCGGTCTCGTCCATGAACAGTTGATGGATGAGCCGATAATCGGCCTGCCCGGCGAAGTCCCACAGCTAGATCTCGCGGTCGATGTCGTCGCTGTCCGTTTCTTGAGGAAGCATAAACCGGGTAGCCCAGTGGGCGTCGGTAGAAATAGTAGCCTCGAATCGGTCTTCCCGCAGACGGATGGCCAGCCCCGTCTTCCCGACGCCCGATTCGCCGACGAGGACGACCTTGGCGTTGGTGTAACGCGTAGCCTCGGCTTCCTCAACACTCTTGTCCGGCTCTGGCAGATCCCACACCCTCAGCGTCCAGTCCCAGGAGCTCGAGACGACGGTTTTGCCGTCGGGCGTGATGGCTACGCATGTGACACGGTCGGTATGGCCCTTGAAGGTGGCACGGCATTGACCGGATTCGAGATCCCACACCTTTGAAGTTTTGTCTACAGAACCCGAGACGACGGTTTTGCCATCGGGTGTGAGAGCTATATGCCAGACACCGTTGGTATGGCCCTCGAAAGTGGCACGGCATTGACCGGATTCGAGATCCCACACCTTTAATGTTTCGTCGTCTGAGCACGAGACCACGGTTTTGCCATCGGGCGTGACGGACACGCCATGGATATAGTCGGTATGGTCTTCGAAGGTGGCACGACATTGACCGGATTCGAGATCCCACACCCTTAATGTCTTGTCTGCAGAACCCGAGACGACGGTTTTGCCGTCGGGCATGATGGCCACGGCCAAGACGAAACCGGTGTGTCGTTCGAAGGTGGCACGACATTGACCGGATTCGAGATCCCACACCCTTAATGTCTTGTCTGCAGAACCCGAGACGACGGTTTTACCGTCGGGCGTGATGGCCAAGAATGTGACACTGTCGGTATGGCCCTCGAAAGTGGCACGGCATTGACCGGATTCGAGATCCCACACCTTTAATGTGCTGTCTGTAGAACCCGAGACGACGGTTTTGCCATCGGGTGTGAGAGCCATATGCCAGACACTGTTGGTATGGTCCTCGAAAGTGGCACGGCATTGACCGGATTCGAGATCCCACACCTTTAATGTGTTGTCTGTAGAACCAGAGACGACGGTTTTGCCGTCGGGCGTAATGGCCACGGCCACGACGTAAGCGGTGTGGCCTTCCAGGACCCTCGACTGCTGCACAGCCTGCTCCTCTTGTGCCTGCCCTTCCGGCGTTTCTGCTTCCTCTCCACGGCAGGCGCTCAGGAGCCTGGTGTAGGACTTGTCCGACGGCGTCCGCCAGTCGATGTGGGCGAACAGGGCGATGATGCCAGGCGGGGTGCAGTCGGCCAGGAGCAGGGGGATGAACCGGCGCTGGGCGTTGGTCGGGTCGCGGAAGAGCAGCGTGTGGTGCTCCAGCGTCCCCCACTCCGAGTCGAAGTAGGCCGGGGACATGCACAGGAGGAGTCGGCGGGATTGCTCCAGCCCCTCCTGGATCTTCGGGCTGACCATCTGCCCCGGCTCAATGGCCCTTTCGTCCAGCCACACGCGGAGGCCGTCGTCTTGGAGCCGCCTCGCCAGCGCACGCACGGGCTTTTTGTCTTTGGCGCTGTAGCTTAGAAAAACGTCGTAATCATAGGTAGTGTTCATGATTTCTCACGTGAACAACGATCCGGGCGACAACTCCTAACATTGGTATGCACTCTCCATGTCCAGCCAATGAGTAGCTAACGCTAAGCTCTCATACGGAGGCGGCGCAGCTGCCTCCGTTGTGAGCAGCGTTTGGTTGTGCTGGATTTTCTTCTCGGTAGTAGAGGTATTCGCCGTCTCTAACCTCGTGCTCGGTGGTGAAGCCGACTTTCGACAACACACTTTGCATAGCTTCATTCTTTATTGCCGTGCTAGTGATGAACTTGCGGAAGCCGCGTTCTCTTCCAATTTCAAGTATCTGTCTTAGCGCTTCTGCTCCATAACCCTTTCTTCGAAATTTGTTGGAGATCATAAACCTATCGATGGCCCACGCTTCTGCATCGTCCTCATCTTCTCCATACATTGTGTATCCTATCATTTCTTCTGATACGAAGATCGCTCTCGAGATTGCTTTAGGGTAGAATTGAGCTTCCGCAATGCTTCGAAGGTTTGCAGTAACGTATTGATCATCCGAATTCCATAGTTGGGTGCAGGTTTTCCAATTGTCTTTGTCTAGAACTACGAAATCGATTTTCATCTTTTGTGCACAAAGTTTGAGTCCAGACGCGCGATTTATCGCGTTGTCTGAGACGATTTGTTCGGTGTGGTGTGTCGAAAATACTCGGCAATCAAATGTTCAAAGTCGTAAGCAAAATTGAAATTTACAATCTCATCGGCGGAAATCCATGTAAATCCCTGTCCTTCATTGAGTTGAATGTCCCCGAGTTTCTCGTTAATCGTTCCAGCGTAGACGTGCTGATTGATGAGTAGGCCATTGCGCCCTTGACGCTCGTACACTTTCCAAAGTTTTACCTCTATACTTACGCTCAGTTCTTCTTGTATTTCTCGGTCAATCGCATCGTTTGCCGTCTCGGGTTCCTCAACCAGCCCGCCAGGAAGTGACCACATGTTCGGATACCGCAAGGTGGGACTATCGTCTCTCTGAATAACGATGATCTTATCATCCGGAGAACTCAGGAGTGCCGCGACACAGTCGACTCGTCTTGTCTGCCCTGGAGTGTGTTCAATCATTATCTCGATTCACCGAACAAGATATTATCCAACAGCTGTCGACGAGCGGTTTGGATACTTGGATGAGCATTACGACAAAGGCTCTCAGGAAATATACATGTACGCGCCTCCTGGGTGTTGGCTAGTATTCTTGTTCGAGTCGGATGCTAACCAACATCCCGAGAAAGGGTGTTCAATTTCCAAAGGCGATTTGTGGAGCGAGGATCTGTTCATGCTTGGGGTTGTAACCGAAATATTGTCACCCAGTGCTACAATTTCGGACGATTCCCGACAACTCTAGTCTCATGTCCGATAATTAAGTTGAATTAATCTGTCTTACCATGTTATGCTATCGGCATGGCAAGACCCATATCCATAATTGAACTTACAGATCTTGAGCTGCAAGAGTTGCAGCGTCGCGTGAAAGCACCGACAGTATCCGTGCGCGACAGCCTTCGGGCGACAATCGTACTGCGTCGTTCCGAAGGCGTCAAACAGGCGCAGCTCGCGGAAGAACTCGGGGTTAGTGTGCCCTGCGTGAACAAGTGGTCGCAACGCTTTGAGCGAGACGGCTTGGAGGGATTGCGGGACAGGAAGGGACGAGGACGGCCCCGATGGATACCGGCGGGCAAGGTTGAGAAGGTCATTACCGAGGCTACACGACCGCCGAAGCCACGCACTCGCTGGAGTGTTCGCACCATGGCCAGGGAGGTGGGGATTTCCCCCGACAGCGTGCAGCGCATCTGGCGGGCTAACGATATCAGGCCTCACTTGGTCAGGACGTTCAAAGTGTCCAATGACAAGTACTTCGAGCAGAAGTTCTGGGATGTGATCGGCTTATACCTGGATCCGCCAGAGCGGGCCCTTGTATTGTGTTGCGACGAAAAGAGCCAATGCCAGGCTTTGGAGCGGACCCAGCCGGGCTTACCTCTTGGCGTGGGAGAGATTTGCACCAAGACACATGACTACAAGCGACACGGGACCATTACGTTGTTTGCAGCCTTGAATTATCTGGACGGCAAGCTCATCGCACGCACCGAACAGCGGCATACCCATGTAGAATGGTTGCGGTTCTTGAAGCAAATCGAGCGGGAGACACCCAAGCAGCTGGACTTGCACTTGATCGTTGACAACTACTGCACGCACAAGCAACAGAAGGTCCGCAAGTGGTTGTCGCGCCATCGGCGTTTTCACATCCACTTCACCCCGACCAGTTCGTCCTGGTTGAACCTGGTCGAGCGCTTTTTCGGCGAACTGACCCAAGATGTTATCAGGGATGGTAGTTTTACCAGCGTCAGGCAATTGGTCGAAGACATAGAAACCTATCTGGCTGAAAGGAACCTCGACCCCAAGCCTTACAGATGGAAGGCGAAGGGAGAGGAAATCCTGCGCAAGATCCAGCGCGCCAAACGTGCCTTGGCAAAGCAGACAGGGAAAACTAATTAATTTATGTTATTTAACGGACACCACACTAGGCAACGTTGAGGATGAGTCAACTCCATGGCTCACAATAGATTGACGATTGGTGTCGAGTCGGGGCAATCAGGGGCAAAATGGCCGTTTTGATTTAAAAGGCCACTGCTCTACCGTTGAGCTATCGACCCGTAGTCGGAAGAACGGATGAATAAAGGTGTGACAGGAATTCTTTGTCAACGGCATTTCGGCGAGCGCAAAGAAGGGACACTAGCCGGTGCGATTGCGTCGAAATACCAGCAAGCCGGTGAGTCCGATCAAGATAAGCTCGATCCTGCCCGGCTCCGGCACGATGAAGGGGCCTTCCCCAAACGCAACGACAGCGCCGCCTGTGTCGGCGCTGCCAGATCCGGTCGACGAGAATGAAAACGCACGCGAGATGCCGTCGCCGTTTGGTGTACAGGAGGCAACAGGGATAACAGAGGATCGTTGACCCGCTCACCTTCTGCTCCCTCTGTTTCCTCCTGTTAAAATTCATCTTACCCCGCGAACATGAAATTTGCCAACAGCTGTCCGACGAAGCGGCATCGTTGTCGGCACCGAAAAGATGGGTACACTGATTTAAAAAAACCTGTTCGCTGAACCTGGGCTAGCAATCTGTCGGGCTTAGATTCTGAAGGAATGTGCGATTTTCCTTTTCTGGGGATTCCGTAGAACCAGGGAAAGGGTCTTGCGAAGGATCTTGCGAATTATGGGCGGCCAATTCGATCTCGATGGCCCTGGGAGTGAATGAACGTAAGCGACCGGGTGCGGGGATGGTTCACACTGTCCCGCCGGTCGTTAATGAGTTGAGGCATAGGCGGCAATATCATTAGCGAAGTCTTCCAGATTCGAAAGCTGGGTCTGCAAGTATCCATAGACCTGTCTGTCGTTGACATCCCAGTAGAGGTGAACCAGTCGATTGCGAAACCGAGCCATCGCCTGGTGGGTCTCCTTCTTCGATTCGTCAAGGATGCCGTTCTCGATCAGGACCAGGAAACTATCGGCGTTATCTTTAGGTATTCTAAAGTTTTCGGACGAGATGATGTGGTTAGCTAAATCGATACATGCCTCAATGGCCACGACGAAGCTGTACTTAGCGCTGTTTGCCTTGTCTTGGTCTTTCAGGAATTCCTCAATTGCAACCTTGCTCAAGCGCCGGAGATCCGCGACGAAACCCCGGAGATTATCAAGGATTTGGTCGCATTTCGCTTTGTCAACCATAGCTTGTTGATCCTTGCCGGGCTAGATTCTTGAGACGTTCCGAGTGCATGGCCTCAAAGAGGGGTTTGTAATCGTGGTAACGGCCAAGCAGGTTGCGTTCTAGGTTGACGCGTTTCACCTCATCACGGCAAAAGATTCGAAGTCCATCTTCAAGCACCCGGCCCCTGACTTCAAGAGGAGCGCATCCGAGATTCCTCAAATCGACTTCGATTCCCAGCGATTCCGAAAGTTTAGTTTCCAGGATCAGCTCTAGGTGAATCGGGAGGACGCGATGTCTCAGGTAGCCTTGCGCATAATACCCTATGTCGAGATCGCTGTCGGGTCGATCCGTCCCCGTGACCCGACTGCCATATGCGTAGGCGAGGAATATCTCCGTGCCAATGAAGACCCCGGAGGCAGCCTTTTTCGCTTTTCCCAGAATATCCATACCTATTCGAAATAATTTCGGATATCTCAAATTCAAGCAATCAAAGCTTTTGCGGGAGCAGTCACCTGGGCAGATGTGAATCGGTTTTCCAGCCTCTGGAGGGACGGCGTCCCCGGAGGCCGCTTAGAAGTCAGGATACGGGACGGAGTCGGCTGCCCGCCGGTCAGGCATGAGCAGAGACCCTGGCACTTGCCCGCCTTGCGGACTCGGAGGATCTCGTCCCTCCACGGTTGGTGCGATTTGCAAGGCTTTGGAGGGCCGAGGGCTCTCGAGGCCGCTTGCAGGTTCGACTCTGGGACCCGGCCGGTTGCCCGCCTGCAAGGCATGAACAGAGATCAGCAAGGTTGCCACCTTACGGACTCGCGGTCCCTCGTCCCCGGAGCTGACGCGGACTGTGTTTCCGGTCAATTTGCTGCGCGGTTTCTTAGCCTTCGCTTCGGAACTGTTCCTATTGGCCCTTCTTAATGGATTTTCGAACCCGCCGAAATATGGGAATTTCCGTCTACTTTAATAAGGTTCTAATGTCCTGATTTAAGCCCAAAAATGCCGCTCGCTTGTTCTGGGGCTAGCCGCTACGATTGCGTCGTATTACCAACAGGCCGGCGAGTCCGCTCAAAATAAGTCCGATCCTGCCCGGTTCCGGTACGATAACCGGGCCTTCCCCAAACGCAACGACAGCGCCGCCTGTGTCGGCGCTGCCAGATCCCGTCGCAGAGAAAGCAATGGCGCGCGAGATACCGTCGCCGTTTGGTGTGGTCGTGCCAGACGTGTCCTCTGTGATGTATTGGAGACCGCTGGGAATACCACCGGGGAACGCGAGCTGTAGCAGGAGATTGCCTGCTCCGGGGATGTAGGTAAATCCTGTCGTAAACGGAAATGAAACGTCGAAAGCCAAGTCAGAGCCAGCGCCCGTAGGGTCCTGTAGAGTAAAAGGAGCGGAGAAAACGACCGTCGAGTCGGGACCGACGTTGCTCGGAAGGGTGCCGGACAGACCATCACTGGACGCCGCCGTAGTGGAAAGCGAAACTTCCAGGTTCAATGTGATGGGGAGCCCAAACGTGGATCCGTCTTTGGCCCGGAAACTCACCTCGTTGAGGTCGATTGGGCCGGAGAATAGACTCGAATCGAACACTTCCTGGTAGAAGTGCGTTCCAGAGGAGAACGGCAAGCCGTTGGCGTTCGGGAGATTCGCGAACTCAGCGCTGGCCGGGCGTATGACGTTCGCCCGTACTGGCAACGCGAAGCTCGCAATCGCGACGGCTAGCGCGCCTGTGATCGTTCGTAAATACTGCATCAAGTGCTACTTTATCCTAGCCCGCAAAATAAGCCAAGCGGCATTTTGGGGATCAAAAGAGGCCCGGCAGCTCCTGAAAAAGGAAACGGAAGTGTCAGTATTTCGATGGGTAACGAAATCCATCATCACTCTGGCGCAGAATGGGAATGGGTCTTTCGGAAGATGCCTATGCGCCCGGTCGACCATGAGGGGAAGCCGTTCTGGCGGCAGAAATCGGCGAATGCAGGGTTAACCCAGTAGCCGTCGACGGCGCAGATACCATTCGGCTTGAGGCGGTCCGCAATGAGCTGAAACATTCGATAGCACGCATCGTACTGCTTCATGGCGTCGAAAACGGCGAGGTCATACCGCTCGGCCCCGATATCGGGAAGGATATTGAATGCATCGCCAACGATAGAGATGTGCCTCACCCGCTCCCTCAGGGCCATGGGAACGAGCCATCCGGCGTACTTCTCCTTTGGGATCACTCCCCCGGGGCGAAGGTCACCCAAAGTTCCCGTCTTCTGCGCCTTGCGTCCGTTAAGGGCGCGGGAGCGCCATCGGATCTTCAAATCGTTGGAAAAGCACGGTAGATCGAGCGAGGTCAATCGTCCGCCCGCTCTGCTCAGCGCGAACAGCAGGTTGGCGGTCGAGTAGCCGTTGGCGACGCCCACCTCAAGCACCTCCGGATCATTCATAGTCAGGACAATCCCGACTATAACGGGTATCTCAAGGTCGAGGCCACCCAACTGAAAAGGTTTGTCGTCAAACCACCTCGCTTTCTCGTCAAGTGCCTGCAGGAAAGTCTTGTACTCGGCTTCCACCATGGGGAGATCGCGCTCCGCACCATTGTCACCGGTAACCATTTTGACCAGACATCGAACATATCCGGAATCCCGCGCGCAGGCGTCCCGATACTCTTCCATCAGCCGAATTGGGACTTCGATATCGACACCTATAGTCTCCCTGTACTTGCAGTATTTCAGGTATCGGTAAAGCAGGTGGTTGATGAGACGTCGAAGCACGGACGATTGAGAGTAGGTGGACGAAGGGTGTTAGCTGGTCAACCAATAGGAAATTGCTGTTCGGGCGCTAAGGAAACATGCTTGGCGGGACCACTCCAAAGATACGCTAGTATGGGGAAACGGATGTTGAAACACAAGCACAGTGGTGGATCATGCGTCTCGGGGCTGGGATCTTCGGCCCATGGGGTGAAGAGTGAACAGGTTAGTTTCCCAATTCGCCGTCGTGGTCGCTATCGTTGGTCGGAGAAAAGGTGAAACGGGGAAGAGAGGGAAGTCCCAGAGTCCAGCGTCGGAGAGCAGCCGCAGGATTGACAAGTCCGGGATTTTGTATAATATTTCCGTCGAAAAATGGCGCCACGCGCTTGCCCTCCTTCCTGTTTCTGAGGACGTTCAAATTTCGGGTGAATAATTAAAGAACCTCAACCTCACTCGCTTTGCTATAAATATTTCTTATATAAATCTGTAGTTGGAACAATTTTTCGGTTTCAGCGTTCCTACCTGAAACGCACCAGGTATGACCACGAAAGCACAAAATCTGCAAGTTGATAGAATTCTGGTGGATCGATTCAAGCACGGCGATCAGTCGGCCTTTGACGAAATGGTCCGTCGCTACTGGGATCGGATCTACGCGCGTGTCCTGCAACTGCTGAAGAATCGGCAAGACGCCGAAGAAGTGACGCAGGACGCCTTTGTTCGGGCTCACCGCGGCCTGGAGAATTTTCGCGGTGATGCCTCCTTCTCCACCTGGCTCTTCCAGATCGCCACCAATCTGGCGCACAACAAATACTGGTACTGGTGGCGGCGAAAGCGCGATGTCTCGATCTCCCTGGAACAATCGATCAGTGACGATGGCAGCGCCACTTTGATCGATGTGGTGCCGTCGGGTGAAGAGAATCCGGGAGAGGCGACGGTGACGAAAGAGCTGGTTGACCGCGTGGCGGATTGCATGCCGCAATTGAGCGAAAAACACCATGAGATTCTTAAGCTGCGGCTGGTGAAGAATTTATCTTACGAAGAAATTGCACAAAATCTGGGAATCAGTGTCGGAACCGTGAAGAGTCGCATTGCTCGCGCCCGCGACAGCCTGCGGCTCAAACTGGGCAGTGAATTCTCATGACAGACAGGCGGTTTTCAGAGTTAGTAAATCTTTATCTGGACGAGGAGGTCCCGGCACACCAGATCGCTTCATTGCGTGAAGAGCTGCGGGCTCGTCCCTTTAGAAGGAAGCAATTCAGGCAATTCAAGTTGCTGCACAAGGCATCTGTAGCAGCGCTAGAGCGTGATCCCTCTCCGCTACTTGAATTTCCAAATCTGGCCCGGCAAGAAAAAGGATCGCGGCGAGGGGAAGGCGCAAAAGCCGTGCCGCCGGTGGGTCGCCTGGTAAGCGCGTTCGCTGTTTTCGGGGCAGTGGCAGCCTGCCTTTCGGTAGGATTTGTCTATTTCAACTTTTCACCGGAAGCGCCCATGCTGGCCACAGTTGATGGCGACTCGTGGCAGGCGCCGGTGCAGGAGGATTCACTGGAGCAAGAGGGAGTGCAGGAGTTGCCGGTGTACATCGCTTCCGAAGTGGCTCTGCAAGAGCCCGC
Organism: Opitutales bacterium; assembly: GCA_963665345.2. Lineage (GTDB taxonomy): Bacteria > Verrucomicrobiota > Verrucomicrobiia > Opitutales > CAXXNP01. The sequence continues at coordinate 2,904,954 of CAXXNP010000002.1, forward strand.
GACCGCGGTCGGCACCGCTGCTAAGCGCTATCGTCCGTGGACTCCCGCGCTCACGGAGACGGAGGTGATTTTTTCCTCTTTCGGGCTCGCGCCGAACCAGGAATACGTTCCCCGGGAGTTTCAGATGGGAATCGAGCGACCGACCCCGGATTTCGGGTTTTCCTTTCAGCAGTCGGCAGGCGAATCCAGATCCCTGGGTGGCTTTACGACCAGGATGGCGAAGTATTACTATCGCCCCTGAGCACTCTTTTTTTGCTGTTGCGCCCCGTACGCTCACTACCGAGCGAAAGCTACAACCACTGAATCCAAAAGCGATGCGGGTTAGCGCAGGGCGCCTTTGATGAGGTCTTCGCTGCTCGCTGAGGCGCCTAGTTCGTTCCATATTCGGCCTACCCGCTTTTCCGCCTCCGTGGTGCGCAGGCCCAGCTCAACGAGAGCTGCCACAGCGTCCTGCAGAGCCGAACCTGCGGAGACCCCGGCGGGGCCAGGCGCAATCGCCTCCAGGCCCACGGAGGTGCCATCCGGCAAGATCGAATCGCGAAGTTCTACGACCAGCCGCTGGGCGGTTTTCTTGCCAATACCCGGACACTTCGAGAGCAGCGCCACATCGTTGCGCGCAATGGCGCTGCGCAGCGTAGTTACGGTCATCTTACTCAAAATGCTGATTCCAATCTTGGGTCCGATTCCGGAGACTTTATCGACCAAAAGCCGAAAAAAATCACGGTCTTCCCGCTCGGCGAATCCATACAGGCTTTGCGAGTCATCGCGATAGACCGCATGGGTGTAAAGCGTGACCTCGCTGCCCAGGGACGAAATGCGAGCGCTGGTAGTCAGCGGAATGTGGACTTCGTAACCGACGCCGCCGACACTGATCACTACTTGCAGAGGCGACAATTCGAGGACTTTTCCGGTGATGATCGCAATCATGCCATAGGGAGGCTGTCAAAGTTCCTCGAGGAGAGCACGAAACCGGTCGACGAGTTCTTCGTCATCACTCCAGACCGAGCACATCGGCCATGGTGTAAATCCCGGGACTCCTGCCCAGCACCCATTTTGCGGCACGTAGCGCCCCCTGCCCGAAGATGGCGCGATCGGTTGCTATATGGCGAAGCTCCAGGCGCTCACCGGACCCCGCGAAGTAGACGGTGTGTTCTCCCACGGTGTCGCCGCCACGCAACGCGTGTACTCCTATTTCGGCAGCCGGCCGCTCACCCGGAATGCCGTGCCGGCCGTGTCTTACCTGATCGCCGGCAAGTCCGCGTTCTTCCCTGACAATATCGATCAGATGCTCGGCAGTACCACTGGGCGCATCGCGCTTATGCTTATGGTGCATCTCCACGATCTCAGGATTGTATTCTAGCGGGAGGCTGGAAGCCGCCTTGCGAGTAAGGTGGAACAACAGGTTCACGCCCACGGAAAAGTTGCCCGACCAAACAACCGCTATGCCGCTCGATGACTTCGTGATTTCGGCTCGCGCGGCCGACGAGTGGCCGGTCGTACCGATGACTAAGGGTTTTCCTGAATGGGCGCAGGTGTCGGCGAGTGCGGCGGTGGCTTCCCAGATACTGAAGTCCACGGCTACGTCCCACTCTTGGGAAACCGCCCTCAGGTCGTCTCCTCTCCCCACCGTGGCGGTCACGGCACAATCGAATTCAGGGGCAAGGCGGGCAATCGTCTGCCCCATGCGTCCGCCATGTCCCTGCACAAGCAACCTGGTGGGTGCCCCGCTCATACCGTACGAATTTGGTTACTTAACTCGGAACTCGCAGATCGGAGGTGGCTGCGTAGCCGAGTTGATCAAGAATCCTCACCAGCCCCTCCCGGTTGCGTTCGCTCATGGGCGACAGAGGTAACCGCGTTTCCTCCGACGCAATCAATCCCGCATACTCCAGGGCCGCTTTGATGGGCACGGGGTTGGGTTCCACAAACAATCCTTTGAACAATGGATAGTATTGAAGATGTATGCGTGTAGCGGTCTCGTAGTCATTACTCAAGGCAGCGTTGACCATTCTGGAGATTCCCTTCACTTCCAGATTCGAGGCCACACTGATTACCCCTTTCGCGCCCGATGCCATAAATGGCAGCGTAAGGCTGTCGTCTCCGCTCAAAACGGTGATGGAGTCACCCAAGGCCGTGATCAGGTCTGCGACACGGTCGCAATTGCCTCCCGCTTCTTTGATGACATTGATATGCGGGTAACGGGCGCGCAGCCGGGCAACCGTGTCGACTCCGATTTCTATGCCGCAGCGGGAGGGGATGGAATAGAGAACAATCGGACGGTCGGTGGCCTCGGCCACGGCGCTGAAATGTTGGAAGAGTCCATCCTGGCTCGGCTTGTTATAGTAGGGTGCCACCTGGAGCATGGCATCAGCCCCGGCTTCATGCGCATGCCGGGTAAGCGAAACCGCCTCCCTGGTAGAATTGGATCCCGTTCCGGCGGTTACAGGAACCCGCCCGTTGGCTATTTCAATACAGAAACGGATCACCTCGCCATGCTCCTTGTGGCTGAGGGTAGGGGACTCCCCCGTGGTGCCGACCACTAAGATCCCGTCGACGCCGTCGTTGATCTGACCTTCGACCAGGCTGCGCAGGTCGGCAAACGAGACGAGGCCGTCCGTCATCGGGGTAACGAGGGCGGTGTGCAGTCCTTCCATACGTGGTTCACTGATGGTCGACCTCCCGGATGGCAAGAAAGCTTGCTAATGCCAACTCAATCTTCATTATTTGATCCCTGAGCCTGGGCTTTAAATCACGCTTTCGCCCGCATTGCAAATTCATAAGATCGTTAACTCTAGAGGAGAGAAAGCCCAAAATGTCAGCGACCAAAGAATTGTTCAATAGTTTACTTACCCTGGCGGTCGAGAACGGCGCCAGCGATATCCACATCAAGACCAACCAACCCGCCTACCTGCGCCTCGATGGTCATCTTGAACCGGTGGAAGTGGACGCCCTTACAATGGACCAGGTCAAGGGCTTTATCGAAGAGACCTGTCCCAGCCGTTTCATAGGCAGGTGGCAGGAAGACAATCAGGTCGACTTCGCTTACGCACTCGACCCGTTGGGGCGTTTCCGCGTCAATGGGTTCTTCCAGCGGGGCACCGTTTCCATTGTCTTCCGACATATCAAGGACACACCGCCAAACTTCGAGGATCTGGGCCACGATGAGGATTCCCTGCTTCCTCAGTGCAAGCACAAAGACGGCATCATGCTGGTCTGTGGCGCCACCGGCTCGGGCAAGAGCTCCACCATGGCCGCGATGTTAAACTGGATTAATCACAATTATGACAAGCACATCGTGACTTTGGAAGATCCTATCGAGTTTACCTACACGGACGACAAGTCGATCTTCAACCAGCGTGAAGTGGGCTTGGATGCGCCCACCTTTCAACTCGGCATGAAGGCGGTGCTGCGGCAGGATCCCGATATTATTCTCATCGGTGAAATGCGCGACAAGGACACCTTCGAAACCGCCCTGGCAGCGGCCGAAACCGGTCACTTTGTGTTAGGAACGCTCCATTCGTCCAATGCCCAACAAGCCGTTCAGCGTCTCTTCGAGTTCTTTCCCCCAGAGCAACAACATAGTATGTGCCGGCAGATCGCGGGCGCACTCAGGGCAATCATCACGCAGCGTTTGGCGCCGTCCTTGGAAGGCGATGGAAGAGTTCCAGTGACGGAGGTATTTGTCGTCGATTCGCTCGCCCGCTCGGTCATTGAGGATGGGGAGTTCCAGAAGATCCCATCCCTCATTGATTCTGGTAAGGAATCCGGATCCAAGTCCTTCAATATGGATCTCTATCGATTGATCAAGGCGGGGAGGATCACGAAACAGGATGGGCTGGCTAATTCTCCCAACCCGAAGGCTTTGGAGATGAACCTCAAGGGGATCTTCCTCAGCAGCGGCGGAATCGTATAAGCGATTCGACCCGTTCTCACCTTTATTGTTGTCATATGCGATCGAGCGCAGGTCTCAAACCGTTAGTGTTGCTGCCGGGATCTTCACTGCTGTTGGTAGCTGCCCTGGTGCTCGACTTCAGCTCAAGGGCCAATGCATCCGGAAAAGAATCCGACGAGGCCGCATTTGCGCTGAAAGCGCGTCAGGAGCTTCTTCTTCTGCAACGGCATAGCGAAGATCAGCGCCGAAGGCAAAACGAGGCCACCGCAGATCTGGAATTCCCGGCGGGCGGTCGATCCGTTACCTCCATTCAGGCGCCGGTCGTTTCCGCCTGGCAGGCCCCCGTCGTAATCAAACCAGCCGGCAATGACGACGAAGAGGCGAACCCGAACTGGCTCCTCGATGGCGTTGCCAAGTTGTCGGGAGAGAAGGAGTTATCGGAGGACGAGCGGAACCGGTTGTTGACGGCCGGCGGGAGGGTACCGCTATTGGATCGATACGTAAGCATTTCGGCCAGGGGCAACCGAGCCGCGGATACGGCTGCCGCCGAGTTGGATGAGGAAGCGGCCTTGATCAGCCACGATTTCATGGAAGCTGAAATCGAGAAAGATCAGGGATTCAGTGCCCTGCTTGGCGCCTCGCCAGCGAATGATTCGATGCCGTATATTATCGATGTCGTATTTGCTGGATTGCGTCTGCCCGGGCCGGCGGCAGAGCATTCCAAGGAGCTGAACCCTCGTGATGGTTTTAATCCTTTCATCGCAGCCATGGGGATCCCGGATCTCCGGACGAGCGCTCAATTAACGCATTTAGAACCGATGGCAAAGGCTATTGTTCCAGCACTGCTGTCCTCACTTAACCGGCCGTTGCAGACGGCGGGGGTGGCCAGTTCGACGGCTACTCCGATCCGGTCCACAGTGGCCGAAATTATGATCTCGACCGCAATCCCCAAACCGCTGGGCGCGCTCGGAAGCACTAACCTGGGGGATCGATTACAGTCCCAGGGGAGGTTCGGGAGCAAAGGAACCGAAGTGCCTGTCCATTCCAAACCGGACACCGGCAAGACTCTCCGGAGCCGAACTCAGCCTTACCGTCCGCCTATTCGAGAGTTGGACAAGCTGATACCCCAAATTGACCACTTTTAGTGCCAGTATGCCGATCGGTGTTTTGTTTTCAGGCCAAGGCGCTCAAAGAGTGGGCATGGGCCACAGCCTTTGCGAGCATTCTCAGACGGCGCGTGACCTCTACCGCCGGGCCGACGATATTCTGGGATGGAGTGTAAGCGACGTTTCATTCCAAGGGCCCGAGTCCCTTCTGACAGAGACTCGAGTCTGCCAACCAGCGCTGTATGTGGTTGGGTATGTGATATTTCAAATCTTGAAAGAACGTTCTCGACTCGGTTCGCTAGGCGCCGCTCTGGGACTCAGTCTAGGGGAAATCACAGCCTTCGCCGTGGCCGGCGTAGTCGACTTCGAGTCCGGGCTCGAACTCGTTGCCGAGCGCGGGCGCCTCATGCAATCGGCCTGCGGGAACGAGGAGGGAGCCATGGCCAGTATCATCGGTGGCACTCGCCGGGAGGTAGAGGCGCTCTGTTCCGAGTTCGACGTCGATATGGCCAACTTGAACGGCCCCGGACAGATCGTTATTTCGGGTCATCGACAGAACATCACTGAGGCGGTGGCGGTCGCCAAACAAAACGGGCGCTTTCGGACCGCGGTCATGTTAAATGTGGCAGGCGCCTATCACAGCCGCCTTATGGAAACGGCCAGAGATGAATTCGAGCAGTTTCTCTCGTCCGTTCAAATGCAACGACCGCAGATACCCGTATTCTCTAATACTACCGGCTGCCCGATATGGGATCCGGGCGAGATTAAAGTTGCCCTGACCCGCCAACTTGTCTCACCGGTACTATGGGAGGATTGCATGAGAAACGCGGCCTCTTCTGGAATTGGTCAGTTTTACGAATGCGGTCCCAAAGGTGTGCTGTCCGGATTGGGCCGGCGCACGGACAGCTCCTGGAAGTTCACTCGGCTGGAGCAGTTCGAAGATCTGCCCCAGTGATTCTTCGCGCCCATCGCGGGCGTTGCTAACCCATGGCCACGATCGAACAGATCCGCAATTTCTGCATTATCGCGCATATCGATCACGGTAAGACCACCTTGTCCGATCGACTCCTCGAATTTACCCGGACCGTGGAAAAGCGACTGATGAAGGAACAGCTGCTCGATTCCATGGATTTGGAAAGGGAGCGCGGAATAACTATCAAGAGCCATCCCGTAACCATGGAGTTCGAAGGGGAGGATGGGGTGGTACGCATCTTCAACCTCATCGATACTCCCGGCCATGTCGACTTCTCCTACGAGGTTTCACGCAGTCTGGCGGCTTGTGAGGGGGCCATCCTGCTCATTGATGCCGCGCAGGGAATCGAGGCCCAGACCGTGGCCAACGCCCATCTTGCCGTGGATCAGAGGCTTGAGGTAATACCCGTTATTAACAAGATCGACCTTCCGAGTGCCGATGTGGACCTCGTACGCCATCAGTTGGAGGAGGTGCTGGCCATACCAGCTGAGGACGCGATTCTGGCCAGTGCAAAATCCGGGCGCGGTATTCCCGAGATCGTGGGGGCAATCATTTCCAGGATTCCGCCTCCCGGAGGCTGCGATTATCCTCGAACCCGCGTGCTCATATTCGACTCTGTCTACAATCCCTACAAAGGAGTCATCTGCTACGTGCGCGTTTTCTCGGGATCCCTCAAGCCGGGTGACAGCGTCATCCTGATGGGCGATAAATTGCGCACCGAAATCAAGGAAGTGGGTCGTTTCACGCCCGGGATGATGCCAATAAATGAACTCACGGCCGGCAGCGTTGGCTATCTCGTGACGAGCATTAAAGATGTCGCGGATTTACAGATCGGGGATACAATTACGCATGCCGCGCGACCAGCCGAGTCCATCTTGCCGGGTTTCAAGGAAATCCGGCCCATGGTATTCAGCGGTCTCTACCCGTTGGATACCACGGACTACGAAAAACTCAAGACTAGCATAGGCAAACTTCGTCTTAATGATGCCGCATTCCAGTACCAAGCTGAGACATCGGCCGCCCTGGGCTTCGGCTTCCGTTGTGGATTCCTTGGCTTGCTGCACATGGAAATCGTTATCGAACGGCTGCGCAGAGAATACGACCTCGATATCATCTCGACCTATCCGAGCGTGGTTTTCAGAGTCACTAAAACCGATGGAAAAAAACTGGAAGTCGACAATCCAGTTAACCTGCCCGATCCAGCCTCAATCAAGTCAATCGAGGAACCTTTCATTCGTGCCATCCTCCACATACCGAACCCGTCCATCGGCGACATTCTGAGATTGCTGGTGGAGCGCCGAGGCGTCTGCGATCACACTGAAACGATTGATGATAAACGTATTATGCTTCATTGCAGCCTGCCGCTGAGCGAGATTCTGGTGGATTTTAACGATCGTCTGAAAAGTATGACGCACGGCTATGGCTCGATGGACTATGAGCTTGCCGGCTACCTGCCGGCGGAATTGGTCAAGCTCGATATTCTCGTTAACGGCGAGCCTGCCGACGCATTTTCGAGCATCGTGCACCGCGATAAATCGGAAACAAAAGGTCGGGCCATTTGTTCCAAACTCAAAGAGATTTTGCCACGCCAGCTTTTCAAAGTAGCGCTTCAAGCTACCGTAGGCGGGCGAGTTATTGCACGTGAAACAATCAGCGCATTGCGAAAAGACGTCACCGCCAAGTGCTACGGAGGAGACATTACGCGCAAGCGCAAGCTATTGGAGAAGCAACGCGAAGGCAAAAAGCGTATGAAGCAGATCGGGCAGGTAGAGATCCCCCAGGAAGCCTTTGTGCAAGTGCTGCGCACACCGTAATGCTATTTCGAAAACAGACTGCGACAGGATGTCCTCGTAAGGTAGTGAAGGAGGCCGAAGACTGGCTCCGGCTCGGGCACAAGGTCTACCACTATCGCAAGGACGTACTGGTGGCTGGGGAACGCAAGCGTCTGGAAGCTGCGGTGGCCGCTCTGGACCAATGTCTGCACGCTCCCGACCGGTCGGAATCCGGGCTGCTGCATGCACTGGAACCGTTGAAAAATGTGATGCAGCGGGTGGGAAGTCCCTATTATCCTTCTACTTTCTGGTCCGACAACGTGGAGATGTTTCTAGTCGCTGCCGTTCTCGCTATCGGAATCCGTAGCTTTTTTCTGCAGCCCTTCAAAATACCCACGAACTCGATGTTTCCTACCTATTACGGGATGACATACGAGGTGCATGAAACAGCGGATAAGGCGCCCAATCTGCTTTTCAGAGTGTTGCGAAAGGTGGTCGTGGGCGCGAAGCATTACAAGCTTACGGCGCCCGCTGCCGGCGAAGTTTTCATACCTGTTCACACACCAGGCACCCAGAAACAGTATCAGGGTCTGTTTCGATACGCCCACACCCGGGGTAGAAAGTGGCTCGTCCTTCCGGCCACCTTTCGGGAATACACGATCTACGTGGACCGTGAACCGACTAAGATCAGGGTTCCGCTCGACTTTAATTTTGACAAGGTATTGTTGAGCCGGTTCTTTCCGGACGCACCGCGCATCACCGATCCGAACTTCGGCCACTGGCTGCATCGTAAACGGCTCAATGGCGGGATCGTGGAAACCCGGGAGGGTTGGAGGCTACGGACCCAGCGTAGAGTTACCGCCGGAGAGATCTTCCTGAGTTTCGAGATATTGACCGGCGATGCTCTCTTTGTGGACCGGATTTCCTACCATTTTTGCCGCCCCGATATCGGGGATCCTTTTGTCTTTCGTACGCGAAAAATTCCCGGACTCAACAGGGGCAAGGCTGAGGACAAGTACTATATCAAGCGATTAGTCGGAAAAGGCGGCGACCGGCTGGAGGTCCGAGAGCCTGAACTCTATCGCAACGGACATCCCATTAAAGGCGCCGAAGCCTTTGCCCTCAACGCTCAACAGATTGGACATTACGAAGGATATGTCAGCACGCATCGCCTCAAAGCTGGGGCCACTGAAGACATTCCTCTCGATCACTATTATGCCATGGGGGACAATTCAGACGAGAGTTCAGATAGCCGCGCCTGGGGCTTTGCCCCGGACAAGGAGGTCGTAGGCCGGGCCATTTTCGTCTACTATCCGTTCACTCGGCGCTGGGGATTGGCGGATTAACCCGGAGATTTTACCAAGGTCGACAGGGGTGACACGTGTCGGGCGACGTTTTAGAGTTAACGGGCCCGTGTGAGCAGACCGTTGACGATGGTTTTGCCCAGCACCCTGCTGATTTCGCACAATATATATTATGTCTAATTCAGAGGATTATGGGCAAGCCTCTCCTTGATTGGCTAAAAGCGCGCGCCGCGGGCGTGTTCCTTCACCCTACCGCACTGCCCGGCGCCAGCGGAATCGGTAATCTCGGGTCAGGCGCCACACGCTGGATCGATTTTCTGGCCGATGCTGGGATGAGCTACTGGCAGGTCGGCCCTTTGGGACCGACCGGATATGGGGACTCTCCTTATCAACCATTCTCTGCCTTCGCGGGTAATCCCTATTTGATCGATCTGGAGGCCTTGTGTGAATTTCATCTTCTCGAGGAATCGGAACTTCGTGATCTCGGCCACCTGCCCGGAGATCATGTAGATTACGGAGGCCTCTACAGCCTATTCTGGCCGGTTTTGCGACTGGCTTTCAGACGTTTTCAGGATGGTGAATTCGCCTATCTGCCCAACTACGGGCTCTTTTCAGATTTCAAGCATCGGCACCGGAATTGGCTCGATCCCTTCGCCCTCTTTATGGCCCTCAAGGGCCACTTTAACGGCAAAGCGTGGCAGCAATGGCCAGCCTCCTGCCGCGAATATGCCAAAGCCACCGAATCCTCGATTTACCCTGAACTCTCTGATTCGATCGAAGCTCACCGCTTTTTTCAGTACCTCTTTTTCGGCCAATGGATGGCCCTGAGGCGCTATGCCCGGAAGAAAAAGGTGCAAATCATCGGAGACATCCCCTTGTTTGTGTCGCTCGACAGTGCCGAGGTGTGGGCTGATCGCCGATTTTTTCAAACGGGTCGGGATGGAATTCCTGCCTGCCAGGCGGGCGTGCCACCCGACTATTTCTCGCCGGACGGCCAACTCTGGGGAAACCCGCTATACGACTGGAAATCGCTGCGGGAGGACGATTTTCGCTGGTGGATAGGACGCTTCAAGCTGAATTTCAGCATGTTTGATGTGGTGCGGCTGGATCACTTTCGAGGGCTGCAGGCCTATTGGCGGGTTCCCCGTGGCGCCGCTCACGCCCGCGACGGCAGGTGGATAAGAGGCCCAGGATTTTCGCTATTTAGAAAGCTAAAGGATGCATTTCCCTGCGCTCGTGTCATAGCGGAAGACCTGGGCATGATAACGCCTTCGGTGCGGCGGCTTTTGCGGAGAACGGGATTGCCCGGAATGGCCGTTCTGCAATTCGCCTTCAATGGAGACGACCGGAACCTCTATCTCCCCCACAATTTAAGGAAAAATGTGGTGGTTTATGCCGGCACTCACGATAACGATACCTCCCATGGATGGTTTGCCGCCGCGGGCGAGTCCGTCCGGGACCAGGTGAGGCGCTATTTGAGAGTTGATGGCTCCGAGATCTCGTGGGATCTGATACGGGCTGCCTACGCCTCCGTGAGCCGGCTGGCTGTGATCTCGCTGCCGGATCTGTTGAGTCTCGATTCATCGGCCCGCTTTAACACCCCGGGAGTAGCCGTCGGCAACTGGCAGTGGCGCTGCTCCGAAGAGGATTTGGAACAGCTTAGTGGAACAACTACGGAGTACCTACGCGACCTCGCCCGGATCTACCAGCGAACGCGGAACGTCAACCAGCGCGGGTAGCGTGGAACCAAGCATCGCCACAGTCTGGCACAGGCTCGATCTCTGGCCAGACGTATCGATTGATATCACCGCAAAGGACTTCAATGACCTGGCAGATCAATTGATTCCTGGTTCAATTGGCGCTTAATCGCTAACCTATTTTAGGACCAGAATAGTCCGACGTCTCCATCGCCCTAAACCTGCCGACCACACGCAGAAGCGAGATCACGGAACAGCTCGGAGTAGATCCCGTTGGCACCGTTCATGTCTCGGGGTTCACGGCGCAGCTTTGCAATCCACCCCCAAAGCGATTTCCTATCACTTGGAGTCAGACCGGCAAGGATCAAGGTATAACTCGATGGCGGCGAGGTATTGGTCGAGATCCGCGACGTAGCGACGCACACGGGCAGAACGCTCTCTGACGATTTCCACATCGGCAACCACTAGACCGCCTCCAGTATGCGCTTTCGAGAGATATGAAAAGCCTGGTCTCGAACCGGCTTGAAATCGAGGTAGCGCATCACCGTGTCGGACTCGAAGGCTTCACGCGCTCTGCTGTCACGGCAGCAGACGCATCGCCCGTCGCGTATCACACGGTAAGCTAATGACGAGGGTGCTTGAGCAAGGGAGATGAGGTCGATCCGATTGGTCCCCAATGTACGACACAGCGCATCCTGCAGGGACCCACAAACCTCCGCGACCTGCGCGGATGAATCCAGCAGCACGCCCACGTCCACATCACTCAGGGGACCGCACCGGCCCTTGAGCGCCGAGCCGAACAGGTAGGCAACGACTACGGACGGACAGCACGATACGGAGTTCTGCACCGCAGTCTCAACGCGATCGCAATCACCGCCCGACATTATGACCTCCATGTTCAGACGCTTCCAGATCGTGATTTCGTTGTCAACAGTCTCGCTACACTTGGCAAATTAGTCCATGCAGGGCAGTGCCGATTCATGCTCGAAGCAGGTATTGGGTATGTGCCTGTTTAACCAAATTTAAGTGGCAGGGTAGAGAACGGCTGCGGAGGCCACAAGGTCGATATAGGAGGAATCCCGTTGGCTGCAAGTAGCCGCCAGACCGGTGAGGATCTTCCAATTGCGAGCGCCCTTGGGAGTCTTGTTGCCACAGGAGAGTTTGCGGGCAATGACGGCGGGGCGCAATTGGCGCTCGGTCCCGATTTGTCGGGATTGGTCGCTTCGGCAATCGCCTTGTGGTGATGAGCGTAACACTTGTGTTGCAACCCGCTGAGCCCATCGTAGCTGTTCAGACAATCGCTCACCAGCACCACTTCCACTTTTCGATCCACCTTTGGCGGCCGGCTCCGACAGCTTCCTTCATGGCCATTCTTACGCCCCGATGATTATAGGTTTTCGACTCGTTTCTTCTCTGACTAAACCGTAAGAGATGAACCGAGATCAAATATTAAGCCGGGTTAGACCGGCACGGTCACCCTTTTGAACGGTAATCTCTGGCAGTCGCACACCAAAAACCGGAGCGCAGAGACCCAAAGAATTCACGAACTCGCTTAGGTGCACCGCTGGATGCGCCACGTCCTGCCAACGCCGCCGCAGGGCACGAAACCTCTCCCCCATCGGCGATAGCCATAAAGGCCGCGATCCTGCGTCTTTCCGTTTTCTCCCTGCTGCGAGCCGTGAAGTTATGGTGGTTGGGACGTTGGTCCCGTTGAAACTCTTTCCCGACGCCTTCATGGCAGGGCGTGTCGAACTGGTCAGTGGTGGAAAAATCGAAACCGCCCGGAGTGTGCAATTCTACTCTCATCGCTTAGTCCTCGCGCGTCGAAATGAGGGTCTGGGCTTGTTCGTCCAATTCGAACGGTTCGAAGGCGTGCAGGAGCCATTGGTAAGTCGAGGCTTGGGGGGCCTCCAGATCATCCAGCACAAGCAGGAATCCGGGCCGTACGAAGAGCACATGCCGCTGAAATCGTTTCAGGCCGCCACGGGACGCAGAAGAATGCCCTCGGCGTGGACAGACTCGAGCCGAATCAGATGAAGGCCCATACCGGACTCAATGGCTCCGTGCTGTTCTCCCGGGGTGAGATCGTCAAGCTTGGTCGAGAAGCCACTTCCGAACGAACCGTCCCTATGGCCTATACATAGTCGGACTCGTATAGGTGCGCCGTGCTTCAACTCTCGTAAGCCCCTGGAGAGGGAGAATTCTCTCGTATTACGTTGAGGTTGGCCTGAAAGAAATCGAAGCAAGCGATTCGATTTGATTTGAACCCTCCAGCGAGACAGAAAATCGAGGCCAGAGTGAAGAGCGTAGCGGGAGTAAAAACGGTTCAATTCGAACTTATCTCTTTACCGTTGTATATGGTTGAGCTGCTGGCTGGAGGAATCGTTTAGATCGTATTGCTCCAGGTGGCGTTCTCGCCAATGCAGCCACCATTCGGCAATGTGTTCGGCGCAGAGGCGGTAGCCATTTCGATTCATATGGGAATCGTAATTCCAATAGAGGCGCCGGCCCGCGCTTTCCGTGGCCGCGATGTCCGGCGTGAGATCGAGGAAATGAAGATCGGATGCCCAGGTTAATAACCTCGGCGCGAACTCCAGCGGCGGTTGCCTCCCTTTCCATAACCCGAGGTATGGTCGCATCGGCTTCGACCATGAAGCCCTCGACAAAACTGTCTCCGATTACGAAGATTCGGGATTCGAGGTGAGACCGGAGCCGCACACGCCACTGCCGGTCGCGGAAGCCGTAGAGATTAAGGTGGTGCGTGAAGGCCACCCCGTCCGGATCTGAGAAAACGGCGGACCAGGAGGTTGATTACATCACCTGCATCCTCCAGCAGATAGTGTCCTGCATTGGGAAATTCATGAACCGCGGCATCGGGAAAACGGGCTTTCCAACCTTCGAGAAAATGCTGCGTGAAACACCAGTCGCGCACACCCCAGCATAGAAGCATATCGCGATTCCGGAAGGTGGACAGGGATGATTCAATTTTAAGCATCGTCTTCCAGGATGGATGGCGCGGATGCAAAGGTATATCCTGAACAAATCGCAGAATTGCAATCCGGCTTTTCCAGGAATCGTATGGGGCCAGAAAGCCCTTTCGAACTTCCATGGGAAGCTTTCCCACTACGGCCATGCGAGTCGCCCCGAAAGCAAATCCATTGAGAAACCGGATCGCGACAGGGCCGAAAACAGGAATCCGACAGATCCGAATTCGCAGAGGAATTCTGGGTGACAGGAAGCCGGAGGAGTTGAAGACGACCAGCTTGTGAACCAACTCGGGAACCTGCCGCGCCAGGCCGAACCCGATGGGGCCTCCCCAATCATGAACCATGAGATGAAATCGATCCAGGGAGAGCGCCTTTACCAGGGCCAGTGCATTCTCGATATGAGTCTGCAGGCGATAGACGTAGTGCTGGGGCTTGTCCGATAAGCCGCATCCCATGTGATCCGGAACGATGCATCTAAATTTGGGGCGCAAGGCGGCTACAACGTTCCGATACAAATAGGACCAGGTGGGATTCCCATGCAGCATGAGCACGGCTTCGCCCTCCCCTTCATCCACATAGTGCATGCGATGGTCACCTAACTGCAGATAGCTGGACTGGAAAGGGCAGAACGCCTTCAGATGGGGGGGTGCATCCATGCTTGTCGAACACTGAAGATCCCAACTTCGATGTTGGATGTTGGAAGTTCGATATTGGACGTTGAATCAATTCGTTGTGTTCTCGAATCCGCCTGTGGTGAGCCTACCGAACTCGTTTGGAACTTCCGCTGCCATTCGTACTAGTGTCGTGTCCGATAAATAAGCATAACCAATGTGGAGGCGCCATGGGGTCGATAGCAAGGCGGGACAGACCCGGAATGCCTCGCGGCATTGCGGGTTTGTCCTAACGCCGCTAGCGACCCCATGCCGCTCCACCCTTGGGGCCAGGCTCTTTTCAGTCCCGAGTTTATCGGGACTGAAAATGGCTCTGGCATTGGCATGCTTATTTATCGGACACGACACTAAAATCATTCAATTTCCCAGGTTCACCACCTGAGACCCAACATCAAGCAACTCACTCCGCTACCGATCCCGAGCAGAGCAACTTGGTCGCCACGCGCAATTTTGCCGCGCTCGGCCGCCATCGCGAGCGTGATCGGGAGGGATACCGATCCTACATTGCCCAGTCGCTCGAAGGTCGAAAAATCCAGTGCCAGATCGATCCCGAGACAATGGTAGAGTTGGCGTCTATGGGCGCTGCCCACCTGGTGGCAGATAACGCGGTCGGCAGAAGATTCGTCCCATCCGAGATGCTTTTTGAACTTTTCCCAAGTGCTTTTCGCAACTTGGAGCCCAGCCTTAAGCAGTTCCTCCGAATCGGTCTGCATTTCCAGGCCTTGATGTTCAGCAGCGACATCGCCTTGACAGAGATTGCTGTGCGAACTGTCGGTCTCGACTACGCCGCCCAGGAGCGTAGGCCGCTGCCCACTAACACGGTTCCGATGACATAGGACGGTTGCCACGGCACCGGCGCCAATGGTCAGGTTGGCGAAATAGGGCTTGATTCCGTTGCGATCAAAATCGGATTCCAGCAGTAGCTGCAAGGTGCGTTCCAGGAGGGGGCGCCCATCCTCCCCCGCCACCAGCAACGCCGCCCTGATCTGGCCTGCCTGGATCATTGTAGCGGCTATGGTAAGTGCGTTCAGAAACCCCAGACAGGCGTTCGAAACATCAAAAACCTGCACTCCCGAAGCAAGGCCCAACTGTTTGTGAACGAAAGCGGCCGTAGCTGGCTCGAGGCAGTCCCGGCAAACCGCACAGTGAATGAGAAGGTCGATTTCATCGGCATCTACAGCCGAGGCTTCGAGGGCTTTCTTGCCCGCCTGCGCGCTGGCTTCCGACGGGGCCATGGGCTGCGGCCAGAAGCGTCGCTCCTTAATGCCGGTCATGAGTTCCAGTCTGCCGAACGGTAGGCGCAACCGCTCATACAACGGCTTAAGACGATCTTCAATCATAGATGAACTCCACGGTTCAGGAGGGAGTTCATAGGCCATAGTCTCAATGACGACGTCTTCAAATTTCATGGTTCTGAATCGCCAGGTTGGGAAGCCCGCATGGTCGCTTCGATCACTTCGCTGTCAAAGTAATTAAAATCCATGCCGGCGTTCACGACGATCCCCTGACCATTGATACCCGAAGATCGCGGGCTCAGTAGAAAGGCCACCGTATGGGCCACTTCTTCGGTTCGTAGCGCCCGTTTGCGGAGGGTCAGTTTCTCGGCATAGAGGTAATTCTCGAGGTATCCCGGAATACCTGCCGAGGCGCTGGTTTTGAGCGGCCCCGAGTTGACGGTGTTAAAGCGAATCTGACTGAATGCACTGAAGGACTTGGCCAGGTTTCTGACGCAACCTTCGAGGGCCGACTTAATTGGGGACATATAGCCGTAATTCTCCGCCGTCACTTTGTCCGATGAGATGCCGATGGATACGATCGAAGCCTCCTTCTCGAGATAGGGCCGGAAGGAATTCGCAATCTCGACCAGGGAAAAGGCGGATATGGCGGTGGCTTGCAGGAAGTCGCCGCGCGCGGTTTCGTGAAAAGGCTGAATCCCATGGGAGAAGTTGGCAAAGGCAATAGCGTGGACGAGACCATTCAATTGCCCGTGCTTCTCACCCACTGCACGAGCCAGGGCAGCCGTCTCCTTGGCATTTTCCACGTCACATATGAAGACCTCGCGGTCGCGAAGGAGGCGCTGCAGCGATTCTTTGCGTTCTTTTGAACGTACACTGAATACGACTTTTGCCCCCTCGTCTTCGAGGATATTAGCCACCGACCAGGCGACACTCCGGCGATTGGCGACACCGAAGACGAGAAAGACTTTCTCCTGAAGATCAAGAAAACTCATTGGGGATGCTAATTACTCCAATACGTAAATACGGTGACGTACGTCCCGATAAAATCGGGATTGGGGGTAGCGCAAGGCCCGCTCCGGGGCCTTCATGTTCCTTCTGCTCAACAGCGCTCGTCCGAAATTAAGGCCAGGGCAAATTCTATCGTGAGCACGGTCTTCCCGTCCTGTCGCTTCACAATGCCCCGCAGAAAGTGGAACTTACTCAAAGTCTCCCGAAACGTCACCTCGATGACCAGTGAGTCGCCGGGACGCACCATATTCTTGAACTTCGCCTCGCGTATGCGCGACAGAACGGGTGTTCGATTCTGTGCCGTCTCACCGTCTCGAGACATCCGCTCGATAAGATAGATCGCTCCCGTCTGAAAAACGGCCTCACAGAGAAGGACACCCGGCATGACCGGATTGCCGGGATAGTGGCCGGCGAAATAGGGCTCGTCCGAGCGAACGACGCGTGTCGTCGATGCCTTTTCCTCGGAAATGTCAAGAATGGCATCGACGAAAAGAAATGGGGGACGATGAGGAATGATATCATGAATACCTTTTGTGGGCATGCTCGATCTCGCTGAAGATTAATCGGAACTCAGGGCAGTCGACGCGATGATTCAGGCATTCACCAGGGCGGCGCGTTGAGCGGATACGAACGGTTCCTGATCACATAGCTCTTTGTCGATTCGGTGAGCGGTGATCACGCCGTAGTTAATCGTTCCCAGCCACCCCGACATGATGATACCGACCGAGCCCGCGTGGTGTAATCCCTGAATTTGCCGGGGCAAATCCGACGAAACCTTCAGGCCCTCAAATTTGGTACCAAACGAGGTGCCACCAAAATGACGGGTGTAGTAATTGATCGTTCTCGGTGTAGCGGCCTCGATGTGGTCAATCTTTTTTCTAATGTCAGGTATGAGCGCTTCCAGTGAAATCAAAGCTTCCTCCGCCATACGTGCCTTTTCCTTTTCGTAACGTGCTTCACTGATTCCCTTCCAATCCGACCATTTCCCGTTTATCGAGCAGACAATCGCGAACCGTGGGTGCTTGAGATGGGGCCGGGTTTCGGGGTAGTAGAACGAAAATGTCTTACTCGAGGTATGAAATTCGGTAAGTTCCTCCATACTAAAGTGTTTCGCTTTGGAAGTAAAAATCAGATCGCCGATGTTTTCAATGGATTCGCCCCGCCTGATGCCAAAGTAAACCTGACATGAGCTGGTGTTGATACGTACTTTCCGGGCCTCGTTCAAATAGCTCTTGCTGAAGTTTTCCCCGCCTGCCAGCTCAAATACTGTGTTCTTGATATTGGCATTCGAGAGCACTGAACGACAGCGTATGAAGCGATCGTTGACGAAAACGCCCTTCACTTTGCGCACGCCATGCTGAATCTCGGAGACGATCTTTTTCGCCAGCGCACATTTCCTGATCTCAACTCCGTTCCGTCGCATTTCATACACCATCTTCCTGATGAGCGTGTCGGTACCCCCTTGAAACGTGTATACGCCCTTGCTCATGAAGTTGGAAAAGACGATACCAAAGGTGATCGCGGGATCGTCCATCGAGGAGCCGTTGGCGTAGGCGATGGGTTCCATTAGCAGACGATGGACATCGTTGCGCCCGGGAAAGAACTGCTCGAACATTTCTCCGGTAGTCTGCGGGTTGTTGTCATAGAAATTCATTGAGCGCAAGTAGCTGAAAAAGGCTTCGGCCTTTTCCTTCGCAATCTTGAATTTCTCTACCAGCAGGCCAGTGAAGTCGGAACGATCGAAAGTGGTCCAGATATTGAACTGGGGGTTGATGAAACGAATGTTTCTAAGTTGGACGATGGAATCGGCTATTTCCCGGGTCCAGTACTTACGGCACGATTTGATCATGCCAATGGGAAATCCATGCAGGGATATATCAAAAATATGTCCGCCCTTGCGGCGAAACCAGGTGGCCAACCCTCCAAACTGGTAATGATGCTCGAGCAGGAGCACCGAGTGGCCACATTTTGAAAGATAATTCGCTCCGGTTAATCCGGCTAGACCGCTACCGATGACCACCACATCGTAGTAGTCGGATACCCCCTTAAGCCAATCACGTGCCATCTCGCTGCAACTGAGTAATTCTCTAACCTGCAAGTGTCATATCTCACAAATGCGCTTGTACAATGTGAGACATGACACTAAATACGTGCAGGTTATCTATGTCTCAAAACGGTCGTATAGCAACCCAAAATGAGATACAATAGTGCTTTCGAGCGTGAGAACGGCACCTTGGCCGATGGCTTTGTTTTTATTTCAAACATCTTATAATCAAGGTCTTATCTATTATGGCGAATCGCTTTTACGCGGATTTTGACATCGAATGTCTTCCCCTTGACCGTGCTGACGGCGATCACCGAACGCCTTTCCAGGTGGATCGTGACCGCATCGTATACACCCCCGCGTTCAGGCGACTGCAAGCCAAGACCCAAGTCTTTCAGTCCGGAGAATTTGACTTCTACCGCACGCGTTTGACGCACTCGATAGAAGTGGCACGGATCGGTCGATCAATCTGCGAATACCTCAACGGGAGCAGTTCCCAGCTAAAAGCCGACTTTTACATCGATCCGGATCTGGTGGAAGCGGCCGGTCTTGCGCACGATCTCGGCCACCCTCCTTTCGGGCATATCGGAGAGCGAAAACTGAATGAATTAATGGCCGAATTTGGCGGATTTGAAGGTAATGCGCAGACGCTTCGGATGATTACGGAACTCATCTTTGAACAGGAGATGAAATCGACAGGGATGTGCCCTACGCGGGCGTTTCTGGACAGCATTCTGAAGTACAAAGTGTTGCGCAGCGAAGCCACCGCAGGCGATGGCGGGGCAGAGAAGCCCAAGAGATATCCCAGGAACCGGTTTCTTTACGATGACCAGGAGCAGTATCGCGCCTTCGCACTAGGAAGTGGCGGGGGTGCCACTCCCCTTCCCTCTCCAACCGAACTCAACGGTCTCCGCAGCATTGAGTGCCAGATCATGGATTGGGCCGACGATACGGCTTATTCCCTGCACGATATTCTCGATGGTATGCAGGCAGGATTCATCTCCACGGGGCTGCTGCACAAATGGACCGAACAGAACGCCTGCTCCGGCGAAGAGCTTGCTCTGGTAGCCGGCATTGTCGAAGCCTATGGGGAGGGGTTTTTGCAGGCTCGGTTTGGAAGCAAAGTCGGTTCTTTCATTCGAGCCTGCCGGCTGAGTTCCAGGGAGGGTTTTCTGGCCGACCGCACAAACCGTTACCGGTTTGCTTTGGAAATCGATGCGTGCACTCTCCAGGAGTGCGGCCTCTACAAGCGGATCGCCGCCGATCTGATCTTTAGTTCCCCGTCCATTCAACAAATCGAGTTCAAGGGAGGGCATGTGCTGGACCGGCTTTTTGCCGCCTTTTCAACCCAGAGCGAAAGGCCCGGTGACCTCGGGCTCAACATCCTGCCGCCAGGATTCGCCAGAAAGGTCGAGCAGAGCCATTCATCGCGGGAGCGCATGCGGATAATTTGCGATTTTCTGGCCTCCATGACCGACGGGCTGGCCATCAGAACCTACAAACGCCTCTACGATCCCGATTTCGGTTCTATTCTGGATCTCGTTTAAGGCACGTTGAAATCAACCTTGGAAAATTTGAACCGCGGAGGTCGCCGAGAGGGCAGAGAAGGATAAGGGTTTATTTTGGCGTGGTTCGTGTGCTCAGTGGGCATACGTTTCGGACAGCGGACAATGGATGCTGGAAAAGGGACTGGTCCACGCGCAGCCTGGCCGACGCACTGAGTTTCCCGCTCCGCAGCAAAGAACCAGCGCCACCCCGGCATAAGGCACGGGGGAGCCGGTGCCCGAACGCATGGCCACCGAGCCGGACAGATTGCTAGCCGTGGGGATGGGCGGTCCGGTGGACGGTCTTCAGCCGGGCCACGCTCACGTGCGTATAGATCTGAGTAGTCGAGAGGCTGGCATGGCCGAGCAGTTCCTGCACCAGCCGCAAATCAGCACCCCGGTCCAGTAAGTGAGTGGCGTAGGAATGCCTGATCTTGTGGGGTGACATGTCCATGGGAAGCCCAGCTAAACGGAGATACTTCTTGGTTATCAACTGTACCTGCCTGACGCTGATCCGCCGCCCATATCGATTAGTCAGCACGGGATCGGCATAACCGGTAGCGGAGGCGAATTCATTCCGATACTTCTTAACACAGGCGACCGCTATGTCACCCAAGGGACAGAGCCGCTCCTTGTTTCCCTTGCCCAAAACACGAGCGCAGCCGTCGGTTAGATTGACCATGCCATAGTTCAGGCTCACGAGCTCGCTTACGCGCAGGCCCCCGCCATAGAGGAGTTCGAGCGCGATTCGTTCGCTCCAGGCCTGCTTCGCGCTCAAGCGCCGCTCCTCGAGAAGGCGCACGGGACCGCTCAGCAGTGCACGGATCTGGTTTTCGGTAAGGAATTTGGGCAGCGGTTTGGCCAACTTTGGAAGAGCCAGCCCGGAGAACGGATTAAAGCTCAGCACCTCCTTCCGGACCAGGTAGTTGAAAAAACTCTTGAGTCCTGAGATATGATTGTGGACCGTTCTGCGGGAAAGCTGGCGCTGGCTCTCGATCAAATAGCTGCGCGCGTCACGAGGGGTGATACGGGCAAAATCCCCAGACCAGCTGTCTTCCTTAACCAACCAATCGAGAAATCGCTGCAGCGCCCACCGGTAATTTCTAACAGTATTTCCCGACAGGCGCCGTTCCGCACCCAGATAGTCGCTGAACGTTTGCAGGGTCGAATCGATTTTCGAATGAGCGGCCGGTTGCGCTGGTTTCCCGCTGAACGGTTTTTCTGCCGCGGACACTTAGGGTGCTCAATCCAAACCCAGCTTGCGCCTGCCTTCCGGAGAAATCATGTGCGGTGTCCACTGCGGATCCCAAACAATTTCGACCTCAGCAGAAAGCACTTCAGGAAGCGACTCGATCCTGGCCTTGGCATCGCCGGCAATAGCGGGCCCCATGCCGCATCCCTGGGCCGTCAACGTCATTTTCACGGCGACGTCATAGGTCCCCGAGGGCGTCGGATTGACGGCGAGGTCGTAGATCAGGCCGAGATCGACGATGTTGACCGGTATTTCGGGATCGTAGCAATCCTTCAGCGATTCCCAGATGAGGTCTTCGCTGAAGGGTCTTTCCACAGGATCAGATGCCTGGGATTGCGCAGATTCCGTTTCAAAATCCGCTCCCAGGGCACCGACATCGGTTTGCTCGATACGATACATCCCGGTTTCATTGCGGACCGTGACGGATGCACCCAAAGCCTGGGAGATCACCCATCGGCTCCCTTCCGGCAGTGTGACTTCGTCGCCTGCGGGGATGAGCGTTGCCCTGCAATCCCTAACCAATGTCGCTTCGTTCATCGCTGCTCTTTCCGCTACTCACTTCCTGAACTACTCGAATTCGAGTAATTAAGTCATCCATTCTGGGATCGCTGAAGGTAAAAGTCAATGGGTAGTTCGCAATCTATCGGGCTTGGATTCTTGACAATCCTTCGAAGCGAGGTAGCTGGATGCCTTCGCGTTCAGTCGAGAAGTAGGATTTGGAAGGGAAACTCTGATGGGGTACATTATCGGAGGAGAATCTGACGACAGAATCTCCGGTCAGCAGGCTTTCCGCCAGGCGGGATCAATCCGAACTCCTTAATCGCCTTATTTCCTTTCGACTTGATCATTCCCTGTCCCGGCACCCCGCGCCGGGACTGCAGGGTTCTAATAGACACCTCGTAGGACGACACCCGGTCCCGAAGGGTAAAAGCCGTAGATTCCCCGGACCTGACCGGACGAAGCATTTGCCTAGGACCGGGGCACCCTTTTCAACGGGACGAAACACACGGCTTTGCCTGGAAGGTTGCTTGGCAGGCCGAACCCTCGTGGCCCCGGTGCTTACTCCCGACGAAGGAGGGGTTGCCTCGGGTTTACGGGACCGTTCGCATGGCCCACCCACGCACCGCAATCTCCGCTACGCTCCGATAAGCATTGGGCCACCAGGAGTCACCCATTTCGTGCAGTTCATAACTTTCCGCTCCTCGTCGTTCGGCGGTTGGCTACCCCAGAGCAGTCGCTCAAAGACAAGCGAGAGTCGACTCCCCCGAGTTTTCACCTGTTGAACAAGCTGAGAGTGACTTTCGGAACTGCAGTTATCTGCGATCACGATTGCTGGGCTTTCGCTCGCATCCGCTCGCTACGCCGAACCGCCGAAAACCTAGTTGAGGTGAATCGAAAACGGCAATCGTGCGTAGACGCTGCCCGGATCATCGAGGCTCCCAAGCCAAAAAATCTCGTCTTCAATGCGTTCCAGAAGCCCTTGGCCGGATTTCCAGAACCTGAGAGGATTGCGCCCAAATTCGCCCTCTAATAACCGGCTAATAAGATCCCTGAACTCAAGCGGCTCGGGAATCTGTACGGTGCGGTAGTCCTCCCCCAGGCCAGCCAGAGCGGCCGCTTCCTCAATAGCATCGTGCAGGCCTCCGATACGGTCGACGAGCCCGTGGTTCAAGGCTGCCAGGCCCGACCACACCCGGCCCTGTGCGATCAAGTCAACTTGCTCCGTGGACATTTCGCGACCGGTTGCGACCTTATTCAAGAAGGCTTCGTATACCGTAGCTACACTTTGACTGATTATTCCCATTTCGTCCTCACTCTTGGGGCGGGCCAGGGTCAGTAGATCTGCATAGGGTGACGACTTTACCCCGTCGAATGTGATTCCGTGGTCGTTGGCAATCTGCTTGACATTAGGCAGTAATCCGAAGACGCCGATGGAACCGGTTATGGTGACGGTTTGTGCGAGAATCTTGTCGGCATTGACACTGATCCAGTAGCCTCCGGAAGCGGCGTAACCGCCCATCGAAACGACGACGGGTTTGGCTTTGGCCAGCAAACCTACCTCGCGCTCGATCACTTCAGATGCGAGGGCACTGCCACCCGGGCTATTCACCCGCAGCACCATGGCTTTAACATCTTCGTCCCGGCGCAGTTTGCGAATCTCGCGAGTAAGCTTATCAGCGCCGACCTGATCATAGTCCCCCTCGCCATTTACGATCAGCCCCTCCGCATATACTATCGCAACCTTCGGCAGTTCATCGTCGAGAAGATCGATTTGAAGGTCGTCCCCCCAAGTGTAATCTTGCATTGCGACTTGGCGGAACGACTCTCGATCGACATCAAATTCGGACACCTCAATGAGGTCGTCGATGACCTCGTCGAAGTAGCCCAGTTTGTCTACGAGGCCGTATTCCAATGCGGATTTTGCATCCAGCAAAGGGTCATTTTCTGCGATCTCTATCAGAGACTCGCGAGGTAGGCTCCGGGTCTCCCCGATGTCATCCAGGATTTGGTGCCACAATTCATCTATCCAAACTTGAGTCTGCAACCGGTTTTCCGGACTCATCTCGCTACGGATAAACATTTCGCCGACCGATTTGAACTTCCCAGCGGCTATCGGTTGCACTCCGACCCCGTAGCGCGAGAAGGCTTCCCCGACGTACACCATATTGGCGGCTATTCCCTTGAGCATGATTTCCCCAAACGGATTTAGAATGATAGTGTCGGCCAGAGATACGAAGTAGTAGTCCCGCAGGGTCGGCCGAATCACGTAAGCGGTAATGGGCTTGCCTTGGTCAGAAAACCGGTTCAAGGCATGGCGGAGTTCGCGAAGCATGGCGTAATGCGAACTGTACCTGCCGGTCCGGAAGCTACCGTGAATAAAAATTCCCGTAATGCGGTCATCAGTGGCGGCGCGGTCGATAGTATCCACCAAAGCCTTCAGGTAGAGGGGTCGCTTCTGAATACCGCGCAACGCTTCCACTAGAGCTTGAAACGGGTCCAGTTGCGGAGGTGAATCGGCGATTCCATCGGAAAGATCCAGGACCAGAATCGAATCGCCCTTGATCTCCACAGGGGTTTCTTCCAAAAGGAGGCTGACTCCGACCAAAGCTACCAGCACGAACCCGCAGAACAAGATGAATGCGATACCGAAGGCCAGCAATTGCTTTAGGATATCGAAAAGAAACCGGACCATTGTCTGGAAATTGAGATAGAAACGCGGAGCCAGTGCAAAACGTCAGAGGCCCCAAGGGGATACATACAAACGCGGTGGCGCTTTCACAAGACAATACCGGCAAAGCAGGGCGAGTAACGACCGAATTTGCGTTTCATCGTTGCAATTGGAGACGGCTCTTTCATCACTGCTCATAAATTGGGGAACATGAAGAATCGATGGATTATTGCAGGACTTTTTCTGCTCATGGCCACTGCCCTTTTCGGATCCTGGATGTATTTTTGGCGATATACGCAATCCAAAGATGCCAGGTTCGCCCATAAGCTACGTCAGGCACAGTCTCAATCTGAGGCGCGGCAGGAACCTGATGAGGTCTCGAACGAGTGGATTCAGCAACTCGAAGACATGGTCAACGTCAACGACCAGCTTCGCCAAAAAGCGGAAGATGAGGCCAATCAGTCAGCCAGAAGCGAAGCGGAGGCCAGGGCCAGGGAGTCTAAGGCCAGGGAGGCTCTACGTATGGCTGAAAAAAAGTCCCGAAAGGAGCAGGAAGCTCGCGAGCAAAGCGTTAATGAACTTATCGAGCGGGTAGCGCGCGAAGCGCAGGAGAAAGCGCGTGCCGAAGAAGCTCTTAGTGAACTCGGGGAGAAACTGGCAGCCCTCCACGAGGCCCAGCAAGAGGCGCAGGAAAAACTCACCCTGCTGGAGGGAACTCGTAGGCCAAACCACAAAGGGGAAGAGGCACTTCAGGAACTAGCCGCACTACGTGCGCAGTTGAACGAAAAGGAGCAGGAGCTCTCCCAGGTACAGGCCGACCGGTTGCGGATGGAACAGCGCTATCGAGACGCCCTCGGCCAGGCATCGTTGACCCGGGACGACCTCATCCGAGAGAGTCGAGGCGGCAAACTCCCCGCAGAGCTGCGGGCGGTCATCAACACCTTGTTGAAACTGCTCGGTCTGAAGGACTCTTCGGACGGGAATACGTCCCCGTCCGACTCGCCCTAGCCCCTCTTTCTCAACTGGGCGTCATTTTTGACCTAAGTCGTTGATAAACGACCAAAGGTCTCCACTACATCTCGCTAGTTTTCGATTCGATTTTTGGTGGCGGTTGTGCAGGAAGTTCAAGCTTTAGCTGGTTGAGCAATAGCTTTTGATCCTTACTGGGCTCGGTGTAACGGGTGAGCACCACGGTGCGCCCGTCGGTGGTGGGTAGCTTTACATCGAGCATTTGCATCGCCGCCATTTTCGAAAGCACCTCGGCGGCAGTAAGACCAGGGGCCAGATCGCGCAAGCGACGCTTCAGAGTGACCCATAGGCAGTAAGCCAGGAAGCTGATAAAAATATGGGCCTCGATGCGATCGTCCCTTTGGTGATGGATGGGCCGGATGGAGAGGTCATTTTTCATTTCCTTGAAAACTTGCTCGATCTCAGTGAGTTGGATGTAGAGGTGCCAGAGGCGGTGCGGATTGTCGGCACTGAGGGTGCTGCGCAACAGGTAGCGGCCTTCCCGGCGATAGGCCTGACGGTAGTTCTTCCAGTTCAACCGGAAGCTCACCGGCGAGCCATTGGCGGGGCCATCCTTGGGGGCTACGGCAATGTCGAGTAAACGCCAGATCCGCGGGCCGGCTTCCTTCTTGGCTTCGCCCAGTTTAATGAGGATGGTATCGCGCTGGTAACGCCGCTTGCTATCGCGGAGCTTCTTGAGCCTCTCAAGCAATCGGCGCAAACCGCGCAGACGCATACCCTTTTCTTTGTGCAGACGCTCCTTGCTACGGGCCAAAACATAAGTTTCACCCCCCTCCCTGATGAGTTTTACGTCGATACCTGCACGCAGATTCTGCCACTGCTTTTGCAGCAACGATTGCTCGAACTTGTCCAGCCACGAGCGCGGCGTACCCACCAGATAGTCGATCGGCGGGTCGCTTGCACGCATCTGGGCCAAAACCTCCTCGGTAGGTATTCCCCGATCCATGACCCAGATGCGCCGGGCCTTGCCGTAGGCCTTTTCGATGCGAGCAAGAAAATCGCCCAAGGTGGTTTGATCCAGGGTGTTACCGGGAAGCACTTCATAGGCAATCGGAAAGCCCTCCGGGGTGACTACCAGGGCGATCACCACCTGCAGACAATCCCAACGTTTGTCTCGGCTGTAGCCGAACTTGCGGATTCGGCTCGAAGCCGCTGGTTCCTGGTTCGGATCACACTCGAAATAGGTGCTCGTCAGATCGTATAGCAGTACCTCGTAACGGGTGTTGAACAAATCGCTCCAGCGGTTGGTCAGGTGGGCGAACAAGGCCTTTTTGTGCTCCAGCAATCGATCGTGGCAGCGATACAGGGTGTTCTTCTCGGCCAAGGCGAAGTCTTCGCCCAGAAGATCGGCCATGGCTGATTGCTCATACCATTGGCGGTGCAGCCGCCACTCGCTTCCTGGATCGATCAGTCGATAGGCCACCAGGGTTTGCAACACATGGGCCCACCGCCTGCCTTGCCGGGAAGGCCTCACTCGCTCGCGCCAGAACTCACCCAACCCCAATTGTTCATAAAGCACGCAGGACAACCAGCACGCTCCCCATTGCCGGGGCCGCTCTATCCTCAAATCTTTGAGCCGAATCCGTACGATGCTTTCCTCCTCGAGCGGCGGCGCCCGATCTTCGGGAAACAGCGCCACCTGCTCCGGCCGGGCACTACCCTCGGCAAAGATCTCGATACTCTTGCGCCAAGCGCTGCGCTGGCTGTCGTTGATCTCTCCAAGGTAGAGAACCTGCCTCTGCACCACCCGACCGCCACCCACACGCTTATTCTCCACGATGTTCCAATAGCAATGCTCTTTGCCATCTTTGCGCCGACGATTGCACCTCAGAAACATGATGGCCCCCAATTATACAAACATATCGAGGCCTGGGAAGAGGGTAGGTCTACACTACAGGCTGTTCTGCCAACCTTCCCCCACTGTTTATGCGAGACAGCCCATTTACCCCCGAAAAACTCGACAGCCCATTTACCCCCGAAAAAAACTTTTTTAGAGGTTGAGTTGGTCAAGTCGGGCTAGCAATCTGTCGGACTTAGTACTCAAACTACCGAATCAGTTTCATCCTGCTAAAACCGACAGCCACTGGATGCATTGCTTCGCCCAGACGGGAGCAACGGCGAATCTACGGCTTTTTTTTACACCCCGGGACAGGGAATGATGAAGTTCAAGACGGGGCAGCTTCCTCATCAGCACTTCCGGAGGCTTCGCGCAGCGGGCGTCGCGCCACCCAGAATCGGCACTCATCGGAGAATTCGCGCACACTTAAAGGTTCGTTGGCGATTTGCGAGCGCAGCACATCGGCCTCGACACGAAATCCCGCCGCTTTCAGTTCCGCCCTCATCTCCTTCGATGTCGGCACATGAATGTATAGATCACCATGGGACGTCGGTTCACAACGATCACCAAATTCGTCGAGTTCCGGTTTTTGCTTACCCCGCTGCCATTGTTTTTTCTCTTTTTTCCAGAACCTGCGGTAGCGGGGGTTCTCGCGATCATGTGCGGTAAACACGAAGTAGCCCCCCGGTCGAATAATACGGAACAATTCGGACATTGCCTGGCGGCGGGAGCCCTTTGTCGGAATCTGCATAAGCCCGTTGAATCCGAAAATGGCGCCGTCAAACATCCCGTCCTCAAATTCCAACTGAGTGGCATCACCGACGCGAAAGGGAATGGGAAAACGCAAAATCCGGGCTAGACGCCGGGCCTCGGTTATCATGGCCTTGGAATTGTCAACACCCATGAGATTGTGAAATCCGATTTCATGTAGACCAAATGCAATGCGCCCCGCTCCACAACCCACTTCCAAAAGAAGATGATCATGCTCGAAGACCCGGGTGAAAATCTTCTCTTCGGAGATCCAGAGACCAATAGTAGCGGCCGCGTCGGCGTAGTGTTCGACTACCGGCGACTGCGAGTAGTAGGCTCTTACTTCCTGCTGCTTCACAAGCTACCAATCTGTGGGGCTAAGATTCTGGCTGTTTATGATGAACTGTCGAAAATGGTTATGTGGGCATTTGAGCGATTGAGGCAAGCGACAGATTGCGTAACGCTCTTCTGCGAAGAGCTTGAAGGCTATCTTATGGGCCGAAAACCCTTACAATAGGCTTGCCTTTGTGGATTTCAGACATTTATTTCGCCTACTTTTTCCATGAAGGCCACCATTAGAACGCAAGGCAGACAATTTACCGTGGAAGAAGGCGACATCATCTTCGTCAATCGCTTTCGCGATTCGAACGCCGGCGACGCAGTCACGATTGACGAGGTGTTGGCCGTGGAAGAAGGAGATGCGACTTCCTTTGGCACACCCTTGGTCGAGGGCGCCAGCGTCAACGCCACTATACTGGAAAACAAGCGAGGTAAAAAGATTATCGTCTTTAAGAAAAAACGTCGCAAGGGCTACCGGCGAAAGCAGGGCCACCGGCAGGAACTCTCCGTTATTCGCATCGAAACCATCAGTACCTGAGACGGAAGCAACATGGCACACAAAAAAGGACAGGGCACTTCAAAGAATGGCCGCGACAGCATCAGCAAACGGCTGGGAGTAAAGTGGTATGACGGTGAAGCCATCACGGCGGGAACGATTCTTATACGCCAGCGCGGAACGCGCTTCCATCCCGGCCGCAATGTTGGCATGGGGCGGGATTTTACGCTTTTTGCCACGAAAGACGGGCGCGTGAAATGGGACGCCCCGCATCGTCGAGTATCGGTCGAAACGGCATCGACCTAGTGTCGTGTCCGACAAATAAGCATGCCAATGCCAGAATTCCAAAGCGGAGACGGTAGATAGCGAATGGTGCCCTACCCTACCTCCACTGGTCTTACACAATACCGGCTTTTTTGAGGTTTGAGAGTCACGCTTCAGGAATTGCTCGAACAGAGGGCCCTGCTCGAGAAACAGCTTGTTTGGCTGGATGCCAAGATTGCTCAGATCCGCGCGGAACCGAGTGCCGTCGCCGACAGTGAGGGCGGTGATGCCAATGTCGAGGCCGGTGCTACAGCGGGAACGGATCCGGGCGTGGAGCCTGATCTCTTGTCTTTGGAAGTGCCTCTGGAGCAGGATTTGGAAGATGCTGACCAAGAGACGACCGCTATTACTGCGGACGGCATTCTCAGGATAGAGCGGAAAGATTCTGCCAAGCAAACGCGAACTACCTGCCTGGTAATGGTGGCGGTAGTTTCGCTGCTTGGCGCCCTGTTCCTGGGCCTGATATACTTTCTCTATTCAGACTGACGATCAGGCGCTCCTGTATCTCGTGCAAGGCTAAGCCATAGACCTCAATCAACTTCCGGCGATCCTTTTCGCCTCGCACAATACGGATAGCGCCTTTCTTGATGCCGAGGGCGCGGGCCAACAATTTCCCCACGGCGAGATTAGCCCGACCGCGCTCCGGAGGTGCCTGCACCTTGACCCGTAATTCGCCATCGCGCCAGCCCGCGATATGGTTCCGGGAGGCGCTAGGAATGACTCGAATTCGCAGCGTCTGGAGCATCGGTCAGAGCGATGTGTTGGGATAACTGCCCAACCACTTGATCATTGCGCAGTGTGCCTCGAGTTCCGCAACCGATTCCCGAACCGGCGGATCATCGAAATGGCCGATCACGTCGATGAAGAAATAGTAGTCCCAAAGTTTTCGGCGACTCGGCCTGGACTCGATCTTACAGAGGTTGACTCCCCGCGAGGCGAAGGGCTGCAAGGCCTTCAGGAGAGCCCCGGCTTCATCGCGCAGCGAAAACACGAAGCTGGATTTTTCCCTGCCATCGCCCAGAGGTGGAGAGGATTGTTTTCCGATGACGAGGAAGCGGGTCACATTTTCCAGTTCATCCTGAATGTTCTCCACAACCACTGGAACGCCATAGAGATCAGACGCGATGCGCCCTGCAATTGCGGCCGTGTCTGGCTGGTCACGCGCAAGCTGGACAGCTGCCGCGGTACTTTCAGCATCGACCCTCTCTGCATCGGGAAGCCTTCGATCCAGCCATTGCCGGCATTGGGCAAGGGCCTGATCTTTGGAATGAACCGAAGTGATTTCCTCGATTGAAGAGGATGAAATCAGACAATGAGCAATCTCCAGATAGATCTGTGCCACAATCTTGAGGTCGGTCTCGAGCAAAAGATCGAGGGAATGAAATACGGCTCCCTCTGTCGAATTCTCGATCGGAATGACGCCGTAGTCGGCCTCGTTTCTTTCCGTCGCGGCAAACACGTCCGGAATGGTTCTGAGGGGCTGATAATTCAGGCTGGAACCAAAGTTTTTGACAGCGGCCTGGTGAGTATAGGTCGCCTCCGGGCCTAAATAGGCGATCACAATCTCTTTCTCCACCGCCTTTGCCGCCGAAATGACTTCCCGGTATATTGCCCTTAGCGCCTGTTCATCCAAGGGTCCCGAAGTCAACGCGGCAAGTTTGCGCATGATCTCCTCTTCCCTTCCGGGCACGTAGACCTCCGCTCCGGTCATGCTCTTGAGGCGGCCGACTTCCGCAGCCAGCTTTACCCGGTCGTTGAGCCTGTCCACAATTTCCCGATCGATTTCGTCGATCTGAGAGCGTAGCGATTCCAGATTCATAGGAACAGTTCAAGCGTCCCGCGCCGCCTCTGGCAACCCAACATCGGCATCGCCGAGTTCTCCTTCAACCCGCGATGCTTTCCGGATCCATTCCGTTATCTCGTTGGGGGTCAATACATCGGAGGCGGGAAGCTCCTCGATTGAACGCAACCCGCAGAACTCCAGAAACCGTTCCGTGGTAGAATATTGAATCGGCCTCCCGGGCAAATCCGCCCGGCCCGTGACATAAACCAGCTCGTGTTCCATCAGCGTATTGAGAGCGCTGTCAGACGAAACCCCACGGATGGCTTCGATCTCAGACCGGGTGGCGGGTTGGCGGTAAGCGACGATGGCTACCGTCTCCATCGAAGCGGAACTCAGGCGCAGCGGTTTCGTCTCGTTGCGCAGTAGCCTTATCCATACGGAGTAGGCTGGCGCAATGACCAGACGGTAACCGTTGGGTCCCTCTTGCATCTGATAAACCTCCTTTCGCTCCTCGAGATCTTCCTGGATTTCCTGAATGGCGGCGCGTATCTGTGTAGCCGTGACCAGAGACGGAACCTGGTTGATCAATTCCTGCATCCAACGCTGTCGCTCCCCCTCGTTATCACTTGCCACCGAATCCTGGTCGTTGGCCGTTTTCCGGTGAATGTCGACCTCGTTGTGATAACGCGATATGAGCGACTGGACGTCGCGGATCGAAAGCGGCTCGGATGTGGAATAGAGGAGCGCCTTCAGCGTACGCTTCAAACTGAACTCCATGTCAGTCCAGGCCGTCTCCGTTACAATTTATGGCAAGCAAAGAGAAATTCATTGCTGTTTTGTCTCTCACCTATTGAGAATCAGACCCACATCATGGAAGGGACAAGGCGCATTTTTCAAAGCAAATGTACCTCATGTCGTGTCAGATACGACGCTAGTCCGGTAATCGAGTCCCTTCACCCATAGCGTTGAGTTACCAGGCTGCACAATAGCAAAAAAGTATGTCCACCGAAACAGCTCAAAATCTACGAAGTTATTCCTCAGTTGTGGTTGACGGAACGGATCGCGCACCCAATCGCTCGATGCTACGGGCAGTCGGATTTACCACCGAGGACTTTTCCAAGCCACAGATCGGGGTGGTCTCGACGTGGAGCATGGTAACGCCCTGCAACATGCACATCGATGAACTCGCTCGTGAATCGGTGGCCGGCGTCGACAGTTCCGGGGGCAAGGCGGTGCCCTTCGGCACCATCACCGTATCCGACGGCATCTCCATGGGTACGCTGGGAATGCGCTATTCCCTGGTATCCCGCGAGGTCATCGCGGATTCCATTGAGACGGTGGTGGGAGCCCAGGGATTTGACGGACTGGTGGCCATCGGCGGTTGCGATAAGAACATGCCGGGCTGCATGATCGCGATCGCGCGCCTGAACCGGCCGGCAGCATTTGTCTATGGCGGCACCATCGTTCCTGGACTTTACCGGGACCAGCCCCAGGACATCATCTCTGTATTCGAAGCCGTCGGCCAACACGCCCGGGGCGCCATCAGCACGAGCGAACTCGGCAGCATTGAAGCCTGCGCCATACCGGGCCCGGGGGCCTGTGGCGGCATGTATACGGCCAATACCATGGCTTCGGCTATCGAGGCCTTGGGGATGAGTCTCTCAAATAGTTCGGCCCAGTTGGCCATTTCGAAGGAAAAGCGGCGCGACTGCCACCAGGCAGGAGGGGCCGTTCTCGGTCTATTGAAGCAGGGTATTCGCCCGAGTGATATCATGAGTCTCGAGGCATTCGAGAACGCGATTACGGTAGTGACCGCCTTGGGTGGTTCGACCAACGCAGTCCTCCACCTCCTGGCCATCGCACACGCCGCCCGGGTTCCGCTTCGACTCGATGACTTCACACGCATCGGGAGCAAGGTACCGGTTCTCTGTGACCTGAAACCCAGCGGGAAATACAATATGAGCCACTTTGTGCGCATCGGCGGCCTTTCACCCCTTCTCAAGATGCTGCTCGATGAAGGACTGCTGCACGGCGACTGCCTTACGGTGACGGGCGAGACCATGGCAACCAACCTGAGGCAAGCCGGGCGCTACCCGGCGGATCAGGATATCGTCCGCCCATTCGAGGATCCGATTAAGCCCGAGGGACATTTGAGCATACTCTACGGCAATCTGGCTCCGGAAGGCGCGGTGGCCAAGATTTCGGGAAAGGAGGGGCTGCGTTTCACCGGCCGGGCCATCGTTTACGAATCGGAGGAATCGGCCCTGAAAGGCATTCTGGAGGGTGAGGTGCAATCCGGCCACGTCATCGTCATAAGAAATGAGGGACCCAAAGGCGCTCCCGGAATGCGGGAAATGCTGGCCCCCACATCAGCTGTAATGGGGCGCGGTCTGGGCAAGGAAGTCGCATTTATAACGGACGGTCGTTTTTCCGGCGGCAGCCATGGCTGCGTGGTCGGCCATGTCACTCCGGAAACGGCTGTGGGCGGCCCCATCGCCATCATCAAAGAGGGAGATCCGATCACGATCGACGCCGAAAGTGCCGAGGTGAAGCTGGACTTGCCCGAGGAAACCATAAGAACACGCCTTGCTGAATGGAAGCCCCCTCCTCCTCGTGAGGACCGCGGTGTCCTGGCAAAATACGCGCGACAGGTGAGCTCGGCCTCCCTTGGCGCAGTCACGGATTAAGCATCAGCGGCCTCGCTTAAGAATCGACTGAACGGGAGAAGAGGAACCGTGAACTGGCCCAGATTCAAGCGGTATTACCAGCACTTCCCGGATCTGGATTTCGCAATCGACGTCAGTCGCATGCGGTTCGGCGAAGACTTTCTGGCGGGTATCGATCCGCGCCTGCAGAGCGCGCTGCGCGCGATGGAGGAACTTGAAGGTGGAGCGATCGCCAACCCCGACGAGGATCGCATGGTGGGCCACTACTGGCTGCGCGATCCGAACCTGGCTCCCACTCCTGAAATCGGCGGCGCTATACGGGACACTCGGAAAGCCATTGCCGATTTTGCCGCTGCCATTCACGCGGGCGAACTGCGGGGTGCGGCAGGGACGTTTGACCAGCTCCTGCTCATCGGCATTGGTGGTTCAGCGCTGGGCCCTCAATTGGTCAGCCAGGCGCTTGGCTGTCCCCGGACCGACCGAATGCGAGTACACTTTTTCGACAACACCGATCCTGAGGGGATAGAGCTGGTACTGGCACAGATTGCGCCCTGCCTCGGGAATACGCTGACCCTCGTCATATCCAAGTCGGGGAACACACCGGAGACCCGGAACGGCATGCTCAGCGCCGAGCACGCCTATCGACAAGCTGGATTGCTCTTTGCCCGGCATGCCGTGGCCATTACCGGCGTCGATAGCCAGCTCGATCGGCGGGCCGCTGCCGAGGGCTGGCTGGCCCGCTTCCCGATGTGGGACTGGGTAGGCGGGCGCACCAGCGAAACCGGCCCCGTCGGGCTCGTGGCGGCGGCTCTTCAGGGAATCGATACGGATTCCCTGCTCAGCGGAGCACGGGAGATGGACCGGGCCACTCGCGTGCGCCAACTGCTGCGTAATCCGGCTGCTCTGCTTGCCGCCATGTGGTACTACGCCACCGACGGCCGGGGATCGAGGGATATGGTCATCCTTCCCTACAAGGATCGGCTCCAGCTCTTCGCCAGGTACCTGCAGCAGCTTATTATGGAATCGCTGGGCAAAGCCCTCGACCGCGATGGGACGGTGGTTAACCAGGGGATCGCAGTCTACGGCAACAAGGGTTCCACCGACCAGCATGCCTATGTGCAGCAACTGCGAGAGGGCATCGCCAACTTCTTCGTCACTTTTATCGAAGTGCTCGGCGACAGCTCAGGTGATCAGATCGAGGTCGAACCCGGCGTGACGTCGGGCGACTTCCTGCACGGCTTCTACCTCGGCACGCGCGCAGCGCTCTGGGAGAACGGTCGTGAGTCGATCACCCTGACCATTAGCGAACTTAATCCACGTTCCCTGGGCATGCTCATCGCCCTCTACGAGCGGACCGTCGGCATATACGCCAGCCTGGTAAATATCAACGCCTACAACCAGCCCGGCGTCGAGGCGGGTAAACGAGCGGCCGCCACCGCGCTGCAGATACAGGCGCGGTGCTATCAGCATCTGCGTGCGCACCCGGGTCAATCCTTCATGGCCGAAGAACTGGCCGAGGCAATCGAAGCGGGGAACGAAACCGAGAGCATCTTCAAGCTGCTCCAGCACCTGGCCGCGAATCCGCACAAGCACATTGAGCGGTCAGAGCAGGATCCGGTCTTTGCGACTACATTTGCCTACCTATCCGAGTGACCACATTTTCCCTGATTCTGCGTTTCGCCGCCGTCGCCGGCACCATCTCCTCGATCGTGATCTACCTGCTTATTGGAGATAAGAAGGAGGTCCTAGACACGCGGCTGGCTCTTACGCAGAAGCGACTTGACGGAGTTGAGACCGAACGCGACCAGATTGAGGTAGAAAGAAACATGCTGGCCTCCGAACTCGAAAAGCTCGATGCTCAGCTCGGTGATGCAAAAGCAAAAGGAGACACGTTGCTGCAACAGAATATCCAGGCTCGATCGGAGATGTCAGGTATGCGCAACAAAGTCGAATCGGTCCGGGTCGAGACAGGGAAACAGGAAGAGGAGATTGTCCGATTGAGGCGTGAATTGGTTTCCTTGAAGACCGCCGTTCCCCTGTCCGGACTCGTCGAATCGAGTGAATACGCAGCTCAAATCGAAGAGCAGATGCGCCAAATTGCTGAATTGGAGTCAGAGCTTCGAGAATACCAAGATCTGATCGCCAGGCGAGCCGCGAACCCGACAGATCTCCAAGACAGCTTAGCCGGAACGGGAAAACAGAATGAATCCGAACGAAGGGTGGCGGCGGAGGTGATTGCCATAGGACGGGAGGCCTTCTTCTTTGCAATAAATGCGGGAAGTAGTAGCGGACTGAAGCCGGAGCGGCGTTACACCGTCTACCGGGGAAACGAAGCAATCGTTAAGGTTTTACTGATAAATGTCCGGCCTGAATTTTGTATCGCTCAGGTGTTGCCAAAAGCGGGCGATGCCGGACAATTGAGAACGGGCGACATCGTCGCACTAAAAGTCGAACAACCATGATGCAACACCGTTTCAAGTCTATCATAGCCGCACTCATCCTGCTTGCCGGCCTGTTCGCAGTGGGCTGCCAAACCCAGGATCCTAAGGACTCTCAGATTCCGTGGAGCCGGCCGGCCGGCTGGGAAAACGAGGGGAATATGCCCGGCATGTAACCCGGCCTCGTTTCCCTCACTTTGAATTCATGTCCCCGGAGGCCGACCGCTGGGCTGCCGAACCCGGGCACCTCTACGTGGTATCAACACCGATTGGCAATCTCGCCGATCTGTCGCCTCGAGCTCGCGCGGTGCTGGAAACCTGTACAAGAATCGCCTGCGAGGATACGCGAAGGACCGGCGCTCTGTTGGCCAGGCTAAGTATACGCACGGCCACCACGAGTTATCATGACGGTAACGAGCGCGAACGCGCCGCCGAACTCCTCACATGTCTTCAACGAGGCGCTTCCATCGCCGTGGTGTCGGACTCGGGTACCCCCGGTATCAGCGATCCGGGATTCCGTTTGGTAAGGGAATGTCGAAGGGCCCGCTTGCCTGTGATTCCGGTACCGGGACCTTGCGCGGCGATCGCTGCACTGGCATCGTCCGGATTGCCGA
Source organism: Opitutales bacterium (assembly GCA_963665345.2). Classification (GTDB taxonomy): domain Bacteria; phylum Verrucomicrobiota; class Verrucomicrobiia; order Opitutales; family CAXXNP01. The sequence goes on from CAXXNP010000002.1 coordinate 2,941,887, forward strand.
CCGATCGCTTTTTCTTCGCCGGATTCGCGCCCCCGAAGACGACCGCCAGGAGGAATTTCCTCACTCTCCACACCCATGATGAGCACACCATGATCATTTACGAGTCCTGTCATCGCCTGCAACGGACCTTACAGGATATCGTAAAGGTAATGGGACCCGACAGAACCATCTGTGTTGCCCGGGAAATAACAAAACTGTACGAGGAGACCGTCAGTGGGTGCAGTGCGCACCTGCTCGAGCATTTCTCCCGCAAGCAGGCACGCGGGGAGTTCGTGATCCTCATCGCCAAGGAAGGCTACAGGATTTAATCCGGAGATTCGCCTTCTCATCGGACAACTCAGCCGCAACACGGCACCGCCGACCTCCCCTCCCGCCATCCCTGCGGTTACCAATGCGTCGACCAATCGTCGACAAGATTTTCCGTCGGGTTTTCGACAAAGTTTAGATCGTCTCTGCCCTCAGTACCAGCAAACTATAGAATCCTCGCGATGAAAACGGAAACTATCGGAGCGGTAATTGAAATCGGCAGCAATTCAATCAAGCTGCTGGTCGCCACCTACAGAGAGCGCGTGACCGCGCTCGAGGAAGTCGTGCTGGAGTCCCGCATCAGCGCGGGTATAGGCGGAGCGATCCCCCGCTTATCCGAGGAGGGCATGCGAAGGGGCGAGGCGAGTATTATGAAGCTTATCGAGAGGGCCAAGGCATTTGCACCGCAGGACCTGATCATCGCCGCCACCAGCGCCGTGCGGGATGCGGAGAACCGGGAGGTATTTGTCGATAGAATTCATGTTCAGAGCAGCCATCGAATTCGCGTGCTTTCGGGTGACGAGGAAGCGGATCTGATCGCTAGAGGGCTCGCCCAAGATCCCGAGCTCTCAGGGTTGGATCACTGCTTTCTCATGGACCTGGGCGGGGGCAGCATGGAACTACTCCTATCCGACCGGGACCGCATCCGGCAGAAAGCGAGCCTGCCGCTGGGCGCCGTGCGACTGACGGAGAGATTCGTTTCTAACTCCGGTGCTCCCCTGCCCGATTCTGAAGCGGATATGATTGATGCTTCAGTGAAAACTGCCCTATCCACAAGCGGGCTTTCCCCGCCGAGCCCCAATCGAACCATGGTCGCGACCGGCGGGACTTCCACTTACGCACGCAACATTCTGGCCCACGAGGCCGGCGTGCCCCTGCTTCAATTCAGGCCGGTCATTACCATTGACGAGATCAGGAAACTTTTCCAGCTCACTTCGAATCGGACCTTGGAAGCACGGCGCAAGATTCCCGGTCTACGACCGGAACGCGCCGATATTTTTCCTACGGCGCTACGGGTGATTCTGTCGACCATGGAACACTGGAATCAGTCGCGGTTCATCCATTCGACCTACAATCTTCGCTACGGACTCGCCGCCCAGATGCTACAAAGCCGCTAACCTGAAACTTAGCCTCTGGAGCGGGTTTGCGGGCGATGGAATCGATGTCAAGTGAATTTTGTTGGACCGTTAGCCCAGTCGCGCTAAAGAGCCGGAAATGACGTAGCGCACTGCTTATCGGAGCGCAGCGTAGATTGCGGTGCGAAGTGGGAGATACGGGCGGTCCGGGATCCCGGGGCAACCCCCGGCGCTGCCGGCGGTAAGCCCGCGGGCTACGAAAGAGCGGCCATTGCCGAAGACGATCGCAGGTGCGAGCCGCGGCCGGAAGTTTCATCCCTGTTTGATCCGGCCAAGCGCAGCGCGCCGGGGGCTTGGCTAACCTGAAACTTAGCCTTGGGAGCGGGTTTGCGGGCGATTGTGTAACGTTTTTCGCGGGCCGGAAACATCGTCATGCAGCCTCCGGTTGGACCTCTGGCACTAGTTTGAAGCCGAGCGATTGGGCGTTCATTTTGAGAGATCGTAAGCGTCTTTCGGCAAAGCGTGCCTCGTAGCGTTTGGCTCCCTCGTCGACGTAGTCCTGGCCGTAACGGAGCATGCGGTAGATGAGGATGGCCAGTTTGCGAGCGAGCGCGAAGACGGCCACCGCGCCGCTCTTGCGCCGGGCGGTGCGCCTAAAACAGGCTCCCAGCGCGCTCGGGGAGTGGCGCAGGGTCAGCGCGCACATGCGCAGGATGGCGCCCATCCGGATGGCGCCGAAGCTGTTTGGTCTTTTCTTGAGCACCTTGCCCGCGGAGAAGGCCATTTTGGGACTCAGACGCAACCAGGAGACAAAGTGATGTTCGTCGGGGAAAGCGCTCAGATCCAAGCCCACTTCGGTCAATGCCACCTGCGCGGCCCCGGTGCTGATCGCGTCGATACGCGTGAGATCTACCCCGTAGAGCCGCCACAGCGCCGTGCGCATCGGTTGCTCGCCCCGCTTGCCCATGGCCTTTTCCTTGGTCGGATTGGGATGCGCCGGCGGCTTGAGGCTACGGCGCCGGGCCGGCTGCAGCGCCTCGATCTGTTCGATGAGCTGCTGTTCATACTGGGCAATCATCTCTTCGAGCTGGTCATACAACTGCAGCGCCCCACGCAGGTTGAAAAGGTGTTCGCGCCGCCAATTACCGCTGAGATGTTCGGCGATCTGCGCTTCGCTCTTTTTGCAGCGCCGGTCCCGCAGAGCGGCCAGCTTTTTGGCATTTCGTTGCCCGGCCACAATGGCCCGGATGATGGCCATGCCGGTCTGGCCGGTTATGTCGGTGACCGCCCGGTGCACCTGTACATTCATTTGGTCAAGAGCCTTTTGCATCCACTGCACCGCACGCGTGCGTGCGTCCACCAGATTGGCCATCTGCCGCTGCACCGCGCGCAGCGCACAGATCGCTTCGGCCGGCCGGAACGAAGCGCGCAACAGTCCGCAACTGTGCAACAGCTGGTTCCACTGGCAGTCGATCATGTCAGTCTTGCGCCCCGGCACCCGGCTGAGCTGGCGCGCGTTCACCAGCACTACTTCCAGACCGCGCGATTCCAAAAGCTCGTACAACGGGATCCAGTAGACTCCCGTGCTCTCCATCGCCACCGATTCAATTGCCTGCTCGATCAGCCAGTCGGCCAGCCGATGCAGCTCGGGGGTGGTGCTGCCGAATACCTTCACATTGACTTTGCCGTCCTCCCGAGCCGGTCCGCATACCCAATGCTCCTGCGATCCCAAATCGATCCCCGCGCAGTTCGGCCGGATCACCGGACAGGCTTGTATCGGCCGTACCTTCCTTTTTGCTCTGTGCTTGCTCTTTTTCGCTGCCATGATATCTTGTTCCTTTCTTTTAGTTAGGCCATTGGCTGCGGCCCGAGGTGGCCGTTAAATCAGGATTCTAACCTGGGGGAGAGCCCGTTCAGACGGACCTCGCCAATGGTTGATGGCCGACTCGGAACCAGACTGACCTGGGGGCATATTCAGCTCCAATGTGCGCATGGGTTTTGACTGCCGCAGCCAATGCCGGTTCACCCTCACTTCTAGCCACATCCAACGGCCCCGCAAGCCGAAGTTTCACTCCTGTTTGATCCGGCCAAGCGCAGCGCGGCCGGGGGCCTTGCTGACCTGAAACTTAGCCCAAATTGCGCAGAGGCGGAGGAAATTATATAATTTATGAGGCGTTTTGTTCCATAAGTCGTTGATTTTCAGTAGGAACTAACGGTTTTATAGATTTGTAGGGACTATAAGTTTAGGTAGTTCTTGACTCCTCTTTCTGGCCTCGGCAGCATCTTCAGGCATGTTCTTCCGCCTGAAGCACTCCAAGAGCGGCCAGGTCCTGCAGCTGCTCGAATCTTACCGTAACCAAGAGGGCCAACCGCGCCAGCGGGTGGTGGTCTCCCTGGGAGACGCGGCCCTCAGCCGCAGCGATTGGCGGCCCCTCGCCAGCGCCGTGCAGAAGCGACTCTACGGGATTGACGATCTTTTCCCCCCTGAGCATACCCGGCGCCAGCAAAACTGGATCGAGATGATCCTCAGGCGGATTGACGAGCAGGGGCGTTGGGGAGCGCTGCAGCCGCTCGGGCGCGCCAGCCAGGGGCCATCCACAGAGGTCGATGGGGTGTTGTTGGAGAAGCTCGACCACAGCGAGTCGGGATTGTTATTGGGGCCGATTCTGTTGGGATTGCAGGGGTGGAAACAGCTGCGCCTGGATGAGGCCTGCAAAGAGGTAGGCTTTAGCGGCGCGCAGATCGAGGCGGCGAAGGCGTCGGTGATCAACCGGCTGGTGGAGCCGGTCAGTGAAAATGCCCTGCCCCAGTGGGTCAGGCAGACCGCCCTGGGGGATTTGCTCGGCAGTGGGGTAGGCAAAGCCGATCGGCATCGTTATTACCGGGTGAGCGATCTGCTGGTAGAGAATCGTGAGAGGCTCGAAGGGCACTTGCGGCAGCGTCAGGGGGAGCTCTTCGATCTGGATCGGACGATCCTGCTGTATGATCTGACCAATACGCATTTTGAGGGGGTATGCGCGGGCAATAAGCAAGCCCGGCGGGGCAAGAACAAACAAAAACGCCACGACTGTGCGCAGATCGTGGTAGGGATGGTTTTTGACCGGGAGGGCTTTGCGCATGGGCACCGGATTTTTGCCGGGAACCGTCACGACAGCACGACCCTTGTGGAGATGATCGAAGAGCTGCAAAAGGCTGCCGGCTCGGCACAGAGCGCAGGGCGGGCCCTGATCATCATGGACGCGGGAGTGGCCAGCGAAGAGAATGTGCGCTTGTTGGGTGAGGCAGGCTTCAGCTACCTGGTCAACGACACCCGTCGGCTGCGCGGGCGCTATGGAGAGGCCTTTTTAGAGGAGGAGGGTTTTGAGCCGCTGCCCGGACGCAAGCCCGACCAGGAGGTAAAAGTGAAGCTCATCGAGCAGCCTCTGAGCCAGGCGCGCCCCGGCCAGGCTGAGGGGCCGGCGCCACCGGAAGGGTTATCGGAGTTTTTGCTATTGTGTAAGAGTCCGCGCCGGGGAGCCAAGGAAGAGGCCATGCTTTCCGGTGCCGAAATGCGCTACACCGAGGCCTTGCAGAAGCTGCAAAAGCGCGTGCAGGGGGGGAAACTGAAGGACCCGGAGAAAATCCAGCGCTCCATCGGTCGAGTGCAGGGACAACATCCTCGGGTGCAGCGGTTCTATCAGATCGAAGTAAACAAAGTGCTCTGCGAGGGCCAACCCGAGCAATTCCAATTAAGCTTCAGTCGTAAGGACCAGGCCTGTGAAAAGGAGCGCGAACTGCTGGGCTGCTATGTGCTACGCACCGATCAGGCCGCTCTGGCCGGAACCGATCTGTGGCAGTTGTATATGACTTTAACCCGCGCCGAAGATGGCTTCAAAGCACTCAAGAGCGACTTGGGTCTTCGCCCCAACCGCCATCACATCGAACCCCGGGTGGACGCCCATGTGTTTATCAGCATTTTGGCTTATCATTTACTGCGCTTCATCGAATACACCTTGGAACGGCACGGGGATAACCGCTGCTGGCAAACTATCAAGCGGGTTTTGCAAACCCATACCTATGCCACCCTCACGGTGCCCACCAAGTACGGAGAGATTTATCGGATCCGTAAAGCGGGCATACCCGAGGCCAGCCACAAGCAGATTTACCATCTGTTCCATATCGACTGGAAAAATTTGCCCGTAAAGATAACCGTCGTAAAAAGAAAATCGAAAACGACTTTGTAGTGCCTTTTGAAAACGGGCGTTGATTATCAAGCACTTAGATGGCAAAGTGCGAAATAGGGGTTAGCCTCTGGATCGGGTTTGCGGCCTTCTCGCTTCGCTCGTGAACAGTTGTCAGTGCTCGACTAGAACTGACACCCGAAACCTGAACCCTCTCAATAGTTTCACTCCTGTTTGATCCGGAAAGCCTCAGCGCAGCCGGCGGTTCGAGTAATCTGAAACTGTCGAGCAAAGATGCAGGGCTTGGGGGAGGAAGTTGATGAAAGCGAAGAAGCTGGAGTTTAGACCTTCAGGCAAGCGACACATTGCCTCACTGTGGCCTCAGGATAAAATCATCCGGGATTTTGGCTTCAAATTGCATGCGGGCCCGGGTGGTGGGATGAAAAAAGGCCAGGCGAAATGCATGCAGGAGAACCCGTAGGGGCTGGAAGGGGTCATCTGGAAGAGGCCGGAATCCGTACAGTCGATCCCCCGCTACAGGATGCCGTATATGAGATAGATGTACGCGTATCTGATGGGTTCTGCCGGTGTGAATACGTATCCTCAGGAGCGAAAAGGCAATTCCACAGGCTCGTTCAAATTTCCATTCCGTGCGAGCGGGCCTTCCATTAAGGGTAACTGCCATCTTAATCCGGGCTGTAGGATGGCGGCCGATAGGCGCCTCCACAACGCCGCTTTTTAATTCCGGCAACCCGCGTACGATAGCGAAGTATTCTTTTTCTACCGTCCTCCGGGAAAACTGCTCTCCGAGACTTACCAGGGACGCCTCGGTTTTCGCTACTGCCAACAGGCCGCTGGTCTCCTTGTCCAGGCGATGGACAATACCGGGACGCTTGACGCCACCGATGCCTCTCAGGCTTTCCCCGCAGTGGTAGAGCAAGGCATGGACCAGGGTATTGGACTCGGTGGCATTGCCCGGGTGCACTATCATGCCGGGCTGTTTATCCACAACGATAACAGCTTCGTCTTCGTAGATGATTTGCAGCGGAATCCGGACGGGCTCGAGGGCCGACGGTTCGTTCGGGGGTAGGGTGAAGGTAATGGTATCGCCAACTGCAACTTTGCTGCTCTTGGAAAGCACTTCCGCGTCCGACCAGACCAACCCGGTGTCGAACAACCGCTGTATACGAGTTCGGCTGAATTGGGGAAGAAAGCGCGGCAGCACCTTGTCGGCCCGAAGCCGGTCGCAATCGACTGGCACAACAACGGAGGTTTCTCTTTCCGTGCTCGGGTGTGTCACAGACTAGCACCCCTGATCGCTTCCGCCCACCAGAGAATCCAGTTGCGTTAAATAGGGCAGTTTTTCGGAGTCCGGCATGAGAGCGATTTCAAATCCGTTGCGGGCGAATCGGGCAAGCTCCTGCCTGTTGAAGCCGGCATCCATGGCCAGCGCCGTGTACTCTCCATTGAGAGTGTTGCCAAACGAAAGCGTATCGTCGGTATTTATGGTACAGCGGACACCGGCTTTCATGAGTTGGCGGATAGGGTGGCTTTTCATACTGCCTACCACCGCCAGTTTCACGTTGCTTATGGGGCACACATCAAAGGAGACATCACGTTCCCGCACCCAGTCCACAACGCTTGCATCTTCTATTGCGCGCACGCCGTGCTCGATGCGATTAACTCCCAGAAAGTCGATGGCCTGCTTCACATAATCCGCGCCCCCGAACTCCCCGGCATGGGCCTTGGTGAATTTTCCCTCTGATCGCGCCGCCTGCCAAAGTCGTTGGGCCCAGGCCTGGAGCGGCTTTACCTCGACGCCGTGCAGATCGATGCCGTCCAGCCCTTCCCAATGAATGCAGGAATCGAGAATCGGGGCCATCCTTTCGTTATGCTGGTCCCTTGACATTCCCATGAACACACGGACCTTCAAACCCTCAGGTATGGCTTCTTGAATGGCGTTGACGATTTCCGGGCCCGGAATGTCGAAGAACTTGATGATGCCGGCGTTGAAACTGACCTCCACATACCTGACATTCTGCTCGATGTGCCTGTTGAAAATCTCTCGAGCGGCGATATGGTAGCGCTCGGGGCTTGTGTACCACTGGATTGCCATCGCATTAAGCTCCTCTTCGAACTGCTCGAAGCTTTTGAAACGGAACGAATCATTCCAGGATTCAGGTGGGCGAATATCAGGATTCACCTCTTGAAGAAGATGAAATGGCAGCGATCCCTCAATATGAAGGTGCGTTTCGGTCTTGGGAAGTGCCTGAATATAGGCAGCTAAACCCTGGTCGGGTTGGTGCGACATGGAAGGCAGGCAACTCTTTCTGCGGTCTCAGATTCCGCCCGCAAGAAGATAGTCCGAGTTTAGCATCTGCAAGTCTTCCGACACGAAGATACCGTCTTTTCTCACTAACTCACCGTCAAAGTAGACCTCTCCGCCTCCATAGTCGCTGCGCTGGATACAGACCAGGTCCCAATGAATTTGAGACCGATTTCCGTTGTCAGCCAATTCGTAAGCCTGGCCCGGGGTAAGGTGAAAGGATCCGGCAATCTTCTCGTCAAACAGTATGTCTTTCAACGGTTCCAGAATGTGGGGATTGAAGCCTAACGAGAACTCGCCAATATAACGCGCGCCCGGATCAGAGTTTAAGATATTCTGTAGAACGGCATCCTCCCCTTGGGCTGTTGCCTCGACGATTTTGCCCCTCGAGAAGGTGAAGTGAACCCTCTCAAACAGATGTCCTTGGTAAACGGAGGGAACATTGTAAGTGACTTCACCCTCCACACTATTGCGTAAGGGACAGGTAAAGACTTCGCCATCAGGGATATTGCGCAGCCCGCCGCAGGTTACGACCGGAATATTCTCGATACAGAATCGAAGATCGCTACCCGGTCCGGTAATGTGCACATTGCTGGTACTCTCGAGTTTCCGCTTCAGCGCTTCCATTCCAGGTGTCATGCGCCCGTAGTCGAGCGTACAGACGCGGAAGTAGAATTCCTCGAACGCGTCTGTGCTCTGGCCCGCTTGCTGAGCCATGGAAGCAGTGGGCCAGCGAAGAACGACCCACTTGGTGTGGTTGAGACGCCGATCCAGGATGGGGCGAAGCATTGCGTTGGACATGGTCATAATGTTCGACGCCACGTCCGCCTGCTCGAAAATGTTGGCGGATCCGCGCAAGGCAATATAGGCGTGCATTCTCTCCATCTGGTAAAGATCGATTTCCGCCAGGCGTTCGAAACGCTCTTTCTCCCCCGCCACCATGAGTTCCCGGTCGATACGTCCGTGATGGATTGTAACGAAGGGTATGGCGCCAGATGACCTGACTTCGCGAATCAACGCGATCACCATTTCATTGGGAATTTCGAACGCGTCGATGAGCACATTTTCACCGTGCTGTAGTTCGATCGAGTGCTGGGTCAGCACCGTTGCTAATTTGATATAACGGGGATCCATGTCGAGCTAGTGTCGTGTCCGATAAATAAGCATGCCTATGCCAGAGCCATTTTCAGCCTCAGTTCCGACTCGTCGGGATGTCCGTGCGGCCCCGCCCGGCGCGGGCAACGCCGCTAGCGATCCCATGGCGTCTCCACATTGGTTATGCTTATTTGTCGGACACGACACTAGCGTCCACGCCGAATCTCGCTGCCGTGAAAGCTGATGCGAAAGCGGTAGACTCGCTTTTCAATGGTATGGATTTTGAACGTCTCCGGATCCACCCGGTGGGGAGCAGCGTAGCGCCGTAAATCAACTACCGTGTGGTAGCCCCGTTCGGAAAATACATCGATAATCATGGCCAAGGCCATAGGATCTGAAAACGTCTCATCTTCGGAGTTGATATAAGCCATCCCGGATATGGCGTGCCGCGTAATGATGGGGATGAACTTCTTGCCGATTATCTCCACCACTCTTTTGAATAGCTCCGTATGATTCCTCTCGTAGTCGTCCAGACGTTTTACAAGCTGCTGGCGCGCATGCACAACCAATTGTGAAGCGATCGGTACGGTGGTGAGGCGATCGTAAGTTGCCTGATCGAGCTCCAGAGAACTCTGGTAGCTCAGTTCCTCGACGATACGGTCCTTAATTTCCTCGATCGTGCCTTCCGCATTTACGAAATGATAGTGAAAGACTTCGCGCAGAGATCGCAGTGCGGAGTAGGTTATTTCCTTGAACGTCCGGTAGCGATTTCGGGCCGCCTTCTCGGTCAGGTCCGTCTTACGCAACTCGAAGACTTCGCCCACGCCGGAGCGGGCCACGTGCTCGTTGTGGGCCAGGAATTCCTTGCCTCGGTCAAGCTGTCGGCCAACGCTTATAGCCTCATCGATAAATAGCACGATGATGTGGAAATTGGGTTTGGGAAATTGCTCTTCCAGGGGAGTGTTGAGGGTCTCCCGGCGCAATTCCATGATCTTCTGGTAAAGCAGTTTGAGGCACTCCACCTGGACCTGGGTGCGCGGATACCCGTCGACTATGGCGCCGGTTTCGTTTTCAGGATCCAACAACCGGTCAAAGAGAAGACGGGTAACCTCGCGATCCCCCGCCATCATTCCTGCATCTTTAAGCCGGTTGGCCTCGAGGCTGACGAGAAGATCACTCAGAACGATGGGGGGAGCGGTCAGGTCCCGGAACTCCATGATGGACCGCGTCTGCGTTGCTTTGCCACCTCCGGGAGATCCATTCAGCCAGAATATCTCCTTCGGAAAGCGCAGATGGTTGCGCCCGTATTTTTGTTCGAGGTCCCGCCAAATGGACTCAAAGATCAGTTGTGCATCCTTGATCTCCAGATCGAGCGTTTTCTCCCCCGCCTTCCCGGTCGGTAAAGGGACAATATCCTTCCCGGCCGGCGCACCGGATTTTCCCGAATCCGCTTCAAATGCAGTAACCGTTGCGTTCCTCATCGCTGTCTCTGACTCTGTTTTTCCAATTAGTGCGCTGCGTCACAAATAACCGAACGCTGATAAATGCTAACAACCCTAGCGGGTTACCTGCCTTCATCCAAGCCTGATTTTAGCAATGCGCGCGTAGTTACCCAGGAAAAACCACACTAGCCGCTGATTTCGTCTACCTTGGCCGCTCCAGACGACAGGCGTTGAAAAGGGGGGCGGGTCGGGGCCATGTCTTTTTTGGGAAAGCAGATACGCGACACCGCCTCCTCAAAATCATCGACTCCGTCAATAATTTCGATCTCAACACGGAGGTAGTAGAAGGGCATTCCCGGTTGGTAACCTGGCCGGATACGGACCGCATCTTTCTCCGTCGTTACGACCATGTCCAACCCGCTCCTCTGTGCACGTTTGAATAGGCTCTGCAATTCCGAAGGCTGGTAGCGATGGTGATCCAGAAAACGGCGCAGAACCACAACTTCACAGGAGTAGCGCTGGAGGAAGCCCTCGAAACTTTCGGGCGTCGCAATGCCGCTGAACGCGCCGATGCGAAGTCCATTCATCTGTGTCAACGAAAGCCGCGTGTCGCCGCCGACCTCCTGCAGATATTTGGGCTCGTGAGTGCACTCGATGATATCGGCGTCAGGTTTGTGCTTCTTGATCAAACGTACCAGATCGTCATCCTGCTCCCCATTCGATTTAGTCAAAAATACATACGACGCGCGCCGTATATGCTTCACAGGCTCACGCAGCACACCTCGCGGGAGCAGGGCATGGTTGCCGAATGGATTGGTCTTGTCGATGAGCAGTAGATTGAGCTGTTCCTTCAGCGCCAGGTATTGGAAACCGTCGTCCAGAATTAAGGTGTCGACTCCGAATTTGCGAATAGCGTAAAGCCCCGCTTTGACCCGATTCTTGTCCACAATGACGATAACTCCCGGCAGGTTTCGGGCCAGCATGTAGGGCTCATCGCCAGCACGTTCGGAATCCAGCAGCACCTGCCGTCCGTCGCTCACGACCTTGGGAGGAGGCGCTTCACCATGCGAAATCAAACGCCACAGGGTTGCCGGCAACGGCTCCTTTTTGCTCTTGTATCCCCGGCTCAAAATGCCGACTTTTCGGCCACGCTGGGCAAGGCTGCGGGCAAATTTCTCGACCACGGGCGTCTTTCCTGTTCCTCCAACGGTCAGGTTTCCGACCACCACCACGAGGCATCCCAGATGCCGCCGGCGCAGAATACTTTGATCGAAAAGGAGCAATCGCATTTGCACGACCCAGCTGAAAATCCATGAAAGGGAACGCAAAAATGAGGCGTAGGCCTGTACATAGCCACCCCGACGCCGCTCGTAGATCACATCGATCGTGAATTGCTCGAAATCTTCCCAGCGCTGCTTGAGCCGGTTTCCGAGGGAATCAGCCATTCAAACTAAACCTGAATAATGGCGTCGCGAGCACCTGCAGCGGTCCCAAGAAAATCGATTGCGATGCCCCAGGCACCTGGTGGCCGACCGCAAAGTAACCCCAGCCCGGCCCACTCCGTTCTTCGCGACTGCATCGTGAATCTCCTGATATTCAAAGAATGTTGACAGCAAAATTCAGGCCTCTTTCCTAGAGCACTCTCGCGCCGAGGGACCACAGATGCAAGTCAAACGAAACTCAAAGTGATTGTCCTGAACACAGAGGACAAGGCAACTGTCAGAATGGAAGATGTCTGAGTATCCCCGACTCTTCATTCCCGGGCCGGCTGAAGTATCCCAAACTACACTGCAGGCCATGGTCAGGCCCATGATTGGACATCGCAGTGACGAATTCGTGGCGCTTTACCGGGAGTTGCAACCGAAGTTGCAGGCCCTCTTCGCCACTAAGGATCCGGTTTTTGTCAGTACCAGCAGCGCCTGGGGTGTGATGGAGGGTGCTGTCCGAAACTTCACCAAAAAGGCCGTGTTGAACTGCATGTGCGGGGCCTTTTCCGACAAATGGCACGACGTCAGCAGGCGCCAGGGTAAATCCGCCGCGAAATTGCAGACCAGATGGGGAAAGGCAATCGATCCCGAGGCCATGGAGCGGGAGCTAGCCTCGGGCAAGTACGATGCCGTTACCCTGGTGCACAATGAAACCTCGACCGGGGTGATGAACCCATTGAGAGAGCTCATGGCCGTGATAGCCGCGTTTCCGAACGTAATCTCAATCGTCGATACCGTCAGTTCATTTTCAGCCTTACCTATCGAGAAGGATCAACTTGGCATTGATGTCATGCTGACCGGAACTCAGAAGGCCCTGGCCCTTCCACCCGGACTGGCATTGGCCAGTGTTTCGCAACGCGCCCTGCGACGGGCGGCAAAGGTCTCCGACCGGGGCTATTACTTCGACTTTCTCGAATTTCAGAAGAACCATGAACGTGGCATGACTCCCAGCACACCGAATATTCCCCTCATGTTCGCATTGAATACGAAGCTCGCCGAGATTTTCACCGAAGGGCTGGAAGTGCGTTACGCAAGACATCGACGATTGAATAAAAAGGTTCGCAGATGGGCGCACTCGCACGGGTTTACCCTTTTCCCCGCCACCGCGCATGCATCTGTCAGCATGTCCTGTTTCAACAACGATCTCGGGGTTGACTTTCGTGAGCTCAACAAAAGATTGAGGGAACGCTATAACTGTGTGATTGACGGCGGCTACGGAAAATTAAAAGAGAGAACGTTCCGAATTTCGAATATGGGAGACGAAACCGATCAGACCATCGACACGCTGTTGACTCAATTGGATGACGTCCTCGCGAACATCGCTCTACCCGCAAACGTGGTCCCCGGCGCGGTTGATGTATCATGAAGACGCTGATCATTGCAGAGAAGCCGAGCGTATCGCGCGACATTGCGGCCGCTGTGGGCAAGGCCAAGCAAAACGGTGACTATTTCGAGAACGATGGCTACATCATCAGTTCGGCCATAGGACATCTGGTCGAACTCTTCATGCCCGAGGATATCGACAAAAAGCTGAAGTTTTGGCGTCTCGAGTCGCTGCCTATCATCCCCACTAAATTCAGTCTCAAACCCATTGAACGTACCAAGGCGAAATTCACCGGTCTGAAAAAACTTATGGCCCGGCGGGATGTCGATCGGATAGTGAACGCCTGCGATGCCGGACGCGAAGGCGAGCTCATTTTCACCTACCTCTACGAGGCAGCGGGTTGCAAGAAGCCTGTCGAACGCCTCTGGATGCAGTCGATGACACAGAGAGGAATTCGCGATGCTTTTTCCCGGCAGCGGTCGGGTGACGAGATGTTTCCCTTACGCGACGCCGCCCGTTGTCGCTCCGAAGCCGATTGGCTCATCGGCATCAACGGAACCCGGGCCATCACTACACGCATGTATGGTTCGCGCCGGGGACAGGTGGCCACGGTGGGACGTGTGCAGACGCCCACCCTGACCATGGTAGTGGAACGGGAACGCCTGATCCGGAGTTTCGAGCCCAGAACCTTCTGGCGATTGGTGGGGAAATTCGCGTTGAATGAAGGTCGATACGAAGGCGTCTACCAGCGTCCTGAATTCAAGAAGAGTAGCGATACCGCGGATCGACCCGATCGTCTGTGGGATCGAGAAACAGCGGAATCCCTGCTGGCGGATGCAAAGCGGGCCGATCGAGCCGAGGTCTCGGAAAAGAAGAAACGCTCACCCCAGCTTCCTCCGCGTCTCTATGACCTGACAACGCTCCAGCGCGAAGCCAACAACCGATTTGGTTTCTCGGCTCGCCGGACTCTGCAGACTGCTCAGAACCTTTATGAGAAACATAAGATCCTGACCTACCCTCGGACCGACTCACGAGCCTTGCCCCAGGATTACGTTGAGGTCTGCCTGAAAGTGATGGGGTCTCTAGAAGGTAGTTTGGCCGAACATGCCGGACGCGTCCTGAAAGCCGGATGGATCAAGCCCAACCGGCGCATTTTCAACGATGCGCAGGTAAGTGACCACTTCGCTATCATTCCTACGGGGCAGACCCCGAAATCATTGAATGGGGATGAGACCAGGCTGTTCGATATGGTAGCGCGCCGCTTTCTGGCTGCGTTTCACCCGGCCGCGCAATTCGACGTGACTACGCGAATCAGCAAGGTTCGCGAACATCCCTTCAAAACCGAGGGAAGGGTGCTGGTGGAGCCCGGCTGGTTGACGGTCTATGGCAGAACACAGTCGGGTCAGGGCCAAATTCCCGCGATCATACCCGCCGATGGCGCGCCGCCCACTGCATCCATCGATGATATCAGCTTGACGGAGGATACCACCAAGCCTCCGCCACGATATAATGAGGCGACCCTCCTTTCCGCCATGGAGCATGCCGGACGCCTGGTCGACGACGAAGAACTGGCCGAAGCCATGAAAGAAAACGGCCTCGGCACTCCCGCTACCCGCGCCCAGATCATTGAACACTTGATCGGCGAACGCTACCTCGAACGCGAAAAGCGGGATCTGCTACCCACGGCCAAAGCCGAGAATTTGATTGATTTTCTAAGCGCCGTTAAAATTGAAGCACTCACCAGCCCGGCTATGACCGGCGACTGGGAACATCGTCTCAAACTCATCGAAAATGGGAGTCTGACCCGCGAGTCCTTCATGGAAGGAATCAGGGAAATGACGAACCAGATCGTCCTGCGTAGTAAAGAATTTAAGGAGTCTGCCGATGAAGCCAAACCCACCGATATCCTATCACCGACCGACCAGCAGCCGATCATGGAGACACTGCGCTCCTATCGATCCCAGGATGGTAGGTTGACCGTCTATAAGTCTATCGGCAACAGGAGGCTGCAGGAGGACGAATTGCGTGCCCTGGTGCAGGAAGGTCAGGTGGGGCCTCTGGAGGGCTTTCTGTCGAAGCTGGGAAAGCCTTACACCGCCACCCTGAAGTTGAATGAGGAGCATAAGGTCGTCTTTGAGTTCCCCACGCGTAGCCTAAGCCAGGATGGCGGCGCGAATCCCGACAATGCGCCCGTGGATATCGCCCAGCTCACAGAAGTAGGTAAATGCCCCAAGAGCTGTGCCGATCCCGGAGAGGCCTCACGCGTGCTGGAGACGGAAAACGCCTACGTCTGTGAGAACTCACTTAATGGCAGACGAAAATGCAACTTCCGGATAAGCCGCACCATGTTAGGCCGCCAGCTTCCCCGCGCGCAGTTGGTGAAGCTCCTCCAAAACGGGAAAACCGACCTCCTGGAGAAGTTTCGCTCCAAGCGCACGCACAGGTTATTTTCGGCCCACCTCGTGCTCAAAAAGGACGGCGGCATCGAATTCGAATTCCCACCCCGTAATACTAAGAAAGCATGAGAAATCTCAGAATCAGGCAAGCAATCTTTGGAGTTTCAGTCCTATCTGCGTGGGGCGCGATCGCTTCCAGCGTTCTGGCCGGGAATAATCCGGTCGATGAAAAGTGGTGGCCAAGCGAATTCGGTGCTGAAGATAAAGTCGGCGCTGT
Organism: Opitutales bacterium; assembly: GCA_963665345.2. Taxonomy (GTDB): domain Bacteria; phylum Verrucomicrobiota; class Verrucomicrobiia; order Opitutales; family CAXXNP01. The sequence continues at coordinate 2,957,776 of CAXXNP010000002.1, forward strand.
CCAGCGTATTACGCCGGGAAAGATTGTCGCGGCTGCGCGGCTCGTGAAAAAGGGGATGACGGCCACCTTAGGGATGCCCTATTACAACGGTATGCCACTGGTGCCCGGCCGCACCTTTACCCTGAGCATACCCGGCGGAGGAACCCCTACCCACGGTCCGCTCAACTGGCCGGGGGAGAACTACGACATGACCTTCATGGACGAGATCCTTACCGCCGAAATCGGACAGGTCGGCACGCAGTGGGACGGCTTGGGCCATCCGATGATTCGGGTCCAAGGCATTGATGGCTGGAAGGATGGGAACTACTTCTATAATGGCAATAGGTTGGAAGAAGTGGGAGGTCCCCGTGGATTAAAGCAGGTAGGTACCGAACACATCGCAGAAATCGGCTTTTTTACCCGTGGTATCCTCATCGACATAGCAGCACTAAAGGGCGTTGAGCGGCTGAAAAAAGGCTATGCTATTACCATGGAGGATTACAAAATGGCCCTCGAGGCACAGGAGATCGAAGATGCAGACCAGGGAGACGTGGTCTTGTTTCGCACCGGCTGGAACAGTTTGTGGAAGGATCACACGAGACTCCCGCAAGACCGTGCCTCCGATCATGCCGAGTTCGGATCCGGTGAGCCGGGCGTAAGTCCCGAAGTCTGCGACCACTTGGCGGCAAGAAAGATCTCCATGGTTGCCTCCGACACTTGGGGCCTCGAGCCTTACGACATTCCGAATCTAGGTGAACCGGAGTCCTTTGCCTATGGCCACATGAACCTGATTGCCCGTCGCGGAATCACCAACTTCGAAAATCTCGACCTCGACGTGTTGTCCCGGGAAAAGGCCTATGAGTTTCTGTTCACTTGGGCCCCGCTCAAACTCGTCGGCGCCACGGGATCTCCGGGCAACCCGATTGCGGCCTGGTGATCCCTGGCGGAGATTCCTCAATTGAGCAGAGTGAAAGCACTCTCCTAGCCGGTAATTTTTTCTTTATCGCTCTATTGTTCCCCAAAGCCCAAAATCCAACCCCGGCAGATTGCTACGGCAGCCAGGGGTAGCGACCGAAGTCAGGCTTTCGTTTTTCGAGGTAGGCTTGATGGCCTTCGTTTCCTTCCTCGGAAAGGTAGTAGAGCAGCGTGGCATTGCCGGCCAACTCCTGAAGGCCGGCCTGGCCATCACAGTCTGCATTCATAGCAGCTTTGACGCAGCGAATGGCCAAGGGGCTCTTCTCCAGGATCATCCTCGCCCACTTCACACCCTCGTTCTCAAGTTTCGCGACCGCTACAACGGCATTCACGAGACCCATACTCAGGGCCTCAGCAGCACTATACTGGCGACAGAGATACCACATTTCGCGTGCCTTTTTCTGTCCTACGATCCTCGCTAAGTAGGCTGAACCGAATCCCCCGTCGAAACTACCGACTCGCGGACCCGTCTGCCCGAAGACGGCATTCTCAGCCGCCAGAGTGAGGTCGCAGACGACATGGAGCACATGTCCGCCCCCGATGGCGTAGCCGGCCACCAGCGCGATCACGACTTTCGGCATCGACCGGATCAGGCGCTGCAGATCGAGCACGTTGAGGCGAGGAACGCCATCCTCTCCGACATAACCGGCCTGTCCCCTTACAGTCTGATCACCACCGGAGCAGAACGCATACTTGCCATCGGTATGAGGGCCGGCGCCGGTCAGCAGGACAACCCCGATAGTGCAATCCTCACGGGCATCGCTAAAAGCCTCGATCATTTCCGTAACCGTCTCCGGCCGGAAAGCGTTGCGTTTTTCGGGCCGATTGATGGTTACTTTGGCGATCCCTTCACCCTCCGCCTTTTCATAAATGATGTCGGAGAAGGCTCGAACTTGTTGCCAATTGACTCTATTCATTTTCAAAAGTCTCAAGGAATGCGCGTCTAGCGGCTGAACTCAATTTGCGATTGATCTGGATCTCGACGATGCGAATTCCACTCTGGGGAAGCTTTGCCACTAGATCGGGCAAGGCGTCGATCTCCTCTAACCGGATATAGTGAGCAGCGTAACCTGCGGCGATGGCCTCCACATTGATCTTCTGCGGCGTGGCGAAGAACTCCTCGTAAGGCGGATCGATAGCAGCGACGGGTAGATGTTCGAAAATCCCACCTCCGTGATTGTTGATCAGGACCACAGTAAGATGGCCCCGAATACGATCTCCAAGCAGAAGTCCGTTGACGTCGTGGAGGAAGGCCAGGTCTCCGGTCACCAAAACGACCTGACCACTAACATGAGCGAGTCCTGCTGCCGTCGAGATCGTACCGTCAATACCATTTGCTCCCCGGTTGAAACCTACTTCGACGCGACTGTTGCCGGGCTTCCAGAAGTATTCGGCATCACGGACAGGCAGACTGTTGGCAAGGAAGACATGGGATCCGGAAGGCAATGATCTCGAGAGCAGGTAAACGACTTTGCCCTCAAAACCAGCGGCCTCCCCGCGCATGAATGTGTCAATTCGATGCAGCGCCAGTTGATTCGAATCCAGCCAGTCTCGAAGGTACTCGCTGGCAGGTGTTTGCGGAGTATCGAGGCCCGCGGCTAATTTGACGATGGAAGTCGGTATCCTTTTCCAGGCGCTGTGGGTGGGGTCCAGATTAAGTGCCTTCGGTTCGAGTATCCATGTTGGCCGGTCCACCGCTTGCAGCCAGGACCTGAGAACCTTGCTGGTCGGGGGAGGTCCGATGCGGACAACAAGGGAAGGTTCGAGGGCGCAGGCTCGGCCTTTGGCGCGTAAAATTGCATCGTATGTTGTGATCAGATGCGGGACGCGGTCCGCCCAGTTCCTCAATGGATTCAAGACGTCGGCCAGGACTGGCCAGCCGAGATGTTGCGACACTTCACCGACTGCGTTGCAGAACGATTCGCTGTCTCGCGGCTGATGACTGCCAACGACCAGAAGACCCTTCCTGCACTCTCGCAATTGGGCCAGAAGAGACGAAAGATCAGCGTCCTGGTCATAGCAAGATGTATCGGGAATCAGGGAAATCCGACTGAAGAATGAGCGTGCATTCCAAGTTGGCAGTTGCTCCAGGGCGGACCCCGCCGTATTGGGATCGGGAGACAAGGGATCGCGAAAAGGAACGTTCAGGTGAACCGGGCCGGGGTAAGGAGACAAGGTCCGTTGCCACGCAAGTATTATCGTCTGACGCAGGTAGCGAAGGCGATCCTCGGCCACGGCCGGAAGCGCCAGTTCGGCGTAGAACTGCACATAGCTCCCATAGATCTTCTGCTGGTCGATGGTTTGCCCGGCTTGACAGTGGCGGAGTTCGGGTGGCCGGTCGGCAGTGAGCACAAGCAGGGCGGTGTTTGACTCGCAGGCCTCGATAATAGCGGGATAAAAATTCGAGGCCGCCGTTCCCGAAGTGCAGACGAGCGCCGCGGCTAGATGTTCCTTCTTGGCCAGGCCGAGCGCGAAGAAGCCGGCAGAGCGTTCGTCGATAATTGATATGGCGTCCACTCCGGGGTGCCGTGCGAAGGCCACCGCTAACGGGCCTGAGCGCGATCCAGGTGCGATTACAGCGTGACGCAGACCGCAGCGGACCAGGACCTCGACCAAGACAGCGGACCAGAAGGCGGGCGTGTTGGATGAACTAAGCCCATCCAGGAATGGCTCTGCTTCACTTTCTGGAGGATTAGCTAAGCCTTCGTTCATGGTGCGCGCTAATGCAGGGCCTTCACTATAGGATCCAGTTTCATCTCAGTTTCCTGCATTTCCTTGGTGGGGTCAGAACCCGTAACGATTCCGGCTCCGGCATAGGCGCGTGCCCACGACCCTTTGATCAGTGCGGACCGTATGGCGACGATAAGCTCCCCATCTCCCCTGCCGTCATACCATCCCAGTGCTCCTGCGTAAAGGCCGCGATCGATACCTTCTAGCGACTGAATATCCCGCATGGCGGGTGAGCGCGGGGTTCCCCCTACAGCCGGCGTGGGGTGAAGCTCAGCGGCGATATCGAGCACATGAAGCCTATTCGGCAGATCGGCTCGCAGGGGCGTTCTCAGGTGCTGCACATTGCGGAGTTGGAGCAGTTCAGGGCGTCGAGATACCTGCGGATCGAGGCCCAGGTGACGGAGCCTACGCACGATGGAAGCCACTACGTGCCGGTGTTCGCGGATGTCTTTCTCGCTTTTCAGCAGCAAATTGGCCAGGCGGGCATCCTCCTGTGCGGTCAAGCCTCGGGCGGCGGAACCGGCCAGGGCCTCGGTGTGGACCCGGCCGTTGCCTACCGATAGCAATCTCTCCGGTGAAGCGCCGATAAAGCTGTAACCGCCACCATTGCCGACTGAGAAAGCATAGCACCCAGGGTAGCGGATGCGCAACGCATTAAGTGAAGCGAGGGGAACCAAGGCCTGGGTTGATTGCAGGTCGACTGCTCGCGCCAGAACAATCTTTTCGTAGGTTCCCGAGTCGATTCGCTCGAGAGCCCGGCGCACGGAATTCTCAAAGGCACCGTTCTCGCCCGTCTCACGAACTGCTACAGGAACGAACGGTGGCGTAGCTTCTGCCGACCCGATTTCCCCGTAGGAAAATGACCTGAAGCGCCTGTGAGCACGCCATACCTTGTCGGCTAGTGGGATCGGATCGCATTCGGGATCGACACGAACGTTCGCAACAGCCGCATACACTCCCCCTCGCCGCGATACCTGCCACCGCGGTAGGAACACGGTAGTGGATGGAAACGGGTCCCCGCTGACGGCATCGTCGAAGAACGTAAAAGAACAGAAAAAATGGGGTCCACCGAATGCTATGTCGACATCGCCAATGGCAATACAGTGGCGTAGGATATTCTTGCCGAAACGCCTTGCCTGATCAAAGCGATCTTTCCCGGAGAAGTTGCCACTAACTATGGCTTCGGCACCCGCGACGGCCAATTGCAGGGCCGGATGCTCCACATAAAGGTGTAATTCGTTGGGCTCATAGATCTGTTCGAGCACCGCCAGAGGGTCGATGTGATCGACCTCCAAAGTGATCGAGGCAATTTTAAAATGGGCATCCTCTCGAGCCACTTGACTGCAGTAATCCAGAAACTCGGTCAGACCTTGAAGGTCCCTTTTCCCCTCCAATTCGCTACTTAGTGTCAGCACCGTTATCCCACTAGAATTCCGTCACCGCGAACGGCTGGCAAGATAGCCAGACGAAGCATCATGGAGTCCAACCATAGGTTTTGCTGAACAGTTTGCAACCAGCGTCGCAAACATGGGCTTATTCGCCTGTGGGTTCTATTTTCAGGCGCAACCAAACAACGAATTGACGCAACGCGCGGGCGCGGTGGCTGATTTGATCCTTAACTGAGGAGCCCAGTTCAGCAAAGGTGTGATGGAATCCATCGGGAATAAACACCGGATCGTAACCGAATCCGTGACTGCCCCGGGAAGCATCGGCGATCCAACCACGACACTCTCCAACAAAGATTGCTTCATTTCCGAAAAAATCCGAGGCAACGAGACAGCAAATGAAACGTGCCTGCCTGTCTTTTCGGGGAACTCTCCTCATGGTTGCCAGTAATTTGGTGATATTTCTATCATCGTCGGAATCATCTCCCGCGTAGCGCGCGGAGCGCACTCCGGGCTCATCGTTCGCGGCGCGTACGAGCAGTCCGCTATCGTCCGATAGCACACAACAATTTTCAGGTATGGCGGAGCGCAGCGCCTGCGCCTTCAGCCGTGCATTGCCTTCGAAGGAGGAGGCCGTTTCCCTGACCTCCGGCATGCCTCCAATGGTTTCAGCCGAAACCACCTCCAAGGGTAGGCGTTCCGCCAGCAGCATACATCGGAGTTCGGCTATTTTGTGCGGGTTCAGAGTGGCCAGATAGAGCTTTTCTGGACAGGGAGCGCTCATGAAGGGAACTCTTTCGAGGCCGGGAGGCCATCGACTACGGCTGGCAATGAACCATTTAAATCGGCGGCAACTGGAGGGCGCCAATCCTTTGGCGCCGTCGGATATCCCATGCCACGGTTGTCATGAACGGGCGGACGCAAAGGATTGCGTCCCTCCAGGTAGATCGGCTCAATATTGAGTTCTCGCAAATCCGGGTTCATTATCGCGACTCGGGATAGACTACAAAACCCCGCATGAGTTGATCGTCATCAAATTGGCTGTGCCTGACGCTGCCCAACTTGATACAATCAAACATGTCTAAGACCTCCCGGCCGGAAAACGATGGCACTGCCTCAACATCCCCGAAGATCGTGGGAGCGCGGTAAGCGAAGAAATAGTCGAGTTCCCGCGCGGCCAGCATAGCGCTTAAGAGACGACTTCCTCCCTCGCATAAAACGCCCAGCAACCCGGCTTGGCGCAATTTTCTCCGCAGCCAAGGCCAGAATGCCGCATCATAGGGATGCGAATAGCGCCAGATACGAATTCCCAATTCACGAAGTCTTCCGACCTTATCATCGTCGGCGGAAGCGTCCGCGATGACGATCGTACGATCGCAAAAGCCGTCGTCATATACACCAGGTAGGGGATGCCTGAGCGTAGACAGGCTTCGGTCGAAAATGAGTCGTTGCGCGCACCATTCCTCGTCATCCATGCGGCTCGTAAGCTGGGGGTTGTCGCTCTTGACGGTACCGCTACCCACCGCAATTGCGGGAAAAAGCCTACGCCATTTCATGACGTCGGCTCGCGCCGCGGATCCGGTTATCCACTTTGATTCCCCCGACTTCAGAGCAATCCGGCCGTCGATACTCGTGGCCACCTTTCCGGCAATCAATGATGCATTGCGTGAGACCCAGTGGTTATAGAGTAAATTGAGATCGGTGCATTCCACTTCGAACACCCCGGTCTCCACCTGCAGGCCCGCTTTCCGAAGGACGCTGATACCCCTTCCTCGATGCTTCGGGAAGGGATCAGTCGCCCCGACCACGACGTGGGCAAGGCCCGACTTCAAGATAGCGTCCGTGCAGGGAGCAGTCTTTCCCTGCGTAGAGCAGGGTTCCAGCGTTATGTAGAGCGTAGCCTCCCGTGGTAGCGGTTTTACGGTGTCGGCAAGCGCGTTCACTTCGGCATGATTCTCTCCAGCCCGAAGGTGGTATCCCTCCCCGATTACCCTGTCCTGATGAACGATCACCGCGCCCACCATGGGATTCGGGTGGGTCCTCCCCCACCCTTTTCGGGCCAGATTCAGGGCCCTTTGCATGAATACTTCGTGACGGTCAGCAGACATGGTATCATTATGTAACGCGTCTATTCACGGCTGTGTATGTAGAACATTGAACACCGAACGCTCAACTTCGAAGTTGGATGTTCGTTGTTCGAACATTGAATTCTTTGGTGGCTATTGAATGCAGCGCATGAGGTCCGCTCCGCCGGCGGCGTCGTTGAATCGTGCATAGAATACCATACAGGCAATTTGTCGCCGGCCTGGATAGCCCAGACTCCCACTTCCGTTAGTGATGCCAGGTTCTCCTTGAAGAACCGAATCCAGGCCCGACAAATTGTTAGGCACGGACAAAGGGATTGGACTGTTTTTCATGGCCCGGCGTGGTTTGAGGCCCATGTCCCGGACATAGATCAGTATCGTCGGGCAACGAGTAAATCTTCTCCCGAATTGAGGTATACAGGATTTCCGCGCTGCATCCGGGAAAATCGGTCCGGCCCACTCCGCCGGCAAAGATGGCGTCGCCCGAGATCGCCAGGTTGAACGACTTCAGGTAAAAAAGAATGCTTCCGTCGCTGTGGCCGGGAACGTGCCGGACTTCGACAGTTTCACCCAGCAAGCTGAGTGTGCCTCCGTCATCCAGGAAATGGTCAATCTTGCAGGCTTCGACCTGAAGTCCAGGTACCATGAATCCGCCCATTCGGCTCGGATTTTCAAAAAGCTCCTGATCCCCCTGGTGTCCATAGACAGGCACACCCGTCCGAGCGATCGTTGCTGTATCGACGATGTGATCCCAGTGTCCGTGGGTGAGCAGGAGTGCGGTCAATCGACATCCATGCTTCTCCAACTCCGGTTTTACGGTCTCCCATGCCGACATCGGTGCATCGAACAGAACCGCTTCTCCCGTTTCGGTTGCCATTAGCAGGTACGCATTCGTAGCGATGGGTGGCAGTTCAAATACTCTCGCTTCCATCTAAGCATTGAAGAGCACATACCCCGCGTCGTGGCAACCTCGCTGTGTATTCCATGATTCTGGCCGGGTTCACAGGTGGGAAAATTCACTGGCCTGGGTTTGGCCAAATTTATTTGCTATCTGGCCCCATCTTCTCTTTAAACCTCTCCTTTTTCGCAGCGGGAGGTTGATCAACTTGGTGATTCCCCGTAGCTTGCTGCGGGGTGGCTGACTTGATAAAGAAGAGAGGGTGGGAGAGAGGAAGGAAGAAAGTCGAGTAAAGCGAGGAAGTCACTGTGTGTGGGAGATCCACTATCATGTGGTGATGCCGGTGAAGTATCGGAAGGCGCTGATAGATAAGCGGATTGAGCGAGTGATGATCGAAACGGCCAGAGGGATAGGGGAACGCTATGAAATAGAACTGGAGGCCCTAGGGATGGATAAAGACCATGTGCATTTACTGTGCGGGGCACATCCGAAAATAGCGCCAGGAAGTATCGTGATGAAATTCAAGAGTATCACAGCACGGGAGTTGTTCAAGAGGGAGCGGTGGCTGAAGGAGGAACTCTGGGGAGGAAGATTCTGGAGTTCAGGGTATTACGTGGGGACGGTTGGGGAGAGAGGGAATTGGGCGATGGTGGAGAAATACGTTTTGGAACAGGGCAAGCCGAAGGAGGATCTGCGTCAGTTAACACTGTGGTAGAGAATAAGTTCTCCTTCCCCGATACCCCGACGCTTGCGTCGGGGAGGTTCATTTAGCTTTCCCCGAAGGTTGGGCTATGAGCAAATCCTACAAAATTGCCGTAATTCCCGGAGATGGTACCGGCGCCGAAGTCACCGTTGAAGCGATCAAGTCGCTCAACGCCGTCGCCGACCGCTACGGATTTTCACTCGACCTGCAGGAGTTCGATTTTGGCGGCGATCGTTATTTGAGGTCAGGTGAACTCCTTCCCGACTCGGCGGTGGGTGAACTTCGCCAGTTTGACTCCATTTTGCTGGGGGCGATCGGCCATCCGGATGTGAAACCAGGCATTCTGGAAAAGGGCATCCTACTGCGGCTCCGCTTCGAGCTCGACCAGTATATAAATCTGCGGCCGGTAAAACTCTATCCGGGGGTAGAGACTCCGTTGAAGAACAAGGGTCCCAACGAGATTGACTATGTGGTGGTGCGTGAAAATACGGGAGACCTCTACACCGGAACGGGAGGATTCAGCCTCAAGAACACACCCCAGGAGGTGGCCATTCAATCTTCGGTTTACACCCGCTTTCAAGTCGATCGTTGTCTGCGTTATGCCTTCGAGTACGCGCACAAACGCAACCGATCGAAAACGCTGGCTCTATGCGGGAAGACCAATGTGCTGACGTATGTTTACGATCTTTGGGAACGTGCTTTCCATGAAATGGGCGAAGCCGAGTTTCCGGATATCAAGCGCGAATACTACCACGTGGATGCTACCTGTATGTGGATGGTGAAGAATCCTGAATGGTTCGATGTCATCGTCACGGGAAACATGTTCGGTGATATCATAACCGATCTCGGCGCCATCACTCAGGGAGGCATGGGTATTGCCGCGGGCGGAAACATTAATCCTGAAGGGGTGAGCATGTTTGAACCGATCGGCGGATCCGCACCCAAATACACAGGGCAAAATGTAATTAACCCGCTGGCGGCGATATGTGCGGCACAAATGATGCTCGAATCCCTGGGTGAAACTGCGGGGTCTGCTGCGCTGGAGCAGGCCGTCATCAAAGTTACGGGGTCCAAGCTCAAAGGGCTGGGCGCCGGACAGATGGGCTACTCGACTACCGAAGTCGGCGACATGGTTGCCGCATTCTCCGCAGAATAGTGGACGATGAATTCCTCAGATCTGCGCACATCGTTCCTCGAGTTTTTTGAGAGCAAGGGACACACCATCGTGCCCTCGGCTTCGCTTCTTCCGACGTCGCCGAACCTGCTTTTCACAAATGCCGGCATGAATCAGTTTGTGCCCTACTTTCTGGGGGAGCGGGTACCCGTTCACCGGCGCATTGCCGATACCCAGAAATGCATACGTGCCGGGGGAAAGCACAACGACCTCGAGGATGTCGGCTTCGATTCCTACCATCACACTTTTTTTGAAATGCTCGGCAACTGGTCGCTGGGCGACTATTTCAAAGCCGAGGCCTTGAGATGGTCGTGGGAGCTTCTGACGCAGGTCTGGGGCATGCCCAAAGAACGGCTCTACGTGACCGTATATGATCCGGCGCCGGGTGCCCCCGCGGAGTTCGACCATGAGGCCTGGGAGATCTGGGCAGAGATTCTTTCGGCGGATGGACTCGACCCTCACCTGCATATAAAGAAAAATCCCGATTGCTTCTGGATGATGGGAGACACGGGACCTTGCGGTCCCTGCAGTGAGATGCACCTGGACACTACAGAAGCTAACGACACCAATGGCGCGTTGGTAGACGCCAATTCGCCCTATTGCATGGAACTGTGGAACAACGTTTTCATTCAGTTCAATGCACTCGAAGACGGCAGCTTCGTACCCCTGAAGGAAAGGCACGTCGACACCGGCCTGGGATTTGAACGGGTGGCCGGAATCATGGCAACGAGCAAAGGGTTCAGCAACTACTCTCTCCCTCCCAGCAATTACGACAGCGACCTATTCACGGATCTTTTCGATTTTCTCTCCGGCCTCTGTGATCATCGCTACCAGCAGACCATTCCCGATGATCGCGACCACATGAATGAAGTGGAAACGAAGGACTGCGCTTTTCGCGTTCTGGCGGATCATGCACGCACCCTGTGTTGCGCGATCGCAGACGGGATTCTGCCGGGAAACGAAGGCAGGAATTATGTCCTGCGGCGCATACTGAGGCGGGGAGTTCTATGGGCCAACCGGCTTAATTTGCGCGCGGGTTCCCTGGAGAAACTGGTTGGTCCGGTAGTGGAAAAGCTGGGACCGGTGTTTCCCGAGCTTTCCCAGCAAGTGGACGTCATCGAACGCGTGATCGCTTCCGAAGAAGCGGCATTTGAGCGAACGATTGACCGTGGTCTCGTCATGTTGGATCGGCTTACGGATGAAGCTTCCAGCGAGATTTCGGGCAAGGATGCCTTCACTCTCTATGATACCCACGGATTTCCACTTGACCTTACCCAGATGGTGGCGCGCGAGCGTGAGCTCACGGTGGATACCGAAGGGTTCAGCCAGGAGATGGAGCAACAGCGGGAACGTGCTCGAGCCGGTCAGAAGAGAATCGCCGTCACCGTAGTGGATTCCGATACTGACGCGAAAGGAAGCACGCGGTTCGTCGGCTACGAAGCCGATCATTTGTCCAATGTTGAGGCGCGTATCACCGATATAGTATACGATCGGGACAAGATCTTCCTCGTTACCGACAGGACTCCATTCTACGCTGAGCTTGGAGGGCAGATCGGAGACCGTGGAAGCGCTACCGTGGAGGGACGGGAACTCCGCATTAGCAACACCGTATACGACGTCGGCGGGCGCTGTTTACATGAGCTTGCGAGCGCGCCGGAAATCGGGTCTGACTGGAAACCAAGGAGCGCCTCGATATCGCTCTCGGTGGACGAGGGCCGGCGTCGGGAAATTCAACGGCATCACACCGCCACCCATGTGCTTCACTGGGCGTTGCGGGAAGTACTCGGCAGGCACGTGCGGCAGGCGGGTTCTCTTGTTTCACAGAGTCGGCTGCGATTCGATTTTTCCCACTTTGAGCAGCCGTCGGCAAACCAGATGCGAGAGATAGAAACCCTCGCCAATGAACGGGCAATCGAGAATGCCGGAGTAACCTGGTTTGAAGTTCCCTTCCACGAAAAACCGGATGACAGTCTCGCATTTTTCGGCGACAAGTACGGTGATATCGTGCGGGTGGTCGATATTGGCGGGTGGTCCCGCGAACTCTGCGGGGGGACCCACGTCACAGCCACCGGCGAGATCGGCTTGATCAAGGTTGTGGGTGAATCCGCAATCGCAGCCGGCATTCGCCGCATCGAGGCCGTAGTAGGCGCAACGTCATTGCAACTGGTAGAGGAGAATTTTGGTCTCGTTCAGAGATTCGCCCAGCGGCTCTCCTGTTCCGTTTCGGAATTGGACCAGCGCTTCGGCAATCTCCTGCAGCAAAAGGGTAACCTGGAAAAGGAAATCCGCGGCTTCAGAAAAAAAGACGTCACCGAGTTGGCGAACCTACTAGCGACCAGGGCCTCGAACCGCTCGGGTATTCCTTGGATGGCGAAGAGCGTAAACCTTCCCGATCCCGGAGAAATGAGAAATCTCGCAGTGCAGCTCTCAAGGAAATTCGATGAGCATGTGATCATTCTAGGTGGAGTTTTTAAAGGTAAGGTTAACGTCCTTGCCCTCTGCAGCGAGAAGGCCATTGCCTCGGGATTCCAAGCAGGCAATCTCGTCCGGGAGATTACTCAACGGCTCGGGGGAAACGGGGGAGGCAAACCCGACTTCGCTATGGGTGGCGGCCCTGACGCTGGAAACCTCGATGCGGTGCTAGAGGATATATGAACCCCTCGATTAGAGAGCACCTGAAAGCGAATCAGGATGGCTGCACTCACCTGCTGCGGGACCTCGTCCGCATTCCCACGGTGAATCTGCCCGGCGAGCGCTACGAAGAATGTGCCACCTTTCTTCATTCTCAACTGCGGGATCTCGGATTCGACGCCGAGCTCATTCGAATACCCGACGACCTGGTAGCCCGGGTCTTACCTGAATGCAAGGGGCATCCGCGGTTCAATGTGGTAGGCCGCTGGCATGTCGGTGCTCCCCGAACAGTGCATTTTAATGCCCATTTTGATGTCGTGCCGGTGTCGGGCGACTGGAGTGTGCCTCCCTTCTCAGGTGAAGTGAAAAATGGGAGCCTCTATGGCCGAGGTTCAGGTGATATGAAGGGCGCCATAGCTGCTCTCATTTATGCATTCAAGGCCTTTCGCAATACCAACAACCAGCCCGCCGTCAATGTGGAGGTTTCCTTCGTCTGCGATGAGGAGATCGGTGGCCGATTCGGAGCCGGCTACCTGGTGCAGGAAGGTTATGTGAAGGCCGATTATGCTATCGTCTGTGAAGGGGCTGCTGGGAGAGAGATCGGCTTAGGGCACAATGGGGTGCTCTGGCTCGAGATAATGCTTCAGGGAAAGGCGGCCCACGCCTGTCGGCCGCATGAGGGTATCAATGCGTTTGAGCAAATGATCGCGCTGACACATCGACTTCAGAAATACAAAGCTTCTCTCGCGGACCGCACTTTTACCGGACCCAACGGCCAGAAGCTGATCGCTACAATATGTCTTGGCGGCACCTTCGGGACAAATGACGGCGCCAAGACCAACACAGTGCCGGGATCAGCGTGGTTCACGCTTGACCGGCGCGTACTACCCAATGAATCCGTCAAGGAAGTAGAGGCTGAATTGCGCCGCTTCATCTCCTGTGCCAGCGCCGAAATCCCCATAACTAATGCGTCTATTCGGTCTTTTCACGCCGCTGACTCCTATTCCTTGCCGGCGGAGCATGAGTTTGCCCGGACATTCGGCAATATCCTCAGCGAGGAGTTTGGTGATACCGCTGTCCCCAAGATCACTCCGGGATTTACCGACGCCCGTTTCTTCGGTATAGATGGGAGCATCCCCACCATCGGATACGGCCCCGGCGGGGCCCACTTTCACGGCGCAGACGAACACATGCCATTGGTCAGCCTCTTTTTCTCGAGCCGCGTATACGCCGCTTTTCTGGAGCGGGGATTGGGTTAGAGCCCGTTCAAAGATTCGACAAGACAGGCCTGAAGTTCAAGACAAAGTTCAGGAACGCAGTTTGAGGTATTGGTGGATTTAACCTTCAAATGAGTTGCTCTCTTCCAAGCCCATCTTCCTGAAGCTACCGCATGAACTTTGTCCTGGACTTCAAACCGCCTCTGACCTGCGCTAGCGGATCATTCCGGCCGCAATTGTTTCGTTGGTAAATTCGTCCACCAGAATTACGCTGCCGGATATTCGATTTCGGCGATAGGTATCATAAAAAAGCGGCCCTGAGGTACGGAGTGAGACCCGGCCGATGTCATTGAGGTTCAGGACAAGATCGTCTTCGATCTTGTGCAGGGTGTTGACATCCACCTTGTAGCTAACCTCACGAACAATCGCTTTTACCTCCTTGGTGGTGTGGCGAACGACAACCTTTTCACGGCTGCGCAGGGAACGCTTCTCTGAGAACCAACAGACCATCAAGTCGAGATCTTGACCCATCCTGGGTACATTGTGGGGTTTTGCGATCATGTCTCCTCGGCTGATGTCTATCTCGTCCACCAGTGTCATCACTATCGAGAGGGGATAGAATGCCTCCTGCAAGGAGCCATCAAACGAGGTCACTTCCCGGATTGAGGTGGAGAATCCTGAGGGAAAAACCGTAACTTCGTCACCGGATTTGAAGACACCGCCCGCCACCCGTCCGGCATAGCCGCGAAAATCATGATGTTCATGGGAATGCGGGCGCACAACCCACTGTACAGGAAACCGGGGGTCCACGTGATTGGCGTCGGGGCCGACATACACATGCTCCAGATGATAGAGCAAGGTGGGGCCCTGGTACCACGGCATGCGTCCGGATTTCTCCACCACATTGTCACCGTGCAGCGCACTCATCGGAATGAAGGTCATGTCCGCAATGTCCAGTCGCGAGGCAAAATCCTTGAAATCTTCCATGGTCCGTTCGAACACCACTTCGGCGTATTCCACCAGGTCCATTTTGTTGACGCACACCACGAGGTGTTGAATCCGCAGCAGCGACGCTATAAAGGCGTGACGGCAAGTCTGCTCCAACACGCCCTTGCGAGCATCGATGAGGATGAGAGCGAGATTGGCGGTAGAGGCCCCCGTTACCATGTTTCGCGTGTACTGTATGTGGCCCGGTGTGTCAGCGATGATGAACTTTCTTCTGGGTGTGGCGAAGTAGCGATAGGCCACATCGATAGTGATCCCTTGCTCCCTTTCGGCACGCAAACCATCCGTCAGCAGAGCGAGATTGACATTTCCGTCTCCCCGCTGCCGCGAAGATAACTCCACAGCTTTCAACTGATCCTCAAAAATTGTCTTGGTGTCGTACATGAGACGGCCGATCAGGGTGCTTTTGCCATCGTCGACACTGCCTGCAGTCGTAAAACGCAGAAGATCAATCTCTCTACTCTGGTTCTCCACGGAATTTACTTTCTCCAACTATCGCTCGATTTCCTGAAAAATGCTCGTGTTTGCCGATGCCGCAGCACACTGCTAAAAGTAACCCTCTCGTTTCCTGTCTTCCATGGCCGTTTCAGATCGCTTGTCATCGGCACGGGTGCCACGTTCGGTGTACCGCGCCGCCGCCACTTCAGTAATAATATCATCAATAGAGTGCGCATCCGAAGACACAGCGCCGGTACAGGTAGTGTCACCGACCGTGCGAAAACGCACTCGCCTGACCTCGACCGCCTCATCCGGTGCCAGCTGGATGTGTGCGCTAACTGCCATAATGACATCATTTCTTACGATGGTGTCTCGTTCATGGGTGAAATACAGTGAGGGTAACTCGAGATTCTCTTCGCGAAGGTACTGCCAGACATCCAGCTCCGTCCAGTTGCTGAGAGGAAAAACGCGAAAATGTTCACCAAACTGCTTGCGTCCGTTGAAGATATTCCACAACTCGGGTCGTTGATTTTTTGGATCCCATTGTCCGAATTCGTCTCGGTGCGAGAAAAATCGTTCTTTCGCACGCGCCTTCTCCTCATCCCGGCGCGCTCCTCCAACGGCCGCGTCCAGTCCGAGTTCCTCAATCGCATCCAGCAGGGTCACCGTCTGCAGCCTGTTCCGACTCGCATTGAAGCCTTTTTCTCAATCGCATCCAGCAGGGTCACCGTCTGCAGCCTGTTCCGACTCGCATTGAAGCCTTTTTCTTCAACAACGCGTCCCGCATCGATCGAGTCCTGCACAAATTTTACTATCAGACGGGCACCTATGCGGCCGACCATACGATCGCGAAATTCCAGGGTCTCGGGAAAGTTGTGGCCGGTATCGATGTGTAGCAATGGAAAGGGTAATTTAGCCGGCCAGAACGCTTTCTGCGCCAAATGAGTGACCACAATCGAGTCTTTGCCTCCCGAAAAAAGGAGCGCGACTTTCTCAAATTGCGCGGCCGTCTCCCGAAGTACAAAAATGGCCTCCGATTCGAGCTGACGCAGATGGTTTACTGTGTAGGAAATATGCTGCATCCTCTTACATTCAATCCGTGAAAGCTCACTCGTCAACCTCCGCTTCAGAGCCTCGGATTGGCAGCGAAGGGCCGTCGAAACGTATTCGCCTTGTGGCCATGGCCGTTACCTCCCTCGACGGATTTATAACCTTCCATCGTAGAGGCGGTAGCGATTGGGCCTCCCCCGCGGATCAGGCTCACTTTCGAGAGGCGCTCCAATCCTTTGACTGCTCGATTTGCGGCGCCGCGACTTTTCGCCAGGCGCAGGAGGCTATCCTCTCCAGCCTCTCCCGGAATCGCCTTCGCGTCGTGATCACACGAAATCCGGGGAAATTTCTGGAGATAGCGCAACCCGGTTTGCTCGAGTTTTCCGATGATAGCCCGAAATCGATCATTAGCTCTCTCAGCAGTCGCGGCTATCGCCGCTGCGCCCTGCTTGGAGGCAGTCAGATATACTCGATTTTTCAAGACGCTAAACTGATTGACCAATGGTGGACAACCGTTGAGGCGCGGATCTTCGGTTGCGGACTTCCCCTGGTGCCAGGGCGCTGGTCGCAAACGCTGAACTTACTGTCTGTCGAAAGAATCGGCCCAGACACGGTCTGCTTGAAATACCAGAGTGTTTTCCAGTGAAAAGGGAACTTCCCGCAAGCGAAACTGCATTCCTATTTAAATCTGAAAGTCAACACAAGGCTTCCCCTTCGAGAAACTCCCAGCGTACGGGGGCGACGACTCTGTGGCCATGGGCACTCACGATAGCGATTCGGGAATCGCGTGAACCGACGTCAATGGACTGGACCATGCCAAAATCGCGCTTGACTGGATGAACACCCTGAATCAACCGGATGGACGTATTCGTTTGCTTTCGAAATTTCCCTACCGTGGGTATGCCGAGATTTATCAGCGGTTCCTTGCGTGAACTGCTCAGCCCTTCGGCAAAGTAGCTGTTAACCTCGTGGAGACCAAGGCGGTCTCGGTGGCATCCACGCCAGGGCGCCTGATAACGACCACCATTGGAGAACCAGAGCACGGTGCTGGGAAGCGTTTCGGGCTTCTTCAGGGAAAACCACACATAGCCATCGAGTGTGGCTGCGGTCCAGGCAAACCGCGTGTCTACACTGGAGATCATGACCAGATCATCGAATCCCGGGCGTGCCGGATATCTGCGAAGATCCGTTTTCCCTCCCGTTGCCAGCGACGCCCGGCTCAACGAGTCAAAGCTACTGCCTGACTCCAATATGCTGTATTGTCCGAGAGCAGGATTAGAAAATGGCAGGGGATTGACGGCGCCATAGCGAAAAGGACTGACATTTACGAAATAGGGCCCGCCGCGATTCGGGAACTGGACAATAGTATGGTGCCCGAAGCAATACTTCCCTTGTAGATTGCTTATGATGTGCTCCTGATATACGGCCCGATGGCCCGGATGAAGTCCGATGAGTTTCTCTACCGAACAAGGCGGTTGTTGCGGGGTTTGATGGAGTAGCAACCGGCGGACCGAGCTCTCCCGTAGATACCATTGACAATTTGCAGGCTCACCATGAGCGATCGCGCCCCTTCGGCTCTTCCCGAAAGGCAGACAAAAGGAATCACCCCGCAGGATACGGAGACTGGCTGGTATTTCGACCCCCACTTCATCGGCTTTCCAGGGAGGCAGCGAGTAAGGAGAAACCCACCGGTGTTTCAGCTTGAACTTTACCGGTGCCATGTGGCCGCCTGCCTCGGTAACGAAAAGTTCGACACGGTCGCTCTGCATCCAGAAGCTTCTGGCGCCGCCTATGGTTGTAGTGATGCTGGATGGTTTCATCAGAGTTCGTCCCTATACTTGCGGTAGAGCCCGCGAAATTGATGATAAGTGAGACCGAGGATCCGCGCGGCAGAGCTCTGGTGGAAGTGCGATTCCCTCAGCGCTCGGCGAACGTTCCGTAATTCCAAAGCCCGGACCTGCGCCGGCAGCGACTGATTTTCGACTTTCGCGGCGCCGCTTGACAGAGTGGTTTCCGGTTCATTTTCGAGGTAGGTCTCGTCTTCCAGGGATGGCGACGAGTTACCGGCGTAGAGATCACTATTTAAAGGTGGAAACGGGGACCGGTAGGGATTGAAGTCTATCTCCGCAATCTTGTACTTGCTTCCGCTCGAACGGTAGACTGCCCGCTCAACGACGTTTTTCAATTCCCGGATGTTTCCCGGCCATGGATGGGCCTGCAGAGTCCCGATCACCTCCTCACTAAATTCAGGCGCTTCTGCCCTTCCCAGCTCCAGTGCCATACGTGTGGCAAAGTGCCGCGCCAACAGCATGATATCCCACTGGCGCGCGCGGAGCGGCGGCAGAAAGAGAACATCGAACGACAAACGGTCAAGCAGATCCCTCTTGAACTGTTTCGTTTCGGAAAGAACCTGGAGATCGGCATTGGTGGCTCCTACAATGCGGACGTCGACATGAATGGATTCCGAACTGCCTACCCGCTCAAAAGCACCATACTCGACCACCCTCAGGATCTTCTCCTGCACGGATAGCGGAATGAGACCGATCTCATCAAGAAACAGCGTGCCTTCGCCTGCCGACTCGAATCGCCCGCTTCGTCTCCTTGAAGCTCCCGTGAAAGCGCCGACTTCGTGGCCGAAAAGCTCAGACTCAAGTACTGACGGTGCCAGGGCCGCGCAATTGAGGGTAACCAGCGGCCCTTGCCAGCGAGGCGATAAGTAGTGGAGCCGGGTCACTGCCAACTCCTTTCCCGTTCCCCTTTCTCCCACTATCAAAACGGGCCGTTCAACTTTTGCAGCACGGGACAAATGGCTCTGAAACTCAAGGAAAGCCTCCGATTCCCCGATCGCTTCGCCTAATCCCTTGCCACCGCCAGCGGAGAATTCAGGTCGTATAGAAGCCATGGCCCACTTGACCATATTCTGGCTCTCAACGCCAAACTTTTATAGCCGGAAGCCATATAAAATCTCTCTATAAAAAATAAGTTCTTGATTTTCAGTGACTTATGCCACTACTCGGAAAGTTGGCACGGTCTCTGGTAGGAATTTGGCAAAACTAAACAAGGAGATCAAAATGGGTATTTTTTCTAGGTTTCGAGATATTGTGAGTTCAAACATCAACTCCATGCTGGATAAGGCGGAAGATCCAGAAAAGCTGATCCGCCTCATGATTCAGGAAATGGAGGACACGCTGGTAGACATGAAAGCCTCGTGCGCCGGAGCCATGGCCAGCAGGAGCAAAGTGTTGCGGTCGCTGGAAGAGGCTCGTTCCGGGGCGGACATCTGGGACAGCAAGGCGAAACTGGCGCTTGAGAAAGGGCGCGAAGACCTGGCTCGGGAAGCGCTACTGGAAAAGCGCAGCCATTTGGGCGAGGTGGGCACCCTGGAGAGCGAAGCCCTGCACTTCGATTCCATGATCGAGCAGTACCAGAAGGATATTGAGCAACTGGAGGAAAAACTTGCCGGGGCGCGCAAGAAGCATCGGCTTCTGGCACAACGTCATATTCGCGCTCAGCGCACCAAAAAGGCCCAGTCCCAGATCCGTGATGCGGACAGCGTTGATGCTGCCGTGCGATTCGACCATCTGGAGAATCGTATCGAACGAATGGAAGCCGAGGCGGATTTGGTAAATTATGGCCACAAGCCGACACTTGAAGATGAATTTTCACGTTTGGATAAAGAACAAGAGATCGAACGCGAACTCGAATCGCTCAAACAGTCTCTAGCCACAAAAGACGACGAAAAAGCAGCCCAGAAGGGGTAAATTCGATTCTAGGATTGGAGAGAGCTGGCAGCATTTGTAATAGGTTGATCCAAGTGCGCCATCTCAACCGAACTTAATCAATACAGCAGTCATGTCGGTAGCAACCGCAGCTTTTATCTTCACTCTCACCGCCCTATCCATGATCTGCGGTACCGTGCTCATGATCATGCACATGTCGACCGGTGGGGGGCCGAAGAAGCGAAAGGAAACCGAAGCCGAGGAGGCTCGACTCATTCAGGAGATGTACGAGAGTCTGGGTAGGCTTGATCGCCGCGTGGAGTCGCTGGAAACGATACTGTTGGAACAGGAGCGAAGGGAGAGATCAGTTCGATGAAAAAGACGATGAGTACTTACAGGCGCCGCCTCTACCGCTCGCGAGACGGAATGGTATTCGGTGTGTGCCAGGGATTGACCGATTACTTAGAGCTGAGCGTTTTCTGGCTACGTGTCATTCTGATAGCAGCGTTTATTTTTTCGGGCTTCTTTCCCGTCGTCTTTCTCTATCTGGTAGCGGCCATAATCATGAAACTGGAACCTGTTCACCCCGTGAACTCGGATGACGATCTCGAGTTCTATCAATCCTATGCCTCTGACCGCGCCATGGCACTGTCGCGAGTGCGGCGCAAGCTGAAGCACCTGGAGCGCCGGACCAGGCGCATGGAAAGTCACGTTACTGCACGTGAATTTGACTGGGATGCACGATTGCGCGAATCCTGAAAAATAGAAGCCCTGAACGGCTCGGGTCACTAGATTACCCAGCGCAGCGAAGCCGCAACCAAAAAATAAGGTGATCAAACATCCGGAAACCGCAGATTAAACGAATTGAGCGGATTCCTCTGGAAAAATCTGGGCTAATCCGGGAAATCTGCGGTCTCTTTTTTCAGCTTGCCGAGCATCTGAAACGAATGTGAGAGATATGTCATACCTCTTTAATTTTGAACACCTTACGATTAAAGAACGACGAGAAACATGCTCGGAAAATAGGAACTTGAAGTATTGTAGTCCAGATTGGGTAGCGAGAAACTCCGGTAAACTTTTGACTGGACCTGTTGGTGTTCATTTCTTTCATTGAATCTTGCCTTTCTCCAACTGCGAAGGGCTTTCTTATGAATCGACTTCCCAAGATCAGGAAGACGACATCCGAAAGGCTACGAATCGTTCATCTGACAAGCAATGGAGTTATCTGAGCATCCCTTCTTCAAAGAGATAGACCCAGCCCATTGCGGGGAGCTCTTGAGCAAGACCGAAGTTGATTCCTATCCTCCCGAGACGCTTATCTTCGAAGAAGGCAGCAAATCCGACGGTATCTACTTGATATTGGACGGGGCGGTGGCCTTCAGCAAGCGTGTACCCGACGAGGAAGCCCGCTCAATCAGTTACTCGAAAGCCGGACTGTCATTTGGTGAGGTGGGTGTATTTACGGGCCAACCCCGGGCCCTCCGAGTGGAATCGCAGTCGAATGTTACCCTGGCAAAAATACCCAGCGATGCGCTGATTCGCTTCATCAAAACGACGCCGGGATCGATTGACAGCATACTCAAGAGCATCGTTAACCACCTGCACGAAACCACGCGGCACTATGTCGAAGACATGTTGAAGCAGGAAAAGATGGCTATGGTGGGAACAATGGTGAACACCATAATTCACGACTTCAAGAATCCATTCTGCCTTATCAGCCTGGGTGCCCAAATCCTCATTCAATTACACGAAGACGAGCAATCCCAGAAGCTCTGTAATAATATCGAGGACCAGGTACAGCGCATGGTGGCGATGGCGCAAGAACTCAGCGATTTCTCCCAAGGCGAGCACAAGCTACGGATCAGCAATGTGAATATGAAAGCCCTCTTGGAGCGCTTTCAAGAGCTTAACTTTCCCTTCTTCGAAAGCGAACGCATTACTATTGAGGTGGATGTTCCGGAATTCATCATCGAAGCTGAGGAGATGAAGCTGCTGCGCGTTCTGCAAAACCTTGTGGGCAACGCTATTGACGCATTTGAAGACCGACCCGGAACTATACGAATAACGGCCGAGAAGGAAGATGAGGATACCGTGGCCATGAAGGTCACGGACAACGGCAACGGGATTCCCGAGCAGATTCAAGAACGCTTCTTCGAGGCCTTCGTGACTTTTGGAAAAAGCAAGGGTACGGGTCTGGGCAGCGCCATCGTCATGTCAATTATACAGGCCCATGGCGGGTCGGTTACCTTCGAGACCGAAGCGGGTAAGGGCACCACTTTTTTTGTGCGCCTTCCCTTCAAGCAATCCGGTAGGACAGAGGCCGTCGCGGTCTAGTTGCAAGTCTTCTCACTGGGCCCAGGATCTGGCCCGATCGATAGCGCGGCGCCATTGGCGCATAAAAGCCGTTCGCTGGTCTTCGCCGAGTCCTGGTTCGAAGCTGCGATCCGACGACCAAAGCATAGCCAGCTCGTCTACGCTCCGCCAACAGCCGACCGCCAACCCTGCGAGCATGGCCGCGCCCCAAGCGGTGCTCTCCTGGTTTTTTGCCCGAACTATGGGCACACCCAGGAGATCCGCTTGAAACTGCATAAGCAGGTCGTTTGCGGAAGCTCCGCCATCGACCCGGATCTCCCGGATCTCGATAGATGCGTCGTCCCGCATTGCCTGCGCCACATCAGCCACTTGGAAGGCAATACTTTCCAAGCCGGCCCTGGCGATATGGGCGGATGTAGAGTTCTGGGTCAATCCCACGATGGTGCCGCGGGCGTAGGGATCCCAATGAGGCGCGCCCAGACCCGTAAACGCAGGAACCAGAATGACGCCTTCTGAGCTGCCGACCGATCCAGCCAGCTTTTCCACATCCGCGGCCTGGCGTATGATCCCCAAGCCATCTCGCAACCATTTAACTACTGATCCGGCAATAAATACACTCCCTTCCAGCGCGTATTGCACGGGATTCCCATCTGTCTTCCAAGCGATAGTGGAAATCAGATTATTACGGGAGCGAATCACGTTGCGACCGGTATTCATGAGCAGGAAGCACCCGGTACCATAGGTGTTCTTTACCATTCCCGGCTGACTGCAGGCCTGACCGAAAAGCGCCGCCTGTTGATCACCGGCGATGCCGGATATGGGAATGGCCTCGTCAAATATGTCCAGGTCCGTGTGACCCAGAAGACCACTGGAAGCAGTCACCTCGGGCAGCACCGGAGGGGGGATGTCGAGGAGGGTCAGCAGGGCCTCATCCCAGCGCTCTTCGGCAATGTTGAAGAGCAGCGTTCGTGATGCATTGGACGCATCGGTGACATGACATTGGCCCCCGGTTAGATTCCAGATCAACCACGAGTCGACAGTGCCGAAGGCCAACTCTCCCGCTGCAGCCCGTTTCCGCGCCCCGGCCACATTGTCGAGAAGCCATTTGAGCTTGGTCCCTGAAAAGTAGGCATCGATGACGAGCCCGGTACGCTCTTGAATCTCATCGGCCCTGCCCTCCGATCTGAGCTGGTCGCACAATGAAGCGGTTCGTCGATCCTGCCAGACGATGGCCGGCCCCAAGGGAATCCCCGTCTTCCGATCCCAAAGCACGGTGGTCTCACGCTGATTCGTAATCCCGATGGCGGCGATATCCCCGGACTTGAGATTGGCTTCGGTCAGCGCTTGCCTGGCCACAGAAAGTTGCGTGCTCCAAATTTCCGCGGCGTCGTGCTCCACCAGGCCCGGCTCCGGGTAGTACTGGGTAAATTCCTTCTGTGCCAGGCTGACCACTGATCCATCGAGCGAGAACACAATGGCGCGCGAGCTGGTCGTGCCTTGGTCCAGAGCGAGAAGGTGAGAGGCCATAGCGCGCTTATACCGGGTGATCTCAAGGAGAACAAACGGAATTTCGGAGAAATAGGAGGTCGTTGGCCTTGTGGTCCGGCAACCTCCTCTTTCTCCGAAATTCAATGAAAGTCCCCAGATTCTTTTCAAGTTTCCTTCGCGAGAAGGTGTTATCTTGGAACCCTGCAGCAAACCCCGGGACAGGATCGAGTTCAATACAGTGTGGAATGACTTCGCTTGAACCCTTATTTCCCGTCAGTTTAGGAGCATGAGAACCGTCATTTTGAGATCTGGTGGATTAGGGGACTTTCTGCTCACCTTACCCCTGATTGACGATCTGAACGAGGCCGGCGACGAAATCGTCCTGGTCACGCGACGTGATTACTTCCGGCTGATTCGGCCTCATCTGGCAGCCGTTCAGTTTCAGGATATCGATCATTCCTCCAGTGCCAGTCTCTTTAGCACTCCCGAGCCGTTGTGGTTCCGCCTGCTCAAGGATGCACGCTTGATCAGCTTCCTTCCGGATCCCGACGGTCGAATCGCGCACTGCGCGCGCGCCTGCGGCGCCTTCGCAACTGTCTTCCTCAAGTCGCGTCCGGAAAGGCCGCCCCATATTACCGAGCAGATGTTCCAAGATTTGGGGATGTCCCCGAAGGCGGGGTGGAGCGAACGCGCATATCTAGGCGGCGGACCGCTGGGGAAGGGACTCTGGGTCCATGTGGGAAGTGGATCCCCGCGGAAAAATGCACCCTTGAGCTGGTTTCGTGCCGAGATGGAGGCGTGGCACCGCCAAAGCCGCCGCGCCATCGTGGCTTCCTTCGGCGAGGCGGATGGTCTCGTTCGCTGGCACGCCCAACAGGCTTTCGATGGGCTGCCGGTCAAAATCGTCGAGAACCTCGATTTGCAGTGCTTGGCTAACCGCATGAGACATGAAACCGCGCGCTTTATCGGAAACGATAGCGGCGTCAGCCACCTGGCGGCGGCGCTTGGGCTACCCACCCGGGTGGTATATGTGTGCACCGATCCCCGGATCTGGAAACCTGTCGGGCCGTCCGTGGAGGTGGAGTTTATTGAGGATTCCCGTTAGGCGGTTCTTTATCGAGGCCTGCGGTCCTCAATTATCGCTGCGTCATAAACCTTCCCACGATGCAGTCTGGGCCGAGGGCCCCGGAGGCCGAGAGTACGTTGCGGCGGCAAGGGATTGCATCCCTCCAGGGACATCGATTCTATAATTGATTCTCACAACCTTGGGTTCATCATGAAGGCCGCGAGAGGCGATATTCCACAGAGTCTTTGAGCGCTTCCCAACTGGCTTCGATGATGTTGTCGCTTGCACCCACGGTGCCCCAGATCTCCTCTCCGTCGGTCGATTCCACATGCACCAGAATGCGTGCGTCAGCTCCCTTTCCCCCATCGAGGATGCGCACTTTAAAATCGCTCAGCGTCACTTCGTTGATCTCCGGATAGTCTTTTTCGAGTGCTTTGCGCAGGGCATGGTCAAGGGCGCCGACGGGGCCCTGTGACTCGGCCACTGTATGGCGAATTTCGCCGTTTACCCGCAGCTTAACAGATGCCTCCGATACCAGCTTATCCAAGAGTTCGTCCCGCTCTACAATGACGCGATAGCCGACGAGTTCGAAAAAGTCCGGTTTTTTCTCCAACCACTTGTCGAGGAGGAGCTTGAATGAGGCATCGGCGGCTTCGTATTCGTAGCCTCTGTGTTCCAGGCGCTTGAGTTCGTCCCGAAACTCTTGCAGCAGGTCCGATTTTTTTCCCAGACGCACACCCAGCTCATGAGCCTTCATCATGATGCTGCTTCGACCCGACATATCCGAGATCAGAACGCGCTGACGGTTTCCCACCAGCGACGGATCGATATGCTCATAGCTGCTCGCCACCTTCTGAGCTGCGTTGGCATGCATGCCTCCCTTGTGGGCAAAGGAACTTGCTCCTACATAGGGTGACCTGGTATTGGATCGGGCGTTGGCCATGTCGTCTACAAAGAGCGAGAGATCACGCAGATTCTTCAGGCTCGACCCGCAAGTCAGCAGGTATCCCATTTTTAAAGCCAGATTAGGGATGATTGTGGTCAGATCGGCATTCCCGTTGCGTTCTCCATATCCGTTCATCGTTCCCTGGATCATGGTGGCGCCGGCCTCTACCCCGGCCAACGAAACGGCAACCCCAACGCCGGAGTCGTCATGACAGTGCACGCCGATTTGCTCATTCGGCAAAGCCGCTATTACCTGGGCCGTAATGGCCGAGAATTTCGAGACCAGATTACCGCCGTTAGTGTCACACAGGACAATGTATTCTGCGCCTCCGTGCAAAGCCCTGCGCAGTGTTTCCAGGGCATACTCGGGATCGTTGGAATATCCGTCGTAGAAGTGCTCCGCATCATAGATAACTTCCCGTCCGGCGTCCTTCAAATACCTTACTGATTCCTCGATCATTTTCAGGTTCTCCTCCGGCGTGGTGCCCAGCACCTCTGTGACATGCAGAAGCCAGCTTTTCCCGAATATGGTCACGACCGGCGTCTCGGACTCCAGCAGAAGCCGCATCTGCGGATCCTCATCGACGGCGAGATCCGCACGGCGGGTGGACCCGAAAGCAGCCACCCGGGCATGCTTCAGATCAAGATGCTGTACTTTATCGAAGTACTCAATGTCCCGGGGATTGGCTCCGGGAAAACCGCCCTCAATATAGTCGATGCCGAACTGGTCCAGCTTTTCCGTGAGTCTAAGCTTGGAAGCGGCGGAAAAGGAAATGGCTTCCCCCTGAGTTCCGTCTCTCAGGGTTGTATCGTATATCAGAACTCTGGGTTCATTGCTCATTGGATTACTGCCATATAGGCTATCGTCGTGAAAATGTACAGGGGGAAGAGCCCAGGATCGAGGACTCTAATCAACGTCGCTGTGAGTTACGCCCGAAATCCGGCCAAGGGTCGTCGCCACCCGGAGATTCCGGGCTAGGAAATTCGGATGATACCGAGAAAAGACGTTGCGCGTTTTGGGAAAACCATAGTCAGAAAGTTGGAATTCCTAAGCGGGGACGGATAATGGGAAGGTCGATCTGAAAGGCAACCATTAAGTTCGTACCTCTACCTGACCGCTTTTCTTTCGAGTTCAGGCCTGACTCGATGCTCACGAAACTGCTTCATCTCCATGCGGCAGCAATGACGAATACCAACCCCCGCCACTGAGCTCACGATCCCGTCGAACGGCCCAAAAGCCGTTTTTGCCAATTTAACCGAATTTTTCCGTTTTTCTCCGACTTTTCTGGACAGATAACATTGAAAACGAAAAACTACTCAGATGGAAGATCCATGGCTCTCAGTCGACCAAATTTCCGCCCATCTCGGCGTCAAGCCGGACACGGTCTACAAGTGGATTGATCGCCATAACCTGCCGGCGCATAAGGTCGGGCGACTCTGGAAATTCAAAATCTCTGAAGTCGACGACTGGGTGCGCTCGGGCACG
Organism: Opitutales bacterium; assembly: GCA_963665345.2. Lineage (GTDB taxonomy): Bacteria > Verrucomicrobiota > Verrucomicrobiia > Opitutales > CAXXNP01. The sequence continues at coordinate 2,985,062 of CAXXNP010000002.1, forward strand.
CGAAAATCGCCTCGATCTGCTACCCAAGGAGGCGAATCGAGATGACGGGAAAGCCTGGGGAGTTATCCATTCCCGGCCTGGACGAGCAAGGCAGATGGCTCGCCAGGATATCGACTCGTTCCGCATTGCTGGCCGATATTAGCCATCTTCTATCCGCGTACGTCGAAGACGACACCGACTTTCGAACTCTCATTATTGAAAGGAATATTGCGCTCAAGAAGAATTCTGCATCCCGGGCGAAGCTCTATCAAGAACTGAAAGGGCGATACATTCTGGACGAGAACCATCCATTGTTTCGCCTTTTCTTCTCAGAGTGGAAATGCGCGAGAGATGAGATTGAGCGCACACAGATCATTTACGGCTTTTTTTGTCTCAATGACCGAACCGTCTTCAGCACATCCGTTGAATGGCTCTTTCCACGCCTTGGAAGCGCTCCATCGGCCTTAAGCGTATCCGACTTGCTGGCGTTTTACCGGGCAGGCACGAAACAACACCCGGAAATTTCGGCATGGTCGGAGAATACCCTGGAGCGAGTGGCCCGACATTACCTTGCGAGCGTTCGCGATTTTGGTTTTGCAACCGGGAAGAAACAGAAACAAACCGTTCGCCCCGCTCTCACCGCGGGCGCCATTCGTTTCCTTCTTCGCTGCCTGAAACTGTCGGGGGCCAGTGACCGAGATTTAATTCGCCATAAAGGTTTCCGAATCTTTGGCATTCACGAAGACGAAATCATTGACCTGCTGTATTCGCTGAACCGCGAGGGATGTATCTGCTTTCGCATGCAGGGGGATGTTATCGAACTTGGGGGCTGCAACTGATGGAGGCAGCGATCAAATCAATTCTAGACCTGATACGGGAACGACAACGGCCTTCCACCGTGCGAACGGATCGTTCCGTTCTGCTGTTGTATCCGCCAAACCGTGAACTGGACGCACGGGATGCTCTTCGGGACAGATTGTTTCCCATCATCACGAACAGCGGGTTGGCATACCGCGAACTCAACCTGCAATGGAGATTGTTCAATTATTTCGAAACAGATGAATTCCAATCTTTGGAAGAAGATGAATTCTTCGACCCAAGAATCGTGAGGCAAGACATCGCCAGTCGTGTCGAAACGAAGCTAGGCAACGAAATTGAATCCCTTTGTTCCACACCCGACCTGGCCCCGTTGTTCATTACATCTACGATGTCTCTTTTCCCGTTCATCAGATTCGGTGAACTGCTGCGTAATCTACGCCATCTCGAGTCGGCGCTTTTCGTCCTCTTCCCTGGAGAAGAGCGCGGAGGCAGGCTTCATTTCATGGACGAACCCGATGGGGGAAACTACCTAGCAACCAAAGTGAATCTTTTCTAGTCATGCCAATACGTGATTTCATCAAACGCGACCTGTCACAAAAAGTAGAAGGCGTTGTAAAGGTCTTCGACCACAGCGCCATCGCTACTGAGGTTCGGGAGTACGTCTTAACCGACAAGACCGAGGAGGAACTTAAACGGATATTCGATACGTTTACCCAAGTAAGCGAATCGATCCGCCATGGCGGCAAGGGTCGCGACGTCATGGGAGTCTGGGTTTCCGGTTTCTTCGGATCGGGAAAGTCTCATTTCGCCAAGGTTCTCGGCTGCCTCCTTCAGAACGACACCCTGCCGGATGGATCGGGAGAAACGAGCATCGATGCGTTTCTGAAACACCTGTCGGATCACCCACACGCTCGGGACATACGTCTCAGACTGGGGGAGGTTAAACAAACGACCGCGATTACAGCTATCCCGTTCGAGATCCGGAGCCGTCAAAGCCTAAATAATCCCAATTCGGTTGGGGAAATCCTGCTCGGTGAATTTTACCGCCATCTCGGGTTCTCGGAGAATTTTGTGATAGCGCGAATCGAACAACGGTTAAAGCGTCGTGGGTTGCTGGAGACGTTTGCGGCTCTTTTCCAGGAACGGTTTGGCATTCCCTGGGACAGCGAAGATGGCCGAGACGACCTCTCCAAGGCCCGCCGTCGTTTAGCCGAGTTGCTGCCTGAAATCGACCCGATGAACTACCCGGACCTGGCAACCGCGAAACAGGGACTGCGGGATGACTTCGCACATTCGAAGATCACTGCTGAAGGGATCGCAGAAGAGCTTGTAGGTTGGGTCGATGAGCAAAAACCGATCGGTGGGAGGACCGCACACCTGGTCTTTGTCATTGACGAAATGGGCACGTTCGTCGGCGACTCCAATGAGAAAATCAGCGAGTTGAACAGTATCGCCGAGATGATTGGCAACAAGGGCAATGGCAAAGTTTGGATCATCGCGACCAGCCAACAAGACTTGGAGAAAGTCGTCGACCGGACGAACTTTCAACCCGCTCTCGTTGGCCGTCTCAATGCGCGTTTCGAACTTAAGCCGCACCTCGTTTCCGACGGTATCGATAAGGTAATTTCGGAACGCATCCTGAAGAAACACCCGGGCAAGGAGGATTCGCTTAAAGCTTTATTCCGGAAGAACGAAGGCAAGTTAGCGCAGTTTGCGGACTTAAAAGCTTCTCGAACCTTGGGCAGGCTCACCGAGCGCTCTTTTATCGATTGTTACCCATTCCTGCCGCACCAAATTCAACTTGCTCAAGATATTGGCGAAGCGCTCTCCGGATTCCGGATTTCCGGGGGCGTTCGCTCCATGATATCCGTCATCATGGATTCCGTGCAGTCGCTTGCGGACCAGGAGGTAGGAGCGGTCGCGTCGCTCGACATGTTTTTCGACGCTTTGGAGAATGATTTGCTTTCACAGGAATATCTTGGCGCCGCAGGTGTTCGTTCTGTCAAGGAAGCGGACGAAAGGGTCCCAGCCAAAACCCCGATCCCTCCAAGCCGTGTGCTCAAAGTCCTCTGGTTGATTCAGCAAGTTTCCTTTGTGCCGCGCATCGCGGAAACGTTGGCCAAATTGCTTGCTCGAAACGTGAACGACGAGATTCCGGCTATCCGAATGCAAGTCGACGAGACTCTCGTCGCGCTACAGGAGGCGGGTTACACCGCACGAGACGAAGCCACGGGCGAATGGAAGTTTCTCAACGAACGTGAGCGCAACATTGAGCAGGATATCCAGACGATGGTTCGTCCCGGCGGTTCCAAGAGCATAAGCATCGCGGCTGCGCGTCGCACCTCGCAGGAGATAATCAAGACAAAGGTAATCACGAGGAAGAAGCTGCAAAACTTCGCCGTCGGATACGGGAAATCGAATACGCCTTTCGGGTTCGGCGTTTATCTGGACGGCGAAGCGGTGGCCACAGGTCCGGAATTGGAGGTGCATTTTCTTTCCCCTTTGGCTTCCGGGCGCAAGCAGGAGCTTGAAACCTATAAACAGAACAACCAGCAGGCCGGGGTCAAAGGAAGGGCCGTCTACTGGATGGCCCGGGCTCCGGTAAATCTGGAGACTCGCTTCAAGCGCTATGAAGCGCTCGTGAAGGTCACTGGAGACAAGCGGTTTACCGACGACTCGTCCAAGGACACGCAGGACGCCCTGTCCGAGAAGCGCAAGGAAAGGGACGATCTTGCTCAGTCGCTCGCCCGCGAGATCGAACAGTCCTTCCTTAACGGCACTGTATTTTATGGCGGGCAGGTCACCGACCTCGACCGCGCGTCCGGGTTGCCGGTGCCGGTTCGAGATGCGCTGACCCAGCAGATTCCCAATATTTACCCTCGGTTTCGCGTTGCCGACAAGACCTGTGACTTCGGCAAGCAACTCAAGGTACTCCTCAATCCCGCTCAAGCGAAGCTCCACGAAATTGCACCGGAGCTTGATTTTTTCGACAGCCAGGGGAACCTCCAACAAGAGTCTGCCCTCGTGCGCCAAGTCCTGGAGGTCATTCGAGACCTTGAGAACGAAGGCATCGATCCCGGTGGTGGAGCGCTTCTCGATTCCCGTGACAGTAAGGGGTTCAAAGGCTTCAGCCGGGCGCCATTCCACTGGCCTGACGAAATCGTCCGTCTGGTCTTGGCGGCATGTTTTCGGGCCGGCGCGATTTTCCTTGAACGTCAAACGGCCTCTGGTCCCACCCCATTTTACGATTACCGGGAGGCATCCGATGATTTCGCCAAGATCAATACGTTCAAAAAAACCACATTCCGTCTGGCGGAAACAACCCTGACGGTTGAACAGATCAAGGAAGCGAGCAAAGCGCTTATCGGCCTGGGGGTGACGGGAACACCCGAATCGGGCAACGCCCTCGCCTCCGCCGCCCGCACACTTGGCCAGGATTTTTCGGATGCCGCCAAGGATGCGCAGACGCGTGCCGAGTCCGGGCTGCCAATTCCCGACTCGCTGCGAAACGCCGAAACAATTCTGCGGGAAGTCATCACCAGGAAGAACCCGACCAAAGCAGTTGCTGCATTTCTCGCCGCAAAAGACGGTTGGAGAATTATCTATAAGGATCTCGCCGCACTGAAAGTCTTTCTGGACCGCAGTCGCCACCACGAGTTCTCGCGATATTGCCAGTTGGTGGAGCTCGTGCAGGCCCATCCGATTGCATCAGACCATCCCGACCGAAAGACATTGGAAAAGGCACTTTCGGATTTGGCTGCGATAATCCAGGACAAGGCCGTCATCGGGCGTTGGAGCGACTACCAGACCTCCGCGGACAAAGTGCTGGAAATATATCGCGAAACCTATCGCGAGGCATACGACTGCATGCGCCGGCAATTCGCTAACCTCAATAAGGAAATCGTAGACGGGAATGCCTACCAGCAAGCACCCTCTAACCAGCGTGATAGTGTGCTGGATCGATATTTTGGTTCAAACGGGGCATGCTTCTACCCAGAACTACAGCTTGGCTCCGCGCAGTCGCTTCTCGATGCCGTTAAGAAGCACAGTCTCTCAGCACTGACTCAAGCCAAGATAGCATTACCGGTTTACCGCAATCAAATTGAGAGCGATCTCCGCCAGCTCAGCGCACAACCGCCAAAACCCGACGAGAAGCGATACACCTGGCGTGCAGCCAGTGCGCTCTCCGGTCGCCGATTTTCTACTGAGGAAGAGGTGGATCAAGCCTTAAAGCAAGTTGCTGACGACCTGAAGAAACACATTCGCGGCGGGTACATAATAGACGTGGAATAGCGATGGAAACCTCAATCCTATCCGACCGACACAAGGAAGCGGTACGCAACTGGGTTCCGCGCCTGCGCAAGGTGCTGGAGAACGACTTCCAGGCTCAGCTCACGCGCTTCGGGTTCCGTCGCGATGGGAAGCATTCGCCGGCGGATGACCTCAGTCTGTCCGAGACCGACCGAAGCATTCGCCAACGGGTCGCCGCCATGCTGGAGCGTGACAGTACTTCCGAAGGCAACGATCCGCGGCGCGGGTTCGACAGTGTAGTGCGCGAATTTACCTACACCTACTTGAACCGCTTTGTCGGGCTCAAGGCCATGGAAGCGCGCGGTCTGCTTTTTCTCGCGCCGCCTGCCGACCATTCCTCCTCGGTCGAGCGAACGGAAATCATCACCCCCCAGCCAGGACAGGCCTACTCCCGCTTCCTGCGAGACTTTCGCGACGCCGGCGGCAGCCGGTATAAGTACGAGGACGACGCGGAGGAAGCCCTCTATCGTGATGCCTTGACGGCTGCCTTCCGGCAGGTAACGGCCGACATCCGCCTGCTTTTCGATCCGGATCACGAATATGGCGTCCTCTGGCCGACGCACGGAGCGCTCACACAGGTTTTGGATGCCATCAACAGGGACTTGCCGATGGCGGCATACCAGGCGGTGGATTTCCTCGGTTGGGTTTATCAGTTTTTCAATCGCGACGAGAAGAAGAAAGTGCGCGAGGCGAACAAAGGCATACCCCGATCTTCCTACGAATTGTCGGTCATCAATCAGTTCTACACCCCTTCCTGGGTCGTCAAAGTGCTGGTCGACAATACCCTTGGGCGCCTCTGGCTGCAGATGCACCCGGATTCGACCCTTAAACGCGCCGGACCGCCGCCGCTGCCACAGGATCGCCAGGACGACCAGCCGTACGCCGACTACATCGTGCCCCGCACGGGTGAGCGCATTCGTTACCGTCGTCTTAACGAGGCGGGCGATTGGGAAGCATTCAAGCGCGTCCGCGACATCAAGTTGCTCGACCCGGCCTGCGGCACCATGCACTTCGGACAATACGCGTTTGCACTCTTTCACCAGATGTATCTCGATGAGATTGCCCACGCGGGGGAATCGGGATGGCCGGCGGAGCCCTCCGTAACCGATCCCCAGGACATCCCTGCCGCGATCATCGAGGACAACCTTTATGGTATCGATATCGATCCTCGCGCCATCCAGATCGCTTCCCTTTCCCTTCTGCTCACCGCAAAAGAGGCCGCTGCACGGCATGGTTTTTCTCCCCACAAGGTTCGGATCCGAAAGTCCAACCTCGCCATTGCCAATGCCGTCCCTCTCGGCGAGGAGGATCTCCGCGCTATGGTCGGGAGAATCGGGGATCAAGGTCAAGAGGCCTTGCGCGAGAGACTCTTCAAAGCCCTGTGGCTTAACCTGAAGAACGTCGGCGAACTGGGCAGTCTGGTTCGGGTTCACGAAGGCGTGCGTGAAGCATTGGAGACCTGGGTGAACGAGCAGGCGAAGGGGAGGGGCCTGACCAAGGGAACCAGCTTTCTCATCGATTCCGGTCCACAGATGGAATTGGGCGGAGGCGAGTTGACAGAGGAAGCGCTCCAGCAGCGCCTCCTCCGCTTCCAGGAAGCCCAGGCAAATCTGGAAGCAGAAGCAGGGGCTATACACGAAGAGTTGCTCACGGGTTTGGAAATCCTTGCGGCTGAACACGGTGGGGATCCGCGCCAACGCCTCTTCGCTGAAGACACCGCCCGGGGCTTGAAGCTCCTCGACATCCTGTCACACGAGTTCGACGTCATCGTTATGAACCCGCCTTATGGCAGCTTCGTTCCCGGGATCCGCAAACTCGTCGCCGCTATGTATCCGCTAACAAAGTCGGATATTTACGCCGCCTTCATTGACCGCGCCACTCAGCTACTCTTGCCTCAGGGCTACATTGGGGCTCTGGTCAATTCCACCTTCAAGACCCACAAATCTCACGAAGGGCTCCGCAAGGAAATCCTGCTGAAACGCAATCCCCTGGTAACCCTTCTCGACTTTGGGTTCGGCATTCTGGATGGCGCGACCGTCGAAGGGGCGGCAATCGTATTGAGAGGATGCGAGGCGTGAAGACCCAAAGAATGCAACCGCTTCACTGGCGTTGGAAGGAGAAAGACTTTGGCTTTCGCTTCAAAACGGGCCGGGGGCGAGGATCGATGGAGCACTACCAGACGCGCCGCGCGAGCGAATTCTATATCATCCCGCCCGAGCAGCGAAAACTGAAACCTTCACGCATCAAGGAGTTGGCGCGGCTCATGCCCGACACGCCCACATCGACTAAGATCGTCGCCAACCCCTGGCAGAACTACGATCAAAGCTGGGAGTGGATCACGACAAATGGTGGCGAGATATGCCTCAATTACGCGGGTTGCATGGACTCCGAGGAGATCGATCGGCGGGAGGACGAGGGCGTGGCCCGCGCGCAGGAGCTGATCAATGGCCTGGTGGACCGCGAGGAGCCGGTTGCAATATCCACCGATCTTGTTCGACAGGCGCATGTCGCCCTGATGGGAGCGATTTACCCCTTTGCGGGAGAATGGCGCACGATCCACATGACCAAAGGCGACGGCGCAACGAAATGGCCGATGCCGCCCTTTGGCATCCATCCGCTCATGGAGAAGATGGCGACCGACATCTTTTTCCGCACGCCCTTGATCACCGACGACAATGATGACCTCTTCCTCTTCCTTTCCGAACTAATGGGCGAATTTCTCGCCGTGCACCCTTTCCGCGAGGGCAATGGCCGCACCGCCTTCATTCTCGCAAGCCTCGTGCTGATGCAGAACGATCTGCTCCCGCTCGACGTTTACGACCGCCGCCGCGACGAGACGCGCTATTACGCCGCTTGCGAAGACGCCCGGCAGAGAAAAGACTATAACCCGCTGGCCGCGCTTCTCGCTGAATGGGAAGAATCCGCCATCCAACGCTGGGAGGAACGCGATGCCGATTAAGCGCCTCAACATGAAGAAGATTCTCGCCGATCCGGACGCCCGGCGAAAGCTCATGGTCTCGACCATTCAAGCCGTTCAGGCTCGGGAGAACATCGAGACCACTCCCGAGCAGGCCGAACGCGCCTATTACGTAGTGACCGAGGCGGAGCGCGCCGCGTTTTTTGGGCTCGATAGTTTCCGAGACAAGGACGTTGGTATAGACGCCCGCCATACGCATTTCGTTCGATCCCTGCGCGGCGACTCATTCGAGGGCGTCTTTAAAGTCGGGTTTCGCGACTTTCAAGCCATTGATGGCGCACCGCTTGCGTTTTCGCGCATTGCCGCGGTGGCGCATGTGTTTCGCGAGAACCCGCTTCTTGAACCAAGCTTTGCCGATGCACGTCGAGGCGGATGCACGGGGAATGATTCAAAACTAGTCAGATACTGGTGGGAAACTAAATGCCAGGAATTCGTTCCTTTCGCAAAAGGCGGTCCGTTTTCAAGGTTCTACTGCGATGTGTTTCTAAGAGTCTGGTGGGATTGCCAGCGCCAAACATTTAGAGGTTTTACAGGACGAAAGGGACGCGAGACGGAGAGGCCCGAAGCATTAGATTACTATTTCAGGAAAGGCCTAACCTGGCCGCGGCGAACAGCGAAGGGCCTAAATGTTAGGCGAATGCCAGAGGGTTGTGTGTTCGCGGACAAAGGCCCTTCCATCTTCGTAAGGGAAGATAAGTCCGAGGACTATCTTCTCGCGGTCACCAACACCCATCTTTTCGAATATCTCTTCAGGACGAAGACCTCCTTCTCATGGGAGGTAGGAATCATGAAGGCGATGCCCATTCCTCATCCCACCCTGGAACAACGAGACAAGATTGGCAGCTACGCCCGGCTCATCCACGACGCCAAAGCAAACTGGGATACAAGCAACGAAATCTGCACGCGATTCAGTAGGCCCTGGCTGCTGCGGAGTGACCTTACCGAAGGGGCATCGACCTTCGCCGCCGGGCTTGACGCTGTGTTGGCGACTGAGGCCCGCGAAGACGCCTTTATCCAGCAGGCCTACGCCGAACTGAACAACGCAGTTTACAAGCTTTACGGTATCACGGAAAGAAATCGCACCCGCATTGAGGAATCCCTCGGGGAGCGCCCGACCGAGCTGATCTGGCCGCAGATGGAAGGCAAGACGCTTGAGCAGAAGCGCCTGGAGCACATTTACCGGGTCCTCAGCTACGCCGTGAAGGAGGTTCTGGATGCGGACGAAGACGGCATTATCCCGTTCCAGCAGGTAGCCAGCGAAACGCCGCTGCTCGACCGCGTCTTGCGCCGGCTCGCCGGCTACTTCCCAGGTGAAGACAGCCATCGCCTGGAGATCGCCATCGTCAACGAACTCAAAATTAAAGTGAAGGGCTACAAGAAGGTTGAATCCATCGCGGCCTGGCTGAACAACCAATGCTTCGACCATCACTGCGGCCTCTACCAGAACCGGCCTATCCGCTGGCACCTCGCCAGCTCCCGGGACCCTCGCCGCGAACCGGCCTTTTCCGCCCTCGTCGACTATCACAAGTTTGATCAAAACCGCCTGGCGAAGCTCCGCTCCACTTACGTTAAGGAGTTCCTCGATACCCTCCGCAAGAACGCTGCTCTTGCCGGCAAGGAAAACCGAGAGGCCGACCGCCTCGACTACCTGGAAAAGGCCGAGGAAGTGGCCGCTTTTGACGAGCAACTTGCCGGCATCGAAGAAGGTCGCCAAGAAGGCGTGGAAGGCGGCGACCGCGACTACCGCATTCTCACCCCCTGGAAATCCCCCGCTGAACGTCCCAGAGGATGGAATCCCGACATCGACGACGGGGTGAAAGTCAACATCGCTCCCTTCGTTCGCGCCGGGGTGTTGAGGACGAAGGCTGGCCTCGGGGTGAACATTGCCGATACCGATGATTGAAATCACAAACACTCCGCTCTTTCGAAGGCGGTTGAGATAACAGGGTTAACTCCGAACTCTTATGAGCAATCTACCCATCAACGAATTAAGAATAGCCCAGTATCGCGGATTGCAGGACCTCGAACTGAAGGATTGCGGGCGCGTCAACCTGTTGGTGGGAGAAAACAATTCGGGCAAGACAACGGTGCTCGACGCGCTGTCGCTGTTTTGCCGCCCGCTCGACATCGCCAACTGGCGGGAAGTGGCCTGGAGGCGAGAAATTAAGTCCGCACGCACGCCTTTGACGGAGCCCTTCAAGTGGCTCTTTCCGCAATTTATGGAAAGCACCTTGCCGAGCCCGCACCGTATTTGGATCGAAGGTGGAGGCTGCTATCCGGGGCGAAAACTGGTGGCGCATTACAGCGAATTCGAGAGCTTTGGGGAAACTGAAGTGAGAGATGCCGAGGATGCGACCGTCAACGAGGGAGGCGAACCGGAAAGCGGCCTGAATATACACGTGCTCGCGGATTATGCGCAAGAAATCATGGGGCATATTGACGAGCAAACCCATCTCCAGAATTCGGTCGAATTCAAGGTGATCGATAATCAGCGTTTCACGTATTCGACCAAAGTTGCGCCGCCATCTATCGATGTCGGGTTCATCTCACCGGTCACGCACCGGACTTCCCAGGATACCACCTTCTACCTGAGCCAGGCTCTCCGCAAAGAACGCGCCGAGGATGACATCCGCGAAGCGGTCACGCGGATAATGCGGGAGATCGACCCCGGCGTACAGAAATTTGAAATCGTCGATACCGGCCGAACCACTTCGACGATTATCATCAAGCACAAGGACACCGGGATGACGCCGATCTCGGCCTTCGGTGACGGCGTGCGCCGGGCCTTGTTGATTGCCGCCATGATCCCGGCGGTATCCGGCGGCGTGCTACTCATCGATGAGATCGAAACCGCGCTGCATGTCTCCGTCCTGGATTCGGTGCTTCGCGTTCTTAGAACGGCCGCCGATCGATACAATGTCCAGGTTTTCGCCACCACGCACAGCCTGGAAGCGGTGGACGCAGTGGCCAAGGTGTATGGCGGCGATTTGGCGAATTTGGTGGCCCACCGCCTTGAGCGTAAAGTTCACAAAACGCAAATCACCCGGTACGCAGGAGAGATGATACATCGTCTTCGTTTCGACCGCGGACTCGAGCTTCGATAGATTATGGCGCGAAGGATTTCATATCTGGTAGTCGAGGGCCCTCATGATGTGGAATTCGTGGGGCGTTTTCTGAAAATTGGCGGTATTAAACGTGTGCGACTATACAAGGACCTTGAGCCGCGATTGGAGCGTTTGGTACCTCGGGACTTTCCTCATAACGGCGATCTCCTTGCCCGTGTACCGATTCCGGTGTTTTTTCAATCGGATCGTCATGTGGTAGCGGTTCATTCGGCTGAGGGTATCGATAAATTGGCGACAGTGGCATCCGATAACCTTTCGGTTCTTGAAAGCGGAGTCCACAGTTTCGGGTTTGTCCTGGATCAGGATGAAGATGGTGATGTCGCGACCCGGCATGATACTTTAGTTGAGAGTTTTCGAGCGAGGACGCCAGAAATCGCGCTCCCCGCTCGACCGGGAGAGGTCTCGTCGGGGCAACCAAGGACGGGCATATATGTTGTCCCTGACAATTCGAGAACTGGGACTGTCGAGGATATCCTTATGGACGCAGGACAGACGGCCTACCCGGAGATTCTTGAACACGCGCGAATATTCGTGAATTCCGTGGATGTTAGCAACCTGAGACGCAGAGACCGCAGGCCATTCGAAGCGCCATCAGGGAAGAAGAAGGCGACTGTCGCAGCCGTCGGCTCAATTCTCCGCCCCGGCAAGGCCGTTCAAGTGACCATCCAAGACAATCTTTGGATATCAGACAAAACGATCCACCTGGAGCTTGTTTCGCTGTTTGCCCAATTCCTCAGCAATTTGCTCGACGAACCGACTCTCAATCCACGGCAGTCGGCACAGGCCACCGTGTAAGAACCCGTGATCCTCGAGGCCCTTATCCAGCAATTCCGGCAGCGCTTCAATTACGAGAAGCGAGCAGAAGTCTGTCTCTGGTTTGATGAGGCGCGAGAGTTTCATCGGCTCCTGCCGGCGATTGAAGCCCACATGGCCAATCTCAACGATCCCGCGATGCGGCTATTCGCCTATGATCCATCTGAGAATCGCGGGCAAATCTGGTTGCGGCGGATGCACTATGAGCATCGCGTGTCCCTATCCGAGGAAGAACGAGAGAAACAGCGCTACCTCTTCTATTTTCCACTGAGCGAAGAGCGGTGGAACCAGCCGGATGAGGAAGGGCGCAACCACCTCGGTTTCTTACAGGAGTACCGCTACACTGCGGTAACTTGGAGGATCAATGGGAAGAAACCGACGCTGTTCAGTTTTCTGCGATTGATCGGCGTGCATTTGCCGAACGTCCCCGCCCAGCAGCGGAAGCTTTTTGACGGGGGAAACGACAGCTTGCTTGCCAAATACACCGCCCGGTTCGACGACAGACCGGCGGAGTTCTGGAAGGTTCCTCTGACACCCGAACTGGCGCAGGAAAGACTGCTGGGCAATCTGCCTTCAATGGTTCTGAGACTGGCGGTAAATCCGGACACCGTCTGGAGCGATCTTGAAGCCAATGGATTGATCGACGATTTTCTGAATGCCGTAACCGAGAAATACGGCTTCACAACCGATGCCGAAAGCCCAGTAATCTGGCTCACCGGATTTGTGGAAATGCTCGGCCTGTCGGAGGCTTTTCTGAACTATGGTGAACCGGAGGATTTTCCGTTTCTGTCGCGATTGCCGTTGCCCGCGAAGCGAGAAGCGCAAGGGGCATTACTGCGCCAATGGCTGCGGGACGCCGAGGCCCTGCCGGCCTGGGATCAATGGGTCGCACAGGTGGAAAAGAACATCAATTTATCAGGCTGGGCGAAAACTCGGAAAGGGGCAGCATACGGGTTCCCCCACCTCGTGGAGTTGAGATGGAACCAATTCATCGGGCAACTGGACAGCGTCGCCTACAAGAAAAGCGACGTGCAACAGTTCGTCGTGGAAGAGGGCTCGCGGATCAAAAGTGAGACCGAGTACGCGAAGGCAAGTTTCGGACAACGCGAACGATGGGATTTGCTGAGCGCGGTCTGCGGTTTCGTAGCCGCTGTCGAACGGGGCGCGATTGAAGTGGAAAAGGCAGCTTCGGCGAAGGACGCGGCCCAGGTTTATGTCCGCTTCGCCGAGTCGATTGATCGGGCCTACTGGCGCATCAAGGCCGAGGCCATGGATCGCGGCGTAAACTCGGTTTGTGATATCGCGGACCGTTCCTACGCCGATTACGCGAACGCCCTCAATCAACGGTTCTTCGAGTATTACTCGATGGATGCGGATCAAAAGATCGACTCGATCCCCGAGGTAACAGCTTTCGTGGATGCGCAGGTTTGGAAGGTCAACGGTAAACGGGCAGTGATCATCGTGGATGGATTCCGTTACGATTGCGCGATGGATTTGCGCGCTCGGTTGAATGCGGGTGATGTCACGGTCACTCCGGTCCGGGCCGTTCTTCCCACCCGGACCGCGATGGGTATGAGCGCGTTACTGCCTCTCTCCCTGCAGCCGGACGCGCTCGAGGTGAAGTCCGGGGATCTGCACCCGAAGCGAGGCAGCCTCGATCTGGCGGTTCGGGAAAACCGACTCAAGCTTTTGCGTGAATTCGGCGCGGACATCTTCGAAATCGACGAACTGGCGGCTATGGAGAAACCGCCCAACCCCAAGACAAATCTGCTGGTTGTGTTCGGGCATGAGACGCTGGATGGCATGGGCCATCTCAACAGCCTGCTTCTCATCCGCCACATGGCCGAGGAGGTTGAACGACTGGCGCGCGTCATCCGCAAATTGCATTCCCTCGGCGTTCCCGAAGTGCACGTGGTTACCGATCATGGCTTTGTCCTGATTCCCGAGAATTTCCTGCCCCAGGAAGTAAACTGCGAAAAGGACTGGTGCGTCTTGAAAAAGGAACGCTTCGCACTGGTGCCAACTAAGGTTGAGATTCCGCTTACGACAAAGATATTTCCCTGGGATAAATCGATGCACGTGGCGATCCCCCCTGGCTTGGCCTTCTTTAAGGCCGAGAAAGCTTTTAGCCATGGCGGCGCTTCCCTTCAGGAATTGATCATTCCTCACGTTGTTTCCCGAGTGGCCTTGAAAACATTACCGTTGAGCATCGGGGTGGAACTGCCTGCCTATCAGCTCAACCGGGCAGTGGCGAAGGTCACTCTACGGACAAAGTTTCCAGGCGGAGCTTCTGGTCAGATGGACCTTTTCGCAGAGGCTTCACGAACCCTGTTGATTTCTGTGAAACGCAAATTAACCGGGGAGGACGTGCTTCCTGGCAATAAAATGAAGGAAGTCTCCGTGAAAGCTTCAGATGTCGGAAAGACTGTGAGCTTGTTCTTCGATTCGAAACACAGGTTTCTCGCGGGCGAGCAACTCCTCCTGAAGATCCAGGACCGCGACAGCGGAGAAGAGTTTCCGGCGGGAGGTATCACCTTAACCATTGAAAGGGATTTATAACATGCCGTTGACTGAGACCTACCAACTGGATGATCTCGATCGGCTCGCAAACGAAGCATTTCCGGGACTGATTGTCCGCAAAGATCTGCAAAGACGGATGCGTTCAGCCTTCGGCGTGCCCGCATTCGTAATCGAGTTTTTGCTAGGCAAATACTGCGCCTCGACGGATGAAGATGCGATTAACGAGGGCCTCGAGTTCGTTCGAGAGACACTGGGTTCAAAGTATGTGAAACCGGACGAACGCGAGTCGATAAAATCTCAGATAAAGCAGCACTCGAGTTTCGAGATTATTGACAAGGTATCGGTCCGATTAGTCGAAACCCACGACAAATACTGGGCGAATCTGGGAAACCTGAATCTCGAATACATCAATATTGATGATCGCGTGGTGCGCGAACACGACCGCTTGCTGATGGGCGGCATCTGGGCGGAGGTGACCTTGCGCTACGATGACACGTATATTTTTAAAGGTCAGAATCGCCCGTTTTTCATCGAGAATATTCGCCCGATCCAGCTTTCCAATCGGAACATGGACGCCCTGCGAGAAGCCCGACGCCGGTTCACACGGGATGAATGGCTGGATCTTTTAATGCGGACGATGGGTTATGAACCAGACCATCCCTACAATACCAAGCGGCGCAAGTTTCATTATATTCTACGGCTTGTTCCCTTTGTTGAACGAAACTTCAACAGCGTCGAGCTTGGACCGAGGGGGACCGGAAAGAGCTATATTTACCAACAGATGAGCCCTTACTGCCATCTGGTATCCGGCGGGCAAACGACAACGGCTCAAATGTTCGTCAATCTCTCTACCGGGCGAGAGGTCTCGTCTGCCTCTGGGACGTCGTGGCGTTTGATGAGGCGGCGGGAGTCAGCTTTTCCGACAAGAGTGGCATCAACATCATGAAGGGGTACATGGAGGATGGCGCCTTCAGCCGCGGACGCGACATCATCAATGCGGAAGGATCTATCGTTTTCCTCGGAAATATTGATGGAGAGATTGAGACAATCGTTCGGACTTCCAACCTCTTCTATCCCATGCCGAAAGAAATGGATACGGCGTTTTACGACCGAATTCACGCATACATTCCAGGATGGGAGTTTCAAAAAACCAGCGACGATACCTACACGAATCACTTCGGGTTGGTGACGGATTACCTGGCGGAAATTCTCGGCCAACTCCGAAAATCGAGTTACGCCGACTACGCCGAGAAGTATTTCCATTTGGGTTCCCACCTTGGCGGCCGGGATCAGAAGGCGGTGCGCAAGATTGTTTCAGGGTTTGTAAAAATCCTGCACCCAGACGGCGAGGTGTCCAAAGATGAAATTACGGAATACCTGGAATACGCCCTGGAAATGCGGAGACGAGTAAAAGAGCAGCTCAAGAAGATGGGCGGATTGGAGTACTGGGATACCAGCTTCTCTTACATCGACAACGAAACGGCTCAGGAAACCTTTGTCCCTCTTCCGGAGTTGGGTGGTGCGTCGCTTATCGCCGAAGGCGAGCTTGCTCCTGGAAGTGTTTACACGATCGGCTCCGATCCATCCGACAACCGTTTAGCTCTCTTCTTGATCCAGGCACAGGTCAATCCAGGTTCCGGACGGATTATCGCACTGGGAAATCTCTCGTCGAAGATGAAGGAGGCGGTGAAGACTGCCCAGGCCTACCTCAAAGCGAACATCAAGAACCTGGGTATCACCAAGGATTTCAACAGCTACGATTATACCCTCCAGGCGATCAATCTGAATCAAGCCAAAGAAGGCTCCGAAACAGCGATAGCATTTTTCATTTCGATGGTTTCCTCGATACTCGAAAAGCCGGTTCTCGATCGCACGGTAGTCTTTGGAGAGATGAGCGTTCAGGGCATGCTCCTCAAGGTCTCGTCCCTGCCAGAGCGGATGCAGCTAGCGGTTGAGTCCGGAGCGAAGCGGATTTTGATTCCAAGCGAGAACAAGCGCAATCTGGCCGAAGTTCCCGACGCAATCCTGACGGCCATTCAGTGGCAGTTCTACGACAATCCTATCAAAGCGGCGACGATCGCCCTTGGGCTGGTTTAGATGTAGTCGAGGTGGCAAGGATGTTAAATACTATTTTCCCCGTTAACAATCCTCGGCAACCGTCGTCGCCCATTGGACTTTGGCGAGTCAAGAGCGCGGGGAATGGAAGCAAGCATAACCGCAACGGCATGTAATTGAACGGGCCCAGCTCGAATCTATACGGCCATCGCCGTTCCGCGCTCC
Source organism: Opitutales bacterium (assembly GCA_963665345.2). Classification (GTDB taxonomy): domain Bacteria; phylum Verrucomicrobiota; class Verrucomicrobiia; order Opitutales; family CAXXNP01. Next base: position 3,001,886 of record CAXXNP010000002.1, read on the forward strand.
GGGAACGGCAACCTCAGGCGGCGTGCTCCAGGATAAATGCCTGGATGGCTTCCCGGTTAGAGGGAATGCAGTACTTCGTCACTTTGAGCCGTTTCAGGGCATCCAGGCTTTCGGCACGCGGGTCGAGGCCCACCGCAGCCCGAATGGTATCGGGAAACTTGGCCGGATGAGCCGTTCCCAATACCACGCTGATCCGTTCCGGATTCAGTTCCTTGAATCCACAGGCGGTGTGGGGATCAATGACGCGGTTGAATTGCTCATGGACGCGGGCAATGATCTCCGGAATCTCTCTATCGCTGGTTCTCGAAGTAGTAAACGTGTCACGCGGGAACTCGCTGCCGAAATCCACCCGTCCGGATGCTTTGAACGATTTCATGACGGTTCGGAGTCGCCCGGAATCTTCTTCGAGGGCAAAATAGAGGTAGCGCTCAAAATTGGAGGCGACCTGAATATCCATGGATGGCGCCAGGCTGGGGCAGACGTCATGGATTTCATAGAGCCCGCTTTGAAAAAGACGATAGAGGATGTCATTCTGATTCGTCGCCACCCTCAAGGTACGCACGGGCAGCCCCATTTTCTGTGCCATCCATCCTGCCAGAATGTTGCCAAAATTGCCGGTCGGCACAACGAACTCGACACTCTCCCGCGAATCCGTGGGCAGATTCAGCCAGGCGTGGAAGTAGTAGACGCATTGCGCCAGGATGCGGGCCAGATTGATTGAGTTGACAGCCGAGAGATGATGCTTCGAACGGAATTCCTGGTCGGCAAAAGTATCCTTCAGGGCGGCCTGGGCATCGTCAAACGATCCCTGGATGGCAAGCGGGTAGACATTCTGCGCCCCGGTGCATGTCATCTGACGCTCCTGCAGGGGCGAAATTCGGCCATCCGGGTAGAGTATGAAAATGCTGGCGCCCGCGACATTCAGGAGACCATGGATGGCGGCCGCACCAGTGTCGCCTGAGGTAGCTCCAAGTACGTTGATCGATTGACCCGACTCCCGGATTTGTCTCTCGTAGAGCCTGCCCAGGAACTGCAGAGCGAAGTCCTTGAAGGCCAGGGTCGGGCCGTGGAAAAGTTCGAGCAGATATACCTGCTCCGATAGCTTGCGCAGGGGAGCGATTCTGGGATCGGAAAACCGAGTGTGGGAGGCGCTGACAAGCTCGTCCAGTTCGTTCTCGGGGATGTCCGTGGCAAATTCGCGAATCAAGGAAAAGAAGAGCTCGGGATAGCTGAGGCTTTCCCAATGGGACAGGTAGGGCCCAAAATCGGGAAGTATCTCGGGAATATAGAGCCCACCGTCCGGAGCCAGGCCCATCCTGACCGCATCGGAGAAGCCCACTACCGGAGCCAATCCGCGTGTGCTTCGGAAATTCATGGCGACGGTGCTTCACGGGCCAGTTGAAACGCGCTATGGACGACGCGACAAGCCTCCTCTGCCTTGGCTAGATCGATCGCGACCGAGATCTTTATCTCGGATGTGCTGATCAACTGTATGTTCACGCCGGCTTCGGCTAGGGCGGTGAACATGGTGGCGGCAACGCCGGTATGGCTGCGCATTCCGACACCGACAACTGAGACTTTGGCAATCTGATCGATTATCGAAACCTTGCTCTTGGCGCCCACTTCCTCGATCCAGCGATGTACTGCACGTTCCGCCCGATAGGTATCTTCGACAGCGATCGTGAAAGTGACATTCGCCTTTCCGGCACGTCCGATATTCTGAACGATCATATCAACATTGATTTCGTCCTCGGCCAGCACTTGGAACAGCTTTGCCGCTGTCCCGGGAATGTCGGGGACGTTACTCAGCACTACCTTAGCCTGGTCCTTTTCAAGCGCGACGCCCCTCACCGCGACGTCCTCCATCGATGCTACTTCCTCTTTCACAACAGTACCTGGATTATTATTAAAACTCGACCGTACGACCAGTTCAATACCATAATTCTTGGCAAACTCAACTGCTCGCGATTGCACAACCTTGGATCCGGCGCCGGCTAATTCAAGCATCTCGTCATAGGAGATTTCCTCGATTTTACGGGCCTCGGGTATGAGCCGCGGATCTGCCGTGAAAACACCATCGACATCGGTGAGAATTTGGCAGGTCTCGGCATTCAATGCTGACGCTAAAGCTACTGCGGTCAGATCCGAAGCGTTGCGTCCAAAAGTTGTCACTTGCCCCTCTTCCGATATGCCTTGAAACCCAGCCACGATGACGACGTTTCCCTGATCCAACTGTTCTCTCAGGTCGCCGCCCGAAATCTTCCGAATACGGGCCCTGGTGTGGGCCGAATCGGTAAAAATCCCCGCTTGCGCTCCCGTCCTTGAAACCGCGGAAACCCCCAGAGCATGCAGGGCCATGGCAGTCAAGGCCATGGTCTCCTGCTCACCCACCGTCAGCAACAGGTCCATCTCTCTGCCATCGGGCTCGGCTTGGAGCGATTTGGCATCCCGAATGAGGCGGTTGGTCACGCCGGCACGGGCGGACACGACCACGACTACCTGGTCACCGTTATCGTGTGAGGCCTTGATGCGCCGGGCCGCATTCCGGATTTTTTCCAGATCAGCTACCGAGGTGCCCCCATATTTCTGTACGATTAGTGCCATGCTGAAAAGCTAGTTATCGAAGTCGACGATAGGCAGCAGAAGTGGCCGACTGCGAACGCTGGCCAAAGCGTCGAGATCGTGCAGAGAGCAGCGCATACTGGCCTCGCTGCATTCATGAGTCGTCAAGATTAAGCTGACCACAGGATTGTCCGTTTCTTCGCTGGATCGCTGGATAACCGTCGCAATACTCACCTCGTGGCGGGCCAGCACAGTCGCCACATCGGCCAGCACACCGGGCCGATCCAAGACAGATAGCCGAAGGTAATACGCGGATCTGATCTCAGCCGGCGAGGCCAGCGCGAGATCGGCACCCAATCTACGATAAAATTCCAGATCGACTTCCGAGGACAGGGCCCGGCTCCCGCTTCGAATGGCGGAGACAGCGTCGGCGATATCACTGATCACGGCGCTGGCGGTGGCGTCTTGCCCGGCTCCACGGCCGATCAGCACGGTGGTTCCTACGACATCGCCGGTAACGCTGACCGCATTGAAAACATCATCGACATTAGCCACCACGTTGCGTTTCGAAATCAGGGCGGGATGCACGCGAATGACTACTCGATTGCTGTCAAGGTCACGCGAGATTATCCCAAGCAATTTGACTTTGTAGCCCAGAGAATTCGCCCATTGCACGTCCGGCAGATCGATGTTCCGAATGCCCTGCACATCGACATCTTCCAGATTGAACCACTTGCCGTGAGCCAAGTAAGCAAGGATAACTGCCTTGTGCGCGGCATCCCATCCGTCCAGATCCAACGCCTCGTCAGCCTCCACGTAGCCAAGGCGGCGGGCATCCTGCAAGGTTTCATGAAACGTGAGTGATTCCCTTTCCATGCGTGTGAGGATGTAATTGCAGGTGCCATTTAAGATGCCATAGAGTAGCCTGAAACGATTGGCCACCAGACTTTCCCGCATGGTCTTGATAATCGGAATGCCACCGCAGACGCTGGCTTCGAAAAGGTAGTGTCCCCCACCCTCGGCGGCGGCTTGAAACAACTCCGCTCCATGGGTGCAGATCAATGCCTTATTCGCAGTAACCACCACCTTTCCGCCAGCCAATGCCTGGAGGGTAACTTCACGGGCTAATGCGGTGCCTCCGATGAGTTCGCAGACGATGTCCAGGGAAGGATCCCTGGCCAAGGCAATGGCATCGTCGGTGAGCTGTTCGGGAGTGATAGTGACACCGCGGGATTTGGTGAGGTCGCGAACGGCGGCGCGGGCCAACACGATTCGCACGCCCAACCGTTGCTCCAAGGCGGAAGCATTGCGCTCCAGGTGTTTCCAGACACCTTGGCCGACGACGCCTAATCCGGCAAACCCGATCTTGATTTCTCTCTCTGTCATATTATGGGAACTCACCTGCGGTTCGCATCGAATCGGTGTTCGGTGCCTGCCCATAGTCGCTTGATGTTCGAGATATGACGCACCACAATGAGCAGAGCCAGGGCCACGGCAAGCCAGATCCGGACGCTGGCGGCGTCTAAGAACCATGCGCTCAGAGGAAGGCTGAAGCCAAAGCCGAGGGATGCCAGGGAAACGTAGCGAAAGGTGTAAAACAAGGCCAGCCAGACACAAATTCCTATCACAACGGACCATGGCATAATAGCGCTAAGCCCTCCCATGGTGACGGCCACGCCCTTTCCTCCCCGAAATCGCAGAAAAATGGAGAAACTATGGCCGACGAGTGCGCCGGCCAATCCTAAGATAGCCAGGAGCAGCGGATACTCGGAATCCGAGAAAACAAGGCTCGGCCAACCCGCGGCTGCGAACCCCTTGGCGGTATCGAGGGCGAAGCAAAGGTTGCCGGCCCGGCTCCCAACCACGCGCTTGACATTGGTGGCCCCCGGACTGCCGCTGCCTTCCCTGAGGATGTCGACTCCGCCAGCCCGGGCAATGAGGACCGCAAATGAGACCGAACCCAGCAGATAACCAAGCAATGGAACGGTGATGATTTCCACTAAGGACATGTTGCGACTACACCTCGACCAGGTTGACGCTATGAATAGCGGTATGCTTCGTGATTTCGTCGATCACCCGGTCTCCGGGAAGCGAGTCGAGTTCCAGAACTGTGAGCGCGATCCCGCCCACGGTATTTCTGCTCAGCGACATATTCGCAATGTTGATCTGGTGGGCGCCCAGGACGGTTCCGATCATGCCTATGATTCCGGGAGCGTCACGATTCTCGAGAATAAGCAGGCAGCCTTCGGGGGTGGCCTCGACATCACGCCCGTTGATATGAACTATGCGCGGTCGACTCTGCGTTCCCACCAGGGTGCCTTCTATGCTGAATGTTTCACCTTCGGGCGATACCGTTTCGAGTCGGACTAAGTCCGTGTAATCGCTATCTGAATTCGATTTCGTGGCTTCAACGCCGATACCCAGCCTTTTCATGTGATGGGGGGCACTTACGTCGTTTACATTCTCCGGGCCGCAGATGCGCGCGAGGTAGCTCCGCTGAATCGTTCGGGTCAAGGGCAGTGCATCCAACTCCACGATCTTACCCCAGTAGGTGACCCGCAAGGTCTGAATGCGCGAGGGTGAAAGTTGCTGGAGAATGGCGGCAAGCCTCTGTCCCAAACTCAGGTAGGGCCGGAGAATCTTGAGGGTTTGGGGATCGACCGCAGGCATATTGACCGCATTTCGAACAACCCCTCCCCACAAGACGTCACGTATGCTCTCGGCAACCTCCCGCCCCACGCTTTCCCGCGCCTCGCGCGTGGAGGCGCCCAGGTGAGGCGTCATCACGACGCTATCAAAATTCCGCAATGGAATATCCTCCGGGAGGGGTTCGGTTTCATAGACATCCAAGCCAGCTGCTGCGACCGAGCCCTCGGCAAGCGCTTGCTCACGGGCAGCTTCGTCAATGATGCCTCCCCGGGCACAGTTGAGCAGGCGTACTCCCTTCTTCATGCGGGCAAAGGCGGCCCCGTCAACGAGATAACGAGTATCCTCCGTCAAGGGAATATGGACGGTTATGAAGTCGGCCTCTGCGTACAGTTCATCGAGCTCAACCGGCTTCACGTGGAGAGCCTGTGCTCGCTCGGAGCTCAGATAGGGGTCATAGGCAAGAATCCGCATACCAAAGGCTTGGGCACGGTGTGCCACCTCGGTGCCAACCCTGCCCAAACCGAGAATTCCGAGCGTTTTTCCGTAGAGCTCGGTCCCGGAATAGGCAGCGCGCTCCCATTTCCGATTTTTTACCGAGGCATTCGCTTGGCAAATTGGGCGAGCCGAGCAAAGCAGATGGGTCATCGTCAATTCCGCGGTTGCGATGGTGTTACCTCCAGGCGCGTTCATGACGATGATGCCCCGCCTGGTGGCCGCCTCCACGTCGATGTTGTCCACACCTACGCCGGCACGTCCAATCACCTTGAGGCGCGTGGTCCCGGCGAGGACTTCTTCCGTAACCCGAGTCTCACTACGCACGATAAGAGCATCGGCATCACGCAAAAGCGCTTTCAGCCGATCAGTATCCTGACCCCGGGCTTCGACTACTTCGATGTCTTCGGCTTCCCTGAGAAGCTGAATACCAGACTGCGAGATGGAATCTGCGATTACGACCTTCACCTGAGGAAAAGGCAAAATCCATAAGGAGCGCAAATTGAAATTGCAACCTCAGTCCACCACCGCATCCACACCGATTTCAATCTGACCTATCAGATCCATGACTGCTATCGAACTCTCCGCCAATGAATCGAATTCGAGCGAGGTGGCATGAAGCGCTATACGTGTCGGACTGCATTCACTTTCACCGAGGGCAGCATCAAAATCAACCCAGTGCCCACGAATCCAAATCTGAGTCCACATATGAAAGCCGAAGACATCCCGTCTGCCCTCATATTCCGGAAGGTAGGCCAATCCGGTTACGATCCGGGATGGGAATCCCTTCACGCGAGCGAGGGCGGCCAGCAACACCGCATGTTCGGTACAGTCTCCACTGCGCCGGCGTGCTACCTCGCTGGCGGAAGCAAACCCTACCGCCAGGTTCTTATTGGAGATATAGGCGCTGCTGAACTCGCGCAGTGCATGGGCCAAAGGGATCGGATCATGAGTCGGCGCCGTAATCTCTCCGGCCAACTTCAGCAACTCGGGATCCTTCGTGTTCAGGAAAGCGTTTTCGAGCACATACTCCCGCCCTGGATGGGAGGATTCTGTAGTCTCAGCGGGCTCTGCCGACAATAGATCGTGGTCGGCTCGTCTTACCGTGACAAGAAACGAATTGGGTCCCAATTGCCGGGCCCGTTGATAGCGTGTCTGCAAAATCTGCGGGGCGTGGGACAGCTCTTTTTGCAGCTTCAGGCTGTAAGTCACTTCCCTGGCCGAAGGAGGTATCGATCGGTCAACAGCGAGGAGCGCAAATTCGAACATGTCCGCCGGCACAAACTCGCTCAACGCTTGCGCCTCGTCGGTGCTCATCATGCTGAGCTTCATGCCTGCCATATCGAGAGACGATTTCAGGGTGCGGCCCTGCCCATCCACCCAGCTTAGCTGTGTGAGCGAGCTGGCCTCCAAATCGAGCGTGGTGGAAACGCGGATTGCCTCGATTTCGTTCCCCTTCCAGGTGAGGGTTTCCAAAGGCCCCACGACAACGGTCACTGAAATCGGACCATCCTGCTTAGCATCGGGGCTGTACATCATCAGGTCATAGGTGGTGCCGGCTTCGTATCCTTGAAGAAATGCCTCGCGAGCCGCGCCCCAGACCATGACCGCCCCTGGAGTCCAAGGGTAGAGTCGAGTCTGTACCATCCCTAGTTGACTGAAGTTCACTGAGACCCCATCCTCCGTAATTGCGCCCGAGATCTCCAGTGGCTGATCGGCCATTTTCATGATCGTTTGAAAGGTCCTCGGCTCGCCACCCACGGTCTCGGATGTTGACGCATCCATGAAGATTTCGATGGCTACGGGACCCCTTCGGATAGCGAACCGCATATGGCTGTTTGAGAACACCAGGCCGTTCTTTCGAGCGAGTTGAAAATGGAGATAGCCCACCTTATCTTCAGCAAGAAATACTTCCATCCACTCCTCATGAAAAAGTCCTTGCGGTGGATCGGCGAAGTCGATGGACGCCGCGGCTTGTATTTCCCTCGAGCAAGGCAGAACTAACAGCGAAAGAGTCAAGAGCAAGCCAACGCGCCTTCGTCCTTGACCGGTCGAGTTTGGTAACTGAGATGCCACGAGATACCAATGTCCGGTCTTACCAGTAAGCTTGCAAATGCCAAAGTGTTTTTTCGATTCCAGCAATCGTGCATCCGCGCCACCTCCGTAGGGAGAAGCGCCTTATAGCCGCCCGGTTTGAACCCGAGTCCCGGGCCGCGAGACGGGGCAGGCGCCCCATCCTACGTCGGGACCGCGAGACGGGGCAGGCGCCCCATCCTACGTCGGGACCGCGAGACGGGGCAGGCGTCCCATCCTACGTCGGGGCCGCGAGACGGGGCAGGCGCCCCATTGCCGCTTGGGTCACGGAGCGGCACGGGATGGAGAAGCGCCTTCCCCTTGGAGTGGAGCGGGCTCGGAGCCCTGAGGCTTGCCTGCGGTGAGTCGTTTGGCGCCGAGCTCATCGCAGAGGGGCATTGAACGTCGCAGTGAACGCTGAGCGATGAAAGAGAAAAGAGATTTGCCGTTTTCCACGGGTTTGAACTTGATCATTCCCTGTCCCGATATATCGGGACTCTGGAGTTTGGTTACTACTAGACTGGTGATCTAGGTTTTCACTTTTTCCCTTGATTTCAAGCTGGTTTTCGGTGATTTTAGTTCTAGTATATTCGCTAGATACTTAATCTCTAAACACAAAAACACCATGGGGTATCCAACTAAAGTTCAGCTCATCTCCCGCAAAAAGGGGGCCGACCAATATTACATTAATTTCCCCACCGCCATTGCCGAAGCGATGGAGTTCCAAAAAGGGGAGATTATTGAGTGGATCATCGAAGACAAAGCCAACATCATCGCCCATCGTCCGGTGGTTCCGCCTTCGCCGGTCACCATCAAAAAAAAACGGCACCTCGCTCCTGAACCAGTGGGAAGCAATTTGGAGGCAGTGCGAACAAGAAGTCTCCGGCACCCCCTCGTGCACGCGCCGAGTGCGCGAGCATCTGCTGGCCCATCTGGTTTGCCCGGGACGGCACACGATCACTTCGCTGATCACAGTGTTTGGCAAGCAGTTCCGGGACTGGACGGCGGATTACTCCCTTTATGCCAAGGACCGGGTGAACGAGGAGGTGATCTTTCGCCAAGTCAGAAAAGAACTCGAAGCGCTCAGCCCCGCAACCCGACCACTTTGTATTGCCCTCGACGATACCATCCTGCGCAAGACAGGCAAAACCATCCCCGGTGCGGCCTACCGCAAAGATCCCCTCGGCCCGCCCTTCAACCTCAATCTGGTCTGGGCACAACGCAGGCTTCAGCTCAGCGCGGCGGTGGCCGATGAAAACAACGAAGTGCGCATGATCCCGATCGCTTTTCAGGACGCTTCGACTCCGCGCAAGCCCCGCAAAAGCGCACCGGTCGAGCAGGTCGAACTCTACAAGGAGCAGATGAAACAGCGTAACCTCAACGCCTTGGCCACCGATGCATTGAGGCAACTGCAGCAAGAGCGTGCCGAGGAAAACGCAGGAACCGCACCCGAGTTGCATGTCGTGGTTGACGGCAGTTACACCAACCGAAAGATGCTGCGTAATCTGCCCGAAAAGACGACCCTGATCGGTCGAATCCGCAAAGACGCCAAGCTCAGCGCGAAACCCGGCGCGCAAGCCGTACTCGGACGCAAGCGCTTCTACGGAGAGGACCTGCCCACACCGCAACAAATCCGCCGGGACCCGGACATCCCTTGGATTACCGTGCAGGCGCGCGCGAGCGGCAAATGGCGGGACTTCGAAGTCAAAACCCTGGGACCCATACGCTGGAGGGCGGCCGGGCAGATGGATCTACGCCTGCTCGTCATCCGTCCGGTTGGATATCGCCTGCGCCAAGGGGCCAGAAAACTATACACCCAACCGGCGTATTTGATCTGCACTGATCCGAACCTCCCACTGGAGGACCTGCTTCAGCAATACCTCTGGCGCTGGGACATCGAGGTCAACCACCGCGACGAAAAGACCATCCTGGGTGTGGGGCAGGCTCAAGTGCGCAACGAAAACTCCGTCCAGCACATCCCCGCAACCGCAGTAGCCGCCTACGCCATGCTCCATCTGGCCGCTATCAAAGCTTATGGACAAGGCGGCAAACCTACCGCCATTCCCGAAGCAAAATGGAGGAAGCCCTCTAAGAAACAAAGACCTTCCTCTCAAGACCTGATCAACGAATTGCGCAGGGAATTATGGGCTTGTGCCATACGCCCGGAGATTTTAACCAACTTCATGAACAAAGCTCACCCAAAGGCGAAGTTGATTAAATACCAACCGGACATCTGCAGCTCGCTATTCGCCGCTACCGCATGATCTAGAACGAACCAAACTCCAGTGTCCCGATATATCGGGACTGCAGGGTTCTAAAAAACTCCTCGTAGGAAGACACCCGGTCCCGTAGGGTAAAAAACCGTAGAACCCCTGTAGCTCTTGAACGGGCGTCGCCTTGGCAGAGACCGTTGCTGAGGGGAGAGGGCTTTTTAAGCGTGTCGTTCAATATCTTCTAATCCAGCATGAAGAAGGAATACGACTTTATCGTAATCGGTGGAGGCAGCGCAGGATACGCCGCTGCCCGCACGGCCCGCGACTTCACTGATAGTGTAGCGGTCGTAGACGGAGCGGAGGAACTAAGTGGTCTCTGTATACTTCGCGGTTGCATGCCGTCCAAGACGCTGATCTATGCCGCGGAAGTGCTTCACCTGGCCAATCATGGGAGTCGGTTCGGGCTTTCGATTCCCCATGCGCAAGCTGACATGGCTACCATGCAGGAACGAAAGAAGCGGATAATTCGGGAATTCGCCGACTACCGCAGCGAGCAGCTTTCAACCGGCCGATTTGATCTTTATCGGTCGTTCTCCCGATTTACCAGTCCGGACACGGTGGCACTGGCAGACGGCCGGACCATAAGATCGAGGAAGTTCCTGATTGCCACCGGATCGGTCGCAAATGTCCCTGGAATCCCGGGACTGAAGGCGGCCAAGGCTTGGACGAGCGACGAAGTCCTGGATCTGGCATCGCTTCCCGGAAGCGTCATCGTTCTGGGGGGTGGCGTGGTAGCTTGCGAACTGGCCCAGTTCCTCCGTCGAATCGGATCCAAGGTCGTTCAAGTACAACGAAGCCCCAGAATACTTAAGGAGGCTTCGAGCGAGGCTTCAGAAATCGTGGCGCAGGCGTTTAACGATGAAGGAATCGAGCTCTTTGCCGATACCCGCCTATCGCAGGTGGGCCGGGAAGATGGCGTCTGTCAGGTTCTCTTCGAACATCACGGCAAACTCGTCAGCAAAGAGGCCGAACAGCTTCTCAACGCCTTGGGAAGGATACCCAATACAGCGCAGCTAGGCCTTGAAAATGCCGGAATTGAGGTCAGACGTAGCGGACACATCAAAACTGATAGGTGGTGCCGCTCGACGAATCCCGACATTTATGCGGCGGGCGACTGCGTTGGCCCCCATGAAATTGTGCACGTTGCAATTCTACAAGGTGAATTGGCGGCCCGCCAGGCGCTCGGAGAAACGCCCGCCGGCATCGAATATGATCACCTGCTAAAGGTCATTTTTACCGACCCTCAGGTCGCCAGTGTGGGAATCGACGAAGCTACACTGGAAGAACGCGGCATAGCCTCTGCCAGCGCCAGCTTCCCGTTTGACGATCACGGGAAGTCAATTCTTATGGAAGCCAAACGCGGCTACGTAAAAGTTGTCGCGGAGAGAAAATCGGGCACGGTCGTGGGCGCCGAATGCGTGGGTAAGGACGCCGGTGAACTCATTCATGCGCTTTCCGTGGCGGTGAGCCTGAAGGCCAGCGTATTCGACCTCATCAAGACGCAGTGGTACCATCCTACCCTATCGGAAATTTGGACCTACCCGCTGGAGGACATCGCCGAGGAATTGCAGGCAAGTCAGTGAACTTGATGATTCCCTGCAACTCGCTAAATGTTTAGCCATGATTATGGTCGGATCTGGGTGGAAAGTCACTTTTTCCCGATTTTCCTCCGCGGTCTTTGCGCTCTCCGCGGTTAATTACTCTCAAGCATGAATCGGGACTTTATATCATTCACAAGAAGACAGACTGCCGTCGTTGTTTCGACTGAAGATGACAGGATCCACATTCTTCCGCTAATTACAATGACTGGGATAAGCCAGAGCATTCCAGCCGAAACGTCGGAATAATAAGCTCACTACAAAATGGACGACTCTGAAGCCAAGCCTGCATCGTTTCTCGTCGATCTTCTCAACGCACGCTCTCCCTCCGGTGCTGAAATGGAAGCCCAGACCGTAGTGGATAAGTATATCGCGGAGGCGGTCGAGGTATACGAAAAGGACGTTATGGGCAACCGGTTTGCCACGGTGAACCGGGAGGGCCGTCCGGTTCTCATGCTGGCCGGGCATATGGACGAGATCGGATTGATCGTTAAATACGTCGACGAAAAGGGGTTTCTCTACTTTGATACCATTGGAGGACATGACCGCACCGTTATCTCGGGCCGGCGCGTCGAAGTGCTGAACGAAAATGGAACGATCAGCGGGATCACCGGCAAACGCGCGGTCCATCTGATGAATCCCGAGGACCGTAAGAAGGTGCCGGAGATCCACGAGATGTGGATCGACATCGGAGCCGGGTCGAGGGAAGAGGCGTTGCAGCGTATCCAGATCGGCGATGTTGCAACCTATGATCAGAGTTTCCAGGTGATTTACCGGAATGTGGCTGTGGCCCGCGCATTCGACGACAAAGCGGGCGTCTATACGGTCTGTGAAACGGTGAAACGCCTGGCCGGGGTGGCGGAGCTCCGGGCCAGGGTTACGGCCGTGGCCACGACCCAGGAAGAAATCGGAGTTCGCGGAGCCACCACGGCCACCTATCGGGTCAATCCGGATTTTGCAATCGCTGTCGATGTCGGCCACGCCACGGACCATCCGGATTGCGATCCTCGCAAATTCGGTGACTTCAAGTTAGGCGCCGGACCCATCATCTGCCGCGGACCAAACATCAACCCGGTGCTTTACCGGCGACTGATCAGCTGCGCCGAAAAGGAGAAGATTTCATTTCAACTCGAGGCCGATCCCCGTCCCACGGGCACCGATGCCCGGGCCATCCAGATAGGGCGCAAAGGGGTGGCCACCGGGCTGATTTCCATCCCCTTGCGCTATATGCACACGCCCAGCGAAATCGCCGATCTGCGGGATATCGAAAACACGGTGCGGCTGTTGTGTGCTTTCGCCGTCTCCCTGGAGATGGGAGACAACGGCGTCTGGTAGCAATCTGTCGACTTCTCCGACAGGCTGTCAGGCCGCGTCCTGCTTGGCCTTCGACTCCATTCTGCGGATCTTGGGCTTTCGGCGCCCCTCTACCACGGCGCGGCCAATAGTGATTTCCTCCACCTCCGGAATGTCGGGAATCTCAAACATTATCTCGAGCATGAGCTTTTCCATGATTGAGCGCAGTGCCCGCGCGCCCGTCTTCAATTCAATTGCCTTCTCAGCGACCGCCCGGACGCTATCGCGTGTAAGAGTGAGCGTTACTCCCTCCATGGCGAAGAGCTTGCAGTACTGCTTAACCAACGCGTTTTTGGTATCGAGAAGGATTTTTTCCAAATCCTCCACACTGAGTTCGCTGAGCACGGACACGATCGGTAAGCGGCCGATGAACTCGGGAATCATTCCATACTTGATAAGATCTGCGGGGGCAATCTGCACCATGATCTCGGTGGTCAAATCTCCGCTGGGGACCTCTCCCACGTTGTACCCTAGAACCTTGCGTCCCACCCGGCGGTGCACGATCTGGTCCAGACCAATGTAGGCTCCCCCGCAAACAAACAGAATATTCTCCGTATTTACCTGGATGTACTCCTGGTTGGGGTGCTTTCTCCCTCCTTGCGGCGGAACATTACAAACGGTTCCTTCCAGGATCTTCAGCAAAGCCTGTTGGACACCTTCTCCAGATACGTCCCGGGTGATGGACACGTTGTCGGTCTTTCGGCCGATCTTATCGATCTCGTCCACATAAATGATACCGCACTCCGCCTTCTTTACGTCATAATTTGCCGCCTGTAGCAACCTGAGCACGATGTTTTCGACATCTTCGCCAACGTAGCCCGCCTCGGTCAGAGTGGTGGCATCGGCGATTGCGAAGGGTACCTCTAATAAATGGGCCAACGTCCGGGCCAATAGCGTCTTCCCGCTTCCGGTTGGACCGACGAGAAGGATATTGCTCTTCTCAATTTCGACGTCGGCATAAGCAGCGGCATGCTGCCCGAGTGTCTGTTCGGCGGCTCCAGCATCTGCTAGGAGGCGTTTGTAGTGGTTGTAAACGCCTACTGAAAGCACCTTCTTGGCGTGTTCCTGGCCCACAATGTATTCGTCCAGAGACGCTTTGATCTGGGCTGGTTTGACGAGTTTGAAGGTGGCCTGGCCCTCACTTACGGGCGACCTCAGTTCCCGGTCGATTATGGTCTTACAGACGGTCACACAGGAATCGCAAATGTAGACGCCAGCCGGGCCCGCAATCATCTTTCTTACTTCATTCTGCGATTTTCCGCAGAACGAGCAGAAGGTCATCTTGGTTGACTTTGCCATGGGCAATAGGGGAGCTCGTGGCTCAGGCGGTCTTTTTCTTTTCCCCCTTGAATTTGATTATCTGGTCGATGATTCCGTAGTCCTTTGCCTCTTCCGCGGTCATGTAATAATCCCGATCGGAGTCCGTTTCGAGGCGATCCGCCGGCTGCCCGGTATGCTCGGCCAGAATTTCATTGATGATCCGCTTCCAGCGCAAAATCTCCCGAGCAGCAATGGTCACATCGGCGGCCTGTCCGGTGACACTGCTCGTGGGCTGGTGAATCATGATGCGGCTATGAGGAAGCGCGAAACGCTTACCAGGAGTTCCGGCGGAGAGAAGAACGGTTCCCATGCTGGCAGCCAAACCCAAACAGAAAGTGTTTACATCGCAATCCGAGCGGAGGTAGTTCATGGTATCGTATATGGCCATGCCGTCGGTGACGCTGCCTCCCGGGGTATTGATGTAGATATTGATATCCTTTTTGGGATCCTCCATCTGCAAAAACAGCAACTGAGCGATGACACCATTGGCCACAAAATCATCTATGGGCGTACCGATAAAAATGATACGCTCCTTCATGAGCCGGCTGTAAATATCCCAGCTTCGCTCGGTGCGTCCGTCGTTCTCGACTACGTGTGGCAGAGGAAGATAATAACTCACAGTGACAAAAGAGAAGGCTCCCGGCAGGAGCAGAAGTGAATCAGGTGTTTGTCTATGGCAGGGATGAACTGAGGGCTCCGTATTATGGGGGAAAGTCCCTCGGGCGCGAGCAATAATTGGCGGATCATCCCGGATTTTCAGTTACCGTGACCGTAGCCTGTTCGACAAGGAAATCAAGTGTCTTGTTCATTAGGATCGACGTCTGTATATCTCGCAAACGGTCGCGATTCTTCTGGAGATCATTCAAAAGTTGTTTGGGTTGGCTCCGCGTGCGCATGGCTTCCTGCAGCAGGAATGCCTGCATATCCTCATTTTCGACTTCGATAGATTCCTCTTCGGCTATACGGGAAAGTAAGGTGCGGGTTTTGAGCCGCTGAGCGGCACTCCGGCGCGCATTCTCGAAGAGTTCTTCTTTGTGATTTTCAAACTCCTCCTCGGGGACGCCCCTTCTCATCTGTTGTTCCATGATTTCCCGGATCATCGCCTGTGTTTCCCTGTCGAGTAAACTCTCCGGAAGCGGAAATTCTATCTTCCTATCGAGGGCATCAAGAATCTGTCGCCGCTGCATATCACGGCGCAGTCGCTGCTTCCGCGCCTCCAGATCTTCGGATACGTTGCTTCGCAATTGTTGTCGGCTCTCGACATTAAGGTTCTTGAGAAAACTCTCATCGATCTCCGGGAGCAGGCGTTCGCGAACTTCCTGGACCTCAATCGAATATGTAGCCGATTTTCCCGCCAATTCGGTCACTTCAAATTCTGCAGCGAATTGATGATCTACTTCCTTCGTTTCGCCCGCATTCATGCCGACCAGAGCCTCTATCACCGGCGCTACACCCACCATGGGATCGGCACCCACCTCTTCCCAGGTATTCTCCTGCGTTCCCCAGAGAGGATGCTGGGGAGCGAGTTCAGCGATCGGTTTCCCTTCGCATCGGCCCCGGTAGGTCACCCGTACAAAGTCACCCTTTCCAGCGGGTCGCTCTACTACCTTGAAGTCCGCCCGCTGACGCCGCACCTCTTCAATGGCGTGGTCCACCTCATCGTCGGAGACTTCGTCCGGAGGTACTTCGGTGGGGATCCCCTTGTACTCGGGAATTTCAAACTGCGGGGTAATGTCGACAGTGAGAACGATTTTGGAATCGCCGTCTGAGCTGAAGTCGCCCTCATCGATGCCTACCACTGTGGATATGTCGAGTTTTGATTCCTTGACGGCCTTGTCGTAAGCTTTGGAAACCAGCGATCGCTTTAATTCCTCGGCCATGTCTTTGCCGTGCTTTCTCTGGATAAGCGCTGGGGGAGCTTTGCCTGGACGAAATCCGGGCACGCTGACCCGGCGCGCAAACTGCCCCAATACCCGCTTTTCTTCGGCGGCGACTTCGCTCCCGGATATGCTTATCACCAAACGCTTCCGGGTAGCGCTGATTTCGTCGATATTTAGATTCACAAAGGCGTGATGATGAAGTGGAAGCAAAAAGGCACGAGTGAATAGGTCCGTTCAGGTCGGGTCAATGCCTGATTTCAGGGGACCGCGGCGGTCTCGCTCTGCCACTTGAAGGCCACTGTGGCCAACGGTGGAAGTGTAAGGGGCAACGAGAATCGGTGGCCGTGGGCGGGCGCGGCCTGCGCCGAAAGACCACCCAGATTACCGGTTCCGGAGCCACCGTATTCACGAGCATCAGAATTCAACACCTCCCTCCAGAAGCCGCAGAAAGGTACACCGACTCGGTAGTGACATCGAGTTACGTCGCTGAAGTGACCTACGACCAGGAACACCTCCCCGGTCGGTCCTTCGCGGCGCAGAAATGAGAAAACTGAGCTATCCGCATCGTCCGCATCGACCCATTCAAATCCTTCCGGTTCCAGATCCCACTGGTGAAGCGCTGGTTCGGACCGGTAGAGGCGGTTCAGGTCCCGAATCAAGGTCTGAATTCCCCTGTGGTCGGTAAACTGCAGCAGGTGCCAGTCGAGGCTTCGGTCGTAATGCCATTCTTCGCTCTGTCCGAATTCACAACCCATGAAAAGGGTTTTCTTTCCGGGCCACAGCCACATGAAGGTGTAGAGGCCCCGAAGGCCATGCGCCTTCTGCGTAATCGAGAGGCCGGGCATGCGGTGCAGGAGCGAGCCCTTTCCATGAACCACTTCATCGTGGGAAAAAACCTGCAGGAAACGTTCCGAAAATTGATAGAGCATAGTAAAACTCGGTTCGTGGTGATGCCATTTTCGATAAATCGGATCGCGTGAGAAGTACTGAAGTATATCGTGCATCCAGCCCATGTTCCACTTCAAGTCAAAATCCAGACCGCCTTCCGCGGCCGATCGTGTGACACCGGCCCAGGAGGTCGATTCTTCAGCAATCATGAGCGCTCCGGGATAGGATTGATGGACGACTTCATTAGTCGACCGGAGGAAGCGAATGGCATCAAGGTTTTCCCTCCCCCCGTACTTGTTGGGGATCCATTCGCTATCCCTGCGCGAGTAGTCAAGGTAGAGCATGGAAGCCACCGCATCAACGCGCAGTCCATCGATGTGGTATCGGTCAAACCAGGCCAGGGCGCTGGCGGTAAGAAAGCATCGCACCTCGGGGCGTTCATAGTTGAAAATCAGGGTACCCCAATCCTGATGCACACCTTGCTTGGGATCCGAATGCTCATACAACTGCGTGCCGTCAAAGGACGCCAAAGCAAAGCTGTCCCTGGGAAAATGTCCCGGTACCCAATCCATAATGACACCGATATCATGGCGGTGAAGTTCATCCACCAGATGCATGAAATCCTGGGGTGGGCCGAATCGGCAGGTGGGAGCGAAGAAACCAGTGACCTGGTAGCCCCATGATCCCGTGAAAGGATGCTCTGCCAAGGGAAGGAACTCGACATGGGTGAAGCCCATTTGCTTTACGTAGGCAGGTAATTCCTCGGCTAACTCGACATAGTTCAAAGGTCGCTGAGCGTCTTCCATTTGGCGTTTCCATGAGCCCAAATGCACTTCGTAAATACTTAGCGGACATCGTCGCCATTCCGTGTTTTGCCGGGTCTGGAGCCAGGCATCATCATGCCAACTGTAGCAATCAACATCGTGAACGCGGGCGGCATTGTCGGGAGGAGGTTCAAAACTGGTGGCGAAAGGATCCGTCTTGAGTCTCAGGATGCCATCATATCCACACAATTCGAACTTGTACTTAACCCCCTCCTCCAATCCCGGTAGAAAGATCTCCCAAACTCCTTTCGTGCCCAGGCTCCGCATGAGATGGTAGCGCCCATCCCAATGATTAAAATCGCCCACTACGGAGACCCTTTTGGCGTTGGGAGCCCAAACCGCAAAGGAGACACCGCGCACGCCTTTAATCTCCCTGCAGTGGGCGCCCAGCTTTTGGTAAATCAGGTGCCCAGTGCCTTCGCTGAAGAGGTAGAGATCCTGTTCGCTCAAGGTGGGCAGAAAACTATAAGGATCATAGAATTGGCGAAATTCTCCGTTCTCTTGTTCGACGCGGAGGCGATATTGGAAAACATCATTTGACTCTTCAATGAACGCTTCGAAGAACCCCTCGCGGGCGAGCCGTTTCATGGGAAAACGGCGCTCCGGACGATGGGTGAAGCTAACCACTTCGCATTTCAGAGCCCCGCGCAGCAGGGCACGCACCACCACGCCGGACCTTCCGTTCAAGCTGGCTCGGTGCATGCCAAGCAGGTCGTGCGGGGCGCTCGTCTGTGCCCGAAGCAACAAATCCAATTCGCTCTGCGTGAGGATCATGGTCCGTCATTTGGGATAACAGCACGACTTGCCAGATCAGGCAAACCGTAAGGCAGCCAAGATTTTGCCTTGTCCCTCAAATTTCCCGATTTCATATTCCGGGACTCGTGCCTGCCACTCGAGACCCTGTATCGTGTCCGACAAATCAGCATGCCAATGTCAAAGCCATTTTCAGCCTCAGCACTTGTCTCGCCAAAACAGTGTATCCAATCGCTGCCGGTTTTAGCGGGATGAAACGGGAAAGTGCAGGGCCTCCCTCGGCGTATCGGACCCACCCCGGCCTTCGGCCACCCCTCCGAGGAGGCTGTACCCACCCCGGCCTTCGGCCACCCCTCCGAGGAGGCTGTACCCACCCCGGCCTGCGGCCACCCCTCCGAGGAGGCTGTACCCACCCCGGCCTTCGGCCACCCCTCCGAGGAGGGGACCGTTACAGCTGGCTACTATTAGGCAACGCGGATGGGGCTGGAAGGCGTCTGGACACTCAGGTGGTTCGGCATGGGGCCACTAGCAGTGTTAGGACAATCGCGAAAGGCCGCGGGACGTTGTTAGTCGTCATCAGCCTGTTCTGCTCCTGTTTTTCGCAACTCTATTCTGAGCCCACACTCAGTTCTCGACAGCCCATTGAGTTCGATGCCAAGTCGCGGAGTATGGTGGCTCGGGGCGAAGCGACGTTAAGGCACGATGATCTGCTCCTCGTCGCCGATGAGATTCGCTATTCACGGTTGGAAGAAGTGGCCAGGGCCAAAGGAAATATTGAACTCACCCGGGGCGACTTTCGAATGCTGGCTTCCGAGCTTTCCTATGCCCCTCCCACTGGAAAAGTGAATAGCAGAGATTTCCGCGCGGGAATTCCTCCGCTTTTTGTCGAGGGAGACCGAGCTTCAGGTACACTCGATCGACTTAATCTGGAGAATGTTTCGGTCTATTTTCATGAACCCGAGGCGTGTGCTCCTAATCTGATGGCCGGGCAGGCGACACTCCTGGATCAACGGATTCTCGAATTCCAGAACGTGACTATGCGCCTCGGACCGCGGTCTCTCTTCGGTCTACCTTCGTTGCGGCGTTCATTAGAGGCCACGCTCTTTAATTTCGAAGGAGGTCTGGGCCATCGGAAAAACCTAGGATTCTTCTTCCAGTCTTACGGACTGCTCCCTTTTGGATCGAACATTCGGGTCGGCGCCAACCTCGATTACTACAGCGAGCGGGGTGCCCTATTCGGTCCGGCGCTGGCCTACCGTCAAAGTTCCGCCGACCATCGAGTCGCCGGAGGACTGAATATGGGGTATATCGAAGACGGCGGAGAGAGAGGATTTCAGGTTCACGGAGCCAGCGTCCCCGAGGACCGCTACTTTATGACATGGCGGCACCAACAGGAGCTGGGCATGGGTATTCGTGTTGGGGCGACCATTTCGGCCTGGAGCGACTCGGAGATCGAGAGGGATTTTCGCCCCAAGGAGTTTGAACACGACCAAAGACCCGATTCCTTTCTGGAAGCCTCCTTCGCCAGCAAGAACAGTATGGCCTCGGTCTTTGCCCGCTTTCGACCTAATCGATTTCAGACTGTTTCCCAGAGAATTCCCGAGTTACGGTGGAACTATTTCGCTTCGCCGTTGGCCCGAACCGGAGCCTTCCAGGCCTTGGAAGCGTCCTATGCCCAGCTCGAGACAACGGGACCGAAAGCTCAAGCCATTCCCCGGAGCCATCGGGTTGATTTTCTTTATACGCTGTTACGTCCGTTTCCTATTCGTAGCGGAATCACCCTGACGGCCCTCGCTTCGTCGAGACTGACCCACTACACCGAAACTCTCGGTTCCGGGGACAGCTTTACCCGTTGGCTGGGCCAAGTGGGACTCGATCTGGACGTATTGGCACACGCGACCTGGCATTGGGACAGCCCTGTCTTGGGTATTGAGAAGTTTCGCCACATGGTGCGGCCTCTGATCCGCTACCGTTACCTTCCCGAGGCGGGGGCCGGCCGGGATCAGATTCCGAGGATTGATCGTCGGGTATTCTCCAATTCCCTTCCCTCGCTCGATTTTGCGGATATTCGCCATCTGGATGACTTGGAAGAAGCGCACGTTCTCCGATTCGGAATCGAGAATCTCTTCCTTGGCAAATCCGCCAGAGGCGGGTCGAGAGACATCGCCGACCTCAATTTCTACCAGGATATTGTGTTTTACTCACATTCTCACAGGCCTGAATGGGACGGATTTTACGGGAAGATGACGTTGCATGCACAAACCTGGGTGGAGCTGGATTTCCAAACCCGTGTGTCGGCCCCGACGCTCGTTATTGACGATTTTCGCTCGCGGCTTCGGGTCAGGAGTGGAGATCGCTGGGAACTCACACTGGCCAGTGAGTTTCTTCGCCACGAAATCGAGCAGTACGCAGCCGCGCTCGACTACAAACTCAGTGAGCGTCTGCGTTTCCGGCTCAGCATTCATTCGGATGCCAGGGAGCATCGCCTGATTGAGCAGATATACGCTCTGCGCTGGCGATTATCGAATACTTGGGAGTTTGAGGGAGAGCTTTCCCGCTACCGGGGAACCTCCCGCGAAGATGATACCCGACTTCGTTTCCGCCTGAATCTTCTCTCATTTTGAAGCAGCCACAAGGTTTCATTGACCTTTGTGCTCCTAACCTGAAACTTAGCCTTGGGAGCGGGTTTTCGGGCGATGGAATCGATGTCAAGTGAATTTTGTAGGACCGTTAGCCCAGTCGCGCTAAAGAGCCGGAAATGACGTAGCGCACTGCTTATCGGAGCGCAGCGTAGATTGCGGTGCGAAGTGGGAGATACGGGCGGTCCGGGATCCCGGGGCAAGCCCCGGCGCTGCCGGCGGTAAGCCCGCGGGCTACGAAAGAGCGGCCATTGCCGAAGACGATCGCAGGTGCGGGCCGCGGCCGGTAGTTTCACTCCTGTTTGATCCGGCCAAGCGCAGCGCGGCCGGGGGCATTGCTGACCTGAAACTTAGCCTCTGGAGCGGGCTGGCGGCCTTCTCGCTTCGCTCGTGAACAGGTGTCAGTGCTCGACTAGAACTGACACCTGACACCCGAAACCTGAACCCTCTCAATAGTTTCATCCCTGTTTGATCCGGCCAAGCGCAGCGCGCCGGGGGCTTGGCTAGTGTGAAACTTCAGGCCAGGAGCGGGTTTAGGATTGTCGCTTCGCCCGGAACAGGTTTCAGCGTTCAGGTGTCAGTGCTCGATTAGAACTGACACCCGAAACCTCTCAATAGTTTCAGCCCTGTTTGATCCGGCCAAGCGCAGCGCAGCCGGGGGCGTTTCTGACCTGAAGATAAATGTCGCCTATCGGGCCCTCACCAGCAAATTGCAGATTCCCGGATAAATGACCGCCAGAGAAGCATTTAGCAGCCCACTGGAGCATCCGGTAAGGCTGTCTGTTTTTGAGGGTCCTCTCGACCTTCTGTTGTTTCTCATCCGCAAGAACGAGATCGACATCTACGATATACCGATTGAGCGAATCACCAACCAATATATCGGGCACCTTCGCGATCTCGAGCAGATGCAGCTCGAAGTTGCGGGTGAGTTCTTTGTCATGGCAGCGACGCTGATGCATATCAAAAGTCGCATGCTCTTGCCTAAGCGGGAACAGGTGTTCGAGGAAGGGGAGGAGGACGAAGAAATTGATCCCCGATGGGAACTCGTGCAACAGCTCATCGAATACAAAAAATTCAAAGACGCTTCCGAGGATCTTGCTGAACTCATGGCGGAGGCGGCGGATCACCTGCCCAGGGAGATCCGGACCGAGGCCGTTCCGCGAAGCGAACGTCCATTAAAAGCCGGGGATCGAATCGAACTCTGGAACGTGTTCAACCATGTCTTGCGACGCTTGGCCGATCGCATCACGGTGGGCAGGATTCACGAGGAGAGGATATCGGTGGCGGACCAGATGGAATTCCTCCTGCAAAAGTTGAAATCGGACCGATCGTTCACGTTCTATTCTCTATTTGACGCGGGACAGCAAGAACTCATGACGATCGTCGCCACTTTCCTGGCCCTGCTCGAACTCGCACGCCTCAATCAGATTGTCATTGCACAGGATGAACAGTTCTCTGATATTCTATGTTCTCGCGGGGATTCCCAGGAGTTGGAATAATACCTGCTAAGTATTTTCCAGCGCAGAGGAATCGAATAATGGAATATAAAGGAAGTACCGGGCAGGCGCACCTTCTGGGGGTTGGCCTCGACAACCAAGACGGCCATAAACGCATCACCCACGCCGAGGAATTTTCCATCGTTGGCGGCTCGCAGGAGACCCATGAGCGGATGACGGAAACTGTCGTGAAGACATTCGAAGACCTGGATTCCCGCGGGAAAAGGCTGGCCCAGGTCGAACATAAGGAATTGGCCGAGTTGCTGAAGAAGTACGCCGCTGATAGCTGAGACCCGATTGCCCGGAAACCAATCGACAGCGTGAAAAAGGACACTTCTATGGGACATCGCGGGGGAACATCCCTGACGCGGCGGTCGCAGGGAAACGCGAACCCAAAACCAACCAGATTTGTTCAGTCTAAGGCACAGCGAGGGTCCGGGGCCGCAACTCACCGTCTGCCGGTCGCCACACGCCGATCAATTAGGGCAACCTCATCGCCGAGGCAGGCATGGGTGGCTTTTCCCGGCCAGGGAAACCAATCTGCGAAACAAGAGCAAACAACCCGGCACAATTCCTCGGCAGGCAAGCGGTCGGCGAGGTTATCGATGATGATCTATATTGACTTTCTCGCTGCCGCCATAGGTATCGTTTTCACGATACTCATTTATCAAAAGCTGTAATCAATGTCTGACGATATTTTAAATCTCAATACCGACAACTTCGAGTCAACCGTACTCAGTTCGAATAAACCTGTCCTGGTGGACTTTTGGGCTTCCTGGTGCGGGCCCTGCAAGTCAATTGCTCCCATGCTCGAAGAGTTGGCCAGCGAAATGAAAGCCAGCCTGCAGGTATGCAAGGTCGACGTCGACAACAACACGGACATCGCGGGAAAGTTTGATATTCGAGCAATTCCGACCATGCTCCTGTTTAAGAATGGCGAGGTAGCCGAGACAGTCGTGGGTCTGGTCAGCAAAGAGGCCCTCAAGAATCGGATTCAGCCCCACTTGAGCTAGAAATCCGTCGGAAACGACACTAATTCATGGGTGAGGCCGGCCCGTAGTAGCTACCAGCGCCGCGATTCCGAGGCAGGTCAACCCGGTATAACAGGCCAGGCAGATCGCCGTCCTGGTAAGCAGGGCATTGAGATTGCGTGCCTCACTGTGGACTGCCATCCGCAGGCCCAGATGAAGGGCGAATATACAGACCACGACCGGTAAGCTCAGCCACCACGACTGTTGGCGCAAGGAAGCGATGAGGGCTACAACCGCCGCCGTCAGAACCATTGTTTGATACTGCCAGAAACCGAATTTTTTGCCGAATCGGACAATCAGGGTCCTCTTGCCGGCATGGCGATCGGTCTCGAAATCGCGATAGTTGTTGACCACTAGAATATTGGTGGTCAATGCACCGAGTGCCACTGACCAGAGGAAGGGCTGACTATGAAACTGCCCGGTTTGGACAAAGAAAGTAAGATTAACCGCCACCACACCGAAGAAGAGAAAGACGAACACGTCTCCGAGTCCATGGTAACCGAGGGGATACGGACCAGCCGTGTAAGCCCAGCCTGAAGCGATACTGGCGGCCCCCACTGCAAGTAACCACCATCCGCCGAAGGGAATCAGCCCCAGACCTGTGATGAACGCCAGTGCGAAAACTCGAAGTATCGCCATTTTCATGGCCGGAGCCGGAATCAATCCGGTCGCTACCGCTCGGACAGGACCGATTCGCTGGGGCGTGTCCGCACCTTTTAGAAAATCGTAATAGTCGTTGGCAAAGTTGGTCCCGATTTGAATCAGGAGTGCAAAGACCAGGCAGATAAGGGCAGCCAATGCTTCGAACTGGCCATGGCTCCAAGCTAGAACACTTCCCATAGCAACCGGTGCTATTGCCGCGGGAAGTGTCTTGGGTCGTGCCGCCAGTATCCATCTGTTCATGGCTACCTCATAAATGCGACTCTGCGGCTGAACTCGCGCCCATTTTCATTCAGAATACGCTCAAGAGGAATTGCCACCCGCTCCTCTATCAAGTCGTTCAGAAGCTTCCCGCCAAGCCGTGAAAGTAGCGTAATGGAGATATCCGCGTACTGAAGAACTCCCGCGTATTGTGCGCCCAGGGTAAATGGAATATGGGCATCCGAGGTCGCGAGTTTACCTTCCCCGTCGAGCAGGGTGAAAGTGATCTGGAATTTAACGATGTTACCAATGAGGAAGGCTGCGGGATGGATAGTGTCGGCGGCGGCCGTTCCCTTCCAGAAGCCCTGAAACAACGTGCTGCCGCGTTCACCTTGCGTTCTCAGTTCGAGATAGGTGCGCGATGGACTCATAACGCTACGGTAAAGGCCGAGGACAGCATTTTCCGGGCCTCCGAAGATAGCGTTCTGGTAGTATACTCTGTAGGAAACGGCACAGACATCGCCATATTCGGTCTGACCATCGAGACCGGTTCTAATTCGATCGCGAACCGGAGACAGAAAGGTTAGCCAGCTTGATGCCTGCAGTGGGATCTGCGCGGGCATCGCCATCTGCTCAGGTTCCGCTCGCACCCATTCCCCTTCGAGTTCAGGTATAAAGGCCGTCTCCAGATCGCCTGTAAGGATATCGAGCGCCAGACGCGCCGATACTTCCATTTCCAGCGATTCTGAAGTTCGACGCCAAGTTTCCAGCGCTTGAGTCGCAACAGCCAGAACGAGCCCCAGTAACACCACCATGATAGAGGATGCAATGAGTATCTCGATCAGCGTGAATCCGTCTCGATTCTCCCTTCTCATCATCGATTCAAGGCCGCATAGAAGCTGAACAGGCGCCGTTCAGCGTCGAATCCATTTGCACTGAGAAGCTTGTCGATCTGCCTGCCGCGGTATCCGTAAACGCTGATTGCGAGGGCGAGAAATCCCTCGCGATAATTCTCAATCTGGGCTGGCAACACACTTCTCCCAGCTTCGTCCGCAACCATTGGATTCAGGGAAGATCCTTCGATCCTTACTTTGAAGACCGCGCCTACGGCGTAGGCCAGTTCCCGTTCAAGCACGGCCAGGTCTCCTGCGGGTGATGAATCGAGCACACGAATCACGGGCTCGAAGAGAGTTCCTCCCGCCTTCGGAATCGATCGGCCATCCTCATCCTGAAGGTGCGGGTCGGCCGTGCAGTGATAGGCCAGGAGCACCCTACTCCGGCCCTCGGCAACCCAACTGTAAGCGGTCGCAAACGCTTGCGGGCGACTACGCAGAAATGCATTGAGGCGGCTGATCAAGGCCTCCGCTGAATTTGCATCTTGCACGTCGCCGGAGCTGCGTAGAGCAGGTGCCAGAAGACCTAGCAAAGCGGTCACAGCGATGGCGAACACTCCGATAGCGAGCACAACTTCGAGTAGGGAGAATGCGCCGCCACAGCCCGTGGATTCGCGTCCATGCAGCTGGCTTCGGCGTTTCTCAAGCTCGTTCACTACTGATCCTTCTCGAGTTCGGATTCTCCCGACTACTCCCCGATAGAAAGGAGGGACTTGATGTCTTCCAGCGTGGTCAGCGGAACTATGCCGCCGAGCCGGCGCAATAGAAATCCGGCTCGGGCATCCTCTCGCCAGCGAACACCTTCCGGATTCGGCTGCAGCGCATGAATGATCCCTTCTCCGATGATCAGGAGACTTCCGGGATGGGTGGTTTCACCAGTCGAAGCATATTCATAGTAGGTCCACATCTGGCCTTGGCCTTCCTCTTCTTCCCGCGCGCTGGGATAATCTAATTCCATTGTCCGGAGGCCGCTCTGGGCGCTCAGGTTTCGGTCGAAAAGCACGCCGTGGGGCAACTGGGTAGCGGGATGACCGGACCGCCAATAGCCGGAGCCGCGCGGAGATTCGTAAACGATTCCAAGAGATTTCAGGAAACGATCTGGTGCGCTTGGGTCGGTCTGAAGGATCAGACGCGCCGGCGCTTGCATGAGAATCGCCTGAGCTCGGGCACTCCGCAGCAGACTTCCAACCAGTCGATGCCCCGACTCCAGGCGCCAGCCCGTTGCCTGCCCACGCAAACTCATCCCGGCCACTCCCACCAGGACGGCGATGACGGCCAGAACCACGAGCGTTTCAATGATTGAAAAGCCCAGGCTCTTTTCAGCCTCAGTCCCGAGTTTATCGGGATTGCTCGCGCTGGGCGGGGCTGCGCGGGCAAAGCACCGGCGCGGCCGCCTGGCGTCGTCGTCCCGCAAGCGGAACTTTGCCGAGACACATGCTGAGGCTGAAGATGGCTCTGGCATTGGCATGCTAATTTGTGTGACCGACACTAGATCGCTGCATTTTCGAATTCGATTCCTCAGATGTCGTGGTACCACTCCCAGCTTTTTAAGAATCTACCCCCGTTTCCGGGAGACATGATCAAGACACGGCCACGAACGTTCTTCGGTATCACATAATCGTCTGCCTGCCTCGGCAGGCCTTCGCTGTCAACAAACCTGTCCCGCATCAATTCGGCTGCGATAAAACCGTTGTCGTCAGCGTCAAGAAATACCCTGATATCGCGATTACCAAACGCGTCCGCAATTCGTCCACCCTCATCGAAGTCGCCCTCAGCGAAGGTATAGAAAGGAATTCGTCGCCAGTTAAATCGCAGGGCCGTGGCAGAAAGATCACCCCCTTGCGGGCCACGTCCGCTGAGAACCTCGATAAATAAATCGTGGACATCGCTATCAAGGGAGAAGGCAATGTCGCGGGCGGTCGCGGAAGCGGACAGGTCGGGGTAATAACCATACTTCTGGCGGAAACTTTCCAGACCGATCGCGAATTGCTGAAACATTGCGCGCGACTGCACGCGCCGGGCATGATTCCTGACCGCCACCACCGCTGGAATCAGCAATCCAGCAAGAATGGCGATAATCGCGATCACAGAAAGCAGCTCAACCAATGAAAATCCCAAACCAGACCGCTTCATGAATTGGAATCAATCATCGCTGAATATATTGTCCGCATGGGCGTCATGACTATCTCGATAGGCGTCGGAAAAAGTCCCCGAATTCGGTAGTTTGCGGCCCCAGGCACCATCTCTACCCGATGAACCGAGGATGAAGCCCAGGCGCTTCCAGTCCTCTCCGCCATCAGCCAGATCCTTATAAGCATAGCGCAAACTGCTTCCCCAACCGTCCAAAATCAAGAGTCCCCCTTGGCGGTCGAAATCAGGTGTCGCCGCGGCGGGCGACAGGGGGTCCCGAAGCAGGAACTCCGCCGGGTTGAAGAATCGGCGTCCAGTCGGCGAAATGGTGCCTCCTAACGGTTTCCTGACTCCGGAGAGAGCCAGGAAAAGCTGTCGCAGGTGCAATTCGGGATCGGATCCGGAAATCCACGGATAGTCGCCATAATGTGCCCGATAGCGGTCGAGACTGAGCGCGAGCGAAGCGAGTTCGGCCTGGGTTCGCGCCTTCAGAGACCGATTCATAACACCCTGTACGACCCCGACGGAAATTGCGGTCAAACTGACCACAATCCCGATAACGATTAGTAGCTCGACAAGGGTAAAGGCATGCCTGCCAGGTAGGGAAGGCATGCCCCCGCGGGCCTTCGGCATGTCCGAAGAGTGCACCATCTATTCCATTGAACGACGTTTATTTATGTGTGTTGGCGCTATTTCGGTTACACGACGCAGGAGGCGGATGCAACCCACGATTGGGCCGGTGTCGCGTCGGACGCGACACCAGATCAAAACGGGCATTGACAGCCACCATGTTTACTCTAGCAGTAAGTGCTGCGCTGGCCCCGGCTGGAGGTACATAGGAGCGGTCATTTTTTCACGTTTGCCCGCAATTGGCATCAAAACGCTGCCTTAAATGCCGGACCTCAGGTTCCTACGAGGGCTGGTGGTATCGTGCCAATTCCCTGGAAATTATAATCCCCCAATGGAAAACACGAAATCTCCGAATAGCAACATTCCAGTTGAAGGTATCTACGAGCCCAGCAGTAATAGGTCGGGCGTGCTGCTGGATTCCTCTCGCAATGGGAAAAAGCGCAATACCGATCCGTTTATCCCGCGCGAACTGATCCGGCGCTTTAAGATCCGCGTGGGCAGCTATGTCACCGGCCAGGCAGAACTCGATCGTCGCTATCCCAACCCCAAGGTGCGATTCATCGAGACCATCGATGGGCTCAGCGTCGATCACCGCAAGAGGCACCTGGAATTCAACGAGCTGACTACGATCACCCCTGATGAATGGTTGAAGCTGGAAATGACCGATGGCCGCTTAACGAATCGGTGCATGGATATCTTCTGCCCGATCGGAAAAGGGCAGCGCGGCCTGATCGTGGCTGCGCCCAGAACCGGCAAGACTACACTGCTCCGCGATATTGCTTTGGGCGTTCAGGAAAACCATCCTGAATGCCATGTCATGATGCTGCTGGTGGATGAAAGGCCGGAAGAGGTAACTGACATGAAACGGAGCGTACCCTGCGAGATCTTTGCGTCGTCGAACGACGAGGATTTGGAGAGTCATCTACGTGTTGCGGATATAGCTGTGGAGCGGGCGCGTCGCCTGGTCGAAGTAGGTCAAAATGTGGTCATGCTGCTAGATTCGATTACGCGCTTGGCCCGAGCCCACAATGCAGCTCGCGGCGGCAGCGGACGCACCATGACCGGCGGACTTGACGTGAGGGCGTTGGAAAAGCCACGGCAGCTCTTTTCGGCCGCGCGCAATACCGAAGAAGCTGGAAGCCTCACTATCATCGCGTCCGCTCTGGTTGAGACCGGGAGCCGCATGGATGAGTTGATCTTTCAGGAGTTCAAAGGAACGGGAAACATGGAGATGGTCCTGGACCGCAAAGTGGCCGAATTGAGAATCTGGCCGGCAATAAATATCGCCTCCTCGGGAACCCGTCGCGAAGAACTGCTGCTCGATGAAAAGACTTTGGAGGCCTGCAATTTTTTCCGTCGTGCGTTGGCTAACATGAAGGTGGATGACGCCGCCGAAACAGCCATATCCCGCCTTGAAAAGACCGATTGCAACTGCGAGTTTTTCGACCTTATCACAAGCTGACAGGGCTGGCTCGGGCGATGTGAGATGGAGAGCGATTTATTAGAATCGGACTCCAATTTAAGCATCATTTTGTTCAACCGAGTCTGTCGATATTTGAGTCTGACATACTCCCAGTGGACTTTTTTCTTTCTTTTCCATGCAATTCATTCATAAACGCTATCTTTTTGCTGATATCGAATGGATAGCTTCGCCAACCAATGCCTTGATATGGCGCGATCCATATTGGGCCACAACCTGGGAGCAGTAAACGAGGATGGCACCATTACACCCGTCAATGGAGAGGCGCCCCGACCGGACGAACCGGGCCACGCGGCCCTGGCTATCGGCGAGTTTTATCGTGCCACCAGAGAGACGCAAGTAGGCGACTTCGACTTGGTAGACCTGGCTGCGCGAACGATTACTGCCCAGGTATTTATTGAGGAAGAACAGGAAAATGGCCTGGCCTATGCCGCCCTCGGCCTACTCTCGTTCGGTCCCGCCAAGGATCGCAACCCGGTTTGGGAGCGGCTCGTCGATGTAACCCGAGAACGTTTGGACAGGCGTCTACTGGCGCGTACAGACTACACGAACCACCTTCAGGCTTTCAATATCGCCAAAGCGGTGGCGCGATTTAGTATGGGGCTCTCGAAAAAAGACGAGACGGGACGGCTCATCGACAGGTTCATCGATCGAATAAAAGAACACAGCTCGGCGAGTTTCTGTGACGATGGCGTGAATAAGGGTATCGGAGGAGTATACGACATCAATGGCGTGCTCGCGTTCGTGTTCATCAGACAGGCGCTGCAGCTGCATTCAAACATCCATCTGCGCGAACGGAAGTTGCCTAGTCTGCGCACTTTCGGAGAGAAGTACATCAAGATGATGCCGGACATCGTGCGGCAGGACGGGCTGGGCTGGTGCTACGGGCGGGGTATCGGCGCCTACGGCCAACTGCATACCATTAGTATTATCCTGCAGGGCATGCGCGATGGGTGGATCAGCGAGGACCGGATCGGCCACTATCACGATATTTTAAGGCGCCTGTTTCAGTTCTTTTTCATGACCTATCTGAATCAGGAGCATGGCTACCTTGTTATCCGCGACGAGGAGCGCTGCACGATCGATGCCCACACCACGCGCATGGCTAATTTTGACGGGGCACGCTACCTTTGCCAGTGGTCCCGCCTTGCTCTATCCATCGGTGGCAGGATTAATCCACGGCCGCCTGAACCTCGCTCCACGGGTAGGTTCGTCATCTTCGATAAGGCAAACCGCAAGGAACAGGGGCTGTTCGTCTATCAAGACCATAAGAGCGGCCTGCACATACAACTTCCCCTTTTGAGTGGAGGCGCTTCACGAACCAGCGATTCTCTGGCCTTTCCCCATTGTCCTGGAGTTTTTGATTGGCCTGTGAATCACTATTTACCGGTTATGATACCCGAGCTCAAGTTCGGCGAACGTACCGTGATTCCGTCTTACTATGGCCGTCACTGCGTGACCGGTCTGGGCCTCAGACGCTCGTTTTATTTCCGCTACGAACAACCTGAGCTGATCACGGTAGATGAAGAGATTGTGAGCGGCCTCGGATCCTGCAAAGTGTCTTGGACGTTTGTCGGGAATCGGGTCACGAGTGAGTTTATATTCCGGGTTCGAAACAAGATTCAACTGGATCGCATGCGCTATGTCCTCGTGATCGCAGCGCCCCACACTTTATATCGCCTGGGAACGACCTATGCCCTGGGTGAAGAGGGTCTGAGATGCCGGGTTATTCGCGATGATTTTCAGGCAGTCTGGCAGGAGACGGAGGTAGTCACGAACGAGCCGCTCTATAAGACCTACTACGGCAATATTCACTATTTACAGGTCCTGCTGCGGAATCACCCCTTGATCATGCGCCCCGGTCAACAATATCGGCTCAGTGTCTCGTTCGAGCCCGACATCGCGTTTGCCGGGGAATAGGATAGATAGAGTAGTGTTTCACCTTCAGCGACCGAAAGGACTACGCTAAAAACGTAGGCAAGCAGATTTCCGAGACGGGACACTCGTATCAAGTCCCCTTGCCGTGCATATATTCCAGGGCCTTGGCGTAACTGCGCCTTTCCAGAAAGTGTACAAGACGGGCATCCAAACGGCTGCGGTTCTCACTGAGCAGAGAATCCAGAGCCCTGATATCCGTCAGCAGTTGATCGCCGGATCCTTCCCTGGGACGTTCAACCAAACGGACCAGGGTGGCTTTGATTTCGTTTTGCATGACTTCCTTCCACTAGTGGCAACGGATCGGTGAATCACTCGACCCGGGAGTTTGTCCCACCTGATGTACTGACAATGAGCTTACGTAACAATCATGGTAGTACCCAACGAACTCCGTCGAAGATTTGCGGCGTTGTCGAATTCATGCAAGCATTACCGGAGACCTGGTGTGGAACTTCAGGCCAGGAGAAGGGTTCAGGTTTCAGTGTTCAGGTGTCAGGACTTAATTGCAGCTCCTCAAACCTGACACCTGTTCACGAGCGAAGCGAGAAGGCCTGACAACCTGAACCTCTCCAAAGTTTCACTGCCATTTGATCCGGCCAGCGCAAGCGCAGCCGGGGGGCATCGCACTAGCCGATTCTCGGATGAGACGGAAAATCCTAATCGTAAAGGCTTGTCAAAGAGGTCCACTCCTTTACCTTCACTGGCCTGTCTCGCGACTACCCACCCTCGATACAATAGCGGAATGAAGAATCCAACTTTCGCGACGCGTTGGAACGCCGATCTCATCGACCAGAATTACAAGATCTGGCTTCACGAACCGGATAGGCTGGATCGCGAATGGAACGCTTTTTTTGAAGGTTTTGAACTGGCCGGCAACGGGCACGATTCCCATCGATCACCGCTGACAAAGGCCCCGGGACCGAGGCCCTTCCCAAAGGCGCTGCAGAGCCCCGCTGAGGAGGTATCTGCCGGCCTGCGTAGACAACAAAAGCAAGCCCGCATCATCGGAGCGATCTACGCCTATCGCAGCATCGGTCACACGCAGGCCCAGTTTA
The DNA here is from genome assembly GCA_963665345.2 of Opitutales bacterium. Classification (GTDB taxonomy): domain Bacteria; phylum Verrucomicrobiota; class Verrucomicrobiia; order Opitutales; family CAXXNP01. The sequence continues at coordinate 3,034,701 of CAXXNP010000002.1, forward strand.
ACCCGCTGGTCCACGAAGCTCCCCCGAATCCCAGGTTGAGCCTTGAACGACTGGGATTCGGTCCCGAAGATTTCGACGACACCTATCACACGGGAAATTACCTCAGCGGAGTGGAAATGACGGTAGGTGAACTGTTGAGCAATCTCTACGCCACCTATTGCGGACCGATCGGGGTTGAATACCTGCACATCCAGGAAACGCGCAAGCGCCGCTGGCTGCAGGCCCGAATGGAGCCGAACCTTAATAAGTGCAATTTCTCGCGCCAGCGCAAGTTCCGGATTCTGGACAAGGTGATGGAAGCAGAGATATTCGAAAAGTTTCTGCATACGCGATATGTGGGCCAAAAGCGTTTTTCCCTGGAAGGAGCAGAGACGCTGCTGGCGTGTCTCGATGCTCTGCTGGAGAAGTTCCCACAGGTTGGAGTGCGTGAGATAGTGATGGGTATGGCACACCGTGGACGTCTCAATGTGTTGGCGAACGTCTTGCGAAAGTCGTACAATTTCATCTTCAGGGAGTTCGCCGAGAACTATTTACCCGACACCATTCATGGCGACGGCGATGTAAAATATCACCTGGGCTATGATTCGGAGATAACGACTTCCAGCGGCGAGACCATAACCGTACGCCTGGCTGCCAATCCCAGCCACCTGGAAGCTGTCGATCCTGTGGTGGAAGGAAGAGCCCGGGCCCGCCAACGTGTCCTGGGAGATCTGGATCGAAAGATGGTGCTGCCGATTTTGATCCATGGCGATGCCGCCTTTGCTGGACAGGGAATGGTAAGCGAAGTGCTCAATCTCTCGAAACTCTCCGGATATACGACCGGTGGAACGATTCATTTCGTGGTGAACAATCAAATTGGCTTTACCACCAACCCATCAGAGGCGCGGTCCAGTCTTTACTGTACCGATGTCGCTAAAATGATTGAAGCCCCCATTTTTCATGTGAACGGCGACGACCCATTTTCCATGGTTCACATCACGGAAATGGCACTCGATTACCGCCAGGAATTCGGGGAGGACGTTGTGATCGACATGTATTGCTACCGTCGACATGGACATAACGAGTCCGACGAACCCACTTTCACGCAGCCGCTGCTCTACAAAGAAATTCACCAACATCCTTTGATCAGCGAAATTCTTTCCAAACGGATGATGGATGAAGGGGAGCTGACCGCCGAAGAGGCCGCTTCCATTACCGATCGGCGGCAGCGCGAACTTGACGAAGCTTTCCGCCGCCACCGCAAAGTAGAGGAAGCGAAACCAGAACCCAGCGCCGCATCTGCTGAAGCAAATTCGATATTCCAGCCACCATATTCCTTCCGCCCCGTAAAGACTCGGGTGCGCTCTGAGGTCCTGGATCGGGTCGCCAAGGCGCTCACGCGCATACCCGAGCGAATAAAAATCAATCCCAAAATCCGCCGCCAACTTACGAGTAAGGCAAAGGCTTTCAAGGAGGACGGGGGAACCGACTGGGGGTTCGCCGAGCAGCTCGCCTGGGGAACACTGCTGCTGGAGCACACACCGGTGCGGCTCTCCGGCCAGGACTGCGCCCGCGGTACCTTCAGTCATCGGCATGCCATTCTCTATGATATCGAAAGTCGGGAGGAATACGTGCCGCTGATGAATATGGAAGGCTGCAACACGCTCTTGTGCGTGCATAATTCAATGCTTTCGGAAGCCGCCGTGCTTGGATTCGATTACGGATATTCCCTCGACTATCCCCAAATGCTGTGTACGTGGGAGGCCCAATTCGGCGATTTCGTAAACGGTGCTCAAGTCATTATCGACCAGTTCATCTCCAGCAGCGAATCCAAGTGGCAAGTGGTCAACGGTCTCGTCATGTTGCTCCCCCATGGCTACGAGGGACAGGGTCCGGAACACTCATCGGGCCGAATTGAGCGATTTCTGCAACTTTGCGCGGAAGACAATCTGCAGGTCGCTAATCTGACAACGCCCGCTCAGTATTTTCATATATTGAGACGGCAAATGAAGCGGGACTTCAGAAAGCCCCTCATCATCATGGCCCCTAAGAGTCTACTGAGACATCGGGAAGCCGTATCGCTGGTGTCCGAATTCTCTGAGGGCAGGTTTCACGAGATCCTCGATGACGTCGATGCCCCCGAAATACCGTCGCGTGTCATCCTCTGCAGTGGCAAGATCTACTATGATCTTGCGGCTTATCGAAAGGAGGAGGAAGTCCGGGATGCAGTCATTCTGCGAGCCGAGCAGCTTTATCCGTTTCACCGCAAACGGCTGTTGGAACTGATCGATTTCTACTCAAAACCCGAAAAGATAATCTGGTGCCAGGAGGAACCCCAGAATATGGGGCCGTGGAGCTACGTGGCGCCCATTCTCGAGGAGATTACCGGGAAAAAGCCACTTTATGCTGGCCGACATGCCGCGGCCAGTCCCGCGGTCGGGTCTTTGGCATTACATAAGTTTGAACAGGCGAGCCTGGTGAAAACGGCATTCACTCTTTAATGGTTATTCCTGCTGCGGCATGGTCACTCCCAGCAGATCCTATCGACAATGCCCACAGAAGTAAAAATTCCATCCTTGGGTGAATCCATTACCAGCGGCATTCTCGCAACTTGGCACATCAGCGATGGCGATGTCGTAGCGAGCGGCCAGTTGCTTTACGAACTGGAGACGGATAAGATCACCTCTGAGGGCCTCGCTGAAGCCGGGGGCCGCATAACGCTCAAAATAGCCGAGGGTGACGAAGTCGATATCGGCCAGATCGTGGCGACGATCGATGAATCGGCCTCGGAATCCACCTCAAGCAAGGCCGGGGACGGAGCCGGCGGCAGCCCCGCGCCGGCTCCGGAGGTAGCGGAGCAACCGATGGTTGTGCCGTCTGCTGTGCAATCGACATCCGCCCCGCCGGCGCAATCCAAAACCACTCCGCCGGCCGCCTCCGAAGCCCGTCCGCAGCGCGCGCCTACGCTGCCGCCAGCGGTGCGGCGGTTGGCGGCCGAGACCGGAATCGACCCCAGCATGGTTGTGGGGACGGGCAAAGATGGCCGGGTCACCAAGAGTGACATGATGGCAGCAGCAAAGGCTAAGAAAGAGTCTCCGGCAGCGCCGGCGCCACCCGCTCCCGTTGAAAATGGAACGATTTCCACGGTGGAGTCCATGCCGGCAGCGCCGCCACCGGTGACGGCAGGGGAACAAGCCCAGACCGCTCCACGTACCCAACGTAAGCCGATGACGCCGCTGCGTCGACGCATCGCTCAACGGCTGGTCGAGGCTCAGCAGACCGCCGCTATCCTGACAACCTTTAACGAAGCCGACATGAGCGCGATCATGGCGCTTCGGAAAAGGCACCAGGAAGCGTTCGTGAAGCGCCATGAAGTCAAATTGGGCTTCATGTCCTTCTTCGTTAAAGCCGTTGTCCATGCCTTGAAAGCGGTGCCTCAAGTCAACGCCCAGATTGAGGGAACCGAGATCATCGAGAATTTCTATTACGACATCGGCGTGGCGATCAGTAGCGATCGAGGACTCCTGGTACCGGTACTGCGTAACTGCGACCGCTCGAGCTTTGCCGAAATCGAGCAGATGATAATTGCATACGCCCGCAAAGCACGGGAGGGCGGAATCAAGATCGGCGATCTGCAAGGCGGTACGTTTACGATCACGAATGGGGGGATTTTCGGATCCATGCTGTCGACACCCATACTTAATCCGCCCCAAAGCGGGATTCTGGGCATGCACAATATAAATGAGCGTGCGGTCGTCTTGGCCGGTGAAATCGTGATACGCCCGATGATGTATCTGGCCCTATCCTACGATCACCGTATAGTCGATGGTCGCGAAGCGGTGACTTTTCTCATTAAGATAAAGGAGGCCATTGAGGATCCGTCGGTGATTCTATTCGAGCTGTAATGGTCCCCATTCCTTGTTGCCCTGTTCCAGAGAGTTAACATGTCCGAAAATACGTTTGACTTCGCCGTGATTGGAGGTGGCCCTGGTGGCTACGTGGCCGCCATCAAAGGGGCGCAATTGGGTTTAAAGACCGCCCTTGTCGAAAAATCCGCGCACTTGGGAGGTACCTGCCTCAATGTGGGCTGTATTCCCAGCAAAGCGCTCCTGCATTCGACCGAATTGTATCAGTTTACAGCCAAAGAGAGTCAACTGCACGGTATTGAATGTAAGGGACTATCCATGAATCTGGCCACTCTCATGAAGCGAAAGGAGGCCGTCGTGTCCAGGTTGCGGATGGGAATCCGCTCGCTGGTGGAAAAGCGTGGAATTACCATTTTCGCAGGCCTGGGACGCCTTTTAGGCGACGGTGTGGTCGAAATTGAGGGGGCCTCAGAATCATCCAGGATCAAGGCCGAAAACATCGTTGTGGCTACTGGGTCGAGTACCGCCTCGCTGCCATTTTTGCCCTTCGACGGAGATCAGATCGTGACCAGCGACGAGGCCATCGCATTCACAGAAGTACCTGAAAATCTGGTCGTTGTAGGAGGGGGGGCCATTGGTCTTGAACTAGGTTCCGTCTGGTCCCGCCTGGGAAGTGCGGTGACGATCTTGGAGTTTCTACCGCGAATTGCTCCTACCTTTGATAGTGAGATCTCCAGATTGGCTGAACGTCTCTTCAAACGCCAAGGCATGAAGATCGAAACCGGCGCCCGAGTTACCGGAGTTGAAAAGGCGGACAGTATCTTGCGAGTTGCCGTAGAAAAGAAGGGAAAGGAGCTCACCTATACGGCCGATAAAATGCTTGTGGCCGTCGGCCGTGTTCCCCATACGGAAGGTCTGGGCGCCAAGGAAGTGGGGCTGCTGTTGGATGACCAGGGGAGAATCGAGATCGACTCGAATTTTCACACGAATCTTCCGGGTGTTTACGCTATCGGTGATGTGGTGAAGGGGCCGATGTTGGCCCATAAAGCTGAAGAAGAAGGGGCAGCGGTGGCCGAGCTGGTGGCCGGGAATTCGGCCTGCGTGAATACCAATGTCATCCCGAATGTAGTTTACACGGAACCGGAGATAGCTTCCGTGGGCTTGGGTGAGGATGAGGCAAAGCAGCGAGGTATCGCCGTCCGCACCGGCCGTTTTCCCCTGGCTGCAAATGGTCGCGCTATTGCAGCCGGCTCCACCGATGGTCTTGTAAAGGTAGTTGCGGAAGCACAGTCGGATCGGCTCCTCGGTGTTCAGATCATAGGAAAATCAGCCTCTGAGCTGATTGCGGCCGGGGTCGCCCATATGGAGTACTGCGGAAGCGCCGAGGACATGGCTCGCACCATCCATGCCCACCCGACCCTTTCAGAGAGCCTGAAGGAGGCCGCTCTAAGCGTCGCCGGAGCCTCCATCCATTCGCTTTGAGCGGGCTGACAGGCTGTAGGATTTCGTCGGCACGCGGTTAGAAAGGTTCGCTCACCACCGAGCGAATGCGACATCTTCCAAACTCCGAAAGTAATGCGGCTTAGCCCGACTTGACCAACTCAACCTCTAAAAAAGTTTTTTTCGGGGGTAAATGGGCTGTCGAGTCGCATAAACAGTGGGGGAAGGTTGGCAGAACAGCCTGTAGTGTAGACCTACCCTCTTCCCAGGCCTCGATATGTTTGTATAATTGGGGGCCATCATGTTTCTGAGGTGCAATCGTCGGCGCAAAGATGGCAAAGAGCATTGCTATTGGAACATCGTGGAGAATAAGCGTGTGGGTGGCGGTCGGGTGGTGCAGAGGCAGGTTCTCTACCTTGGAGAGATCAACGACAGCCAGCGCAGCGCTTGGCGCAAGAGTATCGAGATCTTTGCCGAGGGTAGTGCCCGGCCGGAGCAGGTGGCGCTGTTTCCCGAAGATCGGGCGCCGCCGCTCGAGGAGGAAAGCATCGTACGGATTCGGCTCAAAGATTTGAGGATAGAGCGGCCCCGGCAATGGGGAGCGTGCTGGTTGTCCTGCGTGCTTTATGAACAATTGGGGTTGGGTGAGTTCTGGCGCGAGCGAGTGAGGCCTTCCCGGCAAGGCAGGCGGTGGGCCCATGTGTTGCAAACCCTGGTGGCCTATCGACTGATCGATCCAGGAAGCGAGTGGCGGCTGCACCGCCAATGGTATGAGCAATCAGCCATGGCCGATCTTCTGGGCGAAGACTTCGCCTTGGCCGAGAAGAACACCCTGTATCGCTGCCACGATCGATTGCTGGAGCACAAAAAGGCCTTGTTCGCCCACCTGACCAACCGCTGGAGCGATCTGTTCAACACCCGTTACGAGGTACTGCTATACGATCTGACGAGCACCTATTTCGAGTGTGATCCGAACCAGGAACCAGCGGCTTCGAGCCGAATCCGCAAGTTCGGCTACAGCCGAGACAAACGTTGGGATTGTCTGCAGGTGGTGATCGCCCTGGTAGTCACCCCGGAGGGCTTTCCGATTGCCTATGAAGTGCTTCCCGGTAACACCCTGGATCAAACCACCTTGGGCGATTTTCTTGCTCGCATCGAAAAGGCCTACGGCAAGGCCCGGCGCATCTGGGTCATGGATCGGGGAATACCTACCGAGGAGGTTTTGGCCCAGATGCGTGCAAGCGACCCGCCGATCGACTATCTGGTGGGTACGCCGCGCTCGTGGCTGGACAAGTTCGAGCAATCGTTGCTGCAAAAGCAGTGGCAGAATCTGCGTGCAGGTATCGACGTAAAACTCATCAGGGAGGGGGGTGAAACTTATGTTTTGGCCCGTAGCAAGGAGCGTCTGCACAAAGAAAAGGGTATGCGTCTGCGCGGTTTGCGCCGATTGCTTGAGAGGCTCAAGAAGCTCCGCGATAGCAAGCGGCGTTACCAGCGCGATACCATCCTCATTAAACTGGGCGAAGCCAAGAAGGAAGCCGGCCCGCGGATCTGGCGTTTACTCGACATTGCCGTAGCCCCCGAGGATGGCCCCGCCAATGGCTCGCCGGTGAGCTTCCGGTTGAACTGGAAGAACTACCGTCAGGCCTATCGCCGGGAAGGCCGCTACCTGTTGCGCAGCACCCTCAGTGCCGACAATCCGCACCGCCTCTGGCACCTCTACATCCAACTCACTGAGATCGAGCAAGTTTTCAAGGAAATGAAAAATGACCTCTCCATCCGGCCCATCCATCACCAAAGGGACGATCGCATCGAGGCCCATATTTTTATCAGCTTCCTGGCTTACTGCCTATGGGTCACTCTGAAGCGTCGCTTGCGCGATCTGGCCCCTGGTCTTACTGCCGTCGAGGTGCTTTCGAAAATGGCGGCGATGCAAATGCTCGATGTAAAGCTACCCACCACCGACGGGCGCACCGTGGTGCTCACCCGTTACACCGAGCCCAGTAAGGATCAAAAGCTATTGCTCAACCAGCTAAAGCTTGAACTTCCTGCACAACCGCCACCAAAAATCGAATCGAAAACTAGCGAGATGTAGTGGAGACCTTTGGTCGTTTATCAACGACTTAGGTCAAAAATGACGCCCAGTTGAGAAAGAGGGGTTAGTACTCCAATTCGTAAATACAGTGATGAATGTGGGAATTCCAGTACTTAGTCCAGGCAGCGCTTTATAAGGTCCTCCTCATCGTATCCCAGGTAATGTCCCACTTCGTGGATGTAGGTACATACGACTTCGTAAGCGAAGGAATTTCCCTGTTCCTTTGAATAGTCCCGGATGTTGTGCAGAAATAGAATGATGTGGGGCGGCAGCGGTACCACATCCAAGCCTTCATCAGGATAGGCGTCGCCCACGAAGAGCCCCAATAGATCCTCATCTTCACCTCGTTCTCGCAACTGCCGGCCGCGTGAGAGGTCGAAAGAAACCGGGACCATCGCCAGCCGTTCGAGAATCAAATCAGGAAGTTGCTCTTTAGCCGCACGGATGGCAGCTTCCGCCCGTTTACCTAACGACTGCTTGGATTTCAACGGCAGGCCTTCAGCACAATTGATGCATTGTGGCCTCCGAATCCCATATTGTTGCTCATGGCCACGTTGACCTTGGCATTTATTTTTTGGTTCGGTACGTAGTTCAGGTCACATTCCGGGTCCGAGAACTCGTAGTTGATGGTCGGCGGGATCACACCCGTTTCGATTACTTTGGCCGTAGCCGCAACTTCTATTCCTCCCGCTGCGCCCAGCAAATGCCCTGTCATTGACTTTGTAGAGCTCATGGGCACTTTGTAAGCATGCTTTCCAAACACCTCCTTGACCGCGTTCGTCTCGGCGCGGTCGTTATAGAGGGTGGAGGTACCGTGGGCATTGATGTAGTCAATATCCTCCGGCTTCATCTTCGCCTTTTTGAGGGCCCGCTGCAGACAAAGCTTGAGACCATTGCCATTGGGATCCGGCGTCGTCACGTGATAGGCATCACAGGTAGCTGCATAACCGATAATTTCACAATAGATCCGGGCTTTACGCTGTCGCGCGTGTGCCAGTGTTTCCAAAACCACCACACCTGAGCCTTCGCCCATGATGAAACCGTCGCGCATACGGTCGAATGGCCTGCTGGCCCTTTCAGGTGTATCGTTAAAACGCGTGCTCATCGCTCGCATCGAGCAGAAACCGGCGTAGCCTATCTGGGTAATTGCTGCTTCACTGCCTCCAGCCAGCATTACCTCGCTGTCACCTTCTTGCAGCTCTCGATAGGCTTCGCCGATAGCATGGGTGGCCGAAGAGCAAGCACTGACAATACTGAAATTCGGCCCTCTGGCACCCACTTCGATAGCCACTACGCCCGAGGCAATGTTGGAGATGAGCGAAGGTATCATGAATGGCGAAACCCGCCGCGGTCCCATTTCGAAAAGACGGCGCGCCTGGAATTCGATCGTCTCCATGCCACCAATTCCTGATCCAATGTAAACCCCGAATCCGTCCTTGTTCACCCGGTTGAGGTCAAGTTTGGCGTCTTCGACGGCGATCTTACTCGCGGCCACACCGTAGTGGGTAAATCTATCGTTGCGCCGCACTTCCTTGGCGTCCATGTAATCAGTAGCATCAAAATCACGGATTTCGGCCCCTACCTGACAGGAAAAGTCCGATGGGTCAAAGCGCGTCACGCGAGAAATACCATTGCGCCCGGCAAGCAAATTCTGCCAAAACTCCTCGATGCTCAGACCTAACGAGGTAACGACACCGAGGCCGGTAATTACGACCCTGGGCGGTGAGGCATCGTCTGACATTTGTCAACTTGTTCGTGAATCAGTACCGTAGGCAACCTCCCGGACTTATCCGAGGGGCTGTCGGCAATAAGAAAGTGAAGCTGAAATTCAACGATCCCAAGTATCGGCAATCTCAGCCATGCCGGCAGCAAAAATCGAATTACTTTGCCTTCTCGCCAAGATAGCGAATCACATCGCCGACGGTCTGCAGTTTCTCCGCGTCGGACTCAGGAATCTCCCCTTGTATCTCAGACTTGAACTCCTCCTCAAATGCCATGATGAGTTCAACCGTATCGAGCGAATCAGCTCCAAGGTCATCGAGAAAAGAGGCGTCATTAGTGACCTGCTCTTCATTCACGTTAAGCTGGTTTACAATGATCTCTTTTACGCGCTCTTCTGTGGATTTATCTGCCATATCTTTCTGAAAGGTTGCATTGATACGCATCACATCACCATTCCGCCGTCAACCGTAAAAACCTGACCCGTGATATAGTTTGCCTCCTCAGAGCAGAGGTAGGTGACCATTCGAGCGATGTCGGCGGTTTGGCCGATTCTGCGTAACGGAATTGCCTTTAAGATGTGTTCCGCGACGCGGTCGTCAATCCCAGAGGTCATGTCGGTCTCAATATAACCCGGGGCGATGGCATTGACGGTCACGGAGCGCGAGGCAAATTCCTTGGCCAGGCTTTTGGTAAATCCAATCATACCGGCTTTGGCTGAGGCATAGTTGATTTGCCCGGCATTACCCATCAGGCCGACCACGGAGGATATGTTAACGACCCGGCCCCAACGATTTCGCGCCATCGGATGCACCAGGTGCCGAGCCCAGTAAAAGCAAGAGGAGAGATTCGTGCGTAACACCGAGTCCCAGTCATCATTGGACATTCGGAGGAGCAAACCGTCCCTGGTGATTCCGGCACAGTTCACAATGATATCGATACGCGAGTACTCCTCAAGGAAACCCTTGGCAGCCTTTTCCACCGCGGCAGCATCACTAACATCCACAGCTTTAGCTACTGCCTTGCCCCCGGCCGCTACAATATTATCCGCGACGGCGCTGCAATTGGCATCATTCCGGCTAACACAAATTACCGTAACACCTTCATTGGCAATAAATTCCGCAATTCTTTTGCCAATACCGCGACCCGCCCCGGTGATCAGCGCGCAACGATCTTTGAAGGTCATTTGCATCGGGAGAAATTTGTTTTGTAAATCGTCAGCGGCGGGATGCCCGGGCAGAGTGCTTATTCGGCTTTCATTCGGGATGGGGCTCAGTAGATGTCGCGCTGGTAGCGTCGTTCCTTGCGCATCGATTTCACGAATGCTTTGGCATCAGCTTCGTCCAAGCCGCCCTGCTCGGCGACAATTTGGTGCAGAGCTCGATCCACGTCAGGCGCCATACGCTTGGAATCTCCACAAACAAAGAAAAAAGCGCCCTTTTCGAGCCAATTCCAGAGTTCGGCCGCTTTCTCGCGCATGAGATCCTGAACATAAACCTTGAAATCCTGGTCCCGCGACCATGCCAGATCGATCCGGTCGAGCTGGCCGTTTTGCAGATGGCGCTCAAATTCATCGCCATAGAGGTAATCGGTCTTTCCGTGCTGGTCACCGAAGAACAACCATGAACGCCCGCTGGCGCAGCTAGCGATCCGTTCCTGCAGGAAGGCCCGGAAGGGCGCGATTCCGGTGCCCGGCCCAACCATGATGAGGTCGGCCGAATCATCGGCGGGTAAGCCGAAACGCGAAGAAGCAACAAACACGGGGACAATGGGAGCATTCAGTTCGATCCGATCACTCAGATAAGTTGTGCACACACCGACACGGTCGCAACTGTTCGTCCGATACCTGACGATGGCGACGGTCAAATGAACTTCATTCGGATACAGTGTAGGCGATGAAGCAATGGAATAGAGACGGGGAACGAGGCGCCTGAGGTGCTCAACGAAGTCCTGAGCTTGGAATCGCGCGCTGGGGAACTCTTCGAGCAAATCGACAAAGTGGCGTTCGGCCAGGTATTGCTTGAGCATGGCCGCATTTGCCGGATCCAGCAATTCATCGAGTCTGTCCGTTTCGATTGATTCCTGAGCCCTGTCGCGGAGAGCGAGCAGAAACTTTCTGGTCGGTGATGCGAGCGAGCGTTTCCTGAACAACGCGTACCTCAAAGTGAGCGGCGCGGATTCGTTCCTGAGCTCAACGGCTTCATCGCCGCTCAGATGTAGTGCAGTCAGGATCTCATCCACTTCCTCAGGTCGGTTGATAGGAAAGACCCCAAGGGAGTCCCCGCAGGTATGGGAAAGTCCACTGCCCGCCGTATCAACCACGAAATGACGGGTGTCCTTGGCAGAACCCAAGCCGTTTAATAACCGGTCTTCAGTTACTCTTGCAGGAAACGGGTTATCTTTGGAATAGACCGGTTGACTCGCAGTGATTACTTGGGACATTGATTAGGACGAAATTCAGAAAAGCGAATGTTTTGCAGGCTTTTTCATCGCATTACAAGATTGAACGACATGAGTAAGAAAGCTACTCGCTACAGTGACGGTCTTTGCAAGGCTTCGCCCTGTCAAGAGCGGCAGGGAATCTACGGCTTCTTTCCCGTGGCTACCGGAAGTCGTCCTACGCAGTGTTTCTTAGGACCCTGCAGTCCCGACTTGTCGGGACAGGGCATGATCAAGTTCAAATGAACGACGCTACATCGACAAAGGGTTTGGGTGGCACCTCCCCTCGCCTTCATCGGGCGCATCTGAATTCAGCCCTCGAATCGATCAAGGTATCGTGACGACCGTCCTTCCCTCTATCGAAATGAGCTCCGAACCGCTCCGCTTGCAGAAGTTTCTAGCTCTCCACGGAATCGGATCCAGGCGGTATTCCGAATCGCTCGTCAGGGATGGTCTGGTGCGCGTAAACGGCAGGACCGCTACCCTCGGCAATCGCGTCGATCCGCGGCGGGATACCGTGACGGTGAAGGGAAAGCGGATCGTCTCTGAATCCGGCCGCAGTTGCCTGCTCGCCCTGAACAAACCAAAAGGCTATCTCTGCAGCAATTTCGATCCTCACTATCGCCGTACAATTTTCGACCTGATCCCTCCCGATTTTCGAAGCAGTCGGCTCTTCTGTGCCGGACGCCTCGATAAAGACAGTGAGGGTCTGGTCATTGTTACCAACGAGGGCGACTTCTGCCAGAAGCTGACCCACCCTTCCATGGGAGTCATCAAGCGTTATTGGGTAACGATCGACAGGCCCTTTCTGGTTCGGCACCGGGATAATCTGATGCGGGGAATTGTCCTCGAGGGCGAACGTCTCCGAGCAATCAAGGTAGTGGTCTCGGAAAAGGGAAAGCGGTCCGCCCGGCACTTTGAGTTACACCTCAGGGAAGGCCGGAAGCGCGAGATTCGCAGGATGCTGACGGCGCTGGGATATAGGGTCGACCGGATATTTCGCTTTCAGATCGGAGGATACCGGATGCGCGGTATCGGCCCCGGTCACGTTCGTCCATTGGGTAACAAAGAAAAGAGTTTATTATTGGGCTAACATGCCTTAGTAGTGCCCTGAGATATTGTAAAGCATCGTGTTCAACCTGCTAAAGCCTTTTTCCCTGCTCACTTGTTGGATTCTACTGTCCCTTCTTTCACGCGGATTGGGGGCCGAATCCGTCAACCTCTATCTGCTCCCTGACGAAACGCTTGATCCGCTCGCTACCCTGAGTGCGGATGACGTGCGGCTTACTGAAGACAAGGCGGTACTGGACGAAGCCATGCGGGACCTCGGGTGGCATTGGATGGAGTATACCTTCACCTATACGGGCTTCGTTGAAAATTCCAGTATCGGCAAGGATCTTGAAGTCGCTGTAGGCGCGCTGGTCCGTTTAAACCCAGACCTCGACAGCCCTGTAATCGCCACTGTCGAAGAAGGCGATAACGCCACTTTCATCCGGGCCAACGACTGGGCGGAGATTTTAATAACAAAGGCTATGCCCGTTTACTTCATAAAGACTGTGCTCCGCGGGTTTGCGACGCCGCTTGAGGAGCAGGCTGGTTTCGATTCCGGCTCGGCAGCATCGGGACTAGGAGCTGCTGCTCCGGCAAGCCCCCAGTTGACGCGCGCTCCTGCCGTTTCCTATGCCCCTGGAACGCCTCCCTCGGAAACCTGGGAGGATCCCGTCCTTTATACCCGCTACTTCGTGGGAACCCTGGAAAGGACGACCAGCCGGTTCGGACTGCGTCGAAAGTATCAATATCAATTGATGGACGGAAACGATCGCCGCATCGCCTTTGTCACCGTTATTAGCCTGCTCAACAGAGGGGCGATCGAAGATTTCATAGATCGACAGGTGCTTGTTTTCGGGGATGCCCGCCCCGTTAAACGGTCCAAGGCACTGCTGCTCTATGCACGCATCATGCGCCTGAAGGATTAGAAGCGTTTAACTGAAATTTCTCTGCGCCAGGTACTTCCGGCCCATTTGAACGACACCCTTTAAAAGCCTATTCCTCGCAGCAAGCTACGGGAAATCTACGGCTTTTTAACCTTCGGGACCGGGCGTCGTCCCACGAGGTGTTTTCTTAGAACCCTCCAGTCCCGACAAACTCGGGACAGGGAATGATCAAGCTCAAGACCTCTTTGCGAGGTCGAAGTTTAAAAAAAATCTTAAACTTCACCCAATTGGCCGACCATCATAAGGGAGAGCTTGATCTTATACCCTTGTATAGGAGACAATTGTATTCGGAGTCGTCCATGTCCTCAAATACAAAACCGAAGATTCTGGTCGTAGACGATCAGGCGATCAATGTAAAGTTGCTCCAACACAAGCTGGAGCGGGCAGGAATGGATGTGATGGCCGCCTCTAACGGTAGGGAATGCCTCGAAACCGTAGCCCGAGTGTTTCCCGATCTGATTCTCCTCGATGTCATGATGCCCGAAATGGACGGAATCGAGGTCTGTCGCCGACTCAAGAATGAATCCCGCACGCAGGCTATTCCGGTGATCTTTATCACCGCCCGATCCTCCAAGGAAGGAAAGCTTGAAGGGCTGGGCGTCGGTGCCATCGATTACATCACGAAACCAATCGATCTCGATGAGACACTGGCGCGAGTGCGGACACAGTTGCGAATTCAGAGGATCCACCGTGAAAACCTCGAGCTTCACAAACGCCTGGCGGATGCGCGGCAGTCCGCCACCATCGGAGCCATTACGCAGGGCATTGCCCACAACTTGAATAACCTTCTCGGCGTAGCGGTCGGATATCTCGACCTGATGAAAAGTGGTTTCGACAACGTCGAGTTGGTCAAGCGTTCCACAGTGTTGATGGACAAATCTATCCATAGAATGGTTAATATCGTCCGCCAGTTGAGTGCGATCGCTACCAAGGAACGGCCCCATATGGCTCCCATTACGATCAATAACCTGATTACGGGATGCCTGGATCGGATTCGCGACGAATTTCAAATCAATCTTGTTGCCAGCATTGATTGTGCAACCCCTGATATCGAAGTCGAAACTAACGTAGAGATTTTCGAAAGCATCCTGGGCAAACTCCTCATCAATGCGTGGGAAAGCTATCCCGAAAGTGCTGACGGTAACCGGCGCCTGCTGCTGGAAACCGAGGTGCTTGAGCGTAGCGACAGTCGTCGATTGGTGGTCAAAGTAATCGATTTCGGGCGCGGTATTGATCCGGAAATCGCCGATCACATATTTGAGCCTTTCGTGAGTTCGGATTCGGCAGTGGGCAGAGGAATGGGACTTACCATTGCGCGCCATGGCATAAGAAACCTCGGCGGCGAGCTCGCCGTTCGGCCACGGCCCAACGGGGGCACCTGCGCCGTCCTCACCCATCCTCTTCCCGACCCGGAACCGATCGTCAGCGAACTGGAGCCGGAGGTCGCAACGGCCAACATTGCCTGACTCCCGGCCTTGATTAGTCCGCCCCCCGGCTTCTGCGCTGTGGCTTGGCCGGATTTATCGAGAGAGTGAAACCTGCGGCAGCGCTCTTCCGGCTCGCTAAAGAGCGAGCTGCGAGGCCTGTAGCTGGAGCCTTTCGGCTTCAGTCCCGACTCAGTCCGGTTCTCCAGGCTGCACTGAATGACGAAGTCATCCAGCTACGATCGTCCGCAGACTCGCACTAGCAGTGAAGTTTCAGGTGCCGGGTTGTCAGGCCTTCTCGATTCGCTCGCGAACAGGTTTCAGTTCTGAGGACTGTCCTGACACCTGAACACTTAAACCTACTCCAGGCCTGAAGTTTCAGGTCAGCCAAGCCCCCGGCGCGCTGCGCTTGGCCGGATCAAACAGCGATGAAACTACCGGCCTTATCGTCACGAATCGGCTGCGCGAGGCAGCGACAAAGCTCACGACAAAGTTCCAACGCAACTCGGCTTCGAGGGTTACGGCAGATATGTGCCTCGCAGCCAACTCCGTCGTCCTCGTTCGCCTTTTCGGATTTGCGCTTCTTCGTCGCGAGCTTTGTCGAGCAGAAAGCCGGTCGAGACACTTGCCTAACGGCTCAACAAAATTCACTTGACATCGATTCTATCGCCCGCCAGCCCGCTCCAGAGGCTAAGTTTCAGGTCAGCAAGGCCCCCGGCCGCGCTGCGCTTGGCCGGATCAAACAGGAGTGAAACTTCGGCTTGCGGGGCCGTTGGATGTGGCTAGAAGTGAGGGTGAACCGGCATTGGCTGCGGCAGTCAAAACCCATGCGCACATTGGAGCTGAATATGCCCCCAGGTCAGTCTGGTTCCGAGTCGGCCATCAACCATTGGCGAGGTCCGTCTGAACGGGCTCTCCCCCAGGTTAGAATCCTGATTTAACGGCCACCTCGGGCCGCAGCCAATGGCCTAACTAAAAGAAAGGAACAAGATATCATGGCAGCGAAAAAGAGCAAGCACAGAGCAAAAAGGAAGGTACGGCCGATACAAGCCTGTCCGGTGATCCGGCCGAACTGCGCGGGGATCGATTTGGGATCGCAGGAGCATTGGGTATGCGGACCGGCTCGGGAGGACGGCAAAGTCAATGTGAAGGTATTCGGCAGCACCACCCCCGAGCTGCATCGGCTGGCCGACTGGCTGATCGAGCAGGCAATTGAATCGGTGGCGATGGAGAGCACGGGAGTCTACTGGATCCCGTTGTACGAGCTTTTGGAATCGCGCGGTCTGGAAGTAGTGCTGGTGAACGCGCGCCAGCTCAGCCGGGTGCCGGGGCGCAAGACTGACATGATCGACTGCCAGTGGAACCAGCTGTTGCACAGTTGCGGACTGTTGCGCGCTTCGTTCCGGCCGGCCGAAGCGATCTGTGCGCTGCGCGCGGTGCAGCGGCAGATGGCCAATCTGGTGGACGCACGCACGCGTGCGGTGCAGTGGATGCAAAAGGCTCTTGACCAAATGAATGTACAGGTGCACCGGGCGGTCACCGACATAACCGGCCAGACCGGCATGGCCATCATCCGGGCCATTGTGGCCGGGCAACGAAATGCCAAAAAGCTGGCCGCTCTGCGGGACCGGCGCTGCAAAAAGAGCGAAGCGCAGATCGCCGAACATCTCAGCGGTAATTGGCGGCGCGAACACCTTTTCAACCTGCGTGGGGCGCTGCAGTTGTATGACCAGCTCGAAGAGATGATTGCCCAGTATGAACAGCAGCTCATCGAACAGATCGAGGCGCTGCAGCCGGCCCGGCGCCGTAGCCTCAAGCCGCCGGCGCATCCCAATCCGACCAAGGAAAAGGCCATGGGCAAGCGGGGCGAGCAACCGATGCGCACGGCGCTGTGGCGGCTCTACGGGGTAGATCTCACGCGTATCGACGCGATCAGCACCGGGGCCGCGCAGGTGGCATTGACCGAAGTGGGCTTGGATCTGAGCGCTTTCCCCGACGAACATCACTTTGTCTCCTGGTTGCGTCTGAGTCCCAAAATGGCCTTCTCCGCGGGCAAGGTGCTCAAGAAAAGACCAAACAGCTTCGGCGCCATCCGGATGGGCGCCATCCTGCGCATGTGCGCGCTGACCCTGCGCCACTCCCCGAGCGCGCTGGGAGCCTGTTTTAGGCGCACCGCCCGGCGCAAGAGCGGCGCGGTGGCCGTCTTCGCGCTCGCTCGCAAACTGGCCATCCTCATCTACCGCATGCTCCGTTACGGCCAGGACTACGTCGACGAGGGAGCCAAACGCTACGAGGCACGCTTTGCCGAAAGACGCTTACGATCTCTCAAAATGAACGCCCAATCGCTCGGCTTCAAACTAGTGCCAGAGGTCCAACCGGAGGCTGCATGACGATGTTTCCGGCCCGCGAAAAACGTTACACAATCGCCCGCAAACCCGCTCCCAAGGCTAAGTTTCAGGTTAGTGGCGCCACCGGCCGCGCTGACGCTTGGCCGGATCAAACAGGAGTGAAACTTCCGGCCGCGGCCCGCACCTGCGATCGTCTTCGGCAATGGCCGCTCTTTCGTAGCCTGCGGGCTTACCGCCGGCAGCGCCGGGGGTTGCCCCGGGATCCCGGACCGCCCGTATCTCCCACTTCGCACCGCAATCTACGCTGCGCTCCGATAAGCAGTGCGCTACGTCATTTCCGGCTCTTTAGCGCGACTGGACTAACGGCTCAACAAAATTCACTTGACACGCCGCAAACCCGCTCCCAAGGCTAAGTTTCAGGTTAGCCAAGCCCCCGGCGCGCTGCGCTTGGCCGGATCAAACAGGAGTGAAACTTCCGGCCGCGGCCCGCACCTGCGATCGTCTTCGGCAATGGCCGCTCTTTCGTAGCCCGCGGGCTTACCGCCGGCAGCGCCGGGGGTTGCCCCGGGATCCCGGACCGCCCGTATCTCCCACTTCGCACCGCAATCTACGCTGCGCTCCGATAAGCAGTGCGCTACGTCATTTCCGGCTCTTTAGCGCGACTGGGCTAACGTTCCAACAAAATTCACTTGACATCGATTCCATCGCCCGCAAACCCGGTCCCAAGGCTAAGTTTCAGGTTAGTGAGGCCCCCGGCCGCGCTGCGCTTGGCCGGATCAAACAGAAGTGAAACTTCCTGCGGTAGGGCGATTCGGCGCGACGAGACTGGAGGGTTCTAAATTTTCCGGATTTAGGATCGGAAACGTGCTTCCAGAGTTCGCCCTCGACAGGGCCGGCCGGTCCTCATAACTTCCCGAGCCATGAGCAGGCTCGCATTTCTGGGCGCCGGCAGGATGGCCAGTGCAATGGTCAATGGTATTCTGAAGGAGAACCTCTACTCAGCCAACGAAATCATCTGTGCGGACGCAGACGATGGTACGGGAAGCCGGCTTTCTGAAGCTACCGGAATCGCCTATTCTCGAAACCTGGAAGAATTACTGCAGAACGCTGACACCGTTGTCCTTGCATTCAAGCCCCAACAGCTCTCCGACATAGGGCCTCGACATGCGGAACTGGCTACGGGACGATTGATCATCTCGATCCTTGCCGGCATGCCGCTTGCTCGCTTGCAGGACCGATTTCCGAAGGCGCGCAACGTGGTTCGATCTATGCCCAATACGCCGGGACAGATAGGGGCTGGGATTACCTGTTACTCGCCCGCGCGAGAACTGGAAGGCGAAGACGCCCGATCAGTTGAAAGCATTCTGGGTTCTCTGGGAGTCGTGCTGCGGGTGGACGAAACTGAACTTGATGCCGTCACCGCCTTGAGCGGGAGTGGGCCGGCCTATCTTTTCGAGTTTGTGGCCGCCCTGCGGGACGGTGGTATCTCGGCCGGGCTGCCCACGGAAATGGCCTACCGCCTGGCCTTGGAAACCACTCTTGGAGCTTCCCGTCTGCTGGCCGGGTCAGGAGAACGCCCCGAGACCTTGAGAGATTGGGTGTCTTCTCCGGGCGGTACAACGCTGGCGGGGCTCAAAGTCATGGAGGAATCTGACTTTCGTGGAATTCTGAGAAAGACCATACTGGCAGCCAGGGACCGTTCGCTCGAACTGGCGAGCGCTTCATGAGCCTCCTGGAGAGCGGGCGAATTCTGGTAACGGGCGGCGCCGGCTTTATCGGCAGTGCGCTCGTCTGGGCGCTCAATGAGCGGGGCATCGATCACATTCTGGTCACCGATTTCCTTGGTAATGGCGGCAAGTATCGAAACCTCGTGCCGCTGCGATTCGATGACTATATGGAAGCCGATACGTTTTTCACTCGCCTCGGTGATTCCCCTGAGGTTTTCGACGATATTAAGACGGTATTTCACCTGGGTGCCTGCTCCAGCACAACCGAAACCAACTGCCGCTACCTGATAGAGAATAATTACGCCTACACTTGCCGGCTGGCAGACTGGGCCACACAACGAGAGCTGCGTTTCATCTATGCTTCTTCCGCTGCCACCTACGGAGATGGGGGTCGCGGCATGTCTGATGAAGTAGATCTCATTTCCGATCTACGGCCACTGAACATGTACGGTTATTCCAAGCACCTATTTGATCTCTACGCGATGCGCAGGGGTTATTTTAGACGAATAGTAGGGCTCAAATATTTCAATATATTCGGTCCCAACGAGGACCACAAGGACACCATGCGCAGCGTTGCCAACAAAGCGTTCCATGAGATCAGCACAACCGGTCGTGTCAGCCTGTTTAAGAGCTACCGGGCCGAGTATGCGGACGGCGAACAGTGCAGAGACTTCCTCTATGTCAAGGATGCGGTGGCCATGACACTGTTTCTGGCTGAAGAGAAAACGACGTCTGGGCTGTTCAATATCGGCTGCGGAACCGCCCATACATTCACATCACTGGTAAAGCCGGTATTCAAGGCCATGGGCCTCCCCGTGCGGGTGGAATTCGTGGAAATGCCTGACGCTCTGCGTCCGACGTATCAATATCATACCTGCGCCGATATCACGCGTTTGCGCAAATCCGGGTATACCGATCCCGTCACTGACCTCAACGAAGCAGTCGGCGAATACTGTCGACAATACTTGATGCGGAATCTGCGACTCGGCGATGCGGACTGATGCCATTCGGCTCCCACTTTGACCCATTGCTCGCCCGCCTATCCGCTGAGTTGAAGGCGAAGGTTATTGATAGGGCGAATCCCAAAATAGTCCC
Organism: Opitutales bacterium; assembly: GCA_963665345.2. Taxonomy (GTDB): domain Bacteria; phylum Verrucomicrobiota; class Verrucomicrobiia; order Opitutales; family CAXXNP01. Next base: position 3,054,827 of record CAXXNP010000002.1, read on the forward strand.
GGCTTGCCGTGGACGACTTCGGGATGAGCCGCCGGCTGCGGCACACGGCCGGTGAAGTGCTCCAGCAGGTTGGTGGAGCGTCTACGGTTGCACACAACGGTCACTGTTGAGACGAAATTGACTCTTTCCTTACTCTGTGTATTGATCTGTGTATGGCAACGAAAACACTGTCGGTTGACCTCGAAGCCTACGAGCGGTTGCGGCAGGCCAAGGCGAGCGTAAAGGAGTCATTCTCAGCGGTTATCAAGCGGGCCACATGGCCGCCCACTCAAGGAACCGCCGGTCGCCTGGCAGCATGGGCTTCTGCGCGTGGTGTTGAAGACCGCCTATCGGACGCTGCGCTGGATGAACTCGATCGCCATCAGGAATCTGACGAGCCAGCTCCCGATCGCTGGATAGACGGCTGAGAAACCGGATACTCTCGTGTATTTGCTCGACACTACGCTTTTTCGGGGCCGGTTCGCTTCCACAGTGACCTCTTACTCTACCCGCCTTTTCCACTGAGTTGCAAGCGAAATAGAACAGGAGGAACTCGTGGGAGCAGTGAGAGGGGCTTCTCGTCTTTAATCTCTGCTGCCTCCTGTAAAAAACCCGCCAGCCATGGCCACGCTTTAGATCTTACAAGAGCACGCAGGGGAGGCAGAGAGGGGAGCCAGTTCTTCTCATCGGTCCGGACGGGACAAAGGCGCGCCTGGCCCCACCAGTCGCCTCTTCTGCGCATTTACCAACCAGCGGACCGATTTTCTGCGGCAAAGGATGTTCTGGCAGGATTTCCTCGACCGTTTCGATCCCGGGCTTCTCTCCTCCCAACCACTGCACCGTGAACCCTTCAACCGTGAACCAGCTTGAAACTTAGCCTCCAGAGCGGGAGTGAGGGCGATGGAATCGGTGTCAAGTGAATTTTGTTGGAACGTTAGCCCAGTCGCGCTAAAGAGCCGGAAATGACATAGCGCACTGCTTATCGGAGCGCAGCGTAGATTGCGGTGCGAAGTGGGAGATACGGGCGGTCCGGGATCCCGGGGCAACCCCCGGCGCTGCCGGCGGTAAGCCCGCGGGCTACGAAAGAGCGGCCATTGCCGAAGACGATCGCAGGTGCGGGCCGCGGCCGGAAGTTTCACTCCTGTTTGATCCGGCCAAGCGCAGCGCAACCGGGGGCCTTACTAATGAGAATCTTGATGGTGATATGCTTATTGGCGTGCCCACCGCCATAGCGAAGCTGAAGGCGGAACTCGAACGGAAGGGCAATGAAGAGAACCTTGCCGGGCAAACCATGGTCGGGGGCGGGGGTGGTTCCATGTTGTCATCAGACCGGATTGCGGCAAACCGCGTTCGTGAGTTCGAGCTCTGACGGTTACCTGGCCTGTATACCCGCACCCCAAGGCATCGGTTACTCCCACGCTGAGCCCCCTTCCCTGCGTGGCTTCGCGAAATCAATCCCCAGGACGTCGGTGTCAGGTTGCAGTGGATCCTAAGGTTACCCCCATTCACACTGCTCATCTGAACGACGCAGTCGTCCAGCTACCGTATCCCGGATATCAGGAAACCATCCGTTCCTTCGCCTAAATGACAATCTATTTTTTACCTGTCAAAATCACAGCCATCCCACAGGATGTGGTGAGACTCCCTTTCGGGCAGGGTTAAAAAAAGGTGGTCGGCGGCGGATTCCGACCAAAGAATCCGCAGTATGAAAAACATAACGCCGACGAAACACTACAGCAGCACCTTGCATCAGCTTTGTAAACTCATCCCGTCGCATTTGACGGAAAAACTCGCCCGGGAGTACGGGGTCGATAAAAAGGCGCGCACCTTCACGCCATGGAGTCATGTGGTCAGTCTGCTCTTTGCGCAACTGACCCATGCCATCGGCCTTAACGAGGTCTGCGACACCCTGCGGCATCATGCGGCCAAGCTCAGGGCGATCAGGGGAGCGGTTGCACCGAGCCGAAACACTCTTTCGCATGCCAATAGGGAGCGCGACAGCGACATGATGGAGGCGTTGTTCTGGAAGGTGCTGGGGCATCTGCAAGAGCTTTCGCCGGGCTTTGGACCGGCCGGGCGCTACCGAGGCCTGCCCCGTCGCTTCAAACGGGCGATCCATGCGATCGATTCCACCACCATTGCCCTGGTGGCCAACTGCATGGACTGGGCCAAGCACCGTCGGCGCAAGGCCGCGGCGAAGATGCACCTGCGGCTCAACCTGCAAAGTTTTCTTCCCGGCTTTGCCGTCATTGAAGAAGCTTCCCATCACGACGACACGCGGACTCTGGCCCTGTGCGCGGGGCTGCAGGCCGGAGAGATCGCGGTTTTTGACAAGGCTTACGTGCATTTTGCCAATCTTTTCCATTTGAGCGAACGCGGCATATTCTGGGTCACGCGCGCCAAAGACAACCTGCGCTGCCATGTTTGCCGCAAGCGCCTGCGCAAGCCTCAAGGACGTATCCTGCGGGATGACGAGGTCACCCTGAAGGTTCCCGCCTCCCGCCGGCAGTATCCCGGCAGGTTGCGCCGGATCGAAGCCGAAGTGGAAGTCAACGGCGAGTGGGTCGTCATGGTTTTCCTCACCAACAACATGGACTGGGCCCCTTCCAGTGTCTGCGCCCTCTACCGCTGCCGCTGGGGCATCGAGGTGTTTTTCAAGCAGATCAAGCAAACCTTCAAGGTCTGCGATTTTCTCGGGCATTCCAAGCAGGCCATCCGTTGGCAGCTGTGGGCCGCCCTGCTGCTGCTCGTTCTGCTCCGATACATTGCCTTTATCAGCCAGTGGCCGCACAGCTTCACCCGGTTGTTTACGCTCGTGCGCGGCGTGCTCTGGGACCGCTTCGGGCTTTTCGATCTGGCGGACTTCTATGGGACAGCACGAACCCGATATCGAATGTGTTCCCAGCCTCAACAGGCTTACCTGCCCGGTTTCTCCCCTTAGCTCTGTGGGACAGCATCCGTCCATATCAACCATTTCCCCCCTGTTTTACATTTTGACTTTTTCCCAATATCAACCGCTATCCCGCTCCATCCCTCAGGCTTGCCTTCAGGGTTTAGGCCTTATGGGATGGCTGTGTGTCAAAATCTATTGCCACTGATCTGAGCGAAGCGGTCGGGGAATACTGCCGACAATACCTGATGCGGAATCTGCGACTCGGCGATGCGGAGTGACAGCCTATCGGCCAAGCCCGACAGCCGGTTATTAGCCTGAACTCGCGTATCGCCAGAAGATAGCTTAATTTGAGGGTATGCGAACACCTCATTTGCTTTCGATAGCTCTCATGTCGGCATTGACGCTTGCAGTTGTCGGCGCCCGCGGGAGCGAACTCGTTGAGCTTGCAAATGCCCAACTCGCCGACGCTACATACATGGATGGCGACAGTTTTCGAGTATCCGTACCCAACGCTGAAGAGTACAACCTTCGACTGTACTTTGTCGACTGTCCCGAGATAACCGCCGACTCTGACTCACAGGCACGCCGGCTTCGGGAACAGACACGTTATTTCGGTTTGGGCGGTGTAGCCACGACCGTCGAGTTCGGAAGGCAGGCGAAACGGTTTGTCCGAAACAAGCTCTCGAAACCATTCACGGTACACACGGCCTTCGCCAATGCTTTGGGACGCGCCAAAGAAGGGCGCATCTACGCTTTCGTCACGACGAACGAAGGGGAAGATTTGGCAACCGTCCTGGTGAAGCATGGCTTTGCCCGCGTGCGAGGGATCGGGCGCCGAACACCGCTTGGGGTTCACCGTGATGAGATGCGGGCTATCCTCGAAGACAGCCAGGATGCAGCTATGTTGGGGGGAATCGGGATCTGGGCCGAGTGTAACCCAAATCGAATTGTCGAACTCAGGGCCGAACAGCGAAAAGAAGACCGGGAACTGAGTGAGCTGAGAAACCAGCTACAAGACGACCGGCCACAGGAAATCAACATCAACTCCGCATCTTTGGAGGAACTAATGCTTTGGGACGGAATCGGGCCAGTCCTGGCTGAGCGCATCATTGCCGGGCGCCCCTACACGAGCCTGGAACAGCTGACTCGTGTCAAAGGCATTGGGGCAAAATCCATGGAGTCGCTGAAAGATCAGATTACGACCACGCCGAAAAATCTACCAAACGAAGGCTAGCCAAAGGCATTTCGGACGACACGCCCAACCGGTAGGAGTATTCTCCCGTCCTGAGCCGATTGGCTTGTCACCACGTGCGACGACAGGTCCACCTTCCAAAAGGCAGGAGCACGCAACGCAAACCGCGAGTTTTCGGCCAAGGCAAGAACTCCCTACTTGACCACCTCATTCTGCAGATCCCACAACACGGTCAGCCCGCCCCAATCGCCACTCCGCATGCGCCGAGAACCCGACTTCCGGCATGGCCCTAGATATTCCCGCGCGGTTTCGAACTGAGCCTGCACGAATCCTGCTTTGGCTGATCGGCAACCTTGACTTTTTGAGCATTTTCGAGCACTTATGTGCCATGAAGAAGACATCCAGTATCCTCCTGCGGGCTCGCGTCGAGGCAGCACGCTACCAGAAGGCGAAGCAAGTATTCGAGCGCTTGGGTATGAAAACCAGCGATGCCATCAACATTTTTCTCGCCCAGGTGGCGCTTCGCGACGACTTGCCTTTTTCCGTTACGGCCCATCCCGAACGCCTGCAATCGGATGAAGAGCAGGCGAAAGCCTGGAACTTAGCCTTCGGTGAGTATTAGGCCCAAAGCCAGCGAAGTCTGGTTTGCCGATCTCGGAATAGTTGAGAAGGGCCGTCCCGTATTGGTGCTCTCCTACCCGAAACCTGACGATGCTCGTGCCTTGGTCATCGTTTCCCCCCTGACATCGCAGATCCGAGGCATGCGGGGGGAAGTCGATCTCGGTCATCCGAAGTGGCTGCCCAAACGCTCGGCGGTCAATATGCAGGGACTGGCGAGTTTCGACCGCCACAAGCTCAGACGCCGATTGGGAACGCTTTCGGCCCAACAACTTGGATTGGTCAAATAGGTCAATACACTTCCGTCTGCTAGACGAGGAAATTGCATAAGATTGGCCACGTACTTGCGCCCAAGGGAGTTTATGACGGCATAGTCGAAGCTCCCGGTCTTGTCTCGCTCAAGATCAAATGTAACCAGAACCATGAAACTGGCTTCGAGGTCAGTCTATCGTTCGAGCCATCGACTAAGGTCCATCCCGGGCTCTTCGTGCACGTGAACAACCACTACCCGACGAGTGTACCCAATGGCGTTGATGACACGGGGAAAGCGCAAAAATTCATTGATGGGGAATGGAAATCCTGCTTGGACTGTAGCTTGGAAATCCCAGTCCAGATATTGAAGCAAATATGAAGGAAGAGAAACTACCTTCGAAAGTCGCGCGAGATTCTCTGACGGCACCGACAGTCGAGTTAACTTATCCTCCCGAAGGCACGGATGAGCCTGAACACTTACGGATCGGCACCGTTGAAACTCTCATAGTGGAGGCTTTTTTTCCGATAGGGATTTTGCCGGCACACCTCATCACGACGACGACGGCACGGAATCATCGTCAGTCCCTATAAGCCGTCGCATCCCCAAGAGCATTCGCACAATTGACAGTGGTGAGGTCGTTCGAGAACGATTCGAATCGAAAGAAAGAGCCGAAGGATATGTCACTTCGGTCAATTCGGCATCGTTTGAGGCACACGTCACGTTTGCTTCCTTAGATCGTCCTGAAATCATCGAAATACCGTTCTCGGAGTTGCATGAAGACGAGAGAGAGTGCGTGAAGGACGGTGCATCATTTTACTGGTTCATCGGATATCGCACCGTGCGTGGAACGCGATCGCGAATCTCGACCATCAAATTTCGACGAATACCGCCGCTTCAAGACGAAGAGTTACGAGAAGCTGAGCAGTTTGCCACAGAGATCAGCGAGCTACTGGAATAGTCGTGAGTTCTGTGCTCCGCCAGACCAGTGCCAGGTTGAAGTATCCATAGTCGGTTCCGGATTCGGAGAGACAATTCTGATCCACTTCGGCGATTGCCGGTGGGCTATAATCGATTCCCTCTGTTTCCCCGACACCAAGGAACCTTACTGCCTCGAGCACCTCAAGATCCTCGGTTTTGATCCCAGCTCTCACGTCGCCGTCATCCTGGCCACCCATTGGCATGACGACCATATCCGAGGTTTCGAACTGTGCCTGCACGAATTGAACGACACCCTTAAAAAAGCCTACTCCCCGTCCCGCCGAGCAGCGATTTTGTGAGTCTGATTGATTGGACTTCTTGCTGTGGTAAGGGCTAGTGGGAGGGCAACTACGTACGTATCATTATAAGTTCCGGTAGCAGAACGGAAAGTGTGTTTCAAAGTTGATGATCAGAGTAGCTGGCAGGCACCACGGCGGAGCGGGTCCCCGACCATGGGGCAGCAGGGGTAGAAGGGCCTCTCGGCTTGATGCTGCCGCCATGGCCGCCCACTCCGCCATGGCGCCTGTCGAACTTGGGCTGATCGATGAGTGAAGCCCGGCAATGCCGAACCGCTAAGGCGGCTCGGCCGACATGAGGGGTTGCTGCCGGACAACTTCGAGGAGACTGTCGAAGGCGTTTCGGCCCTGCTTGGTGGCGGTTGAGAGGGAGGAGCGAATGCGGTTTCTCAGCCCGGTTTCGTCGCTCCGATGGCGCCGATAAGTCTATTAAAATATGACAATTATTCCGACGCTGTTCGTTGTCGGATCAGACGAATACTTTGAGATAAGAACGCTTCGATCCGGAGTTGAAACCTTCGTTTTTCTTATATTGTTGCCATATTTTATTAGACTAATTCCGGTTTTCCCTTACTCTTTCGTCATGGCGGTTTTGCTTTCGCCGCCCTTTTTCACCTTCTTCCATGGAGTTCTCTCATGTTCGAATTCGATCCTAATCACTCTCTGCTCAAAGGCCCTCACGGCACTCTTGCGATGCCGTCCAACGATCCGGCATCGGCCAAGCTCGCGATGCTTCTGCAAGGCGAATGCACTCGCACCGGTCCCACCCGCGCGGCCGCCAACTTCGGCTTTTCCAAAGCCCGCTATTATCAGCTGCGCCAGGTCGTAGCCCACCAAGGCATCCGAGCACTGATCGACAAAAAGACCGGCCCCAAAGGCAATTATCGCCGCACCCCCGAGGCGAGTAAACTGGTGATCCGGGCCCGCTTTCTCGATCCCGATGCCACCGCCGAGGTGATCGCCTCCAAATTACGCCAGGACGGGCACCTCATTTCCACCCGCAGCGTGCAGCGAATCATCAGCAGCTACGGTCTGCAAAAAAAACTCCACCTGCCTTTTCCGACCCCTGAGCCGAAGCTCGTTGACACCCAGCGCACCAAAGAAACCCGGCGTCTGGAACCGGCTGATCCGCGCAGCCTGGAACGGGCTGTGCGCCAGCTGCTTTGCGACAAAATCTCCGGTCACCGGATGGGCATCTGGCTGCTCATGGCCGAGCATCTGCGTTTGGGCAGTTGGGATCTTCTGCGCTATTGGAGCGGCCGCGATACCGCCGCAGTGGAGCCCCGCCTGGCCCTCCAGCTGGTTCATGAAGCGGCCTTTTGCCTGACCGGCCAGCGCCAGAAACGCACCCTCAGCCAGCAGGGCTTTGAAGTCGCCAACGGACTGCCCTTCGTGGCCAGTGATTGGGCCATTCATGATCTGCTCGATGCCCACAGCGTGGCCCAAGCCCAAGCCGTTCAGATCATGCTCGGAAAGCTGCGGGCGGCCTTGGGTCATTTTCCCGCCCAAGTGCTGGGCATCGATCCCCATCGCATCCCAAGTTACAGCAAGCGCCAAATGGTCCGCCGCCAGAAGGATCGTCACGCCGCGGCCACCAAGCAACTGCAGACCTTCTTTGTCCTCGACGCCGACTCGCAGCAGCCGATCGCTCTGACCCTTGGATCCTCTTCCCGGACAGTGGCCCAAGCCACTCCTGAGCTGTTGCTGATGGCCGAACAGATCCTCCGGCCCGCGGACCGCCGCGTTCTGGTGCTGTGCGACTCCGAACATTACGTGCTCGATCTGCTGGCCGAAGTGCCCCGCCGCCTGCCTTTCGATCTGCTCGTTCCCATGCCCCTGCGCAAAGAAACCATGGCCGAGCTGAACGCTTTACCCAACGAGGCCTTCACCCGCCACTGGATCGGTTACGCTACTCATTGTCGTGACTACCTGCCCAAAACCGCCGATCCAGCCCAGCCTCCCTACTGGCAGATCATCCAGCGTAAAGGAGAACGCGACGGCGATTACGAACTGAACGCCTTCCTGTGCACCGCCCAACACAGCGCCGTCGAAGAACCCGTTCAGCAGTATCCCAAACGCTGGCACTGCGAAGAGTTTTTCAACGCTAACCAGGCTCTGGGCTGGAATCGGGCCGGCACTCACAACCTCAATATCCGTTATGGCCAGATGACCATGGCTCTCATCGCTCAAGCGGCCATTGCCATGCTCCGTGAACGCCTCGGCCCGCCTTTCGCCGGGTGGAACGCGCAGCACCTGGCCAAGGACTTCTTCGGCGGGCTCGAAGGAGACCTTCGCTTGCATAACGATACCATCGTGGTTACTTATTACAACGCTGGCAAAGCCGAAGAGACACTTGCCCGGCACTACACCAACCTGCCCGAAAAGCTCTCCGCCGAGGGCGTCGACCCAAGAGTCCCCTGGCTCTACGACTACAAGCTCGACTTCCGCTTCAAATAACCGCCCTGCCGCCGATGCGCCCGAAGTCTAATCAATCAGGCCCACAAAATCGCTGCGCGGCGGGACTCCGGGGAATCTACGGCTTTTTACCCTTCGGGACCGGGTGTCGTTCTACGAGGTGTTTTTTGCAACCGTGCAGTCCCGACAAACTCGGGACAGGGAATCATCAAGTTCAAGCCAATCTCGTAGCCGCTTCCGCAGCTCCGATGCTATCTGGACTGTTTTGCGTGCTTCCTCTCGATCGGTCGAATCAACTGGGTGGCGATACCGGACCGCATAGACTTTTATCTCCTCGGGCTTTCCGGGCACGAAATTTCGTACATGCGGCGTCGACCTCATTCTCTGCTTTACAGATGCATTTCTTAACCAGAGCCTGTTCGATGAGGGCAAATGTTCTCTGCTGGAGGGAATTTGGGTCCTGAGCGAGGCCACGTTGAGGAGTTCCGCCCCGTGCAGAGATGCGTAGGATGGAGCGCCGTCCTCGTCTTAATTTTCGAACCTGGCTGATGTCGAAGCGGGGCTTCAACCTACAGTGTAGCTCGCCCTTGCGGAACACGTTGTTAAGTCACTCCTGGAAGGGAAACTCGGCCAGGATTTCATCCACCGTCCATGCGGCAGCAGTATTCCCATACCGGGCGCGTATTTCAGTCACCTTTTCTTCGGAAACGGGAGAGGCGGAATTCCCCCACTCTGCGTTCGTTCTCACGTAACTTAGAACAGCAGCGATCTCGCGGTCGTTGATGTGGGGAAAACCCGTCATGACGCTGTTGTACTCGTACCCGGCCACATTCAGTTTGCCGCTCATGCCACGCAGCACCAGAGCAATGACCCGTTCATCGGTTCCCAATACCCATTCCGTCTGGTGCAAGGTGGGAAATGCGCCCGGCAATCCTTGTCCGGTCGGTTGATGACAGACGGCGCAATTGTTTTTGTAGAGGCGCTGACCCGCGGCAATGGGATCAAAAACGGCTGCCGGTTTTTCCGCACGATCGGCCGGATGTATGGTTTCGTCATAGATCATCGGATCGAAACCAGAAGAATAACGAGTGAGATAAATTCCACCCCAGAAAACCAAGGCTCCGAAAATCAGAATAAGCGGAATGGGCGAAATACCTTCTTTAGGAGCATCCTTTTCCCTAAGGGCCTGGACGTGAACCTGGTGAAAGTCGTGGTCCTCGATCCGGTTCAACTCCAGGGTCGGTCTCGATTCCTGAGAAATCGGTGACGGCATCTGATCGTTTTCGCTCATCGGGTCGTCTATTCTCGAACCGCTTCCGGCAGATCGTAGTCCAACTTCAGGCTCAGAAGGTAGGAAACCAACGCTTGCGCGCGCCGAGTGGGAACGACTTCGAATCCCTCTTCCATGGCGTGAGAAGGGGGAAATAGGAGCGCATGAGGCGAAGCGCCAGCACGTTCTACCGGTCGTTGTTCATAGAGGAAGGCAAAGCCCGGCATAGTCGAACCCGCTGAAGTTATCCTGGGATCGTAGAGGTGCAGATGGTGCCAATTACGATCTGATATGCGCTGACCTACGGTCATCAGATCGGGACCGGTCCGCATCGTTCCAAGAAGGACCCGCTGCTGGCGAATGTAGTCCCTGGGAACACTCTGGCGGCTTCCCCAATTTCTTTCATAATCGGACCCGAATCCCTTTCGCCGAACCTGTTGGGTATGGCAGTAGAGGCACCCCATACTGATATAGACCGATTTTCCCTGTAGCGCTTCTCCCAGGGGAACTCTGGGAAAACGTTCCTCTCCCGCCATCTGCCCGCCGGTTTCGGGATCCAATTGCTGCGTAGTCGGTTCAAGTGAACCCAGTTGGATATGATTCAAGAGCACAATACCCGCCCAGGAGCCGGCCAGGGTGAGAAAGATTCCGCAAAAGACTAAGGGTAGACTCTTCATCAGACCTATCGGGCCGGCTCTGCCGAGTTCGAATTTGTGAGCGGGGTCGGAGATCCCTCCCAATCGGTTCTTCCGAGGCGGGCCAAAATCATCCAGAACAGGTTGATGGCAAAGGCAATATGTCCGATCGTTATCAGGATGCCCGAAAGCGATCGGGCGTGTAGCCATGGAATCGTGCCGCGAACGACTTCAAGAAATTCAATATCCGGATTGTTCATGGCCAGTCCCTGAAACCAGCCACCGATATGGAGAGCGAGCAGCATGAGTGTGATGCCAATCGCGGTAAACCAGAAATGCAGCTTGATGAGCGCTGCCGAGGGCCACTCGCGATGTAACAATCTAGGCATGATAAAATAGATCGAACCAAACATGATCATGGTGAAAAAGGCATACATGCCATGGTGGGCGTGACCCACCGTGAAGTGGGTAAAATGCGTGATCTCATTGACCGAGCGTAGTGCCATGGTCGACCCGATCAGACTTACCAGGGTGTAGGATACGGCGCCAAAGACGACGAACCGGAGGGTAGGACTTTCGATTACCCTGCGAAAGTGCCCTACTACCGTCATGTGATGGTTGAGGGCCGTAATTACGACGGGAATGATCATCATCATGCTGGCAACTACTCCCGCCGAAATAACCCACGAGGGAACGGGTCCGCCAATGAGGTGATGAGCTCCCGCCCAATTGGTGAAGAGGGCAAGAGCCCAGAATCCAAAGATGGAAAGGTAATAGCTGTAAATGGGGCGGCCCAGTACCTTGGGTATGAAATAGTAGGCCGCCGCCAATCCAATTGGTGTGAGCCAGAGCCCCAGAAAATTATGGGTGAACCACCAGTTTGTCAGTGATTGTACGGTACCTCTGGCGGGCTCGAAGAAAATCATGATCTGAGCTACCGTGTAGAGCCAGGGAAGCCAGAACAAAGCAGCTAGAATGAACCATTGGGAAACATAGATATGGGAGGTATTCCGATAACGAAAGGCAATGATTCCCCAGACGCCGATGAGAGCATAGGAAAAGGCGATCAAGGGAGTGACATAGGTGGGAAATTCAAGCCACTCCACGGAGGTAAGGTCGCCCTTGAAAATCCCCACGATACCGATGGTGGCGGCAATATTCCAGAATACTCCCGCAATAAAGAGAAGCCCGACATGCCGAATTTCCGTCCGGCAGAGCCGGGCCATGATCCAAAGCCCCACGGCGAATGCCGCGTTGTTCGACCAACCGTAGATCATGGCGTTCAGATGAGCCGCCCGAACCCGTCCAAAGGTCAGCCATTCCCAGTGGTCAAGAAAGGTCGGAAAGGTGAGCTTAAGCGAAGCGATCAAGGCGAGCAAGGTGCCCGCCAGTAGCCACAGTACCGCGGACACGATAAAGAGCAGGGCCGGGCCCTTCATGGAACCGTCAATCTTGCTCAGGCGCGCCCTGACCGCAGCGTCGCTCGAGCTATATGGATTTATCGACGACGATACAGATGTGGCATACGAGCTCATGACTGATTAACTGACCGGGCTGCGCCTGCCGCTTCACCTTGGCTGGGCTTTCGGGCCCGTTTTACTGGAAACCTGTCCATGGCTACGCCCAACGGTTCCTCTTCGTCGAAAATAACACAAGCACCCTCCTCCAGATCTCGAAACTGGCCCGATTTTATGGCCCAGAGCAGGGCGTACACAGCTGCGCCGAAAAATAGCCCGCCGAAGAGAAAGCCCAGTATTATGTAGGACGTCCATTCCATGACAGCACAACTCCAGAGGCTAATTCTCCTAATGAACCCGACCGGATTTCTCCCCTTTTGATCACAATCATACTCCTAATCTTACTCTTGGCCTCGAGAGCCCTCGGCCCTCCAGATTGCTTGAAGTGGTTTCCAGCCTTGGAGGGACGAGGGCCCCCGAGTCCGCAAGGTCGGCCGCCTTGACGGTCCTGATTCACGCCCCGCAGGCGGGCATCGACTCGACTGAGTTTGCCGCAGGCCGACCTGTTGCCGGCAGCGAACCTGCCAGCGGCTCCCGTAGAGGTCGGCCGTTGCCTGCGAAGGTTCATTGCCAGCCATAGTTGGTGGCCAGAGGCCTCGATGCGGAATCTCCTCATTTGGACCGATCGGACCCCGTCTCCTCCGCCGGGGAAGTGGTCTGAGCTGAAGACAGCTCCCTTACGGTTATCTCTATGGCACGCTCAACAGGAATCCGAATAACACCCTTTTCGCGATCGATCCAAGCGTAGGAATTCGCGGTTTCCACCTCCGAGGCCCGAAGTTCGGCAAGGCGCCGATGACGCTCCTCGACCAAGGAGGCATCGACCCTGCCAGGGAGATCACGGAGGTAGGTTACCGCCACCACCGCCAGAAAGAGCGCAATAACGCCAACCCAACCCAGAGCCGAGAGGAGCACGCGGTTATCGGAAGGGCTATTTTCTCTATCCGGAGGTTCGTCACTCATGATGATACAGAGATTCCAGAATATGCGGATCGCGTATGGGAATAGGCCTGGCTTTCCTGGCGCTTTTGAGAAATGACCAGGCGAAGATTCCCCCTACGCCGACAAACATGGAAACATCCCAGATCGCTACCGTGAACTGCCTTACGGCAAACCCGAGGATATTTTCCCCGGGAATCTTTCCCGGCAGGATGTTCCAGTAGATATCGGAAATGTGAAAGACGAAGATCCAACTGGCTACCAACACAATGCGAAGCCCGGATTTATTCTTGTACCAGAGGAGCAGTAAGAAAGGTATGAGAAAATGGCCGAATACCAGGCCCATGCTGATCAACCACCACGAGTTCTTCGAACCATCGGCGTCGAGCTCACGGATCACGTACCAAAAGGTCTCTTCGGGGATGTTTGCACTATAAACGAGGAAGTACTGGCAAAAGCTGATGTAGGCCCAAAATACCGTGAATGCCAGCATCAGGCACCCCAGGGTGTAGGAGTGGGCGTCGTTATAGATCCCTCTCAGATAGCCCTTCCATTGCAGCAGGAGGCAAAGCAGCACCGTGACGGCGAGGCCGGCACGCATCGACTCAGCGAAGAACCAAACTCCGTACATGGTGGAGAACCAGTGGTATTCCAACGACTTAAACCAATCGATGGCGGCAAAGGTAGTGGCCATGGCACAGAGTATGATACCCACCGCGGAGGTCTTTCTCGCTACTCCGTACCACTTGGGATCGCCGTCCTCGTCCATGCGGAAGGAAGCCCGCCTCAGGATCTCGGACAGACCGATCCAAATGCCGAAAAACAGAACTACACGGACGGTAAAGAAACCCTTGTTAAGATAGCCGTGTTTTTTTTCGTAGAGGACGTCCTGGCCGACCGTTTCGCCGCCCGGCAGTACTTTATCGGGATTCAGCCAGGACCACAAAATTCCCGGATCGCGGTGGTACACCCAGGCAATCGCGAGGAGGGGCAGGAAAATCAGACCCAGCCATTTAAACACGGAAAGGGCATGTTCCAATTGCCTCCGCACGATGCCGCTCCAGCCGGCATTAAAAAGATAGAACAGCATCAGGAGAAAAAGCATCCCGATGGCCACGGAGAGCCAAATGCTGAACCCAAGTAACCAGCCAAGGAGAGGACGCGAATCACCCTCGCTCAGACCTTTTGCCAGGCCCACGGCGGCGATCCCGATCCCGACTACTCCGATAATCAAAGCGATGAGGGAGTAATCGTGCCGCCCACCGGAGTCGACCGCGGTTATGGGAGCAGATGCCGCCTCCGCGCTCATAGTCCTAATTCGACCCTGTATTCAGAGGGCACATCGGCTTCCCTGGCGTTGTTGGCCCGTTGCAATGCGCGGAGGTAGGCGATAATAGCCCATCGTTCCTGCACACGAACCCTGGCTCCGTATGGCCCCATGTTGTTCTTTCCGTAGGTGATGGTGTTGAAAATCTCGCCTTCCGGCATAGCGCGAAGCGTATCCACATGATACGAAGGAGTCGCGACCATGCCATAGCTCTTCGTAATGCCGTTGCCGTCCCCGTTTGCCCCATGGCAGACGGAACAGAAAATGGTGTACTTTTCTTGCCCCAACTCCATCAGCTCACGGGTTACGGAGATGGGAAACCCGCGTTCGAACTCACCCTCACGTTTGCCCGTCATGAAGGTGTAATCTTCATGAAACGCTCCTGCCGGCACTGTGCCCGGAACCACCGGCCGGTCAGCCCGTCGGTCGGGAAAAAACGGACTCACATCCTGCGGCCGGTAATAGTCCTGCCTGTCCATATCGGGAAATATCTCCAATGGGGGTTGGTCCGAACGCCTGCCACGCAAGCCCAGGATGGACACCGTGGCGACCGTCAGAAATACCAGGATGGCAATGGAATAGCGTAGAAAAGGCACGGCCTACTCAGGTAATTCGGTAACATCCTCTCCCCCTAACGACTGGAGAAATGAGGTGGTTTCCTGGGCGTTAAACTGTGGATCGCGAGCCTCGATAACGATGGCAAAGCGATCGTCAGTAATTTCTTTCCATCTCTCAAAATGCATTACCGGATGGTACGGTTGGGGAAGCAGATTGGTAATGAACATCCCGAAAAAGGCGCCAAACGCAGCCAGCAGGATGGTGAGTTCGTAAGCGATCGGGAAGGGATAAATGGGGCTGAAGAAGGGCATGCCGCCCACGATCAACGGATAGTCAAATGCGCCCATATACCAGGCTAAGAACATACCGGTCAAAAAACCGACAACGCCTCCGATAAAGCTAAACACGGGAACGCGCGAGCGTGGCAAACCCATTGCTTTTTCCATACCGTGGACCGGGAAAGGAGACAGAACATCCCAACGGTGGAAGCCGGCATCACGCACCTTTTCGGCAGCACGATAGATGTCGGGAGCGGAATTGAATACAGCGATCAATCCGTAGGTTTTTTCAGCCATGGCACTCAGCGGTTACTGTTCGATTAATGTCCATGGGCGTGCGGATCACCCTGTGGGGTGACGGCTTTGATTTCGGCGAGGGCCATAAAAGGCAGAAATCGCAGAAAGAGCAGAAAGAGGAATGCAAAGATGCCCATGGTGCCGAAGAATGTGAAGATGTCTACTATGGTGGGAGAGAAGTAATCCCACGATGAAGGCAAGAATTCATTAGCCAGGGAAGTGACACAGATGACGAAACGCTCAAACCACATGCCGACGTTAACGAAGATTGCTACGATCCATACGACCCAGGGGCGTTCCCTGACAAAACGGAACCAGAATAACTGCGGCGAGACGACGTTGCACGTTATCATGATCCAATAAGCCCATGCATAAGGTCCAAAGGCCCGGTTCACAAAGGCAAAACCCTCGTAGGGATTGGCCCCGTACCAGGCGATAAAGAACTCCATCGAATAGGCGTAACCGACCATACTTCCCGTTGCCAAGGTGATCTTACACATGCAATCGATGTGATATTGCGTAATCAGGTCATGCAGGCCGTAGATGGCGCGAAGGGGCAGCACCAGCGTAAGTACCATCCCGAAACCGGAAAAGATCGCGCCGGAAACGAAATAGGGAGGGAATATGGTGGTGTGCCACCCGGGCAGATTAGCCACCGCGAAATCGAACGAAACGATGGTATGCACGGAGAGAACGAGGGGCGTGCTCAGCCCTGCCAGCAGCAGGTAGGCCATCTCGTAATTGCTCCAATGCCGGTTGGAGCCTCGCCACCCAATGGCCAGAACACCGTAGCAGAACCTACGGATGCGGGAGGTGGCCCGATCGCGGATAGTGGCCAGATCCGGTATCATTCCCATGTACCAGAAAAGAAATGATACGATCAGATAGGTCGATACGGCGAAGACGTCCCACTCTAACGGGCTGCGAAAGTTCGGCCAGATCGAATTAGCGTTGGGAAGGGGGAATAACCACCAGGAAAACCAGACCCGGCCCATGTGAAAAAGAGGAAATATTCCGGCGCAGACGACAGCAAAGATAGTCATGGCTTCGGCCGCCCGATTGATACTGGTTCTCCACTTTTGCCGCAACAGGCAGAGAATAGCCGAAATCAACGTTCCGGCATGCCCGATACCAATCCACCAGACGAAGTTGACAATAGCCCATCCCCAGTTTGTGGGATTGCGCAGACCCCATACACCAACTCCTGCAAAAACGACGTAGGAAAGACCCACCACCGCAAAGCTGGCCACCATGCCGGCGACGCAGAACGCCAACCACCACCAAAGCGGTGTGCGGGCTTCCACGATTCCGCAGATGCGGTCCGTAATCCAGGTTAAACTTCGATTGTTCGCTACTAGCGGTGGCCGCGGAATAGCCACGGGCCTGACTTCGGCCAGGAGGGAAGCCCTATCAATCCCTAATTCTTCGACAATGGCCATAGCTTTCAAAATATCCGCATCGCTTCTCGCCTTGCCGACTTATGACGGATGTCCCTCCTGTTCTCCGCGCCTTCCGCTTCCGGAATGACCGTGTTCCCCGTCCCCGTGGGAGGCATCTCCCACTCCTTCCAGACCTCCCTGTCCGTTTCCATGTCCCTCCCCATGGCCGAACTTCCGCTCGTACTCGATCCGGCTCAAAGGTTGGTCGTGGAAGTCCGGCATTTCCAGGTTGGGATTGCGCAAACGCGCCAAATAGGTGGTTCTGGGACGCGTGTTGAGATAGCCCAAGACACTGTAGTCGCGATCGGAAGTCTTCAGCTTCGAGACTGCGCTCTGTGGGTCTTGAACATCTCCGAAGAGAATGGATTGGGTCGGGCATGCCTGCTCGCAGGCTGTCCGAATTACCCCATCGGGTATCTTCACATCGGCCGAATCACGGGCTTTTACTTTTTGCCCGATTTTTGCCTGTTCGATCCGCTGCTGGCAGTAGGTGCACTTTTCCATGACACCGCGCATGCGAATGGTAACGTCGGGATTTTTCTGCATCTTCTGCAGCTCGGGCATGCCCTTTGGACCCAACGGACCTTCGTAAAAGTGATCACGACTGCGCCGGTTCCAATCGAAGAAATTGAATCGCCGCACCTTGTAGGGACAATTGTTGGCACAATACCGGGTACCGACACAGCGGTTGTAGGCCATTACGTTAAGCCCCCCCTCATCGTGAACCGTGGCATTTACCGGGCAGACCTGCTCGCAAGGCGCCATTTCACAATGCTGGCACAACATGGGCATCAGGGATACCTGCGGATCTGCGGGAATCTCGTACTTGTTTTTGTCCGTGTCCCCACTGGAATAGTAGCGATCAAGGCGAATCCAATGCATCTCGCGCCCGCGCATGACCTGGTCCTTGCCGACGATAGGAATGTTATTTTCGCTTTGGCAGGCAACGACGCAGGCATTGCAACCGGTACAGGTATTGAGATCGATGCTCATTCCCCACTGTTGGGCTCCTCCGAAGACAGGCGTATCGTAGAGTGAATTTCCCCGCGGCTGCTTGGCTACCTGCTCCTGCAGATTCCAGCCCTCGGCAGCGCCGTAAACAGCCGGAGAGTGGGACTCCATTCCCATCTTGCTGGCAAAGTCCGGATGTTCCTGAAAATCGGCCGCGTTCGCCTCCCTGATAATTGCTCTGCCCTCCATCGACCAATGCTCCTGCGTGTTAGCCAGCGAGTAGGTCTCTCCGGTCAGGGCAATCTTTGCCCCCGTGACATATCCGGGCGTGTTCGAATTCGTCAACGGGTAAGCATCGAACCCCGTTCCCGCGCCCACTTGGCCCACTTTGCGGCGCCCGAAGCCCAGCGGGGCCACCACGGTGTAGTCCGGAAGTCCGGGTTGAATAGAGAGGGGGCCCCGAATCTCAATTCCATTCAGTATCAGTTTCGCCATCGGCGCCTCATCCCTGCCTCGCTTGAAATTCCCTGTCTTCCTGGCCGCTATGGCTCGAAAGGTTCCCCTTCTTGGATGATAGCCCAGTTTCGGCGCCAACTTTGGACTGATAAAGATCGCATTGTCCCAAGCCAGCTTGGTGATCGGATCCGGGCATTCCTGTAACCAACCGTTGTTATTGTAGCGCCCATCACCCACGGTATTGCTCGCCGATAGCCTTACCTCGATTGAGCCCCATGCGGGAGAACGGGGAGTCAAATCCGCTTCCGCTACCATCCGCTTTACCCGTCCCAGGTTTATCCTGGGCTTTACGGAACGGTAACGCGAGCCGTGTAAAATCCCGTCGCTAAGGAAGCGCCGGAAGCGCCGATCCACATCTTTTCCCCCAGTCAGGTGCGCAAAGTTGGATCTGACCAACTCATAGGCATCGGTTACCTCGCCTCCGCTGCAACGCGCTAAAAGTTCCAGTTCCTGAATCCCTTCGAAAAGAGGTAATATCATCGGCTGCACCACTACCGGGGTACCGTCGATGGTTCTGCCATCGCCCCAGGACTCCAGATAGTGAGTCGCTGCAATATGATACTTCGAGTCCAGAGAAGTCTCATCAAAATAATACCCGTAGCGCAGTACCTCGGGAATCTGCTTCTGCAACTTCCGCCACTGAAGGTCGGCGGGCGCGTCATAAACCGGATTACCTCCAAGAATGAAGAGCGTTTCGATGCGCCTATTCTCGATCGCTACGGCGAGATCGGAGATAGTGCTGCTTGGTCCACCGGGAAGTTCGAGATATTCGACCGTGTTTCCTTCCGCCCGCAGGAGATGATTGATAAAAATGACCAGCTGTTGTGCAGGCAATCCGAGGTGACTGCCCGGAATCACCAGCGATCGTCCGCCATTTTCAGCTAAGTCCTGAGCGCAGGCATCGATCCAGGTTGGATCAGGATTCGCGCCTTCCGCCTTCCGCTTCAACTCCTTAGCCAATAGCCGGTCCCCTCCTACCTTCTCCAGGACGGCCGCAGCCATGAGGGAGACGAAGGCATTCATCTCTCCGACCGGCAGGCGAAGGCGATGATCGGCCATCGTTCCGGAAACCGAAAAATTGCTTTCCACCTGATACAAACGGTTCATGCTGCCCGCTTCGCCCTGGCCATGAACGCGCCGGCGGGAGGCGAATTCCTTGGCATACCTTAAATGTCCAGGTTCGCTGTTTAGAAAGTCCGCGTCCAATGACAGTATCCGATCGGCCTCCGCCAAACGGTAGACCGGGCGTAGGGACCGGCCGTAGAGGTTGCGCGCCGCTCTCTCCGAGGCATCCCGTGGTATCGCTTCGTACTCCGCCCAATGGGCGCGGGGAAATCGCTCCCTCAACTGCTCTACTAATCGCTTGCGGGTAGGAGAAGGAGAAGGCTCGGCTAAAAAGGCAAGGCCCTGTCCCCCCGTAGGCGAGAACTTTGCCTGGAGTGCCTGGAGTACATCGAATACCTGCCCCTTGGAGAGGACCTTCGTCCCCTTGCTGCTCAATTGCGATCGGTCTGGATCATAGAGATCGAGGACGCTGGCTTGGGCAAATAAATCAGTCGAGCCCCCGTAATCGTCGCACTCGCCGTTGCCTTCGATCTTAGTGGGGCGCGATTGATGGGTCTCCACCACCAGGGGAATATGCTCACGGGTTCTCGGCATCGCGGTGGCGTAGAAAACAGGCACTCCCGGAACGACCTGTTCCGGTTGCTTCGAGTAGGGCAATATATACTGCTCGGGAGGGCGGCAGCCGCTTATCCCCGCACCCGAAAGGGCAAATGAGGCTGCCATAATCTTTAAGAATTTTCGTCGATCTACACCGTTCAGTTCAGATGCCCCCGACGGAAATTCGCGTGCTACAAACTGGTGGAACTCAGGTTCCTCCATGAAGTCGTTCAGGCTCCTCCAGTAGCGGGGTCCCTTACCTGCCGTTTCTTTGACGGCCTCTGCATTATCAGACTTTTTCATCGGTGACAGCCAGAGCAGCTCTGCGGTGGATTTACCTTCCAGTCGTGAACGAGGCGTTTGCCAATTTCACGTTGGGCCAAGCCATGTGCGGCACTCCAGTTGAGATCATATACCTTATCCAGCGGACGGATGAACTTCTCCGGATTGCGATGGCACTCGAGACAAAAGGTCATCGAAAAGGACTGAACCTGGCGGACCACTTCCATTTCATTGACCTTACCGTGGCACTCGACGCAACTGATTCCGCGATTCACGTGAACCGCATGGTTAAAAAATACATAATCCGGAGTTCTGTGGATACGCACCCACTCAATGGGTAGCCCGGAAGCGTAACTCTCCCGTACCGGACTCAATGCCGGGCTCTCCTGCTTAATCTGGTTGTGGCAGCTCATGCAAGTCCCGGTATCAGGAATATTGGCGTGTTCGGATCGATCGACAAAGGTATGGCAATAGCGACAGTCGAGCCCGAGTTGACCCACGTGCAGGCTATGGTCATAAGCCACCGGTTGTTTGGGCATATAACCGACACGTGAGTATTTCGGGGTAAAATAATAGGTTACGCCCGCTGTCAGAACGGTCCCCAGAATAACCAGGACGATGATAATCTGGAGGGGCAGTGCATTCGTCCACCTGGGAAAGACATTGGCCATCGTATGAGGTGCTTACCGGCTCTTCAATCTACCCTCTAGCAGTCAAACTTCACGGCGAGCCACCGCGCGCGGATCCGCCTGTGTGTCGAAAGATGCTTTGACCTTTCCCTCTTTTCTGTTCACCGGGTTGCTCACTCGCTTCCGACCACTGACCACCAGAAAAACTCCGGTCAGACCTACCAAAAATCGCTTCAAGAAACCCTTTCTATGGACTGTTCCTTCCCTCATCTGATCAGGATTCGCTTCATCAAGGAGACGCCCGACAGCGCTAACCTCAATGCGTAAAGAGTATCCTCAGATTTCCCACTCTGGTGCACTAGTGTCACGGGCCACGAACTCATTAGGAAATTTCAAGCTAACTATTCAACCAAAAATAACATTAATTCCACTTGTATAAAGCCTATGTAATACGCCGGATTAGGAACTTTGGAGGGCCGGGAGTGCCCTTGATGCCGTGTCTACAGGACATAAGCTGAGTCGCCAAGGTGAGCTGGGACTGAAGCCGAAGGGCTCCAGCTACGCCGGAGGGCTCCGGCTACGCCGAAAGGAATTGCCGGTGTAACTGGACGTCCCTCGTCCCGGCGAAGCAGAGCTAAGCCGGATCGCGTTCAGGCGAGGATTAGGATCAGGATTACGATTAGGAGGCGAAACTCTGGTCGGGTTTATTAGGAGGTTCCGCATCGAGGCCTTTGGCCATCAACTATAGCTGGCAATGAACTCGAGATCCGGTCCCTCCGCTCACGCAGAGGGCTACATGTAGCTCGCTCCGTGAGGAGCGGGAAAGGTTGGCAATCGACGAGGTTCATTAGGATAGGGGGAAAACTCATGTCAATTTCCCGGCCGCGAATTGCTCTGCCGGTCACGGCTGCATCCACGGTGGAATGTCCCGTCGGCCGCTTCCACCCAGTAGCGTCGTGGCACGGCGTCCTGCTCTATGGCAACGGTGGCAGTGTAGCCCTTTTGGCAGGCGATCGAACACAGGAACCACCGGGATGCTTCGCTGGAATCCGGCCGCGTCCGCAGCAGAGCGGGTGGGTGGTCGACCCGATACTCGACATCGAACCGGTCAAGAGGCATGGAAAGACCCTCGCCGATTGCCTTGATATAGGCTTCCTTACTTGTCCAGATACGATAGAACATCGCCTTCAGAAGCGCAGAATCAGCCCTTTCCAGACCTTCGGCCTCGGATTGCGAGAAGAATCGTTTCGCCAACTGACGGAAGGCTACGTTTTGGCGCTGAAATTCAATATCGGCGCCAATCCTACGACCTCGGTTGATACAGAACAGTCCCAACTCACCAGAATGGGATAGGTTGAAGAGAATGTCATCAGGGCCTGAATTCAGGGCTAGGAATGGTTTACCATACTCTCCGTAGCGAAATTCGATCGCTGCCGGATTTCGATTCAAATAGCGCCCCAGGATCTGTCGCAGCCGCGCCCGTGCTACCGTAAAGTGGCAACGATCGCGATCGAATAGAAAGCGATCGGCACGATTGGTTTCATCCCCAGAGAGACATCTGCGGAATTCTTTCAGGGCCGCCTGGCTTGATTTCAGGGAAAACAGCCAGACGTCAAGTGAGTCCGGACGAAGATGAACGGGATCGCGGTAAGTCTTCACCCTGGTCCCGATTCTGCGATTACTGCGATCTCCTCAAAGGAAGTTTTTCGCCTGCCGTCGGAAACGGCCCTACGCGTGGAACTCGGAGAAGCCCGAGTTTCAAACAACTCTGGGATCGTTCCCCGTGGTACGGTCATCGCCAATTGATTCTCACGGGAGGTATTCTGGAGGCAACATGGGAGACGCGATTGCAATCTTCCTGTACTTTCGCCTGTTTCGCGAGGCAACTCCAATTGACAGGAATCTTATGCAAACCAGCCCTCTACCGGCGCAGGGTCGGTGGGGCGGCACGGCTCTGCGTGTGCAACGGGATCGCCCGCAAACCCGCTCCAGCAGTGAAGTTTCAGGTCTGCGAGGCCGCCGGCTGCGCTGGCGCTGGCCGGATATATCGGGGGTGAAACCAGGGAGAGGTGTCAGGTGTCAGGCCTTCTCGCTTCGCTCGTGAACAGGTGTCAGTTCTGAGGAAGCGCAATCGAATCCTGACACCTGAACACTGACACCTGACCCTTCCTCCTGGCCTGAAGTTTCACTCTAGTAGAGAGCCTTCTCTATCCTGTTTAACTGCCGATTCCACCTCGACCAGCTTCTGTCCCTCCTGGATCCATTCGCGAAGAATCGTCGGGTCTTCTTTGGCACGAATGGCAACCCGCCGATCCGCCCTATCCAAGTCGACGTCGGCGACCACCAGGCGTTCTTCGAAATGGGAGGCTTCAATCACGATTTTTCCGTCCGGATCGATGATCTTGCTGTTTCCATGGGACTGCGACTTACCGGCGATGTTTTCCGCATCCGCCGGTGCGTTGGCCATGATGAGGAAAATGCCATTCTCGGTAGCTCTGGACACCGGCATGGCCCTGTAGGCATTCAGTTTGTACTCGCTAAGTAAACCCGACTCGTTGCTGCAGAAGCAACAGATCTGGGCGCCTGCCATGGCGGGGAGCCGCACCAGTTCCGGGTATCGTACGTCGTGACAGACTATGAAACAGGAGGGAACTCCGGCCAAGGTGTAAATGGGAAGCTTACGGCCGGGCTGTGGCCACTGTTCGGCCAGATGAGTTTTCGCGTATCTTCCCTTCACCTGGCCACCCCTGTCGATTATCAGAAGGCTGTTAAAAAGCGCCTTCCCCTCCCAATGGGCGGTGCCGAGGACGACCGCCATATCCACCTTGCCCGCCTCATAAAGAATCTTGTTTTCAGCCGCCACGAAAGCCTCCGGATCGGCCGCATTCCAATAATCCTTCCCAGATGCATACCCGCAAAGAGCAGCCTCCGGAAAGACGACAATATCTACTCCGGCGGATGCCGCCTTTTCTATCCATTCGATGATCTTAGCGGCACTCTTATTGACATCGTGGCTCGTTAAGATCTGACAGGCAGCAAGTCTCAAGTTCATCGGTTATGCTTAATGCACCTTCTCAGCTTCAGGAAGGAAAAAGGATTCTCAAGCATGAATCGGGAGCTACTCCTTCGTTCAAATCAACCTTGGGAAAAATTGAACCGCGGAGGCCACTGAGAGCGCAGAGAATGAGAAGGGTTTACTTTCGCCTGGTTCTTGCCCGGCTCGCCATAGTTCGGCAAATCTGCGCTGTTGGCCGAGTGAGTTGCCCGCTAGCGTAAGGACCATCCTGACGACCTTATAATCCAGCATTATATCGGCAGCACCCCGGACAGTGCCCACTGGCAAGGACCCGGAACTGTGGAATTGCCATAACCTGCGGAGAAGTGGTATCTTGAGTTTGTGTGCGCTGATTACTTAAGTGAGGAGACGAAGAGATGAGCACGTTAACCGATGTGACTAAGAAGGCGCTGTCTCTCGAAGTCGACGACCGCGTCGTTCTGGCTCAACGCGTTTGGGACAGTATCGAGCATTTCGCGAGTCCGGACGTTGAGAAGACATGGATGGAGGAGGCGGATCGAAGATGGAAGGACATTGAGGAAGGGAAGGTGCAGTGCCAGCCGGCAGACGAGGTGATGAGGCGAGCGCGAGAGGCTCTGCGGCGCTGATACTCGACTACCATCCCGCAGCATCCGCGGAGATGATCGAGGCGGGCCGTTTCTATGACGATAGAAGTATTGGTTTGGGGCACAGATTCCTGGATGCTGTGGACGCGTCGCTCGCCACGATTCAACCCAATCCTATGCTTGGAAATACAATGCCGACTACTATCGGCTCATAGAATTTCTGAATGCGGCACCAAACTTCAAGTACGCGAACTACTCAGTCCCTGAACACGATCCTGTAGATGCAGCTAACAACAAGAAACTAGCGGAGGAGCTTCGCCAACAAATTCGGCCCGTTGAAGTAGTTATTATCCTTGGCGGGATATATGTGCCCTATAGCGACTGGATCCAGTTTGAAATTGATTTCGCCAGTTACTTAGAAAAGCCAATATTAGGCATTAGGCCTTGGGGATCAAAAGTGATGCCAAAGGCAGTCCGAGAGGCAGCTGACGAAATAGTCGGATGGAACACTTCAAACATTGTTGGCGCTATTCGTAGATTAGCTTAAATATCACATTCGGGCGGAATTCGCGATCATGCTGGAGCAAGTCCTGGCAGACTTCCGCCCCACCGTTCCCCTTCCCGTCCCATGTTATGGTGTATCCTTTGCGGGCGTGGCATAGCTTGAGAATTCTATGCGCTTCCTCCGTCCTCATCAACCTGACCTGAGTTTCGCCTCCTGATCATATTGTTAATCGTAATCCTACTCCTCGTCTGAACGCGAAGGCGTCCAGCTACATCGGCTCCAAGGATTGTCAAGAATCCAAGGTCTATGATCCAGCCGTAGTTGACGTCCACCGGCCTCTATGCGCTACCGCTTAAGGAACCTGATTCCATCCCCCGCAGCACCACATCCGTCAGGTTCTGGCGAGCTACCAATAATTCTTCTCCGGAGAGGAGATCCTTCAGGCGCACCTGGCCCTGCCCCACTTCCTCGCTTCCATAGATCAAGGCAAAGCGCGCGCCCGAGGCACTTGCCAGCCGAAATTGGCGGCCGAAGCCGACCTGTCTCAGGGGATACTCCACAGCCAGACCAGCTTTTCGTAGAGCGGCGATATCGGTGTGCGCTTCCGCTCGCTCCTTGAGACCACCAAAGATACCGTAAAGATCGGGTTTCTCGATCAGTCGCGGAAAAAGCTGCATTTGCTCCAAAAGGATCGTTAGCGTAACGTCACCCATTCCGAACCCCGCAGCCGGCATGGGTGCATAGCCCAACTTTTCAATGAGTCCATCGTAGCGCCCACCCGCTGCCAGCGAACGCATTTCGCCTTGGCGGGGAAAGACCTCGTAGACGAATCCCGTGTAGTAGGCCAACCCGCGGACGATTCCCAGATCAATCCTGAGAAAATCTTCCCACCCCATACAGCGCAGAGTTTCCAGGATATCGGCCCACTCCATGAATCGCTCCTCAAGCGATGCCTGCAAACGCGAGTCGGAGGTCTTCCGGGACAGAAATCCGGTCAGCTCGTCGAACTTTCGGATTCCCGCTAGCGCCTCGATGTCAGTCAGCAGCGGCTCTGCCGCCAACCCTACGAGGGATTCCAGCCGTGCCAACGATTGCTCCCGCTTGCGCCGCTCTACTTTGTCCACCACCTGCAGAATTTCCTCGCCCATGGGCCCGGCCAGACCCTGCGTTTCCAGAAACAGCATCCACAGCTTACGATCGCTAAGACGCAGCACGATGTCCCCATGGCCGAGGCCCAGAGACGTCATGCAATCCAGACACAAGGCCATCAGCTCGGCGTCTGCCGCGGCTCCCGCCTCTCCGAAAATATCAGCATTCAGCTGGTAATGGCTGCGTAACCTACCCTGCTGTGGTTTTTCATAGCGGAATTGTTCGCCGATGCTGAACCACTTGATGGGCCGTTTCAGGCTGTTCGCACGCGCCCCCACCAAACGGGCCAGGGAGGGCGTCATCTCCGGCCGTAAAGCGACTTCACGGCCCCCTTTGTCGGTGAAGGCAAACAGCTGTTCAACTATCTCATTTCCCGACTTTTCACGAAAGAGATCGAGCGACTCGAGCACCGGGCAATCATATTCGGAAAAGCCGAATTTGCGCGCCGATTGACGCCACACGCGAAAGACAAAGTTGCGAGCCGCGCAGGCGTCGGGGTAGAAGTCCCGAAATCCCGGGAGACGCTCAAACATCAGAAAGTCCTGGGAACAATATCCCGGTCGTCAACGCGACCACCGGAAGAGTCAATCGACGCTGCTCAAATCCAGGTCCTTCAACTCGGCTTTGAGCTCTTTTCCAGCCTTGAATTTAATCACCGCCCGGGTCGGGATAACGACGTCCTTTTCGGGTCGATTGGGATTCCTGCCAATCCGGGACTTGCGAACCTGCACTTCAAATACGCCAAAGTTTCGCAGTTCTACGTTTCTACCATCTGCCAAAGCATCGGCGATGGTGTCGAGGGTGAGCTGCACGACTTCCCTTACCTCCTTTTGCGGAAACCCTGTCTTGTCGTAGATACTCAAGACAATATCGCGCTTGGTGAGATTACCGGCCATAGTAGACGAATTCCAAGGTGGGAGACTTTTTCTTGCTGTCAAAGTTATTAACTATCTGATACTTCTGAAAGTGTACCAACTATCTGTCAAACCATAAATTATGAGCGAAAAAGAACCGAAGAATCCGTTCGAGGAACTGCAAAAGCAGATTCAGGAAGCACTGCGCAACCCCCAGGTTACCTCTGCAATGCGAAATTTCGCCACCCAGACCTATGCCGAGCCGGCGGCCCAAAAACCCGAGCCCCCTCAAGGGGAAGACAACAGCAGCGAGATTTTGCGACGCATTCGGGAATTCAATTTCAAGCCAAGGGAAATTCGAGACTACCTTGACCGGTTCGTGGTAAAGCAACAGGAAGCCAAGAAAGTGCTCTCGGTAGCCATCTGCGATCACTACAACCACGTCCGCCAGTGCATAGAGAACCCCGAGGTTGCGAAGGGCGAATTTCAGAAGCAGAATATCGTACTGCTCGGGCCTACCGGAGTAGGCAAGACCTACCTCATGCGCTGTATTGCCAAGCTTGTTGGGGTTCCCTTCGTCAAGGCCGATGCCACCAAATTCTCCGAAACCGGCTATGTCGGCTATGATGTCGAGGATCTGGTTCGCGATCTGATAAAATTTGCCAACGGCAATACCGACCTGGCCCAGTACGGGATAATCTATATCGACGAGATCGATAAGATCGCCTCTTCCACCCATACCCACGCCCGAGACGTTTCCGGGCGTGGCGTTCAAATTAACCTCCTTAAACTCATGGAGGATACCGAGGTCAATATCTTGAGTCCGACCGACATGATGGCGCAAATGCAAGCGGTCATGGAAATGAGCCGGGGCGGGAAACCGAAGGAGCGAACCATCAACACCCGCCACATGCTCTTTATCGTAAGCGGGGCTTTCGACCAGCTCGGCGAAGCGGTGAAGAAACGCCTTCAGAATTCCTCCATGGGATTTGTGATGAGGCAGGATGCGGAACTGGAAGACTCCAGTGCCTATCTTGCCAACGTCGAGACAAGCGACTTTATCAAATTCGGATTCGAGCCGGAATTTGTCGGCCGCCTGCCTGTGCGGGTTGCCTGCGATTCCCTTATGGCGGACGATTTGGCGGAGATTATGACCGGTTCCGAGGGCAGCATCCTTGATCAATACGTCCAGGACTTCTTGGGATATGGAATCCAATTCGGTGTTTCCGAGGAAGCCGTAAAAGAAATCGCCCAGCGGGCGCATAAGGAGAATACCGGAGCCCGGGGCCTTATGACGGTGATGGAGCGAATTCTCCGAGATTACAAATTCGAGCTCCCTTCGTCGGCCATCAAGAAACTGGAAGTTACGGCCGAAATCGTAAGCTCGCCTCAGGAAACACTGGCCGTGCTTTTGAAAGGGAACCAGGAAGCACAGCGTGGAGTCCTCAAGGAGGAAATCGCATCATTTGTGGACCGGTTCCGTGACGAACACTCCCTGAATTTGAGTTTCGACAACGAGGCCAAGGAAGCGTTGGTCGAGATCGCGCTCGAACAGGACAGGACGATTCGGGCAGTCTGTGCGGAGCGATTCCGGGATTTTCAACATGGTTTGAAAATTGTCTCGAGAAACCGCGGTTTGCGCCAATTTGCCATTACAAGGGAAATTGTGCTCAACCCTGACAAGGAACTTTCACGTATGGTGGTGGAGAGCTTTCGCTCCGAAGAAACGACCGAGCAAAATAGCTGAAAGGCCCGCCCGACCGACAATTTTGCGAAGCTGGGAAACGTATTTGTGAAACGGGCTTACCCGCATCTCTTCTGAAGGACCAGCGTCACTCGCAGCCCCAGCTCAGTGTTCGAATTCGCAAATTCGATGAGGTATTGGAGTAATTAGCCCCAGAGCAGAGACATGCCACACGGCCCATCCGTCAGGTTAATGTTCGGCCACATTGCAGCCCGATACGACCTGGCGAATCATATCCTGAGCGGAGGTCTGGATTTTCTGTGGCGGCGCACGCTCGTGTCCCACGTCCGGGATCTGAAACCGCGGCATGTCGTCGACCTCGCTACCGGCAGCGGAGACGTCGCCTTTGCGATAAAGCGGGTCTTGGGTGCGGCTACCCGCGTCGAAGGCTATGACTTTTGTGCAGAAATGCTGGCGCTCGCGGAACAGAAAAAACGCCGCCGATCCTGGGCCCGCGACATCCACTTTTTCGAGGCCGACTGTCTGCGGCTTCCGCTTGTTGATGAATCCGTGGAAACAGCCACAATTGCCTTCGGACTACGTAACCTGGAAGACCGGCATCAGGGATTGGTCGAGATCAAACGGATTCTTAATCCTTCCCGCGGCCATCTCCTGGTTCTGGAATTTTCGCAACCTTCTGGTATATTCCGGCCCATCTATTTTGCTTATCTGCGATGGGTGCTTCCGCAGCTCGCGGGCCTGCTAACCGGACGTTCCGAAGCCTACCGCTACCTGGTCGGAAGCATTGCGCAATTTCCAACCCGGGAAGAATTGGGAAAGGAAATTCTGCAGGCCGGATTTCGGAACGTGCGGACGCGTCCTTTAACTGGCTCAACGGTCGCGCTTCATGTGGCTAACTAAACGAGCGTCCACAACCACAGGTGGAGGTGGCGTTGGGATTGCGAATTTCAAAGCCCTTTCCCTGCAGACCGTCGTCAAAATCGACTTCCGAACCCTTCAGGTGTGTTCCGCTGACGGGGTCGATGAGGAGCACGATGCCACCGGATTCGACCTCGACATCGTTCTCTTTAGGTTCATCGAATGACATTCCATACTCGAACCCGGAACACCCCCCGGGATCCACACGAAGGCGCAGGATCTGGCCATCTCCGCCCCTTTCCTCCTGCATTTCGTGTATGCGCGCAGCCGCTCGATCAGTTACCTTAACCATAACTACTAGGGTAATTCAAGTTCCCGAAAAGTCAAACTGAACCTGTATTAGCAGGCCGGAAGCCTTGCCGGGATGTCCCCCAATCTCCTAGATCAGCAAAACCATCTTGCCTCGACCTGAGCTTTCAGTATGTTCAGATGACTTGATGATATGCAGACGCTGCTCAGCAACGACATTGCCTACCGACTCGATCGTAGGATCGCGGCCGGAGGCATGGGCGTGGTCTACGAGGGCAGTCAACTCGGGATTGATCAATTTTCGAAAACGGTAGCGATCAAGCTGATCCTGGAGGAATTCTCTGCACTAAAGGAATTTCGCGCCAATTTCATCGGTGAGGCGCGCCTGGTAGCCGACCTGATTCACACTAATATCGTTCAGACCTACCATTTGGGCGAGACCGAGGGGCAATATTTCATGGTCCTCGAGTATGTAAACGGGATCAACCTCGAAGAGTTCATTCACCAACATCGTTACTACAGCCGCGAAATTCCAATCGACATGGCCGTGTTCATTGTTTCTCGAGTCTGCCGCGGATTAGCCTATGCTCACGCCAAGCGCGATGCTCACGGCCGCCTGCTGGGAATTGTACACCGGGATGTGAACCCTAAGAACATAATGCTCGCCTACGAAGGAGATGTGAAACTGACCGACTTCGGAATCGCCAAGGCTCTCGACCTCATGTATAATGAAGAAGGTGAGGTCATCGCGGGAAAAGATGAATATCTTTCACCCGAGCAGGCGCGCCGCGAAATCACCGACGCCCGCGCCGATCTTTTCTCCTGTGGCGTAGTGCTGAGCGAGTTGCTCCTTGATCGCAATATATTCGAAACGGAGGAGTCGGACCTGACCCGAAAAAACATACTGGAAATGCCGATTCCGGATTTCAGAGAGTTGCGGAACGGCATCGACGACAAGCTGAACGACATCGTGAAGAAAGCCCTGCAACGTCCACGCGAACTTCGATTTCAATCCGCAAACGATATGCTCACCGCCTTTGAAGTCTATCTCTACAGTGACGGATACGGACCCACAAACGAAAAGCTGGCCGATTATTTGCAGGATCTTTTCGCTGAAGGAAAAGCCTACCTTGACGATCCAAAGTCGATTGAGGACGGGTAGGAATTTTTGATTGTCAAGCAGTCGTCCTAAGACTTCGCCGGGATCATGAGCACACAAGGCTTTCATCAGGTTCAAAAGCAGACGCAGACGCTCGTTCTGGCGCCCCAGCTACGGCAATCTCTGAAAATCCTGCAGGCGCCGGCCCTGGAATTGCGAAAAACTATCCTCGATGAACTTGAAACTAACCCCGTGCTCGAGGAACTCCCCATGGAAAGTATCAGTCTGGAAGGTGAATCAGCCGAAAGTGAGGATGAAGACGGTTCCGACTCCCGCGAAATGGAATTCGGTGAAGACTTCCAGATTCTCAATCAACTGGACGAAGATTCGCGGGAACACTTTGCCCAGGAAAACCGTGGCAACGTTTACACATCCGAAGATGCCGAAAGGCGTCAGCATTTCTTTGATTCCCTAACCAGCGAGACTTCGCTTCAGGAATACCTTATCAGGCAGGCGGAACTTACCGACGCTGGCCCCGAGGTCATCGGTGCACTGGAATATCTTGTGGGCAGTCTCGACGACCGGGGCTTTCTCTCTTCGTCGGTGTCCGATATCGCCCTCATGAGCGGCCATCCGCTAGTCACCGTGCAGATGGCGCACAAACTGCTCAAAACGTTCGACCCTGCCGGCATCGGCAGCGTAGATCTGGGCGAATGTCTGCTCACCCAATTTGCCCTCAAAAACAGGCAGAATTCCCTTGCCGCGGTCATTGTCCGCGATCATTTCGAACTCCTGCTGCGCCGGCGGATTCCCGAACTGGCACGTAAGCTCTCCACTGGTGTCAACGACATCCAGGCAGCATTTGAAGAGATCGCTTTGCTCGATCCTGCTCCGGGTAGAAAGTTCAGCGAAGACACCAATCGGATCGTCGCCCCTGACGTGAAAGTCGAAGCGGACGGGAAAAATTGGGTCATCACACTGAATGGCGACTATATTCCACGCCTGCGGTTGAGCAACATTTACAAGGATTTCATTGCCAAAGGGAAGTTGTCCCCCAAGGAACGTGAGTTCATCCAGGAGAAGATCCGATCAGGAAAATTCCTAATCAGTTCGATAGAGCAGCGCCAGCAGACGATTGAACGCATCACGCGCGAGATCCTGGAATTTCAACGTGATTTTTTCGAAGCAGGCGTGTCGAAACTACGCCCCTTAACCATGAGCCAGGTGGCGGATCGCGTCGGGGTGCACGAAACCACCGTAAGTCGCGCCATCTCGAACAAATACATCGACACTCCTTGGGGTATATTCGACTTCAAATTCTTTTTCAGGCCGGGCTACGAGGTGGAAAACGGAAAATCAGTTTCGAATACGAGCATCAAGGAACTGATCGTACACCTGATTGAAACCGAGGATCCGGCCAAACCCCTAAGTGATCAGGCACTGGTGAAGGTGCTTTATGAGCGGGACATCAAGATCGCACGACGCACGGTGGCAAAATATCGTGAAGAGATGGGGATTCTGCCTACCAACTTGCGGCGCCGCTATCGTTGAGAACACTTTCGATTCGCGGCCGTTGAGACGACTTCGCTCAGGGAATAGGCGAGGCATGGTTTTCACCAAGGAACTAACGTGAATGCCGGAGACCCCCTGCTGGTTCTCGATGCCACGACTCCCACCACCCAGATCGGCCTGCTGGTGAAAGGGAACTGGATCGCCTTCTTCAGTGACGGCGACTCCGAAGCCCTCCATGCGATATTTTCGGGTATACGCACCTGCCTCCAAAGAGCCCGCATGGATCTGGCCGAAGTGGGCGCCTTCTGCTACTGCCAGGGACCGGGATCTGTCTTGGGCCTTCGCCTTACGGCTATGACTCTGATCGGTTGGCGCAGCCAGCCGCCCGCCAATCAGATCCCTCTCTTCACCTACAACAGCCTCTTCGCTTCCATGGAGCTCCTGAGGCAGCGAGGGATCACTCCTCCATTTCGGGTAGCTGCGCCGGTGCGTGCAGACCGCTGGTACACGCTGCGGACCTTCGATCAAAACGGATTACACCAACCCGTCATTCGCTCAAGCCGCCAGTTGGAAGCCATGAGCGACCCTCTGTGGGTCCTGCCCCAGCGCAAGTGGGGATCTAGGTTTCTCGAAAGGGCGAATACAATCGACTACGACCTGCGGCAACTGGATCCAGCGACCTTCGAGACCGAACTGATGCGACCTGTGGAGGAACCCGAACTCCTGACGCCCGAGGAGGCGCTATACCGCAAGTGGACGCCGCAAAGGCATCGCTGATTTGCCCCGCATTTCTCACCAAACATCGTCGCGAAATCGTGTGGGATAAGGAGAGATACACGGTTGTGCGAGATGGTTTAATGAGAAATGCGAGTTGCGGACTGGGCCAGTGCGCTGGTGTACGGAGATGCAACTTTATACTCAGGAGCGCGTTTCATGAAATTGTTGCCTCTCCATGAAAGCTGACTATCTGGAACTCACTGCAGAGGAGGGCTGGGATGTCCTTCCATCCCAAGAGTGGAATGGCGAAACCGCAGCCCACCTGTTGCGCAGGATCGGCTTCGCGGCCCTTCCCAATGAGGTTGAAGAAGCTGCAGAGATGGGCTTGGAAGCTACCTTGGATCACTTTTTTGAGCATCCCGGGAAACTGACGGTTCCAACTAAGCTCGAACGATTTCGCGTGCGCAGCGTGGAGATGGCCCGGGAAGCGCGTGCCCTGCCACCGGAACAGCGCAAAGAATTGAACCGAGAGCTTCGGCGTGACTCCCGAGCAGCCATGCTGGATTACACGCTGAAGTGGATGATCTTCGCGCGCCAGCCCCATAACTCTCCCCAGGAGAAGTTCGTCCTATTCCTGCAGGACGTCTTTGTCACGGGAATGCCGAAAATCCGCAACGCATCCCTCCTCTTTGCTCATCAGGAGCTGCTTCGTGAGCACATGAACAGCCGATTCGGCACCCTCTGCAAAGCGGTAAGCCGTTCACCCGCCATGATTCAGTACCTCGATCTGCAACGCAGCACGGCTGGGGCTCCCAATGAGAACTTTGCTCGCGAGCTTTTTGAACTCTTTACGCTTGGAGAGGGCAATTACACCGAAAGCGACGTAAAGGAAGCTGCCCGGGCCTTTACCGGTTACCGCACCGACGGCACCCGTTTCAAATTTGTCTATCGAAGGTACGATGCCGGCCGCAAGACGATATTTGGCCGGTCCGGGAGATGGTCGGGCGACGATGTCATCGACATGGTGCTCGAGCAGCCGGCAGCCAGGACATTCCTGCCTGGCGAATTGCTTCGCTTCTACCTCAGCGCGGATGTCGCGCTCGATATCGATTACTTGAATAAGCTAGGGGAACAGTGGGCTGCCGATGACTTCAACCTGGCAGCCCTCCGAGACCGCGTTTTTCGAAGCCGCCTGTTCTTCCATCGCCAGTTTCGGGGAAACCTTATCAAGAGCCCGATCCAGTTCTATCTGGGAATGCTGCAGGAAACCGCCTTAGATGTTCCGCCCTTCCCTTTCATTGCTATCAATGGCATGCGCAATATGGGGCAACCGTTTTTCGCTCCTCCCAACGTTCGCGGCTGGGTCGGAGGAAAGGCCTGGATCAACTCCTCCACTCTGGCCGCTCGCAGGCAGGCCGTGGAATGGCACTTCTCCCCCTTGAAGGCACACCGCCTGAATGCCGATGACTATGCCGAACTCATGGTCGCGCAGCGGGAGGGTCGCGCTGCTCTGACGTTCCTTGATAGGACGTTGGATGGATTGCTGGATCGATCAAATGATGAGATAGTGGACCTGGTGCTGAATCGGTTTGTGGCCGCACCGAAGTCTCCGGCACTACGGGCAGCCATGTCGGAATTTCTGCAGGCGGCGCCGTCCGATCGCCACCTCCGCCTCAATCAGGTCCGCGATTTGGTGAAAACCTTGCTGCAATCGCCGCACTACCAGCTTTGTTGAGGTGTTATCGCCAATAGGTACGAATTATGCGAAATACGATCCTTGATTATCCATCTACCCGCCGCGAGTTTCTGGTAAACGGCTCCCGCGGGATCGGGCTGCTCGCCTTCAGCCGGTTTGCCCCGGTATTTCTCACCCGTTCGGCTCTGGCACAGGCGCCAGCACCGGAGAAGGACCGCACCATACTCCTCCTCATTCAACTGGCCGGTGGCAACGATGGACTCAATACTGTGGTTCCTCTCGAAGACCCCAACTACTACCGATTACGGCCCCGCTTGGGGCTTGGCGCCTCTGAAATAATCGGTATCGACGATCGCTTCGGGTTTCACCCCAACATGTCTGAACTGGCCGAGCTTTTCCGCGAGGGCAAGCTCAGCGTGATTCAGAATGTGGGTTATCCGAATCCTAATCGCTCCCATTTCCGGTCGACTGAAATCTGGGAGACAGCCAGCGGCAGCGACGAGTTCCTCAGCTCAGGATGGATGGGCCGATTTCTGGATTGCGAGTGTGGGGAAATGTCGGGGACAGGCAGTAACGATCCTGAGGCCATCCATGTCACGGGTCAGGTTCCCCAATCCTTCAGCTCAGCCAAGCCACACAGCTCCTTTGGGATGAATCCTCGGCACCGCCCGAGAACCCGGAACGACAACCGGGAGCTCCTCCAGGAGTTCGCTCGAAACCGGTCGGAACTTGGCAATCTGGGGTTTCTCCAACAAGCGACGATGGATGCACTCATTACCGAGGAGCGCGTGCAAACCATCATCAGGAATTATCGGCCCTTGAGCGAATATCCTAGCTCGCGCCTTGGCCGGTCCCTCAGGCATGTCAGCGCCTTGATTGCGCAGGGACTCGAAACCCGCGTCTATTTCGTGTCCCAGAGCGGATACGATACCCATACCAACCAGCAGCCCACGCAGGCGCGCCTCCTGGGAGAACTCTCGGCGGCGATGGCGGCCTTTGCCAGGGACTTGGAAGCCCACGGTTTGCATCGGCAAGTGTTGACCATGACCTTCTCGGAGTTCGGCCGGCGCCCTAGTGAAAACGATGGCAAGGGCACTGACCATGGGACCGCTGCTCCACTGTTCGTAATGGGCACCGGACTTCGCGACCGCGTGGTAGGGAATGCACCTGATCTCGATCTGGATAAGAAGCAGGATCTCGCTTTCAGCACCGATTTCCGAAGTGTCTACGCCACCGTCCTCGACCGCTGGCTCTCCTGTTCTTCGAGCGACGTTCTCGGAGGCGTCTACCCTCATTTGAGCTTCCTCTCCTAGCACCCGCGCCTTAATATTTATAAATCCCTATTTACCAATATGTTAACACATCTTTTACATTGAAATACGGACCCCTCTATGATTAAATAATCCTCGTTGTGCGCACGAGGATTTTTGGTATCCACTTCTCCACCGGCACCTCTGATAAAGAGGCTGTCGGCAATCTCATCGTCGACGGCACTCCAAACGAAGACCCGGTAGCACTCGATGATTTTGCCGGCACCATTGTTGAGGACCCGCCGTCCCCGCTCGTGATTTCCGGAGCATTTCTGCTCAGCAATGATACGGACCCCGATGGTGACGATCTGGAAATCATTTCCTTCAGCCAACCCGTGAAC
Organism: Opitutales bacterium; assembly: GCA_963665345.2. GTDB lineage: Bacteria > Verrucomicrobiota > Verrucomicrobiia > Opitutales > CAXXNP01. The sequence continues at coordinate 3,091,427 of CAXXNP010000002.1, forward strand.
GGAACCTTGGTCGATAATCTGGACGGCACTTACTCCTACACGCCAAACCCCGACCATACCGGACCCGAAACCTTTAACTACACGGTCGACGACGCCAAGGGAAGCACTAACTCTGCCCAGGTCACGATCGTCGTCACGCCTCCGATAAATGACGCTCCCGTGATTAGACTTCCGGCGACTCTCAGCGGCGACGAAGACACCGTTATCGCGCTGACCGGCATGAACGTCGACGATGTGGATGTTGACGAGATAGTCGAGGTAGGCACTCCGCCCAACACACTGACGGTCAATATCACCCTGGGCGCCGGCGCCAACGGATCCCTCAGCCTCGCAGATACAACCGGACTGACTTTCAGTTTGGGCGATGGCAGTGCCGACACCGAAATGGAGTTCACCGGAGCGCCGGCCAATGTCAATGCGGCCTTAGCGTCTCTCACCTATGCCGGAGATACGGATTTCAATGGCAGCGAAACCCTTTTGATTGTGGCAAGCGTTACCCAGGGCGCAAACGGCAGCGTGGTGACTGACGGTACCACGGTTACCTACACGCCGAGTGCCGGATTTTCCGGCACTGATACGTTCTCCTATACGGTTTCCGATGGTAATGGCGGCACCGCCACTGCCAACGTCGGGGTAACTGTCGACGACATTCCCGATGACAAAGATAAGGATAAAGACAAGGACAAGAAGAAGAAGGGCGGAAAGAAATCCAAGGGCAAGGGGAAAGACAAGGACAAGGATTGATGAGCTGGGGTCGCTACACGGAGACCCTGAGGCACGGAGGAATGGCGATGTCCGTGTGCCTGGTGGCTCTGGCATTGGCATGCTTATTTATCGGACACGACACTAGTCCCTTGCGCACACAAGGCGCCCTACGGAACAAGGCCACTTCACCCCGACAACCGATCGGCCTACTTATCATGTTGAAAATCAACATTTTAACAACCTTTTTACCTTGACTCCAAGGGCCGTTGACGCTAGATTTCTGTGCAATGCTCGTGGGATTGCCAAACTGATGATGGTCCAGTCGAAGAATAGAGTGCTCCTGTGGATGCTGGGTGCGTACCTGATTCTGGCACCCGGCATTTCCGCTGCGACCAAATCCTGGGATAATGGCGGCACTGACAGCAATTGGGAAGACGATGCCGGTTCTGCCGCCAATTGGGACAACGACACCAATCCGGCCGACTTCGACGACGTCCAATTCACCGAGGCCTCCATTACGGCTAATCAGGTCATCACGGTGGATGACGGCGCGAAGACCGTCTCTTCCATTCTTTTCAGCGGCCAATACAGCTATTCGTTGAATCGAGCAGGAAAGAACGACGATATCATCTTCGATACCAGCGGGGGCGCGGGCGGGAATTCGACGCTGACGGTGAATGATGACGCCAATCACACTATCGATGCGGATGTAATCACAAACAACGATCTCGACATTACACAAAACGGCTCCGCAACCCTTCTCTTCAGCCGCAAGCTCGAAATCGACAACAATTCTACGCTAACAATCGCCGGTGCCGGCACGGTTCAATTCGATGACGACCTGAAGGATGCGAAGGGCAGCACCGGCAGCGTAACCAATCAAGGGGCGGGAATCCTCATTATCGATTCGAAGTCCAACTATTCGGGAGGCCTGACTGTGGATGCCGGAACCGTCGAGTTTGGCGATGATAAAAGTGCCGGCACGGGAACCCTGACGATCAACGGCGGCACCCTGAAAGCCCGCAACGGTGCGCGGGATATTGATGGAACGGTGGTGGTTCTGGGGAGCTTCACCATTGCCGGAACTCTGGACTTTGAACTATCCGGCAGCATTACTGTCGGGGGTGCGGGACCGCACACATTGACCACGAGCAATACGGGAGAGACGCGCTTCAGTGATGTCATCTCGGGCACCCAGGACCTGATCAAAGCGGGATCCGAAACCCTGATCCTGAGCGGCGGTTCGGCGAATACCCACTCGGGCACTACGACCGTCAACGCCGGGATACTTGATCTGGACAAGGGGAATGGTGATACCTCAATTGCGGGTGATCTGGTGATTGGAGACGGGAGCGGGACAGATGAAGTTGAGCTCAATAGCCGAGATCAGATTGCCGATACCTCTGATGTAACCATCAATTCCAGCGGGCTCTTTGACCTCAACGGAAATGATGAAACCATCGACGCGCTTGCCATGACGGGCGGAAGTATCACAACCGGGGCAGGAACTCTGACCCTTGGGAGCAATGTTACGGGGAGTGCTTCCTCCTCTCAGGCCTCGGTTTCCGGAAATCTGGATGTCGGTGGCGCAACCCGAACCTTCACCATAGCCGATGGCGGAGCCGACCCCGACATGGCCATAAGCGCGGTGATCAGTAGCGCCGGCAGCATCATCAAGGCCGGAGACGGTAACCTGCAGCTATCGGGCGTGAATACCTACACCGGAACCACTACCGTCCGCGCCGGAACGTTGAGCGTGTCGGTCAATGCACCTGACGGATCCGCAGGCGCGCTGGGAAATGCCGGCAGCGACATCGAAATCGCCGATTCCAGTTCCGGTTCCAGCGACGCCTCGCTTCTCATTGACACAGCAGGCGTGGATATCGCTCGGGACGTCAGCGTTAACAACTTCGGCGGCACGCTTTCCCTCGGCGGCTCGCACGGGTCGGGATCGTCTACCTTCTCGGGCAATGTCATCCTGGACAAAGATGTAACGGTGACGGCGGCAAGCGGAGGCACGGTAACCTTTTCCGGAGTGATCAGTCAGACGGTGTCCGCGGAACTGATCAAGAGCGGCAGCGGTACGGTCATTTTTTCCGGTACCTCAGCCAACACCTACACCGGCCCCACAACCGTAAACGTGGGCATCCTTCAACTGAACAAGACTGCGGGGGTCGATGCTATCGCCGGCAATCTTTCCATCGGTGACGGCACTGGGACCGATGAAGTCGAGCTATCGGCCAGTAACCAGATCGCCGATTCCAGCGACGTCTCCCTGAACACCAGCGGCCTTTTCGACCTTAACGGCAACGATGAAACCATCGACGCGCTTGCCATGACCGGGGGCAGCGTCACCACGGGTGGGGGAACCCTTACCTTGGGTAACGATATTACCGGGAACGCTTCCACCTCATCGGCTACGATATCGGGCAATCTCAATCTCGGTGCAAGCACGCGGACTTTCACGATTGCAGACGGTACTGCCGACCCCGACATGACCATCAGTGCGATTGTCAGTAATGGAGGATTGACCAAGGGGGGCGACGGCACCCTGCGGCTTTCGGGCTCCTCCTCCAACACTTATTCCGGAATCACTACGGTTAACGCCGGGACCCTGGCGCTTAATAAATCTGCCGGAACCGACGCCATCGCGGGTAACCTGACTATAGGCGATCAGAGCGGTACCGACATCGTGCGCCTCGATGCAAGCAACCAGTTCGATACCAACTCGGATATCCTATTTAATGGAGGCACCCTCGACCTCAACGGCAACAGCGAAGCGGATCTAGGCACGGTCGACGTCGACTTCAACTCGACCATCGATTTCTCCGGAGCCAGCGGAAAGATCACCTTCGACAACAGCAGCGCCGTCTCCTGGGCAACAGGAGTGGTGATCGAAGTCGATAACTGGGCCGGGAGCCTGAGCGGCAACGGTTCGGAGGAACTCGAAGTGGCCGGCGCCGGCCTGACCGCTACGCAACTGGGTCAAGTGCGCTTCACCAATGTCGCCACCACCATAAGCGCGCGCGATCACCACGCCGTGTTTTCATCCGGGGATGCCAACGAACTCGTGCCTCTAGACAGCAATGAATTTGTCTGGGACAAGGATGTTACCGCAGGATCGTGGGACACGGGAACCAACTGGTTGGCCGGGCATGCCCCTGATTCCACTCTGGCAAGAGCGGTCTTCACGGAATCGGGACTCGTGGGCAATGTTGACGTAAGTGGCGGCAGCGATGTCGCTTTTGACCTCAACCGCCTTATTTTCCGTGATACAAGCACCCGCACGATCACGGTCGATAGTGGGAATGCTTATACACTGACGTTCAATAACGGTAACTACCCAGGTAGCCCCACCACGGCGCTACCGTTGACTGGAGAGTAGTCTACCGCCCCGTCCCGAGTGCAACAGAAAAAAGTGTTGTTTTGGGGCTGGACTCGGTGGGGGTGTTTGCTGTACTGTGCGAACCATGAAGGGCGTCATGGTCATGCAGGGGCGCAAGGTAAGCGGCGGGGATATCGATCTGATCCGCGGTTTGCTCTCCGAACATCCCGGTTGGGGCCGGACGCGGCTCAGTGAGGAAGTTTGCCGTCGTTGGGACTGGGCGCAATGGGCGGGGGCAGATCAAGGACATGGCGGCCCGTACCTTGCTGCTGAAGCTGGAACGATGCGGTCATGTTCGACTGCCGCCGCGCCGGCGACCTTCGTCTAACGGACTCCGGAATCGCCGCGTGCCCCTTGTAGCTCATACGAGCGAGCCGATCCGTTGCGCGTTGCACGAGCTGCGGCCTCTGGCCCTGAATGTCGTGGAGCCGCGATCGGCAGACCTGCGGCTGTTCAACTGCCTGCTCAGCCGCTACCACTACCTTGGCCACCGCAACACCGTGGGCGAGAACATTCGCTACCTGGTCCGCGATTGCACAGGCCGTGTGGTGGCTTGTGTTCTCTTCGGCTCGGCAGCGTGGAAGTGCGCCCCGCGCAACGCCTGGATCGGTTGGGGCGCTAGCGCGCGGGAGCGCAACCTGCAAGGGTTGACCAACAACACGCGCTTGCTCGTGTTGCCCTGGGTTGAGGTTCCGCATCTGGCCAGTCATCTGCTGGGCTCTCTGGCACGACGGATTCGCGCCGACTGGCAGGCCAAGTATTGCCATCCGGTCCACGCCCTGGAAACGTTCGTGGACCGCAGCCGTTTCCGGGGAACCTGCTACCAGGCCGCCAACTGGATGCGGCTGGGTAGGACGCAGGGGCGCAGCCGCAATGACCGGCAAAATTGTATCCACACTTCAGTCAAGGATGTGTATCTCTATCCCCTCATCCAAGAGTTTCGTCGGGAGTTGTGCGCATGATTACCCATGCCAAAGCCCTGGCCGTTTGCAATGCCGAGCCGGATGCGGCGGCAACGCTCATCGTCGAACTGTCAGGAAAATTCACTCTGCTCGAGGATCGACAAGGACTGCTTGAGGCGGAGAACCAGCGTCTGCGCGACCGGGTCCGGGAGTTGGAGCAACGGCTCGCCAAGAACTCGCGCAACAGCAGCAAGCCGCCCTCGAGCGATGGCTTCAACAAACCCTCGCCGAAAAGCCTGCGTAAGAGAGGGCAGCGCAAGTGCGGCGGACAGCCCGGACATACGGGCCATACCCTCAAGAGGGTCGCAACGCCCGATCACACAAAGGTTCACCGGGTGGAGCAGTGCGAGTGTTGCCACCGCTCTCTGGCGGATCAGCAACCCGACCGCCTTGAGAAACGACAAGTCCATGATCTGCCTCCGAGACGACTTATCGTCACCGAGCATCAGGGCGAGGTGAAACGCTGTGCCTGCGGCCATCTGAACAAGGCGGCTTTTCCTGAAGGCGTGAACGCCCCGGCGCAGTACGGCCACGGAGTCAAGGCCGCGGCAGTCTACCTGAAAAACTATCAGTACCTGCCCTATGAGCGAACCTGCGAACTCCTTGAGGACCTTTTCGGCTGTCCCATGAGCGAAGGCACATTGGCCAACTTCATCTCACAATGCAATGATCGCGTTGAAGAACCCCTCGATCAGATCAAGGAACTGATCGAACAAGCCTCGATAGCTCATTTTGATGAAACTGGTTCACGCGTGGAAGACAAACTTTGGTGGCTTCACTCGGCCTCGACATCAAACGCGACCTACTATGAGATCCATCGCAAACGCGGCGCCGACGCCTTCGATGCTATCGGCATTTTGCCCGAGTTCATGGGACGCGCCATTCACGACTTCTGGAAACCATACTTCGGCTACTCGTGCCGCCATGGGTTGTGCAACGCTCACCACCTGCGCGAGTTGATCTTCGTACATGAGCAATACCAGCAGGACTGGGCCGATCGCATGATCGACTGCCTTGTGGACATCAAGGAGACCGTCGATCAGGCCAAACAGGCCGCGGATCATCTTCCTGAAGAGCAGATTCAGGCACTTGAAGAGGGTTATCAGAAGATCCTTGATGAGGGCTATGCTCAGAACCCGCTGCCGCCGCAACCGGTCAACGCAAAGAAGAAACGCGGGCGGCGCAAGAAGACCAAACCTCGCAACCTGCTCGAACGGCTTGATCATCATCGCAACGAAGCCCTGGCCTTCATGTACGACCTCAACGTCCCGTTCGACAATAACCTGGCCGAACGCGATCTTCGCATGATGAAGGTGCAGCAGAAAATCTCCGGGACCTTCCGAACCGAGCAAGGCGCCAAAGCTTTTTGCCGCATTCGCAGCTACATTTCAACCGCCCGTAAGAACGCCCTCGGCGCCAGGGACGCTCTGGCCCGCCTTTTCAGCGGCACTCCGTTCGTCCCGGCCTTCGACACCTCGTAGCCACTCCGCACCCCTGCTGAGCACCCCGATCTCCTCTCCACCCACTCACTCCCTGGCTTGCCGAAATCCTGTTCATCCTCTCAGGAATCAACCTGAGTAGTTACCAATAACGATAGCGTTGATGGTCCGCAGATCGTGGTTGAGAGCGGTACCGGGGCCAAGTCGGTAGGCAGTGATATTATCCTCAAAGCAGACCTGACTATTATTCATTCCGTGAGTAGCGGCGACCTCACCCTTAGCGGCGCGGTCAGCGGCGCCAACGCCCTGACCAAGGCGGGTGCCGGAACCGTAAAGCTGAGCGGCACCAACAGTGCGTTCACCGGTGATGTGAACGTCAATGCGGGAACCCTGCAGGTAGAGAACGGTTCGGCTGTCGGCAACAGCGCCACGGTGACCTTGGCCAACACCTCCGGAGCGGTATTCCAGACTGTTAGCAACGAGACCATCGGCGAATTGGCCGGCGGCGGAGCTTCTGGAGGCCAGGTATCGCTCAACGCCTCTACGACGCTGACCACCGGCACCGCTACCGGCGGCACCTACGCTGGCAGCATCACCGGTTCGGGCAATCTGATCAAGCAGGACAGTGGAACCATGGTTCTGACTGACCTTCAGGGATCCTCTGACTATACCGGCACGTCAACTGTAAGCGACGGAGTCCTCGAAATCGAAGCAAACACCGCCCTGGGCGGCAGCGGATCGGGACAGGGGACCTCCGTAACATCGGGCGCTTCCCTCACCCTCGACGGCATCGGGCTTATCATCGCCGAACCGCTTACTCTCAATGGCAACGGCGACAGCGGTAATGGCGCCCTGCGCTACATCAGCACCTCCGGGAGTGGAACCAGCACCGTGTCCGGCACCGTCAGCCTGGGTTCCGGCTCACGTGTCCGGGTCGACGATGCCGGCGACAACCTGGTGCTCAGCGGGGTAGTAAGTGGATCCAATGCATTGGAGAAAACCGGCTCCGGCACGCTCGAACTTCAAGGGACCAACACCTTCAGCGGCACGACCACGATCAACAACGGGGTGTTGCGGCTGGATAACTCCGGGGGCAATGCGTTGGACGCCACTACGCCGGTGACCATCAACAGTGGAGGCACGCTACTGTTCGAGCGAGCGAATCAAGTGGCCGACACGGCGGACCTGGTGCTGGCGGGGGGCACCTTCAGTACGGCAGGATTTTCCGAGTCGATGGATAACCTGACCCTGACGGCAACTTCGACCATCGATATGGGCAGCGGGGCATCAATATTGAATTTCTCCGATGGAACGCACTCGGCCGGCACGTTCACGGTGAAGAACTGGTCAGGAAATTTCGCTGTTGGCGGGGGCACTGATCAGATTATATTTGCTGCCAGCCTCGACCAGGCATTCCTGTCTAAGGTTTTTTGGAATGACTTGGGTAAAACCGGGGCCAAACAACTGCCCAGCGGCGAGATTGTTCCCATTCCCGAACCCAGTACGGTAATCGGCGGCATATTCCTCGGCCTAGTGGTGGCGGGCGATATCTGCCGCCGCTACCGGCAGAGGCGACGGCTGGAGTGAACAGCATCCGGCGAGCGATAGAGGTAGCGATTCTCATCCGTAGCTGAACGACTTTGTCGGTTAGAATAGGTTGGATAAACCGGCTGGGACTGAAGCCGAAATGCTCCAGCTACGATAGGGATTCGCACCCGTAGCTGAACGACTTTCAGCTTCCCTTTGTAGGAAATTGCCGATTAGCTGGCCGGCATGTCAGCCTTTCGTATCTATCGCGCCCCCGATAGGGTTCTTGTTCAGCAAGACGATAATTGGTTCCAGCCCGATAGTTTTTCCTTCGACGCCCTCTTTCAAGCGAGTGACGCTGAAGCACTGCTGGTATCGTCTGCCGGGAACTGGCCAAGACTCTCGGTCGATACCATACCCGAAGACGGAGAGCTGCTCCCTCCCCTCGAAACCCAGGAGGTCTGGGCCGCCGGAGTGACCTACTTGCGAAGCCGGGTAGCGCGTATGGAAGAATCCGAAGAGGCCGGTGGCGATCGCTTCTACGACATGGTTTACGATGCCGACCGCCCCGAGTTGTTCATGAAAGCCACGGCCAGTCGCGCTGTCGGCCATCGCCAAGCCGTTTCGGTCCGTTCCGACTCCACCTGGGACGTGGCTGAACCTGAGTTGACATTGGCCATAAATCGTTCCGGTAGGATCTTTGGCTATACGGTTGGAAACGATATGAGCTCGCGCGATATCGAGGGTCAGAATCCGCTCTATCTCCCTCAAGCCAAGATATACCGCAATTCCTGTGCTCTGGGCCCCGCGCTGGTGATCGCTGACCCGCCCCATCGCAACACACCGATCCGGTTGACCCTCGAGCGAAACGGCTCGGTAGTCTTCAGCGGAGAAAGCGCACTCCATCAGATCAAGCGTCCCTTCGAAAATCTGGTCCATTATCTATTTCTGGAGAACAATTTCCCCGTCGGCTGTTACCTGATGACCGGCACCGGTATCGTGCCCCCGTCCGACCTTTCCCTGCAATCCGGAGATCGAATAAAAATCGAAATCGAAACGATCGGCCGACTCGAGAACTGCGTTGAATAGAGTCCGCAGTCACCAGCATGAAGTCTATAGTGGATCTGGCCTCAAGTATCGCCCACAGGGCCGTGAACAGTGGACAGTGGGCAGAAAACAGTGAGCAGTGGACGCGCCATTTATGAACCCTTCAACCGTGAACCGTGAACCCTTGAACCTCGAACCCTACCCACCATGAACACCGACGCTATATTCGAAACCGAAGACCCGGACATCTATCTCATTAAGACTACGGCGCCGGGCCCATCCGGCTCCCTCCCCTTCACTGCCGAATTCCTGGCTGATCGGCCTAGCGGAAATGTGTTTGCATGGACTCACAATACCGGCATGGGTTGGTCGCCCAAGGCATTGGGTAACCCGGAGTTCCTGATCCTGAGCACGCAAGGGGGCATTCGCCAACCGGACGGTAAGCCGACTGCACTGGGCTTCCACACAGGCCACTGGGAAGTCGGACTGCTCATGGAGGAAGCTGCCCGGGAAATCACCGCTTGCGGGGGCATTCCCTTCGCGGGTTTCTGTAGCGATCCGTGCGACGGCCGTTCCATGGGAACCCTCGGAATGCTCGATTCACTGGCTTACCGTAACGATGCCGCTGTCATCTTTCGTCGTCTAATCCGATCCCTGCCCACTCGCCATGGAGTCATGGGTATTGCTACCTGCGATAAGGGCCTTCCGGCGATGATGATGGCTCTGGCGGGTTGTCCGGATCTCCCCTCCCTTCTCGTTCCCGGAGGCGTGACCTTACTCAGTGAAGAAGGTGAGAATATGGCCAAGGTGCAAACGATCGGGGCCCGCTTCGTGCATGGAGATATTTCGCTGCAGCAGGCCGCCGAGGCAGGCTGCCGGTCTTGTGGATCACCCGGTGGAGGGTGCCAGTTCCTGGGTACTGCCGGGACCAGTCAGGTGGTCTCCGAGGGGCTGGGAATGACCTTGCCGCATGCGGCTCTTATGCCCTCCGGTTCGAACATTTGGAAGGACACCGCGCGCCGCTCCGCACGCTCTCTCATGGAGTTGGCCAAAGCAGGACGTTGCATGGGACACATTCTCAGTCAGGGGTCGATTGAGAATGCCCTCGCAGTGCATGCCGCCTTTGGTGGAAGCACCAATCTTGTCATGCACCTTCCGGCCATTGCCCACGCCGCCGGTCTGGCTCAACCCGATGTGAACGATTGGCAGCGGGTCAACCGCGAAGTGCCCCGCATCGTCGACGTACTGCCCAACGGACCCCATGGCTTTGCTACGGTGCAGGTCTTTCTGGCAGGAGGTGTTCCCGAAGTGATGCTGCACCTGCGCGCGCTCGATCGGCTCGATCTCGATGCGGCAACCGTCACCGGAAATTCCGTGGGCCAACACCTGAATTGGTGGGAAACCAGTGAACGGCGCCGACGCCTGAGAGACAAACTGCATCAATTGGACGGTATCGATCCCGACGATGTCATCATGAGTCCGGAGCGAGCCCGCGAACGCGGTCTGACCAGCACTGTGACTTTTCCAACGGGCAATCTCGCCCCCGAGGGCTCGGTGGTCAAGAGCACTGCCATCGATCCCTCCAAGGTCGATTCCGAGGGAGTCTTTCTGCACGAGGGACCGGCCCGCGTATTCACCTCCGAAGAATCCGCCATCGCAGCAATCAAAACTACCGGCGAGAACCGGGTGCGCGCCGGCGACATCATGGTATTGATCGGTATCGGACCCATGGGCTGCGGTATGCCGGAGACTTTTCAACTGACCTCCTCGCTTCGCTATCTCAGTTTTGGAAAACACGTTACCCTGCTTACCGATGGGCGTTTTTCCGGCGTTTCTACAGGAGCCTGCATTGGCCATGTCAGTCCCGAGGCCCTTGCCGGTGGGCCGATCGCCAAGGTGACGGATGGAGACCGCATCCGTGTTCGCATCGATTGCAGAAATTTGACAGGAACACTCGACTATTTGGCACCGGGTGAAGCGACGCCGGGGCTCCGAGCCGAGCGAATTCTGAGCGAACGTCAACCCCTTCCCGACCTGCGCCAACATCCCCTGTTGCCTGACGACACACGGCTTTGGTCGGTACTGCAGAATGCCAGCGGGGGAAGCTGGCGCGGTTGCGTTTTCGACGTCGATCGCATTGATCAACTCATCCAACTCGGATTGGAAGCGGAGAAAACAAAACAGTGCACCGGCCTCAATGAATCGCTGAGAGTTTAAATCTGATTATGGCGTTCTCGCTTTCTGACCAATACCTCGAGGTCATTGCTCGTCTGAATCGGGACATCGCGGAAAGAAACCGCGAGGTTTTGTGGGAATTCGGAAGCGTAGTGGGCGATTCCGTGGCCCCGGGTGGCGTTCTCCATACCTTCGGGAGCGGTCATTCCGCCATGGCGGAGACAACAGTGCGAATTCTGCTGTCAGTCGGTGGGTGAATCGAAGATGGAGACGTCACTAACCGAGCTTTCACGGCTGAGAAAGAGAAAGACCCTGCGGGAGTCCTCATGGGATCGATCAGGCCGAAACACGGACGCCTGGACGCTCGAACCAGGAGAGACCAGGACGCTCGCCGATCTGGAGGGCCCCGGATGCATCCGGCACATATGGATGACTCAGCGCAGCCATTACCGGGAGTGCCTGCTCCGCATAACCTGGGACGATGCTCCCGGAGCCAGTGTACTGTGTCCGCTGGGCGATTTCTTTGGTTTGGGACACGGTCTGGTGAACTCCTACCAGTCATGCCTGTTTTCGGCGTCGACGAAAGCGAACAACCAATTCAATCAAGGGTGTGCCTTGAACGCCTATGTTCCTATGCCTTTCCGGAAACGGGCCAAAGTGGACCTCCTCAATGAAAGTAACGAGGTTCACCGACAGTTTTTCTACATCGACTACGAGAAACTGAATACCGAGGAACTCGAAGGAGAAGGATACTTTCATGCGGAGTTTCGGCGCCAGAATCCCTTTGGGGGTTGGGGTCACGAGATTCGCGTCAATACACCGGAGGCCAACATCGCCAGTTTGGGAAGACTGGCTTGGGACAACAACTACGTCATTCTGGAGACAAACGGTCGTGGGCACTACGTCGGCTGTAACTTGAGCGTTACCAATTTTCAGGGCACATGGTGGGGCGAGGGAGACGATATGATCTGGGTGGATGGATACAAATGGCCTCCCGACCTTCATGGCACCGGTAGCGAAGACTATCTGAATCAGGCTTGGGGAATGCAACCCAACGCCTATCTGCGCAACGGCTCTTCACTGTTCGAGAACGCAACGGGGGGATATCAAACCAGCTACGTCCAACACGTTGACAATCCGATCTACTTTGAGCGCGAGATCAAGGTCACGATCGAGCATGGACACGGTAACCACTTACGAAACGAAATGAGCAGCGTGGCCTATTGGTATGCCTCGGAACCCGCCACAGCTGCCTTGGTTTCCCCAATGCCTCAGCGCCTGCCGGTACTTCGCGACAACATGGGAAATTGGATAAGAGACGCCGCCAGAGAACACACTTCACGCGAAGTTCCCCTTAATACAGAGATGCAGGAAATGAAGGTCCAGTGGAAAAAGCGACAGACATGATGGCTTCTTCCGTTTAGACGAGTTCATTCAGACGCTCCCGGATTCGAGCTACCGCTTCAGGGCTGAAATCCCGGTTGGGAACCTCGAAAGTCTCCCTGGTTTTAGCCCGGAGGTAGCACTGAGCTGATTCTCGTCTCGTATGCGCACCCACCCTTCGCAGAATCCTCTTGCGTTCCAGGATCAACGCAAGCAACTGCTTAAGGATGGCGACTTCATCGGAATCGGTATCCTCGTCTTCATAAAGCGATCGGAAAATCTCCTCGCAGGTTCTGAGAGGGTCCGCTGCGGTTTCGTCCGGGTCTCTTTCTAAGCGCATCACGGTGCGCCACCTTGCCACGATCTGTTCGCTGGAGCCGATTTCATCCACTTCGAGCTCTCTAAGATCGAGGCGTTGCAGCTCGCCGGTCTCGTCGATAATCAAGAAACTGACTACGGTCTCGTCATTCCGAAAAGGCTGGCCGGACAATGACGACTGGCGGGCTCGGGAATTTACGGACCAGTCCATGGTAGGATTTACGTGACGAGGAGACCGCTTTAGGCACGCTTCGTCAAGGAACACCGCTGCGGTGGCGACGATGTCCGGCAAATTCTCTTAGTCGATGCGATTTCCGTCCTCGGATTCGATCGCTGACTTGAGTTCGACGCTCAAAAGGATTGAGTGCGACGGTGGACTTTCTGTTAATTGAGCATGGACTCGTTTGAAGGCAAGTACGCGACCTTAACCTATTTGAGGTCACTGCCCAGGGATAAACCCGGTTTCTTCGAAACCATCTGGTTGGTCCGCTCGATCTCCACCAGGACTTCACGCACGGGATCCGAATACCTGTCCGTAGAGTTGGGTGATTACACGGGTTCGTTCGTCTTTACCTGCTTCAATGACACTCCCCTGCATGCGGTTTTGAGTCAGGAGGGGGAGGACATCGCGATCCGGGTAAAGGGACAGACAGGATATTACCAGGACCGATTCTCCCCCCGGATCAGTGAAGCTTCGGCCTTGGCCCGTGAGTCTTTCGAAGACAGTGAACTGCTCAACCATCTTGTGGCTACGTCGGTGGAGAATCCGGGCGCTCTCTATGACGAGCTGGCAGAAGCGGTAGCGCGCATTAAACGGCCCACACTTCAGGCTACCGTAAGGGCAGTCCTGGATGGCTTGGGCGAGGCGTTTCGTAACGCACCCGCAGCCATGTCGATGCATCACGCCTACCGTTCCGGTCTCCTCGAGCACACCGTTCACATGGTCAGAGCAGCAGAAGCCCTGCTTCCCCTCTATCATGAAGTTGACCGGGATCTGGCGCTCGCCGGCGTCATTTTGCACGACGTTGGTAAGTGCTCGGAATATGGAAAGGGATTGTCGCCCAAAAAGACGAAATCAGGAATTCTTCAAGGCCATGTCGTCCTTGGCTATCGCATTGTCCGCAAGGCGGCCATTCAATCTCATCTGGAAGCATTCCTGCAGGAGCGGCTGGAGCACATCATCCTGAGCCATCAGGGAGAAATGGAATGGGGCGCAGCATCGATGGCGGCAACCCCGGAAGCAGTGTTCGTATCCATGATTGACAACCTCGACGCGAAGATGGGCATGGTCCAGCAGGCGCTGCGGTCGACTCCCAAGAATGAGCCGTTCTCAGATTGGCTCCCAGGTCTGAAAGCACCCATGCTAACGGAACCGGTTCAACCAGAACAGGGCGGGGCGGCTTAGGGTGAAGTTTCCTTCAATTCATAACCAGCACAAGCTCTTCGCCATCGACGCTGACATCGCTCAAAAGCTTCCAAATAGAATTCAACTCACCGTATTCCTCCGAATTGATGAAGGTTTCGGCCAGAAAGTTGAACAAAAACGAATTGAGACCGGGGATAGGGGGAATCGGACAACTTCCGATATATCCTGAATGGGCCGTGAAGCGGAAGATCCCGGCTTCGTTCAGGAAAGCGCCCTTGGCTTGATAGACGAACTTCTTGGAGCCATGCAACTGAGGAAAGCCCACGTAGGAAGCAACCTGGAATTCGCCTTCATTGATCCTGAAGTTGGGTGGAGATGGCTCTACTTTAATCAATCCCCCGCCCTCTTCATCCTTCTTCTTGGGATCGGGACGAAACGAAGTTCGTGCCCAAACGTTCAGTTCTCCTTCTGGGAGCCGGATAGCGCCGGGACGCTGGCTGATAAGCTGTATCCGTTTCCGTTTCCACCCTGAGCCGCCCTTTTCCTGGCCTTTGATAAAATAGACGGTGCCGACCTGCCTCTCTTCTTCAGGTGGGAGTTCGGACACTTCCGCAACACTCACGGTGAGCATGTTAATTCCAGCAAGCAGCATGCCGATGATCACGCTGATCAGCGCGCCAAAGAAAACGGCGACGATGCCGGGAGTATATGCTTCTTTCCCCTTAGCCATTATAAAATGAATTTCTACTTTGCATCTTCGCTCTTGGCTTTCGACGAATCACTGCCTGAACTTTCCGAACTCGCCTCGGTGCTGTCAGATGCGGCGGTCTCTTTTTTTTCCTCGCCCTTGCCTTCGCCGCCTTCACCGCCTTCGCGGGCTTCGGCGCTGCCGCCATTTTTCGCTCTTTTGTAATCCGTCTCGTAGAAGCCGCTACCTTTGAAAATGATTCCGGCACCGATCCCGATCAAGCGCCGCAGTGAAGGTTCGCTACACTTGGGGCATTCTTTGAGCGGATCGGCCTTCATGGACTGAAATATCTCGAACTCCTCGTTACAAGATTGGCAGATATATTCGTAGGTCGGCATTACTGGACTGAAAAGACATTCAACTTGGTGATTCCCCGTAGCTTGCTGCGGGGTGGCTGACTTGATAAAGAAGAGAGGGTGGGAGAGAGGAAGGAAGAAAGTCGAGTAAAGCGAGGAAGTCACTGTGTGTGGGAGATCCACTATCATGTGGTGATGCCGGTGAAGTATCGGAAGGCGCTGATAGATAAGCGGATTGAGCGAGTGATGATCGAAACGGCCAGAGGGATAGGGGAACGCTATGAAATAGAACTGGAGGCCCTAGGGATGGATAAAGACCATGTGCATTTACTGTGCGGGGCACATCCGAAAATAGCGCCAGGAAGTATCGTGATGAAATTCAAGAGTATCACAGCACGGGAGTTGTTCAAGAGGGAGCGGTGGCTGAAGGAGGAACTCTGGGGAGGAAGATTCTGGAGTTCAGGGTATTACGTGGGGACGGTTGGGGAGAGAGGGAATTGGGCGATGGTGGAGAAATACGTTTTGGAACAGGGCAAGCCGAAGGAGGATCTGCGTCAGTTAACACTGTGGTAGAGAATAAGTTCTCCTTCCCCGATACCCCGACGCTTGCGTCGGGGAGGTTCATTTTTCACCCATCCTCATGCGTTCTTCCAGGAATCTGAAAACCAGATGGTAGTAGGCGATAATCGCTGTGAAGCCAAGAAATATTGCCAAGCCGTAAACGGGAAGACCCGTTATTACAAGCCCCGTGAACGCCAAACCAGGAATGACCAGATGCCTCCACTCCTGCGTTGTCATGAAAAAAATCTCCTCAAAACGCAGCAGGGCTTCGAAGCTCTCTTCGGACTGGTAGAGGTAGAGGCCGGCCAGTGACAAGGGCAAACCGATTACCCAGGCGAGCGCGAAGGGGATATAGGAAAGTATAGCGAGACCGGTTACTGAAAGACCCAGTCTCAAGAGGATAGCCAGACCCCAACCGAGGGCTCCCGGAAGAACCAGGAACACCAACAGAATTGCTAGAAACCGGATACCATCCATGAACAGGCGTCCGGCATTCGACCATTCCGGAAGCGTGAAATTGCCTTCCCTTCGGACCTGCAAAGCATAGCGATAAAGATAGCCCAGAGCGAAAATGTTGAGCACGGGCACAAACATTATCAACCCGCCGATGAGAAAACGGCTAAGCCAATGGGGGCCGGAAAAAATCTTCTGGCAAACCTCTTCGAAGCTAGGCATTTAAGAACGTTTCATCCCGCGGACAGGGTCAGCAATGATTCAATCAATTTTTAAATACAGCGCGATAGGTGTGTTTCCAATCAGTAAATGAATTTCTCGGCAACCTTTGATCACTACTGCGAACTGATTGAAGACGGCGTTGAACGGCTCATTCCTGCCAGCACAACTCGGCCTGAGTCCCTGCATGAGGCTATGCGCTACAGTATGCAGGCGGGCGGAAAGCGCCTGCGTCCAGTGCTTGTTCTGGCGGGTAATTCGCTTTTTCCCTCGAGAGCGGATGCGATCCCTGCTGCCGTGGCGATCGAGTGCATTCATACTTACTCGCTCATCCACGATGACCTTCCTTGTATGGATAACAGTGATCTCCGCAGGGGCCGACCGTCGCTTCACATCAAACATGGAGAGGCCCTGGCCTTGCTTGCTGGAGATGCGTTACTAACACACGCTTTCTGGCTCCTGGGCGAGCACTACAGCAACCATGCTGATATTGGTGTTCGCCTTCTGGGCGAACTCGGCGCGGCTGCGGGCAGCCACCGTTTGATCGCGGGGCAGGTGGAGGATGTCGAAGGTGAGGACAGCAAGCTCAACGCCGAGGAACTCGATTACATCCATCTGAATAAAACGGCGGCCATGATCACCGCATCGCTTACCATGGGAGTCATGCATACGGAGGCGGATGAGTCCTGCCTGAATAAGGTAAGGGAGATCGGGCGGAATCTGGGTCTCGCCTACCAGATCGTTGATGACATTCTCGATGCCACCAGTGATACTGAATCGCTTGGGAAAACAGCCGGACAGGACGCCGCCAACCACAAAAATACCTATGTCTCCGTACACGGCCTGGAGGCTGCCCGTGCAAGGGCCAGTGAGATCACGGCCGGATCAATTGCAAAGTGTCGCGACTTCGATGCAGATACGGCCTTTTTCGAGGAGCTGATTTTAGGCCTCGAGCACCGTATCAAGTAGTATCCGCCAATTGGGAAAGGATTCTCTGTGAAACTTCAATACCCTTTTCGTAGAGCGCCAGATCCATGCTTTCGTCAGGAGCATGGAGATTATCCTCGGGAGTAAACATACCGATCATCAGCGAGTCCATACCCAGGACGCGTCGCAATTCCTCGATAACGGGAATGCTGCCCCCTTCCCTGAGGTACAGTGGGCGTTCGCCAAAAACCTGCTCGATTGCGCGGTCAGCTGCGCCGAATGCGCGTACCAGAACTTCCGACTGTTCCGTCGGCGTGTCCGGCCGGCCGGGAGGTACTACACGATAAGGTCCCCCTCCGCCCCCTTCTTTTATTGTCATCTCGACAGCCGCCGGGCACCGCTCTTGCAAAGTCGCGGCCACCCGTTTCAGTATCGTTTCGTAATCCTGATTTGGGACCAGACGGCAAGTAATCTTGGCAGAAGCGCGATGGGGAATGATCGTCTTCGACCCCTCTCCCTGGTAGCCGCCTCCGATTCCGTTGAATTCGAGGGTGGGCGCGAAACGGGTCGCCTCGTGAGGTGAAATTCCGTCGACAGTGTGGATGGATTTAACCCCGGTGAGATTTCGATATTCCTCAATGGAAAAGCCCAGTCGCATGACTTCCTGGCGCTCCCAATCGGGAACGGGAATGACATCGTCGTAGAACCCCGGAATATTGACCCTGCCTTCCCTATCGTGAAGGGAGGAGCATATGTCCACCAGGGCCTGAAGCGGATTCAGAACCGCCCCTCCATGTATCCCTGAGTGAAGGTCCATCCGCGGACCTATCAACTCAACCTCCAGAGCCAAAACCCCGCGCAGGCCGGTAGTGATGGCTATACGCCTGGAAGAAGGGCTCAGGGTATCGGACAGCAAAACCATATCGCCTGCCAGAATATCGTGGTGAGCAGATAAGAATCCGGAGAAGCTTGGGCTCCCTATCTCTTCCTCTCCCTCGACCAGAAAGGTCAGACGTAAAGGCAGATCCGGGTGCTCCTCGATGAGCCGGGCAGCGGCCGCGATATGGACAAGTTGGGGACCTTTGTTATCCGCCGCTCCCCTCCCGAAGATCCTATTCCCACGAGTCTCGGGTTCGAACGGCGGGCTTGTCCAAAGATTCAGGGGGTCGGGAGGTTGGACGTCGTAGTGGCCGTAGATGATCACGTGAGGCCAACTGGCTGGTCCTTCCCGACGGGCCAGCACAACCGGGTGATGCGCCGTGGCTATCACCTCGACGCCAAGGCCCATACTATCCAGTAGGCTCACCAAATGGCGTCGCGCGCCCTCCATTCCCACGGCATAGGCGGGATCCGTCGAAACGCTGGGCTGGCGAATGTATTCGGTGAGCGCTGCAATAGGATCGAACATGGTAGCCGGGATCCCCTACCCTTTTAGTCTCGTGGTCGTGAGGCAATGCAATTGAACGACACCCTCAGAAAACTTCCCCCGCAGCAACGGTCTTCGCCAAGGCTTCGCCCTACCTGTTGGTGACCTCCTGATCGTAGTCTTTATGCTGATGGTAGCGTCGTCGTCGGGAAATCTCGGCCACAAGGTGAAACAGGCATCTTGCCTGTCTCTCAAGCTAGTGGCGCCCCCGGCTGTGCTGCGCTTGGCCGGATCAAACAGCGATGAAACTACCGGCCTTATCGTCACGAATCGGCTGCGCGAGGCAGCGACAAAGCTCGCGACAAGGCTCACGACAAAGTTTCAACGTAACTCGGCTTCGAGGGTTACGGCAGATATGTGCCTCGCAGCCAACTCCGTCGTCCTCGTTCGCCTTTTCGGAATTGCGCTTCTTCGTCGCGAGCTTTGTCGAGCAGAAAGCCGGTCGAGATACTTGCCTAACGGCTCTACAAAATTCACTTGACACGCCGCCAGCCCGCTCTGGAGGCTAAGTTTCAGGTCAGTTCCAACGCAACTCGGCTTCGAGGGTTACGGCAGATATGTGCCTCGCAACCAACTTCGTCGTCCTCGCTCGCTTTTTCGGAATTGCGCTTCTTTGTCGCGAGCTTTGTCGAGCAGAAAGCCGGTCGAGATACTTGCCTAACGGCTCAACAAAATTCACTTGACACGCCGCCAGCCCGCTCCAGAGGCTAAGTTTCACATTAGTCGCGCCGCCGGCTGCGCTGACCCTTGCCGGATCCAACAGAAGTGAAACTTCCGGCCGCGGCCCGCACCTGCGATCGTCTTCGGCAATGGCCGCTCTTTCGTAGCCCGCGGGCTTACCGCCGGCAGCGCCGGGGGTTGCCCCGGGATCCCGGACCGTCCGTATCTCCCACTTCGCACCGCAATCTACGCTGCGCTCCGATAAGCAGTGCGCTACGTCATTTCCGGCTCTTTAGCGCGACTGGGCTAACGGTCCAACAAAATTCACTTGACATCGATTCCATCGCCCGCAATCCCGCTCCAGAGGCTAAGTTTCAGGTTAGGTCACGGGCAACATGCCCGAGAAAAACCGAATTCGCCCCTAATTCAGCGTGTTCAGGTAATTCATGTCCTTCGTATATTCATACTCGGACACTGCTTCTGGCATGGCCGCATGCAACTGCTCAATTCGGCTCTCGTGCGAGGGATGGGTCGACAACCATTGCGGGGGCGCAGCCATCACGGATTCCTGGTCGAGGCGTTCCCAGAAACCCAGAGCATCCTCGGGATTATATCCAGCCCGCGCCATGTACATCAGGCCAATCATATCGGCTTCGCGCTCCATCGCCCGATTGAACGGCAAAGTCACGCCGATCTGGGTCCCAAGGCCGTAGATCGAAGAAAGCGCGTTCTGTGTTCCATACCCTGTACTCGTGCCGCTCGTGGCAATGAGCACGGCCAGACCTCCTCCTTGGATCAATTTGTCCTTGGAGAGTCGCTCGTTGACGTGCCTGGCGGCGACATGCGCGATCTCATGCCCAAGAATGACGGCCAGATCCGAATCCTTCTGCACTACCCGAAACACGCCGGTGAACACACCCACCTTTCCGCCCGCCATGGCGAACGCATTGATCGAGCTGTCATCCTCAAAAACAACAAACTCCCAATCCACCAAACCAATATCAAACACAGCCACATCGGCAATTTGTTCCCCCACCCTCTCTACCATAGCGAGGTATTTCGGATTCCGGGATACCCGATACTGCATCTTCATCTGTTGAAACATCTCGTCACTCATTTTGACGACCTCCTCATCCGACACCAGGTTTACCTGGGATCGTCCGGTCACCGGCACCGTGGAACAACTGGCAAAGAATCCGACCAGAATGGAGCTGACCGCGATTAAGAAAGCGTAACGGAACTTCATGATAATTAATTTAAATTCAGGAGACAATTGAATGGGAGTCTGCCGAAGATTAGTGTGGCGTCAGAGAATCAGGCACTACCAAGGCGGGGGCGCCATGGGATCGATCTAAACTGGTTGATTGCATTGAGTGCATCCAAACCGCATATAGGTTAGCTTAAAGGGGCCAGGCAGAATGCCAAGTGGCGGAGTTTCATTGATAAACACCTAGACCGTCTTTTCGTTTCAACGGTTCCCCACAATTCAGGAGATCGGTCAAGCAGGCACAATGCCGCAGTCAGCTGAAGGGAGCGAAAAACCAGTGTGTTGTCTTGCTTATCGCGATTGCGCTACCTGTTAGTGGCTTCACCCGTAGCGTGCGGCAAGGAAGCTGCTGATTGAAGCGTCGTAATCGGCAGTGCGCCGAAACGCCTTCAGGGCCAGTTCCTTCCTGAGTTCGTGAAGTTGTCTTCGATGACGCAGCGCATGCAACGCCCGGTCGTAATCGAGGGTGTCGCAGATCACCATAACGCTGGCATGATTTTTCGCCGCGCTGCGCAGCATGCTGGGACCACCGATATCGATATTTTCTATAGCATCCTCCAGTGATACCCCGGGAACCGCGATGGTCTGCTCAAAGGGATAGAGATTCACCACTACGATGTCGATCAGGGCAATCCCGCTACGCTCCGCTTCCGCAAGATGCTCTTCCCTGTCCCTGCGGCAGAGAAGGCCTCCATGCACCTTGGGATGCAGGGTCTTGATGCGCCCATCCATCATTTCAGGGAACCCGGTGTATTCACTCACCTCAACCGCCTCAACCCCTGCTGCCCGTAGCAGGCGAGCCGTGTTTCCGGTCGACAGAATGGCATAGCCATGCTCCTCCACAAGGGATCGAGCGAATGCTGCGATACCTGTCTTGTCACTTACCGAAATCAGCGCATGCCTATTTCTGCTCTTCAATTGCATAGCTGTATAATGTAAGGTACTCTTCGGGTAGCTCAACCGTAGAGCAAAACGTTGCCGAGAATTCCGTCCGGTCTTCGGCTTCAGAATCGCACTCATTTCGGCCATGACAATTTCTCAGTCCCTCTTAATGAACCTGTCCTTTGCCCAGTGAGGGCAAGTTCGTTGCCAGCCATAGTTGACGGCCGCAGACCTCGATGAGGTCCCTCTTAATGCGCCACTCACTTGACCTTAGGGAATAATTCGACCTACTGTGACACATTGATGACATCATCGAGATGAACGGGAACGATGGAATCATCACCACCTCCAATCCCTTGTGCGCGAATGGCATGAGTATCGTATCGACCACGGACACAGACCTGCTGAGGATCGCCGACCGGACATTTTCCTCCCGCCTGCTTGCGGGAACGGGAAAGTTTTCGTCCGGCCGCGTCATGCGTGAGGCCATCGCCGCCAGCGAATCGGAATTGGTGACCGTTGCCCTGAAACGGGCCGGTTTGAACCGAGAAAAGGACCCCTTCGCGGACATCCTCGACTATCTGGAATCCGACCGTTATCTGGTGTTGCCGAATACGGCGGGGGCCATGAACGCCGATGAAGCAGTGCGCATTGCCCGCCTGGCGCTGGCAGCAGGTCTACCCAACTGGGTCAAACTGGAAATACACCCCGACCCCCACTATCTATTGCCCGATCCCATCGAAACCCTGAGGGCTGCGGAGATTCTGGTGAAGGAGCAATTTGTTGTATTGCCCTATATTAACGCCGATCCCGTGCTGGCCCTGCGTTTGCAGGACATCGGCTGTGCCACGGTTATGCCTCTGGGATCGCCAATTGGCAGCAATCGCGGTCTCGAAACAAGGGCTCAAATCGAGATTATCATCGAGCAGGCACGAGTCCCTGTAGTTGTTGACGCTGGGTTGGGTGCGCCCTCTCACGCCGCCGCGGCAATGGAAATGGGCGCCGATGCCGTCCTTGTAAATACGGCCATCGCAGTGGCCAGGGACCCGGTTCTCATGGCCCAAGCTTTTTCCGCGGCTGTGGCGGCCGGCCGAACGGCCTATTGTCTGGGATTGCCCTCGGTCTCGTCCCATGCCATGGCCACAAGTCCGCTTACCTCTTTTCTCGACTAGAAAGCAGATCCTTGTTGTATGGAAAGCTTCTCCGGGATTTTTCCGACGCTGCCCTTAGGTGAACTGGCCAGTACTACCGGCCGGTCGAGCGCGCACGATGTAGAGAGAATCTTGCGGCAGGGCCGCGCCTGCTCCCTCAGCGATTTTGCCACGCTGCTGTCACCGGCGGCGGAAGACTACCTGGAGCAGATGGCGGGCCTGTCCGCCTGTATTACGGAACGCCATTTCGGTCGGGTGATTCGACTCTTTGCTCCACTTTACCTATCCAACGAGTGCATAAATGTCTGTCGCTACTGTGGATTCTCCCGCACCAATCCAATACCGCGCTTCACCGTTCCAATACTTCAGGTTGAAAAGGAAACGCGACTTTTGGCTGCGCAAGGATTTCGATCGCTCTTGCTGGTCGCCGGCGAGCACCCGAAATTTGTCAACAACGGTTATGTCCAATCGGTTATTGAGCGTATCCTGCCCACGGCGCCCAGCATTGCTATAGAAATTGCCCCAATGGAGACGGAGGACTACCTGCCCATAGTCGGCGCCGGTTGTGAAGGACTGGTTGTTTACCAGGAGACTTATCACGAGGAGACCTACCGCGAGATGCATCCGTCCGGCCCTAAGAAGCGTTTCGGCTGGCGCCTTGATACACCCGAAAGGGGCTACGCAGCCGGTTTTCGCCGCCTCGGTATCGGAGCCCTCTATGGACTTTACGATTGGCGTTACGAGGCCGTAGCTACCGCCGCACACGCCCTTCACTTGCTCCGCCACTGCTGGAAAGCACACCTCAACCTCAGTTTTCCCCGACTGCGGCCGGCCGCGGGTGGCTTCGCTCCGGATGAACGCTTTATCATCAGCGACCGCGAATTGGTTCAATTGATATGTGCTTTCCGGATTCTCCTTCCCCATGCCGGCCTGGTGCTCTCCACGCGCGAGAGCCGTCAATTTCGCGACGGGATGGTAGGACTCGGCATCACTCAAATGAGCGCCGGCTCCAGTACCGAGCCCGGGGGCTACAGCAACTTTGACGAGAATCAGTGGACTCCACCAGCCGACCAACCGGGAGAGCAGTTTCACATCGCCGATGAACGTCCGCCGGCAGAATTCGCCCGCATGATTCGTAGGCGAGGGTATGAACCTGTCTGGAAGGATTTTGACCGGTCGCTGGTTTCCGCAACCACCTTACCTGCTTGACCTCCTGCCTGCCGCAGCCCCTTCTCAGAACATGGGACCGCCAACCATCCTAATTCGCGCAAATGGAGAGAAGCATACCGTCCGCCGAGGAACTTCCTTGCCGGAATTTCTCGAATCCAGTGACCTTGAGCCCGACCGCGTGGTCATCGAACGCAATGGAATCGCGTTGACACCTCGGGAAGCCCGCAAGGTAGTGCTTGAGCACGGGGACTGCCTGGAAATCGTACGTATCGTGGCCGGTGGTTAACGATTCGCGATGCGGCTGACGGATCTCAACGCAGAAGGCGGAATCGGCGCCAACTCACTGTTGATCGAAATCGGTAGCTTCCGACTGATTTTCGACGCCGGACTTAACCCCAAGAGATTCGGCCGGGACGCCCTACCCAAATTCGAAAAAGTTGACGATTTCTCGGTCGATTTTCTCGTCCTCACGCATTCCCATCTGGATCACGTTGGTTCGCTGCCGGTGTTCCTGCGCCGGCAGCCGCAAGCGAAAATCATCGCCTCCCTTCCCACCCAGATGCTGGCGCCGCGCATGCTGCACAATTCATGTAATGTGATGAAACGGCAGCGAGATGAACACGGCATACAGGAGTATCCGCTTTATCACCACGCTGAAGTTGAGCGCTTGAAAAGCAGCTTTCTGCCCCTTCCGTTCAACCGCCCGCGCCACCTGCAAAATGACCGCAATGATGAGATTCAGATCACTCTCTATCCCTCCGGCCATATACCCGGTGCCTGCGGCTGCCTTCTAAGCTACAAGCATCGGCGCATTTTCTTTACGGGCGACGTGCTCTTCAGCGACCAGAAGATTCTACCGGCAGCTCGTTTTCCCGATCTGAAGGTAGATACCCTGGTCATGGAAACGACGCGCGGAGCGACTGAACGAACTAAGGATCATTCTCGATCCGTGGAGGTACGGCGCCTTCTCGAGACTATCGATAACACCCTCTCTCACGGGGGGTCGTGTCTGATTCCCACTTTTGCTCTCGGGCGTATGCAGGAGTTGATCAGCATTTTCCACGAGGCCAGAAGCTCGCAGCAACTTCGGGATGTCCCCATCTACTGCTCCGGACTAGGTATGGACCTGGTGAATTACTTTGATGAAATTGCTCGAAAAACGGGTCTCGTTCGTTTTCGTCGCAGCCTCCTGCGCGATCTCAAAGTTCAACCGCTTCCCCTCGCCCTGGCACCAGGGAAACCTCCCAAACACAGCGCCATCTACCTCCTCAGCAGCGGAATGATGGTGGAACGCACGCCCTCCTATCTGGTCGCGTCGGCCTTGCTCGCTGAACCAGGGAATACCATTTGTTTCGTCGGCTACTGCGATCCTGATACGCCGGGTGGACGGTTGCTGGCAACCGAACCCGGTGACGAGTTTTTGTTTGAAGCTTTGAATTTCGCATGTCGAGTAAGGGCCCATGTAGAGAAATTCGACCTGAGCTCTCATGCTGACCGCGATGAACTTCTCGAATTTGCGCTGGCGGCGAATCCTCGGGCCGTCGTTCTAACTCATGGAGACCCCGAGGCCAGAGCCTGGTTTTCCAAGCGGCTCAATGGCCGGCAGGGAATCTCCCGAGTCCTCGATCCCAAGCCCTTGGAGACCTGCCTGGTCTAGCCTTTCCTAACCACTAGCCAACTTTGAGATAGAGTATTTACGCCAGTAAGGAACTCTACGTTTAATCCATAGCGGGAAGCAGCATTAACAATCCACGTCTTATTATGGGCAACCATGCCCGGCTTTTCCGAATGGTGTGAACGACCAACCCACTTGGTTCCTGTGTAATCCCTAGGCCAAGGTGTTCGCAAATTCAAAATTGACCAAATCAACGTTCGTAAATTGAAAATCGACCGAATCAATAGTACCGGTAGTGATACCGCCGGGAGGAATGAGGCAATAAACTGCGCATTCTTGCTTCCGACTTCCGAAAATTGTTCTAACATTGTTTCGATCTGAGGTTTTGCCGCGTGGGTCCAAATGGAAAATGCGATTAGAAAGTCAAACCGCCGTTCAAAAACAGCAAAGTCAAAGCTGTCGTTGGTATCGAAAACAGGTTCTTTATGATTTTCGAGATTTCCCAACAGATATTTCCGGCCTGCCGCTAACATTCTTTCATTAGGTTCAATGCAGCAATACCGGGAAGGTTCCAGAAACTCAATGAACCAGTAGCCGACACGCAAACAGCCGCCTCCGATTTCCAACACCATCGAATCAGTTCGCAGCCCACGCGCACGCGCAAGCTCAAACGGATCTCGGGAACTTCTTGCAAAGTCCTTAAGCGGGCAGCCGATGAAAATGCCCTCACTTTCAATTAATTGCCCTGCTCTTTGAAACCAAGAGTCATCTGTTAAACCGTTGGAAGAATTCGTATCCACGTGAGCCCTCCTCAATTGCCTGACAGCAATTAGTGATAGTATTCCCTCGCTGGTTGGATGTTGGTTCCCACCGCTATCCAACCAGGTCGGCTTCGTAGCTGTTTAGCGTGTTTGAGGCCCAAGGCCAACTCAAAAATATGGCCTGTCGGACGCTGCTGTTGAAGCTTCATCGGTTGGGATGGGGCCAGCGGGCAATGCAATCTGTGCTTGCTTTGGCGCTGCGGCGCCGTCGTCGTTCAGGTCCCCGCCGTCGCCGTCGCCGCGGCATAGGCTTTCTGCAAGATCCCAGCGCAGAACAGGCAGCCCAGGTAACAGAGCGCGGAAAGGTAGAAATTGAAGGAGATGCCCGCGTAAATGGACACGAACACCGCCAGGGCGGAACAGAGCACGCCCATGATCCCGTTCAGCGCCCAGAACCAGGGTGTCTCCGCCGAGAGTGACGCTCTCGCCATGCGCATCCCCAGGGGTAAAAGGCATCCCAACACGATGCCCATGGGAAACAGCAGAGCGATCGAGACGGCGATCTTGGCGCCCATGGAATACGTAATCATCTTCGCCAGCAACGCGTCGACGAGGTAGCGCAGCAAGATGATGGCGAGCACAGTCGCCAGGGGAATGCATAGGGTCGGACCCCTGCGCCCCGGGGACAACGATTCGCTCAGGTAGCTTCCCAGCCCCGTGCTCAGCATAAGGATGAAGAGGATGATCCCCAGCGCGTAGACTGGGTGGCCCAGAAAGACCGACAGCTTCTGAATCAGACCGATCTCCACCAGCATGAAGCCGGCGCCGATCAGTGAGAAGTAGAGCGCTCCGGCCACGAACACGCGGCGGGGTCCCTTGGGCAAGCGGTCGCCGCGGGACTGGATCAACAGGGGAACCACGATGGTGGCCAAAGTGACCAGCCAGCAGTGACAACAGCAGGACGAGAAGTGTCCAGGTGGCGTACAGGTTGCCCTTGACGACGCCTTGGCCCTGTTCCTGCACCAATCCGATGCTCGCCAGCTTCAGCATGTTGAAGAAGTAAGGCGACTCGTCGGTGGGAGGCTCGTAATTCAACACCTTCCCCCGGGACGCGGCCAGCAACTCGGGCATGGACGTGGCGCCGAGAAGCTCCTTGAGGTCGTCATGGTCGGGGAGCGCGCCCGGCAAGTGCACCGTCCGGTACCCCATCTCGTCACAGCGGCTACGAAGCACGTCGACGTCCCGGCTGCCGAAGGGTTGGAGGCTAAGGAGGAGCGTCGAGATGCGATCGGTGGTGATCATGGCGATGTGGCGCGAAGGGTCCTCGACGCCCAGCTCGAGGAGGGTGGCCACGGCCAGGCTGACCGCCCTGCCCGACTCGCCCAGGTTGCGCGGGCTGTGCCACCGGGAGACGGTGAAGACCCCTCCCTCCGCCAGGCGGCCCAGGAAGACCTTCCAGGCCTGAACGGTGTAGAGGGCGTTCTCGGTCAGCGAAAAGGCGCCCGCGCCGGTGGCGGCCCAGGTGTCGATCATGGACATCTGTATGACGGAAAAGCGGTCGCGGGTTCTGGACAGATAACTTCGGGCGTCGTCGATCACCAGCTCGACGTCGTCGCGGCGGGCGAGGCCGGCGAAGTCGGCAAAGGCACCCCTGAGCAGGTCAATGAAGATGGCGTTGACTTCGATGCCCACCACCGGCTTCTGTCCGAAGAGGAGGGCGCTTTGCACGTCGCGGCCACCCCCTACGCCGATGATGCAGGCCGGTCCCTCACGACCCAGGAAGTACCCGATATTGGTGACGTCGTAGCGCAGGTGCTCGATGTCCTCCCAATTCGCGAACTTGCGCATGGGCGTTGCCGCTTCGCCGTCGATATTCATGTAGAACTGGTGAATCAGGTGGGTGGGTGCCTTGGGGCTCGGGCCCCAGTAATGCGGCCAGCTCTCCCCCCCCTTGTACACCATCACCCGGGAAAAGGAGTTCCAACGCTCCAAGAGGTAGGAGGCGGGCCGGACGATCCGGCCTTTTACAAACAGCGGCCGCAGGCCGTAATGGCTGAAAGCATTGGCGAAGGAGGCGAGGATCGTCGCCACCAGCAGGATGATTTTCACCCAGGCGGCGGCCCTCGAGGTGTTCTTTGCCGCGAAGCAAAGGCTGGCCAGGATGCCGAAGCTGCTGCAGAGAAGGATCAGGCTGGGCGCGTCGAACACCTCCAGGCCGCCCAGCACGAACAGGCAGCCCAGGGACGCACCCACGAGGTCGCAGGCGTACAGCCGCCCGATAGGCAGTGGGTACTTGGTCAGCATTACCGTCACCACCACACCCGAAAAGTAAAAGGGCAGGGCGCAGGCAACGGTCGCGAACAGGAAGGCGACGTAACTTGTCACAAAGGGCTGGAGTTCAAGCGGCAGAAGACAGAGCAGCGAAAGGCTCACCGGGACGCTGATCGCGAATCCCAGGCAGTTCCCGGACAACCGGCGGTCGAGCTGATCCTCCCGGTAGCGATGGGGCTGAAGATACACGCGGGTGGCCCCCGCCGTCATCCCCAGCATGGCCGTGGACACGGCAAAAAACACGAGGTGGTACCAGGTGATCACGCTCAGAAGCCTTGAAAAAATCACTTCCAGGGCGAGCGTGGCGAAGGCGATCGCAAACATTCCTGCGTATGCGTGCATTATGCAGTTGCAGTGCCCCAGGGGCGCAATTACTCGGCCAAACTCATCCGACCGGACTTGGTGAATCATCACCCAGTAATTCCCCGACATACTGGCAAAATTCATGCCGACCCGCGTAGTAGCGAACTGGTTTCATCCTCGGATGAAACGTCTGTAGCGGAAAGGGCGAACCAGACATAAATATCACTTCGATTCCCGCAGCCAGACACAGCGCATAAGCAGCTGCTATATCCCAGACATAGACCTTCGAGTCGACGCAGCCGTCCAGCTTACCTGTAGCCACGTAGGCCAGAATGAGCGATGCGCTCCCGAAACTGCGAACCCGATAGCGACACAACAACGGACCTAAGCGAGCACATTCACCCGGCCCCAGCGGGAAGTGCAATCCGACCATGCTCTGGCTATCCAACGAACCGGATTTCGGAGATGTCTGCTGTCTGCCTTCATAGACTCCAACATCCGGCCCCCCTTGGATCAGCATCTGACGGCTATGGTCGTAGATTATCCCGAAAACCGGAATGCCGTGCTTCAGAAGTGCCAGCGATATACCGCAGTTGGCTAACCCCAAAGCGTAGTTGTTGGTCCCGTCCACGGGATCGAGCACCCAGGCAAAGCGCGATCCCAGATTGATCGTCTCATCCTGAGGATTCGCCTCCTCGGTGCAGAAATCATCCTCGGGAAAGCAACGCCTCAACTCCGCCGATATCTTCTCCGAAATCGCGAAGTCGGCGAAGGTTACCCGGGTGTCGTCATCTTTCCAGTCTGAAGACACCTCTCCGAACTGCGCGCTGAAGAACCCAATCTGGTTCTTGACGGCAACCCTTCCAGCGTTGACGCGATGCTTGAGGGCGGTTTCCAGATCTCTTTTGATCCTAGGCATGAGTTCATACCGGCGGAGTCAATCGGAATCTGCTTCAGGCAGGTATTCCGCCATATCGTAAAGCTGCGGATCGCGCTCAGGCGCTGGTCGCCTGGGCACCCTGATTCTACCTGAAGATGTAATCTCGCTGCTTCCTCCATCACCATCGGACGGGTCGGTTCCCTCTTCACCCATCAAGCCTTCTTCGTCATCGAGTAAGTCTCCGTACTCTTCTTCGAGTTTTTCCGGGTCCTCGCCCGCTTCCAGGCGACCCATCATCTCATCCATGCTGGCAGGCATCTTTTCCCCAGTCATTTCAGACATTTTTCGCATCAGACTACCCAGTTGACGCGGGTCGGGATTCTCCTCATCCATGCCCGCCATTTCCTGTTCCATCTGAGCCATGGCGGATTCAAGGCGAGGATCGTCGAGCCCGTCGCCACCCTCTTTCCCTTCTGTTTCGCCCTTGCGCGCTGTCCCGGTCACCGAAAATCCCGATATCAGTCTCACCATCGAATACTCCGGATTGTCGGGACATCTCGGAACACGCTCGCCGGACGACACCGACTTGGCGAAAAATGAGTAAATCTTGTTATTCTCGGAGCAGTGGTATTCGTAAATCGGCATTGTTAAATTTGATAATTACAGAGGTCTGAAATTGGTTTTTCGAGTTCTGTCAAGAGTAAGGAGCTTCGCACTGACGCGGCAGATGGCTCATCCGCCCAGGTTTTCTATGATGCTGATAATGGGAAGGAACAGGGCAATCACAATGGTTCCCACGACCAAGGCCAGCGCCACAATCATAATGGGTTCTATCAACGAACTGATGGCTACCAGAGCTTGATCCGTATCCTCGTCAAAGGTCTGGGCAATGACTTCCAGCATGGGCGGCAGTTCACCGGTCGCCTCTCCCACCTCTACCATGCTCGTTACCATGTGGGGAAAGATTTCCTCACGGCCTAAGGACCCAGCCAGGCTCTCCCCATCGCGAACACGATTATAAACGGACGCCAGAGCCTCGCCGAAAATGCGATTGTTCACCACATCCGCCGACACGGACAGCGCATCCAGTATAGGAACGCCGCTCGCTATCAAGGTCCCGAACGTGCGACAGAATCGCGAGATCGATACCTTCTTCAAGAGACCGCCAAAGACCGGAAAACGCAGCAGAATCCAATGCAAGGCCCGCTCTCCCTGCGATGTCCTGAGCAGAGCCTTGCCAAAGGCAATCAAGAGCCCGGCCGAAATCAGCAGCCATAACAGGTAGGCGTCCACCTTAACACTGACGCCTATTACCAGCTGGGTGAGTGGAGGCAACGCCGCCCCTCTCAGCACGTCGTCGAATATCAGTTGAAACTTGGGCACGACAAAGATCATCAGCAACGCGACGATGACTACCGATACCAGAATGACGACGATCGGATAGATCATAGCCACTTTGATTCTTCCCTGCATGCGCCGGTTTTCTTCCATGAACGTTGCCAATCTGAACAGAGCCACGTCGGGAAAGCCACCCGTCTCTCCCGCCCGCACCATGTTCACATAGAGTCGATTGAACACCCTGGGGAACGTAACCAAGCTCTCAGAAAGCATACCGCCGCTTCGCACATCGTCGGCCAGAAACCCAATCGTATTTCGCAAAGGGCGACTCTTCTCCTGTTTCTCGAGTGTCTCAAGGCTACGTAAGAGGGGAAGCCCTGCTTTCAGCATGACGGCGAGATTGCGCGTGAACAAGGTGAGTCTTGCGTAACCTATGCGTACCATGCGGCGCCCACGGTCGATCTCGAGAGCGTGGCTATCCTTCATCCAATCTGGAAAGACGGCAAATTCCGGCGAGAGACGCGCGCCCTCGTCGTCATCGTGCGCAATACTCATCGATCGGGTCCTCCGTTCCATCCAGCGCAGTCTACGGCATTCTGACGTCGGTCAAATTCAGGCATGGCGGATAACCTCTTCCGCTGATGTCTTACCGTTGAGAATGGCTTCCACACCCGCTTCCCGCAAGGTCTGCATTCCGGCTTCGCAGGCCTGCTCCCTCAATTCGAAAGTCGCGGCCCCGGCAGCAATCGAATCGCGTATTTCTGAGGTCACCTGAAAAGACTCGAATAGTCCCAGGCGTCCGCGATAGGCCGTTCCATGACAGCGAGGACATCCGCGACCCGCGAAGAACGAGCGCTGCTCATGTTCGACGCGATCCAAACCAAGCCGTGACAGTGTACCCATAGCGGGCACATAGGCCTCACGACAGTCGCTGCAGTTTCGCCGCACCAATCTCTGACCCAAGACCAATTCCAGGGAAGCAGCCAACAAATAACGTTCTAAACCCATATCGACCAGGCGCGTCACCGCACTGGGAGCATCGTTTGTGTGGAGGGTGCTCATTACAAGGTGTCCTGTCAACGAGGCCTGAACCGCGATACGAGCGGTCTCCAAGTCGCGAATCTCGCCCACCATTACCTTGTCCGGATCCTGCCTCAGGAACGCTCGGAGGGCACGGGAAAAGGTGAGGCCAATCCGTGGATTGACGGCTAGCTGCATGATTCCCTCCAATTCGTATTCAACGGGATCTTCGGCAGTCAGAATCTTATTCTCGACCTGATTCACCTCCGACAGCGCACTGTAAAGCGTCGTGGTCTTACCGCTTCCGGTGGGTCCGGTTACGACAAATATTCCATTAGGTCGCCGTACGACTTCGCGTACCGCTGAAATGACGGTAGAAGGCATTCCGAGACTGGTCAAGTCAAGGCGTACGATGGATTTATCCAATACCCGCAGTACGACACTTTCTCCATACTGGGTTGGCAGAGTGGAAATCCGCAAATCGACAATGCGGCCATCGACGTCGAGGCGGATGCGGCCGTCCTGCGGTACGCGTCGTTCAGCAATATTGAGGTTAGCCAGAACCTTGAGGTGCGACACAATAGGGTGGGCAAGATGGCGGGGAGGCGGAGTGAGTTCGTAAAGCGCGCCGTCGATTCGGTAGCGAATACGGAACTCGTCCTCAAAGGGCTCAAAGTGGATATCGGAAGCACAATCCCTGATCGCCTGGATCAGGATCAGATTGACCAGGCGAACGACCGGCATCTTCTCTAAATGCGACTAGTGTGCGCTGTCGAAATCGATCGCGAGGGCGGCTGTCCGCTCCCCTACAGATCCCGCGGCTTAGGGAACCGGAAGATCGGCTGGAGAGCAGGGCTTCGGTAAATGGAAATTCCGGGTTCCAAACTGCCGATACTCAGGCCGCAGCGACGACGCCGAGCCTCGTCCGCATTTCATCAGGTGACTGTGCCTTCTCTACCGCCTCCTCCTTGGTGGCCAGATTCTGGTTCACCAAACTCGTCAGATGGGCGTCGAGACCAATCATCCCATATTTCGAACCCGTTTGAATATCAGAGGGAATACGATAAGTCTTGTTCTCGCGAATAAGAGCGCTAATGGAGGTAGTGGCAACCATGATCTCGTAGCCGGCGATACGACCACCCCCGATTTTCTTGCACAAAACCTGAGAAATTACGGCTATGATTGAAGAGCCTAACTGAGTGCGAATCTGATCTTTGGAAGCTTCTGGAAAAGCGTCGACGATACGGTCCACGGTGCGCTCGGCCCCGGTCGTATGCAAAGTTCCAAATACCAGGTGGCCCGTTTCGGCGGCACTGATGGCAGCTTCAATCGTTTCCAGATCACGCATTTCACCGACGAGGATAACATCGGGGTCCTGGCGCAACGCCCCGCGTATGGCATCAGAGAACGACGGGACGTCGATCCCCACTTCACGTTGAGTCACGATGCATTTCTTGTGGTTGTGATAGTACTCAATGGGGTCTTCGATAGTAATCAGGTGCCCGTCTCGGTTCTCGTTGATCCAGTTAACCATGGAAGCAAGCGTAGTCGACTTCCCGGAGCCGGTCGGTCCGGTCACGAGGATCAACCCGCGAGGGCGGATAAGGAGTTCTTTTATCTTGTCCGGTAGACCGATCTGGCGAAGCCCGAACATCTCATTCGGAATCTGGCGCAGCACCATGCCGTAATTCCCCTTCGATCTAAGCACACTGACCCGGAAACGCGCCCTGTCCATAAAGGCAAAACCGAAATCAGCTCCACCAGCGGTCTTGGCTTTCTCCTGGTGGGATTCAGATGTGATCGACTGCATCAGCTCTTCTGTGTCGGCAGGGTTCAGAGCAGGGCCGTCGACTGGGGTCATCGATCCGGAAAGCCGTAATGTCGGGGGTTGTCCAACCTGGATATGAAGGTCTGATGCTCCCTGGTCCACCATCAACTCCAAGAGATCGTTCATTTCGTAGCTCATGATATCTATCCTTTCCCTCTAGCAAAGTTTCTCAGCAATGTACCATATTTTCATCGTATTGCACGGTGATGGCAAGTACTTCATCAACTTGGTGATTCCCCGTAGCTTGCTGCGGGGTGGCTGACTTGATAAAGAAGAGAGGGTGGGAGAGAGGAAGGAAGAAAGTCGAGTAAAGCGAGGAAGTCACTGTGTGTGGGAGATCCACTATCATGTGGTGATGCCGGTGAAGTATCGGAAGGCGCTGATAGATAAGCGGATTGAGCGAGTGATGATCGAAACGGCCAGAGGGATAGGGGAACGCTATGAAATAGAACTGGAGGCCCTAGGGATGGATAAAGACCATGTGCATTTACTGTGCGGGGCACATCCGAAAATAGCGCCAGGAAGTATCGTGATGAAATTCAAGAGTATCACAGCACGGGAGTTGTTCAAGAGGGAGCGGTGGCTGAAGGAGGAACTCTGGGGAGGAAGATTCTGGAGTTCAGGGTATTACGTGGGGACGGTTGGGGAGAGAGGGAATTGGGCGATGGTGGAGAAATACGTTTTGGAACAGGGCAAGCCGAAGGAGGATCTGCGTCAGTTAACACTGTGGTAGAGAATAAGTTCTCCTTGCCCGATACCCCGACGCTTGCGTCGGGGAGGTTCATTTTGTGGTGGTTCCGGAGGCCGCTTTATTGAGGCCATCCTCCCGTAGCGACATCATTCCCAGCTCCTTGGCTCGGCTCCGCAGACCGGCCAGAGATTGACGATTATAGATAAGCTTCTCGAATTCGTCATCGATGACGAGCAGCTCGAATATCCCGGTGCGCCCACGATAGCCGCGCCCCTGGCAGTGATGGCATCCCCTTCCCCTCTTGAAGTGTGCCTTTTCCAGGCGCTGCGGGTCGATACCGAGCGCCTTCAATACCTGCGGTTCGGGCTGGTCCGGTTCGCTGCAAGATGGGCAGATAAGGCGGACAAGGCGCTGCCCCAGGACGGCACGCAGGGCTGAGGAGACAAGGTAGGGCTCCACTCCGATATCGGTCAGGCGGGTGATTGAACTTGCGGCATCGTTAGTGTGCAACGTACTGAACACCATATGCCCGGTGAGGGATGCGTTGATCGCGATTTCGGCGGTTTCCTGGTCACGTATCTCACCCACCATAATAATGTTGGGTGCCTGCCTCAACATGGCCCGCAGAGCGGCTGAGAAGGTCATGCCGACCTCTCTCTGCACCTGTACCTGGTTGATTCCTTGAATCCGGATTTCGACCGGATCCTCAATGGTGATGATCTTGCGGTCGGAGCGATTCAAAAACTCCAGACAGGCGTAGAGAGTGGTCGACTTTCCGGAACCGGTGGGACCGGTAACCAGCACGATTCCGTCGGGCTGGAAAACTATCTGCTCGAGTGCTTCCCGATGGAGGCTGCCCATACCCAGATCGCGTAGGCTCAGATTGGTACTTTCGCGATCCAAAATCCTCATGACCACGCTTTCCCCGTGCACGGTCGGCAACGACGATACTCTGAGATCCACGCTGCGGCCGTCGAGCAGCATCCTCATGCGTCCATCCTGGGGAAGTCGACGTTCAGCAATGCTGATATCGGCCAGAAGTTTGACTCGGGACACGATCGATGCCTGAAGCCGCTGCGGTGGCGTGCTTCCCTCGATCAGGCTTCCATCCACTCGATAGCGCACCCGGAAGCGACTCGCCAAGGGCTCCAGATGAATATCCGACGCCCTCCTGCGAACGGCTTCCCGGATCAGGAATTCGACATAGTTGACGATAGGCGTATCGTCGGTCCTGCCATCCGCGAACAGGTCCGCTTCTCCCGACCGCGGACTCGCCGCAGCCTGTGGGGGGCCGGGCAGCTGATCTGAATCCGCTGTTCTCGATAGGGCTTCAGGTTCCGCGGAATCGACCTCGCCGGTTTCTGGGTAAAGGCGATTCAGGGCTGCTTCCACATCGTCGATAGCAGCAATTAATGGCTCAATACGGGAATTCGTCTGATGAGCCAGATCGTCTACCGCATCAACGTCCGATGGATCGCAGATAGCGACTTGAATCGTCTCATTATGTCGGCTCAGAGGTAAGAGCCGTTTCGAGCGCGCCCAATCGGGATGCACCAGCTCAAGAATGTCGAGGTCGACAGAGCGGCCTTGCAGCTGAACCTCCGGCATGTCGAACTCGGCGGCCAGTATGCCTCGGATTTCGCCGTAAGAGGTCAATCCCGCGTCCACCAACTCATGCAGAGCTGGATAGGCCGCATGGCCCCGAATTGCTTTCCCCGACCCCTCGGAATCCGCTTCCAGATCACTTCTCGAGATGACTTTTCGAGAAATCAGAAGATCAAGGATAAAGCTGCCGCCGACCTCCACGCCAGTATCACCCGGTTAACGATTGATGGTCATCAAGAACTCAGCGTTGGTGCGGGTTTTCTGCACTCGGCTGATGAGCATTTCCATAGCCTCGGTTGGTGGAACTCCCTTCATGGCCCGCCGCAGGGAGTAGATTTTATTCATTTCATCGGGATGGTAGAGCAGCTCCTCTTTACGGGTTCCGCTCTTTTCCAGGGCAATGGAAGGAAATATGCGTTTATCCACGAGCGCCCGGTCTAAATGAAGCTCCATATTGCCAGTGCCTTTGAACTCCTCGAAGATCACCTCATCCATCCGGCTACCGGTGTCAACAAGGGCCGTTGCGATGATAGTCAGGCTGCCCCCTCCTTCGATATTTCTGGCTGAGCCGAAAAATCGCTTGGGTTTCTGTAACGCGCTTGCTTCCACACCTCCGGAGAGGATTTTCCCACTGCTCGGCATTATTGCATTGTAGGCCCGTGCCAGGCGTGTGATGGAATCGAGCAGGACAATAACATGCTTGCCCGCCTCAACCATGCGGCGGGACTTTTCGATCACCATTTCGGCGGCATGGACGTGACTTTCAGCCGACTCGTCAAAGGTCGAGCTGATTACTTCTCCCGTCACCTGCCTCCGAAAATCGGTCACTTCCTCCGGTCGCTCGTCGATTAGAAGGACGATGAGGTGGGTATCGGGATCGTTTTGGGCAATGGCATTGGCAATGCACTGCTGAAGGACCGTCTTTCCCGTCCGAGGCGGGGCAACGATGAGTCCGCGCTGACCAAACCCGATCGGCGTCAGCATGTCGACTACCCGCATCGACACGTTATCCCAGGAAACGTCAGGATTGGTTTCGAGCAGCATGCGGGCCAGCGGATAATACGGTATCAGGTCTTCAAACGGATCCAGCTTTAGATTCTTTTCCGGCTCCTCGCCGGTGACACTGCGAATTTTAACCACATAAGGACAGCTCTCGCCATTCTCCTGGCGTCGGGGATGTACCTGAGTCTCGAGAGGGTGCCCCCGCTTGAGCCCGAATTGTCTGATCTGAAATGAGGAGACAAAAGGACTGGTCGGGCGGATGCGATAGTTGTCGTGTTCGCAGGCAACGAAACCATAGCCCTGATCCGTGGTTTCCAGGATGCCATCGACCCGGAGAGGCAGCTTCATTTCCTGAGCATGACGCGCCACGCCATCGATAAGGCCATGGCGGTTGGGGGCGCCATCGATATCCACTCCAAGGGCACGCACTTCCTCGACCAGTTTGGTCAGCGGCGCCTCGTAGAGCCCGTTGAGTCTGATGTCTTCCCCGCCACTAGCGTGGTCCTCCGCCACCTGCCGCAGCGCCTCTGCATCCTGCAGAAGTTCGAATTCCGGCAGACTCCCAACGATAGGCAGGTCCGTGTCCGCGACCGAGGAACTGAATTCGCCCCGGCCGCCCTGTCGAACGCGCTTGCGCTTCTTGTTTTTTTGCATTTGCGGCTGCCTTTTCTGCCGCCGCCTGGAAAAGTCGCCACGGTTGTTGCGGTGATCCCGACGATCACTCCCCGTCGTCCTGGGTCGTCCCCGCCCATATTCGCGATCACCGCCGGATACCGCAGCGGAGCCCGCAATATCCCCGGACTCAGCCCGATCCCCGCTGCTTGAGGATGGGGCCGTCTGTTCATCCCCATTGGGACCGTCGCTCACCGCCGAGCCGCGTCCATCGTGGTCCCTATCGCGTCCTCTGGGCGCACCCGATGAATTTGGCTGAGCCTGTTCAGAGGCCCTGTCGGAACCTTCTGTTGCGGCCAACCGGTC
This sequence comes from Opitutales bacterium, assembly GCA_963665345.2. GTDB lineage: Bacteria > Verrucomicrobiota > Verrucomicrobiia > Opitutales > CAXXNP01. The sequence goes on from CAXXNP010000002.1 coordinate 3,129,846, forward strand.
CGGGGAAGAACTTCTTCGCTCGGTTTTTGTGTCCGTTCCGCGGTTGGCGAGGTGCGCACCGTCCGCTTCGGAACCCTCAGGACGTTCTTTCTTTTCAGCTTCGATCATAACTGCAATCCCAAACCTTTCCGATTTCGGAAAGATGCGGGAAGTGGTGCCCTGTTTTGCCCAGGCTGGCGTAGTCGGGTTGTTCTTAAAAGAGGTTCAGCCCTCTATTGAGTAAAAGGATTTGCTTACGGACAGAATTCAGTGATCCGCTGTTCGAGAGTACAAAATCCGCGCTACGAATCTTTTCCTCCAAGGGAAGTTGGCGGGAGCTTCTAGCCCGGATTTGCTCCTCGGATAACCCTCGCGACGTCAAGCGCGACAGTTGCTGGCGAGGGCCTGCACTAACACAAACGGTCAATTCAAAGTATTTTTCAAGGTTTTTTTCAAAGAGAAGCGGGATTTCCACAATCCTGGTCCTGCCTTCATGAAGCGCAGCCCAAGCTTGCCATGCCCCGCGCACGCGAGGATGAAGCAAGCCTTCAAGCCATTCGAGTTCTGCCGGGGAGCGAAAAACGACTTCCGCGAGGCGGGAGCGGTTGATACCGTCAGGAGGGACCAACAGGTCGCTGCCAAATCGCCCCCGGATTGCCTTTGCGACATCCGTATCCGAGTTAAGCAGGTCGTGCACGATAGCGTCGCTATCGATTGAAAGCACCCCGAATTCTCGGAAAATGGCCGCCACGGCCGATTTTCCACAACCCAGACCTCCAGTCAGTCCGATCAGCCATCCATTAAATTTCCGTTGCTTTCTCGTTACAGACATCTAACATTCAACCAAAATTTCCAACGGTTTTTTCTCAGCTCATAAACCTGAAAAGGACTGCCAGATTATATGACTGCCCGCTATCGATTAGAGGATATCGATACGACCGATTTTGAGCCCGTCGCCAACGAGGTCGAGAAGATCCACGCAAAGATTTTCCCGGATGTCGACGGCTCCTTTATCGGCCGGGTCTTTAAGCAGGTGTCCGAAATGTTTGCCGGCAACTACAAGAACTACCAGGCCATGGACACCGTTTACCACGATTTCGAACACACTCTTCAGGTGACTCTGTGTTTAGTGCGGTTGATGGCGAACCGTCATCGTTTGGGTACCGAGCCGGTCATGACCGCCACGAACTTCAGAATAGGCCTGACAGCGATTCTCTTTCACGATGTGGGCTACCTTAAAACTGAGGACGACCACGAAGGCACGGGCGCCAAGTTCACTTTCGTACACGAACAGCGAAGTTGTGAATTCGCGGACATCTATTTGGAAGATCAGTCCTGGCCCAAGAGCGAGATCTTCGCCGTTCAGCACCTGATAAGCTGTACCGGGCCCCGCAGCGTCATCGATGCGATTCCCTTTACCAGCAAGGTCGAACGGATTATGGGTGAGGCGGTCTGCACCGCTGACTATCTGGGTCAGATGAGCGACCCCAATTACGTCGATAAGCTGCCCGTCTTGTTCAAGGAATTCGAGGAGTCCGATGACTACCGCGAGGTGCCGAAGGAGGATAGACTTTTCAAGACCTTCGAGGATCTGCTTCGGGGCACGCCCTTCTTCTGGGAGAAAATCGTCCTTAGCAAGCTCAATATGGATTGTCACGGATTGTACCGGTTTCTTGCTGAACCCTATCCCGACGGAGAAAATCCTTACGTGGACAAGATCAAAGAGAATCTTGGGGTGGTTCGACAGCGCATTGCCAAGTTGAATGCGGCTTAGTACTCGAATTCGCAAATACGGTGATGTATGTGGGAGCGTTTTCCAATAGACAATCGGGCCCCAAGCTCTTGAATACCCGATATGTTTGCCGTCGTTTCTTCCGGCGCCCTGCAGGGAATCGAATCCTTTCCCGTCCAGGTCGAAGTTAATACCGGAGAGTACGGCGAGCTGAAGTTGATTCTCGTTGGGCTTCCCGATGCTGCAGTCAAGGAGTCGAATGACCGGGTATTCTCGGCCCTGTTGAACTCGGGCTTCCGCCTGCCTACTTCACGCACCACCATCAATCTGGCGCCGGGCCATTTGAAAAAGGAGGGGCCGCTCTACGACCTGCCCATCGCCATCGGTATTCTAGCCGCCACCAAGCAGTTGGAAGTTGCAGACCTGGAACGGTTTGTCGTCGGAGGCGAGCTTAGTTTATCGGGTATGACCCGCCCCATAAAGGGAGCCTTGGCGATGGCGGTTATGGCGAAAAAGCAGGGCAAGGACAGCGTGATTCTTCCCGGCCAATCGGCCAGTGAGGCAGCTCTGGTGGAAGGAATCAATGTCTATGCGATCAATTCACTGGATGACGCCGTTCGCTTTCTCAAGCGCGAGATACTCCTATCCCCGGAGGCCTCGCCCCTGACCCTGAGCCGCGGAAACACATCTCAGCAAACCGCTTACGAGGTCGATTTCTCGGAGATCAAGGGCCAGGCCGGGGTCAAGCGTGCGATCGAGGTCGCGGTGGCCGGTGGTCATAACATTCTCATGATCGGCCCGCCGGGATCGGGCAAATCGATGATCGCGAAACGCGTGCCGACGATAATGCCGGATCCCGCTCTCAATGAGCTCCTGGAGATTCTGAACATTCATTCGGCGGCAGGAAAGACGATTGAGGATGACCATCTTCTGTTGCGACGCCCGTTTCGGTCGCCTCACCATACAATCAGCGATGTCGGCTTGCTTGGTGGCGGTACCATTCCTGGTCCGGGTGAAATTTCCCTGGCCCACCATGGCATCCTTTTCATGGATGAGTTGCCCGAATTCAAACGTTCCGCTCTGGAGGTCCTGCGCCAACCCCTGGAGGATGGCGATGTGACCATTTCCCGCAGTGCCGGAAGAGTTACCCTGCCCTGTTCCTTCATGCTGATCGCGGCCATGAACCCATGTCCGTGCGGCTATCTGAGTGACGCCAATCACGAATGCCGCTGCACCCCGACCCAGGTGCAGAGGTATCGATCCCGTATCAGCGGTCCCCTGCTCGACCGCATTGACCTGCATGTGGAGGCGCCAGCGCTGACGGTGAATGAACTGCGGAGGGCCCAACCCGGTGAGCCTTCAACTGCCATAAGGGACCGGATCAGCATTGCCCGCGAGCGGCAGAGGGAGCGATTCCGCGCCTCCCGGACCTCATGCAACGCCCGCATGACGCACCGGCAGATTCAAAGCCAATGCCAAATCAGCGATGATTTAGGTAACCTCCTGCAACAGGCCATGGAGCAGTTGTCCCTTTCCGCCCGCGCCTACGACCGCATCCTGAAAGTCTCGCGCACCATCGCCGACCTCGAAGGCGCCGAAAGCATCGAGTCCTCACACCTGCTCGAAGCCATCCAATACCGCAGCCTCGACCGCACGACCTTTTATTGAGAGGGGGACAGTGGACTACGGACAATGGACCATGGACAACGGACATGGGAAGGTAGAAGGCAAAAGGCAGACCCAAAATAAGCGAAGCGCCATTTTGGGGCCTGAAAAGCCCTGAAAGAGCGTGCAAAAACAAACTTAAGTTCCACTATGTCAATGGGTTACATAATCTATAAATAACGACATAAGAGACACTTCCAAAGTGAAAGGTAAGAAACGACGCGACAAATGGACTGGAAACACAATGCGCACCACCTTTGGAGGGACGAGGGCCCTCGAGTCCGGCAAGCAACCTTGCGGATCTCTGACCGTGCCTTTCAGGCGGGGCAACCGACCCGTTTCCGAGACATGACTTGGCAGCGGCCTCCAGAGCCGTCGGCCCTCCAGAGGCTGGAAACTGCTTCCCGTCTGCCCAGGTTCGCTGAAGCTGGGGCTAGAATTTCGACTTCACCGCTTCCCAGCTGTACTCACAGTCCCGCGCTTTCGTAATGCCGACACCTCCATTCCTAGTCGCCCCCATCTATTCATCATCCATAATTCATAGTTCATGCTTCTCCCCCTCACCCCGTCTCCCCATCTCCGGTTCTCCATGTCCCCGTGTCCGCGCCGACCCACTCCCCACACCGCAATCTCCGCTGCGCTGCGATAAGCAGTGCGCCACGTAAACTCCGCGTCTGGATCATGCCTTTTTTCTTGCGCCTTCTCCGTTCCGCCTTCCTTCTTCGGACCACGGCCTGAGCCGCTCCCGACTGGCCGACTGAGGACTGGGTGACTCCAAACTGTGAGACCCAGCCGCCTCGTAAACCTTGCCTCCGAGTGGCTGATGCCTACAAGCCAACCAGACTGAAAAGCTATGGATCTGACCCGTCAACCTCCCCGCAAGCCCTCAAATGCGAACATGGCCGGAATCGTTGGCCTGGCGCGCATGACCGACAAGGCTCGAGCCTGGCACGACCAAACCCTCGGTGAATTCAAATACGGCGAGACGTCCGGCCTCGATGTGGAAATTCTCAAGTTCATCGGGATGAGCGCGGACGCATTTGCCTCCGCGGCAGCAGCGATGATGGACCATGAACTGGCCAAACACGTTCTGGCTCAAGCCAACAAGACGGAGGAGGCAATCCAAGTGTTCAACCGGGAGCACTTGCAAAGAGAGCCTCAAGACGAGCTGTACGTTCGTCTGCTCAAGGAGCGCCTGAAAAAGTACGCACCGGATCGACCGGACATCAAGACCGTATTCGCATCCATTGAGCTGGACGACTGGGGCTCCTTCCGGGAAAAGGATCTAACCCGGGAACCGCCCCGCAGTCCCTATCTTCGCAGTGTTGTCGGGCTAGTCGGTGCAGCGCGCATGGCCGACAAGGCCCGTGCCGCCCAATCAGGCAAGCTAGGCGAGTATCGCTACGGCGAGGATTCGGGTCTGGACCGGGCAATTCTGGCGTTCATGGGAATTGGACCGGAGGTATTTCAATCGGCGGCCTACGAAAATCCCAATGACGTTGAACTAAGCGAATGGCTGCGCCGGCGTGTCGAGAAGCCCGCCGCCGAAATCAGTATTTTCAACGCCCACTGGTGCAATCTAGGGCGCTACGGCGCGGCGAGGGAACGATTGCGAGTGCGCCGGGACAAGGTTGCGCCCGATCGGACTGATATCGAAACCGTTTTCGATCTGCTCGATGTCGAAGACGAACGGAGCTTCGGGTTGACGGACCTCAACCGGCACCCGCCCCGCAGCACCTACGATCTGAGCATTGGAGGCGTGGCTGGCCTGGCACGAATGATCGACAAATTCCGGGCATTTAACGGAAACACCTTGGGCGAGTATTGGTGCGGAGAAGACTCAGGCTTCGATCGCTCCATTCTGGGGTTCCTGGGCGTTGAGCCGGAAGAATTCGCGGAGGCCTTGAAGGACCATGCCTGCGACGAGGCCGTGGTAGCCTGGCTCGGGACGCGATTGAGCGGAAAGACAGAAACAGACAGGGATGCGTTCAACCGCGAGCTGCTGACTTTTCAACCTCAGAACGATCAAATGCGGGACTTCCTGAGCAACGCCATCGCACGGCTCGATCCTTCACGCCGGGATATCGAGACCTTCGCCGCGCTTACGGCCCTCGACGACAAGATTCACTTCGCACGGGTGAAGGTCGGCGTATGACTCATTCTGAGCTCTGCTGCGCGGCCATGGCATTGGCCGCGGAGTCGAGTCCCCGCCTCAGAAGCCACGCCCGTTTCTGGACGTCTTGCTCCGTTTTCATCTGCGACAGTGCCTTGCTCAAGGGTTCCCGGACATCTTGCGGAAGAAGCGTCCCTAGATTGACGATGGCAACGGCCGCGACTTCGTAAATAGCAGCACAAGCCCCAGGGTTGCCCTCGTTATAAGTTGGGACGCCGTGTTTGATGGCCAGAAAAATGACGCGCAGGGCCGAGGCGACAGCGGCGGATTTCGCCTTTTCTTCACTGCCTTCGCTCGGGATCGCGGTTTGTGGCCCTACAGCTAACGGGTCCGATGCATCAGCCTCGGTTTCTGCTGCCGCCAACAATGGTAACATCATGAGAGCGCCGACGAAAGTAAGGAAGCGAAGATAAATTTTGGTTTTCACGGCGGCAAAATTAAGTGCTTGAGGGCACGAGATCGAACAAAAAGTTGACCTCTTAGGCGACTATGCCGTTGCTCTGTGCTACAATCCTTCAACTTCTCATTTTTTGAGGAAGGTTTGGCGCAGAAGAGCCCGATATGCAAGGTATTCCAGTCGAAGCTCGCACAACAAATCCCTTCTTATTCTCAGCGCTCTCGGCGGCCTCTGCGGTTAATTTCTTCCAGGTTTGATCTCAGAGTCAGTGGTTCCAAATCTTATTTTCTTTTTCCTCGTTCAAAGTTCACTTCGATGTTCAAGGCATCGAATATCCCCGTGTCAACTTTTCACCAGGACTCGACAGAAGGTGGATTCCTGATCTCTTTGGGTTGCCCGTTCGAGAGCTTCAGGGCCCCGAGCCTGATGAAATCCCTGAGCCCGTCGAAGGGTCGCGGAGCGGCTTAGCTTCCCTAGGGATCTCGCCTGCCCGCAAGCAAGCCACCTCCCGGTCGCCGGCGAAGGTTTCCATTCGCGGAACAGTAACAGCGCATCCGGCCTCAGCGTGAGGACAGCGCGGGTGAAAGGCGCACCCGGACGGTGGATTGAGCGGCGACGGCGGCTCCCCATCCAGGACGATGCGCTGGCGTGAACGCTCTTTCTCTGGATCGGGGATGGGAATGGCACTGGCCAGAGCCTGGGTGTAGGGATGCAGGGGATCTTCAATAACGGATGCAGCCGGACCAAGCTCCACGATCTTACCCAGGTACATGACCGCGATGCGGTCCGCGATATACTTAACCACTGAAAGGTCGTGCGAAATGAAGATCATGGTCAACTGCATCTCGCGACACAATTTCAGGATTAAGTTCAGGATCTGCGACTGGATGGAAACATCCAGCGCTGATACCGGTTCATCGGCGATGATCAGCTTGGGCTCGGGGGCCAGAGCCCGCGCAACCGCAATCCGTTGACGCTGACCCCCGGAAAACTCGTGCGGATATTTCTTCATCAGCCGGGGAGCCAGGCCCACTCGACGCATAAGCTCGGTAACTCGCTTAAGCAGAGCCGGACCCTTGGCCTTATGGCGTGTGTTGATGGCTTCAGCCAGCGTGTCGTATACCGTCATACGGGGATTCAGGGAGGCGTAGGGATCCTGAAAGATCATCTGGAAATCGATCCTTGCCGCACGCATTGCGCTTTCCGGCAGTTCCGAGAGGTTCCGGTCCTGCAGCACGACTGCCCCCTCGGTGGCAGGAATGAGTTGCATAACGGTGCGAGACAACGTGGATTTGCCACATCCCGATTCACCGACTAGTCCCAGAATTTCGCCTCTCTCGAGAGTCAGGGATACCCCGTCGACCGCGCGGACGGTACCGGTCTGGCGCTTGAATACGAGGCCCCTGTAAATCGGAAAGTGAGTCTTGATATTTTCCAGGTTGAGAAAGGGGCGGTTCACAGCGCAGTTCGATATCTATTCTCTTCGATTAAATCAACCCTGGCTAGAATGGACCGCTGAGAACGCTGAGGCCTGCTCCGGCAGTCCGTTCACCATTCGCTTGGTTCCGTCCTTCAGAAGTCTCCGTTCTTCCTTTCCTCCGCGGGCTCTGTATTACAATCCTTCAAATTCTTGTTTTTAAGCAGGATTCCCCCCCACGATTCAAGCGGGAAAGTAGACTCGGAGGCGAAGCCCTCCAGAGCTTCGTTGTAGTGAAAGCTCACATCACCGGATATGGTGATACGGTTAGCGATAATGGACCCGAAATGTCATCATCGATTACTAGAACGACCGGTCCCACCACCTTGAGATGTTCCTGCCCGCTCAGCGTTAGATTCTGAAGCTTGTATTCCTTCACAGTGAAGCCGGTGGGATCTCCAATTGTGTAGGTTTGCTCCACGTTGGGAGGAAGTGAGGTAATGGGTGAATGCCACTCGGATAAGGCGCTTATCGGGTGATTTTTGATGAACCTCCCCGACGCAAGCGTCGGGGTCTGGAGTTTGGTTCGTTCTAGATCATGCGGTAGCGGCGAATAGCGAGCTGCAGATGTCCGGTTGGTATTTAATCAACTTCGCCTTTGGGTGAGCTTTGTTCATGAAGTTGGTTAAAATCTCCGGGCGTATGGCACAAGCCCATAATTCCCTGCGCAATTCGTTGATCAGGTCTTGAGAGGAAGGTCTTTGTTTCTTAGAGGGCTTCCTCCATTTTGCTTCGGGAATGGCGGTAGGTTTGCCGCCTTGTCCATAAGCTTTGATAGCGGCCAGATGGAGCATGGCGTAGGCGGCTACTGCGGTTGCGGGGATGTGCTGGACGGAGTTTTCGTTGCGCACTTGAGCCTGCCCCACACCCAGGATGGTCTTTTCGTCGCGGTGGTTGACCTCGATGTCCCAGCGCCAGAGGTATTGCTGAAGCAGGTCCTCCAGTGGGAGGTTCGGATCAGTGCAGATCAAATACGCCGGTTGGGTGTATAGTTTTCTGGCCCCTTGGCGCAGGCGATATCCAACCGGACGGATGACGAGCAGGCGTAGATCCATCTGCCCGGCCGCCCTCCAGCGTATGGGTCCCAGGGTTTTGACTTCGAAGTCCCGCCATTTGCCGCTCGCGCGCGCCTGCACGGTAATCCAAGGGATGTCCGGGTCCCGGCGGATTTGTTGCGGTGTGGGCAGGTCCTCTCCGTAGAAGCGCTTGCGTCCGAGTACGGCTTGCGCGCCGGGTTTCGCGCTGAGCTTGGCGTCTTTGCGGATTCGACCGATCAGGGTCGTCTTTTCGGGCAGATTACGCAGCATCTTTCGGTTGGTGTAACTGCCGTCAACCACGACATGCAACTCGGGTGCGGTTCCTGCGTTTTCCTCGGCACGCTCTTGCTGCAGTTGCCTCAATGCATCGGTGGCCAAGGCGTTGAGGTTACGCTGTTTCATCTGCTCCTTGTAGAGTTCGACCTGCTCGACCGGTGCGCTTTTGCGGGGCTTGCGCGGAGTCGAAGCGTCCTGAAAAGCGATCGGGATCATGCGCACTTCGTTGTTTTCATCGGCCACCGCCGCGCTGAGCTGAAGCCTGCGTTGTGCCCAGACCAGATTGAGGTTGAAGGGCGGGCCGAGGGGATCTTTGCGGTAGGCCGCACCGGGGATGGTTTTGCCTGTCTTGCGCAGGATGGTATCGTCGAGGGCAATACAAAGTGGTCGGGTTGCGGGGCTGAGCGCTTCGAGTTCTTTTCTGACTTGGCGAAAGATCACCTCCTCGTTCACCCGGTCCTTGGCATAAAGGGAGTAATCCGCCGTCCAGTCCCGGAACTGCTTGCCAAACACTGTGATCAGCGAAGTGATCGTGTGCCGTCCCGGGCAAACCAGATGGGCCAGCAGATGCTCGCGCACTCGGCGCGTGCACGAGGGGGTGCCGGAGACTTCTTGTTCGCACTGCCTCCAAATTGCTTCCCACTGGTTCAGGAGCGAGGTGCCGTTTTTTTTTGATGGTGACCGGCGAAGGCGGAACCACCGGACGATGGGCGATGATGTTGGCTTTGTCTTCGATGATCCACTCAATAATCTCCCCTTTTTGGAACTCCATCGCTTCGGCAATGGCGGTGGGGAAATTAATGTAATATTGGTCGGCCCCCTTTTTGCGGGAGATGAGCTGAACTTTAGTTGGATACCCCATGGTGTTTTTGTGTTTAGAGATTAAGTATCTAGCGAATATACTAGAACTAAAATCACCGAAAACCAGCTTGAAATCAAGGGAAAAAGTGAAAACCTAGATCACCAGTCTAGTAGTAACCAAACTCCAGTCCCCGACGCAAGCGTCGGGGTATCGGGGAAGGAGAACTTATTCTCTACCACAGTGTTAACTGACGCAGATCCTCCTTCGGCTTGCCCTGTTCCAAAACGTATTTCTCCACCATCGCCCAATTCCCTCTCTCCCCAACCGTCCCCACGTAATACCCTGAACTCCAGAATCTTCCTCCCCAGAGTTCCTCCTTCAGCCACCGCTCCCTCTTGAACAACTCCCGTGCTGTGATACTCTTGAATTTCATCACGATACTTCCTGGCGCTATTTTCGGATGTGCCCCGCACAGTAAATGCACATGGTCTTTATCCATCCCTAGGGCCTCCAGTTCTATTTCATAGCGTTCCCCTATCCCTCTGGCCGTTTCGATCATCACTCGCTCAATCCGCTTATCTATCAGCGCCTTCCGATACTTCACCGGCATCACCACATGATAGTGGATCTCCCACACACAGTGACTTCCTCGCTTTACTCGACTTTCCTCCTTCCTCTCTCCCACCCTCTCTTCTTTATCAAGTCAGCCACCCCGCAGCAAGCTACGGGGAATCACCAAGTTGAATAATAAGCTCTCCAAATAAACGTTATTTAAGCATCGTGTTTGTATGCATAAAACACTATACTTCAAAGGTTTAAACCGCCTCTTTGGACGAGCTGAAAAGTCTGCCGAGCGGACCCTCAAAGAACGATTCGATACGATACGGAGGCGCGCCCCGGGTCAACTGCATTCGTTGTTTAGCGAAGCGGTGGAAGCGGAAAAAATCGCCGGTGCCAACGGCTGCCGCGAGCGGCTCTTTCCGGCCGATGTGACCTTCTGAGGCATGCTCGGACAGGTGTTTCGCGGTGGCAGTCTGCGCGATGCGGTGCGAGAAATACAGGCCTCGGTTTGCGCGGCCGATGGGGAGCGGGACCTAAGCAACAGCACCGGCAGTTACAGCGATGCGCGCCAGCGCTTGCCACAGGACAGTGTGGATGCGGTGCATGGGCGGGTCTGTGAGAAGATGATGTCGTCGGGAGGGTTGCTGGGAGGGCGGCGCGTCATGGTCGTGGACGGCACCTCGGTGCAACTGGAAGACACTCCGGCCAATCAAAAGGAGTATTGCCAACCCGTCGGGCAGAAACCCGGTTGCGGGTTTCCGGTGATGCAGATAGTGGCTCTGTTCAATCTGGGCAGCAGGTCGCTGGAGCGGTTTTCGTTCAGTCCCCACAGCGCCGACGAAGGCGGCATGTTCGATGTCGAACTGAGGGAGCATTTGCAGGCCGGCGACGTGCTGCTGGGCGACCGTTTGTACGGTTCCTACCCGCATTTTGCGGCCTTGGCGGCCCGGGGCGTGGATATGGTGACGCGACTGAACGGCTCGCGTGGCTGGCCTAAGGGGATGGGTGGCGACGATGTCAAAGTGCAGTGGAGGCGGCCTGCGCCAAGCGCCCGCCCACCCCATGTCACACGGCAGGAATGGGAAGCGCTGCCGGCCACGATCACGGTGCGCTACGTGCGCTACCTCATCGACATTCCCGGTTTTCGCACCCGGCACATCATGGTGGTTACCACGCTGCTGGAGGCGCCGGCAAAAGAACTGGCGCAACTGTACCTGCGACGCTGGGACATCGAGTTGTGCTTCGATGACATCAAAACCACCATGGGAATGGATTTTATCCGCGCCAAGTCTCCGGCCATGGCGGTGAAAATGGTCACCATGTATGCGATCGCCTACAACCTGGTTCGACTGTTGATGCAACAGGCCGCCCGCGCCACCGGCTGCCATACCTCCGCGGTGCACTCAATGCGCCTGTCTTTCAAGGGCGCGCTGGACGCTACCTTGCGCTTCGCCGCCGAAATGGCGCAAGCCAGCCGCTCGCTAACTGGTCGCGAAGGCAGGATCCCAACTCCTCTGCGAGTTTCTATTTGCGGAGTAATGGGAAGATCAGATTCTCAATTTCGCTCTACAATACGGAGGAGTTTATACCCGACATCAGCTCCGAATCCCTGAAGGGTTACATTGAGGGCCTGAAGGTGACCTATGAGGATCGCACGGAATTTCTTAATGACGATGGGAACTATCGACCATCTGGTCAATCGCTATGGCCGCTGGATCAGCCGAACAAGGTGATCATATATACAATCTCCGACCCGGAAAATGGTAATTCGACCAAGTATTACGAGTATTTCCTCGTCGTAAACAAACACATCCTCGTAGGATCGCTCTACGGGCCCGAGCCGGATGTTGACGGCACAGCGAAGAGATCTTTCCAGAACCTCTTTTTCAGTGCCGTGCTCATCGAGTAACCCGGTGGGTCCTCGCGCTCAGCCGGCAGGACCCGTCGGGTGCGGTGCACGTTGCAGCGGAGTGTTTCCAGCCGCGCACTTCCGCCTTGGCGAACGAATCCATGCAATTACTGGAACTGGCTCTTCACGTAAAACTGCATGCCCATGAATATCACAAAAGTGGTAATCAGCACCGGCAGAAAGGGGGCGATGTCCATCGAACCAAATAAGCTGGAGACCAGCAGTGCCCCGATCAATGCGGGCGCCACGGGCGCGATATATTCGAATGCCCTCATCAATGCGGGCGCCACGGGCGCGATATATTTCCCTCCGGTGAAGATCACGCGGTCGATAAACACACTCGTCGGGTCCAACCGAGACGCCAGTCCGGAAGTTCCCATGGCCTCGATTAGATTGTTGGTCGCTTCTTTCTGATCCTCTTTCAGACGCTCGAAAAATTCCTCTTCGGAATACCCGGACAGGTCCGTGGATGGGGACGTTTTGCTCGCGCTTTCGTCCAGGAGCCCGAGTTGGGCACGGGCTCCGGAGTGGTCCGGATTGGCGCGAATAGCCATGTCGAAGTAACGCGTGGCAAGGTCATAATCATCCTGGTAATGGTAGATAATTCCCAGATGGTAGTAGGCATCCGAGAACTGCGCATCGTGTTGGGTCACGTCCGTAAACAGGGAGAATGCCTCGCCGTAATTTCCCTTCTTAAATTCGGCGAGGCCCCGATGGAATTTGTCTTGAACGGATTCCATCACACAATCTTCAGTTTTTCCTGTCGTTTCCTAGCCCCCCGGCACTTTAAACAGAGTGCTGAAAAGCAACCGATATTCAAGGCATTCGCAAGGGACGCAATCTTTTCGGATACCCTCTTCTCCGGCCGCAAGTATTCCGCAAGCATTTCGCGGAGACTCGCTTTCTTTTCCTTGCCCAAGAGTACCTTCCCAAGGAATTATCAAGTTCGACGTTATCGCTTTCCCTATCACCTTGCTCGAGATCGTTTCCGGCTGCGGGTTAAGTTCACAACTCGGCTTGAACTTGACCGACGCTCCAGTCAGATTTTCCGGAATACATGAGTAAGAAAACAGCTCGAATCGGCATCGTGGGCTGCGGCACAATCAGTCGGGCCTACCTGCGCAACGCAGCTCGCTTTCCCATTCTGAACGTTGCCTGCTGTGCGGATATCGTGGAAGCCAACGCCACTAGTCTGGCCCGGGAATTCGGAATCGAAGCTTGCTCGGCTGATGAGCTGTTTCAGGCAGATATCGACATTGTGCTCAATCTGACGATTCCCCAGGCACATGCTTCCGTAAACCTGCGGGCAATCGAGTCGGGGAAGCATGTCTTCTGCGAAAAGCCGTTGGCTCTCGACCGTGCCGAAGGGCGCGCCACCTTAGATGCCGCACGTGAACGCAATGTTCTCGTGGGCTGTGCTCCTGATACTTTCTTGGGGGGCGGCCTGCAGACCTCGAGAAAAGCTTACGATGATGGCTGGATCGGAGAAGCGGTGGCCGGTACGGCCTTCATGATGGGGCATGGGCACGAATCCTGGCATCCCAACCCCTCTTTCTTCTACCAACCGGGTGGTGGTCCCATGTTTGACATGGGACCCTACTTTGTCACCGCACTGATTAGCACCATTGGACCTGTAAAGAGCGTAACCGCCCATACTTCTGCGATCTTTGCGCAGCGGACGGCAACCTGCAAAGAAAGAATGGGCGAAGTCATCGACGTCAACGTTCCTACTCACTACACGGGATTTCTGGAATTTGTAAACGGGGCCGTAATCACAATGACAATGAGCTTCGACGTCTGGAGACATTCCAACCACCCTATAGAATTGCATGGAACCCAAGGCAGCATGAAGGTGCCCGACCCCAACTCATTCGGCGGTCCGGTGCACATCTTTCGCCCCGGAATTTCTGACGATCGCAACTGGCGTGAATTTCCGCTCGCCTACGCTTATACGAGCAACTCTCGCAGTTTGGGACTTGCCGACATGGCCTATGCCATCAAAGACAAACGCCCACCGCGATGCAGCGGCGAACTGGCCTACCATGTTCTGGATGTGATGTGCGCTTTCGAGGAATCTTCCCGGATGCATGAATCCGTTGAAATCGCGAGCAGTTGTGATCGCCCGCAGCCACTGCCATTGCCTTCGCTGGAAGGGCAGGCCCTCGCGTAGCAATCCGTCGGACTTAGGCATTCCGGGTTTGTTCCGCCTTGCTATCGACCCTATTGCGCCTCCACATTGGTAAGACTATTTGCAAGTCAGCCGGGCCCCGGCCCTATTTGCCTTGGCCGGATCATGCAGGTAGCATACTTCATACAGGTTTCGGGTTTCAGGTGTCAGTTTGAGAAGGCGGAATTGAGCCCTGACACCTGAACACTGAAACCTACTCCAAGCCTGAAGTTTCACATTCAGAAGAGTAGATCGATGAAACCTGCAATCGACAGTGGAAATATCCGAGAGCGTATCGTCGCAGCCACAGGAACTCCCGATTATACGCCACTCACAGTGAAGGAACTCTTTCGATGCCTTCAGCCCATCGGCGCCAGCTGGAGCGGTTTCAGGTCGGTAATCGGAAAGCTGTTGCGCGAAGGTGTCATTGTGAGGGTCAAGCAGGATCGGTTGTGCCAACCGCACGACGCCGACCTTATGGTCGGTGAGCTCGTGTTCCGACAGAGCGGGTCAGCTCTTTTGATTTCCGACGCCCGGCCGGGAGAAGCAAAGCCGGAACCCCTTCCCGTTGGCTCCGAAGATACCGGCGTGGCGATGCATAAGGATCGGGTTCTGGTTCGTATTGTGCGTCCTCCCCGACGCAGCCGCGAACATCGGCAGGGCCGGCGTGGGTCACGGCGCCAGACACAGGAGCAGACCAAGAGCGGTCGGGTTATCCGCATTTTGAAGCGCGCCCGTACTACCCTCACCGGAACGTTGAAACGGAGTAGACTCTACCACTACGTCATTCCTGACGATCCCCGCATCACTCAGGATATTCTAGTACCTGATCCCAATCGCAGCTCTCTGCGACCAAGACCTCGCGTGAACGACAAAGTGGTGGCCAGGTTGGAAGAGTGGAAGCAACGGCATCTCAATCCCGAAGGCGAAATCATCGGTGTCCTGGGACCTACTCATTCACCGGAAGCGGAGCTACTGGCGACACTCCACCAGTTCAATCTGGATCCCGAATTTCCCGCATCAGTCATGGAGGAGGTGGATCGCATTCCAAAATCAGTAACCCCGAAACAGATTGAGGGCCGGCTGGATCTCCGGGGATTGCGCACCTTCACCATCGATCCGGATGACGCCCGGGATTTTGACGATGCGCTCTCAATCGAAAGCCTTCCCAAAGGCTCGCGTAGAATTGGCGTTCATATCGCCGACGTCAGCGCCTATGTGAGCCCTCGATCGGCGCTCGATCGCGAGGCTCAGCGACGCGGCAATTCTACCTACCTCGTGGGAACGGTAATACCCATGTTGCCCCAAGCTCTTTCCAATGGGATTTGCAGCCTCGTTGAGGGCGAGGACAGGTTGACCAAATCCGTGCTCATCACCTGTAACGCGCAAGGCCGGATCCGATCCGCTCGTCTGGCCAACACTGTGATTCGGAGTCGAAAGCGCCTGACCTACACACAGGCCATGGCACTGCTTGGCGAATCAGATCTCGAAGAGATCAGGCGTCTGCCGATTCCCCCTGCGCATCAGACCGGAGCAACGGGCAGGTTATTGGCGAAACTGTCCGGCAACGAGTTGCGGGAGCTTCGGAAGGATATCCGCGATCTCTGGTCCATTGCCGAGCGGCTGCGCGAGCGGCGCTTGGCCCAGAGTAGCCTGGATCTCGATATGCCTGAGATGAAAATCTTCGTGAATGAAGGTGGTTTCGCCGACCGCATTGTCCGACTTACCCACGATCCAAGCCACCAACTGATCGAAGAGTTCATGCTGGCTGCCAACGAATCAGTGGCCAAAACCCTGCTTCGAGTCAGTCTCGTTCTCATTCACCGTATTCACGATCACCCCGACCCGGGCAAGCTCGATGAGCTGCGAGAAAAGTTGTTCTCATTCAGCGTCAATTCAGGAGATCTTAACGTTCGAAAGAATGTGGTTTCGCTGATTTCAAAGCTCAAAAAACACCCGCAGGGACATATGCTTCGCATCGAGTTCCTGAGGAGCCTCAAACAAGCTTGTTACCGGGCTCAGCCAGACGGACACTATGGGCTAGGCAAGCGTCACTACACCCATTTCACCTCGCCTATCCGGCGATACTCCGACCTCGTAGTCCATCGCATCGTCGACAATTTTCTCGCCCGTCAAGGAGAGGAATCCGCGCTTTCCTACCCGTCTGCGCTATTAAGCTTATCGCGCCTTCAGTCGATCGCTCAACACCTGTCCCAGACAGAGCAGAACAGTACCGAAGCGGAAAGGGAATCCGTTCGCCTGAAACTGCTCGAGTATTTTGAACGCGAATCCAAAAAAAGCCATCCGCACCTGCATGAGGCAGTAGTTATGAGCATTCGTAATCACGGCATGTTCGTGGAGCTCACCGAGTCCCTCGCCTACGGCCTCGTCTCGATTTCGTCCCTGCGCGATGATCTCTATGCACTCAACAGCGACGGCACCCAGCTAGTGGGACGGCGCCATAGGCGGACCTTTTCAGTGGGACAGAAGGTGCAGGTACAAGTCGCCCGCGTAAACCGATTCAAGCGGCAGATCGATTTCCGCCTGGCCGCGTAGAATTATATCGGGCTGGGATTTCTGGCTTTAGGCGGTTGGGCGAAGCGTCCCGCGGAGCTCGCCGAGAGTGCAGAGAATGAAAAAAGTTTCATTGCAACTTCGTCCTCCGAATTGCCTTAATCATGGTCCAAACCAGGTTCGCTACATCATAATCACTCGATACTGATTTCCGAGGGAGCCCGTTCAGGTCTAAGCATGCAATTTGAAAAATACCACGCACTGGGAAATGACTACCTTGTTCTCAATGCCACTTCCTATCCGGCGGCGCCCGGCCCGGAGACCATCCGCTTAATCTGTCATAGAAACTTCGGACTGGGTTCGGATGGTATTCTTCACGGACCGATGCCCAGCAAACGAGCCGATTTCGGCCTGCGCATCTATAACCCGGATGGGGGCGAGGCAGAAAAAAGCGGCAATGGCATTCGCATTTTTTCTCGATTTCTCTGGGATTCTGGATTGATGAAACACGAAGCCGTGTCCATCGACACCTTGGGTGGCGTGGTACGGAGCCGAGCCCTCGATGATGCCGCGCAGTTCGAAGTGGAAATGGGTAAGGTTACCTTTCTCAGCAGTGAAATTCCGGTTTCCGGGCCTGCTCGCGAAGTGTTGCATGAAACCATCGAGATCGATGGACAGGAATTTCGCATGTTTGCCGCATCCATCGGTAACCCTCACTGCGTAATTCCCGTGCCCGAGGCAACACCGGAAATGGCGAAAACGATCGGACCCGGAATCGAGTCGCACCCGATGTTTCCCAATCGTACAAACGTTCAGTTTCTCAAAATAATCGATCGGGAAAACATTCGCATCGAAATCTGGGAACGAGGAGCCGGCTACACCTTGGCATCGGGAAGCAGCAGCAGCGCCGCCGCGGCCGTAGCCCATCGCATGGGGTCCGTGGATAATGCGGTTACTGTTCACATGCCAGGGGGTAAGCTACGCATCGAAATTGCAGCAGGCTACGAAATCGTGATGACCGGGCCCGTCACCCGCATAGGAACGATGGAAATTGATCCGGAAGCGCTTGCGCAGTAACGACACCTCCGTTTTATTCGCAGAACCAATGGGTCCGATACCTACCCTGCAGATCGAAAGAACTTGATCATTCCCTGTAGCTTGCTGCAGGGTTCTAGAAAAACACCTCGTAGGACGACAGCTGGTCCCGAAGAGTAAACGCCGTAGATTCCCTGTAGCGTGCTACGGGGAGTAGGCTTTTTAAGGCTGTCGTTCAATCAACAGTCACCAAACGATGAAGCGCGCCACCGCCTCACTCACATCCGTTTTGATCCTATGGGTTTCCGCATTCAGCGGTTGTGAAACCCTCGACCAAGTTGCCGGGGAAGCTCACGCAAAGAGAACTTCCGTTTCGGGTGAGGCGGCTACGTTGGACGAGTTGGTCCGTAACGTGGAGGCAAAAAACATCGATGATCAGAAAGAAGCCGAACGCCGGCTACGCCTCGACACGGTGCGGGCTTATAATAAAGAAACGGGGCGTTACGAATTCGTACCCAAGGATAGCATACAGCACTGGAACGAAGAGCACGAGCGTTGGGAGTTCGTTCCCGGACCTAAGGATTCTGATATACCTACCCCCCTGCGCGGGCGCTAGCAATCTGTCGAGTTTTCCGCGTGATTCAGGCGGTTCTTTTATATTGTAGTTCGGGACAAAGTTCAGGGAAAAGTTTCGATTCTCCCAAACTATTTTCCTGAACTTTGTCCTGAACTGCTCCCCTACGGTATATCCCGCGCGGACTTCCGAGGCGAGCGGAGTCGGAGTTGGCAGCGCTGTTTGGTTGGGTCGGTTTCTTGTCGGGGTCGAAATCGATTGACTCGTTCGAAGCCATTGATCACGGGCGTGACGGTGGATCCCACTCAATCTTTGCTAGAATCGATTTCCGGGCATTCCGTCCATGGCCAGGTAGCGATAGAGGTGGTCGAATAGGTAGGAGCGTCGCTCCTGGCTCTCCCTGACGACCTTTTCCACAGCGGCGGGATCCCATCTCGACAACAGGTCATTCTCCAATTCCAGCCGGACCTCGGCGAATTCCGCTTCACGCCCGAGGTCGCGGAGCTCACGCGGATCCGCCTCCATATCGTAAAGTTCCGCCGGCTCGTGATAATAATAGTTTAGTCGCCCAAGGTTCCATTTCCCCTTGCGCAGCATCGCCGAGGGCGCCACGGATCCGGCCGCATAGAACTCGGAGAAGGCCTCATCTTTCCACTGGGAAGGCATCTGCGAATCGTCCAGGAGGCCGAGCATACTCTCCCCATCCAGAGCATCGATTTGAGCAGCGGCCCGGTCTGACTGCGCGCCGCTCATATCGACCAGGGTCGCTACGAGGTCGACCAGCGATACGTTCTCCTTGACGCGGCGACTTCCCGGAAACCGTCCGGGCCAATTGATGATCAGAGGCACACGACAGGAATCATCCAGAAAACTCGACTTCGCCCACATGTCATGTTCCCCCATCATCTCACCATGATCGGATGTATAAACGACAACGGTCTGCTCCCGCTGACCGGAATCTTCCAAGGCATCGATCAGTTGTCCGATTTTGTCATCGACGTAAGTTACCTGCGCATAGTAGGTAGCGCGGATGCCCCTGATCACTTCGTCTGGGATACGGTCGCCCGGTTCAGCGCCACGTCTCCTACGCTGGGCAGGGTGCAATCTCTGCAGCAGGGCATCGGGAAACTCGGGAAGGTCGATCTCCTGGGGATCATAAAGAGCACAGTATTCGGAAGGCGCCACGAACGGTGGATGCGGTGACACCAGACCGACCACCAGAGCCCAGGATTCTTCTTTGCCGGTTTCCTCCCGCAAGTACCTGACAGCCGCTTTTGTAACCGCTTCGTCGGCAACGATCTCTTTGCTGGAGCCGGACCGGTAGCCGGGGAACCGGCGAGGTGGGAATGTCTTCGGTGTTACCTGTGACCAGAAGTCCGGTTTATGCGGCGCGTTGCGCGCATTGATATCGTAGGCCAGTTGCTCTTCGAAGCCGTGGAGGTGGTCGAATCCCCGAAAGTGCATCTTTCCTGAAAGTGCCGCGCGGTAACCGGCATTCCTCAGGCGATGAGCCCAAGTTACGGCGTCTTCCGCCAAGGGCGCACAGTTATCCCAGACCCCGATATTGTGCACATACCGTCCCGTCATGAATGACATCCGTGCGGGCACGCAGAGCGGGCAATTGGTATAGCAACTATCGAAAGTCACGCCCTCTTCAGCAAGCCGGTCCATGTGGGGCGTCCGGACCAGGCTATGCCCATAGGGACCACTGAAGCGCGGATTATGCTGGTCCGTCAAAATGACCAACAGGTTGGGCCGGTTATCCATGGTTATTCATCCCTATCATTCTCCTGCATCGTGATCGTGATGAACTCAGCAGTAATCGTGAGCGTGGTCGAAGTTACCGTATGCCGGTGGTCCCTCACAAATAGCCCAGACTTTTTCAGTCATCTTCATTGGCATCGATACAAATGCTGACGATCTCGTACCCTCAACCCGTGAACCACTGAACCCGGAAACCTATAACCTCGTATCCACCTTTAATCAGGACTGGACACCGGTACATCTTCGAGAAGCCCGGCTTTGTGCATTGCCTTCCATTCATCCATGAACGTGGTGTTCCAGGTCGCGGTCAGCGGGTGCTGCATCATCTGCTCGAGAATGTTCCAGAAAATAATGATGCCGTCGGCTCCGTCACGAAGGGCCCGGTGGGCAACGTCGACCGATCGCACCAGCGCCGCCGTGATGTAGGGTCGATTTTCCCAACCATTGAACATTGTCGCGCACTCCCGCACGAGTTGCGTCGGATCACCCCCCATTTCCTTGACCGGTTCGCAGAATGGCAGTATATGCGTCGCCCCCGCCTGGGCTACGGCAGCGGCCTGGGTCAAAGAAAACACCGTTGTACAGAATGTGTCGACTCCCTCGTCGGCAAGCCTGCGAAATGCACCCAGACCATCTGTCCTACAGGGAATCTTGATAATGATCTGATCCGACATGGTGGTGAACGCGTGGCTGACCTCGATCAGTTCGTCTGTCGAATGCCCGTCGACTTCGACCACCACGGGCTTTTCGGTGATATCGAGGTAGCGCTTGACCACTTCTTTGATGGGACCGTATTTCTGCACCATCTGATTGAGTACCACAGTGTTGGTTACGATACCCGCCGCGCCGAGAGGCATCCACACTTTCAGATCTTCGGGATCACCCGCCAGCCAGATAGCCGGTCCCCGACCGACGCTGTGCGCTTCATTTGCAGTACCGTACGAGGCCCTGCCGGAGGCGGTGTCTTCCTTATCCATAATCTTTGTCATATCGAAACCTTCCTTCCTTACTGGTTGCCTCTTTGTTCTTCTAAGCAATCGCTGATGCTCCATGTTTTCAGGAAAATGTAAATCGTTCCTCGCAAAAATGAAGCTTTCTCACAATCCAAACAGTTTTGATGCCCCTATTGCCTCCAGAAATCGCCTTCCAAGCATTCCTCCCTGCTCGCCCTTGACCGGGACCGATTCGTGACATAAATCTAGGTTCGTGGAATCCAAATAAAGCGACCTAACGAGACAGGGGCTTCACCCATGACCACGATACCTTTTCGGAACCTTTTATCATTCCTCGGCGTGCTGCTGGTTGACACCGCTGTTCGCGCTCAGGGGCCAATCTTGTTTTCCAGCCAGCCGGAGGATACAACCATCCAGGCAGGAGTACCAGTGATCATCAGTTCTACTACCCTGACCGGATTTCTGCGGCAGACCACCGCCTATCGTGGCGTTCATCCCGACATCTCAAACCCACTTCCCGATACTGCCCTGATCAACATCGCCGGGGTCGTCCAGTTTCTGCCGGGGCCGCTCTTCGAGACTACTCAGTTCTGGCTCCGCATATGCAATGATCTCGGATGCGAGGACAGTCGGAATTTTACCATTTTCGTCGAGAGTGCTGAAGGAGACCCGGTCACCGCGGCTTTGGGCGAGACCTCCGACCTCGGAGAGGGATGGGTCCGTTCCAATTGGCTGGCCGATTTTAACACCGGCTTCTTTCCCTGGATCTTCCACGCCCAGCATAGCTGGCTGTTCGTGTCAGAAGGCAGTAGCCCAGAGGGAGTGTTTCTCTTCGACCTTAGTTCAGCAGCTTGGTTCTGGACGAATGCCGAGCAATATCCCAATCTTTTCAGCTTCGGCCGCTCTTCCTGGGTGTTTTACTTCGTGGAAACCGCCGGTCCTCGCCAATTTGTGGACCTTGTGAGCGGCGACTTCTTCAATCTCGAGTAATATCCATAAAAGATTGTCCCCGATAGATGTTTGAAGCATTCGAACTGGGTCGGAAGCTCTCGAAACAGGAGTACAAGAAGAGCGAGCGGAGGCTGCGCTCAGCTATCCTCGAAGCGCAGTTCGCCCTCGGCAAAACCGATATTCCTGTAATCGTCATCGTTTCCGGAGTGGACGGAGCAGGAAAGGCCGAGTTCGTCCACCGATTGAACGAATGGCTTGATCCCCGTGGAGTTTCGACCCATGCATTTTTCGACGTTTCCGACGAGGAGAGGGAACATCCGTTCTACTGGCGGTTTTGGCGGGCCATGCCCGCTCGCGGCCAAATTGCGATATTTTTCGGATCCTGGTATACGGAACCGATCACCAGCAGGGTTTACGGAACAATGGATAGCCGGGATTTTGACACTTCCCTGCAGCGCATTTCCACTTTTGAGCCGATGCTCGTGGCCGACCAGGCACTCATCGTGAAATTGTGGTTTCATATTTCAAAGAAGGCCCTGCGTCACTGCCTCCAAGACTTAGAAACGGATCCTAACGCGCATTGGCGCCAGTTGCCTACCAATTGGAAGGATCAGGAGCAATACGACAGTTTCGCCACTGTCGCTGAACGAGCTATCCGCCGCACCGATTCTGGCGACGCTCCCTGGATTATCATCGATGCGGAGGATCGCCACTACCGGGAGATTATGGCTGGAACGGCGCTCCTGGATGCCTTGGAAGCCCGCTTGGAATCGGTCGCCGCCGCTACTCAGGTGGCTAAATCCAAGGCCGGAAATGAGTCGTTCTCAGAACAACCGACATTGGTCGATCAAATAGACCTGACCCGCACACTCGAACAACCTGCCTACCGGAAATGCCTGTCGAAGTACCAGCGAAGAGTCCGACGCCTGTCCTGGAAAGCTTTCAATAAGAAGATTTCAACGGTCGCCGTATTCGAAGGCTGGGACGCATCCGGAAAGGGGAGCGGTATTCGCCGGCTTACGCAAGGTATGGATCCTCGACTCTTCGTAACTATTCCGATTTCGGCACCCAGCGATGAGGAACAGGCCCACCACTATTTCTGGCGTTTCTGGCGCCATTTGCCGAGGGACGGGAAATTCGCGATTTTCGACCGGTCATGGTACGGGCGCGTGCTGGTGGAACGGGTCGAAGGGTTTGCTACCCCGGACGAGTGGCGCCGCGCCTATCTCGAAGTGAATGAATTTGAGGAGCAGCTCGTTGAGCACGGCGTTATCATCTGTAAGTTTTGGATTCACATCAGTATGGACGAGCAGCTGAAGCGGTTCAATGAACGCAAGGAAGTGCCCTATAAACGGTACAAAATCACGGAGGAAGATTGGCGCAACCGTAAGAAATGGAACGCTTATAAAGAGGCCGTTAACGATATGGTAGCGCGCACCAACACGGACTATGCCCCTTGGACACTGGTAGCCGGAAACGATAAGAAATTCGCCCGTATCAAGATCTTGAAAACCGTTTGTGCACGGTTGCAGGAGGCTCTCTAGTCTCATGTCCGATAATTAAGTTGAATTAATCTGTCTTACCATGTTATGCTATCGGCATGGCAAGACCCATATCCATAATTGAACTTACAGATCTTGAGCTGCAAGAGTTGCAGCGTCGCGTGAAAGCACCGACAGTATCCGTGCGCGACAGCCTTCGGGCGACAATCGTACTGCGTCGTTCCGAAGGCGTCAAACAGGCGCAGCTCGCGGAAGAACTCGGGGTTAGTGTGCCCTGCGTGAACAAGTGGTCGCAACGCTTTGAGCGAGACGGCTTGGAGGGATTGCGGGACAGGAAGGGACGAGGACGGCCCCGATGGATACCGGCGGGCAAGGTTGAGAAGGTCATTACCGAGGCTACACGACCGCCGAAGCCACGCACTCGCTGGAGTGTTCGCACCATGGCCAGGGAGGTGGGGATTTCCCCCGACAGCGTGCAGCGCATCTGGCGGGCTAACGATATCAGGCCTCACTTGGTCAGGACGTTCAAAGTGTCCAATGACAAGTACTTCGAGCAGAAGTTCTGGGATGTGATCGGCTTATACCTGGATCCGCCAGAGCGGGCCCTTGTATTGTGTTGCGACGAAAAGAGCCAATGCCAGGCTTTGGAGCGGACCCAGCCGGGCTTACCTCTTGGCGTGGGAGAGATTTGCACCAAGACACATGACTACAAGCGACACGGGACCATTACGTTGTTTGCAGCCTTGAATTATCTGGACGGCAAGCTCATCGCACGCACCGAACAGCGGCATACCCATGTAGAATGGTTGCGGTTCTTGAAGCAAATCGAGCGGGAGACACCCAAGCAGCTGGACTTGCACTTGATCGTTGACAACTACTGCACGCACAAGCAACAGAAGGTCCGCAAGTGGTTGTCGCGCCATCGGCGTTTTCACATCCACTTCACCCCGACCAGTTCGTCCTGGTTGAACCTGGTCGAGCGCTTTTTCGGCGAACTGACCCAAGATGTTATCAGGGATGGTAGTTTTACCAGCGTCAGGCAATTGGTCGAAGACATAGAAACCTATCTGGCTGAAAGGAACCTCGACCCCAAGCCTTACAGATGGAAGGCGAAGGGAGAGGAAATCCTGCGCAAGATCCAGCGCGCCAAACGTGCCTTGGCAAAGCAGACAGGGAAAACTAATTAATTTATGTTATTTATCGGACACCACACTAGTCTGATTCCGGGGAAAAGCTACGTTGCTCATCAGGATTATCTTTGGATTACGCAATCGTTCATTCATATCGCGATGTTCCGGCTCCGCACATCCTTCGAATACCGGCTGCGGATTCCTGAGTCCACCATGGTAGTTTTTCGATGCATCGATAAGCTGCCCGGTCTAGATGATTTTTTCCCATCGGACTTTTCGGAATTCTCGGAAGATGAGATTGAAGAAGCGTTCGCATGGAGCCATTCGATCTTACCATCCGATACTCATCAGCTCGTTAAGGCGGCGAAAGCATGGATGTTGCTACAGATTGGAGACGAGTCAGGGGCGAGAGGTTTATTTGTGGAGATTGAGGCTGATTGGAAATCGCTGAATACCCTATATCAGGTTCAAAAGAGTTTCCTTTTGAAATCGAATCTTGGTCAGCAGCTTGGCTTGCGAAACCTCCCCTGGTATTTCTTCGATTGCCTCACGTGGCGTGAGAAGTTTCCCAATGATATTAGCGAGGTAACGTATTGGGACGCGAAGTTGGGGTGGCTCTGGACAGGCAAGAAATCATACCCGTATTTTGTCAGACTCGAAACAAAAGAATGGCTGGAATATGAAATTGGAACCTATAATCCTCGGCGATTTGTGAATGCGACGACAGGTCTAGAAGAACTGTTTTGAAAGCTTCAACCAGGCGCTCGATGACAACACATGGGTGTTGCGTGTGTGCGGGAAACCAAGCACACGAATCTTGCGGGAGACCCAGCCAGTCGCGGGATGTACCTCAATCGTTCAGAAAAATCCCGGAGCCCTGATAGTCAGGTTGTCCGGGAAATTCTAAACAGGTTCATGTCCGCTTCAGGCGATGACAGGCGTCAGTACGCCTTGTATGGTCCAGTCACGACAATCCGAGTGGGAATGTCTTCCAAGGCATTCGGAATTTGGGCCCGTGCATTGCCGTTGTTGCTCCTGAGATAGACCTCGATGACGGGGTTTCCCGTAGCGTTCACACCCACACCGGTACCGACAACGCCGGGGATGGCGAAAAGATCGTTCTCGTGCCGGACTTTTACCGCGATTGCATGCCCGATGGCGTTACCCGATCCTGATGCCGCACCACCGGACGGCTGTGGGGTGTCGCCGCGGCAGTCCGCATCCGGGACGGGATCGACGTTTTTCCGGTACAAATTGTCCGGCGTTGCCCCGTCGAAGGTCAGACTTGATATCACATCCGTGACCGTTGTCGTTTACTCGCCCGGCGGTGCTTTCGAGGCGGTATAGGTGACTTCGCCGGCGGCGTTCGTGATGGCGCCGCTGCCGCTACCGTAGAAGCTGCTGTTTCGGAACACTTCTATCCGGACCTCAGCGCCCGAAACCGGGCCACCCAGACCATCGATGACTGTGATGGTAATGTTGATATGCTTGTTCCCGTTTCTACCGCCACTGAGGTCATAGGTGACGCAGTCGACGGTGGACTGGGTTGGCTGAGTCGATTTGTTGAACTAAGCCGCTACGCGGCGGCTCCTCATTTCGGACAGTTACTGGGCTAGGATTGATAGTCGGTGGTAAGGTGTGATTCCTCCCGGCCACACGGGGTGGCCGGGAGTTTCGATTAACGGATTCAAACGAAAGGAATCACGCCATGAAACGTACTCACACCTATCGGTGCTGGCAAGAACGGATGCTCGATGACATGACTCTGCACGGGTATGCGCAAAAGACACAGGAAGTCTATCTGAGGGCAGCCGAAAGGCTCTCGGAGTTTTGCGCGGGAAGATCGCCGCGATCGGTCACGATTGAAGAGCTGCGGCAGTTCTTCATCTACCTTAAAACCGTCAAAGTCTACAGCCGCCCAACCTGCACGAGCTTCATCTGCGCGATCAAGTTCCTGTTCGAGAAGACGCTCAAGCGGCGCTGGCCCCAAGAGACGATTCTGGTGCGTCCACCGCGCCAGTCGCGCCTTCCGGTCATTTTGACCCTGGAGGAAGTCGGGAAGATCCTGCGGGAGGTGAGAGAAGCGCACCATCGCTGCTGTCTGGGCGTGATCTACTCGTGCGGGCTGCGCCTGGGAGAAGGCTTGAGCCTGAAGATCGAGGACATCGATGCGGGGCGCATGGTCCTGCACATTCGTGCCGGGAAGGGACAGAAGGACCGCTATGTACCTCTGCCCGAACGCGCTCTGCTGGCGTTGCGACGCCAATGGCGGCGTCATCGCAACCCTACCTGGCTTTTTCCTGCTCCGGGCCATGGGGGCATCGGCTGCCCGACGGCCCAGCGGCCCATGTCACGAACCAGCCTGCAGCGGGCCTTCCGGCTGGCTCTGAAGGCCACCGGAAGCCGCAAACAGGCACATATCCATACCCTGCGTCATTCCTACGCCACCCATCTGCTCGAGTGTGGCGAGAACCTCAGGCAGATTCAGAACAACCTGGGCCATCAGTCCCCTCAGACTACGGCGCTCTACACCCACCTCACCGAAGTGGTACAAAAACAGGCCACCCAACGGCTCAACGCGATGATCGCCCACTTGTAGCGCCTCAGCGCATCCATACTGTCCATGCCCGAACTGACGGAGGTTTTCCGCCGGTATGGGGCGGCCTATCTGCAGCGCTTTGGCGAACACATCCTGCCCAGCCACCGGCGTGTCATGCGCGATATCTTATCGTGCCGCACGCCGCTGCTGGGCGGCTGCGTTTACCACTGCGCGCCCTGCGACCGCACCCATTACAGTTACCATAGCTGTAACAACCGGCACTGCCCCAAGTGCGGAAACGCCGATGCTTCCGAGTGGTTGCAACGCCAGGAGCATCTGCTGCTCCCCTGTGCCTATTTCCTGGTCACTTTCACCATTCCCAGCCAGCTGCACCAATTTGCACGCAGCAATCAGAAGCTCTTCTACCACCTGCTCTTCCGCTGCTCCGCCGACGCTCTCCTGCAGCGCGGCCGGCAAAAGCGGCTCCTGGGCGGCCTGCTCGGCTTCATCGGCATCCTTCACACCTGCACCCGTCGCCTCGATTATCACCCTCATATCCACTACCTCATCCCCGCCGGCAGCCTTTCCACGAACGCCAGGAAGTGGATGCGATTGAAAAAGCCCGACTACCTCCTTCCGGTCCAGGCACTTTCCTATTCCTTCCGCGAGAACATCAAAGCCGCCCTCACCAAGAAGCTTCTCACCGATCAGGTCGACCCCCAGATCTGGAACTGCGACTGGGTCGTCCATGCCAAACCTGCCGGCAGCGGCCTGCCGGTTTTAAAGTACCTCAGTCGCTATGTCTTTCGTACCGCCCTCAGCAACAACCGCATCCTCTCCGCTAACAATGACGCTGTCACATTCGCCTATAAAGATTCCCACACCGGCCGTCCCTGCACCTGTTCTCTGCCTCCATTAACCTTCATTGCCAGGTTCCTCCAGCATGTCCTCCCACGCGGTTTCACCCGTGTCCGCTACTACGGATTCTTCAGTCCTGCCAATCGAGCCAAGCTGCAGAAAGTCCGATCCCTCCTCGCTGCAGCTTTTGCCCGCCTCGAGGCGCTCACAGCAGCAAAGAACGACCCCGCACCCTTCCGCTGTCCCAACTGCCACCGGCCCATGCAGATCCTCGCCTTACTCCCCCGCATTCGATCACCGCCCAGTTTCTTTCCTTTCTCACTTCCATCTGTTGCCCATGCCTGATCACAATCAGAATAGCGGCCTCTATTCTGCTCCGCTCTCTTTACGTACCCTTCGCATGCCCGGCTGTGCAAACACTTCTTGGGCCCGATCTGTCTCATCTCACCGATACCTTCGAGCTCTTTCTCCTGCTGAAACCTATCAGCATTCCGCCTCCGCCGCGGGCCTCCTTCTCCTCCCAAGCCCCCTTATTCCTAAACTCGTAAACCTTTAATCCGCAAACGACACTCCCCTTCAGTCCCTGCGGCTCAGTCCAACCCTGTGATGCAACTCAGCTCCGCAAGCTCCGCTGACCTACATCACTTGATTCGTTCAAGGTGAAATCAACAGTGGTGGCATTTTCGGTGACGGTCGCCGGGTTGGTCTGCGACTCGAATCCGCTTGCCGATGCGGTTACCTGGCGGTTGCCCACGGGAACATCGGCAATGCTGTAGGTCCCGTCAGCAGCCGTGGTGTCCGACTGGCCGGTGTCGGCGGACACGGTGGGCCCCGGCGATGGCGATTGGCGTGCTGGGAACGGCAGTGATGACGGTGCCGGCAACCGTGCCGGTCGGTCCGGGCAGTCCGGTGACCAAGGTAACGTTGAACGCATTCAGCGCGTCATCGATTGGATTAGCGAGAGTGTCGACGGAACTCCCGGCGTAAAGTAGTCCCACTGCCCTTGGTAAGTTGTTGGCCGGATCCACTGAGCCGTTCTCGAGAATGAGTGCGCCCGAATCGCCGCCGGCACTGAAGGTGCCTGGGGTGATACGGATTTGGTTAACGAATCGGGCGATCAGCTTTTTGGCGTTTGGATCGCATTCCTCATCGTACTCGATATTCACCGTGACCCCGACAGCGGAGACCTGGCCAGTGGTGTGGCCGGTGGTCCGACCACTCTTTTGAACCGATTGCAGCACAGAGGCGGCGAGCGTGTTATTGCTCACCAGACCCACGTCCAGGATGAATCCGTCCGAACGGACCGTGCCCAGCACGACTTCAGCAATTGCAGCGTCTACCATGTTCGTCGGCCCTTTCGGGCCTTGTCCCTTCTTGAACTTCAATGCGACGAAATCGGTGAGATTCGCCACGGTATCGTTGGGGTTCGGGTCGCACACCGGCGACTGATCGATCATACCGGGCTGGATAATTGGGTCTCCGAAAAGGCCGTCGTTGGTGACGGCCAATACGTGATTGTTGCTCAAGATGTACTGTGTGCCACTGCTGTCCTCGACAAGCGACCCGAGCGTGCCGCTGCAGCAGAAGCCGGTGGTAATGTCGTTTATATTCCCGCCGCTGACGCCCAGCTCCATGCGTTGGATCTGATGTTCCGCCCCGGTGTCCGCCAGCAGGACATTGGAAGCTGATGTTGCAACAACCAGAGCGACCAGCGTAGCGAACAATCCAGTGTGCAATTTCAGTGTCTTCATGATTTCAACCCTTCCCGTGAGTGAGCGGTGCCAACTGTTATGCTTTGTCCAATTTCAGACAATTTCCGTGTCCTTTGGTCTCAGCATACACTACCCGACAACTATGCAATGCATCGCATTATAATTGTCTAGGTTCCGGACCTCAAGTTCAGAATCCAGTTTTTCCCCGTGCTTTCCCTTGCTGCTTTCATTTATTCCTGCCTTTGCCATCCTCATTCCTTTCCGGATTCAAGACCTTTATCTCAGATTCTTCGGGGATTCCTCGCACAGGCAGGCCTCGGCTACGTGCTTTTCCATCGGGATAGCCTGTCGACTTGGGAAGGAAACGGTACGACCGGACAGGATGGAACAATCACTTTCATCCTGAACAATGCCCCCGGGGCTGTACTCGACAGGAGTTATGGCAAGTGAAGCGCAGGATAGGGAACCCATGAACAAAGGAGCTCAAGACGTTGACATCGGCGGTGGTTTCCTCGCGAGCAAGTGCCTCTGCACCGGTAGCCCATCCGAGTAATTAATCCGTTGCACAACAAGGATTTGCTGCGTCAGTCTCCGGCCCAAAAGGTCTAGCAGATAGTCATGGTGCCGGTTGGCATAGGAGAAGTTGAGAGCGCCCCAACGGGTAACAAAGCTGACGTGGACTGCATGTTGAAGGCGCTCGAGAAAGGGTCGTAGCGCTCGTGAAGAGAATACAACGAGCAGTGGCAGGTAGAAAATGCCATAGCGAATTGTGAAGGGACGCGTAAAGTGAACCCGGTAAGACGAAACCGTGGCCAACAGCACTATCCCATCATAGGATCACCTTTATCGGTGCCGAATATTGGTCGCCTCAAAATCCCTCTGCCTTTCTTTGATCTGTCTCAACTTCGCCTGTTGCTCCGGTGCCAAAAGGTTCTTAATCCGTATTACCAGACTCAATTGGTTCCTCTTGATGGCGCGCTCCAAGTCGAGGATCATATCCAGGTGCGTAATCGCCGCATCTTCGTCAACTCGCGGTTCGTGCAGGAGTCGAAGCATCGTCTGCATGGACTCTTGAAGATCCCATTCGAGGCCGGTGGATTCGGATCGTGCGGCTTGCAGGGCGGCCTTGATCTGGTCGCTTTGGTCCGGAGTCAGTTGTAGCTGATGCTGGTGCCTCATGATCAGTTCAGGCGCAAACAGGGCCCGGGACAGCGGATCGCGATCGTGCGGTTGAGCCAGTAAAGCGGTGGCGCCCAAGGTAAAGAATAGGGTGGACAATAGGGTTCTCATATTCATTTCGGATTTCGATGTTCGGACTTGATCGCGGCTTCCGGTTTCAGCCGCTCTTTATTTTTGGCAACAGGGTTCGGGTTGGTGACTCCCAGACTATCCCCTCAATCGGTTCGAGGGTTCCGATTCCATAGCTGAAAACTGAAATAAAGTCTCGATTCCAAAGGTCCCGGACATCTGAAACCATAAACAGCGATCGGGTCGGCGAATCCCAGGCCATAGGGACGGATCCCGCATCCGCTGCATATACCGCCGTGGGTTTCTCAGTCTTCTTCTCAGGTGTAAGGAACCATGCAACCGGCAGCCAGGTTCCGAGTACAGCCAGCGCTGCCCATGATAGAGAAAGTGCCGTCAACCGTCTCACCCGCTTCCGCTGCCGAAGGCGGAGATGGGCCCCTTTCCACATCGAATCAAATGTTGGCGCCTCTTTCCCATCCCGCGCTCGCAGCTGGCAGAAATGCTGGCTTAATTGGTGGTCTTTCGTCGAGGAGTGCATGGCTATCCTTTCGCTTGATGATTCTAAGTTCGTCGCGCAACCGTCCTTTGGCTCTCGAGTAGTGCGTGCGAACCGTGCCGATATGAAGTCTCAGCACGCTCGCCACCTCCCGCTCGATGGATTTCTTGAGAAACGGATTTCGAATCATGCCCGGTGTCAGAAGCTGAACCGGTCGATGGAACTTTTCGGAAGCTGCTTGAATGAAGCCAAAATAGCGATCGGGCATGGTTTCAGGAGAGGGAGCATCGAATTCAGCAAAGAAATCAATGTCGCTGCTCCCGGTTTCATCGCCGTGAACAACCGAGCCGTTTTACGCCGAATCGCTGGCACAAATCGGCTGCTCCCGTGGCAATTTCAGACTTCAGATCCATAGGGCATCGATGATTGTTCTCCAAGTAGTAGTTTCAAGTCTCCGCATCAGTCGCTTGACGATACCATCTGCCCAACTCACCGAGCAACTCCGCCGACAACAATTTCCCATCGGCTACCGCGGCATTTTCTGCGACGTGCCGCGGATCAGCCGTTCCCACAATAGCCGTCGCAACTTGCGGGTGGGACAGGGTGAATCGGAGCGCTAGTTCCTGCAGGGAGTAGCCGTATTCGCTTGCCAGCCGGGAAAGGGGAAATCGCTTGAGGCGTTCCCTCATGGCATTGGCGTCTGCTCCGTCGTCGACCATACTGCCCAGAAACACGGCATTGGCAAACGGGCGTTTGGCGATAATGCCTCTGCCCAGCGCCGCCAGCCGAGGTATTGTGCCGGCGCCGGGTTCCTGCCAGAGAAGGTTGTAGTTCAATTCATACGTATCGAGCGGCCAGTGCTGGGCTAATTGCGGAGAAGTCTCCCCATCTACCGCTGCCGATAGGCCCACAAAGCGAGCACGGCCGCTTTCCCTGGCTTCAATCAGGGCCTCGAATGCCTCCTGCTCATCGAAATCGGGTTTAGGTGGCCCATGAAACTGGACGATATCGATGATTTCCTTCTTCAACGCACGGCGGCTGCGGTCGATAGTATCAAGAATCCCTTGGCGCGTGTAGTCCGAGCCTCCCAGGTAACGCGTTTCCCCGTCCCCATTTTCGCGTATTCGATAAGCCCCACACTTGGTGGCCACGATGTACTCGTCGGCCCTCTGCCCGAGGCAGTTACCAATTCGAGTCTCGCTTTCAAAGTATCGCGGTGCTGTATCGATGAAATTGATCCCTGAGTCCAGCGCAGTTTTGAGGACCTCGTCGGCTGTCTTTACGGAAACCTCGAGAGAGCCGATTTGAGTGGCTCCCAACCCGATTGCCGAGACGCGCAGTCCGGTATTCCCCAGTATCCGGTATTCCATAGCAAAGATTACAGCAGCTTTGTCATGAGTTTCACAGTAGAATCGGGGGCTTACGTGCAGGGGCCGGTTTCAAATCCAGTTGGATTGCAACGATCGTAATGGATGACAGGTCCCATTGCAGGGGCTTGATTTACTTCGCATAAGCATTCGAGAGACCGAACGGATAGCTAGTCTCATGTCCGATAATTAAGTTGAATTAATCTGTCTTACCATGTTATGCTATCGGCATGGCAAGACCCATATCCATAATTGAACTTACAGATCTTGAGCTGCAAGAGTTGCAGCGTCGCGTGAAAGCACCGACAGTATCCGTGCGCGACAGCCTTCGGGCGACAATCGTACTGCGTCGTTCCGAAGGCGTCAAACAGGCGCAGC
This sequence comes from Opitutales bacterium, assembly GCA_963665345.2. Lineage (GTDB taxonomy): Bacteria > Verrucomicrobiota > Verrucomicrobiia > Opitutales > CAXXNP01. The sequence continues at coordinate 3,163,042 of CAXXNP010000002.1, forward strand.
TCGCGGAAGAACTCGGGGTTAGTGTGCCCTGCGTGAACAAGTGGTCGCAACGCTTTGAGCGAGACGGCTTGGAGGGATTGCGGGACAGGAAGGGACGAGGACGGCCCCGATGGATACCGGCGGGCAAGGTTGAGAAGGTCATTACCGAGGCTACACGACCGCCGAAGCCACGCACTCGCTGGAGTGTTCGCACCATGGCCAGGGAGGTGGGGATTTCCCCCGACAGCGTGCAGCGCATCTGGCGGGCTAACGATATCAGGCCTCACTTGGTCAGGACGTTCAAAGTGTCCAATGACAAGTACTTCGAGCAGAAGTTCTGGGATGTGATCGGCTTATACCTGGATCCGCCAGAGCGGGCCCTTGTATTGTGTTGCGACGAAAAGAGCCAATGCCAGGCTTTGGAGCGGACCCAGCCGGGCTTACCTCTTGGCGTGGGAGAGATTTGCACCAAGACACATGACTACAAGCGACACGGGACCATTACGTTGTTTGCAGCCTTGAATTATCTGGACGGCAAGCTCATCGCACGCACCGAACAGCGGCATACCCATGTAGAATGGTTGCGGTTCTTGAAGCAAATCGAGCGGGAGACACCCAAGCAGCTGGACTTGCACTTGATCGTTGACAACTACTGCACGCACAAGCAACAGAAGGTCCGCAAGTGGTTGTCGCGCCATCGGCGTTTTCACATCCACTTCACCCCGACCAGTTCGTCCTGGTTGAACCTGGTCGAGCGCTTTTTCGGCGAACTGACCCAAGATGTTATCAGGGATGGTAGTTTTACCAGCGTCAGGCAATTGGTCGAAGACATAGAAACCTATCTGGCTGAAAGGAACCTCGACCCCAAGCCTTACAGATGGAAGGCGAAGGGAGAGGAAATCCTGCGCAAGATCCAGCGCGCCAAACGTGCCTTGGCAAAGCAGACAGGGAAAACTAATTAATTTATGTTATTTAACGGACACCACACTAGGTGATCCCTCATCGAGGCCTTTCGCCGTCAACTGTGGCTTGGATCATGAACCTTCCTACGGTGTAGCTGGACGCTTTTGCGTTCAAAAGAGGAGTATAATTAGTACACAGCCATCCCATAAGGCCTAAACCCTGAAGGCAAGCCTGAGGGATGGAGCGGGATAGCGGTTGATATTGGGAAAAAGTCAAAATGTAAAACAGGGGGGAAATGGTTGATATGGACGGATGCTGTCCCACAGAGCTAAGGGGAGAAACCGGGCAGGTAAGCCTGTTGAGGCTGGGAACACATTCGATATCGGGTTCGTGCTGTCCCATAGAAGTCCGCCAGATCGAAAAGCCCGAAGCGGTCCCAGAGCACGCCGCGCACGAGCGTAAACAACCGGGTGAAGCTGTGCGGCCACTGGCTGATAAAGGCAATGTATCGGAGCAGAACGAGCAGCAGCAGGGCGGCCCACAGCTGCCAACGGATGGCCTGCTTGGAATGCCCGAGAAAATCGCAGACCTTGAAGGTTTGCTTGATCTGCTTGAAAAACACCTCGATGCCCCAGCGGCAGCGGTAGAGGGCGCAGACACTGGAAGGGGCCCAGTCCATGTTGTTGGTGAGGAAAACCATGACGACCCACTCGCCGTTGACTTCCACTTCGGCTTCGATCCGGCGCAACCTGCCGGGATACTGCCGGCGGGAGGCGGGAACCTTCAGGGTGACCTCGTCATCCCGCAGGATAGGTCCTTGAGGCTTGCGCAGGCGCTTGCGGCAAACATGGCAGCGCAGGTTGTCTTTGGCGCGCGTGACCCAGAATATGCCGCGTTCGCTCAAATGGAAAAGATTGGCAAAATGCACGTAAGCCTTGTCGAAAACCGCGATCTCTCCAGCCTGCAGCCCCGCGCACAGGGCCAGGGTCCGCGTGCCGTCGTGATGGGAAGCTTCTTCAATGACGGCAAAGCCGGGAAGAAAACTTTGCAGGTTGAGCCGCAGGTGCATCTTCGCCGCGGCCTTGCGCCGACGGTGCTTGGCCCAGTCCATGCAGTTGGCCACCAGGGCAATGGTGGTGGAATCGATCGCATGGATCGCCCGTTTGAAGCGACGGGGCAGGCCTCGGTAGCGCCCGGCCGGTCCAAAGCCCGGCGAAAGCTCTTGCAGATGCCCCAGCACCTTCCAGAACAACGCCTCCATCATGTCGCTGTCGCGCTCCCTATTGGCATGCGAAAGAGTGTTTCGGCTCGGTGCAACCGCTCCCCTGATCGCCCTGAGCTTGGCCGCATGATGCCGCAGGGTGTCGCAGACGTCGTTAAGCCCGATGGCATGGGTCAGTTGCGCAAAGAGCAGACTGACCACATGACTCCATGGCGTGAAGGTGCGCGCCTTTTTATCGACCCCGTACTCCCGGGCGAGTTTTTCCGTCAAATGCGACGGGATGAGTTTACAAAGCTGATGCAAGGTGCTGCTGTAGTGTTTCGTCGGCGTTATGTTTTTCATACTGCGGATTCTTTGGTCGGAATCCGCCGCCGACCACCTTTTTTTAACCCTGCCCGAAAGGGAGTCTCACCACATCCTGTGGGATGGCTGTGTAATTAGACCCTGTTCGAAAAGGGGTCTGGAAGGATGCTTTTGGATGTTTTGCTTACTTGATAAAGGTTAGACTCGAGGCTCCGGGTTGTCAGCACCACAGGGAGTGGGTTCGCAGCGATCATGCACTGGGTTTGCAGCGTAATGGCCCGCTTTTTCATGGTCTCTGAAGACAGTCATCCCGTGATTTTCTTCTTTTCTCTGAGGTATTTAACCGGTCGGATTCAGGCCGCCTCGGCTTGTTGGTTGTTTCGTCGTTTCTTCATCAGGATGATACGGCAACAGTTGTAGGCCAGTCCCTTCTCCAGCAGTTCATCGCTGACCGGACCGATGCCTCGTCGACCCAGTTCCCCAAACCCGAATCCTGCTTTGATCGTGAACATCATCGACTCCACCGCCGAGCGATCGCGACGGGCGTGCCGATACAGCGCGCTTTCCCAATCATCCGGATCGGTCAACTTGCGGCCCTTGGCCCCACTTATACTAACGGCCTTCACCCCCATCGCCAGGAGCTCATTACGTCCCTTTGCCGAAGCATATCCATCATCGCTGCTGACCAGTTCAGCCACCACGCCGGTGCGAGTGATCGAATCGCTGATCGACTCCACCAACTGGGCAGAGTCTGCCGGATTGCCGGGCTCAACTATCAAGCTGGTGATAAATCCATTTTCACTGCGAACCAGCTGAGGCTTGTAACCGATTACCGCTTCGCGACTGCCTTTCTTGATGTAAGCCGCCGATCCGTCCGAGAGGCTCAGCACCTTCTGCGTGGAGGGAAGCTTCTTATCGTCAAACACCCGATCATGGGCGTAGCCAATAACCCGCTTGGCGTCGGCCACATCACGGCTGATCTGGCTCAATAAACGCTTCAGAAGCTCCCGCCGACTAGGAGGCAGGGCTTGCATCGACAGACCCTCTTCAAGATAGCTCAGTTGCGATCCTAATGCCTCGGCCGCCTTGCCGCCCCGCTTGAGCAACTGCCGGTAATGTTTCTTCAGCTTGCCCTTCGAGTTCGCTTTGCCGGCTACCAGACAGATCCGAAACTCCAGCTTGTCCATCTGCTGCAGCCAACCAGGCACCCATCCCGGACGAAAATCCTCCAGCCCGAAAACATGTAACTTCTGCCCATAACGATAGGCCCGGTTCAACACCCCAGTGAGAACCTTCGCATCGGTCGGCCAGCTGCTGTTTGCTTTCACCGCGGTGCTGTCGATCGTCAGCTTCCCGAAATCGTCCCATTGCTCCTGGAGGATATAGCCGATCTGTTGGTCAAAGATCAACTCGCGGGTCGCATGGCTGACAAGGTTCACGTTCTCCAGAATCGTCGTCACCGCCGGTATCTTCAGGCCCCGTGCCTGCACAAATCCATACAAGCTCATCGACTCGAGCAGAAACCGCCGCGCCGCTTTCGTAGTCAACGAACCGAGAAAACCACGAATCATCAAGAACACATATACCGCATAAGCAGGCATCCGTGGACGGCCTGTCCCAAGATTCAATTCGCCAGCCAAAATATCCGCCTCCTCGATATTCAGCTCCGCAAAATCCGCCGTAGCGCTGGCAAAGAACCTGCCATCTTCCTGTCGCAGTTTCTTCTTCTCACGCGCATGGACATCCAGATCCTTCTCGATCGCATCGATGATTTGCGGCGCGAACTTGGACAACTCGTCGACTTCATCGAGAAAATCACGGAAATCGGTGTCTGGAATCGGCAAAATCAGGTTGCCTACGCGATTGATATCGGCTATCTTCCGTTCTGTCGCACATGCTGCCATGTTCTTCTCCTTGTGAGGTTTTAAGATACTGAACACTAGCATGTTGCGACATTTTTATCAAGCCATGAAATGGCCTTTCCTCAGATTTTCTTTGCGCTTCTTTGTGCCTTTTCGCGGAGATCAATGGCTTTTCGGATAAGGTCTAATTAGTATTGAGATTACGATTGGGAAGGGAGACGCTGGCCCGGTTGGATAGGAGGTTCGTCATCGAGGGCTTTGGCCGTCAACTATGGTGCAGAATGAACCGGGGATCCTTGCCGAGACGTTGCGGCGGCAATGGATTGCCGCCCTCCATTTCTCGGATGACGCCACGGATTTGGAGGGCGCCAATCCTTTGGCGCCGCGGACCTTCCACGGCGAAAAAACTGTCAAGCGGGTTCATTGAGACGAGAGAGCCTCCGCGGCAGGACAGGATCGTATTCGCGCACAAATTCCTGCTGGAATTGAGGCCAACTGACTTCGCTGGTCAAATTTGATCAGAAACCTCAGCGTTCCATTCACGAGAATGTTGTCTCCGGTATTGGATGATATCTATCAAGTATTTGGTAATTAATTCTTTATGAATATATAGGATAAAAATTATCCCTTCTGGCACCAGAATTGCTGTCGCTACCGACCCACAACGAAGGCCTGAAGATTCACCGGTCAGTTGGTTGGGACTCTCTACTCAGGCAAATTTCAAAATTACTGCTAATGAAGAAGATCGAAGCAATTGTTAAACCATTCAAACTCGGAGAAGTGAAGGATGCCTTGAGTGAAATCGGAATCGAAGGCATGACGGTCAGCGAGGTAAAGGGATTTGGCCGCCAGAAAGGCCACACGGAAATCTATCGTGGAAGTGAATACACCGTCGATTTCCTGCCCAAGGTAAAAATCGAGGTCGTGCTTGCCGACACCCAGATGGATGAGGCCGTAAAGGCCATTTTGGATTCCGCCAAGACAGGGAAGATCGGGGACGGAAAGATCTTCGTCCTGCCCGTTGAGGAAGCTATTCGCATTCGCACCGAGGAGAAAGGAGAAAATGCCGTTTAACGGACTGAACACACCTTCAGCAAACAGTTTTCACCGAATTATGAAGCGATTACTCTTATTTATTCTGACGGCTCAAATCATGATGATTGGGAGCCCCATGTTAGCACAGGCGCCTGCCGACGCCGCGGCCGCCGCAATGGTGGAAGCCGCTGTGGAAGCGATCGAGGAAGAAGCGCCGGCCTTGAATTCCGGCGACACCGCTTGGATGATAGTGGCGACCGCCTTGGTCCTGTTCATGACCCTGCCGGGTCTGTCCCTATTTTACGGTGGGTTGGTACGAGTCAAAAACGTGCTCTCCGTTCTCGTACAGTGCTTTTCGATCTGCTGTGTCATGACCCTGCTCTGGGTTCTTTACGGATATAGCCTCGCCTATGCGGAGGGCGGCAATGCCTTCTTCGGTGGTCTGGGCAAGCTCTTCCTGAAGGGAATTCACGTAGACACCGTCGACGGAACGATACCCGAATCCGTCTTTGTGACTTTTCAAATGACCTTCGCCATTATCACGCCCGCTTTGATTGTGGGCGCATTCGCCGAGCGCATGAAGTTCAGTGCCATGCTGATTTTCATGATCCTCTGGTTTACCTTCTCCTACGTTCCTGTGTGGCACATGGTGTGGGGCGGCGGGTTAATCGCTAGCTGGGCTGTTCCCGCGCTCGATTTTGCCGGTGGGACGGTTGTCCATATTAACGCTGGCATCGCCGGACTCGTCGCCTGCGTCATGGTCGGTAAACGTCGGGGTTACGGTACGGAACCGATCCCACCCCACAGCGTGCCCCTGACCGTGATTGGTGCGTCCATGCTATGGGTCGGATGGTTCGGATTCAATGCGGGCAGCGAATTAGCTGCTGACGGCACCGCCGGCATGGCCCTTCTCGTGACCCAAGTTGCAGCCGCTACCGCAGCACTCACATGGATGCTGGGTGAATGGATCCGATCCGGCAAGCCGACCGCCGTGGGCATCGCCACGGGAGCGGTAGCAGGTCTCGTCGCGATCACGCCGGCTTCAGGGACTGCCGGCCCCATGGGCGCGATCCTGATCGGTTTTGCTGCCGGGCTACTTTGTCTGATTGCGGCAACCACAATCAAGAATGCTTTTGGTTACGACGACAGCTTGGACGTTTTCGGTGTTCATGGCGTTGGTGGAATCGTCGGGGCTATCCTGACTGGGATCTGCGCCTCCAGTGCCCTCGGAGGAGCCGGCCTGGATGATGGTGTCACCATGGGCGCCCAAGTATTTGCACAATTCAAAGCTGTGGTCATCACGGTGATCTGGAGTGGCGTCGTCTCCGCCGTGGCTCTATTCATCGTTGATAAGATCGTGGGAATTCGTGTTGACGAGGAGATCGAGATCTCCGGACTCGACTTTGCAGAACATGGTGAAGAAGGCTACCATAGCAGCTGATAGCCTTCAGGTATTCTGAGTTGTTTGGCGCTGTGTCAGGGTTCCCTGGCACAGCGTTTTGCTTTCAGATTCCCCTCACTTCTGAAACAGGCCGGACACCCAGGCCCGGGAAATCGGATGCCTCGATAAGCCCGTTCTTGAATGTGACGCCTTCAAATGGATCATTACTAGTAAGTGCCGCTCCATCGAGATCGTAGTAATCTGCACGGCCGAGGTGAAGCGCCGCCGCAATACAGACACTCGATTCAATCATACAACCGGTCTGTACTGACATGCCGCAGGCTCGCGCCGATTCAATCATGCGCAGAGCAGGAGTTACGCCCCCACATTTCACCAGCTTTACGTTAATGCCATGGAACCTGCTACGCAGCCGGAATACATCGTTCGGCGTCTGAACGGATTCGTCCGCCACCAAGGGTAACGCCGAGTCCGTATATAGGCTGGCCATCTTATCGTCCTGATCCGGTCGCAGAGGCTGCTCTATGAACTCCACCCCGAGATCGCGAAGCTGCTTCGCTTTTTGAATCGTTTCGTCGGGTTCCCAGGCACAATTAGCGTCGACAATCAACCGGGCCGTGGGCGCCAAAGTGCGAATCTCACGCATGATCACGAGATCCTCGTCTCTTCCCAGCTCCGTCTCCGTGCCGAGCTTGACCTTGAGTATAGGAAAGCACGAAACGGCCGCCGCTTTCTCGATCATGCGATCAGCTGATTCGATTGCGATGGTAAACGCCGATACACAGCGAGGGCGTTCAACTTGACCGAGCAAACGGTAAGCGGGTAGCTCTTGAGATTTCGCGAACCAGTCAAGAAGAGCGAGATCGAGTGCGCACATAGCGCCCCGATTGTAGTCGACTGCAGCGAACATCCTGGCCAGCAGATCCGATTGGGCGTAGGGATCCCCACTGAGCAATAATGGGTGGTCCCTTTCAGGGTTCAGATTAGCGATGAACGCTCGAGCCGCACATAATGCCGCATAAACGTCGTTCGGTGAAAAGCTCATGACCTCGGCGATAGGCGCTGCCTCACCGTACCCCACAATGCCCGCTTCGCTCAGCTGCAGTTGAACTGATGGCCAAACCTTCGGCTGGGATATCCTCGTTCCCAGAGCGAACGGATCCCGGGTTTCAAGTTCGAAAACATTGACACTTACGTCCATCGATTTCCGACCCTACCCCTTGATTTAGTTCCTCACCCTCTCGTCAGCATTGCGCACGCTGATCGCGTTCCGCTCTATTGCTCTGGAAACACTTCCATCTAATCACGTTGAAAACGCTAGCACCAAGTCGAAATTACTGGAAGCGAGTTTGAATACTCGCTACCCTTCACGCCATGGCTGATTTTGAAGGTGTTGTCCCCGCAGTGATCACTCCCATGGATGCGAAGGGTGATCTCAATGAAGAAGCCTTTGGGCGCCTCCTCGAGTCTAATATTGAGGCGGGTGTGGACGGATTCTGGCTCGCCGGGGGTTCGGGTGAGAGCATTTTGCTCAGTGACCATGAGAATCGGCAGATCGCCCGGATTGCTGCCGGTGTCGGGAAGGGTCGCGTCAAGAATATCATGCACGTCGGCGCCCCAACAACGGAAAGATCGATAAAGCTTGCCGAACACGCTGCTGAAATGGGTATCGACGCCATTTGCTGTGTTCCGCCGTTCTTTTATCGCCAGGGAGACGAAGCTATTGTCGAGCACTTCCGCGCTGTAGCGGCGGCAGCCGATCTGCCGCTGTTTGTCTATAACCTGCCCAGGGCTACAGGTGTTGAAATCACTCCCGATCTGATGGCGAAAATTCAAGACAAAGTCCCGCAACTCAAGGGCCTGAAACATTCCGCGGCTACCTTCGCTTTTGTGCATTCGTTTTCCGAGATGGGACTGTCCTGTTTCATCGGCAGCGCCGTCCTATTTCTGCCGGCCCTCACCATTGGAGCTGTCGGCTTTATCGACGGTCCGCCTTGCGTGGCGCCCGAACTGTGGGTTGGAATTTGGAAATCGTTCAAGCAAGGCGACATGGAAGATGCGATGTCCAAGCAGAGACGCGCCTACCGATTACTCAAGCTGATTCAGGAGTACGGATTTGTCAGCCCGATGAAGGCCTTGGCAGGGCGGCGAATCGGTATGGATTGCGGATCCGCGAGATTGCCCGGTCCGGCCTTGCCACCGGAATTGCTGCCCCGGCTATTTGAAGAAGCGGACGAAATTCTGCGTTAGGTATTGATCCTCTGTTGGAGCCCGGATTTGCCGCAGAAGTCCGCCACGCGACACATCTGCTTACGTAATACCTCCTTCTCCTCAGGCCCCAGCAACAGCTCCCCTCCAACCACCCGACTGATACAGTGATAGACCGAACTCGTCCCCTGAACCTTGATTCGCCTTGATCTCATACCGAACCCTATCGATCTCCTGGTTCTCCGTCAAGAGTAATGGGTCTGTCCCTAAATAGAATTATTAGGTTGAATCGATAGGTGAAGAAACAAAATTGGAACGATGAAGGCGGCAATGTACACGGGGGTGCGGGAGATTGAGATTCGCGAGGTCGACTATCGTTCACGGGAAGCTGCCACCCGTCGAATTCATCACATTTTCCACAACGTAACTTCCGTGACCGGACAATAGGTCAACCAACTGGTGCTGATTTTCCGGAAATTGTAGCTGGAGTATTCCCGAATAGAGGAATATGAAGGATTTCCAATATGAGTAACCCGAAAGTTTTAAGAACCGCCATCGTTGGATGCCACCGCTCGGTAACGACGATGCTTCGCGCCCACAATTTCGCGAGCTACTTTGCAGCTGTTCCCGAGACCAGCATCGTAGCTGTCTTTGATCTGGGTGCGGAGACGCGCCGAGAATTCCTGGAATCCTGGGGCGACATGGCCTCCCACAGCGACTACGCACAGATGCTCAGCGAGGTCCGGCCGGATATCGTAGCTATTGGAGCCAGCCAGAAGATGCACGCCGACATGATAGAGTTGGCGATTGAGCACGGTGTTAAAGGGATCCTTGTCGACAAGCCACTGGTAACATCGATGGAGGAAGCCGACCGAATAGTTGGCGCCTGCCGATCCAGTGGCACTCCCTTCGCCTTCGCGCTCGATCGCCGTTGGTGGCCTTGCTATGAGATCATTCGCGATGAACTGGGCAATGGCATTATCGGAGATATCCTTAGCGTCGCTCACATCGGTTTACCCAATATCATCAATCACGGTTCCCATGCCTACGATGCCCTTTTGATGATTCTGGGAGATCCTGAGCCCACGTGGGTGAGCGGATTCGTGGAAGACTTGAGCGACGAGCCCGCGGATTCACGAAAACGGGTGGATCCATCGGGGCAGGCGCAAATCGGCTTTGCGAATGGCACCAGCGCCTGGATTGTCAAAGGCCATGCCAGTCTTTCATTCAACTTTCATATTCGCGGTAGCGAAGGGCAGATGGTTGTATTTGACGATGGCAGCAACGCTTTCGTATGGAAGCAGGCAAAGGATGAAGCCGGACCAACGCAGCTTCAGCCCTTGAACATTCCACCTACCGAGGAAGGCTGGCCGTCCGGTCCCGCAATGGTCAGAGATCTGGTCGCGGCCATAAACGGTGACGGTAGTCCGAACTGCAATATTGAGTGCGCCCGTAGAACCACCGAAATCGGATTCGCGATCCACGAATCGAGTGAACAAAAGGGCGCGAGAGTGCCCATACCGCTGGAGAACCGGTCCCGGCGCATCCCTTCGTTTCCCTGGGGCAACGAATAGCCCGCCTCTGACGGTCAACGCGCTATCCGATCAGGCCTCGAACCAGTTTCGGTCCGAAGTCTTGATCTTGAACTTGCGGAAAAGGGCGTCGATTTCTGCTCTCTCGGCCTGGTCGAGGGACCACCCCATGCTTCCCATGCTTTCATCGACCTCACGAGGACTCCGAAATCCCACCAGGGCGGCACTCACATCGGGGTTGCTGAGCACCCAGTTCAAAGCCAGTTGGGAAACGCTTTTACCGTGCCGCGCAGCAATGCTCTTGAGCTCTTCCACTACCGCCAGACTGGTAGCGAAGTTCTCCTTCGTGAAGAAGCGGGATTTTCTGTCTTTAGGGTTCGAACGCCAATCGCCTTTTTCGAACGTGGTTTCCGCGTTGAATGCTCCGGCCAGAAGTCCGTGGGCCAAAGATCCCCAGGTAGTGGTTCCGATTCCGTGTTCACGGCAAACAGGGAATATCTCGTCTTCCACGGTCCGGTCGAACATGTGGTATTGATGCTGGGCAACGTCGAGAGGCCGCGTCTCCATACACGACATCATCTGCTCGGGCAAAAAGTTAGAGACTCCGGCAAACCGCGCCTTTCCCGAACGCACGATTTCGTCGAGGGCGGACATGGTTTCTTCGAACGGTGTGTTGGCGTCAAGGGTATGCACGAGGTAGACGTCGACATAATCGGTCTTGAGATGCTTCAGACTCGTGTCGATTGAGCTCAACGCCCGCTCCCGGCGACTGTCGCGTCCCTTTTCCCGGCCGGGATACCGAATGCCGAACTTGGTCACGATGATAGCCTCGTGGCGGCGCCCACCGAGTGCTTTAGCCAAAATTCGTTCCGAATTCCCAAAACCGTAAGATTCCGCGGTATCAAAGCAGTTAATGCCTGAATCAAGAGCGCGATGAACCGCGGCAACTACTTCACTTTCATCAAAAGCGCCGTAGCGCCCGCTGGTTTCCCAGCATCCGAATCCCAGAGCTGATACGTTCAGGCCGGTGCGGCCAAGGGGATGATATTCCATGTCAATCTTTTGCAGAAGTTGTTACTGTTTGCCATCCTTGGGCATTCCATATTTTTAGTCGAGTCCGAAGGTAGTAGGCCACGTTGATTCACATAGATTGTCGGATTGAAAGAATCGGGAACACCCTCCCCTGACCCGTTCGACCCGGCTCAGGCCGGCCAGCTGGGCTACATGCCGGCTCTGAATTTAAGATCACTGACGCTACCGCAGAATTCTTCCCGGTACCAGACCTAACAACTGACTCGTTGATCCGGGGTCCGGGTTCTCAAACACTGACACCAATCAGTGAAATCACCGAAATTGCCAAGAGCGCTTCGATCGACCTCCGATAATAGACCTCGTTTATAGCATGATGCAGGCGCTCGCCAATGATAAGGCTCAGAAGGGGAATCGCAATCAGACCGCCACCAAATCCAAAAGTCGCCTGGCCCAAGGTTCCCAGAAAAACGATGAAAAGAACGAGGGCAAGACTCATACATGTTTCAGAATGCCACCGATTTGATTGCTTTTTGCATGATCAAATGACGTAGTGCGCGATCAGAAGCAACGTGATCAAGTAACTCAGCTTGGGCACCTCCCTACCTCGTCCATCCAGGAGCATGATAGCCAGGTATACAATCAGTCCGAGGCCAATGCCCTCGGTGATGCTGAAGGTCAGTGGGATCATCAACATGGTCAGAAATGCGGGAGCAACTTCTTGAAGATCATCGAATTTCAGTTCCCTTAATCCCTGGGCCATGAACACACCGACCATCATCAAAGCCGGAGCCGTTGCCGCAGCCGGAACGATGTTGATAACCGGGGAGAGGATCAGGGAGAGGATAAAGCAAACCCCTACCACGACCGAAGTAAGCCCTGTGCGCCCACCGGATTCGACGCCCACCGCGGACTCGATGTAAGACGTGGTAGTGGAGGTTCCCAGGATCGCGCCTCCTATAGTGGCGATGGAATCCGCCGCCAGGGCGCGTCCCATCTTCGGCATGCGACCGGAATCATCGATAAGGTGAGCCCGCTGCGAAAGCCCCACTAAAGTCCCGATACTGTCAAACATATCGAGAATGAGCAGCGTCACAATCACCGGGAAAGCCGCCCTGAAATGCGTTAAGGGATATGAGAATTCGAGGATGAAAAAAGTCTCCCCGATTCCTTTCGGAGCCGAAATCAAGGTATCGGGCAGGCTCGTCAAGCGGCCACCTGCAGTGGGGCACGAACAGTCCGATCAACGTGAGGGCGATGATGGTCAGAAGGATAGCGCCTGCGACCCGTTTCATAGATAGGTAAACCATCAGGATAAAGCCCGCCAAAACCAGCACCGCTGAGGGGGCGGTGAGGTTTCCAATAGAAACAAAGGTGACGTCATGCGGTACTACGATTCCGACACTCTTGAGACCGATGAAGGCGATGAAGAAGCCGATGCCACACTGTATGCCCACCTTCACCCCGTGGGGAATGGCCTCGGCAATGCGTTCTCGGAGTCCGGTGACGGTCAACAGCAGAAAAACAATCCCATTCCAGAAGGTCATGGAGAGCGCGGCCGGCCAAGGGACTTCCATGCCGATGCAGATGACAAATGCGAAATAACTATTCGTTCCCATTCCGGGGGCAAGTGCTACGGGGTAGTTGGTCAATGCAGCCATGAGAAAGCATCCCAAGGCCGCAGCCAGCGCGGTTACGGTGACGACTACGGGCGGTGGGCGGCCGAAATCGACGCTGCCTTCAGCGAAGAGTTCAGAAAGAGAAACAGCACTTCACTTAATTCGGGAACTCGAGTAAATTGCCCCCTGCCAAACAACCCGGCCTTCAGAAATTCCAATGCCTAAGATGCCTCTCTCGTCTCCACGCCTTCTGCTATGACAGCGTCCGAAAAATCGGTTCAGGATTGGTCGAGCCAGTTTGACCGCGACGGGTTCCTTTTCATTCCCGAGATCCTGCCCCAGGCGTGGCAAGCCGAGTTACGTCGGGATCTGTGCGATGTTCTGGGAGACCCGGAAGATATCGATTCAACGGAAATTCGGCTGCACCACCGCATGTTTGAAACGAGCAAGGCCAATCTGCGCCTTTTCGATATGGAGCCTATGGTAAGTTTTGCCGAGGCTGTTCTAGGGGAAACCTGCCACGTCATACACAACAACTCATTCCAGACTCCAACCGGTGGCGGAATTTCTCGCTGGCACCAAGACGACCCGCCTCACTACCTCGTTACCCATGGAGAGCCCCCCTCCAACGTCCGACTGCCCTGCCTTCTCTTCACGGCCAATTACTATTTGACCGACGTACTCGATCCCGATGACGGGCCAACTGAATGCGTGCGCGGATCCCACCTCATCGGACAACCCTGTCCGGAAGATCCTTACCAATCGCAGTGGTCGGATCGTATCGTGCCCTGCACAGGTCCTGCCGGCAGCGTGGTCATTTTTAATAATCAAGTATGGCACCGCGGCAGGCCCAACCTGAATCGCAATACACGCGCCATCACCCAAGTCAGTTACGGACGGCGCATTATCGGCCACAAGTACTTCCCCTTCATGAACTACACCATGCCGGAGCATGTTTACAAGGACACGGACCCCAGGCTCAAGCGACTGCTCGGGTATCTGCCTAGAGGGGCCTACGGATAGTTACCCTACCCGCCTTCGTATCCTCTTAGACCTGGTCCTAACTTTGATCGGTACAATACTTCCCGTCCCTGAATGCGACCAGAGTTTCGTCTCCTAATCGTAATCTTAATCCTACTTTCGGCCTCTGGGGCCCATGTCTCCAGTTTGCACGGTCCAAAGTTCATTGCCAGCCATAGTGAATGGCCGCAGGCCTCGATTATATCCCTCTTAATGAATCTGGCCGATTGCCGAGCCGTCCCGCTCCTCACGGAGCGAGCTACGTGTAGCCCTCTGCGTGAGCGGAGGAAATCCCTCTACGAGGCTTCTTCATGAACATTCCTACCCGTTGAACCCCCTTATCTCAGACTCTACGAATCGGGCGAATTGCAGCGCCGGATCGAGCGTTCCTTAGCGGTCTTGGAAAATTGCGAAGTCTGTCCCTGGAAGTGCCATGTAAACCGACTTCAGGATGAACGCAAAGTCTGTCGGGTGGGCCGGTATGCGCGCGTAGCCAGTTATTTTGCGCACTTTGGCGAAGAGGACTGCCTGCGTGGGTGGGGGGGCAGCGGCACCATCTTTTTTGCCTGGAGCATCCGATGACGCAGGCGAGATCATGCGCTTTCTCGCCTCCGAGATTTCGGAAAATACCTACGTCAACATTATGGACCAGTATCTCCCCATGGCCAAAGTAAACGGCGACCGCTACAGCGAGATCAATCGGGGCGTTACTTCAGTAGAGATGAGGGAAGCTCGCGCCGTCGCCTGCGAAGCCGGCCTGCATCGTTTCGATGAAAGGCGCGCGCGCGTTTTTGTCTAGCAATCTGTGGGACTAAGTACTCGAATTCGCAAATATTGCACCGTATTTACGAATTCGAGTACTATAAGTTCAAAGATGAACTTGATCATTCCCTGTAGCTTGCTGCAGGGTTCTAAAAAACACCTAGTAGGACGACACCCGGTCCCGAAGGGTAAAAAGCTGGTTATTCCCCGTAGCTTGCTGCGGGGAGTAGGCTTTTTAAGGGTGTCGTTCAATGCGTAAACCCATGAATCGCCTTCTGAATCACGCGCCGAGCCTTGCATTCACTGTTCTCCTGATCGCCAGTCCCCTACTTGCGGCCGAGTCCAAGCCGGCGCCTCTGATCGAGGATGGGGAGATAGGGGGTGCGCTTTACAAGATCGCTACTCCGCATGACTGGCATGGGGGCATTGCTATCAATTGCCACGGCTACATACCGGCCGAATTTCCACTGGTTGCCTATCTGCCTCCGCACAAAGAACCGTTCGCCTCGTTCCTCGCAGCAGGTTGGAAGGTTGCAGCCACCAGCTACCGACGAAATGGACTAAATATACGGGAAGCGATGGACGATGTCATAGCCCTTCAAGATCATCTCAACCCGGCAAAATCAGACTTTCCCACTACGCTCCTGCTGGGTGAGTCCATGGGGAACGCTATAACGTTGCTTCTTATGGAAACCCATTGCGAACGATTTGCCGGCGCCCTCGTTCTGGGTAGGGGCATGGATGCCCGCGAGCAGGGAGATCCCCTTCCATTTACATACGCATTAGCCGATCCCGTCCTCATCATGACTAACCAGAGTGAGATCCAGTCGCCAACTCAATACAGGAATGGATTCTCCGCTGATGCAGCATTCCGGCCTGCCCTCTGGACGGCGTTGAGCGACGGCCATATTCTTTTTACTGATTGGGAATACCGCGAAGCCGCCGCTGCGCTCCTGGCAAAGGTAAGAGGCGGATACTGGGCGCCCGAAAAACGATTCTCGATTCCAGCTGTAGAACCGGCTTCCGTGGCCACATTCAGCAAAGGGAAGAAGGAAGCAAAGACGCGAGTGTCTGACCACGGCCCCACCTACGGCAACCTCGAGATTCGGCTCACCGCATCCGACCTCGAGGCCATGGGAATCAGCAAGGGAGATATATTTAGATTGATTCCCGCCCACCAGGAGAATCAGTTTGAGGTGACTTACGCCACCACCTACGGCGATGTCCCGAGAGGAGAGTGGGTGGCATTTATCAATGAGTTCGCCCTGCTCCAGGTCGCGATAAATCACGGCAATGCGTCAGCCACAGCGGGTTTAACCATCGGAGATGCGGTAACCGTGATTGCATCTCAGCCCTCGGATTGAACTTGATCATTTCCTATCCCGATTTGTACCTGTTTAGCGCATTTCCGGCTCCCCCGTGCCGGGGTGGCACCCGGTTTCCAGCTACAAGACGCGTTCGGAACCGGCTGCACGTTCTCCATTGGTAATCCGATTCTCCCATGCCTCTCCACTGTTCCCTCTGTTTTTCCTCCGCGGTCTCTGCGCTCTCCGCGGTAGATTATTTTCCCGTATGACTCCAGAGCTACTCCTTCTTTGAAATCAAACTTGGAAGAATTGAACCGCCGAGGCCGCAGAGAGCGGTCACAGAGAGCGCAGAGAATGAGGAGGCTATTTAAGTATGTCGTTCAATCCTGTTCTGCTAGCCGTTACCATCGTGATGTTCTGCGACGGTGCTGTTGCGGGAATGAACCGCAATGATAAACGGGGAGCTCGAAGCGTTTCCGAGATCTGGAATGGGCATGGAGTGAAAATTGCGCAGTGAGTGACCCCTGGCGCAGACTCTTCAGGCATTCGCTGATCCATTCAGGATGCAGGCTCGCGATGGCGGTTTTCATCACCGAGGGCGGGTGTTATATGGTCCAGGCCGATGTGGTCGAGGATGCCTGGAAACTCAACCGAAAGCTAGAATTCAGCGCAGCGAGCGACCTCTTGGATCGTTTTGAGCCCGACTCGGGCAAGGAACGCGGACGGGCGTTTCTGGCACGGGCCATTGCCTTGACAGGCCCGCGAGCACGTCCGCCCTCCGATTTCCGCGATTTTCTCGATCTGGCCGAGAAAGTGCAGACCTACTCGGAACGAACCGGACTTACCGTCGTTCCCGTCGCGGGGTCAAAAGACCGCAGTTCACCCGCGCTATCACCCTTTCTGGGCGGCCTCACGCAGACGATGTTAGTATAGCTGGACTGGAATTTCGATCTTTCTCTGTCGTTCAGAAAAGGAGATCCCTTCTTTGCCTACCGCGAGGGCCGTTGGAGTCTGAACGATCCCGAAATCAGAAGCACGTTTGCGGCTGTTGAAGGCGTTCCATTTCCCGAACGGCAGGAACCATTCGCACCCATTCGAGAAGGATTTCCGGCAGGAATTCCGTTTTTCGAGCTGCCCAATCTGTATTTCACTCACAGTTTCGAGATCCGGACAAGCTGTTTGCCGATATTGCTTCCTTTGAACAGCCCGACGAAAGCTTTGGGCGCGTTCTCGAAACCGTCTACGATCGACTCGCGATACTTGATCTGACCGGACCTCAACCATTCGGACAGCTGCCGATAGCCCTCTGCATACTTCGCGGCGAAATCAAAAACCAGGAGTCCCCGAACTGTAGATCGCGTAGTAATCAGGTTCCAAAGAATGCGCGGCCCAACCGCCTTGACTTCGTTGTAATGCGCAATCTGTCCACAGATGGCCACGCGCGCATGCACTGCCAAATGCGTGAATACTGCATCCGACACCGGCCCGCCCACATTATCGTAATAGCAGTTCACGCCATCAGGGCAGAGCCGCTCCAACTCGGCGTCGAGATCCTTCGTGGTCTTGTAATTGAATGCCGCGTCAAATCCTAACTCATCGGTGATCCATGCGATCTTCTCGGCCGAACCTGCTACGCCTATCACTCGACAGCCTTTGATCTTGGCTATCTGACCCACCGCCGAACCTACCGCTCCGGCCGCACCGGAAACGACGACGGTATCGCCAACTTGTGGACGGCATACCTCCAAGAACCCGAAATAGGCGGTCAATCCCGGCATACCCAGGATATGAAGTGCCGCCGAGGGCGGAAAACCTAGTCCATCCAGTTTGCGCAGGTCCTTGCCGTCTGACGCGGCAAACTCCTGCCAGCCGAGCGTGCCTGAGACGACCTCGCCCTCCGAGTATTTCTGATTTCGTGAACGCTCGACCCTTCCCACAACTCCGCCGGTCATCACTTCCCCGATGCCAATGGGGGCCGCATACGACTTTCTCTCGCGCATACGCCCACGCATGTAGGGATCGACCGTCAGGTAGGCGGCACGCACTAAGACTTCACCTTCGCCGATGTCGGGTATGGGCGCTTCAACGAGACGGAAATCGGACTCGGAAACCATCCCTTTGGGACGATTTACAAGAATAAACTGACGATTTTTTCTATTCATTCTAACTACAAAGCTCGAACAATCCCGCGGCACCCTGCCCCCCCCCGACACACATGGTAACAACCCCATAGCGCACCTGGCGGCGCTGCATCTCGTTGGCGAGGCTACCCACGAGCCGCGCCCCGGTCATACCGAACGGGTGACCGACCGCGATAGAGCCTCCGTTCACATTGAGACGATCCATGGGAATGCCCAGCCTGTCCCGGCAATGGACGACCTGTACGGCAAAGGCTTCGTTGAGTTCCCAGAGATCAATATCAGCAACGGTCAAACCCTGCCTCTTCAGCAACTTGGGCACAGCAAAGACGGGTCCGATTCCCATTTCGTCGGGTTCACATCCGGCTACCGCGAGGCCACGGAACGCGACCTTCGGCTGTAAACCCAGAGCAGCCGCTTTTTCAACACTCATGAGCAGGTTTACCGAAGCACCATCCGAGAGTTGCGATGCATTCCCCGCCGTCACGGAACCCTCACCGCCATCGGGATTCAAGAAAGGTTTTAGCGCACGCAATCCTTCCATGGTAGTGTCCGGGCGATTGCATTCGTCTCGGGAGAAGTGGTGGTCCTCTTCTCCTGTCGCTTTTCCAGTCTTTCTTTCGATAAGCGCTCTGCGCACGTCCATGGGCATGATCTCATCATCAAAGAATCCGGAATCCTGGGCGGCGGCAGTACGCTGCTGGCTGGCCAAGGCATACTCATCCTGTGCCCGGCGGCTGATTTTGTACCGCCTGGCCACCACTTCGGCGGTATCGCCCATGGCCATGTAAATTCCGGGATTGTTTTCGGAGATCCATGTGTTCGCTTCGGGCTTTTGCCAGGCTTCGAGACTTTCAGTCAAACTCTCCACTCCTCCTCCGATAGCAACTTCCGCACCCTCATGGACAATTTCATGGGCCGCCATGGCCACTGCCTCCATGCCCGAAGAACAGAAGCGGTTGATCGTAATCCCGGCAACTGACGCGGGTAAGCCCGCACGGATCGCCGCTATGCGTGCCACATTATATCCCTGCGCTCCGACTTGTGTGGCGCAACCGATTATCACGTCCTCCACTTCTTCCGCTTTCAGCCCCGGAGCTTTGCCCATCAAATGCCTGATGCAGGTCGCCAGCATCTCGTCCGGGCGTGTCCGGTTGAGCGATCCGCGGAATGACTTTGCCAACGGGGTTCGGACCGTAGCCACTATCACCGCTTTTCTCATACTCCGATTGATATTTGCGGTCCGGTTCCCGGATGCAAGCACCGAAGGCGTCCCGACTTGTCAGGAGCGACCACAGTCGCACTTGCACAACCGTTTCCAATCAAATCTGGTAGGTCGAAGCGTCCCCGCTGCACCGCAAGCCAGCGGCAACCGGCTCTGCGAACTCTTTGATCGCGAGAAAGAGGCAAGCCGGAAGGGAGAGCCCGAGCTCATTCAGAGCCAAACCACCGCGTAAAGCTCTCCACCGGTTCTCGCTCGGTACGATAACTGTTCACCCGATGCTCTTGATCTGCATAGCCGAGCGCAATGCCGCAAATGAGATGAAGGCTATCGGGATAGCCGAGGATATTTCGGACGATATCCGGATACTCCGCCATAGCAGCCTGCGGGCAGGTTTCGAGGCCGAATCCGCGAGCGGCCAACATGATGTTCTGAATGAACATACCCATATCAACCCAGGAACCCTTCTCGAGAGCACTTTCCACCATCACAAACAGCTCAACCGGTGCTCCAAACCCGTAATAGTTCTTCATCCACTGCCCCTTGCGCCTTTCCATGTCTTCGCGCACAATGTCCAGCGCACCGTATAGTGCCTTCCCGCAAGCCACCTGACGCTCGCGATAAATCCCGGTAAATCGACTTGGATAATATTGGTAGTCGGGCCGCGATGCTTCCCCGGACTCGACTGCATTCACGATTTCCCGGCTGATCCTGTCCTTAATCTCTCCCTTTGCCACAGCGACTTGCCAGGGCTGCGTATTCACACCTGAAGGCGCCCAACGCGCGGCCTCCAGAATACTCTCGACAATCTCCCTTCCGACCGGTTTGTCGAGGAACGCTCGTGTCGATGCGCGACCCCGAATCGCGGTGATGACGTCCATCCTCCGAAACTTGCCGTCTGCTTAGGTCGAACGCTGTCGTTGGTACAGCATCAGCACAGGAACCAACATGCACGCACCCAGTTGCTTAGAGAAATTGGAGGGTTCGGGAATTGCACTTGGCGAGCTTTACCTGTCGAAAAGTCTAAGTCTATGGTCCGCGATCAGGATTGAATATACTGATCTTTCCCGCTTCGGGCAAGAACGGACTTAATTCCACAAATTCAGTTGAAACGATCTGCGCACTGGCAAAGCGAGGAACGCTAACATGGAATTGACCAGACGGGCTCTACTCGTGGTTCATCCAGTCGGATCGGTGGTTCGCCGGGCTGGATCGCTGAATTTTGGCTGAGCGGTCAACCCGCCCGCAGGTTATCCCTGCATTAACCCAAATTGAAAACGAAAGTTGACTGGTATTACCGACGGTCATACTCTTATAGGATGGCAACAAAGAAGGTCGCAATCACATTGGACGAACATACCGTGAGGGAAGTTGATTCACTGGTCGCGCGTCGGACATTCCCGAGTCGCAGCCGGATTATTCAAGAGGCCGTCTCCGAAAAGCTGGCAAGGATGAATCGCTCACGCTTGGCGGAGCAATGTGAACTGCTGGATCGCGACGAGGAGCAAGGGATGGCAGAGGAGTTTTCACCGGAGGAGTTGGAGCAGTGGCTGCAGTGTTGAAGCGTGGTGAGGTGGTCTGGGCGGACCTGAACTCGGACGTTCGCCATCATTCATCTTGGGTAACAAATGAACAAACTATGTATATTCGTTGGCCTGACAATTTTTGGTTGGATTGGATGGGGGATGGGCGCAAAGGTTGGGTTGATGACTGGTTTCGTGGTTAGCTCCATCGGCAGCTTGGCTGGAGTCTACGTAGGCTGGCGCATCAACCGTGATTACCTAAGCTGACGGTCCGTAGAATGATCGAGGAATCAAAACCCAGGACCAGCGAGCGGAACGACTGCTGCCCTGGGAACCCGGAAAAAACAAGAACATGCTGTCGTCTTCGCTGAGCTACGCCGAGCCGAGGAGAGTGTACGCCCATAGCGGAGTCGGAAGAAATATGAAGACAGAACCACGGAGAACAGAGGCACGGGTGATACCGTTGAACATCCGATCCCATCGACACACGGCCGAACCAGAAAATTTGAGGAAAAATCAATGAAACGAACAGGTAGAGCAGTCGTTACCCACGGTCAGAGCTTTGAAGTCAGGGAATACCCGGTACCCGATCCGGAGGAAGGCACCCTACTGATTCGGCAGGAGCTTGCCGGCATCTGTGGCACCGACCTGCACAACTGGCAAAAAGGCATAGCGGAAGAGACTATTATGGGTCATGAGAACGTCGGTATCATCGATGCACTAGGCAAAGGTGTAGCGACCGACTACGTGGGAAATCCGTTGTGCGAAGGAGACCGCATCATTTTCGCTCCGGGCACGCCCCAGGGCGCCTACGGATTTCAGACAAATCCCGATAACTCTCCCCATTTCAGTGGTGGCTTTGCCGACTATGTTTATCTTAACAAACCAGGAACCTGCTTTCTGAAGACCGACCTCCCGCCGGATATCGCCGTGCTCACCGAGCCTTTCACGATAGGCATTCACGCCGTCATGCGCGGGGGTGTCCAACTCGGTGATACCGTCGTCGTACAGGGATCGGGGGCGATTGGGCTCGTGACGTTGATCGGGGCCAAGCTGAGCGGAGCCGCTAAATTGATAGTGATCGGGGGACCGGCCGGGCGTCTCGATCTGGCAAAGCGCTTTGGCGCCGACGCCATTATCAATATCGAAGAGATGACTTCCGCTGAAGAACGAATCGCACAGGTAAAAGCACTCACCCCGCAAGCCGAGGGCGCCGACGTCGTGTTCGAATGCGCGGGCTTCAAATCGGCCGTTCCTGAGGGGTTGGGGCTGGTGAAGTTCGGGGGCACCTTTGTCGAGGTCGGCCATTTTGTTGATCTGGGGCCCATGGAACTTAACATCAACCAGATGCTCATGCGGAAAAACATGCGTGTGGAGGCGGTCTGGGGTAGCCGGCCCGAGCACTTTGTGCGGGGTCTCCCCCTTCTCGAGCGTAACGAATTCCCCTTTGCCGACATGGTCAGTCACGTCCTACCGCTCTCCCGTGTCAACGAGGGTTTCGAGGCTCTCAATGGCGATTACCGGATAAGCAATGAGGCGGTGGTCAAGATCGCCGTCTCGCCGGAAGCATAGCAATCTGTCGCGCGTGGATTTGGTCTTTTTGGAGGGACGAGAGTCCCAGAGTCCGGGAGTAGGATTAGAATTACGATTAGCAGGCAAAAATCTGATCCGGTTCATTAGGAGGTTCCCCATCGAGGCCTGTGGCCATCAACTATGGCTGGAACATGAACCGAGGATTCTTGAGCATCTTTGCAGCCAATGTAGCTGGACGCATTCGCGTTCAGTCGAGGAGTATGATTAAGATTACGATTACGATTAGGAAGGGAGGCGCTACCCAAGTTCATTAGGAGGTTCCCCATCGAGGCCTGTGGCCATCAACTATGGCTGGCAATGAACCCGAGATCCGGTCCCTCCGCTCACGCAGAGGGCTACACGTAGCTCGCTCCGTGAGGAGCGGGATGGCTCGGCAAGCGGCTCAGCGGGGACGCTTCGCCCCCTACCCCACAATGGCGTATCACCGAGTATGCGGTTCATTATACAGCTGCAGCATTTGGCAATGACTCAGCCGACGTTGATCAAGTTCCGCATACCGAGGGCACGGTTGATCATGGCATCGAGGCCGTTGAACAGGGGCAGATTGAGCCCAACACCTACGATGCCCAGGATTAGAACCGGTGTAGTGGTCTGCCCCAATACGGTCCATATGAGTCCCACGGCGGCAACCATTTCATAGCTGATCACGCTGAGCATGTAGAAGGGCAAGTAGAAGCCCGAGAGCGAGAGTAATCGCTGCTCAAAGGGTTCCAAAGCCTCTATCCTTTCCAGACGATCGGAGTCGACCTTACCGGTTTGCGGGTTTCTGGCCAACATATCCAGCGAAACTTCCCTTTCCAACCTGGATCTGATCCACGCATCCGTCAGGAACAAGCTGCGCAGCAAAAATGGTATGACCGCAAAAGCCAGGGCCATTACCAGATTCACGGCTTGCAGCATGGTGGATAACGGTTCGGAATCATCGCCATTCTTTCCGAACACGGTGAAACCGATCACGATAAAGCTGGCCGCGGCACCCGTCATTCCCGCCCACATGATCCGATACTTCAGGCGCAGGGGCTTCAGCAGCTCATTTAATTCCTGTGAGATCATGGAGGATTCGTGGTTGCTACAGGTATCTGCCGAAAGAGTCAATGAGCCTCGGCTGTGGGAACTTGGACTTTATTTGCGTGGCGCACTGCTTATCGAAGCGTAGCGAGATTGCGGCGTGGAGAGTGGGATATGGGAACTGTGTGGGAATTCCATCAACTCTCGCCTTTACTGATCACACCTGACATCCTAATATTGAGTTTTCGCCTCTCCAGCGCTCGACTAACCTGCCGCACGGCTCCATTCACAGACAGATGAAATACCGTCCATTTGGAAGAACCGGCCTCAACGTATCTGAGATCGGATTAGGTTGCTGGGAACTGGGTGGCGAATACGGGCACTTTGACGAATCCGAGGTGGTACAGGCGATTCGGCGCGCCCTGGATTTGGGTATCAACTGTTTCGACACTGCACAGGGATATGGAATGGGTCGTTCGGAAGCATTGTTGGCCAAGGGACTGGGCAAACGGCGGGAGGAGATCATACTCGTCACCAAGTGGGGGATTCTCTACAACGACCACCTTTCTGAAAACCGGCGGGCGCGGGACTCGCGGGCTGCGCGCGCCAAACTGGCCATCGAAAACAGCCTTTCCTTCCTCAAGACCGACTATGTCGATGTCTACCTGATCCACTGGCCCGATCCTCGCATCCCATTCGAAGAGCCCATGCGGGCCATGGAAGAGATCGTAAAGGAGGGCAAGGCGCGTTTCGTGGGGGTCTCGAATTTCAAGGCCGCGGAAATTGAGGATTGCATGCAAACGCGGCGCGTGGACGTGGGGCAATATGGCTACCACCTGTTCGATCGCCGCATGGAGGGGGAAATCCTACCCACCCACCAGAAACATGGCATCGGCTTCATGGGCTACGGATCGCTTGCGCACGGATTGCTTACCGGAGCGTTCCATGAAGATACTACGTTCGAGGCGAGCGATTGGCGATCGAGGGGCGGTGCTTTCAACATGCCGCTGTTCACGAAAGAGAACTTCCCGCGCAATCTTCGTGCGGTCGAAGAGTTGAAGGCCATTGCCCGGGAACTGGGTGTCGAACTCTACCACCTTGCGCTTGCCTGGGTTCTCGCCAATCCTGTCCTGAGCGTAGCTCTGGTCGGTGCCCGAACCGCTGCCGAGGTGGAGGCGAACATGGGTGCCCTTGAGGTCGAACTCGATGAAACCACCATGAGCGCGATCGATGCGGTTTTCGACCGAAACGGCATCGAAACCAGACCGGATGTCTGGGTTGAGTAGGAACCGGATCAGCCATTTTGGGAAGGTGATCTTTCGGCGGAGATGAAATGAACGCAGGGGAGCCAGGAAGGTGCACAATTGGAGAGATCCCAATTGAGATCGGGAAGTCCCCAGGGCGGGGCAAACGGAGCCTCGTAGCTGGACCCGCCGCCGTCCTCCTTACGGGAACTTTGGCGAGGCGGGCGCGCAAGCGTGCGGTTTTGCAAGTATGAATCCAATCGGGCAGGCGTGATCGTAGCCCTTTGGGCAGTTCAAGCCGGGTCCCCGCCTTCTTGCGAAGCCGGCTACAAGCCGGGCTACGGCACTCTGCCTCAACACGGCCCAGCACAATTCAGGGTTTCGGTAGATCTTCTCCCCCCAAAAAGCGCCAGCTCAAAGAGCCTGAAGAAACAATCAACGTTCTCGAAACCAATCTGCCGCAACCACTCACACTGCGTATCGACGAGCGCAAGGATGTTTTCCTGTTTGTCCGGCCGGTGATAGTAGGTCGCTTCGATTTCCTTCCTCGTTGTCTTGGGATTCTTACGCCGGTGGAATTGGTGGAGGTGATCGATAAAAAAATCGTCGAACAGCTTTTCACCGGACCGTGTAGCTGAGGCGACATGCTCGAGGTTTAGAAAGACTCCACCGGGAGCGAGATTTTGGTAGACTTCGGCGTAGAGCGCCCGCTTGCGGACATCCGGCTGATGATGGATAGCAAAACCGGAAACAACGACATCAAAGGGAATCCATTTACCCAAAGCGTCCAGCCATGAAGGCGCCGAAAAATCCGCCTTCAGAACCACCGCATGAGAATTACCTGCGAGTTTATTGCGGGTGGCAGCAAGCATGGGGTCCGAAAAGTCCAAGAAAACTCCATGAGCGTGGGGATAAATTTTCAGAAGGAGGCGACCAATGATGCCATCCCCACATCCCAGATCCAGAATTCGCCGAGGCCGAGGGCACCACCGTTTCACGATCTTCCGTAGCACCTCAAATTGCAACTCCGCGCCAGGAATTGCACGGCGCACTCCCTCGAGGTATACCGCGGCCAAGGCTTCAGTCTGCCACTTGCTCCCCTGTTCCGTCATCTTCGTTATGCCGGCAAACGGGTCACGTCACAGAAGAGTCGGGCCACTCATATCCCGAATTACCCATCGCCCCCAAACGCTCATGCACACTGAAGTTTCAGATCAAATACATCCTCTGAGGACCTTCCTCAATTGCGCTTCCTCGAAGCCGAGCGATCGCAGGCAGGCCCAGCAGGTAGCCGAATTACTGGATATTACCGGTTTCTCGAATTCCTTCTCCAGTAACTGGATCACTTCGATTGTGCGCAGGTTAGTACAGCTGATAAATAGGGCATCCGCCCCCTCGCGCCACGATCGCCGCGCGAAATCGGCCGTTTCCTGAGGCGTCACCTTGCCGATGTCGAAGGCCTCCGCGATCCCCATACCGGAGACCGACAGAACTTCAATCCCCTCTGCCTCCAGATAACGCTTTTCCAGGGCGTTGAGCTCGTCTGTATACGGCGTGGCCACTGCGATGCGCTTGGCGTCGAGCCCGTGCAACGCCGCCGTAACCGCCGCTGAGGTCGTCACAGCTCGGGTCTTTGCGGCTCCTTCAATGCGCCGTCGCAGTTCGATCTCTCCGCAACAGCCGTCCACGAAACTACTGGCCGTACAGGCAAAAGCCAGTACATCAACGTGCGCGCTACCGAGTTCATCCGCTGCCCGTTCCACATGCTGCAACATAGCTTTGGCATCCTCAGTGTCCGCACGCTGGTTACGCAGGCGCGCTGCAAATACACCGATGCCCTCTGGCGCAAGCCGATTGAATTCGGGCTCGACCACGGTATTCACCGACGGTACCAGCAATCCGATTCGTCCCCTTCCGCCATACATACGTGTTTAGCGCCATCCTTTCCGGCACCGGCTCGCTGTGCGCCGGGGTGGCGCCGGTTCTTTGCTACGGAACGGGAAACTCAGCCAGTCTGCGCGTCGGCCAGTCCATTTTCCAGCATCCATTGTCCGCTGTCCGATTACTATGTCCTCTAAGCAGCCGTCGTCGTCGTCCCTCGGCGAACTATGGCGAGCCGGCCACCAACCACGCGAGAATAAACCCTTCTCACTCTCTGTGACCGTATGAGGATTTCCAGCGAAAACAATGGAGCTTATGGCAGACCGGGGGCATCGTTCGAACCTGTGGGTGCTGTGCAACACCAACAGGTGGCAAACGGGAGACGCTCGACGAGAACGCTGGAGTTACTCTCCGACTCTGTGATTGAGCGCCGGCGGAATGCACCTACGTGGAGGATGGACTCCGAAAAGCTGAATGCTACGTAACCGCCTGCCCCCGGTCAGCCGCCATAAGCGAGAAAAGCAAACAATGGAAAAAAAGCAAAGTCAACCCAGACGAATCATCGGGCTGGATATGCACCCGGATATCTTCACGGCGGCATTGCTGGAAGGCAGCGATGCGGCCAGCGCTGTGGTGCAGAAAGTCTACGACAGGGTCTCTACGGAACAGCTGGAAGGCTGGGCCGGCAAGCACCTGAAGGGAACCGATCTGGTGGTCCTGGAGGCCTCCACCAACAGTTTCGAGACGGTCAAGCGGCTCAAGAAGGTGGGGATCGCGGCAGTGGTGTTAGAAAGCCAAAGGGCCGGACAGATTCGCAAGGCCTACTGCAACAACGATAAACTCAGTGCGGTGAAACTGGGAAGAATCTACCTGAGCGGACTGGCTCGGGAAGTGTGGACCCCAGATGAGAAGACGCGCGAACGCCGTGAAGTAATGCACACCCATCGCAAGGCAGTGTGCAGTTGCACGCGGATACGCAATCGCATCCGCAGCTACCTCAGCGAGCAGGGAAAGCGGATTCCCCGGGGCACCTGCCTAACTCGAGCTTCGGGCCGTGCCTGGGTGCTGCGATGTCGCCCCTGGAGTCCGGTGCAACTGTTCTTGTGCGAAGAGATGTTCGAAGAGCTTTGGATGGCCGAGAGGCGACGCAAAAAACTGCGGGCACTGATGGCTCGCGAGGTGCTCGAGGATCCCGCATTGCTGCCCTTAGTGCGTCTGATGGGAGTGAGGCATGTCGTCGCCTATGCCATCGGGGCAGTCATCGGCGACATCCACCGCTTCGCCAATGCCAAGAAGCTGGTCGCCTATCTGGGGCTGTCCCCCAGCCGGCATCGCAGCGGACTGACCATCAAGCGCGATGGCGGTATTATTGCCTTCGGCCGCAAAGATCTACGCCTTCAGGAAAAGCCGCCTTGTTCAGATGGCCGCAGGCACAGCGTTTCACCTCGCCCTGATGCTCGGTGACGATAAGTCGTCTCGGAGGCAGATCATGGACTTGTCGTGCGCTGCTGATCCAGTCGGCACAGAACGCGCTGAACCAGAAAAACAGCCCCTTACACCAATGGGGCTGGAAACTCACTTTGCGCAAGGGCCACCGTAACATTGCGGTGGCCGCCGTGGCGCGCAAGCTCACCGTCTCCATCTGGTATCTTCTCAAAGGCCATTTCAGCCCACTGACCGAAGCGACGGAAACCATCCGCGTGAAGATCCACAAGCTGGCTACCGAAATCGGCGTAAAAACCATCAAAATGATGGGCTATGCTTCTAAGACAGCTTTTGAAGAAGAAAAAATGGCACTCTTAGTAAATCCGGCTTGAAAAACCACAAAGCCGCTCTCTGCGGTTCAATTTCTCCAAGGTTGATTTGAACGACGCCCTTAAGAACCCTGCAATCCCGACTTATCGAGACAGGGAATGACCACGCTCAAAGTTCCGAATTTCATCGTTGCCGTCCAATACGCCGATTTCGAGGTGAAAATCGCGAACTTCGCCTGGCTGAATATACTGCAGGGTATCGTGTTTGCGATTCCAGGCGCGGCCCAAAACGCTGCAGTTGCCCGGCTCAATGCCCGTGATATAGGTGCCGCGATGAAAGTGCTGCCAATGATTCAGGATGGGCATTTCCGCGATGGGAAACTTCCAGTACAGGCCCATTTGCAATCTGTCATTTATTAGCCCTACGTTTACATTGCCCTGTTCATCAGCCAAGGGCCGGTGCACATATACATCGTCGGCGGCTTCCTTCTGTGGCGCCGCTACCACCGTATACTCCTCCGGGCCCACGGTCCGGTCTTCCGTCCACTCGGTTGTTTGCCGGCTGTGCAGCAGCAGGCGCGAGCCTTCATCCAGAACGGGGAACCCGGGGTTGGTGTGGTAGACCAACATAAGGGGAGAGCGATCGACACTCAGATTTTCTACCCGATCGTGGATGCGCAGGCATTTCTCGCCCAAAGTCGTCGTAATCTCACGGGACATTTCCAGGTTAGTGCCGAAAAGCACCGCTTCCCGCATCTTGCCTTTAATGCGCAGAGTGAATTCATCTCCTTCCCAAGCCCCATCGACCCCAACATTCCTGGCCGGGATAAAAGAAAGTCGGCCATGGAGACCCAATTCCTCATTCTCTTCTTCGGGGTCGGTTTCCGGATGGCCCACAAAGGTCAGGCCGCAACTGGTGAGCAGTCCCCCGAAAAAACCCCGCATCCAGCCATAGCCCTGAGGTTCGTAAAAGGCGGGCCCGACGTCGCCGGTGCTGCCTCGGAAACACAGCGACATTCCCTTAAAGCTTGCCGAAGCGATGTCCAGGGAGCGTCCCGGTAAAATCGAAAAGTTGAGGCCGGAGGCATTGGAGACCTCGATCAGGTCCGCGCCGCGCTCGTTTCCCTCCACCAATCGGGCAAAGCGGGCGCCGGCCACTTGGGAGATATCGCCGACCCGGTCAAGCAGCTCTCGTTTTGTATAGTTTCTACCGAACAGACTGGGCATTCTTGTCTCCTTTCAGCCATTGTCGTTAATCTCGCGTTCCCAGAGCGAGAAGAATCGGAACTCGGGGGAAACAAGGAAATGTTCAGTCGGCAAGCTCCAGATTCAGCAAACCTTGGCAGATGCAAAGCGGTTTTCCAGCCTCTGGAGGGCCGACGGCTCTGGAGGCCGCTGCCAGGTCTTGTCTCGGAAACGAGACGGTAGCCCGCCGGAAAGGCATGATCAGGGATCAGCAAGATTGCCTGCCTCTTTCAGCGTATGAATGGTTAATCCTTCGAGGTCGCGAATTTCGGCGGGATGGACGAAACTTGCTATATGCCCGACGACGACGCAGGAAACCACGCCCATAGCCCCGAAGAGGAAGAAACTCATACCGGTGTGAAATTTGCAGAAATAAAGCACTCCTAAACTGGCCACAAACCCTGCGATAACACCTCGCTTGCCGGTCCGCGTAGTAAACATGCCGAGATAGAAAATCCCGGCTAGACTGCCTCCCAGAAGAGCCAACAACTCGAGCATGTAGTCGAGAAGCGACGGGACCTCGAGAGCGGCCAGAATCAGGGCCGAGACGAAGCGCTGCACTATATACTGTGCCGAAACCTCCTCATTGGCCTGTCCTGGAAGGCTCAGGAGGAAAACCCAGACTGTGAGGGTGGTAAAGTTGAGGTTCGAATCGAAAACCTGCGTCTTCCCGCTTTCAAAGGCCAAGCTTATTGCCGTGACTGGATTATCAACCCGGAAGAGTGCCAACAGCAGAATGAAGGAAGCCATTTTGAAGGCTGCCGCAGGCCGGCCTTCAAGGGAGATCGATTCGGTCTCTGCCCAGGTATCGGTGATCGTGTGATAGGCGAGAACCCGATAGTCGCCATTCGCTCTATCCGCGGGTAGTCCAAAAATATGCGCAACACCGACATCACGCGCTCTAATAAGCCCGAGGCTTGAGGGAAGGGGTCGTTTCGAATGCCACTCACGGTTTTTTAAGATCAAGGGCGAAAACCTCCACTGCTGCGCCTTCATCTGAAGTGACTCCGCCGATCAGGTAGAGAGAATCGCGGTAACCATCGAACTGAACCGCAAGCGATGGCGAAAGGCGTCCCCCACCCGGCCAAGAAGTAACCTGCTTCCATGTAACGGTGGCGGTGTCGTCGCCGGCGAGATCAAGAGACCACAGTGAATTTGCCGCCTCTGCAACGCTGCCTGATGGGCTTCCTCCTGCTACGTAGAGAATCGAATCATGCGCAACCGCACCGGCATAGGCTCGCTTCTGTGGGAGTGGAGGCAACTCCTCGATGGTCAACGATTCAAGTCACGCGGACGTAGCGAAGCCGGTATACCCTGTCACTGGCTCCGTTCTCGGTCACACCGCCGACATAATCATTCCGTCAGAAGTGCTCACTGAGCTGCCATAAGCGGTGGCCTCCTCGAGGGCTACATCGGCTAACTCGCGAAACCCGCTCGAATCGGACAAGGACTTGACTCGAATTCGAGTACTAAGGACCCGAACCGATTCATCTGTCGTCGGGCCGGTTTCTAACGTAAAGCTCAACCATACACACATGCCTAAAGGGTTGGGAATCCTTTTGAAGTACAGCCAAAACTTACGCTTCTCTGTGTCCACCCTCTCCCCTAATGAGTCTGCCTTGTCCTGACCGGACATCTTGGGTAGGGCGAAGCACGCAATCTCCGGGAAGTGGCGTTCCCTCAGTTCGCGATCCAAAGCTGCATAGTGAATCTGATTCTAGACCTGGTGCGGGCGCTCGACACGGGGAATCCGCCACTGGGAGGAGTAGAGTCGGCGCGCGACGGCGTTTCAATCATGCTTGCATCACGATTGACATGGATTAAATTGGGAGCCTTGATGTCGAAGCCTGGCATCGGTTTTTTCCGTTCATCTTCAAGTCCGTCCCAACGATGAATTTACGCAGCGCCCTAACCGTTATCGTGGTCGTTTCATGCACTCTGCCGACTGCGGTCGACGCACAACCGTTGATTGTCGGTCAACCCGAGGATGTCAGGATTCCGGCCGGCAACTCCGCCTTTGTCGTCACCGAAGTTTTCACCGGCAATTTCAACCCGGCTTACTTCGGGGAGCATCCCGACAAATCAAATCCCGCCGGCTTCGCAACCGACAATTCCAACGGGCAGGCGATCTGGACCAGTGAGCCTCTTTTTAAGAGCACAAAAGTCTGGTTTGAGCTCTGTAACAACGCCGGTTGTAGCGTTACTCGAACCGTGACCATCACCGTCGTGGGCGGCGAACCCGAAGGTCCACCCGCTGCTTTCGAGGGGGCTGAAGACCTTGGTGGGGACTGGTGGTTTTCGGCATGGTTCGGCGCCCTCAATATCGAATTTCAGCCCTGGATTTTCCATGCCCAGCACGGCTGGATGTTTCTATTCACCGAGAGCTCGCCCGATAGTGTGTTTCTCTATGACCTGAGCTCCGATGCCTGGGTCTGGACCAGCACGACCCAATACCCCAACCAGTTTTCCTTCGCCCGCAATGCGTGGGTCTTCTATTTTAAAGACACCTCCGGACCGCGGGAGTTCGTCGATCTCCAGTCCGGTGAATTTTTCAACTTGGTGATTCCCCGTAGCTTGCTGCGGGGTGGCTGACTTGATAAAGAAGAGAGGGTGGGAGAGAGGAAGGAAGAAAGTCGAGTAAAGCGAGGAAGTCACTGTGTGTGGGAGATCCACTATCATGTGGTGATGCCGGTGAAGTATCGGAAGGCGCTGATAGATAAGCGGATTGAGCGAGTGATGATCGAAACGGCCAGAGGGATAGGGGAACGCTGTGAAATAGAACTGGAGGCCCTAGGGATGGATAAAGACCATGTGCATTTACTGTGCGGGGCACATCCGAAAATAGCGCCAGGAAGTATCGTGATGAAATTCAAGAGTATCACAGCACGGGAGTTGTTCAAGAGGGAGCGGTGGCTGAAGGAGGAACTCTGGGGAGGAAGATTCTGGAGTTCAGGGTATTACGTGGGGACGGTTGGGGAGAGAGGGAATTGGGCGATGGTGGAGAAATACGTTTTGGAACAGGGCAAGCCGAAGGAGGATCTGCGTCAGTTAACACTGTGGTAGAGAATAAGTTCTCCTTGCCCGATACCCCGACGCTTGCGTCGGGGAGGTTCATTTTTGGACTAACCCGCATACCTCAAGGGTTTCTACTGAACGGAAATGAATAATTGACCTTGTCTTGCGCGAACAGGGGCAGCATCGAGCTGTTGGCTGATTTCTGTCGAGTGCGTAATCTGGAGGGAATTAAAGGGATATCGAAGAGCCGCTTGCCGCGGGGAGAGGACTCTTAAAGGGTGTCGTTCAATGGGCTCCCTGCCCCCTCCTTCCGGCGGTCCTGAATCACGAGCAGAGTGGTGCCTTTCCTTGAGACTTTAAACAGAGTGGGCCCCTCGTTCCTCTTCTCCAGATCATTTCGGGCAGCGGTCATGTAGAGGTCATATTCGCCTTCATAGAACCGACCTGGCTGCCGGGTCGGCCCGATGAACTCGAACGATTTCCTCATTTCGGGAGACGAAAGTTGTTTTAGTCCGAGAAATTGCCTCAATTGATTTTTGTGCGCCAAGGCGTAATTCTCGGCATCAAGGTAAGGTGCAAGTCGTTTGTCCATAAAGGGAACTCCAATGGTCACGTCGTGATTGGGAAAGTTGGCCTCCAGCCAGCCGATGCCCTCTTTGTACGAGTTGCCCCAGTAATCGGTCTCAAATCGCTTTGACGCGTCCGGGAGACCCTTTCCCATCACGCGATTGAAGTAGACCGTCTGGTAGGGATGCAGGTCGATCATATCGACGGCAGTCAGAATCAGCGAAACTCCTAGTAAAGACAGGAAACCGAATTTGATCACACGATTGGTGAGATGATTCAGAAAGCTCAGAAGCGCTATACCTGCAGAAACCGCCAAAGCGGGAATAATAAACAGAAAATGGCGCATACCGTCATAGAGCGTTGATTGCATGAGAATCACCACGACTATGGGAACGACAACACCGGCGAATAATAATAGGAGAGCACAGGCTTTTCGGCTTTGAAGAATTGTCCATTCCGCCTTTTTACCGTGAAGGTTTCTGAGGGCCAGCATTAGTGAAATTAACCCGGCAACAAAACAGATATGATAAAATTCAGGCAGCGAAATATTCAACCAGACAGGCAGATATTCCCTGGGCAGGTTTCGTGCTTCGAGCCATACGCCTTTGAAGAACACCAATCCGTCCCATGGATTGTCTGACATAAAGAACAACACTTCGAATGGACGAATCAGGGGAGAAAGTTGGGCGTAGGGCCAGAAGAGCAACATGACGCCCCATGATACAGAGAGCCAGATGAATGAGCATGGAAGCAACATCCGCAGACGTTGCAGAAATCCCTGTGCTTCCAAGGTTGAACTTTGGATTCGGAGTCCGGACCAGAGACAGGCTGCGAGGGCGGCGTAGAGAAAAAGAAAAACACCTCCGACACGAATTCCCAGGGCAACTCCAGTAGCGAGTCCAAACTTCAAGGCTTCCCTTGGTTTGAGGAACGTGCCCCGTAACAGCATCCGAATCAGATAATAGAGCGAGGCGGTATATGCTGCGGCAAACGGGATGTCTTTCGGATTATTGAAAAGATGTCCAAAAAATCGTGGCGTTAATAGCAAAAACAACACGGAAATCCATCCGCCGGTCGGTCCATGCAGCAGTGTTCCCAGGCGAAACACATAAATGAACGATGCCAACCCGATCAACGCATTGATCAGGTGGCGTGTTTCGTAAAGATCGGTATCGGCGATGAGCGTGGACGCGTTGGCCAAGAGTTGAGTCCAGAAGTCAGCCAATCCTCCGTAACGTTTTGCCGCCTCAAAATTGAGGGCCGCGTCAATTTCGAAGAGGCTGGCGTACCAGGCGAACAGGTAATCCCCATATTTGACATGAACCGCTTCGTCGTAAGTCAGACCGTAGTCGCGAAAAATGTGCAAAATGAGCGCCCCTAGCAATATTAGGGCAATCCACGGAGCGAACTTTGTCGTGTTGGGGAATGACCGACGAAGTCGAAATTTCATTTGGTTCAAACCTCGGTGCCTGTGCAATTTGTTGTCGAAACTGGAATGAAACGCGATTCGGAACTCCTCCTCCGTGGCATTCCATCGAGGGATCCCCTTCAAAAATAGTGAGACAACCAACTATGCGCCTCCTGGATTGGATCGTGGCAGGGTTGTCTGGGAACCCCGGAATATTCTGGCCAGCCTTGAGAACAAAGCCCTTTTCACACAAGGCAACTCTCTACCTGGACGAAGCAATCCACCGGGCACCAAGGATCAAAGCGTCAGAGACGCGGCAATCGATGTCCGATTTGGCAAACGATGCCCTCAAGGCAGCTTTGAGAGAGTACCTTAAAGACATCTCCGACAGGAAGAAAAGAAGGAATGAAAAAACCGTTGGCTATGAGGAATTCCTGTCCCAGCTAGAGGCAGATGGCACAATTTAGCATCGAATTCGCAACATCAGCAACGTTGATGGTAAGACCAGTGCCCATTATCCAGCGAAATCGTATTTCAGACGTCGCTAAGCAATTCGTCCTCGTAGGCGAAGAGTGCGGGGGTGCCCCCGGTATGAAGAAAGAGGACACTTTGATGCGCTCCGATCTTGCCCTGTTCCACGAGGTCGATTAATCCGGCCAAAGCCTTGGCTGAATAAATCGGATCGAGCAGAACGCCTTCCTGCCGGGCCAACAGACGAAGGGCCCGGTTGCCTTCCGGTGTTGGGCGACCGTATCCGCGCGGGCCGACGTAACCGTCCAGATTGATGATCTCATCCGCGCAAAAGGACACTTTCAGGTCGAGCAGTGTCGCCATTCGATCAAGGATTCTGAGAAAAGCATCCTTTAAATCATAGGACCATACGATCGGAGCGATCCCGATAATACGGATACCCAGCCCCAGGACCTTGTTGGCGAACATGAGACCCGGCTGGGTCGTACCCGCAGAGCAGACCACGAGAGTGTCGATAGCAACCTTCTGCTCCCGGAGCTGATCAGAAATTTCGGCCATACAGAGAGCATATCCCATACCTCCGAAGGGACGGTTCGCAGTCTGCATTACGAGAAAAGGTTTTCTCCCCTGCTCTTTCAACCGACGCATGAGATTGCTCTTCGCTTCATCAAGAAACTCCGGCGAATCTACCTCGACCGTTTGCACCGTAGCGCCCAGTAGGTCGTCGAGGAGAAGGTTCCCGCGAACGGGATGGTGCTTGTGATCCTTCGTCACCACGAGGGCGCAGTCCAACCCGTTTCTGGCTGCGGCAGCCGCGAGCTGTCGGCAGTGATTGGACTGCGATCCTGCTCCTCCTACCAAAACATCGGCGCCCGCATGCAGGCCCTGGGCTACGGTAAACTCCAGTTGGCGTGTCTTATTACCGCCAAATGCAAGGCCCGTACAATCGTCTCGCTTGATGTAGACACGAGGCCCGCCTAAACACTCCGTCAATCGAGGACAGAACTCGAGAGGAGTAGGGAAATGCCCGAGCCTCACACGGGGGAGCTTTTCAACGCGGTCGCGGAGCTGTGCTGTCGAAAGACTGGCTGGCATGGTCATAACTGAACTTGATCATTCACCGTGGCTTGTTGCGGGGAGTAGGCTTTTTAAGGGTGTCGTTCAATGTGGTTGGAAAAGGGTATGCATCGGAATCCGATAGCATCTCGTCAATGCCAATGTTCTCGTCCCGCGCGT
The DNA here is from genome assembly GCA_963665345.2 of Opitutales bacterium. Lineage (GTDB taxonomy): Bacteria > Verrucomicrobiota > Verrucomicrobiia > Opitutales > CAXXNP01. Next base: position 3,199,527 of record CAXXNP010000002.1, read on the forward strand.
GGATTTCGTGCAGACTTCGGTGTTACTGTCCGTTAAATCTCAGCAAACGTCTATAACTGAACTATGGCGCACACTATCGGAAAGACCGTTATCGTCCACCGGGATCGATTTGCCTATATCTCTCACCCTTCGATTTCTCTACTGGACAACGGGGATTGGATCGCTGGATTCGCCCATTCCTGCCGCCGCGAACCGCGTATGCACCCGCCTTCCGACCCCCTTTTCCGTAACCTCTTGGCACGTTCAAATGATCATGGCGAAACCTGGGACACTCCTTATTTCGCTCCCGACTTCGACTGGTCCGGCGTCGAACCCCCGGGTATCGCGCAGGTCAGCGAGGGCACCGTTATTCTGTCACAATTCAGATTCGGTTGGTATCCCATCGCGCTGGCGAAAAAGCGCCGGGCGGCCGGAGAACCGATCTCCCTGGCTCTACCCGATAGCGGTTGGACCGAAGAATTCAGCGACTCGGACTGGGCGCAAGCAGTCTACCCTTGGGCTCGGGGCTACCATGGCACCTATTTCCATCTCAGTAACGACGGGGGTCATTGCTTCGATACTACGATCAAGCTCGACACGGGCACGTTCCGGGACGGATTTACGCGAACCGGCGTCTTGGAACTGCACGACCACCGGCTCGCTTACGCGCTCCAGGAGCACCATCCACCTACTGCCCGCTACACCTACATCGTATTCTCGAGCGATTTCGGAAAGAGCTGGAGCCCGCCGGCTGTCGTTCACGATCATGGAGCACATGCCCCCCGTTTCGGCGAACCTGATCTTGCCGAAGTAGCGCCGGGCGAGCTTATTTGCATCCTGCGCGAGGGCCGCATCTCCGGACACCTTCACCTTTGCCGCTCTCTCGACGGCGGCCGCTCCTGGACTAATCCCGAGATGACACCGATCTTCGGCTACCCAGGCCACCTCCTCGTTCTCTCCGATGGCCGCCTCCTCTGCAGCTACGGCCGGCGCACAGCCCCATTCGGGATTCGCGCCTGTCTCTCGGAAGACGGCGGCCGCACCTGGCTTCTCGACGACGAGATCGTCATCCGTGACGATTTGCCGAACGGCGATCTTGGGTATCCTGCCACTATCGAATACGCACCGCAGCGCCTATTCTGCTGTTACTACGGTCAGGAGCCTGACGGCGTTACCTGTGTGCAGGGAACCTACGTCGAATTGGATTGAATCGCAGGCGCAAGACAAGCCCGGCCGTGAAGTATCAGATGAATCAGAGCGAGCGGTGCCGAACTACCACCGCCGCAAGGACGGTTACCAGCAGCCAAAGGGCGGAGGGCTCCGGAATGTTCTCCAAGACAATGTTATCGAGACCACCGCTGTCGGCTCCGCTGCGATATTCTCCTCTTATTCGCAGCGCTTCCAGGTCGCCGAGAATACCCTGCAGCGTACTCGTATCGGTGGAAAATGTCGTTTCATTAAGAACGAGTTGATAGGGTGTCCAATCGGTTCCCGGATGGGTGCTCGAGTCGCCGAAATCATGCGAGACCTGCTGGCTGCTATTACCGATCAAGATTACATCAGCGGCATTGAACGGCCTGCTGGTAGAACTCTGAAAGAGGTCGAATGACAGCATCCCGCCGAAGGCTGCAGTCTGATCGCCGAGAAACTTGACCGGCGCATTCCAATACCAGGTGACGCCCAGAGCCTGATCAACGGCCGTAATATGCCCGCCCGGATTGCCGCCCGCTGCTTGGAACGTTGGTCCGCTTCCATCGCCGGCGATCAACCAACCCTCGCTGTCGATTTCGAACACGCTGATGGCAAGGGCTCCTCCCTGCGCCTTTCCGGTTGCTATCGCTAGCGAAAGACTTGCGAGGAGCGAGAAGAGGACGGAACGACGGTTCGTGGACATTTTACACTATTCAACTAAGCTGGTTTTTTACCGGAAACGTTCCCCTCGATCAAGGGATTTCTCTCCGGCCTATGGCCCATGCCCATGAATTGCTAGGATTACGCGGTTTTCCGCAATAGCCTGCCGCGTATTGACCGCCTGCTCTAGGGTGCGAATGTCGGCTGCCGTCATCCATGGCCAGTAATGAACCTTGGATCTCTGATCATCATTGAAGCCGATAGTGCTGGATGCCTTTGCGTTCAGGGCGAGATGGGTAAACCGAGCCGGAGACTGAAGCAGATCCGCTTTCTTGCGAAGCCGGCTACGGTCGCTGGCGTTTTTCGGCCCGGCGAAAGAAAGCGAAGCCGGATCGGGTTCAGGGGAGGAGTATGATTACGAATAAGGGTAAGACGAGGAGGTGATGAGCCACTTTGAAGTTGAGGTTCAGGAGGTCGCCCTACCCAATAAATGCTAGATCGTTACCATGAAGGGTGTCGTTGACAGGAGTTACCGCAACACCCGGTAATCCCCTTGTCGGAGAGTTATCCCCTTGCGATCAAAGAGCTCGAGCAGTGCGCTACCCGTCGGCTGTTACGGAGAACATTTCTTATCTGACTCACAGTGCTCGGTCCGTTGGTCTGCAGGTGTCGGCAGACAAGCTTTCGTGCATGCTCGAAAGCTGGTGCAGTCATCACAACCTTTTCACTGATCTCGATGGCTTGGTCCGACTCGATTAGAAACTGCAGTGCCAGGCTCGAGGCTGAGTTCGGGGTGAGTTCTTTTCTAGACGGCGGATCGAGGGGATGGGCCGTGAGCAACTCGAGCAGGCGCTTGGCCACCGGCTGGAGTTCCTCGGCCAGAGATATGTGATGGTCCGTTCTTCCGAGAAATATCCCTTGTTTTGTAAACCCTGATTGAGCAAGGGCTTCGAGTAGAGAGGGCAGGAGGTCCGGGAGGTGGGGAACGGCCTTGAGTTCACGGCGCAGGCGGCTGAGCGTGATCCCTGTGCGTTCCGGATGCGCCTTATGCTCGCTATCGACAAATTCGGCAGCTCTGGTCCTCAGGCTCGCCCACCAACGGGCTTCCACGAGGTAACCTCCCATGGCCAGGAGCAGGCCAGTTCTTTCGAGCTGAGCGGCCGCACGGGTGATCGCGCTCTGGGAGATTACACAGCTCTGCCCAAGCTGGTCGCGTGGCAGGACTTTTTCCGTATCCAACAGAATCTGGATCCATCCTTCAGGATTGCTCAGGCACGCGGCCCGGCGCTTCAGCAATGCTCTGCGATCGGGGGTGCGAAATCCGGTGCGCTTGGGCTTGCTATCCAGCACGGTGCCGCCCGCCAAGGTATGACGCTCGGGCCAATCGCGAATGATGAAACGATCGCCCTCGAGAGCGAAAATTGGCCGTTCACAGCGAATCCGGGCATAGGAGGGAACACCAGGCTCTAGCTGGCCGCCCTCAATCAAGCGCACTCTACCGGGAGTATTACTTGAACCATGATGCATCCGAACCCGCATCCCGTCTCGGAGCGCGGGTGCTCCTTGGGGACGTGCCCGGTAGTTGGGTGCTGAGCGATAGAGGGAGACGTCGACCGCCCGAAAAGGGCTACCTAAATGTTCAGTGGTAAGGGTATCTCCTCGTTTTATTCCATTCGACGCCCTTTTCGAGTACAGAGGAATCCCGCGTAGATTGCATGCCACTCGGGTTCCCGGAAGCGCGAGCTCGCAGGTATGGTGGTGAGTCTGCAGACCTCGTATTCGAGCCGGCCTTCCGCTTGGCTGAATTACGATTTCCAGCCCTTCGCGAAGGCATCCTCCGGTTAAAGTGCCCGTCACGACGGTCCCAATTCCGGGAAGGGTGAAGGCGCGATCGATGGGGAGGCGCGGCTTGCCCAGGTCCGCCGCAGGCAGCGTCGTGCTCAGCAGATTGGCCAAGGCTGTCTTTAAGGCAGTGATACCCTGGCCCGTACTTGTCGAGGTCTCAACTATGAGGGCATCGGGAAACGGTGTAGTTCGTAATCGTCTGCGAATATCCTTTCGGTCGGCGCAGGAGACAGTCTCGAGAAGATCGACTTTGGTGAGCGCGATAAGCACTCGAGATACGCCCAGATAGGCAATGATCTCCACATGCTCCTCGGTTTGCGGCATCCATCCTTCATCGGCTGCGATGATGAGCAGAGCGGCATCAATGGAACCAATACCGGCGACCATATTTTTCACAAAATCCTCATGGCCGGGTACATCGATGATGCCGATTTGAAACACCTTTTCGGAATCCGCCGGGTCCGGAAGCTCGAGATGGGCGAAGCCAAGTTCGATACTCAGTCCCCGTTGCTTTTCCTCCGGCAGGCGGTCCGTATCCGTTCCCGTGAGGGTTTTGACGAGAGCGGTTTTGCCATGGTCTACATGGCCGGCCGTGGCCAGAATGTAGTTGGCTTGTGTCTTCATTCCAAGGCTCGACTCAGCGCAGCTATGAGCAGGCCATCCTGGGATTTGAAGACCGTGCGCAGGTCAATCTTGAATGAGCCGCCGGACAGGCGACCCAGAACAGGCGGCTTTCCCTTGCGCAACCGCGCTGCTAGTGCTGACACGGTCACCTTTTCAGGAACTATCTCAATGGTTACCGAGCCGATAAATGACTGCGGCAGGGCGCCGCCGCCAACTCGGGCCTTGCCGGTTCCTATCCTCAACGTCACCGGTTTGTCTTTGAGGGAAGTTGCGATGTGCTCGGCGCGAAAGCTGAGTTCCGCATTGGGTGCGCTGAGCATCTTTAACAGGGGAATGTCCGGCCTGTCCGCGGGGCGATGGTCCAGGTAGTCTTCCACCGTAGCCTGCAGCGCGCTGAGGATGAGTTTGTCGCACCGCAGCGCGCGAAAAAAGGGCTCCCGCTTGAGCGCTCCAATGCGTGACCGCTTGCCCGCAATGATACCGGCCTGAGGTCCACCAAACAGCTTGTCTCCGCTAAAACAGACGAGGATGGCGCCCTCCTTGATCACTTCATCGGGTGTCGGTTCATGTTCCAGTCCGGCCAGCGTCTCGGTCGGCAGGATAGAACCGCTACCCAGGTCTTCTACAAAGGGAATCCGCCTGCGCTTTGCCAGGTTTGCGACTTCCTGAGTGGTGGGTGACTTGACAAATCCTGCCATGAAGAAGTTTGAGCGATGAACCCTGAGAATGAGCCCTGTTTCCGAGCCGATGGCGCCGGAGTAGTCACTGATGTCGGTTCGGTTGGTGGTCCCCACTTCTCGGAGGACGGCGCCGCTCGATCCAAGGATTTCGGGTATGCGAAAGCCGCCACCGATTTGAATGAGCTCGCCGCGGGATATGATGACTTCCTTGCGCCTTCCCGAAGTGAAATGGCGAAGCATCAGGACCAGAGCTGCCGCGCAATTGTTGACTACAGTGGCCGCTTCGGCGTGGCACAAACGAGCCAGGCACGCCTCCAGATAGCTTCCACGGCTTCCCCGCTTACCCGAACCGAGGTCCAACTCGAGGTTGCTGTATCCGCCGGCTATATCCTGAACTGCCTTGATGGCAGACCGCGCCAACGGCACGCGGCCCAGGTTGGTGTTGGCTAGGATCCCCGTCCCGTTGACGATGGGCTGGATTCGAGAAAGTTCGATCTGAGCCAGTTTGCTTTGCAGATTCTCCAGAATGACGGGGAGATCCGGCACCGTTCCGACTCTTCTTATATGCCTCAGTTCTTCTCTGATTGCGGCAACTACTAGTGGACGCGGAAGGGTCTGTTCGCTCAGGCGGTCGAGAATGCGGTCGACGGCGGGGATCGAGCGTAAGTCTCCGGAGGTATTCACGTTGGATCAAAAGGGCATGCCGGGTGTCTGGCCACTAAGCCCGCCCATACGTTGCATCATACGTTTGCCCTTTTTCCCCTTCATGGACCGCATCATCTTTCTCATCTGTTGGAATTGCTTCAGGAGGGAGTTCACCTCACGAACCTGAACTCCCGAACCCTGTGCTATGCGCTTGCGACGACTTCCATTCAGGATCTGAGGACTTGCGCGCTCCTTGGGAGACATCGATAGGATAATGGCTTCTGTGCGGACCATTTGGCGGTCTTCCTTATCCCCGATTTGAATCCCACTCATACCGGGAAGATGCTCCATTACCGAACTTATCGAGCCCATTTTCTTGATCTGGCGCAGTTGCCCAAGAAGGTCGCTGAGATCAAAATCGGCGCGGCGAAATTTCTCAGCCATGAGTACGGCCTCTTCCTGATCGATGGTATCCTGCGCTTTCTCGACCAGCGAAACGACGTCTCCCATGCCCAAGATCCGCGATGCCAACCGGTCCGGGTGAAAGACGTCGAAGTCGACCACTTTCTCGCCCGTTCCGATGAACTTGATGGGGATTCCGGTGATCGCTTTCATGGACAGAGCGGCTCCTCCGCGGGCATCGCCGTCGAGTTTAGTGAGCACAATTCCGGTGAGCGACACCGCGTCGTGAAAAGTCCTGGCTACGTTGACGGCTTCTTGTCCTAAGGCACTATCAGCAACCAGCAAGGTTTCGTCCGGACTGACCGCTGTGCGCAGGTCTTTGAGTTCCTGGACAAGCTCCTCATCGATGTGGAGGCGTCCCGCGGTATCGTAGATGATGGCGTCGGCGCCCTTGCTTTTGGCAAATTCGAGCCCGTCTCGGGAGATTTTTGGAACATCCTTGGATGTGCGGTCGGCATAAAAGAGGAAGCTTTCCTGAGCGGCCAGTGTCTCCAGTTGGTCGATCGCTGCGGGCCGGTATACATCGCAAGCGACTACGGCGGGGATGTAGCCTTCCCGCTTTAGGTAGCGGGCGAGTTTTACGCTACAGGTTGTCTTGCCGGCGCCATGCAGCCCTACCAGCATCACCTTAAGCGGTCTTTCCTGAGCAATCGAATTCGAACCCTGGCCCAGCAACTTCACCAGCTCATCATGGATGATCTTGATCACCTGCTGGCCCGGAGTGATGGATTTGATCACTTCACGACCTTCGCAGGCTTCTTTAACGTCCTCTACGAATCGCCTCGCGACTTTGAAGTGTACATCCGCGCTTAACAGGGCGGTGCGCACTTCTTTCAGCGCATCGCCCATATTGGACTCATTGAGTTTACCTATGCCCCTGAGATTTCGGAGGACTTTGGCGAATCGATCGGTAAGGGATTCGAGCATGAAAGGTGTTTGCCGTTACGCACTGCAGTTCGCGATTACGAACAGCAGGTTGACCAAGGGTTCGGCAGAATACTTCCCCGTGCAGCTGACGCCGTCAACAGGCTTCCACTACTTCCCGGCTCTGGGCTGTTGCTTCAATCTCGTTCCAATCCCAGAGCTGAGGAATGTATTCAAGATTTGCCCAGAGGTCGGCCTGGTCGGAGTAGTGAGGGCTATCCGGATCGCCCGACGAGCCCAAAGGGACGATCCACCTGCTTTGGCTCCAGTCGGCCAGGTCGAATATATAACGGTTCACAGATGCGATGGTGATGGAAAATGGCCGGACCTGCGAGTAGCCGCCTGCCAGCGGCGTATCGCCGTCTCCACAGGCTGCCCGAGGGGCCGGATTGAGGTGCCGGGCAATATCGGGAAACATCTGCGCGATCGGATGTTGGTGGGCGGTCGTATGGAGCCTTCCCCAAGTCCAAAGCTCAGGGTCTCGGCCGAGCCGTTCGGTGAGTTCGGACACGGCCTTACTCAGCGCCGACCTGAAGTATTCGGCCCAGGTCTTACCCTCCGCCAAAAATCGTGAATCATCCTGTCCTATTTGAAGGTGAAGTTGAAGGGCCAGCCCTCGAAGCAGCGATGCCGTTCCCATTGAATCCTCGGCCGTCAGATCGGCCGAGTCGCCCATCTGTTCACAAGCGAATTCAAGCAGAAGATGGCGACGAATGGCGGCGTAAACACTGGGACCGACCTGATCGCGATCCATTTCACCGTTCCAGTTCCTGAGAATTGCCAGACAACGTTCCTCCAGCGGAGACAGGTCCGTGATACGGTAAGATGAGCATCGTTCCGTGAAAGCGAGAGCCGGCAGGGAGACCCTGTCTGCGTGGCCGGCTGCCATGGAGTGCCAGTCCATCATGCCCGGCTCATGTCTCCGGATGTGGGAAATTATCCTCCTGGCTCTGAAGTCCGGTGCGAAATGCAGGCCGATCAGATAAGGATAGTCAGGTCCCACTAAGCCCTGATTGCAGGTTACGGCAAACCCTGATTCGGGATTTTTGGTAGAGGGCAGCGCCTCATGAGGAATGTAACCCTCCCACTCGTGCTCCCCGGTCCATCCGGGCACTGCCGACCAGGCGTTGGCGTGATTTCGCAGAGGGATTTTCCCAGCCAGCATGTATCCAAAGTTTCCCTCGACGTCGGCTACAGCGTAGTTGTTGACGCGATCGGTCCAGGGGCTCATGGCCACTCGAAATTCGTCCCAATTCCCTGCCTTCATAGCGGCGAGGCCGGCATCGGCCCAGTTGCTGGCGGCGATCAGCCCGGGGTCCATCAATGCCAACGCGTAGCCCGATTTCGGCTCACCGGCTACGATGGGACCGTGGTGCGTGTTGAAAATCGTCACACTGCGAGCCTCCGTCTCACCGCGAACCCGAATGCGCTCCTCGCGCACCTGGGCGGCCCGCCAGTCCTCTTGAAAGGCGTATTCCCATCCCTTAACGGTTTGGCGAAATCGCTCGATAAACAGATCCTGGGTATCCGCACAGCCGTAAGTCATCCCCCAGGCGACCCGTTCATTGTGGCAGAAATGCAGCACTCCGGGCACGCCCGGAATCGAATGACCGATGGCATGAATGTCCGGCGCCTGAAGGTGGGTTTGATAGTAGACATTAGGCGTATCGAGGGCCCGGTGGGAATCTCCTGCCAGGAGAGGCTTCCCTGATCGGGTGTGCCGGCCGGAAACCGTCCATGCGTTTGACCCCAAATCGTCTTCCCGGAACCAATTGGCGTGGTTGGCCCCAACACGCAGTGCTTCGAGGCCGTTGAGCAGTTCGCCCCGATACTCCTCTCCGGGAGGCACGGTAAGTAATTGACCCGGCGGATAGCCTTCCCAAAGGGAGGCCGTCTTCTCGGGTCCCAGAAGCAATGCCAGTTGGCTACGCAGCAACTTCGCCTCGAACGTGCCGAGGAGGGTATTCCGGATCTTGTAGACAGCCAGACAGTGCCAGGGCTCCCAAGGCTCCGGTTCTTCCCCGATCAAACGGTATTCGACGGGAATGGTCGAACTGCCATCGATAAATGCATTGATCCCGTCGGAGTAGGCGTCGAACATAGCCCGCGACGCCTGCGAGGAAACGTTGATGTCGGCTTTCGCCGCCGCAGCCATATTCGCCCTGCGCAGCAGCAGGTCGTGCTCGAAGCCGTCGCTTCCCATCCATTCCGACCATCGACCCAGAGCCCGGTGACGATCGGCGTCCATCTGCCACAGGCGATCCTGGGCTGTGGCATAACCTTGAGAAAAAAAGAGGTCGCGCTCGTTTTGGGCTCGAATGTGAGGAATTCCCCACGGGTCGCGAAAAATCTCGGCTGGCATGGAAGAAATCTAAGGCAGAAGGCTACACAGTCAGCACGCTCACGCTCGGCGTATTCTTCTTGGGATCAGTATTGAATCCACGAAGCACCAGCATCGACTGCCCTTCCTCGGCCAGTTCATGCATTTTCACTTGCTTGCGTGCCATGGTATAGACACGGGCCATCTCGGCTTCGCTCACTTCCACCGGGATAACGCCCCAGAGCAGGCACGAAGCCCGGTAAATGGAAGCTTTCGTGGTAATTCCCAATATAGGCGCTGCCGGTCGAGAGGCGCTGGTCACTCCAATCGATCGCCCGGAGAACGACACTACCACGATGGCGCGCACCCGCAGGTCGCGCGAAAGCAGAGCCGTGGCTTCAGCAACAGCGTCCTCTACGGGTATCGGCCGGGGGTCATCCTTGGTTTCGTCGAACTCTTCAAAAGCTCCCCGTTGCCAGAGTATCGCTTCGGCCTGCAGGGCGATGGAATTCATCATCTTAACAGCGTCGATCGGATAATCACCCACCGCCGTTTCACCGGTAAGCATGATGGCGTCGGCACCTGAGGTAACCGCATGCGCCACGTCGGAGACTTCGGCTCGCGTCGGTCGCGGATGTTCGATCATCGATTCCAGCATCTGGGTCGCCACGATGACCGGCTTCCGATGGCGCCTCGCAAGAAGGATCAGTTCGTCCTGGGCTGCCGGAACCTTTTCCGGGGAGAGTTCTACGCCCAAGTCTCCCCGTGCTACCATGATGCCCTGCACTTCAGCCAGAATGTCGTCGATGTTTTCCAAGGCTTCCGGTTTCTCGATCTTGGCAATGATGGGCAGATGCGAATCGAGACTAAGGATATGTTCCCGGAGGGTCTGCACATCGATTGCCCGTCTCACAAAAGAGAGTGCCAGCCAATCGACGCCCAGCTCGACGGCAAATGTGGCGTCGTCCCGATCTTTGTCCGTGAGTGCTGGAGCAGAAACCTCCACTCCGGGCAGGTTGATCCCCTTATGGTCTTTAAGGATTCCACCGGTCACGACTCCACAGATAACGTTGTTGCCGGAAATTTCTTTAACTGAGAGCTCGAGGTTGCCGTCATCCATGAGAATGCGGTCTCCCACGCTTACATCGCACGCCAGACCGACGTATTGCGACGGAATGAGTTCTGCTGAGCCGAGCAGATCGCGGGTCGTGACCGTGACCGTCGTACCCTGCACAAGCTGAATGGCGCCCCCTGAGAATTTGCCCACACGGATCTTGGGACCCGACAGGTCGGCCAGAACGGCGATCGGGCGTCCTTGGCGTCGGGCGGATTCACGGATGGCCTGAAAGGCTTTGCGATGCCCCTCGCGAGATCCATGTGACATGTTGAAGCGGAAGACGTTGACGCCCTCTGCCATGAGCGTGACAATCGTCTCCGGATCTGCTGACGCCGGCCCTATGGTAGCGACGATCTTGGTGCGCCGCATCTTGAGGAGTGTGATGTCGGTGAAGATTGGCATGGCGTACAAAGGTCCGGTTCTGCTGGAAGTAAGACGAGTAATCGGTCCGGAGGCAACCTCGGGACTCATATCCGTAGCCGGGCGCTTCAACCTATGGTGCAGCTTGGTCCCAGCGGCAGCGCCCAAAGTGGGATGGAGCGCTGCTCCGTCATGCGGAGTCCCAAGCTGGCTACCCGGCCGGAGTCGAAGCGGGCGCTTCAACCTACGGGGCAGCTTGGTCCCAGCGGCAGCGCCCAAAGTGGGATGGAGCGCTGCTCCGTCATGCGGAGTCCCAAGCTGGCTACCCGGCCGGAGTCGAAGCGGGCGCTTCAACCTACGGAGAGCCTTAAGAATGATGCCGTAAGCAAGTTCGAAACCAAAGGTTCGACACGAAATGCGGGTTCAGGGTTCAGTGGATCATCAACTTTGAGAAAGCCTGCATGAGTTCCTGGCGTTCTTCGTGGATATCGCGTGGGATTTTCTCAAGTATCACTCGCGCCATGGCTGCCGTTCGGTGGAATTTCAAAAATCCTGGAAAGCTTCGGCTGTTCCTGAGTGCTGCCCGGCAATGGCTGGCTGCGGCGGGTTCCCTGATTCAGCGTTTCAGTGGAACTCGCGAAGAATTCACCGAAAGCTATTGGCTGACGCGATTTCTGACCTTGCGCCTGTTGGCCGGCATTTACGTAGTCGCTTTCTGGTCCCTTTCCAATCAGTTGGAAGCCTTGATCGGGTCGCATGGCATACTCCCCGCCGACCTCCTTTTCCGGCGCATTGAAGCGGGCCTGGGTAGTAGCTGGAGCGGTTTCGCCGCCTTTCCCACGGTGTTCTGGTGGCACCATGGTGACGACTTCATGCTGGCCTGCTGTTACGTCGGTCTGGCGCTTTCACTTCTGGTCCTGGCCGGCCTCACCAACGCTATCGTGATGGCGTTTCTCTGGGCCCTGTATTTTTCTTTTGTGAACGTAGGCCAGCTCTTCTACGGATTCGGATGGGAGAGCATGGTTCTGGAGTCTGGCTTTCTGGCCATTTTTCTCTGCCCTCCGACGACCTTCGGACCCTTTCCGCGCGGTCGCCCTCCGTTCGGTGTGCTGATGTGGCTCTACCGATGGTTTCTCTTTCGGGTCATGTTCGGTGCCGGCATGATAAAGTTTCGCGGGGATGATTGCTGGCGAGACCTGACCTGTCTGCACTACCACTTTGAGACGCAGCCCATACCCAATCCACTGTCGTGGTATCTTCACCAACTCCCGGACTGGACGCTGAAAAGCGGCGTTTTGTTCAACCATTTCGCGGAGCTCATAGTGCCGTTCCTGCTCTTCGCCCCGCGGCGCGTTCGCCACCTGGGCGGAGTTTTGACTATCCTCTTCCAGCTTTTTCTCATCGTGAGCGGGAATCTGTCCTGGCTCAACTGGCTGACCATTGCCATCGCAATCCCCTGTTTTGATGACCGCGCGCTGCGGATTCTCTTTCCAAAACGATGGCGGGAGCAGGTGAAGGACCTGGCCGCATCACCGATAGAGCGGCGGCGAAACCGCTTGCGGCTGGGCGTCGCGTTCTGCCTGTTTGCGCTGGTGGTGATTCTCAGCAAGGACCCGGTGGTCAATATGCTCTCGCCCAACCAGCTTATGAACACCTCGTTCAATAAACTCCGCCTGGTCAACACCTACGGCGCATTTGGCAGTGTGGGCCAGGTGCGGCACGAAGTCATTATTCAGGGGACTTACGATGCCGGAATCACAGCGGCAACGGAATGGCAGGAATATGAATTCAAAATGAAGCCGGGTGGAGTCAACCGCCGTCCGGGTATTATTTCGCCCTATCACTATCGTTTGGATTGGCAGATCTGGTTCGCCGCAATGTCGAGCTATCAACGGCATCCCTGGTTGGTTCACTTCATATACAAGCTGTTGCTCGACGAACCCAGGGCACTGGATCTGATTGCACATAGTCCCTTCGACCGAGGCCCACCGCGCTTCATAAAGGCGGAACTGTATGAATACCGGTTCACCTCATGGGGCGATGATACGGACGCCTGGTGGACTCGAAAATGGGTGCGTTCCTACCTTCCGCCCGTCTCTGTGAACAATCCATCGCTTCTCCAATTTCTGCGCAATTATGGTTGGTTGGAGTAGCAATCTGTCGGGCTTAGGGTCGTATCGGGGTTGATGGCATTCTCGTTCCTGCTCCATCGAGGCCTTCCCGGATCGATTGCGGAAAAGCGGGCGGGGGCAAATTTGCTCCCGGAAGTTCACTTTTTCGTTTAATCAACAGAAACTATCTCTATAACCATTCGGCCATGCTTCTGTTTGATTTTGACGGGGTCATGGTGGATTCACTCAACGAGGTGGCGATCACCGCTTACAATGCCGCTACCGGCGAGTTGGTTACCAGCTTTGCCGGGACGCGGACGGGTTTCGTGGAGCTGTTTCGGCGGAATCGGTTTCACATTCAGCCGGCGGCTGACTTCCCTACCGTGGCGCGCTGGTGCCTGGACCACTGCGCGACAGATCCCGATCGCCTGCTGACGCGTGCCGATTACGCTGCCATCCTGGCGCGGGAAACCGAGCCCGCCGGGCGTCGCCGCGATCACTTTTTCGCTACGCGCCGCCGATTCGTGGATAAGGACCGGACCGCGTGGCTCGATTTGAATGCACCCTATTACCCCATTTGGGATGGATTGAAGCGGCTGGGAGCTCAACATGTCGTTATCGTGACCAACAAAAACAAGCCGGCCGTGCTCGAGCTCTGTCATCACTTCGGCCTCCGGATTCTGGCCGAAAACGTGTATTCCGCCGAGGGAGGCTCCACTAAGCAGGACAATTTGAAACTCATCCAGGAACGCTTTCGGGCCCCGCCATACTACTTTATCGATGACTCTCTGCCTAACCTTCGCGAACTGCGGCGCGACTTCGCCTCGTCACCGGAGGTCCATTTTCTATTTGCCGAATGGGGCTACTGTGGCCCTGGCGAACCGGAGGCAGCGGCAAAAGAAGGATTTCCGGCCTACGGTCAGGAATTGTTCGTTGAGTTCATGGAGAATGATCGCTGAGGACTTCGCGATGGCCGATGAGCAAGCTCGGGGTGGGCATCGTAAGCCGGAGGTCTTTGTTGCGGAGGAAGGAGGCCCAGGTCTGGCATCCTGGCCTCGCCGGCTTGGGGCGGATGCGGGCAAGATGAGGCCGAGCAGGCGCCGTGCGATGGTAGACGCCGAGTTGGTGGCGGAGCGCCATGATCTCGGCCGCCAGGGAGGCTCGAGACCTGAAGAGTATGATGAGGGAGCCGGTCAGGAGGCGTATCAGGGCGAACATCCGGGCAGGATACAGGGTGAAGGGCAGCCCGCGGATGCTTACCCTCGAGGGTTCTGCAGGACGTCCTCTACCCACTGAACGACTTCCGTCGCCTTACGAAGTGCCTCTTCGTACTCCAATAAGCTGGTTGGCGGCGCCAACCCAGGATACCGATTGATCACGGCAAACCTTGTAAGTTGGGCCCCTTCTTTTATCCGGCCCGGGACGCTTGGGCCGGATGCTTCGAGCCCTGTTCAGCCATTCCTGGGGATCATCTGGAGGAAAGCGATGGGGCACGATAGATCTCCTTGCCTTCCCTGAGGGCCGGGGCCACGACAAGACAGTGTGTGTCCCTATATCGCTCTACGTGTTCCGGTGTCACAAGAATCACATCGACCGCCCAACCCCATACAGATTTTGATAGATGTCTCCCAAGAGGTGACTTTGATCGTAATTCCCCCCCTTTATCACCAGCAGATCGATATCGCTATGAGGACCTGTCTGCCCGCGCGCCGCCGAACCAAATAAAACTATACGGTCAGGGTCTGCTACCGCTACAATACGGCGAGTAATCTCCTCAACCGTTCCTTGTCTTGTCCTGCGGTAAACCATGCTATTCCGTCTTGAGTCCCATTCCCCTCCGGTCTGTCAGAGACCGAAGCGTCAACAACCTAGACCCAGAATAGGTCTCATTCGGAGCTAGTCAAGGGTCGCACTCAAGGCAATAGTGTGCGCTTCGATTGGCAGAGCCCGGCTACCGTCTTTCGGCGCCGGCTAAAGCGCGACGGGCCCGGCTTGGCCACAGAGTTCCTATCGCTGGACGGCCCGGCGGTGCTAACAGTTCGGTGCAAGACGCCTAAAGCTGCCCAGGGCTCTCCATTTGGCTGAGATGCGTAGCTAGCTCTGGCGGCGTCGGTAGCCGCCGAAAGCGTTCCATTCAATCGACCAGCCACATTCACCGGCGACCGTAAGGTTACAGCGACTCCGGGAGCACCCCCCACTTGCCCCGGCTTCATCGGTAGGCTAACTCCCAAACAGCAAAGAACCTATAACTTTGTCGATCTTCGCCTGATCGATCTGACCGGAGTGAATGCCCTCCTTAGCCGCGGCAATGACACGCACTCTGATTTCGTCCGGTTGAAGCGGCACTGTGTCCGCAAGGTAACCATTCTCTTCGAAATACTCACGGAGTGGTGCTGTGTTTTTCGTCCGCCAACGGGCTACACGGCCGTGTTCCAAAGCATCCATAATCCCTCGGGCATCACCAGCGACTTCCTGGCCTTGGGTTAGCTGGCTCAACTCATCTATAAAGTTATTCGAAACGCACCCCGAATCCTGAAGAGCGGCACGATCCACCGCCTTTCCTCGCCCAATGCGCCAACCATCACAAGCCGTTTTGATCGCCTTTGCCACGACCGCCGCTCGACCAATCCTGGCATCCTCCACGTCGACAATGCCGACACCTCCGTGATCGATCAGAGTACGCAGCTGGCCCCAAGTCCGGATGTTCTTGCTCAACAGACTATACAGGAAATCAGCGTCATCGAGTACGTGCCACAGGTGCAGACCATCGAGGCCCTCGTCGGCGGGGTCCAGTCCGGAGATGCCTAAAGCTGCGGCATAATTATCGTAGCTCATGCCATCGGGAGCCGGCAGCGTCGACGCCTCGACGGCGGCAATCTGGAGGGGTCTGGCGCCGGCGGCGGCAAGTCGTCGAACTTCCGCCAGGTTAATCACCTTCATCGGAACACCCGACTCACCGACTCGCGCAACCCATTTACCCACTTCGTCGTTTTGCGCGGTAAAGTAGAAGATCTGCCTCCCCTGCCGGGCAATTTCAACGACGCTGTCGATAATTGTCCCAGCCCTTTCATCATCGCTGGTGCCAAGCGCCTCATCGAGCAACAGCGGTAACCGAGCGGGTTCGGCGTACTCCAGGAAAGCCATCCGAACTGCCATCAGTAACTGGACCCGCTCTCCGATTGAAAGCAGGTCTACAGGACGTGCCGGCTGTGTGCCTAGCCGGGCTCTGAACACAGGCGGGGTAACTCGATCGTCAAGAAGCAGTTGGAGAGTACCACTGGTGAACCTGACGAGAATCTCATTTGACCGGCGGAAAACATCGGGGCGCGAACGGTCGACAGCAACCTCCCGGATCCACGACGTGAGCAAATCGCCGACTACCGATCGGCAGTTCTCCTCACGAGCATCTGCGAGTCTCTCTCTAGCCGCATCGCGGGCTTCAAGTGCATTCGAAAGCTCGTGCCCCACCTTGGCCGCTTCGATGTCGTGCCCAATCCCTGCGATCTTCTCGCTTAATTCGTCGCGCTGGTCAGCGATTTCCTGCTCCGCAGCGATCTGCTGTTGGATCTCTACCGGCGTCAGCTCAAGGTAGTCTTCGTGCTCTGAGAGGCCCTGTTTCCGATCTTCGCGGATCGTCTCTGCCTCCGCCAACGCATTTTTCCGTTCAAGGTATTCCGGGCGCTCAGATAACCAATCGTTGATTCTATGTTCTTCTGCCTCCTCAATTCCAAGTCGGTCGAAAATCACTCTGCGCGCCTCTGAAACCCTCTCCAATTCGGGGTCCACTGTATTCTCGATCTGTCTCTGCGCATCGGCACGTTCGCTGACTGCCGCGCTGTAACTTGATTGCCGACGGTCCAGATCCTCAATTGCCTGCGCCGTCGCTTCCGCAGAGTCGACCTCGCCGTAACTGAATGCCCCAAGTTTCCCATTGAGCCGTGACAAGAGGTCCGCCTGCTCCTCATCCAGATCTGCGACGACTTTCTGGGCAGCTGCTGCATCACCCCTTTGACGTTGCCAGATTCCTATGTTATCGACAAGCAGAGGCAGCCACTCGTTCTCCAAGGTGAGGTCTATCCCGAGCCGACTTTCGAGCTCCTGGTGTTCGTTCCGGAACTTCCCTTGTCTCTCGTCATGCGCCTCGGTTTCCTCTTCAAGGTCCCCGAGTCGCCGAATCCGCTCGTCTTCCTGATCCCGAATCGTCGCAAGATGCATTATGTGATGCATCAACCGCTGAACTGTGCAAAACTCCCATTCGTCTGGCTCCTCTAGCTTGGTGGCCTCGTAGCTTTGCTTGTGGACCTCCCGAAAGTCTGCGCCGGTTCCTCCTTCGGCGCTTCGTCGGATCCAGCAATCGGCCGCAACGACACCGACAGCGATCAATCCGCTCAACGCCCACGCCCAATGTTGGACGAACGCCAATCCCATGCCAAAAGCCAGAATCACGGCCCCGGCCACAATCACAGGAAACGAATAGCGTGCCGGTGATCTCGGTGGTGGTGGAGGCGCGGCCAGCCAGTGACCCAACGCTGTAACGCCGTCGCTCAGCTGCTTGCGGTCGAGTCCGCGCACCTCATCCGGCTCATCCCGTTCCAACCTCCGTCGCTGCTCGGCCAAAACCTGTTCTTCTGCGCGAAGTGCGTCAGCGCGTCGCGCAAACCTGCTTAACTCTCCGACCTTCAGCGTATCGATTCGGTCCAGTTGTTCTTGTGTGAATGCAGACCCGAGCCTCGCTTGGGCTTCTCCAATCTGAGTTTTAGCACGCGAGAGCTCTTCCTGAAGCCTCCGGTTGTCTGACTCTACTTCGCGGAGTCGGCGTTCCCAGCCTCGGACCCGCATAAGGACATCGTGGTCGACGCCGTCGTCCCCCAGCTGTAATTCGAGTAGTTGCCTGTCAGCGCTCTCGATCTGTTTCTGTTCCGCCACCCGTGCATTCTGAAGCTCTTCCTCCCGATTCTTCAGATCATCCAACTTCTCGCGTTCGTCGCCATGCAGCAATGCAACGCCATCAGGAATCGGATCCAATTCCAATCTCAGGGTCCTACACTGTTCAACAGCATCGTAGTATTCCTGTGCCTTGTTCAGCCTGTCGATCTCGGCGATGGCCTCAATCGCTCGATCACGCCTCTCACGGAGACCAGCGAGTTCAGCTGCTCTTTGTTCGATGCCCTGTTGGTGCCGCCGGGTTTGGTCTACCTCGCGTTGGAAGTGTTGGAGCTCTCTACGCAAGTTCCTGCGGAATTTCGGGCGCTTGCGGAATCCCAAAGCGTTCCCTGCGGCATCCAGATCGTAGCCTCCCTGGCTGGCATCTGCGATTATCTTGGCGAAATCGGAGTTTTCGTCGGTGATGAGCTCGTGCAAAGCGAGGCGATAGCGATGGCGGTTCTCCGGTGGACCCCACTCCGGGACGATGCCGATACGGCCGTCGCATGACGATGTTGGGTTCCCGGCGTCGATCTCGATTCTCCAACTCTTCCCTCCGTCATCGAGAGTTCCGCTCATAGACGGGCGGTCCAAGCCCGTCCGTCCCGGCCACAGAAGCTCCTGTATCGCCCGCGCCGTCGTGCTCTTTCCGGAGCCATTCGGACCGTAGACCAGGTTTACCCCCTCGGAAAGATCGGACAGCGTGAAGCCCTGGTCGCGTCCAATTCCCAAGACGAGGTGGACCTCAATTTCCCTGAAATGGACAGCGCCCTCGGTCATGACGAGTCTGTTACCAGTTGTGACAGCAAAGCGCGGGCCTGCATTTTCAAGTAATCCAGGGCGAGTTTCTCGGTCACTCCACGTCGCGCCAGTTGCACGAAATCCGTATTCCGATCGACCTGCACCAGCGCATTGGTGGTGTCGTCTATCAGCGTCCCGACCTCGTCCGCGATCTCCGTTTTCTCAAGTGCCAACAGCAGTCGCGCCAACGCTCCAGGGGCGGAATCGACACGCACGTACTCTTCGAGATCGATTGCAGGTGTAGTTGCCACACCCGTTGCCCTCGCGCTCACCGATACACTAGCGACAGGAAGGGAAAGGTCATCCGCGACCCGGCCCGCGACCTCCCGGACTCGATCCGAAACTGGCGTGCTTCCAACCACCTGCAACCGCAGATTAATGTGGATCAGGTGAGCTCCCGCCTCACCGACTACACGCTCAGCCGCCTCGCGCAGTCGTTCCAGCAGGACGGTCTCCAGGTCCGCCTCGTCCAACGCTCCGCTTACATCGATCTCGCACTCGTCGTAAAATACGGTCGACAAAGGGCGCTGTTTGGGCGCCCCGAATGTGCTTTCTTCGATAGACACGATCCACGGCCCGTGAAGCCCCGTTTCACCCGGGTCCAGGGCTTGAGGCGAACCCGGATAGAGCACCCAATTACAGTCCGCTTCTGCCAAAAGCCGGGGGGCGTGAATATGACCCAATAGCCACGCAGCAGGTGGCATTCCCTGCAGACGTGCCAGTTGAAGCGGCGCATACGGGGAAGTGGACACATCGAGATCGCCGTGAACCAGTCCAAGAGTCGGAACAAGGGGGTCTGGCGACAGGCTGTAGCTTTCGAGCGGACTCTCGTGAACATGCTCGTGGGGAAACGACCAGCCGTCGATATGCAAGGCTGGTTGTCCATTCTGGTCGATGGTTATGCGTTCCCACTGGCCGCCCCTCCCGATCAGCGTGAAGTGCTCCGTAGGCAGCTGATCGGCCAACCGGCCCAGAACATCAAAATCATGATTACCCGCAACTGCGATCGTGCGTATATCTGCCTTGGTCAGCCGGTCGATACCTCGTTGCAGTGGACCAATCGCCTCCCAGAATTTGTTATCCTGGTCAGCCACATCACCGCTCATGCACAGAGCCGAGACACGCTCCTCAATTGCCAAATCCACAATCCGCGCCCATGCACTGGCCACTCGTACATCCTCTCGCGAGATATGATCGGGCACCCGTGTGGATGATCGTCCGATATGCAGATCTCCGGTTAGCAAAAGCCGCATGTTCTCCTTCTACCTGATTATGGCGAATGGACAAGATAGAAGGTCCCGGTCGGATTTCCGGCGGAAGGATGTATCCATCATAATGCACCTTCCCTCCCACACTATTTCTGCAGAATCGTGCGAAAGTCTTCTGGGGTCCATCCAAACCAGGATTTCCCGTGCCTGCCAATACCTACATCTAGGCCTTCGGCTCTGAGCGGCTCGCAGATGTTCTTCTGGACGACCAGCCTCATCCTGCCTACATCCTCTCCGAATACCCTCGCCCGTCCCCCAAGATCCGGTGCAGGATCCTGGGCACCGAAAGCTTTATAAAGCTGGAAGACTCCACGGTTGTTACCGGCCAGTAGTTAGAGTCTGCTGCCGGACACAAGATGATATTCAACCAACGAAGCCGGAGGTCTTTGTTGCGGAGGAAGGAGGCCCAGGTCTGGGATCCTGGCCTCGCCGGCTTGGGGCGGATGCGGGTGAGATGAGGCCGAGCAGGCGCCGTGCGATGGTAGACGCCGAGTTGGTGGCCGAGCGCCATGATCTCTGCCGCCAGGGAGGCTCGAGACCTGAAGAGCACGATGAGGGAGCCGGTCAGGAGGCGTATCAGGGAGAACATCCGGGCAGGATACAGGGTGACGGGCAGCCCGCGGATGCTTGCCCTCGAAATCGCAGAAAGCCTATGGTGGTCAGTGGGATACTAGCGGCCTGGGTCCGGCCGATCGGGTATTGACGAGGCACAGGCACCTCTACGGTTTCAATCCTCAAGTTGACTTCCTCATCCCTACGACCGCTGATGTGCTTCCAACCGAAGCGTTTGAAGTTGGAAAAATTCTCGCTCCTCAACCTCGCGACAAGCATGATCCTGATTGACTTTTTTGCGACGTGGTTCAACCTGCCCACAGGGCAAGGGGGGGATTCCACGGAAATCTGAGATTACGAGAGGAAGGTTGTGTATCTATTCGGTTTCCAAATGTGGTGCCCAGGCTGCCACCGCTACGGTTTTCCGACCCTAACGAAGCTTGTCGACCATTACCGGGGGAACGATGAGATTGCCTTTATCGCGGTGCAGACTGCGTTCGAGGATTTTGCTGTAAACAACGCCGAAAGCGCTATCGAACTGATCGACCGGCTTCTCGCCGGCGGTTGAGCCCATGCTCGAACATGCGCCTGACGACTCGGCAATGTCTTGCTTTAATCGCCCTGTGCTTGGCGATGATGATTGTCGGATTGGCGATTTCAAACAACTTGCGAATCCGACGGTACGAGCACTCCGAATCTTTGTACGTTAGCGATAGCCCGGAAAAACATGCGGTTCATAGAGATGATTCCAATGGCCTTCCCGCCGTTGATTATGAGCGTTACTGGCCGCAGTGGCGTGGGCCGTTGGGCACGGGTGTCGCGCCCTACGCCGACCCGCCGGTGGTATGGAGCGAGACTCGGAATATCCGCTGGAAAGTTCCGCTACCAGGAGAAGGACACTCTACGCCGGCCGTCTGGAATGATCGCGTATTCATCACCGCAGCCATCCCATACGGTGACTCCTTAGAACCCCGATACAGCGGCGCGCCAGGCGGCCATGACGAAGTTCCCATCACCCGAAGCCACGAGTTCACCGTTATGACCATCGATCGTCGGGACGGAAAAATCCTGTGGCGGCGGACCGTGCGCA
This sequence comes from Opitutales bacterium, assembly GCA_963665345.2. Taxonomy (GTDB): domain Bacteria; phylum Verrucomicrobiota; class Verrucomicrobiia; order Opitutales; family CAXXNP01. The sequence continues at coordinate 3,221,079 of CAXXNP010000002.1, forward strand.
GAGAACTCCCTCATGAAGGCGGGCATGTCACCGCGAGCCTGGCGTCCGCTTCACCGGTCACCGATGGCGAGCATCTCTTCGCCTTTTTCGGTTCCCGCGGGCTCTATGCTCTTAATCTGGATGGTGATTTATTGTGGGAAGCGGATTTCGGCCGCATGCACACGCTGCACGGACATGGCGAAGGCAGTTCCCCGGCGCTTTACCGTGACACCTTAATCATCAACTGGGATCACGAAGGCCAGTCGTTTGTCGTGGCTTTGCACAAGCGAACCGGAAAAGAGCGCTGGAAGGTCAAGAGAGATGCCATGTCATCGTGGTCCGCGCCGATCATCGTGGACAGCGGTGGCACACCGCAGGTCATCATCAGTGGCTCAAAACGTTTGCGCGGCTACGACCTGGCCACCGGAAAGGTGATCTGGGAATGCGGCGGACTGTCGGTAGAAAATGTTGTCGTTACGCCGGTGGCTGGCGACGGCATGGTCTACGCCGGCAGCAGCTACGACAGGCGCATCATGCTGGGCGTCCACTTCGATGGCGCGAGCGGAGACATAACCGGGACGAATCGGGTTGTTTGGAGCCGCCGGAAAGGTCCGCCCTACGTGCCCTCGCCGCTGCTTTACGAAGACGCTCTCTACTACCATTCCCATTTTGGGAATGTGCTGACACGCGTTGAGGCCGCGACCGGCGAAGATCGGCCCGGCCAATTTCGGCTAAACGGAATCGGGAATGTTTTCGCGTCGCCGGTGGCCGCGGCAGGCCGCGTCTACATCAGCGACCGTGAGGGAAATACGCTCGTCTTCACCCACAGCAAGACGCCCGAGTTTCTCGCTCTCAACACGCTCAACGACGGTTTCAGTGCCTCGGCCTCCCTCGCCGGCCGCGATCTCTTCCTGCGTGGACAGCGAAATCTTTACTGCATCGTCGAAGAGTAGTCGGGCCTCGGATGACTGTCCTCATTCCTTCATATCACAATATTTCCCTACCTTCCAGGTGGAGCATGCCGGTGCGTGATCGCGGAGGCGAACCTCGCGGATACCGAAGGAAAGCGGCGCGAAATTCTCAGATGCCGGGATTGGTGCGATTATAGCGTATTGAAGGGCGCTTCCTCCGAAATCTCACAAGATTCCGCAAAGTGAGCCACCCACGGGTTCGGAGGCTCCAGTTCAGAGATTTCTTATCGGAGATGAATAGATCTTTTTAACCTGTATGTTGGCCAGTCCCTGCAATCTATTTGATTTACCTTCGCGAAGTTCGTTTCCAATACTCCGAATCTAATTCCGACAGATTGCTCGAATGCTGTCGGCTAATGCGGATATGCGCTGGGATATCGAACACGCCCGTATGCTTCTCGGATACGTGCCGCGGGACGAGGCTATTGGGGTGCCAGGGGACCAGTTTGGGAAGGATGACAGAAGAACCTGCATCAGGTCGTGCTTACCGGCTACGGCGGCTGACCAGCTCTCCCGCCATTTCACCCTGTGTCGCGGTTTAGGAATGGCTGAATTCGACTACAGGCTTTCCGGAGGATGAGATCAGAGGATCTGCGGGTAAACGCTTCCTGCGGGATGGCAGACGAAATCCATTGGCAAATATGCAATTTGGCTAATATCAGTTTACGTTAAGAGGGCCCCACCCCATTCAAGGGATCGGGGCAGGATTCATTCCGGAAGTGATGCGGGTGGAACTGATGGACGAGATCTTTCAGGTGGAAACGGAAGAGGCCATTGCGATGGCGAAGCGTCTGTCAAGAGAGGAAGGTCTCTTTGTTGGCGTTTCCTCCGGGGCTGCGGCAACCGCCGCGCTCGCGGTTGCTTCCCGGCCGGAAAACGAAGGAAAGCTGATCGTGGTGGTTCTTCCTGATACCGGAGAACGGTATCTTCGTGGTACTCCACCCGTGTTTCGAAAACGCCATTCAATGCTGGTGAATGTGCTCGTGGTCTCTGTGGGGTTCGAGATGGGTGCTCGCAATGACCTCGAACGGAAAACTCTGGTTGATTGTATGCTCTATCGAGGTGGCGATGCGATGGGCTTCTTTTATGGTTATGGAATCGTTGAACAAAATGTGAAAGTCCACCCAGCAGGCATTGCCGAGATTGCGGTGGCGCAGCCGGTGGTAGCTCACGCCTCGCTTTTCTACCTCATTTTGAATGACGCCTTCAACTTCGCGGCGGAATTCGGGATCCGCCTCGTCCATAAGCCCGCCGATGCTTCTTCGGATTAAACCATATCCGGAGACCATGATATTCGCCGCTACGACGAGAGCGCAAAGGGGATCCCAGTAGCTCCATCCCGTCAGGTAAATCAAGCTAAGGCCAACTACTACACCAATGCTTGTCCAGCAGTCGGTTAGCACATGTTTGCCGTTGGCCTCGAGAATAATGGAATGGTACCGCCGCCCGCGCCACAATAGGAAGGAGCCTAAGGCACCGTTTATCGCGACCGCCAGAACCGTGAGCGCCGTTCCCCAGCCAAGATTTTCTAACTCAGGCCCAGTGATAAGCTTATAGACGGCTTCATAGACTATGTAGAGTGCAGCCATCACTATTAATGCCCCCTCTACTCCCGACGAAAAAAAGCTGATCTTAGCGTGGCCGTAGGGGTGACCCCTATCCGCGGGTTTCAAGGAGTAGCTCAGGCTATAGGCCGCAAAACCGACCGCCACCACGTGGATCACCGACTCAGCAGCGTCACTCAAGATAGCGGTTGAATCCGTAACCAGGTAGGCCGCCGCCTTCAATCCCAACATACCCAAGCCAACGGCCAGGGAGAGACGCATGGCAAAAAGTGAGCCCTTATTCTCGTAAGCGATGGTGGTTTCTTGCACAATTTGTCGCTTTTTCGTCAGGAAAATCGACCAAATCACCTAATAATTGAAGTGATTCGCCCAGCCTCGTCACCTGGTGTTCAGCGAAGCCTATCCAAGGCAAGGCGCTGCGTAATCGCACACCGTTCCGGCGTCCGGGAGGGCAGGATTGGGGAATCAACTGTGCGGATAGAGCCACCAGAAAGAAACCGAGCAAATGACAGGGAGCCATTCGCAGCCTGCCCTGAGTTACAAACTTCAAATACCTTGCACTGCTCGCTGAAGGCAATCCCCTTGCTTCGAAGGGTTGCCCCCAAATCGTGGATGTGCAGGACCCCGAACCCATGCGTTTTCACAGCTGTTTCGAGGTCTGTTGTCGCCTGTGTAAACGATTTCGCTGTTTCAACTATGTAGTACATGATTCACCTCACTTTCTATGGGCCGACACGACTGTAACGGAGATGGCGCTAAGCTGAGAAGCTGGGAACGCCCCCACCCACCTCAACAGTAGACGAGGCACCGTCGCGCCACAAGCCTGGGACGCCCGCAGGGCGGAAACCCAGGAGAAAGCAAGACACGCCAGTTGAAATGTTGTTACGGTTTGTTTACGAATTTCCGAGCATGGTGGATTCATGAAGCTCTCTTTCCCGTTGAATCATGGTTCCCGAAGAGTGTTTATTTTCTTTAAGTAAACCTGCCCGGTTTCTCCCCTTAAAATCCGTGCGTTACCTGGAGGATCAACGATGGGATCTGAATGGGTAGAATCACGCCTGAAGACCACTTTCTATTCTAACGGCGACCGGCATTATGCTTCCGGTTCTTACAGAGGGTCGCAGGACATCCTGCGCGGACTCTTCGCCATCACGATCGCCCTACTCGCAGTCACCGCTGGTGGGCTGGGCGCTCAGGAAACAGCGACGAGCGAAGTGGCCACGTTGAGGCCGAACGATGGCGCGCCCGAGGATGAATTCGGATATTCGATTGCTGTTAGTGGAGACACCATGGCAGTAGGCGCGCGCTTTTCCGGAGGAGCGGGGGCGGTTTTCGTATACCGGCGCAACGAGGGTGGTCCCGATCAGTGGGGTTTAAGTGCGAAAATCGTGGCCGCGGATGGTGCGGAGGGCGACCGCTTCGGGCAGGCAGTCGCCCTTCAAGCGGACACACTGGCGGTAGGAGCGTCCGGTGATGACGACATCAATCCTACGACCGCTCCCGGGTCCACGGAGCTCTTCGCCTCGGGCTCGGTCTATATTTTTCAGCGGGATAGGGGGACGGGACAGTGGGCCCAAACCGTGAAGCTGGTATCCAGTGACGGTGTTATCTTAGATAATTTCGGTTATAGGTTGTCGTTGAGCGGCGATGTGCTGGCGGTGACGGCATGGTCGGAGGATGATTCGCCGGGTGTCGGCGACGGATCAGCCCGGGCGGGCAACGATTCAGGTTCGGTGTATATTCTCGAGCGCAATCCCGCCACGGGAGAATGGTCGGAGGTAACCAAGATCAATTCGCAGCGTACGCCTGCGACGTCCGACGAGGCATTGTTCGACAACTTTGCCAAGACCATTGCCGTCGATGGGGACACCCTGGTCGTGGGCGCCTCGGAGGAGGATCCAAACGATGTCGACCAGGGATCGGCATATGTCTTCGAACGCAACGCGGGCGGGGCAAACCAGTGGGGGGAGGTCACCCGGCTTCGGGCCAGTGACGGGGCCAGGTTTGATCGCTTCGGCACCTCCACAGCCATAAGCGGTGACACAATCGTCGTCGGCGCAACCGGGGACGACGACGCGGGCTCGGGCGCGGGTACCGCCTTTGTCTTCGACCGACAGGACGGTCAGTGGGTGGAAACAGCCAAGCTTGTTGCCGCCGATGGTTCAGACCGTGCGCGCTTCGGGGCGGTTGTCTCAATAGATGGCGATACGATCATAGTCGGAGCACCGCAAGAAGACGAAAAGGGTAACGACGCGGGCGCGGTGTATATCTTCCAGCGCGATACCGAAGGTGAAGGGGGGTGGCTACAGGAGGCCAAACTCACCGCCGGCGACGCCACCGCAGAGGATCAGTTCGGCGCCACGGTTGCAGTCGGGGGGGGATTCGTGGTCTCGGGCGCATTTCGTAATGATGTCCTGGGAGAGAGTTCGGGCTCCGCCTACCTCTTCCAGCTCGGGGGCGAGCCGTCTTCAGCATATGAAGATGTCTTTGACGGCGGCGGCGACCTCGGGGGTGGCTGGCACTTTTCTGATTGGTTCGGATTCTACAATGTCAATTTCATGCCGTGGATCTTTCACCTCCAGCACGAATGGATGTTCCTGACCCAGGAAAGCGTTTCGGACAGTACCTTCCTCTACGATCTGAGCTCCCAGGGATGGTTCTTCACGGGCTCTACGCAGTATCCCAATCTGTTCAGTTTTGTCCGTAATGCGTGGGTGTTCTATTTTGAGGAGACCAGCGGGCCCGCAACTTTGTCGACTTGGGAACAGGTGAGTTCTTCACCCTCGATTGAGGCAGGTCCTATGCTACCCGGAAACTTCACGCCTGGAGCCCTTCGACCGGACAGGGCCGGTCTGTCTCTCTCCCTTGCCTCAAGGCGCAAAGTTCGAGATCATGGTTGCCCTGGAGCTATTCCGTGCGGTATCCAACTGGAATGACATGGGCTGGGGAGATCACGGATTCCAACGCGCACCGGTTCGGTGACAGTAGTGAGGAAGTCTGGGATTACTTCATCGAGTCCTGGCAGCAGCAGCGAGACCGGTTCTTCTTTTTCAGCGGTCCCGATCCGTGAGAGCCGTTCTGCAATGAAGCGGAACGCGAATTCCTGCTCGGCCGAGCGGCAAGCGAGTTCGTTACAGGATGATTGCAACAACCACACACGAACAATACCGCTCTGACGGTTTCTACATCAGTCCCGGCCCGGTGCTGCCGCCGCATGTCATCGCCGCGGCTGAACGCGGTCACGATAATATCCTCCGTCAGCGCCATGATACAGGGGTCCCGCCCGAGTCGGGGCCGTACGCGCGCGATCCGGACGATCCCAACGTGCTGGTAAAGGTTGTCTCGGCCAACATCGCCAGCAAGGATATCCAGGCGCTCTTCTGTCACGAGACGCTGGGACGCTTCGTCGCGGATGTCACCGGCGCCAAAGCCGTACAAATCTGGTGCTCGAATATGCTGGCTAAGCCGCCGGCGCCGGAAGGTGAAGTCACGCCGACACAGATCGGCTGGCATCAGGATTGGTCGTACTGGAAGGCATGGGAGGAAGGCAGCGAATTATTCACCGCCTGGGTCGCCCTGAGCGATGTGCGTGAGGACAGCGGTCCCATGATGTTTCTTCGCGGATCCCATCAGAACGGCTACGTAGAGGGTCTGGGCGGCTTCTTCGGGGATATCGATCGCATTGAGGCCTCCCTCCGGGATACCGACGGCCTCGAATGGGATGTGGTTCCCGCCATTCTTCCGCCAGGGGGTGTCAGCGTGCATGATTGCCTGACATTCCACGGCAGCTATCTCAACCACTCGGCTTATCCCAGCAAGAGCCTTGCGCTGCACATGCGCACCGAAAACAGCCGGCCGGCCGGCGGCAAACCAGAGGGCCATGCCCGTGGCATCACCGACCATCATAAGAACCCCGTAATTTTCGGCGACCCAGGATCGCTTCCCTACGATTAATCCTGGGAAGAGCCGTTACCGGTGATGGGTAATCAGGCCGACCGATGCCTAACCCGCGTTTGTAGAAGTATCTATTTGAACTTTGAATTAACGGGGAGAATCCAATTTATCAGGTGTACTATCAGCAGACTGCAGATTATACCTGTGGTATTGGCTGCCATGTCCAGCCACTCCCCGTAACGATTAAAATAGGGTTGCAATAATTCAAGCACACCGCCCCAACAAATAAAGAACAAGCCTACAAAGGGCCAATAATTCTGTTTTCGCAAAGCCGTCGGAAACATCAGTGCGCCATAGGCAATAAAGTGGTGGGTTATATCGCTGCCAGGCACAGAGGGTAATTTTTCCAATGGGCTGAGAGAGGCCAGGGTAATAACGGTAAGAGTGAACAGTGTGATAGCAATCCAATAGGTTCTGATAAAGGTCAGTAGTGTAATCAATGAACCTCCCCGACGCAAGCGTCGGGGTATCGGGCAAGGAGAACTTATTCTCTACCACAGTGTTAACTGACGCAGATCCTCCTTCGGCTTGCCCTGTTCCAAAACGTATTTCTCCACCATCGCCCAATTCCCTCTCTCCCCAACCGTCCCCACGTAATACCCTGAACTCCAGAATCTTCCTCCCCAGAGTTCCTCCTTCAGCCACCGCTCCCTCTTGAACAACTCCCGTGCTGTGATACTCTTGAATTTCATCACGATACTTCCTGGCGCTATTTTCGGATGTGCCCCGCACAGTAAATGCACATGGTCTTTATCCATCCCTAGGGCCTCCAGTTCTATTTCATAGCGTTCCCCTATCCCTCTGGCCGTTTCGATCATCACTCGCTCAATCCGCTTATCTATCAGCGCCTTCCGATACTTCACCGGCATCACCACATGATAGTGGATCTCCCACACACAGTGACTTCCTCGCTTTACTCGACTTTCTTCCTTCCTCTCTCCCACCCTCTCTTCTTTATCAAGTCAGCCACCCCGCAGCAAGCTACGGGTAATCACCAAGTTCAATAGCTGTTTCTATATGGATTCATAACATCAAAGGGGAAGCACCCATGCGGGCGTTTCCTCACTTGCATGTAGTACGCCCGGCATGCGTGCGCTGTAAATGGGTTGCAAGTCCCCTGTAGGGGAACCAGACATGAAACTATGGTGGGTGAAGTCAAGTGTGGAGCGGTAACCGACTGTGCAGACACGAACGTTGGGCAGTGTGGGACCCGGGGCTGATCTCTATGTGTCAGTCGCGGGGACCCGATTCGGCCACTTCCGACGACGACGCCAGCCACCGCAACCCGTTATGTCGGCACCGATCGAGCGCATCATGTCCAACTTTATGGTGCTGTCCACGGCCGTCACTTCAGCCCCGAGTGACTTGGCAATCTGCACCGCAAACGTACTCGCGCCACCACCGGTCGTGCGGGACGCGGCCGCGCCGTCGTCTGTTTACGGAACCGGGTCATAACGCGGTCCTGGAGCGAAAAGCGTGGCGAGCACTGCGATGAAGAGCAGGTCACCGGTCAGGAGCTCCCACTCCCCGAGGCACGGAGCCACAGAGAGGATACACTCCGGGTGTTCTGCACCCCGCGGTCAAGAATAAGCTGGACTTAATAGCCGGTGCTTTTGGACTGGAATGAGGCGAACATGCGTACCGTAACCCATGAAGAACTCGAGGCAAGTTTGGACCGGATCAATGCCATGACAGAGAGCGAGACGCGTAAGTTCATGGCCCGCATGAAGAAGGAGCAGCCCTACATCCTCGTTTACTCTGCCGCCATCTCCGATCGGGGCGACTTTGAAGATGACAATGACGCGGACGCGTTTTTGAATCTTGTGTGCATCGTCTGGCACGCCATGCGCCGCGCGGCCGGCGGTCCGGTGGAAAAGGTGAAAGGGCACCAGATCGACAAACGGGAAGCGCGGATCATGCAGCTCTACGAGTATGCTGAGGGCGAGCCGGAAGCCGATTGGCCGACCATGGTTCAGGCCTGGATGCGCGACTACAACCAGCAACCGCTTCTGGAGTTTCTGCTGGACGCCCTGATGTCGCCCGAGAACCCATATGGTATAACGGAGGAAGGGAGCGGCTTGATTTTCACCTACATTAGGGTCATCATTGACTGCTTGGATAACGCAAAACGAAGGCGCAGATATTGATATGATCGCGGAGAATACCCAGTACTCCGGGCGTTGCATGCTGTGCAACGAAGGAATCAACAAGCGGCAGATGACGCGCCACCTGAAAAAGTGTGTTGAGAAAAATGCCGCAGGCGGCGGGCAGACGGTGAAACTGTTCCATCTGGTGATTGAGGGCGCCTATCTGCCCATGTACTGGCTCCATGTAGAGATCCCGGGCGCTTTGACGCTGGAGCATCTGGACTCGTTCCTGCGCGACATCTGGTTGGAGTGCTGCGGGCATCTGAGCTGCTTCACGATTGCCGTGCAGCGCTATTCCGTGCATCCCAACGAGGACTCGTTTTTTGGGCCGCCCGAGAAGACCATGCGGCATAAGATTTACAATGTCCTCAGTGCAGGAGTGAAGTTTAAGCATGAATACGACTATGGATCGACAACCGACCTGAAGCTGCGGGTCGTCGGTATGCGCCAAGGTTCAATCCGGAGATCGGGCATCACCCTGCTGGCGCGTAACGAACCCCCGGCCTGGGAATGCGCCCAGTGCGGCAAGCCGGCCACACAGATAGAGGCGACCGGTTGGGAATTGGAGCTGGATTCCATGTTCTGTGACGAGTGCCTGGATGGTGACGAAGAGGAAGGATACCTTCCGGTCGTGAACTCCCCGCGCACCGGTGTTTGCGGTTACTGCGGATAGCCGGCTGGGCCCATCTCAGGACTGGGTCACTACACTACATCCCGCTGAACTGGGGCGACCGGTCTGTGGGATGCGGCGGACGGAAATCTCCGTACTACGATCCTCCAACTTCTAGCCCGACTTGACCAACTCAACCTCTAAAAAAGTTTTTTTCGGGGGTAAATGGGCTGTCGAGTCGCATAAACAGTGGGGGAAGGTTGGCAGAACAGCCTGTAGTGTAGACCTACCCTCTTCCCAGGCCTCGATATGTTTGTATAATTGGGGGCCATCATGTTTCTGAGGTGCAATCGTCGGCGCAAAGATGGCAAAGAGCATTGCTATTGGAACATCGTGGAGAATAAGCGTGTGGGTGGCGGTCGGGTGGTGCAGAGGCAGGTTCTCTACCTTGGAGAGATCAACGACAGCCAGCGCAGCGCTTGGCGCAAGAGTATCGAGATCTTTGCCGAGGGTAGTGCCCGGCCGGAGCAGGTGGCGCTGTTTCCCGAAGATCGGGCGCCGCCGCTCGAGGAGGAAAGCATCATTCGCATTCGGCTCAAAGATCTGCGTATCGAACGGCCCCGCCAATGGGGAGCGTGCTGGTTGTCCTGCGTGCTTTATGAACAATTGGGGTTGGGTGAGTTCTGGCGCGAGCGAGTGAGGCCTTCCCGGCAAGGCAGGCGGTGGGCCCATGTGTTGCAAACCCTGGTGGCCTATCGACTGATCGATCCAGGAAGCGAGTGGCGGCTGCACCGCCAATGGTATGAGCAATCAGCCATGGCCGATCTTCTGGGCGAAGACTTCGGTCTGGCCGAGAAGAACACCCTGTATCGCTGCCACGATCGATTGCTGGAGCACAAAAAGGCCCTGTTCAGCCACCTGACCAACCGCTGGAGCGATTTGTTCAACGCCCGTTACGAGGTACTGCTATACGATCTGACGAGCACCTATTTCGAGTGTGATCCGAACCAGGAACCAGCGGCTTCGAGCCGAATCCGCAAGTTCGGCTACAGCCGAGACAAACGTTGGGATTGTCTGCAGGTGGTGATCGCCCTGGTAGTCACCCCGGAGGGCTTTCCGATTGCCTATGAAGTGCTTCCCGGTAACACCCTGGATCAAACCACCTTGGGCGATTTTCTTGCTCGCATCGAAAAGGCCTACGGCAAGGCCCGGCGCATCTGGGTCATGGATCGGGGAATACCTACCGAGGAGGTTTTGGCCCAGATGCGTGCAAGCGACCCGCCGATCGACTATCTGGTGGGTACGCCGCGCTCGTGGCTGGACAAGTTCGAGCAATCGTTGCTGCAAAAGCAGTGGCAGAATCTGCGTGCAGGTATCGACGTAAAACTCATCAGGGAGGGGGGTGAAACTTATGTTTTGGCCCGTAGCAAGGAGCGTCTGCACAAAGAAAAGGGTATGCGTCTGCGCGGTTTGCGCCGATTGCTTGAGAGGCTCAAGAAGCTCCGCGATAGCAAGCGGCGTTACCAGCGCGATACCATCCTCATTAAACTGGGCGAAGCCAAGAAGGAAGCCGGCCCGCGGATCTGGCGTTTACTCGACATTGCCGTAGCCCCCAAGGATGGCCCCGCCAATGGCTCGCCGGTGAGCTTCCGGTTGAACTGGAAGAACTACCGTCAGGCCTATCGCCGGGAAGGCCGCTACCTGTTGCGCAGCACCCTCAGTGCCGACAATCCGCACCGCCTCTGGCACCTCTACATCCAACTCACTGAGATCGAGCAAGTTTTCAAGGAAATGAAAAATGACCTCTCCATCCGGCCCATCCATCACCAAAGGGACGATCGCATCGAGGCCCATATTTTTATCAGCTTCCTGGCTTACTGCCTATGGGTCACTCTGAAGCGTCGCTTGCGCGATCTGGCCCCTGGTCTTACTGCCGCCGAGGTGCTTTCGAAAATGGCGGCGATGCAAATGCTCGATGTAAAGCTACCCACCACCGACGGGCGCACCGTGGTGCTCACCCGTTACACCGAGCCCAGTAAGGATCAAAAGCTATTGCTCAACCAGCTAAAGCTTGAACTTCCTGCACAACCGCCACCAAAAATCGAATCGAAAACTAGCGAGATGTAGTGGAGACCTTTGGTCGTTTATCAACGACTTAGGTCAAAAATGACGCCCAGTTGAGAAAGAGGGGCTAGCCAGTGGCAGTCTATTCGGCCACCAAGAAATCGAACCGGAGTGAGTTCCCAATTCTCCAAGATCATCGGGTGGATCTTCGGCTGTTCAGGCACGTCGGTCATAACGGCCGAATTTTACGCCATCAAGGATAGGGGTAGGGACGACGCATTGGATTGCGCCGCCCCTCCCTCCGAACCGGACGTGCGGATCTCTCCCGACCTGTCGGGACTCTCCAGTTAGCACTTTGCTCCTTTCCGGAGACTCATCTCTTTTTCCCGGGCTCTTTTTAGACTGAAAAGCCCGAGGTTCTCAAAGTAGTGATTGGGCCATCGGTGGTGGTCGTAGCCGCGACCGCGGCCCCGCCCTCTTCGTCGTTTCCGTAGTATTGAGCGCAGGCGCATTCTTACCCAGCCGTCCATTACCGACAGCTCGTTGGTTGCGGCGTGCTTGAAGTATTCAAACCAGCCTCGCAACGAAGGATTGATCTGCTCTATTATGACACTCATACTTTGCCGGTTGCAACGTTTCGTCGGTTTGCGCAGACTTGCTCGCAGCTTTTGCTTACTCTGCTGGCGCACTAACTTCAGTACTTTCCCTGTCCGGCTTCGCTCAAAGCGATACCCAAGGAACTCGAAGTAGGCACCCGTCTCACTCATCTCAACGATTCGCGTCTTCTCCGGATGGAGCGTTAAGCCGGCTCCCTTCATCCACTCTGCAATGGTTTCCAAAGCTCCAGCAGCTTCCTCAGCGGTGGACGCCAGCACAACGATATCGTCGACATAACGCACGCTTTTGAGCCCCAGACTTTCGAGCACCCAATCGAGCGGATTGAGGTAGATGTTGGCCAGTAGCGGACTTATCTCTCCCCGTACACAAAAGGTAACTTTTGCTTTCGCCGGATAATTGGATTCGAGCGATTTCGTTCGGTTCGCTTGAAACAGAACGCCAGAAGAAAGAGTTGACATGTCACATAACGTATTATCTATAAGTCATAGTGGGCAGAGCATCGGCTATGGAACAAACCCGACGGGTGAATACGGCGATAGAGCTATTACGCAAAAATGCCACTTCCGGAGAAGTTGTATCGTCTGTGATCGCCCGCTTCGAGGTATCTTCGCGTCAAGCGCATCGTTACCTTCGACGGGCGCAAACGGCCGCTCAGCCCCTTTCCGCGCCCCAATCGAAAGAGGTCTTCACGGTGAGATTGCCGCCAGACTTGATTCAGGAGGTTCGTTCCACCGCCCGGCGAAGAAAGCAACGTATCGGCGATCTGACGACAGAGGCTTTACGGGCTTTTTTGCAGGAGAAGATCCATGGCTAAATCCAGCACTCAGCGCAGCCTGTGTATCGAGCTTGCCGCCCGTTACGATCGCTACGCTGAGGAGAAGTTGGCGCAAGTTTACCGGGTGTTGGTTCCCGGCCTGGGTCATGCTGAGAACCTGAACAATGCAGAGCTAAACCATGAAGAAGAATGCAGCCATTTATGCACGAGTATCCTCGGATCGGCAGAGGGAACAAAACACGATTGCCAGTCAGACGGCGCTGCTGTGGGAGTATGCCCAAAGCCATGATTACGTCGTACCCAAAGACTGGATATTCGAGGATGAGGGCTACAGCGGGAGCGTTTTGAATCGCCCCGGGCTGGAGCGCCTTCGCGACCTGGCATGTGAGGGTGTACTGGAGAGCGTTCTGGTCTATGGTCCGGATCGCCTCAGCCGAAAATACGCTTATCAGGTGCTGTTGCTCGAGGAGTTTAACCGCCGCGGAGTGGAAACGGTTTTCCTCAAATCGACCGGCGGCGATAGTCCGGAGGATCGGCTGCTGGTGCAGCTTCAGGGAATGATCGCCGAATATGAACGAGCGCAGATCGCGGAGCGAACCCGTCGCGGCAAAAGGCATCGCGCTCGAAGCGGATGCGTCAATGTGTTGTCGGGGGCGCCTTATGGCTACCGGTATATCCGAAAAACCGATACTTCAGAGGCGTACTATACGGTGATCGAAGCGGAAGGCGAAGTTGTCCGAAAAGTCTTTGACTTTTTTACGCGGAAGCTTTCGAGCATAGGAGCGATCGCGCGCAAACTCAACCAGGAAGGCATTGCGACCCGGTTTGGCAAGAGCCCCTGGGAGAGATCGACGGTGTGGGGCATGTTGAGGAATCCCGCTTACAAAGGCAGGGCTTGCTTCGGAAAAACCGCACGTGCCGAGCGCAAACGCATTACCCGGCCTCTACGTCAAAAAGGCGGGTTTTGCCCACGTTCGAGCGCCACCCGTGCAACCAGCCGCGAGGAATGGATCGAGGTGCCGGTTCCAGCCCTGATCACTGCGCAGACTTTCGGGATGGCACAAGAGAGACTGGAAGAAAACAAACGCTTATCGGCGCGAAAAACGAAAAAGCCCACGCTGCTGCAAGGACTTCTGGTGTGCGGAAAATGTGGATACGGACTCTACCTCACCTCAACAAAGACAAGCCGCAGACAAGTGCGCTATTACCGGTGCCTGGGCTCGGACAAATGGCGTCATCTTCGAGGACCTGCTTGCGATTGCCGGCCCATTCGCCAGGATTACCTCGATGAACTGGTGTGGGCGGAGGTTGTGCGACTGCTTCATTGCCCAGAGTTGGTGCGCGCTGAGATCGATCGCCGATTGCGCGAAATCCTTACCAGCGACCCGGTAGAGCAACGCAAGGCCCACCTCGAAGGTGAAATCAAGCGCATGGATGCCCGGATCAACAAACTTTTGGATGCCTACCAAGAGGATTTGCTCGGGCTGGCTGACCTCAGGGAACGTTCTCCGAAGCTCAGAGAGCGTCGCAGCGCCCTCGAAAAAGAGATGGAGAGCCTCGAACTGCAGGCCTTGGAAAACAGCCGCTTGCACACGATGAACGCTTCTATCGAAGGTTTTCTTTCCCAATTGCAGCACTCAGCACAGACTCTTTGCGTTGCCGAGCGCCAGAAGATCATCCGGCTGGTCACCAAAGAGATTATCGTCGACGGCGACACCCTGACTATCCACCATTCGATCCCAGTTTCAGGCGAACCGGAAAGTTCGTCCGGCAAAAGTTACCTTTTGTGTACGGGGAGAGATGATTCCGCCCTGCGGGCTCCCGGTCGCCGGATGGATTATCGCCCCATCCTCTTCCAGTATCCCCGCCTTGAGCCATTTGCAGATCAACCGTATCATGGCACGCTCATTGATCCGCTCTTCCAGCATGCGCACCAGCCAGTCGTGATCGATCCTATCGAAAAAGCTGCGGATGTCCGCTTCCACAACGCAGTTGATTCGTTTGCCGCAGTACAGATCGTGCTGCAGGCTCTTTACCAACTGCTGCGCGCCGCGCCCGGGCCGGTAGCCCATGTTGCATTCCAGAAAGTCCTCTTCGTAGATCGCTTCCAGAATGCTTCGCGCCGCGCGCTGTACCAGCTTGTCCTCCAGCGCCGGAATCCCCAGCGGCCGCTCTTTACCAGGGCTTTTGGGAATATACCGGCGCCTTACCAGCTTCGCTCGATAGCGCTTCTGCTTGAGCCGTTCCACCAGCGAATCGATATTCGCCTTGAGGTCCGCCTCATACTGCCACCAGGTGATTTTATCCACCCCGGTGGCCGCCTTCTTTTTGAGTTCATGGAAACTGCGGTAAAGCAGTTCCTCGTTCAGTAGGGTATACAGATGGCGAAACCGATACTTCTTCTCGGCCCGCGCCTTCTTCCTCAGGTCCAGCAGGGAGCTTGATACACTTTTCTTTGGAGCTTTCCTTTCCATCGTGTATTTGCTCTCCCGGGTTGCTACTCCGTCCGTTCCTTCCCCGTGGCCGCTTCCGCAGCCCCGTGATCGGTCCTACCGTCTCGGAGTACTATGACGGATCTGACTCCCCGCTGCTCTTCGGCTCGCCTTCTTTTCGGTTGGCTTCGCCTACCTCCCATGAGGAAGCTCGCGGGGCCTCCCAGGTTCATGTCGCTTCCTTCCATACATGCCACAGTCTTAAGGGACCCCGGCAGCCTCTCAGGATTCTCACCATTGCGAATCCTTCTTTCCGGTTTCTGCCACGTTAAACGCATCACCGACTGCTTAAACTCCTTACGGGGCTGTATAACTCTCGGGGGGTTGCGACGCCCCCTACGGCCTGCATGGTTCCTGTGTACGCTTCACACATGTCGTTTTACCGGGATGCTCCCCGGCACTTTTCCGGTGCTCGGTAAGCACCAATTCGCGGGGTTTCTCGCCCACGTCCCTTTTTCCGTTCCTTCATGTGCGCAACACTCGGTTTATCCTGTTCGTTAGACTTTGAATAACAGGGACTCCCACCCTGTAGGAAGCGCCACGCTTCGCCCGGCGCACTAACATTCGAAATGACAGGCGGGAACTTCGAGCTAGTCTTCTTGCCCGTAATTGTAAACGCCTTATTTGAGGCTGCTATTGACCTTGGGGCCCATTGGAAAATGGTCGATTGGTTCGGAACCTACAACGTTGCCTTTTTGCCTTGGATTATTACTCCGCCAATATAAAAGGCGACATCAAGCAGCTTATTAACCAGCTGAATTAATAGGTGACTAATACGGGGAATTATGCAATGATTCTTGGATGGATAAACGAGATGCTCGATTACTAGGCCAAGAGGCGCAGGAGGAAATTCGGCGGCAGGCCATAAAGCTATTAAAGAAAGGCATGAAGCGGGTGGAAGTGGCCAAACAACTGGAGGTCTCCCGGCAACATGTGGGTTACTGGTGGAATCGCTACCGGCAGGGCGGTTGGAATGCTCTGAAGAAGCGCCGTCGAGGCAGAGCGTATGGGAGCAAGCGCAAACTCAGCGCCGAACAGGAGAAAGAGGCGCAAAAGCTGATCACCGATAAGACTCCGGATCAACTGAAGATGAAGTATGCGCTATGGACTCGAGAGGCGGTGCGCGAACTTATCGCAGAGCGCTACGGAGTGCATTATGCTCTGCAGAGCATGAGCGTGGTCTTGAAACGCTGGGGATTTACCCCGCAACGCCCGCTTAAACGCGCTTACGAACAACGACCGGCTGAAGTCAAATGCTGGCTGCAGGAAGAATATCCACACATTAAGGCCCGGGCAAAGGCCGAGAATGCAGAGATCTGGTGGGGCGACGAAACGGCGGTCAAACCCGAGGCGCATACCCGCCGCAGCTTTGCCCCCAAGGGCAAAACACCGATAGTTCGTCAGCCTGCCAGACGTTTTCACAGTAGCCTTATCAGCGCCATCAACAACCAGGGTAAGATGCAATGGATGGCACTCAAAGAGGCCCTCAACGCCGATCTGCTGATACGCTTTCTCAAACAGCTCATCAAGCACCGAAAACGCAAGATCATCTTGATTGTAGACAACCTCAGGGTCCACCACGCCAAACTCGTAAAAGGGTGGCTCGAAGAGCACAAAGAACGCATCGAAGTGTTCTATCTGCCCGCTTACAGCCCGGAACTCAATCCTGATGAGTACCTCAATAATGACCTCAAACAAACCATTGCCAGCGACGGCGTTGCGATCACTCAAGGTGAACTCGATGCACAGGTCAGCGTTTCCCTGTTCATGCTCTCGATCCGGTCTCACCGAATCAGTTCTTTCTTTCGACATCCAAAAGCCAAATACGCTGCTTGATGTCCCCTTTTATATTGGCGGAGTAATAAACTCCACACTGTATCTTCTTCTCTGCATTTTTGGATTCTCCTTTTAAGAGAATCCCATGTCCATTTTTCTCAGGCAAAATCACCCAATCGACGATTGAGCACAGACCAGGGCTACAGCCAGATGCCAGGAATCTCGCGGCGGTCGTGCATTATCTTCACAATCTAAACCCAAGTGGATTCCGCCGCCTGAATGATTGCATTCGTGAAATCTTCCCGAATGTGAAGCAAGTTACATCTCCACCGACCAACCAAGAGGCGATCATTAACGTTTGGTCAATCGAGCCAGATACGGAGCGATGGGATCTTGCAGTTCAGTTGTCCGAGAGTGGAACAGGGATTGGCCAAGTTCTGGCGATCCTTTATGTGGTGGTTACAGCGGATGAACCAAAGATTATACTCATCGATGAGCCACAATCTTTCCTCCATCCAGGGGCAGTTCGGAAGCTATTTGAAATCCTGCAGCGCTATAAGCAACACCAGTTCATAATCTCGACGCATTCTCCGCTCGCACTCACGGCGATCCAACCAAGCACGATTCACATGCTTCAACGCAGTGAGCATGAGTGCGAGGTGTCCATGATCGATGTTAATGACACCCAAGAGTTAAAGTCGGTTTTGGTCGATGTTGGTGCGAGGCTCTCTGATGTCTTTGGGGCCGACGAAATCCTGTGGGTTGAGGGGAAAACGGAGGAGGTGTGTATTCCTTTAATCATCGGGGCATTGATTGAGAATCCTCCACTTGGGACTCAGATCATCGGGATCCGAGAAACGGGAGACTTTGATTCGAAAGATCCAAAGAAGGTGCTTGAGGTTTACCGGAAACTGAGCTCGGGATTCGCCTTATTGCCCCCCCCCGCTCGGGTTCATATTCGATCGAGAAAGTCGAACGGATACGAAAGTAAGAGAATTGGAGGAAGAAAGTGACGGACAGCTAAGGTTTCTCAATCGTCGAATGTTCGAAAATTACCTTCTTAATCCGGACGCGATCGCAAGCGTGACATCACAGATCGACGGGTTCAGAGACACAGCGATTACACGAGATGAAGTCGCCTCATGGCTTGATTCGCATCAATGGAATAAAGACTACTTTAGGCGGAAAATTCCCGATTCCGAAAGAACCGATGACCGGTGGCGGCAACGTGTCAATGGGGCTAGAATCCTCGAACAGATCTTCTCGGATCTATCCGAGACCCGTGTCACATACGATAAGGTGAGACACGGCCAGATGCTGACGGAATGGATACTCGGAAATTCGCCGGGCGACTTCCAGGAACTCGTAGCTCTGGTCAAGGAGTGTCTGGTCGAGAATCAGCCGTAGCGACGTGACGCGTGCGACACCAAGGATGTGAAAATCTCCTCTCAGAGCGTGACGTTGAATACGATACGAACGGGCCCTAGTGTGGTGTCCGATAAATAACATAAATTAATTAGTTTTCCCTGTCTGCTTTGCCAAGGCACGTTTGGCGCGCTGGATCTTGCGCAGGATTTCCTCTCCCTTCGCCTTCCATCTGTAAGGCTTGGGGTCGAGGTTCCTTTCAGCCAGATAGGTTTCTATGTCTTCGACCAATTGCCTGACGCTGGTAAAACTACCATCCCTGATAACATCTTGGGTCAGTTCGCCGAAAAAGCGCTCGACCAGGTTCAACCAGGACGAACTGGTCGGGGTGAAGTGGATGTGAAAACGCCGATGGCGCGACAACCACTTGCGGACCTTCTGTTGCTTGTGCGTGCAGTAGTTGTCAACGATCAAGTGCAAGTCCAGCTGCTTGGGTGTCTCCCGCTCGATTTGCTTCAAGAACCGCAACCATTCTACATGGGTATGCCGCTGTTCGGTGCGTGCGATGAGCTTGCCGTCCAGATAATTCAAGGCTGCAAACAACGTAATGGTCCCGTGTCGCTTGTAGTCATGTGTCTTGGTGCAAATCTCTCCCACGCCAAGAGGTAAGCCCGGCTGGGTCCGCTCCAAAGCCTGGCATTGGCTCTTTTCGTCGCAACACAATACAAGGGCCCGCTCTGGCGGATCCAGGTATAAGCCGATCACATCCCAGAACTTCTGCTCGAAGTACTTGTCATTGGACACTTTGAACGTCCTGACCAAGTGAGGCCTGATATCGTTAGCCCGCCAGATGCGCTGCACGCTGTCGGGGGAAATCCCCACCTCCCTGGCCATGGTGCGAACACTCCAGCGAGTGCGTGGCTTCGGCGGTCGTGTAGCCTCGGTAATGACCTTCTCAACCTTGCCCGCCGGTATCCATCGGGGCCGTCCTCGTCCCTTCCTGTCCCGCAATCCCTCCAAGCCGTCTCGCTCAAAGCGTTGCGACCACTTGTTCACGCAGGGCACACTAACCCCGAGTTCTTCCGCGAGCTGCGCCTGTTTGACGCCTTCGGAACGACGCAGTACGATTGTCGCCCGAAGGCTGTCGCGCACGGATACTGTCGGTGCTTTCACGCGACGCTGCAACTCTTGCAGCTCAAGATCTGTAAGTTCAATTATGGATATGGGTCTTGCCATGCCGATAGCATAACATGGTAAGACAGATTAATTCAACTTAATTATCGGACATGAGACTGGACATGGGTGTCAAAGGAGACGACACCCATAACCGTTGTTGTCCGCAGGAATTATGAGTATGTGCTACCAGTTCAATGGCCGTTCCTAGTGACCCAGAAGGAAGTAAGCATGCATCCAAGCCATACGAGGCTCAGCAACTTGAGCGCCTGCCAGAAGGCATCGATTCTCGTCCAGGCGTAGACGACCAGCGGCACGCAGCAGAGGTAGCCTAAGATAACTGCAGCATCATTCCACTTGGCAGCGCGCGGGGTGCCTCTAAAGTGACGTGCAATCCAACCAAGCTTCATGAGCATAATTTGACAGGCTAATTGAATTGACACGAATGAAGAAGAATTGACCACGGATTCGAGAAAACCGCGGGATTCGTGTTCACCCGGTCTGTGTGATGAGGGAGACCTCAGGCCGAATTAACCTGTTGTTGGCGTGCCTCAGATAGCGATTGTAATTAGTCCTGTGCCTGTTCCCGGCTTTACGTCGTGGGGCCGCTCTGATTCAGTGCCCATGGCGAGATCGCGGAGGCGAAGGAGGGCCGGTAGCGGATGCGCGTGATCGACCATAGGAAAAGTGGGAGCGCGTTCCTGGCTGTCCGAGAGATGGCATGACAGCCATCGCCTGGTTCAGAGCTATCTTTCTATGAGAGGACGAGTATGACGGCAAAGAATCGGCCTTATAATGGCCCCGGATACAATCTGAAGCTCCGGGAACCCTACGATCCCGATCACATCGCCCCGGTATTTGTGAGAGAATCACCCAATAATGAGGCGACGGTTCAGAAATTCGAAGATGCCTCCCTTAAGATTTTCTATGCCGCTAAAGGACGGACTCTATCTATCCAATCGGTCGACGGTGGGGTGACCTGGCAGGACCCTGTGGTAGAGTTTGCGCACGGGGCACTTGCCAAATATCCGCGCCGGACTTTGCTGGATCAGGACGGTGAGCTTCATCTGACGTTCTTTGACGAAAATACCAATATTTATCATACCAAAACTTCGCATGGAAGAACGTCCTGGGAAACCCCGACAAAGATTCTGGAAGGCCATATTGGTGCAATTCGAGCCCTGACTCAGCTGCAGAACGGTAGGATTGTGTTGGCCTATCACAAACGAGGCATTCAAGGAGAGGCCCAGCTGGAAAAGACCGGTAGTTCGGCGACAACAGCGATCTACTCAGACGATCGGGGAGAGACTTGGACGCCATCCAGAAATCTGATTACGGCACCGGTTTATCCCCATTTTAACGGAAATAACTATGGCGCAGTTGAACCTGCGATACTGGAACGCCGGGACGGGCAGATCTGGCTTTTGATGCGGTCACAAACCGGGTTTCTATGGGAGGCCCATTCTGACGATTGCGCCGAGACCTGGAGTGCAGGACGCACATCCATTTTTACAAGCTCCAACTCGCCGGCCAGTTTTTTGCGTTTGCCCGATGGGCGCATAGTGTTGGCCTGGAACAATTGCCGCGAGCCGGATCTACGCACCTTCGGACGCATTTATACCAATCGGGATGTTTTGCACGCGGCAATTTCCGAAGATGATGGGGTCACCTGGCGGGGCTTTCGCGAGGTGTTCCGAGATACAAGTCGAGATCATCAGATCGACCTCGGCCCGGGAGACCACGGCACAGCCTATCCCAATATGGGGTTTACAAAAGAAGGGAAAGTCATCCTGGTGTCTGGACAGCGGGATGGGCTCCGAGCCGTTCTTTTATTCGACCCTATGTTTTTGTATGAGACTGCACAGGAGACCCGCTTTTCGGGAGATCTGGAGCCATGGTGCGCCTATACATTGATGTCTCTGGAGCGAAAGCCCTCGCGCCGTCCCGGCCCCCGTCTGATCCCCCATCCATCCAAACCGGAAACACAGGTGCTGTTTTTCAACAGGCGAGACCAGCATTTTGCCGATGCCGCATCTTGGAATTTTCCCGCAGGGCGTCAGGGTGAGATCCAACTGGAAGTGATGTTTGAACCCGGAGCCGATCCGATCGCCCTTTCCTTGACCGACCATTTTCGGTATCCCAACGACCCGGATGGGGAAAATCAGGCGCCCTTTACATTTGAAGCGGGTGCATCTTTGATTCCGGCCGGTGTTTGGCACCGCTTAGAGCTGACCTGGAATCTGGCTCAAGAGCACTGTGCCCTCTTTCACGACGGGCGCATTTTGACTTCGGTTCGGCCTCAGCGAGAATGTGTCACGGGCATTTCTTATATCCGTTTTCGATGTCTGTCTTCAGAGGTGAATACGAGAGGGTTTTTGGTCAATTGGATTCGGGTAAAGACCGCGCAAAACTTATCCCTCAACGCAGGTTTGTAGCCCAGTAATCTTTGCGGTGAGCAAGAATCCTTCCACGCGTATCTTGGCACTGGATCCCTACGGCACCAATCCAGAAGATACGAAAGTTGACCATGCCGGGAAGAAGGAGACTTCGCTGATGCTGGCGCTTCGACCTGAACTGGTCCACATGAATGAACTCGTCGGAGATGATGCCTTTAGGGGAATCGGGAAAGATTGCGTGGAAGGCTCGGCCGAATTCGGCACGGAGTATTTCAAAGCGTCGGTAGAAATGTGCGCATCCATGGTGAAGGAAGTATTGGATGTCGTTCTGGAGGATGAACGCCCGGCCGAGCCAGATCTATAACCAATGGTAGCCTAACATGAACGGGTAATTGGGTCCCCGGGACTGACCGATAAGAGCCAGGCCCGCGCCCCACACGAACAGGCTCACGGGTCCGTGCCTGTTGATTCCGACGAAACACGGGCAACGAGTCCACGCCAAAGACCGAGGCGCGGAATGCAGTTGCTCTTGAAGCCTTACATGCTTCTCGACGTGTGGCGACCAAACCGCACTTGTACTCCCGCCTAGCGGTCTATACGGGCCTTCCCGCCCGTCTCTCCCTTGCCTGAGCCAGACACGCAAGGCCCAGAAGGCCCGATCAAACGCTTCCAAGCGCTAACTTCGTGCTCGTCCCCAGCGGCTCAGTCCATCAGCTTGCATGGGGCATGCTTGGCTTCGTGGCTCCACCCCATGCAATGCTGAACGTTGGATGAGGAATGAAGTATACCGAATTTAGGGATGCGATCCGCTCCGAGTTGCTAAAGCACGAGGAAGGTCTCACGTGGAAAGAATTAAGGAAGAGAAGGCGTTTGCCGTATGAACGTGCCTGTGGGACATGGGCAAAATGGATGGAAAAAGAAATTGGATTGAGAAGAAATAAGAGACCGGGAAGCGAAAATTCCCTCGTCTGGTCGATTTCGGAGTAAGCAATCTCGAAAGAAAGTCGTCCAATCGGCTCCCCGGGACTGACCCAGGAGGGCCGGCCCAGAGCCTACGGGGATGCACCTTGGTTTTCGAAAAGGAATTGTGGGACACCCATAGATTGCCGAAACATTGGTTGAAAATCGATGAACAGCCTGGTGCCGCGAAAACATCGAGAGCGAATCCCACACGGAGCCCCGACCGGCGGGCTGACTCTTCATCCTTGCCTTCTGATCCCCGCCGAGGCATCGTTCTGACCATGGAAACGCTGTTTCAGGCTGGCCGCAACAGCTGCGTGTCCGTGCCGCCCGAAAAGCGATTTCTTATCGGTTTTAGGGCAGGGGCGCAGTAGTGGGCTTGAGCACATGAGTTTGGAACCGCGTTGGTGGGAAAACGCCAGATTCCTCAACTTCTCTAGCCCCAAGTCGAGGGGCCTAACACTCACCGGCCTCACCGAGAAGCTCGATGAGCTCGGAGAGTGGGGCTTCAACGCCATCTGTATGAGGAGCCCGTACCACGGCGGTGTCCAGTATTCCGGCCTGGACGTCATCGACTACTACACCGTCGATCCTGCTCTTGGCACCCTGGATGACTTTGACGAGCTTATCTACGAAAGCCACAAACGAGATATCGCTGTCATTTCATTTCTCAACTTGGGGTATGCCGCTGTAAGCTTCCCACCATTCGTGACGGCGTGCGACGATGTGAAGGCCGGAGTCGATAGTCCCGAGTCTCGGTGGTTCGTGTGGAGCGACACAAAAAGTGCCGAGTTGGATCGAAGTCACATGCCTTTCTTTCTCAACGATACCGAGGGCAGCTGGCGGTTCAACGAAAGAGCAGGCAAGTACGTCTGGGTAAGGTGGCCGGGTGATGTGAGCCAGGAGGATATTCCCCAGTTCAACTTTGGGAAGGTAGCATGGCAGGAGGAGTGTCGCAGAGTTGTTCGGTTTTGGATGGAGCGTGGGATTGACGGCATGATGGTCGACGCCGTTCCCGACTACACCAACTGCACGTTTGAGATAAACAACAGCACCATTACCGACGTGGTCCACGAGTTTCCAAATACGTTTGTGCTGCCGGAAGGAGCCGGCATAAGGAACGATCCCGTCCCGTGGATCACAGAGGGACACTACGACGGTGTCATCGACTATGGAATTGCCACTGGGAGGCGGTGGGAGCAGGCAATCACGATTGCGCTGGAGACAGGCAATCCGAGGGGGATCGAGATCAAGCTGCGTCTCTACAGGGATCGCGTAGTGGCAGCCGGCGGGGTGACATGGGCAAACCCGCGCCTGATGTCGGTGACGAAGGATAAACTCTCTCCGGCGCAGATGCTGTTAGAGGTGGTTACCCTAGCGACGGTGGGCGAGCTCATCGTGGTTCACGACGATATCTTTGAACCGGTTTGGCCGACTGGCTTTGAGACAAAGCTGAGGGAGATCGTAAAGGCACAGCGGGACTACCCCGCCCTTCGCGCGACTGGTCCCAGACGACGTCTGCCCACCATTAACGACAGCCTCTTCTATGCGTTCCTTCGCACACCGCCTGATGGGAAAGCGGCACGGGATCAGGAGGTGCTTGTTGTGCTCAACTTTCAGAATAGTTACCGGGTGCTGGAGGTCTATCTCGATTGGGAGGCGCAGTTGACCGACATCTTCAGCATGGAACGCCGCGCCACGGAGAGGACCCTGCAGCTCTCGCTCCCGCCGTACGGCTATGGAATCTTCGAGGTAGATCGAAAGGGTTCACGACCCACGTGACCCCCCTCAAGGATCTTGGGACCGAGGGATCAAGGGATCAAGGGATCAAGGGATCAAGGGATCAACTAGGACACCCATATTCTGCGCCGGCGAACATCTGTCGATGCTTTGCTTACTTTGGGAATGCAGAGCAACGAGGAGTATGGAGGTCGCGCAAAATCTCCTTGGGCGAACTGCAACCGGCGTGACCCTTAGTCCGCACCCCCGGCCATGAGCCATTCGGCCTTGAGCTCATGGCCGAGGGGCTCGAATGCGAATGGGCCCTCTGCGCGGCAGCGGGATCTGCGGGTGTTGGGTGCCCTGACGGAGGGCTCCTACGCGGGCTTCGGGCCGTTTTCGCAGATACATCGGCAGGTGAGGCCGCATCACCGTAAGCGTCCATGTAATACAGTATCCCCGAATTTGGTCACCTGCGCTCCCGGAACGGAAGGACGAGATCTATTTGCCTGGCTTAATACAGTTCACCGGCCAGACACCCTCATGAGCCGGGCCAAACGATTCCCGTGCCAGTCCTTCCGCCTTGCCTCGAGCGGCCCAGTTCAACAGATTGCATGGGGCATCCCGCTTCGCCGTCACGCCCGTACCATGCTAAACGTTGGGAATGAAAGATGATCGTTTCCGAGGCTCACCGATATGTCTACATCGGCATCCCTCGAACGGGGTCCAAGTCGATACATAAGTGGCTTGGGGATCACTTCGAAGGGCACTGGCATGGTGGACATCATGATTGGCGCGTACCCGAGGAATGCCGGGACTACCTCGTCTTTACGGTCATCCGCAACCCGTACGAGATCCAAGCAAGCGGTTGGTTCTTTGGGCCGGTCATCAAGCCCAACCAACACCCCACTCCCTCGCGCAAGCTAGACATAGAAGACCCATGGGTCCGGTTAAACGCTCCTATGGCCAATCCTTCAGCCTTGCCCCCAGCGGCTCGGTCCAACAGATTGCATGGGGCACCCGGGCTTCGCGACTACGCCTCATACAATGCTAAACGTTAGCTGAAACACAAAACCAAGTGTGAAAAGAAACCTTCATGCCTTCCTCTTCCTCATGTCCATTGCGTGCCTCGCCCCTCACGCCTTCTCCGCCGTCATAGGCTATTGGCGATTCGAAGAGGGTACTGTTGGAAACCCAGCCAGCACTGCAAATGCAATTCTTGATTCCACGGCTAGTTTAAATCATGGCACCCCTACCGGCGATCCCATCTATAGCGCCTTGACGCCTGCAAGCAGCGTGGCCCAAACTGGCCAAGTGAACAGTCTGAGTCTGCATTTCGACGGGACTGATGATGTCGTGACGATTGGGCACAACTCGACTTTAGGCAGTGCGGGTCCATTCACCGTAGAGTTCTGGATGCGGAGCCCGGGTACAGGGCCAGGACAAGACCTCCTGGTCGATAAGTCCCACGGATTTACGGATTCCACCGGCTGGGCTTTCCAGTCACAACCGAACAATGGGCTTATCTTTTTTGGTGTGGGCCTCGGCGGGGCTGGCAATACCAATTTTGACGGCGTGCAAAGCACCAACGATCTCTTCGACAACCAATGGCACCACCTCGCCGGAACATATGACGGCAGCTCGACAGAGTTTTTCGTCGATGGCGTGTCGCAGGGCGCCAAATCGGTGGGAACCTATGTAGGCAATACTCGCGACATCCGCATTGGCAACACGTGGCAGTCCAGTCGTTTCTACGCTGGGCAGATTGACGAGTTGCGGATCTCCGACGCAGTCCTTTCGAGCGACGAGTTGCTCAACGCGATTCCTGAGCCGTCGATCGCTGCCCTGATTGGAATACTCGGAGCGATCGTCGTGCTGAGACGAACGCGAAGGCGTTGAGAAACTCCCACTAATTGAACGACACCCTTAAAAAGCCTACTCCCCGCAGCAACGGCCTTCGCCAAGGCTTCGGCAGTCAAGAGCTACGGGGAATCTACGGCTTTTTACCCTTCGGGACCGGGTGTCGTCCTGCCAGGTGTTTTCTTAGAACCCTGCAGCAAGCTACAGGGAATGATCAAGTTCAAGCGACTATCGGAATAGGGACGCGGCTAGACACCCATTCTTGCTGCTCCGCCCCTCCGCCGTGCGCAAGCCAATCACGCCCATGAGCCGCGTCAAACGCTCCCCAAGCCCTTCAGCCTTGCCCCTGCGGCTCCGTCTAACAGATTGTGTGGGGCTCCAAGCCTCGCCGTTATGCCACATGCAATGCTAAACGTTGGGTGCGCGGGAATATGACCACTAAGCCGAAATGCATCATAGTTACAGGGCGACCTGGTTCGGGGAAGACAACGCTCTCTCGCAAGCTTGGCGAGAAACTGTGGATGCCAAAGTTAGTGGAATTGAGCAGTCCATATCTTGTAATCTGCAGTATTGATGGCGAGGTCGCCGCAAATCGGCATCTTCAAAGGAGATTGGCTGAACCGAGGCGCGAGTTCTATCACGGTGACAAACGCGTTTCGAACTACAGGGCCACTGGCGAGGTCGCGCCCCCGGATCGATACATACCTCCTGATTTCGAGGTGCCAACGCTGCTTGTCTCAACAGATGGGGAATACTCTCCCTCGATTGATGCTATTGTGTATCAGATCCAACCTGAGTATGCCCAATCGGGTCCCCGGGCCTGACCACTAGGGCCCTGGCCCCACGCCGCGCAGCGCCCGGGTCCGTACCTGGCGGCTGATCCGGAACGTTCGGGTCCAAGGGAAGGCAGGCCCTACTTATAGAGGTGAGGCGTCGGGCACGGGGCACGAGGCCCATTCCCTACGCGGGACTTGCGCCCCAGTTACGGCGCGCCCATGATGGGCACACACGATGCGCTGCACCTGATCGCTATTCCGCCACGCTCCATAGCTCCAGGTAAGCTTGGTCGTTCAGCATACGCGGAATAGGCATGAAGGAGTCGGATCTCTATCTCCCCCTGAAACGGTTCTTGGGATCCCAGGGCTATGAGGTGAAGGGGGAGGTCCATGACTGTGATGTCTTGGCAGTACGAGGCGAGGAGGTTCCAGTCGCTGTCGAACTCAAGCTCTCTCTCAATCTCGATGTGATCCTCCAGGCCGTGGAGAGACTTTCCGTGACTCCGAAGGTGTACATCGGAATCCCCAAACGGAGTAGGATCCTGGGAAGGCGACGCCGGCAGATCATCAAGCTGCTCAGGATGCTTGGTCTGGGCCTGGTAGTGGTCGATCCGGATCTGGAGACCGGCAATGTAGAGGTCCTTCTCGATCCCGGTGAGTATAGAGCTCGCACGTCAAAGCGCCGCCTGGAGCGTTTGCTTGGCGAGTTCATGAGGCGGGTGGGCGACCCGAATCTCGGTGGAACAGAGAAGAGAAAGGGCGTCATGACCGCCTACCGACAGAGAGCACTAGCAATTGGCCGGTTCCTCGACAAGGACGGACCGACAAAGGCTTCATGCATAGCCGAAACTCTCCGGGAGCCGAAAGCCAGAGATATCCTTTACAGAGACGTGTACGGCTGGTTTGACCGAGTATCGCTTGGCGTGTACGAACTATCTCCTAAAGGGAAGCGGGAGATTCCTCATTGGGAGGAACCTGCCGAGGAGAGCACCTGCAAGGTCCAGGACGCTTAGGAGGAAACGGCCCAATTGGGGCTCCGGGCCTGACCCCGGCGGCCAGCCCCGGGCCCACGCCACGTAGCGCCCGCGTCCACGCTGTCAGGCTGATCGCGCATGATCACGTTCAGAGGTGGACATGCCATGATGACTGGAATTGGGCGTCCGGCAGCCCGACTTGAGCCCATTTGACTTTGCCCATCCGCCAAGGGCCTTTACGGGCACGGCCAATGTCTCCTGGCCCATACGGTTCCATTTCAGCCCCTTGTTCTGTATTCCGAAAGCCCTACCAACCGATCACCCAGTCCACCGACTCAGCCAAAGTAGCCCTTCGAAACTGTACTCGTCAGTCCAGACGCCCGTAAGATGCTGGCCTTAAGTGATAGCCTCTTCGCGTCTCCATGGCGGCTCCCTAAGGGGCACTTGCGCTCTATTTGTTAGGCGTCCATTCTGGGCACACAACAGGCACTCAGGGCAGTCCGCGAAGGCTGCGTCGTCTCGGTTGCCTCAGTTTAAACGTTAGCTGTAGTGGGTGACAATGAACGTCACGAATTCGGTAGTCATGGAGAGGCAGAACCTTGCTGATGTCCCTAGATGCTCTCTGCAGAAGTCCTACCTGATAAGAACCTACGAGCCCGGCGACGAGGCTCATTGGTATGACATCCACCTTGAGGCCGACAAGCTCTCGAACATTACCGATGGTCTTTTCGCTTTCCAGTTCGGTTTGGATCAGAGGGAACTCTCGACGAGGCAATTCTATCTATGCCATTCCGGGGAAGTCATCGGCACGGCGTCAGCGTGGCACGGAACGAGCTATAAGGATGGGTCTTACGGCAGAGTGCATTGGGTAGCAATGAGGCCCTCCTATCAGGGGCGTGGCCTGTCCAAGCCTTTGCTCTGCGAGGTGTTACAAGCCTTGAAGAGATTGGGCTACAGGAGGGCATATCTCACGACGTCACGCCTACGACGTGTTGCGATGGGCTTGTATAAGTCATTTGGCTTCGTTGAGGTATGAGCATTTCGGTCAGCCAATCGGGTCCACGGGACTGACCTGTACGGGCCAGAACCGGGTCCACACGACCCGGCGTACGGCTCCGTACCGGACGGTTCCGATCAGACAAGGGCTTCGGGTTGTAGCCCAACCTTGGATTAATGTCTGGCTCCCCCACAGGGGACTTGCACGCGATTTGCATCGCGCCCATGCTGGGCCCACACCAAACTGCCGCACCTGACTGGGATTCCGCTGCGTTCCATCCCGGCAGTGAGCCCCGCGTTCGCTCCACGAAGACAATGCAAGACGATCGGGAAAAGAGAATCGAAACAGTACTTGGCAACGATACTGGGCGCTGTGCACGCAATGCCCTGCGATGGCACGCTCACCTACTTGAGAACCTACCACTGCCGCTTCGAGTGACCGGCACCGAGGACTTTCCCTGGGAGGAACGTTACGTCATCGGGGGATGGGATCCGGAAGAATACAAGGAACTAAAGAAGTCTAAGCCGTCCTTTGAGGACATATTTGATCTAGTCGAGATAGGAGAACCCGGAGAACGCAATGACCTGATCGCCAAAATCAAGCGATTGTCTGACGGCAAGGAGTTTGAGATCGGGCTGTCTTGGCTTATGCCGGAAGGGGATGACGAATCACTGCACACCTCCCTGCAAGACTACGGAGGCTGGTACTGGACCTTCTGAATGCTGATCGGAATAGGGGCGTTCCTCACGGACACCCGCACCGCTCGAACGGGCCCGCCACTTGGCAGCTTGTCTGATGACACTCGCCGATCCGTTGGGAACGGTTTCCCTGACGCAGAGCAGGACCTGGTCGCTATCGAGATATGTGCGGGTTCCAGGAGCGAACTGGAGCTGGACTCCCTGGAACGCGAGCGAGGAAGAGTCGACGATTTCCTCCCACGAATCCAGCCGATTGATGTCTCGCTCGCGACGGCTCACCGGTAAACCTCGCTGATTTGAGGAAAGCATCAATGTATTCGCTTGGCTCATTCATTTCTTCACTGCAAAAGATGGGTGTCCTAAATCTCGCTTGCTTTGGTTAACTCGGTTCTGAGCACTCCGCTGCCGCGTCATTGTTGATGGACTTCCCGATGGCGAATCTGATAGAGCATCCAACATCATGATACAAGCGACCATTTCAGGAGAACGGCAAGTCGCATTTGTGGAGATGGAGGATCCTCGCCCCAAAGCGGACTGGGCCCTGGTGAAAGTGCACGCCTCGGCCTGTTGCACCGAGTACAAAGCATATCTGGCCGGACGAACAAACTCGCAGATGGGACATGAGGGTGTCGGGGAGATTGTCGAGATCGCCGAACACTGTCCCGCGGAGGTTGGAGACCGCGTCGTCATCCTGCCCCAGTACCCCTGCGGGCGGTGCGCTTACTGCATGTCTGGAGACTACATCTACTGTGAGGCCACGATCAATTTTGAGGAATTCAACGGTTCCATCGCGGGTTCGGGCACTTTCGCCCATTATACCCTCAAGCCGGGTTGGCTTCTTCCGAAAATACCCGACGACGTCTCCTACGCGAAAGCGACGATGGCGATCGACGGCATCGGTGCCTCTTTCGGCGGCATGGAACGAATCAACGTCAATTCACAGGACACTGTCCTCGTGACGGGTCTGGGTCCGGTCGGTCTCGGCGCGGTCGCCAACGCGCGTTTCCGCAATGCGCGGGTGATCGGGGTGGAACCCGCCCCGTGGCGGGCGCAGCGCGCCCGGGAGATGGGCGCGGTCGCGGTATTCGACCCCGCCGACCCGGATGTTTTGCATCAGATCCACTCCCAAACGGACGGACACGGAGTCGATTGCGCGGTGGATTGTTCGGGAACCGTCTCGGGCGAACGGCTCTGCATCGACGCATGCCGCCGGAGGGGACGCGTATCATTCGTAGGCGAATGCCGTAGCGACCTGACCATCGAGGTGAGTCGCGACATGATCCGCAAGGGACTGACGGTGGTCGGCACCTGGCTCTACAACCAGGGCGATTACACGAAAGTAATGAAGGTGATCCGCGAATCGCCTCTCATCGATCTGCTTATCACCCACGAGATGCCCATGAGCTGCATCCAGGACGCATTTGAGATCCTCGCCAAGGGCGAAGCCGGCAAGATCGTCGTCGATCCCTGGCAATAGGAACCGTCATGAGTAGATTCCTGCTTTCCTGCACGACCTGCGCGACACGGATGCCCGGCAACGACGAGGTCGAGGCCTGTTTTGACATCGCGCCGAAAATCGGATTCCGGGCCTGGGGCATCGCCGGACCGCTCACCTCGAAGTTGGGCATGGCAAAATGGGTCAACTTCGAACTCGTGCGCCGACGTGCGCAAGAGGCCGGACTGACTCAATGCACGGAAGTCTACGGTCCGCCCTTCCCGACCACTTCAATCGAGGATGCGCAAAATGCCGCTCCGGACATCGCCGCCCTCTTCGATGCCGCCGAAGTCCTCGGCAGTCCGTTGGTCGTTATATCTGGAAACAAGCGGGTAGAGGGCGGTATCGAGGCAACCATCGCCGGTCTGGAAGCGCTCCTGCCGTTAATCGAAAACCGTCCCGTCAAGGTCGCCCTCGAACCCCATTATCGCAAACAGATCCAGTGCCTCGAGGATTACGACGCCATTTTTGGGCGCATCCAGTCGTCCCAGCTCGGAATCACCCTCGACTCCGGCCATTTCCACTCCGCGGGCGTCGACTGGAGAAAGCTGATCGAGCGCCACCGTGACCGCATACTCAACTTTCACGTGAAGGACCACGTGGGCACGCAATCAGTTGCCATTGGCGCCGGCGAGATTGATTTGAAGGGGTACATCGCGGCTCTCCACGCCATCGATTACGAGGGCCCCCTCGCCCTCGAACTGGAAGTCGAGGATTGGGAAAACCTGCCGCGCTATTGCGCCGAAGCGTACCGTTACCTGCGGGAATTGGTGCAGGAAGTGACGGGCGCGCCGGCGGCTCGGTCCAACAGGTAGTGTGGGCAATCTGCTTTGGGGTCACGCCGTATACAATACTGAACGTTCGACTATGCAGAATAGGCTTCTCCTCAC
The DNA here is from genome assembly GCA_963665345.2 of Opitutales bacterium. Classification (GTDB taxonomy): domain Bacteria; phylum Verrucomicrobiota; class Verrucomicrobiia; order Opitutales; family CAXXNP01. Next base: position 3,253,333 of record CAXXNP010000002.1, read on the forward strand.
TCTTGTCTGCCTACTTACGGCACTCGACAGCACTGCAGCAGAAAGACCGGCAGGCATTGTGCTATATTTGGAATCAGCCAACACCGTATATTTGCTTCTCGCTGATCATGCCCATGAATCCGCGAAGTCGCGAGGGTGGGCAGCGTACGGAGGTGGGTCACATGATGGTGAGAGTCCAGCCGAGACGGCTGCTCGAGAGACAGAGGAAGAGACCCGTGGCTTCTTTCAGCGATCTCAGCTCCTGGAAAAAATCAGTGGTCAGGATCCCGTCATCGACACCAACGGGTTTGCCCTGTTCTTTGCCAAAGTCGATTTCGTTCCGGCACAGCAAGTCACTAATTCTCGACTGGAAGGCAATGATCGGGCCTACACAGAACGGGGACCGTATGTGTGGATTCCTTTTTCGGTGATAGCCAAGTACCTTGACGACGAGATCGTGCGAGACCGTAAGTATCTCGTCAACGAGCGCTTTCTCCCAGAAACGAGAAATACAAATTGGTTCTGGTGGGTATGGCTTCGCAACCTAAGAACTGCAATCGAAGCGGATGCGTTGCCTTGGCAGAATTAAAGCGCGCCCATGCTGGGCACACACCAAGTAGTGGTGCTAATCCGCATCTCCGCGTTCCGCGCAGTAACACACCTGGACCTTGGGCAGAGCCATGATAATGCCGATCAGCGATTTAGAACGTCTATCGCTACGATTTCAAAAGTTTGCTGAAGAGGCACGAATTCACGACTGCCCCTTGTATGAGCATCTGTCGATCCAGATAGCCCAGGATGAGACAATCCTTGCAATTGCTCAGCAAGTCCGCAGGCCGCCAGAACCCAACGTTCTATTTGCCGTCGTTCACTTTCTGCTGATGCAAGACGACGACCATCGTCTTTCGAGGTACTACGGCAGTTTAGCCAAGTCTCCGCTTCCCGCCAAGGATGCCTTTCCGCCATTTCGAGAGTTTCTTCTGTCGCGCGAGTTGGAAGCGGTTCCACTCCTTAAAACAAGAATCACGCAGACGAATGAGACGCGCCGTTGTTCCTACTTGCTACCTGCGTTCTTCGAGGTGTGCGAGTCTGCAGGCAAGCTGCCTTTGGCCCTGATTGATGTTGGATGCAGCGCCGGATTGCATCTGAATTGGGATCGCTACTTCTACGACTACGGTGATGTGCAGGTCGGAAATCCCGACGCTTCGGTCTCCGTACAATGTGAATTTCGCGGTCCTGGGAGGCCGCGGCTGACAACGGAATTTCCGGCATACTCGTGGCGTCTGGGAATCGATCTCAATCCTGTTGATTTGTCTGATCCGGTAGAAAGGCGTTGGTTTGAAGCCCTGATCTGGCCCGATCATGCAGATCGGAGGAGCATTGCGGAGGCTGCCATCAAGGAGGTGCTTGACCATCCTCCACCTATGGTCAGGGGGGACGCGCTTGATGTCTTGGAGGGGCGATTAAGGGAGGTTCCATCAGATACAGCTTTGATCGTCTATCATTGCCATGCTCTATGTCAGGCCAGTCGAGAAGAAGTCGATACGTTTCACAGAGTTTTGATGGAGTATTCCGCACGAAGGTTGATCCACTTGCTCTCTTGCGAAGGGTCTGAAGTTTGGCTCAAGATAATTAAGGATGGACGACCCACGGAGAGACAATTGGCCAGGAAGGATGGACATGGTCGATGGCTGGAATGGCTCTGATTTCGCCGTTCTCCCTCTTCTGCCTCAGCCGGACAGGCAATACCCATCGGCCCGGCAAACGATTACGCGGCCACCCCTTCAGCCTTGCCACCAGCGGCTTGGCCTAACAGAATGCATTGGGAATCCCGACGCTTCGGGGTCACGCCCCATGCAATGCCGAACGTTAGGCGATGGCGGCCGTGTGTAAAGACAGCGACAGACAGTATCATGGTATGCGGATCGGCAGACGGATTCATGTTATCGGGAATAGCTGCTCTGGGAAAAGCACATTGGGAGCGCGGCTAGCGACGGCTCTTAGCGTGCCATTTGTGGAATTGGATGCGCTGAACTGGGAACCCGGTTGGGTAGGTCTGAACGAGACAGATCCGGATGGGTTCGAACAACGAATAGAGAGAGCGACCAATGGCGATGGATGGGTTGTGGCTGGTTCCTACACAGGTTTTTCACAACGTGTTTTCTGGCACCGCCTGGAGACGATCGTCTGGCTGGATTTGCCTATGCATCTCCTCATCTGGAGAATGCTCACTCGATCGTGGTGTCGCTGGCGTTCGAAGGAACTGCTGTGGGGGACAAATTACGAGCGGTTCTGGCCCCAGTTCCTGGTTTGGCGGAAGGAAGATTCGCTGCTATGGTGGATCATCACGCAGCACCGGCGCAAGCGGCGAAATATGCTTACCTACCGTGCTGATCCGCGTTGGGAACACATTCGGTTTGTGCGGCTTGGATCTTGTGCCGACGTAGAAGCGTTCTCGCGCACCATGTCATTTCCCGCCGTCAACCTTAGCCTGCCAAGAGAATGACTACAGCGACTTGGGATGGGCTACCCGCGAGTGACACCGATCCGCGAGGTGCGAATGTGATCGTGTACCGGGAAGGCCGAGCAGGACCGGAAGTCCTTGTGATACATCGCGCACATCGTGTCCGGATTTTGAAGGAGACTGGGCGTGGACACCGCCATCCGGGGCTCGGGAACCAGGCGAAAATATCGACATTGTTGCTGAAAGAGAATTAGAAGAAGAAATGGGTCTGCGAGGCGCATTGAAAAAGACTTCGTACGGAGATCGGCATTGGTTTGTCTACGAATACCAACACAAAAGCAGCAATCCGATTATCTTTGACCAGGAACACGACAGATTTGAATGGGTGAGCGTCCGTGAGGCCATTCGGCGGTGCAAACCAGATCGCGTCTCGGCACAAATCGCGGCGTTCGCGAGTGCGCACGGGCAATACAGAAATGCCAGGGCGATCGGGAAAAATTGAGCGGTGACTTGGTGCAGATCGCCGCGTCTGAACAGGCAGATTCAGTTAGCAAGGAAATGAACGAAGGCGAAGCGGGCCGCTGGATGGATCGCGGTGAACTGGTAAGAGGTTGGGAAGCTGAAGAGGGGCGACCATTCACCGGTTGGGATTTCTCGTATCTCCATGGAAGAATGATTGAAGACCAGCCACCTTGGTCCTATCCGGCACGGGCCGAAGAGCTGATGCAGCAGTCATCGGCGGTACTGGATATGGGAACGGGAGGTGGCGAACGGCTACTAGAGTTGCGAGAGGATTGGCCGGAGAAAGTGGTAGTCACAGAGGACTATCCGCCAAACTTGGAGTTAGCCGAGGAGCGCCTTGGGCGTTTTGGTGTAAAGGTTGTAAGGGTGTCTCTGACTGAAGATGATCTGATGCCGTTCCTGAATGGAGAATTCGACCTTGTGTTGAACCGGCACTCAGGACTCAACTGTTCCGAGGTCGCACGAATTTTGGCTCCAGGCGGAGTGTTCCTCACACAGCAGGTTCATGGCCTCTGGGCACAGCATTTGTTGGCGGAATTTGGCCCGGTCCCGCAATGGCCCGACTCTACTCCCGAATACTATGTTCCGCGTCTAAAGAAAGCGGGATTGGATATTGCAGGCGTAGAAGAGTGGCAGGGTGATTTGATCTTTCGAGATATTGGCGCGCTCGTGTATTACCTGCGGGCTGTCCCTTGGCTTGTGCCGGACTTCGCCGTGGAAAACCACACGGACAATCTGCTGAAGCTGCACAGACGACTGGAACGGGATGGGCAGTTGGTCTTCGAGGCAAGGAAATACCTGATTGAGGGAGTAAAGGTAGATGGATTCTAGCACTGTACCGAGCGAGGAAATATCACCCAATTTCAATGATTTTCGGACTGGACATTGTGAATTTGAGAATCAGTCACTACCCATTATCTGATGGCCCAGAATAATACGCAAAAGAGGATAGTGCTTGTCTCAGGCCCTCCCGGCGCCGGAAAGACCTCACTCGCCGTACCTCTCGCCGATGCACTTGGCTTCACGCTCATTTCAAAAGACCATATTAAGGAAACACTATTCGACGCGCTCAAGGGAACTCCAGGGGACCTAGCGTGCTCAAGGAAGATCGGAGGCGCCGCAATGGAACTCCTATGGGTGCTCGCATCGCACTGCCCAAATGTCGTGCTCGAGGCGAATTTCCGGTACAAGAGCGACTATGAGCGAATCCGAATAAAAGCCCTTCAGGGAAGAGTCACGGAAGTTTATTGTCATTGTCCCAAGAAGGAAGTCATGCGCAGGTTCGCGGCCCGTGCAAAGCAGGCGAGCTATCATCCTGCCCATACGTTCTCGTCCATCACTCCGGAGTATATCGAGCAGTTTGATCGACCGATCAATACAGGAAAAGTCTTAATGGTTGACACGACTCGTCCCGTGGACGTCGGAGGGCTTGTATCGAGCGTACGGAGGACGTGGGAAGAGGTTGCCGAAGTGGAATCTCGTTCAAATGGTAATCTGGTCTGCAAATCGATGAAATCCGACGATCTCCAGGCCTGTGCTGAAATCTTCACCGAAGTCTTTAGCGGCTCCCCGTGGAATGAGAATTGGGAACTGTCCTCTGCGTTGTCCCGGCTCACTGAAGCGGCGGATACTCCCGGTTTCGTCGGGCTAAAGACGATCACGAATAATCGAATCGTGGCTTTTGCGATGGGCTATCTCGAGTCTTTCGCTGACGGTGGCCACTTTTTCCTGAAGGAAATGTGCGTTGCTACGGAGATGCAACGGCAAGGCATTGGTACGGCTCTCTTGGATGAATTGAGGTCCCGACTAACGGAAATCGGCGCAAAGAAGCTATACCTCCTCACCTCGCGAGGGGGACCGGCAGAACGGTTCTATGCAAAGAATGGCTTTTACGCTAGCGAGAAGATGGTCCTGATGGGGCATTGGCTGAAGTCGAGTAGATGAAGCCCCAAAGCAGCCGGCTCGACGTGATGTCCGAGGTCCGTGCCTCAATTGTGAACATACGCAACGAATTTGGCGCCGTTAGGACCGATGGCTGGCAGGTTAGCGCGGATCCTCGGCGGCTAAAGAGGTGGCTCCCCCCTCCCATTAGTTTCCAGAGCGAGCCTCACTTTGAAATTGTCCAACAGATAGTCTCGGATTTCTTGGGACTCTAGCTTCGATAGGTAGCCTAAGAGCTCCCCATAGATGCAAGCCCCGGTCTTTCCTTCATTCTTCCGTCTCTCGACAACCGGTCGAATCTGTAGATCCTCAGTTTTGACGTGAAGACCCACGAGATTGTCGCCCTTGGTTTCTTGTTGCTTGCCCTTGCGGGAGGAGTTTTCGCACTGGTGGAAAGCGATTTTCGCAACCGGCAGGTGGCCCGACCGCAGGCCGAAGTCGATTGGGATGCGGTGGTCGACGACCCCGACGAACACCTCACCATCACCTGGCTGGGTTCGCGTGGTTTTGTTTCGGCGCGGGAGGGAACCTGGATCGAACGGAGACTGGAGGAACGCTTCAATATCGATCTCAAACCCATCTTCACGGATTCCATGTCCTACGCCCGGCGCAGACCCCTGATGGTGTTGGCGGGCGCGGTCCCGGATGCGCTCCACTCGCCGGATCCACATTTCGTTCAGAAGGACGTCTATCATGGGTTCCTCTTGGAGATACCCTTTGAGGTCGTAATGAAACACGCCCCCACCCACGTCAGGTATGTCAATGAAAACGGTCCAAACGCCTGGCTCTACGGATCTGTCCGCGGCGTCAACTACGGCATACCCACCTACAGTCTTCTGGGCCAATACCCTTCTCCCGGAGTCTGGCGCATGGATTGGCTGCGCAAGGTGAGAATTACGAAAGTGCCGGAAACGCTCGAAGAACTCCACGAGGCGCTCTGGCGATTCCGTCACCGGGACCCCGATGGCAATGGCATCAAGGACACCTACGGCGAGTCCCCCTTGCGCAATTGGTCGCGACTGCTCGAAAAGGTCTTCGGAGCCTACCACATCCTACCCTTCAGTTGGGTACTCCACGACGGCGAAGTTACCTGGGGAGGCCTCCTGCCCGATAACAAAAGAGTATTAGCTCTCCTCAGGGGTTGGTATCAGGAGGAACTATTCGATCCTGATTTCATGTCCCGCCAGATGAGCTTCCCCCTAACGGAAGCCGTCTTTCAGAGCGGGAAAGTGGGCTACATTACTCACTTGGGATATTACCGGCAGATGGTTCCTGTTCGCGGATCCTTTGCCTATCAGACGCTACAGCTCCAACCCTCTGCCGAACTGGTGCCGGGTAAGGTTTTCACGGGGCCTTACGGGCAAGGGATCACTCGTATCTGGGGCGGCGGTGGAGACACCCTGACCTTCGGACGACAGGTGGCCGCTAAACCTCAGATAGTGATCCGTGTCCTGCGCATGTACGAGGCATTGGCGACCGACGAAACGCTCCACCTTGAATGCCGATTCGGCAAGCGCGGGAAGCATTGGGAGTTCGATCCGGAACTGGGCATTCGGCAGCTGCCGAAATACGAGGCCGACCGCCGGAAGTACCTTATGGCGCAGGGCATCGACACGGGATCCGCATTCTACGCAATGAATCCCGCATGGCCTGCCCTGTCGGACAAATGGTCTTCGGCCAAGAAAAGGGAACACCGCGCCAAACACCAGGATAGATCCCTCGCGAGAGAGGACCTATTCGGCAAACCGGGCGTTATTCCCTCGGCCGGACTTTACCTGGAGAAACTCCGGGACATGCAGATCGCCTACTTCCTCGGTGTCATGCGGGGCGACCGCGATATCAGTGAGTTCGATTACTTCGTCAGGGAATGGAAAGCCGGCGGAGGTGATGTTCTGCAGGCAGAGGCGAGAGAGATGTACCGCATCAAGCAGGAGATCTTCCGCAAGGTCGGCGTGAAATCCCGGTAGGGATGGAAATGATCGTCCCACACCTACAGTAGATCCCCTTCGCTCCATCCCGATTTGTCGGGACTTCTTCGCTACTATGGGGTCGTCCGACTCCCGAGCTGTGCCAGCCACAGCGCTCGGCCCTCCCATGGTCAAATCAGCCGGGCAAAAAGCCGCACTATCCGCTGCCCATCCCAGGTTCTATGTCAATTCAAGCTGAAGAATTCCCCTGACTGGAGGTCAACGAACTGGCGCGGAGAGGTCGTGTCCTGAAAATAGAAGACCCAGGCATTCCGGCCGAAGCTGAAGAGGTTCGGGTAGGTGCCGGAACTGGTAAAGAACCAACCGGCCGAGGCTAGATCGAAGAGGAAAACGCTATCCGGCGTGCTGTCGGCGAAGAGAAACATCCATCCATGCTGGGCGTGGAAGAGCCACCCGTCCCCGGCGAAGGCTATGTTGAAGGAGCCGAACCAGTCGGAAAACCACCAATCGTCACCGAGATCGGACGCCCCCTCGAAGGCTGCAGGAGGACCGGGTGCTTCCTCCGGTATGACGGTGACGGTAACGGTGCGGGTCATCCCGCAACCTAAGTCGTTACAGCCGAAGAACCAGAACTGCGTCGTCTCGAACAGGGGCCCGCTGAAAAAGCGCATGGTATTGGCGCCGATGATCATTCGGTCGGAAACATCCATTGAGGTGTCCGGGTGCATGCCCTGATAGGCCCAGTTCCTGTCTTGGGCAGCCGCCGGCCAGGCTTCCAAGGTAACCAACGAACCGGCCGTAATGGTTACGTCGTCAGGCTGTATTTCGAATTGGTGCTGCGCGCTGAGGGCGTGGAAACTCAGAACTGCAGCGCCCGCGAGAACCAAAGAGAGGATGCGGCTCGTACCGTTCAGCACCAACCTGTAACACATGTAGCGACTAAACATCATAGCAAAGAATAATGCACTCCTTAGATTGGGACAACCCTTTTTCAGACGCGTTCGAGAAAGCAAAGCTCCAGGCCCGACTAAGTACTCGTGTTCGTAAATACGGTGACGTATGTGGGAGCGCCGTTGGGGGTAGTGCAAGGCGCGCCGGCGACGGACATCCCTGGCGGGCTTTACTCGCCGGCGCAACGCCGCAATACCCCCAACGCCGCCCCATCCCTTGAGGACCGGGCAATTTTGGCGCTGGGCTGCGTTGCTCGAGTCGAGCAAGGCCGCCAGGCCTGGCCCGACTCGAGCGCCTTCCCCAGCATCCAAAATCGCCTCGGCATACATCAACGTATTTACGAACACGAGTACTAAGGTCCGGGCCGGCACCTGTCGAACAATGCAACAAATCCGACTTCATGACCCCCACGCCTGACGGAACGCGCAACCTGCTGAGTGAAACCAGCGAGAATCAGACGCTCACTGGATTTTACATCAGGTACGAACGACGGGGAATATCATCTATTCGCGCTTCTTTTGAGATGAAGCCCCGCCGACATAGGTCTCGCGTGTTCTGAATCTGGACATTATTTTGGCGGCTACCCCTGGTTTACGCATCTAACACGGAAAGGAACCATACTATGCTGAACAGATCGGTAATCGACTGGCCTCACGGAGTCAGTGTCTACAAACCGGAGAAATGCTATAACGGTTTCACCCTGGTGCATGGGAGAGGCAACTGGGATCCGGCGCACGGCGTTGCGGCGAAAAACGTGAACAAATGGCACTTGATCGATATGAAAGGGAGGGTCGTCCATCAATGGTACGGCGACCCCATTGCAAAGGGACCTGCGCAGCTCCTCGAGCGGGTCGCCAACGGCAACTACGTCAGTAACGGCGAGCGGGTTTCAGAACAGGATTGGGAGGGTAATACCGTCTGGTCGCTGGAACGCCTGGAAGGAAGGGGCGGATTTCACCACGACGTCCAGAAACTGGTCAACGGCAACTACCTGGTTGCGGCCAGCAAACGGGTTGATTCCCCTGCGATCTCCAGGGAACCGATCGAGGACGGTGGATTTATCGAGGTAACGCCTGATCGAGAAATTGTCTGGGAGTGGAGCGCGTTGGATCACTTCGACGAATTTGGATTTTCCGATGAGACCCGCCGCATCATCCACGAGACCGGCGGCGGTCAGCACTGGCCTCGAGACAAAGGGGGATGGCTGCACCAGAACACGGTGTTCGCTCTTCCCGAAAATCCACACTTCGCAGACGGCGATGATCGTTTCAAGCCGGGCAATCTGCTTACCAGTTCAAGGTGCTGCAACATGTTGTTTATCATCGAAAGACCGTCAGGCCGGATTGTCTGGAAATGGGGACATCTGCCCCGAATGCGCGGCAGCAAAATGTGGCTGGATGGGGTCGACGAAGAGGAGCGGCGCGCCGTGGTCGGGCCACACGACGTGAAGATGCTGCACAACGGCAACATCATGTGTTTCGATAACGGCGGGTGCGGGGGTTATCCCCCGGTTGTTCGCTTTTATACCCGGCTGGTCGAACTCAACCCGGTGAGCGGAGAGATTGTCTGGGAGTACGTATTCCGGCCACATGCGGTCAAGTACTTGAGCATCGTAACGGGCAGCGCCCAGCGCCTGCCGAACGGCAATACCGTTTCCCTCCACACCGACACCGGACGCGTGTTTGAAATCACGCCGCAAGGCGAAATCGTTTGGGAATACATCAATCCGCGCGGGGGATTCTACCGCACCCAACGCATCGCCTACGAGGACTGTCCCCAGGCCGATCCGTTTTTTGCCGAGACGGATGGTCACGCAGGTGTCGCGACAGTGCGAAGTACGATCCCCGACAATCTGGGACTGCCGGTTCAGAACACGCCGGACTACTGTCCGCCGTTCCAGTGATAAGGTGGGATGGTGGAGCTGAAGGGGCACTTCATGATGTCGACGAAGTCCGGCTTTTCCTGATCAAGAGCCTGCTCGACGTCGGTACTGTGCCCTCCATCGAAGTGGGTGAATGTCGAGGAACGGATGACCACGAAATCGGCGAAAACTGCGAAGGCCGCGGCTAACGGCGAAGCCAGGGTGATTCACCTTGCCTATGCCCTCGAAGCTCCGTAACAGAGGGACTTTACTGATACCGAGCAAGCCGGAATATGGATTTTTGATCCGCCACAAAGTCATGAAGACGTGCCTCGAATCTATCAAGTACACCCAGCTTATCGAAGACGGATACTGCGTCTTCCCCGGAATCCTAGACGCGGAGATGATTCACCGGGTTTCGGACGCCGCCAACGGCGATCTCGAGTCCCAGGAATCCGCGCATTTCGAGCGCTATCGGTCGACCGGCAGCATGATCAGTGTCTTTGAGGATCCGTTCTTCGCGGAACTGGCTTCTTGGCCGGCAGCGCTGGAGGCGCTCCGGTCCCTCGGTTTTGACCGCGCTACCTTTTACAGCGGTTACGTCATCAGTAAACCGGCCCACAGCCCTCCGCTGTTCTGGCACCAGGACTGGTTCGGCTGGGAAGATCCGGTCAGTTACGAGCCGCTGCCCCAACAGCTATTCCTAATGTATTACCTTGTCGACACGACGACCGAAAACGGTTGTCTCCGGCTGATCCCAGGCAGCCATCTGAGGCGGCATACCATGCACGATGCTGTCCCCGTGGCGCACAGAGCCGATCTTCAACGCGCTGAAGACCCCAATCACCCCGCCTTTCAGCGCGCCGAGGGCGAGGTCGACGTGCCGGTTAAGGCCGGCGATCTGGTGATCGGCGACGCCCGCATCCTACACAGCTCGCACGCCAATCGCAGCGAAGAGCGGCGAACCGTCATTACGCTTTGGTACCACCCGCTGTTCTACGACCTACCGGAGTCTATGCGGGCCTACCTGGCGGCTGTGTCGCGCGTCCCCACCGACTGGCCGAAGGAAGCGCGCGAGCGGCTTAAGCCGTTGCAGGCCGTCTATGAGGGCGACGCCCAACCGATGGAATCGAATCGCGTGCCGAGCCCTGCCTTGACGGCCTGAGATAGAGGTGGGCCGGGCCATCCCCGGCACGGCATACGGCTCGTACTGCCATCCCAACTCCTTCCGCGTCAGGGACGACGCGGACCACCCGCTTCGCGCTGCGTGTTACAGGCAAAACCTGGCGGGACGAGCCGTCCGTTCTAAAGCTGGGAGCGCTCCTGCCACTTATAGGCACTGCGCGAATTCTCACAGAAGACCTTCGCCATTGCCGATTCGCCCTTTAGCCGAACGTAGTTCTCCGCCAACCTGAAGACTTCCGTATAGCTCCGCTCGCTGTGGTCGGATACCGGCCAGTCGCTGCCGAAGAGCATTCGATCCTCGCCAAAGGCCTCCCAAAGTAGATCCAGCACCGGCGCGTAGTGAGAAACCTCCGTTGGAGCAGGTCGGATCGTGCAGCGCAGATCCATCATTCCGGACAGCTTGCACCACACATTCACTGCACTCGACCATGATGGTGCCGGTCACGCCGCAGGGCGCCGCTAACGCCTCACACCGGTCCGGATAGGTTGGCAAGTATATGACTGTATCCTTCGGGTCGGGCCACGGTGCGCCGCCCTCGCGGGTGGGATCGTAGTAGTGAACGTGGGTGTCGATGATCATGGCTGGTACCAGGTCGCTGGCGGGAAGATTTTTTCGGGGCTTACCCGGGTCGTCTGGGAACTCGAGGAAGTTAGAGAAGGGCAAGGCGGGACCTCGTTCCTGAGCGGATCGCACAAGGCGCATTTCAACTGCGGCGGACCCGACGAATATCGACCCAACACCGACGGCTCACCCTGGAATGACAGAATACGTTAGACCATGGAAAGCTACAGTTGCCCGCCGGGCTCCGTCGTGATCTTTACCGAGAGCCTTGTCCACGCCGCCAACGACTGGACAAACCCCGACAACCCGCTTTGCGCCGTTTTCAATTGTTACAATTCGATCTGGGCCCAATGGCACCGCAAGAACCTCGATCACGAGACCATCCTCAAAATGCCGCCGAAACGCCGTACCCTTTTTCGCGGCACCTGGGCCCTGGGCGAAGGCGGCAACCGGGAGTATTCGCTGGACAACAGGGCCCTCTAGCCCGGGCACCGCGAGACGCCCAAGTCAGAAAACGGAGCCGCATTCCACGTTTCCGATGAAGAAAAATCCGCTAGCAATTAGAACCAGTCATAAAACAAACGTCCTCCAATATCACCGAACCGCTACTCTTCCACAAGAACCTCGGTCAACCCGAATCACCGCGGGATACCCTCGCACCCCACAACAACGCGGACGGCCGAACCATCGTACCGTTGACCCAGGAACAGAAGTATGTCTTCGACCTGCGCGGATGGCTGCTTATTCCGGGAGTTCTGGAAGATAATGACCTCGGTGAAATGCAGGATTTCTGTCGGCGTCTGAAGCACGATCCGGAATCCATCCGAAAGGCTCATCGCACAACCTACGGAGGCCCATTGGAAAAGCTAATGGACCACCCTGCGGTAGTGGCGTTTGGCAACGAATTTCTCGCCATGCCGAGCCTGGCGAGTGAGAGAGGCTACGGTTTCCGCATGGAGATGAGTTTCCCGTCCTTTCGCTCCGCAAGCGACGATCCGCCCGTGCCCTTCAGTCCTCACAATGGCAACGGCATGTTTCGACCGTCGCTCACGCTTCCCTTACAACTCCAGGATCAATATATCCCGGCCATCTGCCAGACGTCGAGGGACTGAAGTTCGCTTTCGCTTCCCTGCGACCGGAACGATACACCGAGGCTGTCGGACCGGTCCGGGTAGACGCGGACGGCTACGCATTGACGGTCGTTGACGAACACTTCAGCAACGCTGCGGTCGACAAAAACGCGGAGCTTGAGCGACTCACCTTCCCTCAACGGGAACTGGGCCGTCTCCGGCAACCGCGACCGCACGTCTGAAGCGGTGGAAGCGTAGGAGCTGTCAAGGGTAATGACACTGGCCATTTTGCCGGTTCGATAAACCTGGTCCCGGTAACCCCGACCAGGGTAAAAAGCGATTCGGGTGAACTCCTCGCGACCGGGAGAGCGAAGTACGTTGAGCTCGACCATCGAGGCCTCCTTCGGGTCGATCTCGGCCATCACCTCGATGGCGTTTCCTCTCACCTCATCGAGCACCACTTCCCGATTGGCCGGAATGGGCATTGAGTCGGTGTGGTAATGCGCGCCACGCAGCGACTCGATGTCGCCGGCGGGCTCAATATGAAGCTCTTCGTCGCCGACCAGCCGCAGGCGCCGGGGAAGGGTCATGATCTGATTCCAGCCCGTTGTCGGCTTGCCCGGGTTCATGTTGAAAATGACGACAATATCCTCGCCGTCCGGCGTGGCCGAGGGCGCGTGCACGCCGCAGGGTCCGTAGGGACCGAAGTTGAATTTCGCGCCGTGGGTGACGACGAATTTGTCCCTGTCTTTGTCATAATCCCCGAGGAGGTACTGTCCGCCGCTCATGTGGCTGAAGAAGAGCAACATATGCTTGTTTCGGATAGGCCAGAAGTAAGGGCAGGCGCCATCGTCGCCCACCATCGTGTAATGATCGTCCTCGACGAAAGGGTGTAGATACTCCCAATGCTCGAGGTCCTCCGAGCGGAGGAGAAAGTTAGCGCGCACCGGTTTGCCCGCCGGTCCTTCCGGTTTCGTCCCCGCGGAGAGGGCGTAATAAGCGCCGTCCTTTTTCCAGATACAGGGATCGAAGATACGGGGCGGCCAGTGCACCCCCTCCGGCATCGTCAGCGGAATGACCGCCTTGTCGGCGACCTTTTCCCAGTTAAGCAGGAGCGGGTCGCTCGAGACCGCAACCATGTTGCCGACCTGGGTCCCATGGTAATGGGCAATGACCCGCTCGTCTTCGACGTATGTGGCCCCCGAAAAACACTTCTCTTCCGGATTCGGGTAAATGCAATAAGGAAGATCTCGCCAATGTATAAGATCGTCGCTGATGGCGTGCCCCCAATGCTGGCGCGTGTCCTCTGGCGGGTAGGCCTGGTAGAACAAATGCCAGCGGCCCTGCCAGAAGCAAAGGCCGTTGGGGTCATTCAGCGTCCCCTCAGGGTTGACGTAATGGTAAATCGGCCGGTGCGGATCGCTCGCATAGGTCTTTCGCGAGGCGATCAGGCGCTGCATAAGCGGATTGGAAGCCAACGCAGCTTCCTGTTCCGCAAGCGTTGTGGGAAAGGTATAGAGTGGAACCTTTGAAGTATAGTCGGGGGCCATGGTTTGATCTCAGGAACATGCTGGGGCTATTGCGACAAAAATCCCTCTGCCCATGAGGGCGGGGACGGATGGCCTGCACTCGAAAGCCGCAGCGGCGTCAAGAGATTGGCGCCCTCCAAACCCATCGCCGATCAACCCCGATTCCTGGAGGGACGCAATCCTTTGCGTCCGCCGGACTAATCGGTGACGAAATTCATGAGCCTATTCAAACTCATCTTCATCGAAATCAAGGCCGCAGCCACCTCGGCCCTCACCAGTTCGACCAACGGTATAGGCTCGCATTCCTTCATAAGGTAGCTCATGTCCGCCTCTATCAGGCCCTTCAGATCACTCTTCACGCCTTCCATGCGCAAGAAATCCGCAGCCCGCCAAAGCATTCCCAGATTCCGATCTTGGTAGAAGACCCAAAGTCCTATGCTGAGGAAAACCTCATGGACCGTTGCATGCCGGTCCTCGCATTCGCGAAGCTTGTTTCTCTCATCTTCAAAGGCTTCCCGTGACATCCTGCCAAACCGCTCGCCGACGGCCCGAAGCAGTCGCTGAACGGGCGCATGGTTTTGGGCTTCACGGTGGGCGCGAAGGCCAGGCAGATGCTCGGCCATGCTGAAGTAGGATCGCTCACGCATCGTAATCGAGTGCTCTTTTACATCCTGCAGCTTCCAGTCCGTCGGCTCCCGCCGCCGATTAACCACATCCTCAAGCTTCCAGAGGGGAACTTCGAAGCAGAACCAGTCCGAGCCCGGCCGAACGCGGTTCACATATTCATAAGTTCCGGTCCCACTCCCCATGCCTGCCTCCGGACAGGCGTCGCCTTCAGCCGCCTTCCGGTCATACGCCATGGCTGCGGTATGAGGTTCATAGACGTCCCTGAAGCCAACCCCGAGATTCGAGGCGAGCTTCGCCAGATATGCCGTCAACTCAGGCTCCGACTGACTGGAACTGGCGAAGCAACTGATAATCTCCCCATTGTGAATCTCGTCAACATAGGCCGGGCGATAGGTGTCGATGACACGCATGAGCGCCCTGCATTCAGGACTCGGGGCATTAGCCACAAACCGTTTATATTTAGCCGGATAACTCCAGATGGCCTGCTCCGGAAAAGACGGGCGGTACTGGTAGAGGAGATGGTTGACCGGGTTGCTCTCAAGTCGGAACCACGGCTCGTTGAGCCAATAACCGTCAGGGTCACAGACAGGTATGAAAAGAAAGGTGCACAAATCGAACGCTCTGCGCAAAGGGCCGTCGCTCGCCAGCGCATGGATCAGCGCCTCGATGGCCAAACTTCCGACGATCTCGGCCGGATGGGGAGTTCCCAGAAAAAGCACCGAGATGGGCCCATCGCCTAGCTTGATCACTTCGATCGGTCGCCCTTCAGCCGATTGTCCGGCGGGTTCCACGGATGCATCCGGGCATTCTTTTACCAGGCTGCGAACGGTCGACCCCACGGCCTCAAGTGTCCTCACCTCGACTTCGCCCTGGATCTTTCCGACGACGTCCTCTACGAGATCAATGAAGCATTCTTCGGGAAATCGCTCGGCCATGACTCCAGGTTAACGGATTTTTTCTTCCGGGACTAGCGGAAATCCACCCTATCCATGAGCCCGGCTCGGATTCTCACCGTCATCCATACAAGAGCGCCGGCCGTTCAAATCTCGTTAAGCAGGAAGCACCCGGTGTCTCTGGGTCCCTGCCTTGGGAGGAACGTTCCAGATTACCGAGGTCCCCGGCATCTGAGTAACCATCCCGGCGAAGCTGGACCTCGTCATTAGATCTTGCAAAGTGTCTGCCGATTTGGAATAATCTCAGGCGGTTTACCGGAACGTGCCCGAAAGGGGGGCCGTGCCGGTTGTTGTCAATCCCCGGAGAGGAGGTGGTTCTATGTCTAGACTTTATTCAGGAACCTCCAGAGCAGTGCCGTAAACCGTATTGCCGGAGGCTCCAGGTATTTCGGGCCCTGAGGTGAGGCGACGCCTCCGCTTCAGGGCCCTTTTTCGTTTCCAGTCTGGAAAACCGCCACTTCGCCGCACAAGTCTGATACATAATGCAGAGGCTTTCCTTCCGTCCAATGCGCGTTCACCTTCCCTGGACTCCACGGCAATGGCTGGTAGGGACGGATTCCTGGACCGTCCGATCTCCGATCTTGATTGGGACGCAGTTCTCTGGTGACTCTTTGGGATTCACCATTCGGATCGGATTCGAGCGATTCTCTTCGTCTCCTCATGAAACTCACCCAGCACGAACTGGAACTCTTCCGGCATAACGGATTTATCAAGCTTCCCACGCGTATTCCCGAGGCCCGGGTAGAAGCGCTCAGGCAAGCGGCCCTCACCGACTTCACTGGGGAAGTCGAGCCGGTATCTCGATTGCCCGATTGAACGGTGACGCGCCTCTCAGACATGTGGGGCCGGGTCGGCATATTCAGGGAAACCATCGTCTGCGACGAGATCCTGGACCCCCTCGAATGCCTGCTGGGCCCGAACATCGAGTTCATGCTGAACCGGCACAACCACATATACCTTCGTGACCGGGACTCAACGGCTTCCCTCGATCTTCACCGTGATTGCAACCAGTGGTCGCGGCCTTTACTAAGCGTGCTTCTCTATCTAGGGGCTGTCCCAAAATCCGCGATTTTCAGAGGCCGTACTATACGGAGCTATGCTTAGGAACGTCAGTGCAGTTTCTTGCGTCGTGCTCACTTAATCCTTGCCGAAAAATTGGTCGATTCGGCCTTCTGAGGGTTATCTCGCTGGTTTGCAGAGATAGTAATCCTGAAAAATGGCTGGCTGACCATTTTTTGTCCTTCAGGCAGCCTGCCTCTGGCGTTGTTGCGCCTCCAGGGCCAACATTTTCGCGATCAGCCACAGATTGTGACTGAGCACCGACCAGCCGGTCGCCAGACTGCGATGCTTATAGCCTTTGGCCCGCAGGCGCCCGCTGTGGTAGCGGTTCTTTACCGTGCCGATGCGTCCTTCCAATCCTCCCCGCCGCCTCTGCAGCCACCCGAAAAGCTTCTCGCTCATGCGTTTTTTCATCGCCTCGGGATCCTTCGGCGCCACCGCATCGTAGATCCCCAAGCCTCGCAGATGGGCGCTAGTCGCACGCGAGGCGAACCCTCGATCCGCACTGAGCGCGCCAATGGCCTGTCCCACATCCAGGCTGCCTTGCCGTTGCAGACTTTCCTTCATTTGCTCATACTCACTGGGAGCCTGCTCGCGATACAGTTTCCAGTCCAACAGATAGCCTTCGCGGCTTTCGCACACCAACAGCGTGTTACCGAACTCCACCTCCTTGCCCGCTTTGCCCCGCACGATCACATGCAGGTCGGCCTCGTGCACACTGAGGATCTTATCGGCATTGGCCACCTGACGTTCTCCGATGATGCGCTCGTGGGCTTGCTCGATCACGCCGGGTATTTGCTCTACCATCTGGTCGATCCTCGCGATGATCCTCTCGATTTCCGTGGGACTGTAGTCGGTCTGTTCCCCCAATCTCGCCAACAGATCCCGGTGCCGCTGCGCATGGCCCCCCACCGTCTTGAGCAGTCGCTTCATCTTCCGTAAGATCTTCTTGCGCTCCTTACCGCTATGGCGCCGGCGGCGACTGTGCGTCATGGCTATGCACAAGCGGTTCATCTGCCGGGCGTAGTGCTCCGGCCCCTGCGCCATGCGATGGCGCAGCCCGGCCTCACGGATCAGCTTGATGGCTTGGAGCAGGGTCGCCGCCACATCCTTCAGTAAAACCCAGTCAGTGGGCCAATGAATGTTGGCCTCCAGACAGGTGCTGTCGATCAGACAGATTCCCATATCCAGCGGTTTCTCCAAGCCCACCTCAATCGCCAGATCGGTATTGCCCACCACTTCGGTGAGGGTTTGATGTAGTTGTCTAAGTTGCTCTTCTGTAAACAGTTTTGCATAACGCTCCAGGCTGCTCTTCGATATCCCCTTAATCCCCTCCAGATCGCGCACCTGACAAAAGTCCGCCAACAGATCGCTGCGGCCCACTTGGCGCGCCAGCCCACGGAACGAAATGCCCCCCAGAAGAAACCTCAGCACTTCCATGCGAAACGCCCGTAGGGCAATCCGGGCGCGGCTTTGCTGTTGCTTGACACTGGCCTCCGCATAATCTTCCAACGCCATTTCGATGGCTTGTGCTTCCAGCGAAGAATCCATCAACAGGCGGTCAATACGCTCCAGCGTATCGCGGAACACCGCGTAATCCTGGCACTGAGGAACCGCAGTTAACGCTGGACGCAGGAAGCTTTGTATGGCTATATTCATCATTGGAAAGGGCGTCTGGTGTTGTTCTAACGTAATTATAGAAGCCCTTTTTGGCCGGATCGAGCAAAAACATGCTCTATCCGGCTTCTTTATTCACCGTAATGTCGCTTTCCCACAACGGCTTGCGCGTGTGGGACAGGCTCTATCTAGAGGATACACAATTGGAGAACGGCTGTACCTTGGTGATTCCGGGCACGCATCACATTCCAGCCTTTTGGAATCTCGAGGATCTGCGTGAGGATGAGACTCTTTACCAAATCTTCCTGAGCCAGACCATTCCGATTCCCATGTCGGCGGGCGGCCTTCTCGCCATCGACGGACTCATCCTACATGCGGCCGGCCTGAACCGGACCGAGAGGACCCGCATGAGCATGACCCTTGGCTACCACAGTGTGGACCACTTTTCCGAAGTCGAGGATCCGAAACGCATTCTCATCCGCGGGGAGCGGGTGTATGAGGGGAATGACGGGAGGCGCAAGACGGTGAGATCGCGCGGGCGTGACCTGGTCGAAGATCGTGGCGCGTGAGCGGTAGCCTCCGGTCGTTGTTAATTCGCCTTGATCGTCCAAAATTCAATAACCGCACTTTCACTCAAATCGTGGCAGAAACTCCGAACCTAAGTACTAAGCCCGAGAGCCTGCTAGCCTCAAAATAGGCGAAGCGCCATTTTGGGGCCCAAGTAAGGCCTGAAAAGTCTAATAAATTCGGAATAATAAGGTTTAAGGCTTGACAGAGCTCGGGTTTTGGTGTTCATTACACGTATGAACATTATCGAACTCTTCAACTCGTTTCAAACTAACCAACAAGCCGCAGATTACTTGGAAAAGGTTCGTTGGCAAGGAAAACCTGAATGCCCGTATTGCCACGGTCACAAGACTTGTAAGCACACCGAGCGCAATAAACAGGTTAGCCGGTGGCAATGCTGGGCATGCGAAAAGTCCTTCTCAGTTACGGTGGGAACGGTATTTCACCGGACGCACGTACCGCTTAAGAACTGGTTCCTGATCCTGACTCTGATGCTCAATGCCAAGAAGTCTTCGAGCTCTCATCAGATAGCGCGCGATCTTGGTATGTATCAAGCAACGGTTTGGTCAATCATGCACCGCATTCGGGCGGCAATGGCCCTCGATCCCGAACAGAAGGAACTCTTCAAAGGGATAGTCGAAGCCGATGAGACTTACATTGGCGGCAAGCCGAGAAAGACCAATCGCGTTGAGGATCGTGTTTCTCACCCACGCGGTCGCGGCACCCCCAAGACACCGATTACCGGCGTTCTCGAACGCGGTGGGCGCGTCCATGCCGAGGTTGCCGGTGATATGACATCTGACGGCCTGGAGTGGTTCATTGATCGCTTCGTGCAGAAGGACGGAACGATTCTGGTTACCGACGAGAATCCGGTTTACCGGCAAATCGGTCGCAAGATGGTTCACGCCGTAATCAATCACTCAATGGCCTACGTGGAGCAACTGACCCACACAAATGGCATTGAAGGGTTCTGGGCGCTGGTAAAGCGGGCATGGTTCGGCCAGCATCACCACTACAGCGTCAAGTATATGCCCCTCTATCTTGCCGAGGCGTGCTTCAAGTATAACCAGCGATCCCGCAATGATTCCTTCGAGAATTCAATCGGTATTTGCCTCGGGGTTTCGGTAGTGTCCTAATTTAGTCTCTCCAAGTGTCCTTTGGCTTCAGGGGTAAGTGCCGTCGATTTAAGTCCCTCCTCTATTATTTTATCGAGGACTTTCTTGCTCGGGGATTTAATAACCTTGAAATCTCCGTTGTGGATGGCTCGCTTCAGGCGTAATGACGCAGCGCCGACCGACACAGTAGAATAGGCCACTCTTGATTTTTTTGAAAGTTCACTCCATTCGCTCGGTTGGATAATGCAATCGTTGTCTGGCCAATTCGGGTTGCTTGTTATTGTAACCAAAACAATGGTCCCTTCGCATTTTTTCGGATCGGATATTACCACCATGCGATGGTAAGGGGGCTTGTTGCTTTTGATGGCAGTCCCAAGGGTTATCAAGCACATCGGGGATTGAAAATGGCATCCAGCTTGTTGTAGCTTCGCGCTTCAGATTTCAGTCTTTTGATCTCACTTTGGGGCCTGCCTAGAGCTGAGGCTATTTCTTTAATACCTATGTTGTCTGTACTTTCTTCGACGGGAGTCCATTCAGCGCAATTTTTATGACAATACTTGGCAATCTCCCATTGATCCATATCCCCGAATTGTTTCCAAATGGATTTAATTAAACTGAGTTCATCATCAGAGAGGTGTTTTCTGCCGGGCGATTTATTGAGTCTGACTTTATGATTTATCCTATCGCCGATAAACTCATCCCATTCAACGTCGTCGTAATGCCTTAGATTTTTAGAATTTATTAGGTCCAACAACTCACTGATTACCGGTCCGTCTCTCATAGACAGATATCTGCCCCCACAAACCGGCACACGCCTTTTGCTGATGGATTCTCTGTCGAGTAGGTACATCAATTTGACGAGTTTCATTATATTTAGCTCCCCGCCCGATATGTTCAAAAAAGCGGCCGCAGCTTCTGTGGCTTTTTTGCTCTGAAATCTATAGTTCATTGAAATCCTGACTCTTTTACAGCATGGTTCTGTAGAATAAGACAAATTTTTCGCTCAAGTCCTCAATGGCTTCATGCCAGCACCACGTGTCATTGAACGCCACCCATTGCGCCCCGCCGATAAAGGCGTTGTATAAGCGTTTCGAGTTGAACGGCGGGTCCAGGTATATCAAACCGACCGACTTATCGGCCAAATCTTCCCTCATGACCTCCAAGCAGTCCCAAAAGAATAGTCTGTTCAAGCTATCCCCCTTTTATTCTCTCCAACGCGCCGCCGCCTTCTGTGCAATCTCCTTGCGCCGCTCCTTAGTCAAAGCCTTGGAGCGTGCCGCGGCGCCCTTAATCCCTCCGGCGCGCTTGCCTTGGTTAACGTGCGGATCTTCGATTTCGCCGGTTGCGATCTTCATTGTCATCATCGCACAGGCAACCGTCCCCGCCGGTCGCTTCTGTCCTTGTGGGCCTATTGGCATTGTGTTATCCTTACATTATGTTTGGGTTATTAAACAAGTAAACAAGTTTTAACAATATATGTGAGAAAATAAGCACTTTTTCCACCCTGACCGGATGCGGGCAAATCCCCCGTCAAGCCCGCGAGTGAATAATTCCGAATGCTTTTCCTAGCCTTAAACCTTATTATTCCGAATAAATTTATACAGAAGTTTCAATAGATCAGTGTTTTACAAACCTGAAGAGAAAGGAATACAGGGACCCTTCCCAAGTGAAAGCTAAGAATCGACGTAGTATCCAGTCCGGTAATTCGCTTCGCACCACAACTGGAGGGACGAGGGCTCTCGAGTCCCCAAAGTCGGCAGCCATGTGTATCTCTGATCTCTGCCTTACGGATGACATCCCACCCCGTCGCATAACCCGACTTTTAAACGGCCTCCAGAGCCGTCGGCCCTCCAAAGCCTGGATATCCGCTTTATATCTGACTGGTTCGCTGAATCTGGGGCTAGCCCTCTTTTCTTACAAACAGTAACGGTGTCGATCGGAAAAGGGAATTGACCGGCTCCGAAGAGGCTGGCCGATAACGAGGATAGAACAGATTCGCCACTTCAACGAGAAGGGGTACGTGTTTCCGCTGGACGTCTTCTCAGCGGTGGAAATCGCCGCCCATCGCGCGTATTTCGACCAGCTCATGGAGAAAGCCGTGGCCAAGGGGCACAACAGCTATTCCATTCACCTCAGGTCTTCGGGATCCAGGTAGACACCCACCAAGTGGCTGTTCCCCTGGGGGTCGCCAAAATTGGTGTAGTCAACGAAGAAGATCCGTCCATCCTCCAACGTCAACCACGAAGAATAGCCATGGTCCGGGCTGTGCCTGGGATCATGCTTCTGGTTCGGTGAATTAGGGTGGATTTGGATGATACGATCTCGTTGATATTGATCCGGCCACTCGCTACTTTGCGAGCTCCATTCCCACTTGTGATCGCACAGAGTAGGGTTCTCGGTCGCATAGGAAACCCGCTTCCAGAAGCTTCGTCCCTGCTCGCCCATCTGGCCGAACTGCGTTCGCTTGGTAACATCGCCCCCGAGCAAATCGTGTACGGAATAGGAGGTAGGCTTTACCGGCGAGCTCAGCATCAGTTCGCCGTCGACGAGCACCTCAAGCAAACCGCGCCGGTGACGTATCTTGACGGTCCTGTAGCACCGCATGTCTATTGGCTTGAGCGTCCCCGGATGAATGACGCTCATTGCGATACAGTTCGGCGCAATACAGAGGACAACGGGACCACGGCCGCTCTGCATCACACTGATCGACATGAAGGCTACGGCCACGTCGTCAGGTCCTTCGACCTTAACCTCCGACTCGAATTCGACCGTGCTGAAAGATGACTCTGGAGGAAGGAGCGAATAACGGCATTCGAGATCTGTCCCGTTTTCAATCACCAGGGCCTCTTTGGAGAGCGCTGCCCGGTAGTGTTGCCTTGGGCCTCCGATCACATGCCTTCCTGCTTCTGCACTCAGATTTCCCACCCAGCCATGGGTACCGAGCACACCGTTCACATGCCTGCCGGCTACGAATACTCTCCCATCGGGAAGCTGCTTAAGATAGGGTCGATGAACGGCAAAGGGAACCGGTTGGGGTATCGACCAGGTCTTTCCCATATCCTGGGAGAAGGAAACAAAGCTGGGAATGCCTCCTGAGTGATTCTCGCGCATCACACAGGCCAGTTCCTTGCCTCCGTCAAGCATGACCAGGGCACCCTCGCAGAAGCAATGATACCCGTCGTGGGCAATGGTCGAATTCTCGTACCAGGTCTGCCCGCCATCGTCTGAACAGGACATGATATCGGCAAACTCATGAGTGTCTCCCCGCATGATGTGGCTGCAAACGGCCAGCCTGCCGTCGGGAAGATCAATCATGCGATCGGGCTCGAATCCCTTAATCCCCGTATCCACCTCATCGGTCCATGTCTCACCATCGTCTTCACTCCAGAAAGCGAGAACCCCGGGAGGCTGATCTTCGTGGAAGTGGGTGAAATCGTCCTGATCAATCAAGACCACCAGACGTCCATCGTCCAGTCTGCTCAGCCTCGGGGTAACGTAACGCTCCTCCTGCTTACGCCAGTCACGGATCCCGACTTCCTTGAACTTATACCAGGTCTGACCAAGATCGTCGCTGGCGAGAATCGTAAGGATCTGAGTTTCTATCGACCCGTGACCATCGCAATCGTTATAGACGAGAAGGAGACGGCCGGAGGAAAGCTGGACAACGTCGGGGTTCTTGGTAAAGCGACCGGAGCTGCGCCAGACTTCGAATACCTTGTCGGCAACGGAGCGGGTGTGTCGGTAGCTCTCTTCTTCTTCGGAACGATATGGATAGACGATTTCGGTAGTCATGACTTCGACTGTGGGTTTCAGGTGGGAACGTATCTTTGAGACAAACATTCGGATTGACCTCCCTGCAATCCTCAAAAGCGGGGGACAACTGAAAGGAAATCGCTTTTCAGGCGTCAGGCGTCACAGGCCCACTCCTGCTGAGACCGGCCTGAAGGCGTGAAGATGAACGACAAGGTGCCCTACGGGCGGTCCGGGACAGCCCCGGATCGCCCGTAGGGCACGGCGACAGGGCTGGATGCATGGGAGCGAAACAGACCTGCCCTGCCGCGAGCGCTCAGCCGTTCCAGGTTCATCTATCTATATTACGATGTCGCAACCGCCTCAAGGGGTAATCGCTTCTTTCGGCGGATCCATTCGAACGCCTCTGGAGATCCGTCGTTGAACGTACCGAACCAGCGATCCAACGGCACCGAAGCGGTGCCGAAATTGCAGTCGAAGTAACGATGGTGCAGGTAGTGAAAGTAGGCATCGATCGAAATCGTACGATCAGTGTCCTTCTTCAGAACGATCTGGTCGAACCCGGCATGCCCGAGCGCCGGATTAAGCGCGGAGCGCTGCATCAGATAGAACATGTGAATGGGGTGCGAAGGCACCAAAAAGAGAATGATCCAGCGGGTCAAATATAGAAGGTGCTCGAGCGGATGCATGGAAAGTCCCGACCACGGTCCAACGTTGATGTTGCGGTGGTGCACATTATGCGCCGCCCGGTAGTATGGTTTCCAGTGGGACATGCGGTGGGTAATGTAGAAATGCAGGTCCTGCCAGAAGGGCAGAACCAAGGCCAGACCGACAAACCAGAACGGATTGGTTCGGAGGTGCGCGAAAGGCAACAGGTCGTGGCCATAGGCCCATAGCATGAGTACCTCGTAGATCGTCCAAATGGTAACGCCGCTGGCGAGGCTCCAGAACATGTTGTCCTTGACCTGGTTGTGGAAGAGAAACGCACGGCTGTTCTGGTTCGGCCAAGCCGAATTATACTTGAACCTTGTGCCCTGCACCCGCCGCCAATAAAGGATAAAATGGAGAGTACCGGCGACGATGAAGAGCAACACCAGGTTGCGCAGAAACATGGGAAGGATCCAGGATGCGCTAAAGGTCCTGAAACTGCTCAGATCATCCGCTCCGGGTTGGAGAAAGTGCCAGGTCACCGCGCCCAGCCCGAAATACGCCACTAATCCAAAGGGCCAGAGGAATCCGGGGAAGCCCAGGAAGAAACGAAACAGCTTCCCTGGTCGAATCGGCCAGGTAAAAGGCTGACTCTTCTGCAGGACGCGCGGGATCCACTGCCCATGCGCATCCCGCGTTTCGCTACTGTCATCGACCGTGTTACTCACTGCACACTCGGTATCTTGCTGCGAATCTGCCATGCCGATTGGTATAGTGGCGGATCGAGCCCGTCAAGTTCGATGACCGAGGACGACCCCTGATCTCCTTCCGCTTGATCGCATCGGCCTGGGAGACGACTTCGAAGGAGACATGGCCAGGCTCGATGCCGAGCCCCGTAACAAGCGGTGGCATGCGATGTGTTCACCCATCCCATGCAGCAGCCTCTCGAGGGGGAGGAAACGTAGGCTGAAATGGAGCGTATTTACTATAACCCGTAGATTCCCAAGTCAGCAAGGCCCCCGGCCGCGCTACGCTTGGCCGGATCAAACAGGAGTGAAACTTGAGAGGGCCTCGGTATTCCGCCAGGTTGGAGGGACGAGGGCCCTCGAGTCCGTCAGGCGGACAACCGACTCGTTCGAAATATCGAACCTGCAAGCGGCCTCGAGAGCCCTCGGCCCTCCAAGTTCCAGACCTTTCCGAAATAACGCCCATGGCCCGCAAATCCGCTCCAGAGGCTAAGTTTCAGGTTAGTCACTCCCCCGGCTGCGCTGCGCTTGGCCGGATCAAACAGGGATGAAACTACCGGCCTTATCGTCACGCATCGGCTGCGCGAGGCAGCGACAAAGCTCGCGACAAGGCTCACGACAAAGTTCCAACGCAACGCGTCTTCGAGGTTTACGGCAGATATGTGCCTCGCAGCCAACTTCGTCGTCCTCGTTCGCCTTTTCCGAATTGCGCTTCTTCGTCGCGAGCTTTGTCGAGCAGAAAGCCGGTCGAGATACTTGCCTAACGGCTCAACAAAATTCACTTGACACGCCGCCAGCCCGCTCTGGAGGCTAAGTTTCAAGCTAGATGGTGACACCCACGCCCGCGGCCGCCTGCCTGATATGATTCCAGGTGGAAATCCCAGGACACCCATAAATCACGAAAATCAGTTGACACTTCGAATTGTGGTAGTTCTGAAATCGCGCTGAGGCCTCTTCGTCTCAGAGCTCCGCGCGGGATTCTCACTCGGTATTTTTTCGGCGCGAGGCTATTCATCCATTGTCAACCGATTTATGGGCAATCTGTGGGTGTCCCACAATTCATATCGAGCAGCCAGTCGGGGTTCATACCGCGGTGGCAGGCGTAATACCACATGCGGAACCTGCCGCCGTCTTGCAGCACCGTACCGTAAAAATTCGCCGCCAAATTGTCTGGCGCATCGCTGTCCACCCGGCTCGGCACCAGCACAGGCTCCGGTCGCACCGTGGGTTTGCTCAAGTATAGGCAGGTATTTTTGCGCAACTGCAAGGAAACGTCATCGATGGCGAGCAATGTATATTGCATATCTTGGTCTCTTATTGGTAATTGGACATGATATCAGCGCCTTCATCTCACAATTTGTGCAGTAATTCGGCATAGGGAGACTTCGGCTATATGACTATTAACAACGTCAACCGCTTCAAAAGCAAAATCGCCCGCGGCCAGCTCTGCATAGGCACCTCCATCACCTTCACCGATCCGGCCATCAGCGAACTGGTCGGCGACGCCGGCTACGACTTTACCTGGATCGATATGGAGCACTGTCCCATCGATATCGCCACCGCTTTGGGCCATGTGATGGCCGTGCGCGGCACCGGGGCCGCTCCCTTTATCCGCGTGCCCGCCGGTGACCCCATTATCATTAAACCAATCCTCGAGCTCCACCCCGCCGCCATTATCGCGCCCCAGGTGCAAACGGTCGCCGACGTCGAACGAGTCGTCGCCGCCTGTAAATACCCGCCCGTCGGCATCCGCGGCTTCGGCCCCCGCCGGGGTCGGCAATTCGGCGGCCAGCCCTATCCTGCATATCTCACCGACGCCGACGAGCAGATCATGGTCATCGTACAGATTGAGCATATCGACGCGGTGAACGCGCTCGACGAAATCCTCGCCGTCGAAGGCCTCGACGGACTATGCGTAGGTTTCAATGACCTCGCCGGTTCGATGGGCCTATCCGGCAAGGTCACTGACCCCGCCGTTATCGCAGTCACCGAAGAAGTCATCCGCAAGACGCGGCAGACCGAGAAGACCATCGGCATCTCGATGGGGTACAATCGCGAGGCGGTCGCGCATTGGCTCGGCCTCGGGCTGCAGTGGATCTCGCTCGGCGGCGACTTCAATCTGCTCTACGCCAAGGTCAAAGAGACGCTCGACGACGCGCGCGCGATTTAGCGGAGAACGGGCTCACTACAGCGCCATCCCATAGCCATCGGAGAAACGCCATGCCTACCGAGTTAGAGGACTTTTTTCTCCTTTATCTCCCCAACATACTCCTCCGCGAGGTGCCGAGATCCGTTCCCCGTTCCACGCCCTCGACTAACCCCTCTTTCTCAACTGGGCGTCATTTTTGACCTAAGTCGTTGATAAACGACCAAAGGTCTCCACTACATCTCGCTAGTTTTCGATTCGATTTTTGGTGGCGGTTGTGCAGGAAGTTCAAGCTTTAGCTGGTTGAGCAATAGCTTTTGATCCTTACTGGGCTCGGTGTAACGGGTGAGCACCACGGTGCGCCCGTCGGTGGTGGGTAGCTTTACATCGAGCATTTGCATCGCCGCCATTTTCGAAAGCACCTCGGCGGCAGTAAGACCAGGGGCCAGATCGCGCAAGCGACGCTTCAGAGTGACCCATAGGTAGTAAGCCAGGAAGCTGATAAAAATATGGGCCTCGATGCGATCGTCCCTTTGGTGATGGATGGGCCGGATGGAGAGGTCATTTTTCATTTCCTTGAAAACTTGCTCGATCTCAGTGAGTTGGATGTAGAGGTGCCAGAGGCGGTGCGGATTGTCGGCACTGAGGGTGCTGCGCAACAGGTAGCGGCCTTCCCGGCGATAGGCCTGACGGTAGTTCTTCCAGTTCAACCGGAAGCTCACCGGCGAGCCATTGGCGGGGCCATCCTCGGGGGCTACGGCAATGTCGAGTAAACGCCAGATCCGCGGGCCGGCTTCCTTCTTGGCTTCGCCCAGTTTAATGAGGATGGTATCGCGCTGGTAACGCCGCTTGCTATCGCGGAGCTTCTTGAGCCTCTCAAGCAATCGGCGCAAACCGCGCAGACGCATACCCTTTTCTTTGTGCAGACGCTCCTTGCTACGGGCCAAAACATAAGTTTCACCCCCCTCCCTGATGAGTTTTACGTCGATACCTGCACGCAGATTCTGCCACTGCTTTTGCAGCAACGATTGCTCGAACTTGTCCAGCCACGAGCGCGGCGTACCCACCAGATAGTCGATCGGCGGGTCGCTTGCACGCATCTGGGCCAAAACCTCCTCGGTAGGTATTCCCCGATCCATGACCCAGATGCGCCGGGCCTTGCCGTAGGCCTTTTCGATGCGAGCAAGAAAATCGCCCAAGGTGGTTTGATCCAGGGTGTTACCGGGAAGCACTTCATAGGCAATCGGAAAGCCCTCCGGGGTGACTACCAGGGCGATCACCACCTGCAGACAATCCCAACGTTTGTCTCGGCTGTAGCCGAACTTGCGGATTCGGCTCGAAGCCGCTGGTTCCTGGTTCGGATCACACTCGAAATAGGTGCTCGTCAGATCGTATAGCAGTACCTCGTAACGGGTGTTGAACAGATCGCTCCAGCGGTTGGTCAGGTGGGCGAACAAGGCCTTTTTGTGCTCCAGCAATCGATCGTGGCAGCGATACAGGGTGTTCTTCTCGGCCAAGGCGAAGTCTTCGCCCAGAAGATCGGCCATGGCTGATTGCTCATACCATTGGCGGTGCAGCCGCCACTCGCTTCCTGGATCGATCAGTCGATAGGCCACCAGGGTTTGCAACACATGGGCCCACCGCCTGCCTTGCCGGGAAGGCCTCACTCGCTCGCGCCAGAACTCACCCAACCCCAATTGTTCATAAAGCACGCAGGACAACCAGCACGCTCCCCATTGGCGGGGCCGTTCGATACGCAGATCTTTGAGCCGAATCCGTACGATGCTTTCCTCCTCGAGCGGCGGCGCCCGATCTTCGGGAAACAGCGCCACCTGCTCCGGCCGGGCACTACCCTCGGCAAAGATCTCGATACTCTTGCGCCAAGCGCTGCGCTGGCTGTCGTTGATCTCTCCAAGGTAGAGAACCTGCCTCTGCACCACCCGACCGCCACCCACACGCTTATTCTCCACGATGTTCCAATAGCAATGCTCTTTGCCATCTTTGCGCCGACGATTGCACCTCAGAAACATGATGGCCCCCAATTATACAAACATATCGAGGCCTGGGAAGAGGGTAGGTCTACACTACAGGCTGTTCTGCCAACCTTCCCCCACTGTTTATGCGACTCGACAGCCCATTTACCCCCGAAAAAAACTTTTTTAGAGGTTGAGTTGGTCAAGTCGGGCTAACGGAACCTGTTTGTCTGGAAGCAAAACCTGAAAAGTGTCCCACCCCTCCACCCTCAGATGTGCCTCCGTGGCAGCCCGGGGCATGGGCTCCGCATTGCACGCTCCACGTGGCCTCAACCGTTGATGAAATGGTCCGGGCGCTGGAACTCATGTCCGCCGAGTTTGATCGCCTCGAGGGTGAGATCGTCGGATTCGGAATCCTTGAGCCGCTAAGCGTGATCGACTTCTTTCAATGCTCATTTGGAACGCTTCATGCGCTCTCTGAAATCCGAGTGTCTGGATCGTGTGATCTTTTTTGGCGAAGTGTCATTGCGTCGAGCCCTCAGAGAGTTCAGCGAGCACTTTCACCACGAACGCAACCACCAGGGACTCGGGAACCGAATCATCGATGCCGGGCCTGAAGTAGGTCGGACCCAGGGGGAAGTCCAGTGCCGAGAACGGCTAGGTGGTCTCCTTCAGTACTACTATCGAAACGCTGCTTAATCGAAGATACTCGACACATCGCCGTGGAACTCTGTGCATGGGATCGGGCGGGAGCCGCCCGTCTCGGAGGGATGACCTCACAACCAGAACCGCAATTCTAAAGTTCCCTTCTCGACGGAAGTCGCCTCAGATTCCAGCGCGAGGACGCACCCAAGGTCTTCTATCCAAAGGATCGGTACACGACCGAGTATTTTTACCTTACGTGCTTAAAGGATCCGAAAATGGCGCCCCATCCATTTTGCGGGAGCAGTGTCTCCCAAAGGCGGGCAGAACGTTCTCAGAGAGCCGAGGGGACGATTTTCTCAATTTGTCTCTTGTTTTCAAAAATCCTCAACGGTTCTGTTATGATCCCAGAGCCGCAGAAAAAACATGGGACGCTATCTTGAAGACATTTGCTGAGCGCTTGAAATAAAAATACCTGAAACGTTCTTGAGACCCTCCGGTTTCGCCAGTTCCGCAGTCTGGAATTCATGAAACCCAGTGATGGGCCTCGCTGATAAATTGATCATTTACAAACCCCAGCCCCACGCCCTGCAGCCAAAAGCTGATACCATTCAACACGACTCAATTCCACCTCATCAGCCAGAACAGACGAGGCGAGTTGCTCTGGGTCCAATGTGCCCAGGATGGGCTGAATGCCAGCAGGGTGACGGAGCAACCAAGCTAGTGCCACTGCTTCTTTGGTGGTCTCACATGCTTTGGCAATCTTTTCGATCTCGGTGGCCACAGTTTTCTGCCGGACAGTTGCCTCACCACCCAGCGCGAAAAGCTCTCCTCGCGCTACCGGTGACCATGCTTGAATCATAATATCATGAAGTCGACAGTAGTCTAGTATACCGGATGCATTAGCGTAGAGCGATTCTGTGTAGTTGACCAAAATATCTGCGCTGATCAGATGATGATGGAGCAGACTGACTTCCATTTGATTCAGCACCAGTGGATGATCAAGATGTTTCTGCAAGAGCGCGATCTGAGCAGTGGAATGATTGCTGACTCCAAAGTAGCGTACCTTTCCACTGCTATGCAGATGGTCCACTGCCCGGGCGACCTCTTCCGGTTCGACGAGGGGATCCGGATGATGGAAAGCCAGCAAATCCAGGCGGTCAGTCCCTAACTTGGACAGCATAGTCTCTACTGCCGAAACGAGATGGTTGTAGCTGAAATCGTATCGCTTCGGATCCCCTTGAGTCGGAGTATCCGCAAGAAAAACGCCACACTTGCTTTGCAGTACCAATTCGTTCCGCAGTCCTGGGCTCTGGGAGAGTACGTGACCAACGACCTCTATCGCCTTGCCCTTCCCGTAGATATCCGCCATATCCAGATGGTTGATGCCGTGGTCGACGGCAGCATGGATCATTTGGGCAGCGTGTGCTTTGATGGCATCACTGGGTGGCACTTGGTCCCGGGCACCGCCAATACGTGCAGTGCCATAAGCGATGCGACTAACGATTAGATCTGTGCTAGGAATTTGATATGTTTTCATTAAACTCCTTTAACAAGTTTATGGGATATTATTCCCCATAAACTAAACGCGTATAGTTAGTCGATGCTTAAGAATAGCACTTAACCTTGGTTAGATCAGGAGTCATCGAGAAATTCCCAGTGTTCCGTTATGTTTTCTTCCATAGTATCGATTTGCATAACCTATTAGGCTCACGCTCGGGAGCAATGGATCCCGTTGTCGTGCAGCCGCTGGTTCGGCACCTTCTCAAACGTGTATTCTTGGAAGTCGGCAACTGGCACGAATCCGATCTTCCGGTAGATTGTATTAGACGTTGGATTCGCCAAATCCGCGTGGAGGCAGCAGAACCGCCTGCCC
Organism: Opitutales bacterium; assembly: GCA_963665345.2. GTDB lineage: Bacteria > Verrucomicrobiota > Verrucomicrobiia > Opitutales > CAXXNP01. The sequence goes on from CAXXNP010000002.1 coordinate 3,285,044, forward strand.
TCCCGAAGTGACAGCCACTTCGGCGGCGACTTGAGGCAGTCAGTCACTTGTGCGTCCCGAATACTCATGCCGCCCTTGGAAGGTAATAATGATGGAGTCCCTCAACGACTGGGAATTCGACGACCTGACCCAGTTCGGCTGACCGTACGGGACGCCCGTCCGGGCGCAAAGACCGGTGCGTTCCTAGGTCCGAAAGACCGAATTCGACGACCTGACCCAGTTCGGCTGACCGTACGGGACGCCCGTCCGGCGCATCCTGGTCCAAAGACCGGTGCGTTCGCCAGGGATGATAGTAGTCCAAGTACGACGAAAGCAGTCGCTTGAGGTGCCGATCGTTGAGGATGATGACGTGATCCAGAGGGATATGCAACGGGCATCATTTGGGACGGACTGAGTCTCTTGCCGTTTTGCATCGCTCCTCATTACAGATCAGATCATCCCGAGACAGAATTGATCGAGAAATCAGTCGAGTATTTCATCGAGCACAAAGAGCCGTTCATTGCTTTGAGGGACGGAGATGTTTATATGTTCGACACGACAGATCCGTCGAACAATCCACTCCACGACAATCCCGGATCTGCTCCGCTTCACCCGGATGCGTGAGTTCGAACGTTCCAGCACCCAGAGACCTACCAGAGGATGCGGCTCCGCGAGAATGTTAGAGGCGGAAAAGGAAGTCGACGGTCGATGACCGGGCCTGGGCTAGAATCCCAGCCGCTCTTCCCCTCGAGCATCGGTCCGACCGGATACCCTCCTTCCCCTGGGGTAACGAATAAGGGGCTCAATCAGTCCGCAAGCCAGTCGTCATTTGCCGTCTCTATGCCAAACCTTGTCTCCGGGTTTACCCCCCGGAGTTCTACGCACGACTCTCAATGAATGAATCTCTTCGAACCCGCATGATCGTAGTCCTTCTAATTCGTCGAACTCGGTTCCCGCCTTCTTGGAAAGCCGGCTACGGATGAAGCTGAGCTTCGTTCAATTTCACTCCAAAATCGGGTTCCGCCCGTGATTTGGTGCATCCGAGCCAGTCGGCACCGAGCTGCCTCCTGCCCATATCGGCGTCGAGCCTCCGCACTGGCAAAGGGACAAATACTTATAATCGGATTATTTATAGCCAGCTTCGCCTATTCGCCAGCCCTAGTGCCTGAGCCCAAAAACGTTGCGCGCATGGAATATCAATAGGCAGGTTTAGTGAGTTGACACAATACCTATGACCAATCCCCCTTTTTCGCTCCTCGATACTCCAAACCTAGTCTCATGTCCGATAATTAAGTTGAATTAATCTGTCTTACCATGTTATGCTATCGGCATGGCAAGACCCATATCCATAATTGAACTTACAGATCTTGAGCTGCAAGAGTTGCAGCGTCGCGTGAAAGCACCGACAGTATCCGTGCGCGACAGCCTTCGGGCGACAATCGTACTGCGTCGTTCCGAAGGCGTCAAACAGGCGCAGCTCGCGGAAGAACTCGGGGTTAGTGTGCCCTGCGTGAACAAGTGGTCGCAACGCTTTGAGCGAGACGGCTTGGAGGGATTGCGGGACAGGAAGGGACGAGGACGGCCCCGATGGATACCGGCGGGCAAGGTTGAGAAGGTCATTACCGAGGCTACACGACCGCCGCAGCCACGCACTCGCTGGAGTGTTCGCACCATGGCCAGGGAGGTGGGGATTTCCCCCGACAGCGTGCAGCGCATCTGGCGGGCTAACGATATCAGGCCTCACTTGGTCAGGACGTTCAAAGTGTCCAATGACAAGTACTTCGAGCAGAAGTTCTGGGATGTGATCGGCTTATACCTGGATCCGCCAGAGCGGGCCCTTGTATTGTGTTGCGACGAAAAGAGCCAATGCCAGGCTTTGGAGCGGACCCAGCCGGGCTTACCTCTTGGCGTGGGAGAGATTTGCACCAAGACACATGACTACAAGCGACACGGGACCATTACGTTGTTTGCAGCCTTGAATTATCTGGACGGCAAGCTCATCACACGCACCGAACAGCGGCATACCCATGTAGAATGGTTGCGGTTCTTGAAGCAAATCGAGCGGGAGACACCCAAGCAGCTGGACTTGCACTTGATCGTTGACAACTACTGCACGCACAAGCAACAGAAGGTCCGCAAGTGGTTGTCGCGCCATCGGCGTTTTCACATCCACTTCACCCCGACCAGTTCGTCCTGGTTGAACCTGGTCGAGCGCTTTTTCGGCGAACTGACCCAAGATGTTATCAGGGATGGTAGTTTTACCAGCGTCAGGCAATTGGTCGAAGACATAGAAACCTATCTGGCTGAAAGGAACCTCGACCCCAAGCCTTACAGATGGAAGGCGAAGGGAGAGGAAATCCTGCGCAAGATCCAGCGCGCCAAACGTGCCTTGGCAAAGCAGACAGGGAAAACTAATTAATTTATGTTATTTAACGGACACCACACTAGATTCGCGGCTGCAACGCTCTCTAAACCCTTGATTTTCAGTCTTTTTCCGCCGCTTTAAGGCTTCCCGAACCTTCTGACCGAATTCAAGGGGGGTTGACGGCGTGTATGATTTGTCAGCCGCCGGTATGATTCGGTAAGTTCTGTTCTGAAAGGACCGTACCGTGAAGAGCAGCCAAACATCCGCACCAGTTCTCCTGGCCCTCCTTGCGGCGAGCCTTCTCTACGGCTGGCTATTCTCGCTTCCTATCGACTTCCACGAAGATCCGTTCTGGCCAAACGCTACAACCTATTTTTAGCCAGCCCATTTATTCTACCATCACGCAGACTGCCACCGCGAAACACCTGTCCGAGCATGCCCCAAAAGGTTACATCGGCCGGAAAGAGCCGCTCGCGGCAGCCGTTGGCCCCGGCGATTTTTTCCGCTTCCACCGCTTCGCTAAACAACGAATGCAGTTGACCCGGGGCGCGCCCCCGTATCTCATCGAATCGTTCTTTGAGGGTCCGCGCGGCAGACTTTTTAGCTCGTCCAAAAAGGCGGTTGAAACCTTTGAAGTATAGTGTTTTATGCATACAAACACGATGCTTAAATAACGTCTATTTAGCTAGCTTATTATTCAACAAAAATCACCCGATAAGCGCCTTATCCGAGCGCTATTCGGGTCCAGCTAAGGGCGTCACCCGAGACGCGTGACTCGTGGCCCTCAAACGTGAATAGGTTTTATCCCTCCGTCAGGCCGTCGGCCCGAAACGTCCAGACGCCCTCCTAGTTCCGCTTTCTCTCTTCCACCTGAACTTCGTCTCCAGGTTTGGCGTTCCATCTATTATTGCGCCATTCAATGGCTGTAACTCAAATATTTAATGCATCTTCTTTCGGCGACTTTCAATGAAGCAAACGAGACAGAAGATCACGAAAAATACGATCGTTAAAGCAGAGCCCTTAAACGCTACTTCCTCCGGTGTAAGTGGACTTTTCACTAATAGCACATATCGAATCCCAAAAATTGAACTAGTGAGAACAATCAGGAAAAAGCTTACCGTCGCCCAAAGGAATCCAAACGCCAATGGCATGCCCGTCAACCGGCGCGCCTTAAACCGAAACACAGCAATCCATGAAACGACGTAACATCCAATGTTTACGGCTAACTCCATCTAGGGCTCCGACACCAACTCATCAAGCATTCTACTGATCAACGCTCCAAGTTGCTGACCCATATAGTAAATTTCCAAAGCTGGATACGATGAGGTAACGCCAATCATAGATCCATCATCACCGCTCAGCGCCCCACTTGCAGTTCCGATCGAAAATGGGGCCGCTACGGAGGTTCCGACAACCGCCGATCCCACCATACTCTTCTGGTAAGCCTTATACGCCTGGCTCCTTGCTTGATTGTTCATGCCATAAATTGGACCGGTGACTTTCTGGAATTTCTGCCAATCTCGGGGCCCGGGAACACCATACTTTGCGATTCTTCGGAGAACTTTGGCGGCGATTGGAGCTCCTCTTAAGGCGAGTCGCGCCGCATTCGCACCAGTCACAGAAAGCAATCCCTCAACCAACGCTGTTTTTGCCAATTGAGCCTGGGCTCTCAGGACTTTGTCCGAAGCTTTCGAAAATGCCTCTCCGACCCTGCGGGACGCGATCAGGTCATTATAGGCGACGCGCCACTCAGCCAACTCGCGCCGGTCCACGATTCCGTCGTTGTTCAGATCAAAGTCACTGTCATAAACAGCTCTATTTCCTGAAAACGCGACCACTCGTCCGCTCGCCCTGTCTAAGACCGAAGCGAAAAGCGGCCCCCCTTTTCGGGCTGACGGGAGATGTAATCCATCCGAACCAGATCCCGCCGAGTCTCCAGCCGCCCACGCCCGCTCGATTTCAGCAACCTTGATCGTATAGTCCGGGTCACCATACGCGATTCCATATCGCGGATCGTAGTTGGTTGGGTCGAGGGGGTCATCATCTTCGCCATATGCCATTCTATCGGCTAAGATTGACCTGGATCGCGTGGAGAAGTGGATGGTTCGTCCTCTTGGTACCCTATCCGCAGTCAGTTCATCTACCCTTGGTCGCACTATCGGCGCTAACCCCAGCACATCCCACCGATTCACTGGATCGTTCCCGACGAACGCATACAGATTCATGCCGCCGGCTTCACCGATGGGGTCGCGGTTTAGGAAGCGGGCGAGGGTTGGGGAGTAGTAGCGGTGGCCGTAGTAAACGAGGCCGGTTTCGGTGTCGGTGTACTTGGTGGAGAAGCGGAAGGGGTTGGTTTCGGCATAGGGCCCGTCAATGCGGATGAGGTTGCCGAAGGGGTCGTATTCGTAGCTGGCCGCGATGGCGCCGCTGTCGTCGATCAGGCCCAGGACGTTGCCGTTGCCGTCGTACTGGGTGTAGTAATCGACCTCGCCGCCGCCCGCATGATCGCGAATCATGAGCAGGCCACCCACGCCTCCGGCGCCCTGTAGCGTTCCGCTCAGGTCGAGGCCCCAGACATAAGTGCGCACGAGTTCGTTGCCGCTCGATGCATCGATTTCGGCGATGAGATTCCAGCCATCGTAGACGAATAGGAGGTCAATGGCAAGGGACCAGTCCCCTGCCCCACTGTCCCAATTATAGACGCGCTTGCCTACCCTTCGACCGAGAAAATCGTAGTCGAACTCGAGCCGCTGCCGATCGGCTCCGGCGCCGTAGGCCTCCGACACCGTCTCCATGGAGATAAGGCGATTGCGGGCATCGTATTCGTAGGACCAGCGCCCGTCGCGAGTGAGATTGCCGTCGGCATCGTACTGGAAGGACTCGAGGGCAGCAGGCACGAATCGCTTACCCAAAGGAGCGCCCTGGGCGTACTGGCTCGAACTTGGCTTACCTGCCAGCACCGTGATTTCGGCCGAAACCGGACCGCCCGCGTTGTTGACCGGAACATCGGCGTGATACCAGTTCCCTTGCACCGAGGGCGTTTCAAATTGGACGCCGGCAGCGGTCTCCGAGCGCACAGCCAAGGAGTCGGGATTGGCACCTCCCAGGTTAAGCCCCGAGAAGGTGCCGTGAATGGCAATCGATCCAGGAACATCGCGGGCGGTCAGTTCGTCGGTGAGAGCGAAGCGCGTACCGGAACCGTTCTGCGGGATTCTGTTTCCCGCGTCATCGTAGCCCCACGTAAGCGCCCGGCCCGGGATCGACTGCGTCTCGTCGGTGAGCGGGTCGCTGAAGAACGACTGGCTACCGGTCAATTCATGGCGCGTATTATATTGATAGGTGGTGAGGACTCCGGACCCGTAGACATTGGCATGCCCTCCGGAAAGCAACCTCCGGGTGCGCCGCCCCAGAATATCGTATTCATAATCTGCCTGAGCGATGACCGCAGCCGCGCCGTTCTTGTTCACGACGGAAGTGGGCAGGTTGAAATTATCGTGGTAGGTCAGGTCGGTGTGTTGCCTCAGCATCCCAGCTTTCCGCGATTCCGAAACATTAACCAGATCGCTATTGTCCAGGTATCCATAGAAATTTGATACCGGGGCAATCGCCGAAGGCCAATCGATTGCCAGCAACCGCCCGGTGCCGGCATCGTACTGGATTCCGTAGCGCAGCACCTGGTCCGACGGTGCCACGGTCGGGTCCAGGCTCAAACCTTTATAGCGGCCCGGAACGGCATCGACGGCGGCTTCGTATTCCGGATTGAGAAAGCGGTTGTCGCCGTAGTAGGTCACGGAAAGTTCCTCCCCTTTCAGACTCAGGTCACCGTCGAGATCGTAGGTGAGCTTGCGAGATCCCGTGACATCGCGGATCTCTTCGGGGAGTCCCAAGCGGTTGTAGTCAGGATATTCGATGTCGATGCTGTTGGGATCTTCGAAGTCGACCGTTGTCAGTTCGCCGGTGAGTTCATTGTATAGATGATCAATGGCGAGCGGCGGCGGGCTGGAATCGGTCGTTACCCGTGCGGGAGTCATCCTCAGCACCTGTCCGTAAAGGTTATAAGTGTACTCGACTGCACGATTCAGGGCATCAATCTTCTGCGTGACGGCGCCCGAGGCTGGATCCCGGTCCCAGGTGGTCACGCTGGGAGTGCCGGTATTCGAAGGCCAGGCAGGTCCGTCCCAGCCGCTTCCTTCCTGAAAGGTCTCCAATGTGACGGGGTCCCCGTAAATATCGTAGTCAAAACGAGCAGGTTGGACGGCCGATCCCCAGCGCTGGACGATTTGACCTCTCAAATTGTAGGCGAACCAGGTCAGGCCTCCCAACCCGTCATCAACGGACTGTAAACGTCCCTGGCAGTCGTAGTCATAGGTCGTGACTGCGCTCGACGGCGCCGTCTGGCTCCGTAACTGGGTCGTATTGACTCGGTAAGCTGATTTCGTCGTGCCCTTGCGGTCGGTGCGTCGATCCAGCCTGCGCAATGAGTCATAGTCGCTATCTACAGTTACCCCCGATGCCGAAACCTGCTCATAGAGCAAGCCGTTAATGATCGCAAAGGTTGCGGTATTCATGGCTCCCGGCACAGAAACCTTGGTGGTAACCCAGGCCTGACTTCGGTTGGTCAGCTCCGCAAGGGATCGCGTTTTGTTACCGTTGATGTCGATCGCCTCCCTTGCGCCAATAAGGATCGGGTTGGCCGGGCTCGGATTCCCAATCCATTTACGAGTGGTCAACACCCGCTTCGGTTCATCCACTCCAAATTTGGGATAGACGCTCTCATCGACCTCATGCCACCAGCCGTCGCTCTTCTGCACGACTTTTCGCGAAAATTCCCGAATTCGGTCGTTCGGATCCGCATCGATGCTTCCGTCCGGCTGTATCACTCCCAAGCTGCCGTTCAGGTCGATGTCCAAACCGGTTCTGATCAATTCACCCATTCCGTTATAGCCGAAAATCTCCGCGGCTCGATTACCGACTTGCCGAGAAGTGAGCCGCCCGTCGGCGTAGGTGAAAGAAGCCGAAAGCGTTCCGCCATCCGGCGCCGGCGCTGTCTGCAGCCGCGACCGGCTCAGCCAGTCGACAACGGTTTCCGCATTCCGTAGCGTCGCGCCGCCCAAGTCCTGTCGAGACCGCAGAAAGTGTGTCAACCCATCCGGTTGCAAAACCGTGTCGTAGTCGTACTGGCGCTGGATCTCGGCCGTTCCCGAGACGCTCTTCAACGACCCATCGATGTCGCGCTCCCTGGTGGAAGTGCCGCCGTCGGGTTGAGTCGCCGTCACGATGCGTCCGCCGTTTTGATAGGTGTAGGTGACCGCCGTCCCACATGGCTTGGTCGCATTAGTCAATTGGCCGCGCGTGTTGTAGATCCACGAGGACGCTAGCGTCTCCCCGGATCCATTTGCGGAAACTGTCTGCCCGATCACTCGATCACTGGAATCGTAGGCTATGTCTGTAACTGAATCGGCCTGATCGCCACCAATACCGAAACTGGATATCCCCGCCAAGGTCGAGCGAGTTACGCGTCCCAGATCATCGTATTCAAAAAGCGTCCGCTGGCCGGTTGGCGAAGTCTCCTCCACCTTTAGACCATCGGCCCAGGTCGATTCATAGGTCGTGCCGTTGGTGGACGTCCACCCTTCCAGATCGCCAGAGGGCGAATAGGTGGTTGTGATCGTTTCGATGGTTAGGAACTGGTTCAGATCGTTGAAAATCTGCCTCTCCACTTGCACCAGAAATCCCCGGTGATCGTAGATCGCAATCTCCATTGACAAACGCTGCCGAATCAGGAAAAGCGGATCGATGTAGTCTGGCCGACGGGAATTCCTATACCAACTTCCGGGTACGTTGGTCGCTGCGCCCTTCAGGGCATATACACGTAACGCCGTATTTGTTCCTCGAGGAGTGAATAGGCCTGCACCATACTCACCCTTCTCGTAGGCATAAGAGGTCTTGCTGCCGTCCGGCCGCTCAATCGAAAACAGGGCGCCCGCTCGCATACGGTCGGAGGCATCGAGCACGTAGCGCTTGATGACGGTTCGTTCATACTCCCCCTCCGATACGTAATCATCGCGCGTGGTGGTGCGCAGGAATTCACGATTCACCGGAGTGGCGCTTCGCACATGGCTGAGCAGAGACTTCGCAACGACCTGTCCTTTTCGTCGCACAACGATCGAGGTCGGTAGATTCAGGCCGAATTCGTCGATATCGGTGTAGTCATATTCGGTTACCCGCGTCTGGGTGGGATCAATGGACGGGGACGCCGGGAGATTCCCCACCGGTTGGTAGGTTTTGAAGACCTGTCCTCGTTTAGCGACGTCATCGTAATATTCATAAAGAATCCAGTTACCTCCTGGAAATATAGCAGACTTCAGGTTCTGGTAATGGCCCTCGCCACCACTTTGCTCCTGGTCATAGTAGGCAAAGGTGGTGAGGTATTCTGGGTTTGGTCCCGAAGTGGCCACCTCCTCACCCCAGGGATAGGTCTGATAGGAGACGACGTTGGTCAGGGATACCTTGTTTGCCACATCGTCTCGAACCGAGACCGCTTCAATAATACTGTTTTCGACGTTACTGACACTTACCTTTCGACGGGTGGCTGCACCTTCCTGGTGCCAATCGAACAACTCCCACTCGACCAGACTTTCGGTTGGGCTGGGTACCATCCGCCGGGTTTGGTCGACGACGACCTCGCGGGAGCCCTCGGTTCGGGTGATCCGCAAGTCATCGTTATCGCCGGACGCAATGTCCGGTTTCTCCAAAAGGAACTCGAGAAACGGCGCTGGTAAGCCTGTATAGGTATAGCTGCCACTGCTGTCGTCGTAATCCAGACCGGTGACGGCATCGATGGCGTAGTAGGTGATGGCGTAGCGCGTAGTAGTGACGACCTCGATCAGGATCAAAGCGTGGTTCGTAAGGACCTGCTCCAGGTAGCCGGTAGCGGCATTTTCGATGAAATCGATTTCGGGCGAGAAGTCCGCATAGCGCAGTCCTCCCGGGGTATAGATGGGAGGTATGACCGGGCCATTGTTTCGCTCATCATCGTCGTCGCGGATATAGAGTGCGCCCGCCGACGCGCCATTACGCAGTAAGCCCAAGGGTGCTTCCCAGAGAATAGTGCCTCCGCTGCGCGTATCCCCGCGAACGCTCGAAGAGTCATTCTGCTCGGGCACGAGAGTTACCTCTACGGGAAAGTAGGCGAGGGTATTATTGGGATCTTCGGGTATTACCAGAGGGATCATGAGGGCGCCGGAACCTGAAAAGTAATAGGAACGCCGCCTTCCGTTGATATAGAGCCGGTAACCAGTCACGGGCTCTACGGACAGGCTGAAGGAGTCGACCGGATAACCCCAGAAATGAAAGATCGTCGTCCCTGCTTTCAATTCAACCTGGGAGGAACCGAGGACAACATCGGTTGCCGCCCCCTGCGCGGTGGTCTGGAGGACATTGCCACCGTTGACATCGACGAAGAGCGAATGCCACTGATCAGCGGGAATATCAGCCTCGGTCGAATAAGTGACCTCGAAGCCGACGTTCATGGATACATCCGGCGCGGCGCGGCATGGCCTTGGAGCGCCCAGAATCAAACCAAGCACCAAACCAATCGCTAACCCAGTAATTTGCCCGACTGCAGATCGAATGTAAAAATTCAATGCTAAAGCCTTTGGGCGAAGCTCAGGATAGACTGGATTTGCGGGCGATCGTAGCTGGATGACTTTGTCATTCAGTGTAGATTGGAGAATCGGAGTGGGCCCGGACTGAAGCCGAAGGGCTCCAGCTACAGGACCGCAGCGGGTTCCGTGCACCTTCTTTGGGGAGGCGAAACACACCGCGTTTGCGGAATTGTGTGACGGTCCGTCCCCTCGTAGCCTGGGGCTTACGGAGGCGCAGCCGAAGTTGCCCCGGGTTCCACACCGCTCGGTTCCCCACACGCCACGCAATCTCCGCTTCGCTGCGATAAGCGTGGCGCTACGTAGGAGCGACGGCGGAGTGCGCCACGGAAACGTATCGCACCCTGATTTCATCCACCTATGGCCAATTCTCGAACTCACGCCGTATCTACTCCTCCGCGCCTTTACCCCGTAGACGCTCCAGCTTCCTGGCCCGCTCTCTTTCGATAGCCTCGATTTTTCCCAATCGCACTTTCGCCGCGGCATGCTCCGGGAAATACTCCAGCGCCCGCAGATAGGCCTCCTTCACCTCACGGCTCGAGAAGCGGTGGTGTTCGAGAATCGTACCCAGATAGAAGGAAGTGGCCGCTTTCTGCCTGACATCTGTCGTCTCTTTGATGGATCGCCGCAGATCCTCGATTCCCCTACGGACTACGCCGCGCGCTTCCGCAACACTTCCCCTCTCCCGTAAGCGGTCCGCAATATCCTGGCGCAGGCGAACGGTCCGTAGCCGTCGAACTTGTACATCGGAAGCATCCCGGACGGCCTCCGCGATAATCTGCTCGGCATCCCCTAAGTTTCCCTGGCGGATTGCGTTTAGCGCCTTGGCAACCACCACTCGATTTGTCTGCACCGGACCATTCCGTTCAGGCAGGACAGCAGGAACCCAGTCACCGGGTCGGAGCCGCTCGTCCTGGCCGTGCGTGAGGGCTGCAGGCAAGAGGCACAGCGCCAGAAAGAGGATGGATCTCACGATCGTCCGTAGCGCCACCGCGCGAAAGCGGTGAAGACTTCGGTCTCCGTTTCTTCTGCCGACTCTCGGCAACGCGAGCAGAGGAACTTGAACTGGACGGCAGGGACGAGTCGCGTCATGGAGGCGAGATGGTTCATCAAGTAGTATTGCAGGATGATGAACCTTGGATCCTTCACAGTCCTCGGAGCCGATGTAGCTGGACGCTTCCTGTCCCAGCATAATCGAGGTCGAAGCCGGATTGCGTTCAGCGCAGGTCGGCTGATCAGGCTGGGCTGGGAACTGAAGCCGAAAGGCTCCAGCTACGCCGAAAAGAATTGCACTATGCCGAAGAGAATCGCGCGGGTGGTAGCTGGACGCCCTCGCTTTCAGGCGAGAAGTAAAATCAGGAAGTGAGATTTCTGTCAGGTTCATTAGATGGTTCTTTTTCGAGGCCTTTGTCCGTCACTTATGGCTGGCGTTGAACCGAAGGTCACCGGCGGGACGCTGCGGCGGCAAGGGATTGCCGCCCTCCAGTTTCGTGATGGCGTCTCCGATTTGGAGGGCGCCAATTCTTCTCGACTCGGCGTAGCCGTTCAGGCGAAAACGGTTGGCGCCGCCGACCTTCCTCGGCGAAACTATGGTCAAGTTCATCCTGAGTGGTTTCATAGTCATTCCAATGGAGTGAGAACCGTCACGGTTACCGTGGCGGTTCTGAGGGTTGCGGCGTTCGGATTGGTGTTCAGGAAATATTCAGCCAGGTTTTCGAGACTGTCGGTGTCAGGATCGCTTAAGGGCCCCGCCACGTCAGCTTGGCCAAAATGCGCAATCTCCCACCAGTCGGGAAGTGCGTCTCCATCGAGATCAGAGGAAACCGAACCCAGGTAGATATCGTCGATGGCGAGGTCCCCTCGATATCCCCCGGCCGCCACGCCGCGGATGCGGAGTACAATTTTTCCCGAATATCCCGCCAGATCGACACCCACGTGCGCATAGTGCGCAGTATAGCTGGAGTGCTGCTGCCCAGAGATTGACCACACCCCCTCTTGCCATGTGCCGTCAAAGACATCGACATTGAGCTCACCGATGTTCGAACCATACATATGATAAAAGAAAGAGAACCGCAGATTCCCGCCGCTCGCGTCGATGACCGGACTTATCAGGGAAACCGTATCGCCCGCGTTATAGGCGTAGCCTCGAGACGTCTCAACATAGGCGTAGAACCCGGAACTTGTACCCATCGTGTGATCTAACTGGGGACCGGTGGAGCTGGATGAAGTACCCGCCGAGTCGCGTCGCCAATCGGATCCATTACTCGCCGAATTGCTCCACGTTCCCCAATTGAATTGAAAGTCGGTCTGTGAGGGTAGAGCCAGGGGATCGCTGTAATATACAGTAACATCGCTGGTTACGGAGCTCTGGCCGTCAGAGACATCGGCTCGGAATATATACTCTCCTGCCAGGGGCAAGGTGATTGAGACCTGTTTGCCCAGGGCAGTGCCGTTTTCGGGAGGAAAGGCTGGCAGCGGCGCACCCGGAGGTCGCGAGACCGTCGTCCAGGTATAGACCAGGCCGGCTTCACCATTGTTGTATTTGCTCGCGTCCGCGGTGTCATCTCCGAGCACTTGAAGTTCAATGTCAGGTTCGATAGTCGGATTCTCGCCGGCGGCAGCGGCAGCCACGATCCACGGCGTCACGTTGGGCGGACCGTCGAAGGCGAGCACCTCCAGATCGTCCAGCGCGACATCGCCCCGGTAGCCTCCACCCGTAACATAGCGGAAGCGAAAACGGACCATGCCCTGCACGTTTGCTATCGACGCCTCCCCCATTTCATAGGGGGCCGCATTGCTCCCTTGCTGTTGTCCGGCTCGGCTCCAGATGCTGTCCGACCAGACGCCGTCGTAGAAATCGACGTAAAGGGCGCCGATGTTGGAGCCATACATGTGATACTGGAAACGCAGCACGAGATTCTCCGCCTCCACCTCGAAGAGTTCGCTCTCCAGAATCACCGTCCTGCCCGATTGGTAACCGTCGCCGGAGGAGGTCTCTACATAGGCATAGTAGCCCTGCGTAGTCCCCAGCGTATTGTCGCTGGCGGGTCCGGTGCCGTATGATGGGGTGCCGCCGTAGTCACGGAGCCAGTCCGCATTACTGTCTCCGCTGACATTATGCCAGTCGTCCCATCCCGCCTGGAAGTCACTGATGGAAGGAAGGGAAGCGACAAACTGCACTTCGACCTGGACGCTTGCAGCGACTTCGGCGGCGCCGTCGGAAACGGTTACTTCGAATATATAAACTCCCGAAGCGGAACCCGTGGCAGAGGTATCCTTGGCGGCGTTGCTTCCGTTTGCGCTGAAAGTTGGTGCAGGAGCGCCCACCGGAGTCGTCACTGCCTGCCAGGTGTAGGTGAGGCCCGCTTCGCCCTGATCATTGAGCGAACCGCCCACCACGTCCGTAGCGGTGACATGAAGTCCGATCACCTGGCTTTGGGTGGGCGATTCGTCCGCCCACGGACCCGAGACGATCGTCGGCTCGGTGTTCGGCGCATCGATTACGGCTATATCATCGATGGCGATATCACCCCGGAAGGATCCCGCCGCAACTACCCGGAAACGAAGGACCAATATGCCCGTATAGCTACTCAAATCGACGGTGGCTTCTTCATAAGGTGTCGTGACGCCGGTATGCTGCTGCCCCGAGATCGACCACACCCCCTCTTGCCATGTGCCGTCAAAGACATCGACATTGAGCTCACCGATGTTCGAACCATACATATGATAAAAGAAAGAGAACCGCAGATTCCCGCCGCTCGCGTCGATGACCGGACTTATCAGGGAAACCGTATCGCCCGCATTATAGGCGTAGCCTCGAGACGTCTCAACATAGGCGTAGAACCCGGAACTTGTACCCATCGTGTGATCTAACTGGGGACCGGTGGAGCTGGATGAAGTACCCGCCGAGTCGCGTCGCCAATCGGATCCATTACTCGCCGAATTGCTCCACGTTCCCCAATTGAATTGAAAGTCGGTCTGTGAGGGTAGAGCCAGGGGATCGCTGTAATATACAGTAACATCGCTGGTTACGGAGCTCTGGCCGTCAGAGACATCGGCTCGGAATATATACTCTCCTGCCAGGGGCAAGGTGATTGAGACCTGTTTGCCCAGGGCAGTGCCGTTTTCGGGAGGAAAGGCTGGCAGCGGCGCACCTAGAGGTCGCGAGACCGTCGTCCAGGTATAGACCAGGCCGGCTTCACCATTGTTGTATTTGCTCGCGTCCGCGGTGTCATCTCCGAGCACTTGAAGTTCAATGTCAGGTTCGATAGTCGGATTCTCGCCGGCGGCAGCGGCAGCCACGATCCACGGCGTCACGTTGGGCGGACCGTCGAAGGCGAGCACCTCCAGATCGTCCAGCGCGACATCGCCCCGGTAGCCTCCACCCGTAACATAGCGGAAGCGAAAACGGACCAGGCCCTGCACGTCTGCAATAGACGCCTCCCCCATTCCATAAGGCGCCGCGTTACTCCCTTGCTGTTGCCCGGCGCGGCTCCAGATTCCCTTCGTCCAGACGCCGTCGTAAAAATCGACGTAAAGGGCGCCCATGTTGACGCCATACATGTGATACTGGAAACGCAGCACGAGATTCTCGGCCTGCACATCGAGGAGTTCGCTCTCCAGAATCACCGTCCTGCCCGATTGGTAGCCGTCGCCGGAGGAAGTCTCTACATAGGCATAGTAGCCCTGCGTAGTCCCCAGCGTATTGTCGGAGGCGGGTCCGGTGCCGTATGATGGGGTCCCGCCGTAGTCACGGAGCCAGTCCGCATTACTGTCTCCAGGGACATTATGCCAGTCGTCCCATCCCGCCTGGAAGTCACTGAGGGAAGGAAGGGAAGCGACAAACTGCACTTCGACCTGGACGCTTGCAGCGACTTCGGCGGCGCCGTCGGAAACGGTTACTTCGAATATATAAACTCCCGAAGCGGAACCCGTGGCAGAGGTATCCTTGGCGGCGTTGCTTCCGTTTGCGCTGAAAGTTGGTGCAGGAGCGCCCACCGGAGTCGTCACTGCCTGCCAGGTGTAGGTGAGGCCCGCTTCGCCCTGATCATTGAGCGAACCGCCCACCGCGTCCGTAGCGGTGACATGAAGTCCGATTACCTGGCTTTGGGTGGGCGATTCGTCCGCCCATGGGCTCGAGACGATCGTCGGTTGGGTGTTCGGCGCATCGAAGTACTCGATTACGGCTATATCATCGATGGCGATATCACCCCGGTAGGAACCCGCCGCAACAACCCGGAAGCGAAGGATCAATATGCGCGTATAGCTACTCAAATCGACGGTGGCTTCTTCATAAGGTGTCGTGGCGCCGGTATGCTGCTGCCCGCTACGGCTCCAGACTCCCAGGTGCCAAGTTCCATCGAACACGTCCACGGTAAGCGTGCCCATGTTGGCCCCGTACATGTGATAATAGAACCGCAGACGGAGCTGATGCCCATCGGCATCGAATGGGATGCTTTCAAGAATGACTGTGTCTCCCGCATTATAGGCGCTTCCATACGAGGTCTCCACGTAGGCATAATACCCCGAGGAGTTCCCCAATGTGCGGTCTATGGCGGGACCGGTGCCCGAAGACGGCGTGCCTCCCCCATCGCGGCTCCAGTCGAATTGGTCGCTTCCCAGAATGTTCCTCCAGTCTCCCCACCCGCTTTCGAAGTCGCTGAACGAAATCGTCACCGGCGGCGGGGGGCCCGCCGTGGTGAAAGCCCAGACCGGTCCCTCCGTGGTGAAAGCCCAGACCGGTCCCGCCGTCGTGCCCGCCGCATTCACCGAATCGATGCGCCAGTAATAGGTGGTATTATAAGAAAGTATGCCCGGATCATAGCCGGTACCGCTTTGCGTCTGGAGGAACTCGCCGGAGTCCGGGGTAGCATCGGCACCGAAGTAGACGGCATAGGAGGTGGCCCCGCCCCCATTCTGCCAGCTCAAATTGGTTGCGATGGAGCGGCGCGGCGCCCCATCGGCAGGTGTCGGCGAAATCGGCGCACTGGGCGGCGGCAACTTGGTGGTGAAGCTCCAAACGGAACCGGTCGTCGTCCCTCCCGCGTTCACCGAGTCGATTCGCCAGTAATAGGTCGTTCCGGCAGCCAGTGTGCCGGCTACGTAGGAGGCGCCGGTCTGCTGCCCTTTATACTCGCCATTGTCCGGGGTCGAGTCGGTTCCCAGATATACTTTATAGGCGCTGGCTGCCCCGCCGTTGGACCAACTCAGCGTTATATTTCCGGAAACGTTCGTCGCTCCATGGGCCGGACTGGGTGAATGCGCTTGAAGCGGGGGATCGGCCGAGTTCGGATTGGTGCCATTGATAAACTCCTGCCGGTCGTTGAAGCCGTCGCCATCCGTGTCCGTGCTCGTGATACTGGAACCGAACAGCGACTCCTACGAGTCATTCAGTCCCTCATCGTCGGTGTCGTAGGCCTCGAAGAAAAAGAGTCGATGCGATGAGTAAGTGGCAATGTAGGGGAGGGTGACTGAGTGCACGCCTCCGCCATTTCCCGTTATGCCATAGCGGGTGTTCCAGAAGCCATTGTATGACCTCACGAAGTAGCGAACGTATTTCTTGTCGTACCAGCGAAACTCCAGTTCCACCGGGTTGCCGCTGCCGTCGGTAATCACCCTGGGGTCGTATCCGCTGATAAAGTCCGGCTTCTGGCTGCTGCTGTTTATGAACGGGTTGGTAAGCCCGATCGACTCCTCCTCGTTGTCGAATCCGTCCCCGTCGGTATCGTCGGTCGGATTCAGGCCTTCTGCTCCGAAGCTCCACTCCCAGACGTCCGACATTCCATCGCCATCCTGGTCCAGATTGATGGCAGATAACCTCAAGGGAACCCCGATGGTGCACAGCAGCGCGGCTGCGTAGAGCCAAGGTCTTCTGATCTGGAACGGGCCCGACATTCGGAAATTCAATCGTCCCCTTGATCGCCGGCTGGAGTAGTCAGCAGGTAGGCGCAGATCTGCCTGGGTTCCCTGAGCACGCAGGCCGTTTTGCTAACGATGTTGACCATTTCTTCGTCAGCCAGGCCAACAGCCTGAATCCACGATCTCGATCGCCCCGCAATCAGTCGGTAGAGGCCATCTGAAGAAAGTTGTGACGCCATCGTGCCCACTGCGGACGCCCGACGCATGGGTCTCGGATCGGCCTCAGTGATCTGCCTCAATGCCTCCGCAAACCTCGAATCTCCAGGTTTGCGAAATTGAACGTCCGCCATGACATTGATGCCCGGTTGCACGAGGATACTGACTGATCGCTCCATTACCGGCCCGCTCGCCACATACAGGATACGCGCGCGATCCTTTCGTCTCAGAAAAAGACCCTGACCAGGGTAGAGGATTAAGTCAGGACACCGGAGGTTCCGCCGTGCCGAATTCACCCAGGCCCCCAGGTTCGATGAGAAAAAGAAGACATCAGGTCGCTGGCGCACGGCATCAAAGACAATCAATTCGTCTGCCTCGACCCGGTTGACCCCCGGCTTCAGTCCGAGACGGTTATCGTCACCGAAAATGCTGAAAAGTGTATGATGGCGGCCAATCACGACCCTATCCTCCGAGCTGAGCAGAGCCGAAAGGTCGTCTGCCGTTTCGATACGCATGAGGCCCTCGTTGACGGCGTCTATGTCCGTCAGGATGCCCGCATTCGCTCCCGAAACGATTTCTACATAGTAACTGCTGTTAACGAGATCTAATTCCCCCTGTTGCCACTGGCCCGGCTCGAATGAAAGCACACTTCGATCTGCGGATTTCGGCCGGCCCGAAAAGATGACCTCTCGATAGAAGGGAATTCCAAAGAGATTCACCACCGCTATCCCATCCGCCCTGCATCCCTCGAAACGCAACTCGACAGTGGAGCGAAGCTTTCCCATACCATACCGCTCCCCCGATTCATCGATGAACACACGGGCGGAAGCGTAGTTTCCCAAATCTAACGAAATGAGGGTGGTGAGAACAGAGACTAAACCCGCACAAAAAGAACGAATGCTGGAGGAACTACCTTTTGATGCGCTGATTGCCATCTTGCCGAGATCAATTCTCGGCTGCGAATTGATAGGGTCAACCGGCTAACGATTATCGAAACACGACATTGATTATCGAAACGCGACATTTCCGGAAATCCTCGCCTTAACTTATTCACAATGCATTCACAATGCGCTGAATCACCTTGTCCACCAACCCTCGTTGACCTAGTTTCTGGGTAGGGCGAGGATGTGAGGCAAGCGAAGGTTCCGGAAACCGTGATTTGGAGGGAGTTGGCCGCTGACGTAGCTTATAAAGCTGCGAATCTGGCCGATCTCTACGGCATTACGCTACGGCAGATGGAGCGCCTCTTTGAGCGCGATCTGGGTCTCAGTCCAAAGATCTGGTTAACCCAACAGCGCATGATCGCTGCAAGGCATCTCCTGCTGGAGGGTAACTCACTCAAGGAGGTTTCCTATATTCTTCATTACAAACAGGTTTCGCACTTTTGCCGCGAGTTCAAAAGGTGCTATGAAATGTCTCCCTCGGAGTTTTCGAGCCAGTTTGCCAGAGCGTGCCAGTGGGCCGCAGACAGCATTTTGGATTAGTATCCGACAACCGTCTTTCTCAAGTCCCGGATCACAGCCAGATTCTTCCAATCGGCTCCTTTCAGTCTGCGGGGTCCGGTGCGTCGCATCTTCCCGAAATGGTCTCGGAATTCTTCGAAGCAGCCCTCTACGAACGACTCTGAACCCAAGATCAAGCCATCGCTGAAATAACGGACGCGGCAATGTAAAATCTCGACGGCAGAGAGTTTGCCTCCCCGCTCGAAGATCTCTTTGAACCGTGCAGGATCCAGGCTGGCCCTTTCCGGCCCTCGCGCCCAGCTTCCCGAACCAAATAAGCGGATGCGGTAGGTGCTCCCAGCCGAACGCCACTTGCTGTCACCCACGACGCTCTGGATACCACGTCGTGCCGCCTTCCAGCCCACCACGGCTTCGCCGTAGCCGCAGAATCGGTAATCCTTAGGATCCCGGCAGATTCCCGCGCGCACCGGGTTCAGATCAATGTAGGCAGCCACTGTCAAGGCCGCAAAACCACCCCTGTCTTCCTCCACGATCAAGCTTTTGAAGCGCTCCGCCCAGATCGTCCCGAACCGCTCGTGCTGGTGGTTGTACCAGATCGTGAATCGCTGCTTGAGTTCTTTCATGAACACCGAGACATCATGCATGCGAGCCAGTAGTTGCCGCCGCACGATTTCTGCTTCCCTTTCGTGGGGCTCTCCATCCTTTTGCAAAAGGACCGCCAGGGCATGGGTACGCGGATCCAGCTCGCCGTAGAAGCGTGTGAATCGCTGAAGCAGCTCGACGTCATCTATTTTCGACTCCGCCAGTTCTTTCTCCGGAACTCGCACCAGGATGTGAAAGTGGTTGGACATCAGACAGTAAGTCAGAATCTCGACTCCACAGAAGTCCGCCGCCTTCCAAATCTGCTTGCGAAGCACCTCCTTGGCTCCGACATGCAGTAGCATCTCACCCCCAACAACTCGACTGATGCAGTGATACACCGCTTCCCTTCCCCGAATCTTCAACCTCCGTAACCGCATACCCTACTACAAAATCCGCTGCAAAGAACGTCAAGCTATAAACTGCCTGTCCCTAAATAAACGCTAAATAAACGAAAAGAAGATCGAAACCAGAAACTTGCTTAGGGCAGTATTCCTCGTCTAAGATAGGAAGTCGGAAACGCCTTCCGCCGGCCGAGACCGATTACACCTGAACGGCCGCGGGGCGGGGAAATCGATACCGCCGGAAAAAAAGAACCAAGGTAATTTAATGAAGATTCTGAGAGCCCCTCGCGACCGAACTTACTTTGGAGGCTTGTGCATTGCACTGTGGGCCCTGCTGCCACTGAGTTCCACGCCAATTTTATCGGGTATGGAACTCGGGGGGACGACATTGGCGGACCGGATCGGCACCCAATCACTGAGACTGCTGCTGGAGATCAACACGGAATTCCTCAAACGCGTGGGTGGAGTCGCGTTTTCCCAACTTGCTACAAACGCCACCGGCGCCCACATAGTCGGGCTTAGCTACAATCACCAGAATCCCGACGGCAGCCGGCTAGCAGTGGAACTGGAAACCCCTGACGGCGAGAAGAAGAATTTAGTGGCCCCGATATACGACTGGCAATTGGTTCCCCTGGCATTCTACGCAAACTCGAAATGGGAGGCCTGCTTCACATTGTTTGGTGAAACCAAGAAGGAACATCCCGATCCGGGCGAAAGGGTACTCAACTACCACCCTATGTTCGAGGACACGCTCCTGGGTCTACGGCTGTTTCAGGCCGACATAGTACTCATGTCTAAAATCGCGTGTAATCTTCCCAAGTGGGACGAAGAAGACATTCGCCGCAGGCCAAAGAGGATGCGAGGCCTTCCGCTTCCCAAGGTAGGTAGCTACATCCTTGGCGCCGGTGAATCTCCACCCGATATCGAAGCCAATGAAGCCCGTTACGCGACGATCAAATCGTGGATCAAAGCGCAGGAGCAGCCCTATAGTTCCTACCTAATCTGCGATCAGGACCAGGGAGTGAGATTTTTCGACAACGATGGGAAGCTGGAGTTTACGGGTAGGCCGGTGTGGCTTTGCTGGTATTTCCAACCCGAATACCGCCAAGCCCGAGCCGAACTCCGGGCCTCCCTGAGCAACCTCCCATTTCAGCGAGTTTTCGGGATGGACCGGGACGAGTACGTGGCGATGTCGATTCCGGAACGGAAAGCGATAACGGACAAAGAGAAGGTCGCGCAATTCAAGGAGATTCGGGAACAAGTGGCCGATCTCCTCCAGAGCAATTGGATGGAACGGCAGCTTATGGAAGAATTTCCTCTAGAGTCTCAACTCAGCACCCAGCCGGAACTGAGCGAAGAGCTAAGCCACTTGCTCAATACTAACAGTGGCATCAATCCGGTGATTTACGACTCGTTGCTAAAGACTATGCACTACGGCGCTTTTTTCCGGCATGTGAAAGCAGAAAACTCCCAAGTTTACCGGAGATTCATGAAGGTTATCGCACGCGTGACGGCCAAGCCCCAGTTATCTACGCCCACCACGGTGGTGGTCCCGCCTGATCCCGAAGACCTACCGGGGGCCGAGATCGCGGAGTTGACCAACGACGAGAGCTAGCAATCTGTCGGACTAAGATTCTGGCTTCCTGTGGACGAGCTGTTAAATGCAGTGAGGTAGATATTTGAGCGGACGAGGCAAGAGACAGATTGCGTAATGCTCTTCTGCGAAGAGCACAAAAGTATCGAGTGGGCTGAAAAAAGCTCATGGACAGGCATCGACGAGCGTTTTACTTTACGGCCCAATTCTGTCCGGCAAGAATACATACGCGTTTGAATTTGTAACTACGACACACAAGTGATTCTTGATCTCCAACAATGCAGCCGCGCCGGAGATGGGCCCTGGTGGCCCCGTCCGATGCGGGCAATCCCGATAAACTCGGAACTGGAACGAAAAGGCATCTGGCGCTTCGAGTGGAGCGGCTTGTGAAAGCCCTAACGTTAATCGAAGCCAGCAAGTTTCACTATGGTGACGTCGACCGGCCCGCCCCAGACAAGGAGGAGGTCCTGATCCGGGTGGGCGCCTGCGGCATTTGCGGGAGCGACATTCATGGCATGGACGGCAGCAGCGGTCGACGCATTCCACCGATTATAATGGGGCACGAGTTCGCGGGCACGGTGGAAGCAGTAGGGTCCAAAGTAACTCGATTTAAACCCGGGGATCACGTCACGCCCGACTCCATGGAATCGTGTGGAAGCTGCGGCTTCTGCCGGCAAGGCAAGGCAAATCTCTGCGATCACCGGCGGGTCATCGGGGTCTCCTGTGGGCAATACCGGCGCCAGGGCGCATTCGCTGAGTATATTGCCGTGGCGGAGCGTAGCGTCTACTCGATGCCTGAAAGCATGTCATTCGAGCATGCCGCGTTTGCCGAACCCGTATCGGTGGCGCTTCACGCGGTGAATCAGGTACCCATTCGCATCAACGATACCGTGGTGGTGATGGGAGCGGGCATCATCGGCAACCTTGTCGTACAGGTGTTGAGGCTCGCGGGATGCGGGCGCATCCTGGTCGTGGACCTGGACCCTGGCCGGCTTTCCCTGGCCTGCGAATTGGGAGCGGATGAAGGACTATTGTCCGACCCCAAAAAGGTGTACGAAGTGGTTATGACTCGAACGGGAGGTCGCGGTGCCGATGTGGCCATGGAGGTCGTGGGAATAACGCCGACTTTACAACTCGCAATTCGATGCGGGCGCAATGGCGGCGCAGTCGGCCTGGTGGGGAATGTGGCCCCCAGCGTCGACTTCGGTCTACAGGCAGTGGTGACTCGGGAGATCAGTCTTCATGGCTCCTGTGGCTGCTGCAGCGAGTTTGGGGATGCTATCGATCTCATTCATCGCCGAGCGATTTTAGTAGATCCTTTGATCAGCAAGGTCGCGCCGCTGTCTGAGGGCGCCCAGTGGTTTGGACGCTACCAGCAACGGGACCACAATCTGATCAAGGTAATGCTGCGTCCCTGACTTATTACTGTGAAACTTCAGTCCAGGAACGGGTTGTCAGGACTCGATTGCGCTTCCTCAGAACTGACGCCTGTTCACAGGCAAGCCAGCGACGAGCTCAGCCGAAACGATGCCGGTGTCACGTTGAATGAACGTGAAACGTGTTTCGCCTGCTGATCGTAAGCTTAAGCCCAATCATACTCTTCGTCCGAACGCGATCCGGCTACGCCTGGCGGCTCTGCCGGGACAAGAAGCGTCCAGCTACCAGCACGATCCTGCCCGGCGTAGCTGGAGCCTTTCGGCTTCAGTCCCAGCCTGATTCTCCGACCAAGCCCTGAACGCGAAGGCGTCCAGCTACATCGGCTTCAACTGGCGTCAAGAATTGATCATTCGTTGCTTAGCCTGAGGTGACGACGGCAGGCCTCCATACATACGGCCTCCGGAGCCGTCGGCCCTCCAAGCTCGCCCGCAATGCGTGCCATACTTGGAGGGACGAGGGCCCTCGAGTCCGCCGAGTGGGCAATCGGCCTGTTTCGCACTTTCCCAATCCTGCTCAAGGATCGTGCGACTCCCATTGATTCGTCGAGAAATTGAAGAACCAGCGCGGATTGGTGGAATCCAAAAGGTAAAACAGCCAAGCGCTGTCGTCGTTTCGGAAGATATTGGGATAGACCGATTCACTGGTCCAGAGCCAGTTCATGTCCGGCGCGAAAAGCCAAAGACTGGCTGTCGTTTCAGCCGCCGGGAACAGCCAAGCATGTTCATTGTGGAATATCCAGGGCTCCGAGGATACATTGAAGAACCTAAACCATTCGAGCCAGCGCCAACCTCCTGCCAGATCCTCGGCGCCGGACCACAGGTCAGCCGGCGTATTCACCGAAAGCACCGCCTCCTCGCTCAGCACCGATCCGGCGGCGTTGGTCACGACCACTGCATAGGCACCGGCATCCGAGGAAGAAACATCGAGTAGGGTGAGCACCGTTTCGGTTTCTCCCGTGATCAGCTCACCATCTTTAAGCCATTGAAAGCTCAACGGGGCGCTACCTGAAGCAGTGACTGTGAAAGCACCCATTTCCCCGTTCTCCACCGTCTGCGATTGCGGTTGCTGGGAAATCGAGGGTGGCTCGCCGAATTGAAATCGCCCGGTGTTTGCGGCATCACCACTCAATTTCGGCCACACACTGTCCGCCAGACCTACCCCGGTGTGAATAGCATAGACTTGATTGTCGTTACTCCCGACATAAAGCGTTCCCGAAGGCGAAATAGTAGGTGACGAATCGACAATATCCTGAAACTGGAATTCCCAGAGTAGTTCCCCGTTATTGTTGAAAGCAAAAAGGCGATTGTCGCCACTGGTCACGAAGGAAGCAATGTAGACATTCCCTTGAAGGTCTACCACGGGTGAACTGAAGAAGACATCCCCGATGATTAAGGACCAAAATTCGATGCCATTGCTGTCCAAAGCAACAAATACGCCATCCCGACTCACCAAGTAGATGTTGCCCTCAGGACCCAGGGCAGGAGAGGAGTCGATCTTGTCTTCGAGTTGGATACCCCAATTGAACGTCCCGTCAGAAGCCAGGGAGTAGAAGGCGGCATCACCAGCGCCGAAATAGATATTGCCCTCCAGATCGATCGCGGGCGAGGAGACGATACCGTTATCGCCATCGCTGGCCTCGCCCACCGAGAAATTCCACTTTTCCGTCCCATCGGGATTCAAGGCATAGAAAATGCCCTCACCGGAACCGAAATAGATCGTGCCATCCTCGGCGATAGCCGGGGACGAGTCGAGATCGTCGGTAGTGGGGAAGGCCCATTTGAGGGAGCCGTCCGGGTTCAGGGCATAGAAGATACCGTCACCGGAACCGACGTATACTGTGCCATCGGCGGCTACCGCGGGTGAGGCAACGATAAGGTTACCCGTTTCGAACCGCCAAAGCAGAGAACCATCCACCGGGTCCAATGCATATAAAAAATTATCCCAACAGCCGAAATATACCGTTCCATCGGAGCCGATTGCGGGGGGGGGGGGGGGGGGGGGGGGGGGGGGATCAATCCAATCATCGGCCATGAACTCCCATTTCCGCGAGCCGTCGGGATTGATGGCGAACAGCTTCCCAGCGAAGGCATCCTCTCCCAAGTCAATCTGGGCACCGACGTAGACAGTACCATCTTCACCGAGGGCCGGTGATGAGAAGACGATGCCCCCCGCATTGAATGTCCAGATCTGCTGCCCGGGCTGTTGTGCTTCAAGGGGACAGAGTCCCCCGAAAGTACCGGCCATGCAGCAGCCGACAAGCCGTATCCACAGTCTCAGTACTCCAATTCGTAAATGGTGCCTCATCCCGTATTTTCAATCTCACTTTGCCGTCCCGCCCGCAAGGGAAGGCAGATCGCAAATTCAGTTCCCCGCTCGTCCGACCTGACAAGAGCAAGATCTGCTTCGATGTGGCGAGACAACTGTTGGCTAATGGCAAGACCGATTCCACTGCCCCCCTCCTTGGTGCTCCGCACGGGGTTGAAAAGGTCGGACCGAACGGATTCGGGGATTCCGCAGCCCTGGTCGCCGACCACGATTTCAATGCGGTCACCGATCAGCTGCATCTGCAGCCACACTCGCTTTCCAGGGGGAGTCGATTCAATGGCATTCCGTACCAGATTCATCAAAATGAGTATCAGGATATTGCCGCAACGACTGTCGATCTGGTGTGACGGCGGCTCGCCTGTCTCCCAGACTACGCCAACATCTTCCGCGATCGGGGCGGCTCTCTCGCGAACCAACTGGGCGACCTCCTCCAGCGTATAGGTGAATCCAGATGTCATATTCTCGTCTCGCAGCACGTCAACAATCTCGGTGATCATGTTCTGCATCCGCCTGGTCGACTCCGCCGCGACCTGCCACTCGTCATCTCCTGATCCATCGCCACTGGAATCCCGGTTGGTGACAAACTGTTCGAGTCCGGAAAGTGGGTTCTTGAGGCCGTGTATGAGATGCGCCGTGACCGCCCCGATGGCGGAGTATTTAGCGGCCATAGTCAGCTCGTGGTTGGCCTGCACCAATTCCCGGCGCCGCCTGTTCAGGAGCTTATTGGCATTTTCCAACCTATAGATAGTCCAGATCAGGAATACGGCGAACACGACACTGCCGCCACCCAGTAGACTCAATGCCAAAGCAAGTTCATCATCAAGCTGCTCGAATTCAGCCTCAACCGTTCGCCCGTCGATCAGGTACTGCCCGACACCGGCGAAATCCTCGCCAAAGAAATCAAATGCGTTCCGATGCAGCGGAATGATCACCTCAAGCAAAGGAAAAGTGGTGTTATGCGCGCGCCCGCCCGGATCAATGAAGAAAGAACTCAGTTGAGCAGCTTCATGATAGCGACTGATGGGCTGAAGCAGCTTGATACTCTCCAGGTCGTCTTGGCTCAAATCTCCCTGCACAAACGTGGTCGGTATGGCATCCCGGAGCCGGCCGTCCCAATCGAACAACCGCACTCCCAGCACATCACGCAATTTCGAAGTCTCCAATACCACGTCCAGAACATCTCCCTCGGTTTCAATCCAGGGATCAAAAATGCCCTCATCGTCGGTACCGGAAAGCCGCATCAACGCCACCGAATACAATACTTCAGCATCCCGTGCGATGATCTGTTCTCTGATTTCGGAGCGAAGACGGAAACTGACCACAGCGAAGAGCGCGAAGAAAGCGCCCAAACCACCCATCACAATTCCGGCCGCAAGTCTTGGAAGCAGACGTCTTTTCGGTGCTTCTTTCACTCCTGAGCACTCACGGTCCCGGGTCGCTTGGCAAAACCTTCAGGTCGTTTAAGGACTCGGATGCGAGCTTTGGCGCCCTGCCCTACCCCCAGTCCCATTTCTTTCGGGATATTCATCTACAAATTAATCCAACTTAGTTCTAGAATTTCCAGTCAAACCCGAAAGTTCCGGTGGAGACGGAATATGCATCGGTGTTTCGATTCGATCGATTGTCTTCGTGCCGGTAAGCAAAGAAAAGGATCCAGCTATCCGATAGTTTACACTCAAGTGTCGTCTCGGAAATAATTTCAACGCGTTCGCGGAGCGCACTACCGATTGAACCGACAGTCTGCACAGGATAGTCGTACCAACTCCCGCGCAACTCTCCACGTAGGACCCAGCGATTACGGGAAAAAGTAAACTGCTGGGCGATCTGATAGCGCGAGTAGTCGTTATATCCCGCACCATTATCTGAAATGAGCTTCAGGCCGCCCAGCGTACGCGACTGGAGGTGATGGGATTCGCCCATGTTCACGGAGATACCCACCCTCATATCGTGTTCTACCAAGGAAAGGAAGGAGTTGGCGATACTGAAGCCGAGGGAATTGCGCCGAGTTCGTTGATCGTAGTTCTTTTCCTCAAAATCGTAACTCAACCATATCTCCGAATCCCTGCCCATCCGACGTAGCAGTTTAACGGAATATCCATATTCGCTGAAGTTGTCCGACGACTCCTGGTAGAGTTCCCGGGTGAACGCGCCTTGAAGGGTAAGCTCATATTCCGTCGAAGTGTTAAAGGTAATGAACGGACGGAGCTCGAAGTGGTTCTGTTTCAGCACCGTTGTACTAAGCTCTACATCCGAGACCGATATGTCATATACCTGATCGGCAAAGAAGTAATTGAATAAGCCGCCGATTTTCCACCGCGAACCCAGCTTCTTGCTGAGCTGCGTCTGGAAAATTGCAAACGTCTCCGTGTCAATGCCTTCCGCATCAGTATAGTAGCGGTTCTCGATCCAGGTGTAGAGGTAGGCATCCCATCCGTGGTCAGTGGGCAGGCGCCAAGAAAGCCATTCCAACGCGGAAAGGAGAAAGGGGCTGGAAACTCTATTCACGGAACTCAAGAGAACGTTATCCTTCACGCCACCTCCGATTCTGACCGTAACATCGCGTTCCCAGCGTCGGGCCTTCTCCTCAATATCCTCGCCGAATATCCATGCGTCGAGCGTCGCGTCGTCTTGAGCCACCAGCATCCTGGAAGACACCGCCATCACAAAGCCCAACCAGAACAGGAAAACTGAAGGCTTATAATTTGCAGGTCCCATCTTATCCGACAATCACCGTAAGAATAACGGTTCACCCTTTTGACAACCGATACCCAAAACGGTTTCGCGTAAGACAAAGGAATCCGCAAAAGCGCTGACCCCGCGGCTACCCATCACCAACTCGAAAGTTACCAGAAACATCTCTTAATGAACCTGGTTTCGCGAGAACTAATTATAGAACCGATGTACCTGGAGGGACGCAATCCTTTGCGTCCGCGCATTCGTGATAATCGTGGCATCGGATATCCACCGGCGCCAAAGGATTGGCGCCCTCCAGTTGCCGCCGATTCAAAAGGTTCATTGCCAGCCATAGCTGACGGCCGCAGTCCTCGATGGGGCACCATCCCAGGGAAAACGGCCGTTGACTAGCGTTCCCCTGAAAAATTGAGCGCCCATCGCGAGAAGGGAAAACGCGAAGGGCGCTCTGTCTTAGCTTGACGATCAATCAACAAAGAAGACCTCTATTTTCCTCCTCGGACCACCGGAGAGACGAGGTAAATGTGTTATCTATGAGCGACATCTGTTATCTCTCAGCGACATCAGCCTCATTATTTTGACAATTCAGGGATTTTTTTTGCGGCTCCGTACTGCTGTCTATGTTTTGCGCAGTCCTCTTTGAAACAGACTTTATCGGCATAACTATGGAATAATTGAACGACACCCTTAAAAAGCCTACTCCCCGCAGGATCGTTCTGCTGCTGCCGTCCTTACGGTATCCCTCCCTCCCCGAAACCATCCATCTGTGACGACGGCCGTCATCATAGATGGGATGCTGGTGATCGACCCTGTTCGATGATCTGCCGAAGAAATGCGAGGGCGGGCCTCCAAGTCGGGATATCGTTCGCAGGTCAACTGGAGGGCCGAGGGCTCTCGAGGCCGCTTGTAGGTCTGGATTCGGGAACAAGTAGGTGGACTACCTGCCAAGACATGAACAGAGATCATCAAGGCTGCCAGCTGTACGGACTCGGGGGCCCTCGTCCCTCCAGAGAAACCGACGAGCTAAGCCTCCTGCTCAGGAAGCGGGAAGCTTCGCTTGGGCATTTCCCGAAAGGGGTTTCTCGCCAACGCCTCCAGACTGAGGTCAACACCCAGACCGGGAGTTTCCGGAAGCTCGATATAGCTGTCGACAACATCGAAGCCGGGACTGGCAATTTCCCGCCCTTTACTTTCGAAGTTAAGGAAATACTCCGTAATCAGGAAATTAGGCATGGTAGCACAGGCATGCAGGGTAGCCGCCAACCCCACCGTGGTGCTATTGAAATTGTGCGGGGCAACGGCCACATGGTAGGGTTCGGCCATTGCGGCGATTTCCTTAAGTTCGAGAATGCCGCCACAATTGCATACATCAGGATTCAGAAAATCGGCGGCACGGTGCTCGAATACATCGCGGAACTCGGCCTTGGTATATAACTCCTCGCCGGTAACCACCGGCACGTTAACTGCGCGTCTCACCTCCGCCAAGCCTCCAAGATCCCGGGCGGAGACGGGTTCCTCAAACCAGAAGGGCCTATACTGCTCGATTCTGTGCGCTACCCGAACCGCGTTTACCGGGGCTAATCGTCGATGCACCTCAACCAGTATCTCGATGTCGGGTCCTACCGCTTCCCGCACGGCTCGCACGTTTTCGACAGCCTGATCCTCCGCTCGACGGTCAATATGTGCCCGCCAGGGACCTGGGAACGGGTCGAACTTGAGCGCCGTAAATCCCCGATCGACTACGGCCCTGGAACGTTCCGCCAGTTGCTCGGGATCGCTGCCACCGCCCCATCCATTGGCATAGACACGGATTCTCGAGCGGCAACGACCACCTAAGAGGTTGTAGACAGGCTGGCCGGTCGCCTTTCCACAGATGTCCCAAAGCGCCTGCTCGATTCCCGATATCGCGCTAAAGAGATCCATGGCGCCTCGCTTGCCCGCAAAGTCGCTATAAGCACTGAATGTAAAGTGCTTAATATCAAATGGATTACGTCCTTCCACATAACGCGCCAGTTGCCGCACATGCGCCTCTATGCTGCTATCGCGGTCGGACTGAGTATAGCACTCCCCCCAGCCGAATAGCCCTTCGTCCGTGTCCAATTTGACGAAAAGCCAATTTTTCGACCCACCTGGGTTGGCGAAATAAGTGGTTAGTTCAGAAACAATCACGGCAGGCGATGATTAAAGTAGGGCATTTTTTTCGACTGCGAGCAACGGAAAGTATCCCTTTTAGTCTGAAGTCAGACTGGTGTCGTGTCCGACACTAGTAGCAAGTGGAAGTGATCCCACAACGATCTTGGATGCCGATTCCGTCGACATTCGCCTTTAGGTCGACAAACTGAGCACGTTCCTGGTAAAAGAGAATGCGTGGACATTTTAGGTTTCGCAGTAGTCGGGCTGGGCATGGGTCGCAATCGTGCCCGCATCATTAAAGACACCGCCGGCGCCGCCCTCAGAGTGGTCGTCGATCTAAATGCCGAACTGGCCCGTGAGACAGCCTTGGAACTGGAGTGTGATTGGACGAGCGAGCTAGCTACCGCGCTCGACCGGAAGGATGTTCAGGTAGTTATGGTGATGACCCCAAGCGGCCACCACGCCAAGATCGGCGTGCAGGCGGCGAAAGCGGGCAAACATGTCATCTCCACGAAGCCGATGGACGTTACCACGGAAGCCTGCGACGCTTTGATCGACGCCGCAGATCAGGCAGGAGTGCTGCTCGGCGTGGACTATGAGAGTCGCTATGTGGCTGCCAACTACCGTCTGGCCAAGGCAATTGAACGAGGTTGGCTGGGGAAGCTTCTCCTGGGTGAAGCTCGGTTCAAGTGGTTCCGTGCCGAAGAATACTACAAGCATAATCAGAGCTGGCGCGGTACCTGGGCCATGGACGGCGGCGGCTCACTGGCAAACCAGGGATCTCACCTGCTGGATCTTCTGCTATGGTACATGGGTGATCCGGTCCGTGTCTACGCCGAGACAGCGGTTATGAACCACGCCATCGAAACTGAGGACATCGGGCTTGTTATTTTGAATTTCGCCAACGGCGCCAAGGGCACCATTCTCGGTACCACGACCTTCCCCGCCAGGGGTTACTTCGGCACAGAGGTCCACGGGACCGAAGGCGCTGTGCTGACCCATGAAGCACTCAAAGGGACGTGGACGGTATTCGGAGACGGCCTGGAGGAACGGTTGCTAACCATCGAGAATCCATATCGCAACGTAATTGAAAATATGGTCGCGGCGGTCAGGGAGGGCGTGCCCCTTTATATCGACGGTAGCGAGGGCCGCCGCACCGTTGCCCTTCTCGAAACAATTTATCGCTCGTCCAGGGAAGGCAGAGCCGTCGAAACATAACCCGAAAAGAATATAGAAAATTCACCGGGTTCGACGTCACATCTAAATAGACGGCCGTTGTTTCGAATGTGATCTATTTGAACGACACCCTTAAAAAGCCTACTCCCCGCAGCAAGCTACAGGGAATGATCAAGTTCAATTGAGTGTTGGTTCAGGGGCACCCGAGGCGAATATGGGCAGTTGCGTATCCTTATCCAGAACATAGAGGTACATCACGGCCATCGAGTCCTGATCCTCGTCGGTAGTATTGTTGTAGATACTGATGATCTCGTATTCGTGATCTTTGAAGATGGGCAGGCCCTCCGCGCTTGAGAAATAATCCACGCGGTCGATACCAATTCGATCGGCAGGGGCTTCGACCCGACTTTTGAAAACCGTCGTGTCATCGGTAAGATCACGCAGTTCCAATGACTCGGCAAAGGGGTGCGGGTGGACAGCAATGTAATGCACGGTCGTGTCGTAAGGCAACTGCAGATAGTGAGTAACCAGGGTGTGGTTAACTTCTATGCCTGGTTTGACAACCCAGTGTCCGGTAAAGCTGCGGCCGAATTGATCCTCGCGCACCCGGCTTGAAGCATTCTCCCCGATCAGGCAACCCGGTCCATGAACGGACTCATCGGGCGAACCTTCGGCATAGTAACCGTTCGTGCCCTCTAACAGGACCAGCCCATTAGCCGCCTTCATGAATAACGGCTTCATCGGCACAGTCAGGTTCTTTTCTCGAACAAAATCGACGGCGACGTTGTGACGCACCTTGAACTTACGGTCGTCGATACTCAGATTGAGCACCTGCGTCGTCAGAGACAAGGCTTCATTTGAAAGTATGGGGATGCCAAACCCCTCGGGAAACTCAATCACAAACTGGCCCTGAGAAAGGGTGAAAAGGCGCCGCGAGGCGTTCTTCTGCCAGCGAAACGTCTGCCGGTGCTTTTGTACGTCAAAGTCGAGGTTGCTGTGGCACATGAATTCCTGAGACATAGGGGTCTTTCCCTTACCATCCACCATGCCGGCGCGGTAACCCACAATCCACAACAGCTCGGGATCCATGTTTTCCTCCAGCAACAACACGTTCTGCGTGCTTTGCGGCCCTTTCATCGATCTGTAAATTTGGTCGATCCGGTAGACCGGTGACAGAATCTCGAACGACTCAACCGATGGCGAATCGGCGGCTTTTGCCAGCGATGCCGCCAGGAGGATGATCAGGAAATGGCTGCTTCGATAGAACATGGTGCGGAACGTCCAGCCGGAATTCTCTCCGCTATTGAACGACACCCTTAAAAAGCCTACTCCCCGTCCCGCCGAGCAGCGATTTTGTAGGTCGGATTTATTAGACGTCGGGCGGGGATCGGGCGCAGCGCGGTTATTTGAAGCGGAAGTCGAGCTTGTAGTCGTAGAGCCAGGGGACTCTTGGGTCGACGCCCTCGGCGGAGAGCTTTTGGGGCAGGTTGGTGTAGTGCCGGGCAAGTGTCTCTTCGGCTTCGCCGGCATTGTAATAAGTAACCACGATGGTATCGTTATGCAGGCGAATGTCCCCTTCGAGCCCGCCGAAGAAGTCCTTGGCAAGATGCTGGGCGTTCCAGCCGGCGAAAGGCCGGCCGAGGCGTTCACGGAGCATAGCAATGACCGCTTGCGCGATTAGAGCCATAGTCATCTGGCCATAACGAACATTGAGGTTGTGAGTGCCGGCACGATTCCACCCCAGAGCCTGGTTGGCGTTGAAAAACTCCTCGCAGTGCCAGCGTTTAGGATATTGCTGCAGCGGTTCTTCGACGGCGGCCTCGCGGGCAGTGCAGAGGAAAGCGTTCAGTTCATAGTCGCCGGCCCGCTCTCCTGTACGCTGAATCATCTGCCAATAGGGAGGCTGGGTTGGATCGGCGGTTTTGGGCAGGTAGTCACGGCAATGAGTAGCGTAACCGATCCAGTGGCGGGTGAAGGCCTCGTTGGGTAAAGCGTTCAGCTCGGCCATGGTTTCTTTTCGCAGGGGCATGGGGACGAGCAGATCGAAAGGCAGGCGGCGAGGCACTTCGGCCAGCAGATCGAGGGCGTAATGTTCGGAGTCGCACAGCACCAGAACGCGCCGCTCAGCGGGCCGGAGGATTTGCTCGGCCATCTTTAGCAGCTTAGGAGTAGCCTGGGTAACGGTACGGGAAGATGATCCAATGCTCAGAGCGATCGGTTGCTGCGAGTCGGCGTCGAGGACAAAAAAGGTCTGCAGTTGCTTGGTGGCCGGGGCGTGAGGGTCTTTTTTCCGGCGGACCATTTGGCGCTTGCTGTAACTTGGGATGCGATGGGGATCGATGGCCAGCACCTGGGCGGGGAAATGACCCAAGGCCGTCCGCAGCTTTCCGAGCATGATCTGAACGGCCTGTGCTTCGGCGACGCTGTGGGCATCGAGCAGATCATGGATGGCCCAATCACTGGCCACGAAGGGCAGTCCGTTGGCGACTTCAAAGCCCTGCTGGCTGAAGGTGCGTTTCTGGCGCTGGCCGGTCAGGCACAAGGCCGCTTCATGAACCAGCTGGAGGGCCAGGCGGGGCTCCACCGCGGGGGTATCGCGGCCGCTCCAATAGCGGAGAAGATCCCAGCTGCCCAAGCGCAGGTGCTCGGCCATGAGCAGCCAGATTCCCACCCGGTGACCGGAGATTTTGTCGCAAAGCAGCTGGCGCACCGCCCGCTCCAGGCTGCGCGGATCAGTGGGTTCGAGACGGCGGGTTTCTTTGGTGCGCTGGGTGTCAACGAACTTGGGTTCAGAGGTCGGAAAAGGCAGGTGGAGTTTTTTTTGAAGACCGTAGCTGTTGATGATTCGCTGGACGCTGCGGGTGGAAATGAGATAGCCGTCCTGGCGTAATTTGGAGGCGATCACCTCGGCGGTGGCATCGGGATCGAGAAAGCGGGCCCGGATCACCAGTTTGCTCGCCTCGGGGGTGCGGCGATAATTGCCTTTGGGGCCGGTCTTTTTGTCGATCAGTGCTCGGATGCCCTGGCGGGCTACGGCCTGGCGCAGTTGATAATAGCGGGCTTTGGAAAAGCCGAAGTTGGCGGCGGCGCGGGTGCGAGCGGTGCGAGTGCATTCGCCTTGCAGAAGCATCGCGAGCTTGGCAGATGCCGGATCGTTGGCCGGCAGTGCAAGAGTGCCGTGAGGGCCATTAAGCCGAGAGTGGTTAGGGTCGAATTCGAACATGAGAGAGCTCCATGGTATAAGGTGGACAAGAGCGGAGGAAGTAAAACCGCCATGACGAAAGAGTAAGGGAGAACCGGAAATAGTCTAATAAAATATGGCAACAATATAAGAAAACGAAGGTCTTGACTTTGGAGAGAGACGTCAACATCCCAGAGTTATGGTCTGTTATTGCCGACCCTCGCCCGATCCGGCAAAGAACAGCGTCGCAATTATAGCCATATTTTAATCTACTTATCAGCGCCGTCAGAGCGGCGAAACCGGTCTGGGAAACCTCCCATTAGCCTTTACCGCAGCAAAACGTCCAATAAACGGAACTAACAAAAAGTCTGCCGAGCGGGACTACGGGGAATCTACGGCTTTTTACCCTTCGGGACCGGGTGTCGTCCTACCAGGTGTTTTTTTAGAACCCTGCAGCAAGCTACAGGGAATGATCAAGTTCATACTCGTGTTATTTCATCTTGGAAATAAAGTAGCGCCAGTAATGTACCTCGATGCCAAGCGGATATCGATTCTTATTGTTCTGATTGTTTTCGGGTTTCAGAGTTCAGTGTTCAGGTGTCAGGACGCGATTGCGCTTCCTCAGAACTGACACCTGAAACTCGGCACCTGAAACCTCTGCAAGGTTCACCCTCAATGATTCCGGCTGATCACCAGCGCAGCCTGCGGACTCACTGACTTGAAGCTAATCTCAATACCGGACATCCACGGGAACCTGGCATCTCTGAACCCTCTTCTAAAGCTTATCGGCGAGGTGGATCTGGTACTTCTCCCTGGCGATATCACGAATTTTGGAGGTAGAGAAGCTGCCGAGGAGATGATCGAACCCATTCTCGACACCAATGCCCACGTCCTGGCAGTTCCAGGAAACTGTGATCTGCCCGAGGTCTCCGATTATCTTGACGATTTGCAGATCAATCTGCACGGGCGCTGCACAACGATCCAGAACATCACATTTGTCGGGCTGGGAGGTTCCCTGCCCTGCCCCGGACGAACCCCGAACGAGTTCTCCGATCAGCAATTCGGCAAATTGCTCAACGCAGCGAGCAAAAATCTCGACAGGAGTTCGCCCATTATACTGGTATCCCATCAGCCTCCCTATGGCACTATCAACGATATGGCCCACAATCGAAGGCATGTGGGCAGCCGTTCCGTTCGCTCCTTTATCGAAATGCATGACCCGCTGGCCTGCTTCACCGGTCACATCCACGAAGGCCGCGGGATCGACCGTATCCGTGGCTGTCTAGTTGTGAATCCGGCCCCGCCCAACCGGGGACGGTACGTCTGGGCGGAGTATCGAGACGGTAACTTTGAAGTTGAAATTCGGCCTATTGAATAATGAGGGCGATTTCGCTCAAGTGGATCCGGTCGGAAGTTAGCCATCTCTACCCGCAAAGACCGATCCTCGAAATCAGTCCCATTCCGAGAGGACTGGCTTTCGAAGTGGTACGGATCGATCTTCAGGATGGCGAACAGCTCATATTCAAGGGTCAGAAAAATCGCACCATACCTTACGAAGGCTATCAGAATTACGCCTGTTACCTGAGAGCGGAGATTTCATTCTTTGAACTTCTGGCAAACTCGGATGTTCCAGTGCCGAAGATCTATCACAGTGAACTGGATGACGGCGAAAACGGCCTTTCCTGCGTTATCATGGAATGTATGTCGGGACAGCCTCTGGATTCTCTCATGCCCTCGCTCAGCGCTGACGAACTGCGATCCTTCCACCGAATCATGGGAGAGACATTGGCCAGAATTCACGCCATCGAACCGTCCTATATATGGAGACCGGACGACCGTAGGAAGAGATCCTGGAACGAGTACTTTACCGACCGACTGACACGTCGCCTGGAGCCGCATCTTCAAGCTGGGTTGTTCAATACCAACGAGATGGATCTTTTCCTTTCCCTATCCTCATCCCTGCCCAACCCAACGGGGCGGCTTCTTCACATGGACTTTCGCTACGAGAACCTCCTGGGGACGATTACGGGCTGTGAGGCCAGCATCAACGGCGTGATCGACGGAGCCAACTCGTTAGCAGGCGATGTCGTTTACGAATTTGCCCGCATGTCTGGAGGAAAACCGGTCAATCCAGATCTTTTGGAAGCTTATCAAGCAGTGAGAGGACCCATTGAACTGGACACGCTCGCCTACCGACTTTACGAGCTCGAAACGGCCGCCCTCCTTGCCGGACACTTTGACCAGAAATGGGCCATCGCTCGCTTTCAGCAGGCCAAAGTCAAACTGCTGCGAACACCCTGACCCCAAAATACGCGAGTACCTGTTTAGCGTGTTTCAATCCCCCCCCGGTCTCGCTCCGGGGTGACGCTGGTTTTCAGCTATGATACACGACTGAGACAGCATACCCCGGCAACTCTGGAGGGATCCCGACAGAGATCGGGAAGTCCGCAAGGCAGGCAACCTTCCGGATCCCTGATCATGCCATTGAGGCGGGCAACCGGCCCCTTCTCCGAGGCCGCACCTGGCAGCGGCCTCCACCCGCCGCCGTTCCCTACCTGGAAACTATGGCGAGGCAGGGAGACTGATTCGCACGTCCTTCAGCGTTGACAAGTGCAATCATGAATGTGAATTTGTTAGCATGAAGCGTTTTATGACACAGTTGCGTGGTGACCAGACGGATGCCCTTAAAACGATGGCTAAGGACCGAAGCACGTCGATCGCCGAGCTAATACGGGACAGTGTGGATCTGTTCCTGCGCGGTGAGCATGATCCCCGCGGAGAAGCCAGTCTGAAGCGCGCGCTGGCGCTCGCCGGGAAGTACACTGATCAGACCGATATCGCCGCCGACCATGACCAGTATCTTGCCCAAGCCTATGAAGGAACGTCGGATGGTCAGGACGGATGAGTGCGTTTGCCGACACTTCCGGCTTTTTTGCATACATCAGCCGGGGAGATCAGTTTCATCCCCAGGCGCGCGAGTCCTTTGTTTTTGCACTGACTCGACGAGAGGCGCTGATAACAACAAACTATGTGATCTTGGAGACATTAGCTCTTGTGCAACATCGATTGGGCATGAGCGCCGTTCGCGATTTCAATGACGATCTCATCCCTCAGATTTCGATCAGGTATGTTGGCGAAGAGCTTCACAAACAAGCAATGGAAGCCCTTCTGACGGCCGACCGGCGGGAACTGAGCCTGGTCGATTGTGCCAGTTTCGCCGTCATGAGAAGGCTTGGCTTGAAACGTGCCATCGCCTTCGATGCTCACTTTTCTGAGCAGGGATTTCACCTCTATCATGAGCACCTGAGCGACTGACGCAGTATTTCTAACCGCGCAGACAAACCGGCATTGAGGGCAAACGTGAAACGTATTTCTAGCCGGGATAATGGTAACTACTCTGAGACCAGCGCGGATCTGATAACCTGGATTGAGTGTCAGCATTAGGCCCCACGTAAACTGGATACCTAGAGAGACTTAGCCAAGATCATGCTCATTCTCGTCCGAAACATTGAATCTTGGATAAATAGCTTGAACAATCTCTGCGGCGATTCGTTCAGCCTCATCTTGAGATTGTCCCGCGTCGACTCTTCCTATCGTCTCTTTCCAAAAGAGGTAAATCCTTCCGGGGTCACTCCATGATCTTCCAGTAATCTCTTCATAGGAAGCTTTTGACTTCTTAAATATATCTGGATTAGTTCTTTCGAAACGCCGTCCCTGAATTCGGTATTTTGAAACTTTCACTAGTTGTCAGGATGAGAAAAAAGCTATCAGAATGCCGCCATAGAAAAGAACTAAACCCATTACTCCCCCTATCCTATATCCAAGGATGGAAACTCCGATACAAATGAAAATCCAAACTAGCCCTGTGATAACAAATTTCTGGAATCTACTCATACGAACCTGCCTTTCTTTGCGGTTCTTCCCGGAGCTCTGGGGAAAACCGTCCCAGCTGGTTGTCTTGGGCGCGCCTGCGGGAGCGTTCTTTTCTTCCTTTCACGTCGAAAACAGGCATGGCTTCAGCCATGTAACCTATTTACCGTGTTTGAGGCTCCCCCCGGTCTCGCGCCGGGCTGGCACCAGGCTGTCTGGGTATCATACGTGACTGGGACAGTTTACCCCTCTCCCGGCCCTCCGCCAGCCCGGCGCGAAACCGGGGGAGCCGATCACCAAAACTTTGGCGGTAAACACATACTCGGCCATTGCCTGCATCCGGTAGTTTAATCCGCAAACGACACTCCCCTTCAGTCCCTGCGGCTCAGTCCAACCCTGTGATGCAACTCAGCTCCGCAAGCTCCGCTGACCTACATCACTTGATTCGTTGTAAACCTTTAATCCGCAAACGACACTCCCCTTCAGTCCCTGCGGCTCAGTCCAACCCTGTGATGCAACTCAGCTCCGCAAGCTCCGCTGACCTACATCACTTGATTCGTTAGCGTCTCTTAGTTCTATCAATACTCAAGCTTCCATCATCTATTTCTATCCTAGCAATATCGGAAGGATGCAAGGGAAGCTGGCGTCTCGAGCCCTTCTCCATTGGTTCCGAGGTGATCAGAACCGGGATCATCCCCTCATCACACTGCGTTCCCAACGTTCCAATAATCTCCGGTCGCTATTTGCTTCTCAATACGCACATCAATCCAGCAAATTCTCGAACTCTCCTTCTATATTGTTCCTCGTTCATTCTCTTGTACCATCGACGAACTCATTCTTCACTTAAGCAAGTGAAACGCACGGTTACAGCTTCCAGATTAATGTTCGTGAAGTGTGTCAAACGGAGAGTATTCCAATTTCCATGGCTGTTCTCTTTATGAAATCAAGTTGGCTCAATAAATCAATCGACAGTTTGTACATGACGGAGACGTCGTAGATGATCAAGCGCAAACTGAGCACTTCGATGAGTTTATCAGTTGGAATGCCCTCCGATCTAAGACGGGTTGAAATTACCAGATCGTATTCCTTCCAGCGATCTTCGATTAAGGTGATGAAATCCGCCCCGAGCTCGGATTCGATGCTGAAGCCGTGCAACTTCTCAACTACACCCAGCCCGAGGTATTTACAAGCGTTAACAGTCTCGCCGATTAGCTTTTCCGAGGCGTAGCGATCTGACGAGAAAATACGGTATCCGAACTGTGCCGTCCAAGCGCGGAATAAGAACAGCTCAGCGAGGCGATTCCGCGTCACATAATCATTCAGGATGTCTGCATAGTGATCATCGTAATAAACAGATAAACCTGCTCGTCGATTTTGGCCGTGGCCGCATCAATCGCACGTGGTGTCCCTAACAGCTTGTCTGTTTGACGATCAGCTTGCGTCCAGCATGCATGCGCCGACTTACCGCATGCCATTGCGGCGACTGTCGTAAACCTCTCCTGGGTTTGGACTGCAATTGATAAGAGTGTAAGACCTATATCAATTATCTCGTCTTCGTTTGGATTTTCGAGTCGACTTCCAATTTCCTGTTGGGTGTAAGTAAACATCTTGTGGACAGAATCGATGCTCATGCCCGAAGGTCGATCCCATCGAGATAGAGCATAGACCTTAAACCGATGCGAAAAATCCCTTGGCGAGCGGTTTGAAGTACTTAGCTTACGAAGAATGGCCGCCAGGCAAACGTGCATAAGCGACAGCATGAAGCGTCCTTGGGCGTCCGGACTTGGCATATGGCGGAGTGCCAAATTGATCTGCTCAACAGCTGTCTGCTGCAGGGGCCCCACTATCCCGTTCAGGAAAGGCGCGAGCTTCTCGTGCTCGCCCTTCTTTTTTGAGAGGGCAAACAGTTTGTTCAACAAATGCACCGGGGATCCATACAAGATAACGGCGTTTCAATTATGAACAAGCATGTTCGGAAGTCATGCATTCCATTGTCTCCTAACTTTGTCCAGATATACAAAGAGTTGTCGGCCGCGGTTACACGATCCCTAGTAGTACGGTAGCATACCGCTTTCCTGACGATTCTCAATCAAATCACCAGAGCAGTCAGAGGACGATCATGGCGACAATCCCCGTGACCGAGCAGATCCGTCTCCGTCGTCTACCGAGGACCGCGCCGTGACATGAGAGCTCCAGCTACCGGGCTACAGTAGCTCGCTCCCCGAAAAGCACATTCAGCCTGACGCATCGATTGACGAAGAAGGCTGTGGTTGACAGCGGAGCACTGCCTCCCGATAGCTTAGGAACGCGAAGCGGTGTCGATGAAAGTAGCGGTGTTATTTGGAGGGACGAGCGCCGAGCGCGAAGTTTCAGTGACAAGTGGAGCGGCCGTGTTTGTGGCCCTGAAAGAGGCCGGCCACGAGGTTCTGGCTGTAGACACGGCAACGGGGTTGCTAACCTCAGAAGAGGAGAGACAACTTCTGGAAGGCGGCATCGCCCCTGACCCTCCGGAGCGAGACCATCTGGCGGCTATTCGCCACCAATCCCCTTCATCACTGACCGGATCGTCGCAACTACGCGATATGGACGTGCTCTTCCTGGCTCTGCACGGGGGCAGCGGAGAGAACGGTACGATTCAGGCCCTGCTCGATCTTTCGGGGATTCCATACACCGGAAGCGGCCTGCGAGGGAGTGCCAACGCTATGGACAAGGACACCGCCAAGAAGCTATTCACGGTGGGTGGAATCCTCACTCCGGCATGGCGAATGTCACCCGTGACGACCAAGGAAGTCAGAGACGCGATCGGCTTTCCCGCGATCGTCAAACCGAACCAACAGGGCTCCACGGTTGGCTTGACGCTGGTAAGCGACTCTGGCGAGCTGCAACCGGCCGTCGCGCTTGCCCATCGATATGATGATGAAGTTCTGATCGAGCAATACATCGCCGGACGCGAATTCACCGTTCCCATACTGGATGATCATCCCCTACCCGTAGGCGAGATCATACCCCGCAACCGGGAGATCTTCGACTACACGAGCAAGTATCAGGCGGGTGAGGCGGAAGAGATCTTTCCAGCGGAAATCACAGCCGAACAGACGACTGAACTGCAAGCGCTCGGTTTGCGCGCCCACCAGCAGGTCAAAGCAGAGATGTACAGCCGGGTGGATTTCCGAATGGACAGCGCGGGACGGTTCTGGTGTCTGGAAGTCAACACCCTACCCGGAATGACCGGCGCCAGTTTACTTCCCAAGGCAGCGCAAGCGGCCGGCATAGCGTTTCCGGAACTCTGCGAACGCATCTGTCAGATGGCGATTAAGCGCAGGGGGAGAGCACTTTGAACCAATCTGGATTCAGTAGCCCATGGTCCAGAGGCCAGGGGAGCGAAATTCGAAACGCGAAACAAATCCGAATTCTCCAAATCTG
The DNA here is from genome assembly GCA_963665345.2 of Opitutales bacterium. Taxonomy (GTDB): domain Bacteria; phylum Verrucomicrobiota; class Verrucomicrobiia; order Opitutales; family CAXXNP01. The sequence continues at coordinate 3,326,402 of CAXXNP010000002.1, forward strand.
AAATCCAAAACCCCGCTAAACTTTCAGTCCGTACCCTCTTAGTCGGCAGTCCGATGTCCGCAGTAAACCAACAATGGAGCGGGAACGAGCCATTAGTCGCCCCGTACGGCAGGTAGGGCGAATCGTCCATTGCAGGAAGGGATCCGAATTGCAGTCGGGACGCAGCCCGCGCAGAGGTGCGGTCTTGCAGAAATGGATCTGACACGGAAGCCGTGATCAGGGCGGGGTTGGGTAAACCGGGCTGGGACTGAAGCCGAAGGGCTCCAGCTACGGCGAAAAGTAATTGCGGAAGGTCTATCGTGGCGCACTGCTTATCGGAGCGTAGCGGAGATTGCGGTGCGTGCTGGACAAAGGGGTGGTTCTGATACCCGGGACAACCCCTCCTTCGTCGGGAGTAAGCCTCGGGCCACGAGGGGGCGCCCTAACGGGTCCGTCGGTGAAAGCCTGTGTGATTCGTCCCGTTTAAAAAGGTGCTCGCGCCCGATATAGTTCCTTGTCGAAACAAGCTCCTTCCTACGATGCGACTATCATGGCACGGATCAAAAGCGACTATCGGCGGGAAACGCCCCTTGATTATTCGTCCTCCTCCTCATAGATGGCTTCGCCCCGATGCAGGCGCATTGCGATACGCGTGATGTGGGACTCGGCACGCCGCGTAGGACAGTGCGCAGTCAAATGGCGGGCGACTCCGACAAAAATGTGCTCGACCTCTCGAGAACCGTGGGGCCAGAGGGCGGCCTGCCGAACCCCCGCCTCGAGCACCTGGATCTTGTGAAAGTCGAGGTCCTCGCGCAGCGTAGCCATGGCTAAGGTATCGATAAGGCGATTGCGGTCGTGGCCTGAACGCACGTAACGCGCTGCCCGCGCAGGCACAGTATCGAGCCCCACTCTTTCGTCCAGACGAGCCATGATATCCTGCAGGAGCGCGTCCGCATCCTCACTGAGTTCAGCAAACTCCGCCTTCTCCTCGGGCAGCCGGGCCGCCGGAATGTTAAGAAACCGATCAATGTAAACCGACATGGCGGCATGCAGAATACTGCGCAATGTGGCTGCTGAGGACGACCGCGCCAAAGTCTGGTAAACGGCGTTGATATAGATGAATGTATGGACGGGATTGAACCAGTCACCGACTTCGTTCGACTCGGGAAATCGGGCCAGCCGGATTGCGCCGCAGTAGCCGATCTCCCGAACCAGGGCAAGCGGATCAATACCGCCGAGCAGGCTGTCGACCAAAGTTTCGAGTATGGCGTGCGGATCCTCCCCCAAGAGCGTATCCCGCAGATTCGCTGGTGCCTCCCTATGGTTCCCGGTATCGTCGCCCAAGTTCTCTTCGAGGCGCTTCTCCGCCTCTCTTATGAGCGGCACCAAGTCGGTAGGATTACGCCAGGCGCTGCGCTCCTCCTCCCCGCGACCGGAGGTAATTCCGGGAGTTAAGGTAGCAAAGAATGGTTCGGCATAATTCCATCCTAACAGGCCGAGCAATTCCACCGATTTGTTGCTGAAGTCGAATGTGTGCCCGGTATTCTGGTATACTCGATCGGAGATACCGGAAAACAGCAGTTCATTAAATTCGGAGCTTTCGGCATAGCGCTCGGCGGCCGTAAGGAGCGTCCTTTCCGCACCATCGCGGTGGCGCACGAGCACCCAGCGCCGGAACCAACGTTTGAGAAGATCAGAATCATTATGTTCGCCATCGAGGGCAAAGCGCCGGCGCCGCGCCGCTTTCCCGGCACAGTTGGAAGCTACCCGCCGGGAAGCATGCACTAAAGCATATCTTCGCGTCTCCTCGCTGAGGCGCGGCCACAGATTGGATACTACGGCAAGGGTCGTCATACCGTCCATCCAGTCATCGTTGTTGGCGCAACCGAATTCCGCGATATAGCGAACGATCGACTCGAACCCCTCCCCGCTGTCCAACAGGCCCACAATGCCTTTAGCCTGCACTAACCCGATATTCTGCTCCAGGCCTCGACGAAGCCTCTGGTAAAAGAGCTCCCGAGTGGCTCGTTCACGCGGCTCAGCCGATATAAATACGTCACCGTTTTCCCGGATGACATCGTAGGCTGGAACGTCGTCGGCAAAAAGGTCAAAGGTGCAGCCACTCTGCAGGTCAAAGCGGGCATGGTGCCAATGACAGGTCAAGATCCCGTCACGAAGAGTGCCCCGATGCAACGGAAAGCCCAGATGAGGGCAACGGTTATCAACCGCGAACAGCTCTCCCTGGTGCAGAAATACGGCCACAGGGTTCCGTTGACCGCTCACTACCTTCGTTCCCGCCTTTATTATCTCCTCATAGGTCCCCACATGAATTCGTTTACCATTATCCTTATCACTCATTTCCCGTCCTAATTTTTAAAGTTTTTTCTTTATAAAAATCTTTGCTTGAATTTGTAAAGAGAAAAGTTTACTAAAAATTTCATGGCCAGAGACCCCAACGGAACCGCTAACCATGGTCGAGCCTCGCGCAAGACGCGCAAGGTGATACTGGACAAATTAAAACGAGAAGGCGAGCAAAGCGCAACCGCCCTAAGCAATGAGCTGAAGATCTCGTCCATGGCAGTGCGCCAGCACCTCTACGAACTCCAGCAGCAAAAGCTCGTTCATTATCGCGAAGCACAGGGCAAGAAAGGGAGGCCTACGAAACTCTGGCACTTGACGGAAACGGCCGATCATCTATTTCCGGATGCTCACAGCGAACTGGCAGTTTCTCTCATCGACGGAATACGGGAAGCATTCGGCGCCGGGGGGATGGAACGCCTGCTGCAGATACGGGCAAAGAGTCAGATTGAGCAGTATCGAAGCCATCTCCAGAAATGCTCGGGATTGGCCCAGAGACTGGATCGCCTGGCAGCGCTTCGGTCCGCAGAAGGATACATGGCCGAAACACGGCAACAAGGAGAAGGCGAATATCTCCTGATTGAAAATCACTGCCCCATCTATAGCGCTGCGGCCTCCTGCGCCGGGCTATGTGCCAACGAGCTCGAGATTTTTCAAACTACACTGGGCAAGGACGTCGTCATCGAACGCACGGAACACATTATGGCGGGCGCCCGCAGGTGTGCCTATCGCGTGAAGGCGAAGACGGATTTAACAGGAGGCAGCTGAGGTAGCGGAGGAAAGGAACTCCTCTCTCTGCTTTCTCCGCTTGCTCCTGTTTCATCCCATCTGCGCACATGCTGGGCAGACAAGTTTTACAGGAGGCAGCAGAGGTAGCGGAGGGGAAGATCCTCTCTCTCTGCTTTCTCCGCTTGCTCCCGTAATATTCCATCCGTGCACATGCTGGGCAGACAAACTTTACAGGAGGCAGCAGAGATAGCGGAGTAGAACAACCCTTATCTCTGCTTTCTCTGCTTGCTCCTGTTCGCCATCACGAAGCGTAATTGATAGTTCTTTGCGCGCCTATTTGCCAGCTCCGGGCAGGATGAGGCGATGGACGCCATTCGTTAGTTTCATTTCATGGAAGTTGATTATCAGGCCAATCGGAACATCCAGGAGCTTCATGTAGCTGAGGATCTGGGCCTTGTGAATGGGAACAACCTTCTCGGCAGCTTTCACCTCCACCAAAACGCATCCTTCCACCAAGACGTCGAACCTCAGGGGTTCATCGCGGACGAAACCCTTGTACTCAATCTTGACCGTCTTCTGACTCATACAGTTGAGGCCCCGGAGACCGAGCTCTTTGATGAGACACCATTCGTAGATTGACTCAACCAGCCCGGGACCTTTGTCCCGATGTACTTCGATCGCTGCACCGATAATGCCCTCGGTGAGTCTGGAAGCTCTTTCAAAGAGTGGATGCATAGTTTTTGTAGCTAAAATGCAATAGCGGATACTGAAAGAAAAACCTTTCTCTCTGCTCTCTCAGCTTGCTCCTGTTTCATTCCGTCCGTGCACATGCTGGGCAGACAAGTTTTACAGGAGTTTCAGTCCGCGACGAATTTTACTGGGTCATAGGAAAGCTTGTCGACAAAGGTGGTTTGCTCGCCACGCCATCGAGCAAAGGCATGAGGAATGCGGGTAAGGTGTCCCGGATCGAGATGTTTGGGCAATGCGGCCTCGGGGAACCGGCCGACGCCGACCACTTCATTGACGTGGGAAGGAACCGCACCTCCGTCCAGAATAGGCAGCGGCCGGCAGAGAAAGACAAACTGGTAAAGATGATGGTAAGAGACGGATCCACACAAACGCGAATCAAACACGCCGACAAAATCCACGACCTCGCAACGCACACCGGTTTCCTCAAACGCTTCGCGCATGGCTCCATGGGCTGGAGTTTCTCCCACTTCGGTCGCTCCACCGGGCATGGCCCAAAGGTCGTTGTCGGCTCTCTTGATCAGGAGAATATCGCCGACTTCGTTGATAATGGCGGCGTCCACGGTCGGAATGGGGGCAGGTCGGGAGAACACCGGAGCCCGCAAAGGTTCGATGCGTTCGAGGGACTCGCCGCGCGCCATGGCCAGCATCTCGAGGGCAATCGTCTGCACTTTCTCGTAATTGATCTTATCGTAGTGATCTCTACTGAAGCGAAGGCCATTCGCTGAAATATCACGCAGGAGATCGGCCCAGTAGGAGATTTGCTGGGCAGGCGTATCAATTGGAGGTGGCTTCGGCACGGTTAATAGAATTTTCAGGGCCCACCTCCGGTTGATGGACTGGTCGGGTCAACAGGGATCGGGAAACTCCTGAAGCTCCGCCTTCCTGAGACCGGTGAACAGGATTCCCTTCATTTCACTATCGGGCGCCACTCCTCAAATCGCAGCGGAGGCAGGTTGGAGCTGAAAACCTGATGCATGGACCAGTGGGCAAAAGAGGACTGATCGGTCTGGACTTCGAGAATTTCGCTGATCAAGTTGTCCAACATCTCAGGCTTCATTTCTCCTTCCAACTGACCTTCCTTGCGCGCATACCAGAATGCGCCTAACCGAGAGTCATGCAATCGAGTGTTAGGAACGCGGTAGGTCGATGCCTTGTAGAACAGGTCTTCCACCACCGCTTCGTCATAGAGCGGTTCAATGGCATCCAGAAAATCGTCGATGGTCGTGTTTTCGTTGAAGAGCAGGTAGATTTCGGAGTCCACCAGATCTCTAGTGAATGTCCCGAACTGAATCGAGAATCCACCCGGATAAGTATTGTCGATCAAGGGGGCAAAAATGGCCGTATCGGCTCGTGGTTCAACGCCCACCACACTCGACACACGACCGCTGACCTGGACAAACTTCTCGGCGCTTTTCTTGGAAGAAATAAACTTCATGAAATCCAAGGCGATCTCAGGGAATTTGGAGCGGCGGGTAATGAAGAATGAAAACTGGGAATGGTTGCTCAGTTCGGTGGACAAGCCGAGGGCCTGTTGCCCATAAACGGGATGGGACGGCTCCGGGACAGGAATGGTGATGAGCCCGGTCTCAAAAGGCGCCTGCGACTTCACACTCTGGGCATCCATGCTTTCGGTAGCCACCAGGAGGGCCTTTTGCTGGGCAAAATAGAAGATGGCGTCATCTCGGCGTTGCTGGCGAAATCCGCGCTGAAAATATCCACCTACCTCTTGCAGCAGCTGCAGCCCCAGGCGGACCTCTTTACTCCGAAGGCTCCATCGACCTTCGACGTAGCCCTGCCCCACTTCGTCGGAGAGCAGCCTCATGCGCCAGGTAGGATTGACATGAAACCCCAGCCGCTGGGTCTGGGTACTCATGATTCGCGTTAGAAACCCAGACTCATTTTCGTATCCCGCCACCGGCACCACCGTTCTACCGGTCCTCTCGGCAAAGATCTGAACTGTCTTACAAAGGTCGATGAATTCCCCAAAAGTGGTGGGCGGCTTGTCCTCCCCGGTCACCTCTTTAAGCAGTCCTTTATTGTAGTAGAGACGGATCGTATAAGGAACGAGCGGAATGCCATAGTACTCGCAGAGATTCTGGTTGTAGGCAGTCTCCAGTTCGAGATTGTCGATGAAGGTCTCCCTCCACTTAACGCCCTCCAGATCGGTGCCGACATTGTAGGGGTTTGGCTCCTCCACGGAATACCGAATGGACCGACAATACCGGGAGAGGAGGTGATCCACTCCCCCTCTCAGGTGAATGATATCGGGAGCGATCCCACCCACCAGTGAGGTATGAACCCAGCTCTTGTATACACGCTTGGGCACCACGATCTGCTTAACAAAAACTCCGGGATGGAGGCGCATGTAATCATCGGCCAGGGCCTTGATCCCGGCCTGCATATCATCCTCCTGAACATTATGCGCGATGCGGATGAAAATCCGCTCGGGATCAATCTCCTGCCAGGCCAAGGCGACCACACGGAAGAGCGAAATGCCGAAGCACACGCCCAGCAAGGTGAACCCAATCACATTAACGGTTCGGCTCCAGTTCATCTATCCGTCGAAGCTGGCATTCAGTTCCGCCAGCCGTCCCAGGACAATCTGGCGACGACTGTCGCGAAAGAAGTTGCGCAGCAGCTTCCGGTAATACTCGATGGCCAGATCTCTCTTGCCCAGTGCCCTGGCCAGTTCGGCAATACGGAACGTCACATCGCTGGACTTCCTCACCTGGATGATATGATTTTGCTCAGCGGTGAGAAAATGATGCAGTGCCCGCTCGATCGAGTAGCCGTAGCGCAGGGCCGCCTCTCCCATCAGGAAGTGGAAGTGCTTCTTTGCCACCGGAAGTGTGAGCATCGATTCATAGGCCTCCAATTGATCGTAACGGCTTTTCTTTTCCTGCTTGGATGTGGCCTCGTACAATGTGATCAAAACTATCTTGGAAACAGCGGCCTGAGCGAAGAAATGTTCCGGATGCCGATCGATAATCGATTCGTAATGTTGGCGGGCTTCCGCCCAGTCGAAGGGACTCTGGTGGATATGCGCGATTCGACCCATGAAATAGCGCGAGGCGATGCCCAATTCGCCGTCGGGAACTGAATCCGCGACGCCGGCAAACAGTGATTTCGCCTTCTGTAGGTTGGTCTGGGTGCGGGGCTGAGCGTTGAGCAAGGAGAGTGCTTTGCCAAACTTGAGATCGTAGTTCGGTGCGCCCTTCGATTTCTTCAGGTTTCGATCAAAGATATCGCGCGCCTCGTTAAAAAAGAGCTCCTGCATCTTCGCCCAGGCTGCATCGGTGTCAGCGTTGCGGTTCTGGGCGCGGATAGGTCCGGTCGCAAGCGGGAGCATCAGTGCCAGCAAACAGAGCAAAAGGATTCGGTTCATACGGGAATTCTCTGGAAAGCGACGGGGATGCGGATTACTCGTGCCAATGGCATGAATATCTCACGAACGATACACGGAGCGCAAGTCAAAGGTAATTGCTTCGAACTGCCGAAAGGTGTCACTCTCGGATAAGCATGAATGATCTTTCCTACGACGTGCTCATAAAAGGGGGCGAAATTGTAGATCCGTCTCAAAATCTGCGAAGCACCCGGGATCTTGCGATCTGTGGTCGCCAGATTGCACGCGTTGACAATTCCATCAGCCCGACAGACGCGAAGTACATTATCGATGCGCGCGGCCTCTACGTTGTGCCCGGACTGATCGATCTTCACGCTCATGTTTACCCTCACCATATCCCGTTGGGCCTGGACGCCGATACCATCTGCATCGCCGGAGGCGTGACCACCGTCCTCGATACGGGAAGCGCGGGCTCGAACAATTTCTCGGGATTTCGAACCGACGCGGTAGATCGAGCGCAGACGGAAGTTCTCGCACTGGTCAATCTGTCACGTATCGGACTCGTAGCGTCAGAGCTGGGTGAACTGATGGACCGACGCAATGCCGACATCGACGGCGTCGTGAGGATCATCCGCGAACATCCCGATGTCGCCATAGGGGTCAAGATACGCGCAAGCCGCCACATCATCGGTGAAGGCGAACAAGGCTGGGCCAATTTCCTGGATGCGGTGGCGGCGGCCCGGAAATCGGAGACCTGGCTCATGGTCCACATTGGGGAAAGCCCCATGCCAGTTCCGGAAATGCTTCCTCACCTGGAGGCGGGCGACTGCATAACCCACTGCTTCAAGGGTCACAGCGAACGCATATTGGACGGGAACGATACCGTCTTCGAAGAAGTTCGAGAAGCGGCGGACCGCGGCGTAATATTCGATGTCGGCCATGGTGCAGGTAGTTTCCAATGGGAAGTCGCGGAAGCTGCTGTGGCCCAGGACTTCGAGCCGACAACCATAAGCACGGACTTGCACACCGGCAATGTGCACGGACCGGTCTACGACATGCCCACCACGATGTCTAAGTTCCTGCTGCTCGGGCTTTCGCTGGAGCGGGTGGTTGAACTGTCCACTACCCGGCCGGCTGAGGTTCTTGGAAGAACTGGGGATCTGGGCACCCTGCAAGCAGGCACGGTAGCTGATGTCACGCTCCTGGAAGAACGTAGCGGCCGATTTATCTTCACCGACAGTTACGGGCGGCACCGCACCGGCGAACGATTACTGATCTCTGCCGGCATGGTTCGGAACGGTGAAATCGCTCCCGGGGGAGGTGGTCTGCGCATGCGCCATTTGGCTGATGGCAAATGACCGTATAACGAACCTGCCGAACAGTTTTCTCGCCGAGGAAGTTCGGCGGCGCCAAAGGATTGGCGCCCTCCAAATACGAGGCGCCATCCGAGAACTGGAGGGCGGCAATCCCTTGCCGCCACAGCGCCCTGCCGAGCAAACGAAGGAAGTCCCAACATGAACTACGATAGCCTGGGTACCCGCCGATTGATCAACGGGAGCGGAACTATCACCACTCTCGGCGGAAGTCTCATGCCTGAGCCGGTGCTGCAGGCGATGAGCGAAGCCGCCGGAGCGTTCATCGACCTGCACGAGCTGGGTCGCAAGGCCGGGGAGTACCTGGCACGTCGGATCGGCGTGGAATCCGCCTATATCTCCTGCGGTGCGGCCAGCGGGATGCAGCTTTCGGCCGCCGCCTGCCTGACCGACCGCGATAGCGGGAAAGTCGCGGCGCTTCCCCACACCGATGGGTGGAAGAATGAATTCGTTATCTCTCTGGTAGATCGTCACACCTACATCCACCAGGGAATCGAGATCTGTGGAGGTAAACTGGTTCGGGTGGGAACGGAAACCGAGGTCACGGCCCTGGACATCCTCGACGGCTTGAGCCAACATACCGCAGCTATTGTCTTCTTTCTCGGCAAACAGAGCGCCGAGCAACTAGCAGAAGTAGTAGCGGGCGCGAACCGCATGAATGTGCCTGTGATAGTCGACGCAGCCGCTCAGGTCCCTCCCCGATCGAACCTGACCGAAATTGTCAATACGGGAGCCTCACTGGTCGTTTTCAGCGGCGGTAAGGGCATCCGCGGACCGCAGAGCTCCGGACTTGTTTTGGGGAAGCGCCAAAACGTCGACGCAGTGCGGCTCAACGCCAACCCCTACAGTGCGATCGGGCGCGGAATGAAGGTGGGCAAAGAGGAAATCATGGGGCTCGTAGCGGCGGTCGAGTGCTTTCTGGAAGGATCGGACGACGAGGACCGTGAGCGCTGGAACGCCCAGGCAGAAACAATCGTTGAATGCGTTCGAAGCCTGCCGGGTATCCGTGCTTACGTTATGGCAGAAGGCCAGGACGCAGCGCCCGACTTTGCTCCACGAGCCTATATCGACCTAGACAACGAAGAAGCCTGCCGACAGGTCATCGCCAACATGCTTTCAGGCGAACCGCCCATCGCCATTCGGCGGGCACCACGTGGGATTCTGGTCGATCCCATGACCTTGGTGCCGGGAGAGGAGCAGATCGTGGGTAATCGCCTCGCCGAGGTCCTGCCCGAATACTTGTAAGAGCGATCTACCCGAGAGACCCCTGGAGCGTTCGTGCGTTTTCGCTTTCTTTCGCGCCCTTTCGTGATCCATACTCTCAGTTTCCTTAGAACGGCCAGACTCAGCCGCCGCTGTCAGGCAGTCTGCTGTAGTGATAAGCCTTTCTTCCAGCTCAGCGCATGGCGGCATCTCAGCTGCTAAGACACGCTCTGTGAATCTTTCCCAACGCGTCGAGCGTTCGCCGGTAAATCGGCGGCTCAGGAAGACCCCGCAGAAGCGGATCGTTAGTAAGGTTCATCCATTTATAGAGCTGCGATGTCAAATGCGCCACTTCATCGCGGTATGTCGGATCGTCCATTAGCCCGACTTGACCAACTCAACCTCTAAAAAAGTTTTTTTCGGGGGTAAATGGGCTGTCGAGTCGCATAAACAGTGGGGGAAGGTTGGCAGAACAGCCTGTAGTGTAGACCTACCCTCTTCCCAGGCCTCGATTTGTTTGTATAATTGGGGGCCATCATGTTTCTGAGGTGCAATCGTCGGCGCAAAGATGGCAAAGAGCACTGCTACTGGAACATCGTCGAAAATAAGCGCGTGGGCGGCGCTCGGGTGGTGCAGAGGCAGGTGTTGTACCTTGGAGAGATCAACGACAGCCAGCGCAGCTCGTGGCGCAAGAGTATCGAGATCTTCACCGAGGGCAGGCCCCGGCCGGAGCAGGTGGCGCTGTATCCCGAAGATCGGGCCCCACCAGTGGATGAGGAAAGCATCATTCGCATTCGGCTCAAAGATCTGCGTATCGAACGGCCCCGCCAATGGGGAGCGTGCTGGTTGTCCTGCGTGCTTTATGAACAATTGGGGTTGGGTGAGTTCTGGCGCGAGCGAGTGAGGCCTTCCCGGCAAGGCAGGCGGTGGGCCCATGTGTTGCAAACCCTGGTGGCCTATCGACTGATCGATCCAGGAAGCGAGTGGCGGCTGCACCGCCAATGGTATGAGCAATCAGCCATGGCCGATCTTCTGGGCGAAGACTTCGGTCTGGCCGAGAAGAACACCCTGTATCGCTGCCACGATCGATTGCTGGAGCACAAAAAGGCCCTGTTCAGCCACCTGACCAACCGCTGGAGCGATTTGTTCAACGCCCGTTACGAGGTACTGCTATACGATCTGACGAGCACCTATTTCGAGTGTGATCCGAACCAGGAACCAGCGGCTTCGAGCCGAATCCGCAAGTTCGGCTACAGCCGAGACAAACGTTGGGATTGTCTGCAGGTGGTGATCGCCCTGGTAGTCACCCCGGAGGGCTTTCCGATTGCCTATGAAGTGCTTCCCGGTAACACCCTGGATCAAACCACCTTGGGCGATTTTCTTGCTCGCATCGAAAAGGCCTACGGCAAGGCCCGGCGCATCTGGGTCATGGATCGGGGAATACCTACCGAGGAGGTTTTGGCCCAGATGCGTGCAAGCGACCCGCCGATCGACTATCTGGTGGGTACGCCGCGCTCGTGGCTGGACAAGTTCGAGCAATCGTTGCTGCAAAAGCAGTGGCAGAATCTGCGTGCAGGTATCGACGTAAAACTCATCAGGGAGGGGGGTGAAACTTATGTTTTGGCCCGTAGCAAGGAGCGCCTGCACAAAGAAAAGGGTATGCGTCTGCGCGGTTTGCGCCGATTGCTTGAGAGGCTCAAGAAGCTCCGCGATAGCAAGCGGCGTTACCAGCGCGATACCATCCTCATTAAACTGGGCGAAGCCAAGAAGGAAGCCGGCCCGCGGATCTGGCGTTTACTCGACATTGCCGTAGCCCCCGAGGATGGCCCCGCCAATGGCTCGCCGGTGAGCTTCCGGTTGAACTGGAAGAAATACCGTCAGACCTATCGCCGGGAAGGCCGCTACCTGTTGCGCAGCACCCTCAGTGCCGACAATCCGCACCGCCTCTGGCACCTCTACATCCAACTCACTGAGATCGAGCAAGTTTTCAAGGAAATGAAAAATGACCTCTCCATCCGGCCCATCCATCACCAAAGGGACGATCGCATCGAGGCCCATATTTTTATCAGCTTCCTGGCTTACTGCCTATGGGTCACTCTGAAGCGTCGCTTGCGCGATCTGGCCCCTGGTCTTACTGCCGTCGAGGTGCTTTCGAAAATGGCGGCGATGCAAATGCTCGATGTAAAGCTACCCACCACCGACGGGCGCACCGTGGTGCTCACCCGTTACACCGAGCCCAGTAAGGATCAAAAGCTATTGCTCAACCAGCTAAAGCTTGAACTTCCTGCACAACCGCCACCAAAAATCGAATCGAAAACTAGCGAGATGTAGTGGAGACCTTTGGTCGTTTATCAACGACTTAGGTCAAAAATGACGCCCAGTTGAGAAAGAGGGGTTAGGTTAAACTGCTCGAGAGGGTCGTTTTCGAGATGGTAAAACTCGAAGGGCAGGTGCCGGGTACGGGGTTGGTCTTCGATGAACGAGACCGAGGAAAGCGGCGAAATCCTCCCGCGCCGATGGTTCGTCAGCGATCCACGGTGGGATGAAGACTCCACCCTCCGAGTAGGATGAGGTGCCGAATTTCTCGAACGGCCTATGGGCCTGCGACCATCAGGCCTGGAGGAAGAAAGGCTTGTCGCACGCTTTGCGCGACCGCAGGTATGCGATTATCGAATCTGCCACGCTGTCGCAAGAACTGTCCTTGCCTGGCAATCGCTTAAAAGGAAGGTCGTGAAGGCGAAGGGTCTCGTGTTGAAAGCCGGCCAGGGCGGTGTCGTACTCGCAATCGTGAAGGAGGTGTGAAAGGTGCCTCTCCTCTGGATGAAGGTCGAAATCAAACGTTGGCGCGCAAATACCGATGACTCCGTGACTGTGCGGAAACCGCCCTGTGAATAAGGAGGCGCGCGCCGGGCTGCATTATGGAGACGTGCTGTAGAAACGATCGAAGCGAATGCCCTCCGCAGCGAATCGGTCGAGATGAGGCGTACCCGCCTGCGGGATGCCTGCCGATGTCGTGCGAAACGATGACGAAAATATTCGGCCGGGTGTCATTCATTATTGCTTGGGTGGCCTGTAGTTCGGTTCGACTATCAATACGATAACCCACGGCGTCATTACGCGCTGATAACATATTTCAGGATCTCCACGACTTGCGCCGGAGTCTTAGCCCAAGCCATAGCCGACGCATCCACCTCTTTCAGCGGATGAACGATGCCCTCATCGTGGAGGGTGATATAAGGCTTTCCAATAGCCGAACAATACCCAGCGTCAAAGGCCGCATTCCACTGTTTGTATTTACTCCCGAAACGTACGACTGCCACATCACATTTTTCTATTAGAGTTCTGGTACGGATTCCATTGACCTTCGATGATTTGTGGTCACGCCAGAAATTACTGGCTTCGGCACCAAGTAAGTCACCAGCCGCGTCGCTGGCTTGATGATCTGTCACAGCAGACGTAAATTCGATGGGCAGATTACGTGCCTTGACGCCATCAATCAGTTCTTGTCGCCAGTCGGTATGTACTTCGCCGGAAAGATATACGTTCCAGTCCATCGATAGTTTCTATGAAAATCTGGTGAACGAGTGAAAGTAAAAGCCGCGCTGAATTCTTTGCGGTTGGCTGTTCAGGAGTCAAAAGTTGACATTAAAGACTTAGTCAACTAAGTTTAATTCTGTGCAAACGATCAACATTCATGAAGCGAAGACGACGCTTTCGGCGGTGCTGGCGAAAATCGAAGAGACTGGAGAAGGGGTCACGATATGCCGCTACGGAAAACCGGTGGCCGATCTTGTTCCCCATCGCAGGAGGAACCGCACGGTACCCCATGCGCTGCTGCGAAAGGTTGCTGTGCACTTCGACCTTACGGAGCCCATGACTGAATCCGATTGGGATTTGTAAGCATGCTTCTGGATACATGTGGACTCATCTGGCTGACTCAGGGCGGAGGGAAGCTCAGGTCAGAGACGCTGGGTCGAATTGGTCGTGAAGCGACGGTTTACGTTTCGGCGATTTCCGCCTTCGAGATCGGGACGAAGTATGAATCGGGAGACCTCGAACTTCCCTTCCCTCCTGCCAGGTGGTATTTGGAGGCGCTTGAACACCATGATGTTACGGAGGTATCGATCAACGGAAATCTGGCCGCAGCTGCGACCGCACTTCCCGGGCACCATCGCGATCCGGCCGACCGCTTCATAATTGCGCTGGCTCTCAAGCGAGGCTGGCCTGTCGTGACCCACGATGAGAAGTTTCTCGCCTACGGGGTAGAGATTCTACGATAAAGCGGATTCTTTGTTTTGCGCTGGAGATGAGAGCCCTCGAGTCCGTCCGCCTGCCAGACGCCTCTTTTGACCGCCTCATTATTTGCTCACTTGCTCTAAACTCCCCGTATCGGCTCAATGTGGGCGGCATAGATATCGGCGTCCAGGCGCACGTCGATAACGTGAAGCCGGTCAGACTCCAACGCCTGCCCAAAGGCGTTCTCGAACTCTTCTAAGGTTTCCACCTTCGAGCCGACGCCGCCGAAGCTTTGTGCGAGGCGGACAAAATCTGTCTGGGCGATGTCTACCCCCTCACGAGCATAGCCCTTCGACCGCTGCTTTATACGGATCATTCCCATGCTGCCATCGTCAAAGATGATGATGGTCGGCGAGAGCCCCATCCGAGCTGCCGTTTCCAGCTCGCCGGCCCGCATCAGGAAACCACCGTCACCGACGAGGGAGACCGTTTTACCTTTCGGCCTCAGAAGCGCCGCCGCCAAGGCAGCCGGTATTGAAAACCCCATCGTGTTAGCCCCGCTTGAGTCGAAGTAGGTTCCCGTCTCATATACCTTCCAGGCGTAAAGGTTCACCCGGCCGTAGACGCCGGCCTCGGTGGTGAGGATGGTGTCAGGGGCGGCCATTTCCCGCGCCCGAAGCAAAACGGAAGTGGCGTTCAAGTCGGTAGTACTGGCTCCGAGATCCCTCATCGCTTCCTCCCAGAAGTCCTCGATCTCGGTCGGATTCCAGGTGGTTCGATCAGGTAGGATGCCCCTAAGCGATTCGAGCATATCCGCTAGCGGGCCAGTGGCTGTGTACGCAGGATCCCCCACGATTTCGTCCTCCACTGGGACGGCGTCGAGGGCCAGGAGCGGCTGTTCATATTTCCAGGGAGTTAGCAGCTCCATGCGATCCAAGCCGACCGCCAGGACAACGTCGCTCTTGGCCATCAGGCGGCCCTCGAGGGTTTCGCCCTTATACACGCCCGACATCACCCCCGCATAAAGAGGGTGGGTCTCGGGGACTACTCCTCTTGCCTTGGAGGTTACCATGACGGCACTCCCCAGTCTCTCGGCCAAGGCGATCAGTTCCGCCGCCGCCCCCTGACGCGATACCACCGGTCCGGCAATGATAATCGGTTTCACGCCTCCCTTAAGGGCATCGGCGATGGCCTCTAGATCGCCTTCTATTTTCGATGAGGGCTCAAAGGCCTCCTGCACCTCATTCGCCCTACTTCCGGTGGGACTTGGCTTATGAGGGAAGTCAACGAAGACAGGTCCCGGTCGCTCAGTCATGGCAAGTCTTATCGTCTCGTCTATCTGGCGGCCCGGATGATCGCTATGGAGCTCAATCGTGTCCTTGCAGTAAGAGGCGAAGGTCTGGGCATGGTCGATCTTCTGGATCGACATCAGGGGCGCCATCTGGGCTCCATAGCTCTCTGAGATGCAGAGCAGTGGATGGCGTTCCAGGTAGGCATAGGTGGCTCCGCCTGCAAGATTGACCGCCCCGGTCGCCATGATCGAGACGCATACCCCACAAGAGTCCGTGAGCTCGCCGCACACCACCGCCATCATCGCGGCGCTGGTTTCGTGCTGGGCCAGAACGAACGGGATCTCCTGCTCGCGGCAGGCCTCGACCAGGTCGATGGAACTGCCTCCTCCCAGAATGCCGAACAGGTAAGGTACCCCGTTGCGCTTCAGGGCAGCGGCGACTTCACGGGCAACTACGGTTTCAACCGCGTCCGTTTTATCTCTAGCTGATATGGTTCTATTAGAATTTTCCAAATTAAGCCTCCTCAGCTAATAGGTCCAAAAGAGATTTACCTCTACCACCTGATAATTCACTTGGCGAGCTGGCCGTCGGGTAGGCCAGATACAAAACACTCATCAACGTGGATTAGCAAATCAAGGGGAGTATCATGAACACTGCATACCTTGAAGTAGGTCCTACCGGAGAGAATTCAGGAAACAGGACACAAAAAGAGATGCACTTGAATCCGACACCCAGTCGCCTAGCCTAAAAATAAGCGAAGCGGCATTTTGGGGCTCAAAACAGATCCGAAAAAGCTTGAAAAATAAACGAAAGTTCCACTATATCAATTGGTTACAAAAGTAATTAAGAACGACAACAGGAACACTTCCGAAGTGAAGCTAAGAAACGACTCGGCAAATGGAGCGGAAATACAAACTGCCTCACCTCTGGAGGGACGAGGGCCCTCGAGTCCGCAAGGCAGGCAACCTTGCCGATGCCTGATCATGCCATTCAAGGAGGCAACCGGCCTCGTTCCCGAGACCGAACCTGGCAGCGGCCTCCAGAGCCGTCGGCCCTCCAGAGGCTGGCAAACCGCTTCGCGCCCAGGTTCGCTGAATCTGGGCCTAGCATAAACTCGGTTCTCATCCACCCAACGCAATAACCTTATGCCGACCCAATCCAATTCATCTCTACCGAGCGTGATCGAAGACCTGCTCTCCCGTCCCGTTATCGGGCAAAAGTACGCCCTGCGCGAGGTAAAGGCATTTCTGAAGACCCAACTGCCAAAGCTTTCTCCCAGCGATGATGCCGATGCCTGGCTGAGGGAAGCGACTGCGATCAGGAAATCGATGCTCGAAATCTTCTATCGCGGCCACGATCCGGGGATAATCGATCAGGAACCTGCGGTGGAATGGGGAGAGACAATCAGTCCCTCGCCGGTATACAACGTCCGAAAGTTGCGCTACGAAGGGTATCCGGGCATGTGGATTCCCGCTCTCCTCTACGAGCCCACCGACCTGAACGGAAAGGTCCCCGCTGTCCTCAACCCCAATGGCCACCACATGGGAGGCAAGGCCATGCCCTACAAGCAGGCCCGATGCATCAACCAGGCCAAGCGCGGGATGCTCGCCCTGAATACTGAATTTATAGGGATGGGTGAATTGCGGGCCAATGTTGACCACGATCAAATCGCTCATCTCGATCTGACTGGGCTCGCCGGAATCGGCGTATTCTACCTGATTATGAAGCGGGCTCTGGATCTGCTACTGGCCCACGAACACGCCGACCCGGATCGCATCGCGATGACCGGTCTATCCGGTGGAGGATGGCAAACGGCGCTATTATCGGCCCTGGATGAGCGGATCAAAGTGATCGTACCCGTAGCGGGCCACTCACCAGTCTGGCAACGAGCATCCTGTGAGGAAGACATTGGCGACATGGAGCAGATTCCAGCCGATATCTGCACGGTGGCGGACTTCGACAAGCTCACTGCCATGTTTGCGCCGCGACCTTCCCTCTTGATCTACAATCGATTCGACGATTGCTGCTTCCAATCCAAGCGCACCCGAAGGTCGGTCTACCAGCCGGTCAAACCGTATTTCGAGTTACTCGGGGCGTCGGATCGCCTGGGTTTCCACGACAACACCGATCCCGGAACCCATAATTACGAAAAAGACAATCGGCAGCAGCTTTATCGCTTCCTGAACAAACACATGGAGCTAGACGGACCCGATACCGAATTGCCCTGGGAGGACGAAGTCCTCTCAGAGCCGGAAATTCGCGTGGGAATTTCCACCGACAATGCGACCCTGCTTTCCCTAGCGCGCGATCGCATGATATCCAACCGGGAACAACGGCGGGCACATCGGGAACTGAGCGATGATGACATGAGGCAACACCTGAGGGAGTGTTTGCGAATGCCCGATTGCAAGCGATCAAGTCAATTGCATGTGGTTTCCTCACGAGAAACCAGCTCAGGTCGGATTTCGCGCCACAAGCTCACTATTGGATCACACTGGACACTTCCCCTGCGAATGATTTCCCCACAGTCCGCAAGCCGTTCCGCGCTTGTCATTTGCAACGGAACGGGGCGGGATATTGCCAAGGAACTGGTGAAACAGATGGAAGCCGGCTCACGAATTATCAAAGCCGCGGTACTTGGCGTCGGAGAACTCAACGTAGACTGGAAGTACATGATGATACTCAATGGCGTCGGCCAACGCCCGTTGGGGATCCAGGTGGGGCAAGTGCTCTGCCTGCTAAGCCAGATCAGGACCGCATTCCCGGGAGAACCGGTGGATCTCTTAGCCGATGGCGAGGCGGCCACTTTCGCTGCGCTGCTCGCCACTTTTCTGCAACCGGATCTTGTTCAGAGTCTAATCACTAACAAGCTCCTGGATACCCTGGAACGGTTGATCGAATGGCCCAAAGCATACAAGCAGGCCGCTCCCTTGTTCTGCATGGGCCTGCTGGAATTGATCGATATTCCGGAACTTATCGACAGGCTTCCTCAGGTACCCATCCGAGATCTGCAGCGGGGGCCCTTGAAGAAAGTCGAAGCTACCGCATAGGAATCGGCCCTTCTTCTAAAGATAGAACCGATGTACCTGGAGCAATCTTTTGCGTCCGCCAATTCGTGACAATCGTAGCATTGGATTTCCGGCGGCGCCAAAGGATTGGCGCCCTCCAGGGGTGATAGGACATCTTGGGTGAGGCGAAGCGTCCCCATCAATTCCTCAGCGGATCGAGACTGGCTTCCTCATACACTCGAAGCCAATCGTCAAGCGACCTGGCAACATGGTCCGGGTTCTCTCGACCGCGGGCCACAAATCCCGGAACGTTTTTTCGCCCGGTAGGCAGCCCAATGCGACTGTAGCGGATATCCAGGCTCCATCGGACCGATTTAACGGTATGGGGGGTGGAACGATGCACGACCCGTTCCATCGTCATCAATACATCGCCCACATCTACTGGGATCAGCTTCCGAACGATCAGAAAACCGTCGTCGTGGAATTTCCGAACCTGTTGCTGATTGAGCCATCGTCAACACCCGAAGTCTTTTTGGGTTCCTCCGACTGCGAGCATAAGTTCGCCGTTCGGTGCATGATCGGGAGAGGGTTTGTTGAACAGGAGGAAACAGAGAAAGGGGGAGATTGACCACAGATTTCGCGGATTACGCAGATTCTGAGGATGGTGAACTTCGACTGCGTGGCTCATTGACTTCTTCGATCTCGCGATTGTGGGCAGAAACATGGGCGGCAGGAAACGGCTCTGGCATTGGCATGCTTATTTATCGGGCACGACACTAAAACGGAGCTGCCGACACCGCCGACTTGATCAGCTTCATGGCGATCGTAGCCATGCCGATGAGGCCCACACCGGTGAAGTAACCGGATAGCACGGTCGGAGCGAGACGCAGGAATTCCTTTGATCCATATTTCTTCTGCAAGTATAGCTTTCCCCAAAACGCGCCTACGACTTCCAAGATCATTTGATGGGGCAGCTCGCCGAAACCACGGATCATGCCGTAAATGAGCATGATCGGCAGCCCGAAAAAACTCAAGATCACGTAGAGCACAACGACCCCCAGAAACCCTGCCCCAATCACAGGAGGATGAATTGCTTTCATGAACTCGCTGTCCATGATGCTCCGCTCGTCGGGGTCTTCTCCCGGGGGCACAAAGGTCGAGGAATACAACAGGACGTCGTTCTTGGCCTTCAACTCCCATCGAATCTGAGCAGCCGGAAAGAGCTCGGAGGGCACTGCATCGGCCTTCCAGATAAAGCCCCAGAATGCAATCGAGAGAATGAAGAGCACCGGCAGAGCGACGAGGTCGGTGTCTCGAGAAGTGTGCGGTATTGCTCTACTTCCTTGTCGTGAGTCTCGCTGGCTATCGAAGGAAATCTTCAAAGATGGCGTATTACAGTATTGGCCGCCAAGCAAGAATCAACATGATAGTGATCCGTATGAGGAAACAGCCAGAAATGTCGGGGTTCTTCGGGTGGAGGCCATTTGGGACTGCCCGGACGCTCCTGACGAGCGCGGCATCTCATGGTGCGCTGGAAAGATGACATTAGCGATCGTCCGAGCTCTCACGCTTTGCACCTTGCTCAGCCCTTGCTGGGCCCTTTCAACAGTGCCCGAATACTTCGACGAACTGGAAGCGGGGGACACGACCTACTACCAGGTCAAGGTGAAGAAGGTGACGCCGAAATCGCTTCTTGTTCTGCACAAAGGGGGGATCGCGCAGATTCTTCTCAAGGAGCTCGATCCGGAGCTACAGCGCGCATTCGGATACGATCCGGAAGTCGAAGCGGCTTATAATCAGCGCCTTCGCATGGAGAATGTGATCGCCAAAAAGCGTGCCCGGGAACAGGGAGCGCGCCTCAGCCGCCAGCGCCGTACGGAAACGCAAACTACCCGGCGCGGCCTTTCCCCGTTGGATGCCAACGTAGATCGGATACTCGGCCGGTTCGGAACCGAACCGGAAATGAACCCCGCGGTCGATCTGCGGCCCCGGTTTCGCCAGCTCGACCTTATTGCAAAAACTCAGGGGATACGGCCAAGCTGCTCAGTATTTGCCGTGGTCAGTGCGCTCGAATTTCAGAACTCCAAGGTCTCCGGCAAGCCGGAAAAGCTCTCTGAAGAGTACCTGATCTGGGCTACTCGTAGAATTCTGGGTCTGCCTACGGGAATGGATCGGGAAATCGATCTCAGGCCAGACGAGGGCAAAGTGGTCGCACAATACCAAGACGCCGGCTTCTCCTTGATCGAAGTCTTACAGGCTCTGCGCAGCTATGGGATCCCTACCTATGATCGCAAACCGAATACCTTTGGCCTGGCCATGGCAAAGATTCCCGATCCCGATCCGGAACTGATTCATGAGGCGCGAACCCGACGTAAGGTCAACACCATCCCCATTACCGGTAGAGATCGCGTGACGCAGATCAACAACATCATTCATGTACTCAATGAAGGGGTCCCGGTCGTCGTCGGTATGGGTTGGCCGCACTGGAAAACTCTCACCAACAGCGCTACGCTCGGCAAGCAGAAGCCGCTGCAGGGCTCGGGCCATGCCGTAACCTTCGTGGGCTACCGCTGCACCGACGGGGTCAAGGACTCCACCAGATTCATATTTAAAAACTCCTACGGCATCGAATGGGGCGTCGGCGGTCACGGCTTCGCCACCTACGATTATTTGGCCAAACACCTGCAGGGGGCCGTGTTTCTAGACGTGCAGAAGCCGGACTAGTGTCGTGAGAGCTGAGATTCGGCTGGACACGCCGTACTTGCTTGGCATGTGCTCGGCTGCCCCGGCGACCGGGGGAGCCGGTGAGCGAACGTACTACGCTATACACATACTTCGCGCCCAGTTTCGCGTTGCAAGCGACCTATTCGGCCTCTACCATCGAACCGTTCTTTAACGAGGAGGTTGGGTTGCGGGAATGGTGCAGATATTACTCCGGCGCAGGTTGCCTCTCTCGGTCATTTGATCGGGAGAGGTCCCTGGTCGCCTACCTCTGTCTTCGAGAGCTTAGTACGCGAATTCCAATAACTAGGTGCGGGAGTAACGATGGCAGTGAGTTTGCGTCACTGGAGTCTTTCGTCGTCCCGTTTTTCCGATTCATGAATTGAAAGGATGGGGGCTCAGATGCGGCATAACCTGGAAACATTTGCTTTCCCAACTTCACGAAGGAGGTCAGATCGGCAGTTGAGTCTGGTCCGGTTCATGCGCCTGGCTCTCCTCGTTCTCGCCTTCGCAGGGGGCGCCGAGAGTTCTGCCTACGCGCAGCGGAGCGGCGCTTCGATTGGCCCCCTGCTGGAGAAGATTCGAGCCGAATTCGCGCGCGGAGGAGAAACCGCGGCTGAAGATCTGGCGGGACTATATCGCCTGCGAACGCGACGCGACCAGCGTGGACTTCTCATTCCTGTGATCCTAGAACCATCGCAAGGTCTCAGTGCCCGCCTCCTCAACACCGCCTGGCTTCCTGCGATCGGCATCGAGGTGGACGCAATATCGAACTCCTATATTCGAGTTCTGGTCCCCCCGAGCGACCTGGGTCTTCTCGAGGGCCGACCCCAGATCCGGGTCGCGCGCGCACCAATTCCGAATATCGCATTGGAAGGTTTGGGAAACATTGTTTCGGAGAGCGTCGACTTAACCGGCGCCACGGACATGCAGAACGCAGGAGTCACCGGTGCCGGTGTTAGGGTCGCCGTGGTCGACTTGGGTTTCATCGGCCTAAGCAATGCCATTGCAAATGGCGAGTTGCAGTCAGACACCGTGGCCGTTGATCTGCCCGGCGCCCACGACAACCCCATTGAATCGGGCACCGTACACGGTGTTGGGGTGGCGGAGCATGTGGCCGACATGGCGCCAGGTGCGCAGATATTTTGCCTCATGGTTGAGGACGAAGTCGACCTCGAAAACGCCGCTGACTACCTCCGAGACAACGGTATCGACGCCGCCAACCATTCCGTGGGCTGGGTCAACGCCAGTTACTACGACAATACCGGTCCCATCACTTCGATCATCAATCGGTCGCGTGACACCGACGGGGTGTTCTGGGCCGTCTCGGCCGGCAACCAGGCCGACAGCCATTGGAGGGGCCCTTGGTTCGACCCCGATGCGGACAACAAGCTTGATTTCATCGCTAACGACGAGAGCATGGATCTCACCTCCTCCAGTTCGACCGCGAGCATATTTCTCAATTGGAACCAGTACGGGAACTCGGTCACTGACCTGGACCTCTACATCGTGGACAAGAACGACCTCGTCGTGGCCAGCAGCACGGGGTTTCAGTTTGGGCCGCAGGATCCCGCCGAGGGCGTAAGTTTCCCCTATTTTTCTTCTCGGGCTCCCTACAAGATTGAAGTCGACTATTGGGCCGGCCCGAAGAGCAATCTCGATATAACCATTTTCAGCTTTCGGAACGACGTTGAATACGCCGTTCCCGAAGCGAGTTTCCTCGAACCGGCCGATGCTGAAGGTGCCTTCACAGTCGGCGCCATCTATCATGGCGATTACGCCCAGGCAAATCCCCCTCCTGAACCATTTTCCAGCTGGGGGCCGACGACCGACGGGCGCCAAAAGCCCGATATTGCCGCACCCGACGGCACGAGCAGTTCCACCTACGGATTTCAAGGATCATTCGGGACCTCTTTTTCCTCTCCCACTACCGCTGGCGCCGCGGCGCTCCTCATTCACGATGACCCCAATCTTGCCGGAGATCCCATCGCTCTGGCCGATTCCCTTCGCAGCCTGGCTATCGATGTGACAGCTCTGCCGGGAGCCCCAGGACCCGATAACGTTTATGGATGGGGCAAGTTAAACCTCGTTTCCAATACTACCCCGGTGGCGATTGACGACGCCTACGCCACCGACGAGGACACTGTGCTCACGGTGGTTGCTCCGGGGGTTTTGGACAACGACAGCGACGACGATGGCGACCCGCTTAGCGCCGCGCTGAGCTCCAGTCCGGTCAACGGGAACGTGACGCTTAATTCCGACGGTTCCTTCACCTACACTCCGGACCCCAACTTCCACGGTATCGACCCCTTTACCTACACCGCAGACGACGGCTTCGCGACCTCGAATGTGGCCACCGTTACGATCACCGTGAACCCGGTCAATGACCCGCCCATTGCGGTTGACGACGCAACCTACGCTGTGGATGAAGACATCGCGCTGATCGTGTCCGCACCGGGCGTCCTCGGCAATGACAGCGATGTCGACGGCGACAGCCTGACAGCGGCGCTCGCCACCGGCCCGAGCGATGGCACACTCGGCTTAAACTCCGACGGGGCGTTCACCTATACGCCTGGTCCGGAATTCAATGGCACCGACACTTTTACCTATACCGCTAATGATGGCACGCTCGCTTCCAACGTCGCGACCGTCACTATAACGGTCAATGCGGTCAATGACACACCGACGACGAGCGGCATTGCGAACGTGACGGACCAAGAGGATGCTCTCGACCGGGTGATCGACTTGAAGACGAGCTTCGACGACGTCGAGGAGGGGAGCGCCGGGCTCACCTACGCGGTCCAAGCGAACACAAACGCATCAATATTCGATTCGACGACGATCGCAGGTGGTGTCTTGACGCTCGACTACGCGGCCAACGCGTTCGGGACGTCGGACCTCGCGATCCGGGCGACCGACTCCGGCACCCTGTTCGTCGAATCGACGTTCACAGTCACCGTGACGTCGGTCAACGACACGCCTGTGGCGATCGACGATACCTACTCGATCGACGAGGACAATTCGCTCGGCGTGGCTTCACCCGGTGTTCTCGGTAACGACGGGGACACGGATGGAGATCCGCTCACGGCAGTGTTGGGTGCCGGTCCCGCCAACGGCTCCTCACCTTCGACGGGGACGGCTCCTTCACCTATACTCCGGACCCCAACTTCCACGGTAGCGACAGCTTTACATACACCGCAGACGACGGTTTCGCGACCTCGAATGTGGCCACCGTTACGATCACGGTTAATCCGGTCAATGACCCGCCCCTGGCGGCCGACGACGCCTATACCATGGACGAAGGTGATACCCTTAGCGTCGCCGCACCCGGCGTCCTCGATAACGATAACGATGTAGACGGAGATAATCTTACCGCGGTCCTGGTTTCGGGAACGAGCAACGGCTCGCTCACCCTCAATGCGGACGGGAGTTTTGACTACACCCCCAACCTGGGCTTCAGCGGGACCGATCTCTTCCAATACGCCGACGACGATGGTTTCGTTGGAAGCAACACCGCCGGCGTCACCATTACTGTGCAGTCGAGCGGCCCTCGACTCGAGGTCGGCGTAGTCAGTAATGTTGCCAATTCGAGCTGGTCCACCGTACAGCTCCCGAGTAGCTATAGCGATATGGTCGTCGTCTGCTCGCCCAATTACGACAGCGGCCAAGTGCCGCTCGTTGTTCGCGTCCGCAACGCCATCTCTGGTAATACCTTCGAGGTGCGGGTGCAGCGCGCCGACGGTTCGACAACTCCCATCAGCGGCGTGCCCGTTCACTACATGGCGGTGGAAGCCGGTACCTTTACCCTGGCCGAGCACGGTATAACGATGGAAGCGGTCAAGTTCTCCTCTACCGTAACGGACAACGATAGCTCCTGGCTCGGCGAAAACCGCACTTACAGCAATTCCTACGTCAGCCCGGTGGTTCTTGGTCAAGTCATGACCGAGAACGATGCCCGCTTCTCGGTATTCTGGTCCCGAGGCTCGTCTCAATACAATCCCCCGTCGAACAGCACGCTGCGGGTAGGCAAGACCGTATGTGAGGACCCCGACCTGACACGCGCTGACGAAACAATCGGCTACATTGTTGTCGAAAGTGGCAGTGGGACATTGGATGGGACACCCTATGCGACCGCCCTCGGCGCAGATCTCGTTCTCGGTATAGACAATGCGCCACCCTACGCGTACGCCTTGAGTGGTCTTTCCAGTGCATCCGTGGCCATCGCCACGCAGGCCGGCATGGACGGCTTTAACGGAGGATGGGCCGTGCTCTACGGGCCGACCCCAGTCACCGCAACCAGCTTGCAGCTCGTGGTCGACGAAGACCAGTTGCAGGATGCGGAGCGTTTCCACACAAGCGAGCAGGTCAGTTTCATCGTTTTTGACAAATTTAATGAGCCGCCTCTGGCAAATGATGACGCTTACAGCGGCCAGGAAGACGATATCCTGACCATAGCCGCGCCGGGCGTGCTCGACAACGATAGCGACCCCGCCGGGGACGCACTTACACCGCTACTGATTTCCGGCCCAACCGACGGGAACCTCACGCTCAACGCAGACGGATCGTTCAGCTACACCCCGAACCCCGACTTCTTCGGAACGGACAGTTTCACCTATCAGGCGAATGACGGTATCGCGACCTCGAACGCGGCCACCGTTACGATCACGATAAATCCGGTCAATGATGCGCCGGTGGCCGACGACCAGTCGGTCGTCAGCGCTGAGGACACGGCGGTGGCGATCACCCTTACGGCCTCCGACCTCGACGGTGATCCGCTCACTTATAACATAGTCGCGGGACCAGCCGACGGGACGCTCTCCGGCACTGCTCCGGATCTCATCTACACACCAGATCCCGGATTCGCCGGCGTAGACCAATTCACGTTCCAGGCCAACGACGGAACTGTCGACAGCAACACAGCCGCCGTCTCCATTACCGTGATCTCGAGCGGCCCTCGACTGGAGATGGGCGTGGTCAGTAACGTTACCAATTCGAGCTGGGCCACCGTCCAGCTCCCGAGTAGCTATGACGATATGGTCGTCGTCTGCTCGCCCAATTACGACAGCGGCCAAGTGCCGCTCGTTGTGCGCGTGCGCAACGCCGCCTCCGGTAATAACTTCGAGGTGCGGGTGCAGCGCGCCGACGGTTCGACAACTCCCATCAGCGGCGTGCCGGTTCATTACATGGTGGTCGAGACCGGGACCTACACCATGGCACATCATGGTGTACCCATGGAAGCAGTCAAATTCACTTCCACCGTAACGGACAACGATAGCTCCTGGCTCGGTGAGAGCCGCACTTACAGCAATTCCTACGTCAGCCCGGTCGTTCTTGGTCAAGTCATGACCGAGAACGATGCCCGCTTCTCGGTATTCTGGTCCCGTGGCTCGTCTCAATCCAATCCCCCGTCGAACAGCACGCTGCGGGTAGGCAAGACCGTATGTGAGGACCCCGACTTGACACGCGCTGACGAAACAATCGGCTACATTGTAGTCGAAAGTGGCAGTGGGACATTGGATGGGACACCCTATGCGACCGCCCTCGGCGCAGATCTCGTTCTCGGTATAGACGATGCGCCACCCTACGCGTACGCCTTGAGTGGTCTTTCCAGTGCATCCGTGGCCATCGCCACGCAGGCCGGCATGGACGGCTTTAACGGAGGATGGGCCGTGCTCTATGGGCCAACTCCGGTCACCGCAACCAGCTTGCAGCTCGTGATCGACGAAGATCGAGTTGCAGGATGCGGAGCGTTTCCACACAAGCGAGCAGGTCAGTTTCATCGTCTTCGAGTAGCACCCAGACCTATTGACGTCAAAGCTAGATCTCATCTACACACCGTTGTGCGCGTGCGCAAGATCGAGGTGCATGGTGGTCGAGACCGGGACCTACACCATGGCACAGCATGATGTAACCATGGAAGCAGTCAAATTCACCTCCACCGTAACGGACAACGATAGCTCCTGGCTCGGTGAGAGCCGCACTTACAGCAATTCCTACGTCAGCCCGGTCGTTCTTGGTCAAGTCATGACCGAGAACGATGCCCGCTTCTCGGTATTCTGGTCCAGCGGCTCGTCTCGGACCAATCCCCCGTCGAACAGCACGCTGCGGGTAGGCAAGACCGTATGTGAGGACCCCGACCTGACACGCGCTGACGAAACAATCGGCTACATTGTTGTCGAAAGTGGCAGTGGGACATTGGATGGGACACCCTATGCGACCGCCCTCGGCGCAGATCTCGTTCTCGGTATAGACAATGCGCCACCCTACGCGTACGCCTTGAGTGGTCTTTCCAGTGCATCCGTGGCCATCGCCACGCAGGCCGGCATGGACGGCTTTAACGGAGGATGGGCCGTGCTCTATGGGCCAACTCCGGTCACCGCAACCAGCTTGCAGCTCGTGATCGACGAAGATCAGTTGCAGGATGCGGAGCGTTTCCACACAAGCGAGCAGGTCAGTTTCATCGTCTTCGAGTAGCACAGACCTATTGACGTCAAAGCTAGAGCACAGAAAAGATCAGGTCGGTTTTGGAGACCTCATCTTCGCTAAACCACCTTCCTCCTTCAAGGAGTCGAATCTGGTCGGGCATGGCCTCATCGACGGTGTTGCGCTTGATGGTTTAATTTCGAGCTTGGGAGGAGTCCCGCGCATAAAACCTTTCCCCGCTGAAGGCTCTCTGCGCACAAACTCCCGAGGCCCTGATTGACGATTTTCCTTCGACCCAAAATGATGGCGGCCCGGAGGTGTGATAACCTTCAAACGTAAGAAGCGTCCAAACCACGCTGGAAAAGGAGCAAACACAATGAACCAACCTCGAAGTGACATCGCCTTTACGCCAACTGTAAAGGGAATCCAAGAACGTCTAGGCTCGCGCAGGAATTACCACGAGACGGAACAGGATCCGGACTGGTGGCTGGACAGAATCACACCGGAACTGGCGAAATTCATCGCAGAACGGGATTCCTTCTACCTTGGAACCACGAGTGCCGGGGGTCAGCCGTACATTCAGCACCGGGGCGGGCCCCCGGGATTCCTGAAAGTCCTCGATGACCGCACCCTCGCCTTCGCCGATTTTTCAGGTAACCGCCAGTACATTTCCTACGGCAACCTCAATGATAACAACAAAGCCTTCATCTTCCTGATGGACTACACGAATCGGAAACGAATCAAGATGTGGGGTACGGCCAAGGTCGTGGAGGATGATCCGGAGCTGCTGCAGAAGCTGACCGACCCGAATTATCGGGGCAAACCGGAACGCGCCTTCGTCTTTCGTATCTCGCTGTGGGATGGGAACTGCCCTCAGCACATCAATCCGCGATATACCGAGGAGCAGATTCAGGAGTTGCCCGAATGTCCCTGTTGCGATCCGAATCCGAACCGCTTCTCCGGAACTTTAGAGGTGGCAGAAGTCCTTGATGAGACGGAGAACGTAAAGACTATTCGGTTGGTCCAACCGGGCGGGGGCAATATTCCATTTGAGTATCTACCGGGCCAGTTTCTGACCTTGGACATTGAACCGGGGGGAAAGCGCACCAGGAGGTCGTACACAATCGCCTCCACCCCGACTCGACCGGAGTGCCTCGAGATCACGGTTAAGCGTGAGGAAATGGGAATCGTATCCAGATACCTGCACAACGAAGCTATACCAGGCTGCCAGCTCCGGCTCTCTGCGCCCGCCGGCAAGTTCACTTTTACGGGAAAGGAACACGACAGCATTGTCCTCATAGCCGCGGGGGTGGGAATCACGCCGATGATGAGTGTGGTGCGCTACCTCACGGACCGGAATTGGGAGGGCGAAATCTTCCTGCTCCTCTCCTTTCGCAACCTCAAGGATTTCATATTTCTCAGGGAAATTGACGGACTCAAGGAGCGGCATCGCAACCTTCATCTGGAGGTCACACTGAGCCGTCCGGAAGAGGATTGGGCGGGTAGCACGGGAAGAATTCGAAAAGAGTTGATCGCCAGGTTCGTGCCGGAGACCGCGACCCGCCTTTTTCATATCTGCGGACCCGAGCCGATGATGCGCGATGTCCGGGCCATGCTGGAAGAACTCGAAGTCCCCAATGAGCAAGTGAAAATAGAGGCATTCGGCACCGTAAAAAGGAAACCAAAACCTGATGCGGCCCGTGACGCGCGGACGGTCGCAAGCGACGCGACGGTCACCTTCGCCTCAGAAGGAAGGTCGGCACCGTTGCCACCCGACGAGCCGATTCTTGATGTCGCTGACTCAATCGGCCTCGAAATCGACAACGCCTGCCGGTCCGGAACCTGCGGCAGTTGCAAAGTAAAGCTTGTATCGGGAAGCGTCTCCATGGAGTGCGAAGACGCGCTTACCGAGGACGAGAAAGCCCTAGGTGTCATCCTGGCCTGCCAGGCAAAATCGATGGGCAACGTTGAGGTGGACGTGTATAAGAACTGAAAGGTGAGCAACCATAATAAACAAACCGAGAATTCTCGTCACCTCGGCGGCTGGTCGAACAGGATCTGTCGCCGTATTGGAGCTTCTGCCAAAGGATTTCATTGTCCGCGTTGTCGTGCTCTAAATTTTGCTTAATCGCCTGTCTCTATCTTGCTGATCAGAGGTTTGATTTTGGCAAAGTTGATTCGCATCGCGTCTTCGTCATCGTGGCCGGGCCTGCGGAAATGCGTGGCAATGGCGAAAACAGCATCACAGTCGTGGTCACGAAGGTTGCATAGCACAGTCGGATAATCCACATCGCCTTCGCCCAGGGGACAGTACTCGAACTTCGGACCCAGCCCGTCGATGACCTGCAGATCTTTCACGTGCAGCGAATTTAGATAAGGGCGTATATTCGTGAATCCTGCCGTCGCCGAATCCGCCTCACCACACGTCAGATTGTCGGACGGGTGCCACATGATCTTGATTCGTTTGGAGCCGAGTTTCTCGAGCAGCTCGCGACAGTGTTGGGTTGTGTTGGTGTAATGCCAGGGAAGATTTCCCAAAACCACGTCGACCTGGTATTTCTCCGCCTGTTCCGCGACGAGCGAGAACGCTTTGAGCCACTTCTCCCTATCGACATCAGCGATCACACCGCCGCGCGTCAGCC
This sequence comes from Opitutales bacterium, assembly GCA_963665345.2. GTDB lineage: Bacteria > Verrucomicrobiota > Verrucomicrobiia > Opitutales > CAXXNP01. The sequence continues at coordinate 3,356,459 of CAXXNP010000002.1, forward strand.
ACCGCATGGGCCAGGTTGGCTTACCGGCCGAATATTCACCGGGCCATGCGAAAGTGTAAGCCAGCACGGCATCCACTTCAAGCCGGACGGCAGCCTGCATAGTCAAAATCAGGCGGTCAAAATCCTCACGAAACGCGGGATCGTCCTGTAGCGTCTCGAGCCGCAGATCGCTCAAGTGAAGTGTACTGAAGGCGCCGCTAGCGCCGATCATAAACAGCTTGATTCCGTGACCAGCGGCACGTTCGCCTATACCATCGATTGCTGCGTCGCTGAGCCTTTCCTGACTACTGAAGCTATTTGCAGAGCGGGAACCATCAGCCCAGCGAAGATCGGCGAACCACCCATACTCCGCGCCGAGTTCATTGGCCAGGGCGAGAGCATCCGTAAAAGGGAGACCCGACATGTGAAGGGCCATCCCAAGTTTGAAGTGATAGTCGGTCATTATTACCTCCTGCTCGTTAGATTTCCACACCGTTAATTATGGTGCCCATCAGTGTAATCCGCGGTCTCTCTTCTATCGAGCTTAGAATCAATTCCTTATGAATATCCGCGGAGAAAATCATGCAGGCCTTTCGGGAGATCGCCTGGATGGGATCGCGAAACCTTGTTGTTGACCGCACTATAGCAAGCAGGGCAATCTCAATCCATGCTCATTCACACGCGCACGGTTGCCCATAAGGTTTTCGAGGTTTGGCGCAGCCCCGATCGATTTACCAAGAATCCGGATGTGATTCTCCTGCGTAGCGGCCGTCTCTTGCTGGTCTATTCGGATACCGATTCCCACTGGTCGCATGTATCCCAGGTGATTACGATCCTTGCCAGTGACGATGACGGATCGACTTGGACCAAGCTAAGTGAGGTTCATACCGCGAAAATCGATCAGGGTGAAGAGCGGCTCGTCACTCCGCGGCTCAGCAGGATTTCCGATGGCCGGCTGGTGGTAATTTGTGATCATGACGACTTTCGGCACTTTCATGAGGACCAGTCGCTCGGTAACTGGATCTGGTGGAGTCGGGACGAAGGCGTGACCTGGGAGGGCCGCTGCACAAATGAGATCATGGGGTTCGAGCCGGACCGCATCATGGAGTTGCGCAACGGCCGGCTCATCGTGGGTTCGCACCTGGTGAGAAGGGATGCCCAGGAATATGCCGAGGTAATTCACGTGTCGGATGACGGGGGCACGCATTGGCGCGAATTGGCCACCGTTGCGCATGACGGTTATCATCGATTCTGCGAAGGCGGCATCGTTCTGCTGCAGAACGAATCGTTGATGGCATGTGTGTTGAGGGAGACACGATCGGCGGGTTTACCGAGCTTTCTGGTATTCTCTGAAGATTCAGGCGAGACCTGGTCGGATCCCCAGATGGCGCCGTTTGCGTTGCACAGGCCCTACGCCAAAGAGTTGGAGGACGGGCGCGTGATGGTGACCGGGCGTCATGTGAATGGTGGGCTGGGCACCTACGCGTGGGTCGGCGATCTGCAGGCAGAAGCAGGAACATATGCCATCGGAGGACCCCGGCGAAAGTATTGCGCGCAGGTGGCAGACGGGGTCCTGATTATCGAGAATCGACCCGAACATGAGTGCCGCTATACCATGCTGCCCCCGCAGAATTGCTCCAGCGAAGTATGCTTTGAAGCGGAGCTCAGGGTCGAGGGTCCACCCGGAAGCGCCGTCGCTTTTCTCTCCATTGCAAGTATCCGCACAAAAGCAACCGGACCGGTGGTCGTGGTCGTGGCCCCGGATGCCATCAGCCTCCTCGGCAGGGATGGGCCGGACACGACTTACCGATCTGACATGACCTCATTCCGACGCCTTACCCTGCGGCACGTGAAGGGCCTGTTCACAATTTCCATCGATGGTAAAGAGGTCATCTATGGTTGTGTTTACCGCGGTGAAGTCGACCTTAGCGACGCTCGCGGCGGCGACCCTACCAAGCGGAACCAGTTCGGTCAGTACGGCGACCGGGGAAAGAGCCATTGGAGATCGGTGAGTTTCTCTTCAAAGAATCCCACTCTGGATGACTATGACTGGACTTGGGAGGGAAGGGACGGATCGTTTCCGGACGACTACCAACGCCGGCGCATGATCCAGATACACGCCAATCACCCCGATACCATGCCCGACCACGGCTACTCGTCCTGGCTGACTTTGCCCGATGGGCGAATCATACTGGTCGATTACACAAACTATGGAGATCCGCACGGAAAAAGCCATCTCGTAGGCGTGCATCTGGAGCCTGAAGACATCGCCTGAGGTGAGGATCTTGCTGTCCACCAATCTCTGACCAGAATAATTCCTATGGCAGTTGATGTAAAAGGGGCGTCCATCCTGATCATAGATGACGATGCCGAAATTCGGTATTCACTCCAGCGTGTACTGTCGGCTCGGAATTTCCGGGTCGCAACCGCGGCGAACGGTAAAGAGGGAATCCGCCTGGTTGAAAGCGAGCGGCCGAATATCATTTTTCTGGACAATCGTATGGAGGGAATGTCCGGAATCGAAACGCTCCAGCATCTCAGGGATTTGGATGGGGACCTCATGATCATTCTTATGACGGCGTTTGGAACAACCCAGACCGCTATCGAAGCGATGAAATTCGGTGCCTTCGATTATATCGTCAAGCCCTTCGATGTGAGCAAAGTGCTCAAGCTGACCGAGGACGCGGCACGCGCTCATGGAGAGTTATTAAGAGCGCAGGGCGATTACACGCCTCTCCTGGACAGCGAGGATTACAAGGAGGGCATTGTGGGTAGTTCGGAGGCCATGCGGGAGGTTTTCAAGACCATCGGTAAAGTTGCAGCGAGCGAAGTCACGGTAATGATCACAGGGGAGAGTGGAACGGGCAAGGAGCTCGTGACTCGCTGTCTTGTGCAACACAGCCATCGATCGGATCGTCCCTTCATGGCGGTCAATAGTGCAGCCATCCCGGACAATCTCATCGAGAGCGAACTGTTTGGTCATGAGAAGGGCGCGTTCACCGGAGCCACGGCGCAGCGATTAGGCAAATTCGAATTGTGTGACGGGGGAACAATCTTTCTGGATGAAATCGGCGACATGTCGCTGTCGACTCAGACAAAAATCCTGCGTGTGTTACAGGAAGGCGAAATTCAGCGTGTCGGAGGAAGCAGGATCATCAAAGTCGACGTGCGCTTGCTGGCCGCCACGAACCAGGATCTGGAAAGATTGGTCGCCGAAAAGAAATTCCGCGAGGACCTCTACTACCGCCTGAACGTGGTTCGGATCCGGCTGCCCTCTTTGCGCGAACGCGCTGAAGACATTCCCCAACTCATCGATTATATTCTACAGAGGATGGCAAAGGAACGTCGGGGCCGTCCAAGAAAGATTTCGAGCAAGGCGCTAAGCATGCTCGAGAAATACAAATGGCCAGGCAATGTTCGCGAACTCGAGAATGTCGTTTATCGATCGGCCGTTATCGCCAGGGGAGACACCATTTTACCCCAGGACTTACCCCACGAGATTCGCACTGTCAGCGATGCACCGTTGAGCCCGGAAGCCGATACCGACGCTGGCCATAGAGCGGAAAACGAAAACTACGCCATTCCCGGTAAACAGGTGGCGCCGGCCGAGGGCTCGTCGGCCGAACCGGAAGTGCACTCCAAGGGGAGGCGGCGTGCATCCGCAGCTTCCCGCGAGGCTGGGAGCGACCCCGCTCAGACCGAGGATTCGGAAGGCATGAAGATCGGTCTGAAGGACTTGTATACGCTCATCTACAAAAAGATCCGTCGGGAGCATGACCGCAATATCTTGCAGGTAATGGAGAAAGAGATGATTCGGCGTGCCCTCAGGGAAACGGGAGGAAACCAGGTCAAGACTTCCGGAATCCTCGGTATTACGCGGGCCACGTTGCGCAAACGGATCTACCAGCACTCATTGCGCTTTTAAAGCAACCTGTCGGTCGCCTCGTTCGTTCGCAGGCCCACCTCACTGTATTCGACAGTTTATCACAAAATGCCGGAATCTACATCCGACAGATTGCTACTCGTCGAAATTGACTTCCGGGTCGACTTCCGCCTCGTAGTCGACGCCATCCAATCCAAAACCAAATAGCTTCAAAAATTCGGCTTTGTAGGTCCCGAAATCAGAAATCGTGTAGAGATTCTCGGAATTGACTAGCGGCCAACGCCTGACGATTTCCTCCTGGACGTCAGGTCGCATTTCGAGGTCATCGATCCTGATTCGGCCCTCTTCATCGACAGGCACTTCAGTATCAGCATACAGCTTGGTGCGAAACAGCCGGTCAATCTGCTCGATACAGCCTTCGTGAATTCCCTTCTCTTTCATGACCCGAAAGAGCAGTGAATTATACAGTGGAACCACGGGAATTGCAGAACTGGATTGCGTCACCTCAGCTTTATTTACCGACACGAGGGCGCGTCCACCGGAGCGCTTCAGGCGATCATTGATCGACAGGGTGGTACGGATCAGGTGTTCTTTAGCCTGGCCGATTGTTCCATTCTTATAAATGGGCCAGGTAACTTCCGGACCGATATAGGAGTAGGTCAATACCGTGGCGTCGGGCTCCAGAACGCCCCCGGTTTCCAGCGCTTCAATCCAGAACTCCAGATCCTCACCTCCCATTACCTCTATGGTCTGCTGAAGCTCCTCTTCCGTTGCGGGCTCCACGCGACTTTCCGTGACTTTCCCCTTATCCGTATCCAGCGCTTTGCTACAAAACGGGTCGCCGATCGTCTTGACGAAGTTCTTGGCTATGACACCGGTCCTGGGATGGATCCGTCGCGGAGATGCCAGACTGTAGACAAAGGTGTCAATGGTTCTCAGGTCCTGCTTGATCAGCTTCACTACCTCGGCCTTCAATTCATCGGAAAAGGCGTCCCCGACGATGCTCCTGGCGTAGAGTCCTTTATCGTGGGCGGCTCGTTCGAAGGCAACCGAGTTGTACCAACCGGCGGTAGCGGTCTTGCCGTTCGATGCGGGCCGATCAAAGAACACCCCGACGGTGGCGGCGTTCGAGCCGAAGCCACAGGCAATGCGGGATGCGAGCCCATAGCCCATAGAAGCGCCGATCACCAAAGCACGCTTCGGACCGTTCGTGATCGGGCCTCGATTGCGCACCACCTTAATCTGTTCCTGGACGTTGGCCGCACACCCCGTGGGATGGGCAGTTACGCAAATGAAGCCGCGGATTCTCGGTTTGATGATCATCCCTTTACAAGGTGTAAATCAGGGTTAAGCTAGAACTTACAAGCCCAAACTCAATGGAAAAAGAGTCTTTAAGTTTCAAACAGCTTTCGTCATTAGTATCGTCAGCGACAGCGTGGACCGTTGTTCTGGAGGAAAATCAGGAATGCGAGGAATGAACGTCCTTAAGTGGAAGCTGCATTGGCAAATCTTTACCGCACTTGTGATTGCGGCTACCATCAGCTTGGTGATCAAGAGATCCGGAACCGAGGACAGTGCCTTGGGAATGGCTCTTCTGTCGACCTGCGATTTCCTGGGCAAGCTGTTCATGAATGCTCTCAAGATGATCGTGGTACCCCTCATTGTCTCGTCCATAATCTGCGGAATCATGAGTCTGGGATCCCAGCGGAACTTCGGGCGCATGGGCCTTAAGGTAGTAATCTATTATACCCTCACGGGGCTTTTCGCGGTGGCGGTGGGCCTGATTCTGGTCAATGTCATTCGTCCCGGTGTCGTGGACCTGACCACGGCCGAACAGATTATGGGGCAGAGCCAGCGGCCCGAGGAATTCATGCATAAGGTCGAAGGCCGGGGAGTCGGTGATATGGTGGATATCTTTCTCCGTATGGTTCCGCCCAATATCGTTCACGCCGCTACCGATAATGGCCAGCTCCTCGGTCTCATATTCTTCAGTCTGCTTTTCGGCTTCTTTGTCGGACAATTGCCGCAACGGCTGCGAGAGTTTCAGGCGGATTTCTGGGAAAGCATAAATGGCGTAGTGATGAAAATGACGGACTTGATCATCCGGTTTGCCCCGATCGGTGTTTTTGGCCTTGTCACGCCGATTCTAGTGAGAACGGGGTTCGGTCTGTTTAAACCTCTGTCTCTTTTCTTTGTTACGGTATTGTTGGGATTGCTTGTGCACGTGGCAGTCTCTTTGGGTCTGTTGCTTCGCTACGCCGGCAAAGTAAAGCCATGGCAACATTTCCGAGCCATGGCGCCGGTGTTGCTGACGGCTTTCTCCACTGCATCGTCGGCCGCCACCTTACCCGTAACTATGGAGACGGTGGAACGGGACGCGGGCGTAAGCAATCGGACCGCCAGCTTCACGTTGCCGCTGGGCGCTACCATGAACATGGACGGCACCGCCCTCTATGAATGCGTCGTGGTCGTGTTTATCGCGCAGATCTACGGGGTGCTGGAAGGCTTCGAATTCGGCTTGGTCGCCCAGATTACGGTCGTTCTGCTGGCGCTCCTTACCTCCATTGGCGTAGCCGGGATTCCGGCCGCCAGCCTCGTGGCCATTTCCATAATCCTGGGAGTTGTCGGGTTGCCCCTGGAGGCGGTGGGCCTGGTATGGGTGGTCGATCGTATCCTCGATATGTGCCGCACCGCGGTCAATGTATTCAGCGACACTTGCGGAGCCGTCATTATCGGTCGCTCGGAAGGAGAGGTTGGCATCTATCCGGAACACGACCCGACAGGCGATGGAACTCAGGCTGAAGTCGGAGTTTGAACCTGCCGGTGATCAGCCTCAGGCGATTGAGGACTTGGTTGATTCCCTCGAGGCGGGCAACCGTTTCCAGACTCTCCTCGGCGTTACGGGTTCGGGCAAGACCTTCACGATGGCTAATATCATCGCCCGGGTGCAGCGGCCCACGCTCGTAATTTCGCACAACAAAACACTGGCGGCACAGCTCTTTTCTGAATTCCGCAATTTCTTTCCCGAAAATGCGGTCGAGTATTTCGTAAGCTATTACGACTACTATCAGCCCGAAGCCTATATCCCGCAAACCGACACCTATATCGAAAAAGACTCCTCCATCAACGACGAGATTGAACGCCTGCGCATTTCCGCCACCAGCGCCCTGATCAGCCGCAATGACGTTATCGTGGTAGCGAGTGTCTCGTGCATCTATGGGTTGGGATCGCCGGACGACTTTCGCGAAATGATGATTCGCATTCAGGTGGGCGATGAACTGGGTCGGGACGTATTCCTCGGGCGCTTGGTAGACAACCTCTACGAACGTAACGATATTCGCTTTGAACGCGGCACTTTTCGCGTGCGCGGTGAAGTCGTGGACGTCTTTCCGGCCTATATGGAAAGCGCCATACGGATCGAATTCTGGGGCGACGACGTCGAGGCCATTCGGGAATTGGACCCGCTCACCGGAGACACCGGTGGGCACCTCGAACACTTCCATCTCTATCCCGCCAACCAGTTCATCACGCCGCGCCGTAAAGTCGAAGAGGCAGTAGCGAAGATACGAACAGAAATGGAGGAGCGGGTGGCTTTTTTTGAAGCCAAAGGGAAGCTCCTGGAAGCCCAGAGAATACGCATGCGATCTGAGTACGACCTGGAAATGCTGCAGGAAATGGGATTTTGCAGCGGAATCGAGAATTACTCACGCCACCTCTCGGGTAGAAAGCCTGGGCAGCGGCCTTGGTGTCTGATTGATTTCTTTCCTGCGAATTTCCTCCTTATCGTCGATGAAAGTCATGCTACGGTGCCTCAGATCGGAGGTATGTACCGAGGTGATCGCTCGCGTAAGGAACGCCTGGTCGAGTACGGGTTCCGACTGCCGAGCGCATTGGACAACCGGCCCCTGACATTTGAGGAGTTTCAAACCGTTACCCATCAGACGTTGTTTGTTTCGGCTACGCCGGCAAATTGGGAAATCGGTATTTCTTTGGCCGTCGCCGATCAGGTAATCCGGCCCACCGGATTGCTCGACCCGGAGATGGAAGTTCGCTCCACGAAGGGACAGGTTGAGGATCTGATAGCGGAGATTCATCGCGCGGTGGAAGCGAAGGAACGCGTCCTCGTTACGACCTTGACGAAGCGGATGTCGGAGGACCTGTCCACCTACCTGAGGGAACGGAAGATCCGGGTCGAGTACTTGCATTCGGATATCGACGCCATCGAACGGGTGGAGATTCTGCGAAATCTTCGGCGAGGTGATTTTGACGTCCTGGTAGGCGTAAATCTTCTCCGCGAGGGTTTGGACCTTCCTGAAGTTGCCCTGGTGGCGATCCTGGATGCCGATAAGGAAGGGTTTCTACGCAGTCTGACCAGCCTGATTCAGACGGCGGGAAGGGCGGCCCGGCATGAGCAAGGCAGGGTTTTGCTCTACGCCGATAAGATGACGGATTCGATCAAACGCACCTTGGAAATCACCTGTTCGAGGCGGGAAAAGCAGTTGCAACATAACCGCGCGCACGGAATCAGGCCGCGAAGTGTCAAGCGCTCGGTGCAGGCGAGCCTTCATTATTTTAATCGTGAAGAAGAAGCCGATCCCATTTCCGTGGCTGAAGCAGACGGCGACCTCGACGTGGCCAAAGTAATTGCGGAGCTCGAAAGCGAAATGCTGGAGGCTGCTGAGAACCTCGAATTCGAGCGCGCCGCGGTGCTCAGAGATCAAGTAGATGCGCTGCGCAAAGGGAAACAGGTAAAATTCGCCCAGGGAGCCGGCCGGGCTCGGCGCAAGTACCGGCAGAAACGACGAGCGCGGTAGCTGGACGCCTTTCCAAGCGCCGTAGCCGTGGCGGATGCGCTGTTCAATGTTCCATGTTGGACGTTCTCGAACATCGAACATCGAACGCCCAACATCGAAGTGGCTCACGCCCTCCCTTCCCGACAAGCCGCATAAACGCTGAAGTTTCAGACTAAAACGACGACATCTATGGAACCCTGCGACCTGATTATCCGCAACGCTTATCTGCTGACGTTGAATCATCAGCGAGAAGTCTACGAACGCGGCGCGATCGCCGTCAGCGGGGTAACGATTCGAGATGTGGGGCCCGAGCGCGAGCTACTGAATAGCCTGGCTGCCGATGAGGTGATCGACGCCCGCGGCGGACTGGTTCATCCGGGCTTCGTCGATGCCCACAACCACATCGTGAACGCGAGTTGCCGTGGGTTCTTTCGGGCCGGATCGAGCCATTCCGGGAGTGGTCCGAATTTCGCAGATTGGAAGGCTGAAGTGACCGCAGAAGACGAGTACGCGGCTACCGCCCTGGGGAGTCTGCAATTACTCCACAACGGCTTTACTACCTTCATCGAACCGGGAACGATATTCGAACCCGATGCCGCCGCCGCGGCTGTCGAAGCGCTGGGCATCCGTGCCGGCTTGTCGGCGCCTTACATCTGGGATCGAAAGGAGATTCTGCGGCACCTCGGCGGTCTTGAGAGCCGTGCGCTCCTCGATCGCGTGCCCCCGGATAGCGGCCGTGCCCGCGAACTCATGGGGAGCGAGCTCGACCGTAATACAGATGTGGAGGGATCGATTCACGGGTTCGTCTGCCTCTACGGTCTCGGAACCGCATCCGACGAGCTGGAACGCGCCGCCAAAGAGTTGGCGGACGCGCATGCCGTGGTCCTCCACCAGCACGAAGCCTACGAACCTGATATTGCGGGAGCGGAAGAAGCGCGGCTCGGGCACACTCGCATTGTTCATTTGGCCGAATTGGGCGTGCTGGATGAAAATTCTACCTTCGTACACATGAACGTGCTCAAAGATGACGATCTGGTCCTTCTCGAGCAGGCCCGCTGTTCCATCGTGTGGTGCCCCGTCCACTATCTCAGCCTCGGTCTGGCGAGTAGGATTCGCTGTCGTATTCCCGAGCTCAGGCAGCGCGGAGTCAATGTGGCCCTGGCAACCGATTCGGCGCGCGACTGCATCGCGGGTGACGCCGCTCTCGGCGCTAGCCTGGTGGGCGCCGGCGTTGGTGAAACCATCTCGGCGGAGAGCATTCTCGAGATGCAGACGATCCATGCTGCCAAATCGGCCGGGCTGGATAATATCATCGGGAGTCTGGAGCCGGGAAAGCGGGCCGACATCGTCATCCGTAGCCCTTATGCAGCAGAAGCTTTCCCCGGGCTGGATCCCATTCATCAGCTCGCATTTAATTGTCGCGCTGCTACCGCTGAGACCGTCTTAGTTAACGGGAAAGTCGTCTTGAGGAATGGTCAGAGCACGCGGGTCGACGAAGAGGAGGTGTGCGAGCGAGCGCGGGCAAGCGTGAGGAACCGTGCCCGGCGCCTGGGCCTGGGCAAAAACAGAACCTGGCCAACGCGGAAGTGAGGGTGACGACGAGGACCGGGATTTCTGTTTCTTGATATCGGTCTCGTCCTTCTTGAGATTTCTGCTACTTAGACTCTGGTAGGTATGGATTTCCGAATACGGACGAAAAAATAACCGGATATAAATGAAGACGATTATGGTCATGTACGATTCTCTGAATCGTCATATGCTGCCTCCCTACGGGTGTGATTGGGTTCACGCTCCAAATTTTCAACGCCTCGCAGAGAGGGCCCTGACGTTCGATACCAGCTACGTCTGCTCCATGCCCTGCATGCCGGCGCGGCGCGATCTGCACACCGGACGCCCCAATTTTCTGCATCGCAGTTGGGGTCCCATCGAACCTTACGATGACTCCGTCCCAGAGATGCTGAAAAATGCCGGTGTCCACACTCACTTGTGCACGGACCACTATCACTATTTTGAAGAGGGCGGCGCCAACTACCATACGCGCTACTCAACCTGGGAGTTCTTTCGCGGCCAGGAAGGTGATCCCTGGTTCGGAAAAGTCGGCCCCGCTCAAAAACCGGAGCACCGTATCGGCCAGCATGCCACCGATAGCGGTTGGCATGAGCAGGACTGGCATAACCGTTCCGTCATGTCGAACGAAGAAGATCATATGCAGTCGCAGACCTTTCGCGCCGGCATCGACTTCATCGAACGTAACCGGGACGCCGACAACTGGTTTCTGCAGATTGAGACCTTTGATCCGCACGAGCCTTATTTCAGCCACCGGAAGTTCAAGGACCTCTACCGCGATCACTACGCCGATTACGAAGGGGCCCATTTCGATTGGCCGATCTACCAGCACGTGCAGGAAACGCGGGAGGAAATTGAACACCTCGTCCACGAAAACGCTTCCCTGATCAGCATGTGTGACTCCAAGCTGGGAGACGTCCTCGATACCATGGACCGGCACAGCCTCTGGGATGACACCATGCTCATCGTCTGGACGGACCACGGATTTCTACTGGGCGAACACGACAGCACGGGAAAGTGTTGGTGCCCATTCTATGAGGAAATCGCCCGTACGCCGTTTTTTGTCTGGGATCCCAGAACCCGAAAGCAGGGTCAGCGGCGCCGTGCACTTGTCCAACCTTCTATCGACCTCGGTCCCACGTTACTGAACTTTTTCGGGTTAGCGCCGACCGAGGACATGTTGGGGAAGGACCTGGCACCGGTCATCGAGGACGATTCACCGCTTCGTGAAGCCGCCCTGTTTGGCCAGCATGGTCATCATGTAAACGTAACTGATGGTCGCTACGTCTATATGAGGGGCCCGAAGGACGCCGAGAATCAGCCGCTTTTCGAGTACACTTTCCTGCCTAATCACATGCGTTACCCATTCTCAGTGGAGGAAATGCAAGGTCTGCAAGGACTGGCCGAGCCGTTTGCTTTCACCAAGGGCTGCCGACCCATGAAAATCGCACTAGGAAGCGCTTCCCGTTCGGGTTCGCGACCTATCGGAATTCGCGATACCCTGCTCTTTGATATCGCAGCGGACCCGAAACAGGAAACCCCCGTCGACGACGCCAAGGTTGAGACTCAGATGATAGACCACCTGGTGAACCTGATGGAGAGCTGTGACGCTCCCGCCGAACAGTACGAACGCCTGGGCCTGGGGAGGAAGCCCAATCCGTAGGGTGAAGCGCCTGCTTCGCCTTCGATCACGGTAGATATTCGACACGAGGGAGACGGAGCAGGCGCTCCATCCTACCTCATGGCGACGTGCTTCGCCTGCCTTCGATCACGCTAAGTATTCGAGACCACAGAGACGGAGCTATAAGGCGCTCCATCCTACCTTTGGCAACCGTTTGCGTTCCAACCTGCCTTCGTAGGGTGAAGCGCCTTATAGCCAATCTCGGCTGGTCGCCTCAGCCATCGGTCAACTTGCCCATCAGCCCCCAGCCGCTGATAGCGGCAAAGGTGAATAGAATAACCGTCGAGACTACAGCACAAATCACCACCGCCGGATGTGTGCGGTAGGCTGCGGGAAGCTTGTAGTTAAGATAGAGGGCCGCCGCCATGATCAGGGAAATGGCGAAATTTGCGATAAGAAATCCGGCGATCTGGGTAAGGATGTCGAAGGGAATGTCGTTCCATACGATGAGCATTGTAGCGGCAAACAGGTAGAGGCAGATGACGCGTTTGAACTTATCGTATTGCCAGTTTCGTTTCGGCCAGATGGCACTGAAGAACTCCTGGCTGACCCTCGCATAGACTTCAGGTAGCGCCTGCAACGTCCCCCAGAGAGCGGCGATAATGCATACATAGTAGATCCACACCAGAGCCGGATGGATGTTGCTCCAGACATGCGCTTGATGGGTCAACAGATTCCACCCTTCAAAGCGTGTCTCCAACGGGTAGAGAGCCGCGGCGCCGGAAATCATGAAGGCGGCCGTAACGAAGAAGAGCACAACCGCTCCCATGCCCACATCCCACTGCATCGGCCGTATCAACTTTCGCAGCATTCGGGCCTGCTCCGGGTCCTCCGGAAGGTAGTCGAGCTTATCTCGAGTAGAGGCGTAGCGCCGGATGGCGTCGATGTCCCTGTGTTTCGACAGTCCCCAACCGCGCATGCCGACCCAATTCGCGTAGACGATGTAGGCAGTCACGGAGCCTCCGACATATCCAAATGTGGTCGCCATGGTCAGCATCGGGTGCCTGATCGCGTCTTCGGGCGCCCATTCCGGGAAGGAAGGCATATGACCGAACCGGAAACTGTTGATGACCGTCTGCCAGAAGAGTGGCCTGACCAGGAGTGTGCCCAGAAAGGTTCCGAAAACGAGAATCGCACAGATCAGGATCTGCTGTTTCTCCAGCTTCTGAAAGGAGAGCCGAAGACTGAGGCTCAGGGCCAGGGCAATAAACATCGAGGTGATGATATTCTCCCAGATTGACTCGGGCACGGCGGTGGTGAGCAAGTCGCCCATTAGGAAATGAAATAGATCACCGCACGGTTTGGAGATGGGAACCCAGGCCAGCGGCGCGCCTACCATTTCGAAGAGTAACAACATCAAGAGAAACCACCCGCGCGGCCCCGGAAGCCGTACCAGCCGGTGGCCGATGTGTTCGCCGCTGATGGCCGTGTAACGCCCCAGAAGATAAGTCACAAACACGCCCTTGACGAGGCAGCTGAGCATCACCAGCCAGAGCAGGTCGTAGCCCGCCCAGGCACCCGCCCGCACTACCACTATGGTTTCCCCGGCCCCTATGGAAACGGAAGCCACAATGGCCGCAGGACCAAATATGGCAAGCAGCCCAAGTACCTTCTTGAACGACCAGCTCTGGTCAAAAAGCTCCTCGCCGGGCGGAATCTCGAGTTTATCCATTTCCGTTCGCCTGTTCGCGTATCATTGCCAACCTTACACTATGAGGGTCGCTTGCCGAACGGCGAAGCTGGTTGACTGGAACACCAATGGCAAGTTCATCTACTGCTGCGTTACGCCTGGGCCCTTCCGTGCGGGAACAATGAGAGAAAGTAGTGTTTTCCTGGCCAACACCAAGCATCGCCCGTGATAGCGAAAAGACCCTTGAGGTCCGCCCCACTTCCATGTAATAAGAGTCAGCTATGCCCGTTCTTGATGCACATCCTGACATGGAAAGGGATCTACGGTTCTTCCCCGTCGCAAACCCGTTTCCCGGAAGGCTCACTTCCGCTCGAATCAATGACTATAATGAGAAAGGCTACATCTTTCCCTTGGAGCTGTTTACCGAGAAAGAAGCAGAGGCCAATAGAGACTACTTTGACCGTCTTATGGCCAAGGCCGAGGCAGCAGGCCTGGATAGCTACTCAATCAACGGTTGGCAGCGCTACTGTAGCGGTATCTACGATCTGGTGGTGGAAGACCGCATCCTAGACTACGTGGAGGACATTATCGGATCCGACATCGTCTGCACAATGGCTCACTACTTCTGCAAGACTGCGCGTGATCTGCACACTGTCTATTGGCACCAGGATGCTTCCTTCTGGCCCCTTACCCCGAGTAAGGTTGTCACGGTTTGGCTCGCCATCGACGACGCGGACAAGGAGAACGGCGCCATGCAAGTGGTTCCGGGCACACATTTGAGGGACCGCTTGGCGTATGAATTGGTCAGCGATGAACAGAGAGGCGTACTCAGTCAAAGCGTACCTCATCCCGAGCAATTCGGGGATCCGGTATCTATTGAGCTGAAGGCGGGTCAAATTTCGCTCCATACGGATATGCTTCTGCACGGTTCGCAGCCCAACCCATCGGGCCGCCGGAGGTGTGGGCTGACTATTCGCTACTTTCCCGTAGACGTTCGCACAAAAGAAGAATCCCCAGCGGAAGGCATCATCTGCAGAGGCTCCGATCCGACCGGGTACTGGCGGAATTTGCCCCGACCGGATGGGGATAATCTGCCCCCGGCCGAAGTGGTAGAAGAACGTGCCAGGGTAGTCGCCGAAAAGCGGCGGGGGCTGCAGTAAGCTGGTGTTTCCCCATAGGGAAAGAAGCTATGGCAATCGAGATTGCCAGGGTGGAAAAAACGAGCGCGGTCTCGACCCGATCAGCTTTCAATGGATCTCACCCGGCGCACTGCTCGTCGGGCTGGTCGTGGGGATTGTCGCATGCAAGGTAATTTCGCCTAAGCGAAATTACATCCCAACTTGATGTTGCTTCCGGGGTCGCTCATGATCTTCGGGTACTCGTTCACGATCTCTTCGAACGGCACAATAGGTGAGACGATCGGCTCGCCGCTAAGCTTGCCCTCCTTGAACAGACGCCAGCAAGTATCGCAGATGCGCCCTTCATCCCAGCGCGGGTGATCCCGATTTGGTTCACTGCAGGCCCTCGTAAATATGATGTTCGGGCGATTCAGATGGGCTTCCGCGCCCAGGTCCAGACCTGCCCCGTAAGGCGGCGGAAAGGCCCCGGCCACTACATTTCCACCGAACGCGACTCCCCGGAGTGCCGCCTGCATCGCGTGCACGCTTCCGCTGTAGTCGATCGCCACGTCCACTCCCCGATTGGCTGTTTTCTTCTTCAACAGCAAACCTGCGTCATCGCTCGTTGGGTCGATCACGGCGTCGGCGCCGCATGCCTTGGCTGCCTCGCGGCGATTAGCTAGCGGATCAATGCCGAGGATGGGATGAGCCCCGCTCAGCTTTGCAATCTGGATCACCATAAGCCCAATGGCGCCCAAGCCGAAAACCGCCACCGCATCTCCGATTCGCACCTGACCATCGCGTACCGCTGCTAAAGCGAATTCTGCCGGATCCAAGCAGACTGCATCTTGCCATGTGACCCCCTGTTCGAGCCTCCTGCATTTGTCCTCAGCGGCAGCGGTAAGATCGCGGAACGGTGAATGTGCTGCGATACGCTCGCCAACCCTGAAGCCGGTCACCTCCAAACCAACTTCCCGGACAATGCCGACGATCATGTTTCCGACGCGTTTACCTTTCCCAGAGGGAGTTTCAGGGGAAGGAGTTGGATCGTCATTCAAGTGGAGCCTTAGTTCGGAATCGAAGCGGCCACGTTCGCCATAGCCCTTGATCCCGGCCATCTCGGTTCCATGCTTGGCAGCCCCGTGCTCAGCCACAATCAAGACTTGATTCGCTTGCGGTACAGGGTCCTCAAACTCGCGAATTTCGAGCTTTTCCGGCGATAGTGCTACAATCTCCCTTGCCATTTGGTGTCTCTACGCCAAGCGCACAACACTTTGCGAGAACGTATGTGTTATACAGTGTTCTAAAACCCCCGGCCTTGCGTTATATAATGAACTCGGGATTTCGAAATCGAATTAGGGGTTCAACGGTGTCAGGCCTTCTCTGCTTCGCTCGTGAACACGGTTCAGCATAGTTTCCAGTTCCAGCAGGGAGCGCCTGGTCCACGGAAAGGGGAGAACCCCGACTGCCCCCTCGCTGGAATAACAGGAGGCGTGCTTCTCTCTGTGTTTTTGGGACGCTACCTGCATTCGTTGGCCCGCGGGCTGGATCTCTATGAACTTCGAGCCTACCTGGTCGCAGCAGTAATTCTCTCTTGTGTCCTTATACATCGGATTACGCACTACGTATATCCAACCCAGGTTGCGATACTCACGGCGACGCTTGTCGAGTTTATCAATCTCGAGAAAGCTGTTCAGAAATCCGGCCCACTTGTTCATTCGGTTGCACGCGCCATAAGGTGAAGCCGGATCCAATCAAGGCCCGAAACTTAGCCCTGGCAACGGTATTCCCACCACGTTCGATTCTGGCTCCAAATCTCAGAACCGATCATTTCCCCCTGTCCGGTTCTCCCCGTAGCCGGCTTCACAAGAAGGTGGGAACCAACCTCGAGATCCCTGGAATTCCGGATCGGACCAGCAAAGCGGCGATCAGGCCTCTTTGCCTCATCCTAATTCATAATTTCTTCCTCTTCCCCAGTCTCCGCTTCTCCCCTTCTCTCTTTCGGCTCCTCCCTCCGCGCTTGCCGTGCATAGACAGATTCGTTACACACTCCGTCATGGACCGGCATACTCTAGCCACCAAGCTAAACTACGATGCGGCTGAGCTATCGCGCTTTTGTCGAGCCAAAGGAATTCGGCGTCTCGATTTTTTTGGCTCTATCCTGAGCGAAGACTTCAACCCAGACAGTGACATCGACCTCCTTGTTGAGTTTGAACCGACCCGAAAGATTGGGTATCTGGATCTGAGCGCGTTGGAACGGCAATTCTCAACAATGCTTGGGAGGAAAGTGGACCTCCGCACTCCCAACGAACTCAGCCGCTATTTTCGTGAAGATGTGCAGCAATCTGCCGTAAGTGCGTGTGACCCATGAAGACCGCATACGGCTTCAACACATGCTCGACGCCGCAAGGGAGGCCCGATCGTTCCTTGAGGCAAAGAAGCGAACCGAACTGCCAAAACTCATCGCAGCTTTGGAACCGAAACTCGCTGAAGAGAAATCCACGGAAAACGGCAATTAATCGCTCCGGCTGATGCTTCTCCCAGTCCCGCTCTCCCCGTAGCTGGCTTCGCAAGAAGGCGGGGACCAAGCTCGAAATTCCAGGAAAGTCTGGATCATGCTGGCCTGGCGGGATCATACCTCCCGTCTGAACGTCGAAGTTGCGAAAGGCTTTTCTGCTAATGAACCTGCCTAACAGTTGTCCCGTCGAGGAAGGTTGGCGGCGCCAAAGGATTGGCGCCCTCCAAATCGGAGGCGTCATCCGAGAAATGGAGGGCGGCAATCCCTTGCCGCCGCAACGCTCTGCCGATGATGTTCGGTTCAATGAGCACCATAGTTGACGGACTCAGGCCTCGATAGAAAGCCTCCTAATGAACCTGGCTTGTCGTGATCGGACATCTTGGGTAAGGCGAAGCGTCCCCGCCCTGTCACGCCATAGCCGGGCGACGGCGGATGAGCCGCGGGCCACAGCATTCGGCTCATCCCGATCTGTATCGGGATTCGCCCTACCTGTTGATTCCGCTGCCAACGAACCTCGAGGGTAGAAACAGGCATCCTTGCCTGTCGCCAAGCCCGATCACGGGCAGGGATGCCCGTGTCACGTTGGGCTCGAACTCAAGTTCATTGCCCGCCTTAGCTAACCCAGAGATTATCAGGCGTATTTCAAAGCATCAACAGGATCGACGCTACTGGCCCGAAATGCTGGAGCCACACAAGCCACAAAGGAAATCGCGATCAGGACTAAGGCTACGCTGATATAGGTTAACGGGCTTGCGACTGCAGTACCAAAGAGGAAAGCCTCCATGTAACGTGTCCCGACGTAAGCCAATGCCACGCCCAACAACAGACCACAGGCAATCTGCCCTCCGGCTTCCCTGAGAATCAGCCTCAGAATGCGGCCGCGATCGGCACCAAACGCCATACGGATGCCAATTTCGCGTGTTCGTTGGTTTACAGAAAAGGAGATCACTCCGTACACCCCTAAGGAGGCCAAGACCAACGCGGCAAGACCGAAAATGACTAACAGACGCTGCATAACGATGAATTCGAATATGGATCGATTCCTGTCTTCCTCAAGAGTCCGAACGCGGTAGACGGCCGCGTCAGAGTCGAGCCTTGCCATTTCCGATCGAACTATCGGCGCAGCGAGCATGGGGTTGCCCGTTGTGCGAACCAAAATTATATTATACGGCATGGGAACTTGCGTAATCGGTACATAGAAAGCGAGTTCCGGCCACTTGGTATTAGCGATGCCCCAGGGTTTGAGGTCGGGAGCTACTCCGACAACGGTGAGCCAAGGCGATTCTGAGCCGTAGCGGGTCTGACTACCCGGCATACGCTTAATCCGTTTGCCAATCGGATCTTCATCAGGCCAGGCTTTTTTAGCAAAACTCTCGTTTACGACTGCAACCGGCAGCGATGAAAGAACGTCCGTTGCTTCAAATCCGCGACCTTTTAGAATCGGTATTTTCATCTTCTGGAAATACCCAGTCGAAACCGGGTTCTGGCCGCAACTGGGGTATTGGCCATTTTCATAGACTTCCTTCTCCACAGCATACGTATTATATTGAAAGCCAAAGCTACCGGTCGGCGCTGTGCGGGAAAATGCCACGCTGACAATACCGGTATGCGCTTCAAGCGCGCGCTGTAACTGGTTCCAACGCGCCACCAGCTCTTCGAATGACATTTCCAGGTGATTCGTCCAGCCACTACGCGCGGTAAGTATGTTCTCCGTGTCGACGGACAGGTCCTGATTTCGTAGGTTGTATACTGAAATCAGGCTTAACCCCAGTGCGATTAAGAGGCTGCAAGCCAACCCAACCTGGACAACGACCAACACTTTGCTCAAACGGCCGGCGCGTAATCCGGAGGCCGTGCGCACGTCGTCCTTGAGAAAGTCGTTGATCTCCGGCCGGGAAACTCGGATTGCCGGAACCAGGCCCGCGAGTAATCCAGTCAATGCAGTCATTGCCAGGACGAATGCGGCCACCCGAAGATCGATGGAGAAATCCGCCCAAACCGGGAGGTACAAATTCTCTCTCACTGCTTTCCAGTAAAGGGTGCCGAAGTAAACGATCAGACCGCCCAAGAGGGCGCCCAGGAGAGCCATGGCAAGGCTTTCAATCATGACGCGCCGCACGATATGAACCCGCCCCGCTCCCAATGCCAGGCGAATGGCGAAGTCTTTCACCTCAGTAGAGTAACGGGCAAGTTGAAGATTCGCCACGTTGGCGCAGCTAATCAATACAACGACAATCGTTGCTGAGAACAGAAAGAGAAGGCGCCGAGATAAATCGGCCCAAATGAATGCGTCCGTCAACGGCCGAATCGAAACTACCATGTTCTTGTCGGCTTTCGGGTCTGCTTGCTGTAGGTTCCGCCAGATGACCCTTAGCTCGGACAACACGCTTTCTTTCGTGTGTTCTGGTTTAAGCCGGCCGAAAACGTCGTAAGACAATGTTTTGTTTTCCTTATCGACCCAATATGGGGAATAAGGGATCCAGTAGGTAGTATCTGGATATGGAAAACGGAATTCACGCGGCATTACGCCTATAACCTGGTACGGCTCCTTCTGGAGGTAAACGACCGCTCCAATCGCATTCGTACCGACTTCGAAGTGGCGTTTCCAGAAGTCGTAACTGATGAGCATCACGTTTTCGGCGCCGGCGGCCGCGTCCTCCTCGAGAAAGCCCCTCCCCAGAGCCGGCGACACACGCAATGCCTCGAGAAGGTTGGTCGAGACGCGCAGGCCAGGCAGTCGCTCTGCAATAGCTCCGGACACTCTCAACGGAACGTTCTGATACCGGAAGTTAACCAGGTCATACAGCGTCGTCTGCTGCTCGCGAACCTTTTCCAACTGCTCTTTCGTGAATTGACCGAACCAGTCATCTGTCGTGTGATAGAGGGAAACATCGAGCAGGCGTTCAGCGTCTTCAAAGGGTAAGCCTTTGAATAGAACACTATTCACTACGCTGAACATCGTCGTGACGAGGCCGGTTCCCAAGGCGAAGGCCACTACTGAGAGAAGCGTGAATCCCGGGCGTCTCCACAAACCTCGAAAGGCTAATCTGACATCATTCCAAAGCGCTTCCATGGCTTGAAGGTGGGATATGCTTGAGTTCCTGCAACCAAAAGTCAGAGAAGTAGTGGAAGGCGAGTACAGAGAGATCTCCAGTGGGTTCTGCCAATCAATCCGTTCTGGAAGGAACCATGTCAAGCCACTGCCTTCGAGAAAGTTACAGACAAATCCTTGTGTATACCCGTGATTCCGAGACGAAGATCTTGTTGACGTTTGTCGATCACTAATGGATCAGTCAATCAGGAGCCGATCACCATGAATTCTACAACTGCCGCCAAACCGCTTGCCCAGCTTCACGCAATCTCCAAGATTTTCTTCACTGAAGATCTCGAGACACATGCACTTTCCAGCGTAAATCTGGATATCCATGGTGGCGAGTTCTTGTCCATAGCCGGGCCTTCCGGGTGCGGCAAATCAACCCTCCTGTCCATCCTCGGCCTGCTGGACACGCCAACGGAAGGGACATACACGCTCGGAGAGCGGCCTGTAGCAGGTTTGTCTTTACGTGACCGTGCCAGAATCCGGAACCGGGAGATCGGATTCATCTTTCAGAGCTTCAACCTGATCGGCGATTTAACGGTCTATGAAAACGTCGAGCTGCCGCTCACCTACCGCAAGATGGGGCGCTCGGATCGGAGGAGCCGGGTGGAGTCAGCGCTTGAGCGAGTGGGGATGGGCCATCGCAGAAAGCATCTGCCAAGTCAGCTCTCAGGTGGTCAGCAGCAGCGGGTTGCAGTCGCGAGAGCCCTGGTGGGCGATCCAACAATGCTGCTAGCCGACGAGCCCACGGGTAACCTGGATTCCAAGAACGGAAGCGCAGTAATGGATATGCTCAAGGAACTGAACGATTCAGGATCCACAATCTGCATGGTCACCCACGACGAGCGCTATTCAGCTTACGCCTCGCGGAGCGTGAATCTTTTCGATGGGAAGATCGTCCGAGATGGCTCGGAAGAGAAAAGCTGATATCCAACCTGGAACTATCGCTACTGTAACAAGCGTGCTGCTATCAGATATGGGTGTTCCCGAGGGATTATAAATTCCCTGCGCTCGCGATTGTCTCCATGTCTTCCTTCCACCACGACCTTCGTTACGCTGCGCGCCAACTCCTGCTCCGGCCGCGCTCCACTTTTCTGGCGGTGCTGGCCCTTGCTCTCGGCATTGGAATTGTCACGGCGCAATTCACGGTGGTCAAAGGACTCATGCTCCAGATGCTACCCTATGAAACGCCCGATGATCGCATCTATCGGGTCTCTTGGAACCACGACAAAGAACCCAATTTGTGGTCCGGCTCAATCCATCGAGATCATTATCCGATCATCAAGGAACGACAAACCAGCTTTGAGACCCTCTCCGCTGAGTATTCGGTCCCTAGTGTGGTGTCCGTTAAATAACATAAATTAATTAGTTTTCCCTGTCTGCTTTGCCAAGGCACGTTTGGCGCGCTGGATCTTGCGCAGGATTTCCTCTCCCTTCGCCTTCCATCTGTAAGGCTTGGGGTCGAGGTTCCTTTCAGCCAGATAGGTTTCTATGTCTTCGACCAATTGCCTGACGCTGGTAAAACTACCATCCCTGATAACATCTTGGGTCAGTTCGCCGAAAAAGCGCTCGACCAGGTTCAACCAGGACGAACTGGTCGGGGTGAAGTGGATGTGAAAACGCCGATGGCGCGACAACCACTTGCGGACCTTCTGTTGCTTGTGCGTGCAGTAGTTGTCAACGATCAAGTGCAAGTCCAGCTGCTTGGGTGTCTCCCGCTCGATTTGCTTCAAGAACCGCAACCATTCTACATGGGTATGCCGCTGTTCGGTGCGTGCGATGAGCTTGCCGTCCAGATAATTCAAGGCTGCAAACAACGTAATGGTCCCGTGTCGCTTGTAGTCATGTGTCTTGGTGCAAATCTCTCCCACGCCAAGAGGTAAGCCCGGCTGGGTCCGCTCCAAAGCCTGGCATTGGCTCTTTTCGTCGCAACACAATACAAGGGCCCGCTCTGGCGGATCCAGGTATAAGCCGATCACATCCCAGAACTTCTGCTCGAAGTACTTGTCATTGGACACTTTGAACGTCCTGACCAAGTGAGGCCTGATATCGTTAGCCCGCCAGATGCGCTGCACGCTGTCGGGGGAAATCCCCACCTCCCTGGCCATGGTGCGAACACTCCAGCGAGTGCGTGGCTTCGGCGGTCGTGTAGCCTCGGTAATGACCTTCTCAACCTTGCCCGCCGGTATCCATCGGGGCCGTCCTCGTCCCTTCCTGTCCCGCAATCCCTCCAAGCCGTCTCGCTCAAAGCGTTGCGACCACTTGTTCACGCAGGGCACACTAACCCCGAGTTCTTCCGCGAGCTGCGCCTGTTTGACGCCTTCGGAACGACGCAGTACGATTGTCGCCCGAAGGCTGTCGCGCACGGATACTGTCGGTGCTTTCACGCGACGCTGCAACTCTTGCAGCTCAAGATCTGTAAGTTCAATTATGGATATGGGTCTTGCCATGCCGATAGCATAACATGGTAAGACAGATTAATTCAACTTAATTATCGGACATGAGACTAGTGCAGCCCATTTTGGGGGCGAGGAGCGCTACGTCCAAGGGGCGGTTATCACTTGGGATGCACTTGAAACGCTTGGTGTCCGGCCCCTTCTGGGAAGGTCGCTGGTGGAGGAAGACATGACGAGCGATCCGGTTGCCCTGATAAGCTACGATCTGTGGAAAAACGACTTCGGAGGCGATCCTGATATCATCGGCAAAATGATGCGGGCAACGAGGCTTCTCCGTACTATCGTGGGAGTCATGCCGGAAGGATTCCACTTCCCATATGACTCCGACATTTGGTTCACTTATGAATTCGAACCCCTCAAAGTCAAACGGAACTGGTATGGCGTCTTCGGCCGGCTCAAGGAGGGAGTCAGCCTGGATCAGGCCAAAACCGAGTTCAACACTATCGCATTGAATCTCGCCGAGGAGTTCCCGAAAACGAACCAGTACCTTCGCTCGGCAACGGTCGAACCCTACGTCGACATTCACACGCGATTTGGCTCGGCAAACATGCTGGTGACCATGCTTGCGGCGACGTTCCTGGTTCTAATAGTGGCCTGCGCCAATGTAGCCAATCTCACGCTTGCTCGCCTCAGCCGTCGCAGCCACGAGCTGAGCGTGCGAGCGGCCTTGGGCGCTTCTCCTGTCCAGTTGTTCAACCGAGTGTTGCTCGAGGTCATGCTGATCGCAAGTCTGGGGGGAGCGCTAGGATTGGGGTTGTCCTTTTTGTTCCGCAAGGCGGTCGACCAGTGGTTAAGGATTTACGATCCTCCGTTTTGGGCTGATTTCAGCATTGATGGAAGGGTGCTGGCCTGCGTGCTTGTCATAACCATTGGGACCGCCCTCCTCAGCGGAATCGTACCCGCCTGGCGGTGTTCCCGTTCCCACCCGGCCGATGCACTCAAGGACACCGGGAGGACGGCTTCGAGTGTCTATCTGGGGAAGATCAGCAGCTTACTCGTAATGACCCAGATCGGCATCGCCGTCGCCTTGCTTATCGGTTCGGGGCTGTTGATCGGAAATATCTTCTCTATGGTGAATACTGATTTTCCCTATCCGACCACGGCCATTTTCCAAGGTTCGGCCATCCTCGTGGATTACCAGGATCGGGTCGAAAGGCAGCAGTTCATTCAGCGGGCGCGCAACGAATTCTTGCGCCAGCCCGAAGTAAAATCCGCAGCGGTTGTCTACGGGAGCTGGGGATACGGCGGCTGGAGCCGCCGCAGGATCGATTTCAAGATAGAAGGTGAAGACTATCCAGACCCGGATTCCTATCCGGCCGTCTACCTCGACTACGTAAGCCCGGGGCTTTTCGAGACCTTCAACGGAAGACTTATCGATGGACGGGATTTCAACGACTTCGATACAGATGAAAGCACTCCCGTAGCCATCGTCAACGAGTCCTTCGCCCGCCGTTTCTTTCCGAGGCAGGACCCCATCGGTCTTCGCTTGCGTAGGGTCGGCAACGATTTCGACCGGCAACTCGAGGAGCCCCCCTATCGAACCATCGTCGGCGTCGTAAGCGATCTCCTTATGGAGGGCCTCGGAGAGCGCGGAAGCGACGGCTCCGGGGTTTACTTTCCCTTATATCAGTACGCTCCCTATCTCTCTAACTGCTTTCTTCTCCGGGGCTACGACAACGAGGGTCGCTCCCTGGAGCCCGTCTTTCGCTCTACTCTGCGCCGCATCGACTCCCGCATTGTCGTGCGCAATGTTGCAACTCCTGAAGAGAGCATACAGGCTTTCCTCGCGCCACGGCGTATGACAGGGACTCTTTTCCTCATTTTCGGAGGCGTCTCGGTCATCCTGGCAGCTATCGGCGTCTATGGCGTCGTGTCATTCTCCGTCACTCAGAAAAGGCGGGAGTTCGGCGTCCGTGCTGCCCTCGGCTCGACGGCAAGAGAGATCGGACTCCTTGTTGTCCGCAATGGAACGCGGCAAGCGATCGCCGGAATCGTCGTAGGAGTACTCCTTGCCCTGGCTCTAGGTCGCTACCTACTCACTTTGGTACACGGTCTGCGCCTTTACGACCTTAGGATTTACCTTGCAGCGGCCGCGCTGATCCTGGTTGTGGTGCTTGTAGCCTGCCTTGTTCCTGCCTGGCGGGCCGTTCAAATCCATCCTGCGGAAGCCCTACGGGAAGAATAGGATGTGGTCTACCAGCTTTCGCAACTGTCCCAATCCCGGATATGCACGTCATCTCAGGAAGCATTGGGAATTGCTGAACCATGCATATTAGATCCTGTTCGAATAGGGTACACACTCGTACCCACCTCACGAGAATACATCGGTTCGGAGATGGAGCGGACTACTTTGCCGCTTAAAACTGGGCGCGGTCAGGCTGCCATCATCCTGCTCCAAGGTATGACTCTATTTAAGGCATAATGTACCTGATTTAAGGCGCTCGGAAGCCATCGAATACCTACACAGCCGGAAAGCGTCTCGAAGAGGCGTAGGCACAGCGCTGCTCCATGCTGCGGAAACCCATGCACTTGGGGCAGGTGCGCAGATAATTGAACTCAATGCTTCGCTTGCCGCAGTCGAATTCTACGAAGCGAATGGCTTTGAGAGGTTGGAGCGAAGGGAAGTTGAATTGCCTTTGGGGAGAAGATTGGAAGGTCGCGTGATGAGAAAACTGTTTGTTTCCTGATCTGCCATTGTGCAAAGCGTATGAACTCCGATTGTCGCATAACCGAGAATGGAGAGGTTAAGCCCCTTGAGAGTGACGTCTTGGCGCGAACCATGCTGAGTTACGATTGATAGGTCTAACATCTGAAGAAGATCAGACGGCCTTGTCTTTCTTCTTTTTTCTCGGAATCCACCGCTCCTCGTGTTCTGCCATTCGTTTGACTTCGTCTAATTCCCTAATGATGGATTCGACTCCATCCCCTAGATGATCACGCAATTCGTCGCTCAATTCGCGAGTAAGCGTTTCCATAATTTCGTCGGATACGTAGATCGGAGATTCTGTTAGCAATGCCAACGCCATTGCGTCACTTGGACGTGAATCGATCTCTGCTGTGAGGTCACCGTTCCGAATCTTGATTACGGCATAGAATGTGGTTTCCTTAAACGACTCGATCCGTGCTTCCTCTACGCTTACCTCTGCCGAATTCAGAATGTTCACGATAAAATCGTGCGTCAACGGGCGCGGCATGGCGTATCCTTTTATACCCCTTGCGATTGCTTGCCCGACGTGCTCATCAACCGAAATCGGCAGCCATCTTTGCCGCTCGTCGTTCAACAGCACTATGACATACCCGCCGTGGCTCTTAATTATGTCTACGATTTCAACTCCGTGCATCCTTTCTCTCCCTTCTGGTTCAACTAGAATTTCCAATTCCGAAATCTGCATAAACTGTGTCTTCAATAGCTTCCTTGCCCGAAACAGCCGCCCCTTGGCCGCACCGACTGAAATGCCAAAGAGTGCCGAGATTTCGCGCAGATCGAGGTTGTCGTAATAAAAGAGGAGGGTGGTCTCGCGAACTTTCGGAGATAGTGCCTGAACTGCATGAAGCACCTGCCTGTGAAGGTCGTGCTGCTCAACCCTTTCGAGAGGACTCGGTTGGCAATCTTGAAGCCAATCGCCTTCATAGACGGTTCCTCCCGCAATGGACTCATACGACAGGAAATCAATCCTCTGCATTCGGAAATGGTCCCGACAGACATTGATAACGATCCCATTAAGCCAGCTGCGAAATCTGGAATTGTTCCGTAGGTGCCGGAGCGAAAGGTAGGCTTGGAGCATTGCCTCTTGAACAAGATCTTTCGCAAGGTCTTCATTCTTAACGAGATTGAGCGCGATCTGGATTGTGGATGAGAGGCACCGTTCGAATAGGTCACCAAGTGCGGCTTTGTCTCCGTTACGAGCAAGAGCCACGAGTTCAGAATCCTTCCGTTGGTCCATTTGCGAAGCTTCCGCTATATGTATAGTGGGAAAAAAGTCGGTTGCGGTTATGTTTTCTGATAACTTTTTTCAAATTTCGCGGCCATACAATGCAAGGATTCAGTGGAAGGGCGGTTCTGATGGGCGAAAAGATGAATTATGACTCGTATGCGCCGATATACCGACACACAAGATATGCAGTCGGCTGGATTCTTAAGCCTTTAAGAGAGGAATCAAATCGACTAACGGATCGCTCCAGGATTGTCGAAATAGGCTGCGGAACGGCGAACTACATCGCCTCGTTGGACGAGTTGTGTTCAGGGTTGGAACTTCATGGTTTCGACAAATCCAATGGAATGCTGGAGGTAGCGAAGAGCAGGGAATCAGGGGTTGAGTTCCGACACGGAGATGCCGACGAGAGATTTCCTTACGAGGATGGCTTCGCAGAGCTGCTCTTCTGTGTAGACGTGGTGCATCACCTGAGCAAATATTCTACTTTCTTCTCGGAGGCGTTCAGAGTGTGCAAGAATGGCGGGAAATTAATCATTGTGACGGATTCCGAGGAAGACATTCGGAACAGAAGCCTCACAAGATTCTTCCCCGAAATTCTCGACATTGAACTTCGGAGGTATCCAAGAGTCCAGGAGTTGAAAGACCACGCATCAAGTGCGGGTTTTGCGGTCCAGCCTCCGAGAGGCGCGAGCGGCTACATCGAGATCGATGAGGGATTCATCCGGAATGTAAGGGAGAAATGTTCCTCAGCTATGCGATTGATCTCTGAGACTACTTTCCAACAGGGTTTGGCGAGCGTGATTGAAGCTGGCAAGAAGGGTGAGCAATGGTCCTCCACCTACACCGTGCTGCGCTTCGAGAAGAAAAATGTGTAAAGCCCATACATTCCACGATTTTGGGGAGCTAAAGGGGGGAATTGATGTAGTGCTAACACACGATGTTTTGCATAGTATCATCGGGCGGTGGGGTGTCTCCGAACACGAACCAGGGCGCGATGAGTAAGTCACAATCTCGACACCGCACTCCTCGTCTAACGTCCTTAGGCTCCATTGCTTGCTGGGCTATGTCCGAATTTCCGGAATTTCTGACGGCACTCCATATATGTTGACTTCCGACATGTAATATGTCGGGATGCGAGGTATGGCTCCAGAGAAAAGGGACTTACTTCAAGGAACCCTAGATCTGCTGATCTTGAGGATCCTGAAATCAGGGAATCGTCACGGATACGACATCGCAAGACGGATCCATATTGTCTCGGGAGAGGTTCTGACTGTCGGACAAGGGTCGCTCTATCCTGCGCTCCATCGTCTGGAGAAAAAAGGCTTTCTTCGAGCGATCTGGCAAGAAACTGAAACGGGCCGAAATGCCAAATTCTATTCTCTAACACCAGAGGGCAGGACACGAGCAGAGCAAGTGACCGAATACTGGAGAGAGTTCACTGAAGCAATAAACCTGATTCTGGAAAAGGCATAAGCGTTAGACACAATGCGACTGCTAAGAAGCTTGTCCTTCCAACTGAGCTCTCTCTTTCGCATCGGGAAGAAGAACAGGGAGTTGGATGAAGAATTCCAATTTCACCTCGATATGCAGGTTGAGGACTTTGTAAAAAATGGAATGGACCCAGAACAAGCGCGACTTGAAGCGTTGCGGACATTTGGTGGTGTTGAACAGGAAAAGGAAAACTGTCGAGACGCATGGGGAATGAGAATCGCAGATGAAATTGCGCGAGACATCATTTTCGCACTTAGGCAGATAAGAAGTAATCGATTTTTCTCCTTAACTATCATTGCATCCTTGGCCATCTGCCTGGGAACTAACACGGCCATATTTTCGATCATAGATTCAGTCCTTTACAGACCACTGCCCTATAAAGACGCCGATAATCTAGTTCTCATATGGAATCGTTACCCGCTCCAGAACCGCGAGAAATGGGGCAACTCGGTCTATCAATTCGAGGAGAGAAAAAAGGCTACCAGCTTTCAAGACATGGGCATAGCGCAGTATAGACCGTTCATTCTAACTACCGAAGATAATATCGAAAAGGTTGGTGGAATGGCGGTCTCAGCCTCATATTTCTCAACGCTAGGAGTCGATGCACTTATTGGCCGATACTTTGAGGAAGAAGATATGCAGGCTGAAAGTGGAAATGTCTCGATTTTGAGTCACAAGTTTTGGAGAGAACGCTTTGGCGGTAACGTGGGGATTATTGGCTCTTCAGTAATCTTAGATGAAGTAAGTCACGAAGTGATAGGAATCATGCCGCGCGAGGTTGATTTCTTCCTTAGGAATACAAGCATTTGGACTCCATTCAAATACGAACCTCGTGACACTCTGCCAGACGCATGGCACCGTGGATACCGCCGAATCATTGGTAGACTTAAAGCAGGCGTATCTGTTGAAGCTGCCGAACGGGAGATCAACCGCATAAATCAAAGATTCCGAGAGAGTTACTCAGAGTTTGCGAAGCTAGATAAGGAGTCGGGATTCCATTCATATGTTATTAAGTATCAGGATGAGTTCTTTAGGGATGCCAAGCGTCCTCTCTATACGGTGCTTGCTGTCGCTCTGGTTCTTACTCTAGTCGCACTTCTAAATATTTCTGTGATCACAATCGGCCATCTAAACTTCAGGGCCAATGAAATATCGGCTCGATTTATGTTGGGAGCGACCAAGGCACGGCTATTCAGACTACTGACTATTGAGAATCTGGTTCATTGTATTCTCAGCGGTGTTCTGGGTCTATTCTTGGGAGAAATACTAATAACCTATGAAGTGCTGTATGATCATCGCCTTTTGCCAAGAAGTGAAGGAATCGGTGTGGGAATGGAGAGTATTGGTGTCATAGCATGCTTTTCACTGCTTTCAGCCTTTTTTCTTGGGCTCGTAGGTATCTTCTATGTCTGGGTTAGATGGGGCGATATAAATTGCTTGGTTCCTGGTCAGCAAACCAATACAGCCACTATGCGTTCACGAAATATTCGGAGATGCCTAGTTTTCTGCCAGGTCGTTCTGACTTGCGTTCTCTTAGTTGTTGCAAGTTATTTCGTTAAGAGTTTTCATAACCTCCTCACGGTCGACCCTGGTTTTGATCAAAAGGTGGTATCGGTTCGATTGAATCCGCATAGAAGTGGTCTGGCTGATGGTCAACGTCTCGTGGAATCTATGGATGAACTTGTGTCGGAGCTTCAGCGGACGGATGACTTTGCGTCAATCGGACTAACTTCGGTCGCGCCATTTGGTGGAGATTACTATATCGGAACGTTCAGGGTCGACAGTGCTTCATATGACATAAATCTACATGAGGAGGCGGCTTACAATATCATTGTTGATCAGAATTACTTCGATACGATGGGCATAAGTCTGATTCGCGGAAGAAATTTCAACGCTTTTGACCTAGAAGGGAACGAAACGGTCCTCATCATAGACAGACAATTGGAGCAAGAGCTGTGGCCGAATGAAAGCGGTGTGGGGAAGTATCTTTTGCAGGGAAGAGGTGATAATGTGGCAAGGCAAAGGATTGTTGGCGTTGTCGAGGATGTCAATTTGACAACCCTGAGGCATAGGAATGAGAATGGAACCAGGTATTTCTACATTAAGCAGCGAGTTCCCACGCGGTCCGTAGAGTTGGTGTTGCGGCTAAAAGCGGCAAGAGAGTTTTCACGAGAAAAGGTAGTCACAATCATCAACAGAGTCATTCCTGAGGTTTTTGTATCGAGGTCCGTTTCATTAGAAGAGGATAGAATGAGCGGTGAGCAGGTGTTTCAGAATACGGCAAGGTTAGTGACGTTGTTCACGTTTATTGCATTGGTTGTGTCCAGTGTTGGAGTGTTTGGTATCATGTCCTTTGAAGTGGGCCGTTTGCAGAGAGAAATCGGCATACGCATATCAATCGGAGCGGATAGGGCTAGTATTGTGAGTCTGCTAATCAGAGAGATCATGTATCCGGCACTATTGGGGATAGCATGCGGGTGTCTTTTGTCTTTGATGTTGAACAAACTATTGAAAGATAACTTTTTTGGAGTGGCGAGAATTGACTTTGGAGTATTTATCTTAGTGGCCGTAATTATCTTCTTTGTTATTGTTATTGCAGCGATCAGGCCAATCGGTCGGGCGCTTAAATTGGATCCGATGGAGGCGTTAAGGTATGAGTGAGGATTCTTGGAAGAGATTGAGGTGAGACCCGTTGTGACGGCATTGGTTGTGGAGTGCATGACGTGGCGTGTTCACTCTTGGAGATGCTCTCGGAGCTTGCGTGCCATTTGTTTGACGGTTTTCAATCTGCTCTTCGTTTCGGAACGTTAGTCAGCGTTCGACTGCCCACCGACGCATCTGATCAGCCCGATCATACTGAGCTGCTCCTTCGTTAGTTGTGTATGGTCTTTGCCTACCGTTGGATTGGGAGATCACACTATGGCAGACGAGTTCAGATGATCTCGATCAGCGTCCAGAGACTGGAGCCGTCTCTAGCCTCCTAAGAGCCCCAAGAACCTTACCTTCTGTCAGCTCAGTGGACGGAAGTCTCTCAAAAACCTCAGCAACCAAACCAATATTCCTCTTTGCAGTCTCGACCTCTTCCTTAAGAAGCTCGATTCGCCGTGAGTGGATTTTCTCCCGCTCCTCAAACTCTCGAATCTTCTCTGCCAACTCTTCAACCTGGTTTTGATGGAACTTCTGCTTCGGTCGCTTTCTGTCAATGGTGAGGTAGTTCAGCATCAGCTTGACGTCGTTCAAGGGGCCATCAGAATCATGAATCGACATGGCGACGGGCGGACATTTCTTTCTACCTGACCCAACGAACCCACGGCACAGGCAGCTGACTCGCCTGATACTTTCGAAGAAGGACATGGAGCTTGCAATCTCGGCCTTGGAAGCAGCAAAGGAGTCAGGAAACAGCAATCAGACACAATCTCATTTACTCGCCGCCGCCGTTGTTTATTATGCGCGACCGTTTTCTCGCGGACGAAACTGGTCGGGGATTTCAAAGAAGGTGGAGAAATTCGACGATAAAGCACTCCAGGATCTCCATAATCTCATTAAAGTATGGCGTGATGCTGCCATCGCTCACAGCGACGAGGATCTGAATGACGTTGAATTCATCCCTAAAGGCGCAAAGTTACACTTTCGTAGCCAAGAAGGCCAAGAACACGAACTACAGATGGCTTTCGTTGGAGAATTTGTTCAGCGCCCTAAGTTTCCACGAGAAACAATCCAAGAATTCCTCCGCCTTTGCCATTTCCAAAAGGAGCGAATGAACAGACAAAGTTCAAAGGAAAAAGATGCACTGTTCGAGGAATTCAAAAAGGGAACAGGAAACTCCTAACCACTTCGAATAGCAGTCATTAGGCGTGGAGAATACATTATGGATTTCGATAGTCTTGAAGATCGATTCGTAAATTATCTGTTCAATAACTATCAGGGCACAAGCCGGAGCGGGCGCTCGCAGTTTGGATGCTGGCTTGCAAAGCTGTCGTTATTGGTTATTCTCGCTCCGGTCGCGCATCTGAAGCGTTCTGCAAAACAGATATGTCGATCCGAAAACTAAATGCTGACGATCTTGATCAATTACTCCAACTGTATGTTCATTTGATTCCAAACGAAGATCCACGCCCGGAAAAGAAAACCGTTCGTTCAATTTGGGAATCGATCTGTGTGAATTCGGATAGACTGTATTTTGGCGTCTTCGAAGAAAGCATGGTTTCAACATGCAATCTGACCATTATTCCTAACTTGACCCGGGCGGGTCGGCCCTACGGATTGATAGAAAATGTGGTGACACATACTGACCATCGACGGAAAGGCTATGGAAAGGCCGTCTTGAATCATGCATTGGCCTATGCGAAAAATCGAAATTGTTACAAAGTGATGCTGCTCACGGGAAGCAAGAATGAAGGCACCTATCGCTTTTATGAATCTGTGGGCTTTGATAGACATGCTAAGCAAGGGTTCGTAATAAGGTTTCCGCAGAGCGAGACGAGGCAGGTAACGCCTTAACAGCACACCTGCTCTTAGCGTTCGATGAAGCGAGCAAATGACGCACTTGTGCAACAAAGTGTTCTCGAAGATCGTTCTTGAGTGCCGACACCAAGAGTGGTCGAAGATTTTCGAGGCGGACCGCAGCTTGTTGGAGAGAGTGTTCAGCGGCATTCCAAACGAGATTCAACAGGTTGGCAGCACAGCAGTCCCAGGGTTGCCGGCTAAACCCGTCGCGGACATTGCCGTCCGACTCGACAGCATTGAGAACGCGTCGGACCACGTCGCCGCGATGGTGAGCTCAGTTTTCATTCGCTACGCTTGGTTCGGTGACCTTGATTTTGGCAGCGTACTCACCAACAGCTTCCAAGGTATATCCAAGCTTGCCCACAATGCCGTGATTTCTGTTCCAGATCTGGGGAAACAAAACAGCCTTTCCTCCATGGCGTTGGAATCTGGTGACATTTGCTTCATAGTCATCTATGAGTATAGAATGCGGGCTGGCCAGAAGATGCTTTGACGCTGTAAAGATGTAATCTTGGAAGTCAGTGCCGAATCTCAACTGAAGCCACTTCAGCTTTCCAGATAGTGACCAGGGGGCATAGGTTCCGGAGGATAGAAATGTCACATCGCCGATGGCCCGCAATGCCTGGAGCAACTCCGCGAACCATTCGTATTCCGGTAAATCTGTCCAGAGATTCTCCCCTGCCGCTGCAACTGCTTCCCAGAAAGCGTCCTTTTCTATGCCCATTACATCATAAGCATAAAACACGCCGCGAAAGTGTTCTTCCCATGCGCGGTACACCTTGGATGGATTCCGTCCATTGACCAAAATGCCTGATGTAGGGAAATCAGTACAAACCCCATCCATATCGAGAAAAACCTGAGGTCTCATTTTTCGCCGAACTTTCAGCATTGTGTTGGGCGTGACGGCGAAGCCGGGATGCCATAACGAATCAAGTGATGTAGGTCAGCGGAGCTTGCGGAGCTGAGTTGCATCACAGGGTTGGACTGAGCCGCAGGGACTGAAGGGGAGTGTCGTTTGCGGATTAAAGGTTTACGAGTTTAGGGATAAGGGGGCTTGGGAGGAGAAGGAGGCCCGCGGCGGAGGCGGAATGCTGATAGGTTTCAGCAGGAGAAAGAGCTCGAAGGTATCGGTGAGATGAGACAGATCGGGCCCAAGAAGTGTTTGCACAGCCGGGCATGCGAAGGGTACGTAAAGAGAGCGGAGCAGAATAGAGGCCGCTATTCTGATTGTGATCAGGCATGGGCAACAGATGGAAGTGAGAAAGGAAAGAAACTGGGCGGTGATCGAATGCGGGGGAGTAAGGCGAGGATCTGCATGGGCCGGTGGCAGTTGGGACAGCGGAAGGGTGCGGGGTCGTTCTTTGCTGCTGTGAGCGCCTCGAGGCGGGCAAAAGCTGCAGCGAGGAGGGATCGGACTTTCTGCAGCTTGGCTCGATTGGCAGGACTGAAGAATCCGTAGTAGCGGACACGGGTGAAACCGCGTGGGAGGACATGCTGGAGGAACCTGGCAATGAAGGTTAATGGAGGCAGAGAACAGGTGCAGGGACGGCCGGTGTGGGAATCTTTATAGGCGAATGTGACAGCGTCATTGTTAGCGGAGAGGATGCGGTTGTTGCTGAGGGCGGTACGAAAGACATAGCGACTGAGGTACTTTAAAACCGGCAGGCCGCTGCCGGCAGGTTTGGCATGGACGACCCAGTCGCAGTTCCAGATCTGGGGGTCGACCTGATCGGTGAGAAGCTTCTTGGTGAGGGCGGCTTTGATGTTCTCGCGGAAGGAATAGGAAAGTGCCTGGACCGGAAGGAGGTAGTCGGGCTTTTTCAATCGCATCCACTTCCTGGCGTTCGTGGAAAGGCTGCCGGCGGGGATGAGGTAGTGGATATGAGGGTGATAATCGAGGCGACGGGTGCAGGTGTGAAGGATGCCGATGAAGCCGAGCAGGCCGCCCAGGAGCCGCTTTTGCCGGCCGCGCTGCAGGAGAGCGTCGGCGGAGCAGCGGAAGAGCAGGTGGTAGAAGAGCTTCTGATTGCTGCGTGCAAATTGGTGCAGCTGGCTGGGAATGGTGAAAGTGACCAGGAAATAGGCACAGGGGAGCAGCAGATGCTCCTGGCGTTGCAACCACTCGGAAGCATCGGCGTTTCCGCACTTGGGGCAGTGCCGGTTGTTACAGCTATGGTAACTGTAATGGGTGCGGTCGCAGGGCGCGCAGTGGTAAACGCAGCCGCCCAGCAGCGGCGTGCGGCACGATAAGATATCGCGCATGGCACGCCGGTGGCTGGGCAGGATGTGTTCGCCAAAGCGCTGCAGATAGGCCGCCCCATACCGGCGGAAAACCTCCGTCAGTTCGGGCATGGACAGTATGGATGCGCTGAGGCGCTACAAGTGGGCGATCATCGCGTTGAGCCGTTGGGTGGCCTGTTTTTGTACCACTTCGGTGAGGTGGGTGTAGAGCGCCGTAGTCTGAGGGGACTGATGGCCCAGGTTGTTCTGAATCTGCCTGAGGTTCTCGCCACACTCGAGCAGATGGGTGGCGTAGGAATGACGCAGGGTATGGATATGTGCCTGTTTGCGGCTTCCGGTGGCCTTCAGAGCCAGCCGGAAGGCCCGCTGCAGGCTGGTTCGTGACATGGGCCGCTGGGCCGTCGGGCAGCCGATGCCCCCATGGCCCGGAGCAGGAAAAAGCCAGGTAGGGTTGCGATGACGCCGCCATTGGCGTCGCAACGCCAGCAGAGCGCGTTCGGGCAGAGGTACATAGCGGTCCTTCTGTCCCTTCCCGGCACGAATGTGCAGGACCATGCGCCCCGCATCGATGTCCTCGATCTTCAGGCTCAAGCCTTCTCCCAGGCGCAGCCCGCACGAGTAGATCACGCCCAGACAGCAGCGATGGTGCGCTTCTCTCACCTCCCGCAGGATCTTCCCGACTTCCTCCAGGGTCAAAATGACCGGGAGGCGCGACTGGCGCGGTGGACGCACCAGAATCGTCTCTTGGGGCCAGCGCCGCTTGAGCGTCTTCTCGAACAGGAACTTGATCGCGCAGATGAAGCTCGTGCAGGTTGGGCGGCTGTAGACTTTGACGGTTTTAAGGTAGATGAAGAACTGCCGCAGCTCTTCAATCGTGACCGATCGCGGCGATCTTCCCGCGCAAAACTCCGAGAGCCTTTCGGCTGCCCTCAGATAGACTTCCTGTGTCTTTTGCGCATACCCGTGCAGAGTCATGTCATCGAGCATCCGTTCTTGCCAGCACCGATAGGTGTGAGTACGTTTCATGGCGTGATTCCTTTCGTTTGAATCCGTTAATCGAAACTCCCGGCCACCCCGTGTGGCCGGGAGGAATCACACCTTACCACCGACTATCAATCCTAGCCCAGTAACTGTCCGAAATGAGGAGCCGCCGCGAGCGGCTTAGTTCAACGGAGCGGGCTTGCGGAGCTGAGCAACGAATCAAGTGATGTAGGTAGCGGAGCTGCATCACAGTTGGACAACGAATCAAGTGATGTAGGTCAGCGGAGTTGCGGAGGACAACGAATCAAGTGATGTAGGTCAGCGGAGCTTGCGGAGCTGAGTTGCATCACAGGGTTGGACTGAGCCGCAGGGACTGAAGGGGAGTGTCGTTTGCGGATTAAAGGTTCCATGAAAGGTTTACGAGTTTAGGGATAAGGGGGCTTGGGAGGAGAAGGAGGCCCGCGGCGGAGGCGGAATGCTGATAGGTTTCAGCAGGAGAAAGAGCTCGAAGGTATCGGTGAGATGAGACAGATCGGGCCCAAGAAGTGTTTGCACAGCCGGGCATGCGAAGGGTACGTAAAGAGAGCGGAGCAGAATAGAGGCCGCTATTCTGATTGTGATCAGGCATGGGCAACAGATGGAAGTGAGAAAGGAAAGAAACTGGGCGGTGATCGAATGCGGGGGAGTAAGGCGAGGATCTGCATGGGCCGGTGGCAGTTGGGACAGCGGAAGGGTGCGGGGTCGTTCTTTGCTGCTGTGAGCGCCTCGAGGCGGGCAAAAGCTGCAGCGAGGAGGGATCGGACTTTCTGCAGCTTGGCTCGATTGGCAGGACTGAAGAATCCGTAGTAGCGGACACGGGTGAAACCGCGTGGGAGGACATGCTGGAGGAACCTGGCAATGAAGGTTAATGGAGGCAGAGAACAGGTGCAGGGACGGCCGGTGTGGGAATCTTTATAGGCGAATGTGACAGCGTCATTGTTAGCGGAGAGGATGCGGTTGTTGCTGAGGGCGGTACGAAAGACATAGCGACTGAGGTACTTTAAAACCGGCAGGCCGCTGCCGGCAGGTTTGGCATGGACGACCCAGTCGCAGTTCCAGATCTGGGGGTCGACCTGATCGGTGAGAAGCTTCTTGGTGAGGGCGGCTTTGATGTTCTCGCGGAAGGAATAGGAAAGTGCCTGGACCGGAAGGAGGTAGTCGGGCTTTTTCAATCGCATCCACTTCCTGGCGTTCGTGGAAAGGCTGCCGGCGGGGATGAGGTAGTGGATATGAGGGTGATAATCGAGGCGACGGGTGCAGGTGTGAAGGATGCCGATGAAGCCGAGCAGGCCGCCCAGGAGCCGCTTTTGCCGGCCGCGCTGCAGGAGAAGCGTCGGCGGAGCAGCGGAAGAGCAGGTGGTAGAAGAGCTTCTGATTGCTGCGTGCAAATTGGTGCAGCTGGCTGGGAATGGTGAAAGTGACCAGGAAATAGGCACAGGGGAGCAGCAGATGCTCCTGGCGTTGCAACCACTCGGAAGCATCGGCGTTTCCGCACTTGGGGCAGTGCCGGTTGTTACAGCTATGGTAACTGTAATGGGTGCGGTCGCAGGGCGCGCAGTGGTAAACGCAGCCGCCCAGCAGCGGCGTGCGGCACGATAAGATATCGCGCATGACACGCCGGTGGCTGGGCAGGATGTGTTCGCCAAAGCGCTGCAGATAGGCCGCCCCATACCGGCGGAAAACCTCCGTCAGTTCGGGCATGGACAGTATGGATGCGCTGAGGCGCTACAAGTGGGCGATCATCGCGTTGAGCCGTTGGGTGGCCTGTTTTTGTACCACTTCGGTGAGGTGGGTGTAGAGCGCCGTAGTCTGAGGGGACTGATGGCCCAGGTTGTTCTGAATCTGCCTGAGGTTCTCGCCACACTCGAGCAGATGGGTGGCGTAGGAATGACGCAGGGTATGGATATGTGCCTGTTTGCGGCTTCCGGTGGCCTTCAGAGCCAGCCGGAAGGCCCGCTGCAGGCTGGTTCGTGACATGGGCCGCTGGGCCGTCGGGCAGCCGATGCCCCCATGGCCCGGAGCAGGAAAAAGCCAGGTAGGGTTGCGATGACGCCGCCATTGGCGTCGCAACGCCAGCAGAGCGCGTTCGGGCAGAGGTACATAGCGGTCCTTCTGTCCCTTCCCGGCACGAATGTGCAGGACCATGCGCCCCGCATCGATGTCCTCGATCTTCAGGCTCAAGCCTTCTCCCAGGCGCAGCCCGCACGAGTAGATCACGCCCAGACAGCAGCGATGGTGCGCTTCTCTCACCTCCCGCAGGATCTTCCCGACTTCCTCCAGGGTCAAAATGACCGGGAGGCGCGACTGGCGCGGTGGACGCACCAGAATCGTCTCTTGGGGCCAGCGCCGCTTGAGCGTCTTCTCGAACAGGAACTTGATCGCGCAGATGAAGCTCGTGCAGGTTGGGCGGCTGTAGACTTTGACGGTTTTAAGGTAGATGAAGAACTGCCGCAGCTCTTCAATCGTGACCGATCGCGGCGATCTTCCCGCGCAAAACTCCGAGAGCCTTTCGGCTGCCCTCAGATAGACTTCCTGTGTCTTTTGCGCATACCCGTGCAGAGTCATGTCATCGAGCATCCGTTCTTGCCAGCACCGATAGGTGTGAGTACGTTTCATGGCGTGATTCCTTTCGTTTGAATCCGTTAATCGAAACTCCCGGCCACCCCGTGTGGCCGGGAGGAATCACACCTTACCACCGACTATCAATCCTAGCCCAGTAACTGTCCGAAATGAGGAGCCGCCGCGTAGCGGCTTAGTTCAACAATCTGTTGGGCTGAGCCGGTTGGGGCAAGGCCAAAGGCTTGGCTTTGCTGGGCCTGGCCGATGGCTATGGCGTGCTAGCGGCTGGGCCAGGGAAGGGGAGAACGGCGGGAGCGGCCAGAGCCCGTGTCTAGTCGGAACCGCCCGGTACGGACTCGGGCACCGGGTCGTGTGGAGCGCGGGGCTGTCAGGGGTCAGGCCCGAGGACCCGATTGGGCGGATACTCGGTTCTGTTCCATGATCGAACTCGGTTTCTGACTTAACATAGCAACCGCGCCTCGGATCAAGTCGGCTCTACCGCCAATTCCTTGCGGAGCATTTTGGCCTGATCAATACGCTCCTCATATGGAACTTCGACCGATCCATATGGAAAACGGTCCTTGCCTTTGTCGAAATCATCGTTCTCAAATCGCGGAATCACGTGAAAGTGAACGTGAAATACATCTTGACCACCATGCGGCTCGTTGTTCTGACGAATCGTGATGCCGTCAGCCGACCAGATCTTTTTTACTGCCCTCGCCACCGCTGCCACGGTCGCCATCAATGCTCCGCCCAGGTTTCGATCCAGGCTGTAAATGTAGGGTACGTGCGCTACCGGCACGACCAACATATGCCCCCGATTCTGCAGGCGCTGGCCCAAGCTCGGGAATACGGCCGTTTCGCTATCTTGGTAGGCAACAGCGTCGGGCGTCAGCTCACCTTTGACGATGGAGCAGAAGACACATCGGCCGGTCTCTAAGGAAGAATGGGAGCGTGCCATGTTATCGCATTCCGTCTAACGGATAGCCTTACGTATGGGAGCGAATGCTTTCGTTGTCGTGAAGGCGCTGGTTACGCTTGTCTCTCGCGATCAGTAGAAACGATTCCCGGGGTACAACCCGGTATTGTATCGTCCGCTTTTTCGTGACGATGTGATTCATTAGTCTATTGAATCCATCGAGAATCACCAAAAGTTGACCAAAAGCCATTGTCTCGATCGGAAACTTCGTATCGACATTTAGGATTTTATCATAGCGAGATCGGTACTCCGGCGGTCTTTCGATGATCGTTCGTGGTCTTAAGTCGAATATTCGGCTGGGCGGGTCCGAGGGCAAAAAGGGATAGTCAATATGCCATCGGAACAATGCAACAGGCGAGCTAATCACTGGCAGATCCAGAGCCCATATCCTTTCGTTGTCCCAGCGAAGATCAAAATACTGAGACATTTCTGGAGGGAACTGCTTGTAGAACATCAAATCACTCTTTGGGCATAACGGCTCAAGGTCTTGAATGCCGGCGTCAGCCGGTATTGTTCAGGACCGCCTTGTGTGTGCCCAGCATGGGTGCATTGTAAATGGGGTGCAAGTCCAGGGCAGGAAATGGACTATTGGCAGTGTCTGCAAAGGCCCATGCACGGTGCGCGCTGAAGCGCTCCCTTGATCCTGGTCGTTGGGCTTCGATGGTATGCGGGTTTTGATTGTAGGAGGAACTGGATTCATCGGTTCGTATGTCACGAGTCTGTTGGTCGCGTACGGACACCAAGTTGCTCTTCTCAATCGAGGTATAAGTCGAAGTGCGAGGAAGATCCCGGAATCGGTGGTATTGATCCGTGGTGACAAGACCGAACTTGCAGCTTGTCGAGATCAGATCGCGGATTTTAGACCGGATGTGACGGTTCACATGGTCTGCTATAGCGATGACGATGCGAGTCAATTCATCACTACGTTGAAAGGAATCACCAGCAGTCTGACAGTCATAAGTAGCAGTGACGTCTATCGTGCATTTGGCATACTTCACCGAACCGAATCCGGACCAATTGAGCCAGATGCGTTGACCGAGGATTCGCCTCTTAGGCGACAACTGTCAATTCACGGTGAGAAAAATGAAAAACGGTTTGTTGAGAAAGTTGCGTTGGAATCAAGTATCCCATCAACAATTATGCGGCTCCCTGCGGTTTATGGACCTGGCGATCCCGCTGGCCGCTGGTATCCCTTCCTGAAGAGAATGAGGGATCGAAGGTCCCTGATAATTCTTGGAGAGAGACAGGCTCAATGGAGATTTCCGAGCGGATACGTGGAGAATGTCGCACATGCGATCTATTTGGCGGTAAGCAAGCCCTCTACTGAGGATAGAGTCTTTAACGTTGGCGAAGAGAGGACCCTTACCGTAAAGGAATTCGTTGAGAAGTTAGCGAGAAATCTGGGCTGGAAAGGGGATGTTTGCCTCGTGCCCGATACTGCGCTCCCAGAACACCTGAAAAGTCCGGGAGACTGTGAACAGTCCCTGGTTCTCGATACGAGTCGGATTCGGACGGACCTGGGTTTTACTGAGGTAGTTGATGATGAAAGCGCCGCGAGGAAATCAATAAACTGGTATCTGGAAAATCCTCCTGCAAGAATGGGCTATGGTCGGCTTTTGTATGATGTAGAGGATCAGATGATCGAGCAGTCTGAATTTCTCCCAGTAGGGAAGCCCCACAAAGAGCTTCACAACAATCCCTATCCATCTTCGAGCCATCGGGATTTGTGAGCTCAGCGTTCTGTAAAAATCTCAATCGCTGATTCGTGAGCAGAACCTTCAAGTTCAGAATTCGGGCGTCCGTGGATTCCGATATGGAGGGAATCGCAAAAGCTCATAGGGACTCTCTTCAGACGCTGTGTGCCAGCTACTACCTAGCCGATCTAATCGGGGAATGGAGCCAGTCGGCAACTCCAGATCGATATCGAGAAGCGCATTCCCAAGGAGCCACCATCTTTGTTGCTGAATCCGATTACGGTGATATTTTGGGTTTTTCGGAGGTACACCGGGTGAAAGACAATGACTTCAATTCCGCGGTGTTCGTTTCGGGAGAAGCTGTGCGGAGAGGCATCGGAACGGCGCTTTACCGAGCTGCGGAGTCGTCCGCCAGGGCGGCCGGTGCGGAAAGAATTGAACTCAATGCCTCCCTTGCCGCCATAGCGTTCTACCGATATCAGGGATTCCAGCAATGTGAATATCGAGACTTGGAAGCTGGCGCCGGAAGGTCGTTTCGCGTGTTACACATGAGGAAGGGCCTTGTGAAGGCGAAACTGGAGAACACCCATGGGGCGCGGCCAGGAACCGGATGAATCAGGATCGGACAAACCAAACAGAAGTTTTCACGGCGGGTAATGGCTGAGGCCATACCTGTCCTCAATGTGCGATGAGACGAAGATCTATAGCTCTGGCTCTTTGCGCTGTCGTTCTAGTGCTCCTCGTAGGCGCCGGTCAAATGTGCCTCTTGGGGGCCGAGCTCGCCGTTCCAGAAGGTTTCGTGGCAGTGGGTACGGTCGACCGAGATCAAGATCACTGAGATTGACCCTCGGGCTCCAGCCAACCGGGAGCCCTTTGAACCGGGTCGAAGCCCCGGTTACCTGCTGAGAAACGAACTCCTTGGCTTCCCCTGCGAGCGACCGTCAGCAAAACAGTTTACTCCATGCTTACCCTTGACCAGTCATTGATTCATCGTATCTTCGCCGGGGCGCAGATGGAGGAGATATTACGAGATGTGTCTTCCGCGGGTCGTATTCTCTTCCGGAGACCCGGGTTTGCACTGTCGTGCGCGTGTGTCCTAGGGATCGGAATCGGGCTCACATCGGCTCTCTTCAATGTCGTGCACACGGTTGTTTGGGCGCAACTGCCCTATGATCAGCCGGATCGCTTGGTGTCGTTAGACAGGCGTATTCCTGCGAAGGGCTGGGAATCGGTA
Organism: Opitutales bacterium; assembly: GCA_963665345.2. Lineage (GTDB taxonomy): Bacteria > Verrucomicrobiota > Verrucomicrobiia > Opitutales > CAXXNP01. Next base: position 3,398,839 of record CAXXNP010000002.1, read on the forward strand.
GGTGTTACGACTCACGATTTCCTGTATTGGCGGGACAAGGCAAAATCATTTGAAGGAATGGCCACCTACCGATACTACGGCCCAGTGTTAAGCGGTGACGGGTATTCCGAGCGACTCGTCGGGTCAATCGTCTCCCACAATTTTCTCGACTTGCTGCGTGTCAGTCCAGCCCTGGGTCGGAGCTTCTCGCCGAACGACGCGCGTGCTGAGGCGGAAAGCGTAGTAATTATCGGGCACACGCTCTGGCAACGGCGTTACCAGGGAAATCAGAATGTAATAGGGAGGCAGGTTCGGATCAAGGGCAAACCGGCCACCATCGTCGGGGTCACACCGAGAGGATTTAAATTTCCGTCCGCCGATGCGGAATTGTGGGTGCCGTTCACCTCGGATCGATACGATGCCGAGCAGAGCCGGTTCAGCCGGTGGAGAGTCTTTGCTCGCCTGCGAACGGGCGTTGCAATGAAGGAAGTGAACACTGAAATGGAGGGCATTTCGAGGCAGCTTCAGAGAGCCTACCCTGTGCGAAACGCAAATCTGATTGCCTATGTGGAACCTTTGAAGGAAGGCTTCATATGGGATCAGCTGAAGCGCCGTCTGCAGCTTCTGTTCGGGGCGACCGTATTAGTGTTGGTTATGGCGATTGCCAACGCGTCAAATCTGCAAATGGCGTTCGCCATAGGGCGGCGCCGGGAACTCTCCGTTCGTTCCGCTTTAGGTGCAAGTCCCGCATCACTGGTGCGTCTTGCTCTCACGCAAAGCCTTTTGCTTTCCATTGTTGGGACCATCGGTGGATTGGGCATTGCCTACGGCGCGTCTTCCTTTCTGGACGCCCATCGCGACCTTCTCTATTTCCCGTTTTGGGCAGATTTCCGATTTGATGTCAACTTCCTGGGATTCGTGGTCGTGATCACGATTATGGCGGGGACACTTTCCGGTCTTATCCCAGCATTGCGCATCTCGGCAGGGTGTGATATGTCGGCCCTCAGAGACGATCCTCGCAGCTCCTCTCAGGTCACCTCCGGTCGGTTGACGGGCGCCCTCATCACGCTCCAGGTGATAATCTCCTGTATTCTGCTCGTTGGCTGCATGCTCACGGTTCGCTCGGTAGCCCTGATACGCGGCCAGCATTTGGATTTTGATCCATCGAATCTACTGACCACCCGCGTCTCCCTCATCAAGGAGACCTACGACAGCGAGTATCGCGTCTACCAATTCTGGGAAACCATACAGGATCGGCTAAGGAATCGACCCGATATTCTGGATGCCGCCGTAGCTTGGACCCCTCCAGCGGGAAGGTGGGGGATTCGATACACGCCTTACGTTGTTGAGGGGAAAACATATCTCTCGGAGGACGATTATTCCAATTGCGGACAGAATTTCATCTCTCGCAGCTATTTCGGGACGATTCGCGCGCCGATATTGCGCGGGCGTGATTTTTTGCCCACGGACCTTCCCGATCGCCCCTTGGTGGGCATCGTAAACAACAGCTTCGCGGAGAAAGAATGGCCCGGCGAAGATCCCTTGGGAAAGCGTTTCCGCCGGCCTGCCTCCTACTTTGGGACGAATGTCGAACAGGAGGAGGATTGGATAACCGTGATCGGAGTGGTTCCAGACCTGCACTTTCGCGGACTCGATGGTATCGGCCAGGACCAGGCGGGGATCTACCTGCCCATATCCCAGTATCGGACCTATTTGCACCTCTACCTCATCGTAAAGTCCCACGGCAATCCAATTTCGGTTTCGCAGACCGTTCGCAAGGAATTGGCGGAAATCGACCCAGATGTTCCGATGTATCGGACAAACTCCCTCGAGGCGGAACACGAGGACACGATGTTCGATTATCGCCTCTCGCAGTATCTTTTCGTCATTTTCGGGGCTACCGGGCTGATATTGACTTCGACAGGTATTTTTGGGCTGACAGCATATTGGGTTCACCAGAGGACGAGAGAAATCGGAATCCGTATGGCCCTCGGAGCGGGGCGGTCCAGCATTGTCATCCTCGTAATGGGCGGAGCGGCTAGACTCATGGGCGCGGGAATGGGCATAGGATTGCTGGGAGCCTACCTCGGCCGCGGTTTCATGAGCGGATTCCTTTTCGCCGTGGATGCAGCGGACCATTCTTCCTACGCACTGACTGCGGGGACTCTGATAGCAGTAGGTATGCTGGCATGCTTGAGGCCGGTATGGCGTGCCGTGCACATTCAACCGGCTGATGCCTTGCGCCACGAGTAATAGGAAGTAAACGGCGATTGATTTCGTTGTCCCAAACAGCCGCCCAGATATCCAATAACTCGATTCTGGAACCGCCATTCAAAGCTTCCTGCGTCCAGCCTTAACTGCAGTGCCGTACTGCCAGGATTACGCGGTTTTCCGCGGTACCCTGGAGCGTATCGAGCGGCTGCTGATAGGTTCTTCGCTGGAGAGGCAGGCGATCGAAGATTTTGCCCAGGCCAGCGTCAAGCAACAGCACAAGCGCGTCCAAATAGCCATACGGGCGCTGCGCATGGAAGTGCTGAGGTTCCTTTTGGGAGGCATATCGTTCCGGGGGCTAGCGCGCGCACTGGGTCTTACTGAGGGATGTGGCTGCGACCCTGCTCAAAGCGATCAAGCTGATCCGTGAGGCCGGGCTGCGCCATCAAACGAGCCAAACGAAGTTAAAGATAACTTCATATAATGCTGCGTCCGAGAATCCCGGAATTTGGGACAGACCCAATCTACGTTGGGGAGATAGCGGAGACCTTGAACGACATTCTATCAGCAAGAGAGCATGTGCCATGTTTTGGTTTCACGAACTCCAATCCGACCCAACGGCCCATCCACTCCCTCCTCTGGATCTGAACGAACCTTCACATCCATTTCTTCTGTTCCAGCCAGACACACTTGCCCTAGGGCTGATCTGCAACAATTAACGTGCCACAACATTTCCAGAGGCCAAGTTCCCAAGAGATTTATCCTTGGCACGCATAGGGCGATAAGAGGATACACTCCGCGCTTACCTAGTCAATTTGACCGACCTCTTGGATAATAGGGGTCACCCGAGGCTCCGCTCTTCAGAGCGATCAAAGAAAGATCTGATTCATGCTGACCTCATGGAGGAGACGAATTATCTTGAACACGAAAATCGGAAATGATTCCGGAGACTCCACTCAGTTCTGAATACGACAGATTCGAGAATTTCTACTACGAGTTCATCAAGAACGGACTCACGAAGGAAGACTCGGCGTTTAACCAGAACACGACCGAGATCCTGAGATTGCTCGGGAATGTCAAAGGGCGACGCATCTGCGACCTCGCATGTGGGGAAGGTTTCCTATCGCGCGCATTGGCAGAACGAAAAGCGGTAGTAACCGGCATCGACGTATCGGAAAACCTACTCGCCCACGCCCGACGCCAGTCTGGCGATCTTCCAATCAACTACCTTCGCGACGATGCCCAATCACTCGCCACAGTTCGAGATGCCTCGTTCGAGGCAGTCATCTGCAACATGGCGTTGATGGATATTCCTGATCTGGAAGCCACTTTTCGGACAGCGAACAGGATCCTGCGTCCCGATGGTCTGTTCATTTTCGTGGTGCTACACCCCTGTTTCGAATCGCCTTTCAACGTCCATAACTCCCCGATCGTAAAGGATGAGGACGGTAATTTCGTCGCACTGCAAATCACCCGCTATGGCGAGGAGGGTAAGTGGTATTCGGGCGGCACTGGAATGAGAGGCACGCTGGGGTCCATTCACCGTATGCTATCCACGTATCTTAACGCCCTGATAGCGGCCGGCTTCATGATATCGGATGTCGTGGAACCGCTGCGAGCAAGCAACTGCAGCAGCCACTCCACCAAACCCGAGCAGGCACATATTATACCGCTCGTCCTGGTCGTGAAGGCTGGAAAGAGAACCTGACTGTGCCGCGGATTATTGTATCCAGGGGTTGTTCGAGAGTATCCTTGCTCTGCCTTACGCCAGCGCCCACTGGGAAAATCCTGGCGCAGGAACTCCTGTCTTCTTCCTGAAAGTCTCGTATTACCAGAACCTGTGGCATCGCGACGTGCCTACGAAACTGAGGGTTTATCGAAACAGGGAGCCATAGCCCAGATGCGATCCGGTTTCCTCAATCTCTCGGTGGTTCTGAACCGACCGATAGGTCGTCTCTGTGTTCATCTGGTTTCTGCCTTTATCCCATAGGCCGCTCATTTCATCCGACCGGAAGTGCTCAACTCCCAGAAAGTCGAAAAGCTTTTTGAACGTCTCTTTCTGCAAGGGATCCGCTTCGTAAAGAGCCTCGTAGGTCAGCTTCTTTACGGTGCACGCCGGTCTCGAGTCCAAAGACTCGGCGTCTACTACTTGCTCCAGGTAGTTGGGATTATTCGGAGACCACAGATGGAAGTTCTCATGAAATGGCTCCACCAAGATGCTTAGGTAAGGATGGAGATTGAGCAGGTTCGCAAGGTTCGTACTTCCGCTCCTTGGATGCGCGAACAGTATGAATCTCAGGGCGTTCATCGACGGTTTTACTCTTTCGACATATTCCTTCAATACCTACACCAATGGAACTACATGTTTCACAACGGGGATGTCCGCGTCATCGACTTCGACGATAGCTGTTTCGACTATCATGTCAGGGACATCGCCATTACCTTTTGGTATCTGACCGACCTCGACAATTTCCACCACAGTTTTCGGCCGCTGCACAATGCCTACTTAGATGGCTACCAGCGGATACGGGCGTTTCCCTCCCGTTTTGATGACCAAATCGAGATTTTCTTGCTTGAGCGACAGTTGGGGATGATGAGCTGGATGCTTGGGTGGCCCCGATCAGATCATGTCTTTGCAGCCGGTCAGTTTCTGAAGAATTCGATCAAAGTGTTTCAACGTTACCTTGAGCGATAACAGGGATGACGCTCCCATGATGTTCGTGTGCGCCGCCATCTGACGTCTCGTGGGTTAACTTTTCATGAAAGGAAATACGACGATCAACTACGACCAACTGGCAGCCGAATATGCGGCCCACCGCAAAGTCCACCCAGAAGTCGTGCGAGAGCTGGTTTCCAGCGCGCAACTGACTCAGGAATCAAGGGTTCTCGAGATCGGATGCGGGACCGGCAACTACGTCGTTGCCCTGAACGCGGCCGTTGGATGTCAATGCTGGGGCGTCGATCCGTCTTTAGAGATGCTTTCCCGAGCCTCTGAGCAGAACAGTTCAATTCGCTTTGGACAAGGTTACGGAGAAGCACTCGCGTTTGCGGATGGATGCTTCGACTTCGTGTTCTCAGTCGATGTAATTCATCACCTTAAGGACCCTGTTCGTGCTTTCGACGAATCTCACCGGGTCCTTACCCACGGGGGAAAAGTATGCACCGTCACGGATTCCGAGTGGATCATTCAGCATCGGGAGCCGCTCGCCGTCTACTTTCCGAGTACGGTAGCCGTGGACCTAAGGCGTATTCCCGCGATACCTGTGATAGAGAAGATGATGCAGGAAGCTGGGTTTACGGATGTCGGCGAGACGACTGCTGAACACGCATACTCGATCGACGACATCCAAGCTTACCGAGACAAAGCATTCTCGTCCTTACACCTGATACCCGAAGATGAGTTTCACGACGGAATCAAGCGAATGGAGGACGATGCGAAGAAAGGTCCAATAGGATGCGTTTCGCGCTACATCATGCTCTGGGGAACCAAGCGTACAAACGGCCGAACATAACTGTATGCCTTTGGACATAGACAGCCATTGCTGTCGCGTCAGGCCCCGATCGTTCGATGAAGAAATGACTGCTGACAAAAGAGCGGTGGCACGGCATTTAGCAGCGAAAGCGCTTGCCAAAATGCGGCCACTTGAATGGTTCGAGGAACTGTATCAGAAAGCCCGGGATGGCGGCACAACGGTTCCATGGGCAGATATGGTTCCGAATCCACACGTTATTCCGCTACCGGTCTTTCGGAAGTCTATTTCGAAGATTACACGGACAATGAATCTCCCCCCGCTCGTCGATTCCGCGCCTGTTTCAAGAAGGTGTCCAATCGGACTATGACTACGGGGCAAGATTAAGCACCGATGATACGAGAATTACAGGAACTTGAACTATCAAACCTGCTTGAGATCTATAGGCATCTCCATGCGTCGGACGATCCTTTACCTTCTGAGGAGGTCGTGAGAGGAATCTGGCGCAGGATTCACCAGAATCCGGATCTCAGGTATTTTGGAGCCTTTGTTGATGAAACTCTCGTCTCAACTTGCACCTTGAGTGTGATTTCTCGACGGACGCCGGAATCAAAGAACTTCATGCGCAATACCTCGGACAACTCACGTAGGTCAATCGCGCTGCGACCTAAACGAAATGAGCAAGCCATTGAACGACACCCTTAAAAAGCCTACTCCCCGCAGCAAGCTACGGGGAATCTACGGCTTTTTACCCTTCGGGACCGGGTGTCGTCCTACCAGGTGTTTTTTTAGGAACCCTGCAGCAAGCTACAAGGAATGATCAAGTTCAAGATAGACAAAAGCCTCGGGCTTGAGGAGTTGGATGTTAGACGGGGCTATGACATCTGGGCCGCTTCTTACGATCAGATGCTAACCGACACCGTCGACGGCGTGATTCTGGAATCCTTCGTGAGCTCTCTACCATGCGCCGAGCTACGGGTACTGGACATCGGCTGCGGCACCGGAAGAAACATACAGTGGCTGAGGGACGCGGGCCTGGAACTAAAAGCTGTCGGCATCGACAGCAGCCCGGCAATGCTACAGCGCGCAAGGGCCAAGGGCATCTATGAGGAAACAGTCGAATGTGACATCGAAAGCGGTTTCGTATGGGCGCGCAAATTTGACCTTGTTCTATCAGTGTTGGTATCGTCCCATTTGAAGAATCTGAGATCGCTGTTCGAGTTGGTTCGGAAGAATATCGCCGACTCCGGACAATTCTGGCTCATTGATATGCATCCCCACATGTTCCATTTGGGCAAAGGTACCTTCGTCCCCCTTTCCGGAAAGGAATTTTATATATGCAATTATGTGCACGAGATCTCCGATTACCTGAATACGGCCATTGATGTCGGGTTTGAACTGCTTGAAATTAAAGAGAGCTATGTTCCCGATGACTGGGGAAAAAACAGCAGCACCTACCGCGACGTGATCGATCATCCGTTGGGGATTGGTTTTCGATGGAGGATTGAGCAAACCTGAAGGTGGCCTGCGATGATGGCGCTTTACGGAACGTGTCGGAAACGATTGCTCCTTTGATACCTTGAGAATAGAGGATGCTATTTCTGCAACGGAATGCTGAAAGCACGGCAGATGTATCCGAATTCTATGCCTTCGGAAGGACTTCCCTCCGCCATTCCCGCACTAATGCCGCGCGGGGGTTCGAGTCATCAGTTCGTTGTCTACGCGGATAGCTGCTCAGGTGTGCCGGGCACGCCGGAGGAGACCGCCTTCGCACGCGTGAATGCCGTCGTTTCGCGTCTTCGGCCTCAACCGGAGTTCATCTGCTTCCCAGGTGACGAAATCATTGGGCTTTCCTGGCCTTCCACACGCAATGAGGGAGGGCAAATGAGCATGTGCGGTCCTCGCGAACAAGCGACGTTTCAGACGCACATATTGAAGGATTTGGATTAAGTTCAACTGGCAATATGACGCGCATTGATGACCAAGCCTACCTCTTGGGGAGGCAGTATAAGACATCCAAGAATCTGAATTCGCGTGCAAACCTGCATGCCGCATTCTCGACCAATCAACAGAGTTGGCCTGATTGGGTCTTCGGCAATTTTCAATTCCCAGAGCGTACCGCGATTCTGGAAGTTGGTGAAATTCCGGGATACTCACATTCCGCCGCAGCTGCGGAATGTGGATCTCCCGGAATTTCTTACGGTTTTCGGGTGGGCTGTCTGAGGATGGAGAAATAGTGCGCCAGGACCTCATTTTTGCCGCCCGGCTTTTCCAAAAGCGACCGTGGTTGACGATCCTCGCGGTCATGACCCTGGGGCTTGGCATGGGCGCAGTCACCACTCAGTTTATTGTCGTTAAGGGTCTCTTCCTTCAGCGGCTGCCGTTTCCCGATTCCGAGGCCATCCATAGTATCCATTTCCGGAACTCCCAGCAGGATGATCAGCTCATGCCGGTGTCACGCGAGCTGTTTCCTCTTCTGCGCGAGAGACAATCAAGCTTCGAGGACCTTCATGGATTCTACAATCTCAACTTCATCGCAACATTCGAATCGGGTCCTCGATACGTCAATGCCGCCGTAGTTACACCCGGGTTCCTGCAAGCCCTCAGAGTGCAACCCCAACTGGGCCGCGGTTTGATGAAAGAGGATGAGGCAGGCGAACCCGTCACTTTGATCAGCCACCGGATCTGGCACAGCGAATTTGGCGGAGATCCCGACATAATTGGCAAGACCCTCCGGGCCCACAAATTGACTCGAACCATTGTAGGCGTCTTACCCAGCGGTTTTCACTTCCCCTATGATGAGGATATCTGGGCTCCATACGAGTTTCAGGCGCATAAAGGGAAGACCATCCGGTACGGCGTCTTCGGCCGCCTGTTAAAGGATCATTCTCGGGAACAGGCAGAGGCGGAAATCACGGGTATGGCTCCCGGTTTCGCAGAGGCATTTCCGAAATTCTATGGCGACATCACGTCGGCGTCGGTTACGCCCTTTCTGGAGACATCGGGATGGTTCCGAGCAGAGCGATTATTCTGGATCATGCTGGGGGCGACATTCCTTGTCCTACTCATCGCTTGCACGAATACGGCCGGCATCCATCTTGCGTTGCTTTCTCAGCGCAGCGGAGAGCTTGCGGTACGCTGCGCGTTCGGCGCTACGAGGCGACGCATTGTCTCACAGGTGCTCACGGAATCGCTCCTCTTGAGCATTATGAGTGCCGTGGTGGGAGTCGTCCTGTCACAGGCCTTCATGAAGATTATCCGTCAATACATGGATCTGTTACGTCCTCCCTTCTGGCACAATTTTGATCTCGATGCGGCAGTTATCGGAGTCGTCGCGCTCGTCTGTGTGGGAACAGTAGCTATGATCGGATTGATTCCCGCCTGGCGCAGCGCGCGATCGAACCTGGCCGGCAGCCTTCAAGAAGTCGATCGGTCCGGATCGCAGATGCGTGTCGGGCGTCTGTTTAAGACTATGGGGATCATGCAACTTGCCCTTTCCTTTGCGCTCTTGGTCGGCGCCGGCCTCTTGGTCAGAACCGTATTGACGCTGACAAATGTCGAGATTCCCTTCGATGCCGATTCGGTCATCGTGGCACGGACGGCGCTCGTTGATTATCAAACAGTAGCCGAGCGAGCGAAGGCTACTTCCGACTTAATCCATCACTTGAATGCCTTCCCGGCAATCGATTCGACGACTGTTATTGCTGGTGGTCTACCCGTCTTTGGCTCATTTGAGAGGCCATTTCAGATCGAGGGCGAACCGTACGCGAGCGACGAAGATCTGCCTCAATCCCACATAGATTTCGTGGCGCCTCGCTTTTTTGAAACCTTGGGCAAGGCTGTCCTGTTGGGACGTGACTTTGCAGAGAGGGATAGACCTGACACGCTTCCGGTTGCCATTGTGAACGAGTCCTTTGTGCGCGAGTTCTACCCAGACGGGCAACCGCTCGGAAAGAGAATCCGTCGTGAACCTCTGTTATGGGCGGCCCGGGAGAGCGCGAATCCTCCCTATCGCACCATTGTCGGCGTCGTGCCCAACATGCTGGGAGGACGAGTTTTCAACCGACCGGAAGTGAATGAGGACAGTAGAGCCGCAATATACATTCCCTACACTCAGTACTCTCTTTCTCTGACCATCTGGATAATTGTCCGTCCACACCCGGGAAACAGTGCGATGGTAACGAGGTCGCTCCGCCGATATGTTTCCGAGTATGATCCCAATATGGCACTTCGCACAGTCAGCAGCATTCGGGAAGTCATAAAAGAAGGTCTCCTTTGGAACCGAATCGTCGCTTCTCTGTTCCTTGCCTTTGGGAGCATCGGCTTACTTCTGGCAACAACCGGCGTGTACGGGTTCACATCCTACTCGGTTTCCAGCCAAACGAGGGAATTTGGGATCCGTGCAGCCATGGGAGCAAGTCCAGATTCGCTAAGATCTCTCGTCTTCTTTCGCGGCTCCCGGCAGCTTGGTTTCGGCCTTTTACTTGGGATCGTGCTCGCCGTCGCTCTCACCCGGTTAATTTCCTCTCAGATTCGCGGGATTTCCGAGTTTGATCCCTCGACCTACGCGGCAGTCGGGGTCCTCCTGCTTGTTTCCGTATCGGCTGCTTCCTATTTCCCGGCGCGGCGCGCCATGCGAGTCGATCCTTCCACGGCGCTCCGGGAAGTATAACGGGATCTCCGCTAAAAAATCGCGGACGTCCCCCTAAATCGGCATCCACTGGCCTGACGAGAAGCTGTAGAACCACCGGGGCAGTGTCGTACCGGTCTCGTACCAAAGCCAAGCCCCAAGATCGAGCCCGTACGCGGCTGGGTACGCCGCTCGAGAGGTCCATACCCATCCTACGTTCTCCGACCAGAACCAGAATTCGTGCGGTTCATCGCTCTCCGAGTAAATCCAGCCGTGTTCCGAATGGTAAATCCACGGGCGGAACTTCACACTGAACATGCCGAACCAGGAAGACGACCGCCATCCTTCGCCGGTGTTATAACCACCACGAGGCCAGTCCGGCTCCCAGGGAAGCCATATGGCATCCGAAAAAAGGGCCGCTTCACCTCCCGGCTTCCTCTGCGGTTCTGTCGTCAGATCAATGGGATCCACAACTCGATTGTCATTGAGAGAAATCCGGCTCAGCCCGAGCGCGGACAAGGACGAGGGATCAGAAATCCGGTTGCCATTGAACGACACCCTTAAAAAGCCCACTCCCCGCAGCAAGCTACGGGGAATCTGCGGCTTTTTACCCTTCGGGATCGGGTGTCGTCCTACCAGGTGTTTTTTTAGGAACCCTGCAGCAAGCTACAGGGAATGATCAAGTTCAGTTCCAGGGTAACGAGTTCCGTCAAACCAGCGAGGGGTGAAACATCGGTAACCTGGTCGTAGTTCAGAAGAGCAGCGACAGACCCGCGAGCTGCACGAGGTCCTCGAGGGGCGAGATGTCCGCAATTTCGTTGATTCCTAGGTTAAGAGACTCAAGATTCGTAAGTGTAGCGAGTTGAGCTATGCTAGTGATCTGGTTCTGCCGAAGAACCAACTTCCTCAAATTCAGGGCGAAATCGAGCCCCGTAAGATCCTTGATACTGCTGTTTACCGTCTGAAACGTCTCCAGCGACTCCAGGTCCTGGCGCGTGATTTCGCCTTCCGGCTTGTTTAAGGCCGCCCTGAAGCCGGCCAGGAGCGCCGGGTCAGGAACCGAGACGGGTTGCGCGAACGCTGTGGTAGCACAGAACAACAATGCCCCAGCAAATAGATACACTTGATTGCAAATTCTCATTCGCCATACTCCTTCGCCCTGTCGAGAATCATTTGGCAGTGGGCCAAACTTCCAAGCTCTGATTCCGCCTGATACGAACCCATGACGATTTTCTGGCATAATCTGTGGTTCACGGCACGTTTCCTTCGCAAGAATCGGGGATACGCGCTCTCGGCGGTCCTGGCCTTTTCCTTGGGTATCGGAACCGTCGTCACCCAGTTTACCGTGATAAACGGCACTTTGCTGCGCACCCTACCCGTATCAACGGCGGCGCAGATCTTTTTCCTTTCGCGAGCCATGCCGGTCCAGGAGAACTACGATACCCGCGTCACCCGGAGCGATCTGCGGCACTGGAAAGAGCAGCAGGTCAGCTTCGAGGGCCTTACCGGCTATTTCAACGTCATGTTCAACGTCGCGATTGCCGATACGCCTCAACGGATACAGGGAGCGGTCATACAGACGAATTTCCTGGATATGCTGGAGGTGGAACCCCTGTTAGGCCGAGGATTCAATGAAGCCGATGCGACAGGTCCGCCCGTGATTCTTATCAGTCACAGTATTTGGCGGCGCTTTTTTGGCGGCGATCCTGCCGTGCTCGGGACTACGCTTCGTGTGCACCGGCTGGTGCGGACGATAGTGGGGGTCATGCCCAAGGGATTCGAGTTCCCGATGAACCATCACATCTGGTGCCCCTACGAGTTTCAACCCATAGGACGCCGGGCGTGGCAGGTTTTCGGACGCTTGAAAAAAGACGGAAGTCTCGAGTCCGCGCGAGCGGAATTCAATACCATCGCGGCGTACCTGGAAGAGCGATACCCAGAAACCAACAGGGGATACACTGCCGTCAAGATCGAGCCCTTTACCGACACATTTGTAGATGATGACACGGTACTGCTCATGTGGTCCATGTTGGGCGCCACAGGTCTTGTTCTTCTCATAGCGTGTGCCAACGTCACCAACTTGATGATGGCACAGTGCTCGCGTCGGAGCGAGGAGTTGTCGGTCCGAACGGCCTTGGGAGCGTCGCGGTCCAAAGTGCTGGGGCTCGTTATGACGGAGAGCATAGTCCTTGCAGGCGCCGGAGCTCTAGGTGGGCTTCTCCTTTCTCTCGGGTTGGTCGAGGTTATATGGACCTATATTGAACGAATGGATCCGCCATTCTGGTACGATCTCAGCATCGATTCCCGGGTGCTTTCCTCGGTGATCGCGACGAGCGTACTAGCCGGTGCAATCTCCGGGATCGCGCCCGCGTTGCGAAGCTCGAAAGTAGACCTGAGCGAAAGCCTAAAGGATATATCGCGGACCGGTTCAAGTATGTATGTCGGGAAGGTAAGCCGGGTACTGGTGATTTTTCAGATTGCAGTTTCTTGCTCTCTACTGATCGGGGCGAGCCTCCTTGCAAAGTCCATTTTCAATGAACCTCCCCGACGCAAGCGTCGGGGTATCGGGGAAGGAGAACTTATTCTCTACCACAGTGTTAACTGACGCAGATCCTCCTTCGGCTTGCCCTGTTCCAAAACGTATTTCTCCACCATCGCCCAATTCCCTCTCTCCCCAACCGTCCCCACGTAATACCCTGAACTCCAGAATCTTCCTCCCCAGAGTTCCTCCTTCAGCCACCGCTCCCTCTTGAACAACTCCCGTGCTGTGATACTCTTGAATTTCATCACGATACTTCCTGGCGCTATTTTCGGATGTGCCCCGCACAGTAAATGCACATGGTCTTTATCCATCCCTAGGGCCTCCAGTTCTATTTCATAGCGTTCCCCTATCCCTCTGGCCGTTTCGATCATCACTCGCTCAATCCGCTTATCTATCAGCGCCTTCCGATACTTCACCGGCATCACCACATGATAGTGGATCTCCCACACACAGTGACTTCCTCGCTTTACTCGACTTTCTTCCTTCCTCTCTCCCACCCTCTCTTCTTTATCAAGTCAGCCACCCCGCAGCAAGCTACGGGGAATCACCAAGTTGAAATACTCGAATCTCAATTTCGACCCGGATACAATTCTCTCGGCCGGCGCGGTGTTAGTGGACTATCCGACAGTTGAGGAACGTGTTGCCTTTATCAAGCGCGCTGAAGCTGCGTTGAACGAGCACCCTGAAATCGAGGCGGCAGCACTCCTGCAACGGTATCATTCAACGGTGCGGCTCGTCGAAGCCCTGGGCTCGTATGTGCTAATTGACGGGGAGAGCTATGCGAGAGAGGAAGACTATCCCTATGTCCATTACAATCGGATAACTCCCGGATTCTTTCGTGCAATGGGAGTGGACCTCCTTGAGGGACGGGACTTCAACCTGTCCGATACACCCGACTCACTTCCGGTGCTGGTTGTAAACAGGTCGTTCGCCAGCCGCCACTGGCCCGGCGAGAGTGCTCTCGGAAAGCGAGTGAAGTTTCGCTCCCGAAATGAACGACCATGGCTCACCGTGATCGGAGTCGTTCCTGACCTGTTGCTCCAAGGTATCGAAAATCGCCGCGCTCCCGAGGATGGGCTCTACCTACCCTACTACCAGCAGCCGAGATACCTCAGCATCGGTATGGTGCTGCGAGGCAAGACGGACAATATGAGCAGACTGGCGACTGTTCTCCGCACTGAAATGCGGAAGTTGGATCCGAATCTGGGACTGATGGAAGTAGAAACCCTGCGGGAAGGTATGGATCAAGTGCTCATCACACGGAATATCCTGACGAATGTGTTATTATTGTTTGGAGCCCTTTCTCTGCTTCTCGCGTCCTTGGGACTGTTTGGCGTGATGAATTTCTCCGTCGGTCAGAAGGGTGTCGAAATAGCCATAAGGATGGCGTTGGGCGCTCCCGGGGGCCGGCTCCTGCTTTCGGTGATGAAAGCGGGAATGAGGCAATTGGGATATGGTCTGGCTTTGGGGTGGTTGATCTCAATAGGCCTGGCCGGAATTCTCGAGGCATTCCTCTACGACGTAGATTCGATTGATTTGCAGGTGTGTCTGGTTGTCATTTTCGTACTATCATTTGTCTGCATGGTCAGTTGTTACCTGCCTGCGCGGCGAGCGGTTCTGACACAGCCGATGGAACTTCTGCGATATCAATGAGATGTTGCCTATTTACGCTTTCAAACGTGTGGCAAAAGCCGACTCGCGACCGGATCGTAGAGCAAGCCTGGTCGACTAAGAGCTGTGCCACCACTCTCTAGTAAATGAAATGAATACAGAAACCGAAAACCGCACACCATTAGCTTCATTGCAGAAAATCTCCAAAGTCTTCTTCACCGAGGATCTCGAGACACATGCCCTTTCCGAGATAGATCTGGATATCCATGATGGCGAGTTACTGTCGATATCTGGACCATCCGGGTGCGGCAAATCGACGCTCCTTTCCATCCTGGGTCTTCTAGACACTCCAACGGAAGGAGAATACACGCTGGGAGAGCGGCCCGTAGCAAACCTGTCCCTGAGCGAGCGCGCCCGAATCCGAAATCGGGAGATCGGGTTCATCTTTCAGAGCTTCAACCTGATCGGCGATCTGACGGTCTACGAAAATGTCGAGTTGCCGCTCACCTACCGCAAAATGGGGCGTTCGGACAGGAGGAATCTGGTTGAGCCGGCGCTCGAACGGGTGGGCATGAGCCACCGCAGAAAGCATCTGCCAAGTCAGCTCTCAGGTGGTCAGCAGCAGCGGGTTGCAGTCGCAAGGGCCCTGGTGGGCGATCCAACAATGCTGCTCGCCGACGAGCCCACGGGTAACTTGGATTCCAAGAACGGAAGCGCAGTAATGGATATGCTCAAGGAATTGAACGATTCAGGATCCACAATCTGCATGGTCACTCACGACGAGCGCTACGCAGCTTACGCCTCGCGCAGCGTGTATCTGTTCGATGGGAAGATCGTCCGAGATGGCTCGGAAGAGAAAAGCTGATATCCAACCTGGAACAATCGCTACTGTAACAAGCGTGCTGCGATCAAAATTGAGTGTTCCCGAGGGATTATAAATTCCCTGCGCTTGCGATTGTCTCCATGTCTTCCTTCCTCCACGACCTTCGTTACGCTGTGCGGCAACTCCTGTTCCGGCCGAGCTCAACGGTCCTGGCGGTGCTGGCCCTCGCGCTCGGCATCGGCGTGGTGACGGCACAGTTCACGGTGGTGAAGGGACTCATGCTGCAAATGCTACCGTATGAGACGTCCGATGACCGCATATATCGTGTCTTTTGGAACCACGATAAAGACTCAAATTGGTGGTCTGGGTCTATCCTCCGCGATCATTATCCGATTCTGAAGGAAAGACAAACGAGCTTCCAGAGCCTTTCGGCGGAATATTCAGTCCCCTCGGAGGCGCATCTTGGGGACGACTCGCGCTACATAGATGGAGCGGTTATCACGCCGGATACGCTGGACACGCTCGGTGTGGGCCCCATCCTGGGTCGCCCGCTGCTAGAAGGGGATACGGCCGGTGAACCGGTCGTCCTCATCAGCCACCGGCTGTGGAAGAACGACTTTGGCGGCCACCCGGATATTATCGGTAAGACCATTCGAGTGAAGAAGCTGGTGCGGACGATCGTAGGTGTCATGCCGGAAGGGTTTCACTTCCCATTCAGCGCGGATATCTGGTTCACCTACGAATTCACACCCGGCAAGGGCAAGCGCATCTGGTTCGGCGTCTTCGGCCGGCTGAAGGAGGGCGTGACCCTCGAGCATGCGAAGGCTGAATTTGACGCCATCGCTCTCAACCTGGCGGAAGATTTCCCCGAGACCAACCGGCATCTTCGCTCTGCTACGATCGAGCCGTACGTAGCGTTGTATTCGCGCTTCGGCGCAGAGAATATGCACTGGTCTATGCTTGGGGCTACGGTTCTGGTCCTCCTGGTGGCCTGCGCCAATGTGGCCAACCTTACTCTCGCCCGTCTCACCCATCGAAGTCACGAATTGGCGGTGCGATCGGCATTGGGTGCCTCCCGTCACCACCTATTCTCTCGGGTTCTCACGGAGACAGCGCTGATCGCAGGGGCAGGCGGCGTCCTGGGCCTCGGCCTGTCCTTTGTCTTCCGCAAGGCTCTCGATCAATGGTTCACCTATTACGATCCACCGTTTTGGGCCGACTTCAGTGTGGACGGAACCACCTTGATGTGTGTGATCGGAGTGAGCTGTGCCGCTGCCCTCGTCAGTGGGCTCGTGCCCGCCTGGCGGTGTTCGCGATCGCGTCCAGCCGATGCTCTCAAAGACGCAGGGAGGACGGCTTCAAGCGTCTATCTGGGAAAAATCAGCAGCTTACTCGTGATGGCCCAGATCGGCATTGCCATCGCCCTGCTTATCGGTTCGGGGCTCTTGATCGGAAACATCCTCTCCTTGGTGAATATCGAGTTGCCCTATCCGACCAAGGCCATCCTCCAGGGCTCGGTTACCCTCGTAGATTACCAGGATCGGATCGAAAGGCAGCAGTTCCTGCGGCGGGCCCGCAACGAGTTCCTGAGGCAGCCGGAGGTGAGATCGGCATCGGTCGTCTTTGGGACCTGGGGTTACGGTGGCTGGAGCCGGCGCCACATCGACATAAGGATCGAAGGCGAAGACTATCCCGATCTCGATACGTATCCCGCTGTCTACCTCGACTACGTAAGCCCCGGTCTCTTCGAAACCTTCAACGGAAGACTTATCGATGGACGCGATTTCAACGACTTCGATACGGACGAAAGCACTCCGGTATCAATTATCAACGAGTCCTTCGCTCGCCGTTTCTTTCCGGACCAGAACCCCATCGGTCGACGCCTGCGGCGGGTGGGCGAGGACTTCGACCGCGAGCTCGAGGCCCCCCCCTACCGAACCATTGTCGGCGTAGTGAGCGATCTCCTCTTGGAGGGCCTCGAGGAGCGCGGAAGCGACGGCTCCGGGGTTTACTTTCCCTTATATCAGTACGCTCCCTATCTCTCTAACTGCTTTCTTCTACGCGGCCACGACAATAACGGCCGCTCCCTGGAGCCCGTTTTCCGCGACACTCTGCGCCGCATCGACTCGCGCCTCGTGGTGCGCAATATTACAACTCCCGAAGAGAGTATACAGGCATTCCTTGCGCCCCGGCGTATGACAGGTACTCTCTTCCTCATTTTCGGAGGCGTCTCGGTCATCCTGGCCGCTATCGGCGTCTACGGCGTCGTGTCGTTTTCGGTCACCCAGAAAAGGCGGGAGTTCGGCGTCCGTGCTGCCCTCGGCTCGACGGCAAGAGAGATCGGACTCCTTGTTGTCCGCAATGGAACGCGGCAAGCGATCGCCGGAATCGTCGTAGGAGTACTCCTTGCCCTGGCTCTAGGTCGCTACCTACTCACTTTGGTACACGGTCTGCGCCTTTACGACCTTAGGATTTACCTTGCAGCGGCCGCGCTGATCCTGGTTGTGGTGCTTGTAGCCTGCCTTGTTCCTGCCTGGCGGGCCGTTCAAATCCATCCTGCGGAAGCCCTCCGAGAAGAATAGGATGTGGTCTGCCAGTATTCGCAACTGTCTTGAACCGTGACTTCAGGCTTGAAGTAGGTTTCAGTGTTCAGGTGTCAGCACTTATTTCCATCTCCTCAGGCTGACAGCGCCGAGCGAAACGACAATCCTTAACCCGAAACCTGTCTGAAGTTTCACGCTTATTTGATCCGGTAAGCATCAGCGCAGCCGGCGGCCGGACTAATCAAGGATATCGAACGACACCCTTAAAAAGCTTACTCCCCGCAGTCCCGACAAGTCGGGACAGGGAATGATCAAGTTCACGGGTCGTTGAGGTCCTTGTCACCGACGCCGCAGGAGAGAGTATCCGTCCGGCATTCCTAAATTTCGCGGCCAGCAGTTGCAATGTCGCGTTAAGCGGGTATGTCCTTCCTCGATTAACTTACTAATAAGAGATTGTATTTTACCTGAAAAAGCCGCAACCCTGAACGGCCATGTTTGCAATGAAAAACCTACTCTCTTCTTCACAGTGCCGCGACAAAGAAATTACGCTGCAATGGTGGTAGCGCCATTGTTACGGCACTAGTCTCAACATGGATGTGGAACGGCCAGATTTGAAACGCAAAAAGCGGCGCCGGCGCGTGGCTCAGGCTATAGTCACCGGGGTCGTTGTCGTCGCAATCGCGATTGGCCTGTCCAAGCTGAAACCGGCCGCTCCGCGCGTTGACCGGAACTCGGTCTGGGTAGGTACGGTCGACCGCGGGACTATGCTGCGCCAGGTTCGAGGTGTCGGTTCACTGGTTCCCGAGGAGATTCGGTGGATTGCGGCCCGCACGAGTGGGCGGGTCGAACGCATTTTGAAGCTTCCTGGTTCCTGGGTGGAGCCGGATACGGTTATCATGGAGCTCAGTAACCCGGAGCTTCTGCAGGAAGCCCAGAACTCCGAGCTTCAGCTCAAAGCGGCCGAGGCTCAATACATAAGCTTCAAAGTTCAATTGGAGGGCGATCTCCTGCAACTGAAGTCAGCGTTGGCTCAACTCGAGGCCGAATTTCGCCAGGCCGACCTGGCCGCGAAAATCAATGAAGAACTGTTCGCCGAAGGCCTCGTCGCCGAACTCCCTTTTAAGCAATCCCAACTCCGATCCCAGCAGTTGGCTACGCAACACGAATTGGAAATGCAGCGCCTGGCTTTTCGACAAGAATCCATAGAGCCTCAATTGGCAGCCCAGCAGTCGAATGTGGATCAGCACCAGGCGCGCTCCGCGCTGCTCTCCAGCCAAGTGAAGGGACTGACTGTACGGGCAGGATTTTCAGGCGTCCTGCAGCGCCTTTCGGTCGAGGAGGGCATGCAGCTAAATCCGGGGGAAAGTCTTGCCCAGGTAGCCAATCCATAAAAGCTCAAAGCCGTTATTCGCGTCCCCGAATATCAGGCCAAAGATGTGCAGATCGGCCAGGTAGCGGAAATTGACACCCGCACCGCAGTGGTCAAGGGAAAGGTCGTGCGTGTCGATCCTAACGTAGAGAACGGCACCGTAGCGGTGGATGTCTTTCTTCCCGGCGAGCTTCCGAAGGGTTCCCGTCCCGATCTAACGGTGGAGGGCCGGATCGAGCTCGAGGTGCTCACCGATGTAGTCTTTATGGGGCGCCCCGCCTTCGGCCGGGCCGATAGTAGCGCCAGTATATTCCGTTTCCGGCCTGATTCTGAAGAAGCCGAACGCACTCAGGTGAATTTTGGGCGCACCTCAGTCAGTACTATCGAAATCATTTCCGGCCTTTCCCCCGGTGATCGTGTCATCCTCTCAGATACCTCGGAATGGGATGATTACAATCGCATCCGCGTGAACTGAGGACCCGTTGCACAATTGGTATCGAACCTCCCGAGCCGCGACCGAGTAGTAATTTCGCCCTTAATCCTGATCCTAGTGTCGTGTCCGACAAATAAGCATGCCAATGCCAGAGCCATTTTCAGTCCCGATAAACTCGGGACTGAAAAGAGCCTGGCCCCAAGGGCGGAGCGGCATGGGGTCTCCACATTGGTTAGGCTTATTTATCGGACACAACACTAGTCTAAACCTGCCGTTCGACAATGCTCACGGTCTTCGCTTCGCTTCGACGTCTCGTATCCAGAAAATCGTATCACCATGAAAAGCTCACACAAATCGCTTCACTCCGCCGTGGCCCTATTGAACTTGCTTGCAGTCTCGTCAGTTGCCGTCCTCGCGCAGGTCGAAACGTCGTACTCGCAGTTGCCGGTCATTCCCCTGGACCAGGCTGCCATCATCCGGCAGATGCTGGAAAAGAATTACCAAATTCGCGTGATGGAGTACTTACCCAGGATCGCGGCAACCGAAATCAGCGAAGCCCAGGGCCGATTCGATCCCCGGGTGGACCTGCGATACTTCTCCTCACGAGACGACAGCCCCCAGACGGCGGACCCCTTCACCGACGTTCCCGATACCTTCGCCATCGAGCAAGACCTGCTTTCCCTCGGGGTGGGTGGAATTCTGGATTGGGGCACGATCTACCGTTTCGACCTCAGTTCGAATAATCGGAGAGGAACTTTCAATGATTTTGCCGACAAAGTCACCACCTTCACCGGATTCACCATCACCCAACCACTGCTCCGCAGCTTTGGCGTTAAACCCAACCAAGCCCGTATTGAAATAGCGCGGGCCGGCCTGGAGCTTTCCTACTGGGAGGTGAAGAACACGATCATGGCTCAGATCGAAGAAGCCGTCTTCGCCTATAACGAGCTATTCTTCGCCATGAAGAACCTCGAGGTTGCTCGCCGCAGCCGCGACCTTGCTCGGAAGCTTCTGGAAGATAATCAACGCCGCGTGGAGATTGGTTCCATGGCCTCTCTGGAAATCATTGTGGCCGAGGCCGAGTTGGCGCTGCGCGAAGAACGTGTCCTGCTTGCCCACAGGCTCATGCTCGATCAGGAAAATCGGTTGCGGCTGCTGATTTTTGACGATGTCGAACAAATCCTGGACCGAGGTATCGTAATTGCGCCCCCTCCCCCGCCCGAACTGGTGGTAGCCGCGGCCAAGCGGGATTTTGCTTACGCGTTGGAGCACCGTCCAGACTATCAGCAAGCGCTTCTCGGCATCAGTACGAACCGGTTGGAAGAGACATTGGCTACGAATACCGCTCGCCCCACTCTCGACATTATTTGGCGCTACGGGCTCTTAGGACGCGGCAGCTCGTTCGCAAGTAGTCTGACGCGCCTTTCCAACAGGGAGAATCAATCCTATTCTCTTGGTCTGGCGATGAACGTTCCGTTTCCGAATCGGGAGGGCCGGTCGCGGGTCGCCGCTGCGCGTCTGACCACCTCCCGGGCGGAGATTGGATTGAAGCGCCTGCAGCAAGCCGTCATACTTACCTTGGACAATCTCGCCGGACGCATTGCCACCAATTGGAATCGCATTCGCGCCGCTGAAAAGGCGAGCATCCTTTCCCAAAAAAGCCTGCTTGCCGAGGAGAAGAAGCTGCAGGCCGGAACCAGCACCACCTTTGTGGTTCTGGAGTTGCAGGAGGACCTGGCGCGCGCCCAGGTTCGGGAGCTTGAAGCCATAACCGATTACAACGTTGCCCTTGCTCAATACGAGCGGGAATCGGGCAAGTCCCTCCCCAATCACGGCATCACCCTCCAGGAGATACCGTAGCTCCCTTTACTCCAACAACGACAAACCCTTCCGCCGCCTGGGGATCCGCTCCGGCCCACCCCCTGACGCTCCACGACCTTAGATGGGCGCGCTTTTCCTCATTTTCACCCAATTTCTTGCAGAAGCCCAGAATCCAAGCCCGACAGATTGCTGGTATTCGTAACTCATGACAATTCGTCTACACTCAGCGAACCGCGAAATCTGGACTCGGCCGGTATACGCGGAGAAAATGGTTGTGATCTCGTGGTCGGTAAGGAAGTGATTGATCCAGAGTAGACTCGTTGAAGTCGGTTGCCAAGATCGATGTGGCCGACTCACTGACAAAGCCCGTCCAGAAGCATGGACCACAGCCGATCTCGAGAACCCTCCTGTCCTGCATCAGACTTTTGAGCAGATCAATCACGGGAACAAGACCTTCCACTGTCTGGCCGGAATCGTAGCCCATCGATGCATCGTAGAGAGGAGCTCTCCGCCCGTAATACCTCTGCATTTCTTCAACGAGCATGATTGACTATTCATTTCTTAGCCGCGGATTGACGCGGATGGAATGCGGATTGTTATGTGATTCAATCACAATTCTACGTTAAATAATCCCACATCTTTCTGAATTCGAATGGCTCCTGATGCCCTCATTCTGTTTTTTAGAAATTCTTGAAAATTCCGGCTTCTTGCTCGTGATCATTGGAATCCAAAATGGCTGAAGACCCAATCGAACCAGCGCAAACACGATAGGGCACATTTCATTCCCTTGCCAGCATTTGATTTCCTTGTTCAAGTATCGATTCCGAGCAAGAGCCCAAGAACCGCACGAAGCCCGCAGAAATGGAGAGACCACAAAAAGTGCGAATCGTCATTGACCCGGCATTTTATGCGATGTTTCCGAAGCGCAAACTTCGAAAGAAAATCGTAGCGTTCATCATGGCGCATCCTAAACACGCATCAACAGGCCCGAGCTTCAAAACAGATCCCAAATACACATGGATATCCGATGAGTTTAAGAAACGTCATCAGCGGACGGAAGGGCCAGGGAACGATGCTGGCGAAGAGGCCGAAAAACAGGCATGAACCGCGGCGACTTTACGGAAGCCAACCGCCTTTCCTGGAACGCCGCTGAACCGCACCACCGCCAGGCGAAGTTCGCGGAGTGGGTCGAGCACTTCTCCGATCCATCTTATGTTTGTTTCCCCGATGTTCTAATTTCTGAACTCAAGAAAATCGGTGTAGCTGGAACGGACTGCGCTCAGCTCTGCTGCAACAACGGGCGAAATCTGATTTCGCTTAGGCATATGGGGGCGAATCGTATTGTGGGATTTGACATCTCAGACGCATTCATAGCCCAAGGGATTGAGCTGGCCAACGCCTGTGGCTGTGAAAGCGAGCTTCACCGATGCGACATCTACCAAGTCCCCGACTCTTTTGACGCTCAGTTCCACCTGGTGTTGTTTACAGTGGGCGCGCTCTGCTGGTTGCCAGAACTGGCGCCCGCCCTCGGAACCGCAACCAGGCTTCTGCGCCCGGGAGGAGCCCTCGTCATCCACGACATCCATCCCGTAATTCTGATGTGGGACCAGGAGGGATCCGGCTACCCGGTTTCGCCCGATCTCCCGTACTTTAATCCAAAGCCGTACGAGAGCACTGAGGGGCTGGATTACTTTACGGGAAAGTCCCATGATTCCCCCGTGAATTACGAGTTTTCCTACACCATATCCGACATCATTCAGGGTTGCATCGACCATGGTTTAAATATTCGGCGATTTCTTGAGTTCCCAGAAGATGCCGCCGGATGCTGGCAGGAAGTCACTGCGCTGGAGGCACGACCGCCCATGAGTTTGGTTCTCGTAGCCCAAACAGCCCCGATTCGCGAATGACGTCTGCGAGCTTGAATTTGAGATGATCCGGCCCATCTCTCATGCCGCAGAGAACTAACAAGATACTTCCGCTTCCCCGTAGCGCTTCCAAGACCGCACCCTTGCGGGTCCGGCTACACGGCGAGCAACCGCACCCCTCGCACGGCCATCGTAGCCGGCTTCGCCCTTCGATTAACTCAGGGCTTACCGTCGATCGCGGCGAGACTCAGCACCTCCGGATGCCAAAACGTGCATTGAACCTCTTTCATTTTCTTTCAACCGCGGCCACAGCAGCCTTCATTTCGTTTACGAGTTCTCTGCCAATAGGCTCATTCGAGTAACGAGCCCGATAGAAGAGGCGCACGACCTGCAGGAAAGCAGTGGCATCCAATTGGCGGCGTGCACGGATTACCTCGCCGAACTCCAACGGCGTCATCTCCTTTCGGGCAAAGACTCCGATGCGCTGGAGACGATCGACAAGCCGGAAATAAAGATTGATTATCCGCGCTCGCGCACCTTTCCAGGAAGCCCTTCGCATCTCCGCAGTCTCGATGGGCTCAATGCCGATGAACTCGGTCTCCTTCTCTTCCTGCTTTACATCGAGGTTCTGGCGCAGACTGCGCCGGCCAAAGAAGTAATAAGCCGAGGCCCCTACGAGGAGGGCCAACATGACTGCCAGGGTTGGCAAATTGAGCGGCCGCGCCTCGGCGCCTCCGGAGGACCATATCTCGGTCGCGGCCGGCCTTCCGAACAAGAATCCAAAAAGCCAGGCCGGAGGGAGCAGGATCAGAACGGATTTCAGGATCATTTCGAAGTGGTAGGGAAAGGCGCCTGCGCGGCTCCTGGCCAACTGCTCCCCCTCCTCGGTATCAGGTAGGCCGGTTTCGAGGATAAGAGTTGAGCAGACAAGTCCAGCGAAGACCGCGGCTGGAATTAAAGCAGATGCGGCCGGCAACGAGAACGCGATGATCCCGCAACCGGACACTACTGCAAAGTAAGTCAAGTCCTGCCGGTTCCGATCTCGAAAGAGTGTAAAGGCAAACAGGGTAGCGAAGACGAAGAACGGGAAGATAACCCCCGCGGGAAGCAAGCCCCACCCCAGGTTGACCAGCACAGCCGTAAGCAGAGTAGCGTAGACCGAGGACAAGCCACTTCCCTTCGGGATCTTACCCAACCAGTCCTTCCTCGGGCCGATCCCGAAAGCCAATACCCATGCGACGCCTGCGAAAATAAGTACCATTCCCGCCAACAAAGTATCCGCACACTGAGTCTTCGTGTTCAGCAAGAGAAATGCCAGCGGCGGGAGCGCCACAATCGTACCTTCGCAGATCCCCTGTAACCTCCGCGGCGTCATTTCACACCACCTCTGCGCCCCAACCGCTGAAGATAGGTTCACGCATGCCCTCGTGAACGGACTGCAACCGGCCAATACGGTAGCACTTATCGGCACCGAACCGGCAGAGCAGTTCAGCCATCCGTTCGCAATCGGGACGATTCTGAATTTCCCAATTCTCGGCCTCGTAAGCGAGCAAACCATCATCATCGAGGAGAACGGTTATGACGCGGTTCTCCTGGGCAGCCAGAAAATCGATTACCTTTTCGATCTCGACCCAATGAAACCACGCCGCACTGAGCACAACGAAACAGGTGGCAAACCGCGGAATCAACCCCTTGTTCCGCTCCAGGAAAACATCGAAGGAGACCTTACTCTTCTGGCGTACATCAATCATACTGCGCAGGACCCGGTGGTGATGCGACTCACCGAATCCGATATCAATCGCAACCTCCGGCACACTGTTGATCAGCACACCTGTTGGACTACCCCCTTGGAGCGCCCGCGAAGCCAAGCTCACGGTGACCTTGACGCCATATTCTTCGATAGACTCCTTGCCGGTCCCGGCCCGGCCCTTAAGCTGAAGGTCCGTCAGCACGACCACGGGTGAGGCAACTTCCCTCTCCCGTTCGCGCACCATCAATTCATCCCGACGCGCGGTCTGCCCCCAATGAATGAAGCGCACCGGATCCCCGTAACGGTAGTCGCGAACTCCAATGAAGTTCAGGCTATTTCCAGGTTCCCTCATCGTGCAGGCATACGGATTCCAATGAAGCCCGTCACCGGCCAGGCCCAATTCGTCCAACGGCGCAACCTCGGGATAAACCAGGAACTGTTCAATGTCCGGTAGCAAGCGACTCGCTGAGAACAATTCGAAAGGTTCGCCCAGTCTAATGGCGATGGGACCGAGGCTGTAGACGCCACGATCGAAATAACAGTAACCCAGGTAGCGGAATTCGGCCTGACTATAGGCCGGCAAAATGTCGCCCTGCCCAATCAGAGAAACCTTCTAGAAATGAATATCGGGCTCGAAGTGATCGGTAATTCTGAGATGAAAAATCGGCCAGGGACTTTCATTGCGAACGAATAACCTGACTTCCACGGTCTGTCCCTCGAAACCCCATTTGACCGAGACGCGCTCCACCTTAATCCTATCCACCTGACGCCGAAGGCGCCACCAATGGCAGCTCGGCAGCAGCACCAGCAGGGCACCAATCAGCCAGAGCGCGCCATTGCCCAACAGGAAACCAATTCCCCAATAGAGGCCGACGACTACGATGAGGAGATGCCTTCGTTCAAAACGGAAATGAACCCTCATCACTTCAAGGGAACCTCAACCGTCTCCTGGAGTGATAGTATAATACTCCTCGGCGAAACGCTCGAAGTCTTGGAACGGGGATGCAGGATGAGCCTGTGCCCCAACGCAAACACCGCAGTAGCTTTGACCGCATCCGGGGACACAAAGGTATCACCGTTGATCAGGCTATAGCCTTGGCTGGCACGCATCAGCGCCAACGATCCGCGCGGGCTGGCACCCAGCAGCACGTCATCATGGTGCCGGGTGGCTGTGCAGAGCCGCACAATGTATTCGCGCAGCGATTCATCAATGTATACATCGCGGACCTCCTCCTGCACCATCAGGATATCCTCCACGCTGACAACCGGTTCGAGGTGCGTAATGGGGTGCGTCTGCTCTTGTAGCCGGAGCACTGTTTTTTCGTGCTCGACCGACGGGTAGCCCAGGGATACCGATCCAAAGAAACGATCCAGTTGAGCTTCCGGCAGAGGAAAGGTTCCTCGAAATTCGATCGGGTTTTGCGTAGCGATGACCAGGAACGGATTAGGCAGGGGATAAGTGACCCCGTCATTCGTCACGGTGCGCTCTTCCATCGCTTCCAACAGGCTGGATTGGACCCGCGGCGTCCCACGATTGATTTCGTCAGCCAACACGACATTTCCAAAAACCGGACCTTTGCGGAACTCGAACTCCCGGGTTTTCTGGTTAAAAATCGAAACTCCGGTCACGTCGCTCGGCAAGAGATCGGGTGTGAACTGAATGCGCGAAAATTCGCCCTCTATAGAAAGGGCCAGGGCGCGCGCCAGCGTAGTCTTGCCGAGGCCCGGAACGTCCTCGATAAGGAGGTGGCCATTGCCGATCATCGCCAGGATCGCAAACTCCACGGCCTCCCGTTTACCGACAATAACGCGCTCGAGATTGTGGATGAGCTTGCGAATCGTCTCCTCTGCCCGTTCTTTCGACACAACCAGAAATTGGTGACTGTAAGGGGATTCGGAATGATGGCAAGAGCTCGTTGAAGTCGTCCAAACGAGCATCCATTGTCCGCTGCCCCAATAGTGTGCCCGCTAACCCGGAAATCTCACTGCCGAGCGAAGCGACATCCTTTATTCCCGGGTCAGCTAGCAAATCTGCTCTGGAAGACTTTTATAGTGAGAAACATACCTCTTCTTCAGGTTCACATGGTGGATAACAGAGGGGTTCTTCTTTTCCTTCTCTAATTGAAGAGCGAATTTGCCATGCCCGCTTTTCCTTACTCGATACAGGCAGACCTACGCGGAACTAACCCTTTTGCTTACCGATGAGTGCCGTGAGTGTTTGTGAGAAAAGCGGGCTAAAGTGGAAGCGGCGTCTCGCCGCCTTGCTTTGGTCCGATGTTTTGCCTTGGCCCGATGTGGGGAGGAGAAAGCGGCGAGACGCCGCTTCTACTTTTGCGCGGATGAGCCACTCTCCTTGCGCAACGAACTTGAGTGACACACACGCTCTTATTTCATAATGATTCATTGGATCCAGAATTTGAACGACACCCTTAAAAAGCCTACTCCACGCAGCAACGGTCTTCGCCAAGGCTCTCCTGAAACAGTAACATGCGAATTCCCGGGAACCTCTCTCGTGGCGCACTGCTTATCGAAGCGTAGCGGAGATTGCGGCGCGTGAGTGTGACTGGCGAACGGTCTGGGAACCCGGGCAACCCCTCCTTCATCGGGAATAAGCCCCGGGCCACGAGATGACACCTTGCCGGGTTCTTCCGGGAAAAACTGCGTGTATCGTACTGTTAAAAAGGGCGTCCCGCGGCCGGGAGATCTTGGCAAACATCGCCGAATTTACGAATTCGAGTACTTAGACACAGGAGACCAAACCGCCATCAACGTAAAGCACATGCCCATTTACGTAGCTCGAGGCGTTCGAAGCCAGGAAGATGGCGGCTCCCTGCAGTTCCTTGGGGTCGCCCCAGCGGTTGGCTGGGGTCCTTCCGCAGAGCCAGGCATTAAATTTCTCGTCTTCTATCAGAGCCCTGGTCAATTCCGTTTCGAAGTAGCCTGGGCCGATGGCGTTGACCTGAATGTTATGCATACCCCAATCCGTAGCCATCCCCTTGGTTAGATTCTTCAAGCCCCCTTTCGTCGCCGTGTAGGGTGCAATCGTGGGCCGCGCCAGCTCGCTCTGTACCGAACAAATATTGATGATCTTTCCCCGTTTGCGCTTGATCATTCCCTGCACCACTGCTTTCGAAACATAGAATACTGATGTCAGGTTCGTCCTGAGTATCATATCCCAGTCGTCATCCGCAAAATCCTCCAGGGAATTCCGGATTTGCATGCCGGCATTGTTCACCAGGATATCGATGGCGCCAACTTCCGCCTCTATGGTGGCGACAGCTTTTCGTGTGGCATCAGCATCCCCCACGTCAAAGGCGTAGGCGCAGGTCGATAACCCGGCCTGGCCCAGCGTTTGGTCCGCTTCCTGGAGTCGTTTTTCGTCTCGTCCATTCAGCACCACGGTGGCTCCCGCCTGTCCCAGCCCTTCGGCAAAAACATAGCCCAAACCTCTGCTAGATCCAGTTACTAATGCGATTTTACCCGTTAGGTCGAATAACTCGTTCATCATCCATTTAAATCTGGGCATTCTGCGGTCTCTTATAAAACATCAGGGCTTTTCATCAATTCATAGATTACCCATGATCGAAGTCTTCCATCACCTTGAAAGATTTCCACGCGTCCGCCTCGTAAGCGGACCCACCCCACTTGAGAGTCTTCCTAACCTGGCTTCCGACTTGGGCAGCCGGATGCTCTTCGTTAAGCGCGATGATTGTACCGGACTTGCCATGGGAGGAAACAAGGTACGCCAACTAGAGTTTTACTTCGGAGAAGCCCGCTCGCAAGGGGCCGATACAGTCGTCATTACTGGAGCCGTGCAATCGAATTATGTGCGCATCGCGGCTGCAGCCGCCTGCAGACTCGGAATGGGCTGTCATATTCAGCTTGAAAATCGGGTTCCACGCTCCGATTCGACCTATGTAGAATCCGGCAATGTTCTCTTGGACCGCCTATTCGGCGCGACGATCACTTCGTATCCTGATGGGGAAGACGAAGCCGGCGCTGACCGAAGCATTAACGAAATCGTCAATCGACTTGAGAGCGAGGGCAAGCGACCCTACGTCATCCCGCTCGGCCCGGGTCATCCGCCATTGGGCGCACTGGGCTATGTGGACGCCGCTCGGGAACTGGTGCATCAAATGCAAAGGGACCAGCTCGAAATTGATGAAATCGTGGTACCCTCAGGAAGTGGAGCCACCCACGCCGGCCTGCTGCTCGGCCTGCGCGCTCTCGGCTCTACCGTTCCCGTTACTGGATCCTGCGTCCGGCGCAATGCTTCAGATCAGCATGTTCGCATCCGCGACCGCTGTCGTGAAATCGCCGTTCTCCTGGAGGTCGATCCTTTTGTCCCCGATGATGATATTCACCTGACCGACGCCTTTCTGGCCCCTGGATATGGCCAACTGAATCCCCCCACCGTTGACGCTATCCGGAAACTTGCGCGTCGGGAAGGCCTCCTGCTCGACCCCGTTTATTCCGGAAAGACGGCAGCCGCCTTCATCGCCCGTGCCAGGAGCGTAGGCCCCGATCGTTCGCTCCTTTTCGTCCACACGGGCGGCACCCCCGCCCTTTTCGCCTACGCCCAGGACCTCTCCCCTCCCTCCGCCTGAATCCTAACCGAACCTTCAGGCCAGAAGCGGGTTGACAGGCCTTCTCGCTGCGCTCGTGAACAGGTTGCAGTGTTCAGGTGTCAGTGCTCGAATTGAACGACACCCTTAAAAAGCCTACTCCCCGCAGCAAGCTACGGGGAATCTACGGCTTTTTACCCTTCGGGACCGGGTGTCGTCCTACCAGGTGTTTTTTTAGAACCCTGCAGCAAGCTACAGGGAATGATCAAGTTCAGGCTTCAGATTAATTAACCGCTGAGGGCGCTGAGCACGCAGAGCAAGCGAAAAGCGCCGGATGCGCCTCAACAAGTGGGTTCGGAAGGAAAAGGAGATGAAGAGTCACTCGAGACCCGGCGGGCTCGATTACTATACTATAGTTGACTCGAAATCCCGGCCGTTGGTGGCCAAACTATTCCTCGTCGTTCTGGTTGTCGCTTTTATTCTGACTGTCGCCTTCTTCCTATAGACTATGGTAGGAGCCCGCACTTCATAACCAATCCTTCATGATTCCCGTCGCCGCATCCCTCCACGCTCTCCCGACCGTCGAATGCGGACTGGTCGGCCCCAATACCTTGACCATCGCCGGTTATCCTGCTTAAGTGAAAATTCCTCCCGCCGGGAATATTTTGGCCCTGACGAGTATTTTACCCTATTGATATGAGGAGACGGTCCACGATTTGCAGCCTGCTGCTAGCCTTAAACCTGATTCGCGCCTCGGGACTAGCCAGCGACGAGACTCCGGGGCGTCCCGTTGCGGGCCTTTCCGATTCGCTGACTTACGCCCCGGCACTGAAGCATTTTCAGGCCGAGGAATACTCCAAGGCCCTCGAGCTACTGACGCCACTTCGCCGAGAAAGGGATGCCATCGCGCTCTGCTGGGTAGCCGCGATGCATGAGTTGGGGCTGGGCATCGATATCGATAACGCCAAAGCTCTGAAGTATTTCCACCGGGCCGCGGACAAGGGAAGCCTCGCTGCGGCGCGCCTACTGGCTTGGAAGTTCGCCAACGGCATCGGCGTTGATGTCGATTCCGAGGCGGCCGCATACTACGAAGGTTTGGTGCAAGGAAATTCCTCCGCGGCCACCCTGACCAAGATCGATTGGTTGATTCTGGAGGGACCTGCTTTTTCGAGAAACTACCCCAAAGCTCTGGCTTGGAACCTGCGCGCTGCCAAGCAGGAAGATCCCATCGCACTCTACAATCTGGGTGTCATCTATGAACGTGGCCTGGGGGCGGAAGCGGATCCAGAGCAGGCCCTGGCATGGATTACGCGAGCCGCCGAAGCGGGACACCCCACCGCCCAATGGATGCTTGGACTATATATCATGGAATCAGAAATCGGACCAGAGGGTGCGATTGAATGGTTTGAGCAGGCTGCCGAACAGGGAAATCTGGAAGCGCAAAAGACCCTTGCCCGCTTCTATGAAAATGGTACTGGCGTTGAAAAGGACTACGAGCAGGCGTTGAAATGGTACAAGCGAGCAGCCATCCGGGGCGACGCTGAGGCACAGAGCAAAGTCGGCATGTTTTATGACTCAGGTCTCGGCGTGGAAAAGGACGTAAACCAGTCCTTCTATTGGAACCAGATTGCCGCCCAGCGGGGCGATGTACGCGCGCAAACTCTGCTCGGCAAAGCCTATATCTCGGGTAAAGGCACCAAGCGGAACGTTAAACTTGGCAAGGAATGGCTGGAGAAAGCCGCCGTCAGCGACTCCCCCTTGGCTCAATACTACCTCGGCGCCATTTACAGCGGGATTTTCAGCCAGGACGACCGCGATGACCAAAAAGCCATGGATCTTTATATGAAAGCGGCCGAGGCGGGTGTACCCAACGCTCAACTGGTTATTGCTCAAACCTACGCCTCGGGTACTGTGGGCGATGTCAGCAAACCCGAAAGTAAAGTATGGCTCAAGGCTGCAGCAGAGCAGAATTTCGCTCCCGCCGAGTATCTCCTCGCCATGTGGCACTTTAAAGGCGAACAGATGGATAAGGATGTGGACGCTTTCCTCTACTGGCTCGATCGGGCCGCCCTGCACGGGCACCGGCAGGCCCGCGGCCTCATGCAAAGGATCAACCATGCCGGAGCAGACGATGTCGAGTTCGTAGTCAAGCGATTCCTTACCGGTCACGTAATCCGTGGGGCCGAGAAAGAATACATCCGGATCATGAACGAGGAGCTGAAATCCATGGGCGACTCCTTCAACCGTCCGCCGCGCCCCATCGAAGTCGCCACCCCCATGTATCCAGCCCATTTGCAATCGAGGCATGTCACCGGGCGCGTCACCTTGTTGGTCTGGGTCGACGAACAGGGTCGCGTGACCGAGGCGGAAATCGAGACCTCGACCCATCCGGATTTCGCCGGGCCGGCACTGGCCGCCGTGCAGCGGTGGAAGTTTCAGCCGGCGTTCGAGAACGGCAAGCCCACCAAGACGAAATTGCGGCTGCCGATTCGGTTCAAATAGCAATCTGTTGGACTTTATGCTCCTCTCCCCCAATGTTTTCCTGCTGGGTACCCGCATCCCGGCTTGACTTTCACATTCCGGCGCTTTTCCTCTGACATTCTCCCTCCTGAAAGTGGTGGTTGTAGCTCAGTTGGTTAGAGCACCGGATTGTGGTTCCGGGGGGCGGGGGTTCAAATCCCCTCAGCCACCCCAGTTTGCAGGGGTTCAGGGTTCACGGATTGGGAACTTCGAACAAGATGAATTCTATGTGGAGAACAGGAGCGTTTGACCGCAGGCAGGACATCGTCGAAGACGACGAGGCCATTTGAGCGGCGCCCGTGCCGAGATCCTGCGCCTACAAGGCAATCAGCATAATAGGGTTTCCCAACCTCTTCTGCCTCAACGGACCGAACACGACCGTGGTCGTCAATGGAAATAACGTCTTCTTTACCGACTGAGAAATGCGCTCATTTCGAGGTTGCACCAAAATTATGTTTCTGCTTTACAGCAAATTTCCTCTCCTGGATATCAGATGAGCACGCTCGCAGGCATGAGATTTACCGACTTCGATCCTAGGTCTTCTGCAGGCGAATCTACCGTTGCAAGCCGGCCTTGGAAACACTCATAACGGTAATCGCCTTCGCGGGCCTGGCTTTTCTCATCTGGGACTGCGTCGAAGTAGGACGCAACGACGCCGCCAATCTGGTCAATGCTGTTTTCGGAGCGCGCGTGCTAAACCGAAAGACGGCCGTCTACCTGGCCGGTGCGGCCGTAGTTCTAGGAGCATCATTCGCCACTCCAGTAATGGAGACGGCGCGCAAGGGTATTTTCGAACCGGGCCTCCTCCCGATCGAGGCTGCCATGATCGTCTATATCACCGTCTACCTGGTCGATACTATCCTCCTCTACGCCTATTCGGCTTTTGGAATGCCCATCAGCACGACGGCGACCCTCGTTTTTTCGTTAATTGGCGCTTCGCTGGGCGTCTCCACTGGAACTCACGGCTTGTCAATCGTCCATTGGGACAAAGTGGTCACGGTCGTGCTCGCCATCATCATCTCAATCATCCTCAGCTTCATGGCCGGCTTTTTGATCCAACGGGTATTACGCGGCGCCATTCGCGATCGCTGTCAGGATCGAGAAACCGTAATGCTCCACGGTCCTTGGATAGGCGGCCTGCTGATCACCATGCTGACCTGGTTCATGCTCGTTAATGGCCTCAAGGGAATCGCATTCGTGAAGGATTTTCGCTCCCAGGTGATCGATCCCTACGGCACACCTTTCGCCTTGTTGGTCGTATGGGCTGTCAGCACCTTGATCGTTCACATCGTTCTTGTGGCAACGGGCGAAAAGGGCACGCGTTATTTGTTTCACTTTCTGGCCATTTTTGGCATGCTCTGCATGGCCTTCGCGTTCGGACAGAACGACCTTGCAAACTGCGCCTCTCCGGGCCTGTCCGCGCTTTGGCTGTGGCAGCACTCCGGTGAGAGTGTCGCCGTAGCTTCCAAGGTTCCTATTCCCGTCTGGACCCTGTTTGGATGTGGGCTCATGATGGCATTGGGCATGACCACTCAGAATGCTCAGCGTGTCACCAGGGCCGCCGTCAATACCGGGAGTCAGTTCGATCGCGTGGCCCTCTGGGCGCCAAAGTGGTGTCTGGCATTGTCCCGCCTGTTTGTCCGGCCCAGTCCCGGCGATGGCAGCTTGGCCCCCGAACCTTCAACCGACGAATTTGGTAAAAAAGTCCATTACGACTCCCTCAGGGCATCCATAATCATGGCCGTAAGCGCCAGCGTCATTGCCTTTGCTTCGGGGAAAGGGCTGCCCGTATCCACGACTTACGTAGCCTTCTCCGCTGTTATCGCAACCGGCTGGGCCGATCGGGTCTACCTTCGTGGCGATGCCAACCTCAAAGTGGGACGGGCTATCTGGGTAGTATCGAGCTGGTTCATCGGCGCACTCATAGCGATGGTGTTGAGTTCACTCGTTGCGGGTACGATCCTGTTTGCCGGCATCGCAGGTATTTGCCTGGCACTCGCCGCAAACCTGTTTGTCAGGCATTTCATCGCACGGCGTTCGGCTCAACACGAGAAAGACTACCGGCAAGACTTTGAGGAAAGACACGGGCCACAGTTGGAAGAAACCTGAACCGCCTCCGCGGGAAACGGTTTGCGAGAAATGCGGAAAGCAGGCATCGAATTTCCTGATTCAGACTTCGCAGATCAATAACGGGATCTCCATTTCCTGAGCAGTCAGGCCGCCGTGGACGCCTCGGTTCCTTTCCAGATCGGCAACCTCTTCGTCAAACCACCATACCGTTTCATTCTTGCGAGGGAGAACAAAGAGCTCTGGAGCACGTTCCCGAAATCGACGGGATGGATTCACCGCGCCAAAATAACCCTCGCTGATCATGTCCGGCGTCCGCTTCACCTCTGCCACACCTCCCAGTCGGACAGAAAAGAATTCCTCCGCTTCATCGATTAAGTCCGGCTCAATGAATAGCTGAACATCACGACAGAAACCACCTACCGGAAAGGTTCGCCCGCTTCTCCGAAAAAACCGATCGCAGCCAGCGAATCGGGGATCGCGGTTCAGGTAGATCGCAGCCTCCGGACGGTATTCGACCTGGCCGTGATCGGCGGTGATGAGCAGGAGCGTGTTCGCTGGGCGCCGCCGCTTCAAATCCCTCAAGAAGCGATCGAGAATTTGCAGGACCAACTCGATCTCGATCCGCACTGCCTCTGCGCTCGGGCCATGTCGGTGGGAAAGACTGTCAATGGCGGGAAAATAGAGCGTAAAATAGCCGGGGCTGGACTCCGTTTCCACAAGCTGAGCCATCTTCAAGAGACCCTCCGAAAGTGTAATGTAGGGGTGAACGTTAGCTCCCTGAAGGATAAATTCGGAATAAGTCGATCCGGAGAATTCGCGGGGTTGGATCACGTGCGATTCGAGTCCCGCATCCTTCAGACCCATGTAAAACACGGGGGCCGGGAAAATCGTCGATGGCGAATATCCTTCGTCCCGCAACTGTTCGCGGTAACCTCGTTTCGCTCGCTGGTAAAGAAACGGAGAGATGATATCATCCACTACCGGGTCGTAGTAAAACCATTCCAAGATGCCCGTTTCCGCCACCGGTAGTCCGGTGTGAAAGGTAGTTATATTGACCGCCGTAGTAGAGGGAAACTGGGTGGTCAACTTAACAACGCGCCCGTGATCCGATATCTCTTTCAATACCTTCGTGGTCTCGAAATGTGGGCCGATGTTGTGCCATCCCAGCGAATCGATGATGATGCAGATAACACGATCGTAGGTCTTCTGAAACCCGCTCAGAATGTCATCCCGCAGGCCCGGCAATGATGAGCCGGTCAACCAGTTTCGGATGGATGTCGGTATGTCGGCGAAACAGCGGCCACCGAATTCCGGTTTGAGAAACCTCAAGACGTTGTCCTCGTTATCGATCTTACTCCGCACCGCTAACCCTTTCTCAAAGACCAGCAGGGAGCGAGAGCTTCGGCACCGAAGACTCCCTTGCAAGGTCTTCTCCCGACCGCAAGCTGCCATAGCGTGTTGCCATCCCTCGATATCATGAACATGCTTCTGCTACAAAAATCGCGCTGCGGTTTTCTACTAGCAGGCTTCGGACAAAGTCCGCCAGCCTGCTAACGCCGATCGATCTTGCGGGGCGTGCGGTAGGTGAGGGTCTGCAGAACGCCATCGACCATGCCCATGTGATCCTCATTCTGCGCAAACTGCTCTTTCAGATCTACAAGGTAGCGCGTCATCGCACTTAATCGCCGAGCGAGGAGTTGGGCAACGTGATGGGTCAGATCGGGGTGGTCTTTCAGAGACCGGCTGGCATCCTCAATGAGGTAGCAAGCGGTTGGTTCGGCGGCAAGCACCGTAGCCGAATGAGGTACTCCCAGCAGGGCCGAGATTTCGCCAAAAACGGCGCCTGGTTGGGTCTCGCGGCAGACGGAGATATCGTCTTTCAAGACTTCGACGCAACCTTCTTTGAGAATGAAGAGTTTCTCCGATCTTTCGTCCTGTTCCATGAGGACTGCGCCGCACTCATAGGTCTTGAGGGTAAGGCCCTTCAACAAATCGTTCAAGGTTTCCATATACGCCATAGTTAAGTATTCGGTTCTCAAAGGTTGACAAACTCTTCGCCAGCAAGGGAACGGTAGGTGACGGTGCCACTCTCGAGATCGACAATCAAATGGGTAGGCACCGGACCGATCTGACGTCCCGCGTTGAAGATCCAAGTGTGACCGATACGATCGTTCCAGGATCCACCGGAGCGGAACGGAGAGTCGTGTATGTGCCCGGAAAAGACAATGTCGGGCACGTACTGTTCGATCAGTTCCCGAAGGATGCGGTCGCCGGCATCCCTTCTCCCGGTCCAGGCGGTGGGTGACTGGAAAGGGGGGGCATGGTACACCCAGATCCAAGTCGAGCCTTTCTGTTCCGAATGCCTTTTCAGCATTTCCCGCACTTCGGATTCAGTATTGGGTCCGTCCCACCAAGGACAGACCGAAATGTAGAGATCGTCCAAGGCAAATCCCTCGCCGTCCACGATAATGCCGTCAGCTCTCACCTGTTTGAGCCAGGCAGCTACGTATTCATCGTTATCATTTTTGATGTCCCCGTCATGGTTTCCGGAGCAAACAATCAGCGGTGTGCGTTCAACCAGTCGGGCAAGGTATTTCTCTATGACCACGATCTGTGTGTCGAGATCAAGAAAACCGGCGATGTCCAGCATGTCTCCAGCAAGGATAGTGAGATCGAAGTCACCACTTTGAGCAGTCAGCCAATCAAACTGCTTTAAGGCGTAATGCAGGTCTGCGGTAACGAGTATCTTCACGAATAATGCCTACGCCCCTTGCTAACGAACTTTTCGAGAGCGGCAATGGAATTGTTTGGGAAACCAGAGCATCCACCGCTTCTATCCAGCAGGTAAGATACCAATCAGCCTGACAGGCTAAAATCGTACGTGTTTAGCGTGTTTCCGGCTCCCCCGGTCTCGTGCCGGGGTGGCGCTGGTTTCCAGCTACCACTCACGGCTGGGAGAAAAGGTCCGAGAGAGGGGTCGGTGGTGGGAACGCGTTCTGTAGCACGGAGCCAGCACCACCCCGGCACGAGACCCGTGGGAGCCGGCGACGGAAAGGATGACGCAAAACAGGTACCCCGACTTGTCGGGACAGGGAATGATCAAGGTCAATCAGGTGACAAATGGTAATTGTAGATTGGGTTCACTAAGTTGCCGGGGGTGGGGTTTCTCCATCTGACGCCTTCTCGTAACGAAGTGTTTCAATATAAGTCTCAACGTAGAGGTCGAATTCCTTCGGTTCTCTCAGGTAGGCATCAGCAATATCATCGATCTGGACCGGGATTCCATGCTTTCGCAATCTTATGAAAGCATCGACAATGAGCTGCACCGGTACTTGCTTGAGCCTCCGAGCAATGAGTTTCGCCCATCCAACAGGTGCTTGCGCAAGCTGACACTTCAGCCAAGGACCGAAAAAGCTCAGTAAAATAACGCAAAGAACGACACCGAAGGAAGAGATAGCAAGCGCTAGAATTGTGATCGGACTCACGGTCGACAGCTAGCAACTCTAGAAATGAAACCGTGATCGTCACGGTCAAACTTCCCCGCCCCGCCAATTTCCCTTCGCCAGCACGTCTCAACTGCGTATTCGAACGTCGAAGGATCTTTTTTTCTCACGTTAATTATGATTCTCCTTTTGAACCGGGTCTCCGTCTTCTTGCTGCTAAGCGCTGAGTTTATCGAAGGGCGAAGCCGAATACAGGTGGCAGTTGGGCTCGCAAACGGAATCTCAATCTGAAAAGTGGAGATGGCCCGTTAGATGCTGGTGTAAGAAAACGCTTAAGATGACGGATAAAGAGGAAGGAAAAATCAGGCAGGTACCGCACGAAGTTATCCCGTGTGATGTCCTCCCTGCCGCCAGCTATAGAGATCTCCCTGAAGCGCCGCCCTGGCGAAAACTGATCGGGCCCAGCATTCTGCTTCTGGGGCTTTCCATTGGCAGTGGCGAATTCGTGCTTTGGCCCTACATCACCTACAAGTTCGGATTTGTCGTATTCTGGGCCTGTATGGTCGGCATAACGACCCAGTATTTTCTGAACATGGAGATCGAGCGCTGGACGCTGGCGACGGGCGAGACGGCTGTGGTCGGCTTCTGTCGCCTCTGGAAGCACTGGGCCTGGATATTTCTGGCCTGTAATGTGATACCCTGGATGTGGCCTGGTTGGGCATCGGGCGCGGCCACGCTGTTGACTTGGGAAACGGGGGGAGGCGAAGGCGTGCGCACACTCTATTCCGTGCTCGGCCTCATAGCGGTCGGCCTTGTTCTGAGCCTGGGACCGGTAGTCTATAATACGGTCGAAAAGCTACAGATGGTGTTGGTGGCCCTGATCTTCATCTTCATGATCTCAATTTTCATCCTCGTGGTGAGATGGGATCACGTTGCCGACATGTTCATCGGGATCGCCAATCTGGGATATATACCCGAGGGCATGGAGCTCCCGTTGTTGCTTGGCGCCCTGGCCTTTGCCGGTGCCGGCGGCACCATGAACCTCGTCCAGAGCGACTACGTGCGCGACAAGGGCTACGCTATGGGTGCCTACATCGGTCGTCTGACCAGCCCTCTTACGGGAAGGGAAGAAGCGGTTTCCGCCATCGGATTTTACTTCGAACAGACCGACGAAAACACGAGGCGTTGGCATTCCTGGTGGCGGGCAGCCAACTGCGAACACCTGCTCAGCTTTTACGCGCTTTCCGTCATTTCACTCATGGTTCTGTCACTGATCTCCTACGCTACCACTCGAGACGCGTCAGGTCTCGAACCGGGAATTGGGTTCATCCAGGTGGAGGGGCAATTCATCGCGAAAAAGTTTGGAGGGATATTTGAGCATGTCTTCCTCTGGATGGGAATCGCCATATTGCTGACGACGGAACTCGGCATACTCGACGCCTGCGCACGCATTTCGACCGACATCATCAAGGTCAACTGGCTACGCGACAGCGACCGCTGGACCGACAGCAAGCTCTATTTCCTGCTGCTATGGGCCGAGATCTTGCTGGGATGCCTCATCATGCTGGCAGGATTGGTGATACCCGGCTTTTCCCAGCCTCTTGTGCTGTTCGTGTTGAGCGCCTCGTTGAATGGCGGAGTCATGCTCATATATTCCGTGCTTCTGTTGTGGATGAACAATCGCGTCTTGAGGGGCGCGTTGCGCATGCGCCTGGTGCGCCGGCTCGCCATCCTCTGGTCGTGCCTCTTCTTCGGTTATTTTACGGTAATCACCCTCATCGATCGAATCCCCAAGCTGTTTCAGTGAATAGGATGGAGAGCCTCTGCTCCGTCGGCAGCGGATGAGCGAATGGCCAAACGGAGGCGAAGCCGGCGCTTCACCCTACGGAGGCCGGCGACCGCGCAGGTGGTGGAATACGCGCTTGTTGTCTTGCGGGCGCGGACTATTCCCGGAAATAGAGCTGCTCCGAGAAGATGGCACGGTCCCAGCCTCGCGTGACATCCTCGAGATTGATCACCGGCGGGACGTTGGCCAAGCGGTTGCTGGCGGCCCGACGAATGGTTCCTCCGTAGCGACCCGGTTCCGATATGGGAGCCACCACGAGCGGAATGTCGGGTAGGCGTTCCTCCAACGGTGGGAGGTCGTTTGCCTCCACGCGCTGTCTGAGCGAAGGCGCTTCGCGGTAGCGGCCGCGAGCGGACGGGGTGGCCTTAGCGGCTAGAGAGATGGCACGCGTTCGACCATCGGGCATCGCTGAAACGGATGAAGCTTCGGCTTTCTCTCCGACTCCACTGGTTCCTTCGTCCGGCGGCAGGCAGCCGGCGCCAGGCAGCAGCATCGAAATCAGTAGAAGAACAACGCCAAAGCCACCAAACCTCGGGTTCCGCAACACTTCCGTATTACAATCCTTCAGGTAGTTCAGGAATGTAGCTAGCGATTTGCCGGATGTTCTCGACAATTCAGGAACCTCCTCCCCTCCCGGGAAGCGCAAGTTCTCCCCGGACTATCCTGGATATCGTCTCCACGTAAATCTCGTGCTCGAGTTTCAGAACCCTCTCGGCAAGTAGCTCTGGATTGTCATGGGCAAGAACAGGCACGCTTTTCTGGGCAAGAATCGCGCCCTCGTCGTAATTTTCGTTGCACAGATGTATGGTAACTCCCGTTTCGCTATCCCCAGAGCGCAGGACGGCTTCGTGGACGCGGATTCCATACATGCCCTTACCCCCGTATCTTGGCAGCAGAGCGGGATGAATATTTAGAACTCTGTTCCGAAATGCGGCCAACGTCTTCGGTCCAAGCTTTCGCATATAGCCCGCCAAA
This sequence comes from Opitutales bacterium, assembly GCA_963665345.2. Classification (GTDB taxonomy): domain Bacteria; phylum Verrucomicrobiota; class Verrucomicrobiia; order Opitutales; family CAXXNP01. The sequence goes on from CAXXNP010000002.1 coordinate 3,439,305, forward strand.
ATCACCAGATCGACCTCGTGCTTACGAAGCACTCGCCGAATCTCACAATCCAAGGCATCCGATTCCGGATGCGTCTTCCCGTTGAGCAAATAGGCAGGGATCCCGGCGCGCCGAGCCCGATTCAAAGCCTCCGCACCCCGATTGTTGCAGATCACGACCTTCGCCTCTGCATCCAGCCGCCCCTTTTTGCAAGCGTCGATAATGGCCTGCATATTGCTTCCTCCATGGGAAGCAAAGAAACCGAGTCTGGCGTGCCCTGGCAATCTGTCGGGCTTGGATTCTGAGCTCATGGGAGGAGACGGGGGAAAGTGAGACAATTGGAGTTCGAGCGATCAGGCAAGCGACAGATTGCGTAAGGTTCTTCTGAGAAGAGCGCAATTCCCATCGAATCTGTAAGATATCAGGGCAATTGTCCGGTCTTGCAGATAAGATGATATGCAAGATAGAACATGATCATCGACTAGCTAGACCTTATCCGAAAAGCCATTGATCTCCGCGAAAAGGCACAAAGAAGCGCAAAGAAAATCTGAGGAAAGGCCATTTCATGGCTTGATAAAAATGTCGCAACATGCTAGTGTTCAGTATCTTAAAACCTCACAAGGAGAAGAACATGGCAGCATGTGCGACAGAACGGAAGATAGCCGATATCAATCGCGTAGGCAACCTGATTTTGCCGATTCCAGACACCGATTTCCGTGATTTTCTCGATGAAGTCGACGAGTTGTCCAAGTTCGCGCCGCAAATCATCGATGCGATCGAGAAGGATCTGGATGTCCATGCGCGTGAGAAGAAGAAACTGCGACAGGAAGATGGCAGGTTCTTTGCCAGCGCTACGGCGGATTTTGCGGAGCTGAATATCGAGGAGGCGGATATTTTGGCTGGCGAATGAACCTGAATCTTGGGACAGGCCGTCCACGGATGCCTGCTTATGCGGTATATGTGTTCTTGATGATTCGTGGTTTTCTCGGTTCGTTGACTACGAAAGCGGCGCGGCGGTTTCTGCTCGAGTCGATGAGCTTGTATGGATTTGTGCAGGCACGGGGCCTGAAGATACCGGCGGTGACGACGATTCTGGAGAACGTGAACCTTGTCAGCCATGCGACCCGCGAGTTGATCTTTGACCAACAGATCGGCTATATCCTCCAGGAGCAATGGGACGATTTCGGGAAGCTGACGATCGACAGCACCGCGGTGAAAGCAAACAGCAGCTGGCCGACCGATGCGAAGGTTCTCACTGGGGTGTTGAACCGGGCCTATCGTTATGGGCAGAAGTTACATGTTTTCGGGCTGGAGGATTTTCGTCCGGGATGGGTGCCTGGTTGGCTGCAGCAGATGGACAAGCTGGAGTTTCGGATCTGTCTGGTAGCCGGCAAAGCGAACTCGAAGGGCAAGCTGAAGAAACATTACCGGCAGTTGCTCAAGCGGGGCGGCAAGGCGGCCGAGGCATTAGGATCGCAACTGAGCTATCTTGAAGAGGGTCTGTCGATGCAAGCCCTGCCTCCTAGTCGGCGGGAGCTTCTGAAGCGTTTATTGAGCCAGATCAGCCGTGATGTGGCCGACGCCAAGCGGGTTATTGGCTACGCCCATGATCGGGTGTTTGACGATAAGAAGCTTCCCTCCACGCAGAAGGTGCTGAGCCTCTCGGACGGATCGGCGGCTTACATCAAGAAAGGCAGTCGCGAAGCGGTAATCGGTTACAAGCCTCAGCTGGTTCGCAGTGAAAATGGATTTATCACCAGCTTGATAGTTGAGCCCGGCAATCCGGCAGACTCTGCCCAGTTGGTGGAGTCGATCAGCGATTCGATCACTCGCACCGGCGTGGTGGCTGAACTGGTCAGCAGCGATGATGGATATGCTTCGGCAAAGGGACGTAATGAGCTCCTGGCGATGGGGGTGAAGGCCGTTAGTATAAGTGGGGCCAAGGGCCGCAAGTTGACCGATCCGGATGATTGGGAAAGCGCGCTGTATCGGCACGCCCGTCGCGATCGCTCGGCGGTGGAGTCGATGATGTTCACGATCAAAGCAGGATTCGGGTTTGGGGAACTGGGTCGACGAGGCATCGGTCCGGTCAGCGATGAACTGCTGGAGAAGGGACTGGCCTACAACTGTTGCCGTATCATCCTGATGAAGAAACGACGAAACAACCAACAAGCCGAGGCGGCCTGAATCCGACCGGTTAAATACCTCAGAGAAAAGAAGAAAATCACGGGATGACTGTCTTCAGAGACCATGAAAAAGCGGGCCATTACGCTGCAAACCCAGTGCATGATCGCTGCGAACCCACTCCCTGTGGTGCTGACAACCCGGAGCCTCGAGTCTAACCTTTATCAAGTAAGCAAAACATCCAAAAGCATCCTTCCAGACCCCTTTTCGAACAGGGTCTAGCTATCGATCCCATCCATTAGCGCTGAACCATGAAAATAGACGGCACTCCCTATCGTGCGATCTGGGTTGACGAGGACCGATGGGCGGTCCGGATTATCGACCAGACCCTCCTTCCCTATCGGTTCGAAACGGTCAGGCTTACCAGTCTGGAGGACGCCGCCAGGGCAATCGAGATCATGCAGGTGCGAGGCGCCCCCCTGATCGGCGCAACGGCCGCCTATGGCATGTGCCTGGCTCTGCGCCAGGATTCCAGCGACTCGGGCCCCTCAACCGAGCCAACGACCGCCTCCTGCGAACGCGCCCGACCGCCATCAATCTGCGTTGGGCCCTGGATCGTATGCGCAACGCAATGCTTCCCCTGCCGGATCTCGAACGGTGCCGTGCCTGCTATTCGCTGGCAGCAGCCATCTGTGACGAGGACGTTGCCATGAATGGATCTATCGGCACTCACGGTCTCGAGCTTGTAGAACGGGTCCGGCGCAAAAAGCCCGATGTCGCGCAACCGTTTAATATCCTGACCCACTGTAACGCAGGCTGGTTGGCCACGGTCGACTGGGGAACCGCCCTGGCACCCATCTACAAGGCCCACGATATCGGCATTCCGATACATGTATGGGTCGACGAAACCCGGCCTCGCAACCAAGGCAGCGGGCTCACGGCCTGGGAATTGCTGCGCCACGGCGTTCCCCATACCGTCGTGGTGGATAACGCCGGAGGTCATCTCATGCAGCGGGGCATGGTCGATATGTGTATTGTGGGCACGGATCGCACGACCGCAAACGGTGATGTCTGCAACAAAATCGGCACCTACTTGAAAGCCCTGGCCGCACACGACAATGACGTGCCTTTTTACGTCGCTCTTCCCAGTCCAACGATCGATTGGAAGTTACAAGACGGCAGTGAGATTCCCATCGAGGAGCGCGATCCTTCCGAGGTAGCTGAGATAGGCGGTCTCAGTGCCTCCGGAGCAATCGAATCAGTGAGCCTTTTACCCGAGGGGTCCGCGGCGGCGAATTACGCGTTCGACGTGACCCCGGCGAAATATGTGACGGGATTGATCACGGAACGCGGAATCAGCGAGGCCAGCAGCGCGGGTCTGGCTGGGCTCTTTCCCGAAAAATCGACTCCCTGCTAGCCTGAATCGCTTTGGGACGTCGGACAAATTGCGAGAATTCGACTTACCAGGGTAGAAAAGCTACCTCGTGCCGAAGTAGCCGCAGCTTCGACCTTTTCGTGCGAAATCTCCTCCGCCGACATGCCCGCGGCGACGTTGGTTATGCAGGAGATTCCGAGAACTCGCATACCCGCATGGCGTGCCGCGATTACCTCCGGTACGGTCGACATGCCTACCGCGTCCGCACCAAGCACACGGAAGGCGCGAATCTCGGCGGGCGTCTCAAAAGAGGGCCCGGACACGGCTACGTATACTCCCCGATTCAGGGGCACATTGACTGCGCGGGCCGCGCTCAGCGCAATTTCTTTCAACTGCGGATCGTAGGCGTAGGTCATATCCGGAAATCGAGGCCCAAATTCCTCCACATTAGCCCCGATCAGAGGATTGCTGCCCAGGAAGTTGATATGGTCATCGATCAACATGAGATCACCCGGATTAAAGCTCTCATCAATCCCTCCGGCGGCATTTGTTACGACGAGTGTAGGGACACCCCACCGGGCCAGTATCCTGACCGGCATCGCAATCTGATCCAGCGAGTAGCCCTCGTAACGGTGAAATCGACCCTGCAGACAACAGACCAGCGGTTCCGGGCTCTCTCTGAGCTTTCCAACGACCAGATTCCCATCATGTAAAGGCGCCGTAGATTCGGGAAAACCAGGGATTTTCGAATAAGCTATCGTTACCGGATCCTCGACATTGGCATCAGCGAAAAATCCCAATCCCGACCCCAGAATCAGCGCAATTTCCGGAACTGTCGGTCCTACGCTGGAGCGAATAAGCTCTACCGCTTTGTCAATGGATGCCCCCTTCATTCACGTGCTCCGAATTTCGGCTCATCTGGACACCAGCAAAGGAATTAGCAAGCATCAAAGTAAGCCAGGCAATATGAGCTTGTATATAAAAAGGGGGCAGGTTACGCTCTCTACCAGCTGCCTTGCCACGCCAATACTTTTCGTAAGCTCTGACCATCGATCCCGCTGAATTCATTCAAGCGGTCCCTATGTTTTCGGGACTAAGCGAAGACGCACTCAGAACCTTGACTGAGCACGTGCGCTATCTTGATTTTTCGCCCGACGACATCGTCATCACCGAAGGAACCTTGGGCGACACGCTTTACATCATCGCGGAGGGCTCAGTGGAAGTAATAAAAAATCTCGATCGAACCGACGAAACTGCACTTTCAAAGCTCAAGCAGCACGAGAGTTTTGGTGAAATGTCTGTGATCGAGAGTGTCACTCGCTCGGCTTCGGTAAGGGCCCTGGAAGAACCGACCGTACTTTACAGCATACACCGCTCGGATCTCTTTCGGCTCTTCAAGCTCCTTCCCGAGCAACATTCAATTCTTATTATGAACATTGCCCGGGACCTCTGTCGGCGCCTCCGCCGCATAGACGAGCTCTTCGCCGCCAAAGCTAATTGAGCGTAGCTGGAGCCTTCCTGTCTCGGCGAAGCCGTTAGGCGAAGACGAATCGGCTTCAGACCGCCGCTTCCTGCCGGTTGCCGCTACCCAGGAAGGCACTGACATCGACGTAATCGGCATCTTTCCAAAGCGATTCCAAGTGATAAAAGTCCCGCTTTTCGGGCAGGAACAGGTGCACCATGAAGTCGAAGGCATCGACGACCAACCAGCCACTGGCAGGGTCCGCATCCAGTCCAATCGGTCTGAGCTTCAACTCCTTCAGAGCCCCTTCCAATGCCGCCCGCAGCGCCTTCAAATGCGGATCAGAATTTCCGCTCGCGATGATGAGGTAGTCGGTAATTGACGAGCGTTCGCCAAGATACAGCACTTTCAAGTCTTCCGCCATGCGATCGTCGAGCGCCACGCAGCAGACCCGGATCTGGCTAAAAACGGTCTCGTCCTGATGCTTCACGCTCATCATCAACGTCTACCTGTATAACGCATGCACCTGAATATATCGAGAAACAGAATTTGGCAAATACATGTCAACTGGCTTCCGCTGTCCGAGGCGCCGGCGAATCTCGGTGGCACTGACATCGACCTGGCGCCCTGCCACTTCGTGAATGCGGATTCCAGGTACCGGTTCTTCCGTGTCGATGACATGCCCGGGTCTCGCGAAAACGATAAACTCGATCATTGCGGCCAGTTCGTGAATCCGGTGCCACCGAGCCAGATCAGCTACTTGATCAGCCCCGATAATCCAGAATAGCTGAGCCTGCGCGTGAGCATTTCGGAGACGAGTGACGGTGTCGATCGTGTAGCTTTTTCCCCCCGCCTCAATTTCCCAGGCCAGGATATCCCAGGATTCCTCTGCTGCACACAGCAACTCGAGCATTGCCAGGCGATGTTCAGCAGCGGCCAAAGGCGGACATGATTTCAACGGGTTCTGAGCAGTGGGAATAAAGTACAAACGATCCAGTCTCATTAGTTCCGCGGCATCGCCGGCGATGACCTTGTGGCCGACGTGTACCGGATCAAAGGTACCGCCCAAAATCCCAATTCTTGGCCGATCGTAAGTCACTTTGGAAAGATTGAACGACACTCTCAAAAAGCCTACGGGGCCGGGTATCGTGCTACGAGGTGTTTTTTAGAACCCTGCAGTCCCGACTTATCGGGACAGGGAATGATCAAGTTCAATCGATTTCTGAGGTCGTTTCAAATCGAATGCTTGAAAATCTGCCGGTCACCCCCAAGACATGGGTGAGAAGGCACTATCGAAAGAGTCCGTCTGTCCATGCAATCCGTTACCAGTTTATCGCAGAGTCTGGAGAAGGTCCTGAAATCTCACGGCGAAGAAGAAACGGCAATCACCCTGGGCCGTATCGCAGCTGAAGTCGGCGACAAGGGATTCGGTCTTATCCTTATCGTGCTGGCGCTGCCCAGCGCCCTTCCCGTTCCGGCAGCCGGTTACAGTACGCCATTTGGCATCCTCCTGACAGTTCTCGGAATACAGATGATCCTCGGCAGGCCTTCACCGTGGCTCCCGAAACGGGCCCGGAAAATGGAACTGAGCCGCTCCCTCTGCGACACCATGGGAAGTGCGGCCATCGGATTTTTCGACAGAGTCGAGCATCTTATCAAACCGCGCATGAGTTGGATCAACGGCCGCTTCGGCATGCCTCTGATGGGGATTCTGGTCGTCGTTATGGCGGCGTTGATGATACTTCCCATTCCTCTGACGAATACCGCGCCGGCCATGGTGGTATTTCTTATCGGAGTCGGCATCTCCGAAGACGATGGTCTGTCGGCGGGCCTGGCCTGCATTGTGGGGGTAATCGCGGTGTTGCTTTACGCCTATGTGATCTACCTTTTCCTGACCGTCGGTTTGGAGGGTATTCAGCAACTGAAAGAAATGCTCAAGAGAATGCTTCGGTTCTGAACGCGACCACGGTTCCCGCACAACCCACTCCGAACGAAATCCTCAGCCCGGCTCCAGGAAGTCGGAAAGACTCTCCGAGGTCTCGCGCAGATGTTCGCTCATAAAACGGGCCAACCCTTTCAGCATGATTACGCCAATGCGCGGTTCATCCTCCAAGAGCCTCTCGAATGATTCCTTTTTGAGCCCCATAACAGTCGACTGCGTAATCGCCTTGACCGAAGCCGAACGCGGCAGGTCGTCGATAATGGACATCTCTCCGAATGTTGAGCCCGTGGATAAGGTGGCGAGGCGGACATTTTCGCCGAATCCCGCCTGCATCAAGACATCGAGGTTTCCGTCTGCGATAAAGTAAACGGTGTCGCCGATGTCGCCTTCTTGAAAGATCACCTCGTCCGGCTCGAACACAAACATTTCGAGGTGGTTTGAGACCACATCCATCTGTTCCTCGCTCAACCCGTCGAAGAACGGCATGGATGTCAATCTATCGGTAAGTTTCTCCTCAGCCATAGCGATATTCGAGTTATTATTTAGGAGCATTCAGGTATTTCAAGCTATTTTCCTCTTTTTGACATCAACTTTACGATTGGACGAGTTTGCTAAAAATCTGGTAGTCAGACGATAACCGATTGGCGAGGCGCTCATCCCCGGTTGCCTGTGGTTCCTGAAAACTCGTCGAAGTTGATGCTGTTGACCTTACGACGGCGATGGTAAAGTCTCGTTCGATGGTTTGCTAGCTGGAATTGATCGTGGATACGCTCGGGGCTGGTTTACGGGATAGAAGGGTCTCCGATGTTCATGAAGATGCTCAAACGGCGCTTCTCCATCTGGTATAACCGCAGCCACGAGCGTCTGGACACATTGTGGGCGGATCGGTTCAAGAGTGTGCTGGTGGAGGATATCAATTTCGCGGTGGAGATCGTCGCGGCCTATTTCGATCTGAAAGAAATTCCGGGAATACTTCCAGAATCATGTCGGAATCAATAACCTACGAATGCATTTAGGTTCATGAAGCCCAATGTCGTATGGCTGCAGTTTGATCAACTGCGCACGGACGCGCTGGGATGTTACGGCCACTCGGAGTTTACACCATGCACTCCGAATATGGATACCATTGCCGAGGAGGGCGTGCGATTCACCCGCTGTTACTGCAACTCACCGGTATGTTGCCCTTCGCGAACCAGCCAGATCACAGGTCTCTATCCGGAAGAAACCGGGACCTACGGCAATGAAGCCAATCGCGACCGATTCATGCCTCGATACGCCATCAAGAGTGAATCGCCTCCACGGACCATCCCCGAGGTCTTTGCGGCAGACGGCTACGGAACGGCGATCTTCGGCCGGCCCGAGGATATTCGGAGGGACCTACGCGATCGCGCCCCCTGGCAGACCAGCAATTCGGAGGGTCATCGCGTCCCTCTCGACCCTGTCAGCGATACGGTCAGCGTTCCCGGCAGCGGGGTTGTTTTCGGGGGCCGCTTTCCCGAGGACCGTCCCTACCCTTCCGACGGCATCGCGGATAATGCTGTCGCCTGGATGGCCGGCACAGAGGGCCCGTTTCTTTGCAAGCTCTCGTATCCCCATCCGCACTCGGGAGGCAGTTGCTGCCCGCCAGAGCCATTTGCATCGCTCTACTCCGAAATTCGTTTCGACACCGCAGTCACGACTGAGACGACCCGCAGCAGATTCGAAAAGCGCGTTGCCGAAATTCTGCGGGCGCACAGCATGCCCCCGGCAGATATCCGACAACTTAAGGCCTATTACTATGGAACGGTGGCTTGGATCGACCGCCAGGTGGGCCGGGTCCTGGATTTCCTCGAGCGAACCGGGAAACGCGAATCCACCATAATATACCTCGATGCCGATCATGGGGAATCGCTCGGAGATGGAGGATGTTTCTACAAACTCGTCTACGCCCCCTCGGCTCATCGGGTGCCGCGCCTGATCTCATGGAAAGGAACCTTGCCCGGAGGAGAGGTTCGGGAAGATCTCTGCGACCTGATCGATACGGGACGAACTCTCTTAGGCCTCTGCGGCGTTCCCGCCCCCGAACAATTCGGAGGCCGGAGTCTTTTCGATCACACAACCAAACCCGAGTTCATTTACTCAGCCATCGGTTACGGCAATCCTGAATCACACTGGGCGCCCAATGGCGGATACGGAACCTGGTATGGCGAACGCGGGTGGCCACGCCGGGCCTGTATCCGTTCCGCGCGCTACCGCCTGGATATGAATATTCGCATAGATGGAGAGCATCTGGCCGAAAACGATCCTGAACGTGACGTGTTTCTTGCCGACAGCGAAGACGACCGCCAAGAATGCAAAAATCTGGCGGGGAAACCCAAACTCAAGACGGTCGAGGAGCAGCTCAGGAAGCAACTCCAAAAGCACACCGCCAAGTCTCTTGAGATTCCGGCTTCGATTTCAGATTAGTCCGAAAATCTCACTACCGCGCGAAGCGACATTCTTTATTTTCGGACGTGGGTGAAACTGCCTCCATATAACTTTGATTATCAGCGTGTTGAGTTGGGCCTAAGTTCGGAGTCTTGGAAACGAAAGACGGATATCATTTCCCGCCGATCACCAAGCCGTCCAGCCCCCGTCCACGGTGATATTCTGCCCGGTGATATAACTCCCGGCATCGCTGGCCAAGAGTAGCAGGGCACCCTTTAGCTCGTAGGGTCTCCCCATCCGCCCCATGGGATTCTTTGCGCTCAGGCGGCTGACCATGGCAGGCGGAGCACCCCCGTGGGGGAAGGGTCCGGGGCTGAGGCAATTCACGCGCACCCGGTCTTTAGCCCAATAGGCCGCGAGGTGCCGGGTCATATGAATGGTCCCTCCCTTGAGCGCGTGATAGGCAACCGGGCTTGCCGGGCAGATTCCTTCATAGGAATCGGGATACGAAGCAACCTGCCCGTACATCGAGCCGATGTTGATAATGTTCGCAGGTTTCGCACGTTCCACCGCGTGATCTCTCAAAAGGCGTGCCAGGACGAAATAACCAGCATTGTTTACCTGGTGCCTGGCAAACTCTTCGAAACTGATATCGGTCAGGTCCTTTCCTGCCGCCTCCAACCCGTTGTTCACCAGAATTTCGAGCCCGCCGGCCACTCCGACAGCCTGGGCAAACCCACTTTGAATACTCTGCGGATCCATCTGGTCCAATTCAATGCCATGATGCTTTGCTCCGCGGGGAGAGGGAAGACGGCCAGCCGCATCGCAAGCCCGGTCGCGATCCCGGCTGCTGATCAAAACCGCCGCTCCGGCCTCCGCCAAGGCCCGCGAAAAGCTGGATCCCAACCAACCGGTTCCGCCTGTGATCAGGGCAGCCTTTCCGGTCAGGTCGAAAAGGGCCTCGATGGTAGGTTCGGCAGCGGGGTCATAGTGGGCGAATTTGTCGAGTGAAGGGTCGTTTCGAGCTCTTTTCCTAACCTCATTCATTGATTCGTCTTTCTCTAGCTTACGAGTTCATCCATTATGCTCGTCTGGATCAGGTCTGAAGGTCAACAGCCGAACACATCCGCTAGTGGCGATTAGAACGCAGGAAGGATGGATTGCGCAGGTCATCGGAGTGAACAAGCCCCGGCGGTGAACTTCAGGCCTGGGTCCAGCTGCCTCTGCAAGGAAGGGACCGGAAGTATGCCGTCAACTATGGTGCTAAATGACCCGAAGGTCGCCGCCAAGACGTTGCGGCGGCAAGGGATTGCCCTCCATTTCTCGCAAGGCATCTCGGATTTGGAGGGCGCCAATCCTTTGGCGCCGCCGACATTCCTCGGCGAGACACCTGCCAGGCAGTCTCATTAAGAGGAGCTTTATCGAGGCCTGCGGCCATCAACTATGGCTAGCAATGAACCCGAGATCCGGTCCCTCCGCTCACGCAGAGGGCTACACGTAGCTCGCTCCGTGAGGAGCCGGACGGCTCGGCAATCGGCGAGGTTCATTATACAGTCCATCCAAGTTATTCATCAACCGGACCTGGGGAGCCCTGTTTAGCTCTGAGGGTCCGGTTGCCTGCCTTCAGAGCATGGACTGGGAGCTGCAGGGATGCCAACGCTTCGGGCTCGGCATACATCACCGTATTTACAAATTCGAGTACTTCGCGTCCAACTCGTCCAATGTGAACCGAACACTTACCACCAGCGGCTGTTCACCTTCGTTCAGCACGCAATAGGTGGTGGAGACAAAGGCTCCATCGGGCAGCAATTCGAGACCGGAATAGCCGGTGTCGCCAGGTCGTCCCCAGTTCTTCAGCAATCGCAGGCGGTATTGACCTTGGCGCTGGTTGAGGAGGTCGTCATAGGTGCCGACCCATCCTACAAAATCGCCTCGAGTAGGGGTCTCATGCGCCATATCCCGAATCGTCACTACGATCCGGCCATCCGGGGCATAACGCGCAATGTGCCGATCGCCGGTTAACGCCCCGGGAAGCTCGACCATGTCGGACCAGGTCGCTCCTTCGTCATCGCTAACCATCATAAGGGAATTGTAGGTTCGGCTGTTCTCTCGCAGCAATGCCATGATCTGCTTTCCATCCGGTGAGCGCAGCATGCACGGTTCGCAGGCGCGGGCACCCGGAAATTGTCTGTGCGAACCCGCCCGCACCGGACGCTTCCAAGTCAGCCCCCCATCCTCGCTCGTAGTCGTAAACGGCTCCACCACCATCTCTCCGGCATCATTCTCATAGTGGTCGTGGTACATGCCGAGATAGCGCCCCCCGGAAACGGGAATGACCGATTTCATAGGTGCGTGGCCCTTAAAACCCCGGCCAAAAAAACCCCGCCACATACGGTCGAGGTCGGTCCATGTATTGCCGTCGTCCTCAGAAATGGCATATTGCATAAAGGGCGCCGAGGTATTGATCAGCAGCCGCTTTTTGCCGTCCGGCCCAACCAGACGGCTGATTGACGGCGCGTTGTGTTTACCCTTGAAGCTCTCCGGAACGGGCAACCGATCACTCCAGGTGAGGCCACCGTCTGCACTGCGCTTGAGGACCGTATCAGGACCTCCATGGCCGTTCGGATAGGCCACCAGAATGGTTTGGTTGTCTTCCAGCAGGATCGTGTCCGGCTGGCCCAGGTAGAGATCCGGTATTCGGTCTACAATGACCTGACGATGGGTCTCCTCAGTTAGATCGATAAGCGGAAGCGAAAAGCCTTTTGGAATTTTCATGTCCCTATGAATTACGTAAAAATGCCGATTGGGTAAGAAATAATTTGCAGATATCAGCATTTTTTTGATTGCTTCGAACAATGGCTTTCATGAAACGCGTCATCAAGCCCGAGGGTAAATTCAATATCCAACTGGAGGAGGTCCCCATCCCTGAACCCGGTCCCGGCGAAGTTCGAGTGAAGGCCCGTAAGAGCCTCATCAGTCGCGGTTCCGAATTGGGCTCTCGATACACGGTCGAACATGCCGTGCGCCCGGAAAGGATGGGCTATTCGCTGGCTGGCGACGTCGACGCGGTCGGGAAAGGAGTGGAGCACTTCAAGGTGGGAGATGGCGTTGTGGCTTTGGCTCCCCACGCCCAATATGTCGTGGTCGGCGCCCCGGCCCAAGAGCCCGGCGAGCAAGCACGGTTGGCCCCTATCCCGCCCGGTCTCGGCTTCGAGGCGGCGGCTTACTACCCGCTTGCCGGCGGTGCCGTGGCCTGGGTCAAAGTTGAATGTATCCAGCCCAACGATGTCGTTGTCGTAATGGGACAGGGACTGGTGGGCAGTCTCGTCATGCAGGCCGCGAAGTCCGAGTCAGGAGGATACATCGTGGCCGTCGACGCCACCGAAAAGCGCTGTGCCATGGCCTCCGAACTGGGGGCGGACACTGTTGTCAACGCTGCCGCCGAGGATCCCGTCCAAGCAGTCAAACGCATCAGCAACGGATGCGGCGCCGACATCGTGGTCTACGCAGTGGGCGGGCCGGCCGGTCCCAAGGCCTTCGAGCAAGGGATGAACATGCTGGCCACCGGCGGGACCTTTCACCATATCGGCCTGAATGAAAAACAAACCCTTCCCCTGACCTCAGGCATGATCCAACGGCGTCGCATTCTGGGCGGCTACTTTCGGCAGGTAGTAGGCGCACAGGAGTCACGGCGGGCTTTGCAGATGCTGGCTGACGGAACCTTTAAGGTGAGCCAAATGACCACCCACCGTTTCCCTTACACCGAATCCGCGGCCGCCTTCGACCTTCTATACAATCGCATGGGAGAGGCCCTTGGGGTAGTTTTGGACTGGGAAGTTTAACAGGCAGTCGGGCTTCGTTTCGGCGTTGTTTGAGCGAAGCGATTCTTCCATCAAACATTTGGGAAGAAAGGTCGGTAATCGAGAACAAGGGGTCTCCCGGTGCGGGAGAAACGGACATCTGTCTCGAAAACGTTCGATTCTCGCGCCCCTTCAGGGCGCTTAGTGGATTTGCGCTCCATGACCCAGGGCGTCATCACGCTCCTCCCCGGGCTGGTCTCTCGCGACCCTTCAGGCCGCACTCTCCTCCAATCTGAAACTTCTCTTCCCTCCCGTCATCCTCTATCTCTTGGTCTGAAATCCGTAAACACAGACGAGCAGGAAGAGGCAGATCGGACCGATGCCCGTGCACGCGATCGCAGGTTCGCTCCGCCCTGGTCGTAAGGCAAAAAAATGCGGAAGCCACCGTAGCCCACTGCTTATCGCAGCGGAGATTGCGGTGGGTGGCCGCAACCGTCCGTATGTTCCGTCCAGTTCGCCGGGCAACTCAGTAAGCCCTGCGCCACGAGAGGCGCCACGGGAACTTCACTCCCTGCGGTCACCCGCTGGGCTACAGGGCGGCGATGAATCATGAAGCTCGGTCGGTAGCGAGCCGACGCTGCTCCTTTCAAAATCGCCGGCTCACCGGGCACACCGGCGGATCTGGCCGAGAATATCCACGCCCACGCGATCGCTCCACGCCTCCATCATTCGGAAGAAGCCGGGACCGGGCTCGCCTGATCCGATAGGCGTGCCGTTGATGCGGGTGGCGGGGGCGAGGCAATAGGGAGTGGTGGGGAGCCAGGCCTCGTCGGCATTGACGACATCATAGGGCTGCAGGTCTTTTTCCACGAAGTCGTAACCCAACTGGGAATCAAGCTCGCGCACGGTTAGAAGACTGACACCCGGAAGAACGTTTCGGCTGGTAGGTGTGTAAACGGTGTTGCCGGAGAGCATAACGAAGTTGGAGCCCCCCGTCTCCGTGACGTTGCCGTCAAGGTCGAGGAGCAGGGTGATGGCATGAGGATCGACGGCATGGGTCTGCTGGTCCGCCATCCACCAATGCAGGCGGGACCGATTCTTCATCTTGGGATCGAGGCATTGAGGTGGAATATGGCGAATCGAGGGAGTGACGAGGTGGGCCCCCTCGTCAAAGAGGCTCTCCCAGAGGTGCAGGGGCAGAGGAAAGGAATGGATGCAGACGGTCGGGACCAATGGTCCGCCCGAGGCGGCGCTGCCCGCATAGGCCTCAAATTCGCCTGCGGTGACGAAGTGAACGATGCCCAAGTCCCCGGAGTCGTCGATGAGTCTGCGGTTGTTCTCGATCAACTCCGTTGTGCGATCCCGCATTTCCGGGAGGGTAAGGGGAATTTCAATGCCGGCATACTTGCACGAGCGATAGAGACGCTCGAGGTGGTCATCCAGGCGGAAGGGCTGGTGCTGGAACGTTCGCGTCATCTCGGTAAGCGTAGCACCGAGGACGACACCGCAATCATAGATATTGATCTTAGCCTGGGAGGCGGGGACAAACTCGCCTTTGAGAAATACGATAGGTTCCGTTGTGTTCATAAGGAAGGGAGCAATTGTGTCCGAATTGAGGAACAGAATAAATATGAAACTCAAGTACGACACAGAATGTATTAGGAGAGCAGTTCCCGTGGCCCACTGCTTATCGCAGCGAAGCGAAGATTGCGGTGGGTGGACCGCCACCTTCGGACAATCCGAACCCAGCCTGTTCGTGTCATCCCGCACTTGCCGACTCCTACGATAAAGGAAGAACTTGGCCCCCTGAAACCAATGCAGTTCGGAACATTCGGATACTACAACGATGTTTTCATCGATTCGGACGTCCTCGACAAGAAGCTGACGGCGTTGATTCGTCTGGTGAGCCAGGATTATAGCGGCGCATATGGCCGGAAACGAATTAAGATAGAACCTTGAAGAAGATTCACGCCCTTCTTTACTCGTCAATCATGCTGAATAATCCGCTGGAGGCGAAGAATCGGATGCAACCTGAGCTATTCGAAGTGCCGGAGATACGATCGAGTTGGGATGACTTAACCGAAGGCATTAAGACTCAGACGGATTGGCGTGAGCGGCGTAAGGTTCTTAAAGCCCGGTATCTGGATTTGATTCGAGATCAGCATAAGCCGGCAAGACCTGCACTCGCTTTGCAGGTCCACGAAAACGTGGTGGTGCATGATCAATACGAACGGAAACTGATCTACGGCTGGATGGATACCCATCTGAAACCGCCCGAAGCCACTAGGAGGGAGTTCTCCGGGCTGAACATGTAGCATCCAGCGGCTAGCCCGACGACACAGCCGAAAGACGCGAGGAGAGCGCCGAGACCGCGGAGGACAAGAATTCCGCTCACCCAAACTGCTGAGGTATGATGCCGCCCCCGACGACGTTGTCCGGAATGTGATGCCAGCGCGCCCCATAAAGTTCGGCTTCAGCGTCGAATTCGCGGCCGTCGGGAAGGCGATACTGGTTCGGCATGCTCGGCTTACGGCCGGAAAGGAGTTGTTTCACGCGCTGACAGTCCTCCTTCGGGAACGTAGTTCCGATAGGTAGCGGCAGCATAAGGCTCCAGGGGATCAAGGAAATCCGGCCCGATTGTGTCCGGCGGAACGCGGTCCCGGTAATAACGAATATATCTCCCAGGGGCGGTGTAGGGGGAATGTGGGCGACCGTAGGAGGCGCAGACGAACCAAGGCTGATCAGGCGCCCGATCGTGGTGTTCGCGGAGAAAGGCAAGGGTCTCTCGCTTGCCAACGACGTCCTGAATCAGGCTTTCGGGGATTTCCGTGATGCCTGCGCTTTCGGCGCCAGCGTAGGCCGGGAAGAGGTTGAGCGGCTCGGGTTGGTGCCCGAGCCCGTGGTTGAGGTCGCCGTAGGGCCGGTGTTGGAAGCCCTGCATCTGGTCCCCGCCGCCGAAGTGCATTTTGCCGACCAGGCAGGTGGTGTAACCGTGGGCCGCGAAATGGCCCGGCCAGGTAATATGCTCCGGAAAAATCACCCAATGGTTGCCCCAGGCGGCACACCGATGGGGTTCTTTTCCCGTGAGCATACACATGCGCGAAGGTGTACACACAGGCGAAGCACAGATGGCCGCGCTGAAACCTGTTCCATCCCATTCTCTCCCTTATCTTTGTGTCGCATCGTGGAGGACTCTTGCCATCGGTGATTTCTCCTGCAATGCCTTAATGAACCTGACCCGAGTTTCACCTCCTAATCGTAATCTTACTCGTAATCCTACTCTCGGCCTCGGGGGCCCTCGACCCTCCAGATTGCACGGTCGTACGGTTCATGATCCAGCCATAGTTGACGGCCACGAGGCCTCGTCAGCGAACAGAGCGTCTACAACCTCGCCCGGCGCATGGTGGAACTGGAGGTCGTCCCGGCCTGCCGTCACTATGGCCTCGGACTCATCCCCTGGAGCCCTCTCGATGGCGGTCTGCTGGCCGGCGACTCGATGCAGAATATGGGCGGAAGACGCGAAGGAGAAACCGTGCAGGAAAAGAGAGCGAGACACCGCGACCAGCTTGAAGCCTATGTGACCCTCTGCCGGGAACTTGGGCACTCTCCCGCCCGCATTGCCTTGGCCTGGCTCCTGCACAATCCCGTCTTGACCGCCCCCATCATCGGTCCACGCACTAAAGAGCAACTCAACGACGTTCTCAATGTGCCCGAAATCACTCTCGATGAAGTGACACTGCGCAAACTCGACGAGATCTGTCCCGGCCCCGGAGGCGAAGCTCCCAAACCCTACGCCTGGTGACGGATCCATACCGCTCCCTCCGAATAGCTCAGACTCAGTCGGCGAAGCGAAACGAGAAAAGGTCGGCGTCGCGCAGAACGAAACGTAGGCGCACCGGGATTCCGGACAGCCGGCTTAGGTCGGGTCCACCCGACCAGCGCACCACACGCTCGAGGTCGTCGCCAAGCACCTCGACACAGTCTTTGAGCGTGAAGCCTTCGATAGGCGTGTCCATTTGATCGCGCAGTATCTCAACCCGGATACTGCCCGCGGCGGAGGCGGAGAAGTTGATCCCCAGTTTCCCGCCTGCAAAGATGAGGGGTTTGGTGATGAGTTCGCCCCCGCTCAGCGGCGCCTGCACGGAAACAAAGCCGTCGATGCGCAGTGTGAAGCGACGCAAGCTGATGCTCTCTCCCCGCCAATAGCCTTCCTTTACATAGAAGGAAATCTCGTCAGGGGCGCCATCAAACGCCGATTTGGTGGTGACCAGGCCACAGTTCTGGAAGTTGTCACCGTAGACCCAATTGTCCTGTGGTCTCAGGCCGGGCCGATTGAACGATTCCGGCCAGAGGTTGAAGGTCTGCCCGTCGCGGCTGCTCATGAACATGCCATCGGTCAAGGCGCTGCCGTAGCGTTCATTCACATTGGCCCGCCGACGGCGATGCGCCAATTCTGGCAGGTCGTTCATCGCCTCCGACCACCCGCGGTGGATGTAGCGCGTGGGGAACCCAAGGAATATGTGCGGAGCGCGGAAATAGGGGCTGATCGCGTTGGTGTATAATTCGTCGGTTCGACCCTGGGTGTAATTGACGTACTGCGGCTCGCTCCAGTGGATGAAATCAGTCGAGGTGGCGGTGCGTATGTCGCGTCCATAGCGGGACCCGCGCAAGATCTCTCCTCCCTCGCCTCTCACCTTGTGGGCGGCGTAAGGTTCCTCGCCGGTCTTGTCGATGTGGAACTCGTTGCGATGGTAGTCGCGGTACTCACCGCGCACCGTATCCCAGAAGGCCACGTTCTGCGAGTCAAGAAGGCCGTCGACGATGACGGGCTGGTCGCTCATCGGCGTCCAGTGGATACCATCGGGAGACTTTAAAGCGTGGAGCCCGTCGGGTACGTTGGGGCTGTGTCCTTTTCGCGGATTCGAACCCACCGCCCAGGCCTTGTACTTTGCGTCCGGCGTGGCGTCCGGGTTGGCATCCTTGAAGGGCACAAAATTGGTGATAGGGAAGCTGCTGTCCTCGCTGTTCAGGATAATGTTATTTTTCTTGGAGCCGTCGTACTCGACCAATCCCAGCTCGGGCCTGATCCAATGGATGCCGTCATTGCTTTGGGCATAGCAAAAAACCTGTGGACGACGGGTCTCAAGGGTCCCTTCAGTCAGAACGAAATGCAGACCGCGGTAGTACATGCGGAAGATGTCGCCGTCCTGGAAGATGGTGAAGTGGCCACAGGCGTTGCCTTCCCAGGGCTTGTCAGTCACCAGCACGACCTCGCTTGGAACGGGCTTGTTCAAGCTCACCTCGGCGCCTCCGCTCAATCGTGCGATCAGGTAGTCATCGACCATCAACTCCAGCCGTGAACCGATATCGATCGGCGTTTGACCTCCGGACCGGAAATCTGTCATTTGTCTTGTTGCCACGTCATGCTCCTCCTCGAAATCACTTTCATGCCATGGTCTGGAAGGGCTTGCAAGCTTCGCCTGTGGCCGCGGCCTGGCGCTCCAGCTCACCGCGCCAACCCAATACCTCCCCAGCTTTGATGTGTCCGATGTCAAAACCCGGGTAACGGTCCTCGAGCGTATCCCCCAGCTTCTGAGTCTCGGCCCAACGGTCCCACGCTGTATTCACCCACTCGTGTGGCAAAGCCGCCCGCACCTCTGGATCGAGGTGCCAGGCGTGTCACACGTCCGCCACCGACGGCTCCCCGGTGAACGGGCCCGGCCACTTCGACCAACCGATTGACAAGGTGTTGCGCTTTCGCTCTTGGCAACCGTTCGCCCTACATCCACTATCAATCCATGGCACAAGGAGACAGACCAAACTTTCTATTTATTACCACCGATCAACAGCGCTGGGATACCGTAAGCCTTTTTAATTCGATTGTCAGCACGCCCACCATGGATTCCATCGCCCGAGATGGAATTCACTTCACCCGGGGGTATCCAAGCAACGCTATCTGCATGCCCTCGCGTGCCACCATGATTACGGGTCGCTCCCAGCGGGGTCACCAGGTGTTCAACCACGCTGTCAATATGAGCGAGGCGATTCCGGTCCTGGGGGACTCGTTGAACGCCGCGGGCTACCGCACTGCCCTTTTCGGGAAGGCGCATTTCAAGCTCAGCGAAATCGAGGACGGGCTCCCCGATGATCCTCCGGAGGGCGCACCGGTTAACCCCGACGACGGGCTCTGGTACGGCCCTTATTTCGGATTCCAGCACATCGATCTGCACACCGGCCATGCCTACACCGCCGGACACCACCGGGTTTGGCTGGAGCGGAACCATCCCGAATCGCTCAAGCTCTGGGATCCCCGCACCGCGCTGGAGCCGCACACCGGGGCTTACCAGAGTTGGAAATTCGCCTTTCCCGCCGAACAGCATTACACCCACTGGACCGGAGATCGGACCATCGCCTGGCTCCAGCGTCACATGAAAGAGGAGCCGGAGAAGCCTTTCTTCGCCTGGATGTCATTTTCCGATCCCCACCAGCCATTTGCCCCGCCCCGGCCATACTGCGATATGTACGACCCGAAGGATATGCCGGCCGCACCTATCCCGCAGGAGGATGTAAGCAAAAAACCGCCTCAATACCGCCGGGCGAAACTAGGCATTACCTACCAGGGATATAACACCCACAAAGGTTGGTCCGGGGATCACTACCGGGAAATCGTGTCCCATTACTACGGGCTTACGACGTTCATCGACGATACCATGAAGCGCGTGTTGGATGAACTCGATAACCTGGGACTGACCGAAAATACCCATGTCATCTTCACCTCTGATCACGGCGAGGGGCTGGCCGATCACGGCGTGGCGGCCAAGCCGATGATGTCGTGTGAATGCGTCAACCGCGTACCGTTTTACTGGAAACATCCCGGCCTCGTGGAAGCAGGACGGGTGCACAACGGAGTCATGACCCATTTGGACCTCACTCCGACATTCATTGATCTGGCCGGCGCGGAACCGCTTCGGGGCATGGAGGGTCGATCCTTTGCACCGCTTCTCCGGGGCGAAACCGATCAGCATCGCGACGCCGTTATCGTCGAGCGGATCACGGCGCTCCCAGAGGCGCGTGAATTCGTAGGGAAGGAGGGAGCCCCGGAGCCGGCCGGCGACTATGATCCCATCTATGACCAGGTGGACATGCGGGTTAAGATGCTGGTCACGGAGGACTGGAAACTGCTTCACTACGGATCCGCCCCCTATGGCGAGCTTTACGATGTCAAGAACGACCCGGAGGACCTGAACAATCTCTGGGATGATCCTCAGTACGCTTCCATTCGTGCCGAACTGACGGAGCGTCTACTCGCGGAACTGATCGACACAGAACTTGGCGATCCAAGACTTATTCTGCAGCAGAAATCGCCCGGCGGCGCCCTGCGGGATGCTCGAATCGCCGAGGTGCAGGCCGACAAAATGTCGGGACTACTCGGACGGCAAAGGCGGTTAGGTAGAAAGTAGCAGAAGAAATTCGAATATCGAAAGGAAAAATTCGAAACAAATTCGAATGGAGGGAAAGGGGGAAATGTCGAAGAAATATGATCTCGAAGATCGTACGTTTGCCTTCGCGAAGCGGTGGCGGGTGTCTGATCGCGGTACTCCCAAGGATTTGTGCAATATCGGGGAGAGAGCCAGCTGAGAGAAGTTATTGGTTGCAGTTGCTTGAAACCAAGGGATCCGATGATCGGCAAGTAGAACAGGCGTATCTATTTAGCGAATCCCAGGAGTTTCCGGGTATTTTCGGGGTCATCCTGCGGAAAACCTCGTCATTTCGGGTTTCGAATTTTGATATTCGCATTTCTAGATTGTTTCGAGTTTCGATATTCGAGATTCGAATTTCAACAATTCTTCCCACTGCTCGCTCCGTGAAGGATCCTTCCACCTGAAGCCGCTCATAGACCAGCTTCAATCCTCTGTCCTACCCCGGCAATTTCGTATCCATTGAACCTCCTCGACACCAACTTCGAGCCCTACCTGTCCGGTTGTCTCCGCACCGAACGAATCGACGACGCCGTGCTGCTCCAACGGCTTACCGAGCGGCAGGTCGCCTACTTCGAGCAGGCCAATGAGTCTTGGGGAATCCGGTCCCGTTGCAGCGCCGGCATTCAGTTGAGGCTGGAAACCAACTCGCGGACACTGGACCTGACGGGACGCTTCCTGCCTGGCGCTCGTACCCATGTAGGGTTCGACGTCGAAGTCGATGGAAGAGCGATCGCCGCCATCCGCATGGACTCCAGCCCGGAAATACAGAAGGTGCGACTCATCAACTTCGCCACACAGCTCACGCGGCGGATTGCGGTCACCCTCTCCCAGTCCACAATCCCCGAACTCCACGCTATCGAACTCGAGGAGGACGCCCACGTATCCGCGGCGCCGCACAAGCCGGTCCGATACCTCGCCATCGGCGACTCGATAACGCAGGGCATGGACGCCCAAGGCCCCGCCTCGACCTACTCCGTGCAGCTCGCGCGGATGCTCGACGCCGAATTGTTGAACCACGGTATCGGGGGTCATATTTTCGATCTCGACGCCCTTGACTCCGACCTGTGCTTCCGGCCCGACATCGTCACCGTCGCCTACGGCACAAACGACTGGAGTCGCGGGATTTCTCGCCAGGGCATCATGGACACGGTGGAGCCTTATCTGGCTCGACTCACGGCAGGTATCGCTCGTGGTGCGTCCGTTTACGTGATCACCCCGATTTGGCGCGACATCGGAGAAGAAGCCAGAACGGGGGGAACGCTCGTCGCATTCTCGTCTGCAATTGCGGAAGCGGCATCGCGTATCGACGGTGTCAAGGTCATCGACGGCGCCACCCTCGTCCCTCATCGTTCCGATCTCTACGTCGACGGAACGCACCCCAATGACGAAGGCTTCCTCCATTACGCGATCAACCTCCACCGCGCCATCAGCGACGCGTCGCTCTGACTACTCTACTGCTGCATCGATGATCTCGAATCGTCGGATTTTCGCATCGAACCGAGCCCGACATCCTATTGGCAGAGTAAACTGCGGAGCAGTGTGTCCGAAATCCATATCAGTGACAACGGGAAACGTGTAGCCTCTCAATCCGGTGAGGAAACTGAGCCACCCCGCCCCACGAAGGACTGACAAGGCCAATTGTATCTCGGCTTCCTTCGCCGATCTCTGCGGTTCGTTACTTATCTTTCTTTGGCTTAGAACAATATCTTCAAGGAAACTGCCGCAATATCAAGGCGGGGTAACGACCAGAATCGTACAAAACACTTTGTACAAGAAACAGGAATATCGTTCACGAACAGGGTGCGAAGACCTGACAATTCGAAACAGGAAAATCCGAATAACTAAATTCGAAACAAATTCGAACGAATGAAACGGGGAAAAAAGCGAAACTCTACGACCTCGAGGACGGGACCCTGGCGTTCGCGAAACGGAAACGCGCATTCGTTCGGGCTCTTCCTAAGGATTTGTACTGCAGCAAGTGATCGTGCGTTTCGGACATTCAAAATTCGTATTTTGAATTTGTATCGGATTTCGCTTTTCGATATTCGGATTTTCAACCCCTCGCTCCTTCAACCTCCGTTACCTCCCACGGCACGTCCGGCCCTTTACCGGGCACGAACTTCCGGTGCGGCTGTCCGGCGATCAGCCGTGTGCCATCGCTAAAGCCTTCGGGACGCTCCCTCAACTCAGCAATGAGGCGTTCCCGCCACAGTAAGATATCCTCCTCCGAGGAAAGATCGTAGCGCTCGTTGGGGTCGGCTTTCAGGTCGAAGAGCAGTTCCCGGCCCGTCTGGCTCAGCCAAATATATTTCCACTGGTCGGTAACCAGATAATGGTTGCCCTGCTCCTCTTTGTACTGCCCGCAGTGTTCGCCGTGGAGGTAAGTGCGCCACTCCGGCTTCTCGCCTCGCATGAGCGGAAGCACGCTCCGACCCGTGACCGATTCCGGAATCGGTAGACCGGCCGCCTCCAGAATAGTGGGCATCACATCCTGGAGCCCGACCGGCGCATCAGAGACCATTCGTTCGGGATAATCCCAGGCATCGGGAGCCCGAGCGAGAAAGGGAATGCGAGCCGATCCCTCAAAAGGCTGGCACTTGCGGAACATGTAGTGGTCACCCAGCATTTCCCCATGGTCCGAGACAAAGAGCACGAGCGTATTGCGGAGCAGCCCGCCCCGCAGCGCGTTCATGAAACGGCCCAGTTGAGCATCGACCTCGTTTATGAGGCCGAAGTAGCCCGCTCGGCAGTAGTGCATATCCAAAGGGTCCAGGTTGATGCGGTCGGATATATCTCGTCCCTCCGGCAGAAGACCCTTGGCAAAACGGGGCAGGTCGGGCACCCAGTCACCGATGTGAGGCTCACCCAGGTCGAGCCGATCGTAGCGGTCGTAGAACACTTGAGATGGAATCAAAGGCGGATGAGGGGGAAAGAAGGAGAGTTTTAGAAAAAATGGGGTCAATGGGTCGCGCTTCTTCAGGAAGTCGAGCGCGCGCGATACTACCCACGCCGAATAGGTGTGCTCCTCGGGAAGGTGACTTGGCCTGCCAATGAATCCGTTGCCACTGACTCCGTGGGCACTGGGATCCCGTCCCCAAGGAGTGGCTCCGCGTTCTTTCAACCAGTCCGTATAATCGCTGTCGCCACCCCCTCCCCCATCCGCCAGTTCCATGGCGTCGAATCCGAATCGATGCCGCTTGGGTTGGAGATGCAGTTTTCCAAAAAGCCGCGTTTCGTAACCCGCCTTGCGCAGCTCCATGGCCAGGGTGGTTTTCGGCTTCCAAGGCGCGTAAATGAACCCGATCATCCCGTTTACAGCCGGCGCCTGCCCGGACATGAGCACCTGGCGCGCGGGGATGCATGAGGGCACTTCACTGTAGGCCCGCCGAAAATGGGTTCCGCATGCCCCGATTGCGTCCATGTTCGGAGTCTGCAAAATCGGATGCCCGTCCAGCCCGAGGCAATCGCCGCGCTGCTGGTCTGTCATTATCAGTAGAATATTAGGGTGGTCCGGCTGATTTGGCATGACGATTGCAAGATTTTGCCGGCAGAATAAAGCCGAATGAACGGGGAAGGACCTGCTCCGATGAGAACCTGCTGAGAGATTGACGAAGCTCTGCTGGAACTGCAACGCGGACAACAGCGTAAGACGATTTTTCTGATGCGCACATGAATGATTAAGTTCGCAACCGCAATCCCATCGCGGACCATCGTAGCGCACTGCTTATCGCTGCGAAGCGGACATTGCGGTACGGTGCCGAGTTATACGAACGGCCCGACATCGTCGGAGTGAATCAGGCCCCGACCATACGCAACGGCAGCGGATAGGCAGCTTCCATCATCTTGTCCAGTAAAGCCAGCTTTAAGTCGTCGCGCACCGATTCATACGCAGGGTCGTCCCAAACGTTTCGCAGTTCATGTGGATCCTCTTGGAAATCAAACAGTTCACCGTAGGGCCGTCCCGAGTAGAGAGTGATTCTGTAGCGCTCCGTAACGAGCGTGCGCAGCCGCGTCCCCAAGCCATCCTCATCATCCTCGATCAACGCCGTTCCCGATGTGCCTTTCTCCTCACCCTTGAGTATCGGAAGGAGGCTGCGTCCCGGCCAGGGCGGGGGAGCCTGCGGCGAGACCGGTTCCGCCGGCACGGTTCCTTCAGGTATGGGCACTCCCGCTATGTCGAGCAGGGTCGGGGCCATGTCCACCAGGCTGACTATCCCATCATGAGTCTGGCCCGCCCCGAAATGGCCGGGCCAGCTAATCAGCAGCGGCACTCGCACCACGCCATCAAAGTGAAAGGGTCCTTTTCCCCACATGAAATGGTCACCCAGGGCTTCACCGTGATCTGCCGTAAAGAGGACCACCGTGTTCTCCTCCAATCCATTCTCCCGTAGCGCCTCCAGGATGCGTCCCACGGCGTCATCGATATGCTCGATAAGGCCATAGTAATGGGCGGCACTTTCCGGCCGATAGGGATCAATCGGCTGGCCCTTGCGCAGGTAGAGGTCGCGAAAATGGGGCGGCAACCGCTCCAGTTCCCCGTCCTGCCGCACGGGAGGCGGCACGTCCTTGGGGTCATAGTGATAACAGTAGGGAGGCGAAGGCGCCATGGGCACATGAGGCGCCTCCGTTGACCACCAAAGCAGGAAAGGTTCAAAATCTCCCGGCGGCACGCTTCTCGCAGTTCTCCGGTTGAGGAAATCCACCGCGCGGTCAGCCGCCCAGCTTATAGGATGGAGCTCTCCCGGCATGGCCCATTTGAAGGAGCCGACGTATAAGCCGGCCGCCTCCGTCGGCGGCTCGAGCTTGACTTCGTCATGGTAAAGGTGCGCCTCCTTCGGGTGCTCGCGTTCCAGCCAATGAACCCATTCGCCCCATGCCCAGGGGCCGTGCTGCATCTCGAAATCGCAATTGGCGAAGCCGTAGTAGGGTTGGGGCAACTTTACCATCCGGCCCGCCCGCCACATCGCGCGCGCCTCCGGAAACTCTCGCGAATCCACCTCTTCGATGGGAACGCCCTTCGGCGTCAGCGACGTGCGCAAGTGAATCTTGCCCACGCAGTGCGTATTATAGCCGGCCAGCCGCAACGCTTCGGTGAACGTGGGAACGTCGTAAGCCATAGGCACGCCATTCATGCGGACACGGTGCCCGCTCGTATGGAGCCCCGTGAACATGCTTGCCCGTGAGGGAGTGCACCAGGGATTGGCTACGTAGGTGCGCGTGAAGTTCACGCTTCGCTCGCTGAGCGCATCGATGTTCGGTGTCCGCAAAACGGGATGACCGGCGTAGCCAAAGCAACCGGGGTGGTGCTGGTCGGTCGTTAGAATCAGGATGTTAGGGCGTCTTCGTTCCGAGCTCATTGTGATTCCTCCTATAATGAACCTGCCTTGTTGTCATCGGACATCTTGGTAGGGCGAAGCGTCCCCGCTGAGCCGTGGACCGCGGCATTCGGCGTAGCGGGGACGCTCTCCTGAAACTGCAACATGCGAATTCCCGGAAATCTCTCTCGTGGCGCACTGCTTATCGAAGCGTAGCGGAGATTGTGGTGCGTGCGGGGAATCGAGCGATGAGGAACCCAGGGCAACTTCGGCGGCGCCTCCGTAAGCCCCGGGCTACGAGGGAATGCCCTGATACGCGCATCAGGGCATAGCTCGGTGTTTCGTCCCGTTAAAAAGGTTGCTCGCGTCCAATACATTGCTTCGCCTTACCTGTTGATTTCGCTGCGAACGAACCACCAGACCGTTCCTTTTGAAGGGCCGAGGGCCCCCGAGGCCGAGTATGATTAGAATTACGATTAAGAGGCGAGGCTCTGGTCAGGCTCATGACGAACCCTCATAAGTCTCAGGCGACCTCGCACTCAACCCGCCTCCAATCGCGAGATAGGTGTGCGGACAAAGAAAACTGCCGGCCCTCCAGGCACCTCTGGATCGAGATCGTAAAAGAGCGTACCGAGTGTGGAATCGTCCAGCTGCGCCGAACGCGGCCATCCTCGCCCCATGATGCGTTTTCCCGGGTTGAAGACTTCGATCGGCACTGCCGGACCCCAGGTTACCCCATCATCTTTCGATATGATCATCGAATAGGCGTACTCGCCGTCGTGTCCTATGCCGTATACGATATAGGTCAGAACCAGCCATCCGTTTTGCAGCACGATCAGATCGTATCCCGCCACCCCGAAGTGGGGAAAGGCATCGAGTGCATCCCAACCCTCCCCGCCATCCGTCGACCGAAGTCCATAAACCATATTCCCCGGCACGCCCACCGGAACCGGCGCCTCCGTCTGGGGCGCGCCGCTGACGAGAGTGCCCGTGCCGGTCAGCACAATAGGGACCATGCCGTGATTGCGCCCGTCGCCAAATGGATGGATGGAATTACCAGCGGAATCGTAGACGACAGTGCGGTCATAGAAGGGACAAATCCAGCGATTCGGAGATAGTTCCACGACCGGTTGACGCATGCAGGTGTAGTCCGTGAGGTCACTGATCGGGTAGCTTTTGGTATCCGACCAGGTTTCACCATTGTCCTCGCTCAAGCAAAAGCGGGGCTCGCGCCACTGCCGATCGTTTACACTTGGCCGGTAGCATGACCAGTTCAGCAAGATGCGACCATCCTGCAACGTGGTCAGTGATCCGGGATATATGGAATCGTCGGTAATCTCCGCGATTTTCTCCGGAACGACCCAATTGGTTCCCCCATCGCTGGAACGCGAGATGAGGAGCTCCTTGCCTCCCCCTCCTTCCCTGTTGAAGACTACCAGAACATCCCCGTTGGCGGCGACACACAAACTGGGATGTACGTGGCCGCCGATCACATCGCCTACCCGAACGGCTTCGAATCCATTCAAGTCTTTATAAGGTGCTGTTGAACTTGCCATGGCACTACCATGAACCATAGCCCCAATCTGGGGAACAAAAAATTCCGATATTCAGAGATTAATTTCGCTGAGTCAGCACGCTAACCCGGAAATCTCACTACCAGCGAAGCGACATCCTTTATTTCCGGGTTAGCAAGCAAATCCGATCGCCGGTTGCTCACGGGAGAAAGAAATTCGTGCAGGAAATAACCGTGCGCGAAGTGAATTTCGATTACGCTGAACCCACTTGAATCATGACCGTCATCTTATACCAGGTCTCGAACATTTCCCGACCGTAAATACCCTTCAAGGTGATCATGTTGAATATAATGGTGTTGAGGTCAACTTGCGCCTCATCCGGCGGGATTCCGAGAAGCGCAATCTTGCCGCCATGACCTCATCCTCGATGGTGGCCCCACGCGGGACGGGCCTGCGGACTCGGGGGCCCTCGTCCCTCCAAGGGTTGTGCGGTTTGTATTTGTCCTGCATTTACGCCACCGACTCGGAGCATTCACTTCGGACCTATCCCTTTTCTAACTCCTAATTAACTGTGTAAAAGTTTAAAATCAGTAATTTACGTCTATTTACGCAAGCTATTCAAAGCCTCGTTTCAGCCTCAAAAGTCAGCTCAGCTAATTCGGGTTCCAGAAGATTGTGTGACCCTTGAGTCCGACGAATTCCGCTGAAGAAAATAAAGCTGGATTTGAAGACACCAGAAAGAGGTGACGCCCCTCGAGGACTACCGTGCCGTTTACGCATTGCGCACATTCATCATCGCTCGTCAGGACTTGTCCGAATTCTTTCGCTGTTCCGAGGAGGGAATCTGGCCTCGCGTGGGGAAGCTGGACGGGCGGGTTCTGGGTCTCTGGACGACGCTGGCGACAACCGACGTTGTGAAGATCGTGCTGCTGACCGCCTATCACGGCCCCGCCCACTGGGAAGAGACGCGAGTGCGCAGACTGAAGCCGGAGGCCTTTGCTAAGGACATCTGAGAAAATGCCGAGACCCTGGCAGCACGGCGCATCTCGCTGACCCGGAAAACCTGGGTTCGTATGGTCAGCTTGCTTCATCCGGCGATCCAGGAATTCCAAAAATAACACGTAGATGGCTCACGCAAAGACCCAGGGATTCAGCAGGGAGACTGCTACGGCAACCGGAAGAGAGGGAGGCTTTCGTAGCCCACTGCTTCCATCCCGTCCCGAAGCCGGAACGACAGGTCGCCGGGATACACCAGATAGACCGTCTTAAGCCCCAAATCCGACTTTGCGATGGTCATCGAGTGGGTCACTCTCGGTCGTTCCGTGACTTTGAACTCGAACCCGTAGAGCTCTCCGCCAACCCCCACGACAAGATCCAATTCCGCGCCGCCATGCGTAGCCCAAAAAAACATGTCCTCCGGTTCCAACTCAAGCACGGCGGCAAGCTGTTCCAGGCCAAACCCTTCCCAAGACGCTCCATATCGCGGGTTGGACTGCAGCTCGCTCACGCTCCCGATCTGTAACAGCGTGTGCAGCAAGCCAGAATCGCGAAGGTAGACCTTCGGCGATTTCACCATCCGCTTCTTGATGTTCGCGTGCCAGGGCTGCAGCTGTCGCATGACATACGCCTCAGTAAGCACATCGAGATAGCCTCGTGCCGTGCTATGGCTGATGTCCAGCGAGGATGCAATCGCCGAGCTGTTCCAGGTCTGACCATGGTAATGCGCTGCCATGGTCCAAAAGCGGCGCATCCTCTCCGGCGCCACATGGATGCCGAATCCCGCCAGGTCCTGCCGAAGGAATGTCTGCACAAAAGCCCGCCGCCAGCGCGCGCTGGCGGCATCGGACACCGCCAGATACGAATCTGGAAATCCACCCCGCCACCACAGCCGATTCCGCGTCTCGACCCCGATTTCCAGGCAGGTCAATCCTCCCATGTGGATGAATTGAATGCGCCCTGCCAACGACTCCGAAGCCCCTCGCATCAACTGCGGCGAAGCGCTCCCGAGAATCAGAAAGCACGCCGGCGCCCCGCCACGGTCCGAGAGAACGCGAAGAATCGGGAACAGCTCCGGCATACGCTGAAACTCGTCGATCATCACCAGACCCTGGAGCGCACCGAGCACGTCATGCGGATTCTGCAGCCGCGCTTCGTCCAGCGGGTCCTCCAAGTCAAAGTAATGGTCTCGTGCGACCGGAAACTCCCGCGCAAGCGTCGTCTTCCCGCATTGCCGCGGCCCCACCAGAGCCGTCACCCGAAACTCACGCAACGACGCGGTGACTCGTTGCTTGAGTCGCTCTCGAGGAATCATACTCATCTATATTCCTTGTAAAATGAGAATAATATCATCAATTTACAAGAAAAATGGAAGCTCTGGAACGATCTTTTCCACGGAGCGCCTTCGAAATCTCCACATCGTGACGGCCGGAGATTACATTCGGTTGATGATAGGGTAGCACCCTTTCGAATCATTGGGTAGGGCGAAGCGTGAAACCTTGATTGTTGGCCGACGGATTCCGGTCCGAGGCCAGCAGCTCCCCCACAGTCAATTCGAAGGTGCCTTTCTCAGAATCAAAGAGAGGCTCTCTGCACCAACAATCAAGTCCGGTACCGTGCCAACCTGTTCTTGCATGAGTTTGAAAATCTTTCGCGGAATGCCCATTCCCATGTGCTCCATGTATCCATAGTCCCGCATCACGTCTTTAAGGAGCTGGTTTCGGGCAGAACGGCATCCAGCCCGCATGCGGTCAGGATTGATTCCGTTAGGCGGTTTGCCGGGCGAAACGATCTCCAGACGGTCAGCATAAAGAGCGACTTCAATATTCGTTGATGAAAGAAGATAGTCGCGGTGGACTACCGCGTTAACCAGTGCCTCGCGGATAGCTGCTTCCGGGTAGTCCCATCTTCGCGTCCGCACCGCTCCCAGCAGTTCCTCGGTGCTCAAGTGGGGTTGGAGCATGTTAAGGGCCTGATCGACAATTCCCGGCGCAATTGTGTCGCCCCGCTCGTTGCTGAGCCGTACAAGTTCGGAATCGGCGGTATCACGAAACTTCGCGTCGTATTCCTTTTCGGTGCCGGAAAATACTGCCACATCTATGGTTGCGTGTGGCAGGAACCGCTTGTGAGAAGTCCCAAAAAGAAGCATTCCCGCCACAGAGCACACACGGCTTCCCGCCGTCTCGCTTTCGACAAGGAACTCGGTATTCAGCAAAAGCCTTTCCCATTCATTGATATCCTCGGCCTCCGGCACGGCTTGGCCGCGAATTCTCGTGAAATACTCGGTCAGCCTGGGCTGACTCAGATCTGCGATTGCCGAACCACTAACCGGTTGCGTCTCAAACCTTACCGACCCACGCCGCTGGAATAACCTCTGAAGTTCCTCCGTATCCGCTTCACGACTCAGTGTCCCGACGCGTAGGTAGTAATATGCGTGGTTGTTGTGCCACAGATGGTGAACGGTCCAGCCCGGCTCGACGGACACGATTGCGACATCTTCTCCTGGCTCAAGATCACGTATTACTTCATATGTTGGGATAATCGCCGGCCGGATCTTGTCTCTGCAGGTCGTCATCACCCACTCTTCCAGCTGTGGCCTCGGTCTTGTGATGCCTGATACTGATTGGTCCTTTTCGACCCCTAAAAGGACTTGGCCACCTTCGAAGTTGCTAAAAGCCACGAGTTCCTTGGCCAACGCCCTGTTGTCAATGTCATCACGCTTGAATTCGACGAAAGAGCTCTCGCCATTCCGTATCAATTCCAGCAGTTCAGTCTTTGTCATTACACACCTCAGAAGCCGTATTTCGCTCGGCGTACGAGGAAGGCGTCTCTTCCGCCTTCTAGGATTTCTTCAACGAGTTTCCTCACCGGTTCATTGTCGATAGCCCCTCGGTGCTCAGGCCTCACCACGCCCGAGAGCTCCCCACTTAGATCGTCGGACTCCGGAGTTAACCCCACGATCAGCTCCGCATCGCCAAGAACAGGGATATTGGCATTGTGCGATGCGAACAGGAACTGGCGACGTCGTTTCTCCTGTTTCACCTTCGGGCCATGTCACGATGCCTTTTAACTTCTGGGTCATTCGGATTTTCGCTCTTCATTTATTTGGATGCGACGCGCTCCTATTTCTCCCCGGCGTTACCGGCCCTAACCCATTCATCCACCTCGGAAATCTTGAACTTCCACTGCCGCCCCACCTTGTGTGCAGGCATTTCTCGCCGGTTGATCCAGCGGTACACCGTGTCCTTGCTCACATCGAGATGGTGCGCAATAGCGTCAATGGAGACCCATGCTTCACACTGCATTCGAAAATCCTCGTGTATCATGGAGCATCATTTCGCATAAGCGAACACACTAATGCATAGACGGGCATAGGCTGGCAAACGGTTTCATCAATACGAAGAAAGAATGGGCAGGTGGCGAACGGCTCGACGGAGGTTCGTTAAGGAGCGCACGTGCAGCACCGTTGGGCCACCGCCTCTCAATCCGGGAATTCGTTCGGTACCAGGGAGCGCAGAAAATCCTCGCAGGGCATGCACAGAATGCTGTGGCGCAGCAGGCGGTCCCTTCCCCGGTAGAGGAAATATCTCCGGCTTTCCGGGTAGTCGTCACCAAAACTCCGTAACCCCTTCAGGTCCGCGGGGCGGATACGATCGGTGTTCTTGACCTCCAAGGCATATAGCCCACTTTCCCCGTAGACCACGAAATCGACTTCCACCCGCGACCGGGTCTGCCAATAGTGAAGGCCGTGATTGCCCCGGCTGTAGGCGCACCACGCCTTCAAATGCTGGGCGATCAGTCCCTCTAGGGCGGCCCCTTCAATCTCAGAGGGCGCGTCCAGCGGCCCAGCAGGCCGATTGGCGCGAAAGACGCCGGTGTCGAAAAAGTAGAACTTGGGGTGTGCCGCTACCTCACGTTTCGCCCGGCGGGTGAAGACAGGCAGGCGCCAGGCTAGCATCAGATCCTCCAGAATCGAGAGATACCCGTCCAGCGTCGCCCGGCTCACCTGGCATTCACGGGAGACGCTTGCAAGGTTCAACGCCGCTCCATGGGAAAAGCTGATCGCCTCCATGAATCGTGCAAATCTCCCAACGTTGCGGACCAGTCCCTCCGCTTGTACTTCCTCTTTGAGATACAGCCCATTGTAGCCCCTAATCTGTTTGCCCCGATCCGCAGACGCCAGGATGACGGGCAGCAGTCCATAATTCAGAGCATCCGCCAGAAGGAACGCCTCGCCCAGCTCAGCCGCCATATACGGATGCAGACTATGATACTCGGCGCGGCCCCCGAGCAGGTTCACCCCTTCCCGCCGTAGCTTGCGAGCACTGGATCCGGTAAGGATGAATCTTCCCCCTATTCGGTCCTCAATCAATCCGTGCACGACTTCCAGCAATTCCGGCAGCTTCTGCACCTCGTCAATGACGACGTCGCCGACATTCGGGTTCGCCACGACGAGTTCCCTCAGCCGTTCCGGCCTGGCGGCCAACGCACGCAACGTCTCCGGATCCAGCAGATCGATGCTCAGCGCCTTCGGAAACTTGCGCTGTGTCCACCACGTCTTCCCCGTTCCTCGTGGACCCAAAAGGAAGAAATGCCCTTGAGGAACCTCAATAAATCGCGGGATATCTATCATTATGAGTCTCAAAATTACGATTAATCCGTAATTTTGCAAGAGAATGGGACGGAGGTCTTCTCTCGCAACCTCGCCGATGTGTTCCCTTTTATAACAGAAGCCTTGTCGGTCGGTCTCGATTCCCGCCCGCCGAGTGGCGCGAGACCTCAATTGCAGCTTGGATGAGCTGTCCGAGCTGTTCCGGAGCTACGGGATGCATCCTCCCTTTGCAGCATCTAAGCACGGACCACCATCTCCGCCCCGCTCGAGAAGGTGTGTTTCGGCGGATACTCCCTGGAAAACGAGGCCAGAGAGGGACGTCCCCAGTGAAGTACCTCATTGATTCGTCGGCTCTCATGGCCTTGATCCTGAATGAACCCGGAGCCGGCGAGGTGGAAGAGTTGATTCACCGATGCGCTGAGAGAGGCTCCGCTTGCGCTGGAATAGGCTCAGGCGCGACTGGTTGGACTGGATGCTGCCGGTCCCCGTTGCCGCTGTCATCTGCTCAGCGTTGAAATTGGAAACGCCAATGAAGCGCGCCTTTCCCTGCTCCTGGAACCGTAGCAGCGTTTCCATCGACGCATCGATCGGATAACGAGGTTCCCAACGGTAGTTCTGCGCCGTGTCGACGAGAGTCACTCCGTGATCAAGAGCAAATCGGATCAAGCCTACTGCCTCGGCTTCGTCCACCGACCCCAAAGCGCCGCCAATGGGAAAAGCGCCCAGTCCAATGACCGGAATCCGCGGTCCATCTCTGCCGAGTATTCGCTGCTGCATTTTGGCAGCAGACATTCCAACGGCTTTTCTGATTCCGGGCAATGTTTTCGCGGGATATTTAGCTTTTCCAGCGCCTTCGCTCCCAATCATAATCTTAATCGAAATCCTAATCTTACTCTCGGCCTCGAGAGCCCTCGGCCCTCCACGGGCTTGGGCAGCGCAGCGGATTTGGAGGGACGAGGGCCCTCGAGTTCCCAGGGCCGGCAACCTTGCGCAACTCTGACCCCCGCTCTATGGCTGGCAACCTTCCTGATCGCAAATCCCGACTTTCAAGCGGCCTCGAGAGCCCTCGGCCCTCCACGGGCTTGGGCAGCGCAACGGATCTGGAGGGACGAGGGCCCTCGAGTCCCCGCGGCCGGAGGCTTACTCCACCCTCTCGGCCCTCCCGATTTTCACCTCTGGCGGCGCATCAGCATCGAGGGCCGACCGGCGAAAGAGGAAGTACATGCCCGATTCAGAACCGGCAAGCCATGACAATCGACCATCTCCGTCCCAGTCAACTGCATGGCCCGTAAGCCCGTGGCGGGAGTGGCGGATTACTTCTCCCCATAGTCTCAGAGCGACAGGACGAGCAAAGATCGGGTTTGTGTTGTCGGTCACGTTCTTCAACAGGAAGACCGCATAGCAAGTGGCGACAAGGATGTCCCAGACCCCTCGACTCCACCAATCGCAGACCACCATGCCGTCGGTTCCGCTGACTTCCCTTGGAATCGAGTCATGCGTTACCGGTTCGCCATCTTCATACCTAAAGCGCCTGGCCTTCCGCAGTTTCAAGATACTATCGTTTTCGTCTCGGAATCGCTCGTAAAGGCAATAGAAGCCCTCACCGTCCACCGCAACGAGGTCGAGGAGTCTGTTACCGTTCCAGTCGACGACGGAAGGCTTCTGCCGCCAGCCGAAGGCTTCGTCGGCCTGCACCGGATAAGCATTTTCACCGAGAGTAAGTTGATATGTGCGCCGCCTCTTTTCAAGGGAGTCTTCGAAGGCTTCTACCTCAATCTGTTGCCTGCAGCCAAATTCCGGCACTTCGCGCGTGCCTTGGTTTCGAAACCAGAAGATGCGGTTGGTCTCGTTGGCCACGATGACATCGGGAAGTCCGTCACCATCCCAATCGGCACAGACCGGTGTGGTGTAGCCCGCTACTCCGTGCCAGTGGTTACCTCCAAATACGCCGTCTCGCCAGATCCGGATCTTACCCTCCTCATTGTGAAGGCTGACCAGTGGTTTGAAGGCGGGCCGTTCCCGCGATCCGATATTCTCGATAAGCTGAATATGGCTCCGGCCTTCGCCGGTCAACAAATCCAGATCTCCGTCTCCATCCCAATCGCAGGGGTGGAGCCAGGGCTGGCTGCCACCGTTGACTTCCGGATTGGTGCCCATAATTTTGATCGGGGAATGGAATTCAGGCGTTCCTGACCTGACATCAATGCGGACGTGGTAGACCTGACCGTTGACGATCGGTCCTTCAAACGGCCCGCACGAGGCCCAGCCCAGTTTGACGATGGCGCCGTCCGCCAGTTCGATACCGCCGGGCACACTTGGAGGGCCGAAAACGGGTGAGCCACTGCCCGCCTCGAAAGGACCGAGGTTGCGATACCAGACCAGCGGGTCCCGATGCGTCCGCCGGCCGTAAAGCAAGTCGGGATGTCCGTCGCCGTTCAAGTCGGTAAAGACAAATTCCCAGCCGGCACCCTGAAATCTGATCTCTCGTCCATCCGCCAATTTCAGCCGTTGTGGAGCGGCAAAGCGAGGGATCTCGCCCGGGTCGGCCAGATTCCGGTACCACTGAATATAGCTGGTATAGGGCTCCTTTTCGTGCCCCGGTCTATGTTCATTTCCTCCAATGACAAGATGGAGACGACCGTCACCGAAGAAGTCCACAAGCTGGAGGCCCAAATAGCTGCGGGCATTCGCTACCTCACAGGTGGCGACGTGTGCAAAGAGAGGACCGCTTTCTCCCGTGTTTCGGTAGAATTCCACTCGTTGCGGCGGCCTCGAGTTCACCGTTACCAGGTCTTCGCGTCCATCCGCATCCCAGTCCACGATATGGTGGCGGATGTAAAAGTCCTCGGAGATGATCCGGGGCGCACTCTCTCCCCGCTCGAGACAGCGAATGGCAGCGACCGGACCGAATTCGAGGTGCGTTTCTGATGAGACTCCGGTCCGGTGAAGCAGGACATTGGAAGGCCAGCCAAAATA
Organism: Opitutales bacterium; assembly: GCA_963665345.2. Taxonomy (GTDB): domain Bacteria; phylum Verrucomicrobiota; class Verrucomicrobiia; order Opitutales; family CAXXNP01. The sequence continues at coordinate 3,475,287 of CAXXNP010000002.1, forward strand.
GGTTGTCCAGTGTGTCCCCATGGTCAGATGTAGGGTTCCATCGCCCGTCAGATCGTTGATCTGCGGGCCAAAAGTGAGGGGTAACGGCATGGGACGGCCTGTATTATGGTGAAGGGGATCGCCGATTCCGATGACGGGAAGGTAGTCCGGCACTGGAGGATCGTGTGTTTCTTCGCTCTCAATTGTCAGGAGGTAGTTGAGGCTGCTGGGATGCCTAATCAGGAAGTAAAGCGTTCCCGCGTTCCCGTAGCGGAAGTCATCCGAGAGACGATGGGGAACGGACTCCCCTGCGCAAAGGAGGGAAATTGTCTCGGGACGCAGTGAGATGCCGGGAAGAAGCTGGTCGAAGTTCAAATCGACCGCAGCGGGGGAATTCGGCGCCGCCACGGCGGTTGCCGCCACTTCGACAGGAATTCGATAAAGCACCCTCCGGCTATTTTAAGAATTTACCATCGAGGCCGAGAGTAAGATTAAGAGTAGGATTACGATTAGGATGCGAAACTGTGGTCAGGTTCATTACGAGCTCCCCGGCCTCGGTTTGATATCCTGGTTCATGGCCCAACGGGGGTAGAAATCAAACACCTCGGCTCCGGGATAGGGACTTCCCAGCGGCTGGGGCGGCATCCTGAATCCTCCCGGCCTGCCCCCCATATTGCTGAAGGTATACTGCAGGCCCACAGACCTGAGGGTTCGGGCCGACGGCACGTTGAAGGCGGAGGTCGTGGCCAGCACGAGCTTGTCGTGGTCGAGGATCCATTTCGCCGCGGCGCTCGTCACGGCCCGACCCAAGCCCCCGCCTTGGGCGTCGTGCAGCACGTCCATACCTATTTCCCAGACCGAGTCTCCCTCGTCCCGCACACAAGCCAGCGCAACTAATCGGCCGCTCTCATGGATCCCGAATCCGGCCATGGCCTCCGAAATGAAGCAGTGCCAAAAGGTGTCGCGATCGATTACGGCTAGTTCGACCTTATCCGAAAAGCCATTGATCTCCGCGAAAAGGCACAAAGAAGCGCAAAGAAAATCTGAGGAAAGGCCATTTCATGGCTTGATAAAAATGTCGCAACATGCTAGTGTTCAGTATCTTAAAACCTCACAAGGAGAAGAACATGGCAGCATGTGCGACAGAACGGAAGATAGCCGATATCAATCGCGTAGGCAACCTGATTTTGCCGATTCCAGACACCGATTTCCGTGATTTTCTCGATGAAGTCGACGAGTTGTCCAAGTTCGCGCCGCAAATCATCGATGCGATCGAGAAGGATCTGGATGTCCATGCGCGTGAGAAGAAGAAACTGCGACAGGAAGATGGCAGGTTCTTTGCCAGCGCTACGGCGGATTTTGCGGAGCTGAATATCGAGGAGGCGGATATTTTGGCTGGCGAATTGAATCTTGGGACAGGCCGTCCACGGATGCCTGCTTATGCGGTATATGTGTTCTTGATGATTCGTGGTTTTCTCGGTTCGTTGACTACGAAAGCGGCGCGGCGGTTTCTGCTCGAGTCGATGAGCTTGTATGGATTTGTGCAGGCACGGGGCCTGAAGATACCGGCGGTGACGACGATTCTGGAGAACGTGAACCTTGTCAGCCATGCGACCCGCGAGTTGATCTTTGACCAACAGATCGGCTATATCCTCCAGGAGCAATGGGACGATTTCGGGAAGCTGACGATCGACAGCACCGCGGTGAAAGCAAACAGCAGCTGGCCGACCGATGCGAAGGTTCTCACTGGGGTGTTGAACCGGGCCTATCGTTATGGGCAGAAGTTACATGTTTTCGGGCTGGAGGATTTTCGTCCGGGATGGGTGCCTGGTTGGCTGCAGCAGATGGACAAGCTGGAGTTTCGGATCTGTCTGGTAGCCGGCAAAGCGAACTCGAAGGGCAAGCTGAAGAAACATTACCGGCAGTTGCTCAAGCGGGGCGGCAAGGCGGCCGAGGCATTAGGATCGCAACTGAGCTATCTTGAAGAGGGTCTGTCGATGCAAGCCCTGCCTCCTAGTCGGCGGGAGCTTCTGAAGCGTTTATTGAGCCAGATCAGCCGTGATGTGGCCGACGCCAAGCGGGTTATTGGCTACGCCCATGATCGGGTGTTTGACGATAAGAAGCTTCCCTCCACGCAGAAGGTGCTGAGCCTCTCGGACGGATCGGCGGCTTACATCAAGAAAGGCAGTCGCGAAGCGGTAATCGGTTACAAGCCTCAGCTGGTTCGCAGTGAAAATGGATTTATCACCAGCTTGATAGTTGAGCCCGGCAATCCGGCAGACTCTGCCCAGTTGGTGGAGTCGATCAGCGATTCGATCACTCGCACCGGCGTGGTGGCTGAACTGGTCAGCAGCGATGATGGATATGCTTCGGCAAAGGGACGTAATGAGCTCCTGGCGATGGGGGTGAAGGCCGTTAGTATAAGTGGGGCCAAGGGCCGCAAGTTGACCGATCCGGATGATTGGGAAAGCGCGCTGTATCGGCACGCCCGTCGCGATCGCTCGGCGGTGGAGTCGATGATGTTCACGATCAAAGCAGGATTCGGGTTTGGGGAACTGGGTCGACGAGGCATCGGTCCGGTCAGCGATGAACTGCTGGAGAAGGGACTGGCCTACAACTGTTGCCGTATCATCCTGATGAAGAAACGACGAAACAACCAACAAGCCGAGGCGGCCTGAATCCGACCGGTTAAATACCTCAGAGAAAAGAAGAAAATCACGGGATGACTGTCTTCAGAGACCATGAAAAAGCGGGCCATTACGCTGCAAACCCAGTGCATGATCGCTGCGAACCCACTCCCTGTGGTGCTGACAACCCGGAGCCTCGAGTCTAACCTTTATCAAGTAAGCAAAACATCCAAAAGCATCCTTCCAGACCCCTTTTCGAACAGGGTCTAGTTCGTCCTTTTTTAACCTTACGACGTCATGACCGTGGGCGGGACGCCAAGTAGTCTGGTCGGCGAAGAACCACCACGAAGGACCCCAAACCCCCATCCCATCTGGCAGCGTCAGGCGGGAAATCTCGTAAGCGCCGAAGATAGAAAACGCCAGATCCATTCCTAAGTCGGCTAGAATCTCCTGGAGAGGATCCACCCACTCGGGTCGGGCCACGAAGACCGCTTTCTGGCGTATCTTCACACCCCTGATTGCCGGCCCCGTGGACCCACTCGCCAGCACCGGGATCGGCTCAGACCGGAGCGACGACAAGGACGCCTCCAATTTTCCCTCAAGCCAGGGTCGGATCTTTTCTCTGAGAGTGGCTTGGTTCATTCGATCACCTCCTAATCGTAATCATACTCCTAATCTTACTCCCGGCCTCGGGGGCCCTCGGCCCTCCAGAATGCACCGTCGGAAGGTTCATTGCCCCGCCCGGGCGACCGGCTGCGATTCCATTAACCGCGCATCCCGCAGGGCCCCTGCCACTTCTTGCCGGGCGAGAATGGGGATGGGGTCTCCCAACTCGCTTTCGATGAGTTCCTCCAGCAACCTTTCAGTCAATCTGCGCCGCACTTCCTGGTAGTCCGGGTGATCCCACAGATTCGTGAGGTCTTCGGGATCGTTCCAAACGTCGTACAACTCCCCGTAGGGGGCCGCGCCGTAGTGAATGAGCTTCCACTTTTCGGTTATGAGCATCTTTGCGCGCATGACCTCGGGATGCGCGTGTTGTCGGCGCTTCGTTCTGGGCGCTTCCTTTTTCGGCGGATCCTTAAGGCTGATTACAGAGACGGCGCCTCCCTTGATGCCGAAAGCGGAGATACGCTCCACGATCACGGCGTCCCGGTGAGAATCGGTCTCGCCACGCAAGACGGCGGCAAACGATCTCCCTTCCATACCCAATAGAGATTCCGCACCGGCCAGGTCCAAAAAGGTGGGAGTCAGATCAAGCTGGGACATAACCCCACTGTAAACACCTCCTGCCTTCACGGAAGCAGGGTGCCTCCACAGCATGGGGACCCGATTGACACACTCGTAGGACATCATCGGTTTTGCGGCGATCCCGTGGTCGGCCAAGCCTTCGCCATGATCCGACGTGAATACCACGTGACAATTATCCCGCAGCTCAAGCCGATCCAGTTCCAGCAGAACCCGCGCGATCGAATCGTCGATGAAGGTCGTAAGTCCATAGTAATGTGCGACAATTTCCTTGAACTGCTCGCCCGACCAGCCTTTGAGCGTATTGTAGCCGCCATAAGGCAGCCCCTCGCGGGCCCAACGATAGTGAGGCGGTTTGTTGCTCACATCCTCAGGGGGGACGGCCGGCGGCATATCCTCGGGGTCATAGAGGTCGCAATAGGGCCTCGGGGGAGAAAAGGGTTGATGGGGATCGGCGAAGGACATCCAGAGAAAAAAGGGTTGTTCGCGATCGTAACGGCGCAACCACTCAATGGTTCTATCGGCCGTCCAGTGCGTATAGTGCCATTCGGCCGGAATTGCGTTTTTCCAGCTTGTATATGCTCCCGAGGGTGGGACCAGAGCGTTCTCCGGCTTCCAAAGCTCCAAACCCTCCGGATGGTTTCGTTCGAGCCAGACCCGCCAATGCCCGGCCGGGTAGGAATGTCCAGTATGAACTTCGACATAATGAACCTCCCCGACGCAAGCGTCGGGGTATCGGGGAAGGAGAACTTATTCTCTACCACAGTGTTAACTGACGCAGATCCTCCTTCGGCTTGCCCTGTTCCAAAACGTATTTCTCCACCATCGCCCAATTCCCTCTCTCCCCAACCGTCCCCACGTAATACCCTGAACTCCAGAATCTTCCTCCCCAGAGTTCCTCCTTCAGCCACCGCTCCCTCTTGAACAACTCCCGTGCTGTGATACTCTTGAATTTCATCACGATACTTCCTGGCGCTATTTTCGGATGTGCCCCGCACAGTAAATGCACATGGTCTTTATCCATCCCTAGGGCCTCCAGTTCTATTTCATAGCGTTCCCCTATCCCTCTGGCCGTTTCGATCATCACTCGCTCAATCCGCTTATCTATCAGCGCCTTCCGATACTTCACCGGCATCACCACATGATAGTGGATCTCCCACACACAGTGACTTCCTCGCTTTACTCGACTTTCTTCCTTCCTCTCTCCCACCCTCTCTTCTTTATCAAGTCAGCCACCCCGCAGCAAGCTACGGGGAATCACCAAGTTGAAACCCGAAATACGGGCCATACCAAAGACCATCATGCGGACTCACCGGGGCTCCCGGAGGAGGTTGATCGGGCAAGACGTCTTCGAGATCGGCAGTTTTGAAGTGTGCTTTCCCAATAAGGGCAGTGGCGTAGCCGGCTTCCCCCAAAGAATCACCCAGAACCGGGATGGCTTCGCTCAGGTTTACGCCATGGTTGAACACCTGGTGGCCTCGCTGAGAGCGCCCCGTGATCATGCTGGCGCGCGACGGCATACAGATGGCATTGGTAGGGTACATGCGCTCGAATCGCAGGCCCTCCCGAGCGATGCCGTCCATCGCCGGCGTACGTATCGCCGGGTTCTGGAAGCCCATTGCATCCCACCGCTGCTGGTCCGTCGAAATAAACAGGAAATTAGGCCGGGACCTCTTGAACGAAGATTCCGTCATGTCAATTTCTCACCTCTCATCGGCGAAAGTCCCCGCTCATCTGCACCGTACCCTGCAGCGAGCAAGGTGCAGATGAGCAGTGCGCTGATGGTTCATTCTGTTCCAATCCTTTGTTCGGAGTCCATCCTGAAACAGCAACATGCAAATTCCCGGGAACCTCTCTCGTCGCGCACTGCTTATCGAAGCGCAGCGGAGATTGCGGTGCGTCAGTTCTAGCTCTTTGCTTTTGCCCGGTCTTGAATCCCTCTTAGCTGCCGACCGAGGTCCGATCGCTCCACCGGCTGCGGCTCAATGAGCCGCGCATCCCGCAGGGCGCCGGAGGGCGCCCGCGTCTTTAAAATCCGCACCGGATCACCCAACTCGGTGTCGATCAGCTCTTCGAGAAGCCGGTCGGTCAGCTCTCGCCTGACCCCCGCATAGTCGGGATCGTCCCAGAGGTTACGAGTGTCGTCGGGATCATTCACGACGTCGTAGAGCTCGCCATAGGGCGCCGATCCGTAGTGGAGGAGCTTCCACTTATCGGTCACCAGCATTTTTACCCGGCAAAGATCATAGCGATTGCCCTCGTCGTCGAATCCGGTCTGAGGTGACCATTCCTTGGCAGTCATGGTCTCGGAATCGGTTTCCTGGGCCCGTCCTGCCGAGATACGCTCTACAATGACAGCATCGCGATGGTGGTCGGTCCTGCCCTCGAGCAGAGGGGCAAAGGATCGGCCCTCCATGCCTAAGAGTGGCTTTGCTCCGGCCAAGTCAAGGAAAGTCGGCGTCAGGTCGAGCTGGGTCATGACGCCGGGGCAGATACTGCCTGCCTTTACCGTAGGGGGATGCCGCCAGAGCATGGGCACGCGGTTTACGGCTTCGTAGGAGAGAGCAGGTTTCCCCGCGATGCCGTGGTCCTTGAGTCCCTCGCCGTGATCCGAAGTGAAAATGATATGAGTGTTATGAATCAAACCCTGCGCCTCCAGTTCCTCCATCACCCGCGCCATGGCGTCATCAATAAAGGTCGTTAGGCCATAGTAGTGAGCTACGATTTCCTGGTACTGCGGGCCGCTCCATCCCTGGGCCGTGTTATAACCCGCGTGGGGACGTCCATCGGGGTCCCGTTGGTAGGGAGGCGGCTTCTTGCTCACATCAGGCGGGGGGATAGGTTCCGGCATAGCCTCGTAATCATACATGTCGCAATAGGGCCTCGGCGGCGCAAAAGGATGATGAGGGTCCGCGAATGACATCCAGAGAAAGAACGGCTGTTGCTTCTTCCGGCGCCGTAACCACGCAATCGTCCGATCTGCCGTCCAATGAGTATAGTGCCATTCAGCCGGAAGCGCATTCTTCCAACTGTTCATGGCATCGATATCGGGTCCCAAACCGTTCTCCCGCCTCCACAGCTCGAGCCCTTCGGGATGATTCCGTTCCAGCCACACCCGCCAGTGCCCGGCCGGGTAGGCGTGTCCGGTGTGGATTTCGGCATACTCGAATCCATAGTAGGGGCCATACCATAAGCCGTCTTGATCGCTCGTGGGGGAACCCTCCGGGGGATGATCGGGTAGTATATCTTCCAGATCAGCCGTCTTGAAGTGCGCCTTCCCAATCAGAGAGGTCGCGTAACCCGCTTCGCTCAGGCCGTCCCCGAGAACCGGAATAGCCTCGCTCATATTGACATCGTGATTAAAGACCTGGTGGCCCCGTTGGCTTCGGCCGGTGATCATGCTCGAGCGCGAGGGCATACAGATGCTGTTGGTCGGGTACATGCGTTCGAAATGCATGCCCTCTCGCGCCAGACGGTCCATTGTAGGCGTGCGGATGGCCGGGTTCAGAAAACCCATGGCATCCCAGCGCTGCTGGTCCGTCGAAATAAAGAGGAAATTGGGCCGGGATCTGTCGGAAGATGCTTCTTTCATACTGATTTTCAGAGTGTTGGGATATCGGTTACCTATGGCAAGAAAGCAAAAATCTTAGAAGGTTGGAATTATTTCTTGCAGCTACATAGAGCTTGAAACTTCAGACCTGGAGTAGGTTTCAGGTGTCAGGACTCCTCAGACTGACACCTGTTCACGAGCGAAGCGAGAAGGCCTGACACCTCTCGTAAGTTTCACTCCCGTTTGATCCCTCCAAGCACCAGTGCCGCCGGGGTCGCAACTGCCATCTTCGTTCAGCCTCCGCTCAACCCCTCCCTCCACACTTCAGGCACGGATTGGAAAAAGCCGTAGACCGCTCCGAAATCGCTCCCGTGGGCGATGAACCTCGCGCCTTTCTCCTTGAGCGCGGCGATATCCGACGCATTCGCGGCCGGCCTTCCCCAGGCAATCCCGTTCCTCTTTGCTTCCTGAGCCACATGGTCCTGAGCTTGCTTCATCTGGGAATCGTTCCAATCCAGGGCGCAACCCAACCGAAGGGAGAGGTCTCCTGGCCCAATGAAGAGCACATCCACTCCAGGAACGCTCGCAATTTCGCTGCAGTTCTCCAGTGCCTTCGGCGTTTCAATTTGAACTGCCAGGAGTGTCTCTCGGTTGGCCGCTCCGACATAACCCGTAGTTCCGTGGAGGTAGAAGTCATTATCGATCGACGCACCATCAAGTCCCCGGTTGCCGATCGGGGGAAATTTCACCGCATCCACCAGTGCTTCCGTCTCCTCTTGGGTAGAAACCAGCGGAATCATCACGCCCGTGGCACCGACTTCGAGGAGCCGATAGAGGAAGGTCCGTTCACGACTGGGACAACGGACGATACTGTCGATGTCGGCTAGGCGCTGCAGATAGAGCAGGCGCTCGAGCTCGCGGGGATCAAAGCTGTTGTGTTCCCCGTCGATCCAGACCCCGTCATATCCAGCGTTCGCCGCATGTCGGGGAAACATACTGTTTGCATAATAGAGGCACGCGATGCGGGCCACTTCGTCGTTTCTTATCTTCTCCAATACTCTTGAGCGTCGCATGGCTCCAATGTGCACCATTGCAATGTATCTGTGAAGCTGAATACACATCACATCATTATCACGGATGAACCTCAAGCGCCGCGGCTGGTGGCTTGACTCGGGAGCATCAACCCTGACCACGAAACGACGGCTCTTCTCAGACCACCCTTAGAAGATATAGGGCCGCTTCTGCGCGTGGGGCGGAATCGGCCAACGATCGGGCTCGGGATATTGCACGGCAGCTCCCCACCTAGCCAGGAGCCCGGCTTCCTCGCGTCGGATACGGTAGGTTTCGGCGATGCTTTCGACATCCCAATCCTCTCGCACCCGTGCGCGGAGCACACCAGCGATTTCGGGATGATCCTCGACAACGTTGCGCAATTCCAGCGGATCGCTTTCGATGTCGAAGAGGAGATCCCATTCGCCGCTCTCCCCGTAGACCATCAATTTCCAACGGCCCTGACGAATCATTCGGCCGGGAACGACACCGCCATCTGCTTCGGTGTATACGTATTCACTGATCGAGATACGTTCATCATCCTCACGCCCCTCGGTAAGCTGAGGGAGCAGCGATTGACCATCCGAAATCGGCGGCGGAGTGGCGCCCGTTAGATCACAGAACGTCGTACCGATATCCATTATGTTGGCGGCGCTCGATACCCTCGAGCCACGCTGAATCCCATCACCCTGGAAAATCATGGGGATTGCAGCGGAACCCTCGAAGAATGTCTGTTTACCGAAGAGCCAGCGCTCGCCGGCCTGTTCACCATGGTCGGAAAAGTAGGTGAATACCCCTTGTCGTCGGTTACGGTTGAGGTAGTTCTCCCAAGCCGCGCGCACCATGCCGATCTGTCTGTCCACATTCTCGATCATGCCGTAATAGGCAGCCCGGACACCGAGTATCAGCTCATCAGTATATTCATCGGGCCGGCCTCGAAAGGACCGATTTTCGTAGTTCAGTGATTCGGTCGGAGCTTCTGGCATTCGCACTCGATCGCGGTAATAGCGATAAAGCTGGGGAGGAGCCACGTAGGGCGGATGCGGCGCATGAATGCTGACGACCAGGCACTGAGGTTTCTCATGATCGCGACCGAGGTATTCGATAGCGGCGCGGATCACCGCTTCGTCGTACTCTAAGGAAAAGGAGTTGCCGCCACCGACAAATTCCGGATTCACCTTCCATCCCATATAGTCTCCGAAGTCGCTCCGAAGAGCACCCCCCACCCCCCATGACGCCACCGTGATCTCCCCCATGATTCGCTTCGTAAATCCGTGGCGTTGATCGATTCCCTTGAAATGCATACGGCCACAGAGCACCGTCTCATATCCCTCCGCCGCCAGCGAATGCATGAACGTCGGCTGGTCGCCGCGAAGGGCTCCCGCGTTCCCGAATATACCCAAGCGTGAGGTTAGCTGCGTGGTCAGAAACGAACAGCGCGCCGGAACACAGATGGGACAAGAGGTATAGGCGGATTCAAGGACCGTCCCGTCGGCGGCCAGGGCATCGAGATTTGGTGTCCGTACCAGCGTATCGCCCGCAAAACCCGAATAGCGGACGTGGTGCTGGTCGCTGAAGAAGAGGAGGAGGTCGGGTTTGGGCATGGGACAAGACGAGGACAACGGACTACGGACCACGGACTACGGACAGGGAGGGGACAATGGACCACGGATTACGGGAAGGGACCATGGACACTATGGACGAAGGGCGATGGATAGTGGACGGGACAAGGACAACGGACTACGGACTACGGACTACGGACCTTGGATCGGAAGAACGCTCGAATGTGTTAGCACAACCTTGTATGATGTCAATGGGCGTTAAAGATATCCTGACATGGCCAGAAATTATAAAAGGATCATTGCTTGGCAGCGTGCCCACGACCTGACGTTGTCGGTCTACAAAGCCACGGGGAATTTCCCAAAATACGAACTTTATGGCTTGACCAGTCAACTGAGAAGAGCCAGCACCAGCGTAGCGACGAATATTGTTGAAGGATCGGCTCGGAAAAGCAGGAAGGACTACCTGCGTTTTCTCGACATCTCCAATGCGTCTCTCCATGAGACGGAGTATCTTATCCTGTTAGCACGCGATCTCGGCTACATCGACTCTTCGCATTACGAAGAATTAATCAAGCAAGTGAAGGATACTTACGCGCCTCTGAGCGGATTAGTTGGCGCAGTAAGAAAAGAAACCAAGGGGCTCACTAACCTGATTGCTCTAATCGCCGTCCCGGTATCGATTGCAGTAGCGACGATCTTTTCAATGAGCATATGAACCCAAGCCAGTCCGTTGTCCGTAGTCCATAGTCCGTTGTCCATCGTCCCTTATCCCTCCCCCTACGACCTCGACATCTGCCTGGGCAGCGAGATATCCGTCTGCATAATCTTATCCAAAAGCTGTATTCTCAATTCGTCGCGCAATCCTTTGCAGGAGGGGTCGTCCCAGCGGTTGAAATTCTCATCCGGATCTTCCTGCAGGTCGAACAATTCGCCGAACGGTTGCCCGGAATAGCAGGTGAGGCGATAGCGAGGAGTGACCAAGGTACGCATCTTGAAGCCGAGGTAGTCTTCGTCCATCTCCACCAACGTATTCACATTCTCGTCGCGGTCTTCCCCGCGGATGATTGGGGCCAGGCTGCGGCCGGGCCAGGGAGACGGGGCGCCAGGCGCCTCGGCGGGTTCGACCGGCGTGCTTTCCGGAATAGGCACACCGGCAAGGTCCAGCACGGTAGGGGCAAAATCGAGCAGACTGCAGGGGCCCGCATAGGTCGAACCCGGAGTCACTTTCCCCTTCCAGCTCACCAGGAACGGCACGCGAATCACGCCGTCGATGTGGTAGGGACCTTTTCCCCACATGCCGTGATCCCCCAAGGCCTCGCCGTGATCGGCCAGAAAAATCACCACCGTATCTTTTTCGAGGTCATTATCACGTAACGCCTGCAACACCCGTCCGACCTGATCATCGATGAGCTTTATGATACCGTAATAATGGGAGGCGCATTCTGCATAGTAAGGCGTCGTCAGGTTCATCGGTTCGCCCGGGTTACCACTCGTGTGGATGACATCTTCGACCATAGCGCGGAAATGGGGCGGCAAGTCGTCCCATTCTCCTTCCCGTCCCTTGGGCGACGGAACCTCCTCCTCTTTGAAGAGGTAGGCATATTCCCCGGGAGGAGCAAAGGGTGAATGGGGATCCCCAATACTGCACATGTGGCAGAAGGGACGAGGATGAATACCTTCTTTTTTCTGGCGACCGGTCTGGTTCAGGAAATCGATGGTCCGCTCCGCGATCCACGTAGTCGGGTGAACGGCAGCAGGAAGCGCCCACTTGTAAGACTGGCGATTAAACAGGTGCTTGGCCGCACTCGCCGGTTCGAGTTCCACCTTGTCATCAAAGAGCTGTGCCTCAGCGGGATGCTCTTCGTGCAGCCAGGCGGTATAGTGCCCGAAGCTCCCGTGACCGTGGCCGTTGCAGTAATTCACCGTCTCGAGGCCGTAATACGGCGTGGGCAGATCGTTCAGCTTTCCGGCCCGCCAGAGGATCCCGCTTTCCGGATGATCCTTCGGGTCGACATCCTCAATTCCCTTTCCCTTAGGCAGTCCCGAAGGGCGCAAATGCAGCTTCCCGTCGCAGCGAGTATGGTAGCCCGCCAGGCGCAGGGCTTCGGTAAACGTGGGGATAGCGTAATCCAGCGGGATACCATTCATACGGACGCCATGCCCCCGCGGGGTGAGACCGGTAAAGAGAGAGGCCCGCGCCGGCATGCACAACGGTTGGGGAGTATACATACGCGAGAAGTTCATACCCGAAGCCGCCAAGCGGTCGATGTTGGGTGTCTGCACCACGGGATGATTCGCATAACCGAAGCATCCCGGGTGCCACTGGTCGGTTATGATGATGAGTAAGTTGGGAGAGGTTGAGTTCATTAGGAATTAACCACGAAAGGTTCGAAAATTACGAAAAAGGATGGATAGCAGTATCAAGTATATCCGCAATCTGATGAATCAGTGGAGGATACGCTCGTATTGAAGCTTCGGATAGCTGTTGAAGTTGGCTAATATCCCTAGCCTGTGTCCGGTAGCTTTGAGATAGTTGTGAACTTGGGCTCTATGCTCATCGGTGAGTTCTTTTATCGCCTTTATTTCCAGGATAATACTCTCATAGCAGAGAAAGTCTGGAATGTAGTGCTGCTTCAACTTGCGTCCCTTATAATCCAGATCGATTGGAGTCTGAGCGCAGCACGGAAGCTCTCTCAACTCAAACTCAATTTCCAGACACTCCTGGTATACGGATTCAAGGAAGCCGGAACCTTTTTCACGGTATACTTCAAAGCATGCTCCCATGAGAGCGTACGATTGTTCCTTATAGAGAATATCAACACTCATTTTTCGTTCCTTTCGTTCATTTCGTGGTTAAACACTCTCGTTCAAACTCCTCCCTCAACGGATCTCCCGTCTGCTCCATCCACTCCCGTAGCTCCTCCTGCAATCGATTCAGAACCTTCTCGGTGCTCTTGTCCTCAGTCCGATTGTCCATCTCCCAGGGATCCTTTTCGAGATCGTAAAGCTCATCGCGGTCGCCGCGATTCCAGACATACTTGTGGCGATTGTCCGTGACGAGTCGCCAATCGGTTTCGCCATGGAAAGCACCCAGCGGTTTCTGCTCGCTGAAAAGGAGTCGATCCTGCGCGGGAAAGGCTGTTCCATGGCGGCAGGCCGACGATAGATCACGTCCCTCCCAAACCTCAGGTGGCTGAATTCCGGCCAAACCATGCAGAGTAGGCGCTAGGTCGATCAGGGAAACTCCCGCGTTGCTGCGAACTCCGCCGGGACCACCGGGAGCACGAATGACGAGCGGAACGCGCAGACTTTCCTCGTAAGGCTGGAACTTTTGCCAGAGGCCATGCTGTCCCAGCATCTCCCCGTGGTCACTGCAGAAAATTACCACCGTCTCCTCCATGATTCCTTCCGCCTCGAGCGCGCCCAGCAGACGCCCGACTTGGTCATCGATCAGAGTGACGAATCCCCAGTAGACGGCGAAGCTCTTGCGCCAGGCCTCCCAGTACTCGCCATGATCTTGCCACAGAAGACGATAGAAGCTCTGCCCTTTGCAATCGGGTTCTCCATCGGCCGGCCGAAAGTTGGGCGGCTCGGGAATGCCGGAGGCATCATACATGCTGAAATAGGGCTCCGGTATCTTGAAAGGGGGATGTGGGCCGTTGAAGCTGCAGACCTGGAAAAAGGGTTTGTCACTGGGCCGCTCTGCAAGCTGCTTCAACGCGATATCGGCAATCCAGGCATCATTGCTGTGAGCCGGATCGATTGGATTCACCTTGGTCACCGGAATCGACATATTGGGCTTCCGGTGCGTTCGCACGCTGTCGTCGTTCAGCGGCCAGCCGTCGGGTAGCCCACTTTCCGCACACCAGTCCATATATTGCCGGTTGATGAATCCCCACGCAGCATCAAACCAATCATGAACGACGTCCGCGCCCAAGTGCCACTTACCGGCATAAGCGGTATGGTAACCTCTATCCTTCAAGAGCTGCGTAAGCAACGGCGGCTCCCGGAGAGAATAATCGTTCAGCATCATATCGCCGCCATGGTCACGACCCTCGATGCTATGGGGATCATCCTCCTTTGCTCCCCGTACCTGGTGAGGGTAGCGACCGGAAAAAATGGCCGCCCGGGCGGGACCACAGATCGGGCTGGGTGTAATGCAGCGGTCGAACGAGACACCCTGTTCGGCTAACCTGTCGATGTGAGGTGTGCGGCAGGGAGTCAGGCCCCGGAATCCGAGGGTGTCGGCGCGCTGCTGGTCCGATATGAGGAGGAGAATGTTGGGAAGGGACATGACTGAAGGAAAAATTCGAATATCGAATTTGTAAATCCGAAACAAATTCGAATCTCAAAGACTCAAACGGGCGATTACTCGCTCTTGTGCAATATGGCTCCGAAGATGTTCATGAGTTCTCGAGATTCCTGAATCAATTCCTTCTGTTCGTCCGAAAGACCACAGCTCTCATTGGTCTCGATCAACCTTAACCAATATCGGCATTCCTTGGCCTCTTTTCTACAAATCTTTATCCTGTGAATGAAGTCCTTTTTGCTCAGTGCTTCATTCGCCTCGATGTAGTTTGCACCGACTGATCCGGATGCCTTAACGAGCTGCTTTGCGTCCTCAATATTGCACAAATCCTTGGGAGTACCGCGAACAAACACCCGGACCCGTTTTGCAAAGGCAAACGTTCGATCCTCGAGATCATTCCTTTTTGACATTTCCCCAGTTTCATTCATCGGAAATTGTTTCGGATTTCGGACTTCGATATTCGGATTTTTCACTTCGGATTTCGTGTTCCCCTCCTAATAAAACTGCCCCAACCTTCCCGTCGACTCACCGGTGGCCAGATAGTAAGTAAGGCTGATCAAGTAGGTTAAGAACCGCCCCAGAATCTCCCCGGCTACGATCCCGATCATGATGGGTTTGCAGCGATTGTAAGCGCCTACTCCACCGTATTTCATGATGCATTCTTTGATAACCCCCCCGATCAAAATCGAGCCCGCCATCATACCGATCGGATAAATTACCCAGGTCGCAAAGAGAACGGTATGAAACGGCCAACGCGCCAGGCGGAGACGCAAAAAAGTGAAGCTCAATACAAGAGTCAGTCCCGTCAGAAAGAAGATCAGCCCCTTGGGATCCGGAGAGAGGTGGAGGAAACGACTCCAACCCGAAAGACTCTCGCTTTCGTCCAGCAAACCGCGCGATTCGAGATGCTGTTTCACCTGCAGGGCCTCGCGAAAAGGAGTTACCGACGATCGGTTGAGGGGTGTGCCGTGAACATTCACGAGGCCTCCATCGTAATGCCAGAAGAAGGTTACCGGAACCGCTACGGCGAGGCCGACAAGTAGAGCCAGAACACAGGTGCGAGCGGTTTTTCCCACCTCAGCTCGTTGCAGATCGACCAGCTTGAGTCCGTTCACTACGTAAGGCATGAGCGATTCCCGGGTAGCCCGGTAGAAGAACATGGCCGTAAAGAACCCTAAGATCAGCAGTGCCTTAGGACCAATCGCCTCGGCCCCCATCAGGCTCAGCATGACTGCGTGAAGGAACCAACCGGAATCATTTGCAAACAGACCCGTCTCGGCCAGAATTCTGCTCATCACGACGTAAATGACGAAGGCGCCGGTCACAAAAAGGAACGCTAACTGCCAGTCCAGATCCGCCAGCACCAGCAATAGGATAAGCACGATGGAGGCGGCTAGAAAGGTCCGCGCTCCCCATACCGAGCTCGCTATCGGGCGATCACGAGTCGGGGCACCCAAGGCGCGCAGCGCAACGTTTAAGTAATAGTGGCGCCCCGTGAAGAGAATGCCCGCGAATAGCCCAAGATAGATGCCCGCCAGGAGTAGATTTTTACCGCTGTAGACTCCTCCGCCCGATACATCGACACCGTAACCCACCATCAGCAATCCGGCGAAAAGCCCGAAAAAATATGGCCCAGAACCAAGGGAAAGGGCAACTTCACGCGGAATGAAGTATGCGATTCCGATGATGGAAAAGGCAATCCGTGGCCGGAGGGAGTAGCCAAGTCCACCAGCCTGTAGAAAGTCGGGGGGCAAACCTTGGACCAGAGGCGTGAAGTCGTAAATGAGCTTTATCTCGATTAACATCGGGAAATTGGCCGCTGCGAAGTTATTCAAATATACCAGGGCCACCACGATCATTGCCGCAAGAAAGTAGCCATCCCGGTATATAGGCGCCAATTTCCCACTTTCATCAGGAAGAAAAGATGAGGTGATCTGGGCAATGGGATAGCTCAGTTTCTCATTCCTGGCCCACTGAAAATGCAGTACCAGGGAAAGGCCGAGAACACCCAGCCAAAGCGCAAAGGCAAAAGGAAGCCAGAAGGCCAATGTTCTTTTCCAGGCGTACCAGGGAATATCTCTGAATCGGATATGCCCTCCACCTTCCGATTTGCCCTGAATGAATTCGGTCAGTGCTTCGTCATTCTTCCCCGTTTCCGCCAACAGAAAATCGGGAAGAAGATCCGTAAGACCATGCTCGCTCCAACCCGGCTTTGTCTTTTCATGGTGGTGCGGGATCATGAGCATCGGCCCGAGATTGCGCATCAAACTGGTGCTGGGTATGGTACAGGCACTCAGAGTCAGAACCAGGACCACCGCAAGTTCAGCTCCGGTCAATCCCCCGCGGCGATGAAACCGGGCCACCAGGGGATTAATCAAGACAACGAAGAGAATGAGGGACCCGAATATGGCATTAGGCATATGATGCCCAACCATCGGAGACTGGCGAATTACGAAATCGTTGAAGTAGGTAAACGCGCAGACGCCTGCCGCTCCCAGGAGTCCTAATATGACAGATCGAAAAGACATCCACAGAAACTGATTGCCGAAAACGGGATCCAAACCAGTCCCGATTCCTCCGCCCCAATCGAAGCAATGCCTTCTGCCCGGGATGAATCAATTCCCGGACTCATCATCCCGCCAATCCAGTCGGACCAAGGTTGCACCGGAGAAAAACCAAGCCATAAAGAACCTTGAATAAAAATCCCAGTTATCAAGAATTAATATTGAACGTGGAGTGCGGTAATTAATCAAACAGGAAGAAATGGGTTGTGAACGGGAATATGGCTCTCCCGAATATGGCTCTCCTTTATGCACCGCTTACACTCCGGACGAGGCCACACAATGTATTTGCTCGTCGCTAATTAGCACGTGCTCGCGTCAGAACGAATATAATGAGTCCCATCAAGACCGGATTGACCAGGATTCTTGACCTCGCCTCCCAAATTGAGTCCGACATAAAAAGTCGAGAACTCAAACCCGGCGACCCTTACCTGACACTGAGCGAGACCTCGCGTTTGCTCCGCGTAGGTACGACAACGGCTAACCGGGCGCTGCAGCTTCTGGCGCAACGCAACGTCCTGTCGCGTGTCCAGCGCAAGGGTACTTTTATCAAGGACCTGAACGGAAGCGATAGCGAGATCGCGCTCAAAAGGGTCTATATACTGGTTCCCCGAACGCATCAGAGAGTTCAGGGCCTCCTTCACGAAGGCGCCCTCCTTGGCCTTCAAGGGGAAGTGCCGGATGCCGACCTGCAAATCCACTTTCTCCCCGAAACAGAAACAGCGGCCTTTGCAGATAGCATCGTTGTTCAGAGCCTGCTCCAGAGGCAGAAGTCAGGCATCGTCATGATGGCAGCTTCTCACGAAGTGCAGAAAATCGTCAGTGGCAGCGGCGTTCCCTCCGTCATCTCCGGTTCACCCTATCCAGCTATCAAAGGCGTTCCCTGGATCGATCAGGACAACCCGCGAATTGGTCGTATTCTGGGAAGGTATTTACTCCAGAAAGGCTGCAGCCACATCTGTATTCTGACGTGCGAGGTCATGCGCCCGGGCGACCACGAAGTGCACGAAGGCGTGCGCGAAGTTCTGGGTAAAGCCGCCCCTGGCCCGCAACACTTTCATATACGCTACCTGCCTTTTGACGAAACTGCAGTGGCGCATGAAGTGGTCGATCTTACATCCAGGTTCCATGAGAAAATTGGATTCATCTGCCGGCGGGAATTATTCCTGGAAGCGACTGCCGAAGCCTTGTTGGCTATGAACCTTCCAGTCGAGCGGCAACCACTACTCACAATGAGTGACCATTTCGTCGCTCCCCACGTGAGCCTGCCTTACGCCTACATCACCTTTCCAGGGCACACCGCCCAGTCGATTGGCGTCGTAATCGGCCGGCTGCTTAGAGAAAAGGCAAGTGGGCGGAAGCCGGATCCCGATCATTACATCATTCCCGTCGACCTCGTGGTACCGGATTCGTGAAGCGCTTCCTTGCGAGGAAGCTTTAATTGCCAGGGTTCTCTCTCGTAGCCCACTGCTTATCGCAGCGTAGCGAAGATTGCGGTGGGGAGGCCGGGTTCGGCCGTACGCAGGGCAATCCCGATATTGTCGGGACCCTGCGCCACGTGCCCGCTACCTTTGTTCCCTCAGTACACCCCGTGTTCCATACTGGCAATCCCGCCCACACTTCACAGCCCCCCGTAGCCCACTGCTTATCGCAGCGCAAGCGAAGATTGCGGTGGGTCGCCGCGACTCCCGGCCCCGCCGCTCGCAGGGCAATCCCGATATTGTCGGGACCCTGCGCCACGAAAAGGCTGTACTTGATGACCCGTCGCCCATCGGAGATGGCCTCCCACATTGAGATGGCCTCCCTGGACCTGAATGTGGGAGGGCGTCTCCGACGCGCGCTTCGGAGGTTTTGCGATCATACACCACCAAGGTCGAACCAGCCGGCGTCGAGCCGCCGGCTTCGCAAGAAGGCGGGAACCAACGTGGATAGGCAGAAAGATCCACGATCATGCTGGCCAGCGTGGTTCAATGCCTGGAAGACCGCACCCTTGCGGGTCCGGCTACGAGAGCGATTCGTTCGGCTGAATGCAGGCAACGCCTTCTCGGCGTAGCTGGAGCCTTTCGGCTTCAGTCCCCGGCCCGGTTATCCCAGCCCACTCTGAACGACGAAGTCGTCCAGCTACGCGGGCAATGCCTTCGCAGCGTAGCTGGAGCCCTTCGGCTTCAGTTCTGATCCGCCAACCCAGCCTGAATGCGAAAGCATCCAGCTACATTTGCTGCTCGTTTTCAAACCATACTGGACAGAAACGGAACGGTTCCGCTGCGCTGGGAAATCTTCCAATCACGGGCTCCACACCAGGGTATCCGGAAAAAAGTCCACCCAGGAAAACCAGAAGGACCAAAGGCCGCGCACGGGCTCGCCGGTTTCGGTGTTGACCACTTCGATCTCTCCCGAAGTTCGATCGTAGGTGAGGGAAAGCGGAATCCCATTCACCTCGTCGACCACCCTCTGGCCGGAGGGCAGTCTGTCCCTGGGGTAGGCCTTGGCGATCCCATCGCTCTCCACACCCCATACCCATGTTTTGTTAGGGAGGTCGTCGCGCTGGTTGGTAGTGGGAAATCTGGGATCATCATCGGAAAAGTAGGATTCGTAAATACGGCGGCCAAAGTATTCGAATGAGAATCCAGTAAAAGGAGTCAGCACGAAGGCGTCCGGATAGCGTTGCAAAAAGGTTCCCCAGGTCATTTGATTGGACGGGATCCAGGCCAGGCGCACCTGCTTATTAACGCCGGATACCCCCTCCAGGGCAAACTGCAGCCAAAGACTGAAGGTTTGGCGATCATACATCAGCAGGTTGTTGCGATAGAG
Organism: Opitutales bacterium; assembly: GCA_963665345.2. Taxonomy (GTDB): domain Bacteria; phylum Verrucomicrobiota; class Verrucomicrobiia; order Opitutales; family CAXXNP01. Next base: position 3,494,981 of record CAXXNP010000002.1, read on the forward strand.
AAGTCCGGATACCCCGAAACTTAGAACGCGACCGTTGACCTCCCGGTCGAATGCGAGACCTGAGTTGCAAAGGGGACAATAGGTAATAGCCACGGCGCGATCGCCGAATTCGTCGTTGACCACCTCGTGGAAATCGAGAATGCGCAAGGGGTAGCCTCTCGTCTCGCCGTCGATCGTAACCGTCATGAGGACATCCTCATCTTCAAGCAAATTCACATCGCGGGCGCGTGCGAAAACGGGAAAATCGATGGCGGGGATTCCGGAGTCGGGCAGGATGCCGGGTTCCACGATCTCGTCGCGCGGAAGAGAGAGGTTGGAAACGTTGAAGTAGTCATTCAGCGTCTCGAACCGGTCTCGTTTGTGGAACTCGATTGACTCCCCCAAGGCGTATTCGAAGTAGACCCTCGGACCCGTGGTGCCTATCTCATAGCCCAACCAGGTATTGCGGCCCCAACTGAAGATATCGGGATAGATTTGCTCTCCGGTCCATATCCATCCCCAGGAAAGGTCGAAGAAAAAGAACGTGCCGGTTAAGCTGCCACTGTTCAGAAAGAGCCAGTCGTGTTCGGCATGGTACAGCCAGGGTCTCTGGGAGTCGTTGTAGACGCCGAACCAGGGCGACCACTTCCAGCCCTGCCCAAGGTCGGTGGACTCCGCCGGAGCGCCCTCCTGCGCCGAGAGCCCGGACGGCGGATAAGCGCCGAGGCAGGCTATACCCAACAGTCCGACTATCCCAGCAACAAATCGCTTCAGTTCTGAAGATTTCTTCATGGCTGCCTATGATCACGAAGGAAAGAAATCCAGGCAGTCTTTCGCCCGGCCACGTCCTCTTCGTATGATTCGTTAAAGCCGGAAATTATTGCACAGATACAGGAGTTTTGCACCCCGTAGCCCACTGCTTATCGCGGCGCAGCCGTGATTGCGGTGGGAAGGCCGAGTTCGGCCGTAGCCGCCTCTCGGTTCGCAGGGCAATCCCGATATTGTCGGGACCCTGCGCTACGTTAACTCGGATTCGAATGCCGACTGTATCGTGTGGATCAAAGCCTTTATTTGAGCCATCGATACGGCTCACTACCTCTAACCAACCTGCTTCCGACCGGATTGTCCTGAATATACTTCACCCATCTAGCGTACTCGACCTCGATACGCACCCATCGGTCGTACCATTCCTTCTGCCAGAAAGCGCCCCTGCGGCACATCGCCTGATTCAGCTTCCTCGCTGTGCTCGCCTTCAGTCGTTTCCAAAATCTCATGAATTCCCCGCACGAGGAAAACGTCATGGGCCGGGTAAGCGCGTGAACGTGATTCGGCATAATCACCAGGCTCCGGAAAACCCGCTCGCCTCCGCCTTTCCAGTCACGCCACAGCGAGAAACACAGCTCAGCAATCGATTCATCGAAGAAAGGACTGAACCCCTGGTGGGTATCGAGATACTTTTCTACCGTTAGAAAAATGCGACGCTGCCAAGTGGCAAATTCACGTGATCTTGGTTCGATTTTGCGCAGATAGTTCTGAAATTCTCGCAATTTAACTCCCACCTCAGCAGGCAGCGATCCTGTACATCGCATGGTGATCGCATAGCAGCCGTAGTCGACCACGAGATGCGGAAGTTGCCTGTAAACAACGTCAAGGACACGACCGGACCAAGGGGAGCGCTCCATGCACTCAATTATGAACGGGGATATCCTATCGGGGGCAACGCTAGAAACAGTATTGAAATCTCGAAGTCTAGTGGACCAAGCAAATCGTAGCCCACTCCGCCGCCGCTCTTTTTGAGCTATGGCGAGATAAGTGCTTATCGCAGCCCCCGTAGCCCACTGCTTATCGCGGCGAAGCCGTGATTGCGGTGGGTCACCGCAACATCCGGACAGTCCGAATCGCAGGGCAATCCCGATATTGTCGGGACCCCGCGCTACGAAGGACTCCATCCCGTTCCCCAGCTACACCGGGTACTCATACTTCCGGTTTCCCCCACAACCACACAGCACCTCCATCCGTAGCCCACTGCTTATCGGAGCAAAGCGAAGATTGCGGTGGGTCACCGCGACTTCCGGACAGTCCGAATCGCAGGGCAATCCCGATATTGTCGGGATCCTGCGCTACAATTCGCTAGTCGCGTTGATTCCATCGCCGCTCCCCGTAGCCCACTGCTTATCGCGGCGCAGCCGTGATTGCGGTGGGTGGCCGAATTCGGCCGTAGCCACCTCTCGGATCGCAGGGCAATCCCGATATTGTCGGGACCCTGCACTACAATTCGCCAGTCCCGTTGATTCCATCGCCGCTCCCCGTAGCCCACTGCTTATCGCGGCGCAGCCGTGATTGCGTTGGGTCACCGCGACTTCCGGGCAGGCCGCTCGCAGGGCAATCCCGATTCTGTCGGGATAAGCCCTGCGCTACGACACACGACCTGCCCCAAAAAAAGAACCCCCGGCCGCTTCCGGCCGGGGGTTCACTGAAAGAATCTGTGTCTAACGAATTCTGATGTTTGGCTTTACCGCGATCAGAAACTGCGCTCGATCGAAAATTTGGCGTTAAACGGAGGTCCCGGAGCCACCATATTGAACGGATCGTAGCCCCCGTGGGGGTAGTACTCATCGGTCAGATTCTCGAGGTGGACGCCAAAGGCCCAGTTGTTCTTCTTGTAGCGAATCCACCCGCTGAAGGTATGCCACGGGGGAAATTCTCCCCCGCCGTTGCGGTAGAATCGCCGCCCACACCAGTAACCGGCCAATCCCACCCGAAGGCCCTTCAAGTTGCCCTCGGTGAAGTTATAGGCGGTCATGAAGCTGTAGGTGTTATTCACCGAGTCGTTGAGAGGAACGCCGGTATTGGCATCCTTGATGTCACCCGCATAGGCAGTGACAATCAACTGCCAGTTCTTGACCGGCTCGAATCCGAGATCGATTTCCCATCCCTGGTTGACCTGTTCGCCGCTGGAGCGGTGGTAGTTCTCACCGGGAACAGAGACCGGAATGTTGGTGGCGCGCAGGTCAAACCAGGCGATGGTGGACGTAAAGCGCCCGTTCCACATGGCCGTTTTGACCCCGACCTCGTAGACAATGCCCTGCTGGGGATTGAGCAAATCATTGTTCTGGTCCCGCCTCGTGACCGGGTCAAACTTGGTGGAATTGTTGAAGTAAATGGCGATGTCGGGCTTTACCTTGAATACCAAGCCCGCGCGCCTCACCCAATCACTCTGGTCGTCTTCATCCCCGCCGCCATTATTCTTAACCTGGCTGTAGCCCGTGCCGGCTACCACAAACAGCTTCTCTTTCAAGACTTCCAGATTGTGCTGGTAGTAGTAATTACTGACATTGGAAACCCCGCCCGCGCGCCCTCGCGCCCTGTCCGTCCGCAGCCACTTCTCGTCCTGTAAAGGTTGGGGGAAATTGGTGAAATCGGGGTTGGAAAGCTTCAGAGTGGGAAACACGAAGTCGACGCCACCACCGCCCTGGCCAACGTCCCAGCGGCGACTGAAACTGTCATTCTCGTCCCAACTGACGCCGAAGTTGATTTCATGGCCCAAATTTAACCAGTTCGTCTTACCCCTGATGTCAGCCGTTACCGACTTGTACCAAGTGACCGCCTCTTGTTCGAGGCCCCAGAAGGTAATCGTGTCTGCCTCGAAATCCTTCTTGAAGTTTCGGATCTGGTTGGGATGCCGCCACGACCGCTGGTGGAACCCATTTGCGCGAAAAGCCCAATTGTCGTTGAACTGATAGTCCACGATGGCGCTGAACATCTTGATCTTCATCTCGTCAAACGTATAGGCCGGCTGGCGGAGTTGGAATCTCCCCCCCGTTCCGACAAACAGTTCACCGGTACCGTTGGCGCCGGTGGTGCTGTCCTTGCGGATGAAGTCATTGGGCGCGTTGTCCTTGTTGTAGGAGTTCAGGTAACTGACGTAGGCCATTACGCTGAATTTCTGGCCCCATGAGGCCGTCAGCGCCCCGTGCAGAGCCCACTGATCCCGAAAAACGGCAGCCTCCTTTGCGGTAACCGAATCGCGATCCTCATAAGCGCCGATGGCGCGATAGGCGAGACCGAAGTCCTCCGCGCGCTTCTTCTTGATTATCGGACCGGTGGCGTCTGCTTCGAAGCGGAAGCCCCCTTCCGAATAGAAGAAGCTGCGCACCCAACGGTTGGATGTAAAACGCGGTTTCTTGGTCTGCTTTGAAACAATGCCGGAGAGGGCGTTACGCTGACCCCAAAGCACCTGGGTGGGGCCCTTCACGATCTCCACGTGGTCGATGATGACCTTGTCCATCATGTTGTGCCCCGTATCGCGGAACCCGTCCACAAGAGTACGTCCGGAGCGGAATCCACGCTGAATCGGCGTCTCGTAGCGATAGTCATTGCGCGGCACCATGCCGCTTACGGCAAATTTGGCAGTCTCAATGCTGCTGCCGCCTTTGATACTAAGATCGTCAAGCATATCGCGCGATACGATGCCAACCGATTGCGGAATATCAATCAGCAGCTTGTTCGTTTTGAGTCCGGTCACGGAATGGCTGCTGAAGTAACCCTTGCCTTCCGTTGCCTCGACCTCGAATTCAGACAAGGTAATGACCTCTTCAGTTGCGACAAGCGAACTGTCCTCCTGTGAAAAGAGTGGCGCACCAAGAATCGGGAGCACCGCTGAAAACACTATTGCAGGTATCTTCTTCATTCTTTGTTAGTCCATTTTGGGTTGTAGAAATTGGTACGGTTAGAGTAGCCATACCCATTTTGGGTCAATAGAAGGCGGTAGATTCAAACAAAAATTCGCACTTGTCAAAATTTTTTTATGGCATTTGATTCTATTCTGATCGGTCGCGACCTGATTTTCCATTAGCATATCGGTGCTTAGCGATCTGCTCTCAATGCCACGCCGATGTCGATGCACCTCTTCCATTGAATCCAGGAAGCACACAGCAAATCCCATGCTTAAAATGACTTCAGACCACAAATACATTTCGGCCGCCGCCCATCGGCTCCAACATCGGAGAGCGTTTCCATCCGTACTCGCGAGCGCATTCCGATGGATCGGGACGGGGATTATCGGGTTCGCCTTTCTGGGGACCTTCACGGCGGGCGCCCTTTCCGGAGCCAGCGCCGATTTGGTTCTTCCCAGTGAAACGCTGGAACCGTTCGACAACTTTGGATCGGCCGTTGCGGTGAGTGGCAACAACGCGGTAGTGGGTAAGAACGGCGACAACGACCAGGGGCTGAGCGCGGGCGCGGCCTATATCTTCACCCGCAGCAGTAGCGCCGCGCCGTGGCAGCAGGTGGCCAAGCTGGTGGGTGATCAAGGCGGAAACTTTGACTTTCTGGGAGGTGAGGTGGCAATAGATGGCGACGTCGCCGCCGTGGCCGCAACCGGGGACGACGATGTGGCCAACGCCTCGGGCGCGGTCTACGTTTACGAACGCAACGCGGGAGGCCCCGAGAACTGGGGTCCGGTGGGCAAGTTAACGGCCGGCGACGGAGGCCCCAACCAGGGCTTCGGCCACGCGATCGATGTGAGCGGAAACCGCATCGTTATCGGGGCGTTATTCGACGATCTGGAGGAGAATTTCGGCGCTGCTTATGTCTTTGAGCGCGAAGGTGATCAATGGGTGCAAAAGGCCAGGCTTGAACCGGTCAATCCGGCATCACTGGACAACTTCGGGATCGCAGTGGCCATCGACGGGGACGCCGTGGTGGTAGGGGCCGACGAATCCGATGAGATCAATGACCTCCGCGACAACCCCGGCGCCGCCTATGTCTTCGAGCGCAGTGCCGGAGGCGCGGGCGCATGGGGCCAGACTGCCAGGCTGCAGGCAAACGACAAGCGCGCCAATGGCCGCTTCGGCGGCGGCGTGGGAATCAGTGGCGACACCATCGCGGTGGGCGCCAAAGGACAGGACGGGGGGGCATCGAGATCCGGCGCCGTGTATATCTTTGATCGCAATAGCGGAGGCGATTGGAACCAGACCGCGAAAGTGACTCATAGCGGGGCAGCGGAGAGTGACGGGCTCGGGGAAGGACTTGAGTTCAGCGGCAACGCCTTTGTTGCCGGTGCTGCGACCGCCAAGAGCGAACAATTTGATGCGGCCGGGGTGGCCTTTGTCTTTGAACGCAAAGAAGGGGGACAGTGGACTCAGGTCGATCGATTGAGCAAGCCCGGTCCCCGGGCCAATGAGCTCTTCGGTCTGCGCATCGCATTTGACGGCGATACCGTCCTGGCGGGCTTGATAGATACCGAGGCCAGCGTCGTCCAAGAGGCCGCCTCAGGTGCGGCCTTTTCCTACGTCGTTCCGGTAGAACCTCCACCCCCCCCCCCACCGCCACCCGACGAGGACGTCTTCAGTGGCGGGGATGACCTCGGCGGCGGCTGGTACGAGTCTTCCTGGTTTGGCTTCTACAATACGAATTTTGATCCCTGGATCTTCCACGCCGAGCATGGGTGGACCTTTGCCGACTCCTCCAGCACCGCCGAGGGTATGTTTCTCTTCGATCTCGGTTCGAGCGGCTGGTTCTTTACCGGGGAGAACCTATATCCCAACCTCTTCAGCTTTAACCGCAACGCCTGGGTTTTTTACTTCAGCGGAACCTCGAATCCACGTAACTATGTCGATCTGGCGAGCGGGGAATTTTTTGACCAGCAATAATTTTCGCGCAACGCGAAAATTATAGTATGCCCGGCTCTGCCGGGCGGGAATTCATAAGGTGGAAGGACGAGCATATGCGGATAATCAGTTCGGAAGGCGACTTCAGCACCTCGTGGCCCACTGCTTATCGCAGCAAAGCGGAGATTGCGGTGGGAGGAACCGGACATCGGCAGTGTCCAGATTTCACGGCTTCTCACCGCCGTCTGGGAGAAAGGCCGGCGCGAACGAAATGGATGCTCGCAGATTGTGACGCGGCGGCTACAGGCAGGAACCGAAGCCCAGCTCGCTGGCCCCCTTTCTCGCGATTTTTCGAGTGCGCGTGCCGGGGTGCCAGCATGGGATTTGCCCTCGGGCTTTTCTCCATTTTGCCCGCCCAGGCGATTTCGTTGGCGCCTAATGACGAAATCCAACCCTTTGACAACTTTGGCGCCTCCGTTGCCGTGGACAGAGACACAATTGTCGTGGGTAAGAACGGAGATAACGAGCGAGGCATCAGTGCGGGAGCGGCATATATCTTCGAACCCAACCCCGCTGGGAGCGTTCAGTGGGTTCAAGTAGCCAAGATCTTCGGGGATAGCATAGAAAACTTCGACCGTTTTGGTGATTCGGCCGCCATCGATGGGGATCTCGTAGCAGTGGGAGCGACCAGCGACGACGACGTTGCGAATAGCTCGGGTGCAGTCTACCTTTTCGAGCGCAATTCGGGCGGAGCCGACCAATGGGGCCAGCTAGCCAAGCTGAGCGCGAGCGACGGAGGTGCGAACCAGAGGTTCGGTTCCGCCATAGACATTAGCGGAGACCGGATGGTGGTAGGTGCTTATTTCGAATCCGACCTGACAGAGAATTTCGGTGCCGCTTACGTATTTGAACGGGAGAATGGGCAATGGATCGAGAAGGCCAGGCTTTTGCCTGCGAATCCGGCCCCACTTGATAATTTCGGCAAGGCCGTGGCCATTAGCGGAGAAATAGCGGTTGTGGGAGCCGATGCAGGCGATGTCGTCTCGGGCGTCGTAAATCGAGCCCCTGGCGTGTCATACGTGTTCGAACGGAACGCTGGGGGGAACTGGGGGCAGACGGCCCGATTGAGCGTCAATGAGGAAAGTGATTCCTTTGGCGTAGCGGTCGGGATCAGCGGCGACATTCTCGCAGTCGGCGCCCCGGGGGGAACCGATGGAAGTTTGGGCAGTACGGGAGCAGTCTACATCTTTGAGCGAAAGGCGGAAAACCAGTGGGAGCAGACCGCAAGAGTCGTTCCCAACGGAGCGGCAGAGGGAGATGCTTTCGGCAATGGAGTAGCCATGAGCGGGAACGCCTTCGTGGCAGGAGCGACCGGGAGTACAGTCAACAATTTCCTCGCCGCCGGGGCGGCTTACGTTTTCGAGCGAAGGGAAGACGGGCAGTGGTCGCAGGTAGCCAAGCTCCAACTGGAGAATCCCAGCGGCCAGCAAGGTTTTGGAGGACGCATAGCCTTAGGCGGCGACAAGGTAGTGGGCGGGATACTCGATTTTTCAGATGCCCCTTCCGTAAGTGCTACCGGATCGGGCGCTTTCGCCTTCCAGGTGCCGGTTTCCCCTCCTCCGCCTCCTCCCGAATTGGACATCTTCAGTGGCGGAGATGACCTCGGCGGCGGCTGGTACGAATCTTCCTGGTTTGGTTTCTATAATACCAACTTCGACCCTTGGATCTTCCATGCCGAACACTCGTGGACTTTTGTCGATTCCTCCAGCTCAGCCGAAGGTATGTTTCTCTTCGACCTCAGTTCAAGCGGCTGGTTCTTTACCGGGGAAGCGCTCTATCCCAACCTTTTCAGCTTTAACCGCAACGCCTGGGTATTCTATTTCGAAGGCACTTCGGGACCGCGTCAGTACGTCGATCTGGGGAGCGGAGAGTTTTTTGACCAGCAATGATTTTCGCGCGACGCGAAAATCATAGTGCCCGGCTCTGACGGGCGGGAATTCATAAGGTGGAAGGACCAGGATATGCGGACCATCAGTCCGGAAGGCGACTCCAGCACCTCGTGGCCCACTGCTTATCGCAGCAAGCTGTCCCGGCATAATCGAACGAAGCCGGAAGCGGAGATTGCGGTGGGAGGAACCGGACATGGGCAGTGTCCAGATTTCACGGCTTCTCACCGCAGTCTGGGAGAAAGGCCGGCTCGGACGGAATGGATGCTCGCAGATTCTGACGCGGCGGCTACAGGCAGGAACCGAAGACCACCTCGCAGGGCCCCTTTCTCGCGATTTTTCGGGTGCGCTTGCCGGGTTGCCTGCACTAGCTTAGTCCTCGGTCTTCTCTCGAATTCGCCAGCCGAGGCGGTTCCGTTGACACCGAACGACGAAATTGTGCCCTTTGATAACTTCGGCGCCTCGGTGGCAATCGATGGAAACACCGTCGTAGTAGGCAAGAACGGTGACAACAATAGGGGCTTGAGCGCAGGGGCGGCCTATATATTCGAGGCCAATCCCGAAGGAAGCGACCAATGGGTTCAGGTGGCAAAGATTTTCGGCGATAGCATAGGAAACTTTGACTCTTTCGGTGTTTCGGCCGCCATCGATGGCGATTTGGTAGCGGTCGGAGCGACCAGCGACGACGACTTGGCCAATAGCTCGGGTGCAGTCTATGTTTTCGAGCGCGACGCGGGGGGAGCCAACCAATGGGGCCAGATAGCCAAGCTGAGCGCGAGCGACGGGAGCGCGAACCAGAGCTTCGGCTCCGCCATAGACATTAGCGGAGACCGGATGGTGATAGGCGCATTCTTCGCATCCAGTGTGACCGAGAATTTCGGGGCCGTTTATCTCTTTGAGAGGGAAGACGGACAGTGGGTGCAGAAAGCAAAGCTGACACCTGAAAATCCGGATCCTCTGGATAATTTTGGTGAGGCTGTGGCCATTAGCGGAGAGATCGCGGTTGTGGGGGCCGCCGCAGGCGATGTTGTGTCCGGCATCGCAAATAGGGCCCCCGGCATTGCATACGTGTTCGAACGGAACGCTGGGGGCAGCGGAAACTGGGGGCAGACCGCCCGCCTGAGCGTCGGTGAGGAGCCTGATTCCTTCGGCGCCGCAGTCGGTCTCAGTGGCGACCTCCTCGCCGCCGGGGCCCCGGGACACAACATCGGTAGGGGAGCTGTCTACATATTCGAGCGGAACGCCCAAGGCCAATGGGTGCAGATCGCAAGGGTTGTTTCCAATGAAGTGGCGGAGGGAGATGCTTTCGGCAACGGAGTGGCCATCAGTGGGAATGCATTCGTGGCCGGAGCTGTCGGGAGTACCGTCAATAATTTCCTCTCGGCCGGGGCGGCCTACGTTTTCGAGCGAAAAGATGGCGAGCAGTGGTCGCAGATAGCCAAACTACAACTGGAGAATCCACTCGAGCGGCAGGGATTCGGTCGGCGGGTTTCCATGAGCGGCGGCAAAGTGGCGGCCAGCTTGACCGATATTTCCACTGGCGCCGGCGGTACGCTTGCCGGGCAGCCTACCGGAGGAAGCGCCTTTACCTTCGAGGTACCCGTTACCTCGCCCCCGCCGCCGCCCGAGGACGATATCTTAAGCGGGGGCGAAGACCTCGGCGACGGTTGGCACGAGTCTCCCTGGTTTGGCTTCTATAATACCAATTTCGATCCCTGGATTTTCCATGCCGAACACGGGTGGACCTTTGCCGACTCCTCCAGCACGGCCGATGGTATGTTTCTCTTCGATCTCAGTTCGAGTGGCTGGTTCTTTACCCGGGAGGCGCTTTATCCCAACCTTTTCAGATTTAATCGCAACGCCTGGGTTTTCTATTTCGTTGGCACTTCCGTGCCTCGCCAGTTTGTCGATCTGGGAAGCGGAGAGTTTTTTGAACTTCAATGATATGTCCGGGGCGCGAATATAGACCCTTCTCTTTCTCTGCGATCTGGGAAGCGGAGAGTTTTTTGAACTTCAATGATATGTCCGGGGCGCGAATATAGACCCTTCTCTTTCTCTGTGACCGTATGAGGATTTCCAGCGAAAACAATGGAGCTTATGGCAGACCGGGGGCATCGTTCGAACCTGTGGGTGCTGTGCAACACCAACAGGTGGCAAACGGGAGACGCTCGACGAGAACGCTGGAGTTACTCTCCGACTCTGTGATTGAGCGCCGGCGGAATGCACCTACGTGGAGGATGGACTCCGAAAAGCTGAATGCTACGTAACCGCCTGCCCCCGGTCAGCCGCCATAAGCGAGAAAAGCAAACAATGGAAAAAAAGCAAAGTCAACCCAGACGAATCATCGGGCTGGATATGCACCCGGATATCTTCACGGCGGCATTGCTGGAAGGCAGCGATGCGGCCAGCGCTGTGGTGCAGAAAGTCTACGACAGGGTCTCTACGGAACAGCTGGAAGGCTGGGCCGGCAAGCACCTGAAGGGAACCGATCTGGTGGTCCTGGAGGCCTCCACCAACAGTTTCGAGACGGTCAAGCGGCTCAAGAAGGTGGGGATCGCGGCAGTGGTGTTAGAAAGCCAAAGGGCCGGACAGATTCGCAAGGCCTACTGCAACAACGATAAACTCAGTGCGGTGAAACTGGGAAGAATCTACCTGAGCGGACTGGCTCGGGAAGTGTGGACCCCAGATGAGAAGACGCGCGAACGCCGTGAAGTAATGCACACCCATCGCAAGGCAGTGTGCAGTTGCACGCGGATACGCAATCGCATCCGCAGCTACCTCAGCGAGCAGGGAAAGCGGATTCCCCGGGGCACCTGCCTAACTCGAGCTTCGGGCCGTGCCTGGGTGCTGCGATGTCGCCCCTGGAGTCCGGTGCAACTGTTCTTGTGCGAAGAGATGTTCGAAGAGCTTTGGATGGCCGAGAGGCGACGCAAAAAACTGCGGGCACTGATGGCTCGCGAGGTGCTCGAGGATCCCGCATTGCTGCCCTTAGTGCGTCTGATGGGAGTGAGGCATGTCGTCGCCTATGCCATCGGGGCAGTCATCGGCGACATCCACCGCTTCGCCAATGCCAAGAAGCTGGTCGCCTATCTGGGGCTGTCCCCCAGCCGGCATCGCAGCGGACTGACCATCAAGCGCGATGGCGGTATTATTGCCTTCGGCCGCAAAGATCTACGTGCGCTGCTGATCCAGTCGGCACAGAACGCGCTGAACCAGAAAAACAGCCCCTTACACCAATGGGGCTGGAAACTCACTTTGCGCAAGGGCCACCGTAACATTGCGGTGGCCGCCGTGGCGCGCAAGCTCACCGTCTCCATCTGGTATCTTCTCAAAGGCCATTTCAGCCCACTGACCGAAGCGACGGAAACCATCCGCGTGAAGATCCACAAGCTGGCTACCGAAATCGGCGTAAAAACCATCAAAATGATGGGCTATGCTTCTAAGACAGCTTTTGAAGAAGAAAAAATGGCACTCTTAGTAAATCCGGCTTGAAAAACCACAAAGCCGCTCTCGGTGCCCTCTGCGGTTCAATTCTTCAAAATTGATTTGAACGAAGGAATAGCTCCCGATTCATGCTCGAGTACAATTAACCGCGGAGAAAAGATTGCTCAAAAAACAAGAATTCGGAGGATTGAATGATTAACGTTTGAGGAATCCGCGTATGCACTCGCCGCCATGAAGCGACGTTCACCTCTCTCGCTGCTGCTTTCAGTTCTAGCCTGCACGGCGGCGCCATCGCCCATCTTAGGAAGCGATCCCGTCACTCTCGCCCCTGACGACCTGAGCCCATTCGACGAATTCGGCGAAGCCCTTGATATCGATGGCGACACCGTTGTTATCGGAAAGCACAACGATGACGAAATGGCCCTCAGCGCGGGTGCGGCCTATATATTTGAGCGCGACGATTCGGGAAGTAAGGCATGGCTCCAGCTCGCGAAACTGACGGGTGAAAGCGGCGGTAATTTTGATTTCTTCGGCGAATCAGTGGCCATCGACGGCGACATCATCGTGGTGGGCGCACCGGGAGATGACGATGCCGCCAATGCCGCCGGCGCCCTTTACGTCTTTCAGCAGACCGGGGAGAGTGAGAACGCCTGGCGCCTGGCGGCCAAACTCACGGCCCGCGACGCCCGCGAGAATCAAAACCTGGGACATGTCGTCGATATCAGCGGAAACCGCATCGCGGCCAGCGCCTGGTTTGACAATCCATTGGGGCAGAACTCGGGCGCAGCCTACCTGTTTGAGCTCGGGCCCGATGGCTGGGAGGAAATTGCCCGACTCGTTCCGGAGGAATCGGAGCCGTTCGATAACTTTGGCATCACTATAGCAATCGACGGAGACGCCGTGGTGGTGGGTGCGGATGAATCCGACGATCTCGAGGAAAATCCCCGGCCCATTCCAGGATCCGCCCACCTCTTCCAACGCGACGCCGGCACAGGAGAATGGACCGCCACCCAGAAACTTACAGCGGAGGATGACAATCCGGTACAGCGGTTCGGGAGATCTGTCGGGATCAGCGGAGATACCATCGCGATAGGGGCAAGCGGAGCATTCAACGCGGCAGGACGGAACACCGGCGCCGTGTTCATTTTCGAACGCGCATCCTCCGATTCCAATTCGTTCACTCAGGTGGACAAGCTCGCGCCCGACGACCTCACCGATGGCTCCACCTTCGGGTTGAACTAAGCCGCTACGCGGCGGCTCCTCATTTCGGACAGTTACTGGGCTAGGATTGATAGTCGGTGGTAAGGTGTGATTCCTCCCGGCCACACGGGGTGGCCGGGAGTTTCGATTAACGGATTCAAACGAAAGGAATCACGCCATGAAACGTACTCACACCTATCGGTGCTGGCAAGAACGGATGCTCGATGACATGACTCTGCACGGGTATGCGCAAAAGACACAGGAAGTCTATCTGAGGGCAGCCGAAAGGCTCTCGGAGTTTTGCGCGGGAAGATCGCCGCGATCGGTCACGATTGAAGAGCTGCGGCAGTTCTTCATCTACCTTAAAACCGTCAAAGTCTACAGCCGCCCAACCTGCACGAGCTTCATCTGCGCGATCAAGTTCCTGTTCGAGAAGACGCTCAAGCGGCGCTGGCCCCAAGAGACGATTCTGGTGCGTCCACCGCGCCAGTCGCGCCTCCCGGTCATTTTGACCCTGGAGGAAGTCGGGAAGATCCTGCGGGAGGTGAGAGAAGCGCACCATCGCTGCTGTCTGGGCGTGATCTACTCGTGCGGGCTGCGCCTGGGAGAAGGCTTGAGCCTGAAGATCGAGGACATCGATGCGGGGCGCATGGTCCTGCACATTCGTGCCGGGAAGGGACAGAAGGACCGCTATGTACCTCTGCCCGAACGCGCTCTGCTGGCGTTGCGACGCCAATGGCGGCGTCATCGCAACCCTACCTGGCTTTTTCCTGCTCCGGGCCATGGGGGCATCGGCTGCCCGACGGCCCAGCGGCCCATGTCACGAACCAGCCTGCAGCGGGCCTTCCGGCTGGCTCTGAAGGCCACCGGAAGCCGCAAACAGGCACATATCCATACCCTGCGTCATTCCTACGCCACCCATCTGCTCGAGTGTGGCGAGAACCTCAGGCAGATTCAGAACAACCTGGGCCATCAGTCCCCTCAGACTACGGCGCTCTACACCCACCTCACCGAAGTGGTACAAAAACAGGCCACCCAACGGCTCAACGCGATGATCGCCCACTTGTAGCGCCTCAGCGCATCCATACTGTCCATGCCCGAACTGACGGAGGTTTTCCGCCGGTATGGGGCGGCCTATCTGCAGCGCTTTGGCGAACACATCCTGCCCAGCCACCGGCGTGTCATGCGCGATATCTTATCGTGCCGCACGCCGCTGCTGGGCGGCTGCGTTTACCACTGCGCGCCCTGCGACCGCACCCATTACAGTTACCATAGCTGTAACAACCGGCACTGCCCCAAGTGCGGAAACGCCGATGCTTCCGAGTGGTTGCAACGCCAGGAGCATCTGCTGCTCCCCTGTGCCTATTTCCTGGTCACTTTCACCATTCCCAGCCAGCTGCACCAATTTGCACGCAGCAATCAGAAGCTCTTCTACCACCTGCTCTTCCGCTGCTCCGCCGACGCTTCTCCTGCAGCGCGGCCGGCAAAAGCGGCTCCTGGGCGGCCTGCTCGGCTTCATCGGCATCCTTCACACCTGCACCCGTCGCCTCGATTATCACCCTCATATCCACTACCTCATCCCCGCCGGCAGCCTTTCCACGAACGCCAGGAAGTGGATGCGATTGAAAAAGCCCGACTACCTCCTTCCGGTCCAGGCACTTTCCTATTCCTTCCGCGAGAACATCAAAGCCGCCCTCACCAAGAAGCTTCTCACCGATCAGGTCGACCCCCAGATCTGGAACTGCGACTGGGTCGTCCATGCCAAACCTGCCGGCAGCGGCCTGCCGGTTTTAAAGTACCTCAGTCGCTATGTCTTTCGTACCGCCCTCAGCAACAACCGCATCCTCTCCGCTAACAATGACGCTGTCACATTCGCCTATAAAGATTCCCACACCGGCCGTCCCTGCACCTGTTCTCTGCCTCCATTAACCTTCATTGCCAGGTTCCTCCAGCATGTCCTCCCACGCGGTTTCACCCGTGTCCGCTACTACGGATTCTTCAGTCCTGCCAATCGAGCCAAGCTGCAGAAAGTCCGATCCCTCCTCGCTGCAGCTTTTGCCCGCCTCGAGGCGCTCACAGCAGCAAAGAACGACCCCGCACCCTTCCGCTGTCCCAACTGCCACCGGCCCATGCAGATCCTCGCCTTACTCCCCCGCATTCGATCACCGCCCAGTTTCTTTCCTTTCTCACTTCCATCTGTTGCCCATGCCTGATCACAATCAGAATAGCGGCCTCTATTCTGCTCCGCTCTCTTTACGTACCCTTCGCATGCCCGGCTGTGCAAACACTTCTTGGGCCCGATCTGTCTCATCTCACCGATACCTTCGAGCTCTTTCTCCTGCTGAAACCTATCAGCATTCCGCCTCCGCCGCGGGCCTCCTTCTCCTCCCAAGCCCCCTTATCCCTAAACTCGTAAACCTTTAATCCGCAAACGACACTCCCCTTCAGTCCCTGCGGCTCAGTCCAACTCGTAAACCTTTAATCCGCAAACGACACTCCCCTTCAGTCCCTGCGGCTCAGTCCAACACTTGATTCGTTGTCCAACCCTGTGATGCAACTCAGCTCCGCAAGCTCCGCTGACCTACATCACTTGATTCGTTCTCGCTTCGACTCAAGCAGGATGCATTGATCGCCGGCGCCCCCAACGCCGAGGTCGATAGATTCGAATCCGCCGGGGCCGCCTATGTGTTCACACGGGACAGCCGTGGTCGATGGAACTCCAATGCCCGCCTCCTTAGCAATGAGGTAGGCAGAAATGTGTTTTTCGGCATGTTCGTGGCCATTTTTCCCGGAACCGCCATGGTCGGTATTGTCGATAGGTTCATACCCATCGGCGGGCAGCAGGGGTTCGTCGGCATTTTTCCGCTGCAGCCGGGCCGAGTCCTGGTCTATGCGGTGCCTACCGATGTCCAGATTGATCCGGACATGCCCTCAGACTATAGCGCTCTTTTCGGGAAAGGTGAGGACCTGGGCCAGGATTGGCGGCAGTCGCCTTGGTTCGGACTCTATAATGCGAGCTTTTTCCCCTTCTGGATTTACCACGGCGAACATGCCTGGACGTGGGTCGATCCTTCGAGCACGGAAACAGCCATTTTCTTATTCGATCTGAGTTCTCAAGGCTGGTTTTTCACCGAGCGTCGCCTCTATCCCAACCTTTACAGCTTTGCTCTCACCTCCTGGATCTACTATTTCACCGGAACATCCTCACCCCGGCAATTCATTGACCTTGAAAATGGCGCGCAAGTATGGCTGGACTAACAGCTTGAGGCATCAACCTAGCGCAGCGTCAGGGCGTTGAACAAAACCTTCAAGAAGCATGCTCCACGCAGTAAGCTTTGGGGAATGATCAAGTTCAATCCAACCGGGAAGGCCAGACAGCAGTCATCGAGGTCATGACGCAATAGGAAGTGGCGCTACCCAATCCAAAGAGAGGTACGATCACGGTATGGGGCTGAATATTCAACCGCTCTGCGATAGGCAGTGCGCCATAAAATGGAAGAAGAAATTGACGGAAGGGACAGCACTCCATATCATTCGCAGGTCCATACCGTTGCAGTGATGCGAAATCCGCGTAATTCGCACCGACCGCAACCGGTTCGATACAGAAATCCCATGGGCAGCACGGTCCAGAGATTCCCGAGAACCTGCCTGATCCCCCTGATCTGCATGCTTGGTCATCATTCCATTGCCGATGAGATTTACCATTCGAGCGATGACTTCCACGCCATCGACCCAAGTACCCTCTCCGGAACGGACCGGCTTGAATCGCGACCCATCAAACGGGGCGTCGACCCCGATCGATACCAACTCGGGGCGTTCCTCTTCGGGGGAAAATATCAATTGCCGGCCGAGGCTATTTCTTCCGAGCTAAGAGGCCGACAGAAGAGAAAGCTGGCAAAGCTACAGCGCAAATTGCCCGAAGCCATCTCCAGGTTTCTTGAGAAACGAAATCTGCCCGGCCGCATGACCGAGGTCGAATTCAAGGCACTGCTCTATTTTCTCGACGTACGCTATCTCAATAGAGACCAATACTACGCACAAGATTGAGCCTGTTCGAAAAAGGATTTCGGCCTCTGAGGTTATGGATCACGTTTTCCGCTACACCCACCTCTTCGATCCCTCGGCCCGCGACCGTACGGAAGTGCATTCGTCCACACCGACGAGGTCATCGCCGGCGTAGCACGAGCCGAATCTATCACAAGAAGAGGAGAATCATGGACGGAAATCGGGTCATCGCGAAGATTTTGAAGACTGAACGTGTCGGTTGGATGGCTGCCTTACCGGCGCAGTCGCTCATTGACGTGGCAGCGCAGGAGGGAATCCGTCCCATCATCTGTCGCCATGAGCGCACCGGGGTGAACATGGCGGACGGATTCAGCCGCGTCATGAACCGGAAAGGCTTCGGTGTATTCACTATGCAGACGGCGCCGGGAGCGAAAAACGCACAGGGTGGAGTCGCCCATGCGTTTGCAGATTCGATTCCGATCCTTCTGTTGGCGGGCGGACAACGCCGCATCCGCAGTCAAAGGCATCCGCTCTTCGAGTCGGTCGAGAACCACCTGGGTATCTAGAAATAGGCAGCCACCCGCGGACCTGGAGGACCTGCGTCAAAGGCTTGATGAATTCGAGGACACGTGCCTTGCACTGCGTGACGAGCTGAATGTTAGTCCCCGGGGACCGCGGCTACCATGAAGGCGCCCGATGGCTTGAAGCGGCGCAGTCCGCGGGCAGGTAGCTTGAGCCTGTTCTGGGGCAGCACCGGGTGCAGTTGCCTGCTCGCGGGTGCTTCTTCACCTCGTCGGGAAGGTCCGTGCCCTGAAGATAGGCCTTGAAGTGCTTCCAGCCGCCAACCCAGTGGGAAAAGCCGCTTCTGGGCTCGTCCTCTCCGGTGCCGCCTTCTACCTGTTGAAACTCGAAATCCTCGCTACTCTCCACTCGCTCGTAATGCCATCGATTGTCGAATGGAGTATCCGGAATCCCTCGGTACATCTGTCCACCCAGATGCCACTTTCCGATCCAGGCCGTATCGTACCCTGCTTGACGGAATGTATTGCCGAGAGAGGGGATCTCTTCTCTTAGGATCACGTTGTTTGTGACGACGCCGTGATTGTGGGGATACCGCCCGGTGAGCATCGTGGCGCGAGAAGGCGTACAGGGAAACGCGGCGATGTAAAAGTTCTCAAATCGTACGCCCGCTTCCGCAATCGCGTCCTGGGCGGGCGTTTTAACAACCGAATTCCCATAGCAACCCAGCGTCGAGGTGGGTTGCTGATCGGTCATGATCATCAGGATGTTCGGTGACTCAGCCATAGAATTCAGCCCACTGATAAGAAATCGCTTTTCTGGCGGCGTGGACACGCACCCGCTGAGACCGACCTGAAGAAGCGCGTTTACGGTGAAGACAGTAGCTGAAGCGGGCTGGATGCGTCAAGGCGAACGACGAAGTCCCCTCGGTGCGGTCCGGGGCAGCCCCGGACCGCACCGAGGGAACTCGTTTGAGGCCGAACGGCCGGCGCGAGACAGGCCGTACCTGTCGCGATGGTCTCAACCGTTCGCGTATGCCATAACCGGTTCAATGTCGTAGTCAGGGATATGCTGCGTTATGGCGGCGATGAAGTCGCAGGGGGTGAAGACCTCGAAGTTGCGCTGAATCTTCAGGTTGAGGCCGGAGCGGGCTGGCGACGTGTCAAGTTACTTTTTTTGGAACGTTAGGCAAACCTTTCGACTGGTGTTTATTCGACAAAGCTCGCGACGAAGCTCACGACAAAGAGAGGCGGATAGCTGCTTGCGGGACAAACCCCCGAGGCAAACTTCGTGGTAAACCTTGTCGTAAGCTTCGTCGCCTTAGTGAATGAGTCGGAAACTCCCAGTCCCGATCTCCCAGTTGCGTTTCCCAACGGCGACGCATCAAACGGGCCACTTTCGAGTGCGGCGACCTGGCCCCGCTTTGGGCAGCTGCCCCGCTACGGATCAGCCGCAAGGAGGCCTTCAGCTTCGGCCTCGCCCGCAAGCTCTTGGCCCATTAGGAGGTCTCCCATCGAGGCCGGTGGCCGTCAACTATGGCTGGCAATGAACCTTCCGACGGTGCAATCTGGAGGGCCGAGGGCCCACGAGGCCGAGAGTAGGATTACGATTAGGAAGCGAAACTCCGGTCGGCTATTATAGAGGGCACGCCGCTGCACCTGGACATGCGATCAGTCCTGGACAAGATCTCGGAGTTGCTGGAGGGCGACATCACGATCATGCCGGAAGACCGAGTGCGAATCGATCCCCAGATGTGGGCTCAACTGGTGGGCATCATCGAGGGCCGTGATCGGTTGTCGGTGTCCCTCCTTCGCCGCAGGGTCGGAGGGACCAGTGTTCAGTGTTCAGGAGAGCAGTATCGAGCAACAGTTCAATGGGTTTCCTGACAACTGACGACTGAACCCTGACAACTTTACCTCCGGTCGATCCACTTGTAGGCGGTTTTGGCGTTGTCGCAGAAGACCTTCTGGGTGATGGCGTCGCCTTTGGGGTGGATGTAGTCCTGGGCGAGGGTGAGGATTTCGCCGTAGGTGCGTTCGCTCTTGTCGGAGACGGGCCAGTCGCTGCCGAAGATCATTCGGTCCTCGCCGAAGGCGTTCCACAGGATGTCGAGATACGGAGCGTAGTGACCGACGTCGGTTGGTGCCGGGCGGATGGTGCACTTCAGGTCCATCATGCCCGAGAGCTTGCAGAAGACGTTGGATCGTTCGGCGGCGCGGTTGACGAGATCGACGGCGTCGGGTTCCGGGTCGTCCCCGTCCATCTTGATCCCTGCGCTGTGGTGGATGATGATACGCAGCTCGGGGATGGCATCGGCGATTTCGAGCGTGCGCTCGCCGCAACCGAGGTCGAGCGAGAGATCGCGGTCCGAGAGTAGGCGGAGCTTCTCGATATCGTCGGGGTCCCAGAGGCGGGCTCGGATACCGCGGTAGATCGGATCCTTCGCGAAGCGATCGAGGTGGGATTCGAAGGCGTCGTCGTGGGGATCGAGGTTGCCGACGAGGCCGACGATGAAAGGGTCATCCTTCGCGAGGTCGAGGACCCATTGATTGTCTTCGATCCATTCGCTGCACTCGACGACGACGACACCATCGACGCCAGCGGGCGCGGCGAGATCCTTACAGCGATCAGTGCGTGTGGGTTTGTAGAGGATGGGGTTGTCCTTCGGCGGCCAGGGGGTGCCTTCGGGGCGAGAGGGGTCGTAGAGGTGGACGTGAGTGTCGATAATCATTGCACAACCTAAAGTGAAAAAATGAAAAAGTGAGAGGCGATGTCGCGCATATGGTAAGGATGAAAAACTGTGAGAAGCAATGACCATTGACAAGTGACAAAAGTTGCCACGGGCTCTGCCGGATGGGTTTTGGCCAAGGATAGGTGTTTGAGCCGGCTCCTTCGTCGAAGGGACCTTCGGGGAGTTCCACTTCTGGCACGCCGGTCATCGTGGGCCGCTCGAATACCTGCTTGACGATCTGTGGGCGGATACCAAGAGCGGCCACCGGATCGAGCAGAACGTATCCGTCGAGTGCCACGCCGAGTATCTCGAAGACGGCTCGGAAGGAATGCGGCCGACGCGACGAGGTCTTCGACCAGACCACGTCCTCTGGAACGCCTTCAAGAAGAGTCCGAGAGCCACCATCAAGTTCGCGAACACATGACACGAAGCGCTTTCGATTCTGTCGCCTTCAGCGTAGAACTCGGCTCGGACCGTATCGGAAGGTATTGATTGGGGCAGCGCCAAACGAGAAAGCAAAACGGCAGAAGGGGAGAAACGGTGACGGGGAGACGTTTTCTGAACCGATTGATATAACCGCGGCCCTTGAAGAGTTCAGGGAGGACTATCCTTGGCAGGTCATTGCGCCCGGTCACGGTCACGGCATTCGGCTGAGGAACGGGCGCCTTTTAGCCCGACTTGACCAACTCAACCTCTAAAAAAGTTCTTTTCGGGGGTAAATGGGCTGTCGAGTCGCATAAACAGTGGGGGAAGGTTGGCAGAACAGCCTGTAGTGTAGACCTACCCTCTTCCCAGGCCTCGATATGTTTGTATAATTGGGGGCCATCATGTTTCTGAGGTGCAATCGTCGGCGCAAAGATGGCAAAGAGCATTGCTATTGGAACATCGTGGAGAATAAGCGTGTGGGTGGCGGTCGGGTGGTGCAGAGGCAGGTTCTCTACCTTGGAGAGATCAACGACAGCCAGCGCAGCGCTTGGCGCAAGAGTATCGAGATCTTTGCCGAGGGTAGTGCCCGGCCGGAGCAGGTGGCGCTGTTTCCCGAAGATCGGGCGCCGCCGCTCGAGGAGGAAAGCATCGTACGGATTCGGCTCAAAGATTTGAGGATAGAGCGGCCCCGGCAATGGGGAGCGTGCTGGTTGTCCTGCGTGCTTTATGAACAATTGGGGTTGGGTGAGTTCTGGCGCGAGCGAGTGAGGCCTTCCCGGCAAGGCAGGCGGTGGGCCCATGTGTTGCAAACCCTGGTGGCCTATCGACTGATCGATCCAGGAAGCGAGTGGCGGCTGCACCGCCAATGGTATGAGCAATCAGCCATGGCCGATCTTCTGGGCGAAGACTTCGCCTTGGCCGAGAAGAACACCCTGTATCGCTGCCACGATCGATTGCTGGAGCACAAAAAGGCCTTGTTCGCCCACCTGACCAACCGCTGGAGCGATCTGTTCAACACCCGTTACGAGGTACTGCTATACGATCTGACGAGCACCTATTTCGAGTGTGATCCGAACCAGGAACCAGCGGCTTCGAGCCGAATCCGCAAGTTCGGCTACAGCCGAGACAAACGTTGGGATTGTCTGCAGGTGGTGATCGCCCTGGTAGTCACCCCGGAGGGCTTTCCGATTGCCTATGAAGTGCTTCCCGGTAACACCCTGGATCAAACCACCTTGGGCGATTTTCTTGCTCGCATCGAAAAGGCCTACGGCAAGGCCCGGCGCATCTGGGTCATGGATCGGGGAATACCTACCGAGGAGGTTTTGGCCCAGATGCGTGCAAGCGACCCGCCGATCGACTATCTGGTGGGTACGCCGCGCTCGTGGCTGGACAAGTTCGAGCAATCGTTGCTGCAAAAGCAGTGGCAGAATCTGCGTGCAGGTATCGACGTAAAACTCATCAGGGAGGGGGGTGAAACTTATGTTTTGGCCCGTAGCAAGGAGCGTCTGCACAAAGAAAAGGGTATGCGTCTGCGCGGTTTGCGCCGATTGCTTGAGAGGCTCAAGAAGCTCCGCGATAGCAAGCGGCGTTACCAGCGCGATACCATCCTCATTAAACTGGGCGAAGCCAAGAAGGAAGCCGGCCCGCGGATCTGGCGTTTACTCGACATTGCCGTAGCCCCCGAGGATGGCCCCGCCAATGGCTCGCCGGTGAGCTTCCGGTTGAACTGGAAGAACTACCGTCAGGCCTATCGCCGGGAAGGCCGCTACCTGTTGCGCAGCACCCTCAGTGCCGACAATCCGCACCGCCTCTGGCACCTCTACATCCAACTCACTGAGATCGAGCAAGTTTTCAAGGAAATGAAAAATGACCTCTCCATCCGGCCCATCCATCACCAAAGGGACGATCGCATCGAGGCCCATATTTTTATCAGCTTCCTGGCTTACTGCCTATGGGTCACTCTGAAGCGTCGCTTGCGCGATCTGGCCCCTGGTCTTACTGCCGTCGAGGTGCTTTCGAAAATGGCGGCGATGCAAATGCTCGATGTAAAGCTACCCACCACCGACGGGCGCACCGTGGTGCTCACCCGTTACACCGAGCCCAGTAAGGATCAAAAGCTATTGCTCAACCAGCTAAAGCTTGAACTTCCTGCACAACCGCCACCAAAAATCGAATCGAAAACTAGCGAGATGTAGTGGAGACCTTTGGTCGTTTATCAACGACTTAGGTCAAAAATGACGCCCAGTTGAGAAAGAGGGGTTAGTGCCGATCTGGATGTCCGACGGGAGTGGCAAGGAGATTGGACCGGGTAATCTGGGGCATCGGCCGTCGGTAGTGGCGACGATTTACAGTGACGACCGTGGTAAGACCTGGGAGAGGGGTGAGATTGTCCTGCGGCATGATGAAGAGACCTTCATCAATCCGAGCGTCCACGCTGCTCACTTACACCTTGCCCGCGGACGGGCAAGGTGAGGGAGAGCGTGGACGCTCCGCCGGACTGCGGTCCGTTTGTCAGGCGGAATCGCTTCACCATGCCTGAGGCGGGCGTCGTGTCTTGCTCCGCGGTGGGATTCGTGGCATATTCTGAAGCAATGACAATTGCGGTTCAGAAACTGGCTGAGCAGGTGAAATCCTTGCCGCTGGAGCTTGCGTGGGCAGAGTTCCTCCTCTCGCGGTCTTCGATGATCTGACCACAGACCAGCCCCCGTTGAGCTCGAAATGGAATTGGACGGCGATTTCGTTGACCAACTCCGCTTGGAGCAGCTAGAGTTCGAGTTCAAAAACGGGTTCAAGCCATTGAGAAGCTAGTGCGGCCAGCTTAGACAAGGGCCCGTGAACAGGGCGCTAAATTAGATTTCCTTTTCCTATCAGTTACCTTCATAAGAAAGAATGAAAATGACTAAGTCTTACCGCGCCCCGGCCTTTGCTGACTCCAAGCCCGAGCTTGCGGCTCCCGGGGCCACGCCAGAGAGGTTGGCCCACTTGGAGGAGCATGGTTTCGTCATCATCACCGACTTTGTCGGCAACTCAATGATCCCCATTCTCTGCGAGGCGGGCCGCCGTGTTACCGAGGAGTGCTCACCCGACCATGGCTACAGCAAGATCGACTGCTCGAAGGGCTACGTGCACCGCGCGAGAGACGATGAGCCTTGGGCGATCCGGGGCCTCATCCATCCCGCTTTCGGGGAGCCCAGCTTTGCCGAGTTCCTCGGCTCTCCAGATTTCCTACGCTTCGTCCACTCCTGGTGTGGCGGGCTCCGGCCTGAGGATATGGGGATGGGTGGAATGCTCCTGTGGTGCAATCCCCGGCTGCACGAGACTGGGCCCAGTTGGCACCGAGACGTGACGTGGTGGGGCACCGGGAAGGGCTACTTTGCGCAGAGGGAGGTCCGAGGGGAGGGCCCTGAGGCTTATTCCGAGGAGGTCGAAAAAATCCGCTGGGAAGAAATCCGCGCAAATAACGTGAAGGCTGTCACTGAGCGGAACGGAGTGAGCATGTTCTTGGCGCTAGTCGACGACGAGTGCCACGAGCTCGTGCCTGGTAGCCACGATCGATGGCGTACGCCGTTTGAGCATGACGTGCTCCTCCCGCAAGCGATGAAGGACCAAGGGGTACCGTACACACCCAGTTGGAACGGCGTGGACCCGTTGCCAAACCAGGTCGCGATCCGGCTCAAGGCCGGGGAAGCCCTCATCCGCAATGGGGCCACGATCCACACTGGGCACACCGTCCCTGATCGCGAGCGCAACACGTTGTCAATCGGTTGGTCCAAGTGGTCGGGCCCGTTCACCGGGGAGCCGTCGGTGATGGACGCGCGAAAAGCGTGGCAACTCGATCCCGCCGTGCGAGCAGCTTTGCCACACGAGTGGATGAAGACAGCGTGGGACCGTTGGGCCGAAAGACGGAAGCTGGGGGATGCGCTCGAGGACCGCTACGCGGGGTTTGACATCCGGCGCATCAAAACTGGGGAGGTAGTGGGTTGGCGCGGTGAGTTGGAGCGCCAAGCCGCGGCCGCAGGCGAAGCCTGGAAGCCCTTCCAAACCGCGGCATGAAGGAGTTCTCGTGTCACTGTTTATGGGCATGATTCTGGGATATTTCACTCCGGATGGGTTTTATCTGATCATCGACTACTTCACCGGAATGAGCCGCAATGTGATTTTCTGGGGATGAGCGCAGCAACTGGCGCTGCTTGGCAGAAACAACAGCCTCTCTGGCCCTGGCGCGGTGCCCGGGAGAGCGCTGAAGAGAGAGTAGGGAGGCGCGGGAGAGGTTGTATGCGGAAAGGAATTATATGGAGTATCGTAATCTGGGGAAGACGGGGTTGCGGGTGTCGCCTATTTGTCTGGGGACGGCATTTCGGGGGGAAGTGGATGAGCAGGCCGGTATTCGCGTGATTGAAAGGTCGTTGGATCTGGGCGTGAATTTTATTGATTCGGCGATGTACGGCGGGGGACGATCGGAGACCATCTGCGGTAATGCCCTCAAAGGACGACGGGGAAATGTGGTCTTGTGTACAAAGATCTATGGCACGATAGGGAATAGTCCCAATCACCATGGTTTATCCCGTGTAAATCTGATGCAGGGCGTGGAGGCCAGTCTCAAGCGGCTTCAAACAGATTATCTCGATCTGTATCTGATGCACCGCTTTGATCCGGATACGCCGCTGGAAGAAACTATTCGGACGCTCGATGATATTGTTCGGCAGGGCAAAGTTCGCTACATCGGGTGCAGCAATTTTCCTGTATATAAGGTGATGGAAGCCTTATGGACCAGCGACAAACGAAATTTGGAATCGTTTGCCTGCCTTCAGTATAACTACAGCCTGTTTGCCCGCTGGGAGACGGAGCTGGAACTCATGCCAATGGCCCATGAATTCGGTCTCGGCATCATGGCCTACAGTCCCCTGGCCATTGGTTTGTTGACCGGTCGGTTCCGTCGGGGCCAGACACCGCCTGAGGATAGTCCCTGGGGCGGCAACCCGCGTCCCGGTCTCAGCAGAAGTAAATTCTCATTTGAAGAAGCGATGACGGAGCAGATGGATCAAACCGTTCAATCGTTGATTGATATAGGAAGGAAATACGACAAAACGCCGGTGCAGGTCGCCCTGGCCTGGATTTTAGACCACCAAGAGATCACGGCGCCCATCATAGGCGCAGATTTACCGGAGCATGTAGAAGAGGCCTGCGGGGCTGTCGGCTGGACGCTGCATGCTGAAGATAGAGCTCGGTTGGATGAAGTGTCCAAACCTGTGTTGCCGCGTAAGTATACTGATAAGAAATCGTTTTTCTGGCACGGACACGCGCCCGCTGGGACCGACCTGAAGAAGCGCGTTTAGGGTGAAGACAGTAGCTGAAGCGGGCTGGATGCGTCAAGGCGAACGACGAAGTCCCCTCGGTGCGGTCCGGGGGGGGCTGCCCCGGAGCGCACCGAGGGGACTCGTTTGAGGCCGAACGGGCGGCGCGAGACAGGCCGTTGCGCAGGATCTCACGCGCTGTATTTTTTAATTCTACGCGGTCTATTTTCCCAATCTATTTATTTTTAAGTGCGTTATAAACACGCCACCTCTCTGCGCGAGATTCTGCGCAATGCGCGAGATCTCGCGCCTACCGTTACTGTCGCCCTGGACGACCTGGAAACCCTTGCTTTCGAATGCGTTCTCCTACAGCCAGAAGCACCCCCACATCTTCCTCATCCAGCGATCCATCGGGCAGCGGTCCGGTATTCAGCAGCAAATTGCAATTGCGTGCCCCGGCATTTTTCAGCGTTTCCCAGACCTCATCTTCGCCCTTGTGGTGCCCTTTGCCCTCCGCCAGATATCCCCACGACACCCGCTTCCCTCCCGGCCCGGGACACATCGTCGTGCAGATTTCCATGGGCTTTCCAGAATCTTCTGCGGCCTGGTGTTCGGGCGCTTGAAAATCTTCGGTGCCCAGAAGGCCCTGCTTGTAGGACACCAGCACCTGAGGTTGCAAACTGTGAATATAATCGTATAGCTCCTGGTACTTGAACCGGGACATATTGCCACTTTTTGGCACCGCGATCCCGTCCAGCCAGATCGCGGCAATGGGTCCATAATTTGTCAACAGTTCCGTGATCTTCGCCGTACAAAAATCCAGATAAATCTGCAAATTGTGTTCCGCTCCCGTAGCATAGGTGGGCTCGGGCGGATCATATTCCGGCCGGGCCCTGCCGCCCCATTGATCGTTATTGGGCGCATGGGGGTGCTTCCAGTCTCGCCCGTGAGAATAATACAGGCACAGCCCCAGTCCCCGGCCCGCACACGCCTTGGCAAGCTCGCCCACCAGGTCTCGCCCGCAGGGGGCATTGACGCTGTGGAACGGAGTCTCTCTTGTTTCAAACAAACAGAAGGAATCGTGGTGTCGGGTCGTGAGGTTCACATACTTCATTTCACAGGCCACTGCAAAATCTGCAATGGCCTCTGCATCGAACACCTCGGCCGTAAAATCGTCCTTGAGCTTCTCGTATTCCGCCACCCGAATGGCCTCCCGCAACTGCACCCACTCGTGCCGCCCCAAAAGCGAATAGAGTCCATAATGCAAAAACAGCCCGTAACGCGCCTCCCGAAACCACTTCAGGGCCGCCTTCCGGGGGTCCTGCGCAAACAGGGCTTCATAGCCTTTCAAATAACCTGGCACCTCGTGCATCC
The DNA here is from genome assembly GCA_963665345.2 of Opitutales bacterium. Taxonomy (GTDB): domain Bacteria; phylum Verrucomicrobiota; class Verrucomicrobiia; order Opitutales; family CAXXNP01. Next base: position 3,522,510 of record CAXXNP010000002.1, read on the forward strand.
TGGTCCTCCCCTGGCACACATCTTGCGCATTCATATGACTGATAAAAAATCGCTTTTGGGGCGGCACGGACACGCGCCCGCTGGGACCGACCTGAAGAAGCGCGTTTACGGTGAAGACAGTAGCTGAAGCGGGCTGGATGCGTCAAGGCGAACTACGAAGTCCCCTCCGTGCGGTCCGGGGCTGCAGCCCCGGACCGCACGGAGGGGACTCGTTTGAGGCCGAACGGCCGGCGCGAGACAGGCCGTTCCTGTCGCGATGGTCTCAACCGTTCGCGTATGCCATAACCGGTTCAATTAGTGCCCGGAAGATTTGCAGATAAATTTGGGTTTACAGAGGAAGAGGTGATTCAGGTGTTAAAGGACTTTCGTCAACAGAACCAATTGGAGAAGGTGCGCGAATGGTATAATGGGTAAAATGTTCTCTGACATCGGTCAAAATGCTGAAAATTTCGAGATTCTATCGCAAAAGTTACCGCTACCTGCATGAAAGAATTGGGCTGTCGTGCGTTTTGTTGTGCAGTGAGACGCGCCTGCCGGTGCGAGCGGCTTTCAGAGCGGCAAGTGATATTTCGATGGTGCGTCGTCCATCGAGACCGTTGCAATCGGGCGGTGTTTGAGTGCGAATAGAGGTGAAAAAGTGTTGCAATTCCTCAACGAAACCATCGTTGCGTTCGTATTCATAAATTTCGCGTTCGCAGCCTTGGCGCTGAAATGCAAGCTGAGATGCATTGATCAATTTTAGGGAGCCCTCGCTGCCTGCGATACCGAATTCATATGCGTTTACCGGATAGATACGACTGCTGCTTATGGAACCGATAGCGCCCGAACTGAATTCCAAGTTTATTAGTATGCTTTCTTCGACGGCATCCTCTGAATCATCGTCGTAGCGTATGATTGCAGATACCGCTGCCACCTCACCGGCCATCCAGGTGAGCATGTCGAGCTCATGCGAATGCATAGAATAAAGCCCCCCGTATTTATTGCGTGCCCGTTGCCAACCTTCGGCACCGCCTGGGGGGCCTGCGCCCAAACGTACCGCGAATGCTAAATGGACATCACCTATTTTTCCAGCATCGACCAAACGCTTCATTTCACGATAGGCATTTTGAAAACGACGGATGTATCCAATTTGCAAAAAAACGTTGGATTGTTCGGCCGCGTGCAGCATCGCATCGCAATCTTCGAGCGTAAGTGCCATTGGTTTTTCGCAGAATACGTGTGCCCCGGATTGTGCAGCATGTACCGATATTGGCCCATGGACATGATTGGGCGTAACAACGATTACGGCATTCGGCTTTTGCACGGATAACATCTTTTGGTAATCGCTATAGGGCTCGGTTTTGCCAGGCAGTTCATTTGCTAGCTTTTGCGCCGTATCGGCAAAGGCATCGCAAACGGCCACTAATTCTATGCCCTCTAGACTCTGTGCGTTTTTGGCATGTCGTGTACCCAGTCCCCCGCATCCGACTACTACTGCCGTTATCATTGAATTTTTCATAGTATTTGAGAATTAATGTATGCAGGTCAGGATAATGTATGTGCAGGATTATTGAACTTGGGTGTTGCTTAATGGAGATGTATGGGGCGCAAATCAATGGGTTGAGAACCGTTAGCTGCAGATTCCTCTGCCGCAAAACAGGCGAGGTGCGTGTTGACCGCAGTCGCTAAATTGTTATGAGATTCACTCTGGGTTTGGATACACTCGACCAAATGGTCGATCATATTTTGAAAGGGGTGATGAGCGACGTCCCCACTGTCTGGTAGGACCGTCGGGATGATTGTGGGGGCGGTTTGCCCCAGGAGTTGTCGGGTATACAGTTGATTATTGCGCAAAACGCCTTCATCACCAAAGACTTCCAGATTGAAGACGTAGGGCATAAAGAATTCGGTAGAGCCTGAGATTTTGCCAATAGCGCCTCCGGCAAATTGGACGGTGGCTACAGTGGTTGCACGATAGTTCGGATTGGGGTGTTGTGTACAGGTGGGAGATATGCCCGATACTTGTTCGATAGGCGCATTGTCCAGTATGAAACGGGCAGCGTCCATTGCGTGGCATCCACCGTGTACAATCGCTCCGCTAGATAGCGGATTCCAGCGTGGTCGTGAAAAAGGCTCAGGATGCTCGTGGGTCGGGCCGTGCCAGTAGTCGGCTTGAATTAGCAGTGGATTGCCGATCCAGCCTTTTTGGATGGCCTGCTTCATCGCTAGGACCATAGGGTTCCAGCGCAAAACAAAAGAAACGACGGTTTTTACATTAGTAACTTTTATTGCGGCATCCATCGCTAAGAGTTCTTCCTGATTGACTGCTAGCGGTTTTTCGATGAGTAGGTGTTTGCCGGTTTTGGCGGCGGCAATGGTTTCCACAGCGTGAAGGTCTGGGGGAGTGCAAATGGATACGATGTCGATGTCGTCCCTTTGCTCCAGCATTTGCTCAAAATTATCAAAGCATTGACAATTGAGAGCAAAGGCTTCGGACTTTTTTTGCGCGCTTTCCAGCGTTCGACTTGAGATGGCGACTATTTGGGCATGTGGGTTGTTTTTATAGGCCCTGATATGTTCACTGGAGACGCTGCCGGCTCCTTGTATTGCAACATTTAACATAGCCGTATGCCTTCTATTGGATTATTGATTTTGGTTTGGTGTTGTGCGACATTGTGAAATAAGTTTACTGGTCACTGCACGTCGAAGCCGATGCCTGAAAGTAGAGTAATGAGGCGTTCGCGTGCACACTTTATTCGCCTGTCGAGTTCGTCGCTGCTGGGTGGCCCACCAGTTGCGTCAACACGTTCGACGACTACTGGTCCGCGAAATGCGGCTTTGTAAGCGGTGGTAAAGATGTTTTGCCAATCGATATCTCCGTCTCCGAGAATTGGAAAATTCAGGGTTGCGCGGGGACCTTTGTGATCTTTAGCAATGATTTCGCACGTTTGTGGCGCGATCGTAGGAAAGTCTTCCTCCGGGGACATGCCTTCATAAAAATGGACATTGCCTGGGTCGTAACCGGCGACGACACCCAGAGAATCGATCTCAAGCAGGAGATCTGTTAAGTGTTTTGCCGTAGCCGTGTTGCCACTATGCGGTTTCAGCGCTATGCGAATGCCTTGCTGATGTGCATAGTCGCCGGCAGTTTTAAGATCGCTAACGAAGCGTTGATGCTCGGCGCGAAACGCTTCCGGTGCTGTGGGTTCATCAGGAAAGCGCTTGTGTGAACTAATTCCGGCCATTTGAATCAGTTCAGCACCCAATGCTTTGGTGACGTCTATGCGGCGTTTGAGCCCTTCCGCACGTTCGGTGACGGTGATGGGTCCGCGTCCGATCACGGCGGGAGTCAAGCCGTAGTGGTCACAAAGTGTACGTGCTTGCGTTACGCGGGTGTCTGCGGCGTCCAATCCCAAGGGATCTTTACCTTCGTTTGGCCATCCAAGGCCTACGTATCGAAAGCCAGCGCTAGCGATGCCAGCGAGTGCACGTTCTAAGGAATAACGAGCAAAGGGAACTGTGAGACAGGTAAGCTTGATCATGAAATAATTTCTACCTAAATTTAGGGTCTAGTTATTTAGCCAATCGCCCTACTGGTTGCGATTTTGCTTGTTTTTTCTATTTGAGGTGATTTCGCCTTCGGTGGGCCATCCTTGTTGTTCTATGCGACGACCTATTTCGCGAAATACCGCTACATCGTGACTATGAAAACGACCATCGCTGAGAGGGCCGGTATTGAGTAGAAGGTTGGCCTGGTGCTTTCCAGCATATCCGAGCATATTCCACACTTCGTTAGTTGATTTATGCTCTTCCGTATCATGACAGCCCCACCAATGTTCTTGCATGGTGCAACAGAATTCCTTTAACTTGTTCTTATTTTTTTCCCAAGCTGCCGCAGCGATCATTCCTGCTTTGGGACCATAGTTTTTTGTAGCCAATTCTTCGAACGATCGCAGTTTTCGTTCCGGTGTAACGAAATCTTCGTCGCCAGTAGCGCCTTGCTTGAATGAGATTAATACATGAGGTTGTAAGTTTCGAACCATAGAATATGTTTGATGGATTGGAATGAGCTCAGGTTGTGCGTAGTAGCCCATGATGAAGTCTAACCATATGCCTGCTATGGGGCCCTGTTGGCTGAGCAATTCACGTATTAATGCGTGTGAATATTCCCAATATTGAGTCCATTCCTCGGGTTGGGTTAAGCGATAGCGCGGTTCCTCAAATGGGTAGTTGGGGCGTGCGGATTTGATGAGGTTGTTGGTTAAGGCGTAAGGATGGCGCCAGTTGATAACATAGGTATAGTACGTGAAAAATCCAAGGCCCTTTTGGTTGCACTGGTCTGCCATCTCTTGTACTAAATCACGTTTTGCTGGGGAGTTTATACTGTTGAATGTTGGCTCTACTTTAGAGTCCCAGAGGCAAAATCCGTCATGGTGGCAAGTGACCATGTTGATATATTGCATCTTAGCTTCACAAGCGAGATCGGTAATATAGTCCGGGTCAAAGTGTTGTGCCGTGAAATTGTCTTTTAATTTTTCATACTCTTCAATGGGTACGGTTTCACGCAGTTGCACCCATTCTCCATGCTCTAATTGTGAGTAAAGCCCATAGTGGAACATCATGCCAAATCGAGCGTTTTTGAACCATGCTAGGTTGGCAGCATGGGGGTCGTTTTCCCATAAGTTCTGGTAGTCTCTCAAATAATTGGGTGCTTTTTTCATGCTTTCTGATAGTATCTCAATATTGTTCTAGTTGCGAAGAATGCATATCAATCCTTGGCGATATCTTCTGCTTTGAATAGGATCTCAGCGCTCTTCTTTTATAGACGGACAACGTCAGCTTGTGAGCCCGTTGCCACGTAATGATTCGCGTAACCGAAGCATCCAGGATGCCACTGGTCGGTTATGATGATGAGGAAGTTGGAAGACGTTGAATTCATTAGAAATTAATTACGAAAGGAGATGGCGTGTAAATTGAATTCTATCCGTAATCCCATGAATTCAGCGGACGCTACGCTCGTAGTGTAGTTTCGGATGGCTGGTTAAATTGGCCAATATGCCTAGCTTGTGTCCTGTAGCTCTAAAATAGTTATGAACTTGGGCTCTATGCTCATTCTTTCGTTTCTTTCGTGACTTTCGTAGTTAGATTCTCCTAATAAAACTGAATTAATCTTCCGGTCGACTCACCGGTGGCCAGATAGTAAGTAAGGCTGATCAAGTAGGTTACGAACCGCCCCAGAATCTCCCCGGCCACGAGCCCGATCATGATGGGTTTGCAGCGATCGTAAGCGCGTACTCCACCGTATTTCATGATGCATTCTTTGATAAACGCCCCGATCAGAATCGCGACCGCCATCCTGCCGACGGGATAGACTACCCAGGTCGCAAAAAGAACGGGATGAAGGGGCCAGCGCGCCAGGCGGAGACGCAAAAAGGTGAAGGTCGATACCAGAGTCAGCCCGGTCAGAAAGAAGACCAGGCCTTTGGGATCCGGAGAGAGGTGGAGGAAGCGGCTCCAACCAGAAAGGCTCTCGCTCTCCTCCAGCAAACCCCGTGCTTCGAGGTGCTGTTTCACCTCCAAGGCATCGCGAAAAGGAACTACCGACGCCCGATAGAGCGGTGTGCCGTGATTATTCACGAGTCCTCCATCGTAATGCCAGAAGAAGCTTACTGGAACCGCAACGGCGAGGCCGACAATTAATGCCAGCACGCAGCCGCGAGCTGTTTTTCCCACCGCGGCCCCTTGCAGATCGACCAGCTTGAGCCCATTTACTACGTAAGGCATAAGCGATTCCCGCGTGGCTCGGTAGAAGAACATAGTCGTAAAGAACCCTAAGATCAGCAGCGCCTTGGGACCGACCGCCTCGGCCCCCATCAGGCCCAGTAGCGCCGCGTGAATAAACCAGCCGGAGTCATTGGCAAACAGACCGGTCTCAGCCAGTATCCTGCTCATCACGACGTAAATGACAAAGGCGCCAATCACAAAAAGCAGCGCTAACTGCCAGTCCAGATCCGCCAGAACCAGCAATAGGACAAGCACGATAGAGGCCGCCATGAATACGCGGGCTCCCCAAACCGAGCTCGCGGCCGGGCGGTCCCGAGCCGGTGCACCCAAGGCGTGCAAGGCAACGTTGGCATAGTAATATCGCCCCGTAAACAGAATACCCGAGAACAGTCCCAGGTAGATGCCCGCCAACAGAAGGTTTTTCCCACTGTAAAGTCCCCCACCCGTTACGTCGACGCCGTATCCGACTGTCAGTATTCCGGCAAAGATCCCGAACAGGTAGGGTCCTATCCCCAGGGAGAGCGCGATTTCTCGCGGCATGAAGTAGGCGATCCCAATGATGGAAAAAGCAATCGTTGGCCTCAGGATTGGCCACCAACCGACCTGCACAAACTCGGGGGGCAATCCTTGAACCAAGGGTGCCATATCGAAGCGTAGCTTCACCCCGATCCAATTTGGGAAATTGGCTGCCGCGAAGTTATTCAGATAAACCAGCGCCACAGCAATTGTCGCCGCGACGAAGTAGCCATCGCGATATATGGGCGCCATTCGTCCCCTGGAATCGGGTAGAAAAGACGAGGTAATTTCTGCGATGGGATAGGTCAGCTTCTCATTTCGGGCCCACTGAATGTGAAGCACCAGAGACAGTCCGAGAACGGCCAGCCAGAGCGCAAAGGCGAAGGGAAGCCAGAAGGCTAACGTTCTTTTCCAAGCGTACCAGGGAATGTCTCCGAGACTGATGTGGCCACCAGCTTCCGATTGTCCCTGAATAAATCCGGTCAGCGCTTCGTCATTCTTCCCCGTTTCTGCCAGCAGAAAATCGGGAAGCAGATCCGTGAGTCCATGCTCGGCCCATCCCGGCGTGGTCTTTTCATGGTGGTGCGGGATCATGAGCATCGGCCCGAGATTGCGCATCAGACTCGTGCTGGGAATAGTACAGGCACTCAGGGTCAGAACCAGGACCACCGCAAGTTCAGCTCCGGTTAATCCCCCACGGCGATGAAACCGGCCAATCAGAGGATTAATCAGGACAACGAACAGTATGAGGGATCCGAATATGGCATTGGGCATATGGTGCCCGACCATGGGCGACTGACGGATGACGAAGTCGTTGAAATAGGTAAACGCGCAGACGCCGGCTGCTCCCAAGAGTCCCAATATGACAGATCGAAAAGACATCCCCAGAACTCGATTGCCGGCAACCGCAACCAATCCGGTCCTTTGTTCCCCGGCCGGTTGAACGACACCCTTAAAAAGCTTACTCCCCGTCCCGCCGAGCGGGACTACGGGGAATAACCTGCTTTTTACCCTACGGGCCTGGGTGTCGTCCTACGAGGTGTTTTTTTAGAACCCTCCAGTCCCGACTTATCGGGACTGGGAATGATCAAGTTCCAGGGCTTCCGATCACTACGTCATTCCCGTCGGACTTGCGGTGCCGGATTCGTGAGGCGGTGCATTTCGATGAAGCTTTAATTGCCAGAGATCCACGATCACGCTGGCCAGCATGGTTCAATGCCTGGAAGACCGCACCCTTGCGGGTCCGGCTACGAGAGCGGTCCGTTCGGCTGAATGCAGGCAATGCCTTCTCAGCGTAGCTGGAGCCCTTCGGCTTCAGTCCCCGGTTCGGTTTGCCCTGCCCACTCTGTACGACGAAGTCGTCCAGCTACATGGGCGATGCCTTCGCCTGACGGCTTCGCTCCACGGCGAAATCAGCACATCACGGGCTCCACACCAGGGTATCCGGAAAAAAGTCCACCCAGGAAAACCAGAACGACCAGAGGCCGCGCACCGGAACGCCGCTGTCGGTGTTTACCACTTCGATCTCTCCCGAAATGCGATCGTAGTTGAGGGAAAGCGATACCCCATTCACCTCGTCGACCACCGTCTGGCCGGAGGGCAGTCTGTCCCTGGGGTAGGCCTTGGCGATCCCATCGCTCTCCACACCCCATACCCATGCCTTGTTGGGAAGGTCGCCGCGCTGGTTGGTAGTGGGGAATCTGGGATTTTCGCTGGAGAAATAGTCCTCGTAGAGGCGGCGGCCGAAGTAGGCAAAGGTGAATCCCGTGAAGGGACTCAGCACGAAAGCATCCGGGTGGCGTTGCCGAAAGGTTCGCCAGGTCATTTGATTGGACGGGATCCAGGCCAGGCGCACCTGTTTATTTACGCCGGACACCCCCTCCAGGGCAAACTGCAGCCAAAGACTGAAGGTTTGGCGATCATACATCAGCAGGTTGTTGCGATAGAGAAGTCTGGATACCCCGAAACTTAGAACGCGACCGTTGACCTCCCGGTCGAATGCGAGACCTGAGTTGCAAAGGGGACAATAGGTAATGGCCACGACTCGATCGCCGAAATCATCGTTGACCACCTCGTGGAAATCGAGAATGCGCAAGGGGTAGCCTCTCGTTTCGCCGCCAATCGTAACCGTCATGAGGATATCATCATCCCCAAGCAAAGTAACATCCCGGGCACGTACGAAGACGGGAAAATCTAGGGCGGGGATCCCGGAGTCGGGCAGGATGCCGGGTTCCACGATCTCGTCGCGCGGAAGAGAGAGGTTCGACACGTTGAAGTAGTCATTCAGCGTGTCGAAGCGGTCTCGCTTGTGGAACTCGATTGACTCCCCCAAGGCGTAGTCGAAATAGACTCGGGGACTCGTGGTGCCCACCTCATAGCGCAACCAGGTATTGCGGCCCCAACTGAAAACATCGGGATAGATTCCCTTTCCGGTCCAGATCCATCCCCAAGAAAGGTCGAAGAAAAAGAAGGTGCCGGTCAGACTGCCGCTGTTGAGGAAAAGCCAATCGTGTTCGGCATGGAACAGCCAGGGACTCCGGGAATCGTTGAATATACCGAACCAGGGCGACCACTTCCAGCCCTGCCCGAGGTCAATGGACTCCGCCTGCGCGCCCTCCTGCGCCGAGAGAAAGGACGGAGGGTGAACGCCAAGGCAGGCAATGCCTAACAGCCCGATTATCGCGGCAACAAATCGCCTAAGTTCTGAAGATGCCTTTATCACTGCTTGTGCCTGAAACACGGGAGATATCCGGTAAGCCCGCCTTCTGGCCACGTCCTGCCCTTATGATTCGCTGATCGCAGGATTTATTGCATGGTTACAGCAATTCTAAGCACTCCGTGTCCCACTGCCAATCGCGATTCGTCGCCCATCGGAGATGGCCTCCCGCATTGAGATGGTCTCCCTGGACTTGAACGTGGGAGGGCGTCCTCGACGCGCCACTGGGATGACGACGGCGAGGCAAGGGCACGGCGGCGTTTTCCCGTAGCCGGCTTCGCAAGAAGGCGGGAACCAACGTGGATAGGCGGCGAGATCCACGATCACGCTGGCCAGCGTGGTTCAAAGCCTGGAAGACCGCACCCTTGCGGGTCCGGCTACGAGAGCGATCCGTTCGGCTGAATGCAGGCGATGCCTTCTCAGCGTAGCTGGAGCCCTTCGGCTTCAGCCCCGATCGATCCACCAACCCCGCCTGAATGCGAAAGCATCCAGCTACGTCTGCCCTGCGCCACGTGAGACATCTCTCTAGCCGGGTTCCCGCCTTCTTGCGAAGCCGGCTACATCCCAAAAAAAGAACCCCCGGCCGGAATCGGCCGGGGGTTCGCTAAAAGAATCTCTATCTAACGAATTCTGATATTTTCCTTAACAGCTATCAGAAGAAGCGCTGGATCGAGAACTTGTAATTCCTCGGCGGTCCCGGCGCCACCATGTTGAACGGATCGTACCCCCCATGGGCATAGTATTCATCGGTCAGGTTCTCAATATGTATTCCGAAGGCCCAATCCTTATGCTTGTAACGCACAAAGGCGGCTATGGTGTGCCACTCCGGGTAGGAGGTGCCGGCGCGGAAGTAACGCTTCCCGGCCCAGTAGCCGGCCGCTCCCACGCGAAGGCCTTTTAGTTGGCCGTCGGTGAAATTGTAGGCGGTCATGAAGCTGTAGGTCTTGTTAATCGAGTTGTTCAACTGCTCGCCCGAACGGGCATCTTTGATATCGCCCGCATAGGCGGTCACGATCAACTGCCAGTTCTTGACGGGTTCGAACCCGAGATCGATTTCCCATCCCTTGTTGACCTGCTTTCCCAGCGGCTGGTAGCCGGACCCGTCCGGGAGGCGGACGGCGATATTCCGTGAAGAGAGATCAAAATAGGTGATGGTGGAATTGACCCTTCCGTTCCACAGCTCGGTTTTTACGCCCCCTTCGTAGACGATTCCTTCATTCGGCGGGAGAAGATTGCCCTTCTCGTCTCTGCGGGATGAAGGGACGAATCTGGTGGAATTGTTGAAGTAGAACGCGAACCCGGGAATCGGCTTGAAGACCACGCCAAACCGGTGCACCCAGTCAGCCTGATCGTCCTCTTCCCGACCCAGACCGATTTTCTTTATTCGGCTGTAAGCCGTTCCGGCCACGAGGAAGAGCTTGTTCTCCAAGACCTCCAGGTTGTGCTGGTAGTAGTAATTGTAGACGTCGGAGCGAACTCCCGGAGTGCCTCTGTCACGTTTGGTTCGCAACCACTTCTCGTTGCGCGGAAGATTGTCGAAACCGGTAAAGTCCGGGTCCGACAGCTTCACCGTCGGCAAGACGGTATCGACGCCACCCCCGCCCTGGCCGACATCATAGCGATAATTGGCACCATCGTTGCTGTCCCAACTGAAGCCTAAGTTCATCTCATGGCCCAGTTTTCCCCAGTTTGCGCTGCCGCGGACGTCAATGGCGGCGACATCATACCAGATAAGCTGATCCAGATCCAGGTTCCAGAAGGTGAGCGTGTCTGCTTCGAAGTCCTTCTTGAAATTGCGGATCTGGTTGGGTTGCCGCCACGCTCGCTGTCTAAACCATTTAGTCCGGATGGACCAGGCATCAGAGAGGCGGTACTCGGTCTGCACGTTAATCATCTTGATCTTCATCTCATCCCAGGACCAGTCCGGCTGGAAGGGATGGAATTTGCCCTTATTCTGGACAAAGAGCTCTCCCGTTCCCTCGGGAAAGGTGGCATCCTTGCGGATGAAGTCATTGGGCGCATTGTCCTTGTTGAAGGAGTCGAGATAGCTGATATACCCACTGACCGTCAGCTTCTGACCCCAGGAGCCGGTAAAGGCCGCGTGGATTGATTTCTGGTCGCGGAAGACTTTCGCCTCCTTGGCGGTGACCGAATCCCGGTTTTCGTAAGCACCCACCACCCGGTAAGCCAGACCGAATCCTTCGGCCGATGGTTTCTTTATAATCGGACCGGTCGAATCGGCTTCAAAACGATAGCCGCCTTCGCTGAAGAAAAAGGCCCGCACCCAGTGTTTGGAGGTGAAGAGCGCCTTCTTTGTCTGCTTCGAGTACATTCCGGCGAGCGAGTTGCGCTGGCCCCACAGAACCTGTGTCGGACCCTTGACGACTTCGACGTGGTCGATGATGGATTTGTCCATCATGTTGTGGCCCCGGTCCCAAAAACCGTCCACCAGGGTTCGACCGGAGTTAAACCCCCGCTGAAAGTTTACCTCGTAGCGGTAGTCGTTGCGGGGCACCAGGCCGGGGACGACGAACTTGGCCGTCTCGACGCTGCTCCCAGCCTTGATAGACAGGTCATCGATCATGTCCCGCGTGATGATGCGCACGGACTGCGGGATGTCGATTAACCGTTTACTGGTTTTGAGGCCCGTGATCGAGTGCCTGACGAAGTATCCCTTGCCCTCCGTAGCTTCGATTTCGAACTCGGAGAGAGTGATGATATCTTCTTCAACCTCCTTTACTTTTTCTTCCTGGCTCTGAGCCAGCAAGAGTGATCCCGAAAACGGGAACACGCATAATAATAGGAATGCTGTGAATCTCTTCATTTTCATTGGAGTGAGTAGAGTTTGCGAGTTGCTGATGGTGTGAAGAAGATGCGATTCCTCTCCACCTCCTCAGTTATTTAGTATTTAGTATTTAGTATTTAGTATTTAGTATTTAGTATTTAGTATTTAGTATTTAGTATTTATTTGACAAAAAAATTCGCCATTGTCAAAATTTTTTAAATATTTCTCACAGCCATCCCATAAGGCCTAAACCCTGAAGGCAACCCTGAAGGCAACCCTGAAGGCAACCCTGAAGGCAACCCTGAAGGCAACCCTGAAGGCAACCCTGAAGGCAACCCTGAAGGGCAAGCCTGAGGGATGGAGCGGGATAGCGGTTGATATTGGGAAAAAGTCAAAATGTAAAACAGGGGGGAAATGGTTGATATGGACGGATGCTGTCCCACAGAGCTAAGGGGAGAAACCGGGCAGGTAAGCCTGTTGAGGCTGGGAACACATTCGATATCGGGTTCGTGCTGTCCCATAGAAGTCCGCCAGATCGAAAAGCCCGAAACGGTCCCAGAGCACGCCGCGCACGAGCGTAAACAACCGGGTGAAGCTGTGCGGCCACTGGCTGATAAAGGCAATGTATCGGAGCAGAACGAGCAGCAGCAGGGCGGCCCACAGCTGCCAACGGATGGCCTGCTTGGAATGCCCGAGAAAATCGCAGACCTTGAAGGTTTGCTTGATCTGCTTGAAAAACACCTCGATGCCCCAGCGGCAGCGGTAGAGGGCGCAGACACTGGAAGGGGCCCAGTCCATGTTGTTGGTGAGGAAAACCATGACGACCCACTCGCCGTTGACTTCCACTTCGGCTTCGATCCGGCGCAACCTGCCGGGATACTGCCGGCGGGAGGCGGGAACCTTCAGGGTGACCTCGTCATCCCGCAGGATACGTCCTTGAGGCTTGCGCAGGCGCTTGCGGCAAACATGGCAGCGCAGGTTGTCTTTGGCGCGCGTGACCCAGAATATGCCGCGTTCGCTCAAATGGAAAAGATTGGCAAAATGCACGTAAGCCTTGTCAAAAACCGCGATCTCTCCGGCCTGCAGCCCCGCGCACAGGGCCAGAGTCCGCGTGTCGTCGTGATGGGAAGCTTCTTCAATGACGGCAAAGCCGGGAAGAAAACTTTGCAGGTTGAGCCGCAGGTGCATCTTCGCCGCGGCCTTGCGCCGACGGTGCTTGGCCCAGTCCATGCAGTTGGCCACCAGGGCAATGGTGGTGGAATCGATCGCATGGATCGCCCGTTTGAAGCGACGGGGCAGGCCTCGGTAGCGCCCGGCCGGTCCAAAGCCCGGCGAAAGCTCTTGCAGATGCCCCAGCACCTTCCAGAACAACGCCTCCATCATGTCGCTGTCGCGCTCCCTATTGGCATGCGAAAGAGTGTTTCGGCTCGGTGCAACCGCTCCCCTGATCGCCCTGAGCTTGGCCGCATGATGCCGCAGGGTGTCGCAGACGTCGTTAAGGCCGATGGCATGGGTCAGTTGCGCAAAGAGCAGACTGACCACATGACTCCATGGCGTGAAGGTGCGCGCCTTTTTATCGACCCCGTACTCCCGGGCGAGTTTTTCCGTCAAATGCGACGGGATGAGTTTACAAAGCTGATGCAAGGTGCTGCTGTAGTGTTTCGTCGGCGTTATGTTTTTCATACTGCGGATTCTTTGGTCGGAATCCGCCGCCGACCACCTTTTTTTAACCCTGCCCGAAAGGGAGTCTCACCACATCCTGTGGGATGGCTGTGAATATTTCTTAACAATTACGCATCAAGAACAACTCGAAGTGATTTTCCCGCGGCTGGAAAATCACCGCAGCCCGGCTGCACCGGGCCGGAGTTCAAATGGAGGATGACGACTATGGGAGCTGCCTCAACTCGTAGCGCAGGGCTTACGAAGTTGCCCTGCGAACCGGAGGCTGTGCACGAAAGATAAAATAGCCGCGGGTGAGCGCGGACGTGACGCGGCTAGGGGCCACGATTATTTGCAGGATGGGGGCGCAGACAGATGTCGGGAACGCCGCGTAAGAAGAGGTGCGATCAATATGAGGGGAAGTGAGGAGCAACATCTGATGAATTTTCATATACAACAGAATCCGTGTGTAATCCGCGTAAATCCGCGGCAAAAAACCCGCACAACCAATCGCGGTAGCCAACTCGAGCTAGCGCTCTCGCGGTTACGCTCGGCGTTCACAATGATACCTTATCACAGCATGTTTCCAGTAATAATATCGCCGCCGAATCGGAAGCACCGAGATCGACCTGTCGCAACCTCGGTTCGTGCCCCCCGACCCGCGCCCTGGCCGTCTCTCTTCCGATCCATTCGATACGCCGGCCGCGTTGCCTGCGCCGGATTTTTCCTCGGCCTCCACTCAATTTCACCGGGCCAGGCGATTCTGCTCAACCCGAACGATCCAATCGAGCCCTTTGATAACTTCGGCTCCTCCGTCGCCATCGATGGAAACACCATTGTCGTAGGCAAGAATGGAGACAACGTGGGAGGTCTGAGCGGGGGAGCGGCCTATATCTTTGAGGCCGAGCCGGAAGGAAGTAACAACTGGGTGCAGCGGGCGAAGATATTCGGCGACACCGGGGGAAATTTTGATCACTTCGGCGATTCGGCCGCCATCGAAGGGGACGTGTTGGCAGTGGGTGCCACCGGCGACGACGATGTGGCCAATAATTCCGGCGCAGTCTACATATTCGAACGGGACGCCGGCGGCGCCGACCAATGGGGGCAGGTGGCCAAACTGACCGCCGGCGACGGCGGCCAGAATCATGGCTTTGGTTATGTCCTCGACCTCAGCGGGGACCGGATGGTGGTGGGCGCGTTCTTCGCGACGGACCTGGCGGAGAATTTCGGGGCTGCCTATGTGTTTGAGAAGGAAGGCGGGCAGTGGGTGCAGAAAGCAAGGTTAACTCCTGAAAATCCGCAACCGCGCTCAAATTTTGGCAAGGCTGTAGCAATCAGCGGAGAGATTGCGGTCGTGGGTGCCAACGCAGCCGATTTTGTGGCAGACGTCTTCCATAGCGCGCCTGGTTTCGCCTATACCTTCGAACGGAATGCCGGGGGTGACGGGAATTGGGGGCAGACGGCCCAATTAAGCGAAAATGAGGTGAATGATTCCTTCGGCACAGCCGTGGGAATCCGGGACGAGGTAGTGGCAGTGGGTGCGCCGGGCCACAGTGAGGGAGGTTTGAGCAGTACGGGAGCGGTCTACATCTTCGAGCGCAATGCAGCGGGACAATTTGAGCAAACCGCAAAAGTGATTCCCACTGGCGTGGCGGAGAGAGATGCTGTCGGTAGCGGAGTGGCCCTGAGCGGGAACGCCTTAGTAGCCGGTGCAAGCGGCAGCGAGGCCAATAATTTCACCGCTGCCGGCGTGGCTTATGTTTTCGAGCGTAAGGCAGGTGGGCAGTGGTCCCAAGTAGCCAAATTGAACACGGATAATCCCCAACGCTCGCAGCAATTTGGTCGGTTGCTCGGCATAAGTGGTGGGCAGGTAGTGGGAAGCATAGTTGATATTAACGGAACCACTGCCGGTCAAATAAGCGCACAACCTACGGGAGGGGGAGCCTTTACCTATTCCGTGCCGATTACCCCGCCCCCGCCACCACCTCCGCCACCGGAGGAGGATATCTTCAGCGGGGGAGACGACCTCGGGGGTGGATGGCACGAGTCTTCCTGGTTCGGCTTTTACAATACTGAGTTCGACCCCTGGATCTTCCATGCCGAACACGGCTGGACCTTTATCGACGCCTCCAGCACACCAGAGGGTGTGTTTCTCTTCGATCTGGCTTCAGCAGCCTGGTTCTTTACCGGCGAAACCCTCTACCCCAATCTCTTCAGCTTCGGCCGCAACGCCTGGGTTTTCTACTTCGCGGGGACCTCCGGTCCGCGCCAATATGTGGATCTCGCCAGCGGGGAATTCTTTAACCAGCAATGATTTTCGCGGTACGCGATAATCATCTAGCCCGGCGATGCCGGGCGGGGATATTTGTTTGATAATGGGTGGGGCACCTCGTAGCGCAGGGTCCCGACAATATCGGGATTGCCCTGCGTACCGGCTGGTCAGCATGTCCCGCCTTTTTGACGTAGTCTCAGACGAGCTATGACGGCAGGAATGAATCCTAGAGGATTAAGAAATTGCGACAATCAGTTGGTACCAAGGAACAAGAACAACCTGGTGTCGTGTTCGACAAATGAGCATGTCAATGCCAGAGCCCTTTTTGCTTCTGATTTCTTTTACTTTTCCAATATGACCCGTCAGAGTCATTGAGTGGGCTCCTCGATCGCGATGCCGGGCGAAAGTTCGCTCGATGAGCCGGGGGCGAGCGGCGCAGACTTAGAAAGTGATTTTCCAGGAAATGACTAGAGAGATCATGCATGCAATCGTTTCAGACCTTTCATTTTCAATCCGCGGCCTTCCGTCCACGGGATTCTCGGACCGTTGGGACCGCTGCGGGAGGTGGTGGTTCGCGGGGCAGCCCTTGACCAGGCTTCTTTTCCTTTCGCTGTTCGGCGCGGTGATGGTTCTGTGGTCCCTCTCTGCCTCCGCGGCGGCGATTCTGGTATTGCCCAACGACCCACTGGAAGATCTTGATAATTTCGGTCAATCCGTTGCCGCGGACGGAAATACGCTGGTAATCAGCAAGAACGGGGACAACACCCAGGGCCTGAGCTCGGGGGCGGTCTATATCTTCGAGTTCGATGGGAGCAACCAATTGGTCCAGGTAGCGAAGGTATTAGGGGATGGAGGGAACTTCGACCGCTTAGGTGATTCGGTCGCGATCGAAGGCGACGTGATGGCGGTGGGAGCGACGGGGGACGACGACGTCGCGAACAGCGCGGGAGCGGTCTATGTGTTCGAACGGGACGCGGGGGGCGCCGGCAATTGGGGCCGCACGGCCAAGCTGACGGCCAGCGACGGCGGAGCGGACCAGAGTTTTGGTTTTACCGTCGACGTGAGCGGAGATCGGATCGTCGTGGGCACTTTGTTTGAGACGGATGTGGCGGAGAACTTCGGCGCCGCCTACGTCTTCGAAAAGGAGGGCGGACAGTGGGTGGAGAATGCGAAGCTGGAACCGGTCAATCCGGATCCACAGGATAATTTCGGCATCGCCGTGGCCATCAGCGGAGACACCGCCGTAGTGGGGGCCGATGCCAGGGATGAGGTGGGCGGTTTTGCGACTTCGGCTCCCGGCACCGCCTATGTCTTCGAACGCGGCGGCGGACAGTGGGGGCAGACAGCCCGGCTGAGCGCCGGGGAGCAGAGCGATTTGTTCGGTGGGGCGGTCGGCATCAGCGGCGAAATCCTGGCCGTAGGCGCCCCCGGGCACAATGAGGGCGCCGCTTCGAGTACCGGGGCGGTTTACATTTTCGAACCTGATGGAGGGGGCCAGTGGAGCCAGACGGCCAAAGTGCTACCGAGCGGTATTCAGGAGCAGGATCGATTTGGCAAGGGGCTGGAGGTGAGTGGAAACGCCTTCGCCGCCGGAGCCATCGGAACTGAAGTCAACAACCGCCAGGCGGCCGGAGCGGCTTATGTGTTTGAGCGGAGTGACAGCGGACCATGGACCCAGGTAGCGAAATTGAACCGGGACAATCCGGCCCGGAACGATGCGTTTGGTGGACGGATCGCTTTCGGCGGCGGCAATGTAGTGGTCGGTATCATCGATGCTCCAGATATTCCCGTTGTCCAGGTGGCCGGCGGCGGGGCCGCCTTTGCCTTTACGGTTCCGGTAACCCCGCCTCCGCCACCTCCTCCTCCGCCGCCGGAATACGAGGACATATTCAGCGGTGGCGCGGACGCGGGAGGCGGTTGGCATGAATCGTCCTGGTTCGGATTTTACAATGTTAATTTCGACCCGTGGATTTTTCATCTCGAGCACGGGTGGACCTTTGTGGAGGCTTCCAGCACACCCGACTCGATGTTTCTTTTCGACCTCAGTTCGGGAGCCTGGTATTTTACCGGTCAGGCGCTCTATCCCAACCTTTTCAGCTTCGGGCGGAATGCCTGGGTCTTCTATTTCGCGGGAACGTCGAATCCACGCAACTATGTCGATTTGGCCAGCGGGGAGTTTTTCGATCTGGAATGATTTTCGCGGCCCGCGAAAATCATCTAGCCCGGCTGCGCCGGGCGGAGTTATTGATGATGGGTGGAAGTTGTAAGGAAGAGAGATGAATCAAAAAATCGGGGTCGGAATCGCTATCGCTATCGGGATCGAACGAAACAGCCCGCCGTGGCTCTGGGCTTATCCCGACAAAATCGGGATTGCCCGGCGAACGGTCAGGCCGAACGTCACGGCTCCCCACCGCACATACCCATCACCGCTTCCGGCAACCGGCCGCGCAAATTCGATTTCCCTGCGAAAGCCGTGTCAGTGTGGGAGGCCATCTCCGATGGGCGAACGACAAGGCCGACGCGGAGCGACGAGCTGGCTACCTTATCGGCTGGCTCCACCAGCAAGGCGTGCCCGAATTGCGCAAAATCTGGATTGTCCTTCACTACGAGCAGAACGCCCGTGGCTGATCGGAACCGCTCGGTACGGACGCGTACTCTGGGTGCTGTGGGACCCACATTAGCTCTCAGGGGTTAGTCCCGCGGAGCCGATTGGCCTGCGTTCCTTGGCCAAGGGTAGGCATTCGATCCAGCATCGCAGTCCCGCGGGCCCGCGGGCAAGGTCGCTTGCCATTCGAGCACATCTCTCACCATCTCATCCACAACGCCAGGATACCGGTCAGCGAGATTGGTGAGTTGCATGTGATCTGCAGGGACGTCGAAGAGTTCGACTCGACTCCTGTCCGGGTTCAACAGAAGCATCCATTTGCCCCGTCGCACGGCCAGCATCGGGCTCTTGTTAAGACAGTGCCCGTGGACCGAAAAACGCCATTCCCACATCAGGCTGGTTCTACGGTCACGCTGGTGACCCCGGAAGACGTCTGCCATATCTTCGCCGTCGAGTTGCAGGTCGGACGGTATGTCCGCACCGCCCAATGAGCAGAACGTGGGCAGTAGGTCGACGGCGCAGAGCGGAGTCGTGTCATCGACGGCACCTGGACGCGCGCCTCCAGCCGGCCATCGGAGAATAAATGGAACGCGGATGCCGCCCTCGTAGAGACTGCGCTTTCGCCCACGGAACGGGCCGGGGCTGCCCACGCCGCTGTGAGATGAATTGCGGATACAAATGTCCTCGGGTCCGTTGTCCGCCGAGAAGATGATAATCGTGTTGTCCGTAAGGCCAAGTTCGTCGATATGTTTCAGGAGGCGGCCAATTTGCCTGTCTGCCTCCGTGACGACGGCGGAGTAAATGGCGTTGGCCCCTACGTGCTTATGCATGACACCGTCAGGCATAAGGTGCTCGTAGCGCTCAAGCTGGTTGGCGTCGGGGTCCAGGGTCGCATGCGTGTCATTCAACCACACATTGACCAAGAAGGGGCTTTTGTGGTGCCGGTCTAGGAAGGCCACTGTTTCATAGACAATGACCTCCGACGAACGAGTCCTCAGCCCTGCTGCCAGCCGTGCAGCTTCATCTCCCCTGAGAAAAGGCTGTCTTTCCCTGCACACCACCGGAAAGCCCAGTTGGGGCCCGTTGCCCGCGTTGATCCTGCACTCGTCAATCCCGTATGCCGAGGGCTCGGGCGCACCCTCTCCGTTGCCAAGGTGCCACTTCCCGAAGTGACCCGTGACGTAGCCCGCCTGTTGGAGCAACCGTGTGTAGGTTGACACCGATGGGTCCAGCCAGTTCGGCATGCCGCGCTTGGCGTTCAAGTCGTGATCCGCGAAATGCCCATGTATCCGGTGGCGGGCCGGGAAGAGGCCAGTTAGGGCAGCGGCCCGACTAGGAGAGCAGACCCCGGAACATACATAGAACTGAGTGAAGAGAGTCCCCTGCGATGCCAGCCGATCGAGATTGGGGGTCCGAATGTGCGGATGCCCGTAGCAACCGAGATCTCCCCAACCCCAATCATCGGCAAAAACGAAGACAAAGTTCGGACGCGATGCGTTCATGTTCTCTCTTGTGATTCCGAGGCCGACGTCCGAGCTCTCCCTCACCTTGCCCGCGGGCAAGGTGAGGGAGAGCAGCGTGTTGTTGGGCAATTCTGTCTCATTGCTGTGCTCGGAGTCCATCTCGAAGTTTCTCCGCGATCCGGTCGCGCCCCGAGCTTGACAACCCAAGCCGAATGCAGCACGCTTTCCCGCACAAAAACGCTTTTGCAGAGCGGTCGCACTGGGCAGGTGTTCGTGCCGCCCCAAAAGCGATTTCTTATCGCTAACCCATTGATGGAGTTCCATTCGTGTCCGATCCCGATTGCCCGAACATCGTCCTGCTGATTACGGATCAGCAGAAGGCGTCGGCCGTCGGTTGCTACGGCAACCGTCACGTGCCGTCGCCGTTTCAGGATCGCATGGCGGCCGAAGGTATTGCGTTCACACAATGCTTCGCCAACTCATCGGTGTGTACGCCTTCGCGGGCGTCGATCATGACCGGGGTCAACCCGCTGGTGCATCAGTCTACGGCCGTGCAACATCGCGTGCCTTGGAACCTGCCGCAATTTCCCGAACTGCTCAGCCGGCACGGCTATTTTAATGCCGCTTTCGGTCATTGTGAAGGTCCGCGCGGACTCGACCGCGGTTATCACCGGCAGAAGGATGGCGCGTCGGTGGGGCCGCTGCTCAATGCCAGGCGCACATGGGCGGACGCCGGCCGGGCCGACGTCGCGTGGGGATACGGTCCCGTCGATTTGCCGGTCGAGGCGTCGCACGCCGCGCTGTTGACCGATGAAGCGATCCGAGCCCTGCGGGAGGCGAAGGATGCCGAGGCGCCATTCTTTCTGCAGCTATCCTACGACGATCCGCATCAGCCTTATTGCGCGCCGTGTCCCTTCGATACGCTCGTCGATCCGATGGCCGTCGACCTTCCGCCACGCAAACCCACCGCCGGCCGGCCGGCATGGCAGGAGAAGGTTGCGCGCGAATGCGGGTCACATCTTGCGTCGGAGACGGACATGCGCAAGGCCATCAGCCACTACTACGGCATGATCGCGCATGCCAACGCGCAGATGCAACGGCTCTACAACGCCATGGACGAGCTCGGCCAACTGGACAACACCTGGTTCATCCTTACCTCCGACCACGGCGATTTCACCGGCGAGAAGAACCTATACGCCAAGTGCGAGACCACCTACGAATGCCTGCTCCGGGTCCCCCTGATCGTCCGACCCCCGGATTCGGTGCCAATGAAGAGGGGCATGCGTGTCGAGCACCTCACGCAACTGGTCGACCTCATGCCCACCGTGCTCGGCCTCGTCGGCGTCGACGCCCCGGATTACCTGCAGGGATACGATCTCATCGAATGGATCGCGCATGGCGCAACGGAGCCGCTGCGCGACACGGCCTTCGCACAGGTGGGCGCCTACGGAGGCGATCTCAAAACCACCTGGCCCGGCGGGATGCCCGAGTCAGGGCGGCATCCTTCGCTGGTGCAGCACGCGCGTACCCATGCCTTCGCCTACACGCGGGATCCGGACTACGGCGACGAGGCCTACGACCTGCGCGCCGATCCTTATGAGTTGGACAACCTGCTGAATCCCGGCAAACCCACCCCACCCGCGGACGTGGAGGACCTGCGTCAAAGGCTTGATGAATTCGAGGACACGTGCCTTGCCCTGCGTGACGAACTGAATGTTTGTCCCGGGGACCGCGGCTACCATGAAGGCGCCCGATGGCTTGAAGCGGGGCAGTCCGCGGGCAGGCTCTAGCTTACCTCAGTTCTGGGGCAGCACGGGGGGCAGTTGCCTGCTTTCGCGGATGGCCTGTAGGTCCCAGCTGAACCACTCGCCGAGACGTCCTCCGCTGCGGCCGCCGGCGCTGGAAATGGCCGGAAAACGCGGCTCGGCCGAGATTCCTCGCCTTCACCTGCCTCCGCCCTCCAGCCGGATGCGGGGATCGACCATAAGAAGGAGCAGATCACTGACGAGGACGCCTACTATGCCGAGCATGCTCAGCAACATGAGCATGGACCCGGCCAAGTACATATCTTCGTTGAAGAGGGCGGAGAGCATCAGGGGACCGACGGTTGGGAAGCTCAGGACCATGGCTACGATGGCGCCCCCCGACACGAGTTGAGGGAAAATGCCGCCGATCCCGGAAATAAAGGGATTCAGGGCGAGGCGAACGGGATATTTAAGAAGCAGCTTGAAGGGCCGGACTCCTTTTGCGAAGGCGGTGGTGACATAGGGCTTGCGCAGTTCATCAAGGAGGTTTCCGCGCATGACCCGGATCATGCTGGCCGTTCCGCCGGTGCCGATGACGATCATGGGAAGCCAGATATGCTGCAACAGATCCTTTACCTTACCCCAACTCCACTCCGGCTGGGCGGCGTACTCGGCGGAAAATAGCCCCGATACATTGATACCGAAATACCGCGAGCTGGCGTACATGAGAAGGAGGGCGAGCAGAAAGTTGGGTATGCACATGCCGATGAATCCAATCAAGGTAGCGATGTAGTCGCCCAGGGAATACTGTCGCACGGCCGAGTAGATGCCTATTGGAATAGCCGTTGCCCAGGTAAACAGTATAGTGCCGAGACTGATGAGAAAGGTCAGGAGGAGGCGGTCGCCGATCAGTTCGTTTACCGATCCCAGAGTTTCCATAGAGCGGCCCATATTGCCCTGCAGGAGCCCCGTGTCCTCATCTTCAAAGGACGTAAACCAGGTTAAGCCAACCCAGCGCAGGTAGCGTTTCACCATAGGTTCGTAGAGCTGAAACATGGCGATGATTTCCTCCACCTTCTGAAGGTCGGCCTCTTCCCCGGTCTGTTCGAGCCGAGCGATGTAGGAGGTGATGAAATCGCCGGGCGGCAGTTGAATGATGGTAAAGCTGACTACCGAAACAATGGCTAACGTCGGCACCATGATGAGCAGCCGCCGACCGATAAAGGGGTGCCTGACTGCCGTCAGTATGACAATGAGCGCCAGAACACTCAAGATCAGCCTGGTCAGGACTTTGGCGAGCACATCACCTACCGATTCGGTAGCGACCCCAGGCCCTTCACCGTCAAGCGTAAAGCGCGGTGTCACCTGCTCGATTTCGGCTTTGATTTGGGCGATAGCGCCCGGAGAATCGGTCGGTTCGTCAAAGAAGAATGTCTCGGAACCACCAAGGCCCGTACCGGTGAATCCGCTCAGAAGCTGCTTGGGGACATTACGGAAACCATTCTTGACCACAATCGAATGGGGAACGCTTGTGCAGACACCGATCGACCAGAGGTTTTCGGCAGCGATGGTGAGCGCTTCGCGAAAGATCGCGATGCGTTGCGCCTCATTGGGTGTGGTGATCGCTTCATCATAGACCTCGAGGGCGCGATAGAGAGGATGATCCTCGGGAATAGGGATAGCGCCCTCCGTATTGGCCCGATCGTTTCCGTAGAAACCGCCGCGCATATACCAGTTGGCATAGCCGATGGCATACTTGGTCCTCCAAGAGTCACACGGGACGTAGGAGCCGGCATCCAGGAGGGGCAGGATCTGGTTAACCGCGCCTCCACGCACGATATCGAAATCGCGTGATTCGATCCGGATCCGGCGCAGGCGGTTGGCCAGAGCTTGCAGGATGACGCGCAACCCGACTCGGCCCCAGTCCTCCACCACGGCTTGGAGCTTTTCCGGGCGAGTAGTGATGGAGGCGACAAGAAACAGGGTCAGCCTGCTGCCATCGGGTAAGGTGCGGTAGCCTTCCCGGTCGCGCTGAGTGAGGCCAAGACCATCGAGCAATCGGTTGGCCCGTTCTGGATCATACTCGGTAAAGGCGTGGTAGAGAGTCGATTCGAAGTAGGGTGAACCGGGTTCAGGAGCCATTTGGGCCGGTTTGGTTACGCCCGTAAATTCCGAGTCGATGATCGCTTGGCGGTTGATAGCGAGCGACAGTGCTTGACGAAATCCATTTTTCTGCAGCAGTTCGCTCTTCATTCTCGTAGCCGGCTCTCCCGCTTTCACCAGGCGGTTGAGATTGGGCTGAAGACAGAGCGAGGCGCCGTGGCCCCAGCTCCAATTGTAGACCTCGTAGTCGTTGCGTTCGCGGCCGGCCATCAACAGTTCGTAGTGGTCGAACGCCATCCATTTATACTGCAGAGTGTATTCGCCATTGGAAGCGGCTAAGTTGATCATCTTGGCGGAGTGTTCGTTGAGAAGAATGCGGTCGAGGTAAGGCAGTTGGCGCCCTTTTGTATCCACTGCGCAGTAGTAGGGGTTGCGCACGAAGTTCCAGGGTGGATTCGATTTGTAGGCGCGATAGATCCAGGGCCAGAGACGTGGATGCTCGGGATTGTCCCAGTTTTTCAAGAACATGTAGAGGGAGTGCGGGCTGGGCTGACCGAGAGCCCTCATGGTCATGGCAATCAGCTCCTGATCACCGATTGTGGGGTGGTAACGGCGCAGGTAATGCGCGGGCGTATCTATGAGTTCGTTTGCTCTGCCGCTGGCGAGATGTTGGGGAAAGAGTGGATGGGGCGACTCGAAGGCAATGCGCACGGAAAAATCATCAATCTTTTCGATGCGGCCGGGCTTAGCCCGAAACATCATGATGGAGGGCGGTTGTGACCATACGCCCGGATCGGTGGCCTCGTGCTTCCACCAGTAGAGTATGTCGTCCGCGGTAAAGGGGTGGCCGTCCGACCAGCGCATGCCACGACGCAGGTGGATAATGAACTCGCGGTGATTGTCCCTGGTCTCGTAGCTCTTGGCCAAATGAGGAACGACGGGCTTGCCGAGGGGCGACCAGCGAAAAAGGCTGGGGGCGGAAAGGCGGATGCCCATGACGTTGCCCACCTCACGGGCTGAACCTACTGCCATGATCCATGATCCACCGTAGTTTCCCAGCCCTTCGACGCCCTCCAGCACGACCGGTTCAGGCCCGACACGTTCTGCCACCGGAGGGAATTTTCCTTGCGCTACAAGCTCGCTCAAGATGGGAGCCTCTTCCCTTGGAAACCAAGAAGCAGCCGGACCTTTACTGTAATCGACGTCCCGCCATATTATCGGGCCCTTCTCCATGTCGATGGGGTAGACTCGTGAGCGCTTGGCAGCGGCTACGGTTTCGGGTGAGTAGCGAGGCGCTTCTTTTGACAGGGGCGGGCGGAAGAACTGATCCCATAGGCCGATAAAGATGGCGACGGCGCCGAAGGTCAGTGCGGTAATCAGCGCCTTTGTCACTAGACTCCGTATAGGGGAACGGTTCCGCATGTCGTCGAAAATCTTCCGGTTCAGGGCGAGACGGCCTCGTGGAAATCTTGTTCAGTAAAATTCATAAGGTAAACGTCAGTTGAAAAGATTGAAGTATTCACGCATGCACAAGAAAAGGTGATAACCAGGATTCCAATAAGCCTTGTGCAGAATGCAGAATATTTGAAACAGGCCTTGAGTGCTCGCTTCAACACCCCGCAAGTGGACCTTTGCTACGCCTACATAAGTTTTCCGGGCAACACCGCCCGATCGATCGGGGAGGAAATCGGCCGTTCGCCGGGCAATCCCGATCCTGTCGGGACCCTGCGCTACGGAGCGCCTGCCCAGTGAGCGTCATCGCCGCCCCGTAGCCCACTGCTTATCGCAGCGTCAGCGAAGATTGCGGTGGGCTACGAAAAAATGTTCAGGTTGATTGCCTGGCCGCGCCAGGTCTGCCGAACTCCCAGGCGTAGAGCGTCGCCCGCATCATCTCGAAGCGCACGGTGAGCTTCTTGCCGGCGAAACGGGAAAGATCTGCACTGCCCTGCCAGCTCACTTCTCGCTCGAATTCGTCGCCGGCGAGGGCATCGCAATCTTCAAAACCATAACCTTCCAGCGGCTGAGTCTTCTCCGGGGGATAGGGCAAATCTTTGTAGAGCGCAGCGCGTATCCAGCCGCCGCGTTCGGTGGCGTAGTTGATGCGCACCGCACCGCCTTCGGCAAGAGAACCGATCAGCGAAAAGCAGCCATAGTCGTCCGCCCGCAGGCCACCGATCCGATCCCTGGGCCAGGTGGCCCAGGCAATGCGACTGCCCTTCCAGGCAATGCTACTCCTCTTGCTACGGTCGAGATAGTAGACTTCGTTGTGCCTTATTTTGCGCTCCCCCCAATAGGGCACGGCCATGCGGCCGTCCTCCAGCACCAGCAGTTCCGTTCCCATGTAGGCCCCCCCTGTCGCACGGCTGGCGAGAACCGGCGTTCGGCCCGCCCGCAGCCAGTTAATGCCGTCGCGGCTCACAGCCAGGTAGACGTCCACCTTGTCGTTGAGGTGATCGAAGACAGCGGGGAACATAACGTGGATATCGGCACCGGGGTAGCGCGAATATGCGTTGGTGTAAAGGGAGTGGCTGGGCCCGTCCTCCAGGTCCGGAACGACGATCGTCTCAGGCTTGGGCCAGCGGCGGAAATCATCGGTTTCGGCGCGTCCGATAGCTTTGCGGCCATTGGCGTGGGTGCGAAAATAGCCCACATATTTGCCCCGGTCGCCGTCGTAGAAACAGATGGTATGGGTGTCGCAGAACATCTCGAAAAGAGGATCCTCGAGATCCGTCCAGTGGATACCGTCGGGGGAAACGACGGCGCGATGAGTGCCGACCAGCCGCACTTTTTGCCGCACTTCATCCCTGGAGTAGCCCGCCTCCCCCAATTCGCGCCAACGGCGCAACCCCTCTTCGGCGCTGATTTGTTTGCCTTCGTGATACCACTGGGGGCAATGTCCTATCCTCTTGTACCTCTCAGCCGGGGGCGCGCTCGGATCGATGAAGGTAGAGCCCCGGGCTCCTCTGGGTCCTCCGCGGCAGATATTGTTGCGGGCCGAACCCTGGAATTCGAACAGTCCCAGTTCGGGCCTGGTCCACTCGAAGCCATCCTCGCTCTCGGCGTAACAGAGAAACTGGTCGTAGATGCCCTTGCCGCACAGCGATAGGTACCACATGCGGTATTTACCACCGTCGCGGCGCACGGTCGCATGTGCCAAGTTACCCTCCCACGGCATTTCGCCGGTGATGAGAGGCGCCGAGCGTTCAGCCGCGTTGAATATCAGCCGCACTCCTCGAGGGGGATGGGAAAGGTATGCCCTCCCGTCCGGCTCATAGCCGGCAGAGCCCGAAAAGATGTCGGCGTAATCCAGTATGGGGCGCATAGCATTCTCCTTTCTCAGGTTTCGCATAAAAAGAGTCATCGCCGCTTGAATCAAGCGGATTCCTCAATAAATTGCCTATGTCGACGCCTCCAGCACGCCGGAGAGCATGTTCCTCTTCGATCTCAGTTCCGGGGGCTGGTTCTTTACAGGCGAAACGCTCTACCCCAATCACTTAGCATATTTCTGCCCCCAAACGTGGCCCTGCCCTTCTGACCAAATTTTCAGGAAGGCAACAAACCCTCCCGGAGAAGCCTCTGCTTCACCTGCTGCAGGTCGCCGCCCGACTCCGAGCAGAGCTTTGATATCCTGGCGTAGCCATGCTCACGGGCAAGCCTGGTGAGCAACGGTATTGTGGCCTCGGCATGGGTCCTGCTGCGCTCAGCATCGACACGGATTCCGGCGATACAGCTTTCCGCCAGCGTGTGGGTCGCTGACGTGAGCGATTCAAAGGAAT
The DNA here is from genome assembly GCA_963665345.2 of Opitutales bacterium. Taxonomy (GTDB): domain Bacteria; phylum Verrucomicrobiota; class Verrucomicrobiia; order Opitutales; family CAXXNP01. The sequence continues at coordinate 3,549,913 of CAXXNP010000002.1, forward strand.
CCAGAATATTGAAAACAATTGAACTTTCCCAGACGTTGAGGTCCAGTTCGCCATGATCCAAAGTACTCGCGCAGGCCGCGTGGTTCCCGATGACCTGGAAACAGGTCTGAATCACAAATTCCGGAATCACAGGATTCACTTTGCCCGGCATTGTGGATGATCCGGGTTGGGCCGCAGGCAGGCGAATCTCTGCAATGCCTCCTTCCGGCCCGGAACTGAGAAGCCGCAAATCCTTGCAGATTTTTATCAGCGTTCGCGCAAGAATATCGAGGGCACTCGATACTCCGATCATGTCATCCGGATTCTGAGCTGCATCATACAGGTCTGTCGCCTGGAGATATTCGTCGTCGCCAGTCGCCCGGCAAAGGGCAGGAACTATCCCCTGCCGATAAGCGCTCGGCGTATCGGCCTCTCTGCCCACAATGGTCCCGCCAAGGTTGACGGTATGCAGTCGGTCAACAGCGGCATAGAGCCTGGAACGCAATCGGTCGACGCACGATGCATAGGCATTGAAGAAGTCGCTGTAGGATGTGTCTACCGCATCCTGCAGACAGGTTCGAGCCAGTCTGCGCTGCTCACCGAGCTCGTCCCCTTTCTCCCGCAATCGCAACGCCAGGGCTTCCAATGCCTGCGCCAGTAACGGCCATTGCATGATGATCGCTACATGACAGGCGGTGGGATAGACGTCATTGGTTGACTGGTTCAGATTTACGTGGCTGTTCGGATGGACGACCTTGTATTGCCCCGGCTGGCCATCGAGTGCTTGTTCCGTGGCATTGGCAAGGACCTCGTTGGCATTCATGTTGGCGGATGTACCACCGCCGCCATGGAACCTGTGGATGGGAAACTGGTCATAGCGGGGGCTTCTCAAGAGCTGTTCCGAAGCGGCGGCAATGGCATCGGCGATTTTCGGATCCAAAGCGCCGATTTTCTTGTTGGTTGTTGCCGCACTTAACTTTATCAACACCAGGGCGTCGATGAGAGCCGGGTAGTCGCCAATACGTTTCTCGCCGGCGAGCGGAAAGTTGTCGATGGCCCGCTGCGTCTGCGCGCCGTAGAGGGAGGTCGCGGGAACGCGCACCTCGCCAAGAAGGTCATGTTCAATTCTGGTCGACGGCTTTGAGTTGCTCCCCAGAAAGTCAGCGAGAACCACGGTCAGCTCCTCGCTTTGCTCGATCATAGGGAAATGTCCGCAATCCATGATGTGGAGTTTCGCATTCGGGATGTGATGCGCAAGTTGTCGGGCCTGGGAGGCGGGGGATGATTTGTCAGAGTGACCGCCTACGACAAGCGTCGGAACGTTGATTTGGGCCAGTTCCGCGGTGAGATCAAAATTCCAATAATCCTTCACCAGCGCCAACGCCAAGCGGTCGGGTGTTTTCAGCATCTCATCCCGCGTGTGGGCCATGTACGCAGGCCCGACATTTTCATCGAACCATAGAGAAAAGTGTTTGTCGAACGCCTCCACGAACGAACCCGAAGCGGCGTCACGAGCGATTCGCTTTGAGATCAACTGATCCGATGCATCGCTGGCGATAGTAGTAACCAGGACAAGGGCCGCAATCGATGGGACACCTTCCACTGCCAGCATCTGGGCTACCATTCCGCCCATTGAGTGACCGACAAGCACACAATTGGAGATCCCAAGGTGCTCGATGAGTTCTCGCACGTCGCGCGCGAGTAAGGTCATGGTGCAAGGCGCCTCCGGTACCTGGGAGCTGCCCTGGCCTCGGAAATCGACAGCGATGCATCTGTATCTAGAGGAAAAGGCTACAATTTGGTCCGTCCAGAATCCACGATTGCACATCCATCCATGAAGAAAGAGGACGGTTGGACCAGCCCCCCTCCTTGTGTATGCAATGCGGGTCCCATCGGAGCTTATGAAAAATTCAGTCATCGCAATATCCCACATCCCCTCGGATTCTTCTCATGTTCTTTCTCTTCCAAGGCGTTGCCGACCCTCAGAACTTCCTGTATCGCCGTACATTCCAAAAATCTAGCCGCGCGCAATTGAAGGATGTCGCCTTTGGCTCGGAACAAAATATTTTCTTCGATCCGCTTCTGCAGCCAACGGTTCGCGGATCAAGAATTTCATCTTTTCAGGATCGAGAGCAAGCCTTCCATTCTACAGGAGGAGGAAACAGAGGTCCCAGGGCAGCGAAGCCGCCCCATGACAGGCTCCGGGCCCTGAGTTCTACCTGCAGCGAGCCGGCCGAACCGTCAAACGGGCAACCCAAGAGAGCTATGCGAGTGAAATGTAACCACGGAGAGCGGAGGACGCTGAGAAATCAAGGCAGAAAAATGTGGGGCAAAAACATCAGGCGCTTTTCGCCCATACATGTTCTCGAACCAACAAGGCTTGAGTTATTTGGGGTAAGGATCAAAGCGAATTCTGCTGTACCGGCCTTCAGCATGTTTCTGCCTCCCGATAGCGATTTCGATACCGATAGCGACTGCAAAGACACGAAACTTAGAACCAATCGCGGTGGCCAACTCGGGCAATCTCCCCATCCATTGCATCTGGTCCATTGGAATCTCCACCACTTGCGTAGAGCTTTAATTCTCCGATCTCATCCCCGCCTAAGAAGCGAAAAAGGGGTAAGCCCTTTTCCTTCGCACAACAGTCCAGAAGAGTGATTTCCACGAGCCCGCAAGTACGATAACCGGTGCGCAGATGCAGTTTGACTTCGAGGCTGCTCTTGGGGTCGGCATACGGCGCACTGAGCAACACAGGCCGAACTTTTCTAATCTTCGCCATCGTTCGAACATTCTGAGTTTGTCGGCCTTTGGTCCGACAAACTCCTAATACTAGATTCAGCGAACCTAGGCAGAGGTTAATTGGAGGGCCGAGGGCTCTCGAGGCCGTTGAAAAGTCCGAGTTCCGGGATTGAGCCGGTTGCCGACCTGTCGGCTTTCAGGCCCGAGCAAAAACGGATGCCTGCCGTCGGACTCGGGGGCCCTCGTCCCTCCAATAATGTTGCCCGTGGCATTCCCGCTCCGTTTGCCGAGTCGCTGCCTTACTTTCACATCGGAAGAGTTTAAATCATCATTCTCCATGAAATATATAACCCATTTGTATATAAGTGTTTATATTTATTTGTGTAAGCTTTTTCGAGCCTCACTCAAGCCCCGTGTAAAATTGACAATATTCTTTAACGCTGCACCTTCGCGGTAGCGCTGAAGATTCTCGAGAAAAATAAAGCCTTCTCAGTCAACTCCGCAGTGTGCCCGCCGGCAGTGTGCTGAGTGAGAATGGTGTCTGAACCGCCGGCAATCCGCCGGGCTTAAATCTTGGCTCTTTCGGATGAACTGTCAAAACCACGCTCTGCTTGCCCTTCCCGCCTCATTCCGCCAGACTCCCTCCATGGAAACGCCGATTTTGCCCAATACGCCCTCCCTAACACCTTGGAGGGCGAAAAGCAATTTCCTATCATTAAGAGGTTCCGCATCGAGGCCTGTGGCCATCAACTATGGCTGGCAATGAACCCGAGATCCGATACCCTCCGCTTACGCAGAGGGCTACAGGTAGCTCGCTCCGGGAGGAGCGGGAAGGATTGGCAACCGGAAGGCAAGAGTTGAAAATCACAGGACTTACGATACACATGCTGGAGCCGCGTCCGAACCCCACGCAGCTCAAATTGGAGCATTCGGTTGCTTCCCAGCGCCAGTACGGCATTGCAGTCGTCCACACAGACGAGGGCATCGACGGCGTGGTAAGCGCCAACGGCGGCTCCCTGCACTTCCACACCATGAAGCAGCTCGCCGCGCTCTGGGCCCAGCATCGGGACTCAATAGAAGGACAGAACCCGCTTGATCGGGGCCGCATCGAAACCGTGCTGAAGGGGCGGTTTCGCTGGCCCATGCGGATGCTCGGCGTCCTCGACTACGCCCTCTGGGACATCGCCGGCAAAGCGTTCAACCAGCCCATCTATAGGCTCTTGGGAGCGACCAGAGATCGGATCCCTGCCTATGCCTCGACAGTGCATTGCGCCACAGACGAGCAGTTCGTCGATGTCGTCGAAGAGTGCAAGTCGCTCGGATTCCAGGCGATCAAGATCCACCCCTACGGCATACCGGACGACGACATCCGCCTCTGCTACACACTTCGCGAAGTCGCGGGCGACGACGTTGTTTTGATGCTGGACCCAGCGGCCTATCCAGGCCCCTATGACCGCCGCGGTGCACTCAAGGTGGCCCGGGTACTGGACGAGCTCCGTTTCCACTGGCTGGAAGATCCGCTGCCCGTCCGAGACGTCGTGGGGCTCGCTGAGCTGAGACGGGCCTGCCAAGTCGTACAGGTGCGGATGTTCGACGGGGTGCAGGACATCCACGACTACGCTGAGCTGATCCGTAACAGGTGCATAGATATCGTCGCCGGGCCGCCCTACATGCCGATTGGCGAGCTGATGAAGCTGGCTGGCCTGGCGGAGGTCAACAACCTGAACATGGAGCCCCACGACTTCGCCGGCGGTACCGCCAGCCTGCACGTCCTGCTGGCCATCACCAACGGCGACTACTTCGAAGCGGCCGTACCGCACGGGGTGTTCGACGAAATGATGTATCCAGGAGTCTACCTCGACCCCGTTAGGCCGGACTCAAAGGGCTACGTGCACGCGCCTACGAAGCCTGGGCTCGGCTATGAAATCGACTTCGACGAGGCTAAGAAGGTCACCGTAGAGACTATCAAAGCATGATTAGCAATCTGTCGGGCTTAGATTCGGAACTTTTGCAAGGAAGTTGGTGAAAGTGAGTAAATTGGGGTTGGGACGATCAGGCAAACGACAGATTGCGTAAAGCTCTTCTGCGAAGAGCTGGATGGCCATCTTTTGGACCGAAAACCCTTGCTGGTTGGACTTTATGCCATGGTTGCTCCGCATTCCTTTCCCATTAGGTTGAAAAGGCGCTTGAAGTTTCACTCCTGTTTGATCCGGCAAGGGTCAGCGCTCTCTGTGACCGTATGAGGATTTCCAGCGAAAACAATGGAGCTTATGGCAGACCGGGGGCATCGTTCGAACCTGTGGGTGCTGTGCAACACCAACAGGTGGCAAACGGGAGACGCTCGACGAGAACGCTGGAGTTACTCTCCGACTCTGTGATTGAGCGCCGGCGGAATGCACCTACGTGGAGGATGGACTCCGAAAAGCTGAATGCTACGTAACCGCCTGCCCCCGGTCAGCCGCCATAAGCGAGAAAAGCAAACAATGGAAAAAAAGCAAAGTCAACCCAGACGAATCATCGGGCTGGATATGCACCCGGATATCTTCACGGCGGCATTGCTGGAAGGCAGCGATGCGGCCAGCGCTGTGGTGCAGAAAGTCTACGACAGGGTCTCTACGGAACAGCTGGAAGGCTGGGCCGGCAAGCACCTGAAGGGAACCGATCTGGTGGTCCTGGAGGCCTCCACCAACAGTTTCGAGACGGTCAAGCGGCTCAAGAAGGTGGGGATCGCGGCAGTGGTGTTAGAAAGCCAAAGGGCCGGACAGATTCGCAAGGCCTACTGCAACAACGATAAACTCAGTGCGGTGAAACTGGGAAGAATCTACCTGAGCGGACTGGCTCGGGAAGTGTGGACCCCAGATGAGAAGACGCGCGAACGCCGTGAAGTAATGCACACCCATCGCAAGGCAGTGTGCAGTTGCACGCGGATACGCAATCGCATCCGCAGCTACCTCAGCGAGCAGGGAAAGCGGATTCCCCGGGGCACCTGCCTAACTCGAGCTTCGGGCCGTGCCTGGGTGCTGCGATGTCGCCCCTGGAGTCCGGTGCAACTGTTCTTGTGCGAAGAGATGTTCGAAGAGCTTTGGATGGCCGAGAGGCGACGCAAAAAACTGCGGGCACTGATGGCTCGCGAGGTGCTCGAGGATCCCGCATTGCTGCCCTTAGTGCGTCTGATGGGAGTGAGGCATGTCGTCGCCTATGCCATCGGGGCAGTCATCGGCGACATCCACCGCTTCGCCAATGCCAAGAAGCTGGTCGCCTATCTGGGGCTGTCCCCCAGCCGGCATCGCAGCGGACTGACCATCAAGCGCGATGGCGGTATTATTGCCTTCGGCCGCAAAGATCTACGTGCGCTGCTGATCCAGTCGGCACAGAACGCGCTGAACCAGAAAAACAGCCCCTTACACCAATGGGGCTGGAAACTCACTTTGCGCAAGGGCCACCGTAACATTGCGGTGGCCGCCGTGGCGCGCAAGCTCACCGTCTCCATCTGGTATCTTCTCAAAGGCCATTTCAGCCCACTGACCGAAGCGACGGAAACCATCCGCGTGAAGATCCACAAGCTGGCTACCGAAATCGGCGTAAAAACCATCAAAATGATGGGCTATGCTTCTAAGACAGCTTTTGAAGAAGAAAAAATGGCACTCTTAGTAAATCCGGCTTGAAAAACCACAAAGCCGGCCTCTGCGGTTTCTTTCTTCCAGGTCTAATTTCAGAGTCGGTGGTGCAGATCTCTTTGGGTTGTCCATTCGCCAGGCTCAGGGCCCTGAGAGTAGTCGAAGGGCGGAGATTGCGGTGGGTGGGGCATGCGAACTTTCTGATATTACCCCAGTTGGAAGCCTTGCCTAAGGCTGAACGGAATGCGATTCTAGCCCACATATCAAGGATGTCGCTGCGCTCGGTAGTGAGACAACCGGGCAAGAGGCCTGTCTTCTCGGGTGCGGAAAGTAATCCTTTTCACAAGGATGAGAATCATGTGTCAATTCAACTTGGTGATTCCCCGTAGCTTGCTGCGGGGTGGCTGACTTGATAAAGAAGAGAGGGTGGGAGAGAGGAAGGAAGAAAGTCGAGTAAAGCGAGGAAGTCACTGTGTGTGGGAGATCCACTATCATGTGGTGATGCCGGTGAAGTATCGGAAGGCGCTGATAGATAAGCGGATTGAGCGAGTGATGATCGAAACGGCCAGAGGGATAGGGGAACGCTATGAAATAGAACTGGAGGCCCTAGGGATGGATAAAGACCATGTGCATTTACTGTGCGGGGCACATCCGAAAATAGCGCCAGGAAGTATCGTGATGAAATTCAAGAGTATCACAGCACGGGAGTTGTTCAAGAGGGAGCGGTGGCTGAAGGAGGAACTCTGGGGAGGAAGATTCTGGAGTTCAGGGTATTACGTGGGGACGGTTGGGGAGAGAGGGAATTGGGCGATGGTGGAGAAATACGTTTTGGAACAGGGCAAGCCGAAGGAGGATCTGCGTCAGTTAACACTGTGGTAGAGAATAAGTTCTCCTTCCCCGATACCCCGACGCTTGCGTCGGGGAGGTTCATTAGCCTGGCTAATTAAATTCTCACAACCTCATCGACGAATCCCGTTCTTAATCGGTTTTGGGGTCGGACCGGCCAGCTCCAGCAACTTTGATTCGGAAATCCGGAGCAGAATGGGATGCTGCGGCATGGTTATCAAGAGCTGACCCCGTTTAACTTCCTCTACCAGCGAATGCACCGCACGCATACCCCAAGCGAAGGTGAACGGGCGAGACCACGATTGGCCGTCATTCTCGGAATAGGCGATCAGCACCCTGGTGTAATCACGAGGCCAGCCGCCGGATTCCTCCGCACCGTCCCAATTGGCCGCGTTCCAAATCAGGATCAGCCGCCCGCTGTTCAGGCGGCAGGTATACACCGTTCCGCCGAGGTCGAATGCCGTCGTCGTCGGTTTGCTCCACGTTTGCCCATCATCGCTGGAATAGGATTGCCATAGTTTACTCGTGACCGTGCGAATCGCCATCCAGATCCGGCCGTCCCGAAGCTGCGCCGCGGTCGGCTCGTAGCCACCGCGTAATTTTAGTTTCGGGTTGAAATGGGCGTCTTCGGCCGAATCGAGGGCGATATTGCCGACAAAGCTCCAGGTGCTGCCAGAGTCGTCTGAAAACGAGCAGCCACTTTTTAAGTTTAAGTCAGTGTTAGTGGAGGATGCGGCCACATCCAGGTAGCAATGAGGCAGCAGAACGCGACCAGACCTTGTCTGGATGGCGCCTGAAAGCATGCCGACATAACCTTCCCAAATCCGCTGGTGGGGGCCCCACGTATCGCCCTCGTCGGTGCTGCGAATCAGCCAGATGTCCGCCTGGGCTTTTTCGTTTCCCACATCGCGCGGGCGACTGAGCAGGCCGATATAGAAAAACAGGATTTTTCCGTTGGCCAACCGCAACGCAGCCGGGCGATAGATATGCACAGCTGGATCCGGATTTGAACCGATGGTGCGGGGCTCTTCCCACGTTTTGCCGGCATCACCGGAAAGGCAGCTCTGGAGAACATTTTTCTCCTGATCGACATACAGCATCAACGCCCGCCCGCCACCCAGCGACACAGGCTGTCCGGCGCTGAATCCGTGGGCCACCCGATGCTTCTGCGACCCATGCACCACCCCTTTGGGTTGGATGATCTCAAATCCTTCGGCGATGTTCAATCCGCCGACTTGTTGCACTTGGACCTCCTGCAAGAACAAAACGGATAAAAGAAAAAGTGTAACCATTACTATAAGTGTTTACTGCGAGGAAATTGCCCGGCATCTACATCGTCTCGGCCTGCCACACGAACGAACACGGCCTGCAGGCCGTGCAGCACTCCAAGCGCGAGTTGAGGGCGAAGAATAGTGTGCGGCAAGGAAAAATTCGGTTCGAAAACTGAGCCTGCCCTGCTCGTGTCGGCTGTACCTCATAGACGATGGTGTGGGCATTGGTGAAGACCCACAGCCACCATTTCGGTCCTCCCACCCACCAACTGGTCTCGTCCGCGTGAACCACCGCCGCCGCGCGCAGCTGTTCGATCAATGCCTCCTAGCCCGACTTGACCAACTCAACCTCTAAAAAAGTTTTTTTCGGGGGTAAATGGGCTGTCGAGTCGCATAAACAGTGGGGGAAGGTTGGCAGAACAGCCTGTAGTGTAGACCTACCCTCTTCCCAGGCCTCGATATGTTTGTATAATTGGGGGCCATCATGTTTCTGAGGTGCAATCGTCGGCGCAAAGATGGCAAAGAGCATTGCTATTGGAACATCGTGGAGAATAAGCGTGTGGGTGGCGGTCGGGTGGTGCAGAGGCAGGTTCTCTACCTTGGAGAGATCAACGACAGCCAGCGCAGCGCTTGGCGCAAGAGTATCGAGATCTTTGCCGAGGGTAGTGCCCGGCCGGAGCAGGTGGCGCTGTTTCCCGAAGATCGGGCGCCGCCGCTCGAGGAGGAAAGCATCGTACGGATTCGGCTCAAAGATTTGAGGATAGAGCGGCCCCGGCAATGGGGAGCGTGCTGGTTGTCCTGCGTGCTTTATGAACAATTGGGGTTGGGTGAGTTCTGGCGCGAGCGAGTGAGGCCTTCCCGGCAAGGCAGGCGGTGGGCCCATGTGTTGCAAACCCTGGTGGCCTATCGACTGATCGATCCAGGAAGCGAGTGGCGGCTGCACCGCCAATGGTATGAGCAATCAGCCATGGCCGATCTTCTGGGCGAAGACTTCGCCTTGGCCGAGAAGAACACCCTGTATCGCTGCCACGATCGATTGCTGGAGCACAAAAAGGCCTTGTTCGCCCACCTGACCAACCGCTGGAGCGATCTGTTCAACACCCGTTACGAGGTACTGCTATACGATCTGACGAGCACCTATTTCGAGTGTGATCCGAACCAGGAACCAGCGGCTTCGAGCCGAATCCGCAAGTTCGGCTACAGCCGAGACAAACGTTGGGATTGTCTGCAGGTGGTGATCGCCCTGGTAGTCACCCCGGAGGGCTTTCCGATTGCCTATGAAGTGCTTCCCGGTAACACCCTGGATCAAACCACCTTGGGCGATTTTCTTGCTCGCATCGAAAAGGCCTACGGCAAGGCCCGGCGCATCTGGGTCATGGATCGGGGAATACCTACCGAGGAGGTTTTGGCCCAGATGCGTGCAAGCGACCCGCCGATCGACTATCTGGTGGGTACGCCGCGCTCGTGGCTGGACAAGTTCGAGCAATCGTTGCTGCAAAAGCAGTGGCAGAATCTGCGTGCAGGTATCGACGTAAAACTCATCAGGGAGGGGGGTGAAACTTATGTTTTGGCCCGTAGCAAGGAGCGTCTGCACAAAGAAAAGGGTATGCGTCTGCGCGGTTTGCGCCGATTGCTTGAGAGGCTCAAGAAGCTCCGCGATAGCAAGCGGCGTTACCAGCGCGATACCATCCTCATTAAACTGGGCGAAGCCAAGAAGGAAGCCGGCCCGCGGATCTGGCGTTTACTCGACATTGCCGTAGCCCCCGAGGATGGCCCCGCCAATGGCTCGCCGGTGAGCTTCCGGTTGAACTGGAAGAACTACCGTCAGGCCTATCGCCGGGAAGGCCGCTACCTGTTGCGCAGCACCCTCAGTGCCGACAATCCGCACCGCCTCTGGCACCTCTACATCCAACTCACTGAGATCGAGCAAGTTTTCAAGGAAATGAAAAATGACCTCTCCATCCGGCCCATCCATCACCAAAGGGACGATCGCATCGAGGCCCATATTTTTATCAGCTTCCTGGCTTACTGCCTATGGGTCACTCTGAAGCGTCGCTTGCGCGATCTGGCCCCTGGTCTTACTGCCGCCGAGGTGCTTTCGAAAATGGCGGCGATGCAAATGCTCGATGTAAAGCTACCCACCACCGACGGGCGCACCGTGGTGCTCACCCGTTACACCGAGCCCAGTAAGGATCAAAAGCTATTGCTCAACCAGCTAAAGCTTGAACTTCCTGCACAACCGCCACCAAAAATCGAATCGAAAACTAGCGAGATGTAGTGGAGACCTTTGGTCGTTTATCAACGACTTAGGTCAAAAATGACGCCCAGTTGAGAAAGAGGGGCTAGGTTGGGGTGAGCTTTATGGGCCAGCCGGCCCAACGCCTGGATGAGCCCTCCTGCACTGATGCGCAACCCGAACAGCTCTAAATCACCGCTAAACACGTACAAAGCGAAGCGCCGTCAGCTGCATGCTGTTGGAGGCGCCCCTGCTGATATGCGCGGCTTGATCCCGCCCTACAGCTTTCCGTCTTCCAGGAAACTGAAGTATCCAGCCCTGTTGAAGATGATATGGTCCAGCAACTCGATGCCTACGATTTCACCAGCCGCTTTGAGTTGGGCGGTGATGTTGACGTCGCTCTGCGACGGTTCAACGCCGCCGCTGGGATGATTGTGGGCGACGATGATAGCCGCAGCTCGGTCGGAAAGTGCATCCGCGAAGACTTCGCGTGGATGCACGGGGCTGCGGTCAATCAGGCCAATCGAGACCACGCGGATGTTCAGAATCTCGTTCGCACCGTTGATGCTGGCGCAGAGGAAATGCTCTTGCTTGCGATCGGCGTAGTGGCGGACGTGTGGCAACAAGTCAGCGGGTGTTTCGATCTTCGCGCCTTCTGGTTTGATTCGTCGGCGGGCGAACTCGATGGCCGCGAGGATCAAGCTTGCCTTGGCATCGCCGACACCGGCGAACTGCGAGAGGTCTTCGGCCTTCACGTCCAGCCCCTTCTCGTCGATGAGCCGCGCCAACTTTGAGGCGAGGGTCATCACGTCCATGCCCGGCGTGCCCTTGCCGAGGAGCACGGCAAGCAGTTCCTGGTCGCTGAGTGCCTTCGCGCCTTTGCGCAGGAGTTTCTCGCGCGGGCGGTCGACCTCGGGGATGTCGTGGATTGTCTTGCTCATGGCTTCAGGCAGCGAGGGACAAATGGGTCTGAATGACCGTCACGGCCATGATGTCGAAGATGCCGCCAGTGTCGGTGTATTTCGGGTCGGCGAGTTCGTCGTAACGCCCGCGTGCATCGTAGTTCGTCTGGATGTCTCCGTTGACCTGTCCACGATACGGTCCTTCGAGATAAATGCGGTCGTCGCGGTGCGCTTGGACGGTGGTGCGGATATCCGGGTCGGCGATCTTCTCTTCCGTCACCTGTTTGATGTAGAGCGCCTCCTCGTCGGTGATGTCGAACTTGGCGCGAATCTGCGCGATCACGTCCTGCACGGATACCTTCACCGGTACGGGTCCTGGCCCGCCTTTTCCTTTGCCTGGTTTGAGCTTCACCGGCCCGCCGCTGGTCGTGATTCCCTGATATTGGACAGCCGCTTTGGTGACGATGGAGGCGCGGATCTGTTTCATCAATTCAGATACGGTTCCGGTCTTGATGAGTTGCGGGCCAATGTATTCAGAAAAGGTGACGAACTCCTGAATCGCCGGCGAATAGGTGAAGAAGCAGGTGAGGAAATGGAAACTCTTCACGAAGCGGGCCAGCAGATAGACGAACGCCTTACGGTCTTCTCCACCAGTAAGCTTCGCCTGGAAGCGCGTCCGCAAGGCGTTTGCCTGGAATTGCACCTGCGCATCCGTCCCGCTCTTGAGCAGCGCGAGCAAGTCGGAAGCGTCTTTCTGGGTGAAAACGCCCGCGGCCAGAATCTCCTCGTGTAGTTTCGGGCAGGTTTCCTGATCCGGCTCTTCCGGCTCAAACGGCGTGCCTTTCCGATACTTCGCGAAGGCTTTGAGGATTTGCTTGGCGTTGTTGGTGAAGTCCACGACCACGACATCCTTCTTGCCGTGGTGACAGCGGTTCAGTCGCGAGACCGTCTGCACCGCGTTGCGATCCAGCACCGGCTTGTCGAGGAACATGCCGGCGAGCAAGGGCTGGTCGAAGCCGGTCTGAAATTTCTGCGCCACGACCATGATCCGGGAGTCGTAGCCCTCGAAGCGGTCTTCGATCAACTCGCCCGTCTGCAACTCATTCACCGCGTGTTCGCTGATCGCTGCATTCGTCTCCGCGTGGACGAAGTCCGAGAAGCCATAGAGCACCTTGTAGTCGGCGCCGCGCTCCTTGAGCTTCTCTTTGATGATGTTGAAATACCGCAGCCCGGCCACACGCGACGAGGTGACGATCATCGCCTTGGCGCGTGCGCCGATGAGCGGCTTCACGTCCTTCTCGAAGATGCGCAGCATCACCTCGGCCTTGTATTGGATCAGCCCGTCGTCCTGAAACGCCACGTTCTGGAGCGCCTTGGACACAACGCCCTTGGGATAGAGCTTCTCCTCGTCCGGCTGCGGGACGATGGGGCAATGCAGGTTGTAGAGCGTCTTGTAGGAAATGATGCTCGCCGCCACGTCCACGATGTAGCCCTCGGCGATGGCCTCCGCCTCGGTATAGCTGTCGAACGGCTTGCCAAACATCGACACCGTGGCCGGCGCCGGTGTGGCGGTAAAGGCGACGAACAACTGATTCAGGTCATGTTCGCGGATGACCTTGGCGATCTGCTCTTCGGGATCTTCCTCGGATGCCTCATTGTCCGGCTAGCCCTCCTTGCGGAACGGCAGGCGGATGGCCGCGCCCATCTGTCCTTCCTGCGAGCGGTGGGCTTCATCGATCAGGAACGCCACCCGCAGTTTCTTCAATTCCGGGTTCTGCTGAATCTCCTCCAGCACCCAGGCAAACTTCTGCTGCGTGGTGACGATGACGGATTTGCGCTCCTTGAGGAAACGCGGCAGGTCGTCGGCCTTCTTCGCGATGCCCACCACGTCCTTGAGGTGGGTGAATTTGTCGATGTCCTCGCGGATGTTCGTGTCGAGCGATTTGCGATCCGTGAGGATGAAGGTGATGTCCACCAGCTTCTCGTTCGTGCCGGGCTTGTAGAGGCTATGCAGCCGGTCAGCCAGCCAGCAGATGGAAAGCGTCTTGCCGCTGCCGGCGGAATGGTCGGCCAGATACTTTTTGCCGATGTCGCCCGCCGTGGCGAAGTGGGCCGTGATGTCCTCCGCCACCCGCCGCACGAGGCGGCTTTGGTGGTAGCGCGGAAAAATGGTTGACGCCGGGCGCGCCTGTTTGTCGCCCTCCGCTTCACGCTCGGGCACGCGGACGAGGAAGAACGACAACGCTTCCAGCAACTGCTCCTGTGACAGCACCTCGCGGTAGAGGAACTCCACCGGATACTCGTCGGCATTCGTGGGCGTGTTGGTCAGCCCCATGTTGTGCCAGCGGAAGTTCTCCTCCTGGCGCGGGTCGGTGGCGGCCATCGCGTCGCTGGTGTCGGCGGCGAGGTAGAGGAAGGGATGCTGGAAAATCTTGTGCGTGTGGTCGCGCTCGGTGAACTGCGACACCGCGTCATGCACGTTCTGATTGGCCTCGTGCTTCAACTCCAGTGCCACGATGGGCAGGCCGTTGAGGTAGAAGACGAAATCAATCTCGTGGTTCGCGTCCCCGAAGTAGAAGTGCGGACGGAAGGTGATCCGGTTCTCGGCGTAGCCTTTGACGCCGGCGCTCTCCGCTGAACGCGGCTTGGAATAATAGAGTTGAAACTTTAACCCTCGCACCGGCAAACCGTGCCGGAACAGCATCCACAGCGGCGTGGGCTCCAGTTCCTTGCGCAGCGTCTTGAAGACTTCCTCCCGCGCATCCGTGCCGTAGTCGTCCACCAGCTTCTTCAACGTGTCGGCCTGACTGGCATTCAGAAAGGCCCAGAGCTGATCTTCGGCGATGAAATGCTCGGTGTCCGCGATGTCGGACTGCTCCAGCACGGCATACTTGTGCTCGCGGACGAGGTAGTCCGCGATGTGCTTCTGAAACGTCAGCTCCGGGGCCTTCTTCTTTTTAGCCATCACTCGATCCATTGTTCGAGTTGCTTCAGCCACGCCCGGAAATGCGGGCATTCCCGTCGAATGATCTCCAGGCCAATCTCCAACACCGCCAGAGCTCCGAGTAGCGGTTTTTCATACCCTTCTACGAGCGCCTCCACCCGTTTGGAAGGCGCGGTGTTCGATCTGTCATTGATCTCCTCCGGTGAATGGAAGTCGTCCCGGATCGCTTGAAACTCGGCGGCCAGGTCCGGTCGGCCAATGCCGTCGGCGAAGCGCTGGCAATCGCTGAAGAGCAGTCCTTCGAACTCGTGCATCATGACATACGGGACAAAGCGCCTCGGATCGAACCCGTCATCGAGTTCAGAACAGATGTCCGCCAGAAGTGCCGCCTGCACGAGGGGAGCTTTCTCGGGGAAAGGTCTTAATCCAGCCTTCGATCGCCCCGGCCAGGCCTTTTGGCCCTCTTTCGGCAACGCGTAATAGTCCACCATGGTTGTGGCAAGACACTGCGAATCTTCTTTCAGATGGTTAATGATGTCTGATCGAACCGAAGTCCAACTCCGAATCCCTCCTCTTCGATCACGGTTCCGCGAGTTACCTATCAAGCGGGCGCTTACCTTTTGATAGCCCATGCTGTAGAGGTGTGGAGCGAGAGCCTCGTTGACGAAGGTCTCCTCCGTCTCCCCTTCAACATGGATGAGCAGGCGAGGCATAGCGCGCTATTCCGGCGTAGGCCGCCCTCCGAACTCGTTCTTCTCCCACAACTGACCCAGGCTGTAGTCCTCCAGCCATTCGATCATTTTGGTGGAATCCAGTCGGGTGAACTGCGTGCCCCCGTCCACGCGATCGGCCACGAGGACATCCTCGGGTTGGAAATGGTCGAGCAGAAGCGGTGACTGCGTCGAAACAATGACCTGGGTCTTCGTGGACGCCTGTTTCACGAGGGATGCCAGCATCGTGATCGCGTAGGGGTGCAGTCCGAGTTCCGGTTCATCCACGAGAATTACCGACGGACGATATACGTCTGGTTGGAGAAAAAGGGTCGCCAGCACGATGAATCGCAATGAGCCGTCGGATAATGACGAAGTATCAAAATACGCATCCGACCCCTTGTGTTTCCACTCCAACAGAATCTTATCCGGGTTGAGCTTTTGAGGCTCCAATTGAAAGTCGTCAAAGAACGGGGCCACCCGCTGCACGATGCGGCGGATCAGGCTGTAGGCGGTCTCATGCTTTTCGCGGAGGTAATAGAGGAACGGAGCGATATTGGATCCGTCTGAACGCAAATAGTGGTTGTCGTTCACATCCGCCGTTTTTTTCATCGGCGAACTACTGCTCGTATCGTGGAAATGGTAGAGGCGCCAGCGATCGAGGTGGGAGCGAACATAGGCGGCGATTCGCTGTCCCTTGGGCGCACTGATTCCGGCTTCCTTTCCGATGCGGCTTACTCCCTCACCGTAGGGTCCTTTGGGGTACCGGGGTTTATCCCAGAAATAGACCATTTCATTGGCTGGCGCGAGTTCATCCTGCGTCGTCGGCATGAGATCCAATTCATACTGGTTGACCCCTTCCTGAAAAGAGATGTGAAAATGGAGGCTATTCGTAGCCTTGGAGCCGAAGTGCAGGATTTTCTCGGCACCTCCTGCCTTGAGAACATACTGCTGCAAATGTCCCTCGCGGATGGCATTCAGAAACGCAAACACACCTATGAAGTTCGATTTGCCGGATCCATTGGGGCCGATGACCACGTTGATCGCACCGAGCGGCAGCTTCTCGACGGAAGCGATGCTCTTGAATCCTTTGACGGTGATGTAATCCAGTTCGGGCATGGGTCAGCCTTTTGATTTGGCCATGGTAGAGGATTTCTCCCGAATTGCACGCACGTCCGCCGCCGTGATCCGCCGCTGGCCGGTGACGCATTCATGAATCAGCGATTTGCGGTAGGCGGTGAGGGTGGCGATTTGGGTTTCGATAGTCGTCACTATGTGCTTCATCTCACACACTTTCGTGTGGAGGTGCTCGCAGATGGCCCGTTGCTCGGTTACGGGCGGCAGAGGAATTACCAGCCGCCCGTAACGAGTCGAATTGAGATTTGATTGTTGCACCGAAGGAATGGCCAATCGGCGGGCAAATGCGAGAAAGCCTCCACAATTCACGGCATAGTTGAGGAACTCCGGAATGATGCGATGATTGACCCGCAGCCTGACTAGATACGAGGCGAACGTGACAGCATCTTCCTTAGAGCCGAGGAATAACGCCGCTTTGCCAACCTGATCCGGGCTATTGGTGCGGTTGTAGAGCAGGTCGTTGGCTTCGAGCAGCAGCTCGTCGGCAACTTCATCCACGAACTCCATCTTTGAGAACACGATCTCTCCGGCTTGGATGTTGCCCATCTTGAGCACAGGATATTTGCCTTCAGGTTTGCTGCTCACCGAAATTCCATAGTCGAGCCGTGAGATTACCCGTTTGATGCGAACCGCTGCCCAGCGCTCAGCGAGCGACCCTATCCAATCATGATCGATCACTCGGAGTTTGGGATTGGCATTCAACCCCCTTGTGACCGCCGTTTCAATGATGCTTTCCCGCACAGCGTCGAGGGTTTCGAGTTGGCGGCGTTTGGCGGCCACCGCCGCGTCAATCACCGCGCAACTCGCATCCAGATACGCCGCGATCCGTTGTTGTTCCGGCAGCGGAGGGAGCGGCACTTGGATCGCTCCAAGGTCGCGCTGGCCCAAGCCCTGCCGCGAAGCTCCGGTGAAGCTCGAAAAGACTTGGTCCTGCCCCCAAGGAGCAGAGAGGCAGTAGGTCAGGAACTTGTGATCAAGTCCTGCCGTTGGACGAATGATACAAACGTGCTGGTTGACGTTCCCCTCGCCAAAGTTGTCAGGCACGAACGCGCAACGCCCGATTGAGGCTCCGGTGATGTTCAGCAACACATCTCTTGCGCGCAATTTCGAGCCGCTCATTTCGTCATGCGTTTCGTCGGAGATATAGGCTACGTCGTCGAGCCGCAGCCCATCGAAATGCACGTTTTGGCTTCGCAGTAGAGGAACACCATCATCAAGATACGACGCCGCTCCGCCAGATGGCGTTACGCCGCTGCCGATCTTCGAGACACGGTCCTTAATGCGGTCAACGGGCCACACCGATTGCGCTGCGAGCGTTCCGTTCATTCCCCTTCCTCCATTTCCGCCCGCACAATATCGGCGAGTTGTTTGGCGGTCGGCAGTTTGCCTTTCAGTTCACCGGGCAGCTTCGACTGCAATTCATATACTGCAACGCCGATGGGGTTGGCTTTGGTGCGGAGGGCATACTCCACCTCCACGTCGTCCTTTTCCGCGCAGAGGATGATCCCGATGGAGGGCTGGTCTTCGGGGCCGCGCTCCTGGTCGTTGAGCAGGTTCAGGTAGAAGTCCATCTTCCCCGCAAACTCCGGCTCGAACGGGCCGACCTTGAGATCGAACGCGACGAGGGCCTTGAGGAAGCGGTGGTAGAACAGGAGATCGATGAAATACTCCTTCTTCCCGAGGGCGATGCGGTGCTGGCGACCCACGAAGCAGAAGCCGTAGCCGAGTTCGAGGAAAAAGGCTTGCAGGCGCGCGATGAGGCGGTCTTCGAGTTCGCGCTCCCGCACGGCACGGCGCAGGCCGAGGAACTCCAGGTTGTAGGAGCTCTTGAGCATCTCGTCGGCCTGCTCCGCGAAGTGCTCCGGCAGGGCGAGGTCGAAATTGTGCGTCTTCTCTTCCGTGACGGCGCGTTCGTAGGCCCCGGCCTTGATCTGATTGAGCAAGACATTGCGCGACCAGCCGAAGCACGCGGTAGCGCGGAGATACCAGAGGCGGGCAGCGGGGGCGGTGAGCTTGTTCAGAATGAGGAGGTTTTGCCCCCACGGAATTTCTGCAACAAGCTGTCGCAGAAATGCGACCACCGTGTCGGCGTTCAATTTGGCTACAGGTTGTAGCCAAATTTCCGCGCCTCCCGATTGTTTTGCCAATTTGGCTACAGGTTGCAGCCAAATTGCAGGGTCGCAGTAGGTGAGATACAACTGCCTTGCACTGCGCAGATTGCGCGGGGAATAGCCCGTTGATCCTGGGAAAGCGGCCTGCAAATCCACCGACACCTGTTCAATCACAGATTCGCCCCATCCCAGCACCTGCTGCTTCTCCACAATGCCGCGTCCAATGTCCCGGTAGAGCAGGATGGCCTCATGGGTAATGGCCCGAGCCGCTGAAATGCGGGCGGAAATCACCCGGGCCTTCAGTTCCTCGATGAACTCCCGGTAGTCGGCGCTGATGGCCAGAGTGGTGTTGATGGGTCTTTTCATCGGGCGAGTCCCTCCAGCATCTTCTCCGCCTCCTTCTCCAGCTCCCAGAACTCCGCCAGCAACTCCTTCGCGGGAGTGGGCGGCTGGTAGCGGTAGAAGTATTTGTTCGGCAGAATTTCATAGCCAAGGATCGTCTTGCCGTCCTTCTGGGTCTCTTCCCAGCGGATGATCGGCTTGGCGATTTCCCGTTTCAGGAAGGCCGCGATGTCCTCGCCGTGCGGGATGTATTCGTCGTCCTGCACGTAGTGCCGGTGCGTCCATTCGACGGAGAGTATTTCGTCGGCGTCGGCCAGGGCTTCCTTGAACTTCTTCGCAGCGTTGTCCTTCGCTTTGACGGTGAACTCGACGGTCTTCTCCTTGCCCTTCGCCTTCACCCGCACGCGGAAGCTCAGGTCGCTCTCGTGGAAGCCCTGCTCCTTCTTCATGTTCGCGGCAGTGAACTTCTTCTCGTAAGGCTCGGTGATGATGGCGGGCTGGTCGTGCTCATCCGTCTGCCAGAAGACGACGCTGACCTTGTGGTAGGCAAAATCATCGCGCGGGAAGATTTTGACCTGCTGGTCGGTGTAGCCCTTGGCCCAACCCTTGGTGTAGCGCTGCTCGATCCACGTGCGGTGGGCGTCGGTGATGCGGTGGCGTTTGTTGCCGAAGGATTTCGGCTCCTTCTCAAACTGCTGGCGGGCGTCGATGAGCATCACGCAGCTCTTGTGGCTGGCGGGCTTGTCGTTCCGCAGCAGCCAGACGTAGGTGAAGATGCCGGTGTTGTAGAAAAGCTGGTCGGGCGGCATGACGATGGCGTCGAGCCAGTCGTTCTCCAGAATCCAGCGGCGGATTTCGCTCTCGCCGGAGCCGCAGTCGCCATTGGAGAGGGGCGAGCCATTGAAGATGATGGCGATGCGGCTGCCGCCTTCCTCGGGCGGGGCCATCTTGGCCAGCATGGTTTCCAGGAAGATCAGTGCGCCGTCATTCACGCGGGGCATCCCGGCCTTGTAACGAGTCTTTTCCAGTTTGCGGGCTTCCTTCTCATAACCGTCCTTCCCGCCCCAGGTGACGCCGAAGGGCGGATTGCTCAGCATCCGGTTGAAGCGCCATTTCGGCTCCGGCCACTGGTCGCCCGGCTCCTTGCTGTGCAGATCGTGCGGGATGAGCGAATTGCCGAGGTGGACGGTGGCCTGCCGGTCGTTCTTGATGAGGAGGTCGGCCTGACAGACGGCGTAGTTCGTGGGGGAAAGCTCCTGCCCGTGAACGGTGACGTATTTCTCCACCCGCGCCTTTTCCTCCGGCGTATCGGCGCGCTCCAGCAGGTGCTCCTTCGCCACGGACAACATGCCGCCCGTGCCACTGGCGGGGTCGTAGATCGAGAGATGCTTGTCCGGGATGGGAATATCCAGCAACTCGACCATCAGGCGGATGACTTCGCGCGGCGTGAAGTGTTCCCCGGCCTCCTCGCCGCTTTGTTCCGAAAAGCGCCGGAGCAATTCCTCATAGATGTAGCCCATCTCCAGGCCGGAGAGCTGGTCTGGACCGAGCGCGAGTTCCTTGTATTGGTTCAGGATCGGGGCCAGCCGGTTGAGTTTCACCATCTGGCCGATGGTGGCGCGGTAATTGAAGTGCTCGATGATGTCGTCAACATTCGTCGAGAAGCCGTTGATGTAGGCGCGGAAGTTCTCCTCCAGCAGCGCGTGGTCTTCCTCATAGACCGAGCGGAGCGTCCAGTACGTGGTGTTGGAGAACGGGCATTGCTTGGGATTCAGCTCCAGTTCCTTGACCAGCTTGGCGAGTTCCTTCTCGGTGAGCTTCAGCCGGTTCTTCAGCACCTCGGCGGATTTCGTCGTTCGCCAGTCAATCAGAACACACTCCAGTCGGCGGATGACGATGATGGGCAGGATTACACTCTGATACTCGTAGGACTTGAACTTTCCGCGCAACCGCTCGGCGGATTTCCAAATGTCGGAGGCGAGATTGTCAAGTTTGGGTTTGTTGAGCGAGAGAGCCATTAAGCGTCCTGTCTATATCTTGAAGTCTGAGCGTGAGGGATTCTTGCCCTCAGCGCGGGCCGCCTACCGGCACGGGGTGCTGATCCCGGACGTTAGGCGCACCTCGCAGGTAACGAGATCGCTGCATTCGTTTAGACGCGACAGTCATCGCGCGGTCGTGGTGTTGCCAAGTCCATTCAGCGCTCCTGACTGCGCCACCGCTTCACGCTCGCGTCCACATCCAAGTCGTCGGGGCCGGTCCTCCACTTGTCGTAGAAGTCCACGTCGTCGCTGTTTGGGAATGGGTTCGGCTTTTCAAACTGCAAACGCGTGGGCAGGGGCACAGCTTCACCCAGCACGAGCGCCTCGCCCCTGCCCAACCCCACCAGCAGGTTGACCAAGTCCCCCTCACTCTCCGGCACCAGACTTCGGACGTAGCCTTGATCGTCCGGGTTCGTGATTCGCAGACAGATGAACGTGCCGCACTGTGCAAGAACCGTCTCGGATACCTCGTGCGGACGCTGGCTGACGACGGCAAGCCCAACTCCGTACTTGCGACCTTCCTTTGCAATCCGCTCAATCGACTTTCGGGAGCCCGCGAACTGGCTCTCGCTCGCTCGCGGGAGGTACTCGTGTGCTTCCTCGCAAACGAGGAGGATTGGAAACTCCCGGTACTTCGGGTTCGCGAGCAGATCGTTCAAAGAGAAGTAGATGGGAGTATCCACGGTGACTCCGGATAGACCCAATGCGGGAGTCGCGTTGGCATTCTCAGATTGCCGACCGTCCAGGAGGCAGTCGCGGAAGAACGCAGTTTGGTTTGTTGCTTCACGCTCGAACTGGCCGTCCCGGCTAATCGACCCGACAGGCGCGATTCGCTTGGCGAAGGGCAATCTCGCAGCATCGTCGCCGGGCGTCTCGATGGTTGGCGCGGCAAGGGCCTCCTGTTCGGTCATGCGGGTTCTGTCGTCATTAGCCGGTGCACCTAACATTTTATTCTCCAACACCCGAAGGCTTCAACCTGAGGGCTTTTGATGAGAAAAGCAACGCTTAATTGTTCAGGAATTTCGATTGAGGGCAGGGCAGTGCTGGTATGCAGGATTGCAAGATATGGATGCTAGCGCGGCATCGATGGACACCCCGTGCCGGGCTACCGTCTTCTTGCGAAGCCGGCTACAGGCGGCCGACGTTACCCTCCCACCATCAACCGATACCGAGCCTGACCTCACGCGCGATTTCGGTTTCCTTTTCGGCCGGCGGTTCCTGAAGGTTAGCGTTTCTGAGCGCACCAGCGGGATCCTGACGCTCGAGAATTAATCGCGCGTCCCCCAGTTCGGAATCAATAAGTTCTGCCAGCAGTCTCTCTGTCAACTCTCTACGGATTTCGGCATATTCCGGGTTATCCCAGAGATTATTCAAATCTTCAGGATCATTTCTCACATCGTAAAGCTCACCGTAAGGAGCGGAACCGTAGTGGAGCAGTTTCCAGTCTTGCGTGACCAGCATCTTAACACGGAGGTCGACCGCATCGTAGACCGGATCATAGGTGCTTCCTTTGATTGGTACCATCGACTGGTGATCACGTGAGGAGGCCTCCAGCGACCGTGTCCCGGGCAGTGGCGTGATCCTTTCTACGATTACGGCATCGCGATGGGAGCTCGTCTCACCCCGAAGGAGGGGTGCAAACGACCGGCCTTCCATCCCGGACAGCGGCTCGGCGCCGGCCAGGTCAAGAAACGTCGGGGTCAGATCGAGATGGGTCATGACACCGTTGTAGACCCGCCCGGGTTCTACCGTGGGTGGATGGCGCCAGAACATGGGGACCCGATTTACACATTCATAGGACATCATCGGTTTGGCCGCGATGGCATGGTCGGCCAGACCTTCTCCGTGATCGGAGGTAAAGATCACGTGGGTGTTGTCGCGCAGGCCGAGGCGGTCCAGCTCTTCCAGCACCCGGGCCATGGTGTCATCGATGAAGGTTGTGAAGCCGTAATAGTGGGCCACAATCTCCCTGAAATGATCACCGGACCATCCGCTCTGGGTGTCGTAACCCCCGTAGGGCAGTCCCAGAGCGGCCCGTCTATACTGTGGTGGTTTCGCGCTTACATCTTCCTGCGGAATCGGTGCTGCCGGCATGTCTTTGGGATCATACATATCGCAATAGGGTCGCGGCGGGGCGAAGGGCTTGTGCGGATCGGCAAACGACATCCAGAGGAAAAAAGGCTCCTCCTGCCCGGCGTGATTCCGGAGCCATTCGATGGTCCGGTCTCCCGTCCAATGGGTATAGTGCCAGTGGGACGGAATGGCATTCTTCCAGCTCTCAAACGCACCACTGCGGGGAACGAGAGCATTGGCCGATTTCCATAGTTCCAGACCCTCTGGATGGTTGCGTTCGAGCCAGACGCGCCAATGGCCCGCCGGAAATGTGTGCCCGGTGTGCATTTCGAGGTAATCGAAGCCGAAATAGGGCCCGTACCAGATGCCGTCATCTGGACTTACGGGCGCTCCCTCGGGCGGATCATCCGGCAATGCGTCTTCGATCGGAGTCGCCTTGAAATGCGCCTTTCCGATCAAGGCAGTCCGGTAGCCGGCCGCTCTCAGCGAATCCCCCAGGACGGGAATTGCTTCGCTCATGCTGATGTTATGGAAGACCTGGTGCCCCCGCTGGCTACGGCCGGTTATCATGCTGGCACGCGCCGGCATGCAGATGGCGTTGGTGGGATAAGCCCGATCGAATCGCACCCCTTCGCCCGCCAGCGCATCCATCGCCGGCGTGCGCAGGATCGGGTTGTGCAGGCCCAGTGCGTCCCAACGCTGCTGGTCGGTGGTGATGAAGAGGAAATTTGGTCTGGAGGTGCTCCTTTCGGCTGTCATGGAATCGATAAAATCCTTTTCGTACCACCCGCACAAAGGATTTAGGCATCAAAATCGAATTTCTCTCGGAGAATCATGAACCGGATTCGAGGCCAACGTGACACGGGCCCTGCCCGTGCGCCCGGCCGGAGCTTGGATTCTACGCAAGGTTCGTGAGCTTGGTACCACGCTCGAGCCTGGGGACAGGCCGGTTGCCCGCTGGCAAGGCATGAATCGGAACTGTAAAGGCGGCCGACCTTGCGGCCTCGGGGGACCTCGGCCCTCCAGGGCTGTAAACCATCACAGGCAATCTGGGGCCGAGGTCTCTCGAGGCCGAGAGAATGACTAGAGTTTAGATTACGATTAGGAAGGGAAACCCTGCGTTCTGGCTTGCTCCCGCACTTACCCGAATCCGTCCCTTCGCCACTCCCGTTCGTCGCGAGCATAGGGCGGGGAGGTCTCCATGAGCCGGGGATCGCGATGGGCGCCGAATGGTTCCTCGACCTGTCGCGCGATGAGCCGGTGGATCGTATCGTTGCCCGGCCCCATCTCGCTGTCGATCATCTCGCTCAGCAAGCGGTCGGTCAGTTCCGCCCGTTTCCGGGCGTAGCCGGGATCGTCCCAGAGATTTACGGTGTCGTGGGGATCCTCTTTCTCATGGTAGAGCTCACCGTAGGGGGCGGAACCGTAATGCACGAGTTTCCATTCATCGGTAATGAGCATCTTGAGGCGTAGCAGCGGTCCGCGGCGCTTGCTTTTCTCGATTGCCATCCGTTCAACAAGGACAGCGTCCCGGTGGGTGTCGGTCTGACCCTGCAATAGCGGAGCGAATGACCGTCCTTCCATGCCCGCTAACGGTTCGGCCCCAGCCAGATCGAGGAAAGTGGGAACCAGGTCGAGGTGGGTCATGACTCCGGGATGGGTCCGTGCCGCCTCGACGGTGGGCGGATGCCGCCAGAGGAGAGCGACCCGGTTGATGCACTCGTAGGCCATGGGCGGCTTCCCCGCTACACCGTGGTCGCCCAGGGCCTCTCCATGGTCGGAGGTGAAAACGACGTGCGTGTTATCGAGAATACCTTGAGACTCCAGCTCTCCCAGTAATCGTTCGAGGGCGTCGTCGATACAAGTGATGAGCCCGTAATAGTGCGCCTTGATCTCCTTCAAGTGATCGCCAGACCATCCTTTGCGCGTGTCGTAGCCTGCCCAATAGACATAGCCGTTGTCTCGCCACTGGTATTGCGGTGGCCGGTTCGACAGATCCTCATCGGGGAGAAACGCATCCGCCATATCCGCGGGATCGTAAAGATCGCAGTAGGGCCGGGGCGGAGCGAACGGTTGATGTGGGTCGGAATACGAGATCCAGAGGAAAAACGGTTGTTCGCGAGGACGCCTCCGCAACCAGTCAATGGCGCGATCGGTTTCCCAGTTAGTATAATACAATTCCGGCGGGGTTGCATTCTTCCAGGAATGGAAGGCGCCGGTGCGGGGCGACAATGCATTTTCAGCGCGCCAAAGGTCCAGCACTTCGGGATGGTTCCGCTCCAGCCAGACGCGATAATGGCCTGCGGGAGAGGTGTCTCCGGTGTGCAGTTCTACATGGTTGAAGCCATAGTAAGGACCGTACCAGAGGCCATCGGCGGGGTTCACGGGGGCTCCCGGAGGGGGGTGATCGGGGATGGCTTCCTCGAGCTCGGGCTCCTTGAAATGGGCGCGCCCAAAAAACGAGCAGCCGTAGCCCGCCTGCTGCAGTGAATCCCCCACCACAGGGATGGATTCGCTCAGATTGATGCGCAATTCGCTGACGTCGTGTCCGCGTTGGCTGCGACCCGTAACCATCGACGCCCGAGCGGGCATGCAGATTGGGGTGACGGGGTAGGCGCGGGCGAATTCAATGCCCTCTCGAGCAATCCGGTCCATGGTCGGCGTGCGCAGGAGAGGATTGTGTATCCCCCGAGCATCCCAGCGGTGCTGGTCGGTAGTGATGAAGAGAAAGTTGGGTCGGTCTTTTTCCTGGGCCATGGGAATAAGGATTCGGTAATCCGGAAGTCAGGTAATATTCGATTATCAAAGAGTACACTTTCCGAGTCGATTCGCACGACAATTTCAAAGTAACAAAATCGGAGCGACTGGCGGTACCTTTGAACGTCGCAAGTTCAACCTCGCCTCGACGCAACAGGAAAAGATTTGTCCTCTGTAGTCTCGATCACGACGCTGAATCACCCTGAGAGCTAGCTTGAAACTTAGCCTTGGGAGCGGGTTTGCGGGCGATGGATTCACTCGGAACTGTTGGGGAATTTGGCCGGATCGCGGAACCGACCAAGTGTTCGTCCTCGTTCTCCTCCTCTTCCTCGTGCTCGGAGCGCAGCTATATTTTTAGCAGTCTGATCCAGTTTACTGTAAATTCGCCGAACGGGCAAGCAGGAGCGTAGCCAGGCCCGCCACTAATCGGCTTGCTTAGTCCTGGCCTGAGGACGACAGTTTCGCTTTCCGATTTCGCATTGTCGGGCCTTCTCGCTTTGCTCGTGAACGAGTTTCGAATTTCGAGCTTCGTATTTCGGATTTCCACTCTTCACCTTCCTCCCCCCTCCAGGCGGATGCGCGGATCGACCATGAGCAGAAGGAGGTCGCTGACCAATACCCCGAAGATCCCGAGCATACTCAGGACCATGAGCATGGAGCCTGCCAGATACATGTCCTCGTTGAAAAGAGCCGAGAGCATGAGCGGGCCGACGGTAGGAAAACTGAGGACCATGGCCACGATAGCGCCACCCGAGACGAGCTGAGGAAAGATCGTCCCGATGCCCGATATGAAGGGATTGAGAGCCAAGCGCACGGGATACTTTAAGAGGAGTTTCAATGGCTTCACTCCCTTGGCATAGGCCGTGATGACGTAGGGTTTGCGCAACTCGTCGAGAAGATTGCCGCGCATGACGCGGATCATGCTGGCCGTGCCGCCGGTTCCGATCACGACCACCGGAAGCCAGATGTGTTGCAGCAGATCCTTCACCTTACCCCAACTCCACTCCGGCTGGGCGGAATACTCGGCTGAGAAGAGCCCGGAGACGTTGATTCCAAGAAAACGAGAGCTCGCGTACATGAGAAGCAGGGCGAGGAGGAAATTAGGAATACACATTCCGATGAAGCCAATGACGGTGGCCAGGTAGTCGCCCAGCGAATACTGCCGCACGGCCGAATATATGCCGATAGGCACGGCCACTGCCCAAGTGAATAGGATCGTTCCCAGGCTTATGAAAAAGGTCAGGATGATCCGATCGCCGATGAGTTCATTGACGGATCCGAGGGTTTCCATGGAGCGGCCCATGTGGCCCTGAAGGAGCCCCTTGTCCTCCTCCTTAAAGGTCGTAAACCAGGTCAGACCAGCCCAGTAGAGGTAGCGCGTGATCATGGGCTCGGCGAGCTGGAACATCCTCGCGATTTCCTCGATGCGCTGGAGGTCGGCCTCCTCTCCGGTCTGCTCTAGTTTCTCGATGTAGGAGGTGATGAAGTCGCCCGGAGGCAACTGGATGATAGTGAAGCTGATTACCGACACAATTGCCAGGGTCGGCACCATGATGAGCAGCCTCCGGCCGATGAAGGGATGGCGCATGCCGACCAGGAGGAGGACCAGCGCGAGGGCGCCGAGGACGAGAGCGCGCACTAGGCGCGTCACCGTCTGCAAGGATGTTGCTCCCGGCAACCCAGTCTGCCCGTCCCCTGCGGTGTGGTCGAGAGTGAACCGTGGCGTGACGCGCGCAATCTCCTCCTTTATCTGGGCTACGGCGCCGGGCGAATCATTGGGTTCGTCCCAGAAAAAGGTCTCGGATCCGCCGTTGGCGGGACCCAGATACTGGGAGGACCAGAGGAGCTTTCGGGGAACGTTCCGAAAACCGTTTTTCACCGTCACGGAGTGAGGCACGGTAGTGCACACGCTGACCGTCCACAAGTTGTCGGCGGCGATGAGGATAGCTTCACGAAACACTTCGATCCGTGCCTCCTGCGCCGGCGTAGTGATGGCCTCATCATAGATTTCGAGAGCACGGTAAAGCGGATGATCCCGCGGCACCGCGATTGCTCCGGGAGTATTGGCGTGTTCGCTCCCGTAGAAACCTCCGCGCATATACCAGTTGGCATAGCCGATAGCATAGTTGGCGCTGCGGTCGAAAGGGACGAAGATCGATGGCCGAATGAGCGGCAGAATCTGGTTCACGGCACCCGACCGCACGATGTCGAAATCCCGAGATTCGATCCGGCTGGCCCGCAGGCTGCCTGCCAGGGCCTGGAGAATCACGCGCAGGCCGACGCGGGCCCAGTCATCCACCACGGCCTGAAGTTTCTCCGGCCTGGCATTGATCGAGGCGACTAGAAACAAGGTCAGGCGGGTGCCGTCGGGCAAGGTGCGGTATCCCTCCCTGTCACGGTTGGTCAATCCGAGCTCATCGAGGAGCGCATTGGCCCGTTCCGGATCGTATTCGATGAAAGCGCGAGAAAGTGTCGGTTCATAGAAAGCAGATCCCTCCTCCGGGGCCGCCTGTGCTGGTTTGGTAACACCGGTAAACTCGGACTTGATTATGCCCTCGCGGTCGATGGCGAGGGAGAGGGCCTGCCGGAAGCGTTTTTCCCGCAACAGTTTCTGCTTACCCTCGGTTGCCGGATCGCCCGGCCGGACAAGGCGGTTGAGGTTCGGCTGGAGACACAACATGGCGCCGTGCCCCCAGCTCCAATTGTAGACCTCGAAGTCGTTGCGCTCCCGGCCCGCCATGAGCAGTTCGTAGTGGTCGAACGCCATCCACCGAAACTGGAGCGAATATTCGCCATTGGAAGCGCTCACATTGATCATCTTGGCCGACTGCTCGTTCATGAGAACGCGGTCCAGGTAGGGCAATTGCCGTCCCTGCATATCGACGGCGCAGTAATAGGGGTTGCGCACGAAATTCCAGGGCGCGTTCGATTTGTAAGTGCGGTAGATCCAGGGCCACAGCCGGGGATGCTCCGGGTTGTCCCACTCCTTCAAGAGCATGTAAAGGGAGCGTGCAGACGGCTGCCGCATCGCCTCCATGGTCCGCTGAATCAACTCCTGGTCGCCCAGCACGGGGTGGTATTGGCGCAGGTAGTGCGCAGGGGTGTTGGTAAAATCGGCCGAAAGCCCGGTCGCCATGTGCTCTATGAACAACGGATGGGGCGCGTCAAAGCGGATGCGCACGGTGGTATCGTCGAGCTTCTCGATATCTCCCCGCTGCGCCCGAAACATCATGATCGGCCGGGGCTGTGACCAGATTTCGGGGTCAGTAGCCTCGTGCTCCCACCAATACATGATGTCATCGGCGGTGTAGGGATGGCCATCGGACCAGCGCATGCCCTTGCGCAAGTGAATAATGAACTCACTGTAGTTGTCCCGCACCTCCCAGCCCTTGGCCAGGTGCGGTACGACCGGTTTCGCCAGGGGAGACCAGCGAAACAGCAGGGGCGCGGAAACGCGGCTGGCGATTACTCCCCCCTCGCTGGCCGAACCGACGGCCATGATCCACGTACCGCCATAGTTGCCGAGGCCGTCCACGCCCTCGAGAACGACCGGTTCGGGACCCACCCGATCCTCTACTGGGGGAAGCTTCCCCTCCCCCACCAGCTCAGCAAGGAGCGGAGCCTCTTGCTTTGGGTACCAGGCGGCGGCGCGGCCTTCGTCGTAATCGACCTCCTGCCAAATCACCGGCCCTTTTCCCATTTCGATGGGATACACGCGCGACAATTCGGCGCTTTTTGTCTGCTCGGGGGTGTAAACCGGCGCCTCCGTTTCCAGTTCGGGCAGGAAAAGCCAACCCCAGAAGGCGAGAAAACCCGCCATCAAGGCGAACGTGATAAGGAGCTTCAGGATCTTGGGGAGCAGTCGCCTTGGCACGATCACTGTCCTGTCTTACAAATAGTAAAGGCCATCATCGGAAAGTTGAAATCCTTCTCCACCCCGACTCGTTCATTCCTTTTTACAGGAGGCAACGGAGAAAACGGAGCGAAGTAAGAGATTTCCCTCTCTGATTCCTCTGTTTTCTCCTGTTCAACATCACTTCATGATTTCACCAGCGAACGCTTAGCTTGAGAATTCGGTGCGGCTAAGCGACGATATTCTCGAAGACCTTCTTCGACGGACAATCACTTGACGGAAGCAAGGTTAGGACCAAGATCAAAACGAAGATTATCCCGCCCCGAAGACGGCGGCGGCTACGAACCACAAAGCCGGGTTTTTGCAAACGGCCCATCCGGAGCCCCATGCGGCTGTAACGAGAGTCGAACCTATTTGTTGTCTGATAAAATACCGACGCCATCTTACACCCAGCCTCGCGGGCCCTCGGCCCAGAAAGCACGGTGTAAAGATTCATAACAAATTCATAGTTGATGGCCACCCAGCCTCGATGGGGGATCTCTACAGCGAACCTGGCTTGTCGTGATCGGCCATCTTGGGTAGGGCGAATCCCGATATAGTCCCGGCTTGCCGTGGACGACTTCGGGATGAGCCGTGCGCCGCGGCATCCAGTTCGGCGGGGACGCTCTCCTGAGACAGAACCTGCAATCCTCCCGAAGCGCCCACGTAGCGCCATGCTTATCGCAGCGCAGCGGAGATTGCGTGGCGTGCGGCGAATCGAGCGGTGCGGATCCCGGGCCACTTCGGCGGCGCCTCCGTAAGTCACGGGCTA
The DNA here is from genome assembly GCA_963665345.2 of Opitutales bacterium. GTDB lineage: Bacteria > Verrucomicrobiota > Verrucomicrobiia > Opitutales > CAXXNP01. Next base: position 3,580,280 of record CAXXNP010000002.1, read on the forward strand.
CGAGGGGCCGAAGTGCCGGGTCCTTACTATCGTCATCACTTCTTGGCCTATTGGTTCTTGGCAACACCGATCCTGATTTTCATAATCGATCCATGGCACAAGCGAACAGACCGAACTTCCTCTTTATCACCACCGATCAACAGCGCTGGGATGCAGTGAGCCTGTTTAATCCGCTCATCCGCACGCCCACCATGGACTCCATCTCACGCGAAGGAATCCACTTCACCCGCGGCTACCCGAGCAACGCCCTTTGCGCACCGTCACGGGCCACCATGATCACCGGTCGCTCCCAGCGGGGACACCACGTATTCCAGAACATCAACCTGAGCGAAGCGATTCCCGTCTTGGGCGATTCGCTGAACGCGGCCGGCTACCGCACGGCCCTGATCGGTAAGGCGCACTTCAAGAATGCGGAGATTGAAGATGCACTCCCCGACGATCCGCCGAAAGGAGCCCCGGTTAATCCCGATGACGGACTCTGGTACGGGCCCTATTTCGGCTTCCAGTACATCGAGATTCACACCCTGCACGCCTTCCCCGCGGGCCACCACCGCGTCTGGCTGCAACGCAATCACCCCGAAAGCATCGGACTGTGGGACCCTCGCAAGGCGCTGGAGCCTCATTCGGGCGCCTTTGAAAGCTGGAAATCCGCTTGTCCGGCGGAGCACCACTACACCCACTGGGCGGGCGATCGCACCATCGCCTGGCTGCAACGCCATCAAGAGGAGGAACCGGACAAACCATTCTTCCTCTGGATGTCGTTTGGCGATCCCCACAAGCCATTCACTCCCCCGAGCCCCTATTGCTATATGTATAATCCCAAAGACATGCCGGCAGCACCGATTCCCCAGGAGGATGTGAGCAACAAACCACCCCAGTACCAGCGGGCCAAGCGAGGTTTTCACTACCAGGGCTACGGCACCCAGAAGGGCTGGTCGGGAGATCATTACCGGGAGATCGTGGCCCATTATTACGGCATGACCACCTTCATCGACGATACCATGCGGCGCGTGTTCGACGAACTCGATCACCTGGGCCTCACGGACAACACGCACGTTATCTTTACCTCCGATCACGGCGAGGGACTGGCGGACCACGGTATCGCTGCCAAACCGATGATGTCCTACGAATGCGTGAACCGGGTGCCTTTCTATTGGAAGCACCCGGCCAGCGTGGAAGCAGGCCGGGTACACGACGGCGTCATGACCCAGCTCGACCTCACTCCGACTTTCCTCGATCTGGCCGGCGCCGATCCGCTTCCGGGCGTGCAGGGCCGGTCCTTCGCGCCGTTGCTCCGCGGCGAAACAGATCAGCACCGCGATGCCATCATCGTGGAGCGGATCACCCCGCTGTCGGATGCGCGCGAATTGGCGGAGAAAGAAGGATTGCCGGAACCGGCCGGAGACTATGACCCGGTTTACGATCCGGTTGTCCTGCGGGTCAAGATGCTGGTGACCGAAGACTGGAAGCTGCTTCATTACGGTTCCGCGCCCTACGGTGAACTCTACGATGTGAAGAACGATCCCGAGGACCTGAATAACCTCTGGGACAATCCGGCCTACGCTTCCCTTCGCGCCCGGCTTACCGAACGCCTGCTCTGCGAGTTGATCGACAGCGAGGTAGCCGATCCCATTCCGACTATGGAGCAGCGATCGCCTGCCGGCGCCCTGCGGGATGCCCGCATCGCCGAGCCGCAGGCGGAAAAGGAATCGAATATTCGGGAATGGCTTAGGCAACTGAAAGAAGAGTGAGAGAAAAAATTCGAATATCGAATATCGAAATCCGAAACAAATTCGAATCATGGGAAAGAGGGAAAATTCTAAACCCTACGACCTCGAGGATCGTACGCTTACTTCTGCGAAAAAGGAGCGGGCGTTCGTTCGCGGCATTCCTTACGATCTATAAAATGTGATCCTTCGAAATCTTATTTTTTGCCTTGATTTCTTCGTCTTCTCCGTGCCCTCCGTCGTAAATGCTATTTAGAACAGATTGCTACGGCAGCCGGAAGAACGGGAGGCTTTCGTAGCCCACCGCTTCCATCCCCTCTCGAAGTCGGAACGACAGGTCGCCGGGATACACCAGATAGACCGTCTTAAGCCCCAAATCCGACTTTGCGATGGTCATCGAGTGGGTCACTCTCGGTCGTTCCGTGACTTTGAACTCGAACCCGTAAAGCTCACCACCAACCCGCACCACAAGATCCAATTCCGCACCGCCATGCGTAGCCCAGAAGAACATGTCCTCCGGGTCCAACTCGAGCACTGCCGAAAGCTGCTCCAAGCCAAACCCTTCCCAGGACGCTCCATATCGCGGGTTGGACTGCAGCTCGCTCACGCTCCCGATCTGTAACAGGGTGTGCAGCAAGCCCGCATCGCGAAGGTAGACCTTCGGCGATTTCACGATCCGCTTCTTGATGTTCGCACGCCAGGGCTGCAGCTGTCGCATGACATACGCCTCGGTCAGAACATCGAGATAGGCTCGTGCCGTACTATGGCTGATGTCCAGAGAGGAGGCAATCGCCGAGCTGTTCCAAGTCTGACCATGGTAATGCGCCGACATCGTCCAAAAACGGCGCATCCTCTCCGGCGCCACGTGAATGCCGAATCCCGCCAGGTCCTGTCGAAGAAAGGTCTGCACAAAAGCTCGCCGCCACCGTGCGCTGGCGGCATCGGACACCGCCAGATACGAACCTGGAAAACCACCTCGCCACCACAGCCGATTCCGCGTCTCGACCCCGATTTCCTCACAGGTTAAACCTCCCATGTGGACGAATTGGATGCGTCCTGCCAACGACTCCGAAGCACCTCGCATCAACCGCGGCGAAGCACTCCCGAGAATCAAGAAGCGCGCCGGCGCCCCGCGTCGGTCAGAGAGAACGCGAAGGATCGGAAACAGCTCCGACATACGCTGAAACTCGTCGATCACCACCAGACCCTCGAGGGCACCGAGCACGTCGCGCGGATTCTGCAGGCGCGCATCGTCCAGCGGGTCCTCCAAGTCAAAGTAATGGTCTCGCGCGACCGGAAACTCCCGCGCAAGCGTCGTCTTCCCGCATTGCCGCGGCCCCACCAGAGCCGTCACCCGAAACTCGCTCAGCGATGCGGTGATTCGTTGCTTGAGTCGCTCTCGAGGAATCATACTCACCAAGTTTTCTTGTAAAATGCTAATAACTTCATCATTTTACAAGAAAAATAAAGGCAGCGGGACATTGATTATGCCGAGGGTTTTACCGGGAAGAGTGGGGGAAAATAAATAGATAGGATATTAATTATTGATACTCGCGTCCTCAGGGATCGAGAATCGCCCGTGTCCAGACGGGTGCCGGCCCAACTCCACGGCGCACGACATTGCCAGCTTGATACTCGACTACAAAGCGGAACGGGTTCCGATACTTACTGTTGTCGAAGACCATGACGCGAGGCAGGTGGCGAACGGCCCGACGGAGGTTCGCTAAGGAGCGCTCGTATCTCGGTTCGAGTTTCTCTTCAGGAACATCGTGGCCGCCAGCCCGGACGCGCGATAGGATTCTTACTCCAGAGAGCTGAGGGCTCGCTATCCCGATGTAGATCAATGTTACTTCGAAGCCGGCTTCCACGGCGGAAAGGAGAAAGTCGAGCTTCGCCCCGGCGGGATCAGAGAACACCGTTTCTGAAATGAAGCTGATCCTCTCCTCGACCATGCGGGCTCGAACGGCATCGGCGATCGCGGCAGCTTCGTAAGCGTCCAAGCCCAGGTCGCCCGCGAACTGGTCAGCGTTGACAAAGGGAAGCTGATGCCGCTCCAGGAAGGCCCGATAGAATGTGGATTTCCCGGCCCCATTCGGCCCAGCCAACATGACCAGAGCGGGGCCGTCGGGGGCAGCCATCCTCTACCCTTCCTCGTCCTCGATGACCGGATCGCTGCCCGTGGGTTCTGCAGAATAAAGCCCTACGGACGTTTCCCGAATCACCTGCCCCGCGCGCGCCTGCCCCGCATCCGATGCAACCTCGGCCACGAGCGCGTCGATATCGCCCCTTCCTCCCCAAGCCATGGCCTTTTCCATGGCTGGGAAGGAGAGCGCCGACTCCATGGCCCGCCCGATTTGGGCCCAATACTCAATCTGTTGAGGAGGCGACCGGTGGAAGCGCCATGCGCTTTGCTGCGCCTGCTCGAAGAGCTTGTCGCTTAAACGGACCGATTTGCTCATGGATTGATGATTGTGGTAATTTCCCACAGAGGCAAGGCGAAAGGTGACGCGAAGGCGATGCGGGAGCTAAATGGAGAAGAAAACTACGGGGCAACTAGGGCGCTCATCCGCGGCTAACTTCTCTGTCGCTGCACAACGCAGGGGCTAAGCACGGAGCGATGTGGAGCTACCTACACAGTCTGGTTGGCGCTACTTTCTTCTGGGAACTACGAGTTAGAAAGGTTCACTATACAGTTCGAAATGTCCCGGAACCGCGACAGCTCTTCCGGTTCGCCCAGCTCGGTCGACTCCAGAAATTCGCGCGCGAGCTGGTCATGGAATCGACGCCATGTTGCCAGGTTGCTGTCGCTTAGGTATGTTCGGCGGCTTTCTTCACAAACGTGCTGAAACCACCGGACTACCGGATCATCTACAACTGGGACGGCGCTCCCCACGGCTACAGCGAGCATCTACAGACGATGGAGCAGTTCCTGGGGCATCAGGTTGCGCTGCTCGGCCGCATCTTCAACCAGATCGAAGAGCATGCGTTCCCCAATGTTGGTGTAGTGAGTGTAGGAGTAACGTTGTGTTCGAGTGGCAACCCAGTGCAAGGGGTCATTGGGGAGATACTGACTTCGATACCATGCCAATCCTGATCTATTTGCCGCCGTTCGCGACTGTTGACAAGATCCGGGAGGAAGTACCACCATTTTCGTCAGATGAGATTTGACGTCCTGCCGGAGTAGGGGGCGGCGAGATTCCCGCGGGCAAGCGAAGCGCAATCCGCTGGAACAAGCTATTCTAAAGAGCTGTATATTCTCCGGGATAGATCATGATGGCAAAGTCGAAGAAAGTACAAGGAAAAACCAGGAAAGCTGTCGCCGCCGCCGGGAGTCGTCTACGCGTCGCCATCATCGGCGCCGGCAATCGCGCCGTAAGCGCCCACTACCCCTCCCTGCACGAGATGCGGTACGCGCAGATCTGCGCCGTCTCCGAGTTGAATGAGGAACGGATGGCGGCCGTGGCGAAGCGGTTCCGCATTCCGGCGACCTACACGAACTACCGTGAAATGGTCGAGAAGGAAAAGCCCGACGTTGTCTACGCGATCATGCCGGGGCATCACGTCTACGACATCGCGGCAACGGTCATGGACATGGGGTGCAACCTCATCGTTGAGAAGCCACCCGCCGTGACTGCCGAGCAGACTCGTCAGATGGCTCTCCTGGCACGGAAAACCAAAGTCATCACAGGTGTTACTTTGCAGCGTCGGTTTGCCCCGGTCATTCGTACGGGTAAGAATATCTGCGAAGAGGTGGGACCGGTACACTCCGCGGAAGCGCAGTTCGTGAAGTACACGGCGCCTGATTCGGGCCCTACTTACAAAGGTGCGATCGATCAGCTCACGGTCGACGGCATCCACGCCGTGGACACGCTCCGCTACCTCTGCGGGGGCGAAGTTGAGGCTGTCGCGAGCACCGTCAGGCGGATCGGGGGCGACCACATGACGGTCTTCCAGGCGATAGTCAAGTTCAGCTCCGGAGCGACGGGGTTTCTGAAGTCTGGTTACAAGATGGGTCGCCGCATATTCTGTGTCGAAGCACACTCCGAAGGAATCTCTTTCTACGGGGATCCCGAAGAAGGTGGCCGCATCTTCCGGGAGGGAAAGGTGAAGCCCGCGCGCCTGCTCGACGGTCACAAACTTAGCCGGAGTCAGAAATCCTACCGGGCTCACGGTGAGTTCGACATGCACCGGCACTTCCTGCAGTGCATTCGGGAGGGTCGTCAGCCGGAGACCAACTTCGATGACGCAGTGAAGACGATGGAATTGGTGGAGAGAATCTTGCGGAGCCAGATCTGAACAGGATTGACTATGGATAGCAAGGCTGACCGCGCTTTATGCAGGCGGCGCGTTCGCAACTCGGCCGCTTGAAGAGTATCAGTGATCTCAAAGTGTTGAGATTAATGGCGATGAAATTGAGCATGATAAGAGGAATTAATCCATGAGCACCACAGTGGCCCAATCAAAAAATAGCGGGGCCGAGCTATATCGACATGCCAAGAAGCTGATCCCCGGCGGCACCAACCTGCTGAGCAAGCGTCCGGAGCGTTTCCTGCCCGAGGCGTGGCCAGCTTACTACAGCAAAGCGAAGGGCAATTACGTGTGGGACCTGGACGGCCGGCGCCTGATCGATATGCTATCGGCCGGCATCGGCACCTGCCTGCTCGGCGCAGCCGACCCAGACGTGGACGCTGCGGTCAAACAGGCGATCGACGCCGGCTCTATGTCCACGCTGAACCCACCTGAGGAAGTGGAGCTGGCAGAGATGTTGTGTGCGCTTCATCCCTGGGCGGACATGGCCCGCTTCGCGCGTTGCGGCGGCGAGATCGCTGCGGTGGCCGTGCGCATCGCGCGCGCTTACACAGGCAAGGAAAAGATCGCGCTGTGCGGCTACCACGGCTGGCACGACTGGTACCTGGCTGCCAATCGATCGGCCGACGGCGCACTGGACGGCCACCTGATGCCTGGTTTGGACGTGGGCGGTGTGCCGCAATCGCTGGCCGGTAGCGCGCTACCATTCGCATACAACCGCGTCGAAGAATTGGAAAAAATCGTCGCCCGGCACGGCGGCGAGATCGGCGTGATCATCATGGAGCCGATGCGGTTCAGCGAGCCACGGGACCGTTTCCTCGAAAAGGTGCGCGACATCGCCACGCGCATCGGGGCCGTACTCATCTTCGACGAGATCAACATCGGCTTCCGGCACAACCTCGGCGGCATTCATCAGTTGCTAGGCGTCGAGCCGGACCTTGCTGTATATGCCAAGGTGTTATCCAACGGATACCCCATGGGGGCGGTCCTCGGGCGCGAGGAAGTCATGCAGGCTGCGCAAACGTCATTCATCTCCAGCTCATATTTCACCGAACGCATCGGCCCCACCGCAGCGGTCGCGACGTTGAGGAAGATGAAGCGTGAAAACGTACAAGAAAAAATCGTCGCCATCGGGCAGCGCATTCGAGAGCAGTGGCTGCACCTGGCCGAGAAACACAATCTCAAAGTCGACGTTCAGGGTCGGCCCGGGCTGATGAGTATGGCCTTCGATTACGGCGCCCAGTCCGGGACCGTGCGCACGCTCTACACGCAGGAAATGCTTGACCGTGGCTTCATCGCCAGCAGTCCGTGCTACCCAAACACCACCATGACCGACCAGATCCTGGACGAATATTTCTCCGTATTGGACGAAGTGTTTGCCATCCTGGCCGACGCAACTGACAAGCACGACATCGTGTCGCGCCTGCGCGGCCCCGTCGCCCATGCGGACTTTCGACGGTTGACGTGAGGCAGCCCTTTCAGTAATCGCTCCCCAAATAAATCTGCTCGCCCCGAACCAGAATCCGTTGTGGATTCTCCACTTCCGACAACTCGTCCACACTGTGATATCCTACCGTCATGCTCATCCGGGCGCCGTCAGTCCGGTTCTTCCCCGCCCCGTGAAAAATCAGACTGTCGATCATCAGCATCCCCCCCGCGGGCATCAGTACCTCGCAGACTACATTTGGCAGAGTGGGTAACGCGATTTCTTATCCATAATTGACCCACAGGACCAAGTCGTCCAGGGTCGGCCTGCTCCCGCGGCCCGGCTTGAGCGTGAACTCGAACTGGTTCAGCCCTCTTCTGAAGCACGTCGGCGTTGGATGGAACTCCAGCCACTGGCCCGTCTTTTTGCCATTGCGTATCCGTCTGCCGTTGATCGTCACCGCGAGGTCATCAGCGTCCGCGAGCCCTAGTGTGTGCAGCTTCAGCAACCGACTCGGCACAGAGGAGTTCTTGGAGCTGGAATGATTACCGCCGGCGGCGCTAACCATAGTGTTCGGGTATTCCGGGCGGGAATTCATTCCGTGAACTATCGATTAAGGAAAGGAATATTTGTGGTTTAGATGAAGGCCGATCGTTCTCAAAGTAGGATGGAGCGCCCTATAGCTCCGTCGTTCCCTCTTGGAGGACTTTGGCGGGACAGGCATGCAGTCTCGGAGTCTCGAGTCTGACTTGGCAGCTATGATCAGAGCCTTTACCCTGCCTCGATCCGGGTCCCCGCCTTCTTGCGAAGCCGGCTACAGGTAGACAGCGCCGTTCCCTTCCCTCGCCATCGGTTTCCTTTCGAGATCGATGGCGGATAGGTCGCGGGAAGTTGGTTGGAATTCGAACTGGCGTTGTCGAAGCCGGCGCTTCGGCTTAGGAATGTACCCAATGCCGGACCCTCTTTTTAACGTCTGTAGGAATCGATGGAAAACACTCCTGGCCAGCTTTCTGCTGTCCGCAATTCCTCTTTTGGGAAACACACCTTTTGTGGTCTCTCCCGAGGGTCTCCAGCTTTCCGACCATTTCGGAGAAGCCCTCGACGTAAGCGGCGACACTGCCGTGATCGGTACGCGTAACGATAGCGAGCAGGGTTTAGGCGCGGGAGCGGTCTGTATCTTCCAACGGGTTGCCCCCGGGCTCAACGAATGGGTTGAGATTGTCAGACTGACGGGCGATCCCGGGAGCAACTTTGACCACTTTGGGGAGTCCGTGGCCATCGATGAGGACACCGTTGTGGTGGGAGTGCCCGGAAACGATGCAGTGGCCGAGAGTGGAGGCGCTGTTTTCGTTTACGATCGCAATGCAGGAGGCGAAAACCAGTGGGGGCTGACAGCCAGGCTCACGGCAAGCGACGGCGGTCAGAATCAAGGCTTTGGCTACGCAGTAGATATCGATGGGGACCGGATTGCAGCCACAGCCTGGTTGGAACTTCCGATAATAGAGAACTTCGGGGCGGCCTACGTCTTCGAACGGGAATTGGGACAATGGGTGGAAAAATCGAAGCTCGAACCGGAAAATCGGTCGCCGCTCGATAATTACGGTATCTCCGTGGCTATTAGCGGAGACACCGTCGTGGTCGGCGCTGACGAGGGTGATGAACTCGTGGAGAATCCGCGCGAAATTCCCGGTTCCGCTTTTGTTTTTGAGAGAGACTCCGCGACGGGAATGTGGGAATTCGTTAAACAGCTCGTCCCCACGGATGGTAGCACCTTCCGTCGATTCGGTACCGTTGTCGGGGCGAGCGGCGCAATCATTGCCGTAGGCGCTTCCGGTTCGAGTCTTTCGAACGGGAAAGATACCGGTGCCGTCTATATCTTTGAGCGTAATACAGGGGGCTCAGGCCATTGGGGGCAAGCCGGAAGACTGGCGCCGGATGAGCTTTCGAAAAACGCCGGTTTCGGTGTCGCTCTACGCCTCAAGGGCAATGCTATGATCGCAGGGGCGCCGTCCATGCAGGTGGATGTGTTTCGATCGGTGGGCGCGGTCTTTGCCTTCGAACTCCAGGCGGGGGGCACATGGACTCAAGTGGCCCGGCTCGATAGCGAGGTCCTCCGATCCGATCGATTTTTCGGAGAGTTCGTAGCCATTGATAGAGGTACCGCGATCGTCGGATTCTATGATCGGATCATCCCCACCCTGGGCCAGCAAGGTGAGGTCCCTGTCGTGCCATTGGAAAAGGCATTTGCCCTCTTCTATTCTCTGCCTATCGGGCCACCGGAAGACCCCCCCGGCTCGAACAAACACGAAGCCGTATTCGGAGGTGGGCAGGATCTGGGGGGAAGATGGCACCACTCGCCCTGGTACGGGTTCTATAACGTGAATTTCTTCGAGCCCTGGCTGTTCCACGCCGATCACGAATGGACGTTTGTCGACGTATCGAGCACCTCGCAATCGATTTTTCTTTACGATGTAAGCTCCGTGGGATGGTTCTTCACCGGCCAGGACTTCTACCCCAACTTGTACAGTTTCAACCGTACAGCTTGGGTGTTCTTCTTCCAAGGGAGTTCGAATCCACGAGAGTTTGTCGATCTGGGTTCCAGCGAGTTCTTCAGCCTGGATTGATGCCCGCGATCCGGAAGGGGAATCATGGGCACATTTCGCCCCAACCCCGCACCTCAAAGAGGTGCCGGCGGGTAGCCAGGGGTAAGTGCAGCGCAGCCCCTGGAAGGAAACGGCCACCCCCTCCTAGGGCTTACGGAGGCGCCGCCGAAGTTGCCCTGGCTTCCGTCGACGCTCTGCTTCCGTCGTCGCCTGGCGGCTTTGCCGGGACGAGTCGCCGGGACAAACCGTTGCCATAAGCAGTGCGCCACGAAAGCGGGGGCAAAACAATTTGACCCGCAGGACAACGCCCCGTAGCCTGCGCAGGTCCATAGCGTCGCGGTTATACGACAAATCGCGCACCTTACGTCGGTCGAAACCAGTTTAACACTAAGAATGAACCTCCCCGACGCAAGCGTCGGGGTATCGGGGAAGGAGAACTTATTCTCTACCACAGTGTTAACTGACGCAGATCCTCCTTCGGCTTGCCCTGTTCCAAAACGTATTTCTCCACCATCGCCCAATTCCCTCTCTCCCCAACCGTCCCCACGTAATACCCTGAACTCCAGAATCTTCCTCCCCAGAGTTCCTCCTTCAGCCACCGCTCCCTCTTGAACAACTCCCGTGCTGTGATACTCTTGAATTTCATCACGATACTTCCTGGCGCTATTTTCGGATGTGCCCCGCACAGTAAATGCACATGGTCTTTATCCATCCCTAGGGCCTCCAGTTCTATTTCATAGCGTTCCCCTATCCCTCTGGCCGTTTCGATCATCACTCGCTCAATCCGCTTATCTATCAGCGCCTTCCGATACTTCACCGGCATCACCACATGATAGTGGATCTCCCACACACAGTGACTTCCTCGCTTTACTCGACTTTCTTCCTTCCTCTCTCCCACCCTCTCTTCTTTATCAAGTCAGCCACCCCGCAGCAAGCTACGGGGAATCACCAAGTTGAACGACATCCTTAAGAAGCCTACTCCCGACGGCAACGGTCTTCGCCAAGCTCCGCCCGGTCCAGAACTACGGGGAAGCTACGTTTTTTTACCCTTCGGGACCGGGTGTCGTCCTACGAGGTGGTTTTCAGAACCCTGCAGTCCCGACTTGTCGGGACAGAGAATGGTCAAGTTCATGGGCGGCATAGTCCAGAGATTCTGCAGAATATGCCTTATCCCCTTGTTCGCGGTTCTTTTCCACCATTCTCTTGTGGGACAGGTCTACCACGAGAGCCAAAAAACCCACGTGATTGATCCCGATGTCATGAACGATACCGACCGCGTTACGTCGGAACCGAGGAAATACGGCGTCAAAGCGGATCGATATCAATTCGGAGCGTATGTTTTCGGCGGGAAAATTGAGTTGCCCGACGAGGTGGTCTCTACCGAGCTGCGAGCCCGGCAGAAGAGAAAACTGGTAAAATTGCATCGCAGATTGCCGGAAGCGATCGGGAGGTTCCTTAAGAGCCGGGATCTGGCCGGTAGAATGACGGACGATCAATTCAAGGCACTGCTTTATTTTCTCGATGTACGGTACCTCAACAAGGATTCCTATTACGTGTTGGATTAATAACGAAATCCTTTCCTCTACGACCACTCGGGGCAGCGAATGGCATCCACCTTCGATGATCTGAGAATGAGAGGAATCTGAACAGGAGCAAACAGAGGGAACAGAGAGAGAAGCTGTGAGCGAATCCCTGTAATCTCTGTTGCCTCCTGTAAGAATGAGAGATCGATACACCGGAAGGGTTTGGAAATTACAATAATCCAACTGCTTTGACTTTGCCAGCGGTTCTCTAAAAGACCAGAACCTGCGTCCAACAGATTGCCATGGTACGCTTACGCTACCTGTTCCCATTCCTTTTCGCCCTTTCCGGAGCCAGCGGCCTCATCTTTGAGATCGTCTGGCAACGCTACATGGTGCTCGCCTTCGGCGCTAGCGCACCGGCTATTACCGCCATCCTGACTGCATTCTTCACCGGCATAGCCTTGGGTAGCTGGTGGGGAGGGAAACTTCTCCGGACAACCAGAAATCTGCTCCGCGCCTACGCGTTCCTCGAGCTCTGGATTGGCCTGTGGGGCATTGCTGTCCCGCTTCTGTTGAAAGTCGCCGACCAACTTCAGATACCCCTCTACGAATGGCTCGAACCCGGCCCATGGATGGGATTCAGCCTGCGCTTTCTGCTCGCAATGGCGACAGTGCTTCCGGCGACCCTGGGAATGGGGGCCACAATTCCGGCGATGAATCGAATCGTACACGGTTACAAGGAAGAGGTAGGGCGCAGCGTATCCCTTGCCTTCGGTATGAATACGGCGGGCGCGGTTCTGGGATGCCTCCTGGCCGGTCTCCTTTTCATTCCTGAACTCGGCCTGCAGCGATCCCTCTATGCTGCCGGTTCCCTCAACGTCATCGTTTTTCTCTCTGTTCTGCTCCTGGCAGCCTTCCGCAACCGCACCGTGGATTCCCCTCAGAATGTAGGCACTGGCCAACCCATCCTGCAAATAGCGAAGGAATTCGGCCGATCCCGTGTGGGCGTTATCCTGTCCCTCTATGGATTGGCTGGTTTTCTGGCTCTTGGATATGAGATCGTCTGGTTTCGGATGCTTGGGATCTATAACTCGAACAGCGTCATCACGTTCACCATTGGCCTGGCAGTCTATCTCCTTGGCTTCGCCACCGGAAGTTTGGCCCTATTTCCGCTTCTAGCCAAACGGATGCAACTGCGTTCAGTGTTCGCCCTGAGTTTGTTTGGAGCCGGGGTTGCCAGTATGCTTCTGGTAGCGGCGGCCTATCGGTTCCCCGATCTGAACCGCCAAATTCTCCACAACCTGGAATCCGTCCGAACCTACCACATCATCCGGCAGGAGATCCTCACGGCCGGCATTCTGATGTTTCTACCCACCTGCTTCATGGGGCTGGCTTATCCGGCCGTCTGCGGACTGCTGGTGTCTTCTCCTGCTCAGACCGCACCGGTAACCGGCCTGGTTTACTTCGTGGGAACCCTCGGCTCAGCGGCCGGAGCCATCAGCGTTAGCCTTGGCATTGTGCCGGCCTTTGATCTGACCGGTTCTCTCGCCTTTCTCACTATCGCCAGCGCCGTCCTGACGGTGCTCGCTATAACCGCAACAACACCCCGTCATCAGTTGAAAAGCCGAACGTCAGTCGTGGGAGCAGGCGTACTGGCGTTGACGGCTGCAGCCTTCGCCCTCTTTGGTCATCCCTTCGTGGAAGACGGACACCTTCAGCGAAACGGCGACAACTGGGCATATCGAGACTCCACGCCAACCTTCGAAAAGAGACTACTTCGTTATCGGACCGGGGCCTCGGGCACGGTAAGCGTACTCGAAATCGTGCGATCCACCGACCAGGCACGATTTCTTCGCGTGGATAATCACGCCGTAGCCGCCTCCGACCCAGGGGGACTTATCGATACCAAGCTCCTCGCACATATTCCTCTGGTAATCCACCCCAATCCCAAGACTGCCGCCACCGTTGGGTTCGGCAGCGGGAGCACGTCGTGGTCCATGAGCCGCTATGGCGTCGAGGTGGACGCGATCGAAATTGAGCCGGAGGTCATTAATTCAGCCGAATTCTTCACCGCTCAGAACCACAATGTCATCCAGCATCCCCACTTTAATCTCATCCTGGACGATGCGCGGCATCACTTTCATGTCACCGATAGGCGCTACGACGTCATTTCTACCGACGTTACCAACCTGCAGTATAAGCAGAACAGCAGTTTGTATACGCGCGAATATTTCGATCTCCTGAAGAGGCGTCTGAGGAAAGGTGGCATCGCCTGTGCCTGGGCACCCATGGCGTCGGTCACCGACCGGGAGTTCAGGATTCTCCTGGCCACCTTTCAGGAAGTTTTCCCCCACACCTCGGTCTGGATTCCAACACCTACCGCAACCAGCTATTACGCCCTCTTTATTGGTACGCCGGGCCCCCTCAAGATTGACTTCCAGCGGCTCCAGGGCATCTTCTCGGACGACGCCATTCGGGAGGATCTGGCCGAAATCGGTTTCCTGAATTTCGGCCAGATCCTCCGTACCCTCATGCTGGATGCGGAAGGCGCGCGCCAATACGCCGGCGAAGTGCCTTTGCACACCGATGACAGGCCAATACTCGAGTTTCATACCGTAGCCAGCTCATGGGGCGCCCAGGTCAATTTAGATACTGTCCTTTCCTACAGCGTTCCGGCCTTCAACGAATACCTCATCAACTTCACCCAGAGGGATTTCCAGGAAACCTTCTCGCCTTGAGCTGGATATCTTCGTTAGATAACCCCGGCTAGTTAGACCCTGTTCGAAAAGGGGTCTGGAAGGATGCTTTTGGATGTTTTGCTTACTTGATAAAGGTTAGACTCGAGGCTCCGGGTTGTCAGCACCACAGGGAGTGGGTTCGCAGCGATCATGCACTGGGTTTGCAGCGTAATGGCCCGCTTTTTCATGGTCTCTGAAGACAGTCATCCCGTGATTTTCTTCTTTTCTCTGAGGTATTTAACCGGTCGGATTCAGGCCGCCTCGGCTTGTTGGTTGTTTCGTCGTTTCTTCATCAGGATGATACGGCAACAGTTGTAGGCCAGTCCCTTCTCCAGCAGTTCATCGCTGACCGGACCGATGCCTCGTCGACCCAGTTCCCCAAACCCGAATCCTGCTTTGATCGTGAACATCATCGACTCCACCGCCGAGCGATCGCGACGGGCGTGCCGATACAGCGCGCTTTCCCAATCATCCGGATCGGTCAACTTGCGGCCCTTGGCCCCACTTATACTAACGGCCTTCACCCCCATCGCCAGGAGCTCATTACGTCCCTTTGCCGAAGCATATCCATCATCGCTGCTGACCAGTTCAGCCACCACGCCGGTGCGAGTGATCGAATCGCTGATCGACTCCACCAACTGGGCAGAGTCTGCCGGATTGCCGGGCTCAACTATCAAGCTGGTGATAAATCCATTTTCACTGCGAACCAGCTGAGGCTTGTAACCGATTACCGCTTCGCGACTGCCTTTCTTGATGTAAGCCGCCGATCCGTCCGAGAGGCTCAGCACCTTCTGCGTGGAGGGAAGCTTCTTATCGTCAAACACCCGATCATGGGCGTAGCCAATAACCCGCTTGGCGTCGGCCACATCACGGCTGATCTGGCTCAATAAACGCTTCAGAAGCTCCCGCCGACTAGGAGGCAGGGCTTGCATCGACAGACCCTCTTCAAGATAGCTCAGTTGCGATCCTAATGCCTCGGCCGCCTTGCCGCCCCGCTTGAGCAACTGCCGGTAATGTTTCTTCAGCTTGCCCTTCGAGTTCGCTTTGCCGGCTACCAGACAGATCCGAAACTCCAGCTTGTCCATCTGCTGCAGCCAACCAGGCACCCATCCCGGACGAAAATCCTCCAGCCCGAAAACATGTAACTTCTGCCCATAACGATAGGCCCGGTTCAACACCCCAGTGAGAACCTTCGCATCGGTCGGCCAGCTGCTGTTTGCTTTCACCGCGGTGCTGTCGATCGTCAGCTTCCCGAAATCGTCCCATTGCTCCTGGAGGATATAGCCGATCTGTTGGTCAAAGATCAACTCGCGGGTCGCATGGCTGACAAGGTTCACGTTCTCCAGAATCGTCGTCACCGCCGGTATCTTCAGGCCCCGTGCCTGCACAAATCCATACAAGCTCATCGACTCGAGCAGAAACCGCCGCGCCGCTTTCGTAGTCAACGAACCGAGAAAACCACGAATCATCAAGAACACATATACCGCATAAGCAGGCATCCGTGGACGGCCTGTCCCAAGATTCAATTCGCCAGCCAAAATATCCGCCTCCTCGATATTCAGCTCCGCAAAATCCGCCGTAGCGCTGGCAAAGAACCTGCCATCTTCCTGTCGCAGTTTCTTCTTCTCACGCGCATGGACATCCAGATCCTTCTCGATCGCATCGATGATTTGCGGCGCGAACTTGGACAACTCGTCGACTTCATCGAGAAAATCACGGAAATCGGTGTCTGGAATCGGCAAAATCAGGTTGCCTACGCGATTGATATCGGCTATCTTCCGTTCTGTCGCACATGCTGCCATGTTCTTCTCCTTGTGAGGTTTTAAGATACTGAACACTAGCATGTTGCGACATTTTTATCAAGCCATGAAATGGCCTTTCCTCAGATTTTCTTTGCGCTTCTTTGTGCCTTTTCGCGGAGATCAATGGCTTTTCGGATAAGGTCTAGTTAAGAAGAAGAGGTCAAGGACGCCTTGTCCACACCCCGCATGGACTACCCTGGCACCCCCGGGCATACGCTTCTCCCGCACCTGCTCGGAATGCTCCACCCCGCGCTACCGCCCCAACTATTCATCTTCGATGCCCCAGGGACGGCCATTGATTCGTATAGCTCGATTCTCCACCGGGATCGAAACTCTCGCCCCTCCCAGGTCGTTGGAAGCGTGAAGGGCAAATCCGATCTCGGTCGCTCGGCGCGTCTCCTCGACATCGCAAAGCGTTCTCCCGCATGGACCGTCCGTATGGCCTTGATAAGGTCGCGCACGATTGCTGGACCCCGCTGCCACGGTTCCGTCGATACCGGCAGGTCAACCGTGCGCGGCTGGATAGCAAGCATGCGTGTTTCCCCGTCGACCTCCCACAAATACGCCTGCGCAGCTTCGTTGACGATCACCAGTTGCCCTTTCGTTCCCAAGACGGTGAAGGAACGTTGACCGCCTTCCCGCACGATGGCCAGATTGACCCCGTTTTCCAGTCCCACCCATCCGCGGCCGTGGGGATCTCCCTTTTGCCACTGGTCGTCTCGCCATTCGCTCGGATCGTCCACCAACCCGCTGGCCCACACCGGCTCCGCGTCGCCCGCCAATCCGAGGGCCATGTCGTACCAATGACAACCGTGGTTGATCAATTCCGAAACCCCGCAAGCCAGGACGGCCGTAATCTCACCAATTGCACCTTCCCGGAGTAGGCTAAAAATCCGCTGGTACTGCTCGGACCACCTTAGCTCGGTGCCGAAAGCAAAAGGGACCTCTCCCTCCCGCAGCGCGCCGAGAGCCCGATCCGCTTCCTCCAGGGTCGTCGTGAGCTGCTTGTCACAGACGATGCCCCGCACCCCGGAACGGACTGCGGCCGCAATTTCGTCGGCATGGGCGGACTGATGGGTTGCAATGCACACTATGTCCGGCTGGACTTCGTCCAGCATGCGTTGGTAGTCGTCGTAGGGTGCGATATCGCCCCATGTCTCCTGCCAGCAGGCACGGAACTTCCCTCGAATGTCTGCCTTGCGGTCGTAAACGGCGACGGCGTGGGTCTCGGGCACGCGGCAAAACCCGGCGGCCCAGTTGTGTCCCCTCGGCTCTGGCGTGAGCTGCCGATGGCAACCGGCAAAGGCGACACGAAGTTTTTCGGTATCGGATGGCATGATGCGATTAATGTCAGGGATGAATGAAACTTTCTCGGTCTCAAATAGAGTATTGAGAATAGTCAGGCCATACGAGGAGTAATGTTCCTTCCTTCCGCAACGCGGTGTGCCTCGTCAATACCCGATCGGCCGGACCCAGGCCGCTAGTATCCCACTGACCAGCATAGGCTTTCTGCGATTTCGAGGGCAAGCATCCGCGGGCTGCCCTTCACCCTGTATCCTGCCCGGATGTTCGCCCTGATACGCCTCCTGACCGGCTCCCTCATCATACTCTTCAGGTCTCGAGCCTCCCTGGCGGCCGAGATCATGGCGCCCCGCCACCAACTCGGCGTCTACCATCGCACGGCACCTGCTCGGCCTCATCTCACCCGCTGGGAGCGGGCCCTTTGGGCTCTCATTCTCTACCGATGGAGCGGCTGGAGGCGAAGCTTGATCGTCGTTAAACCCGAGACCGTCATCAAGTGGCACCGCCGGGCCTTTGGGCTCTTCTGGCGATGGAAATCCCGGGCTGGCCGGCCGAGCATTCGCTCCGAAATCCGAGGTCTCATCTGCGAGATGGCTCGATCGAATCCGACTTGGGGTGCCCCTCGCATTCACGCCGAGCTCCTGAAGCTCGACTTCGAAGTGTCCGAGCGAACTGTCTCGCGATATCTTGCCCGCATCCGCCCCAAGCCGGCGAGGCCAGGATCCCAGACCTGGGCCTCCTTCCTCCGCAACCATGCCAAAGGAATCGTCGCCGTTGACATGTTCACGGTTCCCACGATCCGGTTCCAAGTCCTGTATATCTTCGTGGTCCTGAGCCTCGACAGACGCCGGCTCGTTTTCGCGAACGTGACCGTGAATCCAACGGCCGAGTGGCTCGGCCAGCAGGTCGTCAACGCTTTCCCGTGGGATACCGCTCCGAAGTTTCTGGTCCGGGATCGCGATAAAGCCTACGGATTCGAATTCTCAAGGCGAACAAAGGGCCTGGGCATCCGTGAGGTCAAGACGGCCATTGAGGCACCTCTGATGAACGCCTATTGCGAGCGGCTGATCGGCACCCTGCGCAGAGAGTGTTTCGACCACGTCATCGTGCTGAACGAACGGCATGCCCGTCGCCTCCTTGCTGAGTTCTGCGCCCGGTACAACCAGGATCGGTGCCATTTGTCCTTGGCCAAGGATGCCCCTGAACACCGACCAGTCGAGCCGCCCGTCATGGAGAAGGTGGTGGCCCTTCCCCGGCTGGGCGGCCTGCATCACCGCTACACCCGCCGCGCCGCCTGAGTGGAGAGCCCGGCGAACCCGGATGCTTTGCCCAGCCAAGGGCAGTGGTCTATCCTCGGACCCGCTTCGCGGTGGCCGATACCGGCTTACAGAGCAGAGATCGTCCAAGGGCACTGGGACAGGGACGATCGCACATCTCCGCCTTCGTCCAGCATCCCGTCTACGGCGAACTTCCGACTGCGTCGTGGTTTTGGCGAACCACAGGATCGGGCCGGCGTCGCCCGTCTCGGAGGGATGTCCGCACAACCAGAACCGCCATTCTAAAGTTCCTTCTCGACGGAAGTCGCCTGAGATTCCAGCGCGAGGACGCATCCAAGGCCTTCTATCCAAAGGATCGGCCACAGGACCGAATATTTTCACCTTACGAGTTTGTCGGACCGTAAGTCCGAATAACTCCTAGTTCAACCGATACGTCTCGTATCTGCAACAGCAGGGATTGCCCCGGCTGACATGCATCATCCCTGCCTCCGGATCAATGATGACCGAAAATACAGTCGCCCAAAATCCGGTTCCTCTATCATCATTGGGATGTCGGCAAATCGACCTGGGATAATTCTCGTGATCAGCCAAAGCTGTTTTCAACGCCTGCAGCGCATAGGGGCGCTCGCTGATAGAAAGTAGCGTTTCAATTCGCGCCTTCCTCGGCACCGACTGAATCAACTCGGGAAATTGATCATTGATTGGGCTCAGGTCGGGGTGCAGGCAGTGGTTCGTGTGCACTACAGCACCCCTACCGTTATCGCGCAAGACATGGACATCATTGACGGTGATCTCGAGATCGGCCGGGCCCTGAGGAGTGGCAAGGAGCAGATTTGCCGGAATGGCCCGGTGCGCGCGCCGGACTGCATGCACGGCTCCTTGCAGTGAGCTCGCTTCATAGATTCCGCGAACCGTGAAATAATGGGGAACGCCAAGCTCCCTGCTGGGAGCGGGCAGTGTGTTCATGCATACCCCGATTCCCGCTTCATTCAGGCCGATATAGGCGATAAGACCGGCCTGGGTAATATTCAAAAGGGCCGGCTTTCCAGCAGGGCGCCTCGTCAGGATCACAGTAAAGGGATCAAGCTCGGGATCATTGTCCCAGTTCTGGGCCACCATGATCCTCCCCACGGCGCTTCTGTCTGCGGCTATTGAGACAGCCGTGCATCCAGCATCGGGCCTCAGCTGATTTCGAATCTGGAGTAGAATCAGCTCGTGCAGAGATACGCCCGATGCCTCCGCCATACCTTCAATTTCCGTCAGCATGTGCGGGCTGTATTCCCTGATGTAGCGGAAACAGGCATTCGCCGTCCGCAAGGCTCTCTCCCGCGACACGGCCATGGTCAGGTTAACGCGGTCCAATGCAATCTGACAGAACCCTTTGATCTCTTCGCGCGCGGCTTCGCCAATCTGGCGCCCCATTTCGCGTGGAGCGCCCTCCACCGAGATTTCGCGGTATCGTGTGCCTTTCTCAGAGCGGTCCGGCACCGATGACAATGCCGATTCGGATAGGCTTGATTGCGGAGTTGTCGCCATTATAGTACAAGGTGCAACATTTCCACAGTGATGTCGAGTAGACCTCGTGGAAGTTCCCCTGATCTGAGGTTCTCTACGGCTCAAGCGTACGCCGAGGGGCTCATACGGCCAGTCGAGGATGAAGCGGACCAGCCAAACTGCTGTGCCTACGGGTCGCTTCCCTGGTTCGGGCTGGCCGCTTATTCCGACTAAGGCTCACACAAGAGGCCGCGAGGCCGAATTGCGTGAAGACCATGGTTGAACTAAGCCGCTACGCGGCGGCTCCTCATTTCGGACAGTTACTGGGCTAGGATTGATAGTCGGTGGTAAGGTGTGATTCCTCCCGGCCACACGGGGTGGCCGGGAGTTTCGATTAACGGATTCAAACGAAAGGAATCACGCCATGAAACGTACTCACACCTATCGGTGCTGGCAAGAACGGATGCTCGATGACATGACTCTGCACGGGTATGCGCAAAAGACACAGGAAGTCTATCTGAGGGCAGCCGAAAGGCTCTCGGAGTTTTGCGCGGGAAGATCGCCGCGATCGGTCACGATTGAAGAGCTGCGGCAGTTCTTCATCTACCTTAAAACCGTCAAAGTCTACAGCCGCCCAACCTGCACGAGCTTCATCTGCGCGATCAAGTTCCTGTTCGAGAAGACGCTCAAGCGGCGCTGGCCCCAAGAGACGATTCTGGTGCGTCCACCGCGCCAGTCGCGCCTTCCGGTCATTTTGACCCCGGAGGAAGTCGGGAAGATCCTGCGGGAGGTGAGAGAAGCGCACCATCGCTGCTGTCTGGGCGTGATCTACTCGTGCGGGCTGCGCCTGGGAGAAGGCTTGAGCCTGAAGATCGAGGACATCGATGCGGGGCGCATGGTCCTGCACATTCGTGCCGGGAAGGGACAGAAGGACCGCTATGTACCTCTGCCCGAACGCGCTCTGCTGGCGTTGCGACGCCAATGGCGGCGTCATCGCAACCCTACCTGGCTTTTTCCTGCTCCGGGCCATGGGGGCATCGGCTGCCCGACGGCCCAGCGGCCCATGTCACGAACCAGCCTGCAGCGGGCCTTCCGGCTGGCTCTGAAGGCCACCGGAAGCCGCAAACAGGCACATATCCATACCCTGCGTCATTCCTACGCCACCCATCTGCTCGAGTGTGGCGAGAACCTCAGGCAGATTCAGAACAACCTGGGCCATCAGTCCCCTCAGACTACGGCGCTCTACACCCACCTCACCGAAGTGGTACAAAAACAGGCCACCCAACGGCTCAACGCGATGATCGCCCACTTGTAGCGCCTCAGCGCATCCATACTGTCCATGCCCGAACTGACGGAGGTTTTCCGCCGGTATGGGGCGGCCTATCTGCAGCGCTTTGGCGAACACATCCTGCCCAGCCACCGGCGTGTCATGCGCGATATCTTATCGTGCCGCACGCCGCTGCTGGGCGGCTGCGTTTACCACTGCGCGCCCTGCGACCGCACCCATTACAGTTACCATAGCTGTAACAACCGGCACTGCCCCAAGTGCGGAAACGCCGATGCTTCCGAGTGGTTGCAACGCCAGGAGCATCTGCTGCTCCCCTGTGCCTATTTCCTGGTCACTTTCACCATTCCCAGCCAGCTGCACCAATTTGCACGCAGCAATCAGAAGCTCTTCTACCACCTGCTCTTCCGCTGCTCCGCCGACGCCTCTCCTGCAGCGCGGCCGGCAAAAGCGGCTCCTGGGCGGCCTGCTCGGCTTCATCGGCATCCTTCACACCTGCACCCGTCGCCTCGATTATCACCCTCATATCCACTACCTCATCCCCGCCGGCAGCCTTTCCACGAACGCCAGGAAGTGGATGCGATTGAAAAAGCCCGACTACCTCCTTCCGGTCCAGGCACTTTCCTATTCCTTCCGCGAGAACATCAAAGCCGCCCTCACCAAGAAGCTTCTCACCGATCAGGTCGACCCCCAGATCTGGAACTGCGACTGGGTCGTCCATGCCAAACCTGCCGGCAGCGGCCTGCCGGTTTTAAAGTACCTCAGTCGCTATGTCTTTCGTACCGCCCTCAGCAACAACCGCATCCTCTCCGCTAACAATGACGCTGTCACATTCGCCTATAAAGATTCCCACACCGGCCGTCCCTGCACCTGTTCTCTGCCTCCATTAACCTTCATTGCCAGGTTCCTCCAGCATGTCCTCCCACGCGGTTTCACCCGTGTCCGCTACTACGGATTCTTCAGTCCTGCCAATCGAGCCAAGCTGCAGAAAGTCCGATCCCTCCTCGCTGCAGCTTTTGCCCGCCTCGAGGCGCTCACAGCAGCAAAGAACGACCCCGCACCCTTCCGCTGTCCCAACTGCCACCGGCCCATGCAGATCCTCGCCTTACTCCCCCGCATTCGATCACCGCCCAGTTTCTTTCCTTTCTCACTTCCATCTGTTGCCCATGCCTGATCACAATCAGAATAGCGGCCTCTATTCTGCTCCGCTCTCTTTACGTACCCTTCGCATGCCCGGCTGTGCAAACACTTCTTGGGCCCGATCTGTCTCATCTCACCGATACCTTCGAGCTCTTTCTCCTGCTGAAACCTATCAGCATTCCGCCTCCGCCGCGGGCCTCCTTCTCCTCCCAAGCCCCCTTATCCCTAAACTCGTAAACCTTTAATCCGCAAACGACACTCCCCTTCAGTCCCTGCGGCTCAGTCCAACCCTGTGATGCAACTCAGCTCCGCAAGCTCCGCTGACCTACATCACTTGATTCGTTCTGCAGGGTTCACAATGAGCTATTTGATAGTACCTGAATCTTAAATTGCCCGAAACTGTATCCCTTACGGTTTGGGAACAAGACCATCCTCAATCGGTTCGTAACCGCGATCTTCGAGCTCCCGGAAAAGCCGTCCGCTTTCTTCCATTTCCTTTTTCCGCAGCTTCTGATCCGATTTCGCCTGAGCGTCGACATCTTCCGGTGAGCAAATCGTTCGCAGGTAGGATCGGCCCTGCTCAAACAGTTCTCGGGAACGATTCGAAATCCGGCACGGCGCCGCCAGATCAACCATCTCGAGCGGATCGTTTTCCAAATTGAACAGGATGGGCCGTTCCCCGACACATTCGATATATTTTATTGCCTCCCACAGGACAGCGAACTGGGAACCCGGGATGCCGGCGCCATGGTATTCAGCGAGGACGAACTCCGCCGGAGCCCTCTTCCGTTTCTCCCCGCGCCAGGCCGAGCAGGGATACCGGCCGCAGCTCGGAACCAGGATGGATTCCCGGCCCCGCCAGCAGCAAAGGACAGCGAATGGACATCCAGCCGCCCCCGATGGGATGCCAGGTGCGTCTCCGCGATCCCATGGTCCGTGCATCCGGGTGCATAATCCAACTTCCCGATTGATGTGAAATGAATGCCGTTTTGAGCAAAAACGTGTCCCCAGCCAGCGGGATTACCGGTGTAATAGAAGACATTGTCCCACACCTGGATCTCGTGGGCAAACGACCCGCCATCATGGCGGCCCGAGTCGGCGCGCAGATCGGGCTCACGCAGCAGGCGTGGTCAAAACGTATTCCCCGCTCGGCGATGCCATCGATGTTCGGCGTGCGAACCAGGTTGCTTCCGTAGCAACCCGAGAATTCCGCGTTGTGGCGATCACTTAAGATTTAGACGACACCGCAGTAGCAAACATGGATCGGGCCTCCTCGAACTCCGGGATGCCCGTCTTGCCGTGGAGGACCAGTTCGGCCAGGACGCGGCCGGTTAATGGGCCGAATTTGAACCCGTGCCCTGAAAAGCCCGCGCCGATAGCGATGTGCGGGTATTCGGGGTGAAGGTCAATAATGAAATCTTCGCTGGCGGTGTTCGTATAGAGGCAGGTTTCGGCATTTATAAACTCTTTGACCGAAGTGAAAAGCTCTCTCTCGAGAAGGGATTTAAGGTCATTGATGGCTTCTCCGGGGATCTCTTCATCTCGATCCGGATCATCGTCAGCGTCGATGGTCACGTGGCGGGCGACTTTGACCCCTTCACTGCCGAACTGAGGCAGGCCGTAATATATATTGCTCCTGTCGGCATCCAGATTCCCCCAAACCGGAAACCGGCCCACCTGAAAGTCCTCCGGGTTGCCCGAGAGGGTGAAGTAACCCACGGTCTGCCGGGCAACTTTGAGCCGGGGCTTGAGGAAGGGCAGGATATGGGAGGCCCAGGGGCCCGCCGTGATAACCAGACGCTCGGCTTCCAGCGGCCCGTGCGTCGTCTCCACGCGAATGGGTGTTCGGGAAGGATCGACCTCGAGCACGCGCCTGTCAGTGTGGAAGTGGACCCCGTTTCGACGGCTGAGCTGGACCAACGCCGAGATGGCGTCTGCTGCCGCAATGACGCCGGCGGTCTTGTCGTAGAGGACGCTCGCTGCCCGCTCGAAACGGAACTGGGGGAACAGGCTCCGGGCCTGAGCGACTTCGATCAGTTCGACCTCTACCTCCAATTCGGCTACGGCGCGGGCGTAGGTTTCGTGTATGCCGCCCGCCGGGCCGAAAAAACAGCCGGGTGTTGGGTGAATGAAGGTACGGTTCGCGTCGCGTTCCAGCCGGGGCCATTCCTCATTGTGAACGATCTGCATGAGGCGGACGTAGTGGGCGTTTTGGTATGCGCTTCGAGTGACGCGCGAGTGCCCGTGGGAGCTCCCCCTGGAGTGACCGAGGCGGAACTGTTCGACGAGCCCGAGCCGCCGGCATCCCAGCCTATTGAGGTGATAGAGGGTTGAGAGGCCGTTGATTCCACCGCCGATAACGAGTGCGTCGTAGACTGATGTGTGCTCTTTTCTGTTCCTCGTGTGTCGCATCTTCTGATCATTCACTGATTTTGAACTGACAGGAAATCCAAAAGGGAGGATATTTACGATCACCCCTGTTCAAAATAGGGTTTTCGCAAAAAGCTCTCGGCCTCCGACGAAGTGGCATAACCTGCATTTGGTAAATTAGGATTCTCGTTGATTCTCAAGCTGCCAGGCGCGCGAGATCCGGGTCTTCCCAGGTGCTGTCTGGATCCGTTGCGGTAACCCCGCAGCGCTCCGTCCCCCTTCCTCTCGTAGCGAGCTCTTCCCAGAAAATCGCTCACTTCGGCCTCCAAGGCCCTTTGCAGGATCAGCTGTGCCCGGCATGGAATTCGCTACGTCAATCTGCAATCCGTGTTTCGCGAAGCCGAAGCAGAATTACGGAATTTCTATGGGCGGCAAAATGAATGAGGGTATTTCTGGATGCCAATATCCTATTTTCCGCGAGCAATCCATCCAGCCCTCTGCATCGGCTTATCGACGACATTGAAAACCGCGGAAGGCTCGTGTCGAGCTCCTACACGGTGGATGAGGCCCGGAGGAACGTCGAGGCCAAGCGGTCCCAGTGGATCGCTCGGCTGGAGATCCTCGTTTCCCGGCTCGTTCTGGAAGAGGCGTTTCCGGCTGTGAACTCTTCTGTCTCCTTGCCGGAGAAGGACCAACCCATCCTCGGAGCCGCCATCTGCGCCGGGTGCACGCACCTACTTACCGGGGACAAGCGTCACTTCGAGCACCTCTTCGGGACCACCGTCGAAGGCGTACGCATCGTTACGCCACTGCTTCTGGCAAAAGAATTGGCGAGCCTCCAAGGTATTCGGAAGAAGTGACTTCCGCACACGCGAAGCAAACATACTCAAACGACTCATAATAGGAATTTGGCTGCGCGTCATCTTCCGCCCAATGTAACCTTAGAAACAAACTTCAGCAAGCCGCGATCAATTCGATGAGCTGGTAAACGGACCGCTCGTGGGAGGTGTCCGGACGCTCCCGCCCAGGGTCCGCGGTATGCGTCTGGTAGATTCGAGGAATTGAGACTTCCCGAATACTCAGGTCGACGACCTTCATACCGCTGCTTCGAGGGACGAAGCCGAGGGTGCGCTGCTCGGCAAGCTCAGTAAGTCGGAGCGAACTGGCTGGGAATGGCTCGCCTCGAAAGGCAGAACCAAATCGACCGACTATGCTGCAGCAATGAAGGCGGACAACCGGAGTCGCGGAGGTAAGAAATGATCATGATTCCCGCAGTAATCAGCAGTCAAACGCGGCCGCTGAACGAACACCGAAGATTTCCCATGGGAATGCGGAAAGCGGCAAGATGCCGCTTCTACTTATCCCTTCCCCAGGCGTCATCATTAAACCTTGATCACAGCCATCCCACAGGATGTGGTGAGACTCCCTTTCGGGCAGGGTTAAAAAAAGGTGGTCGGCGGCGGATTCCGACCAAAGAATCCGCAGTATGAAAAACATAACGCCGACGAAACACTACAGCAGCACCTTGCATCAGCTTTGTAAACTCATCCCGTCGCATTTGACGGAAAAACTCGCCCGGGAGTACGGGGTCGATAAAAAGGCGCGCACCTTCACGCCATGGAGTCATGTGGTCAGTCTGCTCTTTGCGCAACTGACCCATGCCATCGGCCTTAACGACGTCTGCGACACCCTGCGGCATCATGCGGCCAAGCTCAGGGCGATCAGGGGAGCGGTTGCACCGAGCCGAAACACTCTTTCGCATGCCAATAGGGAGCGCGACAGCGACATGATGGAGGCGTTGTTCTGGAAGGTGCTGGGGCATCTGCAAGAGCTTTCGCCGGGCTTTGGACCGGCCGGGCGCTACCGAGGCCTGCCCCGTCGCTTCAAACGGGCGATCCATGCGATCGATTCCACCACCATTGCCCTGGTGGCCAACTGCATGGACTGGGCCAAGCACCGTCGGCGCAAGGCCGCGGCGAAGATGCACCTGCGGCTCAACCTGCAAAGTTTTCTTCCCGGCTTTGCCGTCATTGAAGAAGCTTCCCATCACGACGACACGCGGACTCTGGCCCTGTGCGCGGGGCTGCAGGCCGGAGAGATCGCGGTTTTTGACAAGGCTTACGTGCATTTTGCCAATCTTTTCCATTTGAGCGAACGCGGCATATTCTGGGTCACGCGCGCCAAAGACAACCTGCGCTGCCATGTTTGCCGCAAGCGCCTGCGCAAGCCTCAAGGACCTATCCTGCGGGATGACGAGGTCACCCTGAAGGTTCCCGCCTCCCGCCGGCAGTATCCCGGCAGGTTGCGCCGGATCGAAGCCGAAGTGGAAGTCAACGGCGAGTGGGTCGTCATGGTTTTCCTCACCAACAACATGGACTGGGCCCCTTCCAGTGTCTGCGCCCTCTACCGCTGCCGCTGGGGCATCGAGGTGTTTTTCAAGCAGATCAAGCAAACCTTCAAGGTCTGCGATTTTCTCGGGCATTCCAAGCAGGCCATCCGTTGGCAGCTGTGGGCCGCCCTGCTGCTGCTCGTTCTGCTCCGATACATTGCCTTTATCAGCCAGTGGCCGCACAGCTTCACCCGGTTGTTTACGCTCGTGCGCGGCGTGCTCTGGGACCGTTTCGGGCTTTTCGATCTGGCGGACTTCTATGGGACAGCACGAACCCGATATCGAATGTGTTCCCAGCCTCAACAGGCTTACCTGCCCGGTTTCTCCCCTTAGCTCTGTGGGACAGCATCCGTCCATATCAACCATTTCCCCCCTGTTTTACATTTTGACTTTTTCCCAATATCAACCGCTATCCCGCTCCATCCCTCAGGCTTGCCTTCAGGGTTTAGGCCTTATGGGATGGCTGTGAACCTTGATCAAACTTTCACGGTCGGATCCAAGCCTCCAAGGCCGCACGCGTCGCAGCCGGGCGTGGCGGTGGTGGAGTCGCGGATTGTTGCGAAGGTACGGCAGGATCTGGCCGGACGAGGGCACAAGATACAGGACGGCGAGGCCTGGTCGGGCGGGATGAGCCGAGTGTGTGCGATCACAGTGGATCCCGAGACCGGGATGCGGACGGGTGGCGCCGATCCTCGCGGGCCAGCTTACGCGATTGGGTGGTAAACCGCCAGATCTTCAGCGCGCTGCCGCCGAAGATCCACTCGCGCTCCGATTCACTCAGCGAGGAAAAGTGGTTCAGGGGGACATTGAGGGCACTGTGGTAGCCCTCCCGGTTGCTTACCGGAGGATAGTCACTACCCCACATCATGCGCTCGGGACCGAAAGCTTCCAGAGCCATCTCAGGCAGAGGAGGAACCGGATCGAAGGGGAGAGGGGGAGAACAGAGCTCGCCGAACCCGGGAAGTTTGATGCTGAGATTGGGGCGCTCCGCCAGTTTGAGGACGCGCTTGAAGTCAGCATAAGGCGGCTTTCCCTCCTTTCCCGCACCGACAAGGTGCTCAATAACAATTTCCAGATCAGGGAACGTAGCGAGAACCTGAGCGAATTCGTCACTCAACACAGTAGCGGGGCTGCTCGCCGCACTGACGACCAGACCGAGTTCGGCGGCAGTACGCCAGTGGGCGAGGGAGTCGGAGCACTGGGCCCGACTCTCAGCCCGAAGCCGTATTCCCATCATGCCCTGCTCGGCCCAATCACGAATCTTCCGGCCGTCGTCGCCAGGGTCTACAAACATGGCCGCCTGAAAGCGGCCTGGGTGGGCGGCCATGCTGTTTACGATATAGCTGTTGTCGGAATCTCCCATACACTGGATTAAGACCGCTTTCTCGACCCCGGACGTTTCCATGTGGTAAAGCAGCGATTCCACCGGTTCGTACTGTTTGAGGCTGGTATGGCAATGGGTGTCGACGATTGTCATGGCGATGGGAGAAAAGCGAGTGTGAGAAATTGGATTAGAGAACGGCGAGCGTAGCGACGGTGTGCTTGAATGCCGTTCGCTACGGCGATTCGTTATGATGCGACCTCAAGGTAGGTCGACTGGCTGGTCGGTGCCGGAATCGGTATCTCTTTCGCTTCTCCATGGTAGCTATGGAATAGCATTGTCAATTTCACCCCGTTTGCCAAGATGTCCTTTCTGGGTTCGCGGCGAGTGCAATTTGCGTCAGAAATCCGCTTATTGAGGGAAATCCTAAAAAGAAACAGTTGCCCTGCTATGCAGCAAGCGCGGATGACTTGGACATTCGAACGTGTGGCCGGCCCCTTTGCGTTTACGGAGGGGCCGGTATGGGATGGGGAAGCGCTCCTCTTTACCGACATGTGGCAAGACCGTATCCAACGTTACAACCCGAGGAGCGGGCGGTGCGAGGTCTATCGCACGGGCACCAACCACGCCAACGGCCTGGCCCTCGATCGCGACGGAACCCTCCTCGCTTGTGAAGGACAGGGCCGGTGCATAGCGCGCTACCTGCCTGGGAGGGATTCCGTCATCCTCGCTGATCGGTTTGAGGGCCGGCGACTAAACAGCCCCAACGACCTATCCGTTGACCAACTTGGCCGGATCTGGTTCACCGATCCGTGCTACGATATCTCCCGCGACCATTTAGAACTGGAGCACGATTCGGTTTTCCGGCTCGATCCCCAGCCCGACGGAAGGTATGCCATCGCCCGCGTGACCTACGACACGACGCGACCCAATGGGATCATCGTCAATGCGGATATGACGACCCTTTACGTCGCCCAAAGCGACTTCGGTTCCAACTGCAAGCGGGAGCTGCGCGCCTATCCGATTCACCTCGACGCCTCCTTGGGCGCCTACGAGGTTCTGCACGATTTTGGCCCACACCGCGGGATCGACGGCATGACCCTCGATGAAAATGGGAATATCGTCGCTACTGCCGGATGGGAAGAGAGCGGGCCAGGCCCAATGATCTATGTCTTCGCGCCCTCCGGTCGCGTCCTCGAAACCCATCCTGTTGAGAACCGCCCGACAAACTGCATCTTTGGTGACGAGGACCTCCAATCGCTCTATATCACCGGTTTCGACGGATACCTTACACGAGCTCGAACCAATCGCCGCGGGACTTCACCGCATTGAAGCCGGCCAACACCTTCCCCATCAACCAGAAATACGGTATCCCAGGCGATGTAGCGGCAGTGGCAGGCCAGTTGGGAGAAAAGCGGCACGTCGAGCGCAGTTCGCTCAACGACTACTTTCACATGGGGCCCGAGCACCTCAATTTCCTGCTTTCGCAGGGTTGGAGCGTAAGCAATCATAGTTTTTCGCACCCCCCGCTGCATCGGAGAAGTGCACCTTTAACGGAGTATCATGAGTCAAAGATATAAAGGAATGGTACCCCTAGTCTCATGTCCGATAATTAAGTTGAATTAATCTGTCTTACCATGTTATGCTATCGGCATGGCAAGACCCATATCCATAATTGAACTTACAGATCTTGAGCTGCAAGAGTTGCAGCGTCGCGTGAAAGCACCGACAGTATCCGTGCGCGACAGCCTTCGGGCGACAATCGTACTGCGTCGTTCCGAAGGCGTCAAACAGGCGCAGCTGGCGGAAGAACTCGGGGTTAGTGTGCCCTGCGTGAACAAGTGGTCGCAACGCTTTGAGCGAGACGGCTTGGAGGGATTGCGGGACAGGAAGGGACGAGGACGGCCCCGATGGATACCGGCGGGCAAGGTTGAGAAGGTCATTACCGAGGCTACACGACCGCCGAAGCCACGCACTCGCTGGAGTGTTCGCACCATGGCCAGGGAGGTGGGGATTTCCCCCGACAGCGTGCAGCGCATCTGGCGGGCTAACGATATCAGGCCTCACTTGGTCAGGACGTTCAAAGTGTCCAATGACAAGTACTTCGAGCAGAAGTTCTGGGATGTGATCGGCTTATACCTGGATCCGCCAGAGCGGGCCCTTGTATTGTGTTGCGACGAAAAGAGCCAATGCCAGGCTTTGGAGCGGACCCAGCCGGGCTTACCTCTTGGCGTGGGAGAGATTTGCACCAAGACACATGACTACAAGCGACACGGGACCATTACGTTGTTTGCAGCCTTGAATTATCTGGACGGCAAGCTCATCGCACGCACCGAACAGCGGCATACCCATGTAGAATGGTTGCGGTTCTTGAAGCAAATCGAGCGGGAGACACCCAAGCAGCTGGACTTGCACTTGATCGTTGACAACTACTGCACGCACAAGCAACAGAAGGTCCGCAAGTGGTTGTCGCGCCATCGGCGTTTTCACATCCACTTCACCCCGACCAGTTCGTCCTGGTTGAACCTGGTCGAGCGCTTTTTCGGCGAACTGACCCAAGATGTTATCAGGGATGGTAGTTTTACCAGCGTCAGGCAATTGGTCGAAGACATAGAAACCTATCTGGCTGAAAGGAACCTCGACCCCAAGCCTTACAGATGGAAGGCGAAGGGAGAGGAAATCCTGCGCAAGATCCAGCGCGCCAAACGTGCCTTGGCAAAGCAGACAGGGAAAACTAATTAATTTATGTTATTTAACGGACACCACACTAGGTATCGCTTTGTGGGCGGTATCCATGGCACCATCCGGCAGCCTGGCCG
This sequence comes from Opitutales bacterium, assembly GCA_963665345.2. Lineage (GTDB taxonomy): Bacteria > Verrucomicrobiota > Verrucomicrobiia > Opitutales > CAXXNP01. The sequence goes on from CAXXNP010000002.1 coordinate 3,611,804, forward strand.
CGCTTCAGGGAAGCGATGATTTCAGCCATTTCCGCTCTCCTGGTTAAATGGATTCACACTGCTTGTCTTCTATACGTGGAGTTATTTTCCTGGCGATTTCCAGCCGAGCGTTATTTCGCCAGCGGTACCAACCCAGTTCCGGCGTGAGCCGAGAGCCGACCGGACGAAACTCGACCTGCAGCACCCGGCGGTGATTTTCAGGGTCGAAGCGGCGGTTGTTCGGTCCCGATGAATGGGCCAGCATGGGGTTGAAAACAAGGACGCTTCCGGCGGACGCAATGGCGCCCACCTGATGGCCACCCTGCGCAACCTCGTGCTGGGCTTGTTCGAGCTCCAAAAGCACGGTGGTAAAACCGATGGCTATGTCCCCGGCTGGCAACGCAAAATGAGCGGATCCAATGCCCTCACGCTGATCAAGGCCAGAAACTGAATTTCGTGGTAAAAACGGCCCAAGTACAATTGCACCGCCGCGACGATCCCGCATCCACGCGAACCAGTCAAAGGGGTGGCCGCTATCCTGCACGCGCAGAGCGCCCCCCGATGGCGGCTGGAACAGGAGCTACCCGGCGCCGAGGCCGCCACTAAGGGCCCGGCGCGCCGGACTTCTGGAAAGGCTCATCGAAAAAGGCGCTTCCCGGCGCCATGATCCAGCAGAGCCCTGTCAGACGAAATAGCCGTGTCTCTTCAACTCCCAGCGCCAGAATTCACTTGACCGTAGCCATTCACGGTGCATGCTTCGTACCCTTTTGGATGCGGCCCACTTCAGGAAAGGATTCCGGTATGTCTCAGCATAGAAGTTTTAAGTCCGGCAGAGAAAGCGGCTTTAACCGGCGTAACGTGATGAAACGATTCGAACGGGTCCTGACGCTCAAGAAGCGCGGCCTGTGGAAAGAAGGTGACCGAGTTACGAGTCTTCCCAAGACAAAGCCTGACGAGTAGAGTATTCGCAGTATCCCGCCGAACCTAGGGTCTCCTCCATCAGGCGATGGCCGGTTCCGCGCCGGGCCCCATTTCCTCGCCGGTCGCTTGATTCTGCTCAGCTTCTTCCGTTTCCACGACCTCCTCTTCGCTTTCGGGACGCTGCAGCATCGATGGACGCTTCAGAACCGGCGAGGTGATTTTCCCGTGTTCGAGGATCTCGCTGATGTGTTTGCCCTCGATCGTCTCGTAGGTGAGCAATGCCTGCGCTATGGCTTCCAAAGCCGGCTGATTCTCGTGTACAATAGCTTGGGCGCGCTCGTACTGCTCATCGATGATCTTTCGCATTTCCGAATCGATGAGCTGAGCGGTCTTCTCACTATAGTTTTCACTGCGGGCTATTTCCTTCCCCAGGAAGACGTGGTCATGGTTTTCGCCGTATGACACTGGTCCGAGGTGACTCATCCCCCAATCGCAAACCATATGACGCGCCATTTTCGTGGCCATTTTGATGTCGCCGGAAGCTCCGCTGGTAATATCACCCAAGATCATTTCCTCCGCCACGCGTCCACCCATTGCCAGACAGATTTGATTCAACAGCCGCTTTTTGGACTGGTTGAGGATATCTTTTTTGGGTACGAACATCGTACTCCCCAGGCTCTGGCCCCGAGGAATGATGGTGACCTTATGCAATATTAGTTGATCGTCGTCGATAACTGCCTTAACGAGGGCGTGACCGGCCTCATGGTAAGCCGAGATTCGCTTATCTTCATCGTCCATTAAGCGTCGCCGCTCGCGGCCAAAGGATATTTTATCGCGGGCCTCATCGATATCACCGCTCTCGACCGCCTTTTTCTCGTAGCGAGCGGCCAGCAGCGCCGCCTCGTTAAGCAGATTCTCCAGATCGGCTCCCGAGAATCCGGGCGTGTTCCGTGAAACCACGTTCAGGTCGGCTTCCTCTGAAAGCGTGATCTTTTTGGCATGCACCTTGAGTATCTCTTCCCTGCCCACGAGGTCGGGAAGGTCAATGACGACCTGGCGATCGAACCGGCCCGGACGCAGCAGCGCACTGTCCAGAACATCGGGCCGATTGGTGGCCGCTATGATAATGACGCCCTCGTGGGCATCAAAGCCGTCCATTTCCACAAGGAGCGAATTAAGCGTCTGCTCGCGTTCGTCGTTACCTCCACCTAAACCGGCCCCCCGCTGACGGCCGACAGCATCAATCTCGTCGATAAAGATGATACATGGGGCATTCTTCCGCCCTTGTTCGAACATATCGCGAACGCGAGCGGCGCCCACGCCCACGAACATTTCCACAAAGTCGGAGCCGCTAATACTGAAAAAGGGCACGTCGGCCTCTCCCGCTACGGCGCGCGCCAACAGCGTCTTACCAGTCCCCGGCGCACCGACCAGCAGAACACCTTTGGGTATGCGCCCTCCGATACGTTGGAATTTCTTCGGGTCACTCAGGAATTCCACCACTTCCTGTACTTCCTCCTTGGCTTCTTCGCAACCGGCCACGTCATTAAAGGTAACTTTATCGCGGTCTCGGGTCAGCATTTTGGCGCGACTTTTGCCGAAATTCATCGCCCCCCGTCCCGCCATACGTAATTGGCGGACAAAGAGAAAGTAGAGCACGCCGATAATGATGACGAAGGGAAGAAGGGTTACCAAAATCTCCGTTAACAGCGTGCTGGCAGGAACTTCGCGAAAAACCCCGGTTGCCTGCAGCCGCTCCAGATTTTCATCGGTGAGCCGTCCACGTGCCAGAAAAGTGGGCTCGTCGCTGGCTTGGCCTTCCCGTATGTTGCCGCCTATTACCGTCCAATTATCGCCGCCGGAAGGATCGGATTTGATCGTCCCCTCTCCGATCAGACCCTCTTCGGCCGCTCTGATCACCTCGCTGATCGTCCACTCGCGGGTGGGCCGCTGTTGCGGATCGTTAAAGAACCACAACGTGATGATGAGGCCAATGATAACCACCCAGATCGTCAGCACTTTCGGCTGAAACCGGTCCGGATTCCCATTTTTCAAGGGTTTATTCCGGGACGAATTCGAATTTTCTGACATTCAAAAACCTTCACTTTACTCTGTATGGGTAGCTCTATAAGTCAACCTTAGAGCACATGATGATGACGGATCGACTTTGGCTCCCTGAGCGGGAGGAAGCCCGGGACACCAGAGGATATCGCCACTTTCAGAGCAGACAACCGGTCTTCTCGATCGTTCCCCGCGTGGCACCTTTCGATCGACGAAAAGGTCCTGGAGTTTACGGCTTCCGGGAGCACCCAAGGGCACATAGCGATCACCCGGAATCCACCTTCGAACCACCAGAAACGGAGTTTCTGATGGACTTTCCACGCCAAGAAACACCTCCTCTTTTTCATCCCGTTCCCCTGCCCTTACGGCTCGCCCCAGCTCGGGGTTAAGACCGACCGTTTCGAAGCCAAGAACGCTGCCGTCAGGAAGAAAGCATCGCGAACCGGAAAGCAGCCGGAAGGGTTTCCAGGAGACTTCACTTTTCGCGCTCACCAACCGGAGACGGTAGCTATCGGACTCGATAAACTGGTCATTGCCGGCACTGAAACGAACCCTGTTGCCCCTTACGATCTCTTCTAACAGCGTGTCTACTGACTTGGCCGAGAGCGTTCGGTTCAAACCACGCCGATTCAGCCAATGGTTAAGGGCCCGGCGCAGGAGGGCCACCGGTTTTGACTTCAGCGCTCCCAGATCGGAAATCGACCGGTCAAGTTCCGATTCTCCAACCAAATCACCCATCCACTGCTGCAATGCGCAATCGTCTTCCTCCAGAAGCCGGCGGCTTCGGACGATTCCCACTTCCACCTCTCTCCCGGCATTCGCTTTCATTACCGGCAGAACACGATGGCGCACGCGATTGCGCAGGAATCGAGGCGACTGGTTGCTTCCATCTTCCCGCCACTCAATGCCGCTGGACTCCAGTGCCTCAGTGATGCGGCGCTTGGGTAAATCGAGCAAAGGTCGGACGAAAACGGCACCCCCAGCGAACGACTGAACCGGCCTGGGCGCAGATAATCCTCCTGCTCCACTCCCTCGGGCCAGCCGCATCAGGACGGTTTCGGCAACGTCTCCAGCATGATGCCCAACCAACAGTAGTGCTCCTCCAGTTCCCTTAAGGGCACTAAAGTAGAACTGCAGGCGGGCCTCTCGCAAAGACGCCTCGGTGATCCGAGTCAAGGGTGCACCCTCCCACCGATCACAGGTAATCTCGAGGCCCAGCTTCGTTGCGAGATCCCGAACAAAGGCTTCGTCGGCATCACTTTCGGCACCCCTGAGCCGATGGTTGAAATGGCAGACCCGAAGGCCTTTCCGATGGGCGGGAAACCAAGCAAAAACGAGCAGCAGCAACGCCACCGAATCCGATCCGCCCGAACAGGCCACGGACCATATCTCATCGTGTGGCCGACCGCGCAGAAAACGATCGGTTGTCGAATTCATTCCTGAGCGATCGAGCAGGTTTCCCAGCTTTTCCGCCCTCGCGCAGGCATCACCGGAGTCTTTCATTTTACCATTGATCGGGCAGAAGCTCTGCTGAGGACGCAAATTCGCTCCTGCCTGTGAAGTAGAATTTGCGATACACGACACTAGCCCATCTGTTTCATGCCGACATAGTCGTGAAGGACCGCCGGAAGCGAAACCACGCCGTCCTCCCGGGTGTTGTTTTCAAGCAATGCGGCCAGCGTCCTGGCCATACCCAATCCCGATCCGTTAAGCGTATGCACATGGGCCAGCCGGCCCTCAGCCGCACGGTAGCGTATATTTGCCCGGCGCGCTTGAAAATCCGTAAAATTGCTGCAACTGGAGACCTCGAGCCAGCGCTTCTGACCACCCGACCATACTTCAAGGTCATATTGCTTTGCATGCGGAAAACCAATTTCACCGGAACACATGTTCAGTACCCGGAAAGGTAACTCCAGTTTCCGAAGCAGCTCCTCTACATAGGTCCTTAGCGACTCCAATTCATGGTAGCTTGCTTCCGGATGGACCCATTTCACCAATTCCACCTTGTCAAACTGATGTAAGCGATTCAATCCTCGCACATGCCGGCCCCAGCTCCCAGCTTCACGCCGGAAACATGGAGTATAGGCACAGTGCAACCTGGGAAGCTCATCACAGGCGAAAATCGAGTCCCGGTAAAGGTTGGTCACCGGCACTTCCGCCGTCGGTATAAGAAAAAGTCCATTCTCAGACACTTCGTACATCTGCCCTTCCTTGTCCGGAAGCTGTCCTGTGGCTGTCGCGCTCTCGGCATTGACCAAAAGAGGCGGTATGATCTCTTCGAAACCGGCCGCGGCCGCCTGATCGATAAAGAAGTTGATCATCCCTCGGACCAACTTGGCCATGAAACCCCGATAGAAGGGAAAACCGGAACCGGTTACCTTAGTGCCCCCTTTCAGGTCAACCCAATGGGAAAACTCGGGATGGTCAAAATGGGCAATCGCGTGCGCCGAAACTCCATCCGGATCGCCCCAGATCTCGACCACCGCGTTGTCGCGTTCATCCTTGCCCACGGGCACCGACTGGTGAGGGCAGTTCGGAATACTCAGTAAGGCCTCACGCCATCGGGCTTCAATTTCGCCCTGCTCCGCCATCAACGATTTCAGCTCCTTCGCCAGCACCTTCATCGTAGCGACTTTGTCGCGGAACTCATGCGACTTCTTATCCAGACGTGACATTTCCTGATTCGAGGACTTCTGCCTGGCCCGCAGACTTTCTACCTGATGGATGCAGGCGCGGCGCCGGCTATCCAAACGCAAGGCATCGTCTACATCGCAGGTAAACTTCTTTTTCCCGAGGGCTTCCTTGAACTTCTCGGGGTTCTTTCGCAGGAGTCTAATGTCGATCATCGCTTTTATTTGTAAACTCAGATTCACTCTGATAGCGAGGCACCCGATCGGTATATTTCGCGAAGGCCAGTGTCGTGTCGGATAAATGAGCATGCCGATGCCGGAGCCATTTTCGGGAAACAAGAGAAAGGTCGGGAACCCGGTGAGCAACCTTGTAACATATTTCAGCCTGCTGAAGTCAGTGAAGTGGCAATTCGCGGGCGCTCTGGCATGCGGATTGATTTACGCCGCCACCAGCGGGTTCGGCCTGCCCTTTATTCTCGATCGGATCCTGCCCAAACTTTACGGTCCAAACGAGCTTACGCCGGCCCAGCTTTTCATGGCCGTGGCGCAGATTCCATTGATTTTCGCCTTTCGCGCCGCCGGGGGCTTTTCAAACCAATACCTGGTCGAGTACTGCGGCACCCGGCTGCTTGCCCAGTTGCGCCAGCAGGTGTTCGATAAGCTCCAAGTCCTGCATCTCGCATTTTTCGCAAAGCGCGATAGCGGCGACCTCCTCAGCCGCACCATGAATGACACCGATATTGTGCAAAAGGCGGTGATGAAGGTCGCGAATGACCTTATCGTTCAACCGGTGATCCTTATTTCGGCGCTCGGTTTTGTCACTTGGATGGCGTTCAACCGCGCAGGCATCGGCCTTATTCTGCTATTTCTTCTGATGGTACCCGCATGCGTCTTTCCCATTCGCATCATGGCCCGCAAACTCCATCAACGTGCTCGCCAAATGCAAAAACAAATGGGCGCGGTTACCGAGTGCGTGCGAGAGAATCTCGGGGCGACTCGAGAAATACGTGCCTTTAACCTCGAGGCCCGCGAGTCCTCGCGGTTCAAGCATTTTCTAAATGAGTTTCTTCGTTATCATCTGAAGGTAGAGAAATATCTCAAAGCAATCTCTCCCAGTATTGAGTTCATCTCGTCTGTGGGTATCGCGCTGGCTATATTTTACGGACGTCTTGCGGGGATCACCTTTCTCGATATCGGACCGCTTATCGTGGCACTCTATTTTGCTTACGACCCGATTAAGAAACTCGGCGTTGTGAACGGAGAAATTCGCAAGGGCTTGGCCTCCATCGAACGTGTAGAGGAGATTCTTAAGGAGCCCGTTTTGATCATGGATAGACCTGATGCTCAAGCGGTAACTGAGGCCCGCGGACACATTGAGTTCGTCGATGTATCGTTCTCTTACGGAGATGGGCCGGTTCTTAAAGAGATCAACTGCACGCTGGCTGAGAACTGCGTCTATGCGCTTGTCGGCCCGAGCGGGGCGGGCAAGTCGACCTTCGCCAGCCTCCTGCCCAGATTTTACGAGCCCACCTCGGGCAGGGTTGCCCTGGACGGACGCGACATACGTGACATCAAGATTTCCGACCTGAGGCGGCAAATTGCTTTTGTGCCGCAGGATCCGGTGCTTTTCGACGACACCATAGTCGAAAATATCCTGGTCAGTCGGCCGGATGCCACTCACCAAGAGGCCGAAGAAGCGGCCCGCCGAGCTTTTGCCCACCCCTTCATCGTCGCCTTCGAAGCAGGCTACACGACCGTAGTTGGCGATCGCGGTGCGCGTCTCTCCGGCGGGCAGTTGCAGCGTATTGCCCTGGCCCGCGCCTTCCTCAAGAATGCGCCCATCCTGATTCTCGACGAAGCGACCTCAGCGCTTGATTCGGAAAGCGAGGAAGTCATACAAAGAGCACTCGAGTACCTGGTCAAAGACAAGACGGTCCTGATTATCGCCCATCGCTTCAGCACGATCCATATGGCTGAAAGGATACTTGTCTTTCAAAATGGCAGGATCGTAGCTATGGGAAGTCACGACGAGTTGTTGAATTCTTGTGACGTTTATACGCAGCTATACCGCAAACAGATGCTGCCTTAGCAGGATTAATGAGCCATCCATCGAACTTGGTAAGGGGAATTACCTTCGATGCCGGGGGCACTCTCATTGATCCCTACCCTTCCGTCGGTGATGTTTACGCCAACTACCTGCGGAAAGCCGGGATTTTCGTAGAGCCCGCGGCTCTGGAAGCGCGGTTCGCATCCGCATTCCGCTCGGTCCGCGCATTGCCCCGTGAAAAGATCAACGACGATTCCGAGAAAACATTTTGGAAGACAGTGTGCCGGTCGACATTCGGAGATTACTGCAGTGTTGCCCAGTTTCAACGGGTCTTCGCAGAGCTCTACGCAGCATTCGCCTCGATCCGACACTGGAAGCTCAAGCAGGGCGCAGCCAGGACGCTACGAGAACTCAGCCGCCACGGCTATAGACTTGGCGTCATCTCTAACGCCGACAGTCGATTTCACACGGTACTTGACCAGCTCAATTTGAGAGATCAATTCGAATTCGTTCTGCTTTCCACCGACTGTGGTTACGAAAAGCCGGACTGCAGGATATTTCTCAGCGCAGAGCGCCGGTTCGATCTCCCCGCTGAACAGTTGCTGCACGTGGGCGACAGTATCGGTCCCGACTTCAATGGAGCGCGCGAAGCCGGATGGCAGGCAATCCTACTGGCTTCCCCGGAGACGAAAGCGGTGGGTCCTTCTAAACAGGTCCAGCACCTTCCCGATCTCCTCGATCTTCTGCCGCTACTTTAGCTCGCCATCTCACTGATTCGCCATAGGCTGTCGGGCATGCGTTTTCCGCGAGAAACAGAGAAGCTGATCGCTCAGTTTCGTTCCCTCCCTCCCGAGGAAAGGGCCCTTTCAGAGCCTTCCGCCTATCCCATCGATACGCTCCTCGAGATCGTGGCCGAGCGCTATCGGATCGGAAAGCCGAAAGTCGAAGAGATCGTGCTGAGTCGATGGAAAGACCTCGTTGGCTCCGAAAACGCCCAACGCTGCAGCCCTATCAAAATCACCCGTAAAGGCAAGTTAGTGGTAGCGGTGGCGAATCCAATGGTCCGTCGGGAACTCATGTTCAAAAAACGTAGTCTGCTAACAAGGTTGCATCACCTACCCGAATGCAGCGCGATCAAAGACGTGGTGCTAGTTGCGGGCTGATGGCTTCGGCAAAGGCGAATTTACTTGCCAACTGATGCATATGGTCCATTTTACGCCTCTTGCGTTAAGAGAAGACCAAGAAGCAGTATCTTCTCCGCGGCTTGTCCTCTCCCGGGAGGATTTCAATCGATGGACCCGGCATTCGCTGAGTCCATGAACAGTTCCCGAAGATCTGTTCTCAAAGCCGTGATATAAGGAAAACGAATGTCAGAAGCCATTGTAAAAGATAACATAATCAAAGACTTCCGGATCCATGAGAGCGATACCGGGTCAAACGAAGTCCAGATCGCCCTACTCACTGCACGGATTAATCATTTGACCGATCATTTACGGACACACCGCAAGGATTTTCACTCGCGCCGCGGCTTGATCGGAATGACGACCCGCCGACGAAAGCTGCTCAACTACGTTAAAAAGCACGATCTAGAGAAGTACAACGCACTGCTGAAAAGACTGAAACTCCGTCGTTAGGGAGAAAAGCGCACCACCGAAAGGGAGGGCCGAAACGCAAATTCCGTCGAACGGAGGGTGCCTTTGACTTACTCGAGTTGATAGGGAGGACTTAGTGTCCTGTTGTATAAAAAAGCTTATTTGCAAGACAGGACACTAGCCCCAACGAGGCCGAATTCTGAATCCCGATGGAAGGGATTAATGGACAATTGACCGGTAACGGAAATCCGACGGTCGTGTCTTCCCGGATACTTCCACGCCACTATCACGACTTCAGGAAAAGAAAAGAAATATGTACGAACAGAAGCACTCGATCACAGTTGAGGAATTAGGAATAACCATAGGAACCGGATCTCTGGCCAAACAGGCAAATGGCGCAGTAACAATAGCACTAGGGGAAACCACGGTTTTTGTTGCTGCCACGGCAGCTGCCACCATCCGTCCAGACCAAGACTGGTTTCCCCTGCAAGTCGATTATCGGGAGAAATTCTCCGCCGCAGGAAGATTTCCGGGCGGCTTCTTCAAGCGCGAGGGAAGACCTTCAGAAAAGGAGATTCTCACTTCGCGCCTGTGTGATCGTCCACTCCGGCCACTTTTTCCGAAGGGCTTCCTGAACGAAGTCCAGGTTGTGGGACAATTGCTCACCGCGGATCTCAGCAATGAGCCCGACATCCTCATGATAAACGCGGCCTCAGCCGCCCTCATGGTATCCGATATTCCCTGGAACGGACCAGTCGGTGCCTTGAGGATTGGTCAAATCAATGGCGAGTTTGTAGTCAACCCGACCAATGAACAGCAATTCGAATCGGACCTGGATCTAATATACGTCGGCAGCGAAACCGAAATGACGATGATCGAAGGCTCGGCCGACCAAATAGCAGACGAGCGATTCATCGAAGCCCTGGAATATGCTCAGGAGCAGATCCAACCGCTCCTGGCGGCCCAGAGGAACCTTACGGCGTTGGTGAACAAACCGAAGCGAGATTTCACACTCTACCAATGCGATCCGGAGATTCTTCAATTCATCCGCGACCTGGTCCGTTCGAAACTCGAGGAAGCCATGTTCCAGCCGGTCAAGCAAGACCGCGATATGGCGGTAGATAAAATCAAGGAAGAGGCGGTGGAGAAAGTCCGGCAGAAGGTGGGCGAGGAAGATTACGATCCCAATCAGGTGAGCATGGCGTTCGAGATTCTGCAGGAGGAACTCTATCGATCCAATATTCTCGAAGCTCACCGTCGCGTCGATGATCGGGGGCCCGAGGACCTTCGTCCCATCGAATGCCACGTCAGTGCGCTACCGCGAGTCCACGGATCAGCAATTTTCCAGCGCGGCGAAACTCAGGCCCTCGTCATCACTACCCTGGGGTCGACCTCTGATAACCAGGACATGGACGGTTTGACCGGCGGCGCACGCTCCAAGTCGTTCATTCTGCACTACAATTTTCCCCATTTTTCTGTGGGTGAAACGGGTCGAATTATGGGTCCCGGCCGCAGGGAAGTGGGTCACGGGGCCCTGGCGGAGCGATCGCTTTTGCCGATCATACCGGCCGAAGAGGATTTTCCTTATACGATTCGTCTGGTATCGGAGATCTTGGAGTCAAACGGATCGACGTCCATGGCCTCAGTCTGCGGCGGATGCCTCTCGATGATGGATGCGGGAGTGCCGATTACCGATATGGTGGCCGGCATCTCGGCAGGTCTCGTAACCGCACCCGATGAGAAAGGGAAAATCGAGAAGTATATCCTTCTCACGGATATCATCGGCAGCGAGGACCACTTCGGCGATATGGACTTCAAGATCTGCGGCACGCGCAAAGGAGTCACCGGATTTCAACTCGATTTGAAGATTCCGGGACTGCCGTTTTCGATTGCTCGCGAAGCGATCATGAGGAATCGCGAGACCAGACTGAAGATTCTCGACATCATGAGCGAAGCATTGGAGAAGCCGCGATCCGAATTGAGCACCTACGCTCCGCGCATTCATAAGATGCAGATCGACCCGGAAAAGATCGGCGCCTTGATCGGCCCCGGAGGAAAGACAATCCGTCGCATCACCGAAATCAGCGGTGCCGAAATCGACATCGCGGAAGACAACAGTGGAAAGGTCTTTGTCTACAGCAACAATGCCGAGTCCATGCAACGGGCCATCGAGGAAATCGAGCTTGCAACCGGCGACATCGAAGTTGGAAAGACCTACCGTGGCATTGTCCGGGGCGTCAAGGAGTTTGGAGCGTTCGTCGAATGTCTGCCCGGAAAGGAAGGCCTGGTGCACGTTTCAGAGCTGTCCGAATCTCGTGTCCACGACATCGACGAGGTCTGTGCAATCGGCGACGAAATGTGGGTCAAATGCATCGGTATCGATGAAAGGGGCAGAGTCAGGCTGAGTCGACGTATCGCCATGGCTGAAAAGGAAGGCCGCACCGTCGAACCCCGTGAACGACCATCGGGCGATCGCCAACGTCATGACAGGCCCCGAAACGGGAGAAACGAGGGCAGCCGCGGTGGAGATTCGCGGCGGCCAGAGCGAGGCCGCGGTGGAGATTCGCGGCGGCCCGAGCGAGGCCGCGGCGGCCAGGACCGCGACCAGCGCGACGGGCAAGAGCGACGCCAACCCCGCCATAGTCAAGGGGACGAACGGCAAACGCAGCAGGCAGGCGAAGACGCTTGATCGGGTGCTAAGTACTCGAATCCGCAAATACGGAGACGAATGCCGAGGTGCTTTTGGATGCTGGGCAGCGTTGGTCGAGTCGTGCCAGGCCTGGCGGCGTTGCGCCGACGAGGAAAGCCCGCCCAAGCTGTCCGTCGCCGGCGCGCCTCGCACTACCCTCCAATGGCACTCCCACATTCGTCACCGTATTTGCGAATTCGAGTAAAAAGGCGCATAGGCAGCTCCGCGCCTCTCGGACCGACCGGGGAGAAATCCAGCGCATCACCATGCCTAAACCTTTCGCTCTGATTGCCAACGACGACGGAATCGAGTCGCCGTTCCTGCGGGCATTGGCCAGCGCCATGGTGGACGAATTTGATCTGGAAGTGGCGGCGCCATGCCGGGAACAGAGCTGGACGGGTAAAGCCATGAGCCGGCACCGCAGCGTGAACGTCGAGCCCGCGGCTGGTTTTCCTTGTCAGGCCTGGTCGGTCGATGGCACTCCCGGAGACTGTGTGAACATTGCTCTCGGACACCTTCTTAAACGTCGACCTTCGGTGGTTGTCTCCGGTATTAATGTGGGATATAATTCCTCGATTCCAATGTTACTCTGTTCCGGCACCGTGGCCGCTGCCTCCGAAGCTGCGGGCTGGAAAATTCCGGCCTTGGCTGCGTCCTTGGCGGTGTCCAAAACTGCCTACGAAGGCATCAAGTCTCCGCAATTTGCTTTAGATGCGGACACCCAAGACGCTCTCCGACATGCCGCCCGACACACTGCTAAAATGGCCAGAGCATTGGCCGAAAGATCGAACGACGACTTTGAAGTTCATAACGTAAACTTCCCACCCCAGGTCAACTCCACGACTCCCGTGGTAAACACTTTCCCGGCAAATCTTGAAATCGGTTCTCTCTACCGCAGGACCGGCCCGGGACAATTCACATTTCACTTTCCCGACCTCACTGACAAAACCTGCGCTCCCGACTCAGACTGGGAGGCCATCGGCAAAGCGGTAATCAGTTATTCAATCCTCAAGTTTACCGGTCTTAGCACATCGGTAAGCTTCTAATGACAAGCTCGCGATTGCCATGCCAGTGAATGATCGCCCGGCCATGATTTGGCGGGAACATTGCGCGCCCCTATAAAACTTGATTTCGGGCAACCTAAAGCGTATCCCCTTGTCCATGGTTTCACGCATGATTCGCAGGCGCTGGTTCCCCTACGTTTTTACATTGCTTCCGCTTGTCTTACTGTTTGCCGTAACGTCCCAACCCCGTCCTCTGGAGGCCGCCAAATCGGCTCGAGACTTCATCGGATACTGGTATGTCACGGAACCTACAGGAGACACCTTTTACATCATCCTTAAAGCGCAAGGAAGGGCCTCCGGGTTCTACTCCGGAGAAGGCTCCAACCAGATCATCAAGGGTGCCTATGCCATGCAGGGCAACCGCTTGGTGATTACCTGGCCCAATGGTTATCGGGATGTGTTTACCGAAGTCGAAGGGGAGGTCCTGAAGTACTCCTATCCTCCCGAAAGCACGCTTGAAGACGACGTAGCTCCCCCTCTCCGCGCCAATCGAATCAACCGCAATACCGTCGGTGACTTGGCCATAGAGGAGCCCACCGCACCGTTGAAGACGTACATCGCAACCGCATCCGAAGCCGTTTCACCTATGCTCTTCCGAAACGAATTCCTGGGCTTCTGGGAAATAACGGACACCCGCAGAGACACCTTTTTCCTCTATATGAAACGCGGCGGAAAAGCGTCCATTGCTTCTCGAGACCGAAAACGCGCCCCGGAATCCGAAGATGGATACTGGTCCCTCGCTGCCGACGAGGCACGAATCTCCTGGGACAGCGGTCTCAAGGACCTCATTCGTAAGCATGCGGACGGCTACCTCTACCTGGCCTTCGATGATGAGGGCACGTTTCGCGATCAACCGGAATTCTCGTCGCCTGCTGTCCGGGTCGATGCGGCTCGCGCACAAGGATTATTCGGATCCGCTGACGGGCTGGGTCTGACCATGGATACGGTGCTCGGATATTGGCAGATAAAGAGCGCAGGCCGCAAATCTGCGTATGTCGAGATCAATCGTTGGGGTCGCGCGAAGCGCATTGTATATGAGAAAAGAAAACAAATAAAGGAAGAGGAAGGACGTTGGGAGCTCCTCAAGAATGGGGTAGCTCTTACCTGGCCAGAGGGCCAGCAAAACGTCATCCGAATGGGTGCAGAGGGATTGGAAATGGCTTCGTTTGCGTCCGGCAATTTGCTCACGGCAATCCCCACCCGGACGGAATCCGTCGATAAAGTCGAAGCGAGTGCGTTCGATCAGTTCCTGGAGTTGGCACGATCGGAGATCACAGCGGAGTCAACTCGGCTGCAAGGGGTGGAAGAAGTTCGCTTGGCGGCCATCGAAGCCGCGCGACAGAGTGCCGCAGAAGAGGCGCGGCGCAAGGCAGAAGAGAAGGGGCGCCTGCTGGCCGAAGCGGAGGCCCACAGACGGGCCGAAGTAGAAGCGCGTCAGCTTGCCTTGGCCGAAGCTAGACGACGCGCGGAGGAGGAAGCGAGGCGACGGGCGCAGGGAGAGGCACGCCGATTGGCAGCGACTAAGGAAGAAAAGCGCGCAGCCGAGGAAGCTCGACGCAGATCGGATGAGTTAGCGCGCGCCACGGCGCGAAAGGACGCCAAGCGACGCCGAGAAGCCGAAGCGGAACGCGTTCGAGCCCGGCGCGAAGCCCGACTATTGGCCCGTGAACAGGCCCATCTCGAGGAGGAACGCGAACGCCAACGGAAAGCGAAAGAAGTAGCACGACGCAAAGCCGAGGAGGAAGCGAAACGCAGAGCTGAGGCGCTGGAAGAAGCGAAGCGTAAGGCTGCCGAAGAAGCCCGACGGCAGGTCGAAGAGGAGGCCCGGCGCAAGGCAAGAGCGCTTGCAGAGGCCCAGCGTCGGACTGAGTTGGAAGCGCAACGCCGGGCCGATGAGGAATCCAGACGCCGCGCTCAGGCGCTGCAAGAGGCGCGCCGAGAAACGGAAAAAGCGCGCCAGCGTGCGGAGATGGAGGCCAAGCTCAGGGCCCAGGAAGGACAACGTCGCAAGCTCGCCGAAGAAGCGAAGCGCAATGCTGAGGAAGTGGCGAGGCGCCAGGCTCAAGCGCTGGCCGAGGCAAATCGGAGGGCGGACGAGGAAGCCCGCAAACGGGCGGAATTGGAGACCATGCAAGCTGCGGAAGCGGATGCACGGCGGCGGGCGCGAGAAGCACGCCAACTCGCGGCCGAGCAGGAAGCCCGCCGTAAATCGAAAGAAGAAGCCGAGCTGCGCGCCCAGCAAGAAGCGCTTCGAAGAGCCGAATTGGACCGACAACGCGAAAGCGAGGAACGAATACAGGCTCGCGCTACAGAGGAAGCGCGCCGGCAAACCACAGCTACCGACACTACATCGACCTCCGGATCCCGATTGCGCGGTCTAGCCGCGCCGTCGGATGCAAGCAACCTGCCTCAGTCCACGAGCCGGCATCAAACGACGGCTACGGTGGAAGGGACAGAACGGTTCTCGCGACGCCAGGCGTCGGCATCGGTAGTTTCATCGCCCTTTGTCGGATTCTGGCAGGTGAACGATGCCGACGGCAAGCCCTATGTAGTTCGATTGAATTCGGATTTCACAGCCAGGAGCACCTGGTCGAAGGGGCCGAATGGATTCAAGGGAGAGCGTGGTCGCTGGCGTGATAGCGAGGACATGGCACAGATCGATTGGTACGGGGCAGAAAGTAATCAAATAAGAAAACGAAAGGATGGCTTCACCTTGGAAGCATATTCGCAAAGTGCTCGCGGGACCCCGCTTCCCATTTCCGATGCCATACTTCTCAATGCCAGAAATGTAGAAACCTGGGAAGTCGTTTTCGAGGACGAATTCGACCACGACGAACTCGATCGCGACAAATGGATGCCGGGACTCCCCTGGACCCAGATCGTCAACAACGAGTTGGGAGGTTACAGCGAAGACAATGTTTCAATTTTGAATGGAAAGCTCGTGCTGACCGCTTACGACGAGGTCGTGACCTATGGCGGCAAGCAACTCCCCTATTCGACAGGTGCTATCAGCAGTTTCGGCCGGCACGAGCAAGCCTACGGATTCTTCGAAATCAGATGTCGCATTCCGGAGGGCCGCGGTTATTGGCCGGCCTTCTGGCTAATCTCCAATTCAGGCCAGTCGGAGATCGATATTATGGACGTGCTTGGGCACGAACCGGACCGCATGCGCTTCAAACTTATAACTCGGAGTGAGGATGGAGGCTCCCGCGAGCAGAGCAGTGAAAACAAGGGTATCGATACTTCCCGTTCTTTTCACAATGTGGGCGTCATGTGGACACCGGATTCCCTGGTTTATTTCGTCGACGGCCAGGAAGTCTCCCGTTTCTGGCAAGATATACCGCATGAACCCATGTATGTGGTGGCCAGCCTCGCGGTCGGTGGTGACGGGCCCGGTCCTCCCGGAGGATGGACGCCCTTTCCGGGCTATTTCGAGATCGAGTACATCCGTGTATTTGCCCGCAACTCGCCCCCCGGGATCGATTAATCTGCTTTTGCCTCAAACATCGTCGCTTAGGAGGGTTTTTCTCGAAGCCTGCGGCCATAAACTGTGGCTGGCAATGGACCTTTTGAATTGGCGGCAACTGGAGGGCGCCAATCCTTTGGCGCCGCCGGATATCCGATGTCACGATTGTCGCCAGTCGGTGGACACAAAGGATTGCGTCCCTCCAGGTGTACCGGTTCTATCATTAGTTCTCCGAAACATAGGTTCATTAGGAGGAGGAGAAAGCCATACTGCAAGGGAGCATCGCAGCATCGCGCATGCCGTGGATGATCTTCTTGTCTGCCGGGCAATAGGTGGCGAGCACGCCGGCTAATTGAGTAGCATTATCTCCGACAAAGTAAAAGGGCTCCAGCCGCAACCGTCCTTCCATTTCGAATATACTATCGGCATCCCGGTAGACCGGATGCCGGAGTCTCATCGGCTTCTTGTATTCCTGCAAAATGCTCAGGTTCTGAGCACTATTATCAACCGTCGATTGGATACTTTGACGCCACAAGTTACGGGACACATCGCTTCCCAGCACTACGCTGCGCGCACCCCAGGCATCCTCGTGAAATCCGCTGAGTTTAATGATCAGATTACGTTCCTTTTGGCTCGCCTCACCCAATTGATCCCAATTCCAAATAGGGTTACCGCCAATCAAAGGGCCATCCAAAACGGCATTTGGAGGCAGGTCGACCGGATCCATGATCCATGAACTGGGGACGATACGCTTGAGCAGACGTACTGACCGTTTGCTCATATTCTCCCGCCAGAATTCCTGAAGGAGATGATGGTTAAAGAGAGCCAAAGCCAGCTTCTCCTCCTGGAATGGCCTCATCGGGGGAGAAACCACCACCTCCGATTCCTCCCAAGCCTGGAGTATGTATTCGGCAATGGGAACGTTCGACAGATCGAACATTTCCCAAAAGCGGTAAATTATATCTACCTGTTCAGGATTTCCTTCAATATCGATGCAAATCGTATTTCCCAAGGGAATAACGTCGTTTGGATGAACACAGTAGACGCGCTTTCCGGCCCGTTTCAAGGAATCAGCCAACCACTCCATCTCGGGCCGATAAGTAGACGATTCGTCGCTCACGAAGATACCAATCAAAGGCAAGCTGAGATGGGGCGTAAGCGCTGCCAGGGACTCGTAAAAACACTCCACCATTTGGTTTCCATGACCGATTATCCCAGGCTCGCTCGCTTCGTAGAGCTGGTTAAGGAACCCCGTGAGGCCTATGGCGCCTGGAACCGAATCCATCTCAGTGAGGGCAAATCCCTCTTCGGTCCAAAGGAGATCGGGACGGATGACAACCGGACAGGCTCCTCTGAGCCGCTTGGATCGGGCGTGCTGAATGAGCGCAAGGGGTTTGCCCCGGTCCAGATATTTAGCCACCCACGGCGCAACTAACTTCTTGTTACGCAGTAGATTCCGATTTTCAGCCGATCGCAAATAAAGAGTCTCTAAGGCACCATGAAATTCCAAACAGGCATCGCCGATAGCTCGTAATTCCTGGACTTGATCTTCGCTTAGGGGCCACGGTTCGGGAGAGAACATCCATGTCTTATCTTCAAAGAGCGGCTGCCGATCCAAAGCCTCACGAATTCGACTAAACTCCAGCACTCGTTATCAGACCCCCTGACTGGTGTTCTTGCTGCGAATCGACGGACACCCGGCTCGGAGCCAAGCGTGAACAAAGCTATCGAGGTCGCCATCCATAACCGCCCGCACGTTGGATGTCTCCTCGCCGGTACGGAGGTCCTTCACCATCTGATAGGGTTGAAGAACATAGCTTCTGATCTGGTTTCCCCAACCGATCTCGTTCTTTTCTCCATAAAACTTCTCCATCTCGGCACGCTTTTCATCCGCCAACTTTTCGTATATGCGCGCCTTGAGAATCTTCATGGCGGTGGCCTTATTCTTGTGCTGGGAACGCTCATTCTGACAGGCTACGACGATGCCTGTGGGCAGATGTGTCAGTCTGACAGCAGAGTCTGTTTTATTTACATGCTGTCCCCCTTTACCGCTCGAACGATAAGTGTCGATTCGCAATTCATCGTCGCGCACCTGAATCGTGGTATCGTCCTCTATTTCGGCAATCACATCCACAGCCGAAAAAGAAGTGTGGCGTCGTCGATTGGAGTCGAAGGGACTGATGCGGACCAACCGGTGGATGCCCCTCTCGGCTTTTGCGTAGCCATAGGCATGCTCACCCGCAATGCGCACGGTTACCCGGCTGATTCCCGCCTCCTCACCCGCCTGCATATCCTCGATCTCAGTATCGAATCCCCTACGCTCTCCCCAGCGCAGATACATTCGCAGCAACATATCGGCCCAGTCGCACGATTCCGTACCCCCGGCGCCGGCATGAATACTCAGGTAGGCATTATTACGGTCGTGGGGTCCACTCAGGAAAGATTGGACTTCCAAGGAATTGATTTCCTGCTCGAGCTTTCTGGCGGAAGACTCCAACTCCCGACAGAATTCCGTCGCATCCTCCCCAGTCGATTCCGCGAGAAGCTCGCCCATGACTTCGACCACTTCGAGCCGTGCGCGGAAATCGATGATGGGTACCACCACCTGTTTCAATCTGCTTACTTCGGCAACAACGATCTGGGCATGCTCCCGGCTATCCCAGAAGCCAGCCTGGCTCATCTCGGCTTCCAGTTCCGTGGTCCGACGCTGCTTGTCCTCGACGTCAAAGATACTTCCAGAGGTATCCCGAGCGACGGGTAATCTCATCAATCTGCGATCGAATCTCGGCGTCGAGTATCATAGCGAGCTAATTGACGAGGTTTGCGCATGGTTTTCAAGTCCTAATGCCCGTCGGACTCCGTAGGTGTTCGGCGGCATACTTCCGGTCGCCTGCTCGCCCGGTCTCGTGCCTGATCTTTACACACAATTTTTTCCATCTCCTTCGGGACACAGCGACGGTTTTCTGGTGATTGGCCTGTTCTATTTCGAAGAAGAGGGCTGCAAAGCGATGCGGCTTGCATAAATCCTCTACCCAATTAAGCATAGGAACGAAATGAGGACCGGCTATTTTCAGCGATCGGGTGTCGCCACGTTCCTCGCCCTTCAGCTCGGTCTTGGGCAAGGTTTGGCTCTTTGCATAAGCGAGCACGGCCATGTAGTGTTGGAACCGGACCACGGGCGTGCACTCTGTCAGGCCCACGCCGAGTGTGAAGAAGAAGGCCAGATGTCACGGCAAGGGGAGGTCAAGTCTGTTCCTAAAACGTGTTCCGACATCCCCATTGCGGCAGGATTTCGGGGAAATCTCGAAACTACCTCGAACCGTGAGTTGAATGCACTCGCTCCGCTCGATCAGTCACCAAAACGGTCACTTTCTCCGATTGGCGAGCATTCCGTAGCGGGGGCCCGAGAGTTGAGCGGGAGTCGATCGCCTCCCCATTACGATTCGACCCCTTTACGCCGCTACACCGAGAGCGTCAGGCTCAACATTTGATACTTCCCGGAGCGGAGCTCAGAGCCCCACACAAGGGATACCCGAGTGAGCTCCACCTCATGTCGACGGAGCTCCAATCCGTGCTCCGTTGTTGTACGCAATCATAAATCCATGAAGTATCAAAGTGCATTTCAACTCTTACTCATTTTCCCTTCTCGCCTTCTGCCTGTACGGAGCGTGCCAGCCCGGCGGAGCGGAAACCAGCATCGATTTCTCACTTCCGATTGATCTCGATCAATCGATCGCAGTCGCGATCGCGCACGATCCTGGCCTGCAGGAGGTCCGGATGGAGTTGGAAACCGCAGAAGGCCGTATCGAGCAGGCCGCGCTCAAGCCGAATCCGATTGTGGGGGCCAAGCTTGAGAACTTCCTGGGCACGGGCCGGATCAGCGGTTTCCAGGGCTTGGAGATCACGCTGGGAGTCAATCAGCTGATTGAAACTGCAGGTAAGCGAGCCAAACGCACCAATCTGGCCAGACGCGAACGAGAACTGATTGACTGGCAGCGCGAATTGCGGTGGGCAAAGATCGAAGCCGATGTCAGACGGGCATTTGTGGCTGTGCTCTTAGCCCAGGAATCCATCGAGCTGCGGCGGGAACAATTGGAACTGGCCAAGGAAGGTGCGGAGGAAACGGCTCGACTGGTTGAAGCGGCGCGTTCCCATCAGGTCGAGCAAACACGGGCACAACTGGCCATTCTCCAGCAGCGATTCGCTCTGCAGCGGGCAAAGGGGACACTGGCGTCTGCTCGGAGCCAACTAGCCGCCCTTTGGGGTATCGCGCCAGCGCCATCTTTTACCGTGACGGGCTCGGTGCGGCTGGAGGATGCGCTGCCGGAGCTTTCGGCGCTCCTCTCGCTGCTGGCGCAGACTGCATCGCTCGCTCAATACGACGCTCTCACTAGAATTCGCCGGGCCGCCCTGGATCTTGAAAACGCTCGAGCAAAGCCCAACTTCGAGATTTTCGCAGGGGGACGTTACCTTAGTGATACTGGTGATGATTTTGGTTTCATCGCGGGGTTTGATATACCTTGGCCCCGGTTCGACAGGAATCAGGGAAACATCCGTACTGCCCGCGCCCAACTGCAAGCCGTGGAATTCGAACGGAAGGTAACGCGCCTTCAATTGCTGAGCGCGCTAACCGCCGCCTATGGGGAACTGGCTTCGGCTTTCGAGGAAAGCCACACGCTGCAAACCGAATTGCTTCCGGCCGCGGAACAGGTACTTACCGACACACAATCAGGCCATGAACGTGGGGTATTTTCCCAATTGGCGGTTCTGGGAAGCCGCAGTGACTTATTCGAGGTGCGCGAGGCTCATTTGGATGCGTTGAGCCGATACGCCCACGCCCACGCAAAAATTGAGGTCCTGACGCGGCCCACTCAAATGAACCGGTGATCTCGAATCCTATCCTCACATGAAATCACTTTTCGCAATTCTCTTAAACATGGATGCCGCACGCCACAGGACCTTCGCAATTCCGATTGCATGTGCTTTGAGCCTTGGGCCTCTCAACTACGGTCAGGAGCATGAACACGATCATGATCCCCCGGAGCACGTTGTCGAAAAAGGGCACGACGATCACAGCGACGACCAACACCGTGCCCATGGGCATGACGATTATAGGTTCGGAAGGAAGGAAGAGAAAAAAATCGTGCAGATCACTCCTCAGGTGCTCCTTGAGTTCGGCATTACGCTTGGCCGTGTCGGCCCCGGCGTCCTACATGAGGAAGTCGTGCTACCAGGTGAGATTCAAATCAACCGCGAACGATTTGCTCATGCTACGCCGCGTTACGCCGGGACCGTGCGCAGGATCCACAGCCGTCTGGGCGACCGTGTATCCAAGGGGCGTGTACTTGCTACTCTGGAAAGCACCGACACGCTCCGGCCCTTCGAAGTCAGAGCGCCCTTCGACGGTACGGTTGTTGCCTACGACATTACGTTGGGCCAGACGGTGGAAGCGGGTTCAGCGCTCTTTGCAATCGCTGATCTTTCGTCAGTATGGGCCGACCTTCGCATTTACCAGCGCGACATGGGCAAGATTCGGAAGGCGCAAAGCGTTCTGATCGAGGGTGGGCATGACCTGCATTCCTATCGCGGAACGATAGCTTATATCGCCCCGACCGTCGATGAGCACACTCGAACCGGGTTGGCCCGCGTTATCGTCAACAACAATGACGGCGTGTGGAAGCCAGGCCAGTTCATCAAAGGCAACGTGTCTATAGAGGAGCATCAGGTGGACATCATCATTCCGCGCACCGCCCTGCTCACGCTGGAAGGAGGGAGCGTGGTATTTGTACAGACGGAAGAAGGCTTCGAATCACGCCGCGTGACTCTTGGGCACGGCGATGCCGATTCGATTGAGGCTATCGGTGGGCTGCAGGCCGGCGAAAGCATTGCCACTCAGAACGCCATCTCTTTGAAGGCGGAAATGGCCAAGGCCTCCTTTAGTGGTCATGCCGGACACGCCCACTGAATGAAGAACGGAGGCCAACCGTGCTACAACGCCTGTTAGATACTGTACTTCGGAACAAACTCGTCGTCATCCTCTTCACATTGGCGGTGATGGCCGGCGGCTACTGGAGCTATAGGCAACTGCCCATCGATGCCTTTCCCGATGTATCACCTGTTCTGGTTCAGGTCTTCACCGAGACGGCTGGACTGGGGCCGGAAGAGGTGGAGAAATTCGTCACCTTCCCGGTGGAAGCGGCTATGAGTGGTCTCCCAAAGGTAGAGGAAATCCGATCCGTGTCCAATTTCGGGCTCTCCGTCGTCAGTGTTTATTTCGAGGACGATACCGACATTTACTTCGCCCGTCAGGTTGTTGGTGAGCGGCTTTCGGAAGCCCGCGAGGCCATACCTGACGGTTTCGGTGAACCGGAGATGGGACCGATCTCCACCGGACAGGGACTCGTGCTCTACTACACTCTTATAGACCAGACAGGCCAATACTCCTTGGAGGCATTGCGGACGATGCAGGACTGGATCGTGAAGCTCAACCTCCAGATCGTGCCCGGTGTGACCGAGGTGCTCGGCATCGGTGGGTATGTGAAACAGTTCCAGGTGAACATCGACCCTGACGCCCTGCTGCGCTACAACCTCGCGTTGCACGAGGTGATCGAACGCATTGAGGCGAACAATCAAAACGTCGGTGGGCAATTCATTGAGCGCAATGGCGAGATGATTATTGTCCGCTCCGAGGGCCTTGCGCAGGGCATCCAAGATCTCGAAAGTATCATCGTGGTCCATGAGGCTGGCACGCCTGTATACCTCAGCGACGTGGCCACGATCGAGATTGGGGGTGAAATCCGCCAGGGCCTTGAAACCATGAACGGCGAGGGCGAAGTGGTTTCCGGCATGGTGGTGAAGCTCTATGGAACAAATTCCTCGACCGTCATCGATGCGGTGGAAGCGAAACTCGGCGAAATCCAGTCGGCTCTCCCCGATGGAGTGCGAATCCAGCCCTACTACGAACAGAAGACGCTGGTTCAGAATTCGGTGAATACGGTCACCACTGCACTCTTTCAGGGCATCGGACTGGTCGCTCTGGTGGTTCTGATTTTTATCGGCGGCTTTCGACCCAGCGTTGTGGTAGCGCTCTCAATTCCGTTTTCGGTCCTGTTCGCCACGACGGCGATGTACTACTTTGAGATCTCCGCCAATCTGATGTCGCTGGGAGGCCTAGCCATTGCCATCGGCATGATGGTCGACGGAGCCATCGTGATGGTCGAAAACACTGACCGCATGTTAGGCGAAGCATCGGCGGGTGAATCGAAAATCCAGGTCATTGCGCGCGCTTGCGGTGAGGTCGTCCAACCAGTGAGTTTTGCCATTCTGATTGTGATTCTGGTTTTTCTCCCGCTGTTTATGCTACAAGGGGTGGAGGGAAAGACCTTCCGCCCCCTTGCCTACACCGTTTCTCTCGCGATGTTTGGCTCCCTGCTCTACGCCGTGATCGGTGCGCCGGTGTACGCCTGGGTGTTCATGGGGAAGCCGAAGCAGAAGCACACCAACAAGTCTGTGAACGCGCCGATACGCGAGATCTGGATGGTTCGTATTCTGGTGTCCATTTATCGTCCCATAGTCGCATTCTTTGTGCGATTTCGGATCGCCGCCATTTTGCTGGCGGTTGCGTTGCTCGCGGTAGGCGCCTGGGTCTTTCCCAAACTCGGCTCAGAGTTCACACCGCGCCTGGAAGAGGGTTCCATCATTGCCAACCTTTCCATGGCGCCTTCGGTTTCTCTGGAGGAGACTAAACGGAATACGCTCCTGGCCGAGCGACGGATCATGACGATCCCCGAGGTCCTCTCCACGCACTCCCGCATCGGTCGCGGAGAGATCGGCGCCCACGCCGATCCGATCAATTCGGTTCACATGATGGTAGTGCTGAAACCGGAGGAGGATTGGCGCGAGGGCAGGACGCAAGCTGACGTCGAGAACGAGATGCGCGATCGAATCGAAGGCATGCCCGGTGTGCTGGCCAACATGACACAGCCCATTCAACTGACGGTCGACGAGTTGGTGGGTGGCTCCAAGGCCCAATTGGCGATCAAGCTCTTCGGCTGGGATCTGGATACGCTGAAAGCTAAGGGGGATGAAATCGCGGCGGTGGTCTCGGACATGAACGGAGCTGCAGATGTTCAACCTGGACAGGTCACCGGTTCACCGCAGTTGGTCATCCGGCCCGACCGGCAGGCAATCGCCCGCTACGGCTTGAATATTCAGGATGTACAGGAGTTAATTCAGGCAGCGGTCGGAGGCGTCTCCGCAGGTCAGATTTTTGAAGGCGTCCAGCGCTACGACATCTACGTTCGCTATCAAGAAAAGGCCCGCGACACCGTCGAGGATATGCGTCAACTCATCGTCCGTTCACCGGATGGCGCCCTTGTCCCGCTTGACGAGATCGCGGAGATCCGACAGATCGTGGGACCACGGCAGATCGTGCGGGAAAACAACCAGCGTTACATCGAGGTGCAGGCCAACGTGGTCGGTCGTGACATCGGAGGATTTGTGGCCGAGGCAAAAAGGCGTATCGCTCAGAGCGTCCCATTCCCGACCGGCTATTTTCTCTCCTGGGGCGGTCAATTTGAGTTGCAGCAGGAAGCCAACAAGCGTCTTGCGACGGTCGGTCCGGTCACCCTGGTGCTGATAGCGCTTATGCTCTACCTGAGCTTCGGCTCGATCAGGAATACGACCTTGATTCTTCTCAACATCCCACTTGCCCTGGTCGGCGGAGTTGTAGCTCTTTGGCTGGCCGGTGAAAATCTTTCCGTGCCTTCAAGCGTTGGGTTTATCGCACTATTCGGGATAGCCCTTGGCAACGGCATGGTGCTGGTTACCTACCTGAACCGATTTCTGCGCGAAGGCAGATCCGTGGATGAAGCAAGTATAGCGGGCGCGTGCCTCCGCATTCGGCCAGTTCTCATGACCGCGGCTACTACCACGCTCGGACTGATCCCCCTCTTGATTTCCTCAGGAACTGGCAGTGAGGTCCAACGTCCCCTGGCCATCGTGGTCATCGGAGGACTTGCCAGTTCTACTATCCTGACCCTTCTCGTTCTTCCCGCTATATACAAGTGGTTCGCCATAAAACTCCCGTAGGAATCCTGTTTCATCCATCATATTTCAGTTTCTCTTCGCGTGGGCATGCATCTCAAGATGAATGCCGGTGGATTTTTTCATGATCCTGCCACGGTTCGAGATGGGTGCTCACGACAACCCAGTAGGCGAAACTCCCGCTGATTTTCTTCTCAATTGAGGTGGCGATACGATGGGCTTCTCTGATGGTCATGGTATCGTTGAACAAATGGTGAAAGTCCACCCAGTAGGCATTGCCGAGATTGCGGTGGCGCAGTCGGTGGTACCTCACGCCTTGCTTCTCTATCTGATTTTGAATGATGCCTTCAAATTCGGAGCGGAATTCCGGATCCGCCTCGTCCTTGAGCCCGCCGATGCTTCTGCGAATCAAACCATATCCGGAGACCATTGTGTTCGCCGCTACGACGAGCGCGCACAGCGGATCCCAGTAGGTCCATCCCGTCAGGTAAACTAAGCTCAGGCCGCCTATGACTCCCAGACTTGTCCAGCAATCCGTTAGCACATGCTTCCCATTGGCCTCCAAGATAATGGAATGGTAGCGCCGAATTGCGCGATCAAATTCATGGACTCGGGGATGCTACCGAGGACGAGATTCAGGCGTAGCGGGAGGCCTTTCACGAGGAGAATACCCACCGCATCGAGGAGCAGAGAGCCCTGGCCGGGGAGATTCATCATGCAATTCGCGAAATCCGACACCACCGGAGACATCATCGCGGACCGCGCGAGCATGATTCTGTCGACTCACCTCACCACGCCATACCGAGGCCGCACGATCCTGAAGTGGATACGATTCACGACGCTCTCAAGGATAGGCATGAAGAAGCCAGACAGATACGCCACGATCTGCACCAACAGCTAGAGGATGCCTCCAACGAGGAACGCGAGCAGGTTCTGGAGCAATTTCGCGAGGAACAGAGAGAACGCCACGAGGAGTTAAAGAAATTGCGGCGCGATCTTCACGAAAGTCTCCACCAGAACCAGGAGGGTGACCGCCGGGCAGACGGCTAGTTAGACCCTGTTCGAAAAGGGGTCTGGAAGGATGCTTTTGGATGTTTTGCTTACTTGATAAAGGTTAGACTCGAGGCTCCGGGTTGTCAGCACCACAGGGAGTGGGTTCGCAGCGATCATGCACTGGGTTTGCAGCGTAATGGCCCGCTTTTTCATGGTCTCTGAAGACAGTCATCCCGTGATTTTCTTCTTTTCTCTGAGGTATTTAACCGGTCGGATTCAGGCCGCCTCGGCTTGTTGGTTGTTTCGTCGTTTCTTCATCAGGATGATACGGCAACAGTTGTAGGCCAGTCCCTTCTCCAGCAGTTCATCGCTGACCGGACCGATGCCTCGTCGACCCAGTTCCCCAAACCCGAATCCTGCTTTGATCGTGAACATCATCGACTCCACCGCCGAGCGATCGCGACGGGCGTGCCGATACAGCGCGCTTTCCCAATCATCCGGATCGGTCAACTTGCGGCCCTTGGCCCCACTTATACTAACGGCCTTCACCCCCATCGCCAGGAGCTCATTACGTCCCTTTGCCGAAGCATATCCATCATCGCTGCTGACCAGTTCAGCCACCACGCCGGTGCGAGTGATCGAATCGCTGATCGACTCCACCAACTGGGCAGAGTCTGCCGGATTGCCGGGCTCAACTATCAAGCTGGTGATAAATCCATTTTCACTGCGAACCAGCTGAGGCTTGTAACCGATTACCGCTTCGCGACTGCCTTTCTTGATGTAAGCCGCCGATCCGTCCGAGAGGCTCAGCACCTTCTGCGTGGAGGGAAGCTTCTTATCGTCAAACACCCGATCATGGGCGTAGCCAATAACCCGCTTGGCGTCGGCCACATCACGGCTGATCTGGCTCAATAAACGCTTCAGAAGCTCCCGCCGACTAGGAGGCAGGGCTTGCATCGACAGACCCTCTTCAAGATAGCTCAGTTGCGATCCTAATGCCTCGGCCGCCTTGCCGCCCCGCTTGAGCAACTGCCGGTAATGTTTCTTCAGCTTGCCCTTCGAGTTCGCTTTGCCGGCTACCAGACAGATCCGAAACTCCAGCTTGTCCATCTGCTGCAGCCAACCAGGCACCCATCCCGGACGAAAATCCTCCAGCCCGAAAACATGTAACTTCTGCCCATAACGATAGGCCCGGTTCAACACCCCAGTGAGAACCTTCGCATCGGTCGGCCAGCTGCTGTTTGCTTTCACCGCGGTGCTGTCGATCGTCAGCTTCCCGAAATCGTCCCATTGCTCCTGGAGGATATAGCCGATCTGTTGGTCAAAGATCAACTCGCGGGTCGCATGGCTGACAAGGTTCACGTTCTCCAGAATCGTCGTCACCGCCGGTATCTTCAGGCCCCGTGCCTGCACAAATCCATACAAGCTCATCGACTCGAGCAGAAACCGCCGCGCCGCTTTCGTAGTCAACGAACCGAGAAAACCACGAATCATCAAGAACACATATACCGCATAAGCAGGCATCCGTGGACGGCCTGTCCCAAGATTCAATTCGCCAGCCAAAATATCCGCCTCCTCGATATTCAGCTCCGCAAAATCCGCCGTAGCGCTGGCAAAGAACCTGCCATCTTCCTGTCGCAGTTTCTTCTTCTCACGCGCATGGACATCCAGATCCTTCTCGATCGCATCGATGATTTGCGGCGCGAACTTGGACAACTCGTCGACTTCATCGAGAAAATCACGGAAATCGGTGTCTGGAATCGGCAAAATCAGGTTGCCTACGCGATTGATATCGGCTATCTTCCGTTCTGTCGCACATGCTGCCATGTTCTTCTCCTTGTGAGGTTTTAAGATACTGAACACTAGCATGTTGCGACATTTTTATCAAGCCATGAAATGGCCTTTCCTCAGATTTTCTTTGCGCTTCTTTGTGCCTTTTCGCGGAGATCAATGGCTTTTCGGATAAGGTCTAGCTAGTGCCGTATCCGACAAATAAGCATAGCCAATGTGGAGGCGCCATGGGGTCGATAGCAAGGCGGGACAAACCCGGAATGCCTGGCGGCCTTGCGGATTTGTCCTAACGCCGCTAGCGAACCCATGCCGCTCCACCCTTGGGGCCAGGCTCTTTTCAGTCCCGAGTTTATCGGGACTGAAAATGGCTCTGACATTGGCATGCTTAATTATCGGACACGACACTCGAGATCGAGGCCGATGAGAAACTGAATTTGAACGGATTTTCACAGATGGGCAGGCAACCGAGCTTCGGTTGCCTGCTTTTTTTGCTTTTTCTTTCCGGACCCGGCGGTGCCAGCATGGTCGCACAGCAGCCGGGTGACGAGTTGTGGAGGTTCCCTGCCGGCGGAAAAGTATTTTCCTCTCCCGCCATAGCTGCTGACGGCACGATTTTTATCGGTTCCCAGATAGGTCTGGGCAACGAAAGTCCCTCCGGCACACTCTACGCTATCAATGCAGATCGCTCCGCAAGATGGGAATTCGAAGCCAATGACTGGATCAGTTCCTCACCTGCTATCGGACCTGATGGCACCATCTACGTTGGGTCGTGGGACAATAATCTCTATGCCATCGACCCGCTGACGGGGGCTGAAATCTGGCGTTTTGCGACCGGAAATCTCATCTTTGCCTCCCCAGCCGTTTCCGAGGATGGTGCGGTCTACTTTGGCTCGTCCGACGGCGTATTCTATGCCCTCAACCCAGACGGCTCGCTCAGTTGGGCCTTCAGCACACCTGATGACCTGGACTCCTCACCGGCCATCGGCCTCGGCGGCACACTCTACTTTGGTTCCGGCGACGGCCTGCTCTATGCGGTCGATGAAAACGGATTCGAGGTGTGGACGCTTGAAGTGGGCGACGTTTTTTTCAGCTCTCCAGTAGTGGACGTCGCTGGAAATGTCTATATCGCTTCCTTCTTCGGAGGCGGTCAAAGCCGGTTATATGCCTTCAACAGCGTGGGCGATCTGCTTTGGGAATACGCCGTTACGAATCTGATCGATTCCTCTCCCACGATTTCACCGGACGGAGTAATTTACATTGGAGGAATCGATGGGAATATTTATGCCGTCTATGCGGGACAAGCGCTGGCTGACAGCTTCTGGCCGAAGTTCAGCCGGGACATGGAAAATACCGGCCAAGCCAAGAGCAAGGAGACTATGCCTACTGAAGACACGTCTACGGAACTCTGGTCGGAAGCAACCGAACTGGGCGATGGGTGGAATCACCTCGAATGGTTCGGATTTTTTAATGGAATCTTCGACCCCTGGATCTATCATCATCAGCAGCACGGCTGGATCTACACGGTGGGCGAAAGCACTGCTAACATCTGGCTGTTTACCTTTGCCATGAAGTGGCTTTGGACCAGCGATATGACCTATCCCAGCCTCTTCCGCAACGACGACGGCGACTGGCTATTCTACCTCGTAGATTCATCGCGTCCCAGATGGTTTTTCAATTTCACGGAAAACACCTGGGAACCGCAGAATCCCTAAATGACTTTGACATTTGACAGTCCGAATAGAGTCAAGGTTGAGAGTGCAAAGGGCCATCCAGACACCTGCCACCATGGATGAATCTGCCTTCTGCCTTCTGCCTTCTGCCTTCTGCCTTCTGCCTTCTGCCTTCTGCCTTTATCATTATCAGGAAATTACGTCCTTCTGCAACTCCCGCAAGACAGTCAATCCTCCCCAATCGCCACCTTGCATCGGGCGAGGACCGGACTTTCGCCTGGGACCGAGCTGGTCACGAATCTGCTCGAACTGGTACCGCACGAATTCCTCGCTTCCCAGCACCACCCCATCACTGAAATACCTTACCCGGCAACGCAGCAGCCCGGCTCGGGAAAGCCTGCCGCCACGTTTCATCACTTCTCTTACTCTCTTGTGGTCGATATGTGACCTACCCCCGGCTTTAGGCATCGCGCCCTTACCAAAGAGCCCTAGGCGGTATTCCCGCGCCGCCGTTTGCCACGCTTTTTTCGCCCGCATGAGCGAGCAAATGCCCGACCGTGCGCGCGTGGATCCTCCCATCGCTTCCCCATACCCGCAGAAGCGGTAATCCTTCGGATCCCGGCACAACCCAGCCCGCACCGGATTCAGGTCGATATAGGTACCTACGATTTCCAAAGCAAAGTTGATATCCTCTACCAGCACGCTCTTGAACCGCTCCGCCCACAGGGTGCCGAACCGCTCATGGCTGCGGTTATACCAGATCGAGAACCGCTGCTTGAGCATCTTCATGAATATCGAGACATCCCCCATGCGCCCCAGCATCAGCTTCCGCCATGCCTTCGCTTCCTTTTCGTCCTTTTTGAGCATCTTGCCTAGCGCAACGAGCGAAACCTTCTTATCCCCGTAGAGCACCATGAACCGCCGAAGTAACTCTTCATCAGACACTTCCTGTTTCTCAGGGACCCGCACCAGGAGGTGGAAGTGATTACTCATGAGACAATAGGTCAACACCTCCACTCCGCAGAAATCCGAGACCCTCCAGAGCTGCCTGCGAAGGATCTCTTTCCCTCGATTCCCTATCAAACGCTCTCCCCCTACAATACGCGATATACAGTGGTACCCAGACGCTATTTCACCCTTGTCCTTCACTCTTCGTAAGCTCATGACTCCCGATTCACTGCGTAACAGGTCCGTTCGTCAATCTAGTTTTTATCTGTCAAAATCACTTCACACTAAACAACGAATGCAGTTGACCCGGGGCGCGCCCCCGTATCTCATCGAATCGTTCTTTGAGGGTCCGCGCGGCAGACTTTTTAGCTCGTCCAAAGAGGCGGTTGAAACCTTTCAAGTATCTGTTTTTCATCACACAGAGATGATGCTTAAATAACGTCTATTTGGCGAGCTTATTATTCAACAAAAATCACCCGATAAGCGCCTTATCCGAGTGGCATTCGGCCTGACCGCCTGCTGGAGCGGGATGCTCACTTCATTCGCACCCCTTAGCGTGAGACGTTCGCTGGTGAAAGTATGAAGTGATTTTGAACAGGACAAAACAGAGGAAACTGAGAGAGAGATCTCTCACTTTTTATCACGTTGGCGGGTATTGCCTCCCGAAACGGGATCATGATCATCTCACATTACATCCAATTGGTGGAACATGAGGGAGAACAATTCAACCGAAAGATGATCATCGGGGAATCTCTGGAAAGACTGGTTCCTGTTATGATGATGGCCCTTACGGCAATATTTGCCCCGCTGCCCCTTGTTTTTTCAAGGATGCACCTGGTAAGGAGATACTTTACCCGGTGGCAGCTGTGATCATTGGCGGCCTTATCAGTTCAACACTTTTAGATATGATCGTTACGCCGGTCGTGTTACGCCTTTTTGGTGAAAAAGCACTGAACCGTTACATGGAAAGAGAACAAACGAACGAATTATGAATCTCTTTGCCGACATTTAGGCAACAAAACTCAACATGATGAAGATCAGAACACTTGCAACTATCGGAATTGCCCTTCTTTATGGGTCGATCATCATCACCTCGTGTGGTGGTCAGAACGAGGACCATGATGAAGCAGATCATGAACACGAGCATGGGCACGACCGCGATTATGGGGATGGTGATCACACGCACATTTATACGTGTCCCATGAAGTGCGAGGGCAGTCAAAGCGATCAGCCGGGAGAATGCCCCGTTTGCGGAATGGAACTGGAGCACAGTGACGAGCCCCTGGAACATGGTAGCTACCACATTGATTTTCGTTCCGATCCGGAAAAGTTAGCAGCTAGCGCATCAAACACTCTGTCATTCAACCCCAAGAATAACAAGGACGAAAATGCGCTTGTTCCGCTTGAGTTGCGTCACGAAAAGAAGATACACCTAATAATCGTAAGCACCGATCTTGCCTATTTCGAGCACATCCATCCCGAATATAATGGCGTGAATTATCAGATCAGGGTAGTTGGGAAAGATGAGGCGTTCACCAAGGAAAGAGGCATGAACGAAACCGAATTCACTGAAGGCGGCGATTACCTTATGTTCTTGGACTATGTACCCACCGATGCCACCGGTCAACTTGATAAGATACCCTTAAGCGTTAGCGGACCTCCCCGCACAGATACCCCGCTGGGCAGTCAACGCATGTCATGGGCGGCCGATGGTTACGCTCTTGAACTCAGTGCGGATCGGGACCTGGTCGTGAACGCATCCATTGAACTAACCATCCACATTACTTTGGATGGCGAGCCGGTTACTGATCTGGACAACTACCTCGGTGCGCTTGCCCATATGGTGGTTATTAGCGAGGACACAGAAGAATATCTGCACGTGCACCCAATGGAAAGCGCAACTGATGGGCCCGATGTAATGCTCCACACCAATTTTCCAAAAGCAGGCAAATACAAGGTATTCATGCAGTTCAATCATGATGGGGTGGTGCGTACAACCGATTTTGTTCTGGGTGTAATGTAAGGCAGGAACGCAGATCTAACATACCGAGTACCCGTTGCACGTTTTCATAGGTGAATTTGACTTCAGCTCGTGCTGCTGCGCTGGAGCGACGCCGGTTTATTGCACGCTGAAAGCGGGTTCCACCGAGTGAGTGGCTATCGCCACCTCCCACGGCTTGCATCCGCTCTTCAAAAGCGTATGAATCGAAACCAAAAGGAGGCTGCCTAACCGAGCTCGAGAATCACCCGGTTTCAACTAAAAATGGGTTCTTCTCGGAACTTTGTGGAGATCCGTCCCGGTTGGTTGTCCTCGGTGCGGCTGCGGGAGCGTTTGACTTGGGGCCCGCTTCCCCTGGACCCCCACCTCTGTCAGGCATATTGATCTGCAAGGGGATAGCATACCAGGGGAAGCCCTAATTCAAGCGCTGTCCTCGCCTCCTCACCGGCCCCAGGACAGCCGCAACAACCACACCCTTGACTCACCTGCAATCACCAACCTAAACCTTAACCAAGACGTGCCGGTTGTACTCCGACCCCCGTACCGGTTTTTCCACGACGTTTACACACCCTATGGGCAACCGAGGCGAATCAGTGCGTGGAAGTTTCCAGCCGCGCTCTGATTCCTAACTCCTTTTTCTAATAAACGTAATCTCTGTTTCATAATTTCCGTGCGCTGCCCGAAAAGCGAATTCTTATTAGACAACATCGCTTAGTTGGCGCTGGCCCTGAGCCAGGAGAGCGTCGGAGCGATCATCCGGTCGAACAGGAGAAAAACCAGGATCGAGAGCCCAACCGTGGGAAGAAGGACGGCAAGGATACAGGCAATAACTTTGACACCTGACGGCCAGCGCTCCCACGACGGTTTCGGAGGAGCCGCAAGCTCACCCTTAGGCCGCCGCTTCCACCACATCACAAAGCCGGTCACGGCCATAAAAATCAGTGACATGGCAATGATCAAGTTGATGATCTGATTTGCCCGACCAAAGAACTTCCCCTGATGAAGATCGACACCAGTATTTACGATTCTGGGAACGATGGGCTTATCGCTCCATTGTTTTATGGCAATGACTTCACCCGTGTAACCGTTCAACTTTACCCCGCGCATGTCCCGTGTCCGTGGCGCCATGTTCGTAACCGTGTACACGCTCCTATTAAGATCCAGAGGAAGAGAGATCCGGATTGGGTCACTGCTCCCCAGTGCTTTGGCGTAATCCACAACCTTCTGTAGAGGGATGGGGTGCTTTTCGCCTGAAGCGCTAGCCGCAAGCGAAATGCCGGGCTGGTGGGAGTTGCCGTGCTCGTGATGGTGGGGCTGAACTTCAACGAATCCAGGCGAGGTCTGGCCGCTTGCACGCTGGACCGTTGCCAGGAGAGTCTCCCCCCAAATGAGGGCCCAAGGTAGTCCCGTGACGATGAAACCGACGACGAACAACGCAAAGCAGATTCCTGCCACTTTGTGTAGATCCTTCCAAAAGAGCCGGCCACGAGCTCCAAATCGGGGTATAAAGGTTCCCAAGAATCGAAACCTTCCTCGCGGCCACCACAGATAGATCCCTGTGACGATCATGACCAAGGTCCAGCTTGCTCCCAGCTCGACGATGAAGCTGCCCGGAGTACCTAGAAAAAGGGTGCCGTGGACACGTTTCATCAATTCAGTCAGCCGTTGTTTTTCTTCGACGGAGCCCAGATAAGCTCCCGTATAGGGATTTACATAGGCACTTACAGGACCCGCATTCTCGTCGGGTAATAAGAAAACCGTGCTGCGCCGGGGGTCGGGATAGATATCCACCCTGGCCACAGGACGCCCGGGAAACTGTTCCCGCACTGTCTGGAGTTGCGCGTCATGAGAAACGGGTTCACCGGCGGGGACTACATAATACTTCTCGCTGTGACCGATGGGATCGATCTCCGGCTTGAAGAGATAGATCGTCCCGGTGGTGGCTTGAAGAAGGACAAAGGGAATTACGAGGAAAGCCGCATAGAAATGCCAGCGCCATGCTCCCGCATAGACGGATCCGGCCCGGGGCTCGCGTGTTTTGGCACGATCTTCATTCATCTAGACGCTCCTCTTATCGTCTTGTCTCCATTTCAGTGAAACCGATTCAACCTGAGCGCATTGGTCACCACGGACACCGAACTGAACGCCATGGCGGCACCTGCGATCATGGGACTCAGTAAGATACCGAAAAACGGATAGAGAATTCCGGCTGCAACGGGAACGCCGGTTGCATTGTAAACAAATGCGAAAAAGAGATTCTGGCGGATGTTTCGCATCACGGCCTTACTGAGATGCAGGCTTTTGACGATCCCGCGCAAGTCTCCCTTCACCAGAGTAAGTCCGGCGCTCTCGATGGCCACGTCGGTTCCGGTGCCCATCGCAATCCCCACATCCGCCGCCGCAAGAGCTGGAGCGTCATTAATCCCGTCGCCCGCCATGGCGACGTGATACCCCTGCGCTTTAAGTTTCATAACGAGGTTGTACTTCTCCTCAGGCGACATCTCAGCATGTACCTCGTCGATTTCGAGTTCCCGCGCTACCGCTTCAGCCGTGGCAGAGCTATCGCCGGTACACATTACGACAGAGACGCCTATCTCATGCAGGGCATCAATTGCGGATTTGGATGTCGATTTGATGGGGTCCGCGATGGCGATCAAGCCGAGCAGCTTCTCGTCACGGGCACCCCAGATGACTGTCTTTGCTTGCGCTTGCATCTTTGCCGCGCTATCCGAGATCTCCGACGGTATCTCTATACCGCTTGCTTCCATGAAAGTTCGCTTGCCAACGCGAATCAGCGAATCCGATACCCTTGCCTGGACCCCGCCACCGGTCGGGCTTTGGAAGGCGGACGCAAGGGCGATTTTGGTACCCTTTTCCTTTGCCTTTTCGACCACCGCTCGGGCCAGCGGGTGTTCCGATTGGGCTTCCACGGCAGCGGTGAGCCCCAGCAGATCCGCAATACACACACCGTCGGCGGGAACGGCATCCACCACCTGAGGTTTTCCCTCTGTGAGCGTGCCGGTCTTATCCGTGAGCAGATGAGTGATGCTTTCGGCCTGCTCAATCGACTCGGCGTTCTTGACCAAAATACCGAGCTGCGCTCCTTTTCCGACACCGACCATGATGGACATCGGTGTGGCCAGCCCAAGCGCACAGGGGCAAGCGATGATCAATACGGCAACCGAATTGACGACGGCGTAGGCCAAGGCCGGGTCCGGCCCGAGGAACGCCCAAATGAAAAAGGTAATTAATGCGATACCCACAACAGCCGGGACAAAGTAACCGGCGACTTTATCGGCGAGCCTCTGGACAGGTGCGCGGCTACGCTGGGCTTCGGATACCATCTGCACAATATGCGCGAGTACGGTATCCTCGCCGATGGCGCGCGCTTCCATGATAAAACTGCCTGTTTGGTTGACCGTTCCGCCAATCACCGTGTCGCGGGCTTTTTTTTCCACGGGAACCGGCTCGCCTGTGATCATGGATTCGTCCAAGGTACTCTTTCCCTCCAAGATTGCACCATCGATGGGCACCTTTTCGCCCGGCCGGAGACGCACGCGGTCTCCTACTTTCAACCATTCAACGGGCACGTCTACTTCCTAACCATCGCAGGAAATCCGATGCGCCATTTTGGCCGCGAGATCGAGCAGGCTTCTGATTGCTTTACCCGTCTGACTGCGTGCGCGCGCTTCGAGCCATTGGCCAAAAAGAATCAAGGTAGTAATGACGGCAGCTGCTTCAAAATAGAGTGGCACCTCGCCGTGCAGGCGTAAGGAGTCCGGCAAAATACCAGGAAACATGACCGCGCACAAACTGTAGCCATAGGCGGTTCCAACGCCTAACATAATCAAGGTAAACATGTTGAGGCTGCGGCTTAGCAGTGACCGCCAGCCCCGAGCAAAGAACAGTCCACCCGCCCATAGAACTACCGGCGTGGCAAAAATCAACTCCAGCCACGCTTGCGTTCGGGGAGAAAGCAAAGGTTCGAGCGAAAAGCGAGGAACCATACTGTCGAGTGCAAGGAAGAGAACGGGCAGGGTAAGCAAGGCTGCCAGAATTGTTTTTCTCCTTAAAACGCGAATTTCAGCCTGTTCCTCCTCATCCCCGCTGGCGCCGTCCAACGGCTCCAGATTCATGCCGCATTTCGGACACTCGCCAGGTACGTCGCGCAGCACCTCGGGATGCATGGGACAGGTCCAGAGCGTCTTCGTAGAGGGACGCTTAGCGGGATTTCGTTCAAGCCGCATCCCACAGCCCGGGCAATCACCCGGTGCATCGGACTCTACTCCCGGGCACATGGGGCAATAATAAGGCGCTTCCGATAAAGGAGGTGCGCCGTTCGGTGAAGAGTGATGATGATCGTGCCCGGATCCTTGGTTCAGCCCTCCGGAACAACAGCGTTCACTGCCGCCAGCAGGATTCTCCTCGTCCGGCTTCTCCTTACTACCTGAATGCTGCTTGTTCATCGTTTCCAGTAAAACGCAACTAATATGAAAAGTCCTCTGAAAATGCCGATATTTTTGAGGGTTTTTGAGTACAAGCTCGTTTAACGGGATTTATCAATTTGTGAAGAGATCGTGATAAATCAATTGCCCGATCCATTGAACGACACCCTTAAAAAGCCTACTCCCCGCAGTCCCGACAAGTCGGGACAGGGAATGATCAAGTTCAAGCAAGCCGCATATATTCTCCGACCGCTGCTGATTCTGGCTGTTCTCCGGCATCCTACCGTTGCCGAGACTCTGTCCATAAGTGAAGCAATCGGGCGAGCTCTTGCTCACAACCGGGACCTTGTTCCCGCTTACACTGAACTCGAGAAGGCTCGCGGGCGGATCGTCCAAGCAGGATTAAAGCCCAATCCCGAGATTGAACTGTCAACCACTTCTGATGCAGCCTTTAGCAACGAAGGCGAGCGAACATTAACACTGGGAGTGAGCCAACCGATACCTCTCGGGCGGCGATTGAAAAAGGCTGAGGCGGCGAGACGGCTGGATCTTGCCCTGATCCTGGCCGAAATCCGGAACCGCGAGCGGTTGCTCATCGGTACGGTGCAGAGTCTTTATGTTGAGGTCGTCGCACAATGGGAGCAGATTGCCCTTCGAGAAAAGCTGCTCAAGGCGGTGAATGAATTCATAGCCATTTCACAACGACGTCTGGCCGCTGCCGAGGTTTCACCAATCGACTTAACCACCCTTGGTATTGAAAGGGACCGATTAAAGCTGGAAAAAAAGCTCCTCCTGAATGATCAATTAGCTCTGCAATTGCAGTTAAAACAGGCTCTGGGACTCGACTCGGATACACCCCTTGAGCTGATTGATACTTTAACGGAGATTGCCTCGACATACTCGCGGAGAGTGTTCGGAGGGTATGGGGCGTCGCCCCGGCCCGATCAGCGCATTTTCGAACTCGTGGCGGATCGGGCCGAAGCCGAAATCAGCCTGGCCGAAGCCGAGAAATGGGGCGACCTCCACATCGGTCTGGAATACGAAAACGAGAAGGCGATCTTCGAGAGTCCAATCGGCGCGGAAAAGGACGATTTTTTCGGCGTTAGGGTAGCGATTCCGTTGCCGCTTCGTAACCGGAATCAGGGCCGAATTCAGGAACAGCAAGCGACGCGCAAGCAGGCTCGACAGCAGAGCTCAGCGCTCGAACTCCGGATCTCCCACGAGGTGGCGCTGGCCTATGGTCGGGCAAAGCGGTTCGAGGCAATACTGAGAGAGTTCGAGCAGCAACTATTATCGGCTGCGAGGAAGAACCTGGACGCGATTAAACGCGCCTACAGCGAAGGGCTCGTTCCCATCAGCCAAGTCGTCCAGGCGCAAAGGCAGGTTCTCGAGCTTGAAGTGGCTTATCTCGATATTTTACCCAATTACATTCTGGCTCTTATCGATTGGGGGACGGCGACCGCAACCAGTCCCTCTCTCAAGCGCGACTACCTGGCTTCAACCACCGAACTGATCGCTGACCTGAAAAAGGATATATAAAAACATGGAATTTCGTCAAATTGCACGACCCGCTCTCTGCGCATTTTGCCTTTCAGTGCTGCCGGCAATCGGATTGCTGGGACACGCGGGGCACGATGAAGCCCCCGGCGAGAGCGACGCAGCGCCGGTTTCGGGCCCGATCGCGATCAGTGCCGAAGCTAAGGAGAATCTCGGGCTGACAACGGCGCCTGTCGAAGTGCGTACCCTTGAAAACATTCTTACCGTGATTGGCCAGACCGTGGCTATTCCCAATCGCATAGCCGCGGTATCGAGTCGAATTTCCGGTCGTGTGACGGAGCTCATGGTTACCGAGGGAGAACCGGTCGAGAAGGATCAGATCCTGGTTGAAGTAGAGAGCCGGCAGCCCGGATACCCTCCGCCCCGAGTTCATTACCGCGCTCCGATGGACGGAATTGTCATCGATCGTCATGTTGTGCTGGGTGATACGGTCGAGCCGGACAAACACCTGCTTGAGATTGTCGATCTCTCAGCGATCTACGCGGAAGGCCGCATTTATGAAGGCCAGATCGCCTCGGTTAAGCTGGCACAAGCTGTCCGAGTTTACGTGGAATCGTACCCGGACGAGGTGTTCTCCGGCAAGGTCGAACGCTTCAGCGGCAGGCTGGATCCGGAAAGTCGCACGCTCAAAGTCTGGGTAAGAATAGAAAATCCCGACGGAAGGCTGCGTCCCGGAATGCGCAGCCAACTGTATATAGTCATCAATCAGGGAGATGCCGTTATAGCGGTTCCGCACAGCGCCGTGTTAGGAGAAGCTGGGAGCCTGTTTGTATTCGTCCAATCTGAATCCGATGAGTTGGTATACGAAAAACGGTGGATCGTAACCGGAATGAAGGACGATCGCTTTCTGGAAATCATCGAAGGCGTCTATCCCGGCGAGCAGGTTGTAACCGTCGGAAACTATCAACTCCAATATGTTACGCCTCGAAGATCGGATGCGGATGAGGAGGACCAGGCGCTACCCGACACAACCCTTTACGCCGCTGCAACGGCCGAAGGACACGGTCATGAAGAGTCCGGCTATTCTCCCGTCTTCTGGGTCGGAATAGCCGGGGTGTCTCTGCTCTTTCTAAACGCCATTCTATTACTGACGAGAAGAAGGCGCCCGGCACCGGTTGCAAACGTTCCTCAGAGGGAGTCTCGCAACCAAAGCGACAGATAGCCGAGCGACGATCAACCATCCAAAACTGAGATGGCAGCAGCCTCCAAAAGTGTATCGGTAAAGTAATCTTACGGACCATGCTGACTCGGTTAATCGAATTCTCCCTGCGCAACCGCCTCTTCATTGTGGCGGCTAGCGTGCTGCTTCTTGCCTACGGCATTTTTACCGCCCTACAGCTCCCCGTCGATGTCTTTCCGGATCTCAATCGCCCGACCGTTACGATTCTGACCGAAGCGCCCGGCCTGGCGCCCGAAGAGGTTGAGACTCTCGTAACCTGGCCGATGGAAACCGCGCTGAACGGCGCCTCCGGGGTGAAGCGCGTTCGTTCCAATTCCGGTATTGGACTCGCGATTATCTTTGTCGAGTTCGATTGGGGCATGGACATCTACCGCGCGCGCCAGCTTGTGCAGGAGCGTCTCCAATTGGCGGTAGAGAAACTGCCTGAAGGGATCAGTCCGGTTATGGGGCCCATCTCCTCGATCATGGGAGAAATCATGCTCATCGGACTATCGAGTGAAGGCGGAAAAACGGCGCCCATGGATATTCGCAGCATCGCCGATTGGACGGTACGGCAGCGCCTGCTCACGATTCCGGGAGTTTCCCAGGTTATCCCCATTGGAGGAGGGGTAAAGCAATACCAGATACTCGCATCTCCCGAAAAGATGGCGGCATACGGAATCACTCTCGACGAGGTTCTCGAGGCGGCCGGCAACTCCCAGGTGAATACGGCGGGGGGCTTTCTCGAAGGCGCCAACCAGGAAGCCTTGGTTCGCAATATCGGCCGAACGACCTCCATTGAGGAAATTGCCGCCTCGGTGGTGGAAATGCGAGGCGGGGTGCCGATTCTCCTGAAGGACGTCGCTGAGGTTCGGTTTGGGAAACAGGTGATGCGAGGTGATGCCGGGGTAAACGGAAAGCCGGCGGTGATCATTTCCGTACAGAAACAACCGGGTGTGGATACCATCAGCTTGACGGGCGAAGTGGAAAGAGCCCTCAAAGAGATTGAGAAGGGACTTCCTGAAGACATCACGATCACGTCTCTCTTTAAGCAGGCCAATTTCATTGAGGCGGCCATCGCGAACGTGGAGGAAGCGATCCTCGACGGAGCGATTATGGTAGTCGTTGTTCTTTTTCTTTTTCTGCTTAATTTTCGCACGACTCTCATAACGCTTACCGCTATCCCGCTATCGTTTGTTGTCACTATTCTCTATTTCAAATACGCCGGGATCACAATCAACACGATGACCCTGGGCGGGCTCGCGGTGGCGATCGGCATGGTCGTCGATGACGCCATTGTGGACGTGGAGAATGTCTTTCGACGATTGAGGGAGAACCGTCACGCCGAGAAACCCCGCCCGGTCCTGCGAGTCATTGCCAATGCGTCCGCTGAGGTGCGGAATTCGATTCTCTTCGCCACTTTGCTTATCATCCTCGTCTTCATCCCTCTGTTTGGCCTCGGCGGCATCGAAGGGCGCCTCTTCGCGCCCATCGCAGTAGCGACAATCGTAGCGATGATTGCCTCCTTCATCGTTTCCCTGACGGTAATTCCCGCTTTGTGCTCCTATCTTTTGCCAGGCATGAGGCGCATGGCTCACGGCAGAGACGGATGGTTCGTGCGCATGCTTAAGACCATCGATCGAGTCGTCGTGCTCAAGTTCACCTTGCGGCATCCCTACATTGTAATGGCAATGGCCGCACTAATGGTGATCGGCGCGTTTTCGCTCTATCCAAAGATGGGGAAGGAATTTCTGCCGGAGTTCAACGAGGGTACTGCCACGATTAGTATTCTCTCCGCGCCCGGGACTTCGCTGGAGCAGTCCAACCGGATTGGAACGATAGCCGAAAACCTGTTGCTCTCAGTGCCCGAGATTATCTCCGGGGGTCGTCGCACGGGTCGGGCCGAATTGGACGAGCATGCGGAGGGCGTCCACTCGACGGAAATCGACGTGGATTTCAAGGAATCGGACCGCTCTCGAGAGGAGATTTTAGAGGAAATACGCGTAAAGCTTGAGCAGATTCCCGGTACCGTTCTCAACGTCGGGCAACCAATATCGCATCGTCTGGATCACCTGCTTTCTGGCGTTCGCGCTCAGATAGCGGTAAAAATCTTTGGACAGAACCTCGGAGAACTTCGCACCGCGGCCAGCCAGGTTGAAGCGGTAATGACATCTATCGAAGGCGTCGTAGACCTTCAGATCGAAAAGCAGGTTTTGATTCCGCAAGTGAAGATTCAGATCGACCGTGAAAAGGCAAAGCTCTACGGGGTGAAAGTCGGTGAATTGAACGAAATGCTGGAAACGGCCTTAAACGGGAGAACCGTAGCGCAGGTCCTCGACGGACAGAAGACTTACGACATTTTTGTCCGATTCGATGAGAGCGCGCGCCTTGACATCGATTCAATGCGTCAAGCCCTGATCGATACGGGCAAGGGCCAGAAGGTTCCCTTGAGCCTGCTTGCAAATATACGGGAAAGCAAGGGACCCAATATTATCAATCGCGAAAACGTGCAACGCCGCATTGTCGTTTCAGCCAACGTCTCGGGACGTGATCTCGGTTCCGTGGTAAACGAGATTCAAAGAGAAATCGACAGTCAGGTTCACCTTCCGACTGGATTTTTCGTCAGCTACGAGGGACAGTTTCAAAGCCAGCAGGAGGCCACTCGCCTGATCGCGGTGCTGTCGATTGCAACCCTCTTGACGATGTTTCTGGTCCTCTATTCTCACTTCCGTTCCGCCATGATTGTGGCGCAGATCCTCCTTAACATTCCACTCGCGTTCATAGGTGGCCTCGTTCTCACCTACTATATGGTCGGAACAGTCTCCATCGCCACCCTCGTGGGCCTCATCACCCTCGCGGGAATCGCCTCGCGGAACACCATCATGATGATTTCCCATTACCTGCACTTGATGGAGCATGAGGGTGAGGCCTTCGACGAAAAAATGATCATCCGCGGATCCCTCGAACGGCTCGTGCCCGTTACCATGACTGCCGCGGTGGCCGGCCTTGCCCTCGTCCCGCTCGTTCTGGCGGCGGGCCAGCCCGGCAAAGAAATCCTCTATCCGGTCGCGGTAGTGATTCTCGGCGGTCTCGTGAGTTCGACCATTCTCGATATGGCCGTTACTCCAGCCGTCTTCTTTAAATTCGGCCGCCGCGCGGCGGCCGAATATCTCAAACGCTCAAAAATCGATCCGCTGGACGAAACGGAGGCGACGACGTCTAACGTCGCCGGGAGGTCGACTTTCGAGACCGTACAATCACGAACACAATAAAAGCAATGAAAGACATACTGATCAAAGACCATTCAGCCAGAATGCTGTCTGTTTTAGCCGCCTCCGGATTATTAATTGCCACTGGTGCGCTCTCCTTTGGCGATTCCAACAAAAATGAGGCTGAGGCAAAATCGGAACACGCTCACCAGAACATGACACATGGCGCAGAACATGGGGAGCAAGTAGAGGAAGGCAAACACCCTCTTAAGCAACTATGGGCTGAAATAAACGCGGCCAGAAGCCATCTGCATACTCTCGTGGAAACCGGAGAGTTGGAGAAGGTCCACGAGGCTCAAGAAGAGCTATCCGGGCTCATTAATCAGCTTTCGGTCAAGTCCCAGGATTTCGAGGAAAGCAAACAAAAGCGGATAAAGGGCACACTGAAAAGCATGGACAAGCTCCTGGAGGATCTCCATGAAGTGGCTGACGCCGGCCGGGCTGAGGAGTCAAAGAAGAAAATGGAATACCTGGACAGTATTTTCAGCGTGCTGAAAGCCCAATATCCCGCCCATATCACGTCCGGTGAGAAAGCAATGGAAGAGAAGGAAAGCCATCATGAGGAACGTTCAGAAAGTCACGAGCACCACGGTGATTCCCATCACTAGCAATCTGTCGGACTTAGATTTTCGTCTTTTTGGGAAAGCAGGTTCCATCCGCGCCTGGTGAAGTTCATCACCGAATGTGAGACAGAGAATATCTTAGTTTCCGCCGAGCCCTGTAAATGCG
Organism: Opitutales bacterium; assembly: GCA_963665345.2. GTDB lineage: Bacteria > Verrucomicrobiota > Verrucomicrobiia > Opitutales > CAXXNP01. The sequence continues at coordinate 3,655,858 of CAXXNP010000002.1, forward strand.
TGCGTCAACCGTCTTGACCGAACAACCAAGGACGCGGGCACACTCTGCATACGAGTTTCCCTCCAGCACACAGAAGACCAAGGGGAAACGTAGCTTCTGAGGAAGCGCTTGAATGGCGTCCTCTGCCGCGCGCAGGTTCTCCTGACTTTCAACCTCTTCCGCCGAGGTTCGTTCAGCAGAGGGGGTGACCTCAGATAGCGAAACGCCGTGTTCCTTGTCAATGGGTTGATCGAGAGAACGCAAGGATAGGCTTTTCTTATTTCGCCGCAGATAATCGCGGGCGAGGTTGGCCGCTACGGTAAAGATCCAGGTTTTCACCTTCCCGCGTGGTCGGAATCTTCCCGCGGCGAAATATACCCGCACGAATGTCTCTTCCGCAATTTCCTGAGCGTCTGTGTAATTTCCCGTGTAGTGACAGGCGAAGCGGAAGACCGACTCTTTGTGATACTCCATTAGCCGTGCAAGCGCTTGCTCATCGCCATCCTGAATTTGGCGCAACAGCTGATAATCTCTGTCCATGCGATTTCACTGCTTACTGTGGCTGGCTGAGAGCCTCGACCGCTAACTGCCGAAGCTTCTCCTTTTTAGCCGGTGGAAGAACGCTAAGCATATCGTAGTAGTGTTCGATCGCTAGCTGCTGAATCTGGCCGTGAACCGCATGAAGCTCATGGACGATGGCGGTGACCTCGGGCGAATACGAATCGCTGGCCCGAAGTGTTTGTGCCAGTTTTTCGATGTGGGCTTGAAATTGAGATTGAAGCTCAGCGCGCTTGGAATGGTAATCGCCCTCGAATACGTCGATTCGCTCGATCTCCCCGGCTGTCAATTGGAGTTTATCATGCAACCACTGGTGCCCGGCTGGCTGGTTCTGTGCCGAGCGCCGACTGTTCACAATAGTTACAGTCAGGTAAGAGACACCAGAACACAGCACAACCAGAACAAGAATCAGGGAAATGAACCGGAAAATGCCGCGTTTGTGCGTCTCCATAACTGCAGATTCCGGTTAACGATTGTCCCAGTCGAGCATCCGGGGATGTGTGAACGTGTCGAAACCGAGGGCATAGCTTGCTGACGCTTGCTTTTCAGAGGCTTGCAAGGAGGTTGCCACGACCGTGGTCAAGGTGCTTGCCAGAATGGCCACAGCGACAATAGGGGCGGCAAAACTCAACTGCGAGAGAAGGGTGTCGAGCCAGCACCAGATATCCGCGTCCCGTTCCTTTTGGAGACGGATTCTCCGGAGAACGTTCGCTTCCAAATTGCCCGGGCAGGCAGGCAGGCGTTTCTGACGCAAACTCTCCAATATTTCAACAAACCGATCGTCTTTCATACCCCTAAAACGCAGAAGAATGCGACAGTCCTCATAATCTATCGTATTTATCGTGCCGTAAGTCCGAAAATAGTGAAATGGGCTCACTGCTTTCGCGTGCGCTCAAGTACCGGGTACACAATACCTCAGTGGAGGCGTTCATCGGGCGCATCGTGCTGACCCACGGATTCAATCAGGGCACAGTACTCGGCGCCAACGTTTTCACCCCGGCCGGCGACTTCCCCCCACCGCGCAAGATTGGATTTCAAAGCATTGCGGAAGTGCTCTAATTCACGGATTTTATCCTCGGTCTCCGCAAGGGTGGCTTCCGCCATGCCGATGACGCACCGGCAAGTCTCTTCACCCTGTCCCCGCAAGTTGATAATACGCTGGATCTCATCGAGCGTAAACCCGAGAGATTGCGCTCTCCTGATGAACTTCAGCTGCTTCAAAGCCGAATCGCCGTAGATCCGATACCCACTCGCCGTTCGCGCGGGTCTTTGCAGGAGGCCGATCTTTTCGTAATAGCGAACGGTATCGGTGCGCACACCCGCCAGACCGGCTAGCTGGCCGATTAGATAGGTTTCGTTCATAGCATTCCGTTTACGACGAGACTTCCTCCAGACTCTCGATTTCCAAGCCGATTCGTCGCTCGAGATGCTTTTCCTCGTGCAAAGGACCTGCGATTCTCACGACACTTGCATGGAGCAGGAGTTGCCGCAGCCGGTTGCGCGTAGCTTCGGTCACTAAGATATGGCTCTCCTTTTCGGAAAAGGTAGGTCTTGTGATCTCTGCCGATTCGTAAAGATAGAAACGCTGTTCAGGCGTATTTGGAGTTAAAAGGTAGAACATTCCCGAATCGCTCATCAAGGCGCCCCTTACACTCGCTCTGACACCCCGAAGGGTAAATCCGGCCGTTTCGACCGCCTTGTTGATGGCTTCCAGGTCAAGTGTGCTGTCGCTATTCCACTCCATGACAATCTTACCCTCGTTAATCATGATCTCCAGGGAGCGCGCCCCTTCCAGCTTCTTCAGTTTCTTCTCGATTCCATAGGCGCAGAAAGGACAGGCCAGGCCATCCACGCGCAATATGACTTCATCAACCTGCCCTCTTAGCGGCGAGATAAGCGCCATTACCATCAAAGGGAGGACAACAGTAAGTGTTTTTCTGATCATTTGTATTCGGTTTGATTATTTTTAAAACGTTACGATTCAAAAGTGATACTCGAAGGCGAGGACCGCCCTTAGCCCGTCCTTTGCCTGGTTTCCCTTAAAGCTCTGGGAGACCGGAAACTGAACGCCTCCTTTGATCATCAAGTTGCGGTAAGAGAACAATCCAGTCATGCCCAGCCAGATCGTGTTGCCACCCGAATTGAGCAGCTCCGCCCCTTCGAGTTCGCTCTTGAAATCGCACTTCCCGCTCATCTCCAGAAGCGTAACAAAATCCCACTCGAGGTATTCCCGACGCCAGGGCCGGTAACCGACGGCCACATCGTAAAATACTCTATCACCTGGATTAAATCCGTTCCGATCCGTCCGCCAGAGATAGCGAAAGGTGGCGAAATGGTACCAGGTGCGGGACTCGTATCCGTATGACAAGCCCGCCAGCACATCGGTCGTTCCCGTGCCCAGCGGCGGGGCTGTTTCGTCCTCCCCGGTCGGCAGTTTTATTCCCAAAATCCCAGTGACCTTGTGCTGAGCCCCAAGTGAGTCTTTACGGTAGAAGTTATATTTTCCGCGAAATGTTACCTCACCCAGTCCGGAACTCGTTTCACCGCCTTCATTCCGCTCGAGGATTTGCGGAACTGACAGGGTGACGGTAATGTTGCGGGTCAACCCGTAGAGGATTTCATAATGCAGCGCGGCCCATCGATCGTCCTCGCTCTCTTCGAACTCAAACTCTGTCTCCAATCCAAATCCACCCTGGTAAATTGTTTCCGGCCCCAAGCTGAAGACGGGTTCATGGGCATTCGCCGGCGTGAAAAACCAGGTGAGAAACAGAAAAGGAGTGAAGAGTTTTTCTCGTTTCATGGCGTTGATCTACAAATAGACTTCCAATGACGAATACGCCTGTGAGGAGAATTGGTTACCACTTGGACCAGGATTCGAGAAATTCTACCTGAAAACTTGACCTTGGAGTAAGGTCCAAGGTGTATCCTCGGCTCATGTCGATAAAGACGAAACTGAACGATCCGGACAAAAGCACCGAGATCGAGGTATTTTCCAATTCGCAAGCGGTACCTGCGATGGACCGTTCCGTGCAATTGAGGGCAAAACGACATAGTTATGGACTGCCGAACGTTTCGAGAAAAGTGGCTCGAACACAGAACTGGTGAGCTGGCGGGGGAGGAAGCGGAAGCGCTCGAAGCACATCTCCGAGCTTGCGATGCCTGTGCCCGATTTGCCGCCCAGGCCAATGGGGTTTGGAATTCTCTCGATGCCTCGGCAACGGTGCAAACACCGCGAACGCTTCGAGCCTCGACACTGGACCGGGTCAGAGACCTGCTCCAAGAAGAGCGATCCTCTCTGGCGCCCGCATTGAGCCTTAGACAACTGCTCGCCACCCTTCTCGCGGGCGCTGCTCTTGCCTCGCTGGGCCTCTGGTCCTTGAGCCGACAGATGAATCTGAGGGCCATCCCCCTGGCCGCGGTTTCAGCCTGCACCATCTGGTTGAGCGGATTATTTATCCTCTCATCCAGCCTCATCGTGGGACATTACCGCTACGGTCGGTTGAAACTGGATACGATCTCCTCCATCGGGATTGCAGGCGCCGGGCTTCTCTTTGCAGGCACCTATTTCTGCCCGCAACTCGAACTGATAGAATACTGGCTGGGATCGAATCCGGGAAGATTCTTTACGGATCAATTGGGTGAAGGAATGAGCCATGTCGTCTTTGGCTTTTTCTATGCCATGATTCCAACCCTGGTAGTTTCGATCACCTTCGGCCGCCAGATTTCTTCCGATCGCATGCGCCACGGCATTTTGGCTGCGCTGATGTTCCTTTTCCTGCTTCTTCCCAGCGTCTACATCCAGTGCTTTTACCTGCCATTGAGCATCGCTGCGCTCACCGCATTAGGTGTCATCCTGGGAGGCTTCGGCGGTACCTTAGGGGGTCTGGGGATTCACCGCTTCAGATACGGGTTTGCCTGAAAAGCGGGTCGAGACCGTAACCGAATCCCGGCCTTGTCGTATGCTTTACTGATTGAAAGGAACTAAACGCTCATTCGACAACCGAGTTGAGTAGGTAAACAAATGAAACCAGCAAAACTATACACTTACTACGCCATGGCGGCGCTTTCCCTTTTTCCAGTCCTTCAGGCGAGGGCCGAGATCTCACAAGTTTCCTTGTCCGTGGAGGGTCTGGGGTGCCCATTCTGCGTATACGGACTCGAGAAAAAGCTGAAGAAGGTCGAAGGGGTAGAGGATCTGCGGATTGATCTCAAATCCGGAATGGCTGTCATGACCCCCGAGGAGGGAAAGACTCCGGACCTCTCAGCCTTCAACACCGCGGTAAAGAAGGCCGGATTCACACCGGGCGAGATGAAAATCACAGCCGTAGGGAAGGTTGTGTTCAAGGGGAAAGGTGCGTTTCTGAAGTTGCGAAACGCCGACCGCGAATATCACCTCTTCGATAAGGGCGTCGCTCACGCGGAGGGCTTGACCCAGGCGACCCGCGCTCGTTTAGCGGATTTGGAGAAAGACGGAACAGTGGTGGCCATCACCGGTTCGGTCCACGAACACGCAGATGAACCGGCAGGCCTTTCGGTGGACCAGGTCGAAGAAGTCAAGACCACGGTGCTTTCCATAGAAGGGATGACTTGCGAACTGTGCGCGGACCGCCTTGCTCGTTTGCTCGAGGAAGAGGAAGGAGTTTCCCGAACGTCGGTCAGCTTTGCGGCGAAGCGGGCAGAGGTGGAATCGCTCGGCAGGCCGCTGGACCCGGCGTTGCTGATCAAGACTGTGGAAGGCGCCGGTTTCCAAGCCGCCCTCGTGGAAAAGGACGATGAATGAAGCGAGTTTCAAACGGTAGGTCGCTATCCGTCCGGTGGCGAGTTGTGTCGCCCGCCTCATTCTGCGCTTTCCTGTTGGTCGTCACGGGCACCGCTGCCGCTCCCATTACTTCCAACACCGCCCTTCCGGTCCGAGAAGGCGGGCTCATCGTTCGCGGCCAAGCGAAGCTGAAGCGGGCATCGGACGACCCGAGCCCGATGGATCGCGATCTTACGGTATGGGCCACTCCCACCGTCCTGGTTTACGGGTTGAACGAGAAATTCACGGTTTTCGGCGTCGTCCCGTACCTCGATAAGCGCCTTGAGGTAAATACTCCCATGGGCCGGTTGACACGCGGAGATGCCGGGATTGGAGACCTGCGATTTCTCTTCCGCTACACGGTCCGGCAGTGGGACCGCCCGCAAGAGACACTGCGGCTGGCGCCCTTCGCCGGCCTGGAGATCCCGAGCGGAAACGATGACGCCAGTGACGCATTGGGAGTTCTTCCGGCAACCCTCCAGCTTGGTACCGGATCCTGGGATCCCATCATAGGCACCGTATTCTCCTGGCAGACCCTCCCCTGGCAACTGGACGCCTCCGCGACTTACAAACTCAACACCGCAGCGAATGACTTCGAGTTTGGAGACGAGGCACGGGTTGATCTCTCCTTTCAGTACCGCCTGTTCCCGCGAGAACTTGGTGACGGCGCCCCGAGCTTTTTCTATGGTGTCATGGAAAGCACCATCGAATGGCGGGACCACAACGAGTCGTTCGGAAAAGGCGATCCCGACTCCGGTGGAACCACATGGTACATCTCCCCGGGCATTCAATATGTGACCAAACGCACGGTTTTCGAAGCTGCCGTCCAGATACCGGTATTACAGAATCTCAACGGGAATGCACTGAAGGGTGACTTCATTCTGACAACAGGCTTCCGGATAAATTTCTGATGAAGGCAAAGCGAAGGAAGACCGTTGGAGAGCTTGATCGCCCGATGCACATGGATTTCCACGACGGAAAGCTCTATGTGGCCGAATATCTCAACGACCGCATCCAGGTCTTCTCGCCGGCCGGAGAGTCCCTTGCCCGGATTGGATCTTCCGGTTCGGGTCCCAGCGAGTTCGATTCTCCCGGTGGTGTGGTGGTGAATGCGGATGGGCGGCTTTACGTCGCCGACTTCTACAATCACCGTGTCCAGATCCTGGAACAGAACGGAAGGTTTGTTCGACAGATTGGTTCGACTGGTTATAAGGGCATTCGACGGGGAAAGTTCAATTATCCTACCGATGTGTCGCTGTTGCCTGATGGCGAAGTTGTGGTAGCCGACGCTTATAACGACCGGATTCAAGTGTTCAGCTCAAATGGCGATTTCATTCGCAAGTGGGGCGGTCCCTTCGCCTCCAACATATCAGGCAGCTTTAACGGCTGGTTCAAGACGGCCACCGCTGTTAACGTCGGACCAGAGGGAAATATCCTAGTGGCGGACTTTTACAATAATCGAATACAGAAGTTTTCCCAAAGAGGCCACTTTCTCGCCGCCATTGGCGAGAAAGGCACGGGACCTGGGCAATTCGACCGGCCGACGGACGTCGCCAAGGATGAAGAAGGCAGCCTTTACGTGGTCGATTTCGGGAACAATCGGGTTCAGAAATTCAGGCGTATCAACGACAGTCTGAAATTCGGGAGGTAGGGAGCTTCTTGAATGGACTCGCTTCTCTCAATCGGTAGCGGATGGCGGCAACCGCTCGCTGTCGGCATTCTTTTCATTCTTCTTGTGTGGGAGAGTGCCTTCCCGTTCTTCGGATTTTTCAGGGCGCGCGGGCGCCAACGGATTCACCATGGGGTGCGCAATATCGTGCTGGGCCTGATCAACAGCATCGCCGTTGCCATGCTCTTTATTCACCTCTGGGGGAAGGTGACCCAGTGGAGCACGGACTGCCAATTCGGACTTCTACAGAGCATCCCGGTGGCACCTTGGCAACATCTCATTGGCGCCCTCATCCTCCTCGACCTGTGGACCTACTGGTGGCATCGCTTCAACCACGAAATCCCCTTTCTCTGGCGCTTCCACAAAGTCCACCATTCCGATCCTTATATGGACGTCACGACCGCCAATCGCTTTCATCTCGGGGAAATAATACTTTCATCGGTCCTCCGCCTGGCCATCCTTCCTCTCATTGGAGCAACCTTAGCGGAACTGGCGCTCTACGAGACACTCATGTTCGCTAATACGCAAGTTCACCACGCTAACTTGGGCCTCAAGGAGAGCTACGACCGGCTGGTGAGGCTGTTCGTAACCAGCCCGGCGATGCACAAGGTCCACCATTCCGACTGGCTGCCTGAAACCAATTCGAACTACACGGCGTTTTTCTCCGTCTGGGATCGCATGTTCGGCTCATTTCGGTTACGTTCCGATCCCCACGCTATAAGATACGGCCTCGAGGAGACCAACCGTCTGGAGCAGCAAACCTTCATCGGCCTATTGAGGATGCCGGCCGAAAAACCGAAGGCCCGGCGAGAGCGAACCCCGGATTGAACTGCGGTTCACTGAACCGTCGAACTAGGTTCGAGTCCCAGTGGGGGCAACTACTCATAAGACGTTGAAATTCAACGATAAATGTGTGCTTCCCACTATGTAGCTGGCGTACGGTTTAGTGACAGAGCGGCAGAAGTTTGGAAAGATTCGGCGTTTCTCGGACCTCATTTTGGCAAGATCTTGGAAACAGCCCACCCCCAGGAAGACGGGGGAGGGGGGGTTGCAGAAGCGCCCGGTCTGGAAATACATGGACCGGTAGGCCCACACGCCCCGGACCCCTTCTGAACTTTCTGACCCTAGCAAGAGGAAGGAAACTTCCCCATCAGCGCAGATTCATGGACCGATTAATCCCAGGAACCATTGGCCACGGTGAGACTCGGCCCGAACCGGGAAAGAGATTCGCAAGGCTGTGGCAACCTGTACGTCCATCACCGGCCTTGATGGAAGCCACTGTTTCAACTATGAAGATTTTTGAGTCACCGTGAAACAGCACGCTCTTCAGTGGATAGTAGAGCCGTTGAGCGACAAGGCCGGTTATTTGCAAAAAGCCATGTTTGGCTGCCAAGGGTGTTATTTGGACGGCAAGCTCGTGCTCGTGCTGGCCGACCGGGAAGAGCCCTGGAAAGGTGTTCTGTTGCCCGTGGAACGCCATCACCACGAATCGTTAAAAGGGGAGTTTCCTGAACTTGCGACCCACCCCATCCTTTCCAAATGGCTCTACCTGAGCGACGAATCCGATCGCTTCGAGGAAGTTACCACCCGGCTTGTTGAAGTCATCAAAACCGCCGACCCCCGCATCGGCGTAGTCCCTTCAAGAAAACGCCGCAAGCCCTCGAACCCCGACGACGGCAGACCACCCCATCTGGCCTGAATGAACGGACCCCTTGCTTGTATCACCGCACTGGCCGTGCTAAGTAGCTCGCCGCGTATCGGTCCCCTCCTCGAACATCCTCTAAAAGGTGTACAGGGGTTCTGCTGACGAGGTATTCTCAGTCCTGTTTATGCCAAACCACCAGCCGAGTACTCAAAACACGCTGAGCACGCCAGAGCATTTTTCTAGAGGCATCCCAGTACCCTCAAAAGCACGGAAATTAGAACGCTCCTTTGTGCTGAGAGCGTTTTCGGGTGGCGGGGAGGCTCTTGGGTATGGCTGAGGCGCGATAAGGGGCTCAGCATTCAGGAATTTTCAGGCTGGTGGGCCGACTACGCCCCAAGTTCATTTTTTGACAGTATTTCCGGCATTCCAAATATCATTTTGAACTCGTCGAGGAGCTGTGAGGGCTTGGCTGCCGAGCGCATGTCAAGGTGCAGGGTCGTCGCCCCGTAGTGTCCCAGCAGTTTGCGGGCGAGGGCGAAGTTGAAGGCCTCCTTCCTGCTGATGCGCACCGGCGGCAAGGTGTAGGTTTCGTCGGTCAATCGGAATCCGAGCAGGGCATTGCCGTGTTCCAGAGCGACCTTCTCCGTCGTTATTGCATTTCCTGCGGCGTTCTGGTACACTCTGAATGAATTTCAGGCCGAGCTAAACGGGCCTGTGTCCGTACTGCGCGAAAAGCGATTTCCTATCAGTAATAAACCAGAAGGGATTTCCGAAAAGCGGAAATCTCCGGGGCGAAGCACAAAACATAAACCATGAACTTTTTCACAGCTATGTCCTCAGATTTCGTGAATCATAAATGCCGAGTTTGTCTATTGTTTCCAGCCTGTCTTGCTTGCTTGGCAGGTTCAGCCGGATTGTTGGCTCAGGACGCTGCGTTGATTGTCATTGGAAAGCAAAGATCTTATTTTCAGGAATCTGCCTCAGGAGCGGTTATCGATGAGGATCCTTATAGGGCCTTTGCCTTTATTGAAGAAAGCTCCCCTGGTTCCATTTTGGCAAACCCAGCGCCCACCCTCACTGCCCCCGGCAAAAATCCAGAAGTATTTGAATTGGAGGGAGATGGGTGGAATATTGAAGGTGAGTTCGAAACCCAGTCCGATTCTGATTCAGAGTTCCCCAACGGCACTTACAACATAAGTTTCACGGGGGCGACCAGCGGGACGGTTTCGGGAGACTTAACTATTGAGGGCGACACCTATCCGAATGCCCCCAGCCTCAGCGAGGCGAGTTTCAACGGCCTGAAAAGCGGCAACCTGGCCACGGGTTTCACCCTCGAGTGGGTGCCCTTTCAGGGTGGAACCGCCGATGACCTTATCCTCGTGTGTATAGAAGAGTTCGGCGCTCAAGGCGATAGCTTTGTATTTGAAACCGAACCTTTCGATCTGAACGGGAATGTCACTTCCCACCCGATTCCTGCGGGAACTCTGTCGGATACAGGGGGATATGAAATATGCATCGAATTTCTCAAGGTCGTTAATATGGCTTTTATCGGGGGAGCCGAAGCTTTTGCCTTCTACTCGTCGAGTACCTGCCTTGAGGTGGGAGACACCAGCCGGAAGCAATTATCATTTAGCTTTTGGCAAGATACCGGTTTCTTAAATGAGCCCGCCAATATGCAGGTAACGACCAAGATTTTCCCGCTTGCTAACCGGCGGGGCAATCTTACCTACGTCTTTCAAGGCGATGCGGCCGATTTTCCCGACAAGAGCCTGGTAACCTTTGGGGCGCCCTCCGGTTCCCCCTTCTCCGGTTCCCCCTTCGACGGGGCCGTTGCGGTGCACTTCTTCGGCCCGGATCAGGGTGAGGGATTCGGCAGTTACTCACCTGAAACCGCCGCGACTCCCACTGATGGGTCCGGCTCCGGCACTTATACGGCGAGCGTTTCGGGGGTCGAGGTAATCAGCAAAGAAGTCGATTTCGCACTTCTCCTGGAACGACATCTGATTGTTGTTCCGACCGTCAATCTGAACGGGGACGGCACCATTCAGAGTATTGATATCGCTTACAGGGACGCACAAAACCAAGATCCATCTTCATTGGATTTTATCCAAAATATCGGAATTTCCATATTCGGCATGGATTTCGTGCTCCATTATGAGGAATTCACCCTTCCGGGAAGCACAAACAATTTTGTACCTCCTCCAGGAATCGGTTGGAACGATGTCCAGAAACTTAGATTCACCTACTTTAGCGACTTGGGCAGCAGCCACGGCACCGACTACGCTAAGGGGATAACACCCCTCGAAGAGGGCCACTTCGAGGGGACCGATATCGAAGGCTTTCCGGGGTGGAGAAATTCGCCTTGGTATTCCGATTACAACGTCGACTTCTGGCCCTGGATCTTCCACGCTCAGCACGGTTGGCAGTACATCTTCGAAACTGAGGTTGTTGGCGAAGTCTTCATCTACGGTCTCGAATCACTTGATTATTGGTGGGCCTCCTCCGCCTTTGAGCCGTTGACCTTCTACTCATTCAACCGCGGAACCTTCAACTTCTACTTCGGAAGCACAACCGGCCCGAGATCGTTTGTCGACCTGCAGACGGGGCAGTTCTGGTCGATACCTTAGACAGGCTCTCTGACGACGCTTCCAACGGGCGCAGCAGCGCTCAAGATACGGCGTAACGTAAAGACTCTGGAGGCTTGAAGCTGGTTAGCGCCGAGTGTCTCCAGTCTGGTTTATCCTCACACAAACCATTGCTATCCTCTCCCGCTCGCCTTCGGTCAGGCTCTCAAGCTGGCTCAAAATCCGGTAGTGCCGGGACCTCCGCCGCTTCCCGGCTTTGCGACTTGTGGCCTTCACCGGCTCATCTTCCAGGGCAGCAACCCACGCCGAAGGTAGCATGCAGTGGACTCGTTTGAAGGCATTGGTGAAGCTGGCAGGGGTCTTATAGCCCAGCCTGGCCGCAACTACCTTCGTCTGCCGATACTCGGGCAGCAGGGCCAGTGCCCGCTTCATTCTCACCTCGGTTAGTCAGGTCCTTGGAGACTTGCCAAAGTGCTGTTGAAAAACCGCTGAAGGTACCTCGCGGAAACACCCAATGCCTTCGCTCTTCGCAAGTGATGCTACCCTGTAGCCGTTCCTTTCGGCAAAGGCAGCAAGGCTGTCAGCGTCCAGTTCCATCCCGGTCTCTGGAAAGCGTGAACGAAGTCAGGAGGCACCCGAGCCAAACCTACCTCAAAAGCCTGAGGGCCTGCCAGTAGGCCATATTACCCGTCCACCCGTAGCCAGCTAGGGGCAGGCTGCATAGGCAGCCGACGATAACCGCAGCATCATTCCACTTGGCAGCGCACGGGTTCGCCCTAAAGTGGCGTGCAATCCAACCAAGCTTCATGGACGGCTTCACCTTCGCTCTGCTCATACTGGCAATCCTCACCCTCTGAACTTTCTGGGTCTTCTCTGCTTTGGGATCATCCTTATGACTCCTGCCGAAACTGCATCGATAGGACCACGACGAGAAGCAGGAGAAGTGTTACGACCCAGTTATTGCGGATGAAGAGATAGACCCATATCCGTCTGTCCCACTTGGCCTCGTTTAGTCGGGCGGCTTCATGCCAAAATCCAGTGACTCTTAGGCCGGAAAGAAGCCGGTTCGTCTCAATTTTCTCTCCGCGCCTCAAGAACCGCTTCTTGATCAGAATAGCGAGTATAGGAGACACCGTGACACCAAACAGCACCCAGATCGGCAAGAGAACGAAGTATTGCTCCAGTCTAATCGATCGCGGGGCGATGAGAGATAGAAGCTGCATTCGGTCGGGGCAACGCCATTGACAGCTGACAGTAGAGCAAGTTTGAGCTCAAGTGGATCTTTGATCAAGCATTGTCACTGCAGGGACGCTGGTTTGTGGGGCTTTATTCAGAACGTCGCAAAAAGACCCTGGTATTTGTAGATTACCGGTCGTTAAGCCACCAGCGAAGGAGGTTGCTCAGGAGCTACGCCGCAAAATATGGGGTTCTCGCTGAGAGCTATCCACGCATAGCGTGGGGCTCTGGCCGCCAGTTGACCAAGAAGCACTCGATGGTCCTTCCGCTGGAGCTACGTTTTGAGCTGCGATACACCCCCCAATACGCCAGTCGTATTTCCGGAATCACTATAGGCGATGCGTCTAGCGCGCGGTTTCTTCGGAATCTTTTCGAGCTTTTTGTGAAGCTCGTCCCGGTGAGCAGTGGCCATCTTCAGTGCTTCCCTCTTCCCGCCACACTTGCGATCGCTGAACATCTTCGGAAATACCCTGCCGTTCCTATATCCCCTCACGAACCAACCATGGGTGGAACCCGAATCAATTCGGCTGATGCCTTTATTCTTTGTTCTTCTCGCCATAGCAATTTGATCGTTACCTCCTCTTTGCGTTGACCCTCGACTAAAGTCGCTCCGAGTGTGGCTCTGAATACGGCGCTGGTCAATCTGTATTGCCAACGCCAACAGAGTAAGTTTCAATTTACTCAGCGCTCCGAATGCTGTCCTTCTTCTCCAGCCAATTGGCGAACTCGCGGATTAGGGCAAGCGTCCGACGAATTGCATCTACCCCGGAGCGGAGTATCGATGGTAGTATCCCAGGATGACGAGATCTGCAGGACGTTCTCGAAGAGCCGGTGGGAAAACAAAGCTGTGCACAGGGGAAGAGCAAGCGGAACTACTGGCAGCGTATCGAAGAAGCGGCCTTCCGAACAGGTCTTTGCGGAGACCAATAGCGTAGCCTACTCGACTTTCTGACGTGTTTTGCCTAGGCGCAGCGTGAAGCGAACATCTCAGGGGCAGAGCCGCATCCAATAAGGGAAGTGCGCGAGGTCTCATTGGCCGAAGTATTGTCGAAAACTACCGCCCAACTGGCCGCTGATATCACAAGCAGAAAGGGGAACACAGTGCTGCTTTATGGCGGCTGTGAGCTGCCTTCTATTCGTGCTGTTCTGGAGATCGCCGATTTTCGAGACAGTCACCAACTTGCGCCCTTCCCTTAATCATGTATATTTCTGTATGAAAACAATCGCTGCGTTTCTTTTCGCGGTTCCCGTTTGGCTGGTTCTGCCGGTGCATGCGCGACTCATTTATGTGAATGAGGCGGCAAGCGGAAGCCACGACGGTTCTTCGTGGGCTACGGCCTACACCTACTTGCAGGATGCATTGGAAGCAGCAGAGGCCGGTGACGAAATCTGGGTGTCCGCAGGAACCTACCGACCCGACCAGGGTTCGGCTGTCACCCTAGGTGACCGAACGGCATCCTTCCATCTGAAGCCGGAGGTCGCCCTCTACGGCGGGTTCGCGGGAAACGAGCTGGAGCGTGACGAGCGGGACTGGGAAGGCAACGGGACAGTGCTTTCAGGTGATCTTCAACAGAACGATGGTCCCGAATTGCAAACGGATCATTCCTCTCGTGCTGAAAACAGTATTCACGTCGTCGTCGGCGACGAGGTCGATAGCAGCACTATCCTTGACGGCTTCTCCGTCACCGGCGGGAATGCAAATCAGACGCGTGGTCCCTACGACGGCGGGGCAGGTGGGGGAATGTTCCATTCAGACAGCGATGCTGTCATTGTGAACTGCCGGTTCGTGGAGAACTCGGCCAGACATGGTGGGGCCGTTCACGTTGAAAGAGGCAGTCCAGCGTTCCGTGCATGCACCTTCGCACGGAATTACGGAGGGGGAATGGGGAACTCCGCTGGAAGCAACCTTAGCATTACGCGCTGCGTCTTTTTGGAGAATCGAAATGGATGGGGTGGTGGCATGACCTGCAGCCCAAACAGCAGTACGGTAATCACGGATACTCTTTTCCAGCGGAACGAATCCTCGGTTGCAGGGGGAGGTATTCACAGCCAAGGGGGACTCCTTCTCATTGGCGTCATCTTCGCTGAGAATCACACATCGGGAGACGGCGGGGGCATCTCCGTCTGGGACGGACTTGACCAGAAAACCGTTCTCATCAACTGCGTGCTTACCGCCAACCGCGCTGAAAAAAAGGGCGGCGGTTTCAGCAACCGCGCTGAAACGGTATGGATTGCCAACAGCACCGTGCACGGCAATAGCGCTGGAGAATCAGGAGGCGGGATCGCCAACATCCTGGACGGAAACGCACAGGTTCAGAAGCTCACGATCACGATCGAGAATTCCATCCTCTGGGAGAACCAGGCCGCAAATCCGGCTGAGAATCAGATCGGCAACGACGCTGATCCCGGTCAACTCGTCTTCGAAGTAAACCATTGCTTAATCGAAGGGGACCACTTTGGCACTGCCATTATCGACAACGATCCGGTTTTCGCGGCCCCCACGGATCCAGTCGGACCCGATGGTGTTTTCGGTACCGGTGACGACGGCCTCGCCCTGCGGGAGAGTTCGTCCGCCATTGACGGAGGCAGCACCCTCAGGCTTCCCTTCGACCTCCTTGACCTCGATGACGATGGCAACACGAACGAACCGCTTCCAATTGACGTTTCTGGGGCTCCGAGGGTTTCCGGGGAGAATGTTGACCTAGGCGCATACGAGTTTCCTTCTCCTGGAGGCCCGGGCAACGAGAGTGCGTGGGAGTTCTTTGGGGCGAACTTCTGGTCGGAGGCGACGGATCTTGGAAGTGGCTGGAAGTGGCTCGGCTGGTTCGGATATTTCAATGATGCCCTCCCCCCATGGTTCTTCCACCTGCAACACAGTTGGATGCTTCCTATGGCCGACAGTGCGAGTAGTATTTACTTCTGGACCGCCGCTATGGGCTGGTGGTGGATCAGTCCCGACATCTATCCCGATCTTTACAGCTTTTCGCACTTCAGTTGGCTTCAGTACGCACCGGACACATCCCTACCGCGAGTTTTTTTTAATTATAAGAGCCAGAGTTGGGAACCGGAGCTGATGCTCCCCAAGCTGGTAAAAGTCGATTTCATTGAACTGGATAAGATCGTGCGCGTCTCGAGATTCCGCTCAGGGGTCGGCCACGACTATAGCGATTCCATTGAACCCTGCCGCAGTATGAAGCACTATTTTGAATTCCGCCGTGCCGTAGATTGTTTATCTACACGGATCTACTCACCGGTCAACGGCAAGATCGAGAACTTGCTTCCGGAGTGGGCGGGGACGAAGGTCGATATACGGTGCAGCGACGCCCCTGAGTATGTCATTAGCATCTTCCACGTGGGTCTCTTACCTTCCATTGAAGTCGGTGCCGACGTCATCCCCGGCCAGCAATTGGGCAACCATGCTAATTGTACCACCATGTCCGATATCGCCGTGGCATATTCACCCGAATTCCAGAGGGACAAGTATCAGCTTTTTTCTTATTTTGACGTGATGGAGAATGTAGTGCTGGCGCGCTACCTTCAGCGCGGAGCCAGCAGCCGTTTGGATTTTATCATTTCCCGGGAACTGCGCGACGCTGACCCACTCGTCTGCGATAGCCAAGGTAGATTCGCCGAAGGAAACAACATCCCCAGTTGGGTGACGCTGTACTAGGGATTATGCTAGAACCTGTCCCAAACGCGCAAGAGGTTGCTGGACAGGCTCTACTTACAACCTGAATATGACAGACAGTTTCGCAGCCGTGCGAAAAGAAGCGACTGAGCTATTTGCGGCTGAAGGGACTGGCTTCCCTGCTCTGATACACATTAAATAAAAGTATAATTATCATTCGGTTAGTGCCACCCTTAGTTGAGAGCTGAAAATCGAAATCCGGAAGATCGCTGCCCTTTGCTCCTTCACCTACAGCCACTGCTGCTGCGTATTTCTCGGCTATGCCGAAGGGAACGGATCTCCACCGGGGAAGTGTCAGCGTTTCTGAACACATCGGACAATCATTACCGGTGCTTAATGCTCCTCCCACTCGTTCGTGCTAAAGTTGAGAAACCAGCGGGGAGTTGCTGAGTTCAAAAGATACCAGATCCAGGCGCCGTCGACGAATCTGTACAGGTGTGGGTAGGTGTCCTCACCCGTCCACAGCCAACCCATATCCATCGTCCAGAAGAAGATGCTTAAGTCAGCCTCGCCGACGCAGTACATCCATCCGTGCTCGTTATGAGAAATCCACGGATAGTAGGTCATGTTAAAGAACCCTAGCCACTCGATCCAGTTCCAGCCGCTACCCAAATCCGACGCGTTGCCAAAGAGGCCGTTCTGATCAGAATCAACGGCGGCGTACTTGAGCTGGGCGAGCGAAGACTCGATGTGATAGTAAGCGATCCGGGGTTCGAGCCCACCATTCAGCGCCAAGGAGCCCGTATGACTGGTGCCACTGTCGTCGAGCGTGGTCTTTAACCAGCTCTCCCCAGTCCACTTCGCATACACGAGATTGGAAGGCCCAGCGAAGTACGCAAGGTGGGGATTGCCGTCCTTGTCCACGGCAATCGTTGGTTGGAAGGTGACCCCGACTTCGTCGTCGACCGTGCTGATGTTCCATATGCCTCCAGCAGCTTTCGTGGCATAATTCAGATTGCGGTCGTCAATGTTGTAATAAGCGATATGAGGCGAGCCGTCGGGTCCCAAAGCAAGATGAATGTACCATGATTTCTCATTGTTTACCGATTCACTCACCCAGCCGGATTGACCCCTGACGGCATACCTGAGGTGCGGGTTGTAGGGCCCCGAATACTCCTCCCAGAAGTAGGCTACGTGGGGGTTTCCAGCGGAATCTAGCACCATCGAGCAGTACTGGCCCAACTCGTCATTGCTTTCGTTGATGGTCTCTTCAACCCACTCCGATCCCGTCCACCGTACGTACAGTAGCATGTACACTTTCCACGGGTATTCCGGGAGTTCATAGTCGTAGTAGTATGAGATATGTGGGTAGCCGTCGGAATCCACCGCCAGGGAGTTCCATTCCACACTCTCAGCGTCGCGTTTCACAAACTGGATATCCCAAGTGCCATTGTTGAGTGTTGCGTACTTGAGATGGTGGGTTGAATGCGAGTAGGTTCTGTCTTCGTTCCAATGATCCGTGTCGGCGTTGTAACTGATGTGCGGTCGACCGGAATCATCCACATCGATTGACACGTCCGAGATTTTCCCGCTGAGGTCGGAGTCGATGCCGGTGTCCACCTCCTGTATGTCCCAGCCGTCTTCCGTCTCGTGGGCGTACCAGAGCGTGTCCTGGTCGGAAGAAAGGTAGGCTATATGGGGGTTGCCTGCGGGATCCAGAGCCAGTGACTCTGAGGTGGTTACGCCCTTGAATTTGCTGTCGACGACCGTGAAGCTCCATTGGCCCGGGCAAGGTTTTTCAAAGAAGAATAGGGAGAGACATATCAACGTCCCCGCAATGAAGCCCATCCGATGTTGTCGCAGGATGCTTTGCACGAGATATTCTCGTCTTGGAAACTTGGCTCTATGCAAAGGTGAAAGCGAGTCTAGTGTAACCATCAGTATCTTCATCAATAAGCCTACTCGATATCCTTGAGATAAGGAGGACTTACGTCGACTCTTACCTAGTCTAATGTCCGATAATTAAGTTGAATTAATCTGTCTTACCATGTTATGCTATCGGCATGGCAAGACCCATATCCATAATTGAACTTACAGATCTTGAGCTGCAAGAGTTGCAGCGTCGCGTGAAAGCACCGACAGTATCCGTGCGCGACAGCCTTCGGGCGACAATCGTACTGCGTCGTTCCGAAGGCGTCAAACAGGCGCAGCTCGCGGAAGAACTCGGGGTTAGTGTGCCCTGCGTGAACAAGTGGTCGCAACGCTTTGAGCGAGACGGCTTGGAGGGATTGCGGGACAGGAAGGGACGAGGACGGCCCCGATGGATACCGGCGGGCAAGGTTGAGAAGGTCATTACCGAGGCTACACGACCGCCGAAGCCACGCACTCGCTGGAGTGTTCGCACCATGGCCAGGGAGGTGGGGATTTCCCCCGACAGCGTGCAGCGCATCTGGCGGGCTAACGATATCAGGCCTCACCTGGTCAGGACGTTCAAAGTGTCCAATGACAAGTACTTCGAGCAGAAGTTCTGGGATGTGATCGGCTTATACCTGGATCCGCCAGAGCGGGCCCTTGTATTGTGTTGCGACGAAAAGAGCCAATGCCAGGCTTTGGAGCGGACCCAGCCGGGCTTACCTCTTGGCGTGGGAGAGATTTGCACCAAGACACATGACTACAAGCGACACGGGACCATTACGTTGTTTGCAGCCTTGAATTATCTGGACGGCAAGCTCATCGCACGCACCGAACAGCGGCATACCCATGTAGAATGGTTGCGGTTCTTGAAGCAAATCGAGCGGGAGACACCCAAGCAGCTGGACTTGCACTTGATCGTTGACAACTACTGCACGCACAAGCAACAGAAGGTCCGCAAGTGGTTGTCGCGCCATCGGCGTTTTCACATCCACTTCACCCCGACCAGTTCGTCCTGGTTGAACCTGGTCGAGCGCTTTTTCGGCGAACTGACCCAAGATGTTATCAGGGATGGTAGTTTTACCAGCGTCAGGCAATTGGTCGAAGACATAGAAACCTATCTGGCTGAAAGGAACCTCGACCCCAAGCCTTACAGATGGAAGGCGAAGGGAGAGGAAATCCTGCGCAAGATCCAGCGCGCCAAACGTGCCTTGGCAAAGCAGACAGGGAAAACTAATTAATTTATGTTATTTAACGGACACCACACTAGACCATCTGTAGGTGAGGTCTTTGACCCAACCGGAATGTACGGTAACGTAGCGCCTTACGCAAACGGTCCAAGACGTTATGTTTCTTTTAACGTCTCGTTTTAAACTTTCCGAAACACCCCTACCACCTGCGGAAGGCTCTTCGAGATCGCAGCCTCATGCGCCTGAATTGAAGCGTCCCCCCTACCAGAACCACCGCATTGACTCCGCATAATCGCTTGTACCCGCGGCAGGCCTTTACCGCCGACATTCTCTCGACGTTGGGTGCGTTCGAGTCACCATCTGTTTAGGAGGTCCTGTTGGCAGCAACCCCTCGACCGGAACCCAAAATCCCTCATCGGTGGGACGTGCCTTGTTGCGATGGCAAATGTATCACGGCCTGAACTTCCCGAGACCCCTTCATCCCGCCACAAACCTCCTCGGCACCAGCGTCCCCGCTCCACGCACTGAGTCAATCACAAGGCCCCGCCTGCTTCTGGTAAGGTTCCCACATGCAAGCGTCATAGGCCACTGCATCATCCTCGAACTATAGCCTGAACTCCTCCCCCCTCCAGTGTCGCAGTAGGATCATTCTCGCAGGCCCTCGGCATGCCTTCTCTGACGGTGTGATGCGCTGAGTGGTCTTGGGGAAGATCCAGTTGTCCGATCTCGACTGGTACCGAGACTTTTTCATCTCCCTGCCGGTAAGCACGTTGGAACCTTCGCCAAGCTGATTCAAGGAAGCGGAAAAGGGTGATGTGGGCAGTGCCGCCCAGACAGCTCAAGGAGTAAATGACCTCGGGCTTGCCGTCGGGTATCCAGACCAAGCGTAGATGCCAGTCTGAAGGTCCCCGCAAGGATGCAAGCTCGGGGAAGTAGCTCTCTACAAGACGGGTGTAGGCCTCGGATATTCGATCAAGGTCAACTGAGGAATCTGAGGGAGTGAATCCGGTGTTCATTGACCATTTGGAGGCTGTGAAATGAAATCGCATGAGCACGACCGAAAGGTGCCTCGATCTTCTCGTCCACCTGATGGGAGTCTCCTCATTTCAAGCGACTTCCGCAACTTCCTTGTCAGCCGCCACAAAAGCGACATATTGCCTTACAATCAGTTCGGAAGGGACGCAGCGAAGCCGCAATGCTCGTGAGTAATGTTTGGTGGCGCGGACACGCCCCGGACCGCAAAATGCGAATAGTTAACAGCCGGAAGAATTGAAGATCAGGATACTAGCTTTTACCTGCCTCTTCCTCGCCGCGAGGACATTCGGAGCCATTGGACTTCAGCATTACACATTCGACGGCCCCGGTGTTGTCGATTCGGTCGGTGCGGCCGATGGATCGCTCATCAATGGAGCTGCTGTAGTATCGGGACTGCTCACGCTGGACGGAATCGACGACTACGTACAGTTCAGCCAGAACCTGATCCCTTCATCGGGGAGTTTCTCTGTCTCGTTCTTTGCGCAGCAGCTTTCCCTGCAGACAAGCCATCGGGAGATCATCTCTCAGGGTTTCTCTGGAAGCACAGGCTTCTACGTAGGACACGACCCATCTCGGATCATTCGCGTTGGCGATTCGTGGATTAATACAGGTGTCGCGTATCCGAACGATGGTTTGACACACCACTTCGCAGTAACTTCCGATGCATCCGAAACACGCCTTTATATCGACGGCTCGCTTGCTGACAGCACCGGTCCCATTACGATAGCGGGAAGCGGTACCGCGACACGCCTGGGGAGACAGTACGATCCGAACGCGGAGTTTTTCCACGGTACCGTTGACGACCTTCGGATCTTCGGTGGGACGCTGAGTAGTAGCGAAGTAGCGTCGTTGGCCGCCATTCCTGAGCCGTCATCACTTCCTTTGCTGGTGCTGCTTCTGACGCCGCTTTTTCTTCGTTCGTTGTCAAGGGTACGCTGAAATCAGCGAAACTCGAGAACTTATAGCCACTATCCAACGGCTAGGAAAGCGGCTGGATGCAGCTGAAATCAGAGTTTTGGACGCAGCAGCGGCTTATAGAGAACCGGCAGTGCTCACATCGCCGGACGATCGAGCCGAGCCTGTTGGTGTGCCAGGAATGCGGATACGCACTCTATCGCACCTCGACAGAAACCAGTGCTGGTAAGAAGATCTACTACTACCGCTGCGTAGGTTCGGTCAACTACCGGTTTGAAGAAGGACGCATCTGTGGGAGCAAGCCTGTCCGCGTTGACATGCTCGATGGTCTGGTATGGAGCCACCAGATTGAGCTGCTGGGTACGCCGAAACCGGTGGAAGACGAGAACGATTGACGCTGGAGAAAAAGCAGCAGTTCGACCGGCTGCCAAAGCTATCTGGACGCAGAAGAACTGCTCCTTCCGGAATCCTGCCCCACTCGGTCTGCGACGGTGGGCGACAATTTCAAGCACGGAGGCTGAGATTGGGGTTGAGAAATTCTGCGTACCCGTGAAAGTCAATGGTCTAAACCGATCCAAACCGAGAAATGACAAAACATACTGAAAAAATACTGAAATCACTGTTGTGTTCCGCCCTGGTGACAATAATCCCAAGCGTAATGGCAGGGGCGGAACATCCTTCGGAGCATCCCGCGACGAAGTCCGAGCATCCGGAGCATCCCGCGACGAAGTCCGAGCATCCGGAGCATCCCGCGACGAAGTCCGAGCATCCGGAGCACCCCGCGACGAAGCCCGAGCATCCGGAGCACCCCACAGCTAAGAAGCAGCCGATCACAAAAGCGGATATTTCGGCCGGTATTCAGGCCCACATCAACGACCGGGTTAAAGAAGGCATGGGTAAGTATCGGATGGACTATGAGGGCAGCGAACTGGCCCTTACCTTGGTCAAGGTGCATGAAGACAAACTGGCTCATCTGGAAACCGGATCCTATTTCGCCTGCACCGATCTCGAAGGCGACGACGGCAACACTTACGACGTAGACTTCTTCCTGGTAGGTGAACCCGGCTCGATGGCTGTCACGGAGGCATCGGTTCATAAGATAAACGGGAAGCCGCTTTACCAGTGGATGCAAAGTGACGACGGAAACTGGATGAGAACGCCAGTAGATCAGTAGATTATTCGCTTAGCCCGCATCACTCAACGGGTTACGAATGAATGCGAAGCACATTCTCCTGGCGGTGTTCTTTAGCGCCTCCGTTTGCATAGTCGGGGCTGATAATGAGGAGGTCGGGCGAATCAGCGGCCACGGCCACTCGATTCTTAGAGAGAAAGACTTTTTCGAGTTCGTCTATCGCGTTACGATTCCAACGCTCGAAGATCGGGCCTATCTCTGGCTGCCGATAGCTACCTCCGATGCATTCCAGGAGGTCACGTTGACACGATTTGAAGCTCCTCTTGAGGGGCGTTCCATGGAGGACCGTGATTTCGGTAACCGCCTTGTATTTTTTGAGCTCGGTCCCGAAACCAGCGGACGCGAGATAGTCGCGCGCTACCAAGTTCTAAGGCGTGAAAAGGGAGCCTACCGAACCGAAGAACGCGATATTGAGAAGTATCTTAATCCAGAACGCCTGGTGCCTTGGCACGACAAGTTCAGACGCATCGCGGAAGATACCATAAGGGGGATTCCCGGTCAGCGCGAACAGGGATTGGCGCTCTATAAACACGTGCTGGACATTTTTCGATATGACAAAAGTGGAGTGGGTTGGGGTCGGGGCGATGCACTCTATGCATGTGATGTAAAAAGTGGAAACTGCACTGATTTTCATGCCTACTTTATCGCCTTATCCCGTTCAGCCGGAATTCCCGCCCGATTTGCCATCGGCGCAGCGATCCCCGCGGACCAAAGTGAAGGAACGATTCAAGGCTACCATTGCTGGGCGGAGTTTTATGCCGACGGAGAGTGGGTGCCGATCGATATCAGTGAAGCCTGGAAGCATCCCGATCTGTCGAGCTATTATTTCGGACATCATCCCGCTAACCGCCTGAAATTCAGCTTAGGGCGTGATCTGGTGGTCGATCCGCTTCCCGCAAGTGGACCGATCAATTTTCTGGTATATCCGATTCTCGAAGAAAGAGGAAGAGAACAGATCCTGGTCCCCATCCTCTCCTTCCGGCGTATTTAGCAACCTGTCGCCCCCAAACCCGCTCTGGAGGCTAAGTTTCGGGTCAGCCGGACCCCCCGGCTGCGCTGCGCTTGCCGGATCCAACAGGAGTGAAACTTCGGCGGCGGCTGCGCTCTTGTTTCGAGTGCGGCGGCCCGGCGCCGCTTTCCTCAGGCGAGACCTGGCTCGCCGGCGAACCGGCTGAGGCACTCCACTTCTGCCGGTTCAGGGTATACCCAGTTACCTGTCATTCAAAAAGGAAATGTCCGCAAGCTGGCAAGTGGAAGCGATCCAGCCGGCGTCGAGCCGCCGGCTGCCCAAAGCGGCGCCAGGTCGCCGCACTCGAAAGTGGGCCGTTCGATGCGTCGCCGTTGCAAAACGTAACTGGCAGATCGGGACTCCGAGTTTCCGACTCATTCATTAAGGCGACGAAGCTTACGACAAGGTTTACCACGAAGTTTGCGCCGGGGTTTGTCCCGCAAGCAGCTATTCGCGTCTCTTTTTCGTGAGCTTCGTCTCTAATCGGATGAATCGGTGTAAAACGCTGTTGAAATTACAGATCTGTAATCCCGAGTATATTGATAAAATCGTTACATTTTGATATTATTACTCTGTAGCGCAGTTTCAGGTGAGCTGCCTAGCGAAGACGGATCGAGTTCGGACGACGATTAGATTTAGAGCTAAGATTACGATTAGGAGGCGGAACGCTGATGGGTTCATTGAGAAAGCGAGAGAGGTGGAGAGAATCGTCATGAAGCGGGATACGCAGAAAAGACTTAAGACCTGTGGCAAACATGATTACCCGGCACAACTTCGACTCTGCGCCGCACTGCGCGTTCTGAGGGCAGCAACGGGGATTTCTCTGGATTGGAACTGAAAATGGATTGAATAGATATGATGGATACCAAACTAACGTGTATAAACATGATCCTACGGATGATGATAGTCTGAGCTCGAACGAGGTTTTGTCTCTATGTGAAGACCATCGAGGAATACTTTGGATAGGTACGGACGAAGGATTGCAGACCTACGATCGCGACGCCGATAGTTTTGAGCACTTCGAAAATGAGGAGGACGAACCGGGAGGTCTGGACGATGAGACGATCCAGGCACTCTACCTCGACAGTGAAGGGCGCCTCTTAATAGGAACCGTCGAAGGGCTCTATCGGTACGATCGAGAAAGTAACCAGATCCTCCGCCACCCGTCCAACGTCTATCATGCCCAAGCCTTGGCCGACGTCAGTATAGGAGCGATCCACCAGGATCGTGAGGGCATTCTCTGGCTGGGGACCGAGGAAGGCATATTCCAGTACAACGGCACCCAATTTCGGCATTTCCTGCACGATCCTAACGATCCATACAGCTTGGGCCTCCCTGAAGTAAATGTGATTTTTGAGGATCGATTTGGAGCTATCTGGATCGGCGCAGACGGCGGCGGCCTGCACCGCTATAACCCGGAAAGCGAGACCTTTAGTCATCTCCAAAACCGGTCAGGCGAGCCCGACACCATCAGCCATGACCAGGTAAATGCCATTTTTGAAGACCGCTCGGGCCGATTCTGGGTAGGCACGCTCAATGGCCTGAGCCGGTTTCATCGGGAGACCGGAACTTTCGTATCCTACCGCAGCGACCCAACCGACCCTGCCAGTCTGAGTTACAATGAGATCACGGCAGTGTTTGAGGACCGCTCGGGTGTTCTGTGGTTCGGCACCGATGGGGGAGGACTTAACAAGTTCAATCCCCGCACAGAACATTTCCTTCACTATCACCATAACCCAAATAACCGGCAGAGTCTGAGCCACGATCGCGTCTGGGCTCTATATGAGGATCGAGAAGGCTTCCTCTGGATCGGAACGAAACTGGGTGGACTCGACCGCATGAATCGGGAAACCGAGGAATTCCGCCATTTTGTAAACGATCCCGAAAATCCGCAAAGCCTCAGCAGTAACGAGGTGACCACAATTTATGAAGACCGATCGGGCGCGCTTTGGGTAGGGACGGACGAAGGGGGGCTTAACCGTCTTGATCGCGAGTCGGAGAAATTCACCCGATTTCGATCGGATGAGAACGATGAAGAGACGCTAAGCAGCGACTCGATTACGGTACTTTACGAAGACCGTTCGGGCGAGTTCTGGATCGGCAGCGACGGCGACGGCCTCAATCTGCTAGATCGCGCAACCGGGAAATTCACACGGTATGAGGCTGACGATGAAGACGAGCACAGCCTGAGCGCAGACGAAGTCTGGGCAATTGTAGAAAGTTCAGATGGCTTTCTCTGGGTGGGAACCGGAGAAGGACTGAACCGCCTTGATCGCTCCGAAGGGAATTTCACTCGCTACCTGGCGGATCCAGAAGAACCGGGAAGTTTGAGCCACAGCACGGTATGGAGCCTCTTCGAGGACGTCGAGGAGACCCTTTGGATCGGTACCGCTAAAGGATTAAATCGCTTTGATCGCAAGTCCGGCGATTTCAAGGCATTTACGGAAGAGGATGGGCTCGCCCACGAATCCGTGTTCGGAATTCTGGGAGATGGGGAAGGCAATCTCTGGCTCGGTACCGGACATGGACTGAGCCGGTTCAACCCTGGAGAGGGAACTTTCCGAAATTACGGTGTCTCGGAAACGCAAAACATGACGTTCAACCGGGGAGCCTACCACCGAAACAGCAAAGGCGAACTGTTCTTCGGCGGTATGCGCGGCTTCAATATGTTCGCTCCCGGAGAGATTGTTGATAACCAGGAGATTCCTCCGGTCGTCATCACGGATTTTCAAATCTTCAATCGATCGGTCGGGCCGGGAGACGATGATGAGGTCCGCACCGTCCTCGAAAAAGCCATACTCGAAACCCAGGACCTCACCCTGACACACCGAGATGCGGTATTCTCGTTCGTGTTCGCTGCGCTCGACTATACCATACCGAGTCAGAACCAATACCCATACAAACTGGAAGGATTCGATAAGGACTGGAACTATATCGGCACCAGACGCATGGCCACCTACACGAACATTCCGGATGGGAGGTATGTCTTCCGCATCAGAGCATCGAACAATGATGGAATCTGGAACGAAGAGGGTGCGACCGTCCAGATAAGGATTAAGCCACCGCCCTGGCGGACGTGGTGGGCCTACTGCCTCTACGCCGTGGTCTTCATCGAAGCCATCATCGGTCTGGTTCATGTGCGCACCAAAACCCATTTGAACCGGATCCGCCGACAGGAGCGGGAACTGTCCCGGGAGCGGCAAATTTCGGAGCGACTGCGGCGAGTCGATCAGCTCAAGGACGATTTCCTGGCTGCGGTCTCGCACGAGCTGCGCACCCCGTTACACGGAATCATCGGCATTGCGGAATCGCTTCTGGACGGCGTAGCTGGAAGGCCCACAGCGAAAATGGCGGAGAACCTTTCCATGATCGTGACTTCAGGCCGGCGTTTGGCCAGTCTCGTAAACGACCTGCTCGACTTCTCAAAACTGAAGAAACGTGAACTGGAAATTCAGCGGAGGCCAATCGACATGCGCACGCTTACGGACGTCGTGCTTCAGCTGAGCGCACCTCTCACTACGGGCAAACCTCTCAGCCTCGAGAACAAGATCGACAAGAACTCACCTCCGGTAGAAGGCGATGAAAACCGCATTCAGCAAATCATGCATAACCTTATCGGCAATGCCATTAAGTTCACCCACTCAGGAACCGTGCAAGTGACCGCCGAAATCATCTCGCCCACCGCTACCAGGGAGGAGCTGCCTGCCGGCAAGTTGGCCGTTTCCGTTTCCGATACCGGCATCGGCATTCCAGCCGATCGGATTCGGGACATTTTTACCTCTTTCAAACAGGTTGACGCATCCATTTCCCGTGAATACGGCGGCTCCGGCCTCGGGCTTCCCATAACCAGACAGCTTGTTGAGCTTCACGGAGGCACCATTGACGCTTTCTCCGAGTTTGGAAAAGGATCCACCTTTTGCTTTACTCTGCCGATTTCCCGGGAATCCCCGGAGACCACGTTCTCACCCACGCAACTTGCTCATATAGAACCGGGAACGGCCACCTACGAGACCTCCGTAGAGGAAGACCTCGAAATTGTCGCGAGTTCCGAATCTAAGGAGGATGCCGGGTTCTCCCTGCTGGTTGTGGACGACGAGCCCATCAACCAGCAGGTCATGGCCAATCACCTGGCATCAGGGAATTTTTCCGTGACGCATGCCTATAGTGGAGCGGAAGCGCTTGATCTGATCAGCAAGAACGGAAAATTCGACCTCATCCTGCTCGATATTATGATGCCGAGACTGTCAGGCTATGAAGTATGCCAGCAGATTCGGAAGCAGTTTTTGCCGAACGAACTCCCTATAATAATGATCACGGCCAAAAATCAGGTCGCTGATCTTGTGGAAGGGCTGTCCTCCGGGGCCAATGACTACATCGCCAAGCCGTTCTCGAAAGATGAGCTCGTTGCGCGAATCAAAACGCACCTGAACATACAAAAGACAAACCGGGCCTACGGCCGGTTCGTGCCCAGGGAGTTTCTCAGGATTCTGAAGCGGGAAAGTATCATCGATGTGCAACTGGGCGACTATGTTCTCGAAGAGATCAGCATCCTGTTTTCCGACATCCGCTCCTTTACCACACTTTCAGAGCAGATCAGCCCCAAGGAGAATTTCGACTTCCTAAACGAATACCTGAGTCTCATGGGACCCATCATCCGTCATCACGACGGATTTATCGATAAATATATCGGCGATGCTATTATGGCGCTCTTTCCTCTGAATGTGGAGCACAGTATCGACGCTTCTGTCGAGATGATGAAGCAGCTCTCCATTTATAATGCCAATCGCGTGAGCAGGGGAGCGCAGCCAATTTCAATCGGGATCGGGCTCCATGTTGGAAGTGTAATGTTGGGTACTGTTGGCGAAATCGAGCGCATGGATGGCACTGTGATAGCCAATGCTGTCAACCTGGCATCCAGATTGGAAGGACTCACTAAACTGTACGGCACTTCTCTCGTTGTAAGTGAAGATATTCTGCATAAACTCGCCGACCGAGATGCCTATCGAACTCGTTTTCTGGGAAAAGTGAAAGTGAAAGGCAAACGAGAAGCCATATCGGTATTTGAGGTCTACGACGGAGATGTCGAAGAGATAAAATCGTTAAAGGAGAAAACTAAGGTCGAGTTTGAGCACGGTTTACACCACTACCTGACTAAGGAATTCACTCGCGCGGCCATGGCTTTCGAGGCCGTGCTGGCAGTAAACGCAAGCGATAAGAGCGCCAAATACTATCTTGAGGGATCAGCCCGATTCATGGTCAGCGGCGTCCCCGACGATTGGGAAGGGGTCGAGGTAATGGAGACCAAGTAGATTTGAACCCGGGAACGTCCGTGATAAAAACCGGCGTCATACTGGGCCTGAGGGCAGAAATGTGATGCGCAAAAAGCAAAGCTCAGAATTCCACCGTTAACAGCGCGCCGATTATATCCACGTAGTCGAGTTCTCTCTCTTCAGCATCCTCCGCCAAACCACGTTTGAATGCCCCCCGCAGATACTCGGCCGTCAGGTTGATACGCTTGTGGACGCGATAGGTCACGGCGACGCCACCCAGGATCTCAGGTGCGTCTTCGAATTCCCGGCTTCCTTCGAGTCGAAACGAAACGGAGAGATTGCCTTGGGGATAATAGCCGAATTCCAGATTCCAGGCACGGGGCTTATTGCGGTCCGAATCCAGCTCTCGGAAATTGCTTAACGCTCGGGTGATTTCACCGGTCAATTCAAACGAGCCCAGGCCGATCACGGCAAAACCGCTCAGGGCATCAACCCTGGATTCAAAAAGGCCGTTTTCGTCAGCGAGAAAATCCTCGTCTGAATCGGCCAGATTGGACAGGTAGCTGACTCCAAAAGTGGCGAAATCCGTTGGTGAAGCCTCGATAGAAAATCCCCAGTCTAAACTCCCGTCTGAGTCATCGAATTGCTTGGAATCTCCGTCGTAGAAATAGGTGGAGATATCGAAACGATCACTTGGAAAATAAGAGACACTCACACCTCGATCGCGTGTTTCCCCGAACTCTATTGCCGGGCCGCTAACGAAACTGCTGAAATACTCGCCGAAGCTGAAGTAGAACTCACCCAACTCAATTTCGAAATCGCCAATCTCAATGGCCACAGTGGCCTCGTCCAAAACGAGTTTTTTAACTCGCTATCATATTCAACGACCAGCTCGAGGTCGGCCCAGGGAAACGTTTCTACCGCAACCGCGAGCTGAACCGCTTGAGCAAAGTCGTCAATCCGCGTATTTTCATGAGAGTTAATCGGATGAAACCATTCGCTGACGTATTCGAGCTCTGCCAGAGCGATTACGGAAAGCCATTCAGTCAATTCATGTTCCATGCCGGTTTCGCGGCGCTCGTCACGCGTCCGGTACTTGCGCACTGGTTTCTTTGCCGGTGCGAGTTCAACCTTGCTATTGGGCGGCTCACTACCCTCCTTACTCCAAACTTCACCTGGAAACGAAAAGATTGCAAACGCCGTCACCAGCACTACCACGGACCTTGCCCAAAAAGACATCGTTTCAAGTCAGCTCTAAACGGACACCGTGAACAATTCGTAATCGACCGATTGAATCAATCTCGATTGCAGAATTTGCTTCAACAACCAAGGAGCGTCAATTTACGGCGTTCGACCTCGGGCGCGAAGCCGAACAGCAGGCGAGGAATCCACCAGGGGTTTTGATGCACTCGTTTCTCGACCTCAGCCATTAATTCCAACCTGGCATAAGACCACGGACCTCCGCTACATTAGATAGCGCCAATTCTTGAAGAAACATTTCGTTTCACTCTCAATCTTGTCATTGTGGCACCCCCAGAAGCGCGCGATTCTGTATGATTGGTTTGATGGCGAAGCGTCAGACATGGTCGCCCATTCCACCATTGCAACAGAGTCGAATTACACCTTCTCCTAACGCAGCATTACAAAACTCGGGCGCGAAGCCGAACAGCAGGCGAGGAATCCACCAGGGGTTTTGATGCACTCGTTTCTCGACCTCAGCCATTAATTCCAACCTGGCATAAGACCACGGACCTCCGCTACATTAGATAGCGCCAATTCTTGAAGAAACATTTCGTTTCACTCTCAATCTTGTCATTGTGGCACCCCCAGAAGCGCGCGATTCTGTATGATTGGTTTGATGGCGAAGCGTCAGACATGGTCGCCCATTCCACCATTGCAACAGAGTCGAATTACACCTTCTCCTAACGCAGCATTACAAAACTGTAATATGAAGTCTTAGCGGTGGAGTAATCCCGCAACATCTGCGACACTATGCCCAGAATTCAAAAATGTAAATGCCGAGATCGCCCCTTGAACAAGGGTCGGAATCCGACCCGAAATATCGAAGCAGGAGCCCCGACTGGAAAACTCGGGTAGCCCCGAAATCGCTACTTGGCACTATCTCGGCAAAGGCCTCAGAGACAACCAATCCTCAACCATAGAAAGGTCCTATAAAATGAAGAGATTACTACAGGTGCTCCACGCGCTTCTCGTCATTGCCATGATCCTGGCGCTGTCCCTGGTGGCGTTCAACCGCTCCGATGCAAAAATACTTGGAGTTTTGAGAAAGGACGCAAAGACCGAGGGATCGATCAAGGTTACTACGCGTATGAGCTATAGCGCGCTAGTAAAGCTGGCCAAAATCTCGCTTCCGCAAGCTATTGCCAAGGCCCAAAAGCGGGTGCCCGGTACCGTTATCGAGGCCGAGCTCGAAGTCGAACACCGCTATTTGATTTACGAAGTGGAAATCATTACTAGTGCTGGCGAGATTCTGGAGGTGATCGTCGATGCCGGTAACGGCAGGATCCTGGGTAAAATGCTCGACGACGACGTTCTTGAAGGTGGCGCCATGGGTGATGACAACGATAATGGAGACAAAGGCGACGATGACGACAACTGGGAAGATGGCCAGGGTAACCATGCGGCCGAAAAGCAATGAGTATACTCGCCCTATCTGCGCAAGCATTGAACGCATCGATCATTCCCAGTTCGATTAACCCACGGGATAGGGAAGATGATGTGCACGTACTAGTAGTAGAAGACGAAAAGAAGATCGCTTCGCGCATTCAAAAGGAACTCGAAGCACAACAATACATCGTCGATGTGTGCCATAACGGCAATGATGCTTTGGATCTTATTCGCGTGAGCTCTTTGGATTTGATTATCCTCGATATTCTCTTGCCGGGCCGAGATGGACTCAGCGTCCTGCGCCTGATGCGCAACGAGGGTAATCACACACCGGTCATTATCGTAACTGCCCGCGGCGATGTCACGGAACGCATCGAAGGGCTTAATCTGGGCGCCGACGACTATTTGTCCAAGCCATTCTTCATCGATGAACTCTTGGCTCGAATCCGGTCCGTTTTTCGCCGCTCATCCACGGAAGGAAGGAATATCCTGTCCGTCAGTGATCTTTCGCTCAACTTGATTACCCGAGAGGTCAAGCGTACTTCTGAGGAGATCTTCCTGAGCCGCCGTGAATTCGCCCTTTTGGAATTCCTCATGCGGTCGCCTGGACGTGTGCTCACCCGCATTCAGATTTGTGAGCAGGTATGGAACTATCACTTTGACCCGCAGACTAACCTCGTCGATGTGTATATCCAACGTCTCCGGGCAAAGGTCGACGCCGGATTTGAGACGGAGCTTATCCAAACCGTCAGGGGCGTAGGTTATAAAATCGACGGATAAAAGGGAGGTGTCCCGCTGCAAGGACTCGCGATGAAGTCATTCCGCGTCAGGCTGGCAGTATCCTCCGCCGCCATTTCCGGTGTAATTCTGCTGCTTTTTATTTTAGGCGATACCTTCGTGCTGTACGAGGAAAGCGTTGAGCTTCTCGATGCGGATATCAGTCAGACCGGAAATTGGTACCTGGAACGGGCCGCGGATGATAGGTTGCATTCGACTGATTTCAGCCAGCCCGTTCAGGGTATGATTTATGACGATCCCGGGCAATTCTTCATTGTTCGAATTTCGTCTCAAGGTGAACTTCTCTACTCGCGCAATGGAGGCTGGGAAGCAGCCCTCGCCATCAGCGAGGAGGGTCTTACGGAGTTTGCCAGCGTTGAGGTGGGCGACGAGAAGTTGAGGGTGGGAAATCTCTCACTAAACGGGTGGCAGCTTTGATTTGCCGCTAATCTCGAAGTCGTGCACGAGGAGATTGTCGAGTCCTTGCTGATGCTCCTAATGATTCTACCGGGGGCGCTCCTGGTAATTGCCGTAGGTGGCTGGTGGATTGGAGGAGTGGCCTTGGCCCCCATCGAAAATATAACCAGGATTGTCGAAGAAATTACCGCTTCGGGCCTTGATCGCCGCATTCCCTCCGGGGAAACCGAAGATGAGATCGGACGCTTAATTCGCGTTCTTAACGACATGATAGGCCGCCTGGAGTCAAGTTTCCAACAGGCGGCTCGCTTCTCCTCGGATGCCTCACATCAGCTCAAGACTCCTTTAACTATCCTTCAGAATGAGGTCGATGGCGCGCTCAAGTCGGGCGAATTCAGTGGAGAACAGATTCCCGTGCTGCTCCACCTCGGTGAGGAGATTCAGAGGTTGAAGTCGATTGTGGAGAGTCTGCTGGTACTTTCACGGTCGGACGCCGGCAACCTCCATTTGGAGAATGAACGCCTCGATTATGGCCAGTTGATTAACGAGTTGGTCGAGGATACACGGATCTTGGGAGGAACCCAGGATATCACGGTGGATTCTCATCTCGCAGAGTCCGTCGAAGTTGTGGGTGATGAGTCGCTTCTCCGTCAAGCAATTTTGAACCTGCTCGACAATGCGGTTCGATTCAACCAACCCCATGGTAAGATTCGATGCGGTTTGGAAAGAGAGGGGACATGGGCAGTTCTCACCATTTTCAACACCGGACCCGGTATCCAGCGACACCACCACGACCACATTTTTGAACGCTTCTACCGTGTGTTCGGCGATCAACAGACTCATCCGAAGGGGTTCGGACTGGGCCTGAGTCTCGCCTTCGAAATTACTAAAGCACATAACGGCCGCATTGAACTCATCCGCTCGGATCCCGACGGAACCGAGTTTCAGTTGCGGCTTCCGGCGGTCTAGTGTGGTGTCCGATAAATAACATAAATTAATTAGTTTTCCCTGTCTGCTTTGCCAAGGCACGTTTGGCGCGCTGGATCTTGCGCAGGATTTCCTCTCCCTTCGCCTTCCATCTGTAAGGCTTGGGGTCGAGGTTCCTTTCAGCCAGATAGGTTTCTATGTCTTCGACCAATTGCCTGACGCTGGTAAAACTACCATCCCTGATAACATCTTGGGTCAGTTCGCCGAAAAAGCGCTCGACCAGGTTCAACCAGGACGAACTGGTCGGGGTGAAGTGGATGTGAAAACGCCGATGGCGCGACAACCACTTGCGGACCTTCTGTTGCTTGTGCGTGCAGTAGTTGTCAACGATCAAGTGCAAGTCCAGCTGCTTGGGTGTCTCCCGCTCGATTTGCTTCAAGAACCGCAACCATTCTACATGGGTATGCCGCTGTTCGGTGCGTGTGATGAGCTTGCCGTCCAGATAATTCAAGGCTGCAAACAACGTAATGGTCCCGTGTCGCTTGTAGTCATGTGTCTTGGTGCAAATCTCTCCCACGCCAAGAGGTAAGCCCGGCTGGGTCCGCTCCAAAGCCTGGCATTGGCTCTTTTCGTCGCAACACAATACAAGGGCCCGCTCTGGCGGATCCAGGTATAAGCCGATCACATCCCAGAACTTCTGCTCGAAGTACTTGTCATTGGACACTTTGAACGTCCTGACCAAGTGAGGCCTGATATCGTTAGCCCGCCAGATGCGCTGCACGCTGTCGGGGGAAATCCCCACCTCCCTGGCCATGGTGCGAACACTCCAGCGAGTGCGTGGCTTCGGCGGTCGTGTAGCCTCGGTAATGACCTTCTCAACCTTGCCCGCCGGTATCCATCGGGGCCGTCCTCGTCCCTTCCTGTCCCGCAATCCCTCCAAGCCGTCTCGCTCAAAGCGTTGCGACCACTTGTTCACGCAGGGCACACTAACCCCGAGTTCTTCCGCGAGCTGCGCCTGTTTGACGCCTTCGGAACGACGCAGTACGATTGTCGCCCGAAGGCTGTCGCGCACGGATACTGTCGGTGCTTTCACGCGACGCTGCAACTCTTGCAGCTCAAGATCTGTAAGTTCAATTATGGATATGGGTCTTGCCATGCCGATAGCATAACATGGTAAGACAGATTAATTCAACTTAATTATCGGACATGAGACTAGCGCTGCTCGTTTTGACGGGGTGAAACTCTCTGAGCCAAGGTTCGTCGGAGAGAGCCTCTACCTTTTTCACTGCGTGAGTTGGAGGTAGGGCGAAGCGTCCCCGCTGAGCCGCCGGCCACGGCAACCGGCTCAGCGGGGACGCGTCGCCCTACCTGATTTCATTCGAGATGACCGCTCTATGATTTAGATATTGCCGATTGGAGACGCAAAAGCGTGTCATTCATTTGAAAATATACCCCACCGGGGTATGGTATAACGAATCAAGTGATGTAGGTCAGCGGAGCTTGCGGAGCTGAGTTGCATCACAGGGTTGGACTGAGCCGCAGGGACTGAAGGGGAGTGTCGTTTGCGGATTAAAGGTTTACGAGTTTAGGGATAAGGGGGCTTGGGAGGAGAAGGAGGCCCGCGGCGGAGGCGGAATGCTGATAGGTTTCAGCAGGAGAAAGAGCTCGAAGGTATCGGTGAGATGAGACAGATCGGGCCCAAGAAGTGTTTGCACAGCCGGGCATGCGAAGGGTACGTAAAGAGAGCGGAGCAGAATAGAGGCCGCTATTCTGATTGTGATCAGGCATGGGCAACAGATGGAAGTGAGAAAGGAAAGAAACTGGGCGGTGATCGAATGCGGGGGAGTAAGGCGAGGATCTGCATGGGCCGGTGGCAGTTGGGACAGCGGAAGGGTGCGGGGTCGTTCTTTGCTGCTGTGAGCGCCTCGAGGCGGGCAAAAGCTGCAGCGAGGAGGGATCGGACTTTCTGCAGCTTGGCTCGATTGGCAGGACTGAAGAATCCGTAGTAGCGGACACGGGTGAAACCGCGTGGGAGGACATGCTGGAGGAACCTGGCAATGAAGGTTAATGGAGGCAGAGAACAGGTGCAGGGACGGCCGGTGTGGGAATCTTTATAGGCGAATGTGACAGCGTCATTGTTAGCGGAGAGGATGCGGTTGTTGCTGAGGGCGGTACGAAAGACATAGCGACTGAGGTACTTTAAAACCGGCAGGCCGCTGCCGGCAGGTTTGGCATGGACGACCCAGTCGCAGTTCCAGATCTGGGGGTCGACCTGATCGGTGAGAAGCTTCTTGGTGAGGGCGGCTTTGATGTTCTCGCGGAAGGAATAGGAAAGTGCCTGGACCGGAAGGAGGTAGTCGGGCTTTTTCAATCGCATCCACTTCCTGGCGTTCGTGGAAAGGCTGCCGGCGGGGATGAGGTAGTGGATATGAGGGTGATAATCGAGGCGACGGGTGCAGGTGTGAAGGATGCCGATGAAGCCGAGCAGGCCGCCCAGGAGCCGCTTTTGCCGGCCGCGCTGCAGGAGAGCGTCGGCGGAGCAGCGGAAGAGCAGGTGGTAGAAGAGCTTCTGATTGCTGCGTGCAAATTGGTGCAGCTGGCTGGGAATGGTGAAAGTGACCAGGAAATAGGCACAGGGGAGCAGCAGATGCTCCTGGCGTTGCAACCACTCGGAAGCATCGGCGTTTCCGCACTTGGGGCAGTGCCGGTTGTTACAGCTATGGTAACTGTAATGGGTGCGGTCGCAGGGCGCGCAGTGGTAAACGCAGCCGCCCAGCAGCGGCGTGCGGCACGATAAGATATCGCGCATGACACGCCGGTGGCTGGGCAGGATGTGTTCGCCAAAGCGCTGCAGATAGGCCGCCCCATACCGGCGGAAAACCTCCGTCAGTTCGGGCATGGACAGTATGGATGCGCTGAGGCGCTACAAGTGGGCGATCATCGCGTTGAGCCGTTGGGTGGCCTGTTTTTGTACCACTTCGGTGAGGTGGGTGTAGAGCGCCGTAGTCTGAGGGGACTGATGGCCCAGGTTGTTCTGAATCTGCCTGAGGTTCTCGCCACACTCGAGCAGATGGGTGGCGTAGGAATGACGCAGGGTATGGATATGTGCCTGTTTGCGGCTTCCGGTGGCCTTCAGAGCCAGCCGGAAGGCCCGCTGCAGGCTGGTTCGTGACATGGGCCGCTGGGCCGTCGGGCAGCCGATGCCCCCATGGCCCGGAGCAGGAAAAAGCCAGGTAGGGTTGCGATGACGCCGCCATTGGCGTCGCAACGCCAGCAGAGCGCGTTCGGGCAGAGGTACATAGCGGTCCTTCTGTCCCTTCCCGGCACGAATGTGCAGGACCATGCGCCCCGCATCGATGTCCTCGATCTTCAGGCTCAAGCCTTCTCCCAGGCGCAGCCCGCACGAGTAGATCACGCCCAGACAGCAGCGATGGTGCGCTTCTCTCACCTCCCGCAGGATCTTCCCGACTTCCTCCGGGGTCAAAATGACCGGAAGGCGCGACTGGCGCGGTGGACGCACCAGAATCGTCTCTTGGGGCCAGCGCCGCTTGAGCGTCTTCTCGAACAGGAACTTGATCGCGCAGATGAAGCTCGTGCAGGTTGGGCGGCTGTAGACTTTGACGGTTTTAAGGTAGATGAAGAACTGCCGCAGCTCTTCAATCGTGACCGATCGCGGCGATCTTCCCGCGCAAAACTCCGAGAGCCTTTCGGCTGCCCTCAGATAGACTTCCTGTGTCTTTTGCGCATACCCGTGCAGAGTCATGTCATCGAGCATCCGTTCTTGCCAGCACCGATAGGTGTGAGTACGTTTCATGGCGTGATTCCTTTCGTTTGAATCCGTTAATCGAAACTCCCGGCCACCCCGTGTGGCCGGGAGGAATCACACCTTACCACCGACTATCAATCCTAGCCCAGTAACTGTCCGAAATGAGGAGCCGCCGCGTAGCGGCTTAGTTCAATATGCAGAGGCAGCGAAAGGAGAAGGCATTGCGCCGGACCAAGATCATTCAGGGCCAAATCGGAGGGATCCACCGGATGGTCGAAGAGGAACGCTATTGCATCGATATTCTAGTACAGATCGCCTCCGTCCAGGAAGCCTTGCGTGGCGTGGCCCGCGAGATCGTGGGTAACCATCTGGAAACGTGTGTGACGGACGGAATCAAAGCGGGCGAAGGCGAGAGATATTACGAGGAACTAACGGACATCATAACGAAGCTCATGCGCTAACAATCTGACGTGCTTAGATCTTAGGCTTTTAGAGGAAGTTGATAGAAATGAAGGAACGGAGGGAGGTCCCGACTCAGGGCCCTGGGGAGGCCTGCTGCGGGCGCAGCGCTGACGGAGTTGAGATCGAGGTCATTTCGGCAAAGGCCTATTTCTGCCCAATGTGCCCAGGCCAGGAAGGGGATTCTCCTGGCAATTGCGCGCAATGTGGCATGCCGCTCCAAGCCAATTCTCCATTTCCCCCCTCTGCAGAAGCAACTTACACCTGCCCGATGCACCCGGAAGTCCGCAGTGCCGGCCCAGGTTCCTGCACAGAATGCGGTATGGATCTGGAACCCGTAGCGGCCCAGGCGGCCGAACCGGTGGACGGGGAATACGGGAAGCTGAAGCAGGATTTCCTGATCAGCGCCGTGTTCAGTTCAGCTGTTCTATTTCTGGCCATGGGCCACGTTATACCGGGAATCGAGCGAGGGAAATGGATAGCGGAATCGACCAGTCATTGGCTGCAGTTTCTCTTTACGACGCCCGTGATTCTGTGGGCGGGAAGGACAATACAGAGCAGGTTCTGGGCTTCCCTGCGCAATCGCAATCCCAACATGTGGACGCTGATTGGTATGGGCACAAGCACAGCTTATTTAGTCAGCATCTTCGCTTTGGCGCTACCTTCACTTTTTTCCAGTGCGTTCCAGACGGAAGGCCGTATTCCCGTTTATTTTGAGTCCGCGGCGGTAATTACGACGCTTGTTCTGCTGGGCCAAATTCTTGAGTCAAGGGCGAGAAGACGGACTGGTGAAGCCCTTCGCATGCTGATCAACCTCTCTCCTCCCACGGCACAGCGAGTGCTCGACAGTGGCGACGAGGAGATTGCGATCGAAGCCATTTGCAAAGGGGATACGCTGCGGGTGCGCCCGGGAGAAAAAGTACCAGTAGACGGGCGTATCCTGGACGGCTCGGGCAGCGTGGACGAATCCATGCTAAGCGGAGAACCGCTTCCTGTCGACAAGCGAATCGACGATCGGGTGATTGCCGGGACCACCAATATGGCGGGAGCATTCAAAATGGTGGCCGAAGCTGTGGGAAGTGAAACTATTCTGGCTCGCATTATCGATCTGGTATCGCAGGCCCAGCGCAGCCGAGCGCCCATTCAGCGATCGGTTGATCGGATCGCTTCCGTATTTGTACCCGCAGTTATCGGTGTATCTGTCATTACTTTTGTCACCTGGAGCCTCTGGGGACCTGAGCCCTCTTATGCTTACGCTCTGGTAAATGCCATCGCCGTATTGATCATCGCTTGTCCCTGTGCCCTCGGGCTGGCAACTCCGATGTCAATCATGGTAGCTCTGGGAAAAGGAGCGCAAAATGGGATATTGGTAAGGGATGCGGAAGCTCTGGAGGCGCTGCGGGAGGTCGATACCCTGGTTATCGACAAAACCGGAACCCTGACCGAGGGCAAACCAAGCGTCAGGGCGGTTCACCTACTGGAAGGTAGCTACCCGGACAGGTTGCTGCAGTGGGCTGCATCCCTGGAGAAAAACTCGGAACATCCAGTGGCGAGAGCGCTACTCAGAGAAGCCGAGGCTTCAGGCGTTTCACTATTGGAACCAACAGAATTTGAATCTATTCCGGGTGCCGGCATCAAAGGAAAGGTAGATGGACATGACGTTGTCTGTGGCAGTTTCCGATTACTCAGTGATGAAGGAACCCCTCAGATGCAGAGACTGAAGGAGTTGGCTGAAGATTTAGTGATTGAAAATGAATTTCTTACGTCAATTTTTCTGGCTGTTGACGGAAAACCTGCGGGCCTCATAACGGTAGAAGATAAACTGAAACCAACGTCGGCCGAAGCCATCCGCATACTTACTGATCATCGAAATCTCGATGTAATCATGTTGACGGGGGACCGCAGATCAACGGCGGAAGCGCTATCCCGTACACTGGGGATCGCCGACTTTCACGCGGAACTCTCCCCTCGGGGCAAGCTTGAGTTTGTCAAACAGTTGGAGAAGGCGGGGAAGAAGGTCGCGGTTGCGGGTGACGGAATTAATGATGCTCCGGCCCTGGCGGCGGCCTACGTAGGAATTGCCATGGGCAAAGGTACGGAAGTTGCCATGGAGAGCGCAGGCATTACACTCATGGATGGTGATCTCCTTGGCATCGATCGGGCGCTTGCGCTAAGCTTGGCCACCTCCCGGAACATTCGTGAGAATCTATTCTTCGCGTTCATCTACAATACATTGGGAATACTTATTGCAGCTGGTATTCTCTACCCGTTTTTCGGGCTCCTGCTGAGTCCGATGCTGGCCAGCGCCGCAATGAGCCTGAGTTCGGTGTCGGTCATCGGTAACGCGCTTCGGCTCAAGCAACTTGAGCTCAGGCGGGCCTGATCGATTGGAGCGTGGCCTTCGCCGGGTTGGTGCTGGTCGCTCTCCCCATGATCGCCGCTTACCTCCTGTTCCGATCTTATGTCATCCAAGGGATCGCGGTCGGGTCCGTGAAGGGATGACCAAAGCCTGCCTTATTGGCTCCCTCCCCTCCGATCAACCTTGTGAAGTCAATCGCCCATAAAAAACCCGCAGCGGCGAGCCTACGGGTCTGCAATACAAACCTCTAAAGAGCTTTAGACCAATGCCTTAAGCGCCGCGCCGGGTTTAAATTTAACCGTCGTAGACTCAGGAATATTGATTGTTTCCTTAGTCTTGGGGTTTACCCCCTTACGGGCTGCACGAGTAGCAACTGAAAAAGTGCCGAAGCCAACCAACTGCACCGATCCATCCCCCTGCACGCCTGATTTGATGGCCTCGATAACAGCGAATAGCGCCCGTTCGGCGGCGGCCTTGGAAGAATCGTCACCCAGGTTGTTTTTTACTTCCGCAATCAGATCAGCTTTATTCATCTAAATTTCCTTTGGTAAATAATGTTCGTTCCGCTCAGATTCTCAAAGAGAAGTCCGTCACTTCCACCCCGTCAACAAAAAATCACGGTCCTGTCCGATTCTTTTCTTTTCTCGAAAATAGAAGCGGAAACTGCTCAATTTTCGGTTCCCTGACATCTCGCTGCAGCTTGCGTGCGCCCGAAAGCGGCTCCCTTGCCCCCACCCCGCTTTACTGATTTGGTAATTCGCGGAAGATTTTATCGTTGGCAATGGCTGGAATAGTGGCCGCTGTGAACCTTTACGGCGATCTCGCCGCGGGGCAGAAACGAAAATCCGGTCCTGTTCCTCAGGGCACGCCGCTTCATCAGGGCCAATCCGTTGGCGACTCCCAGGCCATTGACGGCCGCGCGCAGTTCACCCGCGATCCTCGTCCCTTCATAGAGTGGCGCCGGTAAAGGAGGGTGATCCCTCGTCACATCAACGAGTGTAAGTTCACGTTGCACTCTACCCATGGCGTGCAACCTCGCCATCACTTCCTGACCCAGATAACAACCTTTGCTAAAGGATACGGCCTCGGACTCCAGCCCTGCTTCCTGAGGAAGATCGCCTGGTCCGATTTCATCCGGAATCGCGGGAATGCGAGCGCGTATGCGATCCAGAGCGTATTCTTCATCACTGTAGCGACGAAGTGAAAGGCTATCGGAATCGATTTCCAGCTTTCCGATCCACTCTCCCAGCGATACTCGGGTGCCCACCATATCATAGGACATCTCCTTGCTTCTTCTCCCGTGGAAGGCAAAGACTCCTTCACGTTCAACGAATTCGCCCCTTTTCGGGCCAATCCAGCGCAGCTTATTCCAGACATCGCCCGCCTTGGGCCCCCACCACGATACCATCTCAACAGACGCCGTGCGATCTTCGAGTTCCACATCGTCCGCGATGATGAACTGCTCCAGTTTCTCCATAATCACGTCGGCAGGCGAAGCGTAACTACACAGAATGAAGACCGGTCCGGCCCGCCCCAGGACGAAGCTGTCGCCACAGATTTTTCCTTTGCGATCGAGCCACAGTCCATAGGTCAGAGGC
This sequence comes from Opitutales bacterium, assembly GCA_963665345.2. Lineage (GTDB taxonomy): Bacteria > Verrucomicrobiota > Verrucomicrobiia > Opitutales > CAXXNP01. The sequence goes on from CAXXNP010000002.1 coordinate 3,697,409, forward strand.
TGCCTCTGAGGGCGTTGAAGGTCATTGCTGAACTGGCTTTGGAGAAATTCAGCAGCGTCGTCGCCATGAACCAGGATCCACGATGCCGGTTGCGAACGGAATAGCTTCAGGTTATGCATAAATCTCTGCATCTAGTGTGGCGTTTCGCAGAAAATTTCGCACAGGTGAGAGCGCCACGCGAGAAAGGGAAATACAATCTGCCAAGAGGTTTTCTTTTAGCCTTGCCCCAAGTCGATTGAGTTTCGAATGATGAAACACGAGTTCCGCTGCCTGCAACAATTATCAATCAACGAATGCAGACTCACGTGCATAAAGTTATTGACGTCAACGTTGTCGACAACGCGGTCCTCCCCGCACCCGAATACATGGGCCGGGAGCTTCCCCGCACCGACTCGCAGGCCGCTTTTACAGCTCGGGCGCGTCAGGAGATTCAGCGAATCATCTTCGGCGACGACCGCCGGCTCATACTGATCGTCGGTCCCTGTTCAATCCATGACCTCGATGCCGGAATGGAATACGCGGAGCGTCTACATTCCCTTGCCCAACGTGTAGCCGATCGGCTCCTTCTGGTGATGCGCGTTTATTTCGAAAAGCCACGTAGTACCGTCGGCTGGAAGGGTCTGATCATGGACCCGCACCTCGATGGCACCCATGACATACCGGCCGGCCTCAAGTCGGCGCGCCACTTTTTGAGCCAGATCGTCGACCTGGGCGTGCCCACGGCCACAGAACTGTTGGACCCGATAACACCGCAGTACATCGCCGATCTGGTATGTTGGTCGGCCATCGGAGCGCGCACCGTAGAATCGCAGACGCATCGGCAGATGGCGTCCGGCCTCTCCATGCCACTCGGGTTCAAAAATTCGACTTCGGGCAGTGTCGATGCGGCCATCAACGCGGTAAAGGCGGCCGGCCAGCCGCAAACCTTCCTCGGAATCAGCCAGCAAGGACTCGCTTCGGCCGTAACCACACGGGGAAACCCAAATTGCCATCTCGTGCTTCGAGGAGGTGCCAGCGGACCGAACTTCGGCCCAGTTGCGGTGGCCTCAGCAGAAGAGGCCCTGATAAGAAACAACCTTATTCCAGCCATCATGGTGGACTGCAGCCACGACAATAGCGGGAAGGACCATCTGCGCTCACCGGAGATTTTCAGAGACGTGCTGAATCAAGCCCTGCAGGGCCGTGAATCAATAATCGGTTTGCTTTTGGAAAGCAACCTCGTAGCGGGTTCCCAGGCCTTTCCCCAACCCAAGTCCGATCTGGTTTATGGCCAGTCGATTACGGACCCCTGCGTAGATTGGAGTACGACCGAAGCACTTATCCTGGAAGGATATAATGCGCTGGAACCGAGAATGGTGGAGAAAGCGAATCTGGTGACTTGACAGCATTGGCATAACTTCCACGGGCCCGTCCGCTCGAAGAATCGAAACCCTACGACTCATGAAAACATCACCCATTCGTATCGCCGTGACAGGAGCCGCCGGTCAAATCGGCTATGCTCTAGTGTTCAGAATCGCGTCGGGATCCATGTTCGGTCCAGATCAACCGGTGGCCCTTAACCTGATCGAAATTCCTCCTGCCATGGGGGCATTGGAAGGCGTCGTCATGGAATTGAACGACTGTGCCTTTCCATTACTCAAGGACATCGTTCCCACCTGCGAAATCACGGATGGTTTCAACGGAGTCAACTGGGCGCTCCTGGTGGGAAGTGTGCCACGAAAAGCGGGCATGGAACGGAAGGACCTGCTGGGCATCAACGGAAAGATTTTTGTCGCGCAGGGAAGTGCCATACAAGACCATGCGGCCTCGGACATTCGCACGCTGGTAGTGGGTAATCCCTGCAACACGAACTGCCTGATCGCGATGCGGAACGCTCCCGATATACCGCGCGACCGCTGGTTTGCGATGACCCGTCTCGACGAGAATCGCGCCCGTTATCAGCTTGCCGCGAAGGCTCAAGTTGAGGTCACGGAAGTCAGCAATATGACCATCTGGGGTAATCACTCGGCCACGCAGTATCCGGACTTCTACAACGCCCGTATCAAAGGGGAGTCTGCTACCCGCGTGATTGCGGACGAAGCCTGGCTGCAGGGCGATTTCATTGCCACCGTGCAGCAGCGAGGCGCTGCCGTCATCAAGGCCCGCGGGCTTTCGTCGGCCGCTTCGGCGGCAAATGCCATCGTGGATACGGTGAGGTCGCTGGTTACCCCTACGCAAGAGGGAGATTGGCATAGCGTAGCGATCTGTTCCGACGGATGTTACGCTACGAAGCCGGGTCTGATCACCTCGTTACCCATCAGAAGTAACGGTACGAATCATGGAATTGTAGACGGTCTGCAGATCAACGATTTTGCAAGAGCCAAGATCGACGCCTCGGTCGCCGAGTTGGCCGATGAGTGCGCCACGGTAGAGCAGCTTCTTAGTCTATAGCACCGAAAATACGTGTAGATGATGTTTGCTCGGGTCCACACGGCGGGGACGGTTTCGGGATCCTATGGAAAAATTGTGCTGAATTGCCAGCCCTCTTTTCTCAGTTCACTACGTTTTCCGGCTTACCCTCCAGAAAATTGCACACGTTACCAATTGCTGTAGCGAGCAAGCTGGGGCGCGCCAGGTTGCTGGCCCATGCCATATGAGGCGTTATGATACAGTTTTGCGCACTGAGCAGGGGATTGTCCGCAGCTATCGGCTCTTGGGTGACGACATCCAGAGCAGCGCCGGCAAGCAGTCCACGATTGAGTGCTTCGGCGAGATCCCGGTCAACCACAAGAGGGCCTCTTGCGGCATTCACCAGAAAGGCCGTCGGTTTCATGGTTTCCAGCAGCGCCAGGTTTACAAACCCCTCGTTGTCCGGCAGCAGCGGACAATGGAGCGTGATCCAGTCGGCTCCCGCGAATACCTCGGCGATCGACTTCCAGGCGAAACCGTCATAATCCGGGGGGTCGACCTGCAAAACATCCGCCGCCCAAACGGTCATATCAAGGGCATGGACAATCTCCCCAACTCGTCTCCCGATCCTCCCAAAACCGACAATGCCGATTGTCTGCCCGGAGAGTTCGCGGTTTTCACTCTTCCAGAAGGTCCAGTCGGTCTGCTGGCTCCACTCACCTTCGCGCACCGCCTGACTGTGCAACCCGACATGGTTGGACAACTCGAGGATCAAAGCGGTGGTATGTTGGGCCACGGAACCGGTCCCGTATACCGGCACGTTAGAAACACTGATATCTCGGGATCTCGCGGCCTGCAGGTCTACCATATTGTAACCTGTCGCCAAAACTGAAATAAACTTGAGGTCCGGGAGCTGCGATAGAACCTCCGCGGTCAAGGGAACCTTGTTCGTAAAGATGACATCCGCTCCGGCTGACCGATCGACAATCTGGTCCAAATCCGTGCGATCGTAGTAAACGACCTCGCCGTAGACATGCAGACGGCCCCATTCCTCCTCGCCCAACTGCATGGTATATCCATCAAGAACTACAATCTTCATAACGCTCTAATTAAATGGAGAGACGTAGAGAACTCAACCTGATAACCACAGAAGAAGGTGAACCAGAATCGGGAGTCTTCTCATCTTCCCTTAAGGGAACAATGCGGCTACCGCCAGGCAAGGCGTCACCTCGCCGCCGCGGCTATACTCACGGCCAAAGCGCCGGCAAGCTTGGCCTCATCCATCACCCGGACCATGATTCCGGATGGCGCCTGGTGTTCGACTTCCAGAATAACCGGGAGCTCCTCGCGTCGGCTCAAGCGACGAACAGCGGGCCTGACCCCACTGAGGCCAATCTGAACCCCGTCGATAAGAATAGCCCCATTGTTGGTGATGTGAAAGATGATCGTATCTTTCTCCAAGGTCAATTCTGCGGCCGGCTGGGGCTTATCGACATCGAGACCCTCCTCCTCCACAAAGACCGTAGTCACAATAAAGAAAATCAAAAGAATGAAAACCATGTCGATGAGCGGCGAAATGTTCAGCTCGATTTCGTCGTCCGTACCAGATAGTGAGTGGCGCCTACTCATCCCTTATTTAGCAAATGATTTCTGACTTCAGTACTACAGTAGACCGCAAGAATTGCTATGGCCAAGCGAATTGAACCGGGCCAATGGATCATCAGAGGTCCACTTATTCAAGAAAATTATGGTTCTCATCCGCGTCCACCGCAGTACCTGGGCGAATTCGCCGTTGCACGATAGATTTCCGAACGAAAAGAATAGATTGGTGAAATCGATAAAGCCAACCGAGAGACTGACATTTGCCTATGAAAGTGACGGCTGAAGAGCTGCTCCAGAAAAAGCGTCTGGGACAGAGAATCACGGTCTTGACCTGCTATGACTATCCGACGGCCCTTTGGGAGGATCAGGTAGGAGTCGACGTCATTTTCGTGGGCGACAGCGTGGGCACGAATATTCTTGGCTACACTTCGGAGCGAGATGTCACCATGGACGATATGATTCATCATCTCCGGGCGGTAGAGCGAGGCGTCTCACATGCCTATCTCCTCGTCGACATGCCCTACGGTTCGTACCGCACGCCTTCCGAGGCACTTGCGAATGCCAAGACCATGGTGGAGTTTGGAGCGGACGGCGTCAAGTTTGAGGGAGCCGACTTCGCGATCGCCTCGTCGCTCCACGCCGCCGGGATAACGGTTTGGGGCCACCTTGGTTTGAGTCCGCAGCTCCATGAAAAGCGAGGTCTGCGCGCGAAGACGGCGGCAGAGGCGCTGCAATTGATAGAAGATTCATTAGAGCTGCAGGATGCCGGCGCGAGCTTTCTGATTTATGAAATGATTCCTGAGGAAGTGGGTAAGATTGCAAGTGAACGGCTTAGAATACCTACGATTGGCATAGGAGCCGGCCGCTATACCGACGGGCAAGTCCAGATCATTGCCGATCTACTTGGCGTTAATGCCTTCGAATTTCGACACGTGTTCAAGTACGCTCATTTTCAGGGTACAGCGGTAGATGCCATTACGCGATACGCCGAAGATGTAAGAAACGGCGATTTTCCAAGGCCTCAGAACGTCCGCCATTTAAGAAAGCACGAACTGCTGAAGCTGGAAGCAGCTCTCGAGATCGAAGCGGGATAGGTCGCGCAGCAGAAATTGGGAAGGCGGGTTGCCCGCCTTCAAGGTGTCGTCAGGGATGAGCAAGGTTGCCACGCATAGCGGACTCGGGGCGCCTGGTCCCTCCAGGTGCGCAATTGAACGACACCCTTAAAAAGCCTACTCCCCGCAGCAAGCTACGGGGAATCTACGGCTTTTTACCCTTCGGGACCGGGTGTCGTCCTACTAGGTGTTTTTTTAGAACCCTGCAGCAAGCTACAGGGAATGATCAAGTTCAGGGCCTAATACGCCGGTAGAAGATGGTAAACATCCAAAGCGCGAGGCCGCCCAGAAGCAGGGAAATCCAAGGCGCGACACTAAGTCCGGAAAGGATAAATCCGAAGATCAACGTCGCAAGTGCGGCCAAAAAAGCATAGGGGAATTGAGTCCGGACGTGATCGGCCGGTTCAACTTCGCAGGAAATCGAGGAAACGATGGTGGTATCGCTGAAGGGCGAGCAATGATCGCCGAAGACGGCTCCGCTAAACACGGCAGCTACCGTAACGGCAAGCAACTCCGGTGTATCGCCGGTGGGATCGACGCCAAACACGTTATAGACCACGGGGACCGCCAACGGCATGAGAATACCCATGGTACCCCACGAAGTACCGGTACTGAACGAGATCAACGTTCCAACCAGAAAAACCGAGGCGGGCCAAAAAACGCGAGGCATGTTTCCGACCAAAAGATCGGAGATCACCCTACCCGCTTCCAGCTCCTCCAACGTGCTGCTTAGGATCCATGCGCTGATTAGAATCTGGACCGGAAGAAACAGCGATTGTACGCCGCCTTGAAACACCTCCCCGGCAGGCGCCCAATCCTCGTCCCCGGTTTTTGGATAAAGGGAGGTAGCTATGAGGGCAGCGAAGGCGCTGGACACTACCAGGACGAGAGCGGCGTCAGCGCGACCGAAAGCGTCCGCAACTTTCACCAAGGTGACCGGCCACACCTCCTCAGCGCCGTCCCAGTAAAGTCCCACGAGAATGCTCAACACGAGCACACCTAACGGCAACACAGCCCTCAACCAGTGCGCCCTCAGCCTGGTAGCCTCCCCGACCGTGGAATGCCTGGCCAGATCACGCCCCGCCCGCTCTTCGAATGCGCGCATGGGACCCAGGTTCAGGCCGTGTCGAATGGTGCCAACCAGGAGCACCAACGTAAACCAGCAGTAGAAATTGTAGGGAATCGAATGAAAAAATACGACGTAGGCCTGGCCCGTAACACCGGCTTGGGAGAAGCCCTCTTCGATCATGGAAAGTTGGTAGGCAATCCAGGTTGAAACAAAAGCCAGGCAGGCCACCGATGCGCTCGTAGAGTCGACAATGTAAGCTAATTTTACGCGCGAAACCCCTACGCGATCGGCCAGTTTCCGCAGCATTCTTCCCACCATCATGCTGTTAGCGAGGCCGTCGAAAAAACAGACGATGCCCAATGTCAAGGCACACCACTGCAAGCGCTTAGCGGGCAGTCCGCCCCTCTCCAAGTAGCGCGATACCAGATTGATCAACCCGCCGCCGCGCTCGATCAGTGCAACGAATCCACCGAGGATTAAGGTAAACAGAATCGCGCCAACCTTCCAAGGGCTCTCGAATGCCGGAAACAGGTGCTCGCTGAACAGCGAGACAAAAGCCTCCACCGGGTTACCGCCGGCAAGAATGACTGCACCGGCAGCGCCACCAGCAAGCAACCCCACCAGAACTCTCCTTAGCAGTACCACCAGCGACAGCGCAACTACCGTAGGCCAGAGCGAGCGAACCGGCCCATCGATCGTGGCCATCAAAAAACAACTGGCCCAGATCGTCCATGCTGCCCAGGCGCGTGTCGTGGATACCTTCATTGGCATGCTTATTTATCGGACACGACACTAACCGCAGGTTAACGGGAAACCGTCGCAGCCGCGCCGGCACGGGGTTGACTGGAAAATACAAGATTCCGGAAACCGAAATAACTCACCAGTATTGCCGCGATCATCCCCAGGGTAGCGCTTCGGCCATAGCAGAGTCCCGACCCATTCAATCCGGCCAGCGTAATCAAGAAACTGAAAAAGGCCGCGCCCAGGACAAGGAGGTATCGCAGCCACTCGAATAAACGACCTGAACGTGAACCGGGGCGAAACAAGGCAGGCACTGTGGCGAAGCGCTGCGCCAATGCGAACCCCGCAAATCCCAGGAAGGCACTCATTTCCGAAGCCATTCCCAAGCTGAGGAAGATCCTCGTAAGCAGTATCCCCATCACTCCCAAGGGCAGAGTAAACGGCACAAAAAAAACGAACTGAATCGGCCAGGGAGCCCGATATGCGCTGTATTTCAGAATGCAGAAAATAGCTCGAAATCCGTCCCTTACTCCGATATGCTTACCTTCCTCATAGGTTCGTCCGAAGTAGGAGATACCCATCTCGTAGATTCGCGGACGCTTTTCGGCTACCTTAGCGACAATTTCCGGCTCGAATCCAAACCGTTCCTCCTCGATCTGGATATCTTGAATTATGCTGCGGCGAAAGACCTTGTAGCAGGTCTCCATATCGGTTAGATTGAGGTCGGTGAGCATGTTGCTCAGGAAGGTTAGAAACCGATTTCCAATCGAGTGCCAGAAGTAGAGGACGCGGTGTTCGCCCCCGGAAAGGAATCGCGAGCCGTAAACCACATCGGCCAAGTCTCGCTGCACAAGCGCAATCAGCTTCCGCAAGTCTTTCGGATCATACTCCAAATCCGCGTCGTGTATGGCCACGACATCACCTTTTGCTTCCGCTAAACCCGTCCTGAGCGCTGCTCCCTTGCCTCGATTGACCTGGTGCCTGTGCACCCGAACCTGGGCGTATTCTGCCTCGAGCGCTACCGCGATCTCCCAACTCCGATCAGAGGAACGGTCATCGACAATGATGATTTCGAGGGCGAGGCTTTCATCGGCGATTTCGAGCACTTTCTCAACGCTGGCCCGAAGCGTAGGATCTTCATTGAAACAGGGAACAACTATTGATGCCGTATACATAGGCCGAAACGCGGGCGAAAACCGCTCAGAGAAATGCTGTCTGCGATGCTTCTTACCGCATACCACATCTTCACTGCAACTGGAATGAATCTCCAGACCGCAAGGATGCCAGCTTTCAAAGCATGGACAGAGAACTGCGAGGATGCCCCCTCCGCGGACTCGGGGGCCCTCGTCCCTCCAGGTTAGTCGCGCCCCCGGCGCGCTGACGCTTGCCGGATCCAACAGGGGTGAAACTTCGGAGAGGGTTCAGGTGTCGGGTGTCAGTTCTGAGGAAGCGCAATCGAATCCTGACACCTGAACACTTAATCCTACTCCAGGCCTGAAGTTCCAAGCTACGCGACTGGAGGGCCGACGGCTCCGGAGGCCGCTTAGAGCTCCGACCTCGGAAACTGAATACCTGACCGTTCCTATCATTATCGCACCTCTTCCCAGATCTCTTGCGAGAAATTAAAAAAGGTGCGCGGGGAGCCCGAACTACGGTCATACCAGAGCCAGGTTTCGTCCACCGATCGAAAGACGCTGGGATAAACCGATTCGCTCGTCCAGATCCAGGCAAATTCCCGATCGAACAGCCAGATTCCGAGTTCCGAAGCAACGGCCACGAACAGCCATCGATGGTCGTCGTGAAAAACCCAAGGGGCATGCAGAACATTAAAAGAACCAAACCACGAGGAAAGCTTCCAACCGCTACCGAGTTCGCCTGAGCCTTCGATTAGCTCCTTGGCAGCGTTCCTGGCTACCGGCGAAGATACTGCATCGTCCGTGACGGTGATACTGAGCTCAGCAAAGACCTTGGCAACACCCTCATCGGCAACGAAGCGCAAGCTAAACTGGCCGGGGCTGGAGAATCTAACCTTGGTAATTTCATCTTCGTAGGACACCAGCTCCACCGCTTCTGCAGCGGTGATCACCTCCCAGCTGGTCCCAACCGATTGCAAGGAGGAACTGACGGATGTGCGATTGCCGTGAATTTCAACCCATTCGCCCACAGCAACCGTAGATTGACTTTCCCTAGCTATTACGCCTGAAACCGACGCCAGGGACTCAGGTGCAGCCAAGGCACTGATCTCCGCCGGGCTCAGGAGGCGCGAGAAAATCCTGACATCGTCAATGAGGCCATCGTAAGCGCGGGTGGCCTCCCCATCGTCTCCGAAATAGGCAATGGTGCCTTCCACGCGCCGATTGCCTGCAGGAACGTTCTGTACGGCAACGGGAAGCTCTGTGCCATCGAGGTAGATCCGAGGAGAAGCAAGCACATCCTCGGCGTCGTAGGTGACGGCCAAATGATACCATCTATCGTCGCCAATGACATTGATCCGCGTGTTCCAGACGCCATCCCCACGCGACCGTCCGGCAAAGAACTTGATGGTACGCTCATCGGGCTCATACCCATTCTCACGTCGCCCCAGGTAAAGCAGAAACTCGGGATGGTTAATGATCCTGGGAAACACGCTGTTGCCTCGCGTGTCGGTACGAAACCAGGCGACCATGGTAAACTGATCGAGGACGGGAGCGGGAACGGCCACCCGATCGCCGAGTCCATTGAAGCGCAAGGCATTGCCTACGCGGCCTGGAACCCAGTCGGCGTCGCTCGGAACTCCGGTGAGGCGGTTACCGGAAGAGTCGGGCGCGACGTCGCCGTCGGTCTGATCAAACTTCCACCAGCCCACCAGATCGTCGTCGAGGATCTCGCCCGGACCCAATCGGACGTATATCTCATCGGAAAACTGAACTTCATCCAAAGTGTAGATTGCCTTTACGGAAAAGTCTCCGGCAACGTTGAATCGGATCGAGGTTGCCAATTCGCCGGGGCTTTCAATGACCGCGCCGCGCCTATCCGGGAACACTTTCCAGACGAAATCCGAGGGAATTCGGCTCAAATCGCCAATGGCATCTACGAGCCGGGCTGAAAGCTCCAGACCAACTCCGGGACGACTGATTCTCAGCGATGAAACCGAAGGTGACATAATTTCAATGGAGGGCCTTCGGGAATCGGTCACAGCCTCCAAGGCCCGTGCCGGATTAAGCCGGGCGCCCGTCGAAACGACACCTTCCAGGCTGGCTACGCGATCGGCCGTGTTGAAGAGGATGCTGCGGATCCGGCCATGGCTCAGCCCGGGATTGGCACTGAGAAGCAGAGCAGCGGCGCCGGTAACCTGCGGAGCCGCCATGGAGGTTCCCTCACGATAACCATAGCTGCCATGAAGGAGCGTAGAGTAGATATTTCCTCCAGGCGCGCCGATGTGAACCGAATTGACTCCGAAATTTGAGAACGATGCCAAATTGTCACCACCAGTGGTGGCGGCCACGGTGATCACGTTGTTAAAACGGTAACCGGCCGGATAGGAAGGAAACTGGTCGGAATCACGCGAGTCGTTACCGGCCGCGGCCACAAAGAGAATACCCGCGGCACGGTGGCGCTGGATGGCATTGCGAAGGAAAAAACTCGCCGATACGGAGACGTAGGAATTGTTTGTAGCTAGCACCCGGAGGCCCTGATCTTCCTGAATATTCAGGAGATAATTCAAAGACTCGACCAGTCCTGAGGTAGCGAAGGTGTTGTTGCCCACTCTCAGCGGAATGATACTCACATTCCAGGCGACGCCGGCCACACCCAAGCCGTTGTTGCCACGAGCGGCGATTATTCCACTCACATGAGAACCATGTCCCGCCTCATCACCGGGATCATTATCTTCGTCGTGAAAGTCCCAGCCGGAGACATCGTCGACGAAGCCGTTCTGGTCATCATCGACTCCATTGTCCGCGATCTCTCCGGGATTCACCCAGATGTTCTCCGTAAGATCAGCATGCTCGAAATCGATGCCCGAATCGAGTACCGCCACCACGACCTCGGAAGTTCCAGTCTCCATTGCCCAGGCCAAGGGCAGCTCCATACGTTGGGCCGCCCACTGTGCGTTAATCCAAGTGTCGTTGGGCAGGGCATCGGGAAAATAGAGATAATCCGGTTCAACGATGACGTGTTCATCCAGTTCAGATCGCATCAGCGCCTGGGCCTCGTCAAATTTACTCAGATCCGGAGTCGGCAGTTCAACCTTGAGGAACGAGGCGTGGCGGCCCGTGGGGGCGATCTTGTATCCGGCAGTTGCGGCCACCGTGGCCACCTCGGTCCTGGTCTCTCTGTCGTCTGCCGCCACTAAGAGCCGATCCGCTACCATTGCCTGCTGGCTAACCAATACCCAGGAGCCATGCCCATTCAGCAGCCACTGCTCTTCTACACGAATAGGTCGGTCGCCGTCTCTGCCCTCCAGGAGCCGGATCGTGCGGCGACGAATGCCCGATTCCGATCGGTTAGATGCCAACTCAACATACTTCGAAAATCGATCGCCCACCGGAGTCGCCCGCACCTGCAAATGACCGGAATCGGGCCCGCGTTCGCGGGCGGCGGCACCGGCCTTTACCTGCCCACGGACTGTTGTCGGCGCAATTCTCGATCCCACAACCGTTTCGCGGCCGGCCGTATTTCGAACGCCACCGGCAGGTCGGTCCCTCGCGTTCCTCTGGACATCGAACGAAGGTCGCAAGAAAGAGATCAGAATAAGGGCAACCGCCAGCATGACCAATGGCGTCAAGCGCCCACGACTTTTGCTGTTTCGGGAGTCTTGCTGCTTCATTCGGGAACGGGAACTTCTGTCGGTTTAGGTCGGATTACAGCCACCTGTGCTTGAGCCTTCGGAATGCGCCTGTTTTCCTATAGAAACCGAGTGCGGGCAGAGTGGTTTCACTATTCATGCGCCATGATTGGGGGTGGAAATGAGGAGGGTCTCTAAGAAAAAGCGGCATTATCCGATCCGGGAAGATCTGATGGGTTATCTCGATCGCTACGGTCGCTGTGCCGAATTGCCGGTCTTTTACGAAGATCTACTGCATTTCAACGCCTCGTTTCCCTTCTACGACAAGGACGATAAGGACACCCTCTGGGAGACCGTGGTATACGATCCGAGCGCGGTTCGCCGGCTCAACCATGACCTCACCATGATTTATTCGCTTTTGAAAACGGCGGGAGACACCTCCGTAATCGATCATCTCTATGTAGACCGCATCGATTTCTGCACGTTCGGAAATTCCTGCCCTTTTCGCGTACGCATCGTTAACCAGTTTAACGACAACTACGATTACTTCTACGTAAAAAAGGCCGACTCCTCGCGAGTTTATGGCTTAGAACTCGAGGAGCTCCTCTCTCCCAACAGCATGAATTATCTGGTCAGTGAAGGTACACTGATCGAGGAGCATATTGCGGGTATACCGGGCGACGATTTCATACGCATACATTTTAACCGGCCCGGCATGAATAAAGTTCGCATGGCCAAGGAATTCGTGAAATTCAATGAGCGCATTTTTATCCGGCTTCTCGGTGATATGCGGGCCTACAACTATATTGTGGATATCACGCCGGATTTTGAGGACGAACAGTACCGGGTGCGAGCGTTCGATTTCGATCAGCAGTCGTACGAGGGCAGCAGGACGGTTTACATGCCGCAGTTCTTCAAGGACAACTATCCGGTCGTGAAACTATGTACGGAACTGCTCAACCTGGAAACCATCAGGCAGTATCAAAACGAGGAACGCACTTTGATTGCGCGCCGTATGAATTTCGCCCCCCAGCGCTTCGACGACCTCAGGCACAATATGTGTCGGGACACCCTCTCGCTGCCAGGCAAACTCGAGCAACTGAAGAAGGGGCTCGCTGCCTACCACCATACGGATGAGTTTCTGAAATGTAAGTCGATGGGGGAGGTCGTGTTCACCAACGTAGAAGTCATGCTGAGAAGAATTCAACGACCTAAGCATCCATGAGGGGGCGGGAATAGCGGTGATGGTCGGTGTTCCCAAGGAGCCAATATCGTGCAGGCGGGAAGGTAACCTGGGAAAATGTGGCCGACGCTTTGGCAACGACCTGCGTGCCCGCCGATGCGACCCGCTGCTAACCCCGAGGCGAGATAGTGAAATTGTAGGTATCCGTGACGCGCTTGGCTGCGTTGCCGTGGTATATCTGGCCGTTTATCATGATGCTGCGGTCGCGAAAATTATAGAACAACTTTCCGTTAGCCAGTCCTCGAGAAAGTTCGATGACTTGGGTGAATGTGTTCTCCTGGGCTATAGCCGGGACGATCTGCTCAACCTTCAAGCTCTGCTCCGCCACGGGCACGTTACGGGTAAACTTTCTCACCGGTCCGGAGTTCGAGGCCACGTCCTGGATCGACCGATAGTAGCCGACCAGCTTTTCGATAGAAGGCGGCACGTTATCCGCAGGATTTGGATCCGTGCCGTAAAAAATCAACACTAGAAGATCGCCTGATTGCCCGTCTCGAATACGGTAGGATTCATGGGCCACACCTTGGGGAGGGTTGCGGAAGTCGTCGTAGAAACTGTCGTAGACCGTGAAGTGATTGGCGTCACGAGCGTTATCGGTCATCTCATTGGTGATGTTGCGGATGTCCGCGTTGATGCGTAGTTTGGCATCACTGGTAAACATCATCTTCGACGACTGATTAATAAATCCCACCAAGCCCGCCATCAGTAGGCTCAAGACCAAAGTGACGATCATGAGTTCGGGCAATGTGAATGCCCTTCTGGTTTGCGCTTGCAAAGTCGTATTCATAGCAAGTTCCCTTTTTTCTGCCCGCTTAAAAGGTGGGTGCGTAGGATTTCACAAAGCGCACTGCGCCTTTCCGCCACTTCAAGGTGCCCGTCTCCGGGCTCTCAAATTCGTAGGCTAATTCTATCTCGAGCGCTTTTAATAGCGTACCGCCGGTGTCCAGGTTGTTAATAGTCGGCTTGATCTTAAAACTCATGGTGATCGGTTTGGGATTCGCGGTATCGACATCACGAAGGTCGATCATAACGTCCTTCACATTCAGCTGGTCCAGAAAAAGCGTATCGTCAATTTCGATCATCGCTCCAACATTGATGGCCGAGATACTCTTCGTGGGCAGCGGTACGGTCAGGGCGAGGCCAGGCATTCGAGAACCACATCGTATTCCATGCTCTTTATCTGCTCCATGTACCCTTGAGCCACGGTCAAGGCGGTATTCTCATAGATATTCGCTTCCGAAAGGCGCCTACCCAGAAGTACCGCTGAAAGGATAGTAATACTAAAGATGGACAGAATCGCCATGGCGATCATGAGCTCCACCAGGGTCATGCCCTGCATTCGCTTCTTCTCAAAGGCATTCATCAGAAATAACTCGCTGAGTATTCTCCTCTTCGTGAAGGAATGTAACTCAGGTAAAACGCAGTGTAAATGCTTGCAATAAAGCTATATGCAGACTGCGTGCAAACGCGAATCTCATTCGCCGGATACCTTACTTTTACCATCTAGCAGAAAATCACCGGCTCTGCAGGGAGTGATCAGGTTCAAGATGGCGGCGACGGCTCGACCTCGCGTTGGCCCCTTCCGGTCAGCACCAGATTTCCGATCAGATAGAAGGCAGTCCCGACACAGATGGCACTATCTGCCAAATTAAAGGTAGGCCACCGATAGCTCACTAGTATGAAATCCAGAAAGTCGATGACCTTACCATGAATGACCCGATCTATGAGATTGCCGAGAATGCCCCCGCAGAGGAACCCAAACGTGACCTGCATAAAGGGCTTTTGCAGCTCGAGTAGATCTCGAAACCAGAAGATGGCAACAAGCGCAGCCGCCGCCAGCCAAGCCAGCCAGGTGCCGAATCCGGCAAACATTCCCCAAGCCGCCCCTGTATTCGTGGTGTGAACGATGTTGAAGAATCCGGGCACAATGACAAATCCACCCCACGGAGGATAGGCGTTTGGCGTTACACCGGAGATCGATACCACCCAGTACTTACTGGCTTGATCCACGACCACCACAGCCGCCGCGATGGCAAATAAGACCCGATGTGCCGACAGTGAAGACCGCCTTATCGCCCTCGCTTTGTGATCATTCGTCGGAATCGTCGGCGGTAAGCTGAGCTGAATTTTCGACATTGGAATCCGGAAAAAGGCCCCTTCGCTGCAATCGCTTACGGCTCGAGCCTTCAAATTGCGCCTGACCCTCGAGAGAATAGCGTGTAAAGGGAACCGCTTCCAGACGCTCATGGGCAATCGGCTTCCCCGTAACTTCGCAGATCCCGTAGGTCCCGTCATGGATCCGAGAGATCGCCACTTCGATTTCGGCCAGCGCTTCCTGCTCATTGGAGAGAAGACTCAAGGCGAAATCCCGGTCAAAGCTGTCGGTACCGGCATCGGCCATGTGCTGGCTGTAGTTCGAAAGATCTCCCGAATCCTCCTTGCTCGAACGCTTCAGCGTATCCTTCGAACGCATTTCCAGTCCCGCTTTGACTTGCTTTCTCAGCTCCAACAAAAGCTTGTGGTACTTCTGAAATCTCCTCGGTATGGACTTTTTTTTAGGCAAGCCTGACTTCTTAACGCCAAGGCTGGGTTCCGCTCCGAGAATGTCAGCCAGCGAAGCGGCGCCGATGACCCGACTTTCCGGAGTCGTCGTTTCGTCTTTTATGGTGCCCTGGGCAATTACAGATTTCGGTTCCCTCGTTCGCGCGGGCTTATTTTCGACAACCTTACTGCCTTCGCCCTTTCTTGATCTCAGGACCTCCCGCACTTCTTCCAGCGAAAAGACGATGGGCGTATTCTTTTTTGATGGAAGCTTGAACACTGCTGGCGTGTTTTTATTCGTCCGCTTGAAGAGCTTCAGCGCAGCACTCCTGAGCTCTTTTTTTTGCTGCGCTTTCCCTGCTTCCAGGCTCCGCGGATGTCTACTGGTTGCACTTCGCTTGGGCTTGACCCGGCTGGACGCGGTCTTCGGGGAGCGCTTGGGTGCACCCGGCTTAGGCCCCACGGTTCCTGGCTTCGCTGAGCCTCCGGCCCTGCGTGACGTCGGTTTGGTCTTGTTTCCCTTTGCTGCCTTATTATTGGCCACGGAATTCCTCTTTCCAGCGGTGCTCATTTTTCGTTACCTGTAAGCTAATGGGATCTTAGAAAGTGCTCAGGGCGTCCAGGCAACGGGTACAGACTTCACCATACGGAGATGCGTTCAAGGTTTCTACCGACCTCCAACAGCGTGGACAGCGTGACCCGTCGAGGTGCTCTACTAGAACACGGAGCCCGCCATTTTCTGTACTTTCTGGAACCATCACTACCCGAGACACGATAAAGATCTCCTCCATTACTTCCTCCTGCTCCCTCAGGGCAATGAATGCGGGATCCTCGGGATGTCCCATCACCACGACCTTGGCCTCCAGAGATTGTCCAATTACCTTATCCTGACGGAGAGTCTCCAACTGCTCATTTACTCGTCCCCTGAGAGCGAGGATTTGTTCCATAAGGCCAGCCGTTTCACTGTCGCGCCACCCTGCTTTGATCTGGGGCCAGGTCTGCAAATGAACGCTCTCGATTTCTTGAACTCCATCTCCCGAGGCATAGCAAAACGCCTCGTCCGCGGTAAACACAAGAATGGGCGCGAGCAGTCGCGAGAGTACCTGAAATATCTCATGGAGAGCGGTTTGCGCCGAGCGCCGTCCTGCACTCTCAGCGCCAAATGTATACATGCGGTCCTTCAGCATATCGTGATAGGTCGCCGAAAGCGTAGCCCTACAGAATCGATTGCAGAGCTGAAAGACCCGATGAAACTGATAGCATTCAAAGGCCTGGGTGACCTCCTCGATCAGATCCGCGGTTTTGTGCAGAACCCAACGATCGATGACCTTGAGTTCAGGCAGTGAGAGGCTATCCTTCTGCGGGCAGAAATCATAGAGGTTTCCGAGCTGAAAACGCAACGTATTGCGGATAGTCCGATAGGCGTCGGTGAGGCGTTTGATGCTTTCCTCTCCAATGGAAACGTCATTCCTGCTATCTTCGCTCGCTACCCACAGCCTGAGTATGTCCGCGCCGTTTTTTTTGATCAGATCCTGGGGAGAAATGAAGTTTCCCAGCGACTTGCTCATGGCCCGTCCTTCGGCATCGAGCACGAAACCATGAGTCAAGACCTGACGGAAGGGCGCTCGATCCCGGGCTCCTACGGACGTCAGCAGAGCGCTTTGAAACCATCCCCTATGCTGGTCGCTGCCTTCGAGGTAAAGGTCTGCCGGGGAGCGCAGACGTTCGTCCTGTTCGAGACAGGCAATGTGGCTGGAACCGGAATCGAACCATACATCCAGAATATCGAACTCCTTTTCAAAGCAGGAGGCATCCCGTTCTCCGGTGGGGGCATAATCAAAGTCGGGAGGAAGAAAATCCTCCACCGGTCGCGCGTACCAGGCATCCGTGCCCTCTTCCGCCACGATGGTGAGAAAGCGATCGATTACCCTTCTATCGAGAATCGAGTCGCCACTAGCCCGGGATCGAATCGAAGGAATGGGCACACCCCACGAGCGTTGGCGAGACAAACACCAATCGGGACGCCGCTCCACCATATCGCGTATGCGGTCCTGCCCCCAAGGCGGAAACCACTCCACTGAATGATCGATTGCATGCAAGGCTTTATTCCGAACATCACCCTTGTCGAGTTCCATGAACCACTGCTCAGTAGCCCTGAAGATCACCGGTTTCTTGCTACGCCAACTGTAGGGATAGTCGTGAGAGATCTTCCCCGCCTTGAGGAGCAGGCCCCTGGATCTGAGACTTTCCACAATACGGGGATTAGCGTCGAAGACGAACGTTCCTTCCATCTCCTCGTATTCGGCCGTGAAGCAACCCCGATCATCCACCGGAACAACCACCGGAAGCCCGTAGGCGCGACCGATTGCAAAATCATCGGACCCGTGACCGGGAGCCGTGTGTACACAGCCCGTCCCCTGATCCAAGGTCACGTGCTCCCCAAGCATTATCAGGCTTCGACGCCCTTCGAAAATGGGATGGGAGCATGCTCCGCGGTCAAACTCAGTGGCTTCGAAGCTCGCGGCAATGCGCCCATTCTTCAGATCACAGGCCTCTTTGAAAGCGTCCAAGAGCTCCTCCGCAAGAATGAATGTATCGCTCTCGGTAACATAGGCGACATAGGTAAATCCGGGGTGCAGGCAGACGCCGAGATTAGCCGGAAGGGTCCAGGGAGTGGTGGTCCAGATGACGATCGAGACATCGCGCAAACCCTGCAACGCCTCGTAACGTTCGGGTTCCAATAGCGGAAAGCGCACGTATATCGAATCCGAAACGTGCGGCTCATACTCAATCTCCGCCTCAGCCAGAGCCGTACGGTAAATGGGATCCCAGGCAACCGACCGCAAGCCCTTGACCACCAGACCTTTGTCCACCAGGTCACACAGCGCCCTGAGAATACCCGCCTCGTAACAGGGACTGAAGGTTGTGTAGGGCTTCTCCCAGTCCCCCGACACACCCAACCTCTTAAACTGGCTACGCTGGATATTGATATACTTCGATGCGTATTTATGGCACAACCTGCGCAGTTCAGCCGGCTCCATGTCATGAATCTTGGACCCGATATCGCGAAGCACCCGCTGCTCAATGGGAAGTCCGTGACAGTCCCAACCCGGCACGTAGGGCGCCCGGTAGCCCCGCATGGATTTGTAGCGAATAATGATGTCTTTGAGAATCTTGTTCAGGGCCGTGCCCAAATGAATATCGCCGTTTGCATAGGGCGGGCCATCGTGCAGAATAAAGGCATCTGCCCCGGCATTCTTCGCTTGAACTCGCTCATAGAGGTCAATCTTCTCCCAGTGGGCCAGCCGCTCCGGCTCCCGCGATACCAGACTCGCGCGCATGGGGAACGCCGTCTTAGGTAGATTGAGCGTGGTCTTGAGATCGGATGCCATCTTTAAGCGTGGATGGTTTCCTCGGAGGGCCGAAAAAGAAAGCCGAGTTACCTGGGGAACTTCCGTTTTTAAGTCAAGCTAATGTCGTGCCTGACAAGTAAGCATGCCGATTTGTCAGGTAGGCCACTTGGATGACGATCTTAACTATTGGCTTTCCAAGGAGTCGGCGCAACCACATAACTACACCGTTATGGATGGCAAACATCGACCGGCGATTCTGATCATTCGTGATGGCTGGGGAGAGAATCACAATCCGGCCCACGACGCATTCAACGCCGTCAAACTGGCTGCCACGCCCGTTTCCGATCAGATTCGCCTCCGCTTTCCCAGGACCGAGATTCTGACATACGGCCGGGACGTCGGGTTGCCCGCGGGAATCATGGGGAATAGCGAAGTCGGCCACCAGAATATCGGGGCTGGGCGAGTTGTAGACCAGGAGATTGTGCGCATCGACCAAGCCTTTAGCTCCGGCTCAATTGCTTCGCATCCCGTGCTGCGCAAGGCCTTTCAGAACGCATCCCTGCCCGGTCGCGGCCTGCACCTCATGGGATTAGTGTCCGACGCCGGCGTGCACTCCATGCTGGAGCATCTATTTGGTCTTCTCGACCTCGCTTCCGAGGCAGGTCTGCGTAGGGTGTTTATTCACGCGATAACCGATGGGAGAGACACGGCACCCAGCAGAGGGTTACACTACATCAGGCAGGTCGAGAGGCACTGCCGCATAAACGGAACCGGTCGCATCGCAACGGTTATAGGACGCTACTGGGCGATGGATCGAGACAAGAGATGGGATAGGATCGAAAAGGCCTACCGGTGCCTCACAGGAAGGTCGCCCGAGGCTCGCGCCGTTTCCGCGGAAGCGGCCGTAGAGCACTATTACGGGAATCCCATTGATCCATCGCGAAAGGGTGATGAGTTTATCATTCCCACTCGAATCGAGGACGCCGAGGGTTGCCCCGTGGCAACCGTCTCGGACCATGACAGTGTCATCTTTTTCAACTTTCGGGGAGATCGGCCCCGCCAGTTGACACGTGCTTTCATCGACGAGAGTTTCGACGCTTTCGAACGTGGTCCGCGGCTCGAACTCTTCTATGTCAGCATGACGGAATATAAAAAAGGCCTCTGTCCCAATCTGCTGTTTCCCAAGCCCCCGAAAATGGACGATACCCTGGGTGGCTATGTCAGCCGCTTGGGCATTTCCCAATTCCGCTGTGCGGAAACTGAGAAATATCCGCATGTAACTTTCTTTTTCAATGACTATCGGGACGAACCCTTTGCCGGGGAGACACAACACCTCGTACCCAGTCCCAAAGACGTACCAACCTACGACCTGAAACCCGAGATGTCCGCGCGCGAATTATGCGCCTCTGCCAGGCAGGCCATACTATCTCAACAATACGGACTTATCGTCGTCAATTTTGCCAACCCCGATATGGTAGGCCATACGGGTTCTTTGGAGGCCGCCAAGGTGGCCTGCGAGACGGTCGATCAATATCTCGGAGAGCTTCTGGCAGCCGCAGACGTTAGCCGTGCCGCAACACTCATAACCGCCGATCACGGGAACGCCGATCAAATGTGGGAACCCGCTCGAAACGGCCCTCATACCGCCCATACTCTGAATCCGGTGGAGGTCATAGTGGCCGGTTGCGGCTGCGAACACTATGCCCTCAGGGATGGGGGCCGCCTTGCCGATATCGCGCCTACTTTGCTCAGGATGATGGGTCTCAGCACCCCACCCTCCATGACCGGTGAGAGCCTTCTGAAGTCTGGATGAATCATTGACACAAAGTTGTAGGGTTCTGGGTTCCCGGTTCGATGGTTCACAGTTCAGAGGTTGGGAGGAGAAACTGTCGGGATCGAGCCGGTCGCGTGCATCCAAGCGCGCACAGAATACAATAGAGGCGACTTCAAACCTTCATTCTGCGAACCGCTGAACCACTGAGCCGTGAACTGCTGAACCTCCTATTACCCTCTCCCTTTTCCTCTCCGTTCTCTCTGCGCTCGTCAACGGATCTCGAGACCTCGAATCTGTTTCGTGCTTCGAGCTTCGTGTTTCGGATTTTCGTTCTCACTTTTTACCTCGCGCCCTCACCATAGCACTGTTCACTTTCCACTGTCTACTGTTCACTATTTCCCATCCCCGATCATCTCTCCAAAGCAAAAATAATGGAGCATCTTGTAGAGCAGCTCGTCACCGATCTTCCCCTGTGGATACTGTTCGGCATCATCGCGGTAAGCTTATTCGCGCTGGCGAAAGGAGCCGATCTCCTGGTCGAGGAAGCGGTCAAGCTTTCCGCAAAGTGGGGAGTGCCCAAGATTCTCATCGGCGCTACTATCGTCAGCCTGGGCACGACGCTGCCCGAGGCTGCCGTTTCCGTATTCGCTGCCGTGCAGGGTAACCCGGGCCTGGCTCTGGGTAACGCCGTAGGCTCCGTGATCTGCGACACCGGATTGATTCTTGGCCTCGCCGCGGTTATTGCGCCGCTGCCCCTCAATAGGCGACTCGTAAACCGGCAGAGCTACATTCAGCTCGGAGCCGGTGTCCTGCTGGTGGTCCTAAGTCTCCCCTTTTCCTCCCTCACCACCGTCATGGAAACCGGGGGCCGCCTTCCTCGGCAGGTTGGATTCCTCTTCCTCGGCATGCTTGTCGTCTATATCTGGTTTACCATCCGCTGGGCGCGAAGCTCCGGGAGGGATAGCGGAGTCGACACCGAAGCAAGGGCACTGGAAATCAAGTCCGATGCGGCTTCCCTGCCCCTCGTTGTCATCAAGCTCGCTTTCGCCATCGGCTTGGTCGTGGTCTCATCACAGATACTGATTCCGACGGTAGAAGAAACAGCTCTGCGCCTGAATGTCCCCGACAGCATAATCGCAGCCACCCTGGTCGCCTTTGGCACGTCGCTGCCGGAGTTGGTCACGGCCATCTCCGCGGTCGTGAAGAAGCATGGCGAACTGGCCTTGGGCAACGTTATCGGAGCCGACATACTGAACGTGTTTTTCGTTGCCGGAGCGGCGGCCTCAGTGACTAGCGAGGGTCTTGAAGCACCAGTCCAGTTTTTCCGCCTGCTCTTCCCCGCAATGCTTTTCATTCTGGTGGTCTTTCGTATCGGCATCGCCCTCTCCGGCACGCATTTACGGCGCCCCTTTGGTTTCGTCCTCCTCGGGTGTTATTTAGCCTACGCTGTGCTCAGCTTTGCCGAAGTCGGTATTTCTCACTAACCGGGCATTGTTCTCTATCCATCGGGACTTGGTGTCCTTTTTTGAACTTGATCATTCCCTGCAATTCGCTACAGGCTTCTAGATTAACACCTCGTAGGACAACACCCGGTCCCGAAAGGTAAGAAGCCGTAGATTTCCTGGGGACATCAAAGCCGCCCTTCGACTTCGCTCAGGGCCTGAGCCTGCCAAACGGGCAACCAAAACGAATCCTGCTTTACCTGTCTTCAGCATGTTTCTGCCCTCAATCGCCGCTCCGATGCTTTGTCCAGTTAAATCTTCTTCCAGAATTTCCGAAAGCAGGAGACTTCACCACACGATCGAGTAAGACAGGAGGAATGAAACCGAAGCGAGTAGGAATCCTGACCGCCGGGGGACTGGCCCCCTGCCTTTCCACTGCCATCGGCGGGCTCATTGAACGCTATTCGGAAATCGAGCCGGACGTCGAAATCCTTTGCTATCGAAGCGGATTTCAAGGGCTTCTCCTGGGAGATTCGCTCCTGGTCACTTCCCAGGTTCGGCATGCCGCGAACCGTCTCCATGCGTTTGGCGGCAGTCCCATCGGCAACAGCCGGGTCAAACTTTCCAATGTTTCCGATTGCCTGAAACGAGGATTGATAGAGCCGGGCCAGCATCCCCTGGAAGTGGCGGCTGCCCGGCTCGTGTGCGACCGTATCGACGTGCTCCACACCATCGGAGGTGACGATACCAGTACGGCGGCCGCCGAGCTGGCCGTCTATCTACGCCGGAATCAGCACGATCTCACCGTGATCGGCTTGCCAAAAACAATCGACAACGACGTCTATCCCGTGGCTCAGTCCCTCGGCGCATGGACGGCTGCTGAACAGGGCTCCCGATTCTTCG
Source organism: Opitutales bacterium (assembly GCA_963665345.2). GTDB lineage: Bacteria > Verrucomicrobiota > Verrucomicrobiia > Opitutales > CAXXNP01. Next base: position 3,720,342 of record CAXXNP010000002.1, read on the forward strand.
AGAATGTCGTCGCCGAGCACGGCGCCAGTCCGCGCATGCTCATCATTCACGAGATTATGGGGCGGAATTGTGGTTGGCTTACCGCTGCCACAGCTAATCACTATCGCAAGCGCCTGAAGCAGAAACATTTTTTAAAGGACATTGGACTCAGCCATGAAAGCTACGAAGTCCATGCCGTCTACATTCCTGAAATTGCCATCGACATCGCCGAGGAGGCAGCGCGTTTGCGGCAGGTCATGGACAAACATGATTGTGTCAACCTCTTCATCAGCGAGGGGGCCGGGGTCTCGAGCATTATCGAAGAGATGAAAGCCCGCGGTGAATCCGTGCAGCACGACGCTTTTGGCCATGTAAAGCTCGACTCAGTTAATCCCGGTCGGTGGTTCGGCAGTCAGTTTGCGCACATGATCGCGGCAGAGAAAACCCTCGTTCAAAAGAGCGGCTATTTCGCACGTGCGGCACCTGCCAATTCGGCCGACCGCCGCCTGACTAAGAGCTGTGTCGACCTCGCCGTAGATTGCGCCCTGCGCCGGGAAACCGGAGTCGTCGGGCACGACGAGGACCGGGGAGGAGTCTTGCGCGCCATTGAGTTCGAGCGCATTAAAGGCGGGAAACCCTTTGCAACGGACGCTCCCTGGTTTCAAGAAATGCTCGCCGAAATTGGACAGCCCGTGACCGGCCCTCCCCTGGCCGCACATTGACCCTGGCATAGGTCTCCCGATATGGAGTTGATGCGTAGTGTCCTGTCTCGCTCTTTACCCTGGCTGGTGCTGATTTCGGGGCCGGTTTCGATTCGCCGCGTCGGCGAACCCGGCTTCGTGACGATAATCTGGCAAGCCCACGATCCGAACGAGGATCGACTCAACTACCAGTTGTTGCTGCAGAATTATGATAGAGAACTGATCTGCGATTGTTAGTCCAGTGATTTTCCTGCTTGTTTGCTGAAGCGGAAACCTATTTCATCGTTGGCTTTTTCTGATTTTGCGTCGGAAAACGGGTTTTAAACCCATTTTGATATTGATCTGCAAACATTTCTATTCGCGAAAGTGAAGCGCCATGAGACGGACCCATCATTGTAATGAGCTTACCCTCGCGGACGCCGGAAGGGCGGTGACGCTGGTAGGCTGGATCGATTCGCTTCGCGATCACGGGGGCATTCTCTTTGTCGATCTTCGTGATCGCGAAGGACGTACCCAGGTGGTGCTTCATCCCAACAATTCGACTTATGGTTCCCGTATACGGGAACTGAAACCCGAATCCGTTATCGAAGCGGCCGGAACTGTCGAACCCAGGACCGAAGACACCATCAACCGCTCGCTGAAGACCGGCGAAGTCGAGATCCATGCCGAACAATTGATCATTCACAATATCTCGGAAACCCCTCCCTTCCAGTTGGACGAGGAAAAGGCCGACCGGGTCAGCGATGACCTTCGCCTCACCTACCGATACCTCGATCTACGGCGACCCTCAAACCTGCGGATCATGCGATTGCGCCACCGTACGGCCAAGTCGGTTCGTGATTACCTCGATGAAAAAGACTTTATCGACGTCGAGATGCCAACGTTGTTCAAGAGCACGCCTGAAGGGGCCCGCGAGTTTCTGGTTCCCAGTCGCCTCAATCCGGGAAGTTTCTACGCGCTTACGCAATCGCCCCAACAGCTCAAACAGATGCTGATGGTGGCGGGAGTGGACCGTTATTACAGCCTGGCGCGCTGTTACCGCGACGAGGACACCCGAGCTGACCGCCAACCCGAGTTTACCCAGATCGACCTGGAGATGTCATTCATCGACCGCGAGGATATGTACGCCCTTATTGAAGGCATGATGAGCCGGCTCTGGGAAAGTGTCCTCGGCCTAAGACTCGAGACGCCGTTTCCGCGTCTCTCCTACCGCGACGCCATGAATCGCTATGGCATCGACAAACCCGACACTCGCTTCGACTTCGAGATTGCCGACTTTTCGGATACTTTCGCCGATTCGGGATTCAAGGTTTTTGCCCGGATGGTAGAGCGCGGCGGCGTCATCAAAGCAGTCAACATGAAGGGATTGTCGGACGTAACCCAGGGAGAGATGAAGGTCCTCGAGGAAGGCGCAAAATCCCTGGGGGCTCAGGGACTTGCTTTTATCAAGGTTCAGCAAGGCGAATGGCGATCGCCCATCACTAAGTTCTTCTCGGAGGCGGAGAAATCAACATTAAGCGAGCGCCTGGAGATCGAAGACGGTGATCTGGTATTCTTTGCAGCCGACCAATGGGAAAAAGCATGCACCATTTTAGGTCGCGTTCGCCTCGATGCCGCTGCCATCCTGGCCAAGCGCAAGCGCCTTCAAATCCCATCCCATCGCTACGACTTTCTCTGGGTCACCGAATTTCCTCTGGTGTTGTTCGATCCCGAGGAACAGCGCTATGCGTCCGCCCACCATCCGTTTACCTCGCCCGTTGAAGAAGATATCGAATTGCTCGACAGCAATCCTCGCTCGGTGCGGGGACAGCACTACGATCTCGTTCTTAATGGTGTCGAACTGGGCGGAGGGAGTATTCGAATCCACCAGCCGAAACTGCAAGAAAAGGTATTCCGGAAGGTACTCGAAATTCCGGAGGACGTAGTGCAAAATCGGTTTGGCTACATGCTGAAGGCATTCGCTTACGGCGCCCCTCCTCACGGAGGAATTGCTTTGGGCTTCGATCGGCTGGTAGCGATTCTCGCGGGAAAAACGAGTATACGGGATGTCGTCGCGTTTCCCAAAACCCAGAAAGGCCAATGCCTCATGTCGCAGAGTCCCGGGGAAGTCGACCCTCGTCAACTGCGCGAGCTGCACATTCGCTCGACCTAGTGTCGGACACGAGACTGAATTTGAACTTGAACATTCCCTGCAGCTCGCGAATGGGCGAATTACTGAAGAGGGTAACAAGGAAGAATAACAACGCAGCTAAATCATGAAACTGGTCAAAGCCATCATAAAACCCTTTAAGCTGGAGGAAGTAAAAGAATGCCTCTCTGAAATCGGAATCGAAGGCATGACGGTCACCGAAGTCAAAGGATTCGGGCGGCAGAAAGGGCACACCGAGATTTATCGCGGAAGCGAATATACGGTCGACTTCCTACCCAAAGTCATGGTTGATGTCGCGGTCTCGGACGATCTTGTATCGAAGACGGTGCAAGCGATTACCGGGGGGGCCAAAACCGGCAAGATTGGCGACGGCAAGGTATTCGTCATACCGATCGAGGAAGCCGTACGGATTCGAACCGATGAGCATGGCGACAGCGCCCTCTAGTATCAGTTACCCTTATCGGAAGGAAAGTCTTCCAGCTCTCTACCCTGGGGGGATTTCTTTACCTGCTCGATCTTGATCTCGGCGATCTCCAGACGCTTTTGGCAATGGCCAAGGAGCCGGGTGCCCTGCTCAAATTTGGCCACTAGCTCATCGAGGGGCACGTCTCCGCTTTCCATCGAATCGACAAGCTTTTCGAGTTTCTCCAAGGCCACTTCAAAACTCATCTCAGATTCACTATTGCTGGTCATTCTCAAGTCTATCTGAACAGACCAGGACACTTGCGTAAACGTATTTTTTCGCTGGTAATGGCCACCGGAAACGCTTTTCTCGTCCGAAATGCACCAGGTTTCGATCGCCTTCTTCGTACTGCTCCTGCTCAAGACGGGGATGGAAGTTGTGCTCGATGCCCTGAACCGAGCTAAGGTCACCTCCTGCGCCGGTTCGGTGCCCGCGGCCTATCGAGATTTTGTTGACAGAGAAACCTACCAAAAGTCGGTCAGCTACACCCTGACCAAAAATCGGTTCAGCCTGCTTGAGACACTCTATGATGCCTCCCTGCTCGCCATTATTGTAGGCTCCGGACTGCTTGCCTGGATCTTTCAGCTCGTAAATGGGTATCTCGGCCCCAGCCTCTGGGCCCAGGGCCTGACCCTGATCCTTATTGGCATCGTCGTGTCCCTGCCCTCCGTACCCGTCGAATGGTGGGCTCAATTCCGCATCGAGGCGCGTTTCGGATTCAACAGAAGCACCGTCAAATTGTGGATTTCCGACAAGCTCAAGGGTCTAGTCATCTCGTTTGCTTTAGGCTACCCGCTCATTTGCCTTCTGCTCTGGATCGTCAACCTACCCTATTGGTGGTTCTGGGCATTCGCAGTGGTGCTTATTTTCCAAGTAGTTATGATGGTGCTCTACCCTATGTTCATAATGCCTCTGTTCAACAAATTCGAACCTCTGCCCGAAGGTGATCTGCACGATCGATTGATTGCGTTGGCCAACCGCACCGGATTCAAAGCAAAGACGATTCTGGTCATGGATGGCAGCAAGCGATCTACCCATTCCAACGCTTTCTTTACAGGATTCGGCCGGTTTCGGCGTATCGTGCTTTTCGACACCTTGATCGAGCAACTGAACAGCGAAGAGTTGGAAGCTGTCCTGGCCCACGAGATCGGACACTATAAGCTCGGACACATTCCCAAGACCCTGGGTCTAAGTGCCCTTTTCACCTTGCTCGCTTTTGCGGCAGTCAACTACCTCATGCAACAGGCATGGTTCTACGAAGGATTTCGATTCTCAGCAGATGGCGGATTGGCCCCCGCCCTGCTACTGTTTGCTCTCCTAAGTGGCCTCGTGACTTTCTGGCTGACACCCCTGCTAAACGGTTGGTCGCGCAAGCACGAATACGAGGCCGATAGCTTTGCTCGGAACGCGGTCGGCAGTGGAGAATCGCTTATTGGTTCTTTGAGAAAGCTTCATGAAAAGAACCTGAGCAACCTGACCCCCCATCCGCTCTATAGCCGATTTTATTATTCCCACCCTACCCTCCTTGAGCGTGAGCACGCGCTGGCAGACGGTTAAGCTGAACCCCGAGAGCAGCGCCGGACTCGCCACGCTGGCCATCCTTTTCGTTTCGCTGAGTTTCCCCGCTTCCGGGGAAACCGTCCGCGTAGCGACCTGCAACCTCAGGAATTATCTGATCACGGACCGTATGGTCGAATCGCAATACCGACCCCGATATCCCAAACCCGAGGAGGAGAAACTCGCACTTTGGAAGGTATTCCGTTTGGTTGATCCTGATATTCTGGCGATTCAGGAGATCGGATCGCTCCCATTCCTGAACGAACTCCGCCAGGATCTCCTCCAGGCCGGTCTGGATTTTCCACATTTCAGCCTGCTCTCAGCCGAAGACGAGGAGCGCCACATCGCGGTGCTCTCGCGCATTCCGTTCGAAGAGGTTTCGCCTCAGAAGCCCCTCCAATTCCGCTATTTTGGACGGGTCCAAAGCGTCAAACGAGGACTGATGGCTCTCCGATTCACCTCGCAAGATATATCCTGGACGCTGTTTAACGTCCACCTTAAGAGCAAGCGCACGAACCGAAAAGACGACCCCGAATCGGCTATCTTTCGAGAACGTGAAGCGACCGCGATACGTAATTTTATCCGCTCTCGCTTTAAAGACCATCCCGATCCTCTCTATCTGCTCGCAGGTGACATCAATGACACGGTTCGCAGTAAGGCTGTCCGCCGCCTGACCCGTGTCGGCGATCAAATTCTCAGCCACCCGGTTCCCGCAGCCGATACCCGGGGAGAGACCTGGACCTACCACTATCGATCCGAAGATACCTATACGCGAATCGACTTCTTCCTTGTCTCACCTTCCCTGAACCCCTACATCCGCCGGACTCGCGGATATGTAATCGACACAGCCGAGATGCTTTCAGGGAGTGATCATCGCCTCATCTATCTGGACCTTGAATTCAACCCTTGAGGCAGCCGCACGCTCTGAGCCGGTTGCCGTGGCTTCCGGCCCAGGGCCCCAAACTTCACCCTTAGTGAGAATTACAGTACTGTCATCATAACGTTCCTGGTGCTGTCATTTTCTTGTGGCTAAATGGAAAGCATAACGCCTGACGAAAAGAGAACTTGGGGTCCGCTGCCGTTCGAGGGAGGGCGAAAATCGCCCATCCGGTTCCGGCAATCCTGGATTCCCTTCTACGAAAGAAAGACATCGCATGACAGAAAAACTTATCACAATGGAGAAATTCAGCTGGGCCTCCTGTTCGCGCCTGGTTACCTACTTATTCACCTGCGCTCTATGGATCGCTTCGACCCCAAACCTGCGGGCCGGACCCGACGATCCTCCACCGCCCATCCCGGTCTTCGAGCCCGGTGATTTCGACACCAACTCGATCCTGGTGGACAATCCAAATTTGCCCATGGAGCCAGGAACGATCTGGGTATACGAAGGCGAGACCGAGGATGGCCCGGAACGCGTCGTAGTGACCGTTCTGGACGAGACACGCGAGGTAGCGGGCGTCGAAACCCGGATTTTACTCGACCGTGTATACCTCGAGGGTGAACTCATTGAGGAGACCTTCGACTGGTATGCGCAGGACACCAGCGGCAATGTCTGGTATTTTGGCGAGGAATCGTACGAGATCGAAGACGGTGAAATTGTAAACTCGGAGGGCTCTTGGGAATCCGGAGTGGATGGCGCCCTGCCCGGACACATTATGCGCGCAGACCCCCAGGTCGGGGACGCCTATCGCCAGGAATACTACGTAGGCGAAGCAGAGGATATGGCTGAGGTAATTGCCCTCGACGCAACCGTCACTCTGGAGAGCGGGGAAGTTTTTGCCAACCTGCTGCAAACTCTGGAATGGACCCCCCTCGATCCCGAAGCGCTGGAGAATAAGTACTATGCCGAGGACATTGGCTTGGTCCGTGAAGAACAAGCGGACGGCAGTGATCCGATCGATCTGGTCAACACGGGAATAGTCCTGAAGGAGGCCAAACTGATCATCGAACACAATGCCACGGACGAGGACACGGGCTTTCAGGCTTCCATTGACAGCGTGGGCTGGCAGCGACTCGACATGACGGGGCCGGACGGCGAATCGAACTTTACCTTTGAGGCGCTGGGGAGCCTGGGCAATCTGGGTATGACGGAGTTGTTCTTTGAAACCGTCGAACCGGAGAATGCGGAGGTTCCGATTGACGACATGCTGGAAAAACTGCCCGAGGGAGGCTACCTTATCATGGGGCCGACGATCGAAAATGGCGAGAGCGAAGGCGACGCGATCGGCGCTCCCGAGCTGGATCATTCGATTCCTGAAGGGCCGGAACTGTTGACGCCCGCGGAAGAATCCACCGTGGACCCCGATGAGGAACTGGTCGTAAGTTGGGAGCCTGTTACTGAGGACATCGAGGGCGATCCCGTGGCCATCATCTCCTACCAGTTGATTATTGAGAAGGTCGAAGCCCCACATCATCACAGGATGGGAAAGATTGGCTTGAGCGCATATGTCCCGGCGGATATCCTGAGGGTGACTATCCCCAGGGGTTTCCTCGAGCCGGGCACGGAGTACGAATGGGAGGTGCTGGCTATCGAGGCAAGCGGCAACCAGACGCTCTCTTCCAGCGAGTTCAGCACCAGCGGCGAAGGCCCTGAACCTACCGAATAGCCGGACGCAAACGATCCTCCGGACCTGAAGGTTGCCAAGCTCATCATCGAGCACAATGCCACCGACGAGGACACCGGATTCCAGGGATTCGTGGACAGCGAAGGGTGGCGGCAACTCGTCTTCACCAATCCTGCCGGCGAAGTGATTCTCGATTTTCAAGGGAATGAATCGCTCGGCAACCTCGGCCTGACCGAGTTGTTTTTCGAGACCGTCGAACCGGAGAATGCCGAAGTCCCGATCGCGGACATGCTGGCCATGATGCCGGAAGGGGACTACACGATCACCGGAGCGTCGATGCAGAATGGTGAGGACGGAGGAACGACAACCGGGATCGCATTGTTCACCCACACCATCCCGGCCGGACCTGAACTGCTGACTCCTGCTGAAGATGCAGTCGTGTCGCCCGATGGCCTGGTTGCGAGTTGGAGCCCGGTGACCGAGGACATAGACGGGAATCCGGTCAATATCATCGCCTACCAGTTAATCGTGGAAGCGGACGTGGCGCCGCACCCGACCAGGATCGGCAGCATCGGGCTGAGCGTCTACGTCCCGGCCACGGTCACAAGTGTGGAGATACCGAGCGAGCTTCTGGAGCCGGATACCGAATATGAGTGGGAAGTGCTGGCAATTGAAGAAAGCGGGAACCAGACCCTGTCGTCCAGCGCGTTTACTACCGAACCCGGCCATCTACCGGGTACGGGCGGTGGTTGGATGACGTTGGACTGGCTTGGCGAAATATTCGACGACGGAGATGGCTGGATCTTCCACCTGGACCACGGGTGGTTGTACGCCGCCGGAACATCGACCGACAGCATCTGGTTCTTCGACGGCAGCATGGGCTGGATCTGGACCTCGGAGGACGGCTACCCCTGGTTTTATCAGATGAGCACGGCCGCATGGCTGTATTACCTGGAGGGAACGATGGATCCCCGCATCTTCTACAACTGGAACGACGATCAGTATCAAACCGATTAGTTGACGGTCGATTGAATAAACACGCCCTGTCATTAAAGGGTAACCATCCGAATACAGGGTCCCGAGACGAACGAAAAAGCCGGTCATTCGACCGGCTTTTTCGTTAGACGCAGCAAAGGGTCAGCCCCGAATGGCGCAAGAATTAGCCCGCAAATCTCACCGGTTTTTGCTGAACAGATATAAGTAATTAATTGGTAGGGCGTTGAGAGATTCGGAAGAAAACAGCGTGTTGGGACGTTCGAGTCAGCAGAAACCTCAAAACCACCAGCGCACGAAGCGGCGTTATCACTGCGGTCCTCTCGGTCTGAGAAGATATCAATGACCATGACCACCGGCTGCGCTTGGACCCGGTGCTTGCCTTAGTGGCCGGCAAAGAGGACCTCAGTAGACGCTTACAGGAATTCGCAGCTTGTTAAATCCCGCCACTTCGATGAACATCGAACCCGTCCCGGGCGCACCCCCCTCGATCGGTATGTTCACTGAGCGCGCTCCCCCCGGGATCACAACCTCGGGCATGATTATGCTCTCCGGAATATCGGTAGTGACGTCGATCCAGATTCCTGCTTCCGGAGCATCGAACTCGATCGCGAAAACGACGACTCGACGTTCCCCGGAAGGAAATGAAAGACTACCCGGAAGCACGGTCAGATTTGATTTGTCGACCTTGAAGGTGCCCACGTCCATTTCCCCCTGCCCGGTTCGCATACCGACATTGTAGTAACCACCTGCAGGAACTTGAGGCACAGTAAAACCAATCGAATTCGACGAGTAGAAGCTGGTTGGAACTTCCACCCCGTTGAATAACACAGTTTCGAATTCCGTGAAACCGCTTCCCAAGATACCTACCTGAGCCCCCACCGGACCCCGGGTACTTTCCAGTTGAATGACGTAACGATTGATCAACCTCAAATCGTAGACTTCAGAGAACTTTTGATTGTGGCGCACGTCCGTGCTTATTTTGTAATCGTAGTCGATCAGGAAGTAGTAGCGCGCTTCGCTCTGTCCCGGCGATATGGCATAGTCGAATTCAAAGATGTTCTTGCCCATTCCGATGGGACGCATTTCGTATTCTTTCCCATCGATGACAACGGCTGCCTTGAGTGCCTCTTGCACCACGTTGCTTTGGCCCAATTTGGCCCGGAAACTCAACGTGTAAATGTTGGAAGGATTCTCCGGCAAGGTATCCGGAGTGAGATTCGTGATGACGGTAGAACACCCGCCAACACCAAGCCATAGCACGGTAGAAACCGCGAATTGGATCAAGCTTTTCGGTTTCATGGCAATCGTATGGACGCTAACTTAACGGTTTCGCAAGTGGTTCGGCAAGAAAAACCTGCGTCGCTCCTTTGACTAGTGTCATGTCTCACAAATGCGCTTTTGCAATGTTGAGGCGCCATGAGGTCGATTGCAAGGCGGGACAAACTCGGAATGCCTTGCGGGATTGTCCTAACGCCGCTAGCAGCCTCATGCCGCTCCACTCCTTGGGCCAGGCTCTTTTTAACCATAGTCCCGAGTTTATCGGGATTGCCCGCGCCGGGCGGTGCCGCAAGGGCATCCCGACGAGTCGGGACTGAGGTTGAAAATTGCTCTGGCATTGGCAAACTCATTTGTGAGATATGACACTAGGACTATACTGCCATGTACCATTTTGTGCGTCTCCCTGTGACTTTTGCAGCTTTTACCAGGAAGCGCCCACGAAATCCGACCTCGCTCGTTTCCTTGAAGGAGTCGAACTTGAAATCAGAGCGGCGCCCGAAACCTGGCCCATTGCCACTCTTTTCTGGGGTGGAGGTACTCCCGGCCTCCTGCCGGCCCGCCAGCTCGTTCAATTGGGAAAGCTTTTCAAAGACAACTTTGAATTTGCCAAGCTGGAGTGGACAGTCGAGCTCTCCCCTTCGACCGTGAAAATGGACAAGATCGATGCGCTGCTGCGTCTGGGGGTGAATCGATTCTCACTTGGCGTGCAGAGCTTCCAGGAAGCGACATTAAGACAACTGGGACGCCGTCAGAATGTGAACCAGATCGAACGAGCAATTCGGATCCTGCGCACCGCCGGGTGTCGAAACCTTAATCTTGACCTCATATTCGCGAACCCGGGACAGACGTTGTCCGGCTGGCAGCGCGACTTGGATCGAGCGGTTGGCCTCGAGCCCCAGCACCTGTCCACTTACTGCCTGACATTTGAGGACGATACCGCCCTTTTCGCGAGATCGCTGCAGGGAGACGTTTCCCCATTGTCGTCCGACGACCAGGCCGGTTTCTACGAATTCACTTGGGATTACCTGAAAGCCCACGGCTATCAGCAATATGAGATTTCCAACTTCGCGCGTCCCGGATACGAGTGTCGGCACAATCTCAACACCTGGTCCCAGCAGGAATGGCTTGGGTTTGGACCTTCGGCGGCTTCCCAGTTTGAAGGACGGCGATACACCAACATAGCTTCGCTTGAAACATGGTTATCCGATTTGCGGCGTGACGCATCCCCGAAAAAGGACGTGCAGTGGCTGACACCGCAAATTCTGGCCGCCGACAGCCTGATCTTTGGGCTACGCCTCAATTCCGGCGTCAATCTGCGACTTCTCAGACAAAGATTTCCAACCGTCAGCCTCGAACCCCTGCAACCTCTGTGGAGGGCATGGGAATCGGCGGGCCTGGCTTTCGTAAATTCCGAGGGATTTCTCATTCCAACGCGACGGGGCCGTCTGCTCTCCGATCGGTTGGCCGTTGAAATCCTTCAACATTTTGATGAGACTGCTCACGATTTCCCGAGCAGCAATGTTCGCCAAGCTTGTCCCACGGACGCGTGAGCACCTGCATTCGGGCGGGCCCGATGGATAAAGAATCAGCGGCAATCCCGGCAATATTCGGACAGCATCTTTAGACAAATGACGATTAGTACGAACGGCGACCCTACCAACCGGATCCCCAACCTTCCTCTCTGTGTCGATCTCGACGGAACACTTTTGCGAACCGACACGCTTTTCGAATCGCTGCTCACCGCGCTACGCAACCATCCGCTGCTCCTGCTGCGTCTTCCCGGCTGGTTAATGCAGGGACGCGCCTACATGAAACGACGTATCGCCGAGTGTTCGTCGAACCTCGACTGCTCGCTCCTTCCCGAAAATGAGGCCGTGGTGGCCTATACCAGACAGGAGAAAGCGAAAGGCCGGCGTACCGTCCTCGTTACCGGGACCGATCAAGGGCTGGCTGAACAGGTGGCGGCACGCTTCGCCTGCTTCGACGAGGTACATGGCAGCAACGGCACAACCAACCTGAAGGGTCAAAATAAACAGGCCGCACTGGTGAAGTTATTCGGTGAAGGCGGTTTCGACTATATTGGCAACGATGCCAGCGACATGCCCGTCTGGCGGTCCGCAGCTACGGCGAGCGTTGCCGGGGTCTCGGCTCGATTCATCCAGTCGCTCCAATCCCAGGGATTGAACCCCATTGTGTTGGGGTCCATCCGCGCTCCCCGGGGACGTTCCATCATTCGTGCCATGCGCCCCCACCAGTGGGTCAAGAACGCCCTCATTTTCGTTCCCATGCTGGCAGGGCATGCCTATGGCAATATTCAGCTCTGGCTGACCTTGGGCCTTGCTTTTATGTCCCTTTCGCTGACCGCCTCCAGCACCTATATCTTCAACGATTTGATCGACCTCGACTCGGATCGACGCCACAAGACCAAGCGCGCCCGTCCATTTTCCTCGGGTGATCTCGGGTTATCGGAGGGGCTCTTGCTCGCACCTGCCCTGCTTGCTGCCGGTCTCGCCCTGGCGCTCACCGTGGGGACCCAGTTCCTTCTCCTGGTTCTTGCTTACGCCGCCACATCAGCCTCCTACTCGGTGTATCTCAAGAAAATGGTTCTGCTCGATGCTTTTGTCTTGGCCGGGCTCTATTCGCTGCGCATCTGGATAGGAGGGGCGGCCGTCGCAATCCCTGTCTCCCCGTGGCTGATTGCATTCTCCGTATTTCTCTTTCTCAGCCTGGGCATGGCCAAGAGGCTATCGGAACTCTTCAATCTTCGATTAAGCGATGGCGATCGCAACGATAGACGGGGCTACCTGGTCGATGATATTCCGCAACTGGCAATTTTTGGGACTTCGAGCGGCTATCTCGCGGTGCTTGTGCTGGCCCTGTATCTCACCAGTGAGAAGGGGCCCGAACTCTACTCCCGGCCCGTCTTTCTCTGGTTTCTATGTCTGGTTCTACTTTACTGGGTGAGCCGTATCTGGCTGTCCACGCACCGGGGACATATGAACGAAGATCCCATTATCTTCGTCCTCAAAGACAAATGGAGCTATCTGCTCGGCGGCCTCGCTATCATCGCCATAATCCTGGCTGGTCCATTGTGAATCCGGGTAAATCCATTGCTGTTCGATCCTGGGGACGCCATTTCAAATATTGGCACTACCTCGTTCCCCTGGCCTGGCCTCCCGATCATTTACCTTCGGCCCAGGATACCGGAGGCTCGCTACTCCCCTTCGGTCTGGGCGCCAGTTACGGTGACAGTTGCCTGAACGAAAACGGCGGTCTCCTCCTCACTCGGAAGCTCAACCGTCTTATCAGCTTCGATCGGGATTCCGGCCTCCTGCGCTGCGAAGCCGGCATCACCTTCGAAGAGATACTCAAGATCATTGTGCCCGAAGGTTGGTTCCTTCCCGTAGTTCCGGGCACCAAACTCGTCACGGTCGGGGGCGCCATCGCCAATGACATCCATGGCAAGAATCACCATCGTACGGGGAACTTTGGTAATCATGTTCCCGCCTTCGGTCTCCTGCGGTCGGACGGCTCAAAACTTATCTGTTCCCAGGATTCGAATTCGGATTGGTTTCAGGCATCGATCGGCGGACTGGGCCTGACCGGTTTGATTACCTGGGCCGAGATCCAGCTTATTCCGATCGAGACCTCATCCATCGAGGTGGAAACAGTCAAACTAGCCAATCTCGACGAGTTTTTCACCGTATCCGCTGAGTCCGATCAGCGCTTCGACTACACAGTAACCTGGCTCGACTGTCTTGCCAAAGGACCCTATCGAGGAAGAGGTGTGTTCATTCGTGGAAATCACGTCGGCAAAACAGACGGCGGGGAAGTGTTGCGGGTACATGGCGAGCCCCGCCTGATGGCCCCTTTCAACGCACCCGATTTTCTGCTTAATCCACTCTCCATCCGAATGTTCAACACTGCCTACTACGCCAACCAGAGAAAGAAATCGACCACCAGCCTGCAGCCCTATGCATCCTTTTTCTTTCCCTTGGACTCGGTTCGAAACTGGAACCGGATATACGGAAGGCGAGGCTTTTTCCAGTATCAATTCGTGGTTCCGTTCCATGGGGGAAAGGAAGCTGTGGCCCGGATTCTCGACCTTATAGCTGAATCCCGACAGGGCTCGTTTCTGGCCGTCATGAAGACATTTGGTGAAATCCCCTCCCGGGGAATCCTGTCATTTCCCCAACCTGGAATTACGCTCGCTCTGGATTTTCCGAACCGAGGAACGAAGACGCTCAGACTCTTTAATCAACTCGATCGTATTGTCTGTGAGGCGGGAGGGCGCCTGTATCCGGCGAAGGATTCAAGAATGTCCGGCAGTTTCTTCCGCCAATCCTTTCCGGAATGGGAATCATTCTCAAAATTCATTGATCCCGCATTCTCATCAAGCTTCTGGCGGCGCGTAAGCGGCGAGTGACCATAGGATTCGAGATCGACCTATAGGATTAGTTAGCTTATCTGCAAGACAGGACACCAGCATGGCAAAGAACAGAGTGCTTATTATCGGTGCCACCTCAGCTATCGCTCAAGCCGTCGCCCGGATATATGCGGAGCGCCAGGCCTCGCTGTACCTGCTCGCCCGCAACGGTGATCGCTTGCAGCGCGTCCGCCAGGATCTCGAGGCCCGATTCAGAGTTTCGGTGAATCAAGCTACCCTTGACTTTGGTAACCTCTCCGCGTTCGCCAAATCCATAACCAATGCCGTCAATACCATGGGAGGACTCGATATCGCCATCCTCGCCCATGGTTCACTGCCTGATCAGCAAGCGGCAACGGCGGACCCGGATCTGGTAACCCGTGCCCTCCACGACAACTTTACCACGCACGCCCATTTTACACTTTATTTGGCCCATTACTTTCGCAAGCAGAAGCGGGGTACCATAGCGGTTATCAGCTCGGTGTCAGGAGAACGAGGCCGAAAGAAGAACTATGTCTACGGGACCGCTAAAGCGGCCATGACCACGTGGCTGGAAGGTTTGCGTGCCGAACTGCGTTCAAGCGGAGTCCATGTGCTCACCATAAAACCGGGATTCGTGGATACTCCTATGACCGCTCATCTGCCCAAAGGCCCACTGTTTGCAAGCCCCGAAACCGTCGCCCGTGGAATCGTCCGGGCGATCGATAAAAAGCGGGATACCGTTTACCTTCCCTGGTTCTGGCGTCCCATCATGGCCGTCATCCGTGCCATACCGGAGCCTATTTTCAAGAGGTTAAATATCTAAGGATATTCGCGGATTTTTTAGGAAACCCGCGACTCGTCTCGGCATGGCTGGAGTCCTTAGCCGTAGAAGGAGCCTTTCGGCTTCAGTCCCAGGCTGACCAGCTTGCCCAACCCCGTTTGAACCCGCTCTCCGACCACCGCTGGAGGACGTTCCTGAAATTGCAGGTCGCGTCAGAGCCCGTGACCGAATACCTGCCGGTATGCTCGTGGCGCATTGCTTATCGGAGCGCAGCGGAGATTGCGCTGCGTGGTGTGGCACATGCAAACGGTGCGGTACTTAGGGCAACGCAGACGATGCCGGCAGTAAGCCCCCGGCTATTGTAGCCGGCTTCGCAAGAAGGCGGAGACCCAGCTTGAACTGCAGCAAGTGCCGTGATCACGATTGCCCGGTTAGATTCATGCTGCAAGACCTCACACTTGCGCATCCTGATAGCTGCCGACAGATCCCTACTATCGGAAAAATCAGCAATGCTCGCCCACATATCCAAACCACTCGTCGACAGCTGTTGGCTAATATCATGTTCAGGCGACTCTTGGGAAATCACTGAGAATATAATTCCCAAAAAATTAAGGCGAATCCCCCGCTGCAGGCTGATTTTCAGTAAGAAAATTGGTTACTTCGCGCCACCAGGTTTCGGATGCCCCGGCAGGCCAGCTATTGTGGCCGGCGTTCTCAAATATCCACAATCGTTTGGGACAGGTAAGACTGTCGAACAACCGCATGGAATGTTTGCGGGGAATAATCTCATCCCGTTCGGCCAGGAGGACGGCTGCGGGACCATGATATGATCGAAGGTTCCGCACGCTGTCGTAGCGATCGCGCACGAGCCAGCGGGCCGGGTAATACCAGTAACGTGTCTGCGCCAGATCGGGAAGAGTATACCATGGGGTAAGCAGAATCACCCCTGCGAGCGGAACCGGTGAGGCGGCCGCCACGGCCGTGGCTACGGCGCATCCCAAAGATTCCCCTAACAGGATAACCGGCCCTCCGAAATCCTGGTGCGCCCGCACCACCGTTTTGTGGGCGTCGGTGACAAAAGAAGCCTCTCCCAATTTCCCTTCGCGCCCGCCGTAGCCAGGATATTCCGCAAGTACAACCCGATATCCGAGCCGTGACATAGCCGGAACGTAATAGTTTC
The DNA here is from genome assembly GCA_963665345.2 of Opitutales bacterium. Classification (GTDB taxonomy): domain Bacteria; phylum Verrucomicrobiota; class Verrucomicrobiia; order Opitutales; family CAXXNP01. The sequence goes on from CAXXNP010000002.1 coordinate 3,736,398, forward strand.
GATGCGTGGCCGCGCTTGTGTTGCCGTGAAATGCCACCACCAACCCTCTGAATTCCACATCGTTTGGAGCTTCCGCCGTAAATCCCCGATAGCCGTCGCCCGCATCCGGCCAGAATCGCAGCCCCATCGCGCGAACATGCTTATCCGGCGGCTTGGTTGTGTCGGGAAAATAAAGCATGCCCTTCTGCCCGAAATAGACCGCTGCAAGCAGCAGAATGTATCCAAGCACAAGAACCACAAAAGCGTTGAGAATGAAGTTCATTTTTTCACCACACGTCTCGATGTAGGATATCGTTATACCGGACCGTGTTCAACCCGCTGGATGTGGAGCCGCTGCTGCACCGCGAGATAGACGAAAACGAAGGGATTCCGGAAAGAGTAGCTCGTAGTACCCGGGATGCTCATAGAGGAGACTTGTCACGCTGCCGTCCATTCTCTTTTTCACTTTAGACCTCTGAGTCATGACAGTTTTCATGCAATGGTACCGGTCTGACGTTATGCAGGAAACGAAAATTTAGCCGCGGTTTTGCGCGGATGGAACGAGGATAGGAGAACGCATTGAAGGATGTCACTTCATTCGGAACATCAGCGTGAATCCACGGCTAGAAAAGAACCATCGCACCAGTCAAAACACTTGAGACAACTCCCAACCTCACTAAGTTGAGAAGAGTTAAGGTGCATCCATATCTTCGTCTGCCTCTTCCTCCTCCAACGCCAGGAGGAAGAGGATTACGAAGAGGAAGAGAGGACCGAACCGATCACCGGCGCCGCGGCCGGAGTTTCACCTCCGTTTGATCCGGCCACGCCGTGAGCTTCGCCGAACGGGCCGCGTCCCGAGCACCTGCCTCAATATCCCCACGGATCTGGATGTGTCGAAAGCGATGGTCTTGGGTGACACCATCGACCACTGTCCACTCTCCACTGTTCACTATCTCCAACCTCTCCCCTCACCGCCGCACTTGACTCAAGGCAAAGGATGGCTTCTATTACCGCACGCGAATTTGCCGTCGCACCAGAGCCAGGGTAGCTCAGCGGTAAAGCAGAGGACTCATAAATCAAAACGGCGAAATCGTCCCTGATTGTCGGCAATCGCCGTCAGTCGTCATTCGGTTGGCCACCAAGATATTGACTCGTTACCAACGTTGTCTAGAGTCATCTCGAATCGTCCGAAATTTCAGCGGCGGGTGACAACATCTGGGTTACAACCCCATACATCACTAGAACCTCGATTCAAAGACCATCTTGGAACGTTGAGAAAGCGAAGGAAAGTCGTTCACAAGGCGTATATTGATCAGGGATTTTTGCTCTTGGGCCTCGAGGATAAGAAGGCTCGAGCTCGATTGCAGGCGCTGGCGAATTTGGCCAAACCCGAGTCGGATCCCGAACCTCAGCGGAAATCAAATATATCAGGTGATGCGGCTTTGGAGACGACGAATAATGCCGGACTGGAATCAGATTCTTAACTAAATAAGAGCCGCCGGAAGTGTGCATGATGTCATTCGACGCCGATATCTCATGCGTCTCCATGAGCTTACCAAAAGAAACGTAATCGCTTACTACTCAGGATGGCTTCAGATGGCCAAATGTCCAAGCAAACACACACGTTCAAGTTCGCCGGAAAGGCGAGTCATCCCAAAAACGCACTGGCGTTGATCTACGACCTCGAAGGATTCTCAAAATTATTCAATCAACCCGATGTTCAAGACTATGTGCCTATCTTCTTGAATCATATAAGTAATGCAATCGGGAAATGCCTTTTCGGCGGACTGGATTATTGGACGAACAGACCCCAAAAAATGACGCCACTTCCGATCCGGGTTACCCATGAGAAGTTCATGGGTGATGGAGCGCTGTATGTCATTCACCCCAAAGCCGGAAGCACAGATTTCGACGGCTTCGAAATCTGTGATTTATGTAATCGACTCTGGAATTTGTAGAAGAAGTTCGAGCATGTTGTAAAAACGGCGCTTGCCAAAGTCCCGGTAGTAGAACTGCCCAAAAGAATCCGATTCGGACTCTCGCGTGGAGCAGTGTACGAGTCGAGGAGGCCCGCGACAACTGCTCGCGAGTACATTGGTTTCTCCATTAATCAAGCAAGCAGACTGCAAGCCTATTGCCCTGAGCTTGGTTTTATTGCTTCAGCACGATTGATGATTCCCGATACGGTATTGAAGGAAAATGGATATCGAAAGACTGTTGCTACGAAAATTAAGGGCTTTCCGAACGAACTTGTAATAGTCGACTCGAATGAATACGACGCCTTGAAAGACGACCTTCGAAAGGAACTATTTACAGATGTTGACGACATCTAACCAACGCATGGAGAGCAACGGCTGACCCGGCCCGAGATCTCATGATTTCTCGAAGTGCCAACCGTGATTTCGCATCGAATGCGCGCCTCCGGTCAGCCTTGCCTCATACTCAACGCTAGGCGTCAAGAACATGGCCAGAGAACGAGTACCTAGATCACGTACAGCCTTGGTGGCACGGCTGGGGGAACACATTCTTCTCCTCGAGAAATATCATCATGAAGCCCATGTGAATCGTGACGCCAGTTTCCTGGGAGAGATAGCGGGAAAGCTGAGGCTTCTAGTCTATTCATCGCGTCAGAACAGACCGTTGCTCCTAGATCTAATGAAAGAACATCAAATAGATATTCCGTTCGAGATTGATAGGCCGGGAGGCAAGATCACGAAGCGCCTACCTGAATATCTTGAAGGTCTTGCTGCCGCTATCAGAGTCCCGTCAGGAGAGCTTGCGCAGCTCTCAAATCTCGATCTAATCGCACTATGGTCTCAGCAGTCCGGCGCGGCACACGAGGATTGGTGCCTGGATGAGCGCCTCGCTACAATTTTTTCACAAGGGCTCTTTTTCAACGGCCAACCGATCCATGGCGTAGCGCTCTGCGGAGTATGTCGTACAGTGCTTCACGTTGGCAGAGAATTCTTGGCTGCAATCAATCCAAGTGACGCCTAACATGGGGCTCAAAGGGAACCTTCGGGTTGCTGTGCGCCCCTGCGGCTCCTTGGCTCAACATTCGAATGAATCACAGACAATTCGTTCAAACTGTGTGCACGACTGCCCTTGGGGTTACCGTGGCTAGAAAACTTCATGCATCGAACGAGAGTACTCGGATGGGAAAGCTCCATATTGTCAATGTTGTCCATTCTGAAGCCAACTGGTGGGACGACACATATACAGAACTCGATGTTGGGACCACCGCACTCCTTCGTCGATTCGAGGAGATCAGGGATTCCAAAGGGATTGATTTGCCAATCACCTGGTGTCTCTTCTTTGCTAACGGATATGTGAACGAACCAACTGGAGCCGTTCATCCTGACATCGTCGACACACGTGGCGAATTCTTCCAAGCCAGATTGCAGCTTGGCGATGAAATTGGCATTCACACGCACGCCAAAGGACGAGAACACCAGTGGAAATTCGTAGGAGCCAACGCAAAGAAGCTTGAAGAAACAGGGTTCCCATATCCAAGGACGCATGCACCCGGATGGCTTTACCTCGATGGTCAGACTCTAAGAGCTTTAGAAGACGCTGAGATTCCTGTTGACGCGGGGGTAATTGTGCGCTCTCCCGAAGCGGAATCCTCTGGGCGCTCGCCTTCCGACCCCAAATCATTCCGTCCTTACTATCCTTCCTATGAGAACGTGTTCGAACCTGGCGGCTCTGCAACCATCGAACTACCACTGTTCCTATCCTACAACGGAATCGAAAAGAGCTGGGAGGGCTTCGCGCAGGCCGTACTAGACCAATGGATCCACAGGAAGGAAGTTGATACCAGTGTACTGCACTTCTTCTGGCATCCCTTTGAAATGCTTCATTCGAACGGCGAATTAAACCAGAATGTAATCAATGGATATGCTAGTCTTTACGATGAAATCGCTGAGTGGGATGACGTTCTATTCTCGACTGCCTATGAGGCCGCGAGTGCGTGGAAGGATTCAATACCTAAGACCGATAGACCTCACAGGCGCTGACAGGCCAGGCACAGGATCCAACCGCAACGTTACAAATCGCACCAAGCCCATCTGCTAACCACGTCTCCAATTTGACGGCGGAAAGCTCTGCGGCGCTTAGCGGTTGCGTTGGTGGCGCTGCAGCTTTCGCCGCAATCTGGAGAATAGTCGTGAAATCGCGGAAAATCAGAGCATCCTCAAAAACCGATGCCGTAGAATCCTCGAGGATTGCTTTTGATTGGAGGGTCGATGGCTAGACATTGGTCAATTCTCTCGAATGCGAATTCACAGCATCCCGACAGCAGATCAGACCAACTCACTACCGGGACGGATTAACGTCCCGGTCATGGATCTTTGCAGGAATATCTCGAGCCGCTTCCGGCTTAATCAGTTAGAGGCTGTCCCAAAAACCTGAATTTTGAGAAATGAGATATTCGACCCCGCAATGGAAGAGATCGTAAATCATCCAATCCCGTCCAAAGCGCTGTATAAGGCGGCTTCTCGCAACAGACATGATCGCCTCAGGAAGCAAAATTTCGTATAATGGAAGCAAACATCGCATCTTCTGAGGTGGATGAGGCCGTTATAGAGGTCCTTTTTCCCGAAAATCAATGAAAAACGGTCTTTATAATAGTTTCTTATAGACTTTAACTATCTCATTACCAAGTTCTTAAAAATATGGGACAGCCTCCAGTTAGGATCCAACCTATGTGTCAGGATGCTTCCGAGGAAACATCGGATTCAACGGTTTCTCGTGTCTTCCTTTGAAATTCCTCCTGCGTTTTCTGAGCATCCCGAGCCCTCTGCCGCAGTCGGTCCCAGTCCAGGGCGTTAAGTAGCTCAATCGAATCGGCGAGATCAGGATTCTTAATCGTTGAGAAGAATGCACTCGATGTTTCCCGCTTCATGTTCAGGCGACTCTTGGGAAATCACTGAGAATATAATTCCCAAAAAATTAAGGCGAATCCCCCGCTGCAGGCTGATTTTCAGTAAGAAAATTGGTTACTTCGCGCCACCAGGTTTCGGATGCCCCGGTAGGCCAGCTATTGTGGCCGGCGTTCTCAAATATCCACAATCGTTTGGGACAGGTAAGACTGTCGAACAACCGCATGGAATGTTTGCGGGGAATAATCTCATCCCGTTCGGCCAGGAGGACGGCTGCGGGACCATGATATGATCGAAGGTTCCGCACGCTGTCGTAGCGATCGCGCACGAGCCAGCGGGCCGGGAAATACCAGTAAAGTGTCTGCGCCAGATCGGGAAGAGCATCCCATGGCGTGAGCAGAATCACCCCTGCGAGCGGAACCGGTGAGGCGGCCGCCACGGCCGTGGCTACGGCGCATCCCAAAGATTCCCCTAACAGGATAACCGGCCCTCCGAAATCCTGGTGCGCCCGCACCACCGTTTCGCGGGCGTCGGTGACAAAAGAAGCCTCTCCCAATTTCCCTTGGCGCCCGCCGTAGCCAGGATATTCCGCAAGTACAACCCGATATCCCAGCCGTGACATAGCCGGAACGTAATAGTTTCGATGCGTGGCCGCGCCCGCGTTGCCGTGAAATGCCACCACCAACCCTCTGAATTCCACATCGTTCGGAGCTTCCGCAGTAAATCCCCGAAAGCCGTCGCCCGCATCCGGCCAGAATCGCAGCCCCATCGCGCGAACATGTTCATCCGGCGGCTTGGTTGTGTCGGGAAAATAAAGCATGCCCTTCTGCCCGAAATAGACCGCTGCAAGCAGCAGAAGGTATCCAAGCACAAGAACCACAAGGGCGTTGAGAATGAAGTTCATTTTTTTCACCACACGTCTCGATGTAGGATATCGTTATACCGGACCGTCTTCAACCCGCTGGATGTGGAGCCGCTGCTGCACCGCGAGGTAGACGAAAACGAAGGGATTCCGGAAAGAGTAGTTCGTAGTACCCGGGATGCTCATAGAGGAGACTTGTCACGCTGCCGGCCATTCTCTTTTTCACTTTAGACCTCTGAGTCATGACTGTTTTCATGCAATGGTACCGGTCTGACGTTATGCAGAAAACGAAAACTTGGCCGCGGATTTGCGCGGATGGAACGAGGATAGGAGAACGCATTGAAGGATGTCACTTCATTCGGAACATCAGCGTGAATCCGCGGCTAAAAAAGAACCATCGCATTTTCCAGTCAAAACACTTGAGACAACTCCCAACCTCACTAAGTTGAGAAGAGTTAAGGTGCATCCATATCTTCGTCATCCTCTTCCTCCTCCAACGCCAGGCGGAAGAGGATGACGAAGAGGAAGAGAGGACCGAACCGATGACCGGCGCCGCGGCCGGAGTTTCACCCCCGTTTGATCCGGCCATGCCGTGAGCTTCGCCGAACGGGCCGCGTCCCGAGCACCTGCCTCAATATCCCCACGGATCTGGATGTGTCGAAAGCGATGGTCCTGGTGACACCATCGACCACTGTCCACTGTCCACTGTTCACTATCTCCAACCTCTCCCCTCACCGCCGCACTTGACTCAAGGCAAAGGATGGCTTCTATTACCGCACGCGAATTTCCCGTCGCACCAGAGCCAGGGTAGCTCAGCGGTAGAGCAGAGGACTCATAAGCCTCGGGTCGTGGGTTCAAATCCCGCCCCTGGCACCAGTTCTACATCAATGACTTAAGGAAAGTTTACGTGAGCCTTTCAGCGATTTGAGTGCCTCAAGGAATTGTAAAGAAGTCGTTGGATTGCAGATCGACAAACTCTCGCGGTCCGGAAGTCCCTTCGAAGTAGAATACCCAGGAATTGCGAACGAAACTGTAGAGATTCGGGTAGGTCTCGGCTGCGGTGTAGAGCCACTGGTCCGAAATTTGATCGTAAACGTACATCTCGCTAGGGCTGCTGTCCTCCCAGATATACATCCAGGCGTGCTCGGCGTGAAAAATCCAGGGAAAGAATGCGGTGTTAAAGGACCCGAACCAGTCGGAAAACCACCAGCCTTCGCCTAGTTCGGCCGCATTGGGAAAGAGAGCCTGCGCGCTCAGTTCTTCTTGGTCCTCCACGAATACGGTGAAGGTTCGGGTTTTTTCGCAGTCGCCGGCCCCAAAGGAGGATGCTTCACAGACAAAGAAATAGAAGGATGTGGTTTCGAAAATGACGCCTTCCCTGATGACAAAGGGTTGGCCTGTCATATAGTCATGGCCACCGAGTTCATCGACGTATCTTCGCCGCTCGGACTCGGGCAGTGTCCAAGCCCCATCAACCGCTACGAGTTCCCCGAAGAGTTCCTGGGAGTCAGGTGGGACGATCCGATAGATTTGGATCAACCAAGGAAACGCAGAGATCGCCACCGTCACAACAGCCTCTTCACCGGGCTTGATGGTAACGTCGTCAGGTTGTATTGAAATCACTCCTTGAGCGTCCAGATTAGGGACACCGAGGGCACAGGCGATGAAGACCAGACAAAGGGTCAGTGCGTCAGTTCTCGTAATCCTTTTGCTCATTTCCTTTTTCCTTTGGGACCTGTTTACGCTCTGGATCGAAGTCATCGTCGTTCTCCTGTTGGTGAAGTTAAGCGGTCAATTGGGAACTCCGCACGTATGGCGCGGAATGCTGCATCATGGTCGCCTGCGAGGCGATGAGTTAACCCGATCAGGACTTCCCGTCCGGAATCGCCAAATCCCTCGACTACGTTCCGAGCGAAGCGACAACCCTCATATCGCGCATCGACGTGAATGAGATACCAGCTGTATGACTGATGCTCAACATCATTCGCCTGGTGAAACATTCTCGCGCCCTGTCGGGGCGCACTATGAACCGGGGATTCACAAGTCGAAACACTGGTCTGATTTTGATTCGCGGTACAGAAGCGATTACCCTATCGACACGGGTCAATCGTGATTCCGAGATGGTAGCTGTTGGCTCCCGGTCGCGGGGCTACGCCGGATTCAATCACAACCTGCGGCCTAACGCCCCTTGCCAAACAGCACGATATAGATGCTCTTCAGGCAAATCGACAGATCGAGAGCGAAGGAATAGTGGCGCACGTAGTACAAGTCATAGCTCAGCTTTTCTTTCGCGTCGCCAGTACTGGCACCGTAGAACCGGTTCACTTGCGCCCAGCCGGTGATGCCGGGCCTTACGAAATGACGATAGTGGTAATACGGAATTTCCTTCTCATAGATCTCCACACAGCGTGTCCACTCCGGGCGCGGGCCGATGACGCTCATTTCGCCTTTCAACACGTTCCATAGTTGAGGCAGTTCGTCGATGTGTGTGCGGCGCAGAAATCGGCCGATGGGCGTAATACGCCCATCCTTTTCGCTCGTATAGATATCCCCGTTTTCGGAGCCGACAGTCATAGTGCGAAATTTATAGAGAGTGAAGGGCCTCCCTCTGCGTCCAACTCTCGACTGCCTGAAGATGACCGGGCCGCGGCTTTCGGCACGGATGACGAGCGCGAACAAGGCCATCAGGGGAGTGAGCGCAAGCAGCGCGCCTCCCGCAATGACAATATCGATCAGTCCTTTTAGCCGGTCATAGGTCAGGCTCTGGTTGAGCCGGAAGCCATTGCAAAAAGCCCACATCGGTGTGACTTCTGAAATCGGGACAATCTTCCAATGAACCTCCCCGACGCAAGCGTCGGGGTATCGGGGAAGGAGAACTTATTCTCTACCACAGTGTTAACTGACGCAGATCCTCCTTCGGCTTGCCCTGTTCCAAAACGTATTTCTCCACCATCGCCCAATTCCCTCTCTCCCCAACCGTCCCCACGTAATACCCTGAACTCCAGAATCTTCCTCCCCAGAGTTCCTCCTTCAGCCACCGCTCCCTCTTGAACAACTCCCGTGCTGTGATACTCTTGAATTTCATCACGATACTTCCTGGCGCTATTTTCGGATGTGCCCCGCACAGTAAATGCACATGGTCTTTATCCATCCCTAGGGCCTCCAGTTCTATTTCATAGCGTTCCCCTATCCCTCTGGCCGTTTCGATCATCACTCGCTCAATCCGCTTATCTATCAGCGCCTTCCGATACTTCACCGGCATCACCACATGATAGTGGATCTCCCACACACAGTGACTTCCTCGCTTTACTCGACTTTCTTCCTTCCTCTCTCCCACCCTCTCTTCTTTATCAAGTCAGCCACCCCGCAGCAAGCTACGGGGAATCACCAAGTTGATTGACCATGAAATTATCCAGCGTTACAACGGGTGCACAGTGCAGGTGTACCCCTACGAGGCGATCGATGAAGCCGGGCGGGAGAAGACTCGGCTCTTCGGCCATCACGATTGAATCCAAGTCTTTCCCGTTGCGCTCCAGCTCGGCGAACAGGTCGCCACATACGGTGGGAGAATTGAGATCATCGGGCACCAGACGTTCTCCCTCACGCAACCCGCTGGGGTCGAAAAATATCAGCCGCTGCGGCCGGGGATCCAGCTTGAACCGATGATGCAGTTCGACGGCAGCGCTACCTGCTCCGATCACATATATCCAAGTGCGCGACAGCGTCGTTTCAATGTGCGCCGCCATCACACGCCGATAAGCGATCGAAAGAACCGGGAAGACCAACAAGGTGAACATCACGTTGGCCCGCGCCGGTGTATACCCGGTTACCAACGGAATGAGGGGCGAAGTGTAGATGATCCCGGCGTAAATGACTGCGACAGTGAAGAAAAAGGCGCACAACGATGCGATTATGTGCTCGCTGAAAAACCGGATGCCACGCATGTTCTGGGTGGGATCGTAGCCGCCCACCAACGCCAGAAACGCCAGCGGAATGAACAGCAGAAGTAGAAATACGGCCGGATGGAAATACGTCGCAAACTCCCCCTCATTCCGCCAAAGGAGCGAACCTAAATACAATCCGGCGAGCGCAGCCAGATCGATACAAAGGAGGAAAACCGGGAAAATTCCGGGCCGGATCTTCCTATACCGCTCCGAACGGCTTGGCGCCTCCAGAGTCGCAAGGGGATTCGCAAGTACCTCAGCCTCCCCGTATTCTTTCACTATGGCCATGCTTTCCTCTTACCCGCGTTCCGAAGCTCTCATAGCCGATACTTCTCCATGAGAGAGTGACTCATTTTCCGAGAAATAAGGATTACACCCTAGTTCGACGCAGAAATCAAAGGTAAATTGAATGTCAAACCTTTCTGCGGGTATTTTCATAATTTTTTTACAAACTGACCTAAAAATCCTGTAGAATACAGATCACTAAAGGGATGGCGAGCAATAATCAGCATCTATGATTGTGCCTGAATCCCAAAACTTCGTCGTCTTTCAGGGGTGAAGTAGAATGATTCAAATGAGACTCAAGTTCTCGAAGTCAAATAGGCAATATACCCTAATTCAAGAATTTGGCGGGCACGCCACAGGCGTCTTAACTCTACCACTGCTGCGAAAGCCTTGCAGAAGCAAGTCCGTAGCGCTCACTCAATATGACTCTCTGTCGGTTCCCTTGGAATCACAGCTCCAGCTCTCCCCAGCCAGTCGGGAACCCAGCCTTCCCCCAGCTTAATCGCATTGTCAAATTTCTGCCTTCTTCCAAAATGCTTGGAGAAACCCATCAATCGTTCTCCTGTCTGTAATAGGCTATGCCTTCTCCCGAGGAAACCGACGTCGCCGCTTCGGCACAAGCGCGCAGGAACAGTCAGCCCTCGGCCCCACTGTTCCTGGCAGTTGCTGTTTTCGCCGTTGTTCTCTGCCTGCTAGGGACACTGCTGATGATATATGATCGAAGCAATGAAATGGTAAGGGAGGGGGCAGTTCCATCCCATGAGGAGCGGCAAGGGGCAAAATTACCCGCATTAAGCTCTGATTTTCTGACCCGCTACGAAGGCCAACTGGGACACCCCGACCTCGATGACGTCTTTCCCAGCGAGGTCATGGAGCGAGAGGCCGTAATTGCGGTCGTGGACCAGAGGGGAATGGAGGCCTTTCTCACCGATGCTCGCAAGTACGGAGTTGAGATTCTTGGCATCATTCCCGGCCTGCTCACGGCCCGGATCGGGTTCAGCGACCGGCAAAGCATCCGTGATCTGTTCAATTCGGCCGAACACTTGAGCGATGCCGGGCTCAACTACGTAGTACGGGCACCCCGGCATCCCTCCCGTGGAGGCGGAGGCGGTACTGCAAATTACGAACCCTTCCTCAACCGCGCGGCCGAAGCTATCGGTATTCCCCATGAACACAGCCACTGGGGAAAAGGTATCCGCATTGCGGTTCTGGACACCGGAGTAGAAATCCACGCCTCCTTGAATGGGGCTATGATTGAAGAAATCGATTTGCTCAGCGAGCCGTCAGATGGCGCGGATTCGGGCGAGTTCCGTGGTCACGGAACCGCCGTGACGTCATTGTTAGTCGGGCAACTGGACAGCTTTAGCGGCATTGTTCCGAGCGCCCAGATTCTCAGCGTTAGGGTCCTCGACGGCAGCGGCAACGGTGACACATTCACCTTAGCGCAAGGAATTGTCGAGGCGGTCGATCGCGGTTCTCATATCATCAGCATGAGCGTTGGCACCTACGCGGACAGTTTTATTTTGAGGAACGCCATCGGCTACGCGCGAGACCACAACGTGACAGTCGTTGCCTCGGCCGGCAATGATGGCTACGAAGCCTCTACCTATCCGGCCCGCTACGAGAATGTAATCGGCGTAACCGCCGTCGACGCCGCCCGTCAACGGGCCGAATTCTCGAACTTTGGCCCAGGAGTCGATATAGCGGCGCCTGGCGTGGGTTTGACCTCTGCATGGAGCGGAAATGAGTTTGTTCAGTTCTCCGGTACGTCGGCTGCAGCGCCCATCGCGGCAGGCGCGGTCGCCGCGCTTCTCTCTCAAGAACTAGCCGCTCAGCCGGAAAACCCGGCTACTATTCTGTTGAGCAATGCCGACGACACCGGAATTGCCGGCGAAGATCCCTTTCTCGGTCACGGAATCGTCAATGTCGAACGGATGCTGGAAAGAAACCAACGAGGTATCTACGACGCCGCCGTTAGCGACGTCAGCATCGTGCACTCCCCCTTCCCCAGCTCCGACCAGGGAAAAGACCTTACCTTGGTTGTATCCGTCCAGAATCGCGGCACAGAACCCTTGTCGCAGATGAGACTGGAAGTCGAAGTGGGGAATCGCCTTCAGGTCTTTTATTTCTCGGCCATGGAGGCAGGAGAGGCCGACAGCCAGGAATTCTCCTTTCCCGGAGCCGCTGCCCAGGCCCCAGCCGGGCTCGAGGTTCATGCGCGGGTTAGTGCCGCCGGCTTGCGTGACGTGCGCCCCGAAAATAATGAGAAAACCTTTTTCAAGAGTATCGAGGAATAAGCTGGTCAGTTGACGACAGCGAGTCACCCTGTAGCGTCTCCGCATGCCGAAGCGGATGGAGATCCCCACCTACCAGGATGTTGAGCGGGCGGCCGCCTTCATCAGACCGCATCTCCCCATTACCCCGCTGCTGCCTTCCCCGTCGCTTGGAAGGAAGCTGGGCTGCGAGTTCTATCTGAAGTGCGAGAATTTCCAACCGGTGGGCGCCTTCAAAGTGCGTGGCGGCGTAAACCTGGTGGGACATCTGTCCGCTGAGGAGAGCGGGCGGGGTGTGGCCTCGGCCAGCACGGGTAATCATGGCCAGTCTCTCGCCTTTGCCGGTCGCATCTTCGATGTTCCGGTGGCCATCTACGCCCCGCAGAAGAACGCGAATCCTCTGAAAATCAAGGCCATGCGGGAGTTAGGGGCGACCGTACACCTGTTCGGTGAAGATTTTGACGAAGCCAGGGAGGAGGTCGAGCGGGTTGCCGAACAAGAAGGCTGGCGCTACATCCATTCGGCCAATGAACCCATGCTCATTGCCGGCGTAGGCACAACTGGGATCGAGATATTCGACGCCCTCCCCGAAGTGGACGTGATCATCGTGCCGGTGGGCGCCGGAAGCGGCGTATGCGGCAACCTCATCGTGGCAAAAGAGCTCAACCCCGAGGTCCAGGTAATCGGCGTACAATCTTCGGCAGCACCGGCCTGCCAGGAAGCTTGGAAGACCCGAACCCTGAGCGTCACCGCCTCGATGAACTCGCGTCACGAAGGCTTGGCCACGCGCATTCCCTTCGCATTGACCCTGGAAATCATGTGGAAAATGCTCGACGCCTTCGTGCTCGTCGAAGATGCCGCCATCGACAGCGCAATCGTGGAACTGGCCCAGAGCGCCCACCTCATCGCCGAAGGCGCCGGAGCCGCGCCCCTGGCCGCCGCTTACCAATTGCGGGATCTTCTCCAAGGTAAACGGGTCGTAGCTGTAGTCAGTGGAGGCAACATCCCGTTAAACGAGTTTGCGAGACTACTCTGAGCCCGATTTGTTGGATTTCAGATTTCTTTCTTCAGCAGCCCGGGGAACTTCGCCTTAAACCGATTAAGGCGGGGAATGGAAACGTTCCGAACGTAAGGATGGTTCGGATGTCGGCGTTCGTAGTCCTGGTGATAGGCTTCTGCCTTCCAGAATTCGGTAAAGGGCTGGATTTCGGCGGCGATGGGCGCATCGTACTTCCCGGACGCGGCGAGAGCGGCCTTCGCCTCCTCTGCGATCGTTCTTTCCTTTTCGTTCCGGTAGAAAATGATTGAGCGGTAGGCACTGCCCCGGTCGGGGCCCTGGCCGTTGACCTGGGTTGGATTCTGTGAACCAAAATACACCGCCACTAGTTGCTCAAAAGTGACCACTGTCGAATCGAAAACCACCTGCACGGCTTCGGCATGCCTGGTCCGGCCGCTTCCAACGCTCTCGTAAGTCGGATTCTTTGTTCTACCGCCGGCATACCCCGATACCGCTCCCTTGACCCCTTTGACGCTTTCGAATATTGCTTCGACACACCAGAAACATCCGGATGCAAAGGTCGCGACGGTAATGTCGCTCCCGGCGGTGGATTCTTCAGCGGACCCGCTGCCCTTCACAGCCGGAATTTCCATTCCGAGAAACAGCAGCGCGGTCATCGCGACAGAGAAAAGATGAGTATTCTTCATACGGAGGAAAGAGTCATGCTTTGCAGGAAAAATTCCCGAAAGCTATGGGGAAACATAATGAACCTCCCCGACGCAAGCGTCGGGGTATCGGGGAAGGAGAACTTATTCTCTACCACAGTGTTAACTGACGCAGATCCTCCTTCGGCTTGCCCTGTTCCAAAACGTATTTCTCCACCATCGCCCAATTCCCTCTCTCCCCAACCGTCCCCACGTAATACCCTGAACTCCAGAATCTTCCTCCCCAGAGTTCCTCCTTCAGCCACCGCTCCCTCTTGAACAACTCCCGTGCTGTGATACTCTTGAATTTCATCACGATACTTCCTGGCGCTATTTTCGGATGTGCCCCGCACAGTAAATGCACATGGTCTTTATCCATCCCTAGGGCCTCCAGTTCTATTTCATAGCGTTCCCCTATCCCTCTGGCCGTTTCGATCATCGCTCGCTCAATCCGCTTATCTATCAGCGCCTTCCGATACTTCACCTGCATCACCACATGATAGTGGATCTCCCACACACAGTGACTTCCTCGCTTTACTCGACTTTCTTCCTTCCTCTCTCCCACCCTCTCTTCTTTATCAAGTCAGCCACCCCGCAGCAAGCTACGGGGAATCACCAAGTTGAACGACACTCTTAAAAAGCCTACTCCTCTCAGCCAGGTTCGGATCGATAGCCTCACCGAGCGGGCGCCGATCGCCGAGCAGGTTCTCGTTCAGTGTCTTGGCAATACCCGTCCACCCGGTATATGCACCCAGGATGGCCCGGCGGATGCTACCTCCGTAACGTCCAATCTCGTTGAACGGCCTGACTACCAGAGGATTCTCTGGTAGCCGCTCCGCTACTGGAGGAAGTTCCTCTCTTGCTACCTGCCGGGCCAGCATGGGCGCTTCCCCGAAAGTCCGGTCACGAATGATTTCAGGATCAATTTCAGGCGGTGCCGGACGTGCCGTCAAGGCCACATCTTCCGACTCCGGGTAACCGGCTTCATCCGAATCCTCTCCCGGTCCAACACCGGGCCCACAACCCGGAAAGAGGATCGGTGTAGCCAACACCGCCATGAGCACGCTCGCGGCGGTCATTCTTTCCGTCCAATTCTGGCCTTGAAGTGAAGTTCGCATGGAGCGCGGCAATTGCAGGGATCATCCTGAAGGTGCTATCCAGTCAGTGCAAGCTATGGCAGGGATGCTCGAGTAGCTGACAAACTCGTTAGTCGAGAGCCATAGAGAAAATGGGGCGAGAGAACCCTTCATGAGGAGTGAGATCTACCGCCGGAATCGGCGGAACCATTCTCCCGCCCCTGTAGGATGGTAAGCCTCCGGAACGTGCATGGCGCCCCAGTCGAAGTTGATGCTGCTATGGTGGTCGAGTTGATTGTATTTGCGGGCCGGATACGCATCCTTGCGGAGCTTGAAAAACCGCTCGAACGAAGCATCATCGTGATAGGCGCTGTCAGAGTGATGATGATAGATCTTGCCCGCTCCCTCGACCCGAAAGCCATGTGTCATAAAGTGCTGGGAGAGGGTGACCGCAAAAGAGCGCACAAGCCGAAACGAATTTACAATGGAGCTTCCAGCTCGTGCATGTTTAGTGCCATACTTTCGGCGGACGGCTGGGGGAAGGGCCGCGGGAGAGAGATGCGGTGCCGAACGCGTCTTGTAGCTGGAAACCTGGCACCACCCCATCAAGGCACGGGGAAGCCTGAAATACACTAAACAGGTACTCCCGCTTGTGGGAGTTCGTATGAGCAGGATGGAAGTCGAACCAGAAACCGATTCCGGAAAGTCCGTTTCCGCCGGCCGCCTACCGGACCAGAAACGCCTTTGGCGCCAATTCGGACCCCTCGCCATAAGCGGGCTCTTTTTTCCTATCGCCCGTCCGCTCATCAACGCCACCCTTTCCCGAACCGAGGACCCGGCAGTGGCATTGGCGGCCTATTCGGTCACACTGGGGTTAACCTTTCCCGTCATGTCGGCGCTGTTTGGCCTAAGGCAGATTGCCACGGCACTCTGCGTCGACCGCGACATGACACAACGTCTGAGCCGGATGACGTTCGTGCTCGGATCGGGATCTACCTTGATTCTTCTGTGCCTGTCTATCCCGGCAATTTACCGAACTCTAGTCGGCGATTTAATGGGCATACCCGCCGAGATTACACGAATCGGCCCTCCCATTCTGACCATCCTGGCGATCTCCACCCTGCCGTCGATCTGGAGAGGCTTTCATCAAGGTATCCTGGTCCATTACGGCAGAACGCGGCCCATTGGCACCGCTGCGGTCTTCTATCTCGTTGCCGTGGTCATCACCATCGTATCGGGTACTGCATTGACTCTGATCCACGGCGCGGTGCTCGCCGCCATCGCAACTTTGATGGGTCAACTAGCCAATTGGTTTTTCGTTCGCCGCCCCAGTCTCCGCGTTATTGACCAGCGGATTCCGAACAGAGATCCCAAGTTTGACGACACCAACCGCTCCTTCGCTTACATTCTCAAACTTTACATTCCCCTGGCCGTATCCACTATTTTCATTTCGCTTACCCAACCCGCCATTCAAGCAGCCATGGCGCGTATGCCGGAAGCCGAGATATCGCTGGCCGCATTCCCCGTCTGCTACACGATTGCCTGGCTCATCCGAACCCCGCTGCTCAATGCCCAGCAACTGGTCATTGCTCATACCGCGGATCGATCGGCCATACCGGACGTACGTCGATTCATTGTCAGGCTCGGCCTGGTGCATGTCGCAGTAATGGGGATTACCGCCCTTCCTCCATGCTCCCTATTCGTATTCGGCACGCTCATGGGCTTGAGCGGATCGATTCTCGAAGCCGCTATGCTGGGTTATCCATGGCTGATTTCGGTGCCCCTCTTTCAAGCGCTTCGGAGCTTTTATGCGGGCACCCTGATTTCACAGGGTGCGACGAAGGACATTCAACTCGCCTCCATCGTCCGCGTCGTTTTCCTCGGCTCAACCCTGATCATCGGCGTGCTCTTTCTTGCGATTCCCGGCATTCTTCTGGCCGTCTGGGCGGGAATTATTTCGGAGAGTGCCGAATGCATCACGCTCAGAATAATGTTGCGGCGAAAGCTGAGATAAAAGGAACCCGCCGGTTGCCTGAACCTGATCGGCGCTCCCTCTTCCCAATCGTGATCATACTCCTGGACTGAACGCGAAAGCGTCCAGCTACGCCATTCAATTGCACATCCCAACGGCCTGTAGCCGGCGGCGGCAGGCGGACCGGCCCTACCAGTCCGCAACACTACCATCCTGTTCGTATAAGTGCTCCCCTCCCAATTCCTCCTTGGACTGCTCGCCATCCTGCTCAAGCACATCCTGGCGGATCTCGATGCCCAGGCCGGGCCCGGTCGGCAGCTCAATAAAGCCATTCCTGACCACCCACGGATCAACCAGGACCCCGTTACCCAATCCCGCATCCACCTGCTCCTGAATGAAGAAGTTCGGCACCGCCGCATCCACCTGCAGGCAAGCGGAGAACGCCACCGGCCCAATGGCACAATGTGGCATCATGTGGATGTAGTAGATCTCCGCCATGTTCGCGATCCGCTTTAACTCTGATATTCCGCCGGCATGTGAGCAGTCAGGTTGGATGAACGCTACTGCCTGCTTTTCCAACACCTGCCGGAAATCCCAGCGCGAAAGCAACCGCTCACCGGTGGCAACCGGACACGTGACATGATCCGAGACGAGCTTGAGTGCGTCCACGTTCTCTTTGGGAACGGGTTCCTCCACGAACATGGGCCGCATACCCTTCAACTCCTGACAGATCTCAATCGCCAAGGCCGCCGTGAACTTTCCGTGAAAATCAAAGCACAGCTCGATCTCGTCCCCTACCCATTCCCTCATGGTGTAGGCGCATTTGACAAAGTGATCGATAACGGCAGGGGGTTCGTGCGCTCGCCATTTCTTCGGAGTACCTCCCTTAAAGGCCGTGTAGCCGCCGCTAATCTGAAGCGTATCCAACCGTTCACGGGAACGGGCCAGCGCCTCATCGGAAAGATCCGATATACCCCAATGCGCATAGACACGTATGCGATCCCTTACATGACCGCCCAGAAGCTGGTAGACCGGTATTCCGATATGCTTTCCGGCAATGTCCCACAGTGCCTGATCGATCCCGGAAAGCGCGCTCATCAGAACGCTGCCACCACGATAGAAAGCGGACCGGTAAATGTGCTGCCAGTGGTGTTCGATGCGCAGTGGATCCTTTCCTAAAAGGTAATCGGACAGTTCCACGACTGCCGCATGAGTGCTTTTAGGCTTCCCTTCGAGGGTCGTCTCTCCCCAGCCTTCGATTCCCGAATCGGTTGTGATTTTGATCAACCGCATCCGGTGCCCCGGACTGAACTGCTCGATACGGGAAATCTTCACTCCACCAACGGCAGATGCACCGTAGCGCCTCGCTCGGCGGAACGAAAAACCGCTTCTGTAAATTCCATATACTTCACACCTTCGTAAAAGGTCGATTCGGGTTCGGAAGTGCGACCGAGAATCGCGTCGACAAAGTCCCGTTCAACCTCCCATTCGCGAACTTCGTCGGCGGGCACAGCAAGTTCCACAACTTTGTCGTCACCTCTGCGGCCTCCCAGAACACGCTGACTTCCCAATTCATAAATCAGCGTGCCTTCACTGCCATAGGCTTCGATGCAGTCCCCAGTCGCCATCTGAGCGACCCCGGAGAGCAGGAAAACAGCCGACGCCCCATTCTGCATTTCAGCCAGGATATGGACACTATCCGGCCGTTCGACATCACCCACGCCGCCGGTCCCGTTCGGTCGTTGCCCTATGAAAGTCGAGGCCTGAGCGGCTACTGTTTCGGCATAGCCGAACCAACGGTGAACCCACTCCATAAGCATACCCACATGAAGTGAGTTCAAGCCGGAATACCGGTCAATCTGACGCCAGTGCAAGGGAAGGCTCGGGTCAGCCAGGCTCCCGGCCAGCGATCGCACATAGATGTGCCGCACTTCGCCAAGATAACCGTCTGCAACCAGCTTGCGCATGAGTCTGTCGCCTTTCATGCAGTGGGGCGCCGGGCAAATCTGGGCAACCCGATCCGAATCCATAGCTGCGCTGTACATTGCCTTCGCTTCGGCCAGGTTCATCGACATTCGTGCCTGCACAAATATGTGTTTTCCCGCCTCTAGTGCCTCTAAAGCAAATGGGCAGTGCATGTATGGCCAAGTCCCCACCATCACCGCGTCAACGTCGCTGCGGGCGATCAAGGCCTGGGGATCCGTCATGATGTCGGCCTCCAATCCGAACTCCCGGGCGATCTTTTCGCCACTCTCCTGACTGCGGTTGCAAATAGCGACAACCTCGGCCTCATCCACCTTTGCCAATCCGGGAAGGTGCCGAGAACGGCAGATCCCCCCGGCGCCAATAATTCCAATACCTACTTTATTCTTCATAATTGAACCACAACCTTAAAAAGCCTTCTCCCTGCAGCAACGATCATCGCCAACACGTCCTCCATAGCCAGAATGGCAACGGGGGAGGATTCGCCCGGAGCTCCAGGGATTCCCACGGATTTTTACCCTACGGGAACCCATGTCGTCCTACGAGGTAATTTTCAGCCTTTGATTGGCGGCAACCCGGTTCGCTCAGGCCGTTACATTTGATGACTTCCGCACCAATGGTTCGAGATGCATCTCCTCTGTCGCTGAGTCAAACCAGGTGACAACTTCTCTGTGCAAGGGAATTCCGTTCGTCATCCGCATTTCCGTTTCCTCGTGTTCCATCAGTCCCGGATAGTAAACCCGGTCATGGCCCGGAGCGGGCGGCGTTTCCCGCAGATACCGAAGAAAGCGATCCATATCGGTTTTGAAACGCTCGACATCGGTAAATGCTTCGACCGAATAAGCCGCTACAAGATGGCTCATGCGCCCGCGACTGTCGCCAAAAGTGCCGTCCGCAAGAACGCCGGAAAGAATCTGGGCAATGGCGGCAAATCCATAGCCTTTGTGCGAACCCAGTTCAGGCGTGGAACCCAATGGCAGCATATGCCACTCGTCGGGCAAGGAGCGGGATTCCATGATCGGTCTCCCGTCAGATTCAGACAAAAGGCCCGCCGGAATCGGTTTTTTCAACCGTTTGAGAAGCGCTAACTTATTTGCCGCGACCCCGGTGCAGGAAATATCCAACACGAAGGGCGGTTCCTTGTCCGCGGGAACTGCCCAAGCATGGGGATTGGGCGCGAGTCGTGGTTCCGCGCCGAACGTCGGCACCATCACTTTGCCTCCGGAAGTGATGCAATATCCGATCATGTCGTGCGGCAAGGCCATCATAGGATAGTAGGCGATCATGCCCGCGTGCCTCCCGTTACCGAGTGTCACTGTGCAAAGGCCGGTTTGGCTGGCCCGCTCTATGGCGATCTCCATCGCTTTGGGACAGATCACCAGACCCAACCCGCGATCGCATTCAATATTCACGGTTGACGCCTTTTCCCTGACAATCTTCCAATTTGGCTTCGGGTTGATGATCTCTCTTCGCACAGCATCCACATAATACCGCAACATATTGGAAACTCCATGGGTCTCTACTCCACGAATGTCGGCCACGACCAGAACATCGGCAGCCAGCTTGGCATCGTTTTCCGGGAAGCCGAGGCCTTCGAAGATTTGAGTAACTGTCCTTCTCAGATCTCCTGGCATCACCAGAACGGCGTCTTCAGCGGGGACACGGTAATATTCGATCATAATGTTGTGAACTGTTATCTCTGCTGTCGCACGGAAACGATCGGATACAGACTTCCAATCTACTATTTCCAGACCGATTCAGCAAGCCGAAGTTCATTCTCGAAATCAGGTTTCGGAATAGGTTTCTTGCCGCAGGCCTCCTCCTCCTAATGAACCTCGTCGATTGCCGACATTTCCACTTCCTCATGGCGCGAGCTACGTGTAGCCCTCTGCGTGAGCGGAGGGACCGGATCTCGGGTTCATTGCCAGCCATAGTTGATGGCCAAAGGCCTCGATAACGAACCTCCTAATGAACCCGCTTGAACTGAGACCGCAGAGGAAAAAGCATCGTTGAGTCTCCCGTAGCTACTGCGGGGACGGGTGTCGTCCTACAAGGTCTTTTTTAGAACCCTGCAGCACGCTGAAGTACGGGCAAAAAGGGTTAAATGATCCGTTGACCCCTATGATGCGAGTCCTTACCAAATCTAACCATGCCCATAATCGAACGCTAACCACGGATTGCACTGATGGGCACGGATGAGGGAAAAGGGGAACGGGGGTTATTCAGCGCACGACACGCTTCCAGTCGAGTTTGGCGTATTTGAAGTTGAGAAGAGTGGAAAGACGCAGGCCGCTTATTGCAAGATACCCCATCGTCTTGGCCACATGGGTCTTGGTGCCGCACGAATAATCTCCTCGCACAAATCTTCGTGGATCATCCTCCGCTCCCTCCAATGTCCTTGTCACCCCTATCCGTGTTAATTCCCGAGCCCTCAGTGTTGGCTATTACATCGGCTTT
The DNA here is from genome assembly GCA_963665345.2 of Opitutales bacterium. GTDB lineage: Bacteria > Verrucomicrobiota > Verrucomicrobiia > Opitutales > CAXXNP01. The sequence continues at coordinate 3,757,810 of CAXXNP010000002.1, forward strand.
TTTATTGGTCCTGCTTCTGCGTTCCCGCATCCCCTGAAAAGATAAATGAAGCTGTTCACAACGATTGCCGTTAGCGTGTTTGGAATAGTTGCTTTGCTGCACCTGCACCGCTTAGTATTCGGGTGGGAGGTCATCGTGGCCGGGTGGTCCGTTCCGCGCTGGCTTAGTACTCTGGGCACGCTGATCGCCGGCTTTTTAGCCGTCATGCTGTTGCGCGAAAAGGATAGGCCCACGAACGAAAAAATAGGCCTGAAGTGCAAATGCTAAGCACGGATTCGAGGCCATAAATGAATCCCTCGAGCTGCGAGTCAAAGGATGACTCTGCAAATGAGCACGGCCGAATATGATTCCACTGGTCACGAGGGCGAGCGCTTAGCCCGCTTTTCTCACAAATATCGTCGCGAAACCGTGTAGATTGCGGTAAACCAAGGCCTGAACGCGGTCTGGCGGACGACGGTGTGTTACTACACTCCTAGCTTGCCGGGCAAGTTAAGGCCTTGATTCACTGTGAGATACGTGGTTGCAGCAGATGGTTTGTGAGAAATGCGGCTTAGTTCGTAGCGCCTCGGCGAGGCCGCAGGAGTGGTCTCCCCTGCAATCCCAAATCGATCGTGCCATCGAAGTGTTTGCTGGTGGACACTGTTTCACGCGCAGCTTCACTCATCCTTACGTTGCCAGCCGTGTTGGACCCGTTTGGGTACTGCGGGACGCACCGCGGAAACGACCGAAATATCGCAACGAGGAATGGATTGCAACCGGCGTGGCGCCGGAGGAGGTTGACAGGATCGCCCGCAAACATACGCGGGGCCGGTTCGCCATCTGCGCGATCAACGCGGTCGACGAATCCGACGAGCCACTGCGAGCCGGCTTCAAAGCTCTCGGCTATCGGCTTGGGTGGACGGAGCCGTTTTTGATCCACCATCTGCGACGGATTCAGCGCTTCGTCCCAGCCGTGGCGATTGAGCGCGTAACTACGGAAGAGATGGCCGATCGACTAGCGAAAGCGGCACGCACCCGACAGATTCTCCCGGAGAATTTAGGTCGCGAATCGCGACAGCGACAATACGTCGCCATGGTCGACAGCGAACTGGTGGGCTGGGTAGCCAGCATCGTGGTGGGAGATGCAACGTGGTGTACTAACATGTACGTAGTCCCCGCATTTCGTCGTCGCGGAATCGCCCGGGGAATGCTGTGCCGAATGCTCCGGGACGATCGCGCCGGCGGCGCCAGGACTGCAGTCCTGCTGGCCAGTCACACGGGAGCCAGGCTATATTCCGCTGTGGGCTACCAACAGATCGCTACGTTGTTGCTGTACACGCCAAGGAAAGGACAGTCAGCGCTTTGAGCGATGCCACACCGGATCCGCAAGGAAATCAGACCCACGGGCTCGAGGGGCCTCGTCCGTTCGCCGTCGCGTATTCCTAGTAGTGTGCGACTCGCTCGAGGCTCGGACCTTTTTCGTGGCGCACTGCTTATCGTAGCGTAGCGGAGAATGCGGTGTGTGAGAGTGACAGGCGAATCCGGCTCCGCGCAGCTTCGCCGTGACGGGCGGTCCGTGAACCCCGGGGCAACCCCTCCTTCGTCGGGAGTAAGCCTCGGGCCACGAGAAGACGACCTGACGGGTTCTCAAAGCTGCTCGGAACGGACTGGATCACTCAATGGGAAAGGCGAGGATACTCCCTGCCAGTGGAACACCCCTCCTTGACTACTGCTGTTATACGTGTCATTCCGCTGAGATTTCAGGTGATGCAGAAAAAACTGACGCTGTCTATTGACGAGGAGGTCTATGAAGGCCTTCGTGAAACGGTTGGTCCGAGAAGAATTAGCCGATTCATCGAGGATTTGGTGCGCCCGCACGTAGTCAGGAGGGAACTCTATGCTGCATACGAGGAAATGGCTGCCAATGAGGCTCGAGAAGCGGAAGCACTGGAGTCAGTAAGAGGCGGCTCCTGAATCGGGCCGGTTCTGTTTCCAAGGATGAGATGTCTGGGGTAGAGCGAGCAATCAACATTCAACTTGATTTGGCAACGGGAGCGCCGATCGCTTGAGGTTGGAAAATACCTTTCGTTCCTTGCGGAAACTCCGAGATCATGAAGAAGATCGTAGTGCTGGATAACGAGTTCGAAGCCCAGTTGCTCGATGATGCGCTTACCCGGAAGAGCATACCTCATGTCATGAGAAATTATATGGATTCGGCACTCAGTGGCCTGTTTCAGGCAACGTCAGGATGGGGCCACGTCGAGGCACCGGAGCAACACAGAAAAGAGATCCTTGAGATCGTGGCGGACCTCTCCGAAGCTAAAGAATCGGATCCCGGATAATGACTTCGTTAATCCACGTCCCGTGATTTTCGGGATTGAGTAGCCGCACAGTTATGCTCCGGAAGCGGAGTTTTTACGGGCTGGTCGAACTACATGATGGATTTCGGGCAGATGCTTCAGGACGCCGAGGCCATGAAGCGCTTCGGTCAAACGGTCGTGCTGTGGAATCTTCACACGCGTCAGCCACGCAAAGTCTTCCAGGTTCCCGGCGCACCGAAACAGATCTACGAAAAAGTCATTGGCAAGCAGCTAAACATGCCCTCTCAAAGCTGGAACGGGGAACGGGTCTACTTTTCAAGTTCGCTACTGGCCAATTGGGATAAGAAAGGGGAAGATGATGACCAGTTTCTCAAAGGCTATGAGAAAGTCTGGCGGAAAACGGTGAGTGCTGCGGGCAAGCGCATCGCCGTTGCCTGATACTGGCGACAATCACTCTGCATACGTTCACGAGCATAGAGAGAAGGCCTGACATTACCCAAATTAGAGCGAATACAGAGGAAACCTGGACCTCTGATCAAGTTAAGCCAAAAGCTGAATCCTGGACGCGAAGCATATTGAGCGAAAAGCGATCTATTCGCATCGATCCACGCAATTCGTAGTTCCCCAAAAAGAAGCCGAAGCATTGTAGTGCGGAAGTGGCAGAGAATGTCGCTGTTCCCTTTTGGAGTGCTGAAGTTGACGGTAGCGAGTCTCTATACATGCTGTCTTCCATGAGAGGCATCGAATGGAGATCTTATCTCCCAAGCGCAAGGATTCCACTCCTCCTTATGCTGTGCCTCCGCATGGTTCCCACCCTGGCCGCCGAAGCGCCCGCTGCGGGCTGCACGTGGGAGTTGCGCACTCACCTCGATTTCGAAAATGCGGATATCGGCCAAGCGCCTACCGACCTCTTCATCCTCGACGGCGACTTCATGGTTACGGATATTAAGGAAAACCGCGTTCTCGCCCTAGCGGGCGAACCGCTTGGCGAATTCGGGTTCCTATTTGGTCCGCGAAGGAGTTCCGGAGTTCGCCTACGGGCCCGCATCCGCTCCCGTTCTCTCTCGAGACAGCTCCCCTCATTCGGGATCGGGCTGAGCGGCCGCTCCGGCTTCCGTCTGACTGTAGCGGCGGGTGCTCGCGTCATTCGCCTGCACACGGCAACCGAGATTCTCGCTTCTACCCGCTACCATTGGGAATCCGACCGATGGACCTGGCTGCAGCTCAGCGTGGAGCAAATCTCAGCTACCTCCTGGCATATCTATGCCAAAGTCTGGGAGCATGGGGTAACTGAACCGGTCGACAGCATTTTGGCCTGGACTACGACACGCCAACCCTCCACGGGTCGTCCTTCGGTCTGGGGAATCCCCTATGCCGGCCAACCGATTTTCTTCGATGATCTGTCCGTTTTCACGAAATGATTGCTTCGCCCACCAGTAATTCGATCCCTCCGGGCAGACTGCAGCGAAACCGGCTCACTGCGGCTTCCTGGTTCGCACTCGGAATGTTTGCGCTGTCGCCCCCACTTTATGGGACATCCGACGACAAGACCCTGGTTACGCCTTTCGAATTGCCGGAATACATTGCCCGCGCACGACGCAACCTTTCCATCGAAAGCCCCCCTACTACACTCTCACTTGTCACCAACCAAGCTCTCAAACAATTGCCGATCAGCTCGCTAGCTGACCTCTCGGGACGATCCCCAAGTCTCAATGTCAGCAGCACCTCGTTACGTTCCTATGGTAATATTTACACGATGCGTGGAATCGGAAACACGGCCTTCTTTAGTAGCCCGTCGGTGGTGTTTTACGTCGACGACGTTCCCATGGGCGAAACCTTCGCCTATGCCTTTCAGCTTTTCGATATCGAGGACCTGGAGATTCTGCGGGGTTCACAGGCTACCCTGTTCGGAAGGAACAGTGCCGGAGGCGTCATCGCGGCACGGACGCCCGGACCCACCGAACAGCTTTCACTTCGCGCTTCCTTCGGTCTTGGGGAATTCGGCGGCCAGCAGTACTCAGTAGCCGTATCGGGTCCCATTACGACGAAGAAAACTTATTTTACGGCAGCCGGCTACTCTCACCGTGAAGACGGTTTCATCAAGGACGCGATTTCCGGCCAGCCCCTGGACAATCGCGATGCCCTCGGAGGCCGTCTTTCCTTTCAGTGGCTGCCCAACAGCCGCTGGGACCTGGGTATTTCAGCGAGTGCGGAACGGTTTCGTGACGGAGCGCAACGGCTCACTCCGCTGGCTGGAGATCCATTTACCTTGGGCGCCGACTTTCCGGGCAGAACGCACATTGACCGGCACAACCAGACCCTTCGCGTTCAAGGCAATTTTCCTTGGGGAATGTTACTCGGGGTGACCAATCATCTGGACTGGAGAATGGTCCCGAACGCCCTCGACCTCGATCTGAGTCCCCTGCCGGGATTCACCTCCACGATCTTCCAAAGCCAAAGGCAATGGACCCAGGAAATCCGGTTGACTTCGGCAGAAACTGAAAGCAGCCGATGGCGGTGGCGCGCCGGTGCCTTCTTTCTCACCAGTGACATCGACGGAGAAGCCACCCGGACGTTCATAATTCCAACGCCGTCCGGCGCTTTCCCTGTTCGACAGGACACGATATTTTCGATTCAGGAAGACAATTTCGCGTTTTATGGTTCCGTATCGATCATGCTCGGACAGCGTCTGCAACTGCAGGCAGGGGTACGCTACGATGAAGACGAAAAGCGCATCGACCGCGTGCGTTCAGATGGGCTCTTTCCCGACCGTGTGGTGGCGGGCGGTGTTAAGTCGACCAACGCAGCGGCGGCTTTTAAGGCTGCCTACAGCTTTTCCTCAAACCTCCACCTCTTCGCCTCTTCGCGATCCGGCTTTAAGCCCGCGGGTTTCTCCGCATTTTCCGACGATCCCGCCATTGCGCAATACGGTACTGAATACGCTTGGACTCATGAATTTGGGGTGCATGTGGGGGGACCCAAAGGTCTCTTTGACATGATCATCAATGGATTCTGGACTGATATTGACGATTACCAGGTAGAGCGCACGTTTACCTTTACCGATTACCTCATCGTTAACGCCGCCCGATCCCGAGTCCGTGGGCTGGAGTTCGAGTGCAACTCCGAGTTTATCGAGGGGTTTACTGTCAATCTCGCCATCGGCTACAGCGATTTTTCCTTTCAGCAATATCGCGATCCCTTCTCGGGGCAGGATTTCGCGGGAAATCGTGCTCCCTACGTTCCCGAATTCACGCTCAGCCTCGGCGTCCACTACGCGCACCCCAAGGGATGGTTCGGGAGGCTGGACCTGCGCACTTTTGGAGAGACCTTCTTCAGCGAAGCTAACGTCGATTCTTTTCGCCAAGGGAACTACGCCATTTTGAATGCTTCCGCCGGCTTCAGTGGAGAGCGCCTTTCCTTCATGGTTACGGCGAACAATCTATCCGATGAACGCTACTACACTAATATCGTAACCGACCTCCAAGCCGGTGTGCCCGGAGCACCTCGCCAATTCGGTTTCAGGGTTGCCGTCGAGTTTTGATCGGTGTTTCCCACCGTGATCCTGACCTTGATGGAAATCACGATTCTCTCCTGAAAGCGCAAGCGTCCAGCTACTTGGATGAACCTTCCAGGCGTAGCTGGAGCCCTTCGGCTTCAGTCCCGGCCCGATAGTCCAACCTCTCCTGAACGCGAAGGCGTCCAGCTACATCGAAAAATCTTCTCAGGCGTAGCTGAAGCCCTTCGGCTTCAGTCCCGGCCCGATAAGTCCAACCTCCCCTGAACGCGAAGGCGTCCAGCTACATCGAAAAATCTTCTCGGGCGTAGCTGGAGCCCTTCGGCTTCAGTCCCAGCCCGATAGTCCAACCTCCCCTGAACGCAAAAGCGTCCAGCTACATCGAAAAATCTTCTCGGGCGTAGCTGGAGCCCTTCGGCTTCAGTCCCGGCCCGATAGTCCAACCTCTCCTGAACGCGAAGGCGTCCAGCTACATCGAAAAATCTTCTCAGGCGTAGCTGGAGCCCTTCGGCTTCAGTCCCAGCCCGATAGTCCAACCTCTCCTGAACGCGAAGGCGTCCAGCTACATGGATGAACCTTCTCAGGCGTAGCTGGAGCTCTTCGGCTTCAGTTAGCTTGCCCAACACCCTTATTCGGACCCATTGTGTACGACCAAGGATAGTGCAGGTCTGTTTTGCATTGCTGCTACGAAACCAACCGCTCAAATCCATGCGCACTCGCCCCATATTGCTCGGTATAATCGCGGCAATACTCTTTGGTGCCGCCACGCCCGCCAGCAAGTGGCTACTTACAGCATTCACCCCATTTCAACTGGCGGGAGTTCTCTACCTCGGAGCCGCCGCCGGGGTGGCGCCCGCCGCGTTGGCTCAAGGAGGCATGGGTCTTCCCCGCGGCAGCGATCACCGGAACCGGGCCAGACTGCTTGGCGCCGTCGTATTTGGCGGAATCCTGGGTCCGGTAGCGCTTCTATTTGGACTCACTCTCGCGGAGGCGGCATCGGTTTCTCTATGGCTCAACCTTGAACTTGCGGCAACTGCGGTGCTTGGAGTGTGTTTTTTCCGTGATAATCTCAGTCGCAACGGTTGGCTGGGCGTCGGCTCCGCTCTGTCAGGGGCCGCACTCCTGTCATGGCATCAGGGGCCAACGGGGCTGGCTGCAGGATCTCTCGTGTTGCTGGCTTGCGTTTGCTGGGGCCTGGATAACCACCTTACCGCCCTCATCGATGGAATCACGCCGAGCCAGACAACCCTGTGGAAGGGCGCTGTTGCCGGCTCCGTCAACCTGGCCATCGGCGCCTCGCTGTCCCCCATTTTATCGGACTGGCGCGCCTGGGTGGTTGCGTTGCTGGTGGGCTCCCTCTGCTACGGCGCGAGTATCGTCCTCTACATCAAGTCCGCCCAAGGTCTGGGCGCCACTCGCGCCCAGGTCGTGTTTTCCAGCGCGCCCTTTTTTGGCGTCGGTCTTTCGGTCGCACTACTGGGCGAGTCGATCTCGGCATGGCAGGTAATGTCGGCTCTACTGTTTATATTGGCCGTCGTATTCCTTCTGGCTGAAAGTCACTCGCACCGGCACACCCATGAAGCACTTTCGCACGAGCACTCCCACCGCCACGACGACGGCCACCATAGTCACATACACCCCAGGTTACCGGCATGGGTGCGGCACAACCATTGGCACGAGCACGAGCCGATCTCCCATCGCCACCCCCATTGGCCCGACCTCCATCACCGGCACAAGCATGAAACGGACGATGAATAGCCCCAAAATAGGCGAACCGTCGTTTTTTGGCCCAAAATAGCCCTGAAAAAGCGTGGAAAAATAAACGGAAGTGCTACTATTTAAATGGGTTACATAATCCATGAAGAACGACATAAGAGACACTTCCAAAGTGAAGCTAAGAAACGACGCGACAAATGGACTGGAAACACAATGCGCACCACCTTTGGAGGGATCCCGATAGAGATCGGGAAGTCCGGCAAGCAGGCAACCTTGCTGATCTCTGATCGTGCCTTTCAGGCGGGCAACCGACCCGTCCTTTCAGGCGGGCAAGCGACCCGTTTCCGAGACATGACTTGGCAGCGGCCTCCAGAGCCGTCGGCCCTCCAGAGGCTGGAAACTGCTTCCCATCTGCCCAGGTTCGCTGAATCTGCGGAAAGCAATCTGTCAACATTGGAGGCGAATTCCGCAATAGAATTTAACCTTTTGATGGAGCAGTAACCACGGGTTCGAACGATGCCGCGGGTTCGCAAGATTTTCTATCCCTTTCTCGATGGGAAAGCCTCATACCATCACGGATGAGCACAGATAGGGACCGCAGATTACCCGGATCAGCCAGATTGTAGGTCTGCGTAATCTGCGGTCATCACCTTGCGACGTTTCCAGGCGTCCGTGGTTCTCTCCCCTTCGCATTCCGGTGAAAATCCGAGACTCACTCAGATTTGTCGTAGAACACCGCCTCAATGTCGGAGTAGCGGAAGAAGGTCCGCCCGACATCCGACAACCATTAAATATACTGCGTGAGAGTTGCAATGTGTGCCACCCATCATGAATGCTGATTATGGTCCCGAGAAATGAACCTCCCCGACGCAAGCGTCGGGGTATCGGGGAAGGAGAACTTATTCTCTACCACAGTGTTAACTGACGCAGATCCTCCTTCGGCTTGCCCTGTTCCAAAACGTATTTCTCCACCATCGCCCAATTCCCTCTCTCCCCAACCGTCCCCACGTAATACCCTGAACTCCAGAATCTTCCTCCCCAGAGTTCCTCCTTCAGCCACCGCTCCCTCTTGAACAACTCCCGTGCTGTGATACTCTTGAATTTCATCACGATACTTCCTGGCGCTATTTTCGGATGTGCCCCGCACAGTAAATGCACATGGTCTTTATCCATCCCTAGGGCCTCCAGTTCTATTTCATAGCGTTCCCCTATCCCTCTGGCCGTTTCGATCATCACTCGCTCAATCCGCTTATCTATCAGCGCCTTCCGATACTTCACCGGCATCACCACATGATAGTGGATCTCCCACACACAGTGACTTCCTCGCTTTACTCGACTTTCTTCCTTCCTCTCTCCCACCCTCTCTTCTTTATCAAGTCAGCCACCCCGCAGCAAGCTACGGGGAATCACCAAGTTGACCCGACCCCATGAGCAACAGGCACCCCAACATCATTTACATTCTGGCCGACGATATGGGCTACGGAGACGTTTCCTGCCTGAATCCGGATTCGAAGATCCATACCGCCAATCTCGATCGAATTGCCGCTGAAGGGATGCGATTTACGGACGCGCACGCCAGCTCTGCCGTGTGCACTCCTTCGCGCTACAGCGTACTGACGGGGCGCTATAGCTGGCGTTCGACACTGAAACGGGGTGTAACAAAGGGATACTCGACGCCCCTGATCGAGTGTGGCCGCATGACCGTGGGATCGTTTCTAAAGTCCCATGGCTACACCACCGGCTGCGTAGGTAAATGGCATCTGGGCTGGCACTGGCACAAGAAAGGCGAGGCCGAGGAAGATGTCGATTTCTCAAAGCCGATTGGTGAAGGGCCGCTCGCCCATGGCTTTGACTATTTCTTCGGAATCAGCGCCTCGCTCGATATGCCGCCCTATGTTTACATCGAAAACGACCTTCCAACTGCGGTGCCGGATCACATCGTGAATGGTACTGAAGGAAAACTCCTGATGCGCAGCGGACCTACCGCACCCGATTTCGTCCATGAACAAGTGCTTCCCAAACTGATTGAGAAATCCCTGCGGTTTATCGACCAGCAGGCGCGCCGGGCCTCTCCCTTCTTCCTCTATTTTCCCCTGCCCGCACCCCATACACCGATCCTGCCCACGCCGGAATTCCAAGGAGTGTCCGGCACCAACGAGTACGGTGATTTCTGCCTGCAAATCGACGATCTCGTCGGGCAAATAATGACCTTGCTGGAGCACCATGCTATAGCCGACAACACGATCCTCATATTCACCTCCGATAACGGCAGTTCGCCCAATGCCGATTTTGAGGAACTGGGCGCTATTGGTCACCGCCCGAGCTATGTCTTTCGCGGTAATAAAGCGGACATATACGAAGGGGGTCATCGAATACCTTTCGTCCTGCGCTGGCCCGACGCTACGCCGAGTGGGCAAGTTTGCCATGAAACTGTCTGCCTGGGCGACCTTCTGGCCACGGTGGCCGAGATTCTGGGAGAGATCCTTCCCGACGAAGCCGGGGAGGACAGCGTCAGCAATCTGCCACTATGGCGTGGCCTCGAACAAGCTGGTCCGATCCGTGAAGCCACTGTCCACCAGTCCATCGACGGATCGCTCTCCATCCGGCAAGGCCGCTGGAAGCTCGAGATGTGTGCGGGATCCGGAGGTTGGAGCTATCCCCGGCCGGGGAAGGAATGCGAAGGATTGCCACCGACCCAGCTCTACGACCTCGAAACCGACATTGGAGAACGGCACAACCTGGTCGCCGAACATCCGGATTTGGCTCAACGCCTCCGGCAACTGCTGACGGGGTATATCGAAAATGGCCGCAGCACGCCGGGTTCGCAGCAGCAAAACGCAGGGGGCAGCCGCTGGGAGCGGCTCTGGTGGCTGCAGGACTAACCCGGTTTATGTTATAAATATAACCGGGTTAGAAAGCTAAGCTGCGGGGAGTAGGCTTTTTAAGGGTGTCGTTCAATTCGATCTTCACCCTTTGCATCTGACCAGCATTTCACCTCCTGATAAGAAGCTTGTTGGCAATCAGACTCGTCGGCTGAGCGCGAAAGCGCCCAGCTACAGAACACCCGCCTCGTAGTAGCCGGCTTCGCAAGAAGGCGGGAACCCAGCTTGAACTGCAGAAACAGCTTTGCTCACTCCTGCCTATTCGCTTCCAGACCAGCGAGTCAGAATAGATGGAATTCGATCTTCACTTCTAACAGAGTTCGTTCAAACCTCCCTCCCATGCAGTTCACTCGTTCCCAACGTATCCTTCTCGTCATCTTCGCGGTTACCGGATTGATCGGTCCAAACGGGATCTTTCTCTATTTCGCACTTACGGACCGAGCAGCCCTCCTGCAGGCGCTTCACGATCCGGTGGCCATGGTCTTCATGGGAGAGGCCTTTCTCCTGCTGGTGCTTTTTGCCTGGCTGATTAAGATTCGCGACCTGACCAGGCCGGGATGGCTTACATTCACTGTCCTCTCGCTTTTGGGCAGCATGGCATTCAGTGTGCCGGCATTCCTGCTTCTGCACGCGCGAAAGGAGGGATAGCGGTACGAGGTCTCAAGGTGAACCAGGCATCCTTGCGTCAACGCGATACGTCTTCACCTGACGGCTCCTCTGAAACTTGTCTCAGACTGGGCATGACCCACCCCGCCCTTCGGGCACCCCTCCCGAGAGGGGACCTCTGCCTAACGGTAGCCAGCTATTACAGTCCCCTCCTTGGAGGGGTGCCCGAAGGGCGGGGTGGGTTCGATCCGCCGTGGGAGACTCTGCATCCTGCAGTTTCATCCCGCTAAAACCAGCTGCCCCTGGATGCATTGTTTCGCCGAGACGAAAAGCGTCTTGCCCCAAGCGCATACCGCATCGACGCACTTGGAACCTTTCGGCTTCAGTCCCCACCGGATCAGCGGACCGGCCCTGAACGCGAAGGCGTCCAGCTACCAGCCCATGCCGCTGCGAGGTTGCTGGAGCACTCTGGTCCCGGCGAAGTGCCCGTAGCGGGACGAAGACGGATCGGCTTCAGTCCCAGCCCGACCACCCGACCCGACCTGAACGCGAACCCACAATCACGCCCGTCTGTTCACTGTTCACTGACCCCCGAACCGTTGAACCCTGGAACCCCCACGATACCTCTTGCGATCCCGACCCGCATACTGTCTCAATATCACCAATGTATCAGACTATTCGCCCCTCCTTCCCGGTGCCTCAGTTTCTCTGCGGCCTCATTCTGAGTTTCTGTCTTCCCTTGGTCAGCAACGCCGACGACTGGCCCCAATGGTTGGGCCCGCTAGGTGACTCAAGGTGGCGAGAGTCGGGAGTAATCACGGAAATTCCTAGCGGCGGCCTGCAATTCAAATGGCGGCATGAGGTCGGATTGGGTTATGCAGGGCCTGCGGTGGCCAACGGAAAAGTCTATGTTATGGACTACCAGAAGGCTTCCGGGGAAATTACCAATCGGGGCAGTTGGAAAGATGAATTGGTGGGCAAGGAGCGCATCCTTTGTCTATCCGCAGAAACGGGCGAGCTGCTCTGGAAACACGAATACACCCGCCGCTATCACGTTTCTTTCCCCTCTGGTCCCCGCTGCACTCCTACACTAGCGGATGGAAAAGTCTACTCGCTCGGTGCGGAAGGCGACCTGGTCGGCTTAAACGCCACTACGGGAGAGAAACTCTGGTCGGTTTCCTTTAACGAAAGCTACGATACCGAAACGCCCATGTGGGGCTACGCTGCCCATCCCCTGGTTGGCGGCGATTATCTCTACTGCGTTGTGGGCGGCGAGGGCAGTGTCGCGGTCGCGTTTGACAAAAATACGGGAGAAGAAAAGTGGCGGGCATTAACGGCTGCAGAACCCGGGTATTGTCCTCCGACCTTGATCGAACATGGAGGCCGGAAGCAACTGCTCATCTGGCATCCGGAGGGCCTCAATAGCCTGAACCCGTTAACCGGTGAGGTCTACTGGTCCGTCGATTTGAAACCCTCCTACGGATTCGCAGTATGCAGACCTCGCAAGCGAGAGTCTCTTCTGTTCGTAAGCGGCATGGGGCGCGCCAGTGCGCTCCTGAAACTGAACGATGAGGAGCCTGGTTTCGAGATATTGTGGCGGGCAACTGGGAGCAACGCCGTCTACTCCGGCATTAGCACCCCATTCTTTGACGGTGACATGGTATTCGGCTGTGATATCGAGTCGGGGGCGCTTATTGGCGTGCGAGCGACCGATGGGGAAAGGCTATGGGAAACTACCGAACCGACCATAGGCAATCGCGAACGGGGCCGTCATGGTACCGCCTTTATCGTATACCATGCGGAAAGTGGAGGATACTTTCTTTTCAGCGAAACCGGCGAACTGATCCTGGCCGATCTTTCGGCCGAGGGATATCGGGAAAAGGGACGCCATCAAGTCATCGAACCCACCAACCGGACGGGAGACCGCCCTGTTGTCTGGAGCCATCCCGCCTTCGCTGAAAGGAGCCTGTTTGCCCGAAACGATAAGGAAATCGTATGCGTCGACCTGGCCGCGGGCTCGTATGGAGGATATTAGGAACGACAGCCTGAAGTCATTACAGACCGACCGGATCGACCTCTACTGGCTGCATCGCGACGATTTGCGACGGCCCCTGGAGCCGATGTTGGACTCGCTTCACGGGTTCCAACAGGCCGGTAAGATCCGCTACTACGCGTGCTCCAACTGGACCCCTGGGCGAATTCGGGAGGCCCAAACCTACACGGGAAAGCAGGGGTACAGCGGATTTGTAGCCATCCATTCCTATTTGGAGGCGTTGGCAGTCAAGGCCGGCATGTCCATCAGCCAGCTTGTACTGGCCTATCTATGGTCTCATTCGTTTCCTGTGATTCCCATTGTAGGATGCCGCACCCAGGAACAACTCGATGACTCGGTGACCGCGGTCGGTAGCAGCCTCCGAGAGGATGCAATGACCGAGCTTGCTCGACTGACCGGAACCGTCTGAGTCGCAGGGAGCGGCAGAACGGGCGCAACCGGAAGCCATTCTTCTTCAGACAAAGGCTTCGCTGCAAATGATCCGAGGAACAGGTCTATCTTCGGGCTCGAGAATGCGCCGGCCGCCGGCATCCTTCAAGCTGTGTTGATCGTAGATCCGGATCAAATTCCGATAGAGCGAATCGCCGGTGACGCCATTTCTTCGCAACTGGTTCAGCTCCCGCTTGACGGCGCCGGTCAAGGTACCCCGGAAAGTCTTTTCGAGAACGTTTATGTTACTTCTCACTTCTTCCTCTGCCGTTCCCTCAAAAAGCACTCGCAATTCCCGAAGCACGTAAAGTTGCCCGTGCGTCAGGTTGAATGAATGCGTTCTTTCCGCTTCACGGTGTTTCACCTGTTCCTCGAACACTCGCCTTACATTCATGACGGCCTCGTTGTGTCCATCCGGTAGGGCAACGGACCCGGTGTCGGGACCGCATTTTACGGAGCCGACTACCCTTTGGGTGTCGCGTGAAATGATCTCGCCTTTCTCATCGAGAAGGAACAATTGCTGGTAACGTCCGGCCTGGCAGAATACAAACAATCCCTTTGGAGACTCCGACCGAGCCGTGCGTATTCCATCGCGAAGATTGGCGATGCACTCGAACTCATCCGGGTTATCGTTTCGCATCTGTCGGAGAATCTCCTCGGCTTCATTGAGATCGAGGAACTCTTCTTCCGGTTTCTCCCAAAGATCCAGTTGCACGGGTTTGTCTTGGCCCGTTTCATAGATTGCGTACATCGCTTCGGGATTCAGAGATTCCGATTCATCAAGAATGAATGAATCCTCACCGATGGTGTCATGAATTTCCTGAATGCGGTTGTGTAATGTCTGGCGAAGGCCGAGGTTCTTCTCGATTCCGAGCTCCGGAAGGAAATTGTAGGCGAAGATTACTTCATGTTCGGATCCTATTCGATCGATGCGGCCAAATCGCTGAATCAACCGGACCGGGTTCCAATGGAGGTCATAATTAATGATGTTGTCGCAGTCTTGCAGGTTTAAGCCTTCCGCAAGAACGTCCGTGGCAATCACCGTCATCAGCTCAGCCTCCCCTTTTCCGAACCGGTATTCCGGGTTGGCCTTCGGCGCAAAGCGGCCGACGACCCGCTCCTTACTCTTGTCACCGCTGAAAATGACCTCTACATCCGCGTACTGGTCGTCGGGATTAAGGTTCGCATAAAGGTATCGCGCGGTGTCAGCGTACTGGGTAAATACGAGCCGCTTGCTGTCTCTCAAGAATCGTTCGTTCAGTCTTTCCTTTAATACCTGCAGTTTCGCGTCTTTATCCGGTGTAATGGGAGCAACAAGATCCCGGATGTTCCTCAAAACTTCAATGTCGTGCTCGAGATGCGCCTTCAACCGGGTGGTGTCAAAGTCCTTTGCGTAATAGCGTTTCGAAACTTGTCGCAACGCGTCCACAAGATCGGACTCCTCGAGCATGTCGCTTTCGTAGAGAATACTCTGTGCTTCTTCTCCGGCCGGAACGAAGCCCGCGTCGATGGCTTTCAGAAAGGATTCGTGCGTCTCCGCGTCGAATCCGTACCAACGAAGAATGTGGTTGCGCGTACGGCGAATAAGGATGTTGGCCAGAAGATCCGGAAGTTTCCGCTCTCCGCGATCGATGAGTTTGAAAAAATCCTTCAGGTTCGGTGGGTCGACGGGAAGATCCGTGCGGTCGTCCTGATGGAAGAGCTTTATCTGGTGATAGACATCCCGCGCGGTCTTGTTTCGTGGCGTGGCGGTGAGGAAGCAACATCGACGGCCCGTCGAGAGAAATGTCTGCACGACCTTGTATCTCTGGCTTTCCGGATGCCGCAGGTTGTGACTCTCGTCTATCAGGACAAAGTCTCGGTCTCGGTAAAGAACGTCGTTCAAAAGACGGGCCACGCCGTCGTTCTCGTCTTCCCGAAGATACCCCATCGACAGCACCCTTGCATTGAGCTGATAGACTTCGTTGTAGCGCTCCCACATTTCCCGGAGGGGCGCTGGGCAGATGATCAGCGGGCGCGAATGATCGGTCCGTTCGAAGTGCTTGACGATCGCCGCGCCGATATAGCTCTTCCCTAAACCCACTACATCCGACACAAAAGCGCCTCCGAAATCGCGAATCATCTGCACCGTCTGGCGAACCGCAACCTTTTGAAAGCTTGCCAGTTTGCGGAAGATATCGTCGTCCCAGAGTAATTCCTGCTCTTCCTCGCCTTCCAACCGATCCCGGACGAGGGCATAGAGCGTTTTCATGTATATGTCGTAAGGGGTGACCTGCGCTGCAGCCCACGATTCGGCAAGCTCATGCATGAGGGCTTCATCGAATTCCGTTGCCTCCTTCCAGAGATCGTCAAACCATTGAACCAGCGCTGAGTGGTTCTGGTTGCCTTGCACAACGACATTTAACTCGGTGTTGTGGCTGAGCCCGGCAAGCGTCAGGTCAGACGACCCCACAACCGCAATTCCCTTCTCGTGGCGGTCAATATTCTTGCCGGTCTCATCGAAGACTTCTCCGTAGTCGCAAATGTATGCTTTGGCGTGAAGTCGTCCTTTCGTATACACCCGTACCTTCAGCCTCTTCTCTTCGACCATCTGCATGAGTCCGGCAACTACCCCTTCGGCCTCGTCGGTCTGGTCCATGAGTTCCACAGCATTGCGAAGATTACCGGCGGTTTCTTCCGCCATCTTTCTGGCCGCAGTGCGTTTTGGGTAGACCTGTCGCTCCAGTTCGTCAGCCGCAAGATCCAGCCGCCGGTAACCCTCGGCGAGCATTTCCATGGTCTATCGATTGGAGGTGTTGCCAATCAGCAGACGCAGCTCCTTCAGGTTCCCTAAGCGGTCAGCCACACCCGTAAGGCCGGACAAAAACAGATACCCGACGGCAAAGCGGGCCCGATCGCTCGATCCAAGCATCTGATTGAGATGATCGACCAGTTTCTCTGATCGGTTATCGATGATGTCGTGTGTGGCCATGTCTACCCCTCAAGCCGTTCAGCAAGCTTACCTATCGCGGCAAAGGCTCGATCGAAATCAAGTTGCACAAAGTCGGGCTCGCGCAGTACCGCCCGTAGCTGTGTCTGCACCTGACTCTTGAGTTCTCGGCGTTTTGCGGCAGACATGTCAACGGGGTCGTTTCCCGGCACTTCCAGTTTCTTGCGGATCAATTCATGCAGATCAACGTCATTGAGGTCCAACCCCAGATTCAACACCGCATGGTCCAGATCGAAGAAGTCGCGAATGGCGGGCTCGCGACGCGTCAAAGCGGCGCGGATCTTCTCAGTCCAGATCTCCTTTATTGTCATGGCGAAGACGGGAAAAGGCGGAAATATCGTATTTCCGGTGATCGGGCTGACCAGCAGGGTGCCGGCAAGCTCCTGCCGTGCTCCCTGAAGGAGCGGCTCGCGCACGCCAAACTCCAATTTGATCTCGCCCGTCCTTCCGGTGATGCAGGACTCATAACCCAATACCTGAACGTGTTGCGTGGAATGATTGGCCCCGCGAAGAGTTTGCACGACACTCAGGGCCGGGGTCGCCATATCCAGCGCAGCGCAGATTTTCTTCACAGGATTCATAAGTTGCCGCCGCTTTCTTCGGGTCGACGGACGCGCGACCGGAACGGCGAAATCCAGGTCTTCGCTCAGTCGGTAGAAGCCGGCGTATACCTTGCTCAGGCAGGTCCCTCCCTTGAAGACAGCAGTAGCCGCCAGTTCCGGGGTCAATACGGACAGGGCCAGAGAGCCGAATACATCCTTCTCGATCAGCTCACTGGCGAATCCGGTCTCCCTGGCCGTACGTTCAACCGCCTCCCGGAAGAGCTCCCCGTCGTTCAGCCATTTTTCCGCGACGGAGAGGAAATCACTCATTGTCGATCACTCCCCAATCGCGATTCACCTTGCCCCGTACCGGATGTCCGGGCACGAGAGGAATGAGCGAAGACCGGCTCCGCAATATATTTCTCAGTTTTCGTTGCGCGGACTCCGGCAAACCGAGCCCGGAGAGCAGATAGCCAACCCGCCGTATGGCGCCCTGGTTGCCGAACCTGGAAAGCATTTCCACGAGAGCCGACTTCAACGGCGGCTCTTCGCGGACCGCCCTGCGCACCCATTCCAGTCCAGCCGGCAATGTTCCGAATCGCGACCAGTCGACAAACGCGTCTACCAGGGCCCGGGCTTTCTCGGGGATGATTACTGTTCCTGTCGGAGTCGGCGCCTTCTCCGTTCCCCCCAACCGACGTTCCATCACTTTGATGAAAGTGAATGCTTTGCCCGCGATGACGCGGTCACCGTAAATCCGGTCGTTGTAGACGGATAGGCGCGCCGCGACCTGGTCGGTGAATCCGTAACGGTTGAACACCGGCCAGCCACACAGTTGATACCTGCCTTTATTGTAGACACGCATCAATTCTTTCAAAATGACTGCTTCGCCGGGATTCCAGACCCCGCCCACAGGCAGCCGCGGAGGCACCATGTAGAATTCCCGCTTCAGCCGCACGATCGTGCCTCCGCGCGCCAGGCGAAAAAGCACTTTTCGCTCCTGCTCGGCCGTCAGCTCGATCGCTTCACGAAATTGCCCGAAGCGCACAACCGACAGTCCCTTTAGCTGGGCATAGGAGAGCAAGCGCTGTTCGAGGGGACCCAGCCGGGTCTGGGCCCTTTCGGTTTCTATATCCATTAATGCCTTTAGCCGACATTAACATATACAGGAATAGATAACGGATCTCAAGTCTATATTGAGGCCCTCCATCCGACTCTAATCAATCTCGAGCCGATGGGCGACAAGGCAATTATTGTGAAATCGATGGGAGGTTCTGTTTCCAGGCAGTCAGGTGCAGAGGACACAATTTTCGAGAATGAAACCTGCTCAATGTAGTACCCGCGCATGCCCTCGCTCCTCCAAATCTAATCCTCGCCAATTCTTCTTGGGAAAGCTATGCTGTTGCAGCTTTCTTACCGTATCCAATGCGAATTGAACTTCACCCACGACAAGATTCGGTGTTCCAGAATGGCTAAGCTTGTTCAGTACTGTACTGCGAATCGTCTCTACATCGTTAAGTAACTGTGCAGGAATGAATTCGGGTCGCCCGGTTCGGGAACATTCACTTTGCCGGTCTTTGATTGCCTGCCAGAGGTGGTCCACTTTTACGTCTTTCGGATTCGGCTTGTACGCCACCCTTATGTCGGAATGCCACTCGGATAAGGCTCATGTCGACGCCTGAAAGCGGGCATGATTTGCGAGGATACGCTGCTTCAAAACGGCGCGCGGCACCGTCATTCGGGGAAAGGGTTTTGGTCGTCGTTTGACAACCCTGGGTTCGAAGCGATCGAGACGCCTGGGCAGGCAGTCGCCAGCGATCGTGCGCAACAATTTGTGTCGCAGGCTGTGCCATTGCTTGCGGCTGGCTTGCGCCATTTCGGCGGCGAAGCGCAAGGTAGCGTCCAGCGCGCCTTTGAAAGACAGGCGCATCGAGTGCACCGCGGAGGTATGGCAGCCGGTGGCGCGGGCGGCCTGTTGCATCAACAGTCGAACCAGGTTGTAGGCGATCGCATACATGGTGACCATTTTCACCGCCATGGCCGGAGACTTGGCGCGGATAAAATCCATCCCCATGGTGGTTTTGATGTCATCGAAGCACAACTCGATGTCCCAGCGTCGCAGGTACAGTTGCGCCAGTTCTTTTGCCGGCGCCTCCAGCAGCGTGGTAACCACCATGATGTGCCGGGTGCGAAAACCGGGAATGTCGATGCGGTAGCGCACGTAGCGCACAGTGATCGTGGCCGGCAGCGCTTCCCATTCCTGCTGTGTGACATGGGGCGGGCGCTTGGCGCAGGCCGCCTCCACTGCACTGTGACATCGTCGCCACCCATCCCCTTAGGCCAGCCACGCGAGCCGTTCAGTCGCGTCAACACATCCACGCCCCGGGCCGCCAAGGCCGCAAAATGCAGGCAGGAACCATACAAACGGTCGCCCAGCAGCACGTCGCCGGCCTGCAAATGCTCCATCAGTTCGACATCGAACATGCCGCCTTCGTCGGCGCTGTGGGGACTGAACGAAAACTGCTCCAGCGCACTGCTGCCCAGAATGAACCTCCCCGACGCAAGCGTCGGGGTATCGGGGAAGGAGAACTTATTCTCTACCACAGTGTTAACTGACGCAGATCCTCCTTCGGCTTGCCCTGTTCCAAAACGTATTTCTCCACCATCGCCCAATTCCCTCTCTCCCCAACCGTCCCCACGTAATACCCTGAACTCCAGAATCTTCCTCCCCAGAGTTCCTCCTTCAGCCACCGCTCCCTCTTGAACAACTCCCGTGCTGTGATACTCTTGAATTTCATCACGATACTTCCTGGCGCTATTTTCGGATGTGCCCCGCACAGTAAATGCACATGGTCTTTATCCATCCCTAGGGCCTCCAGTTCTATTTCATAGCGTTCCCCTATCCCTCTGGCCGTTTCGATCATCACTCGCTCAATCCGCTTATCTATCAGCGCCTTCCGATACTTCACCGGCATCACCACATGATAGTGGATCTCCCACACACAGTGACTTCCTCGCTTTACTCGACTTTCTTCCTTCCTCTCTCCCACCCTCTCTTCTTTATCAAGTCAGCCACCCCGCAGCAAGCTACGGGGAATCACCAAGTTGAACAGAGCCACTATCTGCATCACCGGAAACCCGCAACCGGGTTTCTGCCCGACGGGTTGGCAATACTCCTTTTGATTGGCCGGAGTGTCTTCCAGTTGCACCGAGGTGCCGTCCACGACCATCACGCGCCGCCCTCCCAGCAACCCTCCCGACGACATCATCTTCTCACAGACCCGCCCATGCACCGCATCCACACTGTCCTGTGGCAAGCGCTGGCGCGCATCGCTGTAACTGCCGGTGCTGTTGCCTAGGTCCCGCTCCCCATCGGCCGCGCAAACCAAGGCCTGTATTTCTCGCACCGCATCGCGCAGACTGCCACCGCGAAACACCTGTCCGAGCATGCCCCAAAAGGTCACATCGGCCGGAAAGAGCCGCTCGCGGCAGCCGTTGGCACCGGCGATTTTTTCCGCTTCCACCGCTTCGCTAAACAACGAATGCAGTTGACCCGGGGCGCGCCCGCGCATCTCATCGAATCGTTCTTTGAGGGTCCGCGCGGCAGACTTTTTAGCTCGTCCAAAGAGGCGGTTGAAACCTTTGAAGTATAGTGTTTTATGCATACAAACACGATGCTTCAATAACGTCTATTTGGCGAGCTTATTATTCAACAAAAATCACCCGATAAGCGCCTTATCCGAGCGCCATTCGGGCGTAATGGGTCGTCGCAGGAGGTCATCGTAGGGCAAGGGAAAGGCGAATCTGAATGGAGATTCGATGTGCCATCCCGAGGGCGAACTCCCTAATCCAGTGGATGACGCCAGCGCAACTCAGGAAATCGACTGTAGTCTCGATCCGTAGTGATCCATTCTGATCCCGATTCAATAGCAAGAGCGGCCAAGTAGGCGTCAGGAACAAGATTTCCCCTGGCCCCAGCTTTACGGCAAAGATCCAAGAACAGAGCCCAGTGGCGCCTGCCCGGGCCTATAACGACACTGGTAGGCGAATTGTGAAGACTCGACACAAAAGCCATCGCTGTTTCCAAGGGAGACGGCGGGTCAAATATCGACGGATGGGTGAGAAGGCGGAGGCAGCCACTGAGAACCAACTCGCTGATACCGAATGGTTCCGGCCCGCTAACTGCCTCCTCCAGCCAGTTCCTGTACTCCGCATGTCCGGGAGACTCTTCGCGGTGGGCATATATGAGAACATTGATATCGGTCAGGATCAAAGCGTCCCCTCCATTCGATCGACTAATTCAGCAGAATTATCAAGGTCCACCCCCGGACGCAGCTCACCCCTGAACGTAGTCACCCTGAAGGGTTCTTCTGCAACCGCTTCCTCCCCTCTTTTCAAGTCTGCCCTGAGGGCGTCAGAAATCACCCCATTCAACGTTTTCCCTCTTTCTATTGCTGCCTTCTTGGCCTCGGTCAGGAGGTCCTCATCAAGTCTGATCGTGGTTCGCATACATTTTGATGCTAGATTTTAACATTTAAATGTCAAGAGGAGCAGTAAACTTCCGGGTCCAGCTTCCAAGCTGGCGATCACAGCGCATACGCCTACCGCAAATCCGCCTATGAATCTTCATAATCCATCTCGCCAATCATCCGGGTTTCCTTAACGTCGGGTCTCTCGAAGCTACAAGCAATTTGCGTTTTCGATTCCGATACCGAGCAGTTTCTTTTCTTTTCCCTCCGCCAGCGAAGTCAGACCAGCTTTATGCCGCGTCCGAACATCATCTTTATCCTTATTGACGATCTGGGCTGGCGCGACTTGAGCTGCTACGGAAGCACATTCTACGAAACCCCTAATCTGGATCGGCTCGCCACCGAGTCGGTGCGTTTTATGGATGCCTACGCTACCTGTCCGGTATGCTCCCCTACCCGCGCCAGTATCCTTACGGGTAAGTATCCCGCAAGGGTTGGCATCACCGACTATATCGATTGGCAGGGACACGTTCACCCGGCGCGCGGCCGCCTGATTGACGTTCCCTATCTCAAGCAGCTTCCCGCCGGTGAATACACCCTTGCCCAAGCGTTGAAGGACAGTGGCTATGCAACCTGGCACGCTGGCAAGTGGCACCTGGGCGGCCCGGGGCATTATCCCCAGGATTTCGGATTCGATGTCAATGTGGGCGGATGCGAAGAGGGCTCGCCCGGAAGAGGCGGCTATTTCAGTCCCTGGAGCATACCGGTGCTGCAGGATGTCGATGTGCCCGAGGGCACCTACCTTACCGACTACCTGACCGATCGGGCTATCGACCTCATTCGTAACCGCGACGAACGGCCGTTTTTTCTTAATCTCTGGTATTACGCAGTGCATACGCCGATCCAGGCTAAACCCGAAAAGATTCGTAAGTATGAAGAGAAGGCTGATCGGCTTGGCCTGGACGAGCTGGAGCCTTTTTCGGTCGGCGAACCGTTTCCTTCGGAACACAGACGGCATCTCAACGTAACCCGGAGGCTGCTGCAGTCGGACCCCGTTTATGCGGCCATGATCGAGAGCCTGGACGAAAACGTCGGGCGGTTACTGGCGGCGGTGGCCGAGGCCGGAGAGACGAACAATACCGTCGTCTTTTTCACCTCGGATAACGGGGGCCTGGCCACCTCCGAAGGATCTCCTACCTGTAACGCGCCCCTGGCAGAGGGTAAGGGATGGATGTACGAAGGCGGCACCCGTGAGCCGTTGCTGGTCAGGTGGCCCGGTAAGGTGGAAGCGGGTTCGGTTTGCAAGGCTCCGGTCATATCGACCGACTTCTACCCCACTATTCTGGAAATGGCCGACAGGCCGCTCACGCCCGATCAGCATTGTGACGGTACCAGCCTGATACCACTGTTGCGCAAGCAAGGATCCCTCGACCGCGAAGCCATATTCTGGCACTACCCCCACTACGGCAATCAGGGAGGCACTCCCGGATCTTCCGTCAGAATGGGCGACTATAAACTGATCGAGTTTTTCGAGGATGGGCGCTGCGAACTCTACGACCTGCGAAACGATCTGGAGCAGCAACATAACCTCGCCGAAGAGGAACCGAACCGACTGGCTGAGATGAAAACGAGGCTTACCCGTTGGCGAGAGGAGGTCGAGGCTTTGATTCCGCAGCGTAATCCGGAGTGGAAATCACAAGATTGAGGCTGCGCCTACTTCTCTCCTGAACGTGACCGCCTCCGCTATGGCTGTGGCGCTTGAAAAGGCGTCCAGCTAACGTAGCCGGATTCGCAAGAAGGCGGGGACCGCGCTCGATGAACCGACAGATCGGTCTTCGATCTCCGCGAAGGTCCGGCTCGACTCTTGACGCTCAACCCTCGAAACTCGTTACCCGCTACCCGAACCTCGAAACTTCCCACTGCATGTCCCGTAGAAATCGACTGACGGTCATTATCGTCGGGGGAATTCTGGCGCTCTTCGCTATGGCGAGCTACCGGGCCACGCGTTTTCCCGAAGCCGCTCCCAGGGAATGGCAGGAGTCGGGATTACAGCGGATTCGGGAACGTCTCGCACTCCTTCGCAGTTCGGATTTTGGCCAGTCTCCCCGCGGCCGACAGCTAACTGCGAAAGTAGAATCCTTCCTGGCGAACGAACAGATCATCTTCAGCGCCGCCTTGGGAGGGCCGCGAGGACTTTGGTGGAGCGGATGGTTCAGCCGCGAGCGAATCTATCTGCGCATCCTCAAAATGAGCGAAGGTCGGTTCGTCCACCAACTCCATGAATACATGATCGAGGCAATTTTTCACGAAGCGGTGCACTCCCTTCAGGGTAAATTCCATCGCAATAGCTTGGAGGAGGAAAATGATGCCTTCCTCGCCGGCTACGCCGCTGAAATGATCGTCACCGAGCAAACCATACCCGAAGTTTTCCATGTCGACAGCAAGACACTCTGGGAATTCGTGGTGGAAGCTTATCCTGAACTGAAGAGCAACGGCGATTACCAGCCCATCGGAACAGATCTTGATTTTATCTATGGAAAGGCCGGGAGATCGGAAGGTGCTGGCGTAATCCGCTAATCCAACCTCGCCTGAACGCGAAGGCGTCCAGCTACATTAGCGTTCCCTTCCAGGCGTAGCTGGAGCCTTTCGGCTTCAGTCCCTGTCCGCTAACCCCTCTTTCTCAACTGGGCGTCATTTTTGACCTAAGTCGTTGATAAACGACCAAAGGTCTCCACTACATCTCGCTAGTTTTCGATTCGATTTTTGGTGGCGGTTGTGCAGGAAGTTCAAGCTTTAGCTGGTTGAGCAATAGCTTTTGATCCTTACTGGGCTCGGTGTAACGGGTGAGCACCACGGTGCGCCCGTCGGTGGTGGGTAGCTTTACATCGAGCATTTGCATCGCCGCCATTTTCGAAAGCACCTCGACGGCAGTAAGACCAGGGGCCAGATCGCGCAAGCGACGCTTCAGAGTGACCCATAGGCAGTAAGCCAGGAAGCTGATAAAAATATGGGCCTCGATGCGATCGTCCCTTTGGTGATGGATGGGCCGGATGGAGAGGTCATTTTTCATTTCCTTGAAAACTTGCTCGATCTCAGTGAGTTGGATGTAGAGGTGCCAGAGGCGGTGCGGATTGTCGGCACTGAGGGTGCTGCGCAACAGGTAGCGGCCTTCCCGGCGATAGGCCTGACGGTAGTTCTTCCAGTTCAACCGGAAGCTCACCGGCGAGCCATTGGCGGGGCCATCCTCGGGGGCTACGGCAATGTCGAGTAAACGCCAGATCCGCGGGCCGGCTTCCTTCTTGGCTTCGCCCAGTTTAATGAGGATGGTATCGCGCTGGTAACGCCGCTTGCTATCGCGGAGCTTCTTGAGCCTCTCAAGCAATCGGCGCAAACCGCGCAGACGCATACCCTTTTCTTTGTGCAGACGCTCCTTGCTACGGGCCAAAACATAAGTTTCACCCCCCTCCCTGATGAGTTTTACGTCGATACCTGCACGCAGATTCTGCCACTGCTTTTGCAGCAACGATTGCTCGAACTTGTCCAGCCACGAGCGCGGCGTACCCACCAGATAGTCGATCGGCGGGTCGCTTGCACGCATCTGGGCCAAAACCTCCTCGGTAGGTATTCCCCGATCCATGACCCAGATGCGCCGGGCCTTGCCGTAGGCCTTTTCGATGCGAGCAAGAAAATCGCCCAAGGTGGTTTGATCCAGGGTGTTACCGGGAAGCACTTCATAGGCAATCGGAAAGCCCTCCGGGGTGACTACCAGGGCGATCACCACCTGCAGACAATCCCAACGTTTGTCTCGGCTGTAGCCGAACTTGCGGATTCGGCTCGAAGCCGCTGGTTCCTGGTTCGGATCACACTCGAAATAGGTGCTCGTCAGATCGTATAGCAGTACCTCGTAACGGGTGTTGAACAGATCGCTCCAGCGGTTGGTCAGGTGGGCGAACAAGGCCTTTTTGTGCTCCAGCAATCGATCGTGGCAGCGATACAGGGTGTTCTTCTCGGCCAAGGCGAAGTCTTCGCCCAGAAGATCGGCCATGGCTGATTGCTCATACCATTGGCGGTGCAGCCGCCACTCGCTTCCTGGATCGATCAGTCGATAGGCCACCAGGGTTTGCAACACATGGGCCCACCGCCTGCCTTGCCGGGAAGGCCTCACTCGCTCGCGCCAGAACTCACCCAACCCCAATTGTTCATAAAGCACGCAGGACAACCAGCACGCTCCCCATTGCCGGGGCCGCTCTATCCTCAAATCTTTGAGCCGAATCCGTACGATGCTTTCCTCCTCGAGCGGCGGCGCCCGATCTTCGGGAAACAGCGCCACCTGCTCCGGCCGGGCACTACCCTCGGCAAAGATCTCGATACTCTTGCGCCAAGCGCTGCGCTGGCTGTCGTTGATCTCTCCAAGGTAGAGAACCTGCCTCTGCACCACCCGACCGCCACCCACACGCTTATTCTCCACGATGTTCCAATAGCAATGCTCTTTGCCATCTTTGCGCCGACGATTGCACCTCAGAAACATGATGGCCCCCAATTATACAAACATATCGAGGCCTGGGAAGAGGGTAGGTCTACACTACAGGCTGTTCTGCCAACCTTCCCCCACTGTTTATGCGACTCGACAGCCCATTTACCCCCGAAAAAAACTTTTTTAGAGGTTGAGTTGGTCAAGTCGGGCTAATCCAACCTCGACTGAACGCGAATGCGTCCAGCTACATTAGCGTTCCATTCCAAGCGTAGCTGGAGCCTTTCGGCTTCAGTCCCTGTCTGCGAATCCAACCTCGACTGAACGCGAATGCGTCCAGCTACATTAGCGTTCCCTTCCAAGCGTAGCTGGAGCCTTTCGGCTTCAGTCCCCGTCTGCTAATCCAACCTCGCCTGAACGCGAAGGCGTCCAGCTACATTAGCGTTCCCTTCCAGGCGTAGCTGGAGCCTTTCGGCTTCAGTCCCTGTCTGCTAATCCAACCTCGACTGAACGCGAAGGCGTCCAGCTACATCGGCGTTCCCTTCCAGGCGTAGCTGGAGCCTTTCGGCTTCAGTCCCTGTCTGCGAATCCAACCTCGACTGAACGCGAATGCGTCCAGCTACATTAGCGTTCCATTCCAAGCGTAGCTGGAGCCTTTCGGCTTCAGTCCCTGTCCGCTAATCCAACCTCGGCTGAACGCGAAGGCGGCCAGCTACATCGGCGTTCCCTTCCAAGCGTAGCTGGAGCCTTTCGGCTTCAGTCCCTGTCCGCTAATCCAGCGTCGCCTGAACAGCGAAAGCGTCCAGCTACATCGGCGTTCCCTTCCAAGCGTAGCTGGAGCCTTTCGGCTTCAGTCCCCGTCTGCTAATCCAACGTCGCCTGAACGCGAAGGCGTCCAGCTGCATCGGCGTTCCCTTCCAGGCGTAGCTGGAGCCTTTCGGCTTCAGTCCCCGTCCGCTAATCCAACCTCCCCTGAACGCGAAGGCGTCCAGCTACATCGGCGTTCCTTTCCAAGCGTAGCTGGAGCTTTCATGTCCCGGCGAAGCAATGTCTCGGATGTGCGCAACCCCTCCAAAAAAGCTACGGCGCTTGCATTAAGCCTCTTTCTCCGGCCCCGCCATCAAATCCATTACTGTCACCAACCCCTGAAGCCGACCTTCTTCATCAGTTACCATGATCTTGTTTCGACCCGATCGAACGAATAGATCAGCCAACTCCACGCAGGGTGTTTCTTCAGAGGTAGTGGGCAGGTCGCCGAAAGGGATGTCCTGAATGCTCGCCGATTCACTTCCATGGTCGCTCTTGAGAAAGTCATAAACATCGTCGCGTTTGATGACACCCAAAATTCGGTTATCCGAATCCACCACGGGATAGCTTCCATGCCTGTGGGACCGAAAGAGTCGCAGGACTTCGCCAACCGTGTCCCCTGGTGAAATTGCGTCAATACTTCGGTTCATAAGATCACCAACCCGGCACCTCAGCACCGCTTCTCCCAGTTGGCTCTTCATCGCCGCCATATCCTCCTGGCTGAGATAAGCTGCCGCCGACCGGGAGAACAGGCGTTTCAGTGCATTGCTTCCGGAGACTATCTCGAAGAATTCATTGATCCCCAACCCCACGAGACTGCTCTGTTCCGCGGCTACCGCCTGATAGCGCCAGATGCGGTCTTCCAAAAGCGCCCGTTCGCCGAAATAATCGCCGGCCCGAATCGCCTTTACGATGCGTTCCCCATCACGGATCTCGATGACGCCTTCCTTTACGAAATAAATTGAAAAGGCGGGCTCACCCGGATGGAACAAGACGTCTCCCTTCTCCATATGAATCGAGCGCAGCGGCTTCGTGTATCGAGGATTGATAAGGTTGATGTCTTTAGGAAAGAACAGATCCAGTGACCACTCCGCCATAACCCTGAGCTTGCGTTCCACACCGGGCAATTTCAGCAGGTAAACACTGCGCCACATCCACCAGGCCAGGAATCCGGAAAAGGAGAAACCGAAAACGACGCCAACCGCCGTGTGATGACCGATGGCGGCGAGCTCGCCTAATCCCTTGTAGCGAAACGAGGTAATCCTGCCTCCCCGCTGGGCAGCCGCCAGATTTCTGCCCAGCAAAACTCCCTGGCGCTGGGCAAACTGAGCCGTGGCCGGACACAACTCTCCTCCCTCCATGGGAACGGCCGCACAATCGCCCGCCGCCCACAGCCACGGGAATTCGGGATTTCTCAAAGATGCGTCAACCGGAATCATCCCCCCGACTGTCTCTACGCCAAGATCGCGGCAAAGGTCAATGACCACGGGGTGCGGCGCATTGCCGACCGTAGACACTACCGTGGTTGCCGGAATCGAATCTCCCCCGTCGAGGGTCACCGCCTCGGCCGTCACCGCCTTGACCCGCTGCTCGAGGAGGATCTCGAGGCCACGTTTTTCCAGTCTTTCCCGCGCGTACTCGCCCAGGCGCCGGCTCAAGGTGGGAAGGAGATGACTCCCGCTGTGAACCAGCACGACCCGAAAATCGTCGCGCGACACATTTCCGTAAAAGCGGTGAATCCCCGTCATCAAGTCCAGAATCTCTCCCGCCGTCTCTACTCCGGAGTAGCCTCCACCCACTACCACGAAAGTAAGTACCCGGCGTTTCAAAGCCGGATCGGAAACGAGATTTGCCTCTTCAAAACGACCGATAATGGTGGCCCGCAGCTTCATGGCATCACCCACATTCTGCATGAGCAAGGCATGCTCCGGCATACCGGGCACTCGGCTCAGATCGATGGTTGCACCGAGGCAGAGGGCAAGCTCTTTGAACCGCACCCGAACATCGGGCGAAAAGTCGCCGGCGTTGACATGGATGATCTTGTCCGAAACGTCGATCGAACGAATCTCACCCTTGAAAATGCGAACCGGTCGACACAGAAGCCTTATCGGATTGACGACGTGACGCGGAGAGAGGGAGGCTCCCGCCACTTCAGGGAGCATTGGCTGAAACACCATGTAATTCTCGCGGGCAATGAGCCCGACCCGGAAATCAGGGTCACTGCGGCAGAGTTTTCCCAGTGCCTTGGCGCAATAGACTCCAGCAAACCCTCCGCCGAGGATTGCCACATCAAGGTCAATTTCAGAAGCAATCGCCATGGATTTGGTTTGGGTGGATAAACCAACAATCTACATTAACCGCAAAGTTTAACTCGGAAATTCCGAATAATACATGAAAAGCTTCCGCTTTCCGCTACTGACACGCTACCTCCCTCGGCGGAATCAGCTTGACTCCGCTTGTCAAGACGTACCCCACTCCGCCCACTTCTCCGGATCGGCCCATTCCTGGCCAACCTCGAGGAAACCGCGAGGTCCACGCCTCCCATACTCGAATGGATCTTGTGTCGCCTCCATCCAGTGTTGAAGACCTTCTTCCATATCCTCGACGATGGGACGCGCTTCGGCAGATTCGGCTTGCTCCTGTACTTAAAACTCGCGAAGGTCCAAATCGGCAGCTCGAAATATGCAAATTTTAGTTTCAGATTCAGTTTCTCCACCGCAATCGGTCGATAATGCGGCAGCAACGCAGGCTGGGCCAAATACGAAGACATTACTGTGGATGTACGAGAAGATGGTGGTCATTCGCCGCTTCGAGGAGCAAGCGCGACGAGAGGCGGATGCGGGCAGGCTGCGCGGCCTGCACTCGTCAATCGGCCAGGAGGCGGTGCCGACGGGCGTCTGTGCCCAGCTTCGGGAGGACGACTACGTGTTGGGAACACACCGGAGCCACCACCACTGCATCGCCAAGGGTGTTGACCTCAGCGAGATGATGGCGGAGCTGCTGGGCAAAGCCACGGGCACCAACAAGGGCAAAGGGGGCACCATGCATATCGCCGACGTTACCAAGGGTATGCTGGGCGCCAATGGAGTGGTGGGATCCAACATTCCGGTAGCCATAGGAGTCGGGTTGAGTGCGAAGATACGCGGGAGCGACCAGGTGACAGCGGTTTTTTTCGGCGACGGCGGCGCTAACCAAGGCAGCCTGCACGAGTCCATGAACCTGGCCAGCATCTGGAAGCTCCCTGTACTGTTCATCTGCGAGAACAACGGCTATGCCCAGGCCACACCCTTCGAATACTCGCTGGCTGGGGGGTCCGTGGCGAAACGGGCGGCGGGCTACGATATGCCGAGCGTAACGACAGATGGTCAATCGGCACTCGACGTCTTCGAGGCCGCCCGGGGAGCGATCGGTCGGGCCAGGACCGGTAAGGGTCCAACGCTAATCGAAGCCCGGACCTATCGTTACTACGGCCACTTCGGCGCCGACGACCCGCTGCAGTACCGCTCCCAGGAGGAAGAGGACTTGTTCGAGGCAAATGACTGCATCGCCCGGCTCAAGGAACACATTCTGGACGCCGGAGTGAGCACCGAAGATGACCTTGACAATGTCGATCAGCGGGCCGTCCAGGCCGTGGCCGACGCCGCAAAATTTGCCATGGAAAGCCCTTTCCCGGATTCATCTGAGCTCACCACCGACGTTTATGTTTCTTATCCCTAGGACCGCTAACTATGGCTGGAGCATAGATTTGTCTTTCTTGACCATAAAGGATAGCCGATGTAGCTGGACGCCTTCGCGTTCAGACTAGAGATATGATTATGATTGCGAGTATGATCAGGATCAGGATGCGCGACCCTGGTCAGGTTTCTAACCCCGGCTGGAAATGACCCAGGTCGAGACCGAAACAAGGCAGCTTTCGTTCATCCAAGCCGTCAACGAAGCACTCCGACAGGAGATGGAGCGGGACGATCGAGTCTTCGTCATGGGCGAAGACATCGCCGGCGGTGCGGGACGGCCCGAAAAGGAAGATGCATGGGGCGGTCCCATGAAGCTGACCAAAGGTTTGATCGGGCAGTTCGGGCCCGAGCGAGTGCGCGACACGCCGATCTCCGAAGCTGGGTTCGTAGGAGCGGGCGTAGGCGCCGCCGCCACGGGCCTTCGACCCGTTGTCGACCTCATGTACGTCGGCTTCCTGGGCGTGTGCGCCGATCAGATCCTGAACAACGCCGCCAAGATCCACTACATGTTCGGCGGCAAGGTTACCGTGCCTCTGACGATCATGACGGCAACTGGAGCGGGTACCAGCGCGGCCGCGCAGCATTCGGAGACGTTGTACTCGGTATTCACCCATTTCCCCGGCCTTAAATGCGTCGTGCCCTCCAATCCGTATAACGTCAAGGGGCTGTTCACCTCGGCAATCCGCGACGACGATCCCGTGATCATCTTTAACAACCGGCAACTAATGGGACTGCGCTACGACAACCACGTTCCGGAAGAACAGTACACCTTCCCTATCGGCAAGGCCGAGGTGGCTCGGGAGGGGACCGATGTCACTCTCATTGGCATCGGTTACACCACGCGCGTCTGCCTGGAGGCAGCCAATGAGCTGGCCGCTCTGGGCTACTCGCCCGAAGTTCTCGACCTCCTCTCCCTCTCCCCGATGGATGATGAGGCCATCCTGTCGTCAGTGAAGAAGACACGCAAAGTGGTGATCGTGGACGAGGACTACCCTCGGTGCAGCATTGCGGCGGATATCTCGGCACTGGTGGCGGAGGAGGCCTTTGACTACCTCGACGCCCCGCCGCGGCGGGTGACTCCCCCGCACACCTCAGTACCCTATAGTACGGCCCTGGAGGTCCACTACGTTCCGAATAAGGATCGTGTCCTGGCCGCGGCCCGGTTTGTTCTCGAATAGGCGAAGCCGCTATGGCAGTGCCCGTAGTAATGCCCCGGCTGGGTGACTTCATGACGGAAGGCGTGGTCGCCAGTTGGGCCAAGCGAGCGGGAGAGCATGTTCGACAGGATGAGGTCGTCGCCCAGATCGAATCGGAAAAGGTGACCTACGAACTCGAGGCGGTTGCGGAGGGAATCTTTCATCCTATGGTGGCGGAAGGAGCTTTTGCGCCTGTAGACGCAACCATTGCCTATTTACTGGCGGAAGGTGAGACCCCACCAGAAGAATCGGCGAGCAAAGCCCCCGATCTGAGCGCGACCCAACCGACGCCTCCCGTGCCGCCTAAGCCGTCGGAAAGGCGGTCACCAGTCGACGTAGTGCCATCCACGCCCAGCGCGAGACGTCTGGCCGCCAAACTCGGTGTGGATATCTCTCAGGTTTCGCCGACAGGTCCCCGCGGCCGGGTCGTCGAGGACGATGTGCGGGCACACGCTACGCGCGAAGAAGATCCTGCCAAGTCGGAGTCTACGCTGCCACCTGGCGTTCCCCCACCCTCCAAGGTCGTGCCGATGGTGGGCATGCGGAGCGTGATCGCCGAGCACATGCGGAGCAGTATCGCGACGACTGCCCAGCTCAGCTACTTCTTGGAGGTCGATGTGACGGAGGCGCAGCGGCTTCGGGCCGCAATATCCGAGGACCCTGAGACGGTGGTTACTATCGCGCACGTCCTTATCAAGGCCTGTGCAGAGACCCTGAAGATGGCGCCCGCTCTCAATTCCATCCTGCGGGACGGAAAGATTCTCTACTTCGACCAGATTGACATCGGGGTCGCGGTGGCTCTGGACGATGGCCTCATCGTCCCGGTTCTCAGAGACGCCGGAAGCATGGATATCTTTCAAATTTCCAATGCTGTTCACGAGTTGGCGGTTAAAGCCAGAGAGGGCGGTTTGACACCTGATGGCGTCGTGGGCAGCACCTTTACGATCAGCGTTCTCAAATCCGTTGATGGCTTCACGCCGATTCTCAATTCAGGCCAAAGCGCCATTCTCGGTGTTGGGCGTACAGTAGAGAAGCCGGTGGCAAGAAACGGCGAGATTGCCATCCGGGAAATGATCACGTTAAGCCTTACTGCTGACCACCAGGTAATAGACGGGGCTGTCGCCGCCGGTTTCCTGCAGCACCTCCAGGAGGCACTCGAGTGCCCGGCAGCGCTGTTCGAACCATGCGCATAGCCGTAATGGGAGCCGGCGGGACCGGGGGCTACTTCGGCGCCCTCCTGGCCCGCGCCGGGCATGAGGTAACTTTCATCGCCCGAGGCGCTCATCTGGAGGCGATTCGGAACGGTGGTCTTACCGTGAAATCCAGCCTTTCCGGGAATTTTACCATTCCGGTAAAGGCCACCCAGAACCCGCGGGAGATGGAGCCGGTTGAGCTGGTGCTGTTTAGCGTCAAGACCTACGATACCGAACCTGCAACCGAGCTGATCCGTCCCATCGTGGGATCGGAGACGCTCGTTCTTTCGCTGCAGAACGGCGTCGATAACCGCGACCGGATCAGTAGGATCCTGGGGCAGGAAACCACAATTTGCGCTTCCACCCACGTCTCTTCGAAAATTGAAAGCCCCGGAGTGATCGCCCAGACGGCAGGTGGCGGCAGGATCGTCTTCGGCGAGTGGGAAGGCGGGACCAGTCCGCGCACGGACCGCTTGAAGACGGTATTCCAGGATGCTGGAATACGAGGCGAACTGCACCCCGACATCGAAGTTAAACTGTGGGAAAAGTTTCTCGCTATCTGCGCATTCAGCGGTGTGCCGGCCCTGACGCGCCTGCCCATAGGACCCATCATGGCCTGCCGGGAGTCCAGCGTCTTCATCCGAAGCACGATGGACGAGGTTGAAGCGACAGCCCGCGCCAAAGGAATCGGTCTGCCCACCGGTTGTGTGGAACTCGTGATGGATGAATTCATCGGCATGGAGCCGCATGCGCGTGGTTCCATGTACTATGACCTTGCCGCCGGTCGCCGACTGGAATTGGAGACCCTCAACGGAACCGTGGTCCGGCTCGGGAACGAGTACGGGATTCCTACCCCCTGCAATTTTGCCATTTACGCAGCGCTAAAGCCTTATCTCGAGGGCGCGCCCGTTTTGCCGAAGTAGACCCGTTAGACAACAGTAATCGTCAGACAACAATCGTTTTCTGCTTGTCAAATAAAGGTACCGACCGGCTTGGGGACAGCTCTCGTAGCAGTAAGTAGGTTCGCCGTAGATACGTCAGATGGTCGTTGGCGAAGCAGCGCTTCACCCTACGAAGGCCACTTTTCGTTGTTCGTCGCGGCAATAGTAGGATGGAGCGCTGCTCCGTCCCCAAAACGATCCCGCATTCATTCGAATTCCGTCCGGGAACCGACTTCGACAAGTTGAATCAGCTGGCCGACGAACTCGAAGCAGGAGCTTTTGCGAAAAAACAGGATAGAACATGATCATGCCCGATATCAATGTGCTCATTCATGCGCACGATACGGACTCGTTTGTGTCAGTCTGCTAGTGAAGGCAGGATGCGAAATTTTCTCTTACCCGATATGCGATAGGTTTCAAAATCGCTGTGATCAATGGTGAATATGGCGGTGAGGGACTCCTCCGCGAGACGTACTAAGCTTGCGTCGGCAAAGTCCATCGGACGGTCAGCATAGCGCGTTCCGCGAGACGTACTAAGCTTGCGTCGGCAAAGTCCATCGGACGGTCAGCATAGCGCTTCATCAAGTGTTCGATTGCCCAGATCCTCATCCGTTATTGGCGATAAAGTGATGGCTCCAGAGCGAAGCAGTTCCCAAGCCCGCGCCATTGCCGGGGGATGATCGCCCAGAAAATGGAAAAGCTCAGCGAGGACAGCCGATGTTGTCGCAAGGGGTAGGCGGATATTCTGGAAGGCCTGAGCGCAGGCGCGATGCCATGAATCGCTTCGGTCGAGCAGGGCCAACAGCGCACCAGTATCAATGAGTCCGCGAGGTTGCATGCGGTTCTGCCACCTTCCTGCGAACCCGTTCGCGGACGCGCTCTGCTGTATAAGGGCCTTGGCCCAAAGCGACGGATCCTACACAGGTCATGGCCTGTTCACGAATCCGTTGTTGCTCCCGTTCCTCGTCACGGGTTTCATTCTCCTTTTTCAGCCAGGTAGTAACAATTCCTTCGAGAAGCTGGGCCAAACTTGTCCTTTCACGGCGAGCATACTCCTCCAGCACGCCCTTCAGCTCAGCGCTTACGCGCCAACTATAGACTTCGGTCTTCTTCATGCACTACACGATCGTGCATATTCTGCGGTTGGTCAACTATTTTAGTGTTCAGCAACGGGACGAGCTCGCTAATCATCGAGCATTTCGCTTTCGATCATCTTTTCCAGCCTGTCGATATCAGCGGCAAATGAGCGAATGCCCTCGGCCAGCTTTTCGCAGGCCATGGCATCATCGTTGACGAGCCATCGAAATGCATTCTCGTCCAGTTCCTGGCGCGCGATGGGATCATTGACGGCGTTCTCCGGTGAGAGCTTTCTTTCCAAGGGCGCTTCTGTGCCGGCAAGCTGGCCCAGCAACTGGGGGCTGATAGTCAGCAGGTCGCAGCCCGCCAGTTCGAAGATTTCGCCGGTATTGCGAAAACTGGCCCCCATGACCTCCGTACGATATCCGTATTTCTTGTAGTAATTGTAGATACTCTTAACGGATTGGACGCCCGGATCATCGAAGCTGGAGTAGTCCTCGCCGGTGTGGACCTTATACCAGTCGAGTATGCGGCCCACAAACGGGGATACCAGCGTAACGCCGGCATCGGCTGCAGCGATGGCCTGGGGCAATGAGAAGAGCAGCGTCATGTTGCAGTGAATACCCTCCTTTTCGAGCACTTCGGCTGCGCGAACGCCTTCCCAGGTTGACGCAATCTTGATGAGCACCCGATCAGGCGTGATCTCATGTTGTTCGTAGAGGGCAATCAGCTCGCGCGCCTTAGCGATAGTGCCCGCCGTATCAAAGGACAATCGCGCATCGGCCTCGGTGGAAACACGGCCGGGAATAATATCGAGGATCTCGCGGCCGAAAAGAACCAGCAGCCGATCGACGACATTCTTGATCAAGGCTTCGTCATGCAGCCCACTTCCCTCCGCCTCCGCAAGTGCCTTCTCCAGCAGGTATTCATACTCCTCCATCTGCACGGCAGCGTAGATGAGCGTCGGGTTTGTGGTCGCGTCCTGCGGAGCGTATTCTTTGATCGAAACAAAATCGCCCGTGTCGGCGACAACCGTTGTGTATTGCTTAAGCTGGGCCAACTGGCTGGCCGTTGCTTCCGTGATTACGCTGTCACTCATGATTCCACCGAATTTCGATTGTAATGTAGTTTCCAACCATATTCTTCCTCAGAATCGAGAAAAAGCAAACAGCATACCACGTAGCAGGCATTTTTGAAGCGCCAAGTGGCGCTGCCGTCACTGCTTCAATAGATAACCGCAGTAAAGTGCTCAATCTTGCTCATGGGCTGAACGGGAGCACATGCAGCCACATTGGCCTTCGTTCCGTAGCTGGAGCCCTTTGGCTTCAGTCCCGGCCCGCCGATCCAAACTCGCTCTAAACGCGAAGGCGTCCAGCTACATCGTCGCGCCCGTAGCCGGCTTCGCAAGAAGGCGGGAACCAAGGTCGATAGGCCTGAGACCCATGATCGCGCCAGCCAACCCAGTTCCATGCTTCCAAGACCACACCCTGGTGGGTCCGGCGACGCGGCTCTCCCTCGAACAGCCGCTTCGGAGAATATTGGGCAGGGCGAATCCCGATAAAGTCCCGGCTTGCCCTGGACGACCTCGGGATGAGCCGCGGGCAGCAGCGCCAAAGGATTGGCGCCCTCCAAATCCGTGGCGTCATCCGAAAAATGGAGGGCGACAATCCCTTGCCGCCGCGACGTCCTGGCAAAGATCCTCGGTTCGTTTTGCACCATAGTTGACGGTCAAAGGCGCCGAGAAAGCCCCTCTCAAATAACTTGCCCGGGTTCGGCACCCCCACGAGATCGAACGGCCACCAGCAGCAAAGCCCAGCCAAGCATCAGCAACGCGCCCCCCAAGGGGGTCATCGGACCCAGGATCCGCGGTCCTCCCAGTGCCAGCAGGTAGAGGGAGCCCGAGAAGAGTAGCGTTCCTAAAATCCAAGCAACCGAAATTCGAGCCAGCCAGGGGTTGGCGGGATCAGTCTTGGCCCATACCGCTACCGCAAGAAAAGCGACAGCATGCAGCAACTGATATTCGACCGCCGTCGACCAAGTTTCCATGGAACCGTGATTTTCCAGTGTCGCCTTCAAGAAATGCGCGCCAAAAGCCCCAAGGCCGATGCCCGTCAGCCCAAGCACACTTGCGAAGGAAAACATCTTCGAATGCCGCCCTCCGGGGTCGGAGACTGTCATAGAAGTCGGAATAATCGATGATTACAGCACCATACGGTGTAGTGCAAGACAGCTGCTTCAAGATCGTGCCCAAAGGCACAACGCGCCCCTATATCGCTGAGATTACGCTCCATAATGCGCAATTCACCACGATGACGAACGATTGGCACGAAACCCGCTGGAAGTGCTCTTATCAACCAAGGTAATCAGCCCAATAGATACGAAACAAAAATCAAACATTCGAGTTCAATTTTAACGACTATGAAAAGCACGATCGCTTCTTTAATTGTGGCAACCCTTCTGGGCGCAAGCGCGGTGCAAGCGCAGCTTTCGATCAGCACGGCAATCGACTTCGAGACCGAATACATCTTTCGAGGTCTTCAACTGGCCGACGAGTCCATAATGCCGAGCATCGATTTCGCCTACGACAGCTTTTACTTCGGAATTTGGTCGGCCCAACCGATCACGAAAAGCCAAGACAACGAAATCGACTTCTACGGCGGCGTGGGCTTCGACCTGAGTGAGGCCGTCAGCGTCGATTTTGGAGCCACCCTTTACTACTATCCGGAGACACCCGGTGACAACGAAACAATCGAAATCTATGGAGGTTTTTCTTTCGATGTGCCGGTGGCCCCTTCGGTCTATTTCTACTACGACTTCGATCTCGACACATTCACACTCGAGGGCTCCGTGGGGCACAGTGTGCCGCTCAACGAAGACGCCTCTTTCGACCTGGGAGCGCATGTAGGCTGGGTAAATCCGAAGGGCGGCGATTCCGCGATCTACTACGGAGCTACCGCTGATATTTCCTACGCGTTCTCTGAGAACGCAAGCGGATCAATCGGCGTCCGGGCATCAGGCAACGACTTCGCCGGCGTAACCACGGATTCGAATTTCTGGATCGGCATGACTTTCAGTGCTGGGTTCTGAGTAGGCTTCGCACCTTTCATCACTCCCGGGGACCAGCTTTTCTCCCTACACGATCTAACCTGAAACTTAGCCTTGGGAGCGGGTTTGCGGGCGATGGAATCGGTGTCAAGTGAATTTTGTTGAGGCGTTAGGCACTTCGATGTTCAGTGTTCGATGTTCAAAAACGAACGTCCAATCCCGACTTGTCGGGATTGGACGTCGAAGTTGGGAAAGGCTTTCTCTTCGGAGTCGAACCGCTGGAAGTTTCACCACCGTTTGATCCGGCCAAGCGCAGCGCGCCGGGGGCTCGACTAATCTCCATCATCCAAGGGCTCGCTTCCCCGCAAAGCGGGTTTCTTGTTTTGGTTATTCGCGGATTGTGCAGAAAACCATTGACAAGAAATTCCAGGGATCTAGCTATATCCGTTTTTCTCATATCATGAAGTGTTACGTGGCCAAACCGAATCAGGTCCAGCAGACTTGGTATGTCGTCGATGCGGCTGACCAGGTCCTGGGTCGTTTGGCAGTTAAGATAGCCAATTTGCTTCGGGGGCGAAACAAGCCCACTTTCACTCCTCACGTCGATACGGGTGACTACGTCGTAGTAGTCAACGCTGAAAAGGTCGCGGTAACAGGGAAGAAGGAGGAGCAGAAGCAGTACATGTTTTACAGCGGCTGGATGGGTAACGAGAAATATATCAAACTGAAGGACATGCGGGCCAAGAAACCCACCTTCATCATTGAGCATGCCGTCACGGGTATGTTGCCTAGGAATCGGCTATCCCGCCAAATGCTCAAGAAGCTGAAGATCTATGCGGGACCCAACCACCCCCACAGCGCGCAAGAGCCGGTCGCCCTCTCCCTCTAGTACCTTGCCAATATAAACGTGGGAAAGCTTTCAAGTCATGGCCGAAGCTAAAAAACCCGAGATTTACGTCGCCACCGGCCGACGCAAAACCTCCACGGCGCGCATCCGGCTGTCTCCAGGCGGGACCGGGGCTATTACAGTCAACGGCAAGGCTCTCGACGAGTACTGCTACCACGAAGGGCTGCGTACGGCGGCGCGGGCACCGTTGGTGACAGTCGAAGCGGAATCTCAATTCGACGGTGTGGTGTTGGTCAACGGGGGCGGGCCAAACGGACAGGCAGGAGCGATTTCCCACGGCATTGCGCGTGCCTTGGAAAAGTTCAATCCCGAATGGCGTTCAGCTTTGAAGAAGGCAGGCCATCTCAAACGTGATCCTCGACAAAAGGAGCGAAAAAAGGCGGGACAGCCGGGAGCCCGTAAGAGATTTCAGTTTTCCAAGCGCTAGCCTATCCCTACCTGAATTTTTTCGGAAAACCCTCCTTGGTGTATGGATACCTCGGAGGGTTTTTCGTTTTTGACCTACCTTATGTCGTTTCAGGCAATATACAATCCAATGCCAGGGTCATACTCAGACACAACACCAGCCACGATCACCGGCCCGCCATGTCAATAGCGATCCTGATAACGACTCCGACCCCGACGATGACCGAAAACTTATTCCAAGTGCGTCGTGGTAACGCCGTCCCGGCGCACCTCACGTCAGACGTTATAATTTCCATTCTCCGTATTCTATCTTAACCTTTAAATTCTCGTCCTATGAAACGTGTAGCAATTGCTGGCGCCTCAGGTTATTCCGGTGAGGTCCTGTTGCATTTACTCAGTCGGCACCCGCAGGTTAAGTTGGCATCGGTGACCTCGCGATCCCTGGCAGGGCAACGCGTCGCTGACGCAATGCCGGGAATGCGCGGAAGGCTTGACCATCTTGAATTCTCGTCTTCCTGCCCGGAAGAGCTTGTCCGTCAAAAGGACCTTGACCTGGTGTTCCTGGCCCTGCCCCACGGGGTGGCCGGCACCTTCGCGACCCCCTTGGTGGCAGCAGGAATCCGTGTCATCGATTTGAGTGCGGACTTTCGACTCAGCTCAGCGGCCACTTACAGCGAATTCTATGGAGGCGAACACTCCGACCCTGAACTCCTCGCCGCCTCGCCCTACGTCATTCCTGAACTCGAGAGTTCAAGCTGGGTCGAGGCACCTCTGATCGCCTCTCCCGGCTGTTACCCCACGGGCATTTTAGTACCGCTCGCACCTCTCATCCGAGAGCGATTGATCGCAGCTGAAGGGATCGTGATCACCTCGTTCAGTGGCGTCAGTGGCGCCGGCCGGAAGGCCGATCAATTCTACAGTTTCTGTGAGCGCGAAGGCAATGCCCTGGCCTATGGATCGCCCAGGCATCGGCACCTTTCCGAGATCGAGGAACAGCTTTCGCGCTGGGCCGGGAATTCTGTTATCGTGCAGTTCACGCCTCATCTGGCGCCTATGAATCGTGGAATAATCACCACCATCGTGGTGCGACCGAACTGCGCTGGCCTCGAAGACCTTTACGCCACCTGGAACCGGCAGTACCAAAGCGCTCCCTTTGTCGTTGTACTAGAGAGCGGGAACTTCCCGGCCTCCGCAGACGTGTGGGGGACCAATCGCATCGATATCAGTGCCGTCAAGGACCCCCGCACGGGGAATTTCGTTATTTTCAGCGCCTTGGACAATCTTATGAAAGGTGCCAGTGGCCAGGCAGTACAGATCATGAATCGTCTATTCGGTTTTCCTGAAACCGCGGGTTTGATCTGAAACCGCTGCAGAAATTTTCTCAATACGACCTGCCTGAAAGGAAAAATTGAACGACACCCTTAAAAAGCCTACTCCCCGCAGCAACGGTCTTCGCCAAGGCTTCGACCGTCAAGAGCTACGGAGAATCTACGGCATTTTACCCTTCGGGACCAGGTGTCGTCCTACCAGGTGTTTTTTTAGAACCCTGCAGCAAGCTACAGGGAATGATCAAGTTCGATGAAAATTGAACGAATCTCCCCAAAAGAAATTGAACGAATCAAGTGATGTAGGTCAGCGGAGCTTGCGGAGCTGAGTTGCATCACAGGGTTGGACTGAGCCGCAGGGACTGAAGGGGAGTGTCGTTTGCGGATTAAAGGTTTACGAGTTTAGGGATAAGGGGGCTTGGGAGGAGAAGGAGGCCCGCGGCGGAGGCGGAATGCTGATAGGTTTCAGCAGGAGAAAGAGCTCGAAGGTATCGGTGAGATGAGACAGATCGGGCCCAAGAAGTGTTTGCACAGCCGGGCATGCGAAGGGTACGTAAAGAGAGCGGAGCAGAATAGAGGCCGCTATTCTGATTGTGATCAGGCATGGGCAACAGATGGAAGTGAGAAAGGAAAGAAACTGGGCGGTGATCGAATGCGGGGGAGTAAGGCGAGGATCTGCATGGGCCGGTGGCAGTTGGGACAGCGGAAGGGTGCGGGGTCGTTCTTTGCTGCTGTGAGCGCCTCGAGGCGGGCAAAAGCTGCAGCGAGGAGGGATCGGACTTTCTGCAGCTTGGCTCGATTGGCAGGACTGAAGAATCCGTAGTAGCGGACACGGGTGAAACCGCGTGGGAGGACATGCTGGAGGAACCTGGCAATGAAGGTTAATGGAGGCAGAGAACAGGTGCAGGGACGGCCGGTGTGGGAATCTTTATAGGCGAATGTGACAGCGTCATTGTTAGCGGAGAGGATGCGGTTGTTGCTGAGGGCGGTACGAAAGACATAGCGACTGAGGTACTTTAAAACCGGCAGGCCGCTGCCGGCAGGTTTGGCATGGACGACCCAGTCGCAGTTCCAGATCTGGGGGTCGACCTGATCGGTGAGAAGCTTCTTGGTGAGGGCGGCTTTGATGTTCTCGCGGAAGGAATAGGAAAGTGCCTGGACCGGAAGGAGGTAGTCGGGCTTTTTCAATCTCATCCACTTCCTGGCGTTCGTGGAAAGGCTGCCGGCGGGGATGAGGTAGTGGATATGAGGGTGATAATCGAGGCGACGGGTGCAGGTGTGAAGGATGCCGATGAAGCCGAGCAGGCCGCCCAGGAGCCGCTTTTGCCGGCCGCGCTGCAGGAGAAGCGTCGGCGGAGCAGCGGAAGAGCAGGTGGTAGAAGAGCTTCTGATTGCTGCGTGCAAATTGGTGCAGCTGGCTGGGAATGGTGAAAGTGACCAGGAAATAGGCACAGGGGAGCAGCAGATGCTCCTGGCGTTGCAACCACTCGGAAGCATCGGCGTTTCCGCACTTGGGGCAGTGCCGGTTGTTACAGCTATGGTAACTGTAATGGGTGCGGTCGCAGGGCGCGCAGTGGTAAACGCAGCCGCCCAGCAGCGGCGTGCGGCACGATAAGATATCGCGCATGGCACGCCGGTGGCTGGGCAGGATGTGTTCGCCAAAGCGCTGCAGATAGGCCGCCCCATACCGGCGGAAAACCTCCGTCAGTTCGGGCATGGACAGTATGGATGCGCTGAGGCGCTACAAGTGGGCGATCATCGCGTTGAGCCGTTGGGTGGCCTGTTTTTGTACCACTTCGGTGAGGTGGGTGTAGAGCGCCGTAGTCTGAGGGGACTGATGGCCCAGGTTGTTCTGAATCTGCCTGAGGTTCTCGCCACACTCGAGCAGATGGGTGGCGTAGGAATGACGCAGGGTATGGATATGTGCCTGTTTGCGGCTTCCGGTGGCCTTCAGAGCCAGCCGGAAGGCCCGCTGCAGGCTGGTTCGTGACATGGGCCGCTGGGCCGTCGGGCAGCCGATGCCCCCATGGCCCGGAGCAGGAAAAAGCCAGGTAGGGTTGCGATGACGCCGCCATTGGCGTCGCAACGCCAGCAGAGCGCGTTCGGGCAGAGGTACATAGCGGTCCTTCTGTCCCTTCCCGGCACGAATGTGCAGGACCATGCGCCCCGCATCGATGTCCTCGATCTTCAGGCTCAAGCCTTCTCCCAGGCGCAGCCCGCACGAGTAGATCACGCCCAGACAGCAGCGATGGTGCGCTTCTCTCACCTCCCGCAGGATCTTCCCGACTTCCTCCAGGGTCAAAATGACCGGAAGGCGCGACTGGCGCGGTGGACGCACCAGAATCGTCTCTTGGGGCCAGCGCCGCTTGAGCGTCTTCTCGAACAGGAACTTGATCGCGCAGATGAAGCTCGTGCAGGTTGGGCGGCTGTAGACTTTGACGGTTTTAAGGTAGATGAAGAACTGCCGCAGCTCTTCAATCGTGACCGATCGCGGCGATCTTCCCGCGCAAAACTCCGAGAGCCTTTCGGCTGCCCTCAGATAGACTTCCTGTGTCTTTTGCGCATACCCGTGCAGAGTCATGTCATCGAGCATCCGTTCTTGCCAGCACCGATAGGTGTGAGTACGTTTCATGGCGTGATTCCTTTCGTTTGAATCCGTTAATCGAAACTCCCGGCCACCCCGTGTGGCCGGGAGGAATCACACCTTACCACCGACTATCAATCCTAGCCCAGTAACTGTCCGAAATGAGGAGCCGCCGCGTAGCGGCTTAGTTCAACCAGACGGCGGAGGCAACGTCGCTTCGCGCCGCGCCTAGTGTCGTGCCCACCATGAGCTCTGATCAACACACTCAATCTGTCGAATCCGCCGGCCTCACCGATGTTCCCGGATTTCAGGCTTCAGGAGTTTCTTGTGATGTCCGCGATCTGGGAGATGGTCGCCTGGATGTGGCCCTGGTCTTCTCTAGGCATCCTTGCTCTGCTGCTGCAGTATTCACGACAAACGAGGTCGTCGCGGCACCCGTTACGCTCAACCGCGAGAGCCTGCAAAAGGTGGATGTGCATCATGGCGTCATCGTGAATAGCGGCAACGCCAATGCCTGGACAGGTGCACAGGGGATAGCCGACGCCAGGGAAATGCAGGCCATGGCCGCGGCGGCCTGTGACGTAGCGCAGCCCTCCATCCTCGTCTGTTCGACTGGCCGAATCGGCCTTCCTCTTCCTATGCTTCGTATCCGCAACGGTATACGCGATGCTGCCACCGGAAAGGGAACGTCGTCGGAGCATGGAATCAACGCTTCGCAGGCCATCCTGACCACGGACTCCAACGCGAAACGAGCGACCGTCCATGTGACGACAGCGCAAGGTGACATCACCATTGCAGGGATGGCCAAGGGCGCGGGTAT
This sequence comes from Opitutales bacterium, assembly GCA_963665345.2. Classification (GTDB taxonomy): domain Bacteria; phylum Verrucomicrobiota; class Verrucomicrobiia; order Opitutales; family CAXXNP01. The sequence goes on from CAXXNP010000002.1 coordinate 3,801,815, forward strand.
GATCCATCCCGATATGGCGACCATGCTTGCGTTCATCGCCACCGATGCCAAAATCGAGCGGTCCTGCCTGCAGGACATGCTGCGAAATGCGGTGAAGACCTCGTTCAACGCCATAACCGTTGACGGAGATCGCAGTACTAACGATACCGTCATCGTCCTGGCCAACGGCCATTGTGAAATTACAGTAGATCCCACAGACACCTCACTTCACGCCGGGTTTTCTCAAGCACTTCATCAGGTCTGCTCGATTCTGGCTGAAAAACTCGTGTGCGACGGCGAGAAGATCACCAAGGTCGTGGAGATCTTGATTGAAGGGGCAGCCTCCGAGGCCGATGCCGAGGCCATCGCTCGAGCCATGGGAAACTCACTCCTGGTAAAGACTTCCTGGTACGGCAACGATCCCAACTGGGGCCGGCTCATGGATGCAGCAGGCTACGCAGGCGCGCGAATCGAGGAATTCAAAGTCGACCTGGCCTATAAACCCCATTCCGCATCCTCGGATTCGACTCAACCAGTGGCGGTTCTCCGCTCAGGGAACGCTCTTACTGAAAATGAACATTTATGGAAGACAATCGTGGCCCGTGAGCGGTTCACGATCCTCCTTAACCTCAACATCGGTTCCTCCAGCTATCGTTTTCTCGCCGCCGATCTGACCGAGGAATACGTCGACTTTAACAAAAGCGAGTAAACCGAACTAGCAGACTGTCGGATTCAGCTTCATTTTCTTCGACGAAGTTTGTCGGACCCTAAGTCCCACAAACTCTTAGCCTCATGCAAACCGAAGCGGAAGTCATCATCAAAGCCGAGGTTCTCCTCGAAGCCCTGCCCTACATCCAGCGATTTCGCGGTTCGATTTTCGTGGTCAAGTACGGGGGGGCGTTCATGGACGATCCCGATCCGGTTTACCGTGATCGTGTCGCCACCGACATTGTATTTCTCGCTTCCGTGGGTATCCAAGTGGTGGTCGTCCATGGAGGAGGAAAGGCCATCAGCCGTGCTATGTCTGAGTCCGGCATCGATGCTAAATTCCAGGATGGGTTGCGCATCACCGACGAAGCCACCATGGGAATCGTCGAGCACACCTTGAACCAGGTGATCAACCCACAGATCCGCGCCACCCTCGACAGCCGGGGTGGAAAAGCCCTGCCCCTGATCGGAAACCGCGTTTTCGTCTGCCGGAAACTGCACCTTCCTACCGTTGGCAAGGAAAGCCCTGTGGACCTCGGTTTCGTGGGCGAGATATTCCACGTCAAAACGGAACTTATCAGAAAAACACTCGACGACGGCTATATACCGCTCATCTCATGCGTCGCGGCCGACGATCAAGGCCATCCGTTTAACACCAACGCGGATATGGCGGCAGCGCACGTAGCCTCCGCCCTGCTGGCGCGCCGCCTGGTCTACCTGTGCGATGTTCCTGGCCTCCTCGAGGATCCTACCGACACCGATTCCCTGCTGTCGTCACTGTATATCGATCAGGTGGATTCCTTGCAGCGGTCCGGCACCATCGGTTCGGGCATGCTTCCGAAAGTCAACAGCGCCGTGGCCGCCCTCGAAAAGGGAGTTCATCGCGTGCATTTCATCGACGGCAGACTTCCCCACAGCATCCTCCTGGAGATTTTTACGGACCGCGGAATCGGCACGGAAATCGTCCACCGCTGAGGCTTCGATCCATTTTCAAAGTAGAACCATTTTAACTTAAGTGTCGGACAGGACACTGGAATTAAACAAAAAAGGAATCAGCCATGGAACCAGTCACTGAAGCAATCCTTAACCAGTTCGAAACCAACGTAATCGGAAACTATGGGCGCTTCCCTCTGACTTTGACCCGAGGTGAAGGCACGCGTGTCTGGGATGAACACGGCAACGAGTATCTCGACTTTATTTCCGGCATTGCCGTGAACGCGCTGGGACATTGCCATCCTCATTGGGTAAAGCGCCTCCAGGAGCAGGCAGCCAAGCTCGTTCATGTGACAAACCTTTTCTACATTCCGCAACAGGGCGAATTGGCCGAAAAACTCGTCCAGCTCGCGGGTCCGGGAAAACTGCTCTTTTGCAACAGTGGCGCCGAAGCCAGCGAGGCGCTCCTCAAACTGGCGCGGCTCCATGGTCGTCGCCGCTGCGGGAATGACCGCCAGTGCTACAAGGTGATTGCCGCTGATCGCGCGTTTCACGGACGGACATTCGGTGGCATGGCCGCCACCCCCCTGGAGAAGATTCAGGGGGGCTTCCACCCCATGCTCGACGGATTCGCTTTCGGCAAAATCAACGACATCGATAGCTTCGTCTCCTTGATCGATGATCAGACCGCTGCCATCCTCGTCGAGACGATTCAGGGAGAAGGCGGCATCTATGTCTGTGAAAACGAGTTCCTGCAGGACTTGCGTAGGCTCTGCGACGACCACGAATTGATGTTAATTATCGACGAAGTTCAGTGTGGCGCGGCGCGTAGCGGGACCTACTTCGCCTATGAAGAAGCGGGTATTCGCCCGGATGCTATCGGCATGGCCAAGGGTCTGGGAGGGGGTTTTCCCATTGGCGCCATCTGGGTCGCCGACGAATTCTCCGATCTTTTCCAGCCCGGCTCCCATGGATCGACCTTCTCGGGCTCTCCGCTGGCCTGCACAGCCGCTCTGGCTGTTCTCGAGGTGATTGAAAAGGAGGGTCTGGTCGACCGCGTCAAGCGTCTGGGAGCTAAGTTCATGGGAAAGCTGGAAGACGTCGCCCGAGAATTTCCTGAGCACATTGTGGAAGTACGAGGACGGGGCTTCCTCATCGCCGTAGCCATGAGGGACGATTTTATGCCTTTCATCGGCGAGTTGCGCGATCACGGCCTGCTGACTGTGGGTGCCGGAACCGACGCTATTCGCTTTCTCCCTCCGCTCAACGTCGATGAGAGCGATCTCGATCGGGCCATCGCAATTTTTCGCTCCGTATTGAGCGAACACGAGTGAATTCCGCCCATTCCACTGGAGGACAAATCATGAAGCATTTTTTGAAAGAAACTGACTTTTCGGTTTTCGAAACTACTGAGATCTTCTCTCTCGCCGAGAATTTCAAGAAGCTCCGAAATCGCCATACGCCCCCGGCATTGCAACGGCAATCATGGGCTTTACTCTTCTTCAAGAGCAGTACCCGAACGCGTATCTCGTTTGAGGTCGGAGTTCACGAATTGGGGGGCAATGTGCTCTATCTCGACGAAAATTCCATGCAGCTCTCCCGGGGAGAATCTGTTTCCGACACCGCCAGGATTCTTTCCGGCTATCTCCACGGTCTCATCATCCGCGCCTATGAACACGAAATCGTAGAGGAGTTCGCCCGTGAAGGATCGATACCTGTGATCAATGCCCTGACCGATTTCCTTCATCCCTGTCAGACTTACAGCGACGCCTTCACAATGGCCGAACGTTGGTCCACTGACACCGCTCAACTCGACTCACTGCGCGGACGCAAGATTGCCTTTCTAGGTGACTGCGCAGGAAATATGGCAAACTCGTGGATACTGGGCGCCCATCATTTCGGTATGGAACTTGCCCTTGCCGGGCCCTCGGAATTTTTCCCGTGCGAGGCCATAAAATCCCTGTTGCACAAGACCGACGAAACAGCCGGCATTCAGTTTTCCAGCAATGCGCGGGAGGCTGTGAAAGACGCCGATGTCGTCTACACTGACGTCTGGGTAAGCATGGGAAATGAGGGTGAGGAAGCGGAACGCCTGAAACAGATGTCACCTTACGCGGTGACGCGCGCCCTCATGAACGAGGCCAAACCCGACGCCCTTTTCATGCATTGTCTACCAGCCCATCCTGGTCTGGAAGTCGCCGGCGAAGTCCTCAACAGTCCCCAGTCGGTGGTCTTCGATCAGGCAGAAAACCGGCTCCATGTACAGAAAGGGATTTTGGCGGTTGTGGCACAGTCGCGCCGCTAAAGCGGTGGGCTTACATTTGAAAAAGTGATTTTCCAATTTCAATCCGAACCCTTATGAAAACCATCCTCGCCTACTCGGGTGGACTCGACACCACCGTAATCCTCACCTGGCTGAGGGAATATTTCGACGCCGATGTGGTGACCTTTGTGGCCGACATCGGCCAGGAAGAAGAACTCGAAGGTCTCTCGGAAAAGGCCCGCGCAACGGGTGCTAAAAACCACTACACGGTAGACCTGGTAGAGGAGTTCGCTCGCGACTACATCTATCCCATGGTGCGGGCAAATGCCGTCTACGAAGGGCAGTATTTTCTCGGCACCTCCATCGCTCGGCCACTGATCGCCAAGGTTCAAATTCAAATTGCGCGGCGCGAAAATGCCGACTCCCTGGCCCATGGCGCCACCGGAAAGGGCAACGACCAGTGCCGCTTCGAGCTGACCTACGCCGCCCTCGCACCCGATCTTTCGATCACGGCGCCCTGGCGAATCGATGCCTTTCGCGAACGCTTTCCAGGACGCTCCGAACTGATCGATTACTGCCGTGAAAAGGGCATCGAGGTGGAAGCGTCGGCCGAGAAGCCTTATTCCACGGACCGCAATTTACTTCACATCTCCTATGAGGCCGGAATTCTCGAAGACCCGTGGTTCGACCCGACCACGGAGGAGAACAAATCCATGTTCAAACTTACCACCGCCCCGGAGGATGCCCCTGAAACACCCGAATATCTCGAAATGGAGTTCGCAAAGGGGGATTGTGTGGCGGTCAATGGAGAACCCTTGAGCCCGGCGGCGGTGCTCAAAACACTCAACACGCTGGGCGGAAAGCACGGCGTCGGACGCGTCGACCTGGTCGAGAACCGCTTTGTGGGCATGAAGAGCCGCGGGGTCTACGAGACTCCGGGAGGCACTATCCTCATCCACGCCCATCGCCAAATCGAAAGCCTTACCATGGATCGCGATCTCATGCATCTGCGCGATGAGCTCATGCCCAGGTATGCCGAGCAGATTTACTATGGCTTCTGGTTCGCGCCGGAGCGGGAAGCTTTGCAGGCCCTCATCGACGACAGCCAGAAATCCGTATCGGGAACGGTTCGCTTGAAACTCTACAAAGGCAATGTGATTACCTGCGGGCGCAAATCACCCGTATCCCTGTACAACCCGGAAATCGCTTCCATGGAAGGCACAGCCAGCGACTACGACCCCAACGATGCCACCGGCTTCATTCGCCTGCAGGGCCTGCGCCTGCGGGCGCGGAAGGCGGCTGAATCGGGAAAAGAGCAAAAGGGATTGTAGCCCCTCTCGATATACAGATGCAAGGGGTAGGGACCGACCTCCCTTCTGGCTTTAAACTTCAGTCTCCGAGCAGGTTGTCAGGCCTTCTCGCTTCGCTCGTGAACAGTTTTCGGGTGCCAGGACTCGATTGCACCTCCTCAGAACTGACACCTGAAACCTCTCTAAAGTTTCACCTCCGTTTGACCCAGCAAGCGTCAGCGCAGGCGGGGACCCGACTCTTCTGAAACTCGTCTCAGACTGGGCATGACCCACCCCGCCCTTCGGGCACCCCTCCAAGGAGGGGATCTCTACCTAACGGTAGTCAGCTATAACAGTCCCCTCCTTGGAGGGGTGCCCGAAGGGCGGGGTGGGTTCGATCCGCCGTGGCAGACTCCGCACCCTGCGGTTTCACCCCGCTAAAACCAGGGCGTCCCTGGATACATTACTCTTCTGAGACAGCAACATCTGAATTTCCATGAACCGGAACGTCTCTCGTGTCGCACTGCTTATCGGAGCGGCTTGTCCCGGCAAAGCAGTGCGTAGACGGAAGCGGAGATTGCGGGGCGGGGAGTGGAAAATGCGAACGGCGTGTGACCCCAAGGCAACACCGACGATTTCGGCAGTATGTAACCCAATTCGTAATCGCGATGAGTAACGCAGGTTAGCTGGTTGACGGCTTCAGATTGGCGTTTGCTCTTGCCGGAAGGATCTTGCAGCGGCAAGCATCAAAGAAATTACATAGAAAATACCTCATATTAGACATCACATTCAAAGTGACGGCCATCGTTTTAGTTGTGATGTTTCCCATCGTTCAATCACCGGTCCCATTCGCTCAATACGTTTTCGCGTGCTCAGTGTGTCCCGAGGAGCGCTCCGCGCGACGACATCCCGCCGACAGTACGCTTGCGTTACTACTTAGATTTATCGAGTATACCGTAGCCTAGACTACGCCCGGATGGCGGTTCCGAGGAGCGCCCCGCGCGACGACATCCCGCCGACAGCAGGCTTGCGCAATCGCCGAACTTTTCAGATCTTCAGTTACTTTCACAATGCCCGGATGGCGGAATTGGCAGACGCGCTGGACTCAAAATCCTGTTCCCGCAAGGGAGTGAGGGTTCGACCCCCTCTCCGGGCACCATTTCCCGCCTTCGAATGCTGGCTGACCAGGAGTAGTGCATGTCAATTCATTTAGCCTGACTATTAATTTTCCTTGCATAAAGTCTCCGAATGATACGAGGCGCAAAGATCGCGGATAGGAGAAAATATCTCGGGAAAGGGAAGGTAGAGATCAGCAGACTTGCTTACAGATGCTTGGCTAGGAACTCTTCGATTTTGCGGTATAGCTTGATGCGGGCTTTTTCCCCTCTGAAGCCATGCGCTTCCCAAGGATTGATGAAGGACTCGTGCTGCTTTCCTTCCCGCTTCAGGGCCGCCACGAGAAGCTTCGATTGACGAGCCTCGACTACACTATCGCTCCCGCCATGAATAACCAACACGGGAGCTTGAATTCGCTCCACGAAATTGATGGGGGAAGCGTTGTAGATGTCAGCCGTCTCGTTATCGGTATCCTTGAGCCAATAGGAGAAGACTTCGTAGCTATAGTCGATCCCGTACTTCTTGTCCCGTAGCGTCTTCTTGAGGTGCTCATTCCAATCATAGACCCCTGCCATGGCTATTCCACATTTGTAAAGGTCAGGCTCAGAGGTAAGTCCACATAGCGCGGCATAGCCCCCAAAACTCGTGCCGAATATAGCAACCCGGCTGGGATCGGCAATGTTCATGGCGATAGCGCCACGGGCGGCGTCCGTGATGTCATCCTGGATTTTCTTACCGAACTGACCTTTAGCTGCATCCTTATAGTCGGCGCCGTATCCGGTAGATCCGCGATAGTTGATCTGCAGCACCGCATACCCCCGATTAGCAAGAAATTGCGCTTCCGAATCGAAACCCCAAACATCGCGATAAAACGGACCGCCGTGAGGCAACACCACCAGAGGATAGGGAGGTTTTGCCGGTAACATGGGTCGGGTAAAGTAGCCATGAATAGTCATGCCGTCGCGGGCCTCGAAAGTCACTCCCATCATCCTCGCCATTTGCGCAGGCTCAATCCACGGACGGGTGCGAAAAAGCGGCGAAACCTGATCCTCTCGAAAATCGAAAAGATAGTATGCACCCGGCTCCCGGTCACTTTGGGAGAAAACCACAAAGCGCGTCTCGTCATCCGAGAAGTCTACAATTTTGTTAACGAGACCCGGAATCATGCTGTCGATCTTCGCTTGCAGTTCCCGGTAGAACGGATCGAACCATACGGAAGTCGTTTTGACCCGATCGTAGGTTACGCCAACCAATCGCTCCCGTTTTCGAGAGAACACCGGATAGCCCGAGGTCACGTCAAACTGAGGATCTTTCAGGATTGGCTCGCCCATGGAACCGGACTCCAGATCGTAGCGGACGAGAACATCCGTAGAAGTCTCACCTTCGGCGGTCACGTAGAGAGCATGCTCATCCCAGTCAAAGGCATAGGGTTCCACATCCTCCGGCAATTCCAACGAACGCCACTCCGTTTCCTCAGCGCCGCGGGAAATGTATGAGAATGTAGGATCGCGTTCTTCATGAAAATGAATCTCCCACCCCAAGCGGACGTTGCCCCTGCGGTCGCACATCCACCGATCAATGTTTCCGGGATTCTTAACGATCACGCGAGCCTGGTCGGTGAATGCCTCGATCAAGTTTATGCGCCCAAGACCAAGATAATCGACCAAATAAACACTTGGTTTTCGGATAGCCACCGTCGAAACCAGGGCGAGCACTCCCGGCTTACCGTCGTTCAATCCCCCTATAATGTCGACACGTCGATCCTTTACTATTAGGTTCATGCCCTTCCTGTCCCTGCGAATCGAGAAAAGACCTAAAGCCCTCTTGTTGTCTTGTGACACGAAAAGACCTAAAGCCCTCTTGTTGTCTTGTGACACGCTGAAAATCAGGTTCTCGTTATCGGCCCAGTAATAACCGTAGATGTCGAGACCCCTATCGCCCCCGGCCCCACGCATTTTGCCGGACTTCAGGTTCATTGTGAACAACCGATGATCGGATCTGTGTTGCCCGATAAAGGCGATATACTCGCCATCCGGTGAGATCCTCACTCTGGAAACGTCGTGTTCCCGGAAAAACGTCTCGACGGGAATGGGCTCGGCGGCGCCCTGAGCATAGGCGGCCACCGCGAGAAGACCTGCCTGAAGAGCCAGGAGATGTCTGCTGACGTGCTGCATCAGTAAAGCCTTTGGATTTTAGTGGAGGACTACCCTTTTCTACCCGAAATTGAAGTAAAGGTTACGGACGATCGGGGGCCAGAGATTTACCAAAACTAACTTGAAAAAGTCACAAAAAGAATCGTTCGGCGGTGCTTCAGACGTTAAGTTATTGGTTAGCAACTAATTACTATAACGCGAAGGCAATCCGGACAATGACAGAGTGTAGACAGGAAGTATTCGCCTTTCAAGGCTTAGAGAGACGGAAGGTAACCGTTGATTTTAACGGCGGCTACCGGTTCGCCGGTTTGATCGGGCCGTGAAGCTGCGCTGAGGGGGAAGACTCGATTCCCTCCCCTGTCCAACTGTGGCCGGCCCAGACGGGCCCGGTTTTTTCCGCGTTGAATTCGCGAGAGAAGACTTTGTAACCTCTTACGAAAAATCGATACTACTTAACAAGGACACCTTCGCGCAATAGGTGCGGAACTCCAGACTGACCACATAACTTTACCAACACGAGAATCACAATGACTTCGATGCAAAATGTGCACGGATCACAAGAGAACCTTGCAAGGAATAAACAGCAGCAGTCGATTCCAGTGAAATCAAGCGCAGCGCGATCTGGCATGAGGCACGCCAACACCTATGCCGCAACCCTCTCTCTGATCTTCATCGCCTGTGCCCTCGGCGGCCGTAATCTGGATGCCCAAGGATTGATTAGAACACAACCTGACGACGTCACCATCAAGCCCGGTGAAGCGGCTGTTGTGACGCTGTCGTTAAATTCGTTTCCTCAGTCGGTCCTAATCTATCGGATCGTCCCTCCTGACACCTCTGAACTCTTCGGGGAACTCGTTTCGCTTAACTCGGTTTGGACGCTGCCCGTGTCCGAGCGGCGAAGATACGTCGAGGAAGGAACTGGTGGCAGCTATATCGGAGGCAAACCCTTTATTATCAAGGAAGGTGTCATTTTCGAAACCACATCGTTCTATTTCTTTATTTGTGAACCATCCTCCTTTGGTCCCGGTGACTGTGGCGTAACCCGAACCTTCACCGTATTCGTGGAGGAGCAAGAAGAACTGACCGCAAAGGCGCTCTTTCCCAGTGCGGCCGAACTGGGCGACGGCTGGTGGTTTTCCCACTGGTTCGGATCCTTCAACACCGGATTCTTTCCCTGGATTTTTCACGCCGAGCACGCCTGGATGTATATCTGGGAAGGCAGCAGCCCTGGCGAGATGTACGTTTACGATCAAATTTCGGACCAGTGGCTCTACACTACGGGCGAAACTTACCCGAATCTCTACAGCTTCTCCCGCAATTCCTGGGTATTCTACTTTGCGGGGACTTCCGGACCGCGAGAGTTTGTCGATCTGCAGACCAGCGACTTCTTTACAATGCCGTGAAGCGCGTCACCGGCGACTCTGGGTTAGGCCCTCTTCATGCTGTCTGCAAGTTCGGAAGGGGTCCGGGGCGTGTCGGCCTACCGGTACATAAATTCCGAGATCGGGCGCTTCTGTGACCCCCCCTCCCCCTTTCTCGGGACAGACCTTCTATTTTGTATGCGATTTGTATGCAGCAATTCGTCTAATCCAGTCCATTCTGTGCCTGTCGGTGCCAGATAGGCAGGAATGACCGATTCTGTAAGTTCTTATATTGCTTACAGTTAGATACTTACGAAGAAAGGAAGAGTGATTGTCAGGCCTTCTCGCATGCGCTCGTGAACGACCCCCTCTCCGGGCACCATTTCCCGCCTTCGAATGCTGGCTGACCAGGAGTAGTGCATGTCAATTCATTTAGCCTGACTATTAATTTTCCTTCGTGTTCACCACAGCGCGGCAGAGCTGGCGAACACGCCCGAGGCCGGCGGCATCTTTGCCGCTGACATTGACATTCCAGGACTTGAGCAGCATCTTTGCGCGCCGTGAATTTCAACGAGGTAAGACAAATGAAAATCGAGTATCTCAAGTGCAGCAAACCGGCAGCGGAGAAGGCAGAGGACGATGCGAAAGTACGTGACGTTGTTGCCACGACTTTGGCCGACATCGAAACCCGCGGGGACGCTGCGGTGCACGAGCTCGCGGTCAAATTCGATAACTATGATCGTGAAAGTTACCGGCTGACCGCGGAAGAGATCGAAGCCATCATCGCCAAGGTCAGCCCGCGCGACATGGAAGACATCCACTTCGCACAGGAACAGGTTGTAAATTTCGCTAAGGCGCAGCGCGTCAGTATGACCGATATCGAAGTGGAAACCCTTCCGGGTGTGGTTCTGGGCCACAAGAACATCCCAGTGCAATCGGTGGGCTGCTATGTGCCCGGCGGTAAATTCCCTATGGTGGCGTCGGCACACATGACGGTGGCCACCGCTAAAGTGGCGGGAGTACCGCGCATCGTGGCCTGCACACCACCATTTGACGGCGAACCCAACCCGGCGGTGATCGCCGCGATTCATCTTGGCGGTGCAGACGAGATCTACGTGCTGGGCGGCATCCAAGCTGTAGGCGCCATGGCAATCGGCACTGAGACGATTGAACCGGTGCACCTCTTGGTTGGCCCCGGCAACGCATTTGTTGCCGAAGCAAAGCGGCAACTTTTCGGGAGGGTCGGGATCGACCTCTTAGCCGGTCCGACCGAAACCATGGTGATCGCGGATGAAACGGTCGATGCCGAGATATGCGCGACCGATCTGCTGGGACAGGCCGAGCATGGCCATAACAGCCCTGCCTGCCTGATCACAAATTCACGGAAACTGGCAGAGGACACAATGGCCGAGATCGACCGGCTACTTGGCATCCTGCCCACCGCCAACACCGCTTCGGTCAGCTGGCGCGATTATGGTGATGTGGTGCTGTGCGACACCCACGAAGAGATGTTGCAGGTCGCTAACGACATGGCCTATGAACATGTGCAGGTCATGACCAAACGGGACGACTGGTATCTGGAAAACATGCAGTCCTACGGGGCACTCTTCCTTGGCCCCCGCACCAATGTGGCCAACGGCGACAAGGTGATCGGCACCAATCACACGCTGCCAACCAAGAAAGCCGGGCGCTATACGGGCGGGCTTTGGGTAGGCAAGTATCTCAAGACCCACAGCTACCAGAAAGTAGTTACCGACGAAGCGGCGGCGATGATCGGCGAATATGGATCTCGGCTCTGCATCCTGGAAGGCTTCGTCGGCCACGCCGAACAGTGCAACCTTCGGGTCCGGCGCTATGGCGGAAAGAACGTGCCATACGGGGCTGCGGCGGAATGAAACTACCCAAGACACCATCGTTCTCGCTCGATGGCAAACGTGCTCTGGTGACCGGCGCCTCTTCCGGCATCGGTCTCTCTGGCAGAAGCAGGTGCCAGGGTCACTCTGGCCGCCAGGTCGGAAGGCAAACTGAGCGACCTGGTGGTAGCCTTCGGCGCGGAAGGCTGGGAAGCCACCGCTTTGCCCTTGGATGTCACTGACGTTGAACAAACCCGAAGAACCATTTCCGCACAGGAGCCATTCGACATTCTAGTCAACAGTGCCGGACTCGCGCGGCACGGCCCGGCTATCACAACTACACCGGATGACTTCGATACTGTCATGTCACTCAACCTCCGAGGCGCCTATTTCCTGACTCAAAGTGTTGCGCGCGGACTATTAGCCAACAACAAACCTGGATCTTTGATCAACATCTCCTCACAAATGGCACATGTCGGAGGGCAAGATCGTGCTGTCTATTGCGCATCAAAGTTTGCAGTAGAAGGCTTCACCAAAGCTATGGCGATTGAATGGGGGTCGACGAAGATACGCGTAAATACTATCTGCCCGACCTTTATCAAGACACCTTTAACCGAGCAGACTTTTTCCCGCCCAGAACGAAAAGCGTGGATCGAGGGAAAGATCAAGCTCGGCCGGATAGGAGAGTTGGAGGATATAATGGGAGCGGTGGTCTATCTGGCTTCCGATGCCTCGTCGTTGGTAACAGGCTCCTCGCTGCTTGTTGATGGCGGCTGGACAGCCGACTAATCCTTAGTCAATTCATTTAGCCTGACTATTAATTCTCTCTGTGTGGCGCGCAGGATCAAGCGGGCACGCTTTCCGGTGCTGAAAACCCTGGAGCAGTTCCGTTGGTCATGGCCCAGCAAGATCAACCGCGCTCAGATCCAGGATCTGTTCCACCTGCGCTTCATCGAACACAACGTCAATGTCGTACTCATGGGCAATGTCGGGCTGGGCAAGACCCACCTGGCCATCGCCTTGGCTCACACCGCCTGTCTGCACGACATCTCAGTGCTGTTTACCTCGGCGGTCGACATCGTCAACACCCTCTCGGCGGCGCAATCGGTTGATAACCTGCCCAAGGCGCTGCAGCGTTACCTCGTTCCTCGCCTGCTCCTCGTCGATGAACTCGGATATCTTCCCATGGATAAACGAGGCGCCAACCTGCTCTTTCAGGTGGTCAGTGCACGCTACGAGCGTGGTGCCATCGTGTTGACCACCAACACCGCCTACAAACAGTGGCCTCGCATCTTCAACAACGACTCGACCATCACCACCGCCGTGCTCGATCGACTCCTGCATCACTGTGAAACGGTCAGAATCCAGGGCAAGAGCTACCGCATGAAGGACAAGGCGTGAACCGGGGCAACTGCAAACCGGCGATCAAGAGCATTTTCACGGCGGCGGTCACAGCGTGTTGTGAGCAGCGTCATTGCCCAGCCTTTCCGCAATCAGTTTCATGCAGAGATGACCGCGTATGAACCAGTCCGGGTGCTGTCTTCGGAAATCTCGAGTGTAAGTGTAGGTTGCGTTTCTGGGTGCGCTTCCCTGCTCTACGAGCTCCCGTTCGGCAACCCGCTTTTGTTTCGTCCTGATCAATCGGACGCCCAGCGACCGGTAGATGGCTCCGCCCTACCTGTTGATTCCGCTGCAAACGAACCTCCAAGGTGAAACAGGCATCCTTGCCTGTGTCCAAAGGGGAATTTGTATCTTCACGGTCTATTCTTTCGCTCGTTCGTAACGTAGTCCGGGATTCCGCCATAATAAGTACTCTGCGATCGAGGGAACACCTCTTGCTCGGGCAGATGTCTCGCGTACAGAAGGAGGTCGAATCCGTTACCCTCGGGCAGCTTTAAACAACCCCTGAAGCGCCCTTCTTCCTCGAAGCCTAAGCTGGCGAGCAGTTCTCGTTTGGCCTCGTCAGCATCGGCAACATAGGTGTGTAGAATCTCGCTGCCGCTCTCTCCGGCATGCTCGATTATCGCATGCAGCAACTCTGGGAGTTCATAGGCATAGGCCGGTACTACAACGAAGTTGAGCACCCCCACGTGCTGCTCATGAAAGGAAGGAGGTTCATGCAGACTGGCGGCGGCAACCATCCTTTTCTTCGCGTTGCAGAGCACAAGTACCCTGGCTTTGCCCTGTTCCGAAGCGGCAATCAATCTTCTGAAATGGCGGTGGAAAGTGAAGCCACGGATACAGCGAAGGTCTAGAAAAGGTACGTAATGCCGGACCATATCCGTTATCGTAGGGCTGTTGTAAAGGGCTACAAAGCGGGCGAAATCTCCCCACTTCGCTTCCCGCAAGCGTCCTTTTCCATGGTAGGTAAAATAGGAGGCATCGAAGGCTTCCTGCCCCGGCGCCAGGTATCGCATGCCACAGCCGATATGATTAGCAAATCCCACTTTACGATATGCTCGAGCCGCAATAGGCCCGTTGGTGGGCAGGTAGAGCATAACTCCGCCCTCCTCCACAAACACATCAACCATGGTCTTGAGGAGATGAGAGACCACTCCTTTGTTTCGATGGCGCGCCTTCGTTAGAACCTGCAGGGTTAACCCCACGTCGGGCTCATCTCGCGGGGTGTTGAGAAGGATACTTCCCGCCACCTCGCCATCGATCTTACCAACAAAAAAACGATCTCTGCTATGGGCAACATAATCGCCCCGTAGTATTTTTCTGCCCTCTTCTTCCCAGCCGAAATGTACTGGGTATTCATTAGATGAACGGTTGAATTGCTCGTGCGTGGATGGGGCACAGTTCTGGATCGGCGGCTCAAGAATCTCAATTTCGATGAATTGACCGCTCTTCAGCCTACACTTGGCCTGTGGATGTGACATCTTGGTCGGGTGGCGGCAAATCGGAGTCTTCGCCGTCATCGATTCACCTGAAAGAATCCATAAGATGCTCCTAACCCAGAAGATTACAGGCTTGCGAGGTCTTTATGAAACTGACCACTGCTTCCTTTCCACATCGTAGTCATATTCCTAATTATACTCTTCCTCTGAACAAGCACGATTCCTTTTCGTTGCGGCGTAGCTGGAGAACTTCGGCTTCAGGCCCAAGCCTGGATGGCCCAGCTCACTTTGAACGCGAAGGCGTCCAGCTACGGGGGACCGAGGGATTCTCAAGGAAACAGGGTTCATGATCCAATCATAGTTGACGGCAAACCATGTAGGCCGACTCTTGGTTTGGATACAATCGCCTTTAAAACGCCTGATTTCGTAGGCTACCCATTCGAAAATACCCAGCGCATCGTCCTCGCCGTGGCGATCGTTGTGGTCGAAGGAGTCGAAGCTGGTCGTGAACGCTCGGAACTCTCGAATGATGTCCCTCGGCAGCGTACCGAATCGATAGTGGGCAAAGGTTGTGTCCAAAACTACGGGTCTTTCGCTGAATGCATGCTTTGCAGGAACGATCAAGAGGGAGGCTGCGGTCAGGATTTGAGATATGGTTGTGATTGGCTTCATGATAAGGATTCCGGCAATTCGTGGCTAACGCCACGGAGAATAATCCGGGCTGAAGTCATCATGGACGATGGAAATGTGTTATCGAATTGCAACAATTGAGCTTCGCGGGCTATGCCTCGTTGGAGGATTGCGCCCAGAAGCAGATGGTCGAATTACTACCCTTGACCGACACGGCTATATCCCGTGAAGACTCGACGAGTTTCTGGAATTCCGAGACTGGACCGACGGCAGGCTCGCCCGGTGTCAATTCATTTAGCCTGACTATTAATTCTTCCCAAGATTGAGGAGGATTATCAAGCCCCCTTCGGGTCTCGGGGTCTTCGCGTGATCCACCTAACCATGCTCCTTGGAATATTCGTGCACTACTGAATGGTGAACCGCAGTTTCTGATATTCCTCATCGCTTGACAGCGCGAATGCGAGCAGCCCGTTCCTCCAGCTTTTCGGCTTCCTTCCCCCGTTCGGTGGACCGATATAGTGCGGCCAGGTTCTCAAGGCTCGTGGCCACATCGGGATGGTCGGGGCCAAGAGCCCGTTCAAATATCGCTAGCGCCTGCTTGTATAGCAGTTCGGCCTGGCCATAATGGCCTCGGGTGTCGGAGAGCGCGGCCAGGTTATTCAGGCTTCTGGCTACATTGGGATGGCCGGGACCAAGGGCTTCTTCCCAGATCGCCAGCGCCCGCTTGTAAAGCAACTCGGCTTGCCCATACGTGCCTTGAGTCTCATAGAGCTGTGCCAGGTTATTCAGGCTCGTGGCGACATCGGGATGGTCGGCTCCAAAGGCCTTTTCCCGAATGGCCAGTGCCCGCTCGAGGAGCGGCTCGGCTTCGGCAAATTGGCCTTGGGTTTGATAGAGCTGTGCCAGGTTATTCAGGCTCTGGGCAACATCGGGATGGTCGGCTCCAAAGGCCTTTTCCCGAATGGCCAGCGCCCGCTCGAAGAGCGCCTCAGCTTCGGCAAATTGGCCTTGGGTTTGATAGAGCCCGCCCAGGTTATTCAGGTTCGTGGCGACATCGGGATGGTTGCCACCAAGGGCCTTTTCCCGAATGACCAAGGCGCGCTCGAAAAGCAGCTCGGCTCGGACATAATGGCCTTGGCTGTAATAGAGCCCGCCCAAGTTGCTCAGGCTCGTGGCGACATCGGGATGGTCGGCTCCAAAGGCCTTTTCCCAAATGGCCAGTGCCCGCTCGAGGAGCGGCTCGGCCTGAGCGTGATGTCCTCGAGCGTGATAGTGATCGGCCAGATTGTTCAGGCTCGTGGCGACATCGGGATGGTCGCTCCCAAAAGCTTCTTCCGCGATCGCCAGGGCACGTTTATAGAGTGGCTCGGCCCGCTCAAATTGGCCTTCGGTTTGATAGAGCACAGCCAGGTTGTTCAGGCTCGCCGCCACGGATGGATGGTCGCTGCCAAGCGCCTTTTCCGCGATCGCCAGAGCACGCTTGTAGAGTGGCTCGGCCCGCTCAAATTGGCCTTCGGTTCGATAGAGCTCGGCCAGATTGTTCAGGTTCGTAGCCACATTGGGATGGTCGCCCCCAAGGGCATTTTCTGCGATCGCCAGGGCGCGCTTGTAGAGGGGTTCGGCCTGCTCAAATTGGCCTCGGGTATAATACAGCAGCGCAAGGTTGTTCAAGCTCGTGGCGACATCGGGATGGTCGCCCCCAAAGGCATTTTCTGCGATCGCCAGGGCGCGCTTGTAGAGTGGCTCGGCCCGCTCAAATTGGCCTTCGGTTCGATAGAGCTCGGCCAGATTGTTCAGGTTCGTAGCCACATTGGGATGGTCGCCCCCAAGGGCATTTTCTGCGATCGCCAGGGCGCGCTTGTAGAGGGGTTCGGCCTGCTCAAATTGGCCTCGGGTATAATACAGCAGCGCAAGGTTGTTCAAGCTCGTGGCCGTCAACGGATGGTCAGGTCCAAGGGCCTTTTCCGCGATCGCCAAGGCGCGATTCAAAAGCGGTTCGACCTTCCCATATTGGCCTTGGGTTCGATAGAGCTCGGCAAGGTTATTCAGAATCATTGAGATATTCTGGTGGTCAGAGCCAAGGGCTCCTTCCACGATCGCCATGGAGCGCAGGTAAAGAGGCTCGGCCTGTTCATATCGGCCTTGGGCTCGATAGAGCTCGGCAAGGTTATTCAGGCTCATTGCCACATTGGGGCTGTCGGGGCCGAAGTCCTTTTCTAAGATCGGGAGGACGCGCTGGTAGAGCAGTTCGACTTCGGCGTATTCCCCCAATGCTTGGTATAGCCCGATAAGAGTGTTCAGCGTGCCGACCAACCTTCCGACGTCCGGCCCGTAAACCTCTTCCAGGAGACTGAGGTGTCTGTTGGCGAGGGGAATCGCTTCCTCATACCGGCCGTTCTGAGTAAGAACCTGAATCTCTACGGGCAACTGATCGATGAGCGTGAGCTTGTCCCAGAGTGACTCCGCCTCTTGTGAAAATATCGGGTCCGCCGCTAGGCAAAGCGCTGCGATCGTTGCAGCGATCGGTAGATATTTCATAAATGTCTTCTCCTTTAGGGCGGATTTACCTCTCAGGGTGGTCACGGAAAAATCGATCGCCTGGACTTTCGCTAAGACGAGATCTCTTTCCCTTTCGTTGTCGCTATCGTTGTCGTCGTCGTAGCCGAAGACTCAGATCCGCTGTTTCGTGAGGGATGCGAATGGGCACACCTCGGATCAGCACTTTCTGTGGTTTACGATCATGCGCACAAGAAAATATTTAGGCAGGCTAAATGAGTTGGCGTATGCCAACGCCGGGCAGAGGATCTCCCTGATGATCATCGGATTGACAGGTGGAATTATGGCGGATATCATTTCGGCTTTTACCGCCGAACGATTGAGTACCGTAGGTGTTCATTGCGAGAGCAGTTAGGATTTTGGGGGTACCCGGCAAATAGTGAAAGGACTCTACGCAGCAATCTCGGCCGCATTCTCGCTGATTGCGGCGGTGCCAGTGCACAGGGCAGTTTCCATCTTCATCGACGAGGCATCTTTTTTGGCGGGATTGAGTGGATCACATTTTTCGACGATACAAGCAGCCCGATTTACACCCGGACCTCCGCAGATGGTGAATTGACCCTAGAGAGGTAACCATGTCAGTAGTCCGACGCACAATAAAGCAGACCCTCACCGCAGTCGAGCTCAACAAAGAGCAGACTCTGGAATTAACTCTTTCTTCAGGCGATATCTGGAAGCTCGAGGTGGTCGATACAGGCGCAGAGGCCATTCCTACCACGCGCAAAGAGCTCCATTTTGCAAATTCGGGAACCATAACCGTTATCCGCTTCCTGAAGAAGGGCTGAAGATCGAAATGTGCTATCGGGGCGAGGACACCTGGATGGGTACATACCGCGGTCGCACTTTGCAGGCCCACGGAGGGCTCGATATCAACCATCCTGAAGGCACGCCCCTGTTTGCGCCGCTCAATCTCGATGACAATTTCCTGTATGAGAGTGTATGATGACGGCAATCTCTACCTCCTCGATCCCTGGATCCTCTTCTGGCAGATGTATAGGGACGAAGAACAGAAAACAGAAGAATAGACTCACCCTTGAAGGCATGAGTCTGGTCTGGCTCGGGTGAATGATTACATCCTTCCTACCGACGGTTCGCTGTTGACGTAGGCTCGAGGGCAGGCCACCGTCTTGACCGCAGGGGAGGACGGACGATGCAGGCACTGAGCCAATCGCAAGTGGACGGCTACCGAAGCAGTGGCTACCTACACTTGCCCGGGATACTGCAGCGGGTGGACTTGGACCCCATGCGGCGCGCCATCGAGGAGGCCGTGGACGAACATGCCCGGGCCTTGTACGAGCAGGGGAAGGTCCCGTCGCTCTACCAGGACCAGAGCTTCGAACGTCGACTGGCGGTCCTTTATGATCACGCGGAGATCAATGCGCGCTCCTGGAACTTCCTGGAGCAGACGTACGCTTCCCGAGAGCTGTTCCAGCTCCTCTGCCACGAGAAGCTGCTGGACATCATCGAATGCCTGCTGGGACCTGAAATCGCTTGGCCGGGGAGCATCGCAGTACGGACGAATCTGCCCCAAACGGAGATCACGACGTTTCCCTTGCATCAGGATAGCCAGTACTACGGCGAGCAGACCCGCCACACGCAGGTCATCACTGTGTGGATGCCGCTGGTGGACGTCGATGAGCGCAACGGCTGCCTACAGCTCATACCGGGCAGCCACACATGGGGGTTGCTCGAGGGGAAGCGGGGGCGGACAAAAATGTCCGCACCAAAGAGGATGTGGAGAGACGTGGTGCCCCCGTCGCCGTAGCGATGAGCGTGGGTGATGTTTTGCTCTTCAGCAATCTCACCTTCCATGCCAGCAAGCCCAACACGACTGACAAGGTGCGGTGGAGCATGGACGTTCGCTACCTCGTACCGGCCGAAGCAGAGTCGCTGACCGAGCAAGAGCAGCAGGCTTACGACACCCTGTACACCCACTACCAGCTGCGGCCGGTTACCGTTCGCAGCAGGGACCCGCAAAGAGTCGTGCGCTGGGAGCAGCTCAGAGCCGCCTCCGCTCTCTGACGCCCGGCGCCGGTGCGCCATGGGCCCCGTGCGCAAGTGCGCCGGTAGATGGCTCATGGCATCATCAGACCGCCGCTCACGTGGATCGTCTGCCCGGTAACGAAGCAGCCAGAGTCGGCGGCGAAGAACAGCACCGCCTCGGCGATATCCTCGGGGTATCCTCTCCTGTTCAACGGGACGGAGATACCGAGCCACGATACGGAGCTCTCACCCTCGGGCGTTGTCGGCGGCCACGGGTCACCCCGCTCGACGGCCGTTTCGTTCAGCGTCAGCGCCGGACAAATGGCATTCGCAGTGATGTAGGGAGCCCCCTCGTGGGCGATGCCCTTGTTAGCCTGAAACAGCGTTTTCATGGTCAGAACGGGGCCTCGGCGGGGACGAGACTGCCGGTCCTTTTCGCTTGCTCCAGCCAGACACACAATACCCATAGGTACGGTCAATCCCTTCCAAAGCCAACCCTTCAGCCTTGTCCCCCAGCGGCTCAGTCCAACAGGTGGTCTGAGGTTGGAAGCCCTCGAGGACCCAACTCTACCTGGGGGAAACGGACCCGGTCTCGCCCCAGACAACGGCAATTTCGCACTTACGGAGATGAACCTCGACGCCACAGCGGTTCCTGAACCATCGCGTCTCGGATTTTGGGGAATCGCCCTTATTGGCATTATGGTCTACGGAGGAGGGTGGCGATATACTCGATGAACCTGAGCGGCGATCTTTTGAAGAGTTAAAAGACAGGTATATTTAACCTCACAGAATATTTCCTTCCTGAAACAGAACTTGCGATCCTTCGGAAGCTCCCACGTGGCGCCATGCTTATCGAAGCGCAGCGGAGATTGCGTGGCGTGCGGGGAATCGAGCGATGTGGAACCCTGGGCAACTTCGGCTTCGCCTCCGTAAGCCCCGGGCTACGAGGGGACAGCGAGCCCGGTCCGTCCGTGAGAAGCGGTCTGTTTTGCCCCGTTAAAAGGGGTGCCCAGCGCCCGTGACATTGCTTCGCCCTACCTGTAGATTCCGCTATTAATGAATTTGTCCAGCTCCGGATTTTCAAATACCGAGGAATCGGTTTTCTGGGGCTCCGGGAGCTCTGCCGACACCGGGCAAGCCAACTTCAACCGAGAAGCATTCTCAATCGTCCCTGAACCTTCGATGACAGGAGGGCTGATTCTGATCACAGTTGCATTGGTGATAGCGAAGAAAACGGGGCTGGACAACGCCCTTCAATAGGAAAGCATCAGGATGCCACGAGCTGTTCCCAGTGTCACGCCAACTGAATTTCTCACCTGTCCTCTGCTTGCTGTTAGTACCCGCTACAGCGCCGGCTGCTATCTCCATTTTCGGATTTGGCGCTGCCGAGTGGCAAACCAGCGATAGTGCTCTCGGGATCGGTGGCGCCATCATCGAGGATTTTGAAGATGCCAACCTGATCAGTGAACTGAGCGTCTCGGTAACCAGTGGTAACGGCAGCTATGGCCCCGCTTCCACGCTGCCGAATACCTTCAATCCCAACACGGATCCATTTGGAAACGCCTTTGTAGGCGGCAACTGGGATGGCGCGCTGGGATTCATCAATACGCGCGACAACCAATCCCAGAACTACGGCGACAACAACAACTGGGGCGATGTGACCTTCCAATTTTCCAATCCCATGGCCTCGGTCGGCTTTTCCGTGCAACAGATGCAGGGCGATGCCCTGCTTACTCTCAACGGCTCAAGTCTGGGTGGGTTGTTAGCCCTCTCCGGCCTACCCGTTTCCGGCGGCCACAATGGCTACATCCGCATCGATGCCGATGGAGGGGATACAATTTCGACCCTGGATAATGCTTTCGGCGATGGCTTTATGATCGACCATCTCGCCGTTAAACAGGTTCCTGAGCCAGGAAATGTGGCCAGCCTGCTCGCTTTTCTGCTCCTGGTGTGGCATGGGCTCAGGCGACGCCGCTTCCCATAGCGCTCCAAACCTGACTAGTGTGAAACTTCAAGCTGGGAGTGGGATGCAGGTTGTCAGGCCTTCTCGCTTCGCTCGTGAACAGTGTTCAGGTGTCAGGACTCCGGACTGGCCGACTCGCCCGCCTACCTTCCCACAAAATAACTGCGTAAAGGCAGCATTAAACCGATGCCGATAGCGATAATCACGGTTGCGATCCAACCAAACAGTTGTGGATTGGTATGCCCGATGAGCAGGTAGGCGACGAAGGGCGAGAGCACTCCCCGTACCCCGGTCAAGGATGTATGGATTCCCATATAGGCAGGCACCTGATCCGGATTGGCAACCTTCACGACCCAAAGCTGCCAGAGGAGGCGGCCACCACTTAAGGATACACCATACAAGCCCATGCCGGCGCCAATTACCCAGAGAGACGAAGTAAAAAATACCAGGAAAATGGAAAGCATGCCAATGAGGTTCATAACGATGCGCAGTGTAATGAAGTTCAAGCGATCGAAAAGGTAGCCCCAAACCTTGGCTGACAGTATATGGGAAAGCAGAGGAATCGCCCCCATGATCAGGCCGATTTCTTCGTTCGTGGCATTGATCCCATAGCGTTCGTGAGCGAGATATTCGACGCGAATGGGAAACGTCATCTGAACCCCGAATCCCTGGAACATCCACGCTACCAGAATTACACAGAATACTCGATTTCGAAGCGCATGTCTAAAGTGTCTCCCCGCTCCCGCCGTCGGCTCCCGGCTAATCGCCACCGATGGCATTTTCTGGAAAGCGATAATGTTGACGAAGAGGGCCAACCCTGCACCCAGAAACACAATCCGGTAGAACTGTAAATCGAGATCGAGTAGCAGTCCCCCGCCGTAGGCATATCCCGCTCCCACCAGGGCGCCCAGCACCATGGTAGTAGAAACGCGCGAACCGCGTTCCCTGGTGGGATAGTTGGAGGAGTATATCTTCGTCAGGAGCGGAACCATCAGAGCTAAAAATGCGGCGGCCAGAACCATGAACACGACGTACACAAACATGATTGGAGCTGACAGTGCAGCGATCATGGCAAACCCCGACAGTCCCGAGAAAATGGCGCATAGTTTACCTGCGGTTCCTCCCTTCCTGGAAACGATATATATCAGCAGTGGCGTCATCAACAAACCCAGGGAATAGGATCCCGGGAGTATTGCCTTCACCATATCGGGAGCGTCGAATACGCGAATCGCCACCAGCAGAGCAAATGTGATCCAACAGGCCTCGACGATTCCCTGCATGCTCCCTCTCACCATATCCCAACGATAGGTCTGTCTGGCCACCTCGGCGGCCGCCTCTGGATATTCGCCTTTCGTGGCCCTGTTCCCGTAGTCATCGGTTACCTTTGTCACGCCACTGTACCTTCGCTATACATGCCCCCTTTGAATGCCCTTGCCGGAGTCAGTATGGCAAGTTCTATCGGCGACTTACCGGCAAACCGCGCAGATCAAGTGCCGAACCCTTGTGGCACTATGTCCGTGTCACGATTTCCCCAAGGTGAGACAGGCATCTCTGCCTGTCCCTCACGGTTCAAACTCTGGAAACTGCTCCCAGATGCGCGCGAGGTCTTCAAATTCGGGCTTCTCCTTGATGACTTCGCCATCCGTGGTCATGCCCAATTTATAGTGCACGGTTCCGTGCGGTGTTTTCCGCGCCTCCCGGCGGCGGGCAAGTTGGTATTTGGTCCACCTGCGACGTCGAACGCCAAACGTTGAGCTGGTTCGCAGAATCCAGTCGATAAAGTCACCTTCCTGTTCGAGACGCACCAGTATCGAGAATGTATGGGCGGGCCTGTTCTTTTTCCCCACGATGGGAGTAATCCAGGCATCGAGGGCGCCCCGTTCCATCGCCTTTTGCAGGATCCAAGCAGACCGTTCGGGTGATTGATCATCAAGGTTGCAGATAATTTCGGCAATCTCCTCGCGCTCATAGGGAAGATTCAACGGCTCCTCTCCCCCTCTCGACTTCAACAATACCACGCGCGTCACGTTAGGAACCGTCCCCAGGTCCATGCTCCCGGCACCATATCCGACCGAATCTACCAAGCCTTTAGGCCATCCTTCGATAAACTCGGGACGCAGAATCTTGAGTATAGCAAGCCCGGTTGGCGTCGACAATTCAACGTTCTTTCGGCGAATGCCTTCCGGCACCGGGTCAACCGGGAATCCCTCGCACAGGAAGGCCGAGGCGGGGGGTGGCACCGGGTAGACACCGTGTGCGATCCTAATATTGCCCCGTCCTAACTTCACGGGCGACGCGTACACCCTATCCGGTGCAACGGTGGACAGACATACGGCGGCCATGGCCGCGTCGACTATGGAATCGATATGGCCGATCTCATGGAAGTGAACAAGCGAAGGGTCGATACCGTGGGCTTTCGCCTCCGCTCGAGCCATTTCGCGGTAAAGGGAACGGGCAATCTCGACCGTTTCCGCGGCGAGCTTACTCTCGGAAAAAACTGCTTCTATCACGTCCAGCGGCAGATGCAGGTGATGCGCATCCGGATCGCGAGCAGGTGTTCCCGCCTCGCCTGACCGAGGAAGCAATTGACCAATTGAAGGATGCCGTTCCAGAAATTGAACCCATGCTTCATCGTGACCACGCACGTCAATGTGGGTTGCCGCAACCTGAGCCCGCTTCGTCTTTGAGATGTCCACCAACACATCGCAAAAGCCAAGTAGCCCCGGAATGTCTTGAAGTGCTTTCGCGGAGACGGCGCCGGAATCAACGCAGGCCGCCGCGAACATGTCGCCCGCTATTCCGGCCACACTCTCCACGAATAAAACCGTCTTACCCGCCTCCATCATTCCCCTCCCGGGCCAATGTCACTGCCATTGGCATGCTTATTCGCCGGACACGACACCTATCTGCGCTACCACCCGACAGGCCGCATATCCTGCCCCGAATCCGTTGTCGATATTGACCACAGACACACCCGGCGCGCACGAATTCAACATAGTCAGGAGGGGGGCAAGGCCGTGAAAGTTGGCGCCGTATCCGATGCTGGTGGGAACGGCGAAAATCGGCTTGCCAACGAGACCTCCTACCACACTGGGCAAAGCGCCGTCCATCCCGGCCACAACCACGAGAGCAGCCGCGGCATCGAGGTCATCAAAGCGATTTAGAATCCGATGAAGCCCCGCGATTCCGACGTCGGTTATGAACCTGAACGGGGTCTCCGTGGCGACGCAAACCTCGCCCGCCTCGTTGGCAACGGGCAGGTCGCTCGTGCCCGCCGAAACAATAGCGACGTGGGGCTCCTTGCCCTCCACCCCTTTTGGGCTCGGGGCATTTATCAGAAGCGTCATGGCCCTCTCGTTCGTGCGACCTGCTGGGAACGCATCCCGCAAACGCTCGAGTTTCTCTGCATCTATCCGCGTAATCAGGACAGGCCCTCCCGCTTTCGAGAGATCGCTCGCTATGGCAATGATTTGCTCCGCTGATTTTGAGCTGCCCAATACGGACTCGCACATGCCATGGCGAAGACGCCGGTGGTGGTCGGGTGTCGCATCATCCGAAGCTGAGGTATGGAAGGGTCCCCTTTTCAGCAACCTGACCGCCTCTTCTAACGAAGTGCTCTTCTCCCGAACCCGATGCAGAAGCGCTTTCAGTTCGGCTTCGGTCATCGATTGGCCCCACCGGTCCGGTAACCAGCCAAGTCCAACGTAACCCACCGGTATCCGCGCCGCTTCGCTTCGGTCGTGAATGAATCCCTCAGCGCCAGGACTTGAGGCATCTCCTCGACATCGACCTCCAGGCGAACGAAACGGCTCTGGCCGTCATCATGATGCCGCACACGAAAAACTCTCAGGCCCCCTTCCCGTAGCAAGTCTTCCAGTTCTTCGATATCATTAAGCATGGTTGAAGAAATACGAACTCCCGTCATCACGCGCGAACTGAGACAAGGACTCGCCGGTTTGTCGGCCAGATTAAAATCCATCGCCCGCATGTGGGAACGAATCTCATCTTTCGCAAAGTCCAACTCCGCCAGGGGATAGCATACGCCATGTTCGAGAGCAGCTTGATGCCCTGGCCGATAGTCGCCCAAATCCGAGGATGTATAGCCATAAGCGACATGCTTGTATCCCTTTTCTTTAACGAATGTATCGGTGATGCGAAATAGTTCGGACTTGCAGAAGTAACACCTCAAGCGGTCGTTTCTCAGATAGCGATCATCCTCGAATTCCGAACTTTTAATCAATTCTTGATTTACCCCGATAGCCTTTGCGAACCGAGTTGCGTCATCGATGTCTCGTTGCGGAACGCTGGAACTCACCGTGGTCACTGCCAATAGGCGACCATGGCCAGCCAGGTTCGACGTAGCTGCCGCCCAGAGCAGGAATCCGCTGTCAACACCTCCGGAGAACGCGACAATCAGGCCGCCATCTCGATAGCCATCGAGAAGTGTGCGCAAACGGGCGAGTTTCGTTTTCTCCTCTGTAGCGAGATTCATGGACATAGGAAAGCATCGGCAGCCCGTCAGGACCGCGATGATAGTTGCAAATCTCGTTGCCGATCCATGTAGCGGTTCCCGGTTGTCGTTAACGGCTCTTTAACGCGTATAGATGCTTTAGGCTCCGCAGGTAGGCCGTGTCACCCATGAACACGGGCGTGCTGCGAAATTCGTCCACCGAACTTCGCGCCACTTCTTTGTATTCCCTGCCCGGTTCCAGAAAGAGAACGGTTCCCTCATCGGACGCCAGGAATAGGTAGTCCCCGGTTATTGTCAGACTCGGATAGGCGCTCCCCTTCAGGCTGTCTTGCAGGTCCTTGGTATAGGCAACCTCCCCGGAATCAGCGTCGTATGCGGTGAGAAAGTGGCGTCTCGTGAGCACATAAAGGACGCCGTCATGCAATACCGGAGATGAATAATACCGATCCCGTTTAGCCTCCGATTTCCAGATCACTTCTACGCCTGCGGATTCGAGATCCTCTCGGGTCCCGGGAATTCGAAAGCGATAGGCGTAGCTATCGGAATCTTCGTCTCCCCGTACCACAAACACCGCCTCTTCGTGAACAAAGGGTGTGTTGAAGTAAGCCCATTGCTTTTTCCCTGCCGGAACTTGGGCTTCCAAGAGCTTCCTGCCGCTCTCCACGTCGATGATCTCGCCTCGGGCGGTGAAGAGGTAGGGATGCTTCTCCACTTCGAACGTCGCCGAGGTGCCGAACTGGGTCTCGGTTGCCACACGCCACAACTCGCTGCCGTCCTTGGGGTCAAGGGCCACGAAGTCTGCAAACCGTACGATCAGCTTTCCGTCGATCAAGAGCGGCGAGGTCGATCCTCCCCAATCGTGATCGGGCGGCTCGAGCGTCTTGCTCCACAACCGGTTCCCTTCAAGGTCGAAGGCAACGATGACGCCCGTGCCGAATGCGGCGAAAACATGACGGCCATCCGAAACCGGCGTGTAGGACGAATAACCGTTAGTGGAATGAGCACGCGGATCCGGTGGAAGGGTCTCGAGAATAGTACCGCCGACAAGCGTCGATTTTCCCTCCTTGAGCGACGCGATCTCCGCCTTCTTTTCCTCAATCGAAGCCTTAAGCTCCTCGGTTTCACCGCTCTTCCGGACCGAGCGCTCCAGCCGGCGCAACCGATTCTCAACTTGCCGGATTTCATAGTCGATCTCGCCGGCTCGCAGGCTCCGCTGCGTAAGGTTTTCACGCTCTTCCGGACTGAGACCCAGTAGATCGAACGCGCTGTTGGTCCGCTGCCAAAGAAGCTCGCCCGACTTTTTATCCAGACAAACGAGCGTAGTCGGTTCGGAGCCAAAGATTATGCGATCACTTACCACAATGGGGCAGCTATTGCTCCAATTTCCAAGATCGGCCCGCCAGAGCAAATTCGCTTCGGACTCCCAATCCAAGGGTGGCGTTGCATCGGTGTAATCACCGTTGCCTCCATTGCGCCAGGAGTAAATCCCAGCCATGGCCGCGTTTCCGTAGGAAAGCAGCAGTGCGCTAAGCAGGAGTTTTCTTACCATCGGTATACCTCTGAAATTATTCTTTCACCTACCTGTTCCAGCATATCGATCTATTCACAGATAGGAACGGCATCAACTGTATTCGCTATTCTAAATAACTTCGGTTCTTGCATTTCTTCCTTCGTGACACAGAGGAGATGAGCAGCTTCGATCTTGGATGTTCATATTTTGCGTCTTGACCACTCGGGATCCCTTTGCGAACTGAAGAACCGAAGTAGGCGCGATTTTCAAGCTACACAGAGGATAGGAGTCACCATGCCAAGATTCAGACCGGAGAGATTGAGGGAGTTCGGCTACGCGCTGTTCCGCGCCGCAGGGTGTCGCGACGAGGATGGCAAGGCCGTCGTCGATCACCTTGTGGAATCCAACCTGTTCGGTCACGACTCACACGGGGTGATCCGATTCTATGAGTACGCAAAGGCGATTCGGGAGGGACGGTTTAAGCCTTCGGGCAGACCGGAAATCGTGCGGGATCATCCGGCGGTGGCGGTTGTCGATGCCGGTGGAGCGATGGGCCAGGTAGGCGCCATTTTTGCTACGAACCTAGCTATCGAGAAAGCCGAAGTGTGTGGCGTGGGCAGTGTAGCTCTGCGCAATACCAGCCATATCGGCCGGGTCGGGGCTTACCCGCTAATGGCAGCGCGGGAAGGCTACCTGGCCCAGATCTTCGTCAATGCAGGACACCTCGGCTATCAGATCGCTCCGTTCGGTGGCATCGAGGGTAGACTCAGTACGAATCCCTTGGCGTTCGCTGCGCCCCGGAGGCATGCCGAACCAATCATGGTGGATATGACCACTTCGGTGGTGGCGGAAGGGAAGGTACGCATCGCGTTAAATCGGGGTCTACAGGTTCCAGCCGGATGGTTAATCGACTCGGAGGGAAATCCCACCACCGATCCGGCCGATTTCAAGGCCGACCCGCCCGGTGCGATTCTTCCCCTCGGAGGCGTGGTGGCTCACAAGGGTACCGGTCTGGGTCTCATGGTGGAGGTCCTTGGCGGAGCCTTGAGCGGCCTTGGTTGCGCCAACGGTTCCCGCATCATGAAAAGTAACGGTGTTTTCCTGAACGTCTTCAACATCGAGCATTATGTCGACCGCGAAGAGTTCTATGATGAACTCGAGAGCCTTTTCGCGCACTTGAAATCCAGTAAGCTGGCGCCCGGATGCGACGAGATCCTCCTCCCCGGAGAACCGGAATTTCGCAATGCCCGGCGTATCGAAAAGGTGGGAATCGACGTAGAGGATAGGACTTGGGAGCTGATCTGTGAGGAAGCCCGCCTGCTCGGACTCGATCCCGACGAGTGGTCACCGGAGTGAGTGTATCCCTCGGTGCCGGGATCGCAGAATTGATCCGGTTTCCGCTTATCAAACTGCGCCTGCGGGTTCTCCCAGATTTCGCTCCCTGCGCTGCCAGTTGAACTTCCGATCACCGGTCAAGAGCGACCGATGCTCCTCGGTCAGGGTATCCGCGAACTCCATGTTCGGGTCGTATCGGTTCCAAGCTTGGAACATTGTCGGGGTGTAGCCGCCAATGATCAGTACTCGGTCCTTGTCTGACCGAATGATCCCTGAGGCGTGAATCAAGGACTCAAAAAACAACAGGGTAGAACCGGCCGGTGCTTCGACCTGATGAATCAAGCGCGGGTCAGCCATGGCCGCGTCGATTATAGCCTGTTGCTCGACGCCATCCCAGATCTTGTGAGTGCCGGGAATTACGGTTGTTCCCCCATCGAGCGGCCCCAGATCCGTGAGATTGGTCAGAGTCTTTACGAAGGTGAAGTGGTAGAGACCATTTTTAAGGAAGCTGAATCCCGGATTAATGCCACGGTGAAATCCGTAACCTGTCGGCTCCTCCTGGTGCGTTGGGTCGGAACGCCGGATGTGAGCGTCGGATTGTTCCAGCCGAACGGATCCACCCACAAGTTCCTCGACCATGCCGAGCAGTCGGGGATGGGTTACGTAGTCGAAGTAGCAGGGCGCGAGATGGGGTAGGTTATCGATCCGAAAGTAGCTTTCCGTGGTCTGGCTGATGTGGGAATTAGAAGAGGGTGGCTTACCCGTTGCGCGGAAGCGTCGCTCAATTTGAAGGGTTGTCTCCAGCAGCGTGGTGACCTCCTTTCGCGATAAGACGTTTTCGATTATCACGTAGCCGAATATGTCCAGATGGAGTCGTTGGGAGGAGGTCAACGCCGGAAATGGTTTGCTGCAATGGTCATGTTTCATGGCATTCTTCCAACTTGGTACTAGTGTCGCATTCAACACTACGTTCATTGAGGTATATCGGCAAGCACCTACGCTAGAAGTCGTTCTCTGCGCCTTGCCCTCCGTCGAGTAACTGTCGCATAGTGCTCGAAACGCGATTCGTATAGGTGTAATTCGTGGGCTCAAACCAGGGTTTGCGCGGGTTGAAATTCCGAATGTACTTGTAGTACTCCGTTCGGACGCACCGGATTCGGTCGATATCCCTTCCGCTGCGATCACGCGCTGCAACAATGTGTTTGCGCGGCTCGAAGTATCTTCCAAAGAGAGGAATACCCTCCATCCCCTGGGGAACTGGAATTCCTGCCAACTGTAACGTCGTGGCGGATATGTCGATGGAGCTGACCAGATCGGAGCGTTCGGTTCCCGCGGCCACGCCCCTCGGCCATCGCACGATCAACGGGATGTGTATGCCGCCGTCGTAAAGACTTTGCTTGTGGCGAAGATGTTCCAGTCCGTGATCCGAGAAGAGGAACACGGCTGTAGTATCCGTGAGGCCGCGGACTCCCCGTAGCAGCTAAGATGGGGAGAGATATCGTCCGCCTGAATCCAGAGAATGTTGGGTCTGCTCTTGGATATAGCGCCGCCTTTATGACAGATCGGTTATGCGGATATCTCCCCAGTAAGCGATATGCGGTTCGGGGAGTTTGTCTTGGAGCTGTGCTCCTTCGGAAAAAGCAAGGTGGGAGATATGTGATCGTAAGAATAACCGTCCGGCGGTGCCGAGACCGGCTGCCAACGACAGAGAAACTCGTCGTCTTCAAACGTTTTGCTCGCACCGTCATGCCGGTAACGCTTCAGCCTGAACACGGTGCCGGGTTCCACTTGCGGAGTGCGGATCGGTTCGAACCTGAGGATCGATCGCCGGCACTCCGTAGGCAAAGGTGAGGAACTGCTCGGTCTCGATCCATGAGTCTCCGGTCGCCAGCCGGATCCGGTCGTCCTCGTCGATTCGACAAAGGATGATGGGCCGGTCTTGATCGTCGTAGAGACCGATCTCGTAAGTGTGGCGCTGCACGACGCCGAAGACGACCTCGATGTTGGAAGCGGCCGAATCAATTGCCGGCTCGATCTTACGGCTGCACTGAATGCGGCCTCGCGATCCATCCATGGTGAGATATCCATTCGCGCCGAATGTGTATTCGCCCGCACTCAGCCCGTCATGCCAGCGAAAATTCTGCTGTAGTACTAATCGACCCATAACGACGTGATTACATTCGTTTCCAGTTGAACTTAATGCGTCATCTCATGATGATGGTTTCATCATGATTGTCGATGTCCATACTCACTGTTTGCAGCCCGAGCACGTAAGTAAAGTGGGACGGGCCGCGGATGAACGAGCGGGGTATCCCCCCATGCAGCCCCTCCGTCCGGATACCTACCTGAGGGGGATGGAACCGGTGGATCGAGCTATCGTCTTTGGTATCCGCGCCTTCGCCACCGGCGTTGAAAGCCCTAACGACTTCACCGCCGAGTGGGTCCGGAACGCACCGGATAAGCTCATAGGCTTTATGGCTATCGATCCTGCCGAAGAGGGATGTCCGGATGAAATCGACCGTTGTCTGGAACTCGGTTTGCGCGGCATCAAAATCTACCCTATGCTGGGGCGTTACGACCCTACGGATCCCACCATCTTCGCAGTTTACGAGAAGGCGCAGCGACTGCGCTTACCGATCCTATCGCACTTTGGGGCCCATCCCAATCCCAGGGCCATGTTGAAATACAGCCATCCGCTGCTGGTCGACGAGATCGCCCAAGCTTTCCCAGACCTGAAGTTCGTTATTGCTCATATGGCGCACCCCTGGCAGCGCGATTGCGCCCTCGTGCTGCGTAAGCATCCCAACGTCTATGCCGATGTATCCGGTTCCGGATGGGTACGGCCCTGGCAAGCCTGGGAGGCATTCATCCTGATGCAGGAATGGAGCGTGACCGACAAGTTGCTCTTCGGATCGGATTTTCCGCTTTGGACGCCGCAAGAGGGTATGGACAAAATGAGACGCCTTAACGAGCAGGTGGAGGGCACCAACCTGCCACGCATTCGGGACGATGTTATCGAGGGGATCATCCACCGCAACTCCCTTGAGCTACTCGGGTTGGAGTGAACCCCTGATCCGTGAACCGTAAACCCCCGTCCCCCATGCGCATCACCGAGCTCAAAACCTTCCTCATAGGCGGGAGCGAGCGGCGGTGCAACTGGCTCATCGTCAAAGTGGAGACCGATTCGGGAATCCACGGGATAGGCGAAGCCACTTTGGAAGGGAGGTCAAGGACAGTGGAAACTGCGGTCCACGAGTTGTCCCGCTACCTTGTAGGTAAGGATCCTTTTGCCATCGAAAAGCACTATCAGGAACTGTATCGCCGCGCTTTCTATGCGGGTGGTGAAGTCCAGATGAGCGCCATCAGCGGTGTGGAGATGGCTTTGTGGGACATCAAGGGCAAGGCGTTGGGAGTTCCGGTCTATGAGTTGCTTGGTGGACGTACCCGAGATCGCATCCAGCTATACGCCAACGCCTGGTATCAACAGGGCATGAGCGTCGACGAATTTCACGCAGCCGCGCGGGAAGTGGTCAACCTCGGGGTAAAGGGCCTTAAGTTTAACCCTTGGGGCCGGCGCCCCGATATCGACTTCTATCGACTCGATAACAGCGTTTTGAATAGCGGCGTGGAAGCGGTTGCGGCGGTGCGCGATGCAGTCGGTCCTGACGTGGCAATCTATATCGACTGCAACGGGATTTTTAATACGACCGGAAACGCCATCCGAGCTGCCAAGGCCATCGAACCCTACAACATCAGTTTTTTTGAAGAACCCGTTCCGCATGAAAATCTCGATGCCATGGCTTTTGTGCGAAGCAAAATCGATATTCCCGTGGCGACGGGAGAACGCCTGTTTACCATTTTCAGCTTCCAACAACTGCTGGAACGCCAGGGCGCCGATATTATCCAACCGGATATGTCGAATTGCGGGGGTATTCTCGAAGCCCGTAAGATCGCGGCCATCGCCGATGCTCACTATGTTGCTGTTGCTCCCAATAATCCAAACGGTGAAGTCGCCTACGCGGCCGCGGTTCAACTGGCTGCTTGCATACCCAATTTCCTCGTCCTCGAACACTTCCCTCCGGAGCCATGGCGATTTGAGGTCTGTCAAAATCCCATGACGGTCGAAAACGGCTGGCTGCAGATTCCCGATCGTCCCGGATTAGGTGTTGAATTCAATGAGGAGGCAGCAGCCAGCCATCCCTACAAACCCGTGGATCTATACGATTTGCACCGCCCGGAAGGTTCAGCAAAAGAAGTGATCTCCTCATTTGACAACAAGCTGCGTTGAGGAGCATTGCCTAGAAAACAGGAGCCCATTTAGCGACCTCGTTGTCATTTCGGATGATTGCTCGCTGGTGGTGCCCAAACATCCCTCCACGCCCGACGCCCGCATCGGAGCAAGATCAATCCACCCGCCCCCCGCAGACTGACCCCATTTTGAGTCGGCGACGGACTCGAGCACTTCGAATCTCTCGCGATTCACTATTACGAACTGTTCCGAATCTCCCGATTTCGACCTTGTCATGGCAAATTTTTATGATCCGATCGGATCATAAAGATTCGCCATTTCGAACCATTGGGATTCAAATTGCAGAGGTGAGCGAATGATTGTGAAGAAGGGTAGGCTACGCAGTGACCGGTGGTTTGACCGGAAGGATGAGACGGGAAGTCGCAACCGAAGCGTATTGGGGACACTGGGATTCGATCTTGAGCGGATAGTGGGCCGTCCGGTCATCGGAATCTGCAATCCGATGAGCGATCTCAATAATTGCGAGGTGCACCTGGGGGATATCGCGGCAGCAGTAAAGCGAGGCGTATCTGAAGCGGGTGGAATCCCACTGGAGTTTTCATCGATGCCTTTGGGCGCTGAATTACTCAAGCCGTCTGATTTACCCTACCGGAACCTCGTATCCATGGAGATTGAAGAGACCCTGCGGGCATATCCGATCGACGGGGTGGCACTGCTGTGTAATTGTGACAAGACGATACCAGCGCAGCTTATGGCGGCGGCCAGTGCGGATATCCCAGCCATTCAGCTGAACGGAGGACCGAAGGCGGCAGGTTATTGGCGCAACGAAGCAATCAGTTCGGGGACGGATTTCTGGCGCTATTGGGACTCTTTTCGGGCTGGCGCGATGAGCGCTGCAGAGTGGCAACAATTGGAAGGTTGTCTCTCGTGTTCCAGCGGGGCCTGCAATGAGATGGGTACCGCTTCGACTATGGCCGCCATGTCAGAAGCACTTGGCATGATGCCGAGCGCTACGTCCACTATTCCGGCTCATGACTCGCGCCGGCTGCAAGCGGCTGAAGGGGCAGGGCGGCGTCTAGTGGAAATGGTAGAGGAGTCGCTGCGGCCGAGCCGAATTCTGACACCAAAAAGCTTTGAGAATGCGATACGAGTATTGATGGCCATTGGCGGGTCTACCAACGCTGTGATTCACCTGATCGCGATTGCCGGACGCCGCCGGATAAAGCTGTCATCGGGACTCTTCAATGAGATTTCGGCGACTACTCCGATGATTGTGAACCTGAAGCCAGCGGGAGAGTATCTGCTGGCCGATCTTCATCGCGCCGGTGGCATTACGGCGGTTATGAAACAGATCGAATCGCTGCTGGATCTAGACTGTCCGAGGGTGAGCGGCAGGACCCTTGGTGAGACGCTGAGGGGCGCGGATTGTTGCGATGCAGATGTTATCCGCCCTCCCGCGAATCCAATTCATGAAAGGGATTCGATCGTTTTTTTGAAAGGAAACATGGTGCCCTCGGGCGCTGTTTTTAAGGCAGCCGCGGCCTCGCCCGAGCTTTACTGCCATTCCGGGAGGGCGGT
The DNA here is from genome assembly GCA_963665345.2 of Opitutales bacterium. GTDB lineage: Bacteria > Verrucomicrobiota > Verrucomicrobiia > Opitutales > CAXXNP01. The sequence continues at coordinate 3,836,585 of CAXXNP010000002.1, forward strand.
TGTGTTCGATAGCTATTGCGACATGCTCGAGCGGATTGATTCTCCAGCACTTGAGGTGACGGCTGAGAGCGTTCTCGTGTTGCGCAACGTTGGCCCACGCGGCCAACCGGGAATGCCGGAATGGGGCGCCATTCCGATTCCGAAGAAACTTCTCGCTAAAAATGTGCGCGACATGGTACGCATCAGTGATGCTCGCATGAGCGGGACTCATTTTGGTGCCGTGGTGTTACATGCCACCCCTGAAGCGGCGGTGGGCGGGCCGCTGGCAGTTGTTCGAGATGGAGACACCATTCGCCTCGACCTGGCGGCTCGAAAGCTGGATTTGGAAATCAGCGAGGAGGAGCTGAAAATGCGTCTATCGGAGTGGGAGCCACCCAGAGCGAGCCATCATCGGGGATACATGCGTTTGTTCAGTGACCATGTGTTGGGAGCAGATGAAGGCTGTGATCTGGATTTTTTACGGCCGCAATCGGATGAAGCGCTCGAGTTTGTGGAGCCCGTTGTTGGGCGATCGTGAGGGAGCTGAGCTCAGGATCCAATTTGCCTCCAGGAGAGGGCGTTTACCCTTTTCGAACAGGCTCTGACTGTAACTGTGTCGTGTCCTGCGAATGTCTCCGCACTAACCTGAAACTTAGCCTTGGGAGCGGGTTTGCGGGCGATGGAATCGATGTCAAGTGAATTTTGTTGGACCGTTAGCCCAGTCGCGCTAAAGAGCCGGAAATGACGTAGCGCACTGCTTATCGGAGCGCAGCGTAGATTGCGGTGCGAAGTGGGAGATACGGGCGGTCCGGGATCCCGGGGCAACCCCCGGCGCTGCCGGCGGTAAGCCCGCGGGCTACGAAAGAGCGGCCATTGCCGAAGACGATCGCAGGTGCGGGCCGCGGCCGGAAGTTTCACTCCTGTTTGATCCGGCCAAGCGCAGCGCGCCGGGGGCTTGGCTGACCTGAAACTTAGCCTCTGGAGCGGGTTTGCGGGCGATGGAATCGATATCAAGTGAATTTTGTTGGAACGTTAAGTTGGATTCATCGAGGAGCCCGCAAGGCGAAGTTTCATCCCTGTTTGATCCGGCCAAGCGCAGCGCGCCGGGGGCTTGGCTAGCTTGAAACTTAGCCTCTGGAGCGGGTTTGCGGGCGATGAACGTTCGGGAAATTTGCACCAGAACTTGCCGAATCGCGGAAGTGGCGAAGACTGCGGCTCGAAGTGGCCGTTGTTAGATATGGAATCTAGCTTTGAGGAGACACTTTTATCGTGCTCGCTAATGATATATGGCCCGTTCGAGCCCAGTCTGACCTTGGGGCATGGATAGCACCATTGTTCGCATGGGGCATAGCTGCCGCAGTCTTCGCTCAGGATATGCAATAGGCGGTCGATCCGGCGAGGGCAAGTTTCACTTCTGATATATCCGGCAAGCGCTAGCGCGGCCGGGGGCCGCGCTGACCTGAAACTTAGCCTCCAGAGCGGGCTGGCGGGCGGTTCGTCCCTGCCCTCACGGGCAGAGCTACACCGGGGCCTTGTGGCTCGCTCCGTGAGGAGCGGGAAGAGTGCTGACGTGAGTTTTACCCTTGATATATCCGGCAAGCGTCAGCGCAGCCGGGGGCTGGACTGACCTGAAACTTAGCCTCCAGAGCGGGCTGGCGGGCGATAGAGTGACGTTTTTGCGAAGCGCAAACATGGTCATGCAGCGTTCGCTTCGGCCTCGGGCACCAGCGTGAAGCCGAGCGATCGGGCGCTCATTTTAAGGCTGCACAGTCTTCGTTGACAGAAGCGATCCTCGTAGCGTTCGGCTCCTTCGTCGACATAGTCTTGGCCGTAACGAAGCATGCGGTAGATGAGCACAGCGAGTTTGCGAGCCAGGGCGAAGACGGCCACCGCGCCGCTCTTGCGCCGGGCGGTGCGCCGATAACAGGCACCCAACGCGGTCGGGGAGTGGCGCAGGGTCAGCGCGCACATGCGCAGGATGGCGGCCATTCGGCTGGCAGCCATTGCGTTGCGCGTTTTGCTCAGCGGCTTGCCGGCCGAAAAGGCCATTTTGGGACTCAGACGCAACCAGGAGACAAAGTGATGCTCGTCGGGGAAAGCGCTCAGATCCAAGCCCGCTTCGGTCAATACCACCTGCGCGGCCCCGGTGCTAATCCCGTCAATGCGCGTGAGATCTACCCCGTAGAGCCGCCAGATTGCCGTGCGCATGGGTTGCTCGCCCCGCTTCGCCATGGCCTTGTCTTTGTTCGGGTTGGGATGCGGGGGCGCGTTGAGGCTATGGCGCTTGGCCGGCTGCAGCGCCTCGATCTGCTCGATCAGCTGCTGTTCATACTCGCCAATCATCTGCTCGAGCCGGTCATACAACTGGAGCGCAGCGCGCAGGTTGAAAAGATGCTCCCTGCGCCAGTTGCCGATGAGGTGCTCGGCGAATTGGGCCTGGCTCTTTCGGCAGCGTTTGTCCCGCAGGGTGGCCAGCTTTTTGGGACTGCGCTGCCCGGCCACGATGGCCCGGATGATGGCCATCCCGGTCTTGCCGGTAATGTCGGTGACCGCCCGGTGTACCTGCACGTTCATCTGGTCGAGTGCCTTCTGCATCCACTGCACCATCTTGGAACGTTCTTCCACCAGATTAGCCATTTGGCGCTGCAACGCACGAAGCGCACAGATCTTTTCCCCGGGTCGGAAGGAGCCCCGTAATAGTCCGCAACTGTGCAAGAGTTGAATCCACTGACAATCGATCATATCGGTCTTGCGTCCGGGGACCCCATGCAACTGCTTCGCATTGACCAGCACCACTTCGAGGCCCCGCGACTCCAACAGCTCATATAACGGGATCCAATATACCCCCGTGCTCTCCATCGCCACCGATTCGACCCCTTCATGGATCAGCCAGTCGGCCAGCTCGTTCAACTGTGGTGTCGTCGTGCCGAATTGCTGCACATTGACTTTGTTATCCCCGCGGGCCGGGCCGCATACCCAATGCTCCTCACTTCCTAAATCAATCCCCGCGCTGTTCGCCCGGATCACCGGCAAGGCCTGTATCGGCCGCACCTTCTTTTTTCCCCTGCGCTTGCTCTTTTTCGATGCCATGGTAGCTTCCTCTTTGATTACATTTTGGTTATGGCATTGGCTGCGGCCCGAGGTGGCCGTTATGTCAGGATTCTGACCTGGGGGAGAGCCCGTGCAAACGGGCCTCGCCAATGTTGGATGGCCGACTCGGAACCAGACTAATGTTGGGGCATATTCAGCTCCAGTGCTCAGATGGGTTTTGACTGCCGCAGCCAATGCCGGTTCACCCTCAGTAATACCCACCACCAACGGCGCCACAAGCTGAAGTTTCACTCCTGTTGGATCCGGCAAGGGTCAGCGCGCCGGGGGCGCGACTAATGTGAAACTTAGCCTCTGGAGCGGGCGGGCGGGCGGTTCGTCCCTGCCCTCACGGGCAGAGCTACACCGGGGCCTTGTGGCTCGCTCCGTGAGGAGCGGGAAGAGTGCTGACGTGAGTTTTACCCTTGATATATCCGGCAAGCGTCAGCGCGGCCGGGGGCCCCGCTAGCTTGAAACTTAGCCTCTGGAGCGGGTTTGCGGGCGATGAACGTTCGGGAAATTTGCACCAGAACTTGCCGAATCGCGGCAGTGGCGAAGACTGCGGCTCGAAGTGGCCGTTGTTAGATATGGAATCTAGCTTTGAGGAGACACTTTTATCGTGCTCGCTAATGATATATGGCCCGTTCGAGCCCAGTCTGACCTTGGGGCATGGATAGCACCATTGTTCGCATGGGGCATAGCTGCCGCAATCTTCGCTCAGGATATGCAATAGGCGGTCGATCCGGCGAGGGCAAGTTTCACTTCTGATATATCCGGCAAGCGCTAGCGCGGCCGGGGGCCGCGCTAACCTGAAACTTAGCCTCTGGAGCGGGTTTGCGGGCGATGGAATCGATGTCAAGTGAATTTTGTTGGAACGTTAGGTTGGATTCATCGAGGAGCCCGCAAGGCGAAGTTTCACTCCTGTTTGATCCGGCCAAGCGCAGCGCGCCGGGGGCTTGGCTGACCTGAAACTTCACGGTTCTTGCCCTTCGACCGGCTCAGGCTTTTCAACGGGTTTTCGGGCGGTAAACTAACGTCAGCTCTTCTTCGCTTTTTCGGCAGTCTGATTGCGAAGGCTGTCTTCCAGCTTCATGTACCAAGGCGAGGAGGTATCGGAGCGTTCGAAAAAGAGCATGATGTCCTGGTCGCGAATCTGTTTGTTGCCAAGAAACTCGACTTTGGCCCGCATCTTTACCCTTCCCCGGTTGCCGCTGGAGTCGATTTTAGCGAAGACGATCTCGTAATCCATGAAATTCAGTGCCTCGGGCTTAACCTTAAAAAGGCGTTGGATGAGAAAAGGAATATCGGCGCTATCTTGAATTTCCGGGGCATGATAAGAGGCGGCCTGCTCGAAGTCCTTGAACTCGATGTCCTCCATGAATTGGAGAGCAACCGACCTCAGATGGCCCCGGTCGCCTCCCAGGGGGAGGCCCAGGGTGGGAAAAGCGCCACCTGAAAAATGAACCGCGGCCAGATAGCTCAGAGTGGCCAAAACCAGCACGGCAAATAATGATAGCCAGATCTTCATTTCGCTTCTGCCTGCTCGGGCTAATGTCCCGCCTTGCAAATAGGATTATTTGCAAGGCGAGACACTAAACTTCCCGGCGTGGAATTAAAGCGACAGTGGCGGCGAGGGTCAACACCACGGCGTAAAGGATGAGAACGAGCAGGTCCAAGGCAGCGTAATGCCACCTGGGTTCGCTGGCCGCCCCTTCCAGAAAAACCTGGAACCCCCAGCGCACGGGCATGAATTTCTCCACCACCGTTACTACATCTCCGAAGTACTTTTTTGGGATGGCAAATTCGGAAAAGAGGATCTGAGGGATAATCAGGAGCGGAACCGCAAACACAGCGCGTTCCTGGGTGCCGGCCAGGGCCGATACCAGGAGCCCAAGCCCGATGCCGCAGAGCGTGACGGCAAACAGGGCCGCCAGTTGCAGGAACATGGGACCTTTGAGATTGAGTTCCCATTCAACCGCCATTTGCAGCAGAATTACTTGCGCCAGCCCGATTCCGGACAGCACCCAGACTTTAGACGAGACATAGGCGAAGAGCGAAAGTCCGAAGAAGCGTTCGCGTTCGAGGATGGCGCGTTCCTTCACGATCTCGCGGCAGGAATTGATGCAGCCGAACCATACCGCGGAGAGGCAGAGTATAAAATGCAGCTTGGGATCATCGCGCTCGATGGATCCCCATACGAGCGTGCAAAACCAACCGATGAGAGGCGCTTGGGCCAAGAGCAGAAAGATACTCCTGAAGTCACCCAGCAGGGTTTCAAAATATCGGCAGGCGAGGATCCCGATCTGCTTTCTTGAGGTCCGGGATATCACGATTTCTGCCCACGAATCTTTTGCGTGAGGGTGGCCAGTGCCTGCTTCGCCTTGAGGTCGCTATTGATCGCGCTCTCCTGAGACGAAGCTGTCATAGGCTTCTGCGATGCTGAGGCCCTTTCGCCGGTTCCGATTATGGGCGGTGGGGGTTCGCGCTCATCAAATTTTCGACGCATGGGGTGGTTGAAGAAAGCGCTGCTCCAACTCTCGGGGTTATTTTCCTCCAGCCGGGGGAAAGCTCCGCGTAACGATCTACCTGAAAATAGCTTAGGGCGTCCGCGGGGGCACCTGCAAATACGAGGTGGCCCCGTCCCAGAATCAGCAGCACGCGACAGCAGTTCAGGCTTTCCATGGCGTGGGTAGCCACCATTACGATACGACCCCGCGCGGCAACATCGGAGAATAGAGCCATCATGCGCGCCTCCAGTCCGGGATCGAGGCCACTCGTGGGTTCATCCAGAATGAGCAGACTGGGGCTGGTCAAAAGCTCCAAGGCTACCGAGACACGCTTTCGCTGCCCTCCGGATAAGCGTTTTATGCGTAGGCTTCGCCGGTCCCACAGACCAACACTGGCGAGCGTTTCCTCTACTCGACGAATCCGCTCTTCCTCGCTCACGTGAGGCAGCCTCAACCTTGCGGCATAAGTAAGTTCTCGAGCTACCGGGAGTTCCTGGTGCAAGGCATCGTCCTGGGGAACGTATCCTACCGGTTCGACAGCATTCGAGCCCTCGCCCGGCAATGATACGGAGCCCTGGCCGGGCCTTCGAATACCGAGAAGAACCTTGATCAGAGTACTCTTCCCAGCCCCCGAAGGGCCCAGCAATGCGCACAGCTCACCCGGATAGAGGCTAAAGTGAACGTTCGTTAGAAGTGCCGTGCTGCCGGCGCTTACGCCAATGTTACGTACATGCAGGCTCTTTTGTGAGGGCATGGTCGATTGCATGTCTGAACGGTACATCCCGGCTCACACACGAGACCGCAGGACCGAATTGTGTGGGGCCGATTGTTGGCACTCTGTTTCTTAGGAAACTACGAATTGCGCGAATCGACGCGAATACAAAGGATACCCAAATTGCTGGTGAAGTTCAGCGGTTGATCAGATATTGAAAGAGAATGAAAGCATTCGCGTCGATTCGCGCAATTCGTAGTTTCAGATTTCTTACTTCCTGCTCCGTCCTCCGCTCTCTGTGGTCAAATTCCTTATTCATTTTCTCTGACCTCTCTCTTTCCTATGGCGCAAAAGCAACGAGCAGGTAAGAAGAAGAAAATTACGTCCAACGATGCGACCAAAATGGAAATGGTCCAGCGGGTCGTAAAGCAGGGGGCGAAACAGACGGAAGTCGCCAGAGAATACGGGGTCACGCGTCAATACGTCTCGTTCCTCGTCAAGCGCTACCGGGAAGAGGGAAAAGAAGCCCTCGTGGCGAAGCCCAAAGGAAGGAAAAAGGAGGGGCAACTGACCAAGGCTGATCGAGCCAAGCTTCTCGAAATCGTTTTCGATAAACAACCCGCCGATTTTGCAATTGCCGGGGAGACTTGGGGTGTGGATCCGTTCCGCAGCTTGGTCAACAAGACGTTGGGAAAGGTAATTTCCCGGCGTGCTGCGTCTCGTTGCCTCATCGACTGGGGACTCCTTGAGCTGAAACCTCCGGAAGAGGACTTTGACGACGACTTTTACGAATATATCAATTCAGATGCCTACAAGGCGATCAAACACCGCGAGGAGGCCTACCTGAAACGGCTTGAGGAACAACAGGCCACCCAGAAGCGCAGGGGACCGGGCCGTCCTCGCAAAGAGGACGCCCTCAGGACGGCCGAGCTTGAGGCAAAAGGAATCACGGATATTCCAGAAGAGGAAGACGACGATGATTGGGACGTTCCTGACTGGAAAGAGGTGCAATGGGAGAAAATGGGAGCCGGCCGGCAGGGATCACAATCGACCAGAACCGGCAGACACAGCAAACAGCGATCCGCCCCGACCATGAAAAAGAAGGCCCGCAAGAAGCGTGCCAAGGCCAAGGCTAAGCGAAAACGATGAGGGAGCGCCTATAGCCCTCGGTGATCTCCGGATTAGAGCAGGGCGAGCACATTCTCGGGCGGGCGGCCCAGAACGGCACGGTCTGCTTTTACGACGATTGGTCGCTCGACGAGTATGGGATGCTTGGTCATCAACTGGATAATTTCGACGTCGCTGAGATCCTTTCCGGCCACGTCCAGCTCACGATAAACATCTTCGTTGGTGCGCAAGAGGTCATGGGGTTTCATGCCCAGGAGTTCCAGGAGGTGCCGTAGAGTAGCTGCGTCCGGAGGGGTCTTTAGATATTCGATTACTCGAGGGCTGATGCCCTGTTCATGGAGCAGGCGTAGCGTCGCTCGGCTCTTACTACAGCGAGGATTGTGATAGATGGTGATGTCGGCCGTTCTTTTCATCGGTTATACGGACTATCAGCAGAGCTTCTGGTCCATATCGAACGCGGGAGTTGGCCTGCCTGCCTTGCCTACGACTTTGGCCGGAACACCGACCGCCGTGGTATGGGCCGGTATGTCGGTGAGAACGACGCTTCCCGCGCCGATCCAAGCCCCTTCGCCGATTTCCACGTTACCGAGTATCTTACACCCGGCTGCGAGGAGCACGCCCGAGCGTACTTTGGGATGGCGGTCGCCATGTTCCTTACCGGTGCCTCCCAAAGTTACTCCATGCAACATTGATACGTCATTCTCGATGACCGCGGTTTCACCGACTACCACACCGGTGGCATGGTCGATCATGATGCCGCTGCCAATCTTCGCCGCGGGGTGGATGTCAACCTGAAATACCTCGGAGACGATGCTCTGTAGATAGTATGCCAGAGAGCGGCGGCCTTTGCCCCAAAGATAATGAGCGGCGCGATAGCATGTCAGTGAGTGGAAGCCCTTGTAGTAGAGTACCGGAGTAAGGTAGGCATCGCAGGCTGGATCCCGCTCTTTAACTGCTGCGATATCCCGGCGCACCTCGACGCCGATGCAGGGATCGCTGCTCAGGGCTTCCATGAACGTATCCTGCAGATATTGCTCCGATACGGCATGGTGTCCAAGCTTCCGGGCGAGGCGATAACTGAGTGCTTCTTCCAGACTGTCGCGATCGATTATGCAGGCGTGCAGCAGATCGGATAGAATGGGCTCGTCGCGCGCCGCTGTCCTGGCCTCATTTACAAGGCTATTCCATACTGCGTCGGTATCATTCTGGTGTTTCGTTTTCACGATCACATATTTCTCGGGAGCCCTATGATTGAACTTTGCAAACAGGTTGAAAAAGGGCGGGGTCCAGGCCCAACCCCGAATTTCAATGCCAGGTACAGGCTAGTGTCGGTATTTGAGAGTCAGGAGCCGTCCTTGTCCTCGTTCGGTTCGAGGATGGCACGGAAGAGCAGGAATCCCAGAACCGCGCCGATGATGGGCCCGATCCAATACACTGCACTCCCTGCGAGCTCCCCTCCGAACAGGGCCGTGCCAAAATGGCGTGCGGGGTTCATGGCGGCGCCGGTCAACGGGCCGATGGCCAGAATATTAGCGGCGACCATTAGACCGATGGCAAACCCTCCGATTCCCGCCGGAGCCTTCGAGCCCACCGCCGTACCGTAAACGGCCATGGCCAGGAGAAATGTGGCAACAATTTCGAGCACGATCCCGGTTCCCACGTCGATGCCTTCGGCTAACTTCGGCGTACCGTGTGCCACCTGATCTGAGGCTTCCCCGGGAAAGAGGAGAAGGACCAGTCCGGCAAGGCTGGCGCCGATCAATTGCGCCAGGATGTAAAAAACGGCGTCGCCCGGCTTAACCTTTCTTATCACTACCAGGCCGATGGTGACGGCCGGGTTGATCTGTCCCCCCGAAATATTCATCGTTGCGGTCACGGCAATAGCAAGCCCCAGGCCGTGCGCTGCAGCAATTCCTAAGAGTCCCACGCCGCCCCCGGTATGGGCATCGATTATTATGGACCCGGCACCGAGGAAACAAAGCGTGAAAGTGCCGATAAGTTCAGCCAGTGAGGCCTTAATTCGCTGGTTCATTTTACTGTCTTACCGGGGACGAACAGTGAAGTCGTCACAGGCGATCCTGATTACTCCAATTTGTAAATGCGGTGCCTCCTTATTTGTCAGGCACGATACCAACAGGCTGTCAGTCCGGCTTTACGCTGTAAAGTAAGAATGATCAGCAGTGCGATTACGCCTCCCCGCCCTCGGTAGTCTCCAGTTGACCCCCGATCACGAGCAGGAGGTTTCCGAGAGTCGCCAGGAAAGTAAGCGTGTGCTGCTCTCGGCCAGTATGAATAACGATCTGGAGGCCTACTTCGGGTTTGAGGCGCTGCCCTTCCAGATCGCTACGCTTATCGGCGCGATGGGTTTGAACCATCTGCTCGACGGCAGCGGTGAGCGTATTTGCCAGAGGGCGATCGACGATACCAGCGTGCCGCAGCAGACACCGAATCAGCGTCGTGTAAAAGAGATAGTCGGAGACCAATTTGCCCTGTTCATCGTTAGCATTGTGCAAGCCATGGTAGAGCCGTGGATTCTCCAATAAGATTTCACGAAGTTCAGCCTCTTTCATAATACCCGCGAAGATCTCCACTTCCAGCGCCGCGGGACAGAGAAGGCGATGAATAGCCCGAATGTCCACTTCACTCAGCTCGTATGAGACGACGGGGATAAGAGGAAGCTGAGAGAATTTCATGAATAAATGGTTCGTAGTCGATGGCCATAACCGAAGTGGGGCCAGTGCATGCTGTCATCTATGTCGGATGAGAGATGACCGAATTTACTGAGAGCGTGTGCAAAAATCGTAAAAGCAGCAGGGAGTAGCTGAGAAATATTGTTGTATCTGAGTAGCGTCGGAGAACGTGAAGTGGGTGGGACAGGCAATGTGTGCAATGATTACGCATCATGCCCAGCCCTCTTTTCCGGCTTGTTCTCAGACCTGCCTGCTACCCCCCGGTCTTGGCCGGTTCATAGAAGTCCGGCGGGCTTCTTCCGCCCACGAAACGAGCCGACATGCTGACAACGAAGAGACCCAGCAGGAACATGGCCAGGGAAACGGTCCCGAGCACTGCGGTCATCCATTGGCGACTCTGGAGAAAGGCTTCTGCAAAGGTCCACGACATGATACCGAGCGCCAGCATGGGCATGCACACCATGAGCACAGCCGGAATAAGAGCGAAACCGAATGCGATACGCCGGCTCTTGAGAAATACCGTAAAGGTGACCAAAGCAAGGGCAGCCAATAGCTGGTTAGTGGCGCCAAACAGCGGCCAGATTGCCCGCCATGCCGGCACCACCGTGCCATTAGGCGCGGTATAGGTTTGAAAGGCAAACAAGGCCGGAACAATTAACACTGCAAAGGTGCCGAAATAGCGGCTGTGGGCGTTGTGCCAGTTAAAAAGTTCCTCCACTAGAAAGCGGGTCAGGCGCGTGCAGGTGTCCAGGGTCGTAAGCAGGAAGGTGCTCACTGCCAGCATTGCGAAAGTCACCCCGAAATCCTTTGAGAACCCAAGCGAGCTAAAGAACACTGCCGCGCCCTGCGCAAAAGTCGCGACCGGATTGTTGTTGACGATTTCGCCCAGGACCGCCACGCAAGCGACCGCGAAAGTGGCAAGCACTCCTTCAACCAGCATTCCCCCGTAGGTGATCTTCTTGATATCGCCTTCGCTTCTGATCTGTTTAGAAGTGGTGCCGCTGCAAACAATCCTGTGAAAGCCGCTACAGGCGCCGCAAGCCACGGTAATGAACAGAAAGGGAATCATCATGCCGAGTTTGGCGCTGTCGAACTCCATGGTCATTGCGAGCTGACTGCTTGCGTTGGAAAATAACAAGCCCGCGATGCCCAGCGCGATGATGGCGTAGAGAAAGGTCGCGCTGAGAAAGTCGCGCGGCTGCATCAAGACGTTTACGGGAAGGATGGCCGCGACGTAACAATAGACCAGAACGGCCACCAGCCAGGTATTCTTTGAAAGTCCCTCGAGTGGAAAGAAGTGACCCACGGCGAGCCCAGAGTAAGTGATGAGAATAAAGATGGGAACCGCTTTGCGGAAAGGTATCCTGGTGCGGCTGATGACTGCGCCGAATCCGAGGGCGGAGAGGACGAACCAACCCGATGAAGTGGCTACGGCGGGTCTTGTCAGGAAGCTGCCCGCTGTCAGATCGAGAAATACGATGATGACATAGACGAGTGCCAGCAGAACAAAGATGAGGAAGAACCGGCCGGTCGTTTCCCCGACCAGGTTGCGGCAGGTTTCTACGATGGAGCGGCCCCGATAGTGTAAACTCATCACGGTGCTGCCGAAATCGTGCACGCCGCCCACAAATATGGCGCCGAAAAGAATCCATAGCCAGGTCGGTCCCCAGCCAAAAGCAGCGGCGGCAATGATCGGCCCGACTATAGGCCCGGCTCCCGCGATGGACGAAAAGTGGTGGCCGAATAATACTGAGGCTCGAGTGGGAACATAGTCGACCCCGTCATTTATGGCGCAGGCCGGTGTTTCACGCGTTTCGTCGATGCCACAGCGCAGCTCTAGAAAGTTCCCGTAATAACGGTAGGCGATGAAGCATATGATGCAGGTGAGAAGAACGATTGCTGACAGCATGCTCGTTTAGTTTGAGTATGGAAATCGGTGGGTGATCCGAGACTCGCGAAACTGTCGGAAGTTCAAAACACGAGGTCAAGTCCTGCTTGGCACTCGAAGTTGTCTCTGATTTTCATTGTCACCGGATGTGCCCTTTTCATAAAAGCAGGTGTGGATGCAGCTGACTTGAGGTGATTTCGGAATGTAAATGTGTCGTCCTTTTTCCCGCGACAACCTCGTTTCGGAGAATGAATACGGCACACTTCTTCCCGGTTGCCTCAGTCCCTGTCATTCAAAACTAGGCTAATTTGATGGCGGTTGAACAGGATTATGGGGCAGGCAAACTCAAGCTCCCGATTTCGGGAGTTTTCAGGATTGTCATGCCCTATGTTAAGAGCCTGTTTCTCGAGCAATTGAGAGGCATATGGTTCATCGTCCTTTACTTGATCTTATTCCAGGTGGTGCTGCTCAAGTTACCTATTGTTTATTCCGTTATGATCGGGGTCGGCGTCTGCGTAATCCTCGTTGGGTTGATGATGTTTATGGAGGGGTTACGTCTCGGGCTCATGCCCTTCAGCGAGGCCATCGGAACGCACCTGCCACGCCGGGCTCCGCTTCCGCTCATGTTGCTCTTCGCCTTCCTGCTGGGCGGTCTCGCGACCTTCGCAGAACCGGCCATTGAGGTGCTGAAACGGGCGGGCTCAAGTCTGAAGCCCGATGACGCTCCACTTCTCTACAGCATTTTAAACGATTTTGCGAATCAACTGGTGGCTTGCGTCGGCACCGGAGTGGGGCTGGCAGTCATGCTGGGTCTGCTGCGATTTCTTTATGGTTGGTCGCTCAAGATACTCATAACACCGACCGTTCTCGGGCTTTTGGCCATGACCTGTTGGATGCATTCGGTGGATGCGCTCAAACCTGTCCTGGGGTTGGCCTGGGATTGCGGCGCCGTGACGACGGGTCCGGTAACGGTGCCCCTGGTACTCGCCTTGGGGATCGGGGTCAGCCGCATGGTGGCACGCGACGATGCTGGAGGCCAGGGATTCGGCATCGTAACCCTGGCGTCTCTCTTTCCCATCGTGGCCGTTATGTGTCTGGGGCTTTTTCACTATCTGGCCGATGATTATATTGGGCGGCCCAACTACAAGCCGAGTGCAGTCATTGCCGCAGCGAGTGAATCGGTGGCGGAAGAAGCAGCAGAAGAGGATTTGGAAGCGCAGGCGGAAGATGAATACCGGCTCGATGCCTTCACCAAGGGCGATCTTGATTATGCCACTTCGGAGGGGAAAATTCGAGGACGATACACCCTGGAATACGATGGCGGGGATTGGGTGCTCGAAGATGGCGTCATTAAACGCCGTGGGGCCTCCCTCGTTTATAGGAAGAAGGCGGCCAGCTTTGTTGCGACGGAGGGAAAGAAGAGCTGGGACTCTTCTTTAACCGTCGGAAGTCAGATCTGGGATGCATTTCTTACCTCGGCGCGGGCCATACCGCCGTTGATTGGATTTCTGCTGCTGACCCTGCTACTTCTGCGCCAACGGCTGCCGCATGCCGATGAAATTTCGGTGGGAATCGGGTTTGCGATCGTGGGCATGATGCTTTTCACCCTCGGCCTGGCGTTCGGGCTTACTCCTCTAGGAGGTCAGCTGGGCAGTAACATTCCCGCCGCCTTCACCCGCATCAGTCCATGGAATCTGGGCGGTTTTCAAGGGCCGCTTTACGATGCCGTGACGGGAAAGATCGTAGCTATCGTGTTCGGATTCTTCCTGGGCTATGGGGCCACTCTTGCTGAGCCGGCTCTCAATGCCCTGGGCGCAACCGTAGAAAAGATAACCACCGGAGCGTTTCGCAAATCTCTGCTCATGCAAGCGGTGGCTATCGGCGTGGGCAGCGGGATTGCGCTGGGGGTAACCATGATTGCATACAACCTTCCCCTGGCCTGGCTTCTGGTGCCGCCGTATCTGATTTTGATTGTCCTCACCTGGATGTCCAACGAGCAGTTTGTCAACTTTGGGTGGGATAGCGCAGGGGTGACTACAGGCCCGATTACGGTACCGTTAGTTTTGGCCATGGGTCTTGGCATTGGCGGTAACATTACCGGCGTAGTCGGCGGATTCGGTATTTTGTCGCTGGCTTCGGTGGGCCCCATCATTTCGGTACTGATCGTGGGTATGGTTGTGCGTAAGACCAGCGGTGTGCAGGAGGATGATTTGCAAGCAGACAGGGGTCTTGGCCATGCAGCTTGAAGCGCGTCACGACTATAGTCTGCTGACTACGCTTTTACCGCGGCGGCGCTTCTCTCAAGTGGTGACTTGCGTCTTGGAAGCGGGCGTGCGTCATGTAATGGCTACCGATGCGCGAGGGACCCTGGTCAAGGACAGGTGGTACCAGAGTCTTCTGCCGGTTGTGAGCCCGGAGCAGGAGATCGTGCAGATGCTGGTGGAGGAGCGGATGGTGGATCGCATCATCAACGAGCTCGCATCTGCCGGCAGGCTCTACCTGACCGGAGCCGGGGCGGTTTACGCTGCGCGCTGCCTGCAGGCTTGGATTCCCGACTCAATGGCCCAGGCTCCCCCCGATGGGTACTCTACGGTTGTGCGTGAACCCCTACCGTTGAAGCGAGATCTGGTCGTGATTTGTTGCATCGCCAAGCAGGGCATTTCCGAAGGTATCGCCCGAGCCGCCGTCAACACAGGAGCTCCTGGGCCAACGATTACGTTCTGCCGGGGCGATGCTGTGCGCGCGCGACTGGGCCTGCTGCGAATTGCCATCAGCCCTGACAAGGAGTTTCTTCAGGTGGTCGTGGATCGGGTTGATTCCGAAGCGATTTTCGAGTCTATGATCGCGGTGGGCAAGCTGGGCTCTCCGGGCATGGGATTTATCTACATGATGCCTATCGATCGGGGCATTAACAATATACGCGGCATTTATGGGGCGGCCCGCCATGGGGCCACCATACAACAGATCATCGAGGCTGTCGACGACTTGAAGGGAGACACCGACTGGCGGGCCCGCGAAATCTTCGAAGCCAGTCAGAGTGCCGAAGAAGGCGTTCGGAAGCGTCGCTACTTGACCGGTAACGTGCGTTTGGCATGTGTCACCGAAGGGGGCACGGCGGACAGTCTTGTGGCCACAGCGCTCAAGGCCGGGGCCCCGGGGGTGAGCTATATGTACGGACGTGAAATCGGGAGAGCCGATGATCCGGCCAGCAGGACGGGGTTCAAGTTGACGCGGGAACGGGAGGTCCTGGAATTCGTTCTGGCTCCGAGGATACTGGAGGAGGTCCGGGCAGCTCTGATTGCGGAAGCCGATCGGCGAGGGCTTAGCGAGCTGGCTTTCTACACTCACGACGTTCCCAACGCTTTTACCTACCTGAGTACCGGTAGCGGCAAGACACGGCTGCCGTTTATTAAAAGAGGAGCCAGTATATAAGCGCCGCGATTAAGACGAGACCGATCGCGGATTTCAGGGTTCGTCGAAGATTCCTTGGCATTTGGGAGCGCCTCTCGCCAAACTCGCGCTCGACGAAAGCGTCATAGTCGAAATCGTTGCCATCTTCGTATCCTTCATAGCCGAAGGTATCTGCCCGTTGGGCATCTTCTGACCAGCCCGTGCGCTCATCCGACCCGCATTCAGGACAGGCCGCCGCGCCGGTCGTTACCTCGGCACCGCAATGGGGACAGACGAAACTTGATGCCGCCATTTGTCTCCTATGGGCACGCTGTTGTCATAATCATGTTGCTTCGCCTGGTCCAATCTTGTCTAACTATTGCCTGGCAGATTCGCAGTGAAACTGGAGGCGATCAAGAACCTATTCGTAAGGGAGAACTTCGGGTTGCTGCTGCTTCGCGTCTCCCTGGGTGTGATCATGATCATACACGGCGTTCCCAAGATTCTGGGTGGCGTAGAGACGCTGGAAAGCGTCGGCAGCACCTTGGGCAGTCTGGGGATCAGGTTTGCTCCTGTTTTCTGGGGGTTTATGGCGGCATTCACTGAAGTGTTGGGTGGTCTCCTGCTCGTGGTCGGATTTCTTTTCCGCCCCGCATGCGCGCTCTTGGGTTTCACCATGGTGGTGGCCTCGGTCTACCATTTTACCCATGGAGATGACTTTTTCACGGTCACTTCGCACCCGCTTTCCCTGGCATTTGTCTTTTTCAGCATGCTGTTTTTCGGTCCCGGAAAATTCAGCGTGCAGAAGCGCTGAGGCTGCCTACCTGCAAGGAGTGGAGAGGGAACTGAAAGGATGCCTGCCTTTTAGCCTCGGGGCCCTCGTCCCAGGTTTGGTCTCCATTATGAGCCTGTGAGAAGAAGCCTATGTCACTCTATGATCCGCATCACTTGATCCAGGTACTGCCTGAAGAATCCGAGGATTTTTATCCCGGCATAGATAGCCAGAACGAGAAACATCAATTTTGGGTACCAGAAACTGGCTGATGCAAGAGACCGGTTGGCCTGCTCCTGAAAGGTGCGTGCCAAGGTGCCGAGGTTGGCCTCAAGCTGGCCGGTTTGCTCTCCGGTCTGGTAGAACGACCGGAACTCAGCGGGAAGGCATTTATGCTGGACGAGATAATCGCCGGGAGCGAGGCCTTGACGGACGATACCGGCGATTTCCAGGGCGCTTTTTTCCAGGTCTTTTCGGCCCGAAACGAGTCCTGCTCCATACCACGATTCCTCCATGGGAGCTCCGGCCCGAATGAGCGACTCCAAAGTGAAGGAGAAATCGGCCAGTCCCTGTGCTTTGCCGTATCCTCGCAATGCGGGCAGGTTATCCATGAGGAATGCGATAATCGGGCTCCTGCGGCGGACAAGAAATATGCCAATAGCGAGGAAAACCCAAGTTGGCAGCAACATGACCGAAACGCCCTGAAGGTAGTTGAGGATTCGGAAATCCACGCCGCCTTCCGCTTGGAACTGTACCAGATCAAAGACGGGAAAGAGAAAGATGCCGAAATGGAGCACGCCGAGCGGATAGAGCGTGGCGAAAATGGCCCGGCCCAGATTCTCGGCTTTCAAAGAGTGCTGTTCACTCAGTCGACGAAATGCTGGAGGAAGCGTTCCGCTGGTTGCCGCAGCCGATATCAGGAAACGGTCTTCCTGCGGCAACCAGTTAGGAGCTGCCTTAAGGACATCATCGATATGTTGGCCGGATTGAAGCATTTCAGCCATGCGGGAGCGATCACGGGATGGGGGCCCGGAGCTACCGGCCAGGGCCTGCGGAAGTGCGATTCCGGCATCGATGCTTTGCGACACCTGCAGATACCAGCGCGACAGGGACTTGTGAGAAACGCCCATCTGATAGGATAATACGCGGACGCGAGTCAGTGGGAAGGTAATTACCGGATAGGCTAGCCCTGAGGCAGGCAATCAGGCAATTTCATGTCGAGGACAGGTATGGCTTCAGCCATTACTTGCCCCGTTCCCCTAGCTTATTGTTGATCACTGAAGGTGCCTCCAATGTCGCGTGCACTGATTGCTTCTTTGGAGATCTCAAGCCTTTTTTCCATGGAGGCGATTTCGTCCTCGCTGCTTGATATCGTCTGACGTCGATGAGTTCAATTCTTCGAGTTGTCCGCACCTGAATTGCTCCAAACCTATCTGAAGCTCAGGCCGGAGATCCTCCAACTTTTTCACCCTTTCTTCTTCAACTTGGTGATTCCCCGTAGCTTGCTGCGGGGTGGCTGACTTGATAAAGAAGAGAGGGTGGGAGAGAGGAAGGAAGAAAGTCGAGTAAAGCGAGGAAGTCACTGTGTGTGGGAGATCCACTATCATGTGGTGATGACGGTGAAGTATCGGAAGGCGCTGATAGATAAGCGGATTGAGCGAGTGATGATCGAAACGGCCAGAGGGATAGGGGAACGCTATGAAATAGAACTGGAGGCCCTAGGGATGGATAAAGACCATGTGCATTTACTGTGCGGGGCACATCCGAAAATAGCGCCAGGAAGTATCGTGATGAAATTCAAGAGTATCACAGCACGGGAGTTGTTCAAGAGGGAGCGGTGGCTGAAGGAGGAACTCTGGGGAGGAAGATTCTGGAGTTCAGGGTATTACGTGGGGACGGTTGGGGAGAGAGGGAATTGGGCGATGGTGGAGAAATACGTTTTGGAACAGGGCAAGCCGAAGGAGGATCTGCGTCAGTTAACACTGTGGTAGAGAATAAGTTCTCCTTCCCCGATACCCCGACGCTTGCGTCGGGGAGGTTCATTGATGCAGCAACCTGAGGGCGTCTTTGACCACCTCTGAAGATGTTCCGTAGAGACCTGTCTGAACCTTGGACTGCACCCACTTCTCAAGTTCTGGGGTGAGGGAAACATTCATTGCACTCATAGGCTAAGCTGGTGTCAATCTTTGTTATCTGTTCGATCAGTGTGCTTCGCTTCGCGGGAAAAGGCTGCGGAACGAAGTGAGCGCAGCAACTCGGAAGGACAAGCGAAGCGACATCCTTAAACTCCTCCTTTCGCTTCCGTTTGATTATTCTTACGCAAAGATGCAAAGACCCCAAGAATTATGGCAGTTCTCTTCTCCCTTTGGGTCTTCGGGTCTTGGCGTGATCCATTATCTCGTTATCCGTAGAACGTGAAGATGACCTATGAGGATGAAGCGCCAGCGAAATTCTCGTTAGGTCCATCGCCTTGTTCGCTCGGATTCTAGTCTTTTCTCGATTGATTTGGGATCGGAGCGACAATCCAGCACCGAATGTACATGAACCATATCTCCTTCAACCAGATAGTATATGGCGTAGGGGAACCGCTCTGAAAGACTCCAGTGAAACCCATGACGAATCGGGTGGATGCCACCATAATGAGCGAGTGAATCAATGTCGGAGTAGAGAGAATCAAGGAAATAGTGTCCTAGATTCTCGTCTCTTTGTTCATAGAATTCGAACCCGTCCAGGAGATCGAGTTTCGCCTGGTCGAGGATCCGAATTCTCATGACACTCGATCACGAATGTCCTTTTTAGCCTTCTCCCAGTTCGTGAATTTCTGACTTCCATCCAGGATGCCTTTCTTTCTTTCCTCCAGGATTTCCCGGTGCCAGTCTGGAGGCACGAAACCTGAATCGGGCTCACTCAGATCCGCCCAGATCTCCTCCATCACGCGGATCTTGTCCGACGTGGTCATTTCTTTCAATGGCAGTGAAATTTTCATAAGGGCAGAGTATCGGCATCACGAACTGGAGTAAACTCTTTTGAGCGAACGACTAAGGACACGTATGGCCTCGTGCCATTACCTGCTCCGCGTAGTTCGACTTACGTTTCCGTCTGGTTTCTACCATTCGTCTTATCTTTCAAAATCTGAAAGATCTCATCGGAGATGTGGAAGGCTTGGAACATAGGAAATTTGGAATTGGCCAATGTGATGATAATCGTCTCCGGAGACCCGCATATGAGCATGCTGGCACTAATCCCCCACGGACCTCCAGCTCCACCAATAGCACCCGATTTAAGTGCTTCTTTCCAGCTTCCGGGCACTGCTATTCTCTGATCCAGCACGCCAAGGCCAAAGTTCAGCAGGTCATCTGTATTCGAGTTTATCGCACCGGCTGCATAAGCCCAAGAATTGAAATCTCTTCCTCGGCTCAGGTTGTATAGCGTTGACCCCTGCACATGACTAAACCCGATCCTATCCATATATTTCTCAAATTCTGACTCGGCGATATGATAGCTGTCAGCGACGCTCTTTTTGACGTCGTCATATCCTTCAACGTAGGTGTCTCTCATCTCTAGCGGTCCCGTGATCCTCTCCATCGGTGAAATTGTAGACGCCGCTTGAATGGGAGAGCAGGTGTTCAACCTCAACCTGATCAATATGTGGGATGTCCCTGGTGATTGAATCTGGCAAGTACCCGACAATCTTGGAATGCAGACTCAACCGGTTTTCTTCTAACAGACACTGCGTGAGGACCTGCGTGAACAGTTTTGTAATACTCGCCAGCCTGAACACTGCATCAATTTCGGCCTCTTTCTTGTGTTCCAGCGAAGTAAATCCCGTGGCCCTTTGCGAACTTTCACCTCGCCGGTAAGCAAGCATCGAGATTGCTGGATAACCTTCCTCTATTCCTCTCGCTAGTACAGTATCAATCTGTGCGGTGAGGCCAGTCATAGCTGTATCGGCTCCTGATCGGCGAAACCCGTGATTCTTTCCTACCTCAATGGAAGCGGATTATCCGATCGTTGTCAGCGAAGCGGTTGTCGTTGTCGTAATCGAGAGGGGAAAGAATATGGAATTCCGAAATCATACCCATCTTGCGGATCGAAATAAACGCTTGATCGACACAGTGATATGTGTCAACTATAACACATGGCAACAAATCTAAAAATCGATACCCATCTCTTGGAGGAAGCAAAGCATATCGGAAAATTCAGGACGAAAAAAGACACCGTCAATCAAGCACTTACAGAATTCATTCAGCGAAGAAAGCAACTCGAAGTCCTTGATTGGGAAGGCAAGGTTGAATTCTTCGAAGACTATGACCACAAAGCGTTGCGACAGAAGTGATGAGAATCATTGCAGATACCTCGGTGTGGTCACTGTTTCTGCGGCGTCGGGACGGAACGAATTCGTCATCTATAGATCTTTTCCGCAATGCGATTCAAGGAAACAGGGTACAGATGCTGGGGATCATCCGGCAGGAATTGCTCTCCGGTATTAAGCACGACACGAACTTCCGTAAGATCAGTAAAATTCTGGGGAGCTTTCCGGATCTGCTTGCCGAATCCAGCGATCACACAGAAGCGGCGAGATTCTACAATCGATGTAGAGAGAATGGAATCCAGGGATCACCGGTCGACTTTTTGATCTGTGCGCAAGCATCACGGCATGAAATGGCAATTTTGACTGAAGATAGAGACTTCGAGAGTTTCGCTCGGTATTTGCCGATCACCCTATGCTAGCCCCTCTTTCTCAACTGGGCGTCATTTTTGACCTAAGTCGTTGATAAACGACCAAAGGTCTCCACTACATCTCGCTAGTTTTCGATTCGATTTTTGGTGGCGGTTGTGCAGGAAGTTCAAGCTTTAGCTGGTTGAGCAATAGCTTTTGATCCTTACTGGGCTCGGTGTAACGGGTGAGCACCACGGTGCGCCCGTCGGTGGTGGGTAGCTTTACATCGAGCATTTGCATCGCCGCCATTTTCGAAAGCACCTCGGCGGCAGTAAGACCAGGGGCCAGATCGCGCAAGCGACGCTTCAGAGTGACCCATAGGCAGTAAGCCAGGAAGCTGATAAAAATATGGGCCTCGATGCGATCGTCCCTTTGGTGATGGATGGGCCGGATGGAGAGGTCATTTTTCATTTCCTTGAAAACTTGCTCGATCTCAGTGAGTTGGATGTAGAGGTGCCAGAGGCGGTGCGGATTGTCGGCACTGAGGGTGCTGCGCAACAGGTAGCGGCCTTCCCGGCGATAGGCCTGACGGTAGTTCTTCCAGTTCAACCGGAAGCTCACCGGCGAGCCATTGGCGGGGCCATCCTTGGGGGCTACGGCAATGTCGAGTAAACGCCAGATCCGCGGGCCGGCTTCCTTCTTGGCTTCGCCCAGTTTAATGAGGATGGTATCGCGCTGGTAACGCCGCTTGCTATCGCGGAGCTTCTTGAGCCTCTCAAGCAATCGGCGCAAACCGCGCAGACGCATACCCTTTTCTTTGTGCAGACGCTCCTTGCTACGGGCCAAAACATAAGTTTCACCCCCCTCCCTGATGAGTTTTACGTCGATACCTGCACGCAGATTCTGCCACTGCTTTTGCAGCAACGATTGCTCGAACTTGTCCAGCCACGAGCGCGGCGTACCCACCAGATAGTCGATCGGCGGGTCGCTTGCACGCATCTGGGCCAAAACCTCCTCGGTAGGTATTCCCCGATCCATGACCCAGATGCGCCGGGCCTTGCCGTAGGCCTTTTCGATGCGAGCAAGAAAATCGCCCAAGGTGGTTTGATCCAGGGTGTTACCGGGAAGCACTTCATAGGCAATCGGAAAGCCCTCCGGGGTGACTACCAGGGCGATCACCACCTGCAGACAATCCCAACGTTTGTCTCGGCTGTAGCCGAACTTGCGGATTCGGCTCGAAGCCGCTGGTTCCTGGTTCGGATCACACTCGAAATAGGTGCTCGTCAGATCGTATAGCAGTACCTCGTAACGGGTGTTGAACAAATCGCTCCAGCGCTTAGTCAGGTGGCTGAACAGGGCCTTTTTGTGCTCCAGCAATCGATCGTGGCAGCGATACAGGGTGTTCTTCTCGGCCAAGGCGAAGTCTTCGCCCAGAAGATCGGCCATGGCTGATTGCTCATACCA
The DNA here is from genome assembly GCA_963665345.2 of Opitutales bacterium. Classification (GTDB taxonomy): domain Bacteria; phylum Verrucomicrobiota; class Verrucomicrobiia; order Opitutales; family CAXXNP01. The sequence continues at coordinate 3,858,862 of CAXXNP010000002.1, forward strand.
TTGGCGGTGCAGCCGCCACTCGCTTCCTGGATCGATCAGTCGATAGGCCACCAGGGTTTGCAACACATGGGCCCACCGCCTGCCTTGCCGGGAAGGCCTCACTCGCTCGCGCCAGAACTCACCCAACCCCAATTGTTCATAAAGCACGCAGGACAACCAGCACGCTCCCCATTGCCGGGGCCGCTCTATCCTCAAATCTTTGAGCCGAATCCGTACGATGCTTTCCTCCTCGAGCGGCGGCGCCCGATCTTCGGGAAACAGCGCCACCTGCTCCGGCCGGGCACTACCCTCGGCAAAGATCTCGATACTCTTGCGCCAAGCGCTGCGCTGGCTGTCGTTGATCTCTCCAAGGTAGAGAACCTGCCTCTGCACCACCCGACCGCCACCCACACGCTTATTCTCCACGATGTTCCAATAGCAATGCTCTTTGCCATCTTTGCGCCGACGATTGCACCTCAGAAACATGATGGCCCCCAATTATACAAACATATCGAGGCCTGGGAAGAGGGTAGGTCTACACTACAGGCTGTTCTGCCAACCTTCCCCCACTGTTTATGCGACTCGACAGCCCATTTACCCCCGAAAAAAACTTTTTTAGAGGTTGAGTTGGTCAAGTCGGGCTAGTAGCACGGCCAACCAGTCAATGTTGGCGATGGCGGCTGTAGTTGGAGCGAGCCCAAGCCAATTGTGGCTTTGGTTTGACTGGTTGTCGTGGGCGGTTCGGAGCTTGCCTCTCAGGAAGTTCGCAGGTCAGCAAGGCCGCCGGCTGCCCTGCGGTTAGCCGGATATATCGTGGGTGAAACCAGGGAGAGGTTTCAGGTGTCAGGCCTTCTCGCTTCGCTCGTGAACAGTTGTCAGTTCTGAGGAAGCGCAATCGAATCCTGACACCTGAACACTTAATCCTACTCCAGCAGTGAAGTTTCACATCAGGACAAGGACTTTGGAGCAAGGGCTAAGGGGTTAGGGCTTTGATTGTTAACTTTCCGGGTGATTTTACTTAACAACTCCATCCGACCTATCATATTTGCGGTGTGACTGCGAAGGTAGCGGAGACACTCGTCGTTGAATGGGTTGCTTTCCTCAATCCCGTCCCGTTTGAGCAAATGTACGGTTACGCCAGCCTGAAGCTCGCCAACGTTCACCGCGTCGTAAACGAGCACGGGCTTCAACCTGGTGTCCACCTTCCCTCCGTCGACCTTCACCAGTGAGGATTCCAATGTCTGGAGAAAACTCAGATCAACCGCGCCCGAATGTGCTGGTCGTGATGAGCGACCAGCACAATGCGAGAATCATGGGCTGCTCGGGAGACCCTCTGGTAGCGACCCCTCACATGGACCGGCTCGCGCAAGAGGGAGTTCGGTTGGGCAATGCCTACTGCAGCTTTCCGCTTTGCTGCCCCTCGAGGATGAGTTTTCTGACAGGTCGTTACGCTTCGGAGATCGACTGTCTGAACAACTGGGCGCAACTCTCCAGCGACATTCCCACTTTCGCGCATGCCTTCTCGGCCTCCGGATACGAAACCGTGCTCTGTGGGCGTATGCACATCGTCGGCCCCGATCAGCGGCACGGCTTCCAAAGGCGGCCCTTGGGTGATTATACCGGTACTGCTTACCTCTACGCCGGCTGGAACCGCCGGTTGCTCGAGCCTCTGGTCGACGCCATGGGCGGTAGTCGGAGAGGGATCATCAAGAGCGGCCCTGGGAAGAGCTCCCTCCAGACTTACGACGAGCGGGTATGCGCCACCACTGTGGAGTGGCTTCGCGAACGAGGCAGGAAACGAAAAACGGGATCGGAAGATAGCGCTCGTCCCTTTCTCGTGGTAGCAGGTTTCTACTTTCCTCATAATCCATGGGTGGCGCCTCCCGATGATTTCTATCATTATTATGACCGAATGAACGCAGAGGATCTGCCGGACCCGCGCATCGAAACCCTCCATGCTGTTGACCACCGCCGGCGCGAGATGCACGGCTGGGACCGGAAGGGAGCGAAGGCAATCCCTGTCGATGCGCAAGTGCGCACCCGCGCCGCCTATTACGGCATGTGCACCTTTACTGACCGGATGCTTGGGCGGATCCTGGGTGCCCTTACGCAGGCAGATCTGGCGAAGGATACAATCGTAGTGTATGTTTCCGACCATGGAGAATTGCTGGGTCATCACGGAATGTGGAGTAAATCGAGCTTTTACGAAGAATCCGCCGCCGTCCCACTGATCATAAGGCTCCCCGGTTCTCGCCCTGGAGACCGCGTTGTCCGCCACGCCGTAAGCGTTATGGATCTCGGTCCCACCCTGCTCGACCTGACCGGGTCCTGCCCCCTTCCGCACGCCAACGGGCGCAGCTTCGCTCCCCTTCTGCGGAATCCCTCACCGTCCCGGTCCGATTTCCCGGACGAAGCATTTGCAGAGAATTTTGGATTCACGCCCGCTCGCATGGTCCGCACCGGACCATGGAAGTACTGCTATTATGAGGGGATGGAAGCGCAACTGTTCAACTTGGAACAGGACCCCGGGGAATTCGAAAATCGGGCTCACGATCCGGACTTCCGTTCGATTTGTGCCAGCCTCGAAGCGCGCGTTCTGGAAGGCTGGGATATCGAGAGAGCCCGACGCTTCCTGCAGCGACGCAAGGATGAGCTTCCTCTCTTGCAAGCCTGGGCAGCCGCCAGAATCCCGGACGAGCCGGATCCGCCCTGGTTCGATGGCCCGCAGCAGAACTATCTCGATGCCGTAGAGACGAAGCCCGGACGATGGCGAACCAATCGCAAATGAAAACGTATCGAGCAGCAGTAATCGGTCTCGGCCGCATGGGCAGCACATTTGACGACGAGATGGGCCATGGGGGAACGCTTTTTCGGCCCTACTGTCACGGGCCCACCTATGCCGCACATCCTTCCGTTGACCTCGTAGCGGGAGCAGATATGCACGATGAACAGCGGACGCTTTTCGGCCAGCGCTGGGGTCTTTCCTGTGACCACCTCTATCGTGATTACAAGAAAATGCTGGACGTAGAAAGGCCGGATATTGTGAGTGTCGCGACCTCGGCCAGGGTTCGTTCGACGATCGTTCGGGACGTAGCCCGTTCCGGTGTGAAAATCATATGGGCGGAAAAGCCGATTGCTCTGAGCCTGGCGGAGGCAGACTCCATGGTTCAGGTGTGCCGGGAAGCGGGAGTTACCTTTGCGGTGAATTGTGCCCGACGGTGGATGCACGGCTACAGTGGGGCGCGTCGCCTCATCGAGGCGGGAGAGTTGGGGAAGATTCTCCAGGTGACGGCACACTATCCGTGCGCTTTGTCCATCAATGGAAGCCACCTTATTGACACGGTCCGTTATCTTGCCGGGGGCGATGTGGTCTGGGTTTTCGGGGAAATGGAGTCGGACGAGGCGGCCGCGAGCGAGGCCGATATTTCGGGAAACGGCTATCTGGCCTTCGACAACGGGGTGCGGGCCTTTCTGCGGACTATGGGGTGCGGGAACTCCGAAGGACGGTCGTTCCAGGTGATCGGGGAAGCGGGCCAGATCTTCTGTCGGGAGCGGCCCGTTCGGTTTGAGCTGGTCCGGTTGGAAGCCTTCATCCCGGCGGGCGAGGGCGATCGCGAACCTCTGGGAAGAATCAGGCAGCCCACGCTCCTTTCCTTTCCCATTCCTTTGCCTCCCAGGATGGAAGGGACGGGCATCGGTATCCTGACCGATCTCATTGAGGCGCACGAACTGGGCCGGCCCCCGCGGGTTTGCGGGGAAGACGGTTTAAAGGCCCTGGAGATTGCCATAGCGATGCGAGAGTCACACCGGCGCGGAGGGGTCAAGGTGCGTCTGCCTCTGGCCGATCGTTCGCTCCGAATCGTGTCCAGCGACTCCGTCGGCGACGAACTACCGAAACGTCTTCGCCGAACGAAGTGAACCGCCGGGTTAAGAGGCCTCTCATCGAGGCCAGCGGTCGTCAACTATGGCTTGCAATGAACCCGAGATCCGAAAACCCTCCGCTCACGCAGAGGGCTACACGTGGCTCGCTCCGTGAGGAGCGGGAAGGATTGGCAATCGACGAGGTTCATTAGGACTACCTACTGCGCGAACGCAAGCCCCTCATCGGCGAGTTCGGCGAGCAGCCAGTAGCGATCGGCGTCGAAGTGCACTTGAGAGAATAAAATACGGCCCAGGGCTTTCTCAGGGTCTTCTGCGGAGAGGGCATGTCCGCTGTCGAGCCCGCGCGAGTGCATGATCCATTCTGCTGCAAGATCGGTATCCATGAAACGCAGTTTCTGAATGATTCCGACATCGTGGCTGTGAAGATCGCGGAGGATCGCCGAAAGGTAGCCTTGCCGCATCTTGGCCAGGAAACGCTCCAATCCTCCGTCCGGCGACAGAAGGAGGTGGACATGGGCATTGAAGAAGACCGAGGCTTCATTTCCAACGTTGGATCCAGGACTGATGCCATTCGGGTACCCATGCACCCGCGCCGCAAAAATCTCCATTTGCTCTGGAACGGAGGCGCCGACGACGGAAGGGAGACTTCCAGTAAGGTCGGCGAATCGTTGATTTGTCTCCAGGGCGGTAAGGTAATGAAGGAAATCCAAAGCAATCTCGGGATGGGGGGATTGCCGGGTAATTCCGAAGGCCCAGCGGCTGATATTGGCTCCCTCGGAGGGGCGTCCAAGAAGCGTTTCCCCGTAGATTGGATGAGCCTTGTCGGGGAAGGGGATTTCGAAGGCGCCCACTTCAAACGGGACCTGTGCCTTAATGCTGCTCGCGATTCCGCTGTCAGCCAGGATCATCAATGCCTTGCCCTGGCCGAAATAGAAAAGGGTATCCCTGGCGTCGTGCTGAAGAAAGCCCGGTTGCATGTATTGGCAGACCTCCTGCGCGAGCGTCAGTCCGAGGCGAATTTCGTCGGCCTCAAAACTCCATCGCCCTTTAATATAGCCCAGTTTGCGTTCATGCCCGTAGGTCTTCAAGCGGCGCGACCAGTCACAGCGAATCATGAGCGGCAGCGTCTGGCTCTCGATCAGACGATGGATAAAAGGCGATTGGCGACCGGCCGCAGCGATCGGAAAGATCTCCGCGCCGCTCTGTTGGGAATAGGTCCGCACCTTCTCACAGAGGGTGATGAAGGTCTCAAAGTCTTTCGGAAATGTCTCCGCGCCGGTGATGCGGCGAAAGAGGCTGCGGTTGGCTATGACACGAGTCGTATTAGCAACCAGGGGCACGCCCCAATAGGCGCCCAGACTGTTCCAATAAGTCGGCGGACCGCTCAGGTGGTCCACGAAAGTCTCCCGCCAGGGCTTATCCTCGAGAACAGTCCCGCGGTTGTAGGGGTTGGGTTTTTCCATGAATTCATTGAGTGTAAAGAAATTGAACATGATCTGTTCGCGGGCGGGTACCGTATCGAGCAGGATGAGATCGCTGGCCACGTTTCCCGTAAGCTTCGTCTGAACCCAGCTTCGGTAGACGGACCGGGGCACGACGATCGGCTCTATGAGCACTCCGGGATGGGCGTTCATGTAGGTTTCGGCAATTGCTTGAAGCCCGGCTTCCACGCTCTCCTCTTGAATATAATGGGCATACCGGATTATAAAGGTGTCCGGGTCGGCCTCCCTTTGGTCATAGGAAACAACACGTCCCAGGGAGATCGCGAAACAGAGAGCGAGCAGCCCAAAGCCGGTCGTATGCAAAACGTTAGAAATCGTCATGGGGAGTAGCGTTTCGGCGTCCCGGGCGGTTGGGGATAGATACCATCCTTGTGAGTCGCTTCCAGGTCATTTGAAAGAATGGGGTTCACTCTTAGCCTCGCAGCCGTGACAAGCGTTCCTTCACCATGGTGTTGCGCGCATCCCTTGGAAACTCGGTTAGAAACCTCGTCAATAATTCGACCGCCACCTTATCCCGACCCAGTTCCTCTGATAGGACTCCGGCGATCACGAGGGCATTGGCGCGAAATATGTCCACGGTGATCCCAAGGCGGATCGCGGCCATGTAATGTTTCAAACTAATCTCGCCCGGCATACCCAACCTTTGAGATGTCCGTGCCATCAGAAAGTGAAAACTGCTTTGAACGTGCCGGTTTCCCATTTCCTTACCCAGAACCTCAAATTCGTGGAAGCGGGTCCGGCGTTCGCTCCGGGTTCGAGAGGGATCGTAGAGCGCAAGGGTCAGGCACCGGTTAAGAGCCAGTTGTCCGAAGAAATGATCCGGATGTTGCTCAACCAGGCGCCGGTAGCGAACGAACGCTTCCTCTCGGCCATAGGGATAGCGGTGGATTTCCACCAGCCGGCCGAGAAAGTAGAGCGCAGCGATTCTTATATCTGCATCGGTTGCTTCCAGTGCGAGCCCCTTGAAGGTCCTCTGCGCTTTATCCAAATTGCCGCGGGTCTTCGGCTGCCGGTTGAGAAGGGCCAGCGCTCCGGCGAAGGCGAGAGTATCGTTCGACTCCTCCCCACTGCGAATTGCCTCTTGTGCGATGTCGTGCGCCTCGCGGAAGCTATGATGCCGAATCCCTTTGAGAATGGCGTTCAAGGTGTGTTTTTCCTCTAATCCAGAAGCTCCTGCAAGAGCCCGCGACACACAGCAAAGCGCCATCACCCAGACGGTAATGCAGATTTGGGCCTGTTTACGGAAGCGGTAAATGGGCATCGTGAGCTGCATCCTGTATGGTCTCTACGGATCGGGGACAAGGCGGTCAAGCGGACCACGGATGGCACGGATTGACACGGATAGTGGTGACAGGGACGTTGGAGGGAGCAGAGGATGATCTACGAAGATTTGAGCGAGGAGATTATTGGTGCGGCAATGGCCGTGTTAAATGCGCTCAAGCCTGGGCCCGATTGGAAGCGTGTGGTGCGCTGAATAACCCCCGTTCCCTCATCCGTGGCAATCCGTGTACCGAGCGAAACGACATCCCAAATCTGTGGTTTCCTTTTTCCCCGTTGGTTCTGGTTGCGGCTTTGCTACCCCAGGTCCTCCGGGCCTACTCCAAACCAAAAAACTCCCCGCTCCCCAGGTCGACGAACTGTCGTGGAGCGGAGGTCCCTTCGAAATAGAAAACCCAGGCATTAGGTCTGAAACCATTAAATGTGCCATCTCGCTAATCATTGTATTTTTTGAGAATCCTCTGCTTTTTGAATTACAGGAGGCGGTTACGTTCCCTACCGCGCATGGGCGTGCGGGTCCCCCTCCTCGATGTTCAAGTCGTCAGGCCAGGCACGCTCCACTCCCCGCCGGTCCAACAGGCGCTGGAACTCCTCCCGAAGGGCAGGACGCTCGTAAACCTGCCTCGGCACTGTCTTTTTCTGCAGACAGAAAGCGCTGAGCGCCCCGGCCACCTCCCCGATATTCCACTCTACCGGGTGCAACCGGAAGCACCCGTTGGTGATGTGGGTCGTACCCAGGTTCTTGCAGGCGGGGAGTAGATTTTCCATGCGAATGGGAACGAACGCACCCAGCGGTATCTGAAAGGGACAGGAGGCGACGTCGATGTAATTGTCGCCCCCGGTGGAGGGGTGCAGGTCGATCCGGTAGTACCCGACGCCGACGGAGTCTTCGAATGGTTCGGCAAGCATACGCTCCGGCCGGCACGCTGCCGCGACGTCCTGCTCGCGCACCGTGAACTGGGCCCGGATTCGCCGCGACTCTCGAATGTAGGGATGCTTCGCGAGCCCGTCCCGGGTCCCCACGATATCGTTGCGAAGGCGAAGCCCGGGCCACCCCGCTCCTCCGTCGGGCCGAGGTGCCTCGGTTTGCAGCCAGTATAGCATTGCCAGGCTTTGCTCTTTTGCCTTTTCCACAATCCGTGATTTCTCGGTCGCGTCGGTCGTGCACAGGTTACCCTCAAGGTAATCGATCATGGGCCAATTCACGATGCAGACATCACTGTCGAAACGACCATATTCGAAATTCGCGCGATCGAGAATACGGCGGTAGGACCAGAAACCGGCGAATCGCTTCGGCGGTTCGTTATTGGGACTGAACCTTGCCTCGGACACCTCCATCGTCCTTGGGCTCAAACCTGTCCAGCTCAAGAGACGACCAGGCCACGGTGGATCGAGTTCGGGAACATATTCCCGCCAGTAATCGTACCGATTCGGCTTCTCGATGGTGTGATCTTCGCCGTCTCTGTGATCCATGGCGAAGCAGACTGAGAAGGCCTGGACGTTCTCCGGCTGCGCTTTGTCGGGAGCACTCGGCTCACCCGTCTCGTCCCGGGACTCGAAGCCAGTCACGAATTCCGTCCTCGTTAGCGGCAAGAGGTCTCCCAATTCGGTCGCGTCGATTATGAAATCCGCGCATATCGCAGTCTTCTCTCCCCCTTTCAGGTCCAGAAACTCAACCACTGCAATGTGGTCACCCGGCGTGATTTCGGCCCCGATCGGTTCATGTTCTCTCAGAATTGTGAGGCGTCCGGACGATACATGCGGCGCCAGCATGGCCTCGAGAACCGCCAGCGCCACGCGCGGTTCATGGCATAGGGGCGAGACCCAGCCGTTGCCGGGATTGAGAAGCGGATTTGAGCTCGCCGCAGTCGTCAAGGGATAGTATCGTCTATAGAATGCGCGTACGTTTTCCCGAAATCGCCGGTAGGATCGGGTACAGCCGAATCGCTCAATCCAGCCATGCTCATCGGGAGGCGTCGCCTGAGCCGTTAATTGGCCGCCGATCCAGTCGGTTTCTTCGGTCAATATCGCTTCGCAGCCCGCCTCCGCAACCGCCAGTGCAGCCGCGCATCCGCCTACCCCTCCGCCGGCAATCAGCACATCGGTTCGCCTCTCAGTCATCGTCAGATTCAACAATGAATGTCAGCCCAATCTCGGCCTTTCGGCAATGAATTTCCCGGAGTAAGGTCCCCTGATCAGTTCAACTCCTGCGAAAACTCCGCGTCAGCCCCATCTCTTATCTTGTTAGGAGTTTCCCTCGACTGGTCCGGTCCACTCGGCGAGCTTGTCGATTACAGGTTGCCCGTCACCTTGAAACCGACAATCACTTTTCCCATGGAGTAATCCTCTGAATGAAGACTCGACTGAAACGCGCACAACGGAAAGTTCATGCAAAACATCGCCACCTGTCTGGTTCTGGGGGGCTTTCCGGATCTGCTTGCCGAATCCAGCGATCACACAGAAGCGGCGAGGTTCTACAATCGATGTAGAGAGAATGGAATCCAGGGATCACCGGTAGACTTTCTGATCTGTGCGCAAGCATCACGGCATGAAATGGCAATTTTGACTGGAGATAGAGACTTCGAGGGTTACGCTCGGTATTTGCCGATCACCTTATGCTAGTAGCACGGCCAACCAGTCAGCGGTGGCGATGGCGGCTATAGTTGAAGCGAGCCGAAGCCGACTGTGGCTTTGGTTTGACTGGTTGTCGTGGGCGGTAGGGAGCTTTCCTCTCAGGAAGTTCGCAGGTCAGTCGCGCCCCCGGCGCGCTGACCCTTGCCGGATCAAACAGGAGTGAAACCTCCGGCCACGGGCCGCACTGGCCGCCGAGTTCGGCTATGGCCGTTCTTTCGTAGCCCGGCGGCTTACCGTCGACAGCGTCGGCGGTTGCCCCGGGGTTCCGAACCGTGCGTAGGTCCCACTTCGCACCGCAATCTGCGCTACGCTCCGATAAGCAGTGCGCTACGTAGTTCCCGGCCCCTGAAAAACGTTACACAATCGCCCGCAAACCCGCTCCCAAGGCTAAGTTTCAGGTTAGCGGGGCCACCGGCCGCGCTGACGCTTGCCGGATATATCAAGGGTGAAACTCACGTCAGCACCCTTCCCGCTCCTCACGGAGCGAGCCACAAGGCCCCGGTGTAGCTCTGCCCGTGAGGGCAGGGACTGGAGTTTGGTTACTACTAGACTGGTGATCTAGGTTTTCACTTTTTCCCTTGATTTCAAGCTGGTTTTCGGTGATTTTAGTTCTAGTATATTCGCTAGATACTTAATCTCTAAACACAAAAACACCATGGGGTATCCAACTAAAGTTCAGCTCATCTCCCGCAAAAAGGGGGCCGACCAATATTACATTAATTTCCCCACCGCCATTGCCGAAGCGATGGAGTTCCAAAAAGGGGAGATTATTGAGTGGATCATCGAAGACAAAGCCAACATCATCGCCCATCGTCCGGTGGTTCCGCCTTCGCCGGTCACCATCAAAAAAAAACGGCACCTCGCTCCTGAACCAGTGGGAAGCAATTTGGAGGCAGTGCGAACAAGAAGTCTCCGGCACCCCCTCGTGCACGCGCCGAGTGCGCGAGCATCTGCTGGCCCATCTGGTTTGCCCGGGACGGCACACGATCACTTCGCTGATCACAGTGTTTGGCAAGCAGTTCCGGGACTGGACGGCGGATTACTCCCTTTATGCCAAGGACCGGGTGAACGAGGAGGTGATCTTTCGCCAAGTCAGAAAAGAACTCGAAGCGCTCAGCCCCGCAACCCGACCACTTTGTATTGCCCTCGACGATACCATCCTGCGCAAGACAGGCAAAACCATCCCCGGTGCGGCCTACCGCAAAGATCCCCTCGGCCCGCCCTTCAACCTCAATCTGGTCTGGGCACAACGCAGGCTTCAGCTCAGCGCGGCGGTGGCCGATGAAAACAACGAAGTGCGCATGATCCCGATCGCTTTTCAGGACGCTTCGACTCCGCGCAAGCCCCGCAAAAGCGCACCGGTCGAGCAGGTCGAACTCTACAAGGAGCAGATGAAACAGCGTAACCTCAACGCCTTGGCCACCGATGCATTGAGGCAACTGCAGCAAGAGCGTGCCGAGGAAAACGCAGGAACCGCACCCGAGTTGCATGTCGTGGTTGACGGCAGTTACACCAACCGAAAGATGCTGCGTAATCTGCCCGAAAAGACGACCCTGATCGGTCGAATCCGCAAAGACGCCAAGCTCAGCGCGAAACCCGGCGCGCAAGCCGTACTCGGACGCAAGCGCTTCTACGGAGAGGACCTGCCCACACCGCAACAAATCCGCCGGGACCCGGACATCCCTTGGATTACCGTGCAGGCGCGCGCGAGCGGCAAATGGCGGGACTTCGAAGTCAAAACCCTGGGACCCATACGCTGGAGGGCGGCCGGGCAGATGGATCTACGCCTGCTCGTCATCCGTCCGGTTGGATATCGCCTGCGCCAAGGGGCCAGAAAACTATACACCCAACCGGCGTATTTGATCTGCACTGATCCGAACCTCCCACTGGAGGACCTGCTTCAGCAATACCTCTGGCGCTGGGACATCGAGGTCAACCACCGCGACGAAAAGACCATCCTGGGTGTGGGGCAGGCTCAAGTGCGCAACGAAAACTCCGTCCAGCACATCCCCGCAACCGCAGTAGCCGCCTACGCCATGCTCCATCTGGCCGCTATCAAAGCTTATGGACAAGGCGGCAAACCTACCGCCATTCCCGAAGCAAAATGGAGGAAGCCCTCTAAGAAACAAAGACCTTCCTCTCAAGACCTGATCAACGAATTGCGCAGGGAATTATGGGCTTGTGCCATACGCCCGGAGATTTTAACCAACTTCATGAACAAAGCTCACCCAAAGGCGAAGTTGATTAAATACCAACCGGACATCTGCAGCTCGCTATTCGCCGCTACCGCATGATCTAGAACGAACCAAACTCCAGGCTCTGCCCGTGAGGGCAGGGACGAACCGCCCGCCCGCTCCAGAGGCTAAGTCTTTGGAGCAAGGGCTAAGGGGTTAGGACTTTGATTGTTAACTTTCCGGGTGATTTTACTTAACAACTCCATCCGACCTATCATATTTGCGGTGTGATTGCGAAGGTAGCGGAGACGCCTCTTATTGACCGGTGGGACAGGAACCATTCGTGGCATCCGTTCACGCAGATGAGCGAATACCTGGACCATCCACGAGTGCATATCGATCACGCCAAGGGGTGTTGGCTGTACGATTCAGAAGGAAACCGCTACTTGGACGGCAACGCGTCGCTGTGGACGAATTTGCATGGCCACGCCGATGAGGATCTGGACCGTGCCTTGCGAGAACAGTTGGATCGTGTGGCGCATGCCACGATGTTGGGGCTCAATCACCCAGTGGGCGCCCGGCTCTCCCGAAAACTGGCCGGCTTGGCTCCGGGCGACCTGTCACGCGTATTCTTCAGCGACAATGGTTCCAATGCCGTTGAGATCGCGCTGAAGCTTTCCTTTCAATACTGGCAGCTTTCCGGTCAACCGCACAAGGCCGAGGTCGTGGCCATGCAGCATGCCTATCACGGGGACACTTTTGGGGCCATGAGTGTGGGGGATTGCGGAGATTTCCAGGCTCGCTTCGGCCGCTGGTGCTTTCCCGTGCATCGTTTTCCAGCGCCCATCTGCAAGGAATATGGCGGAGAAGTATTCGCACAATCGGATGGAGAAAGCCTGCGTGCCCTGGAGGAACTGCTGGCGGAACACGGGCCGCGGGTTGCCTGTGTCATTCTCGAGCCCTGGATTCAGGGTGCTGCCGGGATGTTGTTGCAGCCTCGAGGATTCTTACGGCGCCTGGCCGGACTTACCCGGAAATACGGAGTGCACCTGATTCTGGATGAGGTGTTCTCGGCTTTCGGACGTGCGGGTCCTCTGCTGGTCTGTTCTGAGGAGGGGGTCTGTCCCGATTTTCTCTGTCTGGCCAAGGGATTGACCGGGGGTTACCTGCCACTCGCGGCCACCATGGTGAGAGAGGAGATTTACGAAGCTTTCCTGGGGCCGTTTGAGGAGCTTCGGACCTTTTTCCACGGACACACTTATACCGGGAATCCCCTTGCCGCGGCGGTGGCGTTGAAGAGTCTTGAGAAGGTAGAGGAGCACCTCCGTTCGGGGCGTCTGGCGGAGACTACGGACATTTTCGAAGACCAACTCCGGCAACACCTTGCGGGTCACCCGAATGTAATTGAGATTCGCCAGCGCGGGCTGGCGGCGGGGTTGGATCTGTATCCGGGGCGCGACTCTGAGCAACGTTTTCCGCTTGCCCACCGCGTCGGGATGCAGGTCTGTCTCGAAGCCAGGCGCTTCGGGCTGATTCTCCGTCCTCTAGGGGATTCGCTTCTCCTGGTTCCCCCGCTTACGATCAATCGAGAGGAGATCCACCATCTTTTTCAGGCTACTGCCAGCGCCATCGATGAAACAATGAGGAAATATGAACCAATCGCATAGGCACACCCTAATCGAAATTGACGAGGTCTACCATCTTCCCGTTCCCGATCTGATCTATCGGGCACAGGAAGTGCACCGACGTCATCACGATCCCAATGCGGTTCAACTCTGCACGCTGCAGTCGATCAAAACCGGGAGATGTCCGGAAGACTGTGCCTATTGCCCACAGTCGGCGCACTACGCGACTTTTGTAGAGCCTGAAACCCTGCTCAAAAAGGAGGAGATCGTGACTGCCGCGACAGCGGCGCGGGAAGAAGGAGCCTCACGCTTCTGTATGGGAGCGGCATGGCGTCAGGTTCCCGAGAACGAGCAGTTCGCAGAGGTCCTCGCTATCATATCCGCGGTCAAAGAACTCGACCTCGAAGTCTGTTGCACCTTGGGAATGCTCACCGCAGCACAAGCGGACCGGCTGAAAAAGGCCGGTTGCGACGTCTACAACCACAACCTCGATACTTCACGTGAGTTCTATGGTGAAATCATCACAACTCGAACCTACGATGATCGCCTGCGTACACTTGACTATGTGCGCCGCGCCGGAATGGAGGTCTGCTGTGGCGGAATCCTTGGCATGGGCGAGTCGGAAAATGATCGGATTGCGCTGCTTTGCGAGCTGGCAAACCTCTGTCCCCAGCCTGAGTCCGTCCCTATCAATGCATTGGTTGCCGTGCCCGGTACTCCGCTGGCAGAGCGACCCTTCGTCGATGGCATCGAGTTTGTGCGCACCATCGCCACGGCAAGGATTCTCATGCCTCAGGCCATGGTCCGCCTGTCGGCTGGACGTTCGCAGATGAGTTCCGAACTGCAGGCCTTATGCTTTCTGGCTGGAGCCAACAGCATTTTTCTGGGTGAAAAACTCCTCACCACGGGGAACCCGGAAGTCTCCCGGGACTTTGCGCTATTTAAACGCCTTGGCCTGCACCCTTTGGTCCCTGAAGCTAATATGCCGAAGTGACGCGTCTTTCGATATTGGTCAGCGGCAGCGATACCGACGTTGGTAAGACTTGGGTAGCAACCACCTTGGCGCGGATGCTTTCACAAACAGGGCAAAGTGTTCAGGTAGTCAAACCTGTCGAAACCGGGGTTGAGGGAGAGGCGGGCGGCGATGTGGACCGCCTCTTACATGAAGTGGCGCGTCCTCACGTCACCGGATTTACTCTACATCGATTTCCGGAGCCGTTGGCGCCCTTGAAGGCGGCCCAGCGGGCGGGTAGATCGCTTTCCTTGGATCAATTGATAGGGGATATCAGGACGCTTCCCGCTTCCGATTGGCGCATCATAGAGGGTGCCGGCGGGATCGCCGTGCCGCTCGATTCCCAGGGCCAAGACTGGAGCGACCTGGCCGTGGCGCTGCAGTTGAACTACGTGGTGTTGGTGGTCAATGATCGCCTGGGTGCTATTAATCAGGCCAGGCTCGCCTACGCCTATGCCCGCAGCAAAGGGTTAAATGCCGGAATTTGGCTAAACGCCCGCGATTCAGACGTGCCGCTCGTTCACCGGAGTAATATCGAAGGTTGTCTGGGTGCCGCCTTGCCGGTGTGGGCTGTACAGCGCCACCATGAGAAGTGGCCCGCCTATCGAAATGCTTCCTGGTTCCCCGTAGTGGACATCGAGTCCGAAACGGAATCCATTTCTCCCTTCTGCCGTGAGGGCTTCCCAAAGGTCTTATGATCTTGGGCGATCGGTTGATGCGGTCGCTACGTGAGCGGCGGGACCAGGGACTGCTGAGACGCCTGCCCCCCATTTCGCCGAAGGCCCTCACCTTGAATCTGGCTGACAACGATTACCTGGAGCTGGCAAAGCATCCCGAAGTCGTTGCAGCGGCCAGAGCCGCGCTGGAGGAGTTTGGATGTTCGGCCTCGGCCTCCCCTCTGATCACGGGCTACGCAGCGCCACACCGCCGACTGGAGCAAGCTATCTGCGATTGGTTTGAGACCCCCTCCTGTCTCATCTGGACCTCCGGTTTTGCAGCCAATCAGGCCGTTCTCGGGCATCTGCCAGGCAAAGGCGATCTCATTCTGGCCGATCGCTATATTCACCACAGCATGATTCAAGGTATTTTGCGAAGTGGAGCACGCTTGCGGCGATACGGACACTGTGATCTCGATCAACTCGAGCGTTGGCTCCAGGAAAGTTCGCGAGCGCCGCCCTCAGGTCAGGTTTTCGTAGTTACTGAGTCTGTTTTCAGTATGGACGGCGACTATCCTGATATCGCTCGACTTGCCTCGTTGAAAAAACACTTCGGCTTCTGTTGGATTCTCGATGAGGCCCATGCCCTGGGCTGGTACGGATCAAGAGGTGAGGGGCTCGCCGGCCTGAATGGTGTTCTCTCACTGGTCGATGTCTTTGTCGGCACCTTGGGAAAGGCGCTCGGGTCGCTGGGCGGTTTCACCCTCTTTGCCGATGCTTGTATGAAGGACTATCTTATCAATTTTGCCGGCGAATTCATCTATTCCACCTACCTCCCGCCTGCCTGCGCAGCAGCCGCGGAGCGGGCCATAAGGTTGGTCAGAGCAATGGATGCTCGGCGGGCTCCATTACGGCTGGGCTCTGAGTCTTTACGGCAAAACCTGAATGACCTTGGATTGTCCGTGGCCAGTGGCGATTCTCCCGTCGTGCCCGTTGTCTTCGGTGACACCCGTAAGACCTGTGCCATGGGAGATCACCTCGAAAGACAGGGTATCAGAGTAGGGGTCATTCGACCCCCGACGGTACCTCACAACACCAGTCGGCTGCGAATTTCCTTGAAACCAAGTGTGTTTCAGCGTGGGGGAGAGCGCTTATGCCAGGCTCTGGCAGACTCCATGAGGAAGGTCGGTTATTAGCCCAACGTTCTGCGATAATCTCCGATATCGCCGATTTTCCGTTTCGCCACCTCCCGCACCAGGACAGATACCAGCGAATCGAAATCAAATGGGAATCCCTTGTCGCGAGGTCCATTTCAGCCCTCTCAAGGATCTCTGCCCAGCGAGGAAAATGGATAATATCCACGACTGAGTGTAAGTTTTGCTTTCCAACAGGGGTAAAAGTGTCCTCAGGCGGAATCCGAGTGTAGCTTTTGCCGGTAAGCAAATCGGGATTGCCTTGCTCCAAAAGTTCGGTGAACTTGATCATTCCCTGTAGCTTGCTGCAGGGTTCTAAAAAAACACCTAGTAGGACGACACCCGGTCCCGAAGGGTAAAAAGCCGTAGATTCCCCGTAGCTTGCTGCGGGGAGTAGGCTTTTTAAGGGTGTCGTTCAATCTTGAGAAGGTATCGTCTCAAAAGCCCATGGAACCTACGCTCACGAAGGATCGCCGAGGGAACGAATGCGGGCACCCGGCCCACCTTTTCTCTCTATCCCTGCCTATAATATCCACCACTCAGTGGAGCCCATAACACTGTTCTGCAGATAATCATCATGCAATATCAGCTTCTTAAGAAATGCCTCGCTCTTGACGCTGCGGGAAAGTGGCTCGTTCGTGATAGCCAAGATGATTTCTTTCCTGACGCACTGAACTTTGCAGATGTAGAAGCTACGCTAACCGAGTATCTCGCTCAACGGCAGCATCGCGTTCTTCAGATCGACTCTTTACCGCATCTTGTGGACGAGGTTCCAAAGGCCAGCGGGATGATTCGAGAGTCAGTGTGGCTACACCCTACCCACCGAATTCTGTATCTTGCATGTCTGCATTACCTACTCCCGAAGCTCGACCATCAACTCCCTTCCGACGTTTATTCGTACCGGCGGGATGGCGACGATCAAGATGCATATCCGTTCCCTCAGAAGATGGAGCGGTGGAAGTACTTTCGCAATGACTTCCGACAGGGCTGCATTGATGAAAGCACATCTGCCGTGCTTATTACTGACATCGCCAGTTATTATGATCATATCCATGTCGA
The DNA here is from genome assembly GCA_963665345.2 of Opitutales bacterium. Lineage (GTDB taxonomy): Bacteria > Verrucomicrobiota > Verrucomicrobiia > Opitutales > CAXXNP01. The sequence continues at coordinate 3,875,856 of CAXXNP010000002.1, forward strand.
TGCACTCTGTGAGCGCATCACGCTAATACTAGGGGATCGGGCAACACCAGAGGATCTGGCTGTGGTAGAATGTTTAGGAAAGCTCCTGCGCCAATGGAGCACGGGCGGCTATGGCATCCCTCAGAATTTGGATGCGAGTAGTTTTTTTGGATCATTGTTCTTGTCCGGTGCCGATCGAGAAATGCTGGACAAGCGATACCGCTATTTCCGCTACGTTGATGACATTAGAGTCTGTGCAGTGAATCGCAAGCAGGCACTGCGGGCATTGCACGATCTCCAGAGGGCGCTCTCCCGATACAGAATGTTCTTAGCAAGTGATAAGACGTTCATTATCGAAAAAGGCACCGGGGCGTTCGACACACTTGTGGATGTGACCGACGATACTCATCTATCACGGATTGAAGATGCTGTTGCTACCGGTCAAAGGGAGACCCTTGAAGCCGAGATTCCAAAGGCGAAAGCCAGGCTCGAGTTTCATGCTGGACAGAATGGAGATGATCGCAGGTTTCGCGCATTCATGAATCGGCTTCTTCAAATCGCCGAATACGAGGAACTGAAAGAACATGTCCACGGCGAGATTGGGCCGTTTATAGTGGGGCGCCTGTCCAGCCACCCACAGCGTTCTGATCAATGGACGCGAGCACTGCAGGAGATTGGACACTCTGTCTGGATGCCTGAAGTCATCAAACTACTGAAGGACTAGCCATCGGTCTACAACTGGCAGAGGCTTCATCTGTGGAGGCTGCTAACTGCCGGAGACGAGCTTCCAGACGAGCTTCGGCAGTTGGCTCAGAGCACAATCACGAACCCAGTGTCTGAGCTTGAAGCATATCAGGCAATTATCTGCTTGGGGAAGCATGGTTGCGGGCAGAGTCGAGAGGCACTTTTCGTGCGCCACTTCACTTCCCAGCGTCCGTTTGTGCTGCAACGAGCAATTCTGATAGCGATTCAAGAATTAATCACTGATGTGCGTGCGCGCTTTTATAGGAGGGCTGTCGAAGTCAACTCCGATCACACGCAATTAGTATCATTCCTCAGTGATCTCGACCGCCCAAACTATGGTGTGCGCTTAAGGCCACAACGACGACTTCCAGCAGAACCTCGTGTTGTTTCGTCTACGGTCAAAAGGGGGGTCGGCATGATCTCCGGAAGAGTAGTGAACTACCGAATCTCGCGGCATGATTATGACTACGAGTAACGCAGAACGAATCAAGTGATGTAGGTCAGCGGAGCTTGCGGAGCTGAGTTGCAACGAATCAAGTGATGTAGGTCAGCGGAGTTGCGGAAACGAATCAAGTGATGTAGGTCAGCGGAGCTTGCGGAGCTGAGTTGCATGTACAGGAGTTGCGGACTAACGAATCAAGTGATGTAGGTCAGCGGAGCTTGCGGAGCTGAGTTGCATCACAGGGTTGGACTCAGCGTCCTTTGCGGACGAATAACGAATCAAGTGATGTAGGTCAGCGGAGCTTGCGGAGCTGAGTTGCATCACAGGGTTGACAACGAATCAAGTGATGTAGGTCAGCGGAGCTTGCGGAGCTGAGTTGCATCACAGGGTTGGACTGGAAAACGAATCAAGTGATGTAGGTCAGCGGAGCTTGCGGAGCTGAGTTGCATCACAGGGTTGGACAACGAATCAAGTGATGTAGGTCAGCGGAGCTTGCGGAGCTGAGTTGCATCACAGGGTTGGACTGTTTCAGCCGCATTGTGGTCGTTTGCAACGAATCAAGTGATGTAGGTCAGCGGAGCTTGCGGAGCTGAGTTGCATCACAGGGTTGGACTGAGCCGCAGGGACTGAAGGGGAGTGTCGTTTGCGGATTAAAGGTTTACGAGTTTAGGGATAAGGGGGCTTGGGAGGAGAAGGAGGCCCGCGGCGGAGGCGGAATGCTGATAGGTTTCAGCAGGAGAAAGAGCTCGAAGGTATCGGTGAGATGAGACAGATCGGGCCCAAGAAGTGTTTGCACAGCCGGGCATGCGAAGGGTACGTAAAGAGAGCGGAGCAGAATAGAGGCCGCTATTCTGATTGTGATCAGGCATGGGCAACAGATGGAAGTGAGAAAGGAAAGAAACTGGGCGGTGATCGAATGCGGGGGAGTAAGGCGAGGATCTGCATGGGCCGGTGGCAGTTGGGACAGCGGAAGGGTGCGGGGTCGTTCTTTGCTGCTGTGAGCGCCTCGAGGCGGGCAAAAGCTGCAGCGAGGAGGGATCGGACTTTCTGCAGCTTGGCTCGATTGGCAGGACTGAAGAATCCGTAGTAGCGGACACGGGTGAAACCGCGTGGGAGGACATGCTGGAGGAACCTGGCAATGAAGGTTAATGGAGGCAGAGAACAGGTGCAGGGACGGCCGGTGTGGGAATCTTTATAGGCGAATGTGACAGCGTCATTGTTAGCGGAGAGGATGCGGTTGTTGCTGAGGGCGGTACGAAAGACATAGCGACTGAGGTACTTTAAAACCGGCAGGCCGCTGCCGGCAGGTTTGGCATGGACGACCCAGTCGCAGTTCCAGATCTGGGGGTCGACCTGATCGGTGAGAAGCTTCTTGGTGAGGGCGGCTTTGATGTTCTCGCGGAAGGAATAGGAAAGTGCCTGGACCGGAAGGAGGTAGTCGGGCTTTTTCAATCGCATCCACTTCCTGGCGTTCGTGGAAAGGCTGCCGGCGGGGATGAGGTAGTGGATATGAGGGTGATAATCGAGGCGACGGGTGCAGGTGTGAAGGATGCCGATGAAGCCGAGCAGGCCGCCCAGGAGCCGCTTTTGCCGGCCGCGCTGCAGGAGAGCGTCGGCGGAGCAGCGGAAGAGCAGGTGGTAGAAGAGCTTCTGATTGCTGCGTGCAAATTGGTGCAGCTGGCTGGGAATGGTGAAAGTGACCAGGAAATAGGCACAGGGGAGCAGCAGATGCTCCTGGCGTTGCAACCACTCGGAAGCATCGGCGTTTCCGCACTTGGGGCAGTGCCGGTTGTTACAGCTATGGTAACTGTAATGGGTGCGGTCGCAGGGCGCGCAGTGGTAAACGCAGCCGCCCAGCAGCGGCGTGCGGCACGATAAGATATCGCGCATGACACGCCGGTGGCTGGGCAGGATGTGTTCGCCAAAGCGCTGCAGATAGGCCGCCCCATACCGGCGGAAAACCTCCGTCAGTTCGGGCATGGACAGTATGGATGCGCTGAGGCGCTACAAGTGGGCGATCATCGCGTTGAGCCGTTGGGTGGCCTGTTTTTGTACCACTTCGGTGAGGTGGGTGTAGAGCGCCGTAGTCTGAGGGGACTGATGGCCCAGGTTGTTCTGAATCTGCCTGAGGTTCTCGCCACACTCGAGCAGATGGGTGGCGTAGGAATGACGCAGGGTATGGATATGTGCCTGTTTGCGGCTTCCGGTGGCCTTCAGAGCCAGCCGGAAGGCCCGCTGCAGGCTGGTTCGTGACATGGGCCGCTGGGCCGTCGGGCAGCCGATGCCCCCATGGCCCGGAGCAGGAAAAAGCCAGGTAGGGTTGCGATGACGCCGCCATTGGCGTCGCAACGCCAGCAGAGCGCGTTCGGGCAGAGGTACATAGCGGTCCTTCTGTCCCTTCCCGGCACGAATGTGCAGGACCATGCGCCCCGCATCGATGTCCTCGATCTTCAGGCTCAAGCCTTCTCCCAGGCGCAGCCCGCACGAGTAGATCACGCCCAGACAGCAGCGATGGTGCGCTTCTCTCACCTCCCGCAGGATCTTCCCGACTTCCTCCAGGGTCAAAATGACCGGAAGGCGCGACTGGCGCGGTGGACGCACCAGAATCGTCTCTTGGGGCCAGCGCCGCTTGAGCGTCTTCTCGAACAGGAACTTGATCGCGCAGATGAAGCTCGTGCAGGTTGGGCGGCTGTAGACTTTGACGGTTTTAAGGTAGATGAAGAACTGCCGCAGCTCTTCAATCGTGACCGATCGCGGCGATCTTCCCGCGCAAAACTCCGAGAGCCTTTCGGCTGCCCTCAGATAGACTTCCTGTGTCTTTTGCGCATACCCGTGCAGAGTCATGTCATCGAGCATCCGTTCTTGCCAGCACCGATAGGTGTGAGTACGTTTCATGGCGTGATTCCTTTCGTTTGAATCCGTTAATCGAAACTCCCGGCCACCCCGTGTGGCCGGGAGGAATCACACCTTACCACCGACTATCAATCCTAGCCCAGTAACTGTCCGAAATGAGGAGCCGCCGCGTAGCGGCTTAGTTCAACAAGCGCATGGAGAGCAACGGCTGACCCGCCCCGAGTTCGAATGATTCTCCGTAATTCCAACACCAGTCCTGCATCGAGCCCGCGCTCCCGTTCAGCCGTGCCTCATGCTTGACGTTCGCATCAGAACATACGTGAAATGAGAGTAACAGGGTACTTTGGGCTTTCGAAGCAAGAAGGCCATTGGTGGTTTCTTGATCCCGGTGGAGAACGATTTTTCTCTTTAGGGATGAATCACATCGATTCAGCTACTCTCCGGTATCCGGACAACATCGAAATCTGGAAGTCGAAGTATGGCAGCAGTCAGAAGAGATGGCTGGAGGAGTCCGTCGCACCTGACCTGCGAAATTGGGGTTTTAATACCATTGGCTGGACCCAGGAAGTCATAATACGCAGCAGTACAATTCACCGCCACTCCCAAGACTTTAACTATGAGGAATATCAGTGGGCGAATTTGCCCTACTGCCATATGCTACCTTTCACCGAAGCTCATCAATGGGAATTGGAGACTCGTTTGCCAGACGTTTTCAGTCATGACTTTGAGACATGGTGTGACTGTGTCGCCCGCGAACATTGCGCTGCTATGGCGGACGATCCTAAGCTCATAGGCTATTTTTATGTCGACTGCCCGACCTGGGTGCATGCCCGCCGGCCAGATCTCAAGGGACCATGGTTTGATCCAGAGCTTCTCGAATCGAAATCGGGGCGTCAAAAGCTGTATGAATTGGCTAGTCGATACTACAGGGTTACGCGCGATGCGATTCGAAGGTACGATTCTAATCATCTCATCCTCGGTGACCGCTATGAGGCGATGAGGCTGTTACCGGATGAAATTCTGAGAGCCGCCGTTCCATATGTAGATGTCCTTAGTTTCCAATTCTTTTCCGAACCAGACGAGATCAAGTCCGGATTTGAGACATGGCACATGCTCACGGGTAAACCAATCCTTCTTGCGGATTCTTGCGTACCAGGAAGGCATGATGAGAGTTCGGCAGCAGCGTCGATGTATCCAGCAATGCTAAAAGTATTGAGAGAACTGCCGTGCTGTATTGGGTGGCACTACTGTGGCGGGTACTTAAAGAATCGAGTACGTCGGTCAGGATTTCGCGACGAACATGAACGATTGATTAATCCTCAGTTTATCGAAGCTGTCCGCAGAGCAAATAGACAAACTATCGATTACGTGAGAGAATGCTAGAAATGGGAATGCGAATCGGGTAGGAGCGGGGTTTGAACCCGCTCCCCCCACACCACCCGGCATGCGGGTCCGCACCGAGCGGTTCCGATCCGTCATGTTACTTGGTTAGGGTAACGAATGGCAATCCAGAGTTCTCTGATCGACGGCACTCCCTGAGCGCTCAGCCAGAAGTTTAACTGGCGAAGGGCGGTAGGAACCACCTTCCAGCTTCGCCAAGATCTTCTCCCAGTGCTTGCGGACAAACTCGGGGAAGTCCCCGATTTTCATCCCGTCGATACCCGGAGCGCCCTTGTTTGCCCGAACACGTTTCCACGCCTCGCGCAAGTTTCCGGACTCCAGGATTTTCTTGAACAATGGATGTTCACACGAGTTCTCTTGCTCTGCCTCGCTCCCATGTCCATGTCTGGCTCCCCCTCCATTAAGGCCGGGTTCATCGCCGTGGATGGGTGGCGGGGTCGACTCGTCGTCTCGGTTCGGCCCTTCTGCAGTTTCGCTTGCGGGTTTCATCGTTTAAACGGGCGTTTTCCAGCCCCCCGGTTCTCACTGTTACTATGGCCTCTGCTGACTTCGCTTCCGGGCATCCCCGGAAGGATCTTCCCAGGTAAGAACGCAGCCCTCCACCACGCAACCGCTGCATTTACCTCTACGGTTAAACCAGTGGGCTTCGCTGTGTGTTATTCTCGCTGCGCTCGTTGAGGTGTCGTCACTGCGTTCCTCGGTAGTGCCAGCTCGCCCTGCCGCATCGGCCTCGTATGCAGTTCTTGTTCATCGGCTCATGGTTTTCGCCTAGCCTTCCTCCCCACGGTCGGTCGCCCTTCCGCAGTTGGCTTCAGCTAGTGTTTTTCTTTCATGGTTATACACAGGGGACTTGAACCCCATTAGGACTGCGCCCATGATGGGCACACACAAGCGCATGGAGAGCAACGGCTGACCCGCACCGAGTCGAAAGATGAATCGTGTTTCTAAACCTTGTCCCGCATCGAGCGCGCGCTCCCGGTCAGCCGTGCCTCATGCTTCACGTTATGCGTTGACCCGGAGGTGGCCTTTAGCGAGGCTTGAGGTATGCCACGGAAGGTGCGAGAATTGATCCGTGACCTCGAGAAGGCAGGATTCAGGAACCGTGGCGGTAAGGGAAGTCACAGGAATTTCGTCCACCCGAAAGTGGCGAAGCCAGTTGGAATCTCGGGGAACCTGGGAGATGACGCCAAGCAGTATCAGGAGAAATCAGTGAAACTGGCTATAGAGCAATGAAAGAAAGCGCACACTACGTAAAGATCGTGGAGTGGTCAGAAGAGGATCAGTGTTTCGTCGGGAGCTGTCCTGGTCTTTTCTACGGTGGCTGTCATGGCGAAGACGAAAAGAAAGTGTTCGAAGAGCTCTGCCAAATGGTGGACGAAATGATCGCCTTATACCACAAGGATGGAAAGCGGTTACCGCCTCCGACAAGTGGCCACGATTTGGTAAATCGGCTCGCCGACATCGCATAACAATTCGTGGTAGCGAACACCGGTCTGTACTGCTCGTTCCAAGATCATCCGCTGGGCCCGGTGCCGCTACACTCTGACGTTAGCCGCAAAAGAATGATATGTGTGTGGAACTGCAGAAAGTCGTTCCTCTAGAAAGGGACGTATTGTGGCGATTGATTCAGCTCTGTATGCATGATTACTCCGAATTCGACAGATTTGAGATCGGTCCCGACGGGAAGTTCAATTACCGATGGTTCGACGCCTATTTCCTTGAGGCACAGCGACATCCCTTTTTCGTACGTGTTGGCGGACAACTCGGCGGATTTGTGTTGGTTCGCGAAAGCAACGGCGAGGAGGACTGGGACTTTCAAGTCGCCGAGTTTTTCATCTTACGCAGGTACCGTAGAGCGGGCATTGGGCGAGATGTCGCGCGAAAGGTTTTGAGCATGTTTCCGGGAATATGGGGCATCTCGTTCGATGATGAGAATACTCCAGCGGTGAATTTCTGGCGTTCCGTTGCGGGACAATTTGAGCAGGTGTTACTACAGCGAGAACCCGGCAAAGAGAACCGTGGAAGGTATATGATCACAACCGGCAGAGGAGCGGCACACACGAACGAGGGAGAAAACGCCTGACGGCGTGCCTCCTCTTTGGCGTTCTCTGAAAAAATTGACAAGGTGCCGTTTAGGCACACAGTGAAGGTTCTGTGAAGTTCGATTGGAACCCGGAGAAGAATGAATGGCTTAGAAGGGAAAGGAATATATCATTTGAGGAAATCGCCTTGCTCCTCGCAAAGGGAATCCTCTGGAAGACGGTTGAACACCCGAATAAGAAAAAGTATCCAGAGCAGAAGGCCTTTCTGGTTCCGATCGACAATTATGTCTACTTCGTCCCGTACGTAATCGATCAGGATACGATATTCCTCAAAACAGCGTTTCGCCATCGCAAAGCGACCAGAGACTTCCGAAAGGAAAGAGAATATAATGAATAAAGAAGAGAAAATGCTATCAGATGCCTATGATCGCGGAGAACTAAAGGTTGAGAAGCCCTCCAGTGATCTTATCGCAATGTTGGCAATGGCAGGCGAGAACACGTTTAGAAAAGATAAGCGGATTAATATTCGGCTGAGTAGTCACGATCTGATCGGGATTCAACGGAAGGCGGCACAAAAAGGTATCCCTTATCAGGCGTTCATCTCCGGACTGATCCATCAGTATGTTGAAGGAGAGCTTCACGAGGCGGCGGGCAGAGAATCAACCGGTGGAGTCAACGCTGCTAGCGCGTCGTGACTCACCTGGACCCTATGTGCTTAAGTAAGATTTGAAAATGGCACAGAATCTCCGCGTTCTGTATCAAATAAAGGTGTCGCTGAACGGTATTAAACCGCCGATATGGCGACGACTTCTGATATCGAATGCGACCGATTTAGACGAGCTCCATAAAATTATCCAGATCGCTATGGGGTGGACGGACACGCATTTGCACCAGTTTATAGCTGGCGATGAGCGATTTGACCCTGCTGAAGTAAACCAGCTCTTGGCCGACGAATGATGATTGCGCATAACACTAAAGGGTGCATTTAACCGTGGTTAAAATGCGCTCATGGTTGAACAAGCCGGAAACGGGCACGAAATTCGCCCTAATAAGAGAAAGTATCTAACTCCTTGATCTTAAGTGAGATGATTTTACATCGCAGCGAAGCCGCAACCAAAGAATAAGGTAAGCAAACATCTGGAAACCGCAGATTAATCGGATTGAGCGTTAATGACACCGAACCATCGCTATAAAATTCTGAAATTTCGAAAGCCCGAGCGTATGTTTCCTGGTGAGCCGCTGCTGGGTGGTTGGTATACGGAGGAGGAAGTCGAGGTCGCAATACGGGCCATTCGGGACTCGATGGATTACCGGGTCGGGTTCGGATTCATCGTCGACGAGATCCTCGAATTCGAGCGGGCTTTCGCTGCCTACTCCGGGACCGAGTTCGCCGTTTCGGTCAGCACGGCGAGCGTAGGTCTGGACATGGCGATGGTGTCTCTGGACCTGCAGCCCGGCGACGAAGTCATCGTCCCGGCAATCAACTTTAAAGCGTCTGCCCTGGCTATTGTCGGACAGGGGGGCACTCCCGTCTTTTGCGAGGTCGACCCGCGGACGTTTCAGGCCGATCCAACCGATGTCGAGCTGCGCCTCACGTCCCGCACCCGCGCCATTCTTCCGGTCCATATGAACGGACTATCGGCTCCGATCGACGATCTGTTGGACTTGGCGGAGCGGAACCCCCATCCGCAACACGGTCCGCCAAAGGTCATCGGTGATGCCGCGCGGGCCTGTGGCGGGGGCTACCGTGGCACAAAGATCGGAAAGAAGGGATGGATGACGGTCTTCAGTTTCCACACCATGAAGCTGATGACGACGCTCGGCGAGGGCGGAATGATTACGACCGACGACTCCGAGCTTGCGCAACGCCTCCGTGGCATCCGGCAGTGGGGAGGGGAATCGGAGACCTGGGGAACGAGCTACAAGATGACGAAGGTCCAGGCCGCAGTCGGGAGCGTGCAACTGCGGCGCCTGGACGAAATGATCGCCCGGCGGGTTCGGCGAGCGCACGAGCGGCTGGAGCTGCTCGCGGACATTCCTGAGCTGATGCTCCCCTGCGAGCCCCCCGACTGTGAGCACACTTTTTACCTCTTCTCGCTGCTGGCCCCGAAAGCCTGGGCGGGCGAAAAGCGGGATCGACTGATGGAGATCCTGCAGGAAGAATTCAACGTCGGCTGTATGGTCGGCAACCCGCCCGTGTGGGAGGGGCACCCGGTCCTGCGCAAGGCGGCGGAAGGTCAGATCGAGTTGCTTCCCGTTTCGAACGAGATCGGCGAACGCCTCTTCTGCGTCTCCCTCCACCCGTTGATGACGGTGGAGGAGAACGAGTACATCGCCGCGGCGATATCGGAATCGGTAGAGCGGATCAGGGAATCTGATTCGCCGTCCTGACAAACCCAGAAAAGGGAAGAAGAGCTCGCCTCAGGACTTTAACCGATCCGCGATGGCGGAAGCCGTTCCCATCATGAGCAAGGTGTCCCCGAATTCGAGTTTAACCTCATCGAGATCTTCGCGAACGTTGACCCCTCTTCGATGTATGGCGAGAAGGACCATTCGGTAGCGCTGGCGAAAGGACGCATTCTTGATGTTTGTTCCCGTTATAGTGGGGCGCGGACCGATCACTCCCTCGACGATCGAGCCCTCGCTCGGAGAGGTTAAAACGCCCCAAAGCAAAGTCCGACAGATTGCCGGCTCAGTTGTCGGTCTGAGAAGCCCTATCCAGCCGCTCGATCTGGCTTTCCAGTCCGATTGCCTTCTCAATGGGAATGACAAAGGCGATTCCGGTTCCCGGTTTGCTGAACTCGCCGGCTTCGTGGATCGCATTGAGGACGGCTTCCACGAGCGCTTCCGTCAGCAGAAACATAACGACGTCGGTCTGAGCTTCCAGGGTGAGGCCGAAAAAGGTCTTGGCCTCGCGAATCCCGACACCACGGGCGGAAATGATGGTGGCCCCCGCCGCTCCCGCGGCTTTGGCCGCATCCACCACATCGTCCGTATAGTCAGGCTTTACCGCACTTACTATCAGTTTGAACTGCATAAAGCTACGAGTAGGTGAGTGTACGGTGTGCTGTCCACCATGCTGCAATTTGAGTATATCCCATGACTGTAATCACGGCAAACAGGCTGGCAAAGGCAATAAGCCCGAATCCGTCGAAGGCTGGATTTCTTCCTGGTATGGCATCGGCCAGGCCCAGACCAAGGGCGGCCACCAGGGGTACGGTGATGGTGGATGTGGTGACGCCGCCCGAGTCGTAGGCCAGAGGCACGAGGTCCTTTGGGGCAAAGACCGTCTGCAGGACGACGATCAGGTAACCCGCGGCCATATAGAGGAAGAGAGGGGTACCGGTTACGATACGAAAGGTGCCGATGACGAGCCCGATGGCGACTCCGATGCCAACGGCGATCCTCAAACCCAACTGGTGGACGCCGCCCCGGGATACCTGTTCGGCTTTCAGAGCCACGGCGATGAGGGAGGGTTCGGCAATGCTGGTAGAGAATCCGATGAGCGCGGCGAAGGCGTATACCATGAGAAAGGCATGCCACGCATCTCCATGCGGGCCGAGGGCGGTTTCGGACAGGGAGCTGAGTTCAACCAGTTGGAGCGCCATGACTCGGCCGATGGGAAACAATGCGCGCTCGAGGCCGAACAGAAAGAGGGTCAGGCCGATAAGGACAGATAAGGAGCCGAAGAAGAGACGGCGCGGATTCGGTAGCGGTTGGCGAAGAACGACGAGCTGAAAGAAGACAAGCGTCAAAAGGATGGGAAGCACATCCCGAAGGGTAGCCACAAATGAAGCCGCCAGTTCGAGAATAAGCTTCATCCCAGGCGGCCTCCCAGACCGAATTGGAGGACTCCGTAGACCAGGACAAAGGCGATGGGAAAAAGCGAGGCCAAGGCGATGAGACCGAATCCGTCGGTGAGCGCATTACGTCTTCGAATTGAAGAAGCCAGACCGACTCCCAACGCCGTGACCAGGGGCACGGTTACGGTTGATGTCGTGACTCCCCCAGAATCGTAGGCGATACCTACAATTTCCTCCGGAGCGATCAGGGTCAGGAGCACCACGATCAGGTAGCCTGCGATGATGATGTAGTGCACGGGCCATCCTAGGACAATTCGCAGTACGCCCAGCGCCACCGCGATTCCCACCGACAGCGCCACCGTAACGCGCATACCCAGCGCATATTTTGACCGTGCTGAGCGATCGTCTTCGATAAATCCGGCATCAGCCGCAACTTCCGCGGCTTCCTGGGTAATGGCAATGAGCGCGGGTTCGGCAACGGTAGTGGCGAATCCGAGAACAAAGGCGAAAATCAGCAGCCAGGTCAAGCTGCCCTTGCGTGCCAAGGCGTCGGCCATGGCTTCGCCGACAGGGAAAAGCGATGATTCCAGACCTTCCAGAAACAATCCAAGGCCGACAACCACGGCGATAAGGCCGATCAGTGTATCGCCATAGTTGGGCAAGGGCTGCCTGAACACGACGGCTTGGAAAAATACGATAACCACGACGATAGGCAAAAGGTCGCGAAATGCCTGGCCGAAGCGGCGGCCCAGAACAATGCCCAGGGAGCGCAATAGGGATATTGATGCGTTCATCGACTTGGACTTAGAAGCACGGTCAGCTGGGAACCTACCCGGTTCGCCGTTATCAGTCGAGCCGGGCCCGTGAATATATCATAGCCAGACCACCGGCACTTGAAATTTGTCCAAGGGCGCCGTTCCTTTAAGGGGACTTTTATGGATGTCCTCGACCTTTAACTATGGTTGGATCAAAAACCGAAGATCGTCGGCAGGACGTTGGTGTGGCAACCGTCTTCGCTCGGAAGCTACGCCGAGTCGAGAGGGATTGCCGCCCTCCATTTCTCGGATGACGCCTCGGATTTGGAGGGCGCCAATCCTTTGGCGCCGCCGACCTACCGCATCTGCGGACCCCGATCTCCCTTGCCCCCTCGAAGGCAGGCACTTAATCCCTTTAACCTATTATGGCACACATCAGAATTACCTATATTGGACACGCTTCATTTCGCTTCGAATCGGAGCAAGGCACAGTCATTTACTACGATCCGTGGCTCGAAGGCAGCCCAGTAGCGACCCTCCATCTGGACGATATTGATCGCGCCGATATTGTCATCGCCACTCACGGCCACTCCGATCACGGCAACGATGCCTTCAAGGTGGTGCGAAAGACCGGTGCCACCTTCGTGGGCAATTACGAGATGTGCATCGTGGCCAACGCCCACGGCATTGAGCTCGGAAAGGATTCCGTCCCTCTCAATCCGGGAGGCTCTACCACGATCAAGGATGTCACCATCACGCTGACGCAGACGCATCATTCCCTCTCCCTTTCTTCCGATCTCGTTCCGGGTGGCCTGCCCGAGGGTTTACATTTCCACCCCGATGGTAGCTGTGTTGGCGCCGTTTGCGCTTTCGACAACGGCATCACACTCTACGACACATCCGACACCTGTGTTTTCAGCGACATGCAGCTCATCAGCCAGATGTATGGCCCGCAGATCGCCATCATGCCGGTAGGTGGCTGCTACACCATGGACGTTCGCCAAGCCGCCCGCGCCGCCAGCTTCATCCGTCCCGACGTCGTCATACCCTGCCATTACGGGGAGGCCGTCGGTCAACCTGCGGATATCCACGCCCTCGCGGAAGGGGTCAATTTCCTCTCTCCGGGCACCCAGGTCGTCCCCATGCAGGTCGATCAGACCCTTACTTACACCGCCAGCCAGGTGTCCGTGGAATAGGAGTCGGAAAGGGACGTTTCTGATCCCTCTTCCGGAGGAGCCTGATGATCGGCTCCATCAAGGTCACTTGTGCTTCGTCCTCAATCGCCTCAACCGAGGAATCTCGATCGGATGTGCGCGACCTGTTCGTCGCTCACCCCACCCCTCCCAAGAGGGAGAACCCACCCCGGCCTGCGGCCACCCCTCCGAGGAGGGAGAACCCACCCCGGCCTGCGGCCACCCCCCAGGAGGGAGAACCCACCCCGGCCTGCGGCCACCCCTCCGAGGAGGGAGAACCCACCCCGGCCTGCGGCCACCCCTCCGAGGAGGGGACCTTGGTGTCCGATCACCGCAAGGCCAAAATCCCCTCCTCGGAGGGGTAGCCGCAGGCCGGGGTGGGTCCAAAGGTGCCCGACACGTCTGGGCGCAGCACGAAGTGCGGAGACGGAAGGTCGGGGTGGTTACCTAAAAAAAGCCCCCTCCGCATCGACGATACAGAGGGGGCCGAAAAGGTTAATTTAAACTCGTTTTACGAACAAATCGCTTCCGATCAGAATGCGTAATCGACGCCGAAACGATAGTTCGTGCCCTTGATGGCGCCGGCGCCGGTCCACCAGGTGCTGGGCTGGGAGTCAATGTCGTCTTCCAGGTTCTCGATCCGGAAGCGGAGGTTCATCTTCCCCCACCGGTAGCCAACGACCAAGTCATACCGATCTCCCGGCGGCAATTGGAAATTGGAGGCCCGGTTCAACTGGTAGAGCGCGCCGAGCATTGAATCAAAATAGGCGCGGCCGAGAGAGTACCATCCGCAACGCGCGTGATGATTGTCTGAACGGCCTCGGGCATCTTCGGTTCGACGGCCTCAAGAAACGCTTCTACACTGCCGTCCGATCCCGGGAGCCGTTACAACTACGGCATCATTCACTTCAATCATTCACGAGAATACTGCGGCTTGGATCCAAAGCGAGCCATGACTTCATCCCATTTCCCCTGGGACCGTAGAATAATCTCAATCACTTCCCTTACTGCCCTCTTCCCGCCAGCCGCCTCAGTTACGTAAAGGACACGGCTCAACACCTCCGGGTGGGCATCGGGGACAGTGGCTGGAAAACCCACCACGCTCAACACCGGAATATCCATCAGATCATCTCCAATATAGCAGACTTCCTCCGTTTTCAGGTCGAGCTTTTCCATAAGCCGGTCGAGGACAATCTCTTTATCTGCAGCACCTTGGTAAACCTCTTCAACGCCGACCTCGCGCGCCCGAATATCTACAACCCCCGACTTGCGGCCCGTTATAAAAGCGACCTTTATATCATTGCTCTGAGCGATTCGGATCCCCAAGCCATCCCGAACGTGAAAGGTCTTGGATTCGTCGCCGGATGAGAATAGCGTAATTCCACCGTTCGTCATGACGCCATCCACATCCGTTACAATCAGGCGAATCGATTTGGCGTGGTTGTACACCTTCTTGGAAATCTTGAATTCCGGGTTCATGGAAATTGCCTGCGCCAGAGATCGTGAATCTGAACGACTCCCAGGATTCGCCCTTTATCATCAGGAACGACCAGCGAGGTGATCTTTCGGGTCTCCATGACAAAGAGCGCCGCCGCCGCCATTTCCTCCGATCCGATGGTGATAGGATTGGTCGTCATACATTCGCCTGCGGTTCGATTGAGGGCATCGTCCGAACTCTCTACCAGGCGCCGCAAATCGCCATCCGTGAAAATCCCCGTCAATTTGCCCGTTTCATCGACCACACAGGTCATTCCCAAGCTCTTCGCACTCATCTCCGACAGAACGTCCCGCATGCTCGTTGAAACTGCGGTGCACGGCACACTCTCCCCCGTATGCATAACGTGCTTGACCTTCAAAAGCTTGCTGCCCAGGTGACCCCCCGGGTGAAACTCCCTGAAATCCTCTTCTGTAAACCCACGGTTGGCGATAACCGCAACAGCCAAAGCGTCACCCATAGCTAATGTCGCCGTCGTGCTCGTCGTGGGAACCACGGGAAGAGGGCCTGCTTCGCATGCAACCGACACATCCAGGACAACGTCCGACTGCTCCGCCAACGTCGACGAGAGATTGCCTGTAATCGTTATTAATGCGTCGCCCAATCGCTTGATCCATTTCAAAAGGCGAACAATCTCTGTCGTCTCTCCGCTGTGCGAAATTGCAATGACAACGTCACCGCTGACCAACATCCCAAGATCGCCATGGATCGCCTCTGCGGGATTGAGGTAAAGGGCGGGCCTGCCGGTGCTCGAAAGTGTCGCGGCAATCTTTCGGCCAATCAGGCCCGATTTGCCCATGCCCGTTAGCACCGCCCGCCCACGACAATTGGTCAACAAATCGACCGCCAGTAGAAACGAACATCCCAGTCGCCCGGAGAGTTGGGCCACTGCGTCGGCCTCCAGCTCCAACGCTTTCTTGCCGACGTCCAGAATATCAGGTTTCATCCTGGATCTTTCCGAACCACATTGTCTATCTCGACTACCATCTCCAGAACAGATCCCAACCGCTTTAATTCCAATGAGTTGGGTCCGTCCGATAACGCGCGGGAGGGGTTGTCGTGCACTTCCATAAAGAGCGCATCCACGCCCACCGCCACACCCGCTCGTGCCATCTGCGGAATGTATTCGGCGTTTCCCCCGGAACGATTTCCCATACCGCCCGGCGATTGAAGCGAATGCGTTACGTCGTAGATCACGGGTTGCCCGAATCCCTCAAGAACAATCAGAGATCGAAAATCCACCACCAAATCGTTATAGCCGAAGGTCGTTCCCCGCTCCGTGATCATCACCTTCTCATTGCCGAGGGAGCGCGCCTTTTCAAGGATCGGCCCCACCTCACGCGGAGAAATGAACTGCCCCTTCTTTATATTGACGGGTTTTCCTGTCCGAACCGCCGCCAGAATTAAGTCCGTCTGACGACACAAAAAAGCTGGAATTTGCAGAACATCCACCACTTCCGCAACTTGGCCGACCTGGGCAACGTCATGTACGTCCGTCAAGACCGGTACACCCACTTCTTGTCGCACAATTGCCAAGGTTTCAAGGCCTTCATCAATTCCCGGGCCACGGAAACTTGCCACCGAGGTCCGGTTCGCTTTGTCAAAAGACGCTTTGAAGACAAAAGGCACCGAAAGAGAACGACAGATCCGGCAGATCTCCTGGGCCAAAAAGATCGCGTGTTCGCGAGATTCAATAACACACGGGCCGGCGATAAGCGCCAAAGGAGCTCCCCCGCCGATTTTCAGTTCGTGGATAGGCGACCCCGCCGGAATAATCTCGATTCCATTTGTCTTCCTTTTGACAACCAATCTGAAGCGATACTACCTGTTCCATCCGCCATGTCAAACCGGCGCAGTGACACCCGAAACCACGAAGGTCGGGAACCCTGCCCATGCTCTTTCATACCAGACAGGCGAACAACGGGATCATTCCCGGTATCGAACCACCAAGTGGCCTCCAGAGACGTCGGCCCTCGAGAGACCCCGGCCAAGACCCATCAAAATTGTGCACTCCTGGCCGAGGTCCCTCTTAGCGTCTTTTGGCCATCAGCTATTGACCGATGATGAACCTTCTCTCACCGGCCGCTCCCATAAGGGGCGCCCTCGATTATGCGATGGGGCCAGACAATCTGGCGCCGGTCGGGCGTAAGACGACCGAGGAGTTCCCGCGAGGGTCGGTAGCCGTGCCGGAAAAATCCCCAGGATGGCCCATGGCGGAAAACTACTGTGCGGCGCCGACCCTCGTTCACTCGTATGGCTGAACCGTGACTGATGGCGTCGACGAAGAGCAGCGCATCCCCGGCCTTCATGTGCACCTCGTTCGCACCCGCCACATCATCCGCGGATTCCCCATGAGTTGAAGTGCCTGCCTTTGCGAAGCCCGGGTGGAGAAAATTAGACTTGTGGCTCCCTGGAATGACCATAGTCGCACCATCTCCGGGACCGATATCGGTCAATGCGATAAGAACATTGATCTGACCGCACTGAAACTTCCCCCAAGGTCAGCGCGCCCTCTCGCAAAAGATATCCCTGCAGATCAAATAGATAGATTTCGAGATCGGTCGGAGTGGTCATCTGAGATGGATGCGAATCGATTTTCTTAGGAGAATCCTCTTCGGGGGCCGCTGCCAGGTTCGCTGTTAGTAACAGGTCGGATGCCCGCCTGCGGGACGTGAATCAGGACCGTCAAGGCGGCCGACCTTGTGGACTCGGGGGCCCTCGTCCCTCCAAGGCTGGAAACCATCGCAGGCAATAAACCCGAGATCCGGTCCCTCCGCTCACGCAGAGGGCTACAAGTAGCTGGCTCCGTGAGGAGCGGAAAAGGTTGGCAATCGACGATGTTCATCAAGAGGAGAAGAACTATCAACGGGACTTCAACGCCGTCGGCCCAGACCGCCTCGAACGACTGCGGCTCAGGACCGCTCGAGATTGTGCTCGCCTGCGAGGACCTGTCCAGCGTGTTTGAGGCTCGGCCCTTGTCTCCAGATTGCACCGTGGAACGGTTCATGATCCGGCCATAGCCCCGCCTGGGCGCAGCCACGCAAACGCGTGGCGGAGACGGATTGTCTGCCGCAGGCCTCTTTGACGGACCTCCTCATGATGCGTGGGTTCAAGAACACTTCGCTTTCTGCCGCGGCGATGTTGGTGGCGGGAATAATTGCCGGGGAAGCGGACCTACCCATTATGGAGGATCCCTATGATTGGAGGCAGGGCCTCTGGATACCTCCACCGAGGCCGCGGTGATCGGCCTCAGCAATGAATGCATCATTGTGGCGGGGGGAACAATCGGTGGGGCTGGAGCTTCATCCGTTTCCTCTCATTCAATTCACTTTCTCGAATGCACCTCTCGACGAATCCGTAACTACCGCGGCTGCAGCGGTCGGAGCGGCAAAGGTCTTTTTGCTCTCGGAGGCAGACGTTCAGGGTCACCCAAGATTCCGAATCTACAACACCATCACCAACCGCTGGGCGATTTCCGACCCTTTGCCACTTCCCGCAACTCCCCTGAATCTGATTTCCGATCTGCAGCGCCAGATCGCACACCCGCCTCAGGGCCTCACCGGGCTCCCATCGGGCAATCGCGTCTGAGTCCATTCCTCGACGTGATCCCGGCATGGGAATTCAGCAGCCAGATTCTCATCAACATCGATGCCGAGACCTGGCAGGTCATTAGCGTACATATATCCTTGCCGCACTTCCGGAGTGCCCGGAAAGATCTCATAGACCCGCTCATCGAAGCGGCACCACTCCTGGATGCCGAAGTTGGGCGCCCAAAGATCGAGGTGCAGTTGCGCCGCGTGGCCTATCGGCGAAACATCCCCCGGTCCATGCCAAGCGGTACGAATGCCGTACATGTTGGCGAAGGCGGCCACATTTCTGGCCGGGGTGATGCCTCCCATCTGGCTCACATGCATGCGGATGAAGTCGATCAACCTTTCTTCGATGAGCGGTTGCCACTCCAGCGGGTGGTTGAACAACTCGCCCATAGCCAGGGGTGTGGCGCACTGCCGTCTCAGCGTACGGAACCAGGCGACGTCTTCCGGAGCCAAAGCATCCTCCAGAAAGAACAGTTTGAACGGCTCCAGGTCCTTGGCGAAATCGATTGCTTCGATGGGTCTCAGGCGCTCGTGAATGTCGTGCAACAGTTCGATCTCTTGGCCGAGCTGCTCGCGAATATACGAGAACAGCTTGACATGCCTTCTCATGTAATCCTTTGGCTCGTAATAGGCCCCCGACTGGGACCCGTCCGGCCTCGCCTTTTCCGCTGATTTGCCGCCTCCGTATCCCCCCATCTGCACCCGAATGTGCCGGTAGCCCTGGTCCATAAACCCTCGTATACTGCTCAATACCTCATCGGGATCGCTTCCTCCGGCGTGTGCATAGCAAGCGGCCGCCTCCCTGCACTTTCCCCCCAAAAGCTGGTAAAGCGGCATTCCCGCCCTCTTGCCCTTGATGTCCCAAAGGGCCTGGTCGATACCAGAGAGTGCGTTGTTCAGCACCGGTCCGTTACGCCAGTAGCCGTTGACCATCCCCATCTGCCATATTTCCTCAATCCTGTCTACATCTCGACCCAGCAGGAATGGCTTCAAGTGTTTCTCGAGAGTGGAAATTACGGCATGGAAACGCTGAGTGAAGGTAGCGCAGCCAACCCCGTATAAGCCCGGCTCCGAGGTGATTACTTTGACGATGACCAACCGCGATTCACCGGGCTGGGTCGCAATGACCTTGAGATCCTGAATCGTGATTGGTTTAGCCATCTCGGAGGGCCTTACAGACGCCTTCCAAAATTCGACTCCGCAATCACCCTGCCTTCACCTCCATAAGCATGACAGAGATTTATTCGCCGATTCAACTCAAAATCCCCAGGGCAGGCGGGTCGCCTGGAATGTGCTCAATCTTCCTTTAGAGTCTGTACAAAATTATCGGCGATGGCTTTGAGGAATTTCGGGTGATAACGGCGGAAGTTGCTTCCCGCCTGGTTCCTGGTCATGACGACCACAAGCTTATTCTTCGGGTCTATCCGAAAAGTCGTGCTGGAGGCGGCCCCATGCCCGAACGTCTGTTCGCTCCAACCTTCATGAAGGTAGCCTTGGGAACCGATGCCCCGCTTCGTGCCCGGGTCGTATCCCAAGATGCCGGCGAGCGTCCGCGGCAGCATGGACCGGTAAGATTCCTCCGTGAAGAATCGCCATTCGCCATAGGCGCCCTGATTTAAAAGCATCTGCCCAACCTTGGCCAAATCGAAGGCAGTGGCATACGACATCCACGACATACTGTGAAAAGCGGAATCCGTGCACCCAGAGGATCGAGGAGATGTCGCTGGAAAAAGTGAGTAAGGGATTCTCCCGTAATCATCTCGGTAAGCTTTCCGGCCAGCTCGTTATCCGTTCCATTGTAGTGGTATTCGCTCGCCACTCTTAGATGCGGAGCTAGATACGCCAGCCGCTCTTCAAGGTCGTGCATGAAAACTCCGGAGTGCTGAGTCATTCCGCTTGTGTGGGTAAACAGGTGCCGTATGGTCAGCGGTTTCCCCCTTTCAGAGACCTGAATATCCGGAAAAAACCGGGTGATGGGATCATCCAATCCGACCAATCCCTGATCGACCAACATCATCATCGAAACCCCGCCTAACAGCTTGGAAATTGAGGCCAGCCAGCTACTATCCCGCAGGCGCAAGGGTTCGCTACCGCGATCACCGTAGGCCTTCCTTGTGCAGGAAGATGATGCCGTGGCGTGCCAAACACACTGAAAAAGCCTCGTTGGAATGATCCGACCATTCGTTCAAGAGATGGTCCAGGGTCAAGGCGGCGTCCGCTTTCATGTTCGCCTCCGCGGCACTACCATAGCGAAGCACCGGGGCCGGCGGGTTCGCCTTAACCGGGGAGACAAATGCGCCGGGATACCTTTCCTGGCTGCCATCGAGCTTCCGTCGCAGGGTGACCCACCATTGCCGATCACGGCTCAACGGATTTTTCAGGGCCTCCGGCAGATCGTCTTCGGCTGTCGCCTCATGGAGCGCGGCCAGAACAACTGCGCTTCCCGGATTATGGTTGAAACCGTCCACCATGTTCCACTTCAGATTTTCAACGACGAAACCATGTAAATCCTCAAGTACGCGCGCATCGAGACCAAGCTGCCTTGGAAAATCGATTTTCCAATCCGGCTCCCAGATATGCCAGTTTACCTCGTCGAGCAGTCGAAACAAGGTGCAGAATCGAAAGAAACTCCGGTCTCCCTCTACGGGCTTGACCTCGACTACGGCACCGTAACGGCCGGAAGCTTCAGCCATTTCCACCTCCCTGAAGCCGGCATCGTAGTAGGTCGTGTTAACTTCATAAGGACCCACTACTTCCTCGACCAGCAGAGGGTGTTCGAAATCGCCAGGCGGAAAATGTTCGCCGGAAAAAACACAGGGCCGAAAAAGAAAATTGCTGTTGAAGAGTGCCCAAGCCTTCTCCTGATCGAGATTCGGAAGCTGAAAAAGGCCGCGTTGCCTGCCCTCCACAAGAATCGAGAACAGATCCGTCGGTGTGCTTGCTTCCCTCAATCCCAGTTTCAATTCAGCGAAGGCTCGACCTCTTCCTTCCATCAGTAAGCCATGCGCCACCACGGAATCTCCCAACCCGATCTGAAATTCCTGACCTATCCAATCGTGGGGCGCGTAGATTCTTACTTTTGCCCTCCGAAATTGCTCGTAGGCAATAATGGCAACAGCCATGGACTCCGCGGACGCCTCGGAGGCGAGGCGCAGCCAATGCCTGGGTTTCCCAAGGTCGACGACGCCACTTTGCAGCGGCCGCCAGTAGGCCCAGCGATTGAATTCGCCCTCGTCGCGATCGCGAAATCGACATTGAGTGCGCAAGACGAGACCCTTTTGGGGTTTTCGGTGGAGAGCTTTCCACTTCAGTCTCAATTCTAAATCATATCCGCTATCTGTCCGCACAGCGATGGCGTCTACGGCGGCCTGTTTCTCTTCTATTCTCAATTCGTCGAAGCGTTTCGAAACTCCGGGACTAATAGTGAAGGTCAATCGGTCGTCGCCAAACCCCGGCGGAGAAAACACCAGACTAATATGGTCACCACGGTTGAGATCCGCCTCCTCCTGAACGTCGTCATCCACGACGCGGGCAAAAACAAGTAGGCCATCCTTGTCCCAAGCCAGGGACACGGCGGCGTCGAAGTCCTCCTTTAGACTCACCTCTCCCCATTCCGAAGCCAAAACAGCAAACCGAAAACCATCTCCGCGCCAGTCGGCGCTATCGCCATCCACCGTTACATTCCTGAGATGCGGAATATCATAGGTGGGTTCCCTCAGCTCCTCACCTGGCTCCGCGGGTGCGACCAAGACGGCCGAAGCAAAGGTCAACAAAAGGAAATAGGATAAATCCAACCAAGGGTATCGATTCCTCACCGAGGCGCAGATCAGTTCACATTGATTTCGAAGTATAGAACCTATTTCCCTCCTTCAGCAATCCTCCCGACAACAGCGTCCATTTTTCTTTCAGTTCCAATTGCTTTTTGAGGGTGTCGTTCAATAAGAGTAGAATAACCCAAAGGACAGGCAGCGATGACGGCAAGTGATAGATCATGGCCAATTGGTCGAAGAAGCCAGTTAGCGGCTGCTTTCGTCGTCTCCATCGCCCTCAGCGCATTATTCCTGTGGGTCGGTCGCGAGGGCTTTGATCGCAAGCAGCTATCCGCCTCTCTTTGTCGTGAGCTTTGTCGAATAAACACCAGTCGAAAGGTTTGCCTAACGTTCCAAAAAAAGTCACTTGACACGTCGCAAGCCCGCTCCAGTGGCTAAGTTTCAGGTCAGCCAAGCCCCCGGCGCGCTGCGCTTGGCCGGATCAAACAGGAGTGAAACTTCGCCTTGCGGGCTCCTCGATGAATCCAACCTAACGTTCCAACAAAATTCACTTGACATCGATTCCATCGCCCGCAAACCCGCTCCAGAGGCTAAGTTTCAGGTTAGTCCAGCCCCCGGCTGCGCTGCGCTTGCCGGATATATCGTGGGTGAAACCAGGGAGAGGTTTCAGGTGTCACGTGTCAGTTCTAGTCGAGCACTTACACCTGAACACTGACACCTGTTCACGAGCGAAGCGAGAAGGCCGCAAACCCGCTCCCAAGGCTAAGTTTCAGGTTAGTCGAAAAGCCGCTTGAAGTCGTAACCGAGGCACACAGGGTGCCACCCGGATTCATCCAGAATCCACGATGACACGGTCCCCTTTTACTCGCACCGGGTAAGTCCTCACCCGTCCGCGGCGGGGATTGGCAATGGCGCATCCCTTGCTGAGGTCGAACTCCCACCCGTGCCAGGGACAGATCAGTATCTCCCCAACGCGGTGCAGAACAATCTCCTGGCCCGGCAGGCAGGGCTTGGGCGTACCGCTTACTTTTCCGGAGGAGAGAGGCGCTCCCTGGTGGGGGCAGATATCGCGAAGGGCAAAAAAGGTTTCCCCCTTTCGGACGAGGACCAGCGGCCTGCCGGCGACCGTTAATCGGTGGGGACGACCCGGTGCAAAATCGGAAACCGCACCCACATCATGTTCTTTCGAGACCATAGAAGCGTGTAGCGTTCTCGAACATGATCTTTTTCTTCAATTCCGGCCCTACAATCGAGGGAAACGCGCGGTCCGGAGCGTCAAAATCCCAGTGCGGGTAGTCCGTCGCGAACATGAGAAAATCGTCGCGCCCGATCATGTCGATAATCTGGAGGAGGTGGTGCGGGTCGGGCGGTTCTTCCATGGGCTGCGTGGTGGCCCGAAAGTGGTGGTGTATGTATTCGCTTGGAGCTTTCTTCAACCAGGGAACCTCGCTTCGAAGACCCCGGTAATTCTTGTCCAGCCGCCACATGAGCGGCGGTATCCAGGCAAAGCCTCCTTCGATGAGTACCACCCGCAACTCGGGAATCTCCTCAAAAATACCTTCGCAGACAAGGCTCATGACATGCGTTTCAAACGCCTGCGTCATAGCGGTGTGGTCTTCGATATAGTAGGAGGGCCACCCGCACGCCGTAATGGGATTACCGCTCCCACCAAAATGGATGCCGATGGGCAGCCCCACCTCGGCTGCGGCCCTAAAGATAGGGCGAAACTCCCGCCGCCCATAGGGGGCGTGCGAGCGAACCAGCAAGAGGACCTGAACAAAACGCGAGTCCTCGGCGACCCGACGGATTTCTTGTGCGGCCGCTTCGGGATCATGTACATTCAGCACAATGGAGCCGCGCCAGCACGAAGCCGCATCCAGCCACACCGCGGACATCCAATCGTTCATGGCCCGCATCAACGCGTTTGCAAGATCGATATTATAGACCGCGGAGACTCCTACCAACGGATTGAGGATGGCAAAGTCAATCTTCCACCGATCGATCAACTGTTTCCGCGAGAATTCCGGATTCGTTCCCGGCTTCTTGCCGTCCGGCGGCCAGGCATCTCGACGTGCCGCTAGTTCATAAACCTTTGGATACAACGAGACACCCGGAAGGGGCATCCCCGACTGCTCGATATACGCTTTCCAGCGCGAGGAAAGAAACGGTAAAAGATCCTCCATCGCGTGGGGATAGTTGTGCACGTCCGCGTCGATGAAAGTGAGCGCCGCAGCCGATTCCGCCTCCCTTGTAGGGGCCGCCACTGTGGCAATTAAAGTCGTCATGATCGAACCCCGAATATGGGCCTGAAGCGTTCAGTAAGACGCAGAATTTGGAAATGTCGATAAAGGATCCCGAGCGGATCTTCCGTTGCCGGCCAATCGCATTTTAGGCTAGGCCTTAACAGCAGTGCGCCACGAGAGACGATCCGGTTCTTGGAAATTCGCATGCAGCTATCTCAGGAGAGTTCACGACCAATGGACGAAGATGGATCGTGTTCAGAAGAGGAGTATAATCACGATTGGAACTGTCATCAAGAGGTCGTCCATCGACGCCTGCGGCTGTCAACTATGGTCCGATATGAACCGAAGATCGCGGCCAGGACGTTGCGGCGGCAACCGTCTTCGCTCGCAAGCTACGCTGAGTCGAGAGGGATTGCCGCTCTCCATTTCTCGGATGGCGCCTCGGATTTGGAGGGCGCCAATCCTTTGGCGCCGCCGACCTTCCTCGGCGACAAAACTGTTAGGCGGGTTCATTAAGAGGTTCGTCATCGAGGCCGGATGCCATCAACTATGGCTGGCAATGAACCCGAGATCCGGTCCCTCCGCTCACGCAGAGGGCTACACGTAGCTCGCTCCGTGAGGAGCGGGACGGCTCGGCAATCGGCGAGGTTCATTGGGAGCCTAACAGGCATAATGAGGTATGTCGTTAGGTCCTTAGTGAGACAACGGGCCCAGTTGTTCCTGCCCGTGTTGTAGAATTCATGATACACTATTCTAAAAGAGGAGTACTCCATGGAAAAATCCAGAGGCGAGGCCTTTCGCGTCATTGACAAGAGCAAGCCCAGAGGCGCCTACCGCGGCGCGGTCGTGGGATGTGGTCGCATGGGTAGCACCATCGACGATGAGCACATTGGTCTTCCCCACTACCCCTGGCCCTGGGCCCACGCCGCTGCCATGATCGAGGCCAGAAATGTGGAACTGGTTGCGGGAGCAGATGAGGATCCGGACAAGCTCGACGATTTCAAACGGCGCTGGGCAGTCGATGCGCTCTATGCCGACTATCGCGAAATGGTCGAAAAGGAACGGCCGGACATAGTTGCCGTGACGACGCGCCCGGAACCCCGGACGGAAATTGTCACCGGCCTTGCCGAACTCGGCGTCAAAGCTGTTTTCGCCACCAAACCGATGTGCCGCTCGCTGCTCGAGGCGGATGCAATGATCGAAGCCTGTCGCCGTAGCCGTACTATCCTCACCGTTGCCTGTCACCTCAACTGGTACGGATGGTACACGAATGCGCGCAATCTCATCGAAACCGGCGAGATCGGAAGTCTGCGTTCGATGGTCTGCCATAGCGCCTCCCCTCTATCAAACATTCACAGTCACACCCTGGGGCTGTTCCGTCTCTTCGCAGGCGCACCCGCAAAATGGGTCTTCGGGTTCGTGGAAGAGGATGCCCGTGCCGCTTCCGATCGTGACCTGCCGGCATCGGGTTTCGTCCGCTATGAAAACGGAGTCATCGCAGTACTTAACGCTCAGGCGAGTACTTCAGGAGACCGATGGTCATTGGAGTTTATTTGCGAGCGTGGAAAGATCGTGTCGAGAAACGCCCACGCTGATTTCGAGCTCTGGTCCACACATCCCCATTCGGGCGACCCGATTCGGCAGCAGTATCCCAACCCCTGGCATCCACGCAGCTCAATGGTCGACGCCATCGAGGGCGTCTGCCGTTCCATCGAGCTCGGCGAAGAGATAATCTGCCCCGGTGAATTCGGCCGCGAAGCCTTGGAAGTCGCCATTGCCATGCGGGAGTCTCACCGAAAAGGAAACATCCGAATAGACCTTCCCTTGGCAGATCGAAACCTGCGCATGGGGTGAGGAGGGCGAAACCGGATATGGCGGACGCGATCGGCCTCTTCGGTCTTCGCCTTGGCCTACAATTTGGGAAACTTCATACGCCGGTTGATCCTTCCCCGATTTTACCGAGCAAAGGGAAAATCAGCAATAATTGTTAAATGCTGCCGAATTGATCATCAAATAACGAAGGCTAAGATTGCCAAATCACGATGAAAGCAGAAAATCGGATCGAATTATTAGAAAGTAGCTATTTTCAATGATTATGAATGTTCATATGGGAAATCTCGGTGAATAAATGGAAGGTAGGAGTGTACCGAGATATGAAGCAATGGACTCGAGTGCGGCAGAAAGTGCTGCGGGACAAGCAGAGCCTCGATCAACGAAGCGCTGGTGCGAGAACTCATGCGCGGGGAATATATTGATGAGCACGAAAACGTGCTCCTTCTCGGTAACGCTGGTACGGGTAAAACTCATCTCGCTACCGCCCTGGGTTTTGCCGCCTGCGCCCAGGGCCGAAGGGTCCGCTTCTTCGGGGTTACTTCGTTGGTCACCCATATGCTCGAACAGCGTGACAATCACGATCTGCAGCGCTTCATGAAGCAACTCGAACGGCTCGAGATCCTCGGATCCGAACGACTCACCGGCGCTCTGCTCGACCGTCTCGCCCATCGCGTTCATATCCTGCAAGCCAATGGGGAAAGCTTCCGCTTGCGGGATGCCCGCAGACGTCAACGGCGCCGCACAAAGCAATAATCCCCTGGGTCCGGCAAAATCTTCCGGTGAAAATCCGCTTCCGTCGTCCCCTGCTTACGATCATAGGCTTCGACTTCCTTCACGTCGTGAAAATTGACTGCGAAGGGCTTGTATTCGCCGAAAATGAAGTTGGGTGCATCTGACATACTTGGTTTCCCGTTTAACGCTCAAGTACAGAGATGGAGGCGTCAGCCGACATTCACTGCCACGCCTTGTTCTGCCTTGATGCGGTCGGAAAGCCACATTTTCATGATGGACTGGCGGGTAACGCCGACTCGCTTCGCTTCCAGGTCAAGTGTGTCAATCATCCAGGTGGGCAAATCGACATTAACCCGCCTTTGTTCCAGTTTCGGGCGCCTCGCTCTGCTCCAATCCAAATATTCGCTGATGTCTTCGCCGCGATCAAATCGTCGGTCAAATTCCTCAGCGGTGATAGTATCCTTCTTTTTCTTCATCTCTCGCTCTCCGTACCGAAATGATTCTCAAGTTCGAACCTCGTATCGTGAAAATACATATCCATTCGCTGCCGCCGTACGCACCGATGAGCGCGTATCGATCCTCGGTGCTTGAACGCGCCGGGACGATAATATGCTTTGGGTCGTCCCATATATGTTGGGCTTCGACAAAGTCTATACCGTGTTTTTCGCGATTCGATTCAGACTTTTCCAAGTCATATTCGAATTCCATTACGGTATAAAAATGGTTTAATTTCGGGTGTCAATTCGTTTCGTGGCCGAACGCGCGAGATATCTTAATGATTTACAGGATGCTGGGTTTGCTAGCAAGCCGAGCGGCCTGTAGATTGTCATGATCATCGGTTTGTTAGGGACGCCTTCGGCGGCCCGGGCAAATCGATGACGAAGTATCTCGCGCGTTAAGGCCGGCGCAGCCGGCCTTAACGTTAAAACTGACTCGCGGCGGCGCTAACCGACGTTGAGTCGAGTGTCTGGTTCGCATCCAATTTTATTCGTATCAGAACAGAGACGATAGAAGGGTCACGTTCCAGTGAGGTCGTCACCTCTGTGATTTCAAAGCCGTATTTTCGGTAGAACGCCAATGCTCTTTCATTGTTTCTGGTTACGTATCCTTCCATCGTTTGCATTCCAATCGACGTTGCCCAACTTGCGAGGCTGTCCATTAACGATATCGCCGCACCAGTTCCTCTGCAAATCGGATCTACCCATACGCCGTTGACGACGGATACGCCGGCTTTCTGCTTATGCTTCGAGCTTCCCGCGATTCCCACGGCATGATTGCCGTCGAAGCAAAGATAGCAGATTCTTTCTTTTCCTTCTGAAGCGCTCGCAGTCCGACTTTTCCAGATATCGTCAGGAAACACGACTTCTTCTTCGTAGGTTCTCGCGAAAGCCTCTGGATTCTCCTTCAGAGCCTTGAGGCGCAAGTCCTTCATCGCCTCCCAGTCGTCAGATTGTAGCGTCTTTATTTCCATTTTTTGCGAACGCCATGGTTCTAAGTCTTCTGTTGTCAAAATGGTATTAATCGGAGGGCATCATCCATTCGAAATCGCTATCGTTTCCTCCGTCCCGGGTTGTGAAAATTCATGTCACGTCTCGCATTTTTTTCATTCCTCCCTGTTCCTGCCCGATTCCCCGTTCTTCGATCCCGATTTGGATTTCGACCCTCGACAAATATGCTGTTATCTATCTCTTTCTTAGAACGGCGAGCGTAGCCGCGAGGGCGCTAGCCCGAGTTGGCTACCGCGATTCGTTCTAAGTTCTCTTCGTTCGAGATCGCCATCGGGATCGCTATCGAGCTCATCAGGAGATTCTCTCACGGAGGCACAGGGCACACGGAGATCGCCATGCCTCAGCGTCTCTATGTACCGAGCAAAGCGACATCCTTAATCTTTTCCGTTCGCTTTCGCTCGGAGGTTCTCACGCAAAGACCCGAAGAATTATGGCAGTTCTCTTCTCCCTTTGGGTCTTCGGGTCTTGGCGTGATCCATTTTCTCGTTTTCCTTAGAACGTGGAGCGGAGGCATGCCGGATCAAGCGGATTCGGTTGCAACGGGCGGCATCAACCGGCATTGCCTCCCGAGATTTTGTTAGGGGCCGATCTTCACATATTGATTTTCCGATACATTCCCGAGCTCCGCGAGGATTGAATCCTCTATCTTTCGGAGAAGAGGCAACCGATTCGTATAGATCTCCACGATCGCAAACGACCGTTCTTCCAAATTCTGCTGAAACTGAATGTTCTTATCGGCTGTCACGAAGAGATCGAATTTCCCTTCGATTCTACTCAGCAGTTCCCCATTCTTTATTCCGCCCCAACCCAGTTCCTTGATCGTTTTGGTGTCGAATCCTGCCAGCAATTCCGTGAAAAATGATATTGGCAGGTTTTCGTCGATCAGGATCCGCATCAATCTTCTCGGGCAAGCGTCAAAAAGGCGGATGCGTCTTCCTTTGAGACAGTCGGGAATTCCACCAGAAATTCCTCTAACGCGCTGCCATCGTCCAGATAATCCAGCAGAGACTGGGCTGGAACCCGGGTGCCGCGGAAAACCAATGTTCCCCTAAGTACCTCCGGATCAGAATGTACCGGACTTTGGGTCAAAGTTACCATTGTTTCATTCTACCTGCTGCTTCGAATTCTTCAACATCCGATTCTGATGGATTTCAGCATGATTTCTTCCCCTAACGTCGAGCGTAGCCGCGAGGGCGCTAGCCCGAGTTGGCTACCGCGATTCGTTCTAAGTTCTTCTTCGCTATCGCAATCGACTCCATTCACTTTACTCTCACGGAGGCACGGGGCACACGGAGCTCGCCATTCCTCCGTGTCTCTGTGCCTCCGTGCGATTCATTCCGTTCGCTTCCCGTTGGATGTTCTCACGCCAAGACCCAAATACCCTAAGATTTTTGCCCGTTCTCTTCTTCCCTTAGGGTCTTCGCGTGAGCCATATTCTTGTTGTCCTTAGAACGTCAAAACGCAGGGACGACGGCGCGAGCCGGAGTTCTCTTTCGTGCCTTGTTATGTCGCCACATCTCGAATCTCCGACACTCTCCATATCATGACCTCACGAGGGGTGCGGTCAACTGTCGGCTTGGCAGCCTCACTGGACTGTTGGAAGCCCAGTGCTCTGTATAACGCTCGCCCCATAGATGATTCAGAATGCGGATGGCCGATGCCTAATGTACTAACGCGTATCTCTTTGGCGCCACTCGATTGAGCAAACTCGATCAAGGCTCGGCCAATACCCTGTCGTCGGAACAGTCGTCCCACAGCCAGCCAATTAATCCAACCGTTTCGGAACTGCATTGCACCGGCCAGCTTCCCGTCGAGCCGGACGCAGTAAGCACTACTTCGCTCAATGCTGCGATGCAACCAAGTTTGAAAGGCAGGATCATGCGCCATATCTGCTCCGAAAAGTTGGCCCACTTCATCCGCGAGGCGAAGCCAGAAAGGGATGTCTTGTTCGATAGCTCGTTCGACTTTCAGCATACCCTCAAATGGGATACAGGCGGCTCGCACATAACGCTCAGGATCAGCCGCATGGCACCGCGACAACGCCACTTCGCTGCTCAAACGACTCCCCAACTTCTAAAACCTATTGAAAACATAGCGGCGGTGGCACGTCGGGCTGCATCCTATTGTTCTGTCTGTTTCGGAATATGTCGTATGGCAGATCTTAAGCGATCTTCGTGGACTACACTCATACTCGCCAAGTTGCAGGCGGATATCCGCCAAATTTGTTTCGGGTATACGAGATACTTGCGCTCAGATCGAAGATTTACCGTCCCAGCCCCTCCTCCGACAGCAGCCCCATCCGGTGCTGATCAATTTCCAGAGCAATGTGCTCGTCGAGGGGATGCGGCCCGCCCGGCAGCCTTCATTTTGGCTTTCGCGGCCTCACGAGCCATGCGCTTCTCGGCCTTCTTCTGCTCACGCTCCCGGCGCTTGTAGTCTTTGCTTGGTGTGAAAGCCATCTTGAACCCCTTTTAATTGCATGTAATGGGGTCAGGCAACAATTATCGACAACGGCGCCCCCCACGCAGCTCTCTCTGTGGGGAAATGGGGTCAGGCAAGAATGGACGTCCTTAGTGTTTCACGACAGAACGTCGAGGCTAGCTGCGGCTACCGAGCGGAGCGAGGTAGACGTTAGCTACGCCGCCTGGTTCTCCTAGATTCTTTTATCGTAATCTCTGTGACTCCCGATCCAAATCCAAATGTAATCCTGTCCGACAAAATAGGCTAGAGCCCTATAATCCTGAGACACCCTAGCAGACCAGAGCTTTCCTACCTTTTTGAATTGAAGAGACGGATGAGTCAGATCTGCCTTGAGCATCGCATACTTTTCGTCGGAAACTCTCTGAATGTTCGGCGGCAGATCGTCGTAGGCTTCCCAGAAGCTCGACGAAGCCTTGTGGCTCATAGATCTCTCAGTTTTCCGGCTGCCTTTTCGGCAATCGCTTGATCGATCAGATGATCCAACTTCCCTGACTCAGAATCGGCCTCGATCTGCTTGTCCCAAATCCTCCAGTCGCGCTCAATAAACCAGTCGCGAAACCTTCCGTAATGTTCTTCGGGCAACTTCCTGACGGCTTTCTGAAGTTCTGTCAAAATGGTTTCCATACCCACAGGTTACAAGGTCCCCCAGAATCTTCAACCGACATTTCTCGAGGAGAACGCTGAAGGACAGGTATGGCGTGAGCCATTACCTGCTCCGCCTTGTTAGCCGATTCTCTATATTTCCGGCAGATCCTTTCGAGGTTCTGTTCCCAGCCAGAGAACATTCCCATCCAAGTCTTCAAACTTCATCTCGTACGCCCACGCGTGATTCTGCGATTCCTGCTGCACCTGCACGCCTTTGCCCTTATATTCTTCGAACAGTCTCGCATTCTCCAGTCCAATCCAAACCCACCCTGGATCAGACGCTCCAGTCTCTTCGCTGAGCATGATGCAGCAGCCATCTCGTGAGACTGACCCAACGAAGTTGCCTCTCCAATCTTCGGTGAACCCAAGGGTGCCGACATAATAGTCGATACTTTCCTTCAGGCACTTCACCGGAAGAATCGGAATTGTGTTCTCGACCGACCTTTCCATATCTCCCTTGGCTAACTATTAGTATACGTGATATTTGTCACCTCGTATTATTCAATATTGACAGGATTTAAAAGATGTAAGTTGTTCTTTGATAATAGGATAAGCTATATTTTTTATCTCTACGAAATTTCTAACTTTTCATGATATAATTTCATGTAGAGTTCGTAGACATACGCTGGCCTGAATCGGGGGCGTTCTGGCACCTGCGGCGAAGCGGCACTGCTGTTCTTCATCCGCCACGTGAGAAAGATAGAATAGCCGGAATCCAGAGAAAGGCAGTTGTCACGCTAATTGAGCATTACTTCTCATAGAAAGAGCGCCTTGAACAGGCGGGGCAGGAAAAGCACAGGTTCGATCTTCATGTCCTTCAACGATCCCACGATTCTGTGTTCAGACATTCGGGAGATGGGAAAGAAAGCAGGTCGGGCAAAGGAACCGAAAGCAATCGGCTCCTGCGGCAGGTGTAGCGATAGCCGAGCATCTCCAAACTCGCCATTCAACGTCAGTCTGCCTCGGTAGCGAATGTCGAAGGGAGGCGCCTTGATCCTGAGGTCACTGGTTGTCAAGACACCATCCGAAATGGAGAAAGTAGCCAGACCATCGATCGGTTGGCTTTCAGCCTGTGTCAGGGTAACTGCCTTGAGAAACGGTGTCAGTGGAGTAAAGAGATGATTGCGAACGAAGACACCATCGCTCAGCCGCACGGATCCGTATCCCTGCCACGTCTCCCATTGTGACCATTGACCCTGGGACAAAACGAGATGGGCGTTAAACTTGCCCTCGACCCGTTCTGACTGAGAGCTGAACTGTTGGGAGAGCAGGTGGATAGAGACCTCTTTGAGCCTGGTATCGAAGCTGAAGCGAGAATCTCGGATCCGGTCGAATTGGAAGTCACCTGTAAAGCTGAGCAAGCCGCCGTAGAACTCTGCCTGCTCGATGCCGAGGCCAAGGTCGTAGCCTTTCCAGTGAACGGTAGCATTGGGCACGAGCTCCGAGCGAAGCTGATTCCAAACCAGGGAGCCTCCTTCGAGTTCAAATCGTAGATCCGTGCGGCGAAGATCGAATGGAGCGACATAACCGGATATAGTCACCGTCGGCGGAACCGGAAAGGTGAAAGCCGCGAGGGTTCGAACGGCCTCATCGCCGATGACCCGTGCCACGGTTGACGGATCCATTGTAGAGTGAGCATGGCCGATGGAAAGTATACCTTCGCGAAAGTCATATCCGCCCCTGATCAACGTCAGTCGACGATCCTCCCGCCCTATCTCCGCGTGGGAGAAAAGGAGAGAGCGGTCGTTGAAGAATAACCGGCCGGAAAAAGTGTCGCAGCGCTCACCCCGGTAGGCGAAGTCGGAACCCCTCACTTCGAGGTCGAAACCGTTCTTTGGGGATTCATGCCAGTTACCCCAGGCCCTGCCTGCGACATCAGGAGGCGCGCTGAATTCAAATCGATCGAGAACATCGCGCATAGTTTCATTGGCTAAAAGCGGTCTCAACTTATGAAGATCCAGATCTCCGTTGAGCAAAAAGTAGAAGTCGTGGCTGCCCATATCCGAGGTAATGTCCATTTCGATCTTCCCTTCCGGGCGGTAGGCCACCAGATTCGGAAGGTTCCAGACGTCCCTCTGGAGAATGAAGCGGGAATGAGCTGAGGATACCGGCACGCCCCGAAAGGAACCCGCACCCGCCCTAAATTCGCCCTCTAGTTGAATTCCCGGGCGCACATCAACTGCCCAGCGCGGCGCCGCACCGTGCCACCGAGGCACTCTCAGGCTAATTTCGGCAGTGACCTCGGGTGGCTTCTCCCATCCAAACTGGCTAAGCCACCTGCGGGCTCTTGGGGTGAGCATCCCTGCGATACGGTGGCCATCGAAGTTGAAACTGACTTTGGAACCGAATCGACGTGTCCGAAGATCGAGATTACTTTCGGCATTGAAACTACCCCCGTAGAGCCGGCACTGAAGCTTCGTAATCCACAGCCCCTTCCCATCCAATTGCCCTTCAAGGACGAATTCGGTGGCCTTGATGCAGGGCAGGTTGATCGCTTCAATCCCTACGGCTACAGTCATCGATCTAAGGGGAAGAGTATCCTCCAACCTGTCGAATACCAGAAGGCGCTGAAAATCTCGGATAAGCTGTAATTGTGGCTCCATCCGAGCGAGACCAAAACAGGAAAGGCCTTCGAACTGGCCCATGCTATTTCTCAATCGAGCCGCGGTGAAATCCCAGGTCACAGCGTTATCGAGCGGCCGCTGCCTGGGAACATGGACCTCGAGGTGAAAATCCACCTCGCTTACATCGGTTTCCAGTAACTGGAGCTCACCTGCTTCCAAATTCAGCCAGGCAGTGACGCTCGCGTCCCGGGAATCACCCTCGTTCAATGAGTCCGCCACCACCCGTCCTCGAATGGTGGCTTCTTCCGCAGCCACAGCTTCGCTTCGAAGTCGCTGAATCCGCGCCTGGGCGACGGCCGCAACCCGCTCCCCCGCATTCAGGTTGATCTCCAGGCTCGCGGCCAGCGAGCCATGGGGTGATATCACTTGGGGAAGCCAACAGCGCACAGCGATATCCATCTCCGTCGGCTCGGCAAGGTCACCGTGGAAAGCAACATTAACACGCGAAGTCGATGAGAAGGTCGTATCTCGAAGAAGAGTAAAGAATTTGCGCCACGATTCTTGCACCGTAGCCGGCTTCCGTAGCGGAGAAAGCAAGGAGGCCCAATCGCGGAAAGCATGTATATGCTTCACACTTCCCATTACCGAAAACTGAATCCGATCACAGTCTCCCGTCAAGGCTCTCAGGATCAGGGTGCCGTCATCGTCAATCCCAAGTTCGCCATCGAGCCGGTTGAATTGGAAAATATCGGGAGAATCTGGAGGGGAGAGGGCATTGCATCGGATGCGTCCGTCGCGGATGCTGAGCTTCTCGAGACCCCCGGTGCGTTTGAAAAGGCGGCTCCAATTCAAACGGACCTTTACCTCCTCAAGGTGGACTTGGCACCTAACCGGATCCTCGATTGGGGACAACTCGACTCCCACGGCCTCAATGACCGAGAACCCTCTCAACCTGAGGTTGCCCACGCTGAGATGCCACCCGTACCTTTCGGCTCCGTATGCGGCGAGCGCTCTGACCCAGGCCGGGGCCCCGAAGGAATTGAGGGTTAGACAGGCGGCGAAAAGGGATGCACCGACCAAGAGGATGCCATCGACAATCCAATGCGGTCTCATCATCGAGTAATCCCACATTCGATTCGGGCCGCCTGCTTTGGCCCTCCACGCTCTCCGACAACAAGCCGGATGAGCAAAGAGAGTCCGAAAAATACCAGGAGGGCTAAGAGCACTGTGTTCAGTTGTCCGAAACGGGTATCAGCGATGGCGATTCTTCCGGAAATCCAACGCACGGCGATGGAGACGGTGGCGACGAACAGAGCGCTTGCGGTCAGACTGAACAAGACGAACTTCCGATAGGAGAGTTCCTGCCGTGTTCCCATATAGATGGCGGTGAGGGTGCGGGTTCCGTAAAGGAACTTGGAAAGCAGGAATACCAGGAACAGACGGTCACTCCAGAGCGACTTCAGTCGCAGCAGGGCGTGGGTAATTTCCGGCCGCATGCCAATGCCGCTGATATGCCTCGTGAGGTGCTGATGCCGGCCCAGAAAAAACCACGACAGGTCAGAGGCGAGCATACCGCAAAGGGTGCAGGAAAGAAACAGCCCATCGGCTAGGAGTCCGCTTGCATGGGCACAGGCGAGAACCACGATACCCTGGTAACCGAACAGGAAAGCAATCAGGAATCCTAAAACCGGGAAATAGGGAAGAAGGTGATAGATAAATTCTTTCATGGGATGATGTTATTGGCCATCAGGGAACGGCTGGGACAAGACACGAACATCGAACGTTGAAGTGAGAGGGAAGATCACACGTTGCAGATCTCGACAGGCTCCTCGCTGCGCTCGTGAAGGTGGTTTCTCCTCTCCGCCCTCCAACGGCCTCGAGGTCCTCCACCCGAACCCTGAACCCTTAACCCTGTTCACTATTCACCTATCCCTTCTGCCTTCTGAATTCTGCCTTCTGCGTTCATTTAAACCACCCGGGCAGCGCCGTGGTCAGTGCCGGCACATAGGTGATCAGCAGCACGCCGGCCAACAGCACCAGCAGCATGGGCAATACCGACCGGTAGATTTCCGGCAGCGGCCTCCCGAAACGGTATGCAGAAAGAAATAGGTTCATGCCCACCGGCGGCGTCAAGTACCCCAACTCAAGATTAGCCAGAAAAATGATGCCCAGATGGACGGGATCCATGCCGAAGGCTAAACCCATGGGCACGATCAGGGGCACTACTACGATAATTGCGGAAAAGATGTCCATGAGGCATCCCACCAGGAGCAGAAAACCGTTCAGGGCGAGCAGGAAAAGGTAGGGAGAGTGTATGGTCTCCCGCACCCAATCCACTGCCAAATCGGGAATCTGCGCGTCAATGAGGAAATTGTTGAAGCCCATGGCTACACCCAGAATCAGCAGAACTCCTCCCACCAAACGACCACACTCCTTGGAAACCCGAACCAGGTCTCGACGTAGCCCAAGATCACGGTAAACAAAAGTCTCCACGACAAAGGCGTAGAGCGCAGTGACGGCCGCTGCCTCGACCGGGGTGGCAAATCCACCGAAGAGAGCGACAAGGGCGACCACCGGAAGCAGAAGCTCCCATTTTGCCGCCCAGACTGCTCTGACAGCTTCTCGGGAATCGAACTCCCGCCTCGTGAAGGTTCCCTTGGGCTGGCAACGAATTCCCCACCATGCGGTTAACCCGACGAGGAAGAGACCGGGGCCGATTCCACCGAGAAACATGTCCTTGATAGTTACCATGCCACCCGCATTGCTTGCCACGATTGCGTAGAGCATAAGGGGCAGGCAAGGGGGAAGCAGGAGCCCGAGGGAACCCGACGCGGTAAGTAAACCGATAGCGGAATTCCTGGCATATCCAGCGGAAAGGAGCACCGGGAGCAGAAGTCCGCCCAAGGCCAGGATGGTGACCCCGGAGGCCCCCGTGAAGCTGGTGAAAAATGCGCAGACCATGGCGGTGACAATTGCCGGACCGCCCCGAAACCGCCCCACGAGGGCGGAGAACACATGGATCAAACGTTTCGAAGCTCCCCCTTCAGCCAGGAAGTAACCCGCCAGGGTAAAAAGAGGGATAGCGGCCAGGGAGGGGTTAACCACCATCCGGTAATGATCGATGGCAATAGAAGCGATAGGGCTTTCCTGTCCCCAGAAAAGGATGAGCGCGGCACCCCCGAGGGTGGTAAAGATAGGCGTACCGAGACCGGTGGCCAGGAGGAGACCTGCCAGCGCCCAAGGCACCAGTTGCTGGGGAGGAAGGGGAGGATAGAGGCCCATCGCAAGCACCGCCCCACTGAAAAGGAAGACCAGGGCACGTCCTCGCCAGGAGGCGGCGGAACGCCACAGCACACGGACCGAAATCAACCCGAATCCGAGCGGTAAAATCAATTGGACAATCCAGAGGGGTATCTCCTCTACAAAGGTTCTACCGAGGACGCGGGTACTCTGCACATACTGAATGGCGGCCACGCCCAGCAACACGCTGATGGCGGTAGCAAAGGATCCGCTGTAAATTGCAGCCGCCTTCCTCCAGCCTCCCTTGAGAAAGCTGGCTGCGGTAGAGAGCGAAAGCAGAGTGCCTTCACGCGCCGCAACCACACCACCCAACATCCCGACAAACAACACCAGATGCTGTAGAATCGTACTCCCACCGGCGATGCCGGTGGTGCCGGCTTTGCGGAGAACAATCTCCGCCAGGGGCAACACCACCATGGCGAGAAGCGCCACCGCAACAGCCGCGTTCTCCAGGAATGCCACCATGCGAACCGATTTTCGTGTACCGACTCGCGCAACACTGCGCAAGGCGGCCGATATAAAGGTGCGACGCTCTCGCGCCGACCATTCTTCCGCAAAGTCCCTATCTCCAGCGGCTACCAGCGCCGGCGAACGGACAAACCGGCCGATCAGTTGCATCCGCCTGCGGATACGGCGGGCGACTCCTCCAGCCAGAGGCAAACCCTCCAGCGATGAAGCCAACCCATAAGCACCTTCTAAACTTCCGATGTTCATATTAGGCTCTCACTCCAAAACGACGTGCTTGCTCCTCCGGTACTCCTCCAAAAGCCGCTTTACCTCGTCAAAGATGTCGGCCGGAACCACGCGACCACTGATCTTGGGGTAGAGTTGCTCGGCGATACCGCGCCAGGACGCCTTTTCCCCGTCACTTACGTGGTGCACGGTCAGATTCCATTTCTCTTCCATCGCCTGGACAGAGCGGTCACTTTCCAGACGCGCCGTCGCCTTCATGGTCTCGCCGGCTCGCCTGGCTGATGCTAGCAGAGCTGGACGCCGGGAGGCGGGAATCTTCTCCCAGGTTTTCTTTGTAATAACGCAAGCTCCCACAAGCGGCGCCCAATTGACATCTACCATATGCGGTGCGTAAGTGTAGAGCTGACCAGCCAGGGCGAAGAAAGGCGGACAGGCAAAGGCATCGATCAATCCGGTCTGCAATCCGATGACCATATCGGAGGCCTCCAACCGCACGGGATTGAACCCGACCTCCTTGATCATATCGACGCCGTCGGAGTCACCACCCCAAGCGAGCAGTTTCAGCTTCCTCAAATCGTCGGGACGGCGAACCGGAAAACGCGAAAAGTAACGCACCCACCCGGTATCGGCCCAAAAGAGCACGACATAGCCCTTTTCCTTCAGACTCCTCTCCATGCGAGGCTGCAGCTTGGCGCCGATGTAATCGACTTCCTCCAGGTCCCGAAACATCATGGGGAGGCTCTGCAGACCGGTTACGCTGGGCTCGATCTCGGCCAGGCCGACGGCGGTAAGCAGCCCGGCGTGAGTCTGATTAATTTGCATGCGCTCCACCATTGCCGGCTCGCCTCCCTGAATGCCTCCGGGATAAATCACCAGTCTTATCTCACCATTCGAGAGCCCCTGCCACTCATCGCCCATTTTCTGCAGGATCTGGTGATAGGAGGAACCCTTTGGTGCCACCGTCGTCAGTTTCACGGTCTGGGTTCCGGCCACGGTCTCGCTCAAGCTCCCCACCGAAGCCAGCAATCCGGCTGTCAACAGGGCTTTCATATGTGTTCTGCTTTCTAACAATTTCATCATTCTCAATTCTTCCTGTGCTTCTAAATTCATCCAATTTCTGTTTCTGAATGCTCAGTCCAGAAAGAGCTCGTCGGCATGGTCGAGCAGCCACCGCGCTCTCTCCTGTGATATCAAGTTGACCAGCCTGTATTCCGGGTAGGCATCGGCATCGATGGCCAGGGCCTCGTTCAGAAGGATCTCGAATCCTCGACGATTCTGCCGTGGCACCTCCACCGACTCGGCGTAAGTCAAGAATACCCCGGCCTGCTCTCCCCTCGAGAGTTCCAGGGCACGCTCGAAGTGACTCCGCGCACGCTCCACGGCCTGATCCCCGCCTCCCGTCCGGATCATCTCGTAAGTGACCAGGAATGCATGAATGGCCCCTTCGCCGTAACTTTCGTCCAGTTGCAGGGCCCGGTCGACTAGGGCTTCCACGATGGGAAGATCACCCACCAGATCGGGGACATCTTTGGACAAGGTGATAGCCAGGGCCCACGAGGCAGCCGTCCAATAGAGCATGGGCACATCCTTGACCTCGGCACGGGCAACTGCCGTTCGCGGATCGCTGCGCAAGGCGATTTCGAAACCGGGACGCTTGATCTCCAAGCCGCGAAGTCCATAGTCACGGGCCCGCAGGTAGAGCTTTCGAGCCCGCTGGCGAAGCATGAATGCGGCGGCTAGATCGCTGCCTTCCAGGACATCCGCTTGCTGGTGTACAAAGGCATAGCTGTACTGGGTAAATCCGCTTGCGGTGGCATATAAGAGACCCTCGTGGCGGGGGCTTTCGGCAAGCAAGCTCTCCATCAGCTTCAGGCTGAAAGGCAGAGCAGCTTTGATGAGCTCGGGATCGTCATCCGAGGTAAATACGCTTCCTCCAGCGGCCAATGCATCTCCCATTTTGTTGACTGCCATCTGCTTGATGGAGCAGCCACCCAAGAGTGCGGCCAGAAAGACAAACCCGATTCGCTCACAGATTCCAGAAGCGATGCGGGTTAATGCAGTCGATCGGTGAATGTACATTTTTAATTCCTCCCGTAGATAAGGGATTTCAGGCCGTCGTTTCCGAGGAGACCCTGGAAAAAGCGCCGTAAGGCCCATTGCGGAACCAATACTCCAGTACTTCCTCGTTGGTGAGGGGTTGGTGGAATACCCGCTCCAGTTTTCGCCTTAGGCTTCGGAT
Source organism: Opitutales bacterium (assembly GCA_963665345.2). Taxonomy (GTDB): domain Bacteria; phylum Verrucomicrobiota; class Verrucomicrobiia; order Opitutales; family CAXXNP01. The sequence goes on from CAXXNP010000002.1 coordinate 3,916,167, forward strand.
TGCCGAAACCTGTGTTTCGATGTCGCGCTCAGTTAGATTGTAGTTTTTGTTTTTCATCGCAAACCTCCCGTTGCTTGTTCACAGGGGTGCTACAAGGAAGCCTCCGGAAGGTTACGGAATAATCTTGAAAAAATTGGAAATTGAGCGAAACCCGGGAAATGCCTGCTTCGGCACATCCGGCGGCTACGCTGGTGCGCCCTACCTGTGCGGCGGTTGCCGGTATGGACGGACCGCCCGGACGTCCGGTTTCAGGATCGAGCCAGGTTGGTGTCGCGAACCGGGTTCCGGCGCGCCCGGCGTCACGCCCTACCCGCTCCAGTCAATCGCATGGCATCAGCTAGGGACGGGCCGCTGATCACTTCTCGGGTAAGGCGAACTTGTGTAGCCGGACGCGCAAGCGTGCGGTATTGCAAGCATGAATCTGACCCGGCAACCGTGATCATGGGTATTTTGGCCCATCGCGCTTGGTCCCCGCCTTCTTGCGAAGCCGGCTACATTTGCCCCGGGTCCCGCACCCTCCCGTCACGGCGAAGCTGAGCGGAGCCGGATTCGCAGGCCCCACTACCCGCACCGCAATCTCCGCTTCCGTCTGGGCACTGCTCCTCTGAAACAAGGTCGGCACACTGGGCATGACCCACCCCGCCCTTCGGGCACCCCTCCCGAGAGGGGACCTCTACCTAACGGTAGTCACCTATAACAGTCCCCTCCCTGGAGGGGTGCCCGAAGGGCGGGGTGGGTTCGATCCGCCGGGGGAGACTCTGCACCCTGTAGTTTCGCCCCGCTAAAACCAGGAGCCCCTGGATACATTGCATCGCCGGGACAAGCCGCTCCGATAAGCAGTGCGCCATCTAAAATAACTTGAGGGCTTGAAAATCTAATCCGACTAGTCTAGTCGATTTAGATTTCAATGGGCAGTACTGGCAGGGGAAAAGCAAATGATAAGGGGAAGCGATGAAGACAGTTGGTTCGTATGAAGCGAAGACGGATCTTCCGAGACTGGTGCGAGAAGTGGAAGAGGAGGGGGAAGGGTTCACCATCACCAGGCACGGGAAGCCGGTCGCGCGTCTTGTGCCGATAGCGAAACGCGGTCGCATCGGTAAAGCGATTAAGGCACTGAAGAAAGTGAGGAAGGGACACTTACTTAATGGTCTGAACGTGCGTGAGCTACGTGAGGAGGGGCGGCCCTAATGCCGCGCTTCGTTCTTGATTGTTCGGTTGCAATGACCTGGTGCTTTGAGGATGTGGCTAGCCCGGAAACCGAGGCCATTCTGGATTCGCTGAAGGAGGAGCATGAAGCGATCGTACCTTCCCTGTTTCAGGACGCTTGCTGGATCCGCGCCCCGTGACCCAGGGCGTCGCTACGCTCCTCCCTGGGCTGGGCTGTCGCGGCCCTTCAGGCCGCGCTCTGGAGTTTGGTTACTACTAGACTGGTGATCTAGGTTTTCACTTTTTCCCTTGATTTCAAGCTGGTTTTCGGTGATTTTAGTTCTAGTATATTCGCTAGATACTTAATCTCTAAACACAAAAACACCATGGGGTATCCAACTAAAGTTCAGCTCATCTCCCGCAAAAAGGGGGCCGACCAATATTACATTAATTTCCCCACCGCCATTGCCGAAGCGATGGAGTTCCAAAAAGGGGAGATTATTGAGTGGATCATCGAAGACAAAGCCAACATCATCGCCCATCGTCCGGTGGTTCCGCCTTCGCCGGTCACCATCAAAAAAAAACGGCACCTCGCTCCTGAACCAGTGGGAAGCAATTTGGAGGCAGTGCGAACAAGAAGTCTCCGGCACCCCCTCGTGCACGCGCCGAGTGCGCGAGCATCTGCTGGCCCATCTGGTTTGCCCGGGACGGCACACGATCACTTCGCTGATCACAGTGTTTGGCAAGCAGTTCCGGGACTGGACGGCGGATTACTCCCTTTATGCCAAGGACCGGGTGAACGAGGAGGTGATCTTTCGCCAAGTCAGAAAAGAACTCGAAGCGCTCAGCCCCGCAACCCGACCACTTTGTATTGCCCTCGACGATACCATCCTGCGCAAGACAGGCAAAACCATCCCCGGTGCGGCCTACCGCAAAGATCCCCTCGGCCCGCCCTTCAACCTCAATCTGGTCTGGGCACAACGCAGGCTTCAGCTCAGCGCGGCGGTGGCCGATGAAAACAACGAAGTGCGCATGATCCCGATCGCTTTTCAGGACGCTTCGACTCCGCGCAAGCCCCGCAAAAGCGCACCGGTCGAGCAGGTCGAACTCTACAAGGAGCAGATGAAACAGCGTAACCTCAACGCCTTGGCCACCGATGCATTGAGGCAACTGCAGCAAGAGCGTGCCGAGGAAAACGCAGGAACCGCACCCGAGTTGCATGTCGTGGTTGACGGCAGTTACACCAACCGAAAGATGCTGCGTAATCTGCCCGAAAAGACGACCCTGATCGGTCGAATCCGCAAAGACGCCAAGCTCAGCGCGAAACCCGGCGCGCAAGCCGTACGCGGACGCAAGCGCTTCTACGGAGAGGACCTGCCCACACCGCAACAAATCCGCCGGGACCCGGACATCCCTTGGATTACCGTGCAGGCGCGCGCGAGCGGCAAATGGCGGGACTTCGAAGTCAAAACCCTGGGACCCATACGCTGGAGGGCGGCCGGGCAGATGGATCTACGCCTGCTCGTCATCCGTCCGGTTGGATATCGCCTGCGCCAAGGGGCCAGAAAACTATACACCCAACCGGCGTATTTGATCTGCACTGATCCGAACCTCCCACTGGAGGACCTGCTTCAGCAATACCTCTGGCGCTGGGACATCGAGGTCAACCACCGCGACGAAAAGACCATCCTGGGTGTGGGGCAGGCTCAAGTGCGCAACGAAAACTCCGTCCAGCACATCCCCGCAACCGCAGTAGCCGCCTACGCCATGCTCCATCTGGCCGCTATCAAAGCTTATGGACAAGGCGGCAAACCTACCGCCATTCCCGAAGCAAAATGGAGGAAGCCCTCTAAGAAACAAAGACCTTCCTCTCAAGACCTGATCAACGAATTGCGCAGGGAATTATGGGCTTGTGCCATACGCCCGGAGATTTTAACCAACTTCATGAACAAAGCTCACCCAAAGGCGAAGTTGATTAAATACCAACCGGACATCTGCAGCTCGCTATTCGCCGCTACCGCATGATCTAGAACGAACCAAACTCCAGGTCGCGGCCCTTCAGGCCGCGCTCTCCTCCTGAAAGGGCCCGTTTTTCGTCCCGTTGAAAAGCGTGCTCACATCCGGGCAATGATCTCGGCAAAGCGGGGATGTTCGCTCAAGGCATCGGCGACCGGATAGTACTTCATCCAAACCAAGGTCGGCTCGTGCTCGCCATAGGCCTTTTCGAGGTAATCCAAGGCCCGTTCCAGCTCGTCGAGAGCTGAATACGGCATAGCAAAGGCACGCCAACCGACATAATTCGAACGGGATGTCTCTTCCAATTGAGCAAGGATTTCTCGGGTCCCGTCGCGGTCGCCGCCAGCAGCGAGTGCCTGACCCAATCCGGCCAGGTTCAAGGTATTGGCGGGCTCGACTTCAAGCGCCCTTCGGTACTCGGCTATAGCATCGTGATGACGTTGTACCAGCATATAGATCTGCCCAAGAAAATAGTGTACCAGCATAAACTCGGAAGCCCGCCAGATTGCTACGAGAGCACAGCCACCAAGTGCCTCAGTTCATCATCGATATCCTCACTCCGTACCAGGGTTTCAGCAATCTCAGTTCGCAGGAGTTCCCGATAGCGATGGCGGAAGCGATGCACAGCTACCTTGAGCGCACCTACGCTCAGATTGAGGTCGCGCGCCACTTTTTCATAGGAGCCGCCCCCTTCGGATCCCCACAGGAACTGCGAGAGATGCTCGAATAGGTCGGCCTTTTTCCGAACCTCGAATTCCTCGCGCAATTTCATGAGCACCTGTTTGAGCACCATTTTGGCCCAATTGCGCTCATAGGCGGTCTCCGGGGTCGACTGATCCAGAAACTCCTTACTGAAGAGTTCCTCGGGGTCAGCGTTATCTAAGGATACAATGCGGTAACTACCTCCCCGTTTCCGGGCCGTCGACCGCTGCCGCTCGTTGATGAGAAATCGCTTCATCGAAGTAAGTAAGAAGGTCCGAAAACGCCCGCGCTTGCGGTCCGCCCTGGCAAAGCTCCCCTTCTCCAGGAAGTGCGCGAAGAATGCCTGGGTCGAATCCTGAGCGTCTTCCGGGGAGTAGCCCTGTCGCCTCACGTAGACGTAGAGCGGATACCAATAGGTCTCACACAACCGGGCCAGGGCCGCCCTGGACTCCGGGGATTCGAGGTCCCGAACCGCGATGACCATCGACCAACGCGTGGTGGCGAATAGGTTTCCCTGCCGACGCTCTGTCTCAAGGCTCATCTGAACACAGTCTCCGCTGCACTTTTCAAGACAGGACACTAGCCATGCGTTCGGGATAAAACAAACTCAATGGTTTACGGCCAGAGACCTCTCTGGGTCCCTCCTAGCGAACCCGACCAGATTTTCGCCTCCTAATCGTAATCTTAATCCTAATCATACTCCCGGCCTCGGGGGCCCTCGGCCCTCCAGAAGGCACGGTCGTAAGGTTCATGATTCAACCATAGTTGACAGCCAACGGCTTCGATGGTGGACCTCCTAGTGAACCTCGCCGATTGCCGAACCGTCCCGCTCCTCACGGAGCGAGCTACATGTAGCCCTCTGCGTGAGCGGAGGGTATCGGATCTCCGGTTCATCTGCACCACGGTTGACGACCATCGGCCTCGATGACGAACCTCCTAATGGCACATAGGAAATTGAATGACACTTTGAAAGGCGGTAACCTGGTGTCCCGTCTGAGAAATAAGCTTGTTCGATGAAATTGAACGACACCCTTAAAAAGCCTACTCCCCGCAGCAAGCTACGGGGAATCTACGGCTTTTTACCCTTCGGGGCCAGGTGTCGTCCTACGAGGTGTTTTTTTAGAACCCTGCAGCGAGCTACAGGGAATGATCAAGTTCAAATGAAAGCCCTTCATCCTCTTCACTTTGGCCTGTCTGAGTGGTTGTCATCACCGTCTCGGGCTCGCAGGCAGAAGCGGACCTGGGTATCCACCTCAACCTTGGGGTCTTAGGGTCTTGGCGTGAGAATATCCAAGGTGAAGCGCATTACTCTCGCCTTCAAACTGATTGCCTGGGCAATCGCGGTCTCTCTTTTGCTCTTTCTTGCGCTCGACCTGCTCCCCTTGCGTTCGATCGAAATCCATCGTGTCGCCTATGGGCCCTTTCCTCAACCTTTCGTCACTCTCTATTTCAATCACCAGCAGGCGGGGGCAGAAGGGAATTCTGAAGGGACCCCGCCTATCGTCCTTCTCTTTCCCGGCCGCGGCTCCACCGGCAGGGTGCTTCGCGATTATGCTCGGCGTGTAGCGCAGGCAGGTTACATGGCCGGTATGGTAACGTTTTCGACGCGGGAGTACCGTGACGAAGGGGAAGAAGCAGCGCACAAGAGAGAGGACCTGCGGGAAGCCGTCGCGGTAGTGAAGAAACTGTTCTCCGGCAACGAATCCCGGATCGCTCTTCTGGCCCACTCTGACGGGGCCACACCCATTTTCGATGCCGGGCTTGCCCAAGGTGACATCACCGCGATCGGAGTGATCGGCAAAACGGTCGATATTTCGGCGATGCCGGCTCGAATGGGTGCCATTTGGGTAGGTCTCGTCGACGAACTCAACGATGAGAAGGGCATCATCGAACTGAACGATTTCGAGCCTCATCAGCGATGGCACCTGAGCCCCTGGTCTCTCAATCAAGAAATGACGAACGATGCCGGCAAAGAGGGCCTGAGAACTTCGCTTTTCATTTCGCCATTTTCCAGTCACTTCACCGAAAGTGCCGATCCACTTATTATTGGCAGTGTGATCAGGTTCCTCAATGCAACCTTCCAGCGAGACACTCTTCACCGGCCCGGCTCGAGCAGGTTCTTCCAGCCGCATGCGCCGCTCCTACGTCGGCTGGCTGCCTTAGGTCTTATTTTTACCCTACCCTTCCTCCTCTATCGGCTAGTCGCCAAGTGGTCCTGCGGGCGCTCGCAAATTCCGAACTACGCCCGCTTCCTCGCTTCTGGTGGCCTCGTGTTCATGACGGCGCTACCTTTCTCGATCACGGCGACGCAGCGCCCTTCCGTCGTTGCCGCCTTTCAATCCAATACCCATTTATACTGGAGGCACACCCCCTCTCAAACAGCGGACGGATCGTATTTCCTTCTGCTCATGCTTCTCGTCCTCCTTGCAGTGAACACCAGTCTACGCTCGGCTTCCACCCAATTGCAGCGAGGGGACTCGCCTCCAAGTCATGGGCTCACCGCGCGCCACTACCTCAAGTCGGTGACCGGACTTTTCCTTCTGCTCTTCCTGGCCGCAGGAAATCTCCTCCTTACCGACCGCTATTTCTGGAGTAACCCGAGCGATTTCCGGGAATCCGCGGCGATCTTTCTCATTCTCCACCCCTTCCTCCTGCTCAGCCAGTGCGTAGACCGCGTTGCCTTCTTTCTTCATTCCGGAACGGCCGCCGGAAACTACATCGTCTACGGTCTCAATCCTGCGTTTGCCTTGTTCGTTCTGGCCGAGATTCTCTCCCCCGGCTGCATCTTTCATGGTATTGCAGGGATCCGCCGGACCTTTACTGAATCGAGCCGCGGGAACTTTCTTGCTTTTCAGAAAGGACAGTTCGTCGCTCTCGCTGTCCTTATTCTGGCCACGCTGGGCGTATGGAGCTACCAACTTGCGACGGGCGCTATTAACCGCGACCAACTTCAATTGGCATTGGAAACATTCCGCCGCAACGCACTGCTGCCGCTGATCGGTATTGTCATCTGGGTAGGCTGGCGGCGAATACGCAGTGCCACCAGTTAAAGCCCGATCGAAAAGGGTGAATGCCCTCTGCTGGAAACAGATCGGATACCCGCCTGCGTGGCATGAATCGGGACCGTGAAGGCAGCCGACCTTCCGGACTTCCCGACCTCAATCGGGATCCCTCCAAGGCTGGAAACCATCGCAGGCGTTCTGGGCCGAGGACCCAAGAGGCCAGGAGTAAGATTGGGAGGCAAAACGCTGCCATCTTGACTACTCAGCACAAACATTAGAGGCTCGCAGAGATGGTCAAAAAGGAGATCAAGAGGATTGATGGAAGGCTGGCCACGTTAGCTCGCCGACGGCAGCAGCTGGAAGAAAAAATCGCAGAACACGACCGGGAAAGGTTGCGCCTGGAGGCGCTTGTGCGCGATAGCGGGTATCCCAACACTCGGTCTCTGATCGAAGCATTAACTGAATTTGCCCTTCCCAAACGGGGCCGCCGACCACGGCTCAGGAAAACCTCCCCGGCTGCCATTCAAGAGGTAGCGGCTCCGACTCCGCCGAAGGGCGGCCGGCGATCAAAGCCAAAAAGGAAGCCGGGATCGTCGGCGTCGCGCAAACGCGCTCCCGCCCGAAGCAAGCCTGCCGCGGCAGAGCCGTTGCAGCTCGTCGCCATGCGCGACGAAATCAGGGAACTGGTGGCTTCGGGCGCCAGCCCCACTTCGGTGGCCAAAGAATTCGGTATCACGGTCAAGGCCGTAAGGGAGGTTCTGGAGGAAACCTAGCAATCTGTCGGGCTTAGATTTCTCCCTTTCAGGCTGAAGCTGGCAAAGGATCGGTACTGAGGCAGCGTGATTTCCTGCTCGCCTATTCTACTGCTGGGATTAGAATCCACCTCATCATGCAGGTCTTGGTCGCCATCGTCGTATCGGTAGCCGCGTATGTTGCCTATAAAGCAACCCAAAGCCATCGAGAAAAAACCGGACGAGTCCGCACCCACCGGGCCGGATTCTTTATCATATTCACCGCCCTTGCCATCATTGTCTGGGTCAAGGTCTTGCTTTAGCCCGCTCTCCTATGAAACTTCACTGCTGGAGCGGATTTTAGGTTTCAGTGTTCAGGTGTCAGGACTCGATTGCGCTTTCTCAGAACTGACACCTGAAACCCGTCATCTGAAACCTCTGCAAAGTTTCGCTCCCGTTTGATCCGGCCAGCGCAAGCGCGCCGGGGGCGCGACTCCTCTGAAACTTAATTTGTGGAATCTCCTCTACCGGCGTGAAGATGGCGCGCGAAGGCTTCAGGTCGCTCTTCGCGCGCAAGGTGATCTTCGGCAAGGATCAATGGTAAAGTAAAAATCTAATTCGGGATCCTTCCCTACAACGACCGTTTCGAACCAAATTGGGTAGGGCGAAGCAGTCCCGCTGAGCCGCAGGCCACGGCTCAGCGGGGACGCTTCGCCCTACCTGTCGAACACTCCGTAATCAATGGTTCATTCCAGGCTATAGATGATGGCCTAATGGCCTCAAAAGATAGACTCTCCGTCACAGCCATCCCACAGGATGTGGTGAGACTCCCTTTCGGGCAGGGTTAAAAAAAGGTGGTCGGCGGCGGATTCCGACCAAAGAATCCGCAGTATGAAAAACATAACGCCGACGAAACACTACAGCAGCACCTTGCATCAGCTTTGTAAACTCATCCCGTCGCATTTGACGGAAAAACTCGCCCGGGAGTACGGGGTCGATAAAAAGGCGCGCACCTTCACGCCATGGAGTCATGTGGTCAGTCTGCTCTTTGCGCAACTGACCCATGCCATCGGCCTTAACGACGTCTGCGACACCCTGCGGCATCATGCGCCCAAGCTCAAGGCGATCAGGGGAGCGGTTGCACCGAGCCGAAACACTCTTTCGCATGCCAATAGGGAGCGCGACAGCGACATGATGGAGGCGTTGTTCTGGAAGGTGCTGGGGCATCTGCAAGAGCTTTCGCCGGGCTTTGGACCGGCCGGGCGCTACCGAGGCCTGCCCCGTCGCTTCAAACGGGCGATCCATGCGATCGATTCCACCACCATTGCCCTGGTGGCCAACTGCATGGACTGGGCCAAGCACCGTCGGCGCAAGGCCGCGGCGAAGATGCACCTGCGGCTCAACCTGCAAAGTTTTCTTCCCGGCTTTGCCGTCATTGAAGAAGCTTCCCATCACGACGGCACGCGGACCCTGGCCCTGTGCGCGGGGCTGCAGGCTGGAGAGATCGCGGTTTTCGACAAGGCTTACGTGCATTTTGCCAATCTTTTCCATTTGAGCGAACGCGGCATATTCTGGGTCACGCGCGCCAAAGACAACCTGCGCTGCCATGTTTGCCGCAAGCGCCTGCGCAAGCCTCAAGGACCTATCCTGCGGGATGACGAGGTCACCCTGAAGGTTCCCGCCTCCCGCCGGCAGTATCCCGGCAGGTTGCGCCGGATCGAAGCCGAAGTGGAAGTCAACGGCGAGTGGGTCGTCATGGTTTTCCTCACCAACAACATGGACTGGGCCCCTTCCAGTGTCTGCGCCCTCTACCGCTGCCGCTGGGGCATCGAGGTGTTTTTCAAGCAGATCAAGCAAACCTTCAAGGTCTGCGATTTTCTCGGGCATTCCAAGCAGGCCATCCGTTGGCAGCTGTGGGCCGCCCTGCTGCTGCTCGTTCTGCTCCGATACATTGCCTTTATCAGCCAGTGGCCGCACAGCTTCACCCGGTTGTTTACGCTCGTGCGCGGCGTGCTCTGGGACCGCTTCGGGCTTTTCGATCTGGCGGACTTCTATGGGACAGCACGAACCCGATATCGAATGTGTTCCCAGCCTCAACAGGCTTACCTGCCCGGTTTCTCCCCTTAGCTCTGTGGGACAGCATCCGTCCATATCAACCATTTCCCCCCTGTTTTACATTTTGACTTTTTCCCAATATCAACCGCTATCCCGCTCCATCCCTCAGGCTTGCCTTCAGGGTTTAGGCCTTATGGGATGGCTGTGACTCTCCGTTGCAGTTTCATCTCTCGAGGACCGGTTGGTTTCGCGAAGCCGGCGAGCAAATGGATTGTCAAATACCTTTTTTCTGACGTTCTGCCAGGTCGTCCAGTGACTGGCGGGTAGAAACCTTATGATTGGGCAGGGGAAGGACTCGCTCGTGTATGGTATCGATAATCCATTCCGATTGGGGAAAGAATGAGGCATCGGACTCAGGAGCAGGAGTAATCCAGTTGCGGGCTCCGACAACGACCGGGGGCGCATCCAGGTAGTCGAACGCAAACTGAGTTAAATGGCAGGCGACATCGTGGAGGAACGAGCTTCGGGAGCAGGCATCCGAAGCCAGGACAACCCGCGAGGTTTTCTGCACCGACCGAACGAGTATGTCGAAATCAAGCGGATTCAGAAACCGCAGATCGATCACCTCAGCGGAGATCCCATACTGCTGCTCGAGCCTGGTCGCTGCTTCAAGCGCGCGATAGAGGGTTGCGCCCAAGGTAATCAAAGTGAGGTCAGCGCCGTGCCGGCGAATCGCCGGCTGGCCCGCCGGCACCTCAAAGTATTCCTCGGGGACACCCCCATCTTCGAACCACTCGCCGGTGTCGTAGAGCCGCTGGCTCTCAAAGAAGATGACCGGGTCGGTACCGTTCAGGGCCAGGTTCAACATACCCTTGGCATCATAGGGAGTCGCCGGAAACATCACTTTTAATCCGGGAATATGAGCGACCATGCTGGACCAATCCTGGGAATGCTGGGCACCGTATTTGTTGCCGACTGAGACGCGCACGACGAGTGGCAATTGAAGATACCCTGCCGACATGGCCTGCCACTTGGAGAGCTGGTTGAAAATCTCATCGCCAGCTCGACCCATGAAGTCGCAGTACATCAACTCCACGACGGCACGCCCCCCGCAAAGGGCGTAACCGACACCACAGCCGACTACAGCTCCCTCCGAAATGGGAGTGTTAAAGAGGCGATGATAGGGCAGCGACTCCGTAAGGCCTCTGTAAACGCCAAAAGCCCCACCCCAGTCTCGGTTCTCCTCGCCAAACGCGACTAAAGTAGGATCGAGATGGAATCGATGTACGAGCGCCTCGAACAAGCCATCGCGAACCGTAAAGGTCCTCGCTCCGGGCAGAGGAATGCCCCTACCGTCAAGCCCGAAACGTGTCTTGCGCATAATGCTCTGAACTCTCGGGTTCTCATGAAGGGGAATGCGTACCTCCGGATCTCTTTCATTCCGCTTCGGCAAGGCGAGATTTGAAAACATTACGCCTCCGATCTCCTCGGCCTGGATATAAGGTGAGCGCTGTGGGTCGACCGCCCGTTCCAGGGTCTTTCGAATCTTTTCCCGGATCTTCGCACCTTCGGCTTCAAGGTCATCAGGGGTTGTTACCCCGTTTTCGATGAGGTATTTGCCAAATGCACTGATACAGTCCCGCTGCCGCCAAAGCTCGATTTCCTGGCGGGTCCGGTAGGACGAGGCATCCGAGGGGGAATGTCCGGAGAAGCGATAGGTCAGGGTTTCGAGCAGGACTGGCCCTTCACCGCGCTGCAACACCTTGCGCTTCCTGCCTACTGCATCAGCCACGGCCAACGGATTGTAACCGTTGATCCTCTCCGCGTGCATACACTCGGGATTCACGCCGGCACCCATCCGAGCGAGAACCTGAAAACCCATGGTCTCCCCTGCGGGCTGCCCGCCCATTCCGTAAAAGTTGAATGAACCTCCCCGACGCAAGCGTCGGGGTATCGGGCAAGGAGAACTTATTCTCTACCACAGTGTTAACTGACGCAGATCCTCCTTCGGCTTGCCCTGTTCCAAAACGTATTTCTCCACCATCGCCCAATTCCCTCTCTCCCCAACCGTCCCCACGTAATACCCTGAACTCCAGAATCTTCCTCCCCAGAGTTCCTCCTTCAGCCACCGCTCCCTCTTGAACAACTCCCGTGCTGTGATACTCTTGAATTTCATCACGATACTTCCTGGCGCTATTTTCGGATGTGCCCCGCACAGTAAATGCACATGGTCTTTATCCATCCCTAGGGCCTCCAGTTCTATTTCATAGCGTTCCCCTATCCCTCTGGCCGTTTCGATCATCACTCGCTCAATCCGCTTATCTATCAGCGCCTTCCGATACTTCACCGGCATCACCACATGATAGTGGATCTCCCACACACAGTGACTTCCTCGCTTTACTCGACTTTCTTCCTTCCTCTCTCCCACCCTCTCTTCTTTATCAAGTCAGCCACCCCGCAGCAAGCTACGGGGAATCACCAAGTTGAAGAAATTAAAGATTATCGGAGGCCGCCCACCCAATTCGCGATCCCAGAGCGTCAGGTACTGGTCCATCGACGCCATCATCATTGCCTCCCAAACAGGTCCGCAGCCGGCGGCAGAATCTCCGATGTTGGCGATGACTACACCCGGCCTCCTGTTGATCCGCTTAAAGAGGGCGGCACCTACGGCAATATCAGCCGACGCGCCGACGATGGCATTGTTGGGCATGCTGCCGAAAGGCGCGAAAAATGCATGCATAGACCCGCCCAATCCACGATTAAATCCGGTCCTGCGGGCAAAGATCTCGGCCAAGGCGCCGTAGAGGACGAAGTCTTCAACAAGATCCAGCGTCGAACTATGGCTGTCCCCGGAAACGATGCGAAATGCCTCTCCGTCGAGGTATCCTTCGATAATCGATAACGAATCGTCCTCCCCGATTTTCCGCATTGCCGACAGGCACTTCGCCAGGATCTCTCCGTGGCTCCGGTGCGAACCGAATATGAAATCACAGGCGTCAAGGGTCAGCGCCTGACCCACGGCAGCGGCCTCCTGCCCGATCGACAGATGCGCGGGACCATCATGAGTGTATTGGATTCCTGCGTATTCTCCGCGCTTCTTGATGCTGTCCAACATGGTCTCGAACTCACGAATCACCAGCATATCGTGATAGATCGATAGGAGAGTTTCCTCGCCATATTGATTCAACTCCCGTTTGAAGTGGGGCTTGTAGCGATTAAGCGAAATCGACTTGATCGCCAGCCGACCGGACTTAAACGTCTCTTCGGGATCAACGAGGATGGACTTAGGCATCGTCCTCTAATTCTACTTCGGTTTCAGGTTTCGGATCAACGTCAGTTGCCAAATCCTACGAACAAAGCGTTCATGCGCCCAGGTAGGACGGTGGTTGTGAGCTACTTCGATGTTGGACGTTCGATGTTGAGTGTTCGATGTTCATAACTTTGCATTTGGGCAACAATCTCGTTCCCAATATCCAACCTCCAGGCGGCCTCCAGAGCCGTCGGCCCTCCAGTAGACAGACGAGGGCCCCCGAGTCCGTGACGCCGACAACCCTCGTAATTCCCTACCCTTGCCAGATTCTTTCGAACATTCAAAATATAACTCCGACAGATTAATCATTCACCACAACGTATAGCCACCGTCCACCACCAGATCGTGCCCGGTAACATACGCCGATGCGTCCGAGGCAAGATATATCAATGCTCCCTGCAGGTCTTCAGGATAACCGAAGCGCTTTATGGGTGTATTAGCCAACCAGGTTTCTCCCCATTCCTCGACGCGCCGGCAGGTCATGGGTGTGATCGTATGCCCGGGACTGATGCAATTTACCCGGATACCCCGCTCCGCCCATTCGGTAGCGCAGGTCCTCGACAACTGCAGAACACCTGCCTTGGTGGCGTTGTAGTGGGCATGCGTCTGAGGCCGATTAACAGTCTGTGCTGAGATCGAGGCCGTATTGATTATGGAGCCGGATTTCGCGGCGAACATAGCTCGCGCCTCTGCCTGGCAACAGAAAAACACTCCTTTGAGGTTAACGCTAATGATGGCATCCCACTCCTGTTCGGAAATGTCCTCCGCAGGAGTTGCATTGGCAATGCCCGCATTATTCACCCCAATATCAAGCCTGCCCCAGGCATCGATGACCTGGGAAACCATCAATTCAATCTGATCAAGTTGCGTCACATCGGCGGTGATGACGAGCGACTGCCTGCCCATGCGACTAACTTCCTCGGCTACCGTTCGGGCATTTTCAGCGTCGAGATCGACTACAGCTACATCGGCGCCCGCCTCCGCCAGGGCCAAGGAAAAACTCCTCCCGATACCCCGTCCGGCACCGGTTACCAAGGCGGTTCTTCCCGAGAGGGAAAAGCGATCGAGTACGCTCATGGCTAATGTCCTGTCTTGCAGATAAGCTTATAGATGTGGAGACCGCATGGAGTCGAGTACAAGGCAGGAGACTGGCTCAATACCCCCTCTCCCAATCGATTACATTGAGCAGTTCGTGCCCTTTCCGATAACGCTTCAGGTTATTGAGGAAGTACGCCATCTTATCATGTAATTCCTCCGCATAACCACCTCCGGTATGATGGGTAATCATAGTGTTCGGACAGGACCACAACGGATGATCGGAGGGAAGCGGTTCCGATTGAAAAACATCCAGCACGGCGCCACCAAGAGATCCCGAATTAAGCTGATCGGCGAGTGCGATCTCGTCAAATATTTCGCCGCGCCCGATATTCACCACCAAACAACCCCTTTTTAGCAACTCCAACCTCCGGCGTCCAAGCAGTCCGACCGTTTCCTGAGTTTTCGGCAGGCAATTAACGAGAAGGTCCGCTTTGGAGAGTGCTCCATCCAATTCTTCAAGCGTCCTCACCACCTGCCTATCGGTATCCTGCGTTTCCCTCGCAAAATGGACCACACGACAGATGAACCTCCCCGACGCAAGCGTCGGGGTATCGGGGAAGGAGAACTTATTCTCTACCACAGTGTTAACTGACGCAGATCCTCCTTCGGCTTGCCCTGTTCCAAAACGTATTTCTCCACCATCGCCCAATTCCCTCTCTCCCCAACCGTCCCCACGTAATACCCTGAACTCCAGAATCTTCCTCCCCAGAGTTCCTCCTTCAGCCACCGCTCCCTCTTGAACAACTCCCGTGCTGTGATACTCTTGAATTTCATCACGATACTTCCTGGCGCTATTTTCGGATGTGCCCCGCACAGTAAATGCACATGGTCTTTATCCATCCCTAGGGCCTCCAGTTCTATTTCATAGCGTTCCCCTATCCCTCTGGCCGTTTCGATCATCACTCGCTCAATCCGCTTATCTATCAGCGCCTTCCGATACTTCACCGGCATCACCACATGATAGTGGATCTCCCACACACAGTGACTTCCTCGCTTTACTCGACTTTCTTCCTTCCTCTCTCCCACCCTCTCTTCTTTATCAAGTCAGCCACCCCGCAGCAAGCTACGGGGAATCACCAAGTTGAAGGCACCTAGTAAATCACCCACTTTCTTGCCGATGGAGCCCGCTCCCAGAATGACCACGAAGTTGCCGTGCAAGAGCCGGAGTTCCTGGCGCACTTCCCAGCACTTCCACTCCTTCGCGGGCTGCAATCTGACGAATTGCGCAACGCCGCGATAGTGTGCCAGAATGCCGGCAAGGGCAGTCTCTACCGTGGGCTCTCGAAACATACCCCTGAGATTCGTAATGGCAAGGCCGAGCGGCAGCGAGGCGCGGTCCAAGTGCAGGTAACCGTCAAACCCGATTGAATCGAGTTGCATCCAGCGTAAGCAGGAG
Organism: Opitutales bacterium; assembly: GCA_963665345.2. Taxonomy (GTDB): domain Bacteria; phylum Verrucomicrobiota; class Verrucomicrobiia; order Opitutales; family CAXXNP01. The sequence goes on from CAXXNP010000002.1 coordinate 3,931,623, forward strand.
CCCTGTGACAACCATGACGGAGGCACATTGCCGAACACTACCTCAGCATCGAGAAAGCCCGGATCTACCTTCTCGGATAGAGACGCGTTGTCGAGAATGCTAAGATCACAGTCAGCAAGCGATTCCTTCAGCATGCGCTCGCACTGGGCATCGAGATAGGAACAAACTAAAACCTTCAGTGCGGCTGTCATCAGTCTGGTTAGTGTCGTATCTGACTAATTAAGCATGCCTAATGCCAGAACTCTCTCCCAAGCCAGAGCAAGCTTTTTTCCTGTCGCGATGATCTCTATCGCAACGACAGGTTCAATTCGATAATGTAAGACCCCCCCCATCTCCTCTCTCTCTTAATGAACCTGGCTAGCGCCTCCCTTCCTAATCGTAATCTTAATCCTAATCATACTCCTCGACTGAACGCGAAGGCGTCCAGCTACATCGGCTCCAAAGATTGTCAAGAATCGAAGGTTCATGATCCAGCCATAGTTGATGGCCGCAGGTCTCGATAAAGCCCCTCTTAATAAACCTCGCCGATTGCCGAGCCGTCCCGCTCCTCACGGAGCGAGCTACGTGTAGCCCTCTGCGTGAGCGGAGGGACCGGATCTCGGTTTCATTGCCAGCCAGTAGTTGGCGGCCGCAGAACTCGATAAGGGACCTCCCGGACAACTCCACAGGCCGACATGATCAAGGGGGCGGCCCTTGGCAAAGCTCAGTCCGAACGGAAAGCAAGGCAATAATAATAGATAGAGGTAGCCGATCAGCCGCCTCCCGAATCGCCGGCCTTGTCGGTGCTCCCCCGAATCTGTTCCCGTAGTCCTCGCTTGAGGTCTTTCAACTCGTGCAGGCGGTCGCGCTGTTCATTGCGAAATTGCTCGAGGAGCTGTTCCCGTTGTTCCTCGGACGCATCCGCAAGCTGTGCATGAAGTTGATCGCGAGCAGCCAATATATCGCTACGGGCGCTCACGAAATCGGCCCTTGCCGATTCCACCTCAGGGGGCAGCGGTGCAGGACGTGTACGTTCGGCACGGTGACTGCGCAGCGCATGCATAGCGCGGCGAATCTGCGCTCCCAACCGTTCCTGAGCGTGAATCTGCTCGGCGTTTTCTGCCCGAAACTTGCGCTGAACCTGCTTCACCGCGTTCCGTGTCGGATCTTCCAATTCCGCAAGCGCATTCCGCAGGTCCTCCCTCAGGCCGCGCTGCTGGGACTGATACTGATCCACCCTCTCACGAAGGGCCTCCTCTAGGGCTACGGGGCGGCCGGGCAGATCGAAACTCGGGGTTGGCGGCCTCTCCGGCCGATTGGCGGTATCCTGCGCCATGGAACTGGCAGCAATGTTCACGCCGCCAATCCAGACCAGGCTAGCGATACGAAATAACCGATTCATGCTAAATCCTCTTCAAATATTAAACAACCAAGACTTAATCTACCTAAGCAGCTTCTATTCCTTTTACCGCGATCGAGCATAAGTTGCTGAAATCCAATAACATTCATAGAGTTCGTTCGTTCGAGCATTCAGTCACCCTAGCAATTTCTGGGTGAATTTCCCCAATTCAAATCCTCTCGCTCGAACGAAGATGGGGCTACCGACCCGATTAGCCTACATATTGAAGGATGTCGCTACGCTCGGTACACCCGATTAGAGGCCTGGCAGAGGCGCCGGCGTAGACGAAATTAATGTGGTGAGTCGCAAAATACTTCGTATAGGCAAGAGCCATTTTGGCCCTGAGCAAGGCGGTGTAAATTGCGACTCACCACATTAATTCCCAAGGCGCCTGTCAGCGCCGGTGTCACTGGTCGACCGGCGCCGCAAATTCCGCCTGAGGTCCTTTAACGCGTCCAATCGATCTCGATTGGTGTCCCGAAACTCATGGATGAGTTGATCCCGTTGGAGCAAGGTGGCGTTTTTGAGTTCCTCACGCAGATTCATCTGAGCGGACCTGTATTCGGCCTTAGCCGCATTCAACACATCCTTGAGCGCGGTAAATTCGGTTGCCGCATCCTGTCGCGGGGGCGCGGCTAGCTCACTCCGCCTCAGGGTATTGAGGGCTTCATGGATAGCTTGGGCTTCCGATGCGAGTCGAGCGATACGGTCGGCATGGGCGTTGTTGAACTGGGCAATAACGGACTCGCGGTCGACCGCATCAGCCTCCTTCAGTCGAGCTCTTACCAATGCTTCCTGCAATGCGCGACTGAGGCCGACACGCTCTTCTTCATACCGTACAATCCTAGCCTCCAACGCCTCCCCCGGAGTCAGGGCGGGTTCCAAGCCCGGGAGCATTCGGAGGTGGCCTATGGCTCCCCTGCTGAGCGTTCAGAGCGATCGGCAACAACGTCATCATGATCCAAGAAACTGACAGTAGTTTAAGGGAGCTTTCCCTCGTCGATCTGCTTTTCATCGATTGCTCAGTCGCAGGGGAAAATTTCCCTTACTATTCCCGATGGCAGGTTCCAATCAACGCTTCGATTTCTTGCCGCCCGAAAGCCGGTAGCGGACATAATCCCGCGAAACGCCGAGCAGGCGCGCCGCAGCCGAAACATTCTGGTTGGTTTGCTCCAGGGCCAGGTTGATTAGCCGGTTAATGGCGTCTTCGAGGCCGAAGCCACATTCCGGAAAGCGCCACTCGGCGCGGAGCCAATCGTCACGCGGATTCGAATCGACATTGACATCGCTCGCCTCTCCGCCTGCCAAATGGGGAAAATCAAGCCGGCTTCCATCACCGAAGACAATGGCCCGCTCCAATTCATGGGAGAGTTCTCGCACGTTTCCACTCCAAGTGTGTGCGAGCAGCCTCTGCCGCCCGGGCCGGGTAATTTCAGGCCGCCGCACCCGGTATCGCTTGCAGAGGTTAGTAAGAAGGAAATCAGCCAAGGTCAGGACGTCGGCGCCACGATCACGCAACGCGGGAATGGTGAGCCGAAGCAAATCAAGCCGGTGAAAAAGATCCTCGCGAAACTCGCCGGCGGCGACCAGACTGCTGAGGTCCCGGTTCGCCGCAGCAATGATGCGCACATCGATGCTGATCTCTTTGTTTGCCCCCACCCGGCGAATTTTGCCGTCTTCAATGGCTTTCAATACCTTAGCCTGGTTGACGGAAGAGAGGCTGGGAATTTCGTCCAGAAGCAGCGTTCCGCCATGCGCAGCCTCGAAGAGCCCGATGCGGGCACTGCGAGCATCGGTAAAAGCCCCACGCTCATGCCCGAACAGTTCCGATTCGGCCAGGCTGTCGGGAAGGGCCGAGCAGTTGACATCGACCAGGATCTTGTCGGCTCGCGGACCATGATGGTGCAGCCAGCGCGCTACCGTGGTCTTACCGGTGCCGGTCTCACCTTCAATCAGCACGGGAGGGAGTCCCCGGCCCAATCGCCGATCAGCGCTGAGAATCTTCTGAAGCTGTTCTTCGACTTGCTGCAAGCTTTCCCCGAAGAACAACCCATGGTCAGAAACCTGGTCCTGGCTACGTCGGTGTTCTTCGATACGAGCGGATTGACGACCCTGCCGACACCGTTCGAAGACGAGCGGTAATTCCTCAAAATCGAAAGGTTTCGATAAGTAATCCCCGGCGCCCAGGCGCATCGCCTCAACGGCGGACTTCACGCCTCCCTCAGCGGTCATGATGACAATTCCGGTATTATCCGAAAAGCGCTTCTCGCGCAGAAGATCCAGCCCCAGTCCATCCGGCAGCTTGATGTCGACAAGAGCGAATTCGAACTGGAGACTCTCGAGGCAACGGCGTGCCCCGGCGACCGAGTCCACAGCCGTGACCTCGGCACCGGTCGCGTCGAGGAATGCCGCCAGGCGCTTACGCAGTAAGGTCTCGTCTTCGACCAGCAGCACCTCGGCACCCGATAGGACAGCGCTTTCCATGTTGCTAAGATCCTTTATGAAATCACCCCCGTATTGACCACCAAAAAAGAAATGACCATATGAGAGAAACCGCCAAAGTTGCTCCATCCATGCAACTCAGCGGTCAACGTTGAGATCACCGAAGCCGATTTCGCAGAATCCGAAAGACAATAGAGAAATCCATGAAGCTCGCGCTTACTTCCGCCACCCTGGCACCGTTGCTGGTCCTTGTAAACAGCGCCGCCGGACAGCCTAACAACGCCCAAGTCAAACCGCTGTTCTCGGTCAAGCCCGATCACGAGCTAGCCAACGCTGAAGCGACCTTTGCCGAGGTAAGAGACCTCATTCTGGAAGATTATTATACAGAAGACATCCATCAGGAGGCGTTGTACTGGGCCGCGATCAAGGGCATGCTGCGTTTCATTTCACCACCCGAGTCGCCCGACCTGGCCAAGATCTGGACTCCAGACGAGTACTCCCGCATCCTCGATACTTTGAAAGGCGAGCAAGTCTCGGTCGGCATAAAGAGCTCATTCGATGCCAATGTCGGCGCGCTCACCATTACCGAGGTACTTCCCGGGTCTCCAGCGGAATCAATTCTGCAACCTCTTGACCGCGTGCTTCGCATTGATTCGAAACCGCTGAAGGGAAAGACCGTAAGCGAAGTAAACGAATTGCTTTACGGCGACGAAGGGACCGATGTAAGCCTGACTGTGAATCGCGATGTTAAGGTATTCGACATCAAATTGACCCGCAGGCGCTTTCGCTACCCCAACCTGATCGTCGAGGAGGTCTCGCCGGAAATCCTGCATAATGAACCTCCCCGACGCAAGCGTCGGGGTATCGGGGAAGGAGAACTTATTCTCTACCACAGTGTTAACTGACGCAGATCCTCCTTCGGCTTGCCCTGTTCCAAAACGTATTTCTCCACCATCGCCCAATTCCCTCTCTCCCCAACCGTCCCCACGTAATACCCTGAACTCCAGAATCTTCCTCCCCAGAGTTCCTCCTTCAGCCACCGCTCCCTCTTGAACAACTCCCGTGCTGTGATACTCTTGAATTTCATCACGATACTTCCTGGCGCTATTTTCGGATGTGCCCCGCACAGTAAATGCACATGGTCTTTATCCATCCCTAGGGCCTCCAGTTCTATTTCATAGCGTTCCCCTATCCCTCTGGCCGTTTCGATCATCACTCGCTCAATCCGCTTATCTATCAGCGCCTTCCGATACTTCACCGGCATCACCACATGATAGTGGATCTCCCACACACAGTGACTTCCTCGCTTTACTCGACTTTCTTCCTTCCTCTCTCCCACCCTCTCTTCTTTATCAAGTCAGCCACCCCGCAGCAAGCTACGGGGAATCACCAAGTTGAGATCAGGAAATTCTACCAGGGGATCAAGGACGATCTGGATGCAGAGCTCGCTTCGCTTGACCCGGAAACTACCAAGGGTCTAATTATTGATCTACGGGGTAACACCGGAGGGGTCTTTGGTGAATCCCTGAAATGCGCGGAACTCTTCTTGCCCGCTAAGAGCATCATTCTTCGGACATTCGACCGCAAAAAGAAGCTGCAGAATTATATTTCTTCGAATGAGAATCCCTACTCATATGCCCTCGTGGTCCTCACCAATGCCGACACGGCGTCGTCCTCAGAAATCCTCTCAAGCGCCCTGCAAGACCACCGTAAGGCCCTGATCGTTGGGGTTAAAACCCGCGGGAAAGGAGTGTTTGAGACCACCTATACTCTGGAAAATGAGTTCCGGGTAAAGTTCATCACCGGCGCCATGTATACACCGAAGGGAAAGGCCTGGCAAAACAAAGGCCTGACTCCTGACTTCCTGGTCGACCAGGAAAGCCGCACCTTGCAAGCGATGCGCAAGCTTGCTCTGACGGAACGCCTTAAACGCGACGTGCCGTTGATCACAGCCTTTAAGCTGCTGAAGCGAAGTTGGCCGTGACTCGAGCATCGCGATGATCAAGCTCCAGTGGATCCTGGCTAAACCGCGATAATTTTCACGCGGAAGGCGCCTAAGGTAGCGCTGTCGACTGTCTGCTTCCTCGTTCAATTTGATTCTCCGACCCTGCCCTGAACGCGAAGGCGTCCAGCTACCAGTGCGACTCTTCTCGGCGTAGCTGGAGCCCTTCGGCTTCAGTCCCAGCCTGATTCTCCGAACCCGCTCTGAACGCGAAGGCGTCCCGCTACCTCGCTCTGGCAAGCAGAAAGGCGCCCCCACCGTCGTGCCTGTCAATCCAGGGGAAACTCAGCTTTTGCCGCCGCAGTTCGAAATGGTCACCTGCCCTGGAGGACAGAAACCGGGCTACCACCTCCTCGTTTTCTTCGCGCTCGAGGCTGCAGGTGCTGTAGAGCAGGCGGCCTCCGGCTTTCACGAATCGACCTGCACATGTGAGCAACCTGAACTGTATTGCGGCCTGCCTCTGTATGTCCGATTTGCGCAGCCGCCATTTAGCGTCAGGCCGTCGCCTCAGTACTCCGGTATTGGAGCAGGGCGCATCAAGTAGAACCGCGTCAAACCGTTCGCCAACACCGCGAGATTGCAACCGCGCATCCGTCAGCTCTTCCAGATCACAACCTATGACTTGGAAAGAACCCGTGCCCTGGCGAGTCAAATTCTGCCGCAGCCGCTCGAGCCGCCGGCCCGGGAGGTCCACACAGACCAGACCGCTGCCGGCACCGCCAATGCGTTGCGCCAGCAGCCAGCTTTTTCCCCCAGGGGCGGCGCAGAGATCGAGGATCGATTCACCAACATGAGGGTCGAGCAGATCAACCGGAATGCGACTGGCCGGATCCATTACATAGGCCCGACCTTCCTCGAGTTGGCGGCGCAATGGAAGCCAACCTGCGTCGCTGACGGCGTAGACGCCCTCCCACTCCGTTGCCATCAAGTCTCCACCCTGCGCGCCTCTTCGATCATTTGCCACGACCGCATAGATTGGCGGCGGTGATTGATTCCAGTCGAGCAGCCTGCGAGTAGCCTCCCTACCATAGCGGCATTTCCAACGTGCAACCATCCAAGTCGGATGGCTCGTGGCCACGGCCAGATCCTCCGGGTCACCGCTTTCTCGGGCGCGCTCACGGATCCTTATCAGGCGGCCGGGGACCTTTCGCAAGACGGCGTTGACCAACCGTGCTTCAGGGATACTCACTCGACTTTTGGCTCGCCCGACAGCGTGATCCACAATCTGGCCTATAGCACGCCCGGACACATCCGCCAGTTCAAAGATACCCAGATAGAGCACAGCCCGCAGTCTGGGCTTGGGAAGGCGAGGAATCAGCTCCTCGCCAGTAAGACGTATAAGCAGCAAATGGCGCACGACTCCCAGGAAAAGTGCCTGGCCGCGCCGGCGATCGAGATGTCCGAGCTCATGTGCCGATGTTTGCAGCAGGTCGTCGTCCCGGCGCGGTTCCTTCAAATACGACTCTACCAGATCAGCCGCCCAATTCCATGCCGATGAGCTCATAGGAAACCGTTATCTTCTAGGAGGATGGGAGATTTAATTTGACCTTGAATTGATCGGCTGCTCAGTTTGAACTAAAGCGCCGCCACTATACGAATTCTATGAATAAAGAGGCAATTGATTTGCTCATCCTGCAGAACCCGGGCCTTAAATCCTCGAGGGACCAATTGGAGGCAATGCAGCCAGGAACCTACTGTATCCATAGAAGCTGGGGTCTGGGAAAGATCCGCTCCTATGATGAACGCAACAACAGGCTCATCATCGACTTTGAAGACGACAAGGAAGGACACCCGATGGACCCGGCATTTTGCGTCGGCAGGCTCGAGTTGCTCCCTCCCAGTAACGTTCTAGCACGGCACCGGACGGATCCCGAAGCAATCGAAAAACTCATAAAGGAGCAACCGACAGATGTCATTGTCGAACTTCTGGCAAGCACCGAGACCCGAGCCGCAACCGCTTCCGAGATTGAGCGGCAGCTCGCCCGCGTGCTAGGTGAGGCCCGCTTCAAAAAGTGGTGGGCAACCACGAAAAAACTGCTCATTAAAGACCCCCGAGTAGCGGTTCCCTCGAAGAAGAGCGAACCCTACAAATATCGTGAAGTTCCCATCACGGCTGAAGACGAAATCCTGGAGGAGTTTTTCCGCACCAAAGCACCCAAGAATAAAATCACCTTGGCCGCAAGCCTGATCAGCCTGTCGCTAAACCATGAGGACATCAAGGAGGCGTTGCCGGATGTGTTGAAAACGCTCACCTCCGTGATACAGGAAACCAGATTACTCAATGGCGGTGATCGCCTCTTCGGTCTCTGGGTGCGCAACGATCTTGCCCGGTTCATCCATGAGGATGTCGACTCGCTGGAACCCACCTCGTCATCGATGATTCACGAAGCCGGAAACCTGTCTTCACTTGCGGTAGACATCCCCGCCACCCATCACAAGCGGCTTCTCGATCTCGTCTGCCGCTGCTTTTCCGATGATTGGAAGCGCGTGCTCTTCGATCTGCTCAAAAACAGTAGTGGGCGATTTACGAATGAGTGCGTCAGCTTTCTGATCGAGCGTGACTGCGAAGAGGACCTCATGGCGACCTTGCGGCGGTGGTTGGATGAGCAGACCCTCAAGGGACCGCTTCTGCTGTGGATCGTGAAGAACCGTAATGGCCGGCGCTATTCGAAGATGCTGCAGGAGTTGATTACGCCTCGCTTCCTGTCCGTGATTTTCTACGCCATCGATACCGAGGCCCTGCTCACCGACGGCAGCCGTCGAATCACCCTGGCGGATACGCTCAGCGACGATCCCGACCTCATTCCCGAGCTATTGGCCGAAGCCACCCCCGAAACGGCCTACGATCTGGCGACTACGCTCATGCTCAATCAAGGCTTCGAAGATCTTACCAAGCGCTCGCTTTTGGCCCGCTTCATCCGGCAATTCCCAAATGTTCAATCGCTCGTCGACAGCGAAGCCCGGCAGAGGGATGACCGACTCATTGTCTCGCAGAAAAGCTATGACGAGCGCTACGCTGAGTATCAAGACCTCGTGAAGAACAAGATTCCCGAGAACAAGAGGGCAATCGCAGTTGCGCGCGGACATGGAGATCTGCGCGAAAACGCCGAGTACAAGATGGCAAGGCAGGAGCAGGATACGTTGTTGGCACACAAATCACACTTGGATCGTGACTTCTCCCGAGTCGATATTACCGATTTCAGCGAAGCCCCTATCGAACATATCGGAATCGGAAGCGTGGTAAAACTCAAGGAAGGTTCGACGGGGAATCTCGTCACTTATGCCATTCTCGGTGCTTGGGACGGCAGACCGGAAGAAAATATCGTTTCTTACGAAACGCCACTCGGGCGGAGTCTTATCTCCCATCAGGTCGGCGAGCAGATCCATATCGAAATCGACGGCGCTGAAGAGGAATGGGAGATACAGTCCATTTCCCGCTACGTCGATTGATGACTGATCCTTGGGACACCCTCAAGCTGCTTGCCGATTCCACACGCCTCCGCCTAATCAATCTCCTGACTCGCGAGGAACTCTCGGTTGCGGAGCTCCAGGAGGTTCTCGATATGGGCCAATCACGGATCTCCTCGCACCTGGCGATTTTGCGGCAAGCGGAGGCGGTAGTCGATCGCAAAGACGGCAAGCGCACCTACTACTCGTTAAGCGACGCCTTGCGGGGGCACATGAAAGACCTTATCACAGCGGCAATTCAAGCAGTGGATGAATGCGATGAGGTGTTGGCCGACCGGGAAAACCTCAAACGCATTATTGAGAAGCGGCGCAAGCGGGCCGAGAGCTACTTCAACGAGGTGGCCGGACGCGCGGGAAAGAATTACTGCCCGGGGCGCTCGTGGGAAGCCATCGGTCATTTCCTACTTCAACTCGCGCCGCGCATCGAAGTAGCCGACCTGGGAGCGGGAGAAGGGGTTCTAGCTCTGCTGCTGGCCCGCCGGGCGCGCTACGTTCACTGCATCGACAACTCGGCCCGCATGGTGGAAGTGGGCAGTGAACTGGCGAAGACTCACGGATTCGAGAATCTATGCTACAAGCTCGGCGATATAGAGAGTGTTCCACTGAATGACTCCAGCGTCGATTTAGCGCTTCTCAGCCAGGCGCTGCACCATGCGCGCCACCCCCAACGGGCAGTAGATGAAGCCCACCGCATCTTGCGAACGGGCGGACAGATCGTAGTGATCGACCTGAAGGAACACCAATTTGAGAAAGCGAGGGAACTGTACGCCGATACCTGGCTCGGATTCAGTGAAAACACCATTCATCAGTTCCTTAACCGATCGGGTTTTCAGAAAATCGAGGTGAACGCGGTTACTCAGGAGAAAGAACCGCCCCACTTTGTCACGATCGTGGCCAGTGCCTTAAAGTAAGGGAATAGCGGATCTTGGATGCCCGCCCTACAGACTCTCAATCCACCTCGGCGCCGGATCGCAACTGTTTGCCCACGGTTTCCTCGTAGTACTGGTTCACCAGATCGAAAATGGCGTCGGGGTCGTGCTGGCGCAGAATGTTCTCGGCCATTTTGCGGGTGTCTGCCATCCGCATCTTGCGTACCAGATACTTGACCTCGGGCACGTCTGACGGGATCATGCTGAGTTCATCTACACCCAGGCCGAACAAAAGCGCGGCATACACGGGATCACCCGCCATCTCTCCGCAAACGCTCACAGGGATATTCGCTTTTCGCGCGCAGGACACAATATGCTTGAGTACGCGAACCACAGCCGGGTGGCTCGGCTCATAGAGATGTGCGATGCGGTCGTTTACCCGGTCTACAGCCAAAAGATACTGGATCAGATCGTTCGTCCCAATACTGAAAAAGTCGCAGTGCTGAGTCAATAGATCTGCAATCGTTGCTGCGCTCGGCACTTCGATCATGCTCCCGATGGCGATATTTTCGTCGAATTCCTGGCCGCGTTCCTGCAAATCACGTTTCGCCTGCTCGAGCAGCCCGTTCGCTTCAACCAACTCACCCAGTCCACTGATCATCGGGTACATGATACGGACATTGCCGTGACAACTGGCTCTTAGAATGGCGCGCAGCTGGGTCAGAAAGACCTCCGTGTTCTCGAGGGAGAAGCGGATGGCCCGGAAACCCATGAATGGATTCTCTTCCCTCACATTGTACAACGAGCTGTGCGGATTCTTATCGCCACCCAGGTCGAGCGTGCGTATCGTTACGGGGTTCGGCGCCAATCCCGACACAATCCGACTATAGGCGGTAAACTGCTCCTCCTCATCGGGAAAGGCGGGACCTTTCATGAACAGACCCTCGGTCCTGTACAAACCGACGCCCTCGCAACCGCACCGCTGAAGGTTTCCGATTTCTTCGAAACCTTCGATATTGGACATCAAAATGAGATGCTCGCCGTCGACGGTATCCGCGGGCAGCCCTGCCTCGCTGCGGAAGATTTCCTGTAGGTTCCGGCGATTGATCTGAATACGACCGTATCGAAACAGGCTTTGCTCACTGGGGTTGATGATGACTATGCCATCGTGCCCGTCGACCAGTATGTCGTCATCTGAATGGATATACTGGGTAATATTATGGAGCCCTGCGACCGCGGGAATTTCGATCGACCGGGCCATGATGACCGCGTGACTCGTTCGGCTTCCCGCATCCATGACCAAGCCCATCACTTTACCGGGTTCCAGGAGCGCCGCGGAAGAGGGGGAGAGGTCCTCGGTAACGATTATCTTCTCTTCCGTCAGGTGACCGACGTTATAGTCACTCTGGCCCAGCAAATTCTGGAGCACACGCCGGGAAACATCACGAATGTCGGTAGCCCTTTCCTTGATATAAGGATCGCCGATATTAGCGAATGCATCGATGTAGCGATTGGAGATTTCATGGAAGCAGTGTTCGATATTAAAGCTCGTTTCTTCGACTTCGTGGATTACTTCATCGATGAGTGCCTTATCTTCCAATACGAGCTGGTGGGCATCAAAAATCTGGGCTTCCTCTTCACTCAGCTTCTCGGCAATGGCCTCGCGAATGCCGCTTATTTCCTGCCGAGTCTGCAACAGTGCGCGCTCGAATCGGGCAATCTCTTCAGAAATGGCTTCGGCGCCCAGTTGAAACGAAGGAATCTCCAACTCCTTCTGAAAAAGCACAAAAGCAGGTCCATGCGCGACGCCCGGGGATGCGGCAATCCCCTTAAAAATCATTTCATCGCTATTACCTTCACTACCCATCGGATCTCTGCTTTCACCAAACAACGACGACCTGCATGCAGAGTCGGGCGCCAGGTTTCATGCCAAGCGCACGGCGGAAGCAGGATGAACGGAAGCCTTTCAAAATGCAAATGTGGTTTCAACAATAAAGGCATCGTCCCCCCAGGCTTCCGCGATCGCCTCCCTGACATATTGGCTCTGCTTCCGGTCGCGCGCTAATGCAAAACAGGAACTGCCGCAACCGCTCAACAGGCAGGGAATTCCCGGTTTGCTCCTGAGCTGCTCAAGCAGCACCGGCAACCCGAGGAACTTCTCAAAGACAACCGCTTCAAAGCTATTGAACAGAAGCTTTTCCAGCCTATCGTCTGATTTCACCCAATCCGACACGAACGCCTCCGCATCGGATTCAGGGACGAAGGGGGCCGGGTCCCGTTTCCCGAAGGCAGTGTATGCCCAAACCGTCTCGATGGCGAATTCCGGCATGAACAGCAGTACTCGCGGGGTGTCGAAAACGGGATGCCGTTTCTGCGGGACCGGTTCCAACCGTTCGCCCCGCCCGCGCACGATCACCGGCCCATTGGAAAGGAAGAGGGGACAATCCGATCCCAAATCCACTGCCAATTCACGGAGTTCCCCATTCTTGAGTGGATTGCCCATTAGAACATTCAAGGCTTTTAGGGCTCCCGCGCCGTCACTGCTTCCCCCTCCCAGACCCGCTCCTACGGGAATGCGCTTTTCGAGCGCAAAGCGAACCGGAAAGGGAATCTCGACCCGCGCGCGGAATAATTCGGCTGCCCGCAGCACCAGGTTTCTCCGGTCCACCGGAAGATCGGGCACATTCGCTTCCAAACTATCGGCATTGCCCTGCTCTTCCGGAGATGCCGAGAGATCGTCGCCGAAGCGCAGGGGCGCCACCACAGATACAAGATTGTGATAGCCATCGGACCGCCTTCCGGTGATGGCGAGGCAGAGGTTAACCTTGGCCGGGCAGAAAACGGCCACCTGAGAAACCCCACGAGCCATCGAACCGCACATTAGTGCACCCAATCAATCGCCGGAGTTGGCATAGGTCGAGGGCGGAGTTTCCGGATTCGGATGGAAGTGCCGTATCAGCCGGACCGCCGGCTGCGCTAACGCTGGCCGGATCAAACGGGGGCGAAATATAGGAAAGGTTTCAGGTGTCAGGCCTTCTCGCTTCGCTCGTGAACAGGTGTCAGTTCTGAGGAAGCGCAATCGAATCCTGACACCTGAACACTTAATCCTACTCCAGCAGTGAAGTTTCACATCAGCCGGTCGAGATACTTGCCTAACGGCTCAACAAAATTCACTTGACACGCCGCAATCCCGCTCCGGAGGCTAAGTTTCGGGTCAGGCATGGCATCGGTGCCATTCTAATCTGGCAACGACCTTCCTAAAGAGTTGATATTTGGCTTACGCACCACCGGGCCTCTCTCACGACGGGTCCAGCGGCGGCTCCCAGCTTTCACGATGAAAAACGCAGCTATCCTGCTTGCCGCCGGCAGCAGCCGCCGTATGCGCGGCTCGGTAGAGGACAAGGCGCTCACCCTGATCGCCGGGAAACCGGTGTTTCTCTACTCTGTCGAGGCCTTCCTGGCTACGGACATTGTCCGGACTTTGGCAATCGTCCATCGTGACGAGGATCAGAGATCTGCCCTCAACGATATCATACGATGCCGGATACCGGCAGAAATCACTATCGTCTGGGTTCCGGGGGGCAGAGAGCGCCAGTATTCGGTGATGAACGGATTGGAAGCACTCCACTCTGAGATCGAGATCGTATTTATTCATGATTGCGCCCGTCCCCTCGTCCAGGCCCGTTCGCTCATTCAACTGGAGGAATTGGCCCGGGCCGACGGGGCCGCCTGTCTAGCGCACCGCGTTTCCGATACGATCAAGGCGGTCCGTTCAGATTCACCGGAGCAAAGACGATGCAGCTTGGAGGATCTTGAACGAGAACGCCTTTGGGCCATGGAGACCCCTCAGGTTTTTAAACGTGAATTAATTGCCGATTCCTACAGGCAAGTGATCAAGGACAGCCGGCAGATTACTGATGACGCTGCCGCCGCCGTATACGGTGGCCACAAGGTAACCTTATTGGAAAACAGGTCACCTAACCCGAAAATCACTCGTCTTGAAGACATCTCGTATGCCGAATTCCTGCTCGGCGGACGAGAAATCTGACTTGCGATAGGCGGGAGTTGGGAGAGTTCTTTACTCGACAATGGGGCATGGTTTGTCGTACGACGCAGCCCTCAATGGCATGCGCGTAGGTATTGGATACGACATTCATCGGTTTGCACCCGGGCGGAAGCTTGTGCTGGGCGGCGTTGAAATTCCGGCTCCTCAAGGCCTCGAGGGACATTCGGACGCCGACTGCGTTTCCCATGCCGTGGCCGACGCGGTGCTCGGGGCGCTCGGATTGCCGGATATCGGACACTGGTTTCCCAATACCGATTCCAGGATCGAGGGTATCGATTCGCAACAGATCGTATCGTTTGCTGCCGAAGAAGCCGGGAAACGCCGATACCGGATAGCCAATATCGACGTGGTGGTGATCGCCGAAAACCCCAGGATTGCCCCTCACATTGATTCTATGAAGGAACGGCTGGCTGAGTCGCTCGGCATTGCCGTGGAGCGGGTCGGAATCAAAGCAACCACCCATGAAGGCCTCGGCGCTCTGGGCAGATCAGAAGGTATAGCCGCCCAAGCCGTCTGTTTGCTGGAACCTGACCGAAATTGCGACGCTGGATCGCACATTTGAACCTGATCATACGCTCGGTCTCGTGGGTCCTCAGCCTGCCTCGGCGAAGCAAAGTATCCAGCGGCTGCTGGTTTTAGCGGGATGAGCCTGCGGGGTGCAGAGTCTCCCTCGGCGGATCGGACCCACCCCGCCCTTCGGGCACCCCTCCTGGGAGGGGACCATTATAGCTGGCTGCCGTTAGGCAAAGTCCCCTCTCGGGAGGGGTGGCCGAAGGCCGGGGTGGGTCATGCTCAGTCTGAGACGAGTTTCAGGGGAGGAGGGGGAGCCGCGGACGAATTCGGCGAATTCCTTCCGCACAAAGGCAAGATCACGTTCCAGCATATTCCGGTAATCGTAGCCATCTTTGGCCGCGCCGTGAGATCCGTTCAGGCAGATCACGGGGCTCACGCCGTCAGTCATCACCTGTTCGGTGATTGCTCGCACCGGCCACGAAGCGTCCTCCAGACTAGATTTCCAACGTAGCGTCTTCGACCCTTTTTCAGACTGACCGCCTTTTAGGTGGAAGTATGCGATCAGTGGTTTGAGCTGCTGATAGACATCCAGCGAAGGAAAGGTTCCCATTTGCCAGAGGTTCTGCACGTCCCAGGTCAGGTTGACGGCATCGCCGCAGTCTAAAGCCTCGAAGAATCCGAGAATCTCCCTCGGGTTTGAGAAAATGCAATCGCGACACTCGTTCTCGATCGTGACTTTGAAGCCGGCTGCTGAAAGCCGCTCAACCGCCTCACGGTACATTTCGATAAGCCATCGGTTTTGGTCCGTTAGATAAGGCACACTGTCCTCCAGACGGTCACGCTGCGCAGTCGTAGCGGCCAGCAGGCGAATCAGATCGGGTTGGAGCCCCCGGGCGACGGCGATCACGCGGTCCAGAGGTGCAAGGTGATTCCGGCGAAACGCTTCCTCGCCGGATTCGACATCGGCGTGGAACGGCGTGGTGGACAAGCAGTAGACGAAGAGCCGACGCTCCCTGATCAGATCCGCGGCTCGAAAGGCTTCGGCGTCCGTGAGATCGATAACGCTTTTGCCAAATATGGCGTCCTTCAGGTCGAGATGACGCAGACCCTAATCCACGTGACGGTCCAAGGAACTCTCAAAGTCCCGCCCAGCCATCGAGCTGAGCATGGTGATCGATACTCCGGACACAGGTTCGTTCAATTCGATAAGACCAACAGGAATCTCCGATGTTTCAGGTTCATTCGGGCTCTCCGGCGAAGGATTCCCAGTGCCACTGGATTCTGTCGGGATCAAGCGGACTGTCGTGCAGGATCAGACGATAGCGATGACGCATCGTCTCGCCAGCGCCCAGTTCCATCGAACCCGGAATGCAAGGCGCCGGGTTGATTCCACGTTGGCCGTCGACGCGCCAGTGCGCGGGATGGCGAGGGTTTTCGGGATGATCGAGCAGGCAAATACCGGCGCTTACATCACCTCGGTTGACGGGCATAAACAGGTCGATCCAGGTGGCGGGCTGCTGTTCGGTATCGTCGTCCCTGAGTCCAGATGAATTGACGACGCTTGCGGTTCGCTCTTCCCGATGGGGCATGCGAATAAAGAGGCCCCCGTAAGTGCCTTGGTCGATCTGCACATCCGGGATCGCCCGTAAGGTCCAATCCAAGTCCAGGTAGAGCAGGTTTTCAGCGCGGAGAAGTGACCAGGACTGCCGCTCGCTCAGTAGATCCGTGCCGTCTTGGTGGCGCCATACGGCCTCAATTGCCCAGCGAGGCGTGTCTGCACTCACGATGCAGGGCACGCTCGGCTCGATCCTTCCGATGGTGGCACGGGGGTTCTGGCCTGGATCGAACCAGAAGTCACAACCGTTGACACCGTGGAAGCCGGTCTGGATACCGTGCTGCCAGGGGTGGTGCCAGGGGCTGTCTTCCGTGAGGCATCTCTGGCCGTCCGGGCCATGCAGGGGATGGATGTAGGGACGAAGCCCGGGCCGAGCGTTGTGTTGGAGAACCATTCGGCCGGATTCCGCCTCATAGATGAAGAGACAGCGGTTGTGAATGCTCAGGTTCCAGCGAGAGGCAGAGGACATAGTTAACGTTGTCAAAGTGTTCTGTAGAGGCGCTTAGCTCGCTGCGGATTGAACGACACCCTTAAAAAGCCCGGAATCTAAGTCCGGCAGATTGCTACCCCGAATAAAACGAATAGTCACTGATTTCGTCGCCGAACTCCAGTTTGACCACCATTACCTCGTCGGTAAGAGTGTCGACGGGCAAACCGCGAACCCGGAGGCACGGGCCCACCTTCCAACGCCAGGGAACGGTGTCCACGACGCAGGAAAGGTCACGGCCATCATTGAGCAATAGGGCCCGTTCCGGCTTGATCGAAAAACAATCCACCAGGATCGAACAGGTCTCGGGGTCACGGTATAGGTGGAGATAGAAATCGCGTCGCGTTCTTGTCATTAACATCAAGTCCTGGAACTGACCCGCACTCTTAGTCCGCAAGAGCTGGCTGCAGGGCTGAGTGCCGAGGTAAGACTCCTCTACCTGGCGGTACCATTTACCAATTCGCTTCAGCCCGACTTCACATTCTTTCGGCAGGGTGCCGTCCGCTTTGGGACCAACGTTCAAGAGATAGTTGCCTCCCATGGCCAAGACCTTATCGATACTCTGCATGAGAAACTTGTGAGCGTAGTAGTCCTCATCTTCCCGATATCCCCAGCTTTCCCGGCCCATCGACTGGCAAGCCTCCGTAGGCGAATCGAAAACTTCGCCCTCGGGAACGTTTCGCTCAGGCGTACCATAATCTCCCTCGCCCGGCCCGCGATCATTGATTACGGCATTGGGCTGCAACGCGCGAATCAGCTCATTTAGCGGTTCACCCATGTACCCGGCTACATTGACATCCCAGAAAAAGGCATGAATCGGCCCGTAGTCAGTGAGCAATTCCGTAACCTGGTTTCGTACATATTTCAAGTAGGCGCACTCGTCCGGACGATCAGAGTCTCGCGGCGCAGTCATTTCGTGGTGGCGTCCCCAATTTGGCGCATTGGCGTGATGCCAATCCGGCAAGGAGTAGTAGAGTCCCAGAGGAATTCCGCGATTGGCGCAGGCGTCGGCCAGCCTGCCAAGAACGTCACGCCCATAGGGAGTACGAGTGATCTTATACTCTGTGTAGGCGGTGTCCCACATGCAGAATCCGTCGTGGTGCTTGGTCGTAAAGCACAGGTACTGCATTCCGGCCTCCTGCAATTGGTCGAGCCAGGCCTCGGGATCGAACTTCGTAGGATTAAACTCAATTGCTAACTGTTCGTAGGCTTTACGCGTCATTTGGGTTCGCCATAGAACCTGCTCATGCCAGGCCGGAATCGCGTAAAGACCCCAATGCACAAACATTCCAAACCGCTTCTCAAAAAACCAATCCCTCCCGTCCCCGAATCGTTTAATCATGACGAATAAGCATGGGATAAAGATCTCTTCCGTTTCGAGCTCGAGATGATGAGTTCCAGAGTAAGCCCCCGGCTACTGTAGCCGGTTTCGTCCTTCGAAAAACTCAGGGGAGCAGCCCGAGCACGCCTTCGCTGGGCCGGGCGATAACGTGGGTGGCAATCACGGTACCCAACTGTTCTGCCACCTCCCTGCCGGCGTCGACGGCGGCGCTGACCGCTGCGACATCGCCACGGACAATTACGGTAATGTAGCCGCCGCCCAGCTTTTCCTTTCCCACGACCTCGACATCGGCTGCCTTACAGGCCGCATCCACGGCCGCATATACAGCGGTGAATCCCTGGGTTTCGATCAAACCAATGGCCTTCTGCTCGTCGTTCATCGTTGTGTGGGTAAAACTGGATCGCGATACCGGTTCGAAAACCACCTTCTGTTCGATCAGCGGCTGATACTCAAGCTCAGACTGAATGCCCGCCCAGGATTCACTGTGCGGAGCATGATGCACGCTGCAGGAAATCGATGCATGCAATGTTTCCGCAACGCGCTTTGCCGTGGCCACGGCAGTGAGCAACGAATCGGCGTCACCCAGCATCTTGACGGCCATGCCATAGGCATCGTTCAACTCTGCCTGCCAGAGCCGAACCTGAGCGGCCTTTTCAATCTGATCGATGATGACCAGGGTGGCGCCCAGCGAATAGATCTCGAGCAGGGCGACTCCCTCTTCGGGATCCCGATCAGGCCCCATCATGGAGAGGTCCTCAATCGAGTTCTGCGGCCGTTAACTATTGTCGCATTGTGAACCTTCGCAGGTAGCGGCCGATCTCTCCGAAGGCGGCTGCCAGATTCGCTGCTGAACACAGTCCGGATGCCCGCCTGCAGGGCATGAATCGGGACCCTCAGGGCGGCCGACCTTGCGGACTCGGGGGCCCTCGTCCCTCCAAGGCTGGAAACCATCGCAGGCAATCTGGAGGGCCGAGGGCCCACGAGGCCGTGCGTATGATCAGGTTTAAATGTGCGATTCAGCGCCCCAATTTCGGTCAGGTTCATTAGAAGGACAGTAAGAATAGGCAATGGCCTGATAGGCAAGTGTGGATTCGCCAGGAATTAGAGCCCGTTCGAAAGCAGTTTGACCAATCTGTCCATGCTGGCACAGTCTATGGTGCGTTGAAAGCGAAACGACAGCATGTCATGGTACTCTGCCTGGCCACTTCCGCGCTCGATGGCGACGTCCGGGCATGGTCGGTTTACGACCCCAGTGTGGAGAAACGGCCTACCGCGGGGGATAGTGATGTGCCCCCGTACGCCACGGGTTTGGATGCCTTGAAAGACGGCTGGCGCGTGATACAATTCCCGCAATTGATACCCCCTGCTCAGGGGTCTGAGTACAGCACTTCCTATATGCGTTTTGAATTTATTTTTGAAAAGATGGAGGAAATTGAATGACCACACCTGATTTTCGGCTTGATTCCGTGCAGATGGCAAACTTTGCGGCCAGGGGATTCCTGCGTTTTGATGAATTGGTGCCCGATGCCCTCAATAAGGAGATCCTGAAAGTATTCAAACGAGGGGAATTTCCTCATTTTTCAGCAGGAACGCCGCTGAACGCCTGTTATCCACCACCCTCGCCAATTGGGGAAATGCTACGAATGCCAAAAGTCCAAGGCATCATCACGAGTCTGGTGGGACCCGACCCGCTCTACGACCATCACGCTATCCACACTCGCTCTCCCAAGCAGGTTCAGGCCCAGCATGTTCATGGAGATGCCATTATTGATACTCGTATTCATTTCGACATTCAATTGATGTACTATCCGCACGATGTGCCTTTGAATATGGGCGGTACCCTCATCGTACCAGGGAGCCATTTCCGCCGAATCAACGAATCCGATATCGGACGCTACCAGAATTTTCTGGGACAAACTCCCCTGGTGGGCAAAGCTGGAACATTGCTGGCGCTTCACCACGGCATCTGGCACTGCGGACGCCGTAACGAGACGTCGCGCGTGCGTTACATGTATAAGCTCAGACTGAATCCGCAGGTTCGCCAAACCCGCCTTTGGAACATGAGCGACATCGAACAGCCCGGCCAGGCGGGAGAGGCCGTGCAGAACGAGGTGAATCGTATACTGAGCACCCGCGAGCCCTGGTTCGAAAATGCCGACGGCCGCATTGAAATTGTCAACCGAATCAAATTCTGGCGCTTCCTCAGTGGCGATGAAACCTTCGACGTGCAATATTGGCTTACACGGATCGAAAATATGCCGGAGCAATTGGTGCGCTAGCAGTCTGTCGGACGTAGATTCTGAGCTTTTGGGAGAAATTGGGTGAAAGTGGGCGCGAACCCCGTAGAAATTGACATAGGAGATCGACGCGAGCACATCTCGCGCGGAAATCACAGCGATATCCGGAAGTTTCTTCCCGGTGCCAGCGGCCGTGTTATGGTCTCAGCCGAAGTCGGTGCCCGGAATCTGACGACCGTCATCGCCCAATTGGCCCCAATGGCTCAGACCGGCTACCACCGGCACACCTACAGCGAGGCAGTCACCAGTCTGTCGGGAGGTGTGGTAGTCTCGGTGGAGGGACGCCGCTACCGGCTCCGCCCCTATGAGTCCATCCACATTCCTGCCGGATGTATTCATACTGCCTATGGGACATCCAATATTCGACCGGGTCTCGTTCACGGTGCCGCTGCCTCCGCCGAACCTGAAAAAGAGATGGTCAGTGCTTCGTTTCCCTTTATTGATCGAGGAATTGGTTCCGCGGGTGAAGACGATCCGGAATTTGTATCTCGTCTCGATCTCATAGAAATCTACGAACTGAGCGAGGGCGCCTTCTTTCGAGATCTGTTCGCCAGTCGCTATGGTTCCACAGGAATCTGCGGCGGATATGGGGAATTTAACCCTGGGTCGTCGCTTCCTTGTCATGTTCACGAATACGATGAATCCATCACCATCATCAATGGAACGGCAATCTGTGAAGTGGCGGGTAAGCGCTATACGGTCTCGGACAACGACACCGTGCTGGTTCCCCGAGGGCGACCCCACCGATTTCTCAATGAGTCACGCGGGAAGATGGCCATGGTATGGGTCTACGCTGGAGACGAGCCCGAAAGAGAGCTGCTGAAACCGGCCTTCTGTATCGGGACCGAGCACTGTCCCTGTTGCCGACAGGAAAGCGGTAATTGATCGCTCGATCATGAAAAGATAAAATGCTCAACCCGTGAACCATTGGCTGCACCCAATTCGGCCTGGCGGGCTCTTGTCTGAGGCTGACTTTTAACGCGGGCCTCCCGTAGCTGGACGCTTCTTGTCCCGGCAAAGCAGAGCGACGCCGGATCGCGTTCAGACGCGGCCGGATGATCCGGGTTGGGACTGAAGCCGAAAGGCTCCAGCTACATTGCAAGCCAGCCAATTACCGTCTTGTGCTCGCAAGATAAATTGCCCGTTATAGAAAGAATGCCCAAGCTCAAATGCCTGATGATTGGCGCCGGGGGAATGGCCGGCAGTTGGATCAACTGGTTCTGCAACGACTGCGACGACCGAGTAGATATCGTCGGCATCGCGGAAGTGGTGCCCGAAGTTCTGGAGAAGCAGGGGAGCATACTCGGTTTACCGAACAGCCATCTTTTCTCCAACGCTCTCGAAGCCATCGAAAAAACTGATGCCGATTTCGTGGGTGTGGCCACACCCCCTCAGTTTCATAGGGAAGCGGTCGTGGCGGCCCTCGATCGGGGATTGCCGGTCATCTGTGAAAAGCCGATCGCCGATACTCTCAAATCCGCACTGGCCGTGGTTCAGGCGGCCAAGCGATCCGGTCTGCCCTGCACTATCATCCAGAATTATCGTTACGCCCGCAATAAGCTGGAAGTCGTTAGAATGCGTGAGGCCGGCGAATTGGGCCGGATTCAGCATATTCTCGGGCGCTACGCCTGTGACTACCGCAAGTACGGATCGTGGGGAAAGGATTGGCGCCACGATATGGATTTCAGTCTTCTCTTCGAAGGTTCCGTTCATCATTTTGATATGATGCGTTTTTTGTCAGGGGGTGATTGCGAGCGTCTGACCGGATTCGGCTGGAACCCGGAATGGTCGAGTTTCCGTCATCACTCCAGCGGCATGTACCTGATGCGCATGAGTAACGGCGTCCACGCGTTCTACGAAGGAAACAGTTCGGCAGCCGGCATCACCAACTGCTGGTACAAGGAATACTACCGGATTGAATTTGAGATGGGAACGGTGGAAATCGCGGAAGGCGATACCGTTACTGTCCATCGCGTTGGCCAGGAACTCGAGGCGCACGAAGCTCCCGAGATTCCTCGTTTCGGCCATGTTCATCTATTTAATGAGTTTATCGATTGGCTCGACGGCGGACCCCCATCGGTTACCCGAGTCGAAGACAACATCAATAGCTTCGCCATGGTAATTGCCGCCATGGAGACCACACTGGACGGGCAACCCGAGCGCATCGCGGATTACCTGACATCCTGAGATCGGTCAGTCTGATATTTCGATGGGTAGAAAATTGTGGGAAAGAGGAAGCAGGGATCAAACGACTTGCCTACTTACAACAATCCACGTTTCATCCGCGTGAATCCGCGGCCAGGAGGAAATCTGCGCAACAAGGCGCGGGGGAGAACATCGGCCAACGCCTCCGCCTCTGCGAGTTGACGTTGGAGAATGGAGGACTGAGCACGATGCACGCGCTTATTTCATAGCAAGCAGAATAACCAAAATCAATGAACGATCTACCGAAACGACGATTAGGAAAAACTGAACTCGAGGTTACTACCTTTGGCCTGGGAGGAGCCTGGCTGGGCGTCCGGGGAAGGAAGTACAGCGTGGACGACGCCGTTGCCACGGTTCACCGCGCCCTTGAACAAGGCATCAATGTGCTGGATACGTCGCCCTTCTACTGGGAAAGCGAAGAATACATCGGCATCGCCTTGGAAGCCTGGTATCAGCAGGGAGGCCGTCGCGACGACTTCATTCTGTCTACCAAGACAGGGACTCGCGTCAATCCGCCCGATTATTCGGCGGAACACACGCGCTCCAGTGTCGAAGAAAGTCTACGCCTACTGAAGACAAACTATGTTGACATCGTATCTATTCACGACCCCGTGAATCTCGAGCAGGTCCTGTCCCCGGACGGCGCTCTGGCCGCGCTGGGAACGATGAAAGAAGAGGGGATGGTGAGGCATATCGGTATCGGTGTCCGCGATCTGGACCTGCACCGCGAATTCCACGAAACAGGATATTGCGAAATGTCGCTGACTTATCGCGACTTCAACCTGCTCACGCAGGCAGCCGTGCCAGAAATGCTGGAATCGGCAGGGAAACACGATGTCGGAGTATACAACGGTCAGGTAATTCGACACGGACTGCTCAGCGATCACGACCCACTTAAAACGATTGAACTTTTCTCGAACAGAGTCGGATTCCGCAAAGGGGAGGCCAGCCAATTCACAGACGAGGAAGTAAACCGGGCCCGCGCTCTGTGGACATGGTGCGGGGAACGAGATATCGGCCTTTCCAGCCTGAATCTCGCCTATTGTCTACGCAATCCCCATGTCTCCTGCATTCTGTTGGGAGCTTCCAGCCCGGATGAAGTGGATGAGGATATCGCCGCTATCACGGCTTCCATTCCAGAGTCAATTTGGACGGAGTTATCCCGTGATTTCGGGCTTTGAGCTGAGAACTTGATGAAATTGCCGAATCTGTAAATGTGCTCGCCCCAACCCGGACAATCCCATGACGCAGGCGGCGAGGGATAAACAGCTCATTCAAATCGGAATGATTCTGGTGGGAATCTCCTGCGTCCTCGGATCATGCAGCCGGACAAACGAGAAATCCGCCCTCTTTCAGAACGGACGAACACTCGTCATGGAGGGCCGTTACAACGAATCCCTCTCGCCACTGCAAGAATACCTGTCGGAATATCCGGAAGGTAAATCCGCCAGCCGGGCGGGACTGTTCCTGGGCAAGGCTTACCTGGCACTCGACCGCAAGAAGGATGCCCGCGCCACATTTGCGGCCACCGCGGCCCATTATCCTGACTCACCAGAGGCCCATGAATGCCTCTATAAACTCGCTCTAGTCGACCTCTTCGATAATCGCCGGGCTGAAGCCATCCGGCGTTTTCAGCAGCTATCCAGTCAGCCCAACGGGACTCTTGCCCCGGAAGCAACGGCGATGGTCAGGTTTCTGGCCCTTAGAAGTCGTTAATGTGCTGATCTCGGCAAGAGAGTGACTAGACACGACTTATCGCAGGGCTGCCTCTCTCAAGCTGGCGTAGATGCTGTGGGCCTCCGCAACAAGAGACCCAACGACGGACCCAGTGCCCACTTCGCGCGCTCGCGGGGAGCGGATTCTTGCTGCAGCCGAGACAAGGGCGCCCACGTTCCTGCTTCCGATTGCCTCCGCCAACCGTTTCAGGCCGCTCTCAGGATCCTCGCACAGTGCCTCGTAGCTGAGAAGGAGGCAAGTCGTCTCTTTCCGTCAGCAAGTGCCTGTAGGTAGCCACCCAGTACTCCAGCCAGAAGGCAAGCGATTCAGCGTCTCGTGACTGACGCACGTCAATCCAACCCGCGAAGTCGATAGAACACAGGTTCGCACCGAAATCGTAGTGGCCGATTCCGCGCATGTACTCACAGGCGAACGTGTCTTCGTCGTGGATGCGGAGAAAGTCGCGGAGAATCGGGCCCACAGACAGGGAATGGGAACGAACGGCATATCACGGTAACAGTGGGAGGCGAATTCCGGCAGCTTTGCGCAACACTCGAGCAGCAACGTGGTCCCGGCGCGGGGAAGCGCGGTGATGAAAACGGGCCGCTCCGCTCTGCACGCGGCAAGCTGTCGGACAAAAAGGCGATCCTCAAGATCCGCAAGCGATGCCTGTACTCGGTATGTTTTGAAGGCCACTCGGTAGAAGCATCGGTCCAGTACCGAATAGCCCGTCTTTTCGCGAACCTTGCTTCGCGGGAAGCACAAAGCGAGAACGGCGAGAGCACCGATCGTGATCAGGAACACAGGCGATACGGCAACAGAGAAAACGGATTCAAGCGAGATCCATCCAACGCGATCGCACACCCACAACAACCCTACCGGAAGCAGGACCGCCGCGGCCCCGCCAAAGGCGAGCGCGAGGAACAAACGCAACAACTGCTTCGCATCCCTCTGCAGTGCCGCCTCTTTGGCTTCGTCGCTCAAGGCGGAATTTAGAATCACCACGAACGCGCCACGCGCTACGTTGACAACATCACCACTCTTCTCGACCAATCCGAACAGCCGTAACAGAACGACCACACCAAGGACAAGATAGACGGCGCCAATCCAGGAGATCATTCTCCGGCCTCGCCCTGCCCCTCATCCCGCGGCTTCCTTTCAGGTAATCACCATCGTCGGATCCGTCTGCGTTGTTGTTGAATACACTGATGCAGCCATCACCAACAAAATCTGGATCGTGGTCCGCATGCGGTGATGTTGGCCAGATCTCGGCTGGGTCGGTCTTCCACTGGTGCAGAACCTTTCCCGCCGAATCGATCAGTCGTAAACCCGGCTTCCAAACGAAGGTGGGCCAGTAACCGGTCAGTAGTACTTGACGCCAAAGGGGGTTTTCATATTCTTGCTCTTGGTGCCCAACGGTCAGGAGCAGGCCTTCAAGGATCTTATCGAGAGCGCGGAATACAGAATATAATCAAGAGGCTGGCTTTCTTACCTTCTTGGATCGCCTCGGTTCCCATAATTCCGAAAACTGTACACAGCCATCCCATAAGGCCTAAACCCTGAAGGCAAGCCTGAGGGATGGAGCGGGATAGCGGTTGATATTGGGAAAAAGTCAAAATGTAAAACAGGGGGGAAATGGTTGATATGGACGGATGCTGTCCCACAGAGCTAAGGGGAGAAACCGGGCAGGTAAGCCTGTTGAGGCTGGGAACACATTCGATATCGGGTTCGTGCTGTCCCATAGAAGTCCGCCAGATCGAAAAGCCCGAAGCGGTCCCAGAGCACGCCGCGCACGAGCGTAAACAACCGGGTGAAGCTGTGCGGCCACTGGCTGATAAAGGCAATGTATCGGAGCAGAACGAGCAGCAGCAGGGCGGCCCACAGCTGCCAACGGATGGCCTGCTTGGAATGCCCGAGAAAATCGCAGACCTTGAAGGTTTGCTTGATCTGCTTGAAAAACACCTCGATGCCCCAGCGGCAGCGGTAGAGGGCGCAGACACTGGAAGGGGCCCAGTCCATGTTGTTGGTGAGGAAAACCATGACGACCCACTCGCCGTTGACTTCCACTTCGGCTTCGATCCGGCGCAACCTGCCGGGATACTGCCGGCGGGAGGCGGGAACCTTCAGGGTGACCTCGTCATCCCGCAGGATAGGTCCTTGAGGCTTGCGCAGGCGCTTGCGGCAAACATGGCAGCGCAGGTTGTCTTTGGCGCGCGTGACCCAGAATATGCCGCGTTCGCTCAAATGGAAAAGATTGGCAAAATGCAGGTAAGCCTTGTCGAAAACCGCGATCTCTCCGGCCTGCAGCCCCGCGCACAGGGCCAGGGTCCGCGTGTCGTCGTGATGGGAAGCTTCTTCAATGACGGCAAAGCCGGGAAGAAAACTTTGCAGGTTGAGCCGCAGGTGCATCTTCGCCGCGGCCTTGCGCCGACGGTGCTTGGCCCAGTCCATGCAGTTGGCCACCAGGGCAATGGTGGTGGAATCGATCGCATGGATCGCCCGTTTGAAGCGACGGGGCAGGCCTCGGTAGCGCCCGGCCGGTCCAAAGCCCGGCGAAAGCTCTTGCAGATGCCCCAGCACCTTCCAGAACAACGCCTCCATCATGTCGCTGTCGCGCTCCCTATTGGCATGCGAAAGAGCGTTTCGGCTCGGTGCAACCGCTCCCCTGATCGCCCTGAGCTTGGCCGCATGATGCCGCAGGGTGTCGCAGACGTCGTTAAGGCCGATGGCATGGGTCAGTTGCGCAAAGAGCAGACTGACCACATGACTCCATGGCGTGAAGGTGCGCGCCTTTTTATCGACCCCGTACTCCCGGGCGAGTTTTTCCGTCAAATGCGACGGGATGAGTTTACAAAGCTGATGCAAGGTGCTGCTGTAGTGTTTCGTCGGCGTTATGTTTTTCATACTGCGGATTCTTTGGTCGGAATCCGCCGCCGACCACCTTTTTTTAACCCTGCCCGAAAGGGAGTCTCACCACATCCTGTGGGATGGCTGTGAAAACTGTACTGTAATGAGAATTCTGGTTACTGGAAGTAGCGGACAGATTGGAAGCTATATCGTAAAGGATCTGCTGGCTGCCGAACACAATGTTTTCGCTGTGGATATTGTTCGGCCCGGGACATCGCAATGTCAATTTCTGCAGGTTGATCTCACCGAGGCCGGCGAGGTCTATGAGGCGGCCGCAAGATCAAAACCTGATGCCGTCATTCACATGGGTGCCTGGGCCGACGCGGGCAAAGTCGCCGATACCCGCACCTACCGCGACAATGTATCCGCAACCTTCAACATTTTCCAAGTATGCGCTGACTTGGGGATTCGGAGGATTGTTTCTGCATCCAGCAATCAGGTCTACGGGTTCGCCGGAGCACCCCCGGTCTACGTGCCCGTGGATGAACACCACCCACTGCGTCCCGTAAACTGCTATGCGCTTTCAAAGGCGGCGGGCGAGCAGGCGGCGAGTTATTTCGTTAAGAATTTCGGGCTAACTATTCTCTCCCTTCGCATTCTCGGCACTCGAAGTCCGAACATGCTTGCCGGAGAGATTGAAGCCATGGCCGAAGATCCTGGCTCCGGACTGCGCTTGCTCTGGACGCGCACAGATGCCAGGGACGTGGCGACGGCATGCCGCCTCGCTGTCGAAGCGAAGGAGGTTGCTTCCGGAGCATATAACATAGCGGGACCACGCGTGGTTTTAAGAGAGAAAACGGCCCGTCTGCTGGAACGGTACGCGGGCGATGCAACCGAGATTCGAGTGCCACTGTCCGGCCATCGGTCACCGCTCGACTGCAGCAAAGCGATGAAGGCATTCGGCTACAACCCTCGCTTCGCCTGGTCAGAGGACGACCAGCATCCGGAGGACGGGTCGAACGATTTGAGAAAATGACGGTTCAGGCGCTCCCACCTACCTTTAGCGACCCGTAGCCCGCTTCGCAAGAAGGCGGTGAGCCAAGCTCGATTCACCAAGAGGCTCATGAGCAATCCTGCTCTGCCAGGTCCCGACCTCGATAACCGCACGCTTGGGGGTCCTATAGCTACAATCGCCTTCCGCCAGCCCTACTCCACCGTCACGCTTTTGGCCAAATGACGCGGTTTATCCACATCGCAGCCACGGCAAAGGGCTATGTAGTAGGCCAGTAGTTGCACGGGGACTGTGGCGAGGAGGGGAAGAATGCAGTCGTGACACTTCGGTATGGTTATGGTGTCATCGGCCAGATCAGCAGGAAACTCCTGGTCTTCTGACACCACGGCTATGACGGGGCCACCGCGGGCCTTGACCTCCTGGATATTCGATACCGTCTTCTTGAACAACTCGCCATTCGGTACCAGGATCACGGTCGGGCACTCTGGAGAAACCAGGGCCAGTGGCCCGTGCTTCATCTCGGCGGCGGGATAGCCCTCAGCATGGATGTAAGATATTTCCTTCAACTTTAACGCACCTTCAAGCGCGATGGGAAACAGTATGTGTCGGCCGAGGAAAATGAAATTGCTGCGGCGCGAGTACTTCTCAGCAATCTGCCGCACATGCTCCGATCGAGCGAGCGACCGACGAACCAGATCCGGAGCCGATTGCAACGCCTCGGTGATCGCGACCCCGTCGGTGAAGCTCAGGTCACGGAGACGTCCCAAGTAGAGAGCCATCATTGCTGCGATCAGAATCTGTGACGTGAATGCCTTCGTGGATGCCACTCCTATTTCAGGTCCCGCGTGCTGGTAGATGCCTCCGTCATTTTCTCGAGCAATAGTACTTCCGACGATATTGGTTATGGCAAGCGTTCGATACCCCTTACGCTTCGCCTCGCGCATAGCCATTAGCGTGTCCAGGGTCTCGCCACTCTGACTAATAACGAAGCAAAGTGTGTTCTTGTCCAAGGGAGCATTGCGGTAGCGAAACTCGCTCGCATAGTCGACTTCGACGGGAATACGTGCATAACGCTCGATAAGGTGCTCCGCCACCAGGCAGGCGTGCCAGGCAGTACCACAAGCGCAGAAGACTATACGGTCCACCCACCGAAGTTCCCGTGGTTCTATGTTCAACCCGCCGAATTTCGCTGTGCTGTGATCATCCGAAAACCGTCCCCGCATGCTGTTTTCCAATGCCACGGGCTGCTCGAATATCTCCTTTTCCATGTAGTGGTTGAAATCACCGAGAGCCGCCTCCTCGATATCCCAATCAACTTGGGAAATAACGGGGCTGACCGGTTCGTCGCCCACCGTTGTAATAGAAAAGTCATCGCGGGTGAGGTGCACCACCTGGCCCTCATCCAGATAAACGACGTTCTGCATCCGACCGGCAAATGCGGCTACGTCGCTGGCGATCATGTTCTCATCCTTGCCCACCGCAATGATGAGAGGTGAACCCTTGCGTGCACCCACAATCTCATTGCGATAATCGGCACACAGCACGGCAATGCCGTAGGTGCCTTCAATGTGCAGAAGGCTCTTGCGAACCGTTGTCAGAAAGCGACTGTGTCCATTTTGGCTGGGCTCTTTATCATAGTGGTACGCAATCAGGTTGACCAATACCTCCGAATCGGTCTCGGACTGAAACCCAAAACCTTTGCTGATAAGGAAGTTCCGAATGCTCAGGTAGTTCTCGACGACACCATTATGGACGATGGCAAATCTGCCGTCGCTGCTTTGATGCGGATGGGCATTACCATCCGTCACCGGACCATGGGTTGCCCAGCGCGTGTGGCTGATACCCAGACAAGAGGGAATTCGCTCCTTGCGAAGCTCGGCCGCAACGACGCTGGGCGAGCCTGTTTTCTTTATCAGGCGCAGCCCCGCTTCAGTCCACAGGGCATGGCCAGCCGAATCATAGCCCCGATATTCGAGACGATTCAGGCCCTCGATCAAGATGGGAACGGCATCCTGTCGCCCTACATAGCCCACTATTCCACACATTAGATTGCTATTTTCTCATGGAATCAAGGTGGCTCCAAGCACCAAATCGGACCGAGGTTTCTTCTCCTTATTGCAATCTTGATCCCAACCCTACTCCTCCTCCGCGCGCTTGTGCGCCCGGCTACGTTGTCTTTCCTGTAGCCGGCTTCGCAAGAAGGGGGGGACCCGGCCTTGATAATGTGCTCAAAATGTTGCGCATTTAGCGGAGGTTCTGTTCGGTAAGGCTTCATGAATCTCAACTACAGAACTGGCCGCTTACCTATTGTCCCGGACAACAGGCCTTTCGAGCCAGATGACGCGCACGATGCCCGTCTCACGCCGGCTTGGCACTCGGATTCACCTGCCAGCCATGCTTGATCTTCCAGGGCCTCAACGTGAGACAGGCATCCTGCCTGTTCCTCCAGCCGCTTCACGCACAGGATGACCGGCCATAGCGTAGCGCCGCCCGATCAGGCCGCCAACCGCATGGCGTTGCTGATGACCCTGTATCTGCCTAC
Organism: Opitutales bacterium; assembly: GCA_963665345.2. GTDB lineage: Bacteria > Verrucomicrobiota > Verrucomicrobiia > Opitutales > CAXXNP01. The sequence continues at coordinate 3,962,424 of CAXXNP010000002.1, forward strand.
GCTGATTATTTCGTTCTGCCACGGTGTGTTGCTACCGGTTCTCCCCCTCTTCGTTTTGGATCTGAAAGATGCTTACGCCTGGGTGGGAATCGTAATTGCTGCGGAAGGTCTGGGTTCATTGATCGGGGCCGCGCCGGCTGGCCGCCTGCTGCGCGTTCTGGGACGCAAGCGGACGCTCATGCTCGGCATCGGCGCAGCCGGTGTGGCAACGTTTTTCCTGGCATTCGCCACTTCCATTAAAATTGCGATTCTGTGCCAGCTCGTGATCGGCTTCAGTATCGCCTTCTTTCACGTGGCCTGCCACGCATACCTGGCCGGCGCAGTTATGCGAAGAAATCGGGGCAAAGCCTCCGCTCTCTACGGGGGCGTCAACCGCATCGGATTTCTCATTGGTCCCGCCGCCGGCGGGTGGTTCGGGACGGTGTTTGGACTCAGCGCGGCTATCCTGTTGGCTGCCGCTGCCTACGGCCTTAATTTTCTCCTTTTAGGATGCTTCGTCAAACGCAGCCGAAAGCCACTAACGTCAGCCGAGGCAAGCCAAACGCCCACCCTGGCCGGGCTCTGGCAGGCCTTGCGGGAAAACCGGAAAACGCTGGTCGCGGCGGGTACGGGTTACGTTTGCACGCAGGGTATTCGATCGGCAAAATCGATCCTTATACCCCTCATCGGAGCCGAAGTCGTCGGCCTCGACGTAAAGACTATCGGGTTCGTGCTGAGTGCAGCCAGTGTCATTGACGCCAGCATGTTCCTGCCGGCCGGCTTGCTCATGGACAATTGGGGACGAAAAGCCGCAATTATTCCCTCTTTCATGATTCAGGCCGGCGGCATGGCCCTATTGACCACCGTCGATGGATTTTCTTCATTTCTTATCGCCTCCTGTGTCATCGGATTTGGCAATGGTATCGGTTCGGGTTCCATGCTGACGGTCTCGGCAGACCTGGCGCCACCCGCCCACCGGGGTGAATTCCTGGGACTTTGGAGTGTTCTGGGCGATACCGGCAGGATTGGCACCAGCGTCCTGGTGGGAGGCGCCGCCAGTCTGCTCAGCTTGACTTTCGCAGCCTGGTCGATCTGTGGCGTTGGCCTCCTAGCCGTTTATCTCTTTGCATTTCGCGTTCCCGAGACATTGAAAAACCCTTCGACTATCCGATAGCTCTCTTCCCTTACGATTTGCGGCTGGGAGTAGCTGGACGCTTTCGCGTTCAGAAGAGGAGTAGGATCAGGATTAAGATTACGATTAGCAGGCGAAACAATGGTCAGGTTCATCAGGCGGAAGATCTCATGCCTCAGCGTTCGGCCTGTTCCCATTCCAGGATGACGCCAAGAGCCTGTTCCGGATGCTCATAGAGGAAGTGGTAGGCATCGGCGACTTCCTGCCACGGCAATCGATGGGTGATTAACTCCTGAACGCGAAGCCGACCCTCCGTGATGAGGGCGGCAGCTTCGCTCTTGCACTCCCGGTAGGTGCAGTTCAGCCGGTCGCCCAAGAGGACCATCCCCCTTGACATCCGCTGGACATCCAATGGCAGCGGGCCGCCCTGGTAGCGAGCCACCAACTGGATAACACCCCCTCGGCGCAAAATCGACTGCGCCATTTCGAATGATTTGATTCCGGCCCGCCCGCCCACGCATTCGACCACAACGTCGGCCCCGCGACCATCGGTGAGTTGCCTGACGGCATCGACAGGATCCACCTGCGAACCGTCTACCACGGCATCGACACCCAGCTTCCTGGAAACCTCACAACGAAGCGGAAGCAGGTCGACGGAGATTACGCGCGCAGGGTTCTGCACACGAACAACCTGCGCACATAGACATCCGACGATTCCCTGCCCCAGCACGACCACGGTGTCGGTATCCTTTACAGGTGTGCTGCGCATCCACATAAGCGACTCAGAGGCAAGATGCAGGAAAGTGGCCGATTCATCATCGATCTCATCGCTTAGCAGGAAGGCTCGGCGCTGATCGCCCGCCAAGGTGCTCAGTTCAAATTGAGCATGAGGGGCCGTGACCATGACTCGTTGACCTGGCTGACACCCGGTAACGTCCTCACCGAGTTCAATCACCCGCCCTACGGCCGAGTATCCCATCATCTGCGGATCCACAGCCTCTTCCCGAACATAGCGGCGGAAAAGCTCCGAGCCGCGACTGATCAGACTGCGGGTGAGTTTCACGAGGAATTCGCCGCGACTCGGCACGGGAATTGGATCCTCCACCAACCGAACATTGCCAAAGCCCTCTTGCTTGACCAGACGCTTCATCGACTTATCCATAATATCGAAGCTATGACTTGTGGTTTGCGACTCGACCTAATAATTTCAGAAAATCCAGAAATTAGCGCCCATTTGATTAGAGAGAACCCAATGAAGCATATCATTCTTTCCTCCATCGTCTGTGCCTCCGTAGCAGCACTGACCCAGACCGTATCGGCTCAAGGCACCGGTGCACCTGTCATCTCGGGGTTCACCCCATCCGCAACCCAAACCATAGGGGCGGGAGAAACAGCGACCTTCTTTATGGACATGGATCAAGATACTTTCACGCCACAGGCCTACAAAGGCGTTTTGAAGGACTTCTCCAACCCGGTCGAAGGAGCGAAAAACCTGGCCAGTGCGATCGGGCGGTTCGATACCGAGCCCCTCTTCGAAACCACCCTTTTCTGGATCCAAGTCTGCAACATTGGAGGTTGCACCGAAAGCGGCCAGCTCACGGTGATCGTCGAGGCCGCCGAACCGGCCGGTCCGCCCGCCGCCCTGGCAGGCGCTTCCGAGCTAGGCGAGGACTGGTGGTCATCGGGCTGGTACGGCGAATTCAACATCGCCTTCGCACCGTGGGTCTTTCATGCCCAGCACGGTTGGCAGTTCATCTTCGAAGAGAGCACACCGGAAAACGTCTTTCTTTTCGACCTGAGTACCGAGGATTGGTTGTTCACGGACGCCAGTCTCTACCCGAATTTCTTCAACTTTGACAGCAACACGTGGATCTTCTACTTCGTCGGCACCTCCGGACCCCGTGAGTTTGTGGATCTGCAATCCGGCGAGTTCTTTAACGTCGAGTGAAGCGTTCCCAGGCAGTTCCCTGCAACTCGCACCTGTTCGAATAGTATGCCCACTAAGTAACCGCCTTCGTCCTCCTTCGGCGAACTATGGCGAGCCGGACACAAACTTCTTCTTGGCACGCGGCCTAACACTTAAGTACTAATGTGGTGAGTCAGAACTTCCATCCAGGTAGGCGATTTCCTCGTTGCTGAGATCCATCCTGGTGGCACGCACTAGGGACTGCATGTGGGCCCGGGAATGCGGGCCGACAGCGGGGATCACGGCAAACGGTTTACGCAATAGCCACCGCAGCGCTACCTCCGTGGCCGTGCAATTTTCACGATTGGCCGCGACCTGCTCGGCCCTGCGCAATTTGGCCAGATTCTCCGGTGACACGTAATAGCGTCTCATCTTGGCCGAGAACTCGTCCTCACCGGGAAGATGGCACCCTTCCCACGGTACCCGGTAGCGGCCACTGAAGAATCCCCGCGCCAATGACGACCATGGGATAAGCGCTGTTCCGGACTTTTCGTGCCAAGCCTCTCCTGACTTATCGACGGAAACCAGCCCCGGATAGAAGTTTCCTGTGGGTAGTGCCAAAGCGAGGTTGTTGCTCACGGCAGAAAACCCGACTAACCCGTGTGCCTCGGCATAACGGTGCGCCTCTTCGAGCCGGTCGTAACCCCAGTTAGAAGCAAAAAAGGCATCGAAACGCCCCTCCTCGCGTCGCGCATTGAGAAATTCCAGTATTCTGCCCACGGCAAGTTCGGGGTTGTCCCGGTGCAGCATATAGCCATCGACGCGGTCGATCTGCAGTCGATCCAGGCTCACCGAGAGCTGGTCGCCGATGCAACCTTCAAAATCCGACGCGGGCAGACGACCATCGGGGCTATCCCCACCCTTCGTAATGATCACGAATTCATCACGGATCTTGCGCAACTGCAGCCATTCTCCAATAACAACCTCAGAGGTGCCTGCACCATAGCCATGGGCGGTGTCGATTACGTTTCCGTTGACCGCGCAATACATGTCCAGCCAAGCGAAGCAGTCGCTGCGATTCTCGGTGGAAAACTTTGTGCTACCCAGGGCCAGCGCCGCCAAGGGTTTGTCGATTCCGGGAAAGCGATGGAAACGGTCGAGTTTCATATCGATTGCTAAACTGGATCTTAGTGCCGTGACAAAGAAATTACGTAACAATGGCAGTGGCGATGTTGATCTTGGGCGAGGCGGCGTCGAGGGAAGAATGCAGCATGCCGGCGGGTAGCCACAACCTTTATATCACCTGGGGCATCGTCGACTGCACACCTTGTTCCTGCTATTGACAGGCAATCAAAGGCGAGTAGTACCAAGTTGAAAAGATCGCGGAATTTCTATGATTTCCTGGTTACAGACACGTGCTCAAAAGCACTACAAGTGGTTATTTTTCCTGCTCTTGGCAGTAGTTATCGTCGCTTTCGTGTTTACCATTACGCCAGCCGGCGGAGGCCTGACGGGGCCCGGCCAAAGGCTCCGCGAAGTGGAGTTTTTTGGCTATAACCTGGCCTCCGATCGGGATGTCCGCTCCCTCCTGGTAGGCGCCGAAATCAGTACCTGGATCAATCGTGGCCAGCGGTCACAAAGCCAGGATCAACTGCAGGAGTTATCTTTGATAAGAACGGCCTATCTTGCGCTGGCCAAGAGCATCGGTATTCCCGGTCCGAACCCGGACGATTTTCGCGACTATATTCGCTCGAAACGCGTATTCATGGATGAATCAGGAAAATTCAGCGAGGACGTATTCACGAAGTTTAAAGATTCCATAGATGCCAGTCCCCGGCTCTCGCAAGAACAGGTAGCGGAATCCCTGATCGACGATTTTCGGATCGAGCGACTCCAGGAAGCGATGACGGGGCCTGGGTTCATTCTACCCTTCGAAGCCTCTCGGCAGGTGGTCAGACTCGACACCATCTGGTCGGTGGATGTGGCGTCCATCGATTTCAGCATATTTCAACCCAAAATCGAGGTGGAAGAGGAGGCTTTGCGGGCATTTTACACTGAAAATTCCTTCCGCTACGAAGAACGGGAAAAGATCCAGCTTTCAGCTTTGGTATTCCCCGGCGATCGATATCGGGACCAGGTGCCCGATCCTAGTCGAGCCGATCTTGAAGCCTATTTCACCGAGAATCTGACCACCTACCAAGAGAATTTCGAAAAGGAATGGCGTGCGCTACGGGAGGCAGAGAGAGCCACCGAAGAGGATTCTGTAGCTACCGAAGGCGCAGTCCCCGAGGCAGAGGAAGACGCCAATGTCGAGCCCGCCATTGCGGCAGATCCAAAACTAATGGACCTCGCGGTGGATTCGACTGACGAAACTCCACCCGCTGTCGCGTTCGACGATGTTATCGATCAGGTCACAGAAAAGTGGAAGAAGAATCGGGCTAATCGCCGGGCCGCTGAAGCAGCGGTCGACTTCACGGTACGGTTATACAAAGACCGGATCAACCGCGATTCGCCTGAATTCAACGCTCTGATCGATCAATTCGGAGCCGAAAGACGCCTCATTACGGCCTATGCGCAGGGTAGCCGGCCCTTCGTGCCCTGGATTTCGGGGACCGCTCTAGATGCTGCCCATAGCCTGAACCAGGAGCGATATTACTCCGACGTCGATCAGACTGACGAAGGAGCTGCGATTCTCGTTTTCCAAAACATGATTGAATCCAAGATCCCGGAATTGGATAAGAACCGGTCACGAGTGGAAAGAGACTATCGACGTGAGGAACGACGGGCGCTTTTCGATAAGCGGGGAGAAGAAATCAAAACGGCCCTCGATGCGGCCCTGGTTGCGGAAACCAGCTTCGCCGAAGCCGCTCTTCTGGAAGGGCTGACAGTGGAGACCTTCGAAGATTTCACCAGCCGTGACCCTCCCGAGGCGTTCAACCCCTCATTGTTCACTCACAACGAAAGTCTGGAGCCGGGTCAGATTTCACCGATGGTGTTCCTGGCCAATAGTGGAAAATTCGTTCACCTTAAGTCTAAGGAGCTTCCCGAGATAACTTCCGATCTCACCACAGTTGATGTTCAACAGAGAAATCTTGCCCTGACCGTGAATTACTTCAATGCGCAGGCATTGATCAGCGAAGTCGTTGCTAAAGAGTTGGATCAGGCTAAAACGGAAGAGGGTATTTAGCGCCACACCTGTGTAGTGCCTCAAATGAACAATTGCGACGCCTCGCCGGTCTCACCGGGTTCGAGATGCAGTCGCTGGTCGACAGGTATTTGATTACGAAACCAAGTGGCCTGTTTCTTGATGAATCGCATTGTGTTCCGGACCATGGATGACTCGAGCGTAGTAAGATCCCAGCTGTCCCGGATACACGCGATGGCCTCACGATATCCGATCGCCGACGCCGCGCTGGGATTACACTCGATCCCCTGATCGACGAGCCGCGACACCTCCCCGAGTAATCCGTTCGCGAGCATACCACGAGTACGGGTGATAACGCGAACACGAAGGTCCTGGCGGCTTCGCTCCAACAGGCAGACGCGCTTATCAAACTCCTGAAAAGGCGACCGCTGCTTCTCGAATCGCGACTGCAGAGCATTGAGCGTTGATCCCGAGGCGAGACAGCGCGCCAACGCATTTTCGACCCGCCGTGGATTGGACAGATCCAATGCCCCGACTCCGCCCGGATTCAAACGTTGGAGCTCTTCCCTCAAGCCCGCTAAAGCCTTCGTCTCAAATAAGTTCCGCACTCGCTCGCGAATTGAACCGGAAATCTCGATATCATCGATTACGGGCGCGAAAAACGACTTCAGGTAGAATCCGCTTCCCCCACAGACGAGTACTGCATGTCCACGCTCCCGGATCTCCTGAACTGCATCCATTGCCATGCGCATATAGGTCGCCACGGAGAACTGTTGGTATGCGGGCAGCACATCGATCAAGTGGTGCCGGACCACCCTCTGCTCTTCTTCGGTGGGCTTGGCGGTCCCGATATCCATACCTCGATACACCAGCAACGCGTCGCATGAGACAATCTCGGCAGCATTGCTCTGTGCCCACTCCAGGGCGAGACGGGTCTTTCCTACTGCGCTAGCGCCTACCAGGAAATATAGAGGTGGCGGCATTACGGTTGATCACGTCTGCAGGCCGCCGCGGAGATGGGCAAATTTCGCTTCCAAAGCGGCCACCGCAGCCTGAGGATCAGCCGAATGTTCGCCGATACAGTTAACCAGGGCACTTCCCACAACCACGCCATCGGCGACGGCCGCTACTTCTCTTACCTGGCTACGATTCGATATGCCAAAGCCAACCGCAACCGGCAGCGATGTGTGTCGCCTGATCTCGCTCACGGCCATAGCGATATTCGTTTCCAGGTTTTCGCGAACTCCCGTCACTCCTTCCCGCGATACGTAATAAACAAATCCCGAAGCAGCCTGTGCGATTCGAGCCACTCGATAGGGGGGGGTCGTGGGGGCAACGATGAAGATATTCTTCAGGCCGGCCTTGCGGCTGGCATGAATCAACTCTTCACCCTCCTCGGGGGGGAGATCCAGCACAAGTAACCCGTCTACGCCGGCATCGACAAGACGGTCGACATAAGCTCTCTGGCCCTGCGAAAAAATCAGATTGTAGTAGCTGTAGAAAACGATCGGACATTCACAGAAAGCTCTCACATCACGGGCCAACTGCAAGACCTGCTGCTGCGTGATTCCTGATTGTAAAGCGCGCTGTGCGGCCAATTGATTGGTCCGTCCATCGGCCAGCGGATCAGAAAATGGGACTCCCAACTCCAAGACGTCCACACCGCCTCTGATCAGTGTGCGGCAAAGTTCGAGCGACGTCTCATAATCGGGATCGCCGGCACAAAGGTAGGCCACGAAGCAGCTTCGCCCTTCTCTTCGGGCACGGGCAAATGCAGACTGTATCCGGTCCATTTGCAAAAATAGTAGGCACGGGGCAGCGGCTCAGACAATCGTAAAGGTCAACTCCCTGACGCTGCATCATCGACAAATGTTTCAGGCGTCACCAGTACGTTCACTTGAATCTCCGACTGCAGGAACTGCGCTGCTATCCGATTCACATCTTCAACCGTAATCGAGGCATAGTCGTCTTCCATGGTTCGCGCCCAATCGAGCCGCTGCGGATACTCCTGTGAACTTCCGAGAACGGTATTCACCCAGTATCCGTTGCTGCGCACATATTCCTTCAGGTTACTCAACATGGGCTTGAGAGCACGATCGAGCTCGTCCTCGTCGATCCCCCCTCGACTCAACTCATGGCCCAACTCGCTCACCAGTGAAGTGAGCCTGAAGGCCTCCTCCGGATTAGCGAGAACAAGCCCGAAGAGGTAGCCATAGCCGGAAAATGTGTCGCTTGCGCGACTCACTGCGTAGGGGCTATAGGCCTCGCCCAACTCCTCCCGGATTTTTACTCTCAGCCGATCGCTGAAGATCTCAGCGAGCATACTGAGCCGCCGAGTCCGCGATATGTTCCAGATATCATCGGTGGGCCACGCTACGACCACCACGGACTTCGGAATTTCCGTCTCGTAAGCAAAAGTCTTGGATGCCGGTCCCTTCGGAAATTTGACACGCCTTCTCTCCGCATAATCCGCCTTCCGGGCTCGCCTCGGGGCCAGCGTGCCAAAGGTCCGAGCGACCTGCGCGAGCGTGCTCTCCACGTCGATATCTCCGACCACAGATATCTCCATATTTCCTTCCTCCAAATGTGCTGTGAGCCACTCCCTCACATCCGCAAGGGAGTGTGACATCAAGGCTTCCTTCTCGGGATATCCAAATCGAAAATCGGTGCTCGCAAAAAATTTGGCGACCTTATCCCGCATGACACCCTGAGGGGTATGCTTAATCTGTAAATACATGCTCTCAAACTGCTTATGTGCCTGGCGAAGGGATTCGGCACGATACCCAGGATACAAAATAAACGCGTTCATCAAGTTCATCTGATGTACCAAGTCATCCGGAGTGGTCCGGCCGGATAGCACAAAGGCGTCGGATTCGACGTCGAACTGGACTCCAACGTTCTTGCCCGCGAAAATGCGAGCCAGATCATCAGCGCTGTGCGCCTTCAATCCACCCGCGGAGAAGGTCGACGATGCCAATAACGGCAAGCCGGGCATGTTTTCGGGACAGGCCAGCCCACCTGCGCCTACTCTGATCAGAATGCGAATAGTGTCGGCTTCGAAGTCAGTCTGTTTCAGATTCAACGCCACCTGATTGGCAAAGCGCACCTGATGGATTCCGAGGTCGTCATGGAGCCTCCGCTCAATGACCTGCCCGGGAGCTCCGAAATCGGTATAGGCGAACGATGTCTGCTCGATTTCATGCGGCGGCTCAAGCGCAACCGAACGGCTCTTTCGATAGACTTCGATGAGGCTGTTTTCGGCATCTTCCAAATTCAGATTTCCCGACACGAATAAGTAGACATCCTGTGTTTTCCAGGAGTCGCGAATTGCCTTCAGACACCGGTCGGGACCCAGATTTTCGAGTAGGGACCGGACCCATGTGAGATCATCTTCAGGGTGAGTAAAGACAATCTGCTCTGCGATCGTAGCGGCGAGTTCATTAGCGAGAGACGCCGATTTTCTCGTCGCCGCGGTCTTAACGGCCTGCTCATAAGAGTTCAAGGTATTGGCCTCAACTTCCGCGATCTCGAGCGCTGTAAATCCAAACTGCAGCGTCCTCCTGAGTTCCTGTTCGGCAGTGGTCAGGGCATCCATCCATTGTTCGGGCCGGCACGATAGCTCAATTCCCACATTTTCCACAAATCTTATGAATTCGTGCGAATAGGCCATACCCCGAATGAAGGGCGCACCTTCCTGCTTGGCCAGAATCTCGAGGCGCCGATTCAGCGCCGCCATAGCCACTTCGCGATAGAGTTCGTCCTCGCGTTTCGCTTTAGAGTCCGGAATCTTCCGGTATTCACGGACCGTCTGTATGGATACGGTAGTGGCCGGAGCTTCCGCCTCGGTGTGCAACATCGCGGCCAGCCCCGGATGCTGAATGGCTCCCAGATCCGGATCCGGGCGCCGCTGCGCGACCGGCTTCAGCGTAGCGAAGTGTTTCTCGATCAAGAGAATCAAGCTTTCGCTATCTATATCGCCAACAACTACGAGACCTAGTCTATCTGACGAATACCAATCGCGGTAGAAATCGCGAAATCGATCGCGGCCGGCATTCTCGACAACCGTCTCCGATCCGATAGGAAGTCGATCCGGGATTAACGTAGCGGAAAGTACGAACGACAACTCCGCCACAAACGTTCGGTATCCAGCGGAATCGCGCGCACGCTTCTCACTCAGAATCACGCCTCGCTCTTTGTCGATCTCCTCGGCATCCAGGAGCATACCGTCGCTGTAGTCGCGCATGACCTTTAATCCTTCGCGCAGGAAGTCCTCGGAGTTTTCAGGTAGTTCGAGCATATATAGCGTGCGATCGAAACTCGTTGAAGCGTTGGAATCGGCACCTACCGCCATGCCCATCCGTTGCAGGTAGAGATCCAGCTCGTTACCTGGGAAATTCCGGGTTCCATTAAACGCCAAATGCTCCAGAAAATGCGCCAAGCCTCGTTGATCTTCCTCCTCCATGAGCGAACCCGTTTCGACCCATAGTCTCAGACTGACTCGCCCCGGAGGCTCCGTGTGGGGCAGGATGGCATAGCGAAAGCCGTTGGCGAGATTGCCGAAGACGACTCGCGAATCCGGCGACAAATCGCTATCATCATGAGCCCACCCAAGCTTCACCTCCGCGTTCGTGGAAGTGGTCAGAACCAACAGTACGAGGAGGAGAGCCGGGGCCGGGAACCGCATAGAGATTGGTCTAATCATCGTGCTCGATCGCAGCATAGCTCGTAGGCAGGGGTTGAAAATCAAAAAGAATCGATCCCAGCTGGGAAACGTGCCAGAGGTCTGCCTAACCTGATGATCTGGATTTATCGCCTTTTGTTCCTCCCCACTCTACTGATTAGCCTGCCCTACTACGTTTTCCGCATGCTCAAGCGCGGTGGCTACGGCCGGGACTTCCAACATCGTTTCGGTCTCGTCCCTAAATTACCGCGCCGTCAGGGAAGGTCGACACGGATCTGGATTCAGGCGGTCAGTGTGGGCGAACTTAACGCGCTGGGGCCAATTCTGGAAGAGTTGCAGGAGCATCCAGGAATCGAAATCCTGATAACCACAACCACCAGCACCGGATACGTCATCGCCCAGGTGCGCTACCAGGATTTAATCACAAAGATCGCCTATTTCCCGCTCGACTTCTGGCCTTTTAGTTGGTTGGCCTGGAGGCGATTCGACGCCGATCTCGCTCTCCTCATGGAAGGCGAAGTGTGGCCGGAACACCTCTATCAGGCTCGTCAACGCCAGATTCCGGTCATGCTCATTAACGCACGCATCTCCGATCGATCCTACGCTCGCTACCGCCTCCTAGCGTTGGCCGCGGAACGATTATTCGAAAACATGACGCTCATTCTAGCCGCCACTCCCCAGGATAGAGAACGCTTTTCCTGTCTCGGAATCAGCGAAGATCGAATCAGGCTGACCGGGAGCCTGAAATGTGATGTTCCCACGGGACCTTTGCTGTCAGAAACCGAGAAAACGCAGATGCTCAAGGAAATGCAATTGCAAACCGAGCAGGACGAGGAGCCTCCCCTGATTTTCCTTGCCTCATCTACCTGGCCTGGAGAAGAGGCAGCCGCCACAGAGGCGTTCAAGGCAGCCAAAGAGGCACAGATGAACTGCCGCTTACTGATCGTGCCTCGCCACGTTGAGCGGCGCCACGAGATCAGGGCCCTGCTCGAGCAAGAGGGGCTTTCCTTTAATCTGCGCTCCGGCGGTACTCCCCAGAGCCCGACCCAGATCACTCTTGGCGATACTACGGGAGAGCTCAAGATGCTCACCCAGCTCGCGGACCTCGTATTCGTGGGTAAGAGTCTGCCCCCTCGAACCGAGGGACAAACGCCCATCGAGGCCGCTGCCCTGGGAAAGCCCATGATCTTTGGTCCGGGTATGAGCAACTTCCGCAATATCAGCGAAACCCTACTGGGAGACGGTGCCGCCGTAGAAGTGGCAAATGCTGGCGAGCTGACCGACGCTGTTGTCGCGCTGCTAAGGGATCCCGAGCGTCGCCGCAAAATGGCCGGCGCCGCCCTTTCATGGCACCGCGCGAACCTGGGAGCTGCCCACCGAACCGTAAACGCGATTCTGGAAGTACTAAAAAGAAATCCTGATCACTCTTCCGTCGGGACCGGTTCTTCGTAAGCGACGCCCATACGCATGAGCTGAGCGCGCGCGCCCTTCCATTCGTAAAGACGTTCGACTCCGGTGGCCAGACACGCTCTCAGAAACGGAACGGCAGATTCCCGCTGGCCCATCGAGAGAAGACGGTTGCCGCGGTAGAAATAGGCTTCTCCCAATTGCCAATCCCGGTCGTCGTCATTCTCTTGACCAGCTTTTTGCTCCAGTTCCTCTCCCGAAAAATCGCCCATCAGAAACCGGCCGAGCCAGGAAAACCAGTCATTTTCGGAGTCGAGCGGACGAACACCAAGGTAGGCGCGAAGCTCCTCGGTGGCAGCCTCCTGCTCACCGCGTTGGGTCCGCATCATCCAAATCCAAAGCCATGGATAATCTCTATTCTGCCCTGGCGGCGCATTTTCGACCACCATTCTGAGATCGTCCAGGGCTACCTCCTGCTGGTCATAGATATACTTGTAGAACCCTCTTATGATGCGCAAAACCGTCGACTCGGGCGCCAATTCCACAGCGATGCCGAAATCTTCCATGGCAGCTTCGTACTGAGCCATATCTACGAGCACCGTTCCCCGGTAGTAGTAGGCCTGCGTATTGTCCGCATCTACCCGGAGGGCTTCACTGTAATCAGCGAGGGCGGAATCGAATGCTTTCGTCTCCTGGTGTATCTGGCCGCGGAAAAGGTAGGCCGGAACAAAATCGGAATACTGCTCTAAAATCGTGGTAAAGTCGCGCGAGGCCGCTTCGTACTGGTTAAGCCGGAATTGAGCATCACCGCGATTAAACCGGGCTGCCCGAAAATCGGGACGGATCCTCAGTGCTTCAGAAAAATCCTTAACAGCATCCCCATAGTCTTCGAGCTGCATCCGCGCGGCACCCCTTTGCAGATAGGCATCAGCCGAATTGGGTGCTACCTGCAACACGGTCGTCAAGTCATCAACAGTGCCTTGAAAGTCCTCGATCATGGCCTTAGCGATACCTCGGCTGAAGTAGAGCTGCACGGAATGAGCGTCAAGCCTCTCGGCGGCATTCAGGTCGCCGATGCCAGGAAGGTATCGCCGCATCTGGATCTGTACTAAGCCTCGCTCAAGGTAGGCCGGTCCGTTCTTCCCGTCCCTCTCGATCAGTTCGCTAAAGTCCGCCTCAGCTTTCTCGAATTCTCCTTGGCGAACTTGAGCTTGACCGCGATAGAGATAGGATTCGATCAGATTCTGATCGATCTCGAGCGCGCGATCAAAGTCGGATATCGCCTTATCCCAATCACGCTTCAGGCTGTTAACGCGACCACGTGACATCCAGATAGCCGCCGAATTTGGATCGCGCTTGACGGCCTCATCATGGTCCATGAGCCCGGCGGTTATGTCTCCTGTCAGCGCACGTGCCAGGCCCCGAGCTGCATAGACCTCGGCCATTTCGTCGTTGAGGGCCAACGCTTTGTCATAGTCCAAGAACGCCGCCTCCGCCAACCCGCGTTCGTAGTGCGCGGCGCCACGCTGGTAATAGCCTTCAGCATTGAGCGGATTCAATCGCACAACCTCCGTGAAGTCTGCGATCGCGCCAATGATGTCCCCCACTTCCATTCGAGTACTTCCCCGGTGGAAGTAGGCATCCGTATGACTTGGATTGACTCGGATTACACTGTTGAAATCTGCAATCGCGCCGGCGAAATCGGTATCCATGAGCTTGGCCAAGGCTCTATTGAGGAGGGCGTTCTGGTCGTCCGGTTTAAACTCAAGGATTCGACTGAAGTCGACTATGGCAAGGTCGTGCTTGCCCAAACGAGAGTAGGCGTTTCCCCGTTCCATGAGCAGGCTAGTGGACGATTTGAAGCGATCCAACCCATCTCCAAAAATCTCCACGGCTCCGGCATCGTCGCCTCGTCGAGCCCGGGTTCGTCCCTTCCCTAACCAGCCTTCGGGAAATGCGGGTTCAAGGGTCTGAACCATCTCAAAGTCGGACTCCGCCTGATCATAATCTCCCAATTCCAGAAACGCTTTTGCCCGCAGCAGCAGGGCACGGCGGCGCGTGCTTTGCGAAATCGAACCCGCCTTGGCGGATTCTTCCGACTCCGAGGCGCGGTCCCCAGGTTCGGACTTTATCAGCAGGTCTTGCGGTGAAACGGAGACCTTAAAAAGAGCGTTCACGTCATCGCTGGCCGCCCTGAATTCTTCCAAAAGGTAGCGCACCTCGGCGCGCTCCAAGAGCACAGTAGTATTCAAGGGATGAAGCCGATTGATTTCAGTATAAGCCTGCTCCGCCTGCACCAAACGTTCGTCGTTTACCATCTCGGCGGCCTCCGCCAGGAGAGACCCGATATCTTGTGCCGGTCCGGGGTCAAGAGGCCCGGTCAGCGCGCACCCAGCCTCAGCCAGGCAGGCCAAAACAGCCAGCAAGGACGCTCCGCTTCTCCCCAGGCGGAATTCGACAGCTCCTCCAGGTTTCTTCATCGAGCCAAAGTTCAATAGGAGAGATATAGCCGGGAGCATGGGCATTGCCAATAACTTTGCGGTTCCGCACCGGTATCTGGTTCCCACAAACTCCCAACTTCGGCCGAGGTTGTAAAAGGATTCGTCGCGGCAACAGCAAACCTACAGGGCTGTTTCATCTGCGTGGCCAACTCGGTGATAGACAAGGAGGTATTAAAAAATAACTAGATTTTTCTGGTCGATTCCGGCAATCCTGAAGCATGAAACAGCGCCAGGAAAGCAGTCCCCCCCATCTTTTTGGTCAGATTGTTGTGCGTCTGATCGAGCCTGACGAGCGCGAGCGCTTTGATCGGTTGCTGGTCGAGAAGCACTACCTGCATAGCGCCCGGCTGGGCGGACGCCATATGCGTTATGTCGCGGAACTGAACGGCGATTGGATTGCCCTGATCGCCTTTTGCGGGGCCGCACCCTATGTCAAGGCTCGGGAAAAATGGATCGGCTGGAGTGCGCGCCGGCGTGCCCGGCGGCTGGGCTTTGTGGTCAACAACAGCCGCTTTTTGGTGCTGCCGGAGCGGGGCCAGTTCCCCAATCTGGCTTCGCGGGTGCTGGGGCTTTGTCTCCGACGGCTCTGTGCCGATTGGCAGCAGCAGTGGGACCAGCCGGTGCTTTTGGTGGAGAGCTTCGTGGACGAAAGCCGTTACCGGGGCACCTGCTATCGGGCCTGCGGCTTTGAGGCCGTGGGCATGAGCGGCGGTTTTGCTCGGTGCAGCCGTGATTACTACAGCGAGCACGGCCAGCCCAAACAGCTTTACTTACGGGCAGTGCGCAAAAACGCCGCCGCGCTGCTGCGCCAGGGGCGTCTGCCTGCCGAGTTGGCCGAGTATGAGCAAAACCTCATCGGGCCGTGCCCTTTACGGGCCGAGGCATTGGGCTCGCTGCTGGATCTGTTCAAAACTCTCAAGGACAAGCGCCGCGGGCACGGCCTGCGTCATCGCCAGGCTTTTGTGCTGGCTTGTGCAACGGTGGCCATGCTCATGGGCGCCGGGGGCTACCAGGCCTTTGAAGATGTATCCAGGAAGCTGAGCCAACGACAGTTGCGGGCGCTGGGCTGCCGCTACCACCCCAAAGCCAAAAAGTACCTGCCCCCAAGTGATACCACTTTCTTCCGGGTAATCAACCAGGTCGATGCAGTGCAGTTCGCCCAACTGGCAGGCCAATGGATGATGGGACGGGAGATCTCCGTATTGGAGCGTTTGGCCGTCGACGGGAAGCTCTTGCGCGGCAGCGGACGTGGCGATGGCAAGCCCCTGCAGTTGCTCTCGGCGGTGAGCCATCGATTGCGCCTGACCGTAGCCCAACTGGCTATTGCAGAAAAAAGCAACGAGATCCCGGCACTGTCCCGACGTGTCGGGACTCGAAACACTCCCCTGCCTGGAGGGCAGCGTGATCACTGCCGATGCCATGCAATGTCAACAACAGGCCACCCGCTACCTTACTCAGCAGCGCGGGGCCGATTATCTGTTCGGCCTCAAAGCCAATCAAGAAGGCATTCTGGAACGGGCCCAAGTGAAGTTGCCGCAAGATTTTTTTTCCCTGTGAATACGACACCGGCTGGAGCAAAGAGCACGGGCGGCTGCAGCGTTGGCGCCTCCAACGCAAGGAGACCCACTCCCGAACAGGCCGGCCTATGCGGGTGCTGGCAGTTCATCGCCGTTTGGCGCGACCGCCACTATCTGCGCAAAGGCAAGGTGATCAAGCAAGAGCAAGAATACAGCTACTACGTCACCAGCCTGGCCTGCGCCGAGAGCACCCAAGGGCAAATAGCGCAAATCATCCGTGGACACTGGGACGCGGTCGAAAACGGTTCCCATTACCGGCGCGACGTGACCCTGGGTGAAGATGCCTCCCTCATCAGCGGACGGGCTGGCGCCCACGTCATGGCCACCCTGCGCAATCTCGTGATGGGCTTGTTCGAGCTCCAAAAGCACGGTGGTAAAACCGATGGCTATGTCCCCGGCTGGCAACGCAAAATGAGCGGATCCAATGCCCTCACGCTGATCAAGGCCAAAAACTGAATTTCGTGGTAAAAACGGCCAAAGTACAATTGCACCGCCGCGACGATCCCGCATCCACGCGAACCAGTCAAAGGGGTGGCCGCTATCCTGCACGCGCAGAGCGCCCCCCGATGGCGGCTGGAACAGGAGCTACCCGGCGCCGAGGCCGCCACTGAGGGCCCGGCGCGCCGGACTTCTGGAAAGGCTCATCGAAAAAGGCGCCTCCCGGCGCCATGATCCAGCAGAGCCCTGTCAGACGAAATAGCCGTGCCATAAAGCGCGGCCAGCCGGTTAACTATGGCCGGATGGGAACAAAGTTTGTAAACAACGCTGCAGTCGAGGTGGCGGTAGTGGCGAGGACTGTTCGGTTTAGCGCCCACAGACTTAAACTTTGGCGCAATGTCTAGAACTTCCTTTTCAATCCGTTCCCGAGCCACAGCCATAGCTTCGGGTGGGGCCAGCGTAAAAGGCCCGACAAACCCGTCGCGGTGAAACTGGCCGATCTCTTTAACAGAAAGTGCAGGGGAAACGGTGTTGGCCGAAATTCCTTTCATCAGTGACTGGAATCGGGGCAATCCGCCCCGACGAATCGGAAATGCAATATTCGGCACGGGTCAGTGCACGAAGACAAGAAGAATTGCAAGCATCTGCGGGATCGACTTGCGATCAGCATTCGGGCAAGGTTATTGAACGACACTCTGGGAAAGCCTTCCCCGCAGTCCCGGCACGGAATGCCGGGACAGGGCAATCTGTCTCCAATAGCAGCTTCATTTTCTTCGACGGAGTTTGACGGACCGTAAGTCCGACAAACACCCAGCCCTACGAAAAGCACACGGAACGTTCCCTTGAAAGCCATAAAATGGATATCCGTAGTGGCGAGTATTCTGCTGCTTGCCGCATCCCTGGAAGCCGAATTCGAGAACGTCATGGAACTGGAGGCGCGAGCAGAGCAAGGTGATGCCGTGGCTCAAACAGCCCTCGGACGGATGTATTATCGAGGTGAATCCGTGGACCAGGATTTCTCCCGGGCGCTCTGGTGGTTTCATCGGGCGGCCGAGCAAGGACTCGTTGACGCCCAAAGCGCCATTGCGGGAATGTACGCTCTGGGCCAGGGCGTGCCTCAAGACTATGATGAGGCGCTCAAGTGGTACCGACTCTCCGTCCGGCAAGGTTCTGCCTTCGCTCAATCGATGTTGGGGGCTATGTATTTTAACGGGGATGGGGGGCCCCGGGACTATGCGCAGGCAGCCCGATGGTATCGCAAAGCTGCCGAGCAGGGCCATGAAGGCGCCCAATACAGTCTCGGGTTTATGTATTCCAATAGTCTGGGTTTACCGCGCGATTACGCCGAAGCACTTCGGTGGCTGCGCCAGGCAGCCGAGAGGGACCACGCCGGGGCCCAAGTCATGATTGCCGAGGGATACCTGAGGGGCGATGGCTCGGATGAGGATTACGCGAAGGCCATAGAGTGGCTTCAAGCCGCTGCCGAACAGGGGCACAAAGCCGCCCAGTTCAAACTGGGATACCTCTATTTCCAGGGCCTCGGGACGCAGCAGGACTACAAGCAGGCTCTGAAGTGGTTAACCAAGGCGGCGAAACAGGGAGACGCCATGGCCCAAAGCATCCTCGGGGTGATCTACGGCGAAGGCAGGGGAGTTCCTCAGAACTATGAAGAGGCCTTCGAATGGTTCAGCAAATCGGCTGAGCAGGGATTGGCACGCTCGGAACACGCCCTCGGCATGATGTACCACAAGGGCCTGGGCGTGGAAAGTGATACCGCCGAGGCCCTGAAGTGGTATGATAGGGCGTTTGATCAGGGATATTTCGAGCCCCAGAACGCAACTTCGTGGTAGAGCAGAATTTATGATGCACCTCACGAGGCTATGATCAAACTGGCTTCCACCCGGAAATCTCGTGGAATCCGATCTGAATCGGGAGATTGCCGGTCCCGCTCATATTGAGGCGAGCGACATCGACCAGGATGGCGATCTGGACCTGCTCGTAGCAAGCACGGGGATGATCGCGCCCAGTAATGACAAAATCGGAGCTGTTATCGTGCTGGAAAACCTGGGATCGCAGACATTTGCAAAGCAGGTCCTGGCCGTAGATCCACCTCATCTGCTGGCCCTTGATGCCGGAGACATGGACGGTGACGGAAAAATCGAGCTCGTCACGGGAGGGTTCCATCTCTCTCCGCCATTCGAAAATATGAGCCGGATTCTTCTCTGGGACCAGCCTTGAGGCCAGTATGGCCCACTCAGATTTCCTTGTTGCGTATCCAGGAGGAGTGTAAAGGTTCTCTGATTTCGCAACCAGCAAGTGATCTCTCCGATGCATAAAATCTGGATCGACACTCCTCTCCTGCCTGAAGCCATGGCGGATCTCTACAGGGAGGCCGCAGCCATTCTACCCGAGGCCCGCAATCCCGATGATCCGTTCGACCAAATCGAGGAAGCGCATGCCCTCATTCTGGGGAGCCTGTTCCCGGGTACCAGGCAGAACCTGGCTCGCGCCTCGAAGGCGTTGGTTACGGCACGCTCTGGGATTGGCGTCGATAACATTGACGTTGAGGCGGCCACGGACCTAGGCATCTGCGTGATCAACACGCCGGACACTCCCACGGAAGCGGTGGCCGAAATCGTCATGGGCCTGATGATCGACCTGGCGCGCAAGATCACGTTTCTGAACAACCGAATGGCCCGCGGAATCTGGGACGACGGTTCCATCCGCATCGGTATGCTGCTCAGAGACAAAACGCTGGGTCTTCTGGGTCTCGGTAGAATCGGGGGCCGAATGGCCGAACTTGCCCGCGCCATTCACATGAAGGTTCTCGCCTTCGATCCCTTTATCGATCCGGCGCGTGCCCAGGCACTGGACGTTCGGCTCGTTAGTTCCGTTGACGATATCTTGGAAAAAGCTGACATCGTCTCGATTCATGTCCCACTGATGGAGAGCACGCGAGGCTCAGTTGGGAAAGACGCATTTACCAAAATGAAGCAGGGAAGCTACCTGATCAACGTATCCCGTGGACCCATCGTTGTCGAAACCGAGCTCTACGAGGCCCTCGAGAGCGGACATCTGGCCGGCGCCGCACTCGATGTGTGGGATCCAGAGCCTCCCCGCCCGGACAATCCGCTGCTGCAGCTCGACAACGTGATCGCCACTCCTCACGCAGCGGGCGCCACTCTAGAAAGTCGAATTCAAGGCAATACCGAAGCCGTGCGTCAGGTTTTGATGATTCTACGGGGGGAAAAACCAGAGTTTCTGGTGAACCCTGAGGTCTGGGAAGAAAGACGGAAGGTCTGAGGTGGAGGTTCTGGACGGGCTGAGCCCCGAAACTGGCCCAATGCGCATCACGGCGGCCAAGTTACTCACTTCAATAGGGATTGGAACTTTTTCCGATACATTACCATTAGCGTTACCGTCAAAATCGTCACGAGGGTGGCCGCCCCGATACCGGCAACGTCAAATCGAAGGTGGTAGGCGATGATATGGTAGCAGATGGGAGCGAGCAGGATGAGTGCGAGTCCGATAGCGCGTCCTGTTGCCAACAACACGGCACAGATTATGAAGATGACGCCGATGGCGGGAAAGACATAGCCGGCATTGGCTAGCGCTCCAAGGAACTTTCCACCCTCTTCCGGTGGTGGGGGCATGGACAGAAACCCGATGAAATTGTTGCTGCCAAATACGAGCAGAATGAGGGCGAGAAGGAACCGAACGATGAGTGGAATTTTCGCTTTCATGATAAAGATAATTAGTCAGGCTTCAGGGCAAAGCAATATACCGCGATCGGAGCGCGCAGGGCAGGCAAACCTACACAGACCGAACGGGCTCCTGTAGCTGGCTGCGCAAGCGGCCGGTCTTGTGGGCATGGATCTGGCACGGCAATCGTATTCATGAAGCTATCGGCTCGTCAAACGTGGTTCCGGCCTTCTTGCGAAGCCGGCTACGAGCCGCTCTACAGCACTGCACCGCGAATCAGCCTTGGAAGCCCTCGGCGCTTGCCGCCTGCAGACCGAATCAGACTTGGAGGGACGACGGCCCACGAGTCCGCTAAGCAGGCAGCCTTGTTGATCCCAGTCCATACCCTCCAAGTAGGCAACCGGCCAGTTTCCAATATCTCACTCCCGGCACATGCGGTAGAGCACATGAGGCCAGTCTTTCCGGATGAAATTACGTTCAAAGCAGTGCAGATGACGAGGATTACCAAAAAATTAACCATATGGAATAAAATTTGGCAGACCGGGATCCCATAAAGGCGTTCCTGACCGATGAAATCCATGGGATCTCAGCTGCCTAAGAGAAGCAAGGATGCAAGTCTCACGAACAATGACCCTGACCAGCGTTTCGCCTCCTGATCGTACTCCCAATCGTGATCATACTGACTGTCTGAACGCGATCCCGCTACGCCAGGCGGCTCTGCCGGGACAGGAAGCGTTCAGCTACAGCAGCCTTAAGGGACCTTGATCCAGGTTGCCCGTGAAACTGGCACATTTTGCCACCCTCTCGGATTGACTCGAAGGTCGCCGCCCTTACGATCACCTCAATTCCAGATCTGAAAATGAAAATCTCGATTACTTACTGCGCCGATTGAAACTATGAGCCGAAAGCCGTCGGTCTGGCGGAAAAGCTCATGGAATTCAAGCGGGACATCGACGAACTGACCCTGATACCCTCGGGCGGGGGCGCCTTCGAAATTACGATCGACGGGGAGAAAGTCTACTCTAAGTTGGACACGGGAGCATTTCCCAATCCCGATACGATTGTAAAGCTCGTCCGGGAAAGGCTTTGATTCTCGCGGCTCGCGCGGGTGTAACTCCAGTAGCTCGTCTTCCGACGTAGGATGGAGCGCCCGCTCCGTCGTCCCGTCTCGTCACCTGCCATGTAGCCAGCGCAAGCCCGTGCTCTTGAGCGCATGATCTGACCGGCCTGTTTTGTTTCTAGCTCGCCTACCTCGAAGCGGGCGCTTCAACCTACGGGTCGGCTTCGAACCGGGAAAGATCCCCAAGACGGGGCCACGACCACTGGTCTTGCCGGCAGCGGACGGGAGGCCAGTGACACTCCGGCTCCCAAGGTGAGACACGCATCCCTGCCTGCCACCAAGCTGTCTCGGCGAAGCAATCTACGGGGCACGGGCACCCTTTTCAACGGTACCAAACACACAGGCTTTCACCGAAGAACCCGGCAGGTCGTCCCCTCGTGGCCCGGAGCTTACTCCCGACGAAGGAGGGGTTGCCCCGGCACGGCTCAAGCCGCCTCGGAATCGTCCACACGGAGCCACAATCACGGCTCATCGGAGGGCTTCAGCGCCCTGCTAGTTCCCGGACCGTTCGCCTGGCATGCTCACGCACCGCGATCTCCGCTGCACTTCGATAAGCAGTGCGCCACGAGAGAGGTTCCCGAGAATTCCCAGGTCGCTGTTTTGGTAGAGCGTTAGGAAACCAGACCCAAACCCACCCTGTAAAACTTCTCCTAGTTGAGCAACAGCCTTGCCGTCTCCGCTCGATCCCTGCCATAAAAGAGTAGGAATCAGGGAGAGTGAAGGGTGCCTGGTGGTCTCCGCGGTCTTCAAAACCGTTGTCGGCTCGCTAAACGGGCCGAGGTAAGTTCGATTCTTACCCTCTCCGCCACTAATCTCTCAGGTGAGAGATTAGGTAAAGCTCTTCTGCGAAGAGCGCGGGATGGAGATACGACTGGTGGTGATTCAGTCGTCGACGGCTCCCAACCTCGTCCACCAAGTGAGATTCGGATCGTCTTTTGCGGGACGAAATCGCGCTCGCGATCGGATTCTTCGAATCGCCGTTGCAACCTCTTCCTGAATTGCGGATTCTGATTGAGCCCATGCCCTGACGATTGAACTGGTGGTCCAGATTTTCAAATTCGCGCATCGGTGGGTGACGATTCGGATGGCTTTTCTGTCATCGAAGGCGACATCGAGTTTGCGACGTTCCGCAATTGCCGCCGTGGCCGCCTCCCCCTCGTCGAGTTCGGTCGCGTAAGCGACGAAAAGTGCTTCCTCTTCGGAGCCCTTGAGGGTGGTTTCAATCAGTTCGCCCGAGTGAACAATTGGCGCCAGGTCGATCACCACGCGCCCGCTTCCGGAGTCATCGCGGAGGAAGAGCGTTTCTTCGCGGACCTCGGTGCATACCGCAGCCTGGCGCCCGATGGCGTGAACTATCTCACCGAGTCGGTCCGTAGCCAGCAGATTGAGGAGGACGCTGGTATCATGAAGAAGCAGAGGTCGAACCATGGTCAGTTGGCTTATGCCAAAAGGGACTGCGCCACGTTCGTGCCCGGTGGTAAGTCTTCGCTGGAGATAAGCTCCTCCAATTTTTCATTTTCCTCCCGTGCCTGGAGCCGGTCAGTGTCAAGGAAACGCGCGAACTGGCCCTCTGTGATGAACCCTCTGTCGTAAGCCGACTTTGCCAAAAGGCGATAACGGATCGGGAAAGTCATTTCACGCTTAGCGGTTTCTTCCAATTCCAGCGTCCGCCGAGCGTGTTCCACTCTCAGGCCTGCGTCCTTCAGGGAGTCCCAAGTGCCGCGCTTCAAGCGCTTGAGCGACTCCAGGCGCAAACAGATCGCTTGCACCGAGACGACGTAATGCCGGGCAAACTCGAACAAGTGGGCAATGACAAACTGATTGTTATTCCTCCGTGCCATCTCGGTAAAATGCCGATTGACAGAGGTTCGCGGCATCAGGAAATTGGCCGAAAAACTGTCCGCGAGTCGTTCTGGTTTTGACTTCCCCCAAGCCGCATCTGCCAACGTGAGGTCGGGGTGGAAGCGCGTCGTAATGAAGTGCGCGTATTCGTGCGCCAGCGTCCACCGCGCTCGCTCCACCGGGTGTTTTGCATTGATTCCAATACACCCGCCCAGCGAATCGTTGTAGGCGAACAATCCGCTGATCCTTGAGTGCATCGGGAAATAGAATATTCGCAGCCCTGCTTCCTTTTCCAAAATCTCGCGTAGATCGTAAATCGGCGCCACACCAAGACCAACACGGTTACGCTCTTCTTCGGCAATCTCCTCGCCACGTTGCTCCGGATCTTCCCAAACATCGTCAAACGTATACTGCGGAACGCCGCCTGAACGGATGCCTTCTCCTGAAATCTCTTCCAGCACGGCATAGTTTCCGGCATAGCGTTGGAGGCGCGCTACGGTTTCCAGCGCGTCGGTTTCGGACTTTTGCAAAACGGCGCGGAATTGTGGGCTGAGTGAGACTTCCTGGCCGACTCGCCCGACCAGATCGCTGACCCGCGTCCCGTAGATCTTTGAGAATCTGATCACGTCATGAGGGGTGACCGGACGTTCGCCCTTCTCGATAGCGACAATGCTGGTCCGCGCCAAGCCAAGCTCTTTGGCGACCTTGGCTTGCGTGAAATCCGTCCGGATGCGAGCCTGCTTCAACCGGTCACCGAGCGCCCGTGGATCAATTTCTGATAGTTCTTCTTTCCGCATGAAGGTGATTCTAGGCTACATGTACCAGATCGAGTAAGCTACCCAGCATACTCACCAGCGCGCGACCGAGTTGGCCTGGCAGTGCTCCCAATAATACTCCACCTTGAAAAATCGCTTTGTAAAAGACTGTCCCCACTCGTTCGCGGCTTTCCGGCGAAACATAGTTTCGCCAGCATTTATGACAATGTCAATTAAAATTGCAATAATATCTATTATTTTACGATAAAGTCAAGGCGATCTGGCGTTTCCACCCAAGGCGGTCGCTGTATGAAAGTGAACCGAATGACGGATTTTTCAATGCATCTCTCTGCCAAGGTCGATGATCTTGGGGATTCAGATCGGCCGAAGAAAAGTCCTTTCGGAAAGGCGCTCAGGCCAACAAAGGATTTCTGGACCTAGGGAAGGATTTGCAGGAGGGGAAAGGGTTCTTGCTATGAAATCACATCCTTCCGCAGATCCCGCAACACCGTAAGTCCACCTCAGTCTCCTCCCCGCATACGGCGCGGACCCGACTTTCGCTGCTCGCTTAGATACTGGCGGAACGCTTCAAACTGTTCCTGCACAAACTCATTCGAGCCCAATACGGCCCCGTCGCTGAAATAACGTACGCGACAGCGTAAGAGTTCGGGAAACGAGAGCTTCCCTCGGTTCTCGAGGACTGCATCTGCCGTTTGCGGATCAATATACGGTTGGCCGCTCTGGCGGGGCAGGCTTCCCTTGCCGAAGATTGCCATCCGATAGCTTTCCCGGGCCGATTCCCAGTCGGAGCCGAAACTGAGCATCTGAACTTGATCATTCCCTGTAGCTTGCTGCAGGGTTTTAAAAAAACACCTCGTAGGACGACACCCGGTCCCGAAGGGTAAAAAGCCGTAGATTCCCCGTAGCTTGCTGCGGGGAGTAGGCTTTTTAAGGGTGTCGTTCAATGCCCTGGCGTGCCCTTTTGGAACCCCCGACTCCTTCCGCATAGCCGCAGAAACGATAATCCTTGGGATCCTGGCAGAGATTCGCACGCACCGGATTGAGATCGATGTAGGCGGCCACTGTCTGCAACGCCAAGGGCCTGCCTTCGATCAGCACGCTACGGAACCTTTCCGCCCACAGCGTGCCAAAGCGTCCATGGCTGCGGTTGTACCAGATCGAAAATCGCTGCTTCAATTCCTTCATGAAAATCGACACATCCCCCATGCGCGCCAGCAGCCTGCCCCGCCACGCCTTCCCGTAAGGTCCGTCCTCTTTGAGCGCCGCTGCCAACATTGAGACCCTCACATCCTTCTCTCCATGAAGTTCGGAAAATCGTCTAAGTATTTCTTGATCAGTAACTTCTCCATACTCCGGTATTCTTACCAGCAGATGAAAATGATTGCTCATAATGCAATAGGTCAGGATCTTCACTCCGCAAAACGTGGAAACCCGCCCAATCTGCCTCCGCAAAACCTCCTTGGCCCGGTTATCCAGATACCACTCTCCACCCACAATCCGCGAAATACAGTGGTAAATCGACAGCTATACTCCACTTATCTTTACCCTGCATAAGTGCATACCTTCAGTAAGCCAGACTAAGATCTCGCTGTCAATCAATTTTTTGCCAGTCTATTAATATTTTTCCGAACAGGAACTTGATCGCGCAGATGAAGCTCGTGCAGGTTGAGCGGCTGTAGACTTTGACGGTTTTAAGGTAGATGAAGAACTGCCGCAGCTGTTCAATCGTGACCGATCGCGGCGATCTTCCCGCGCAAAACTCCGAGAGCCTTTCGGCTGCCCTCAGATAGCCTTCCTGTGTCTTTTGCGCATACCCGTGCAGAGTCATGTCATCGAGCATCCGTTCTTGCCAGCACCGATAGGTGTGAGTACGTTTCATGGCGTGATTCCTTTCGTTTGAATCCGTTAATCGAAACTCCCGGCCACCCCGTGTGGCCGGGAGGAATCACACCTTACCACCGACTATCAATCCTAGCCCAGTAACTGTCCTAAATGAAGAGCCGCCGCGCAGCGGCTTAGTTCAACAAGACGGCGCAGCCAACGCGGGCATCGGTTACTCGTTCGTCTCTATCAATTTCGTCACTCATCTGAATTCGCCGCGTTGCTGGCCTCTGCGTTAGGGGATAATGGAAAAAGAGATACCAGATCCGACAGAATGGATTGAGCGCGAAGATACTGAGTACCGTGAGGGACGAATTGAGCGTTTGAAATTGATCACGGAACTCTATCCGGATGTCGAATGGATGATTTTCGGTAGTGGAAAGATCTCCAAGTATCTATTCGAGGAGGCAAGGTATTGCTTTGTCTATGGTCAATATCTCGCAAGCATAGTGTTGTCCCTTTCATTCTTGGAGGTTTCCTTGGGAGGTGCCTTTTATGGAATGGGTCGAGACGATTTAGAGCGGGCTGGGATAAGAAAACTGGCAGAACAAGCGCATAGTATTGGATGGCTAAATAGGGATGATTTCGATCTAATTGAAGAAATCCGAAAATACAGAAATCCCATTACCCACTTTCGAACCCCGGGACATGAGGATAGAATTGAGACAAGAGGGTTTCGTGAGAATCTCGAAGATTACAGCATCATCGAAAGAGATGCCAGAAAAACCATGGAAGCACTCTTTAGGCTCATGTTAAAGGTGACTCCTTGGGCGGCGAATCAGACCCCGAAAGGGTATGAACCCTAATGCAGTCGAGGGCAATTCGGGCTAATTCCCTCGCGTCTCACCGCTGACGTTAGGGAAAATATCACGAGCTATGGCGCGATCCGTAACAACCCTCACCATCTTTCTTTCAAGCCCGGGTGAGCTAGAATCCGAACGTCGAATTGTAGAGCGAGTCGTCGATGTCGTCAACAAGGCGATTCGGGCAACTCATGATGTTCAGTTTGAGATCTGGAATTGGAAGGACGACGCGATACCTGGTGCGGGCAATGCTGCCCAGGACGTGATCGATCGGCAGATACCTAACCATGATGTTTACTTGGGTCTCATGTGGAAGCGCTTCGGGACTCCGACAGGCACCGCAGGCTCCGGAACCGAACATGAGTTTCTAAACAGCTTGCAGACGCATAAAGATAGCCAAATGCCCAAGCACGTTATCTTCGCCTTCAAGACTTCAAATGAACCTCCCCGACGCAAGCGTCGGGGTATCGGGGAAGGAGAACTTATTCTCTACCACAGTGTTAACTGACGCAGATCCTCCTTCGGCTTGCCCTGTTCCAAAACGTATTTCTCCACCATCGCCCAATTCCCTCTCTCCCCAACCGTCCCCACGTAATACCCTGAACTCCAGAATCTTCCTCCCCAGAGTTCCTCCTTCAGCCACCGCTCCCTCTTGAACAACTCCCGTGCTGTGATACTCTTGAATTTCATCACGATACTTCCTGGCGCTATTTTCGGATGTGCCCCGCACAGTAAATGCACATGGTCTTTATCCATCCCTAGGGCCTCCAGTTCTATTTCATAGCGTTCCCCTATCCCTCTGGCCGTTTCGATCATCACTCGCTCAATCCGCTTATCTATCAGCGCCTTCCGATACTTCACCGGCATCACCACATGATAGTGGATCTCCCACACACAGTGACTTCCTCGCTTTACTCGACTTTCTTCCTTCCTCTCTCCCACCCTCTCTTCTTTATCAAGTCAGCCACCCCGCAGCAAGCTACGGGGAATCACCAAGTTGATAGTCTTGTAGACATCGACCCCGCAGAACTCTTAAAAGTTGGTGAGTTTCAAAAGGAACTTCAGAAAGGGGGCATACTCTACACAACGTTTGGGAGCGCTACGGAACTCGAGAAGCTGCTCCACATCAGTCTTACGAAGATTGCCTTAAGTTGGACTGCATCGCAACCGAAGGACGATAGTTCGAAGCCCGTTTCTAGTGAGGCAGCCTCCCAAAACGAGGAAGATGCTGACGATGAAGAAGAGTTAGGACTCCTCGACTATTTAGAAAGGTCTGAGGAGGGAATGAACGCAGCTTCGGAAGGCATCTCGCAAATCGGAGACGCCTTATCGGAAATGACCGGCTCGATCGCTGAACGTACTGAAGCCATGACCGCCGCGAAAGGGCCGGACGGACAGATACCAGTTAAGTTGGTTCGGCTCCTCTCGAACCAGGCTGCTGATGACATGGTACGGTTTACCAAGCTGGCAACACCCATGCTTGACTCGACCGAGGGTAGTTTCGAAGAGGCAATAGACGCAATTACGCAAGCCTTAACGGTGCAAAAGGCCTACTCTGATGCACAGACAAGCGAAGACGATATCAATGACTTGAGCAATACTCTCGACGGATTCTTAACATCGATAGCACAAGCGGATCAAGGAATGGAATCCATGAGGAAAGCCGTTCTCAGCTTACCAAAACTGTCGGCCAGATTTAACCGAGCTCGAAAGGAGTTACTCGCCTTCCTTGACGGATACAGTCGAATGTCTACGAGACTCAAGTCTCTTACCTCGAACGTGCTCCAGACCCTACGATCAATCAACCAACCCTAACCATGCGATCGAGGACAACTCGGGCTAACGCCCTCGCGCCTCATCGCTCACGTTATCAATACTATATGGGGGGAGTTGAATCTCTAGAAAAAAAGTCTGAATTATTTCTTGACGTATCGTAATATCGAGATATATTGATAATATGACATTACAAAAACAGCCGAAGCTGCTTTCTTCCGATAAACTCGAGAAGGCTGCAGAATGTTTGCGGACGATGGCCCACCCACATCGGTTGAGGATGATTCAATTGCTCCTTGGCGGTCTGTATACGGTAGGAGACCTTGCTGAGGCTTGTGGTATTAGAAGCCATGTGGCCTCAGAGCATCTCCGACTGATGACGCACTGCGGTCTTTTGAAGCCAGACAAGGATGGGCGAAAAACTTATTACAAGGTGACCGAGACGCATTTAGCAGACCTCATGAAGTGCATTGAGGGGCGCTTTGGGGGAGGGAAGTAACTTTTTTGACTAAAACTATCTAACTATCGAGATAAATAGATATTATGAAAACCAGCACCATGACGGCATCAATTGAAACCATTAATCCAACTGAACTCTATGAACTCATCGACAGTGGTAAGCAGGTTGATGTCATTGATGTTCGAACTTCGGCAGAATTTGAAGAAGTGCACAGCACGATTTCCAGAAACGTGCCGTTGGATTCCTTAAATCCTCATGAGATTATGGCAAAGAGAAACGGCCGTAGGGACGAGCCTTTGTATCTCATCTGCGCTTCCGGAGCTCGGGCAAAACAGGCAGGCGCGAAATTTGCCGCGTTCGGGTTTCAGAATATCGTTACCGTAGCGGGTGGGACTACGGCATGGGTTGCAGCCGGTCTTTCGGTGGTCAGAGGCAATAAAACTATCTCGCTCGAAAGACAGGTTCGAATCACCGCAGGATTTTTTACCCTGCTTGGGTTTTTCGTGCATCCTTATGGGTTCGGGCTTTCAGCATTCGTTGGGATTGGGCTGATGTATGCGGGAATCACGGATACCTGTGGAATGGCTATGCTGCTGGCCAAGATGCCATGGAACCAGAAAAGAGCGAACCCTTGAACTGACCACTCGAAATGACTCTTTCCCTTATATTCGGACTCGGTATCGGTGTCTCTCTCGGCCTTTTGGGTGGGGGTGGCTCCATCATTGCGGTGCCGGTCTTAGTTTACGCTGCCGGGGTTCCGGCCAATGAGGCAGTTGGCATGTCGTTACTGGTGGTTGGAAGTGCTAGTGTGCTAGGGAGTTTCCTCAATCTCCGTCAAGGGTTGGTGCATTTCAGAGCAGCGACATTGTTTAGTGTTCCTGGAATCGTTGGCGCATTCATCGGCGCTGAATTCACCCACCTCGTTCCGGCACCTTGGTTGCTGCTTTCCTTCGCCTCGCTGATGGCAACGGTCGCTGTGGTTATGCTTCGTGGAAAACCTGAATCTGAACTGAAACCAGCCATTCAGTGCAATGTGATCCGCTGCGTATCGGTAGGGCTCGGTGTTGGATTGCTCACGGGATTCGTCGGAGTGGGTGGAGGCTTTCTGATTGTCCCAGCGATGGTGTTGTTCGCGCATTTTCCCGTGAAGATGGCCGCTGGCACATCGCTGGTAGTAATCGCGATCAACTCGGCGGCAGGGTTCTTCGCACATCTTGGGCTCAGCGAATTTGACTGGCAGTTAATAGGCCTCTTTATCGCAGTGACCTTGGCTGGAATGCTCGTTGGAACTCGCGTCAGCCGGCATGTTTCCACAGAAAAACTAAGAAAAGGATTTGCATGGTTTGTGTTGGCGGTCGCGGCGTTTGTGGTCGCGCAGAATTGGAATGTCATTTTTGAGGTGAATCTATGAAAAATCAAATTGTAATTGTTGGAGGAGGCACGGCTGGGATTACTGTGGCGGCACGTTTGCGCCGAGCAATACCCAAGGCCGATATTGCCATTATCGAACCGTCCGGGAAACACTATTACCAACCGCTCTGGACACTCGCCGGTGGGGGAGTGTTGCCCAAAGAGGCGACAGAACGGGATGAGGCCACGGTCATTCCGAAAGGAGTTAACTGGTTACAAGATGCTGTGACAGAATTCCGTCCCGAAAAGAACGCTTTGATGACTCGGAACGGTAAAGAACTGAGCTATCAATATCTGATAGTCGCTCCTGGAATCCAGATCGATTGGCACAAGATTAAAGGTCTTCAAGGAGCAATTGGCAAAAACGGTGTGTGCAGCAATTACGCCTACAAACACGTCTCATCAACGTGGGATTCTCTCCGTGACTTCAAAGGCGGCAACGCCCTATTCACCATGCCGAATACCCCGATTAAGTGTGGGGGAGCTCCACAAAAGATCATGTATTTGGCCGAGCACTATTTTCGAAAGCAAGGCATCCGGAAAAACGCAAACGTCATTTTCACAACCGCCGGCAAAAGTATTTTTGGCATCCCAAAATATCGGAAAACCTTGGAGAGAATTGTTTCAGAACGCGGCATAGAAACCAGGTTTAAGCACAATTTGATTGAAATCCTACCGGAATCAAAAGAAGCCATATTTGAGCAGCTCGACTCTGGCAATAGGGTAGTTATTCCCTACGACATGATTCATGTCACGCCACCAATGAGCGCTCCCGATTTCGTTAAGACAATCCCCCTGGCTAATGAAGTGGGATGGGGTGATGTTGACCCATACACACTTCAACATAAACGGTATGCAAATGTTTTTGCCCTTGGCGATGCGAGCAGCTTGCCGACTTCCAAAACCGGAGCAGCCGTTCGAAAACAAGCACCCGTCTTGGTTAATAACCTCTTGGCCACAATGAAAAATCAACCGAGAACTTCCCACTACGATGGTTATACGTCTTGTCCCATCGTGACCGGTTATGGAAGTTTGATTCTCGCCGAATTCGATTACGACGGAAATCCAAAAGAGACCTTTCCATTCGACCAATCGAAAGAGCGAGAAAGCATGTGGCTACTGAAGAGATACGGTCTGCCCCCCCTTTATTGGCACGGGATGCTAAAGGGATTGGCGTAATACCGAGTGAAGCATTCAAGAAACGGAGAAAGGAAACACAACTATGATACTGAAACGATACTTTGTGGAAGGATTAGCGCATGCGTCCTATCTTTTTGGCGCAGGCGGAGAAGCGGCAGTCGTGGATCCCAAACGGGATGTGGATGATTACATTGCTGACGCCAAGGCGGAAGGTCTCAAAATAACAGCTATATTTAATACGCATCCGCACGCCGATTTTGCATCGGGCTTTATCGAGCTGGCGGATCGAACGGGTGCCAAGATATACATTTCACATCTGGCGCCGGTCACTTACGAGCGCGTGGCTTCGAAGCATGGTGATAAGGTGCGGGTAGGGAATCTTGAAGTGGAGATTCTGGAAACTCCGGGGCATTCGCCTGATAGTTCAAGCTTTTTAGTGCGGGAACAAGGCAAGGAAGAAGTCGTATTCACTGGCGATCTCCTTTTTGTGAACGACGTGGGGCGGCCTGATTTGCGGGATGCCGATGAAGACCCCTTGATCTTGGCGGACAAGCTTTACGATTCACTATTTGATAGGATTCTCAACTTGCCTGACGAGGTAAAAATTTACCCGGCTCATGGGGCAGGTTCTCTTTGTGGCCGAGCGATATCGTCCGCTCCGTTTTCATTTGTCGGACAGGAACGCAAAATGAATTGGGCGGCACAGATTACGGATCGTTCGGAGTTTGTGCGTCAGATGGTATCGCACCTTCCTGAGGGACCGGCCTATTTCAGCTACGAGGTTGGAGTGAACCTAAAAGGATCAGGACACATTGGTGAGTTGCCCGCATTGAAAGCGTTGAGAGAAGAGGAGCTAAAGAAAGCAACAACTAGCGGAGCATACGCCGTGGATACGCGAAGTGCTCCATTCTTCGGGGCGGGTCACTTTCCGGGCAGTTTGAACATCGGGCTCGGAAGTGCACTGTTTTCGACTTGGCTTGGTTTTCTTATTCCTGGCGGAGCGCCAATTGCTCTTGTGGTTGGGTCTGCGGAGAACGCCGAGAAGGCACGACTAGAGCTGCTAAGGATTGGTTACGATAACGTCCTGGGATACATCGTCGAGGAATCGCTTCAGGAAACACTCCAACTTTCACAGTTGAGCGTTTGCGACCTAAAGAGCAGCGTTAGGCGGGGCGAAGTGTCACAAATTCTTGATGTTCGAACGTTTGGCGAATGGAAAGAGAACCATATCGAAGAGGCTATTCACATTCCACTACCTCAGTTACCCAAAGAGATAGGTAAACTCAAAATGGATAAGCCGATCGCTGTGATTTGTGGCAGTGGATATCGGAGCACCATCGCCGCTAGCCTGTTGCTCAAAGAAGGAGCTCAACGCCCACAGAATGTCATGGGTGGAATGGGCGCATACCTTGAAACCAAGTGTCCAAATTGGCAAGCCTCGGACTTGCTCTTTGTGAGAGAGGAATGGCGCTCGGATAAGGCGCTTATCGGGTGATTTTTGTTGAATAATAAGCTCTCCAAATAGACGTTATTTAAGTATCGTGTTTGTATGCATAAAACACTATACTTCAAAGGTTTCAACCGCCTCTTTGGACGAGCTAAAAAGTCTGCCGCGCGGACCCTAAAAGAACGATTCGACGAGATACGGGGGCGCGCCCCGGGTCAACTGCATTCGTTGTTTAGCGAAGCGGTGGAAGCGGAAAAAATCGCCGGTGCCAACGGCTGCCGCGAGCGGCTCTTTCCGGCCGATGTGACCTTCTGGGGCATGCTCGGACAGGTGTTTCGCGGTGGCAGTCTGCGCGATGCGGTGCGAGAAATACAGGCCTCGGTTTGCGCGGCCGATGGGGAGCGGGACCTAAGCAACAGCACCGGCAGCTACGGCGATGCGCGCCAGCGCTTGCCACAGGACAGTGTGGATGCGGTGCATGGGCGGGTCTGTGAGAAGATGATGTCGTCGGGAGGGTTGCTGGGAGGGCGGCCCGGGGCGTGGATGTGTTGACGCGACTGAACGGCTCGCGTGGCTGGCCTAAGGGGATGGGTGGCGACGATGTCACAGTGCAGTGGAGGCGGCCCGCGCCAAGCGCCCGCCCACCCCATGTCACACAGCAGGAATGGGAAGCGCTGCCGGCCACGATCACGGTGCGCTACGTGCGCTACCTCATCGACATTCCCGGTTTTCGCACCCGGCACATCATGGTGGTTACCACGCTGCTGGAGGCGCCGGCAAAAGAACTGGCGCAACTGTACCTGCGACGCTGGGACATCGAGTTGTGCTTCGATGACATCAAAACCACCATGGGAATGGATTTTATCCGCGCCAAGTCTCCGGCCATGGCGGTGAAAATGGTCACCATGTATGCGATCGCCTACAACCTGGTTCGACTGTTGATGCAACAGGCCGCCCGCGCCACCGGCTGCCATACCTCCTCGGGGCACTCGATGCGCCTGTCTTTCAAAGGCGCGCTGGACGCTACCTTGCGCTTCGCCGCCGACATGGCGCAAGCCAGCCGCAAGCAATGGCACAGCCTGCGACACAAATTGTTGCGCACGATCGCTGGCGACTGCCTGCCCAGGCGTCTCGATCGCTTCGAACCCAGGGTTGTCAAACGACGACCAAAACCGTTTCCCCGAATGACGGTGCCGCGCGCCGTTTTGAAGCAGCGTATCCTCGCAAATCATGCCCGCTTTCAGGCGTCGACATGCGCCTTATCCGAGTGGCATTCTTATCCGAGTGGCATTCGAGTTTACCCAACTGCCGGTTAGAAGATCGGTGGTAGTCTGCAACTTATTATCCCTTACTCGCTTCCGACCTCAATAGCCGTCAACCTACTTTCTGCCAGCCTATTAATTTCCCCCTCGATCAGAGTGAGTTTTCGTGACAGTTCGACGATCAGCGTTGCCGCCGCATCCGGGTCGGCATTGCAAACGGCCAGGGCTTTGGCGTGGGTAATCATGCGCACAACTGCCGACGAAAGTCCTCGATGAGGGGATAGAGATAGACATCCTTGACTGAAGTCTGCATACAACGCTTACGGTCATTGCGGCTGCGCCCCTGCGTCCTGCCGAGCCGCACCCAGTTGGCGGCCTGGTAGCAGGTTCCCCGGAAACGGCTGCGGTCTACGAACGTTTCCAGCGCGTGAACCGGATGTCCATATTTGCCCTGCCAGTCGGCGCGAACCCGTCGCCCCAGACAGCCCAGCAGATGACTGGCCAGATGAGGGACCTCAACCCAGGGCAACACGAGCAAGCGCGTGTTGTTGGTCAATTCCTGCAGGTTGCGCTCCCGTGCGCCGCGCTCCCAGCCGATGAAGGTGTCGCGCGCCGCGCACTTCCAGGCCGCCGAACCGAACAGTGCGCAAGCCACCGGCCGGTCCCCCCGGTCGCGAACCAGATAGCGGAGGTTTTCACCCACCGTGTTGCGGTGGCCCAAGTAGTGGTAACCACTGAGCAGGCAGTTAAACAGCTCCAGTTCTGTCGAGCCGGCCTCAACGACGCTCACCCTCAGCGGACGCAGGAGGCACAACTTACCGCGCACAGGTTCGCTCTTATGAGGCACAAAGGGGGGGTGGCGATTTCGCAACCCATTGCTCGAAGGCCTCTGCCTCTTCGGCAGTTCGATGAACCCGCCACGTTCCAGCCTTAGCAGCAACGTGCGGGCCGCCATATCCTTGATCTGCCCCCGCCTATTGCGCCAGTCCCAAAGACGGCAAACTTCCTCACTGAGCCGCGTCCGGCCCCAACCGGGATGTTCGAGGAGCAAACTGCGGATCAGATCGATATCCCCGCCGCTTACCTCCCGCCCCTGCATGACCATGATGCCTTTCATGGTTCGCACAGTACAGCAAACACCCCCACCGAGTCCAGCCCTAAAACAACACTTTTTTCTGTCGCACTCGAGAGGAGGGCGTAGACTACTCTCCAGTCAACGGTAGCGCCGTGGTGAGGCTACCTGAGTAGTAACGATTAGTCTACCGTAGAAGGAGCCCGCTACCAGATTCAGTCCTCGGACGAAATGGAGAGCGCGCAGGGCGAAGGCGAACTCATGTCCGGTGACGGTGAGGGTTTGCGGCGGTTCTTCTCAGCGAGGGAGCAAGCGAGGAAGTTCAGGCGGATTCTGGTGGTGGAGTGAGGGAAAGGGAATTCATCCCGATTGTTGTGAATGATAGCGATTTTACGAGGGATTCCCTCACAGAACCCTCTCTCCAAGACTCTTGGATGCCTGTGGAGTATGTCCTGAGCCTCTAACCGAGAGGAATTCTCCCACCCTGTGGGGGACATGACCGACGTTCAGACCAGTTGGTCAAGGTGTCATGAGCGCACTCACGGCAGGAAGCATGTCGCGATTCAAGAGGAACCCGATCGGCGTGGTTTGCTCTTTACCGTGGGCCGGGTTCACTGGGGATCTTCCGTACATTCAATCGGCTGCGTCGCTTGAGGCGGGTAATTCCTAGCACACTCCCTATTCCTAAAACCAGAATGGAAAGCGTCGAAGGTTCGGGAATCGCTGCAACAGGGCTGAAGGTCCGAAAAACGACGAAACTTGCGGCGCTTGACGACCCGGCGCCAAAGGTGTCGTGCCAGACAAATTCGGCAGCTGAAGATATGCTGCCGAACGTGCCCCACGGACCAGTGCCTTGCGGTGCGGAAACGGCAGGCAGCGCCCACGTATCCTCGGCGGTTGCGGTGCTGATTTGGGTCATGAGCATTTCCACCGATGGGCGCGCACCTCCACCGCCAGGATTCGTGCCAGTGCCAACTATAAATTCCCAATCCGTAGTGTTCGAAAGCAATGTGGCGCCATCCCCAAGTGTCGTTTCGCCAATCCACATTTGCGGCGGTCCGGCATCCCAGGCCACAATGTACAGGTGGTCTCCGGCGTTTGCATCGTAGTTCCACGCATTGGTCGTCGGCCAGTTCCAGTTCGAACCTATGAATACTAGCGGGTTGCCGTCAGCCGGGCCGTGGTATGTGTCGTAGTCATTGTCCACAGTCACGGTGACCTGCAACTGAAGAGCCGCCTCAACCCGCGGAGGTACAGCCAAAACCAGGAAAGCGCATAGTCCCGGCACTATTCCAGTTATGGCCTTCGCAACACAAATGCCTGTTTTTCTCATTCGTAGGGCTTATGGAGAATGTCGACTCACGGGCGCATCGAGTCAAGTCTGGCGTCGAGCCAGGCAGCTGAAAAGATCCCATGAATCGGCAACCTACTTTCTGCCAGCCTATTAATTTCCCCTATTAATTTCCCCAGTCATGACCTTCGGCAGGAAGGCAAACCACCGAACTGGAGAAGATATACCTCCTCGCCTTTCTGGCCAATCCGGCCTTCGCTCTCCGCTTAAACCGTCAACTCTATTCGGGGATCATCCCCTCCCCTCTCTGTGACTTTTCCGATTACCGTTGCCCGGAGATAACCAGCGCGACGCAGTTCTTCGAGGCACTCGTCAGCGGAGGCCGGGGGAATACCAGCCAGGAGCCCGCCGGAGGTCTGGGGGTCGAACAGGATGGGGACATGCGCGTGGGTGGCGGCATCATCCGACTCCGCGATGAAGGCGGCAAAGCGGCGATTTTGCGGCTGAATGGAACTCGCTATTTCCCGTTGCATGACCTCTCGCGCCCCTTCCAGGACAGGAATAGCATCGATGGACAGCTCAGCGTCGACGCTTGAGGCCCGCAGCAGGTCGACCAGGTGCCCCATGAGCCCGAATCCCGTCACATCGGTGCCGGCGGCGACCCCATAGCGGGAAAAGATGGCCGCCGCAGCCGCGTTGGATTGAAGCATGGACTCGACCGCGCCCTCGATCCAGCGCCCCCGTGCCTTTCTCCGCATTTCCGCAGCGAAGAGCGCTCCAGTGCCGAGAGCTTTTGTCAGAATAAGAACATGGCCGGGCCGCAAGCCGCTCTTTCGAACCAGTTTTTCGGGATCGACACAGGCATCGACGACCATTCCAAAAGCCAGTTCGGACCCCTCCGAGGAGTGTCCGCCGACCAGGCTCGCACGATGCCTCTGCAGAACGGAAACGGCACCGCTCACAACCTGAAACAACTGCTCCTCCATGGCCGCGTCATTGCCTAGAGGGACAACAGCCAAAGCCTGGGCAGTACGCGGTTGCGCCCCCATGGCAAAGATATCGCCAAGGCAGTGGGTGGCGGTTACCTGCCCGAAGACAAAAGGGTCGGGAAGAAAAGTGCGGAACGAATCGACGGACTGTACCTGCAATCCGCCTTCGGGAATCGACATCACGGCGGCATCATCGAGGGATTCGAGCCCGGCTACCACGCGGCGGTCACTGGCGCCGGTGTCCGGCAAACGGGCCAGGACCTGCATCAGAACCGAGCTACCGATCTTTCCGCCGCAGCCGCCGCAGCGCATGGACGCACCTTGAATTTCGCCATGGCCCACCAACACCGATTCAGCCCGCGGGGCCTCCTCCATCTCCGGGAGCTCCTGGTATTTTCGCATCCACCGCCGATCGATCCAGTTCTTGGCCCGCCACACCCACTTGCCCTCTACGGCCCAAACTCCTCGGGAGGCGACGGCATAGCGATTCCCGGTGCTGATCAGGCTGAGGAACCGCCTCTGGGGATGAAATGGACGAAGCGCCAAACCTTGCAATGCGCGACGCAGATTCTCAGCCAGGGGAGGACCCTGGCGCACGGCGAAGACACCGGACTTGGGACGTGGATGATCTATCACCGAGGCCACATCACCGGCGCCGAACAAGCGAGGGTGCGATACGGACTGCAGGGTATCGCGAACCGCAATGAATCCCTCTTCGTCGGTGCGTAGCCCGGACTTGGAGGGCCAGGACGGGGCCGCGGCTTGGGTCAAGAGGAATATGGCCTCTGCTTCCATTTCGACCCCGTTTTCCGTGATCAACCGCCCAGGTTCTATGCGGCTCACGCGGTGGCCTAAATGGAGCCTAATCTCGCGTTCCTTAAGAATACGACTGAATTTTCGCTGCACTGCCAGGTTGTGCGTCGGCAGGATCGTCTGCAAATCCGTGAACAGGTGAAAATCAGGCAAATAGTCGCAGTGGCTCTCCCCTTGCAGCGCCAGCATGAAGCGATAGTGCAGGGATAGCGTAAGTTCTACTCCCCCGGCACCGCCCCCTACGACGGCAATGCGAAAGTGGCCATTCCGCATTTCATGGAGCCTCTTTTCGACATCCTCCAGTGAAATCAGGAATCGATCGATGGGCCTCACGGCTATGGCATGCTCCCCTGCCCCGGGTATGTCTGCCTTGGCCGGCGTTGAACCAGTATCAATGGAAACGAGGTCAAAATGGACAGGGGGATGGTTCTTACATTGGATGCGGGAGTTCTCATGATCAATGCCCACCACGGTGTCTCGATAGAACTGTGCCCCGGCAAATCGGGTCAGCGGAACAAGATCGACATGGGTCTCATCAAACCCGTAATGCCCGGCCAGATACCCCGGTAGCATGCCTGAATAGGCCGTTGCGACCTGTGGGGATATGAGGGTGAGCCGGACTCCCGGAATGGGACACATGCCGAAGCTCTTCAACACCGCCACGTGGGCATGGCCACCCCCGATGAGTACCAGTTCCTTGACGATGGGGTGGTCCGCGGCATTCATTCCGGCACTATCCCGCGTTTTTCACAAACCATCTGCTGCAGCCGCATATCTCACAGAAAATCAAGGCCTTAACTTGCCTGGCGAGCCAGGAGTGTAGTAACACACCGTCATCCGCCAAGCTGCTTTCAGGCCTTGATTTACCGCAATCTACACCGTTTCGCGACGATGTTTGTGAGAAAAGCGGGTCAATCTCTCAGCCCGCCGAGGCTGACTCAATACTTTCAGTTGCTGGAAAGGAACGCAGAAGGCGGATCGAACCCACCCCGCCCTTCGGGCACCCCTCCCAGGAGGGGACTGTTATAGCTGGCTACCGTTGGGTAGAGTCCCCTCTCGGGAGGGGTGCCCGAAGGGCGGGGTGGGTCATGCCCAGTCTGAGACGAGTTTCAGAGGAGCAAGGGCGACGGCGGATGAGCCGAAGCCCGCCGCAGACGGCTCATCCCGAAGTCGTCCACGGCAAACCGCGACTTTATCGGGATTCGCCCTACCCTCTGCTTGCACAGTGAGAAATGTGCCGTAGTCTATCGGTCCTCACCGCCCGCCTGTTGCACGGGAATGGCTGCATCTACCACTCGACCGCTTCGAAAGAGAAAGCGATTGATGTCCACTAAAGAGAGCACCCCGGCCAATTCTTTGAATGAACCTCCGCGCGTCGGCCCTGCGATCACGAACCGATTTTTCAGCCTGCCTTTCTGAGCCGCCCTGGCAAGACCTGGCGCGCCCGCGAAAGCTGGAACTCGTGATTCGACAGGCTTGCTTGGGGAATGGAAAAGCCTTAGCCTGGAGTTTCGACGTCCTCGAATTTGCTGTTTTCGCTCGGCCACCGGTTTTTGCTTCATACTCGGCCGACCCTGACGGTACGACCAAGTCCGATTAGCCGGCTGTGATACGGCGGATTGGGTGAACCAAGGCTTGACTTCAATCCGCCGCCTGAAGTCATTGTTTTTGATACCACCCAAAAGTGATGTACTACTCCATAGCAGACTTGCCGAAATCAACGCACCTAAAACGGGTATGGCCACAACACCAATAAGTATTGCTGGAAACTTCCCTTATCAAGCGATTTTCGCAGGGCGGTGCCCCATTCCAGAACTCCCTCAGTTTCATCGATGAGTTCAGCTTTGCCGCAAACCTGGAAAGCCATCGCGGCCATGTCTACGAATCGTGTTATCGGCCACAACAACGACATTCCCTGGCGTATTCCGGAAGATTGGAAATGGTTTCAGCGGACGACTCGAGGCCAGGTTGTGGTCATGGGACGAAAAACGTTCGAGTCGATCGGCGAACCATTACCCAAGCGCACTAACGTAGTGGTAAGCCGTTCGCTACGACCCTGCGCGGGCATCACCATCATCAATTCCCTCGGCGAACTCGACCGAATCAACTTGCCAGGTCAGATTTGGATCTGCGGTGGCGCTGAAATTTACCGCCAGGCACTTCCGCGTTGTTCCGATTTACTACTCACGATCGTACTCAGGGAAGTAACGGGAGATACCTACTTCCCCCCCTATGAGGACCTGTTTCGATCCCGCAGAATTCTCAGGGAAGAAAGCGAGTTCCGAATCGAACATCTCTTTAACCCGGGTTAGCCTGGTTCGTATTCAGCGCCATGCCTTCGGTGGCGGCCGTCCCGCCCCACAGGGGCGCAGGAAGATAGCCAAGGATAGAGCAACGCGGAACCCCTGGATTCGGTAATCCCGCTATCTGCGCGCCCCGGACATTTCCCGCTGCCGCATCGCCGGCTGAAAGACAGGCGATCGGCTGACCTCACTTGTGAGGACTTGCCATCTTTGGGAAGGGCGAAGCGTACCCGCTGAGCCGTCTGCTGCGGCCTACGGCTCAGCGGGTACGCTTCGCCCTACCTATTGGTGGCCTCCGGTTTCCGTTTTTCGAACAGGTTCTATTGCGGGGTGTGTTCATTGATGGAGAATCTTTTCAACTTCGTTCATGAAGTTCCTGATGTCCTCCCTGAGAAGGGGAAGTAAACTGTTCGCCCTGGCAAAGCTCTCTTCTTTAGCCAACGTCCCCAAAAGACCGACTGAAGCGAAAGCGTTTTCGGCAAGGAAACTTGCCAGGAGACCTCTAACGCCGTGGGCATGGGAAGCCAAGGCATGAGCATCTTTGAATTCGATAGCCCTTTCGATTTCCTTCTCCAGTTTCGGATAGTCGGTTTCAAAGATAAAATACATCTCCTCTATCCGATTCACATCGCCTCCGACGGAGTCCATCAGCGCGGACTTATCAATGACCTCGTGGGTATCGTCCTTGGGTACCTGCTTGACAGCCCCCGACGAATCAATGTCCGATTGGTCCGAGCCCGTCGTTGAATATTGGATTAACAGGGAAATCAGCTCGTTCTTCCGGATAGGTTTGGCGATGTAAGTGTCGACGGATCCCGCTTCCTCTTCCGACCATGCAACGTCTCCTGCAGTCATGGCGACGATGGGCGTGCGTTTTCTATTGGGGTTTCTCTCCTCGATATGGCGTAGCCGCGCTGCCGCTGAGAGGCCGTCAAGGCCCGGCATCTGCACGTCCAACAGGACCAGATCAAAAACGCTTCTGCGATACACTTCCACCGCTTCCTGGCCATCGTCCACAACCGTAACGCCACAACCGGCCGCCTGGAGCATTCCAGAGACCACATTTCGATTGAGGACCTGATCTTCGGCAAGAAGCACACGTAAAGGGAGATCCGGCCAGGTTTGCTCCTCCTCACGCGCCTTTCGCCGTCGCGTTCTACCAGGATGCTCGCCCTTCTCAATCGCGGACATGACGTTGGCCACATCCCGAAGCAAAAGCGGTTTGAGGATGTGATGGGCTTTCAAATCGGCGGCCAGCTGGATGTCCCGGGAAGACCCGGAGGCAAACATCAACACCCAAGTCAATGCTCCCGAGTCGCGTAGTTCCTGCAGTTGCATCCGAATATCCGGATCCAACCGGGCCGCTACCGAGGCATCCAGGAACAGTACCTGCTTCCGCTCCTGGTTCGATTGCTCCACCTTCCAGACCTCGAGCTGATCCAGCGCGCACTCACCGCTTTCGGCGCCAACACAATCCACCCCCCAGGCATGTAATGTAGCACAGAGCGTCTCCCGCGTAAACGTATGGCGATCCAATACGATTGCGGCCAGACCACTCAGCGCACTCTCGCTCTCGAGCCACTCCGGAAGGCCTCCGTCGGCTTCCTGCAACGGAACTGAGACGAGAAACGTGGTCCCTCTTCCAAGCTCACTCTCAATAGAGATGCCGCCCCCCATCCTCTCGATCAAGCGCGCCGTGATGGTAAGCCCGAGACCGGTGCCGCCAAAGCGTCTATGAACGGTTTCATCAGCCTGCTCAAAGGCCTCAAAAACCGTTTCCTTCTTATCCGCTGCAATTCCCGCACCGGTATCTTTGACTCTCAAGTGGACCACGGTCTGACCATCGGTTGAGTCCCCCATTTCCACACTGACCACGATCTCCCCGCTTTCCGTAAACTTGATGGCATTTCCCAGCAAATTGAGAATGACCTGCTTCAGCCTCCGGGGATCTCCGATGAATCGGTCGGGCAGGCTTGGGTCGAACCCATTCATGAGCTCAAGCCCCTTGCTGTGTGCCATCACCGAAAGTACCCGAACTGCTTCACCCACGGTATCGCGTAAAGAAAAGGGAATGGCATCGATCTCCAGCTTGTGCGCTTCGATCTTAGAGAAATCCAGTAAGTCGTTGAGAATGGACAGCAGAAAGTCTGCGGCGACTCGCAACATCTCGAGATAGTCCTCCTGCTGCGGAGACAGCCGGCTGGAAAGCAGCAGATCGACCAAGCCTTGGATACCGTAGACCGGGGTTCGTAATTCGTGGCTCATATTGGTTACGAACTCACCTTTTGCGCGGCTGGCCAGAGCGGCCCGGTGGGTAGCTGCCTGAAGCTCGTCACGCACGGTCAGGAGCTCGCCCGGTTTCAGCAATTCACCCAGCAACCGATTGTGCTCGCAACATCGTCGCCAGGTGGTTTCCGAAACCTCGTTTCGATTTCTCAGCAGATGTTCCACAGACGCCACAACCGGCTTCCATCCCGATGAAAGATCGAC
Source organism: Opitutales bacterium (assembly GCA_963665345.2). Taxonomy (GTDB): domain Bacteria; phylum Verrucomicrobiota; class Verrucomicrobiia; order Opitutales; family CAXXNP01. The sequence continues at coordinate 4,005,764 of CAXXNP010000002.1, forward strand.
GATCTCGTCGACATAATTTCCCCAATTCCGCCAGAAACGGGCGAGATCAAAATTGTCCACCACACCCGGCGAAATGAGCACCGTAACTGGCCGGTACACGGATAGCGAGGTTGCCGATGCTCGGACCAACTCCATTACATTCTCGTGCGTCTCACCGACAACGCCCACAATCGCACGGAGATGGTCAAATCTCAGGTCATCGCCGGCCGGTTCCTGAGTAAGCGCATTGACGACCCGGAAGCCTGCTTGCTCAAACTCCACCTCAGCTTTGCTGAAGGCGGATTGATCGCAGAGGCAAAGAGCCACCACACCATCCCCCGCCAACCCACCTTCGCAGGCAGAGGAAGCGGAGCCTGCGGTCATCGATAGCACTTTCTGAACGATGTGATCGGCCACGCAATCGCGGGAAGAGAAATCCGTCGCTCCCAGAGCGAGCGCATGCTTTTGTTCGTCTTCACGGTTCGCCGCAGTCAAAGCCAGAATGGGCAACGCGCTTAATGAGACATCACCGGCGATTTCGAGCAGATATTGCCGCTGCCTTCGACTACCCGTAGGCATATCCATGACCAGGAGTTCAGGCATGCCGCCGGCCAGCACTTTCCGCAGCGCTTGTCGACTATCCATGGTCTCGACAGCAAATCCCGCGGATTCGAGCGCTTCACCGATCAGGGTTGTCCGCCGGGATACTCGGGCAAAAAGTAAAATGCGAAGCCTATTATCTTTCATAGGGACAATACCTCAGCAAAGCTATCCGTTTGCCTCTCCGATGATTGCCGGTACCACTTGTGAGAAAGCGGGCTAAGTATCTGATATTCAAGTGTATTATGTACACGAGAAGAAGCAATTAGTCAAGGCAGACCCCGATCCACTAATCCCGCCCCTAACACGGCTCGATAACTACCGAGAACATGCGACACCTTCCAATGCCGCAAGCGATGCGGTTCGAACGGCAGGATAATTCCTACTCGCCGCGATTCCTGATCTATACCAGGAGAAATCGAAGCAGTCCCTGGTAAAATCCAATTGCCACAGTAGCAAGGGTAAGACAACCAAGGACTATCCTACTCATACTCGACTCCTGTGGCCAGACCCTGGGCACTTCCTCCGCATCGTCCAAGGGCGGGTATCTGACGGTCCGAAATGACGCCGCCATGATCCAGCCGAAATAATAGTAAATGGAAATCACGACACCAATTACGGACACCGCCAGCAAGACCCACAATTCCGCCTGAAACGCGGCGACAAATATAAGGAGCTTTCCTATAAAACCAGCCAGGGGAGGGATTCCCGCGAGCGAGCCCAGGGCGATACAAAGCACGGCACCCAGGAAAGGCCGCTCCTTAGCAAGATCCTCGTAATCGTCGATTTCCTGATCAGCGTCTTCGCTGGGTGCCATCACCGTCATCACCTCGAAAACGGCGAAGGAAGCCAGCATATAGGTAAGCAGATAGAACAGAATCGCGTAAACAGCCCAATCCACCGTAAAGCTCGCAACCACACCGACAAGCATATAGCCGGCATGGGCAACGCCACTTAGACCCATCAATCGCTTTACGTTACGCTGGGTAAGAGCCGCTATGTTACCAAACAGAATCGTGAGCACCGCAACTGTAGAAAGCAATGGAACGAGGACGTCCTGCAAGGCCTGAAACGGACCCGTCACGAGGTTGAGCAAAACCACGAAACCTCCCGCCTTTGAGGCCACCGCGAGGAAGGCGGCCACGGGGGTGGGCGCCCCTTGATAGACATCCGGTATCCAGATCTGGAAGGGGACGGCGCCGATTTTAAAGGCCAAGCCCGCAAGAACCAGAATGGCACCGACCAGCACCAGCAGATTGTCGGGATGGGCGGCAATAAACGGGCCCAACTCAGCAAAATTCATCGGATCCGCACTAGATCCGTGTAAAAGCGGGTTTCCCGCGGCTCCATACAAGAGCACAATCCCGAACAGGAGAATAGCCGAGCTGCAGGCGCCAAGAAGCAGGTATTTCAGGCCGGCTTCCAATGAGCGGGAGCTCTTCCGACAATAGCTCACTAGAACATAGAATCCGACTGTCACCGTTTCCAGAGCGACAAAAAGCATAATAAAATGGTTGCTCTGCGTAAGGAGCATGAGACCTGCCGTAACGACGAGCGTGACATGAAAGAACTCGACCCGGCTCAACTGCTGACGCTCGAGATAAATGCTCCCGATGTGACAAACCAAGATCGACGAAAGGAGAAAAAAGATGCGCATGACTTCGGAAACCAAGGTATGCCTCAACAATCCCGAAAACGATGTCTGACCCAGGATGACTTCACCGGCGTAGGACGAAAAAGGAATACCCACCAGAAGCACGGCAACCTGGCCCCACAAAGCGATCTTAGCCACAAGAGCGAGACGACGCTCCGGTAAGACCATTTCCAATACCAGCAATACCAGCGCCAATACAGCCAGCGAGACCTCGGGAAGAATGATTTCCCAAGTGTTCCGGGCTGCATATCCGGCATATTTCTCGAGATTCTCGGTGATTGGCATGCTTAATTGTCAGACACGACGTTAAATCCCTCCAATCGGGTCGATAGGCTGGACGCGATATCTGCCGAATGGCTGGAGTGGGAAGGAACGATCTCGGCAGTCTCGATGGGGAGCGGATAGACCGCATTGACCGCTTTGTTGAGCGGTTGGGAAATGGATTTGGGCCAGAATCCAACTACAACAAGCGCCAACAGCAGCAGAATCGCCGGAATCCGTTCGTTCATATGCAGGTCCTCCACAGTGGACTCCGCGGCCACCTTTTTGAATTCCTCCGATGGTTCTCCAAAGAAAATCCGAGCAACGGCACGCAAGCCGTAGATTGCAGACATCACTATGCCGGCCACCGCCGGCACCAGCAGCCAGGGCCGATACTCCCAGAGGCCCACAAATATGGCGATCTCTCCCCAGAAATTGGCAAAGCCCGGCAGGCCCACCGTGGCCATGATCGCGGCCACAAAAAATCCCGCCAACAGGGGCGCCTGCCTGCCTAAACCGCCCATTTCAAACATGTCGAAGGTTTGCGTCCGGTGATAGACACAGGTCGAAAGCAAGAAAAGAAGCGCCACCGAAAGGCCATGCGCGAACATCATCATGACAGCGCCTCCGATGCCCACGCTGGAGAGACAGGCAATTCCCAGAAAGGCGTAGCCCATGTGCATCACCGAACTGTAGCCGATCATCTGCTTCAGATCGCGTTCCGCAATGGTCACGAATCCGATAAATATCAGGTTGCCCAACGCCAGCCATACGATCAAACCGGTCCACTGAGACGCCCCATGCGGAAGTAACGGCGCCCCAATCTGGATCAATCCGTAGAGTCCAAACTTCTTCAAAGCCCCGGCATGCAACATAGCCACCGACGACGGCGCGGCTGCGTATCCTCGAGGCGCCCAACTGTGAAATGGCCAGAGCGAAACCAAAATTCCAAATCCGAAAAGCAACAGAGCGAACATGTATTTCTGGGCCGCAACCGAGAAGCCCAGCTCACCCAAGTGTTCCTTCAATGTCACGATATCAAACGAATGCAATCCGCTCTGGAAATAAACCGAGAGCAATCCGAGCAGCGATACCAGCGCACCTAAAGTAAGGTAAATAGTAAGCTCCATAGCAGCCGATCGGCGCCCCCGTCCACCCCAGATGCCTATCATTACGAAGGTCGGAATGAGCGCGATCTCATGGAAAAAGTAAAAAAAGAACAGGTCGATCGAGGCAAAAGCCCCCAGAGTACCACCGAACATCAAAAGCAATAGGGCCAAGTAAATGCTCAAGCGTTCGGCACCCGAATTGACCGCGTAGAGACCCGCCGCCAGCCCTACTATCGAAGCCATCAGGTAGAGGGGCATGGAAATCCCGTTAAGGCCCAACTTCAGAGAGATGCCGAAGTCCTGTAGGCCCGTATTAATCTCAGAGCAAAACAAAAATTCATCCGTGCTTGAAATCGCGAACGATCCCCAGAGAAAGCCCGCCACCAGGGCCGGAAAGAAAAAACCCACGGTGGCCAGGTTCTTTACGAAGGACTCGGAGAGCGGACGGACGACCAACAAAAAGAAGGCGATGATGATGGGAAGTTTGATCGACGATCCGAGGAGCAGCGCTTTGAGTTCCAGCTTGGAGAGGAAGGCAGCCTCCAGAATATTCGAGACGGCTCTGGTCACCGCGTTGTCTATCAGTAAATCCATGTTACTTTTGGCTCACCGGAAACCTATAGCCATCCTACCGCAAACGCCCAATAAAGAATGACCCCGAACAAAAACCAATACACGTATGCATGTACGCTTCCGACGTGCGTAGCGCGAACGATGATACTCATCAACCCGACGATTCCCGCAGTGCCCCGCACCATGAGCCCCGAAATGAACAGCATATCCGCAAAATGAAGGAAATCGGCCAGCGGTTGCTGCACTTTCTTCACAAACCCGTCATACAGTTCATCAAAATAGAGCCGGCGACTAAGGGCCCGATAGGGCTTTGGCAAATGTACCTGCAATCGGTCCCTGGCCGCGCCTGGTCCGTAGACAAACCAGGCACCGATTAAGCCGACAAGCGAACAACCAAAGGCAAGTGCCAGCATGAGCGTAAAGTCTCCGCCCTGGGGATGGGGAATGGCCTGAAGCAAGGCGAGGAATTTCTCCGGATAGAGATTCACCCATCCTCCGGCAATAGAACACAGGGCCAGGACAGCCAGCGGGAGCACCATGACCCACGAACTCTCACGGGCCTGAGCAACATTCTCGGAGTTACTCTGGCCGAAAAAGGCGACAACCCAGAGGCGACCCATGTAAAATGAAGTCAGCGTGGCGGCCATCACCAGAACGGCCCAGACGGCGGTATCGTGCTTGTACGCGAGGTAAAGAATTGCGTCTTTACTGAAGAATCCGGCCCCCAGAAAGGGAACTCCAGAAATGGCAATGACGCCTACGGTGAAGGTCACGGCCGTCCAAGGCATCTTGCGAATGAGACCGCCCATCTGAAAGATATCCTGTTCGTGGTGGCAGGCATGGATGAGGGAACCTGCACCAAGAAAAAGCAGTGCCTTGAAAAAGGCATGCGTAGTGAGATGAAACATGGCGGCACTTACGCCCAGCAGGGCCGCTGTCTCTGCTCCCGAATCCAATCCAACACGGGTTCCCAGGCCCATGGCTGCTACCATGAATCCGAGCTGAGACAAGGTGGAGAACGCGAGGATCTTCTTGATATCCGACTGGCAGACCGCGCAGAGCGCGGCATAGAGGGCCGTAACCGTCCCGATCCAAGTAATCACGGTGAGCGCATCGACCGTAAAAATGAAGTAGAGGCGACAGAGAAAATAGACCCCCGCTGCCACCATAGTGGCAGCATGTATCAGGGCGGAAACAGGGGTCGGACCTTCCATGGCATCAGGAAGCCAGACGTGCAGGGGCATTTGCGCGGACTTACCCAACACGCCGCAGAAAAGGCAGAGTCCCATGCCGGTGACGAGCACGCTGCGATCCATCGCTACCACCGCCTCCAAGGTCTTGATCTGGACGGTGCCAAATTCCCCATAGCACCAGATTATGCCGATAAGAAACCCGAAGTCTCCGATACGATTGACGATGAAGGCCTTCTTCGAGGCCTCCGCCGCCGCCGGCCGCTCAAAGTAATGGTCGATCAGCATGTAGGAACTGAAACCGACCAATTCCCAGAAGATGAAAAGCATGAATAGGTTGTCCGCCACGACAATGCCCAGCATGGAAAACATGAAGATCGACAAACCGCCAAAATAGCGCCCCTTGCAGGTATCGCTGTCCATGTAGCCCACACTGAAAAGATGTATCCAGAACGCCACGAAGCTGACCACCAGGAGCATGAGTACGGACAGGGGACTTAAGTAATAACCGATGGAAATCTCGAAATGGCCCAGAGCCATCCACGGAATGGAATCGCTTTGATCGCTGCCATCCCAGCGCAAGAAAGTGAGTATCGAGAACAGCAGAACCAGCCCCGAGGCGGCTACTGAGACGATCGATGCGGCCCAGCCGTGGCGCCGCAGAAAGACGAGGTTAATCCCGGCGGCCAGAAGCGGGATAAGCAGAATCAACGCGATCAACAAGGGCAGATTCATCTTAATCTCTCAACTCGTTAAGCGCATCTACCATGATCGTCTGCCGTCTACGGAACAGCGCCACAATGATAGCCAGCCCCACCGCAACCTCGGCGGCGGCTACGGTGATAACAAAAAAGACGAATATGTTGCCGCTCATCATGCTGCTTCCAGAAACGGCGTGAAAGCGCGAAAAACTTACCAGTGCCAGGTTAGAAGCATTGAGCATGATCTCCAGAGACATCAACGTGATGAGGCTATTTCGCCTCAGCAGAAGGCCAAAGAAACCGATTGCGAATAGTAACCCCGAAACAGTCAGATACGAGCTGAGGCCCACATTCATGCTATTCGCTCTCTGCCCTTACGGATTCAGCCAAGGGAGGACTGAGCGGACGTTTGCTCAACTTAATTACGCCGATCATGGCGATCAGAAGAAGGAACCCAGCCACCTGAACGGGAAGCAGATAACGAGTAAAGAGTTCGTAACCAAAGTTCCGGGAATACGATGCGGCAGGCGTCTCTACCTGCGCCACCGCCAGGAACCCTCCATCGCCTGAGAATAGTGTCAGTACTCCTCCCACCAACAACGCAAGACCCAACACAGAAAGCACTAAACTGAGCTTCGATGACTTGCGTTTTTCCACCCGGTCAACATCCAAAAGCATGATGATGAAAAGAAACAATACGATGATGGCGCCAGCGTAGACCAGAACCTGAAGTATAGCCAGAAAGTAGGCCTGCAGCATCACAAACAGACTGGCCGTGCCGACAAAGGAAACGATCATAAACATCGCGCTGTTCACGGCATTGCTGCTCAGAACAACCAGCAGCGCCGCTACCACGGTCAAGACCGCGAAGAGATAAAACAGAAAGTCGATCATCGCTTCACTGTCACTTTCTCAATTCAAAATTCCGGTGTGCATTCAAGGGAACGTCCCGGCAGCGCTACGGGTTAGTGCCGGCGATGTCCGAAGCACAGCCGCAAACCTTCAATGCCCGCAGTTTCCAGCCTCGGCCGCCTTTCGTTTGGCCTCCCATTTATAGTGTCTGTCCGGCAAAGTGCCCCCAAGTTCATAGAGCCGGTCCTTGTCGTATTGCAGATCCTCCCGTGAGTAGCCGGAGATGGAATAAATATCCTGTAAAAATATGGCCTCTTCGGGACAGACTTCCTCACAAAGACCGCAGTAAATACAGCGCAGCATATCGATATCGAATGCCTCGGGCGCTTTCTCCACATGTTCATGTTCCGAGTTCTCCGGTATCTCTCCCGGAACAATCCGAATCGCCTTCGGAGGACAGACAAACTCGCAGAGTTGACAGGATACGCATTTTTCCCGCCCATCCGGATCCTTCACCAAGGTGGGAACTCCTCGATACCCATCCGGTATTACCGGCCGCTGCTCGGGATACTCCAGCGTTACATTGGGACGCACCATGTTCTGGAAGGTGACTTTGAGGCCCCCAAGGATCTGAGGCAGGTAGAGCTTCTCGGAGCGGCTCAGCGGTTTTCGTTCTACAACTTTGACAGCCATGATAAGCGATTCATTCCTGGTTTACTCACCCTTCTCTCGGCAACCATCTTCCTATTTGCACATTCGAGTATCAAGCGGGCCGACTCAAGTCCTTTGGTAGTGATCCCACAGGGCGATTAAAACGGCGTTGAATACCAGATTTCCCAAGGCCAACGGCAACAGGATATTCCACCCCAGTTTCATGACCTGATCATAGCGAAATCGTGGTAAGGTCCAACGGATCCATATGAAAAAGAACACCAGAACCCCGACTTTGAATAGGAAAACCAGAACGGAGAACACCGCTCCGGCCACCCCGCCGGGAATGGCAAGGTTGATGCCGGGAAGGTCCAGAAGATGCCACCCGCCCAGATAGAGGACGGTGAAAACACCGGAACCAATGATGATGTGAGTGTATTCCGCAACGAAAAAAAGGCCGAACTTGAAGGCGCCGTATTCCGTATTATAGCCGGCCACCAGTTCCGTTTCCGCTTCGGGCATGTCAAAGGGAAGCCGATTGGTTTCGGCAAACAGCGCCACCAGAAAGATGAATGCCGACAAGGGTTGCCAAATGCCCAACCAGACCCGGTCTTGGGCCGAAACCACCGTGAACAGGTTGAGGCTACCCGCGGCTCCGGGGGCGTTGGCCCACATGAACACGGGAAGAATCGCAAGGCCCATGGCGAGCTCGTAGGAAATCATCTGCGCGGACGAGCGAATCCCTCCCAGAAAAGGATATTTGCTGTTGGAGGCCCACCCTCCCAGAATGATCCCGTAGACACCGAGAGAAGAAACGGCCAGAATGAATAGAATCCCGATGTCCAGATCGGCCAGTACCAGGGGCTCTCCTTTATACTCACCAAAGGGCAACACCGTAACCGTAGTCAAAGCGGGTATGACCGAAACGCAGGGCGCCAGAACATAGTAAAACTTGTTCACATGTCCTGGAATGATATCTTCTTTGAAGATGAATTTGAAGAGGTCGGCAATCGGTTGAAAAAGTCCCAGTCGGGTAAGGAAGGGCCCGATCAAGGGAAGCGCGGAAATGATCGGGAGCGCCGTACGATTCGGTCCCACCCGGCCTTGTATCCACCCGCAGATTTTGCGTTCAGCCAGAACTGCGTATCCGGCGAAGCTCATGACCACAAAGATCACCACGAGGGCTTTGGCCACAGTCTCCACTAGAGTCTCCATTGTTGGTAGATTTTCGCCCCCAGATTCCTTCGTATTACTCGCCTGCGCCGGCTCAACCCCCGGCCGCGGCGAGCGCTTCCTCAGGGTCATAATGAAGCGACTTGCCCTCGATAAAAGGTAGATCCTTGAAGGCCTCGCAGGAAATTAGCTGCCCCCCTTCGGGTATTCCGGCAAAGGTCATCCATTTGAGCGACTCGATTTCATCACTCATCAGTTGCCAGATGGATTCTATACGAGGGCGCACGCCCTCCCCGTCCAACTCGTTCAGAATTCGAACCAGCAATGCAACGTCAGGCAAGACGCCCTCGGGTCCCGGCACCGCTGCCAAGAAGCTCTGCAGGCGAAACTGCTGATTGATAAAACAGCCCCGGTTTTCGAAAACCGATAATCCCGGTATTCCCACCTTTGCATGCGCTGCAGTGGCGTTGTCTCGGTATCCGCAATAGACAATCGTAACCTTCTCGAGCTGTTCTTCCGTCAAACCCGCTTCGAGCAGATCTTCCCCCCACACTACGATGGTGTCGACGGCGTCCGCATCGATCTGCTCAGACAACTCGGTCAACCGGGCCTGCGGTAATCGATCGATCAATCCGCTCACCAGAGCCCCTCGTAGATTCGGGTTGCGGTCAGCCGAAATGAGTAGTTCATCCTCGGCGCCGGTCCTGCCCACCAACCAGGCTGGCCCGTTCCCGCAAGCCCGGCGGATTTTTTGAAGCAAAAACTGCTCTTCCAGACTGGAACGCCCCGAACCCACGAACGCGCACTTGCCCTTGCGCATGATGTCGGCTGCCTCCTTGGCAGCCCCGTCCGGCAAGGTGGCTTTTCCGTCGATGGAATACTGAGTCAGCCGGTCCGCTTTTTCCAATTCACGATAGAGCAGGCGTCCGCTATCCGACATCCAGGTATCATTCACCTCATCATTCCTCCGTGGGGTGATGCGGTAGATTTTTCCTTCACGACTACCTACCAGGGTGTTGACGCCCACGCTGCTTTCGGTGCATATGCTGGGCGTCTCACTGAGAAACCAGACCCGCATCTTGAAGCGAAAATCCATACTGGTGAGGGCGCCCACGGGACAAATATCCACAGTGTTCAGCGAGTAATTATTTTCCAACTGCCGACCCGGAAAACAGGTCAACGTGGAATGGCTTCCGCGGTCGATGAATCCCAATACCTCGTCCTCCACGATTTCATTGCAGAATCGAATGCAGCGCGAACAGAGGATACATCGTTCATCGTCAAGCATCACCCTCGGCCCCAGCCTGGTACGCTTGGGCTTCACCACTTTCTCCTCGATAAATCGACTATAGCCGCGACCGTAATCGGTGGCGTACTCCTGCAGATGACACTCCCCCGCCTGGTCACAGATGGGACAATCCAGAGGGTGGTTAATGAGCAGAAATTCCATAACCCCGTTGCGACATTTTTTGACGACGTCCGATTCGGTCTTAATATGCATGCCCGGAGCGGCATTCGTCCCGCAGGCGATTGCCGGGCCCGGCATCCACATGATTTTGGGATTCCCCCCCTCGTCCAGCAGCGGTTCTCCGGTAGCCCGGTCGCGCCCAGGCATACCGAGTTCAACCAGACACATCCGGCAGTTTCCCGCTACCGTAAGCTTGGGGTGGTAGCAATAGTGAGGTATCTCCTTCCCGAAAGACGCCGCCGCCTCGATCATATTCGTTCCCGGAGGCACCCGCACTTCCTCGTCGTCGATAAAGACGCTGATGAGTTTCTCTCCTGTCTTCTGGCTCATCGTTCGATCAGTCTGTGCTCCCCATTCCCGTTTTCGTTTTCCGCCTGATCTGCTTTGGCTTCGAACTCCTCACGGAATTTGCCTATGTAGCTTTCTACCGGCCAGGTAATGGAAAATCCAAATGGACAAATGGTTCGGCCGCCAACCTCCCCGGCGATGGATAGGAGAAGGTCCACGTCCTCCTTGCGGGCACCGCCACTGCACATGCGTTGAGTGATCTGCTTGACCCAAAGTGATCCCTCACGACAGGGCGTACATTGGCCACAACTTTCGTGGGCGTAAAAGGCGTTGATATTGGCCAGCGCCTCCGGAATATCGGTCGTATCATCCAACACCATCATGCCCGCAGATCCCGACTGGGAACCCGCCGCTGCCACCCCGTCGAAATCCAGAGGAATGTCGTCGATTGCCCAGTCGAATTCGGTTCCGTCGGGAAGTTTCCCCTGAAATCGCTCATCGGCACGCAGAATCTTCATGGTGCCGCCTCCCGGAATAACCGCCTTCAACTGCCGACCCGGGCGCATGCCTCCGCATAATTCGTTAATCATCTCCCCGATCGTAACTTTTTCAACCTCGTAAAGACCCGGGCGTTGGACGTGGCCGCTGAGGCACCAGATTCGGGTTCCGGAGTTGTTGGGCCTACCGATCTTGGCATAGGCCTCCCCACCCATGGCGACGATATGGCACACATTACACAGTGTTTCCACGTTGTTGACAATGGTGGGGCAATGATAGAGGCCGAGAGTGGCGGGATAGAAGGGAGGCTTGATGCGCGGATAGGGCCGCTTGCCTTCCAGCGATTCGATCAAAGCGGTCTCTTCTCCACAGATGTAGGCGCCCGCTCCACGGTGAACAATGATGTTGCAGCCGTATCCGGAACCTCCCATATCGTCTCCCACGAACCCTTGCTCGCGTGCCTCCGCAATAGCCTTTTCAAGGATTCTAGCTCCCTTGGGAAACTCCTCCCGAATATAGATAAAAGCCAGTACACAGTCGTTGGCGTAGGCCGAGATCATCATCCCCTCAATCAACTGATGGGGATCGCTATGGATGATCTTGCGGTCTTTAAACGATCCCGGTTCGGACTCGTCAGCGTTACAGATCAGGTAGATCGGCTTACCTGACCGGCGGTCCACAAACTTCCACTTCATGCCGCAGGGAAACCCCGCCCCTCCACGCCCTCGAAGCCCCGACGCCTCCACTTCGCTACGGATCTCCTCCGGCTTCATAGCTAGCGCTTGCTTCAGCGCCGCGTAACCGCCGTGCCGCAGGTAACAGTCGAGGTCCACGGTATATTCCGGATCATCGACATGCTTCAGGATAATCCTTCTCTCTTCTGCCGGCATCGTAGCTACGCTGTCTCCTTATTTTCCACGGAACCGTTTACTTTTGCCAGTATCGTGTCTGCTACACCGTCTACGTCCTTTTCACAAACCTTCTCGTATAGGTCCTCATCGACCAGAACGACCGGCCCCGAACCGCAGCTGGCCAGACATTCGGCGTACTCGAGCGTGAAGTCCCCGTTTGCCTTCGTGGTATTCAAAGGACAGTCCAGGGCTTCGGCCAGGCGATCCGCCACATCGTAGGCTCCCACCAACGCGCAGGAGAGCGTCCGGCAAACGCGCACATGTACCTTGCCCAGTTTCTCCTGGCGAAAGTAGGGGTAAAAGGTCACCAGCTCGTAGACGTTGATAGGAGCCAGTTCCAGCTTCTCGGCGATCCATTCGATTCCCTCGGAGGAAATGTAACCCTGATCGCCCTGCACCAGGTGAAGCAACGGCAGGACGGCACTGCGCTTGACCGGATACTGTGGTATCAGCTTGTCAATGGCCTCGCATGTCTCGGACTTTAGCTTCATCTCGATCCGTCAATACCTAGCGTCCCGCGATTACCAAAGTCAATAATTCGCAGTCGCGGTTCGATCCGGCCATGCCTGGAGGCCGTCCCGGGACCGCACGGCGCGTCCGCCGCCGGGTGGTATGCGGGCGGTTCACCTATCACACTCCCCCAACACGAAATCGAGGCTGCCCAGGATGACGGGGATATCCGCCATCATACAGCCCGGAAGCAGTTTCGGGAGAATGCTGAGATTACAGAAACTGGGCGCCCTGATCTTGAGCCGGAAGGGCACGCCGCCGCCCTTGGAGTGAATAAACCATCCCAATGCTCCTTTAGGATTTTCGGCCTCGAAATAGACTTCACCGGCCGGCATCTGGGGTCCTTCCGTGACAATCATGAAATTCTGGATGAGCTCTTCCATACTGGTGAGAATGCGCTCCTTGGTCGGGGGAAATATCTTCTTGGCGTCCTCGGCATACCAGGCTCCCTCGGGCATTTTATCGATTGCCTGACGTACAATGCGCACGCTTTGCCTCATCTCCTCCATGCGGATGAGATAACGGTCGTAGGAGTCTCCCACGGAACCGATCGGAATGTCGAAATCATACTGCTCATACCCGCTGTAAGGTCTGTCCTTCCTCAAATCACAGGCCACGCCGCTGCCCCTCAGATTGGGTCCGGTCAGCCCGTAGCCGATGGCATCTTCTTTGGAGATCACGCCGATATCGACCGTGCGGTCGCAGAAGATTCGGTTTCGGGTCAAGAGCTTGTCGACTTCGTTAAAAACGGGCTCCACCTCGTTCAAGAAGGCCACTACCCTCCCCAGCCACCCTCCGGGCAGATCGCGCGAGACACCACCAATTCGGGAATAACTCGTGGTAAATCGCGCGCCCGTCAGCTGCTCAAAAAGTGTGTAGAGCTTTTCCCTCTGAGTGAACGTATACATGAACACCGTCATCGCCCCGGTATCCATGCCGTAAACGCCGATGCCGAGCAGGTGCGCCGATATCCTGGCCAGTTCACAACAGATAACGCGAATCGCCTGACAGCGGGGAGGAACTTCCAACTCGGCCAGTTTCTCCACAGCGATAGCGAAAGCCACGTTGTTTGCCAAGGGCGCCAGATAATCCAATCGATCGGTGTAGGGAACAAACTGGTTGTAGGTCATGTTTTCGGCAATCTTTTCATCACCCCGGTGAAGATAACCCAGCACCGGTTCGCATTTCATCACGACCTCACCATCAAGCTCCACCATGAGGCGCAAGACTCCGTGCGTGGCGGGGTGCGACGGCCCCACGTTGAGAGTCATTCGCTCTCCCTCAAACTCGCCTTCCGCAATGGCGGAACGATTAGCAATATCGCCGATATTCAGTTCGGTTTCCACGGTCATGGCCTAAACGGGTTTTTCGGATTGCTCCGTCCAACTCTCATCTTCACCACGCGGCTCGCTCTTGCTCATCGGACCCTCGGGAGTGGAACGAAAAGGCCCACCCATCATGGGCGCCGCCTTCACCCGTGCCTGGGTCTCCTCAGCCACGTCCGGAGCGGGCAAGTCGGTCTCAATTCCGGCCAGTGGAAAATCCTTCCTCAATGGATAATAAGGGTAGCCTTCCCACATTAGAATGCGGGTCAGGTCCGGGTGTCCCGCGAAGCGGATGCCGAACATGTCGAAGGTTTCCCGTTCATGCCAGTTGGCGCCCGGCCAGATTTCGGTAACTGAAGGCACCTCCGGGTTTTCATTATCAGGGCAATCGACCGCAATGCGCACATAGCTATGTCCGCTGGTGGAGTAAACATGGTATACAACCGAAAAGCGAATGGGGGCGTCCAACCAGTCCACCCCGGCGACGTCCATGAGCATGTCGAAATGTTCCTCTTCCTTCAGGATTCCCAGAAATTCCAAAAGCCGCTCGGGAGGACAGTTGACGGCGGGCCAATCCAAACTGGGCCGCTCTGTCAGGAAATCAAACCTCCCCAGCAGTTTTCCCGCCGAGATTTCTTCCATACCGAAAAATAGAACGAGTTAGATGAGCCCGCGCAACCATCAGGCTGTAAAAAGGTTGCGTAGCGATCGGTCGCGGCGGATTTTCTCCTGCAACTTTATCATACCATCGAGCAGGGCTTCCGGGCGCGGCGGGCATCCGCTGACGTAAACGTCGACCGGAACGATGCGATCGACCCCCTGCAGCACCGCATAAGAACGATACATGCCCCCGGTCGAGGCACAGGCGCCCATGGCCACCACCCATTTGGGCTCCGCCATCTGATCGTAGATTCGTCTCACCACTTCGGCCATCTTATAAGTCACCGTACCGGCCACAATCATGCAATCCGACTGGCGCGGCGAAAATCGCATCACTTCCATGCCGAACCTACTGATATCGAAGCGGGAAGCGCCCGTAGCCATGAGCTCGATGGCACAGCAGGCCAACCCCATAGGCATGGGCCATACGGAGTGGCTGCGCACCCAGTTGATCACCGCATCCGCCCGCGAAACAACGATGTCTCCTTCAACCTTGCTATCGTAACTGTACTCCGTCGTGGTCATGGATCTTCTGTCCTGATGGTGCTTACGAACGACAAAAGTGACTAAGGTAACACCACTTTACCTCCATGCAAGTGGCATTTGTCTTAAAATCCCCTGGCTTCGCTGCGGCTTGCCGGATCCAACAGGAGTGAAACTATTGAGAGGTTTCGGGTGTCAGTTCTAATCGAGCACTGACACCTGTTCACGAGCGAAGCGAGCAGGCCTGCATTCCGCTCCGGGCCTGAAGTTTCAGGTTCAGACACCCGTGCTCCCCTAAAGTAAAGAATCTGATTCCCTTGCGATCGATGTGCACATACCCAGTTTGCAAAAAAGCTACCGATAACCTAATACTCGAATTCGAGAACCTAGCCATGAAACACCACCATCGCCTGATACTCTTCGCTTTGATAGCAGCAGTGTTTCGCATTCCGCTCCTGGGACAGCCGGTGCTCACTGAACAGCCACCGAATTTAGAAATTATGCCCGGGCAGGTGTTCCTCATTACCATCAACTTTACGAGACTGTCCGGTGTCACTCCTCAAGTATATCGAGCTTATCTGGGAGAGAAACCGGACAAGGCGAATGAAGTGCCGGGCCTTCGTTTCGCAGGCGACGAGGCCGCTTTCGACGGCCGAGGCGTAACGGAAACAACCCAATATTGGTTCGAAATCTGCAATGATTTTGGCTGTCTGCAAACGGACACGGTAACGGTTACCGTCATTGGCGATGAACCGACCGGACCCCCGGCACCGTTTGGGGACGCCGCCGAACTGGGTGAAGGTTGGTGGTTTTCCGACTGGTTCGGGACCTTCAATATCGGCTTCTTCCCATGGATTTTCCACTCCCAGCACGCCTGGATGTTCGTCTTCGAAGCGAGCGTGACCGAGAACATCTTCCTTTACGACCTCAGCACTGAGGGATGGTTCTTCACCGCCTCCTCCCAATATCCGAACCTGTTCAGTTTCGAGCGAAATGCCTGGGTTTTCTACTTCGAAGGCACCTCTGCGCCCCGCCAGTTCGTAGACCTTCAAAGCGGCGGGTTCTTTTCTGAAGATTAACAATCTGTCGGGCTGAGATTCTGGAAGGATTAGCTATCCTTCTACATCTCTCCTCGGTCTCTGTGACCGTATGAGGATTTCCAGCGAAAACAATGGAGCTTATGGCAGACCGGGGGCATCGTTCGAACCTGTGGGTGCTGTGCAACACCAACAGGTGGCAAACGGGAGACGCTCGACGAGAACGCTGGAGTTACTCTCCGACTCTGTGATTGAGCGCCGGCGGAATGCACCTACGTGGAGGATGGACTCCGAAAAGCTGAATGCTACGTAACCGCCTGCCCCCGGTCAGCCGCCATAAGCGAGAAAAGCAAACAATGGAAAAAAAGCAAAGTCAACCCAGACGAATCATCGGGCTGGATATGCACCCGGATATCTTCACGGCGGCATTGCTGGAAGGCAGCGATGCGGCCAGCGCTGTGGTGCAGAAAGTCTACGACAGGGTCTCTACGGAACAGCTGGAAGGCTGGGCCGGCAAGCACCTGAAGGGAACCGATCTGGTGGTCCTGGAGGCCTCCACCAACAGTTTCGAGACGGTCAAGCGGCTCAAGAAGGTGGGGATCGCGGCAGTGGTGTTAGAAAGCCAAAGGGCCGGACAGATTCGCAAGGCCTACTGCAACAACGATAAACTCAGTGCGGTGAAACTGGGAAGAATCTACCTGAGCGGACTGGCTCGGGAAGTGTGGACCCCAGATGAGAAGACGCGCGAACGCCGTGAAGTAATGCACACCCATCGCAAGGCAGTGTGCAGTTGCACGCGGATACGCAATCGCATCCGCAGCTACCTCAGCGAGCAGGGAAAGCGGATTCCCCGGGGCACCTGCCTAACTCGAGCTTCGGGCCGTGCCTGGGTGCTGCGATGTCGCCCCTGGAGTCCGGTGCAACTGTTCTTGTGCGAAGAGATGTTCGAAGAGCTTTGGATGGCCGAGAGGCGACGCAAAAAACTGCGGGCACTGATGGCTCGCGAGGTGCTCGAGGATCCCGCATTGCTGCCCTTAGTGCGTCTGATGGGAGTGAGGCATGTCGTCGCCTATGCCATCGGGGCAGTCATCGGCGACATCCACCGCTTCGCCAATGCCAAGAAGCTGGTCGCCTATCTGGGGCTGTCCCCCAGCCGGCATCGCAGCGGACTGACCATCAAGCGCGATGGCGGTATTATTGCCTTCGGCCGCAAAGATCTACGTGCGCTGCTGATCCAGTCGGCACAGAACGCGCTGAACCAGAAAAACAGCCCCTTACACCAATGGGGCTGGAAACTCACTTTGCGCAAGGGCCACCGTAACATTGCGGTGGCCGCCGTGGCGCGCAAGCTCACCGTCTCCATCTGGTATCTTCTCAAAGGCCATTTCAGCCCACTGACCGAAGCGACGGAAACCATCCGCGTGAAGATCCACAAGCTGGCTACCGAAATCGGCGTAAAAACCATCAAAATGATGGGCTATGCTTCTAAGACAGCTTTTGAAGAAGAAAAAATGGCACTCTTAGTAAATCCGGCTTGAAAAACCACAAAGCCGCTCTCAGCGGTTAAATCTCTGGCATATCGAATGGAGGCGCTTAAGCTTCGCTGTCGCTTGCCGATCGTGAGGCCGCACGGTTGACCCTCTGGAAGAGCAAGGTGGCGATCAGGCCCACGGTTGCGAAGGCGGCGAGCACACCAAAGAGGTGCTGATGGCCTGATGCGCCTGGTGAACGATCTATCAAGTAGCCCATCAGCGGACCCATGAAGATGTCGGGCGTGTAGCCAATCACGGAGACGAGCCCGACTGCGCTGCCGGTGAAGGCAAGGGGTACATGGGCCTCTTGGAACAACGCGAAGTAGATGCCTCGCAAGGCGTAGATGCCGACGCTGGTTCCCGCTACGGTGGCAACAAGCATCCAGTGGATCCCAGGCTGCAGGGCACCTAAGGCGATGGCGAGACTCCCCACAATCAGTATTCCGAAGCTCACGGCGATCACCCGAGACGAACCGATGCGATCGCCAAGCAGCCCCGCTCCTTACGCAGCGAACGGCCGCACCCAAAATGCAATGGTGCTGATCTGAGCGGCCGCCACATCGTCATAGCAAGACATCGCGGGCAAAAAGGGAGAAATCGTCGGTGCTCTTAAAGCCGACGTAAGCACAAACCACAATCGCGGCTTGCAGCCACACTGCCGGCATACCCAACACGCCGCGAACCGCTTCCAGCGTAAACTTCCGCCTGGCACCTGAATGACGAACTGGTTCGGTCTCGGGTACGGCGAACCACACCATTGCAGCCACCCCTGAAACCATGCCGGTGAAGATCCAAATGATCTGCTGCAACGCGGCAGCACGTTGCTCAAGCGTAGCGGAGCCTGCATCGGTCGGCAGCAAGGCGGCGAAGATGGCCACCGAAATCGAAGCCACAAGTGCCGTCACGAGCCCGCGTCCGCCATCGAGAATCCCGTAGGCACGCCCTTGGCCTGCCATCCCTCCCGATTCCCGCGTCGCCCGGATGAGCGCTGCCCAGAACAGCAGAATCGTAGTCAGCCCCCAGAAGCCATAGAGCAGCCTGAGCACGCCCAACGGGGGTACGGTGGCGAAAATGACCCCGCCCAGCGAGGTGGCAACCAGGGCGGCTGTCATAAGCCGCCGTGCAGAGAAGAGATCCGCAAGGGGTCCGCCAAGAAAGTAGGCCGTCATGGCAACAACACCATAGAGCGAAAACGCTGTGCCCAGTTGCAAGTTGGTCAGCCCGAAAACATCCAGAAGCGTGGGACGAAAAATCCGGGCCAGCACGAATGGCAAAAAGAATATGGCCTCGCCAGCGGCGATCAGCGTGATCATCACGACCATTCGATTAAGCTTGGTCTGATTTTGCATCGAATTGAGGACTCTTGGTCTTCGCAAAGGCAGGCGTCTCACCGCATCGCGAAGATAGCGGCGTCGGTCCGCGTGGAGAGTTTGCCATCACTGTCGGCCACGAGTTGAGCGAATGGGATAGGTCATCGACGCTGGGGATTGATTCTGCAGGGCAGCAGGTATCCTAAGGAGGCTCCTTATCGAGGCCTGCGGCCGTCAACTATGGCTGGCAAGGAACCCGGGGGCGAACCCAAGGTGGCGCGGGCATCCTGCCTGCGAACAGGCTTCGCGACAGGCAAAGATACCTGTCTCACCTTTGACGTTCCTTAGGATTGGAGAGAGAGCGCTTTTGACGCTAACAGATCAGCCTCGATGAGAACGCCTTCTACCCCGTAACTCAAACAAAAGGACAGGCTGCCTGCGAGAATTACTATTAATGCGCATTGATATCTTCCTTTCCTCCTATTCAGCCTATTTTTCACTTTCCCGGCGACCGGAAAATGCTGTCAAGGAAAAATGCGGGTGTCGGCGCCGTTTAGGGCTGGTATCTTTTCGCGTACGAAAGCGACGGACTTTCCGGCCATAGATCATACCTGCTCCCTTGACGTAGTTTAAAAAGTGGTTCATTTTTGAACCATAAAATCTATCACTATTCACAAACTAGAACCTGATCTCGCCGAGCGAATTGAAAAGCGAGCCAAGCTTGAGGGCGTTTCACTTAATCGAGCGGTAAAATCCATTCTCCGAAGCGCTCTAGGGCTGAGCAAACCTCCACCCGTCGATCACCGGGAGGACTTCCTGGACTTATTCGGAGCATGGTCTTCAGATGAGAGCGCGGCTTTCGACGCCCGCATAAGAGAATGCCGCAAAATTGAGCCAAACGATTGGCAAAGGTGAGATGACCGCGATCACACTCGACAGCAATGCATACAGCGCGTTCATGCGGGGGGACGATCGGGTGCTCCATGCTCTTGCCAATGCCGAAAAAGTTTACCTTCCTTTATTCGTGGTAGGAGAACTTCACTACGGGTTCAGAGGAGGATCCAAATTAAGGGAGAATCTACTCCAGCTCGATAAATTCCTGGAGAAACCAAGCGTTGAACTGTGGTTGCCCACTCGCGATACTGCGGAAATATACGGTGAGTTGATGGACTTTCTGAAGCGGAACGGCAGTCCAATTCCAATCAACGACGTCTGGATTGCTTGCTCTACCATCGAAACTGGCTCGAAACTTGTAACCTACGATCAACACTTTGATTCCATACCCAGTCTCCGCATTTGGAGTGCATAGATCGGAAACGGGGGCAGGGTCTGAACGTCACCGACTGATGGAATCCCGTGGAGCCGCTGTAGCTGGACGCCTTCGCGTTCAGGGATGGTTGGAAAATCCAGGCAGGGACTGAAGCCGAAAGGCTCCAGCTGCGAGAACGACTCCAATTCTTAGCTGGCCGCTTTCGTGGTCAGTTTACGAAAAAGACTACGACGAGGAAGGGAAATTCTTGGTCAATTTGGTACCTCTCATTTCACATCCAACATTAAACGACGGCCTTAAAAAGCGGTAGATCTTTATTTTAATCGACCTTCCGGATTCATCGGCCTCAGTGTAGTCACCATCCTTGTTCGGTGCAGCTACTATACTTCTCAGGAATACTGCAAAAGCCCTGCGGTCGAGGCCCTTTCGATCTGCAAGATCGATCACTTCGGCAACCAGATAAACCAGGTAATTCATCATGGGGCACCGTCACGCTCGAAATCCATACAAAACCTCCAGACATTTCCCTGAGCCGTGGTCATCGTCGATACCGATGTCTGGTCTGAGGCGATCCGCGAGAAGCCCGAAGGAGGAGCCCGGCAGTCATCGCGCCGCACGATCTCATCGAGCGCCAGGGCAGCCAGGGCCCACCGCCGTCTTGCCACAGTGAACTTGAAACGAATTCCCGGTTGGGTCGGTGTGGGAGTGATCCTTTCGAGCTGCAATTCAGATAAAGACTGGCGCACAGCCAGCCGAGAGCCTGCCGGGATCGCCCCGGACCCCTCAGTGACGCGGGAAGCGGTTCTGCAGGTCTACGGCGCCCGCGCCTGGGGATGGCGTGGCTGGTTTGCCATTCACACCTGGATCGCGACCAAGCGGACCGGTGAGGATTCTTATACCGTCTTCGATGTAGTAGGTTGGCGCCACTACCGCGGGCAACCTGCCCTGAGGATTGCAGTGGATGTGCCTGACCGCTATTGGTACGGCGAAAAACCCCGCCTAATAAAAGGGCACAGGGGAGTGGGTGTAGAGGAGCTGATTGAGGCTGTGGAGCAGGCGGCCCGCGCCTATCCCTGGAAAACGACCTACCGTGCATTTCCGGGCCCCAACAGCAACACCTTCACGGCCTGGATCGCCAGGGAAGTGCCGGAGTTGGAGTTGGACTTCCCGTTCGCCGCCATTGGCAGCGGTTATGTGGATTAGGAGTTCGTCGGACTTAGGAGCCGATAAACTCCGTCAACTACTTGAACAGGTAACCCCAGGCGCCGTCGACATCCGGAGCGAGTTCCGGCATGTAAATCCAGGTGCCGAGGGTAACGCTCCAGACAAAAGGAGCAAACTCGAGACTGAGCCGACCCATCCAATCACCCTTATTAACGTTGCTTCCCAAGTGTGTGTATCCGCCGCAATCGTCGGCACCGGAGGGGTCCTTGTGTTACCGTCATAGCGGAAAAATTGATCCCGCGTGCCAAAGATAATTAGAGCAGAAACAGGGTGAGAGGCCAGATGAAGTACGGCCGGAGCGGTTGCCTGGGATTAGGGTGCGAGTAGATCATTTTGCGTTATATCGGATGTGTGTAGCTGGTTCTGATCGGAAGACTCTCCACTTCTCTTCTGAACCGAAAATCAGGAAAGGTGACGGGGAATGTGCGTTTTTTCTGAAAGATCCGATCACGGGGTCCGAAGGCAACAGCGCCGCTAGTGTGGTGTCCGTTAAATAACATAAATTAATTAGTTTTCCCTGTCTGCTTTGCCAAGGCACGTTTGGCGCGCTGGATCTTGCTCAGGATTTCCTCTCCCTTCGCCTTCCATCTGTAAGGCTTGGGTCGAGGTTCCTTTCAGCCAGATAGGTTTCTATGTCTTCGACCAATTGCCTGACGCTGGTAAAACTACCATCCCTGATAACATCTTGGGTCAGTTCGCCGAAAAAGCGCTCGACCAGGTTCAACCAGGACGAACTGGTCGGGGTGAAGTGGATGTGAAAACGCCGATGGCGCGACAACCACTTGCGGACCTTCTGTTGCTTGTGCGTGCAGTAGTTGTCAACGATCAAGTGCAAGTCCAGCTGCTTGGGTGTCTCCCGCTCGATTTGCTTCAAGAACCGCAACCATTCTACATGGGTATGCCGCTGTTCGGTGCGTGCGATGAGCTTGCCGTCCAGATAATTCAAGGCTGCAAACAACGTAATGGTCCCGTGTCGCTTGTAGTCATGTGTCTTGGTGCAAATCTCTCCCACGCCAAGAGGTAAGCCCGGCTGGGTCCGCTCCAAAGCCTGGCATTGGCTCTTTTCGTCGCAACACAATACAAGGGCCCGCTCTGGCGGATCCAGGTATAAGCCGATCACATCCCAGAACTTCTGCTCGAAGTACTTGTCATTGGACACTTTGAACGTCCTGACCAAGTGAGGCCTGATATCGTTAGCCCGCCAGATGCGCTGCACGCTGTCGGGGGAAATCCCCACCTCCCTGGCCATGGTGCGAACACTCCAGCGAGTGCGTGGCTTCGGCGGTCGTGTAGCCTCGGTAATGACCTTCTCAACCTTGCCCGCCGGTATCCATCGGGGCCGTCCTCGTCCCTTCCTGTCCCGCAATCCCTCCAAGCCGTCTCGCTCAAAGCGTTGCGACCACTTGTTCACGCAGGGCACACTAACCCCGAGTTCTTCCGCGAGCTGCGCCTGTTTGACGCCTTCGGAACGACGCAGTACGATTGTCGCCCGAAGGCTGTCGCGCACGGATACTGTCGGTGCTTTCACGCGACGCTGCAACTCTTGCAGCTCAAGATCTGTAAGTTCAATTATGGATATGGGTCTTGCCATGCCGATAGCATAACATGGTAAGACAGATTAATTCAACTTAATTATCGGACATGAGACTAGTGTCGTATTCGTGGGACTAATCGGATAGGCTGCATTCTTCGTAGAGCGGCAAAATCGCAACGAAACGAACCAACGATATGAGATGAACCACAGATGGCCCAGCGCCGCGAAGCCGCAACCGAAGAATAAGGTAATCAAACGTCTAGAAACCGCAGATTGAGCGGATTCCTTTGGAAAAATCTGGGCTAATCTGGGCAATCTGCGGTCTCTTTTCTTTGCCATGGCTAAGCCAAACCCGATCGTCACGAGGACGTTCCACTACCTGGATGTAACGCGTTCCGCGGTCCCTTGGACTCGAACGGCTTCGATTTCCGCCCGAAACGCACGTTCGTCCGGCAACAGACGCGGTTGGGTGCCGGGATCGTCCAGAAGCTCGGCCGCCCGGGCAACGACTTCCCGTCGGCGTTTCGCCTGCCTTACCTGCCCTCGGCATCTTTTTGCCCACCAGAAGGGACCGCGCTACCGCGTACCCTTCCTCCAAATATTTTTGGGCAACTTCCGTCTTGAAGAGACGAGGTTTCTCGAGTCCGCAAGGTCGGCCGCCTTGACGGTCCCGCTTCATGCCCTGCAGGCGGGCATCGGCTTTGAGATAACTTGACTCGCCTCTTCACTTCGCGTTGGAAATAGATACCGGGAGCGTTCATGGAAACAGAGGTCCGCAATTTTCTCGAATCGCAAATGCCCTCAGAGGAAAGACTGCGGCATATTGTCGCTCCCACCGGACCGGACGGCGTGCATCCGAGCAATGGTTGGGTGTATGACACCGAGCTGGGTTTCCTACACACTAGGGCCAGGCATTCCGGCGATGGAGTCAACGGAACGGAAACATTCTACGACTACGAAGAAGACGGGGCGCGAAAGCTCAGCAATTTCCCGGACCGGTCGAGCCGGATCCACACTTATGGCGACAGCTTCACCCACTGCGATCAGGTGAATGACGGTGAGACTTGGCAGGAATGCCTGGCTGCCCACCTGCAGGAGCCGATACGCAACTACGGAGTCGGGGGCTATAGCGTCTACCAAGCCTACCGGAGGATGCGAAAAGTGAGCGAATCGGGGCGGCGCGCCGAGTACATCATCCTCAACATCTTCGACGACGACCACTACCGTAACCTCGTGTCGTGGATCCGACGCTCCGGCGCCGGTTTCACGAGACCACATCTTCGGGTAAATGTCGGCGCCGGCACATTCGTTGAGTGTGAGCACCCCATCGGGTCCGCCGATGATCTGCACAGGATGCGCGACATAGACTTCCTATGCGCCGAGTTTGGCGAAGATCCGTTGTTGTATCTCGCATTGGCACAGCAGAGCGAAAGGGAGAGGGCCGTCACCTATCTGGCGGGAGCGTGCGCGCGCTTTGGGGTCGCGGTCCCGGAAAGTGCGGCGCAAGGTATCGAGGCTGCCGGGAATGAGGTGTTTACCGAGGCGGCGTTGTTCGCGACAAAGCAGGTGGTGCAGTTGGTGGAAAGTTTCTGCGAAGATAATGGGATAGAACTGATGTTCGTATTGTCCTATCGCGAGGGAACGATCCGCTCGGTGCTCGACGGCGGCCAGCGCTTCGACGAAGGATTCGTGGATTGGCTGTTGCGGCGGTCGCGCCCCGTCGTCGATATGTGCCAGTGCTTCAAGACGGAGTTCGAGCACTCGACCTACGATCTGGATGCATTTGTGAGGAGATTCTACATCGGCCACCATACTCCGTTTGGGAATGCTTATGCGGCATGGGCGATGATGGATACCGTCGTTGAGTGGCTGGAGCCCGTGCCACTGCCATATCGCTCGATGTAGTGTGGTGTCCCTTGAAAAGCATACTCCCGGCAGCTGCGGTCTCCGCCGTGGCTATGCTGAAGCTGCCTGGACGGGTTCAGCGTCAGACCCATCCCGGCCTTCCATCTCCGCACTTCGTGCTGAGCCGAGACGTGTCGGCCACCCCTGCGAGGAGGCAGTACCCACCCCGCCCTTCGGCCACCCCTCCGAGGAGGGGACCATTATAACCGGTTTCCGTTAGGCAAAGGTCCCCTCTCGGGAGGGGTGCCCGCAGGGCGGGGTGGGACCGCTGCGCCGAGGGAGCCTCTAAACCTTCCAGTCTCGTCCCGCTGAAAAGGCAGTGCTCCGCGCCCGGCACATTGCTTCGCCGGTCAAGAGCTGCAGGGAATGATCAAGTTCAAGCTGTCAAATAGTTCTCCGTTAGATTATGGGTATCGTGGATTCTATGATGAACCTGCAGGACATTGAAAAAGTGGGCGTCGTCGGTGGCGGTACGATGGGGTTTGGCATCGCCCTCAATTTTGCGCTAGGGGGTTACAAGACGATCATCAACGACCTGAGTGCCGAGGCGCTGAAGGGAACTCAGAAGCAGATTCGGACTGCTCTGGACCTCTTTATTGACGAGCAACTCGTCACGGAAGAGCAGGCTTCGGATGCCGACGGACTGATTACATTGACGACAGAACTAAAGGAGCTTGCTGCTCACAGCGACTTCATTACCGAGGTGATCGTCGAGCGCTTGACGGACAAACAGAAGCTGTTCAAAAAGCTGGATGCCCTCTGTCCGCCCCATACCATCATCGTCAGCAATACGTCCGGCTTCGTGGTCAGCGAAATCGGTGAAGACGTCAAACGACAGGACAAGATCGGCCTGACGCACTATTTCGCACCTCCGCACATCGTGCCTGGCGTGGAAGTCGCAAAAGCTTCCGGAACAAGCGACGAAACCTATGCCATTATCTTTGGTATGATGGAAAAAGCGGGGAAGATTCCGATCCGAATACGAAAAGAGAAGCCGGGGTATCTTCTGAATCGGATCCAAGGAGCTGCGGCGCACGAGGCTGCGCGACTGTGGGCAGAGGGGGTGGCAACGGCTGAAGACATCGAACTGGGCACACAAACGACGTTCGGTTTCCGGATGCCCCATGAAGGTCCGTTTCTCCATTATGACCTGGCCGGGGTCTGGAAGTGGCCCCCGGATGCGGGGGATCAGAGACAAAAGGGAACCGAAGCACAGGACGAAATCACGCAGAAAATCAGGGCGCGCATGGCGGAAGGGAAGCCGTGGTTCGTGGATCCGGGGAAGTTCGATGAGGCCATCGAAAAGCGGGATCGCGAGTATATCCGGCGTCTTAAGGCATTATACAGGTCGGGCGGAAAGTAGTCTCTGCCAATCTCGCTCAACATCCATCGCCAATAAGTTAAGGCCATCGCAGGGCCATCTGCCTCTGCTTGACTTTCGGACCCCGTTCTGTCTGCTTCCCTCATGGAAACGCACGGTTTTGAGGTAGCGATTCAACCGAGGGAAAGCACGGGTCCCGAACTGGTGCCCGCCCCCTGCGAATTTTTCCGAGGGCAACCGTGAGCTTGCGGCACTACCCACCGGGCAAGTTGCCGCACGACGAGCTCCAACGATTAATTTCGGCCTTCACCCATTCGCACGAACGGCTGGTCGTACCCCCACAGGTAGGTGAGGATGCCGCCGTCATCGATATGGGCGATCGCTATCTGGTGGCGAAGACAGACCCAATCACATTCGCTACGGATCGCATAGGTTGGTATGCGGTACACGTAAATGCCAACGACATCGCCGTCATGGGCGCGCAACCGCGTTTCTTCATGGCAACGATTCTTCTTCCCGATAGTCCGGACAACAGCCAACTCGCCGAGAGCGTATTCTCAGACATCCACGATGCCGCCCGGAGTCTCGGCGTGGTGGTGTGTGGGGGGCATACGGAGATCACCCACAGTTTGGATCGCCCCATCGTCATCGGGCAGATGTTGGGCGAAATGGAACCAGACAGTCTGATTCGATCCTCTGGTTTGCGGCCCGGTCATCTTGTGATCCTGACCAAAGGCATGGCCATAGAAGCAACGGCGCTGATCGCCCGTGAGAAGAGGGACGAATTGAGGGCTCTCGGTTATGTGGACGATTTGCTTGCAGACTGCGAGGCCTACCTGGAAAATCCTGGAATCAGCGTGGTTGTCGATGTACAGACCGCCACATCGGCCGGCAGTGTATCGGCCATGCACGACCCAACCGAGGGAGGTGTGGCAACGGGATTGATCGAGTTGGCGCAGGCATCCGGCGTAGGTATGGAGATCGAGGCAGACGCGCTCTTCATTTCGGAGGAATCTCGGCAGATATGTGCAGAATTCAAACTGGATCCCTTGGGCATCATATCATCGGGTGCGCTGTTGATTGGGTGTGAATCCGACAGTGCCGAGTCGATACTGACGGCATTGAAGGGAGCGGGTATTCAGGCTGGTCTGGTCGGTATCGTTCGCGAGAAGGAGTTCGGCGTAATGTTAAAGCGCAAAGAGCGGCTAGAAGTAATGCCTACCTTTGCCAGCGATGAAATTACACGACTGAAACTCGTCTCAGACTGAGCATGACCCACACCGGCTTTCAGCCGACCCTCCGAGGAGGGAGAACCCACCCCGCGCTTCGGGCACCCCTCCCGAGTGGGGATCTTTGCCTAACGGTAGCCAGCTATAATAGTCCCCTCCTCGGAGGGGTGCCCGCAGGGCGGGGTGGGTCATCCGCGCTGTGAACACGTGGGTTCCCATTGACCTCGATCCATTCTTCGATGGTTCGGAGGACGTTCGGCATATCATTCCTGACGTCGGTATCCCAGAATCTCAGGATTCGGACTCCAACGCTTTCTAGTCGTCTTTGCCGTCGTATATCGGTCGCTTCCCTGAATTCATGGCTGGAGCCATCGACTTCGATAGCGAGGGAAAGGTCCTTGCAGTAAAAGTCTACGATGAACCGGTCAATGGGTCTCTGGCGGTCGAAATCGTACCCCCTCATCTTCCGTCGGTTAAGCTGTTTCCATAAAAGTATCTCCGCCAGCGTCATCTTTTTCCTCAGCTCCCGTGCCCGCTCTTTGAGCTTAGGATCGTAGGGGATGATCTGACGTCTCTTGGCCACTGCGGGTTCGATTCTTAAAGGGTCGAGGCTCAAATGGGAAGCAAACCTGCGATACCACCGAAACACGGATTACCCACCCCGGCTTTCAGCCACCCCTCCGAGGAGGGGACTTTGCCTAACGGTAGCCAGCTATAATAGTCCCCTCCTCGGAGGGGTGGCCGACACGTCTCGGCGCAGTACGAAGTGCGGAGACGGAAGGCCGGGGTGGGCCCGCTACCCGAGCCGTTGGGAAACAGGCGTGACGACCGCTCATGCGCATAGGTGTGCTCCTCATATTCCGTTCCTTACCACATCACATCGCCGCCACAGTTGATGTCCTGGCCCGTAATCGTGGAGGACGCATCGGAGGCTAAGAATACGGCCAATGAGGCTGCGGCCTCAGGGCCCGATCCGGCTTCCTGAAAGCCTTCATCCCCACACCAGCGACCGGCCAGAACAGCGCGCTCGTCGGTCTTGTGCTGCCTGAATCGTCTGCGGAATTCGGCCTCATCAAATGCCTCGTTCCCATATGCCGCCCTGCCTCTGGCAAGTTCCAGGCTTCGTTCCTCGTGAGCCCCCGGACAGATGGCGTTAACGTTGATGTTGTATCGCCCAACGTCCACGGCAAGGGATCTGGTGAACCCAATGATACCCATCTTTGAAGTGGAATAAGGCGTCCGGTGGGAAAGGGGCTGCTTACCCGTCCCAGAGCTGAAGTTGATGATCTTGCCGTATCGCTTCTTGATCATTTCAGGGAGCACCGCTTTGCATCCCAGAAAGGCGGAATCCAGGTTTACTTCCAGGGTTCTCCTCCACTCTTCCAGGGTCATATCCCAGACATCCTTGGTGGGGCCGGCAACGCCAACGACATTCGCCAGGATATCAATGGTGCCGAACGCCTCTATCGTCTCCCGCGCCAATCGATGGACCTGGTCTTCCCTGGAAACATCCACCTGAAAGCCTTTCGCCTTCCCTCCCCCATCCCGGATCCTGGACACCACCTCGTCTTCCAGCACCTCCTTCGGCGTAATGTCGCAGACCGATACCATAGCCCCCTCCTCTGCAAATCGCAGGGCAAGCGCTTTTGCGTGCCCTCTGGCCGCACCGGTTACGATGGCTACCTTTCCCTCCAGTATTCTCATATGACTGTGCTCCTTCATTAGCAGAGTGCTGAAAAAGTCCTGCAAGCGTGATTGTGGATCCCTATCCCACTACGCTTTCCAAGCCGATCGTTCCTCCCGGCAACTCTGCGAAACGCTTCCTAATTTGCAATCCCAACCCCGTGCCCTGCTTTACTTCCGTATCGCGTGTAGTCAGCATCCTCATGGAGGCGCCATCGGGTCGATTGCAAGGCGAGACGCACCCGTAATGCCTGGCGGCCAGCTCTTTTCAACCTCAGTCCCGAGTTTATCGAGATTGCCCGCGCCGGGTGGGGCCGCTCGGGCCCAGCATCAGCGCGGCCGCCTTCCGTCGCCGTCCCGCAAGCGGGGCTTTATCGAGACAAGTGCTGAGGTCGAAAATTGCTCTGGCATTGGCATGCTTATTTATGATACACGACACTGGAAGGTTGGGTAAACGACAGCAGAAAGGTCCGGGATATCTTACCCTGGCCTTTTCTCTTCTTCCAGAAGGAGTGTAGCGAAATGATTGATGCCGCAACAGGAATTGTACGCATTCTCAAGCAGGAAGGCGTGACGTGGGTTTCCACATTCCCGGTCTGTAAGATCAACAATGCGCTCGGGCGCGAAGGCATTCCCATGATCATGATGCGAGACGATCGATACGCGATCGCCGTTGCGGATGCCTATTCGAGAATCACCGGCGGAAGCCGCATTGGTGTCGGCACGGTCCAGGGCGGACTCAACGCCGCCGGACTTCAGGTGGCCTACGCGGGCCTTGCGCAGGCCTATGAAGACAACTCTCCGATGCTCTGCATCACCGATGGGGTACCTATCGGCGGATCCGAGAACTCACACTTCGACCTGACCGCAAGTCTCAAGTCCGTCAGCAAGTGGTACGGCTACATCGATAAGCCGGAGCGGGTACCGGAATTCATGCGCCGCGCATTCACGATGCTGCGCACCGGCCGGACCGGACCGGTGATCCTCGCACTACCTGACTCCGATGGACAGTACGACGAAACTGCGGATCCGTATCACCCGGTCAAAGGTTGGAAGTCTGCACCCGACCCGGCTGATGTCACAACCGCCGTTGAGCTGCTGCACAATGCGGAAAGACCCCTCGTCTATGCGGGTGAGGGTGTAATCTATGCCGACGCGGCGGCGGAACTCAAAGCCTTCGTCGAACTCGCGAACCTGCCTGTCATCACTACGCTCAAGGCCAAAGGTGCGTTCCCCGAGGATCATCCCCTGTTCGTTGGTGTTCGCGGTGATCACACGGTCGACTACCTCGCAAAAAGCGATCTGATTTTCGCGGTCGGATCGAGTCTGTCTCCGGGCCGTTTCAGCCATAGCATTCCCGATGCTGCGGGCAAAACCATCATCCACGTCAATATCAGCGAACTGGACCTGAACAAAGTCTTTCCCACCGCGCACGCTCTGCTGGGTGATGCAAAGCTCTCTCTCCAGGCCCTGGCTGACGAACTGTCGACCCAAACGGAGGGAACGGGCCGTCCCGCCGGCGACATCGCGTCCGAAATCAAAGATTCTCGCGACTCCGCGCTCAAGTCATACCGCGAGGCCATGGCTTCGAGTGACAAGCCTATCAATCCATACCGCGTTTACAGCGAATTGATGAAAGTCCTGGACCCGCACAAATCTTTCCTGACACACGAGTCCGGAAACACGCGCGATCAGCTCAGCACCGTCTACGAAACGCTCATTCCAAGGGGTTTTTTGGGATGGGGCAACGTATCCTCGCTCGGATTCAGTCTGGGAGCGGTCGTAGCTGCAAAGCTGGCCCATCCCGACCGCCCCGCCATCGCCGTTACCGGTGAGGGCGGACTCGGTTACATGATGGGCAACCTCGAAGTGCCCGTCCGGGAGAAACTGCCCGTCACGATCGTACACATCAGCAACGGTGGATTCGCCGGCTACGGCCCGGGCTTCTGGGGCAAGGGTCACGATCCCTACACGCACAAGGTCATGGGTCACGACGAGGTCAACATGCCCAGGGCCATCGCAGAGTTCGGGTATCACACAGAACGGATCGACGAACCGGATCAAGTTGCCGGTGCACTCGAACGAGCCTTGGCCGCCAACACCAACGGCCAGTCGGCCTATCTCGAATTCATCTGCAGCCAGTTCCCCGTTTATGGCGCAATGGCACGCTGATTGCCGATCGTTTTATCCTTTCCAATCATATTGAGGATAGACAGGGGGTGCGTGTCCGCTCCGGCACCGACCCGGAAAAGCCCCTGCTTGACTTCCGGGCGCGGTTCTGTCGGCTTCCCTCATGGAAACGCAGGCTTTTGGCTCCGGACTCCGGGCAAATGTCCCAGAGGGCAAAAAGCAACTGCCTATCGGTGAGACGAAATAGAGTCTGATCTCGTATATCAGCCCTGAAGTATTTTCGCGGCAGGGAAGTACGCTCATACAATGGATATCCTCTGGCTAGGTGAAGAAACCTGTCACGACGTTGCCCTGACAGGCGGAAAGGCCGCCAGCCTCAGCTTTCTTTCCTCCCGCTACCGGGTGCCGCCCGGGTTCTGCGTGACCACCACCGCCTACGGAAAGTGGGGCGGCACCGGGAAGGCGGCTTCCTGCCCCGAGGATCTGGGCAAACTGCTGGAAACCGCCTGGGCCCGGCTCGAGAGCGATGGCGAGGGGCCCTGTCGCGTGGCCGTCCGTTCGTCGGCCGTGGATGAGGACGGACAACAGGCTTCGTTTGCCGGGCAGTATGAGACCTTCCTGAACGTGGAGGGCGTGGTGGCCCTCTCGGATGCGATCGTGCGATGCTGGGCGTCCGCGGAAACCGAACGGGCAATTCACTATCGGGAAACCCGTGCCGAGCGGACGGGAAATGCCGGACTGGCGGTGCTCGTGCAGCGATTGGTGCCGGCGGATGTGTCCGCAATCGCCTTCAGCGCAAATCCAGTCACCGGCAATCGGGATGAGATCGTGGTCAACGCCGCCTGGGGACTTGGCGAAAGCGTGGTGGGTGGGATGGTGACCCCGGACACGTTTGTGGTAAGGAAGAAGGACCTAACCCTGTTGAAACAAGAGGTCGCCGAAAAGGATTGCATGACCGTCTCGATCCAAGGTGGAACCGAAGAGGTCCGTGTACCTGGCTTCATGCGGAAAGCCGCGTCCCTGGAGCCCGACCAGGTCACGGAAATTGCCCAATTGGCCCGGGATCTGGAAAACCACCTGAATCATCCGGTGGACCTCGAGTGCGCCGTGGCCGACTCAGTGCTTTTTCTCCTGCAATGTCGACCCATCACCACAGTCTGAACCCGATGAGCGAAACCAACCAGCCCAAGCCGATTCCCGACCCGCCGGACTTCCCGGTCATCTTGGAGAACCCTGACGATGCCCAGTTGCAGTGGGAGTATGACACCACACATTCGACAGGACCGGCGCCCCTCCTGGAATTCCAAGCCTTTTGGAAAACGGCATTTGAAGGCTGGAGCAGCGCGAACGAATCCCTCGGTATTCCTCTACGGATCAGGGCTACGCGACTCAACACCTATTTTTACATCGCAATTTTGCCTGCCGTTGCACCGGAAGAGATGCCGGAGGCGATGAACAAGGCCGAGGAGACCTTGAATGGGCAGATCAATCGGTTGGAGTCACTCTGGAAGGAGGAGTGGCTTCCTGAGATCACGGGACACCTGGCTTTCTGGGATGCCTTCGACCTTTCAGGAGCGGAAATGAGTGCCCTGATGGATCATCTCGACGAGACATTGGACAGATTTCTTGAACTGTTCACCATCCACTTTGTCATCATTTCTCCGGTCTATGTAGCGATGAGTCAATTCGACGACCTCTATCGGGATCTGTTCGGGAGTGAGGGAGCACTCGATTCCTATCGTCTTCTCCAGGGCCTGGACAACGAGACCGTCATCACCGACCGGGCCCTTTGGACGCTGAGCCGAAAGGCGCTGAAGTCGTCGGAAATTCGGCAGGCGATCGCGACGCACGCGGCCTCCGAAATTCCCACCGCTCTGGGAGCTTTTCCTGCCGGGCAGGCTTTCTGGTCCGAGTTTCAGGTTTTTCTGGAGGAGCGCGGCCAACGGAGCACGTTTTGGTCGATTTCCGATGAGAGCTGGATCGAAAATCCTGAATCCCCCCTCATGAGCCTCAAGGAGTATCTCGCGCAGCCCGACCGGGACATGGATGCAGAAAGAGAGACGCTGGTGTCAGATCGGGAGAAAGCGATCGCCGAGGCACGCGATCGGCTCAAGGGGTATCCGCGACAAGCCGCAGCAGAGTTCGAACGTCTTCTGGTGGCCGCCAAGGTGGCGACGGTGCTCACGGAAGACCATGGATTTTGGATCGACTTTGCGAGCAGCTACAGGCTCCGTAGAGTCCTGATGGAAGTGGGCAGGCGGTTCGCCGACGCCGATGCACTCAAAGTCGCGGAAGACGTTTTTCACCTGACCGTCGAGGAAATTAGAGGAACCGGTAGGGATGCGGAGACCGCAGACCTGCGCGAAAAGGTGGTGCAGAGGAGTAACGAGATCCGGCAGTGGGAAGCCGTATCGCCGCCGCCCATGCTGGGTACGGATTTTGGTGTGCCCCCGGAAGATTTCTTCATGCGTGCAATGGGGAAGTTCTTGGGCGCCCCTCCGGAGGTGTCGGAGGACCCGAAGATCCTGAAGGGTCATCCCGGGTCCCGGGGCAAGGTGACCGCCAGGGCTCGCTTGCTCAAATCACCCGCAGATAGTGAAAAGCTGCATCCGGGGGAAGTGCTCGTCGCCCAGACAACGGCGCCCCCGTGGACACCGCTGTTTGCCACCGCCGGAGCGATCGTGACCGACAGCGGGGGTGTTCTGAGCCACTGTGCGGTTGTCGCCAGGGAATATGGCATTCCTGCCGTCGTGGGCACCGTCCGAGCAACCGAATTGATTCAGGATGGCCAGATCCTGGAGGTGGATGGCGATGCCGGCGTTGTGCGAATCATCGCCGATAATGAACCTGGTTAGTCAGGGCAATCCATACTACAATCCCTCAAGCTCTCGTTTCTTGAGCAAGTTATCCTCCGCCAAGTTTCATAAGGTAATGGTTTTGAGTATGATGCGAACGCAGAGTATATACCTAAGCTTGGCTTGGCAAGGAACAGGGAGAGTGTGATAGACCACAGAGATGGCCAAGGGAGAGGACCACGGATTTGGGATGTCGCTTCGCTCGGTACACTGATTACGCGAATGGGAAGCCTGTGAGAGCACCGAGAATTAAGGGCACAAAAATGAGGGGCAGAAATATACAGGTAAAACCTTGTTTACACGCCAATCCCCCATCCGTGCCCATCAGTGTAATCCGTGGTTTCTCATCCTTTGAATGACCAATTTAGGTTGTGGCTTTGCTGCTCTGGGTAATCTGCGGTTCACGTTAACTGCATTATGCGTCTCATTCGCGGAAAACTAATGAATCCCCTTCCTTCCACTCCTGCCGTCCCCGGCCGTGAAGAGGTCTCTTGGGTGTTCCTCGCAGGCACGTTCATCGCGGCAGCGTTGGCACCGCTCGGGTCGACGATGATCGCAGTAGCCCTGCCCTCTATCGGGCAGGAATTGGGGGTCGCCAGTAGTCCCCTGACCCAGTGGCTGGTTTCGGTCTACCTGATCGTCAGCATCGCAGCGCTGAGTCCGGGTGGAAAGCTCGGAGACAATTTGGGGCATCGGCGAACCATGGGTCTGGGGATGGTGATCTACGGGGCCGGGTCCATCGTCGGCTTCTTTTTCGCCACGCTCCCGAGCCTCGTGTTTGCCCGCGTCGGAATGGCCATTGGCAGCGCGCTGATCGTGCCCGCCTGCATGGCCACGATACGCAATCGTGTTCCCATCGAACGACGGCCTCGGACATTCGGGCTTTTCGGGGCCGTGATGGGCATGGCGGCGGCGGCCGGGCCTCTGCTTGGCGGAGAACTGACCGCCTGGTTGGGATGGCGTTCCGTTTTCATCGCCAACATACCCTTAATCGCGATCGCTTTCGCCGTGATGCACTTCGGCCGGCCGGTAACTTCGGTCCGGTCCGCAGGCCATCATCCGCGGACGTCGCGATTTGATGTCGTCGGAAGCGCGCTGCTGGGACTCGGCCTGGCACTGATCGTGGTGTCAGTCCAGACCTCATCGGGTTCGTGGATCGGTTTGGCTGGGGCACTCTTGCTGGTCGCGTTTGTTCTGAAGGAACGAAACGTTCCCGAGCCCGTTCTCGACCTGTCCCTCTTCACAGACGGTCGATTTGTCGCCGGCAGTGCCGTGATCGGCTTGCAGAACCTCGCGATGTATGCCCTGCTCTTCCAGCTTCCGATTTTCCTGGAGGATGTTCGAGGCGCCGAAGCGGGAACAGCAGGCCGGACGCTTGTCTGGATGATGATCGCCATGATCATCTTTTCTCCGATCGGTGGCCGCATCTCCGAACGAATCGGCGCAAGGCTCACGGTTTTCGCTGGATGTCTCCTGGCGCTGGCTGGTCTAATCGCCATCGGTAGTTTTAATCGAATCGTCGTGGTCATGGACGCGCTGCCGGGTCTCCTTTTGCTGGGCGCCGGACTGGGCCTTTCCAACCCGCCCTCTCAGGCGGCCTCGATGAGCGCAGTTGATCGAAGTCGTGCGGGAATGGCCGGCGGCGCCATCTCGACCATTCGCTATATCGGAGGTGTCATCGGTATCTCCACGTTGGGTTATGTCCTGGGTCGGAGCGAATCAGGATCTGCCATCGAGGCACACACGTCGGCAATTGTGGTGTATGCCGTCGCGCTTGCCTTGGCGGCGCTGTGTTCGTTATTCTTGCCCGGCCTACTGAAGGAAGAACCGGTGGTTCTGCACGATCGCGCTGAGGGGAGCCGCTGATAGGAAACGATCGCACACGGATCCAGAATATTCCACGCTCTCCCCACCTTGCCTAACAGAAATGCTCGCATCTGGATCGGGACTCCGGGCAAATGTCCCAGAGGGCAGAAAGTAAATTCCGATCAGTCCTCTTCCCGATAGCTGATCTTGGTTAAACCTTGATCAGCATCGAAGCGCGGCGCTGCAGTCGAGTCCCTGATGGTTCGCATATGGCATAGGGGTCAAACAGGCAAGAGCGCATCTACGGCGCAAGGATTGCCGTAAGCCAGCCGCTCCCCTTCCGGGTGACTCTGACTCGCAGGTGGACACGGTCGTCGGCCTGCTCCCAGAACTCGAACTCGTCAGGAAGGAGCTGATACATATGCCAGTATTTAGGCCTGGGGACTTCGCCTCCTGCATATTGGTCGTCTGTGGCAGCCACGAGTTGCCGAAGCCGTAACCTGTCTTCCAGCACATCGCCTTGCCGAACCACTGTGTCGAGCAGTTGCGCCATCCGTGGCCGCTTTCGCCAGTGAGCATCGGAAATTGCTGTGCCGGCTTGACGGGCTCGACCGATCACTCGAACCTGGCGACGGGTTGTCGGCGAAAAGTACACCAGCGCAACTTTGGGATTCTCAGCGAGATGTTCCCCTTTCCTGCTTCCCTCGTTGACGGTGAAAAGCAGCCCACCCTCTTCGAGACCATGGAGAATCATCATTCGGTTCGCGGGCGTGCCGGTCCGCGAACCAGTTGCCAGGACCATGAGGTTCCAAAGGGGATCGCGCAATTCTCGGGCGGCAGCCTGCCACTTCGAAAACTGTGCTAACGGGTCTTGGAATAAATCACCGTGATTCGTTTTCTCCATATCCTCAGCCTCGGTGAACTCACACTACTTTCGATCGTGGATCTCATTTGAATCAAACCTTAAAATCCAATATTAAACTTCACAGCCATCCCACAGGATGTGGTGAGACTCCCTTTCGGGCAGGGTTAAAAAAAGGTGGTCGGCGGCGGATTCCGACCAAAGAATCCGCAGTATGAAAAACATAACGCCGACGAAACACTACAGCAGCACCTTGCATCAGCTTTGTAAACTCATCCCGTCGCATTTGACGGAAAAACTCGCCCGGGAGTACGGGGTCGATAAAAAGGCGCGCACCTTCACGCCATGGAGTCATGTGGTCAGTCTGCTCTTTGCGCAACTGACCCATGCCATCGGCCTTAACGACGTCTGCGACACCCTGCGGCATCATGCGGCCAAGCTCAGGGCGATCAGGGGAGCGGTTGCACCGAGCCGAAACACTCTTTCGCATGCCAATAGGGAGCGCGACAGCGACATGATGGAGGCGTTGTTCTGGAAGGTGCTGGGGCATCTGCAAGAGCTTTCGCCGGGCTTTGGACCGGCCGGGGCGCTACCGAGGCCTGCCCCGTCGCTTCAAACGGGCGATCCATGCGATCGATTCCACCACCATTGCCCTGGTGGCCAACTGCATGGACTGGGCCAAGCACCGTCGGCGCAAGGCCGCGGCGAAGATGCACCTGCGGCTCAAGTTTTCTTCCCGGCTTTGCCGTCATTGAAGAAGCTTCCCATCACGACGACACGCGGACCCTGGCCCTGTGCGCGGGGCTGCAGGCCGGAGAGATCGCGGTTTTCGACAAGGCTTACGTGCATTTTGCCAATCTTTTCCATTTGAGCGAACGCGGCATATTCTGGGTCACGCGCGCCAAAGACAACCTGCGCTGCCATGTTTGCCGCAAGCGCCTGCGCAAGCCTCAAGGACCTATCCTGCGGGATGACGAGGTCACCCTGAAGGTTCCCGCCTCCCGCCGGCAGTATCCCGGCAGGTTGCGCCGGATCGAAGCCGAAGTGGAAGTCAACGGCGAGTGGGTCGTCATGGTTTTCCTCACCAACAACATGGACTGGGCCCCTTCCAGTGTCTGCGCCCTCTACCGCTGCCGCTGGGGCATCGAGGTGTTTTTCAAGCAGATCAAGCAAACCTTCAAGGTCTGCGATTTTCTCGGGCATTCCAAGCAGGCCATCCGTTGGCAGCTGTGGGCCGCCCTGCTGCTGCTCGTTCTGCTCCGATACATTGCCTTTATCAGCCAGTGGCCGCACAGCTTCACCCGGTTGTTTACGCTCGTGCGCGGCGTGCTCTGGGACCGCTTCGGGCTTTTCGATCTGGCGGACTTCTATGGGACAGCACGAACCCGATATCGAATGTGTTCCCAGCCTCAACAGGCTTACCTGCCCGGTTTCTCCCCTTAGCTCTGTGGGACAGCATCCGTCCATATCAACCATTTCCCCCCTGTTTTGCATTTTGACTTTTTCCCAATATCAACCGCTATCCCGCTCCATCCCTCAGGCTTGCCTTCAGGGTTTAGGCCTTATGGGATGGCTGTGATTAAACTTTCGTCGCAAACCCTTTGTGCCAATGTCCACGATATTCGCAATCGCCGACCTCAACGATCTCTCCCAGCAAGGACATTGCTAGCTCTTCATGAATTTCGCGACGAGCAGCAGCTTTTTCAGGTTGCGGGGTGCGCCCCGCAACCTGAAAAAGCCCTCGCGCGACTTCCGAGCCCGGTTTTGTCACTCGCCGTGAACGGTAACGCATACTTCCAGATTCAGACCCCAGACAAACCGCCCGGAGGGCTAAAGCGATTTCCTATCCGTTATCAGTATCGCTTCCGATTTGGCGGCGAAGCAGGTTCAGCATGTTCTCTATCGAGCGCTCCAAGACCGGTGAGACATAGCGCCCACCCGCCAGGCTAAGGTGGTTATCATCCATATAGAGGCAATCGTCATTCTTGTAAACGATAAAGCCTCCCTCTGTTCTCAATCTCTCTGTCAAAGTCATTTCCGTACTTCGCGATCCTGACGACTTCGTCCGAGAACCGGTTTGGCCCACCCTTCCAGAACAGGATCGCGGCCCCAAGCACACAGATGGCCAGAATTCCCGCCCCGGAGAGTGCGAAGATCGTTTGCAGGAGTCCGTTTTTCTGCGCGGTTTAGCCTCCGCACTGGGAGGTTCGGACATCTTTAAGGAGTGCCGTAATCCCATCTCGCTTCAGGTGTTGCGCCCAGCCAAGCGCGTCGGCGTCAAACATCGTGTCCTTAGTCGTAGTATCCGCGCCAGCGTCAACCAGTTTACTGACGGTTTCGCAGGAGCCACCGGAGACGGCATTGTGCAGAGGAGTACAGTGAGCATGGAAACCTTCAGGATTGTATTGATTTGGGTCGACACCGTGATCAACGAGGATACTGCAGGTGGCCGACTGGCCATTGATAGCAGCGCAGGTCAATGCCTTCAGTTGAGATGTCTCGTCAGCACCGACTAGAAGGAGTCGCAGATCGTCGATCAACCCCATGCCGGCAGCGATAACGAGCGTCGTTTCTGCACCGTGATCGAGCAAGGTCTGCACGGCATCCCGTTCGCCGTGACTAAGCGCGTTTTCAGCACAATTGGGATTGGCCCCACTCCTTAGGAGTGTGGCGATAAGATCCCGCTGATTCTCGGTCTCGCACTCATCGGCGCATGGCTCGCCCTAATACTATAGGAACTCACAGGTTATCTCGCTTTGCACTCGGAAGGTTAATTCGTCGGATAAATCTCTCGAAGTGGCACAAAATATTACTCTGTTACCGCTCGACGTTGTCGAAAAAAGAGAACCACAAAAATCCCTACGGCCAGCACAAAAATCATCGTACTTCTAGGTTCGGGTACGTTCTGACTAACTTGAACGTCCAAACCGGTGTAATCCGAGAAAAAGTTACTATTGCTGCCAAATCCTACAGCGAAATCGAGTAAATCTCCTACTTGTAATGAAGTATCCAGCGAAATTGTCGCTGTGTCACCAAACCCGTTAATAAAATCATTAAAAATTGTTACGCCATTAAATAGGACATGTACATCCGTTGTGGTACCCGAGGTGTCCATACCTATGTAGTCACCCGAAAGGTTAAAATCTCCAGATTCAGGAGCTGTCCAACGAACAATAGAAAATTGGCCATTAGGACCTGGATGCAATGCCAGTTGTCCCGGATTTAGTGGCTGACAGCAAAATGGCGTGGTTACGAACGCGTTTGTATTCCTAATTGCAGAAGGTTGATCAGCAGATACTGGAAAATAATGTGCCTCAATACCACTTGCATGATAATTTGAATGTGTTAATGGGAATGAAATAAATGTACCTCCCAATGAAGTAGAGTAACCATAACTCCAGACACCGTTTGGATTGCTTAACGAAAATTCGTCTGCGGCACTATAAATTATATCTATTGAATGAGCTGAATTAAATACTAAGCTTATGGTGATAAATTGCCAGAATATTAACAACCTGATCATGGTTATCGAAATAATCGTTTGTATCGAAATGTCAATCGCCGAATCGCGGCGATCGTGGAAGCCTGCGGCCGTCAACTATGGCTTGCAATGAACGCGAGATCCGACCCCTCCGCTCACGCAGAGGGCTACATGTTTCTCGCTCCGTGAGGAGCGGGAAAGGTCGGCAATCGACGAGGTTCATTATAGGAGGAGGAGACACTCCAAGACCAAACATGGATCGGGCTTCCTCGAACTCCGGGATGCCCGCCTTGCCGTTGAGGACCAGCTCGGTGAGGAGGCGCCCCGTAAATAGGTCGAATTCGAACCCGTGCTCTGCTGATCAGAGCCCAGAAATCTACCGAGATTTCCGGCCTATCGGTCCTGGATACGGAGGACTCGACCCGCCAGGGCGCCCGACGGTTGGCCCGAGTCGAGGGCGATCTCACCGTTGACGAGCACGTACTCGATTCCCTCACTATAGCGGTGCGGATGGCGAGGAGTGGACTTGGGAGCAATCGTCTCCGGGTTGAACACGGTGATGTCGGCCCAGTAGCCTTCTTTGATCAGCCCTCGGTCCCGCCAACCTAATATTTCTGCAGAGAGACCAGTACAAGACCGGATAGCGTGGGGTAAGGAGATGATTCCACGGTCCAGGGCGTAATGGCGTAGCTTGGTGCTGAAGGTGGCGTAGGAGCGAAGGTGCTGTATAATGCCGATGGGGTCGATTCCGCCGCCAAAATACGGGTAGTCGCCGTCACTCCCGGTAGCGACGAAGTCCTTACGCATGACTTCTACGACGTCGTCCTCGGACAGCAGGTAGCCCATAGCCCTGCGCGTTTTCGAAGCCAAGCTGGACTGCCGCGTCCGAGACCGGCATGTCCATGCTCTCGGCGGCGTGGGCAAGGCTCCGGCCCACCAAGTCAGTGCGAACTGAAGTCACGACGGTAATTTCATCTGCGCCCCCGAAGCGATCGAGGTTTTCTGCAACCTGGCGGCGGATCAGAGCCCCCTCTTCGCGGTTATTCAGGCGGGCGCGGAAACGCGCCCGCTCCTCGGGATTGCCCGGACCGCGGTGCACCCCATACCAGGACGCCAGCGCCATGAGGCTGCCACCTTCGGACGGCGCAGCCCGAACGACCGCATCGACAACCATCTCCCTGAGCATCTCGGGGCGAGCGCTCAGGAAACGCCGCCGCTCCTTCTCGAGGTCGGGGATCGAAGCCATCTCCGCGTAAAGGCCGAGCAAACCGGACACAGGCACGCCTTTGAGCGCCTGTGTCACCCTGGCTGCCCTACCCTGGGTGGCGGTGTCCGAGCCAAGCCAGGTGGATTCGGGAATCAGACGCACTTCATTTTGAGCGAACGGGAACTGGTCCGCGTACACCCGCACCCCTCGACTCCGGGCTTCCTCAATGAGTTCCAAGGCGGGAGTTACCTTGCCCCAATTGCGGCGATACGCAGCCTTGAAATGAGTCAGCACACCGATCACTCCTGCTTCCTCGGTGATTCGAATAGTCTCCGCGACCGCGTTAAGGAGGTTGTCGGATTCACTTCGCATGTGGGTGTGGTACATTCCCCGGAAAGGGGCCGCCTCACTGGCAAGGCCGATGACTTCTTCCGTGCGAGCGCAATTTCCGGGCGGATATTCGAGGCCCGAAGAAAGACCCCAGGCTCCCCCTTCCATGGCTTCGCGCAGGTGGCGCTTCATTGCCGCCATCTCATTGCAGGTCGGCTCCCGCTCCTCCGTACCCATGGTGAGCCGCCGCACCTGTCCGGATCCCACCATCAATACGGCGTTGGTGCCAATTCCCTGGCCCTCGAGTTTGGCGATATGATCTCCAATGGTCTCGTGTAAGGGCCAGGAACCGTACCCATCGGGCCCCCCAACCACCGTCGTGACGCCCTGCTTGAGGAGGTGCAGGCTGGGCGCGAGTTCGGGAATATAGAGCCCCCGTTCGGAGTGGATGTGCATGTCGACCAAGCCGGGAACAACGTAGAGGCCCGCCGCCGAAATCGTGCGCGACGCGCCACAGTCCTCAAATTGACCAATGCCAACGATCCGCCGGTCCGCTACCGCCACGTCGGCTGAAAAAGGCTCGCTCCCGGTGCCGTCGATCACCTCCCCACCTTTTATGAGTAGGTCAATCTTCTCGCGTTGCATATCTCGAGCATGGAGTCGAGTGATCGGCCTT
Organism: Opitutales bacterium; assembly: GCA_963665345.2. Classification (GTDB taxonomy): domain Bacteria; phylum Verrucomicrobiota; class Verrucomicrobiia; order Opitutales; family CAXXNP01. The sequence continues at coordinate 4,048,042 of CAXXNP010000002.1, forward strand.
GAAAGCGCAAATTGCGATGAGATCCCGGAAATGGGTGGCTTTTAGGGTCAACCAATTTTCTGTCTGGTTAAATATTTTTCTTCCTGAAATCGATGAGCTTTCCCTCGGTCTCCCGGAGTTCCCGCATGCAGATCGTGTCTTCTTAGATTGCTGGCGGGAGTTGGCGGCTAAGTATCGGCTCGAGCCGGCTGCCAGGACAGATCCGGGCTGGGCGGCCGAGCATGTTTCGCACGTAGTGCGGTGTTACCACAGCGCCGTTGCGGAGGGAGAAGCAGCGATCAGAACGGCCGCGGACATCATGCACGATTATTACGATCGCTGCGCGACGGCAGCGTATTATCATTTCTGGGTCCGCGAAGTCCGAGTATCTACACACCAGGTGACCGTTCTGCTACGCTCCGCTTGCGATTGTCGTCGCTTCGCTCCTCATCGGCCTTGATATGTGGTCCTTGCGTGCCTCGCCTTACCCCGCCCCACCGCTCTTGTATTCCCTCCACTCGATCTGAACCGACCAACCTGCCCATTTGTTTTGCCCTAGCCAAGACGCACAAAACCCATATGCCCGGCTAAACGCTTCCGATGTTCTAAGGAGAACGAGAATATGGATCACGCAAAGACCCGAAGACCCAAAGAGAAGAAAGGAAGTGCCAGAAATCTTGGGGTCTTGTTCTACTTCCCTAACCCTATAGCCTTGCCCTCAGCGACTCAGTCCAACAGATTGTATGGAGCGTGGCCCCGAAGCAGCTATGCCCCATGCCATGCCAAACGTTAGCCCGCCCTTCTATTTTCCGATGACGCAGGACGAGGTCGTGAAGGAATTCCTGCCGGAGTTCGAGAACCTCTGAGCGGGCTTGCCCTAATGCCGCAACTAAGGGATGATAGAGCACACCCACCAGCCAGATGCAGGCGACGGCTCACAGCCGCGCTTGATCCGAAACGTTCGGTGAAAATATGCAGCTCACGATCTCCAGCGTAGATTGCGCTCCAGAGGAGTTGTATGACCAGCTACCGATTGTGGCGGACCTGATTCGGCAATTACCTGGTGACGACCGGCCGGATTATTGGCTCGCGAAAACTCAGCGCCCTATCAGATGGATCAAAGACAATATCGAGCACAGTGTTGGTCACCTGGTTTTGACTGCGCGAAGGGCTGCGACCCAGATCCAAGCGGGGGTGGAACGGCTCCCAGTGGGGATCGCATACGTCACGGATGAGACGCTCCTCAATGACACTCGGCTGGAATTCAGGAAGTGTACTTATGTGGCAATCGGCATCTCCACGGAGACATCAGGAGCGAAGAGGTTTCGCCCTCTGACCCACATTTTCAAAGGTCGGATTGGGCGAGCATTTGGCGCGGATCGGCTTCCCTGACCTTTCTGATCACGGAACGGCAATGGCACCCCGCGCAGGAGTTCCGGACACAGGCCGATTCGGGCATTCCCGAGGGAAGGAGTATTGCTTCTACCTCGATCAGCCTATCAACTGGGAAGACTCATGCTGGTCTACAGCGACACTGACGGACATTGGTCGCAGGAAGATCAAATTCTTACTCTGATAGCCAGCGACGACAGCGGGCAAACATGGTTCAAGCACAGGGAGATCCTCACCCATGACCTCCGCAAAGGTGACGAGCGACTGATCACGCCTAGATTGAGCCGGCTTAAAGACGGACGGCTTGCGGTGCTCATCGACCAGGACGATTACGGCCACGTGCACGAAAATCAACCCCCGGGAATCTTAGTCCTGTGGAGCACAGACCAGGGCGATACTTGGAGTGGCCCTTTCCAAACAAGCATCGCGGGTATCGAACCCGACCGCATGATGGACCTTCCAGACGGCCATCTGGCTGTCTGTTCCCATGTCATGCGTGCGGAAACTCAGGAATTCGCGGAGATCCTTTCCTGCTCCGATGATGGGGGGTTGACTTGGCATGAAGAGGCCACGATTGCCCATGACGGATACTATCGCTACTGTGAGGGAGCGCTGGTTATCCTCGACGGCGGCAGAGAGTTAGCCTGCGTCATGCGGGAGAATCACCGAAGAGTTTACCCGAGTTTCGTCGCCTTCTCCAAGGACATGGGGAAGACCTGGTCGAAACCTCAGATGCTCCCATTCGCCATACACCGTCCATACGCAAAACAACTCGCAGACGGACGTGTGCTGGTTACGGGCCGGCACGTAAATGGAGGGTATGGAACCTACGGTTGGTGCGGCGACCTCCGGGCGGAAGCGGGGAGGTATCAAATCGGCGGGCCTCCGGGAAGATATTCGGCGGAACTTACGTCCGATGCATTGATTATTGATAATAAACCCGGAAACACCTCTCGTTACAATCTGCTGGCACCGGAATCATCGAAGAGTCGCGTCCTGTTCGAGGCGGAGCTGAAAGTTGAGGGACCAGCGGATGAACCGGTGGCGTTTCTCTCTCTCAGCCGCGTGCGCAGCAGCGCCGTTCCTTACATCGCACCCACATGGATCGGTCTTTCGACCAGAGCAAGAGCCGATTCACGGAAGGAAACCGATATGACTGAGTATCGACGGGTGTCACTGCGTCTCCGGAGCGGTCTGCTTGAAGTGCTCGTGGACGGTAGCGCAGTCGTCCGGACAGCAGTGTTCTGGGATTCGAATCGAGTCTTTTATTCGGCCGGCAGGACGGTCGGATACCTCACTCAGTTCGGCCAGATCGGCGAATCCGGCCGAAGCTCCTGGCGAAGTGTCTCTTACGATGTGGAGAATCCAACGCAACCAGATTTTAAATGGTCTTGGAAAGCAGGAGACGGTCAGTGGCCGGATCAATATCAGAGAGATCACTTAATTCAGATCCATGGAAATCCGAGGAATCAGAGACACCACGAACGGCACCGCCCCGACCATGGTTATTCCTCATGGCTGGTACTTCCCGACGAGCGGATTATGTTCGTCGACTATACGAACTTCGGGGATATGCCGGGACAGAGCCACCTTGCCGGTGCATACATCACGATGGAAGATCTGAAGCCTGCCGTTTCGGCTCCTTTGGGTGCCATTGAGAGGTAACCACTCGATGAGGTGATTATATCTCTTGGACAATGTGCCGGAGAATTGGGACCGCATGCCGGACAGGCGAACGGCTACAACATGGCGAGACCTCCTGCATTCGCCGTGCTCGTGTTTCGCGGGACCGAGCAGCGGGTCAAAGACTTCATCGCAGATCTCCACGTCGGCTTCGACACGTTAGTTCAAGAAACCGTTGCTGTGCATAAGGGCTTTAAAGGAGCCCTTGATTCGGTCTGGCAGGAGGTTGATGCTGCACTGTTTCGACTGAAATGCCCGGTCTTCTATACTGGCCACAGCTTAGGTGCCGCTCTGGCCACATTAGCGGCTGCACGTCGAAAGCCGCAGGCAGTCTACACGTTCGGGTCGCCACTTGTCGGAAACGAAGCTTTTGTCGCTTCATTGGGTGACGTATCTATCTACCGAGTCGTTGACGATCGGGATGCTGTAACAGTCCTGCCACCGCAAATACTGGGATTCCGGCATGTCGGCGATCTGAAGCGTCTGATAGAGCCAGCGATGGAGTTCTCATTCAGTCCTCTTGGCTGGCTCCGGCGTCTCTTCGCACCACCGAAGCTCTTGGCTGATCATGCTCCGATCAATTATGTGGATAGAATTGGCGAATGATCGACGGTCTATCCGCGAATGAGCAGCCAATGCTTGTACGTCAGAAACGACCGAGATCTTCTTTGACCAGATCGTAAGCCGACGGCTCTTCTTCCGTCGCACCATATCTTTCCCGTTCTCGCTCCAGGGATTCGCGTATCATGGCTGATTTTGATACGGTAAAACGCCTCGCTCGCTTTTCCAATCTGACCGCCAGTTCGTCGGGTACTTTTACGGTTAAAGACTTCACGCAAACACGGTAATATCCTCTGCAGCGTATCGCATTACCATATCCTGCCTCCCTGGCTTTGGACTCTCTATCTCTGCTTGCCTTCGGCGTGCGCTTCATCCTGGGTAAACGCGAGGTCGGGAGCGGTGAGGGTCATCAAGTCGTCTTTTTCCAGAGTGCCCCCCTGCTCGCTCAGGCGCAGGGCCTGTAATCGCAGGGTGCGCTCAAAGAGATTGCGGGCGAACCGGCCGTTTCCAAATGAGCGTCCAGCCTTCTCGGTCTCCACTCGAAAGAGCTCGGCTAATGTCGCTTCGGCCTCGTCATCGAGGTGGTAATCGTTAGCCGCACACATCTGCTTGAAAATGTTGACCAACTCCTCCGGGGAGTAGTTCTCAAAGTCGACAAAAGTGTTGAAACGCGAACGGAGTCCCGGGTTAGCCTCAATAAACGACCGCATCTCATCGACGTAGCCGGCCACGATCACGACCAACCGGTCGCGATGGTCCTCCATGAGCTTGACAAGGGCATCGATCGCTTCTTTGCCGAAATCGTTTTCGGATTCGCGGGCAAGGCTGTAGGCCTCGTCGATAAAGAGGATACCGTCCAATGCCTGTTCGACTTTCTCATTTGTCTTCACCGAAGTATGTCCGATGTACTGGCCCACCAATCCGCTACGATCCGTTTCTACAAGATGGCCACGGTTTAGAATTTCGAGCGCCCTGAGAATCTTTGCCACGATTCGTGCCACGGTCGTTTTGCCCGTTCCCGGATTCCCCGTGAAGACCATATGCAGCGTAAGATTTGGTTGAGACAGACTATGGGCCCGTCGCTGCTGCTGAATGGTCAGAAAACTAACCAACTGCTTGATCTCGTGCTTCACCGCCGACAGTCCCGAAAGCTGGTCGAGTTCCGCCAGGCAGTCCTCGACTTTAGTACCCTGCTCGTCAAAGACCTCGGCGGTTTCGCTCCTTCCCGGATCAGCCGGCAGCGGTCGCAATTTGTCGAAATCGCCGGCTGAAGTTTCGAACAGAGCCTCAACCTGAGCGTCGATCCGGCGCGCCTCCTCAGGATCACTGGAAAAGAACCGCAGTCGCAAGCTGGCCAGCAACTGCCGCTCATCGGGAGTCAACGGACCATTGATCAGGGCGGTGCAGTAGGCCAGACGATAGAGAATGCACGCAAACGGCACCGATCTCGTGCCAATCTTGAAAAGATCGAGGTCATAGCCCGGCTGCTGCTCGATTCGATTGAGCAACAAGCGTTGATACAACGGCGACCAATCCAACTGCTGCGCGGCCGCCCGCATGAAGTGGGATTCTTCAATATCCGATTTGCCGTCAATGTGAATCGCCAGGAAAATGGCGAGCCGGACCTCATAGTCGATCTCGAACTGCGAAGTCATGCTTCCGTGCAGCAGGCCCGCCTTGGTTTCCCTGAAGTCAGCGAGACACCGCGCCGCGATCTTGCCCGTATCCGCCATACCGATATCAGAATACACCGTCGCTGGGCGATACCTGCCTTGACCGCCTCAAACCTGCGGTCGGGTCCACCTTCTGCCCAGCAGCCGAAGCCAACCGGCTACACCCCTACGAAGCAGAGGAGGCGGCTCCCCCCAGCTTGGCTTTCAGCGCGGACAGTTTGTCTTCGACATCAGCACCCACACCGGAAGCCCCGAGTTCGTCGAATTCCTTCTTCAGGGTATCTCCACCTTCAAAGGTATCCGCCATTTCCTTGGCCGCGTCGGCTTCATAAGTCGTTCTCTCCGCCTTGGCCTTCATGCGGGCCATGAGGTCGTCGGCATCACTGCCTTTGGATATCCTCGCCTTTGCCTCATAGATGTTCTTCTTGACCTCCGCCGCTTTGCTCTGGGCAATAATGAAGTCCTTATTACGCTTAAAGTCGGCGAGCTCGTCGTCCATCTTCTGAATGTCCTGCTTGAGCGAATCCACTGCCTCCCGCTGACCTCGCCAATTTTCCTCCAGGGCATTGGCTTTTTCCTCGTGCTCCGAAGCCCGTTTGAGCGCTAGAACAGCCAGGTCCTCTCGGCCCGACCGCAATGCGGTCTCCGCCTTCCTTTCCCAATCCAGCTTGGCATTCCGGTCCTGCTCCAGCAATGCCTTCGTTTTTCGTTCCGTAGCAATGCACTGTTGAATAGCTTTCTTTGCATCGCTGATCTGTTCCTGCTTATCCGTAATGGCCTGTTCCAGCATTACTTCCGGCTTCTCCATCTTGTCCAGAACCTTGTTTACGGAAGCCTGCCCGATCTTGAAAATGCGGCTGAAGATACTCATAATTTTATCCCACCCAAAGTTCCCTAATAGTTCCTCCCATAAAATCCCTTCACGCGATGGCGGCGGCGAGGAGTTCCTCGGCACGATCCACCGCCAGTTCCAAGGCATCAAATACACTCAAAATCTCATGTTCATTGAGATCGCCCCGTTCCCTGCTTTCTACCAACACAAGCCTGGGATCATCGGGATTTGAATTGTTGATCCCAAAACTGGCCGGCTGGATCTCCGTGTTCAAATCCAGCAACTGGAAGTACAGTTGCTCATTGGCAATTTCGGAAATGTTACCGAGATCAACCTGAAAATAGAGACTGTCTTCGCCTACATTAATGAAGACGGGTAATTCTTCGCCCCGTACTACCTGGACCACTCCTTCACCGAGATCGGTAACCTCAAAATCATGAAGGTTCAGAAACCGGCTGAATTCTTCTGTCTTACGTATGTGAATGATAACGTCACTCATTGAATTCCTTCTCTACTCGATTATCAACGGCGTTTCGGCACTCGCATTTCGAGCACGGAAACCCGGGAAGCACAAGAATAATCTCAACGATTTGTCGCTTCGCAAACGTTGAAACATGTACGCTAAACCTCCGCCACCCGATCTCCGCAGGCTCTTCTGAAGCTCGTCTCAGACTGGACATGACCCACCCCGCCCTGCGGGCACCCCTCCCGAGAGGGGACCTCTGCCTAACGGTAGCCAGCTATAACAGTCCCCTCCTCGGAGGGGTGCCCGGAGGGCGGGGTGGGTCCGATACGCCCGGAGGAAACTCTGCACTTTGCAGTTTCATCCCGCTAAAATCAGCAGCCCCTGGATACATTGCTCCGCCCAGTCATGGGCTACGGGGAATCTACGGCTTTTTACCCTTCGGGACCGGTTGTCGTCCTACGAGGTGTTTTTTTAGAACCCTGCAGACCCGACCATGCACAGTGTCACCCCGGCAGGGCACGGGGGGGCCTGGAGTATGCTAAACCGGTGCTTATCTGTCGGACACGACACTAATATATCCAAGGACGGCGCCACCCCGGGGAAAGGTAACAGGGATCCCGATAGCCATAATAATAGGAGACCGGCCAGTCTTCGACGATCACTTCCTCCACTACATACTCCTCTTCGGCGTCGTCCCCAACGTCTGATCCATTGCTGTCGGCATGCTCGATGGGTCGCGCCAACTTGGCCTCCTTTTCGTGCAATTCGATCATGAGTTCGGCCCCCTGACAAATGATGTCTTCAATCACCTGCTCCGGGGAGATTTCCTCATCTCCGTCGGTATAGCCCAATTCCTGGCAGTGGATGGCAGCGTTACAGATCTCCATGATATCGTCCCACACACTTCCCAGAAGAAGATCGAATTGCCATCCGGTGTGATCACGTCCGAATCTTCCTTCGGCAATGAAGCTCATGAACACGACCTCGATGGGATCCATCTTCTTGTATTCGGCTACTGCAATACGCAGATCATCCCATCGATCATCGTTTAAAAATTCTTTCCAGGTATCCCGTTCCCGGAGATCGAAGTAGTGGGCAAAGGCAAACTCGCCCGCTTCCAAGTCCAAGGCACAGTAGACGTCGAATACATTGAGATACTCGGTGTAGCGTTCCAAAAACCCTTGCAGGACTGCGCGCCCTTCCTGAGTCGGCACGTACTTGGCCTTGTCCTTAATGTCAATGTAACCCTTGACCAGGAGATTCTCAAGGATGCTTTCCAGATCCGAGTCGTCTTCACTAAGAAGCAGATCGAAACTGGCCGGACGATTGATCATAAATTCGAGCAGATAAACACCGGCGTACTGTTTCTTTCTCTCTTCAGAAAGGCGATAACGTGGATTCATAACGTGATTTCCTGTGGTTTGGTCGAAGCTGCCAATCCCTGACTATCGTCCAGGCCTGGCCCTCACGTCTCGCAAACATCGTCGCGAAACCGTGGTGTTGCGGTGAATCAGGGCCTAAACGCGGACTGGCGGTCGAAGGTGTGTTGGCACACTCCTGGGTCGCCGAGCAAGTTAAGGCATTTTTTCACTAGAAAGCCGCGTTGAGTATGAAAGCCAAGGCAATAGCAATGGTCCCTTCCAAGAGAGCGGCGCCCCAATTGCGATCTTTGGAAATCTCCTCATCGAGCAAGGTTCCGGGCAGGATGAGTTTGTCCACCAGATAGCGGGCCACGAGGAGCAGGAATGCCCCGATCACGAACCAGACGAGAAGGCCAATCAGGGAGTCATATTTGAGAATGTAGCCGGAAAGCAGGACGCCCACCGCGGTCAACGTCATGCCAAAGCTGATACCGGCCGCGACATTGTCGGCTTCAATCTCGGCGTGCAGGTCGAACCGGCTGACCGCCTGATAGAGCTTCGAAAAGAGTATGAAGGCGATTTGCCCGACGAGGAAATAGACAACCGTAATCCCAATCGAAATCGCCAGGCTTCCTGCGGCTTCCCCCGATATCGCGGCTCGTATCATTAGAGCAGAGCCGACATAGGAACCGCACTGGACGGCGCCCGCGCCCACATTGCGATCTTCGACCAGTTCCTTGACAATATCGAATTCAGGAAGCAGCAGACGATTGTTAATTATACGGGCAATCTGCAAGAGGATGATGCCCACGACACCCCAGATCGCGGTACTGGCCAGATCGGTCATCAGGTCGCGCCGAATATTGCCCGACACTTCTATGTCGGAAGGACTCACCAGAACGCCCCACAGAATGATGCCCAGACCGAACAGATATCCGCTGAGCGACACCGCTACGGCCTTGTTGTCGACGACCGTGAGCTGCTCGTCGAGTTGGTACGGAGTCAACCGGTCGTTGATCCACTTGCCAACGAAAAGAACCAGAAGGGCAACCGCAAGGTAGAGCGCAGCGGTGGGATTCAGAAGATCCGTGATCGCGTTCACGTCCAGCAAGGCCTCGAGTATTTCCTGCATATTGGTCAAACGGTTGCGCTGCTATTTTCCCCCGAACGATCCGCCGCTACGAAAGGAGCTCGATGAGCGCACTGAGGGCCGGCTGGGCCTACTCGAGGTGCTCCTTCCGAAACCTCCGGATTTGACCGTGCTCTTCGACGAACGGGCTTGAAAGCTCTTTTGCGACGACGTTGGATTCTTGAGCGGGGCTTTGATACTGCTCGCCGTCTTCTTAGCATTGGGTGAACTCACCGAAGACCTGACCGTCGAGGCACTCGCCCGCGTCATTGGTGTCCCCGCCGAAACAGTCCGTGCCCGCGTCCGGTAGGTACTTACCGGGACCGCCCGGTAGCTGCGATAGTAAGACGGGTAATAGCCATAGTGGTAAGGCGAGGCGTAGAAGGGATGGGGTCTGAAGAGATAACTCAAGAGAAGAAAATCGGTCACACCAAAGCGGGAATGATAGTAATGGTTATCTCCATAGATGTGGCGGTTGCCATGGACATCGACGTTGGCATGACTTCCGCTCGACTTGTCGACTTCGACCGTGGCAATCTCCTGCTCTTCACCCTTTCCTACGGCTACCGAAAGCGAAAATCCTTTAGCCTGGTCGTCACCGTACTCGGTTACTTTAATGTAGTCGACATTACCGTCCTCATCCAGGTCGAGATTATTGACGCCCTCATCAGGATCGTTCAGGAGCCGTTCAAACTGCTCCGCGTTACTTGTTTTGCGCAGTAGTGAACCGATTGCCTGGAGATCGAGACCCTCGGCGGCGGAAACCCGCGTCTGAACGTTGACATCGGAGCGGTCGCCTCGGCGGGTGCAACTGCCAGGAGAAAACAAAGCCCATGCAACAACAATAATGAACGTCCAGGTTAGATACTTGAAAAAAGACTCGTTCACTGTTTGCGGGGCGCGAGTTCGCGCCTGGGCCAATACATCAGCCATCGCGCTCCTGCGAGTCGAGCAAAAAGGCGATTCCTATTGATGTTCCACAAGTAGCCGGACGCGCAAGCGTGCGGTCTTGGCTGCCTGGACTGACCGAGCCAGCGCGATCGCAGGTTTTTCGATGAGTCGAACCGGGTGCCCGCCGTCTTGCGCCGACGGCTACGAGCGGCCAGTAAGGCGGAGCTTTGAATGCGGCCCTAATCAATAAATCTGACGCCGCCAGGATTCGAGGTAATGCCGGAAAACCTGGGCGTCAGTAAGCGTAGTCACGGACTCTTCGCCACTGTCCAACTGAGCTTTACCGAAAACCAGGGATGCCTTGATCAGGTCCGGAGTAAGGTAGCGCGTGACGACGGCAATGGTCTCAATTCGGAGTAGCTCGCGTTTCAACTCCTCCTCGCAGAAGACGTCGCTTCTTCCCCCTATCCACCAACCCCATTCGCCAAAACTCGGGACATTGTCGTGATAGGGAACAACCGCCAGCCCTGCAGCTTCCATGGTACGGCCGATACAGAGGAAAGCCTCCTTGGCGTGATAGGGCGAAGTCGACTGCTGGACCACAATACCGTGCCGGGCCAGCTTGTCGGCCAACAAATAGTAGAAATGGCGGGCGTAAAGCTTTGCCAGTTCGAGCGTACTGGGGTCGGGAAAATCCAGGATGATCACATCAAACTGCCCCGGAATCTGCTCCACAAATCGCGCAGCATCGACATTGACAACGGCGACTTTGCCCGCTTTGCCGACCTCGCTGCCGTGCCTCGCGTGCTGGTCGGGGATAATCAAAGTTTCGAATCCTGCATCAACTAAAGCCCCGTTCTTAATGATCTCTACGCGGGCGCCTCGCAGACTTCCCGCGTTTAATTCAATGAACTTCTCGTCAGCGGATGCCAGGTCGGTCATCTCGGGATCAATGTCGACTAACGTCAGGCTGGTGACATCGGGGTATTTCAAGACTTCGCGCGCGGCCAGACCATCGCCACCACCCAGAATGCAGACGCGATCATGGCGCGGTGCGATGGCCATGGCCGGGTGGACCAGGTTTTCATGGTAAATGAACTCGTCCCGGCTATCAAATTGCAGACGGCCGTTTATATAACAGGCGAGCGATCCAGATCGCGCCTTCGTAAGCACGATGTGCTGGTATTTCGTTGTCTTGGAAAAGACGATGCGGTCCCGATACAGAGACTGCTCTGCGAAAATAGCCCAGTCGTCGGCCCGGCCAAAACCATACCCTACTGCCATCAGGCCGGCAACCAGGAGAGCGGCCAATGTTTTGCGCTTTTCGATCCCGGACAGGAAGTAGAAATAGGTCAATGCCGCCACTCCCACAGTGGAAAGCGACAGGACGAAGGCCGAAGCCACCATGCTGAAGAATTTAGGCAGAAGGAAGATCCATGCCAGAGCGCCAACTAAGGAACCTATGTAATCCATCTTGAGGATGCGGCCGAGATTACTCTTCAGATCCAGGCTGTAGGCTTCGTTGATCCTCGTAATCAACGGTATCTCGAGCCCGATCAAGAAGCCAATTGCGCTGATCAGTCCGTACTGCAGCAGTGTATAATGGGTGGGCGAAATGCCGTAAACGTGGAGCATGGCGATCGGCCCGAACCCTCCCAGAAGGCCCAAAAGCAGTTCGCTCAGGATCAGCTTGTCGAGCAGCCGGCGGCTGCTCAAGTGTTTCTGCGCATCCGCGCCGATGCCCATAAAAAACATCATGATTCCGATGATAAGCGCCCACTGGCGGGCCGAGTTGCCGAGAATGTCGGAGGCGATCCGGCTCAGGGTATATTCATAGGCCAATCCACACCCGCCCATCACGAACATGCTCAAACCGAGAATGAAGCCGGCCCTCTTTCGCCTGCTCTGCTGGTCGCCGCTCATCAAATACCAATGCGCCGGTTCGAAGCCTTGCGCTTCAAATTCGATTGCCAAGCGGTCTCCATAATATCTCTCCCAGAACTCCCCTTATCCAATCAGGGTCGCCGGTACCAAACGCTGCAGAGCGATCGGAAGTGCACGGCCAGCGGGAACAAAATCATGAGTAGCACTGTGGCACAGATCTGCCAGGTGCTGTACCATTCAATCTTTCGACTCGAAGTAATGACTCGGGGCTCGGTGATTATAGTGAATTCCTGACCGTTCCGGCTTCCCCATCGCTTGAGCTTCCTGGCAAACCAAATCTCCTCGCCGGCGTATACCGATTCACTGAAACCGGATACGGACTCGAATCCTGTGCGGAGGCAGAAGATAAAGCATCCGGCGGCCAGCTGCCGTCTTCTGGAGAAACCGTTCCAGGCCTCTAGAAGGCGATGCGCTACGCGATTGTCGCAGCTCTCAAAGGAAATGAGCACGCCTCCTCCACAGAAGCGCCCGGACTCGAGCCGGTGGAGGGCCTTCTGGAAGAGAAGAACAGGAACCTGTGTATCGGCGTCGACGAATATCAGAAAACGACCTTGGGCGGCGCGCGCGCCGCGATTGCGGGCGCGGGAAATCTGGTTCTTCGGTTCGAACACGACTCGTGCTGAATGGTCGCGAGCTACACGAGCAGTTTCATCGGTCGAGTTGTTGTCCACCACAATGACCTCGCCGACCAACTCCACGGCATCCATGCAATCCCGTACCGAAGAAAGCGTTCCCGGAAGGAGCGTCTCTTCGTTGAAAGCGGGGATGACAATGGAATAATCGATCATTTGGTCAACGTATGAGGTAACGGCAACTGAACAGTATCCCTCTCGACAATGACAACCCTATCTCATCACAGAAACCTCAAGCTTTTTCATTTTGCGGACTTCGTCCCGCACGCGGGACTTTGCCGAGACAAGTGCGGATTTGTCCCAACGCCGCCAGTGTCGTGTCCGATAAATAAGCATAACCAATGTGGAGGCGCCATGGGGTCGATAGCAAGGCGGGACAGACCCGGAATGCCTGGGCGGCCTTGCGGGTTTGTCCTAACGCCGCTAGCGACCCCATGCCGCTCCACCCATGGGGCCAGGCCATTTTCAGTCCCGAGTTTATCGGGACTGAAATGGACCTGGCATTGGTATGCTTATTTATCGGACACGACACTAGGGGCCCGATGCCGCTCCACCATCGAGCCCGGGCTCTTTTGACCTCGCGGACGGCCCGTCGGTCCGTCCCTACCCCTGCCGCCACTGCCCGCGCTGGGCGGGGCCGCACGGGCTCCCGGCAACTCGGGACTGAAGCTGAAAGAGGCTCTGGTATTGGCATGCCTGTTTGTCAGCCACGACACCAGGCCCGACAGATTGCTAAAGACCGGCCGCTTGAGCAGTGGAGGAGGGCCGCTCTTGCAGCGCGTCCACGACGCGATCCGGGCGCATAGGCAATTTTCGGAGTCGGATGCCAATGGCATCGAAAATGGCATTCGCGATAGCTGCAGGCGGAGGAGCGATGTTCGCTTCGCCGACCCCCCGAACACCAAAGGGATGTCCCGGGTTGGGCACTTCGATTATGACAGTATCGATGTCTGGCAAGTCAAACGATGTCGGCATGCGATAGTCGAGGAAGGAGGCGTTTTCCATCAGGCCGGATGCATTGTAGAAGTACTCCTCGTTCAGCGCCCAACCGATCCCCTGGACGGAACCACCCTGCATCTGTCCTTCCACATAGCTGGGATGAATGGCTCGACCCGCGTCCTGAAACACAGTAAAGCGGGTTACCCGTACCTTTCCGGTTTCCGGATCGACCTCGACGTCGACGATGTTGGCCGCGAACGATCCGCCGATTCCGGAATCGGCATCAACCGATCCCTTTCCCATCACCGGCCCTCCGGTTTCGGCAAGTTTGCCAGCCAGTTCCTTGAAAGTCATCGTCTTGGTCGCATCGTCGCTTCGGGAAAATACACTTTGCTCATAGCTGACCAGACTCGGTTCGATTTCCCAGAGAGCAGCCGCGCGCTCCACCAACTGGTCGCGAACATCCAGAGCGGCCAGGTGCGCCGCCATTCCCGTGGCCAGGGTGGTGCGGCTGCCCCCGGTGACGTCCGTATACCCGATCTCGCTGGTGTCTCCCACCATCGGGTTGACGTCTTCTACGGGTATTCCCAAGGTCTCCGCGAACTGCATGGCAATAGAAGTCCGGGAACCACCAATGTCGGGCGATCCTTCGACCAGGTTCACGCTGCCGTCGTCGCTCACACTGGCGGTGGCCGCAGATTTCATGCCCGCGTTGAACCAGAACCCGATGGCGATGCCGCGCCCTTGATTCGGTCCCGCCAATGGCGCTTGATAGTGGGGATGGCGCTTGATGGCTTGGAGGGTCTCGACACATCCAATTCGTGGAAAGGTAGGTCCAAATACCTGACGTGTTCCCTCTTTGGACGCGTTCTTTAGCCGAAATTCGGCCTGATCCTCGCCCAAGCGCCGCGCCATTTCGTCGATGATTGCTTCGACGGCGAAGGCGGCTTGTGTCGATCCCGGAGCGCGGTAGGCAAAGCTTCTCGGTTTGTTGACCACGACATCGTATCCATCGATGGTGGCGTTGGGAATGTCGTAGCAGGCAAACAGGCACATGGCCGCTGCTCCCACGGCCGAGCCGGGATAGGCACCCGCCTCATAGGCCAGATAGCCTTCTGCCGCTACTAATCTGCCGCTGGAGTTGCAGCCCATCTTTACCCGGAGGTAGGAACCGGGAGTGGGACCCGTACCTTCAAAAACGTCGCTTCGCGTCATCCACATCTTGACCGGATGTCCGCTCTTCCGTGACAACACGGCGGCCAGTGGCTCCAGGTAGACTGGGATCTTCCCCCCGAACCCGCCTCCGATCTCCTGTGGCACCACCCGAATATGAGATACCGGGTGATCGAGAATTCCGGAAACCTGCTTGCGGGCCGAGAATGCTCCCTGCGTGCTCGTCCAGACCGTGAGATGGCCATCTTCATTCCATTTCGCGGTGGCGTTGTGCGGTTCGATATATCCCTGATGAACGGTAGCCGTATAAAACTCGCGTTCGATCACCGTTTCCGCATCCGCGAAGGCCTTTTCAGAGTCGCCGAGTTTGAACTGAAAATGTTTCGCCACGTTGCTGGGTTTGCCAGTATCCTCGCCAAGCGATTCGGTGGTCATGTCTTCATGCAGAAGAGGCGCTCCCTCTTTCATCGCCTCGCGCACGTCCACTACCGGAGCAAGCACTTCATAGTCGACGTCGATCAAATCAATGGCCTCCTGGGCAATGTGCATGTTCACGGCCGCAACGGCGGCGACTGTATGCCCCCGGTAGAGCGCCTTCTCGTGGGCCATAGCATTATCCCTCAGATTTTTCAGATTCGCCGCGCCCTCTCCCAAATCGAGAACCTCAACACTTTCAGCAGGAACGATGTCATCGCCCGTAATGACTGCTTTAACTCCGTCCAGTACGGCCGCTCTGCTGGTGTCGATGCTCTTTATACGGGCATGGGCGTGGGGACTTCTCAAAACCGCTCCGTAGAGTAGCCCCGGGAGTTGGACATCGGCCCCGTATACGGCTCGGCCGGTGACTTTGTCGACGCCATCGTGACGAATCGGCCGAGTTCCAATGACTTTAAACTCTTTTGGGGTTTCTGTCTGCGCGGTGCTCATTGATCTCTCACTTTCTCTCAGATATTAAGGTCGTGGATTTGGCTCCATCCGATAATGTCGGCAAGGGCGACACGGCCCGGACGAATGAGGAAGCCCTGGTGTAACGTTTCGCAAGTAACTTCTCACGCCCACACCAAAGTTCCAATTCACGTTCACTATTTGTAATGCAACTCGGATGCAAGACAAGCCGGAAAGCAAGCTCGGTGAGAACTGTTCAATGCGAAGCCGTGCCGGCCGCTTCGTAACCCATGGCAACTGTTTATGCCCCTGCCAGAAAATCTGCAAAATCGACGATCCGGCCCTCGCTGGAGGAAATTCCGCAGGATTCCACCATGGCCACGGTGACAAGATTACGGCGCCCGCAGCATTCCGGTTCGACGTCATGTTCGAGATACTCAGCCAGTCCCTTTTCCAGCATCGACCATCCATCGTCCGCTGTCCGAATTGTCCGATTTTGGACGCCCTTCCATTGGAGCGCAACTGGAGAGGTTGAGGGCAGAGCTTGCGGACCCTTCTTCATGAGTAGAGGATTCCGTGTGTTGGTTGAACGCAGCTTCGTATTAAGAGACACAGTTCGAATGGTGAATATCATTGCCTTGGATTAAGTCACTGAATGCTTCCAACAAGGGCGCTGCTGGCAATGCCTACCGGCGCGCCAGAGCTCAAAGGCTGAGAAAAAAGAATAAGAAAATTTAGCCGGGGATTGACGCAGATGTTCGCGGATAAGAAACAGGAATAAATCAACCTTTGTAAAAAATCCGCGTTTCATCCGCGTGAATCCGCGGCCATAAAAAACGAAAGGAGACGTCTTCCTCAGCCAGGAAACAACCGACACCGACCGGTTCGGAGCGCCTGTTTACAACCGTCTCAAGGCAGGACAGATTTCCCTTCACGCCGACATCCTGGTGCACGGTTCCGACGCCAACCACTCGCCACATACTTTACAACGCCGGTCTCTCACCAAACTTACGCTGGGCAACCCATCCAAGAAAAATACACTCCCCAATTTCGGCAAAGATAGTCGCGCCTATAGCGATGAAAACGCCGGCTATCTCGAGCATTCTTACACCGACATAAAGTCCCAGAAACAGTCCACCAAGGCGGACCAAGGCCCCAATCTGAATGTAGCCCGTAGTCCGTTTCGCGATTAGCGCTCCGCCGTAGAAACTCCGTATCGCCTGAAAGAACGGTGCCAGCGCCAATAAGCGGAAACCGTAGATGGCGTATTCGCGTACGGTTCCCGTGAGGCCCATGACCGAGCCAAAAATGAACCCTGAGAGGGGCGTGAATGCGATTACCCCCATGAGTAGGGTAGCGGCAATTCCCAACTTCATCATGAAGCGGCGCACCACCAGGTAGGATGCCCGGTCTCGCACATTGGCAATGACCACCTGCTGCGCATTATAGATAGGCGAGCGCACCAGCCAGGTTAGCGAAAGCGCGACCGGGTAGGCAGCTAAGGACACCGAGGCCTCCGCAGCCCTGGCCATCGACATCTGCACTACGGGCTCTAACGAGCCATACACGATACCTGCGCCCGCCAAGGGATAGAATACTCTGAAAACGGCTCGTGTCGTCCGCTGCCCCTGAGGAAGAGAGGGGTCCCGTTCCGTCATCATCTGGCGGCTGATTTCTCTGCCCGGCAACCATAGAATAATAAGGTAAATCGCCTCGCCGGCGAGGACCGCCCATGCAGCAATGAAAGCGCCCTCCCAGTCCAGAAAAGCAATTCCCACCGCCATCAGGCTGCTCACCGCCGCGATAAAGCAGACCGCGGCAAGGCCTACGGGGCCGGACCGGCCGTAGCGCACCAGCATGCCTTGATAGAAGACCCGGGCTCCCGAAATGCTGGCTGCCAATGCCATGACGAACATCACGGGAGGCCCCGATTCGAGCAAGGCCCCCGGTACCCCCAAAACTCCGCCTACAAACCAATGGAATATTGGTCGCCAAGACAGAATGCCAAGCAATACCATCGCAACCCCACCCAATGAAAAAGTGATCCGAAGGAGCCGCCGGTACATTTCCCGGTCCACGCAGAGCGTGTTGCCGAGCTGCCGCACCGCGAAAAGCGGTGCAATGACGGGATAGGTCAGGCTGACCGTAACAGACATGGTGGCGAGGGCGATTTCGGGGTCCTCCGCGCGGGCCAGGAATGCGTTGATTATAGGCCGCGACAGGGGGAAGAAAATCCCGCTGATTACAAGAGGACCAAAGAGCTTGAGCAATCCAGCCTCGGAGGGGAGATCGTTCGGTCCTACCGCCGAGCTGGACGCCGGACCGTTCTTCGAAACCGAAGCAGCCGTGGTCACCGCGTCTGCAAAGTCCGGGCGAAGACGGAAAGGGCTTTCCCTGTAGTGCAACCCTTTCCGGAGCGTTTCCTCTCAATGAGCAGCATAAAGCAAACTACGAATAAATCGTTCACGAGCAGAGCGAGTAGGCCTGACATGCCTACGAATAGATGGAGGGCCTCAATGCTTGGTGGCGACTGGAAAGATTCGCGAAGCTCTGCGAGATTTGTAGTTTCTAAAATTCCGGGTCTGGTCCTCGTAGGCGGCGTTGCGATTCTGCAGAAACGCGGATACGAACAACCTTCTGCTTCTCCTTCGATACCGCCTATCCTCCATACATCCTCCTTCTTCACACATCTCGATACACCTGACCGCGACCCTTCACGCCTTCCAGCAGGTTCAAATCCATCGGTTCCAACGAGTATCCCTCTGGTTGCGGAGGACGCGCATCCTCTCCGAGATGCTCTCTGATTTTCGGATGCGTGTAGTACCCGTTGTATGTCTGCCTCACAAGCTCCCCGAAGAACTTGGGCTCCATCCCCTCCACAGCTCGCAGAACGGCGACCTTCTGGTCTTGCGAAAGCTGGGCGAAGGTCGTCGTGATTCGCTCGTTGGTCACGATCTCGATGGCTTGGATACCACTGGCAAAAGAAGCTCTCAGCTCTGTCGACTTCCCGACAATCCCGTCCACGTATTCCGCAACCCCAAGCGTTCCAGCACCCTCCAGGCTTCCGTCGGCAGGAATGATCACATCTAGAACGTCGCTCAGGAGACTCAATTCAGAGTCGATGAAGAATGAGTTTTCAGGATCCGTGCCCATCAGTAATCCGTGATCTCCGCGTCAACTCTCGGTCTTTCTCTGTGGTCTCCTTGTCTACACGGCGCTTTCCATTACGTTCCAGTCCGGTCTCCGGCTGTGGTGACGCTGGCCGGATCAAACTGGGGTGAAGCTTTGGAGAGGTTTCAGGTGCCGGGTGTCAGGTGTCAGTTTTGAGGAAGCGCAATTGAGCGCTGACACCTGAACACTGTTCACGAGCGAAGCGAAAAGGCCTGACAACCTACTTCTGGACTGAAGTTGCCCATCAGGCGATCAAATTTCGAGCGTTCCGCTTAAGATTATCTGCAATGTAGAGCGCAAGGGCCTGAATCGTGGGAGTGGGGTTCACCGCTCCTGCCGTTACGAAGATGCTCCCGTCGATTATGAACAGGTTTCTAACGTCGTGGCATCGGCCACCTTTATCCACAACGGAGCGATCCTGGTCCGTCCCCATCCGCGAAGTGCCCATCAAATGCCATCCCGCAGGTCCCGTAAGCGGATCCACAAGGATCTGCTTCGCGCCGGATGCTTGCAGCACTTCCTTCGCACGGGCGACGCCATGGTCCATCATTTTCCTGCTGTTGTCGCTGAGGGTATACGTGACCCTGGGGGCGGGAATCCCATCGCCGTCCGTCAGGTCCGGATCAAGCGAAACCCGATTGTCCGTTTCGGGGAGGTCTTCTCCGATCACGGCGATCGAGGCCGTTCTAGCCCAACGCTGTCGGAAGTCCCGGTGATGGTCCTCCCCCCAGGGTATGCGATCTCCCGTGAGCCCGCCCAAGGCCGTGTGGACCGGACCCGAGCTTCTCACCACTTGGAATCCGTAGCCCCGCACAAAGCCCCGGTCGAGATCGGTCTCATAAAACTCGTGGCTCAATAGGCTGCACCCGATCGGCCCCCGATGTCCATTCATGGGCTCATCGAAAACTCCGGCAACTACCGCGACAGGATGAAACATCAGGTTCTGTCCCACGACGCCGTTCCGATTCGCAAGGCCGTCTGGAAACAAGCTTGACCTGGAATTCAGCAGCAGCCTGGGCGTGCCTACGCCGTTGCAAGCCAGAACCACGACACGGGCCTTCTGCCACCGCGAGGCACCGTTGGCATCGTAGTAAACGGCGCCATTTGCCAGCCCGTTGCGGTCCACCGTAATCTCTCGGACCCTTGCATGGGTCTCGATCCTCGCGCCCTTTTTCAAAGCCCGCGGCCAATAGGTGACATCCGTGCTCGCCTTCGCCTTTCGGGTGCATCCGATATCACACGGGCCGCAGAGGTTGCAGGCCTCCCTTCCGTCATACGGTCGTGTCAAGATGGCGCTGTCGGAAGGCCACCAGTGCCATCCCAGCTTCTCGAAACCGGCCGCGACGGTATTCCCCAACTTCCCGAAAGGAACCGGAGGCGTTTGCCTTTCCGGCTTCGTCGGGAAGGCCGTGTCGCCGGCAACTCCCGCGATGCCCATTATCTCGTCGTTTCGGTCATAGTATGGTTCGAGCTGTTCGTAGTTGAGGGGCCAGTCTTCCGCAACGTCATCGAGAGTGCGCACTTTGAAATCGGATGGGTGAAATCGGGGAAAGTGAGCGCTCCAGTGGATCGTGCTGCCGCCCACCGCGTTGTACATCAGCGGTTTTATGGGGCTTCCCGAGTCATTTATCGGATAATCTTCCGGCAGCCTCCGCTGATTCGGGTCCGGGTTGAAATCCGTCTGTCGGCGTATCTCCCAATCCCTCTCCGTGGTCGGATACTTCGAAGGGTCCACCCATCCTCCCTGATCCAGGCAGAGGACCTCGAATCCATCTTCGGCGAGGCTCCAGGAGAAGGCACCTCCGGAGGCCCCCGCTCCAATCACGAGAACGTCAACCAGTTCGTCTTTCAAGGCCAATTTTATCCTGCTCTCTGTTGCCTCCTGTAAAACTGATAACCAAATATAGGCTTGTTGACCATAATGAAAAGTAAATACGAATTGATCAATACTGGAGCGATCAGGACGGGGCCTGCGTTGTCGAGGTTCCGGAGCTGCCGGGATGCATGGCGGATGGGCAAAGCTACGTTGAGGCGGCGGAAAATGCCGAGAAAGTCCTTGCCGAATGGATTGAGACAGCCAGAACGATGGGCCGGGAAGTCCCGAAACCCAAAGGAAAACTGGCCCACGCCTGAATCACTGTCGCCAAACAA
Organism: Opitutales bacterium; assembly: GCA_963665345.2. GTDB lineage: Bacteria > Verrucomicrobiota > Verrucomicrobiia > Opitutales > CAXXNP01. Next base: position 4,068,904 of record CAXXNP010000002.1, read on the forward strand.
TTCGTGCTAGCGTTGACTTCGCGTATCGCTTCGTTCGAGACCTTCTCCCCCATCTTTGGGTCTTGAGCGAAGCGGGTCTCGCAACTTCATACCGCCATGGTTGTCTGAGAAATCTGCGCTCTCACAGGCTTCCCATCCGCACAATCAGTAATCCGTGGTCAAATTCTCTCTCGGTGACAATTTTCCTGAAATCAATTCACCCATCTCTTGGGTGCCGACAACGGTGCCACCGCTCTTTGTGAGATCCACAGTGCAGTAACCGGCCGACAGCACACTGTCAACGGCGCCTTCGACGGCGTCCGCCTCCGCCTCAAGGCCGAGCGAATAACGCAACATCATCGCCGCGCTGAGGATTGCGCCGATGGGGTTGGCTATTCCCTGACCGGCGATGTCCGGTGCAGTGCCATGGACCGGCTCATAGAGTCCAAAAATCCTCTTCGGCCTCTCGCCGGACCGAGGTAATTCCGCAAGACTAGCCGAGGGCAGCATGCCCAGGGATCCCGACAAAATCGCCGCTTCGTCGGACAGCAGGTCGCCAAAAATATTGCCGGCAACGATCACGTCGAAGCGGGCCGGATTGCGAAGTAACTGCATGGCCAGGTTATCGGCCAAGAGGTGCTCCAGTTCCACGTCCGGATATTCGGCTCCAATTTCGGTCGCAACTTCTCGCCACAGCCGGGACGATTCGAGGACATTGAACTTGTCCGTCGAAGTCAGACGGCGTCGGCGCTGACGGGCCAACTCGAAGCCGACTCTGACGACCCGGGCTATCTCTTCCTCGCTGTACTTCAGACTGTCGACGCTACGCCGCCTGCCACGCGGTGTCCGCCACCTTTTCTTTGGACGTGAGAAATACAGTCCGCCGATCAGTTCGCGGACGATGATCAAATCGACGCCTTCGAGGTACTCGGGCTTCAGGGAACTAGCCCCGTACAAGGAGGGGTAAGCCTTGGCGGGCCGGATGTTGGCGAAAAGTCCAAACCCTGACCTGAGTTTGAGAATCCCCGCCTCCGGCCGCACCGGGGCGTCGACAACATCCCACTTGGGCCCGCCGGACGCACCGAACAGTACGGCATCGGCCCCATGGCAGAGCTCAAGCGTTTCGTCGGGCATGGGGCTGCTGCAGGCGTCGATTGCATGGCCTCCAATCGAGCCGGAGTGGACGTCGAAGGAGTGTCCGAAGTAGGCGCCGACAGCTTCCAGGACTTTGACGGCCTCCCCAATTACCTCCGGTCCGATTCCGTCTCCCGGTAATACCGCGATGTTGTAATCCAAATGCTTTTCCCCAGTGGCGTTGACGGCTTCGATCAATTCTCATCCCGGGATCCAAGCCGCTCGTCAAAAGCTGTCGGCTAAGATCATGTTCTACGAGAGCATATTTGAAACTGACAATTTTGGTATTTTATTCGATACCATAAATGCATGTTGTATTCGACAAGAACGTGCTTTTCTCGGCTCTGAAATCACGGCAAGGAGCATCGCACGAACTCATATCGAAGCTCCTGGACGTTCCGCCAGAACCCTTCGACCGAAAATAATCCCTTCTCACAAAGCCGCTCTCGGCGGCCTCCGCGGTTCAATTTCTCCAAGGTTGATATCAAAGAAGGAGTTGGAGATAATCTGTCAGGTTAAAAGTTGTTGTCGCAATCCTAATCATACTCCTCGACTGAACGCGACCGCCTCCGCCAAGGCTGCTGCGGTTGCAAAAGCGTCCAGCTAGGCCCAGCCGCAAATCGTAGCTGGAGCCTTTCGGCTTTAGACCCGGCTCGATTATCCAAGCTGTCCTGAACGCGAAAGCGTCCAGCTACTGAAATTCCCCCGAATTGATGGACAGCCGACAATAGATGCTGGAAAAGGGACTGGCCGACGCGCAGACAACATCCTCGTCCTGAAAGACGGGAGGGAGGGCCGCCGCCCAAGGACGGGTGGATGTATTGCTTGTTTCCTCCGAAAAAATGCTCTACCTCTGGCACGGAAAGGAGAAGCACGAATGAACGAACCAGCGAAACCACTGCGGCCAAACATTCTCTGGATATGTACCGATCACCAACGCTGGGATACGATCCGGGCGTTAGGCAACGAGCACATCAATACACCCAATCTCGACCGCCTCTGCAGCGAGGGCGTCGCTTTCACGAAGGCCTACAGCCAGTGTCCGATTTGCACTCCCAGCCGGTCGAGTTTCCTCACCGGTCTCTACCCGAGCACGATCCACGGCAACGTAAACGGCAACGAGTACTTCGAAGGTGCGGATAGATTTCCCCTAATCACCAAACTGCTGGCCGACTCCGGCTACGACTGTGGTCTCTCAGGGAAGCTCCACATTGCCTCTGCCTGGAAAGGACAAGAAAAACGGGTGGATGATGGATACCGTGTTTTCGACTACAGCCACAGCCATGCACAGGGACGAGGTGTCGGCAATCAGTACCTCGACTGGCTCGAAGAGCAAGGGGTCTTCGACGAAGTTTTCGAGGGCCATGAGATCGAGACAGGCGGGAATCCGCTCGGTGGAAAGGCCCACCGCCGTTACAGTATGCGAAGGAGCTGTCCCGCGAGGTACCATCAGACTACCTGGTGCGCCGATCGTGCCATCGATTTCATGCGCGGTGCAGCGTCCAGACATCCGTCGGAGCGTCGTCCGTGGCTGTTCAGCGTGAACATATTCGATCCCCATAGTGCCTATGCCCCGCTCGAATACGAAAATCGTTACGATCCCTCGCAGCTTCCTCCTCCGCTTTTTCGGGAGACCGATCTGGCAGTGCAGGAACGACTCCGCAGCCACGTGTATCAGAACTACTCAGGGGAACCCGGGGAGCGTCAGCAGCGGTTCAAGGCCACCTTCTACGGAATGATAGAGCTCATTGACGAGAATATCGGGCGGATGCTCGACGCGCTGGAGGAGACGGGGCAGCGGGAGAACACGCTCGTCATCGCCACCTCGGATCACGGCGATTCATTGGGCGATCATGGCCTTTCGGCAAAAGGATGCAGGTTTTACGAGGGACTCGTCCACGTGCCCCTGATCCTCTCCTGGCCGGGGCAGCTGCAACAAGGGCTCCAGGCCGATTGCCTGGCAGAGCTCAACGACATTGCCCCAACCCTGGGCGAGCTCGCCGGCGTGGAACTGCCCATGACCCAAGGGCTGTCCCTCCTACCCATCGCAACAGGAGCCGCGGATCCCAATCGACTACACGACTACGTTCGTTCCGAGTTCTACGATACCCTCGATATGGACTTCCCCAAGGGCGGCCCGGATCGGTGGCAGTCATACGCTACGATGTATCGCGACGAGCGCTACAAGCTTGTGGTTTACCACGGGAACGAATACGGCGAGCTCTACGACCTCGACGAGGACCCGGACGAATTCGACAATTTGTGGGAGCAAAGCGATCACGCCGCTATCAAATCGGATTTGCTCAAGCGCAGTTTTGACGCGACGGTTCAGGCAACCGACCCGGGACCGCGCCGCATCGGACGGTACTAGCCCCAGATTCAGCGGACCTTGATAAATATGAAACAGTTTTCCAGCCGCTGGAGGGCCGACGGCTCTGGAGGCCGCTTGGAGGTTCGGTTCTGAGACCTGGCCGGTTGCCCGCATGAGAGGCATGAGCATAGAGCCGTGCGGTTGCCCACCTTGCGGGCATTCCCTATCGACGTGATGCTGATTTAAGGCATCATGTGATGCATGAGAACGACGATCAATATCGACGACGAGCTGTTGTCAAAGGCTGCAGAGTACACCGGAGTGAAGCAAAAGACCAGATTGGTGAACATGGGGCTGAAAGTGCTGGTAAAACAGGCTGCCTCGAAACGGTTGGCGGCCCTAGGGGGAACGGCACCGGAATTCACTGTCCAGGAAAGGGACTCCAAATATGGAGTCGATAGTGACCTTCGCGGTGATTCATGAGTGTTCTTGTTGATACCAGCGTGTGGGTGGACTTTCTCAGGAGAGGAGAGGACACACTGGCAAACCTCCTGGTGGAGCAGAGGGTAGCAATACATCCAATCATCATCGGAGAACTGGCTTCAGGCAATCTTCCCAATCGCGGAGGAACCTTGAACGACCTCCTCGCCTTGGATCAAGCGCCGATCGCCACTTTCGAGGAGGCCCTTCATCTCTTGGACCAGGATCGGCTCTACGGACGCGGCCTTCACTGGAACGACATTCAGATTCTTGCCTCGGCAGTCATTGCCCGCCTTCCGCTCTGGACGCGTGACCGGCGCCTTCATAGCGCCGCCGCCGCCAAAGGTTGAGGCTGGAATGAATACGGGCATCACCTATGAAATTTCCGAAAGGTCTGGCCGGATAAGTAGAGAGCCGAAAATGGTAACGACCATCGACAAGATAACCGGGCTGCGTTCTGGCTGCAGCTGACGGCGGGAGGAAATCGTGAATCCATTCGAATCGATCACTATCGGTAACACCGGTGCGAAGGTCACCCGCCTGGGTCTCGGGGGAGTAGGGGTGAGTGGCATGGTGCTTGCCGACGGCATCTACCAGGGCAGCAGCTTCGACGAAGCGCTGCGCATCATTCGCCGCGCCTACGAGCTCGGCATCCGCCATTTCGACACGGCGCCCCTTTACGGTTTGGGTCGCAGCGAAGTGCGTTTCGGCGAGGTTCTGAGCACCCTTCCTCGCGACAGCTTCAGTCTGTCGACGAAGGTATCCCGCCGCATGGTCCCCGCAGACCCCAGCGACCTCACGCCACACGACGACGATGGCATCCCCGAGTACACCTACGAATTCGATTTCACCGCGGCAGGGATCCGACGGACCCTGGAGTCGAGTCTCGAACGGCTCAGGCTCGATAGCGTCGACATCCTCTATCTGCACGACAGCGACGCCGTCGACCAGCATACTGACGACCACTTTGCCGAAGGACTGGAGGCGCTCGTCGAACTGAGGGAGAAGGGTGTTGTCAAAGCCATCGGCATGGGCATGAACCAGTGGCAGGTAACTGCGCGCATGGTGGAGCGTTTCGATCTCGATCTCATCCTGCTGGCCGGCCGCTATACGCTGCTGGACCAATCGGCCCTGCCCGAGTTCATGCCTCTTTGTGTAGAGCGGGGCGTCCGTCTGTCGATCGGAGGGCCCTACAACAGCGGCATCCTGGCCAGTGATCTCGACCAGCCGGTGAGCTTCGAGTACGAGGTGGCTTCGCCGGAGATCGTCGAGCAGGCCAGACGCATCAAGGCGGTGTGCGACCGCCACCAAGTGGCATTGAAGGCGGCGGCGCTGCAGTTCGTCACGGCGCATCCCGCCGTCGCCACGACCATTCCGGGAGCGGCATCGGTAGCCGAGGTCGAGGACAACGCACGCCAGTTGCAGGAAGAAATACCAGCCGCCCTGTGGGCTGAGCTCAAGGCCGAAGAGCTGCTACCGGCGGCTGCTCCGACCCCTGATTAGTGTCGTTGCAAAATCGGGCTCCTCCAAGGCTGACCCCTATGCAGCCTCCTCACCGTGACGGGACTCTTCTTCTTCAACCGCGCGGCCTGCCCCTGACCGGATACTGCGGGTCATTGAAACCGAAGCCGGTGTGTTCGCCCGGCGGGACGAGCCTGTCTATTTCGTCCAGCGTTTCCGAATTGATCTCCCAACCGAGGCATTCCAGATTGTCCTCGAGCTGTTCCATTGTGCGAGGACCCACGATGGCCGAGGTGACAATCGGGTTCGCTAGGACCCAGTTAAGGGAAAACTGAGTCATGGTCTTGCCATGGTTGTCCGTAAGGGGTTTGAGCCGCTGGGCAACGTCGAAGCTCTCATCTCGAAGCTCGGTAACGAGCATGCGCTGGTCTTTTCGATCCGCGCGGGATCCTTCAGGCGGAGGCTGTCCTGAAAGATATTTTCCCGCCAGGACGCCACGGGCAAGGGGGCTGTAAATCATTACTCCCACGCCATGTCTTTCGCACATGGGGAACAGCTCCACCTCCGGATCACGGTTGACTATATTATACAACGGTTGCACCACGGCCATCGAAGTATAGTTGCGCTTGTCGGACACCCAAAGGGCTTCGCAGAGTTGCCAGGCATGAAAATTGGAGCAGCCCGTGTAGCGGACCTTTCCTTGATGGACGAGATCGTCAAGGGCCCCGAGCGATTCCTCGATAGGCGTCTCATAGTCGGGACGGTGGAAAATGTAGAGGTCGATAAAGTCGGTGTTGAGACGTCGAAGGCTATTTTCCACTTCATTGAAAATGTGGTAACGGCTCAGACCGCCATCGTTGACGCCTTCCCCCATGTTTCCCCGGACCTTGGTCGCGATGACGACCCGATCCCGCTTTCCCTGGATGGCTTTCCCAAGGATTCGTTCCGCCTCTCCGTTGTTGTAGACGTTGGCCGTATCGACGAAGTTGATGCCCTCGTCAATCGCTCGAGCGATGATGCGAAGGGAGTTTTCTTCGTCGGTGGGCCCGCCGAACATCATGGTTCCTAGACAGAGGCGAGACACCTTGACGCCATTTTTCCCGAGAGGTGAATAGTCCATGGAGCAGCTCCGTTGTTTGTTGTTTCCTGGAAAAGCGTCACAGACGAGAAGGTTCTCATGCCGGCCTGCACAACCCTTCCCTGATCGTGACCTTCCGATTCAGACGCTAACCAAAGGATCTCAGAATGCCGTGGAAAGCCACAGGATACTGAGATTTCAAGGCTAAACTCTCAGTCCTTCGCCGTTTCCAGTCAAATAAAGTTCATTGTCTCTGTGGCGAGGCTCTGCAGTGTGATGTAAGTGGACGCATCCAGAAAGCCAAGTCTATGCCATCCGGTTATCGTCTCCCGCCTCAACGAACTCTGTGGCAAACGCTTCCGGCTCGACCACGGCCCCTGGCTCATCACCGGCTGCAAAGGGTCGGACGGCCATCGCCTTCACGGTGGGGGGGAACCCTTCAGTCCTCCCAACTGGTATCACCAGCAGAACCACAATATCTATTGCCGGGCCGTCACCGTCTCCTGGCAGCTCACGGATGTTCCCGCTGGCGCAGGCGGATTCTGCTGCGTTCCGGGAAGCCACAAATCCTTCGAACCCACGCCAGACGACGTCGCATCCGTCGAGGATGACATGGACCTCGTCGTTCAGCCCGAGATGAAGGCCGGGGACGTTGTCTTCTTCGCTGAAGCCACCACCCACGGCACGCTCCCCTGGAAAGCCGACCACGAACGTCGATCCGTTCTCTACAAATACACCGAACGGGCCAATGCACGTGATGTCGGCCCGTATTTTACGCCACAAGAACGCCATGGGGACTGGACCAACGAACTGACTCCCGAGCAACAGGCCTTGCTCTACGGACCCGGTTTGCACACGGCCGGAAAGCCCCTGCCCTACATCGATTCTGACGGTGAGAAAGTCTGGGTTTCGGAAACCAGAAGGGGACAGGATGTCCGCCAAGGCGCCATCCTGCAATAGGACGGAACTCATCACCAGAAGGGCTCCGGTTTCTGCAACGGCGTCACCGTCACCTGGAACCTGACGGACTGCCCCGCTGGCGGTGGCGGATTCGCCTGCGTCCCAGGAAGCCACAAATCCAGATTCGAGATGCCCACGGGAGTACGAAACTGCGACGCGGACATGGGCACGGTCATCCAGCCCGAAGTCAGGGCCGGCGATGTGCTCTTCTTCATGGACGGCGCACAGACACACGGCACCCACCCGTGGCAGAACGACCACGAGCGGCGCTCCGTCCTCTTCAAGTACGCGGGAAGGACCGCCATACGAGCCAATCTAGGATTCGCGTCTCCCGAGATCTATTGGGAGCCTGAGATCGTCGAGGGTATGACGGCCGAGGAACTCGCTGTCATGTGGGGCCCATTTTCTGGAGGGGCCCGGACCGTACCCGCCCTCATCTGCGAAGAAGACGGCAGGGTCCACATCGAAGGCGACAAAGCCGTATCGAAAATCAGCCCGCTTCGGAAAAGAGAATAGTTCGAGCCTCCCGGATCGGCCACCCGGATCGGCCACCCTACGTGGAAACTTTTGGCACGGGCATGAGACTCAATAGAAGCAGACCGACCGGTCGTCAACTATGGCTGAGCCATGAACCTTTAGACGGTACCATCAAGGGCCGATAGCTCTGGAGGCCACTTGCGGGTGAGAGTTGGGAACCGATCGATTTTCTGCAAGCCAAGGTGTGAGAATGGCTCAATTGGATTGCCTACCTCTACGGACTCGTGGGCCCTCGTCCCTTGATTGCGCCTCGGATATGGAGGGCGCCAATCCTTTGGCGCCACCGCGCTGCATCGGACCTTGACGGGGACGAGATGGTAGGGCGGAGCGTCCCCGCTGAGCGGTGTGTGCTGGATTCCGGCTCAGCGGGGACGCTTCGCATTAGCCGGCGCGGAGCTTTCCCTCGATGATGCCTGGGAGCTTTCGCGCCGCTATCAGTTCGACGAAGCTGTCGATGCGTTCTCTGACAAGATCAAAGAGGCCTCGACAGGCGGCGAGACGGAGCTATAAGCGCTCCATCCTACCTTGAAGGGACCTTCCAATGCCGGTTCTCGGTTACCTGGGTTGAACTTGATCATTCCCTGTCCCGAAGGGTAAAAAGCCGTGGATTGCTGCGGGGAGTAGGCTTTTTAACGGTGTCGTTCAATTCTGTGCTCGATTCGGGGACGCCTCCAGGAGATTGGCTCTTCCCTTCCGCGACGAGATAGCAGATGTCGCCCACCCTTTGTGCTGATAATGCGCTCGATGAAACGGGTCCTTAATCCACTCGAGCGGCACTTTGCGCCCTTCAGCACGGAATTGCTCAATCTTATCCTGCAGTACCATCCACTCTTGGTAGAGTCTGCGCAGGCGGGCGCTTTCCCGAACCGTTCGACGGATCTCGGCGTTTATTCTCTCTGCCGCCTCACGGGCGGGTTGGCGCGGCGGACGAACTCCTTTCCGGCTGACGTGTTTCCCAGTTTTGACGTTCGATGATGGTTCAGGGGTCAGTGGTTCAAGGTTCAGGGGTTGGGAGGAGAGAAGACGGGGATTGAACCGTTCGACGAGATCAGGAGCGCCCTGAATGGGCGCGATATCGCAGCCCAGGGAAGAGCGCAGCGACGCCCTGGGTTACGGTGCCGAGCCACAGCGCGCCCTGAAGGGGCGCGAGAATCGAACGGGTTGGGCGAGGATGCCGGTTTCTCCCGCCCCTTTCAGGGCGGCGATGAATGGATCCTAGGCAACCCAGGGCGTCGCTCCGCTCCTCCCTGGGCTGAGCTGTCCGACCCTTACAGGGCCTTGGGGAAGATCGCGGGGAGATTAGCCAGTGCGCAGTTTCAGATCAGCGCGGCCTCCGGCTGCGCTGACGCTCGCCGGATATATCAGGAGTGAAACTTGCTCTCGCTTACAGCCCTGCATCCCGCACCAGAGGCTAAGTTTCAGATCAGCGGAATGAAACTACCTGAGTCCTCGCGGGAGAGTCCGGTACACCTCGGGGTAAGACGGGCCTCTCGTGGCGCAGGGCTTACGCAGTTTATAGCTGCGAACGGCACGGAGCGTAGGCGTTTGTCCTCCGGATTCGGCTGGGTTCGGTCAAAGAAACAACAGGCTGAAGCCGCACCTCACGCCTGACGAAAGGTAGGGCGAGGCGTCCCTGCCGAGCCGCAGATTGCTGTGAATTCGCGGCTCGTTCTGCTATCCAGCAGAACTTGCCCTACCCAAGAAACCGCCGTCTGGAACGTCGCTATCCCATGACCGTCGCGTTGGGAATTGCCTCGTCCGCGTTGGTCATGACCTCGATGACCGCGGTTTGGCCTTCCCGGTTGGCCTCAATTCCCCGGCGCAGCGCCGAGCCGACATCATCCGGGTTTTATGATTACCGCCAGCGGCGGGAATCATTCCAAACCGAAAAAGTCCCCGCTCCCCAGGTCGACGTACTGGCGCGGAACGGAGGTCCCTGCGAAATAGAAACCCCACGCGTTCCGCCCAAAGCTGAAAAGGTTGGGATAAAGCCCCTGGCCGACGAAAAACCAGCCCGCCGAGGTTAGGTCCAAGAGAAACATCGAATCAGGCGTGCTCGAGGCATCGACGAAAGTCCATCCATGTTCGAGATGGAAGATCCTCGGGTCGAAATTGACGTTGTAGAACCCGAACCAGGTGGATTCATGCCAGCCGTCTCCCGCGTCCGGCCCTCCGCTGAAGATATCCTCGTATTCGGGCGGCGGCGGCGGCGGTGTTACCGGAACCGTAAAGACAAAGGCGGCCCCGCCGGCGGCCTGTTCGACGATGGAAAAATCAGTATCGACGATACCGACCACTACCTTGTCGCCGCCAAAGCCGATGCGGCCACCAAAGGCGTCGTTCCGGGCTGGATTCTGTCTGGTTAAATTCGTTACCTGCGTTCCCTGTCCGTTTTCCCTGCGCTCAAACACATATGCCGCTCCGGCCGCCTGGAAGTTGCTGACTTCAGTTTCCGATGGCTCCGGCGGCAAAGGCGTTTCCACTCACTACCAGCCCTTTGCCAAATCGATCTTGCTCCCGAATACCGCTTGGTAGCAGTTTGGCCGTTTGGCGCCATTGGCCCCCGCCATCAGGTTGAAAAATGTAGACGACCCCGGTACTTGAGGTCCTTCCTTCATTGTGCCCGGGCGCGCCCACGGCCAGGATGTCACCGCTGAGGCCGACCGCCCCACCGAAAATATCACTCTGCTCGCCGGCGCTCAGACGGGCTGTGTGCCCCCACTGTCCGCCGCTGCGTTCGAACACATAGACCGCTCTCGAGCTGTTCGCTACGTCGTCATCGCTCGTCGCTCCCACCGCCACTACGTCACCGTCGATCGCCACCGCTTCGCCGAAGTTATCAAAGGGCTCCAGCGCATCGTTCGGCAGCACGGAAAACGCCTCGTCCGAGCCCAGCGAAAAAAGCTTTTTTCTCTTGCAATCGCGGGGGGGGGGTAAATTTAGATGTCTCTTCAGTCAATGGTAGCGCCTCGGTGGGGCTACGTGAATAGTTAACCCTCACGCTCACGAATCACAAAACCAGAAATGCTATGAACTACCGAAATATACCACGCTCCATTCTCCTGAGAATAGGATTGATCTCAGGACTTACTCTAACTCTACCTGCTTTGCTGGCAGCCCAGACCGAAGGAGGTGAAGCTAGTGAAGAAATCATCACCCTTACCCCTTACGAGGTGAAATCCGATACCGATCGCGGCTATGCTTCTACCTATAGCATGGGCGGCAGCCGAATCAACACTGAATTAAGTAAACTGCCACTCTCCGTCATCCCCGTCAACGAACACCTCATCAGCGACTTGTTGCCGGTGGATTTAATCGAGGCGCTTCAATATGTGAGTGGTATAGCCATGACCTCGACCCCAAGGGCTAACCAGCTCATAATTCGAGGGTTGCCAAGTACTACATTGACTCATCGCGATGGCATCCAGGAAAGTGCGGCACACGAGGACCCAATCGTTATTCAACGCCTTGAGATTGTTAAGGGGCCGGCGGGGGTACTCTTCGGATCGCACAAGCTCGGAGGCATCGTCAATCGGGTGACCAAGGTACCCTTCAAAGGCGATCGAACCTCGATTGGAATCGATGTCCGGAGTTATGACACCTATGGCGTTCGCTTCGACATCAATAGGGCTTTTGGAAAAAATGATCAGTGGTGGGGGCGCATCCTTTATCACTATCAGGACGGCCATATGCGGGCGAACGGAATCGATGACGAGAGAACGTTGGTCTCAATGCTGACCTTTGAGATGAACGAAAAGACCAATACGCGACTGGCGTTCCGCTATCATTTTAATCGCTACCATTATATGGAACCGCGTGGCGTCTGGTTTGCGGACCCGGACGGCGTACTTCCGTTCGGAATTATTCCAGTTGATGCTAGAAGTGGAAATGTCGGCGACCCCGACGTAGGTAACCAGGCTGAATCCCATAACTTCGAGCTGGGCTTTACGCATTCGTTCGATATGTTGGGAACGAATTGGTTCATGCGAGCCAACGTGCGCCATCGCGACCAGAAATTTCTATTCAGGATCTACCTGCCGCGTGATCACGGCCTTCTCGGTCCCGATGGCGAACTCTTGACCCTTGAAGATGGTACCACTCGAAACCTCAGGACCAATACAACCTTCGCCGATTGGAAGAGATTCAAGGCATCCGGCGAAGCCGTAGACATCGTCGTATTACCCTTTATCGCCCGTCACAGACCGAGTAATCTCGACGAGACGGTATTCAGTTTCGACCTCACCAGCGAGTTCGACACCGGGGGATTGAGGCACAATCTGATGACCTATACTCAGTTTAGCAACAACGACGGCTGGTTTTTCAACTCCCGCTATGATTGGGACACGGAATTGCAGAGCGTATTCAACGTCCAGCCGCGCGACCCGGCTCAAGTGCTCAGCAATTGGCGACCGGATAACCCGCGCGAGCCTGGGCGGACTGAAACGGAGGGGTTCAATTGGGCTATTCAAGACAGCGTAAGCGTGTTCGAGGAACGGCTGGTTTTTTCGGCAGGCATACGCTACGACTGGGGCCGTGGAGCTACCTTCAGAGCGGACGGATCGTTTCTCGCACCCGAAACGAACACGGACTGGACGAAAAAGTTCGGCGCGATATTCGAGATCGTCGACGGGGTGAACCTTTTCTACAGTAATTCCGAGACATTCATTCCTGCGAGTGGTGAGAATGTATTGGGAGAAAAATTCGATAACCAGGAGGGTCTGACCGATGAATTCGGGGCCAAGCTGAACCTGTGGGAAGACCGAGTTGTCGTGACCACCTCCTATTTCAAAATTGACTTCACGAACCAACGAGTAAGCGAACAGGATGTCGAAAGCGGCAGCAACGTGGTTCGTCAAATAGGAACGGCCAAAACCAAAGGCTGGGAAGCGGATATGTTCTTCCAGCCGATTGACGCCATTTCGCTCATGATTGGCCTGCAGGATGTCAACACCGAGAATATTCAAAGGAGTGGCGCATCCGTTCGACCTCGCGGCGTGCCGATCGGGTTCAATTACAGTTTCCTAGGCAAATACACCTTCCAAAAGGGTCCCCTGGAAGGATTCAGTGTGGGTCTGACCTACAAGAGTATACAGGAGCGCGCGGGCGATTCAGCGGACCGGTTCACGGCGCCCGGATATGAAGTCATGAATCTATTTCTTTCCTATAAGAAAGGGAAATGGCTGTTCCGGGGATTCATCGATAATCTAACTAATGAGGAATACCTTATTACTCCTGTGGCCAGTTTCCTGATGACCCCGGGCGACAAAACGACCTACCGCTTTGCGATGGACTACACGTTCTAGGTTCGCCGGAGCTGAGGGTAGGCCGCTGCCTACCCTCACCGGTGTCCCTGCTTGCGGGCCTCTAGAAACTAGAAGAAAATGCCCTATGAGCAAAGAAAAGGGGACCGCAGATTACCCAGATTAATGCGGGAATCCACCTTCCCCATCCTCAGAATCTGCGTAATCCGTACTACAATCCCTCAAATTCTTGTTTTTCGTAGTTTCTCTCTTTCCGTGTTTTGGTTGCGGCTTCGCATCACCTCTGGAATTTGGTGAGATAACCGGGCTCTTGCCACAGCAGCCATGCGTCGCCGGGAATTCCTGAAATCACTTTCCACCGGACTCGCCGCCTCGGCCCTTCCCGTTAACGGCTCCGCCGCACCTCGCATGAGCAATCTATCTCCAAATCACCGGAATGTCCTCCTCATTTCGGTCGATGACATGAATGACTGGACGTCGGGCCTGGGTGGATACTCGGGCGTGGTGCACACCCCGAACCTTGCTCGGCTGGCAGCAAAGGGAGTCGAGTTTACGAACGCGCACTGTGCGTCGCCGGTATGCAACCCATCGAGGACGGCGGTGTTCACCGGCCTGCGCCCATCAACATCCGGAATCTACAACAATTGGCAGCCCTGGGCGCCGCAGCTCCCTAACGCCGAGACCCTCTTTGTCCGTTTTTGCGCTGAAGGCTATCGGGTCACGGGTCTCGGTAAGGTATGGCACCATCGCAAGGGTTACAGCCCGCCGAGCCAGTTTCATGACTTTCTGGACGAAGGACCCCCACCCTATGGCACGCCGCGCCCGAAACCGGAATGGCAGGGAATCAAGCATAAAGGCCATATGCTGGGCACCGTATCATTTTCCTGGGGCGCGTGGCCACGGGAAGGCAAGGAGGAAGACCACCCGGATGTGCGGATTGCCAAACGGGCAGCCGAGTTTCTCAAAGATCCAACCGAGGAGCCCTTCCTCTTTGCCGTCGGATTTCACAAGCCTCATACCTCGTGGCACGTACCGCAAAAGTATTTCGATCTCTACCCTCTCGATACCATCCGCTTACCGGAAACGAAAGCGGACGACCTGGATGACATTCCCCTCCAGGGTCTCGAACTGGCCGGCATTCGCGGTTGGGATCACGGTGACCTGATGAAGGCCGGCATGTGGTCCGCCGCGGTGCGGGCCTACCTTGCGACCATTTCCTTCGTCGATGATCAGCTGGGCACGGTTCTCGACGCTCTAGAAGATGGGCCCCACGCAGACAATACCCTGGTAGTATTCTGGTCGGATCACGGATTTCACTTGGGGGAGAAGGAGCATTGGCATAAGTCGACCCTGTGGGAAGAGAGCACGCGCTTACCCTTCATCATTGCCGGCCCGCAGATACGGGGAGGCTCCCGTTGCGATCGGCCCGCGAGCCTGACCGACCTCTACCCCAGTCTCCTGGACCTGTGTGGTCTGAAACCCCTTTCCAAGCTTGACGGGCGTAGTCTGAAGCCTCTGGTCGATGATCCGAACAGAACTTGGGATTACCCGGCGATCACTGAAATGAAGCGCGGCCAGACAGCGATACGCAGCGGACGCTGGCGCTACATTCGTTACGACAATGAGGCCGATCTGCCTTACCGTGTGGACAGCTCCTACTCCCATTTCGGCAATGAGGAGCTCTACGACCATGGAGCCGACCCTAATGAATGGGAGAACCTCGCTGCTGACCCGGCCTACCGTGATATGAAGGAAGAACTGGCTCGCTGGATCCCGAGAGACCCAGCACCGGAAGCCCCTGAAGAGAACGCCTATGTGTTTGATGGTGACGCGTATATCTGGAAGCTAAAAAGGGACCATTGAGAGAATTCTTATCGAGACCCTTGACCGTCAAATATGGATGAATCATCTGAGTTCGAGGCCAATGTGACACGGGATTCCCTGCCCGTGATCAGGCCTGGGAACAGGCAAGGATGCCTGTTTCACCATGGAGGTTTGTTCGCAGCGAAATAGACAGGTAGGGCGAAGCGTCCCCGCTGAGCCGTGGGCCGCGGCATTCGGCTCAGCGGGGACGCTTCGCCCTACCCAAGATGTCCGATCACGACAAGCTAGGTTCATTCACTGTGGGGTCGGATACCCCGAAGCTTGCTTCGTTTAAGAATCCTCATCGGTTTCTTAGAATGCCTCGGGGCTTGCCCCGAGGATCTTTACTGAGAATGACCGGCACCTGCTCCCCTACGGAGGAGCCCGCTCAAATCAAGCCTTGACTCACGAAGTGCGGCGCGCTGAATGCAAAGAGATGGACCTTCAGGAGGGGCATAGGGTCGCTAGCGGCGTTAGGACAAACCTGCAAGGCCGTCGGGCATTCCGGGTTTGTCCCGCCTTGCTATCGACCCCATGGCGCCTCCACATTGGCTATGCTTATCTGTCGAACACGACACTAGAGAGCTTCCCGTTCCGGAAAATTCACAGGCTCCGCTTTCTCCCCCTGCTCCTCTCCTGGCTTTATTTGCTACCCATACAAGCACCTGCACGTTCTGAAGCCGACATTTCACCTGAATCCGCCTGGAAGAAAACGGGGGATTTTCTCTATCACGAAGCTGCCGATGAATTCGGCGATTTGCTGGATGAGCATCGAGGCAACGTCATCCAGCTCAAGTTCGGCCTTGCGCTCAACCTCATAAACAAACAGCCGAAGACGCAAGCCAACCTGGAGCGAGCGCGGGGCCTGTTTTCCGAGGTTTACTCGTCCGAAGGAATGGACGGATTGGGCGTTGCCGCCAGATATTATGTGGGCCGCATCTGGGAGGTGCATCAATTAGACGCCGATCTGGCAGAAGCGGAACGCATCTACGGGGAAATCATCGCTGCCCATCCTCACCACTTTTACGCCCAACTCGCCGCCACACGATATGCTCTCATTCGCTTCTACACGGTAGCGTCACGAGAGGAGCGAATGGAGCGGTTCGAGGAACTCGAACCCCTGGCAGAAAATCTCGTCCGACCCGGCATCCGCAGTCAGTTCCACAACCTGATGGGGGATCTTGCGACACGCTACGAGCTACCACTGGAGAAAGCGCTTTACCATTACCGCGAGGCCGTCGCCGCGGGCATTCAAAACTTTCGCATCCGACGGGACGTTCTGGTTAGCGTCGGCGAGATAGCAAGGGAACTGGGCGAGGTTTCTATTGCGGTGGAATTCTTCGAGAGATTCCTGCGTGAATTCCCCAGAGACAAGAGGAACATCTTGATCCGCGAACGGCTTACGCTTTTGAGGCCGCGGCTATCAAACGTTCCCTGAAGCTTGTTAGTCGATGAAGCCGTCGAACATCCTCAACCTGATTGGATTTCTTCTATTGGCGCTCTGCTTCGCTCTCTCGCTGGCGCGGGTAGTCAAGCGCAAAGCGATGGATTTCGATCCGAATGTGCGTTACCTGCGGATCGCCCACAATGTTCAGGAAGACGGCATGCGGCGCGGGTTGCAGGCTGTGGCGGAGGCATTCATGAGCAGGCATCCGGATGTAGTCGTGGAGCAGATTGTGGTGCCGGAGCGGGTCTACCGCAGCTGGACGAATACCATGCTTATCGGCGAGCAGGCCCCCGATCTTATGCTCAATGAGACCGTCTACGGTGAGCAAATGATCAAGTATTTCGAGTCCTATAACCGCCCAATGGACCGGCCCAACCCCTATAACAAGGGAACCGAACTGGAAGGTGTGCCCTGGCGCGAAACCTTCGTTGACAGCCTCGAAGGGAGGCCCGACTTCCTCCCCATGAACTACAGCTATTACGGCGTGCCCATGACCTCTTCCACCACGCGCATGCTCTATAACCGAAACCTGCTCGGACAGATCACTGGATCCCGTGAACCCCCCCGTGACTTCGAAGAATTCCTGGAGGTTTGTAAAGCAATCCACTCATACGCCAGGGAATCCGGCCGAACACTCATCCCGGTGGCGGGAAGCGGAACCGGTGACTTCCTTATTCGCAGCCTTCTGACGAGCCAGACTCAGATGCTGTCCCTGGAGCTCGATAACACCCGTCGCTTGACTCACATCTCAGATCAAGTCGGAGTCTCCTACCTCCAGGGCCGTTGGAAGTATGATACGGATCAAGTGCGTCTGGCCTTGGAATTGGTCAATGAAGTCACGAGCAATTTCCAGCCCGGTTTCATGCAGTCCACCAAACAGGATGCGCTTTTTTACTTCGCTCAGGAGCGCGCCGTAATGATGTTGGCAACGAGCATCGAAGCTCAGAGCATTTTCTCCCAGGTCGCTTTCGATGTAGGGGTGTTCGAAATCCCGCTTCCCGATCCGCAAAACGCCCGCTACGGCAGATATATGCTGGGGCGCACTTCCGAAGCCGGCAACTTGACGCGCTTCGTGCTCGGCTTGACTCGTCAGTCCAAACATCCCGACTTGGCTATGGATTTTGTCTATTACGCGACCAGCCTGGAAGGGAACCGGTTGTTTGCCGAAGCCAGTGGAAGGCTTCCGGCAGTGGTAGGCGTTCCGCCGCCCAAGGACATGGTCGCTTTCGTGCCGAATACGGAAGGCTATCCCGGGGGATTCTTGCCGGTCCATCTACGCCCCGGCCTGGAGTTGTTTAACGCGCAGTTTTACCTCCTTCAACGTAGCGCCGGTGGAACCGATGCCTTTATCGATGGACGCCAATATGCCTAATGCCATCGTCGAAGGATTCAATTGGGTGATCTCTGTTCGCACCGCCAACGTGCAAAGCCAGGACACCTGGGTGGGTTCGCTGTGGCATGAACTCCGGATGCAGCAGACCGGGGACAACGAACAGACGGCCTACCTCAACGAGTTGCTGGACGGGGTTACCGAGCTGCAGGTATACCAGGATGCGGGTCGCTACTGGATTAAGGACCAGGTGGCCCGAGCGGGATACGAACTGAGGAAACGGTGACGGCGGACCCACTTTGAAAACGCCTCTCAGTACTGAAGGCCATTGAACTTGATCATACCCTGTCCCGACGAGTCGGGACTGCGGGGAGTAGGCTTTTTAAGGGTGTCGTTTAATTCGGTGCTCGATACGGGGGCGCCGCCAGGAGATTGGCTCTTCCCCTACGGCACGAGATAGGTGCCGAATTCGTACATTTCGGTAAGCCACTGGACCGTGATCACCCTGAAGCCTGAGGGGTGCATCAGCCACCTCGGGTTCGTCACCGCCACTCAGATAAGAAATCGCTTTTGGGGTTCCGTTCCTGATTCCAGGCCATTTTGTCATTACGAGGATCGGTGAACGGTCCTAGCCAGGAGACCGAGCAAAACCGATGCTTGTCGGTCAAATCAAAGCTTGAACCTGATTATACTCCTAGCCTGAACGCGATCCGTCTTCGCCTTCGCTCTCCTTAGACAGCAACATGCGAATTTCCAAGAACCGGTAGATCTCTCGTGGCGCACTGCTTATCGAAGCGCAGCGGAGATTGCGGTTCGTTCTTCCGTCGCCCACCCTTTGTGCAGGTAATGCGCTCGATGAAACGGGTCCTTAATCCACTCGAGCGGGACTTTTCGCCCTTCAGCGCGGGTTCTCTCGATCTTATCCTGCAGAGCAGTCCACTCGTGGTAGAGTTTGCGCAAGCGGGGGCTTTCCTGAATCGTTCGATTGATCTCGGCGTTGATTCTCTCTGCGGCCTCGCGTGCGGCGTCGCGCGGAGAGGCGAGATTCTCGAGGACCTTGTCGCGGGCCATATTCTTGAAGTGGAGGGTCGGATTAAGGGGAACGAAGGGGCTGTGAGGGCGGGCGATAGCGAGAGTCGTGCCGGCTTCCAGAAGAGCTTCGTGCAGTCCCCATTCGTTAGGATGTTCCGGGGGTCGGAGAAAGGCCTCTTTTCTAGTATACTCCGGAAGGGGAGGAAGCCCATCGGCGCCTTCGACGATAAAATTGTTGTACTCGGGGCTGGTCAGAAACTGGAGAAAGAGCATGGCCTCGTCCTTGTGTCTGCTCTGGCGATAGATTGCCGCGGTGCGCGCTATGGAGACGGCATTGGTAAATTCGTCGGCCGGGAAAAAGCTCAAGGAGAGCTCCGGCCGGGTCTCGAACTCGCGCAGCCGGATGAGGAAGTGACGTCCGGCCGGGATCATGGCGTAGGTTCCCCGGGCAAAGAGCGGGAGCATGGATGAATCGAAACTGCCTTCTGTGTGAACCGATGCCTCGTCCGCCGCTGTGGGCATAAGGTGGTCCTCATAAGTCCATCGATGAATCCGCTCCAATACGAGGGCGAATCGCTCGTCGTCGAGGGTGCAGCGGGTCAGCGTTTCGTTGAAATCGGAGAGACCGAGATCGCGGTGCATGGAACGGACGAACCGATCGCCGTTGTTGTTCTGCACGCTGTTCATAAAGAACACCTTCTGGCGCTCCCCGGGCGGGTTGGCGCGGCGCACGAACTCTTTTCCTGTTTGTTCGAAGGTTTCGATATCCCAGCGGCGTGGAGGAGGCTCCATCCCATATCTGCGAAAAGTCTCCACATTCACCCATAAATTCACGGAATACATCATCGTGATGAATCCGTACTGACGGCCGTCAGATTCGAAGTCGGGATGTGCGCCTTCGTAAGTGCGATCCGGCGACAACCCCTTTTCCCTGGCGATGTCAGTGATGTCTTCCAACATGCCGGACCTCCACATGAAAGGGATAGTCCCCGTGACGAGATCGCCGGCTACACCCGAAACCGCCTGGACCATGCGCTCATAGGCACTGTCCGTGGAGGCATCGATTCGCAGTTCGACGGCGGGCCCGCCGTCGGGAGCGACTCTCCCCGTTCGGAGCAGCCATCGGTGGAAGAGGTTGAGCTGCCGAATTCGATCGGGCGAGGGATCCCAGGTGATGTAGATCACCGGGACTTTCCGCTGCAGGTCGGGCTCGCTCAGGTAGGTCATGCCCGTTGCCACCGCGAACACCAGGAGAAGCCCGAGGAATAATTGCTTCATTACTGGCAGAGAAAGCTACACCAGCGGCTCCGGCTTTCAACTTCTTTGATGGTTCAGGGTTCAGCGGTTGGGTGGAGAGAAGACGGAAAGCTGTGCCCGCGCTAAAAGCGCATCCCGTTGAAGCCCAGGGCAACGCTCCATAAGCGCTGAGTTAACCTGGGGCAAAGGATGAACCTATATGACGGAGCAGGCGCTCCATCCTACTTTTGCCGCCACAACGGGCGCAGTGCGGCCGCGGTGAGCGGCGATTCCGTGCCCCTGGAAGCGCGCGCCGAATACGAATCGGAACGAGCGAAGTTGCAGAGCTTTTATTATTAGTGCGGAATACCAGCATCGAATCAATTGTATGGCTTTAGAGGTCAAACAAAGCTCATGAAGGAGTGATTTATGAATGTTTTAATCGGCAGCGCACCGGATTCGTGGGGCGTCTGGTTTCCAGATGATCCAAAACAAACGCCCTGGCATCGATTCATGGACGAAGTTGCTGAGGCGGGTTACGAGTGGACTGAACTGGGGCCCACCGGCTATCTCCCTATCGATTACGACACCTTAAAGCAGGAGCTCGACAAGCGAAACTTAAAGGTGTCCGGGACGTTCATTATGCCGCACCTCGAGGACAAGGAAGCTTGGCCGGCCACCGAGAAGTGGTTGCGGAACGTCGGCGACCTGCTCCAGAAGCTTCAAGCGCAATTCCTGGTCATCATCGATGATACCTACTCCAATCTCTTTACCGGCGAGCAGTACCGCGTCAAAAAACTCGAAGACGACGGCTGGCAACGCCTCATCGAGACAACGACCAGGATATGCCGGATTGCCCGGGATGACTACGGGCTGACCGGAGTCTTTCATCATCACGCTGAAACGCACGTGGAATATCCCGAGGATGTGGCAAGGTTCTTGGAGAATACCGACCCCGATCTGGTGTCGCTGTGTCTCGATACCGGTCACTACGCCTACCGCTACGGGGACTCGGCCGAACTGATGAGGAAACACCACAAGCGAATTCCGTATTTGCACTTGAAGAACGTAGATGCCGCCAAACGGGATGAAGTGAACAAGGGTGATATCTCATTCGCGAAAGCGGTCGGGAATGACATGTTTGTGGAACCGCAGGAAGGCGCCATTGATTTCGAAGCCTTCCGCGATGTGCTCGGGGAGATCAACTACGAGGGCATCGGCATCGTCGAACAGGATATGTATCCCGCCCCTTTCGATAAGCCTCTGCCCATTGCCGCGCGTACCCGGGCTTATCTGAAGGAGATCGGTATAGGCTGAATGTCCTTTAGCCTCTATGCTGGGACAACACGTCTACTTTATCAACCTGAGGCAAATCCTGGCGTGTATAATCGCTGCTTTCTTCTGGCACTCTGGGTCTATCATTTTTGTCGCGCATTTCTAAATTTCCGATCGCAAGACCCTCTACTCTAGCTGCGTTACTCACATTTTGTGCCAGCTCAAGTGCGCCCGAAGTATTGGGCGTGAGAACGATACTTCGAGAAATTCGCCTGTCTTTCCCCTGGTACCGGGCGGCATGAAGTGGATCGCGAAGGCACGGCGCTGGCGTTCGGTTCGGTTGGGCGGAGTATGATGCCAGGTCTGACAATGATGAAACATGACTCCCCCCGCGGGAAGATCGATGACGGCGGCCTTAGACTCGTCGACCTGGTCGCCCATATCCAGTAACGGACTCGTTTCCGCCGATCGCTTGTGTTCGGTCGGTCTCAAGTGTGAGCCCGGTATCACGTGCATCGCACCGTTCTCCGCATCAACATCGTCCAACGTGAGCCAACAGCTGACCAGTTGTGCGGGAAGGCACTGCCAGTAAGCATTGTCCTGGTGCCAAAAGACGGACTCGCCGGTACGCGCCGGCTTGTAGAGCGCCTGATCGTGAAAGAGCTGAATGTTCGGCCCCATCAAATCTTCGACGATATCGACGATTCGATTGTCGTAGAGCAGCTTTCTGAACAGAATGCTTCTCTCGCACATCTGCGTGATCTGGAGCATCTGTCCTGGCGCATCGGCCTTCGCGTCAATGTCGTCGGTATCGCTGATCGCGAGATTGCGGTAGCGTCCGTCAGCACCGGCCTCGGCGAATATACGGTCGTACTCATCGCGCAGGTTTTCGACCAGGTCGCAATCAAGCAGGGCACCAATTCGAAGGTAGCCATATTCGCGAAAGTGAGCGACTTGATCCTGGTTCAATGATCGGTATTCCATAGGTGCCATTCATCAGGCGGAGCTCATTTTCTGTCGGATCAGTTATCCATTTCTCGCCCACTATCTACTCACGCAACTGGCCTAGCAACCACGATTGAGCCTCGCTCAGTGCATCTTCAGTCAACGCATGACGGGTATTTCTCTGCAAGATAGCCTTGAAATTCCGCGGCGCTCCTGCCTCCGCGTAAGCCGCTTCCGCGGCTGCCATGCACTGCTTCACGCCTTCCAGAGGGGTACGCGCATCACTATCGCCATTGACCATCAATAAAGGCCGCGGCGCGATCAATGGCAACATCCGGGAACAGTCAAACTGACCGTAAAGCCCAGGTGCGATACGGTCGTAAAAAGCTAGTCATATTACACCCGCGCTTCTGCAATCTGCGGAACTTTCTCGCGCGTGGCTCTCGAGATGCGGACATTGTTCTGTTTGCCGCAATCCCCGTGAGAGGGACGATGCCTCCGCCCCTCCAGGGCGGTGTGGGGGTGGTCTATCCGATTACCCGGGGCGATTCCTCCCCAACACCTGCAGCAGCCGCTCGCTCGCGGTTCGCAGGTCGTCTTCGGGCACGGAAACGCGATTCAACCAATTGAACCGCTGATAGGCCCACTGGGCGGCGTACTGCGACTGGATGAGATACCGGGTGCGGTTAGAGGTGTTCGGCGCGCCCCGGTGCCAGCACTGCGGATCGTGCAGGTAGATGTCTCCCGCTTTGCAGAAAATCGACACCGGCCCGCGCCCTTCGAAGT
This sequence comes from Opitutales bacterium, assembly GCA_963665345.2. Taxonomy (GTDB): domain Bacteria; phylum Verrucomicrobiota; class Verrucomicrobiia; order Opitutales; family CAXXNP01. The sequence goes on from CAXXNP010000002.1 coordinate 4,092,019, forward strand.
CCGGGTGTTCCTGGCTGTTGGGTTTGCGACCGGAACAGTGGCTACCTGGAACGTACTGGGTGGGGCCGTACTCGATCGTCTCGATATCGCTCAACGCCATCTGCACCGCAAGCCACAGGACCGGCGGGCGGATTCGCGGGTCGTGGCGTGGAACCCCGTCGGGCACCGGGAATTGCACGGTTCCATCGACGTGCCAGCGTTCGATGGCCAGACCGGATTGACTCCGCAGTACGTTCTGGCCGCAAAACATGCAGTCAGGCCCTACCGTCGCTTCGGCCAGACCGAGAATCGGTTGGCGTATGAGCAGATCCCGGAAGATCGGATCGAGGTCGATGGTGTTCCGCAAAATGAACGGGAGTTTTTCTCCCGATTCGCTGTGTGGCATCAATTGGGCGTATCTCTTGTCGCCGCGGTGGGGGTTTTCTCTCTCGGCAAGGCCCGGATCGTCGAGCAGGGCATCGGTTTTATCGCGCAGGGCTTCCATTTCATCAGGCTCCAGCACGCCGGGTATGAGCGCGAAACCATCGCGATGGAATGCGTCGACAATCTGCCGGGTTTTTTCCTCGCTGAATGGCTGGCCAGAAATAATCGGACTGGTGGTCATAGCAATTCTCTCCAATCGATAAAAATTCGCTTTTCCGGCGAAACGGACGCGCACCGGTTGAGATCGGTATAAAGAAACGCTTTGGACGCGCACCGGTTGAGATCGGTATAAAGAAACGCTTTCACTTGCAGGGTAAAGAACAGAAGAGCACCTTTTGGGCTCGGTCGTCAAGAGAGAGGGCACTCTCGTTGAAATCAGAAAGAAATATGGATACAATGAAAAAATCCTACTCCCCGCAGCAACGGTCTTCGCCAACACGTCCTCTATAGCCAAAATGGCGACGGGGGAGGCTTCGACCGGTCAAGAGCTACGGGGAATCTACGGCTTTTTACCCTTCGGGACCGGGTGCAGTCCAAGTGTCGTGTCTGACAAACCCGCAAGGCCGTCAGGCATTCCGGGTTTGTCCCGCCTTGCTATCGACCCCATGGCGCTTCCACATTGGTTATGCTTATTTGTCAGACACGACACGAGAAGGTGATTTTTAGAACCCTCCAGTCCCGACTTATCGGGAAAGGGAATGATCAGGTTCAAGTACTAAGCTGAAACAACAGATGACCGGGAATCGACTGGAAAATATCCTGAGCCCTCTTGCTCTGAAACTCCTCAACACTACCGATGAGCAGCTCGCCACATTCAATGAAGGTGCGCGTCAGGGCCTGCTCGAACTCTCCCCCGTGGTTTTACCCGAGGACCCGCTTGGCGACAACAACCACCTGGGCTTTGCGGAGGCCACAAAAGTGGATGATACTCTCGTCGTCATCCACCGGAGGATGCCGGGCCACCATTCCTGGGGGGCTGGAGACGCCGACGACGACTCCAGCTTCACCCTAGCCGTGACCTCCGCCGACGAAGGTAAAACCTGGGCGGAGTCTTTCAATTTACGGGACGCGATGGCGCCTTCATGCAGGGACCGCGGCGGATTCATCCCCCTCTCGCATCGTTTCAATTTCGGCCCCGTCAACGACAGCAAGGAAGGGTATAGGCTTCATCTCAACGCCCTCGGAACCTCGCGCCGCGGTACCGTAGTTGTGCTCTGCAACTACGGCGCCTTTCGCTCTGAGGATAAAGGCAAGACATGGGTCCACCTTCCGGATCAGTTCCGCGAGGACACGACAGCCGGCGATATCATCTTCGTCGGTCCGCGAATTGTCGACCATCCCGACCTTGGGCTGTGCGCCTTCGGGAATACGGTTAGTTACGGCCGCAGGGAGAGTTTTAAGAACCCGGTGGACGGTCCCCTCGGTGCCCAGCACCACAATTTCGTCATGCTCACCTCACAGGACGACGGCGGGACATGGCATAAGGCGACCTATCCGCTGCCTCGTTGGGCGGCGCAATACGAGCCCGCGGCTGTCGTCCATGAAGGCGATATCTTTATCATGGCGCGAGACGAGCGGGCCCGTAGCTCCCACCTCCAGATCCGGGTCTCAGGAGGCAAGCCCGTCGATGTCCGGCGCGCCAGTATTCGGCACAAGGGACACGTCGAGGATGCGGCCCTCGACTACAATCCGGTGACAGGAAGATTCGAGGTTGTGCGAGGTTGGCGGGAGAAACTTATGGTGGACCTCTGGAGCATCGATCCGGCGGAATGGGAATCGGCCGAATGGCGCTTCGAAGGGACCCTGTTCGCGAACCGTCGGACCGAGGGGCAAGCCTTCCACAAGACGACAGATGGCTTTCACCCTACAGGCGCCGTGGTCGACGCTGAGAAGGGGGTAGAGCACATCTTCATATATTCCGGACATCCCTGCGGTCCCGCCGGGAGCTTCAGGATAACTCGGACTCTCGACACACCCAAGCTCGCGCAATTTCTCGCCGAAAGGAAGATGTGAAACTTCTACCTTCTTCCGGCCCAAGGGACCGGATGGCTTAGGATTCTTTTCAGTGCCTTGAGAGGTCCCGTAGCGAGGCCTGTGGCTGTCAACTATGGCTGGCAATGTACCTTTCGATCGTGCAATCTGGAGGGCCGAGGGCCCCCGAGGCCGAGAGTAGGATTAGGATTACGATTAGGAGGCGAAACTCCGGTTAGGTTTGTTCGCAGCGGAATCAACAGGTAGGGCGAAGCGTCCCCGCTGAGCCGCGGGCCACGGCATTCGGCTCAGCGGGGACGCTTCGCCCTACCCAAGATGTCCGATCACGACAAGCCACGTTCATTAAGAGTCTTGCTGGCGATTATGCGCCCTCCGAGCACGGAGCGGTTCCTCCCACTCGTCGATCACTTCGGACCATTCGTCCACCGCCTGAAATCTAATCCTGTCGCTTCCCAGATCCAGGCGGCAGAGGTGGTTTTTTTCCAGGCGCAACTCGCCAAAACGATTACCTCCTTCTTGAAGTCTGGGAGGGTCGTAACTCGTGGCGCCGGAAGTGATGAAGTGCATTGCCTGGTACTTGCTTTTTTCGTAAAGGTGAATGTGCCCGGCAAAATACATCTGCGCGCCTCCGCACAACAGCACAGGAAGCAGATTGCCCGGCTCCAATTCATCGCCGCAGTCGTCCACTCTGATCGTCGGAGAAGTGCAGCGGTAGATCTCGGTCGACATGAATACGGGATGATGGCCGCACACAAATGCGGGTTCGGCCAACACCTTTGCCTGCTCCAACTCCTCCTTCAACCAGACAGCCTGGGGGGAGTTCGCCGGAAAATTTCCGCATTCGAGCGTGTCACGGTCGTGGAGCATGGTATCGAGTAGAATGAACCGGCATCCGCCGCGCCTGAGCGACATATAGGTTGGCACTCCGGGCGAACGGAAGCGGGCGCTAAAATTGTGGGCGACGCCGGCGCGCTCGTAATCGTGGTTTCCCGGCAGTGCCACAACTTCGCAGCTTCGCTGCAACGGTTCCAGCAACTTCGAACACTCCTCCCACTGATCCAAGTCCCTGCCCCTGCCGACGAGATCGCCCAGAATGATACAGAGGTCGGGCTGCATGTACACTGCCAGGGCGACAATGCGCCCGGCGATGTCGTTGTGCTCCTGGAGATCTCCGAAGAGGGTCAAATGAACCTCCCCGACGCAAGCGTCGGGGTATCAAGTCCCTGCCCCTGCCGACGAGATCGCCCAGAATGATACAGAGGTCGGGCTGCATGTACACTGCCAGGGCGACAATGCGCCCGGCGATGTCGTTGTGCTCCTGGAGATCTCCGAAGAGGGTCAGTGAAAAAGAGTCCGTCTTTTCCTGTGTCCTCTCCGTTCTCTCTGCGTTCTCCTGTTCAAACTGCATCTCGCTCAGGGGTTCAATGGACAATGGACCACGGACCTGGGACTCGAGTTGCGTTTCGAAATTCTTTCGATCTTCGAGCTTCGGATTTTCCTTCTACTTTCTCCCTGCTTCGAGCCATCTCAGATTGAGCCGGGCCAGCTTGATCTCCTTGTATCCCTCGACTGCTTCGTAGGCGCACAGAATGGTGCCGTCATTCGCTACGCAGATATCCGAATAGGCGGTGAATCCGCGATCGATTACTCGCGATACCGGCCAGGTCTTGCATTCATCATAACTTACCCGGACCGTCATGCTGTGGCGGCCTTCCCGGGTCGCAGGGTTGCAGAATAGGATGCGGCTTACTCCATCGTGGGCAGAAGAATACCTTGTAACTCCAGCGTGTACGCGTGACTCGATGAGCGTTTTGTCATACCCGAATTGGGTAAATGTTTCGCCTCCGTTCGAGCTGATGCACCAGGCCCGGCATCCGGTCATTTGGCCGTGATTTCGGGAATTCAAATAGAGGGAGCCGTCACTGAGTTCGGCCAGGCAGCATTCCCCGGTGTAGGGCTGAGCCGTTCCCCCGAGGTGCCACGTCTCGCCGTGGTCATCGCTGAAATGAACCATATTCCTCCCGTCTTCATCGAACCGCGCGCAGCCGGCCCCGAAATGCCGGGAAGGAATGACCAGCCGGCCTCGATAGGGGCCCTGCGAAAACTGTATGCCGTGCCCGATTGTCCAGATAAGGCCGCCACTGGGGTGAAGCCACAGGTCTTGACCCAGATCACGAGGCTCGGACCAGATCACCCCATCGTCATCGCTGTGCCATTGAAGCACTCGGCCTCCGAGTTCCCACGTCTCTTGAGGGTGGGCCATCATCCAGTTTTCGTGCATGGGATTGCCTTCGCCGTCCCGGAGCGGTCGCGTGTAAGCGAGAAGCATGGTGCGACCTGTCTCCTGGTCTACGACGGCTGACGTCTGGTGCGTATTCTCCGACATTACACGTTGCTCGTCGCCCCAGCTTCGACCGTTGTCGTGGCTGCGCCTGACCGCAGTGTAGCATTCCGTTCCCGCATCGCGCAGCCCTCGCACACCGACTGAGACAAATGCCAACACCGTGCCTTTCGGCGTCACGACGAGTTGGGGAACGCGAAACCCGACTATGTCTTCGTGCGGTCGAAATAGATCGACAATGTCAAAGCGGGGTTCAACCGAAGCTGGATTGGTGCCTGATTTGTTCATGGATGGGTGCTTGTTTTAGGTGCAACACCATTTGATCTGACAGATTATTCTCAGTCGGCCGGATCGCGCAGGTCGTCGCGGTAACGGCGGAAAGCGATGAAAAGCTCAACGCGCAATGTTCCTTATCTGTAGATGTCCTTCCTATGGCCTATGGACGCAATGAGAATAAGAAGCCTGTCGTCATGAATTTCGTAGATCACTCGATAGTCTCCGATTCTTAGGCGCCAGGCTGGGCGGCCCGAGAGTTTTCTGCATCCTGAGGGCCGTGGTTCGTCCGCGAGATTTCGGATGGCAGTGATGATACGGGGTCGATCGGATTGATGAATCTTGGCGAGCCGCTTATGCGCAGACCGAAAGATCTCAATGGTATACCTCAAGAATTTGAATCCGCTTGAACTTGATCATTCCCTGTAGCTTGCTGCAGGGTTCCTAAAAAAACACCCAGTAGAACGACACCCGGTCCCGAAGGGTAAAAAGCCGTAGATTCCCCGTAGCTTGCTGCGGGGAGTAGGCTTTTTAAGGGTGTCGTTCAATCTCCCGGACGGTATCGTCAAACGGGATCGTCTCCCGGGGACCTGATTTAGCGTCATCATACGCCCGGATGTCGTCCAGCTCCTCAAGTTCTTGCACGATTTGCTCCCACTCATCAATTGGGAGCAGGACCGCTTTACGGTGTTGCTTCTCATCAACGACGAATTCTGGATGCACATTTACCATATCACTCTCCTCTCCCAATTATCCGATATCTCGGCGGAGATATCAATCCATCTTTTGTAGCGAATTAGGGCGCTCACAGATCCTTTGAGCAATGATATCTGATCTGACAGATTGCTCTACATTTTCGAACCGGCGTCCGCAGTTCAGGACAAAGTTCAGGGAAGAGTTTCGGTTCTCCCCATCTAATTTCCTGAACTTTGACCTGAACTACACCCCTGCGGTAAATACCGCGCGGGCCTCCCTGCTCGCGATCCGGTTCGTAGCCGGCTTCGCAAGAAGGCGGAGACCAAGCTTGATCCGCCAAGCGATCCAGGATCACGCTCGCCCGCACAGACCTACGTCTCAAAAACCGCGCGGCTGAGCGCCCGGCTACGCATGGCGCCCTGCTTATCGAAGCGCAGCGGAGATTGCGGTGCGAGGAGCAATAACATTTAACCTGACAAATAATTCTTCACAAAAGATCGCCATCCAGCTCTTCGCAGAAGAGCTTCAAGCAATCTGTCGTTTGCCTCGACCACTCAAACTCCCATTTTCTCACTTTAACCCAATTCCTTCCAGAAACTCAGAATCTAAGCCCGACAGATTGCCAAGTTGAAAATCACGAATATCACCATCGACCCACTGAAGATCGGGCGGGCCCTGGTACGGGTCTGGACTGACGAAGGCATCGTTGGGCTGGCCGAGGCGGGCCGCAATCCCAGAGTGTTCAAGGCACATCTCGAGGAAACGGTCAAACCGCTAATGGTGGGGCAGGATCCACTGCAGATCGAGCGGCACTGGGAGAGGCTGGCACTCGGGGTGGGCGAAGCTGCGGTGCGACATCCCTCGCAGGTCGTCGGAGTGATCGACATCGCCCTCTGGGACATTCTGGGCAAAGTTGCGGGCCTTCCCGTCTACACCCTCATGGGCGGTGCTACACGAAAGAAAATCCAGCTTTACTGGTCCCAGGGCTGCGGCTGGAGAAAACAGCCCGAAGAAATGCGACAGGAAGTTGAGACCGGCCTGCGCATGGGATTTACGGCATTTAAGATACGCATGGATTGGAAAGATTACCGGCAGGATAGCGACCCGGCCAAAGATTTTGCCATGTTCAAGTTGTGTCGTGAGTTCATCCCGCAAGAGATGCCCCTGGGATTCGACGCCAATAACGGCTACTCAGTTAGCACTGCCATCACCCAGGGAGTAAAGATGCAGGAGCTGGGACTGGCTCACTTCGAGGAGCCTTTGCCCCAGTATGACTATCCCGGCTACCGGCAGGTTTCCGATGCGCTCGACGCACCCGTGTCCGCTGGAGAGTTGGAGATATCCAGGTGGCACATGCGTGATCTGATGCTTCTTGGAAACCCGGACATCATCCAGCCGGATGTCCTCAACGTGGGAGGTTTGTCCGAGGTGAAGCGTGTCTACGAGATGTGCCTCGTCCACAACAAGCCGATCATGCCACATAGTCCAACGGCCGGTATCAACGCGATGGCCAGCCTGCACGCCTTTGCAACCGTCAAGAACGCCACCCGTCCGCACGAGTTCTCGATGGAGTTTTCGCCAACGTTTGAGGAGCTTGGCCGGCTATTCCTTGAGCCTCCCATTCCGTCAAACGGTCACATGGTACTTCCGGACGGTCCCGGCTACGGACTCGAGATCAACGAAAAGGAACTGCCGAACCTGATCGCGGATCTGTAACAATCTGTCGGGCTAGGATTCTGAACTTCAGTAAGGAATTGGGTGAAAGTGAGGAAATTGGGATTGGGGCGATCAGGCAAGCGACAGATTGCGTAATGCTCTTCTGCGAAGAACAGGGGGGGCTTTAAGTCGCTCCTAGTCGCGCATCGGAGATGCCCTCCCACATTCAGTCGCCGGAAATGCATTGAACGACACCCTTAAAAAGCCTACTCCCCGCAGCAAGCTACGGGGAATCTACGGCTTTTTACCCTTCGGGACCGGGTGTCGTCCTACTAGGTGTTTTTTTAGAACCCTGCAGCAAGCTACAGGGAATGATCAAGTTCAAGTAAGGTGTAGCCGGCTTCGCGAGAGGGCCGGGACCAGGCATGATGCGCCAAGCGATCCAGGATCACGCTCGCCAGCACAGATTCATGCCTCAAGGACCGCGCGCTTGCGCGCCCGGCTACATGTGGCGCACTGCTTATCGAAGCGCAGCGGAGATTGCGGTGCGAAGCGGAGAACTGACGCACGCTCCAAACATCCTTTCCCATGAGCAAACTCGGTGACAGGCAGCAGGATGCCTGTCTCACGTTGGCCGCAAAAGTGACACCGGCGTCCCTGCCCGTGCCCAGGCTCGTAGCCGGCTTCGCAAAAGGGCCGGGACCAGGCATGATGCGCCAAACGATCCAGGATCACGCTCACCGGCACAGATCCATGCCTCAAAGACCGCGCGCTTGTGCGCCCGGCTACATCTGGCGCAAAGCCTCTTCGGCGTCGGCGAGTTCTTCGTCGCGGCGGTGGTAGCCGTGCTTTTCGATGAGGCGGCGGGCTTCGGCAAGGTCCTCGCGGAGAGAATCCCAAGGATAGTGGGCCCCTTCCCTCGCCCTACCGAACAACCGTGCGCGGGTGAGGAGGATTTCAGCCAGGTAGAGCGGCATGGGGCCGCGGCTGGCAATATCTTCGGCCTCGTCCAGGTCCTGGCGGCTGCCCGAAGGGTTGCCAGTGTGGTACCGGAACCAGGCGCGGGTGAGCAGGCCGCGGGGGAGATCGTCCATATTCCCGGACGCACGCAGTCCGTCCACGGCGGCGGCGAGGTGGGATTGGATTTCCGCTTCCCGATCCTGGAATTTGGAAGGCGCAACCGACGCCCGGTACCACCCAGCGCGGGCCAGCGTGAGGTGGTCCAAGGCAATGTCGAGGAGGAACTCGTGACGCTCCGCCCACTCCAGCGTCTGGCTGGCCCGCTTCGCAACATCGTCGCAGTCGGCCATCGCCGCATCAAATTCCGAGCTTCCGGATTTCGAATTTAACCACCGCTGCCACGCCGCGCGCTCCGCGGCGGACAGCAGCAGGTCGCCGTATTTGAAGCCCTGGACCGAGTAAAGCTGGGAATACTCCGGCTGGCGTTCGGCCTGGAGCGATTCCGCCCGCTCGAAGAGGGCGCGCGCGTCGTCCCTGCGGCCCGCCTGATGCAGGGCGTCGGCATGGGTCGTGCGCTTGCTCGTTCGCTGGAACTCGTCCCCGCTGCGGTCGGCAAAAGTGACCGCCTGCCCGGCGTCGGCCACCGCGGCGGCAACGTCCCCCAGCGTCAATTCCAGCTCGCTCAGATTCCCGGCACCGATCGCGGCATTCTTCCAATGGTCCTGTGCGACGCGCATCTCCAACGCCGCCCGCATCGGCTCGACCGCCTCGGTCAGCCGACCCATGGCGCTCAGGGAAAAGGCCGCTTCGTTGAGCAGCCACGCCTGGTCGGCGGCTGAGAGGTTGGGCGAGAGGCGGCGCCAGGGCTCGTCAAAGAAACACGCCACCGCCCCCAGGTCCGCGCCGATCGCGCCGAGCTTGAACGTACTGTAATTCCCGCCGCTGCCCGTGCCCCGTAGGATGCGGTCGCGGTAGACGTCTCGCCGTGCTTCCGCATGCAATCCCGCGCGGCAGCCATGGGCCACGGCTTGGTAGAGCGGCTGAAGGCCAGACAACGTGTCCGGCCGGTGCTCGGTAGTCTTGCACAGCCGCTCGTAAATTCTTCGGTGGCATTCCCGCCAGCCGGTTTCCGTTTCTTCGCGCAGCCGCTTGCCAAAGAAGGCCCGAATACGGGGGTGCGTGTCGATGGTCTCGAACGATTCAGGGTCCGGCGGCCAAAGCAAACCCAGATCGCGCAAAGATTCCGCGAGTCCGAGCCACTGTTCCGGAGAGAAGCCCTGGATAGATTCGGTCACGCCTTCGATAACCGGCGGTTCCCAAATCGAGCGGACAATCTTGAGTTCCGCGGGCTGTTCAAACAGACCGATAAGGCGCATCATGCAGCGCTGCGTATCGCTCAACCGCTCATCCAAAGCTGCGAGCGCCTCCTCAAGCGTATTCGCCTCGTCTGATGACGGCAAGATCTCGGGCAGCCGCGAGGCATCACCGCCGAGGAACTCGCCGATCAACCGTCCAACGACTTTCATGGAGAGGCCATGGAAGCCGACTTGGCGGGCGGCTTCCGCGGCAGTATGTGCTGACGAAGCCCCGGCTTCGACGACGATTTCCGCGCCGGCTTTCTCCTGCACGGGATCGATGGGAATCTCCATGTAGTCGTCATCCTCGATGTGGCCGGCGAGATCACGGAGCGGACGCCGGCTCGATACCAAACACAAACCGTTGAATCCCTGGGCGAGCTCGCGAAGCAGCGTTTTGATGCCGTCGTCCTCGAAGCGCGCTGGTCCCTCAGCAATTTCCTGTAATGGCTCGACTGCGTCCAGAATCAACAGCACACGGAATTTTCGGAGTTCCCGCGCAAGGCGAAGCGCTTTCTCGGCCGGTTTGTCGCTATCGGCGTCACGGACGTCGAGGTGATGCAGTGAGGCCGACAGGAAGTCATCCGAAGTGCCGCCTGCACCGGAACTCTGCTGGTAAAACGAATGCACATACACGCATGTCGCTCCGCGCAAAAAGTCCGCGCGAAACTTCTTCAGCCATGTTTGAATCAGCACGGTCTTGCCTTGTCCGCCTTCGCCGATCAATCCGACGACATAGGGACGCTCTTCCTCCCAGGCGCATTCCAGGGATCGCTGCTCTCGGTCGCGACCGAAGAGTTTCGTATTCACCTGCGGCAGACCGGACAGTTTGAACGGTCCCGGCGGCAGCCCGGGCAGGTGGATGTGCCCTGGCTTGAGGGCGGCCAACTTCGCTTGGACGGCGTCAACTGCGTTTCGAAACTCGCCCCAGCTTCGCGGCGGCATGCCGTCGAAATAATCCGCGACGTTGATCGCCCTCTCTGTAGGCGCGAGCCCGTCCCATGCGATCGAGTGCAACGCGCCTTGGAAGTAAAGAACCTCCTTGACTGCCAATTCCGGGCAGGCCTTCAGATACTCGAGTCGCTCTTCTCTGGTGTCGGCCATTTCAGCTTCTTACCTGCTTCACCAGTTGCGTGAGTTCAGAGATGCCGTTCTCGCGGGACTCTGCTAATTCCAATAATTCAATGGCTCGTTCACGCTGCGGTGTCTGTTTTCCTGAAACCGCTTTTTTCCGATCGAAACGATAGACCACCTCGGCAAACAGCGCTGTTGGGAGACTTGCCAAGACATTCAGTAGGTCCTCCGGCGCCGCCGTTTTACCGTGATCTTGGCCCAGCTTCGCGAAGAACTCGGCGTCCGCGGGGCCCTGGGCGTTTGCGAGCCAAGGGTGGGCAGTGAATTGTTCGTCGCGCTTGCCGGGAATGGTTTGCTTGTCGCCGTAGAGGCGTTGGAGCTTGGCGGGCAGGACGGCGAAGGTGGGTTCGTCGATGAGGACGCCGCCAGGTTGGGCCTTGCTTTCAAGACGGACGGTACGGGCGATGGTAGTCCCGGCGACTTCGTATCCGCCTCCCCGTTTGGGTTCCATCACCACCTCACCCTTGGCGGCGCCCATGCGGAACACGCGTTTGGCCAAAGCCTGTGTGCGGCCGGCATTGTGCGCCTCGGCAACGGCGTGCGCGGCTTCCATGAAACGATGGGCCTGCTCGGCGGTGTCGAGAAAGAGAATGGCGCCGTCGCCCGTGGTCTGCATGACGGTCTCGTCCCTCTTCAAGTCCACGGCTTCCAGGCCGACGTCGACGAAGCCTTGGATCTGCGCGTTGAGTTGCGCGACGGTGACTACGTCCAGCGATTGTTCGAGGTTGTCGCAGATGGTACTGTAGCCGACAAGGTCGAGTTCAACGACTGTCTTGGTGGTTTTTTGCATGGTGGCGGTTTCTTCGGGTGGAGTCTGTGGGGCCGGGAGCCGGGGTTGGGCTTCCCATTCGCGGAGGGCCGCTTCGGCGTCCGCGAGTTCTTCATCGCGGCGGTGGTAGCCGTGCGTTTCGATGAGGCGGTGGGCTTCGGCGAGATCCTTGCGCGGAGAGCCCCAAGGATAGTGGGCCGCTTCCCTCGCCCTACCAAACAATCGTGCGCGGGTGAGGAAGATGTCGGCCAGGTAGAGAGGCATGGGGCCGCGGCGGGCGATCTCCTCGGCTTCGTCCAGGTCCTCGCGGCTGCCCGAAGGGTTGCTCGTGCCATGCCGAAACCAGGCGCGGGTGAGCAGGCCGCGGGGGAGGTGATCCATCGTTCCCGCCTGGCGCAGTCCGTCCACGGCGGCGTCGAAGTGGGTTTGGATTTCCGGTTGCCGGTCCGGGAATTCGTCGGGCGCAAGCGACGCCCGGTACCACCCAGCGCGGGCCAGAGTGAGGTGGTCCAGGGCGATGTCGAGGAGCGACGCGTTGGGATAGTTCGTCATCCACTCCAGCGTCTGGCGGGCACGTTCTGCAACATCGTCGCAGTCGGCCATCACCGCATCGGATTTCGAGATTTCGGATTTCGGATTTATCTCCCGCTGCCACACGGCGCGCTCGGCGGCGGACAGCAGCAGGTCGCAATAGCGGAAGCCCGGCGCCGAGTAGAGCCGCGGATAGGACGGCTGGTGTTCGGCCTGGAGCGATTCCGCCTGTTCGAAGAGGTCGCGCGCGGCGTCCCGACGGCCCGCCTGGTACAGGGCGTCGGCGCGTTTCGCCCGTTGGTTCATCGGCTGGAACTCGTCCCCACTGCGGTCGGCAAAGGTGACCGACCGTCCGGCGACGTCCACCGCGGCGGCGACGTCCCCCAGCGTCAACTCCAGCTCGCTCAGGTTCCCGGCGGTGATCGCAGCTGCCTTCCGATTTTCGCGCGCGGCATACATCTCCAAACCCGCCCGCATCGGCTCGACCGCTTCGGTCAGCCGGCCCAGAGCGCGCAGGCGGAAGGCCGCTTCGTTGAGCAACCACGCCTTGTCGGCGGGGGAGAGGTTGGGCGAGAGGCGGCGCCAGGGCTCGTCGAAGAAACACGCCACCGCCCCCAGGTCCGCGCCGATCGCGCCGAGCTTGAACGTACTGTAGTTCCCTCCGGGGCCCGTGCCACGCAGAATGCGGTCGCGGTAAACGTCGCGCCGTGCTTCCGCATGCAACCCCGCGCGGCAGCCGTGGGCCACGGCCTGGTAGAGGGGCTGGAGGCCGGGGAGAGTGTCGGGCTGATGCTCGGTCGCCACGCAGAGGTGCTGGTAGAGCCGCCGGTGGCCGGCGCGCCAGGCATCGGGGACATCTTCCCGCAGACGCTCCGCAAAGTATTCACGCAGGAGTGGATGCGAGTCGATTGCCGTTGCGTCAGGCTCGAGGGCGATCAGCCGCAGATCGCGCAGGTGGTTCAGGACGCGGTTCCAGTGGGCTTGGCAGAGATCGGCGAGCGGCGCGGCTAATGCCTCGATAGCGTCGTCCTTGTGCTCCCGCAGTGTGTTGAGCAGTTCCCTTTCGGCGGCGCGGTCGAAGAAGCCGAGCAGCCGCAACGCGGCGACTTCGGGGCTGTTTTCCCCCAGGTGGAGGATGTAGGCGCCGAAGAGTTTGGCAGCGTGGGAATGGTGTTGCTCGTCCTCCTCGAGCAGAGGGATTTCGCGGCGGCGGCGGATGTCGTGGTCGCCGGTGGCGTCTCGCAGATAGCTGCCCAGCAGCATGAGGGAATAGGCGTGGCCATGGTATTCGTCGACCGCCCCGCGCAGTTCGACCTCCGTGCCGCGGACGTCGAGTTGACGCAGGAGCGCGGCGCCGGCAGCGGGGTCGAGGCGGTCGAGGTGCCGCTGCACGACTGTCCGGCCCTCCCGCGGGCGCAGCTCGACCACCGGCTGCCGGGAGGTGACGACGCACAGGGCGGGCGCCGGTTGGCCGGCCGCGGCCACGGACAGCGACAGGAACAGGTGCTCGATGGCGGGGTCCCGCAGGCGACCCTCGTTGAAAGCGACAGGGTGTTGCAGCGGCTCGAGACCGTCGAGGACGAGCAGCCCCTGACCCTCGACGAGTAACCCGGCCAGCGTCCGGCCCTTTGTTGCGGGGTCCATGATCGGTTCGCCCCGGTAGCCGAAGTATTCGAGCGCCTGCTCGAAGAAGATTTCGGAGGAGGCGTGGCGGCGGTCGTGGTTGCCATGGCTGTAGAAGGAATGCACGAACACGCCGCCCGCGCCGCGCCACCCGTCGTCGCGGACTTGGTTGAGCCATTTCATCAGCACGCGCGTCTTGCCCGCGCCGCCCTCGGCAAACAGCGCGAAAACACGGGTCGCGCCGCCGTCCCAGGCAGCGTCGAGGGCTTCCAGATCGGCCTCGCGCCCGGCGAAGCCTTCCCCGTAGGTCGATAGTTCGTTGGACCAGCGTGGGGCGAAGGCCGGAAGCGCGGGCGAGGCCTGGGGAGCCGGCGCGGGAGCGGCCGGGGAAACGGAGGCAAGGGCGCATACTGGTTCCGGGGCCGCCACCTGTTCGACCGCAGAGGGCGCCGCTTCAGGATGGCGATGGCGGTAGACGGCGAGGATGAGGTCGGCGACTTGCCTGCCGATCCGTTTTCCCTTGCGGATCGCGAAGTCGATCGATTCCCAGCCCTCGATGCGGGTGCCGTCCATCTCCACGGGGACTACGGCGTCGTCCCTACGGCGAGCCAGGAGCATGGCCCGGATGGCGTGCCACTCGACCCGGCACCAGGGCTTCTCGTAGTGCTCGGAAAAGAAGGGGACGATCAGCTCGCTCTGGTTGCGGTAGTAACGCTTCAGCTTGAGATCGCCGTCCAGGCCGAGGAGTTCAGCTTCGTACCATTGGTCGTAGAACACGCGATCGCGGCCCAGCGCCTCGGCCAGGCGGTTGACCACGTTTCGCGCAAAGCGGCGGTGTTCGCCGGGGAAGGATACGGCGATGGCGAATCGTTTGGACTGTGACTGTTCTTGCAACTCGACTTCCGACTCCTGCGATGTCGGGCCAGCCCATTGCCCAGTAGCCTGTTCCGTCGTCGCTCGCCCGGGCCGTTCGCGTCGTAGCACCCGGTCGCACATTTTCGCTACGGTTATTGTCGGTTCATGATCAAAAGGGAATCAGGGCTAACTATCCAATACTTTAGGTCAGTTTCTTCGCTAACGTTCCGGGTCCAGTATTTTAGGTCCGTCATTTTTGGATGACCCTTATTTGAAACTTCAGGCCTGGAGTAGGATTAAGGTTTCAGGTGTCAGGATTCGATTGCGCTTCCTCAGAACTGACAACTGTTCACGAGCGAAGCGAGAAGGCCTGACAACCCGGCACCTGACACCTCTGACCTCTGACCTCTGACCTCTGACCTCTGACCTCTAACCTGAAACTTAGCCTTGGGAGCGGGTTTGCGGGCGATGGAATCGATGTCAAGTGAATTTTGTTGGACCGTTAGCCCAGTCGCGCTAAAGAGCCGGAAATGACGTAGCGCACTGCTTATCGGAGCGCAGCGTAGATTGCGGTTCGAAGTGGGAGATACGGGCGGTCCGGGATCCCGGGGCAACCCCCGGCGCTGCCGGCGGTAAGCCCGCGGGCTACGAAAGAGCGGCCATTGCCGAAGACGATCGCAGGTGCGGGCCGCGGCCGGAAGTTTCACTCCTGTTTGATCCGGCCAAGCGCAGCGCGCCGGGGGCTTGGCTAACCTGAAACTTAGCCTTGGGAGCGGGTTTGCGGGCGATAGAGTGACGTTTTTTGCGGGCCGGAAACTACGTAGCGCATTGCTTATTGGAGCGTAGCGCAGATTGCGGTGCGAAGTGGGACCTACGCACGGTTCGGAACCCCGGGGCAACCGCCGACGCTGTCGACGGTAAGCCGCCGGGCTACGAAAGAGCAGCCATAGCCGAACTCGGCGGCCGGCGGCCCGAAGTTTCATCCCTGTTTGATCCGGCCAAGCGCAGCACAGCCGGGGGCGCCACTGACCTGAAACTTAGCCTCTGGAGCGGGTTTGCGGGCGATGGAATCGATGTCAAGTGAATTTTGTTGGACCGTTAGCCCAGTCGCGCTAAAGAGCCGGAAATGACGTAGCGCACTGCTTATCGGAGCGCAGCGTAGATTGCGGTGCGAAGTCCCGGGGAGATACGGGCGGTCCGGGATCGATGTCCGTTAGCCCAGTCGCGGGCACTGCTTATCGGAGCGCAGCGTAGATTGCGGTGCGAAGTGGGAGATACGGGCGGTCCGGGATCCCGGGGCAACGCCCCGGCGCTGCCGGCGGTAAGCCCGCGGGCTACGAAAGAGCGGCCATTTCCGAAGACGATCGCAGGTGCGAGCCGCGGCCGAAAGTTTCACTCCTGTTTGATCCGGCCAAGCGCAGCGCGGCCGGGGGCCTTGCTGACCTGAAACAGAGAATTTCAGGCTCCAGCAGTGTAATCGTGGGGCGTAAATCCACGTCAAACATTGCATCTAAAACGACGGCCGTCATCTCAGATGCAATGTCTTTGAGGGCAGTTGGACCTTTGATCCATCAACGGAGCCGAAGAAAACGAGGAAAGCAGCGAGATGATTCCTTCACTTTCTTCCCTGCTCCTCTTATAATGAACCTGGCTTGTCGAGATCGGACATTCTGGGTAGGGCGAAGCGTCCCCGCCCTACCTGTTGATTCCGCTGCAAACGAATCTTCAAAGGTGAAACAGGCATCCCTGCGTGTTCCCAAACCTGATCACCGGCAGGTATACCCGTGTCACGTTAGGCTCGATAAGAGCCCCTTTTAATCAACCGCAGATTTCTCAGATGATTTTGGTGGTACGAAGTCGGGAGTGGCTGATTCGTGAGCTTTGGTGCAGCGATGCGTGGGATGGAGCTCCGTCACTGTCGTTTTGGTTGGAATCAGAATAGAGAATCTCACGCCCGCTTCGCTCAAGACCCAAAGACCCAAAGATAGGGGAGAACGTCTCGAGCGAAGCTGCTGACGCAATTGAAACGTGCGTGAGCATGTCCTTGATCGAGCTGGCCTGCGTTTCTTAAGAACTGAAGTTACTTGATGTTCCACAGGCTAGAAAGTAGAAGCGGCGTCTCGCCGCTTTCCGGCGGCTCCATCGGGCGCGAGCAAAGCGGCGAGACGCCGCTTCTACATTAGCTTCGCCGATTCGAGATCCTGCCCGTAGATGGCAGATCGATACGGAGATTGAACCGTCGAGCACGCGGAGATCACAGGGCAACATAATTTAACCTGACAGATTATTTTATTTACAGGTTCGAAGATGTTCTTAGGAGCGTAGCGACGACAAAAGCGGAGCGTGTAGCTGGACGCGCAAGCGTGCGGTCCTGCCGGTATGGATCCGACCCGGAAAGCATGATCACGGCTCGTTCGGCCGTTCCGGCCGGGTCCCCGCCTTCTTGCGAAGCCGGCTACGATGCCACGGCAGTGCCTGAACACAGAATAGAGAATCTCACGCCCGCTTCGCTCAAGACCCCAAGACCCAAAGATAGGGGAGAACGTCTCGAGCGAAGCTGCTGACGCAATGGAAAGGTGGGTGAGCATGTCCTTGATCGAGCTGGCCTGCGTTTCTTAAGAACTGAAGTTAGTTGATGTTCCACAAGCTAGAAAGTAGAAGCGGCGTCTCGCCGCTTTCCGGCGGCTCCATCGGGAGTGAGCAAAGCGGCGAGACGCCGCTTCTACATTAGCTTCGCCGATTCGAGATCCTGCCCATAGATGGCAGAGTGAGGTGTGCGGATTCTCGTGTAGCCAAAGACCCGCCGTCGCCCTCCAATAAACTCAGTCGAACAGCTCCCGCATCCTCTCCATGCCGACCTTGAGCACCTCGGCGGGATGCTGGGCCCACAGCTCTTCGTTGAACAGTTCCAGACTGACAGTCCCCTCGTAGCCAATCTGGCGCAGGACCGCGATCTCGGCGGCGAGGTCGATCTGCCCCTCGCCCAGCATCACCCGGTCGGAATCCTTTTGCGTGAGTGCCGGCTTGTCGGGGTGGGCATCGTCGATGTGGTATTGACTGATCCGCTCGGCAGGGATCTTGCGGAGGTCGTCGAGGGAAGATCCGCTGTTCCAACTGTGGAAAGCGTCCAGGATGAGGGTGGCGTCGGGATCGTCGGCCTCTTGCACGATCCTCCAGGCGTCGGACAGTTTGTAGACCGACTTGACGACGCTGATGTACTCGAAGGTGGGCCGAATACCCTCTTCGCGCCCGATCCGCAGGAGTTCTCTGTAGCGGCCCGGCAGATGGTCCTGGCCGGCACGCTCCAGGGGAGGCGTAGCCACAATGTATTTTGCCCCGAGCCTTGCCCCGAGCGCGGACCGGCGGCGCGCCTCCTCGAGGATGAGCTCGTACTCCCGACCCTCCATGTCGCCCCACTGCCGGATCGCGATCACGCTGGGCACAAAGAGGCCGTGGTCGGAGAGCGCCTTCTCCACGTCGGCCACCTCGCCGCCACGCCCGACAAATTCGTAAACGTCGTTGATCCACAGCTCGATCGCCTCGAAACCTGCATGGGCTGCCAGCTCGATTTTCCTGAGCAGAGGCTGCGGCCTGATGGTGCTGGTGTTGAGACAGAATTGGAAGGACATGGTTGCAAGCCAATGTCGTGACAAAGAAATTAGCTTATCGGACGCGACACTAGGGAGCGAAGCTGCCGACGCAATGAAAACGTGCTTGGGCATGTCCTTGATCGAGCTGGCCTGCGGTTCTTAAGATCTGAAGCTAGTTGATGTTCCACAGGCTAGAAAGTAGAAGCGGCGTCTCGCCGCTTTGCTCGCGCCCGATGGAGCTGCAGGAAAGCGGCGAGACGCCGCTTCTACATTAGCTTCGCCGATTGAACGACACCCTTAGAAAGGCTACTCCCCGCAACAACGGTCTTCGCAGAAGAGCGTTACGCAATCTGTAGCTTGCCTTGATCTCCCAAGTTTATGCCTCGTTAGCATCGCCACCTTCTCCCTGAAAATACAGAATCTAACCCCGACAGATTGTCAGCTTGACAACTACTCATATTCATGCATGAATCATGCATGCCAACGAAGACAATTTCCTTGGAACTGGACGCTTATGATAAGCTGAAGCGGGCGAAGCGCGATTCACGGGAGTCATTTTCGAGCGTGGTTCGGCGGGCGATCATTCCAGAATCGGTGCATACTGGGAAGGATTTGCTCCCAGCGCTAGAGGAGCGCCGTTCCAAAGGGCAGCTGATGAATGCGAGGGCGCTACAACGACTGGATGAAGTGCAGAGGCGGCCGAGCAGCTCGGCCAGCCGTTGGAGAGATAAGAAAAGGGGCTGATGCTTTTCGATACAACGTTTCTCATTGACTTGGAAGGCGAGGCAAGAAAGGGAAAGGCTCGAAGTGCCTCTCGCTTCCTGCTGAATCATCCGGACGTAGCGCTTTATATCAGTGTAATTACGGTGGCTGAGTTTGGAGAGGGCTTTGCGGAAGAAGAGGAGGAAAACTGCAGAGCAGCTTTGCGTCCTTACACAGTCATCCCGCTGAATTGGGAAATTGGCTGGAATGCCGGCCAGATATCTCGTGTACTCAGGAACGACGGAATTCATCTCGGAGACAATGACATTCTCATCGCGGCGACCGCGATTCACAGGCGATTGCCATTGGTGACCCGTAACCAAGAACATTTCAGCGGCATCAACAGGCTCGAAATTCTCCAGTATTGAGAATCCAGCCTGGCGCATGCGGCCACGCGCTGAAACGGAGACGGCGGAAGGTCAATAACCCCTTCGGGGTAAGGTATATCTGCTATTACAATCCCCGGGGTAGCCCCTTCGAGACCTCAGGGCAACCCCGGGCTGAAGTCAAAAACGCCCTTGGCGTAGGCTCTGCCGTAGGGGCTTGACCGCTACCTGCGAGATGGATTCGACGGGCGGACAATAACCCCTTCGGGGTAACGCATTCCTCCGATTACAATTCCCGGCGTAGCCCCTTCGAGACCTCAGGGAACCCCGGGCTGAGATCCGATACGCCGTTGGCGTAGGCCCTGGCGCCGAGAGGCGACCGTCACCTGCGAGATGGATTCGCCGGGCGGTCGATAACCCCTCCGGGGCAACGCATGAGACAATGACATTCTCATCGCGGCGACCGCGATTCACAGGCGATTGCCATTGGTCACCCGTAACCAAGAACATTTCAGCGGCATCAACCGGCTCGAAATTCTCCAGTATTGAGAATCCGGCCTGGCGCATGCGGCCACCCGCTGAAACGGAGACGGCGGAAGGTCAATAACCCCTGCGGGGTGACGCATATCCCCGTCCACAATTCCCAGGGTAGCCCCTTCGAGGACCTCAGGGCAACCCCGGGCTGAGATCCGATACGCCGTTGGCGTAGGCCCTGGCGCCAAGAGGCGACCGTCACCTGCGAGATGGATTCGCCGGGCGGTCGATAACCCCTCCGGGGCAACGCATTCCTCCGATTACAATCCCCAGGATAGCCCCTTCGAGGACCGGCAACCCCGGGGCTGAGATCAAAACGCCGTTGGCGTATGCTCTCGAGCCGGACAAACGGGATCATCAAGATCGAGTTACTGATCATCCTCATTCCCTCTCCAACCGCCAGCGCTTCGTGTGCATGGCAGTTCCCGATTTCCACCTCCCACCCGTTCTCGCGCTTCGTCGCCGTCGCGTTCCGATGACCGACGCCCAACGGCTCACGTTATTCCCCACAAGAACGCCAACGGCGTTCCTGATCTCAGGCCGGGGTTGGGCCGCAGGGCCTACCCCGGTGTCCCGGTTGCCAGGTATTCCATATCCTGAAAGGATTCTTGATCCGGCCACTCCCAAGGAGGTATCTTCGGCCACAATCACACCGCCTACTACATGCCGCAGTCGCTCTCAAAGGTCATCATCCATGTGGTATTCTCGACCAAAGACCGCACACCCTTTCTGCGCGACAAAGAATTGAGGCACAGGATGCACGCGTTTCTTGGCGGCATCTGCAAGCAGCAGGGCTGCATACCAATCAAAATTGGCGGGGTTGAGGATCATCTTCATATCCTCGCAACCTTATCGCGTACGACCTCCCAAGCCGACCTTGTAAAGGAACTCAAGCGGGCATCGGCCATCTGAATCAAGGCTCTTGAGACGTCACTATCTACGTTCGCATGGCAAGCGGGCTACGGAGCATTCTCTATCGGGAAATCGCAGATTGAAGAGGTCGCGCGGTACATCGACAATCAGGAAGAACACCACCGAAGTTTGTCATTCAAGGATGAATTTAGATTGTTTCTCAAAAGGTACGAGATCGAATACGATGAGCGATACGTGTGGGACTGAAGACGCGGCCGATCAAAAACCCCAAAGGGGTAACCGGTTTTTGCAATTCCGACACCCGGGGTAGCGGCTCCGCCTCAACCCCGGGCTGAAATCCGATACGCCGTTGGCGTAGGCCTTACCGCCGAGAGGCGACCGTCACCTGCGAGATGGATTCGCCAGGCGGTCAATAACCCCTCCGGGGTGACGCATATCTCCCGTTACAAGTCCCGGGGTAGCCCCTTCGAAGCCTCAGGGCAACCCCGGGCTGAAGTGAAGAACGCCTTTGGCGTAGGCCTTCTTATCGCCAAGTTTCCCCGATCCGAGCCATCCGTGTTCCATGTTTCAAGGGCAGATTGTAATGGATCAGGTTCGTATTGCCGCGTTGGCCAAATGGCTTATTCCTCCGCACAAGAACGCCAACGGCGTTCCTGATCTCAGGCCGGGGTTGGGCCGCAGGTCCTACCCAGGTATCGGGTTGATTTGTCTTCCATATCCTGAAGGGATTCTTGATCCGGCGGCGCCCAAGGGCATACCCTCTGCGAAAGGGGCACGAGATCGAATACGATGAGCGGTACGTGTGGGACTGAAGATGCGGCCGATCAAAAACCCCAAAGGGGTAACCGGTTTTTGCAATTCCGACACCCGGGGTAGCGGCTCCACCTCAACCCCGGGCTGAGATCCTATACGCCGTTGGCGTAGGCGCTACCGCAGGGGGGGGGTGGCCGTTATCTGCGAGATGGATTCGCCAGGCGGTCAACAACCCCTTCGGGGTAACGTATATCTCCCGTTACAAGTCCCGGGGTAGCCCCTTCGAAGCCTCAGGGCAACCCCGGGCTGAAGTCAAGAACGCCTTTGGCGTAGGCCTTCTTATCGCCAAGTTTCCCCGATCCGAGCCATCCGTGTTCCATGTTTTAAGGGCAGATTGTAATGAATCAGGTGCGTATTGCCGCGTTGGCCAAATGGCTTATTCCTCCGCACAAGAACGCCAACGGCGTTCCTGATCTCAGGCCGGGGTTGGACCACAGGTCCTACCCCGGTATCGGGTTGATTGGTCTTCCATATCCTGAAGGGATTCTTGATCCGGCGGCGCCCAAAGGCATACCCTCTGCGAAAGGGGCACGAGATCGAATATGATGAGCGATACCTGCGAGATGGATTCGCCAGGCGGTCAATAACCCCTTCGGGGTAATGTATATCTCCCGTTACAATCCCCGGGGTAGCCCCTTCGAGATCTCAGGGCAACCCCGGGCTGAAATCCTATACGCCGTTGGCGTAGGCCCTGGCGCCAAGGCCGCTTACTCAAACACCAAGACCGTGCGCGCAACCTTTCCCTGGATCATGTCATCGAAGGCCTCATTGATCTCGTCCAACGGACGGTAACGGGAGATCAGTTCGTCGAGCTTAATCTTTCCCTGCTTGTAGAGGTCGAGAATCCAGAGAAAGTCGACGCGCGGCCGGGCAGCGCCGTGGAAGGAACCCATCAGCGCCCGATCCTCCAAGAGGTGCCAACCCTCGACTGAAACCTCCTGGCCCACGGGCTGTACCCCGACCATAACGGCAGTTCCGGTCGGTCGGACTGAGTCGATGGCCTGCCGTACGATAGCCGGGAACCCCACGACTTCGAAGGCGTAGTCGGCGCCCCCGCCGGTAATCGCCTTGATCCCCTCAACCGCGTCCTCTCTTTCAGCGTTGACGAAGTGGGTGGCGCCCATCTGCTCCGCCAGTTCCAACTTGTAGGGTACTGTGTCGACCGCAATGATTTTGCCGGCTGAGGCGAGGACACCTCCCTGGATTACGTTCAATCCCACGCCCCCGCATCCGAACACGGCCATTGTCGCACCCGCTTCGACCTTGGCCCGGTTGACGACCGCGCCGATCCCGGCGATGACCCCGCAACTGATCAGGCAGGCCTTTTCCAGAGGGGTGTCATCTGGAACTTTGACGCACGCTTCGGCCACTACAATGGTCTGTTCCGTAAAGGTAGGTCTGATGTGGTGGATAGGTTCGCCATTTAACGTCATGCGAGTCAGGGGTACGGGCGGATGGGTCTCGCACAGGGCGGGACTGCCGCTGCTGCAGTTGCGGCAATATCCGCACATGGCATCGAGTGAAAGGATGACGCTATCGCCGGGCGCGATGCTGGTTACCCCCGATCCAATCTGTGTAACTACGCCTGCACCCTCATGTCCCATGACCCAGGGAGTCATCCGGGCTTTGACGTGACCATCGATGAGATGGTAGTCGCTGTGGCATACGCCCGCGCCAACAATATCAATCAGAACTTCGCCCTCGCGCGGCGCCTCGATTTCGAGCTCCTCGATGGAGACAGGAGCGTGGGGTTCGTAAAATATCGCTGCCTTCATATTCGAATTTTCTGATAGAACGTTGACGTGTGCCACTCGGTAAAGCGTAGCCGAACGAAGTCAGCACCACAGTATTGCTGTGCTCAGTTGTTTTGAGCCGCAGATTCACGCGGATGAAACGCGGATTGTTGGGAACAGGCAACCCTCTTGAACTCTACCTTCCATTTTCGGAAGCTTCTCCCTTCTCCTCTCCGTTTCTCTCCACGCTCTCCCGTTCAAACTGCATCTCCGCCTTCTTGCGAAGCCGGCTACGCCCTCTACAATGGACGATGGACCTAGGACTCGAGTCGCGTTCAGACGAGGAGTAGGATTAAGATTACAATCAGGATGCGGGACTCTGCTCGGGTTCATCGAGAGGGAATGCATGGGATAGGCAGAGAGTGAATTTGTGAATTGAAGAATGGGTGAATTCGTGAATTCGGATTGGACGAATGGGTGAACTGTTGAATGGGTGAATTCGTGAATGTCGAATGGACGAATGGGTGAACTGTTGAATGGGTGAATTCGTGAATGCCGAATGGGAGGACTTAAAGAATTGCTGATGGAGCTCAACCGGAGGCTCACTGTTTGGCGGTATGAATGCTGTCGCTGAGGATCTGCACAGCAAAATCGATCAGACGCTCTTCGATATCATCACCTTTCACCATCGCTGATCCATTCCTAATTCAAGATTCAACAATTTCCCAATTCCCTAATTCACGAATTCAGCAGTTCACCAATTCGCCAGAATCCCAACAAAAATTCGACCTGTCCTCGCGTGTCGCGCTTTTCGAGTAATGCAAACCCGCCCGAGGAATTAAATCCCAAGGATTCGGCGGGCATCGGCGGGGGAAGCAACCTCGTGTTGGAGCTGCTCAACCAGCTTCACAGCGAACTCAACCATCTGAGCGTTGCTCTCGAGCAGAACGCCCCTGCGGAGATAGATATTGTCCTCAAACCCAACCCGAATATGGCCACCTAGAATGATGCCCATGGTAATCATCGGAAGCTCTGTGCGGCCTACACCTAATACCGACCAGGGGATGTTGGGCGGCAATTGATTTTTCATGAAAAGGAGATTCTCGGGCGTCGCCTCGATGCCCCAACCTGCGCCCATACAGAGCTGAACGAATGGTGGATCCTCAAACAACCCCTCGCCGATCAAGTGGAGCGCCTGCCTCACATGGCCTGCGTCGAAGACTTCGATTTCGGGCTTGACTCCATGCTCGCGCATACGCTGGGCCGCAGCCCTCCCCCACTCCGGCGGATTTTCAAAGACTCGATCCCCAAAGTTCATCGAGCCAACATCAAGCGAGCAAAGTTCGGGTTTTAACATCACGGGCTCAAGGCGCTCCTCAATCACGTTAATTCCCGGTATATTCCCCCCGCTCGTGGTGAGGTTGATCAGGATGTCGCACGCTTGCCGAATCCGATCGAAGACCTCTTTGAAGAGCTCAAACCGGGAACAAACGATTCCCGTATCGGGGTCGCGCACGTGAATATGCACAATCGCCGCACCCGCCTTTCTGCACTCTATCGCCGCCTCAGCGATTTCCTTGGGCGTATAGGGAACGGCAGGATTCATGTCTTTCATGGGCACCGATCCCACCACGGCTACCGAGATGATCGTTTTTTCCATATTCTGTTAGAGGTTTCGCGTCCGCAAGATGCGCACACAGATTTCGAACGGGACGCGAATTTAATGTGAGTTCGTTAGCCGTTCCTTACGGTCGGACTGCTACTCAAACAGATCAGAATGGGTTCCCGTTCTTTCAAATATGATTTCCACCCTCGTCGTTTTGTAAATCAGGAGCCAGTCCGGCTCAATATGGCACTCGCGCCTGCCTCTAAAGCTGCCGACCAGTCTGTGGTCTCTGTATCGGGTCCCAAGCCGATTTTCGTTAGCCAACTTTCGCATGACCGCCTTAATCTTGTCTCCCTTCTTACCCCGTTTCAACATGCGCTTGAGGTCCCGCTCAAACACTCTGGTGTAGGACGGCTTAAGCATCAGATGCCGAGTTGTTCAAACATATCGTCGACGTCGTCAAAGCGCACGAGATTTCTACCGGCATCGGTATCTTTGAGGACTTTTTCGGTCGTCTTATTGGGAACAACCACATCAAATGGAAGGCCGTTGCGCATCTTAACTTGGCGGTAAAACAGGGTAATGGCCTCCGTCGTGGATATGCCCAGCCTCTTGAACAGATTTTCGACCTCCTCCTTGAGTCTGGGTTCTATTCTCGCCCTCACAGTTGCTTTTTTGGTCATAGCTCGTACTCCTCAATATATGGCTGCAAAACTATAGCCCATTTGGGCTACACTTGCAAGTAAAATTGAACGGCATTCCACGCGCTCCCAGCGGGGCTGAATCGTCTAACATTTGGCACCACGACGCTGGGTCAGACTGAGCGCTCTTGTCGATTCCATTCCGATCATTGAATTGACTGCTTCGGCATCCGGAATCGTTACAATCTCCGGCCGGGCGCCGGGCATTTCGAGCGCCTTTTCGGGTTCGACGCTCAAGGTTCAGGGGTTGTAGCGCGACGAGTCGCCTGTCGGAGACAGCCTCCCACATTCAATCCCGGCACTTTGCGGTCCTCGAACGGACAAACCCGGGCTGAGAGATCCAATAACCTCCCAAATGCCGCTTTCAGGCACCATCACCTTCGAACATCAAGCGTTCGCGCGGAGCGATAGCTCAGGATCCGGTCGTCTGCAGTTGCCAGCGTTAAATCGTGTTCGCGCGAGGTGGCAACGAGAATGCGATCGGCCGGGTCCTTGTGAAAACTCCCGGGCAACCGATAAGCCCCGATGGCAACTTCGTTCGACATCTCGAGCACACTACACTGAAGTGCTTCGAGCGAGTTCCTGATCCACCGCTCGAGCGCTCCATCGAGCTCAAGCAATCGAAGGTGGATCAACCGGGCAATCTCCAGTGACGATATTGTCGCAACGTATAAACGCTCGTCGCTCCTCTCCATTCGTCGCCGCGCCCGCGCGCCGATTCGCTCGGGTTCCTCCTGCGACCATATCCAGACGTGAGTATCGAGCAACAAGCTCACTCCGAAGGCTCCCAATCGGTATCGAAGTCGCTGTGAACGATATCTCCCTTGATGCGCATTTGTCCCTTCAAGGCACCGAATTTGCGAGGGGGCGGATTGTCATAAACCGGCTCAATTCGTGCAAGTGGATGTCCGCGGAGCGTCACCAGCACCGGCTCGTGAGTCCGTTGCGCCTCTTTCAAAACGGCGATGCATTTCGCTTTGAACTCTGAGATAATCATTGTCTTCATGGTCCAATCGTACCAAGTCAACGGATTTGGTCAAGTTCGCTGCCAGCTTCGTTCGACTTCGCCGTGACGAGTCGCCAGGTCAAGAGCTACCTTTGGCTCGAAATTACCGTTGGAGATCATACCCCCGAGAATCGGCGTGTGATTTACCATGAGAACGGATAGCCCCTCGCGGGCCGCTCGAACTGCGCAGGCAATGCCGGCAGGTGATCCGTTGTATACAGCGAGGTCGTAGTGCTTGGTGGTCATGGTTTCATGGAGAAAGTTCTTATCGAGGCCTGGGCCCGTCAACTATGGTACAAAATGAACCGGAGATCCTCGCCGGGGCGTTGCGGCGGCAAGGGATTGCCGCCCCTGGAGTTTGGTTCGTTCTAGATCATGCGGTAGCGGCGAATAGCGAGCTGCAGATGTCCGGTTGGTATTTAATCAACTTCGCCTTTGGGTGAGCTTTGTTCATGAAGTTGGTTAAAATCTCCGGGCGTATGGCACAAGCCCATAATTCCCTGCGCAATTCGTTGATCAGGTCTTGAGAGGAAGGTCTTTGTTTCTTAGAGGGCTTCCTCCATTTTGCTTCGGGAATGGCGGTAGGTTTGCCGCCTTGTCCATAAGCTTTGATAGCGGCCAGATGGAGCATGGCGTAGGCGGCTACTGCGGTTGCGGGGATGTGCTGGACGGAGTTTTCGTTGCGCACTTGAGCCTGCCCCACACCCAGGATGGTCTTTTCGTCGCGGTGGTTGACCTCGATGTCCCAGCGCCAGAGGTATTGCTGAAGCAGGTCCTCCAGTGGGAGGTTCGGATCAGTGCAGATCAAATACGCCGGTTGGGTGTATAGTTTTCTGGCCCCTTGGCGCAGGCGATATCCAACCGGACGGATGACGAGCAGGCGTAGATCCATCTGCCCGGCCGCCCTCCAGCGTATGGGTCCCAGGGTTTTGACTTCGAAGTCCCGCCATTTGCCGCTCGCGCGCGCCTGCACGGTAATCCAAGGGATGTCCGGGTCCCGGCGGATTTGTTGCGGTGTGGGCAGGTCCTCTCCGTAGAAGCGCTTGCGTCCGAGTACGGCTTGCGCGCCGGGTTTCGCGCTGAGCTTGGCGTCTTTGCGGATTCGACCGATCAGGGTCGTCTTTTCGGGCAGATTACGCAGCATCTTTCGGTTGGTGTAACTGCCGTCAACCACGACATGCAACTCGGGTGCGGTTCCTGCGTTTTCCTCGGCACGCTCTTGCTGCAGTTGCCTCAATGCATCGGTGGCCAAGGCGTTGAGGTTACGCTGTTTCATCTGCTCCTTGTAGAGTTCGACCTGCTCGACCGGTGCGCTTTTGCGGGGCTTGCGCGGAGTCGAAGCGTCCTGAAAAGCGATCGGGATCATGCGCACTTCGTTGTTTTCATCGGCCACCGCCGCGCTGAGCTGAAGCCTGCGTTGTGCCCAGACCAGATTGAGGTTGAAGGGCGGGCCGAGGGGATCTTTGCGGTAGGCCGCACCGGGGATGGTTTTGCCTGTCTTGCGCAGGATGGTATCGTCGAGGGCAATACAAAGTGGTCGGGTTGCGGGGCTGAGCGCTTCGAGTTCTTTTCTGACTTGGCGAAAGATCACCTCCTCGTTCACCCGGTCCTTGGCATAAAGGGAGTAATCCGCCGTCCAGTCCCGGAACTGCTTGCCAAACACTGTGATCAGCGAAGTGATCGTGTGCCGTCCCGGGCAAACCAGATGGGCCAGCAGATGCTCGCGCACTCGGCGCGTGCACGAGGGGGTGCCGGAGACTTCTTGTTCGCACTGCCTCCAAATTGCTTCCCACTGGTTCAGGAGCGAGGTGCCGTTTTTTTTTGATGGTGACCGGCGAAGGCGGAACCACCGGACGATGGGCGATGATGTTGGCTTTGTCTTCGATGATCCACTCAATAATCTCCCCTTTTTGGAACTCCATCGCTTCGGCAATGGCGGTGGGGAAATTAATGTAATATTGGTCGGCCCCCTTTTTGCGGGAGATGAGCTGAACTTTAGTTGGATACCCCATGGTGTTTTTGTGTTTAGAGATTAAGTATCTAGCGAATATACTAGAACTAAAATCACCGAAAACCAGCTTGAAATCAAGGGAAAAAGTGAAAACCTAGATCACCAGTCTAGTAGTAACCAAACTCCAGCGGCGGCAAGGGATTGCCGCCCTCCATTGCTCGGATGACGCCTCGGATTTGGAGGGCGCCAATCCTTTGGCGCCGCCGACCTTCCTCGGCGACGAAACTGTTATGCGGGTTCATTATACAGTTTGTCATCGCGGCCGCTGGCCAGCAACTATGGTCGAATCATGAACCTTACGACCGTGCTTCCTGGAGGGCCGAGGGCCCTCGAGGCCGAGAGTATGATTATAAAGGGAAACGGTGATCTGGTTCATTATAGGAGGAGCGAGAGGATCGTGGGCCTAATTTACATCGATGATGGCCTTAATGGCTCCCAGGGCGGGGTCGGTGAAGTCCGCGAAACGTTCCGGGACGTCTTCAAACGAGAGGTGGTGGGTGATCCACAGGTTCGTGTCGACCTTCCCCTCGCCAATGAGTTCAATGATACGATCGAAGTCGGCGGGAAGGGCATTGCGGGAGGCGAGGAGGGTCAGCTCGCGGCGGTGAAATATCGGAGCGTGGGGAAACGAGACACATTCGTTTGTGATGCCAAGGTAGATAACCCGACCCGTAAACGCAGCGTATTCAAAACAAGTCGACATCGACTTCGGATTGCCGGTCGCATCGATCACGAGGTCGGCGAGGGTGCCATACGTTAGCGACTCGAGCTGCGCGAGATGGCTTCCATCGGATTGGAATTGGATAGCGTGGGGGATGCCGAGTTTCGAGGTGCAGAAATCGAGCCGTCCCTGAACGAGGTCCATCACCACGACGTTAACGCCGTGGCGGAGCTTGAGGAACTCGAGGCAGCCGAGACCGATCGGCCCGGCCCCGATGACGAGGACGGTTTCACCGGGCTGCGGGTTGCCGCGTTGCACGGCGTGGTAGCCGATCGCAAGGGTCTCGACCAGAGCAAGCTGTTCGTAGGCGAGGTGGTTGCCGACGTGAAGCTTCCGGGCCGGCACGGTGAAGTTACCTTTCCTAAGACCGCCATCGCAGTGGACACCGATGACCTGCACTTCCGGGCAGCAATTCGTTGCGCCCGTCTGCGAGGTCCTAGTTGCCGGATTGTTGACATAGGGCTCCAGCGAGCACTTGTCGCCGACCGCCACGTTAGTGACATCATCCCCGACTGCCACCACCTCGAGGCCAAGTTCGTGTCCCGGCGTGCGCGGGAAATCAAAAAAGAGGAACCTGCCTAGATAGCAGGAGATGTCGGTGCCGCAGATTCCCATGCGGTGGGTGCGGACGATCGCCTGGCCCGGGCCAGCGGTGGCCGGCTCGGGGAGATCGATGAGGTTGATGCTCTGCGGCGCGGTGAACTCGATGGCTTTCATGAATATGGCTTGGGCGAAACCGTCTCCGTATAACTTTGTGAGATAACCGGGTTAGTTGTTCTCTGGAAGACCCTCGACGTGACCGATGTTCTTGACCGGTTCGAAGATGGCTTGGACGTCGGCGAGAAGTTCGCGGTCGATGGGCTGCTCGAGCCACTCGGCCCACTTGCGGATGTTGTTCGGATTGGCCGAGCCGGCCACGCAGGTGGCAAGGTCGGGGTGCTCGCACGAAAACTGGAGGGCAAGCTGGGCGATATCGACCCCGCGATCGCCGCAGAGCCTGGCCGCCTCCCGAGCGGCGGCGCGCACCTTCGCGGACTCCTTCAGCCACTCGGGAAGGGGGGCGTTAGTGAGGAGGCGGGCCGAGAAGGGACCGGCGTTCATGATCCCGATTCCCTTTGCCTTCAGGCGCGGGACGAGATCATCGACGAGCGAGGTGTTCTGGAGCGTGTAACGGTTGTAGGCGAGGGTGCAGTCAATCGCGTCTTCGACGTGATCGAGCACGGTATGGAAGGTTTTGAGCGGGTAGCAGGAGAATCCGACCGCGCGCACCTTGCCCTGCTTCTTGAGCTTGAGGACGGCGGGAAGGGTCTCTTCCCAGACTTGCGGGAGGGTGACGAACTCGACGTCGTGGAGAAGAATCACGTCGAGGTAGTCGGTCCCGAGGCGGTGCAGCGAGATGTGGACCGATTCCTCGACGCGCTTCGGTGAGAAGTCGAAGTGTTTTTCCGAATAACGGCCGAGCTTAGTGCCGAGGAGGTAGGAGTCGCGGGAGATGCCCTTCAGGCCGAGCCCCAGCATGACCTCCGACATACCCCGGCCATAGAAGGGGGAGGTGTCGATGAAGTTCATTCCGAGGTCGAGGGCGGTGCGCGTGGAGAGGATCGCCTCGTCGAGCGTGACGGACCGAAACTCGGCGCCGAGCGAGGAGGCACCGAAGGACAGGAGGGGGAGGTCAATGCCGGTGTTTCCTAGCGGGCGTGTTTTCATGGGGACGGTCGGGATCGATCAAGGGCGCTCTCGATGGAGCGGATAGTCTGGGAGGCGGCTTCATTCGAATCAGGGTGAGGAAAGACTTCAGCGGAGAGATAGCCGGAATACTGGATTTCCCGTAACGCAGCAACCACCGGGGCGGGGTCGGTGTGACCGAATCCCATCGCCTGCCGGTTCGAGTCCGCGAAGTGGACGTGGCCAACGTGACGGCCAGCCTCGCGCAGGGCGTCCGCGAGGTCCGGTTCCTCGATGTTCATGTGGAAGAGGTCGGCGAGGATCACGACGTTCTCGAGACCCTGTTCGTCGATCCATTCGGCGGCCGCGGCCTGCCGGTTGAAGAGATTGCTTTCGTAACGGTTGAGGGGCTCGTAGATGAATACCACACCATGGTTTGCGGCCAACTCACCGGCATCCCGCACTGCCTCCGCCAGCCAATCGATCGCTTGCTGATGACTGACCGTGCCTCCCGAGTTCCCCTGCATGGACCCGAGGATGGCGGGGGCGCCGAGCTGGCCGCCGAATTCGATCATGGAGGCAAGGAAGGTGCGGGCCTTCGCCCTCGTGTCCTCGTCGGGATCAGTGAGGGTGAAGCCGTGTTTCACCATGCCGGCACCGGTACCGACCGCCGCGATGTCGAGTCCGTGCTTCTGTTGGAGGGCCTTAATGGCGGCAATCTCCATCGCGGCCGGTCCGGGGAGAAACAGCTCCACCGCGTCGAAGCCAAGCGCCGCGGCTTGTTCGAAACCGTGTTCGCATGGACCATGGAAAACGAACGGTCCGGCCGCTGCTTCCGGGACGTGACAAAGGGTGACGGCAGTGCGCATCGTTTAGCCTGGAAATCTCGTGAACGTCAGAATGAATAGAGGCACTATAATAAGCTATCCATCGAAATCGAAATCGCTATCAGTGCAACGGCTATCGCTATCGTAGTCGATTCTTTCTCTAATCATTGAATGGGCTCTTTGGACTGCCCATCATGCCACATCAAAGCCCGCATCTGCCGGGTTACCTGCCGTTCAAGTGGATCGAAGGCCAGAACACGAGCCCAGATATTATAGTCTGAACCATCCACCGGCGGCGCCTTAAGCATACTTTTTGGCCAGGGATCGGGAAACTCATTCAGGGCCGCCTTACGCCACAACTTCCACTGGTTGGCGTCTTTGGCATCGCCGGCTTCGGTGTGATTGTCCATGAGAAGCACTCCCCCCGGTGCCAGGTGCTGATAGCAGCGCTGCAAGGCAACCCTGTCCTGCTCACGACTCACCCCTATGCCGTAAACGCCGCAGGCAACGATGGTCTGATAAGAACGTGGAAGATCGAGCTCGTGCAGAGCCTCCTCATACAGCCGTGGCCTCAAGCATTCTCTCTATAGAGGTGAGGCACTGGACGTAGAGTCTACGCGCGGGAGTCGTGTCGATCGCTACCTCGATCAGCGTTGGCGCCCCACGAGACTCGTATCCAAAGTACTCCATCAGGATAACGGATGGCCTCATATCTAGGGCCTTGGGGCTTCGGATCTCGAGTTCCTCCAGTCGTAGTAGGGTCGCGAATTCGTGGGTCGTCCAGCTGTTCGTGCCGAGTGGCTTGCCGAACCCGGTGTTATCAGCCAGTAGCAAAGCTGTCCTCGGTATCTCGCAATATCCTCGTCATGCGCATGCAGCGGCCAGTGCGGCGCCGTGTAGGCGGTATCGGTAGACGCCCCGAATGCATCCCGATCAAGATCGGCGGGATTGCCGGTCATTCCTCAGACGTTACGCGATCGAATATGACGAACGTTACCTGTGGGATTAAGGTCGCGGCCGCTCAATAACCCCGATGGGGTAACCGGTTTTTACATTTCCCACACCCGGGGTAGCGGCTCCGCCACAACCCCGGGCTGAGATCCAATACGCCGTTGGCGTAGGGCCTACCTGCGAATGGCGAACGCCACCTACGAGAGGGATTCGCCTGCCGGTCAATAACCCCTTCGGGGTAACGTATATCTGCGATACAGTCCCCAGGGTAGCCCATTCGAGGACCTCAGGGCAACCCCGGGCTGAAATCAGATACGCCGTTGGCGTATTGCAGACACAAGACATATAGGTCCGCACATCTACAGCTCAGCCCCACAGCCGAACGCCAACGGCGTTCCTGACATCAGGCCGGGGTTGGGCCGACCGCCCTACCCTGGTTACCCCATCGACCGTGATACCTATCCTGAAAGGATTGTTGATTCGCCGGCCCGACTGAGGGCTATTTCCAGGTTGTTCAGCCCTTTCGTCGATTCCTCTTACGGGAGAGACCGACAACAGCAGCACAGAGGGTGAAAAGCGTCCAGGTTGAGGGTTCAGGGATGACCGTTGACGACAGCTCGCCCGTAAATCCCATGTTGATGAAATCCACTTGATTATTGGTGCCCGATAGGACCGCATTCACAAACCGAACATTCGAGGGAAAGGAAAGGGCGTAATCGTCAGCGAAAATCGGATTGCTCCCAAGCGCGAGCATTACGTCTAACAAACTCCCCACGGGATTATTCGAATTGTCGAAGAATGCAAAGTCGATTTCATCGACATCAAACCCCTCTCCGGAGTAGTTCCAAAAATGAAACATCGTTAGATCGTATTCCGTCCCCAGGTCAAAGTCCAACTCCAGGGTACCACCGTTAATCCAGACATGAGTGGATTGGTTGTGCTCCTCAGATACCGTCGCAGACGGAGCGTCAATAATGCTTGCGAGTGAATCGACGGTCGATCGATTTGAAAACGGCTCGGGAGCCATACTGCTGCCCAATGCCACCGTGATATTCTGGTCGTTGAGGTAATTTAGAGCGGCCCGGGCGCCACCACCTGATCCAATGAGAAGCGCTGCCGTAATGACATACAATATCTTTCTCATCTCTTACTATCCAATTTCCTGGCGCAGTCGCTAATTCGAAACGAAGTGACGGAATCAGCCGAATCAAACATCAGCGAATGATAATCGCCGATGTGCATCTTGGAAAGCGTAAAACTCACGCACTGATCATTGCATCGGAGATAGGAAGAAATCGGCGAATTTGAAACCCTGCAGTCGTACCTGGACGAGGTTGATGGGTAGATTCTGGAAAACGTCGCGGCCGATCAACAACCCCGATGGGGTAACCGGTTTTTGCATTTCCCACACCCCGGGGTAGCGGCTCCGCCACAACCCCGGGCTGAGGTCCCGTACACCGTTGGCGTAGGCCCTACCGCAAGGGAGTGACCGTTACCTTCGAGATGGATTCGCCAGGCGGTCAATAACCCCGATAGGGTAACCGGTTTCTGCGATTTTCATACCCTGGATAGCCCATTCGGGGACCTCAGGGCAACCCAGGGCTGAGGTCCGAAACGCCGTTGGCGTATTCTAATAAAAGGGCAAATGGCTTCGCCCGTCTTCACGCCGGCTCGATTCCGATGCGCCATCGGCCCTGCTCGCTGCTCACCGCCCGGATCACCCCGAACGAACGCCAACGGCGTTCATGACCTCAGGCCCGGATTGGGCCGAACGGCCTACCCCGGTATCCCCGCCAACCATGATACATATCCTGTAAGGATTGTTGATCCGGGGTGGCCGAGGCCGGACGGATCCGGCAAGATCTACGATTCCAGCGAAATCGAAGAGGAGACTCGCCAAAGGGGCGCGGCGGTTAGTATTGACCTTCACGAAGGCGGCGATCCGCGACCTGTCAGCGCCCGATCGGAACAAGCTACCTCCCTTCGTCGATCCCGAGTTGAAGGCCGGGGATCTGCTATTGATGGACGGTCGCACCTGGCATCTGCCGCCCCCGGGAACGGCCAAGGAGGATCGTTGCGGATTTTTCCTCAAGTATTGCGCTGTGAACGCGCCTCCGGCTGCCGGTTTTTATCCTTACAGCAACGCCGCATTTAATGCTATGAGCGATGCAGGCAAGCGGCTGATTCCGATCCACTTCGACGACCCCATAACTTCCGCGCGGCTGCTGATCGAAAGGACCTCCGGCGCGGAACCGTCATTCTTGTTGAGACACAGTGTAGATAGCAACTCATGGGAGCTCCCCGGCGGTGCCTCAGAGGAGGAAGAGGAGGGAGTCGCCTGGGACATAGGCGCGCGCATCGGCACCCTGCAATCGATGGTTGAGCAGCAGCTCAATGGGGAAGCGATTCCGTGGATGTCCTATATCGAGGATATCTATTCAGACGGCGGCGTTTGCCGGGTTTACGGATACCGGGATTCAGACGGGAGCCTCGGATCATCAGTGGAAAAACTCGATCATTGTGAGTGGTTCACCGCTACGGAATTGCGCGAGACCCTCGGCGAGCATCACGCCATCATCCAGATCGTTCGGCTGTGGCAGCGGAAAGACTTCATCCGGGGCAAAGGCAAGGCCGGCCGCCAGCAAGAGCAGCAATTCGATTGAGCAGGAGTTGGTCAACCGCCATCCCCAAGTTCCTCCGCGAGCATGACCGGCGAAACAATCGCAACGCCTTCGATCTCTCTGCCGAAGGGGTGGCGGAAATGCTTGCGGTCACCGGTCAGGAGGTGGGTGCAACGAGCTTTGATGGCGGCAGCCAGAATGGGCCGGTCCTTATCCTCCAACTCGAGGTTTTCGAATGCAGAGCTACTGAAAGGTTGATCCGAAATTTCGCTGAGCCCTAACTCCATAATCATCGAGTCCAAATGGGCGCCCCACTGCGGACGCTTGATTTCCAAATTGCGCCGCGCTTCCTCCAGGGCAAAGCCGGAGGAAACTGATTCACCGCGCCGACTGAGGTCCTCAAAAAGCAGCCGCAAGGGACTGTCGGGGTTCGCCCCCGAAAAGAGGATATTGGCATCGAGATAAACTTTCACCCACGCTGCCGCTTCGGTCTTCCCTTTTTCGCCCGGCTTTGCCCATAATGCTTTGCAAGACGCTTCTCCTCAGCGTCGAACTCTCGGATCCTCGCCGCGGAGTAAACCTCGATTGGATAAGCCGCCGCAGGGCGCAGAAGGATTCCCTCGGCCGTCTCTTCAGCGATGAGCAAATCATTCTCTTTCAAAGCATAATGACTACGCATTTCCTTCGGCAAAGTCACCGTTCCCCGTCCGTTGATTTTCACTGTTTTCCTCATCTTCTTTGAGAAACTCTGAATTTCAGCATTTCTGTATTACAGCAAGTAAATTCGCATAAGCCTAGTAGCCCAGTATTCCGTTCGGGCTACATTGTCCTAACGGATTGCTCCTCCTATTAATGAATCTCGCTTGTCGCGATCGGACATCTTGGGTAGGGCAAAGCTTCCCCGCTGAGCCGTGGGCCGCGGCACTCGGCTCAGCGAGGACGCTCTCGCCCTACCTGTTGATTCCGCCGCAAACGAACCTCCAAGGTGAAACAGGCATCCTTGCCTATGGCCAAGCCTGATTACAGGCAGGGATGCCCGTGTCACGTTGGGCTCGGACTCGAGTTCATTGCCAGCCATAGTTGATGGCCAAAGGCCTCGATTCGGAACCTCCTAAAGACCACCCCAATCCCTAAACGCCACTAGCTCCCGTCGATAACCGTGAACCCTGAACCGTGAACCTAAAGGAGCCATCACTCCGTATCCGGTTCCCAGATTGGATTCTTCTGCGCCTCGAAAAAGCCCGCATTGGTGGGCCTCAACTTCCACATCTCAATGCTACGGATCGTCGTGGAGGCTTCCAGGCTGGAACTGTAAATGCCGCTCGCGTCTTTGTACTTCCCGTGAGTAGCGACCACTGCCTGGCGGTCGTTGGAGAAAACTTCCACCAGGTACTTGTCGATGAAGATCCGTAACTCCAAGTCTTCGTCGGCGGCGAGATCTGAGACGGCGAATGGCGCCTCCTTCGTGCCCACCACGATGGTGCTCGTTTCCGGACGGATGATGACCGGGAAACCCTCGTGCGCAGCGTCGGCAAAGAAGCGGAAGCCGAAGCGTTTCCGGGAGGCCTCACTGCGGTCGACGGTGACCCGAATCTCCCAGGCGTCTCCATCGAGTTCAGCAATCTTTTCGGTCTCGTTGAGCTCATCCTTACGCGCGAACCGTTTCACAGCGATATCGCTCAGGATGACCTGATCGTAGCGCAGAGATTCCAATTCCCGGAGAGGCCGGATGCGCAGGGAACCGTCCGGCGCAATGCTGAGTTCTCGAGGTAGAGACTGGATGGTCTTCGCGTTTAAAGGATCAGGGATACCTGCCAGCCAGGCCCACATCACCCGGCGGCCATCACGGGTGAGCAAACTCTCCGGGGCGAAAAAGTCGGTGTATCCGCGGAGAATGCTCTGCTCGGCCCTCCGCCAGTTCATCCGCCCGTGCGTCTCCGGCACAAACTGCTCGGCCTCGGCGTCCCAGTCCCCGATGTAATATCGGCAACCAAACTGGTGGCTGATGCAGAGCAGCATCCAGCGGCCGTCTATAGGGAAAAAGTTGGCACAGGAAATATCTTCGCCCCTTGCAACATCGGGAAGATCGTATTTCAGGAAATCGCCCACATAAGTCCAGTTTACGAGGTCATCCGATTTCAATACGGGCACGTCCACGCCGCCAGAGATGGAATAGTAGGT
Organism: Opitutales bacterium; assembly: GCA_963665345.2. Lineage (GTDB taxonomy): Bacteria > Verrucomicrobiota > Verrucomicrobiia > Opitutales > CAXXNP01. The sequence continues at coordinate 4,129,548 of CAXXNP010000002.1, forward strand.
GTCTCCGATAAGGAAGCAATCGGGATCCCAATGACGCATCTCGGGTTCCGAACCATCCGATAGTCTGGGTTCGACCGGATACGGTTTCTCCCAAGCCGACAGTCGGCCGTCCCTGGCGATGGCGATGTGGTTGCGGCCCGACGCCTGGCCGTGGTAAATTGCCGCCGCTCTACCCTCTTTGGTCACGAACGCGGTGCCGCTGAACATCCCATGCCCGGTAAAGGAGGGTTGCAGCTTGGTTTTCTGCCAGGTCCAATGCAACATTTCCGGGCTCGTGACGTGCACGAAGGAAAACCCGCGGGGATTGCCCTTCCACGGGTGCCTCAGAATGTAGTGCATGTGGTAGACGCCGGCCATATAAAGGGCAGCGTTGCAGTCGCCGGGCTCGCTGTTACTACCTGGGTGCATGAGGTGGTAATTCAGCGCCAGTTCTTCCGACACATACTCGTAATCTGTCGTCTCACTCATAGTCGGTTACCTCTATTGCGCACTTCTCCCTTCCAAATCGTAATCTTACTCCTAATCATACTCTTCTTCTGAACGCGAAAGCGTCCAGCTACATTGGCTGCTAAGATAGTCAAGAATCCAAGGTTCATGATCCAGCCATAGTGGACGCCCGGAGGCCTCGATGGGAGACCTCTTAATGAACCCGGAATCGCGAAACCCAATGATCGAACTGGTGTACCTGGAGGGACGCAATCCCTTGCGTCCGCCGATCGGTGGCAATCATGACATCGGATATCCGGCGGCGCCAAAGGATTGGCGCCCTCCAGTTGCCGTCGATCAATAAACTGTGACAATCTGCTAAATCTGCAATCGTAGACGGAGCACGTTTCCTATCATCCATGGTGGGCATGAAACGTTGGAGTTCAGAGCGCGTAATCCGAAGGGCGTACATTTTTCCTGAAATCGCCGACACCATAAAAGGTCGGGTTGTACTCGCCTACAATATCGACTGCGCTTTTATCCGGAATTTGATCTTCAATTCCCATACACCAGTAACTGGCGTTTACCAGCAAGCGCCGTAGGCCTTCGTTTTTCAGGTCCACGGACGCTCCCATCGTGGTGCAGAACACGCGTGAAGCCTTTCCCTGTTCGCCGGTGTAGTATTTGGTCCAGGCGATCGGCATGGTCGGTGTGCCGGGTTTTGGCTCGTCGGTTGGATTCATCCCGCCCAATACCTGGCCGTAAACAAGCACCTCGGGTGTGCCCGTCAGGGTTGTGATTCCATAGACATCCGTCGGACACCAGATATCGTCGACTCCCCTGAGAATGGGATGCGCCTCCAAGTCTTCATTAAGCAATCCGCGCGCGCTCTCGCTGCCATGGCGTCCGTGATGTCCGGCCCAGGTTTCCCCCAGGACTTGCCGTCCGTATCCGCCTTCAAACTCCTCGTTTCCGCAGCTGTATTTGGCATACGGACTCTCCGGGTTTCGCTCGTATTTAAAGGCGTGCGTAGCGGTTCTCAGACCCATGACCGGCTTACCGGCCTCTGTGTGATCAACGATGAGTTTCATGTCTTCATCGGGAAGCTCCCGGAAGCGGGTAAACAGCAGCATCAGGTCGGCCGTTTCAAGGTGGTGCAATCCGGGGATGTTCGTCTGGTTCGCCGGATCGATTATTCCTGTTTTCGGGTCGATGGCAAAGAGTACCGTGCACCTGAACCCGTGATGCACCGCCAAGATCCTGGCCAGCATCGGCAACGCCTCTTCAGACCGGTATTCCTCGTCGCCGCTGACAAATACAATATGCCGTCCCCGGCCTGGACCAACCTCTCCCTCGTAGACGATCCAATGATCACCGTTTTCGTTTCTAGCTGGGCTGTGATTCATCTTTATTGAACTACTGAACAAATCGGTTGATATGAGTTTCTGCTAAGTTACCCACAGCGCGCGCGGAGATAATCCGCATACCCCTGCTGGCTCAATTCTCCAGTTGCCAGAGAGAGCATGACTTCCACAGCCTCCGTTTCCGTCATGGTTATCTGAATGCCATTAAGCCCGAGAAACACATACGCGCAAATAAAGGCCAAACGCTTGTTGCCATCGTTAAACGGATGGTTCTTTACAATCCCGTGGGCATAAGCGGCAGCCAATGTCGGCAAATCGGGTTGTTCGTAGGCGAAAATGTTACGTGGACGCCCTAAAGCCCCTTCCAAGGCGTTGTCGTCGCGGATGCCGGCACGACCCGCATGCTCACGCAGTTGTTCTTCATGGAAGGCCAGAACCTGATCGCGCGTGAGCCAGACAGGGGCGCTCATTCAGACAGCTTCTTGAGCGCGTTCCGATAGCGGTTTGCCCCTTCCCGATAGAGTTCCATTGCCCTTTCAAAGTTGGGATCGTGCGCGACAACACGGTATCCGTCTGGCCCTTGGGTCAGGTAGAGGGTGTCACCCTCGCGGATATTGAGCTGACTGACAACCTCCTTGGGCAAGATGACTCCAAGAGAATTGCCAATTGGACGAAGCTTGAGGGCGTGACTCACCGTGTTGTAACTAAAATTATAACGTTCCTCTAGATGTCAAGATGTAACGGCAATCTCGTGCGCTCGTTGCGTGGCTTTGAAGTTTTCCCTTGCTCCATTCTGGTCTACCCGCAAGCTGACAGGGGGCTCACTGAACGTTGGTAGGATGTGACCTCGCCGGATTGGTGATCTGAATTTCCGCGGGAAAGCCGAGATGATGCATATACTCCGAAGGTCGATGGCGGCCGCAGCAAAAACCATGGTCGCACTGCTAGTTTTTCCGTCAATTCATGCTCAAGGTGCGTTTCAAACAGTATTCTCGGCTGACTTTCAAACGTCCGTTCCCGGGGAATTTTCAAACGGGAGTCTGAGTGCTTCAGGTATTGGCGCCGAAGCCGTCAACCAAGGGCTGTCCCAGTACCTCGGCAGGTTCACACTCTCTGACTCAACGACATTAACGGTTACCGGACTTCCCTCGCACAATATATTGAGATTAGAATTCGATCTTTATCTATTTGAGACTTGGGACGGTTCCAGTGGCTCCGGACCCGATTTCGTCAGCCTGTCCGGTGATACGACCTTTCAAGAGACGTTTACCAATCACCAAGGTCCGGCATCGAATCCCAATCAAACCTACGACGCGTTGGGCGACGTGTTCCTGAATAGCAACGGGACGGCCCTGAGCAGCTATGGCGACACATCTGCGATCCAATCTTTTTTCGATCTGGGACCCACGGGGAATGACTCCTATTTCGAATTTGCTCACGACACCAGTAGCTTTAGCGTAACGTTCGGCGGTCCTACTTCCCAATCTGACGAGTCATGGGGAATTGACAATGTTCGTGTGTCCCTCATTCCCGAGCCTTCACATTTCGTTTCGGTGGGGCTTGGAGCAGTCTTCTTGGCAACGGCGGTGTCTCGCAATCGTCGGCGGAACCAATCTTCAACGCAGCCGTGCGTTTCGGGTTGAGAAAATCCTCAAATCTTCGTCTTCAACCTTGTCGTCAGCTTTATCGAAACAGGGTACCAAAGATATACCGACAAAGGTCAGGACAAAGCTTACGAGAAGGAACAACCGATCCCGATAACTGGTACCCTTCGAAGGCTCTAAGCCTGTCTAAGGGCCGAAGCGACCTCTAACAATTTCCCCTTCCCCACTGTTCACTGTTTACTGATCACTGTTCACTCTCCCACCCTGACACCCGATCACACCTTCCCCCAGTCAAACACCGCCGCCAGGTATTCCTCCTTGTTCTGCGTCAAGCCTTCGTAGATCGACTGGCAGTCGACCGGAGAGGCCAGATGGGTCAACAGCGGTTCCACTTTTAGGCGGCCAGCCGTAATCCAACCGGCGATCTGGCGGTAGTTGCTCTCGATGTCCCGCACCCGATCGGTTTCGTGCCCCGGCCAGCGCCATTCCAGCGAGCCGATCATGCGGATGGCTTCCATGTGAATGCGCAGTAGCATAGGCGTTACGTCGAACGTGGCCCTTGCTCGGGGGGTGCCGAGTAGAATGACCTCTCCGTAACGCCGCGTCAGCGCAACCGCCTGGCTAATGACCTCGCTGATTCCAATCGCCTCCACCGCGATATGAACACCCTTACCGTCCGTCCATTCCATGACCGCTTCGTGGAGGTCTTGTTTTCCCGGATTCACGGTACTCTCAATCCCGCATGCGTGGGCCTTTCTTAACCGCAGATCGGAAAGGTCCACCGCCATCACATCCGCCCCGGCCATTCGAAATAATTGCGCGGCGAAATTACCTACGAGTCCCATCCCAATCACGATTACGGTATCTCCCGGCTGTACCGAAGAGGAGCGCAATGCACTGATGCTTACGCCCGCCATGCGGGCGAATACGAGGTGTTTTCCCTCGGCTGACTTGGGCAACGGGAGAGACATCCGTACGGCGTCGGCTTTAACCGTGGAGGCGTGGGCGGAGAAGCTCAACACTCGATCTCCGGTCTTGCACATCTTCACATCGGCGCCGGTTGCCAGGACCTCCCCCACGTTACCATATCCGGTCGCGCGAGGATAATGACCACTCTCGTTGGATGGCATCTCCTTCACGAGTCCCGTGAATCCGGCGCCTTCAGTTCCAGCGCTGACGATCGTATACTCCGACCGCACGAGTGCCTCGTGGGACGATAGCGTCTCATCCAGTTCGTGGTCCTGCAGCTCAATTCGTCCCGGCTCGACCACGATAAAGCGTTTGATCTTCACAGATTTCCCTTTTCCATTGAATGAGTGTCGTTAAGGATGTGATGCCGCCACAGGCACTCGGAAGTATATTCCGCTAAACGGGTAAGTAGTGCCGCTGCGAAAGGCAATGAAGGATACGCAGCCTTGGAAGAGAAACTCAAGTTGGATTCTCCACCACTATCAAAGGGGGCGAGTAAGATGATTAGCCTCAGCAGCTGAACTCGAGAGCGATCCACTGCGGGCCGATAATTAGGAGCGAAACCAAATGTCGAAATCTCTTGTCACAGGCGGCGCCGGCTTTATCGGAGCCGAGGTAACGAAGCTCCTCGCCGGAAGAGGCCATCATGTCACAGTCTTCGATCTGCACCCGAATGAGGAGCGGCTTGAGGGTGCGAAGGTCGAACTTGCGCAGGGCGATCTTGGTGATGCGTCAGCTGTTGACCAGATCGTCAGGCAAGCGAAGCCCGATGTGATCTATCACTTTGGTGGAATGTTGAGCGTTCCGAGCGAAGCGGACCATGTCGCATCTTTCAGAGCGAATGCGCTGGGAACCTTCAATGTGCTCGAAGCAGCCAGAAAGTTCGGCCTACCGCGGGTGATTTTCTCCAGTACCATGGCGACGTTCGGGATGGATATCGAAGGCCGGGTGATCGATGACAGCACGCTGCAGCGGCCCAACCTTTTCTACGGAGCGACCAAGGTTTTCAGTGAGCATATGGGGCTCTGGTTCAAACGGAAGCATGGACTCGATTTCAGGGGACTGAGATACCCCGGTATCGTCGGTCCGGGCGTAACGACTCCGGGAGTAGCGCAATACAATTCCTGGATGATCGATGCAGCCATCAAAGGTAAGCCCTTCACCGTCTGGGTGAGGCCGGACACGCGCCATGCGATCCTGTATTACAGGGACGCAGCGAACGCCGTTCTCCAGCTGGTCGATGCACCGATCAGAGACTTGAAGCGATCGGTTTACGTAGTAGCCGGAACCCAACCGAGTCCGAGTGCAGGCGAGCTTTTGGACGAGGTCAAACGTCAGATCCCGGAAGCTGTCATCAGATTCGAGGTGGATGAGGAGAAGCAAGGGGTTATGGATGACTTAGAACGGCCCATTGACGATGGCAATGCCCTCCGGGAATGGGGCTGGCATCCGGCCTTCGGTTTAGCGGAAATGGTAAGCGATATGCGGCGCTGGCACGAGACCGGGAAGCAGAGAGATGGAGAGCAACGAAGCAGGTCGTCTTCGCGCGGCTCATCTTCAGACGTGTAGTCCGGCTAGACATCAGGCAGACTCGTATGCAGGGCGAGCGCGGCTACATGGTTTGTGCTTCCGGCACGATGACCGGGAGGTGACCGAGCGCTGCAGGATTGCGGCCAGCCAACTAAGTACTCGAATTCGTGAATGCAATGACATATTTACGAATTCGAGTAATAAACCTGAAGTACGGGGGCTAAGTAACGATGACTGAAAAGACACTGAACGTGGGACTGATCGGATATGGATTCATGGGGCGCGCGCACGCGAATGCCTATTGCAAGGTCAATCACTTTTTCGACCTCCAAACCCGCCCCGTATTGAAGGCGACCTGCGCGCGCAAACCCGCGGAACTGGCGGCCTTCGCAGCGCGCTGGGGCTGGGAGTCCACGGAGAGCGACTGGCGAGCGCTGGTCGAACGCGACGACATCGACGCCATTGACATCTGCTCGCCGAACAATACGCACCGCGACATCGTGTTGGCCGCGGCCGCTGCCGGCAAAACGATCCTGTGTGAAAAGCCCCTGGCGATGAACGCCCAGGAAGGCGCCGAGATGGTCGCGGCAGTCGAAGAAGCCGGCGTCGCCAACATGGTGTGGTTCAACTACCGGCGCGTGCCGGCCATCGCCTTCGCTAAACAATTGGTCGACCAAGAACGCATCGGCCGTCCGTTCCACTACCGTTCGAAATACCTGCAGGACTGGACCATCGACCCCAACCTGCCTCAAGGTGGCCCGACACTGTGGCGCCTGGACGCCGCCGTGGCCGGATCGGGCGTGACCGGCGACCTGCTCTCGCACTCCATCGACACGGCGATCTGGTTAAACGGGCCGATCGAATCGGTCAGCGCCACTACCGAAACCTTCGTTAAAGAACGCGCACTGCATGACGATCCCGAAACAACCATGCCGGTGACCATCGATGACGCCTGCCTGTTTCTGGCGCGGTTCGCCAACGGCTCGCTGGGCGCCTTCGAGTCCACGCGCTACGCCCGCGGGCGAAAAAATCAAAACACTTTCGAATTGAACGGCGACAAAGGATCGCTCTACTTCGACCTCGAGGACGCGCACCAGCTGCAATACTACGACCATGCCGTCGAAGGCAACGTCAACGGCTGGCGCACTATCCTGGTCACCGACTCCGACCATCCCTACATGGACAAATGGTGGGTTCCGGGATGCGTGATCGGCTACGAGCACACCTTCATCAACGCCCTGGCCGACTTCCTCGCTGGCCTTGAAACCGGAGTCCCTGCCCAGCCCGACATGGCTGCGGCACAAGTCACCCAGCAAGTCTGTGACACCGTCCTTAAATCCGCCCGAACCGGCGTCTGGGAGAAGGTCTGAGTTCGCGCAGATAAAGAAGAACGAATAATTATTTAGGTTCTTCCCGGAACTTTGTGGAAATCCGTCCCCGCTGGTTGTCCTCGCCTCCCTCCGGGAACCAGCGGGGACGGATTTCTTTCCCGCAGTGAGCGAATCTCCACAAAAAACCGTGAAGAGCGATTATTTCTATTCTTCAAAGCAGCCATTCCAAGAAGACCAAAATCGAAGTCCGACAGACTGCTACTGGCGGGCAATCGCAAGAGCACCGTGCACGACGACCAGCTCACCGAGTTTCGCTGGAGCAATTTCATAAGAGTTTGCAAGAGGTGGAAAAACGTACTTCGCAACCGCTTGATTGATTGGGTCGAAAAAAGAATCCTTGCCCAGAAGCGACACTCCACCGCCGATCACGATGATATCGGGAGCCAGCAAGGTAATGACTTGAGCAATCGCCCAACCCAGCGCCCGGCAAGCGTGAGCTAAAACTTCGATAGCAACTTCGTTTCCATCGGCGGCCGCCTGTGCAACCATACTGGCTGTCAGCGTTTCCGAATCGCCGCCGCACCGATCAAGCAGATCCACGATAAATCTCTCCTCCGTTTTCCGCGCATCTACTAGTGCCAATCCAACCTCATTGGGATCGGGATCGACGCCACCCGCGTGGATCGCATCCAACGAACTCGAAACGTCGCGCCTGACGCGCGCCCGAGCAGCAGCCGCTATGCCCCAGCCGCTGGCCATCGACTCCACCGTTGCATCCGGTGTCTCAGCATGCAGGCCCGGTCGCAAGTGTCCGATTTCCGCAATTGCCGGACGATCGGTCCCGTCCAGGCGGTTATCAATGATAAATCCCCCGCCGACTCCTGTGCCTACAGTCAAGAAAAATACCCTGCCCTTTCCGCGCCCGGCACCGAAAATCGCCTCGGCCAGCGAAGCAACATTGCAATCGTTGCCGATGGCAGCGGGACGCTGGAGAGCTCGTTCGGCCCATGCGACCAGTGCGACGTTCTCCCATCCGTCGATCTGGTGGCTACGAATGGTCTTACCGGTCGCGGCATCTACGGGCCCGCCAAAGCCGATTCCGATGCGCTCGATATCGTAACGACTGATCAATTGAGGCGCGATTCGCTCAATCTGCCCAAGAATCCCCGCTGCCCCTTGCGAGGCAACTACCTCACAACGCAATAATTCAATCAAATCGGAACCATTCCCGCGACCTACGCCGAGCTGCAACTTTGTCCCGCCGATTTCAATGCCTAGAAACATCTGACTCATGAAGTGAGATGAATTTACTCGGGGAGAAGGCATCAGCCCCGATCAGCCGCTCAGGCTGCCCCAACAGAAGGCTGAAAATCATCTGCACCGGATCTCTACTGCACTATAACAGGGATTTTTCCTGGAAAATGCGAGCCCATGAATCCATCTATCGATGTGAAGCATGAAAATTTGTTCACTTTATCCTTAAGTTTTGTGTACCACAGATCAAAATCTACGCCAATGCCTGAAAGATCCAATAATCCATATGGCCGCAGACCCGATGACACAAATGGGCTGAAGCCAAAAAAATCCAACCGGTTCAATGGAGGGGCAGCTACGAACAATCTCATTCTGTCGTGCCATCGCGACGGAAACGACTCGGTCTTTGCACGTATTATAAAGTTATACGTTAAAGAGGGATCACGCATCGCGGACTGCACGTATGGCAAAGGAGTATTTTGGAAAATGGTAGAAACGACGAGATATAACTGTTTTTTTTCGGATCCTAAGAATGGTGTGTTACCTGACGAAGTCCGCGGAGGAATCGATTCACGCATGTAGAAATTATAAATGAACTCACGGATTACGGTTTCACATGTGAGGATCTATTTGTAGTATTGAGAAAGAATCATAGCTACTTTTTAGTACTTAGAAAACCGAAGCCAAAGAGAAGCTACCCTTATAGTAAATTACGAAACTCGGCCCATTAGGTTCGCCACGAATCGCTCAAAAAAGGTGCCGGGTAGCTTTCTCCGCTCAATTCCCCTTCTGCGCATACCTTCCTTCTCGATTGATTCGAGCGTAGACATCGTTCAGCACCCAGTGGAACAGGCACAGGTGGATACTCTCGACCATGCCCATGTCATCCAGTTCGATGTTCAGGCCGTGCTGCTGCATCCGCTTCAGTTTTCCGCCGCCGTAACCGGTAAGGCCAAACGTGATTAAGCGGTGGCGATTGGCCCAGTCAACAGCGTTCAGAATGTTCGGGCTGTTGCCGGATCCACTGATCGCGATCACGAGGTCCCCTGCCGAACCATAATTCATCAATTGCTGAAGAAATATCTGATCGTAAGACAGGTCGTTAGCAACCGCCATGATCCACCCGGCGTTGTCGGTCAGACTAAGAACTTTCAACCGTCGTTTCGATTCGTCGCCTAATTCATCGGGCCGCAATGTGCTCTTCCCCAGATCTTCGCTCATGTGGCTGGCCGTTGTGCCGGAACCACCATTGCCCATGATAAACACGAATCGATTGTGGTCCCACGCCTGGTAGACCAAGTCCGCCCAGGTCTGCAACGCGGCCTGGTCGACCCGCCGCAGTTCAATTTTCAAACGTTCCAGGTACTGATCTGAGTCAAGCGTCGCGCCAAGCATATCTTGCTCCATTTATTCTTTGTCCGTACTACAATCGTTCAAATTCTTGTTTTCTAAGTAATCTGCAATTCCAAATTGACGCCCCTTTATTATTGATCTGAATGACGAATCTTTACCTTTCGAAGGAAGCATATGCCAGAAACCAACGGAAACCCGATTAAAGCGGCCGTCCTGGGCCTCGGACGATCCGGGTGGAACATTCATGTCGCTGCGCTGCGCAATGACTCCCGTTTCGAGGTTGTGTCGGTTCTCGATGCAGATGAAAATCGACGCCGGCAAGCTGAGGAGGAACTCGGGTGCGATTCCTACACAGACTTTGGCAAACTACTGAAAAAATCCCCTGCAGAACTGGTAGTCGTTGCGACTCCGACCGTGCTTCATGCCTCCCAGGCAATTCGTGCCATGAATTCGGGGCGACACGTAGTCGTGGAAAAACCGATGTCTTCCACTCTGAATCAAGCCGACCGTATGATTCGAGCGGCCGCGGAAAAAGGCGTACACCTTTTTATCCACCAAAATTACCGGTTTTCCGGTATCTTCACCCTTTTCAAGGAGATCCTGAAAAGCGGGAAGCTTGGTGCGCTCACCCATGTCGGTTACTGCTATCACGTCTATAATCGGCGAAACGATTGGCAATGTCTGCGGAAGTTCAGCGGCGGACAATTAAACAATAAAATCACCCACCCTCTCGATCAGGCCCTTGCGCTCGTCAACTCACCGGCTAAGGACATTCTATGCGACATGAAACACATCTCCGATGCCGGCGATGTTGAGGATCACGTAAAGCTGCTCCTTCGCACGGAGAGCGGAGTTACCATCGACATGGAAGATTCAACCTCAGCGGCGACGGTGCAACAAGCGCCCGAATGGACACTTCTCGGCACTTCCGGCGCCCTGACACTATCAAAGGGCGTCGCCCGCATTAAATTCTACGACCCGAAGCAGGCGCCGAGAATCCAAGTTTGCAGCACTCCGCTCGTCGAAGGGAGGAAGTATGGAAATGCGGACAAACTGCCATGGAAAGAAGAACAGTTTGAGCTCGACGGTAAATCTCGCCGTGGATTTTACGACGCTCTCTATTCCACTCTCAAACGTCACAAGAAATTTCCCATCGATCCCGGCCAGGTCAGGGAAATGATGCGCATCCTTGGAGTTTGCCGAAAACAGAATCCCAATTTTCCCGGTAAATGAGTTCAAGGCAGCAAATGTCTTACAAATTCGTATTTCTCCCTCCCGAGACCGACCGCGCGGTCACATTCGGCGATGCCATGCGCGCCGCAGCGCCGGAGATTGAGATCGTCACCTGTCATACCCGCGGCGATGCCCTCAACGCCCTCCCCGGGGCCGCAGGTTGCTTTGGCACACTCGATCCCGAGTTGCTCGCTGCTGCCACTGAACTGAAATGGCTGGCGGCGCCCGCTGCGGGGCCCCCGAAGGGCTATTATTTCGATGAGTTAGCTCAGAGCGACGTGGTGGTAACCAATTTCCGGGGCATCTTCAACGACCATATCTCGACTCATATCATGGCCTTTGTGCTCGTCTTTGCCCGAGGCATGCACGTCTACTTCCGCGATCAGTACGAGGGCCGTTGGCGCCAGGGTGGGGACTCCAGGCCCTCGATTTACCTGCCCGAAACCACTGCCCTGATCATCGGAGTCGGTGGTATCGGTGGTGAGACCGCACGAAAATGCAAAGCGAATGGGATGCAGGTGATTGGCGTCGACCCCCGCGTCTCCGAAGCCCCGGAAGGAGTCGATCAAATGGTTTCGCCCGAGAAAATCGACCCCCTCCTTCCTGATGCAGACTTTGTGATTCTCACCGCGCCGCAGACGCCCGCCACCGAACGATTGTTCGATTCGGAGAAATTCGAGCGGATGAAAAACAGCGCATATTTTATCAATATTGGCCGCGGGTCCAATGTGGTTCTGGCAGACCTGGATCGGGCTCTTCGTGAACAGCTAATCGCAGGGGCCGCCCTCGACGTGTTCGAGGTGGAACCCTTACCCTCGGACCATCCCTTGTGGACCGCTCCTAATTTTATCATGACCCCGCACGTGGCCGCATCCGGGCCTTATCTCACGGAGCGGCGCATCGAGCTGATGGCGGAAAACGCCAGGCGTTTTGCGGAAGGAAAGGACTTGGTCAATATTGTCGACAAGGCGAATTGGTTCTGAGGGGCGTTGGTGACATCAACGCTTCCGTTTGTCCGATTCATACGGGCTTATTCGATCCTGATACCGATACCGATACCGATTTCGATTTCGATTTCGATTTCGATTTCGATTTCGATTTCTGAATCTTTCAATCGATCTTCCAGCAAGTGTCGCCGAGTCAATTACCCGGCGGATGACACAATCTCCGATACATCGTCCAGGTAAATCTGCCGGGTGTCTCCGTGAACCGAATCAAAACTGATGGTGGTTCCATCCCGCGACCACCTGGGGTGTAGATCGCAACGGATATCCTGGGTATACTTCGGTTCATGGTAAAATTCTCCCAAGAGGACTTTTCGCTCTTCTTCAATGTTATAGAGCATGAGCTCAGCAAGGCGACTGCCAGGCTTAGGGTAGGTATCACAGACGATCCACCGACCGTCTGGGTAAAACGCGTTGTGGCCGTCTGCCGGCAGGATATCTCCTCCGAATGGTTTGAAATCCGTTGTCCGATCCGATAACTCGACGAAACGCATAGAGCCCAACATGTCAGTGGAGACCATAATGCGCTTCTCGTCCCGCCAGGCAAAATGGGAGACCCTGGAGCCAAAGGGGATCTGCAATTCAAGTTCCGACCCGTCCGGGTTCACGCTCCACAGCGACGTGAGCCACTTTTCGCCAGTCTTCACCCGGCACACGAAAAGCACCCTCGTGCCTTCCGGGTTGAAATACACATGGTTGAACCATGCCGGTCCCGCAGGCGTCTCCTCGCACGGATGCGCCGCGATCACCTCCGCGATCGACAGCAGCAACCGCGACGACCCACCCCGGAAATCGAGCAGGAAGAGCCCGTCATCCTCGGGATACTGAGCCCACGACGCCGGATCGATCGAATTTGCGTAACCTACCACTGCCCGGCAAGAGGCCATGCGGGCGAAATTCAGGCCCATACCGATGGGTTCGCTCGGTGAAACGGCGGCGATCGCCCCCTGAATGGTCCGGACTCGCAGTGATTCCAGATTCAACGCGCAAGAGACGAGCTTTCCAAGTTCCCAGCAATTGTAGGTGAATTCGGCGCCAAACCCGACGTCGATCCAGTGCATCATGCTCCCTTGCTGCAAGTTAAAGGCAGATGTCTCGGCAACGGCCGAGAAAGCTCCGGCTTCCCGGTCGATCAAACCGACCTTTGCCACATCGCCCGCTTCGGGACGATGGTCGTCAAAGTCGGTTTCCAGGGCAAGGTGATAGCGCTGGGAAGGATCCCATGCATCGACGCCGTAGTAGCCGAAGAAATGATGCTGTGGTCCGGATGAAAGCATGGTTATCATAGCGACCAATCCTGTCGCAACTTCCATCAGATGTTCAAGCAGCGAATGATACCCTCTGCTCTTCGGTATATTTTCTCGCTCGTCGAGTCGTAGAATAAATCCTTCCTTCTTCCCAGCTGATTTTCGAAAACTGCAGCAGCTCCTAACCTGAAACTTAGCCTTGGGAGCGGGTTTGCGGGCGATGGAATCGATGTCAAGTGAATTTTGTTGGAACGTTAGGTTGGATTCATCGAGGAGCCCGCAAGGCGAAGTTTCATCCCTGTTTGATCCGGCCAAGCGCAGCGCGCCGGGGGCTCGACTAACCTGAAACTTAGCCTTGGGAGCGGGTTTGCGGGCGATGGAATCGATGTCAAGTGAATTTTGTTGGACCGTTAGCCCAGTCGCGCTAAAGAGCCGGAAATGACGTAGCGCACTGCTTATCGGAGCGCAGCGTAGATTGCGGTGCGAAGTGGGAGATACGGGCGGTCCGGGATCCCGGGGCAACCCCCGGCGCTGCCGGCGGTAAGCCCGCGGGCTACGAAAGAGCGGCCATTGCCGAAGACGACGCAGGTGCGGGCCGCGGCCGGAAGTTTCACTCCTGTTTGATCCGGCCAAGCGCAGCGCGCCGGGGGCTTGGCTGACCTGAAACTTAGCCTGCCCTCACGGGCAGGAGCGGGTTTGCGGGCAGTCGCGCTAAAGGCCATTGCCGAAGACGATCGCAGGTGCGGGCCGCGGCCGGAAGTTTCACTCCTGTTTGATCCGGCCAAGCGCAGCGCGCCGGGGGCTTGGCTGACCTGAAACTTAGCCTCTGGAGCGGGCGGGCGGGCGGTTCGTCCCTGCCCTCACGGGCAGAGCTACACCGGGGCCTTGTGGCTCGCTCCGTGAGGAGCGGGAAGAGTGCTGACGTGAGTTTTACCCTTGATATATCCGGCAAGCGTCAGCGCAGCCGGGGGCTGGACTGACCTGGATGTTCCTGAGCATCGAACATGCAACGGCATATCTCCAAGTAACATTGCATTCAGAGAGACGGCCGTCACTACAGATGCAATGTATGACGTGTGTCAAAGCCCCTTCTTTCGGTCCGTCCCAGCTACTCTCTGCTTAAGCAAGAGCTCGGCAGGGACGAATTCCATCAATCGGATTGAACCCACTACGGACCTCCTGTTACTTCACCACCTAACTGGAGCGTGTTTGAACAGGTAACAACAGAAACACACGGAAGGTAGAATCGATGAGTCTTGATATACAGTACACGGTCTTCACAAAACCTTGGCGGGACAAGTCCCTTGCCGAATTGGGCCAACATGTGAAAAGCTTGGGATTTGACGGAGTAGAACTGCCCGTCCGGCCCGGATACCAGGTAGAGCCTGAGAATGTGGCAGAGGGACTGCCGGAGGCGGTGCGAATTCTCGGCGAACAGGGTGTAAAAATCGGCACCCTGGCAGGTCCAACTGACGAAAGAACGATTGCCGGCTGTGCGGAAGCCGAGATCCCCATCATCCGCATCTGCGTGAGAGCCAACCCCGAAGCCGGATACATAGCCGAGGAAGCACGCATCCAGCGGGAGTTCGATGCCATCGTTCCATTCTTGGAGCGGTACGGAGTCGCCATCGGCGTACAGAACCACTGCGGCTTTCAAGTGAACAACGCGATGGGTATTCGCCACCTGATCGAGAAATACGATCCCCGGCATGTCTGTGCCGTGCTCGATCAGGCGCATTGTGGGCTCAACGGAGAACCGCCCGAATTCGCTATCGATATCGTCTGGCCCTACTTGAAGGTAATGAATCTGAAGAGCGCCTACTGGCAACGAACCAATGGGCCCGACGCAGAATCAGCCGAGTGGAAAGTCTACTGGACTACGGGCCGGCACGGATTGGCATTCTGGCCACGGGTAGCGGCGGAACTGAAGAAGCGCAACTTCTCGGGGGATGTTTGCCTTACCGCCGAATACAGTGATCGCGAGTCGGTGGATCGGCTCATCGCCGACGACATGGCGTTCGCCCGTTCGCTGTTTGAAGGAAAAGATTGACGTTGCGCCCGTCGGCGACACGTCAATCTTTCATTCACCATGAATTCCCTTAAACTCCATAACGCCATGTGGCCGGGGCTGGTCGGCAAGGAAGACGGCACCGACAACCCGCCCATTAGCCTTGAGCGCATGCTCGAACTCACTGCCGCCGCCGAAGTCAACGGCCAGAAATTCGATGGGGTCGACAATTTCCTATTCCACCCCCACGTCGATCCCGACGCCTCTGAAGACGAGCTGCGCAGGATCGCGGACTTGATCGCCTCCTACGATCTCAAGATCGGTTCGGTAGTCGCTCCCATCTGGCCCGGCACCGTAGGCGACTCCGCCATGGGTGACAAGGAAGCGCGGCGAAAATTCATTCTGGCGGTCGAGAAGGCTTGTCGCATCACCAAGGTTTTCAACGAGCACGGGATTCGTCAATACGGAGTCATTCGCCTGGACTCGGCGACCGATGTGGCGGAATGGGCACAGAATCCGAACGCCGGCACTGCCCGCATCGCTGAGACGTTCCGAGAAGTCGCAAGAATAGCTGCCGACCACGGTGAACGCCTGGCGGCCGAGGGCGAGATTTGCTGGGGCGCAATGCACTCCTGGAGAGACGTCCTCGACCTCCTTGAGGCTGTGGGAATGCCCGAAATCATGGGCTTCCAGGCTGATCTCGCTCACACCTATCTTTTTCTCCTGGGCCACAACGCCCCTGAACACGCCCTCCTCAATGAGAATTATTCGGATCAGGAATTCTGGCCTGCCTACGAGAATCTGACCGATGCCTTGCGGCCCTGGACCATCGACTTTCATGTCGCTCAGAATGACGGCACTGTCCACGGCACCGGTTCCCACGACAAGACCGGCCGCCACTGCCCGGCTGATGATCCCAACGGCAGGCTCGACATCGCGCGGTGCTCTACCTATTGGCTGAAGGACTACGCCGACCGGGGTATCCGCCATATCTGTTGGGACGGTTGCATGTTCGACAACTCCGTCCTCGAGGAACCGAAGACCTGGAATACTATTCTCCAGGCGATGATTGAGGTCCGCGACGCCGTCTGACAGATCTCTTTTTTAGGTCGCGCTACTCGACACCAAGGTAGGGCGAGGCGTCCCTGCCGAGGCACAAATTGCAGAAACTTCGCGGCTCGGCGCGGGCGGCTCGCCCTACCTCTTCTTTCGCGAATTCGCGGTTCCAAAGCCAAGGTCTCTATTATGCGGCCTCCAGGGACTACCGGGACTGTCCACACATGGAGGGACGAGATCCTCCGAGTCCGAAGGTCGGCAATCTTGCCTGTCTTTTTCCTCACATTGAATGTGGGCAGCAGATCCGTGCCCAGGATCGGTCAGGCCAGCGTGAAAAAGGAATCCCTCAAGCGTCGGCGTGCCGGGCCTAGCCCCTCTTTCTCAACTGGGCGTCATTTTTGACCTAAGTCGTTGATAAACGACCAAAGGTCTCCACTACATCTCGCTAGTTTTCGATTCGATTTTTGGTGGCGGTTGTGCAGGAAGTTCAAGCTTTAGCTGGTTGAGCAATAGCTTTTGATCCTTACTGGGCTCGGTGTAACGGGTGAGCACCACGGTGCGCCCGTCGGTGGTGGGTAGCTTTACATCGAGCATTTGCATCGCCGCCATTTTCGAAAGCACCTCGGCGGCAGTAAGACCAGGGGCCAGATCGCGCAAGCGACGCTTCAGAGTGACCCATAGGCAGTAAGCCAGGAAGCTGATAAAAATATGGGCCTCGATGCGATCGTCCCTTTGGTGATGGATGGGCCGGATGGAGAGGTCATTTTTCATTTCCTTGAAAACTTGCTCGATCTCAGTGAGTTGGATGTAGAGGTGCCAGAGGCGGTGCGGATTGTCGGCACTGAGGGTGCTGCGCAACAGGTAGCGGCCTTCCCGGCGATAGGCCTGACGGTAGTTCTTCCAGTTCAACCGGAAGCTCACCGGCGAGCCATTGGCGGGGCCATCCTCGGGGGCTACGGCAATGTCGAGTAAACGCCAGATCCGCGGGCCGGCTTCCTTCTTGGCTTCGCCCAGTTTAATGAGGATGGTATCGCGCTGGTAACGCCGCTTGCTATCGCGGAGCTTCTTGAGCCTCTCAAGCAATCGGCGCAAACCGCGCAGACGCATACCCTTTTCTTTGTGCAGACGCTCCTTGCTACGGGCCAAAACATAAGTTTCACCCCCCTCCCTGATGAGTTTTACGTCGATACCTGCACGCAGATTCTGCCACTGCTTTTGCAGCAACGATTGCTCGAACTTGTCCAGCCACGAGCGCGGCGTACCCACCAGATAGTCGATCGGCGGGTCGCTTGCACGCATCTGGGCCAAAACCTCCTCGGTAGGTATTCCCCGATCCATGACCCAGATGCGCCGGGCCTTGCCGTAGGCCTTTTCGATGCGAGCAAGAAAATCGCCCAAGGTGGTTTGATCCAGGGTGTTACCGGGAAGCACTTCATAGGCAATCGGAAAGCCCTCCGGGGTGACTACCAGGGCGATCACCACCTGCAGACAATCCCAACGTTTGTCTCGGCTGTAGCCGAACTTGCGGATTCGGCTCGAAGCCGCTGGTTCCTGGTTCGGATCACACTCGAAATAGGTGCTCGTCAGATCGTATAGCAGTACCTCGTAACGGGTGTTGAACAGATCGCTCCAGCGGTTGGTCAGGTGGGCGAACAAGGCCTTTTTGTGCTCCAGCAATCGATCGTGGCAGCGATACAGGGTGTTCTTCTCGGCCAAGGCGAAGTCTTCGCCCAGAAGATCGGCCATGGCTGATTGCTCATACCATTGGCGGTGCAGCCGCCACTCGCTTCCTGGATCGATCAGTCGATAGGCCACCAGGGTTTGCAACACATGGGCCCACCGCCTGCCTTGCCGGGAAGGCCTCACTCGCTCGCGCCAGAACTCACCCAACCCCAATTGTTCATAAAGCACGCAGGACAACCAGCACGCTCCCCATTGCCGGGGCCGCTCTATCCTCAAATCTTTGAGCCGAATCCGTACGATGCTTTCCTCCTCGAGCGGCGGCGCCCGATCTTCGGGAAACAGCGCCACCTGCTCCGGCCGGGCACTACCCTCGGCAAAGATCTCGATACTCTTGCGCCAAGCGCTGCGCTGGCTGTCGTTGATCTCTCCAAGGTAGAGAACCTGCCTCTGCACCACCCGACCGCCACCCACACGCTTATTCTCCACGATGTTCCAATAGCAATGCTCTTTGCCATCTTTGCGCCGACGATTGCACCTCAGAAACATGATGGCCCCCAATTATACAAACATATCGAGGCCTGGGAAGAGGGTAGGTCTACACTACAGGCTGTTCTGCCAACCTTCCCCCACTGTTTATGCGACTCGACAGCCCATTTACCCCCGAAAAAAACTTTTTTAGAGGTTGAGTTGGTCAAGTCGGGCTAGCCTCTGTTCGAGGAGCGCACACGATAAACCGACGCGGGCTTTGCAACCACGCTCTGAAGTGGCTGGGCAGACTGGTTCGTCTCAAGCCATAATATCAAAGCAGGGTACATGACTAAGTGGACGTTCGATCTAGAGCCTGTTCGAAAAGGCTTTGCTTAGAATGGCATGAGTTCGGCGACGTCGTCGTGCAGGTGGCACAAAATCGCTTCCAGGCAAGTACGATTGCCAAAGCAGATCGCCTAAACAAAGCTGAGCCGGGCCGCCGCACTCGAAAGAGAGCACCCTCGGTATATCGAGTGCGGCAGTCCTGGGCAGCTAATCGTCTAACCCTTGCATATGCTGCCGCGGTCTTCTAAACATGAGCTTTTCCGCTGCCGTGGGATAACCACCGAATCATGAATCCTCATCTTATTGTTATTATGGCGGATCAATTGCGCTACGACTGCATCGGGCGCGAGTTCACGCCTCACATCAATGCGCTGATCAACGATAGTTGCTACTTCCCCCATGCCTATTGCGCCTCCCCACTGTGTGTGCCAGCCCGTGGCGCCTTTTTCACCGGCCTCTATCCCAATACTAACGGCTCCCTCATCAATCCATGGGAGAAAGAGGAATACGCTCACGGCTATGTGAAGGCGGCGACGCCGACCTTGTATTCATTGCTCGAGGACTCCGGCTACGATAGCTGGCACACAGGAAAGCAGCATCTCTTCATCGAGGGACAAAATAACAAGGATCCGGGTACCCGAACCCATTGGTTGACCCTGGAAAACGGATATCGCAAACATCTGAAAGACCATGGCAAGCGTCCCCCGGGCGGCGCGGCCTTTCGCGGGCTAATGCCCGAAATGAAGTTCGGCCACATCACCCGAGCCAAGCACTACTCAATCCCAACAACGGGATGCTATGAGGAAGGCTTCGAGTATTTCTTCGATGGTTACATCCTGGAGAAGTCTCTCCGCGCGGTGCGAAGCCGGGATCGCTCCAAGCCCTTTGCCCTCAATGCCATGTTTCTGGCGCCACACCCACCCCTTGAGATCCCTCAGCCCTGGTTCTCGCAGATCTCGGATATCGATCTGCCGGAGAACGTAGGAGTATGGAGCGAAAAGCAGTCGCCTTTACAGTTGTACAACTTGACCGGATTTCTCGGATCGCGCTACACACGTGAGGATTGGCAGGAGCCCTGGCGCGTATATGCGGGCCTGGTCGCCCTGCTCGATCATTGCGTCGGACAAATCATTGATGTACTGAAACGAGAGGGCCTCTATGACGATGCGTTGATTCTTTTTACCTCGGATCACGGAGAGATGCTCGGATCCCATGGTCTCTGGCAGAAAATGTGCATGTATGAAGAGTCCGTTCGCACACCTACGGCATGTAAACTCCCCGGAAGGACTGCTAAGGGGAAAGTTGTACCCGATCGGGTGAGCCACCTGAACGTCCTTCCCACCATCTGTGATTATCTGGGCCTGGCCACTCCGCAAAATCTGGCCGGCAGCAGCCTCCGACCGTTCATCAAAGGCCAAGGTCCCTCTTCGACCCGTCCGGTCTTCGTTCAATTCGATGGGAACGGCGCCAGAGGAAACTTCTCGCGCTGTGTAATCGAAGGTAATGACAAGCTGATCGTCGACTTCTTCAAAGATGAGGTCTACTTCGAGCTTTACGATATCGGTTCCGATCCCCAGGAACAACACAATCGTGCCTTCACAGAAACTCAGCGGGTACACGAACTCCTGGCTTGGCTTCAGACCCATATGGCCGCCACCGGTGATCTGCTCACCCTTAAACTGGGTAGCTATCTTCGCTTTCTGGAAGACTACAGGTGAACTCCGTCACCAGCAGTTTAGTCAGGACATACCTGAATACTCACGTTTTTAGCGATCTGGCGCGACCCTATCAACATGCTTGCCTGTGATACTGAAAACTGGCCATCCGCGCCTGATTCTACCAGATTTCCCACGGTAACCTCCCAACCACGGAGTATCGCATGAATCGGCTAAAGGATAAAGTGGCCATAGTCACAGGCGCCGGAACCCGTGAGGTCGAAGACGACAGCCTCATTGGAACCGGCAGCGCCACCGCAACATTGTTCGCTCGCGAGGGCGCGATAGTATTGCTGGCGGATCTCGACCTTGAGAATGCCGAACGAACCCGTGCCCGAATTCGTGCGGAAGGCGGTGAAGCCGAGGTTACCGAGGCTGACGTAGCAAAGCCCAACCAGTGCCGTAGCATTGTGGAGGCGGCCGTAAAACACTTTGGCCGACTGGATATACTATTCAACAACGTGGGGGCCTATGGCTTGGGAAAAGTCACGGAAATCGAAGAGGAAGGCTGGGACCGCATGATGGCAGTCGGACTCAAGAGCATGGCGTTCATGTGCAAATACGCCATCCCCAGAATGGCCGAATCCGGCGGCGGATCCATTATCAACATCTCATCCATCGACGGCATCCGCGCCGGATTTTCTCCGAATGTATCCTATGGAGCGGCCAAAGGAGGCATCATCACGCTCACCCGCCAGTCGGCGGTCCACCACGGGCGGGAGAATGTCCGGGTCAATTGCATCGCCCCCGGCCACATCCATACAACCTTCGTCCGCCATTTATCTGAAGAGGTACGAGAACGCCGCCGACGCATTGCGCCCCTTGGAGTCGAAGGTACCGCTTGGGACGTAGCTTGGACAGCAGTATTTCTGGCCAGCGAGGAAGCCCGCTGGATATCCGGTGTCGTTATTCCCGTTGACGCCGGGTTGATGGCGGCTTCTCCATTGGCTGTGATTGACAATTTAACCGACGATTAGGTACAATCGTGAACAACATTTGCGGCGCTGCTTAACCATCACCGGGCACCGATCCGCGGCCGGAGCGCTTGATGATGTTTCTGAGAAAAGCTGGCTAGAGGTTCGCCGAAAGTAGAACAGGTTCAAGGCGGCCTTTCGTTCCCCCAGGGAAACGAATGTACCTGGAGCGACCGGTCCACATCAGAAAGGGCAATTCTCGCTCCCTCCTTAGCTGAAGAATGGTGGATGGCAAACCCGATCTCTGTGGCTCTCCGGGCCTGGTCGATGTCGCAGGCCGTACGGCCGCCGTTCTGGACGGCATTTACAAGATCGCGCACCATCGAGGGACCGGTAGGCCACCGTTCTTCGACTGAGGGAAGGCTGAGCGGCTGAATGCGGCCAGTGTCTTTTCGCCACACATAGGCCTCCTTTGCATCGGACAGGATGGACAACCGTCCTTCCTCGCCCGCGATATCGAAACTGGGTCCTTTTGCCCCGCCCGTTGTGATGTAGGCGACTACGTCGTTGTCAAAGTCGATCTGGGCACGTGAGGGCGGATCCATTTTGCGACGTGGATCGTTGGAATTGGAATGGTCAATGAGGCCGCTGACCCAGACCGGTTCCGGGTCGCCGAGGAGCCCGAGCAAAGCGTCGTACCAGTGACAGCCGTGGTTGATAGTATTGGGCAGTCCATAGGCGACCAGATTCGTGACCGTACCAACCGCATCGCTCATGGTTTCACGAAGATGGCGATAGGGGGCCGACCATCGTCGATCGAGACCAAAGGCGAGCGGAATATCCGAGCAAGCCGCGAGAATGCGATCCATTTCAGCAAGGGACGTCGCGAGCGGCTTGTCGCACAGAATGCCCCGAACCCCGGCCGCAACGCCTGCCCCGATCTGCTCGGCATGCATGGTCTGACGCGTGGCGATGCAGAGCAGATCCGGCTTCACTTCATCAAGCATGCGCTCAAAGTCATCAAAAGTCGGGATGTCGCCCAAAACACTGTGCCAGCAGGTGACGAACTGCTCACGGGTTTCCTCACCGTAATCGAACACCGCGACGATCTCAGTGCCGCGGACGGCGTGGAAGGCAGCGGCGAAATTGTGATTGGCCAAGTCGCGCTGCAGCATGCGATGGCAACCCGCGACGGCGACCCTGAGTGGTGTTTTTTCACCCATCTTTATGCCTCGGATGGTTGGATTTCCTCTTGCTCGTCAGTGGAGGGCTGTGGGCACCCCAGGCCGTTTGCGGATCTGATAACGGGAGCGTGCCCGTTGCCCGTCTACCAAGCTTTCGAACGGCCCGGCAAGGTTGCATATCCTGTCGAATTCCATCCGCTTCAAGGCTCCTTCGCAATCCGCCAATAACACCTACACCGCAGCTGCCGAACCGGCAGCCGCGCGCATGCGCTCACGTTCTTCGATGAGGAGGCTCATCCAATGCTTCATGTAGAGGCCGTGATCGGGCCAGCCGGTGGCGCTGACGAGGTTCCCATCAATGATGAAACGTTCGTTGACGTAGATCCCGCCACAGACCTCGAGGTCGAAGCGGCACTTCGGAACACAGGTCATTCTGCGGCCCTTGACGCAATCTGCGCGGGCCGGAATTTCCACCCCGTGACAGACGCTGGCGATAGGCTTGTCGTGCTCAAAAAAATACTGGGTGGCCCGAATCAGGTCCGGATCATCACGTATATATTCCGGTGCGCGCCCCCCTGAGAAGAAGACGCCTACGTATTCCTCGGGCTTGATGTCGCAAAAGGCGATGTCGGCCTGAAGGGTGTAACCCTCCCATTCTTTCGTAATGTGCCACCCTGGTTTTATTTCGTGCATAACCATCTGGTATCTACGCACTTATGGCGCTGCAACTACGGGCACAAATCCGTCTTCCTGGACACGGAGATAGGGGTAAAGCGTATCCACGGTTTCACTTGCATCGCCAATCGGCATGAGCACTTTGTTCATTTCAAAACCCCTTTCACTTTCCTTGATCTGCGTTTGCGGAGACCTCTCCCGATGAATTGGCATCCCGAGCATCTGCACGCACGATTCCTACGCCAACCTGCCAATGCAACCCCTTTATCGCGTTCGCGGGTAGTTCGACAACGACATTCGCCTCAACATTCTCGGGCCTGCGCCCTCCCGGAACTATTCGCGGGCAAAACATCCTTGAACAGACCGTAGCCGGCTTCGCAAGAAGGCGGAGACCAAGCTCGATCAGCAAAAGGAGCATTGATCACGCCCTGTCGACTTTTCACTGTCCACTGTTCACTCCCTACTCGCAACCTTTCGACTAGCTCAGGGAAGGCCCGCAACCCGCCCCCCGCCCTACTGCCATGGATCGACGACAATTTTGCCGCTCTCGCCCCTGGCCAGGATTTCAAATGCTCCCTGAATCTGACTCATCGGCATTTCGTGGCTGATCAGCAGGTTGATCAACGGCGACTCCTGAATCACTTGCATCACCTTTGGGTAATCGGCCCGGTTGTAGAGCCAGGAGCCCGCCACGGTTAGACCCTTACGGATCATATCGCGACTAACTTGAATTGTCAGATCATCACGGCATTCGCCCACGAATGCAACGCGTCCCCGCCGCCGGGTGGCGTCAATGCACAGCCGTTCAGCGGATACCGTGCCCGAACAATCCACCGCGCAATCCACCCCCTTTCTTCCGGTAAGTGCCAGAACCTGATCCAGAAGATCGGGATCGCGGGGATCAAATACAGCTTCGGCTCCCATTTCCCGCCCTCGCTCGGCTCGCCAGGGCGCGGGCTCCACACCGATGACACGCGCACCACGAAAGCGTGCATTGGCAATTGCCCCTAATCCCACCGGGCCCAGCCCCGTAATCAGCACTGTATCTGAAAAACTGACATTGATAGCCTGAAACCCACCAAACGAAGCACCGATTCCATCGATAGCCATGGTAGCCCGGGCATAAGTTACCTCATCCGGGATCCTGGGTAGCAGCCAACCCGGTTTGAGCGCATAATGGGCAAAGGTGCCCTTTCCACTGAACGAACCATTGAACGCCTTGAAATCGTAACTGTTTTCACAATAAACATAATCGCCCGACATACAGAGCGGGCATTTTCCGCAGGGATACTGGGGCAGGATCACCACCCGATCTCCGACTTCGACCTGACCCGGCTGGGCAACCTCGACGACTTCCCCAACCCCTTCGTGCCCCATCACCGGTAGCTTACTCCCTGTGAGATATGATTTGTACTCCGTGCATAGGGCTGAGGCGTGCACTTTCACCAGTGCCCAATCTGCCTTTGGTTGAGGATCCGACATCTCCACAAATTCAACCTGACGTTTTCCGGATACAGTAGCTTGTTTCATAATGCTCGTTTTGCTCGTTTTCTAATTACAGATCGCTATCAGACCGTCGCCGACTTCGCAAGATGGCGGAGACCCGGTTCGATTGGTCATGAGATCCGTGATCATTCTCCTCGACTGAATGCGAAGGCATTCAGCTACCGGCATGCACTTCCGTTTCGGCATAGCTGGAACCTTTCGGCTTCAGTCCCAGCCGGATCATTCTTACGCCCTGAACCGTTGCACCCGAACCGTGAACCAATGAACCCCTGTCTAGTCCACCAGTCGTGTCTCGACACCGATCAACCCATCCGGAAAAGCATCTCCTTTTTGACCCGAAAAAGCTGCTCTTCACCCGCAAAGTAGCGGCGCAGTTCTTCCGCGGCCATTTCGCCGACACGGTGCGTCTGCGCGCCCGCGATGTGCGGGGTAAGGATGACATTGGGGAGGCTGCGCAACGGGCTGTCCAAAGCACACGGTTCCGGCTCGGTGACGTCGATACATGCGAAAATTCGCCCGGTCTGCAATTCGGCAATGAGAGCGGCCTCGTCGATGTTGCTCCCGCGTGAGTTGTTGATAAAAACGGCTTCGTCCCGCATCAGCCGGAAATGGGTGGCGTTCCACATGTGTTTCGTGGCATCGAGTTTGGGGGCGTGGCAGCAGACCACCTCGGACTCCCGGGCCATCTTTTCGAGGTCTACGAGTTCGGCGCCGTATTCCTCCCGCGCTTTGACATCGGAGACGAAAGGATCGTAGAGGAGGATGCGAGTGCGGTATTGTCGGAGGAGGCGCATCACGCGGATGCCCACCTGGCTGGCGCCGATTATGCCGATGGTGCGGCGGTAGAGCGTGCGGACCTCCTGCTTCGAGGGACGCGGTTCTCCGGTTGCCATGCGGCGGGACAGAGGGAGGACTTTTCTCAAGCTGATGCCGATCATGGCGATCGTATATTCGGCTACGTCGTCGGCAATGGCGGGAGCCGCACTGGTGATGACGATGCCGTACTGCCAAGCCTCGGCGCAGACCCTGTCTTTGCCTTTCAAGGAGCCGGCGGCGTGGCTCCAGATCTTGAGGTCGGGCACGGCCTTGAATATTGCCGGAGAGAGGCCGGTGCCGCCCCAGCTCCCCATGACCCCATTGCTGCCCCGAAGAAAATCGACGGCCTCGTCCTCGAAGAGGTCCCGATCTTCGCAATGAACCTCCCCGACGCAAGCGTCGGGGTATCGGGGAAGGAGAACTTATTCTCTACCACAGTGTTAACTGACGCAGATCCTCCTTCGGCTTGCCCTGTTCCAAAACGTATTTCTCCACCATCGCCCAATTCCCTCTCTCCCCAACCGTCCCCACGTAATACCCTGAACTCCAGAATCTTCCTCCCCAGAGTTCCTCCTTCAGCCACCGCTCCCTCTTGAACAACTCCCGTGCTGTGATACTCTTGAATTTCATCACGATACTTCCTGGCGCTATTTTCGGATGTGCCCCGCACAGTAAATGCACATGGTCTTTATCCATCCCTAGGGCCTCCAGTTCTATTTCATAGCGTTCCCCTATCCCTCTGGCCGTTTCGATCATCACTCGCTCAATCCGCTTATCTATCAGCGCCGTAACTACCCAGGTAGCCCCACCACGGCGCTACCGTTGACTGGAGAGTAGTCTACCGCCCCGTCCCGAGTGCAACAGAAAAAAGTGTTGTTTTGGGGCTGGACTCGGTGGGGGTGTTTGCTGTACTGTGCGAACCATGAAGGGCGTCATGGTCATGCAGGGGCGCAAGGTAAGCGGTGGGGATATCGATCTGATCCGCGGTTTGCTCTCCGAACATCCCGGTTGGGGCCGGACGCGGCTCAGTGAGGAAGTTTGCCGTCGTTGGGACTGGCGCAATGGGCGGGGGCAGATCAAGGACATGGCGGCCCGTACCTTGCTGCTGAAGCTGGAACGATGCGGTCATGTTCGACTGCCGCCGCGCCGGCGACCTTCGTCTAACGGACTCCGGAATCGCCGCGTGCCCCTTGTAGCTCATACGAGCGAGCCGATCCGTTGCGCGTTGCACGAGCTGCGGCCTCTGGCCCTGAATGTCGTGGAGCCGCGATCGGCAGACCTGCGGCTGTTCAACTGCCTGCTCAGCCGCTACCACTACCTTGGCCACCGCAACACCGTGGGCGAGAACATTCGCTACCTGGTCCGCGATTGCACAGGCCGTGTGGTGGCTTGTGTTCTCTTCGGCTCGGCAGCGTGGAAGTGCGCCCCGCGCAACGCCTGGATCGGTTGGGGCGCTAGCGCGCGGGAGCGCAACCTGCAAGGGTTGACCAACAACACGCGCTTGCTCGTGTTGCCCTGGGTTGAGGTTCCGCATCTGGCCAGTCATCTGCTGGGCTCTCTGGCACGACGGATTCGCGCCGACTGGCAGGCCAAGTATTGCCATCCGGTCCACGCCCTGGAAACGTTCGTGGACCGCAGCCGTTTCCGGGGAACCTGCTACCAGGCCGCCAACTGGATGCGGCTGGGTAGGACGCAGGGGCGCAGCCGCAATGACCGGCAAAATTGTATCCACACTTCAGTCAAGGATGTGTATCTCTATCCCCTCATCCAAGAGTTTCGTCGGGAGTTGTGCGCATGATTACCCATGCCAAAGCCCTGGCCGTTTGCAATGCCGAGCCGGATGCGGCGGCAACGCTCATCGTCGAACTGTCAGGAAAATTCACTCTGCTCGAGGATCGACAAGGACTGCTTGAGGCGGAGAACCAGCGTCTGCGCGACCGGGTCCGGGAGTTGGAGCAACGGCTCGCCAAGAACTCGCGCAACAGCAGCAAGCCGCCCTCGAGCGATGGCTTCAACAAACCCTCGCCGAAAAGCCTGCGTAAGAGAGGGCAGCGCAAGTGCGGCGGACAGCCCGGACATACGGGCCATACCCTCAAGAGGGTCGCAACGCCCGATCACACAAAGGTTCACCGGGTGGAGCAGTGCGAGTGTTGCCACCGCTCTCTGGCGGATCAGCAACCCGACCGCCTTGAGAAACGACAAGTCCATGATCTGCCTCCGAGACGACTTATCGTCACCGAGCATCAGGGCGAGGTGAAACGCTGTGCCTGCGGCCATCTGAACAAGGCGGCTTTTCCTGAAGGCGTGAACGCCCCGGCGCAGTACGGCCACGGAGTCAAGGCCGCGGCAGTCTACCTGAAAAACTATCAGTACCTGCCCTATGAGCGAACCTGCGAACTCCTTGAGGACCTTTTCGGCTGTCCCATGAGCGAAGGCACATTGGCCAACTTCATCTCACAATGCAATGATCGCGTTGAAGAACCCCTCGATCAGATCAAGGAACTGATCGAACAAGCCTCGATAGCTCATTTTGATGAAACTGGTTCACGCGTGGAAGACAAACTTTGGTGGCTTCACTCGGCCTCGACATCAAACGCGACCTACTATGAGATCCATCGCAAACGCGGCGCCGACGCCTTCGATGCTATCGGCATTTTGCCCGAGTTCATGGGACGCGCCATTCACGACTTCTGGAAACCATACTTCGGCTACTCGTGCCGCCATGGGTTGTGCAACGCTCACCACCTGCGCGAGTTGATCTTCGTACATGAGCAATACCAGCAGGACTGGGCCGATCGCATGA
This sequence comes from Opitutales bacterium, assembly GCA_963665345.2. Lineage (GTDB taxonomy): Bacteria > Verrucomicrobiota > Verrucomicrobiia > Opitutales > CAXXNP01. The sequence continues at coordinate 4,158,036 of CAXXNP010000002.1, forward strand.
TCGACTGCCTTGTGGACATCAAGGAGACCGTCGATCAGGCCAAACAGGCCGCGGATCATCTTCCTGAAGAGCAGATTCAGGCACTTGAAGAGGGTTATCAGAAGATCCTTGATGAGGGCTATGCTCAGAACCCGCTGCCGCCGCAACCGGTCAACGCAAAGAAGAAACGCGGGCGGCGCAAGAAGACCAAACCTCGCAACCTGCTCGAACGGCTTGATCATCATCGCAACGAAGCCCTGGCCTTCATGTACGACCTCAACGTCCCGTTCGACAATAACCTGGCCGAACGCGATCTTCGCATGATGAAGGTGCAGCAGAAAATCTCCGGGACCTTCCGAACCGAGCAAGGCGCCAAAGCTTTTTGCCGCATTCGCAGCTACATTTCAACCGCCCGTAAGAACGCCCTCGGCGCCAGGGACGCTCTGGCCCGCCTTTTCAGCGGCACTCCGTTCGTCCCGGCCTTCGACACCTCGTAGCCACTCCGCACCCCTGCTGAGCACCCCGATCTCCTCTCCACCCACTCACTCCCTGGCTTGCCGAAATCCTGTTCATCCTCTCAGGAATCAACCTGAGTAGTTACTCAGCGCCTTCCGATACTTCACCGGCATCACCACATGATAGTGGATCTCCCACACACAGTGACTTCCTCGCTTTACTCGACTTTCTTCCTTCCTCTCTCCCACCCTCTCTTCTTTATCAAGTCAGCCACCCCGCAGCAAGCTACGGGGAATCACCAAGTTGATGACCACATCAGCGAAGCCCGTAAGCATGTCCAGTGCTTCAGGGGGCAGGATTCTTTCGCGGAGAGATCGCTTGGGAAGGATGCTGATCCTGGGTTTTGGCATGGTGTATTGATTGTTCGTGGATGTTAGTAAAACGTTCCTGGCTGACGAGGGCGCCCCTATCCACCACCTTCGCTACCTCCCCGCGTAGGTGCGTTGGAAGTACTGGGTAAATCCCGGGACTACGGGCCAGAATGCGTGCAGCGGCACATTTGCGGGAAGCTCACTTTCACCGCCACGATCCAACCAGGCGACCAACTCGGGGTGAGTCCCGCGCGCCTCGATTTCGCTTCGTCCCAAGCGATGCAGCCGCCTACTCTCTTCAACTTCGTCAGCTACCGGTTCCTCCTTCAGGTAACGGCGCAGGATCGTCCTTTCGATCCGGGGATGCCATTCCAACCAGAAATCCTCTGCAAACACAGAGAAAAAATAGTCGCCCCAGCTCTTCGCGGAGGGGCCGGCAAGGGCCACCTCTCGTCCCGTGGGACAGGCGATCAGGTCATTTCCTGTGCAGCCATCGAGGTGGGCACCGGCGAGGCTAAGAATGCTCGCGCTGAGGTCTTGCGGTTGAACGAGGGCGTTGGAACGCCTCTCCTCAGCTTCGGGCAACCGGATGAATAGCGGAATATGGGCCTCGCGATCGCGCACCGGAATACCTTTTCCGAACCGGCCGAAGTCGCCGGCGTTGGTACCGTGGTCGCCAACGACAACAAGCGCCGTGTTCGACGCCAGACCGGTCGTGTAGTAGGCGTCAAGAAACCTGCCGAAGCAATGATCCATCCAGCTGACCTTGGCGGCATACAGCGACGCCATCACTGCTTTGGCCTCGGAAGATAGAGCGTCCGTCTTGCGGCGACCCCAGAACTGCCGTGGATCGATCGATCCATCGTGTTCAGAGCGCGGGTCGAACTGCCTCACGAACTGCGGCGGCGCATCCCAAGGCTCGTGCGGGTCGAAGCAGTCGATCCACAGAAACACGTTCTCCCGGCGCTGATTGTCTTCAAGGAAACGGACAGCGGTGTCGAACAGCCGGGCGCAATTCCAATCGGATTCGGTAGTGCGTTTCCGATTGGTGTGCATGTAGGCGGAAACGTTCGCTGAGGCACCTGACCCGGACTCGAGCGAGTCGAAAAGTGGGTCCCGCCGCCAATTGGGGAGCCATCCGACTTCGTCAATCAGCCAGGCGCGATCGACTTCGGCACCGCGGACAAACGTCCAGGTATGAAACGGATAATCGAAATTATGTCCGCCATTAACGAGATGGGGTGTGTCATGTATGAGCTGAGCCGCATAGCCCTGTTCCTTCATGGCGTCGACAATGGTGTTCGCGGCGTGCGGTAGAGGCTGCCAAGTATGAAAAGGCTCGCCGTAGCACCCGGTCATCACGTCGGTGCGGAACGGGATTGTAGGAAAACTGGCGCAGAATGCCCGGTCGAAAGCGATAGATTCGGAGGCCAGATGGTCGAGGTTGGGTGTAGGGATCGATCCCCCGTTCGCACTGACGGCGTCGTAGCGCAGGGTATCGATAATGAGAAGGATTATGTTCATGGATGGATCACCACCCCGAGGGCCTCGTTCGGTCGCTGAATCAGATCCTCGCACGCGTCGGGCGCCTCCTCGATGGGCGTTCGGTGCGTGATAAGGGGCTCGACATTCAGGCCGCCATTGGCCATGAAAATCAGACATTCTTCGAGATTTCTAGTCGTTGTCCATTGGACGAACACGGGCGCATAGTCCGCTCCGTGCTCCCAGTCTTCATCGTGATAGCCGGCACCCGTCCGGGCTGCGCTGCGGACATCGATATTGCCCAGAGCGGCCCCGAAAGTGTGGTCAATGCGTGCTCCGCCCACGATGACGATGCGGCCCATTTTATGCGTGTCGGGAGCCTGTTTCAACATGCCGTAAAGCGCGCGGAACGCCCGATTACCGTCTCCCCCGTGCGCAATGATGCCCGCATCGAGGCCATAGCCGCGCGTGAATGCATTCGAAACCTCAATCGCGTCCTCCTCATCCACGTTCAGAGGTCGCTCAAGCCCGGCTTTTTCTGCCACGGTAAGACGCATCGGCAGCTTGTCCATGCCGATTACGTGGCAGCCCGAGAGCCGACCCAGTTGACAGGCCACCTGACCCACGATCCCGAGGCCGGCCACGCCCAGGAATTCGGCGAACTGAAGCTCGGCTCTGCGAATCGCGTTCAATGCGGTCGCAGCGAGCGTCACGAAAGCTGCATGGTCGAAACTGAGCGTATCCGGTATGAAAACTGCCATGTTGCGCGGTACATTGGCAAGTGAGGCATGTTGGGCATAACCGCTACCCATACAGGCTGAACGAGAACCCAGCGGGATGTCCTCGCAACCATCGCCCTGTCCGACGACGATTCCTGCGTTGGCATACCCAAACGGTCGGGCTGGCTCTTCCGACGGCTCTTCGCGAAGACGTTTCATCCTTCCCAGCTCGGTGCCCGGGCTGATCAGACTGGACTTCACCTCGACCTGGATCTGCCCTTGCCTGGGCTCGGGAATCGGCTCCTCCAACACCATGATTCGCCCTCTGCCGTCTCTCGTGAGTACTTTCCGAATTTTCTCTGACATACGTTCCTTCGTCTACCGGACCGTTGCCTCTACCAACTTTGGCAGGCGGCGATAGGTAACCGGATTGATTCGCCTTTCCCGCATCAATAAGAAAACCCGATCCCTTTAGGACTGGACCGTCTCAAGCCAGGTTCACGGTTCAGCGGTTCAGCGGTTCACGGTTCGGTTTGCTGATCACCTATGCACACCCATAAGCGCTAACTCAACTCGGACCAAAGGATGAACCTATATGACGGAGCAGGCGCTCCATCCTACTTTTGCCGCCACGACCGGAGAAGAGCACAGCGCCTCCTATGGAATCGACCAGAATTCCCCGGTCTGCAGGTCGACAAACTGTCGGGGGCCGGTCGTGCCTCCGAAGTAGAAGTTGAAGCTGCCGCGGTCGAATGAGTAAAAGGTCAAGGGCTCAAAGGCGGAGGAGGCCCACCAATAGGCCTGAGATTCAAGATCGTAGATGAAAACTTCGCCGTGCACTTCAGTTTCAAAGATGTATTGCCACCCGTGCTCGGCATGAAATATCCAGGGCCAGAAATCGGCGTTGTAGGCGGAATACCAGGGAGAGGTTCTCCACCCCGGAGCGCTCGGGATATCAGTACCGTCGAACGCGTCCGATTCGAGGGGCGTTATCCCTTTAGCATACTCGGTGTCATAGTTGTTCTGCAAGTCGGTAAAGTAGGAGAATCTAAGTCTCTGGACATCGTTCCAGGCGATTCCAGAAGGAGGCACAACGCGGGTTGTGAGCCCCGTGAATTCCTCATAAAGGGACGAAAAATCCATGCCGAATAGGGAGGTTCCGATACTTTGGATAAATCCCAGTGAAGACGGATCCTGATTTTGCGAGTCCTTGTAGGTGATATCGATACTCTGGATAGTTCCGTCCCCGTTCAATTTGACCGTGGGAACGACGATCAAATTTTGGTCCAGGAGAAGCGCAAAATCCACCTCTCTGCTGATCGCCTCGACTCCGGAAAGGCTCGCCGTATAAGTGCCCGAGCCGGACCCATCAGTGGGCACCGTTGCGCTTTCAGTTGTGTAGCCGCCGAATCCTGCGCCCTGGCTCGGGCCGAAGAAGTCTACCGCGACGGCCCCGTCGAATGGGGAACCGAAGGGCGCCCCAAAGGTTACCAGGCTCTTGTCGGGGAAATTGGCGGCAGCGCCGTCGAACCCATAGAAGAGATTGTACCGCGGGTTGGCAATCGGGAAGATATTGGTCGTCACCTGCAGATCGGCAGGCTCATCGAAGGAACCCGTGTTATGAAAAAAGTTTAATGATAGTTGCTCCCGGCTCGTGTCTCCCACCACAAGACAGGTATGGGAGCTGTAGAGGGCAAAAGCTTCGGTTCCCCCGATGGTTGCGGTGTCCACTATCTTGAAGAACGTGATGCCTATTTCATATCCCCCTGTGTTCGACAAAGTTCCCGCAGAAATTGGGAGGGAAGTGACAGTCCCGTTCAAATCGAACGGTTCGGTTTCAAATACAACGCTTTCGCCTGGAGCGTTGATCTCTGCTATAAACACCCCTATAAAGTCATCTGCGGTTCCGCCCTGAAAGGGCGCCCACCCGAGCGTGAAACCCGTGGCCAGGTTACCGCTTTGCAGGGCGTTAAAACTCGGGTCGGCAAGAACCGGGGCATTCGGATAGGCATCGCCGGTCATGTTCAAATTTCCCGACACCGGCCCGGCAGTGGCGCCCGTAAATGCTATCGTATAGACCCCGTTGGGGACCATCGAATCCAAGGTGGCCCGGTCGGGATATTCCTCTTCGAAATCCCAGTTTTCGTCTTCGGGTCGCAAGGCAAAGGGATCGAGGCCGGGCAGGGTGAGGGTGGGAGCCGGGCTCGAAAATATAGAGCCCGGCGAGCTTGCTTCCAAGAAAGCAAAGGCCCCGTAGGGATTGATTTCCTCCGGAACGGCCCCGCCGGCCTCTTCCTGCACGAAAAACCGTTCCTTCCCAATGGCGATCAAGCCGGCGTCCTGAGCAAGCAATCCGCCTGATCCTGCAAGGCAGGCAAGACAGACCAGAATCAATAGATCAAAATGCTTCTTATTTCGTGCAGAATTTGAAGTCATAACAGTAGCAGGGTTCGTGGTCCTAATACATCGGCTCTCAGCGAGATAATGCCTGAGTCCGGAACGAGCAAAACGGTCATATTGTGTGAAGGCAGGAAGATTCCCATTCATATTCACCACCGATCTCATGGGGAAGCGAAGCCGCAACCAAAACCAGCGGGGCAAAAGGAAACCACGGATTTAACAGATTGACACGGATTAGGGAAGATTTCTTTGCACAAATGGGATCTCACTGAAGAGATCATAGCGGGTTTCTTCGCTGTGCACTGGATTCTCGGATATCGATTTCTCGCAATGCTCTCCTGAAGGCGATCGTTCCCGTCAGGATGTCGCTGGCCGCCCCGGACACCCCCTGGATCATGCGCTTGTACAAACTGTCGGCCGTCGTATCGAGGCGGAGGTCCACCACTGGCCGCCCCTCCTGCGTCACACGCCCGGTCCGCAACAGGTACTGTTCGAAGAGCTCAATATTCACCTCATCGTGCGCCTTGGAATAGCTTTCAATCAAAACCACTCGTCTTCGGAATCGAAGGTAGGAATGGGCAGGTTGACGATCTTCATTTCTCCAACCGCGCGATGTCGGCAACCAGGTTTGATCAGAACCGTAGTGAAAGGTTTCACCGGATAGAGCTCTCCGTCCAATTCCAGGTGTCCCTCACCCTCTAGAATCAGGTAGATCTATGTCATCTTCTTGTGATAGTGAGTCTCGGCATCCTTCTTGATATCAACCACGTGAATAGAGGCCACCGGGTTGTCCTTCTCGACAAAGGCTCGTCGAGCGCTACCGCAGGGACATTCCACCGGTTCAACGTCGGCGAGATGGGAGATTTTGAAGCGTTTCATAGTATCGGCAACTTCGGTATGGAGAATCGATTAACAGGGGAATGCGATTTCCCGCGCAGACTAAACGCTTCCATCCGATTTTGGAAGGCTCACTCTCCAGACCGACCCAAGTTTCGCATCGCAAGAATCCCCTTGAGCAAGTCGAAATGTTCATCCCGGTGAATGAGCACCCTGTGGAACCCCATAGCCGTCGCGGCAATCAAGGCATCGGCGAACGGGAAATAACCCTTCGACTTGATGGTGAGCATGTTGCCCAAGACGCGTTCATCCGGCCAGAGTGTAACAATCGGCAGCAGTCTGGCATCGCGAACCTGGGCGTCGACCTCCCCCGAAGGCAGGTCCATCGCCCTGAGCCTACCGTATACCTCAACCCAGGTAGCAAAACAGACCGCACAATCTGCACTCCCGGTGGGAGGTTCCAGGATGAGCTGCTCGACTTCATCCGCCTCCGCTTCGCCGAGTAGGTAGGCCATCAACGCCGAAGTGTCCAGTAGGGCCATCATGCCTGACGTCCTTCCCGTTCTTCATTTTCCCGTTCCCACTGCCTCTGATCTTCAGTGATCTCGCGGTGCCGCTCCGCGAAAATTTTCCAGCCGCGGGCTCGTTCGCGAATTCGGCGTGATAGCTCAGGTGCCGGCGGAACCGGCGTGACTTCGAAAACGCCTTCTTTCAATTGCCAATCAAGCTCCCAACCAGGTTCGATACCAATCTCACGGCATAGCGTTGCTGGGATCGAAGTCTGCTTACGTAGAGAAACCAAAGTTTTCATGATTCTTCAGGATATAACATGTAACCGCAATTTTACTACATATAAATTATCAATTTACAAGTCATATATGAATTTCTCATGAACAATCGAAAATCGTCAGAGCGCCCTACCCGGAACCATCACGTATGAGTGAGAAATCTCCCTTGGCAGGAAAAAAGGTTAAATGGGCTGGCAAAAAATAGGTTGTCTCAGTTTCTCCACGCGATCCGTCTTCGCCTGACGGCTTCGCCGAGACAAGAGGCGTCCAGCTACATTGGCTCGACGGAATGTCGAGAATCCAAGGTTCATTACCAGCCATAGCTGACGGCTAAAGGCCTCGATCGGAGACCTCTTAAGAAAAGTCTCCAGAGGTCTTACCACCTGGGATAATGGTGGCAGGACCGTTGGGTAGGTCACAGAAAGGGATAGGTCGCTCAGGTTCCGGCTTTCCACGACTTTCCTGAGAAAACCAAGCTAAAGTAGCCCAGGTTCCGGGCGACTTGCTATTCAGCCAGCGCAAATGCTCTGGCCAGGGCGCCATCCCTGAATACTGGCCCAAGGCAACAAGGAAGTTGCAACATACACAATCAAGGAGGATTAACCATGTCTCTGGTTATCAATACGAATACGGCTGCAACCGCAGCCTCGGTAAATCTGAGGAGCAGCAACATGCTGTTACAGAAGAGCCTTAGTCGGCTATCTAGTGGTATCAGGATTACCTCGCCTGCCGACGACGCGGGCGGTCTGGCCGTCTCTATGAAAATGAGCGCAGCCATCCGCCGAACCGACGCTGTCAATAACAACGTCGGCAACGCTGTCTCATTCCTGCAGACGCAGGACGGCGGTCTCAAGACATCCGGCGAGATATTGGATCGCATATCCGAGATACGCACGCTCTACTCGGATGTGACAAAGAACGCCAACGATAAGGCTAACTATGAAACTGAGTTCGATCAATTGAAGTCCCAGTTGACGAGTCTGGCTTCTGAAGAATTCAACTCGGTCGGTCTTTTCGGTGGCAGTACCTTGAGCGTGGTCACCACGGAAGACGCCGGCCAGTCGGTAAGTATCGACCAATCCGATCTAACCACAGCCGTGACTTCAATCACGGGTGCCGCGGATCTGAGTGATATCTCTATCGGAACGGCCACGACCGCTATCCAGAACGTCGCCAACCTGCGGGCGGCCAATGGAGCTCAGACCAGCCGGCTCCAGTTCGCGTCGGGAATGCTGAGCGTAAATCGGACGAACCTGGAAGCCGCCAACAGTCGTATCATCGACACTGACGTGGCCTTTGAATCCACTCAGTTCGCGCGCTTCAGTATCCTAGTGCAGTCCGGCGCGGCGATGCTCGCCCAAGCCAATGCCTCTGCCCAGGTGTCGCTTCGACTCTTGAGTTAGTAGCTAATAGATTCATCGACAGCATCGACTCAACCAGGGGGCTCCCGATTCAGGGAGCCCCTTTTTGTTGGCTGTGGCCGGTGCTGAGTCGGTCCGGCTAAGTTGAAACTTCAGTCCAGGAGCAGGTTGGCAGGCCTTCTCGCTTCGCTCGTGAACAGTGTTCAGGTGTCAGAACTCGATTGCGCTTCCTCTGAACTGACACCCGGCACCTGAAACCTCTCCGAAGTTTCACCCCTGTTTGATCCGGTCGCGTGCCGGCGGCCCCGCTACCTCATGGCCATTTAATTGAGCGTGTCAGGACCCGATTGCGCTTCCTCAGAACTGACACCCGCCCCCTGAACCCTCTCCAAAGTTTCACTCACTAATCTCGTAAGCTCGATAGCGGCGCAACTCGGCACCCTTTCTCGACCAGGCATCCCGCGGTGATCCCTGCTTCAAGCTAAGCTCCTCGAGAAAGTCTTCCGGATCGGGAATGCTCTTCCAAACTTTGGGTAGAAACGTAGATTGCTTGCCCTCGTAGTGCAAAATAACGCCATCCACACCAGGTTGCAGGGCTCTCGCATGTTCTCGAGGATGCCCGACCTTGATCCGGCAAGGTTGATCAATAATGGAGATGGAAAGGCTTGTTTCCGAGTGCTCTTCCGCAGCCAAGGGAGGAAAACGCGGATCCTTGAAAGCTGCTTTGCGAGCACAGGTCTGAACGGCCCGATGGATAGGCTCCTTCCCGGAGAGGTCACCCATGCAACCACGCAGGCGACCCTCCTTCATGAGCGCTACAAACACACCGCGCGGAAGCCGGAAAATGGGATATTGGCCAAGCAGAGATTCATCCATGGGCACAGTCACGACACCTCTCCGGTCAGACTCAATTTCGCTGCGAGCATACTCCAGTAAGCGCCTCTGCTCCCCCACGGTTAAATAAATCGGTTCGCTGAATGCAATCGAAGCATATCCGACTACTTTATTCGTGTCCCCGTTAATTTCGCCCGAGTTACGGTATTGCAGTAACGTAGGTTCCCGCCCCATCCGCAAAGCTAGCTCCGTCATCGTCATTAAAACGTGATTGCCATCGGTGACCGCGTTTCCCAGCGCCAGCGGGTCCCGGCCAAGCAGGCTATCGATCGTATAAGCATCCAGTTTTCGAGCTTTGGCATCCTTGTAGAAATGTGAGAGATCGACGCTGAAAACAAACAGGGTATCGTTAGTCGTCAGGTCGCTGAGGCGCCCCGCCAGATCACGAATCTGCTGGGCCTCGAGGTTCCCCACGATCATTGGAATCAGGCAGAACTTGGGTACTTCGGGTGCCCCCTGCAGGCAATGGAGAAACGGCAGTTCGGCCTCAATCATATGCATCGTATGGGCCTGGGGTTGGGCCAGGAAAAGGGCATCCTTTCGAAGCTTGGCGATAGTGTCGCCATGCAGGGGAATTTCTGCTCCGGGAATCCCGCAATGGGTGACTTCCGGGATGGAAACACCGGAAAAACTGGCCCAACCGTTATGATTGGCCGCAAGCACCACCACCCTCCGGAAATCTCCGTCTACCTCTCGAAAGGCGGCCGCCGCCACCCCTCCCGAATAGACATAACCGGCATGCGGCACCAGCACCGCCCGGGTACCGCGCAGTCCCACGGAATTTCCTCCATCCAAAAGACTTCTGACCTCGCTATAGAGCGTAGCCGGTTCAATAGGATAGAACTGCCCCGCGGCCACTGGATGCCTGACGCGTCGCGCCCTTGCCCGTGATCGATTCATCTACCGAAAGGACGGAATACTCCCCCTCCCAACCATCATTTTAGCGCAGAAGCAGGAAGTCGTCAAAGCCGATGTCTTGCAATCTGTCGGGCCTGCATTCGAAGCTTTGGAGACAGAGTTCGCTACGCCTCGGAGAGGCGGAGGCGCAAAGCTCCAGCGACGCACGACGCGAATGGCGCATGTAGTAGCTGGACGACTCTGTCGTTCAGACGGGTTGGGCAATTCGCGCTTCGACAAAGCTGACGACGATGTTTACGATGAAGCTTCACCCGAAACCCATAACTTCGTGTCAACTTTTGATCCGGACTCACGCGACAGCAGAGCAGGCCGAAGTTCTGCTATATCATAGCCAAAGGCCAAGGGAGCTGCCCCATAAGCGCTAACTTAACCTGGTTCAAAGCATGGAGGCACATGACGGAGCGGGCGCTCCATCCTACTTTTGCTTACCCGACCCATGCCGGGCACACTAGGGCGAAGCGCCCGCTTCGCCGAAGATCAAGTGGTGAATCTGAAATAGACGTGGCGTCGCTACGCGTGTAACGTCCCTCTGTCATGAAGCAGGACCAGGTATCGACGAATACTCGCGAGGCGCACCTATGGGAAGCCCTGGTTCCGGTTTTCGCGCTCATTGTCGTTCTCGCGGTTAATATACGGTGGTTCGACGGCCCCGCCCACCTGCCCCTGGTCCTGGGGGCCGCCGTGGCCGGCCTGTTCGGTATTCGCCTCGGGTATAGCTGGAAGACCTTGGAGGCTGGGATCGTCAAGAGCATTTCCATCGCCTTGCCCGCCATCCTCATCCTCATGGTGATCGGGATATTAATCGGCACCTGGATCACCAGCGGCGTCGTGCCCGTTATGATCTACTACGGTCTGCAGCTCTTGTCTCCCCAGGTCTTTCTCGTCGCCACCTGTCTGATCTGCGCGGTCGTATCGCTTGCAACGGGCAGTTCCTGGACCACTGCCGGCACCGTAGGCGTGGCCCTCATTGGCGTCGGCCAGGGACTGGGGGTAGCGTTACCCATGGTAGCCGGGGCGGTCGTTTCGGGCGCATACTTCGGGGACAAGATGTCTCCCCTCTCCGATACCACCAACCTCTCCCCGGCTGTGGTCGGGGCTCAGCTCTTCGAGCATATCGGCCATATGATGTATACCACCATACCGAGCCTCGTCGTAGCGCTGCTCCTCTATGGATTGCTCGGAGGTCTCATTACAGTCGACAATTCGGCGGTCGAACATCTACCGGCGCTTATCGACGCACTGCAGCAGAACTTCAACCTTCATCCCTTTCTCATGCTGCTGCCTGTCCTCGTTATTGCCATGGTTGTAATGCGTGTTCCCGCGCTCCCCGCTCTGCTCGTGGGGGCTGGGCTGGGCGCTGGCCTGGCCATCGTCGGGCAGGGCCAGGGACCAGGACACGTCCTTACCGTAGCCATGGACGGTTACATCTCGGAAACGGGAACCGAGGCGATCGACAGCCTCCTCACTCGAGGCGGCATGCGCAGCATGATGGATACCATCGCGCTCATCGTCTGCGCGATGTCATTTGGGGGTATCATGGAACGCACCGGCATGCTTCATGTCCTCGCGGCTCGGATTCTCTCGCTTGCCAGATCGACCGGTTCCCTGGTCGTTGCCGTCGTATTCACCTGCTTCGGGATGAATGTTGTCGCGCCCGACCAATACCTTTCCATCATTGTTCCCGGGCGCATGTATCGTGAGGCATTCGCTCGGGCCCACCTCCATCCAAAGAACCTCTCGCGCATCCTAGAGGACGCCGGCACATTGAGCTCCCCTCTGGTGGCCTGGAACACCTGCGGCGCCTATATGTTCGGCGCTCTGGGAGTCAGCCCCATGGCCTACCTCCCCTTCGCCTTTCTGAACCTCCTTAACCCCTTGATCTCAATCCTCTACGGCTATACCGGTTGGACCATGGAAAAGCTTGACCGGCCCAATGATGCCTGACCGTGGACAACGGACAACGGACAACGGACAACGGACAACGGACAACGGACAACGGACAACGGACAACGGACAACGGACAACGGACAACGGACAACGGACAACGGACAACGGACAACGGACAACGGACAACGGACAATGGACCGGGGCAATGGACCTCCGTGAAGCCTGTATCCTTGATGCTACACCTCGCACCCTGGGTCCCTGAAACCTGACACCCGTTCACGAGCGAAGCGAGAAGGCCTGACAACCTACCTTTGTCCACTGTTCACCGTCCACTCGATCTACGCAGTCTCTCCGACACTCGCCTTCTCTTCCTTTCCCCTTCTCCCCATCTCCCCATCTCCCCGTCACGCGCTACGCCATTTCCCCTTCATCGTTCCGCCCTTGCCCTCCCCGCTTGCTGACTGGCTGACTCTCTGACTGGCTGACTGGCCGACTCTCTCCCCACTTTCCCTACATATCGGGCCTTCCCCAGCATGCGTGCCGTTCGATGAAGGGACGAGGCAATCCGCAAACGTTTAAGAATCGCTTCCGGGCTCATATCCCGGCTGATGCCTCGGCTGAGTGCCTTCATATCCGGCTTTTTGGACATCCTGTCGCTATCTACTCAGTGGGCAAGTGTTCCAGATCATCCTGATCTCTCAAGCGGCCGGCAAGCCGCTTCATTTCCCGCAAGCCGTCCAGCGAAACAACGATGATCTTCCTGCCCTGCACCTCAAGGATTTTAGAGGACAGTGAACCACGGACAATGGACCGGGGCAATGGACCTCCGTGAGCCCCCTCGCACCCTCGATCCTGCATCTCGCATCCTGGGTCTCTGAAAGCTGACACCTGTTCACGAGCGAAGCGAGAAGGCCTGACAACCCAGCTCCGTCCACTGTTCACTCGCCCCACTCCGACACTCCCAAACTCTCCTCCCCTGGCCAGATGCCATTCTCCACTTCGACGTTCGATGTTCAATGTTTCCCGACAAGTCGGGATTCGATGTTCATTTCCCTCTCTCCTGCTCTCCCTGTCTCCCGGTCACGCGCTACGCCGTCTTCCCTTCATCCTTCCACACCGAACCTCCCGACTGGCCGACTGGCTGACTGGCCGACTCTGGACTGGCTGACTGGCCGACTTCCTTTGCCCTTCCCCCTACCCTACTCAAGGTAAACATACTTATACGGATGCCGATCGAGGATGTTCGGATGCCATCCGTGCACACTGGGATCAATGAGCAGGCTGCGCACATAGAAATAGATGGGGATGATCGGAGCTTCATCCAGCAGGAGGCGCTCCGCCCTTTGAAAAAGCCCGTCCCGGCTTTTCCCGGGTGCGGTCCGCCGGGCCGCTTCGACCAAGGCATCGTAATTCGCATGCTTCCAGCCCGTCCGGTTGTTCCCACTTTCGCTGGTAAAGATATCCAAGAAGGTGCTTGGGTCCCGGTAGTCGCCGATCCACGAAGCCCGGGAAAGGCTGTAGTCGAGATTCTCCACCGAATTGAGAAACGACTTCCATTCCTGGTTATGTAACCGCACCTCGATCCCGAGATGTTCTTTCCACATCTGCTGGAGCGCTTCGGCGATGCGGCGGTGAGACTCGCTGGTGTTGAACGTAAGCTCGATTGCCGGTAGTTCGCCCCCGTCGGCGTATCCCGCTTGGGCAAGAAGTTCCCGGCCACGCACGGGATCAAACGCCTGTCTCGACTCCGCTTTGTAACTTCCGGCGCCTGGTGGGGTGAAATGCCCTGCCGGTTCCTGTCCGGCACGAGTAACAAACCTGGTAATGGCCTCGCGATCGACCGCCAGGGCCAGGGCTCGGCGAACATGCACGTTATCCAGGGGCGGAACCGTAGTATTCAATCGAATGAAATAGGTGCCCAGGTAAGGATCGAACCGGACCACCCTGGGGCGGTCGCGCCGATAGGAATCTATTAGCGATAAGGGCAGCGTATTCGTAATATGCAGCATGCCTCCCCGAAAAGCCCGCTCTTCTGTCTCCGCACTATCGATTGGAGAAAAGTGAATGGCTGAGAGCCGGACTTGCTCTGCCTCCCAGTAATAGGGGTTGCGAGTCACTACAACCTCCTGGTTTACCTGCCATTTCGTGAGGACGAAGGGACCGTTACCTACGAGCTTTCCGGGTCGTGTCCAGTCACCCCTGCGTTCATCGGATCCGGCTTGCCCTATCACCGTGGGTCGATGGACGGGCCAACAAATATTGTGGCTCAGCAGCGACAGAAAATAGGGCACGCGGAAGGCTAACTCGATCACCAGGGTGCGCTCGTCAAGAGCGCGCACTCCCACCTCCGCGAAGTCGGTAATTCGCCCTTCGTAATAGCTCCGCGCGTTCCGGATGACCTGCAGCAAGTAGGCGTAGCGCGCGCCCAACTCCGGACTGAGCGCGCGCTCAAAGGAGAACACGAAATCCGCTGCTGTAACCGGGTCGCCGTTCGACCACTGTCCCTCCTCTCGCAGATAGAAGGTATAGCGCCTACCTTCATCGCTCATTTCCCAGCGCATCGCCGCTCCCGGCTCCGGTTCCAAGGTCTGGGGATGTTCGGTCACCAATCCCTCGAAAAGCGCGGAAAGAATGGCATATTCCGGTATACCCGAGGCCAGATGAGGATCCAGTGTCTCCGGCTCCGCACCGTTGCCGATATACAGCACCTGCTCCCGGATCCCCGCTTCCACCCGCGTCTCACGCTTCCCGCAGCCGGGAAGTAGAAGGGTGAGGATGACGAGAATCAGCAGACATCTACAATCCATGGCCATAAACGTATAAAATCATAACGCGGTTCAACGAAACATTCCAGAAACGATGTGAGGTACTCGAATATCGAGAGCAGAATCCCTTTGTCGAGTCAGGCTACCCAAGAATGCGGTGAATCGCGTTGGAACGGCGAATAAGGCAGGCTGAAGGCCTGACAGCCGGAACTCGGAAACAGTGAACCGTGAACCCTTCAACCGTGAACCCTGCACCCCCCCCGATCCAGCATCCCTGAAACCTGACACCTGTTCACGAGCGAAGCGAGAAGGCCTGACAATCCACCTCTGCCTACTGACCACTTTTCACTCGCCCACACCATCACACTTCTGACTTGCTCCTTCTGTGAAACTTCAGTCCAAGAGCGGGTGTCAGGTGTCAGGACTCGATTGCGCTTCCTTAGAACTGAAACCTGAAACCTATCCAAAATCTCACTCACAACATATCCGGCCAGTGCGAGTGCAGCCGGGGCCCGATTCACTTCTAACTTTCCCCCATGCGCCTGTTCGTCGCCATTGAGATGCCCGACTATGTCACGCGTGCGGTAGGGAAGCTGCGCTGTGATCGCAGAGAGGTGCGTTGGGTGCGATTGGAGAACCTGCATCTGACGCTGAAGTTCATAGGTGAGGTGGATGAGGAGCGCCTGGAACCGATCATCGAAGCATTGACAGACATCAGAATTGAATCGTTCCTACTCGATGTAAAAGGGGTGGGCTGCTTCCCTGCCCGGGGCCAACCTAAGGTGATGTGGGTCGGGTTCGGCACGGGGCATCCGCGGCTGTATCAACTGCAACAGAAAGTTGCGAATGCCCTCATTCCCGTCGGTCTCGAACCGGAACTACGGACCTATCACGCCCACCTCACCCTGGCCCGCTGCGCTCGGGCCTCTGCCGGCTCGGTGCACGAATGGGTAAAGGCTCACCGCGACTTCGAGACCGCCCCAGTGCGTGTGGGGCAGTTCGGGCTCTATTCCAGTATTCTAACTCCGGCGGGTCCGAGCTACGCGGAAGAAGCATGCTGGGAACTGGGAAGATAGGAGGGGAGGAGGGGGAACTCCGAGTTTCCGACTCATTCATTAAGGCGATGAAGCTTACGACAAGGTTTACCACGAAGTTTGCGCCGGGGTTTGTCCCGCAAGCAGCTATCCGCCTCTCTTTTTCGTGAGCTTCGTCGCGAGCTTTGGCGAACAAACATCAGTAGAAACGTTTGACTAACGTTCAAAAAATAGTCACTTGACACGCCGTAATCCCGCTCCGGAGGCTAAGTTTCAGGTCAGTGGCGCCACCGGCCGCGCTGACGCTTGGCCGGATCAAACAGGAGTGAAACTTCAAACAGGAGTGAAACTTCCCGCACCTGCGATCGTCTTCGGCAATGGCCGCTCTTTCGTAGCCTGCGGGCTTACCGCCGGCAGCGCCGGGGGTTGCTGCGGGCTTACCGCCGGATGCCCCCCGGACCGCCCGTATCTCCCACTTCGCACCGCAATCTACGCTGCGCTCCGATAAGCAGTGCGCTACGTCATTTCCGGCTCTTTAGCGCGACTGGACTAACGGCTCAACAAAATTCACTTGACACGCCGCAAACCCGCTCCCAAGGCTAAGTTTCAGGTTAGCCAAGCCCCCGGCGCGCTGACTCTTGCCGGATCCAACAGGAGTGAAACTTCAGCGGTTGGACTCCGAAGAGAAAGCCCTTCCCAACTTCGACATTCAATGTTCGATGTTCGATGTTGGACGTTCGTTTTTGAACATCGAACGCCCAACATCGAAGTGACTAACGGTCCAACAAAATTCACTTGACATCGATTCCATCGCCCGCCAGCCCGCTCCCAAGGCTAAGTTTCAGGTTAGCGCGGCCGCCGGCTTCGCTGACCCTTGCCGGATCAAACAGAGCTGAAACTACCGGCCTTATCGTCACGAATCGGCTGCGCGAGGCAGCGACAAAGCTCGCGACAAGGCTCACGACAAAGTTCCAACGCAACTCGGCTTCGAGGGTTACGGCAAATATGTGCCTCGCAGCCAACTCCGTCGTCCTCGTTCTCCTTTTCGGAATTGCGCTTCTTCGTCGCGAGCTTTGTCCAGCAGAAAGCCGGTCGAGATACTTGCCGGATCCAACAGGAGTGAAACTTCGGCGCCGGCTGCGCCCTTGTTTCGAGTGTGGCGACTGGCCGACGGGCCGACCCCCTCTCTCCACTTCTCTCCTTCCCTCGTTGCTCCGCAGGTCAATAACCCCATCGGGGTATCACATGATACGCGTATTATTCCCCAGGATAGCAACGATGCCTCAATCCTGGGCTGAGGTCCGAAACGCAGTTGGCGTATGCCTCAACCACTTCATACTTGATAATTCATCCATCATAATTTCCACCCGTGCGTCCCCCTTCTGCCTATGGACTGCAGCCTTTGCTTCGTACAGCGTTTTATGTTATCTTAATCATGTTCGGGATACTTGGAGTGGCACACCATCAAATCCGCGTGCAAAGGATTGTACAGCACCCAATAGCCAGGAGGCTGGTGTGGTTTCCAGTCTCCATCTTCCTGCTTGGTCTTACCGGCTGGAGAATGTCCGTTTTCGCGCAGGAGGCTGAGGAACTCTTTCGGCCCGCCGAATAGGTCAAAACGATCGATCCCCGATTTCCCTTGTCCCTCAGCACGGTCGGCATCAGCAGGGGCTTTGCAGTGGTTTATTTCATGGTGAACCCGGATGGCACGAATCGCGACTTTGTTACCTTCGCCGCATCCCATACCGCTTTTGCCGAATCGACCATCAGCGCGCTTAAGAGTTGGCAAATTACACCTTCCTATGTCGGCGGCAAACCCATCGCCAGCCGATGCATGGTGAAGGCAAAGTTCATAAGCGAGGGAAATATCGCCACCTTTACTGCCATGGATGCTGTGACGAAATTACAGCGGCAGATGGGTGCGCCCAATCACGACTATTATGAGGTTAGCGATGTCGACGAACTCGATGAAGTTCCGCTCGTAGTCAAGCGTGAGGTCTCCGATTTTCCAAAGTTCCTAGCTGATGAGCAAACGGCCGGGCAAGTGCTCATCGAGTTTTTCATCGATACTGAAGGTAACGTGAAAGCCCCGGGGGTAAAGTCGGCTACCCATATCCTGTTCGAGCGGATAGCAGGTTACCGTCGTTTTGACCGGAACCCGGGGAGCGACCGATAGAAATTCATAACCGTCCTGGCGAGTCAGGTTGGCGACCGATCGCAAGGCCCGTTCTTCCCAAAGATCGCGATAGGGAAATGACGGGATATCACTCATATGAATTCCCGCGCACACGACAATGCCTCCTTTGCGCACCGCGCGCAGAGCAAGGGGCGCTCCTGTAACGTCAGCGGCTCACCCAGCCGGTTCATGATCATTGCTTTCATGGTCTTATGGCGCTTACAGAGATCCCCGCATTTCACGCGGTTCGCGAATTTTTGGGGTCAATGCAGAATATCATTGAGCCAAATAGGGGATCTCCCTCATAGTATGCCATTGCTCATGGCTGATGACAAGAAGAGCATCCTGATAGCCGACGATGATGACCTGATGCGGCAAAGCATCCGGGAGATTCTGGAAAGCGCGAATTACCTTGTAGATGAAGCCTGCAACGGCAACGAGGCGTTGGAGGCGTTGAGGAAGCGTACCTACGATCTCTTTATCACTGACATCATCATGCCGGAAAAGGAGGGTATCGAAACGATCTTTGAAGCTCGGGACCTCTATCCGGACCTACCCATCATCGCTATGTCAGGAGGCGGTAGGATTGACGCGTTTGATCATCTTAACATGGCCAGTGGCATAAAGATCCACGCCACGTTGCAGAAGCCGTTTCACTTTAAGGAACTTCTCAATTTGGTCCAGGAAGCGTTCACATAGGAGATGTTTGAAGGGGCGAATCGACGAAGTGCTCGACAAGGTTTTCGACACCAGGTAGCTTTTTCGACAGCGGACACTTTAATTTCAACTATACTGTCGCTACGTTCAGGATGGCGACGATGAAACTGAAGTACGACAGTCGCAACCCGGTTGCTATTAATGCGCACGATTCTGGCAGTGTCTCTCCTGAGTGTCGCGTTGCCGGCGTGGAGTAGTGAGTTCCAACTCAATCGTCAGATGATGGTCGAAACCCAAATAAGGGCACGCGGGGTGGTTGACAAAAGCACGCTGGCGGCGCTCGGCAACGTACCTAGACACCAATTTGTAGCGAAGGATCTGGAGGCGCTTGCCTACGCAGACCGGCCTCTGCCGATCGGGTACGGCCAGACCATTTCGCAGCCGTATATCGTCGCTTACATGACCGAAAAACTGGATCTCAAGCCCGATCACCGCATCCTCGAAATCGGAACGGGATCCGGTTATCAGGCCGCCGTCCTGGCCTCGATCGTCGCTGAAGTATACACTATCGAGATTATCGAGGAACTGGCCGCGCAGGCCCGCGAACGCTTCCAGGAAATGGGGTATCAGAACATCAACCTGCGGCAGGGCGATGGCTATCGTGGCTGGGAGGAGGCGCAGCCCTTTGATGGAATTATTGTGACGGCAGCCGCCGCGCACATTCCGCCGCCGCTAATACAGCAACTTAAGGAAGGGGGAAAGATGATCATTCCCGTAGGTCCAAGTTGGGGAGTTCAGAAGCTTCTTCTGGTAACAAAGGAAAAGGGAAAGACCAGAACCCGCAGCCTCCTGCCCGTCCGGTTCGTGCCATTTACCCGAAACCGTTAGTCCGCGTCGCTTTTGGAATTGGAAGATGTCGCATTCGCTCAGAATCTAAGCCCGACAGATTGTCGAGGCAGATGCGCACGGCCTTGGGGCTGGCCACCCTTTCGAGCGGGATAACGGCATACCAACTAGCGCTTATGCAGGTCCTCAACTACCTGCAAGGTCATCACTTTGCCTTTTTGGTCGTGGCACTGGCTGTACTTGGCTTCGGTGCCTCCGGGACGTTGCTCGCTTTTGTCGGACATGCCCGGCTCACGAACCTGGAAAAGCACCTGAGTTGGTGTGCAGTTCTCTGTTTCCTCGGAACCATGTGGGCTGTCCCGATCGGGCAACTGCCGTGGATTCGCTGTGATTTTCAGCTCATATTTACCGATTTCCGCCTGGCCATCCGATTGATTGCTGCGGGGTTGATATTCCTGGCCCCATTTTTTGTCGTCGCCTGCGGGATCGGTCTCGTCCTGACATTATATCCGGAACGATCCGGATTTTTCTACAGCGCAAACATGATCGGTTCGGGCCTCGGGGGTCTCATTGGCCTGTTTGTCATCGGCATGTTCCCACCCCATCATCTTTCGGCAAGCGTCGCGGTTCTTCCATTGTTGGCCGCATTTCTCTTACCCGGTCCGCTGCTCGGGGTCCGCTGCTCGCGGCATCTCCGGCTGCTGCTCAGCCTTCTTCTAATTCTTCTCTGGGGCCTTTCAGCCTACAAGGCGCCACGATTGGTTCCCTCTGAGTTCAAAGCCGTCAGCCGGGCGTTGAATCTTCCCGATGCCAGGATTGTGGAGGCTATTCCCGGTATCCATGGGTATCTGCAGAGGGTTTCGTCCGAATACCTGCGAAGTTCGCCTCCCTCAAGTCTAACCTTCAGCGGGGACGCGCCCCGCGTTGACGCGATCTTCCTGAACGGCGAGCCCGCAGCACATGTTGCCGCGGATGAGGCGAAGGAGGAAGTGGTGCTTTACGATTACACCACTGAAATCCTTCCCTTTCTCGTGGCAAGCCCGCAGTCGGTCTTAATGCTTGAACCGCGAAACGTCGATCCAGTGGTTCAGGCGGCCGCCCATGGGAGTGGCGATATACGGATGATCTTTTCGAATCCTGCGATACTGGCCTATCTTGAACGGGCGGCAAGAGATTCGTTGCGGAAGCGCCATTGGGACGCGGCAATCGAGACTATTCAGGGGCATCCACGTCATTTCCTCGATCGCAGCAAAAGTCAATTCGATCTGATTCGATTTCCAACGGTCGGTTCTATCAGTGAGCACGGGGGAATGTCGGCCCTGCGCGAGGACTACCTGTTTACCACGGAAGCTATAGGTGCAGCCTGGCGTGCGCTTACGCCTTCCGGTCAAATCGTCTTAACTTCGGCACTCACTTATCCACCCCGCCACTCGCTACGCATGCTCGCGACAATCATGGAAGGCCTTGCCACTATCGGAATACCTGATCCTGAGCACCACCTCATTGCCATTCGAGGATGGAGTACGGCTACCTACCTGGTGAGCCGGAAGCCGATCACAGATGAAGAAGCGGAAACGATCATGGCAGCATGCAGCCAACTCGAGTTCGATCCCCTGATACTTGGCGCCAGGACGATCACCCCCGACGAACCGATCCATGAATTCAGCGATCCCTCTTTCCCTGCCATCGTAGAAGCGCTGCTGACTTCAGACCGAAATGCCGTGTATCGCGACTATGCGCTGAATATCCGTCCCCCAACTGACGATCGCCCCTACTTCTCACAATTTGTCCGTTGGTCCCGGATCAAGACTTTGATTGGCGCGTTCGGCACCTTACGGACGACATTCTTCGAAATGGGAACCTCGATAGTCATCCTCACCACAATTCTGCTGATAGCGTTTTCAGCGGTGCTCATTCTGGTTCCGCTTTACCGACTAAGCGCAGGATCCGGCGGGAAACCAGAAACGCTTTGCTATTTCGGCGCACTGGGATTCGGCTTCATGTTGATCGAGATAGGGCTCATGCAGAGGTTGACGCTCGCTTTCAGCGCACCTATGCTCGCCATCGGGCTTGTCCTGCCGGGGCTCCTGATTCTATCCGGTTTCGGGAGTTTGCGATCGGCGCGATTACCTGCCCACGGCACGGCGCGAGCGAGTGTCTGTTTCTCGGTGGCAATCCTGGCTGCTTTCCTCGGTGCATCCGCCATGATGATTCTTGGCCAGAGCCCTGATGGATTAAATCTCTTATCTGTAATTCTAATCGGGTCGCTACTTTGTCTCATGGTCTTCCTGATGGGAATACCCTTTCCCCTGGGGATCCGAGCGTTGGGAACAAGCCGGCGCGATCAGCTTCCCTGGGCCTGGGGAATCAATGGATGCCTGTCTGTGATCGGCCCTCCCTGTGCCATCCTGATTGCAATACACTTTGGCATTTCAACCGTATTTTACGCGGGGGCAATGGCCTACGGCGTGGCCGCATTGAGTGCGCTGCGCATGCCGTGGCGAATTGAGAACAGGTAGCATCGGCTCGTTCCGAACTCCGAACCTGTAAGCCGGCCTCCAAAGCCGTCGGCCCTCCAGTCGCTTGCCAATCGCATCAGATCGGGAGGGACGAGGGCCCACGAATCCGCAAAGTGCGCAACCTTACCCACAATTTTTCATTCCCGGCAGGCTGGCAACGGGCTGGTTCCAGAAATCGAGCTCTCGGTTTACGAGGAGCCGGGTTGACGCACTAGACCCTTTGGTCTTGCTTTCCTCTATGACTGCTGGTTCTGACGAACGGTTGATTGAATACCTTTCCCGCTTCGTCACACGGGAACGCATGGAACAAATGGAGCGCGTTCTGGCATGGCGCACGCGAGCCCTTACCGTGGTTCTTGAAGGTATTTATCAAAATCACAATATCAGCGCGTCTATACGTTCCTGCGAATGCTTTGGCGTGCAGGATATCCACATAATCGAGAATGAGGCTCCATTCGAGATCAACCGGCCCATCGCGGCGGGTTCCATGAACTGGGTAAACCTTTTCCGCTATTCCGGAAGCGGAAACAGCATCGTTACCTGCCTGGAACAGCTTCGCCAACGAGGCTACAGCATCTACGTCACCTCGCTCTCGGGCGACAGCATCCCTCTGCCAGAAGTTCGCGCCGACCAGCGGACGGCTTTCTGCTTTGGAAACGAAGAGAAAGGAGTGAGCGCCGAGGCCAAGAAATTCGCCTGCGGCACCGTGAAGATACCCATGTACGGCTTCACCCAAAGCTTTAACATATCTGTCAGTGTAGCCTTGGTCGTTTCCGAGTTCAGCCGCCGATTGCGGAAAGAATACCCAAGCTGGCGGTTGTCCCAGCGCGACCGGAACGAAATCATGCTCAAGTGGCTCCGGCACTCCATCCGCAAGGCCGACCAGATAATCGAAAGGTGGAGTACGTCAGGAACTTAGGATCGCAAGGAAGCGGACCAACGACTATCCGAAACGCATGGGAGTCTCCTCCAGGGACAGCTGGAAAAACCGCTCGGCCTCTCGAATCAATTCGTCGTACTTTTGGTAATCTCCACTCCACGAATTCTGCACCCTGACGCTCCGAATGACCCCGTTACATACGTTTCCCGAAGAATCGTATTCGGGACTCATCTCGATAAGGAACTTAGGGTCGCACCTGTGGATGAGATGTATGCGGATGAACCTGCCCTGATTATGCTCTATTTTCAGAAAATGGGAAAGAGCCATATTCAGGTCCAGGGTTACCCGCATGAAGCGCCCGTTAAGGCCTCTTCCCTTGCCCCCGAAATACTGTCGGGCACCGCCCAACCAGAATCATTGTCAGGAGCCTCTGCAAAAGCGCTCGAATTTTCCCATTCAACACCGTGGACCGATTGGTTTCGCTCACCTGCGGGGTTGAGTCAATCAGAAAGGGCACAATGTGAAGGGATTCTTTCCAATCAGCACCGTTGTTGTCCACCCGTTGAGGGATTATTCTCGGTTATCCCGCGCTTGTCTTGATAAGAACCGTCTCATGTCGTATCCTATGTTTCGATCATGACGGAGAAAGAGCTACAGACACTTATTGAGGACGCTACTCTCGATTTTACGCTGGGCGACAATGAGACCGCGCTCGAGAAACTTACCCGCGCCACTGAGGAGCATCCGGAAAGCTTCGACGCCTGGCACGCGCTTACCGAGGTTCACTTTGAATCACTTTGCCCTGCGGAATCTCGACCATGCCCTGAAATCGGCTGAAAAGGCGGTGGCCTTACGTCCCCACGACATCCATATCAATACCAGCCTCTCCCGCATCTGGATGGAGCGAGGGGACAAAGACACGGCCGAGCATTTTGGCGCGCAAGCGCGCACGCTGAGTTGGAAAGAGGAATTGAAGCAGGATGCTCCGAAAGATTGACAGAGATTGTTGCCGAAACCGGTAACTGGAACGCCTCACCGCATTTCAGGCAGGTGACCTCAGGATTGACAAAAGACAGGTAAAGGCGCTAGAGCATAGCATCCGGGCACTATCGAAGACGGGCTGCGATCCCATCTTCTTCACGTTTACGCAAGCCCTGATCATTGTAGATGGACCAATCTAAATACACCCTTGAATTCGAGCGACCCTTGCGTGATTTGGAGAAGCAACTCGATGCGCTTCACAATGCTTCCAAGGTGCACAACCTCGACGTATCGGGCGAAGTTGCTGCCATTGAACGCAAGATCGAGACGACCGAACGGGAGATCTACGCGAATCTGACCGCCTGGCAGAAGGTTCAGATTGCCCGCCACCCCCAACGTCCCTGCTCCTTGGATCATATCGATTATCTGTTCACCGATTTTCAGGAGCTGCACGGCGATCGTGATTTTGGTGATGATCATGCGCTCATCGGTGGCACTGCCTTTTTCGAGGGAAAGCCCGTGATGGTGGTGGCACAGCAGAAAGGCCGAAATACCAAGGAGAACCTGCGGCGCCATTTCGGGATGCCCCATCCCGAAGGATACCGGAAAGCCTTACGGTTGATGAAGTTGGCCGATCATTTCTCGCTTCCGATTCTGGCCTTTATCGATACACCGGGAGCTTACCCGGGCGTGGCTTCAGAACAACGTAACGTGGCCCATGCCATTGCCGTGAACCTCTACGAAATGTCTACCTTCAAAGTGCCGATTATCGCTACCATAATTGGAGAGGGTGGCTCCGGAGGCGCCCTCGCATGACCGCCGCCGCCACCCCCATCCTTGGATCATATCGATTATCTGTTCACCGATTTTCAGGAGCTGCACGGCGATCGTGATTTTGGTGATGATCATGCGCTCATCGGTGGCACTGCCTTTTTCGAGGGAAAGCCCGTGATGGTGGTGGCACAGCGAGGCCGCATCGGCGTTGCCGACCGCATACTCATCTTCGAATACGCTTATTACTCGGTAATCACTCCGGAGTCATGCGCCGCCATTCTTTGGCGCAGTAAGGCATATGCAGCGCAAGCCGCCGAGGCGTTGCGGCTGCATGCTCAGGAGCTTCTCAAGTATCGGGTCGCGGATGAGATCGTCGATGAACCCTTTGGTGGCGCTCACAACGACCCCGAAATCAGCGCCGAGCGGTTAAAACTAGCGCTCTCCCGCCACTTGAAAATACTGTGTTCGATACCCTCCTCCGATCTCATTGTACAACGCTGCCAGAAGTATCGCTCGATTGGTGAATTTGAGGATCTGGCCGCCCAAGCGGTGGCTGGCTAGCCGGATTCTGAATCGAAGCAGTTTTCCCGCTACCTGGCGTCCCCTCGTAGCACGGGGCTTACTCCCGACGAAGGAGGGGTTGCCCCGGGTTCCCGAACCGCCTCGTCACGGCGAAGCTGCGCGGAGCTGGATTCGCCTGGCATACTCACGAACCGCAATCTCCGCTGCACTTCGATAAGCAGTGAACTACGAGAGAGGTTTCAGGTGTCAGTTCTGAGAAAGCGCAATCGAATCCTGACACCTGAACACTGAAACCTGTTCACGAGCGAAGCGAGAAGGCCTGACAACCCGCTCCTGGACTGAAGTTTTAGGTCGGCAATGCGGATACGGGTCCCTCCGACTCTGCTACCTCGGTTTCAGGAACGGGAGAACTCAGCCTTTTGCCGCCGCGTAGTTGGCTTCGGCTTGACTCCAGCTCACGACGTTCCAGAAGGCCTCGATGTAAGCCGGGCGCAGATTCTGATACTTCAGATAATAGGCGTGCTCCCATACATCCAGACCGATTACAGGCGTGCCCTCCACATCCGCAATTCCGCTCATCAAGGGGCTATCCTGATTGGGTGTCGAAGTCACGGCCAGACCGCCGTCGGCCTTGACTACGAGCCAGGCCCATCCGCTTCCGAAGCGATTCACTCCGGCGTCCGCAAAGGCGCCTTTAAACGCGTCAAGCCCCCCCAGTTCGGCTTCGATGGCGTCTGCCAGCGAACCCGATGGGCTACCACCACCATTGGGTGAAAGCCCATTCCAGAAGAACGAGTGGTTGGCGTGGCCGCCCCCATTGTTGCGGACGGCGGTACGAATGCCTTCCGCTACCCCTGAGAGATCGGCGATCAAGGCGTTGACATCATCCGGCGCCGGGTGCCCAGCCCCGGCCAGGGCGTCGTTCACCTTGGTGATATAGGTATTGTGGTGCTTCGTATGATGAATCTCCATAGTGCGCGCATCGAAGTGCGGCTCCAATGCACCATAGCCGTAGTCTAGATTTGGTAGTGAATATGCCATACTGTTTTAGTGCTTGTTCAGTGTGAATGAATTTCCCCATTTATGCTGGGGTGACTGGATTCGTCAACCTTAGTGCCCTTAATTTCCCTGATTTTCGCGAAGAACGACTGTATGAGTTCACGACAAACCACTTCCTGCACTCCCGAAGTTACGGTCAAGTGATGATTAAACTCCGCCATGAGATTGAGATTTGTGGCCCCGCCGAGTGCTCCCATCCTGGGATCCACGATGGCGAAGACGACGCGGTGGAATCGGGCCAGCAAGGCGGCACCCGTGCACATCGGGCAGGGTTCCTTAGTCACATAGAGTGTCGCACCCGACAACCTCCAGTCACCCAGTGCCTTCGTTGCCTGGGTAACGGCGAGCATCTCGGCATGCGCGGTGGGATCATTGGTCGTTTCGACCAGATTATGGGCCGCCGCAATGGCCTCTCCTTTATGGGCAACCACAGCGCCCACAGGTACTTCGTTCCTTCTCCAGGCGTCGATGGCCTGGTTGTAGGCGAGATCCATGAAAAACACATCGTCGCGAAGTAATTGCGACGGAAATCGCTTCGCAAAAGGACAGGAGACGATGGTTGCCGATGTTTTCAAGTGGTGTTTATCGAGAGCGGGTCCCGTATTTACCTTGACTTGATTGGATTTGAAAATTCCATATGTCAACGCAGTTTGATCTCCCCACGGCCTTCTTAGTGGTCGAGCAAGTCACGGATATTCAATAAGTTATGTCAGATACAGAATCAGTTGAGATAGAAGGGAAAATTGTCACTGTCCTGCCCGGAACGATGTTCAGAGTAGAGTTGGCAAATAAACATCAGGTTTTAGCGCATATCTCCGGGAAACTAAGAAAAAACTTTATCAAGATAACGGTCGGAGATACAGTGAGAATGGAGATGAGTCCCTACGACCTCAACAAAGCTAGAATTATTTATCGTTTGCGTAA
Organism: Opitutales bacterium; assembly: GCA_963665345.2. Taxonomy (GTDB): domain Bacteria; phylum Verrucomicrobiota; class Verrucomicrobiia; order Opitutales; family CAXXNP01. The sequence continues at coordinate 4,185,265 of CAXXNP010000002.1, forward strand.
CGCTACCACGGGGAGGCGGGCGCCCATTCGCAGCTTTGGTCCACGTCGACGGCGCTGAAAATTAGTGTCCTGTCTTGAGCCACGGATACGACAGCGCAAAACGTCCGGGGGCGGGGAGCATTGAAATCCGCGGCGCCTCGGAAAAACGGTGGCAGGTAGCCACGGGTGAAGTAAAGCGGAACCCCTGGACCCGAATCCTCGGGGTAACGCGCTCCGCGAGGGGCGCCCAAGAGCGAAAATCATGAATCGAATCATCTTTTCGTGAATTCGAGGCACCGAAGATCGCTACTTACTATCGGGTTGATACTGCTCGCTCTCATTGCCGCCTCACTTTTTTCCGTTGGCAGGGGACCCGTCCGCATCGACCTAAAGGAGACCCTGACCGTTTTGCTGTCTAAGGCCGGAATCGAGGTCCCCGGGGATCACTACCGCGCCCCAAAAGAGAGTCACACGCGGAGAATCATCATCTGGGAAGTGCGGATGCCACGCGTTATTCTCGCCATCCTGGTTGGGGCCGTACTTTCCGTAGGCGGCGCCGCCATGCAGGGCATATTTCGAAATCCTCTGGCTGATCCATCACTTATCGGCATTTCCGCGGGTGGCGCCGTGGGTGCGATCCTAATGATCGTCCTGGGCGATTTTCTGTTCGCCACTTTTCACCGAGTCGAACCCCTTCTGGTACCGTTGGCTGCGTTTACGGGGAGTATTGCTACCACCTACCTGGTTTATCGTCTATCGTGCTATGATCGCCGCAGCCAAGTAGTCACTATGCTTCTGGCCGGCATCGCAATGAATGCGATCGCCGCCGCTATAATTGGAGGAATCGTGACCTTTTCACGTAACGACCAGTTGAGGAGTTTCGTGTTCTGGTCGCTAGGCACAATCAGCGGTAGCACCTGGAACATGCTGGCCATAGCCTCCCCCTTCCTCCTGATTCCCCTGGCAATTTTTCCTTTCTACGGCAAAGTCCTTAATGCATTCGCCCTGGGAGAAGCCGAGGCCGAATATTTGGGATTCAATGCCCAGAGGGCTCAAGCCACGCTTATTACGCTTACGGCGGCCTCTGTTGGCGTTTCCGTAGCCCTCTGTGGAATGATTGGTTTTGTCGGTTTAGTCGTGCCTCATCTGGTCAGACTCATCATAGGTCCGGATAACCGCTATCTTATTCCCGCTTCCGGGCTCATGGGCGGCCTACTCGTGGTGGTGGCGGATCTGGGTGCACGCACCGTGGCCGCTCCCTCCGAATTGCCCATAGGCATCATTACGGCAGTCCTTGGGGCGCCCTTTTTTCTCATTTTACTCCGTCTGTCCCACCGCCCAGCCACTTAATGCCATGATCAAGGCGGAGGCTATCACGCTTATTCGGTCGAATAAAATCATCCTCGACGACATTTCCCTGGAGGTTCCCGCGGGTGAAACCACCGTCATCGTCGGTCCTAATGGCGCAGGTAAAACCACCCTGATGGACATTCTCACCGGAAGGAAGTTACCCGACCGCGGTTCGGTTTTTTGGGAGGGCAAAGCCATTGGGAAATACGCTTTCCGCGAACTGGCCCGCTGGCGCGCGGTGCTCTCACAGAAGATCGAGCTCTCATTTGCTTTCACCGTCCTGGAGGTCGTCCTTCTTGGAAGAATCCCACACACACGGCTGCTGGAAACACGGCGAGACCTGGATATCGCGCGGCAGGCTCTGGCACTCGTGGACGCAGCTGACCTGGCGGATCGTGCCTACACAACGTTATCCGGAGGAGAAAAACAGCGGGTGCAACTCGCACGCGTCCTGGCCCAGATCTGGGAAGAGTACGATGACCATGCTAGGTCTCTGTTTCTGGATGAACCGACATCCGGACTGGATCTCTCGCATGCGTTTTCAATCATGGAGACAATCTCTGCGTTTTCAGCGCGGGGAACCGCCGTTCTCGTTGTCCTGCACGATCTCGATCTGGCGCTGCAATTCGCTGATCACGTCGTTCTCATGGACAGTGGGAGGATACTGAAATACGGAAACCCGAAGGATGTGCTTCGGCCCGACACCATTGGCGAAGTATTCCGGGTCCATGCCCGGCTTGTGGCGCACCCAGAAACGGATCGTCCTCACCTGATATTGGAGCCCCTGACCGGCAGTGAAAATTGAGCCTTGCCTTGGCTTAGCATGGCTCGCATTAGTTGCGCACTGCAATTCCCCTGCACTCTATGAATGCAATTCTCGCCAACAGCGTTGTCGACACTGTAGGTAACACTCCCCTGATCAAGCTCAACCGCATTGCCCAGGGCCTGCGTGCCAATGTGTATGTGAAATGTGAGTTCTACAATCCACTGTTCAGCGTCAAAGACCGCATCGGAAAGGCGATGATCGAAGCGGCGGAAAGAGACGGAAAGCTGGGACCTGGGAGTATCGTCGTCGAACCGACATCGGGAAATACTGGAATCGCGCTTGCCTTTGTGTGTGCCTCGCGAGGCTATCGGTGCGTGCTCACGATGCCGGACACAATGTCGATTGAGCGCCGGGTTTTGCTAAAAATGCTGGGTGCTGAAATCATCCTGACCCAAGGACTTAAAGGAATGCCGGGAGCCATAGCAAAGGCCGGTGAGATTTTACGCCTACACGGCGACCGGGGATTCATGCCTCAGCAGTTTGACAATCCCGCAAATCCGGAGATTCATCGCCAGACCACGGCGGAGGAAATCTGGGAAGCTACCGAGGGGAAAATCGACGTATTTGTATCGGGGGTCGGAACCGGAGGCACGATCACAGGCGTGTGCGAAGTAATCAAGTCGAGGAAAGAATTATTTTCGGTGGCGGTGGAGCCTGCTGCCAGTCCCGTAATATCGGGCGGTGCACCCGGACCCCATAAGATCATGGGAATTGGCGCGGGTTTCATTCCCAACAACCTCAATGTCGATATCGTTGACGATGTGGTCACGGTTACCAACGAAGATGCCTTCGCTACTGCGCGGAAAGTCACCCTAACCGACGGACTGCCGGCGGGCATCTCGTCCGGAGCAACGATCTGGGCCGCATTGCAGGTGGCGGCGCGTCCCGAGATGCGGGGAAAGAATATCGTAGTTGTGGCGGCCAGCCCAACGGAGCGCTACCTGAGCACGCCCCTCGCCGATCAGCCACGTAGCGAGGTGTCAAGTATGACCGCCCAAGCGGTCTGAATTCATCGCATCCTCAGACCGCACCGACCTGTTCAAAAGTCTAGTTCAATGCGTGCGGTGGTACAGCGTGTAAGCTCGGCTTCCCTGGCCATTGAGGGGGACGCTTCGTGCGAGATAGCCGAAGGGCTGCTCGTCTTCCTCGGTATCGGCCGGGAAGACGGGGAGAGGGATATTACCTGGCTGGCCAGAAAACTGCCCCAAATCCGCGTGTTTCCCGATGAAAACGGCCAGATGAACCGTTCCCTCATGGATACCGGGGCGGATCTGCTGTTGGTGAGCCAGTTCACTCTTTTTGGAAACCTGCGCAAGGGAACCCGGCCCTCTTATAATAGAGCGGCTCCTCCTGAAATCGCTGTGCCGATCTATGAAAAGTTTATCACTCAGCTTGAAGCAGCCATGGGGAGAACAGTGAGTACGGGGACATTTGGCGCACATATGGATATCCGGGCTGTCAACGATGGGCCCGTAACATTGATTCTGGATTCTCGGGAGAAGCGGTTTTGAACAAACGATGGGCCCTTCGTCATCAAAGGAGTGCCCCGGCAGAGCAATGTAGCTTGATCGGTGCGTTCTTTTTAACGAGATGAAACTCGCTTTGGCCCTCCACTTCGGGAACAGTGAAAGTAAGTGGTGGTTTCCTGGTCTACATTCATTAACAGGAGGTAACAGAGGGAATGGAGGTGGAGGATTCATCTTTCCGCTTTCTCTGTTTCCTCCTGTTCCATTCCGCTTTCCCGGTTGATGTGTCAAAGGTCCTAGTCTCATGTCCGATAATTAAGTTGAATTAATCTGTCTTACCATGTTATGCTATCGGCATGGCAAGACCCATATCCATAATTGAACTTACAGATCTTGAGCTGCAAGAGTTGCAGCGTCGCGTGAAAGCACCGACAGTATCCGTGCGCGACAGCCTTCGGGCGACAATCGTACTGCGTCGTTCCGAAGGCGTCAAACAGGCGCAGCTCGCGGAAGAACTCGGGGTTAGTGTGCCCTGCGTGAACAAGTGGTCGCAACGCTTTGAGCGAGACGGCTTGGAGGGATTGCGGGACAGGAAGGGACGAGGACGGCCCCGATGGATACCGGCGGGCAAGGTTGAGAAGGTCATTACCGAGGCTACACGACCGCCGAAGCCACGCACTCGCTGGAGTGTTCGCACCATGGCCAGGGAGGTGGGGATTTCCCCCGACAGCGTGCAGCGCATCTGGCGGGCTAACGATATCAGGCCTCACTTGGTCAGGACGTTCAAAGTGTCCAATGACAAGTACTTCGAGCAGAAGTTCTGGGATGTGATCGGCTTATACCTGGATCCGCCAGAGCGGGCCCTTGTATTGTGTTGCGACGAAAAGAGCCAATGCCAGGCTTTGGAGCGGACCCAGCCGGGCTTACCTCTTGGCGTGGGAGAGATTTGCACCAAGACACATGACTACAAGCGACACGGGACCATTACGTTGTTTGCAGCCTTGAATTATCTGGACGGCAAGCTCATCGCACGCACCGAACAGCGGCATACCCATGTAGAATGGTTGCGGTTCTTGAAGCAAATCGAGCGGGAGACACCCAAGCAGCTGGACTTGCACTTGATCGTTGACAACTACTGCACGCACAAGCAACAGAAGGTCCGCAAGTGGTTGTCGCGCCATCGGCGTTTTCACATCCACTTCACCCCGACCAGTTCGTCCTGGTTGAACCTGGTCGAGCGCTTTTTCGGCGAACTGACCCAAGATGTTATCAGGGATGGTAGTTTTACCAGCGTCAGGCAATTGGTCGAAGACATAGAAACCTATCTGGCTGAAAGGAACCTCGACCCCAAGCCTTACAGATGGAAGGCGAAGGGAGAGGAAATCCTGCGCAAGATCCAGCGCGCCAAACGTGCCTTGGCAAAGCAGACAGGGAAAACTAATTAATTTATGTTATTTAACGGACACCACACTAGACATTCCTCAAGATCGCCGCAATCGCACGAATCTTCTCCTAGGGCAGAGCAACGTTTTAGGGCCAGCCTTTTTCGAGAGACCCACGGAACAGGTGGCACGGGATCTCCTCGGAAAGGTACTTTGTCGAGGGTTGGAGGAGCAATCGCTTCGTCTCTCTATTTGCGAAGTAGAAGCCTATGCCGGCTTCAAGGACCGGGCCTCCCATGCTTTTCGCGGAAAAACCCTGCGCAATCAGGTCATGTTTGGTTCTGGCGGCTACTGGTACGTCTATCTGTGCTATGGAATCCATTGGATGCTTAACGTGGTTACTGAACCAGAGCACTTTCCGGCTGCTATCTTGATCCGTGGCGCTGGAGCGTTGCGAGGCCCCGGCCGGCTGACGCAACGGCTGGCCATCGACAAACGTCACTACGGACTTGCCGTGGCGCCCAGCAGCGCCCTCTGGATTGAAGACGACGCTACCCGGGTGCCCGATCACGAGGTGGAAACAACGCCGAGGGTAGGCGTAGGCTCAGCGGGCCCGTTCTGGGCGGCGCAACCTCTGCGCTACGTTTGGAAGCGCTAGCAATCTGTCGGGTTTAGATACTGAGTTGCTGGTTGGACTTTATGGCATAGTCGCGCCCCAATCTCTTCCCATTAGATCGAAAAGCCGCTTGAGCATTGTAACTCTGTAATTTTTGCAGGTGATAATTGACGAATCCACAGTTTTCGTTGATAGGTCGGCACAATGGATACGCAACACAGACTTATCATGCCTCATGGAGGTGAGCTGGTCGACCTGGTGGTGGACGAGGACCGCGCTGAGGAGCTCAGGGAGGATTCACGCGATTGGGAATCATGGGATTTGACCCCGCGTCAAATATGTGACCTCGAGCTCTTGCTCAATGGAGCGTTTTCGCCCCTGACAGGATTTATGGGGCAAAAGGACTACGAGCGGGTGTGTCAGGAAATGAGGCTGGAATCGGGCCACCTCTGGCCGATTCCGATTGCTCTGGACATTAGCGAAGCGGTTGCCGCAAAACTGGAAATCGGGAGCGATCTCGCCCTTCGTGATCCGGAGGGAGTGATGTTAGCTGTTCTCAGAGTCGGCGAGATTTGGAAGCCCGATCTCAGACAGGAAGCGGCTCAGGTATATGAAACGGAGAATCCGGAGCACAAGGGCGTCGAACATCTTCTCAACCACGTGAATGCCTGTTATGTGGGCGGGTCGCTGCGAGGCGTCCAGCTACCCGTTCACTTCGATTCCAGGAGAATTCGATTGGGGCCGGGCGAAGTAAGAAGGGAGTTTCTCCGCCTCGGATGGCGGCGTGTAGTGGCCTTCCAGACACGTAATCCACTGCACCGCGCCCACTATGAACTGACGATTCGCGCCATCCGGCAGTGTGAGGCCAATCTCCTCCTGCACCCGGTCGTGGGCCTCACCAAGTCAGGCGACGTCGATCACTTCACGCGCGTAAGGTGCTACCAGGCGGTGCTTCTGCACTACCCGCAGCATACAGTCTACCTTTCACTCTTGCAACTTTCCATGCGTATGGCGGGTCCCCGGGAAGCGATCTGGCATGCCATCATTCGTAAAAACTACGGGTGTACCCATTTCATTGTAGGACGGGACCACGCGGGCCCCGGCAGCGACTCCAGCGGCCAGCCCTTTTACGGTCCCTATGACGCCCAAGAGTTGGTAGCGAAGCACGAGCAGGAAATCGGTGTCAAAATGGTCGCCTTCTCCAACATGACCTATGTCGAGGATAAAGACGCCTACCTCTCCGAAGAGGAGATAGAGCCGTCAATGCGTACGCTCGATATCTCCGGAACGGAAGTCAGGTTGCGATTGGCGGAAGGGCGAAAGCTGCCTAGTTGGTTTACCTATGCCGAGGTAGCACGGGAGTTGCGCCGAACCTACCCTCCGCGCAACCGGCAGGGATTTACCGTCTTCTTTACCGGGCTTTCCGGTGCTGGAAAATCGACCATTGCCAATGCGCTCATGGCTAGGTTGATGGAATTGGGCGGACGTCCGGTTACCCTTTTGGATGGAGACATCGTGCGCAAGAATCTCTCCTCGGAACTGGGCTTTTCACGCGAACACCGTGACCTGAATATCCGGCGTATCGGCTTCGTAGCAAACGAGATAACCAAGAACGGCGGTATCGCCATCTGCGCTCCCATCGCCCCCTATCGCCATGTGCGTGCGGAGGTCCGCAGCCTCATTGAGCAGCGGGGCGGTTTCCTATTGGTACACGTGTCCACTCCGCTTGAGGTTTGCGAAGCTCGGGATCGAAAAGGACTTTACGCCAAGGCAAGGGCTGGCGTGATCAAGGAATTCACCGGAATCTCCGATCCTTATGAAGTGCCCGAGGATGCGGATTTGTCGATCGACACCAGTGAATTTACGCCCGATGAATCGGCCCAGCGAATCCTGCTGCATCTGGAAAGCGAAGGCTTCGTCGGGGAAGACGTCAATTAGTAATCCTGCATGAGCGCCCGTTTGTTCGGAAGCAGCTCGAGATCGTTTTCGATCTGCTGCACCCGGTTTCTCTGAGCCAGGACATTGCGTTCCTCTCGGTCGTGTTCGGATTCAGCTACGGCCTGACGCTCCATCAGATCGCGCTTTCTCCGTAGCTCCCGTTCGCTCAGGGTCAGGGTACGCCGCTCAAGGGCCAGAATGGTTTCGAGATTGCGCTCGGTTGTCTGCAGTTCCTGCAACTGGCAGGCAACGACATGGTCCGAGCGTAGATTTCAGGTTTCAACATCGGCTTCCTTCGATCTTATATTCTGAAGGGCCCTTCTGTCTTTCTTGGTCGGCCTTCCGCTTCCCGGCTCGCGATGGAGAAAGGACAGCCGGCCATATTCTTGTCTGCGCGAATATTCCTCGGGTGAAGTCAGGTCTTCGAGAAATGCCCGTACCGCGGGCGCCCCCAGGCGTTTCTCGAGCAAGCCGATAGGACGGAACGTCCTCGTGATGTCGTCGTTTCTTACTACCACCGTGCTCTTCTCGTAGACCCATTGCGACGGCTTCGCGATCCGGCAGTCTACTAAAACATGTCCGGCGCGACAGGCGCTAGCGGCTTTGCTCCGAGTTCTGAATATGCGAACAGCCCACAGCCATTTATCGACCCTGACCTTTTTTAGCAGATCTTCCGACATTCCGACCTGATAAGGAAATCCCATCAAACTTCTTCGGCTCCGTTCTGGCAAGACTTCAGCGATTCCTTTTCGTCATAGCCGAAGCCCTTCGGCTTCAGATCCCCAGCCCGGTTCACCCAACCCGCCCTGAACGCGACCGCCTCCGCCAAGGCTGCGGCGCTTGAAAAGGCATCCAGCCACCGTAGCCGGCTTCGCAAGAAGGCGGGGGCTCGGATCGATAAGCCTGAGAATCCATGATCGCGCCTGCCCGGCCAGATCAATACCTCCCGACTGAGACCAAACCCTCCGACCGTGTAGTGCCGCATCACCGGGACCTGGCTTGTCGTGATCTGATGTCTTCGGTAGGGCGAAGCGTCCCCGCTCTGTCCCGCCATAGCAATGTGCCCAAGGCCTGCTGATTTAGCGGGATGAAACCATCCCAGGCACTCTCGGCGCGTCCGGCGGCCACGCCCTACCCAGGTCCAGTCAATTTTCTGGGCAGGTAGGGACGGACCGCCGGGCTGTTACCTGGCCGCGTTCTCTGAGCGGTTTCATTATACGGTTTTCGTCGAGGCCGGTGGCCATCAACTATGGCTGGAACTTGAATCTTCCGACGGTACAAGCTGGAGGGCCGAGGGCCCCCGAGGCCGAGAATATGATTAGGATTAGGATTACGATCAGGACGTGAAAGAGACTTTGGTCAGGTTCGTCATGCCGCTAATCACCATTATAAGTGATTATACTCGGATAATTCGTCTTCCACCATTTTCGATTCAGATGCCCGGCGAACTGTGAAGAAAGACCCCAGATTGCCCAGATCAGCCCAGATTTTTTCGGAGGAATCAGCGCAATCCGTTTAATCTGCGGTTTCCGGAAATTTGATTACCTTATTCTTTGGTTGCGGCTATGCTACCCTAGGAAATTCCTGGTTTCCCTTATCCGCGTCTCATCCGCGCACATCCGCTGCTAATTTCTCGCTCCAGCACGACAATCTTTCTTCCATCTCTCAGAGGGCCATCCTAAGCGACATCTTTCACGAGCCGAGGATATCTCCCGGAAGATTAATACGTGACGCCGTCTTCACCTTCCAGGTTCAGCCATTCCGCCTCTTGCCGGGTCATCTCGACCGAAAGAGACTGAAAGCACGATTTCAGTTCTTTTCTATTGTGCGGCCCCACGATTGGTAGTAGGGGAAAAGGCTTGTGCAGCAGCCAAGCCAACGCAATTTGCGTGGCCGAGTATCCTCCCTTGGTTTCTCCCAGTTCTGAAGCTCGACGCAACCGTTCGAAGTTATCGTCCGTGCAATACACCTCGACCATTCGGGCAGTGAATTCGTCTTGGACATCCGTAGCCGCAGTGCGCATCTCAGGAGTAAAGCGCCCGGTGAAAAATCCACGCGCCTGGGACGACCAGACGATCAGTGGAACGCCGGTTTGCTGATGCCATCGCTCATCGACTTTGCCGGCGTATACCAAGCCCGGATGGAAAGGCTGCGTTGGCAGCGCCAGGGCGATGCTGTTGCTCACCACGGAAAACCCTTTCAAGTTTTGGTCGCGCGCGTACTGGTTGGCCTCAACTACGCGGTCATATTCCCAGTTTGATGCGCCCAGAGCGCCTATGCGACCACGATTCAATTGCGCGTTCAGGCAGTCCATAATCTCGGCGACCGGGACCGTGGGGCTGTCCCGGTGCAGCATGTACAGATCCACCTGTTCGGTCCCGAGGCGTTCCAGGCTGGTCGTCAATTCGCCTTCGATTGTTGCCGCAAAATCCTCTTTGCCCAGACCATGGAATTCCCCGTGACCGCCTTTCGTCGAGACGACCATTCGGTCGCGTACTCCTCGAGATTCCATCCAGAGACCGACTACGTCCTCGCTCTCGCCATAGCGGCGACCCGTGTCAATGATCGTCCCCCCCTGTTCCAGAAAGTCGTCCAGAATTTCGAACCACGCGGCTTTGCTTTCGAGCCTGTAAAAAGCGGTACCCAGCGCCGGTTTCGAGAGGCGCCTGTCGATGCCCTCTATCGAAATCCGATTCTCCGCATTTCGGTCACGCTCTTTTCTCCCGTTGTTCATGCTTTGTTTCCCGGCTTGATCGATTCCCGGGCTTCGTGCTCGTTGGTTACGCTTCACCCTAAGATACTCGGCCTCGCCCACGCGAAACGTTTTTCGCATATCGGTCGCCGCCATCCCGCCCCGACGGGGCGAAGGCATTTAGCCAGGGGTGTAGCAACGCTGAACCCCTGAAATCCAAATCGCCTCATGAGCGCGCCCTGGATGGGTGCAGGCGCGTAGGCAAGTCCAGAGAATTCCGAGTTGCACCATCCAGGTCTGTACAACCGGGCTCCCACCTCCATCTTGGATGCACGATCGCCTACGCCCCTCACGGGGCGTGCTCGGTCATCCATTCGCGTCCAGGTATCGATTGAGAATTGCTAGGTCCTTCTGAGCAGCAATCTGATCGGGATATCCCTGCCTGTTCCGATCCCTGCTTTCAATTGACAAATATCCCTCGTAGCCCGCGGCATCGAGTAAGGGAAGGACCTGGGAATAGTCGATCGGCCCGGTGTCAAGCGATTCGAAAGTCAGACTACCATCGGGACCCATGCGTGCGTTCTTCAAATGAGTGTGATAAATGCGGCCTTTCAGCCGCGATATGATAGGAGCCGCACTCTCGCCGGCGAAGCTGAGATTCGTGAAATCGACCGTCACTCCCATGCAATCCGAAGGCGCCATCTCAAGAAAGCGTTCAGTAGAGGACAGCGTATCCGTCAGTTGCCTCAAGGTACTATGAAAGGCGAGTTTTACTCCGGCCTCTCGGGCCATCGCGGCCAATTCGCAAACTGCGTCAGCCAGACATAGCCAATGTTTCTCCTCAGCATCCCGAGAGGCCGTGGGGCCCGGGTTCATCTGTATAAGATTCGTCTGAAACACCGGAGCCAGGCCGATCAATGTTTCCGCCATCTTCAATTGGTCTCTCGAAATTGTCTGGTCAGTGAACCCCGTCTCTATACCCCCGAGCTGGAGCGACAGCGCCGAAACAGCCAATCCGGCATCCCGAATCCATTCGGCAACAGACTCGGCATTTCTCGCCGTCATCGGGTAATCAAAGTGCGGTTTCCAGCAGGCAAGTTCAATCGCATCAAAGCCGATTTCAGCGGTAGATTTGATCGCATCCTGCAGCGGCAATGCAAACAGACTTTCGCTAAACAGTGATGTTCTCATTCTCTCTCAATCGTTTGGCGACTGGACCGAATGAACCTCCCCGACGCAAGCGTCGGGGTATCGGGGAAGGAGAACTTATTCTCTACCACAGTGTTAACTGACGCAGATCCTCCTTCGGCTTGCCCTGTTCCAAAACGTATTTCTCCACCATCGCCCAATTCCCTCTCTCCCCAACCGTCCCCACGTAATACCCTGAACTCCAGAATCTTCCTCCCCAGAGTTCCTCCTTCAGCCACCGCTCCCTCTTGAACAACTCCCGTGCTGTGATACTCTTGAATTTCATCACGATACTTCCTGGCGCTATTTTCGGATGTGCCCCGCACAGTAAATGCACATGGTCTTTATCCATCCCTAGGGCCTCCAGTTCTATTTCATAGCGTTCCCCTATCCCTCTGGCCGTTTCGATCATCACTCGCTCAATCCGCTTATCTATCAGCGCCTTCCGATACTTCACCGGCATCACCACATGATAGTGGATCTCCCACACACAGTGACTTCCTCGCTTTACTCGACTTTCTTCCTTCCTCTCTCCCACCCTCTCTTCTTTATCAAGTCAGCCACCCCGCAGCAAGCTACGGGGAATCACCAAGTTGAAAAGGGAGTGGGCCCATGATGATTTTTGATTTGCGCCAAGCGAATTTGGCAGATATCCTCTTCTTCCGTAACAGAGATGACCGATAGACCGAACGACTCGATTGAAGACCTCGATCCGGATGCCCAAAAGCAAATGGGGCTGCTTCGCGAGTTCTCTCATTTCTTAGGACACAACAAGAAGTACTGGATGGCGCCAATTATCATTGTCCTACTGCTTCTCGGCATTCTTGTTATTGTCGGGGGGAGCAGCAGCGCTCCGTTTATCTACACGCTGTTTTAGCAATCTCTTTGTTTTCGCCCTTCTCGTAATTGTGTGTGAATGATCAAGTTCAAGGGCTTGCGGCGCGCTCCACGCGGAGGCGTATGTAGCGGCTCGGACTGTCCCTCAGGTTTCCGTGGTCACGCTCGGTAATGGTCTCGGTGCCGTCTAAATTGTCGATCCGGGAAATCTCCGCGGTGACGTCTTCCTGCCCCGGCGTATTGGAAGTCCATGTTTGCAGGTCCTCTGAGACCTCGATGGTATAAATGAGGTCGATCGCGTCGATATTTCTGGTATAACGAAGGGCAAGGTGGAAGTCGCCCTGCTCGTCTTCGTCCAGCAATAGTTCGGGCAGTTCGATGGTATCCGGTACCCCAGGACCAAGGCGGAGGGCGTATTCCAGCAGATTAGGAATGCCGTCTTTATCGGGGTCGGCCGCGTCCGCCGCCTCCGGGCTGTTGGGGTTAGGCAGATTGTTGAACCTCCAATCGTCCGCCGGGAGGTCCACAATGGTCACGGTCGCGCTGTCCGGAAAGCCGAGGTTGTAATTCGGGCTCGATTCTAAATTTAAAACCACAGACTCATCGCCCTCCGCCTCGGTGTCGGCGATGGGGGTCACGGATACCGTTTGAATTAAGGAATTGATGGGAATATCCACCGAATTTCCAAAGTCCACAAAGTCCGTTCCCGCTGGCACCCGCGCCAACCGCGTCGAAGCCGAGCAGTGTCGTGGCAGGAAGCAGGGATGTGGGTTCGAGAGTCCATGAGCTTCCCGCCCAGGTTGCACCCAGGATCGCAAAATCGCTCGAGGTTGGCCCGCCCGTTGTTTCGAGAAAAACCAGGCCCACGAGGCTGGAGCCGATGGCGAAACGAAGGTCCTTGGCCCGGCTATCGGTGAGTTCGACGACTGGATCGATTTCTTCCGCAGGCCATAAGGAACCGGAGGGATCGGTGCTGAGTGCGGTCTTGATGCACAGGGGCGCGAAGGGGTCGAGGAGATCGGTGGCCGCGATTTCTATCCACGCTGCCATCCACTGTCCGCTGGGGAGCTGAGTGACGGCAACCTCGGCGATTCCTGGGGCATCGGTGATGACGATCGGCGAGCCCCAACTGTTTTCTCCCGCGCGCAGGGCGAATTTTAAAATCATGTTGCCTGCGGCCGGATCGGGATCGACCGCCAGATCGGTGAAAACGAGCGCCTCCACACTACCCGAAGCGCTTGCATAGGAGCCCGCCTCCAGAAAATTGAGTGCCACTTGCGGCGTATCGCCGATATAATCTACTGGTGTGAGATTCCCCAAAAGGGTTACCGTATTCGTGATGGTAAGGGGATCCAGTTGAAATACCGGAGGAGTGACCGGCCCCGCGACAGTAATCTTTGGACCACCGAAAAGGCTCAAGCTATTGGCTGAGCCGCCTGGTTGCTCGAGGTTGCCAAAGTTGTGGTCGAAAGTGATGAGGTCCCAGTCCCAACCCTTTTTAAGTTCAGTGATACCCAGATCCAGCCGGGCCTCGATGCTGAGGTTGATGGCGCCCTGGATTCTCTTCAGGTAGGGCCAGTCGGCCTCGTCGCTCAAAACCACGGTGGCGACCGGCAGCGGGTCCTCGAAACCCGGAATCACCTTCTCCTCGCCCTGTAAAGCGATCCGGCCCGAGGCCCCGAGGGCGCTCTTGGTCTTGATTTCGATACCGAGCTCGAAGCGGTTGCTATTCTCCGGCTGTTCACCGGCAGGGATGGAGATGGCCTCATCGCCCCCCATGAAATGGCGCCGAAGACGATGGTCAGTGGTTACCGACTCAGACTCAAAAACACGCGGCCGGACAGTGCTCCAGGTAGTTTGTGAATCCAGGCTGATAGCGCCGTCAAGGGTGCCTAAGATCTGGAACTTTTTCGCCTTGTCGAGCGCCAGAAGAACAGGCCCGGCGTAAGGAATTTTGGAGGTGATCGGCTGCAAGTTGACCTTCAGACCTACCTGAATCGCCCCGATCACCTGGTGCCGCAGTTGTGCCTCAAGCTTGTTGTTGTCATCGAGGAATCTGGTGGCCGATGTCCTCAGGGTTATGGCCGGTCGCAGCCTCGAATCCTCGATTTTCAGCCCTAAGAGTTTTTTGGGCAGGTATTCCTCGAGATCTATGTCCTCTTTGGTGGTCGCCGTGCCCTGCACCGTGAGGGCGACCGATTTCTCGTGCCCCGAAACGACCACCCCCGCGGAGGCCATCAGGTTGAGGCCGAGAATGCCGGGAGAAAGGCCCATCATGCCGCTGGCAGGCGTTTCCATGCCTTCGTTCACATTGACCGCAATGTTGTAATCGTAGAGGAGGAAACCGTCATTGTCTTCGTCCAACTCGATATCCGCGGTGAACTCCGGCAATGGTTTGAAGCGGCCCTCCGGAATGAAGCTTGAGAGGTCGAGCGGTTGCCCCACCAACTCCGGATTCTGAAAATCAGCGATGGCGTTGTTGGTGCGGATAACGCCGCTCACGGTGCCGATGATATCGGCCACAAAGGCCATCCAAGGGGGCATTCGGGCTCCTGTCAGCCGGTGCGTTTCCACGGGGTCGGGGTATTGGAAATCAGCTTTGATGGTGATGGCGCTCTGCCGGGTGACGGCTGCAAATACCGGGTCGAAGTCGCCCGGCGGCAGTTCCCAGAGGGGAATCGTTACGACCGCTGTGGCTTCATCTTCGTTCAAGGTAAAATTGGTGATTTTCTTAAAGAAGACATTGGGAATGACGCCGCTTTCGATTTCCTGAAGCCACTCCAGACTGTCCTCCGGGCGGCCGGAAAGGGGAGGGGAAATGGGAACCGGGTTTTCACTAAAAGGATTGCCCGTCAGCGGTGGGTCCTGCTGCGAGTTGACGGGGAATTTCCTCGGATCGATGATCCAGATTTCGGAAATAGCATCCGGAAGCTCCACCGTTTGGGAATCGTTTTCCGTGCCGTTGGCGGAATCGAAGGGAAGCAGGTCGTAGGATATGGGTAGATTTTGTGGTGTTGCGATTACCTCCACCGTCAGGGTGAGCGGGCCGGAAGCGTTAAAACCGTCAAAAGCGTCCTGGTCGCCTGATTTGTTCACACCGGGCAGAAAAAGGCCGAAGCGGTCCAGCGTAATCGTCCCGAAGGCTGGCGGGTCGATAGGGATGAGGTTGGCGGAAATCGTCAAGGTGGGCGGATCCCCTGTCAGCACGGCGGGGTTATAGCGCTCCCGCCAAGGCAGGTAGCCCGGCGCCGTAATGTCCACAAAAATTATCTCGGATGCCATGGTCTGGGCGAAAGTCCCATCGGAACCGGTCCTAAATTCCTTTAAAGTGTTGTTGAAACGCCCCTTGACTTCCACAGTTGCCCCCTCAATGGGAGATCCCCCCTCTTGCACCGTTCCGTCGAGATCAAAGCTTCGTCGCATTAAAAAAGTTCTAGTAAATTCCGGGCCGGAAAGGTTAGTAAGTCTTGTTGGGCCGCCTTCGTGAATCCAGTTGTCGGGGTGGCTGATGTTGCTTGTGCCGATGCTTCCCTTAAGATTGGCCTGGGTGTGGGGTGTGGAAAAAACGGTGGGCGTGCCGTCGATGTCGAGAGTAAAGTTCGTGCCCGTTATTTCCGTATTGGGATCGTCAGAATTGACCGACCGGAAATGCACTGTAACCGTGTTAAAGGGCTGCGAATCGGTAAAACTGTTTAATGTGCCTCCATAATGAACCGAGACAGTCGTCGACCCGCTGACATTGACTTTGGCCCATGTGACGGTGCCTTCAACGTCCCCACCCATCCAGAAGGAAAAGGAACCCACAGGCCAGACGCCTTGGGAACTGGATACATTGTGCAGGAAGATTTTGTTGTCCGTGTAGTCCGGCTCGACGGCGATTGCGACTGGCGTGATTCCGTTGGTGGTGCCGGAGGCATCCAGGAGTGACGCGGCCTCATCATACTCAGGATCCTCCGGCCCGGGATTGGGATTGACAAAAAATCTTCGCAACATGACGACGGTATTGCTGGGGGTATATGTGGCGCGGATATCCGGATCGATCTCTACCGACGTCAAAGGCTCGATATAGGAAGAACCTCCCGGATCGAGCGCGGGCAATTCTCCAGGTCCGTTCCAGGCGGGTATGTCGATATCGATCGGCAGGGCGTTGCCGTCCTGGCTGAAGGTAAAACGGGTATGGGCCAGAGACAGGGTATGGGATCCCGCCACAACATTGGAAATCTGGTATGCGATGTCGGGTTCCTGGCCGGGGTCATTAAAGATAAATAGGGCTTCCATCTGTGTTCCATTGGGGGAGACCAATGTGGCCATCCCCCCATTGTCCACAAGGTCCTCGAAGCCTGAGTGGCCGGAGGTATTGCCACTGGTTCCGAGGTCGTCCACATTGGCCAGCAGACGCCGGATCGGGTCGTCGATGGGCCGGACCTCTCCCCGTATTTCAACCACTTGTTTGCGCACGAAAATATCCAGTTCGTATTCGTGGTTGGATTGGAGAGCGATCGGGAATGCGGTGGGACTGGTAAATCCGGACGGCCATTGCTGGTGCAACGGCCATTCCCGCGTGAACGTGGTCCCCGTTGTCAGATCCCTGAGAATCACATGGCTGCCCCAATACCCGGGACCGTCCACACCCTCTACTTCATTAAGGGCGGGTATCCGCAAGCCGTATCTTCCGGGCTGGATGGCAATCGAGAAAAGGCCCGATTCATCGGTGTCGACAGAGACGACCCTCTGGTCCGGGGGCAGATAGGGGCCGTCGCCAAGGTCCACGTTGAGGTCCACCGGGGCGTCGGCTACCAAGGGTGAAGTCGGGTCGCCCGGGTCGGTAAACTCCGTCAGGTATTCAACCAGGTAGATGCCCTCCGCCTGTTTGGGTTTATAGGCTGGCTTGCGCGATCTGTTCGAGTTGAAGAAGCACAGCCATCCCATAAGGCCTAAACCCTGAAGGCAAGCCTGAGGGATGGAGCGGGATAGCGGTTGATATTGGGAAAAAGTCAAAATGTAAAACAGGGGGGAAATGGTTGATATGGACGGATGCTGTCCCACAGAGCTAAGGGGAGAAACCGGGCAGGTAAGCCTGTTGAGGCTGGGAACACATTCGATATCGGGTTCGTGCTGTCCCATAGAAGTCCGCCAGATCGAAAAGCCCGAAGCGGTCCCAGAGCACGCCGCGCACGAGCGTAAACAACCGGGTGAAGCTGTGCGGCCACTGGCTGATAAAGGCAATGTATCGGAGCAGAACGAGCAGCAGCAGGGCGGCCCACAGCTGCCAACGGATGGCCTGCTTGGAATGCCCGAGAAAATCGCAGACCTTGAAGGTTTGCTTGATCTGCTTGAAAAACACCTCGATGCCCCAGCGGCAGCGGTAGAGGGCGCAGACACTGGAAGGGGCCCAGTCCATGTTGTTGGTGAGGAAAACCATGACGACCCACTCGCCGTTGACTTCCACTTCGGCTTCGATCCGGCGCAACCTGCCGGGATACTGCCGGCGGGAGGCGGGAACCTTCAGGGTGACCTCGTCATCCCGCAGGATAGGTCCTTGAGGCTTGCGCAGGCGCTTGCGGCAAACATGGCAGCGCAGGTTGTCTTTGGCGCGCGTGACCCAGAATATGCCGCGTTCGCTCAAATGGAAAAGATTGGCAAAATGCACGTAAGCCTTGTCGAAAACCGCGATCTCTCCAGCCTGCAGCCCCGCGCACAGGGCCAGGGTCCGCGTGCCGTCGTGATGGGAAGCTTCTTCAATGACGGCAAAGCCGGGAAGAAAACTTTGCAGGTTGAGCCGCAGGTGCATCTTCGCCGCGGCCTTGCGCCGACGGTGCTTGGCCCAGTCCATGCAGTTGGCCACCAGGGCAATGGTGGTGGAATCGATCGCATGGATCGCCCGTTTGAAGCGACGGGGCAGGCCTCGGTAGCGCCCGGCCGGTCCAAAGCCCGGCGAAAGCTCTTGCAGATGCCCCAGCACCTTCCAGAACAACGCCTCCATCATGTCGCTGTCGCGCTCCCTATTGGCATGCGAAAGAGTGTTTCGGCTCGGTGCAACCGCTCCCCTGATCGCCCTGAGCTTGGCCGCATGATGCCGCAGGGTGTCGCAGACCTCGTTAAGGCCGATGGCATGGGTCAGTTGCGCAAAGAGCAGACTGACCACATGACTCCATGGCGTGAAGGTGCGCGCCTTTTTATCGACCCCGTACTCCCGGGCGAGTTTTTCCGTCAAATGCGACGGGATGAGTTTACAAAGCTGATGCAAGGTGCTGCTGTAGTGTTTCGTCGGCGTTATGTTTTTCATACTGCGGATTCTTTGGTCGGAATCCGCCGCCGACCACCTTTTTTTAACCCTGCCCGAAAGGGAGTCTCACCACATCCTGTGGGATGGCTGTGTTGAAGAAGCTATCCTGCAATTCGAACTCGCCCAGGGCATCGGCGGCGAAAAGCCTTCCCCGAACCTTGGCCGGGGCTACTTCCAGGATTATGGTGGGATCGACTTCGTGGAAACCCCCGAAAATAGGCTCCCCGATGGACAGGTCGAAATATTCCTCGCCGGAATAGTAGCGGTCCACAAAGCCAAACCTATCTACGCTGCCGACCGATACCCGATAACGACCCGGAAACAAATTAAAGAATGCCCGCGCAGCGGGGATGCGCCATACAATCTGTTGAGTGGAGCCGCTGGAGGCAATGCTGAAGGGTGACCTTCGGACGCGTTTGGCCGGCCTACGGATATTGGGTGTTTCTCTCTGATTCCTCTGTTTTCCTTGGAACGTTAAAGCGCAGGTGCGCCAAAGGCCGTTACTTGGCGCGATTTGTTGGCGGATTCTTTATTTTGAGAGTTTGGCACTTGCCAGCCGATTCAGGCTGATTCCCGATTCAGCCGCTTCCAGTGCGAGATCTCGGTGTACATCGGGAGACACTCGAACGAGAAATCTCCCACTGTACCGTTTGCTCGCTAATGGCTCCGGAATCGCTTCATCGTTGGATTCCATATCCTCTCTTACCTCAGCAACAACCCTTCGAATCCCACGCAGAGCGGCCTCCTGGGAACCCGCAAGCCAACTCAGGCTCGGAAATTCGGCGCAGAGGAAGACGAGATGCGGCTGGACCTGCGCGACGGGCGGGCATTCTTTGGCGCTGAAGCAATCGTGTTTCTGTCTTTCGCGATCTGGTGGGCACGCCCACTCGGGCTGATCTCCAAGATACCCGGCATGCGGTTTCTTCTTCAAACAGGTTATCGACACCTCGCCGATAACCGTCATTGCAAAGGGAGGCTGTGCAGTCGCGAAAATAAATGAAAGACACGACGAAAAAAGCGGTACTTGCAGGGGGAAGCGGGTTTCTGGGAACCGCCCTGGCCGAGAGACTGAATGCATCGGGTTGGCAGGTGGTGGTGTTGACTCGAAATCCCGACGCCTACAAGGGCCGGGCAAGGGCCGTGGCCTGGAACGGACAAAGCTCAGGAGATTGGGAGAGCGAGCTCGACGGCGCCGCTACACTCGTCAATCTGACTGGCAAGAGCGTAAACAGCAGGCCAACGCGCGCCAACCGACGGGAGATTCTGTCCTCAAGGGTCGATTCGGTCAAAGTTCTGGGAGAGGCGGTGCGTAAGTGCGCCCATCCTCCCGACACCTGGATTCAAGCCAGTTCCCTGGCCATTTACGGAAATACCGGCGAGAACCTCTGCCTGGAGAGCGCACCCCCCGCCACGGGATACCCGGCCGACGTATGTAGCGCCTGGGAAGACGCTCTCAAAGCATCTACTGGACCTGGAATGCGACCTGTTGTCTTACGCATCGGAATCGTTCTGGGTCGCGATGGGGGCGCTCTCCCGTTTCTTGCCACACTGGTCAAATGGGGTTTGGGAGGCACTGTCGGCAACGGAAAACAGTGGTTCAGCTGGCTGCATGTGGATGATATGGTCCGCATATTCCTGGCCGTTTTGGAGAACAAGGAGTACCGAGGCACTTACAACGTCGCCGCACCCAACGCGGTACGCAATCGCGACCTCATGCGAACCTTGAGAGCGCTACTGAAACGACCATGGTCCCCTCCCGCGCCGGTTCCGGCGGTATGGTTGGGTTCCTGGCTGTTAGGGACCGATCCCAAGCTCGCGCTAACCGGTCGCCGGTGCCTGCCCCGGCGTCTTACGGAGGCCGGATTTGAATTCATACACACAGATCTCGAAACCGCTCTCAGAGATCTGCTCAGACAGGAAGCGTGACGGCGGATTCCCTAAACCTGATCAAAATGGCTCTCACGGCTCAGGACGACAACAATATTTAACCTGACAAATAAATCACCACTAAAGCGCAGCTTCCTGGAAGTATCCGGCGATGTGATCGAACAGGTCGATCCCGTCTTTTATTCAGACGCCATGACCGGCGCATTCAAGGCTCTCGGGGAGCATTGAAGCGGCGTACCTTCGACGACTGACAACGGTCATGCATGCCGTTTCAATTCATTTCAGGCACCGGTGTACGAAGTACCCGGCCGATTCCTGAAAAATACGCTCGGTAGCCCCTCGCTTTTCGGGAATGATATCCTGAATCATTTACGCACATTGTATAAGCCTCAATCGTCTCAGGGGCCAACATTAAGCCATTGTTCACGATAAGCCAGAGGTTTGCTTGCTCGCCGGTTCGAGGCATTATCTTCGTCTTTTCCAGACGAACGGTAAATCCGTGGCGCTTCAGAATCTTTTCGATCACAGGGAGTAATCGTTTCAGGCCTGCCGGTCCGCTGATCGTAAAATCATCAACCCCAAGCGTTACCTCGGACCGGTCATCGGCTCGCTTAAGCAGATCGCGGATTTCCAGGAAAGCCGGTTCAACAGCGAGTCGTGCAAGCGCAGGACTTGTGGGAGCGCCTTGAGGCAGCCGCTTTTCCCTCGTTACCAACCGGATGATTTCCGATAGAAACTCATCATCGCTCAATAATTGCGAAAAAATCGGTTTTAAGTGGCCGACGGTTACACTCGGAAAAAAATCGGAAATATCCGCGGCGATTACCAGGGGCTTACTAACATGAGGCTTCATTGCGTGGACCGTCGAGGTTCCCGGCGCACCGCAAAGTCCTGGCACACAGGGGCTCTTATTCAACTCGTCCTTCAGAAAAGCCTGGACCCGCTTTAATTCCGAAAATGGCGCCTCTATTACACGCTTTCCTCCGGACTTCTTAAGTATGGAATGGGTCGAATACATTTGGGGCGCGCGCGACGCCAACGCTCGAAACTCCGCGAACGTCATACCACATCGCTGAGAGATGAAATGCTGACAGTTTAGCTTTCGCATTTGATGGGGTTGAAAAGGTGTAAGAAATCAGGAGGAAACTACTCAATTTTGACCATAAGATCAGTGCCTCTTGCTTTATCTGGGTCACGCGACCCGCCAAAAGCGGTCTCCCTTTCTTGACCCAACGCAGCAAATTAAAGCCGAAACGACCTGAGGCCGTGTCAAGATCTTCGACGCTGCTCTGCAGCAGCGCGTGCTGAACTTGAGTCAGCTGAACAGCGATTCGCAACTTTTCTAAATCTGCTATCGCCGATCTGAATTGCATTATTTGCACTGCAGTCATGGCTAAATCGAGTAGTTCCGCTCCCGTTGCTCTTTTCCCAAGACTTTTCTTCAGCATTCGCATTCCGCGTAACGCTTGGCGAGCCTCAGGTGGAATCCTGAGTGGAACATTCTTTGCTTTCATAATCATATCCTCCTTTCTAACTTTAGGATTTAAAGAAGAACAAAAATGCACCCGTAGAGCCGGTCGACAGATTGCCGAATCAAGCAGACAGGTGAACCTCGGTTCTTCGGCCCGTGAGCACTCAGCGCACGGACACGCTCTCCTCGCAGGTGCCCTCCATGAAGAAGGCCCAGCAAGAGCTGCGATTTATTGCCATCAGCAAAGCTAATGGGAGGAGGTCAATTACGACAGAATTTCCTCTTGGATTTCAAAGAACGTAGAGTTCATTACAGCTTCTAAAAGGCGGTGTCAACACAATATCTTGGGGTATAAACAAACGAAAACCACAAGATATTGGGTTTCTGAATTTCATTACGCAAATTTCGGCCACTCAATGAGCAGGCAATTTGCCCCATTCTGAAATGGTGAATTCGGCAGTCGATCAACCGTAAGGTGGCACATGTTCGTGACTGCGGTAGGTGTCCGCAACCATTCCGGAAGGAAAGACAGCTAGCCGTATCGCCTGACTATCTTCATCGTACGTTCCTGGATTTACTTTCAGCCGCACCGCAGCACCGTGCCTGCTTGTGATCATTTGCCCGGTAAGATCTGGTTTCCAGAGTCAATTTATAGAGGCCGTTGGGGCATCAAGTATGGCTTGTAAGCTGGTATATCCTTTAGAATCGGCACCCCATCACCAGCCAACGCGCCGGACTCCGGGAACCTGATCAAAATGGCTGTCACGGCTCAGGACGGGGAGATTATGCTGCCTCGCGATCGCTGCAATCCATACATCATGCCAGGGGATAGGGCGCCCTTTCTTCTTCAGCGCATGTCTAATATCAGCGAAATGGCGTGCGGTGCCGGCATCCGCCGAAAAAGTGTGGAACTCCCCCTCCAGCGATCGCAACCGCTCCTCGTAATCGTTGCGATGTCTTGAAGAGAGAATGCCAAATCGGTACTCCCCTAGCGCGATAGAAGCAAGAAAGAGATGCTCGGCGTTCTCAAGGGTTTGCTTGAGCAGGGGATCACCATCAAGCCAAGCCGACAGGGCCGCCGTGTCCACGATCACAGGGAATCCTCCGGTTCTATCTGTTCGAACTCGCTATCAATGATCGCATCAATCCGGCGGCTTTCCTCATGAAGATGTCTGAGCGATCCAAAGTGCTTCATCCATGGTTTCTGTTCCGATGCGGCACCGTCCTTTTCAAGATGCTCCTGCAGTGCGTTCTGAACGAGCTGTCTAAAGGTCTCCCCTCGAGTTACGGCTCGAATCTTCGCGCGCCTAAACAATTCATCTGAAATCTCCACCGTCGTCTTCACGGATACTATAAAACCATATTTATGGTAAACTACAAGGCCCGAAGAAATACCGAGACTGCTATTTTCGACCCAGAAAGGCTTTCAATCGCTTGCCCGTCGCGTCATCGCACCAGCATCGCAGCGACAATAATATTTAACCTGACAAATTAATACCCTTTTCGGCAGGCATCCGGCCCGTTCCCTGCAGCGAACTTGGCAGCGGCCTCGTGGGCCCTCGGCCCTCCAAGGTGTCGACCGCTCTCAAAGTCGGAAAAGAGGTCCCCCGAGTCCGGCTGGCAGGCATCCGTGCAAATCCCAGTCCATGGCTTGGCAAGCGGACCCCCGGAATTTCGAGTGGCAACTTCAGCTTATTCTTGTCGAAGGTGCTGCATCGGTTAACGTCTTCGTTTTCCTCGACGTCACTTATATCGCATACCTCGACAAAACCATGGCACGATTCTTCGTATACCGCTTTTTGATCGTGATCTGCCTGCTTGGGGCAGGCTGCCGTCCGGCGCCCGAGACAGTGACTTACGAACTTCGGGGCCAGATCATTTCGATACAATCGGAAAAAAACGAACTTACGATCACACACGAGGAGATTCCCGGTTTCATGCCCGCAATGACGATGTCGTTCGCTGTTGAGGACGTGCGCTTGTTGATGGGGAGAAAACCCGGTGAATTCGTTGAGGCCACCCTTGTTGTGACGAAGCGGAAGGCTTTTCTCTCTAGAATCGAGGCCACCGGCTTTGCCAACTTATCGGACCCGGCCGGCACCGCCGATGGGTTCACAATGGGCAAGGTGGTTCGTGCGCAAGAACCCGTGCAGGACGCAGAGTTCCTCGATCAGGATAACCGCAGGATTCGTCTCACTGCTTTCCAGGGTCAATACATTGTCTTAACCTTTATCTATACACGATGTCCGATGCCCACATTTTGTCCCTTGATGGACCGTCACTTCGCCACTCTTCAACAGGCGATCCAGGCCAACGATACCTTGAGCGCAAAGGTACGACTTATTTCGGTCACCTTCGATCCTCAATACGACCGTCCTGCCATTTTGAAGGAACATGCGCAAAGAGTGGGAGCTGATAACCGGTTCTGGACCTTCCTGACCGGTGACGAACTAGTAATTACCAATTTTGCAGAGCAATTCGGCATCTGGGTAGCGCTCGATGAGGAGAACACGAGCGACATTACACACAACCTGTGCACCGCATTAGTGGATCGCTCCGGCCGCTTGATCAGGATCTACAGGGGAAACGAATGGACGCCCGAGCAGTTGCTCACCGACCTGAAGAGTGCGATGGGGTCGGAATAGTCGGGCCCCCGGCAGCGCTCCTCGCCGGATCACACAGTGGTCAACCTTCGGAATGGTTTCAAGTTTCAGGTGTCAGGTTTGACCGCTGTTGCTTGAGAATCCCTCGAGCCGATGTAACTGGACGCTTTTGCAAGCACCCTAGCCTTGGCGGAGGCGGAGGCCCTCGCACTGCCTCGGTGAAGCAATGTATCGAGGGGCACCTGGTTTTAGCGGGGTGAAATTGCAGCGTGCAGAGTCTCCCACGGCGGATCGAACCCACCCCGCCCTCCGGGCACCCCTCCCAGGAGGGGACTGTTATAGCTGGCTACCGTTAGGTAGAGGTCCCCTCTCGGGAGGGGTGCCCGAAGGGCGGGGTGGGTCATGCCCAGTCTGAGACGAGTTTCAGAGGAGCGCAGGGCGACGGCGGATGAGCCGTCTGCCGCGGACTTCGGCTCATCCCGAGATCGTCCACGGCAAGCCGGGACTATATCGGGATTCGCCCTACCCTGCAATGGCGGATCGCCTTCCGAACAACAGTTCGGACTCAACCCGGCCTCGCCACAGCCAGGAACGCGGCCGCTGTCGCCAGAAAGAGCATGGCCGTATAAAAGCTCACGCGGTAGCGGTAAAACTTCGGCGCAGCAAACACTCCCGTAAGGCCCAGGAGCACCCAAATCAGGAACTTACCCCAGATCCAGGGCGGAACACCAAGATTCGCATTCAGAACCAAACCCAAACCCGTAATCAGAATCACAAAAAGGGAGACATGGGCTGAAATCTTGAAACCAATTCTAACGTTCTCCGAGAAGAAAAGAACCGCGCCCGAGGTCAGCAACACAAAGACCGCGCCGAGGTGGATCGTCTTTAAGGCAATATAGGTGTTCATAATCACTATGAACCACAGATTAAGCAGATTCACAATCAGCGAAATCTGGAAAATCTGCGGTCTAAATCTTGCTCAAGAAGCAAGAACATGGTCGATCGCAACACGGAGATTCCACGCTTTCTGTGACCTGTGTCACGATGCCTCCGCGCGATCCCATACCGCAGTGCAGGGTGGCTCTCGAGAGCGAAGATCTATCTCGAATTTCAATCTCTAGTTTTCAACGTCGCACTGAGGAGCGCACCCTTTAGTGTGGTGTCCCGACTCTCCTCTGCATTGCTGAGAGCAATTTTTCCTTGTCTCGCAAGACCGCCTCGATTCTCATGAGCGAGTTCTGCCCGCGGGCAGTTCATCATGCCGGGCGTCACGGCGAGTTAGGATGCGACACTTCGGACGCACGAACTTTCGAGGAGAAATGGAAACCCAAACGGCCACAAAAACCTATTATGATCTCGAGGAGGACGGCGGATCTCGAGTCTTGGCACAGATCCGATCAAAAAAGGCGGAGCTCGATCGGAGATTGGCCACAGTCCGACACCTGATCGCTTTCGGATCGGGAAAGGGAGGAGTAGGTAAGAGCACGTTGGCGATGCAGATAGGCGCCGCACTTCGGGCCGGCGGGCACAGGGTTTCGTTACTCGACGCAGATATCAATGGGCCCTCCCTGGCACGCCTCGCGGGGTTGGCCAAATCCCCATTGATCCCGGGACGGGATGGCCTGGTGCCACCCAGAACGAAGAGCGGCATCGGTGTTCTCTCTTTCGGCACCATCGTTCCCGAAGAGCAGAACGTTGAATTTCCCAGTGTATCGAAGGGAGACGCCTACACCTGGCGCGCAACCAAGGAAATCACTACCTTGACCGATTTTCTGGTTGGGACCGACTGGGGTGAGCTCGACTTCCTCCTCGTAGACCTCCCCCCTGGGTCAGAGCGGAGTCGTGATTTTGCGGAGTTGTTCGGTTCGCGGCTAAAGGTTGTGTTCCTGACCGTACCCTCACAAGTCTCCCAAGGGGTCGTCCTGCGCTCCATCGCAGCGGTGCGCAAAACCCGAGCCGGAATTCTCGGCTATGTCGAAAACATGAGCGGCTATTACTGCGCGGACTGTGGGGGCACAAAGGCGCTTTTCCCAAATGGAAGCATCCATATGGGCATCCCCCTGCTCGGAACCGTACCCTTCGATCCCGAACTGGCCCGCTGCTGCGATGAGGGAAAGACCATTGACACCATTCCTGATTCGCCTGTGGCAGGATCAATTTTCGCGGTCGCCCGCGCCATTTTGAGTAACCTCGAAGCAGACTAAATGAAATTCCTCTGCGTATCCTGTAACGCCCAAATGAAGCTGATCAAAACCGAGAAGACGGACGGTCCGAGCGAAGGCAAGGCCCTATCCGTGCGTTTCGAGTGCCCGGAGTGTCTCATGGAAATCGCCATGCTGACCAACGTTTTCGAAACCCAAATGGTCACTTCGTTGGGCGTTGAAATTGGTCCAAGGCAAGTCTCCGGTAACGGCAATGCGGAGACACTCGGCCGTGATGGCGGACTAACCGGACATGCGCAGGATGTTTCTTCAGCACTTTCCACAGGCAAATGTCCCTTCTCTCCCGCGGCCCGCGAAGCGCTTAGCGGTTTCTCCGATAGCCAGGCCGACTCGAGCAAGATCTCCGAGAACACCCTGCCATGGACGCCGGAAGCCATGGAGCGGTTAAACAAAATACCGGAGTTTGCCCGTTCCATGGCAAAGCTCGGCATCGAAAAATTCGCCCTTGAGCGAGGATACCGGACAGTCGACGGCCAATGCCTGGACATTGCCCGCGAGGAATTCGAGATGTAAGATGAGTTCCGCCCCATCCCATCGGCCTTACGTCATTTCCTGGAACCTCACTAATCGGTGCAACTTGAAATGCGTTCACTGCTACCTCGACGCCGGACCTCAATCCGTACGCCGACTCTCTACGGAGGGGTTTGCCGATCGCTCTGAGCTGGATACGCCGGAGTGCCTTTCCATCATCGATCAGATCGCCGGCTTCGCTCCCGAAGCCCTGATCATCCTGACGGGAGGGGAACCGCTTTTGCGGAGGGACATCCTGGAAATCATCCGCTATGGAAAGCAGAACGACCTCTGGATGGTCTGCGGGACTAACGGCGTGCTTATCACACGGAGATTGGCGGAAATCCTTAAAGAAGCGGGCCTGCGCGGGCTCGCTCTTTCCCTGGATGCTCTCGACCCGAAAATTCATGACCGCTTCCGCGGGGTAGAGGGCGCTTGGAGGAACACGGTGGAGGGTGCCCAAATTCTGCGCCAGACCGACTTCTCGTTCATCGTTCAGACAACGGTGGCAAAGCACAATTTCCGAGAGATTGAAGCCATCGCTTCCTTCGCCTTCGCGGAGATGGGTGCAAAGGTCTTTAATCTCTATTTTCTGGTACCTACGGGACGAGGCAAATTCGTCTCGGACATCCGTCCCGAGGAATATAAAGTCGTTCTCGACACCCTTCTCCGCATTCAGAAAACGTACGACGGCAAGATGATCGTGAATGCGAAATGTGCCCCGCACTTCAGCCGTCATCTCTTCGAAAACGACCGCGATTCCAAGTTCTTGAAATCCTTCGCCGGGGGAGCAGGCGGGTGTCCGGCCGGCACGCACTACATGGGAATCCGGCCCAACGGCGACATGACGCCTTGCCCCTACCTGCCGCTCTTTGGAGGAAATTTGCGGGAGCGCTCCATATCCGAGATCTGGAACCATTCTGAGTTGTTCCAGCGAATAAGGGAGCGTGACCATTTAGGTGATCGCTGCGGCGAATGCGAATTCAACACAAAATGCGGAGGTTGCCGGGCTCGTGCTTTCGGAGCTACGGGGGATTTCATGGCCGAGGATGCCCTGTGTGATTACACCCCCGGAAAATATGATCGCGAATCCATTACGTTCGGTTCCGGGGTCGAATACGGACTCTCCCACGAGGGGGTCAGCAGCGACTCCTTAAGCTGGGATCCCGAAGCCGAAGAACGCATCAAGGCGATCCCCGCATTTGTCCGCGGCATGGTCAGAAAACGGGTGGAATCGTATTGCTTGCAAAATAACGTCGAACGGGTCACCGTGGCTATGCTCGCGGAGATCCGTAGCCGCATGCCCACCTCAAAGCTTTTTGGAAAGAAGACTTTCACGTAGTTTGTCGGGCCCTAAGTCCGACAAACTCCTAGCAATCAGCAGGAAGATAATATGTATCAATCGGTTCTCGTCCCAGTCGACAATTCGGACTTCTCCAATCAGGCGGTTGAGACCGCCATCCAAATCGGAAAAAGGTTCGGCTCCAAGATCACCGGCAACCATGTTTACGCGGCCAGTATGCATGATTACCGGTTTCGTCAGATGGAGTTCACACTACCTGAGGAATATCGCCAGGAAAGCGAAATCGAGCGCCAGCGGAAGATACATGACAGCCTCATAACGATGGGTCTCAAACTCATTTCGGACTGCTACCTGAACGTACTCGATCTGCGCTGCCAGGATGCGGGCCTGGAATACGAGCGGAAGATGATGGATGGCAAGCATCACGTGGAGATCCTCAAGGACATGGCGAAATCGAATTACGACCTCACCGTGTTAGGGGCCAAAGGCATCGGCAAGACCAAGGATATGCAGATCGGGCCTGTTTGCCAGACCGTAGCCCGCCATGGAAAGCGCGACATCTGGGTGGTCAAGCATGTCCCTGGAAAGAACGACGGAGAGCGGGACACGATCCTCGTAGGTATCGACGGCAGTCCGCATTCGTTCGGCTGTCTAATGACGGCGGCCGAATTGGCAAAGCAGTTCGACAAGAAGATCACCCTGATCTCGGTTTACGATCCCTATCTACACTACCTCGTGTTTAACAGCATTGTCGATGTGCTTACGGAGAAAGCGGCCAAAGTCTTTCGCTTCGAGGAACAGAATCAATTGCATGAGGAGATCATCGATACCGGACTGGCCCAGATTTATCAGTCCCACCTGGAGGTGGCCGGCAAGATGCTTCAGGAGCAGGGCCTGACGGCGGAAAAGGTGCTTCTCGACGGCAAGGCTTTCCAGAAAGTTCTCGATTATACACGAAAAAATCCCCCCTGGCTCCTTGTCATGGGCCGAATCGGCGTGCACAGCGAAAGCGATGAACCGGGCCTGGGCAGCAACACTGAGGCCCTCTTGCGTCTCGCTCCCTGCGACATTCTTCTGGGCTCACGCGAGGTCTTTCCTGAATTGGACAAAAAAGCAGAGGAGAGCATCTTGTGGACCCAGGAAGCGGAGGAGCGGATGACGCGGGTGCCTGACATGGTAAAAGGTATCGCGCGCACAGGAATCCTTCGTCTGGCAGTGGAGCAGGGGCACAGTGTCATCACCAACTCGGTCATCGATGATGCCATGGAACGTTTCATGCCCAAGCGAACGTCAGAAGCAACCATTCAACTTGCCGAGAGCCTGGCATTCGATCGCGCCCGCAGGGGCAAAAGCGCCCTATGCAAACATTGCGGGACCACCGCCACGGAAGAGAATCCGGTGAAATGTTCGGTCTGCGGGGCCAGTGAATTCGATTTCATAACAGAAGAGATAATCGAAAAGATCGTGGCCTCCGAGGGCGGCGCCGAAGAGGAGACCACCTACGACGGACGCAAATTGGTCTGGACCAGGGAAGCGCGCAAGCTGCTTCCCGCAATCAAAGACAATTACCAGAAGCGGCGAGCCAAGGCATATATCGAAAAGGCCGCCCGCATGCGTCGTCTCAATACCGTAACGGTAGAATTCGCGGAAGGCATTCTAGAGGAGCTCGGCCATGAGGAGAGTCTCGAAGCGCATCACGAAGCCCAAGCTCAAGCATCCGGAGAAGCGGATGGTTTCGAAGAAGAGAAACTCGATTACGGGCTGAAGCTGGTGGCTCGCGATGCTAAAGGCAACCCCCTGAAATCAGTGTTTGCATGGACGCCGGAGGCGGTGGAGCGCCTCCTCCGCGTACCGAATGGATTTATGCGCGACAAGGTTCAGGAGCGCCTGGAATCTCTAGCCCTTGACAACAAGATGCTGACTATCGACCTGGGCCTGGTGGAGCAGGGCATAGAAATCGGGCGCAAGCTGATGGAGGAGATGCTCGCGGCCCAGAGTGGAAACGGCACGGAATCATCGAGCGGCAATGGAAGCGCAGATTCCGAAGGCAAGCTTACGACTCCCGAAAAAGGCGCCGCCGCAGGCGAATGCCCTCTCCATGGTGCGCCCAAGTCCGTTTTGAACGAGATCGGAATCATGGCCGAGTTGGAAAAAGCCCGCTTGAAATAAGCCTGGAATTTGTCGGACCTGCAGTCGTACCCGTTTAGCATGTTTCAGGCCCCGAGCGCATGGCCGAGAGGCCGGCGACGGAAAACATGACGCTAAACACATACTACGCTCCGACAAATTCCGCCGGAGATAGCTGAAAGAGATGCCTTCCTTCCGGTTCTGCCGTCCTGACGATCTGCCCCTTCTGGCAGAGGCTGTCAATCGGTGCTTCGCCGTCCATTTCCCGGGCCAACCGTATACGACGCTCGCGGATTTGAGACATGAGGCCAAGACCCTGGATCTATGGGCCAGCTCCGCTGTGCTGGCCCACGAAGAGGGAAAACCGATTGGGGTATTGATCGCGGCACGCCGGGACACGGCTTCCCTTATTCTACGTCTTGGCGTCCATCCGGACAATCAGGGGATGGAAGTGGGCAGCCACCTGGTAACTTCGCTCAAAGACAAAATGGCGGTGCTCGGGCCTGAATGGCTCGCGACCGAGTTTCCCGAAGACCACCCCGGATTGAAGTCTTTCTTTGCCAAATTGGGATTCCGGAAATCGGCTCACTTTCAGGATTTTTGCTCAACTGTACACCGGAATCCCCCTGCTCATCCCGAATTGATCACTCAGCTCAGCGTAGCCGACCTGAGCAACCGGAATCTTGAACCTGGCTCTGGGACCACGTTGCCAGGCGAAGGAACATTGGCTTGGGAGCGCCAGACAGCAACGCTGCTCAACAGGAAAAGAGACCTCGACGTTTTCGGCGTTCCCGATGTCGACGGTATCGCCGCCTATATCGTTTCCGACCGGGCGGAAACCCTCGGAGAACCTGACGAACCGATGAGCATATGGGGCTTGGGGTGCAGAGAGGCGGGCAATGCCGAAGTGTTCCTCGGGATGTTGCTTTGCCATCTCTACACGACGACGCGGCGCCCCATGCTGATACCGAAGCTCTCGTCGCGCGAAGTACCCCTTGGCGTCCTCGAAGCGCTGGGCTTTCAGGAAGGCAGTCGATATGTGCAATACGCCGTCCGCTGCATGCCGTAGCACCGCTTGCCAAACGCTACGGCCCGGAGGGCCCTCGTCTTCGTTCTTGTGACCGTATGAGGATTTCCAGCGAAAACAATGGAGCTTATGGCAGACCGGGGGCATCGTTCGAACCTGTGGGTGCTGTGCAACACCAACAGGTGGCAAACGGGAGACGCTCGACGAGAACGCTGGAGTTACTCTCCGACTCTGTGATTGAGCGCCGGCGGAATGCACCTACGTGGAGGATGGACTCCGAAAAGCTGAATGCTACGTAACCGCCTGCCCCCGGTCAGCCGCCATAAGCGAGAAAAGCAAACAATGGAAAAAAAGCAAAGTCAACCCAGACGAATCATCGGGCTGGATATGCACCCGGATATCTTCACGGCGGCATTGCTGGAAGGCAGCGATGCGGCCAGCGCTGTGGTGCAGAAAGTCTACGACAGGGTCTCTACGGAACAGCTGGAAGGCTGGGCCGGCAAGCACCTGAAGGGAACCGATCTGGTGGTCCTGGAGGCCTCCACCAACAGTTTCGAGACGGTCAAGCGGCTCAAGAAGGTGGGGATCGCGGCAGTGGTGTTAGAAAGCCAAAGGGCCGGACAGATTCGCAAGGCCTACTGCAACAACGATAAACTCAGTGCGGTGAAACTGGGAAGAATCTACCTGAGCGGACTGGCTCGGGAAGTGTGGACCCCAGATGAGAAGACGCGCGAACGCCGTGAAGTAATGCACACCCATCGCAAGGCAGTGTGCAGTTGCACGCGGATACGCAATCGCATCCGCAGCTACCTCAGCGAGCAGGGAAAGCGGATTCCCCGGGGCACCTGCCTAACTCGAGCTTCGGGCCGTGCCTGGGTGCTGCGATGTCGCCCCTGGAGTCCGGTGCAACTGTTCTTGTGCGAAGAGATGTTCGAAGAGCTTTGGATGGCCGAGAGGCGACGCAAAAAACTGCGGGCACTGATGGCTCGCGAGGTGCTCGAGGATCCCGCATTGCTGCCCTTAGTGCGTCTGATGGGAGTGAGGCATGTCGTCGCCTATGCCATCGGGGCAGTCATCGGCGACATCCACCGCTTCGCCAATGCCAAGAAGCTGGTCGCCTATCTGGGGCTGTCCCCCAGCCGGCATCGCAGCGGACTGACCATCAAGCGCGATGGCGGTATTATTGCCTTCGGCCGCAAAGATCTACGTGCGCTGCTGATCCAGTCGGCACAGAACGCGCTGAACCAGAAAAACAGCCCCTTACACCAATGGGGCTGGAAACTCACTTTGCGCAAGGGCCACCGTAACATTGCGGTGGCCGCCGTGGCGCGCAAGCTCACCGTCTCCATCTGGTATCTTCTCAAAGGCCATTTCAGCCCACTGACCGAAGCGACGGAAACCATCCGCGTGAAGATCCACAAGCTGGCTACCGAAATCGGCGTAAAAACCATCAAAATGATGGGCTATGCTTCTAAGACAGCTTTTGAAGAAGAAAAAATGGCACTCTTAGTAAATCCGGCTTGAAAAACCACAAAGCCGTTCCCTGCGGCGTTTCGCCATAATCTTCACCAAGTAAACGTACCTTCACGCGGGACTAAACGGGCGAGTATCTGTACTGCCCGAAAAGGGATTTCCTATCAGTAGGCGAATCAAAAGCAACATAGTGAGACGGGGCGCCCAGGCCCTCGGTATTGTGATGATTCTCGCCACAGTGTCCGGACTTGGCGGCATCGCCACGGCTGCACTGGTCAATGTCACGTGGATCAGAGGTAGCGGAAATTGGAGCACAGCCGGTAACTGGAACCCGGGACAGGTCCCGAACAACGGCGGTGACGCCTACATCGTCCGCATCGACAACGATGGTGGGACCAACTCCGTCGTCACCCTGAATACCATTGTCACCGTCGACCAACTGACCGTTGATGCCAACGACATCCTGAATTTCAATAACGGACAGGATATGACCATCGCTGTCAGCGGGATCACCAACAACGGTGCGATCAACCTGGACAGCACCGGCGGGTCCACGGACCTGACCTTTGCGGGTGACATCACCTTAGGCGGCAGCGGCGAGGTGGTGATGGGCAACCAAGACGACAACCGCATTTTGACTAACAACACGACGCTGACGCAGGACGTCAATCACACTATCCAGGGTGCAGGGCAGTTGCTGGCCGATACCGGCGGCATGGTCAACCTGGGCACGATCATCGCCGACCAGGCCACGGCCATCACGATCGATCCCAACGCTTTGGGCTTCACCAACCAGGGCACGATGCAGGCCACGGGTGGAGGGGGGTTTGTGTTCAACGTCGGCACGTTTACCAACACCGGTGAGACCATCGAAGTGTTGACCGGATCGAAGCTGGACTTGAACGGGGGCGTGACGGTTGTCGGGGGCACACTCAGCACCACGGGAACGGGCGTCATCAACGTGAAAGGCTCCGGAACGAACCTTGAGCTGAACAACGTCACAATCGCAAGCACCGTCAATCAGGCCAACCAGTTTGACGCGGAGATCAACGGGGGTCTGACCAACAACGGGACCTGGAACATGAACAGCACCAACGGGTCCACGGACCTGACCTTTGCGGGTGACATCGCCTTAGGCGGCAGCGGCGAGGTGGTGATGAGCAATAACGCCAACAACCGCATTCTTACTAACAACATGACGCTGACGCAGGCGGCTACTCACACTATTCGGGGTGCAGGGCAGTTGCTGGCAAATACCGGCGGCATGGTCAACCAAGGCGCCATCATCGCCGACCAGGCCACGGCCATCACGATCGATCCCAACGGATTGGGCTTCACCAACCAGGGCACGATGCAGGCCACGGGTGCAGGCGGTTTTGTGTTCACCGTCGGCACGTTTACCAACACCGGTGAGACCATCGAGGTGTTGACCGGATCGAGGCTGGACCTGAACGGGGGCGTGAAGGTTGTCGGGGGCACGCTCAGCACCACGGGGACGGGCGTCATCAACGTGAAAGGCTCCGGTACGAACCTGGAGCTGAACGACGTCACAATCGCAAGTACGGTCAATCAAGGCAACGGGTTTGACGCGGAGATCAATGGGGGTCTGACCAACAACGGGACCTGGAACATGAACAGCACCGACGCGTCCACGGACCTGACCTTTGCGGATGACATCACCTTAGGCGGCGGCGAGGTGCTGATGAGCAATAACGCCAACAACCGCATTCTTACCAACAACACGACGCTGACACAGGCGGCTACTCACACTATTCGGGGTGCAGGGCAGTTGCTGGCCGATACCGGCGGTATGGTCAACCAAGGCGCCATCATCGCCGACCAGGACACGGCCATCACGATCGATCCCAACGGATTGGGCTTCACCAACCAGGGCACGATGCAGGCCACGGGTGCAGGCGGTTTTGTGTTCACCGTCGGCACGTTTACCAACACCGGTGAGACCATCGAGGTGTTGACCGGATCGAGGCTGGACCTGAACGGGGGCGTGAAGGTTGTCGGGGGCACGCTCAGCACCACGGGGACGGGCGTCATCAACGTGAAAGGCTCCGGTACGAACCTGGAGCTGAACGACGTCACAATCGCAAGTACGGTCAATCAAGGCAACGGGTTTGACGCGGAGATCAATGGGGGTCTGACCAACAACGGGACCTGGAATATGAACAGCACCAACGCGTCCACGGACCTGACCTTTGCGGATGACATCACCTTAGGCGGCGGCGGCGAGGTGCTGATGAGCAATAACGCCAACAACCGCATTCTTACCAACAACACGACGCTGACACAGGCGGCCGATCACACCATTCGGGGTGCAGGGCAGTTGCTGGTAAATACCGGCGGCATGGTCAACCAGGGCGCCATCATCGCCGACCAGGACACGGCCATCACGATCGATCCCAACGGATTGGGCTTTACCAACCAGGGCACGATGCAGGCCACGGGTGCAGGCGGCATCAACATCATTCAGACGGGTAGCACGTTCACGACCTCGGGCACTGTCTCTGTCGGCAGCGGCAGCCAGGTCAATGTGACCGGCACCTACACGCAGACTGGGGGAACCACCACGCTCGACGGTACCCTGGACCCCACCGGAACGGTACAATTGCAGGCGGGCACCCTGAAAGGTTCCGGAACTGTAATGGCCGACGTAAGCAGTGATGCGACCATCTCCCCGGGCAGTTCCGCGGGAACGCTGACGATCGGCGGAAATCTGAGCTTGACCGACAGTTCGATACTTTTCTTTGAGATCGGAGGGAAAATTCAGAGTCAGGAATATGATTTTCTCGATGTGGCGGGAACCGTTGCTCTCGACGGCACCGTGAATTTCGAATTCTTCGATGGCGCCGAATTCATTTTATCCGACAGCGACATCCTTCCAGTGCTCAGCGGGTCTACAATCACCGGAACCTTGTTCGACATAGACAGCGGCGACCGCATCGACTCGACTAACGGAAAAGGATCGTTTCTCATCAACTTCGGAGTCGGAAGTCCCTTCGACGACAACAGCATCGTATTCAGCAATTTCATGATCATTCCCGAGCCCGCGAATTTTGCTTTCCTTTTGTGCTTTTTTGCCGCGACGGCGGTTGCCTTAGTTCGTTCGCACCGGAAGGGTCGGTAGCGGTGCCACCGAGAAATACCGCGCGGCGCCCAACGAAGCCCGCCAGTTGTGCCCACACCACTTGATCGATCCGCACCCGGCCCTCGGGCAGGACAGCGACGTGCTCACTAAGTCGATCGGGCCCGATGGTGATATCGCCCTCCAACGACTCAGCGATCTTGTCCAGTGCCGAGTCCCGCCTGGGCGGGATCAAAGTGCAGCGGCCTGGCCTCGTAGTGCGCAAGCAGCTCGCGGGTTAGGGCGAAGCTGAAGGCCTCCTTCTTGCTGATTCTCACCGGCGACACCGAAATCGGTCACCATCTACGCGAACGGTTGGGATATCGCGACAGGGCCGGTCTGCCTCTCTTCCACGCCTCAGGGCGGTCCGGGGCAGCCGGAAACACGCTAAACACATACTGCCCCGGACCGCCCCGCGGGGCTTCGTCTTCGTTCTTGCGTTCCCTGCGGCGTTCTCGCATGGTCTTCACCATGAAAACGCTACCTCACGCCGGGCTAAACGGGCACGTACCCGTCTTGCCCGAAGAGCGATTTCCCGTCGGTAGGTAAAATCCGCAAATGGGCGTGCGCGTCGGAATCGATACAGGGGGCACCTTCACGGATCTGGTCGGTGTGGACGAAGACGCTGGCCAGGTGATCGTCGCCAAGCGCCCCTCGACGCCACAGCACCCCGAGCAGGGCGTCTTTGACGTGCTCGCAAACTCCGGTATAAATATTGACCATATCACCTTCCTGATTCTCGGAAGTACGCTGGGCATCAATGCGCTGCATCAGCGGTCCGGCGCCAGCGTGCTCTACCTGACTACGAAGGGCTTTGAAGACGTGCCGTTCATACAGCGCATCAATCGCCGGCACCACTACGACCTGGACTGGGTGAAGCCCGCCCCCTTTGTGGAACGGCGCAACTGTATCGGCGTCGACGAGCGCATCACCAGGGACGAGAAAGTTCTGGTGCCGCTCACAGACGAGGAGTTGGCACGCATTGGTGCTGCAGTTGCGGACTGGATCGCCGAGGGCCCTGAGTCACCGGCAATCTCGGTAAACCTGCTGTTCGCTTATGCCAACCCCGACCACGAGCTGAAGATCGGCCGGTTCCTGCAGCGCGAATTTCCGCACGTGCCCGTGTCCCTTTCCCACCGCGTGGCCCCGATCTGGCGCGAGTACGAGCGCGGCACCACTACGATGGCGGACGCCTACATCAAGCCGCTGGTGACCCGCTTCACCAGGGATCTGGACGCCGGACTCCGGCAGCGCGGTCTGAGCTGCAAGTGGCAGTTCATGAAATCGAACGGCGGCCACATGGTAGCTGAAGCCGCACCCGAGCAGGCCGTGCAGTTGTTGCTCTCAGGGCTTGCCGGGGGCATTATCGGGGGCAGCTATTTCGGCGAACTGGCCGGCAGCAACAAAGTCGTCACCCTGGACATGGGCGGCACCAGCACGGATGTCGGCCTGGCCATTGATGGAGAGTACGGGTACACCACCGAATACCAGGTAGAATGGGGCATTCCCATTGCAGCGCCCTTTATCGACATCACCACGATTGGCGCGGGCGGCGGCTCGATCGCATGGATCGACAAGGGCGGGTTCCTCAAGGTCGGCCCCCAGAGCGCGGGAGCCGAGCCGGGGCCGGCGTGCTACGGGTTGGAGGGCGCCGCAGCTACGGTAACGGACGCCAACCTGATGCTGGGTCGCCTCAACCCCGACTACCTCCTCGGGGGCCGTATGAAGCTGCACGTAGACAAAGCCCGTGCAGCAGTTGCCCGCATTGGCAAAAAGGTCGGCATGAATGTAGAGGATGCGGCCCTGTCCATCGTGCAACTCGCCAACGAAAACATGGCCAACGCCATACGGTTGATTACAGTGGAGCGGGGAATCGACCCGCGGGATTTCGATCTGGTGGCCTTTGGTGGGGCAGGTCCTCTGCACGCGGCAGCCCTGGCTGCATCGGTCGGCATCGGGCGGGTCATCGTGCCCCCCAACGCCGGGCTGGCCTCTGCGTTTGGGACTCTGGTGGCCGACCTGCGGGTGGACCGCTCCTGGACGCACGCCTACCGCTCCAATAATCTCGACGCGGCGCATCTAGACAGGCGCTTCAACGCCCTTACCGAGTCCGCTCTGGATGCTCTGCGCGAGGAGGGGTTTTCCGGAAAGCCGACCATCCAACGCTCGATCAGTATGCGCTACATGGGTCAGAACTACGAGCAGGAGATTGTGGTGGCGCCCGGTCCCATTACCGAATCGGGAGTCGCCGATCTGTGCAATCGGTTTCACCGCCAACACGAAGCATTTTACGGCTACAGCATTCCCGCAGAGATCCTGGAACTGGTGCACTTTAATGTCAGCGCAATCGGCAAGGTCCCCAAGATTGCGCTTCCAGAGATAGAATCCGGCTCGACCGAGGCGACTGTTCCCGATGCATATCGACGCGTCCACTTCGAAGAAATTGGCCCTGTCGATTGCCCCATTTTTTTGAGACATAAATTGGCCGCCGGAGCGGTCATCCAGGGACCGGCAGTGGTGGATGACGTTGACTCCACGACTGTCCTTCCCCCGGGGAAACAACTGTCAGTAACCCGGCACGGGTTGCTGATGCTCGAATAGAACGCTTTTGCGAGAGGGTATGGATTGAAGAGTCGGACCGATATCGATCAGGTGACGCTGAGCGTGATTCACAACCATCTTGTCAATATTTGCCGCGAGATGGGTATCGCCATGATGAAGACGTCTTACTCGACGATCTTCAACGAGGGGCTCGACTTTTCCTGTGTCATATTCAATCGCGACGGCGACATGATCGCCCAGGCCGAGTTTTGTCCCGCCCAGTTGGGGGCCATCCTCTACACGGTCAAGTGGGCCATTGAAGAGTACGGGCTGGAGAATTTCGAGCCGGGCGACGTCGTAATCCACAACGATCCCTACCGCGGCGGGTGCCACATGCCAGAGCACACCGTCATTAAGCCGGTCTATCACGAGGGCGATCTGTTCGGCTTCGTGGCCAACATCGGCCACCTAGCGGAGATCGGGGGCATGGCGCCCGGTTCCTTTGCGGCGACGGCCACCGATGTCTATCAGGAGGGCCTGCGGCTGCCGCTTGTCAAGATCATGAAACGCGGCGAGTACGTCGAGGATCTCTGGAAGGTGATTCTGACCAATCATCGCACTCCCACCCATACCTGGGGTGATTTCCATGCCATGATCGGCTCGCTGCATATTGCCGAGCGCCGGCTGGAGGCGCTGCTGAGCAAGCACGGCGTCGAGTTCATCAACAGCGCGAACGCGGCGCTGATGGACCATGCCGAGCGCTGGATGCGCGAGGAAATCCGCCAGATACCCGACGGCGAGTACTACTTTGAAGACTGCGTCGAAGACGACGGCGTCACCAACGACGCCACCTGGATACGGCTCAGGCTGGTCGTCAGAGACGACGAGCTGATCGCCGACTACAGCGACTCCGATCCTCAGGCCAAAGGGATCGTAAACTGCACCTACGGGGTTACCGCATCGGGCACATACAATGGGGTCTTCCATGCAACTGACAACGATATTCCCCGCAATTCAGGGACCTACAGGCCCATCAAAATCATTGCGCCCCCCGGCAGCGTCGTCAACGTGCAGCACCCGGGCCCTTCCGTGGGTGGCAATACAGAGACCCATCCGAGATTGGTGGATATTGTTCTGGGCGCGTTGAGCCAGGCCATTCCCAAGCGGGTTGCAGCCGCCGAAGGCGGGACCTCGTGCAATTTCCTCTTCGGTGGCAACCATCCTCAGACGGGCCAGTATTACGTGGTCTACAGCTTTGAGGGTTGCGGCTGGGGCGGGAGCCACTCCAAAGATGGCAACAGCGCCGTTGTAGTGCCCAACGGCAACTGCCGCAACACCCCGGTAGAGATATTCGAATCCCGCTATCCGTGGTTGACCAAATCGTACGGTCTGGTCCCCGACTCGGGCGGGCCCGGACAACACCGCGGCGGTCTGGGCATCCGGCGGGTCCTGGAGGTGGTGGAGCCGGCCGAGATCAACATAAGCGCTGTTTTCGAGCGCATGAAGATCCAACCGTGGGGTTTGTTCGGCGGCGGACATGGCAGGAACTCGGCGATCCTGGTGAAGAAGAAGGGAGACGACCGCTTTCGCACTTTTTCGGAGGTCTACGGGACGGTGAGCGCTGCCAAGTTCGTCAACTGCGTTGTCGAGGGAGGCGACCAGATCTTAATAGAATCGCCGGGGGGAGGGGGCTATGGTGAGATCGCCGCACGCGATCCCGAACAGGTACTCTCCGACGTCGTACAGGGCTTCATATCCGCACGGGCTGCGCGCCAGGTCTACATGGTTGCCGTAGTGCCGGAAAAGGGCAGCTACACTATCGACGAGTTGGAAACGGCAAAGTTGAGAGGACAAAATGGGTCAATGGGAACAGCTTGAAAGCCAGTGGTGGCACACAAACGTCGTCAACTGCGCCTTCTGCGGTCAGATGATCCCGCGCCGACAGTGGGTCTCCCAACACCGCGGGCAGCGGTGCGTGTTCCACAGCCCGGATTGCGAACAGCTGTGGCTGGACTACTGGGTCCCCAAGCATGGTTACACATTCCCCGCGGTGAAAGCTTCTCAGAGAACCGACTGATCGTGACCTCTGCTGCTTGCAGCAGCGCCTGTCCAACTTCGCAACTCCCACAGGGATAGGTCAAGAACCTGATCGTCCCCGTTTCTTGAGAACTGCCGTGGCACATCGCCGCTT
Organism: Opitutales bacterium; assembly: GCA_963665345.2. Classification (GTDB taxonomy): domain Bacteria; phylum Verrucomicrobiota; class Verrucomicrobiia; order Opitutales; family CAXXNP01. Next base: position 4,226,316 of record CAXXNP010000002.1, read on the forward strand.
ATTACTCGAATTCGCAAATACAGTGATGTATGCCGAGGCGATTTTGGATGCTGGGGGAGGCGGTCGAGAAAGGCACCTGGCTGAAGTACCTGTTACGCCGCCCGGAGTACAGGGACCTGATACAGAAGCCTGAGCTGACTTGATGGAAGAAAATAGCGGCTTTGAGGAAGCAGAGCCGGCCTCAGCTTGCCCCCTTCAAGATCGGTCCGGAGGAAGCCGAACAGAATGATATCTCCCTCTTCGATCATGCGATCGGCACGCGAACGCCGAGCGTAGCCGCGAGGGCGCTAGCCCGAGTTGGCTACGCCGATTGGTTGTGTGCCAATTATTGTCCCGCCGCGACCCGAACATCCCGATCAATCTCAACGCCCTTCTGTCGCTGGACATTCTCCATGTCGTAAGAAAGTTGTAGCCGCATCCAGTATCCACGGCTTGTTCCGAAGTATCGGCTCAGCCGCAGATCATACTCAGGCGTGCATCGTCGCTTCCTCCCCTTCATCCCGGATAGATGAGGAAGAGGAATACCAGTTGCCTGAGCAACATCAGTCATCGTCGCTGGCCACTCCTCAAGGGTCTCCTCAAGGGTCTCCTCAAGGGTCACGGCAAAGAAGTTCTCAAGTGGGATTAGGTTGTCCTTGCTCATTGCTTCTAGTGGTAATCGACCATCCGGACCTCAAGTGCGCTTGCGTCGTCCCAGCGGAAGACAAGGCGCCATTGTTGGTTAATCCTGACACTCCAGAGACCGGACAGATCACCTGAGAGACGCTCAAGTCTGTTGCTGGGAGGAATCCTCATGTCGTTGATTTACTGGGCGTTGTGAAGCTGGATCAACCGCCTCCTAGCCCGTGTCTGAATATCAGGAGGAAGCTTTCGACTCCTTTGCCCTTCGAAGATCTTCTCGGTAGCTTGGCAGGCAAAGGATACGATCACCGCCGAAACTTACCAAATTTGGTAATTCCTGCAACTAGTTTCATTCTGGCCACCGTTTGTACGCAGGTGCGGCGTCAGCCGTTACCTGCCGTGACTGGTTGGAATGGGTTTCCCGTCGATTCTGGTCCCGATTTATCGATGGATCCATGGTACATCCACGCGTTCCGCACCTATGTCCTTGGACGACGCGCTCCGTACACCACCGAACTGCTATCCTTTGTCGCTGGTTCGTCTGTGTAGTCAGAATAGGTCGTGATGTCCTCAAACCCGGTACGCTCGAGCATCATGACAAATTCGTAGTGAGAATACCATCGTCCGCGACAGGTATGAACTTCAGAATCCACGCATTTCCCGTCCACGTAGAGGTCATAGCGCCTCTTATCTTGCCAGACCTGCTCAAACGGATCAACGGAGTCGGCTCCCCACTGCGTCTTGCAAATCTCGCCCTCTGCCTCTGGGCGAAGGCTAGGTCGGGACCGTTTGGGACTATCGTTGATCGGCGCGATCATCGGCCTAGCCCCGAAGAATTCAAGCAGCACCTGCCCGCCGGGGACTAGATGGTGCCGAAACCGCTCTAGCGTGGAAAGCGCTTGGTCTCGGTCGGCGATATATCCAAATGAACCATCCGTGATGTATATCGTCCCATATTGATGCGGAATGTTAAACACCGCCATCCCTTGGTGGTAAAACATGGTCTGAACGTTGCGCGCCTCGGCCTCTTTTCGGGCGAACCGCACGACGTTGCCCGAGATATCCGCACCGTGAATTTCGAGCCCACGCTCAAGAAGCGGGAATAGGTAGCGTGCTGACCCACAGGCCTGTTCGAGCGCTGTTCCCCCATTCGCTCGGATTCGACGCTCGAAGAACGGTAGCTTCTCAGAGTAACCACCCTTTTCGCGAGCACCCTTCTTCCGGCCAGGGAACAGCATTTCCGCCGCCATCCGGTTCCAGCCCTGGTTCAAATCGTAAACGACCTCTGTCATTTGGATAATCCTCGTGTTGCTAATCGGAAATGCGTATTGGTCGGTTCGTCGTATTTTCTTCCAACGTCTGAGCGCAGGTGCGGCGTTCACGCCGTTACCTGCCGCGATTTGTTGGCAGATTCGTCATTTTGAGAGTTTCGCACTTGCCAGTCGGTTTAGACTGACTCCCGATTCAGCCGCTTCCAGTGCAAGATCTCGGTGTACATCGGGAGGCACTCGAATGAGGAATTTCCCACTGTACCGCTTGCTTGCGAATGGCTCAGGAATCGCTTCACTATTGGATTCCAAATCCTCTCTCACCTCAGCCACAACCCTTCGAATTCCACGCAGGGCAGCCTCTTGGGAACCTGCGAGCCAACTCAGGCTCGGAAACTCCGCGCAAAGCCCAACATATTCGTGGTCCTCTTCCGACCATGTAACTCGGTAGGTATACCGATCTCTTTCAGTCTTTTTCATGTTCTAGCTTCTCTATTGCACGTAGGACTTGACGAACCTGGTAGACCTTCGCCATTCCCTTCGAACTCTGAATATTCACCCTGGGATCTCCGCTCCACGGCGTCTTGTAGACCCGATGGCTCGTCCCTCTCTTCCTCGCGCTACCGAAATAATCATCGCAAACACGACACAGATCGGAAAATCGCACATTCTTCGGATTTCCCCGCATCGCGGCGACGATTTCTTTCGATTTCGCCATCGATACACGATACCATTATTGATATCACTGTCAAGGACAATTCTTACTGCCAACGTATCACTGAGGCGCGTTAGCGATGTTGAGAGCACTACCTTGTTGGGCTTCCTGTTTTAGTCTCAAATATCGATTCTTCCAGTTTTCGGAAAGTTGGTTCCATTGCCTCCGCAATCGGCTTTCTTCAATCTTTCCCTCAAATAGAAACTGAATTCCGAGATGATTGAGAACAGAGTTTACCATAGCTTGGTAGTTCTCAATAAAATCCTCGTAGACGATGACGTGCGGCTGCTTTCCGACCGACTGGAAATACGCTTTCCAATCTGCCTCATTCTTCACGATCTCAGAAAAGATCCGGTCGACCTCGTTGAAATCGAAGACCAGCTCCCGGTCATCAAGGGGACGGGCCTCTCGCTCAACTGTCCACACGGAGTTCTGGTACGCCTTGTGCAGCGAGATGGCCTGGGCCACCTTGTCTCTTCTCGTCATCCAGACGTAATTCAGCTCTCCAAAGGTCCTTTCAATTATCGCAAACCGACCCACGCTTTGATCGTCGTGGACATCCAACAGAAAACCGTAGAGGTCGTCGAAATACTGCATCATCACCTTGACGCCCCAGACTCCGTTCTCCGTCCGTGCCTCGGACTTCACCCGCTCAACGTAGTCTTTCGTGAGATCTACGTTCCATTCTGCTTTCCATCGCGCCACGTGCATATGACCGAAATACTCATCAGGCCGGCCTGCGACTAAGGTCTTCGCCAAAGCCTCACACAGTAGGTTCGTTCCCGTCCTTGGGGTTGCGCATATGAAATACGGTTTCAATTCTTCTTAGCCCAACGGCGCGAGTGAGTGACAGCCACGGACCGCGCACTCGGGCTCTCAAAATCGATGTTCATATTGTCGGTCAGTGTCAAAAACGAAGCGGCTAGTGGCTGTTCACTCGACTCGATGGTTGGGCAGCTTCATGCTCCCCCGAGGTGAAGTCTTGGTAACGACGCTCCACTAGCTTTTTGGCAGTGGGCGTAGCGTGCATTGAACTACCAGGTAGCCTGAGCCACCCCGGCGTGTATGTGCTCTCGTCGAACAGAACCAACTCAGCAGCCCGAAACACGAGGGCAGCCGCGAGGGATATCCCACGGAGGCTCTGTCTATCCCGCAGTGGATCTGCCGCCCGACTAAACAGGTGGACCACTGGGCTTCCGTCTGCGTCCGGACTAGGGCCGAACGCACGGACGTTCGTGTGGATTGCAGCCTGACTGAGGGCTCCCCAGACTTCTGGTAGCTCTGGGATCAACGACCGCACTGGCGTTATCGCCTGCGTCGCCGTGTACTTCTTTCCTGAGAGCCCAGCATAGCTCTCGAATGCAGCCGGGTCCCTAGTGATATGAACAGCAACGGCGGCTGTTTCTACGGCAACCCTCAATATCGCGAACGCATCGAGGGGAACGCGGTGACGGGCGAGGTAGAAACTCGACACGAGTGTTTCCCGCGAGCGATTAAGGAGGGCAATAGCATGAAGCCACGGATCGGGTTTTGCGGGTTCAGACTTTAGAGCGGCGATCGTCAGCGTAGTCTTGACGAATTCGATGTCGCCGAGCGTGACAGATAGTGCGTCCCCATTCGCGTCATCAAATGAAGCTGCCGTGATCTCGCGTTCTCGTGTCACCGTGATGCCTTTGTGGTCTGATGTCATGATAGCCCAGTTTCCTCATACCCAGCGGTCCGCCCAACGTCGGAGCCTAGCGAAGGAGAGCTTGCTCGCCGTTCGCTACGGCGGATTGTTGGGCAGTCTCGTCTTGTTCCATGGAGATGATCACTTTCCCTTTGTGGAGGCCGTCTCCGAAACGCTGAATGGCTTCTGGAAGCTCATCCAGCCGATATGGGCCTTCGGTCACCGGCTCAATCTTGCCGCTGTCGAGCAGTTCCCCGATGTAATTTAGGTCTCTATTGGCTTCCAATGCAACGATTCGAATCCTTTTGCGACTAAACAGGCGGACAATAGGGCTCAGCAGCAGCGCTTGGATCAGTCGAAACGTCTTACCTCCAACTGTCACGTAGACGCCACTAGGATTGAGGGCTCTCAGGTATCTGAGCGGAAAACGATTCGTCTTCGTATCAAGAATAAGATCATACTTTCTTCCGGCGTTTGTGAAATCTTCCTCAGTGTAGTCGAAAACCTCGTCGAAGCCCAACGAGCGCATCATCTCGAGTTTGTCCTGGTGATCCACTCCTGTAACGTGCTGCACTCCAAGTGACCTGGCGATTTGCAGCCCGATGGTTCCAACGCCACCACCGGCGCCATTGATCAAGAGCGTATCATGGGACTGAAGCTTTCCCACGTCCCGCAAACCTTGAAGGGCTAGTGCGGCGGCATGAGGTATCGCAGCGGCCTGCATGAAGCTGATCTTGGCAGGCATTCGAGAGAGGCTCGTCTCGGGTATGCAGGCATATTCTTCAAAACCTCCGAAACCACACTCCGATAAGTCCCCGTATACGGTATCACCTGGCTCAAATAGCTTCGCACTATCGCCAACCGCATCAACTCGGCCCGAAATGTCTACGCCGGGAATTTTGATCTTCGGTTTGAACAATCCGCACAGCAACCGAATGTAAAAAGGACTCCCTTTTGTGATGCACCAGTCCCAATCATTGATCGATGCCGCATGGATTCTTACCAAGACCTCCTCCGCTACAGGATGTGGTCTTTCAACTTCCATAATCCGAAGATTACGGGGAGAACCGTATTTTGTTAGGGAAACTGCTTTCACTCCATTCTTTGCCCAACGTTAAAGAACAGGAATTGCGTCAGCCATTACCTGCTTCGTTTGGTTAGACCAGTGCGCTATCCCTCTCATTCGTCACAAGAAGATCAAACCAACCAGGTGGCCTAATCTCGGAGAAATAGAAGTCTTCGACATCATCCCATATAGCGTGCCATCCGGCTAGAAAATCCGGACGGTCTCTCAGCGTAGTGCGCCTTCGACACTCATCGACGGCCACATCAACCAGCACTGATAGATCAACCTGATCCGATAGCGGTGGTGAGCAAGAGTAGCTTCCTGCGAGCAGAACGATGTCTTGTGGGTAGACTTCTGTTAACTCACTGGTTAGACTGTAGGTGCCGAAAGTATTAAGACCGGCACTAAAGTCGAAGGCATTCCAAGACGCAGCTCTACGATCACGGAGCGGGTGTATTGCCTGTGAACGAACGCGTTTCCAATCGAATACAAGCTCAAGGCGCTCACTTATGCTCTTTGAGGGCAAAGCTGACTTGGGAACAGTAGTCTGGTAAAAGTCGTCGAGGCAGAGAAACGAGCAATCTGCAATCTCTGTGAAGGCATCGGCGATTGTAGACTTCCCAGCACCGCTACGCCCGTCAATTGCAATGACGACAGGGCGCTTCGGTGATGTCTTATTCTCCCTGTAAAAAGAAAAATGGTGTAACCTCCTGACAAAGAAAGGGAAACCACCGGGGCCGAAAGGAGGCCCCGAAAACAGGAGATTACACCATGAAGAAGATAGCACCGAGTGAACGGATGGAGCAAGATCTAATGAGGGGGTTGGTGAGCGATGCCGACCCGTTGGGCGAAGCGGCCCGGCGGGGGGCGCAGCTGATCCTGCAGAAGGCCTTGGAGGCCGAAGTGAGCGATTTTCTGGGAAGAGATCGCTACGAGCGAAAGGGGGACGGAGCGCTGCGGGGCTACCGCAATGGCTACGAGCGCAAACGGGTGCACACGGCCGAAGGGACCATTGTGGTGGAAGTTCCGCAGATTCGGGATAGTCTGGAGCCATTCGAGTCGCTCTGGCTGCGAGCGATCGGCAAACGTTCCCAGCGGCTGCTGGAGCTGGTGCCGATGCTCTACGTAAAAGGGATGAGTCAGCGCGACATCGAGAAGGCGCTGGTGGAAGCGCTGGGGGTGGAAGGGACCGGCCGCAACGTGATCAATGAGGTGTGCCGGAGCCTGCGAGGAGACTTCGAGAGGTGGCAGGACCGCAGCTTGGAAACCCATAAGGTGATGTATCTGTTCTTGGACGGCACCTACCTCAAGCTCAGGCCTGAAGACAAAAAAGCGATCGCGGTTCTATGCGCTTACGGCATGACCTGGGACGGCCGCAAGGTGTTGCTGCACCTGGCCGTGGGAGATAAAGAGAGCACCGCCTGCTGGGAGGCATTTCTGGAGGACATGAAGGCACGGGGATTGGAGCCACCGTTGCTTTGCATAGTCGACGGCAACACGGGGTTGCGCAAGGCGGTGGGACGCAAATTTGCCGGTGCCCTGGTGCAGCGGTGCCAGGTGCATAAGATGCTCAACATCATCAACAAGCTTCCCCACCTGGCCCGGCCCACCCTCAAGAAGCTGATCTACAAAGCCTTCACGGCCCGCAACCATAAAGAAGGCATGGCCCGGGCACGGACCATTATCGCCGAGTATAAAGAGAGCTTTCCGGCGGCTATGAAATGCCTGGAACAAGACCTGGAGGAGTCTCTGACGGCCTTGAGGTTTCCGCTGGTGCACCGCGTGCGCATCCGCACCACCAATTTGCTCGAACGGCTCTTCGGTGAAGGTCGACGGCGCACCAAAATCATCCCGCGATTCACTTCCGAGGCAAGCGGGTTGTCGCTGGTCTTTGCCGTGTTGGTCGACGCTTCGGAAGGATGGCGAGGGGTCCGGATGAAGCCCTACTTGGAGCAACGTCTGCGACAAATCGCAGCGGATCCAGACAGCACTTGGGAAGACCCGGATCTCGCGCGCCTGGCAGCTTGAGAATCAATGAGAATCTGAACTTACCGTATGGAGGTTATGTCAATTTGTTTTTACAGGAAAAAACGGACTTGACCGGCGCTTCCCAAAGTCTGGAATTGCTCGTGCCTCCGAAAGGATCTGAAGCAGGGGATTCATTGGTTGGGGTCATTGAGGTAGGACCGCCGGTTACCCGACGGCCCCCTCGCAGATCCCTACGTGCGGTTTTCCCGCATAAGGCTCCTCTGGAGGATCGCGCAGCACCGGCTCTGAGCAGGGAGCTTGACACCATTCTCCCGGACAGACAATTCCGGTTGGTGAGTGCTTTGCCCAATGGATCCCCCAGCCCGCCGCTTTCCCATGTGATCGGCCTTACCGTCTCCGAGTACTATCAGCGGGTCTGACTCCTGCCCTGATTTACCCATCGGGTGGATCTCCCGTAAGTTGATCCAACCTACCCCTGGCGGGGAGGCGGGCAGGCCTCCCGAGTTCAAGAACGCTTCTCTGCATACATGCCACGACTTCGAACCCCGGCAGGCTCTCACCAGTCTCACCAGAGCGACCGGCGCGATACTGACTTCCGCTCACGTTAACGCCGTCGTCACCTGCTTCTACACTCTTTACGGGGCTAAATTGCCTTTGGGGACTGCGAACCCCCTGCGGCCTGCATGCTTCCCTGTGTACGCTTCGCATATGCCGTTTCGCCATCCTTCCGCACGCCGCAAAAGCGACGGTTTCCGGTTTCGACCTGTAAGCGTGGTCCACGCGGTTCAATGACTTAGCTGACATACACGCAACACTCGGTAGTTTCTGTTTGGTTATTACTTTGAAACATCCGGACTTGCGCCGGATAAGAAGCGCCTCGCTTGGCTCGGCGCACTAACGTCAGCGAGGAGGTGCGCCTACTGGCGTTACCTCTCTCACCTTGTTGAACTAAGCCGCTACGCGGCGGCTCCTCATTTCGGACAGTTACTGGGCTAGGATTGATAGTCGGTGGTAAGGTGTGATTCCTCCCGGCCACACGGGGTGGCCGGGAGTTTCGATTAACGGATTCAAACGAAAGGAATCACGCCATGAAACGTACTCACACCTATCGGTGCTGGCAAGAACGGATGCTCGATGACATGACTCTGCACGGGTATGCGCAAAAGACACAGGAAGTCTATCTGAGGGCAGCCGAAAGGCTCTCGGAGTTTTGCGCGGGAAGATCGCCGCGATCGGTCACGATTGAAGAGCTGCGGCAGTTCTTCATCTACCTTAAAACCGTCAAAGTCTACAGCCGCCCAACCTGCACGAGCTTCATCTGCGCGATCAAGTTCCTGTTCGAGAAGACGCTCAAGCGGCGCTGGCCCCAAGAGACGATTCTGGTGCGTCCACCGCGCCAGTCGCGCCTTCCGGTCATTTTGACCCTGGAGGAAGTCGGGAAGATCCTGCGGGAGGTGAGAGAAGCGCACCATCGCTGCTGTCTGGGCGTGATCTACTCGTGCGGGCTGCGCCTGGGAGAAGGCTTGAGCCTGAAGATCGAGGACATCGATGCGGGGCGCATGGTCCTGCACATTCGTGCCGGGAAGGGACAGAAGGACCGCTATGTACCTCTGCCCGAACGCGCTCTGCTGGCGTTGCGACGCCAATGGCGGCGTCATCGCAACCCTACCTGGCTTTTTCCTGCTCCGGGCCATGGGGGCATCGGCTGCCCGACGGCCCAGCGGCCCATGTCACGAACCAGCCTGCAGCGGGCCTTCCGGCTGGCTCTGAAGGCCACCGGAAGCCGCAAACAGGCACATATCCATACCCTGCGTCATTCCTACGCCACCCATCTGCTCGAGTGTGGCGAGAACCTCAGGCAGATTCAGAACAACCTGGGCCATCAGTCCCCTCAGACTACGGCGCTCTACACCCACCTCACCGAAGTGGTACAAAAACAGGCCACCCAACGGCTCAACGCGATGATCGCCCACTTGTAGCGCCTCAGCGCATCCATACTGTCCATGCCCGAACTGACGGAGGTTTTCCGCCGGTATGGGGCGGCCTATCTGCAGCGCTTTGGCGAACACATCCTGCCCAGCCACCGGCGTGTCATGCGCGATATCTTATCGTGCCGCACGCCGCTGCTGGGCGGCTGCGTTTACCACTGCGCGCCCTGCGACCGCACCCATTACAGTTACCATAGCTGTAACAACCGGCACTGCCCCAAGTGCGGAAACGCCGATGCTTCCGAGTGGTTGCAACGCCAGGAGCATCTGCTGCTCCCCTGTGCCTATTTCCTGGTCACTTTCACCATTCCCAGCCAGCTGCACCAATTTGCACGCAGCAATCAGAAGCTCTTCTACCACCTGCTCTTCCGCTGCTCCGCCGACGCTTCTCCTGCAGCGCGGCCGGCAAAAGCGGCTCCTGGGCGGCCTGCTCGGCTTCATCGGCATCCTTCACACCTGCACCCGTCGCCTCGATTATCACCCTCATATCCACTACCTCATCCCCGCCGGCAGCCTTTCCACGAACGCCAGGAAGTGGATGCGATTGAAAAAGCCCGACTACCTCCTTCCGGTCCAGGCACTTTCCTATTCCTTCCGCGAGAACATCAAAGCCGCCCTCACCAAGAAGCTTCTCACCGATCAGGTCGACCCCCAGATCTGGAACTGCGACTGGGTCGTCCATGCCAAACCTGCCGGCAGCGGCCTGCCGGTTTTAAAGTACCTCAGTCGCTATGTCTTTCGTACCGCCCTCAGCAACAACCGCATCCTCTCCGCTAACAATGACGCTGTCACATTCGCCTATAAAGATTCCCACACCGGCCGTCCCTGCACCTGTTCTCTGCCTCCATTAACCTTCATTGCCAGGTTCCTCCAGCATGTCCTCCCACGCGGTTTCACCCGTGTCCGCTACTACGGATTCTTCAGTCCTGCCAATCGAGCCAAGCTGCAGAAAGTCCGATCCCTCCTCGCTGCAGCTTTTGCCCGCCTCGAGGCGCTCACAGCAGCAAAGAACGACCCCGCACCCTTCCGCTGTCCCAACTGCCACCGGCCCATGCAGATCCTCGCCTTACTCCCCCGCATTCGATCACCGCCCAGTTTCTTTCCTTTCTCACTTCCATCTGTTGCCCATGCCTGATCACAATCAGAATAGCGGCCTCTATTCTGCTCCGCTCTCTTTACGTACCCTTCGCATGCCCGGCTGTGCAAACACTTCTTGGGCCCGATCTGTCTCATCTCACCGATACCTTCGAGCTCTTTCTCCTGCTGAAACCTATCAGCATTCCGCCTCCGCCGCGGGCCTCCTTCTCCTCCCAAGCCCCCTTATCCCTAAACTCGTAAACCTTTAATCCGCAAACGACACTCCCCTTCAGTCCCTGCGGCTCAGTCCAACCCTGTGATGCAACTCAGCTCCGCAAGCTCCGCTGACCTACATCACTTGATTCGTTAGCTTCTTGGGGTGTTAATGGCCACGTCGCTTCTCCATGATTCTCTGTCGATTTGCTTCGGTCATCTCAGCACCCTTGATGGTCGTGGAATGCTCGGTGCCAAGCTCTCTCAGCGAAAGAGAAATATTTGTCGATGCTGTTGCGCCAGCCGCTTCGAGAACCTCGGGAATGTCTTCAATCACTCGTTTCTCCCATCGGCTTCCGAATTCTTTCTGCGCTGCTTCGATTATCTTGTCGCTCTTTATGCCCTCGATCGCTTCAAGCTGGTAGAGCGTTCCTTTGTATTCCACGAATATCTTTCCATGCTGAATTCGCACGTCTGTGAATGGTGATTTTCGTTGCCAATCCTTCGCGAAAACCGACGATAAGAAGAAGAGAGAAACCACTGCTACAATGGAGTATGTTTTCGTTTTCATATTGAATCTTGTGAAAGCTAACGTCAAAGTGAGGCGCGTAGTGAAGCGCGGAGCGCGTAACGGAGTTGTCCTCCACTGCCTTGTTCTACATGCATTCGCGTTCCATTTTGAAGTTCTTTAGTCCGATACCTCGAATCTGCACAGTTTGCTCTTCGATTGTATTGAATCCCAGTTTCTCAAACATTGGCTTCGCACAAATTGAGGCTTCGACGTAAACTTTACTCAGGCCTTTAAGCGTAGCGGCATCAATCGCGTGGGAAACGAGCTGGCTAGCAATGCCTTTTCTCTTATGGTCCGGATGGACATAAGTGCAATCGATGTGTCCGTCCGGATCGAGCTCGCAAAAACCCACGACCTTATTGTTCATGACAAAAACGTATGGTCTCTTTCTCTCGCATCGGTGTTCCCAGTGATCCGGGTTTGGTTCTTTTCCAGACCAAGCTTCGCACTGGGCTTCAGAATAAATGCTAGAGCCAATCTCGTGAACAGCCCGCGGAAAAATTTCTGCAATTGCGATATGGTCACCTGGGATGTAAGTCCGAATCATTTCTTTGTAGAACGTCCAAGGCTAGGGACGCGGCTTGTCCGCGTTTCCTACGCCGCCTGGTTGGGCCTCCGCTTCGCCCGATAAAGTGGCATCGGAATTTCGCGTAAACTCCATCTTCATCACATGGTCGCGGTCGTCCATTATCTCGCCCGTGTATTCGAAACCGAACTTTTGATAGAAAGTGCCCGCGTCGCCATCGTTCCTTAGGTGGCTCGTTATGAGTTCCTTCGCATTCCCTGAATCCTTGATGCGCTCAATCAGTAGCTTGACCGCCCGAGAGCCGTATCCTCTGCCTTGATGCAAGGCGTCAATCATTAATCTCCACAGGAAGTACTCACCGCGGTTTGGGACTTCCGAGGTCATAAGAAACCCTACAGGGATTTCGTCTGCATAGATAGCTCGCATCCATACCGGATCATCATCTGCGGGAAAATGTCCTTCCGCGATGGAATAGCCGTTGGACCGTGGATAGACCTTCTCCTGCTCCTCGGCCACACTGAGAGCAAGGATTGCTTTGATGTTCTCGCTTGTGATCTCGCGCAAAGTGACCGCTGCTGGTTCGCCTGTTGAATGCCGCTCTTCCATACTTCTGCTATATAGGTGCCCAACAGTGTTATGGGCTCCACTGAGTGGTGGATATTAAGGGCAGCGATGGAGAGAAAGTGGGCCGGGTGCCCGCATTCGTTCCCTCGGCGGTCGGTCGTGAGCGTAGGTTCCATGGGCTTTTTCGGCGATTCCTTCGTAAGACTCGCCAAACTTTTGGAGCGAGGCAATCCCGATTTGCGCACCGGCAAAAGCTACACTCGGATGCCGCCTGAGCACGCTTTTACCCCTGTTGGAAAGCAAAACTTACACTCAGTCGTGGATATTATCTTTCCGGCGAGACCGTATCACGACCCATATCGGTTTTGCATCTTGCTTAAGGAGAATGAGTTAGGACGTCATCTGATTCCTAGTACGGCAATGGTTTTGGCCCAGCCGAGAACTCGGCATAAATCCGAGGAGTGGGATCAAGCGCAGACATCACGTGCAGCCGAACCACTATCAAGCCGCAATCAAGAGCGCGTCACAGAAGGCTGGTCTCGGTAAGAGAGTAACCAGCCACGCCCTTCGTCACTCATTCGCAACGCATCTACTCGAGAGCGGCGTGGATATTCGAACCGTTCAGGATTTATTAGGCGATGCACATTTGGATACGACACAGATTTATCTGCACGTAATGAAGAAACCCGGAGCGGGTAGTCTCAGCCCCTTGGACTTGGTTGGGTGATTAATTTGAAGGGTATGTTGAGTCGCGTCTACTCACCAATCCGGAACAAATGAAGCTTGGCGAGTCACTCAACCGAAGCGGGGAAAGGGGTCAAGGCTTCCGACTCAAGTTTCGCAAACTTTTTCTCTCTCCGCGCGCCCTCGCAAAACCACCGTGGGTGTCCGCCCGGCCTTGTCCATCCCGTGCAAAATCGCCACCACACAGCAGCTACTTTACCTTTTTCCCCCGGTGGCCCAGGTTCCTCCAAGCCCTCAGTGCCGGCCCCGAGCCCCGCCACACAGCGACTCCTGCCTCCTCATGGCCCTTGAATCCTTCCCGGCACTTTTAGAAATCGCATCTTCGCAACTTCCGTGCCAATCCAAGCGGCTTGTTCAATCATGGGTGCATCTCGAGCACGCTCGAATGCACCCTTTATTGTTAGATCCCGTTGCTATTACCCTGAGATTTACAACTCTGGCATTAGCCTGTTTGGATCCGGGGCAGGGCAATCATCCTGGCTCTTGTCCTAGCTCAGTCAGATGCCTTGTGATCGCCCTAAAGACAGCGATCGTTTCCAACTCCTTATCATTTCCATCGAGATTATAGTTTGGATACGCGGAACTCTTCGCAATGACTACCTTCTGCCTGGGGTGAACGTAGATGAACTGATTGTAGATACCAATTGCCAAATAGTCGCCGTCTGGCTGCTGCGGAATCCACCACTGATAGCCATAACCTAGCACCCAACTCGACGCGGGATTATTTCCAGGCTGCAAATGGGGAGCATCGGGTGTCACCGACGCCCGAACCCAAGTCGCCGGAACAATCTGCTCATTCCCCCTCTGTCCTTCGTTCAGGTAAAGTTGACCGAAACGCGCATAATCCCGTAGCACGGCGTTGAGACCGCCAAAAGCCAATTCCATACCGTTACAGTCGATTAGCCAGTACGCATCCGATTCCATGCCTATTCTTTGCCAAATCCTGCTCTCCAGGTAGGATGCCAGTGTCTCGCCCGTCGCCCTCCGCAAAATCATCCCGAGAACTTGCGTATTCATACTTACGTAGTGATTGTATGTCCCTGCCAGGCGTTCGCGCTTGAGACACGCTACGAAATCATCGAGCGAAGTGTTGAACGCGATAGCCCGCCCCATCCGATTGATGTCTGAACGACGGTCACTGTAGTCGAATGGCGCTCGGATAAGGCGCTTATCGGGTGATTTTTGTTGAATAATAAGCTCGCTAAATAGACGTTATTGAGGCATCGTGTTTGTATGCATAAAACACTATACTTCAAAGGTTTCAACCGCCTCTTTGGACGAGCTAAAAAGTCTGCCGCGCGGACCCTTAAAGAACGATTCGATGAGATACGGGGGCGCGCCCCGGGTCAACTGCATTCGTTGTTTAGCGAAGCGGTGGAAGCGGAAAAAATCGCCGGTGCCAACGGCTGCCGCGAGCGGCTCTTTCCGGCCGATGTGACCTTCTGGGGCATGCTCGGACAGGTGTTTCGCGGTGGCACTCTGCGCGATGCGGTGCGAGAAATACAGGCCTCGGTTTGCGCGGCCGATGGGGAGCGGGACCTAGGCAACAGCACCGGCAGTTACAGCGATGCGCGCCAGCGCTTGCCACAGGACAGTGTGGATGCGGTACATGGGCGGGTCTGTGAGAAGATGATGTCGTCGGGAGGGTTGCTGGGAGGGCGGCGCGTCATGGTCGTGGACGGCACCTCGGTGCAACTGGAAGACACCCCAGCCAATCAAGAGGAGTATTGCCAACCCGCCGGGCAGAAACCCGGTTGCGGGTTTCCGGTGATGCAGATAGTGGCTCTGTTCAATCTGGGCAGCAGTGCGCTGGAGCGGTTTTCGTTCAGTCCCCACAGCGCCCACGAAGGCGGCATGTTCGATGTCGAACTGAGGGAGCATTTGCAGGCCGGCGACGTGCTGCTGGGCGACCGTTTGTATGGTTCCTACCTGCGTTTTGCGGCCTTGGCGGCCCGGGGCGTGGATGTGGTGACGCGACTGAACGGCTCGCGTGGCTGGCCTAAGGGGATGCGTGGCGACGATGTCACGGTGCAGTGGAGGCGGCCTGCGCCAAGCGCCCGCCCACCCCATGTCACACAGCCGGAATGGGAAGCGCTGCCGGCCACGATCGCGGTGCGCTATGTGCGCTACCATCGAAATCCGCATCGAAATTCCCGGTTTTCGCACCCGTCACATCAGGGTGGTTACCACGCTGCTGGAGGCGCCGGCAAAAGAACTGGCGCAACTGTACATGCGACGCTGGGAGATCGAGTTGTCCTTCGATGACATCAAAACCACCATGGGTATGGATTTTATCCGCGCCAGGTCTCCGGCCATGGCGGTGAAAATGGGCACCATGTATGCGATCGCCTACAACCTGGTTCGACTGTTGATGCAACAGGCCGCCCGCGCCACCGGCTGCCATACCTCCGCGGGGCACTCGATGCGCCTGTCTTTCAAGGGCGCGCTGGACGCTACCTTGCGCTTCGCCGCCGAAATGGCGCAAGCCAGCCGCAAGCAATGGCACAGCCTGCGACACAAATTGTTGCGCACGATCGCTGGCGACTGCCTGCCCAGGCGTCTCGATCGCTTCGAACCCAGGGTTGTCAAACGACGACCAAAACCGTTTCCCCGAATGACGGTGCCGCGCGCCGTTTTGAAGCAGCGGATCCTCGCAAATCATGCCCGCTTTCAGGCGTCGACATGAGCCTTATCCGAGTGGCATTCCACTGTAGTCTTCATTGAATCGTATGCCTGAGGACATCTGTAGGACGTCTTTTATCGAGACTCCTTCGTATCCTGTCCCCCTCAGTATCGGAACGTAATCACTCACGAGCTGTTGAATGTCATCGATGTGATCCTCCTCAACAGCGATACCCACGAGAGCTGATACGAAAGACTTGGCGACGGACCAAGAAATCGTCTTCGAGGCGGCGGTATTACCTCCATAGTACTTCTCGAAAACTATCGTTCCATCCAGGATCACAACCAGTCCGGTTGTGTACGTATCGTTTAGAAAATTTGCAACCGCCTTAGTCTATCCGTTGTATTCGTAGGTCTGGGGGAGCCCTCGCGGCTGACACTCGAAATCGTGAGTAGAGCGACCCCGACGAACTTGGCTCGTATCAAACATCGTCTCCATGGACCGGAAGTTTTCCACTATTTCGTGCGATTCAAAGAGGTTGTTGACGTTGTAAACCCGTATCAGTTCCTTGCGATAAACACTGGCGATCACGGCCACCACGAGAACTCCCACAAGACTTACTGTCAGTTCCTTGCGATAAACACCGCCTATCACGGTCACCACGAGAACTCCTACAAGACTCACTATCGCAAGCTTGTAGGGAAGAATATTCGGAGTCTTCCTCGGAAGCGTCATCACTGATTGGAACCTGTATTCGATTGGCTTCAAGATTCCTTGTAGCGTGATCATTTGTTATCCTCTATTTCTTAATTATTCGAGCCTGCTTTATTTTGCCCTCATCAAATTTGAATGGCCCTTCTCCTTCTCTGAATAAATGGATTTGGGGTGCGAGTGTACCAGGATATTCATGCCATGCTTCCCTGAAATCTGCATTTATTTCGATTAAGTTATGTAGAATCGAATCTGCAAACCGTTTTTCTAGATGCTCATTTGGCTCTATCGTGATTTCGAAATGGAATGTAGGTCTTACCTCTGCGTTTTCACCCTCTGACAATGATTGACAAAAGGATTTCGTGATTTTGGAGAGTTCCTTATCTGCAAATATACATTGCTCTAAATCTTCAGGATAGATATTCGCCCCCATTACACTGATTGTGAAATCCTTTCTTCCATATATCCACATCAAGGGAAAGCGAAGGTTTCTATTTTCTTCTTCTTTAGTTAATTCATCGAGCTCAATATTAAACTGTCTGAGTTTTTCCTGCATTTCGTCATAGCGAGCAATGCCTCCTTCATCATGAATATTGTATCGAATTCTTGGAGATAGCAGCGATTGCCTTGTTATTGTGAATAACAGTTCATTATTGCTAATAACTTCGACGTAGTGCATTAACGGGTTGTATTGAAATACCATGGGCAAGCGGCTATCATTGCCAAACAGTGCTTCACGTATTTCTTTGCTATCCCTTGCCAATTGTCTTATTGCAACCGTCAATGGGGTTTCACCGGCAATTCCTATTTCAAGGTCAGTGGCCCCGTATCCACTGAAAACTTTGCCATATCCATTCCTCAAATAATCCCTTAATCCCTCAGACATTCCTTCGCCTCCGACAAGCGCATCAATATTATAGTCTTCAAACGGGAAACCTCTTTTCTCGGCAACGTCCATTAGCTGCTTCAAGAAGGGTGGATATCCTGTAATTAAGTAATCATGCCCTTCTCCAAAAAATTCCAGAGTGTGCAATATTTTTGTAATATCAGGACCGGTATTCTTTACAATCCCGTTGCGCTGCAGTGCAATTCCCATATTCAACCCAGTGGCCCAAGCGCCCATCGAGAATGCATTAATGGTTATCCATGGATGCGCACCGTAACAAAATGTGGCGAAATAGCTTATGAAAGCATGTGTTTCTTTTCTTTCAGACGCGCTTCTTACCCAGTCATAGGGTATCCCAGTGCTCCCTGACGATTCATCTATCATGATTTGAATAGAAGGTAAAACACCGTTAACACATCGTTGTTCAGTAGGGTATTCTCTTACGTAGGTATCTTTGTCTGTGAAGGGAATTTCACTCCACTTTGTGATCTTCGCATCTTTGATGAAACTTCTGTATGCCGGCACCTTCCGTACTGCGTGGTAATAAACTTTTCTTGCCCTTATTCTACTTGTCCAGTCCATATACTTTGGGCTTAGTATTCTAAAGCCTGATATGAATGTGGAATACCGCCTTGATATTGCAAAAAGCAATACATCTCTAAACCTCAACATTACGAAATGGAATTGGTCCGCTATGGTGGCGCGCAATTTGTTAAGTTTCTTCAAGTTCTGTACACACCTTATTCCTTTCCTAATAACGCCAACGATCACCCACCTCTGACTGAGAGCGATCTCGAAAAATTCCTTTGATGTTCGAGTTTCGAACCGGCATCAAGCTCGCGGCGCGAGTCAGAAGTTGGTGTGCATCCGTTTGTTATGCCACGGGTTGGTATTGATCGTGATTGCCGCGATAAACTTTCGGCGTATCGGTAAACCTCTTTTGGAAGTATATCCGCTTCAAAGCCAGTTTCGCCTGGCCTCGGGAAGTCAAGCGATAGGTTGCCGCGAACCTGATCCGAATCGTTCCATGCGTCGTGTTCAACTGTGTCGTCAAATACTAGTGCATTTCCTTCGTGCCAGTGGCGGGTGTCATCGTTGCCCCGTAGTCGGCACCCGGACGGAACTACCAATCCGAGGTACAAACGATAGACGCTCCATCCCTCGCCATACATTTCACGTTGAACCCACGGATCGAAGGAGACCGTGCGAAGTTCAACGAACTCGTCGCGAATGATCTCCCATTTGGCTTCGAGCATCGAAGTAAATTCGAATTCGTTCGGATCCAGGAACATGACTAGACACTTTCTTGCGCGACGCTAAAAGGCATAACTTTGTGCACCGGTTTCGATCGATAGCTCGTTCAAGTTTCGCAGGAGGTGATAATAGATTCGGATCAATCGAGCGTATTCCTTGATGGAAATCCTTTCGTTGATTCCATGGAGACGATCGAGATCTCCAGACCCAAGCTTGACGCCGGTAAACCGGTAGACGTTCTCTGACAGCTCAGCGAGATGCTTTGAGTCTGTCCCGCCGGTAGTTAGGTATGGAGCCACGATCAGGTCTTCTTCTTGAGATCCCTCGCGGATGCTACGAGTAAGTACCCGGTATCCCGCAGTGTTTGTGGGGGAGACGGGCGATGCGCCTCTTGGTTTGCCCTGCAGCTTGAGCACAGTAACCTGCACGCGGGAATCGTCGATGGTCTGGTCTACATGGTCGATCACATCCTCCACACGATCGCCCGGCAAAAGGCGAAAGTTAACTACGGCCGCAGCGCGGGTTGGCAGCACGTTTTCCTTCGCTCCCCCTTCTATCATTGTTGCGGCCGTGGTCGTACGAATCGTGGCATCTGTCTTTTGGTCTGCGCTCAGCATGCGAATCACGAGCGGCCGGAAGAGCCATAAGTTCGCAAAGACGATTCGCTCCATAAGCGGCATCGAGGGACCGACTGCCTGGAACAGTTGAGCGGTTGCTCCATCGAAACGCGCCGGAAGGGAATTTTCTTCGAGCGCGACAATACTTCGGCTCAGAATGCCGATGGCAGTCTGCCTAGGTGGCCGAGACGAGTGGCCACCCGGACTCTCAACGCTTAGTTCCAGGCTTAGATATCCCTTTTCGGCAATGCCGATCAGAGCAACGGGGCCCGCGACTCCGGGAATCACGTCCTGAACGATCAACCCGCCTTCGTCGAGCACAAAGGCTGGAGCCACGCCGGCCTCGAAGAGCAACCTGGCCACCTGTCTTGCGCCGCAATCTCCTCCTGTTTCCTCATCATGTCCGAAGACGAAATACACGGTCCTTTCCGGCTGAAAGCCTTCGTCGATAAGCATTTCGGCCGCCTCAAGTATGCCAAGGAGACCAGACTTCATGTCGAGTGTGCCGCGGCCCCAGACGTATCCGTCACGCACTTCCCCTCCGAAGGGCGGATACGACCAAGCGTCGGCGCTTTTCGGATCTACGGGTACAACGTCCTGATGGGCCATCAGGACCACGGGCTTCAGCTCCGGGCGCACACCCTGCCAAGTGAAAAGGAGGCTCAGTTCCGAGACAAGCTCTTTCGATAGGGTTGCATGAACACGAGGGAAAGCTTGTTCCAAATAGGCGTGAAGGGCGAGATAGGCGCCTTTATCGTGTTCTGTGGAGTCCTGATGCGAGATCGTCTTGAACCGCACTGCGGTTGCCAATCGCTCCGCCGTAGCCGCACCATCGACTTTGATGTCCTTGACTGGATACACCACGACAGGCTGGCCGGTGAATCGAAAGGTGTTAAATAGTAGAATGATGATCAATAGGAAGAAGAATCCTCCCAGTATCAGCAGGAGTGGTTTCCTAATGCCACCTGTTCGGCCACATTTTGATAGTGCTGATGTCATCAAAAAGAACGCCTCTCGACCCGTTGCCCCACGGAGATATTCAGAAGTAATTCAAATATAGTGCCCGATACACCGGGTAATATGTGGGACTCGATCATGACTGCTCTAACCCTGATGCAAAAACTCCATTAACCGGTCTCCCTCTCAAAAACATTTCGGGGCGGATAAAGAATGCATTTCCTAGCCCAGGTGAAAATTTCATCTTCGTATCCACTCCCAGGCTCCGTCTGTGTTTGCAGTTTCCATGCCATTTATTCCATTCCAATCCCAAAGTCGTTCATGCTGATCGAGTTAGAATTTCAAGTGGTTGTTAAAATGCGATGTGTTGTAGCTGTAGCTGTGCAGGAAATGTCATAAATGATGCATAAAATGACAGCTTCCGCGAAGTCGGTCAGAGAGGGGGGGTAACCGACTGTGGTTCAGACAAAAGAGAAGAGCAAAGGGATTACCTGAAGTGGCTGCGCTACTACGTGGATTTCGCTTCGCCTGAGTAAGGGAATGAGTAGTATAAAGTCGGCAGATGAGTGGACCTGGAAAGATCGCAGTTCTGGGAGGTGGATTATCCGGATTGGCTACAGCCTATTTCCTGAAAAAACGCTTTCCCGATGCCGACCTGAGAATCTTCGAAAAGGCGGCGCGCGCGGGAGGACTGATCGAGACGCGCAGTGAAGACGGATGCCAGTATGAATTGGGGCCGCGCGGCTTGCGTTCGACAGGAGGAGCGTCTGCGCTCCTTAGCTTCGTGCGGGAGATCAATCTGGAAGGGGAAATCGTGCCGGCCGATGCCGCGGCAAAGACCCGCTATGTCTGCCTCGACGGCAAGTTGCTCAAGGTGCCGTCTCACCCTTTAGCGGCACTCACCTCCCCTGTTACGCGAGGTATCCTGGGAGGTCTTTTCCGCGACTTGCGTGCCAAGGCGCCCACGGGCAGTCAGGAGGACGAAAGCATTCGTCAGTTCGCCGAACGCCATTTTGGCCCAACGGTGACGCGCAACCTCGTAGATCCCGTCGTCTCAGGCATCTGGGCGGGGGACATCGATCGCCTGAGCGCTCGGGCCAACCTACCTGAAGTCGTGAAAATCGAGGCACGATACGGATCCCTTATCAAAGGACTGCTTCGAAAACGACGGTCCGCAGCACCCACCGGGAAGGACAAGAAGCTCGCCGCGAGTGGACTCTTCACCTTTCAAGGAGGCATGTCGCGTCTAACCGATAGGCTGGCCGAACGTCTCGGAAGCGCCCTCCACCTCTCCGCAACGGTGCGCCGAATCGACTACAGAGATGGCCGTTTCGAGCTCGTTCTATCCGATGATGGCCGATGCTCCGCTGATACCGTTATCAGCACTCTCCCGGCCTACGCTCTGGCCGATGTGCTCGAGGCTGCCGATAAAGAGCTCAGCGAACTGCTGAAAAGCATCCTCTACGCACCGTTGGCGGTTGTCTACCTGGCCTATCCCCTTGTGGTCAACCCCTACCGAGGGTACGGTTATCTGGTTGGCGGTCGAAAAATCAGGGAGATACTGGGCGTTCAGTTCAATAGGGAAACGTTCCCCCAACTGGAAAAAGCAGGAAGCAGCAGTTTTACTGTTTTCATCGGCGGAGCAATGTACCGGGACTTTGAAAAGACCGGCAAAGAGGACTTCGTTCGATTGGCGTCGCGTTGTTTACGCACCCAATTGAACCTCGAGGAACCACCCGTGTTTACCCACTGCCGGCGCATTTCTCGCGCTCTGCCACAGTATAATATGGGATATCCGGAGCTGCTCACGAAGATAAAGAACCGGTGCCCCGACCACTTACACATCAGCGGCAACATCGTGGGGGGCGTTGGCATCGCAAACATTCTCCGCAACGCCGAGCAGCTCAGCGATAAGCTCGCTCAGGCTTACCTCTGAGAAGTCTTTACTCTAGGTTTTTGATGGTTAGCTATGGTGCAGAATGAACCGAGGATCTTCGCCAGACGTTGCGGCGGCAAGGGATTGCCGCCCTCCAGTTCTCGGATGAGGCGTCGGATTTGGAGGGCGCCAATCCTTTGGCGCCAGCGGACCTTCCTCGGCGAGAAAACTGTTAGGTAGGTTCATTATACAGTTACGGCTAGCCATACTTCTTTCCGTACAACCGGCGCAGGAGAAAAATCAGCAATCCCTCCACAACCATAGTGAAGGAGGCAAATCCCGCCATTGGGATCACGGCGGACTGCTCCTCGGGGGGCTTCAAATACACGCTGTACCAGCCAGTAATGCCACATTTGGCGCCGTGCTCGTCATTAAATCCATCCCAAATTGAAATGGCGAACGGAACGAATTCTCCCGGTTCAAAGGAAAGGCCCTCTTCAACGCTACGCTTCCGTTCCAGAACCACGGTCCATTTCCCATCCTCGTACGTAGCGATAGCGGTAACCTTATCCCGTTTTTCCAAGGTCAGCGCGTCAAATCCTGATCCCGTATAGGTTTTCACTTCGTTCGGGTTGGCCAAATCAATGAACCAGAGATCAACCGGGTTCTTACTGTCACCGCGAAAGAGATAAGGTTTTTTGAAACCTTCAGGCGGATTAAACGGAAACTGTAAAGCCACGGCATCGGAGTATTTCAACGAGCCTTCGCCGGCAGCCGGCTGAGCTGTAATCCCTGAAGGCCCGCGGTCTTCGAAACGGTTCACGGGTAGATCGGGAGCGTTCCGACCCATTCTATCGGGACGCATATCGTGCCAGGTCAGCAGGAAGGCCACTTTCTCTTCATTATAGGCCGCCTTCACCTCTATCGCGTTGGCCGAGGGGAAGAATTCACGTCCCGGTTCAATAACCTGTCCGACGATCGGAAAGCGAGCCCCCTTGACACCGAGGAAAACGTACTCTGCCCATTCCAGATCGATCGAGCCTTCCATCCACTGAGCCACGACGGCCGAGTCGAAGTTCGCTGCGTCGCCCTCGCCGAGGGAATCAATGTAATTTACCAGGTGCCAGCGGTCCTCTTCTGCGATGGGATCCTGGTAGGAGGGCATGGGCGTGCCATTCAAACCGGTAGTGAAGGTTCGGTAGATATCCTTTCGCGTAGGGCCACCCCGGAAGGTCGACGGTTTGGTCAAATCGGCGGCGCGGATGAATTCGCTCAGGTCATTTTCCAGAGTGGGAGCTGAAGGTCCGTTGCCCCGCCCCTGTTCGCCATGACACTTGAAGCATTCGTTCTGCATGAATACCTCGCGCCCCCGAATCACCGATTCTTCCGTTATTTTCGGAGGATCTGGAACGCTGAGCGGAGGGACAATAAAATCGGGGTCGGAGAAATCCTCGCTGAAAGCCTTCAGATAATAGGTGAGATTAGCGAGTTCTTGATCCGTAAATGCGGGAAACGGCGGCATACCCGTAAAGGGCATGCCCTTGCGGATCACATTCTTGATGTCTTCGTCGGTAGGCAATTCGCCGCTCGCGGTGGTGCGAATCTTGTATTTACCACCCGTGAAGTCACGCGGCCGGGGATGAAAATAGGGCGCTGCGTCGCTCTGGCCATCCCCATCTGCTCCATGACAGTGAATACAATACTTGCTGTAGAGCTCCTTGCCTGCCTGCCGCTGCTCGTTACTGCCAAGATCGACCACTCCACCGCGCACCGTGGCCACAGGGATGAGAAAAGCGGCAAGTGTCACTTGAAAAACCGACTTCCGCTTCCAAAGATGCATCTGCGAATTCCGAATAATGGACTTTCTACCGCTATCCACGTATCGATCAACCTGCCTGTTCAATGGTGCTCTTCCCTTGCCCGAGGACGTAGACCGGTAAATTCATAAAGAAATAGGATAACGTCCCAAAGTTCCTCTTCATCGAGAAACTTTTCCCATGCCGGCATGGCGGAACTCCAGGGCCCGGATTCCTCCGGCAGTCCGGGACCTCCTTTGGCGATGCGCCAGAACACGTACCCCTCCTGAAGCTGGGCGATCGTTCCCGAATCGGCCAGATTGGCAGGGATGGGGTTGAAACCGTGGGAGTAAATTCCATTGCCCTCCAAGGTGTCCCCATGACAGTAAACGCAGTTCTGGTAATACACCCGGCGCCCGTTCTCAACGTGTCGCAGGAATGCTTCACGGTCCTCGGTTTCCAGAGACCGGTAGGGATTGTCCAAAGTGGTGAGGTTGATCTTCTTTCCCCCAAAGTTGAAATTGCTTGGAGGAGCCGGATGAATGGATCGCCCGAATACGGGCGCCTGAATCGTCTTCCGCGTCCCCAGGTAAACCTTCCCCGCGACTATTAGAGGAATAATGATAGCGACAATTACCAGGGGCAGGGTGTACTTCCGGCTGACGGCAAACTTAATGAGGGGAAGGGTGGTTTCCGTTTGCAGCCGGGAATCGGAGGAAACGTAAAAGAGGAGAGAGATCGTGATAATGGCAACGAACATCTGCACGATGGAGGTAGGTATTGGAGGCGTAATGGAGTACCTGACGATCACATTGAGGCCGACCCACCAGGCTGAAATCCAAAACAAGGCATTCATCCAACGGGCGCCGGTCACCTTTTTGATCCAGGCAAGACCGAATAGAACGGCAAGAACCAAGGGAATAAGAAGCAGGCTGGTCATCTAATTTCCCGTCTTTCCGGCAAGGTAGTCTACCAACTTGTGAAGCTGCACCGGACTAACTTTTTCGTTGAAACCGGTTCCCTGTAAGGTAAGGGCCATAACCTGGCCCGGGAATCCTTCGGCGACTTCGAGGTCCGGCTCGATAATACTGGCGTAAATCTCGCCTCTGGTCATGCGCGCACCAATGTCATAGAGACTGGGTCCTACCATTTTAATCGGCTCGCTGACGTTGTGGCAAGCCATACAGCCGTGGGCGCTGAAGAGTTCCTCCCCGGGCAACTCATCCAGAGCACTGGGTCCGCCCGCTTCAGCGGTCGCGGCGGAGGAGCCGGATGCCGCCACTGTCGATGTATAGGGGAGGCTGGTAGTAGTCGTAACCATAGCTACGCCCCCGAGACTCTGCAGGTAAGCTATGACCGCGAGAATCTCCTCCTGAGTGAGACTGATGGGGGGCTTATCCGCCGGTGTCATGATCGGATTATAGCCTTCTACGACGTAAATACCGGGATCGAACAACGACTCGGCTATATATTCCACGTCGCTCATTCCCTCCTTTTGATTTCCTGCCCGTGCGCCAATGCCGGCCAAATCGGGAGCTCGGGCGCCGGGAGAGCCGATCGTGTGGCAACTGAAGCAGGCCCCTTTGCCGGCCACGATCTCCTCCCCTACCCCGGCAAGCTCGTCCGGGGTCATGTCGGCGCCAATGGCAACGTCCTCCGGCGGATAGGTTTCTTTCTGCGGCACCATCTGCCCCACATACCAGTAGAAAAGGGTCGTAAACAGGGTAAGCAGAGAGATGTTAAGGAGAGTTTTCACGTTCCCGGTTCAGGCTCGCCAGTTTCATCGGGAAGCACCGTTTTGGGTTTCCAGGCCGGTCGTTCTTTCAGGCCGGTCAACCAGAAGTTGAAGACAATGAAGACAAAAAAGATAATCACGATGATGGAGACTATGGTGCTGGCAAACCCGAGGGTCGGAGTATAGGCGTCGGGCGACGTGTCTTTCATTACTTCATAGACGTGCCAGTGCAATCGGAGCCCCGAGCGCACATACCCCATCAAGGCCATCAACCAGGTAAAAGTGACTCCGAGAAAGAATAACATATACTGGGCGCGCGCCGGAATCTGCCCCCAACGAATCTCCCCGATGAGGCGTGCTTTGCGGAAGAGAAAGATATCGATGATGGTTACCACGATCATACAGATGAGCACGGAAAGCACCTGGGGAACGGAAAGCCCAATGCGCACCTGGGCCTCGACGAAGTAGCCGTAGATGCCAATGAAGATAACAAAGCCGATTACGGCCACGAAGATAAGAAACTGGGCGGCATGGCCGTACTTGGCCCACGATACCGTGGGTTCTTTGTTTCCCCTCCGGTAGAGAAGAAAGCTGATGTAGGTCGTCAGGATCATGATGTTCACGGCCGTGTTCTTGGCCGACATGACGCCGAGGACCCCAAGCACCGGATGGTGCGCGCCTCCCATGAGACGTGCTTCCTCTATGGTGGCGACGAGGGAGTGGGGAGTGGCCCAGACGATGAAACAAATGGTGATACTGGCGAGGAGATACTTGACGAACTTCTTGTAGCGTTCGGCGCCCTCAATACGCTCCATGCCCAACCATAGGTAATAGTTGGCTCCCAGGAAGAGCATTCCAATGAGGACCGCCTGAATAATGAACAACCAGGAAAACGCTCCGCCCATCAGGGTCATACCCATCTGGGCGCGAAAGGCGTAGATCTCGCTGGCCAGCCAATATCCAGCAAAGGGAAGCGGAAGCAGGGCGGAAATGGCGATGAAGTTGCCTACGAATCCCATCCAGTCGTAATGCGCCCTTTGCTCATCCGTCTTTGCTCCCAGAAACTTAAAAGCGGCGTAAGCAGCGGCGATTGCGCCGCCAAAGCAGACATTGGCTATCATCCGGTGGATGTTGATCGGCATCCACGTGTAGTTATTGACTGCCTGCCAGGTGCTTATGAGGCTGCCCGACTCATCGATGCCGGCGGGAGAACTCATGAAGGACAACCAGGCGTTGGCGATAAACATGATGGCAGTGCCCACCAGGTTCAGGCAAACGCCGAGAAAAAGATGGAGGCGCGGAGACATCTTTCCCCACCCGTAATAGTAGCCGTATAAAAACCCGGCCTCAGCGAAAAAGAGCAACCCATAAGGCCAGAATGTCTTGTCGAATATTGAAATCAGGTAGGCCGTGAACCTCGGATAGAGGATCATCAGCATGAAGGTCAGAATCGCTCCCAGGGTGGCGGTAAAAGAAAAAGACACCGAGAGCAGGCTGGTGAACTCATAGGCGAGGCGATCGTAGCGCTTGTCGCCGGTCTTGTAGCCGATGAATTCAATAATGAGGGCGAACATCGGTACGGCCAGAACGAAGGCCGCGTACATGAGGTGCAATTCGCCCACCATCCATATCGCCACCCGGCTGTTGATATAGGGAAAGGCACGGTATTCGGTAGCGACAGCACTCTCTACGTCGGCCAGTAGAGGCGAAGCGAAGACAGCGGCCGCGAACGCGGCCGCAAGTATTACAAGAATTCCTCTCTGCCTACTGCGACTCAATCTCCGGTGCCTTCCGAATGATAAAAAAACCTTTGCACGTTCGAGCGGGCCTCCGCGCCACCATCGACTGCCCTTTCGCGGCGAGCGGGCAGTGGAAAGGGAACAGATGGCGAGCACCAGAAAAGGAGGAGCCCGCTACCAGACATCCTGCGTACTTAACCGCTTCTTCTTCTCGACTTGCTTTGCCAGCCACGTGTCAAACTCCTCTTGCTCCAGGACCTCGATAAATCCGCGCATCGTGGAATGCCCGTTTCCGCACAACTGGCTGCACGCGATCAGAAACTTGCCCGTCTTCATGGCCTTGAAGGTGACAGGAATGCTGGAGCCGGGCATGACATCCTGCTTCACCCGCATGGCGGGAATGCCAAGGTTGTGAATCACGTCTTTGGAGTTGAGATGGCAGATGACGTCCTTCTGCACGGGTAAATATAAGCGCTTCGCGATCACGTCGTCTTTCCCGTAAGGATCCTTGCTGTCCAGTCCCAGAAGATTCGTTTCCAAGTCAATGAGCTCAGGCCGGGTCAATCCGAAGACGCCATCCGGTCCGGGATAATGATAGGTCCAGGTGAACTGCTCGGCTACCACACGCACGACGACGGAATCCTCTTCTGCTGGGAAGTCTCCCGTCCAGGCTGACCAAAGTGGAATCGAGAACCCGAGCAGGAGAACCGTTTCAGCGATAATTACGCTTACCTCGACGTAACTCCCCACATGCGTTTTCGTCCCTTCATAGCTGGCCTGCGGGCTTTTCGATTGGCGAAAGCGGAACAGCACATAGATAAAATAGGCCGTCCAACCGACAAAGAGGATGAGGGCCAGCCAATGGAGAAGCTCATTGAGATGATCCAAGGCGGCGCCATGCTCTGACACGTCGATGGGCATCCAGGGAAACCCGAAGAAATCGTTCATCGGTTGCTTCATAAGCGCGACTTCCAAACAAATTGATTTTCCCGATCCTTGAGGCGAGAGGGGATTCCGAGTTCATCGTAGCTTTGAATTCGCTCGTCGTTGCTGTTGGATACGACGAGGTAAATATGTCCCGGATCGGGATAACCTTGCTCCGTAGCCGCCCTCCGGGCGCGGTGCCGCAGGTACAAGAAAAAGGAGGCAAACCCTCCGAGGAGCAGGGCCGTAAGTCCCAGAAGAAAGAAAACAGCGAGTTGGACGCCGCCCGCGGTTAGCTCGTCGACCCCACTGAAACAACTGGTGCAAGCCACCGCCGGCAGCGGTGCGCCGACGAAAATGGGGAGGGCGATCAGCAACCCAATCCGGGGATTGAACACAGCACGCATCACCCTAATCGATTCGCTCGCTCCAGTAACTCCGCTTGAAAAAGCGTCGCCCGTAAACCAGAAGGGCCAGGGCACCGAGAGCAGAAATTATCCCCAATGGCAGGTTGAAGTTCGAGGCCTGAGCATGCTCCACGCCCCACCAACCGACTCCAAGACAGAGCAGAAAGGAGCAAAGAATAAAGACGAGGTGGATGGTCTTGAGAGACATGGTGGCGCATGCGTGTTCGACCCTGTCAATATTTTACTTCCACTGTCTGCTTCACCTCCGTCTGATTCGTAGCAACGGGCAGAATGAGGAGAAAAATGAAGAATAGAGCGGCTAAACCTAGCGAAAAAAAGATCAGCTTCTTCTCGGAGATCAGGTGCATAAAAAAAGAAACGACCATGGTCGCTTTGACCATGGCGATACAAAGGGCAAGGGTAATAGCGGCGGCAGGGGGAACGTCCAGATAGGATACGGCCACTGTGACCAGGGTCAGGGCAAGCAGGATGACAAACACAGCGATACAAGTCCGCACGTGTTTATTGAGTTCTTCTAGATCTTCAGCCATGAAACAATAGTTACATCAAATAAAGGACGGGAAAGAGAAAGATCCAAACCAGGTCGACGAGATGCCAGAAGAGGCCGGCGCATTCCACCCGGTTGGTAAACTGCACGCGATTGGTGTGCCACATACTCGATCCGGGAAAGGCGTAGTAAGCGAGCATGGTCATCCCTCCCACGACGTGCAGGCCGTGAAGTCCGGTAAGCGTGAAGTAGATGGCTAGAAATGTGCTCTCTGAAGGGAAAAGACCGTGGTGAAATTTGGCCGAATACTCGAAATATTTGACCACTAGAAAAGCCAGCCCGCAGGCAAGGGTCGCATAGTTGAACCTCCTATATTTGCTAAAGTCACCCCGTACCAGCGAGGCCCACGCCAGCACCATGGTGATCGACGAGGTGATAAGCACAAACGTATTCAAAGTGGCTAGCGGCACATTGAGAATGGAGGCGCCTTCGGGCCAGGTCTCGGCGCCCGCGCGCAAGAGGATGTAGGCGGAAAACAGCCCGCCGAAGAGCATCACCTCGGAGGCCAGGAAAAGCCACGTGCCCAGTTTGACGTTAACCAGGCCCGTATCCGGACGCGGTTCGGTGATATAGGGGATTTCAACGGTAGCTGACATCAAATGAGTTTCCTTCCCTGTTCGATCCTCAGGCGCCTCCACCGGCAGCAGCGGCCGGCGGCTCTTCAAACTGCGGGCTGAAATCTGCGGCAGCGCCCGGAACACTGTATTCGTAGGGGTCCCGGTGAATCTCGATCGGACCGTCAAAGTTGCCATGCGGCGGCGGCGACGCCGTCGCCCACTCCAGGGTCGTGCCCTGCCACGGGTTGCGACCGGCCGCCTTGCCCCTGGCCAGACTCCAGAACAGGTTTACCAGAAAAACGACCTGCACCAGACCCAGCAGCCAGGCCGAATGGGACATCAATTTGTTGAGGTGAAGAAAGTTCGCGGCGTGAGAGTAAAAGCCCGGTTCGATCACCGCGGCCGGATCGGCGTAGGCGGCGCCGCCGTCGTATAGTCTGCGGTTAATGCCGGCCAACCCCTGAATCATCATGGGGAAGAAAATGAGGTTCATAAGCACGAAGGAGCCAAAGAAATGAATCTTGCCGAGCGTCTCGCTCATCATCTTCCCGGTGACTTTCGGGAACCAATAATAAATCCCGGCGAAAAGGGCAAAGAGGGTGCCGGGAGCAACCACATAGTGAAAGTGCCCGATGACGTAGTAGGTGTCGTGCAGATGGATATCCGCCGCGCTCAGACCCAGTGGGAGGCCGGTAAGCCCGCCGATACCAAACATGGGCAGGAAGCCGAGAGCGAATAGCATGGGCGTGTTGAAGCGAATAGATCCTCCCCAGAGAGACAGAAAAAGGCACGAAAGGATAACTACCGAGGGGATCGAAATAATCATCGTGGTGGTTTGAAAGAACGCGTTCATGGTCGTGCCCATGCCCGTGATATACATGTGGTGGGCCCACACCGTAAAGGACATGAAGCCGATGAAAATCAGGGAGTAGACCATCGCCTTGTAACCGAACAGGGGCTTGCGCGTATTATTGGCAATGATCTCGGCCACTATTCCCAATCCCGGAAGGATGAGCACATAGACCTCCGGATGGGCCAGGAACCAGAACAGATGCTGCCAGAGGATGGGGCTTCCTCCACCGCTTCTGTTCGCCAGCTCACCGCTTATCAGCTCACCGCTGACCACCAGCCCAGTGGGAAGGAAGAAGCTGGTGTCCGCCAGGCGGTCCATGAGCTGCAGAATGGCCGCGGATTCGAGGGGCGGAAAGGCCAGCAGCAGGAGGAACGCGGTCACGAACTGAGCCCACACGAAGAAGGGAAAACGCATGAAGGTCATCCCCTTGGCCCGCATTTGAATGGTCGTGGTGATAAAGTTGATGGCGCCGAGAAGCGACGAGGTAATGAGAAAAATCATGCCAAAAAGCCAGAGGGTCTGGCCCCAGCCAATATCGATGTCGGCTAAAGGAGGATAAGCGGTCCAGCCCGATTTAGCCGCTCCTTCCGGGACGAAGAAACTCACCAGCATGATTACCCCGCCCACGAACAGAGCCCAGTAACTGGCAGCATTGAGCTTCGGAAAGGCCATGTCGGGCGCACCGATCTGCAAGGGAAGGACAAAATTGCCGAAGGCGCCGAAAGCCAGGGGCACGACCCCCAGAAAAACCATTATGGTCCCGTGCATGGCGCCCATGATGTTGTAGGCGTCCGGGCCTATCGCTTTGGCTTCGCCAAATAGGAAACCAAGAACCGGAACGGGTTGGTCGGGGTAGGCCATACTCCAGCGCATGAGCATCATGAGGCCAAAGCCGAAGAAAAGGAAAAAGCCTCCCGTTAACGCATACTGGATGCCGATCATTTTGTGATCGGTGGAAAATATGTATTTCCGCCAGAAGGGAAGCTCGTGGTGCGTCTCCAGGCGGGGTTCGGGGGTGGCGGTCTCCGCCGTACTAACCGTTGTTTCGTCCATGCTCGAGCCTTCTTTATTTCATGCTTAGCGGATACTCACAGCGTCGTTTTCCGGCTTGCCGTCAGTTGGGAGAAATCAAAGGAAACGAGGCCTCATCGGGAAAACGTGAAATCCGCCGTCTTGGTCTCCTTCGCCGCCACCGTGATAGAGGCGGTCCGCGTCCCCATCTTTTCATGCCAGGCTTCCACTTCGTAGGTTCCCGGAGGCAGATTCCTGATCTCGTAGCGGCCGTCGCTTCCGCTTACCGCGAAAAAGGGATGGGTGAGCACCGCAGCAAAGGAACTCATCCATGGGTGGATATCGCACTTGATGCGAAACATACCCTCGGCTTTGCGGAAGCTCCGGGCGGAGGATTCCGTCATTGTAGAAGGCATGGAGAGGTTGAATTCGCGATTCTTATCCGGGAGAGCATGAACGTTATGCAGCACTCCATCGGAGTTCTTGAAGACCAGGGACTGACCCTTCATGAGGGCAAACACGTGGGGATAATACCGGCAGCCTTTCTGGTTCACGTAAACAGTCTCACTGGCAGGATTATAGTTGGATTCGCTGAGTCCGCTCTTAATACTTACAAAAACGTTGCCGACCGTATTTCCCTCGCCCAAAACGAGCGCCTCGCTACGCGGAACCTTCCCCGCCTCTTCCCACTGGGTTAGGCAGACCGGCTCTTCCGACATGTCAATTTCGCCCAGAGTGGGTGCATCCCCCTGGAATTGAATAGTACCCGAAATGACCGCGCCTTCGGTGGGAATGGCGACACCCCCGGTTGCTTGGGCCGCTTTTGCAGCTTCGGCTCCTGGCTCCTTTTCAGAGACAGGCGCTGCTTTTCCGCAACCGCTCGCGCCACCAAGTAATAAGATCAATGAAAGCAGGCTTGGAGTCCAAAATAGAGTCTTTTCAATCTTCATACTGCACAAGGCCTCCCATGGTTTCCTTGTCAATGATGGAGCCGGATGTCGACTCCCTTGCTGGTCGGTGGGAAGCTCAAAACGAATGAAAATGAAATGGTCAAGTGCCTTGTCAACACTTTTCCGGGAACCGATCAAACCATTGCCGCCGGCTCCATCGGTATGGGCGAAAATGAAGCCTCACACATTGACCTTGACCGGGGAAAACGGAATGGATTGGCCTGCCATCTCACCACCGAGCGAACGAAACGTGAGGGATTGAACGACACCCTTAAAAAGCCTGCTCCCCGCCGCAACGGTCTTCGCAGAGGCTTTGCCCGGTCAAGAGCTACGGGGAATTTACGGCTTTTTACCCGTCTGGATCGAGTGTCGTCCTACGAGGTGTTTGGGAGGTCCGGTGTTTCCTGTTCGATGTTGGGTGCACGGTTCAAAGGTTCGGGGTTTGCTTCACGGCTTAGGGGTTCGCGGCTCAGAGGTTGGGAGGGCGCAGCTCAGGGTATCGAGATCCGGTCTAACATTGCATTTACAAGGACGGCCGTCGTTTTAAATGCAATGTTTTAAAGGACTGAACCTGCCCCAATTTCGGAGAGGCACATGGGCTCTCGGTCCCAAAGGAGCACTGTATTCAAGCGCTGACAAATTTGGCGGAATGAAACTACGGTGCAGGGTCTCTCCCGGCGTATCGGACCCACCCCGGCCTTCCGTCTCCGCACTTTGTGCTACGCCGATACATGTCGGCCACCCCTCCGAGGAGGGGACCATCCTAGCCGGCTACCAATAGAAAAAGTTCCCCTCTCGGGAGGGGTGGCTGAAAGTCGGGGTGGGTTCCTCTCTCGGGAGGGGTGGGTCGAGCGTTGAACCTGTCGACACAGTTTCAGAGGAGCGAGCCCCGGCTTGCCGCGGGAGACGGCCGAAAGGGAGAACAATCTTTATCGATGGCGTGTTGACCCTGTTTGAGGATTTCATAGAGAATCGGTCATCGTAATGGCGCGAAACGCAAACATAGTTTTTATCCACGCCGAGAGCATGGACGGGCGCAAAATGGGCTCGATGGGGCATCCCGCTCTCCGTAACGCAACCCCCCATCTGGACCGATTGGCGGAGCAGGGCACACTCTTCACCAATGCCTACATGACCAGTCCTGTGTGCAACCCGTCCCGTGCCAGTATGTGGAGCGGGAAATATCCTCACTATTATTCATGCTGGAACAACCACGAAGGTCTGCGCCACGGCGTTCCAACGTTTCAGGATACATTTGCCGGTGCAGGTTATCGCTTCTCCGCCATAGGCCCTCTCGATTACGTGTACGGGAAACATTCCATTCGCGACCGTGTGGGATCGTGGACGCGAGCGGCCCGGATACTTCGACCAATCGTGCGCACGCCTATGCCGCGTGTAGTGCAGAACGGGACCATCAACGAACATGACTGGCAATGGACCTACCGCGCCATCGACGAGCTACAGAAAGCGACGTCCGAAGACCGGCCCTTCATGCTCTACCTGACCACCGGCTTGGTGCATCCTCCGTACACGTCCGAAAGGCGGCACCTGTCTCTGATCGATGAGGAGGCTATCGATCTGCCCCCGCTACTCGGTCCCATGACCGGAAGCGAACACCCTGCGGTGGCCTACACCAGGATAACGAAAAACAGCGCTCACCCTTTTTCCGAATCGATGATCCGGGAAATCCGACACAGTTACTTTGCCATGATCGCAGCCCTGGACGAGATGGTGGGCAGGGTGCTTCAGGCGATCGATGATCTCGGATTGGGAGACAGCACCTATGTCATCTTCTCCAGTGACCATGGCGATATGGCAGGGGAGCAGAACCAAGTCCTAAAACGCACCTTCTACGAACCGTCGGCTCATGTTCCCCTCATCATTCGAGGACCGGACGTCCATCGGGGAGCCACCGTTGATTCTCCCGTTTCCCTGGTCGATCTCTACCCGACATTCCTCGACATGGCTGGAATCCGCTATGCGGACTGCGCCGGAAATCCTGGCTATCCCGACAAACTCAACGGGGAGTCCCTGGTTCCCCAACTGATTGGCGGAAGCGCTCGGCAGAGGGATTGGGCCTTTGCCGAGTATCACGGCGACCGCTCCTCTACAGGAACCTTCATGCTACGGCGCGGGCCATGGAAGTTGATCAAACACTGCGGGTTCGATCCGGAGCTCTTTAATCTCGAAACCGATCCCTGGGAAAGGGCAAATCTCGCCAAAGAACGGGCCGACGTGGTGGATGAGATGGAGCGCATCCTGAAGGGAAACTTCGCCTGTGCCGTGATCGATGCCCGGGCCAAGCAGTACGACCGGGAGAACTTCATGCAATGGCGGTCGGCACAGCTCACCGCAGGAACCTACGAGCAGATCATGGCCCACGTTTACAGTGGATTCGACAGCCCGAGTATCGAGGAGATCGCACCGTGGTCGCATGCCGATGAAGAGAAAATCGAAGCCTGGTTGAGAGCGGGGTAGCCGACGGCAGTCGAGGAGTCGTGGTTTTTCTTCGCTTTCACAGCCATCCCATAAGGCCTAAACCCTGAAGGCAAGCCTGAGGGATGGAGCGGGATAGCGGTTGATATTGGGAAAAAGTCAAAATGTAAAACAGGGGGGAAATGGTTGATATGGACGGATGCTGTCCCACAGAGCTAAGGGGAGAAACCGGGTAGGTAAGCCTGTTGAGGCTGGGAACACATTCGATATCGGGTTCGTGCTGTCCCATAGAAGTCCGCCAGATCGAAAAGCCCGAAACGGTCCCAGAGCACGCCGCGCACGAGCGTAAACAACCGGGTGAAGCTGTGCGGCCACTGGCTGATAAAGGCAATGTATCGGAGCAGAACGAGCAGCAGCAGGGCGGCCCACAGCTGCCAACGGATGGCCTGCTTGGAATGCCCGAGAAAATCGCAGACTTTGAAGGTTTGCTTGATCTGCTTGAAAAACACCTCGATGCCCCAGCGGCAGCGGTAGAGGGCGCAGACACTGGAAGGGGCCCAGTCCATGTTGTTGGTGAGGAAAACCATGACGACCCACTCGCCGTTGACTTCCACTTCGGCTTCGATCCGGCGCAACCTGCCGGGATACTGCCGGCGGGAGGCGGGAACCTTCAGGGTGACCTCGTCATCCCGCAGGATAGGTCCTTGAGGCTTGCGCAGGCGCTTGCGGCAAACATGGCAGCGCAGGTTGTCTTTGGCGCGCGTGACCCAGAATATGCCGCGTTCGCTCAAATGGAAAAGATTGGCAAAATGCAGGTAAGCCTTGTCGAAAACCGCGATCTCTCCGGCCTGCAGCCCCGCGCACAGGGCCAGGGTCCGCGTGTCGTCGTGATGGGAAGCTTCTTCAATGACGGCAAAGCCGGGAAGAAAACTTTGCAGGTTGAGCCGCAGGTGCATCTTCGCCGCGGCCTTGCGCCGACGGTGCTTGGCCCAGTCCATGCAGTTGGCCACCAGGGCAATGGTGGTGGAATCGATCGCATGGATCGCCCGTTTGAAGCGACGGGGCAGGCCTCGGTAGCGCCCGGCCGGTCCAAAGCCCGGCGAAAGCTCTTGCAGATGCCCCAGCACCTTCCAGAACAACGCCTCCATCATGTCGCTGTCGCGCTCCCTATTGGCATGCGAAAGAGTGTTTCGGCTCGGTGCAACCGCTCCCCTGATCGCCCTGAGCTTGGCCGCATGATGCCGCAGGGTGTCGCAGACGTCGTTAAGGCCGATGGCATGGGTCAGTTGCGCAAAGAGCAGACTGACCACATGACTCCATGGCGTGAAGGTGCGCGCCTTTTTATCGACCCCGTACTCCCGGGCGAGTTTTTCCGTCAAATGCGACGGGATGAGTTTACAAAGCTGATGCAAGGTGCTGCTGTAGTGTTTCGTCGGCGTTATGTTTTTCATACTGCGGATTCTTTGGTCGGAATCCGCCGCCGACCACCTTTTTTTAACCCTGCCCGAAAGGGAGTCTCACCACATCCTGTGGGATGGCTGTGCTTCGCTTTCGTTAATACTGCGTTGGCGCCCCAATTCCGAGCATTCGCCGGGCTTCTTCAGATGTCGCAATGGGTCGCCCCAGTTCATTGGCTATACGTACAACTCGTTCGACCAGTTGGACATTGCCCTGGGCCAACTCACCGCGTTGGTACTCCAGACAATCTTCCATTCCTGTACGAACGTGCCCACCCAATAGAATAGCCAAGGTATTGACTTGAATAGCTTCCAGCCCCAAAGCACAGGTTTGGAAGAGGGTGTCCGCCAGTAGTTGTTTGACGGTGAATAGGAGATTTTCAGGATTGGTCGCGATCCCACTTTGTTGACCAAAGACGAGCTGAACAAAATAGGGTTTGTCTAGTGCATCGTGGGAAATCAAGTATTCAAGCAGATCAAAGTGACCCGGATGGTAGATAAAGATTTGAGGCTTTATCCCACGTTCACGCATTTCGTTCGCTACTTTCTCAGTTTCCTCAAAGGTCGTGATAACGACGCTGCTCGGTGATTTTTCCCCGCCACGAAAGGTCATCGGCCCAGGGTTGAGAGACATCACTTCCGGCCGTGCCTCCAAGGGACCTGACCGAAAGCGGTAAAGCGCTCCCAACATGCCGTCTCCCTCTCCCGGCAATTCAGTCGCGGTTTGCGTGTTATCGATCATTATTTGCGGCGCTTTGGCCCTCATCATCGCGTTGATTGCATAATAGCGGGCGGCGTCACTTGTGCCTTGAGTCGGATCATCGGCTTGACGACCATGAATGTGGACAATCTGCGCGCCGGCAGCATAAATCGCCGCCGCCGCTTCGGCCTGTTCCTCACCTGACATAGGCAAGTTCGGGTTTTCCGTTTTCTGATGATCACCCGTAATCGCACAAGTGATAATCAAAGGTGGCATCCCCTCGGCAATCCGCCGGCGATATTGGCGTGTGTTTGTATAATCCCACGTGGTCTTCATCTTAGTTTCCTCCTCGCAGCATGGGTTCTTTCCTCCTACAAGATCTCGAAACCGTAAGGGTATGGTGGTGCTCTTAAATTGAACTTGACCGGAGTTTCACCCCTTGATCGTGATCTCAATCGTATTCATACTTTCGGCCTCGTGGGCCCTCGGCCCTCCAGAACGCACGGTCGAAAGGTTCATGGCCCAGCCATAGTTGACGGACGCAGGCCTCGGTAAAAATCCTCCTACAAATCCAGCCAACCGATTGCCAAAAGCAACGACTGGCAGACTTGTAAGACCGGCACGGGGATCGGAGCAAAACCGGGACGCTTGAAATGAGGATTAGGTTGGAAATTGCAGGCAAGTCAAGGTATCGGTGTTGGGGTTGCCTGGGGCCGATGAGCCCTTCCCGGAAACGTCCGTCGCGCTTTTCGACGTTGTTGACACGTAATCTTAACAAACGACTCTATTACCTAAGGACTCATCATGGCCAATCTCGACGTTCAACACCCAGGCTTACACGATCTCATTGATCCCGACACACCGGTTGAGTGTATCGCGAGCGGATTGGGATTCACCGAAGGGCCGGTGTGGCGCGGCAATGATCTGGTGTTCAGCGACATTCCAAACAACCGAATCGTTCGCTGGCGGCGCCTAGCGGAAGGCCCGGAACTCACCACCTATGCCACCGGCATGTCAAATGGCCTCACTCTGGACCATCAAGGAGCCGTAGTAGCTGCGGAGAACGGTGGTCGTCGTGTGGTTCGGGTGGCGGATGATGGCACTCGCACCGCCCTGGCAGATCGATATGAGAATAAAAAGCTCAACAGTCCTAACGACATTGTAATGAAGTCGGACGGTGCGATCTATTTCACCGATCC
The DNA here is from genome assembly GCA_963665345.2 of Opitutales bacterium. Classification (GTDB taxonomy): domain Bacteria; phylum Verrucomicrobiota; class Verrucomicrobiia; order Opitutales; family CAXXNP01. Next base: position 4,264,583 of record CAXXNP010000002.1, read on the forward strand.
GCCCTACGCCATCCGGCCGAGCGTTCCCGGCACTCCGCGACCCGAGAACTGGTGGAAGAATCCCATCGAGGGCAAGGAACAGCCCTGCAATGGGGTGTATCGCCTTAGCCCTGAGGGCCCAATCGACCTCCTGGTGGACGATTTTGACCTGCCGAATGGTCTCGCCTTCTCAACCGACGAATCCACTCTCTACATTGATGATTCGGCCAAAAAGCATATCCGGGCCTTTGACGTCGGTGCAGATGGCAAGCTGAGCAGGAGCCGCATTCTGTTGGATATGGCGTCCGATGACCTCGGCGTGCCGGATGGCCTTAAGGTAGATCTACAAGACAATATGTTTTGCACCGGGCCCGGTGGCGTGTGGGTGTGCCGGTCGAATGGTGAATTCCTCGGTCGGATTATCATACCGGAGTTGCCTGCGAATTTATGCTGGGGCGAAGATGGCAGTGTGCTGTTCCTCACTGCCCGTACCAGCGTGTACCGCCTGCAAACCAAAACCCACGGCGCAATTCTGGTCTAAGGGGTCTTCTGAAAGAGAGTGCTTACCTGCTTGACCGGGAGGCGAGGGGTGTGGCAGTGTGGCATTTCATACAATTTGTAGGGAGAGTAATACATGACACTGAGCATTCGAGATCCTGAAGCCGATCGTTTGGCCCGAGAACTGGCGCAAATTGCCGGAGAGAGCATAACGGAAGCGGTAGGCAAGGCGGTTTCCGAGCGATTGGAGCGCATTCGCCGGGAGAATGATTTCGCAGACCGCAAAGCGGAGATTGAGGCCATCACGCACCGTTTCCGCCAGAACCTGACCGGTCCGATCTTGAGTGACGATGAGCTTTATGACGAGCACGGCGCACCCAGGAGCACGGCATGATTGTCGATACCTCCGCTATTCTCTCAATATTTCTGGACGAGCCCGAAAAGGACGACTTTCTTACCCGTATTCTGTTGGCTGAGGGTACGGCGATCTCAGCCGCGAATTTCCTTGAGACATGCCTGAAAGTGGACCGTTCGGCGAACGAGATAGCCCGGCACGCCTTTGACGAGTTCTTCGAGAAGCTTGGGCTGGAAGTTGCTCCGGTAAGCTTAACTCAGACGCAGATTGCTCGCCGTGCCAATCAACTTTATGGGCGCGGATCAGGAAGCCTGGCCAGACTGAACTTCGGGGATTGCTTCGCCTACGCATTGGCTAAGGAAAGAGGCCTTCCGCTTCTCTTCAAAGGCGATGACTTCGCCCACACAGATATCCAAAGACCACGAGGAACCTGAGACCTGGGAACTGATAGGAAATCGCTTTTGGCCTTCAGGGGCGTTTGCCCGGAGTCTGAAGCCGATAGCGTGCATTTCTTGTGGGAGCTTTGGAACAGAACTGCGCAGGGAGGTCAACAAGAGGCTTTTCCGGGTTCCGGGGCGCGGCCTGCAACCCGAAAAAACTGGCGCGACGAGATGGAGTGGGCGAAATGCTCGGTTCCAGGACACACCTCGCTGGTGCCGGGCTTGTCAGTTATCTGGAAACGCCACGACTGCTCGTCTGTGAGTTGGAGCCCTTCCTCGATAGAGGTATCGGTATGATGCTGTTTACAGGTATTCTGATTGCAGGCATCCTTGCGGTCGGCAGCTCCTATCCGGGTATGATCGGCTAACCCAGGAACGGGTCGCTCCCATTCTCGCCCTTATGGCGGTCACTATCGAGGAGCAACTCCTGGGCACGGTGACGGCCGAGGTGGTGTTCTACACCGTAACCGCGGGCATCATATTCGCCTCCCTTTCCAACGGTCTCATTCTCCTGGCCCTGGGATACTTCCGGCTGGGCGCCCTGATCCGCTTTATACCCTACCCTGTTATCGGCGGCTTCCTATGCCATCGTTATCATGATCCTCGGGTTCGTAGCCGTCCCTTCTATTTTTGATACTTGATTTCCGCAGTGTGAGCGGGATCGATTCGTCCCAGTCCAATCATCCAATCCGCGCTGAACGCGAAAGCGTCCAGCTACATTTACGCTCGCCTTCTCTTACAGCCAACGCTACTTCGACTCTTCGATTTCGGAGCAACTGGGTACTAATGAAAATCAAGAACATTCAAGCCGTTCAGGTCGACCTACCGCGAAAGCAAACCAGAACCCAACCGCGCCGCCCAGGGTGGGCACAAGAAGCCGAGGTGGCCAACCCCATGTCCCGCTATCCTAAGGTAAAGCGGCATCGCAGCCTGTGGTCGCCCAAAAAATGGGGAACCGTCTGGTGCAAGGTGACGCTGGAAGACGGCACCTGGGGTCTGGGCAGCGCCAGCCACGGCCGCGCCGTGGCGGCCGTAATCGACGACCACCTGGCCCCTCAACTCATAGGTGAGGACGGGCTCGCGATCGAGCGGCTGGCCGACATCATGTTTCGCCTGACCAAGCCTTATGGTACCACAGGTCTCGCCTCCTACGCGATCAGTGCCGTGGATCTGGCGCTCTGGGACGCCAAGGGCAAATCCCTGAACGAGCCAGTTTATAACCTGATCGGAGGTCCTCAGAAGGAGCGTCTGTTCTGCTACGCAACCGGCAACGACATCGACTGGTATCAGGAGCTCGGCTTCCAGGCATTCAAACTCGCCTGCCCCTACGGGCCCGCCGACGGACTGGATGGAATCAAGAAGAATGAGGATTTCGTCGCCCATGCCAGACAACAAATCGGGGACGACTGTGAACTTATGCTCGATTGCTGGATGGCATTTGACGTCGAATACACCGTGCGCCTGGCGGAAACCCTGAGGCCCTACCGCCTGAATTGGATGGAGGAGTGTCTCATTCCGGAAGATTTCGATGCCCATATCGATCTGCGCCAGCGGCTGCCCTGGCAGACACTGAGCACCGGTGAACACTGGTACACTCATGTCCCTTTCCAGTGGGCTGCCCACCATCAGGTCGCGGACATCCTGCAACCCGATATCTCCTGGTGCGGCGGGCTTTCTACCTGCCGAAAAATCGGATCCATTGCCCAAGCCGCCGATCTCAAGGTCATTCTTCACGGTGGGGGCATCAGTCCCTTTGGCCAGCACTTCAGTTATGCCAATCCCGCCGTGCCCTGGACAGAGTACTTTGTGGGTTCTCCGCCCGGCGTTCCTTTGCGTGAGGCAACTCGAGTCCCCGGCACCGCTGTCCCCGAGAACGGCTGGTTGACCCCGGCCGCAGGTCCCGGTTTCGGCCTCGAGATTTCCGAAGCCTGGATTCACCCGTTTTTCTAGGAAATACCCGTTTTTCTAGGAAATTAAGTCAGGAACGGAATCCATACCCTGGGGAACTATGATCCACGGGGAGGGCGACGCCGGCCGCGACATGAACGTGCTCTCCTACGAGTTTGAGTGGGGCAATGCCAGGATCATCGCCGCCTACAACCGGATGTCTGGCTGTGGTGATTTTCGCCTACCTGGGCTTCCTCATGAGGTCGATTTTCCTATACCGCGAGAACACTGAGCAGCGAAACCGCCCGGCGGTCCTTCGACATTAGCCCCTCTTTCTCAACTGGGCGTCATTTTTGACCTAAGTCGTTGATAAACGACCAAAGGTCTCCACTACATCTCGCTAGTTTTCGATTCGATTTTTGGTGGCGGTTGTGCAGGAAGTTCAAGCTTTAGCTGGTTGAGCAATAGCTTTTGATCCTTACTGGGCTCGGTGTAACGGGTGAGCACCACGGTGCGCCCGTCGGTGGTGGGTAGCTTTACATCGAGCATTTGCATCGCCGCCATTTTCGAAAGCACCTCGGCGGCAGTAAGACCAGGGGCCAGATCGCGCAAGCGACGCTTCAGAGTGACCCATAGGCAGTAAGCCAGGAAGCTGATAAAAATATGGGCCTCGATGCGATCGTCCCTTTGGTGATGGATGGGCCGGATGGAGAGGTCATTTTTCATTTCCTTGAAAACTTGCTCGATCTCAGTGAGTTGGATGTAGAGGTGCCAGAGGCGGTGCGGATTGTCGGCACTGAGGGTGCTGCGCAACAGGTAGCGGCCTTCCCGGCGATAGGCCTGACGGTAGTTCTTCCAGTTCAACCGGAAGCTCACCGGCGAGCCATTGGCGGGGCCATCCTTGGGGGCTACGGCAATGTCGAGTAAACGCCAGATCCGCGGGCCGGCTTCCTTCTTGGCTTCGCCCAGTTTAATGAGGATGGTATCGCGCTGGTAACGCCGCTTGCTATCGCGGAGCTTCTTGAGCCTCTCAAGCAATCGGCGCAAACCGCGCAGACGCATACCCTTTTCTTTGTGCAGACGCTCCTTGCTACGGGCCAAAACATAAGTTTCACCCCCCTCCCTGATGAGTTTTACGTCGATACCTGCACGCAGATTCTGCCACTGCTTTTGCAGCAACGATTGCTCGAACTTGTCCAGCCACGAGCGCGGCGTACCCACCAGATAGTCGATCGGCGGGTCGCTTGCACGCATCTGGGCCAAAACCTCCTCGGTAGGTATTCCCCGATCCATGACCCAGATGCGCCGGGCCTTGCCGTAGGCCTTTTCGATGCGAGCAAGAAAATCGCCCAAGGTGGTTTGATCCAGGGTGTTACCGGGAAGCACTTCATAGGCAATCGGAAAGCCCTCCGGGGTGACTACCAGGGCGATCACCACCTGCAGACAATCCCAACGTTTGTCTCGGCTGTAGCCGAACTTGCGGATTCGGCTCGAAGCCGCTGGTTCCTGGTTCGGATCACACTCGAAATAGGTGCTCGTCAGATCGTATAGCAGTACCTCGTAACGGGTGTTGAACAGATCGCTCCAGCGGTTGGTCAGGTGGGCGAACAAGGCCTTTTTGTGCTCCAGCAATCGATCGTGGCAGCGATACAGGGTGTTCTTCTCGGCCAAGGCGAAGTCTTCGCCCAGAAGATCGGCCATGGCTGATTGCTCATACCATTGGCGGTGCAGCCGCCACTCGCTTCCTGGATCGATCAGTCGATAGGCCACCAGGGTTTGCAACACATGGGCCCACCGCCTGCCTTGCCGGGAAGGCCTCACTCGCTCGCGCCAGAACTCACCCAACCCCAATTGTTCATAAAGCACGCAGGACAACCAGCACGCTCCCCATTGCCGGGGCCGCTCTATCCTCAAATCTTTGAGCCGAATCCGTACGATGCTTTCCTCCTCGAGCGGCGGCGCCCGATCTTCGGGAAACAGCGCCACCTGCTCCGGCCGGGCACTACCCTCGGCAAAGATCTCGATACTCTTGCGCCAAGCGCTGCGCTGGCTGTCGTTGATCTCTCCAAGGTAGAGAACCTGCCTCTGCACCACCCGACCGCCACCCACACGCTTATTCTCCACGATGTTCCAATAGCAATGCTCTTTGCCATCTTTGCGCCGACGATTGCACCTCAGAAACATGATGGCCCCCAATTATACAAACATATCGAGGCCTGGGAAGAGGGTAGGTCTACACTACAGGCTGTTCTGCCAACCTTCCCCCACTGTTTATGCGACTCGACAGCCCATTTACCCCCGAAAAAAACTTTTTTAGAGGTTGAGTTGGTCAAGTCGGGTTAGTCGCGCCCCCGGCGCGCTGACCAACACCAATGGAAAGGGTTGCCTTGCCGCAAGAGCCCTGCGAATCTCAGGGTCGAATCCATTCGAGAACCGCCGTGGGAATAAATAGGAACAACCTGGTTTTAAATATAGCGAAAGTGCTGCTGCCGGCACTTTTTATCCTGCCATTGTCGACGCTGGGAGTCGTGCTTACGGACGCGATTCTCTACACGTCGGATGCCAATGGGAACGGCGCTACCCAAGTCTGGTGGGACACTCTTTCAACTGCCGAAGGGTCGACGAACCCAAGTACTACCCACAATGTCTACATCGCTCGCGAAGCTGCATCACCCGTGTTTCTCAACACCGGAGATTCAGCAGGAACCATTCACCCGTCCATCAACCTGAATATCGGCGCCGAGACACTTTATGTATTCTCCGACCAGTCAAGCCAGTCATTCGCAGGGACCTACACTCTCAATCTTTTCTTTGATGGGGATAACGTTAATCCGGGAATCTCCGGTGTTGTGGATTTCGGATCCAGCAGCTTTGTTGGCGGTACCGGCACCTCAGCGCGTCGAGTCGACGGCGATCCAAACGTCACGGGCGGAGGCCTCACATACACTGCACCCGATAGCACGACGGTGACGCTTACCGGCCTGAGCATGGGGCTCAGCGTTGGCGATTTTGTTCAGGGCTTGGATTCCACGCCCGGAGGTCAGCCTGACCGGCTTACTACAGCGCAACTCACTATTGTGCCCGAGCCCTCCACGTTCGCCCTCTTCCTGGGTCTTGCCTCGGCCTCGCTACTGTGGTGGCGGAGCAAACCCTGATTGAACGACAGATTGCTACAAGCGGTAGGTTGCGGTCGCCGTGTCGTGGTAGAGCCTTTCCTTCTCGGCGGCGGAATAGTTGGCTGTTAAACGCTTAAAGGAATTCCATAGCACAAGGTAACTACTGCTCACCTTGTCCACTGGGAAGTTCGACTCAAACATGCAGCGTTCCGGACCAAAGGACTCGATCATGTGTTCCAGATATGGCCGCGTGGCGGCCAGCAGCTCCTCGCTCGTCGGCGGAGAAACGCGTTCATGCCAACCGAAGCCGACAATCTCCATGTTAAGCCCTCCGAGTTTAGCCACGACATTCTCGCACTGGGCAATCGCCGAAATGTTGTCGCGCCACTCGGAAAATCCCTCGTCGCGTTTCTCAGCATAGGGGCCAATCCCAAGAGGCCCCCCACAATGATCGAGGACGATGCGATTATCGGGATAGGCTCGAGCGAGCTTCGCCAGTTCGGGGAGCTGCGTCTGATAACACCATGCCTCAAAGCTGAGATCATAGCTCGCCAGGACGGCAAAGCCGTTACGAAAGTCATGGTCTCCGTAGAGGTCGGGAATCGGATTCGTGCGGTGGTTTGGAATTTCAGGACTGGCATCCCAGGTAGCACTGCAGCGAATACCGCGAAAGCGCCCGCCCCCAGCCGCAATGTGCGCCTCCAGCACCTCTGCCACCCGCGCACCCAGCCGAAGCTCCGCGGTTCCGACAATACCTGCGGCAATCCGTGAGGAGCCGTACACTCCCGACGCGCTCATGGCCGCGAAGCCGTTGACGAACTCGGTCTCTCCAACCGGCCACAGGGCTTCCTGTCCTGTCACCTTGAACATGGCTCCGCATTCTATAAATACGGTCGAGACGATGTTGTGTCCCGCCCGCAGGTCGACCAGAATTTCGTCGAGAAGATAGCGTGGCTCTATCCGCTCGGGACGCAAATCCCATAGGTGATGGTGCGGGTCGCAGATGGGAAGGTCGGGCTCCAGGACCTCCTCTTTCACCTGCTCCAGCCAGTTCTGATTTGTCGAGACCATGATCGCTCCTCTCCTTTGTGCCGAGTAAGCACACAAGCCTTGATAGTGAGGTAACCGAGCTTGGCAACGATCTATTCTCCGCAGATCTCGAGGGAATAGGAATCACCCACAGCGAGTCATTAAGGGAAAGATCCCGCGTGGCGGTAAACCCGGTCGCCGTGTTCGAGGAGCAGTTCGCGCTCATCCGGGGTGGGAGGGCGCCAGTCGTCTAGAAGGGCAAGGTTCTGGTCGAGTTCGTCTCGATCATTGGGCGCGGTGAGCGCGACCGCGACGGAAGGGTTGGCCAGAGCGAACCGGTACCACTCCTTGGCCGGGGGCGGAACAAAGCCGGGTGGGTCGTCCGGCGTGGATTTCATGAGGGCTCCCCAACGGAGGCAGGTGTAGACGACGACGGGAATCTTCAGGTGATCGGTGATGGGGAAAACGTCGCGCTCGGCGCCCCGATGAGCGGCGTTGTAGCGAAGCATGAGCATATCGAGGGGGCGGCCATCGATGCATGTCGCCACCCCGATCTCTGCTGCTGCGATACGGGCGGCCATCCGGCGCTGGTGGCTGGTAAGCCCAAGGAACCGCACCATTCCCTCCTGCCGCGCGCGGCACATTGCCGGATAGGCCCCGGACTCGGAGAAGATGTCCAACCATTCCGCTTCGCTTTCCTCGATGTGGTCGAGCATTAGCCGCAGGGTCACATTGTCGTCATGCCGCGTCATAGAGAGCCTCCGCCTCACTAAGGACCTCGTCCCGGAAGTACTTACTCAGACTGCCAGGGGTGTACAGGTCGACCTTTCGGCCGACGATGTGCGAGAGTTCGTCCTGCATTCGTATGAACGCCAAACCGACCCGCATGCCCGGTTGAAATTCGACGAGAACCTCAATATCGCTATTGGGCCGAAAGTCGTCGCGGAGTATGGAGCCGAACAACGCGAGCCGACGAATTCCGTTGCTACGGCAGAATGCTTCGATCGGTTCTCGTGGAAATCTGATTCCGTGCAGGTTCATGGCTCGTTCCGCTGTTCCGTCGCCTTGCCTTGTCGTGCCCACCGTTCGACCTTCGAGACTTTGAACTTTGGCAGCCGCCTGGCCGAATGCATCGGCATCTCTTTCCAAACGTGGCGGGCTGTCTTCAGGACCACAAAATCAATCGAGTTGTCCGGATTGGCTTCCACATAGATATCCCTATCGCCAGTATATCTTGGAAGCCCATGATCGGTGCCACACTCTCCCACTACAGAGTCATAGAAAAGCTCGGCCAGGGCGGCATGGGATCTAATTCGATGCAAAAAATTGCATGAAGACGACCCAGTAATTCGATTACACTCGTGGGATAAAAAATCGCTTTCCGGTCGGTCAAATTCGTATATGATTACCGCCTATGGTTCCATTAATCAGCAGCTCTACTGTCGGTCCTCTCGGTGTCTGCCAGATGCCCCGCTTCTGGTGGAAAAACACCCTCCACAACAAGGGATTAATCGATCCCGAATATCCCAATTGCACCGGTGGTCTGGACACCTGGCTGCTGGATTTCCTGAATCTGTCAAAGGTGGATGTCCTGGCCTACCTGAAGGCCGCGTTTCCCTCCTACGCTGAATTTGAAGAATGGGTGCGGAGTGCGAGTTCAACCGTGGCTGACGCGGAAAAGAGGCAAGCCCACAATCAAAGAATCTGGAACCGAAGGTTCGCCCGCGGCGCCCGCTACGGAAAGAGGAAGATCGACGAGACCTTTACCGATATCGGCCTCGATCCGCTGACTGTGGAATACGAGTCTGCAGCCCTTCTCAACTCCATGCAGGACTGGCAGCTTTTCTACAAACGCGACGTTCCCTCGCTGGCCGATCTTCCCCAACTCCCCGGTCTCATTGCCTATGTCGATGCGGGCCCGCTCAAGATCCGTTATCTGCCGAAAATCTGGCTGCACTGGCTTATCAAGGACGAGGACGGGCTCCACCCGCCCACCGTAAGCCTGATTCTCAGCGAACTTGGCATCGAGGTGGACGAAGCCCGGGACTATGTCGATGAGTACCGGCCTGACATGCTTGCCTTCGAGCGCTGGATACTCGGACGGAACGGCTGGTTTATCCCTCCTTCCGCGATCGCATTTCTCAACGACTTGTCAGTGGCATCGGCCGAGAACCCCCTGCTTACTCTGGATTGGTCCAGTTGGGAGAGGGCACACAAGGTCCTGTCGGCATTGCGCTAAACGGGACCTTAATCTTGATCATTCCCCTCGTCCTTGCTCAAAGCATCGAGATTGGACAGCAATGCCAACCCCTATAAGAAAAGGGAGGGTAAGAGATGGATGACGCCGCCATGTGCGAGCATTTTCATCAGAACGGCTGTGCCGTCGTTAGAGGTTTGCTGTCTGAGGATGAGGCAGAGGATTTCACCACGAAGATGGAATTACTTTCCGGCATTACCCGCAGCACCTACCGCCTCGAAACTTCGGGGCGGGGCAAAAAGGGAGCCACCGGCTAGACAAGAATACGTCGTTGTGGAAGCGGAAGTTTGCGGAGAAGGCGCTGGCATGGACGGAAGCGTTGAGCTACCTCTTGCCAATGGCGCGAACGTGGGCTGCCCATGCCGAGTGGGTGGCCACACAGCCGGGAGATCGCATCCTCTTTGACCCTCGCACTCTCCATTCCGGGAGCTACATCACCGGGCCGAAATACTCAATGTTCCTGGCCTTTGGGGTAGAGAATTCGCACTACTACAATCACCACAACTATTTCATGAATATTCGTTCGGAGTTGGGGTATGAGGAGCTCGTCCGCATATAGTGGATGGCATAGCCGCGGCGGCGTTTGTCGGAGGTGTTGGCGTTGCTCTGGTGCAGGGTCAGGCTGTGGTGGAAGCTGATACTGCCGGGCCGAAGCTCGGCCGGCATCTGCGGCCACTCTTCGCTTCCAAAGTCTTCGATAAAGTGCTGCAACTGTTCGCTGCGCAGCATGCGATTCTTAACCTAATTTTGCCTAAATTGAACGACACCAACGGATAAGAAATCGTATTCGGCCGGTGCCTGCACGACCCCTTTGAGGCTGGCTTGAAGGAGCGCTTTCAGGGCACCGAGCTTACCGGAAATCAGGCTGGAAAACTCCACACTCTTGACCTATATCCTCCTTTTGCAGAGAATCAGATGGGTGCAACCGCTCAGCCACAGATAGTCGGCCGAAATGAAATCAGTAAACAGAATATTCTTTTGGTTTTCCGTTTCTCTGACCGGGCTCACGTTTCCTCTCGAAACAGCCTTCGGCCAGCCTTCCATCTTCATACAGGCAGAGGACGTGACCATCCAGAAGGGGCGCCGTGCGTTTATTACCCAATGGCCGGATGCAAGTACGGCCAATGTCTACGTGGGCCTATGCTGTGATCGGATCACCAAAGCCCAGGGACAGCTCATCACCGGTGGTGAGCGCGGTGTGCAATTCACCACTCAGGCACTCTTTGAGACCACCCGCCTCTTCATCGAAGTCTGCAATGACTTCGGCTGCACCTTCAGCCGAAATATTACGATCACAGTCCTTCCCTTCGAGAACGCATCGATCCTTTCCGGGCCCTGGTGGTTCTCCGACTGGTTGGGCGCGTTCAATGTCAGTTTCGCAGCCGACGGATGGCTCTTTCACATCGAGCACGATTGGCTTTTCCTGCCCGCCGACAGCTCGATAGAGAGCTTCTTCTTTTACGACCTCAGCTCCCAGAGATGGTATTGGACCAGTAACTCCACCTATCCCAATATGTTCAGCTTCTCGCGGAATGCGTGGGTTTTCTACTTCAAGGACACGACGGGACCGCGAGAGTTTGTCGACCTGGTTTCGGGCGAGTTCTTTAATGTGGATTGATCAAGTTCAACGGTTCGAAACGGGACCGTGCAGAGGTTCCATGTAGTAGCTGGTATATAACTGTACCCCGGGCTCGGTCGTGAACAACTGTAATACCCTGCCGCTCTTCGGATCGTAGGCCTCAGCGGATATTTCAGGTCGAACGACGGCACCATGGTTGAGGACGAAGTTATGGTCGTAACTGACCTCGAGGCGGCCGATGTCCTCGCCCATCCGTTTTGGCTTCGTGAAATCCAGCGGCGTGCCCGCGACCGGAACGATTGCTCCCGTTGGGATGCCGTCCTCCCCCCGCTCCGTCGCGCGATCGGCATGCACCGTCAACATATAATCGTAAATAGTTCCCGCTCCGGCTCCCGAGAGGTTGAAGTAGGAGTGATTGGTCAGATTGACCGGCGTCGGCTTGTCGGTGGTCGCTTCATACTCGACTGCGCTCTGAGAAGTACCAGCGACGCAAAGCATCGTCAGCGTGGCGCGGAAAAAGTGGGGAGTTCGTCTGTTCATTAATGCTCCTTTAGGACATAATTGATCGAGACCTTTCGCTGTCAACTATGGTCGGCAACGAACGCGAGATCCGGTCCCTCCGCACGTAGCTCGCTCCATGAGGAGCGGGACGGCTCGGCAATCGGCGAGGTTCATTATAGGAGAGAAATCTTGGATGGGATTGCATCTTCAATCAATTAAAGAGCCCCTGCTTGACCCTCGGACTCTATCTTGCCAGCTTCCCTGACGAAAATACACGATGCGCGAGATTCTACCGGGTCTATATCATTGGCGGGTCATCTGGCCGGAAATCTGGTCACTGGAGTGCTATTTCCTGCAGACTGAAGCCGGAAGCGTTGTAATCGACCCCGTCGAATCGACCGGTCTCGACCCGATCGAATCTGCGACGGATGTCCGAGCGGTTATCGTTACCTCCGGATGGCACGAACGATCCGCCCGGCTGTTTGGAAAGCGAACCGGCGCACCCGTATTCGTCCCCGAGCGTGATCTCTGCATGTTCGAGGATCTCGACGAGTTCGAGACTTACGACGACGGGGACTTCTTGCCCGGCAATATGCTGGCGATCGGCGCCCCCGGTCTCACGCGAGGCGAGCATGTTCTTCATTCGAAGATGAACGGAGGCACCATCTTCACCGCGGACTGTGTAGGGACGACGGCAAAGTGGGCACCGAACGGCATGGTGCTGGGCGGCCATCCAAATGGCCATCCGACACCCAAGGATACGCTGTCACATCTGCTGAAATACGATTTTGTTAATCTCTGTCCGGGACATGGTAATACGCTGCTCGGAAACGGCAATCGGGAGCTGGTTAAGCTCTTCGAATCTGGCCGGACTACATCAAAGCGGCCACCCGCCGTTACCTACTTTCCGTTGAACAAAGGGCTGAAGTCTAATCACCCAGTGGAGAGATAACTGTGAGCGAGGAGCTGAACAAGAATTTCGAGAAGTACGCTGATCTGGCAATCAAAGTCGGTTTGAATTTGCAGCCGGATCAAAGGCTGGTGATTCGTGCACCCGTCCAGGCCATTGACCTGACGCGTGCGCTGGCCAAGGTCGCATACGATGTGGGCAGCCGCTACGTGGACGTCGTGTATGGCGATGAAGAGCTGGAGTTGATTCGATTCGAGCACGCGCCTAAGGACTCATTTGAAGAATTCCCGACCTGGCGAGTCAACGGCATGATTGAACGAGCGGAAGAGGGAGCCGCGTTCCTCAGCGTGTCGGGGAACAATCCCGATCTCCTCCAGGGGCAGGATCCTGATCTCGTTTCACTGGTCAACAGGGTAGCTTCGGAACAGACGAAACCCTTCAGTCGCGAGTTCATTTCGAAGATGACGGTGAACTGGTGCGTAATCTCTGCTGCAGTTGCTCCGTGGGCGGCCCGCGTTTTCCCGGACCTGCCCGCGAACCAGCAAATGGGCCGACTCTGGGACGCGATTTTCATGATGTGTCGCTTGGATGAACCGAATCCGACAGCTGCCTGGAAGAAGCATATCGAAACACTTGAGAAGCGCAGAGCCTACCTGAATGAAAAAGCTTACACTGCCCTGAAGTATACCGCCTCCGGAACCGATCTCACCCTTGGACTCCCCGAAGGACACGTCTGGAAGGGCGGGATCGATACGAACAAAGATGGTACCGTGTTTGTGCCGAATATTCCGACAGAAGAGGTTTTTAGTATGCCGCACTGCCGACGGACGGAAGGGACGGTTTCCTCGACAAAGCCGCTGAACTACGGAGGCACGCTGATTGAGAATTTCAGCCTGACCTTCAACGAGGGCCGGGTTGTCGATCTGGAGGCGGAAAGGGGACTCGAGATACTGACGAAACTCGTTGAGACGGACGAAGGTGCCGGCAGACTCGGAGAGGTCGCTCTGGTACCGAACAGCTCGCCGATCAGCCGGTTCGGCCGTCTGTTCTACAACACGTTGTTCGATGAGAATGCGTCGAACCACGTCGCGCTTGGCCAGGCATACAACGTGTGTCTGGAAGGAGGTGCGGTGATGTCTCCGGACGACTTCGGCAAAGCCGGAGGCAATATGAGTGCCACGCACGTCGATTTCATGATCGGATCTGCAGAAATGGATATTGACGGCGTTCTGGCCGACGGATCGGCGGAACGGGTGATGCGGGCCGGGGAATGGGCCTTCGAGGTATGAAAGTCATAGCAGATCTGTGCGTCGTTCCAATAGGTGTCGGTGTTTCCGTATCCAAGCACGTGGCAGCGTGCGAAAGGGTGCTGCGCGAGGCCGGGCTGGAGATCAAGCTGCACGCCTACGGGACGAATATCGAGGGTGAGTGGGATGTGGTGTTTAAAGCGATCAAGCGGTGTCACGAAGTCGTGCACGAGATGGGCGCGCCGCGAATCTCGACGACCATAAAGGTGGGTACGAGAGTCGATCGAGATCAGACGATGCAGCAGAAGATCGACAGTGTGAATGAGAAGCTCAAAGTATGAATCACCAAGGGAATCGAGGTCAGACCTATGTAAGAACTCGAACCGCGGGCAGCCAGAACTGGGTATGTATTCCAGTAATTTGTCAGGTTAATTATACTTAACTCCGCGATGAGATGCGTTGGGCCACCGATCCCGGTTGGGACTGAAGCCGAAAGGCTCCAGCTACACCGGAAAGGAATTGCCCGAGTAGCTGGACGCTTCCTGTCTCGGCGCAGCCGTCAGGCGAAGACGGATCGCGTTCAGTCGAGGAGTATGATCAGGATTAGCTCCTATTTCGCACTTTGCCATCTAAGTGCTTGATAATCAACGCCCGTTTTAAAAAGGCACTACAAAGTCGTTTTCGATTTTCTTTTTACGACGGTCTTCTTTACGGGCAAATTAAACACATGGGCGTCCACCCGGGGTTCGATGTGATGGCGGTTGGGGCGAAGACCCAAGTCGCTCTTGAGTGCTTTGAAGCCATCTTGGGCGCGGGTTAAAGTCATATACAACTGCCACAGATCGGTTCCGGCCAGAGCGGCCTGATCGGTGCGCAGCACATAGCAGCCCAGCAGTTCGCGCTCCTTTTCACAGGCCTGGTCCTTACGCCTGAAGCTTAATTGGAATTGCTCGGGTTGGCCCTCGCAGAGCACTTTGTTTACTTCGATCTGATAGAACCGCTGCACCCGAGGATGTTGTCCCTGCACTCGACCGATGGAGCGCTGGATTTTCTCCGGGTCCTTCAGTTCCCCCCCCCTGCACGCGCTTTTGCAGCTTCTGCAAGGCCTCGGTGTAGCGCATTTCGGCACCGGAAAGCATGGCCTCTTCCTTGGCTCCCCGGCGCGGACTCTTACACAATAGCAAAAACTCCGATAACCCTTCCGGTGGCGCCGGCCCCTCAGCCTGGCCGGGGCGCGCCTGGCTCAGAGGCTGCTCGATGAGCTTCACTTTTACCTCCTGGCCGGGCTTGCGTCCGGGCAGCGGCTCAAAACCCTCCTCCTCTAAAAAGGCCTCTCCATAGCGCCCGCGCAGCCGACGGGTGTCGTTGACCAGGTAGCTGAAGCCTGCCTCACCCAACAAGCGCACATTCTCTTCGCTGGCCAATCCCGCGTCCATGATGATCAGGGCTCGCCCTGCGCTCTGTGCCGAGCCGGCAGCCTTTTGCAGCGTCCCTACCCTGGACCATTGCCAGAAACTGTATAGCGCATCCATGACCGACCAAACCATCTCCCACTACCGAATCATCCAGAAGATCGAGCACGGCGGCATGGTACTACAGAGGTGTCGGTCATTGTTTCTTTCACTCTGACAATATGCGGGATTTAGATTCGGAGTTTTTGATAGGAAGGTGTAAATGAGGCACGCCATGTGCCATTCGGTCCTCACTTTCTCTTGACGAACAGATTTCCTTATTTTACAGATTTACGTATGAAAATCGAGGTGTCGAGTACGGAAGCCGCGCGCAATTTAGGTGATTTCCTGGCGCGGATTAAGCATACCGGTGACAGCTATGTCCTCATGAAAAACAACCGGCCGGTTGCGGAATTGGGGCCTGTAGCCGGGGCACGGGGGACGACATTGGGAAGGCTGTGGAATGCGCTGCGCGAGGTAAGCGTCGACGGCGACTTTTCCAGCGATCTCGACCGCGTAAATCGTTCCGACACGGTTATGGAGAATCCGTGGCCGTAACGTGGCGGGGGTGAAATTCGATGAATCGGGTTCAAGATTCTTTAGATTCTCATGCTTGCCCTGGACACCTCAGCTCTCGTCGAGTTGGAAAGACTTCTGATTCTTGACCAACCGGTCGAGCTTCCGAAGGAAGAACGGGTGGTAATTCCAGCAATTGTCTGGGCCGAGGCACTGACCGGCGTTCGCCTAGCGGATACGTCCCTGCGAGCAGCCCGCCGCCGTGCTCACCTCGAAGCGATCCGACGGCAAACGGCCGTAGAAGCATTTACGGTGGACATGGCGGAGCACTACGCAGACATCTACGCAGAGTTAGCAAGTCAGGGCGCCCTCATTCCCCAAAACGACATCGCCGTAGCGGCAACTTGCCGATCGCTCGGATCGGGCGTCCTCGTCGGGCCGCACGACGAGGAACATTTCCGTCGTGTAGCGAAACTTGAAGTGACGGTGATTTCAGCAGAACCACTGCCCTGAAAGACGTAAGCTGAAGGATGCTCGCACGAGTCACGCATCGGAAGACTCGATCAGGAAGTCGTGGTCACGAGGGATCCTGAACTGGTTCGCGACCCGTTCCTGAAGTTTTCAGAAATCGCTCGTCGCTCCGGCAGAGATCAATAATAGAATCCATGCGTTCGACAGGAATATTCAAATAATCTGCCAGATTTTTGTTGTTTACACCTCGCCCAACTTGAGTGGCTCTTCTATATCAAGGACACTTCCGATCCATGGGGATTTATAGACTTGCCGCCGGGCGAGTTCTTTAATCCCGAACTACCTGCCGCACTGGCGATCTCAATTCGCCGAACTTGGTCGGGACTGAAGCCGAAGGGGCACCTGAAGCAGATCAAGCAGAAGGCAACATCGTGATCGGGAAGGCCTTCGAAGGATATAGCGCCGAGCACGGCGGAAATTCCAAGCCCGTCGCGTTTCCTTCCGAAGCAGGCGATTCGGATCTGCTGGTGCTCGCCACGAGCCAAACCACGGAAATCAGATATCTCGTCAGGGCTGGTATCAACGCCGGCGGCGTTCCCGTTTTTGAGGATAGGGGTACCGTAGAGCTCCAGGGATTGAATCCGGCGATCGTCACGTTCCACAGTCCCATTATCATCACGCCCGACGAGCGGGCTCGCACCATGTTGCTCGCAACCACCTTGGGACTCGTGGTACTGCATCGTACGAATCCCGGTCCCGATGCTCCTCTTGCGTATCGGTTCCTACGATTCATCTCAGGTAAAAATGTGCCGGCCGCCCTCTATGGCTTCACCGAGATCGTAACCGGAAGGAAAGGCGAGCGCTACGTGCTCGACAATCCGGGATCCTTCCGGCTCTTCGCGCTTCGAGGCGGGACCGATTCGGCTCGGCTAGGCAGCGACTTTATCGATCTCCGCGACCAACACGGGATTTATAGGCCAAAGGGTGTCACCGATGTGCGTACCGCTCCCCACTGGGGCGTTCACCGAGCGGTCCGTTGGCGTCTCGATCCCGACCGCCAAAACCGGTACGACTTTGTCGTCGGAACCGATCCCGGGCATCTCTATCTGCTCCAATCGGAGGATTTGAACGATCCATCGGATTATCAGCGCCACGGTCCTCTTGAAGATTTGAGCGGGTCGGTTATCAAGATTCACAACCGCGTCTTTCCTGCTCCCATCGATTATTGGAGACGAGGCGTAGAGGATCTACTCGTGATCGGCGCGGATGTCCTTCGCGTGGAAATGGCGGATACGGGCAGCGTGGTTGTCGATCACCCGCAGCACATCTCCGCCTGAGAAAGCCATGTGGCCCGGGTCGAAAAGGAGCGGCAGGCCTTCGTGGCCGAGATCACCGCTTTTGTGGATGCCATTGAAAACCGCATCGCGCCCGAAGTCGGTTTCGAAGACGGACGTCGGGCACTCATCCTTGCGGAAGCTGCGTATCTGTCTCTGCGCGAGGAACGGATGGTCAATGTCGACGAGATCGAGTGAAGCCAGTTAGCAATCGCCACTGCCATTCCTTCTCGCCGGTGTTCGTCCCTACCATGAATCTAGGCAACGCCCGGTTCTTAATCGTAATCTATTAATGCGTCCACCTCCAGCAGCCGGGCATCGTTGGTCTCGGAGTCGTAGATCAGGAACGTCTGCGGTTTGCCCATGGCAGAAAGCGTCCCTGGATTGGCGAGGAGCACTTCGCGTCCACCCACCTGCAGCCGCTCTTTGTGCTGTTGGTGGTCGTGGCCGTAAAAGACAGCATCGTAGGCACCCGTAGCGGCCAGCCCACGGGCCAGGCTGGGGTAGTGCTGGACCGCCAGACGACACCCCGCAAGCGTGAGCTCGGCGCGCTCAGCTCCGTAATGATGGAGATTTTTCCGATCTGTGAACCGTGTCGCCATCAGAAAGGGATCTCCGTCCACGTTGCCGAGCACCAGGTGGACCTCGCCATGGTATTGATCGAGGAGATGCCCCAGCGTAAGCGGAGCGCAGACGTCGCCGCAGTGGATAAGGGTCTGAACACCCTCGTCCACCATGTAGGCGCAGACACGGTCCAAGGTTGGCCAGTTATCGTGTGTGTCTGATATGATCCCGATCTGCATGGCTTCTGACAGTGCCGAGTTCGTTCAGGAAACGGATGAGACCGTCGTCGCACAGCTGCTCAAGGAGACCGATTGGCAAACGGGCCCTATCTCAGATCGTCCGGCTCCAGATATACGCCTACCAAGTGGGAGGTGGGGCGCACGTCGCCAAAGTTCGTGTAGTCTGCGAGAAAGATCCGGCCATCATCGAGCATGATCCAGGTGGAATATCCGTGGTCAGGACCCGGTTCCGGGGTGTTGCCGTGGATCTGGATGAGGCGGTCGCGCTGGTATTGATCGGGCAACTCGCCGGAAGAGGCGGACCAGGACCAGGTATGGTCCTCCAAGGTCGGGTTACGGCACGACCAGGAGACGGATTTCCAGTAGCTCTTGCCGGTCTCACCGGATTGGCCGAACTGTGTCCGGTTGATCGCCGCTGCGCCCTGCAAATTGGGCCAGTCGGACCGGCCGCTGAAAACGGATTTGTTAAGTATCATCTGGTCGTCAACGCGAACCTGAAGCCAACCTCTTTTGTGCGTAATTTCCACTTTGCGATAGTCCCGAAAGTTGAGATCACGATAGTTGTCGGCTCTGCGTGCCCGGGCCTTATTTATCTCGATAAAGTCGGGACCGATAGTGATAAGCGTTTGATGGGTGTTGATGGAGAGAAAGGCCATGGTATCGAGATTGGCGCCTTCCACCTTTAACACTGCTTCCAGTTTAAACTCGCTCATGGGCCCTTCAGCCGGCAGCAGGGAATAGGTGCATTCGTGCTCGGGGCGATTCTCGATAACTAACGCTTCGTGATTCAAAGAGGCGGCGTATTTCCGGCGGGGTCCGCCCATGACATGTCGTCCCGCCTCTTCCTTGAGATCGCCGACCCAGCCGTAATTTCCAAGACCGCCGTTAACATGACGGCCGGTCACGAGGACACGGCCGTCGGGCAATTCCTTGACGTAGGGTCGGTGTATGGCAAAAGGGCACATTTGGGGCGGAGACCAGGTGGCTCCTGAATCCTCAGAAAATACTACATACGAGGGAATGCCGTTGGAATGGTTTTCGCGCATGACACAGGCCAGGGTTTTACCCTCGTCGAGCAGGACAAAGGCCCCTTCGCAGAACCGGTGATAGCCGTCGTGGGCGACAATGGACCATTTTCCCCAGCTCTTGCCACCGTCCTCCGAGACCGTCATGATCTCGGCAAATTCCTGGGACTCCCGCAGCATCATGTGCGCACAGACCGCCAGGCGGCCGTCCGGGAGTTCAATAATTCGGTCGGGTTCGAAGCCCATGATCCCGCTGTCAATCGGTCCCTCCCAGGTTTCCCCCTCGTCCCCGCTCCACCAGAGTTGATTTCCCGGCGGCTGGTCTTCATGGAAATGCCCATCATCGTCGAGATCGCAGATGATTACCAGGCGCCCATCGCTGAGCTTACTGATGCGCGGGGATCGCAAACGTTCCTCGCCACGCCCGTGATCGGCCGTAGCCACCTCTTTAAGCTTGAACCAGGTGCGGCCGAGATCATCGCTGGCGAGCAGCGTTAGAATGAGGAATTCCTGTTGCCCATGGGAATCCGAGTCATTGTATATGAGCAAGATGCGTCCGGAATCGAGCTGAACAATATCCGGGTTCTTGGTGAAGCGCCCTGGACTACGCCAGATGTCGAAAACCTTATGGTCGACGGAACGAGGGTGAATAAGCATGAGCAAGAGGTTGCGTCCTATGGGAAAGATGGCAAGGGGAACCTGACAATCTGTCGGGCTTAGATTCTGAGCTTCTGGAACCTATTTTTTACCGGGTTGAATACTTTCAGACAGAATCTGATTCGAGCCTTGCATGTGATAACAAATTGCTTCAGAATGTAATCATCATGATTCGGACTCAGATCAGTCTCTCCGAGCAGGAATATAAGGCTGCAAAAAGCGAGGCAAGGCTGCAAAAAGCGAGGCGAAGCGGCTCGGTATCTCACTCGCGGAACTGTTACGTCGCTCTCTTCGGCAGGTTCTACCAAACGATGAATCTAAACCATGGATGCGCTATGCCGGCATGGTGGAATCTGGGGACCCTAAGTCGAGCGAGCATATCGATGACATAGTCTATGGGCCGAAACGCTGATGCCTACGTTGACACCTCCGCATTGATCGCATTCGCGGATCGTTCGGATTCGCATCACACTTTGTTTCGACACCTCTTTTCACAGCCGCCCAGGTTGTTCACGACGGTGCTTGTAGTCGCGGAAGGCCACGCCTGGTTTCTCCGTCGTTACGATCGATCGCGCGCACTGCAGTTTCTTGCGATGATTGAACTTATGCAGCCGTTGGCTGTGGCCCGGGTTGGGGCGGAAGAACAGCACGAGCCCGCTTTCGGTAAGCGGTGGAAAAGGCAAAGGGACGCCGACTGGATCGATTACACCGACGAGGTCTCTCAGACCGCTATTCCGAGTGGCAAATTAAGGGTTTCAGGTTGCCCTGGGAGAGGTTGGATGCCTCGGCCAGTTCGCCGGGGAACCTGGTCTCGCCTGATGAAAGCGGCGCCGGGCCGCCGCACTCGAAATTAGGGTGCAGCCGCTGCCATAAGTTTCAGCCCCGCTTGATCCGGCAGGCATCAGCGCAGCCGGCGGTCCGGCTGACCTGAAAACGTGAAAGCCATTTGCTACATGAAGGTCTCAAAGAGCTTCCTCCCAAGGTCCAAGATCCCGCGTCGCCAAGAAGAATCCTTCGGACAAAATGCCTGCGCCAACTGCTGCTTTGCTGGGTGCGCCAGGCGATCCTTTTGGCCGTAGTGATGCCATCGGTTCTCGTTGCGCAAGGCCCGTATTTTCGTCAACGCATTGAAAGTGCCGAACTCCTGCAGGACCAAAGTCCATTCCGGCCCAGGCACGAGGAGTTCGAGCCCGCGCAGGAAACCGCCTCGGACCCTGTAGTAACGGCCAGTAGGATGATAGGGTGTGACGCGGTCGCCTAGTAGCTGCTGCAGGCGTCGAAATGGATCGGTACCGGGGGCATTGCGTGACATCAGTATGTCATCGCTGTATTTTCCTAAGCCCGTGTGGACGTCGATTGCTGTAACTTGCTTTACGGTGGAAAAGGTCTGCTGAAACCACTGCAGCAGAAGAGTCGGACCCTGTTCGAGCTGATGCCCGCCGAAAAACAGACCGGATGGATAGTCATATTGGCCTCCCGCAACCGCCTGCTTCAAGTTCTGAAACCCGTATCGGAGAATATAAACCAGTGCCATAGCTACGAAGGGATCTACAGATCTTGGCGGTCCCTTGGGATTAATCAGCCTGTTGAATTTTCGATAGACATCCGGGGCGCCCGTGTACTGATCGGCAGGAGCCAGAAAGTTTCGGTTGAGGTCCACGTTGTTCTCATTGAAGCGACGCAGCCAAGCCATCCCGTAGGGATTGATCGCGTGAATGAGAATGACGGCATCCACCTTCGAGAGCTGCGGTCGCTGTTCCAGTAGCTGCAGTTGAACCGCCGAGCCCGCGAAACTCTCCACCCCGTGGACCCCCGCCGTGTGCATAAGAATCCGCTCGGGGTTATCTGAACCCATTCGAGCGATATCGATGGTGAGTTCCTCGCCACCGGGACCGAGAGAATCCAGCCGGAGTTGCTCAAGTGTCGCACCGGCGCACGCCGCGGACTGTCGGAAGCGGTCACGAGCGATCGAATAATCAGGGGAGAAATATTCGTTCATCATCCGTGCTCTTTCCAATGGTTGCTCCGCCGATGTTATGCCAATTCCCCTTACCTCATTCCCTGTTCCTTATACATCAACCACGTATGAAACAACGGCTAGCAGGGGCGTGACTAATACAAATCTAAATCTATACATTTTAAGTCGGATACGATTCTAAGCCTTTGGCGGCAGGCGATGATAGCAGCGAAACTGCATGGTAAGTTTTCAAGAATGAACCTCCCCGACGCAAGCGTCGGGGTATCGGGCAAGGAGAACTTATTCTCTACCACAGTGTTAACTGACGCAGATCCTCCTTCGGCTTGCCCTGTTCCAAAACGTATTTCTCCACCATCGCCCAATTCCCTCTCTCCCCAACCGTCCCCACGTAATACCCTGAACTCCAGAATCTTCCTCCCCAGAGTTCCTCCTTCAGCCACCGCTCCCTCTTGAACAACTCCCGTGCTGTGATACTCTTGAATTTCATCACGATACTTCCTGGCGCTATTTTCGGATGTGCCCCGCACAGTAAATGCACATGGTCTTTATCCATCCCTAGGGCCTCCAGTTCTATTTCATAGCGTTCCCCTATCCCTCTGGCCGTTTCGATCATCACTCGCTCAATCCGCTTATCTATCAGCGCCTTCCGATACTTCACCGGCATCACCACATGATAGTGGATCTCCCACACACAGTGACTTCCTCGCTTTACTCGACTTTCTTCCTTCCTCTCTCCCACCCTCTCTTCTTTATCAAGTCAGCCACCCCGCAGCAAGCTACGGGGAATCACCAAGTTGAGCAGGTTCCCTGAGAAATCAAATCCCCTACGTTCAGTTTGAAAAGCGGCTCGGTGTCGATTCAGTATTTTTATGAATGATTTTCATTCAGAGCTAACTCCTTAATCATCAATATTTTTCGGAGACAGTTTCGCCGGAGTCCGGTACTGAGCGCAGCGACATCCCAAATAAAGGATGTCGCTTGGCTCGGTAGTGAGATTTCCGGGCTAAGTGCTCGAATTCGCAAATACAGTGATGTATACTGATGCGATTTCGGATGCTGGGGGAAGTAAGTATGAAGAAATATGAGGTAGGCATAATTGGATGTGGACGAATTGCCAGCTTGCTCGAGCAGGAACCCCATCGCGACAAGCCCTGCACGCATGCGGGTTGCCACGACTATTGCTCGCGCACCACCATGGTGGCGGCAGCGGATGCCGATCAAAACCGCCTGCACGCCTTTGGTCGCCGATGGAAGGTATCGCGACTTTATCCGAGTTGGCAGGAGATGCTGGAAAAGGAGTCGTTGGACATTGTCAGTGTCTGCACCTACCCGGTTCCGCATCGGGAAATCGTGTCAGCCACGGCGGCATCGGGCGTGAAAGCGATCTTCTGCGAGAAAGCAATGGCGACCAGCTTGCGCGAAGCCGACGAGATGATCGCCGCCTGCGCCACCCACGGGGTAAAGTTAAGCATCAATCATACCCGCCGATGGGATTGGCGCTTCCGTACCGTCAAATCTCTGATCGAGCAGGGACGGATCGGAGACCTGCAGGCGATGACGCTCAATTTCAGTGGGGGGATGACGAACGGCGGGACACATTACTTTGACATGCTGCGCTTTTTTGCCGGAGACGTAGCGTGGGCCGTGGGACACCTCTCGGGGAAGGAGTTGCTTGATCCAGGCGGCAGCGGGTATTTCTACTTCCATAATAACGTCCGCTGCCATGTTAACAGCGTGGGCGGTGGCAGGGCGGATTCCATTTTCGAGCTCATAGGCAATCAAGGTCGAATCACAATCTCCAGCATACGCCCAGGGCGGTTCCGCCTCTTTGTGGATGACGGAAACGGTATTAAGGAAGAACCATTTCCCGCCACTCCCGCAGAACATCGGATCAATACCTTCAGTATGGGCCGTTGCGTCATTCCCCTTTCGGTCGAAGAAATCGTCGAGAGCCTCGATTCCGGCACCGATACGATTTCTACCGGATTTGACGGTCGTGCGGCGCTGGAGATGATTTTCTCCATCCACGAATCAGAACGATTGGGTAATAGACGGGTGGACTTCCCGCTGACAAATCGTGATTTGCAGGTCCTCGTAAGGCCAGCCAATTTCGTAAGCGACGTTGTCCCCAAAGAGTAAACAGGACTCCTTGTGCATTATGGAACCGGCGGGGAAGGAATGTATCTTCCCAAATCCTCTGTTCCGAGTTCCCGGAGGCTAACCCCACAGCCTTGCCACCGGCGACGCGATCCAGCAAATTCGCCCGATAGAATGAGACATGATTGGCGCAATAGCAGGCGACATAATCGGATCGGTTTACGAACACAATCCCATCAAGACAAAGGATTTTCCCCTTTTCCATGGTCAGTGTCGCTTTACGGACGATACGGTTCTTACCATTGCCATTGCGAAAGCCATATTAGGTGACCGGAATTACTTAGAGACGGTCTGGGAGATCGGCAGACGGTATCCAAATGCCGGCTATGGCGGGTCGTTTATCCATTGGCTCAGCTCGACAGCGCCCAAGCCCTACAATAGCTGGGGCAACGGATCAGCCATGCGGGTCAGTCCGGTCGGCTTTGCCTTCGACACGGTTGACGCCGTCCTCCGGGAGGCCGCACGTTCAGCAGAGATTTCGCACAGCCACCCTGAAGGTGTGAAGGGGGCACAAGCGACGGCGCTGAGCGTCTACTTGGCCAGGACTACTGGGGACAAGGCCCTGATCAAGAGAGAGGTCGTCGATCGGTTCGGATACGACCTCAATCGAACCGTGGAAGACATCCGAACATCCTACGAGTTCGATATTTCATGCCAGGGAACTGTGCCGGAGGCAATCATCTCCTTCTTGGACTCCGAGTCCTACGAAGACGCTGTACGAAACGCGATTTCACTGGGGGGCGACAGCGACACCCTGGCCTGCATCACAGGGGGCATTGCTGAAGCCAACTACGGTCCTGTTGTCCCATCTATCTTGAACAAGGTGCAGGAGTGCTTAACGGTAGACCTTTGGCAGATCACGGAGCAATTCTACAGCAAATGCTGTCTGGGGCCGGTTTCGATGAAGAACCTCTTTTAATGAACCCGCGTGTGCGATAACTTCGTGATCAACTCCGTCAACCCGTGATCCGTCAACCGATTTTCTGTCGGGTTAATTATTCTGTGCCAATACATGAAGAAGATGGAGAGCCGGAACCGCAGCGATGAGTGAACCGGCCAGCTTCAGGCCCGCGCATTATCGACCGCCGTTGGACGTGCGGAGTATGGAGTTCAAGCAAAGGTGAGTCATGGCCCTATGGAAGTGTAAGCAGTGCGGGGATAAGGTTTCGACGAAGGCCGATGCTTGTCCGTTTTGCGGGGCGAAAAGGCGGAGACGTCACCCTGTGATGAGAGCCCTAGTTGCGATATTCGCGGTACTTGTCCTGTGGTTGTGGATATCCAGTCTCTTCTTGGACGATCGCTATTCCGGACCGACCATTACTGGCCCGCCAAAAACGAGCGAAACCGAGGGCGAGCCGAATGTCGCCTTGGCCGCAGTGAGAACGGATTCCCTTTCGCTTTCGATTCAGAACCTGGATACTTTTGATTGGTCGAGTCTACGTGTGTTCCTGAACGGCACGCCGGGATGGGATGCCTATGAGGCAACATATGGCCAGGTGCTGTCCGGGGCTACGGTTACGATTCCACTTCGCCGGTTCACCAAGAAGGGTAATCGGTTTGATCCGCGAACGATGGCACCCACCCAGGTGTGGGTGAAGCCAGATGGTTTCGATGCGAATGCGTACGACCTCTAGTCATGAGTGACGACGTTGCCAGCTACAGGCCCGCCGTATATTACTTTAGGCAGGCCGCCCGCGAAGGCTCATGCGTAACGTTAGGAGTTAATGTAACACACAATGCATCCGCCAATTCAAACGCATAGAACATGCACTTGCCAAGATTACTCAAGTCGTGCTCGCGTGTCGGGCCTAGCAGGCCTTCCTCGGCATAGAAGACACGACACTTTTCGAGATGTTTTATTGTTAGGCTGCACGGGAGAATCGACGTATGACAACTCCCATCATAATGCTCGTCTTAATGATGGTGCCTTACCTGGTAGTGCGCGCATTATCAGCCGTCACGCATCGTGATTTCGATGTTCGTGGCGCTGCTGCCATCGGACTCGGTATCTTGTTCATTTTCACGGGAATAGGACACTTTATTCAATTTGAGCCGATGGCGCAGATGCTGCCGTCTTGGGTCCCTCAGAGAGTGCTTCTCGTTTATTTAGCGGGGGTCTTGGAATTCGCAATCGCCGTCGGCTTCTTCGTGCCAAAGGCAAGGCTATTCACCGGATGGGTTGCTGCCATGCTGCTGGTATTTTTTTTTCCAGCAAACATCTACGCTGCGATCAATCACTTCCCGATGGGTGGACATGCCTGGGGTCCCATTTATCTTCTTATTCGAGCCCCACTTCAGGTCATCATCTTGCTTTGGGTGTATTGGTTTACGATAAGGCAGCCTGTCGGGATAGGGACATCGCACACACCCACCACTCGTACAGGTCCATAAGAGGCGGCTTGGCTGATCGGGCAGAACTCAACGGGCACGGCCACTGGTCCATTTCCTGCATGGGCCTTGCGCGCCATCTACTGGGCGCCTATGCTGGGCACATACCAATTGCCACAGCGAATGGCGATCAAGCTCACCATCGCTAGCCTCGACGTTATCAGAAGAAAGACTGACATGGACCGCGTTGCTGTATTCGCAGACGTGCAGAATGTCTACTACACAGTTAAGCAACAGTATGATTGCCATTTCGATTATGGTTCTTTCTTCGAGGAGGTGACAGCTGGCAGGCATCTGGTGAAAGCAACAGCATACGCAGTTGACAGAGGCGACGGAAAGCAGGGCCAGTTTCAGCAGATTCTGGCAAGGATAGGATTTGAGGTAAAGCTGATGCCCTACATCCAGAGGGCTGATGGCTCAGCCAAGGGGGACTGGGACGTAGGGCTTACGCTCGATATGCTTGAGTGGGCAGATCGCGTGGATATCGTCGTCCTCGCTTCAGGCGACGGAGACTACGCTCTTGCGGTTGATAAAGTGATCAATGATTTCGCAGTGTCAGTTGAAGTGTACGGCGTCCCAAGGCTAACCGCTAATCGTCTAATCGAATCGTCGACACGATTCGTGCCGATTCAAGGAGGTCTGTTACTGCCAATACCCACTACGTGGTGAAGTGGAAGCGACACTGAAAATCGGGTCCCCGGGCCTGACCGAACGGGCCAGCCCCGGGCCCCACGCCACGCAGCGCACAGGCCCGCGCCTGATTTACCCTCCGCACGTGGCTTCAGGGAGTATAGCCCCACCATGGTTTCATGTCCGGTTATCCGACAGGGGTCTTGCACCCCAGTTACAACGCGCCCACGACGGGCACATACCATTCGCAGTAGCGAACGGCATATAAGCTCACAGTCAATAGGCTCGACGTTATGAAAATCACGATTCGACCAATAGAGTTGAGCGATGCCGCTACAGTGCAAAGATATGCCTCAGATGAAGCGTTGGCTCGAACGAATCAAGTGATGTAGGTCAGCGGAGCTTGCGGAGCTGAGTTGCATCACAGGGTTGGACTGAGCCGCAGGGACTGAAGGGGAGTGTCGTTTGCGGATTAAAGGTTTACAACGAATCAAGTGATGTAGGTCAGCGGAGCTTGCGGAGCTGAGTTGCAACGAATCAAGTGATGTAGGTCAGCGGAGCTTGCGGAGCTGAGTTGCATCACAGGGTTGGACTGAGCCGCAGGGACTGAACGAATCAAGTGATGTAGGTCAGCGGAGCTTGCGGAGCTGAGTTGCATCACAGGGTTGGACTGAGCCGCAGGGACTGAAGGGGAGTGTCGTTTGCGGATTAAAGGTTTACGAGTTTAGGGATAAGGGGGCTTGGGAGGAGAAGGAGGCCCGCGGCGGAGGCGGAATGCTGATAGGTTTCAGCAGGAGAAAGAGCTCGAAGGTATCGGTGAGATGAGACAGATCGGGCCCAAGAAGTGTTTGCACAGCCGGGCATGCGAAGGGTACGTAAAGAGAGCGGAGCAGAATAGAGGCCGCTATTCTGATTGTGATCAGGCATGGGCAACAGATGGAAGTGAGAAAGGAAAGAAACTGGGCGGTGATCGAATGCGGGGGAGTAAGGCGAGGATCTGCATGGGCCGGTGGCAGTTGGGACAGCGGAAGGGTGCGGGGTCGTTCTTTGCTGCTGTGAGCGCCTCGAGGCGGGCAAAAGCTGCAGCGAGGAGGGATCGGACTTTCTGCAGCTTGGCTCGATTGGCAGGACTGAAGAATCCGTAGTAGCGGACACGGGTGAAACCGCGTGGGAGGACATGCTGGAGGAACCTGGCAATGAAGGTTAATGGAGGCAGAGAACAGGTGCAGGGACGGTCGGTGTGGGAATCTTTATAGGCGAATGTGACAGCGTCATTGTTAGCGGAGAGGATGCGGTTGTTGCTGAGGGCGGTACGAAAGACATAGCGACTGAGGTACTTTAAAACCGGCAGGCCGCTGCCGGCAGGTTTGGCATGGACGACCCAGTCGCAGTTCCAGATCTGGGGGTCGACCTGATCGGTGAGAAGCTTCTTGGTGAGGGCGGCTTTGATGTTCTCGCGGAAGGAATAGGAAAGTGCCTGGACCGGAAGGAGGTAGTCGGGCTTTTTCAATCGCATCCACTTCCTGGCGTTCGTGGAAAGGCTGCCGGCGGGGATGAGGTAGTGGATATGAGGGTGATAATCGAGGCGACGGGTGCAGGTGTGAAGGATGCCGATGAAGCCGAGCAGGCCGCCCAGGAGCCGCTTTTGCCGGCCGCGCTGCAGGAGAGGCGTCGGCGGAGCAGCGGAAGAGCAGGTGGTAGAAGAGCTTCTGATTGCTGCGTGCAAATTGGTGCAGCTGGCTGGGAATGGTGAAAGTGACCAGGAAATAGGCACAGGGGAGCAGCAGATGCTCCTGGCGTTGCAACCACTCGGAAGCATCGGCGTTTCCGCACTTGGGGCAGTGCCGGTTGTTACAGCTATGGTAACTGTAATGGGTGCGGTCGCAGGGCGCGCAGTGGTAAACGCAGCCGCCCAGCAGCGGCGTGCGGCACGATAAGATATCGCGCATGACACGCCGGTGGCTGGGCAGGATGTGTTCGCCAAAGCGCTGCAGATAGGCCGCCCCATACCGGCGGAAAACCTCCGTCAGTTCGGGCATGGACAGTATGGATGCGCTGAGGCGCTACAAGTGGGCGATCATCGCGTTGAGCCGTTGGGTGGCCTGTTTTTGTACCACTTCGGTGAGGTGGGTGTAGAGCGCCGTAGTCTGAGGGGACTGATGGCCCAGGTTGTTCTGAATCTGCCTGAGGTTCTCGCCACACTCGAGCAGATGGGTGGCGTAGGAATGACGCAGGGTATGGATATGTGCCTGTTTGCGGCTTCCGGTGGCCTTCAGAGCCAGCCGGAAGGCCCGCTGCAGGCTGGTTCGTGACATGGGCCGCTGGGCCGTCGGGCAGCCGATGCCCCCATGGCCCGGAGCAGGAAAAAGCCAGGTAGGGTTGCGATGACGCCGCCATTGGCGTCGCAACGCCAGCAGAGCGCGTTCGGGCAGAGGTACATAGCGGTCCTTCTGTCCCTTCCCGGCACGAATGTGCAGGACCATGCGCCCCGCATCGATGTCCTCGATCTTCAGGCTCAAGCCTTCTCCCAGGCGCAGCCCGCACGAGTAGATCACGCCCAGACAGCAGCGATGGTGCGCTTCTCTCACCTCCCGCAGGATCTTCCCGACTTCCTCCGGGGTCAAAATGACCGGAAGGCGCGACTGGCGCGGTGGACGCACCAGAATCGTCTCTTGGGGCCAGCGCCGCTTGAGCGTCTTCTCGAACAGGAACTTGATCGCGCAGATGAAGCTCGTGCAGGTTGGGCGGCTGTAGACTTTGACGGTTTTAAGGTAGATGAAGAACTGCCGCAGCTCTTCAATCGTGACCGATCGCGGCGATCTTCCCGCGCAAAACTCCGAGAGCCTTTCGGCTGCCCTCAGATAGACTTCCTGTGTCTTTTGCGCATACCCGTGCAGAGTCATGTCATCGAGCATCCGTTCTTGCCAGCACCGATAGGTGTGAGTACGTTTCATGGCGTGATTCCTTTCGTTTGAATCCGTTAATCGAAACTCCCGGCCACCCCGTGTGGCCGGGAGGAATCACACCTTACCACCGACTATCAATCCTAGCCCAGTAACTGTCCGAAATGAGGAGCCGCCGCGTAGCGGCTTAGTTCAACATGTAATGTTCCTCATCCATATACCGATGGTGGTGGAGAATGGTTCGTAAAGCACAGCGTGAAGGCCCGTCAGAATCGAGAGCGTTTTCCTTCGGCAGTCCTTGCGGATGGCGAGTTTGTTGGTGTAGTCGGCCTCAATGCCCCAGATTTTGCAGAGGGCACCATTGAATGTGATTACTGGATCGGCGTACCTCACTGGAACCGGGGGGTTGGAACCAAGGCTGTTGAACTGGCCGTTGATTTTGCCTTTAGGGAACTCGGTATGAGAATTGTATTCTCAGGGTGTTGGGAAGGTAATCAACCTTCTGCACGGGTTTTGGAAAAGAATGGATTCAGGGAGATTGAAAGTATGGTTGACACTGACGCCTCCGGCAGAAAGTTTAGGGGAATGCGGATCCGACGATTCAAGCTTACCAGAGAGGAATGGATGACCAAGAACACGGAACTAGGCGGTGCTGGCAACGACGGGTAGTGCCACTGCGCCTCACTTCTAACGTTCGAAGAGAGATATTACAGGTATTAAAAGTCGGCGTTTCTTGGACTCTCAAATCTTCTTTGATTCCATGCAACGAGGACTGCAAAGCACCAATAGACGATGGAAGGGCTCGGCCATCATCATCGTCGTTTTGGCAGGACTCGATTTGGTTTGGAATCAGTTCTCTTCCTATGAACTCCTCGCTGAACCAGCTTCAGCTGAGACAGTTGTAGGGTTTCTTCCACAATTTACCCACTTCGAGGCGGCGAGATTCGACTTTGTCTGTATAGCGGAAAACACCGCAAGCTCTCTTTCGCCGGATGCAGCACGTGCCTTGGAGGAAGTATTGGAAAGATATTTCGCGGAGGTCTACCAGGGCTGGGATGAGATTCCAGAAGAGCGGAGGATATACGCAACGAAAGAAATGGGATACGCGGACAGCGCAGTAGGGACCGTGATCGGTCTGGAGGCTGGATGCATAATTGAGTGGGAGATCAAGAAAACCGGCTTGTTCTGGTTCCATGCACGATACAGTGATTGGGAAGGAAATCTGGCGGCAGCGCAACGCACGGCAGTATTTGTCTGGGTACTTGGACGCTGGATTAAAATTTGGCAGACCGCCTTGGTCGTGTCTTGAATCCGGATTATTTTTAGGTACCAGAGTGCTCGATCGGAATAGGGAGCCCCTCCCACACCACCACTCGTACCGGTCCGTAAGTGGCGGTTCCAACTTCGCCAAGGCTACGTCGGACAAGTCGGCTGATCAGGCAGGGTCAGGTCCGAGGGGAAGACAAGCCCGAATGATTGGAATCACTCGTTCCCCCGCCCACTCGGCCTCCTATGCGATTCTTGTTCATCGGCCCGTGGCTTTGCTCTCCGGCTTCCTTCCCACCCAACCTCACGGTTACGCAGTTGCCTTCGGCTAGTACTTTTCTTATCATGGTTCCATGTACCGGGGACCTGAACCCCAGCAGTTCACGTCCATGCTGGGCGTACACCAGGCGGTCCTGGACGATGCCGGCTAGCGCCGTCCTGCCAGACCTTGAACGGTATAAGATGAAAGTGATTATAGGAGCAGGACGGCAAACTTGGGATGGCTGGACGCCTACTCAAGGCGACGAACTCAACCTGCTCGACGAGGGAAGTTGGAAACGTTATTTCGGAGATCGGAAAGCCGATGCACTGCTATGCGAGCATGTCTACGAGCATCTGACGCTGGAGGAAGGAAAGATCGCAGCGAAGACTATCTATCGATACTTGAGGCCCGGAGGATTCATACGCATTGCCGTACCAGATCGTCATTTTCCCGACGAAGACTACCAGCGGAGCGTGCAAGTCGGCGGTCCGGGCCCTATTGACCATCCAGCCGCTGACCATAAGATCGTGTATGGATACAAAGAACTGAAAGAGGTCTTCGTAGAGGCTGGATTTGAGGTTAAGTTGCTCGAATGTCACGATGAGTACGGAAATTTCCACCTCAACGATTGGGATGTCGAGAAAGCACCTATCTATCGCTCTTCGAAGCTGGACCATCGCAACCAACATGGAAAAATTAGATTCGCGTCCCTCATAATAGATGCGATCAAGAATTGAATATTATAATCGGGTCCCCGGGACTGACCCATAAGGGCCAGCCCCGCGCCCCACACGACCCGGGCACGGGTCCCCGCAGGTCGGTTACCGCTCCGCCCTTGGCTCTTGGTGGCACCCCACCATGGTTTCATGTCTGGTTCCCCTGCACGGGGCTTGCACCCCATTTGCGACGCGCCCATGCTGGGCACACACCAGGCGGCGCACATAAACGCCTGAAGGCGCACCTGCGCTCGATGTTCTGTGAAGGATGACACCGGTGAACCGAGATAGCCTGAGCCGAGAATGGGTAGATCTGGCACCCGCTTGGATCCGAGAGGTCAGAGAGGGAGCAAACCCGACCCGTGCTGGCCTACTTGACAAACCAATGATTGACGCCTGTGGGAATGTACGCGGGCTCCGCGTACTGGATTGCGGGTGTGGAGAGGGTCGTTTCTGCCGACTACTTACTGCTCGGGGTGCAGCGTACGTCCTGGGCCTCGACCTTTGCAGACCCATGATTGAGGCCGCCCTAGAGATGCAGTCCGACTGCGACGAGTACCGTGTTGCCGACGTGCAGGACCTTTGGGAGTTGGGTGCGAAGTCCTTTGACCTCTGCGTGTCGTATCTGAACCAGTGTGACCTACCGGACTTCATGATTAACAACAGGGAAGTGTTTCGCGTCCTCAAATCTGGCGGGAGGTTCTTGGTCGCCAACGTGCATCCCATGAGGTCCGCCGTTGGTGGGTGGCACAGAACACACGACGGAGAGAAGCTTCATGTAATTCTGGACCGTTATTTTGAGGAGACTGAACGCCGCTGGAAGATGATGGGCGTCGAGTTCACGAATTTCCACCGGTCGTTATCCACATATGCACGTGGCTTCCTTGATGCCGGCTTCTGCATCACCGACATTATCGAGCCGACGGTGACAGAGGCGCAATTGAAGCTCTATCCGCAACTGGATGATGAATTGAGAGTGCCAAATTTCATCATCTATGTACTCAGGAAGCCCTGAACTTGGCTGACCGAAACACGATCGGCTCCCCAACCCTGACCGCCGGCGGCTAGCCCTTGGTCCCAACCCACCCAGCTTCCTGGCCCGCACTTGGCCGTTCCCATAGGCGCCGGCTCTGGCTACTCCAGCCACCACCCGCCTTTTCCCCTTCCAGGAACGCAGACGCCGTTGGCTTGGCCAAACGCTTCCGGGGCTGAGCCTTCCGCCTTGCCGCAAGCCGGTAAGCACGGCACATTGCATGGCCGGCTTGGCTCCGCGACCGCGCCAGAGCTAGAACACTGGGCCAGAGAATGAGAGAAGGCAAAAGAGTTGCGATTAGGAAAATCGAAGGATCTGACTTTGAGCAGGTTTCGAAGCATTGGTACAGTCTTTCACCTTCGGAACCGCTATCGGAAGTCGAGAGAATTGAGGAAGTTTTCGAAGAAACGAGATTCTGGACAAAGGATTCTGGAACCGTTGCTGTTTTCGCAGCGAGAGAAGGGAGACTACTGGGAACGATCCAATTCCACGTGCCCAGATCGAAGAGACACGGTGTTGAA
Organism: Opitutales bacterium; assembly: GCA_963665345.2. Classification (GTDB taxonomy): domain Bacteria; phylum Verrucomicrobiota; class Verrucomicrobiia; order Opitutales; family CAXXNP01. The sequence goes on from CAXXNP010000002.1 coordinate 4,298,492, forward strand.
ATCGGATATGTAATTCATGATGAAGCGGATCGGCACAAGGGGTACATGAGCGAAGCCGTTAATCTGCTCGTGGAGCTGCTCTTCTCTGAGAGGCCGGAACTTCATCGAATTGAATTGGGCACAGACAAACAGAACGTAGCATCATGGAAACTGGCCGAAAGGTGTGGATTTCGGAAAGAAGGCGAATTCCGAAACGCAGAATTTAAGAACGGAAAGGCTGTCAGCCATCTGGTCTACGCGATCATTCGAGAAGACCACGAAAAGCGGCACAATCGGCTCCCCGGGACTGACACCTGAGGGCCAGCTCTGGTCCCACACCACCAGGCTCGCGGGTCCGCACCTGGCCATTCACAATAGCCACCAACAGGTGCTGCTCCCACCTTTCTCCTCTCTCCTTCCCCAACCGCTGGCAGACCATAGCCATAGGCCAGGCCAAACGCTTGCCGAGCTGTGGCTTCGGTCTTGCCACCAGTGGCTTAGTCAAGCAGGTTTAACAGTGCATCCTGCTTCAGAACGGCACCATGCAATTCGAAAAGATCGATGGTCAGAGTGACGTCTATTTCAATCGAAACCGTGTATGTCTGGGAGCTATATCCCCATATGATTCAATGGCATCAACATCACCGCAGATTTCTTCCTCAAGATGTGGAGGAATCCACGCGCGCTCACATAAATGCACTCTTGATCATGTCGTCGGCAGTAATGATCGAAGGTTGCCTTTGCACCCTTCTAAAGTTCTACGTTTCCGGCACTGGAAGCCCGCTTAAGCCTGGCAGATGGACTCTCGATCCCATCTCGCTTCTTTCCAACAGAATTCGAGAGAACTTGGCCGAAGAGATCACCAAAAGCACATGGCGCGATCTGAAGAACCGATTGTTTAAGGTCGTAACTGGTAAGGACTTAAAAGACCTAGCTGGAGAACATTGGGAACCGGTGGATCACCTGTTTGATTTTCGGAATCTGCTTTCCCATGGTGAGGAAATCAACATCCAAGGGGAAGTGGTTGCAAGCGATGGTCTACCGCTGAAGAACGTGCGAAGAAACAAGGAGCGATTGTTCACGTTCCTCGAAGGATGCGGTTTTTTGCATCCCCCAGCCATGGCCCGGCCAATGGGGTGGAGCTTGCTTAGTGATCAAGTGGCTGACTTCTTTGTTCAGCACGCACGCGCATTTCTAAGTTGTACGGTTGCACAATGCCCGGACTCCGATCACGTCCAATCACTGCCAAAGAGAATCCGAATTGTACTAGATGCTACGGACACTCCAGGCCCAGAGTTTGATGAACCTATTTACCGAAAGGAGCATCCATCGGAAAAGGACGCCTCTCACTAACGCCCCTGAAGCTCGATCACCCTTACGGATCCGAAGTTAGCGGACTGACCGATCAGGAAGGATCGCGTCCGCGGTGAGGCCAGCCCGGATGATCGAGGCGAGGTGTCGGCCAAGGTCCAGGTTCCTCTTCCTACACGGCACTTGCACCCCGTTTTCAGCTTGCCCATGCTGGGCAAACACCATTCGCAACATTGGTCATTGGGCTAGAAGATAAAGAGTATGTCTTGGGCTGAATTCGAGGAGAAAGAATACGAGGCACCGCTCTACAATCAATTGGAAGCAGGGAATCAGAACGTATGGAGCCCGGGCCAAGTGTTCGAGAGCCGCATCGGCATCGATCATGGTGTTCTCGTAGATAATCCCCGCTTTTGGAGGCACATTGGATTTCGAGCATTCAGGCGCGGAAGTGTACTTAGCCGATATGATTACGGATTTCTACCTCGAGAGCTTCGCCGAAGTCTACCCGACTTCCGAATGAATGTTTTTATTCAAGCAAAGCGATGCGAACGACTGCTGCGCGTTCGCCGGGTCATTCAGAAGGAAGGAATATCATCCCCGTGCTACCGGTTTGCCCTCGATCCTGAACAGCGAGACGTGTTATCCGCAGTGGCGGATGCCTGGAAATTCCGAAGGCTCGAGTGAATGAAGCAGCTGGACGAAGTGATAGGACCGATCGATTTCCTCTTCGAGAGCCAGCAAATCATTCAAGTATTCAGGCAGCGGCTTTCTTCGAGGAGGTTCTTGGTCCACGATTTCAGGAGTCGGTCTGACCCCGGAACCGTTTGTAGAGGCTCCGCTTCTCCCCTTCTTTGCCACGGCCTCGTCCCCATGGGCGTCCTTCCTTTCAGCGTCGCCTCGCTGCAGTCCAAACCAAATTCCGCCACCACATGATGCAGCACACAACAGGCATACAATTAGGATGGTTTTGGGCCAATTCATAGTCCCCCGGACTCCGGCCACACTAGGATTCGTTTGTGCGAAGTGAGGTCAATACCTAACGCACAATTGGTGAACCGAGATCCCAATGTTCCTTTCGGCAGCGAATGGAGTTTGAACGGTTGCCAGTTCGTCCGTTTTGCCTTAAACCTCAGAATTCGAAGATCGTTGCTCCCATAGCCAACAATGCAGTTCTTGGTATCCCGAATCCATTCTATGAAGATAGAGCCAATCCACCATTTCGCTGCATCAATCTGCCTGGCAGTGGCTATTTTGTTGAAGGGGACTTCAGCGGCCGCGAGGGAGAGTCCGCCAGAACCGGAACACGAATTCACCTTCGTCGTTCTCGGCGACAGCCAGTTTCATCACCCCAACGAATTCAACAGGATTATCGACGAGGTCGTGCACCTGTATCCAGCCTTTGTTATTCAGGTCGGGGACATGATCAAAGGATACGTTGAGGATCTCGAAGAATTCCGTTCGGAGTGGGATCGATTTAAAGCCCAAATAGCTCCACTTGCCGACATTCCGTTCTTCCCTGTTCCCGGCAATCACGACCTACTCGATGCGTCAAGGAAGCCTGGTGGCGAAGCGATCTACCGGGAAGTATGGGGCGACACCTACTATTCATTCAATTACCGAAACGCGCACTTCGTTGTATTGAACACGGATGACCAGGAAGACAACGAGATCAGAGGTCCGCAGCTCGCTTGGCTGGAACAGGATCTGAAGGAATCGAAAGAACAGAAACACATCTTTGTCTTCTGCCATCGACCAACCTACGAGCTCGAAGGCGAAGATGAACTGCACAGTCTGTTCGTCGAGAGCGGTGTCGATGCCGTCATCTATGGCCATCGGCACCACTACAACTACCGGGAGCGGGATGGCATTCCCTATGTAATGACAGTCAGCGCGGCCAAGATGGGACCACCCTTTCCTCTTGGTGCCGGAAGCTTCCACCATATGCTCCTGGTCACGGTGCGCGACAAGGCGTTTCGGATCGCTGTGCTCAAGGCCGGAAGCGTGCTCCCACCCGACATTGTGGCACCCGAAGACAACGAGGGGCTCTGGAGTCTCCAGCGGCGTTTCTTTTCAGAGAAGAAAGTCGCCTTCAGCAGCCTTCCGAGGAATGGAAACACCTACGAGGTCACCATGCTGGTTAACAATCCCTCAACCCAGAATCTCTCCGTTTACTTCGAGTGGTACCTTCCAAACGAACGCTGGGCTGTTGATCCCCAGAAGGGCCGGAAGATTGAACTGGCCGCCGGCGCGAAAGACCAACCGGTCACCTTCAACCTCGTCCGCCGATTTCCCCATCCGCCTGAGGACTACCCCTCCTGCATCGCCCGGGCCCTGTATCTCACGAGTGATGGCGACGTAGTGCAGACGGAATATACGTTTGAAATCGTTGGAAAGAGCGAAGCCAAAGACGATTGATACGAACAGTCTTCTGTGTCCTTCGGACGAAATTCGTGCAAACTCAATCTGGCACACTCTACCGTTAAAAACCGCCACTAAAGACGACACAGAACCCCAAGCATGACAAAAATAGAGAAATGAGCTACAGGAGCGCCATGACCATCCCGATGATTCACACCTACCCTGTTTTAAGCATATTGCTAATTGGGCTTAACTCGTTCGCCGCGGCTGAATCTGGCGGCTTTGATGCGGAACACGGGACCTTCGAGGCAAGGCTTCGCGAAGCAGTGTCTCAGAGGAATCACTTTGAAATGGCCAGCAGGATGTTTCCCACTCTTCGCGAACTCGATCAGGGTAACCTGAAAAGAGCCGTTGCTATCGTAGAAGGGCATGCGAATAAGCTCTTGCGAGCGCAAACGTTCGACCTGCTTTTGAGATATTGGGCCATGTTTGATCCGAAAGGTGCTCTGGCATATGACCTTGGGGAATTCGCGGACTTGAGAAGCTCTTACCTTGTCTCAGGTATATTGCAGACATGGGCAACCTACGATCCTACAAATGCTATCGAGTGGGCTGAAACAATTCCCGCTGATAGATTCTTCCGGTCGCCATTTCCAGGTGATGTGCCCTGAGTTTCTGAGACACAGGATTCTCTAATATTGATGGTTATGGTTTAGTTGCGGGATGGGCAACAGGTTACTGGTACCCCCCCACCCGTGAGAGGCATAAGTTTCTTTTCGGCCTGAATCGGACTGAGATAGCCCAAGGAGGCGTGTTTTCTGAAGCGATTGTAAAACACTTCGATATATTCGAAGACGTTCGCGCGCAGTTGTGCTTCGTCGGCAAACACGTGCCCACGCACCGAGGAGGTTTTGTATCGACCGTAGAAGGATTCCATGGCCGCATTGTCGTAGCAGTTACCTTTGGCGCTCATACTGGGTTTCATGCCCAGCGAGGTGAGCAGGCGTTGGTAGCAATCGCTGGCGTAGGTGCTGCCGCGATCGCTGTGATGAATGATACCCGCATGGATGTCTCCGCGAGTCATGAGCGCCGCTTTCAAGGCGGCGCATGTCAAGGAGGTGTCATTCTGCTTGGAAACGCTCCAGCCCAGGATCCTACGACTGCATAGATCCATCACCGTGGCCAGGTATCTCCAACCCGATTCGCTCAACAGATAGGTGGTGTCGGACACCCATATCTGATCGCACTGCCCGGGGTTACCCAGTTCACGCAATAGATTCGCACTGTAGCCGAACAGGTGTTTGCTGTCGGTCCCAAAGGGCTTGAAGCGCTTTTGTTGCCGGGCCTCCAGGCCCAGCTCCTTCATCAGGCGCAGGGTGCGGTCCCGACCGCACCGCACGCCCTCTTCACGTAGATGGGCGTGCACCGGACGATATCCATAGCGACCTCTGGCCTGCTGGTGGATCTTACTGATCTGTGCCTTGAAGATCATATCCTGCTCTTTCCGAGCCGAGGCAATCCCCTGGCCCCAACGGTAGTAGCCGCTGCGGCTGACCTCGAGCGATTTACACATCTCTGCCAGATCGAATTGATCGGTATGCTCGCAGATGAATCCATATTTGCTCAGTCTTCCCTGGCAAAGTAGCCCACCGTTTTTTTAGAATCTCATTGATCCGATTCGACTTGGCCAACTCTTTGCGCAACCGGTCAATCTCTGTGGCCATCTCCGTCGGACTCGAACCGCTGCTCGAGTCATCGGCCCAATCGCACCTTCAAGCTCCTTGAGGTGCTTCCCTTTCCAGCGGTAGAGCATGTTCGTACTCACGCCCAACTTCTCTGAGACTTCCGGGGCACTCAGACCGTCGATGATCAGCAGCCGCGCCGCTTCCTTTTTATTACTCCGACAATATAAAAGGCGACATCAAGCAGCTTATTAACCAGCTGAATTAATAGATGACTAATACGGGGAATTATGCAATGATTCTTGGATGGATAAACGAGATGCTCGATTACTAGGCCAAGAGGCGCAGGAGGAAATTCGGCGGCAGGCCATAAAGCTATTAAAGAAAGGCATGAAGCGGGTGGAAGTGGCCAAACAACTGGAGGTCTCCCGGCAACATGTGGGTTACTGGTGGAATCGCTACCGGCAGGGCGGTTGGAATGCTCTGAAGAAGCGCCGTCGAGGCAGAGCGTATGGGAGCAAGCGCAAACTCAGCGCCGAACAGGAGAAAGAGGTGCAAAAGCTGATCACCGATAAGACTCCGATCACCGATAAGACTCCGGATCAACTGAAGATGAAGTATGCGCTATGGACTCGAGAGGCGGTGCGCGAACTTATCGCAGAGCGCTACGGAGTGCATTATGCTCTGCAGAGCATGAGCGTGGTCTTGAAACGCTGGGGATTTACCCCGCAACGCCCGCTTAAACGCGCTTACGAACAACGACCGGCTGAAGTCAAATGCTGGCTGCAGGAAGAATATCCACACATTAAGGCCCGGGCAAAGGCCGAGAATGCAGAGATCTGGTGGGGCGACGAAACGGCGGTCAAACCCGAGGCGCATACCCGCCGCAGCTTTGCCCCCAAGGGCAAAACACCGATAGTTCGTCAGCCTGCCAGACGTTTTCACAGTAGCCTTATCAGCGCCATCAACAACCAGGGTAAGATGCAATGGATGGCACTCAAAGAGGCCCTCAACGCCGATCTGCTGATACGCTTTCTCAAACAGCTCATCAAGCACCGAAAACGCAAGATCATCTTGATTGTAGACAACCTCAGGGTCCACCACGCCAAACTCGTAAAAGGGTGGCTCGAAGAGCACAAAGAACGCATCGAAGTGTTCTATCTGCCCGCTTACAGCCCGGAACTCAATCCTGATGAGTACCTCAACAATGACCTCAAACAAACCATTGCCAGCGACGGCGTTGCGATCACTCAAGGTGAACTCGATGCACAGGTCAGCGTTTCCCTGTTCATGCTCTCGATCCGGTCTCACCGAATCAGTTCTTTCTTTCGACATCCAAAAGCCAAATACGCTGCTTGATGTCCCCTTTTATATTGGCGGAGTAATAAGGCCAAGAGCACGATTCACCGAAACTTAATGGTCGTTTTTGCGGTTCTAACTTCGCTCAGAGCGTACTTTTCGCCAATCTGAAAACTGTAGACAGTTTCAGGTTCGTGAACACTGTTCTTTTCCTTTACGACCTTCACGGGAAATTCCGCCAAGAGCTTGTTCTCGTACACCCGGCCCTCCCGATATAGCCGTGCGTATGCCGATTCGCTGGATTCGGGTTTATTGGTTAATACGAGGTGGTAGGCGCCCGGACGAAAGGTTTGCCCACCTACCATCGTCTTTCGGTCGAAATGGATCAGTATTTTTTCGCGCTGGCGCTCGCTTGGCAGATATCTGACATTCTTGCCGGTAACTGCCTTCAGTTCCTGTAACAAGGAATCAACTTCGTACCGCTTGACCAGGTAGGTAAATTTCACCTCGCCCCCCGGGGCATCGTAGCGAATCGTGATTCGGGGGCGGCTGATGTCCACCGGCGCGAGGACAATGGCTGCGGGCAGCAAAACCAGATCGCCATAGCCCCCAGTTGAATGATCATCAAGGATGCGCCCACCCAGGCTGGCGGGTTTGTGGTCGTAAAGAAGCTCGATCACGTTGTCGCCATGAAGAGTCCACTTCACCTTTCGAAAAATCCAAGAGCCTGATACGACACGTACGTAGGGGTATTCGATCTGGATATATAGCTGCTCTCCGTCCGGTTCTTCGACCGAGTAGGTCGGAAGGCGCGGCGCCCCTGCCAGGAAGGAAGGATAGCCCAGCGCTAATGCGGCCACTGCGACCACAAACCAGCGCAAAGGTCCTATGCCCGGGCACGAAAGTGAAGAAGTCGGTTCGGTCATCATCTGTAGAATATCCTTCTGAACCCTTTCTACAGGGTTTAGGCGGCAAAGTTACAAATACTTGGCCAGGAACTCTTCGATTTTGCGGTATAGCTTGATGCGGGCTTTTTCCCCTTTGAAGCCGTGTGCTTCCCGAGGATTGATGAAGGACTCGTGCTGCTTTCCTTCCCGCTTCAGGGCCGCCACGAGAAGCTTCGATTGGCGAGCCTCGACTACACTGTCGCTCCCGCCATGAATAACCAACAAGGGAGCCTGAATTCGCTCCACGAAATTGATGGGAGAAGCGTTGTAAATGTCGGCGCTCTCGTTATCGGTATCCTTGAGCCAATAGGAGAAGACTTCGTAGCTATAGTCGATCCCGTACTTCTTGTCCCGTAGCGTCTTCTTGAGTTGCTCATTCCAATCATAGACACCCGCCATGGCTATTCCACATTTGTAAAGGTCGGGAGCCAAGGTAAGTCCACATAGCGCGGCATAGCCCCCGAAGCTCGAGCCGAATATAGCAACCCGGCTGGGATCGGCAATGTTCATGGCGATAGCGCCGCGGGCGGCGTCCGTGATGTCATCCTGGATTTTCTTCCCGAACTGACCTTTGGCTGCATCCTTGTAATCGGCGCCGTATCCGGTAGATCCGCGATAGTTGATCTGCAGCACCGCATACCCCCGATTGGCAAGAAATTGCGCTTCCGAATCGAAACCCCATACATCACGGTAGAACGGACCGCCGTGAGGCAACACAACCAGCGGATAGGGAGGTTTTGCCGGTAGCATGGGTAGGGTAAGGTAGCCATGAATGGCCATTCCATCGCGGGCCTCGAAAGTCACGCCCATCATCCTCGCCATTTGCCCAGGCTCGATCCACGGACGCGTTCGAAAAAGCGGCGAAACTTCATCCTCTTGAAAATCGAAAAGATAGTAGGCGCCCGGCTCCCGGTCACTTTGGGAGAAAATCACAAAGCGCGTCTCGTCATCCGAGAAATCGATAATCCGGTTAATGGTGCCCGGTATCATCCTGTCAATCTTCGCTTGCAGTTCCCGGAAAAACGGATCGAACCATACCGACGTGGGTTTGACCCGATCGTAGGTTACGCCAATCAATCGCTCCCGCTTTCGAGAGAACACGGGATAGCCCGAGCTGACATCAAACAGAGGATCTTTCAAGATAGGCTCGCCCATGGAATCCGACTCCAGGTCGTAGCGGACGAGGGCCTCAGTAGAAGTCTCACCTTCGGCGGTCACGTAGAGAGCATTCTCATCCCAATCAAAGGCATAGGGTTCCACGTCCTCCGCCAATTCCAATGAGCGCCACTGCGTTTCTCCAACGCCGCGGTAGATGTAGGAGTAGGTAGGATCGCGTTCTTCATGAAAGTGAATCTCCCACCCTAAGCGAACGTTGCCCCTGCGGTCGCACATCCACCGATCAATATTTCCGGGATTCTCAACGATCACGCTAGCCTGGTCAGTGACTCCGTCGCCCATCTGGGTGCGTCCATGAACAAGATAATCGACCAAATAAACATCTGGTTTCCGAATAGCCACCGTAGAAAGCAGGGCCAGAATTCCCGGCTTATCGTCGTTCAATCCCCCTATGACTTCGACAAGTCGATTCTCCACTATCAACTTCATGTCCTTGCCGTTCCTGCGAACAGAATAGAGACCCTTAGTCCACCGGTCGTCTTGCGACAGGTAGACCTTAGTCCACCGGTCGTCTTGCGACAGGTTGAAAATCAGATTCTCATTATCAGCCCAGTAAAAACGGTAAACATCTTGACCGCGAAAGCCGCCTCCGGCCCCACGCATTTTGTCGGACTTCAGGTTCATTGTGAACAACTGATGAGCGGATCGATGTTGCCCGATAAAGGCGATATACTCTCCATCCGGTGAGATCCTCATCCCGGACATATAGTGCTCCCGGAAAAACGTCTCAATCGGAATGGGCTCGGCGGCGCCCAGGGAAAAGCCGGCCACTGCAAGAAGACCCGCCTGAAGAGCCAGAAGATAGCTGCTGACGTACTGCATCGGTAAAGCCTTTGGATTTTAGTGGAGGACTGCCCTTTTCTGACCGAAATTGAAGTAAAGGTTTCGGATGATCAGAGTAGGTCGCCTAAGAAGGCTAATCAGTTTACGCGGGTGATCACCAGCTTTTTGGGGTTGAGGAAGGCGCGCTCCGGTCCCTTCACTTCTCTCCAAATGAACTTGACCGGAGTTTCGCCTCCTAATCGTAATCTTAATCCTATTCCTACTCCCGGCCTCGGGAGCCCTCGGCCCTCCAGAATGCCCGGTCGAAAGGTTCATGATTCATCCATAGTTGACGGGCGCAGGCCTCGATAAAAATCCTCTTAATGAACCTCGCCGATTGCCGAGCCGTCCCGCTCCTCACGGAGCGAGCTACGTGTAGCCCTCTGCGTGAGCGGAGGGACCGGATCTCGGGTTCATTGCCAGCCATAGTTGACTGCCACAGGCCTCGACCATCGAAGACGTCATTGTTCCGAACGGACTAATCGAGATTGCCCAACGCGGCAAGACCTGCCACTCTGGCCTGAGCACCGAGCAATGAAGATCACCGCCGTCAAGACCTATAAGTTTTCTGTAGCCACGGGGCAAGCAATTGCGGACCCACACACAGGTGAATCCGTTTCCAGCGCGAGCAAGGCCTGGCTTTTCTGTAAGTTGGAAACGGATGCCGGAATCGATGGCTGGGGCGAAGGGAGCGGAGAGTGGCTGGTCTCGATGGTGGAGACCGCACTGCAGGAAATCAGTCCACTATTGATCGGTCGGGATCCCCTGCGTATCGCCGCCCTCACCGACGATATCACTGACCGATTACCGTGGAAGGGCGGGCCCGTGCTCGGAACCGCGATCGCGGCAATCAACATCGCTCTCCATGATATAGCCGGAAAGGCCTGGGGAGTGCCCGTCCACACCCTCCTCGGAGGCGCAAGGAGGGGCCGAATGAGGGTCTATCGTGGCGGGCGAATGACGGTAGCTGCAGAGGCTGCCGACGACGCGCGCGAACTGCAGAGGCTCGGCTTCTCCGGCGTGAAGGGAAATCCCCTCGAAGAGCGGCGATGGCCAATGGATGAAGCAGCCATTGCCAACAGCACGGCTGCGGTGGCGGCCATTCGCGAGGCCACCGGACCCGGATTTTCCATCATGCTGGACACTCATGGCAGTCCACAACCGGAGTTGAGCGTCCAATTCGCGCAGAGCGTGGCGCCCTATGACCCCCTTTTTCTGGAAGAGCCCTGCAAAGTCGGATCGGTCGATGCCCTACTGCAGGTATCCCGGAACAGCCCGGTGCCGGTCGCGACGGGCGAAAAACTCTTCCTCTTGCGCGACTTCCTGCCCTTGATTGAACAGCGGGCCTGCGCTTTTCTGCAGCCCGATATCGGCCACTGCTTTGGCATTACCAATCTGATGAAAATAGCAGCGCATGCCGAGGAACAGCAGATGCTCATTGCGCCCCATATCGGCGTAGGTGGCATTCTCTATGTGGCCAGCCTTCACGCCGACGCCGCCATGCCCAACTTCCTCATCCAGGAAACGCCTCGTATCGAGGTCCTCGATTCCTATTTCGAGCATGATCTGGCTGTTCGCGACGGTTACGTCAACCTCCCGCAAAGCGCCGGGCTCGGTATCTCCGTCAAAGAAGCCGACCTGGCAAAACTTCCCTATGAACCCATGCCCTTTCGACAATACAGGCATGAAGATGGAAGTTGGAAGGGATGGTGAGTGGGAGGAAGACAGTTGGCGATTCGCACCATTTCTAGTGACATGGAGGGCCGACGGCTCTGGAGGCCGCCTCCGTAGGGTGAAGCGCCCGCTTCGCCTCCGAGCAGGCAAAATCCTGCCTCAATACAACGGAGCAGGCGCACCATCCTACGTTTAGGGAAACCCTGTCTTACGATCCTCGATCCGCTCGAACCATTCCTTCCATGGTTCACGAATCCATAATTTGTATTCGCCGTAATTGAGACCTGCCTTGATCGGATTGTTCTCGGTATAACGAAGGACACGTCTCAAATGTTCGCGATCACGAACGATTCGATCATAGCTTTCCTGTTGCCAGAGGTATCCCGAAGATTCAATTAAGGGATTGATGAGCCTTGTGGCCATTGATTTCCGGCTTTTCAAGATACTCTCAAGAGAATGTAGCGCAAGCGGCCTGATCGCGAGATGACAGTGGTTTGGCATAATAACGTAGCAGAACAGGTCGTAATGTAGTGTGTCGAAATGCCTCAGGGTTTCCCCTAGACAACCAGCAACCTTCTCCCCCTTGAGCCAGCAGTTCCCGTGACCGGCATCCAGCCACTGTTCGACCTTTCGCGTGATTTCGCGGTTGTAGGATTCCCAGTCTTCGGTATTCCAAGGTACGGGATGCCTTTCTTGCCAGCTGCTCTTAAGATGTTTGAGCTCGGCCAACCTTTCATTTGGTAGCGAATCAGCCAGTCGGAATGTGACAAAATAGGTTGCACCGTCCTGCCTCCAATGTGGTAGGTGGCGGCGGTAAATCGACACCTTTCCGAGCGGGTTGAACGGTCTGAAGCCCTCCGGGTACATGCTATGTGCATAGAGGAAGATCGGAGCGACTGATCGTCAATTTTATAGCTCCGACCAGGCAAGATCCCGCCTCAAAGATGACGGAGCAGGCGCTCCATCCTACCTCTGGCCACCCGACGGCTTCGAGGCCACCTCCGTAGGGTGAAGCGCCCGCTTCGCCTCCGAGCAGGCAAGATCCTGCCTTAATACGACGGAGCAGGCGCTCCATCCGATCTAATACCATCATTGAATGAACCCGGCCGATCTGCGGCAACTTCGGAGATTGCTTCCCCATATCCATTCTGTTTCTCTCAACATTCTAATGGGGCAGCCAAAGCCATTCCAGAGCTAAAAGGAAAAGCACCGCCATGAGCAGCCCATTCCGCCTACCCGAGGATTTCTCCAAGTACCTCACCATCGATAACGCCGAGGAGCGCTTTGAGGAGGCGAGGATGGTAGCGACGAAGACAGTCGCTGCCGACATTGCGCTTCATACCAACCTCGACCACGCCGCTATTTTTGTGGATCCTCCCTATCTGGTCGCAGGACCCCTGAAGGAACTTGGCTATGTGAACGGTTGGGATTCCCGCTGCTACCCGTCTCCCGTTGACGGTTGCGACTACATCAACGTGTCCGCCCACCTTCCTGCGGGCAGTCCGGCCCATGAGCGCGGCTGGTTTGACTACGTGGCCGTCGTACATCCGGTCGACCAGGCAGCCCGGAAAATGATGCTCAGCCATGGCTACGGGAACCCGTTTCTGCACCATCTGACCTGGGGTATCGTTCCTCCCGAAAGAACATCAAGGGACGATTTTGCCTACGCCGAATCAGTTGTCCGCTACATGGTGGGCGTCCGGAGGCGGATGGCCGACGCGCTTGGTGAAGCGCCCGGCACGCTGATTTGCGCATTGCCGGAGGAGGTCACTGCACTTCCCCATCTGGCCGTGGCCGCCGAAGGTTGGATGGGAGAAACCTCAGCAGATGAGTACCAGGTCGAGAGCATGCAGGGGGGTGGTATCCTGATTCAGTTTTTCGTCCTCGCGGGAGGTCGTATTGAGGTGGCGTTACGTAGCGGCACTCAGCAGACCTTCAACCCCAAAAGCGTGCACAAGATCTCCACGGACGAAATCAGCACCGATCAGGATGATTAGAAAGCAATCTGAGAGCTAAGCCCCCAACGAGGAAGCCTACCGGATGCTGAATTCGATTGTTGCCGGTCTACGCTACCGGATCGGGGAAGCCATAGTCAGAAACGAAATTCCAGGCTTAGGAATTCGCAGACTATGATGCTCGGTCGAGCGTGTAACGGCTTTCAATGGGGTAGGTTTCAAAAGTTTAGAGAAAAGCACTACCACGACCGTTTTAATGATTTAATTGAGGAAAACGGTCCGGTCCGAAACCCGCCCAATAGGATGAATGACGGCTGGGCCCTAGACACCTCGCGGTCACTTCCTCATCTCCGACGACTGTTGGAAGACACTTCGAAGATCATTCAGGAAAGTGGCGAAATAAGGCGACCGGTATATGGAAAGGTCTTCTTCCAGGATATCATGAAGCCCAGGTTCCTGGAAAAGTATCCGTCTATTTTAGACTTCGCTACCTCTTCGGAAGTGTTGGCCGCAGTGGCTGAACACTGCGGATTTGTACCCTGCCTGTCCGCCCTCAACCCTCCCGGTGTACGCCTTATGATTTCCAGTAATAAACACGAAGAGCCCAATTCTCCTCCAAGCTCGAGCCAGCTCTTTCATCTCGATAATCATGACGCCACATTAGTTTATGTGATTGTGGCGCTTAAGGAAATTGGTAGCGACTGCGGTCCCTTCAGTTACCTGGCCGCATCCGTCACGCGCCGCGCCGCAGATGCTCTCCGCTACCGGGAAAGGGGAGTCAGCCACCGGATCACCGATGACCAGATGTACAGGGTAGTGGAGCGGAAGGCGTTACAACAGCTCTGCTGTGCTCAGGGAACGGTACTCTTCATCAATACGAGCGACTGCTTTCATTACGGGAGCCGAAACGCAGTCAAGCCTCGTTACCAACTGATGTATGCCTACGTATCCGCCTGCCGAACGGACTTCTCCGAGCAGCTTATGCGGAAATCCATCCGAAGCAATCAGGTCAGGAATGGAGATTCCCGGCTGCGACGAATGGTATTGGACAAGAAATACCGGTATTGAGGTTTCCGCTGAACTTGGTTCCCGCACACGATGGCAGGCAATCGCATTGATCTAACCATAGATGTGCCTCGTTCCCTGTCGGACTGCATCTTCGCCCATCCTGAAGACGAGAAGATCCCTGGGCATGAATATCTGATCGGAGTCTTGCGCGGGGAAGGAATCGGGGAAGAGATCCTGCGGGCGACCCTTGTGGTGCTCAATACGTTGGCGGTGGAAAGTGTTCCGAAATTTAAGATCGTGGCGTCTCCCTCATCTGACAGGCCGCTGAAAATATCGGATGACGATGATGAGGACATTTTGTTTTGCCGCGACGTGATCTCGCGAAGAGGTGCCGTGTTGGCCGGTCCTAGAAGTGGGCGATTTGTTTACGATCTGCGAAGACGACTGGGGTTGTTTTGCAAGCTGGCGCCAATCAGGGTCTCTCCAGAACTCGTAGAGGCAGGTCGTATGAAGTCGGCTTACCTGGCTGACGTCGACATTGTGGTAGTGCGCGAACAGTTGTCAGGCATTTATCAAGGCCGGTCGCTAGATCATCGAGACAATGGCATTAACTCACAACGTAAGATCGAGCACACCCTCACCTACTCTGAAAATGAGGTCAGCAGACTCCTCAGGACAGCGGCAGGTCTGGCAAAAATGCGGAGGGGACGGCTCCTCGTAGTCATTAAGGAAGGCGGGCTTCCGCTTCTAACTGATCTGTGGCGCGATTGCGCCCAAGAGGCAGCATCCGAAGAAGGTATTGATTGTTCGTTCGCCAATATCGACTATGCCGCTTACCAATTCCTCCAGAACCCCTCGGACCTCGATGTCGTGGCCGCCCCCAATTTGTTCGGCGACATTCTGGTCGACTTGGGCGGGGTTCTCATGGGATCTCGAGGACTCACCTATTCGGGAAATTTCTCCGTTGAAGGTAGCGCCCTCTACCAGACCGGGCACGGCGCAGCCAACGACATTGCAGGCCGGAATATCGCTAATCCGGTCGGTCAGATCTTTGCTCTGAGTATGCTGTTAAGGGAGAGTTTTCACCTGTATCGGGAAGCTCTGCTGATTGAAGAGGCAATCGATGATGTTTGGCGCCAAGGCTATCGCACCGCGGATCTTATCCCGGCAAACGATCAGATTATCGTCGGTACGTTTGAAATGGCGGATCTAATCGCGGCAGCGATTCACAATCGATCCGGTCCCCAGCGACCATGAGCCATCCTTTTCAGGACCTTGTTCCGCCTCCTCATGATTTCACGGGATTCCCGAGGGAATACATCGAGAGATCGATCGGCGAGGTGTTCGAATGCCGGGCTGTCGAGTATGCCGACCGGCTGGCAGTGAAAGACGGCCCATCTTCATTAACCTACGCCGAACTCAACGAACAAGCAAACCGCATCGCGCGGGCGGTAACGGAACAGGTTCAGGACCGCGCTAGACCGGTCGCGGTTTTGGTGAGAAAAGACCTCTCCGGTATTGCGGCCGTGCTGGGTGTCGTCAAAGCGGGAGTGTCGCTGCTACTTCTCGACCGATCGTTTCCCACTACGAGGATTCGATCGATCGTTGAAGACGTTGACGCACGGTTATTGGTAGTCAACGGCGGGCTCGGGGATTGGGCTTCACAAATGGCTGATTCCGGCCGGCGAGTGCTCAATGTTGACGATCCGCTCAACCGCTACTCGTCCGCCAATCTCGATCTTCAGGTGAAGGCGGAGGAGCTCAAGGTCCTGTTCTTCACCTCCGGCTCATCGGGTTCGCCGAAGGGTATTGTGCACAATCACCCGACATTTTTGCACTCCCTATGGTGTCAGAGCAACTCACTCAAAATCAGTCCATCCGATCGTCTATCTCTATTGGGTACGCTCGGTCATATCGTATTTATCACTGATCTTCTTCGCGGCCTTCTTAATGGGGCCTGTGTGTGTCCTTACGATATCATCGAGGAAGGAGTGGGCCATTTGCCATCATGGCTGCAGAAGGAGGAAATCACTATCTACCATTCAGTACCCTCCATTTTTCGCCATTTCGCCATGCGTCTTCAAGGTAATGGCAATTTCCCCAATCTCCGGCTGATTCATCTTGGCGGTGAGACGGTGACAGCCAACGACGTGGATGCGTATAAGCGTCACTTTTCCGACAGTTGCGTTCTGCTGAATAACCTCGGTTCCACCGAAGTTCCGGCCATGCGCCAGTTCTTCATGAACAAAAATACCCGCCTCAAGGAAGGAATCGTGCCAGTGGGCTATCCCGTACCCGATAGGCAGATAGTACTTCTCGATGATACCGGGACGGCGGTTGCCCCGAACCAGGTCGGAGAGATCACGGTAAGGAGCAGGCACCTGGCCCTCGGCTACTGGAATCGACCGGATCTAACGCGGGAGGTGTTCTCATCATCACCAAATGGAGAACCTTGGCGCATCTGCCGCACAGGAGATCTCGGAAGACTGGATTCCAAAGGGTGCCTCTACCACCTTGGGCGGAAAGACGATCAGGTTAAGCTAAGGGGAATCCGAATCGAACCCGGTGAGATCGAAAATGAATTGCTTTCCCATCCCGCCGTGAATGAGGCGGTAGTGCTGGCGCAGGAGGATGCGCAGGGCCGCAGCTACCTTGTCGCCTGCGTTACTGTTGATAAGAACCATACGCCACCCACGCCGGAAGGCCTGAATGAATTCCTGCGCGGACGCCTTCCCAGCGGCATGCAGCCTCGCAGAGTCGTTCTTCTGAAGGTTTTGCCACGGACCACGACAGGCAAGATCGACCGCAGGGCGGTAGGAGAACTTGATTTGCAGCGGCAGAGTCAAGGCTCAGAAAGCGATCTAGCGGAAATGAGTCCGCTCGAGCAGGATTTGGCAGCCTTATGGCAGGAGAATCTTGGATTCGGACCAATCGGTCGGCATAGCGACTACTTCGATCTGGGAGGCGATTCTCTTCATGCTACCGATCTGACAGCGAAGATGACTGACAAACTGGGAGTGCCTCTGCCTCTCAACATTCTGGTGCAAGCACCTACCATTGAGGCCTTGACCCGCTATGTTCGGGATGCGCGATCAGCTCCAGAAATATCGGGCCTGGTCGTATTGCAATCGGGAGGAGCAAAGCCCCCTCTCTTCGTCCTGCCGGGAGCAGGAGGCGGGATTTTCATATTTCGAAACCTGACGCCATACCTCCGTGATGAACGCTCAGTTTACGGATTATCTCTCGCGGATCTGAACATGTCCCAGAGACCTTGGAACAGCATTGAGACTCTGGCCTCTCAAGCCCTCGATTCAATTATCTCTCTTCAGCCTGATGGCCCCTATTTTCTGTGTGGTTTTTCATCCGGGGGCGTCATAGCATGGGAAATTGCAAGCCAGCTACAGCGAATGGAGAAGCCCGTCGCTCTTGTCGTGTTCCTGGATACCATGGGCCCCGGGGTTTCTCCCAACCTGCCTTTCAGGAAGGCGGGAAGAATCGAGCAGGCCTATAACGCCATCTTCGCGTGCCGTCAGAAACTTCGGCTGCATTCAGGAGCATTGCAACGTCTGGGCCTCAGAGGCAAAGTCAGCTACTTGAACCACAACACACGGAAAAGGCTTTGGAGAATGTGTAGATCCCTGGTCAATCGCCCTCAGGCACTCAATGGCTCGCCCGGCGTTGACTTCAATCCACGTATTTTCAACGCGCTCCGTCACTATGAACCTCGTGACTACGAGGGCCGGGTAATTCTGATTCGAGCCGCTCAACAGCTCTCACCTGTTGCGTATCGCGATCGAACCTTAGGTTGGGGAGAATTAGCAACGTCGGGCATCGAGGTCTACGAAGTATCCGGATTTCACCATTCCATTCTCTTGGAACCTCAACTATGTACCGTCGGAACGATTTTGAGCAAGATCCTGAAAACTTACTCTGCGGTGCAACCGGCCAAGCTCTAGCCCGCATCGCTCGCACTCATGTCCACGCCTGGCCAGCCTCCTCCCCTACCCCCGGATGCTGCCGCCGCTCGTCTTTCGCATGACGAACTACGTCTGCGCCGGGCCTACCGCTTTGCCAGACTCAATGGCGGCAGTATCGCCATCATCGGCGGTGTGTGTGGCATTGTCGGTCTGCTTGCCACCGACCTGCCCGGATTCTCAGTGGGTATCCTTGCCGCCCTTGCCGGGTTCATGGAGTATCGGGGATCGCAGATGCTCGAAGCTCGCCGGGAAGCTGCTATTTCCTGGCTGGCCTCAAGCCAGCTGCTTCTGTTTCTGGTCATCGCAGCCTACGCCTGCAGCCGCCTCATGGCTGCCCCGAGAGACCCCTTCGAAGCAGTGCCGCCTGAGCTGCTCAGCTATCTCGATAGATTAGGAATCGAAGTAGAGTTACTC
The DNA here is from genome assembly GCA_963665345.2 of Opitutales bacterium. Classification (GTDB taxonomy): domain Bacteria; phylum Verrucomicrobiota; class Verrucomicrobiia; order Opitutales; family CAXXNP01. Next base: position 4,317,094 of record CAXXNP010000002.1, read on the forward strand.
AGAGAGCTGGTTTCCGAGGCATTCTTCTACACCTACATCGCGCTCATCGCCATTACCTTTCTTTACCAGGGCGGACTCTTTTATTATTACCTGTCACGGCGAAAGCTTTTGCATTGAGCCACTGCCTGGAGTCAATAGCGCCACTGGGGAGAGATCGATTACGATGGCGACAGCCGTTGCAATGATAGCGATAGCGAAGGCCAAGAATCCAACTATCCGCTGCAGGTTATAGCTACCGCCGCACCTGTGCTCGACTTTATAGGTACTCCACATTTGTTTACACTTGAGCGCGAAACAATTGAACGACACCCTTAAAAAGCCTACTCCCCGCAGCAAGCTACAGGGAATGATCAAGTTCACGATTCATCACGATGATCGAGTGCTTTTTGACTCGCATAGTCAGGATAGAGAAAATAACCCTCCACATCCCGCGTCCACGGATGGTCGGCTATAATTCGCGGAAGGGCCTACATGGGAAAGTCGTTACGGATCCCGTTGTCCGCATTCATTCCAGCGAGGGCGCAATCGGTGTGGGGTGGTCGAGTCTGGGAAGGGAAGAAGCCCAGTCCCTTATCGGGAAGCCAATCCGGGAGCTCTTCACCCTCCACTATGGATGCACCGACGCTGGAAGAGTCATCGATCTGCCTCTTTGGGATCTGGCCGCCAAGTTAGCCGAAAAGCCCCTCTACCAGTTCCTGGGCGCACGGGGTTCCAGGGAAGTCGAAGTCTATGATGGATCCGTATACATTGACGACCTGGAGGCCAATGATGCGGAAGCCGTGGAGATATTCCAGGATGAGGTGGCGACCGGTCACCGCTACGGTTATCGAAACTTTAAGATCAAGATTGGAAGGGGCGCTCGCTGGATGCCGATAATGGAGGGCCTCGATCGGGATGTTCTGGTTATCCAAACGATCCGCGATGCGGCCGGGCCGGAGGCCAAGATCCTCGTCGATGCAAACGATGGAGGCACCCCCAATATTGCCAAAGAAACCCTCGATCGCTGCGCTGATGTGGGAGTTTTCTGGTATGAGGAACCGTTCCGTGAAGATCCCGTTTTCAACGGTGATTTTAAGGCCTATATACGAGAAAAGGGCTACCATACATTTGTCGCCGACGGTGAATCAGGTCCGCCCCCGCCCACATTTTTCGAGATGGTAGAAGCGGGTGACATCGATGTCGTGCAACACGATTTGCGCGCCCAAGGGTTGTCCTGGTGGAGAGCTACGGCGGAACGGATCGAACCTTGGGGAGCCCAATGCGCCCCTCATTGCTGGGGCTCGATTATCGAGCGATTTGCCCACGCCCATTTTGCCGCCTCCATCCCCAATTTCTGCCTGCTCGAAGCAGCGCCGGCCGATCTTCGCGGAGTGGTCCTCGACGGCTGGGAAATGAAGCAGGGGCACCTCATCGTGCCGGATACGCCAGGGACGGGCTTCGACCTCGAACCCGAGGTCATCGAAGCCGGGGTTCGGCGGGAAGACGGATATCGTATTGACTTCGCTCAATGAAAATCCTGGTCACAGGCTCCCATGGACGCATCGGCGCAAACCTGGTAACGCGCTTACTCGAGAAAGGGCACACGATCCGGGGTTTCGTCTATCCGGCTGATGCCGGCCGGGCGCGCAAACTGGACGGATTCAGCAACGTCGAGCTTATTGAAGGTGACTTACGTGATTACGTAGTGGTCGAGCAAGCGGTCGCAGGTGTTGACGCCATCTGTCATCTGGCGGCCGCGTTTCAAGGCTCATTCAGCAACATAGAGTTTCTCGAAATCAACGGCATGGGAACGCTGAACCTGCTCGAGGCGGTCCGAGCCAAAGCTCCCTCTCTCCATCGCTTTGTCTATGCCTCCACTGAGGCCATCTACTGGAGCCTGGAAGAGCAGGGCCGCCTTTTCGAAAAACCTGTCTCCGAAGATGAAGTAAGTTCGAGCCATCGCATGCCCTATTTCCTCACCAAGTGGATCGGCGAAGAACTGTGCATGAACTATCACCTGCAGTACGGAATCCCTTCCGTCTCCTGCCGTTTTGCCACCGTTTTTGAGCCGAGCGAATTTCTCAATCAAGACGGGGTTCCAAAATTCTGCGCTCTCCGATCTACCATCGGTCAGTTCCGAATGCTTGCAGGCGCTTCAGACGCACATGCCCGAGATCTGCGGCGACTGGAGGACGCATGGGAGAAAGGAGATCGGCTCGCGATCCAACGCTGTCCCGACGGTCGCTCCTACAAACAGGAGTGGTGCGACGTCCGCGATATTGCCAAAGGAATCACCTTGGCCCTGCACAAAGAGGACGCGGTTGGCGAGACATTCACTTTGGGAGGCCTCCTTACAATATGGGAAGAAGTAGTGCCTCAATTGAGCGAGCGACTCGCGATCGGCTATGCCGATGTCCGCATGCCGACTCCTAATTTTTTTGAGTTCGACCAGACAAAGGTAAGGGAGATTCTCGGCTATAGTCCCGACCACGACCTTTGGAGCACGTTCAACACCGCATTTGCCCATCGCGAAGGGAAGACGACCGACGTGATCCCGGCGGGAGTCGCCTACGAGAAAGCGGATTAGGGATCGTCAGGATGCTCGGTCAGGAATCTTTCTGGATTCGATTCCGCATTTTGGAAGGCCGAGGTCCCACGAGGCCATATGGGAGTTCGATCCGGGAACGAGCCCGTTTCCGGCCCACGAAAGCATGACAAGTAGCAGTAAGGTTGCCTGCCCTGCGGACTCGAGGCCCTCGTCCGTCAACTATGGTGCACTATGAACCAGAGGTCCTCGCCAGGGCGTCGCGGCGGCAAGGGATTGCCGCCCTCCATTTCTCGGAGGACGCCTCGAATCTGGAGGGCGCCAATCCTTTGGCGCCGCCGACTTTCCTCGGCGAGAAAACTGTTAGGCAGGTTCATTTGCGAATAACGCAAATTCGGAAGTGACACCCCAACGCGAACTGCGTTTGCTAGCAGCAATGAAGCATCCCACCGAAAAAATCTACCGCGGCGCGGTTATAGGAACCGGGCGCATAGGCAGCAAGATTGACGACGAGCAGAAGTATTTCTACTTCCCGTATCCGTGGTCTCACGCGGGCGCCATGGTCGAGTCGAAACGAGTCGAGCTGGTTGCCGGCTCCGATCTCATGCCGGAGCAGCGAGAAGATTTCCGAAAGCGCTGGGGAGTTGAGGCCGTATATGAGGATTTCCGCGAGATGCTGGCCAAGGAAGATATCGAGTTTGTCAGCATTACGACACGCCACCATGAACGCGCGGAAGTGGTGATGGCCTGCGCCGAAGCTAAAGTAAAAATCGTCTATCCGACGAAGCCATTTTGCTACACGTTGGCAGAAGGCGACGCCATGATTAATGCTTGCCGGAAGTCCGGATCACTCTTGGCGGTGTCTTGCCACCAGAATTGGAATCCCTGGTTCCATGCCTGTCGAAAAGCCATTCAGGACGGCGACATCGGCAAGGTCACGGCGATCATCAGCCAGAGCAATATCGACGACCACAACGCCGCCTTGATGCGTATGTTCGCCGGAGCATCGCCCAAATGGGTAATGGCTGACCTCAACCAGGATGGACCGGCAGGCATCATCGGATTCGAAAACGGTGTGCGTGGGATTGTCACACCCGGGGCGTGGCAATCCCTTCAAATCATTGGCACCGACGGCTGGATTGATGTGCGCGACGAATACCGGGAATTCGAATTATGGCGCCGGTTTCCAGGTGGGTTCCCCCCCGAGATGGTGGATGGATTCCAGACTTTCGGCGGCGGGGTACGGGGAGGTCCTCCGGCCCGCATGCTATTTCCAAATCCAAGAATACCCATGAGTTCGCAACTCGCCAGCATCGATGCGCTGGCCAGCGACTACGAAAATGGAACCACCCCGGAATGCCCGGGTGAGTGGGGTTTGGAAGCTATGGAAATGTATATCGGCGTCGCCGAATCATCGGATCAGGGGGGAAGTAAGCTCGAGATTCCTTTGCAGGATCGTAGCCTCGCGGTCGATTCCTCCCGCTTACGGAAACGCAGAGCGAAAGGTGGCTAAGTACTCGAACTCGTAAATACGGTCATGTAGGCCAAGGCGATCTTGGATGCCGGGAGTCCAGTCACCAGCAGCTTGATAGGAGTGCAAAGTAAAGCGGAACGCAATGGTCAGCCATTGATCGACTGCGATATTCACAACACGGTACCCTCGCCCGAGACACTTCATCCCTATTTGCCCGAACACTGGATTGACTATACGACCTATTCCGCTTTCCGCGGGCCGGATGTGAACGACTATCCTGCCGGATCGCCGATTGCGGCTCGCTCCGACTTTCGCCTCGCCTCGGACGGTGTACCTGGCGCGCGCCTCGAGCAGCTTCGCGAACAGGTGCTCGACCCATGGGAACTGGAATGGGGAATCCTGACTTGCATATACCAGGTCTCCAGCGTGCATAACGAGGAACTGGGGGCCGCATTGGCTTCTGCCGTCAATGCCTGGCAGCTCGAAGCCTGGTTGGAGCCGGAACCTCGGCTACGGGGCTCGATCGTAGTAGCAAGCCAGAATCCGCTTCTGGCCGCCAGGGAAATCGACCGGTGGGGAGACCACCCGGATTTCGTCCAGGTAATACTCCCCGTGCGTTCTCGTGCGCCCTACGGAAACAGCCTCTACGACCCCATTTTCAAAGCGGCCCAGCGACACGATCTGGTAGTGGGAATCCACTACGGCGGCGCGCCGGGCCATCCCTCAACTCCTTCTGGTTGGGCAACCACATTTATCGAAGAGTATGCGGGAATGGCATCGGTCTTCCAGTCACAGGTGATCAGCCTCGTCATGGAGGGTGCATTCGACCGTTTCCCGGAGTTGCGGGTGGCGTTAATCGAGGGGGGATTCTCCTGGATGCCCTCTTTGATGTGGCGGATGGACAAGGAGTGGAAAGGGCTGCGCAGCGACATCCCCTGGGTAAAGCGGCTACCCTCGGAATACATGCGCGAGCACATCCGCATGACCGTACAGCCGTGGGACTCCCCCGAAAACCGGGAGCAGTTGGCTCAGATTATCGGCCAGTTGGATTCGGACATGATGCTGATGTTCGCAACAGACTATCCGCATTGGCATTTCGATTCGCCCCAGGAGGCGTTTCCTGTTGACTTGCCGGCTTCGTTGAAGTCGATGATTTTTGCTGAAAATGCGCGCGCGTTCTACAGACTCTAGTGTTCTGCCTTACAAATAACATATCGATTTTTCATCTCCACCAAGGCGGCCACGTCGGAACTGTGCCCTTGTGCCGACGCCCGACGTGGGCAATCCCGACAGTTCGGGACTGGGACGAGATCCCTCGAGGCCGAGTGGAGGGCCGACGTCTCTGGAGGCCGCTTTGAGGTTCGATATCGAGAAGAAACTCGTTGCCCACCTGCCAACATATGACCGGGAATCAGAAAAGTCGCAATGGAAGCTACGCTAGTTGATCCCGCCTTCACCACCAGGAAACAGTCCGGGAAAACGGCGATCATCGACACCGACATCCACGTCGCCATGACGTCTCCGGAGATGCTGCTGAAATTCCTGCCTAAGAGCTGGCACCGTCACCACGAAATCGTGGGATGGCGGGGTCACATCGGGTCGGCCTATCCCAGAATGATGCCGAATGCCGCCCGCCGGGATGCCTTGCCGCCCAACGGGGGTCCTCCGGGATCGGATCTGGAGTTCCTGCGCGAGCAACTGTTGGATGCCTGGCAGATGGACTACGGAATTCTGACTCCCTTGACCGGTAGCGGAGGCGAGGTCAATTTGCAGTACGGGGCCGCGCTTGCTGCTGCCTATAACGACTGGCAGATTGAAGAGTGGGTCAACCGCGAGCCCAGATTGCGCGCCTCGATTATGGTGGCCTACGAGGATGGAGAACTGGCGGCCCGCGAGATTGAACGCGTGGGCGACCTTGATGAATTTGTCCAAGTGCTGCTTATGGTGCGTACACGCGAACCACTGGGACACCGGAGGTATTGGAAGATGTACGAAGCGGCTGTGCGGCATGAACTTCCCGTCGCAGTTCATTTTGGGGGTGCCGGAGGTGGCCCCATCACGGGCTCGGGTTGGCCTTCGCACTATATCGAAGATCACGGAGGCATGCCACAGGCCTTCCAACCTCAGGTGGCAAGTTTCGTCTTCTCCGGCGTCTTCGAACAATTCCCGACGCTGAAAGTCGTATTGATCGAGGGCGGTCTAGCCTGGATGCCTCCGCTGATTTGGCGTCTCGACAGCTGCTGGCGCCGCTTGGGAGAAGAGGTGCCCGAACTCCATCGTCTACCCTCAGAGTATGTGCGCGAGCATTTCTGGATCACTACGCAGCCGATGGAGGAGCCGCCCCAAGCGCACTATTTTACGCAACTGCTCGATCAGATGGATATGAGCGACAAACTGCTCTTTGCCACCGACTACCCTCACTGGGATTTCGACTCCCCGACACAGGCCCTGCCCTCTGGTTTGGACCAGGAACTGCGCAGGGCCATCATGGCGGAAAATGCCCGGAAATTGTACCGGCTCAATTGATCTTACCGACGGAGTATCGAAAACATGGGCAGGCATGTCGTTGCCGCGGTGAGTGAAATCCCGCCGGGCGAGCGCAAGCTCGTCGAGTATGAAGGCCGCTCCATCGGTGTATTCAATGTGAAAGGCAAATTCTACGCCCTACGTAACCGCTGTGCCCACCAGGGAGGGCCTCTCTGCCAGGGCCGGTTGACGGGTTTTCTTCAGGCCCGCGTGCCGGGAGAGTACGCTTATTCCCGGCAGGGCGAAATGCTTCGCTGCCCCTGGCACGGCTGGGAGTTTGACATCAAAACAGGCCAGTCATGGTGGAATTCGGCCACTATGCGCACGCGCAGTTACGAAATTGACGTCGTGCCCGGCAAGGAAATCACTGGTCCAAAGCAGGGACCTTATGAAGTCGAGACCTATCCGGTAGCTGTAGAAGAAGATTACGTCGTCCTGGTGCTTCCTTAGCAATCTGTCAGGCTTAGATGCTGAGCTGATAGGAGGAAATCGATGAGAGCGTGGAAGTTGCAATTCGCACGATCAGGTAAGCGACAATTTGCCTAACGCTCTTCTGTGAAGAGCACCTGACTGAAGTCGGGGGTTAGTGGGTCCCTCCGCTCACACAGAGGGCTACATGTAGCTCGCTCCGTGAGGAGCGGGAAAGGTTCAGACAAGGAGTATGATTAGGATTAAGATTAGGCAAAGCGCCGATGAAAATTGCTAGCTATGCGGCGGCAAGGGATTGGCGCCGCCGGCTCGGCCACGCCTACGTTTCAGGTTTGAGCTTTATCGGCGGATTCAGAGGCCGACAAACTCTGTTTCCTCTTTCGGCACCCAGACTTCGAGGAGCAAGTAGCCGGAACCCTGTTCCCTCCCTATCTCACTGAAGTAGGTAAATACCGGGTGGACGCCCAGCAGCATATAGTTTTCACGAACGAGGTCCATCTGGAGAATTGGGTGTTTGAGGCTCCACACCTCGATGATCAGATCGAATTCACGGTTCAGCACTTTTTGGTGCAGCTCTTGGAAATACTTTTCGTATAGCGAGATGCCCGAAACCTTTTCCTGAATCTCGCGCAGCGAAAACCCGCTGCGAAAGTACTCTGTCTGACCGCTGTCATAGATCGGTTGGCCGGATTCGACCAGAAGATGGGTCAAGACTGGTGGCACGAAAGCAGATTCGTGTTCCAACACTAGATTTCGCCAGAACGCGTGTTCCTCTTCCAGATCTGACGGGAGATTCGGAAGTTGAAACGACAGGACCAGGACATTCAGTAGCAAGAAAGATCGGTAGATCAAATTCCTGGCTGCCTGCCCGATCACGATCCTGAGCGCCGAAACGATGAGGAAGGGGGATACCAGATGGACAAAATAAATCGTGTAGGCCCCGGTCTTCCAGCCCATCCAAGCCAAGGTTATAGTCACGGAAGCAACTAAGACCACGGCCGGCAATCCCGGATTGAATGGAAGCAGTGGAGCATCCAAATTGCGCCACCGATTCCACGAGAATATTTTACGGAATACAGCAGCCCCCGCTTGGATTCGCGCTCGATTTCTCAGCTGTAGCACCGCCGCCATCATCAGCACGCCGAGAAAACCCGCGTTCTGTAGGAAATAGGGCCGCAATTGTGCAGTCAGATGGGCGAAGCTGCCGGTTCCCACCTTCGGATTGATGTCGAAAATGCAATGCAGGTAATACGGATAGCGTAGTCCGATCATGAACAACACGCTTATCCAGAACGCAAATCCACCGATGAAAAAGGTCATACCACGTCGCTTCGACCGCGCCAGGAAGAGAAAGCATGCGATACACGGCAACCCGAAGATGAAATACGGCTTGGTCAGGAACCCGAGCACCGATAGAACCGCGGAGAGCACTAAGCTTTTGGTGCTAAACCCCTCTCTCCAAGGTAGATATAGAGCCAGCAGCATGAGAAATAAGCCCGTTCCATCTGGCCTCGCCACAACGGAATAACTGCTTACGAGCTGGTGATAGAAAACGGCGGCTCCAGCCAAGCCTAGAATAGCTCCTCCGCCACTGCGCTGTACAAAGGCGAATATGAGGCATGAAGATAACAGAAGAAAAATTCCCGTTATCATCCGGTGGATGAAGAAAGTATTTCCCCACAGCCCAGCGAACGGCGCTACCACACCGTTATAGAGAACCCCGTAGACGTTCGTATATACCGGCATATTCCCTTCGGCATAGGGATTTTCGCCGCGCAGCAAGAGCGCGGTCGCCGCCAGCATGGCGCCTTCGCGATACTCCTGAGCGCCCGGGGCGGCCATCATACGGGCGTTGAAATAGACGCCATAGGCGATGATCAGTATACTCCCCGCGAGCAGTACCCAACTTACCGCCTTAAGCAGCGTCTCCCGCAGAGTCTCCACATGTCCCGATATAGGAAGCATTAAAGCACGCGCAATCGCGAATTACAATTCAGTCCCAACGCCCTCGCTTGACCCTGCTCCTTTGCCTGAGAAAAAGGTTCCTCGCTCCTGAACCCGCTTTTCCTCCAGAGGAAACGGAATCACGTCGCCTGCCTTCTCACCCTTACCAATAGGCGTGGAAAATCTTTATGATCCGATCGGATCATAAAGATTTGCCACTTTCCCTCGGTAATTGAACGACACCCTTAAAAAGTCTACTCCCCGAAGCAATGGTCTTCGCAAGGCTTCGCCCTGCCAAGAGCTACGGGGAATCTACGGCTTTTTACCCTTCGGGGCCGGGTGTCGTCCTACGAGGTGTTTTTTAGAACCCTGCTGCAACCGCCTTCGCCAAGGCTTCGGCGAGTCAAGAGCTACAGGGAATGATCAAATTCAGCATCTGTAACGATACTGCCTTGCTTTCGGTCGGGAAGAATATTCATCCTTTTCTCGCGCTCTGTGTTCTAGATAACTGTATCTGATAGACCTCCCTCCACAGTTCATTGCGAAAGTTGAGCAGATATTTGGTGATGCCGGCCACGCCTGGCTGCCTGATCTGCCACAAATCCTGGACCGCTGCCGGGATAAGTGGGGACTTAACGAGGGTACAATAAGCCCTCACCTGCGCATGAACTATGTCGAGTTCACAAAGACGCGAAACCGACACTGTCCTCCACGGCGATCTCCATCACGAGAACATCCTCTGGGACACATAACGAGGTTGGACGGCCATCGATCCCAAGGGAGTGATAGGCCCTGCGTGCCTCGAGGTGGGCAGGTTTCTGACAGAACGGATCCCGCGAGAATTACCTGCCGAACGCAGGGAGGCGATGCTTCGAGAGCGAGTTGATATACTCAGCCATGAGCTGGGGTACTCCCATCGGAAGGTCGCTCGTGGTGGCCTCATCGACTGCGTACTCTGCCTCTGCTGGGGACTCGAGAATAGTGGAGAACTCAGTTCCAACTGGCATCACGACGTGGAATTAGCAAGGATGCTCATGAGGATGATCTGATGGCCAAATACAGCAAAAAGACTCCCGCACGAGAGCAAACTCCCATCCGTAGTTTCTCGAGATTGGCCTTCATATGAATGCCAATCTCGAATGTCTGACCGCTGCCTGTGAAGCGCTGGGCATGCACTACGAATCCTTTCATCCCAGCGGCAATGCCATGACTGTTTCCGTTGGTTCGCGGGAACGGCTCTTCGTGAATTGGACTACGCCGCTAAACTCCCAAGCGGTTTCGCGGTTGTGCCGGGACAAGGAATATGCCTTCCACTACACGCGCAAGCTCATCCGAACACCGTATTGCAAGGGATATCTGAATCCCGAGGTAGAAAATCGATACCGACGCTATCTGGAGCGCGAAACGATTCCTGAGATTGTCGATGCAATTAACGGTGAATTTGAAACGCCTGTGATAGTCAAGCGCAATGCCGGAAGCGGCGGCTCCAATGTTTTTCTTTGCGCAGACGAGGCCGAGATAACTCGCTCGATCGAGAAAATTTTTGACCAACAGCACAAGCACTACGACTTCGTCGCTCTCGCCCAAAAGTATATCCCGCCCGTCCGCGAGTACCGGGCCATATTTCTTCGCGGTGAATTGATGCTGCTATACGAAAAAGACGTCTCCATGGGCGCTTTTCTTGGAAACTTAAGTCCGTTACATTGGGAGAACGCCAAGGCGGTGAAGGTAACGGATTCAGACCTGCTTACCCGAATTCAAAGGTTCCTGACACCTCTGTGCCGCATTCCCGATCTCCAATTCGGCGGTGCTGACATCATCCTGGGTAAAGACGACGAACTCTGGCTCATCGAGATCAATCCCGGGCCGAGCTTCGCCATCTACATACGCGATAATGGCCCGGAGGCAGTAATCGAGCTCTACCGGCGCATGCTTAAGGGATTCTCCTGATTAACCTCGTCGATTGCCAACCTTTCCCGCTCCTCACGGAGCGAGCTACGTGTAGCCCTCTGCGTGAGCGGAGGGACCGGATCTCAAGTTCATTGCCAGCCATGACTGACGGCAGAGCGTTTCCTCGTGATCTCGAATTCCTGCTGGGTTAGAGCAAACTGCTGAGGCGACCACTCCCAGGCATGGATATCAATACTCTCAGAGAAAACTGGGAGCGATTAGGCGCCAACGATCCTCTGTGGGCCGTCCTTACCCATCCCACAAAGAAGGGCAATCGATGGGACGAAGATCAATTCTTCAAAACAGGAGAAGAAGAGATCGCTCACTACATGAACCTCATCGAAGCGGCCTACCCGGGAGCACGAAAGCGACGCGCTTTAGACTTCGGCTGTGGTGTGGGCCGCCTGACTTTCCCGCTCACGCATCATTTCACTGAGGTAACCGGGGTGGACGTAGCCAGGAGCATGATTGAGAAGGCCAAGAGCCATGCGGAGAGGGGCGATTGCCGTTTCGTTCACAATACCTGCTCAGATCTCAAAGTCTTCCCAAGCCGGTCATTTGATCTAGTGCTGTCATTGATAACTCTGCAGCACATGGCTCCTCGATTCGCTTTCCGCTACATTCGGGACATTCACAGGTTACTCGCCAGAAACGGAGTTTTTCTGTTTCAGCTACCTGAAGCTGCTGTTCCCGGTGACGGGCCATCGACCCTGGATGGCACTCCTGTAATGGAAATGCACGGCATCCCCAGGAATGCAGTCCTGAATTTTCTCGACGACCTCGGCTTCCGCATGCTGGCGGTAATTGAGGACGTGCCCATTAACCGAAACGTGCGATCCTACCTCTACCTGGCGCGCAAGCCGGGATTCCTTTCAAAATACGCGCTCATTCGGAGACGATGGCGGCGCCCTGCGTCGTCCGGCGCGCGGGTCGCCGAGCAACGGCGGAATGTCACTTCCAGCCTCTCCTGGCTGGGAGAAATCCGTGAGGCCACCGGCAGTTGGATTGAGCACGAGCGGTTGGGCATGCTCTATACAGGTTCGGTAGAAGAGGACTCCCTATGGATCTGGTCGGCTCCACTGGGGTGGATTTGGACATCCCGAACCAGTTTTCCCAATCTCTACCGGTTGAGCGATGAAACGTGGGTCTGGTTTCAGCGAGAGGACGGAACCCGCCTTTGGTTCTACAGCTATGGCACGAAATCCTGGGAGAGTTTCGAGGGAGTTTAGTGCTTGAACTTGATCATTCCCTGTAGCTCTTGACTCGCCGAAGCCTTGGCGAAGGCGGTTGCTGCAGGGTTCTAAAAAACACCTTGTAGGACGACACCCGGTCCCGAAGGGTAAAAAGCAGTAGATTCCCCGTAGCTCTTGATTGACCGAAGCCTTGGCGAAGGCCGTTGCTGCGGGGAGTAGGCTTTTTAAGGGTGTCGTTCAATTCGTAAATACGGTGACGTATGTCGAGGCTGGCAGAGGGCCCCCGAAGTCCATAGGGTGGGCAGCCTTGGTGATTGCTGTTTATGACCGGCAGCCGGGCAACCGGGCCGTTCCCAATTCCGAACCTCCAAGCGGCCTCCAGAGCCGTCGGCCCTCCAGAATGCAGCGCTGGACGGTGCATGATCCAACCGCGGTTGATGGCCACCGGCCTCGATGGACTGTATAATGAACCTGGCTAATAGTTTCCTCGCCGCGAAAGATCGGCGGCGCCAAAGGATTGGCGCCCTCCAAATCCGAGGCGCCTTTCGAAAGATGGAGGGCGGCAATCCCTTGCCGCCGCATCGTCCTTCCTACGATTTTCGGTTCATTGAGCACCATCGTTGACGGCTGTAGAAGTCAATGGAATGACTCGGGAAGTCGAACAAATGTCGCCGCCGGTCAAGGCGGATTTGGGCTTGAATGTGCACCTGATGTTCTAGAGGATACTCCCCTCGAACCTAACGGGGACCAACCTTTGATCAGTCACATCCAGAAATTTCGCAAACAGCTCGCGGACGGGCGGTTGTGCCTGGGTACCGGCATTTCCATGAACGACCCGGCTGTAGTCGAGGCCCTGGCCCCGGTGGTCGACTTTCTCTGGATCGACATGGAACACAATCCCATGGGCATCGAAACAATGATGGGGCACCTCATCGCCGCACGGGCCGGTGGCGCTCCCGTGCTGGTGCGCGTACCGAGTTCGGACGTACCGTTTCTCAAACGCGTGCTGGATTCGGGTGCCGAGGGAATCATTGTGCCTCAAGTTCGGACCGCGGATGAAGTTCGGCAGGTAGTCCAGGCCTGCCGTTACCCACCGTTAGGCACGCGTGGTTGGGGGCCGAGGCGACCCTCCGAGTACGGCCGGCGCTCACGGGAACAGATCGTCAGCGAAGCCAACCAACTGCTATTCGTGGTTGTCCAGATTGAACATATCGAGGCTGTCCAGGTACTCGATGAAATTGTGGCCATAGAAGGACTCGACGGCCTCGTGGTCGGCCCCCACGACCTGTCGGCATCGCTGGGGGTCCTTGGCCAGCTTGAACACCCCACGGTACTCGCGGCCATCGAGAAGATTATTGGGACCGCCCACGACGCCGGGATGAGCGTCGGCTTCGGCGACGAAGCCGTAGCCGAGAATGCTATCCGCTGGGCGCGTATGGGAGCCGACTGGATTCAGCCCGGTATCGATTTCTTCTACATTGTTGGGACCGCGGAGCAACTGTTTGCGGATATACGAGCGGGAATCTAGCAATCTTTCGGGCTTGGTAATCGGTCTTTGGGGGAAATCAGCCCGAAAAAGCAAAGCGGGAATTTGGGTGATCCCGGCAAGCGCAAGATTGCGTAAAACTCTTCTATAAAGGTGATGAGGACGCGCCCGATCAGGGCTGAAATTTCAACCTTAGAATCCTGTCGTCGCGAGGACGCAATTTTGCCCGCCGGTCGGTGTTGCTCGTGGTAACGTAGAGATGTCCGTCCGGTCCGGCGCGAACATCGCGCAGGCGTCCGTAAGTGCCCTCTCTGGACTCGGTCGCAAGCAGGCGCTCGATTGATTTCACCTTGTAACGCTCGTCCTCGCGATCGAAGCGGATACATACGAGCGCTTGACTGGCCAGGGTAGCCACATAGAGGTCGCCTTTGAAAAATGTCATGCCTCCGGGAGGCACCGATTGCTTCGGCCACGACACTATGGGGTCGGTGTACTTCTCGAGATGCGGAGCGTTTATGGCCATCGGCCAACCGTAATTCTGCCCCTTCTCGATCCGGTTAATTTCGTCGCTGTCGCGCACGTGGAGTTCCTTTTCCATGCCTGAGGGACCGTGTTCGGAATTAAACATTACCCCGGTTTCGGGATCCCAGGTAATGCCCTGAACAACGCGATGGCCGTAGGAATAGACCGGACTGTTGGGGAAAGGGTTGTCCTCGGGGATTTCACCCTCCGGCGTCAAGCGCAGGATCTTCCCGGCCAAGGAATCGAGATCCTGGGCAAGCATCGGAACCCCCACATCGCCCGTTCCGATGTAGAGCATTCCGTCGGGCCCAAATTCAATGCGGCCACCTTCGTGATACCGATAACCTGGAATCTCATCGATGATAACCCGGTCGAATTCTGCAGTCTCTCCGAGGTGTCGAAATCGCGAGACGCGATTCATGCGATTCTCCCGGCTCGTCCCGTACCCGTGCATGGCATAGATAAAGGGCTCCTGGGCAAAATTTGGATGAACTGCGAGACCCATGAGACCGCCATCCCCGAAGTCGTTTACTTCGAGTTCGAGGTAGACGCTCGGTTTGCTGCTTCCTCGGGGTACGAGCAAGATCCTGCCCCGCCTTTCGGCGATGAGCGCATCGCCGTTGGGCAGAAACCGCAGAGACCAGGGAACGTGCAGGTATTCGACCCAGACCTCAACTTCGATCCCCTCCGGTTGGGCAACATACACATCCTCCACCGCTTGCGGCTTGGGACCGACAACCACGCGATCAGGCTGGGCATTACACGCCAGAACGAAAGCCAGCAAGGCCAATGTAGTGGCACTGCAAGAAGACACTGTCATAAGAATTCCACAGCTGATTGTTCATTTAACGTGTTGGTCTTGATCATTCCCCGCAACCCTTCACTGAGCGAAGCAATTTATCCGGCAGCTCTTGGTTTCGGCGGGATGAAACTGTAAAGTGCAGAGTCTCCCCCGGGCGTATCGGACCCACCCCGCCCTGCGGCACCCCTCCCGAGGAGGGGACCAACGTAGCTGGCAACCGTCAGGCAAAAATCCCCTCTCGGGAGGGGTGCCCGCCGGGCGGGGTGGGTTCTCTGCCTCCTCGGGAGGGGTGGATGAAAGCCGGTGCGGGTCGATCATTGAACCTGTCGACGCAATTTCAGAGGAGCCTTGGCGAAGACCGTCGCTGCAAGGATTTGGCAGAATCTCTCAACTGGTGAACCAATCCGTTTTGAAGATTTTCAATGCCACATCCGTGTCCCGCGTCATGCTTTCCGAGCGCCGATAGTAGGCAACAATGGTCTCGTCACCGACGAAGGTCAGAGAAGGGTAAGCATTATCATAGCCGGTGCGGTCCTCAATCGTCTTCACATTTTCCCAGGATTGTCCTTGATCGCGGGAAATCGCGCTGCACAGGGGGTTGCGCGGTCGGGAGGTTTGCATTCGCTCCGGTCCAGCGGGCTCGGCATTGTTCCAGATAAACACCAGATCGCCTGTCTGCGGTATGCGCTTGATACAGTTCGCAACCGCCGGGGAAGGCAAATCGGTCGCCTCGGCATCCGACCAGGTCTCACCGCGGTCATTAGAAATAGAGCGGTAGATCTTCCCCAGCGAAGTTCTCAACATCGCCAACAGGGAACCGTCGCCCAATTCGACAACGCCCGGCTCTTCAGCACCCCGTCCGGGCAGATCCACTTTCTTCCGACTTGCCCGCCACTCTTTCCCCTCGTCGTCCGAATAGAGACAAAATGCCTGGTAGTGCGCCTCCTCGTTGTTAACCGAGTCCCAATAGTGCAACGGCAAAATGATCCGGCCCGAGCTGTGTAGCAAGTTGTGGTCGGCATTGGTATAATATACTCCGCCTGGTGGCGAGATCTGCACCGGTTTCGTCCATGTCTCACATTCATCGTTCGATCGTTTTAAGTAGATCCGCAGATCCCGCTTTGCCATATCGCGAACGGTAAACGAGAAGAGAATCTCTCCTGAGGGCAGCCGCAACAAATTGGGGTGCTTGACGTTGTCTACACCGAAGTTCTCCTGGAGCGTGAACCTGCCACTCCAGCTTCGTCCGCCGTCCTTGGAAACCTTCGCGGAGATCTGGCAGGGTGCACTATCAAGGAAGCCGCCTGTTGAATAAGGCGTACGGAAAATCCGAGAAGGAGTGCGGACGTAGTACTCACACCAAACCAGCATAATGCTCCCGTCTTTCAAGGGAAAGATAAGCTGATGGTCATGGCGCGGGTTCTCGGCGGTCCAAGGACAAACCGTGAGTTCGAAAATCTCACCTATGCCACCGAACCTGTGTTCACTCGAACTCATTATATTTTCCCTCTGGCAGGATATTGAACGACACCCTTAAAATGCCTACTCCCACAGCAAGCTGAAGGACGTGTTTCCGGCTCTCGTATCCAAGGAGTCTTTTCGGTCATTGCTCAGTGGTGCTCATGGGTTTCCTGTCGGAATATAGTTTCGTGTGGTGTTTCGCTATTCGCTTTAGCTTCACACAGGTGAGAGCATCACGCTAGGAAATTCCACCCGTACAGATCTGCGGGATTGCCCTGCCAGACGCACCGCGCAATGGAGACCTTCGCCGATGTGTTCAGGGAGGGGGACGGGTTCCTTATCGTCTAACTTTTCTCCGCCGCTGCAGACAGGTTGCAATGAAAACGAATGCCAGCACCGAGAGGCCTGCAGAACTGGCCTCCGAGACCGTGGAAAAAGTCGCTTCAAAGGCCGGCAGCCCCGTACCCTCGTTGACGGGACCCCATTGATCCCATCCTTCATCCGATCCTCGAGCCTATCACTTCGCGGATCACCCAAAAGCTGTCATGGGGATCGCCAGGCGGGATGGGGCTGCTTATAGACGATCGTAATGAACCTGTGCTGAATTTCGCTCCGCGATCGTGATCTCAATCGTAATCCTACGCTCGGCCTCGGGGGCCCCCGGCCCTCCAGATTGCACCGTCGGAAGGTTCATGTTGCAACCATAGTTGATGGCCACAAGCCTCGATGAGAAACCTCCTAATGAACTTCCAAGGTGAAACAGGCATCCCTGCCTGTTGCCAACCCTGTTCTCAGGCAGGATGCCTGCGCCACCTTGGGCTCTCTCATTTGTGTTCATTCGCGCAGATTCGTAGTTCCCCTCTTTTCTTTGGTTGAACCTTCACTGAGCTGAGAGACCATGTGCCGGCAAATTCCCATACTGACCTATCATCGCGTTCATCCGGACGATGAGACGACCGAACCGGGCGATCTCGGCCGGGTTGATCTGACCATGTTCCGGCGACAGATGAATCACCTGGCCAGGCTGGGCGTGCAGACCGTCACCCACCATGAGATCGCCGCCTGGCTCTACCACAATGAACCGGTCCCACAGCGCGCCGTGGCACTCGACTTCGACGACAATCGATACCATATCTTCGAGCACGCCTTTCCGATCATGGCCGAACTTGGCTTTCGCGGGACCGTTTTCGTGGTTACCGATCTCGCGGAAGGGAATCCGAACATCAGGTGCGGCATGGATCGATTTCCGGCAATGCACTGGGACCACCTGAGACAATTGCACGAAGCGGGCTGGTGCATCGCTCCGCACACCGTAAGCCACCCCATAATGGCCGGTCCGAGTCGGATGGTGCGGGACGACGCCGAGATTCGCCATGAAATGACCGAGTCGCTCCGCCTCGTCGAGCAGCGCATCGGCACGTCGGCGCCCTACTTCGCCTATCCCGCCGGTCACTGGGATGCATCCGTCGAAGCCATAGCCAAGCCGATTTTCAAAACGGCTCGTCTTTGGCAGATGGAAACGCTGGAACACTGGCCGGTTACTACTCGGGAAACGGATCCCTTTCGCCTGATCGGTATCAACATTGCCATGAATATTACGTTAGACATGTTCTGCCGGATTGCGGCTACGGCACAATAGGTAAGGCCGACAACGTGTTCGACCGCAAGCCCGCTCGAGAGGCTAAGTTTAAAGCCGCACCGGTAAAGGGTTCAATCTGCATCTCGGAACCCTGCGACCTTCGTGAAACCGGTCGGTGAGCCACTTCAATGTTGTATGTTCGAAGTGCGACGTTCATAAGGAGGCGTTTATGACAACGACTTATCGAGGTGCAGTCATCGGCTGTGGGCGCATCGGCAGCACGATCGACGACGAACACGTTCTGCAGCCTAACTTTAGATATCCGTGGGCTCATGCCCCCGCCATAATCGAGGCGAAAGGCGTCGAGTTAGTGGCTGCGTCGGATCTGTTCAAACCGCTGTTGGAAGACTTTAAGCGGCGATGGGGCGTGACGGCCCTTTACGCCGACTATCGCGAGATGATTGCCCAGGAAAAGCCCGATATCGTAAGCGTCACGACGCGCGCGCAGGAGCGGGCCGAAGTCGTGATCGGTGTCGCGGAGATGGGCGTCAGGGCGATCTACGCCACAAAACCGATGTGCCGAAGTCTGACAGAAGCCGACGCCATGATTAAGGCCTGCCGAAAAAACGGCGTCTTGCTGGCAATCGCCTGTCATAAGAACTGGAGTCCGTGGTTTCAGGCCTGTCTGCAGGCTATCAAAAATGGGGAGATTGGAACATTTTCCTCAATGGTCTGCAACTACGGCTGGTCGCTTTCTCGGGGGCACAGCCACACCCTGGCGCTGTTCCGCCTCTTTGCCAGTGCACCCGCCAAGTGGGTCTTCGGACATATGGACAGTGATGAAGCTGCGGCGAGCGATAACGACCTTAGGGGAACGGGGATGATTCTTTACGAAAACGGCATGCGCGGCTTTCTCAACACGGGCGGTTGGATGAACATCGACTTCGTCGGCAGCGATGGCTGGATCGCCGCTCGCAACATGCACGCCGAATTCGAGATGTGGAGTCGCCTGCCCACCACGCGAGAACCGGTCCGCCGGCAGTTCCCCAACCCGAAGCGTCCGCGCAGCTCTCAGCAAGCAGCGATTGAAGGAATTGTCGATAACCTCAATAACGGCACGGAGTCGCTCTGCCCCGGCGAATTCGGGCGCGAGGCGCTCGAAATCGCCATCGCCCTGCGCGAATCTCACCGGCGCGGCGGCGAGAAAGTCCAACTCCCACTGGAAGATCGAAGCCTGACAATAATAGCGTGAGGTAACTGAGCGAGAGCGCGGAACCTACCTTCTATTAGGATTCTGGAAGATCCTTCACCGTAGATTGGTTCCGACCTCCTTACGACGGCGGCACGGAGCCTTTGGATCAGCACAGGTAAGCTCCACGGGAGTCGGTGCTCGATTGGATTGGCTGTAAGTGAAATACCCGGTTAAGTCGGAAAGGATTTCGTAAGTGAGTCCCGCCGCGACGTTGAAGCGCTTGAAATGGCTGCGATTATCCCAGATCGAAAAGCGCTGTTTGAGCATCTTCATGAACAATTGGTTTCTTGTCTGATAGAGAAAATTTTATTCTCCTGACTCACGGCCGAAACCTGGCTCGGTGTCCTGATTTTTCTACCGGAGGTAGTGGCGCAGGAGGGGCTTAACGTCTTCGGGAAGCGCCGCATAGACGCCGGCGGGGAGAGGATAGACGATATTCGACTCCTGGTTTCCTTGAGCATCGAGCATATCCTCGCGTTCCGGAAAGCCCGGTTTGAGAGGATTCACATTAAACCACCAGGGCCCGTAACGCACGGTGACCCCGGCCCGTGGCCGGTCGGTGTGATTGATCGCCGGTGCGTGCCAGAGCCGGCTGTCGAAGATGAGGACACTGCCGGCCTCACCGGTCGCGCGAACCTCACTCTGGTGGAGAGAGCGATTATCTTCCCCATAATGCGCACTCCAGTTGTTAGGAATCCGGTGGCTACCCGGCACCAGGCGGGTAGCGCCATTGTCAGGCGTAAAAGCCGAGAGCATAAATATGACCGTGAGGAGTATCGGGGTAAGGCGCCTCGATGACGACGGCGTGTTTCTGGTTAAAAGGCCAGTCGGAGTGAAAGCCCTGGGGATGCCCTCCGGGAAACAGGACCACCGGCGTGGTAATGGTAATCTTTACATGCCTGCCCCACAGTGCTTCCGCCACCTTCACGATGCGGGGATCCGACAAATAGGGCGCGAAACTCTGGTTTTTGTTGATGAGGCTGCCCCGAACTAGTCGATTTTCTTCAGGATCCGAAGCGGATCGTGCCTCCTCCACCGTCGCGATGATGCTGTCGCGCACGCCCCCTACCGCGTCATCGGGAATGATCCCTTCGATGACCGCCCAGCCGTCCTCTTTGATGCGAGCAATGGTGTCGGAAATGGTCATGTCCACGCAATATTTGGGAGGCAGGAGGAAAGTCGCAATCGCGAAACAACGTCACTCTGGAGTAACCTGCAAATCAAAGGAAGTCGCTACGTTCGGTATAGCGGTTTCTACCGAAACAATATCAACAATTCTCACAAATTTCGTCGCGAAACGATGCCGAGCTGTTCGCCTTGCGCAATCGAAGCTGAACTGTGTCCGCGCACCGCAATCCACTGCGCTCCGATAAGCAGTGCGCCACGTAAGAACCAATAGGACTTCGCATAGAACCCTTCGGCCGTCAACGGTCGTGGGCAATGAACAGTTCGAGGCAAACCTGACACGGGCATCTTGCCCGTGAAAAGACTCAAACAACAGGCTGGAAGCCTGCTTCACCTTCGGGGCTATTTGCAGCAGAGATTGCGGCGCAATTCCGTTCTTAACTCCTTGCCAATTCGGCAGCGCCTAACTATTTCGTGAGATGTTTTCGAGACTCTGTCGGAGTGTGTCTTGGTATCAATCCGTGGGGGGGGGGGGGGGGGGGGGGGGGGGGGGGGAGTAGCTAAATCGCTGATGGCTAATCATTTAAAGCTCGGGTGTGGACCATGAGACGATCTCTTGCACTAACCTTTTCTATAATTGCCTCGATCGCATCGCTGCTGAGGGCGGATGTAATCACGATAGATGGAAGCAACGGCATCGCACAGGTTGACGGCACGCGCTATCTTATCGCCGCTGATCAGACCTTAACGGCGGACAATGAATATATCCTGCCGGGACTCGTCTATGTGACCAATGGTGCGACCCTAACCATCGAGCCTGGGACCGTGATTCGGGGCGAACCCGGAGACTTCGACAACGGCTTGGAGCCCGGCGCACTGATCATCACGCAGGGAAGCCGGTTGGTGGCGGATGGCCTTCCGGATGAGCCCATCGTGTTCACGAGTACGACGGACAATGGGACGTTGACGCGCCACGACAATGGATTGTGGGGCGGGTTGATCATTTTGGGCAATGCCCAGATCAGCACGCCGCCCGGGACGCTCAATCACCTCAAGCTTCCCGACGATGATCTGGCCCGCTATGGAGAAGACCTCGCCGGCGCGACCAATGATGCCGATGATTCGGGTATCCTGAGGTATGTTTCGATTCGGCATGGGGGTGCGATGTTCCAAGCGGGAACTCCTGCGCACGGACTTCAGTTGGCGGGTGTGGGTGCGGGTAGCGTGATCGATTTCGTCGAGGTATTCGCCTGTAGCAGAGATGGGTTTTCGTTTCTGGGAGGCACGGTGGGAACCAAGCACCTGGTGAGTATCTTCAGCGGGGATGAAGCGTTTGACGGTGATGAGGGCTATCGGGGAAACGGGCAATTCTGGTTTGCGCTGCATGAGACGACGCCGGAAAGCAATCGTTTTGGCGAGTACGCCGGCGGCACGAATGACAATAGGGATGCAGCGCCGTTTGCGATACCGACCGTCTACAATTCCACTTTCATCGGGTTCGGTCCTGGTTCCGGCGGGCCCGAGTACTCACTGAATTTCAGGGACAATGCGGGCGGTATTTTCCGCAACAGCATCTTCTCGGAATCCGGTGGTGCAGCGATATCTGTGGAGGACGTGGCCGACCGGGTCGATAGCCGGGACCGATTGGACGCGGGTGACCTGGATCTCCGCAATAATCTCTGGTGGAATTTCGGTGCGGGAACGGATGCTGCCTCGTTGACCTCAGCAAACTTCGTGGAGGTGCTTTTTGATGAAGCGGCAAGAGAGAATAACATCCAGGATCCGCAATTTACTGGTTTGAACCGCGACCCGGGCGCCCAGGGTTTCGATCCCCGTCCCTCGGCTGGAAGCCCGGCCTTGACGAATGCACGGTTTCCGCTTCCGGGAGCGGATCCGTTCTTCATGACAGCGGATTTCATCGGGGCTTTTGATGCGCAGGGTGATTGGACCGAAGGGTGGACGCGCTTTTACCAGGATGAACACAGCGTAGACGTACCGGACGAAGGACTGCGTGGCGCCATTATGGATGCGGTCGGTAAGTCTTCCGGAGTCTTGACGGTGGGAGATCTTGAGTCGCTCGTCCACCTCGATGCCAACAATCATGGCATTGTGGATCTGACGGGTATTGAACTGGCAGTGAATCTGGAGCGGCTTTACCTGAACAACAATTGCCTCATTGACATCGGACTTCTCGGTGGATTGAGCAGCCTCCAAGCGCTGGACCTGACTGCCAACTTCATCGATGACCTGGGACCACTGGGTGGCCTGAATATTCTCTCTGAGCTTCACGCCGCGCTGAATCGAATCACGGATCTTTCTGCTCTCTCAGGCCTAACCGGGCTGAGTATTTTGTCCCTTCAGAACAACGGCATCAACGATCCGGGCGCTTTGGCGGGGTTGAACAGCCTTACGGAGCTTAATCTTGCCGCCAATTCGATTTTCGATCTAACGGACTTGGGCGGACTCGTGTCGCTCGTGCATCTCAATCTTACCGGGAACCTGATTGAGGACATCAGCCCGCTCGTTGGACTGGCTGGTTCGATTGGCGACCTGTTTCTGGATGGGAACTATCTCCAGTTCGCCACTCTGGTATCGCAGATGGAGGAGGTCCGTGGAGCCGCGCCGGAAGATCTGAGCTTTGATGCCTTCGTTATAGGGAGCGCTCCGTCCTCAAGTGCGGATCCCGACGCCCAGGCGGTGGCGTTCTTTGACAATCTCAGCTACACGGTGAACCCTGGGACACCGGAGCAGCGGGCGGAGACATTTGATGCTGGTGTGGGATCTTTGGATACGGCGCTGGGGGCGGATACCGAGGGCTTTGATCTGGGGTTCTCGGACACCAACCTTGCGGGAGGGGATCCGGGTGAAATCGGCGGCGTGATCGCCCGGACCGATAACGCCTTCGGGCACCACCTGGCGGACCTGAACATCGGAGCGGTGTCGCGCCTGGACCGGTTGGAGGTAAGCGGCGCCTTCGTCATCAGCGAGGATCGGGGCTTTAATGGATTGATCCACGCAGGTTACGTCAACACCGCCAGCGCCTCGGCCAATCCGATCGACCGGGCGCAGAACCAGGTGGGCATGTCCTTTGTTGAGCCGAACGACGGATCGGGGCGATTTCGAGTCACCGGTTTCTCAAATCTACCGGGTGAAGGGCGAGCGAGGGGAAACAATCTGCTGATCGGGGTGGGAGAGCCGACCGGCTTCAACTTTGTCTTCGATCCCAGTGGCGCCGGAGACGGCACGGGCACGGCGACGCTGACCCTGATGCGAGCGGTGGATGACACCCAGGATCAGGTAGTGGCGGCTTTGGTCGCCGGAGGAGCCGGCGTCAGCGGGGCGGATCAAAGGGAGTTTCACGGATTCGCCGATCCGGGGCTTGACGGAGCGGTGCGCGACGCGCTGGGCCTGGGACCGAGTGATCCGCTGACCTTGGCCGATGTGCAGGGACTGACCGATCTGGATGCGAGAGAGAGAGGAATACAGGATATTCGCGGCATCGAGGCGCTGCGGGGTCTGACCAATCTGATCTTGCGAGACAACGCAATCGAGGATGTGGGCCCCCTTGGCGAGCTGGGTGGGCTGCAGCAACTGGATCTGAAAGGAAACGAGGTCCACGACATCAATCCGCTGGGAAGTCTGGCCGCCCTGCGGCGGCTGTATCTGGACTTCAACAACATCCACGACATCTGGGGATTGCACACCCTAAGCGGGCTACAGACGCTGGATCTATCCTACAACAACAAGATCACCGATATCTCCGCCATCTCCTACATGCGCAAGCTGGAGGAGCTGTATCTGGGCGGCAACTGGGTCGTGGATCTGTGGCCGTTGAGCGGGCTGAGCTACCTGCGCTATTTCGATGTGCACACCAACGGGGTGGAAGATCTGGAGCCGCTGCGGGATCTGACCAGTCTGCATTCGCTGAACATCGAGAGTAACCGCATAACCAACATCGATGCGCTGGAAAACCTGGGATGGCTGGATTCGCTGTATATCGGCGGCAATGCGGTATGGGACATCTCGGTGGTCTCAGTGCTGGGGGCATTGCGGGAGTTTAACGCGCGAAACAATGCGATATACGACGTCGGTCCGCTGGCCGGATTGCCCAACCTGACCTACCTGCAACTGGAGGGTAACCTGATCGAGGATATCAGTCCACTGGCAGGAGCGGCGCAACTGCACGATCTGAACCTGGAGCGGAACTTTCTTGATGTAAATGTGAAGGAGTTCCGGCACTACGAGGACCGAAGCCCGGCGGGGGAAGACTTCAGCTTCGACACGTTCGTGGTCGGGGGCTCGCCGGAATTTACATCGGACCCGAACAGCCAGGTAGAGGCATTCTTCGACAACCTGACCTACACGGTGGAGAACTCGGGCAATCTGGAAGAGCGAAGCGAAACGTTCGATACGGATGCAGGTTTCTTTACAGCCAGTGTTGGGGCGGCCACGGAAGGATTCGGTCTGGACTTTTCGAATAGCGGAAATGCAACGGAGAATGGGGGCGAGATCGGAGGACTGTTCGCCTTTACGGACAATGCCGAACATTACGTTGGGGATCCCGGCATCAGTGGGGTGAGTCGGCTGGATCGGCTGGAGTTCAGTGGATCCATGGTGATTACCCAGGACCTCAATTTCGTAGCGCGCTTTTTTGTGGGCTATATCAATAGCGGAACCGCCGCGGCTGATCCCATATCGGAGTCGCAGAACGAGTTGGGGATCGAGATATTGGATGGGTTCCGGATGCGGCCGCTGTCGAACGCGAAGAGCCTGGGACGAAGCAATGGAGGCCAACTGGACGTCGGGGTAGGCGAAGTGGTCGCCTTCTCGTTCCTCTATGAGCCCAGCGGTGAGGGAGACGGAAACGGCGTCATGACGGCAGCGTTCCAAGTGGGGGCGAACACGGCCAACGATGATGCGCTCGCCGGCCTGCGCGCTTCCGGGGTAAACGTGCGCGCGAATGATCAGCGGGAGTTTGCGGGCTTTTTTGATGCGAGCCTGGAAGGGGCGGTGCGCGACGCGCTGGGTTTTGGGCCAAACGATCCGGTGACGCTGGGGGATGTGCAGGGCTTGACCGATCTGGACGGGAGCGGGCGAGGGATCACGGACCTGGCCGGTATCGAGGCGTTGCGCGCGCTTACGAATCTGCATCTGCGCGATAATGAGATTGAAGACGTGGGACCCGTAGGCGAACTGGGCGGGCTGCAGCAACTGGATCTGGGAGGCAACCAGATCCGCGACATCAATCCGCTGGGAAGTCTGGCCGCGCTGCGGCGGTTGTATCTGGACCACAACAACATCCACGACATCTGGGGATTGCACACCCTGAGCGGGCTGCAGGCTCTCAATCTTTCAAACAACGACAAGATCACTGACATCCAGGCGCTCTCGTATATGCGCAAGCTGGAGGAGTTGTATCTCGGCGGCAACTGGGTGGTGGACCTGTGGCCTTTGAGCGGACTGGGCTACCTGCGCTACCTGGAAGTGCAGAATAACGGGGTAGAGGATCTGGAGCCGCTGCGGGATCTGACCAGTTTGCATGCCCTGAACATCGAAAGTAACCGGATCACCAACATCGATGCGCTGGAGAATCTCGGATCGCTGGATTCGCTGCATATCGGGGGCAATGCCATTCGCGACATCTCGGTGGTCGCGGCGCTGGGGGCGCTACGGGATTTCAACACGCGCGACAATGCCATCGCTGACCTCGGCCCGCTGGCCGGGTTAGCGAACCTGATGTATCTGCAACTGCAAGGCAATCTGATCGAGGACATCAGTCCGCTCGCCGGATTGGCGCAACTGCACGATGTTAACCTGGAGCGGAACTTTCTTGATGTAAATGTGAAGGAGTTCCGCCACTACGAGGACCGAAGCCCGGCGGGGGAAGACTTCAGCTTCGACACGTTCGTGGTCGGGGGCTCGCCGGAATTTACATCGGACCCGAACAGCCAGGTGGAGGCATTCTTCGACAACCTGACCTACACGGTGGAGAACTCGGGCAATCTGGAAGAGCGAAGCGAAACGTTCGATACGGATGCAGGTTTCTTTACAGCCAGTGTTGGGGCGGCCACGGAAGGATTCGGTCTGGACTTTTCGAATAGCGGAAATGCAACGGGGAATGGGGGCGAGATCGGAGGACTGTTCGCCTTTACCGACAATGCCGAACATTACGTTGGGGATCCCGCCATCAGTGGGGTGAGTCGGCTGGATCGGCTGGAGTTCAGTGGGTCCATGGTCATTACCCAGGACCTCAATTTCGTGGCGCGGTTTTTCGTGGGCTATATCAATAGCGGAACCGCCGCTGCTGATCCCATATCGGAGTCGCAGAACGAGTTGGGGATCGAGATATTGGATGGGTTCCGGATGCGGCCGCTGTCGAACGCGAAGAGCCTGGGACGAAGCAATGGAGGCCAACTGGACGTCGGGGTAGGCGAAGTGGTGGCCTTCTCGTTCCTCTATGAACCCAGCGGTGATGGAGACGGGAACGGGGTCATGACGGCAGCGTTTCAAGTGGGGCCCAACACGGCTAGCGATGATGCGATCTCCAACCTTCGCGCCGCTGGAGCAAATATCCACGCGAATGATCAGCGGGAGTTCACGGGCTTTGCGGACGGGAACCTGGAAGCGGCGGTACGCGACGCCCTGGGCTTGGGAGCAAGCGATCCATTGACGTTAGGGGATGTGCAGGGGTTGACCGACCTGGATGGGAATGGGCGGGGAATCACCGACCTGGCCGGCATCGAGGCGCTGCGAGCGCTCACCAATCTGCATTTACGGGACAACGCACTGGAAGATCTGGGCGCAATTGGCGAGTTGGGAGGCTTGCAGCAACTGGATCTGGGAGGAAATCAGCTCCATGACGTCAATCCGTTGGGAAGTCTGGCCGCGTTGCGGCGTCTGTATCTGGACTACAACAACATCCACGACATCTGGGGATTGCACACCCTGAACGGTCTGCAGGCGCTGAATCTTTCTTATAACTATAACATCGGGGACATTCATGCGATCTCGTATATGCGCAAGCTGGAGGAGCTGTATCTGGGCGGCAACTTTATCGATGACATCTCTCCCTTGGCCGGTCTGACTTATCTGAACCATCTCGAGCTGCAGGATAATCGGATACGCGAGATCGGTGTCCTTTCGGGTCTCGGCAATCTTGGGTTCGTCGACCTCAGGGAAAACTTCCTGGTCATCACGCCCGGCACAGCGGCGCGCGCGGTAGTCGACGAACTGATCGGGGAAGGCGTGGAAGTTCACTTCGAGCCGCAGAATGACTTCTTCGCCGAGCTGCGTTTGCTCGATGATCTTAAGGAGGCACTCCAACCCATCTGGGGTCCGGTCGACAACCAGAATTCCGGAGTGCTCGATCTGGTCGAAACCCCGTTGGGTCTAAGTTACACGCAGAACGCGCCTGCCGCTTTTCTCGGTGTAATATTGCCCTTTAAAGGTTACGCGTCGGTCGATCGAGATTGGCGTGCCGAGGTCATGGTACACATCGATGCCCTGGCCCTGCCGAGCCGTGCCGGAGGCGGGCCGAATTTTGAATCCTTCGCCCTCGGGTTTCATCTCACCCACAACAGCGATCCCAGCGACTTTCTCTTTCTCAATGCGCGCCGGGACTACAATACGGATGGGAGCACAGTATCTTTTGATGAGCCCGTAGTCGTGTTGGGACGCTTCACCGACGGCGGCTATGACGGTGATCTGGGCCGGTTCGAACACGCCGGTAGCGATGTCCAATTGCAGATCGAATGGGATGCGGAGGCTGGGGAGCTCGCTTCGTTTGTGGTACTGGAGGACGGTTCCATCTGGGAGGTGATTCGGGTCGACCTGCGCGATCGCTGGGGCCTCCTGCCTGACGGCACCATGACTCTCGCTATCGAGGGCTTCAGCAATACGGATCTGACCGTAACAGCGGAAGAGGCCTACATGATGAACTTCAGGGCCGATGGGCTGGTTCCCCTGCTGGACGTGGCTCTGGCCGATGACCTTAAGGACGGTTTGGGTCCGAACTTCGGTCCCATTGAAAGCGACGATGCATCGATAATTGATCTGATTTCGGGCACCGACGGCTTGAGCGTGGTTCACTTCAATGTGCAGGACCTGGATGACGGAACCAAAGTTACCACCGACTACCGCGCAGTTGCTCCTTTTGAACGGGACTGGCAAGCCGAGGTTACGGTGACCCTGCCCAATGATACAGCCAGTATCGGGCTGCCCACAGGTAGTGGACCCTTTAACAGCGAATCCATCTTTTTCGAACTCGACCTCATCAACAGCCGAAACCGGGACCAGTTCCTGTTTTTCGAGTACGGACACACCAGTTTCGAAGACGGGGCCGGCGGTGTCTTTCACAATCGTCAGATCGCCAGAGGCGACGCGGGCGCGGAAGTAGAAGAGGGTATCTTTTTCAGCAGAAACCTGGAGCAACCGGAAGTTCTCCTACGCGTGACCTGGGACGCTCATCGCGCCCAACTCATTCTCTCCTACGAGACCGGTGGTTTTTTGTACGATATGGGCACGGTCAATCCCGCTTCCCGCTGGGCCATGGCCTTTGGCGATACCTTTGAGCTCCGATTGGCGGGATTTTCGCAGGCGAACAACCTCGACCTCCCACCCGGCGAAGTTGTGGGTATGAATTTCTCCACCTCACCGCTGACACTGTTTGACGAGCCGGTGCAAATCAGCGATCCGGGACTGCTGGCCGCATTCAGCGATTCCACTGGGGTCCCCGACGTCGATCTGACAATCGGCGACCTCCTAGGAGTCGATGTGCTCGACGCTTCCGGGTACGGAATTAGCGATCTCTCAGGGTTGGAAGAGGCGCGGTTTCTACGCGAACTGTATCTGGACAAAAATCAGATCAGCGATCTCTGGCCCGTGGCGAATCTCGTACACCTCGAGATCCTTTCGCTGAATATTAACCACATTCGCGACCTGGGTCCGCTCGGAGGTTTGCACTCCCTCCAAGTACTGAACGTGAACTTGAACCAGATCGAATACCTTGACCCGCTGTCCAATCTGAATCTCCGAACCTTGCGGCTCAACGGCAACCTGATTTCCGATCTAGGTCCTGTATCGTCTTTACACAGTTTGAGTTTCCTTTCTCTCAACGATAACCGCATATCCAACCTGTGGCCTTTGCAGACGCTGGAGAATCTCAACACTCTTTTTCTCAACGACAACGAGGTGGCCGATCTTGGTGCCCTGGGCTCGCTCGAGACCTTGCGAAGCCTCTTTGCGCGCCGCAACCGCATTGAGCACCTGGAATCCTTGTCGGGACTGCCGGAGCTGATTCAGTTGCGCGTTTCGGGCAACCAGATTGTCGAGTTTTCACCGGTTCTCGATCTCCCAGCGTTAACAAATTTGGAATTATTCGATAATCCGATCAGCGATTTCAGTCCGCTCAGCCAGTTGCCGGATCTAGTGGCGCTTAGATTGGGTGAGACAACCTTCGATGACCTGAGCTTAATCGCGGCTGCGCCCAACCTGAACACTCTGATCGTCAGAGAAACCCCTATCGCGGATTTCTCTCCGTTAGCCGGATTCGTAAGTCTTGAAGTTTTTGTGGCCCACGATACCAGCTTTGACGACTTGACACCGCTGGCAGGCCGCGATCTGGACACGCTTGGAATCAGGAACACTCCGATGGCCGACTTCACCGGGCTGGCGGCTTTCACTACGCTGCGGCAACTGAACGTGTCGGGCACGGGGTTCAACGACCTCACCCTGCTCAACGGTATGGCCGGGCTCACCCTCCTGCGGGTAGCGGATACGCCCATCGCTGATTTCACCCTCCTCCCGACGCTGACCACGCTCGAGTTTCTGGATCTTAGTGGAACCTCTTTTGCGGATCTCAATGCCCTGCAGAATCTCCCGAACCTGGTCACCTTGTTTCTTTCCCGGATGGCCATCGGTGACTTTTCACCGCTCGCTGCATTGGCGGGGCTTGAACGTCTCTTCCTCGATGAAAACGGGCTGGCGGATGTCAGCTTTCTCGCTGGATTGGGGAATCTGGGAGTGGTTACTCTCAACGGTAATCAGCTTACGGACCTCAGCCCGTTGACCGACCGCACGAGCCTCTTCTTTCTCCAGGCACGGCAGAATCTTCTGACGGACCTCGATGTACTCGCCACCCTGCCCTGCCTGACGAATCTCGATTTACGCTACAACTTCGTCGATCTTTCGCCCGGCACGCCTGCGGGAGATTTGGTCAATGGGTTCGTCGAGCTGAACCGAACGGTACTGGCGCGCCCGCAATTCGATCCCAATCGCGCCTTGATGGACGATCTTAAGGCGGATCTGGAAGCGATATGGAACGACCTTGTGAACCCGGCTCCGGGCGCTGTTGATCTGGTCGAGGATGTCTTAGGCTTGAGTCATGTGCAGACGGCGCCGGCCAGCTTTGTCAGCGTCGATCTGCCCTTTGACGGCATAGCACCATTCGATTCGAGCTGGGAGGTCTCGGTCGACGTTCAGCTCCCGGTTCCCAATCTCGGATTTCCGACCCGGGGTGGAGCGCCCACTTCGGAAGCTGTCGATCTTGGTTTTGAAGTACACAGCCCCTACAATCCCGGCCACTTAGGGTTCTTCGAGGCGGGATATTCCTTTCAGGACGATGGCAGCGGCAGCTTCGCTACCTTTCGCAGGGTTTTCCAGGGAGCGATCGGTGGCAATGGATTCACCCTTGGCCCCAACACCTTTGTCGATGCCTCAACTGTTAAGCTGGTCATCATTTGGGACGCCGTTACCCGCTTGCTCTATCAGGTTGCCTATGCCGATGGCGAGCTGCTCGAGTTCAACACCATCGACCCGGTCGCCGAATGGGGACTGGGAGAGGGCGATTTCTTTCTTCTCTTCCTGCAAAGCTTTGTAGATACCGACCTGGCGGTTGGCGCCGGTGAGTTCTACATGTGCAACTTTGAGGCGTCCGGTATCGTCTTTTCTTCCGCCGTCACGGTCGATTTGACCGTCGAGACCGGCGCGGCTCCAGACGCGCTGCAATGGCGAGTTGACGGAAGGGACTGGCAGCCCAGCGGGGCGACGGTCGATAACGTCCCGGTCGGCGAGGCCACTATCGAGTATCGGCCGACGCTGGGATTAGCGCCGCTCCCACCGGATACCATCACGGTGGAGCGAGGCCAATTGACCACCCTGACTACTGATTTCAGCACCATCAGGACATTCGGCGAATGTGATCCCGATTTTTCGCGTCCCGAATTCAAGCGGCACGGTTTCCCGTCCCGCATTATCCCCGACGGGAGCTGGGGATTACTCGTATCCTGGGGAGGTATTCTCAATAGCGCCTTCCAACGCAGTGGGGCGGTCATCCGCCTGCGTGAGGCGGACGCTGCTCACGATCCCAGTTTCTTCCTCGGTCCACAGCTCAGCTTTGCCACCGCCACGGCCGTAGAGGCCGATGGGGAAATTCTCATTGCGGGTTTCCTGGAAAGCGATTTGAGAGGCATTGGCGAACCGACTCGAGTCATTCGCGCCTACACGGATGGTAGCCTGGACCCAGGTTTTCAAGCGCCTCATTTGCGCGGCGGCAGCGTACGCATGATCACCATCCAGCCCGATGGAAAGATTTTGCTCGGCGGTCTATTTGATCGGGTAGGCGATAATGCAGTCACCGGGCTCGTTCGGCTGAACACCGACGGCACTCTCGATCAATCCTTCAACATTCCAATTCTGGATGATCTGGAGGGTATATCGGGCACTGGAATTTGGGCGCCGATCGTTTTGGACGGCGGTGGGAATATTTATATCGGAGGCCGCTTCGGCGCCGTCAATGGAGCGGCGCGCCAAGGCTTCGCCCGCCTGCTGCCCGACGGCAGCCTCGACGACGCGTTCTCCGCAGGCGGCTATACTATTGCGGAGGGGCGTCCCGTCCGGGGTATTGGTATCACCTCCGACGACAAGGTGATCATCGGTGGGCTCTTTAATGCCGATGCAACGGGTGAAGAGAGCTTGCTGCTGAGGCTCAACGCCGACGGTGCCTTCGACGACACCTTCACGCTTCTCGCGCGCGGTGACGCCGCTCTCGATAACCAGGTGCGCCAGCTCGCGGTGCTACCAGATGACACCATCGTGGCGGTTGATTCGACGGTGGCTCGCTACCTGCCCGACGGCGCGCTCGACGATACGTTTCATCGACCCGTATTCGATCACGAAAACGGGCAGGGATTCGGGACCGCTTTCTGGCTGGCTCCAGCGGACGCCGGAACCCTTCTCATTGCCGGCGGGAGATCACTCGCCGAAGTCGACGGGGTGGCGGTTCCGGGAATCGCGCGTCTGAATGCGGACGGCACCTTGGATAACACCTTCCTACCTCCCGACCTTCAACAGGAAATCTACCCCTCCAACATCGCCTTGCAGAGCGACGGATTTCCGGTGGTCTGGGATGGACGCTTTTCATTGGTAAACGGGATACCGCTCCCTGCCCTGGCCCGATTCGATCTTCAGGGCGCTGCCGACGATACCCTCGATCTTTCGGGCTCGATCGTCGATTTTCGAGGCCTGATCCGTGCCGGTCTGACTTCCGATGACCGCATTTACTACTTGGCCTCGGTGGGTCCGGATACTGCCAATGCTGAGAATGTGATTGGCCGTCTCATCTCGAATGGCGATCCCGATGATTCGTTTGCCGAATCGCCAGTTGTGGGGAACGGGCTGTTCGTGCCCGAGGATGACCGCGTCATCACCACGAGTTGGGGGCCGCAGCGTCAGGTCGAGGGCTTTAGCGGCTCATTCGTCCTGTATAACGACGATGGCAGTGTGGATGATAGCTTTATCGGACTACACGATTACTTCGAGGGGGTGGAACGCGACCACGAGGGCAACCTGGTATCGATTTGGGTGGTGGAGCCCAGGATTCTGGCCGAGTTTTCCGATGGACGCCTGTTGGTCAGTCTGCCCGGGTATGATCAGTCCTATCTGTTGGCGCGGCTCCACTACGACGGCACCTTCGATGAATCATTTTCAGGCGGCACTATCTTTGGCGGTCCCCCGGAGGAGCGGATCAGGAATGTCCGGGATCCGGAACATGACAATGAGCGCATTTCGGTCCCCGCTTTTTTTCCGACCTGGCATGGATTTACGGATGCGAAAATTCTGGCGGATGGCCATATCCTGGTATCGGGCCAATTCTTCGAGTACGACGGCCATTTCTCGCCCGGTCTGGTCAGGCTCGATCCTAACGGGAATATTGACTATTCATTCTCTCCCGGGGGCGGCGCTCGGCACCTCGAGAGTGATGACAGAGCGGCCCGGGTCGACAGCATCACGGTCGACTGGCGAGGGCGAATTTATCTCACAGGTCTTTTCGATGAGTTCAACGATGCTCTCGTATCGAGCCTCGTTCGCTTACATGACGATGGATCCGTCGATACCGCATTCTTTCCCGAGCTCACCTCCCACTTTCTGTTCGAATCGTTTGCCGATCTCCATCTGGACGGGAACGGACGAATCTTCCTGCTGGGCCAGTATCGCAAGGACACGGACATATGGCCCTACGGGCTTCATGTTCTCACTACCAACCTTGCGCCCGTTCTCGATAACTCGGGCGCTCCATTTCTTACCGCCATCGATGAGGACGAGGATCCGATGGAGAATCCGGGAACGAGCGTCGCTGAACTCCTCGCCCGGCTAGCACCTAATGGTAGTGCTACCGATCCCGACGGGGATCCTTTAGGCATCGCCATTGTGGAGGATTTTGAGGACAACGCTTTCCTGCAATTCGATGTGGAAGCCACCGGCGATTGGAGAGGTTTCGGCCGGCAGTTCGAACACCGTGCCCTCCTCCTCGGTCCCGATTCCTTAATCCGCTTCCGCCCCAGCGAAGACTTCAATGGAACAGTCGATCCCGTCATTGCATTCCGGATTTGGGACCAATCAGAAGGCCTACCCGGTGATCGTCGTGCCGATACCACCGTCAATGGAGGGGAATCGGCTTTCAGCGTGGATATCGACACAGCAAGCATCGCGGTGCAACCGGTCCAGGATGCGCCCAAGGCCGAGGTCAATAAGTGGCTGGTGCTGAACGACGACGACGAGATTGTGATCGATCGGTCGAAGCTCAGCTTTTTCGACCCTGACGAC
Organism: Opitutales bacterium; assembly: GCA_963665345.2. GTDB lineage: Bacteria > Verrucomicrobiota > Verrucomicrobiia > Opitutales > CAXXNP01. The sequence continues at coordinate 4,351,461 of CAXXNP010000002.1, forward strand.
GACGTCACAGCGCTGGAAATCACCTACACACTTACCAGCTTGCCGCTCCAGGGAACCTTGAAACTCGGTGGGGCTGCCCTGAATATAAACGACACCTTCAGTCAGGAGGATATCAATAACGGGCTCTTGTCCTTTGCCTCCATCCCAGGGGCCGCCGGGATCGATATGTTCAATTTTCAGGTGTCGGCCTCGAGCGGCATCCCCAGCGACCAGATGTTCGGTGTGGGGTTCGGCCTGCCTCTGCAGGTGAAGAAGCTTCTCGCCGGCGACGGCGCCGATGGAGATCAATTTGGTTTTAGCGTAGCTATTAGTGGGGACACCGCGGTCGTCGGTTCGCGGTTGCGTGATTCAAACGGCTTTATAGATTCAGGTGCGGCCTACATTTTTGAGCGCAATATCGGGGGTACGGATAGTTGGGGCGAAACAGCGATTCTCCTGCCCGGCGATCCCGCTGACTCCCAGAATTTCGGCGACCACGTCGATATCGATGGGGATACGATTGTGGTTGGCGCATCGAGAGACCCGGAAGCCGGAACCCAAGCTGGGGCCGCGTATGTTTTCCAGAGGGATGCCGGTGACCTGACTAGCTGGCACGCAAGTACCAAGCTACAGTCCGCCGATCTGGCTGAAGAGGATCGCTTTGGTTTCTCCGTTTCTCTCCGTGGTGATACCATAGCCGTCGGTTCGCCTCGTAACGACGATGCGGATGTCGATGCGGGTTCCGCTTATATTTTTGAGAGACCCGGCGGTGGGGATAATACCTGGAGCGAAGCGGCCAAGCTCCTCCCAAGTGCCAGTTTGTCCAATGGCACGTTCGGAAATTCCGTCGCCTTGAGTGAAGATGAGTTGACCGTGGTGGTAGGGCAACCCAGGCGAGCGGATGGTCTAGCATCCCCGGGATTCGCCTATGTATTTGGACGCAACGGCGGAGCGGACGCATGGGGAGAGGCCGCCCTGCTTTCGCCCACCGATGGCGTCGATCTCGATCTGTTTGGTATCGACGTGGCCATTAGCGGCGAAACGATCGCCGTCGGCTCCCCGTTAAGTGATCCCAAGGGGGAGTCTTCGGGCTCCGTCTACCTTTACGAACGCAACGCGGGGAACCCCGATCAATGGGACTTTCTTGCCAAACTAGTCTCATGTCCGATAATTAAGTTGAATTAATCTGTCTTACCATGTTATGCTATCGGCATGGCAAGACCCATATCCATAATTGAACTTACAGATCTTGAGCTGCAAGAGTTGCAGCGTCGCGTGAAAGCACCGACAGTATCCGTGCGCGACAGCCTTCGGGCGACAATCGTACTGCGTCGTTCCGAAGGCGTCAAACAGGCGCAGCTGGCGGAAGAACTCGGGGTTAGTGTGCCCTGCGTGAACAAGTGGTCGCAACGCTTTGAGCGAGACGGCTTGGAGGGATTGCGGGACAGGAAGGGACGAGGACGGCCCCGATGGATACCGGCGGGCAAGGTTGAGAAGGTCATTACCGAGGCTACACGACCGCCGAAGCCACGCACTCGCTGGAGTGTTCGCACCATGGCCAGGGAGGTGGGGATTTCCCCCGACAGCGTGCAGCGCATCTGGCGGGCTAACGATATCAGGCCTCACTTGGTCAGGACGTTCAAAGTGTCCAATGACAAGTACTTCGAGCAGAAGTTCTGGGATGTGATCGGCTTATACCTGGATCCGCCAGAGCGGGCCCTTGTATTGTGTTGCGACGAAAAGAGCCAATGCCAGGCTTTGGAGCGGACCCAGCCGGGCTTACCTCTTGGCGTGGGAGAGATTTGCACCAAGACACATGACTACAAGCGACACGGGACCATTACGTTGTTTGCAGCCTTGAATTATCTGGACGGCAAGCTCATCGCACGCACCGAACAGCGGCATACCCATGTAGAATGGTTGCGGTTCTTGAAGCAAATCGAGCGGGAGACACCCAAGCAGCTGGACTTGCACTTGATCGTTGACAACTACTGCACGCACAAGCAACAGAAGGTCCGCAAGTGGTTGTCGCGCCATCGGCGTTTTCACATCCACTTCACCCCGACCAGTTCGTCCTGGTTGAACCTGGTCGAGCGCTTTTTCGGCGAACTGACCCAAGATGTTATCAGGGATGGTAGTTTTACCAGCGTCAGGCAATTGGTCGAAGACATAGAAACCTATCTGGCTGAAAGGAACCTCGACCCCAAGCCTTACAGATGGAAGGCGAAGGGAGAGGAAATCCTGCGCAAGATCCAGCGCGCCAAACGTGCCTTGGCAAAGCAGACAGGGAAAACTAATTAATTTATGTTATTTAACGGACACCACACTAGCGGCTGTCGAAGGTGATCGAGGCGGACGTTTTGGGCGATCGGTTGCCCTGAGGGAAGACACGCTAGTGGTGGGCTCCGTAGGTGACGACGATAGCGGTTCTTTCAGTGGTTCTGCCTATGTCCACCAACGGCACGAGGGTGGATCGAACACCTGGGGACCGCTGACCAAGTTGGTGCCCTACGATGGCGCCGAGTCCGACTTTTTCGGCCGGTCGGTGGATGTCAGTGGGGGAACGGTGATCGGGGGTGCGCTGGGGCAAAATGCCATTGGGTCCGGTGCCGGAGCTGCCTACATCTTCGATCCCTTTACGCTTACCTTCACTTCCTCGGTCACAGTCGACTTGACTGTCGATACGGGCGCCGCTCCGGACGCGCTGCAGTGGCGCGTCGATGGTCGAGACTGGCAGCCCAGCGGGGCGACGGTTGACGACGTCCCGGTCGGCGAGGCTACCATCGAGTACCGGCCCACTCTGGGTTTAGCGCCGCTTCCCCCAGATACGATTACGGTGGAGCGAGGCCAGTTGGCGAACTTGACCACGGATTTCGACAACATCCAAACCTTTGGCGAATGTGATTTGGATTTCGCGCGTCCCGAATTCAAGCGGCTTGGATTCCCATCGCGCATCCTGTTGGACGAGAGCGGCGGGGTACTGGCATTCCGGGATGGCATTCTCAATAGCGCCTTTCAACGCAGTGGGGCGGTCATCCGCCTGGATGAGGCGGAAGGTGGTCACGATCCCAGTTTCTTCCTCGGTCCACAGCTCAGTTTTGCCACCGCCACGGCCGTAGATGCCGATGGGGAAATTCTCATTGCGGGTTTCCTGGAAAGCGATTTGAGAGGCATTGGCGAGCCCACTCGAGTCCTACGCGCTTACACGGATGGCACCTTGGATCCGGATTTTCAGGCACCGCTTTTGCGCGGAGGCAGCGTGCGAACGATCACCGTTCAGCCGGATGGAAACATCCTGGTGGGCGGTCTATTTGATCGGGTAGACGATGACGCAGTCACTGGCCTTATTCGGCTGAACGCCGACGGCAATCTCGATCAATCCTTCAACATTCCAATTCTGGATGATCTGGAGGGTATATCGGGCACTGGAATTTGGGCGCCGATCGTTCTGGACGGCGGGGGGAATATCTATATCGGAGGCCGCTTCGGCGCCGTCAATGGAGCGGCGCGCCAAGGCTTCGCCCGTCTGCTGTCCGACGGCAGCCTCGATGACACCTTTCCGGCTGGTGGCTATACTCTCTCAGAGGGACGGCCCGTACGAGGTATCGGCATCACCTCCGACGACAAGGTGATCATCGGTGGGCTCTTCATGGCCGATGCAACGGGTGCGGAGGGAGTACTCGTCAGGCTCCGTGCCGATGGTAGCTTCGACGACACCTTCACGCTTCTCGCGCGCGGCGACTCCGCTCTCGATACGCAGGTGCGCCAGCTCGCCGTGCTTGCCGATAACACGATCGTGGCGGTGGACAACACGGTGGCCCGCTACCTGCCCGACGGCGCGCTCGATGACACCTTTCATCGCCCGGTGTTGAATGACTCCAACCTGGAGGGGAATGGGTTCGCATTCTGGCTCGCTCAAGGCGCCGGAGGGACGCTGGTCATTGCGGGCGGGCGCTTTCTCGCGGAAATCGACGGCCTGGCGGTTCCTGGAATTGCGCGTCTGAATGCGGACGGCACCTTGGATAACACCTTCTCGCCTCCCGGCCTCCAACGGGAAATCTATCCTACCAATCTTGCCTTGCAGAGCGACGGATTGCCCGTGGTCTGGGATGGGCGCTTTTCATTGGTGAACGGGATATCGCTTTCGGGCCTGGCTCGATTCGACCTTCAGGGCTCTGTCGACGATACTCTCGATCTTTCAGGGTCGATCGTCGATTTTCTAGGCCTGATTCGTGCCGGTCTGACCTCTGATGACCGTATCTACTACCTGGCCTCGGTGGGTCCGGATGCCGTCAATGCTGAGAACGTGATTGGCCGCCTCTTACCGGATGGAGCTCCCGACGGTTCGTTTTCCGAATCGCCGGTTGTGGGCAACCGGCTGTTCGTGCTCGGAGATGACCGCGTCATAACCACGAGGGGGGGACAGCAACGTCAGGTCGAGGGCTTCAACGGGGCCTTCGTGCGAATTAACTACGAAGGCGGCGTCGATGGCAGCTTCATCGGATTACAGGATTACTTCGGAGGGGTGGAACGTGACCACGAGGGCAATTTGGCATTGATCTGGGTAGTCGAGCCCAAAATACTGGCCGAGTTTCCGGACGGGCGCTTGCTGGTCAGTCTTCCCGGACCCAATCAGACCTATCTCCTGGCGCGGCTCCACTACGACGGCACGTTCGACGAGTCATTTGCCGTCGGCACGATTTCCGGTGGTCCGCCTGAGGAACGGTTCAGGAATGTCCGGGATCCGGAACGTGACAATGAGCGCATTTCGGTCACTGCTCTTTTTCCCGCCTGGAATGGATTTACCGATGCGGAAATGCTTCCCGACGGGAATATCCTCGTGTCGGGTCAATTCTTCGAATTCAACGGCCATTTCTCGCCCGGCCTGGTCAAGCTCGATCCTGATGGAAATATCGACCATTCATTCTCCCCCGGCAGTGGCGCTCGGCACCTCGAGGGGGATGACAGAGCGGCTCGCATCGACAGCATTACGGTCGACTGGAGAGGTCGGATTTACCTCATAGGTGTTTTCGACGAGTTCAACGATGCTCTCGTGTCAGGCTTGGTCCGTCTGCACGGGGATGGGGCCGTCGATACTACTTTCTTCCCTGAGCTTTCTTCCCACTATCTATTCGAATCGTTCGCGGATCTGCGTCTAGACGGGAACGGACGAATCTTCCTGCTGGGCCAGTACCGCAAGGACGCGGATATATGGCCTTACGGACTTCATGTTCTCCTAACCAATCTTGCGCCCGTCCTCGACAGCTCAGGTGACCCGTTTCTTTCCGCCTCCGATGAAGATGACATTAACAATTCGGGAACCAGCGTCGCGGAACTGCTCGCCCGATTGACACCCAACGGTAGCGCTACGGATCCTGATGGGGACACTCTAGGCATTGCCGTGGTGGAGGGCTTTTTCGACAACGGCTCCCTGCAGTTCGATGCCCAAGCGAACGGAGATTGGTTTGGCTTCGGCGGGCAGGCTGAAGATCGCGCCCTGCTCCTCGGTCCCGATTCCCTGATTCGCTTCCGCCCCAGCGAAGACTTCAACGGTCCGGTCGATCCCGTCATTTCCTTCCGGCTCTGGGATCAATCCGAAGGGACAGCCGGTGATCGTCGCGCCGATACCACCATCAACGGAGGGGAAACGGCCTTCAGTGTGGCTATCGAGGCTGCGAGCATCGAGGTGGGACCAATTCCGGATGCACCTAAGGCCGACATCAAGAAGTGGCTGGTGTTGAACGACGATGATGAAATCGTGATCGATCGGTCGAAGCTCAGCTTTTTCGACCCTGACGACGACGTCACCGCGCTGGAAATTTCCTACACGCTTACCAGCTTGGCGGCCCAGGGAACGTTGAAACTCGGTGGTGCCGCCCTCAACGTAAATGACACCTTCAGCCAGGAGGATATCGATAACGGGCTCTTGTCCTTTGCCTCCATCCCAGGGGCCGCCGGAATCGATATGTTCAATTTTCAGGTGTCGGCCTCGAGCGGAATTCCGGGCGACCAGATGTTCGGTGTCGGGTTCGGCCTGCCTCTGCAGGTGAAGAGGCTTCTGGCCGGCGACGGTATCGATTTCGATCAATTTGGTATCAGCGTAGCCGTCAGTGAGGACACTGCCGTCGTAGGAGCTCGCCTGCGTGATTCAGACGGCTTGCGCAATTCAGGCGCGGCCTACGTTTTCGAGCGCAATGTCGGGGGTGCCGATAGTTGGAGCGAAACAGCGATTCTTCTGCCTGGTGATCCCGCTGACTCCCAGTTTTTCGGCGAGCAAGTCGATATCGACGGAGATACAATTGTCGTTGGCGCACCCCGAGACCCCGAAGGCGGAACGCGAGCTGGGGCTGCCTATGTTTTCCAGAGGGATGACGGTGACCCGACTCTGTGGCAGGAGAGTATCAAGCTGAGGCCCGCCGATCTTGCTGAAGAGGATCGCTTCGGTTCTTCCGTTTCTATCCGTGGCGACACCATTGCCGTCGGTTCGCTTCTGGACGACGATGCGGATGTCGATGCAGGGTCCGCCTATATTTTCGAGCGTCCAGGCGGTGGCGATAATACTTGGACTGAGGTGGCCAAGCTCCTCCCAAGTGCCGCTTTGTCCAATGGCACCTTTGGAAATTCCATCGCGTTGAGTGAAGGCGAGTCGACCGTGGTTGTCGGACAGCCCAGACGGGCGGACGGCATCGATGCAACCGGCGTTGCCTACGTCTTCGGACGTGACGTCGGCGGAGCGGACGCCTGGGGAGAGGCCGACGTACTTTCGCCAAACGATGGGGCCGACTTCGATCTGTTTGGTATAGACGTGGACATCAGCGGCGACACGATTGCAGTCGGTTCCCTGTTTAGTGATCCCAAAGGGGAGGACTCGGGTTCCGTTTACCTTTATGAAAGAAACACGATCGATCCCAATCAGTGGGACTTCCTGGTCAAACTTGCCGCTGTCGACGGTGATCGCGCCGGACGTTACGGTCGATCCGTCGCCCTGGATGGAGACAGTCTCGTGGTGGGCTCTGTAGGCGATGACGACAGCGGTTCGTTTAGCGGTTCTGCCTATGTCCATCAACGAAACGAAGGTGGTGCGGGATCGTGGGGATTGGTCACCAAACTGGTGCCTTACGACGGTGCTCCCAACGACCTTTTTGGACGCTCGGTTGATCTGAATGGGGGAACCGTCATCGGGGGCGCTTCAGGACATGACGCCCGTGGGTCGAGTGCCGGAGCTGCCTACATCTTCGACCCCTTTGCGCCGCCCATCCAGCCGGCGATCACCAGTGCATCGGTGGCTGACGGTACAGTCGGGCATGCATTTGGATTTCGGGTGACGACAAATTTTTCCCATACGCACGTCTCCGCCTCCGGGCTGCCTCAGGGCCTGATCATCCACCCGTTTACGGGATGGATCGTCGGGGTTCCGCTGGAAACGGGCACCTTCCCGGTTTCCCTGATGGTGGAGAATTCCGCTGTCATGCGGATGGCTGAACTGGACCTGACCATCAATCCCCCGCCTCCGGTTATCACCAGTCGCCCGTTTGCCCAGGGGCGCCAGTTCCAGGATTTCTTCTACCACATTACAGCCACCAGACAGCCGACATCCTATAATGCGATCGGACTTCCCAACGGGCTTGGAGTGGATACCGGAACCGGTGTAATCAGTGGTCAGCCGCAAGATAGTGGATTGATTAATGTCACCCTGGAAGCAACCAATGCGGGAGGAACTTCACAATTGGCCGCTGTCTTCCATATCCGACACGGAACGCTGCCTCCGGCCATCCTGAGTCCGAGCTTTGCCGCCGGAAGGGTGGCTGAGCCCTTCGGTCACCAGCTCGTGGCCACTAACAGTCCCACGAACTATGCCACAGATCCGGATCCCCCGGCACCAGGTCTGGCCATAAACTCGGTCACTGGTCTCATCCATAGCACACCTACTCAAGCCGGAATATTTCAGGTCGAAGCTCGGGCTACCAATCCGGGCGGGACTGGAACGCAGGATCTGTCCATTATCATCCTTCCTTCCGCCAACCTTCCCGAAATCGTAAGTCCGGTTCGAACTGCTGGTCGGGTGGGAGTATCCTTCAGCTTCACGTTGGATGCAACCGAGAATCCGACTTCCTACACGGCCATCAACCTTCCTCCGGACCTGGCTGTCGATACGGCCACGGGCGAGATTTTCGGCCTACCGAGCCTTGCCGGACTGTTCGTATCCCAGGTAGCGGCGGCCAAAGCATTCGAGCTCGGAGAGTTTGAAAATCTTGCCTTCCTCATTCGCCGGCCTCTCCTGGTCCCGGTAATGTCGAATGCCCCGGTGGTTCGTGGCCAGGTCGGCGCTTCGCTCAGCTTTCAGTTGAAAGCCAGCAATAATCCCACGAGTTTTTCCGCTTCTACACTACCGGATGGACTCGTTTTGAACAACGAGACCGGGGAAATTACCGGTACTCCCCTACCCACCGCCTTGGGTGTGACCAATGTGCAGGTTTTCGCTACCAATGGCGATGGCGATGGCGATGGCCCGTCCATGATCCTGCAGTTTCGCATCGCTCCGGCGCCCAACGTGCCGCGGGTAGCTGGGAATACCGATATTCCTGCCCTTGTCGGCGAGCCGTTTACCTATCAGATTCAGGCCTCGGGAGATCCTACCGCCTATGTCGTAGAGGCGCTGGATCCACAGTTCACTCTAGACGACGTCGGTCTCGAATTGAATGCAGACACGGGACTGATTGCCGGGACGCCAGTGATCAACGGCACTTTCGGTTTTCTTCTCACCGCGACCAATGACGATGGCACGAGCCCGCCTGCCGAAGTCCGCATCATCGTGGCGCCACCGCCCACCGCGCCCGAGATTGTGAATGCGGATGAGGCCACCGGACGCGTCCTCGAAGCCTTCCAATTCCAGATTGTGGCGGACGGTGGTACCATCCTCGGCTACGCCGCGGAAGGACTGCCGTCGGGACTTGAGGTGGACCCGGCAAGTGGGCTCATTTCAGGCACGCCGGTGGAGGCATTTGATGGCATCGTGCTGCTCAGCGCAACGAACGAATTCGCCTCCAGCGGCATCTTCGAACTCGAATTAGTCATCGAGCCGTCGCCTCTCGCTCCCGTAATCACGAGCAGTGCTTCGCACGCAGGAGTACAGAATGCGCCCCTCACGCCCTATCCGATCACGGCTACCAACACGCCGCTGCTTTTTCAGGCGACGAATCTCCCCGAGGGCCTTCGCTTCAATCCATTTACCGGCATTATCACCGGTATTCCGGTGCAGAGCGGCACCACCAATGTATTCGTCAGCGCCTCGAACGCCGTCGGAGCCAGTGAGGAAGTGCCCGTAATCTTCACTATTCAGCCGGACCTCAACACGCCTGTAGTAACCAGCTCCACTACCGTAAGCGGCTCTACCGATGCCGATATAGCCTATACAGTCGAGGCCACGGACATGCCCGTAGAGCGCCCGCTGCCGCCGGGGAACCAGTTTAACGCTGTCGACCTTATCCCCGGTCTAAATCTCAATCCCGCCACCGGCGAAATCTCGGGCCGTCCTGAAGATCCGGGGATCTTTCACAGCCAAATTTGGGCGGAAAACGAAATCGGTCAGGGTCCTCGGAAGACGCTTACATTCCTCATCCAACGCGGGGCGGAATTTCCCACCGTCGTTCGCCCGAGCTTCCGCGCCGGCCAGGTGGACATTCCGGTCGTCATTGATTTGATCGCCAACATCGAGGCCGATGGCTTCGAATTGGTCGGTGGACGGCGTAACTTCGAGACCTACGATCAGGCTTCCACTGACGGTCACTATGAATTGACGCCGCTGCGCTCAGGAACGGTAAGACTTCGAGCACGCGGCGGCCGTTTCTTCGAGGGCGACTGGATCTGGGGCGCATTCCACGACATCAACGTTACCATCATTCCGGCCCAAACGACGCCCGTCATTACCAGTCCGTCGCCTGCTCTGGGCCAGGTCGGCACGTTCTTCAGCTATACCTTTACGGCTTCCGAGAATCCTACTGGATTTTCGGTTATATTCAGTCCCTTTGTACCGCCGGGGCTGCTCTTCGACCCAGCCACGCAGGTCATTTCCGGTACGCCGGAGCTCCCCGGTCCGTTCGTACTCACAGCGCAGGCCGAAAATGCTGCGGGAACAGGCCTGCCCAAGGACATTCTACTGGTGTTTGAGCCGGCTCCCGGGGCACCTGGAGCACCCGGTGGTCCGGGCGGATTGTCCGCCGGGAGCGGTGGGAAGGGTAAGAGCAGTGGTGACGGTCTTTTGGCGGTATCCTCTGTCGATCTGACAGCTGACGGTCAAGTAGGCATTGTCTTCGGCTTTCCTCTTGAGGCCTCGGGGAATCCTGACCGCTTTGAAGCGGATGGACTCCCACCGGATCTCGGGATCAACGAAGCGACCGGCGAAATTTCTGGAATTCCTGCCCAGCCGGGGATCTTTCTCGTCGAAGTTACCGCCTTTAACGATTCCGGCGAAGGCTCGACTTCGACGCTTGAACTCACGATTGAGCCCGCTGCCGGCACCCCTGTGATTACCAGTGCGCTCGCCGACAGTGGGCAGGTGGGTGAGAATTATTCCTACCAGATTGCTGCCGACGAAAATCCCACCAGCTTTAACGCCAGCAATCTTCCGAGTTTCCTCAATCTCGATGGTTCAACCGGAGATGTTTCGGGTACCTTGGACGCTCCCGGCTCCTACAAAATCGAGTTGAGTGCGAACAATAGTATAGGAACGGGTGGAGTCTCTGTGTTCACGCTCACCGTTTTTGCCGCCAGCGATGCCCCGGTCATCACCAGCAGCACGACTGTTTTCGGTATGGCCAATGAGGATCTCAATTATCAGATCACTGCCGATAATGATCCGCTGACTTTCTTCGCGGACAATCTTCCGGCCGGATTGAGTATCGACGAGGACACTGGGGAAATCTCCGGTACTCCACTGACCCCAGGGGAATTCGATGCGCAGACCGGGGCTGAGAATTCCGCCGGGACCAGTAACCTGATCGAGGTTACGTTTCTAATCAGTCCGGCCGCGGGGACATCAAATATCATCAGTTCGGATGCTGAAATCGCGATCAAGGATGAGTCTTTCAACTTCGTTGTTGAAGGCGATAATAGTCCCGTGAGTTTTAACTTCGACGGGCTCGCCGGCGGGTTTGTATTCGATCCGCTGACGGGCGACTTGTCGGGGACTCCGAACACAACCGACACCATTGACGTCACCTTCAGCGCCAATAACGCAAACGGCCAGGGCGCAACCCAGGAATTTACGCTCCAGGTCGCCGATAGCCGCATTGGCAGGTGGCGCATCGAACATTTCGCATCGGACCACTTGGACTTCGCCCTTTCCGGGGAGGATGTCGATCCCGACGCGGACGGCGCGGTCAATTTGATCGAATATGTTCTGGCTTCCGATCCCAATCTGGCCCAGGGGGCCTTGCCCTTCAATGTCGTCATCGCTACCGACGGAAATGATGATTACCTGGCGGTAGAGTTCGACCGCCGCCTATCCGCCACTGACGTCAACATAGTCGTCGAAGTGTCGAGTGATTTGGAAAATTGGAGTTCCGGCGGGGGATTCACTAACGCGTTCACCACCAAAGTATCGATTGAGGATCCCGACCCCAATGACGATGTCGACACGGTGACCGTGCGAGACAACATGCGCATTACTGATGAAACCCGCCGTTTTATTCGGGCGCGCTTCGAGACCGTCTCGCCTTAGCAATCTGTCCGGCTTAAATTCTGGTATATTGCGGAGGAACTGTCAGGAAGAAAGAGATTGGCAGCGCAGGCCGACCCTTCGTTGCCCAAGGCTTACTTCCGACAAAGGAGGGGTTGGCCCGGGTTCGCCGAACCACCGGTCACGTCGAAGTAATGTATCCAAGGGTGCCCTGGTTTTAGCGGGATGAAACTCTTTCGGCCTTACTCGGCGCGTCCGGCGTCCACGACCTACCCAGCTTCAGTCAATCGGACGTCCGCGGGTAGGGATCCCGATTTCGATCGGGAGGCCGTCCGCAACCCAGTCTGCCGACCCTGTTTCAGAAGAGCACTGTATCCAGGGACTCTTGGTTTTAGCAGGGTGAAACTGCAGGGTGCAGAGTCTCCCACCGCGGATCGAACCCACCCCGCCCTGCGGGCACCCCTCCAGGGAGGGGACTGTTATAGCTGGCTACCGTTAGGTAGAGGTCCCCTCTCTGGAGGGGTGCCCGCAGGGCGGGGTGGGTCATGCCCAGTCTGAGACGAGTTTCAGGAGAGCGTCCCCGCTGAGCCGTCGGCCGCTTCGTTGAAGTGCGATGTCCTGACAGGGCACGCCTATCCCCGCCGCCTCCGGGAATTCCCGTCTCGACGGCCCAGTCCAGCCGGTATATTCACTGACTGTTTGAAACAGTACTTTCGTTCTCCGCGCCGTTAATTTCAGCTCTCTTGGTTTAATGAATCGTAATCACAGCCATCCCATAAGGCCTAAACCCTGAAGGCAAGCCTGAGGGATGGAGCGGGATAGCGGTTGATATTGGGAAAAAGTCAAAATGTAAAACAGGGGGGAAATGGTTGATATGGACGGATGCTGTCCCACAGAGCTAAGGGGAGAAACCGGGCAGGTAAGCCTGTTGAGGCTGGGAACACATTCGATATCGGGTTCGTGCTGTCCCATAGAAGTCCGCCAGATCGAAAAGCCCGAAGCGGTCCCAGAGCACGCCGCGCACGAGCGTAAACAACCGGGTGAAGCTGTGCGGCCACTGGCTGATAAAGGCAATGTATCGGAGCAGAACGAGCAGCAGCAGGGCGGCCCACAGCTGCCAACGGATGGCCTGCTTGGAATGCCCGAGAAAATCGCAGACCTTGAAGGTTTGCTTGATCTGCTTGAAAAACACCTCGATGCCCCAGCGGCAGCGGTAGAGGGCGCAGACACTGGAAGGGGCCCAGTCCATGTTGTTGGTGAGGAAAACCATGACGACCCACTCGCCGTTGACTTCCACTTCGGCTTCGATCCGGCGCAACCTGCCGGGATACTGCCGGCGGGAGGCGGGAACCTTCAGGGTGACCTCGTCATCCCGCAGGATAGGTCCTTGAGGCTTGCGCAGGCGCTTGCGGCAAACATGGCAGCGCAGGTTGTCTTTGGCGCGCGTGACCCAGAATATGCCGCGTTCGCTCAAATGGAAAAGATTGGCAAAATGCACGTAGCCTTGTCGAAAACCGCGATCTCTCCAGCCTGCAGCCCCGCGCACAGGGCCAGGGTCCGCGTGCCGTCGTGATGGGAAGCTTCTTCAATGACGGCAAAGCCGGGAAGAAAACTTTGCAGGTTGAGCCGCAGGTGCATCTTCGCCGCGGCCTTGCGCCGACGGTGCTTGGCCCAGTCCATGCAGTTGGCCACCAGGGCAATGGTGGTGGAATCGATCGCATGGATCGCCCGTTTGAAGCGACGGGGCAGGCCTCGGTAGCGCCCGGCCGGTCCAAAGCCCGGCGAAAGCTCTTGCAGATGCCCCAGCACCTTCCAGAACAACGCCTCCATCATGTCGCTGTCGCGCTCCCTATTGGCATGCGAAAGAGTGTTTCGGCTCGGTGCAACCGCTCCCCTGATCGCCCTGAGCTTGGCCGCATGATGCCGCAGGGTGTCGCAGACGTCGTTAAGGCCGATGGCATGGGTCAGTTGCGCAAAGAGCAGACTGACCACATGACTCCATGGCGTGAAGGTGCGCGCCTTTTTATCGACCCCGTACTCCCGGGCGAGTTTTTCCGTCAAATGCGACGGGATGAGTTTACAAAGCTGATGCAAGGTGCTGCTGTAGTGTTTCGTCGGCGTTATGTTTTTCATGCTGCGGATTCTTTGGTCGGAATCCGCCGCCGACCACCTTTTTTTAACCCTGCCCGAAAGGGAGTCTCACCACATCCTGTGGGATGGCTGTGAATCGTAATCCGTTTTTTCTAGTGGCGTTTTGTCTCCTGCTCACGTCGATTTCCGAGCCTTTGACCGCCGTCGAGCTCCCTCTTAAATCGGTCAAGCTTCCCGATATCAAACCGGTTGAACTCGAGCCGGTGGCAACCATCCGGAACCCCGCTATAGGGGAATCCTCGGGTATCATTAAGAGCCGCCGACACGAGGGCATATTCTGGACGCTGAATGATTCCGGCAATGATCCCAGGATATTCTCTTTGCGCCTGGATGGGACTTCAAATGACCCCAGCCGCCCCGATCTTGAATACCTTGGTGTCCTCGTTCTCGATGCCGGTAATGTCGATTGGGAAGACATCGGCATGGATGATCAGGACAACCTCATTATTGGCGCTTTTGGGAACAACCGTAACGCAAGGCGCGATCTATCGCTTTATCTGGTTCCTGAACCGACGCCATTTTTAGGGCCTGATAAGACGCTAACGCTCAGGAAGATCCCGTTCCATTTTCCGGACCAGGAGGCCTTTCCTCCCAGCAACCGGAATTTTGACTGTGAGGCGGTCTTTTTCGCCCACGGAGGAATCTATCTTCTCACCAAGCACCGTTCGGATACATTTACGAAGCTCTATCGTTTGAATGAGCACGATTCACCGGGGTCTAATCCGCTTACGTTGCTCGATCGATTTGACATCGGAGGGATGGTCACGGGCGCCGATGTCGATGATAGTGGGCGACGACTGGCCGTGATCGCTTACCGACGGCACCCTATTACACAGCGGCAGATTGCCCTGGTGTGGGTGTTTGAACAGGATGATGGTAGCGATCGCTATTTTGATGGATCGATCAGCACCTTCTCCTTTTACGGGAAACAGGCCGAGGCCATCTGCTGGGATGGAAACGACCGGCTCGTAATTACCAACGAGCAGCGTGATATCTTCGTCGTTCCCGTTTCACGGCTTCATTCGGTGCCGTAAAAGGCTGTGATTGGGCCTCGGCAACAAAGGTGGGCATGCCGAAAACAGGTGCAACCCGTAGGGGGCAGTGCCTCCGCTACCGCGGAGCATCCCGAACCTCCAGTTTGCCCTCACGATCCAGGATGCCGTAGCAGGTCTGGGCCCCATCGAGACACCAGGATGATCCCTTCTGTCGCGCCCCTGTAGCGGAGGGCGTATGTCCAAAGATTTGCGGGAGTGGCAATTCATCGGCAAATTCAAAATTGAAATCCTGCCAGACCAGCCCGCCGATCTCCTCCTCGCCCCCGCGTGGACGCCCGCATCCCATGATGGGTGAATAGCTCTCATGGATCTCTTTCAATGCACTGCGGCACTCACGGTCGAGCTTGCGAACCGCTGCCAGGGGCTCCAATTCTTGATCCCAGTAGCGTCCCGCGATCCCTGCATGGGAGACCAGAAAGCCATTCACCATACGAAACAGATGGGAGTGTTGCCAGAAATCCCAATCGAGAAACCGGGCCACAACATTTGCCTTTTCCGCCGTAAAGCCCGAACAGGGATACCGCATGACTGACCGCTCCTGGGTGCCGTCCATGATTGGCTTCACATCAAGATAGGCCACATCGTGGTTTCCCAGCAGCAGCGTAAGTTGATCCTCAAATTGGGCGCGAAGGTCGCAGAGAAAATCACAGGTCTCGCGTATGCCCAACACATTTCTCGAGACACCGGACCGGTCAAAATAGTCCCCTCCCAGAAGCAGGTGGGTGAACCTTCCCTGTTCTGCCTTCAGAATCCGTCCCACCCAATCGATATCCTGGTGAATATCGAACAGCAGGAGACACTGGTCGGTTGTAACAATAGGCGAGGATGTTGCCAGGTGCATCACTTCTGCAGGCTGTGAACGACTTTTCTAACCAGAATCCGCGGGGTGAGCCGGACCAGAAAGGTGCCGATGCGGTTCTTTAGTGCGGGAATCACGATCAATTTTCCACGCTTGAATTTCTGGTATCCGATCTCAGCAACTCGAGTTGCATTCATGGTCCCCGTTCTGAAGAGGATGGTTGCGTCCATGCCGGATTGATCTCCAAATTCGGTTGTCGTGGGCCCCGGACACAGACAGCTGACGTGCACCCCGGAACCGGATATCTCCTCTGCTAACGCCTCTGTGAAGGAGAGTACAAATGCTTTTGTTGCGTAATATACGGCCATGTTCGGGCCCGGCTGAAAGGCCGCCGTGGAAGCTACGTTGAGGATGCCCCCGGACCCTCGCTCGAGCATCCCAGCGAGGAACCGCGAGGTCAGGTGGGCAAGAGAGGTCACATTAAGCTGGATCATGCTTAACTGTCGGGCCGTATCGCCATGGGCGAAAGGACCCAGAATTCCAAACCCCGCGTTGTTCACCAGGGTGGTGACCGGCAGGCCGCCATCCTCAATCTCCCGGTAGAGCTGATCCGGAGCTCCGTCTCGCGACAGATCACAGGTGAAAACCTGCACCGCAACGCTGTGCTCAGTCGTCAACTCCTCTGCCAGAGCATCCAGACGCTCCCTGCGTCGAGCAACCAGAATAAGATTCTCGCCATCCCGCGCCATCACACGTGCCAGCTCTCTCCCGATTCCTGCCGAAGCCCCAGTGATAAGCGCATAGGAAGATTTCACGCTTTGATTGATGACGCCGCGAAACGGCTCAGTCAAAACCTGTTCTCAATCGGGATTGGCACTTATTTGCTCGAGGGTGGGACTAGCTTGTGCAGACTCTGAAAGCCATGAGCACCCGAAGAAATAATATCAGCACACGG
The DNA here is from genome assembly GCA_963665345.2 of Opitutales bacterium. GTDB lineage: Bacteria > Verrucomicrobiota > Verrucomicrobiia > Opitutales > CAXXNP01. The sequence goes on from CAXXNP010000002.1 coordinate 4,368,077, forward strand.
CCCAACGTCCTTTACATGGATGTCCACGATCTCGGAACCTGGCTTGGTTGCTACGGAAAACCGTATGTGTCCTCTCCCCATATCGACCGACTCGCCGGTGATGGAGCACGCTTTACCCAGTTTATCTCCAGCGCACCGATCTGCATGCCGAGCCGGGTTGGACTTTATGCGGGAATCATGCCGCATATGGCGGGGGTTATGGGCCAGGATCCCCTCAACAACAATGTCGTCTGCATGGCCGAGTACTTCAGGCGTGCCGGATACGCTACCTTCGTCAGTGGCGGTATCAATGTATTGAACACCCCGGAATGGGCCGGTTTTACGAATGTCCTGGCGGCCGAAAAAGGAGAGAGAGCCAAGGCTGCAGTGGATTTCCTTCGCCATGAGGCGGTCTCGCTCGACAGCCCCTTTTTCCTTTCGGTGTCGTTTCAGCGCGTGCATCGCCCGTTCGGTGAGGACTATGATCCCGATCTACCCGACAGGATCAAGGTGCCGGGTGGATTGCCTGACGAACCGGAAACGCGCAAGGATCTGGCCACCCTTTGCCGGAAGGTGGAGGAATTAGACAAACATGTGGGCGAGATTCTCGGCGCCCTGGAAGAGGCCGGGATGGCGGAAAACACGATTGTGATATTTACGACCGAGCACGGGATCGCCATGCCCAGGCATAAGCACACGCTCTATAATGGGGGAATCCACACCGCGCTCCTGTTGCGGGCGCCAGGACGCCCGAGACCGGGACGTGTCTATGACGATTTGCTGAGCAACATGGATCTGCTTCCCACGCTGCTTGAGCTGGCGGGACTCGAGGCTCCGCCGAATATACTGGGCCGAAGTTTTCTCGGTCTCCTGGAAGGACGCGCCGACTGGCAGTGCCGCGATGCCGTGTTTTCCGAGCAGACTTGGGGGCGGCGAAGTGGACAATGGTATTATACGCCTATGCGGTCGATACGGACCGAGAGGTTCCACTATATCCACAGTTTTCGTGAGGTACCGGCCTATGTCGATAACTCCTTCGTCAATCGATTTCGTCACAGGCGCGAGGTCCTCCAGGAGTGGTTCTCCAATCCCTTGCCGGAAAAACAGTTGTTTGACTTGAAGGAGGATCCAGCCGAACTCATCAACCTGGCGGATTCAGACGAACATAAGGAGTTGTTGGATTCACTCCACGGGCAGCTCTTCGCCTTCTTGGAGCGTACGGAGGATCCTATTCTCGAAGGCTATGTTCGCAATAAGGCTAATCTGCCCGATATTACGCAGTGGTTGGAACAGCCCGACGGCTCCTTTGCTCTCGAGCCGGACAACGTCATCTACTACACTGAAGAGCCGTTCTGAGTGCCAGCCGACCTTGATGGAAATTATGTCGGCAGGTTGCTCGCCGATGAGCTTTCCGATCATCGGGTCCATTTGGCATTGGCCGCCAGATCCCAATGAGGTCGGGTTTGAGAAGGGCTGGCCGCGCTCGGGCAATAGATTTTCGAGTTCCCATAAGTGAGCCAGCGGGGTCGAGCATCGGGTGCGTAGGCGATACGGGCACTCTTTGAAAGCTCAATTTCGTAAATAGCGACGAGGCGAAACTCCGAAGCAACCGAGATCACGCTTACCGAGTCCGATCCACGCTTCCAGGACCGCACGCTTGCGCGTCCAGCTACGGGGAATCTTCGGCTTTTTACCCTACGGGGCCGGGTGTCGTCCTACGAGGTGTTTTTTTATAACCCTCCAGTCCCGACTCATCGGGACAGGGAATGATCAAGTTCAGCTCTGACGTGTTGCCACACTGATAATGAAAGCAGGGCGGGAATCGCCCGCGCCCTGAGCGGGCGCCTTCGGTCACCAACTCTCCGAGATCCAGGGCTCCTTTCTAACCTCCTTGAGGTCTCCGCGGGCCAGATGCTGCCATAGAAGCAGTGTTTTTTGCCTGGAAGCGGCCCTGAGGAGCAGCGATACAGCGGGTTTGTTCTCGTTCTCCAGCAGGAGACTGCCGTTGGGGTAAGCCACAATTCTCCAACCCGAATCATGAGCCAACCACACGTCTGCCGGTTCCGGACCCTCTTCCTGGAGGGTGTCCAGAATAGCAGCCTGATCGGAGAGCGATGGATTTACTCGGGTTACTCCCCATCGGTCAGTAGTGTGGTACATGATCTTCAGGAGTTTCTCGCGGCGATTACCCACGAGAGAATGGAGAGCCGTCAGCGGTAGGCCGGGAAACGCCGAAACATTCACGGCTGTCGTATTTAATTACGAGTAAAACTCCGTCTCGAAAGTCAAGCGCTCCTGTTGGCGGATCCTTTCAGGTCTAGCAGGTTATGCGGGTCCGGCTACCCGAAATCCTTCACACATCACACTGCCGCTGCGTCGTAGCCGGCTTCGCAAGAAGGCGGGGACCAGGTGTGAACGGCGCAAAGAACCACGATCATTGCCGCCCGGCTCGATCCATGCTTCCAAGACCGCACCCTTGCGGGTCCGGCTACAGCGCACACCTGCAAGGTATGATCAGGGCCTGGATGGTGGCCTGCCCGGCGGACTCGGGGGCCCTCGTCCCTCCAAGCTGCGCAGGCCTGGCAAGCTACTGGATTGCTGAAGCCGCACCTCGCGGCAGTCGTTATTGAAGTGTTGCTTCCTGCTCACAGTAGGGCCATTGCTTAAGGATGAATCTCGCCTGCTGCAGTTGGGCTCTATCCGGAACTGATGATAAGGTTCTCCACCTCATTGCAGATGCAGGATTCTCGTGGATTGACGTTCGGCCGTTTGCGATGACCGCGTCGAGGGAGAAGATTCGTCAATACGGGCTTTCGGTTTCCTGCCTCGCCGCATCGTTCGGCATGCCGGAGGGGAGATCTCTCAATAGCGGGGACGGTGCGAGCGTCGCAGGGGCGCTGGAGTACCTGGAGAGTGCGATGGATTTCGGAGCTGAATTGGGTGCATCGACGGCCTACGTGGTACCGGACGGCGGACCAGGAATCTGTCATCGGTATGGAGAGGCTCTGTCTGCGGCGGCGGATCTGGCGAGCCGGCGGGGAATGAAACTCTGTGTCGAGCATTTTCCCGGTAAAGCCTTGGATTCGGTAGCGGCAACGCTGTCATTTTTGAGAAAAGTAAACCATCCCAATCTTTTTCTGCTTTTTGATTCCGGACACGCGCAGATCTCAGGTGAAGATCCGGGCGCCGCGATCATGGATTCCGGGAAGCTGCTCGGCTACGTCCACCTGGACGACAACGACGCTCACGACGATCTCCATTTGGGTCTGACCGAAGGGATCATGACCGAATCCTGGCTGAAGGATATGTTCCTGGCGCTTGCCGACATCGGTTATAGCGGTGCGGCAAGCTTGGAATTGAGCTCCAAACTACCAGATCCGTTGCTGTCGTTAGCGCAGAGCAAAGAGCTCATCCAGCCATACTTGAAGTCCTAAAGGAGGATTGAAATGAAAGAAGAGGTATTGAGATTGAGGCTTCGTTCGCAAGCGATCGTAACCAACGAGCGAGGTTACACGGTTTGGAAGACAAGTGAGCAATCCGTTTCGTGGACGGCCCGACAGACAGGGCTGATCCTTTGTGATGTCTGGGACAATCATTCCTTTCGCGGGGCGGTGGAGCGTTTGGAGGCGATGATTCCGCGGATGAACGACGTAGTAAAATCATTGCGCACAAAGGAGGGGCATATCATCCACGCACCTTCCGATACGATGTCGTTCTACGAGTCGTCGCCGGCGCGCAAACGAATTCGAGACCTCGAGCAGCTCGCTCCTCCCCCCGATTTAGAATTGGATGATCCCGTGCTTCCCTTCGACGCAAGTAAGAACGGATCAGATACCGGAGAAGAGAAATCGTTCCGGAATTGGACCAGACAGAACGAGGGAATCGAGGTAGACGAAAGCCGCGATGTAATCTCCGATGTGGGAACGGAAGTCTACAGCTACCTCAAGCAAACCGGAATCAAGCACTTGCTGATCATGGGAGTGCACACGACTATGTGTATTCTCCACCGGTCGTTTGCTATCAAGCAGATGGTTCGTTGGGGCATTCCCATCGTCCTGATACGGGATCTGACCGATTGCATCTACAACCCGGAGCGTCCCCCCTATGTAAGCCATGAGGAAGGCACCCAGTTGGCCATCGGTTACATCGAGAAGTTCTGGTGTCCTTCCGTGGATAGTGCGGACATTGTGGGCACTTGGGTTCCTGCGTAAGATTGTGACTTAGTTCAGTCGCGCCCTGGCTGCGGCCGCGCCGCTATTTCGAGTGCGGCGGCCTGGCGCCGCTTTCCTCAGGCGAGGCTTGGCTCGCCGGCGAACTGCCCGAGGCATCCGACCTCTCGCGGCGGAACCGGAATCCTCTTACTTACCACAGGGAATGGCAATCTGAGAGACCTCGTCGGTGGTATCGATCCAGCCGGCGCCGGGCCGCCGGCTGCTCAAAGCGGCGCCAGGCCGCCGCACTCGAAAATGGCCCATTCGATGCGTCGCCGTTGGGACACGCAACTGGGAGATCGGGACTCCGAGTTTCCGACTGATTCGTCAGGGCGACGAAGTTCACGACAAGGATTACAACGAAGTTTGCGCCGGGGTCTGTCCCGCAAGCAGGGATCCGCGCCTCTTTGTCGTGAGCTTCGTCGCCAGCTTTGTCGAATAAACACCGTTCAAATATATCCGGTCGCTCCATCCGGTCGGATGGAGCACGCGCGCTCCCACCGAATCGGTTCGGAGTGCTTTAGAGCTGCTTCGTTGATCTCGACCCCGAAACCGGGACGATCGGGCCTCAGCTCGAGGTAACCGTCCGTGGGTTCGTATGGGTCCTCAATCCAATCCACGCGATTCGGTTCGTTGGGCAGACTGTATTCGAGTATCTTGAAATTGTGGGTAGCGGCTGCGAAATGGAGATTTACGGCCGCGGCGAGGGGCCCCATCGGGTTGTGAGGCGCCACCGTAACATAGTGCGCGGCGGCAATGGCGGCAATATTGCGCATCTCAAGGAGGCCTCCGCATACACATACATCCGGTTGAATTATATCAGCGCCCTGATTAGTGATAAGGTTCGTAAATTCGAAGCGAGTATAGAGACATTCACCCGTTGCTAACGGCACGGTCATCCGCTGGCGCAGGTTCGACCATGCCGGCATATGCTCGGGACGTAGCGGCTCTTCATAGAACAAGGGATCATAGGGCTGCAGCGCGTTGGCCAGTTGCAGTGCTCGGATGGGCTCAAAAATCTTCGCGTGAGGGTCGAAGGCAAACTCCCAGTTCTCCGGGGTGGAGTTCCGAAGTTGCTCGAAGTAGGAGGCCGCCTCGCGGCAAACTCGCCCCCAGCGTGATTCCTCGATATCGAGCTGGAACGGAGACGTCTTGAATGCGGTTACCCCGCACTTTTCGTGAAGTTCGCGGGCCCGATCGGAAGCGGCTGTCGCGGACCCGCCTCCGATACCGATATATACGCGAACGCGGTCCCTTACGTGGCCCCCCAACAGCATGTAGACAGGGAGGCCCGCAGCCTTGCCGCTGATGTCCCACAGGGCGTGTTCAATGCCCGATATGGCGGACAGACCAATACCCCCGGCAGGAAAGCGGAATTGCTGGTGGATCTTCATCGTCAGGTACTCTATCCGCCTTGGATCCTCGCCAATGAGCCAGTCGGCAATATAGTCAACCACTGGCGGAACCGCTGCATCCGGGCCAATCGAGTAGCATTCACCCCATCCGACGATGCCTTCATCAGTTTCGACTTTAGCGAGATATCGTGTGCGGCCTTTGAAAACCGCAGGGTAAGTTTTTATGCCGGTAATCTTCATCGCATTCAGCATGCAGGGGTGGCATCCCGGTGTCCAATGCAGAAATTCATGTGCATGTGTCCGTTATTGTGTTTGGTGCGCCTGGCTAATTTGTGAACAATCAGGGATGTCTTCGATTCATATCACTGACAAACTCGACAGAATCAATCGTCGAATATTTATAAAATTAAGCACTGTGGCGGTGATTTCAGGTTTTTCTGGATGCCGGCCTCCCCGCTCGTCACTTGATTTTCCGATTGAAATCAACGACGACCTTTTGCGTGGGCATCTTGTCTTTCAAGATGCGGATACAGTATTCGAAAAAACATCTCCCCAGACGTGTGATACCTTGATAGTAGGAGCTGGTATTGCCGGATTAGCTGCGGCAGTTAATCTGCCAAGTGACCATTTGCTCATATGCGATGTAGGAAGAACTGTAGGCGGAAGTTCGAGTGCTGGAACATTCCAGGGAACTAACTTCTCTGAAGGGGCACATTACGAGCTGGAATACCCTCATTATTACGGTGACGAAGCCTTGCAGTTCCTATCGAAATTGAAAATTATCGAATTTAATGACCCAAAACGAGTTTGGGAGTTTACTGACCGTAGATACCTTATCGACCTGAAATATAAGAATCGCTGCTTAATCAATGGGAAATACGAAAGTAGCGCACTACCCCACAATGAAATAACCTCCAAATTCGAGGAGCTTACGCATCGATATTCCGGTCAGCTTCCTATGCCGACCAGGATTATTTCGGGAAAACTACATTGGCTTAACCACCTTACGTTCCATGAATTTCTAAGTAAACACGATCTTCTGAAGTCCCCCGAGTTTATTCAAGGAGTAAACTACAGGTTGACCGATGACTATGGCTCCGGAATGAACGATGTCTCTGCCCTGGCCGGCCTGCATTACTATCAATGTCGTCCCTATCATACCGGAATGGTCAATATCTTTTCTCCGCCCGAAGGGAATTTTTATTTTGCGAAGAAGATGCTCGATCGGATACCTCAGGATCAGATCTTAACTTCTCATTTGGTCACGCGCATTTACCCGGAGAATCGGCAGTTTCGTGTTGAAGTAATCGACCTGGATCAAAATCAAAAAAAGACATTCCACGCAAAACGGATCATCTATGCCGGACAAAAGCATGGTCTAAAGTATATTCTTCCAGAGGAGGCACATTTATTTTCAAACAACACCTATGCTCCTTGGGTGGTATTCAATTTTATATTGGACGGCACTGTTCCATCTGAATATTGGCAAAACGAAATCATTGGATACGATCGTCATTTATTGGGATTCGTGAATTCGCAAAATCAAAAGTCTAGTTCTGACGCCACAGTCTTGACGGTCTATTATTGTTTGGCGAAAGAGTTTCGTTCGTCCCTAAGCACCTTGAATCAAAATCCGAAATTCTGGGTTGAGCGCACTCTACGAAGCATTGACCTGATCCTGAAAAAGGATATCACGCCACAAGTCCAAAAGTGCTTTATCAAATTGCACGGTCATGCCATGCCGATTCCCCGGCCAGGCTATCTTTTGGCAGAGAAAAACAAGCAAAGAATATACGAAAATCTGGCCTATGCTGGAGTTGACACAGGCTGCTTACCCCTCTTTTTCGAAGCGGTCGACTCCGGAGTCATGGCGGCCGAGCTGCTTAAAAAGAATTAATCCCTGGCTTAACGTGTCGGAGGGGGCAACTTGAACTTGATCATTCCCTGTAGCTTGCTGCGGGGAGTAGGCTTTTTAAGGGTGTCGTTCAATTCCCGGGGTGGCCGCAGGTTTGCGATAGGCCGATCCCGTTTCGACTTGACAGGGCGGGCAAGTTGATAGCTGGCTTTCTCAGGATCAAGGTATTGAAGTGAATGATGAGCTTAGCGTTGTTAATACTTATAATTTTCGCTGTGGGAACATTGATCTTCTTCATCAATTCCTCCCGTTCCCGAACCGGGAAGAGTGGTGAAGCGGTTGAGCCTGGATCGGATTTACGCATCGAGAATGTGCGGGCGGGCGGTGTCGTCGGCCTCACCGGGGTCGGCCCGGAGGTGGAGGATTTCGACCTTCTGGTCAAGGCCAGGCATGTCTACGATGAAGACGGCTTTCTCTGGTACGATCTGGAGTGCGACCGGGGTGCGGAAACGGTGTGGATCGGAATCGAAGACGACGATGAGCTGAAGGTGTGGCTCTCTCTTAAGAAACTCGAGTTGAGCGAAGTGGGGCTGACCTCAGACAGTCTCCGCGCAATCGAGGAAGACGACGAAGGCAAGATAATATTTGACGACCGATCATTCCACTATAACGATTGCGGGAGAGCGATCTATTACAAAAACGGGGATCGTTCGCATGGGGAGAAGCTCCGTTATTGGGATTTTGAAACGAAGGACGGAGTTTATTCGATCGGAGTCGAGAGATGGGGAGAGGGGAAATACGTGGCGTATCACTCGGAGGCCCTGCGAACCTCTCAGATTACGGTGTACGGGTTGAGCGGGGATTGAAGCTTTCGATTGAGTAACGCAATGGACCTGCTAGCGACACAATTACTAGGCGCGGGAAGCCTGATCCTGGCCTGCCTTTTGGTGCTCGCTTTTTCCAAGATCGTTAACGATTTGATCACGCCGTACGTAGTCGATATTGAGCTCGCCCGGAGGGACAATACCGCCCTGGCGGTCAGCTTCAGCGGCTATTTAATGGCCGTCCTGATCGTTTTTGTGGGAGCACTCCTGGGGCCGAGTCAAGGCATCGGACTGGATCTCCTGAATGTGGGCGGCTATTCGGTAGGCGGGATTGTTTTACTGAATTTGTCCCGGCTCATAAACGATAAATGCATCCTCTATAAATTCTCGAATTTCAAGGAGATCATCGAAGACCGAAATGTCGGAACGGGGGCGGTGCAGTTCGGTTCCTATGTCGCGTCCGGCCTCATCGTGGCCGGTGCCATTCAGGGCGAGGGCGGCGGCCCCGTGTCGGTGCTGGTATTTTTCGCCGCCGGGCAGGTTATTCTGGTGATCTTTGCGCTGATTTACAACCTCATCACTCCGTTTGACATACACGACGAGATCGAGAAGGACAATGCGGCGGCGGGAGTGGCGTTGGGGGGGGCGCTTGTCGCGATCGGCATTGTGCTGATGCATGCGAGCGCGGGAAACTTTGTCGACTGGGGGACCAATCTTTCCACCTTTGCCCTTGAATCGCTAGTCGTTCTCGCTCTCCTCCCCATCGTGCGATTCTGTTTTGATAAGTTTATCTTCGCTCGATTCGACCTCAACCATGAGATTAAAGAAGACCGGAATCTGGGAGCCGGGTTTCTCGAGGCCACCGCGATGATCAGCTTCGCAATGGTCCTGGTAGCAATCATTGCTTGATTTGACGATTTCGCCTTTTGGGAGCACCAATGCCGTCTACCAATATTCAAAACGCACCCTCCTCGGAAGACGCGAGTGAGTCCAAACCTCCGATTGGATACGGATTGGTTCTGATCGGATTCTCGATTCTGTGCTTTGGCACTGCCTGGTGGTTTTCCTTCAACGATGGAAAGCCGATTACGTTTCAGACACCGGTCAAGGGTAGTCCGGTAGGGCATCCGTTCACGGTGCCCAAGGATAATGCGGTGTATCTCGCGACGATTAAACAGAGCCCGTCGTCTCTGCCCGCCAATTCGGGCTGGAGCGACATTGAAATTGAAATCATGGACAAAGACGAGAACAGCCTCTTCAGTTTCGGCGGAGACGTATGGAGTGCTTCGGGGTATGACGAAGGCCGTTGGTCGGAGACCAAGTACAAGAATAAGATGAAGTTCACGATTCCTCAGAAAGGCGACTACCTCATCGTCGGTTACATCAACAATAGGGAGGCGATCAACGAAGCGCTCGCCGAAATGTCGGATGACTGACGCCGACGCACCCTAAAGACCATTCCCATGAGCCGAAGTATCGTAAAGCTTTTCATTTTATGCGGGGTTCTGTTGCTTATATACGGGGTTGTTTATGCCTACAGCGTCCGTGGCTGGGGATATGCAGGCTACGGCGGCAGCCGATATGACAACGGCCGGTACGGCGGTTATCGTTCGCCAAGTTTTTTTTATTGGGGCGGCGCGAATTATTACGGAGACCCTTCGGTCCGCAGCGGCAGCGTTGGAGGACCCGGCCGCGGCGGAGCGGGACCGGGGGCCGGTAAGTGACACGCGCGTCGCCGGGCGCCGATAGAGTAGGTCGTTCCGAACTGTGATCGGCCGCGCCCTCTCGCAAGAATGCCGAACACCGAGCAAAGTCTCATTGATTCGAAGCGGGACGTATTCGTACTTATCGTCGCGATCTTCATCGCGGGTCTCTGCTCGATCGTCTACGAACTGTTGATCGGGACCGTTTCCGCCTACTTTCTGGGCGATACGGTCAAGCAGTTTTCCATCATCATCGGCTTGTATATGGCGGCGATGGGATTGGGGGCTTACCTGTCTCGCCTGTTGAAGGGCGATCTCATTCCCTTTTTCATCAAGATGGAAATCGCTCTGGGGTTGATCGGCGGCGTCAGCGTTCCGGTACTCTACGCCTGTTATTCGCTGAAACCGGAGGCCTATCCGGTATTGATGCCGTTGATTGTGTTGCTCATCGGCGTCCTCATCGGTCTGGAGATTCCGCTTTTGGCAAGGATACTGGAGAAATACTACGTGCTCAAAATCAACATTTCCACCGTTCTTTCGGTCGACTATGTGGGCGCCCTGGTCGCGACGATCATCTTTCCTTTCCTTCTTCTGCCTTTCCTCGGCACCTTCAGGAGTTCGCTCGTCTTCGGAGTGATCAACATGGGGATCGGGTTTATCATGCTATGGCGCTTCGCGGATTCCGTGAACCGAAAGCGCCGGCGGGGATACCACGTTTATTCCCTGGTTTCGGTGTGCCTGCTCCTCGTATTATTATTCAGCGCGCAACCGCTCATCAGCTTCTGGTCGCAAAGCCTCTATGAAGACAAGGTGATCTTTCAGAAGCGGACAGCCTACCAGCAGCTGGTGGTAACGAAATATCGCGATGACCTGCGCTTTTTCATCGACGGAAATCTGCAGTTTTCCTCCAAGGATGAGTATCGTTACCACGAGGCGCTGGTCCGCATCCCGATGGCCGTGGCGCCGCGAACGGTGAATATCCTTGTGCTGGGAGGAGGCGATGGTCTGGCGGTGCGTGAAATTCTCAAATACAAACCGGCCGCTTTCGTAACCGTTGTTGACCTCGATCCGGAAGTGGTCGCTCTCGCTCGAAGAAATCCGCTCATGAGGGAGTTGAACGCGGCCAGCCTCGATCATCCCAACGTGATGATCATCCATGCAGACGCCTACAAGTTTCTGGAGAGCGCGGAGAGCCTCTACGATGTCATTCTGGCGGACCTGCCCGATCCCAATAACTTGTCACTGGCGCGGCTCTATTCCAGGGAATTTTTCAATCTGGTCTTCTCCAGGCTGACTCGAAACGGCGTCTTCGCCACGCAATCGACAAGCCCCTACTACGCCAACAAGGCGTTTTGGTGCATCTATGAGACGATTCAGGCCTCCCGCTTTGAACATGTCGTCCCGTATCATGTGTTTGTGCCCTCGTTCGGGGATTGGGGGTTCGTCGTGGCGGGCAAGGACCGGTTCAATCACGCAGCTCTGGATATTCCGGTGCCGACGCAGTTCCTCGGCGGAAACGCCTCGGGACGCTGTTTCCGCTTTGAAAAGGATGTCGCCCTTAGGGAACAGCCACCGCACACAAGCACTCTCGACGACCCGCGCGTGCTGCATTACTACCTTGAGAGTTGGCGCGAATGGCGTTAGTGGAAGCATCCGCAGAAATCCAGGCAACGTCCCCCGCGGTAAAAAGAACAGACCCGATCGATGTTCATTCAAATTCTACGCCGATTGATGCGCAAAGGCGCCCCGGCACGGCGAATTTCAGCATTGGTTTTAATGACGGTAGTGATGAACCTCATTTTCGGGACGTGCTTCTACCTGGCGGAACACGAAGGGCAACCGGAGCTGAGCTGGTCGGATTCGCTGTGGTGGGCGATGGTAACGATGACCACTGTAGGATACGGCGATTATTACGCCCAGTCCGCGGTCGGTCGCTTTCTCGTTTCCTACCTCACTTTTATTTTCGGTATCGGCCTCCTCGGCTATATGCTGGGCACCCTGGCAGAAGTCATTATCCTGCGGTCATCGCGCAAACGCAAAGGACTCGTCCCCCTCATGAAAAATGATCTTGTATTAATCTGTGGATTCCCCTCGCAATCGAAAGTGCTCCAGATCGTGAGGGAGCTGCGATTGACACCGGAATATTCGAAATGCTCAATCGCGATCGTCACTGATAAGCTGGAAGAACTGCCCGATGAGATGGCAATTTCCGATATCCTTTTCGTCAGGGGTAGTCCGATGCAGGAGGAGGTCCTGCATCGGGCAAACCTGCGGGAATGTCGCGGGGTAATAGTGCTTTCAGACGATCCGGGCGATCCGGATTCCGACGCGCGAACTTTTGCGGTGAGCGCTATTGTCTCGGGAATCGAGCGGGAACTGGGACTGGATATTCGAGTCGTTTCCGAGCTCCTCAACAAACAGAACAGCGAAATGATGCTGCGGACCGGGACCGATGGGATCGTCTCCCACGAAGGGATCACCGATTGCCTGATTGTACAAGAATTTCTGTATCCGGGAATCAACAGGATTATCCATCAGGTAATTTCCAACGCTGTGGGCAGCCAATTCTACATACTGGAGACTCGCTTGACGGGGCACAAGGTGCGAGATCTTCAGGTCGCCGCTCTTGATCACGCGGAAAACCTCCAGGTGATTGGAATCCTGCATGACGGAAGATATATTTTGAATCCCGACAAAAATCACACTATAGAAGAGGGCGACAATCTCATCGTACTTGCCGAGCAGGCCGACCATCTGGGAATAATCGAGGATGACATATTGAAAAACAGCTGATAGTCCTCCTTATGGTCGGGGAGGAGGCGATTTACTTCGAAGTGGATTTGGGCATTCGACGGCTTGATTTTCGATTCCCGCAATGGTTAGCAGAATTGAGCGAAACCCAGACATCCCGCGCGCTCGGCTTCCAACTCCTGATCGAGTTTTTCGTGCGATCGAAACCTGCTTGAAAACTGCCGATCAAGGAGTGAGTGATTGCGATCGAAACCTGCTTGAAAACTGCCGATCAAGGAGTGAGTGATTGGACGAAATCAACCAGAGAAAATACCGCCACCTGTGGAAATTAGCTGTCCTGGTGCTCGCCGGGATGGGGGCTTGGCTTTACCTGGCCTCCCGGGTCGATTACCCGGAGGTGGTGCGCATTGGAGACGGATCGCCAGTAGGCCGGTACGCGGCGCTCAACCAGGACCTGCAGCGCCGCCTGACTCCGGTTCTGCAGGAGAAATTCGGCATCGCTCTGGAAGCGGTGCATACCGAGGGCTCCCTGGAGAATCTGCGCCGAGTAGAAGAGGGAGGGCTGCACCTGGCTTTTTACCAGGAAGGGGTGGGCCACTCCGAACGGGTGCGCTCGGTGGCCAATCTCGAATACGAATACGTCTTTGTCGTCGTACCGGATGGATCGGGTAAAGAGAGTCTTGCAGATTTGTCCGACCAACACTTGAACCTGGGCCCTCCGGGTAGCGGGACCTACAGGCTGGCCCACCAGATTCTCGATTACTATCCGCTGCGCTCCTACCAGGAAAAGAACTATAGCTTCGCTGAGGTGGAGGAGCGTTTCGCCGAAGAGTTGGACGCGGCTTTCTTTGTGGCGGGGTTGCAGACACCAGCCCTGACTCAAATCCTTCAAACAGGTTCTTATAGAATTCTGCCTCTGGAATTTGCCCCTGCCATGAGTTCGGCCTACAGCTGGGTCGCCGCGCGCCTCATCCCCGCTTCGACCTTTGCCCGTATACCCCGTGCCGTTCCCGCTGAAGATCTTCCCACATTGGCTGTCAAGTCGGTCCTTATTGCCGGAAGTGGGGTGCCCGGACCTCTAGTCGATACGGTGCTACGCACCATCCTGGAAACTCCGTTTGCGCAGGAGAACAATCTGACCCTTCTGAGCGCCACCGAGCAGACCGGCTTTGCCTACACCAACCCGCAGTTCCCCCTGCACCCGGGGGCCCGGTCCTATTATTTCCCTTGGAAGCCAAAGATCCCCTCCGACTTTGTCGAGTCCTGGAACGGCATAATTGGCTTGATGGTCCTGCTGGGGTCTGGGATCTACACGGCCGTGGTCCAGATCCGCCAGCGCCGCAAAGGGGAGCGGCTGAATCGGGAGATGGCCAAGAAGAACGCTTTGGACGAATACGTCCACCAGTTAGAAGAGATATGCCAACAGGTACTGAAGGCGACCGCTCGGGACGAATTGAGTGGTCTGCGACGGCAGCTCAATATGATAAACCTGCAGGCTTCGATCGACTATCGGGCGGAGAAGTTTCGCAATTCCGACGATTTCACCGCTTTTACCGTCCAGGTCAGCTACGTCCTGGCCCAGATCGTGGCGAAAATCCAAGAGGTGAGGAAGAGCGGTTAAATACTACCTCCAAAAAGACTTGCCCCAACTTCGGGGCCTTTACTCCATAGTACTGTTCTGTCTTTATAAATCCATCTTCGCTCGATGCGACTTAGCAATCATTGCCTGATCCGACGCTTTCGTCTCTTGGGAGCACATATGCCGTTTATCAACCCCATGATATTTTCCATGAGCCGGGGTACTATTGAGCTTCGCGTATGAGCGAAAAACTGACATCTCGCGCGCTCGGCTTCCAACTCCTGGTCGAGTTTTTCGATTGCGATCGAAATCTACTGAATGATGTGGGCAGAATTGAGGCGATTCTGCATGAAGTCGTCGCCGCCGCCGGCGCCGGAGTCGTAAAGACGGTCATCCACCAATTTTCACCTCAGGGGATCAGCGGCGTCGTCCTGATCTCGGAAAGTCATGTCACTATTCACACCTGGCCGGAAAATGGCTATGCCGCCGTCGATGTCTTCACCTGCGGTGACAGGCAGGTGGCAGAAAAGATCCGAGACCTGCTTGAGGATCGCCTCGTGGCTGGTGGAGTGCGCGTTCGAGCGATCGAGCGAGGCGTCCGATGAGCATGCAATTTGGAAATTCGGATTGAGCCGATTTCCGAACTTGGCTGGAATGCTGCGGAAGTGAACAGTATGCGTCCGACCAATCTACTTTTCATCCTCTCAGATCAACACAGCCGTGATTGCAGCGGCAGCTACGGTCACCCGGTCGTGTCGACCCCGAATCTGGATCGACTGGCTGAGCAGGGAACACGGTTTTCGAGGGCTTATACGAACTGCCCTATCTGCGTGCCGGCACGGGCATCGCTGGCAACGGGGCGCTATGTGCACCAGGTACGCTACTGGGATAACGGGATCGCCTATGATGGACGGATTCCCAGTTGGGGACATCGGGTGAGGGAACAGGGCTTCCGAGTCGATTCGATTGGGAAGCTTCATTTTGAAAGCGCGCGCAACGACAACGGTTTCAGCGAAGAGATTCAGCCACTCCATGTAGTGGACGGAGAAGGGGACATTCTAGGTTGTTTGCGTGGAAGAGGACCGTTCCGTAACAAACGTATTGGCATACTTGAGGCCGGTCCGGGAGACTCGACCTATCTGAGCTACGATCAGAGCAACGCGGATGCCGCCTGCCGCTGGCTCAGGGAGCACCAGAATGACGAAAAGCCGTGGGCGCTTTTTCTATCTTTCGTGTGTCCGCATCCTCCCTATATCGCACCTCCGGAACTATTCAGGAGATATCCTCCGGAGGACGTCGTCATGCCCCCGCAGTGGCGCGAAGCGGATTGGCCCGCGCATCCGGCGATCGACTTTTTTCGGCGTTACTTTGGATTTGCACCGCAGTTTGCGGAGGCCGAGGTGAGGCGGATGATTGCCGCCTACTATGGAGTTTGTACTTACCTGGATGCCCGCATTGGCGAAGTGCTCGATTGCCTGCGAGGCCTGAATTTGAACGACCGCACGCGCATCATGTATTCCTCCGACCATGGAGAACACATGGGTGCGCGAGGGATTTTCGGTAAGTTCACCCACTACGATGAGGCCGTCGCGGTTCCGTTGATCCTGGCTGGTCCCGATGTCCCCGCGGGAAAAGTGTCACAGACTCCGGTATCACTTGTGGATTGTTTCCCGACGGTCGTCAATTGCGTGGGAGCGCATCTGAAGGACCAGGATGCCAACTTACCCGGCGCATCGCTCTGGGAAATTGCCGCAGATTCGGATCGGTTGAGGACGGTGTTCAGCGAGTACCACGCAGCGGGTTCCCGAAATGCCGCTTACATGCTGTGCGATGGCCGGTATAAGTTTAATTATTACGTCGAGGAACCGCCCCAACTCTTCGATTTGGCCGCTGATCCGCAGGAACTGTACGATCTTGCCAAGACGGAGGCAGGTGCTGGGATCTGCCGGCGATTCGATGGCCGGCTTCGGGAAGTGCTCGATCCCGAAGCCACCGACCGCCTGGCCAAGCAGGATCAGCTCGCCCGTATCGAGGCGTTCGGAGGCGCTGAGGCGGCGGGCAAACGGGGCACGTTCGAAAACTCACCGGTGCCCGGCGAAGATCCGGCCTTTAAGGTCTACTGAGACAATGAAGTTTCCAGCACGGTTCAGGCCGCCTTCTTCTTATTTCGATGTTCGATGGGAAATAGTGAACAGTAGACAGTGGGAAGTGAACAGTGCTATTGCGAGAAGTATTCGGCCGAGTCTTCTTCTATCGCCGATAAGGCATTGATGCGGAAGGTTCGCGATTGGTCCACCATGCTCTTGCTTGCTGATAGACGATCAGACCCCTGAAGTTTACGGCATACGAATTCTTGTGCACAAAAATACTCCCCCTTCCTGTTCACTGCTCACTGTCTACTCATACCCCAACCCCTCAACCCTTGAACCGCTGAACCGCTGAACCCTTAACCCTTAACCCTTAACCCTACAACCTTGTGTCAACCGTTCATCCGAAGTTCGTTACTTATAAACCACCCGATCGATCTCGTGCGCCTTAATGAAATCGCGGTCGAGTTCGACGCCCAGGCCAGGTCCTTGGGGAACTTCCACTTGGCCCTTTCTATCGATATTCTCGAGTTCATCGGTAAACTCCGGCGGATAAATCGGCGGCTTCGTCTTCGGCACCTTTGGGTTGAGTAAGCCCAGCTCGTAGTAATTGGTGTTGCGAATGGAAGCCACGCAGTGGCGGTGTGCGAGACCACCACCATGAAACTCCACGTCGAGGCCAAAACCCTCGGCGGCATGGGCGACCTTCATTGCGCCGGTAATGCCGCCGTCTTCATAAACCCCCGTGCGGACAAAGTCAGTGCCTCCATTAACGATAAAATCGACGTGCTGCTCTAAGCCGAAGATGTGCTCGGTTTGGAGGATGGGAGTCTTGATCAACTCACGTAGTTTCTTATGCGCGAAAATCGATACTCCGCCATCGTGATAGGGATCTTCATACCAGAAGAAATTCTGTTCATCACATGCCCGACCCACGGCCAGCGCATCGGCCCAGGTTTGGTACTCGCAGGCCGGGTCGAGCATGAGGTGCATGCGATCGCCGACACGCCCACCCACCTCGTGCACATTGGCGATTTCACGTGCCATGGGCGCGTTACCCCAGCCGTGTATTTTGAAAGCTCGGTAGCCGATATCGTAGCATTGCTGGGCAAAATCGGCAAATTGCTGTGGACTGCTCAGACCGCCGTTCTCGTCGCCATGGTAGGTGCTGGCGTAGGCGGGAAGCGTTCGCTTGTAACCGCCGAGCAGCTTATAGATGGGAACGCCGAAACACTTTCCGGCAAAGTCCCATAGGGAAACATCGATGGCTGAAATGGCGGTGCGATCAGTATGCCTCAGGCCGCGTTTCAGATCGTTGTAGATCTTTTCGCGCTCGAACGGATTCTTGCCCAGAAGGTAATCAGCCACGGCCTCCAAGCTCTGTGCTTTTCCCCCGACATACTCCCCGGTGACACCTTCGGAAGTGTGGATCCGAACCAGCCCTGATCTTGTGGTGAGGCGGCTATCCTTTTCATAGACTGTGTTGAAACCGTTGTAGTCGTGGCCCAGGTGTTCCAATTCGTATTCGAAGACAATCAGCTCAATTTCGGTAATACTGGGATTTTTGCTCGAAAATCAGGCTGTCGCAAGTCGAGCGAATGAAAATCAGGCTGTCGCAAGTCGAGCGAATTGGCTAGCCGTAATTGATTGCCGGGAGTCTACGGGATCTGGAGTGGTAACGTAACCGTTTAGCGTATTTCAGCCTCCCCCGCGCTGTGCCGGGATGGCGCCCGGTTTCCAGCTACAAGACGCGTTCGGCACCGCATTTCCCTCCCGCGGACGTTCCGCCAGCCGTAGCGGTACGTGTTTTACGGTGATTTTTGTCAGATCTGGGGTAGAAAGTCACTTTTCCCGCCGCGGTCTTTGCGCTCTCTGCGCTCAGCGGTTGATTGTTTAGGCGTGAATCGAGAGCTATTCTGTCTCCGAATTCAAACTCTGAAGAAATAAACCGCTGCGCTATCCGCGGTTAAATGTTTCAGGCGTGAATCGAGAGCCAACCTGTCGCCGAGATCAAACCTGAAATAATTGGACCGCCGAAGCCGCCGAGAGTGCGGAGAAGGAGGAGGGTTTATTTTCGCGTGGTTCGTGCCCGGCTCGCCATAGTTCGCCGAAGGAGGACGACGGCGGCTGCTTAGTCGGCATAATATTCGGACAGCGGACAATGGATGCTGGAAAAGGGACTGGCTGAATTTCCCGTTCGATAGCAAAGAATCAGCACCACCCTGGCGCAGCACGGGGGAGTCGGCGACCGAGTGCCTGACGCTAAACCTGCCCGGTGCAGGACACCACGCTAGAGAGCTCTGGGAGGTGGACGTCGTCGATTGAAGCGTTGGGTCATTGCTTCAAGTTCGGCCTTCTCCAGAAAACCGTCGCCATTCGCATCCATCATGTCAAAGCGATCCTGCATCCGTTCAGGCGCTTCATCGAGGCTGATCTTACCATCGCCATCGTGATCGTTTTCCATCATGCGAGCGATGAACTGTGCAGGATCACCCCTTCCGCGCCGAGGTCCCTGCCCGTCGCGACCTCCCGCTCGCTGTCGACCCGAAATCACCCAGCCCTCGTCAGGATCCTGCCGCAGGAAGATCTGGTACTGCTGCGTAAACGGGCGGCACCATTCCTCAGTGCATGCGTAGTAGGTAATTGAGAGGCCGATGGGATCCCGAAGATCTGAGGCCGTTACGCGAAGCAGAAACTCCCGTGGATCGCGGTCGGATTGGGCTTCGACCTTGGGGCCTACTCCGGAGCTGGGGGTGATGTCGATTCCGTCCGGCAATTCCAGCTCAAAGCGCAACGGATCGACCAGGTTGTTCCAATATACCCGGTAGATCGGGTCGGGAAAGAACCCCAGGTAGAGAATCCCCTTACCGTCACTTAAAAGACGATCGTCCGCCTCCGACCGAAGCTTTACATAGAACGGATTTCCGTCTTTTCCCGGCACAGGATTGATCTGCAGACCGGTCAGGCGACCGGGTCGTTGCCGGCGCGGAACAACCCCGGTTGGAGCGAATTCAACCGCCGAAAAGTCCATCTTTCGATCGAGCATTGCAGCGCTGGTAGGCTCCTCTACGGCTCCAACTTC
Source organism: Opitutales bacterium (assembly GCA_963665345.2). GTDB lineage: Bacteria > Verrucomicrobiota > Verrucomicrobiia > Opitutales > CAXXNP01. The sequence continues at coordinate 4,387,503 of CAXXNP010000002.1, forward strand.
GCTCTCCAGAGCATTGCGGAGGGCCTTTCCGTCGCTCCAGGAGCTGAAGTAGACGATGGCACCCGCCGGGTTGACCAGAAATTCCGAATTGGGCGCTCCACCCAAGGCGTGTTTGGCATCGTTTGCCATGCTGTCGCAAAGCCAAGGTATTCTGGTGTCGAGGGCGCCCTGGGCCTCCTTCACATGTTTGAGTCGCTCTTCCAGAGTTAATGGAGTCACATAGCCGAAGTTCTCGGGATGGGCCAGCGACTTATAGATGTAGAAGAATTGAACGTCCTTGGACCGGTAATCTTCATAAATCGCCTCCACCTCCTGATATGTCCTGTGAAAAACGGGACAGGTCAAACAGCCGAATACGAATACGGTGTGTTTCGCATTCAGCACCTCTTCTGAAGTGATGGCCCTGCCGGCCGCATCATGAAACGTCAACTCGGGGAATGGCCGCCCCAGCCGGATGCCGGCATCGGCCAGCCGATCGTCCATTTGACCTCGGGTATCCCCGGCACCTGGCCGCACTGCTGATTCCCTCTCAAATCGTGATCTGGACGGTGCCTCCATTCCGCCATTGGAGCGGTTCATAGGTTCGCCTTGAAAACCCCTCGGAGGCCCACTTCCAATTCCCTGGCGGACACGAACCTGACGGCGGAATGCGATCATTTCGTCACGTGACACCTTATTGTCGCCGTTGCTATCGGCATTGCCGAAACGCTCACGAAATCGCTCTGGCATTTCGGCGCCGGTCAGCATTCCATCAGCATCGGCGTCCCACCGTTCGTACATCATATCCACAGCGCGAGCATCCGGATCAAATTCGGCCGCAGTCCCTAGCGGCGCTTGTCCGTGACTCCACGGCGCGCTCGAGGCTGACAAGGAAATTGCGAGAAGGATAACGCTGAATCGTGGCATTTCCATTAAGAAACCGCGCTTTAAGGCAAAGGTTGCACCGGCCTGGAGTGTTCGTCTGTTGTAAATGATTTTTAACCTGTCTAATTATTGGAATCCTCAACATCTTACTCGCCCTCGCAGATTCGTTGCATATCCACCATAAACGTTCTCGAGGATGGTTTCTCTCAAGGGAACGCCACGCCTGGGCCACCTGCCCTATCACTGAGAACGGATTTATTCGCATTCTTGGTCAAGCAGCTTACCCCGGGTTCCAAGGTGGAGCCGAAGAAGCTCGTCAAGTTCTTGAAAGCCTTGCGAGCTATCCCGGTCACCAGTTCTGGCCAGATGAACTTTCGATACTCAATACTCGCCTGATTCCAAAGCTTCTTGGATCGAAGCATTTAACAGATCTCTACTTACTTGCCCTTGCGGTAAGAAATAAAGGCAGTTTCGCTACTCTTGATCAAAGGATCGATCCTCATCTTATCCCCGGCGGACCAAACTCTTGCCTGGTACTCCCTTAGCAGTATCAATAACAGTACGCCGGACAGACTATATGCATTTTTCCGCCGTACTGGCAGACGCCGGCAACGTTTTGATACCTGTGGTAGTTCGCAACCGCCTGCCGCCACAGTGCGGCACTTCGGACCCAGGGCGTCGACTTTGACGACATCCTGGAAGTCCAATACGTCCCAGATTGACAAGTAGGTGAAGCTTCGGGACACCCGTGGCCTACTGTCAATGACAATAAGCCAGACAATTTATATCATATATATCCCCATCGCTGGAGAGAAAAAGGACAAAGGATATTCGGCGTATTTTCCGGCCCTGGAAAACGCTTACCGTGTCGGGAGCGTGGTTGTCGGGGAACTCGCTGAAACCTGGCCGCGCTACCGGGACGCTCCCCCGGGGACGATGCTACCGTGAGAATAAACGCTGATTGCCAAAACCGCCGAATCTCGCCAGAATACCCAAACTAACGCCGATTTTATTGATCATCGCGCTTCCTCGCCTTCCTCAAACTGCCGAATAAAACGGGAACTAGTTGCCAGCCTATGCCGCTCTATGCCATAGTGAGTGACAATACGCGGAATATTGCTCTCATAGACAAGAGGACTCTGGTATGAAGAATGAAGCGTGGGTTTCCATCGACTCCATTGCGCGGCACCTCGACGTGAGCAAGGACACGGTGTATCGCTGGATCGATCAACGGGAAATGCCGGCCCACAAGGTGGGACGGCAATGGAAATTCAAGATTTCGCGGGTTGACGACTGGGTAGAGGCGGGAAATGCCGCCGAAGGAAACAAGCGTGAGTAAGAAAATCCAGAAATCAGTTCAGGGAACGCTCTTTGAGCAGGACTACCTTCTACGGTCCCTCGGTTCGATCGCGCATTCGGCAGACGTCGCCTTGAGGGAGCTTGTTGCCAACGCTTGGGATGCGGGGGCTTCCGAAGTGCGCATTTCGATCCCGGATGATGACGAGTTGCCCCTGATTGTTGAAGACGACGGCTGTGGCATGACTCCCGAACAGTTCAAGACTCGCTGGATGACGCTGGGCTATGATCGGGTGAAGCATCAGGGGCGGAGAGCCGAGTTTCCGCCGGAGCGCCAAGACTGGCGGCGAATGTCGTTCGGCCAGAATGGTATGGGACGCCACGGCCTCTTGTGCTTTGCGGACGGATACCAAGTGGAGACGAGCTGGAATCGAACTTCCCGCCGGTTCCTGGTCGCTACATCGAGTGGGGAAGAACCATTCATCCTGGAAAGCGAGCAGGAGATCGAAAAGAGTGGACATGGCACACTCCTTCGCGCCGAGGTGGGACGGAACCTGCCGTCAGCGGACCGAGTACGGGAGGTGCTTTCAGCCCGCTTTCTCCACGACCCGAAATTCACTGTGTACGTGAATGACAAGACCGTGCCGTTGACCGAACATCCAGGCTTGATCGACCAGGTTACGCTCGAGCCAACAAAGAAGGTCACGCTTCAGATCATCTTCATAGATTCGATTCAGGCAGCCCGGACGATCCGGCACCAGGGGGTGGCCTTCTGGGTTGGGGGGCGTCTGCTTGGCGAGCCGAGTTGGACTTGGGGGAAGCGCCTCTTCATAGACGGCCGGACGCATTTCGCGAAGAGGTACACGGTGATCGTTAAGACCGACGACCTTTTTAACGAAGTCCAGCCTCCTGACTGGACCGATTTTCGGCAGTCGGAAGTAATGGAAGAGGTCTACGACGCCGTTGAGAACTACGTGAAGCATATGTTCCAGAAGGTCTCTGCCGAGAAAATCCAAGAGACCAAGGAAACGGTACTCCGTGAACACGTCGAGAAGCTGAAGGTTCTGCCCGCAAAATCCCGCTACGAGGTAGCGGAGTTTGTGGAGGAACTCGCCCGGGAACACCCGACCATGCAGCCGGAGGCCTTATCCCACGCCGTCCATGCGATGATTAATTTGGAGACATCGCACACCGGAACATCGCTGCTTGAGAAGCTTGCTTCACTTTCGGACGAGGATATCGAGGGGCTGGACCGCCTTCTCAGCGAGTGGACAATACACGATGCCCTGACCGTTCTCGACGCCATTGACCGCCGCATTGCCACGATCGAGGCTATCAAAAAGCTATCCGATGATAACAAGGCTGATGAACTCCACACGCTGCACCCCCTTGTTACACAGGCCCGGTGGCTGTTTGGGGCTGGATTTGAGTCTGAGGAGTACGCGTCCAACGTTTCTCTCAAGAACGCGGTCAAGAAGGTGTTCAACAAACGCCTCGCGAAGGAGGCATTTATTAACCATAAACGGCGGCCGGACTTGGTGCTGCTAAAGGACGCGTCTTTGAGCGCTGTGGGTTTGGACAAGTTCGATAAAGACGGTAACCTGATGACCTTGCAGGAGGTTTTGCTTATCGAGCTGAAGAGGGGCGGTTCAATAATTGGCAGGGACGAGATGTTCCAGGCTCTAGGATACGTGCAAGATCTTCTCGGTTGCGGGTTCTTGGACGGTTCGCCATACATACGCGCCTTTGTTGTGGGGCATGAGATTCACGAGAAGGTTGAGCAAGTGTTGCCTGTTGGCAGGAACCCGGAACGGGGTGTGGTGAAGGCTACGACGTACGGTCAGCTCGTTCGCACAGGCGGGGCGAGACTATTCAAGCTCCGCGAGAACCTTCAAGAGCGCTACGAAGATGTCGAAGGCACGGATCTTCTTTCGCGCGTGATGGCCGAACCGACACAGACTGTATTGCTGGACGAGAAGAACCAACCCGCAGATCTGCCGAAAGTGGCGGAAGCGAAGTAGCGGCTGAGAGACGTGGTGTGAACGAGAAGAAAAGCGATGAACACAGGATGCCGTTGACATCCGCCAACATTGTGGATGAACGCCAGGATCGGCTGCGGGATGTCTTCCCGGAGGCCTTTCGGGAAGGGAAGATCGATTTTGAGCGTCTGCGCCAGGCTCTCGGAGAAGAAATCGACGCGGGACATGAGCGGTACGGACTCTCGCGGGCGGGGAAAGCGGATGCGATTCGGGCGATTCAGATTCCGAGCATCGGGACGCTGAAGCCGGCGCCCGAAGAATCCATCAACTTCGACACGACCGGGAATCTGTTTATCGAAGGGGACAATCTGGAAGTTCTGAAACTACTCCAGAAGGCATATCACGCGCGGGTCAAGATGATCTACATCGATCCGCCATACAACACGGGCAAGGAGTTCATCTATAACGACAACTACCGCGACGCCCTAGGCGATTATCTTCGCCGCACAGGCCAGTCGGATGCGGAAGGTGTCCGCCTTACTACGAATGCGGAGACTGAGGGGCGCTATCACTCGCGCTGGTTGAACATGATGTGTCCGCGGCTGTTTCTTGCCAGGAACCTGCTCTCTCAAGATGGCGCGATCTTTGTCTCGATCGACGATCACGAGGTGCAGGATCTCCGACTCCTCATGGATGAGATCTTCGGCGGCGAGAACTTCGTTGCGACCGTGATATGGGAAAAAGTTTTCGCTCCGAAGAACACTGCTAGACTGTTCTCCGAGGATCATGACTTTGTGCTTGTCTACGCCCGGCACCTTGAGTCGTGGGAACCGCGTCTGATGCCTAGAAGTGCCGCTGCAGAAGCACGTTACAAAAATTTGGATAAAGATCCACGTGGGCCGTGGACGTCAAGCGATCTAACGGCTCGGAACTACTATAGCCAGGGGCAGTTCGAAGTCTTGAGTCCCTCCGGAAAGGTATTTCGCCCCACTAGAGGAACATATTGGCGCTTCAAGAAGTCGAAGTTCCTCGAATTGGATACGGACAATCGCATTTGGTGGGGGGAGACCGGCGAGAATATGCCGCGCCTGAAGCGCTATCTGTTGGAGGTCAAGCGCGGCGTTGTCCCACAAACGCTGTGGCGATACAAGGATGTTGGTCACACTCAAGAGGCAAAGAAGGAACTCCTGAAGTATGTGCCCTTTGAAAAAACAGCCAACGTGCTCAATTCCGTGAAGCCGCCACGATTGATTCGACGGATGCTCCAGATCGCCACGAGCGTCGACACGGAGGACGTTGTTCTTGATTTCTTTGGAGGCAGCGGCTCAACGGCGCAAGCCGTATTGCAGCAGAATGCGGAAGACGGGGGGAACCGGCGCTTTATCGTTGTTCAATTCCCCGAGCCATTGCCGGAGCCTGAGAAGGGGCTGGCGACCATATTCGACATGGCCCGGATGCGAGCGTCAAACGTCATCAGGGAACTGCGAGAAGCCGCCGATTCCCGACAGGCGGAACTCGATATGGAAAGCTCGGACAAAGCTCCGCGGGATCTCGGTTTCCGATCCTACAGTCTTGCCGAGAGCAACTTCCGGATCTGGGATTCCGAGGCCGTACCAACGGACGCCGAGGGGTTGGCGCGACAGTTGGAGCTGTACGCCGAGAACGTCCTGCCAGGGAAATCGCGGCAGGAGATTCTCTACGAGTTGGTTCTGAAGTCGGGCTTTCCTCTTCATGTTCCGATCGAGGAGCGGAAAGTCGAAAGTTCAACGGTGTACTGGATCGATGGCGGCTCGCTCGTGATCTGCCTCGAAGATCGAGTGACCAGGGAACTCCTGCGGGCGATCGTGGAACTGAAACCACACCGTGTTCTGTGTCTGGACCACGCCTTTGGGGAGAACGATCAGCTCAAGACGAACAGCGTGCTTGAGATGAAGGGACAACAGATTGTGTTTCAGACGGTTTAGAAAGGGGAGGAGATACAATGAGAATTGAGAGCATAAAGCTCAGGAACTTCAAGGCTCTACAGGACGTACATCTGCCAAGCCTGCCGCCATACTGTGTATTCGTTGGTCCAAACGGGAGTGGGAAGTCGACGCTGTTCGACTGTTTCGGGTTCCTTAAGGATTGTCTGGCCAACAACGTTCGATCCGCACTACAGCGGCGGGGCGGGTTCAAAGAAGTTGTAAGCCGTACGAAGGGCGATGAACAAATCGTGATTGAGCTTCAGTTTCGGATGCCGATAGTGGGGGTCGAGCGACTGGTGACTTATCGGCTGTCCATTGACGACAGAAAAGGGAAGCCTGTGGTTGCAAGAGAGATTCTTCGCTACAAGCGGGGCCGCTATGGTTCGCCGTATCACTTTCTGGATTTCTCATACGGCGAAGGCTACGCCGTGACAAATGAGGAGGACTTCGACAAGACTGAAGAGGAGCTTGAACGTGAAAAGCAGACGCTTGACTCGCCGGACATTCTGGCAATCAAGGGACTTGGTCAGTTTCAGCGTTTCAAAGCCGCCAGCGCCTTCCGTCAGTTGCTAGAACATTGGTATGTTTCGGATTTTCACATCAACATGGCCCGTGGGGACAAGGACGCAGGTTATGCCGAACATCTGTCCATCGATGGCGACAACCTGCCACTCGTGGCACACTACCTTTATGAGCAACACCGCGACGTGTTCGGCACCGTGCTGGAGAAGATGAAGAAGCGTGTGCCGGGCATCGCCAACATTGAGGCAATCCCGACAGAAGACGGCAGATTGCTTCTGAAATATAAGGATGGGCAGTTCGTTGACCCATTCATTGACCGCTACGTGTCCGATGGCACCGTGAAGATGTTCGCCTACCTGGTGCTTCTTCACGATCCATCGCCTCATCCACTACTCTGCGTGGAGGAGCCGGAAAACCAGCTCTATCCCCAACTCATGGGGGAACTCGCGGAAGAATTCCGCGAGTATGCCAACCGCGGGGGGCAGGTCTTCGTGACCACGCATTCTCCCGACTTCCTCAACGGTGTGGAGTTGAGTGAGATTTTCTGGTTGGAAAAGGATGGCGGATTCACCCGACTTCACCGTGCGGCGGAGGATAAGAAGCTGCAAGACTTGGTCGCTGAGGGCGACCTGCCCGGAACACTGTGGAAACAGAAACTGTTTGAGGGGGCGAATCTGTAATGGGCCGAATCGTGTTCCTGGTTGAGGAAGCGTCGATAGAAGAAATGCTCCGAGGCTTCCTCCCCAGGTTTATTCCGGAATGGTCGGAGGGAGAGCACTGGTTATGTGTGCCGCACGAAGGGAAAAGTGACCTCGAAGCCAGTATTCCTCGCAAGTTGCGAGGATGGAAGGAGCCCGGAGTGCGTTTCGTCGTGCTACGAGATCAGGATTCCGCTGCTTGTCGGGACGTGAAGGAACAGCTTGTTGCGATGTGTGCCGACGCCGGTCGCAGCGATACGCTGATCCGTATACCCTGTCGCGAACTCGAAGCGTGGTACCTTGGGGATCTTGCCGCAGTAGATTCAGCGTTTGGGACGAGGAATCTTGCTGTATTACAGAGGAAAAGGAAATTTCGTGACCCAGACCGGCTTCACAAGCCATCGAATGAGCTTGCCAGAATCGCTCCGTATCAAAAACGAGCGGGATCACGAGCGATCGGCCCGTGCCTGAACCCTGATCAGAACTGCTCTCACAGTTTCGGGGTGTTTGTTTCAGGTTTGCGCGCATTTGTGAAACAAGCCTCGCCGTGTCTTTGATTGAATCTCATGAGAATCAAATTCGATGCCAACCAGCGATACCAGCTCGACGCGATCTACGCCGTCACGGATCTTTTTGACGGCCAATCGCTGGCCGGCGGGGCGTTTGAGGCGCGGCTGAACGGTACGGCCAGCGAATTGCTCACGGAGTTTGGGGTTGGGAATGCGCTTCGCCTCAGTGAAGAACGTCTTCTTGAAAACCTACGCGGGATCCAGCGCAGGAACAAGATTGCGCTGGTAGACGAATTGCAGGGGACACATTTCTCCGTGGAAATGGAGACCGGAACGGGCAAGACGTACGTTTACCTGCGAACGATCTTCGAACTGAACAAGCGCTACGGATTCAAGAAGTTTATTATCGTTGTGCCGAGTGTCGCTATCCGCGAGGGAGTACAGAAGAATATCGAACTCACCCGCGACCATTTCCGCGACATTTACGGGCATGAGCCGCTGGACAGTTGGGTGTATGGTTCCAGGCAGGTTTCCCGCTTGCGCCAGTTTTCCGGCAGCAATCAAGTCCAGGTTCTGATCATCAATATCGACGCCTTCAACAAGGCCGCGAACAACGTCATTCACCGGGAGAACGATCGGCTTTCAGGCCGAAACCCAATCGAGTTCATTCAAGCTACACAGCCTGTCCTGATTCTCGATGAACCGCAAAATATGGAGAGCCCGAAAGCCCGCAGGGCTATTCGAAGCCTGAACCCACTCTGCACGCTTCGTTACTCCGCAACGCACCGGAATATCCACAATCTCGTCTACCGGCTTGATCCGGTTAGAGCGTACGACTTGAAACTCGTCAAGCGTATCGAAGTCGACTCGGTTCTTGATGCCCCGGATTTCAACCGTCCATACGTGCACCTGAAGTCCATCGAGGCCAAGGCCTCGGGAATCACCGCGCGGATTGAGGTGGATATGGCTGCGGCTTCAGGCCCCAAGCGCAGGATGATCGTGCTGAAGGGCGCAGGGACGGATCTCAAGGAGCGCACAGGCCGGGATGTTTACGATGGGTATGTGGTCGAGGAAATCAATGCCGCAGACGGATTCCTGAGCTTCGCAAATGGCGTGGCGCTTGGACTTGGCGACGTTCAAGGCGGATACACTGACGATGTGATGCGCGTACAGGTCTTCGAGACCGTGAAGGAGCACTTGGAGAAGGAACTCCGAGTGCACCGGAATCTGCCGGAAGGACAGCGGCTTAAGGTACTTTCGCTCTTCTTTATTGATCGCGTGGCAAACTACGTTGAGGAGCGGGGCAAGATCCGGCAGTGGTTCATAGACGCATACCGGAAACTTGCAGCCCGGCCTCGATACTCTGTTCTTCAGTTGCCGCCAGTCGAGCAGGCGCACAATGGATACTTCGCCAAACGAAAGGGAACCGCCCAGGACACATCCGGCCGGTCGCAAGCCGACGAGGAAGCGTATGCGCTGATTATGAGAGACAAGGAGCGGCTGTTGTCACTTGAAGAGCCGTTGCGTTTCATCTTCAGCCATTCCGCTCTCCGAGAAGGCTGGGACAACCCTAACGTCTTACAAATTTGAACCCTGAATGAGACGAAGTCGGCGGTGAAGAAGCGACAGGAGATTGGGCGTGGCATGCGACTGCCAGTGCTTGAGACGGGAGAGCGTTGCTTCGACGAAGCCGTGAATCGGCTCACGGTGGTAGCGAACGAGAATTACCACGAGTTTGCGCGAGCGCTTCAGCAGCAGATTGAGGAAGAATGCGGCGTGTCGTTCGGTGAAGGCCGCATCAAGAACAAGCGTGAGCGGAAGGAGATTCATCTCAGGAAGGGATGGAAGCTTGATCCTGTATTCCGTGGATTGTGGGATCGTATCAAGCACCGTACGCGCTACTCGGTTGAGTACGAGTCCGCCAAGCTCATCGAGTCGGCCTCCCGCACGCTCCGAACGATGGCCCAGATCAAGCCGCCGTCGATACAGGTTCTCAAGGCCGGAATTGACATTACAGACGACGGCATTTCGCCAACGATGCGCGCCGTGCGAGAAGCGAGGGTGTCATACGAAAAAACACCGATCCCCGATGTGCTTAGCGCACTTCAGCGAGAGACTGAACTCACGCGCAGGACGCTTGTTCGCGTTCTCACCAAGTCGAAGCGTCTTGGTGAGGTGAGGACGAACCCGCAGCAGTTTTTGGAGCAGGCGGGCCGCGCGATCCGTGCGACGCTCAATCAGATGATCATAGACGGCATTAAGTACGAGCGCGTTGACGGCGCTGAATACGAAATGATGTTGTTTGAACAGCATGAACTGCTGAGCTATGTTAACAGGATGCTTCCCGTTGAGCATTCGATCTATGACGCCATCGAGTTTGACTCGAACGTAGAGCGGCGCTTTGCAGAGGCACTGAACCAGAGAAGCGACATCAAGCTATTTATCAAGCTGCCTGGATGGTTCAAGATCGAGACACCTTTGGGAGAGTACAATCCTGACTGGGCAATCGTGAAGCAATCCGAGGGAGAAGAAGAAAGACTTTACCTCGTCAGGGAGACTAAAGGAAGTATCGAGGCGATGGATTTGCGTAGCGCGGAAGCAGCGAAACTTCGGTGTGGAAAGGCACATTTCGAGGCCTTGGACGTTGATTTCAAGGCCGTCATTGACGCGAGTGCTGTGTGACAATACAGCGTCACCGGTATCGACTGGGCATATCACTTCTACTTTCTGTCGCCGGAAGACTACAGCGCCTTATTTCAGCCGGTCCATGACGGCAACTGGGACTGGAAGTGGCGGCGGGATAAACCATTAAGAAGTTCGAGCCGCCAATGGAAAATATATGGGCTGGCAAAAAATAGATTGACAGCAGTGGTTCAGTAGGATTTGGAGGAAGTTATAAACTTACGAAGGGTAAAGATGATGGGATTATATCCGTCGATATACCACTGTATGTCACGGATTGTAGGGGGAGAGTGGTATCTGGATAACCGGGCCAAGGAGGTTTTAAGAAGGCAGATTGGAAGGGTCTCCACCTTTTGCGGAGTGGAGATTCTGACCTATTGTATTATGAGTAATCATTTTCATCTCCTGGTCAGAATACCGGAGTATAGAGAAGTAACTGATGCAGAGTTGCTTAAGCGCTTTTCAGGGCTTCACGGAGAGAGGGATGTGAGAGTGTCGATTCTGACTGCGGCGTTGCAGGAGAACGGACCTTACGGGAAGGCCTGGCGGGACAGGCTGAGGACGCGCATGGGAGATGTCTCGATTTTCATGAAGGAACTCAAGCAGCGCTTTTCGATTTGGTACAACCGCAACCATGGACGCTTCGGGACGCTGTGGGCGGAGCGGTTCCGAAGCGTGCTGATTGAAGGCAGGCCATTGACCTTACAGACAGTGGCGGCTTATATCGACTTGAACCCGGTGCGTGCGCATCTTTGCCAGGATCCGAAGCAATATCGCTTCTGTGGCTATGCGGAAGCGCTTGGTGGGTCCGAAAAGGCGCGTCGAGGCATTCAGATGCTCAGTTTCGGCTCCGACTGGAAAACGGCCCGGAAAAGCTATCGGATGGCAATCTTCGGCAAGGGGAGCCTGCCCAGGTATAGTGGTCAGCCGTATATCGATCCGCAGAAGGCAAAAACAGTCCTTGAAGGTGGAGGAAAGCTCTCAATGGCCGAACTCTTACGCTGTCGTGTCCGTTATTTCACCGACGGGGCGGTGTTGGGATCGAATGAGTTTGTAGAGGAGCAGTTTGAAACCTTCCGTAATTATCTGAGTGAAACCCGGAAGTCGGGTCCGCGGCGAATGCGGGGAGGAGACTGGGGTGGTCTTACGGTGTTACGGGATCTGCAGAAGGATGTAATTTCGTAAGGAATTTTCGACTCGGTCGAAAACCCCCGGTTCGCGCTGCGTGCGTCTGCAACTGGATCAGGGAAGAGAGGACCTGCATAAACAGGGGCATTTCCGTGTCCCGCACTGATAGTAGCCCTGACGAGCTTATTGGATCCATAGCCAGGGAAATCGTTGAGCGTCGTTCATTTGCCCCCGGAACACCGAAACAGAAAGCGTCGGAACGCAATACCCATGCCCGGATCGTTGACGGACGAATTGCAAGAGCCGATGGTCCTCTCTCACCCAATCCGTGTGAGAGCATGGGTGCCCTGAGATTCCCTCGGTCACCGATGTTTCCTCCTATTCCAGATTTGCTTCTCCAAATTTACCGCGCCCCCTCTCTTCCGAAGCAATTCGCCACTGCTGGATCAACTGTCAAATACTTTCTGGCTGACTAAATATTCTGACGCGCCCAGCATATCCGCCTTCGCCACCCCGTCCTCGACAGTAGCTCTTCTACGGAGGGGCCTTCCACAGCGTTCTTGCGTTTCCGCCGACACATCTGGCACCCTTCTCACCATGAAAGAGCTTCTTCGGGCCGGTCTCAATGGGTAGGTGCCCGTACCGCCCGAAAAGCGATTTCCTATCAGTCAGACGGATGGAAAACACCGAACGGAAACAGGAGGAGTTCGACCTCTTCCTTTCGCACGCGACTCCGGACAAGGAGTGGGTTCTGACGCTCGCCGAGCGGCTCGAGGCGCGCGGTCTGCGCGTGTTCGTGGACTCGCGCGAGATCGCTGTGGGCGACAATTTCGTCTTGCGGCTGAGCGATGGCTTGGAGAAGAGCCGGTATATGGTGCTCGTGCTCTCGAGCCACACCGGGGGGCGGCCCTGGGTAGAGCAGGAATGGACGAGTTTCGTGGCTGGGCACGGTCCCCTGGGACGGCTCTTGCCGGTCAAGATCGATGCGGTGGAGCTGCCGGCCATCCTCAAGGCCATCCAGGCCATGGACGTCACGGACCGTGACGCGACGCGGGCGGCGGACGAGCTGTTCAAGGTGGTTGGGGATCCGTCGACGCTGCCGGCCGACGATGCTCGGCGGCTGGTGCTCGGAAGGGACCTGGTGTTCACGCTGTCACGAGACGACGAGCAGCTCAGCGTGATTCGTCCCAACGGCTCGTCGCGGACAGTGCCTCTGCCCTGGAAGGCCGATGCGAGCTTCGGGGTCGCCCACCTTGAGTTCGGGAAGCTTCACCGCGAGGCGTTGACGGAGGCGGCGGACCGCGCCGACCTGTTCCGCCACGCGCGTGTGTTGGGGAGCGCTCTGTTCGAAACACTCTTCGATGCGGAGGATGCGGAGCGACTGGCGAAGCTCCTCACTCCGGACCGCGCGCGTCCGGTCGTGCAGATCCGAAGCGATGAGGATCTCCTGCTCTCGCTGCCCTGGGAGCTTCTTCACCACGGCGACGAGTTTCTCGTGCGCGAGGACCGCATTGACCTCGTGCGCACGACGCCGACAGATGTGGCCGGGGAGACTTTGCTGCGGGAGGCGACGACGCCCTTCAAGCTCGTCGTCAACGTATCGGCGCCCGAGAACTCGCATCTCAGTTACGAAGCGGAGAGCTATCGGATCACGCTCGCGACGGCCGAGCGCTGTCCCATGGTGCCGACCGAGCTCGGGACGCTCGAGGACCTGGTTGAAACAGTCGATACCGAGCAGCCGACGGGGATCCACTTCTCTGGGCACGGCGAGCCCGGCGCGCTGCTCTTCGAGGACGAGGAAGGGCGCGACCACGCCGTCGAGGTTGGCGACGTTATCAAGCGCCTTCGCCGGCGGCTGCCCGATGATCGTCGCTTGCCGCCGTTCTTCTATCTTGCGAGCTGCCACGGCAACGATCCGTCGGCTCCGGGCGAGGAAAAGCCCGGCGCACCGAGCGCGGCGGTGCAGCTTCACAAGGCGGGTGTGACCGAGGTCGTCGGCTACTTCGGCCCGATCGTCGACGAGCTGTCCACGCGGGCCGAAGAAGCGATCTACGAAGCGATCGCCGAGGGGCGTTCTACACGCGACGCAGTACGCCTCGCGCGCGAGCGCCTCACGCATCCGTTTCACAAACCCGACGCGGGACATCGTCCCAGACCGACACGCTCGGACACAGAGGAAGCTGTGGCCGACGAAGTCGGGACCGGGGATCGGGGGACGGAGGAGGCAGCCAGTGACACACACCCCTTCGCTTGGGCCCAGCTGGTCTTCTATCGCCGCGGCCCCGAGTGGCCTCTCTCGGTCCCCGTGCCTGCGGGAAAGCGCCAAACCGCGCGGGCTCTCCAGCGCCGCTTCGAGGGCTTCGGTGACCGCAAAGTCCTCATGGCGGGCTTTATTGGTCGCCGCCTGGAGCAGCATAAAATCCGGCATCGCATCCGGGAGGGCGCTCGCGTGCTCGTGCTCCAGGGCCTCGGCGGACTCGGTAAGAGCACGCTTGCCCAGCGGGTGATTCCCTGGCTGACGGACGATGAAGCGAACGTCTGCACGCTCTGGTGCCAGGAGGTCGAGGGCCAGGAGAACCGGGCGGAGGCGCTCGTCGCTCAGCTTCTCGAACATTGCCGCAAGCGTTTTGGGCTGAACTGGGAGGGCGTCGTCCAGCAGGTCGATCAGGCCGCCGGCGATGACGCGGCGAAACGCTTTGTCTACTTCCTCCAGGAGCTCGTCCAAAGCGCCCCGGGACTCGTGCTCTATCTCGACAACCTCGAGTCTCTTTTGATCGGCCCGGAGGACGAAGTCGATTCGAGCGTATTCGGCCAATGGGCCGAGCCCGCCCTGGAGGCGATCTGGGGGAACGCCGATCAGATGGCGCGCGACACCAAGGCGTTTTACCTGATCGCGAGCTGCCGCTACCACAACGACGCCTTCACCAGCGCGCTCCTTCCGGTCACGCCGCTGCCCGACGACGCACTTTTCCGACTGACTGAGTGGTTTCCAGCTCTGCAGCGACTCGCGACCGTCACGCGAGCGCGCCTGGTGGCTCGCCTCGACGGGCATCCGCGGGCTGTGGAGTACGCGAACGACCTGGTTGAGGACGCGCTGGAGAGGTGGCGCGACACGCGTGGCCATTGGGCCCTGTCGGCGCCGCCCAAGGCGGAGGAAGTCGAACAGGAGTGGCTCGAACTCGTCAACCCCTGCCTCCCACAGGTCGCTGAGAAGCTGAAGGACAACCTCCTGCTCCAGGCTCTGTGGGAACGGGTGCTGGACGAACCTGCTCGTCGCTTCCTCTACCGGATGACCGTGCTGCGTCAGCCCGCCGAGTGGGATCTGCTCGAACTGCTGGGTGAGCCCGACGAGCCGGCGACACGCTCCCTCGAGACGGCGCAGCGCCTGCGAGACACCTCGCTGCTCGAGCAAGTAGAACTGCGGGTTCGCGTGAGCGAGGATCGAATCGGTAGGAGCACCCGCTACACCTTGCATCCAGCGACGGAGCGCTTCATCCGCGAGGCGCACGGCGAACTGCCCGAGCTACGCATCCAGGCCCACCGCCGTCTGGGCGAGCACCTCGAGGCCGCAGTGAAGGAATCCCCATACATCGAAACCATTATCGAGGCCGGCCACCACTTGCTCGAGGCGGGAGAACCCGACCGCGCCTACGAGTTATTGGGCTCGGCGTCGGAATGGGCTGCAAAACCATGGCCGTGTCCGCGAGGGTTTGCGGGTGCTCGAGCCGTTCCTCGACGAATCGGTCCGAACACAGATGGACCGCACCTTGCTTGGCCAGCTATTGGGCACGGTCGGAAGCTCACATTTTCGACTCGGCGAGGCCCGGAAGGCCATTGGGTACCAGGAGCAGGCGCTGGTCATCTCCCGCGAGATCGGCGACCGGCAGGGCGAGGGCAACGTCCTCGGCAACCTACGCGAGTTTGGGCGACGTCCAAAAGGCCATTGGATACCACGAGCAGGCGCTGGTCATCGTGCGCGAAATCGGCGACAGGCAGGGCGAGGGCAACGCCCTTGGCGGTCTCGGCAACGCTTACGCGAGGTTGGGTGAAACCCAGAAGGCTATTGAGTACTACGAGCAGAACCTGGTCATCGTGCGAGAGATCGGCGACCGGCGGGGCGAGGGCGCCTCCCTCAGTAACCTCGGCAACGCCTACACGAGGTTGGGCGAGGACCAGAAGGCCATTGGGTACCACGAGCAGGCGGTGGTTATCTTCCGCGAGATCGGCGACCGGGGGGGCGAGGGCAACGTCCTCGGCAACCTCGGCAACGCCTACGCGAGGTTAGGCGAGCTCCAGAAGGCCATTGGGTACTACGAGCAGCAGCTGGTCATCGTGCGCGAAATCGGCGACCGGAAGGGCGAGGGCAACGCCCTCTGCAACCTCGGCCTCGCCTACGCGAGGTTGGGCGAGGTTCAGAAGGCCATTGGGTACCAGGAGCAGGCGCTGGTCATCTCCCGCGAGATCGGCGACCGGCAGGGCGAGGGCAACGTCCTCGGCAACCTCGGCACCGCCTACGCGAGTTTGGGCGAGGTCCAGAAGGCCATTGAGTGCCACGAGCAGGCACTGGTCATCTCCCGCGAGATCGGCGACCGGCGGGGCGAGGGCAGCGACCTCGGCAACCTCGGCATCGTCTACGCGGGTTTGGGCGAGGTCCAGAAGGCCACTTCCTTGCTCCAGCAGGCCAAAACCATTGGCGAGCAGATCGGAGACCCGCGGATCGTAGAGGTCTGCGCTCGCGCTCTTGAGGATCTCTGACCCGCAGCAAAATAAGCGGAGCGGTATTTTGGGGCTCAAATCAGGGCGTTGGAAGCTTGTAAAACTAAACGTAAACATTCAGATGGGTAACAGGCCCGTTCCCGAGACCGAACCTCCAAGCGGCCTCCAGAGCCGTCGGCCCTCCAGTCGCCTGAAAATTGTCCCAAACGTGGAGGGATCCCGAATGAACCTCCCCGACGCAAGCGTCGGGGTATCGGGGAAGGAGAACTTATTCTCTACCACAGTGTTAACTGACGCAGATCCTCCTTCGGCTTGCCCTGTTCCAAAACGTATTTCTCCACCATCGCCCAATTCCCTCTCTCCCCAACCGTCCCCACGTAATACCCTGAACTCCAGAATCTTCCTCCCCAGAGTTCCTCCTTCAGCCACCGCTCCCTCTTGAACAACTCCCGTGCTGTGATACTCTTGAATTTCATCACGATACTTCCTGGCGCTATTTTCGGATGTGCCCCGCACAGTAAATGCACATGGTCTTTATCCATCCCTAGGGCCTCCAGTTCTATTTCATAGCGTTCCCCTATCCCTCTGGCCGTTTCGATCATCACTCGCTCAATCCGCTTATCTATCAGCGCCTTCCGATACTTCACCGTCATCACCACATGATAGTGGATCTCCCACACACAGTGACTTCCTCGCTTTACTCGACTTTCTTCCTTCCTCTCTCCCACCCTCTCTTCTTTATCAAGTCAGCCACCCCGCAGCAAGCTACGGGGAATCACCAAGTTGAGCAAGGGAAGTCCGCAAGGCAGGTAACCTTGCTGATTCCTGATCATGCCATTCAGGCGGGTAACAGGCCCGTTCCCGAGACCGAACCTCCAAGCGGCCTCCAGAGCCGTCGGCCCTCCAGTCGCCTGAAAATTGTCCCAAACGTGGAGGGATCCCGATTGAGGTCGGGAAGTCCGCAAGGCAGGCAACCTTGCTGATTCCTGATCATGCCATTCAGGCGGGTAACAGGCCCGTTCCCAAGACCGAACCTCCAAGGGGCATCCAGAGCCGTCGGCCCTCTAGTCGCCTGAAAATTGTCCCAAACGTGGAGGGATCCCGATTGAGGTCGGGAAGTCCGTAAGGTGGGCAACCTTGCTGATTCCTGATCATGCCATTCAGGCGGGTAACAGGCCCGTTCCCGAGACCGAACCTCCACGGGGCATCCAGCGCCGTCGGCCCTCCAGAGGCTGGAAGACCGTTTCATATTTACCATGGTCCGCTGAACTTGATCATTCCCTGTAGCTTGCTGCAGGGTTCCTAAAAAAACACCTTGTAGGACGACACCCGGTCCCGAAGGGTAAAAAGCCGTAGATTCCTCGTAGCCTGCTGCGGGGAGTAGGCTTTTTAAGGGTGTCGTTCAATCCGGGGCTAGCAGAAAATCCTGGGCGATTTTTTCGCTAACGCGTTAGTATGTTCGTAAGATCGATCCATGGCTAAATTACTTTAAACCTGACTAATTATAGAATCTTGAGTTTGACTCAGGATTCGCGTAACAACCAAGGATGGCCAGGGCGAGGATTCCTTCCCTTTTTGACATTCAGGTGAATGGGTTTGCCGGGGTGGATTTTCGTGATCCGAAAATCAACGATGGGCAGCTTGGATTCGCATGTCTGGAGCTTGCCCGGCATTGGGTGCATCGGTTTCTACTTACCCTGACGACGGATGCCATCGATTCGTTGAGCCGACAGTTTGTCGCCATCGAAGGAATTCGTGCCCGCGACAGGCTGGCGGCCGAGGCAGTGGTGGGCTACCACTTGGAGGGCCCTTATCTCAGTCCCGAGGAGGGTTACGTCGGAGCGCACCCCAGGGAATTTGTCAAGGCCCCTGAATTCGACGAATTCGAACGCTTGCAGGAGAGCGCGAACGGGCAGATTCGGCTGCTTACCCTGGCTCCGGAATGGCCCGGAAGTTCCCGTTTCATCGAGCAGGTGAGGGCACGGGGAGTTCACGTATCCATTGGTCACAGCAATGCGGGGACGAAAGATGTCGATGCAGCCGTCAAGGCCGGCGCTCGCTTCTCGACCCACCTGGGTAACGCGGTGCCGCAGCACCTTCACCGTCACCAAAATATAGTCCAGGAACTGCTTTCCCGGGACGAGCTTTTTGGATGCTTCATTCCGGACGGCATTCATTTACCGCCTCACGTGCTCAGGAATTTCGTGCGGGCAAAGGCGAATCGGCGCACGATTCTGGTTTCCGATTGCGTTTCGGCGGCGGGAGCGCCGCCGGGTCGATATGTTTCCTGTGGACGAGTCATCGAAGTTGGGCATGACCGGATTGTACGACATCCGGGTATGCCCAATTTTGCCGGGTCCGCCCTATCCCTTGATACCGGGGTCGCCAACGCCATGGATTGGCTGGGAGTATCCTTTGAGGAAGCATGGGCCTGGGCATCAACGGCGCCTGCGGAGGCATTGGGTGTGCGATTGCCTTTGATTCCGAGACCCACCACCATTCCGGCTCCGGACTGGAATGGTGAACCTCCTGCCGACGCCCAACTCGCTGCTCGGCCGAAAACCGCTGAAGATCATTAGCAGGTTCCGCACCGAGGTCGGCGGCCGTCAACTATAGCTGGCAATGAACCCGAGATCCGGTCCCTCCGCTCACGCAGAGGGCTACACGTAGCTCGCTCCGTGAGGAGCGGGACGGCTCGGCAATCGGCGAGGTTCATTATAGGGTATTTGTCGAGGCCGGGTGGCAGCCAACTATGGTACAGAATGAACCGAAGATCGCCGCCAGTAGGTTGCGACGGCAAAGGATTGCCGCCCTCCATTTCCTGGATGACGCCTCGGATATGGAGGGCGCCAATCCTTTGGCGCCGCCGACCTTCTTCGGCGAGAAAACACAGGTTCATTATAGGAGCAGGAGCGTTATATCGAGGACGAGCTTCGCAGGCCTTGCCGGTGAGAAGGCTTGGCGACAGGCTATGCTCGACTCGTTCCTCCTTTTCCGTTTCCTTTGGTTCCTCCGCGGGGTGCCGGTCCTTTGAGGCCACGAAGGTCTGCTGGGGCGGACTTCCCATCTCGATCGGGATCCGTGGATTGAAAACCCCGAAGTTCATTATAGGCAGGGAAAGACAGAGGAGCAGCGCATGTCAGACACGATCGGATTCGGCATTATCGGAACGGGATCGATTGCGGATTTTCACGCCAGCGCGATTGCTAAGGCAAGGGGCGCGGAACTCCGCGCTGTGACCAGTCGAACATGGGAAAGGGCGCGTGCCTTCGCGAAAAAGAATGGCGTGGAAGCTGAGAGAGACTTGGCCACATTTCTAGCTCGCTCAGATATTGATGTAGTCATGGTAGCAACGCCCAGCGGAGCCCACCAGGAAGTAGCGGTGCCGGCGCTGCAGGCCGGTAAGCATGTCCTCTGCGAAAAGCCGCTGGAGATTACCTTGGACCGCATCGATCGCATGGTAGAGGCGGCCCGGTTTTCCGGGCGAATATTGGGGGGCATCTTTCAATCCCGCTTTGGCACGGGCGCAGCCGCGGTCAAGGATGCGGTACTGCGTGGTCGATTCGGGAACCTGGCTCTTTGCAGTGCATACGTAAAGTGGTGGCGCACTCAGGAATACTACGACGAAAGCTATTGGCGTGGGACCTGGGATCTTGATGGAGGGGGTGCTTTGATGAATCAGGGAATTCATACAGTGGACCTGCTGCAATGGATAGCCGGTATGCCGGTTGAGGTGTCGGCCTATACCGCGACCCACGCCCACACGGGTATCGAAGTAGAGGATACGGCTTCGGCGAGTTTGCGATTCGAGCATGGGGCGCTGGGTGTCATCGAGGGGGCCACCTCCTGTTATCCGGGCTTCGCCAAGCGCATCGCCATCTCCGGAGGACGCGGCAGTGCCGTTCTGGAAGACGACGACATTGTGACTTGGGAATTCGACCAGGAGTTGCCTGAGGACCAATCGATTCGCGACGGAAAGGCATCGTCAGGCTTGAAAGGCGGCGCTTCCGATCCCCGGGCCATCAGTGACGAGGGGCACAGGCTTCACGTTGAAGATATGGTAAAAGCTGTAAAGTACGGGAGCGAACCGCACATTCCACCTGAGGAAGGAAAGAAAGCCGTGGCAATTATCAAAGCCATCTACGAATCAGCCGAGTTGGGACGCTCCGTAAAAATAGCGACCTAACCTGAAACTTAGCCTTGGGAGCGGGTTTGCGGCGTGTCAAGTGAATTTTGTTGAGCCGTTAGTCCAGTCGCGCTAAAGAGCCGGAAATGACGTAGCGCACTGCTTATCGGAGCGCAGCGTAGATTGCGGTGCGAAGTGGGAGATACGGGCGGTCCGGGATCCCGGGGCAACCCCCGGCGCTGCCGGCGGTAAGCCCGCAGGCTACGAAAGAGCGGCCATTGCCGAAGACGATCGCAGGTGCGGGCCGCGGCCGGAAGTTTCACTCCTGTTTGATCCGGCCAAGCGTCAGCGCGGCCGGTGGCGCCACTAACCTGAAACTTAGCCTTGGGAGCGGGTTTTCGGGCGATGGAATCGATGTCAAGTGAATTTTGTTGGAACGTTAGGTTGGATTCATCGAGGAGCCCGCAAGGTGAAGTTTCATCCCTGTTTGATCCGGCAAGCGCAGCGCGCCGGGGGCTTGGCTGACCTGAAACTTAGCCTCCAGAGCGGGCTGGCGGGCGATAGAGTGACGTTTTTGCGAAGCGCAAACATGGTCATGCAGCGTTCGCTTCGGCCTCGGGCACCAGCGTGAAGCCGAGCGATCGGGCGCTCATTTTAAGGCTGCACAGTCTTCGTTGACAGAAGCGATCCTCGTAGCGTTCGGCTCCTTCGTCGACATAGTCTTGGCCGTAACGAAGCATGCGGTAGATGAGCACAGCGAGTTTGCGAGCCAGGGCGAAGACGGCCACCGCGCCGCTCTTGCGCCGGGCGGTGCGCCGATAACAGGCACCCAACGCGGTCGGGGAGTGGCGCAGGGTCAGCGCGCACATGCGCAGGATGGCGGCCATTCGGCTGGCAGCCATTGCGTTGCGCGTTTTGCTCAGCGGCTTGCCGGCCGAAAAGGCCATTTTGGGACTCAGACGCAACCAGGAGACAAAGTGATGCTCGTCGGGGAAAGCGCTCAGATCCAAGCCCGCTTCGGTCAATACCACCTGCGCGGCCCCGGTGCTAATCCCGTCAATGCGCGTGAGATCTACCCCGTAGAGCCGCCAGATTGCCGTGCGCATGGGTTGCTCGCCCCGCTTCGCCATGGCCTTGTCTTTGTTCGGGTTGGGATGCGGGGGCGCGTTGAGGCTATGGCGCTTGGCCGGCTGCAGCGCCTCGATCTGCTCGATCAGCTGCTGTTCATACTCGCCAATCATCTGCTCGAGCCGGTCATACAACTGGAGCGCAGCGCGCAGGTTGAAAAGATGCTCCCTGCGCCAGTTGCCGATGAGGTGCTCGGCGAATTGGGCCTGGCTCTTTCGGCAGCGTTTGTCCCGCAGGGTGGCCAGCTTTTTGGGACTGCGCTGCCCGGCCACGATGGCCCGGATGATGGCCATCCCGGTCTTGCCGGTAATGTCGGTGACCGCCCGGTGTACCTGCACGTTCATCTGGTCGAGTGCCTTCTGCATCCACTGCACCATCTTGGAACGTTCTTCCACCAGATTAGCCATTTGGCGCTGCAACGCACGAAGCGCACAGATCTTTTCCCCGGGTCGGAAGGAGCCCCGTAATAGTCCGCAACTGTGCAAGAGTTGAATCCACTGACAATCGATCATATCGGTCTTGCGTCCGGGGACCCCATGCAACTGCTTCGCATTGACCAGCACCACTTCGAGGCCCCGCGACTCCAACAGCTCATATAACGGGATCCAATATACCCCCGTGCTCTCCATCGCCACCGATTCGACCCCTTCATGGACTAGCCAGTCGGCCAGCTCGTTCAACTGTGGTGTCGTCGTGCCGAATTGCTGCACATTGACTTTGTTATCCCCGCGGGCCGGGCCGCATACCCAATGCTCCTCACTTCCTAAATCAATCCCCGCGCTGTTCGCCCGGATCACCGGCAAGGCCTGTATCGGCCGCACCTTCTTTTTTCCCCTGCGCTTGCTCTTTTTCGATGCCATGGTAGCTTCCTCTTTGATTGCATTTTGGTTATGGCACTGGCTGCTTGAGGCTAACGCCGGGCCGGCTGCAGGCCCGAGGTGGCCGTTATGTCAGGATTCTGACCTGGGGGAGAGCCCGTGCAAACGGGCCTCGCCAATGTTGGATGGCCGACTCGGAACCAGACTAATGTTGGGGCATATTCAGCTCCAGTGTTCGCATCGGTTTTGACTGCCGCAGCCAATGCCGGTTCACCCTCAGTAATACCCACCACCAACGGCGCCACAAGCTGAAGTTTCACTCCTGTTTGATCCGGCAAGCGCAGCGCGCCGGGGGCTTGGCTGACCTGAAACTTAGCCTCCAGAGCGGGCTGGCGGGCGATAGAGTGACGTTTTTGCGAAGCGCAAACATGGTCATGCAGCGTTCGCTTCGGCCTCGGGCACCAGCGTGAAGCCGAGCGATCGGGCGCTCATTTTAAGGCTGCACAGTCTTCGTTGACAGAAGCGATCCTCGTAGCGTTCGGCTCCTTCGTCGACATAGTCTTGGCCGTAACGAAGCATGCGGTAGATGAGCACAGCGAGTTTGCGAGCCAGGGCGAAGACGGCCACCGCGCCGCTCTTGCGCCGGGCGGTGCGCCGATAACAGGCACCCAACGCGGTCGGGGAGTGGCGCAGGGTCAGCGCGCACATGCGCAGGATGGCGGCCATTCGGCTGGCAGCCATTGCGTTGCGCGTTTTGCTCAGCGGCTTGCCGGCCGAAAAGGCCATTTTGGGACTCAGACGCAACCAGGAGACAAAGTGATGCTCGTCGGGGAAAGCGCTCAGATCCAAGCCCGCTTCGGTCAATACCACCTGCGCGGCCCCGGTGCTAATCCCGTCAATGCGCGTGAGATCTACCCCGTAGAGCCGCCAGATTGCCGTGCGCATGGGTTGCTCGCCCCGCTTCGCCATGGCCTTGTCTTTGTTCGGGTTGGGATGCGGGGGCGCGTTGAGGCTATGGCGCTTGGCCGGCTGCAGCGCCTCGATCTGCTCGATCAGCTGCTGTTCATACTCGCCAATCATCTGCTCGAGCCGGTCATACAACTGGAGCGCAGCGCGCAGGTTGAAAAGATGCTCCCTGCGCCAGTTGCCGATGAGGTGCTCGGCGAATTGGGCCTGGCTCTTTCGGCAGCGTTTGTCCCGCAGGGTGGCCAGCTTTTTGGGACTGCGCTGCCCGGCCACGATGGCCCGGATGATGGCCATCCCGGTCTTGCCGGTAATGTCGGTGACCGCCCGGTGTACCTGCACGTTCATCTGGTCGAGTGCCTTCTGCATCCACTGCACCATCTTGGAACGTTCTTCCACCAGATTAGCCATTTGGCGCTGCAACGCACGAAGCGCACAGATCTTTTCCCCGGGTCGGAAGGAGCCCCGTAATAGTCCGCAACTGTGCAAGAGTTGAATCCACTGACAATCGATCATATCGGTCTTGCGTCCGGGGACCCCATGCAACTGCTTCGCATTGACCAGCACCACTTCGAGGCCCCGCGACTCCAACAGCTCATATAACGGGATCCAATATACCCCCGTGCTCTCCATCGCCACCGATTCGACCCCTTCATGGATCAGCCAGTCGGCCAGCTCGTTCAACTGTGGTGTCGTCGTGCCGAATTGCTGCACATTGACTTTGTTATCCCCGCGGGCCGGGCCGCATACCCAATGCTCCTCACTTCCTAAATCAATCCCCGCGCTGTTCGCCCGGATCACCGGCAAGGCCTGTATCGGCCGCACCTTCTTTTTTCCCCTGCGCTTGCTCTTTTTCGATGCCATGGTAGCTTCCTCTTTGATTACATTTTGGTTATGGCATTGGCTGCGGCCCGAGGTGGCCGTTATGTCAGGATTCTGACCTGGGGGAGAGCCCGTGCAAACGGGCCTCGCCAATGTTGGATGGCCGACTCGGAACCAGACTAATGTTGGGGCATATTCAGCTCCAGTGCTCAGATGGGTTATGACTGCCGCAGCCAATGCCGGTTCACCCTCAGTAATACCCACCACCAACGGCGCCACAAGCTGAAGTTTCACTCCTGTTGGATCCGGCAAGGGTCAGCGCGCCGGGGGCGCGACTAATGTGAAACTTCAGGCCTGGAGTAGGATTAAGTGTTCAGGTGTCAGGATTCGATTGCGCTTCCTCAGAACTGACAACTGTTCGCGAGCGAAGCGAGAAGGCCTGACACCTGAACCTCTCCCTGGTTTCACCCACGATATATCCGGCCAAGCGCAGCCCAGCCGGGGGCCGCGCCTGACCTGGAACGGCGCGGACTTATGCGTAAATCGCCCGGAAATCGGTTATAAAAAAGAGGCTGCTGACGCCTGGGCTGGGCAGGTAATAGTGGACAGTAGACAGTGGGAAGTGAACAGTGCTATATAAGAAGTATTCGACGGCCAAGTCTTCTTCTGTGGCCGATAAGGCATTGCTGCTCCGAGCCGGAAGTGGCCCAAGCCTCTACCGATCAGGATGTTGCCTTTTCCGTGGCGCGGGCTCAGAGTCCGCCCCACGACCATCGGACAATATCCCGTCCCGTGCTTGTAAGTTACTATGGGGATCTCAATTCATTACAAACTCAGAATCGAGCTTGCCGATATATCAAAAGAAATGGGATGGAATTCCGTGTTAGTGGAACCGGATGCCTGCAATCGGAAGACACACCCGCCTGTCTATGGCATAATAATTGACATGAATAACGGGTGTGAACCATTGAGTTTTATTTTTGATACTGATGGGAAACTTCGTAGCATCTCGGCTTTAACTCATTTTGATTATCCAGCTGATAACCAACTCACCGTAAGTATAAAGACACAGTATACTTCTGCTGAGCATCACATTGTTGTAATTAAACTCCTTCGCTATATTAAGAAAGTATATATCAAGGATTTGGATGTAAATGATGAAGGTGAATATTGGAAAAGTTCAGATGAGAAACGATTGGCATATCTATTTGGATTTCTAGACAAAAAGATAAAGGAAGTTCGTGACGTTCTGTACAGAAACGCTGAAGGACTCGAGAGTATTGAAGACTCTAATGAACTCGCCGACAGACTCGAAGATATTCTGAAAAAGCAACTTGGGGAAATCGATGGGATAGAACGAGTCAATGGAGCGGGCGGCGGCTGAGGAACCCACTCGGCAGTGCCCTCAGAGCCGATGCCCGGCACAACGGGACGTTTCTTCATTTATAAATGGGGCAAAACAGGCCCTGGATAGGGGAGCCAAACAAATGGCCCAAAATCTAAGTCCGACAGATTGCTAGTCCAGATATGCCAAGGCTCCTACAGGGCACACCCATCAGCGAGAGCGAGCGCGCTTCCCACGACCGGCACGATCATCGCGTTGTGATCCTGGTCCTGGCCGTGCTTCTCATCTACGCTTACCTCTTTACCTACGTCGCCGACATTATCCATATTCCGCGCCCACAAGATCTCGCGGCCGTCGCCGGAATCCACATCGAACACGTCTTCGACCCTGACCGCAACGTCGACTCAGCGTTCGTCATATCGATCAACTATGACCCTGGCCGCTTCAGTTCCTCAGCTTGACGATCTTTCCGGTATCAACCGCTTCAACAGCTCCAAATACCATAGCCACTGAGTTCAAATTATCGCGACCGTTCGTGACCGGCATGCCTCCGTCGGTGATGGACTGACAGAAGTCGTGTATCAGGAATTCGCCCAATTCGCGTTGCATCGGTTCCAAGGCTACTTCCGTAAGCTGATCGCCGATATTCCCCATAAAGACACGGTCGTCGCGGGCGACCATAACGCCATGCTGGCATTCGATCCGCCAGGTGCAACCGTTGGAAGTCATGTCACAATCAGGGGCGCACCAATTACCCTGGTAAATTAAGGGCATCCCATCCGCGAAGGTGAAGAGAATGGATGCCGAAGCATCGCCGACAAAGCGGCTGTCCCGTGGATTCCAAGTGAACCCCCGCACTTCAACCGGCTCTCGTCGCAGCACGTGGCGTATGACATCGAAGTGATGATTCGCCATATCTACGAGCAGAGGATGCTCCATCGAATCCCGGAAACTAGGACGGGTAAACTGGTGGTGGAAGGTGACGAAAACCTGATTGATGCCACCCAACGGAGCTTCCTGCACCAACCTTCTGAGGGTAGCCGCATAAGGCAGGAAGCGCCGATTCTGCCCCACCATGAGGATGCGGCCGGCTGCTTCCGCGGCCTCCACCATTTTTCGAGCCGAATCCAGACTCACGGAAAGGGGCTTCTCACAGAGCACATGCCAACCCGCATGCAATGCCTTCAAACAGGATTCTTCGTGAACCTCGGGAGGGGTCGCGACTACCGCAGCGTCGGCGGTTACGGCATCAATGGCATCATCCAATGAAGCAAAACAGCGGTCTTTATCGAATCCATGCTCATCCGCATGCGCCATCAATCCCGGATAATCGACCTCAACCCAAGCCACACATTGGGCATCGGGATAGCGCGCAATGCGACGCACCCAACCCTTCCCCACATGGCCCAGCCCCACCTGAACAAGCCGATGACTCAAGCTATTCTTCGCTCCTCTTCCGCCGCAGACTGGCCTGGAACCACTACGGTCTTGATGTGATCGCCCGAAGGTGAGGTTACGACCTCTAGATATCGCTCCAGGTTCACCGTTCGCGTCACTAAGGGATCCACCTGAACGCGCCTTGAGGCAATGAGATTCAAGGCCGCGCCAAAAGTGTTATTGAAGGAACGCCCGCCGATTAGCTGAATCTCCTTGCGCCAGATTATGTGGGGTTCAATCGGAACCGTCTTCCCCGCCGCTGCTACACCATAGCATAGGATTCGTGCGCCCACCGCACCTAGATCAAAAGCCTGACGGGTGAACTCCATCGACCCCCGTGTATTGATGACAACATCGGCTCCGTGGGGGAAAAGCCGTTTCAATTCTTCAGATGATGTGGTGGACGAGTCGATGGCTTCGTCCGCACCAAAAGCTGAGGCCATCTTCAGCCGCTCGGAAAGGCTGTCGACCAAGACCACCCGACGGGCTCCCTTCAATCGGGACAACTGGACAAAGAGCTGGGCGTTCAAGCCCCCTCCTAATACTACTACGCAGTCTCCCTGCTGGACACCTATACGGCTCGTCGAATGAACACAGCAGGCAAGGGGTTCGGTGACCGCGGCTTCTATAAGGGTGGTCCCTTCAGGTATGAGGTAGCATTGCTCAGGTAAAACCGATGAATACTCCGCAAAGCCCCCACCTTGATGGAGCGCCCGAGGTTTACGATTTTCGCAAAGGTGCGGCATTCCCTTTTGGCAGGGCAGACAGCGTCCACAGGGGCGGCTGGGGCTCACCGCGACTTTGCTGCCGATGGGCAATCCTTCGACCCCCTGGCCACAATCGACGACCGTTCCCGCTATTTCATGCCCCCGAATGGACGGCTCTTGGAGGCCTGCTAATTTCGCCGCACCCGGCTTGTGCCCGCTATAATCGCCGCCGCAGATGCCGCAGCCGCCTACTTGCACGACCACCTCTCCGGATCCCGGCACGGGATCAGCCATGGATTCCATCCGGATATCTCTTGGTCCGTAGGTTAGCGCCGCTTGCATGTTCCCAGTGAGACTAGTGTCGTGTCCGATAAACAGGCATGTCAATGCCAGAGATATTCTCTGCCTCAATACATGTCTCGGCATAGCGATGTATCCAGGAGCTACCGGTTTTAGCGTAATGAAACTGCAGGGTGCAGAGTCTCCCCCGGCGGATCGGACCCACCCCGGCCTTCCGTTTCCGCACTTCGTGCTACGCCGAGACATGTCGGCCACCCCTCCGCGGAGGGGACCATCCCAGCCGGCTGCTATTAGGCAAAATCCCCTCCTCGGAGGGGTGCCCGAAGGGCGGGTGGGTCGAGCGTTGAACCTGAGGACGCAGTTCCAATAGAGTCTCGCCTTGCTGTGACGCTCTAGCGCCTCATAAGGAGATGAGGAGTGACTCGAATCCCCAACGGACCTAAGTTTCACCCTCGTTTGGTTTGGCCAGCCTGTCTCGTCGAACTGGCAAGCGCCAGCGCAGCCGGGGTCGCCACAAATCCCGAACCGACTTCACATCATCTCTCTGATTGAACTCAACGATCCGAATCTGAACCGAAAGGTGGTAGCATCGAAAGAACACGCCATGAACATCATTTACATCAGTACCGATACCTTCCGTTACGACAATATCTTCGGACCGCGGCCACTGCCGGTGCGTACCCCGCATCTCGAAGCCTTCGCGAAGAGAGCAACGGTGCTGAACAATATGATCATGGCCAGCTTCCCTACCATTCCGCAACGAACCGATGTCTTCACAGGTCGATTCGGATGGCCGTGGTACGGGTGGCAGCCCATTGACTGCAGTTCCAAGAACGAACTGTCCTGCATTTTAGCGGAACATGGCTATGCCACGCAGCTCTTGTGCGACTGTCCCCATCTGTTCAAGAGCCGTTTTGATCGCGGATTCGAGGCCGCCGAGGCCGTGCGGGGACAGGAGGGCGACCTGCACTTCCTGCATCTGAATGATCCTATCGACCGGGCCATGCCACCGGAGAAGACGCGTAGCGGTCGACATTTCCAAGGCCGCAACCTGCTCGACCTGCACATGTGGACGAATCACCAACACCACTACGAATCCGATCTCTTCATGGTGCAGACAGCGCAGCGCACGGTCCAGTGGCTGGAAGACAACCATCGCCATCATCCCTTCTTTCTATGGGTTGATTTCTTCGACCCGCATGAGCCCTGGGATCCTCCGGAGTACCTGGTGTGCCGTTATGATCCGGACTACGATGGCATACCCATGCTCCATCCCAACTACGGGCGTGCAGATGACCTTTCACCGGAGGAGCTGCGCAACCTCAAGGCCCATTATTACGCTGAGTCGGAACTGGTGGACCGCTGGATTGGTCGAGTGCTCGAAAAAATCGAAGATCTCCAGTTGTGGGAGAACACCATCGTAGTCGTGGCTTCTGACCACGGCATCAGCCTGGGCGAGCACAATCGAACGGGTAAATCAAACATCAATGACAGAGATGACCGGTTCTGGCCGACCTATCCTGAAATCGCGCATGAGCTTTTCCTCATCGCGGCGCCGGACCTTGTTCCGGGACGCAGTCTGGAACTGCTGGCACAACCGGTCGATATCGCCCCGACGCTATTGGAATTGTGCGGGGTAAACGCCACAACCCCCGAGCCCATGCATGGTCTAAGTTTCGTGCCTCAACTGCAGGGCAAGAAAGAGGATCGGCACCGCGAAATCGCCATTTGCGCCAGCCACCTGGGACCGATGGACTATGGTGAGGTGCCCAAGAAGGCTGTGACGCCGGCATTGTATACGCTGGAATGGGTCTTCGTACCGATTGGTCCCGATGGTAGAATGGAGCTCTACAACCGCCAGAAGGATCCCCTGGCAGCGAACAACGTGGCAGCTGAGAATCCCACCGTCCTTTCCGAGATGGGCGATCGATTCCGTGAATGGCTGCGGCAACACGATGCGCCCGAATCGTTGCGAGCCTCCCTTTTTTCAGAACGCTAGCCCCAAAATAAGCGAAGCGGCATTTTGGGGCTCAAACAGACCGGAAAAAGCTTGAAAAAAAACGTGAGTGACACTATGTAAATTGGTTACATGATTTATTAAGAACGAAATAAGGGACACTTCCGAAGTGAAAGATAAGAGACGACTCGGCAAATGGGGCGGAAATACAAACCGAATCACCTCTGGAGGGATCCCGATTGAGATCGGGAAGTCCGCAAGACAGGCAACCTTGCCGATCCCTGATCATGCCATTCAGGCGGGCGACCGGCCCATTCCCGAGACCGAACCTGGCAGCGGCCTCCAGAGCCGTCGGCCCTCCAGGGGCTGGCAAACCGCTTCACGTCTGCCCAGGTTCGCGCCATCGATCTCTCTCCCCTTTCTTGCACTTCTAGCGTAGTACGTGGGCACGACCATGGACGACGGACTGGCCGGCTTAATGCGTCCGAGTTTTCGAGATTGGCGAATTCGGATTTTCGTTCTGGCTTACTTCTTTCCTCGACGGACTCCGCGTCCCCTTCACGCCACTCACCTCGGTTTGCTTCTCGTAAAGGGCTTGCCTTCAATTCCCGACGGGCGGCTTTGGAGGTTGGCGATGATACGCCGCAATAGCTTTTCCTTCATCATCCTCAACGTGTCCTGGTGAGCGGGGTCACCGGCCAGATTCCGCGTCTCGTCGGCGTCTTCGACCAGATCAAACAGGCATACGGGCGCTCCCGAAGCCATCAGTTCGTCGGGCCAATCATCAGGGATGGTAGTCTTGGTACTACCGAAGAGCAGCTTATACCGACCGTCGAAGAGCATCTTATGCGGACCCATCTCGGCATAGCAATCGTCCCGGTGGCTCTGCTTCCGCCCTGACAATACTGGCTTTAGACTCCGACCCTGATCCAAGTGGTGAGGTTCTACTCCCATAAGATCAACCACTGTTCGGCCTACGTCGATTAATTCAGCCAGGGCGTCCGAAGTTTGGCCGGCCGCGATACCGGAACCACTCGCAATAAACGGGACATGCACACCGGGCTCATGGAAATCACCCTTTCCCCAACGTCCATGATCACCCGCATACTCACCGTGATCCGAGGTATAGAGTATCACCGTATCGTGGAGCAGATCTCGCTCCTCGAGAGCTTCGATGACTCTTCCTATACCGCTGTCAATTTCGGTTATGCAGGCACAGTAAGCCCGCCACCATTCACCTATTCTTCGCTTCGGGTCCGGGCCCAGCGCGATCGGCGGTGACACTTCAGCGTAGTGAGTCCGGTAACACTCATGGGCATCGAATTGAGGATGAGGCCCGACAAAGCCCAAGTGGAGATAGAACGGACGATCGATCGAAACCGAACTCACGTATTCAACTGCCTTACCAGCGATGAATCCGTCCTGTGAGTACTCTTCACTCCAAGGCCACGCCCGGGAGGGCATGACCCTGCTATATTGCGAGAGTTCCTTTTCTATCCACTCCCTATACGCTGCAAATATCCCCTTCCCTTCCAGAAACTCCGTAAAACGGCACCGGATGCGGTGGTGTCCCGCATTTATCTTTCCCGATGTCTCGCAGACGTATTCATATCCGAGAAGGTGAAGATCCCCCTCGTGGGCAATAAAATCCGCAAAATCGTAGTTGGCGTGATTGTGAAACTTCCCGATTAACGCCGTCGCGACGCCACTCTCTTGCAGATTGCGCACGAATGAGGGAACGCCGGAACCGGAAATGGGGTGGGCATTTCCATAACATCCCGTGTTCATGGGGTACCTTCCCGTCGTCCACGTGATGCGCTGGGGAACACAAACCGGAGAGGTGGAGTACATTCGAGAGAGTCGAGTGCCTCGTGCCGCCAACCGGTCAAGGTTTGGCGTGTGCATGAAGTCGGCCCCGGCACATCCGAGATAGTCCGACCTGTGGTGGTCGGATGAAATGAAGATCACGTTGGGTCGTTCGCGTCTCATAGCGTTCGGCATGGCTTCGGATCCTGGCAGTTCCTGTATGTGTTTAGTATGTTTCCGGCTCCTCCGGTCTCGTGCCGGGGTGGCGCCGGTTTCCAGCTACCTCTCACGACTGGGGACAGCACATTCCTCTCCCGGACCTTCTCTTCCAGCTGCTGCGGCGGCTGGAAGAGACGGTCCGGGAGAAGTCGGTGATGGCAACGCGTTCTGTAGCACGGAGCCAGCACCACCCCGGCACGAGACCGGGGGAGCCGGCGACGGATTGGATGACGCTAAACAGGTGCCACTTCCTAAAGCGAGGACGCCAGATCGTCATTGAATATTCTTAACAGGTTTTGGTCAATCGCGGGATGCCACTTCTGCGGCCTCACTTTTCGCTCAGGTAAAGACGTGCCAACAACTCCTCGCGCTTTTCCTCTGGTATGGGAAATCTCTCGAGTGCTTGCCGGTAGCGTGCGGCGTTACGGTCAACCGCAAAGTAGCTGCACTCGGACAAAAACTGAGGACGGGGCGAGGCGAGCAAGTTTCGAGGATAGTCGCGGCAGCGGCCCGGTCGGGAATGGTAGGAATCACACTGCTTCGTCACCGGATCGTAGTGAGTGCAACGAAACACCAATATCCGGTTCCTCATATCTAACCTGATGAGCTCAAACCCATTAATGATCCGGTGCCAGGTATTCAGGATCCACCGGTAGGACCGAAAGTAGAACAAGGTTGAGCGAACCCTTACCATAGGTGTCTCACAGCACAGCCCGCATCCGTTGCAGGACCCTCCCAGCCGGTAGCGCCGCTCGCCTTCAGTAGCTCGGAAGCAATCGCGTCGCCTTGAGATCGATAGTGTACATACCCAAGGCGATGCGCTTCACGAAAGTCCGTATAGGTCCGTCCTTCATCTTAACAACCTGTCGAGCTTAGATTCTGAGCTTCTGGAATGAGTTGGGTGAAGGCGAATTCGTCCAGCTACGCCGACTCGCAAATCGTAGCTGGAGCCTTTCGGCTTCAGTCTCGGCTCGATTATCCAAGCTGTTTTGAACGCGATCCTCCCTCGCCTGACGGCTTCGGCGGACAAGAAGCGCGTGCCCGCCATAGTTCTCCATCGGCGAACGACGGCGGGTCCAGCTACATCCCGTCGAAGGATTGTCAAGAGCCCAAGGTTCATGATCCAACCATAGTTGACGGCCGCAGGCCATGATGAGAGACCAATAAGGAACCATGGTTGAACATAACCGAATATAGAGAAACAGTACCTGGAGGGACGCAATCCTTTGTGTCCGCCCATTGGTGCGAATCCTGGCATTGGATATCCCGCGGCGCCAAAGGATTGGCGCCCTCCAGTTGCGGCCGATTCAAACGGGTCATTGTCAGCCATAGTTGACGGCCGCAGGCCTCGATGCGGAACCTCCTCCTGTATAATGAACCTCGTCGATCGTCAATCCTTCCCGCTCCTCACGGAGGGACCGGCTCTCAAGTTCATTGCCAGCCCGAAAGATTGCTAATGTTATGGCACCAACCCGAGGAATCGGTTATCCAGGTCGGATCATGTGGACCAAAATCCCCGGACCTGAAATAGGTCTGAGAAGCGCGTTCCCGGGCAATGTTCTGGTAGCTGTTACGATTCTTTGTTCGGGAGCATATGTTGAGTACGCGCCTGCCTCGTTTAATGCCGATGATTCCCACCTGCATTCCACACGCGAATCCAGTTACTTGAAGGAAGTCGCCTCGGTCTACTACGGAACGGAAACCTGCACTCAAGCGCTTGATCTCGAGCAGTTCAAGCTCGGCGCTGCTCTTTTCAATGGCGACTACGTGTTGTCATCTAAATTCCAATCAAAGAAACGCAGATCCAAGCAACAACGCCTACTGGGACGGCTGTCCAAGCGACTGCCGGATTATATCGTCCGTTATCTGGACAAGAAAGAGTTCGCCGGACGCATGGATGTTGTGCAATTCAAGGCACTTCTGCTGTTTCTGGACGTTCGCTATATTAATCCGGACGGCTACGTTCTGCTGGACCAGTGAGTGATGTAGGCCAGGCGCGTCCGTGGGGTCCAAGATCTGAAACTTCGCTGCTGGTGCGGGTTGGTGGGCCTTCTCGCTTCGCTCGTGAACAGTGTTCAGGTGTCAGGGCTCGACTGCGCTTCCTCAGAACTGACACCCGACACCTGAACCCTCTCATTAGTTTCACGCCCGTTTGATTCGGCCAGCGCCAGCACAGCCGGGAGCGCCCCTACCCGGGAATCCGGTTACCCGTCAGGCGTTCGCCGAGCTTGGCGCCAGCCAACGCCAGCGCGAAGGCAATTGCGCCGCCGACCAGCATTTTGACCGTGCTGAACTGAATGAACGCATAAGGGGTGAAAAAACTCAGCGACAGCATCAAGGCAACACAGAGAAACGCGCCCACAGCCGGCTCGTGGATACGCAGGCCCGGTGAAAGCATCCCGATTGCGATGCCACCGATAAAGTAACTGACCAGATTCAGCAGGCCCTGCACCAGGAAACCGTAGCTCAAAGAGGCATATCGCGCCAACAGGTATTCGCCCACGAGGCCACCCAGTATAATTTCCAGGCCGACAAAGACTCCCATGCTCAGGAGGGTCCACTTCCAGGAAAATGCCCGGTATTTAGAAGGTGCCATAGGAGCGAATGATAGGTGCTGTTATTGATGCCAGGAGGTCCCTCATCGAGGCCTGCGGCCGTCAACTATGGGTGGATCATGAACCATCTGCCGGTGCGATCTGGAGGGCCGAGGTCCCCCGAGGCCGTATGGAGGTTCGATCCGGGAACGAGCTCGTTACCAGCCTGCCAAAGCATGAAAAGCAGCAGCAAGGTTGCCTGCCCTACGGACTCCCCGGTTCCACGCAGGACAATCCATTACCCCACAGCTCTACTCAAAGTGTTGATAAGCAGTCACCAATTCGATAAACTCACCACGGTATCCTTGAGCATCGTCTCCTTTGCCAGCCAACGCAAGTTGAATGATGGCGTCGAGACTCATGGTTTCGGCATAGCGCGAGGTGCGCATGATTTGGCCCCACATGGCGACCGCGGCAGCGAACTGGAAATCAACGCTGTTTTCTCCGGCGGGATGGTAAACGGGAGCCACGGGCTGGGTGTCGAGCCGACTTTCATCGCCTTCGGGGAACATGTAGCGTGACTTCATTTCAGCAACGGGCGCCGACTCGGAAAAAGCGGGCGTTTCCGTCCATTCGATTTCGTAAAAAGTGGTCACGGTGTGTCCGGCTCCCAGGTCGCCACTATCCACCAAATCGTTATCAAAATCTTCCGGATTAAGCAAACGGCTTTCATAACCGATCAGGCGGTAGGCCCGAACCCATTCGGGATCGAAGGCGATCTGGATTTTTACGTTTTTGGCAATCGTGAAGAGATTGCCCAGGCCGTGGAGCAGGACCTTCTCTGCCTCCTTCTCGCTGTCGATGTAGTGGTAGTTGCCGTTGCCTTTTTCCGCGAGGGTTTGCATCCGATTATCCTTGATATTGCCAGTTCCAAAGCCGAGCACGGTCAGGAAAACATTACTTTCCCGTTTAGCGGCGATGAGGGCATCCAGTTCTTCAACTGATGAAACGCCTACATTGAAATCGCCGTCGGTGGCCAGGATGACTCGATTATTGCCTCCTCCGATAAAGTGTTCCTCCGCGATCTGATAAGCCATCTGGATGCCTGCCGCGCCCGCTGTGCTGCCTCCGGCGCCCAGGCTGTCAATGACATCCATGATGGCCTTTTTTTCCGATCCGGTGGTGGATTCCAGGCGAACGCCGGATCTGGATGCGTAGGTAACAATGGCTACGCGATCATCCTCACGGAGACCTTCCGCGACAAAGCGCCGGAAGCCTTGCTTAAGGAGGGGCAGCTTCAGGGGCGATCCCATGGACCCCGAAACATCAAGCAGGAAAACGAAGTTGGAAGGCGGCAACTGGTCACGAGGAATGGAACGTGCCTGTAACCCGATGCGGAGAAGACCGTTGTCTTCCTCCCAAGGGCAGGACGCCATCTCCACATGGAAGGCGAATGGCGTTTCAGACCCGGGATCCGGCTCCGGGTAGTCATAATCGAAATAGTTGATGAGCTCCTCTATGCGCACGGAGGCGGGGTCCGGTCTCCGGGGCAGATAGTAATCTAGCTGCCTGCGCAGATTGCTGTAGGAGGCCGTATCGACGTCGATGGAAAGGGTGGAAAGTGGGTAATCTTCAGTGGTCAAGAAAGGATTTTCCGCATATTCGATGTATTCCTCGCCAGTATGAATTGGGTTTGGGGACGGATAGGGTGTGGGTTGCGGGCCTGGCTCGGGCGCCCCCGGAGGACGCGTGGAGGGAGGGGCGGACGGCGGTGGGGACGACGGTGGGGACGGCGGTGGAGTGGTTGGGGGTGTATAGGGAGGAGCCACCGAGGTGACGTAAGTTACGGCCGAGGAGTCCAAGCTACCCGAGACGCTATCGACGAATATTTTTTGATATTCGCGATCAGTAGGATAACCATCAGAAAACTGATCTATCCGACGTTTCCACCGGATGCTTGTAAGGGTTTCCCGGGTTGAACTCTCCCAGTCATGAAACAGCCGCGGATGGGAGCTGCCGGGAATGTAGGACGTCCAGGCCTCATCGGCTGCCAGATAAAGGACGGGATACACGTCCCTGCTGGTCCATATCCAATCGAGTTCGCTGTTCCAGATCCAGACCTTGGTCTCATCCTCACAATCCAGCCAAAGCCATTCATGATCGAGGTGATAAAGCCAGTTTTCCGTAACCGGATAATAATACCCCAGCCATGGTGAATATCTCCATCCGTTATCAAAGGTTTCGGAGTTTTCAAGCAGCGAATCGCCTTGGGCGGTGAAGAGGGGAAGCAAAGCGAGTAAGCCTAGCAAGGTTGTTCGTTTCATAAGTAGCCGGTGGTTTTTTCGACTGATTTGAAAGCTAAACTTATGCCAGAAGCCGGAAAAATTATATAACTGCTTCTCGGTCAAGTCTATATTAATCAACGCTTGAAATGAGAATTCCGTGTGCAAGGCAAATACTGGGTGATATCCACCAACCCTCAGCTATCTGGTTGGGTGTAATGGCTCGATGCCGTTGTTGAACACAGAGCATCAACTTTGGCGCGAGTATATCCAGCGGGAATGCGCAGGGAAGGGATCTCACGGAAGCAGCGAAGCCGCATCCAAAGATAGATGCATGAGTCGATGTACCCATCTGCAGTCCACAGGGTGGGCAGTCTTGCAGATGCCTTTGCCTACCCCGGCAGGAAGGCAAAGGAACCAGCCGAGTCAGGAGGACTTCGAAGGAGGAGGCGCCGCAATGCACTCAATCTCGCTGCGGAAACAGCAGGTAGGGCGAATCCCGAGGTCGTCCACGGCAAGCCGGGACTATATCGGGATTCGCCCTACCCGATTTCATTTTGAACGGCCATTAGAGGGAGGGACTCGACCTCGATGGGATCTCTTCCTGCCAGACCGTCTAACCTGAAACTTAGCCTTGGGAGCGGGATTTCGGCGTGTCAAGTGAATTTTGTTGGAACGTTAGGTTGGATTCATCGAGGAGCCCGCAAGGCGAAGTTTCATCCCTGTTTGATCCGGCCAAGCGCAGCGCGCCGGGGGCTTGGCTGACCTGAAACTTAGCCTTGGGAGCGGGTTTGCGGGCGATGGAATCGATGTCAAGTGAATTTTATTGGACCGTTAGCCCAGTCGCGCTAAAGAGCCGGAAATGACGTAGCGCACTGCTTATCGGAGCGCAGCGTAGATTGCGGTGCGAAGTGGGAGATACGGGCGGTCCGGGATCCCGGGGCAACCCCCGGCGCTGCCGGCGGTAAGCCCGCAGGCTACGAAAGAGCGGCCATTGCCGAAGACGATCGCAGGTGCGGGCCGCGGCCGGAAGTTTCACTCCTGTTTGATCCGGCCAAGCGTCAGCGCGGCCGGTGGCGCCACTAACCTGAAACTTAGCCTTGGGAGCGGGTTTGCAGCGTGTCAAGTGAATTTTGTTGAGCCGTTAGTCCAGTCGCGCTAAAGAGCCGGAAATGACGTAGCGCACTGCTTATCGGAGCGCAGCGTAGATTGCGGTGCGAAGTGGGAGATACGGGCGGTCCGGGATCCCGGGGCAACCCCCGGCGCTGCCGGCGGTAAGCCCGCAGGCTACGAAAGAGCGGCCATTGCCGAAGACGATCGCAGGTGCGGGCCGCGGCCGGAAGTTTCACTCCTGTTTGATCCGGCCAAGCGTCAGCGCGGCCGGTGGCGCCACTAACCTGAAACTTCAGGCCTGGAGTAGGTTTAAGTGTTCAGGTGTCAGGATTCGATTGCGCTTCCTCAGAACTGACAACTGTTCACGAGCGAAGCGAGAAGGCCTGACACCTGAAACGTCTCCCTGGTTTCACCCTTGATATATCCGGCCAAGCGCAGCGCAGCAGGGGGCGGGACTAATCAAGAAGTTGAACTATAGCGCAGAATCGAACTAATCTTCTTTCCACGCCCAGCCTGACCATGCATTACGATCTGCTCATCAAGGACGGCACTCTAGTCGATCCGGCTCAAGGAATCCACGCCCAGCGCGACGTCGCCTTCAAGGATGGCACGGTGGCGGCCGTCGCACCCGATATACCGCGGTCGGATGCCAAGGTTGTCGTCGAGGCCGACGGCCACCTTGTTACTCCGGGCCTCATCGATGTGCATGTACACGTTTTCGCCGGCGTCAGCCATTACGGCATTGAACCCGACCCGACTTGCCTGGCGCGGGGCGCCACCACCGTGGTAGATGCCGGTTCGGCGGGGGCTGACACGTTTCCCGGTTTTCGCAAGTATGTCATTGACGTCAGCGCAACGCGCATTCTTGCCCAGTTGAATATCTCTTCACAGGGCATGCTGACCCGCGAAATCGGCGAGTTGATGAATC
The DNA here is from genome assembly GCA_963665345.2 of Opitutales bacterium. GTDB lineage: Bacteria > Verrucomicrobiota > Verrucomicrobiia > Opitutales > CAXXNP01. The sequence goes on from CAXXNP010000002.1 coordinate 4,426,346, forward strand.
CGGGCTACGCCGATGTGGAAAAAGCCTGTGCCATGATCGAAGAACACCGGGACGTCATTCTGGGAGTCAAAGTCCGGCTGACCAAGAACACCATCGTAGGCCGGGAAGCGGGAATGACGCCACTTTACCGGGCTCGAGAAGCGGCCGATGCGGCCGGCCTTCCCATCATGGTACATCCGCAGGACGCCTGGTGCGAATCAATCGATGATATCCTCACGTTGATGAAATCCGACGACATTCTAACGCATAGCTTTCACGCCCAACGATGCGGGATTCTCGATGCCGCCGGGAAGGTGCGTTCCAGCGTTCACGAGGCCATCTAGCGCGGCGTCCTCTTCGACGTGGGTCACGGGTCGGGGTCGTTTTCGTGGGACGTCGCAGAACAGGCTATGGCCCAAGGTGTAGAGCCCCAGACTATCTCTTCGGACCTTCATGCCTACAATGTCGAGGGCCCGGTTTACGATCTGGCTAATGTGGTTTCAAAATTTCTTGCCCTGGGCATGACACTCGACGATGCCATAGCAAAGGTCACTTCGGTCCCGGCCAAGGCGGTTCTGGCCGAAGACCAGATCGGCACCTTGTGCCCGGGGGCATGGGGGGACGCGGTCGTGTTCGCGCTACGCCCCGGCGAGTTCCCGCTTGTCGACTCCTGCGATCAAACCCGTCTGGGGAATGAACTCATGGAACCGGTTGCAGTCGTCAAAGCAGGTAAGGTTTATCGTGATTACCCAGCAGGGTAATGCGAACCTCCAGGCGGGCGGGCCGCTTCGTCATTCATCCTGATATTTCGACCTGCGTTTCGCTGGCTCAAAGACAGGAAACCGACTGACCTCACTTGTGGAGACCTGACATTTTTGGGTAGGGCGGAGCGTCCCCGCTGAGCCGTATGCCGCCGGGCACCATCCCGGCTCAAGACCAAGGAAGCCTTAAACACGCTAAACGCCTACGACTCGGAAGCGTCCAGCTACAACCCCTTCTATGTAGCCAGCTTAGTACTCGAACTCGTAAATACGGTAACGTATGTCCCGATAAAATCGGGATTGGGGGGTAGTGCAAGGCACACCGACGACGGACATCCTGGGAGTGCTTTCCTCGTCGGCGCAACGCCGCAATACCCCCAATGACGCCCCATCCCTGTGGGACCGGGCGATTTTGGCGCTGGGTAGCGCCGGTCTCCTGAAGCAAATCCGTAAACGATCTCCTGACCTATTCCCGGCCGAACCCTGAACCCTCGTACCTCATAATTCTTGCTTCTTACTTTTCGCAAGGGACGGCGTCCTCCACAGGCGGGGCAGCAAGGCCATGATCAGGAGAACTCCCAAGGCCCCGCAAGTAGCCGAAACCTGAACCGCGAAGGGCGCACCGAAACGGGATGCGAGCGCTCCCATCTGGAGCAAGCCGAGCGGAGACATGCCAATAGCGACCACGATCAATCCCATTGCTCGGCTACGCATCTCATCGCTGGCCGAGGTCAGGACGAGAGTACTCTGCATGATGCTAAAACAGGCATGTCCGATACCGGCCAGAAAGAGGAATGCGAACGACATCCAGAAGCTCGATGAGGTGGCAAAAAACGCAACCATGACCGCGAAGAACAGAGATCCCATCGAGTAGATCGCCCCACTGGAGTAGCGGCGCCTCCAGCGCGTGATGAGAAGGATTCCCAAGAGCGACCCCAGACCGCTCGCCATGCCGATCAGACCCAAACCAGTGGCATCCTGATGAAGCACATCTCGAGCAAAGACCGGCAACAGGGTCATGTAGGGAAACCCTAGAAAATTCATCGTCAAGGTAATGAGAATGACCGCGAAGATCACGCGGTGCCCTCGGACATATCGAAACCCCTCACGGAGCTGCTCCCATGTTGAGGCGGCAGAGGGCATCGCGTCTCGGGGAATGGTTCCTCTGGGCAGCCGTCTGAGGAAAACCAGGGAGGTGAGCGAGACCGCACAAATCACGAGATAGCATCCCAGGGCGCCTGCAGAATAGACTACGAACCCTCCAGCAAAAGGTCCGATTATGCGGGCCGTATTCATGGAGAAACTCTCTCCCAAAAGGGCATCGACGGTCTTTGCCTTGCCCACCAGATCCGGAATCAACGATCGACGTGCCGGAAAATCTACGGACCACGCCGTGCCCATGACAAAAGCGGCCAGCGCGAAGTGCCAATAGGCGGCAGCGCCGGCAAGTACAATAATGAACATCGTGAACGCCACTGAGAAATAGGTCAGCTGGGCGCAGAGGATGACGCGTCGCCGTCCCGTTCGATCAATAATCACCCCTGAGAACGGGCCCGTGATAAGCAGAGGAATCATGCGAAAGAAACCAATGAGCGAGACAAGGAATGGAGAATTCGTAAGCTCGAGAACGATCCAACCTACCGCGATCATCTCCACCCACATGGAAAACCACCATAAGCCACTGCTGAAGAACAAGTTCCGGTATGCGGAAAATCCCAATATGGCGAGGGGGCCTTTCCCTGTCCGCCGGCCGATCCTGTCAATGCGCTGAACGATAGAGAATCCGTTAACGTCAAAATGCCCTTTGCGCAATGGCCAGGAACCTCATCGTAATCGCCACCGCGGCGTCGTCGTAGACGAATTCAATTTTCCGGCGGAGGATGGAACAGCAGAAGCTCTATTTCGTGTTTAACCATGGCGAAGATTTCGCCAAAGAGGATGTGGACGGTTTTCACGCCCTGGGCCTGCCTGTGATCGCGAGTATTAATCAGGGACATTATAGACATGGTGATCCGATTGAGCAGGGCCTTTTTCACATTCATGAAATGCTCGATCTGGGAGTAGACGGACTGCAGATCGACTCGATCTACGATAAGGCCGTTTTTGGGTGATTGATTTGATCTGGACGTGGGCTACCGACACAGCGATATCAAGGGAAGGGAACAGAACCACGGAACTGTTTCATCCGTGGTTACTCCCATATGGTTAGCATGATTTGGTTGCCCGGTCGGCAGACTGAGGGCCGCGAGCCTAGTCGAAGCGACTGCGCCGCTTCAGGCACTCCGTATCTCGTGAGGATAGATTAATGACCCACCCCAAAATCCGAACCATTTTCTTCGACGTAGGAGGAGTCTTGGTGGATGACTTTATCGGCCGGAAGCTGGCGCATCTGGCCGAAAAGCACCGATTCCTAAACCGATTGCCGGAATTAACTCGGGAACGGGAGCACCTGAGAGCCAAAGTCGATCTCGGCAATATGAGTGAGCAGGAGTTCTGGACCTCGCTGCTTGCCCGCGCCGGGACTGAGGCATCCGTCGAAGATCTGATTCTGGAACCGTATATGCGGGAAATTCCGGGAGTTTTGGATTTAGCTAAAGATCTCAGCCGACGAGGATTTCAGACCGGTATCCTGTCCAACGACTCTTTGGATCTATCTCGTCTACGCCGCCAACGGTTCGGCTATGACTCCGTTTTCGATCCTATCGTCATCTCGGCAGAACACGGTATGGCCAAGCCGGACGCACGCTTTTATGGGGTTGCTCTGGCGTCGTCGGGAACCTCCCCGGAGAGCACCGCATTCATTGATGACCGCATGGAAAACGTGGTTGCAGCGAAGCAACTCGGGATGCAGGCAATTCATTTTTCGAGTCCTGAGCAGTTGCGAAGGGAATTGCACTACCTCGTTGGGAACGGTGCGGTGTCCAGATGAACACCCACGAGCTGACTCAGGTTTACAACGTATTCAAAGTGTTCTCCGGAAGCCTGCACAGAGCATATTCTGTTAGCTCAGAAATTTCTGATGGTCAACAGACGAGCTGACTCAGGTTTACAACGTATTCAAAGTGTTCTCCGGAAGCCTGCACAGAGCATATTCTGTTAGCTCAGAAATTTCTGATGGTCAACAGACATGATTGAAATCTCTGGAATAGACGTGAAGACCGGATCTTCCCTGGATTACGCTTCGTCCGCGGTGGTCTGCGGAGACTATGATGTGATCGTTGTCGGTGGCGGAATCGCGGGTGTGGCCGCAGCCGTGAGTGCTGCTCGTAACGGCGCGCGCACCGCGGTCATCGAACCACGGAATTTTGTCGGCGGTAATGCAGCCATAGGATTACAACTGCTGGGAGGGCATACCATTACGGGACTCCGTAGCGCCGCCGGGTTGGCCGAAGAATTTCTGCGCCGCCTGAAGTTTTTTGGTGGTGCCACCGATATGGTACCGGATTCCCGCGTCTGTTCCGTCGCGCCCGTCGAACCCGGTTGGGCAAAAATCGTGTCCTTTCAGATGCTGGACAATGCCGGTGTCGACTTACACTTCCACTCCGCCGTCAGCCATCTGCTCATGGATGGCAACCGGGTCCGAGGGATCGTAGTCAATGGCCGCAGAGCCTACACGGCCAAGATCGTGGTCGACACCTCGGGAGATGCCGTCATCGCGGCGATGGCGGGCGCGCCTTTCGAGATCGGAACCGGCAATGACGGTTGGGCTCAACCCTCGACGCTCATGGTTCGGGTCGGGGCGGTAGACACGGAACGAGCGCACCGGGAAATCGTCGAGCGAGATCTGCAGGTGATTCACCGCGAGTTTCTGGAGGCTCACAACATCGATTACCGCCGCATGGCGCCCTGGATTGGCCCGCACTACAACTGCAATGCTTTTGTCGAGGAAGGTAACCCAAGCGAAAAATGACGGCGTCCTGCCTCCCAATATGACGCAGGAACGGTTGATTTTTACAACCCTGCCGGCGCCTGGGGAGGTATTTCTGCTGCAAGCTAAAGTAGTGGGTCGTAATGCAGCCGATGACATCGAGAAGTCAACGGCGCAATCCGAAGCGACTAGGATGTTGCCGCCTTTGATGCGATTTCTCCGGGAATACATTCCCGGATTCGAACGTGTTCATCTGATCGACATCGCTCCCCAGATCGGAGTTCGGGAAACCCGGCGCATCATTGCTGATCACGTGCTCACGGAGGGGGAGATCCTGAACGACAGGAGATTTTCCGACACGATCGGACTGGGCGGATTCTACCCGGACGTCCATCCTCCCAAAGGGCAAGACAAGACGCTGGCAAGTATGGTCTATCCCCTCCGTCCCTATGAGATTCCCTTTCGCATCCTTGTTCCTCAAGGCATTGAAGGCGTTATCGTCGCCGGACGCTGCGTCTCGGCCACACAGCGTGCCTTTGGCGCCATCCGTGTGATCCCACTATGCATGGTCATGGGGCAGGCCGCCGGTACCGCCGCTGCCCTGGCCGCCCGCAACAGCAGATCCTTTCATGATCTGGATATACCGGATTTGCAGGCTCGCCTTGCCAAGTCGGGTGCTTTTCTTCACCCCGAGGATGCGGACGATCGGTTTGAATTCACTCCGCTAGGGCCGAGCTGAGGTAGGGCGAATTCCCGGGAACCTCTCTCGTGGCGCACTGCTTATCGAAGCGCTTCCTCAAAAGAATAGCCACAAAAGAGCGCAGAGAACACAAAAGATCTCTTGCGCTGCACATCCTCCCTTTTTTTGCGTTTCCTGTGTTCTCTGGTGGCAATTGAATGCAGCGCATGAGGTCCACAACGCTGGCGGCTTTGCCGAGACAAGCACCATCCTACGGCAACCGAATCTGTGATTCTTATCGCGTTCATAATAGAACTTCAAACCATGCCCGCAGACTGAACGACAAAGTCGTCCAGCTACCTCGACTGTGCCTGAGCCACCTCCCGATTCCCATTAAGAGGTTTCCTCATCAGGGCCGGGTGGCCATCAGCTATGGCTCGCAATCAAACTTGGAGTCTTGAAAATCCGTGGAGCCCACGTAGCTGGAGCCTTTCGGCTTCAGTCCCGGCTCGATTATCCAAGCTGCCCTGAACGCGAAAGCGCTCAGCTACGCCCGGCCGAAAAACGTAGCTGGAGCCCTTCGGCTTCAGTCCCGGCTCGATTATCCAAGCTGCCCTGAACCCGGCTTTTCGTGATCGGACATCTTGGGTAGGGCGAAGCGTCCCCTGTAAAGACCGAAAAGCGACTACCTATCAGTCCTCTACACGCACCCCGGAGAACTCTGCCCGGCGACCAGCTCGTAGTCGGGTTGCACAGGGTCTGGTCGAGGTAGATCTTGAGGTTCGAGCCGATCAGGCTGTGCACCACGTCGAGAATTTTCGAATGCCGGGCGTATTCCTTAAATACAGAACGCGTTCCGGACCGAGGCAATTAGTGGACCTGCAAACCCAGGAGTTTTTCGCCGTCGTTCTCCACTAGAGAAGTCTTGGCTTCGGTGGGCTGCGCCTCTGGGGGGAGTTTCCAAGAAGCGACCGGACCGCGACGGAGCAAGGCTAGCGGTCGCCGGATTGACGCATCGCGCCGGATCCGCCGTGGCGGGAGCTGGTGGGCAATCCTCCAATGTTGCCGCCGCCTGCCTTCTTGCGCTTGGGGGCTCCGTCGGCACTTTCGATCTCGCCTGCTTCGAGCAGTTTCACGAGCTGGGGGTGTTTAAGGGCCTTGTTGGTGACCTGTCCGGTTTTGCCGGGGCCAAGATACAGCATTTTCCCACCGGGGAGAGGGACTCTCAGGGGTTTGCCGGTCTTATTGGTAATGTCCATGGGCGGAATTGGGCGAACTCAGAGTAGCGCAGAATTTCGAAATTCCCATCGCGAACTCGGAATACAATTGCCGGTTGATCCGGTAGTTTTCTGATCCCCGGCTAGACAAACGTTCGTGTGCCAGCGAGAAGGAACCATAGTGGGCGTAAAATCTGGCTTCTTTGGCCGTGAAGTCAACGATCTTGGGGCAATTATTGATTCCTGCGCATGCGCTACCGTTTCACGGAGAGAGAACTCAGGGAAAGGTCAACTAATTTAGCCAGCCTATTAGTTTTGCCTCTACAATAAGTTGCAGAAATGACACCCCTTGATAGGAGGTGAATCTATTCTGCTCAACGGTATCCCGGCTATCTGCAGAGGATTTGGATAACTCGCTTGAACCTAGTCGAGTCAACCATATGTTGTCGGGTAAGGGATCGCGGAAACGCAGCCAAATTTCGTTGGATGAATCGAGTGCACCTCGACTCGCGGACCAGCTGATGTTAGATTTGTTGGAAGATGAAAATTGTTGAGATCATTCCGCAGGAGGGATTCAAGCTTCACCTTTGTTACGATGACGGCGTCGCTGGGGTTGTGGACCTCTCCCGGTTTGCGGGTCGGGGCGTTTTCTCCTCGTGGCTCAAACCGGGGGTCTTCGCTCAGGTGCGACTTTCCGAGGCCGCAGCACCAGAAGGGCCGGGAGAAGTCGATCTTTGTCCCGACGCACTTTATTTGGAGCTCACCGGCAAAACACCGGAGGACCTCTTTCCCGCTCTCCGCCGGACAACGACTCATGCCTGAGCTGTCTCGATTCTACGGCATTGTGATTCAGATGTATTACCAGGATCATCCGCCGCCGCATTTCCACGCCCTGTACGCGGGTTAGAGAGCGTCGATCGATATTCGAGACCCTTGCCTTCATCCAGCATCCCGCCTCCGGCGAACTTCCGTCGGTGTCGCGGTTTTGGCGAACCACAGAGCACTTTCACCACGAACACAACCACCAGGAACTCGGGAACCGAATCATCGATTGTGGGTCCGGAAAAATTCCGTACGTTGATAACGTTGCACTTATGGAAATGAATGATACGCTCCTCGGCCATGGGATTCTGGTTGAACATGATGGCGAAATTCATGATTTGCTGGTTCCCAGGCAGACGGGATTTAGCTTTGGAGAACATGGCGTTGCGCCAGCAGCTGGCTGTGTTGCAGCGGAACACGAAACGGCCACGGTTCACCGACCGTGACCGGCTCTTTGGGGTGCTGTATTCGAAAGTCGCTGACGGTTGGCAGAGGGTACTGTTGATCGCGCGTCCTCGAACGATTCATCGTTGCCGCACTCATTTGTCGTTGGACAAGGACTGCCCGGAACCGAGGGCAACGGATCCGCCGGGAAATGGGAACTTGGTCGCATTCCCGCAGGTTGGCGGATTGCACAATCTGTACGCTCGAAAAGCGGCATGAAAATGGGTGCAGTCGATTTTCAGGAACCACAGACTAGAGAATAGGTGCAGATGAATCGCATTGGGCCTGAACATGAACGGGTGACGACCGCTTTACTGCTTGCCGCTGGGGTGGGAAGTCGCCTGCATCCCTTAACACAAAACAAGCCTAAATGCCTTACAGTGGTCGGCGGGGTACCCATACTTGAACGGCTGGCCTCCTGTCTGGATCAGCATAACTTCAAACGTCTGGTTGTGGTGACAGGACACTTTAAAAACTGCATTCAGAACTTTCTGGGAACGCAACTAGGCAGACTAACAATTGATTATGTCCATAACCCGCTTTATGCAACGACAAACAATATTTATTCGCTCTGGATGGCCCGTGAAATCATCCGAGAGCCGTTTCTGTTGATTGAGAGTGATCTTGTTTTTGACATGTCTCTGCTGGATGATATGCTTTACTCTGACAGAGTTGCCATCGCGCGCATGCAACCGTGGATGAACGGCAGCACGGTTACAGTCGATCGCTTTCAAAAGGTTGAGGCCTTTTGGATCGGGACTGCCGGGCCTTCAGATGCTCCAATGTATAAGACCGTTAACATCTACAGCCTGTCACGGTCTTCATGGCATCGGATTAAAGAACGATTGGATCAGCACATTTCTGCGGGCGGGTTGAACAGTTATTATGAAACCGTGTTTGCGGAAATGGTAGCCGATGGTAGCCTTTCTCTTCAAACCGTGTCTTTTGACGGCAAGCCTTGGTTTGAAATTGACACGATCGAGGATCTGGCGGCAGCTGAAGAGATCTTTCTGACAGCCCGGCAAAAAAAGCCACCCCTGCGAATACGGTAACTCAGGCCCGAATGCCACTCGGATAAGGCTCATTTCGACGCCTGAAAGCGGGCATGATTTGCGAGGATACGCTGCTTCAAAACGGCGCGCGGCACCGTCATTCGGGGAAACGGTTTTGGTCGTCGTTTGACAACCCTGGGTTCGAAGCGATCGAGACGCCTGGGCAGGCAGTCGCCAGCGATCGTGCGCAACAATTTGTGTCGCAGGCTGTGCCATTGCTTGCGGCTGGCTTGCGCCATTTCGGCGGCGAAGCGCTAGGTAGCGTCCAGCGCGCCTTTGAAAGACAGGCGCATCGAGTGCCCCGCGGAGGTATGGCAGCCGGTGGCGCGGGCGGCCTGTTGCATCAACAGTCGAACCAGGTTGTAGGCGATCGCATACATGGTGACCATTTTCACCGCCATGGCCGGAGACTTGGCGCGGATAAAATCCATTCCCATAGTGGTTTTGATGTCATCGAAGCACAACTCGATGTCCCAGCGTCGCAGGTACAGTTGCGCCAGTTCTTTTGCCGGCGCCTCCAGCAGCGTGGTAACCACCATGATGTGCCGGGTGCGAAAACCGGGAATGTCGATGAGGTAGCGCACGTAGCGCACCGTGATCGTGGCCGGCAGCGCTTCCCATTCCTGCTGTGTGACATGGAGTGGGCGGGCGCTTGGCGCAGGCCGCCTCCACTGCACTGTGACATCGTCGCCACCCATCCCATTAGGCCAGCCACGCGAGCCGTTCAGTCGCGTCAACACATCCACGCCCCGGGCCGCCAAGGCCGCAAAATGCGGGTAGGAACCGTACAAACGGTCGCCCAGCAGCACGTCGCCGGCCTGCAAATGCTCCCTCAGTTCGACATCGAACATGCCGCCTTCGTCGGCGCTGTGGGGACTGAACGAAAACCGCTCCAGCGCACTGCTGCCCAGATTGAACAGAGCCACTATCTGCATCACCGGAAACCCGCAACCGGGTTTCTGCCCGACCGGTTGGCAATACTCCTTTTGATTGGCCGGAGTGTCTTCCAGTTGCACCGAGGTGCCGTCCACGACCATGACGCGCCGCCCTCCCAGCAACCCTCCCGACGACATCATCTTCTCACAGACCCGCCCATGTACCGCATCCACACTGTCCTGTGGCAAGCGCTGGCGCGCATCGCTGTAACTGCCGGTGCTGTTGCCTAGGTCCCGCTCCCCATCGGCCGCGCAAACCGAGGCCTGTATTTCTCGCACCGCATCGCGCAGACTGCCACCGCGAAACACCTGTCCGAGCATGCCCCAGAAGGTCACATCGGCCGGAAAGAGCCGCTCGCGGCAGCCGTTGGCACCGGCGATTTTTTCCGCTTCCACCGCTTCGCTAAACAACGAATGCAGTTGACCCGGGGCGCGCCCCCGTATCTCATCGAATCGTTCTTTGAGGGTCCGCGCGGCAGACTTTTTAGCTCGTCCAAAGAGGCGGTTGAAACCTTTGAAGTATCTGTTTTTCATCACACAGAGATGATACTTAAATAACGTCTATTTGGAGAGCTTATTATTCAACAAAAATCACCCGATAAGCGCCTTATCCGAGCGCCATTCAACTCAGGCCTCCCGATTGTCCCAGGAGTTTTCAGCGGAATTGCGTGATAAGGATACTGCAACTTTTCCTCCGTCGCATCTTGGTCTCAGGACGTCCATACAGCCCGGTTCTTTATTTTCCATGGAACCGGCTCAGGGACCTTATCTCCCGGGGCAGGGACCAGGCTCAAAGGACCTGTGTAACAAGAACTTAAGCATGACAGATCCCGATTACGACATCCAGGCACAAAAATACGAATTCATCATCGGTCAGCATGGCGGATATTATCGCCACGGTTTTATCGACCATGCGTATCTCTATAATCTCTATTTCCCGCCGGAGGCGATTTTTACTCATCTTAAGAATCAAATCCACGACCTGGTCGTGAACTACCCGGTTGCCCAGGATGCCCTTGCCGGTCTTATTGGTGATTTCATCAATCAGCCACCCGAGCGAATCGTTGTGGGAAACGGTACTTCCGAGCTTATTAAAATCGTCTCGGGACATCTCACCCGACGGTTAATCGTTCCGGTGCCATCTTTTAACGAATATGCGAATGAGGCACCTCAGGGACGGGCACATGAATTTGCACTTCGATTCCCTTCCTTCCAGCTAGATGTTGATAAGTTTGCCGCTGAAGCCGTCCGGCTTGACGCGGATGTGGCCGTTGTGGTAACGCCGAACAACCCCACCTCATTGATGGTTCCCCGCTCCGATCTCATACATCTTGCCAAAATACTTGCTAAGCATGACTGTATGCTGATCGTCGATGAATCCTTCATTGATTTTACACAGGATCGTGATCGGGCGACGCTGGAACAAGACATCGAGCATTACCCCAATATGGCAATCTTTAAAAGCATGAGCAAAGCCTTTGGTATCTGTGGTTTGAGGATCGGCTATATGCTCACGGCAAATTCCGGATTTGCCGAAGCGGTACGTAACAACGTACACATTTGGAATGTTAACGCGTTTGCCGAAGAGTTTCTCCGGCTTGTGCCCCGATATCGTCAAGAATTTACCGAAAGCTGTAAACAAGTAAAGGCCGACCGCGATAACCTGTATGAAATCCTGTGTACGATCCCACGCCTAACTGTTTACAAACCCGATGCAAATTTTATTTTCTGCCGTCTTCCCGACTCGGCACCCGACGCTCCTGAAATCACACGCCGATTGTTCATTGAACATAGCATATACATCAAACACTGCCATGGCAAAACGCTGCCCGACTCTGACCGCTACATTCGCATCGGCAGCCGTACCAAAGCCGAAAATCGTAACCTGGTTGAAGCATTGAGGGATATGCTCGGCCCAAAGAGAACGGGAAGAGCTTAATGGAAGATCCGCAACATCAACGATCGCAGCAAGCCAAAATGCTCGCTTCCTCAGGCGAGTAGGATCTGCTTTCCGGGTTCCGCTCTCAGTATACAGATCCCGTAAGAGCTGTCACATCCCCGGCGACAGGGAATGAAAACGTAATCTTTCGCAAGACCCATGCCGCAATGAACGAATGTTACAAAAGCTCTATAGGCTGGATGATGACTGAGGTCAGGCCGCAATTTGTAGGAAATCCTCCTGCTTGCGGCCCTCGATCCCCAGAGAACATTCTGTATCTGTGCTCAAATTACGGTGAACGTCTTTTGATAAACAACTGAGTTTTCTGGTCAAACTCAAAATCCTCTCCTAAGTAACCTTGTTCAATTTCTGCGAACTCTTCTGCTTTGTTCGGGCAAGGACATTGCATACCTTCAAACATGATAGTACGTAGCGGAAAAATCACATCTTCCGGAATCCATTTCGGATTTCCTTCTGCATCACGCCCCGCCCTATCGTGATCCAACCTATAGGATTTCTCCTCTTCACCATAAAGGTAATTGTAAATATCTAACATATTTAGAGGCCATTCCTGGCCATAAGCATCAAAATATCTTTCCCCGCCTTTAGGAAAACAGCCAATTGCATTTGTAGAATAACCCCCGACTTCTGTTCTTCGATCATACATATACTTTTCTGGGAGCTTTCTATCTAGTACGTCTCCTATTTTTACAAACTCCGTGCTTACACACCCTATGTCCATATCATTGTCATGATAAATAAATTGACCATTTCTGTAGGCACCCAACAACGTTCCACCCTCTATAAAGAATTCAATACCCGCATCTTCCAAAATTCCCATAATCAGCCCGAACAATTCCACTCTTTCACCAATTATTTCTCTATTCTTCCTAATCACATCTTCCTTGTTAGCTGTCGTCACGTCACCCCACCAACTTAAACTCTTCTCCTCCATAATAGCCTCTCTTCGTACTGTTCTGCCAAAGCCTCTTTGAATAACTAAATGCTGGTTTGGTTAAACCACACACCATATGCTTTCTTGAAAGTGTCTTCCGTTGCCCACGCCACATGAGGTGATAATATTGTCCTATCACTGTTTACAAACACGTGATCTCGATTTATCGGTTCTTCTGAGAAAACATCCGAACAATATCGATATAATTTACCGAGCCTCAGAGCTTCATATATGGCGCCTTCCTCCACGACGTTTCCTCGTGAAATATTAACCATGATTGAATTTGCCTTCAATCTTTCTATGTGATCCGCATTAAACATTTGGAAAGTATCCTTATTAAGAGGAACAGCAAAGATAATGTAATCACTCTTCTCAATCAGATCAGAGTAATCAACAAAGGTCACGTTGGGAACATACTCTTGCTTATTCAAGCGTCTGCGTGTTACTACGATATTCATCCCCCAATTTTCGAATAACTCGACGATACGCTTCCCTATATGCCCAAATCCGACAATGCCCAGAGTCTTCCCTCTTACTGAGAAATTTGTATTTACGGCCTGATTCCACTCACCGTTCTTCATAGATTCATTGAACTGAATTGTACCCTTACAGGCAGATAATAACTGAGCAACCGCAAACTCAGCAACTTCATTACAGTAAACGTCATCAGGCAGCTTTCTGACTTCTATTCCACAAAAGGCCGCTTCTTTTGTGTCTATCAATGAATCAATGGATTGATATAGACAATTGATCAGTTTTATGCGTCCCTTCAATTTCTGTAATAATGATCCTGTGAACGTTGCGCCAAAAACATCCACCATTAGGACGTTAATATCTCTGCGTATCACAACATCTACCAATTCGTCTTCAGTGTAGGTATCCTCTAAGAAATCACCTTTAGGGTAAGACGGATAATATCTTTCCAGGTTCTCTTGACAGACACCAATGTATAGTAGATTCGTAATAAGCATGTTTGTCTACTTCACACGGTCATGAAATCTCTGCAAACATCTGCCAAGTCTCTCAACTATAATATCTATCTCCTCGTTGCTCACTACTAATGAAGTTATAATTTTAAAACTGTTGAAATTTACACCACAGGTATAACCTATCACATGCTCTTCCAAGCATTGCGACACAAAGAGTTTTGCCAATGTGTCAGACGGCACCTTCGATAATGGATCGACTATATCAAAAGCAATTGCTAAGCCCAACCCTCTTAAATTAGCAACATAAGGACTGTTACTCAAGAAACCAAGCCTTCTCAGGAGAATATTCCCTTTTTCTGCTACACTATCAATAATTTTCTCCTTCTCCACTAATTTCATTAACTCATTAGCTATTCCCAATCCAAAAGAACTGTTATTGAAGGTGGTTTGAAACGCCGTACCTCTAACGGGTACGTTATCAAAAAGATTAGAGCGTGCTATAACAGCGCTTACGGGAAAATAACCACCGCCTATGGATTTTGATAGGAGAACAATATCTGGATTCGTTACACCGAATTGCTGATAAACGAAAAAAGAACCGGCTCGTCCAAAACCTACTTGTATTTCATCTATTATTAGTTTTACTTCAACCCGCTTACATAGCGCGCTTAATTCGGAAAGAAAAGAAGCCTTAGGAATGATGAATCCCCCGGCTCCTTGTACCGGCTCAACAATAATCCCCGCAACGTCATAATCCAAAATCAGTTGTTCAATGGTTTTTAAAGAAGAGCTGATTGTTACATCATTATGTGTGCTTGGAAAGGGAACCGAAAATGTGTAATCTGATATGGGAATGCCGAATTGCTCTTTTGCTACTAATCTGTCATCTGCGACAGAAGCAGCGGCATGACTCACTCCGTGAAATGAACCATCAAACGAAATGATATGCCTTTTCCCAGTAGAATAACGACATAGCCGAATAGCATCAGACACGGCCGCGGATCCACCTATGTTAAAATATACTTTATAATCCCCACCTGTGCTCACTTTCTTTGAGAGATATTCACTTAATTCGAGTTTATCTTTCGAATGAAATGAATGGATCTGATCGACCCTTTCTATAACTCTTTTGGCAATTTCCACGATAGGGGCATAACAATGACCGAAATTGACTGAGCTATAATTAAGAACCAAATCAAGATAGGGTTCCTCTTCTCCATCAAACCAAACCCATATTCCTTTTGCTCTAACAGGCATTAGAAATTTATCGTACATTGTTGATTCATCGCAAGGACACGCATAGGTATCTTTTAGAGATACGTAATCTATTTCAGACACAGGAATATCTTTCTCCTTTAAGGGCAGTTTTTCGTATGGTTTCATATAAAGATCCCTCCAATTATGGGCAAAATATACACAGCGTCTTAATTAATGCAGCATAAGCGGCGGAGGGTATAATTCGGTTGGCGCCAGAATGCCAACTGATCGTTGACTGCCGTGCAAAGCTCTTCCAGTTGTTCGAAATAGACATTGTGGGTGCACAGTCTTCGAGTCAATTTCCAGACCTGTGCCTCGTCGATACCCCATCGGCCGAATCCAGGCCGCTAGCATCTCACTGACCAGCATAGGCTTTGTGCGATTTGGAGGTCAAGCTTCCTCGGGCCGCCTTACCCTGTATCCCCCGGATGTTCGCCCTGATACGCCTGCTGACCGGCTCCCTCATCGTACTCTTCAGGTTTCGAGCCTCCCTGGCGGCCGAGATCATGGCACTCCGCCACCAACTCGGCGTCTACCATCGTACGGCACCCGCTCGGCCTCATCTCACCCGGTGGGACCGGGTCCTTTGGGCTCTCATCCTCTACCGATGGAGCGGCTGGAGGCGAAGCTTGATCGTCGTTCAACCCGAGACCGTCATCAAGTGGCACCGCCGGGCCTTTCGGCTCTTCTGGCGATGGAAATCCCGGGGTGGCCGGCGGAGCATTCGCTCCGAGATCCGAGGTCTCATCCGCGAGATGGCTCGATCGAATCCGACTTGGGGTGCCCCTCGCATTCACGCCGAGCTCCGGACGCTCGACTTCGAAGTGTCCGAGGGAACCGTCTCGCGATATCTTGCCCGCATCCGCCCCAATCCCGCGAGGCCAGGATCTCAGACCTGGGCCTCCTTCCTCCGCAACCAGGCAAAAGGAATCGTCGCCGTTGACATGTTCACCGTTCCGACGATCCGGTTCCAAGTCCTGTATATTTTCGTGATCCTGAGCCTGGAAAGACGCCGGCTCGTTTTCGCGAACCACAGCTATCCGCTGACGGGTTATTTACGCGAGACTTGATTCGAGGCCTTACTTATTGCTGAGCTTTCTGATTATGCTCCGGGCCAGCCACTCGTCGATTTCGGTGTGTCTCGGTACTGGCTGCGCCACCTTCGTTTCAGGATTTTGATACCAGTCGTGTCTGCCGCCATGACGAATGAAAATTGCCCCAGACTCAGTGATCTTACGAATGAGATCCCGTCGCTTCATCCGACCTCAAGCACGGCGTGGCGTCTTACATTGGGTATTGCTCCAGAACTTAGGTCTCCGTGAAGATCGATAAGCTGCGCTTTCAAATCGTCCAGACTCGTACCTTGGGTCACGTAATCCGGATATTCGTCCAGGAAACCCAACCATAAATCCCCGTTCTGCCAGTAGGTGAAACCTATTGTCTTCATTTGCCACCACTATGTGGCTCGATCGTTCAGGCGTCAACTCGGTGAACTACGTGGCTGAGGTTGACGTGGAATTGATTGAAAGCGACAACGGCTGGTCGCCGTACTTGTCAGTCGAAGACGCCTATAAACTGGACGACGTGCGGGAAGTGCTTCGCAGAAAAGACCTGGAGGCCGCCACTCGGCTGGCCCGCGTCTACAGCCTGACTCCGGTTACCTCGTGACGAAAATCGGAGCACCGTTTGCGATGCGAGAGTTGGCCCTGCGAATGGTTCAGCAACCCAAGGCAACCCCTCCTTCGTCGGGAGTAAGCCCTGGGCTACGGGGGACGCGCTGTCGAACTACCGCCTTCTTGTGAAGCCGGCTACGGGAACGACGAAGCTGAATGCTTCCGCGTCGGGTCGAGCGGTATAGCTATACGGGTAGCAGCGGTCAACCTTGCATGGGCTGGAGTCGAAGCGGGCGCTTCAACCTACGAGGGCCGTCACGCCTCGACACTTTAAACAACCCTCTTCCCTATCCCCGGCGAAGCACTTCGCCGGAATGCACTTTTCTTCGCCGTTTTCGGTGAAGAAAAGTGGTGGGAGGAGGATTCGAACCTCCGAAGCGATACCGCAGCAGATTTACAGTCTGCCCCCTTTGGCCACTTGGGTATCCCACCTGAGTTGACTCCGCCGGGCGGAAAGATGGGGAAGGGTAAGCGGAGGAAGGCAGATGCCAAGTATTTTTTGGCGCCATGCTAGTGTTTCAACCAACGCAAACTGTCGGGTTGCTGACTCATGGAGATTGTCAAATGAACCCAATCGATTGCCAACCTTTCCCGCTCCTCACGGAGCGAGCTACATGTAGCCCTCTGCAGCTAGACTCGGCGAAGCGCGACACGAAGACGGATGAGCGCGGATAAATCAAAATTTCATGGCAGCACTCTGAAATCACAGAAGAGATCACCGGAAGCGCCTTGGAGGTGCATAGGAACAAGGTCGAATTTAGTTGTTTCCCTACTCCCAACAATCCGCGGCCAGAAAAGTGCCCGCACTACCAGGCGCGCCAGAGAATGTCTGCTAGCGCCGTCACCCCTCCGTTCGAGCGGTTCCGCTTTGCTCCACCCCTGGCTTCATGCCCGCGCCCAGATCGCCTGTGTTCAATTCGGTGCGCGATTCGATGTCGTCGAACGGTTCAATCCTCGTCTTACTTCCCCCAACCGCTGAACCGCTGTACCGTGAACCGCTGAACGCTGAACCGTTGAACCGTGAACCCTTTTCCCTTCAAATCAGCCCCGCATCGGAAAAGCTGTAGAACCCGATTCCGGAGGGGTCCGCGGAGGGATCACCGATTATGACGTGATCGAGCAGATCGATGTCAACGGTCTTAGCGGCGCTGCGCAACTGGCGGGTCACGGCGATGTCGGCCCGGCTCGGCGAGGGGTCGCCACTGGGATGATTGTGGGCGCAGATAATGGCCGAGGAGCCGTTACGAATCGCTTCGCGGAATACCTCACGGGGATGAACCAGGCTGTTGCTGGCGGTACCCGAGGTCACTTCCACCTGCCGGATGAGGCGATTCTTACGGTTCAGGCAGAGGACCCAGAATTTTTCTACATCCAATCCCGCGGCGATCGGCCGGAAATAGCCAAAGGCCTGTTCCGAGGTTTCGAAAAGCTGGTTCTGCCCGCCACGCTGGTTAAGTATCCGCCGGGCCACTTCCATCACGGTCAGCAATTGCAGCGCCTTTACTTTGCCGATACCCTTGAACTTGAGGAAGTCGTGTACACTCCACGATAACAGCCCGTAGAGCGAACCGGCATCCGAGATCAGGCGCGATGACAGGGCCAACACATCGAGGTCCTTACTTCCGCTACGCAACAACATGGCCAGCAACTCGGTGTCGCTCAAGACAGCCGCACCTCGCGCTTCCAGCCGCTCCTGGGGACGCTCCGCCTTGGCCATATCCCTGAGGCGGGGAGGAGTGTAAGGATTCGACTTTTCGGACGCCTTCATGCGGGTAGTTGGCAGCGATGAAACCGGATCAGCTTCACCCCATGAGCCATGTCGGTCAAGCGAGGGTTGGGACCAAGCGTTTGCCAAGCGGCCTCCAGAGCCCTCGGCCCGCCAGTCACCTGCGATAGGTACGAAACCTGGAGGGACGAGGGCCCCCGAGTCCGCCCGGTGGGCAGCGGCACCGATCTCTGCCCATGCCTTGCACGCGGGCAACCGAGCCAGTCCCAAAGTCGATCCTCCAAGCGGCCTCCAGAGCCGTCGGCCCTCCAGTCGCCTGCGATAGGTACGAAACCTGGAGGGACGAGGGCCCCCGAATCCGCCCGGTGGGCAGCCATGGTAATGGCTGTCTGGAGTTTGGTTCGTTCTAGATCATGCGGTAGCGGCGAATAGCGAGCTGCAGATGTCCGGTTGGTATTTAATCAACTTCGCCTTTGGGTGAGCTTTGTTCATGAAGTTGGTTAAAATCTCCGGGCGTATGGCACAAGCCCATAATTCCCTGCGCAATTCGTTGATCAGGTCTTGAGAGGAAGGTCTTTGTTTCTTAGAGGGCTTCCTCCATTTTGCTTCGGGAATGGCGGTAGGTTTGCCGCCTTGTCCATAAGCTTTGATAGCGGCCAGATGGAGCATGGCGTAGGCGGCTACTGCGGTTGCGGGGATGTGCTGGACGGAGTTTTCGTTGCGCACTTGAGCCTGCCCCACACCCAGGATGGTCTTTTCGTCGCGGTGGTTGACCTCGATGTCCCAGCGCCAGAGGTATTGCTGAAGCAGGTCCTCCAGTGGGAGGTTCGGATCAGTGCAGATCAAATACGCCGGTTGGGTGTATAGTTTTCTGGCCCCTTGGCGCAGGCGATATCCAACCGGACGGATGACGAGCAGGCGTAGATCCATCTGCCCGGCCGCCCTCCAGCGTATGGGTCCCAGGGTTTTGACTTCGAAGTCCCGCCATTTGCCGCTCGCGCGCGCCTGCACGGTAATCCAAGGGATGTCCGGGTCCCGGCGGATTTGTTGCGGTGTGGGCAGGTCCTCTCCGTAGAAGCGCTTGCGTCCGCGTACGGCTTGCGCGCCGGGTTTCGCGCTGAGCTTGGCGTCTTTGCGGATTCGACCGATCAGGGTCGTCTTTTCGGGCAGATTACGCAGCATCTTTCGGTTGGTGTAACTGCCGTCAACCACGACATGCAACTCGGGTGCGGTTCCTGCGTTTTCCTCGGCACGCTCTTGCTGCAGTTGCCTCAATGCATCGGTGGCCAAGGCGTTGAGGTTACGCTGTTTCATCTGCTCCTTGTAGAGTTCGACCTGCTCGACCGGTGCGCTTTTGCGGGGCTTGCGCGGAGTCGAAGCGTCCTGAAAAGCGATCGGGATCATGCGCACTTCGTTGTTTTCATCGGCCACCGCCGCGCTGAGCTGAAGCCTGCGTTGTGCCCAGACCAGATTGAGGTTGAAGGGCGGGCCGAGGGGATCTTTGCGGTAGGCCGCACCGGGGATGGTTTTGCCTGTCTTGCGCAGGATGGTATCGTCGAGGGCAATACAAAGTGGTCGGGTTGCGGGGCTGAGCGCTTCGAGTTCTTTTCACAGCCATCCCATAAGGCCTAAACCCTGAAGGCAAGCCTGAGGGATGGAGCGGGATAGCGGTTGATATTGGGAAAAAGTCAAAATGTAAAACAGGGGGGAAATGGTTGATATGGACGGATGCTGTCCCACAGAGCTAAGGGGAGAAACCGGGCAGGTAAGCCTGTTGAGGCTGGGAACACATTCGATATCGGGTTCGTGCTGTCCCATAGAAGTCCGCCAGATCGAAAAGCCCGAAGCGGTCCCAGAGCACGCCGCGCACGAGCGTAAACAACCGGGTGAAGCTGTGCGGCCACTGGCTGATAAAGGCAATGTATCGGAGCAGAACGAGCAGCAGCAGGGCGGCCCACAGCTGCCAACGGATGGCCTGCTTGGAATGCCCGAGAAAATCGCAGACCTTGAAGGTTTGCTTGATCTGCTTGAAAAACACCTCGATGCCCCAGCGGCAGCGGTAGAGGGCGCAGACACTGGAAGGGGCCCAGTCCATGTTGTTGGTGAGGAAAACCATGACGACCCACTCGCCGTTGACTTCCACTTCGGCTTCGATCCGGCGCAACCTGCCGGGATACTGCCGGCGGGAGGCGGGAACCTTCAGGGTGACCTCGTCATCCCGCAGGATAGGTCCTTGAGGCTTGCGCAGGCGCTTGCGGCAAACATGGCAGCGCAGGTTGTCTTTGGCGCGCGTGACCCAGAATATGCCGCGTTCGCTCAAATGGAAAAGATTGGCAAAATGCACGTAAGCCTTGTCGAAAACCGCGATCTCTCCAGCCTGCAGCCCCGCGCACAGGGCCAGGGTCCGCGTGCCGTCGTGATGGGAAGCTTCTTCAATGACGGCAAAGCCGGGAAGAAAACTTTGCAGGTTGAGCCGCAGGTGCATCTTCGCCGCGGCCTTGCGCCGACGGTGCTTGGCCCAGTCCATGCAGTTGGCCACCAGGGCAATGGTGGTGGAATCGATCGCATGGATCGCCCGTTTGAAGCGACGGGGCAGGCCTCGGTAGCGCCCGGCCGGTCCAAAGCCCGGCGAAAGCTCTTGCAGATGCCCCAGCACCTTCCAGAACAACGCCTCCATCATGTCGCTGTCGCGCTCCCTATTGGCATGCGAAAGAGTGTTTCGGCTCGGTGCAACCGCTCCCCTGATCGCCCTGAGCTTGGCCGCATGATGCCGCAGGGTGTCGCAGACGTCGTTAAGGCCGATGGCATGGGTCAGTTGCGCAAAGAGCAGACTGACCACATGACTCCATGGCGTGAAGGTGCGCGCCTTTTTATCGACCCCGTACTCCCGGGCGAGTTTTTCCGTCAAATGCGACGGGATGAGTTTACAAAGCTGATGCAAGGTGCTGCTGTAGTGTTTCGTCGGCGTTATGTTTTTCATACTGCGGATTCTTTGGTCGGAATCCGCCGCCGACCACCTTTTTTTAACCCTGCCCGAAAGGGAGTCTCACCACATCCTGTGGGATGGCTGTGAGTTCTTTTCTGACTTGGCGAAAGATCACCTCCTCGTTCACCCGGTCCTTGGCATAAAGGGAGTAATCCGCCGTCCAGTCCCGGAACTGCTTGCCAAACACTGTGATCAGCGAAGTGATCGTGTGCCGTCCCGGGCAAACCAGATGGGCCAGCAGATGCTCGCGCACTCGGCGCGTGCACGAGGGGGTGCCGGAGACTTCTTGTTCGCACTGCCTCCAAATTGCTTCCCACTGGTTCAGGAGCGAGGTGCCGTTTTTTTTTGATGGTGACCGGCGAAGGCGGAACCACCGGACGATGGGCGATGATGTTGGCTTTGTCTTCGATGATCCACTCAATAATCTCCCCTTTTTGGAACTCCATCGCTTCGGCAATGGCGGTGGGGAAATTAATGTAATATTGGTCGGCCCCCTTTTTGCGGGAGATGAGCTGAACTTTAGTTGGATACCCCATGGTGTTTTTGTGTTTAGAGATTAAGTATCTAGCGAATATACTAGAACTAAAATCACCGAAAACCAGCTTGAAATCAAGGGAAAAAGTGAAAACCTAGATCACCAGTCTAGTAGTAACCAAACTCCAGGCAGCCATGGTAATGGCTGTTCATGCCTGGCAAGCGGGCAACCAGCTTGTTCTCAACTCAGGAAACGGACGTGAAGGATTCTTCTAATCCTACTCAATCCCGAACAAATGGCCACCGCGCCAGCCCGAGCGATTTACCGCAAGCGCAACCACGCCGTAAAGTCCAAAAAGCAAGGGTTTTCGGCTCAAAAAATGGCCATCCAGCTCTTCGCAGAAAAGCTTTACGCAATCTGTCGCTCGCCTGATCGTCCCAACCCCAATTTCCCTACTTTTACCCAATTCCTTCCAGAAGCTCAGAATCTAAGCCCGACAGATTGCTAAAAGTAGCGGATATATGCGTCCTTGCGGAGATCCTCTTTCCACTGAATCTCCGACTGACGCTGAATCTGTTGGGCAAGGATACCTTCTATCCGGTCCCTTACGTCCTCCAGAGACTGAATTCCCTCGTTGCGTTTGTCTTCCACATTCAGGAGGAAGACCTGGTTTCCGATCTGGATAGCATCGCTGTGCTGGCCGGGTAAAAGGTCAAAGGCAACCTGGCTCAATTCTTCACGCAAATCCGAACGCTTGATCCAGCCCCAATCCCCGCCTCGATCACGGCGGGCGTCCTGGCTGTAGCGCTTGGCCAGCTCGGCGAAATCGGCGCCGAAATCCAGCTCGCCCAGGATCTTGCCGGCCGTTTGCATGAGAAGGTCCGGCGTTTCCTCGGCGAAGGGTTTCAGCATGATCAGTCGCAGTTGAATACTTTCTTCCTGGAAAAAGTGAATCTTATTCTGGTTGTAGAAGTTCTCGATCTTTTCCGGGCTGATTTCGGATTGTGATTTGCGCCTGCGCCCACGCATTACGCTGACGATTATTTGCTCTTCCAGTTCCTTGCGGTATTCACGCATGGTCTTTCCCTGGGAGCGGACGTAGTCGAGAAACTTAGACCGGTCCCCGCCGAAATCGGTCAGCAACCGCTCGTTAAACTCCTGTTCCACGAAGGTTCTTGGAATCTGTCCCTCCAGTTCCTCACGGAATTCCTTCACCACCAGCACGCGGTCGACCAGGTTCTGCATGATCTCAAGATAGAGATCGCGCATCTGCTGCTGAAATACACGCGGGCTCGGGTACTGCTCCTGCAGTCGGGGAATGAGGGGCCCCATTTCACGCCGCAGTTCCTCGAACGTGATGATCTGATTTTCCACCACGGCGGCGATTCCGTTCTTGTAAGGCGGATCCCAGATATTGTGGATTTTCTGCGCCGCGGCTGAAGAGGCAAAGGCCAGATAAATGGATATAGCGGCTCCGCAATAAGTTAATCTACTATAAGTTACTTTACAAAACATACCTCTTTATAAATTTCCTGATCTCCCTGAGTCTTGAAATCCCGGCCCTTCTCGTCAAGCGGGGAAAACGGTTGCCGAACTTGATGTAATCATCGTGTTTACCCGTTGCCCGCAAGCACTTTAGGCGATCTCCTTCGCTTTCGACTGCGAGCACGCCGGATTGTTCCGCCAGACATCGAATCTCTGTCATGAGCAAGAGCGCTTCCACCTGACCTGGATAAGGGCCGAACCGATCGATCATGGATTCAGCGATTTCGCCAACCGCTGCGGGACTGTCGGACATGGCCAGTTGCCGGTAGAAATCGATGCGCAAACGGGTCTCCTCAATGTAAGCATGGGGTATGAATGCCTCGATCTGGGCGATCTTGCCCCGGCTGAGTTCGTCCGCTTTGAGCGCATCGAAGTCGCTACGGGGGGAAGCCTCCTTGGAATAGGCCTCGCGCTGTTCACCAATGATCACGAAATCCAGGCGCAGCGAAGCGCGAATCCGGATGGCCTTATGCTCACCCTTCAGTCGGGATACGCTTTGCCGGAGCAATTGACAGTAGAGGTCAAAGCCCACACCGGCAATATGGCCGCTCTGCTGGGGGCCCAGGAGGTTGCCGGCTCCGCGAAGCTCGAGATCCCGCATGGCGATCTTGAAGCCTGCCCCCAATTGCGTGTACTGGCGCATGGCACTTAACCGCTTGCGCGCGGTGTCCAGCAGGTGGGTATGCCGGTGCAGCAGGAGATAGGCGTAGGCCTGGCGATTGAACCGCCCTACTCTGCCTCTCAGTTGGTAGAGCTGGGACAGGCCAAATCGGTCCGCCCCCTCGATAATGATGGTATTGCAGTTCGGGATATCCAGCCCGGACTCAATAATCGTAGTGCAAACCAGAATATCGAACTCTCCTGCCACAAATCGCGTCATGATCTGTTCCAGATCGTGTTCGGCCATCTGCCCGTGACCGATAGCCACACGGGCATCCGGCAGGAGTTCCTGCAGACGCCAAGCCACGGCATCAATCGTCTGCACGCGGTTGTGCAGGTAGAACACCTGTCCTCCGCGTTCAATCTCAAAGGCGATCGCTTCCTTTACCAGTTTGGGATCATAACTTTTGACGATAGTGGTGATGGGAAGACGGTCGGCCGGTGGGGTATCGATCACGCTGAGATCGCGTGCGCCCATCAGAGCAAGGTAGAGCGTCCGGGGGATGGGCGTTGCGCTGAGCGAAATGACATCGACATTTTCGCGCAGGCGTTTCAACCGTTCCTTATGACGCACTCCGAAGCGATGTTCCTCGTCGATAATGAGCAGGCCGAGATCACGGAACTTGACATCCCGGCTAAGCAGGCGGTGGGTACCGATGGTGATGTCAATCGTCCCCTGTTTGGCCTGCCTCAAAATCTCTGCCTGCTGCGCGCGGCTGCGAAACCGACTCAGCATTTCAATGGAAATGGGGTAATCCGCCATCCTCTCCCGAAAGGTATTGAAGTGTTGTTGGGCAAGCACCGTCGTGGGTACAAGAAGGGCGACCTGGCGGCTTTCCAGCACTGCTTTGAAGGCGGCCCGGAGCACGACTTCCGTCTTGCCAAAGCCCACGTCGCCACAGATCAGGCGCTCCATGGGTTTACTCAACTCCATGTCGCTCTTGGTCTCCTCGATCGAGGTGAGTTGGTCACGGGTTTCCCGGTGGATGAAGCTCTCCTCGAATTCCCGTTGCCATTCCGTGTCCGGGCCAAAGGCATAGCCTTGATTCAAGTTGCGTCTCGCCTGCAGCTCAAGTAACTGGTCGGCCAGATCGATTGTGGCCTGCTCGGCGGCGCGGCGGGTTTTCTCCCATGCGCCCGTGCCCAGACGTCCCAATTTGGGTCGAACCTTGGCCAAACCGACATATCGGGTCAGGAGATGCGACTCATGGAACGGAAGGTGCAGCGTAATGTCGTCATCGAATTCGAGCGTGATCACTTCCTCTGACTTTTCTCGAACTTCCATCCGGGTGATGCCCCGATAGATACAGATTCCGTGCTGGAGGTGGACCAGGAAGTCGCCGTCCGCCAGCTCGGAAAAATCCAGCAGCTGGTCGACCTGGGCGCGGACCGGCAGCCGGCGCCGGCGCGTTCCTAACGGACGAAGCCGGTATCGCCCGAAAATTTCACTATCTGTGACGACCACAATCCCGGACTTCGACTCGGTATCAGGCCAGGACAATGTGGCGGGGCCACCCGGGTCGTTGAGCCAGCGAAACCCGGCATTGATTTCACCTCGAAGCGCATGCAGGCGCAGCCTGGCGAGGGCATCATCTTCCTTTAGAATCTCCTGGAGCCGCTTCTCCTGACCCTCGTTCTGGGAAACGAAGAAGAGAGCATGGTCATCACGTTGCCAATCGAGTAGTTGGCGAAGAAACTGCATTCGGGCCCCCTGCTCGGCTTCCAGCCGATCGACCCCGAACTCGGTTTCCAGGGCAAAGCTGCGATAGTTGCCGAGGGGCTCCGTAGGGCGCGAAATTCTCCTGCATTCATCGCCGAACATGGGATCGCCGGCATCGATGTCCACCATGCCCGTCCACACATCGGGAAAGGCGTTCCGGTGTTCAAACAGGTCCTGAAACGTGGGCAGGCTGGGTGGCATGCGTTCCGGGTAGTGGAAGAGACCGGGAGCATCCTCGGCCAGAACGGAAGGCTCGTAGAAGATCCAACAGACTCTATCCGGCAGGTAGTCGAAAATGTGACTCTCGCGTTCCTGCAACAGTGGGGAGGGCATGGCCGTGAGCGTAAGTTCTGTAACGGACGCTTCGGACCGCTGCGTGGTGGGATCATAGGCGCGAATCTCCTCGATCTCATCGCCGAAAAAATCAATCCGGTAGGGCGATGCGCCATTCACCGGGTAAATGTCGATCAATCCACCCCTTACGGCATACTGTCCGGGCGTCTCGCAGAGGGCTTCACAATAATAGCCCAGGCGCGAATTGAGCTGGTCGATGAGCTCGCTGAATGAATACGGCTTGCCTGTCTGCAGGCGAACCTCCCGGTCAGTCAGCTCGCTTCTGCGCGGGGTGCGGTGCAGGAGACCTCGCGGAGTCGCCAACACGACAAGATTCCTTGGCGATGGCAGACCCTCGCGGAAATCATTCAACCTGGTCAAGGTTGTCAGGCGGTCACAGTGTAACTCGAAGTAGCGAGAATCGTCCTTATCGGTGCTGGGGAGTTCGGGAAGTGCCTGGACCTCGTAGGATATCTCCTCTTGCCCCTTGCAGAGACGTGCGAAAAAGGGAACATCCTGCGTCCACTGCTCGATCAGTTTGAAGTTCCGCACCACCATTACCGTCACCGGGCAGGCATGGTCGATGAGCAACTGAGCGGCAAATGCTGGAGCTGCTGCCTCGGTAATCCCGGTCAGTAGCGATGCATTGCGGGGCTCGAGCAGAGTCGCGGCCTTCATCGTAGAGGTGTTCTGTCTTGCAAATTGGGTTACAAAGGTGAAGGAGCTATAGTGTCGTGTCCGACCCTAACGATCAGTCGGAGCCGGCCTTTTTGTTGAGGGCGGCGCGGGCGGCGTTTTCCTCAGCTTCCTTCTTCGAATAGCCCGAGCCTTGGCCTACGCACTCGCCCTGAATCTTCACCGTAACCGTGAATCGCTTGCGGTGATTGGGACCGCTTTCGCTAATCGTATCGTATTCGACCACGTCGTTGCCATGCAGCGATTGCACCCACTCCTGCAATTCTCCCTTGGGATTGTGGTCGGTCAATCGTTCCTCCAGGCGGCCCTTTAAGCAGCCATACCAACCGAGCACGACCGCCTTCGTCGTATCCCAATCGCTATCCAGGTAGATGGCGCCCACCAGGGACTCGAAAACATCCTCGAGAACCGAGTCGAGGCGGCGCACCCCTGCCTGTTCTTCGGTGTTTCCCAGGCGCAGGTAACTGTCCAGACCAAGTTCCCACGCCATAGCCGCGAGTTGCTCTCCTTGAACGAGGGCGGCTCGATTTCGGCTCAGTCCGCCTTCCCGCTCCTCCGGAAATTCAACGTAGAGCGCTTCCGCCAGGACGAGTGAAAGTACGGCATCCCCCAGAAACTCAAGGCGCTGGTAATCTTCTCCCTCTTCAGTCGGCTTTTTCACAAAAGACGGATGGGTCAGGCTCATGATCAGCAGCTCCGAATTCTTGAATGCGTAGCCCAATCGAGATTCGAGCGCACTCTGGTTTTCAGGTTTCATACACAGGTTCACGGCAAATCTTGCCCACGCCTCACTGGATGAGATCAAAACGCTCCATGACTTCCTTTCCAAGCGCGCGGTATGCGCTCGTAGCCGGACTCAGGGGGTCATACTGGAATATGGCCTGCCCGAAGCTGGGCGCCTCACCCAATCGGATCGTGCGCGGGATGACACTCTCAAATACGAGGTTGCCGAAGTGCTTCCTCACTTCACTGACGACCTGCCGGCAAAGGTTGGTTCGAACATCCACCATCGTCATTAATATTCCACCCAGCTGCAGGCGCTCGTTGACGCCGGCCGTCCTCAGTTGCTCGACGATTTCCAAAATCTGCCCTAGACCTTCCATAGCCAGATACTCGGACTGCAGGGCTATGAGAAGGTAGTCGGCCGCCGCCAGACTGTTCATGGAAAGTAGGCCCAAAGCCGGAGGACAGTCGAGAATTACGGTTCGAAAGGTGCCGGAGTCCTGTAACAAAGCCAGGCAGCGACGCAATTGGATCAGGTAATCCTCGCCCTGGCTGAGCTCGATCTCAGCCGCGGCCAAGTCGACTTCGGAAGGAATCAGATATAGATCCGGAACCGTGGTATCGACCACTAGGTCCTCCGCCAATCCGTCGCCGCTGAGGGGCCCGTAGATACTGCCACCCTCGACCTTTTCCTTTCCCAGACCGCTGGTGGCGTTGCCCTGCGGGTCCAAATCGATGATTAACGTACGGATGCCCTGTTCTGCCAAGGCGGCGCCCAAGTTGATCGCCGTGGTAGTCTTACCGACTCCCCCTTTCTGATTGGCAATCGTGAGTGTGGTGGTCGACATGGAATGATTATGCGACATCAGAAGTCTTCAAGTCTAGCTGTGATTTTGGTCGGATCTGGAGTGGAAAGTCACTTTTTCTGGTTTTCCTCCGCGGTCTTTGTGACCGTATGAGGATTTCCAGCGAAAACAATGGAGCTTATGGCAGACCGGGGGCATCGTTCGAACCTGTGGGTGCTGTGCAACACCAACAGGTGGCAAACGGGAGACGCTCGACGAGAACGCTGGAGTTACTCTCCGACTCTGTGATTGAGCGCCGGCGGAATGCACCTACGTGGAGGATGGACTCCGAAAAGCTGAATGCTACGTAACCGCCTGCCCCCGGTCAGCCGCCATAAGCGAGAAAAGCAAACAATGGAAAAAAAGCAAAGTCAACCCAGACGAATCATCGGGCTGGATATGCACCCGGATATCTTCACGGCGGCATTGCTGGAAGGCAGCGATGCGGCCAGCGCTGTGGTGCAGAAAGTCTACGACAGGGTCTCTACGGAACAGCTGGAAGGCTGGGCCGGCAAGCACCTGAAGGGAACCGATCTGGTGGTCCTGGAGGCCTCCACCAACAGTTTCGAGACGGTCAAGCGGCTCAAGAAGGTGGGGATCGCGGCAGTGGTGTTAGAAAGCCAAAGGGCCGGACAGATTCGCAAGGCCTACTGCAACAACGATAAACTCAGTGCGGTGAAACTGGGAAGAATCTACCTGAGCGGACTGGCTCGGGAAGTGTGGACCCCAGATGAGAAGACGCGCGAACGCCGTGAAGTAATGCACACCCATCGCAAGGCAGTGTGCAGTTGCACGCGGATACGCAATCGCATCCGCAGCTACCTCAGCGAGCAGGGAAAGCGGATTCCCCGGGGCACCTGCCTAACTCGAGCTTCGGGCCGTGCCTGGGTGCTGCGATGTCGCCCCTGGAGTCCGGTGCAACTGTTCTTGTGCGAAGAGATGTTCGAAGAGCTTTGGATGGCCGAGAGGCGACGCAAAAAACTGCGGGCACTGATGGCTCGCGAGGTGCTCGAGGATCCCGCATTGCTGCCCTTAGTGCGTCTGATGGGAGTGAGGCATGTCGTCGCCTATGCCATCGGGGCAGTCATCGGCGACATCCACCGCTTCGCCAATGCCAAGAAGCTGGTCGCCTATCTGGGGCTGTCCCCCAGCCGGCATCGCAGCGGACTGACCATCAAGCGCGATGGCGGTATTATTGCCTTCGGCCGCAAAGATCTACGTGCGCTGCTGATCCAGTCGGCACAGAACGCGCTGAACCAGAAAAACAGCCCCTTACACCAATGGGGCTGGAAACTCACTTTGCGCAAGGGCCACCGTAACATTGCGGTGGCCGCCGTGGCGCGCAAGCTCACCGTCTCCATCTGGTATCTTCTCAAAGGCCATTTCAGCCCACTGACCGAAGCGACGGAAACCATCCGCGTGAAGATCCACAAGCTGGCTACCGAAATCGGCGTAAAAACCATCAAAATGATGGGCTATGCTTCTAAGACAGCTTTTGAAGAAGAAAAAATGGCACTCTTAGTAAATCCGGCTTGAAAAACCACAAAGCCGTTCCCTGCGGTTAATTATTCTCAAACATCAATCGGGAGCTACTCCTTCTTTGAAATCAACTTTTGAGAAATTGAACCGCGGAGACCACAGAAAATGAGAAGGGTTTATTCTCGCGTGGTTGGCGCCCGAATATTTCGCGCAAAACGGCTAACGGGCGTCTAAACCGACGCGCTTTTGGATGCTGCGAGAGGCGTCGAGGCAAGCGACAGATTGTGTAGAATTACGATTCGACTTGAAAGAAAGTGAAGGATGGATCTTTTTAAAAGGTCTTTCCCAAATCGAGGGATCGCGCCTGCCGATCCTGACCAACGTTCTGGGGCGCGGTAGCCAAGTGGTAAGGCCGGAGTCTGCAAAACTCCTATACGCCGGTTCGATTCCGGCCCGCGCCTCCACTCGGGCACGGAGCGCCCTAGTCGCGGCGCGGTCCGAAATCGCTGGTAGCTCGCCTGAGGAAAGCGGCGCCGGGCCGCCGCACTCGAAACAAGGGCGCAGCCGCCGCTGAAGTTTCACTCCTGTTGGATCCGACAAGGGTCAGCGAAGAAGCCGGGGGCCGCGCTGACCTGACTTGCTCGGCAGCCTGGTCGGCGGGTTCCACCACTGGGCCGGGGTGGATGGTGCTCCGGAGACGGAATGCCACTCGTAGGCCGGTGCTGCCCGATCATAGTTTCACAAAGATCAAGACATCTAGTCGCTGGTCCTGAAAAGCGACCTTGAGCGGCTACTCCTGAACGATAACGCAATCAGAGTCATTTCGCCCATCTTTGGTCTGAAGAAGCTGAGAGTTCTGGATCTTTCTGGGAACCAAATCGAGAAGCTTGATGGTATTGAAGTTTTGTCCGCGCTGGTAGAAATCCACTTACAAGAGAACCGGATCAAAGAATCGAAAGCTATGGAAGGGCTGACGCGGTTGTCCGCGTTAAGGCTGGTAAATCTGAGAGATGATCCCGTATGCTTCAACCCGGATACAGAGTTCAAGATCCATGTTAACGCCGCTGAATCTTATAATTTGTCAGGTTAAAAATTATTTGTCTAACTCGTCAGAAGGTCGCCGCTCCCGTTCATCGAGTGTGTCGCCACCGCCCTCCGTAGACCATAATGCCAATAAGGGCGATTTCCAAAAACCCGAGATGCGATGGTTCGGGAACCGCAGTGGCGTCGAGGGTCATCTCCGTAAGCGCGAAATTGCCGTTGCCAGAGGCGAGACCGGGTCCGTTTCCCCCCGGTAGAGCTGGGTCCTCGAGGGCTTCCAACCTCAGACCGGTGATGTTATTGATGCCCGTAGAATAGCTAACGGTGTAGGTGGCTTGAGCGGCGATCGTCCCGCCGGCAAGAACACTGTCGTCGGCCAACGTAGTGAACGTCATTCCGCTAGGCCCGCTCACGAGCGGGTTGGAGAGCACGGTCCAATTAGCGGTTACGTCGCCGCCTGTATGAAGCCCATCCGCGAACGTATTACGATCATCGGTAGTGACGGAAAAGCGAAACCGTCCAAGCAAGGATTCCGCGGTAACCAAGTGGAGGAAATGCATTGTGAGGTTTAGATCTCCAGCCGGAATGTTGGTGAGCGTCTCCCACACCGCTGTCTCACTGCTTGTGCTACCGAAGTCAAACCCTGTCGCGATGGCCCATCCATTCGGGTCGCCAAAGTTGCCATCGACCGCTTGGCTCGGAGAGAAAGGGCCTCCCCCAATCACCTGAGAGAAGGTGCCGGTACCGTTTTGAAGAACGATCATGTTAGCACTCAACGCTCGCTGTTGGAGAGTAATGAAGACGACGATCAAGTACAACAAGAGGAATGGGTTCACCTGTGCAATCCCGGACCTTTTCGTTAGAGTGATTTTTCAGTCACCTAATAGTCCAACGGCCTCTATGATTCGGATTTAGGCTGCTTCAAGTATTTATTTACCGCATTCCGGACGCGCAGAAGGTTACAAAGTTTTTTCCCGAGATTTCATCGCGGGAAAAAACCGGGCGCGTCTGC
Source organism: Opitutales bacterium (assembly GCA_963665345.2). Classification (GTDB taxonomy): domain Bacteria; phylum Verrucomicrobiota; class Verrucomicrobiia; order Opitutales; family CAXXNP01. The sequence goes on from CAXXNP010000002.1 coordinate 4,458,097, forward strand.
GACGAGCAGGCGTGGGGAACCCTGGTTGACTCTCACCGAATTCAGAGCTATACTTACATCGACGCTTGGTTGAGGGTGAACGCAAAGAGAAGCTAACGATTGAATTGGTATGGCGAGAAGAACAAAGAACAAAGGCATCAGCCGCATTGATTCGCGTGCTACTCACGGTTGGTTCGTTAGAGGATATAAGAATGGCAAGACGTTTTCAAAGCTGTTCAGCGATCTCAAATTGGGTGGAAAAACGAAAGCACTGGACATGGCCACTGCTTACCGGAACGAGCTTCACTGCGAGCTCAAGAAGGTTCCAAAGAAGGAGCGCGCACGACGCATAGTTTATCGTGATCGCCGAAATAGGACCGGCGTGCTAGGCGTGTGTCGCATTTCAAAAGGCAGCGCCAGCGGGAGGGTCTACGAGAGCTTCTCGGTCAGCTGGCGACCAGAGCCGGGCGTGCAGAAAAGCACTTCATTTTCAATCCGCAAATACGGCGAGAAGAAGGCTTTCCGGTTGGCGGTAGCACACCGCAGGAGAATGCTGCGCGAGATCTATGGTCCAGGAATTCTCCGAAAAATGGTAGCGAAGCAGCGCGATCATGAGAGTTCCGCTGAACGCGGATAGCTCCCAGCCAGGAACGAGACCCGAACTACTCAGGTCCTGAGAGGTTTATTTCTCTTCGGCGAAACGACTGTGATTTACAAATATCATAGTCTCTATGGAGTCTTCTGGATTCGGTTCCCACAGACTCAGGACTCCTTACTACTGTGAAGCAGAACTGACACTATTTTGGCCCGGGGGCGGTGTCGCCGACGGGGGTGCCACGTTTTGGCCGAGCAGCCGGTAGTGGAGCACCAGCTTATGTGGTTCAGATACATTTGCTCCCTTGCTTTCGGATCCGTCCTTTCGGTCTTGATCCTCATTCTCGCCGCTACAGCCATCGGGGACTGGGTTTTGGAGAGTTTGCACGGCATCGAAGCATCCCTGGCGGAATCGGTTCAGTTCGCTCTTCTTTTCCTTTCTCCATTGCCGATATGTCATGGCCTCATTAACCACTAAGAAACTCAGAATCTAAGCCCGACAGATTGCTAGGTGGCGGTGGCCCTGAGCCAGGATATTCTCGGAGCGATTATCCGGTCGAAAACGAGAAAGGCCAGGATCGAGAGTCCAACCGTCGGTAGAAGGACGGCAAGAATACAGGCGATAACGCTGACCCGGGACGGCCAGCGCTTCCACGACGGTTTCGGAGGAGCCGCAAGCTCACCCTTAGGCCGTCGCTTCCACCACATCACAAAGCCCGTCACGGCCATAAATATCAGTGACATGGCAACAATCAGATTAATGATCTGATTTACCCGACCAAAGAACCTTCCCTCATGAAGATCGACACCTGTAGTGACGATTTTGGGAATGATGGGCTTATCGCTCCATTCTTTTTTGCCCACGACTTCGCCCGTGTATCGGTCCAACGCTACCGCGTGCCTGTCCCATGTCCTCGCCGCCATGTTCATAACCGTATAGACGCCCTCAGGACGACCCTGAGGAAGAGAGATCCGGATTGGGTTACCGGTTCCTTTTGCTTTGGCGTAATCCACGACCATTTGTAGCGGAATGGTTTGTTTTTTGTCCGAGGCGCTCGCCGTATGCGAAATGCCGGGGTCGTAGGAGTTACCGTGTTCGTGGTGGGGAGGTTGAAGCGCGACGAATCCAGGCGAAGTCTGGCCGATTGCACGCTGAAACCCTGCCAGGAGAGTCTCTCCCCAAATAAGTGCCCAGGGCAGTCCGGTGACGATGAAGCCGACGACGAATACCGCAAACCAGATACCTGCCGCCTTGTGCAGATCCTTCCAGAAAATCCGGCCGCGAGCTCCAAAACGAGGTATCAAGGTTCCCAGGAAATGAAACCTCCCTCGCGGCCACCACAGATAGATCCCTGTGACGATCATTACCAGGGTCCAGCTTGCCCCAGCTCGACGATGAAACTGCCCGGAGAACCCATAAAAAGGGTGCCGTGGACCCGTTTCATCAATTCAGTTGGCCGTTTCTTTTCTTCAATGGAGCCAAGATATGCTCCGGTATAGGGATCGACGTAGGCAGTTACCGGATCTGCTTCTTCGTCGCGGAATAAGAAAGCGGTGCTCCGCTGGGCGTCGGGATAAATATCCGCTCGGGCCACAGTACGCCCGGGAAATTGCTCGCGCACTGTCTGGAGTTGCTCGTCATAAGAAACGGGTTCACCGACAGGATCTACGTAGTACTTTTCGCTATGACCGATGGGATCGATCTCCGGCTTGAAGAGATAGATCGCCCCGGTTGTCGCTTGAAGAAGGACAAAAGGAATTACCAGGAAAGCCGCATAGAAATGCCAGCGCCATGCTCCCGCATAGGCAGATCCGTCACGAACCTCGCGTGTTTCGCAACGATCTTCATTCATTTCGACACCCCCGTATCATTTTCTCTCCATTTCTCTTCGCGGCTTTATCACGCCGCATTTGAGCATGGAAGCGCCGTAATACGGATTTCGTATCACAGCCATCCCATAAGGCCTAAACCCTGAAGGCAAGCCTGAGGGATGGAGCGGGATAGCGGTTGATATTGGGAAAAAGTCAAAATGTAAAACAGGGGGGAAATGGTTGATATGGACGGATGCTGTCCCACAGAGCTAAGGGGAGAAACCGGGTAGGTAAGCCTGTTGAGGCTGGGAACACATTCGATATCGGGTTCGTGCTGTCCCATAGAAGTCCGCCAGATCGAAAAGCCCGAAACGGTCCCAGAGCACGCCGCGCACGAGCGTAAACAACCGGGTGAAGCTGTGCGGCCACTGGCTGATAAAGGCAATGTATCGGAGCAGAACGAGCAGCAGCAGGGCGGCCCACAGCTGCCAACGGATGGCCTGCTTGGAATGCCCGAGAAAATCGCAGACCTTGAAGGTTTGCTTGATCTGCTTGAAAAACACCTCGATGCCCCAGCGGCAGCGGTAGAGGGCGCAGACACTGGAAGGGGCCCAGTCCATGTTGTTGGTGAGGAAAACCATGACGACCCACTCGCCGTTGACTTCCACTTCGGCTTCGATCCGGCGCAACCTGCCGGGATACTGCCGGCGGGAGGCGGGAACCTTCAGGGTGACCTCGTCATCCCGCAGGATAGGTCCTTGAGGCTTGCGCAGGCGCTTGCGGCAAACATGGCAGCGCAGGTTGTCTTTGGCGCGCGTGACCCAGAATATGCCGCGTTCGCTCAAATGGAAAAGATTGGCAAAATGCACGTAAGCCTTGTCAAAAACCGCGATCTCTCCGGCCTGCAGCCCCGCGCACAGGGCCAGAGTCCGCGTGTCGTCGTGATGGGAAGCTTCTTCAATGACGGCAAAGCCGGGAAGAAAACTTTGCAGGTTGAGCCGCAGGTGCATCTTCGCCGCGGCCTTGCGCCGACGGTGCTTGGCCCAGTCCATGCAGTTGGCCACCAGGGCAATGGTGGTGGAATCGATCGCATGGATCGCCCGTTTGAAGCGACGGGGCAGGCCTCGGTAGCGCCCGGCCGGTCCAAAGCCCGGCGAAAGCTCTTGCAGATGCCCCAGCACCTTCCAGAACAACGCCTCCATCATGTCGCTGTCGCGCTCCCTATTGGCATGCGAAAGAGTGTTTCGGCTCGGTGCAACCGCTCCCCTGATCGCCCTGAGCTTGGCCGCATGATGCCGCAGGGTGTCGCAGACGTCGTTAAGCCCGATGGCATGGGTCAGTTGCGCAAAGAGCAGACTGACCACATGACTCCATGGCGTGAAGGTGCGCGCCTTTTTATCGACCCCGTACTCCCGGGCGAGTTTTTCCGTCAAATGCGACGGGATGAGTTTACAAAGCTGATGCAAGGTGCTGCTGTAGTGTTTCGTCGGCGTTATGTTTTTCATACTGCGGATTCTTTGGTCGGAATCCGCCGCCGACCACCTTTTTTTAACCCTGCCCGAAAGGGAGTCTCACCACATCCTGTGGGATGGCTGTGATTTCGTATACCTTTTCCGGCCTGAACCCAACTCGCCTTGGCCATGGGACAGTGCGCCAGGTAGATCTCGGCTCCAGAGAACTTCCCCGCTTCCACCTCGGCGATCATAGCGTCACTGAGGGCGCGAAAGACGGTGCGGGCCGCTGAGATATCCGCGGCCTTAGCCAGAACCTCGGCTTGAGCGCAAACTTTTGTTGCCCGTTCCCGGGTCGCGCCCGCGAGGGCCTGGCCGGCTTCGGCCACCCCTTCGAGGGAGTCGGAGGCGAGGGCTTCCTGAATTTCCAGGTAGTTGAGAATCGCCGGGGAATGCTTTCCGCCCTCGTAATGTTCACCCGAAGAAGGGGGCTCCATCGTATTTTCGTTATCGGCAGCATCACCATGGTGCATCGATCCGCTGGCGGATGCGCACCTACAGGTGAGCGTGTAGGCAAGGAGCGCGCTCATGATAACAAGAATTCGCAGAATGTTTATTTGCATACTATTGTTGAGTGTGGGTGTAAGTGACGTGTTCCATAGGGAGCCTCGCTCAGGACCAAAATTGCCTCAAGCAGAGGGCATTAACCCTTTTCGAACAGACTCTAAGTAAAGTCCAATGCAAGGACTCCGCAGCCCGTAATCTCGAAGAATTCTCACGCCCAGCTCGTCCAGCTCTGACGGGTTGTGGCGTTTCCGGGGCGGACCGTGCCCCCATGGTAGCGGGAAAAGGGGATCGAGCGTTCTGGGGGAAGGCTGCCGCGACTCGCTTGTAGTCTGGGAGACCAACGGGTGTGCCTTGCTTCTCGACGGCCACAACCGTTATGAAATCCGCATGCGCTTGGGGCTACCTTTCAAGATCGAGCCGATGGAATTCGCATCACGCTCCAATGCACCCTTTATTGTTAGGCGTCGTGCTTCAGCACGAGCGGCGACGGACGTCCCCACTTGCCGGTGAACACAAACTGACTCTGCGGCTTTCGCAGCCTCGGTGTCAGATCTCGTTCCTTCAGAGCATCTGGAAGTTTGGCCGGGCCTCCCTTGTATCCGATCGCCATAGCCGTCCATGCCTCAGAATGCTCCGGTATCTGGTATACCTCTCGTCCTCCTGGCATTCCGCAACTTGAGCAGTAGTAAAATCCAGTTTCCCGATAAGATAAAGAGAAGGGCGAGCACCGCATGGCCGCCCGCCGATTTCCTGACGGACTGACTATAGCGACCCCACCCAGAACGAGCAGAGGCTCGCGTCGTTCAAGGTAAACCGCACCCGGACCGGCCGCCCGACCATGATATTCCCGATCACGACCACATCAAGATGATCTCCCGTGATGGAGCCCGACTGCCCGGCCAGCGGCTTTTCCGTCTCGGCGTCGATCAGCATAGCTTTGACCTCGCCCCTGGATGCGTCGGCATTGATCCGCAGGTTGCCCGCGGTCACCTCGAAAGGTTTCGTGAGAATACTACCCGACCCATCGGAATCGAGGGATACAAACCCGTCGAGCCTGAGTTTAGCCAGATTCATGGCGCCGATCTCAAAGGTGTAGTCGTGGCCGGCCTTCAGATAGAGTTCCCTGGGGCCCCTGTAACGGTAAGCAACGTGGAAGGCCCAGATATTGTCGTCCCGCACGATGGGGCGCCCGGTGAGCAGGATTTGCGCGGTATCAAAGTTTACCCCGTCCCAGGGTTCGATCCCAAGAAAGAGCGCGCGGTCGGCGACCCGATCCCATTGGTGCAAGTCCCTCGACACCGTCAGTTCGACCTGGTTGAGCGCGGTAAAATTTCCGTGCGGGGGCGGTATGGCACCCGCCGGATTGAAGATGAGCGGGAAGCCGATGTAGAGCCCCTCGTAGGGCATCACAGCCATGTGATAGGTCTCGGCAATATAATCCACACCGTCGATCAGGGGTGGCGCCAGGTATCTGGGGTCGGCCACCACCGCCTCGATGCGCTTGCGCCGGTTTTTCCGATCGATTTCGTCGGTGTGCATGACCAGCACCGGCTCGGACCAGTGCGCCCAGTCAGCGCTCCGCGAAAGCCACACCGAGCGCCCCCACTCCGTCGGTAGCTTGTGCATGAGGGTGTACCGGCGGTCGATTTCATCGAAAAAGAAGTGGGACTCGTCATGACTGGGGATGGCTGGTAGATCCAGCATGGTCCAGTCGAATCCGTCGGTTGAGACGCCCAACCAGCGTTCGGCAAAACCAAACATCCCCTTGTAGCGCTGACCGGGATCCGGCTCGTCCTCGTCGCGATAGATGTGGTACAGGCTCCGGCCCTCGGGATCGTGGCAGATGTTGTTGTCCTTAGACCGGTTCCACTCGTACAGACCCAGCGACGGCCGTTCCCAGTGAACCAGGTCGGTCGAGGTGGCGTAGCAGTCGACCCGCATCTTCTCCCTGGCGCGCGGTCCGTGAGGCGGCACCTCGTAGTACGACCAGTAGAACCACTCCCAGACCCCCTTCTCCGAATTCCACTGGGGCGCGTTGCGACTCTGCACCGCGTTCTGGCCGCGGTGCACGTCGGCCCGCAGCACAGGCCCTTGCTTCTCGGGCTGGTGCAGGACGCGCTTCACTCCCTCCATGCTCTCGACGGCATGGTCATCGAGGAAAAGCTGCTTGTGGCTGATCGGATCGATGGTCATGGGTGCATTCCTGGTTTTCGGGAGTGCAATGCAGTATTTTTTTCTGCGACTTTGAGGGCTTTCCTGGCGATGACCACGGCACGGTCGTACTGCCCCTTCTGATATAGCGACGTAACCTCTTGATTGAGGATGTCCCATTCGCTTCCTGCACCTTGTGTAAACGCCGGGGCTGCAGTCAGACAAAGCCCTACGACTACTGCAACCGAGTGTATGAACTGCATCATGGGCACCGAGCAAGATTTCAACAACAAATGCGGTTGCGAGTTTGTAGGTCTGTGGGCAGAAAGGCAACCGCTGACGCCATCCGTCTGTTACTTGAGCGCCTCGACTGAAAACGCTGTTCTTTTCTTGATGCCATTCTCCGTGTAAATACTGGCCGAGCCGTTCGAAATGGTTTCCCAGACGCAGAGGAGGAGTTGGTTGTCGTCGAGGTATACACGCGTTCCGGGGGCGAACTTCAGCTCGACTCCTTGGAACACGATCGAGGAGGATTCGCTGAGACATAGTTACCTCGCGACGCAGCGCGACGCATCCAGAGGAGCGCAAGGGTGAGACTCAGCGTCTTGTCAGCAGAGACACGGACGTTCGGGCATCAGGCTCGTGCCCGGTGACAAGGAGTTCCGCCCGCCGGAAGTGGATCATCGCTGTTTCGATTTTCTTACCGATTCGGTTCGATGATCACTTTCAGACTCTCCGTTCCGTCGCAGGTAAGGCGAAAGCCTTCGCCGATATCGTCCAGCGGTAGACGGTGAGTGATCATGTCCTCCACCTGAACCCGGCCCGAGCGGATCAGATCGAGGGCCTGCTGGTTGTCGACCGGAGCCGCCCCGTAACTGACTTTAACGCTCTTCGAGTCTCTCCAGAAGGCGTTAATGTCGATGTTGAGTTCCTCGTCCGGCTTGGGCACAGCGAAGAACAGGATAACGCCGCCCTTTTCGACGCACTTCAGCCCGGTCCGCGCCGCCGCCAGAGCCCCCGTGCTGACGATGACCTTGTCCGCCAGGCGGCGGTCGTTAACTTCGCGGACGAACGCGGCCACATCGCCGGACGCTTCGCAGACGTGATCGGCTCCGAAGCGAGTCGCCTGCTGTAACCGGTACTCCAGGACATCGGCCGCGATGATGCGGCCGGCTCCGAGCGCGCGCATCAGTTTGATCTGCAGCAGGCCGATCAGACCGCTGCCGAGCAGCAGCACGGTTTCGCCGGGGGTGACACCTACTTCGCGCAGGCCGCGCACGACTGTGCCCAGCGGTTCGATGAAGGAGCCAGCTGCGTAGGACACGTTGTCGGGCAGGCGCATCGTGCCTTTGTGGACGCTACGGCCGCTGATGCGTAGATACTGTGCGAAGCCACCTGGGTCGAAGTTGTTCTCGCCGTGGAATACCTCACACGCGGTGTGGTAGCCGTTGAGACAGTCGCGGCACTGATCGCAGGGTACGTGGTGGGTGGAGAATATCCGGTCGCCGACCGCGAACCTACCGACGTCGGCCCCGACCTTGACAATGTCGCCGGTCACCTCGTGTCCGAGGACGAGGGGAGCCCGCTTGATGCGGTACCACTCCATGATGTCGCTGCCGCAGATCCCGCTCGCCTTCACCTCCATCAACAGATCGTCGGCGCCAATTTCAGGAGTCGGTCTGTCCTCCGGCCGGACAACGCGGTTGTTGTAGTATACCCCGACTTTCACGCACGCTTGCTCCGCAGGCTCTCGAACAGCTCGAGCCCCTGCGCGGGTGCGTAGCCCTCGTGGACGACGGCACGCACTGCCTGGATCATGGCCACCGGGTCTTCCGATTGGAAGATATTCCTGCCCATGTCGACGCCGTCGGCACCGGCCTGGATAGCCTGCGAGGTGAACTCGAGAGCCTCCTTTTCCGACACCTTCTTGCCGCCGGCGATCACGATCGGCGCCTGAATTCCCTCGCGTACCTGGTCCCAGTCATCGACGAAATAGGTCTTCACGATGTCTGCTCCGTTTTCCTGGATGATGCGGCCGGCGTGGGCGAAATAACGCGCCGCGTCAAAATCGGCGCTGCCTGCGCCCTCGCCCTTCACCATCGGCTCCAGCTTGGCGCCCACGGCGGTGATGCCCAGCACGAGCAGGTCGTATTTGCTCGCCTCGTTTGCAAGGGCGCCCAAGTTGCGCAGCGTCTGCGACTGGTGCTCGGTGTCGATGTAGACGGACACGGAGACACCTACAGCGTTGAGCTTAACGGCTTCTTCGACGGAGGTGATGATGTGTTCGTCCGACAGCTCTTCCCGACGCGTCATACTGTTGCCGCCGGTGACGCGCAGGATGACGGGTGTCGGCACCAGGGGATCCATGGAAAAGATGAGACTGCCTTTGGCCGGACTGATGGCGTCGGCGTAGGGCACGAGGGGGCGAATCGTCTGTCGTGGGTCTTCCAGTCCCATCGTCGGTCCGTAGAAGTACGGATGGTCGACAGCGAGCATAACCGTGTGTGGATCGCCCTTGGCGTCGGGTTTGAACATCTGGGCCATCCGGTTTGTCTTGCCCCAACCTGCCTGACCGTAGTTCATGATGCTGCCTGCCTCCTCATATGACGCACGTCACTGGCCCACACTACCGACTTTCGACACGAGTGTCCGCTTGTGCTACTAAATGAATCTGCCAAAACAACAGATTTTTCGAGAGAAATCTGCGATGAGCAAGATAGAAGTCCACTCGAAGAGTCATGGCCCCTGCTGACAGCCATCGAAAACGCAATAGCGTCAAGTGAGACACGCATGAAAATAACGAAGCTCGAAGTCCACATCCTCCGCGCCCTTGATGAAAGCCGGGCGCACTGGGTCAGTCACTTCAAGGTTCCCAAGGCCAACGAGATACTGGTCCGCATGTGGACCGATGATGGTGTCGAAGGAATCGGGATCGCGACCAGTTACACGCCCATCGAGGCGGTGATCCACGCCATCCGCACCGGTATCGGCGACCTGATCGTCGGCGCAGATCCACTCGCGCCGGAACAGCTCCACGAGAAGTTGTTTGCGCTAACCTCGCAGCGGCTTGCGCACGAGAAGGGCTGGTCGCGTGAGGCGATCATCCGCATCTCGTCCGCCGTGGACATCGCCGTCTGGGACATTATCGGCAAGGTGGCCGGGCTACCACTCTACCGGCTCTTCGGCGGCTATCGCAGCGAGGTGCCTTGCTACGTGACCTGCGCCTACTACCGTGACGGCAAGGACATGGCCGAGCTGCGGGACGAAATGCAAATGCTGAAGGCGCAGGGCCACAAGAGTTTCAAGGGCAAGGTCGGGGGAGTGAGCCTCGCAGAGGACATCGAGCGCATGGCGCTCGTGCGCGAGGTCATCGGCAGTGACAAGGACCTGATGATCGACGTCAACCGCGCCTGGGATCTCGCCACCGCCATCGAAGGCGCACGTCTGCTCGAGCAGCTGCAGCCGCGCTGGCTGGAAGAGCCGGTGCGCTGGGCGGACGACCGCCGCGAGTTGAAGCTCCTGGCGCAGCAGACCCGGATCCCGTTGTCCGCCGGTGAGAGCGAGCTCACGAGTTTCGGTTGCCGCGCGCTGCTCGAGGAGCAGGCAATCCAGATTCTCCAGTTCGACTGCACCATGATGGGCGGCTTCACCGAAGGCCGGAAGCTCGCCGCGCTGTGCGAACTGAACCATGTGCAGGTCGCGCCGCACCACGACTGCTTCATCCACGCGCACATCGTCGCCGCCAGCCCTGCCGGCTGCATCGTCGAGTCCTTCACCGACCCCGAGCGCGATCCCCTGCAGGCCGAGCTCTTCGAGGACCCGCCGAAGATCGCCAACGGCATGCTCACGCTCAAGGAACAGCCCGGACTCGGCCTTACGCTCTCGCCGGCGGCCCTTATGAAGTTTGGGGAGAGGATCCTCTGACCCGGCAATGTGTCGGCATAGCAACGGCTAATCCCAAAGCGATTTTGCACAGTCCCAGGGACGACTACGTCGAACGACGGAGTCCGCGACTTCGCGGCGCGGGCCTCCCTTAACCCAAATTGCGCAGAGGCGGAGGAAATTATATAATTTATGAGGCGTTTTGTTCCATAAGTCGTTGATTTTAAGTAGGAACTAACGGTTTTATAGATTTGTAGGGACTATAAGTTTAGGTAGTTCTTGACTCCTCTTTCTGGCCTCGGCAGCATCTTCAGGCATGTTCTTCCGCCTGAAGCACTCCAAGAGCGGCCAGGTCCTGCAGCTGCTCGAATCTTACCGTAACCAAGAGGGCCAACCGCGCCAGCGGGTGGTGGTCTCCCTGGGAGACGCGGCCCTCAGCCGCAGCGATTGGCGGCCCCTCGCCAGCGCCGTGCAGAAGCGACTCTACGGGATTGACGATCTTTCCCCCCTGAGCATACCCGGCGCCAGCAAAACTGGATCGAGATGATCCTCAGGCGGATTGACGAGCAGGGGCGTTGGGGAGCGCTGCAGCCGCTCGGGCGCGCCAGCCAGGGGCCATCCACAGAGGTCGATGGGGTGTTGTTGGAGAAGCTCGACCACAGCGAGTCGGGATTGTTATTGGGGCCGATTCTGTTGGGATTGCAGGGGTGGAAACAGCTGCGCCTGGATGAGGCCTGCAAAGAGGTAGGCTTTAGCGGCGCGCAGATCGAGGCGGCGAAGGCGTCGGTGATCAACCGGCTGGTGGAGCCGGTCAGTGAAAATGCCCTGCCCCAGTGGGTCAGGCAGACCGCCCTGGGGGATTTGCTCGGCAGTGGGGTAGGCAAAGCCGATCGGCATCGTTATTACCGGGTGAGCGATCTGCTGGTAGAGAATCGTGAGAGGCTCGAAGGGCACTTGCGGCAGCGTCAGGGGGAGCTCTTCGATCTGGATCGGACGATCCTGCTGTATGATCTGACCAATACGCATTTTGAGGGGGTATGCGCGGGCAATAAGCAAGCCCGGCGGGGCAAGAACAAACAAAAACGCCACGACTGTGTGCAGATCGTGGTAGGGATGGTATTTGACCGGGAGGGCTTTGCGCTTGGGCACCGGATTTTTGCCGGGAATCGTCACGACAGCACGACCCTTGTGGAGATGATCGAAGAGCTGCAAAAGGCTGCCGGCTCGGCACAGAGCGCAGGGCGGGCCCTGATCATCATGGACGCGGGAGTGGCCAGCGAAGAGAATGTGCGCTTGTTGGGTGAGGCAGGCTTCAGCTACCTGGTCAACGACACCCGTCGGCTGCGCGGGCGCTATGGAGAGGCCTTTTTAGAGGAGGAGGGTTTTGAGCCGCTGCCCGGACGCAAGCCCGGCCAGGAGGTAAAAGTGAAGCTCATCGAGCAGCCTCTGAGCCAGGCGCGCCCCGGCCAGGCTGAGGGGCCGGCGCCACCGGAAGGGTTATCGGAGTTTTTGCTATTGTGTAAGAGTCCGCGCCGGGGAGCCAAGGAAGAGGCCATGCTTTCCGGTGCCGAAATGCGCTACACCGAGGCCTTGCAGAAGCTGCAAAAGCGCGTGCAGGGGGGGGGGAACTGAAGGACCCGGAGAAAATCCAGCGCTCCATCGGTCGAGTGCAGGGACAACATCCTCGGGTGCAGCGGTTCTATCAGATCGAAGTAAACAAAGTGCTCTGCAAGGGCCAACCCGAGCAATTCCAATTAAGCTTCAGGCGTAAGGACCAGGCCTGTGAAAAGGAGCGCGAACTGCTGGGCTGCTATGTGCTGCGTACCGATCAGGCCGCTCTGGCCGGAACCGATCTGTGGCAGTTGTATATGACTTTAACCCGCGCCGAAGATGGCTTCAAAGCACTCAAGAGCGACTTGGGTCTTCGCCCCAACCGCCATCACATCGAACCCCGGGTGGACGCCCATGTGTTTATCAGCATTTTGGCTTATCATTTACTGCGCTTTATCGAATACACCTTGGAACGGCACGGGGATAACCGCTGCTGGCAAACTATCAAGCGGGTTTTGCAAACCCATACCTATGCTACCCTCACGGTGCCCACCAAGTACGGAGAGATTTTTCGGATCCGTAAAGCGGGCATACCCGAGGCCAGCCACAAGCAGATTTACCATCTGTTCCATATCGACTGGAAAAATTTGCCCGTAAAGATGACCGTCGTAAAAAGAAAATCGAAAACGACTTTGTAGTGCCTTTTGAAAACGGGCGTTGATTATCAAGCACTTAGATGGCAAAGCGCGAAATAGGGGCTACGTCATTTCCGGCTCTTTAGCGCGACTGGGCTAACGGTCCAACAAAATTCACTTGACATCGATTCCATCGCCCGCCAGCCCGCTCTGGAGGCTAAGTTTCAGGTTAGGAAGTACGGTCGAGATCTTGGGGAGGAGATGGGGCCACGCGATGGGTAGAGACCCGGACGAAACTCCCGGCGCTGCGCCATAACCGCTGAGGCAGCAACAGAGCGGTAGCAATCACCGCGAGCTGGCTGAGCCAGAACAATACCAGCCAGAAGAATGCACTGTCCATGAAGCCATAGGAGTGCAGCCCGACGCCGAGCATGTTAGTCCCGAACCAGGACCAACTGGTGATGATGTTGCCTCCCACGGCGATGAGCATGAGGCCGCGGGCATGGGCTAGACTGCCCCACCGGGCATGTAAATAGATGGCGTTCCAGATTACGATCATGAGAGCGCCGTTCTCCTTCGGATCCCACCCCCAGAAACGGCCCCATGATTGATCGGCCCAGATCCCCCCAAGGACCGTACCGACGAAGCTGAAGAGAAGGGCAAAGCAGATAATTCCATAAACCATCCTGTTCAGGGCATCGGCATCGGCGCGGCTGAACCCTCCTGTCAGCATTCCCCGCAGGAGGTAAATAAGAGCGAGAAATCCAGCCAGAAAAGTGGCCGCGTAGCCGATGGTTATGGCGACGACGTGCGTAGCCAGCCAAAAGTTGGAATCCAGAACTGCGCGCATCATTTCCATGGTTTCTCCCGTGCCCCCAAGATGATGAGCGATAAGAAGGGTGCTAAATCCGATAATAGCGGCGACCGCGCTCCCGATGCCGTTCCTGAAGAGCCTTTCCAGAACAATGCTGAGCAGGACGGAGAACCAACCGATGAAAATGGCCGACGAATACAGATTGGTCACCGGTGGGCGGCCTTGGATGAGCATACGGGCGCAGAGCCCGTAAGTGTGGACAACAAGGGCCAGGAGGAGAAGCCACAGGGCTGCCCTTGACATGGTCTGCGGCCAACACAGCCAGGAGACCGATGCCAGAATAAAGACCAGAACGTAGAGCACCATGCTGGAATAAAACGGTGCCAACCGGTTCAGACTGGTCTCAAAGCGCAGCATACCGGACCCCGGTCCGTAACGCTCACCAATCAACTCGGTCAGCTTGGTCAGGGTGGCCTTGAAACGTTCCGGTTGGTTGGCCCGGTAGGCGTCGGACAGGCGGGCGTAGGCTCTGCTGACGGGATCGATCCTTCCCGATTGAATTGATTGCATCAAGCTTGCCGACGGCGTCAGCCAGTTAACATCTTGGCGGCTTTTTTCGTCCCCTTCCACGGGCGCTATAATGCGTACCGAGGTGCTTTCCGACAGTCGCTGGTAGCGTTGTGCAAGCGAGGTGAACCGCTGCAGTGAAGTTTCGTCAAATGCTTCGCCCGCTTCACGTCTGCGGAAGGCCTCCACTCCTGGTCGGAGGGTGGAAAGAAAGATATCGTATTCCTCTTCCACGCTGCCGATCGAAGGGGGAGGATGGAGCATTGTCTGCAGGCCCTGATAGTGATTAATCGCGTTGGTCAGCTTCAGGATGGCGCGCTCGTAAGGGGTGCGCAGTTGGGCCTCCGGGTTGACCAGGCGCCACTGCTTTTCAATCGCTGCCAAGTAGGGAAAGAGCTCCTGATAGGAAAAGAATTTCTGTTCCTTTTTCTCCTGGCCGAAAAGACCCAGTACCTGGTCGTTGTCGATCCGAAAAACCCGGCGCTGGTCCGCTTGAACCGGATCCATGCACACTTCCATGAGCCACTCCAATGCGCTGCGCTTGCTCTTGGCTTCGTCCCGGAAAGTCTGCTTGCCAGCAATGATCAGCAGGGAGTTTCGGGCGATGCTGTCAAATGGCGTGATGCGTCCGTTGGTCAGACCGGGGAGAGCGCCGAAGCGCTCAAGGTCCATACCGGAGGCCTGCCGGGATGGCTTTAGCGCGGATGCCAGGACGGCCAGGCCAAAGAGGAGAGCAAGGTAGGGAATGAGCTTCTTCAAAATCGGGTAGGGACTATTGTGAGTACTACTGAGAGACCGCGGAAGAAAGAAGAAATGGAAGAACTAAGCAAGGAAATCATCGGTGCAGCGATCGAGGTTCATCAACTTCAACGTCAGACTTCTGAAGGACGGTATCAAGCGAATGGTGAACGATTTTTTCGAGTGTCTCTCCGCGCTCCCGGCGTGCTCAGCGGTTCATTTATTCCGAGTTTGAATTCAAAGACAGAATAGCTCTCGATTCACGCCTGACACATTTGACCGCAGAGAGCCTAGGGCAGCGAAGCCGCAACCAAATGGCTCAACGATATAAGATTGACCACGGAGAGCATCACGGAGGACCGAAGAATCGACCATGCTTACGACAATGCTTACGACGAGGGACGGAGGGCTACTCGACGATAGGAGATCTCCAGAACTTTGTCGTCAACTTCGTCGCGAGCTTCGTCGAAAGTCCTCTCAACCGCAGGGAGGCTCTTTCCAGCCGACCGTAAAGCATGTGGCGGAAACCGAAGAATCGACCAAGATTTCGACAAGGTTTCGAACAGGCTCTAGCTTATGAAAACCTACCGCATCGCCATCATCGGCCTCGGCGGCATGGGCACCAGCCATGCCCTCGCCATAAAGGCAGGAAAAGGCTCCAAGCTAGTCTCATGTCCGATAATTAAGTTGAATTAATCTGTCTTACCATGTTATGCTATCGGCATGGCAAGACCCATATCCATAATTGAACTTACAGATCTTGAGCTGCAAGAGTTGCAGCGTCGCGTGAAAGCACCGACAGTATCCGTGCGCGACAGCCTTCGGGCGACAATCGTACTGCGTCGTTCCGAAGGCGTCAAACAGGCGCAGCTCGCGGAAGAACTCGGGGTTAGTGTGCCCTGCGTGAACAAGTGGTCGCAACGCTTTGAGCGAGACGGCTTGGAGGGATTGCGGGACAGGAAGGGACGAGGACGGCCCCGATGGATACCGGCGGGCAAGGTTGAGAAGGTCATTACCGAGGCTACACGACCGCCGAAGCCACGCACTCGCTGGAGTGTTCGCACCATGGCCAGGGAGGTGGGGATTTCCCCCGACAGCGTGCAGCGCATCTGGCGGGCTAACGATATCAGGCCTCACTTGGTCAGGACGTTCAAAGTGTCCAATGACAAGTACTTCGAGCAGAAGTTCTGGGATGTGATCGGCTTATACCTGGATCCGCCAGAGCGGGCCCTTGTATTGTGTTGCGACGAAAAGAGCCAATGCCAGGCTTTGGAGCGGACCCAGCCGGGCTTACCTCTTGGCGTGGGAGAGATTTGCACCAAGACACATGACTACAAGCGACACGGGACCATTACGTTGTTTGCAGCCTTGAATTATCTGGACGGCAAGCTCATCGCACGCACCGAACAGCGGCATACCCATGTAGAATGGTTGCGGTTCTTGAAGCAAATCGAGCGGGAGACACCCAAGCAGCTGGACTTGCACTTGATCGTTGACAACTACTGCACGCACAAGCAACAGAAGGTCCGCAAGTGGTTGTCGCGCCATCGGCGTTTTCACATCCACTTCACCCCGACCAGTTCGTCCTGGTTGAACCTGGTCGAGCGCTTTTTCGGCGAACTGACCCAAGATGTTATCAGGGATGGTAGTTTTACCAGCGTCAGGCAATTGGTCGAAGACATAGAAACCTATCTGGCTGAAAGGAACCTCGACCCCAAGCCTTACAGATGGAAGGCGAAGGGAGAGGAAATCCTGCGCAAGATCCAGCGCGCCAAACGTGCCTTGGCAAAGCAGACAGGGAAAACTAATTAATTTATGTTATTTAACGGACACCACAATAGCGAGCCCGGACCGTTCGCCTGGCAACTCGGTTCGAAACCCACTTGCCTATCGTCGAGCCTGA
This sequence comes from Opitutales bacterium, assembly GCA_963665345.2. GTDB lineage: Bacteria > Verrucomicrobiota > Verrucomicrobiia > Opitutales > CAXXNP01. The sequence goes on from CAXXNP010000002.1 coordinate 4,474,741, forward strand.
TCGCTGACAGGTCCGTGACGAGCCACCACATTAGTGCCGAGTCTTGGGATGTATGATCTGGGAAGAGAGAATCCGTTTCAGAAGCTGCAGGCGAATCCTCGTTTCCACTTCGGCGTGGTCAGGGTGACCAGCCAGGTTTTCGAGTTCCTGGGGGTCCTCTTCACGATTGAACAGAAGATAGAGCTCGCCCTCCTTGTTGAGCGCCGCTTTCCACTGGTGGTCCAGATACATGACCTCCCTCTGGATTTCCGAGATGACGAAGGGGCGATGGATTTTCGTCGGGTCCTCGAGAGAAGGTACCAGAGACTGGGCGGACTGTGGATAATCCACTGAGCCGCCGGCCAACTCGAGGAGGGTAGGGCCCACGTCGAACCACTCCACCAGGGCTTGGCTGCGGCTAGCGCCCGTTTTCGCTGTTTTGGGGGTGCGGACGATGAGAGGGACGCGCACGGCAGCGTCGTAAAAGGTGGACTTGTAGATGAGGCCGTGGTCGCCGTTATGCTCCCCATGATCCGAGGTGAAAGCGATGACAGTGTTACCCCATTCGCCGCGCTCTTTGACGGTCTCCAGGATCTGGCCGATCTGATCGTCGATGAGGGTGATATTGCCGGCATAGTTGGCCCGCATGGCGGCGATGTCCTTATCGGTCAGGTCTTTGGGGCGGTCGGCCAGACGTTGGTCAAGAAGGCCCTTTGGTCGGTCGATTTGACTTTCGACGGAATCGCGTGGAATCGGTCGGGGCATGACAGCGGGATCGTAGCGGTTGGCGTAGGGCTCGGGCGTGTCCCAGGGTTCATGCGGACCGCCGAAGGAGACACAGCATAGCCAGGGCTCGTCGCGGTCGTATTCACGAAGGTAGTCTTTTGCCTTTCGACCGACGTAAACGTCATAGTATTCGTCTAGAGGCAAAGGCGTGGGGCGAACGACGTGCGGTTTTGTGGCGAAGCGATCCTTCACGTCGGCGCGATAGGCATTCCACAGGCCGAGGGCTTCCCAGCGGGCGGTCAGATGAGAAAGGCCGTTGGCGCATGCCCGGGGGCCGTTGGTCTCGACCACATCGGCCCAACCGTAGTCGTGCAGGAGATCTTCGTCATCGCGCAGGTCTCCCGAACTTGCGTGGAGGTGAGTCTTACCGAAGAGGCTGGTGCGGTAGCCCTGATCTCGGATCGATTTCATCCAGGTGGGAATGTTTGGGCCCAGTGTGTGGCTGCCGTTGTTCCAGACCGTAGTAGAATGGGGGTACCTTCCGGTGGCCAGACTGAGGCGAGCCGGCACACAGACGGGCGAAGTAGTCACGCAGTTCTCGAAGAGAACACCTTCTCCGGCGATTCGGTCCAGATGCGGAGTCTCAACCCAACCTCCTGTGCATCCCAGCGCATCCGCCCGCTGCTGATCCGTCATGATAAAGAGAATATTTGGCTGGTTCGTCATCCTGAAACCACCTTCCGGGCCGATGATGGATTTGGCATGATTATTTTTTGGATACGACACAGCACTATGACAACACTAAGTGAAACTGTATCGCGAGGCCGGTTATCTATTCGCGCAACGATCCGGCAGGGCGTCCCCTCGTAGGGCGGGGTTTGTAAGGATGGAAAGTTCCAGACTCTGGGAGACCATTGTCATGCACAGCGTCGCAAACATTGCATCTGAGATGACGGCCGTCGTACCAGATGCAATATTCGACTTCGATTGCGACTCCGTCCTTACGCTACAATGGCGGCCTTCGCCGGTCGTGGCGGCAGAAGTAGAAAGGGGGCGCCCGCTCCGTCAGATACATCGATCCTTTGCCCCAAGCCTGATCACGGGCGCGGCGTTCGACAGGACAGCCGAGGTGGATGCCCGTGTCACGTTGGGCACGAACTCAGGTTCGCTGCCAACCTGTCCCGCTCGTCACGGAACGAGCTACCCCCAGCGCTCAACGTAGGCGGAGGGGCCGGATTTCGGCAGTTGTGTGCGTCAAGTTCTGCAAAAAGGGTTTTGCCAGGTTCGTTTATGATGGGCAGAAATAGGGGTGGAAGGTGTGTAAACAATAGTTTCCCTTGAAGTGCCGGGAACATCATCGTCCCTTTCGAGGCGAAGTGGTACGGGAGCAATCGGAAAACCGCCAGCTATGAGCACGATTGGGGTATAACAGAAGCACGCAGAGGGCGTAAAGGATGGGTTTTCTCTCCTCCGCTATCAGTGCTGCCTTCTGTAGAAAAGATGAGCGTGACAGAGATTTCTGAAGTGGTGCTATTGTGCCTGGGCATTCAGCGGGTATAGCGGGTCACGTCTCCACCTCCATCGCCAGAAGCGCTTCCCATTGATCGGAGTCGACCAGTACTCCATCTTCCCTGCTCTTGCGGCGGATTCCGAGCATGCCTTCGCCGGGATAGCGGACCGATTCGCCTTTTAGAGGTTCAGTCTCGTGCAAATCATCGACGATCGTGTTAACCACTTGCTCGCGTACCTGTTGGCCGGCCAGGGAAGTGACGTCAATCGCGATATAGACCTGGGAAACGGCGTATTCGTCCGACTGGGCACTAATTTCATGGGTTGACTGACCGCCCGAAATCAATGCTGCCAAGGTATCGAGTACCACGGCCAGGGCGGACCCTTTCCAATAACCGATCGGTAATGCACGCTGGGATTCCAGAATCGCGCCAGGATCGCAGGTCAAGTTGCCGTCGACATCGTAGCCCCCCGCCTGGGGTAGTTTCGCACCTTGCAGTCGAAGCACTTCGAGTTTGCCGTTGGAGTATTGGCTCATTGCCATGTCCAGCAGGATGTGGCCGTCTGCACGCGGTATGGCGATGGCAATGGGATTGTTTCCAATGCGCTTTTGGGCAGCTCCCCACGGGGGCATTAAGCTGGTTGTATTCGTCCAGCAAATGCCGATACAACCCTTCTCGGCGGCCTGCAAACCGTAGGCCCCGGCGCGCATCCAGTGGTTGGTGTTCCTCAGTCCTACGCATCCCATGCCGTGCGTTTGCGCCAAGGCAACTGCGCGTCCCATAGAGGCGTAGGCATTGAGCAGACCAATTCCCATCCGGCCATCCCATTGCTCTACCACACCGGATTGCTTGAGACATTGGGGTTCCGCGGCGGCGTCAATTCGTCCACTTTGAATCTTTCGCACCAATCCGGGAAACCGGATCAATCCATGAGAGTAAATCCCGTCCCTCTGATTCTCGGCAAACAGGAGGGCACACAGCTGGGCCCGATTCCGGGAAAGCCCGAGCTTCGTTAACACTCGTTCATAGGCGACCCTGAGCTGGTCGAAAGGTATTCGCTGCTGCATTTAGGTCTCCCTGGCGTTCCTCTTTTAGATCTAACAATCTGTCGGGCTCAGATTCGGGACTTTTGCAAAGAAGTTAGTCAAAGTGAGGAAATTGGCAGGAGTAGCGTTGGCGTTGGGCCGGCATCAGCTCGGGAAGGCTTGAGGCCAGTGGGCGGTGGGGTAGCGTTTCCATCACTTCGCCGGCTTTCGCAACAAGTTTCTGCCACCGCTCATATTCGAGCTCCGGCGAACGCGATATATGATTGATAGTACTTCTCCATTCCAGAGCTGCCCGTTCGATATCACCGGTCCTGAGATCGTCGTGGCTCAGGTTCTCCGTCGATCCCGGCCTTCGCAGATATTCGATCAGCACTTCGGCGGCTCCATCGCCATAGTGGATGGGTACTCCTTTGAGCAGATAGCCTTCAATGGTTGCCCCCCTGTAGGTTTGGCGACTGACGTTGCCCAATCGCCCGCTGGAGGCCTCGAAGTCCGAAAATCGATGTCCCGCCCGCAGATTGGCAAGGTCGTAAATGAGGTCATCGATCTCATAGGAATCATCTTCGAGGGCGGCGGCCACAGCCAGACCTTCTCCCTGATAGAACAGACTGAGAATCCTACCGCGCATGGTAGGTTGTGCCCGATCGTCGATCAGTCCTAGCTTGAACCACCATTGGGCGGGGGAGGTGCGCTGGTTGCTGTTTACGGGCTCCAGTGCCTTACGTATGGTGATAGGGTCGTCGATCCGGCGGATTTTCAGCGGGGGATTGAGCAGGCGGCTACCGGCGATGTCGACGAATGCGAAGACTTCTGTATCCGCATAGTCCAGCCTTGCTCTGATGACGCTCCCATTTTCTGTCAATTCGTTCAGGCGGCCGCCACCCATGAGGTCGGGTAGTAAGGGAATCAGATCGCTTTCGAGTTTCTCCAGCGTCCAATGCTTTCGCTGGAGGCGTGCCTTTCCCTTATTCTTCCGCTGCCAATCGCGCAATAGGCGAAACATTAATTTGGTAAGTACCAATTCACCGGATTTCGGGTCTTCCGGAATGGTCGCCAAGGGCACCTGACGCCCATAACGAGGTGTCGCGCACAGGCGCAGCCGGCAGACGGAACCCCGCCCCAATTTTTCAAGTGCCCGCGGGGATTTCAGGGCCGGCACCCATTTCCCCCGATCGAAGATCAGCGTTTCCCTCAGGGGTGTCCGTAGCGGAGCGCGCTTCCGTTCCCATTCGCCCCTGGAATTAAGTAGCTCGGTGATCTCCTGCTTCTTTTCCCTATCGGTTTCACCCCTTCCCGGAGTCCGTTCCGATTTTTCGATTCCACCTGCGGCCAGAAATTCCTTCAGTCCAATAGGAATGCGCTGTTCGCTGAACAAACGACGGGTCAGATCGTAGGTGGTCTTAGTAGGCGATTGTCCCGATTGAATCGATTCCTGCAGGACCGCGAGGAAGCAGGGCCAATCGACTTGGTTGGTGCGTTTGAGCTGCAGGGGCCGGGCCTCACTCAGCCGAGGTTTGTTTACGGCCGTTAAAATGAATCCCTTCTTATCCAGGCCGCGCCGACCGGCGCGGCCGAACATTTGCAGGAGTTCATCGGCCCTTACCTGTTGGTAGGAATCATTAAGCCGATACTCCCGGTCGGTTACCGCGACCGATCGGAGACAGAAATTAATGCCGGCCGCCAGCCCTGTAGTGGCGACGACGACTCTAAGCTGGCCCGCCTTGGCCAGTGGTTCGATGAGACCGGCGCGTTGCTGGTAGCTCAATCCACTATGATGGAATGCAATCCTGTTCTTCAGGAGTTTGTTGAGTTCCTCTCCCGCAAGGCGTCGTTGTTCCCGGGTGATGACCAGGGGATTATCCAAGGGCAATGCGGCGGCTAACTGCCGAGCCAGCTTTTCACTTGCTTTGCGGCGGGGAGCGAATAGCAGGATGGGCCCTAGATTGGCCATGAGGGCCCGGGCCAGATGCCTTGGCCAGAAGCCCGTAATGGATTCCGGAATACGATTAGGGAGCCCATCCAGGAATATCTCCTCCTGAGGTACCGGTCGTTCCTGATGAGACACCAGCACGGCATCGCGTCCCAGACGCCTTAACCAGGTAATGATCTGGTCCGCGTTGGCAACCGAGCCGCTCAGCAAGAGAAGCTGCGTTTCCAGCGGGGCCAGCGCGATTGCAAGCTCATAGTTCAGACCGCGGGAGGGATCGCCGATCATCTGATATTCATCAATCACGAAGAGGCCGGGACCTATCCCATGCAGGAGCCGGTTCTTCTGAGATTCCAGCGTCGCCACTACCACCGGTGCATTGAGATTGTCGGAGAGGTCTCCGGTTGCGATGCCAACGTTCCATCCCTTTGATCGCCACTCCGCCAGCTTGTCGTTGGCAAGGGCGCGAGTGGGAACGGTGAAGACGGCGTTGCGCTTCAGGCCAGATTCAACCAGGAGCTCAAAAATGTAAGTCTTGCCCGCACCTGTGGGTGCGTCGACCACGACATTCTTGCCCTTTTGGAGAGCCCGAATTGCTTCCTGTTGCCAGAGGTCAGGAATCTTCGGGCTGGTATCGAAGCCTTGTAAGAGCATCGTAGACAGCCGCCAACCGGATGGTTAATCCCCCTTCATAATGAGTTCCCGAATTTAGGCAATAGCACAGTTTATTTATGCTGTCAGACTTACATCGACAATATCTGACAGGACTGCGAGGTTTTCAGCATGGCCCATGAATTTCGAATGACGCGAACCGTCGAGTTCGCCGATACGGACCTCGCTGGAATCGTTCATTGGGCGCATTTTTTTCGCTACATGGAAGCCACCGAACACGCTTTTTTCCGGTCATTGGGATTCTCCATCCACGCCCGATTCGATGGCCGCCAGGTAGGTTGGCCTCGCGTCCACGCCGATTGTGACTTCATTGCCCCGCTCCGTTTTGAAGATGATGTCGAGATTCATTTGCTGGTGGAGCAGGTTCGAGCCAAATCGATTGTCTATCGCTTTAAACTGCACAGAGTTATCGCCGAAGGCAGGGAGGAAGTCGGCAGCGGATCGATCACCTCGGCGTGTGTGGTGCTGGATCGGGAGCCGGGCAGGATTCGCTCAATTCCCATCCCCCAACAAATACGCGAGCAGATCGAGGCCGCGCCACCTGAGGTGTTACGCAGATTCGACTGAAAAGATGAACCTGATCGAAGGAGAAAGAAAATCTATGACGTGGCTGATTTATGCCCTTATGACGGTTCTATTCTGGGGCCTCTATGGAGTCCTGCTCCATACCGGTCAGATGCAGATGGGTGACCCGGTGAACGGACGCTACAAAGCCTTTCTCTTTGTGGGCATTGCCTATTTTATTACCGCCGTGGCCGCACCATTGATCGTGCTTCTGGTGAACGGCGCCTCATGGTCGTTTCCCGTTCGCGGGATGGGTTGGTCGCTCGCGGCTGGCGTAGTTGGCAGCTTTGGCGCCTTCTGTGTCTTGCTCGCCTTCGGCGCCAGGGGGAGCCCAAGTGTAGTCATGGCCCTTGTCTTTGCCGGCGCGCCGATCATAAATGCCTTCGTCGCTATCGCATCACACCCGCCTCATGGTGGATGGAGTTCGATTCGGTGGCCGTTCTACCTGGGAATTTTGCTCGCCGCCCTCGGCGGATGCCTGGTGACCCTCTTCAAGCCTCCGCCCGCCTCCGCCAAGCCGGCCGTGGTTGCGGAGGTTTCCGATTCTGCCCTTTGATTTGTGTAGGAGTCGCGCCCGTAGCTGGACGACTTTGTCGTTCAGGCCGACTTGGAGAGTCCGACCGATTGCTCACAGAAAATGGACCTCCATCAATTACAACTCAGTAAACTGCGTTCATTGATCGCAGAAATCTACCCCGCCAACAGATTCTATGCCGGCCGTTTGGAGCAATCCGGATTTCACCAATCCATAGATTCGCTAGCGGCGTTTTCTGAGCGGTTTCCCCTAACCACGAAACAGGATCTAGTCGAAGACCAAAGGCAGCATCCACCCTACGGATCGAATCTGACCTACCCAATCGAGGCCTACAACCACTTCTGCCAGACCAGTGCGTCGACGGGCAGGCCGATTGTTTGGCTGGATAATGAAGCCAGTTGGGCATGGATGCTGGAGAATTGGTTTGCCATCTACGAGGCAGCGGGAGTCACGGGATCTGACCGGATCTTCTTCGCATTTTCCTTCGGGCCGTTTCTGGGATTCTGGACCGCCTACGAGGCGGGCAGTCGCATGGGGTGCCTTTGCATTCCGGGAGGCGGGCAGAGCAGCCTGGAACGTCTCGAGATGATGCTGCAACATCGGGTTACGGTGCTCTGCTGCACGCCCACCTATATGCTGCGGCTATTCGAAGTAGCTCAGCAAAACAACATCGATCTCTCCGAGGGGGTGGTGAAGACCATATTGGTGGCCGGTGAACCGGGCGGAAGTTTGCCCTCAGTACGCGATCAAGTGGCCAACCATTGGCCTGGTGCCGCTATGTTTGATCACTACGGTATGACGGAAGTGGGCCCGGTAGCCTATCAGAAGCCAGCCAGCGCCGAGCTCATGGACGTGATCAACCATAAATATCTAGCCGAGGTCGTCGATCGAGAGACTGCGAGGCCGGTGAACCTGGGCGAAGTCGGTGAGTTGATACTGACAACACTGGGCCGGGCAGCATCACCCGTATTGCGCTACCGGACCGGCGATCTGGTACGCCTGGCCCAGTCATCAGAACCGGGCGCGCCGGTGTTTAGCGGAGGGATCATAGGTCGCATCGACAATATGATTCAGGTACGCGGGGTAAATGTGTATCCCAGTGCCATCGGCGAAGTCGTCGGCGGGCACCCCTCCGTCACGGAATACCGTGTGACGCTCGACCGCCGACCCGGACTAAGCGAAATAATGATCGAGGTGGAACTGGCTCCCGGCGAAAACGCGAAAGCTGCGGGGCTCGAACTCGATCGAGCATTTCGGCGTGCCTTTGGCCTGCGCATACCGGTGCAATTCGTAGCCCAGGGAACACTGCCCAGATTCGAGTTCAAATCCAAGCGCTGGCAGATCCTGACCTAGCAATCTGTCGGGCTTAGGTTCGGAGTTTCCGCAATGAAAAGCTTGGCTCCAGCAGCATCGAATTCGCATTATCAGCTCATGCTACTCGAACTTCGCGGAATATCCAAATCGTATCCCGGGCCGGATGGGAGTGCGGAGATCGCCGTCCTCGATCAGGTCGACCTCTCGATTGACAAGGGCGATGCGGTTGCCGTGGTCGGCCCATCGGGTTCGGGAAAGAGCACATTGTTAAACTTGATCGGCACGCTGGACACTCCGTCGCAGGGAGAAATTCTGTTCGAGGGCCGGTCCCTTGCCGAGCTCAGCGAGTTGGAAATCGCAGCCTACCGCAACCGAAGCGTCGGTTTTATCTTCCAGTTGCATCACCTGCTTCCGCAGTGCAGCGTAGAAGAAAATATCCTTCTTCCGACGCTCGCCCGGCCGGAAAAGGGGGCGCAGAGCAACTTTCGGGAGCGAGCGCAAACACTGATGGAGCGCGTGGGCCTGTCTGGCCGTCGCGATCACCGCCCAGGTCAACTTTCAGGAGGTGAGCGCCAGCGAGTCGCTGTGGCGCGTGCGCTCATCAATGAACCCAAGCTGCTCTTGGCGGATGAACCCACCGGTTCTCTCGATCAGTCGAATGCCTCAAGACTTTTCGATCTTCTTTATTCGTTGAATCGGGAAGAGGGCCTTACTCTCATTGTCGTCACCCATGCAACCGATCTGGCTTACCATATACCCCGCATTCTGAAATTGACAGAGGGAAAGCTGGTCGAGGAAACCAGTTGAGATGACGGATTGCAGTAGTGGTTTACTGGAATACTAGAATGTTGGAATATTTGCATATCTGAACACTGAAACCTGACACCTTTGTACATCCCGGCATCCTGCATCCTGAACCGTAATCCGCCACTCGCAACTCGCAACCGGCACCTCGTAACTCTCCCCCTCCCCAATGACCCTCACCCGTCTCGTCATCCGCAGTCTCAGCTTTTACCGCCGTACGCACACCGCTATTTTCCTGGGTACGGTGATCAGCACGGTGGTGCTGACCGGATCCCTCATGGTGGGAGATTCCGTTCGCGCAACGCTGCGACATCTGGCGCTGCTACGTGTAGGAAGAGCCCACTTTTTACTGCACACTGAAGATCGCTTCTTCCGCTCCGAGCTGGCAGCTGCGATCAGCGATAAAACGGGCCGGCCGAGCGCGGCTCTGCTGTTTCTGGAGGGAAGCATAAGTACTCCGGACGGTAGCGCCCGGATAAACAGGATTCAAGTAGCCGGGTGCGGCCAGGACTTCTGGAGTCTGGCACCAACTCCGCAGCGCGCGGCACCGTTACCCGGCACAACCTGGATCAGCGAGGTGTTAGCTCGACGTCTGGGCGCGAAAATCGGCGACATCGTCATCATCAAAGTCGAGAAGCCCGCCCTGTTCTCTCGAGACGCCCCTCTTTCCGGCAGCCGGGACACGACGATCGCACTGCGCCTTACCATTGAGCGTCTGCTTGACGATGAGGCCTTCGCTAGATTCGGCCTCTATCCCAGTCAGACTTCACCGCTCAACGCTTTCGTGGCACTGGAAGAATTTCAGCAACGCCTCGCGCTCGAGGACGGAGCGAATCTTCTGCTCTCGGGCATATCGGAGTCCGCCGCATCGGAGGTTTCTCATGAGGCTATGGATTCCGCGCTGCAGGCGTCCTGGCAGCTTAAAGACGCCGGACTTCAACTTAACGAGCTCACGCACTCCAGCCAGTGGGAAATCAGATCAAACAGGGTTTTCCTGGATCCCTCTGTAGCGGAGGCCGTGCTCGCCTCGGGTAGCGAATCCGGTTTCCGCGGCAACGGCCTGCTCACCTATTTTGCCACTTCGATTCAATCGGGGGAACTTGCTACTCCCTACAGCATGGTAACCGCGGCCAACCCGGCGGAAACTCACTTTCTCCCCGACGACCTGCGACGACATGAAGTCATCATCAATTCGTGGCTGGCCGACGATCTCGACGCCTCTGTGGGAGACGAATTGACGATACGATATTTTGTCGTAGGTGAACGCCGAAACCTGCGCGAAGAGAGCGCCAACTTCACTGTTCGGGGGATACTCCCGATGTCCGGGGATTCTGCCGAAGCTCATTGGATGCCCGACTTTCCCGGGCTTGTTGACGCAGAAAACTGTCGTGACTGGGATCCGGGAATTCCCATTCAACTCAATCGCATACGCGATCGCGACGAAGCCTACTGGGACCTTTATCGAGGGGCCCCCAAGGCGTTCATCCATCTGGAGAGAGGGCGGCAACTCTGGTCAAATCGCTGGGGCAACCTGACCGCGATTCGTTTTGACAATGCCTTCTCGCCGCAGACCTTCTCGGAGCAGTTGCGAAATCGGCTCGACCTCCGGCATATTGGGCTGCGGTTCTCCCCTTTTCGTAGCGATGCCCTGGCATCCACGCAGTCTCCCGTAGACTTCAGCGGGCTGTTTGTGGGATTCAGTTTCTTTTTGATCATGGCCGCGCTGATTCTCACCGGTATGCTCTATACCTTCTCCGCTGAGCAGCGTAACGAGGAAGCGGGCACCCTACTCTCTTTTGGCTTTTCTCCCGCCTGGATTCGTCGTCGCTTTCTTCTGGAAGCGGGCATACTGACCATGCTCGGCAGCACAGTTGGCGTAGGGCTCGCCGTGGCCTACACCCAGGTGATTCTGAGCGCATTGGCAACGGTTTGGCAGGGAGCTGTTGGCAATGTCAGTTTCCTCGTTTCCCTCCAAGGGAACACTGCGACTATCGGCTTTCTGGCCGGGATAGCAACGGCCATGGGTGCCATCTGGTGGTCCGGCCGCCGCCTTTTTTCCGCTTCTCCTCAGATGCTCATGGCCTCGGGTCGATTCTTCGAGCTCGAGACTCAAGCATCTTTGTCCCGCTTACCACAACGTGTCCGCAGGAGCTTCATTCTCGCTGTCATTGCTCTGGTCGCCAGCATTCTCCTGATCGTCGCCGTGCCCACCGATTCCGGCAGCCAAGCAGCCGGGGTTTACTTTGCCTCGGGCACATTACTGTTGTTTGCCGCCCTCGGGCTCCTGCAGGCACGACTTATGGCACAGGCGCTCCCCCCCCATAGGAAACTGTCCCTGCCAGGCCTCGGCCTGCGCAATGCTGCCCGTAGCAGGGGTCGGAGCATGGCCATCGCGATCGTGCTGGCAAGCGGCGTATTCATCGTCGTTTCGACCAACGCATTTCGCCATCAAACAGGTGAGGAAAATCTGTCCCGCCAATCCGGCACCGGGGGATTCGCTTTCATCGGAGAATCGACGATGCCCATTTACGACGATATCAATACCGCCGGCGGAAGGTTGGAGCTCGGCCTAGCCAAGAGCTTTCCAGAAGGTGTGGCGTTCGTCCCCATGCGCGTCCGCCAAGGGGACGAGGCAAGCTGTCTGAATCTCAACCGGGCTTTGCAACCCCGCCTACTCGGCGTTCGCCCCGATGAGCTGTTGGATCGCAAGGCCTTCCTTTTCGCACCCGATCAAGCTGGAGAAAATTCGGCTTCCGGGTGGGCAACGCTAAATACAAACGCCGATGATCTGCCCGATACGATCCCTGCCGTTGCCGATGAGGCGACGGTTCGCTGGGCCCTGGGACTCAGCGCCGGCGACACGCTGACCTACCTGGACGAACAGGGAAAGCCGTTCAAAGTCCGTATCGATGGCATCTTGCAGGGTTCCATTCTCCAGGGAAATATCATGATTGCGGAAGAACAGTTCGTTGAGAAATTCCCTTCCCTCGATGGTTATCGCTACTTCCTCATTGACGCTCCCGCTGAGAATCTGGAAGCCACCAGACAATCCCTCACTCGTCTATTTCTAGACCAGGGAATGAATCTCATACCCACGGCGGAGCGACTGGCTGAATTCCGCCGCGTAGAGAACACCTATCTTTCTATTTTTCAGGTTCTTGGCGGCTTCGGACTGCTCCTGGGAACGGCTGGGCTGGGCGTCGTAGTAGCGCGTAATATAACCGAAAGGCGCGGTGAATTTGGCCTTATGCGCTCAATTGGTTTCCTGCCGAAAATCCTGAACAGGTTGATATACTATGAGAATCGAACGCTGATCCTCTGGGGTCTGGTCACTGGAGTGGGTGCGGCCACGGCAGCCGTTTGGCCCTCGCTCTCGGGCCAGGGAATAAGTGTCGCTATTCGGGGTATGGTTCTGCTGGTCCTGGCTCTCCTCGTTCTTTGTCTCGTTTGGCTTCGGTTCGCAATCGCCATTGCCCTCCGCAGCGGGTCTACACAGGCTCTCCGGGATGAGTGAGATTTTTCAGTGTGACACCGATCGAATCAGCGTCCGACAGTTTGCTAAAGCTCGAGGATATACGTAAGACGCGTAGCTCCAGTCTGCCGAAACAGGCCGTTTGCCAGATCTCCGTCGTCGAGTTTCTCATCCACGTTTCTCATCTGGCCGGCAACAATGCTGGAGTCGACCAGGCTGATCCCTGCCGTAAAGCCGAACTGCTCTAAATCCCAATCCCAACTGCCACCTACCGCGGTTACCGCGGTCCATGCCGTTTCGCCTAAATGTCCTTCCATGCCCGCAGGAATCTGTCCTGAACTTCCGTTTTCGGGAAATTCCCCCATCTCGGTGGCATAACTTTCAAAGGCCGCCATGAAAATGCGCCAATCGTTCATTAAGCGTACGTTCTGCGACGATTCCCGCGCTTTGCCTACGTACGGCAAGGCCATAGTCGCCAGCATACCGATTATGATGACAAGAATCATGATCTCCACCAGCGTGAATGCCCGTGTTCGATTTTCTTTAGCGTTCATGAAATTCAGGACCTATTCTGTGCTTCGCGCCTGGATCGAGGGCGAATTGAATTGTAATGATTAGGATGGAACATTTCCGAGCCGCCTCCGTGAGGAGCGAAATGATGAGTGGGTTGCTTGCCCACTATTCATCCCCTTCGGCTCCTTTTCTTCGAGGATCCTCCTGGTTCTTGCCCGGTTGCTCTTTTTATGTTTTAATGAGCTTCTCCTTCTTTACCTTCTTTACCTTCTTCTTCTTTCCCTTGCCGGCCGCTGCGCGGCGTTCTTCTGCGGCTGCGCGGCGTTCTTCCGCAACAGCGCTCTTTCCCTTTTTCGCGAGGTTGATCTCTGAACCGCTCTCCGAGATTCCAGATAAGGCCAGTTCAACTTCCGCCAAGTCGAGTGAGACGTTTATTGCCTGTGCGTCTTTAGCGCCACCCTTCGGAAAGAGTCCGTCAATAACCTGCTCGAGTTGCTTCGCCTTGTCGCCATCGAGGTTCACGAAATTGTCCAGCACGTAAGTGGGATTGTCGGTAACATATTCCTTTAGTGACTCATCGAAATGAAATTCATAATCGCCATAGAATAGGACGTTCTTTGCTACCAGAGATCCGTAGAAATCCTTGTTGCTACCGTAAAACGGATTGCCCAGATAGTGCCCGAAGAGATAAACACTCGAATGCGGTGCGTAGATGGCAGCGTGTATCGGCGTGTTACCCCCAAGCCAAACGACCCAGCTGCTTTGCAAGCCGCTCGGGGTGTGGAATATGACCAGCTTGTCCGGCTCTTGCCATTCGTTCACGAGGCCGTTGCCGGTCGAGGAAATGGATCCCTCGCAATAGAGGGTTAGCTGACCAAAGGGTGGGACCACTTCCAAGGCGCCTTCAATATTGAGGTTTCCCTTGACCACCAAAACCACATTTCCGGATATTCGCAAGGTCTTGCCCTTACCTATGGTCAAATCATTCTCGATCAGGTGAAACTCGCTCTCCGCGCTCTGCCCAAGTTCTACTGTAGATTTGGCCCCGCTTCCAAAACGTGGAAGATCCGTGGGGTATTTGATAACCGGCGCTTCGATCTCCTCTTTAATGATGCGGATATCGCCCACGACACGATCAAGGTCCACCAAAGCTCCCCTCGGGCTGTCAAACCCGGTGACCTTCCCACTATCGCCAAGCTGGCGGGCCAGTGGGTTCGATGTTTCCTGTATACCGCTGCTTTGAGAATACCAGTTGGCACCCAACTTCGCGCCCAGGTAACCGAAAATCTGCGCATTGGAAGAATGGTAAGAAGACAGTTGCGTGCTTACTACAGTGGCGTTGTCTCCCCGATTGAGAAAGGGGTCGTAGACACCCAGGGCGGCATCATAGCTGTCAATACCGATGTTACCGTAATAGAGGAAATAAGTACGTTTGCCGACGGTTAGACCGTTGCCGAAGATGGAACGTGGCCTGAGGTTGACCTCCTTCTGGTGTTCGTAGGAAGTACCAAAGGTGGTGAGAACCGTCGCATCACTGACGACAATCGGAAACCCATCGTTCATCTTCAGCAGAATCGAGATTTCTCCTGCCGACTGTTTTCCCAATTTGATGTCAGAGAACTGGTGAGTGCGGAGTTCGCCGTTAAAGCTCAAGTTCCATTCATCCCATACGTCATTATTTAAGGCCACGATGGCCATCTCGACGCCCGATACTGCCAAGCGGCTTACGTTCTGGGTATGGTACCTCTTATCCGCCGCGCTTTTTCCGTGTACCGCCGACCTGATCATTATAGAAATCAGCAATCCGCCGATTCCAGCCAGGAGCAGCGCAGCAATGAGTGTGCTTCCCCTGCGACTTTTTGTCTTTTCGTTCGTCATTGATTCTTCTCCTAGATGTTAGATGTTCAGCAAAATTGCGCGGGTTTCGACGTGGTAATTATTTGTCTTAGCCGCCAGGCTGTTTCCGCGACCGACGTCCGCCGTAATAGCGACCTTCTTCGTTTCAATCGGGTTAGTTGTGGGAAATCCGCTCACCGTGAAATAGTCGAACTGGAATGCCTTCACATTATTCATGAGCAGCCGGGAGAAGCCGTTGCATATCCGATACACTTCTTTTTCTGTGTCGTCGTAGAGATAGTCGACGACATCAAAACCACCGCCGCTGCCGGGTATCACAAGCGAAAATCCCGTTGGCGAGAGCGAGCTGATACTGGTGGCCAACTGGATGTCCTGCCGAAAATACTGCGCGGAAAGCCGCGCTTGCCCGGACATTGCGGAGTAGTCTGCCATCTTTGCGCTCCCGCGCATGAGCGTCAGCAGGGAGGAGCTTATGGCAGCGAGCAAAATGCTGGCTACAACTACCACGATCAGCACTTCGGGGAGGCTGTACCCTTTTGTCTTTGTCCCTTCCATCCTTATGGCTCGTTGGGCTCGTTGCCTGCTTTGCTTCATACTGTCTCCTGGTTCGTTCAAAACTCCGCTGTCTAGAGTGCGGTTCTCGGTGAGTAAACGCCGTTCTCGGTGAGAAAAGTGACTGAATTGCGACGGTGTACCATACCACGCAAGTCGTGCCAGGAAACGATCAGATTTATCTTCTTGAGGCCCGCTAACTCGTTGGTCACTTCTCGGATGCACCCGTATTTACGAAGCGGAACTTGAGCGAAATAGGCGTGCGGATCGAAACTCGCCGTGGTATCGAGAGCGTTGATTTCTGTCCAGCCCAGAACCTGAATCTCATCCATCTCAACATCGAGTAACTGGGTGACGAAATCGAGGCTGCGGGCGTTTTCCGAGTAAATGATTCCTTGTCCCAAGGCGCTGAACAGACCGGCTATGACGAGTAGGTTGGCCGCAGTCCCCACCAGAAGCTCAGCAAGAGTGAATCCGCCTTGATTTTCGCCCCCTGCCGACGCCGATCTTGCGAAGCGAAGGGCGAATGGCATCCAAGAGCAAAGGTAGCCTATCGGGGAATTCCGCCGGTGCTTGTGCTGTCTCACGATTGATGTGCTGCTCTGTGAAAATTCGATCTCTTTTGCAAGAGTAGGGAACTTACCCTAGTTGCTCGCAGAGATCAATGACTTTGCCACGTCAAGCCCTCGATTCACATTTTATTCACAGACTAACGCAAGATCTCCATCTAATCCCAATAGATAAAGGGATTGTGACCAGCAAACAGCTTCAATAAATGAGTCTTTAAATCCACAAATTCGCCAATTCCGGGGAGAGGGATAAAGTGGATTGGATTAGCCTCAATTCTTAGGAAAAATAGGTAGTAGACCCTAATTACGGGATTTGCCCGGTGCTGCTACAGCATCACAAAGCGAAGGTCCCGTGCACGCAATATAACTGAAAGGCGCGCTTAATTCGGCCTCACGCGCTCAATTGGATTCCGGCCGGTGCGGCAGAGTAGATGATGAGTGAGTTGCTTGCCCACTATTCATCCCCTACCTCCAGGTCATCGTCGTTATCGCCGTCGTTATCGCCGTTATCGCCGTCGTTATCGCCGTTATCGCCCGGTTTCACCTTTTTTGTGAGCTTTTCCTTCTTTCCCTTGCCGGCCGCTTCGCGGCGTTCTTGTGCCGCTGCGCGGCGTTCTTGCGCAAGAGCGCTCTTCCCCTTTTTCGCCTTTTTCGCGAGGTTGATCTCTGAACCGCTCTCCGCGATTCCGAATAAGGCCAGTTCAATTTCCTCCAAATCAAGTAAGGCTGCGAGCGCCTCTGCTTCGTCACCGCTACCGGTCGGGAAGAGTCCGTCAATAACCTGGTCGAGTTGCTTCGCCTCGTCGCTATCGAGGTTCACGAAATTGTCCAGCACGTAAGTGGGATTGTCGGTAACATATTCCTTCAGTGACTCATCGAAATGAAATTCATAATCGCCATAGAACAAAACGTTCTTTGCTACCAGAGATCCGTAGAAATCCTTGTTGCTTCCGTAGAACGGACGGCCTTGATAGTGCCCGAAGAGATAGACACTCGAATGCGGTGCGTAGATGGCAGCGTGTATGGGCGTGTCACCCCCAAGCCAAACGGCCCCGTTGGAGTACAACCCACCCGGATTGTGGAATATGACCAGCTTGTCCGGCTGTTGCCATTCGTTTACGAGGCCGTTGCCGATCACGGAAAGGGATCCCTCGCAATAGAGGGTCAGCCGACCAAAGGGTGGGACCACTTCCAAGGCGCCTTGAATATTGATGTTTCCCTTGACCACCAAAACCACATTTCCGGATATTCGCAAGGTCTTGCGCTTAGGTATGGTCAAATCAGAGTTGATCAGGTGAAACTCGCTCTCCGCGCTCTGCCCAAGTTCTACTGTAGATTTCTTCCCTTTTCCAAAACGTGGAAGATCCGTGGGGTATTTGATAGCGGGCGCCTCGATCTCCTCTTCAATGATGTGGATATCGCCCACGACGCGATCAAGGTCCACCAAAGCTCCCCTCGCGCTGTCAAACCCGGTGACTTTCCCACCATAGCCAATCTGGCGGGCCAGTGGGTTCGATGCTTGCTGTATACCGCTGCTCTCGGAATACCAGTTGGCGCCTAAATTCGCACCCAGGTAACCGAAAATCTGCGCATTGGAGGAATGGTAAGAAGCCAAGTTCGTGCTTACTACTGTGCCGTTGTCGTTGCGATTGAGAAAGGGATCGTAGAGACCCACTGCGGAATTGTAACTGTCAATACCGATGTTGCCGTAGTAGAGGAAATAGGTACGGGTGCCGACGGTTAGACCGTTGCCGAAGATGGAATGCGGCCTGAGGTTTGCCTCTTTCTGGTTCTTGTAGGAAGCACCGGTCGTTGTGAGAACTTCCGCATTACTGACGACAATCGGAAACCCATCGTTCATCTTCAGCAGAATCGAGATTTCTGCTGAGGAATGGTTTGCCATTTCGACGCCAGAGAACTGCTGAGTGCGGATCTCCCCGTTAAAGCTCAAGTCCCATTTATCCCATACGTCGTTACTTAAGGCCATAATGGCCATCTCGACTCCAGATATTGCTAAGCGGCTTGCGTTCTGGTTGTGGTATCTCTTATCCGCCGCGATTTTTTCGCCTGTCGCCGACCTGATCATTATTGAAATCAGCAACCCGCCGATTCCGGCCACCATCAGCGCAGTAATGATTGCGCTTCCCCTGCGACTTTTTGTCTTCTCTCTCCTCATCGATTCTGCTCCTAGAGTGCAGTACCCGGTGAGTAAACGCCGTTCTCGGTGAGAAAAGTGACTGAATTGCGACGGTGTACCATACCGCGCAAGTCGTGCCAGGAAACGATCAGGTTTATCTTCTTGAGGCCCGCTGACTCGTTGGTCACTTCTCGGATGCATTCGTGTTTACGAAGTGGAATTTGAGCGAAATAGGCGTGCGGATCGAAACTCGCCCTGGTATCGAGAGCGTTGATTTCTGTCCAGCCCAGAACCTGAATCTCATCCATCTCAACATCGAGTAACTGGGTGACGAAATCGAGGCTACGGGCGTTTTCCGAGTAAATGATTCCTTGTCCCAAGGCGCTGAACAGACCGGCTATCACGAGTAGGTTGGCCGCAGTCCCCACCAGAAGCTCAGCAAGAGTGAATCCGCCTTGCTTTTCGCTCCCGGCTGACGCCGACCGATCTGTCCGATCGCGCTTGCCTGCCGATTTTGCGAAGCGAAGGGCGAATGGCATCCACGAACGGAGGTAGCCTCTCAGCAAATTCTGTCGCTGTTTTTGCTGTTTCACGATTTATGTTCCAGTTCGTGAGTAAGTGTCTGCTTTCATAAACAACTAAGGTATATACCCCGGTAACCGGCGGAAATCAATGCCTTCGTGACGTCAAGGATCTTATTCACATTTAATTCACAGCCTAACGCAAAACTCCGTATAATTCCCATGAATAAAGGGATTTCGAGCAATAAGCAGTTTACAAAATTGTGTCTGATAATCAAAAATCCGGCCGTCTCCCAGGAGTGAAGTTGAAAGCTTGGGTAGAGCCTGAATTTCCAGACAAAACAGGTAATAGACCCTAATTATTGGGTTGGCAGGGCCTACCGCGCGCGCGTTAAATTTCCGGCTGCTGCGGGAACCCGGTTTCGTGTCCGACATATAAGCATGCCAATGCCGGAGCCATTTTCAGTCTCAGCAAGGCGGCCGCGACACAAGTCGAGATACGATGCGGATTACAGCTACCTGACCTGGGCCAGGCTCATCGCATACTGATAGTCGGCTAGCCCCTCTTTCTCAACTGGGCGTCATTTTTGACCTAAGTCGTTGATAAACGACCAAAGGTCTCCACTACATCTCGCTAGTTTTCGATTCGATTTTTGGTGGCGGTTGTGCAGGAAGTTCAAGCTTTAGCTGGTTGAGCAATAGCTTTTGATCCTTACTGGGCTCGGTGTAACGGGTGAGCACCACGGTGCGCCCGTCGGTGGTGGGTAGCTTTACATCGAGCATTTGCATCGCCGCCATTTTCGAAAGCACCTCGGCGGCAGTAAGACCAGGGGCCAGATCGCGCAAGCGACGCTTCAGAGTGACCCATAGGCAGTAAGCCAGGAAGCTGATAAAAATATGGGCCTCGATGCGATCGTCCCTTTGGTGATGGATGGGCCGGATGGAGAGGTCATTTTTCATTTCCTTGAAAACTTGCTCGATCTCAGTGAGTTGGATGTAGAGGTGCCAGAGGCGGTGCGGATTGTCGGCACTGAGGGTGCTGCGCAACAGGTAGCGGCCTTCCCGGCGATAGGCCTGACGGTAGTTCTTCCAGTTCAACCGGAAGCTCACCGGCGAGCCATTGGCGGGGCCATCCTTGGGGGCTACGGCAATGTCGAGTAAACGCCAGATCCGCGGGCCGGCTTCCTTCTTGGCTTCGCCCAGTTTAATGAGGATGGTATCGCGCTGGTAACGCCGCTTGCTATCGCGGAGCTTCTTGAGCCTCTCAAGCAATCGGCGCAAACCGCGCAGACGCATACCCTTTTCTTTGTGCAGGCGCTCCTTGCTACGGGCCAAAACATAAGTTTCACCCCCCTCCCTGATGAGTTTTACGTCGATACCTGCACGCAGATTCTGCCACTGCTTTTGCAGCAACGATTGCTCGAACTTGTCCAGCCACGAGCGCGGCGTACCCACCAGATAGTCGATCGGCGGGTCGCTTGCGCGCATCTGGGCCAAAACCTCCTCGGTAGGTATCCCCCGATCCATCACCCAGATGCGCCGGGCCTTGCCGTAGGCCTTTTCGATGCGAGCAAGAAAATCGCCCAAGGTGGTTTGATCCAGGGTGTTACCGGGAAGCACTTCATAGGCAATCGGAAAGCCCTCCGGGGTGACTACCAGGGCGATCACCACCTGCAGACAATCCCAACGTTTGTCTCGGCTGTAGCCGAACTTGCGGATTCGGCTCGAAGCCGCTGGTTCCTGGTTCGGATCACACTCGAAATAGGTGCTCGTCAGATCGTATAGCAGTACCTCGTAACGGGCGTTGAACAAATCGCTCCAGCGGTTGGTCAGGTGGCTGAACAGGGCCTTTTTGTGCTCCAGCAATCGATCGTGGCAACGGTAAAGGGCGTTCTTCTCGGCCAGACCGAAGTCTTCGCCCAAAAGATCGCCCATAGCGGATCGCTGGTACCACTCACGATGCAGCCGCCACTCGCTTCCTGGAGCGATCAAGCGGTAAGCCACAAGGGTTTGCAGCACATTGGCCCAGCGCCTGCCTTGCCGCGAAGGAGCCAGCCGCTCACCCCAGAACGCGGCCAACCCCAATTGTTCATAAAGCACGCAGCCCAGCCAGCATGCACCCCATTGGCGGGGCCGTTCGATACGCAGATCTTTGAGCCGAATGCGAATGATGCTTTCCTCATCCACTGGTGGGGCCCGATCTTCGGGAAACAGCGCCACCTGCTCCGGCCGGGGCTTGCCCTCGGTGAAGATCTCGATACTCTTGCGCCACGAGCTGCGCTGGCTGTCGTTGATCTCTCCAAGGTACAACACCTGCCTCTGCACCACCCGACCGCCACGCACACGCTTATTTTCGACGATGTTCCAGTAGCAGTGCTCTTTGCCATCTTTGCGCCGCCGATTGCACCTCAGAAACATGATGGCCCCAATTATACAAACAAATCGGGGCCTGGGAAGAGGGTAGGTCTACACTACAGACCACTCTGCCAACCTTCCCCCACTGTTTATGCGACTCGACAGCCCATTTACCCCCGAAAAAAACTTTTTTAGAGGTTGAGTTGGTCAAGTCGGGCTAGATGAAGCTGATATTGATAATGCGCCTCAAGACGGGCGATCTGAAACTCGATGAGACGCCGCTTGATTTGCGTCTCCCGGCGAATTTCGGGGCGGGCTGCTCCCGATTCCTCGGAAAGAAATGCCTTCACCTGCCTGATTAACTCAGCCTCCTCGTCCAAGAGTTCCAGCGCCAAGGAGCGAGCGACCTCCAAGTCGGCAAAGGCAGTCTGGATATCCGACTCCGAGGAGTCGCTCACGAATGAAGACGGAGAGATACTACCTGTTCCCGCAATGGGATTCTCGACTTTGCCAGGAACCCGGGCCCAGGGCCACCATTTCCCAAGGTCTCTCGTTTCCTGGCCGGCTGCCTTCAGCTCAGCCTCAATCTGCGCCAGGGAAGAGTCCTGTATCTGCGCCAGGGTCAGGGCACGTTCGAGAGTTAGTTCCAAGTCTTCTTCAGGAATCGAAGCATCCGCTTCCTGCAAAAAAGGTCCTGCCAGCAGATAGACCCCAACACCTAGGTATGCCATAGTTCTAATATGTTTCATTGTCTGTTTGAAAACATTCAGCGACGCCCCTGCACAGCGACTTTTTGAAGATTCATGGTCCCTGTTCCGAAACCCTTGGTTCCCCTTCCGGTATGCGCCGCACGAACAAGAGCCTCAAGGTTTCAAAAGGCTCCAAAACCTTTGCCGAAGAGATGCCTCTGGCCGCAATCGGATCGCCACCTTTTGCCCGGGTGTAAAGTTACTTGCTTCTACTGGCTCGATGATCATGGTAACTCCCCGATAAACGCGGTTGGGAAGGGCGCTGGCGCGGTCACGGAAGGTGTCCACTTTAGGCACGAGAGCGACAATACGGCCTTCGATGAGTGCATTTCCCGGAGCGCCTGGAGAGATGTACACCTCCTGGCCGCTCGCAACGGTTCCCAATCCTGCTTCCGGCAGAAAACCGAGGATGCGCTCTGACCTCTCTTTCACGATCTTAAGAATAGGTTCACCGGCAACCACAACATCACCTTCGCGACGGTAAATCTCGGAAACCACGCCCCCGCTGACAGTTCTGATTTCACGCTCCTGACGCCGTCCTTCGAGGACCGCCAAAGCGGCGTTGAAGGAATCTGTATCGGTTCCTGCGACTCTCCCAAAATCATCCAGTCCCTCTCGGGCAGCCGCCAACTCGGTTTCCAACTCCACAATCTGAGGAGGAAGCACTATCAGGCTCTTTTTCAGAGTAGTCGCGCCCCCGGCGCGCTGCGCTTGGCCGGATCAAACAGGAGTGAAACTTCCGGCCGCGGCCCGCACCTGCGATCGTCTTCGGCAATGGCCGCTCTTTCGTAGCCCGCGGGCTTACCGCCGGCAGCGCCGGGGATTGCCCCGGGATCCCGGACCGCCCGTATCTCCCACTTCGCACCGCAATCTGCGCTGCGCTCCGATAAGCAGTGCGCTACGTCATTTCCGGCTCTTTAACGCGACTGGACTAACGGCTCAACAAAATTAACTTGACACGCCGCAAACCCGCTCCCAAGGCTAAGTTTCAGGTTAGCGCGGCCACCGGCCGCGCTAACGCTCGCCGGATATATCAAGGGTAAAACTCACGTCAGCACTCTTCCCGCTCCTCACGGAGCGAGCCACAAGGCCCCGGTGTAGCTCTGCCCGTGAGGGCAGGGACGAACCCGCCCGCAAACCCGCTCCAGAGGCTAACTTTCACATTAGTCGCGCCCCCGGCGCGCTGACGCTTGCCGGATCCAACAGGAGTGAAACTTCCGGCCGCGGCCCGCACCTGCGATCGTCTTCGGCAATGGCCGCTCTTTCGTAGCCCGCGGGCTTACCGCCGGCAGCGCCGGGGGTTGCCCCGGGATCCCGGACCGTCCGTATCTCCCACTTCGCACCGCAATCTACGCTGCGCTCCGATAAGCAGTGCGCTACGTCATTTCCGGCTCTTTAGCGCGACTGGGCTAACGGTCCAACAAAATTCACTTGACATCGATTCCATCGCCCGCAAACCCGCTCCAGAGGCTAAGTTTCAGGTCAGGTCAGAACCGCCCTGACCGTGTCCAGAGCCGGTGAGCCGGGAGGAAGGATAAATCGCAGCAATCCTTCGAAATCGCGCCTGCTACTGAAAGGAGACCAACTCAGTATCCACGTCACCAGACAGAAGAAAAGGGTGGCCAAAACAGCAAGTTCGTAGAGCTGCGCGCCCGAGGCGACGCCTAAAGCCAAGGAAGCAAAAATGAAGGTAATATCACGTGGATCTCGAATCGGAGTGCGGAAACGAACCAGGGCCAATGTTCCCAGAATGCCCAGACCCCGGGACAGATTATTCCCAATCGCGATCCAGCGTCACTCTGGCGTAAGGGTCCGCGACCGAGTTGTAGCACTCACGATCGTAGCGAATAAGCGCAGCAGGCCGCGCCGCCAACTCCCTTACGAGACGCACGAAATTGAGGTAAC
Source organism: Opitutales bacterium (assembly GCA_963665345.2). GTDB lineage: Bacteria > Verrucomicrobiota > Verrucomicrobiia > Opitutales > CAXXNP01. The sequence continues at coordinate 4,498,449 of CAXXNP010000002.1, forward strand.
TGTAGATCTTTTGAGTATCCTCGAGCGCAATGGGAGCGTGCGCATCGAAAAGCTGGTCCATCCATTCATGGCAAGAGCGAAAAATCATAGCCCGTATTCAGCCCGAAGGCGTTCGATGGGAATCCGGGCCTCGAAATAATGCCGGTCAGCCGGGGGACGATCCCTGAAAAAGCCGGCCACCATCACCAGTCTTGGTCGATTCGGGTCGTAGATCGGCCTTGGGATCCCGCTTTCAGGACCTCGACGACCACGTCCGCCAACGCCAGCGTCCTGGAATCCTTCAGCGGCCTCAGACGGTTCCGCAACGAATGATGGCTCGGGGACAGATTCACCGGACGCTTCAGCACCCCCGGCATCGCCCGCGATTTCCCGGGTTCGTCCCAGAATGCTCGCCGCGCTCGCTCGACGCTGAGCTTCTTCGGCAATTACTCGCCCGGTAATATCACCTAGAGTGAAATACGCATACCCGCCCTCCTGCGCCAGCTCCGCAGCGTGCAGGAAGATCAATTGCCTCGCCATCGACTGAGGCATAGTGCCTTTGCCCTTTAACTCCACCTCGACTCGTCCCTCTCCCAGTATCGTATCCTGGAAGGCAGTGGTAGCGGCTTCTTGCCGCCCCGTCGTCTCACAGCCACCCAGAACGACAAGCAGAGGCAGAAAAGCGATCGCCAAGCGGCGAGAATCGGTTTGAGTTGGAACGGTTTTCATAGCTTCAGTCCCGAGTTATCGGAATTGCCCGCGCCGGCATCCCGACGAGTCGGGACTGAGGCTGAAAATGGCTTTGCCAGTGGCATGCTTATTTGTCAGAGACGACACTCGCCACGCGGTCGGTGGCGGCGAACATTTCCAAATGCACTCGGCCGATATTGAAGTAAGCCGCTTCCCGTTGCCGTGCGAATTCTTCAGTCCCGTAGGCGTGCAAGGTCTGCCGATACTGGTGGAGGGCTTTCTCCAGGTAGGACATTCCCAATTCCCTGCCGAGACGCAAGTTGGCATCCCCCACACGGCCATGCAAGTAGGCCCAGGTGCGGAGCTCGGCGTCATAGGTGTAAATCTGCAGAGCGTTTTCGTAGGCGATCAGTGCGCGGCTGGCATTCTCCACCGGAGAGCCTGGCTCGAGCTTGGAATAGGCGTCGCCCAGTCTCAATTGGACTAATCCCCATTGCTTTGGATAGCTCTCCAGATGATAGACTTCCAGGGATCGATTGAGTGCCCGAATAGCAGATCGCATGGACGCGCCGGCATTCCGCTGGGCCAGGATCAAGTAGCACTCGCCAAGATTGAATTGCGCAATTCCCCATATTTTTGGTTTCGTTTCCTGGTCTAAAACGAGCAGTGCATCACGGTAGGCGTTTGCAGCTCGCCGAATGTCCTTCTCCGTATCGCCACTGGGCACCTGTCGATAGCAGTTTCCACGATCGTATTGGATGCCCGCCCAACCCTCGGGATCCCGTTCGCGGGTCCGAATTCGCGCCGCCGAATCATAGAATTCGAGGGCCCTATTCAGATTCTCCTTACTATCCCCCTCTTTCCTGAGCAGGTAGGCATTGCCAAGATTACCCTGAAGCAAGCTCCACTTCCACGGATGTCCCGATTGATCAAAAATCATAAGAGCATTGTGGAAGTGCTCCAGAGCCGCGTCCACATACTCATCCCCTTCCGCTCGCTGACGTCTAAGGTAAGAGCTTCCCAGATTGTTCTGGATAGCGGCCCAATCCACCGGGTGGGTCTCCATCGTGAACACGGTCATCGCCTTGTTGTAATACCTCGTCGATTGCTCAAAGGCATTCTCATTCTCCAACTCTTTTCTGTTGGAGAAGTAAAAGCCCAACCTTTGAAAGGCTTCTGCCATAGCCTCCGCAGCCTCGGAAACTTCAAAAAGGCGAGCTGCTTCCCCTATCGCAGCTATAGCCTTATTCTCGATACTCTCATCGCGTCCCCCCCCCAGCGCCCAATTGGCCTTGCCGATTTCAAAGAGGGCCTGCGCTCGTAGAACCGGGTAGGCCAACTCGCTATAAACGCGGAGGGCGGCCTCGTAGGCCCCAATTCCTTTGTGAAGGTTCGCTTCGCGTTCACCGGAGAGACGAAGCATGAACGTCCTCCCCATATTCATCTGAATCTCGGCCCACTCGATCGGTTTCGATCCCTCGGTGAACTCTCTCAGTCGTTCATTGTATTCCTCCAGGGATTGCTCGATCTCGGTCGAACGTGCGGCCAGTCGAATCTGGGGGTATTCAGAAGGCTGTACCAGCCCATCGCCTCGAAAAGAGCGTTGAGCCGAGGCGATGCTCGAGAACGCACATACTAACAACAAGGTCGAGAATAATGGAGCTAATATCCTAGACGAACGTTTTGCCATTCCATCCCCGGTTTTCGCGGGAAATATCGACGAAAACCGCCGGGACGGTGGAACCGCCGAAACTCATATCGCGAACGGATTCCAGGGAACCCATCATATATTCCTCGGACTTTCCCAGCGCCTCAGCGCAAATCTTCGAAGCGTCCGCACAGATCCGGCCCGCATCAAAAGCTTCATCAACCCCATTTGTCTTCAAGTTTAAGTAGGGCATCGTCTCGTTAACCTACCTGTCCTCGTCTCGCGATACAAGCCCAAGAAAACGTCGCGATCCGGAAGTCCGCCAGTCGAGTAATCTGCTTGCTCGCGACACCGAACCTCCAAACGGCCTCCAGAACCGTCGGCCCTCCAATCGCGTGTCGACCGCATCAGACCTGGAGGGACGAGGGCCCACGAGTCCGTAAGGCCGGCAGCTTTCCCCATATCTGTTCATCCCTGACAGGCCGGCAACACGCCCGCTCCCAATACCCAACCTCCAAACGGCCTCCAGAGCCGTCGGCCCTCCAATCGCGTGTCGACCGCACCAGACTTGGAGGGACGAGGGCCCCCGAGTCCGTAAGGCCTCCATAAAAACACTTTCCAACGAACCCTAGCCGACATCCGCCACGATCGCTTCCGCCGTACCCACAATCGCCTCCGAGGCGGACAGAAGGAGCCGTAGATCGCTGGCGATATCCAGCAACTGGAATCCATCGTTAACCCTCTGGCTGATGGCTTCGGTTGTGCGCACCGGCATCCCGGCCGGTTTGCCGTGCTTCTTGCAGGCTGCCAGGACGTGCTGAACGGCCGCTTCGTGATCCGGATGTCCCTGCTCTACGCCCATGCTTTTGCTCAGGTCGTTGGGGCCCAGAAAACACAAATCCACGCCTTCGACGGCCATGATGCCGTCCGCGTTCTCCACGCCCTCCGGATCTTCGATCTGGGGGATGACCAGGATCTCTTCGTTGCAGGTCGCTTCGTAATCGCTACCCATGGCCATGATGCGCCCGGCGCCGGCCGAACGTGAGCCCACGGGTGGATAGCGCATGGAGTCCACGATCGCCTCGGCCTCTGCAACGGTGCTGGTGTGGGGCACGATGATGCCGTAGGCTCCGGCATCCAGAAGCCGCGCCAACGTGTCCGGCCTATGATCCCAGCAGCGAACCAACGGTGTGCAGCCTCGGGCCTCGATTGCTCGAAAAATTTCGCTGGCTGAAACGAGGTCACAGGCGGCGTGCTCAGCGTCCAGCGTCAACCAGTCGTATCCACAGCATCCCATGATCTCCGCCGCCAGTGGAGAAGCCAGGTTCAACCAGCCCCCGAGTGATACTTTACCTTCCCGTAATTTCTTGCGTACCGGATTTTTCATAGGGGTCAGACGGTTACAGAAAACCACGGGACCCGTCCAGCCAATTGGTATCCGTGGGCCGCCGCAGACGCCTCAGCGGGACGCTCCCTGAAACTGCGTCATGCTCGCGATCTCCCGAAAGGCCCTGAAGGGTCCGGAAAGACCGAAGCCGATCCGATCTGCAGGTTACCTCGCCTTACCCATCAGATGTTCCCAAGCCTGACGCCGAATCACGCGTTCCTTGTAGTGGTCGCTCTGGGAAACCCCCAGGGGATTGGAAAAGGTCAGAATGTTTCCGACGTCCTGAGCCTTGTCCCGGTTGTTCCAGTCCCGCGGCTGGTTAAGCAGCTCCGGATCATGATTCCAGGTCGGTCGCGTATTATCCGACTTTCTCCGGAACAGAAACTTTATCATATGGCGCTTCTTGGGTGAACGATTGGCCGCCGTGCCGTGCCAGATGTCGTAATGGGTAAAGGCCACCGTACCCGCTTTCACGACCAGGGGAACCTGACCTCGAATATTGGTATAGGTCGCCATGCGATCGGTGGGTGCATTTCGATATTGCGTCCCGGGCACAATCACCGTGGGACCCATGTCAGGCGTGACCTCCCGAGGATAGTAGAGGCCGAGGAATTGGTTGATGCGCAAGTCCCGGCGATTGGTGCTGTCCTGGTGCCAATGCATATACCGGGAACCCGGAAGTTTGCAGTGCCAATGCCGATGAGCTATGACTTCGTAATCCTCGCCCAGCAGACTCACCAGGACGCCGCGAACCTTGGAATTTCCGATCACTGCATTCAATTCCGTCACGACGTCGCTGATGGCGTCACCGGGATTGCTCTCCAACCCATCGAGTTGCTGTGCAATGGATTCATTGAAGCCCTTGGGGAATCGGGGCCTGATAATATGGTAGCCGCTTACGATAAAACGGGCGACTTCGACATCGCTCATTAAGTGCTTACGAAGGCTCATGGATATTCCTCCCATTTTTCCATTATGAATTCATAGCCCACCACATCGAGATCGCGATCATCAATTGGGGCCTGCAAATGGGGAAATTGAATAATCCGCCACCCATCGGTGAGCGCCTGATGGACGGATTCATAGGGCCAGTCTTCCACGTTGACTTGGATTTCCGCCTGATATCCTTCCGTGGGTTCGATCGGAGTGAACCCGATTATATCAGAGAAAACGCTCGGCGAGCGCACCTGAAGGTAGAGCAACCTCTGTTTCTGCATGGGACCTCACTCCTTCAACACCAGGTTGATGAGCAGGTCGAAGGAAGGGGAATCTCCCTCGATTTCACAGCGCAGGCGCAGCCAGGAGCCAAAATGAGAAACCCTGACAAAATGTTCACCGGGCAGCCGGATAATCGGAAACGCGGTTCCCTCATCGAGCCAATGAATCCCGTCGAAGGAAATCTGAACCATGGCTTCGATGGAGGGATCGATTCCGCCCACTCCCTCGACGCGAAGAAAGAAAATCGCTTCACTGGCCCAGGCGCACTCGAAGGGAGGCGTCTCGAACGGCTCGGTGAAGCCTCTTTTACGTTCGAGAACGGAATTTTGGAACTGCCTCATAGGTTTTTCTCGCCAGTATATCCCAATTGACTTGATCCTGTCCCAGACAAAGATAACGGAATGGGTTGACCGAGCAAGGTCAATGGGAAATGAGAAATTGAACACAACAATGCGCAGTGATTGGTCCCAGATTCCGGAACTCAGCAAGTTTCAACCTCTCCATACGATCGTCGCCTACGATGATTTTGACCGCGGCCTGTGCGGCTGGATTGATTTGAAACCGAATCATACGGAGGCTGATTTCCGGGCCTATCCAGGCATACTCGACAAGACGCAGTTCGGCCCCTCCATGTTGAGCACGGCCTCGTTCGGCTTCGCCGGTACCCACGGTTCGATGGACGGCTTATACTCCTTGAAGGTAGCCACCCGCCCGGTGGCGAATCGCTACGAAGAACCCGTCAAACCCGGCAGCCTCGGACAGGCCATAAAGCGGCTCTCGGTGCACCGGCCATGCGGTCTCATGCAATTCGAAATGTGGTACGCCTACACCCCGGAGATGGATCGTATCGGCATCGGAGAACAGGACGTTCGCGCATTCGGCGTGCTGTTTGATATGGTGGATGATCAATATCGCTACTTTATGGGCGTTCGCTATGTGAATGCGGTCAACGGCGACATGACCCAACGCTGGCAATACATGCATGCCGGCCCGGTCTCCGATGAAGCCTGGACCTACGGTGCCCAAAATGAATGGGCCAAGACGGGGATCGATCCCCAGTGGTATGGACGCCGCTACGCTGACGGCAGCACCGATGGTTTCCAATGGGTTCCCGACGGCCGTCAGCAGCTCTGCTACAATGAAACCGACGACAAGATCAACTGGCTTTACCTGCGCTTTCTCTTCGACACCGAAAAGCGGGAATATGTAGAGCTGCAGTCGGGTCAGAAGACCTACGACCTGAGGGGGCTCTCCCCTACCCTGGTGGGCGCCTACGCCCGCGTCCGAGGCCTGCTCAACCCCTCAGTCTGGATCGAGACCGATACCGACCGGCGAGTTTTTCTCTACCTGGATTCGGTAGTGGTATCGGTGGCCTAGCAAACCCGGATCACTCGACCCGTCTTACTCCGACCCCGACTCGAAAATCCGGGAGCCACAACCAGTAGCCGAACCGTAACTTAACGATTTCAACGCGTGGGCCGACTTCGCCCTTGTGGCGGTAGTATCCCTCGAGCCGCTGCTTCCATACTTGCCCGTTGGCGAGATAAAACCTCGTAGCCCCAGACCATCCTCTAAACTCCTCAGCGAGTCGGGATCCGAATTTCTCCATTCCGGGAAATTTTTCACCGGAGACCTTTTTCTCTTCTTTGGTGGCTTTCTTTTCCTCTTTGCGCTCCTTTTTCTCTTCCTTCGAACTGAGTCGTAATACGCGCCGTCGACTTTCATGCTCGACTCTGTCTAGAACCTCACGCATGCCAAATTTGTCTGCATCTACGGTTGTCTTTTCCTTGGTCGACGCCGTTCCCGGCGGCTCCACCATGTAATCATGCGCTTGAACCTGGCGCTCGCCAAACCTCTTTTCCTTTTCGCGCTTCTTGATCGACTTGGCCACCGCCTGGCGTTGCTTTCTAGTGCTTTCCGCCTGGCCCTGGACAAAACCGGTTAACCAGGAATTGAGGTAGGCCAATTCTTCCGGCGACTGTTTGCGCAAACCGGCCTTTTCGAATTGCTCCGGCGTCATCGATCCGGATAGATCGACACCGGAGGCGAATGCAGGAGCAAGAATCAGGCAAGCGATCAGCCAAATGAGACCGTGCCGCAGCGGAGAATTTCGGGTAATCATGGCCAAAAATACGAGATTTATAGTCCCTGGGGGTCAAATGTCGAGCCGGCATGGGTTACTCTCCTCCTCCAGAACGTCTCTGCGAACAGCGTGAAGCTGGAGGTCAATGCCCTCTAACATTGCATCTAGAATTACGGCCGTTCTTTTAGATGTAATGTTACTTCTACCTTCTGAATCATTAACATTGGGTCTTCCTACGGCAAACCGAGAAGAAACCGGCGCAAGGAGTGCCCGATTTTGGCAAAAATGAGACCACTTTCAATGGCTTGTTTCAGAGGAGCCATGCGGAGACGGGTCCCCCCAGGTTGAAATCCGATGGTTACGGCCATGCATCAAGGTCGCGCAAAATCCCGAAAACCTTCAGATCTCAGAAAACTCCGAATGCGGTTCCTTGTGCACGATCCTCTCAGCTTGGTTCTGCAGCACCGCTATTTCCGATTCCGCCGCAGCCACCAGTTCGCCGCTGTCGAGCACGGTAAAGTTCAGTTCGCTGCAATAGGTTTCACCTGCACTCATTTTTACAACCCTGCCGCGCGAACGTTCAAAACGTTTGGAGTTCGGGTAGCTCGTAGCCGGCTCCAGTCCTGTCACATACCCATCCTCCTCGGAAGCTGTATTCTTCCACTGTGTAAACGCCGGTAGCTGATTCAGATTGAATCTCAGCAGCAAGCCGCGATTGCCGAGAGCATTCCTCAGCAAGGCCAGAGTCCGGCCCCGGTCGTCGCCCAGCAACGTATACCAGTACACCTGCTCCACATATCCCGGAGTTGGCCCCAGATAGGTGGCATAGGTGTCAATTCCTTCGACTGCACGGGCATCCCGGGGAAACACCGCACTCGCGGGGACTTCGAGCCTGGCGCCGCGATCGAGAAACGGCGCACCGAAGTTGCAATGGTACAAGAGTTCCATTTCAGCATCGATAGCCTTCAGGTTGGTGACTTCATCGCTTATGGTGAACGTATTAGAATTCACTACCGTCGAAATCGTAGACCGGAGCCGGTATTGGGGACAAAATAGACCCGCTTCCACAACCTCACCGATTATGGCGATCCTTGGAATTTCCGCCGCAGTTACGGAAACCTCCACCCTCGACGCCGGCAGATTCGCGATCTTCCCATGCAGGGTAAGTTCTACCTCCGTCGGAACACCCGTATTGCTGGGTATCACGTCGATTCCAGGCGCCCCGGTTGAATCCAGGCCGCACCGGACGATCATCTCGTCAAAGCCTGAAACCCATCCCAGGCCACCTCGCTCTTGCAAGTTGACGAACTTGGGGTGAACCGGCCCCGGCACGGGGGACTTCCAGCCGATCGGCATTCCCCTGAAGTCCCCTTTCCAAACCCCCATCCCGCGTGTCGGCAAAATCGATAGCGACAAACTCCCGTTATCGACCTCTACCAAGTCAACGCCATCGCTGTAGCCGCCCCGCAATGTGGATTTTCGTATCGACCACGCCGTGTCGCCAGCGCATCCCATATCTTCAGGTTTCAGGCAAAAACTCTCCAACCATATTCGCTCCTCGACGTCGGTCAGCGTCCAGTTGTTTTCGCTCTTCATGAATTCTCGTTCCGCTACTCTCTTTTCCACAATCCTTCATCATCCTATATTCTGAGCAAGTCTTTCGTCGCAGTCTCTCCAAGGTTCGATGGTTACGCTGGACTCGCGAATCGTGAATCATCGATTGAAAGGTCCGCCTCGCCTTCCCTCCATTCGTTGGTCGCGTCACATTGATCCTGGTTGACTCGCCGAATCTCCTGACCCGGACTCATCTGATCTATTCTCGGTCGATTTCGTCCACTCTGAAACGGTCTATCTGCACAATCCCGCAGACAAGCATGATACCCATGTGGCGGTTCTTTTCCGATCAGTGAAGGCTCTGCGGCTTCTTCCCGAAGAGTCACGGCCGCAACGAGTCTACGGCTGCGAGGTGTGCAGAGACCTCGACTGGCTCTGCGATGAGAGGAAGACGCTGCTTCCAGTGAACCGGCAGGATGACCTGGCCCAGGGACTGCTCGAAGTCTTCGCTTCTCAGATTTCCGGGGGCAAACGCGATGATCGGGCAACTTTGGGTCGGCGCCTGGCAGACGCCACTTTTCACGATGCTCACAACGTAGATGAGTTGGAAGCCGCCACGGTGGCAGTTGACCTGACTCCTGTCATTCAAGACTCCGGCCCGCCGCTTGAGGAGTTCACCGAAGGCTTAGTGAATGATTTCAAGGCGGACGTGTCACGAAGGCTGCAAAAGTATCAATTACCAGAATAGAAGTTGCGCCGGTAGGTTCATTTGCTTTCATGCTCGGGAAAGGTCCAGGTAGCTATGAACAGCAAAGCAGAAACCCTCGAGGCGCTCGGACAGAAGGGCAGCGTGCTTTCCAAGAAGTCGGCTCTAGTCGGATTTGACGGATTCGTAAACCACATTCTGGTTCCGGTAGATCAGCGAACGGGACCGCGAGACAGCTACCGACCCATTGAAAGTATTGCTGCATTCGGTGAGCGCATTAGCGGGGCCGCCGGAGTAGGGACCAACATCGAAGTCGTTCCCGGTCGGGAGAAGATCGGAGGCAATGGGCCAATTCTTTCCCATGCCCTGTTGAGTGCCGGACTGCCGGTCAAATTCATAGGAGCCATGGGCAGCCCCGACATCTATCCAGTTTTCGAAGACCTGGCCCAGAAAACCGATGCGCAATCGCTCTGTGATCCGGGGATTACCCACGCCCTCGAGTTTGAGGACGGGACGGTAATGCTGAATAACGCCGCAGCGCTCGATAAGATAACCTTTTCAAATATTCTCGCGACTGTTGGAGAAGGCGCCTTCTTCGACGCCGTCTCGCGTGCTGATGTGCTGGCTTTGGTCAACTGGACCATGATACCTGAAATGACGTCTATTTTCTCCGCCCTACTGGAGAAAGTATTCCCTAATCTCGGCCCGAGGCAGGAGGGCCGCCTTTTCTTTTTTGACCTGGCGGATCCGGAAAAACGGTCCCAGGGCGAGCTCAAGAATGCTCTCAACACGATCGCACGATTTTGCAACCACGGTAAGGTGATCCTGGGTCTTAACCAAAAGGAAGCGGCTCAGGTTCTCTCGGCTCTGAATGAGGTATCTTCCCTGGAAAATGAAGACAGCTACCGCAGAGCCGCGTCATTGGTGCGACAATCGCTGCAAATTCAATGTGTCGTGATCCATTCTCCCCGCGGCGCTGCTGGCGCCACCAAAGAGGACAGTTCCTGGATTGACGGGCCGTTCGTTGAAAAACCCAGGATTACGTCGGGGGCCGGGGATCATTTTAATGCCGGCCTTCTGGTGGCCCAACTGATGGAGATTAATTTGCCGGCGTGCCTGACACTGGCGACCGCTTTCGCGGGCTACTACGTGCTTCACGGCAAGAGCCCCTCCCTCATGGAGCTCGATACTTTTATTCGTAACTGGAGCTAGGAACGGCCTTTTGCTCGACTCCGAGGCGCCTCCACATTAGTAAGCTTATCTGCAAGACAGGACACTAGACATGGTCAAGAAAAGGAAACTGAAACGTGGCATACTGATCTCATTCGAAGGTTCGGAAGGCAGCGGAAAGACCACTCAAGTCAGTAGAATATCCTCACGATTCGAGGAAGAAGGTTTCGAAGTCGTGGTCACCCGAGAACCGGGAGGTACCGAAATCAGCGAGGAGATCCGCCACCTTCTGATGCACGCAAGCAGCTCGGAAAACATGTTTCCCGAAACCGAACTGCTGCTTTTCGCAGCCAGCCGGGCTCAATTGGTCAGAGAGTTCATCCTGCCTTCTCTGAACGAAGGAAAAGTCATCCTGTGCGACCGCTTTCTCGATTCAACCACGGTCTACCAAGGTGTCGGACGCCGCATCGCGGCGGAGCCTGTTCACCTCATCAATAAGTTTGCGGTGGGTGATATGATGCCGGAATGCACGGTCGTGGTCGACCTACCGGCGGAAGTTGGGCTGCAGCGCATCAAGCATCGCGTAACCGACCTGCCGGACCGCATGGAACGCGAGAATATCGAGTTCTACCGAAAGGTGCGCGAGGGATTTCTCATGCTGGCCCAGGCACTTCCGGAACGATTCGTCATTGCGGATGGCGACCGTGATCGCGATGAAGTAGAAGCCGACATCTGGAATGAGCTTAGCCGGCGGTTTGTCTGAGCCTTTGCGCTCCTCTCGAACGGTAAAGGTAATCGAGCGCTCCCTGGAGCGTGAACGCCTGCCCCATGGCATTCTCCTATGCGGGGAGAACCTTGAGGCTCTGGAGGAAGTGGCAATCCGCATCGCGGAAAATCTGTTGGCAGCAAGCGATCGAGACTTCACGCCGAGTACAATCGTCAAGCATCCCGATGTCTTCGTCCTTCGACCGGAAAGCAAGGCGCGCCAAATCAGGGTCCATCAGATCCACGAACTGATCCGCGAGATCAGTCTTTCGCCCCACACCTCCGACCGCAAGGTGGCACTCATCTACGAAGCTGACCGCATGAATGTTAGATCTCAGAATATTCTTCTGAAGACCCTCGAAGAGCCGCCGCTAGATACAACGTTGCTTCTTCTCACTGCACAGCCTTACGATCTTCTCGATACTATTCGCAGTCGGTGCTTCCGATTCCCTTTGGTTGCAGGCGCCAAGCCTATAGACGATGTCGGTTGGGCAAACCTGCTGGACCGCTATTCAACGTGGCTAAGTAGCCTGTCCGATGGTCCCAAGGATGCTCAGGATCGTGCCCGCCTGGTATTCGAAGCCTACGGGATGACCGTGATTTTTAAATCCACCCTGCGAATCTTGAGCGAAGCTGCCTGGAGTCAGGCCCGGGAAAACCTGCCGCCGGGGCTATCCATGGAGCGAGGTGCGGAATCCACGAAAGCTGAACAAGATTCGATTCAAAGGAAACTCGAAGCTCTCGAGTCCAGCATTCGCAGGGCAATTCGCCAGCGGATGTTTACCGACATTGAGACATCAACCCGGCAGTTCGCCATTGATAATCTGAGTGATTCTCCAAGGAAAGCGGCATCTAAATTAGTCGAGGCAATTTCTGAGATTGAGCATTGTGCCGGACTGCTGGAAGTGAATCTTCGGGAAGATGCCGCCCTCGAACACTTCTTGCTCCGGTCCCTCAAAATCTGGACAGCTTGACTACCGCTGCTGCGGGGCGAGGCAAGATTCGCGGAAATACTCCATTGCGGCCAGAAACGCTTCCGGGTTGTCGGTATGGATATTGTGCCCGGCATTGCGGATCGTCGACAGAATATAGCCGGGAAAGTAGCGTTCCGGTCGATCCCGATCAAGGTCATCGATGTAGTGCGACCTTGAACCCCGCATGAACAGCACCGGCCCATCGAAACGGTTTCCGTAGCTTAATGGATTACCGTAGAGCTGATCTACCGCTTGAGCGACAGCGGTGAGATTGATGCGCCAGCGGAATCCTTCGTCCGGTAGACGCATTAGATTCGAACTCAGGAACTTCACGACGGGCCAGTCATTGAGCTCATCATGGAGTCGTGCTTCGGCCTCGCTTCGGGTACGGATGCTCGACAGTTCCAATCTCAGCATGGCGCCCAACTTGGCGTCATGACAGGGTGGATAGCGTTTGGGAGCAATATCGACCACCACGAGCGAAGATACGTACTCGGGGCACCGACAGGCCATGGCCATGGCCACCTTGCCGCCCAGGCTATGACCCAAAAGGGATACGGGATCCAGATCCTGATGATCAAGCCACTGCCTCAAATCATCGAGCATCTCCGAGTAATCCATGGTTTCGGTGTGGGGAGATTCACCATGATTCCTGAGATCGAGAGCGAAAACCTCGTAATGCCGGACCAGATGCGGGGCTACCGCCTGCCAATTTCGCGACGAGCCCAAAAGCCCGTGCAGAATGACCAGAGGCGGTTTCCCTTCGCCGCCGAAATATCGATATGCAGACTCCACAGTTTTCCGATTTTGCTCCTACCATAAACATCTGAAGAGGAAGATCAAGGGACGAGCCCGCCGAATTGAGAATTTAACGCTCCTGTGACGTATCTTGCACTCGAACCCAGGACGTCTCCACATTCGTAGGCTTATTCGCAAGACAGGACACTTGGGAAAATGCATTTGCCATTATGGGACAGCCATCTTGCACTCGATGAGGCAAAATTGCCATCGTCGCCAAATGTCAAAATCGGGAAACCTAGACAGGAAAAGGTCTACGCTTACGCCCATGATGCGTCAGTACATGGAGGTCCGCCGAGGACTTCCAGCCAATACGCTGCTGCTCTTTCGGTTAGGCGACTTCTATGAGATGTTTGAAGAGGATGCCGAACTCGGTTCCCGGCTCCTGGGCATCACGCTCACGCAGCGCAACGGCATCCCCATGGCCGGCATACCCTACCATGCCGCAGATACCTACATAAACAAATTCCTGGAGCAAAATCAGAAGGTTGCCATATGCGACCAGATGGAACCGCCACAGCCCGGTAAGATCGTAAGACGGGCGCTTTCCCGCATACTCTCACCAGGCACTACCCTGGAAGACCATCACCTCGATTCCCGCCACCACCATTTCATTCTCGCCTTGAATTGGCATGATGGAGCCCTGCACGGAGCCTGGATGGACTTGACTACGGCTGAATTTCAGATCGGTTCCGAGAATCGGGTAGCCGACCTCACACCGGTTCTCAGTTCCTTGGCACCGCGAGAGATCGTCGTTCCCGAAGTCGGATACTTGAACTGGTCCAATGCAGACCAGATGGGAAACGAATATGCGCTGCTCGCACAACTGTTTGAAAATCGACCGGTTACGGAGGTTCCCGATTACCACTTTGACCCTATCTCAGGTGGGCAGACCGTATTGGATGCTCTCAAAGTCCTGTCCTTAGAAGGATTCGGAGTGGAAAAGGACCACCCCGCTCTCGGAGCCGCCGGCGCCCTGGTCACCTACGCTACTGAAAATCTGTGTGCGCGCCCGGAAAACCTCACATCGCTGAAGCTTTACCGGAGCCAGGAGAACCTCCTGCTCGATCCCACCACCTTGAGCAATCTGGAGGTCTTCCGCAGCGCCAGCGGAGCCCGCGACGGCTCCCTGCTCGACGCCTTGGATGCCACCGTAACGGCGGCCGGAGCCCGCCTTCTCGAAGGATACCTGGCAGGCCCGGATACAAACCGCAACGAAATCGAACGGAGACAGAACGTAGTGGGTGAGTTTCTCGAAAGCCCCGGATTCGCCGCCGAACTGCACGACTACTTGAAGTGCGTAAGAGACCTGCAGCGCATAGTCGGTCGCCTGCAGAATCGTATCCGCAATCCCCGCGAGCTTGGCGCCATACGTGACACATTACGGCAAATACCGTTTGTCTTTGAAATTCTGAGTGCCTTCGATTGCCCTGCCGTCCAGGCGCTTCAAGCGCGCCTGCTGGAATTCCCTCATTTGCGCAAAAGGCTGGATGAAGCCCTCGATGAAGATCTTCCCAGTCTGCTGCACGAGGGTGGTTATATCAGGGACGGTTACGATTCGGAACTCGACCGCCTACGCTCACTCACGCGGGAGAACAAGACATGGATCGCCAACCTGGAACGCAAGGAACAGACGCGAACCGGCATCCGCAACCTGAGGATCCGTTACAACACTGCCTTCGGATACTTTATCCAGATAACCAAGTCGAATCTTCACCTGGTTCCGGAGAATTACATTCGCCGACAGACGATGGTCAACGCAGAGCGCTTTTACACTGAGGAACTGAAAGCCCGGGAAGGCGAAATCCTCAACGCCGAGGAGAAAAGCATCGCGCGCGAGGAGGAACTTTTCCGCGACCTCGTGGCAGCTATTCTGAAGGACGCTCCCGAGCTGGTGACCACGGCCCGGGCTCTGGCTGAGATCGATCTCTTCGTCGGCTGGTCGAAGCTTGCGCGCGAGTGGGATTACTGTCGCCCCGAAGTGACCGGCGAATCCGCCCTGGAGATCAAGCAAGGCCGGCACCCCGTGGTTGAGCAGATGATGCGAAAGGAACGATTCGGCTTGGCCGGAACCCACGCATTCGTTCCCAACGACGCATATCTCGACGGTTCTACGGAACAGATCGCCCTCATTACGGGACCGAACATGGCCGGCAAATCGACGTATATCCGACAGGTCGCCCTCATCGTGCTCATGGCTCACATCGGCTGCTGGGCGCCTGCCAAATCATGCCGGATCGGGACCGTCGACCGCATTTTCTCGCGCGTGGGCGCAACTGATGAATTGGCGCGCGGAAATTCCACGTTCATGGTCGAAATGAACGAAACGGCCAACATCATTAACAATGCAACTTCCAGCAGTTTGATTATCCTCGATGAGATCGGAAGAGGTACCAGCACTTACGATGGGCTCAGCATCGCCTGGGCCGTAGTGGAGCACCTTCACGGAAATGGTGACAGCGGGCCGCGTACCCTCTTTGCCACACACTACCACGAGCTCACCCAACTGGAACGCCAGCTTCCTCGGGTGCGCAATTATCGGGTATCGGTGAAAGAGTGGAACGACGAGATTATTTTCGTGCGGCAGGTGGTCAAGGGCTCGGCCGACAAAAGCTACGGCATTCAAGTCGCCCGCCTGGCGGGACTGCCCCCATCGGTCATTTCGCGGGCAAAAGACATCCTCGCGAAACTCGAGGCCGATGATTCCAGTCACAATCTACTACGCAAGCGCCTGAATCGGATCAAACATGCCGAGGAAAGCGGTGAGTCCCTGTCACAGCTTGAGATGTTCTGATAATGTTCCTGATCCGTAAAATCGCTCGTTTGCTGCGCGGCCACGCCACGCCGACTCAGATCGTGCTGGCGTGCCTCCTGGGCTCAGTCATTGGGTTTGTTCCCGATCAAAGGAGCAGCTTGGTAATCGGTCTTACCCTAACGGCCGTCCTGATAATACTGAACGCAAACTTACTGTTGGCCACGATGGCATTTCTAATAAGCGAGCTCCTCGGCCTGCTGCTCGCCCCCATCAGCTTCTACTTGGGCCGGCTCATCCTCGATGGCCCATTTTCAGGATTTGTCTCTCTTCTTGTCAACGCACCCCTTCTGGCGTGGTTCGGTCTGGAGTATTACACCACCGTTGGAGGAATTCTCCTTGGGACCGTGTTGGGACTGTCCCTGGGCATCTTTTCGACCTCCGTGCTCATGCGAATTCGACACCGCCTAGCCGAACTTGAGGAGCATTCAGCGACCTACAGCCGATTGGTGGAAAAGCGCTCGGTGCGCATCCTCGCATGGATCTTTCTCGGAGGGACCAAGGATAAGAAACTCTGGTCTCGGACCGAACCGAAGCGGATGGGGAATCCCGTGCGCCCGGTGGGTGTGGTGCTTGTGGGCGCCAGTCTTTTTCTAGTCTTCTTGCTCTGCCTCTTTCTCGACGATCAGATCCTCACTATCGCGCTGCAACGGCAGTTGGAGCGGTGGAATGGCGCTTCCGTAGACATCGAGAACGTGAGTCTCGACCTCTACCAGAACCGCCTCAGGGTATTAGGTCTCGCCTTGGCTGACTCAGGCAACTTGGGCACGGATGTTCTCCGCGCCGAAAATGTGGTGGCCGACTTCAGCGGCCTGAGCCTGTTATGCGGCAAGCTGGCGCTGGATGAACTTGAGATCAGTGGAGCCAGTTCGGGAAAATCCCGTTCGGTTCCCGGTATCCTCATTGAAAGAGCAACCCCTTCGCACCAGAAGCAACCTACTACCCAGGAGGGAACTTCCCTCGTGGAAGTCTTACAGGGCGCAAAAATATGGCAGGAAAAGGTTGGGACAGATACGCGGCTTGCTTGAGCGACTTAACGAGGCATTGAGACCCGAAAGTAGAGCAGAGGCGGACACCTGGGCTGACCGTCTTCGAAATCAAGTTGAGCTCATGGGTTACCACCAGGTGTACGCTCGGCGCCTGGTCAGAGAAGCACCCCTGTTTACAGTATACTCAGCCTCAGCAAAGGACGTTACGTTTGAGCAGATCACCGGTGAAGTCTTCAACTTCGAAGCAAGGAACCTCTCAACTCACCCCATGCTCCTGACTTCCCTACCCAGCCTTACGATAGCCTCCGCATCGAAGCGCTTCAATTTTGGCCTGGAAGGCCCTGCCAAGGGCATCGAAACCGTGACCTTTTCGATTGCCGCCGAAGTTCGTCGCATTCCGGCTGCTTTCCTGAGCGGCCTCGCTTGGGGATCCACCGCCATTCCCATCCGCGATGGTTTCCTCGATCTCGAGGGCCATGGGATCATCACCGGCGTGAGCCTCGATCTTCCGCTTATCCTGACCCTTACCGAGGCCTACATTAAGCTTCCAAAATTAGGCGAGCAGTATTTTGAGCGGCTCGTCATTCCAGTCAGCCTGCGGGGGCCCCTCGATGCGCCCCAGGTCAAAATCGAAACAGCAGATCTTCAGCGGGCTCTGGCAAAAGCAGGGAAAGCCGGACTGTCCGCGTTTGTGAAACGAAAAGCGGCTGATCTGATGGATGCCAACGTCGACGAACTCGAAGCAGGTGGTAAATCTAAAGCCAAAGCATTTTTCCGCAGCCTGCTCGAAGACGGGAGTAAATGATGCCCGATAAACCTTACCATAATAGACGTAAGTTGCATATTTTCAATCCGTTGCAAACTTTATAGGGAGCTGCGGTAGAGGCACCAAACATGGAGGGACGAGGGCCCTCGAGTCCGCAAGGCGGGTATCCTTGTTACTCCCTGTCTATGCTTTGAAGGCAGGCACGCCGACCGTTTCCGAAATCGGACCTGCAAGCCGGCCTCTGGACTCGTCGGCCCTCCAGTCGCTGGCAATAGGCACCAATCCTACAAGGAACGAGGGCTCCAGAGTCCGAGAGTTGGGCGGCCTCGCAGGTCCCTATCCAGAACTCTGAAAGCGGGTAGCCGGCCTATTCTCGAACACAAACTTCCAAGCGGCCTCCGGAGCCATCGGCCCACTTCAGGTTCAGACTGCCGCATCGGTCCTGTCACGGTAGCGGGAGCGCAGGGCCCAGACTTCCCCGGCATCTCGAATGATACCTGCCAATTCATCAGGTTTC
Source organism: Opitutales bacterium (assembly GCA_963665345.2). Classification (GTDB taxonomy): domain Bacteria; phylum Verrucomicrobiota; class Verrucomicrobiia; order Opitutales; family CAXXNP01. The sequence goes on from CAXXNP010000002.1 coordinate 4,516,505, forward strand.
ACTGCTTGCTTGGGATCGTCTCCGATACCGTGTGAAGGATCAACGTGAGTTTCGATAATCAACCCATCGGCTCCATAGGCAATGGCGGCCAGGCAGCAAGCCGGAACAAACATGGCACGTCCAACCGCATGTGAGGGATCAACCACTACCGGTGCCCAAGTCTTCTCCTTCAGTAGAGGCGTAATGGATTCATCGGGGTGGTTGCGATAGCCATCCAGATTGGGCATGGTGCCCCGTGGGCAGAAAATCAGGTTCGGATTCCCGTTAGCGACGATGTACTCCCCAGCCGCGATGAACTCGTCAATTGGGCCCATATGCCGGCTTCGTTTAAGGAGCACCACGGCATCGGAACCGGCAGTGGCTCTTCCAATTTGCCTCAGAAGCGAGTAATTGAGGGCATTTCGGGTACCTACCTGGAGCATATCAACACCAGTATCGAGAGCCAGGCGAAGATGATCTTCATCCATCACCTCGGTGTCAACAGGCAGCCCCGTGCGGGCCCGGGCCTCGAGCAGAATATCCAGCGCCCGATTATCTCCCTGGTAGGAATGCGGCGTGGTTCGCGGCTTCCAGACACCTCCCCTGAGGACATCCGCGCCCGCCTCTTTTACCGCTTCCGCGGTTTCGTAGAAATATTGGGGATTGCGCGGATCGATCGTGCACAGACCGGCAATCACAAGCGGTCGCTGGCCCAGCGACACCCCTCCGATGCTAATTTGATGACGGGAAAGCTCCGAGCGGATATCCATGAGCTTGTAGACCGACTCCATGCGATTTACGCGATCGATATAGCCCAACCCTTCGACGCGATTCACCATGGTTTCGCTACGCTCGTCACCGATGATCGCATATATCTTGCGATGGGCGCCGTGAATTACTTCGATTCTACAACGAAAGTCGCCTACGATGCCTTCAACTTCGGCAAGCTGTTCATCCGTGAGCTGGTCTGCCTTTGGTATGATCATTTATCCTTTTCGAACAGGCTCTATCTATAGACAAAGGTCAGTTTTACTGTCTGCTCCTCGCCCAGCTCCGAAATCATCTCCAGGCTCCAGAGGTCAAAGGGCGCGCTGGCCTCGATGGCATCACTGCATATCAACGTGGCACCTTCGCCCGCACTGCTATAGACTACTTTCGGGGGATCGACCTCTCCCCGCTGTGCTAAGGTGAATTCGACTACCACTTGCGATCCGGGCGCTTCACCTTCGAGTTGCCTCTGGCTGGCCAACAAAGTCCACTTTGACGCTACCGCACTGTAGAGATTTTGAAAATAGTCGGTAAACTCGGCAAAGCGTGAATCCCCCGTCAGGTACCCGATCTGAGGAAGGCTCTCGAGTTTAGGCGTACCGGTGAAATAGGTGGGTTCGGAATTACATCCCAACCAGGCAGTGCTCAAAGCAAAGCCAAGAACGCCGAATCCGACAAAGCAGACGTTTGGCCGCTGCTCACATTTGCTGCTTCGACCGCAAAATCCGAACAACATCGTATGGAACAGGGTGAGAATAGTGAAGTTTCAATGGGTTTTGATTCAGAGAATTCCACAGAAACTGCAAGCGACAAAGTGACCGACAGAAATCCCTGTGGCGAAAATTGGCAAGAATTACCGATCGGATCCAGCCTGGTGTCGTATCCGATAAATAAGCATAACCAATGTGGAGGCGCCATGGGGCCAGGCTCTTTTCAGCCTCAGTCCCGACTCGAATGTGTTAAACAAGCTGCTGAGTCCTCTGCGCACTGGATTATCCGCTGCGCTCAGAATCGCCGCCTGGAAGAACCACAACTACAGGGCGCTTCACCCTACTGGGTCGGCTTGGAAAAGTCTAAGCGCAACCTTAGTATATGCTCGAACTCGACAGGAACCGGCGTATCCACAGCGAAGGGCGGCCGCCTCCCTTCCTGGTCCAGGGAAAGGCGAATGGATTTGGAATGCAGGCATAGCCGACTGACTCCACTCAGCTCCTTGGCCCGTCGATTGAATCGGAAATCGCCATAGGTGGCGTCACCCACTATGGGTAAGCCACGCTCGGCGCATTGCGCGCGCAATTGGTGGGTGCGGCCGGTTATGGGCTGCAGGCCCAGGAGAGTGCATGCCACCGCACCTTTTGAGATTTCCAAAACCCGCACTCGCGTGAGCGCGAATTGGCCCTTTCCGGAAGTCCGCCGGGCGCGCAATTTTGTACCCCATCTTTCCACGGAGAGTTGATCGTGCCACTCCTTGATCACCTCCTTGACACTTCCTTTCACCAGCGCCAGGTAGCTCTTTTCAACGGCACGCTCTGTGAATGCCGCCCTTGCTTTTCGCGCGATGTCGGCCGAGATCGCGGCCAGGAGGACTCCGGAGGTAGGCGCATCCAGACGGTTGATCAGATAAACGCGCTCAATGGCACGCCCATCACCCAAGAAATAACACCGTTCGCCAGGATCGTAAGGACAAGCCAACAGCGAACGTCGATCCCCTCCCCTGCGATTCGGGTGGGAACGCAGCCCGGTGGGCTTTGAAAAAGCTATCAGACCCTCTCTGGAAACGCGAAGCAGTTCAACTCCGCTGCCCAGTAAGGGGCCAAGTTGGCGGACTACCTCCCGCGTTTTCATCGATAGATGAAAGTCACGCGAACACGTTGCTTCTCACCGAGGGTACTCACCATTTCTTCGGTCCATTCCCCAAACGGCGCCCGCGAAAGTATGGCGTCCTCACAGATAAGCGTTCCCGCCTTGCCGGCGCTGCTGAACAGTACCTGGGCATTGTGCAGATAACCGCTACGAGCGACCCAGAATTCGACAATAACGCGAGAGTAGGTCTGCGACGAAGCGCGCCTCGTCTGAGTCGCCAACAGGTTCCATTGGTAGCCAATGGCCTCAAACATGCGCTGGAGATAATCCCCAAACTGGTGAAACTCCGCATCGATGGCTATCGCACCGACGCTGGTGACCCCACCTGCCGCATCCATTAATGGCCCCGCAGTAACGCGCGGACGCAGCCGGGGCCGGGGTCTGGGCTGCTGTTGCTGACTCTCCTGCTGTTGCGGCATCGACGTCTTGTCCTGCGCTTCCATCTTCGAATCCGTCTCCTCCAAGTTAAGGGTTATTTCCTTGGACTCTCGTGGTTCCTTCGTCTCCTTTTCCTCGATATCCGGTTCCTCCAACATGCTGGCCAGACCGTCTTCGGAATCGATTTCCTGCTCAATAAACTGAGGAGCTCTTGGAGGCGGAGGAGGCGTGACCCTGTCAATCTGCGCTTGGACGGATTCCTGGGCAGCCGGTGCCGGTGCAACCAAGGGTGTGGGTTCCGCCATGATGTCACCGGAAACAAGCCTGGGCGATTCCTCTTCATCACCTTTAATGAAAGGATTACGATCCGGGGAAGGCTGAGTCGGCTCTTCCTGCGCAGCTTGCTGTTCCCGTGCCGCGAAGTTCTCGGTCTGGTCTGGCGCGTTGGTGGGCACCTCCGGGTTGGTCTCCACAAAACGCATCGGTTCTTCCTCCGGTTGCTCGTAGACGACCTCTATCTCACGCGTCCAGTCGGGTGCCCGATTCTGCTCAGCCTCAATTCGCCAAGGAATGGAGGCGAACAGGAGGACATGAATCAAGAGCGTCAGCAGCGCACTGACCAGTATCGTCCTACGGTCTACTCTCTCATCAAAAGCAGCCTGCAGTGCAGGTAGTTTTCGGAGGCGCTCGTGGTCATAGTTCTGCCAGGCCAGAAAATCTCTTCGGCGTTCCTCGAGGAACTGACCGAACTGCTTCAGCTTCTGCTTGTGATCGATCACCTGTCTTTCCGCAGTCCGCAAAGCAAATCATACCTATCCAGCAATGCTTCCGTCTCTTCCATGGGTAGACCCATTATGTTACTGAGAGAGCCTTCGAATCTCTCGATGATCAGTTCACGACCCTCCTGAATTCCGTAGGCGCCCGATTTATCCAACGGGTTCACCATGCAGAAATAAGCATCGATGGTTTCCGGGTTCAACACCCGAAAGGTCACTCTGCTGGTAGCACAAACAGCATCGTCTATCTCCCGTTCCATCCAAATGAGGCAGACTGCCGTAACCACGGTATGGCTGCGACCGGAAAGCCGCTGCAACATCTTTCGTGCTTCCTCCAGGTCCGCCGGCTTGTTCAACAGGATGCTGTCTATCGAGACTATCGTATCCGCCGCCAGCACAGGGGACCCCGGAAACCGCAGCGCAACCGCACGAGCTTTAAGGGCGGCATTACGCCTCACCAGATCAATCGGTGAAGCATCCGTCCGATGCCATTCCGCTACTGCGGAAGCCACCGCCTCAAAAGGAATGCCGGCCTTACTCAGCAGGTGCCTCCGGCGAGGCGAACCCGAAGCCAGTATCAGTGTTTCTTGCCGGAGCGGAATTTCGGGGTGGTGGTCGGCCATCAATGATACGGACAGTGAGCCGCAATCGATGGCGAGGCGATTACGATTGACCGATGATGAACCGTTTCTCTTAAGGCATGCAACAGGTAGGGGGAAGCGAGGAATGATGGAAGAATAGAATTGTTGATACAGGTCAGTACGACCCCCGGCTGCGCTGCGCTTGCCGGATATATCGTGGGTGAAACCAGGGAGAGGTTTCAGGTGTCAGGCCTTCTCGCTTCGCTCGTGAACAGTTGTCAGTTCTGAGGAAGCGCAATCGAATCCTGACACCTGAACACTGAAACCTACTCCAGTCTTGAACTTTCAGCTCCTCAAACAGCAGATCCGCGCATTTTTGGAGATGGATGTTCCCCAGATGTTCAACCACATCGGAGAATCGTTTGAGATCAAAGTCGCCTTCGTCTTCCAGCGGCACGAGGCACCCATCTAACCCGCTCAATCCTGCCTGTCAATGTCTCTGAAGAAGCCATCTCACTTTGTGGAAAAATCATTAATTAACCCGACAAAAATTACTTAATACTAAACATTGCATCTAAGACGACGGTCGTCGTCTTAGATGCAATGTTTAGAAACGGGCCGTCAAGTATGGGAGGGAAGGGAATGACCCTTTTGCCGGTGCAATCTGAGTGCCGAGGATTGCCTGGTATAACCTTGGCGAACACTGATCTCTCGAGGTCGCTAGCCCGACTTGACCAACTCAACCTCTAAAAAAGTTTTTTTCGGGGGTAAATGGGCTGTCGAGTCGCATAAACAGTGGGGGAAGGTTGGCAGAACAGCCTGTAGTGTAGACCTACCCTCTTCCCAGGCCTCGATATGTTTGTATAATTGGGGGCCATCATGTTTCTGAGGTGCAATCGTCGGCGCAAAGATGGCAAAGAGCATTGCTATTGGAACATCGTGGAGAATAAGCGTGTGGGTGGCGGTCGGGTGGTGCAGAGGCAGGTTCTCTACCTTGGAGAGATCAACGACAGCCAGCGCAGCGCTTGGCGCAAGAGTATCGAGATCTTTGCCGAGGGTAGTGCCCGGCCGGAGCAGGTGGCGCTGTTTCCCGAAGATCGGGCGCCGCCGCTCGAGGAGGAAAGCATCGTACGGATTCGGCTCAAAGATTTGAGGATAGAGCGGCCCCGGCAATGGGGAGCGTGCTGGTTGTCCTGCGTGCTTTATGAACAATTGGGGTTGGGTGAGTTCTGGCGCGAGCGAGTGAGGCCTTCCCGGCAAGGCAGGCGGTGGGCCCATGTGTTGCAAACCCTGGTGGCCTATCGACTGATCGATCCAGGAAGCGAGTGGCGGCTGCACCGCCAATGGTATGAGCAATCAGCCATGGCCGATCTTCTGGGCGAAGACTTCGCCTTGGCCGAGAAGAACACCCTGTATCGCTGCCACGATCGATTGCTGGAGCACAAAAAGGCCTTGTTCGCCCACCTGACCAACCGCTGGAGCGATCTGTTCAACACCCGTTACGAGGTACTGCTATACGATCTGACGAGCACCTATTTCGAGTGTGATCCGAACCAGGAACCAGCGGCTTCGAGCCGAATCCGCAAGTTCGGCTACAGCCGAGACAAACGTTGGGATTGTCTGCAGGTGGTGATCGCCCTGGTAGTCACCCCGGAGGGCTTTCCGATTGCCTATGAAGTGCTTCCCGGTAACACCCTGGATCAAACCACCTTGGGCGATTTTCTTGCTCGCATCGAAAAGGCCTACGGCAAGGCCCGGCGCATCTGGGTCATGGATCGGGGAATACCTACCGAGGAGGTTTTGGCCCAGATGCGTGCAAGCGACCCGCCGATCGACTATCTGGTGGGTACGCCGCGCTCGTGGCTGGACAAGTTCGAGCAATCGTTGCTGCAAAAGCAGTGGCAGAATCTGCGTGCAGGTATCGACGTAAAACTCATCAGGGAGGGGGGTGAAACTTATGTTTTGGCCCGTAGCAAGGAGCGTCTGCACAAAGAAAAGGGTATGCGTCTGCGCGGTTTGCGCCGATTGCTTGAGAGGCTCAAGAAGCTCCGCGATAGCAAGCGGCGTTACCAGCGCGATACCATCCTCATTAAACTGGGCGAAGCCAAGAAGGAAGCCGGCCCGCGGATCTGGCGTTTACTCGACATTGCCGTAGCCCCCGAGGATGGCCCCGCCAATGGCTCGCCGGTGAGCTTCCGGTTGAACTGGAAGAACTACCGTCAGGCCTATCGCCGGGAAGGCCGCTACCTGTTGCGCAGCACCCTCAGTGCCGACAATCCGCACCGCCTCTGGCACCTCTACATCCAACTCACTGAGATCGAGCAAGTTTTCAAGGAAATGAAAAATGACCTCTCCATCCGGCCCATCCATCACCAAAGGGACGATCGCATCGAGGCCCATATTTTTATCAGCTTCCTGGCTTACTGCCTATGGGTCACTCTGAAGCGTCGCTTGCGCGATCTGGCCCCTGGTCTTACTGCCGTCGAGGTGCTTTCGAAAATGGCGGCGATGCAAATGCTCGATGTAAAGCTACCCACCACCGACGGGCGCACCGTGGTGCTCACCCGTTACACCGAGCCCAGTAAGGATCAAAAGCTATTGCTCAACCAGCTAAAGCTTGAACTTCCTGCACAACCGCCACCAAAAATCGAATCGAAAACTAGCGAGATGTAGTGGAGACCTTTGGTCGTTTATCAACGACTTAGGTCAAAAATGACGCCCAGTTGAGAAAGAGGGGCTAGCAGGTCCGACACCGGGAATGAACTGGTTGCCGGCCTGCCAGGCATGAACAGTAATCACCAGGGCTTTCCACGGTACGGACTCGAGGGCCCTCGTCCCTCCAAGGGGCCCTCGCCCTTCCAGGACCCTCGGCTGCTGCGGCGAAGCAATGTATCCAGCGGCTGCTGGTTTTAGCGGGGTGAAACTGCAGGCTGCAGAGTCTCCCACGGCGGATCGAACCCACCCCGCCCTTCGGGCACCCCTCCAAGGAGGGGCCTGTTATAGTTGGCTACCGTTAGGCAGAGGTCCCTTCTCGGGAGGGGTGCCCAAAGGGCGGGGTGGGTCATGCCCAGTCTGAGACGAGTTACAGAGGAGCCAAGCGGAGACGGTTTCCTCTAGATGACAACACCTCGGGTTCACTAAGAGGAATAACAGTCGGCGAACTGCCTACCCCGTCAAATATGTATGGCCTCACCGTAGGCGGCCGCGGCCGCTTCTGAGAGGGCCTCGCTCAGGGTCGGGTGCGCATGAATCGTGCGGTGGACCTCATGCGCTGTGATTTCGCACTCCATAGCCAATACGTACTCCGCGATAAGTTCGGTCGCGTCCGGACCGATGATATGCGCTCCCAGTATTTCTCCGTACTGCTCGTCCAGTATGAGTTTCACAAATCCCTCGATATGGTTGACTGCCACGGCTTTGCCCGAAGCGGTGAAGGGGAACTTGCCCAGGCGGATCTTTAGTCCCCGCGCACGGGCCGCCTCTTCGGTCAATCCGACACTGGCCACCTGAGGCTGGCAATAGGTGCATCCCGGGAACTGGCCCACCTTTCTCGGCTCAGAGTTTGTGAACATACCGTTGACGGCTTCAATCGCTTCAAAGGTGGCGACGTGTGCCAGCCAGGGAGGGCCGATGACATCGCCCGCCGCATAAATCCCGCCAACGTTAGTTCTGTAACGATCGTCGACGGCCACAAAGCCGCTGTCGAGCGCCAGGTCGATATTGTCGGAAATCAAGCCCTCCAGATTCGCCTCTACGCCGATGGACAAGAGTACGCTTTCCACTCGGACGCGCCTGCGTTCCTCACCTTTGCACAACTCGAAACTGACCGATTGCTTGGCAGGCTTAATATTTTCAACGGTAGTCTCGGTATGTATGGCGATTCCCTGTTTCTTGAAGGCACGAGCCAAGGTCCTCGACACTTCCTTGTCCTCGACCGGTACGATTTCCGGAAGCATCTCAATGAGAGTTACGTTACTCCCTAAAGCGTTAAGAAAATAGGCAAACTCGACGCCGATAGCGCCCGCACCTACGATGGCGATCGAACCCGGTAACCTTTTCATGACCAGCGCCTCACGACTGGTCATGACACGCTCGCCGTCAACTTTCAGGTACGGGAAGCGCCGCGCCCTAGAACCCGTGCTGACCAGCACCCGCTGACCCTGCAGTAATCGATCTCCGCCTTCTCCCCCGCTTACCTCCACAACTCCCGGTGATGCGATTCGCCCCGTCCCGAGCAGGTATTCGACACGATTCTTGCGAAAGAGGAATTCGATCCCTCCACCCATGCGGTCGGCAACATTTCGCGAACGCTGGATCACTGCCTCGAAGTCAAAAGTCAATTCGCTGCAGGATATCCCGAATGCTTCCGCATGCTTCATGGAGGCATAAAGCTCCGCCGTTTTGAGCAGAGCTTTCGAGGGTATGCAGCCCCAGTTCAGACAGGTGCCTCCAGCCCTCTCCCTCTCTACACAGACGACACGTTTCCCCAGCTGACCCGTGCGGATGGCGGCGGCATACCCTGCCGGGCCGCCGCCGATCACGATGAGATCGTACTCGCTTTCTTCGCTCATCGTAGTGTCGTGTCCGATAAATAAGTTTTGCCAATGTGGAGGCGCCATTAGATGTCGATGACGTCGTCACCGCGATCTCGATCATATCGCCTATTTCTGCGGCGTCGCGAAGCCCGAATGATTCGCATTCACGAGCGACCCAGAAACAGATTTGCCGCCAGCGAAGTCAGGCTGATTACCAGCGCGCCCCAAAATGCCGCCTCCCACGAGGCCACCGTGAACCCCGTCACGAGACCGTCGGCCATACGAAGCAGAAGCGCATTGATGACCCAGACGCCAAAACCCAAGGATAAGATTACAAAGGGGAGCGTAAACAGAATCAAGACCGGTTTCAGAATCAGGTTGAGAAAACTCAGAACAAGCACCACAAGGACCAAGGCCAGGTAGTCCTCATAGCTTATGCCCCGCGAGGTGTGTGCCGCGATAAGCACGCCTACCGCGATCAGCAACCATGACTGCAGGAGTTTCAGAGTTTACTGATTCAGCTTCACTCGCGTGAATCTCTGTCGTTTATTGGGATCGTCGGGATCGGTCAAAAGCAGCCTGACCCAGTACCGAAAAGGCACCCCAATCCTTCTTGCCCCAACCAAGTATTTCCCGTCAGCGGACTTGGACAGGCCCGTGCGGCCTTCGACATCGCGCTTAACAATTCCTTCATAAGCCACCACGCCCTTGGTGAACTTCAAATCGATGACTTCCTTTTCTCCATCCAGAAAATAGACCCGGAACTTATAGTCTTCGATCCTAACATTCACAAATCCATCCAAGTAAGGGATATAGGCGCCAAGTTCGGCCATTTTGTCGTCTTCCTCGGCCATCGCCGGCCCGGAGACCAAGGTCAATATCAACATCAGGACCGTCACGCAAACACCCTGGCATGTCCCCCTGGCGGCGGATGCGCCTCGCTCTTTCCTAGTATTCACGATTCCCCTTTCTTTCATTGATAAGCCTGTCAGTGTAATGTGACGCCACACTGGTATCGACAGGACACGCACGCAGAGGTTCTCTAACCCTTCCGCTCTTTTCAACTGAATTCAGTCGCCGCTATCGCCCGCCTCGCTTCGCAGTTCCTTTTTCAGCGCCTTCCACTTGCTGAGCCGGCGGGCGATGGTCGCTTCTTCCCCGGCTTCACGGGGATAGAAAAACTGCTCCGGAGCCTCGAGATATTCCTGCCCCGATATAGCCTCTGGGAATTCGTGACTGTAACGATAGTTCTGGCCATGACCCAAGGCCCGATTGGTTTTCGTACTGGCGTCACGCAGATAATTCGGAATGGATTGCAACGGCTTTCCCTCCAGGGCCCGCTTCGCGCTTTTCCATGCGAGATAGGCGGAGTTACTCTTCGGCGCCGTTGCCAGAAACAGGGTCGCATGGGCGAGGTGAAGCTCGCACTCCGGCAGCCCGATGACTTCGCAAGCGCGAAAACACGCCATCGCCAACGGCAATGCCCTGCTGTCTGCTAGACCTACGTCCTCTGATGCCAAAATTACGAGACGCCTGGCCAGGAAGCGGGGATCCTCCCCTCCACTCAGCATCTTAGCGAGCCAATACAGAGCCGCGTCGGGATCGCCTCCCCGTATACTCTTGATAAGGGCGGAAGCTGTATCGTAATGCTCATCCTCGTTACGATCGTAGCGGATCTGGCGCTCCCGCGAAAAGACCTCCACTTCACGTGGCGTAATTTCTGCTCCGTGTGGAAGACTTACAACCAACGTCTCGAGGGCGTTCAGCGCCCGCCTCAGGTCGCCGTCCGCCATTCCTGCTAGAGAACCTAAGACCTCGTCCGAGGTATGGCAGCAGCGATTGCCCAGGCCTGACTCCTTGTCCTCCAAGGCAATTTTCAGAACAGCGACGATATCGGGAACGCAAAGCGGGTGCAGGCGAAACAGATGGCTGCGACTCAACAAGGGCCCGATAATGGTGAAGCCAGGGTTGTGGGTCGTGGCGCCGATCAATCGGATGACACCGTTCTCGACGTCGGGCAAGAGGAGATCCTGCTGCGCCCGATTGAATCTGTGGATTTCGTCGATAAAAAGAATGGTCCGATCCTGCGGTCGGTTCCGCGCCCAACGAAGAACTTCGCGCATTTCGGCAACATTGGATAGCACCGCGTTCAGCCGCAGGAACCGGCTCTCGGTCTCACGCGCAATGGCTTCAGCCAGTGATGTCTTGCCGGAACCGGGGGGCCCGTAGAGCAGGATACTGCCGAAGTTGTCGGCTTTGACTATCTTAGGTAGCAGACAATCTTCTCCCAGGATATGGGACTGACCAATAACCTGGGACAGACTTCGGGGTCGCATGCGTCTCGCCAGAGGCTGCCGTCCTGAGGCCGCTGCGCTTCCATCGGGCGATTCGGTGAGGGGATCGGCACGAACCTCGCCGGAGGAAAAAAGGAGAGTCTGATCGTCATGATCCATCGAGTGTCCTGTCTTCAAAATGAGCCTTCTAGGGCTTTGTCCCACGTATTTTGCCGGGTAATGGCAAGATCGATGCCGTTCTATCCCTGGCCTCACGGCCAGAGCCACAATGTAGCTCGCTCCGTAAGGGGCGGGTCTTCAAGATTCGTTCAACCGGGCAATTCATGTGAGTCAAGGCACTAGTGTGGAAGCGCCATGCTTTCGGGCACCGGCTCCCTCGGTCTTGCGCCGGGGGTGGTGCTGGTTCCGTACTACCGAACACGCTCCACGCCACCGACCCCTTTCTGGGCTCTTCTCCTCCAGCCGTTGCATTGTGGCGGCTGGAGGAGAAGAGCCCAGAGAGAGGTTAGCTGTTTCAGGGGCATCTCGTAGCTGGAAACCGGGTGCCACCCCAGCGCAGCCGGGGGAGCCGGAAACACGCTAAACAGATACAAATAAGCTTAATTTCGAGACACGTTACAAGTGTTATTCTATCGCCGGGAGACTTGCTTGCAGGCGAACTTTACCTTTGGATGGTGCTCTCATGGCCACGGAAACGGGCAGCCACCTCGACCCTGACTCTTCAATACCCTGTGCTTTAACCATAGCGGGCTCAGACAGTGGGGGCGGCGCGGGAATTCAAGCCGACCTGCTCAGCTTCGCCGCTCAAGGAGTTTACGGCACTTCGGCATTGACATGCGTAACGGCCCAGAACCCGTACGGTGTGACCGAGGTCCTGGCCCTCTCCGCAGCTATGGTGACCGAGCAGGTTGCCCAAGTCATGGATTACTATCCCATTGGGGCCATAAAAACGGGCATGCTGTTCAATGAAGAGATCGTTGTTGCAACGGCGAAAATCCTGGCCGGTAATCCGGGAATCCCCGCCGTCGTCGACCCGGTCATGGTGGCCGCTAGTGGCGCACGGCTGCTGCAGGCCGAAGCCGAGAAACGGATAAAATCCGACCTGCTTCCCAAGGCGACTTTGATTACCCCAAATCTTGATGAAGCCGCAGTCTTACTGGGATACCGTCCGCGCGATCCCGCGGAAATGGAGAGAGCTGCCGGGGAGATTGCCTCTGCCTGCGAAACCTCCGTTCTCCTTAAGGGCGGACATCTGGAAGGCGATTCCATCGTCGACTGCCTTCATCTGGCCAATGGAGAGACGCACCTTTTCTCCTCCCAACGAGTGAAGCAGGTGAATACGCACGGAAGCGGCTGCACGCTCTCCTCCGCCATTTGCGCTTTTCTGGCTCGCGGGCTTGACCTTAAGGAGTCGGTGGCGCGCGCGCACCTTTATCTGCAGAGATCGCTGAGCAATCCGCTTGTGCTCCCGCACGATTCATTTATCAGTCACCTAACCTGAAACTTAGCCTCTGGAGCGGGTTTGCGGGCGATGGAATCGATGTCAAGTGAATTTTGTTGGAACGTTAGGTTGGATTCATCGAGGAGCCCGCAAGGCGAAGTTTCATCCCTGTTTGATCCGGCCAAGCGCAGCGCGCCGGGGGCTTGGCTGATGTGAAACTTCGGTCACGGAGCGGGTTTCAGTTTTCAGGTGTCAGAACTCGATTGCGCCTCCTCAGAACTCACACCTGTTCACGAGCGAAGCGAGAAGGCCTGACAACCCGGCACCTGAAACCTCTCCAAAGTTTCATCCACGTTACATACGGCCAGTGCGAGTGCAGCCGGCGGCCTCACTGATCTGAACTCGAGGAAAATTTGACCTACCGTGCAGGCCGATGAGACATCGAGCTCGGCCCCCCACCGTTTCCGCGCCCCCCTCCTCTGGCTGATCGCCCCGGTGATAGCGGGTTATCTGACGGAAAGAGCGGCGCCGACACTGCCTCCGCTGCTTCCGGCGTCCGCGGGCGTGGTTCTGGCCATCGGTTCAGGTCTGTTCGCATTCGGCAGAGATTATCTGCATCGTTACTGGATAGCCTGCTTCGTTCTGGGCGCCTCGCTGTGCGCGTGGGGATATTCGGGATACCGCAACTGCCCGCTTCCCCAGCGCTGGCAAGGGCTACCACCCCGAGAAGCAGAGTTTCAGTTAAAGGTAGAGCGGCTCTTTGGTTCCACGCGTCCCGATCGACCCATCTCCGGAATCGCCGTCATCAAGCATGCGGCCGCCCACCTGAAAGACCTTGAAAACCGCAGCATCTATTTCTCGCTCTACCGCCCCAGCAGCCTCGGAAGCATCATCCCGTCCAGCCGGCTTCATGCTCGCGGCGTTGTAAGTGTGCTGGCGGGCCACTCGAAATCGGATGACTTTGCCGAATACCTTCTCGGACAGGGTATCCAACTGGAGTTGCGGCGTGGCACCGTGCTCGCCCTCGAATCCCGGGGAGACACCATTCAACGAGCACTGGTCCATCAGGCCGGTCGCTTCGAGAGGCTTCTGCGCCTGGGCAGTCCCGGAAGCCCGTATCAGGAAATTCCGGACGTCTTCGTGGCCATGATCCTGGGAAAGCGATCCGCTCTCTCTCCCGCGACCAAGTCTGTCTTTATCGAAACCGGCACCATGCACCTCTTTGCCATCAGCGGCCTTCACGTCGTCGCCGTTTCGTTCACCATCCATTATTTTCTACTTATGCTCCGAGTGCCGCGGCGACTCTCCATCGTCATAGGCCTAGGAGCCGTATTCAGTTATGTCCAGGTCACCGGCGCAGCGCCCTCCGCGACCAGAGCCTTTCTCCTGGTCCTCTGTTACTCGACCGCCCTGATGCTCCGGCGCCAACCCTCCACCTTTTCCGCCCTCGTCGGTTCCGGCCTGATCGTGCTCCTTTGGCAGCCGTTGCAACTTTGGAACGCGGGATTCCAGCTATCCTACAGCGTGGTGGCTGCCATTCTCATCTATGCTGTTCCGCTTGCCCGTACGCTTAATGCTCGAATCACCCTGTTCGCCGATCTGCCGACGAATCGTGTGACCCGACTCCATCGGTGGACGCAAAAAGCATGTAAATGGCTTATGGCGACGGTCTGCGTCAGTTTTGCCGCAACTCTTGCCAGTACGCCGTTGATTATAGAATATTTCGAGGTATTTACGCCGGGCGCGATCATCCTCAACATTGCTCTCGTTCCATTGGCTTCCCTGCTCGTCTGCTCGGGTATCTCCTCGCTCCTGGTGGGCACTGCCCATCTCGAGTTTCTCAGTGTATTTCTCAACCACGCCTCATGGGTGATTATCGCTGTGATGAATCTGCTCGTCGGCATTGGCCATTCCATGCCCGGCTATTACTGGAATTTATCGTTCCGTTGGCCTCACTACGGGACAGTATGTGTCGCGCTGCTTCTGTTCACTATGATCGTGGGTAGAGCCCGAATTATGCAACGCTGGTGGGTTCGTTACTGGCTTCCGCCGGCCCTGCTGGTCCTGCTGCTTGTTGTCGGCGCTACGGCCGCCACAGCATAACACGAAGCGTCCGGGCGAAGAGGGCGCGGTCGGTTCCGCGCTTTCTCAACGATCAGCCCAATACTGAATTGCAAAACTGTAGGAAAGCCTACAGAAATGAATCTCCAGCAATCGAACCCGGAAGGAAGATCGCCAATTATGAAAAGCGCCTATGAACTCGCCATGGAACGGCTTCAGAAGGAAGACCCTGACGGCGTTCAGCATTTGAGTGACGAACAACGCCAGGCGTTGGCGGAAGTGGACAAAAAGCATAAGGCCAAGATGGCCGAGCGAGAGTTATTCCTGAACAAGCAGTTGGATGAGGCGCTGCGTAATGGAAAAGCGGACGACGCTGAGCAAATCCACCGCCAATTGTCAGACGCGCGGGTGCGCCTGGAAGAGGAGAAGGAAGCCGAAAAGGATCGTATTCGCCAGGCAGAACAGGGAAAGTGAGGAAGGGAGTTTATTGCTTATGAAACTGATTACATTCCGCCATGCCGATGAAACCCGTATCGGCGCCATTGCAACCGAATCCGAGCGCGTGCTCGATCTCTCCGGCCCCCTCAGCAAAGCAGGCCTGGGTCATGCCGCTTCCTGTATGCGAACATTCTTGGAAACAGGTGATGCCGGCCTCAAGGTCGCACGGCAGGCCCTGGCGGGTCTGCAGGACGCTGACTCGGGAAATGACCAGACTTATTCCCCTGACGACATCGAGCTCCGCGCCCCGGTTTCGCACCCTAACAAGATCTTCTGTCTGGCCGGAAACTACCAGGATCACATTGAAGAAGGGGGCAGGAAAATGGAGGCTCAGGATAAAGAGACGCCACGGGTGTTCATGAAGCCGCCGAGCACTACCGTGACCGCTCCAGGCGAGCCCATTCTGATTCCCCCGGTCGCTCGCTCCGTAGACTGGGAGGGCGAGCTGGCTGTGGTCATAGGACGCGCAGCCAAGGGAGTGAGCGCCGAGGAGGCCCTCGAATATGTGGCCGGCTATACCATCATGAACGATGTTTCCGAACGTAAACTGCTCATAAAATCCCGGTCCGAGAGCCGGCCCCAAGACCAATGGTTCGATTGGCTGAATGGAAAGTGGCTGGATACTTTCGCCCCCCAGGGTCCCTGGTTGGTAACTGCAGACGAAGTATCCGACCCGCAGGATCTATATATCAGTACCTATGTGAACGGTGAACGGCGTCAACACAACAACTCCGGACAGATGTTGTATCCGGTGAACATGATTATCGAGTACATCTCCGCCATTATCACCTTGGAGCCGGGAGATCTGATCAGCACCGGAACGATCTCCGGAGTGGGCGCAACCACGGGTGAGTTTCTCAAGCCTGGAGACCAGGTTGAAATCAGCATAACCGGACTCGGTACACTCAAGAATCCCGTAGCCGAAAGTCAGGCCTAGCAATCTGTCGGGCTTGGATCCGGAGCTTTGGGAACGAAGTTAGCAATGGTAAGGAAATTGAGGTCTGTGGGATGAAGTAAGCGACAGATTGCGTAACGCTGCTAAGGACCCTGGCCAGCGTTTCGCTTCCTAATCGGAATCTTAATCCTAATCATACTCCTCGTCTGAACGCGAAAGCGTCCAGCTACATTGGCTGCAAAGATGGTCAAGAATCCAAGGTTCATGTTTCAACCATAGTTGACAGCTAACGGCCTCGATGGGGAAGCTCGTAAGGAGCTTTGCTCAGGTGGGCAGCCTTAGCGATTGTTGTTCATCACCGGCATGCCGGCAACCAGCCTGTTCTCAACACCGAACCTCCAATCGGCCTCCAGAGCCATCGGCCCTCCAGTCGCTTGCAATAGGCACCAAACCTGGAGGGATCCCGATTGGGATCGGGAAGTCCGTAAGCTGGGCAGCCTTAGCGGTTGTTGTTCATCACCGGCATGCCGGAAAGCAGCCTCTGCCATTCGCACACGAACAACCTAGTGTCTACCGGGAAACGCTGGATTTTGTTCGTCGCGCGGAATTTACCATAAGGAAACAGTTCAGGAATGTAGTTTGAGAGATTGCAGATCTGCTCTACTGATGTTCGATCCCAAATCTCTCACCTCCCAACCAATGAACTGTGAACCCTTGAACCGTAAACCCGTAACACAGAATCCTTCAAACTCGCGTCAGATTTTCATCCGGACTTGACACTACGCCCCCACCAACGCCTGCCGTAAGCTCCGGGCGCGCTCCAGAATCGGGCGTGACGGCCGAGGAGCGCCCTCGTCCGTTGGAGCAATCTTCCAGATAAACACCTGTGGGCCCTTCCCAGCAAAGAGTGCGTCCAGATGTTGTTCGAAATCGTTCTCGCTTTCCACGGCCGTCGCTTGCATCAGACCGGAGGCCAAGGCGAGCGCCGCATAGTCGATTTTGTCGGCTCCCGGCACGCTTTGATTCCCCGTCACTTCGTAGGTGCCATTCTCACAGATCACCATGGAGAAGTTCGGCGCCGGCCGTTGCGCCATGGTGACCATCGTACCCAGGCACATGAGCATACTTCCATCACCGTTGAGCACAATGACTCGGCGGTCAGGTTGAGCAATGGCGAGTCCATAGGCGAAATCGGCTGCATGGCCCATGGCACTGTCCACAGAAGCGAAATCGAGCGGCCCATCGCTCAGCTCGGCCCAAGGCATGGCCGTGCTCATACAGGTGACAATGACTTCGTCTTTTCGGCGTTCGTGGAGTCGCCGCAGGCACCAATATTTATCCAACATCTCTCTTTCAAACGGTTTCGTTCACGAGAATGGCCGCCGCCGGCAGTGAGGTGCGCTCGGCGGTCGCAAAAGCCTCATCAATACAGTCCAGATCGTCATCGGTGTGCATTAAACCGTAGGGAACACCCCAGGCCTTAAGCGTAGGCTCAAGGAATGTTGCGGCCGTGTCCACTCGCTCCGCGCCCGGATCCATGGAAGCGTATCCCCGGTATCCAATCAACATGACCAGGGGCACCCCCATATTGAATACCGTTCCCCGAAAGGCATCGCCCGTTTCCAGAAAGCCCGTGTTCTGAATGAGGACAAGCGGCCGCGCTCCGCCCAGATAGAGACCCGCTGCCAGCGCCATCGCTTCGCCTTCCCGGGTGACAGGTATCACCTCGATGGTCTCCTCCGTGATCAACACTTCAAAAAGGCATCGCGATCCGTTATCGGGCAACCCTACCACATGGCTGATTTTTTGCGCCTTCAGCACAGCTACAATTTTTCGCGCGCTCAGCATGCCTCTTGTTGGGAAGGAGCAAAGTATAAGTCAGTGGGTAACATATCCGCGAATCCCTCCATGGCGTCTCCACATTTGCAAGCTGATTTTCAGGACGGGACACTCCCAGGCGACTTTTGAAAAACACGTAAAAAGCCTATGATTTAACGCTTCTAGGTTGAATCTGCCGCTTTCCTGGGGCAAACTCCCTGAACACAAGTCATGAAAATCCTAAAGTCATTCTGGGTAAAGCTCATCGCCGGTATCATCGTATTCGGAATCCTCTGGCTTTTCCTTCCGATTGGTCCTCTCTGGTTTCTCTGGTACGGTGAGCAACCGACCGAGACGGATAATATTACCCTCGTCTCCATTTGCGCGGTAGTCTGTTGCCTGCTCTTTATATTTTACGCCATCCTGAAATCAGCGGTCTTTCACGGGCATAAGGAAGAAGAGAAATCTAACGAAGCGGCCGCGCCAGAAGAGTCCCAAGAGGCGCCCTCACCGTCCCAGGCATCGGGTTAGCAATCTGTCGGACTCAAATTCAGGGCGCTCTGGAGCAGCTGTCGAGCAGGGTTGGCAATGAACCTCCGATTCTTGACCATTACTGAAGCCGGTGCGGCTGGACGCCTTCGCGTTCAGATAATAAGGATGATTACGATTAGGAAGTGAACCGTTGGTCGGACTCATAATGCCCGCGATCGTCACTAACAGGCAAACAGATATAGATTGTCCCCGGTCGAACGCCTATTGCCCAAATCGAAAGGGCACCGCTCAACTCCCCCCTTACTTTCAAGTTTTGACTTGGAATCGAACACCCTTGGCGATTGGCTCAAAGCAATGGCCAGATTGCGCTACTCCCTACACGCCGGCGCATGGACCAAGCACTGGACGGAGAGCTCCTTTTCCCTCATTGACAAGGCCAAATCCCTCGGCTTTGAGGAACTGGTCATACCCCTGATTCTCGATGAAATAGACCCTATTGAAGCGGCTGGCTCCCGATCGCACGGCGAAGCTGTAGGGTTGTCTCTATCAGCCTCCACGGCCTGCACTGAACCGACTGATATCTCATCATTTGACGAAGGTGCTCGAATCGAGGGTATTGCGTTCCTGAAACAGTGTGTGGAAGCCACCGCCGATCTTGGTTCGACCTGCCTCACGGGCGTGCTCCATTCCGCAAACTACCCAACTCGTTCACACCAGCGAAGCACGCACCACCTTGAACGATCCGCGGAGGCGCTTAAGGAAGTGGCACGTCACGCGCAAGACTTCGGCGTTACCCTGGCCCTCAAACCTCTCGACGTGCAGTCAAACTTACTGATCAACTCGCTTGCCCAGGCCAAAGAGCTGCAGATGATGATCGATGAAGACAATGTCGCGTTTCAGTTCGATACTTATTACGTTTTCAACCAGGAACCTTCAATTTATAAGACATTCGAAGCTTCTGCTTCCGAGCTCTGCCACGTCTCCTTGAATGAGTCGAATCGGGGTGTTCCCGGGACGGGTGATATCGATTGGAGCCGCCTCCTTGCCATTCTGAGTAACTCGGGCTATCGCGGTACGCTGTCAATCCACCCGGGTTTCGATCCCGATTTGTGGGAAGCCGCCGCGAACGCGCGCGACGAAACCGCAGTTGACGCCATCGACGACTTCCTGCGGCAAGCGCTCAGCTATTGTCGGAGCTGCGAAGCGCCTGCCAACAATCGTTAAGTATTCTCGCTATGCCTGAATGTTGTGCCGTAATCCCGGCCCGGGGTGGATCCAAGGGAGTGCCGAGAAAGAATCTTCGTACTATAGCCGGCA
The DNA here is from genome assembly GCA_963665345.2 of Opitutales bacterium. GTDB lineage: Bacteria > Verrucomicrobiota > Verrucomicrobiia > Opitutales > CAXXNP01. The sequence goes on from CAXXNP010000002.1 coordinate 4,536,201, forward strand.
AGCCCCTAATCGCCCACACCATTGCGGCGGCCCGTCGGTCGCGACATCTGGACCGCATCATCGTGAGCTCGGAGGATCCGGAAATCAGAGCCGTGGCCGAAGAATACGGTGTGGAAACCGTAGTGCGTCCGGCTGCATTGAGCGACGATCATGCGTCGTCGGAAAGCGCGCTGCTTCACGTCCTCGGTCACCTCAGAAACACCGAAAGTTACCAGCCGGATATCCTTGTTTTCCTGCAATGCACATCCCCCCTTACCGTCGCCAGTGATATCGACGGTATAGTCGAAAAGCTCTTGGATGATGACGCCGACACAGCGCTCTCCGTGTGCAAGTTTTATCACTTTCTCTGGGATTACGACGAACGGGGTAATGCCTGCGGAATCAACCATGATAAAGCAGTGCGTAAGCATCGCCAGGAACGCAGCTCTCACTTCCTTGAAACGGGCGCAGTGTATGCCATGCGTGTGCCCGGATTTCTACGAGCAAAGCATCGCTTTTTTGGCAGGACGACCTTGTTCACAGTGCCGTCGGGCCGAAGTATAGAGATCGACCATCCCATCGATTTCCAAATCGCCGAGGCCTTGCTGCTGGCGCCGGGAGGCTGAGTTTCTCGTGTGCGGACCGCATAGGTTGTTTCCCTCATGATTCAGACGGTAATCTGATATTGTAGTTCAGGACAAAGTTCAGGGACGAGTTTCGGTTGGGGAGGTTTGCAATCTCCTAAACTCTATTCCTGAACTTTGTCCCGAACCACTTTCCCTACAACTTCAGCGATTCGCTTCCCGGCATCGCCATCGAGGCGGAAGAAGTGATCCTCGACATAGTCCCGGCGGCGCAACTCAAAGTCGCCTGTTCGGGATTCTGCCAGCACCGACGCAACCGCCTCATCCAACGATGAGAAGCTGTCGAGATCCCGGGCCACTCCCGCATCCAGGCAAAGGTTGAAATCGCCCAATGCGCGCGCTCCGATGATAAGGTTCGGCCGTCCCCAGACCACGGCCTCACTTAAGACGGTGGAGTTTCCCGAGACATGGAGGTCGCAGGCATCTAGCCAGTCATCAAGGGCCACTTCCCGGTCCACAAGAACCCGTTCGCTAAGACCGAACTTATCGATCATGTCGATCCAGAAGTCATCCGACCACTCCAGGGGATGCGGCCTGATAATGAGAAAATGCCGAGCCTGGCTCAAAGCCAATGCCCGCAGCAGACGGGGCCCGGTCGTAGACCGATAAAGGCCCTGCGAGGTAAAGAAAAGGAGGCGGTCGCAACCCTGGGGAAGCACACGATTTCTCAAGCCGTGCGAGTTCCGAGAACGCGTGCCCATGGGATGCAGAGTCCAGTCGCGTAAGTCCATTCTGACTTGGCCGGTGACGGCGATGTCCGCTTCACGGTATACACTGCACTCCGTCAGCAGACGACGGTCGCATTCGCCATACAAACAGGTTACCTGGCTCAATGGAACGGACTCCGGCGCAACATCCGCGGGATAAATATAGCCCAAGTGGTCTCGGTGTATCACGCCGTGCTGAACTGCGATCGTGGGGATACCTGCCCACATCAATCCCAAGCGAGCGGGCCGGTTCATGATATACTCATCGGTCATGACGGCAGCCCGAATGTTGAGCGCGCTTGCCAGATCGTGAAAATAACCGGCAATACGAGGCGTTTCGCTGTAAAATCCGCTCCATGCAGCCTGAATGAACTGACAGGCAGGCACGGTAAGGTCTATTCCCTGGAACGAGAGTGCACGAGACGGCAACGCAAGCTCGAAACGCGTTGGTCGACGCGACCAGTCAAAGGAACCCCGAAGCCCCATTGGGTAGGCGAAAATGTGATCTGGCGGGCGCGTATACAGGCTCCGCTTGACTTCCGCGGGGCTCGCGAACCAATGCACCACCACGATCACCGCCATTCCCGCCTGCTCCAGAGCATCAATCACGGTCTGAAGTTCGGTGTCCCGTTCCCCCGTCCAGACACGATCACGACTAAACAACAGGACCCTCGGCCTGTCGTCGCCGAGATTGACAAGACTCCTCATCCGCTGATGGGTCGCCCACATCCGCTTCAAGGTGAGCGCCATGGTCGGCATATCTACTTTCCCTGCGACCGCCCCCGGCGAATCGACACGAACATCCGTATCACTGAAGAGAATTCTAAAGAGGGCGAACCACCACGGTTCCGGCGGATGCTGCAGGAGGATCTTTTTCGGTAATGAGACCATCTCCTTACGCATGTGCTGCAGAAGACTGAGTTGGGGTGCCAGGTTAAGTAGCACACGATGAAGGTGGAATCGGATGGGCCACCAACTCGACCAAGGGCCGATGTGAGGCAAGCGTGCCACTAGATCACCATCAGCGGCCCATCGATCCATTACATCATGGACATCAGAGGGTGCCGGCCAATGCTCCCAAGTCGCCGATCGATATTCCCCATCAGGTCCTGTAATGCCGCGGGCGTCAAATTCGACTGACCACGTATCTGCGTTCCTCATAGCCTATCGGTAACTGCCGATCGTTCAATTTTGCTAATCCGAAGGAGTGTTAGTTCACCAACTTGTGCCTACACCCCAGCGACCTAATCAATCGAGAGTCGGTAAACATCAAGCTTTTCGTGTCCAAATGATATTCTCTTTCGATTTCAAACTAATATCCAAGAGGCGGATCTCAAACCATTACCAGAGGGGATGACTATGCCACAGGCTCTGCCAAACGACCGAATCCTCGAGACAAGCCGACAAAACCACGCCAATCAACCTACTCTCCAGATTCTCCTTGCAAAATAGGTGCATTATACCCAAGCAAACGGAGTGAAAAATTCCCTGGGATTTTATATTTTTGATAACTCGTAATGGAACGACACCCTTAAAAAGCCTACTCCCCGCAGCAACAGTCTTCGCCAAGGCTTCGCCCTGTCAGGAGCTACGGGGAATCTACGGCTTTTACCCTTCGGGACCTAGTGTCGTCCGACGAGGTTTTTTTTTAAACCCACCAGTCCCGAATTGTCGGGACGGGGAATGATCAAGTTCAATGTATTTTACCGACTTAGTACTCCAATTCGGCATACATCACTGCATTTGCGAATTCGAGTACTTGCCGAAACGCCGACGGAGTACTTGCTTGAGCGGGATAGTCGGTATTTGCGTTACGCTCCTAGTTTCGGCAGTGTATGGCGAAAGCATCGTTGTTGACGGTAGATTCTCGGAGTGGTCGGCTGTACCCACTATATCCGGTCGCGGTGAAACCGACTATCCGAACGGTGAGCCCCTGATCACCGAAGCGGCGATCACGAATGACGCAGCTCACATTTATATGCGTCTGCAGTTTTCCGAAGGACAGGAGATCGCATTACAGCGAAAGAATGGACTCACACTATACCTAAACACTAGTCGGCGGCCCGGACAGTCTGTCCCTCTCAACGATTTTCAAGCCAACGTCATATGGGAGTTCGGGGAGATCAATGGAATCGTTTACGGAGGCAGTAGTCCGTATGAAACCCGACCAGGTGAACTCGGTCTTGTCGTCGCTCCTACAGTAACTTCGAATGAGTTCGAAATTGCGCTGGACCTTAAAGCGCTGGCTAAGGTCGATCCCGACATGAGTCCCGAAGGGGTAGTATCGCTTGCTCTCGTGGCCAGCGAAATCACCAGCGGTCGCCGCCTGGCCTCTACCGGCGAGCTCCGCTACCGCCTGTCCTCACTGCATAGTCCTCCCGTTTCCCGTATTGAAGTGGAGAAACAGCACGCTGACAGTATCCGCCTACTTACTTATAATGTACTGGACAGTGGGATTTTCGATCCTGGGAGGCAGGGAGCTTTTCGACGTCTACTTGCAGCAATCGATCCAGATATTCTGGTTCTTCAGGAAATGTCGAGGCACACGGAATCGCAGATCGTGAAACAGGTAGCAAGCTTTCTGGATTTGTCTGAAGAAGTTGATCTTCACGCGGTTCGCAGCCTGCCTGATCTGGTCGTGGTCAGCCGGTTCCCCATAAAGGCTGTGTTTCCTCTGCGGGTTCAGCTACAGTACGGAACCGCCTCAATGAACCTTATCGATTTACGCCCGCATTACGAATCGGACCTGCTTGTAGTCAACGCGCATCTTCCCTGCTGCAACTTCGATCGCGAACGCCAGGCGACGCTGGATGAGCTCATTCACTTGATTCGCGATGCGAAGGAGGAGGGCGGCCTGTTCACGCTCGACCCGCGCACCCCCATTATCGTCTGTGGTGATTTCAACTTCGTTTCCTACGCATCGCAGGTCGATACCCTCCTCAAGGGTGATCTCGGGATTGAATCGGGCTCGAAACAACAGCTGGCCCCCGATTGGGACGATTCGCCACTCATTGATGCCCTACCTCGGCACACCGATTCGCCGTTTACCTTCACCTGGGCGTTCGACGGATCGTCCTACTCACCCGGTAGACTCGACTACGTTGCTTATTCCGACAGCGTGCTAAAGGTGAATCAGAGCTACGTCCTCTATACTCCGGGAATGTCTTTAGACACTCTGAATCGGAATAGACTTCAGCGTCATGACTCGATCCGAGCCAGTGATCACTTTCCTGTGGTGGTGGATTTTTCGCTCAGCGGACAACGAGCTGAGACGTTTCGTTAGACAACACCCCGCCCCTGATACCGGCTCTCTCTCCTCCTCCTAATGAACCTCGCCGATTGCCGAGCCATCCCGCTCCTCACGGAGCGAGCTACGTGTAGCCCTCTGCGTGAGCGGAGGGACCGGATCTCGGGTAGGGCGAATCCCGATACACGTCGGGATGAGCCGTGTGCCGCGGCCTGCGGCTTAGCAGGGATGCTTCGCCCTACCTGTCCTTTGCCCAGTGAGGGCAAGTTCATTGCCAGCCATAGTTGACGGCCACAGGCCTCGATGACGAAACCATGAACACCCAACAGATCCTACGCAGGGCATCCACGATATCAAAACCGATCGGTCAGCAGAAATGCCTTCTGCTGCTGGCGTTTTTACTCGGTTTCGATCTGCCGCCGGTACTATCAGCCGACGAGGTCCGGATCGTGCAGCCCACCAAAGACAATACCGTATATTCGGAGAGTGATCGTAAGTCTTCCGCGCTCGCGCGAGGCCTCTACGTTGGAAAAACCTCGGGCAAGAGTGAAACCGATACGCGGCGCAGTCTACTGGCCTTCAATCTCGTGGGGTCCGTGCCGGAAGGAGCTTCCGTCCAATCGGTTACGCTTACGCTGACTGCGACTCAACCCCGGCTCAGAATTGACGAAACCGATGTAAACATTGCGCTCCACCGAGTGCAGAATGATTGGGGAGAAAACGAATCCCTCCCCTTTTCCGAAGGGGGAATGGGAGGGGTCGCTACTCCCAACGATGCCACCTGGACTCATCGCTTCTTTGAGACAGCCCAGACCTGGGCCACTCCCGGGGGCGATTTCATGCCCGAAGCTTCAGCATCGCTGGATGTCGGTGGGTTCGGAGAGTATGAATTCAATTCGCCGACACTGGCGGACGATGTCCAGCTCTGGGCGGATGACCCCGGATCTAATTTCGGCTGGATCATAATCGGCGAGGAGCAGGTGCGTGGACGTGCCAAGATGTTTCAGTCCAAGGAGGGCTTTTTCCAGGCCGAACGCCCCAAACTGACGATCGTTTTTTCTACTGCACCGGAGATTCAGAACCCATTCGCCGACCTGGACGACCTCGGGGGCGGATGGCGCCAATCTCCCTTTCTGGGGCTGCTCAATGATTCCTTCTTCCCATGGATATTTCACCTGCAGCACAATTGGCTCTTCGTCGCCTACCGCCCCCAGCAAGATGACCTTTTCCTTTTCGATCCAGCCGCCGGCTCCTGGTGGTACACCAATGAAGGGACCTACCCCAGCTTGTTCAGTTTCTCGCGGAACGCCTGGGTCTTCTACTTTGTCGATACCGGCGCCCCAAGGAAATTTGTCGATCTGCAATCAGGAGCGTTCTTCGACCTGCCATGACTATCCGCCAAAGGAATACGCCGGCACTCCCCGCACCCCGACCTTTACGCGCAGTAGGGAACCCGAGAGAGGTTGGTCCTCCCATTCGGTTTCGGTAAAATTCTCACTCGCAGAGGTAATATAGAGTTCATCCAGATTCTCTCCACCTAATGCACACGACGTTACTTCGCTGACCGGAATCCTGACGGATTGAAGGACATCTCCGCTATCGGGATCATAGCGCCGCACACACCAGCCGTTGTAGATCGCAATCCAGAGCATCCCTTCCTCATCAATTGTCATTCCGTCAAACGTACCCCCGTCGGTATTGGTGAAGGCCATTCTCTCATTGGCAATTTCTCCCGTATCCCCATCGTAATCGAAGGCGCGAACATTATTCAGCCCTGAATCCACGTAGTACATCGTACCGTGGTCGAGACTCCACACAATACCGTTAGCAATGGTGACGGGTGAGAGGCGTTCCTGCACGCTTCCATCGGTATCGAGACAATAGAGTTTCCCTTTGTTGGGAATGAAAGTGAATTCCATGGTACCAGCCCAGAAGCGCCCGAACGGGTCGCATTTGCCATCGTTGAATCGGTTTTCCGGCTTGTCTGCTTCCGGATCGACGATGGCCGTGATTTTCTCGGTCTTCAGATCGATCCAGGCAAAACCACTCTGCAGCGCAACAGCCAACCCTCCTTTCGTTCGAGGAACTACGGTACCCACGACCTGGCCGGTATCGATCTCGCGATTATTCCCTGTCACGGGGTCGTATACAAAAACCTTACGCCCCATTATATCGACCCAATAGAGCCGCTCTGCATCAACATCCCAGATCGCCCCTTCGCCCAGAAGCGAGCGACGGAAGACGAGCACTTCGTAGTCGGCAAATTCCGATGTCATATTTTCAGACCATGATCTTCCTCAAGGGTCAGGTCAATTGCGTTGCGGCAGAACGTTATCATTCCCTATCGCACTGAACTCCTCGACGTTGCGGCCCTGGAATCTGGACATCGAGGAGCAGATTGATATTGCCTCCCAATCCGGTTATAGCGGCTTCGAACCTTGGATACGTGATTCTCCCTTGGCTGCGCCGGAATTAGGAAAATAATCTAAAAAGACGCCTAAACGCCGATTGATGCTGGAATTCAGGTTGATTTCAGAGATCTATTGTGTAAGTTATTTAGCAATCAACTAGGGGAAATGCCTCAGAATCAAGAAGGGACGATCAATTCAGTGAAATCGAAACAACCGAGAGCGATGGTGAAAGGCCGCTCCCACGCCGCAACGCCCGAGGGGAACTCAAGGAGGGGACGCCCTGCGCATGCTCCGCAGGCAGATGCAAGGCAGAGGCGGCGCCGGCTGGGGGGATATACTCGCTGGCCGAGTTGCTGGTCGGATCTGGAGCTTTGACGATGGTCATGGCGGGCATGTTCAGTGCCTTAGGGCAGGCGACCGGATTAGCGGAGAACGTGCGTAGCACATCTTTCGCGACCCAAACCCTGCAGCTCGAAATGGAGGAAATTCTTTTCATGCAGTGGGAAGAGATCGAGGCTATGGGAGAAAATAGCACTTTCGATCCCGGGACCTATTTCAGCGAAGTACCCTTGCGCAACGCCACCTGCGCGCGAACGATCACCAATGTGGATCCAAACATGAAGGAAATCCGCCTATCCGTCTCCTGGCAGGACCTGCATGGCATGGATCACAACCGCGAATTTGTCACCTACTATTCTAAGAACGGGCTCTACGATTTCGACTACACAAGTCTCTGATCGCGACTTCTGATTCCCTGTCTGCACCCCATTCCCTGTTTCAGGCCCCCATTCCGCTTTCTATAGGTGGGCCTAGGCAAGCCCAACCGTTTGCTTTTCGACGATTGCCGCTACTCCTCGTAAGAAAAGCGGACCAAAGCGAATTTCGTCTCGTTGAAACGAGATCGCCGCCTTCAGTATCTTGCAATGGCTTGACGGCCTCTCAAGAAAAAAGCTTTGCCTGGGAGAGCTTCCGTCGATTTTCTGCTAGCGACACTTCATATGAAAAAGGAGGGAAGCGGAAAATGAGTGAGGAACAACCTAAAGGAACTAATAAGAAGATTGTCGCCGGAGTATGCGGAATTCTGCTCGGGGGCTTGGGCGTGCATAAGTTCATTCTCGGTTACACAAGCGCCGGATTCATCATGTTGGCGGTTAGCCTGGTCGGTTCCCTGGTGGTCGTAGGGCCTCTGGTTATGGGCATCATCGGATTAATTGAGGGAATTATTTATTTGACCAAGTCGGACGAGGATTTCGCGTCCATCTATATCCAAGGCAAAAAAGCGTGGTTTTGATACTAGCAGGCTGCAGACAAAGTCCGACAGCCTGCTAGCGCCTCGACCCCAAACTTTCGATGGCCTTCCCCAGTTCCTCGGTCAGGCCGTCCCGGAATGCCAGTTCGCCTTGGGCCGCCTTCTCACGATCATAGAGAGCCGAGATATCGGCCATGTTGTAGCCGGCTAATCCCCGGAAACTCGATGCGTATTCCAAGCGGTCCGCCTGCCCCCGAGGATCGCGATCAGCCCGCAGGCTCTGGCCCAGGTGCACGGGGATCTCTGAAGCATCCGCTTCCAAGAGCATCTCCTCTCCGGTCTTATCCACCAGGATCTCCTCCGGCGTCCAACCCTCGGCCAGTAGCAAAACCTCGTCGACCAAACCGCTGCGAAGCCACCGACGCCAGTTGTAGTTGATCCTTCCCGGTCGCATTCTGGCCTTTGCCAATGGCGCATCGGAATTGAATGCGTCAGGTTCCAGATGAACGGAAACGCGTTTCCCGGCGGCGTTCAGGCGTCGCCGAGCCATCAATAGAAACTGGTCCAGAAATTCCCCGCGGAGCGCTCCCAGCAGCGCCTCGTCGTAAGCCTCGACGTCCGGGTTGACACCATGACGACGATGGTACTCGTCCGCCACGGGTTCATTGAATCCATACTGGTCCGGAGAATTTACCCAGCCCCCCCTGCTGGTCAGACATAAGTCTACGCCATCGACCCCGGCCAACAGGCAATCCCCTACCCAACTCATCCAGTAATCTCTGACTTCCTGGTAAGCTTCACAAGGTGCCGCCGGTAAAAAGTCGTTCATGCCCCTGGCGAAGGCGATCACCCCATCTTTACAGCGAGCCGACTCGTCATCCGGAATCGGCAACTGCCGACAGCTCTGCCAGCGCGATTGCGCACAGGAGGGACATAGGTTGATGGCGTTGTTGACATCGAGACAAACCTCAAAGTCCCCGTGCCCGGCATCGAACTCCAAGCTGCCGTGGCGAAAATCGCGGGGCGCGTTCCACACTGCCTTATGGCTACCCACCGTGATGCGCGCAAACCTCTGGCCGGGACCCGAGGCACGCACTATTTCCGATGCCGTATTGCGGAATGTTCCCTCAAAATCCGAGAGATTGGTCGTCACCAGGATGTAAGGATCCGGCAAGGAGAATCCCGATAGCGCTAAAACCAGTCGCGGTTCGCCCCGGCGCGTGATGGCCTTGCCGTCGGCGTCGAAGATATCACGCGGGCACACCTCCACGCTCTCCTCCACGATCAATTCGACATCTCGTCGGGAATAGCCGAGGTTGTCTGAACTCGTCCAGATCTCGATGTTGTTCGCACCCAACCGGCAAGGCGAAACATCCTTCTGAATAAGGCCGATGGCCGTAATCGGTGCGGCCAATTTACTTCCACCCGCAGACCCTCTTCTGCCCTGCACACGCAATTCCGGACGGGCTACAATCCAGGGATCGAGCAGAAAATGGGCTCCTCCGATACAGGGAATCCCCGTCAAGTGGCCTGCCTCCTCCTGATCCGGCACAACAGCGTGGCTGGAACCCAGTTGATAAGGTCTAATGATGGCCTGAAATTCCATTCCGAGCTCATGCGCCTGGCGGCATGCTGCGGCCATGGGTTGCCTCAATGCCTTCAGTGATTGTGCGACGTTTGCTGCGGTTCTGCTTAAAGTGTCCCAATGCCCAGCTGAATAGTAGACCCAGTGAATCCGTTCGATACCGATGCTGTTAAGCCGGCCTATGAATGTGCGCAAAAGCGAATCATCAAAAGCCAGCCAACGGCAGTCGCGGGGAAAATCAATCGTAACCCCAATCTTGAAGGCATGCTCGGATTTTCCGTTCATTTCACGATTTCTCTACGCCTGATCTTCGTAGCAACGGCTCATGTTTACCGCTTTTCGTAATCAGAATGCAGTTCAACCTGCTCATTGCCCACCTCGCAGTCACGCTCAACATCCTTCACGCCTTCAATCGAATTCAAGAATGCGACACCCTCGCTCGCAAGCTTGGACCTTATTTCATCGGCTCTACCCACCACACGTGTAATCACCGACTTACCTACCGGAGCACCTCGAACTGATGTCGAATCCAGTACTTCGCTTTGTTGAGCTTGATCCTTCCCTGCAAGTAAGTTCATTTGCAAGACAGGACGTGAGCTTTTCCATGCATTCTCCTAACCTGCGACCCGAAGACGGGAATATAGCAATTCGAGACAGCAAAGGCATACCATGCATTTCTCCGGAGTTTTCCCGATTCTAGCAACACCGTTTGACCACGATGAAGGGCTCGATCTCGATTCATTCAGACGCTCGATCGAGTTCATGATCGAAATTGGCGTGGACGGCATCACCGTCCTAGGCATTCTGGGCGAGGCCAACCGCCTCGTCGACCGCGAGCGGAATGCGCTCATTACGGCTGCCGTGGAGACGTCCTCCGGCCGGATTCCCGTGATAGCAGGCAGCACCCACCACGGCACCCGAGCCACAGTCGAACTCTGCCGCGAAGCCGCTGCATGCGGCGCTTCCGCCGTAATGATTACACCTTCCCGAGAACCCACGCCGAGCGACGATCAAATCGTGGAGTACGTCTCCATGGTTGCCGAGGTGACAGCTCTCCCTCTCATTTTACAGGACCATCCCGCCTCCACCCAGGTTCATATGTCTGTGCCGCTCATAAGCCGAATCATCGAATCGGTACCGAACGTCGTCTGTCTGAAAGAGGAGGCGCCACCAGTTCCTCCGCGAATTTCCGCGCTGCTTCCCACCCTGCGGAAAAACCAGGTTACCCTTTTGACCGCCCTCGGCGGGCTCTATGGTGCCTTTGAGCTCGAGCGCGGAAGCGACGGATTTATGACCGGCTTTGCCTTTCCCGAAGTCCTCCTGGCTATGACGAAAGCGGCGCGCGAAGGTGACATGAACCGAGTCTACGCGATCTATACCAGGTTCTTACCGCTGATTGTGTTCGAGCAGCAACCGGGCCTCGCCATTCGCAAGGAGATTTACCGGCTGCGTGCCTGTTTTCGAGGAAACCGCGTTCGTCACCCCGGTGCCACTATTGATCCGCCTGCCGCCAAACAGCTGGCAGGTGTGCTCGAGCGCGTCCTGCCCGGCGTCGACATAACGAGGCCCATTCCGGTGTGAGGCGTTGAGACGAAATCCTGCCTTTTTCTTGTTCGCCTCTTTACCTCGGTGTGGTTGAACTTGATCATTCCCTGTAGCTTGCTGCGGGGGGTAGGCTTTTTAAGGGTGTCGTTCAAATCCATAATTTTCACCTATGAGAATCAAATCCATCAAGGCTTATCCTGTAGACCTCGCCGTTCAGCCCAAAACAAAACCGAGAACCGAAATCGATGGGACGTCGATGGTTCAGGTGAATCCACTTTCCCGATACCCCGATCTACAGCGCAGAAAAAACGCATACGCCGCCCAATGGAAGAACGTCGTATGTATCGCCACCGCGGACGACGGAACCTGGGGCATGGGTATCTCGATCATGGGAGGCCCCGCCGCTAAGATCATCAACGACATCTTTAGTCCATTGCTCGTCGGCCAGGAATGCAGCGCCACCGAAAAGTGCTGGGATGCCATGGTCCGGACTTCAGCAGCGTTTGGTGCTTTCGGACTGGCCAGCTACTCCATCAGCGCTGTCGATACCGCCCTCTGGGACCTGAAGGGTAAGTTGCTCAATTGTCCGGTCTACGAACTCCTGGGTGGGCCTCAGAAGGACCGCATATTCTGTTATGCTACCGGCCCCTACACGGAATGGTACCTGGAACTGGGCTTCAAGGCCGTAAAAATCTTCACCCCATTTGGCCCGGACCATGGTATCGAAGGGATTAATCGGGCAGAAGAATTCGTCGCTGCAAAACGTGAATTGGTAGGCGACGAAGTTGAACTCATGTTCGATTGCTGGCTCTCGCTCGATGTCGCGCACACGGTACGCCTGGCGGAACGGCTCAGACCCTACCACCTCAAATGGATCGAGGATTATCTGCCGGCCGACGATTTCGAGGGTTATGCCGCCGTCCGAAAACGCCTTCCCTGGCAGACTTTGGCCACTGGAGAACACTGGTACCTGCCGCCGCCCTTCTCGCACGCGTCGGGCCGGAAACTGGTCGATATCCTTCAGCCCGATGTGCTCTGGGCCGGCGGAGTCACCGCCGTCGTCAAGATTTGCCACCTCGCCGAGAGTGCCGGGATCTCCGTCATCACCCACGCCGGCATGAACTACCCCTACGGCCAGCACCTGGCGTTTGCCATGCCCGCCATTCCCTGGGGCGAACGCTCCGAAAGCGTATCACCCCCGGGAGTTCCTTTGGAGGAAATGGTCAAGCTGCCCGGTACGCCCGTCGTTCAAGATGGCTACCTGATTCCATCGAACGCGCCTGGGTTTGGAATTGAGGTCGATCTCGATTGGGTCGAAGCGCGCGTGGTCAGTTAGCAATCTGTCGCTAGGCTCAAACTCCCAGATCTCCACCACGTTAACACTGCCGCCTTCTCCCTCGAAGACCAGATTCCATGCCCGACAGATTGCTTTGCTACCAATTGGTGTAGGAACCGTCGGGACGTGTCAGCCCGCGCGGCTCACTTTCCTGGTACCCCTTGCTTGCTGCCGCCTCTTCATCGAACTCAATTCCTAAGCCCGGGCGCGCGGGCGGGTAAAGGTAGCCCGCCTTCCATTCCACCTGCACCGGGAAAACATCGTTCAACGACGTTCCTGTGGGACGCGGGAGTTCCTGCACACTGAAGTTGGAGGTTGCCAGATCAAGGTGCAGGCAGGCAGCGGCGGAAACGGGACCTAGTGGGTTGTGCGGCGCAATGTCGATGTAATGTGTTTCACACCAACCGGCTATTTTTTTTGCTTCGGTGATTCCGCCAACAATGCACAGATCGATTCTCGCGTACTGGATCAGTTCTTCTTCGACGAGTTCCCGAAACTCCCACTTACTGGCAAATTGCTCCCCCGCCGCTAAAGGAAGTGCGATATGCCGGACCAATTGATGGAATGACGCTGGATTCTCCGAACGAATGGGATCTTCGATAAAATACGGGTGAAACTCCTCCAGAGCCCGGCTCAATTGGATGGCGTGGGGCGGATCCAGACGGGTGTGGAAATCGATCAGGATCTCGATCTCCTCCCCCACTGCATCACGCACCCCAGCACACTGCTTGATTGTCTGCCGCACACATCGGGAAGCATCGAAAAGTCCGCCGTTTTCCTGGGGCACTCCCCAGCGCACGAACTTCCATCCTTGAGCCTTCGCTTTCCTGGCTTCATTCGCCAACTCTTCAACGGAATCCATGCTGTGGCTGGAAATATGCGGGTAGCATACAACTTTGTCGCGCACGCGTCCTCCCAGGAGATCGTAGACAGGAACACCAAGCGCTTTACCCCGGATATCCCAAAGCGCGATATCGATGGCGCTGACGGCAGCGCAACCGATTCGCCCCGGCGGGAAGAAAGCGCTTCGAAACATCACCTGCCAGAGGTGTTCGATTCGACTCGGGTCCTCACCGATCAGCACCGCTTTCAGGTGATTTACGTACTCGGCCATGGCCAGGGAATGGCTCGAAATCCCACCTTCGCCGACACCGTAGATCCCCTCGTCGGTCTCGACCTTGACGAAAAAATAGCCCCTCCCGTTTTCCGTAAATGAAAATGGTTTAACCTCGGTGATCTTCATGGATGCAACCCTACACTTCTACCCCCGAACTTTATCGTCAATCTCTTCCCAGAAAGCCTTGGGCGGGACTCGATGTCGAATGTTTTAGGACGAAGCTCAGCTGCGGCTACCGAGCGGAGCGACGAACAGACATTACCACGCGCGCCTTATCCGCTGTTTTATTCTGGTTCATCGTCATAGGAATCGACGAGTTCCCGGAATTTGCTGAAAAGACCTTCGAGTTCCTTTCGGAGTTTCCTGTCATTGCAATGATTCGCCTCCGCAGCTACGTGCTCTTCAATCTCTTCAACATCGTCGAGCGAAAGGTCTAAGCGAACATTCACACCATCTACAATCGCAAGATTCGCGAAGTCCGGATTGTAAAATGTGTGATCTCGAATCAAATCCCGTTCCCGTAAAGTCAAACGAACGGGAATTTTTGATCCGTACGGAATCTTTTTCCGATTCATTCGTTCAGCGAACGTCGAGGCTAGCTGTGGCTACTGAGCGGAGCGGGGTGGACGTCAGCTACGCCGATTTGTGCAGATCGGTATCTTTCACCCGACAAGGTCACATCATCAAGTGAAAAAAAGATGCCATGAACACCGATCTATACGATCGATAGGTGGCAAATCTGAAACTGAAAAGCTATGCCAAAAGAACCATCCAGTGCTACCTGCGAGCGGTGCGCCGGCTGCAGAACTTCTGCTGTAAGGCGCTGCAGACAGTGGCTGCCTATATCGATCTCAATCCGGTGCGTGCGAATCTCTGCCGGGATCCCAAGGATTATCGCTTCTGCGGCTATGCGGAAGGATGTGATTACGAACGGAGTTTTCGGCGCAAACTCTTGGCGTTGACTCCGTCTTCACGAGCGCAGCGAAACGGCCTGAGAACCCGCTACGGGTTCTCTTCCCGCGGAGCCGTCTTCGTCCCGCATTCGCGCGACTTCGCCGAGCCAGGTGGACTTTTTACCCGGATAAACGTCAGGAAAACGAGTAACGGAAAATCCGCCACAAGATGCTGCGTTCTATTTCGATTGCTTAGCACCTCAGATAGGGCTAGTTCTGGTACTGGTATCTACGTCCATTTGCCAAGTTTTATGTTCAGGAGATTGTTATCATCTCTATCAGAAATCCCGATTTCTCGCTTGGATAGAGATGTGAGGCGGTTAATCCCAAGCAGATCTCTTCGCAGTCTACGAAATATGGATTTCCAGGAATTTCCTAATCGGTCCCAGGTTCCAAACCGATTCCGTCCTCATATATCTGCCTGATGATTGATTCGATCTCGGGCTCTTCGATACTTACATCCCTAATACCAAACTCGCTCCCAATGGCCGAAATCAGGTCGATTGCCGTTATCTCGCTACGAGAAAACCGAATGGATTTCTTTAGTCCCTCGTCTCTGATGATTTCGCCTGCGGGAAGGCGAAGGGTTGAGTACTCCTCGGTAAACTCAACCACAAGAATCCGCTCCCGGCCGTACTGTTGACGTATCGCCTCCAGCGAACCGTCGTATACGAGCTCTCCTTTGTCGATAATCATCACACGTGGGCACAATGTCTCGATGTCCGCCATGTCATGACTGCTGATAAGCACGGTTACCCCGCGCTCACGGTTGATCCTTCCTAAGAACCGCCGGATACGCTCTTTCGCGACTGCATCCATACCGATGGTCGGCTCGTCGAGGTAGACGACATCCGGATTATGAAGGAGTGAGACCGGAATTTCCGCCCGCATGCGCTGACCCAAGCTCAACTGGCGCACCGGCATTCTCCAAAACTCATCTAGTCTCATGTCCGATAATTAAGTTGAATTAATCTGTCTTACCATGTTATGCTATCGGCATGGCAAGACCCATATCCATAATTGAACTTACAGATCTTGAGCTGCAAGAGTTGCAGCGTCGCGTGAAAGCACCGACAGTATCCGTGCGCGACAGCCTTCGGGCGACAATCGTACTGCGTCGTTCCGAAGGCGTCAAACAGGCGCAGCTCGCGGAAGAACTCGGGGTTAGTGTGCCCTGCGTGAACAAGTGGTCGCAACGCTTTGAGCGAGACGGCTTGGAGGGATTGCGGGACAGGAAGGGACGAGGACGGCCCCGATGGATACCGGCGGGCAAGGTTGAGAAGGTCATTACCGAGGCTACACGACCGCCGAAGCCACGCACTCGCTGGAGTGTTCGCACCATGGCCAGGGAGGTGGGGATTTCCCCCGACAGCGTGCAGCGCATCTGGCGGGCTAACGATATCAGGCCTCACTTGGTCAGGACGTTCAAAGTGTCCAATGACAAGTACTTCGAGCAGAAGTTCTGGGATGTGATCGGCTTATACCTGGATCCGCCAGAGCGGGCCCTTGTATTGTGTTGCGACGAAAAGAGCCAATGCCAGGCTTTGGAGCGGACCCAGCCGGGCTTACCTCTTGGCGTGGGAGAGATTTGCACCAAGACACATGACTACAAGCGACACGGGACCATTACGTTGTTTGCAGCCTTGAATTATCTGGACGGCAAGCTCATCACACGCACCGAACAGCGGCATACCCATGTAGAATGGTTGCGGTTCTTGAAGCAAATCGAGCGGGAGACACCCAAGCAGCTGGACTTGCACTTGATCGTTGACAACTACTGCACGCACAAGCAACAGAAGGTCCGCAAGTGGTTGTCGCGCCATCGGCGTTTTCACATCCACTTCACCCCGACCAGTTCGTCCTGGTTGAACCTGGTCGAGCGCTTTTTCGGCGAACTGACCCAAGATGTTATCAGGGATGGTAGTTTTACCAGCGTCAGGCAATTGGTCGAAGACATAGAAACCTATCTGGCTGAAAGGAACCTCGACCCCAAGCCTTACAGATGGAAGGCGAAGGGAGAGGAAATCCTGCGCAAGATCCAGCGCGCCAAACGTGCCTTGGCAAAGCAGACAGGGAAAACTAATTAATTTATGTTATTTATCGGACACCACACTAGGCCCAAGAGCTCCGTAAATTCGTCTACATTCTTTTTGTATTCCGACGGCGGAATCCGGTACATGGACCGATGAAGCTCAAACGACTCCATACAGGGCAAGTCCCACCAGAGCTTGGTACGCTGGCCAAATACAACCGAGATCAAAAATGCGTTCTGTTTCCGTTCCTTGTACGGCTCAATCTGGTTTACGACCACCTTGCCGGCAGTGGGCACGAGGATGCCGGTGAGAATCTTGATCGTCGTTGATTTCCCTGCACCGTTAGGGCCGAT
The DNA here is from genome assembly GCA_963665345.2 of Opitutales bacterium. Taxonomy (GTDB): domain Bacteria; phylum Verrucomicrobiota; class Verrucomicrobiia; order Opitutales; family CAXXNP01. The sequence goes on from CAXXNP010000002.1 coordinate 4,553,360, forward strand.
GAATCCAACCATCTCCCCGGATCGGATAGTAAAAGAAACGTCGTTCAGAGCTTTGATGTAACGATAATTCTGTGAAAAGAGATTACCGATGGCTCCCGTGATCCCTTTTCGGCCTTCAAGAGTCTTGTATATTTTGACCAGATGCTCCGCTTGCACAATCGGATTACTCATCTGCAACTCCCCCTCTTATCGACTCTAACTACCGCTACTTTGATAAGAATTGACTCCATGCTGCCAGAAAATGAGCCCTAGCAGGCCGACTCCAATGGCAACGGTCGGAGCAATCCAAGAAAGCCATGGATAAAACCATGCATCGTTTCCTCGTCCGAATAAGTACAGGCATGGATAGTAATTGATCATCCCCACCGGAACCACAAACGTTAGGAATGACTGCAGGCCCTTAGGGTAAATGGAGAGCGGGTACTGGGTAAAGTCGATCATAAGCCGCAGGTTGCTGCTGACGGATCTGCCTGAATGGAGCCAGCGGAAGTTCATGGCGGCCCCAAACAGAAAAACAAAACTTTGAAACGCGACGCCTCCCAGGATAGTCAGGAAGAGAAATGCGATCCGCCCAACGGTCCAAGACATATTCGCTTGGGAAAGGGAAATAAAAAGCACAGCGGCGTTAAGAATGATCTGTGAGCTGTATGTCCAGCTAAAGTTCCGAGCAATGAGATTTGCGACTGGATGAAGGGGCTGAACTAGAAAGTGATCAAAATTCCCGGTCACCACATGATGCTCCAGCTTCCCCATCGAGTGAAAAAAGAACGGTGCGGCAAGCGTGTAACTTAGCTGGACGAGAGCCCATAGTGTCATCACTTCAGGGATGCTCCACCCATCGACACCGCGGAAGCGATTGAGAATCAGCCAAATCATCGCATACCCCGACGCGTAGCCCATCATCTTGACGGTTAAGAGGAACCAGAAGTTGAAGCGGTACTCCATTTGAGTACGCAAATTCATGTAGGCCAACCGCAAGAGCAGACTCATCAGCCTCTACCCCCCTTGCAAAACCAGTCGGCTCATGGTCCTTTTCCACAGTAAACTCTCGGTGGCTACAAGTACTGCAAGCCAGGAAAGCAGGACTAGGAAGGCACTCCCAAATTCACTCACGGACGTGCGCCCCATATAGACAGAGATGGGCGTGTAATAGACGAGCTTGAACGGAGCCGCCTCAGCAACTACCCGTAACCAGTCCGGATAGAACCAAAGCGGGATCATGCGACCAGAGAGAAAAATCTGGATTGTTCCGACCAGCCAAACGAGGTTGCTCGTCCGCACAAAATGGAAACCGATCAACCCGGCGATGTAGCTGATATAGAAGGCAACAAGTAGCCCGCCAGCCAAGAGCAAAAGAAAAGCACAGAGGTGAAGCAACGATGGCGGCGCACCAAAATCGAGCCAAATGATCGCTACCACCAATAGCGGCAGACTACCGAGGACCAGGCTCGAGACGCTCGAGCCAAGGTCTTCGAGGAACATCATAGTCCTGAATGTCACTGGGCGAGCCAGGTCGACGGCAATATCACCGGATGTGAGCCGGTCTTCGATGTACTCTGCAGTCTTTGAGCCCGTGAAGTGGTGAATCATCTGACCCAAGACGATATAGACGATCATATCGTTGAGGGTTGTGTTTGCTACGGGGCCACTACTCAGCAGGGCCCGCCACAGATAAACTAGCAGCAAGATTTCGAGAAACTGAGATGCGAGATCCAGCCAAAAGGAGGTACGATAAACCAACCTCGCACGCATGAACCGGGAAGCAAATTGATAGTAGATGCTAGAAATCTGGAAGAATCTAAATCGCAAGCCTCCCGGTTGGTCAGAAATCAGCATTAGGGACATCGTTCCCTTGTGTATGAATATTTACCACTCCGAGTAACGTTCGGTCTCACATACGGCGGCGCCAGCCGGCGTTGTGTGAAGACCCTGGTTGAACTAAGCCGCTACGCGGCGGCTCCTCATTTCGGACAGTTACTGGGCTAGGATTGATAGTCGGTGGTAAGGTGTGATTCCTCCCGGCCACACGGGGTGGCCGGGAGTTTCGATTAACGGATTCAAACGAAAGGAATCACGCCATGAAACGTACTCACACCTATCGGTGCTGGCAAGAACGGATGCTCGATGACATGACTCTGCACGGGTATGCGCAAAAGACACAGGAAGTCTATCTGAGGGCAGCCGAAAGGCTCTCGGAGTTTTGCGCGGGAAGATCGCCGCGATCGGTCACGATTGAAGAGCTGCGGCAGTTCTTCATCTACCTTAAAACCGTCAAAGTCTACAGCCGCCCAACCTGCACGAGCTTCATCTGCGCGATCAAGTTCCTGTTCGAGAAGACGCTCAAGCGGCGCTGGCCCCAAGAGACGATTCTGGTGCGTCCACCGCGCCAGTCGCGCCTCCCGGTCATTTTGACCCTGGAGGAAGTCGGGAAGATCCTGCGGGAGGTGAGAGAAGCGCACCATCGCTGCTGTCTGGGCGTGATCTACTCGTGCGGGCTGCGCCTGGGAGAAGGCTTGAGCCTGAAGATCGAGGACATCGATGCGGGGCGCATGGTCCTGCACATTCGTGCCGGGAAGGGACAGAAGGACCGCTATGTACCTCTGCCCGAACGCGCTCTGCTGGCGTTGCGACGCCAATGGCGGCGTCATCGCAACCCTACCTGGCTTTTTCCTGCTCCGGGCCATGGGGGCATCGGCTGCCCGACGGCCCAGCGGCCCATGTCACGAACCAGCCTGCAGCGGGCCTTCCGGCTGGCTCTGAAGGCCACCGGAAGCCGCAAACAGGCACATATCCATACCCTGCGTCATTCCTACGCCACCCATCTGCTCGAGTGTGGCGAGAACCTCAGGCAGATTCAGAACAACCTGGGCCATCAGTCCCCTCAGACTACGGCGCTCTACACCCACCTCACCGAAGTGGTACAAAAACAGGCCACCCAACGGCTCAACGCGATGATCGCCCACTTGTAGCGCCTCAGCGCATCCATACTGTCCATGCCCGAACTGACGGAGGTTTTCCGCCGGTATGGGGCGGCCTATCTGCAGCGCTTTGGCGAACACATCCTGCCCAGCCACCGGCGTGCCATGCGCGATATCTTATCGTGCCGCACGCCGCTGCTGGGCGGCTGCGTTTACCACTGCGCGCCCTGCGACCGCACCCATTACAGTTACCATAGCTGTAACAACCGGCACTGCCCCAAGTGCGGAAACGCCGATGCTTCCGAGTGGTTGCAACGCCAGGAGCATCTGCTGCTCCCCTGTGCCTATTTCCTGGTCACTTTCACCATTCCCAGCCAGCTGCACCAATTTGCACGCAGCAATCAGAAGCTCTTCTACCACCTGCTCTTCCGCTGCTCCGCCGACGCTCTCCTGCAGCGCGGCCGGCAAAAGCGGCTCCTGGGCGGCCTGCTCGGCTTCATCGGCATCCTTCACACCTGCACCCGTCGCCTCGATTATCACCCTCATATCCACTACCTCATCCCCGCCGGCAGCCTTTCCACGAACGCCAGGAAGTGGATGCGATTGAAAAAGCCCGACTACCTCCTTCCGGTCCAGGCACTTTCCTATTCCTTCCGCGAGAACATCAAAGCCGCCCTCACCAAGAAGCTTCTCACCGATCAGGTCGACCCCCAGATCTGGAACTGCGACTGGGTCGTCCATGCCAAACCTGCCGGCAGCGGCCTGCCGGTTTTAAAGTACCTCAGTCGCTATGTCTTTCGTACCGCCCTCAGCAACAACCGCATCCTCTCCGCTAACAATGACGCTGTCACATTCGCCTATAAAGATTCCCACACCGGCCGTCCCTGCACCTGTTCTCTGCCTCCATTAACCTTCATTGCCAGGTTCCTCCAGCATGTCCTCCCACGCGGTTTCACCCGTGTCCGCTACTACGGATTCTTCAGTCCTGCCAATCGAGCCAAGCTGCAGAAAGTCCGATCCCTCCTCGCTGCAGCTTTTGCCCGCCTCGAGGCGCTCACAGCAGCAAAGAACGACCCCGCACCCTTCCGCTGTCCCAACTGCCACCGGCCCATGCAGATCCTCGCCTTACTCCCCCGCATTCGATCACCGCCCAGTTTCTTTCCTTTCTCACTTCCATCTGTTGCCCATGCCTGATCACAATCAGAATAGCGGCCTCTATTCTGCTCCGCTCTCTTTACGTACCCTTCGCATGCCCGGCTGTGCAAACACTTCTTGGGCCCGATCTGTCTCATCTCACCGATACCTTCGAGCTCTTTCTCCTGCTGAAACCTATCAGCATTCCGCCTCCGCCGCGGGCCTCCTTCTCCTCCCAAGCCCCCTTATCCCTAAACTCGTAAACCTTTAATCCGCAAACGACACTCCCCTTCAGTCCCTGCGGCTCAGTCCAACACTTGATTCGTTGTCCAACCCTGTGATGCAACTCAGCTCCGCAAGCTCCGCTGACCTACATCACTTGATTCGTTGTGTGCCGGGCAGGTCCGACTGCTCGATGGTGAAGTTAACCTCAGAAGGAAATGACACATGAAGTAAACAAAGTCCAGACCCAGCCCGATGGAGGCGAAGGGTAGCCAATGGCAAGAGTATCCCAGCGATGTGGGCTTGAAGGAAGCCGGAGGCAAAGACGTGCGCCGATGACAGACCCTCAGTTCTTATCCTGGACGAGCTCGGCTATCTGCCCATCGACCGCAAAGGCGCTAACTTGCTCTTTCAAGTCATCTCCCAACGCTACGAGCACGCCTCCATCATCCTCACCACCAACAAGCCTTTCAAGAAATGGCCGGAGATCTTCAACAACGACAGCACCCTCACTTCCGCCGTCCTCGATCGTCTCCTTCATCATGCCGAAACCATCACCATCGAGGGCCAAAGCTACCGCATGAAGGACCAAATCGAATCCTGAAAATCAACCACCCTGACCACTCAAATGCACCTGCATTTTCAAACCGGTCAAATCACCCCACTTTCGCACCGGCGGCCGCAGCAGAGGCAGCCGATGACGATTGCCGCATCATTCCACTTGGCAGCTTTGGGGTTGGCCCTAAAGTGGCGGCTGAACCAACCAGGCTTCATGGACGGCTTTACCTTCACATTGCTCATACTGGCGCTCCTCACCTGCCTGAACTTTCTGGGCCTTCTCTACTGGAAGACAAGCCGGGATGTCAGCGTGCGGCTTCGGCGGGCAGTCGAGGTCGCCTTGGGCCTGATCGGGCTGTGCTTAGTTTGGCAGTTATGGCTGGTGCAGGGATTCCTATCGTTCTACCCGTTGCTAAAGCTGTTGATGGTGCTAATCGCAGTGTGCTCGGGGCTAAAGATTCTGGGAGGGGTGACTAAAAGGTGGGCGCCGGTGTAAGGCAGAAAGCCGAACGACTGCCTACATTCGTAGCTACGGAGTACAACGGATGCGCCGTGAAGCTTTGCTGGAAGCTCCTTATTATCCGACGATTAGCGGTTGTTTCCGCAGCCCCGCCTTTTCCTAAGCCCGAGGGCAAGAGCTGCAACCGCAAAGCCGAGAATGGACACGGAGGTAGATGGCTCAGGGACGAGGGTAACGTTAAATTCAAGCCCCCAACCACCCAAAAAGCCAGAGTCACCGCCCGTATCATCCACGACAAAGAGACTCCATGTTCCATCGAGATTGCCGCCGATCAGGCCGGATATTGTGGTCCCATAGGGTCCAGCAGGAGCGGGCGAGCCGAATGCGTCCTCTGGGCCTACTTCATCTTCATCGAAAAGATTGGTCGGAGCAAAAGTCCCTGAGCTAACTGCAGAGTTGGTCAATGAAGGTGCGCCATCCTGAAATACCAAATCCACGTTCGTGGCTTGTTGTTCTACACCGACATCAGACATCAAGAAAACGGTATTTCCGGACGGCGCTACTAGAAGAGCATCCACGTCGGAGAGAAAAGTATGATTAAGATTATCGAAAGAAGCCGTAATCGAGCCTCCGACAGCGTTACCCACTCCGGTAACATTGATTGTGCTTGGGTAGGGAGTAGCTGACGAGCTTTCGTTGATGGTTATTCCATCCATGTTGGAGAAGACGATCGGAACCGCGCTGCTGAACGGCATCCTAAACGTTACCGCAAGAAAAGTGGCAGATAAGAGGGTGGTGAATCGTTTCACGGCAGATTTCCTAAAACCTGGATAGCTTTGTATGTAGACAGGTTTCCCAATATAACCTTTTCGCGTTCTACGGCCTAAATCACGCTTCGTCTGCGAATCGGTAGACCTGTCAGCGCTTAAGGTCAATCCAAAGCACATCCTTCTCAATAGAACTTCCTTGGGTATGGCGGCCCGGAGGTCAAGTCTCAGCAGCGGAGATACGGAGAAAAAGGCCCGGCACCCGCTATGGAACCAAAACATCGCCGCGATGCTCGCGACCACGAACACCGAAAGAAGTTGCGCTGGGGCTGATAGGACTATGTCTCGTGTAGCAATTGTGCCTGGTGCAGGCGAGCCTTGCCTTTTACCCCTTCCTGAATCCGTTCATGCTACTGATTGCAGTATGCTCGGGGCTGAAGATTGTAGGGGGCATGGTTGAGAAGTGGGCGCGGTGTAGGGGTTGAATTGATCCATCTGCTATCCTGGAGAATGTAGACGGGAGTTACCGCTCCGAGAGCAATATCAGCAGACTCAAAATTGCGCGTGATTATAGCAGGTTGGATCAAATGATTCGTTCGCGACTAGGGTTTACGTTTCTCGTTTAGATTCGCGAGGATATCAAAGAAGATTGAAAGACATTTTCTTCTTTCGGCGATGCCTTAATGAAAATACTCCGAGAACTATCATTGTGAAAACTTCCCAGGAAGAGGGTTCGGGAATAGGATTCGTATCAAATTCCACGACATAAGAGATCGGAAATGCGGATCCAGTATAGTCGTCCCAGGTTGATGATATCGTCGGTGGATTGCTGTTATTATTATCATAAAATAGCGCCTGGTCCTGGTTTCCACCAAAATTGTTCGGTTCCCCGGGAGTCCAGTTTGCAAAGGTACTGGCCAACGTCCCGTCATTGTTTACCCACTGCCAATCGCCCGCAGGCTCACTCGCCCCTTCCGGTTGAAATGCGCCGATCCACGGACCGGCGAATTGATTCTGGAATGGCGAACCCACCACTCTCCAGAATTGACTGTCGTTGACCAGATTATCGAATACAAACGTGTTTTCCGCCGCCGAAAGAATCGTTACGAGGTAACCCGACTGGGAAACTGCGTCCGCCTGTGCGTCGTCCCATGTGATCCCTGCTGGTTCTGAATAAATCTCATAGAAATGCCCGGTCCCCCCTTCCCCGGTCGGCCACACGATAAGATCGGCGTTCGAGGGATTGACAATGAAGCAGACCAACATAATCAATAAAATCATTATTGTGGATTTCATGATGTTTACATCCAGATATTAACTATTAAATTGGAAACGTGACTTCCAATTTGGTCCGAATATCCTATTTGATGACTTTTTTTGATTTATGATTTTGGAATATTATCTCGAGTGGTGAAGAAATCAATTGAGTTAACCGAGTTGTAGGCCGCGCGGACCCTCAAAGAACGATTCGATGCGATACGGGCGCGCGCGCCGGGTCAACTGCATTCGTTGTTTAGCGAAGCGGTGGAAGCGGAAAAAATCGCCGGTGCCAACGGCTGCCGCGAGCGGCTCTTCCCGGCCGATGTGACCTTTTGGGGCATGCTCGGACAGGTGTTTCGCGGTGGCAGTCTGCGCGATGCGGTGCGAGAAATACAGGCCTCGGTTTGCGCCGCCGATGGGGAGCGGGACCCAGGCAACAGCACCGGCAGTTACAGCGATGCGCGCCAGCGCTTGCCACAGGACAGTGTGGATGCGGTGCATGGGCGGGTCTGTGAGAAGATGATGTCGTCTGGAGGGTTGCTGGGAGGGCGGCCCGGGGCGTGGATGTGTTGACGCGACTGAACGGCTCGCGTGGCTGGCCTAAAGGGATGCCTGGCGACGATGTCACAGTGCAGTGGAGGCGGCCTGCGCCAAGCGCCCGCCCACCCCATGTCACACGGCAGGAATGGGAAGCACTGCCGGCCACGATCACGGTGCGCTACGTGCGCTACCGCATCGACATTCCCGGTTTTCGCACCCGGCGCATCAGGGTGGTTACCACGCTGCTGGAGGCGCCGGCAAAAGAACTGGCGCAACTGTACCTGCGACGCTGGGACATCGAGTTGTGCTTCGATGACATCAAAACCACCATGGGAATGGATTTTATCCGCGCCAAGTCTCCGGCCATGGCGGTGAAAATGGTCACCATGTATGCGATCGCCTACAACCTGGTTCGACTGTTGATGCAACAGGCCGCCCGCGCCACCGGCTGCCATACCTCCGCGGGGCACTCGATGCGCCTGTCTTTCAAAGGCGCCCTGGACGCTACCTTGCGCTTCGCCGCCGAAATGGCGCAAGCCAGCCGCAAGCAATGGCACAGCCTGCGACACAAATTGTTGCGCACGATCGCTGGCGACTGCCTGCCCAGGCGTCTCGATCGCTTCGAACCCAGGGTTGTCAAACGACGACCAAAACCGTTTCCCCGAATGACGGTGCCGCGCGCCGTTTTGAAGCAGCGTATCCTCGCAAATCATGCCCGCTTTCAGGCGTCGACATGAGCCTTATCCGAGTGGCATTCGAAGCTACGCGACGTCGGTCAGAAGCGTTTCTTCTTAGGTGGATTCGATACCGTCCGATTGTTCCTTGTCGGTTGGTGGTTTGCGTTTCCCAAAACATGGTATAAGCATGCCGACACCGTGGCGATATTTCTGATAATCCTCCCCAAGTAATCTTACCAAATCGCGTTCTTCTAAGTGAATGCCGATAAGGGAGTAAGCCGTCGTTCCAACAGCGAAAATGAGGTGGCCGATCGTCATGTGAGGGGTTGCCCAAAAGGCCACTATAAAACCCAACATAATCGGATGGAGAATACACTTATAGAGGCCTGTCGTTTTGAAATCCACATGACCATACTCTTGTTTGCGCAAGTGGAAATAGACCTGCCGCAAACCAAATAAATCGAAGTGATTGATCATAAACGTCGACAGTAAGACGATGCCCCACCCAAGGTAGAAAATGCCGATCAGAACCGCCTTAGCGACCGGCATCTCCACATTCCATATCGAGCCAGTCATTGGACGCCACTGCCAAAACAACAGGAGCAGCAGTAGGCTGGCAAACAAAACGTAGGTGCTCCTCTCAACCGGTGTGGGTACGATTTTCGTCCACCATCGCTTAAACCCCGGTCGTGCCATTACACTGTGTTGAACGGCGAAAAGGCCCAGCAGAATCAGGTTCACAAGCAAGGATTCTGGTATGCCTACCTCGCTCCCCGAATCGATCGATTTTGGCACGACCACATTGCCGACAAACCCGATCGCATAGAGAAATGCGATCAAGAAAATCGCATAACACACAATTCCGTAGATAAAGGCTGATATCCTATTCATGTTTTTATTCCTTGGTTTCCTTTTCGATTAAGGCTGCAGCGGTGGTCCCACTATCTCCATGTTGTACTTCTCGGCTAAGGCTTCGGCTTTGGCAACGTAAGCTTCTGTGTCCGTAACATCCAGATCAACCGCTTCATCAAAGAACTCCTCAAATCCTGCTGGAGTAAAGATGGCGAGTAACTTGGCAGACTTCTGCCCCGCCCGACAAAAGGTGTGAACCGTTCCCCTGGGGATGCGTACGAAAGTACCCGCTTTCGCTTTAAAAGTGCGTTCTCCCAACAGGACGTTAATCTCCCCCTCCAAGACATAGAAGGCTTCATCTTCGTTTTTGTGTATGTGTTGTGGCGAACCATCACCGACTAGCTCAACTTCCAACAGTGAATACGCGCCATAAGTGTCTGCGCCAAACACCTTATGAGTTACATTGTGACCTGGCACTGGAACGATCTTACCCTCTCCTGGGCCAAGTACCATATTTTGATCGTTATTAGACATGACTTTTTCTCCTTACTTCATGGACCTCCGCGCGTTGTTTTCCGTGCTTCCTTACGTCCAAGGTGAGCGATGCCGGGCAATTAGCGATCGAAATTTCGGGGCGCGCTAAGCGGCATTCGCTCCGCTGCCTGGTTGGGCACTGGTCTCTCCTTCATTTGCGTCGGCCGAAGCAGAGCACGTAACCGTTGTTGTCTTTGATCTCGAAGGCCCTCAACCCGTCCCCTGTGTCCGCGATCGGGCGGTGGAACTTAACATTCCTCTCCTGATATTCTGCGAACAACGTGTCGGGATCGGGGGAGTAGATGTAAGCGTCCCAACGTGCCCACTCGTGCCGCGTGTGGTTCGGTCGGGGGCGTGTATCGGCTCCAATCTCTTTCAGCATGATCGCTACCCGGTCCCGTCGGACGATCGCGAAGAACGGCTTCGATTCCGGAATGGCGATCTCCGTCTCGAATCCAAGCTGGTCCGCGTAGAACTCCGAGGCGGCCTTCAGATTGTCGACGATGAAGAAAGGCATTACTGCCTCGAGTTGTGTTTGTTTCCGAATGGTTGTCATAAGTGAATCCTTTCTGCCCAACGGCATGCCTCAGAGACCGCGCCCGCGGTCCTCTGCAGGCCGTGGTTCGACAGTTCAGGCAATGCAGCACGTCTAGTCAATGGTTGCCGCTTCACGCACAGACTAACTATTTTTGAGCAATCACAGCCGGCTAGAGCATCAGGCCACCACTGCTCTGCAGCACCTGGCCGGTGATCCACGACGCGTCGTCGCTCGCCAGGAACGCCACCGCTCGGGCAATGTCCTCAGGTTCGCCAATGCGACCGAGAGGCGTTTGAGCGACCATGCCCTCGATCATTTCCTGAGGCGCGGTGGCGGACATGTCTGTTTTCGTCACGCCTGGGGCGACCGAGTTGACGCGGATACCTAGAGGCCCAAGCTCCACCGCCAGAGCCGAAGTGATGCGCTCCATCGCGGCCTTCGAACCCGCATACGCCGCGGTACCAGGCATCGAGGCCTGGGCGAGAGTCGAAGAGATGTTGACGACCGCGCCACCATTTTGGGAAAGAGAGGGGATTGCCTCACGGGTGGTGATCAACATGCCCTCCACGTTGACAGCAAAGGTCTGCCGGATTGTGTCGTCGCCGAGTTCGACCAGAGGTCCCAATGCGCCCATCCCTGCATTGTTGACGAGGATGTCCAGACGCTCGAACTGTTCGATGACAAAGCGAACCGCATTGGCCGGCGCGTCCTTCTCGGTGACGTCCGTTGTGATGTAGCGAACCGCATCCGGAAATTCGGCGGCGAGCTGCGCGAGGGGCTCCTCCCGGCGACCGGTGACGACCACTCTGGCTCCTTCGGCGACCAGAGCTTTGGCGACGGCTCGACCGATGCCAGTGCCTCCGCCGGTGATGAGTGCGACTTTGTTCGTGAATCGTGACATGGTTCTTTCCTTTGTAGAGGGTGATTGCGTTGTTGATCTGACGTTGTCCCGCGTTCTTCAGAACTCCGCGCCGACCCGCGTACTCCCGTCATCTCACGCGGTTCTTTGGCGATCAAGATCCTGAATTGGTGGCCGTGCCGTACGCGTAGGTCGAACGTTTAGCATGGTATCTGGCGTGACCGCAAAGCGGTGTGCTCCATACAATTTGTTGGATTGAGCCGCTGGGGCAAGGCTGAAGGGTTGGCCTCGGAAGCGTTTGACGGGACCTACCTGAGATTTTTGTCACGAAAAGCGGTACGGTTCCGAATGCCCTTATCCGTATAAACACTGGCCGAGCCGTTGGGGATCGTTTCCCAGACGCAGAGGATGAGTTGGGTCTCGTCGAGGTAGATGCGTGCGCTGAAAATAAATAGTCTGGCAAAAAATAGATTGACAGCAGGACTTTGGTTGGATTTACAAAAGTTATGCACTTACGAAGGGTAAAGATGATTGGAGGATGTCCATCGATATACCTCTGTATGTCACGGATTGTGGGGGGAGAGTGGTATCTGGATAACCGGGCCAAGGAGGTCTTGAGGAGGCAGATTGGGAGGGTCTCCGCGTTCTGCGGAGTGGAGATTCTGACCTATTGTATCATGAGCAATCATTTCCATCTTCTGGTGAGGATACCTGAGTATAGAGAAGTCACTGATGAAGAATTACTTAAACGCTTTTCAGGACTTCATGGCGAGGGGGATGTGAGAGTATCAATGCTGGCAGGTGCGCTGAAAGAAGACGGTCCTTACGGAAAGGCCTGGCGGGGCAGGCTGCAGGCGCGCATGGGGGATGTATCGATTTTCATGAATGAACCTCCCCGACGCAAGCGTCGGGGTATCGGGGAAGGAGAACTTATTCTCTACCACAGTGTTAACTGACGCAGATCCTCCTTCGGCTTGCCCTGTTCCAAAACGTATTTCTCCACCATCGCCCAATTCCCTCTCTCCCCAACCGTCCCCACGTAATACCCTGAACTCCAGAATCTTCCTCCCCAGAGTTCCTCCTTCAGCCACCGCTCCCTCTTGAACAACTCCCGTGCTGTGATACTCTTGAATTTCATCACGATACTTCCTGGCGCTATTTTCGGATGTGCCCCGCACAGTAAATGCACATGGTCTTTATCCATCCCTAGGGCCTCCAGTTCTATTTCATAGCGTTCCCCTATCCCTCTGGCCGTTTCGATCATCACTCGCTCAATCCGCTTATCTATCAGCGCCTTCCGATACTTCACCGGCATCACCACATGATAGTGGATCTCCCACACACAGTGACTTCCTCGCTTTACTCGACTTTCTTCCTTCCTCTCTCCCACCCTCTCTTCTTTATCAAGTCAGCCACCCCGCAGCAAGCTACGGGGAATCACCAAGTTGAAGTAGCGATTTTCAATCTGGTACAACCTCAGCCATGGACGCTTCGGCACGTTGTGGGCGGAAAGGTTCCGTAGCGTGCTGATTGAAGGCAGGCCCCTGGCCTTGCAGACGGTGGCTGCCTACATCGATCTCAATCCGGTGCGTGCGAATCTCTGCCAGGATCCGAAGGAATATCGCTTCTGCGGCTATGGGGAAGCGCTAGGTGGGTCCGAAAAGGCACGTCGAGGCATTCAGATGCTCAGTTTCGGCTCAGACTGGAAAACGGCCCGGGAAAGCTATCGAATGGCACTCTTTGGCAAGGGAAGCCGGCCCCGCCATAGCGGCCAACCGTATATTGATCCGCAAAAAGCAGAGGCAGTCCTCGAAAAGCAAGGAAAGCTCTCGATTCCCGTACTCTTACGCTGCCGCGTACGTTATTTTAGCAATGGAGCCGTATTGGGGTCGAATGCGTTTGTGCAGGAACAGTTTGCAGCGTTCCGTCAGTATTTCAGCGAACACCGAAAGTCGGGTCCGCGACGTATGCGGGGAGGAGACTGGGGTGGACTTACGGTGTTAAGGGATCTGCGGAAGGATGTGATTACGTGAGAAGAAGCTGCCTCCGCAGTGAAAAGTGAACCCGAACCGACACCCGATTCCGGGAAAGCCGCCGAGGTGAACGGCGACCTCGATGACGAACTGCCTTTCTGACGTGGATGACAAAGCAGCGCTTCGTCCTACGGCGATTCATCTCCTTCCATCTCCAATCGCTGCGCTCCTTCCGTCTTCACGAGCGCAGCGAGAAGGCCTGACAACCCGCTACGGGTTCTCTTCCCGCGGAGCCGTCTTCGTCCCGCATTCGCGCGACTTCGCCGAGCCAGGGAACGTAGGATTGACTCGCTACGCTCGGAGCTGTCGCCCCAAACCTCGGGTTTGCCCATCTGCGCTCGCTTCGTTCGCTCCGTGGCGATCCTGCGGATCGACGCTTCGCATTCCCTCCTGCGGAGGGCCCCATCTCCAGTCGTTTGCGCTTCTTCCGTCGAAATCGCCCTGCACCGTTTTCAAGTGAATTCTGTAACTTGCTAAATATCAGGTAAATAGGTGTAACTCATGGCCTTGGGCGAACCTGACTCATCCCCTCAATTCGGCACACAGCGGCAGCTTCCGGCAATGTCATGCAATAATTATGGGAGGAATTGAGAGGAATCCTGTCGCCCTCTACGAAATCTCCGCCCTCCCTTAGTGGTGGAAAAGTCTGGGTCTGGCGGCCCGCAATCGTGAAATTTTGCACGGCGGCAATCCCAGAATTCGGACTGGCGATGAACCTCAAGGAATCGAGAAGAACTCTCCACTGCCTAAATCAGCAAATTCCCGTGGTCCTGATGTGCCAACAAAATAGAAGATCCAAGCATTGCGACCAAAACTGTACATGCTCGGATAGACCCCGGAGCTAGTAAACAACCAGCCTTCCAAGCTGAGGTCATAGAGGAAAATATCGTCTGAGGTGCTGCCGTCAAAGATGAACATCCAGGAATGCTGGGCATGGAAGATCCAGGGGAAGAAACCGATGTTGAAGTCACCCATCCAGGCTGATCGCAACCAACCTTCGCCCAGTTCGGCGGCGTCTTCGAACGGTGCCGGAGGTCCTGTCGGTTCAACGCTGATCACAGTGACTGTTACAGTGTCGGTTTGGAGACAGCCAAAATCATTGCAGATCTCGAACCAATACTGGGTTGTTTCCGTTATGCCGCGACCGAAAAAAATCGCTTCGTCGCCTGAGAAACGCAGGCCCGGGAGCGGCTTCGCCTTGTCCGGTTTCTCTCCTTGAAAAGTTCGATATATTGTAGGATTGGTGCCAGACATTGTCCTAAACTCGACATTTATCAGAAACGTCTGCCCGGGCATGGTCTCTATATCCGGAGGCTGGGTAGTGAGCACGGGTTGTCCCAAGACAGGAAAAGGAGACCCTGCTGCGATCAAAGCAAAGAGTACCCAGCGATAGAATGCTTCCATGACTCGTCCGTGAATGCCAAAGGGCTTGGACATCATGCTACGTATCTTGATCGGATTTTCAACTTTGGTTGTGGGCCCCCAAAAAAAATAGAGCCTGTTCCACACGTGCACACACATCACCCTAGTCCGCTTCCTGGAATCGGCCTGGCGAAGGTTCGCGCTGGCATACCGGTCGGGAGATGAAAAGGTTTCGGTCCCGGTTGAAATCGGGGAACTGGACCTTCCATCGGACCATTCGGTCCATCACATCGTCAGGGAAGGCATACCAAGGGAGTGCGAGGACGACCCAACACCTCAGCACCACGGGGAAGAGTTCAGGCTGTTCTTTCAGGGCGGCTCAGGCCAGTTTGAGGCTTGCATCTAGGAGCCGTACGACAAGCAGGCAGGGGCTTGGATTGCCCTGATTGATTCGGTGCGCGGAGCCGGGACACTGGTGCCGAGGCGGTTCGTGGCGCAGTGAACGGCTATGGGATTGACGGCGTCGTGCTCTCGGAACCTCGTTTGGTGATTGAGAGACTGGCCGGAGTTCACGGGAGGTGGCCCGTTTTACGACGGACGTTGCGGCTTTTGTAAAGGGCCAGTTCCTGGGAATTCTGCATTTCCAGCAGGAGAAAAGCTTTCTTCTGGTCGCCCGGATTCAAGAGACTGGCGCGGGCCGCAAGAACGGTGTCGTTGCGTTGAATATTGCGCGTCCAGGACCGGATCTGATTGCGCTGGTCGGCGAGGAGCATCTTTCCGTAGTCGCGTTCAAGGGCTTCGATGAAACTGTCGACACTTCCGGTCGGATCAGCCAGGAGATGAAAGTTGACGCGGAAAAGGCGCTCGGCTTCGGTTCCCGAATTACCGGAACCTCCAATAAGGAAGCCCGGCGGAAAGCCCTTCTCTTTGGGCATAAACTTACGGAGTCCCTCCGGCGGCTCGACGCCGATCACCACAGGGATACTGTGGCTGATTTCAACAAAGGTCTGGTAGGCGCGCCGGCTTGTCATGTAGTGGAGAAAATCGACCGCCACATCGACATGCGGGCCTCGCAAGACGTTGAAGCCTTGTCCCATACCCATACCGGCCTCGGAATTGGGGCCGAGAGTATTGGGGGCAAATTCAGCATTATCGGGGGCGGGGTCCGGCAGGTTCATCACGTCGACCGCAAAACCCGCAAGGTCGCGGAGGTCTTTGCTTTCCATCTGGGCAAAAACCGGGACGGCGAGGGCGCGCTGTTGCAGAAAATAGAAGGATTGGTCCTCGATGCGGTAATTTATAAAGCCGGGATTGGTGTGCAGGCCGAGTCGACGGAGGACTTTCAGTCCCCCCTTAATCCCATCGCTGCGCAGGTTCCATTCGCCGAGCAAGTAAGCTTCCTTCCAACGCGTCCGTTCCAGGGTGCGGTCGCGATCGATGGCGAGCGTAAGGCGCTGGGTCTGGCGGGAAAACATCCGCGTGAAAAGAGGAATGGAGCGGTCCGAGCCAGCCATGGGAAAGAGGACCCGGTTTTCTCTTTGGGCGAAAGCTTCCACCTTGCTGCAGAGGGCCAGGAAGGCTTCCCAGGTGGTTGGAGGCTCCCGCGAGTTGGTGACCGTCTCGAGCAGATCGACGTTGTAGAGGAGGCGCAACGTGCTCATGGAAGTCGGTACAGAGTAGACCTCCATCAGGTCCGGCTTATAAGTAGGCGGATTATTGAGGCCGTTAAGGAAGGTCTCCCGCCAAGGCACCCCTTCGAGCGCCGTGCCCTTATTGTAGGTGTTGGGGAGGTCCACCCACGGGGTGAGGGGCACAAAGTGCCGCACGAGGAGCTCATCGTTAGTGGCCACGCTGTCAAAAATCAGCTCCGGGGCTGTCCCACCCGCTAGTTGAGTCCGCACCCACATGCGCCAGATCCGCAAAGGAATCGGGATCTGTTTCACCGTCACATTCGGGTGCAGCTTCATGTAGTCGGCGGCAAGGCGGTCGATTGCTGCTTTGAAGGGTGCCTGCAGCCTAATGTGGGCCAGTCGGATGATCGTATGGCCCGGGCGTTCGGCCTGCCGCTTGAGCAGAATCATGCGCCCGGATGAAATGAAAAATAGCAGGATGAGAAAAACCAACCCGATCAGATTAAGGAAGTTGGGTTTAGTGATCATTTGCGGCGACCTTCTCTCTCAAGTCCTGCAGCCGCAGGGCAACCAGATGGGAACGATAGTCTCGCAGATGGTCCTCGAGAAAGGCCTCGTAATAGCGTATAGCCACCTCCCGGCGGTCTAGTTCGCGGGCCAGTTCGGCAATCGAGACGAGGACGTCGGCCCTAAGGGAGAAATCCTCCATTCCCTCCGCTTCGGCCGCCATAAGATGAGCGAGGGCCTTCTCTCGGGAGGCCTCAAAAAAAAGATAAGCCCGCCCCAGGAGATGATGAAAGTCGCGCCGGGCGGCACGCGAAGTGAGGATCGGGCCGAACGCTTCCACCTCGGCGAAAATCGGCCCCCGGTCGACAGAGGGATCGCTCTCAAAGAGAAGCAGCATGCCCAGCTTCACGGCCCCCTGTTGCGCCAGCCAGTGGTCGGGTTGTTCACGGAGAAGCCGACGATAAATGGTCGCGGCCTTCATGGGGTCTCCCGCCGAATCGTGTATCTGCTCGATACGGGCAATGAAATAACGGGCCATCAGGGCGATCTCGTCATGGGCCCCGTCCTGCGCCAGGGACTCCAGATGCTGACGGGCCTGCTCGATGTTTCCACGCGTTTTCGGTTGCACGTTGAGCAGATTTACGGCTTCGCCCAAGCGCACCATAGGCTCATTTGAATGCTTATTTAAACGCAGATCCCGAAATCTGCGGCGGGCGTCGTTAAAGAGGAAAAGGGTCGTCTCCTTCCAGGCCTCTCTGAGGCTCTCAGATTCGATTTCGACTGAAATCCCATTCGAGAGAAGGGAACTGCGAGGGACGATCAGCAGCAGCGTTGTAAGGCAACCTCTGCCGAAGAATGCCCTTATCCGGGCATGGACGGGCAGCGAATCAGAGTAAGGTATACCGCCATTTTCGGCTTGGCCTCGACTGCGGGACGCTTTGGCAAACCCCGGACTTTGCAAGTGCTTTTTCACCACGAAGCGTGCATTTCCCTCCCGATTCCGCTAGCTTGAACAGCATGAAAGCGCTCTTCTGAGCCGCCCTCGACGGGCGCGTGTCCGTGCCGCACAAAAGCGAATGCCCATCAGCTTAGAGGAGCTATCACATCATTACAACACCGACAGAATTCAGAGAGCAACTGCGTGGCCCGGTGGGCGCCGTAACCACCCCGTTCAAGGTCGACTCTTCGCTTGATTATGACGGTTTAGCCGCGCTTGCTGGATTGACCAATGGAAGAGGTCCCGGCCCTCCGCGCCGAGATGGCGCGTATGAGAAGGCTTCTACTACTTTTCGGTATCGTGGTCTCGACCAGCCGCCTCAGCCCGCATCGGCGAGACCCTGGACAGCCTCAAGGCCCGCCTCGGCGAACCCAAAGTCGAGCAGCCTGAGCGGGGCGTCTACGGATGGGAGACCGAACAAGGTAGCGACATCTTCCACATCGTAATCGTGGACGCCGAGGGCCGGTCGGTCGCTGAGCAATTACGGGCCTATAATGGCAGTCCCCTTGACGAAGCTACCGTGACTAACTTTTTTGTCCGGCAGCTCGGACACGTGGCCTTCATCGGCCGGTTCATCGATTCCTCCTCGTTTGTGTTCCAGGGTGTCAAGCTGAACTTCGCCTCTGGAACGCGCATCTACCTCGACGATAACCAACTCGTCCTCTGCGTCTGGGAAACCATCCCGAATGGGTCGGTCAGTATCTACAAGGGAGAGGGCATCGAACATCGGACAGCCTTGACTGTCGAGTCCCTAATGTAGCCATGGAAGGGAGAACTGCGGACTCGCTTGAACCTTTACAGTGAAACGATATGCTGCTGAACTTGCAGTCGCGTAAACTCGGCCTACAACTCGTTCTGCGGAGAAAAACATATGACCAATCGATTCATAGACCGGTGTTCACTGTTTGCAGTGGTTGCTGGGGTTTTGCTCGCGTGTTCATTTGCGCGGGGCGAAGACATCGTGAAGACGGATCTATTCAAGGTGGGTGATCACGGCTACAATCTCTATCACATTCCCGGTATCGCGGTGACCGCAAAAGGCACCATCCTCGCGTGGTGCGAAGCTCGCAAGAATGGTCACGACTGGGACGACATCGACATTCTCCTACGCCGGTCGACCGACGACGGCAAGACGTGGAGCGAGGCGAAGAAGATCGTGCATGTGGATGGACCGAAGCAGAAGAATCCATTCGCGCTGCGTCTGAAACGTACGGATCCGAAAACGGTGACGTACAACAACCCGGTCTTGATCGCGGATCGCGACGGCACGGTGCACATGGTTTTCTGCCTGGAATACATGCGCTGCTTTTACCAGCGCAGCGACGACGACGGCAACACCTGGAGCAAGCCGATCGAGACCACCAAAACCTTCGAGGCGTTTCGAAAAGGCTACGATTGGAAGGTGCTCGCGACGGGTCCGAATCACGGTATTCAGCTCAAGAACGGCCGACTTCTCGTTCCGGTCTGGCTTTCCACCGGTACGGGCCGCAATGCGCATCGCCCAAGTGTGACGGCCACGATTGTCAGCGACGACGGGGGCAAAACGTGGCAGGCCAGTGAGATCGCGATTCCGAACACGCGCAAGTTCGTCAACCCGAACGAGACGGTCGCAGTCGAGCTGGCCGACGGCCGGGTCATGCTCAACGCGCGAAACGAGTCGGGAGCGCGCCGTCGGATCGTCGTGACGAGTCCTGACGGAGCGACCCAATGGAGTGAGCCGCGCTTCCAGGAGGATCTGCTCGACCCGGTCTGCATGGGCGGGCTGACACGATACCATTATGAAGGGAAGAGTCTACTGCTCTTCTCGAATCCTGACACGCCCAAGGGACGTCGCAACGTGACCGTGCGGGTAAGTGAAGACGAGGGCAAAACGTGGCCCATCTCCCGCTCCGTCGAATCCGGTTGGAGTGCCTACAGCGACATCAATGTTACGCCATCTGGAACGATTCTGTGCTTCTATGGTCGAAGCAAGAAGCAGAATTTTGCCGGTGACCGGCTCACAGTGGCACGGTTCCGCCTGGATTGGTTGCTCCAGAATGATGGCCAAACGGACAAGTAAAGCGTGAAACAATTTTCGAGAGAAAGAAGAAGCCAGAACCAGCGGATTCAGGCGACGGCAAATAGCCCCGCCTGATCCGGAACGTTGATCTTACACCCGCGCCCACCGCTCCGCTACCCCACCCACAACTTTCAGCCCCGAGGATACTGCGATCAACACCATGATCGGTCCCAGGAAAGTGTAGAAAGATACGCTCGCCTGCACTAGGCACAGTTGCCACACGAGACAGAGTCCGATCAGCCCTAGCGCAACCTCCACGGCCCACCGGATCCGCCGACTGATATCCCAGCTTGTCTTCCAGTAGAGAACCCCAGAAAGTTCAGGCAGGTGAGGAGCGTCAGTATGAGCAGCGCGAAGGTGAAGTCGTCCATGGACCGTGGATGGATTCATAGGAACTTTAGGGCCACACCGCGTGCTGCCAAGTGGAATGATGCGGCGATTGTGGTCGGCTGCCTCAGCGGCATACCACTAGCCGCCTATGGGTGGACGGGAAACCTGGCCTACTGGCAGGCGCTCAAGGTCCTGAGCGTGGTTTGACTTGGCTGCATGGTCACCTCCTTCTGGCTCGGCAGGAACGGACGTGGAACTCGACGCTGACAGACTCGCGACTCTCGCGGAGAACAGCGGTTACCGCCCGAGACGGGTGCTACCTACCCATAGCTCGATCCCTCGTCTGGTAGTCTGTGGGAACCTAATCCAGAAGACTCCAACGGGGCTCTGATATTGGTAGATCACCGGTCGCTTCGCCGATGAGAAGTAGACCGCTCACGACCTGAGTGGTTCAGGACCCGTTCCTGGCTGGGAGCTATCCGCGTTCAGCGGAACTCTCATGCTCGCGCTGCTTCGCTGCCATTTTTCGGAGAATTCCTGGACCATAGGTCTCAAGCAGCATTCTCCTACGGTGTACTACCGCCAATCGAAAAGCCTTCTTCTCGCCGTATTTGCGGATTGCGTTTGCAGTGCCTCTAAGCACGCCTGGCTCTGGCTGCCAGGTGACCGAGAAGCTCTCCCAGACCCTCCCGCTGGAACTGCGTTTTGCTGTGCGACACACCCCCAATACGCCGGTCGTATTTCGTGAGTTTCGATAGACGATGCGTCGGGTGCGCTCCTTTTTTGGAACATTCTCGAGCTTGCTGTGAAGCTCGTCCCGGTAAGCAGTGGCCATGTCCAGTGCTTTCGTTTTTCCACCCAATTTGAGATCGCTGAACAGCTTTGAAAACGTCTTGCCATTCTTATATCCCCTCACTAGCCAACCGTGAGTAGCACGCGAATCAATACGGCTGATGCCTTTGTTCTTCTCGCCATACCAATTCAATCGTTAGCTTCTCTTTGCGTTCACCCCCAAAACCAAGCGTTGATGTGAGATATGACTCTGAATTCAGCGCTGGTCAAGCGGTTAAAAGTGTGCTCAGGCGGCATCCGAGTGTAGCTTTTGCCGGTGCGCAAATCGGGATTGCCCTGCTCCGAATGTTTGGCGAGTCTTGCGAAGGAATCGCCTGAAAAGCCCATGGAACCTACGCTCACGACCGACCGCCGAGGGAACGAATGCGGGCACCCGGCCCACTTTTTCTCTCCATCGCTGCCCATAATATCCACCACCCAGTGGAGCCCATAACACTGTTCGATGAACGCAAAAACCCCACCTCAAAAGTCATGAGAAAACACATCAAACTAAGATTCAGCCTCGCAGGAGTGCTATTAGCGGTAACTGCCGCCTCGGCCGCCGAGATTATGATTCACCCTTCAGTCGAAGTGAGGATTCCGACGAGTCCGGGAAGCTCATACCAACTTCAAGCTTCAGCAGATTTAAGTGAATGGATAGATGTCGGGTTCCCATTTGTTGGAGATGGCGAAACAATCGCTGAACATTTCTCAACTATCGGCACTTCAAGCAAATTCTACAGAGTAGAGGAGACCACGCCAGCGTCCGCTGTAGAGATCGATCTCATGTCCTACCTGAACCCCTTTGGCAGGCGTGTGTATGACAATATCGAAGACGGAGTTGAGCCCGCAATCGACTGGACTACGCGCTGGCTCGGGACCACTGTCAAGAATGGCGATCCCGTCATGCTGATGCAGGAATACGATGAGTCCGGCTTCACGAACGACCAGGATTTTCTGTCGACCGAGTTTTCGGACTACCTTGCACAAACGGGAGGGCATGATTCGGGAGGGAGCGATTTTTTCTCGAATAAGCCGGTGCCGATTCTGCTCCGCAGGTTCGTTCCGGGCGAGGCCTACGGATTCACGGGATTCCATCGCGATGACCTGGGCGACGTGAACCTCACGCTGGTAATGACTTTTGAACCAGTCACCGTTCCTCTTGAAACGTATAATAGTCTCAAAGTCGTGAGCACCTCCGAAGTGCTTCCTCCGAGCCCGGCGGCGGGAACGTACGTGTTCACCCACTGGTACGTGGCGAATGTCGGACTGGTCAAGCGAATCCAGGAGGACGGCACGATCTGGAATCTCAAGCAGTTTTCGGTTTTCACGCCGTAGGCCTTATCTGCAAGAGGCAGCATCGAACAAGCGCATGGAGAGCAACGGCTGACCCGCCCCGACTTCGAATGAACCACCTCAATTCAAAGCCTTGTCCTGCATCGAACGCGCGCTCCCAGTCAGCCGTGAATGCCACTCGGATAAGGCGCTTATCGGGTGATTCTTGTTGAATAATAAGCTCGCCAAATAAACGTTATTTAAGCATCGTGTTTGTATGCATAAAACACTATACTTCAAAGGTTTAAACCGCCTCTTTGGACGAGCTGAAAAGTCTGCCGCGCGGACCCTCAAAGAACGATTCGATACGATACGGAGGCGCGCCCCGGGTCAACTGCATTCGTTGTTTAGCGAAGCGGTGGAAGCGGAAAAAATCGCCGGTGCCAACGGCTGCCGCGAGCGGCTCTTTCCGGCCGATGTGACCTTCTGGGGCATGCTCGGACAGGTGTTTCGCGGTGGCAGTCTGCGCGATGCGGTGCGAGAAATACAGGCCTCGGTTTGCGCGGCCGATGGGGAGCGGGACCTGAGCAACAGCACCGGCAGTTACAGTGATGCGCGCCAGCGCTTGCCACAGGACAGTGTAGATGCGGTGCATGGGCGGGTCTGTGACAAGATGATGTCGTCGGGAGGGTTGCTGGGAGGGCGGCGTGTCATGGTCGTGGACGGCACCTCGGTGCAACTGGAAGACACTCCGGCCAATCAAAAGGAGTATTGCCAACCGGTCGGGCAGAAACTCGGTTGCGGGTTTCCGGTGATGCAGATAGTGGCTCTGTTCAATCTGGGCAGCAGTGCGCTGGAGCGGTTTTCGTTCAGTCCCCACAGCGCCGACGAAGGCGGCATGTTCGATGTCGAACTGAGGGAGCATTTGCAGGCCGGCGACGTGCTGTTGGGCGACCGTTTGTATGGTTCCTGCCTGCATTTTGCGGCCTTGGCGGCCCGGGGCGTGGATGTGTTGACGCGACTGAACGGCTCGCGTGGCTGGCCTAAGGGGATGGGTGGCGACGATGTCACAGTGCAGTGGAGGCGGCCTGCGCCAAGCGCCCGCCCACCCCATGTGACACAGCAGGAATGGGAAGCGCTGCCGGCCACGATCACGGTGCGCTACCGCATCGAAATTCCCGGTTTTCGCACCCGGCACATCATGGTGGTTACCACGCTGCTGGAGGCACCGGCAAAAGAACTGGCGCAACTGTACCTGCGACGCTGGGACATCGAGTTGTGCTTCGATGACATCAAAACCACCATGGGTATGGATTTTATCCGCGCCAGGTCTCCGGCCATGGCGGTGAAAATGGTCACCATGTATGCGATCGCCTACAACCTGGTTCGACTGTTGATGCAACAGGCCGCCCGCGCCACCGGCTGCCATACCTCCGCGGGGCACTCGATGCGCCTGTCTTTCAAAGGCGCGCTGGACGCTACCTTGCACTTCGCCGCCGAAATGGCGCAAGCCAGCCGCAAGCAATGGCACAGCCTGCGACACAAATTGTTGCGCACGATCGCTGGCGACTGCCTGCCCAGGCGTCTCGATCGCTTCGAACCCAGGGTTGTCAAACGACGACCAAAACCGTTTCCCCGAATGACGGTGCCGCGCGCCGTTTTGAAGCAGCGTATCCTCGCAAATCTTGCCCGCTTTCAGGCGTCGACATGAGCCTTATCCGAGTGGCATTCGGCTTATATTCGGGGCGTAGAGGTTGTTGTAAAGGGCTGAAGATCACCTTTGCAAAGCAACGAATCTGTGTCACCCACGGTTCGTCACAGCGTTCAGACTGGCCATTCGCCAGAATCCTCAATGTACGAATACGGTCGGCATGGACCGCCACGACTTCACCTCATCTCCGTCACCGCTTCGGCGTCGTGTTGCGGCAGCCAAAGCCGATGTTTCTCGATCACGGCACGGTATTGCGGATCACCTGCCAGGTTTGTCCATTCATTTGGGTCGTTGCGATGATTGTAAAGTTCGTTCGTGCCATCCGCATATTGAATATAACGCCAGTGTTTACTCCTGACCGCATGGTTGCCTCTAAGATAGGTCGTCACCACCGGACGTCGCCCCTCCTGATTCGGATCTTTCGGTAACGGGAGCAGACTTACTCCATCGAGATCGTCTCTCGGTGAAAGCCCGCAAAGATCAATCAAAGTAGGATATATATCCAGAAGACTGACCGGATGGTCACAGACCGAGCCGGCAGGAGTAACGCCCGGAGCCACCACCAGAAGCGGCACTCGGGTGGATTTCTCCCAGAGCGCGAACTTTTCCCAATGTTCCTTCTCGCCAAGATGGAATCCATGATCCGACCAAAGCACGATGATCGTCGAATCAAGGCGTCCCCTCGCCTCGAGTACATCCAGCATTCGCCCTACCTGTCGATCCGCGAAGGTGACGCAAGCCTGATAGGCGCGCACCGCTTCCCGGTAACTTCCGGGCACCTCAACTTCGCCCGTCATAATATCTTCCCAGATCTGCTTCAGGTCCAACAGGTACTTTCCGCCAGACGGAATGTCATTCAAGTCGTCTGCAAGCACCCGCGGCATCACAGTTTGTTCCCGCGGATACGGCTCAAAGTCCCGAGCGGGCGCGTATTGGGGACTGTGTGGACGAAAAATCCCCGCAGCCACAAACCACGGACGCACGTCGTCGGATTGCAGCGAATCGATCACCCAATCTGTGGTGACGACGTCAGGATGGTAGGACTCGGGGACGTGCATAACACCCCAGTCGAAGTTGATACTGCCAATGTGGTCGAGCCGATTGTACTTGCGGGCCGGATACGCATCCTTGCGGAGCTTGAAGAACCGCTCGAACGAAGCATCGTCGTGATAGGCACTGTCAGAGTGATGATGATAGATCTTTCCCGCACCCTCGACCCGATAAGTATGCGCCATAAAATGTTGGGTCAGTGTGATTGCATCGGGCAGAGCGCGTCGCCAATCACTTCGGTTGCCGTATATGCCCGTTTTCGCGGTATGTCGGCCAGTCATGAGCGCTGCTCGGGAGGGGTTGCAAGCAGGAGAAACGCAGTAGGCTCGCCGAAAGGTCATTCCCCTGGCCGCCAACCGGTCAATATTCGGTGTCTTAAGCGGATTGCCTGGCTCGAGCATCCAATCGTTCAGGTCGTCAATGGCGATAAAGAGTACGTTGGGACGATCCGTTGCTGAATCCGAAGTCGCTGCTAAACGAAGTGCTGTCAGCAGAAGGGCGCAGGCACCGAGACGGATGCGGTGTAAGGACTTATCAAAGAGTAATCCGGGATTTCCCATATGATGGGTATGGGTCGTTAAAATCATCGACCTCTGGAACTTTCGAGTGCATTTTGCCCCTTTCAATACGCTTTTGCAATCGTTTCTTCTTTGTATCTGACAGTTGCATAGGCGGTAATTGGTATTCGTTGAGAACAGCTACCTCGCCATTTTCGTGTGCCCGAGGGATACCTTCCTTGACTATGTGGTGGATAGAGTGGTCGTCTGCCAGATTCAGCTCACCGATCTCCACGGATACATTCACTTTCTCCTCCCGCCTTTTGAGAGGCTCTTCAGCTCTACCAGACTAGACCGTCAACCAGCGACAGCGGGGCGAGCTCTCCGTAATTCAAATAAGCGAAGCTCGATCCACTCCCGTTCGGAGTAGGTCGGTCCTATGTTCAGAACTTGAGCTAGAAGCGCCCTGCGCAGTCTCAGTCCAGTCAACGAGATCTGCGCTGGATTCCAGAACGCATTCAGAAGGGGTCCGGGGCGAGTCGGCCTAAGGTCTATGTATTTGAGCTGCCGCTGCATTTCGACCTCCTCTGGGTAAGGCGAGGCGCGCGGGTCGGATATGCCATTTTCCTTTCACCCAATCTTCTCATGCTTTCCTAATTTACCAAACTACAACATGATGCCAATCAAATCGCACTCTCAATACTTAAATGAACCTCCCCGACGCAAGCGTCGGGGTATCGGGGAAGGAGAACTTATTCTCTACCACAGTGTTAACTGACGCAGATCCTCCTTCGGCTTGCCCTGTTCCAAAACGTATTTCTCCACCATCGCCCAATTCCCTCTCTCCCCAACCGTCCCCACGTAATACCCTGAACTCCAGAATCTTCCTCCCCAGAGTTCCTCCTTCAGCCACCGCTCCCTCTTGAACAACTCCCGTGCTGTGATACTCTTGAATTTCATCACGATACTTCCTGGCGCTATTTTCGGATGTGCCCCGCACAGTAAATGCACATGGTCTTTATCCATCCCTAGGGCCTCCAGTTCTATTTCATAGCGTTCCCCTATCCCTCTGGCCGTTTCGATCATCACTCGCTCAATCCGCTTATCTATCAGCGCCTTCCGATACTTCACCGGCATCACCACATGATAGTGGATCTCCCACACACAGTGACTTCCTCGCTTTACTCGACTTTCTTCCTTCCTCTCTCCCACCCTCTCTTCTTTATCAAGTCAGCCACCCCGCAGCAAGCTACGGGGAATCACCAAGTTGAACTGCGGCATTTAGGATAACTAATAAATACTGCCGATTGGATCATCAAATAACGAAGGCTAAGATTACCAAATCACAATGAGAGCAGGGAATCGGATCGAATTATTAGAAAGTAGCTATTTTCAATCACAGCCATCCCATAAGGCCTAAACCCTGAAGGCAAGCCTGAGGGATGGAGCGGGATAGCGGTTGATATTGGGAAAAAGTCAAAATGTAAAACAGGGGGGAAATGGTTGATATGGACGGATGCTGTCCCACAGAGCTAAGGGGAGAAACCGGGCAGGTAAGCCTGTTGAGGCTGGGAACACATTCGATATCGGGTTCGTGCTGTCCCATAGAAGTCCGCCAGATCGAAAAGCCCGAAGCGGTCCCAGAGCACGCCGCGCACGAGCGTAAACAACCGGGTGAAGCTGTGCGGCCACTGGCTGATAAAGGCAATGTATCGGAGCAGAACGAGCAGCAGCAGGGCGGCCCACAGCTGCCAACGGATGGCCTGCTTGGAATGCCCGAGAAAATCGCAGACCTTGAAGGTTTGCTTGATCTGCTTGAAAAACACCTCGATGCCCCAGCGGCAGCGGTAGAGGGCGCAGACACTGGAAGGGGCCCAGTCCATGTTGTTGGTGAGGAAAACCATGACGACCCACTCGCCGTTGACTTCCACTTCGGCTTCGATCCGGCGCAACCTGCCGGGATACTGCCGGCGGGAGGCGGGAACCTTCAGGGTGACCTCGTCATCCCGCAGGATAGGTCCTTGAGGCTTGCGCAGGCGCTTGCGGCAAACATGGCAGCGCAGGTTGTCTTTGGCGCGCGTGACCCAGAATATGCCGCGTTCGCTCAAATGGAAAAGATTGGCAAAATGCACGTAAGCCTTGTCGAAAACCGCGATCTCTCCAGCCTGCAGCCCCGCGCACAGGGCCAGGGTCCGCGTGCCGTCGTGATGGGAAGCTTCTTCAATGACGGCAAAGCCGGGAAGAAAACTTTGCAGGTTGAGCCGCAGGTGCATCTTCGCCGCGGCCTTGCGCCGACGGTGCTTGGCCCAGTCCATGCAGTTGGCCACCAGGGCAATGGTGGTGGAATCGATCGCATGGATCGCCCGTTTGAAGCGACGGGGCAGGCCTCGGTAGCGCCCGGCCGGTCCAAAGCCCGGCGAAAGCTCTTGCAGATGCCCCAGCACCTTCCAGAACAACGCCTCCATCATGTCGCTGTCGCGCTCCCTATTGGCATGCGAAAGAGTGTTTCGGCTCGGTGCAACCGCTCCCCTGATCGCCCTGAGCTTGGCCGCATGATGCCGCAGGGTGTCGCAGACGTCGTTAAGGCCGATGGCATGGGTCAGTTGCGCAAAGAGCAGACTGACCACATGACTCCATGGCGTGAAGGTGCGCGCCTTTTTATCGACCCCGTACTCCCGGGCGAGTTTTTCCGTCAAATGCGACGGGATGAGTTTACAAAGCTGATGCAAGGTGCTGCTGTAGTGTTTCGTCGGCGTTATGTTTTTCATACTGCGGATTCTTTGGTCGGAATCCGCCGCCGACCACCTTTTTTTAACCCTGCCCGAAAGGGAGTCTCACCACATCCTGTGGGATGGCTGTGATTTTCAATGATTATGAATGTTCATATGGGAAATCTCGGTCTATATTGCTTGGCGTTCAGATCTGGCTCCGCAGGATTCCCTCCACCAGTTCCATCGTCTTCACTGCGTCATCAAAGTTGGTCTCGGGCTGACGACGCTCCCGAATGCACTGCAGGAAGTGCCGGTGCATGTCGAACTCTCCATGAGCCCGGTAGGGTTTCTGACTCCGGCTAAGCTTGCGACCGTCGAGCAAGCACGCGGGCTTCACGTTTCCATCCCGGAAGATGCGGCCGCCTTCTTCGGGATCCCCGTAGAAAGAGATTCCTTCGGAGTGTGCTTCGACACAGAAGATCCGGCGCCCCATCTTGTAACCGGATTTCAGGAACCCGGTCGCTCCGGAGCTGAACTTGACTATGGCCTGGAAGACGGTCATGTGGTCGCCCCCGATCCGCCTGACGGTGCTAGCGAGAGCCTCGACTTCGCCCCCGCAGAGGTAGCGGAGGGTGTCCACGGCGTGGATGCCGTCGACCGTGAGCTGATCAATCGCTCCGTTGTAAGTAGGGCCCGAACCGGGTGCCGTGTACTTCACGAACTGCGCTTCCGCGGAGTGTATCGGCCCGACCTCTTCACAGATTTTCTTACCCGCGCGAATGACCGGAGCAAACCGGCGCTGGAAAGTTACGCCAGTAATGACCTTGTTTTTCCGCGCCAGGACAGCCATCTGACGGGCTTGCTCGGCGGTGACGGCGGGCGGCTTCTCAACGACAAGGTTGCACCCCATTTCCATGACCGTTGCCGCGATGTCGTAGACGTGATGTGACGGCATGATCGCGTAGACGAGGTCGGGTTTTTCCTTTTCGACCATTTCCCGGTAGTTCGTGTAGGTCGCCGGAATCCGGAACCGCTCCGCCACGGTCGCCATCCGTTCCTCATTCAGCTCGGAGATCGCGCAGATCCGCGCGTGTCGCATCTCGTGCAGGGAAGGGTAGTGAGCGCTTACGGCACGTTTGCCGGCGCCGATAATAGCGACGCGGAGCTGATTCTCAACGGCAACAGCACCTTTCCTGGCCTTTTCCGAAACTTTCGATTTTGCCATTTCAGGCTCCCTTGATTGGAGGGAAGTCCTTCCTTATCCGTCACGGAGCTTGGTCCGCGAAACCCTATTATGTGGGAAATGTAGCCTTAAAGTGCTGAAACATTCCACGCTATGGAACCGCAACCAAAACCCACTCGCGGGACTCTAAACTTGCCCCGTTAGAAACTGTGTCAATCTCTTATACTGCTGGCAAAATCAATACATCGGCCTGTCTCTAGACGACCAGCTTACCTCGGCAGCACTGCTGCCGTCACGGTGCATCCCAGCCACACGAAGCTCAGCATAGACAGGGCAATGCCAAATCTGGCGTCGCCTGTTACCAGGTAAAGTCCCATTAAACATGCCTTACGGGAACCCTGCCGAAACATTGCATACCCAACCCTCTCCCAAACTAGACCAAACTTGTGTTAGATTAGCAATAAGAAAGAACTAGCCTTTCCCTGAGCGTGCCCTGTTCACAGGATGAACATAGCATTCAATTGACAGCTCCATCGGTTCGAATCGCCACAAGCTCTGCTCACGGCGAAGCGTTGCCTCCCCTTCTTCTGTCTGGAAGTTCAGAGGGGGTCCGGGGCGTGTCGACCTACCGGTCCATGTATTTCCAGACCGGACGTTTCTGCGACCCCGTAAGGTGAAAATATTCGGTCGTGTCGCCGATCCTTTGGATAGAAGGCCTTGGGTGCGTCCTCGGGCTGGAATCTCAGGCGACTTCCGTCGAGAAGGGAACTTTAGAATTGCGGTTCCGGTTGTGCGGTCATCCCTCCGAGACGGGCAACGCCGGCCCGATCCGCTGCACAGAGTTCCACGGCGATGTGTCGAGTATCTTCGATTAAGCAGCGTTTCGATAGTAGTACCGAAGCAGACCACCGAGCCGTTCTCGGCACTGGACTTCCCCCTGGGTCCGGCCTACTTCAGTCCCGGCAACGATGATTCGGTTCCCCAGTCCCCGGTGGTTGCGTTCGTGGTGAAAGTGCTCGCCGAACTCTCTGAGGGCTCGACGCAATGACGCGTCGCCAAAGAAGATCATACGATCCAGACACTCGGATTTCAGAGAGCGCATGAAGCGTTCCAAATGAGCATTGAGATTGGGACTCTTGGGCGGTAAGACAACCGTTTCGATCCCGCTGGACTTCGATATCTCACGCAAGGACAAGTGCTTCGTGTCACGGTCAAGTATGACGTGAGTTGAAACGCGCAAAAAGCAGTCAATACAGTCGGTCAGGTTCCTTCCCGCTTGCTGCATCCATTCGGAGTTGGGGTGCGGCGTCGCACCCGCGATCTCAATGCGCCGAGTCTTTAGATGCATCACGACCAAGATGTGGTAGGTGACCAATCCGTACCGAGCCCAGACTTCCACGGTGGCGAAGTCGGCGGCGGAGATCGAGTTCCAATGAGCCTTCAGGAAGGTCCTCCACGCAGTGCGACGCTGCCGATCGGGAGCAGGCTCGATACCATGTGCTCTAAGGATATTGCCGACAGTGGTGTCAGAGATGCGAAAGCCAACATTGGCCAGGGTACCCTGGATACGATCGTAGCCCCAAGTTGGGTTCTCTCGAGCCAGGCGTAGGGCGAGATCGACGATCTGCTGCCGAATGCCCGGCCGACCGACGGATTGTCGCTGGTCTGAATGATCCCACTTGCGAGCGATGAGCTCTCGGTGCCAGCGCAGGAGCGTGTCGGGCCTGACGATCCGGGCCAGCTTGTCGAGACTCTTGCGGCCGAGCACCTTGCCTTTGACGGCCAAGCGTCGACGCTGGTCGTCGTTGAGCAGAATCCGACGCTTGCCGAGCTTTTCTCTCAGCACCTCATTCTCCGTCAGCAGATACTCGATCGCGTCCTGTTGGTGTCGATTGATCCAACCGGCCAAAATCAGGAGCAGCAGCTGCCAGGGTTTGAGCACGAAGTTCATAATTGACTAGATGCTCACGTCAGGGGCTCAGGCGCAAGGCGGCAAAAGTTGGGCTGAATCAAGGCTGACTTCCGTTCGCCGTGGAGGTCACAACACTTTGTGCAACAGATACTTGTGGGTCGGCCGAATATTTTGACCATGCGGGCAAGGCTGAACGGGTCGGTTAGGAAGCGTTTGGACGGGGCGGAAATGGGCGGAAAGAGCCGTTCAGATTGGCGGGGAATGGGATCGCTGACCTTGTGGTTCGCGAAAACCACGACGCAGTCGGAAGTTCGCCGTAGACGGGGTGCTGGACGAAGGCGGAGATGCGCGATCGTCCCTGTCCCAGTGCCCTTGGACGATCTCTGCTCTGTAAGCCGGCATCGGCACCGCGAAGCGGGTCCGAGGATAGACCACTGCCCTTGGCTGGGCAAAGCATCCGGGTTCGCCGGGCTCTCCACTTAGGCGGCGCGGCGGGTGTAGCGGTGATGCAGGCCGCCCAGCCGGGGAAGGGCCACCACCTTCCCCATGACGGGCGGCTCGACTGGTCGGTGTTCAGGGGCATCTTTGGCCAAGGACAAATGGCACCGATCCTGGTTGTACCAAGCGCAGAACTCAGCAAGGAGGCGACGGGCATGCCGTTCGTTCAGCACGATGACGTGGTCGAAACACTCTCTGCGCAGGGTGCCGATCAGCCGCTCGCAATAGGCGTTCATCAGAGGTGCCTCGATGGCCGTCTTGACCTCACGGATGCCCAGGCCCTTTGTTCGCCTTGAGAATTCGAATCCGTAGGCTTTATCGCGATCCCGGACCAGAAACTTCGGAGCGGTATCCCACGGGAAAGCGTTGACGACCTGCTGGCCGAGCCACTCGGCCGTTGGATTCACGGTCACGTTCGCGAAAACGAGCCGGCGTCTGTCGAGGCTCAGGACCACGAAGATATACAGGACTTGGAACCGGATCGTGGGAACCGTGAACATGTCAACGGCGACGATTCCTTTGGCATGGTTGCGGAGGAAGGAGGCCCAGGTCTGGGATCCTGGCCTCGCCGGCTTGGGGCGGATGCGGGCAAGAAATCGCGAGACAGTTCGCTCGGACACTTCGAAGTCGAGCTTCAGGAGCTCGGCGTGAATGCGAGGGGCACCCCAAGTCGGATTCGATCGAGCCATCTCGCGGATGAGACCTCGGATTTCGGAGCGAATGTTCGGCCGGCCACCCCGGGATTTCCATCGCCAGACGAGCCCAAAGGCCCGGCGGTGCCACTTGATGACGGTCTCGGGTTTAACGACGATCAAGCTTCGCCTCCAGCCGCTCCATCGGTAGAGAATGAGAGCCCAAAGGGCCCGCTCCCAGCGGGTGAGATGAGGCCGAGCAGGTGCCGTGCGATGGTAGACGCCGAGTTGGTGGCGGAGCGCCATGATCTCGGCCGTCAGGGCGGCTCGAGACCTGAAGAGTATGATGAGGGAGCCGGTCAGGAGGCGTATCAGGGCGAACATCCGGGCAGGATACAGGGAGAAGGGCAGCCCGCGGAAGCTTGCCCTCGAAATCGCAGAAAGCCTATGCTGGTCAGTGGGATACTAGCGGCCTGGGTCCGGCCGATCGGGTATTGACGAGGCACAACCCTTTTGTTCCTTCCTTATGGCTCGTTGCCTGCTTTGCTTCATACTGTCTCCTGGTTCGTTCAAAACTCCGCTGTCTAGAGTGTGGTTCCCGGTGAGTAAACGCCGTTCTCGGTGAGAAAAGTGACTGAATTGCGACGGTGTTCCAAACCGCGCAAGTCGTGCCAGGAAACGATCAGGTTTATCTTCTTGAGGCCCGCTGACTCGTTGGTAACCTCTCGGATGCATTCGTATTTACGAAGCGGAACTTGAGCGAAATAGGCGTGTGGATCGAAACTCGCGCTGGTATCGAGAGCGTTGATTTCTGTCCAGCCCAGAACCTGAATCTCATCCATCTCAACATCGAGTAACTGGGTGACGAAATCGAGGCTGCGGGCGTTTTCCGAGTAAATGATTCCTTGTCCCAAGGCGCTGAACAGACCGGCTATGACGAGTAAGTTGGCCGCAGTCCCCACCAGAAGCTCAGCAAGAGTGAATCCGCCTTGCTTTTCGCCCCCGGCCGATGTCGATCTGCCTGACCCGTCTGGTTTCCCTGTCGGTTTTGCGAAGCAGAGGGCGAATGGGATCCAAGAACAAAGAAGGCCTGCCGGCAACTTCCGTCCGTTTCTGAACTGTTTCACGATTGACGTCCTTGTCCGTGCAAATATGCCCGCTTTTTCAAGAATATGGTGATTAACAGCGCGCCCGATCCTCACCATGAATTCAGCCAGGGTATATCCGGCGTCTCTGCCCTCAGAGCGGCGCCCACCTTGCCGATGGGAACTCGCGCACGGTTTCCGAATCCCGGTCCGGGACGTTATCCACGCCACACGTACTGAGGGGAAGCAATCTATCACCTTGCGGGTCACTTTTGCTGGTCGCTGATTTTTCGTCGATGTTGGGTAATCTTCGTCTGTGATTGTCTAAGCCAAGTACCCTGGTTCGCTAGCTCTATCAAATGATTTGAGGAGAGTTTGCGCACTTTAACCCGCTTTTTACGAGAGCCGTAAATCCTTTGTAAAGAAAGGGCGCAAAGCGCCTTCCACCAAGGGAAATACAGGGGTCAGGAATCGGATGCAAAATGGCTGAAGGAAGCCCGCATTCCCGCGAGACGGCGCTAGACATCAATTCTGCGTACGAAGGAACGGACCTGAGGCTCCAGACGGCCTTCGCGTACACCGAGGGGCTGCTACGGTTAGTCGGGGATGAGGCGGAGACACCCTTGTTGGAGGAAAGGGTGCGGGTGTTATTGGATGGTCTGCTGAGGCTGATTACGATCTACCACGAACACAAACGTTGCCAGTTGCTGGAAGGGGTTGAGGCTGCGCGGGAGGATGCTGTGAGGGTTTGGCCGACTCCCTCTCAATGCCGAACGCGTTCAGGAAGGCTAGACCAAGACCTACCCGAGCCCGCCTTGCCTTAGTCACCCATCTCCACTTCCCACACCTCGCTCAAAAAAAGCCATAGGCCCGACCAAACGCTCCCGAGCCGATCGTTCAGCCTTGCCCTCAGCAACTCAGTTCAACAGATTGTATGGGGCATCCCGGTGCGCGGTCACTCTTCATGCCACGCTCAACGTCAGCTTACAGAAAGATACATGGGTGAATTTGAAGAACAAGCGACGATTTCGGCACCGCCGGAGAAGGTTTGGGATGTGCTCGCAGACATTGGAAACATCCATTTATGGAACCCTGGTGTCGTTGACTCGCAGCAGACGACACCGGGAGAGGTCAGTGTAGGCGCGCGCCGGCGCTGTGATTTAGGGGGCAAGAATTATCTGGATGAAGAAGTAGTCAAATTTGAGAGGCCCCACAGCTTGACCATTCGTATCACGAATACGAACCTGCCCTTCCAGACAGCGGATATACGGTTTTCGCTTGAGCCTCAGGGGGACGAAACGGTGGTTAAAGTTTCGCCCGAATATCGGCTCAAATTCGGCTGGCTGGGGCGAATTCTTGATTGGGTAATGGTGCGTTCTCAGTACAGCAAAGGCATGCGGGGTTTATTGCGTGGGTTAAAGGACTACGTCGAGCAGCCCGATGCAAGCTAATCGGGTCCTCGGGCCTGACCGAACGGGCCATCCCGGGCCACACGACCACTCGCACGCGTCCCGTCTTCGCCCGGACGGGCTTCGCCGAGGCACAGCCACAAATAGTGATTTGGCTGATCGGGTTGGCTCAGGTTCGTGGCAAGGAAAGCCCCAATGATTGGAAACAGGCGCTTCGGCAATGCGATCTGAATCCATTTGACTTTGCTCATTCATGGCCCATTTCCCATATAAGAATAGGAAAACCGGGCGAAGCAGACGGGAAACTGGAATTGCCGGCAATTTATGGACGGCCTTCATGTTCACGAAGGGCGGACCGCTCGAGTTGGATACGGTTTTGGGATGAGGGTCAATCCGCCCAGGGCAGATCGGGCCCGACGGGCACAATCCGGGTCGGGTTGATATCGTCATGCGTGTAATAGTAGTGCCGCTTGATGTGGTCGAAGTCCACCGTCTCCGCGACCTTCGGCGAATGATACAAACGCTCGAGGAATGCCTGGAGCGCCGGATAGTCCTTGATCGCTTTCCTGTTGCATTTGAAATGGCCTAAATAGACGGCGTCAAATCGAACCAGCGTGCAGAAGAGGCGATAGTCAGTTTCGACCAACCTATTTCCGAAGAGGAACGGTCCGTCTGCGGCGAGTCGCACTTCGAGTTGCTCCAATGTGTCGAAGAGCTTGTCGAATGCCTCCTCGTAGGCAGATTGGGAAACAGCGAAGCCGGCTTTGTAAACGCCGTTGTTGACATTCTCGTAGATTTCTCGGCTGAGCGCGGCCTGTTCTTCAGCGATATTCTCAGGGAAAAGGTCAACCGGGTCGATGGCGAACGGCTTAAACACGCTCGCCCACATCCGGCAAATATCGTCCTCGGAGTTGTTGATGATTCGTTTCTCCTTCTTGTCCCATAGGACGGGCACGGTCACCCGCCCTGTGAAGTCGGGATCCGTCGCATGGTACGCTTCAGAGAGAAAACTGAATCCCTCGACATCGTCCAGCCCGTGGCCTTCGCCCTCGCGAAACGCCCAACCCAGCTCATCTCGAATGGGATCAACAAAGTTTGCGCTGATCGCGCCTTCGAGTCCCATCAAGCGCATGGTAAGCCATGCTCGATGTGCCCACGGACATGCTTTACAGACGTAGAGGTGGTAACGCCCGGCTTCGGGAACCGCTACCCACTCGCGGAATGCGTCCGCTTGCCGCTCAAAAGAACCGTCTTCGCCTTCTTCGTCTGGGTACTGTGCCATCCCTGTACTCATTGATCCGGTCTCCGCTTGTCTCATAACAGTTTAACTGAACGACCTCCTTAAAAAGCCTACTCCCCGCAGCTACCGTCTTCGCCACGGCTTCGACCAGTCAAGAGCTGCGGGGAATGATTTAGTTCAGCCCTTTCTTCGAGCCGCTTCCCCGTCCAAGCGCAACAACCCACTCGGATGATCGCCCACAAGTCGAAGCTTTTCCACCATTGCGAACGTAATCTTTTCTTCCTCCACCTGCTCTTCGAGAAACCAATTGAGGAAACTCTGGGCAGCAAAGTCGGACACCTCAACAGCCGTAGCAAACAGCTTGTCAATTTGGCCCGTAACCTCCTGTTCCTGCCTGAGCGCCTGCTCGAACACGCTCAAGGGCCCGGAAAATTCGCTGGTGGGTGCGTTCAATGCCTCTAAAGTGACCGCTTCGTCCCGTTCATTCAAGTAGTCGAAGAGCTTCATGGCGTGACCGTACTCTTCTTCGGACTGAACGCGCATCCACTTGGCAAAACCGGTATAAGGAGTCGTCTCCAGGTAGGCCGACATGCCCAGGTAGGAATAGTGCGAATCAAGTTCGTTTCTGATCTGCTGCCCAAATGCCGCTGCTAATTCTTTGTTCATAGCGTTGCTCGCTTTTTAATTTTAATCCCTGACCGTAAAGTACGCCTTTAAGGGTACTCGAAATCCCGGCGGTTAGCAAGGGATTCTGCGGCATTCGGCTCAGCGGGGACGCCTCGCCCAACCACTCGGGCATGTCTTCCCGTGGACCTGATCCTGCCTGATCAGCCGAACCGCCACTTACGGAACCGTACGAGTGGTGTCGTGGATCTGGCGCCCCTCGGAGGGTGTCCCTATCCCAATCGGCGGTTCATTCATTCCGCCCTAATCATTCCCAAATATGCCATCAAAGACGGTACTCGTTGAAGGCTCAGAGCCCTTTCGTCATTCGATAGAATGTCAATCCCGGTATAGCCAATCGCTTCGGCCACTGCGACTCGAGGTTCATCCCGCGGCGCTCGTAGAATCGGCAAGCTCCCTCATTCCTAGCTGAAACGTCGAGGGATAGTCGAGTCGATCCGCTCGCGCGAGCCCGCTCTTCAACGAAGTCCATCAAGACGGAGCCGACGCCATCGCCGCGAAGTTCCTTATCAACAGCGATGGCCAGGAGGTAGAAATCACCATCGGCGATTGAATCGATAATCCGCATGATTGGAGCAAACAGTATTTCCACGATCCTCATTCGTAGATTAAACCTTCCGGCAGCCCGCTTCAGGGGTTGGCGCGAGGAACGGCGATGCTGCTCCGCGGTGTACACACAGACAATTCCCACGATGCCGTCGTCACGTTCTGCGAAAGTCACATTCTGGTAGGAGAGGTCGTGGTCGGGCTGGACGAACGCCGTGGCGATTATGTGCTCGGCGCGGCGACCGAGCCAAAAACGAAAGAACCCCTCGGCTGCTTCGTCAAGGTAGCGGGCAAATGCCAGACCTTCATCGAACGTGGGTTTGGCGGCCCTTAGGACTGTCGAATGCCGATCCATATGGTCCTTCTACGCCGAACGATTGAGCTCACCAGCCGCTATGAAGCGCAGCGGAATAGCGGTTAGGTACAACGCCTGGTGTGTGCCCAGCATCGGCGCGCAGTAGAAGGGGTGCAAGGCCCGCGTGCGAAACGTAACGACACCGTGCCCGACGCCTCGATCCAATGACTGGGGCCTGTTTTCCCCGGATTTGGTCCTGCCTGATCAACCGAATCGCCGCTTACGCCTTTGGCTCATGGCTTGACGTCACAGATCGGGGCGAAGACGGGGCCCGTGCGAGCGGTCGTGTGGGACCAGGGGCTGGCCCTTAGTGGTCAGTCCCGGGGACTCGGTTCGGTCCCTCTCCTTTTGGCAACGAAGAAGTCGAATGGCTCAAAAGAAAGCCCTGTCTTCAAGAGGGCCGACATTGCGTGGAGCCGGCCCCACCCATCCACAATCTCATGCTGATGTGGCCAGCTAATCTCCACCAGAGGATATGATTCTGTATCAATGAAACCCTTTAGCGAAGTCTTTTCCTGCCACTGCTGGAACAGCTTTATCTGCGTGTCGGAACGGCCAGATTCAAAGTATCTTCGTTCAAGCGCGATCACAGCCATATCTCCCAATCGTCGTGTCTTCGGGCAGGGAACGAGGCACCGATCAACCATCCAGTCATCCCTGATCATCGAATGATGGATAAAAAGGCTGTTGAGTTCTTCGGGAGCCTCACATCTGACCAGTCGAATTACGTCGTTGTAAGGCTGAGGAAGCTTATATGGATAGATGTTAGCAAGCCAGCCAACTGGATCCCCGGCCGTTTCAATGTCTAGAAGCGCAGGCGCGTCATCAGGTGTGCTTTTCTGCCTCTGACGCCGCCAAAATTGCTCCGCATACTCTTTCAGACTGGAATCGCGCAGAACTTGCATCTCTTGCGAACTGGATTTCTCGTCTATTCTCCTTCAATCTAAGGCCTGCCATCACATGGGCGTGACGGCGAAGGCGGGATGCACCATACAATCTGTTAGGTCGGCTTTGAACCTAACCTGCACGTATTCAATGCCTTGATTTGCTGGGCTGATTATTTTAGCCCGACAACGTCTAGATTGTCCTGTACTGGGACATTAATTTCTTTCCACGCCCAGCTCTTCGAGCCGGGCACTGGAGTTTGGTTACTACTAGACTGGTGATCTAGGTTTTCACTTTTTCCCTTGATTTCAAGCTGGTTTTCGGTGATTTTAGTTCTAGTATATTCGCTAGATACTTAATCTCTAAACACAAAAACACCATGGGGTATCCAACTAAAGTTCAGCTCATCTCCCGCAAAAAGGGGGCCGACCAATATTACATTAATTTCCCCACCGCCATTGCCGAAGCGATGGAGTTCCAAAAAGGGGAGATTATTGAGTGGATCATCGAAGACAAAGCCAACATCATCGCCCATCGTCCGGTGGTTCCGCCTTCGCCGGTCACCATCAAAAAAAAACGGCACCTCGCTCCTGAACCAGTGGGAAGCAATTTGGAGGCAGTGCGAACAAGAAGTCTCCGGCACCCCCTCGTGCACGCGCCGAGTGCGCGAGCATCTGCTGGCCCATCTGGTTTGCCCGGGACGGCACACGATCACTTCGCTGATCACAGTGTTTGGCAAGCAGTTCCGGGACTGGACGGCGGATTACTCCCTTTATGCCAAGGACCGGGTGAACGAGGAGGTGATCTTTCGCCAAGTCAGAAAAGAACTCGAAGCGCTCAGCCCCGCAACCCGACCACTTTGTATTGCCCTCGACGATACCATCCTGCGCAAGACAGGCAAAACCATCCCCGGTGCGGCCTACCGCAAAGATCCCCTCGGCCCGCCCTTCAACCTCAATCTGGTCTGGGCACAACGCAGGCTTCAGCTCAGCGCGGCGGTGGCCGATGAAAACAACGAA
The DNA here is from genome assembly GCA_963665345.2 of Opitutales bacterium. Taxonomy (GTDB): domain Bacteria; phylum Verrucomicrobiota; class Verrucomicrobiia; order Opitutales; family CAXXNP01. The sequence continues at coordinate 4,593,121 of CAXXNP010000002.1, forward strand.
GTGCGCATGATCCCGATCGCTTTTCAGGACGCTTCGACTCCGCGCAAGCCCCGCAAAAGCGCACCGGTCGAGCAGGTCGAACTCTACAAGGAGCAGATGAAACAGCGTAACCTCAACGCCTTGGCCACCGATGCATTGAGGCAACTGCAGCAAGAGCGTGCCGAGGAAAACGCAGGAACCGCACCCGAGTTGCATGTCGTGGTTGACGGCAGTTACACCAACCGAAAGATGCTGCGTAATCTGCCCGAAAAGACGACCCTGATCGGTCGAATCCGCAAAGACGCCAAGCTCAGCGCGAAACCCGGCGCGCAAGCCGTACGCGGACGCAAGCGCTTCTACGGAGAGGACCTGCCCACACCGCAACAAATCCGCCGGGACCCGGACATCCCTTGGATTACCGTGCAGGCGCGCGCGAGCGGCAAATGGCGGGACTTCGAAGTCAAAACCCTGGGACCCATACGCTGGAGGGCGGCCGGGCAGATGGATCTACGCCTGCTCGTCATCCGTCCGGTTGGATATCGCCTGCGCCAAGGGGCCAGAAAACTATACACCCAACCGGCGTATTTGATCTGCACTGATCCGAACCTCCCACTGGAGGACCTGCTTCAGCAATACCTCTGGCGCTGGGACATCGAGGTCAACCACCGCGACGAAAAGACCATCCTGGGTGTGGGGCAGGCTCAAGTGCGCAACGAAAACTCCGTCCAGCACATCCCCGCAACCGCAGTAGCCGCCTACGCCATGCTCCATCTGGCCGCTATCAAAGCTTATGGACAAGGCGGCAAACCTACCGCCATTCCCGAAGCAAAATGGAGGAAGCCCTCTAAGAAACAAAGACCTTCCTCTCAAGACCTGATCAACGAATTGCGCAGGGAATTATGGGCTTGTGCCATACGCCCGGAGATTTTAACCAACTTCATGAACAAAGCTCACCCAAAGGCGAAGTTGATTAAATACCAACCGGACATCTGCAGCTCGCTATTCGCCGCTACCGCATGATCTAGAACGAACCAAACTCCAGCGCCCAGCTCTTCGAGCCGGGCAGCGATGTCACCCCCATGAGAGCCGGCTTTGACCTCTCTGTCGATGAACAGGATGTCCCCGTCCTTGCCTATGTAGAAGGTCCAGCGGGAGGCCATAATTCTCTGACTCAATACCCCATACGCCTCGGCAGTTCTCCGATCCGGATCACTCAGAATGGGGTAATCCAAGTCTAAAGAATCAGCAAATTCCTTATTCGTTTCGGCGGAATCACAACTCGCCGCAAAGTAAGCCACCTTAAACTTGCGAATCTCTTCGCCGCTCGCACGGAGCGACATGCATTCAGCCGTTCAACCACCCGTGAAAGCTTTCGGAAACCAGGCGACCACAACCGCTTTCTTGCCCTTGAAATCGGAAAGCTGGTAGTTCTCTCCGTCACTTCCCGGGAGATTAAAGTTTGGCGCCGGGTCACCGGCTTTTAGATCGTCTGCCCTTGCTGGTGAATTCGCGATTCCCAGCCAGAGGGCCAGGCCCATGCCGAGTAGGAGAAGCGGAGTGTTATTCATAGAAACGAGGGTTGTTGGAATTGAACCATCGAATTGATGCATAGGTCGTGATAAACAGAATGAACTCTATTAAATAATAATCAACTCTCCTCGATACAATAAAGATATTTCTCTCCTCGAAGAAAAATCTGATTGCCGACTACAACCGGTGAAGCGTCGAATTCTTCGTCAAGTGTATTGACTCCTAAAATCTCCAATTTATCGCCATGTTTTAGTAAAATGGTTTCGCCTTCTCGAGTGCTGATATAAACATATCCGGCAGCTCCTATGGGAGATGCATAAATGTTACCTCTGACAGGCAGCCGGAGAGCTTCAATCACTGGGCTTCCATCGTTCGCATTCAAGGATGTCAAAATAGCGTCATTTGATTTAAGAAAGTACAATCTGTCATCGTACAATAGTGGCGAGGAAACGTAAGGGGTGTCTTGATTGTACATCCAGGCGATCTTGTCACTTCCGGTTATGTCCCCTCTCGCATCTAAAGGGATTGAATGGAAGGCAGAACCGCGGAATCCGCTCGTGCAAAGAACATGATTCCCAAACCGAATTGGTGATGGGATGGGATTGGCGGTCAGGCCGTTCGACTGCCAGATCAGTTTCCCGGTCGCCAGATCATAACTTCGTACGTGATCTGCACCGTTCACGATAACTTGCACTACTCCTTCATGTTCCGTGATCAATGGAGTTGCCCATGTCGTCCTCTCATCTCGTTCTGTCTTCCACCTTATATCACCGGAAAGCGCATCCAAACAGACTATGAAGGAATTTCCTTCATGATCCCAGTTTACTATTAAGGAATCCGCGAATAACACTGGTGAAGTCCCTTCTCCAAAGCTCATCCTAGTCTCATGTCCGATAATTAAGTTGAATTAATCTGTCTTACCATGTTATGCTATCGGCATGGCAAGACCCATATCCATAATTGAACTTACAGATCTTGAGCTGCAAGAGTTGCAGCGTCGCGTGAAAGCACCGACAGTATCCGTGCGCGACAGCCTTCGGGCGACAATCGTACTGCGTCGTTCCGAAGGCGTCAAACAGGCGCAGCTCGCGGAAGAACTCGGGGTTAGTGTGCCCTGCGTGAACAAGTGGTCGCAACGCTTTGAGCGAGACGGCTTGGAGGGATTGCGGGACAGGAAGGGACGAGGACGGCCCCGATGGATACCGGCGGGCAAGGTTGAGAAGGTCATTACCGAGGCTACACGACCGCCGAAGCCACGCACTCGCTGGAGTGTTCGCACCATGGCCAGGGAGGTGGGGATTTCCCCCGACAGCGTGCAGCGCATCTGGCGGGCTAACGATATCAGGCCTCACTTGGTCAGGACGTTCAAAGTGTCCAATGACAAGTACTTCGAGCAGAAGTTCTGGGATGTGATCGGCTTATACCTGGATCCGCCAGAGCGGGCCCTTGTATTGTGTTGCGACGAAAAAGAGCCAATGCCAGGCTTTGGAGCGGACCCAGCCGGGCTTACCTCTTGGCGTGGGAGAGATTTGCACCAAGACACATGACTACAAGCGACACGGGACCATTACGTTGTTTGCAGCCTTGAATTATCTGGACGGCAAGCTCATCGCACGCACCGAACAGCGGCATACCCATGTAGAATGGTTGCGCTTCTTGAAGCAAATCGAGCGGGAGACACCCAAGCAGCTGGACTTGCACTTGATCGTTGACAACTACTGCACGCACAAGCAACAGAAGGTCCGCAAGTGGTTGTCGCGCCATCGGCGTTTTCACATCCACTTCACCCCGACCAGTTCGTCCTGGTTGAACCTGGTCGAGCGCTTTTTCGGCGAACTGACCCAAGATGTTATCAGGGATGGTAGTTTTACCAGCGTCAGGCAATTGGTCGAAGACATAGAAACCTATCTGGCTGAAAGGAACCTCGACCCCAAGCCTTACAGATGGAAGGCGAAGGGAGAGGAAATCCTGCGCAAGATCCAGCGCGCCAAACGTGCCTTGGCAAAGCAGACAGGGAAAACTAATTAATTTATGTTATTTAACGGACACCACACTAGTTTGCATATCGCTTAAATCTCTCTTCCACTTCAGATTTCCTTCCAAATCAAAACAAAAGAGTCCACGGGATCCGAACGTTACATATAAATGCTGTCCATCTGTAGTAGGTGAACCTGACGCGAAGTTTGCTGTCCGATGATGACCTTCATGAGGGACTTCTTCAGTGACGGTTTTCTCCCACAGGATTTTACCGGTGTTTTTCTCGAAGCTCATGACAACAAATCGGTAAAAGTTGGTCGGTTCGAACCCGAAAAATCCTCTACCCCCTCCTCCGGGTCTGTTTCGACGATTGTCCTGCGGTGCCACCTCCGGAAGCGCTTCTTGAGCCTTCTCAGCACCTTCTTTCATTCGATCGGTTTTGATGGCAGTAATAATGAACACTTGATTGTCCCAAATGATCGGAGTCGCGCTTCCTGCGCCCGGGATCTCCACCTTCCATTTGATATTTCTATTTTCATCCCAGTGAAGTGGTGGATTTCCGTTAGGAACGAATCCGTTGACTTGCGGACCACGCCAATGGGGCCAGTTGTTCAACCGTCTTGATTCGAACTCGTTGGCAAGAACCATGCTTGAAACAAAACAAATAATAAATGTGAGTATTAAGTTTTTCGCCATAATCATGCTTCTTTTCGGATCGTTATGTAGGAATAGTTTACAGTTCTACCATCTTTGTAAATGTCGAGATAAAACGGCCCTGAAAAGACTCGAAAATAACCCGGATGCTCGCGTCGCCATCATAATCGGCAGTCCGCGGAGTAAGGGTTGAATGCCACTCGGATAAGGTGCTTATCGGGTGATTTTTGTTGAATAATAAGCTCTCCAAATAGACGTTATTTAGGCATCATCTCTGTATGATGGAAAACAGATACTTCAAAGGTTTCAACCGCTTCTTTGGACGAGCTAAAAAGTCTGCCGCGCGGACCCTCAAAGAACGATTCGATGAGATATGGGGCGCGCCCCGGGTCAACTGCATTCGTTGTTTAGCGAAGCGGTGGAAGCGGAAAAAATCGCCGGTGCCAACGGCTGCCGCGAGCGGCTCTTTCCGGCCGATGTGACCTTCTGGGGCATGCTCGGACAAGTGTTTCGCGGTGGCAGTCTGCGCGATGCGGTGCGAGAAATACAGGCCTCGGTTTGCGCCGCCGATGGGGAGCGGGACCTAGGCAACAGCACCGGCAGTTACAGCGATGCGCGCCAGCGCTTGCCACAGGACAGTGTGGATGCGGTACATGGGCGGGTCTGTGAGAAGATGATGTCGTCGGGAGGGTTGCTGGGAGGGCGGCGCGTCATGGTCGTGGACGGCACCTCGGTGCAACTGGAAGACACCCCAGCCAATCAAAAGGAGTATTGCCAACCCGTCGGGCAGACACCCGGTTGCGGGTTTCCGGTGATGCAGATAGTGGCTCTGTTCAATCTGGGCAGCAGTGCGCTGGAGCGGTTTTCGTTCAGTCCCCACACCGCCGACGAAGGCGGCATGTTCGATGTCGAACTGAGGGAGCATTTGCAGGCCGGCGACGTGCTGCTGGGCGACCGTTTGTATGGTTCCTACCTGCATTTTGCGGCCTTGGCGGCCCGGGGCGTGGATGTGTTGACGCGACTGAACGGCTCGCGTGGCTGGCCTAAGGGGATGGGTGGCGACGATGTCACAGTGCAGTGGAGCTCAGCATCAGCATGTTAGACGAAACCAAAACCCGTTCCGAACTGCTCTTCGACGTGGTCAGCCGCGCTTACGAACGTACCAGTCTCATCGTCACCACCAATCTACCCTTCGAAAACTGGATCGAGGTGCTCGGCTCCCAGAGCACACGACATAAAGAGGTAAAAATAGTGAGGATTTAACCCGTGCATCCATCGAAATAGATGTGTTCAATACGGCAGAGGCCCAGCATGATTCCATGCGCCTTTGCATCTCGATGGTTTTTAGGAGGGTTTTTATCGAGGCCTGCGGCCGTCAACTATGGCTGGGTTAGGAACTCGGGATCCGGTCCCTGCTGTCACCGGCAGGGCTACACCGGAGACGATTTCGAATTACCCTCAACCATAAAGCCGCGAAGAGAAATTGAGACAAGACAATAAGAGGAGCGTCTAGATGAATGAAGATCGTGCCAAGACACGCGAGCCCCCTGCCGGATCCGTCTATGCGGGAGCATGGCGCTGGCATTTCTATGCGGCTTTCCTCGTAATTCCCTTTGTCCTTCTTCAAGCCACTACCGGGACGATCTATCTCTTCAAGCCGGAGATCGATCCCATCGGTCACAGCGAGAAGTATTATGTAGTCCCCGCCGGTGAACCCGTTTCTCATGACGCGCAACTCCAGACAGTGCGGGAACAGTTTCCCGGGCGTCCTGTGGCCAGGGTGGATATCTATCCCGACCCCCGGCGCAGCACGGTTTTCTTATTACCCGACGAGAATGCGGGTCCTGTAAGTGCCTATGTAAATCCCTATACGGGAGCTTATCTGGGCTCCGTCGAAGAAAAACAACGGCTGACTGAATTGATGAAACGTGTCCACGGCACCCTTTTTCTAGTGTGGTGTCCGTTAAATAACATAAATTAATTAGTTTTCCCTATCTGCTTTGCCAAGGCACGTTTGGCGCGCTGGATCTTGCTCAGGATTTCCTCTCCCTTCGCCTTCCATCTGTAAGGCTTGGGGTCGAGGTTCCTTTCAGCCAGATAGGTTTCTATGTCTTCGACCAATTGCCTGACGCTGGTAAAACTACCATCCCTGATAACATCTTGGGTCAGTTCGCCGAAAAAGCGCTCGACCAGGTTCAACCAGGACGAACTGGTCGGGGTGAAGTGGATGTGAAAACGCCGATGGCGCGACAACCACTTGCGGACCTTCTGTTGCTTGTGCGTGCAGTAGTTGTCAACGATCAAGTGCAAGTCCAGCTGCTTGGGTGTCTCCCGCTCGATTTGCTTCAAGAACCGCAACCATTCTACATGGGTATGCCGCTGTTCGGTGCGTGCGATGAGCTTGCCGTCCAGATAATTCAAGGCTGCAAACAACGTAATGGTCCCGTGTCGCTTGTAGTCATGTGTCTTGGTGCAAATCTCTCCCACGCCAAGAGGTAAGCCCGGCTGGGTCCGCTCCAAAGCCTGGCATTGGCTCTTTTCGTCGCAACACAATACAAGGGCCCGCTCTGGCGGATCCAGGTATAAGCCGATCACATCCCAGAACTTCTGCTCGAAGTACTTGTCATTGGACACTTTGAACGTCCTGACCAAGTGAGGCCTGATATCGTTAGCCCGCCAGATGCGCTGCACGCTGTCGGGGGAAATCCCCACCTCCCTGGCCATGGTGCGAACACTCCAGCGAGTGCGTGGCTTCGGCGGTCGTGTAGCCTCGGTAATGACCTTCTCAACCTTGCCCGCCGGTATCCATCGGGGCCGTCCTCGTCCCTTCCTGTCCCGCAATCCCTCCAAGCCGTCTCGCTCAAAGCGTTGCGACCACTTGTTCACGCAGGGCACACTAACCCCGAGTTCTTCCGCGAGCTGCGCCTGTTTGACGCCTTCGGAACGACGCAGTACGATTGTCGCCCGAAGGCTGTCGCGCACGGATACTGTCGGTGCTTTCACGCGACGCTGCAACTCTTGCAGCTCAAGATCTGTAAGTTCAATTATGGATATGGGTCTTGCCATGCCGATAGCATAACATGGTAAGACAGATTAATTCAACTTAATTATCGGACATGAGACTAGGTACTCCGGGCAGCTTCATCGTCGAGCTGGGAGCAAGCTGGACCTTGGTCATGATCGTCACAGGGATCTATCTGTGGTGGCCGCGAGGAAGGTTTCGATTCTTGGGAACCTTTATACCCCGATTTGGAGCTCGTGGCCGGCTCTTTTGGAAGGATCTACACAAAGTGGCAGGAATCTGCTTTGCGTTGTTCGTCGTCGGTTTCATCGTCACGGGACTACCTTGGGCCCTCATTTGGGGGGAGACTCTCCTGGCAACGGTCCAGCGTGCAAGCGGCCAGACCTCGCCTGGATTCGTTGAAGTTCAGCCCCACCAGCCCGGCATTTCGCTTGCGGCTAGCGCTTCAGGCGAAAAGCAACCCATCCCTCTACAGAAGGTTGTGGATTACGCCAAAGCACTGGGGAGCAGTGACCCAATCCGGATCTCTCTTCCTCTGGATCTTAATAGGAGCGTGTACACGGTTACGAACATGGCGCCACGGACACGGGACATGCGCGGGGTGAAGTTGAACGGTTACACGGGTGAAGTCATCGCCATAAAACAATGGAGCGATAAGCCCATCGTTCCCAGAATCGTAAATACTGGTGTCGATCTTCATCAGGGGAAGTTCTTTGGTCGGGCAAATCAGATCATCAACTTGATCATTGCCATGTCACTGATTTTTATGGCCGTGACCGGCTTTGTGATGTGGTGGAAGCGGCGGCCTAAGGGTGAGCTTGCGGCTCCTCCGAAACCGTCGTGGGAGCGCTGGCCGTCAGGAGTCAGGGTTATCGCCTGTATCCTTGCCGTCCTTCTTCCGACCGTTGCGCTCTCGATCCTGGTTATTCTCCTGTTCGACTGGATGATTGCTCCGAGGCTCTCCTGGCTCAGGACCGCGCTCCGTCGGTCGCATGTGCGTCACCTTTAGCGTTACACTTCCGCCCACACGGGTACCACCGGTGAGTAGAATTCGGTTGCTAGGTCTCTCAGAGTGTGATCGCTCTGAAGTTGAGAACCTGCGGGTCACCGGAGACCAGACGGGATTTCTTCCCAGTATCGCATTTTCCCTGGAGATGGCCGAGGATTACGAACACGCAAGGCCGTTAGCAAATTGCTTCATTCGCGTTACTGTCTTGCTCAGGAAATAGGGTAAGAAGATCATCTTCTCAACCCACTTTTGCACGGCATCGAACATGGCTATTGGCCCCGGAAAAAGCAAGGACTTGGAGCCCACGCTGATAGCGGATCCGATAGCCTCGCGCATCCCGTTCTTTTACGGCTGGGTCATGCTCCCGATCGTTCTCCTCATCCATGTGGCAACCTCCCCCGGACAGACCTATGGGGTCTCCGTTTTCAATCCCCATATCCGGAATGACCTTGGGCTGTCCCAAAGCGAAATCGGGGGAGCCTATATGTGCGGTACTCTGCTGGCTTCATTGCCCATGATCTATGTCGGCACCCTTATGGACCGCTACGGTCCGCGCCGGATCCTGACCGGTGTCGTAATCCTCTTCGGCTTGACCTGCGGTGCTATGTCTCAGGCCACGGGGCTGGTCACTGTCTTCCTCTCCTTCCTTTTTCTCCGCATGCTGGGCGGGGGATCAATGAATCTTCTAGCCGCCAACACCATGGCCCTGTGGTTTAACCGCAAGCTTGGATTCGCCGTTGGCATGGTCAGCGTGGGTTCCGCTCTCTCAATGGGTATCATCCCGTCCGCGAATCTCTGGCTCATCCAGTCCTTCGGCTGGCGGGGAGCCTATGCCATTCTCGGAATCCTTGTTGTCGGTATGGTGCTTCCCTTGCTTGCTTTCCTCTTCCGCAACCGCCCCGAAGACGTGGGTCAGGCGCCCGACGGCAGGGAGATGGAGCCGCTCACTCCACCGCATCCGGATCATACGGTGTCAGAGAAAGCCCATGAGCTTGGCTTCGCCATCCGGACACGCGCCTATTGGATCCTGGCGGCGTCCGTGTTCATGCCCGCGCTGACCGTCACGGGCATCCACTTCCACGCCGTTCAGATCTACCTTGATGTCGGCCTGGCGGAAGCAGATGCCGCCCATATGTTCAGTATTTTCGCGGTCGCCGTGGCGCTATCGATGCTGGTCGGAGGCATAATGGCTGATCGCTTCCAGCTAAATCGGTTACTATCGGCCTCAATGGTCGGGATCTCGAGTGGGATCTGGTTGCTCACCTACGTTTCGTCACCCTGGTCCTCGCGCCTGTTTGCCGTGGTCCTCGGGGCGGGGTTGGGCGTGTTCATGTCCGTGCTATCCACTATCTTGGCGCGTTACTATGGCCGCGCTCATCTGGGTAAGATCCGAGGAACCGTGATCACTATCGAAATCGCTGCCTCAAGCACGGGCCCCTTTTTGATGGGGGTCGCTCACGATATATTGGGATCCTATAACAGCATCCTGACCGCCGCTGCACTGGTCACCGCTCCCATGGTGTTTATCGCCCTTTTCGCTACGCCTCCCGGGGAGCGGCGCGATGAACCGGAATCCTACCGTTTCCTAGCCTAAATCCCGAATTGACGGATATCCCAAGCACCGGTGTGATGCTGGCTCTTATGAACTTTAGAACGCCTTGGACTCTGCTCCTTTCCATCATGTTGCCGATTGCGCAGTTCGAGGCAGCAACCGATCAGTTTGTTAGTGTCTGCCATCCTGTAGCGGAAACCTTGCAACGGGAGGTGGGCGTAACTTCGGCTTTCGATGGGACCAATTTCATCGTTGCACTTCGGGGGAGCGGTACCAATCGCGACGCCGCCGGCGCACAATTGCTCTCGCCTAAAGGGGATCTTGTAGGCTCATTTGTCGATACCGGATGTACTATAACCGGCCTACACTCCGCACCAGGCGCTACTTTCGGTTCCGGCAACTACCTCATGGTTTGGACCGACGGCGCGCTTATCTGGCGATGACATTTCGGTATGTGCCTCGCCTGCCTGACCGCCGCGCTCGGGTCGCGTCCTTTCCTGATTCCTATCAATTCCTCCCATAATTATTGCATGACATTGCCGGAATCTGCCGCTGTGTGCCGAATTGAGGGAATGAGTCGGGATCGCCCAAGGTTCTGATTGATAGCTATTTATCTGATGTTAAGCAAGTTATGGAATTCCCAAGAAACTGGTGTGGGGCGATTTCAAGTCCCGCCCCTGCACCCAATCCTAAAATACTTTCAATCAATAGGTTAAAAGATTTTTTGTTTGCCGGAAGCAACTGACAGGTGGTGCTTCAGATGCCCTCAGGTGAACCGAAATGAACGATATGTAGCACGAGTTTGGCACGAGTGAAGCGATCCACCCCCAAATCTCAAATAGAAGCCTTGTTGCCCATTCGCGGATCGGTCTCAGCGGAAACCGAAATTGCTCCCTTCAAATCGTCCCGGACTGAACACCTTGGAGGCAAACACTCTGACATTCGGCTGTAGCAGCACTGGCAAACCAAAACCTTTAACCCCGTCAAATCTCATATGCGATTCCCATGAGGTGCAGTCACTACTCCCCACTCTGAGCGTCTGGCAAACACAGATGTGGTTCTCGCCCATCCGCCATTAGCCTTTTCGGACCCGCCCACCGTCCCGTCGCCACTCTTCCATTCCCTCTTTACAGCTATCAACCGGTCTCCTCACCGAATTTGCCCTGCCCCGGCCAGACAGACAATACCCATAGACCCTGCCAAACGCTCCCAAGGCCAACGCTTCAGCCTTGCCCCGAGCGGATCAGTTCGACACGCTATCTGCGGCTTCGCCGTCACGCCCCATACAATGCTAAACGTTGGGCATTAGCATATGGACGAAATTGAAGAATTCATGGAAAATATGTATGATTCCACTCGGTGGTACCACGAGAGGAGTAAGGAGCAACGGGAATTTGATGACCTTGTTGTCGCTGAACTTGTCTGCGGTAAAAAAGTAGGATCAGCTGTGAGGAAGGGAATCCGACTGATGCCAACGATGGAAGTTTTCCTAACCAATAGAACGATGTCGGAAATTAAGGAATACTACACCCAGCTTCGCCGACTAGAACAGGAAATAGGCATTGCTAACAACATGCAGATCCTTGCAGCAATGAGAAAGCGGAAGGCCCAAACAAAGGATTCACCCAACTAGAAATACCGGCGCAGTTTTCTGGTGAAATTAATGTCAATTGGTCGGTATTTCTAGTGGGTGATCCATACGTTGGCCTACATGCAACAGGGGTCGTCAAGGGGTTGATGTGAAACCAAATATTCTGTTCATCATGGCAGATGACCACGCCGCGCACGCAATGAGCGGCTACGGCAGTCGTGTTAATGAAACACCGAACCTCGATCGCATCGCCGCGGAAGGGGTGCGACTCACCAACTGTTTCTGCACCAATTCCATCTGCACGCCCAGCCGCGCCACCATCCTGACCGGGAAGTATCCTCACGTGAACGGGAGTATTACATTCAATGCGCCGAATCCCGTTCACGCAACGTTTCCGCAGCTTCTTCGCAACGCAGGGTATTACACAGTTTTGATCGGCAAGTGGCACCTCATGTCCGAACCTTGCGGGTTTGACTACTGGAATGTGCTGCCGCGTCAAGGGAAGTACTTCGATCCGGACTTCATCGACATGGGACAACACAAAGTCAGGAAGGGATATGTCACCGACGTTATCACCGACATGGCGTTGGATATTCTTCGCGAACGCCCCAAAGACAGACCATTCTGCCTGCTCTGTCATCACAAGGCTCCTCACGACCCGTGGCAGACAGATGAGAAACACGCCCATCTGTTCGAAGATTAAGACGTCCCTGAGCCGCCGAACCTCTTTGACGATTACTCGACACGCGCCAAAGTGATCTCGGACTCCACTCAGTACATCGGGTCGGAACAACCCGGACACACACTTTACGAGAAACAGACGGGTCACATCACGGACGCAGTAGAACGCCGAAGAGCGCAGTACCAGATCTATATGAAGTCATACCTTCGTTGCGTTGCTTCCCTCGACGATAACGTTGGACGCGTATTGGATTATCTGCAGGAATCCGGACTCTCGGAGAATACGATCGTGATCTACACGTCGGACCAAGGCTTCTTTCTCGGTGAACACGGATGGTACGACAAGCGTTTCATGTACGCGGAATCACTTCGTATGCCGTTCGTTGTGTGATACCCCGCCGCAATTCGTCCTGGAACGCACCGTGACGAACTCGTGGTCAACATTGATTTTGCCCCGATGTTGCTGGGCTGCGCCGGAGTACCGGTGCCAGAGGATATGCAGGGACGCAGCTTCCTGCCCCTTCTGCAGGGCCAAAGGGTGCTGAACTGGCGAAAAAGCATGTACTATCGCTATTACTACTCCCATTTCAACACACCGCCGCACTGGGGCATTCGGACCCTGGAGCACAAACTGATCTACTACCATGACAGCGATAAGTGGGAGCTCTATGACCTGAAGGAAGACCCTTTGGAGATGACAAATCTCTACGGGAGCGAAGGCTGTCGGAGTCTGGTCAGCTCCCTGAAAGATAAACTCGACAGACTCCGTGCGGAGTTCATGGATGATGAGACAGCAGAGGAAGGCAATCAACGTGCGCGCGTCGCTCTCGGGCGCTCCCATCCATACTATTAATGGCAAATCGGGTCCCCAAGACTAACCCCTGAGGGCCAGGCCCGGGCCCCTCGCACGGGTCTGCTACCGAGCTGTTACCGCTTCGCACTTGGCTTCAGGCAGTGCCCCACGAGGGTTTCATGTCTGGGTTCCCTACCCTGGACTTGCACCCCGTTGACGGCGGGCCCATGCTGGGCACACGCCAACTCTTCGAGCGGACGCGGAGGGCCGCGCAGTTGAAATGGACCATCAGGCTGCTTTCTCCCTGTAGAACAATGAAAGGCTGAAAATTCGATGTTCATTGGTCATTTCGGCACAGCCCTCGCTGCGAAGCCAGCGGTAAAGCAGGTGTCTCTCGGAACTCTCTTCCTCGCCAGCCAGTTCCTCGACCTCCTTTGGCCAACGCTTCTGCTCCTGGTCTTGGAGACCGTCAAAATTGTTTCCGGAGCCACAAAGCTGACTCCGCTGGAGTTCACCCACTATCCAATCTCCCACAGCCTTCTTGCAGTGGCAGGCTGGTCGGTCCTGTTTGGTGCCATCTATTTCGCTATTCGTCGATCAATTTTGCCAGCAGTAGTCTGCGGTTCTTTGGTCGCAAGCCATTGGCTTCTCGACGCCCTTACGCATCAGCCAGATTTGCCACTCAGTCCGGGAGGCTCTGCCCGAGTCGGCCTGGGCCTCTGGAATTACCCGACTCTCGCAATAAGCCTTGAGTTGTTGATCTTCGCTAGTGGCCTGTTTCTCTATCTCCGATCCACGAAGTCTTCGGGTAAGGTCGGCTCAATTGGCCTCTGGTCTCTGGTCGCATTCCTCGCCGTGGTGTATGGCAGTAACATCTTTGGGCCTCCGCCACCGAGCGTCAACGCCATCGCCTGGACATGCCAGGCACAGTGGCTACTGGGTTGACCGACATCGAGAGCTGAGAGTAGCGTGAATGCTAAGCCGCCCAATCGGGTCCACGGGACTGACTGAGTAAGCCAGCCCCGCGCCCGCCACGACCCGGCGCACGGGCCCGCGCGGGGCGACTTGGCTGATCCGCCAAGGGCCTTTACGGGCATGGCCATTGCCGCCTGGCCCATACGATTCCATCTCAACCCGCTTTTCGACAGTCTAGCAGCCGATCCAGCCGCTCTCGCATTTGACACCACGCGGTTTGAACCGGCCTTCCCGCCCATCTGCCCTACCCAAGCCAGACATACGATAACCATAGGTTCGGCCAAACGCTTCCAAGTCGAACCCTTCAACCTTGCCCCCAGCGGCTCAGTCCAACAGATTGCAGGGGGCATCCAGGCTTCGCGCATACGCGGTGTACACCGCTAAACTTCAGGCTGCTTGGGTAAGCCGTTCAAATGGGCACTACGCTAGCCATCTTCTCAACAATGCTCATCGCTATCTCGCTGTATTGCGTAATCCTACCACTTAAACTAACAGCTTTCGTGCGCGGCTTCCGAGGCTGTCGTCGCTCCGACCCTTTAGATCAATTGTAAGGTCACCAATCATCCAATCACTTAACCATGAATAGACACATCCTGATTGTCACGATCGACACTCTCCGTGCGGACTACGTCCGGTGCTATGGCCGGAGAGAAATTCGGACGCCCAACCTCGACCGGTTCGCCGGTGAGGGTGCCCGTTTCGGCTTTCATTTGACCAGCGTGTCCGCAACGCTCACTTCTCATTGCAGCCTCCTGACCGGGCGCACCCCATCCGTCAATGGCATCAACTGGAACGGGGTGACTCATCCTCGACGCAGAAAGACAGTAGCGGAGATTGCGGCCAGGGCTGGTTATGCCACCTCGGCGATCACCAGCTGGGGCGGCTTTCAGGAGCAGCAGGTCTATGGATTCGAGACCGTTCACAGCGAAGGAGCCGCAGGTTCGGAAGAAAACCGAGGGGATAAAACCATCCGCCGCGTCCTGGACTGGCTGGAACGGGTGGATGCCGGGCAACCCCAGATTCTCTGGGTGCACTTCATCGATCCTCACTCTCCGGACAACTGTCCTCAGCCGTTCCCTCAGACCTATGAGGGAGAAGTTGAGTTTGCCGACAGTTTGATTGGTCAACTCCTTGCCGCCTGGGACGAAAAACTCGGTGCGGACAACTCGGTCGTTGTCATCACCGCTGACCACGGTGAACACTTGAATGACCACGGCGTCGAGAGAGGTCACGGAACGCTCTGGCTGAACAACCTGTGGGTCCCGCTTCTCGTGCGTTCATCCGGACTGATTGAACCGGGTGTCGTGGTTCCGGAACTGACCCGGCAGATCGATGTGCTGCCGACGATTCTGGATTACTGTGAACTCCCAATGCAACACGACATAGAAGGTATGTCGCTGCGGGGTCTAATTGAAGGAACGGACAGGGAACTGGGCCTCTTTCACTGCGGGCAGGCCATCTACGGTGACACTTACACCGTCACCTTGCGGAACACCGAATACGCTTTCCATTTTGGCGACGACAAGAATCTGGTGCATGCCTTTGAACTCCGCTCCGATCCTGGCGAAGACCAAGACCTATGGAATAGCGATTCTCAGGCCAAGCATTCTGTAGACCACTCTCTGAAAGAGTCAGAGGAAAGGTGATGCACGCCAACGGCCTTCTGACGGCTCTTAATCAGAATCGTATCGGAGTCTCATTTCACGGGTCCGAAATGCGCGGCCCAAGTCTCTGACAGGCGGCGGCCGGCCGTGATCGCCGCCTGCTCCAGCGCTGCAGAGAGCGGTTTGTAGCGTCGCGCCCACTCGATGTTCTGGAGCAGCTCGGCTTCAGTGTACACCCCGACGACTGCGATGGCCACGTCCTTCAGGTCGAGGGCGTAGTGCAGGGCCAGCTCCTGATCCAAGTGACCTTCCGCCGTCATAGCCGAACGCTTGCCCGGTTCTCCCTTGGCTAGCTTGAAACTTCACTGCTGGAGCGGGCGGGCGGGCGGTTCGTCCCTGCCCTCACGGGCAGAGCTACACCGGGGCCTTGTGGCTCGCTCCGTGAGGAGCGGGAAGAGTGCTGACGTGAGTTTTACCCTTGATATATCCGGCAAGCGTCAGCCCATCCGGGGGCCTTGCTGACGTGAAACTTAGCCTCCGGAGCGGGTTGGCGGCGTGTCAAGTGAATTTTGTTGAGCCGTTAGGCAAGTATCTCGACCGGCTTTCTGCTCGACAAAGCTCGCGACGAAGAAGCGCAATTCCAAAAAGGCGAACGAGGACGACGGAGTTGGCTGCGAGGCACATATTTGTCGTAACCCTCGAAGCCGAGTTGTGTTGGAACTTTGTCGTGAGCCTTGTCGCGAGCTTTGTCGCTGCCTCGCACAGCCGATTCGTGACGATAAGGCCGGTAGTTTCATCGCTGTTTGATCCGGCCAAGCGCAGCACAGCCGGGGGTGCCACTAGCTCGTATTTCATAGCTTCAGCGCCGCAGTCCACCTCGGCTCGGCGGCGCCGCATCACCTCGCCGAGCTGGGAGTGCGCCGCGGGGCTCATACGGTTAGTCGGGGACGAGCTTAAGACGCCCCTACTGGAGGACGGGGAGAGAGTGCTGCTGGGAAGCTTGGTGAGGTTGCTCGTCGTGTATCGGGAATATAAGCGTTGTTAACTGCTCCCAGTGGTGGAGGGTGAGTGTCCAGGTCCTATGAATGGATGGGAATGTTGCTTTTACCTCAATCAGCGTATTAACTCGAAAGAAACATGATGCACCTCAGAAAAACCACTCCCTCCTCAATTTCCATCGCAACCACCCTGGCATTGATCGTTTGTGGAACGACGAACCATTTGTGCTTTGGAGAGGAGGAAAGGCCTCCGCCCATGAAGCGCAGCGAGGTGTTTAAACATCCTCGCTCCATAAACGACCGTGTATTCGACATTTGGAGGAGTCCGGGGCGATTTACCAAGAACCCCGATATCATTCGACTTTCCTCCGGAAGGCTCATGCTGGTTTATGCAGACACCGATGGCCACTGGTCGCAGGAAGACCAAGTGCTCACCCTGTTAGCAAGCGACGACGACGGGCAGAGCTGGTTCAAACACAAAGAGATACTCGCCCATGACCTACGCGAAGGTGACGAACGGCTTATCACACCAAGATTGAGTCGACTGAATGACGGGCGCCTCGTCGTACTCATCGACCAGGACGACTATGGCCATGTGCACGAGAATCAGCCGTCCGGGATCCTCGTCCTGTGGAGTAAAGATCAAGGCGAGACCTGGAGTGGGCCGTTCGAAACCGGCATCCTGGGTATCGAACCCGACCGCATGATGGATCTGCCGGACGGACGCCTGGCGGTCTGTTCCCACCTGGTTCGCGCAAAATCCCAGGAGTTCGCGGAAATTCTATCCTGTTCCGATGACGGGGGAAAGACCTGGTACGAAGAGTCCACCATAGCCCACGATGGTTTCTACCGGTACTGTGAGGGAGCCCTCGTGATTCTCGACGGCGGCAAGGAACTGGCGTGTGTTATGCGGGAAAACCATTGGCGCGTCTATCCCAGTTTCGTAGCCTTCTCAAAGGACATGGGAAAAACCTGGTCGAAGCCCCAGATGGCCCCATTCGGCATCCACCGCCCCTACGCAAAGCAACTGGAAGACGGACGAGTTTTGGTTACGGGCAGGCACGTCAACGGGGGATACGGGTCCTACGGTTGGTGCGGCGACCTCCGAGCCGAGGCCGGTCGCTATCAAATAGGTGGTCCAGCAGGAAAGTATTCGGCTGAACTTACTCCCGACGCGTTGGTTATCGAAAATATGCCCGATCACGCCTGCCGCTATAAACTGCTGGCGCCTGAGTCTCCCAAAAGTCGGGTTTTGTTCGAGGCCGAACTGAAAGTTGAAGGCGCCGGCGACGAACCGGTAGCTTTCCTCGCCGTATCCCGAATACGGGGCAGCACCGTTCTCTATATTGCACCGGACTGGATCGGGCTTACGCGAAGGGAAACGGTCGATCTGCGAAAGGATGCCGATATGACGAAATACCGGCACGTAGCGCTGCACAGCGAGGGCGGCCTCCTAAAGGTCCTTTTGGACGGTAAAACCATCATCAACCGAGCTGTCTTCTGGGATTCGAACCGTTTGTTCTACTCGCCCGACCGACAGGTAGGGTATCAGACCGAGTTTGGCCAACTGGGAGAATCGGGGCGCAGCCATTGGCGTAGCGTCCGTTACGACGTAGTAAACCCAAATCAACCCCCGTTTCAATGGTCATGGAAAGCCGGTGATGGTCAATGGCCGGACCAATACCAAAGGGATCATCTGATTCAAATCCACGGGAATCCGAGGAATCAGAAACACTTCCCCGGGCATCGTCCCGATCACGGCTATTCCTCATGGCTGGTGCTCCCCGATAAGCGGATCATGTTCGTCGATTATACAACCTTCGGGGATACGGGGCGACAAGGCCACCTCGTGGGCGCTTACATCACCATGGATGATCTCAAGCCCGTGGTTACGGCTCCTTTGGGAGTCATTGAGCAGTAACCTCCGGTAGAGGTGATTCTATTGAATCCCGTAGCCGGCTTCGCAAGAGAAATCGGGAACTACGCTCGATTCAGCATAAGATCCATGCTCGAACGTGCCAGGTGAGCCCCAGGCCAGGAACGACATCGCTCGGGCGATTCCAAACCCTCTACAGAATGAGCCGTTCTGCTGCTTTGTTGGTCCTTCTTTCACTTGCATTCAGCCTCTTGCCGATGGGATGCGGAAAGGGAAATCCCGGACCTGAGGGAGCTTCTGGTAGCCGCAGCGGGCATTCGGCGGAGAGGGCCGCCATTCCGGTGAAGACAGAGCCGGTAGTCCGTGGCGAGATCACGGACTACGTCGAGACCCATACGCGTCTCGAGGCCGAGCGCTGGGTTAACGTTGTCGCGCGGGCGTCGGGTTTGGCACAGGAGCTTCTGGTCGAGGAAGGCGATTCAATCGAGGCGGGCGCAATACTTGTGCGGCTGGACAAGGCCGAACTGTCGTTGGGTCTGCGGCGCGCCGCAACAGCTCTCGAGCAGGCGCGCTCCGAATTCGATCGGACGCGGGAGATGTTTGAGCTCAACTTCATTAGTGAATCGGAGTTCGATGTCGTTCGCCTGAAACTGGAGTCGAGCGATACGGCGTTTGAAGAGGCCCGGCTGAATCTGGATTATGCCGATATTAGCGCTCCCATAGCCGGGATGGTAATGAGACGCACGGTGGAAACGGGCGATATGGTGCGGGTTAGTGATTCCGTTTTCGCAGTGGCGGACCTCGATCCGCTTCTGGCCCGGATTTATATCTCTGAGAAACGAATACGCCAGGTGCGGGTGAATCAGGAGGCCAGGATCCTCATCGACACGTTTGCAGATGAACATTTTCAGGGCAGCGTTCGCATGATTAGTCCGGGCGTGAATCCTGAGACAGGGACGGTGAAAGTAACCCTTGAGATCCCGACCGCCGATCCGCGTCTGCGACCGGGAATGTTCGCCACAGTGCGGATCATAACGGAGCGTCATCTCGATGCCCTTATGATTCCGAAGAAAGCGCTCGTTCTCGAGACCGATGAGGATGACGTCTTCGTGGTGCGGGAAGAGAAGGCATATCGCGTGCGCGTAACGCTGGGTTTCGCCGACGGGGAACGGGTGGAAGTGTTGGAGGGTCTGAAAGATGGGCAATCCGTGGTCACCATCGGCCACGAAGGATTGAAGGACGGTACGCCGGTGCGGGAGGTGGGCGGGAGGGCGCGGCTCGGGTTCCTGCCAGGCTCGAAACCCGAAGCCCGAAACTCGAATTCCGGCCGGTAATTCATTCCTGGCAGAATTCTAGAGCGAAGATCCGAGAACCTATCAGCACCCATGAAACTGGTTGACTTTTCCATTCGACGGCGGGTCACCGTGGCCATGCTGATGGTAGCGGTGATTGCCTTTGGAGCGGTTGGGTTTACGCGTCTGTCGGTTGATCTCCTGCCGGACATTACCTACCCCACAATCACCGTTCGCACCGAATATCTCGGGGTGGCGCCGATGGAGATCGAACGCCTCATCTCGGAGCCCATTGAGGGCCTCGTGGGCGTTGTCGACAGCGTGGTGCGGGTGAGCTCGATTTCCCGCCCGGGACTTTCCGATGTCGTTGTCGAGTTCGCCTGGGGGACGAATATGGACTTCGCCGCCCTCGACATCCGGGAGAAGTTGGACCTGGTCGAGCTGCCCCGGGAGGCGGACAAACCGATCCTTTTACGCTTCGATCCGTCTCTCGATCCCATCATGCGGGTTGCGCTGTTCGGCGGAGTCAGCCTGATGGAATTGCGCCGTCTGGCCGACGAGCGCATCCGCCTTGAGCTGGAAAGCCTGCCCGGGGTGGCTGCGGTCCGCGTGGTGGGCGGGCTGGAAGAAGAGATTCACGTCGAAGTGCAAACGGCGCGGCTGGCCTCGCTCGGAATTCCGATCGGGCAGGTGGCAGACCGGCTGGCGGCGGAGAATGTGAACCTCACCGGCGGGCTCCTGAAGGACGGCGAAGCGGAGTATCTCGTCCGCACCGTTAACGAGTTCCAGGATCCGGCCGAGATCGGGGATATCGTCATCGCCCGAATCGGCGAATCAGCGCTGAAGCTGAATGCCGTCGGTCGCGCCTTCCGCTCCCATAAGGAACGCGATGTCATCATCAGAATCAATGGGCGTGAGGGAGTGGAAATCGCGCTCTTCAAGGAAGGTGACAGCAACACCGTTATGGTTAGCCGGGCTATACGCGAGAAACTCGAGGCCTTCCTCGACGAGTACGGCGACCTCCTCGGGGAAAGCGACATCGCAATCGTTTTCGACCAGGCAGTCTTTATCGAACAGGCGGTCGAGGAGGTCCTGTACACCGCCATCCTGGGCGGGATCCTGGCAGTCCTCGTCCTTTACCTGTTCCTCGAGAACCTGAAGAGCACGGTCATCATCAGTCTATCCATCCCCATTTCCGTAGTGGCGACATTCTTTCTCATGTTCGTTACTGACGTGAGCCTTAACATCATGTCCCTGGGCGGTCTCGCCTTGGGCGTGGGCATGCTGGTCGACAACTCGATCGTGGTGCTCGAAAATGTGCAGCGTTATCGCGATCGCGGTGTATCCGCCGTGGAGGCTTCGCGAAGGGGCAGCAGTGAGGTAGGGCAGGCCGTAGTTGCCGCTACACTAACGACCATCTGCGTATTCCTTCCTATTGTGTTTGTGGAAGGGGCGGGGGGGCAGCTGTTCCGTGATCAGGCCCTGACCGTCACGTTTTCCCTCGTCGCCTCGCTGGTGGTGGCGCTGATGCTCATCCCAATGCTGTCCGCGCTTACTTTGCGCCCGCTTTCCGGGGAGGAGGACAAGGGGCGGAGCGGAGCAGACGGCGCGCTGGTGCGCGGGCCGGCATCCATTCTGCGGGCGGTGATGTTGATGGCTTCGGTGCTGCGCTGGCTCTGCGCGGTGGTTTTCAGTCCGGTTGTTTGGGTCTTCCAGGTTTCGTATCGTTTTCTCGATGCCGCTTATCCCAAGGTGCTCGGCTGGTCCCTGGGGAACCGAATGGCGGTCCTGGGTGTATTCCTGGTCTTGTCGCTGGTTATTCTCTATAGGGCGCGATCACTCGGGTTGGAGCTGATTCCGGAAATGAGCCAACGGGAGTTCCTGCTCGATCTCGAGTGGCCGGCCGGGACTCCCCTGGATGCGACGGCAAGGAATGTGGCTGCAATCGATACGGGTATCCGATCTGTGCCGGGAGTTGAGATTGTCTTCTCGAAGGTTGGGGCCAGTGGTGAATCGGGGGGATACGCCGAGGAGAAGAAAGAAAACCGCGTCCACGTCTACGTCCGGGTGAATTCCGAACTCCCGCGGGAGGAAGAGACACAAATCATGGAAACTATCCGCAAGGAGCTCAGCACGGTCCCGGCGGTGGATGTCAAATTCTCGCGTCCGTCCTATTTCTCCTTCCGCACCCCAGTGGAAGTCGAGATTACGGGGTATAACCTCGAGGCGTTACGTTTTCTCGCTGATACGGTGAAGGAGCGTATGCTCGCGATCCCGGGACTGGCCGACATCAAATCGAGTGCGGAAGGGGGACAACCCGAGATCCAGGTGGTCTTCGATCGGGAACGGGTGGCCGAGATGGGTACCTCTATCGAGGAGATCGGACGGCTCCTGCGCAACAAGATTCAAGGCGACGTGGCAACGGAATTCAACCGCCGGGACCGTCAGATCGACATTCGCGTACGGGCGGTCGAGGACGAACGAAGTGAAATTGGCGACCTTAAACGGTTGACGGTCAGCCCGCCCGCCTACGCCGTCCCCGTTTCGCTGGAGGCGGTGGCAACCGTTGAAATTAAGGAGGGACCGGCGGAAATCCGGCGTTTAAATCAGGAACGGGTCGCCGTGGTGAGTGCGAACCTCGCCGGACGCGATCTGGGCGCGGTCGTGCGGGACATCGAGGAGGCTGTCGGCGGGATTCCCTTGTTGGAGGGTTTCGCGATTGCCGTGGGCGGTCAGAACGAGGAGATGGTGCGCTCCTTTGAGAGCATGAAATTCGCTCTCACACTGGCCGTTTTCCTGGTTTATCTGGTCATGGCCTCGCAATTCGAGTCACTCCTCCACCCGCTCGTGATCATGGTCACGATACCCTTCGGGATGGTGGGCAGCGCCCTTGCCCTGATGGTCGCGGGCCAGAGCATCAGCGTAGTCGTCTTGATCGGCCTCATCATGCTGGCCGGAATCGTTGTCAACAACGCTATCGTGCTGGTCGATTATATCAACCGGCTGCGCCGTAGCGAGGGAATGTCTATGCAGGACGCCGTTATGCGGGCAGGCAGGCTGCGTTTCCGCCCCATTCTCATGACTTCCATGACCACCATTCTGGCCCTCCTCCCCATGGCGCTGGGATTTGGCGAAGGGGCCGAGATACGGGCGCCGATGGCGATCACGGTGATCGGCGGTCTGCTTGTTTCGAGCCTCTTAACCCTTATTGTGATTCCGGTGGTCTATACCCTCGTCGAGAGGAAACCGTGAAAATCGCCCAATATTCGATTCAGAGGCCGATCGGGTTAGCCATGCTTACGACGAGCATGCTGGTCCTCGGGATGGTGTCGCTTTCACGACTGCCGTTGACCCAGTACCCATCCATTTCCTCTGACGGGATCAGGGTTACCGTAGACTATCCCTCGTCGGCGCCGGAAGAGATCGAACGGGCAATTACGATACCGCTCGAGAAATCGCTCGCGACGCTGAATAACATCGAGCGCATCAGCTCCGAATCATCGGATGACGAGGCCTCCGTCCGGGTCGATTTCAAACCGGGCACAGACATGGATCTGGCGAGCATGGAAATGCGGGATCGCGTTGATCAGGTGCGAGCGCTCTTGCCCGACGACGTGGACCGGATTCGCATCTTCCGCTGGCAGTCCGACCAGCGCCCCATCCTTTACATCAATGTAGCGTGGCGGGGAGCAGGCGACCGCCTCTTTGACATTGTCCGCAAAGTACTGGAACCGCGCCTACTCCGTATTGACGGCGTGGCCAATGTCATCGTCGAGGGTATGGACGAGAAGCAGTTGATTGTGGCACTGGATCAGGAACGGCTGGAAGCTCTCGATGTGGGGCTTTCGTCCGTGGCCCAGGAAGTCCGGGAGAACAACGTCAACCTCTCGCTCGGGCATGTCATTGAGGGCGGTCAGCGATACCTGGTGCGGGCGTTGGGAGAGTTTCGTGGAATCGACGAGATCGGACGGCTTCCGCTCCGGGGCCGCAATCTCCGGGTCGCGGACGTGGCCGACGTAACCTACGATTATCCGGAAAAGAAACGCTTTGAGCGGCTCAATGGGGCTGATGCAGTTAGCCTGGAGATATTCAAATCATCCGCCGCCAATATCGTCGAAGTCTCGGGACGTGCGCGAGCGGTGCTGGACCGGATTGAGCAGGATTACGGAGAAGACCTCGATATCGAGATTGTGCGGGACCGGGCTGAAAGTGTGCTCGAAGAGCTGGAAAAGCTCCGCCATGCCGCCTATCTCGGCGCTGCTCTGGCGATCGGGATCATATTTCTCTTTCTGAGAAATGCCCGCAGCACGCTGGTGATCGCGGTCGCCATTCCCATTTCGGTTTTCTGTGTCTTTACGGGGATGTATATGGCACGGGCTCTGTTCGGGTCGACCGTCACCTTGAACATGGTCTCGATGATGGGGTTGATGCTTGCTGTTGGGATGCTCGTCGATCCGGCCGTGGTGACGCTCGAGAGTATCTTCCGCAGAAGCGAGGAGGAAGGTGCCGACCCGCGCGCGGCGGCTCTGGGCGGGAGCCGGGAAGTCGGTATGGCCGTGCTCGCTTCGGCCCTAACCACGATGTGCGTGTTTATACCCTTTTTCTTTTTTTCGCAAGGTCGGACAGCGGTCTGGATGCGCGATGCCGGACTGACGATCTGTCTTGCCGTAGTCGTGTCCATGCTCGTTGCCCTCTCCGTAATTCCCGCTGTCTCCTCCCGTCTTTTTCGAGGCAGCTATTCAAAACTCGAGCCTCTGCTCAGGCGCGGCCTCATCGCGGTTCTCATCGCGGGCGCTGCGTGGCGCCTGCACGAAGTGGGTTGGAACGGCTTTCGCCGATGGGTCGGTCAGTGGTCCGGCCGGATTGGGGACACCTTCGTGGAGATGGAAACCTCGACTGTTGTCGTCCTCGCGGTGGTGATGTTGCTCCTCTTAGGGATGGTGCAGTCTCTCCGGCGTTGCGGGATGCGAGCGGGGTATGTGCGCCTGCTCGAGTGGACGTTGCGGCACCGCGCGGGGACGCTCCTTGCGGCCCTGATCTTCCTCGGCACGGGCATCTTTCTCTACCTTCGAATTGAACAGCGGGGCACACCATGGACACCGACGCGGAGGGTTGACGTCACGGTCGAGGTTGAGCGCAGCTACAGCTTGGCTGAGGTGGCGGCTCACTTCTCACGGATTGAGCAGCTCGTTCTGGCAAAACAGAGCGAGCTGGACGTCGAGTCGCTATCGACCCGGTTTCGGCAACGCGGCGGTCGGATCACCGCCTATCTGGTCGATGCCGACGTCGGCCGGCTCACCACGATGCAGGCCTCCAACGCGATCAGGAAACTGCTCCCGCCGAAAGTCGGCGTCCGCTACAAGATGGGGCGGCAGCGCAGTTGGTCGGGCCCGCAACTGGGTGTTGAAGTAATGCTGAAAGGACGTAATCCCGATGTCCTCGCCATTCTCGCCGAGGAGGTGGCGTCGCACCTGGGCCGATTACCGGGAGTGCAGGATGTCGATACCAGTCTCGAGGACGGGGAGGAGGAGATCCAGGTGACGGTGGACCGCGAAGAGGCAATCGGCTACGGCCTCTCCCCGCGGGGTGTGGCGGGCACCATTGCAACGGCTTTGGGAACGCGGCGCACCAGCCGCTACAAAGCTGAGGAACGCGAGATCGATATCGTCCTCCAGCTCCAGAAAGAAGACCGGATCTCCCTCGAGCAGCTCCGCAATAACCGCTTCGAGGGACGCGACGGGACGCGCATACAGCTTGCCTCAGTGGCCGAATTTCGATTTCGGGAGGGCCCCAAGTCTCTTCAGCGCGAAGACCGGCAACTGACGCTTACCGTCTTCGCCAATACCGAGAGCCGTTCCCATGCCTATCGCATTACGGAGCCAATTTCGACAATGATGGAAAGCATAGCTTTCCCGCCCGGTTACTCTTGGGACTTGGGACGGGCGGCGCGGTATATGAGTGAAGATACCGCGGATAACAATTTCACTCTCTTTTTCGCAATTTTCCTCATCTATTTGATCATGGCCTCGCTCTTCGAATCGCTCATCCATCCCTTTACGGTTCTCCTCTCCATCCCGTTCTCCCTCATTGGCGTCGGGATCGGCCTATATCTGACGGATATGCCGTTGGATAACAACGGCGTTCTGGGTCTGCTCATCCTCTTCGGCATCGTTGTAAACAACGGGATTGTGCTCATCGACCACTTCAACCATTACCGGCGAGAGGGGATGTCGCGCCATGATGCCATCATCCGTGGCGGAAAGAACCGTTTGCGCCCCATACTCATGACTGCGTGCACGACCATTCTCAACCTGATGCCGATCGTTCTTCCCATGGTATACGGGACCTCGGAAGGATTTGCCCGACGCTGGGGCCCCATAGGCTTGGTCGTCGTGTGCGGACTCGCCACTTCGACCATTCTCACCCTGATATTCGCACCCACCATCTACTCGCTCTTGGACGATCTCACCCTATGGAGCCGGCGGGTCGTATGGCGGGCGGTGAGGAGGTGAAGTAAGGAGTCGGCACGCCGACTCCTTATTTCGCTTCACTACCAGTTCTCGCAGTCGGCTCCGCACTTGATCAGGATTCTCAAAGAGTATTCTCTGCATCCCCATACTTCCGGCCGCGGCGACTTTTTCGGAGCGATCATCGATGAAGACGCGAGTATCTGCCGCAGCGCCCATTCGGCTCAACGCTATCGATCAGGCCTCGAACCAGCTTCGGTCCGAAGTCTTGATCTTGAACTTGCGGAAAAGGGCGTCGATTTCTGCTCTCTCGGCCTGGTCGAGGGACCACCCCATGCAGCCCATACTCTCATCGACCTCTCGGGGACTCCGAAATCCCACCAGGGCGACACTCACATCGGGGTTGATGAGCACCCAATTCAAAGCCAATTGGGAAACGCTCTTACCATGCCGTGCTGCTATGCCTTTTAGCCCGTCCACTACCGCCAGATTGGTAGCGAAGTTCTCCTTTGTGAAGAAGCGGGATTTGCTTCCTTTAGGCTGCGAACGCCAGTCGTTTTCATCGAAAGTGGTTTCCGCGTTGAATGCACCAGCCAGAAGTCCGTGAGCCAAAGATCCCCAGGTAGTGGTTCCGATTCCGTGTTCGCGGCAAACGGGGAATATCTCGTCTTCCACGGTCCGGTCGAACATGTGGTATTGATGCTGGGCGACCTCGAGACGCCGCGTCTCCATGCAGGAGATCATCTGCTCGGGCAGAAAGTTAGACACTCCGGCAAACCGTGCCTTTCCCGAACGCACGATTTCGTCGAGGACGGACATGGTCTCTTCGAACGGAGTGTTGGTGTCAGGGGAATGTACGAGGAAGACGTCGACATAATCGGTCTTGAGATGCTTCAGACTCGTGTCGATTGAGCTCAACGCGCGCTCCCGGCGGCTGTCGCGTCGCTTTTCCCGGCCGGGATACCGAATGCCGAACTTGGTCACGATGATAGCCTCGTGGCGGCGCCCACCAAGTGCTTTAGCCAAAATTCTTTCCGAATTCCCAAACCCGTAAGATTCCGCGGTATCGAAACAGGTAATGCCTGAATCAAGGGCGCGATGAACCGCTGCGATCACTTCGCTCTCATCGAAGGCGCCATAGCGCCCGCTGGTTTCCCAGCATCCGAATCCCAGAGCTGATACGTTTAGGCCGGTGCGGCCAAAGGGACGGTATTCCATGTCAATCTTGTGCAGAAGTTGTTACCTTTTGCCATCCTTGGGCATGTAATGTAGGTAGTCGAGTCCGAAGGTAGTAGGCCACGTTGATTCACATAGATTGTCGGATTGAAAGAATCGGAAACACCCTCCCCTTACCCGTTCGACCCGGCTCACGCCGGCCAGCCGGGCTACATGCCGGCTCTGATTTTAAGATCACGAACTCCTCCTCGGGGTTGCCGCCTGTATATTCTCTCGAGCGGATACTGCCTACTTCACTATCGGTACCTACGCCCTTGGCGAAACCGGTCACTTGCGCGACTTCGCCTACCCGTTCGATTCATCGCTGGCACGTAGCAGCGACAGCGTTGTCAATGGAGAAGTGCGTGAAAGCCCGCTTGGTCGAAATGGCGATCATGAGTCAACACGTCGTGAATCTCGAATTCGCGCATAACGACAAAGCTGCTGCAATCCGTGAAGGAATATCCCTGATCGATTTGTTGTAGAAAGTGCCTTCGAGTGTGCGAAAAGCGATCCGTATCGATGAAGAAATCAGCCATATATCAACTCGTCTGCTTTGCGACTGCTTAATCTTGACCGATCCGGTCCTTCCTCGGCCAATTCCCAAAGCTTGTAAATCGGATCGTTAGAAGATGGCCGACTCTGCGGTTTGATCGGTGTGATTTCTCCAACGGCCCTGCCGCGGTAGGTTAGAACGAACGATTCTCCTCTGTCCAAATTCCGAATCAATTTTCCCGCCTTCTGACGCAGTTCCAGCATGCTTATCGTTTTCATCTTTGATATATTATTAAAGTTAATGTTGAAGTTACCTTTCATGATTTTTCAAATGCAAAAGAGAGACGAATCAGAAGATGGCATTCAGGTTAAAACGGCCCCCGATGCGTTGACTCTTGCGGGTTAGACAAGCTCGCGGCGGGCTGGATCAAACTCTGTGGTACGGCAGAGTGAAACTCTGCCACCTGGAGTTTGGTTCGTTCTAGATCATGCGGTAGCGGCGAATAGCGAGCTGCAGATGTCCGGTTGGTATTTAATCAACTTCGCCTTTGGGTGAGCTTTGTTCATGAAGTTGGTTAAAATCTCCGGGCGTATGGCACAAGCCCATAATTCCCTGCGCAATTCGTTGATCAGGTCTTGAGAGGAAGGTCTTTGTTTCTTAGAGGGCTTCCTCCATTTTGCTTCGGGAATGGCGGTAGGTTTGCCGCCTTGTCCATAAGCTTTGATAGCGGCCAGATGGAGCATGGCGTAGGCGGCTACTGCGGTTGCGGGGATGTGCTGGACGGAGTTTTCGTTGCGCACTTGAGCCTGCCCCACACCCAGGATGGTCTTTTCGTCGCGGTGGTTGACCTCGATGTCCCAGCGCCAGAGGTATTGCTGAAGCAGGTCCTCCAGTGGGAGGTTCGGATCAGTGCAGATCAAATACGCCGGTTGGGTGTATAGTTTTCTGGCCCCTTGGCGCAGGCGATATCCAACCGGACGGATGACGAGCAGGCGTAGATCCATCTGCCCGGCCGCCCTCCAGCGTATGGGTCCCAGGGTTTTGACTTCGAAGTCCCGCCATTTGCCGCTCGCGCGCGCCTGCACGGTAATCCAAGGGATGTCCGGGTCCCGGCGGATTTGTTGCGGTGTGGGCAGGTCCTCTCCGTAGAAGCGCTTGCGTCCGCGTACGGCTTGCGCGCCGGGTTTCGCGCTGAGCTTGGCGTCTTTGCGGATTCGACCGATCAGGGTCGTCTTTTCGGGCAGATTACGCAGCATCTTTCGGTTGGTGTAACTGCCGTCAACCACGACATGCAACTCGGGTGCGGTTCCTGCGTTTTCCTCGGCACGCTCTTGCTGCAGTTGCCTCAATGCATCGGTGGCCAAGGCGTTGAGGTTACGCTGTTTCATCTGCTCCTTGTAGAGTTCGACCTGCTCGACCGGTGCGCTTTTGCGGGGCTTGCGCGGAGTCGAAGCGTCCTGAAAAGCGATCGGGATCATGCGCACTTCGTTGTTTTCATCGGCCACCGCCGCGCTGAGCTGAAGCCTGCGTTGTGCCCAGACCAGATTGAGGTTGAAGGGCGGGCCGAGGGGATCTTTGCGGTAGGCCGCACCGGGGATGGTTTTGCCTGTCTTGCGCAGGATGGTATCGTCGAGGGCAATACAAAGTGGTCGGGTTGCGGGGCTGAGCGCTTCGAGTTCTTTTCTGACTTGGCGAAAGATCACCTCCTCGTTCACCCGGTCCTTGGCATAAAGGGAGTAATCCGCCGTCCAGTCCCGGAACTGCTTGCCAAACACTGTGATCAGCGAAGTGATCGTGTGCCGTCCCGGGCAAACCAGATGGGCCAGCAGATGCTCGCGCACTCGGCGCGTGCACGAGGGGGTGCCGGAGACTTCTTGTTCGCACTGCCTCCAAATTGCTTCCCACTGGTTCAGGAGCGAGGTGCCGTTTTTTTTTGATGGTGACCGGCGAAGGCGGAACCACCGGACGATGGGCGATGATGTTGGCTTTGTCTTCGATGATCCACTCAATAATCTCCCCTTTTTGGAACTCCATCGCTTCGGCAATGGCGGTGGGGAAATTAATGTAATATTGGTCGGCCCCCTTTTTGCGGGAGATGAGCTGAACTTTAGTTGGATACCCCATGGTGTTTTTGTGTTTAGAGATTAAGTATCTAGCGAATATACTAGAACTAAAATCACCGAAAACCAGCTTGAAATCAAGGGAAAAAGTGAAAACCTAGATCACCAGTCTAGTAGTAACCAAACTCCAGACGGCAGAGTGAAACTCTGCCACGCCCTTCCGTCTTCGCACTCTGCCGTACGGTGGAGCCGTGACATGCCGGACGCCCCTTCTCGGGAGGGGTGGCCGGAGGCCGGGGCGGGTCGAGCGTAGCGAGATCCTTCAATATGCAGGCTATGAGTGCGTATTGACGATTACGCTTTCCAGGTCTTCGCAATTTCGGCGTATTCCCGCGCCTGGGCGGGGATATCGACGCCCACCTCCTCAGACCACGCAGCCAGAAGTCTCCCATAGATAGTTCCCGGTCTGCCGTCACCGACCGGTTGGAAGTTAAACCGGGTGATCGGGACCATACAGACCGTCGTGCTGGTCGACCAGGCTTCATCCGCCGCCCGCACGTCATAGGGGTCGATATCCGCTTCTCGAACGGCAATGCCGAGACCAGAGGCTAGTTCCATACATGCCTGTCTGGATACACCGCGAAGTATTTCGTGTGGTTTGGGAGTATAAATGACCCCGTCGCGCACGATAAAGAAATTGTTGCCGGTGCCTTCTGTAATAACCCCACGTTCGTCGGTCAGCAGTGCGTTGGCGCCCTTTTCCATGCGGGCCGCCTGAAGCTCCGCTATTTTGTAAAAAATGCGGCTGCGATTTTTTGCCTTGGGGTCGATATACCGGGCCGGCACCGACTGCTGTGGCGTTATGACAAAGTGCGCACCGGTCCTGTAAGTCTCGGCTTGGCCGCCGGTATGCCGGATAAGCGGAAAAATGTTGATCGAGACGATCGGACGGGTTCCTTCTTTAATCATCCCGTCATAGAAAGCCAGGCCCCCACGGGTAACGTCGTGCATGATCTGAAAATCCCGGCCATCAAGGGCGGGAAGATTGCGCTCGATAGTCTCATGGGTGGCAGCTTCCATTTCATCGATCGTCAGGCCACAGTCGATTTCTGCATACCGCAGGGAAGCGTAAAGCCGGTCCAGGTGATTACGTAACCGATACGGCTTCTGGTTAAACGACCGAGTCATCTCAAAAACCATGTCGCCGTACATGAGTGCGCAGTCGAAAATTGAAATTCGCGCTTCTTGCTCGCGAATAAACTCTCCGTTAAAATAAACCAGACGGTGTGCCATAAGACGGATTTTCTAGTACAATTCCTTTATCTTGTCACTTCCTTTCCCGCTCCGCGCGGCGGGTTTAAGGGTTCAGAGTTCAACGGACCACGGTTCAGGGGTTCAATAGTTCACAGTTCAACAGTAAAGTGAGCTGTCCGAAAACACGACCCGCCAACCAAGAAGGTGCGTCCATTCCGGTTGCTTTCGATACCCGTACGGTTGCGACGTCAAGGGTTAGCTCGCCTGCCTGGTTCGGTCATCGTTGCTAATCTTAACCCCAGAGCTAGAACCCATGGCCCCCAAAGGGAAGTAAGGAGACTGCTGAAGGATGGAATCAAGCGAATGGTGAACGAATTGCCGGAGTAGGCCTCTGCGTTCTCCGCGAACTCTGCGGTTTAAGTAAACCCCGTTTGATTTTAAAGACAGCGTAGTTCTCGATTCATGCTTGCTTTTATTTGTCCGCAGACGCACAAGGGCTGCTGTTCGAGGCTTCATCAACTATCTCGTCCGGTATGGCAAACAGGCAACCCCAGGCGGTGTCGCTGAAGCCTGCACCCAATACAATTCTTCAACTCCTGAGCCCCTGAACCTCCCAACCGTTGAACCCTTGAACCTCTGAACCGTTGAACCCGTGAACCGCCCATGCCTCAGCCACATTCAGCTCTCCTGCATCGCGATCCAACCTACGATTACCCCGTCATTATCCGGGGTGAGGGGATTTATCTCTTTGATGACGCAGGCAGGCGTTACATCGATGGCGGCGCGGGGGCGACAAACGTAACCCTGGGTCACGGCTGCCGACGCATCGCCGAAGCGATGGCCGAGCAGGCCGAAACGCTCGCTTACGTCTTTTCGGCGCAATTCGCGAATCGACCCGCCCTGGAGCTGGCCGACCGAGTTGCTTCCATTGCGCCCGGCGACCTCAATCATGTCTACTTCGTTTCGGGCGGCTCGGAAGGGAACGAAAGCGCCCTGAAGATGGCTCGGCTATATCATCAGCAGCGCGGAAATCCCAATAAGCAGCAGGTCATCGCCCGCTGGCGGAGCTATCACGGCGGGACCCTTGGCGCATTGTCGCTCACGGGCATGCCCTGGTTACGGCGAAACTTCGAATCGTGGCTGCTGCCCTTCCCGCATATCGCCACCTGCTACCCCTACCGGTGCGCCTTCCGGGGCTGCGACGGTAAATGCAATCTGGCCTGTGCCGATGACTTGGAGAAAACGATCCTCGAAACCGGTCCTGAAAACGTAGCGGCGTTCATTGCTGAGCCCGTCGGTATGGCGGGGGTAGCCGCATCAGCCCCACCTCCGGACTACTACCCGCGCATCCGCGAAATTTGTGACAAGTACGACGTCCTCTTCATCGCCGATGAAGTCATCAGCGGATTCGGAAGAACCGGCAAGTACTTCGCTATCGAGCACTGGGATGTCGTACCGGATATGATTGTCTTCGGGAAAGGTGCCAGTAGCGGTTACTGTCCTCTTGGCGGTGTGATTCTTCGAGAACGGATTCGTGACGCCCTGGCCGAAACCGGAAAAGCCTTTCCTCATATCTTTACCTACGTGAATAATCCCGTTGCCGCTCGCGCCGGTCTCGAAGTGCTGGATATCATCGAAGAAGAAAACCTCATCGCCCACGTTTCGGAAATCGGAAGCTATTTGTTTGAGTGCGCCGAAGCGTTGAAGAAGCATGGGATTGTCGGAGAAATCCGAGGCAAGGGGCTGTTGTTTGGGCTGGAGTTGGTCAGAGACCGGGTAACCAGAGAGCCCTTTCCCGCAGCAGCGGAAGTACAGCAGCGCCTTCACAAATTCTTTATGCACAAAGGTCTCTCCTGCCCTACCACCGGCTCCTCACTCGAATGGAAGAATGGCGATGACTGCCGCCTTTCGCCGCCCTTCATCATCACCCGTGAGCAGATCGATGAAATCGTTAGTATCCTCGATGAGGCATTCGTTGAACTACAGAAGGAGCTGGGAGTATAAGCATTTGGGTGTAATCGCGGCGCCTCAGGTACCTGTTTAGCGTATGTCAGACTCCCCCGTGCCTAATGCCCGGTCTCTTGACTCGGAAAGTGTACGCTTTGACAATCAACTATCTACAGAAATATGAAGACCGCAAACCGCCCAGCCGCAGCCCTTGAACCGGGATCTACATTGAACGACACCCTCAAAAAGCCCACTCCCCGCAGCAACGGTCAAAGCCAATGTTTTCCTGAAACAGCACCATGCGAATCCCCGGAAACCTGAAGGTCTCTCGTGGCGCACTTCTTATCGAAGCGCAGCGGAGATTGCGGTGCGTGAGATGTATGAAATCAAGCGGGAGATCTTTCGCATGGTCGGAGTGATCCCGGAGTAGGAATACAGAATTATGAGACTTGGAGGACCGATATTCGGCGATTTTGATGACTCGGAGAGCTGGGTTGAGCAGCTCCAGACGCATGGTTATGGGGCTGCTTATTGCCCCCTGAAGGATGGTACGGACCCCGACGCCGTGCGCGCCTATGCTGCCGCCGCGGAGCGGGCCGGAATAGTAATAGCGGAGGTGAGCGCGTTCGGGAACAATCCTGTCAGTCCGGACGAAGAGACCCGCAAGAAAGGAATCATGACATGCCAGGCAAAGTTGGCTCTGGCTGACGAAATTGGCGCCAGGTGCTGCGTAAACGTATCGGGTTCCCGAGGTGATGCCTGGGCGGGACCTCACGAGGATAATCTAACTCCGGAAACGTTTGATCTGATAGTCGCTTCGGTTCGGGAAATCATCGATGGCGTAGGCCCGTCGCGAACATGCTACTCATTGGAAATGATGGCCTGGAGCTACCCGGATTCCGCCAACAGTTACGTGGATCTGCTAGGGGCCGTGGACAGGAACGCATTTGGGGTGCACCTGGACCCGGTAAACATAATTTGCAGCCCACAGCGCTACTTTGCCAACGAGCGCCTGATATTTGACTGCTTCGAGAAACTGGGGCCAAAGATCAAGAGCTGCCATGCCAAGGACATCACCCTTTCCAGGAAACTGACCGTTCACCTTGATGAAACTCGACCGGGACTTGGGTTTTTGAACTATCATACCTTTCTGCGCGAGCTCGACCGGCTTCACCCGGACACGCCTTTGATGCTGGAACACCTGAAGGGCGCTGATCAGTATGCGCTTGCCGCTGAACATATCCGGTCCGTGGCTCGAGACGCCGGCGTTGCTCTGAGATGAATCAAGGAGTGCCAATCCGAAACTATTTCGAATCGCCCAATGTAGAGATGCTCAAAACGATCCGCGCTTCAACCTTTCGTTTTCGTGGCGACGGCGGCTCATGCTGTAAGGACCGCCCGAAGAAGCGCCACCATGGTGCAGTCGATAATGAGAAACGGGGGGGGGAGTCAATAGCGCGGCTGAGATTTGATTTTGCTTGCGTTCCCGGTCCCTTCCGGCAGCTTATTACCCATGGAGACGCTCTTCCCTGACGGACTCGCGCTAATAGCGCTCAAAAAGCGATCTCTTATCCGTTCCCGATTGCTTTGGAAGCCCCATGAAATCCGTTGTAATTGAAGGCGTGAACCAACAGGTCCGCGTGGACGAAGTCGAACTCGACGATCCCCGAGAGGACGAGGTTCGCATCAAGATGGTGGCGAGTGGCGTCTGCCACAGCGACTATTCCATCATTGACGGGACGATCCCGATCGAGTTCCCGATTGTCCTTGGACACGAAGGCGCCGGCATCGTAGAGGAAGTCGGCCAGAACGTGGCGACGCTCAAGCCGGGAGATCACGTCGTCCTGTCGTATATACCTCAATGCGGGAAGTGTTTCTTTTGCACTATCGGAAAACCTTACCTGTGTGAAACGAGCCAGTTCACGCGCGGCGGTGCGCTCCCGAACGGGAACAGGCCGAGACGACGGGGCGGTGAGCCCATTAGCCAGATGACCGGACTCGGCACGATGAGCGAATATTCCGTCGTCCACCCAACCAGTTGTGTTCCGATCGGCCCCGACATTTCGCTCGAACATGCGGCGCTGGTGGGCTGTGGTGTGATGACCGGCGTCGGCGCCGCCATTAACACCGCGAAGGTTGAACCTGGCAGCTCCGTTGCCGTGTTCGGTACTGGAGGGATCGGCCTTAACGTTATCCAGGGATCTGTCCTCGCAGGCGCCAACACCATCATCGCCGTCGACACCAACCCGCTCAAGCTCGAGTTCGCCCTGCGATTCGGGGCGACGCACACGATCGACGCGAGTAGTGAAGATCCAGTCGAGCGAATTCGGGAAATGACCGGCGGCCGAGGCGCGGACTACACCTTTGAAGCGATCGGGAACGCTCAGGTTATGCGCCAGGCGTTCGATAGCGCGCGCAGGGCCGGCACCATCACCGTCATCGGGGTGGCGAAGTCCGACGATCACTTGATTATCCCGGCCACCATGCTGGTCCGTGACGAAAAGCGCCTGGTCGGATGTTTCTATGGCTCGACGCGGCAGCGTGTCGACCTGCCCCGCATGCTCGATCTGTATAAGTCGGGTCAGCTCGATCTCGACGGACTGATCACGAAGCGGTACCCGATCGATGACGCGCAGGAAGCCTTCGATGACCTCGTCGCGGGCAAGAACGCGCGAGGTGTCCTCGTCTTCGACAATTAGCAATCTGCCGGGCTGGATTCTGGGCCTCTAGCAGGAAATGGGTGAGAGTAAGGAAATTGGAGTTCGGACGATCAGGCAAGCGACAGATTGCGTTACGCTCTTCCGCGAAGATCGCAAATGCCATCGAAGCCTTCGGCCGTCAACTATGGCTGGATTATAAACCCGAGATCCTTGACAATCCTTGGAGCCGATGTAGCTGGCCGCTTTCGCGTTCAGACGAGGAGTATGATTAGAATTAAGATTAGGATTCGAAGGCGAAATTCCGGTCATGTCCATTAAGAACTGAGATCTGAAATGAGTTCCTCTTTAATCAACCTCTTCAATAGCGGTGCAGATGGCTATCACACCTACCGTATCCCCAGTTTGCTGATGTCGCCGGGAGGGACCCTGCTAGCTTTCTGCGAGGGCCGCAGGAATAGTATCCACGACTACGGTGACATCGATCTCGTGCTCAAGCGCTCGCCGGACAGCGGCGAAACCTGGTCGGAACAACAATTGATCTACCGAGAAGAGGGCGATATCGCTATCGGCAATCCCTGCCCGGCGGTAGACCGGAACACCGGTACAATCTGGCTACCTTTCTGCCGCAACAATCACGATGTACTGGTCACACACAGCAGCGACGACGGGTTGACCTGGGCGGAGCCCACGGACATTACGGCGGACGCAAAAAAGGAGGAATGGACCTGGTACGCCACCGGCCCCGGTATTGGTATACAATTAAAACGCGGAGTGCACAGAGGCCGGCTTGTTATTCCCTGCGACCACCAGAATCCGGGCGGCTATGGGTCCGGCTCACACGCCATTTACAGCGACGACCACGGCCAGACCTGGCAAGCCGGCGCGGCGATACAGCCGGGCGGTGACGAGTGCCAGGTCGTAGAATTGGAGGACGGCCGGCTGTTGATGAATATGCGCATGGAAAATCGCAGCGAAGGATATCGGGCTCTGGCCCGGAGCGAAGACGGAGGCGAGTCCTGGCCGATGCCGGCCTACGACGAGAACCTGCCCTGTCCAGTCTGCCAGGCCAGCTTCATTCGCGACGGCAGCCACCTCCTCTTCAGCAACCCGGTGCCACCGGGGCCCGCCAGGTTCGAGCGCGGAGACCGGGTCAATTTAACCGTGCGCGCAAGCGAAGACGAAGGCAGAAGCTGGCCGTCCACGCTCCTTCTGCATGAGGGCCCATCGGCCTATTCGTGTCTGTGTGCGCTTCCGAACGGGGATATCGGCTGTCTCTTCGAGGGCGGCGAGAAGATGTGCTACGAACGCATCAGCTACGCACGCTTTTCCCTTTAGTAATCTGTCGGGCCTACTACCGGAGCTTTGGAAACGAAGTCCGCAAAAGTAGATAGGTTGGTGTTGTGACTGCCTCGGCTTAGCGGGGCAACGACGGGTCGATCTTCATTTCTTCCAAATACTCCCTCTCCACTAACACCTGACACCTCTCTACTCCCGCCCACTGACACCTGAACACTGACACCCGTTCACGATTCAATCATACCCCTGAACCCTGAACCCCTTCATCCCCGACCCCCTTCCTCACTCAATAGTTTCGAACCCTTTGGCGATGAGCGTATAGCGCTGCCAGTGACGATCGCCCTCGTGCATGGTCTGGGACTCGAACATCATGTGGATGGGGTCGCGCGGCCGGTCCCAACGATCTTCGAAATCGAACTCCTTGATGCGTTTGGCCCAATGCGCTGTGAGCCACACGTCCTGACTCGAGACCCGTTCCCCTTTGAGCCGGAGCCGGGCGCCCATTTCGTGCACGATCGCGCCTTCATATTCATGATTCATGACATCGAGAAAGGCGTCTATCCCGGCGGAGGCGCTCCAGAGGAGATAGAGGTTTGAGCGGTAGAGAGAGGCGGGATTTCTGCCGGGCATGTCCGCCGCATAGCCTCTCGGATATCCGGAAAGAACGGGCATAAACGGCAGCATTTCCGGGTTCGGCTCAACCCCGACGACGGCCGGAAGGCGGCCGCTCAGGCTAGCGAACTTCTGGTTGGAGTTCTGGCCTGAAATGAAGTGTAGAAAGTCCATTGCCGTCTCCGGGTGTTTGGACTGCCGGGTGAGACCAAAGGCAACGTCGGTGACATTTCCGCCTTCGGAGAGACGCCCGAACAGATACTTGCCGTATACCGGGTGGTCCGGGGAAGGAAGCGGAATGTCCGCGACCCCAATTTCAAAGAGTGTTTGTTCGCGGATACTGTGAAACTGCAGGCTTGGCGCGACCATCATCAGCGCCCGCCCCTGAGAGAAATAGAAGAGAGCATCCTGGGCGGTTTGTTGGAGGAAGCCCGGCTGTGCGAAGCTACCGATCTTCTGCACTAATTGAAGGCCGAGACCCAGGTCTTCGTCGGCAAAGGACCACTTTCCATTAAGATAGCCAATGACGATCTCGTCGGTAACCAGCTGGAGGGGTCGAACGACGTCCAATTTCAACATCGTCCTTTGCGTCTGGCTGCTGAAGACCCGTTGCAGAAGAGTGTCACGAAAGCCGGACGCGGCGATTGGGAAAAGCCTTCTGGCGGTCCGTTCGGCATACCGCTGGACATTCTCGCAAAGGGCGACGAACTCGTTGAACGTCGACGGCTCGTCATCGGATCCGGTGATCTCCCTCAGAAGTTCTTTGTTGTATAAGGCACGCGTCGTCCTGCTCGTGATCGGAATCCCGTAATAGGAAATCAGGTGCGGTTTGTAGGCGGGATTTCCGGAAAGTCCGTCCAGGAAGGTCTCGCGCCAGGGGAGCTCCGCCAACTTCGTGCCGGCATTGTAGGGGTTTGGTTCCTCGACGATATCGTTAAGGGATTCGAAATCGCGGAGCAGAAAATCATGGGTGGCACTGGCGTGGAGCATGAGATCGGGCGCCTGCCCACCCACAATGGTCGTGTTGATCCAACTGGTATAGAGGCGCTCGGGGACGACAACCTGCTTCACGATCACTCCAGGGTTCATCGCCATGTAGTCGGCGGCGAGGGCGTCGAAGGCCCGCCGAAATCCATCCTCTTGGATAAAATGTCCCGCCCGAATAATCGTCACCGCAGGGTCGTGTTCCCGCACCGTTCGGTTGAAGACGCGCCCGATCGACAGAGCGAAACACGCGCTAAGGAGGGCAATCCCTGTCATGTTGAGGAGCTTACTCAAGTTCATGAGGCCCCTTGTTCCCACCGCCTGGGGCTCCCTCAAGCCGCTCTCGAATCTTCGCTTCCACTTCGCGGAGGCGGTCGCGGACGAGGTCCCGTGGCGGATCCCGACGGAACTCCTCCAGATATTTCCGATAATAGCGGGCGGCGAGCTCCCACTCGCCGAGTTCCCGGGCCAGCTCCCCAACCCGGAGTAAGCCGTCGGTTCGCGCGCGCCCTTTGATCAGTCCCCCCCTGTCCGCTTCGACGAAGTGGAAAAGGGCGCGCTCGGGAAACAGGTCAAACCGAACTGCTGCCGTTCCCAGCATGAAGTGGAAGTTGGACCGGAGATAGGGCGAGGTCAGATTCTCCGCTAGCGGCTCCAATTCGCGGAAGAGCCGCTCCCGTTCCTGGGGAGGAATCTGGCTGTAGAGCAAAAGGAATCCGTACTTGCTCGCGGCCGCTTGGCCCCAAAAGTGCCGGGGATGGTGTTCGACGAGGTAGCGGAAGTGCTCGATTCCCGCTTCTATCCTGGGCGGGTGCAAATGAAGATGAGCGATGCGGCCCAGGAAGTACCTGGCGCTGATTCCGAAATCGGAGGCCGGAGCAGTCACGGATATCTCTTCCAGAAGGTCGCCGGCCCGTGCGATGTTGGCCCGTGTCTTGGGCTGCCGGTTGATGAGATTCACGGCAAAGCCAAACTTCGTCTCCAGTGCAGCTTCGGCGGACGCCGTCCCCAAATTGGCCTCGAATGCCTCGGCCGCCTCAGTGAATCGATACCGGCGAGAGAGTTCCCAGGCTTCGGAAAGGGAAACAGAGCCGGCCGTCGCCCATAGCCCTGGTCCTGGAACCCAAACCCCTGAGACCGCGAGGACGAAAATTCGAAATGCGAAGCTCGAATTTCGAAACAATATTGAATAAAGAAACCTCAAATGACCAAACCCATGGATCAGTGCGCAAACCGTTTTTGAAATTTTATATTTGGATTATTCGAATTTGTTTCGGTCTTCTAATTGGCAGGCCTTCTCGCTTCGCTCGTGAACGATATTCGGATTTCAGCTTCAGTAGCGCCCGATTCGGCGCGGCCCGAGCTCAACCGAAAGCGCGACCGAGTCGAATGCGGTCCGCATGAGGCGGCTCTTGACAGATTGGTGTGCCCCGCTTTCCCAAAGATTTACGTGTTCCCATGGATCTTCCTTCAGATCGTACAATTCGCCGTACTCCTGGCCGTGGTAAACGACAAGCTTGAAGCGCCTGTCCCGCACCATGTTGGCACGACTACCCACGCTTTTCCACTCCGTCCCGATGCCTTCGTCAGTGTGGTAGAACTCGCACCGCACGAAATCGCGATGGCTGTCCGGCTCCACCTTGCCCTCGAGGATCGGGAGCAGCGACCGGCCCTGCATCAGCGGCGGCGGCGCAATGCTGGCCAGGTCCAATAGAGTGGGCGCAATATCGATCAATCCAACCAGCGCATCACTGCGCATATCAGCTCGAAATCTGCTCGGCAGCGCCATGATCAAGGGCACGCGCACAAGCCCCTCGTAAAATCGGCATCCTTTGCTGATCAGGCCATGGTCGCCCAGCATTTCACCGTGGTCGCTGGTGAAGATGAAGAGTGTGTCTTCGCGCTGTCCGGTTTCATCGAGGTAGTCGAGCAAGCGGCCGACATTGTGGTCGATGAGTTCAACCATGCCATAGTAGGCAGCCATCTTATCCTTGGCCTCGAATGCGTCGGGATGCATCGCTTTGTTCGGGAAGTCAACCCCTTCCAGCCGTGTCTGGATCTCGAGATCGTTGACCTCAAAATGAGGGCCGGGTAGATCATCCGCATCGTAGCGACGTCGGTATTCCTCCGGCGGATCGAAGGGGCTATGGGGATCAAACACGTTGACGCTCATTAGCCAGGGACGGTCGCGATTGTCTCCGATGAACCGGATGGTCTCATCCGTACACCAGGTCGTCTGGTGAATCTCCGGTTTCACCGAAGGGAGATAGGACCCGAATTCGGTGTCCAGTCCTGGCGGTTTCCGCGTGAAGATCGATGCCGGGTCGATCTCCTGATCCAGCAGCCACTGCATGTAGTCGTTGCCCTGGTCGAGCCGGGAAAACGGGGAGTGGCTGTAGCGGAAGAAACTGTAGCCGTCCTCGCCCCGCTTTTCCGGTCCGAGCCACGGTGAGGCGATGTGCAGCTTGCCCGCAAGGCCGCAGACGTACCCAGCATTGGCCAGCAACCGGGTTACCAGCGGCGCAGCGCCCGAGTATTCCTCGTTCCCGCAGATGCAGGCGCGTATGCTGCTCGGATACATTCCGGTGAGAAAGCTCGTGCGGCTCGGCGTACAAATCTGGTTCTGGCAGTGGGCGTGCGTAAAGGCGACACCCTCCCCCACCAGGCGGTCGAGATTCGGCGTGCTAATGTAGGCATTGTTAAGCGCGCCGATGGTGTCGAATCGTTGCTGGTCCGTGCAGAACCAAAGAATGTTGGGCGGTCGGCTCATAAGTGCGA
Source organism: Opitutales bacterium (assembly GCA_963665345.2). Taxonomy (GTDB): domain Bacteria; phylum Verrucomicrobiota; class Verrucomicrobiia; order Opitutales; family CAXXNP01. The sequence continues at coordinate 4,634,423 of CAXXNP010000002.1, forward strand.
TTGCGCATTCGTCGATGCTCCCGAATGCACTCACATTCAAATTGAAGCCTGTGCCTTACTGTCATTCAAGATCATAAATCCACGTGTACTCCCGCTCTTCGCCTAAACCGCCCCGGCTACGATGGTCGTGCTACGCGTGCGGATGTTCGCGTAGCCGGACCCGCAAGGGTGCGGTCTTGGAGGCTTGGATGTAACCGATCAAACTAATTCTTGACCTCGGCCGCTGCCCACAATCAATAGAAGCGGCGGAAGCCGGGAAGGAGCTGCGTAAGCGATGGTATTGCCAGGCAAAAATTGGGCTCAGGACATTATCCTGACTAATATTGAAAGCGTTCCCGGGACGCGTATGACCGAGCACTACGGCCTCGTTCAGGGCAGCACCATCCGGGCCAAGCATGTCGGCAGGGACATCATGGCCAGTCTCAAGAACATTTTTGGGGGCGAGCTGAAGGGTTATACCCAACTGCTCCAGGAGTCCCGCCGCGAGGCGGTCGAGCGGATGGTCTCTCAGGCGCGCGAACTCGGCGCAAATGCTGTCATCAATGTCCGGTTTTCGACCTCTTCAGTCGCCCAAGGCGCGGCGGAAATCCTCGCCTACGGTACCGCCGTTCGCCTGGAATAGCATGGAATCGCTGATCATGGTCCTGATTCTCCTCGGCCTCGGTTTCGGCGTCGGCAAACACCTGGAGAACCGCCACTACGCGAGCATTCAACGTCGCGAAGGCGCCACCGTTCACATCCCGGCCGTCTCCTTCCGGGAATGGAATGATAGCCGGCCGGTGAAATCCGTTCGGTTGGCGAGCGGAAGCGTAGTCGTATCAGTTGACTACTTTAAGCGTTTCCTCGCGGGCCTGCGGATGTTTTTCGGCGGTGAGCTCCGATCTTACGCTTCCCTTATTGACCGGGCTCGCCGGGAAGCGGTGCTACGAATGAAAGAGTCTTGTCCCGAGGCGGACCTGTTCCTGAATTGCCGCATGGAAACCTCGAGCATATCCAAGGGTCGAAAGGACCGGATCGGCAGTGTTGAGATCCTGGCCTACGGCACGGCCCTAGAATTTGCCGATGAAATTCGTTCCGAAACCGCTCCTTAAGACAGCGGACGCTTCACGGAGCAAAGCCAGCCCGGAAGAAATCCTGAAGAACGGCATCTGGGCAATACTTTTCTTTGTCGGTCTCTACCTCCTCCTGGGCGCCGCCGCGGCGATGCTGGCGCGCGTCATTCCCGATGGTTGGGAGAGAAGTCTGGCAACCGCAACCACGCAGGGATCGTCCTCGAACGACACGGACCTGGGGCGGGCAGAGGCGATTTTCGAGAAACTCACGGCAGGGGAATCCCTCCGGGATCTCAACTATGCCTTCTTTCTCTTCGATTTCGGCGAGCCCAACGCGATTGCTGTGCCGGGCGGCGGGATAGGCCTGACCCCTTCCCTGCTGAAAGAAATCACCGGAGACATCGGGCTCGCCTTTATTATCGCCCACGAACTCGGCCACCATCAGGGGCGAGACCTCCTCCAGTCTATGGGGCGGGGACTCCTCTTCAGCCTGGCAGCCGCCTTGCTTTTCGGCTACCAGGGAATGTCCCCAATCGAAGCTGCCCTCGAAACTGCCCATGCCGGCTACTCTCGATCCCAGGAACGTGAAGCCGATATTTTCGCCATGCGCATGATGCACAAGGCATATGGGCGGACCGACGGTGCCCTTGAGTTCTTTGAAACCTTTCAGAAAGGCGGCAACGGTAAGGAAGCCTCCTGGCAGAAATACTTTGGCTCCCACCCCTTGACCGAAGAGCGCATCCGTTACTTGAGTGAACGCGCCCGTCAATTAAAGGCAGGCGGCCGCTGATGCTGTGGGCTTATCGCCCCAGAGGTGCCTCCCGTAGCTGGACCTCTTTGACGTTCAGACAAGATGCATGATCCGTAGCCGGCTTCGCAAGAAGGCGGGAACCAAGTTCGATAGGCAGGAAGATCCATGATCACGGCTGCGCTGCCCCAGCAGAATTCCCGACGGAAAAAGGCGCTGGTTCCGGCTCCTCCAACTACGCCTGAAGCGATTCGCCGCCTCCCGTAGCTGGACGCTTTCGCGTTCAGGAACAGCCATGAAGAAGCCCATCGTGTCGCAGGACCTCCTCTCGGAGGCGCCAACAGCCCGAAACCTCCCGTTCGAAACCTTTTTCAGACGGGCTCTAACTAACCTGAAACTTAGCCTCTGGAGCGGGTTTGCGGGCGGTTCGTCCCTGCCCTTACGGGCAGAGCTACACCGGGGCCTTGTGGCTCGCTCCGTGAGGAGCGGGAAGAGTGCTGACGTGAGTTTTACCTTTGATATATCCGGCAAGCGTCAGCGCGGCCGGGGGCCCCGCTAACCCGCAGGGGCGTCGACATTCGACGAGGGCATCCTTTTCCGAACCCGCCACACAGCCGCTCCAGCCAGTAAACTAATAAGGACGATGACGCCCCACTCGGAAAGAGCGGGGACGACGGCGGCCGATGACACATCGTAGAGCTCGATCTCGTCGATGGCATTATCGTTGGGCACGATCAACCGCAAGCCTGTGGCGGAGACCGCGTCGAACTCGTAGAGGTGCCGTCGAGACGGGAAGTCGAAATTGGGTGTAAACCCGGGGCCCACATAATTCAAGGTCCCGATATCGGCCCATCCGGTTGCCGCATTGCCGGTCGTTACCAACCCGGCATTGGGGTTGGCGAATTGGGTGTACTGCAGCTTATACAGGCCCAAGGTCCGGTCCGTGCATACGCCGCCGCAAGGGTCGCCGGACAAAACGTTGCTGCGGCCGAAGGCGATCCGATTCACGTCGATCGGAGTCGGCCCCAGGTCGATGCCGATAAACGGTCCGTCTTGGCCAACGGCAGCACCACTTATCCAACTGAAAGTATTGCCGTAGAAGCCATCGTTGGCGTCGGCGATCGCATGAACACCGCCAAGTTCCGACACGGCAAATGGCGTTGCTCCCGTGGCCAGGTTGGCGGGGGCCGGATCACCGGCAGCAGCTGCCACCGGCCCTCTTGATATGGCGTCGCCGCAGCGGCGAAGTGTGAATGACCGCATACCGAAGCGGAGTACTTCATCGGGCTTGTAAGAAATCCTGCTAGATCCGCTTCAAGGACAGTCGATGGCTTCCCGATGTCAGACCGACCCGTACCTTGCACGTGCTGAGAGTGATGTCGTCGGCCGCGGATACCTCAGCGGCCTCTAAGATCACTCGACGTTCATTGTGGTGAAGCTCCGCAGGCACTTCCTTCTCTCGCGGCAGCACGACCTCGCCGTCGATCCCGTGCGGAACCTCCACCGCGAGCGACATGCCGTTTTTCGCCCGCTCCCATGAAACAGTGATGTCTCCGTGCGGCGTGGGTACCACTCCCTTGACCCATTCGAGATCGCCGGGATGCGGCGTGATGGAACACTTCGAGAAACCCGGGGCGGTGGGCATAACCCCGAGAATTCGAGTGGTCATGACGTAGGCGATGAGGACGGGACTGCAGTGGGCCTGGCTCCGGGCTCCATGAGGAATGAAGCGGTCCTGCTGATAGCCGCGGAACATCTCGTCGTCGGAAATGGGGCGACCACGGCTATACGGTCCCCAATTCTCCCACAGAGTGGGCCTCTCCACCTCCAGGCACATGGGAATAAAGCGAAGGCGCATGATGTCCAGCGCCTTCTTGGAAAAGCCACGTGAAAGAAGGCCGTCCAGGAGGTAGGAGATGCTGAGGGGAGATGCCTCGATAAGCCCGGGCGTCGGCTTGACTGTGAGGTTCTCGTTGATGCGGACAGCTTGTTCGCTGTCGGCAATACCGAACAACAAGGCGAAGCCGTTGGCGATTTCACTGATATGGCCGGTTAGTTGACCCTCGTGGAAGCTGTCGTGGAAGAGACCGCGATCGTCATCCCAGAAAGTGCGGCGGAGGCCGGTGCGCACATCCTCCGCCAAATCCCGCCAGTGTTGCGCCTTTTTTGTCTCGCCGACCTCTTGGGCCAGCCAGGCCGCGTCGCGCAGGCCGTTAACATAGTGGGCGTTGAGGGAAAAAGTCGTGCCTCGGAGGTCGAGGGGAGCCCAGTCCCACCAGATCCGGTAAGGGAGCTCCCCGAGAAGGCCGTTCTTGTCGCGATGGGGCTCATACCAGTCGATCTGTCTCTTCACGCTCGCGTAGAGGCGCTCAGGTCCTCCGGGATCAGGGTCACCGACAAGCAGATCTCGGCAACCGGCAAAGAGGTGGTGGAGCCGGACGGCGGTGCTCCAGGCTAGAAAGAAGTTGACGAAGTTGCGCTCGACGAAGTCTTCGCAGAACTTGAATCCCATCATCCCGGTGCCGTCGTCGTTGAGAGGCGTCAGGCGCATCTTGCGTGACACGATGGGCAATGCGCCAAAGCCGACGTAGACGGCGCTGGTGTGATCGACGCTGTAGCCGGGAGCGTGTACAATCCGCTCGCGCCGGGCATCACAGACCAGATTGTCTTCCATCTGTAGATAGAGCGTATCGATAGCGGCCTGCCAGAGCTTGTCCAACCGGTGATCCGGACAGCGAAACTGACCGCGTTGCTCGCAAGGGTAGAGGTATTGATTGAGAGTGATGGAATCAATTCGGACCGGCTCCTCCGTTGGTTTGATGGTGAGATGGAGATACCTGAACTGCTTGTATTCCCCATGCTCCCAGACCTGTTCACCGTCCCGGGCTATGTAACGGTCGCCGTAGCGATACTCGCCATCGATCGCACGCACTCGCCCGCCGTCGAGCTTCTGCCCGTGCGTCATGTCGATGATCGCTCCTTTTCCGGCTCTAAACTTCACACGTGGAAATCCGAAAACCTGTCGTCCGAAGTCCAGGATCAGGTAGGGGACGCGTCCGCCCTCGTGGGGGACAAAAGCGGCTCGACAGACCAGGGATCCGGCCGGCGTGAGAATCGTATCAAGTTGCTCAATGGTCCCCGAATCGGCGGGTAAGTGAATCTCGCGATCCAGGAGGGTAGCGATGTCAATGCCGCTGCGGCCATCGTTGGAGACTTCGCCTACTTCAACTACGCGCTCTGGCCATAGTTCCTCCTCCCGCATCATGGGAACGTCGCGTTCCTCCAGGAGAACCCAGGGAAGGGCCCGTTCCTGGCTGTTTCCGGGAAAATAGATGACCTCGGCCGCGGGCCATGCATGGTCGTCAAACTCCAGGTGCATCCAATTGTCCGGATCGAGATTGGCGTCGCGTATCTCGTTCGGACCCGTGATGGGGCTGATGAGCTTGGCGGTGCGATCCCACCCGCGTGCCGCAGTGAGGCGCCAGGTAGAATCCGTGCCGAGGATCTGTCTGTGGCCCTTTCGGGTCGTCCACTCCAGCTCCGCCCAAAGCCCGGCGCGTTCTCCAAAACAGTAATAGGCCACCTTTGTCCCGGAGCCTCTCCCGTCGGCAGGAGAGCCGTAATAATAGGCACGGATCGCGATGGTGTTCCGTCCAGGCCTCAAGGAGCTCGACACGTCGTATGAATCGAAGCTCTTCAGACGCGGGTTGCTGCGGGCAGGTCCCCGACCCACATATCTTCCGTTGAGGTAGAGCAGGTAACGATCAGAGGCGGTGACGCGCAGCACTGCACTGGATAGGGATTCTTCCAGATGGAAGGAGCGGCGGGCGAAAAGGTAGCGGTGGTAGGGATGCGATTCCCCTTTCAACCAGATGAATTTTCCCGTCCGGTTGCCTACGGAAAATGCTTTCATGTGAATTGTATCAAACGAAATGTTATCTCCATGCTCCCTGTGCAAACATTCACTCGCCGGATGTTGTAAATATACCCACCGAATCAAGCTGCTGTGCCAGTCTTTTCGCGCTACCGGACGCCTGAACGGGCATCGAACCGTCAGAAACGGTGGCAACAATATCCTGCCTGACATCGGTAATCTTCATATCCGCCTCCTTTTCGGGCATCGGAATTCTCATCGACCCGACTCCTGATTCAGATTCTACGGTTCTGCCGATAAGCACCGGCGCTCTTTGCCCGCACTACACCAACGTCAAACGACCGAACCGGATAGCTGTGCGCTTGCGCTCGGAATCGGTGGAGCTATCCCACACACAGAGGAAATGCCCGGGCTTATCCTCCAGTAACGTAGGATAGCTGTTGCGGGTGTTTCCATTGAAGAACAGACGCGGTTCCGACCACTCCCTTCTCGGTTCTCTTACGCAGTAATTCAGCGCCTTGCGTTCGCCTTGAGGCCCGTCGCTGTATACGTATAAATAGCGGCCATCACCGTCCCTTCCGAAGTAGGCTTTTGAACAGGTGTTGTGCAGGGAAGGTTCGGCTACCGCCGGCGACCACGAGCGCCCGCCGTCGTTGCTTACCGAGGAATGGGCCATGGGCGGCTGCAACGCTCCCGTACCATGATACCTGGCAGTCCGCATGACGATGACGAGTTCTTCCTCATCGCTACCAATCGCGATATTCCCTTCGTGAAGAAACACTGGTCCGTTTTCGGGCATCGGTATGATGCCAGCCAGCCTCCATTCAAGCAGGCTGGTGCTCTCCAGAACGAAGTGCTCCCGATCGCCGGTAGGATGGTGACGGCGGGTGTTGCGGTGTAGCGGAAGCAGGTAACGGGGTTTCCCATCGCACTCCACTCGTGTAATGCCCGCACAAGTGATCAGCGGCAGATGGTAGTCCACCATTAATTCCACAGGCTGCCACGTAAGTCCGCCATCCGCGGTGTAAGCTGCCACTAACTCGCTGTCCTCGCTATCTCGGTAGAAAAACCGGCACCGCATCGCGAAACACCAAACGATGGCTTGCCCGGGTGGGCGGTACAGGACCGGATTCGCATAGGCCACTCGATGCGGTCCCCCGAACGATTGCTGGTCAAATATGGGAACCGGCTCGCCCCAGGTCTTGCCGCCATCGTAGGTCAGACAGCAAAGAATGTCTCCGATATCGATCTTTCCCGTGTAATGAGCACCGTAAGCTACCAGGAAATGACCCTCGTCCCAGCGCTCAATGAAAGGTTGCCAGAGCCGATCGTAGGGACCCGGTTCGTGCAGTGTGCGCACCAACGTCACCTCCGCTACGTCGCCTGTGGATTTCGATTCCGATTTATTCATGATCGTCAACCGTAGATCATTGCATTACATTCGCAAACGGAAACGGATTGTGAGCATGGTGTCCAAAAATACCCTGTCGGCAGAAATCCAGATGGCCACCGCAATCGGCTTCCCCAGTCCCTCCCGAAGCCGGCTTCGCAAGAAGACGGGGCCAGGCGAGACTCCACTCACCAGCGCTCTGCGTAAACCTACCGTTACGCCAAAGGTTCACTCTTCGCCGACGGACTTTCCCTTCTACCTTCGCCCTGCAGGCATTTAGAGATATAGCCGCATCCAGTTGAAATAGATCGCTATCGGAATTGCTGAATACTATGCCCTTCAGACACGAGAACCTCGATTATGAGAAGTCCGGGAGTAGTCTTCAGCGCTAAGGGTAAGGTCGAGCTCACCCAAGTCGAAGTGCCGCAGCCTGGTCCGCGCGATGTGGTGGTTAGGACGAAATTCTCCTGGATCAGTAACGGCACCGAATCCTCTTTCTTACGCTGCGAACGCACTGACGGGATTACTCCCTGGCTGCCATCTATGCCACTGCCCTACCCCATGGTACCGGGATACCAGAAAGTAGGTGTTGTCGAGGAAGTTGGCGCTGAAGTCCCGGGGCTTAAAGAGGGCGACTGGGTCTTTGCCACCACCACCAGGATCGCAGGTATGTACACAAGCTCTGGTGGCCATGTTCTGCGCGGGCCGGTAGAGGTCGACCAGGTCTTAGCGTTACCCGACAACGTTGAATATGCAGAAGTGAAATCGGAAGCGGTAAAGTATTCCGGACTGGTGCTGACTCAGGTCGGCTTCAACGCCGGCTCGCGTCCGCCCGTCGAGGACGGCTGCCCTGCCTTGGTCGTCGGCGACGGGATGGTGGGCCAATGGGCGGCACAGACCCTGCAGTGGCGCGGAGCCAGAGTCGCCCTGGTGGGAAAACACGATTTTCGGTTGGGCTTATTTTCCGATCGAAATGAAGATATCAAGCTGAAAGCCCAGGACGAACGGTGGCTGGAACGCGCCCTCGACTGGGCGGGCGGTGAGTTCGCCATCGTCGTGGATACTGTGGGTAACGATGTAAATCTGGATCTGAACCTCAAACTGCTCTCGCTGATTCGCCGCGGAGGCCACTATGTAACCGCCGGACATGCAGGCCATCGGGCGCAGATGGACCTGAAGACCTTCATCCGCAAGGAGATCACTCTCCACTGCCCGGCCGGTTGGACCAGGCCCAGACTGCAGAAGACGATGGAGCTGGTCCAGAGCGGAGCACTCAAGACTCTCCCTCTGATCACCGACTATTTGGCGGCAACTCGCGTTGGCGAGGCGTGGGAGAGAATTTTAGAGCACAAAGACTCTACCCTTGGTGTGATCCTCGAGTGGGACTAACAGCCTGTCGGACTTAACCGACACGCTGTTAGCATTAAGAAAATGAAGCACAGCCATCCCACAGGATGTGGTGAGACTCCCTTTCGGGCAGGGTTAAAAAAAGGTGGTCGGCGGCGGATTCCGACCAAAGAATCCGCAGTATGAAAAACATAACGCCGACGAAACACTACAGCAGCACCTTGCATCAGCTTTGTAAACTCATCCCGTCGCATTTGACGGAAAAACTCGCCCGGGAGTACGGGGTCGATAAAAAGGCGCGCACCTTCACGCCATGGAGTCATGTGGTCAGTCTGCTCTTTGCGCAACTGACCCATGCCATCGGCCTTAACGACGTCTGCGACACCCTGCGGCATCATGCGGCCAAGCTCAGGGCGATCAGGGGAGCGGTTGCACCGAGCCGAAACACTCTTTCGCATGCCAATAGGGAGCGCGACAGCGACATGATGGAGGCGTTGTTCTGGAAGGTGCTGGGGCATCTGCAAGAGCTTTCGCCGGGCTTTGGACCGGCCGGGCGCTACCGAGGCCTGCCCCGTCGCTTCAAACGGGCGATCCATGCGATCGATTCCACCACCATTGCCCTGGTGGCCAACTGCATGGACTGGGCCAAGCACCGTCGGCGCAAGGCCGCGGCGAAGATGCACCTGCGGCTCAACCTGCAAAGTTTTCTTCCCGGCTTTGCCGTCATTGAAGAAGCTTCCCATCACGACGGCACGCGGACCCTGGCCCTGTGCGCGGGGCTGCAGGCTGGAGAGATCGCGGTTTTCGACAAGGCTTACGTGCATTTTGCCAATCTTTTCCATTTGAGCGAACGCGGCATATTCTGGGTCACGCGCGCCAAAGACAACCTGCGCTGCCATGTTTGCCGCAAGCGCCTGCGCAAGCCTCAAGGACCTATCCTGCGGGATGACGAGGTCACCCTGAAGGTTCCCGCCTCCCGCCGGCAGTATCCCGGCAGGTTGCGCCGGATCGAAGCCGAAGTGGAAGTCAACGGCGAGTGGGTCGTCATGGTTTTCCTCACCAACAACATGGACTGGGCCCCTTCCAGTGTCTGCGCCCTCTACCGCTGCCGCTGGGGCATCGAGGTGTTTTTCAAGCAGATCAAGCAAACCTTCAAGGTCTGCGATTTTCTCGGGCATTCCAAGCAGGCCATCCGTTGGCAGCTGTGGGCCGCCCTGCTGCTGCTCGTTCTGCTCCGATACATTGCCTTTATCAGCCAGTGGCCGCACAGCTTCACCCGGTTGTTTACGCTCGTGCGCGGCGTGCTCTGGGACCGCTTCGGGCTTTTCGATCTGGCGGACTTCTATGGGACAGCACGAACCCGATATCGAATGTGTTCCCAGCCTCAACAGGCTTACCTGCCCGGTTTCTCCCCTTAGCTCTGTGGGACAGCATCCGTCCATATCAACCATTTCCCCCCTGTTTTACATTTTGACTTTTTCCCAATATCAACCGCTATCCCGCTCCATCCCTCAGGCTTGCCTTCAGGGTTTAGGCCTTATGGGATGGCTGTGAAAATGAAGCTGAAAATTGATGAAGTGTCTGCAAATAACTGAGCCGGGAAAGTTCGAGATAATTGATCTTCCCATTCCGAAACCATCGAGGGGAGAGGTGCTCGTCAAAGTTTGGGCGGTGACCACCTGTCCACAGTGGGATATGCACATCTTTTCGGGTGTTCCCATGTTCGATCCCAAGGAAGAAATCAAATACCCCTATACCCCCGGACAACCCGGTCACGAAACCACCGGTGAAGTCGTTGAGGTCGGCGAAGGAGTCGGCGAATTTTCTCCTGGCGACCATGTTGCCGTCTGGAAGGCGTGGGGACAGGAGCTCCCAGGTAGCTACGCCGAATTCTTCACTCTCGATAAAGATAAGTTAATCTTGGTTCCCAAGAATCTCGATTGGCCTCTTATCGCCTCTATGGAACTGGCGATGTGTGTGAGCTCGGTTTTGATCAATCTGTCATCGATGGGGGGCGTAAGGCATAAACGTGTGGGAGTCTCGGGGTTAGGTCCAGCCGGTCTCATTGCGGTTCAGTTGGCTGAGGCCGAGGGGGCAAAGGAGGTGATTGGTTTTGACGTTAACGATGAGCGCCTGGCCTATGCCCGTACCCTTGGCGTTGACCGGTGCGTTAATCCGCGCTCCGAAGAGGGAAGAGATTTTCCCAAGAGATGGGAGTCCCCCGAGGTCGAGGTCGCCATAGACTGTGTCGGGGTCAAGGAATCGGTAGAGTATATGATGGACGTCACCTTAGAGACCGTCGCCCTCTTCGGCGTCCAACGCGAAGATTACGCTTTCACTAGAAGGCATTGGAAGTCTCCCGGTCTCAGACTCTGCGGCTATCCGGGCCATTTTCGCCAGGCGGCGGAATACGCCCTGGATAAAATAGTGTCGGGAGAACTACGACTCGACCGACTGATCACCCACTACATGGGATTCAAAGATTACGCCGATGTGGTGCGGCTGCTTAAGGAGCAGAAGGCGGTTAAGGTCTGTTTCAGGCCCAACGGTTAGCAATCTGTCGGGATTAGATTCTGAGCTTCTGGAATGAAACTGGGATATCTGCTGAACTTCGGCGAAGAGCTGATGAAGCATGGAATCGTCCGAATCATCAACGGATCTCTCTGAAAGGACCTCCGTGCCTTTCCCTTCTCGGAACCTCCTTTCCGGAATATTCCTGCTCGATTTAGCAACTTACCAGCAGCCGATTCGAGGATCAGAAAAAGGCATAGCCGTCTTTCAAGTGTTGCCGCACCACATCCTCGTTTAACGCGACCCCCAGTCCCGGTTTTTGCGGCACCACAAATTGCCCGTTCTGAATCAGCGGCTCGTCGCTGATCACGAGATCCCACCGCCAGTCCACCTGGTCTGCGTGGTAGGGCAGTTCCAGGCTGTGCAGGTTCCGCACCGCCGCACCCGCATGGCCGGATGCCACCATGCCCAGTGGTGACACAATGTTATGGAATGCCGCGGGCATGTAATACAGATCCGCCAGATCCGCAATCTTTTTGCCTTCCAGAATGCCGCCCGTCGAAGAAACATCGATGTGGAGCATGTCACACGCCTGTGTCTCAATCAGCCGGCGGAAGCCGTCTCTGCGATGCACCCACTCGCCTGTGCAAATCGGAATGGGCGTAGACGCCGTCACCTTACCCATGGCCTCGATATTCTCCGGCGGCACCGGATCTTCCAGAAACATCAAATTGAACTTCTCCAACCGCTGCGCCAGCAAAATCACATCCCGAACGTTGTATCTTCCGTGGCAATCAATACACAGATCGATCTTGTATCCGATGGCCTCCCGCACGGCCTCCACCAGGGCCTCCATTTTGTCCAGTTCCGCCAGGCTCAGTCCCCGGTCTACCGGGTCGTGCCAGAGCTCGTTCGCTGACCCGTCGATGTCGAACTTGATGGCCTGAAATCCGTCGGCCACCCCCTCTTTGGCTCGCTCTGCCCAGGCTTCGGGCGTGTTCGTACCGTTTCGCCCTCTTCCCACATCGGCATAAACCCGAAGCCGGCTCCGATATTTCCCGCCCAAAAGTTGATACACCGGCACCCCAATCGCTTTTCCAGCCACGTCCCAGAGCGCGGTCTCAACGCCCCCAATGGCGCCCACCATGACACCGCCCGATGACTGCCCCACAGTACGTTCAATCATATGGGTATAAAGTGGCTCCACGTTTAGCGGATCTCGGCCCAAAATCAACGGCTTCAGCCGCTTCACCACCACATCGCAGATCCCCTCTCCCGGATGAGCTTCGCCAATGCCCGATATCCCTTCATCCGTCTCGACCTTCACATAATTCCAGTCCTTGTAGCCCTTCAGCTCCATCGCCTTGACATCAGTAATCTTCATCTTCCCTCCTTTCGAGCATCGTATCCCAGAACATCATCACCGAAGCGACTGAGAAAGCGTGCCACACTGCGCAAATCGCTACCGATAATTCGGATCATGTATCTCCGGTAGGGATTGAGCGCAATCATAACGCGTCATGATCACTATAGGGCTCCGAAACTTCACTACTGTTCGATCATGGAGCAGCACCGGCGGATAGCCTTGACACATCTCTCGTAATGACCATTTTATAAGATTATGACCATATCGGTGACAGAATTCAAAGCCCACTGTCTGGAAATCTTGCGGAGAATCGAAAAAGAAGGAACACCGGTCGACATAACGAAGCATGGACGACCGCGTTTTCGAGTCATCCCGCTGGGTACCTCGGCCCGGAAGTATCCTTGGGAACGCTTGCGCGGCCGGGGCCGCCTCCTCGCAGAACCAGGAGAATCGGTTCTCGAAGAGGACGAATTTGATGCCGATCTGTGAGGGAACTGCTCGACACGCATGTGTGGATCTGGTGGCTGACGGGACAGTCTCGCTTGCCTGAGAGCGAGCGGGACGCCTTGGACACTATGGCTCGAAGCGGCCATCCACCAGGCCTATCGGCCATCAGTCTTTGGGAGGCACAGATGCTCTACAAGCGCGGTCGCCTGGAACTGGATCCGCCCTTTTCCGAGTGGTTGCGGCTGGCCGCAGATCCCGGCACTGTCTGTCTGCTGCCACTCGACACAGAGGTTTTAATTGCCTTGGAAGAGCTCCCCGAATCATTTCACGGCGATCCTGCCGACCGCATCATTGTCGCAACCGCAATATGTCACCGACTTCGTCTCCGCACACACGACCGCTCCATTCGCCAGTCGCAATGTGTGAACATCGTTGATTGAAAATCCCGTGCACCCTGTACTTTCCGCGGCCCCTTCCCATTTCACTCCGCCGGAACCAAAGCGCCTGGATAAATTGCTATGGCGCGACGGGGCGGAGCATGACACATTGGGCTGTTTTACCTCTATGATTCGCGCTGGATAGTGCTTCTAGAACCCGGCCTCGACCTCCTGCCGCATCCACATTGGTTATGCTTACTTATCGGACACGACACTAGTGCCCGACGGGCTCGCTCTCGCGCCGCCGGAAGCCGGCCACAATGATGTTGTTGTTGCGCTCCAGGACGTTATCGGGGTCGATGCGGTGAGGGTCGTCCTCGGCGCGGCCGATGGGTCGCATGGCGGTGCTGTGAAAACCGAATCTCACTGACTTGCGCCACCGGTCCGTGCGGTTGCAGTCGGACCAATGGATGACTTGGTAGCTGAAAAAAATCACGTCACCTTTTTTCGCCGGGATGGCGACAGATTCGAGCTTGTCGGGATGGTACTGATCGGGCGGAAGGTGAGGGGCGGTGTCGGGACCGAGGACATGCACCAAGGGGCCGTTCTTATGGCTGCCGGGCGCGACTCGCAGGGCCCCGCTCTCCAAGGGTGTGTCGTCCAGATGCAGAAGACAGTCGACGAAGTCGGGACCGTCGTGCGGGTAGAAAGGATAATCCTGGTGCATGGGAAAAGGCGTGCCCTTTTCCGGTGGTTTGCCATGCAATACCGTGTGGTGCCACTGTACCGAGGGTCCGATAAGGTCCTGCACACAGCCCATGAGGCCGGGATGAAAAAGCGCCCGACCCCAGGCGGCGGAGTAGAAGTGCGGGTTATGCATGAACACGGCCTTCGTCGCCTGGCGCTCCTCCTCAGGCAGATAGTGGTCCCGCCAAGGCCCGATCCATCCCATCGTCTCCTGGCCCCACTCCTTGATGATGCGGACCATTTCCGAGGCTAGTTCAGCACTTTCCTCGGGGCTGAAAAGTCCTTCCACCTTGACGTAGCCGTCGCGACGGTAGGCATAAATCTGTTCCTGGTTCAGGATAGCGTCCTCCGTTGTTTCCGCGTGCATCTTTAACGCGGCGCTCCGCAGGAACCTTACCGCCACCGCTTTCCGCGAGTCAAGCGGCCTCTCTGGGCGCAGCACGACATCCCGCCAAAGTACCGAGCGCTTCCCTGTCGCGCCAAAGCGGATATGGCAATTTATTTTTTGCCAGACTATTTATTTATTTCTTAGTTTCTTTTTCATGGAGGGCCGAGGGCCCTCGAGGCCGAAAGTATGATTAAGATTCCAATTACGATCCAGAGACGAAACCTCCGTCTCGTTCACCACAAAAACTTGACGAGACCATGCAGGTCCGCGGTTTAAGCGACAAACCGGTTGCGATGATGTTCAAGAAACTCGGCCTTTGACCGGAAGCGATTAGGAAGCGTGATGCGCCTCCCTTCAAACTTTTGGAAATTGTCCGTCACGGTTTCCGAATCGAAATGGTCCCTGATTGATCGGCTGACAACCAGGCGGAAGCCCTCGTCGATAGTGAACAAATGGCGGTCGAAAGCGGCGTCTTGGGTGCGCGCCAGGGAGAGCCCGTTGGCCGGATTAAGGCGCTCCCGCGGAAATTCCTTCCACGGCAGGATATGACTGGCAACGAGAAGTTCCGGAATCGGGTTCCCTGTGATACAACAGCGGCTGTCATAACTGGTCAGCACCGCTCGGCGGAAAAACTGCTGGTTTCGATCTTTACCAGAAGCCTGAAAAAACTACACTGGCGTCGGTTTGCTGGATTACGACCTCCGATCCTGTTTGGAAACCAACGTAGATATCTAACCGAAAACGGAATGAACATCACCTGCCCGAACCGACGATGCAGATGCGACTTTACAGGAGATGAATCGCTCGTTGGACGACTCGTCGAATGCACTGACTGCAGATCGGCGTTCTACTTCCCTCATCGGGGAGAGGACGCCACGGAAGATCTCGATGAATTCGTGATTTTCGACCTCGAAACGACTGGCACATCGCACCGTTCTCACGAAATCATCCAAATCGCAGCGCTACGGTTAAAAGCGGGTCGTCTCGTGGAACGCGATCATTTTTTTTCCTGCGTGAGGGCGGCGGACTCCATTGGGACCTTCATCACAAGCCTTACAGGGATAACGGATGCCGACGTGAGGAACGCACCAACAATTCGGCAAGCGCTGCCAGAGTTTTCCAAGTTCGTAGGCGATGCGGTTCTGATCGCACACAATGGGAAGTCTTTCGACCGGTGGTTCTTGAAGTCGGCATGTATACTCAATGGAATTGAATCACGTGAGGTTGAATGCATCGACTCGATGGATCTATCACGCCAACTCTACGGAACGACCCGCGGCATCAGCCATAGCCTCGATGCGGTGATGAGCCGAATTGGCTTGGAGTCAGGCAGTTTCCCTCGCCACGACGCTCGAGGCGACGTCCATATCTTGGGGCGCGCGGTGGAAATCATGTGGGATCGACTGAGTTTGGATAGCGCCTGCTCTTCCGTAAAAAGGTCGGACACTCTTCTGCCCAGTCTAGATTGAGCGCTTACCCGGTGAAAAGAGAATTTGTAACGTCATCACCGCGATCGACCTGTTCTGCGGTGCCGGCGGCCTGACGTTGGCGGCACAGAATCTCGGGTTTAGTGTTTTGGCAGGCATCGATGACTATCGACATGCTTGCGATACCTATGAGGCTAACTTCATCGCCGAGAAGGAAGACCCTCCGAAGCTTTACCGTGAAGACAACCTGTTTTCTGCCAGACTATTTATTTTCCTACGGGATGATCAACACTACGGCGGGCATATGCGACGGAGGCCTTGATGTCGTCGATTTCAAGGTCCGGTAGTTCGGCGAGGATTTGATCGAAACTCAGACCGGCTTCAATGAGGTCAAGGACGTCCGTGACGCGAATGCGCATACCTCGAATGCAAGGCCGTCCGCCACATTGTTTCGGGTTTGATGTGATACGCTCTGAGATCTCGTTGATCGTTCGAGGGTAGTGGAAGTTCGATGGGAAATCAACAGCGAGATCTGGAATCTATTTTTTGCCAGACTATTTCTTTCTTAGTTTGTTTTTCATGGAGGGCCGAGGGCCCTCGAGGCCGAAAGTATGATTAAGATTCCAATTACGATCCAGAGACGAAACCTCCGTCTCGTTCACCACAAAAACTTGACGAGACCATGCAGATCCCCGCGCCTACGCCATAAACCGGTTTCGGTGATATTCAAGAAACTCGGCCTTTGGCCGGAAGCGATTAGGAAGCGTGATGCGCCTCCATTCGAACCTCTGGAAATTGTCCCGCACCGTTTCCGAATCGAAATGGTCGCTGATCGATCTGCTGACGACCAGGCGGAAGTCCTCGTCGAGGGTGATCAAGTGCCGGTCGAAGGCGGCATCTTGCGTACGTGCGAGCGAAAGCCCATTCGCCGGATTGAGACGCTCCCTCGGGAACTCCTTCCATGGCAGGATATGGCTTGCAACGAGGAGCTGAGTAATCGGATTCCCGGTAACGCAGCAGCGGTTGTCGTAGCTGGTCAGCACCGCCCGACGGAAAAATTCCTGTTTGCGGCGCTGCATGGTTCTCGCCTCCGCTTCCGTGCCGGTAAAATCAGCGGCTTCCTCCTCAATTGAATCTAAGTGTAACTCATCCGCGTCTGCCCCCATCAGTTCCTCGAACCGCCGTTCGCTCTTATCTCCCATGCTCTCCCAATCGTCCTGAAAACGATCCCAAACTTCCCTGTCCCGCTTGCTTCCGTGCCCCATCCCGCTCACTCCCCGCTCTTGCTTCCGTGCCCCATCCCGCTCACTCCCCGCTCTTGGTGATAGGGGTCCAATGCCGCGAGGTTCGTCAGTTTCAACGCCAGCGCGTTGGGAGATCGCCCAAGCTTCCCTGCCACGTCGACAATCAACGGATGCCGCCCGTGAAACCGCCCGAACGGCAACCGGGTATAGAGATTCATCGCGATGATGATCTCATGCTCGGTCCAATTTCGGCGGGCGGGCATCAAATTCAGTCTGCCTTGTGAAACGAAGTCACGGTTTCTTAGCGCCGAAATCTAGACGTGTCACGTTCGCGAAACAAGTTGCTTTGGCGGCGCCACGTGATACGATCCGAGAATGCCGACAAGCGTGCGAATCGGCCCCTATCGGTTCTTCTTCTACGCTGGCGATCGAAATGAGCCACCTCACTCGCATATTGAACGAGATGATGCCGAGGTAAAGTTCTGGCTTTCCCCAGTTCGTTTGGCTTGGAATCGCGGCTTTTCTGGTGCAGAGTTGCGGCAGATAGAGAGGCTAACGGGAGAGAATGAAGCTCGATTGATGGAAATCTGGAATGGCTACTTCGACATTGACCAATAGCCCCATGGCCGTCGGCGTGCGGATCACCGACGACACCCTGAGCGTTTCTCTGTCCGACGGGAGAATGGTGAGCGTTCCCATCTCATGGTACCCGCGTCTTTCCCAAGCGTTGCCGCAACACCGTACCGTATGGAAGTTCATTGGCGGGGGACACGGTATTCACTGGCCGGAATTGGACGAGGACATCAGCGTTGAAAACCTACTCTTCGGGCAACCGTCCGGCGAGGGCGCTCGATCGTTTTCACGGTGGAAGGAATGGTATCGGCGGAGATCGACCAAGCCCGGCGCTTGAGGATAACAGAGGCAAGTCGTCCCAGCTCAGAGGGGTGTTGGTCTAGCTGGAGAGTAAATGGAGAAAGGAAATTGGAGACGTGGGCACAGGGTGAGGGGATAAAGAGGCAAGTCTCCGATTCCCCATGCCAGGGACGCTTCGACCTACCCCAATCGCCGTCGAACCAATAGTTGCTCTCTGACCGTTACCCCGACACACCATCACTCCGACACTTCCTCCCCCTTTTCGCATTTTTCGCGGGTTTCGTGGTCATCCTTCGGTTTCCAAGGTTAGCTCGCCAACTTTTCCCTTTTGCCCCCTGCCTTTTGCAGATCCCGTAACACCGTAAGACCACCCCAATCTCCTCCTCGCATCCGGCGCGGACCCGACTTCCGATGTTTGCTCAGATTCTTTTGGAACGCTTCGAACTGTTCTTGCACAAACTCACCCGATCCCAGGGCAGCCCCGTCGATGAAATAACGCACGCGGCAGCGTAGGGGTTCGGGTATCGAGAGCTTTCCTCCACTCTCAAGGACTCCCTTTGCCTTTTGCGGATCTATATAAGGCTGGCCACCACGGCGGGGCAGGCTTCCCTTGCCGAATGCTCATAACTGCAATAGGTCAGAATCTCCACGCCACAGAAAGCGGAGACCCTCCCAATCTGCCTCCTTAAGACCTCCTTGGCCCGAGCATCCAGATACCACTGCCCTCCTACATCAACCCGGCAATTTATCACATTTCCGCGAGTCCGCCGGTCGCGCAGATTCAGAGGGGCCTCTTTCCGGCCCCTCGGGTTGTCTTCACAAGTACTCCGACACCCATGCCTAGAAGCGGTAATAACCATCCGGATGGTTCCGGTATGACAGTCCCCACTAGGAGCGTGACCGCTCCGAGGGAAGTATTATACCCGGATCCATCATAATAACTGTCTAAACTGTAAACACCCTCATTAAGGTTCGAGAATGAAAATTGATCTGCATGGAGAACGAGGCCATTCATGCCTGATAGAGACAGGCCGTCGATAGTCGCGTCGGTCTGGAAATCCAATCCATCGAATATGTCGCCGTTGGAGCCCGAAAGTCCGCCGTAGTTCCGCGTAAATATCCGTGCGATTCCGAGCGCGTTATTTCCTGCCAACACGGCCAGGGATTGATCCTGGGCGTCCGCCGCATAGAAATTCTGAGGATTAGCTACAGTCGATCCGACCAGAAAATGGGAGCTGCCTTGGCTACTGAGTGTGCCTGAAGCCTCACTGAACCTCCAATTCGTGCCACCGGAAATCAAGTTTTCGGAAATCGTAAGCGTAAATACGGCATAGCCGTGTATACCCAGAGCCAGGTAGCCTGTTAGGAAGATACAAAGCCTGAGCATGATCAACTCGTTTTTCGATTAATAGAAAGCCGCGATTGGACGCCGCTTCACCTGCTCCTCCGTTTGAAAATCAAGACGGTGAAGCGCAATTGTCCGAGGATGACAAATTAACTTCTAGAGGTCAAAGAGGAAATTAATAGACAGGCTAAATAGATTGACGGGGGCGGCGTCAATTGGCAGGTTCCATTCGAACCGGGAAGCCTCCGGCTAGGAAATCCCGGGATTTCTCCGGAATCGAAGCCGCACAAAACGGCCCATCGGACGCAGCGGGAAATGAGGCGGAGTCACGCAGTCCTCTAAAGGAGGCGGAGACGGATGCTAGCCTCCGGGTTCGTTCTCGAGTATGACCGTTCAACGACCCATGGTCATGTCAGTAAAGTGAACATGCGTGTGTTTTTTTTGCCGTCACGTAATTCTTCAGTGAAGTATGGGTGTTGTCCTAGTACATCCACTCATCTGAAATGGCGGGGAATCGGTAATCCACATTGGTTCATCCCTGACCTCACGGCCAGAGCTACTACTACGTGGCTCGCCCTGTGAAGGGCGGGATCGCCAAGTTCAATCTACCCGGCAAATCGTTTGGGTCAGTGCTCTAGCTCTTTGCAGCAAGCAGGCGGAGCCCAGGCTTGATCTTCCCAAAATCCCCGATCACGTTCATTTCCTGCAAGTTGCTCGCCACGCGCGAGTGGTTTGTCATCCACCACACCGACTGCGGCATGGAGACCTTTACCGACGAAATCATGCACGGGCTGCTGGCCGGCAGCTTGTAGACTGCCTCGGTGGACGAGAATGGCTGGCACGATTCCGGGATCGGGGAAGGCAGCCGGGAGGGCGATTTCATCGACTGGTTGACCATCGGTGACAACGCGGAAAGCGTCGTGACGGACGCGGAACGTATCCGTAATCACCCGCTGGTTTTAGCGGGATGAAACTATGGGCACAGATCCGCAGTGCGTGGCCCGGTGGCTTACAAAGGCTTTCCCGGAGTTCCCTCGGGTTCCGTCGCGCACGATTCTCTGCACGCCACGCAATTTCCGCTACGCGTCCATAAGCGAGGCGCCACGAAGCGAGAACGAATGCCACTGACCGACGCTGCTTCAAAAAAGTCCTGTCATAGAGCTCTGGGACATCCATAGTTTGCCGAGAATCACTTGACACTTCGTATTGCGCGTGACCTGAAGTCGCGCCCCCGTTTCCCATTCCTGCCCAACATATTTCTGCCTCTTCTCCCCCCTTTCCTTTTCTCTGCGGGCTCGGCGTTCTCAGCGGTTAAATGAATCCAAGACTGGAACCTAAGCCTGCCCTGCCCTTAGACCATACCCGGAAAACCAGGGCGGCACCCGCCCGACTCGCCGACTGATCGACTCCTCTCTCCTCTGCTCTCTCTGCTTCCTCCTGTTCAATCTCTTCGGCGCACAAGCCACCCTCCATCAATCTTTCTGCCCTAATATTTCTGCCTCTTCTCCCCCTATCGTTTTCTCCGCGGGCTCGGCGTTCTCAGCGGTCGAGTGATGCCAAGACTGGAACCTAAGCCTGCCCTGACCCTTAGATCACACCCGGAAAACCAGGGCGGCACCCGCCCGACTCGCCGACTGGCAGACTGGTCGACTCCTCTCTCCTCTGCTCTCTCTGCTTCCTCCTGTTCAATCTCTTCGGCGCACAAGCCACCCTCCATCAATCTTTCTTCCCTAATATTTCTGCCTCTTCTCCCCCTTTTCTTTTCTCTCCGGGCTCGGCGTTCTCAGCCGTTGAGTGATGCCAAGACTGGAACCTAAGCCTGCCCTGACCCTTAGATCACACCCGGAAAACCAGGGCGGCACCCGCCCGACTCGCCGACTGGCAGACTGGTCGACTCCTCTGCTCTCTCTGCTTCCTCTGTTTCCTCCTTGTTGTGTCGCCCGATCCAGTCCTTAACCTCTTGCTTCTTGTGGGTAGCATAGTTGTCCTATTGTCCTATGATACCTGTCGTCGACACCCATCAACACCTCTGGGATCTGGAACGGTTCGAACTGCCGTGGCTGAGTGACCCGGACGTTGCCATGTTGCGACGCAGCTTCGTCATGAACGACTACTTCGAGGCAACGGTCGGCTCGGGAGTCGCGCGCACCGTATACATGGAAGTAGACGTCGACCGGCAACAGCGGGACGCGGAAGCGGAGTTTGTGGTGGATTTGTGCCGGCGGGAGGACAATCCAATGGCCGGCGCTGTGATCGGCGGTTACCCGGATGCGGACGGATTTCTGGATTGAGTGGCCCGGTTCCGGGATGTGCCCGAGGTGAAGGGGTTTCGCGTCGTGCTGCAGACGCCGGAGACACCTCCCGGGCACTGCCTGAAACCTGCTTTTGTGCGGGGCGTCCGCGCTTTGGGGGAAACGGGCAAAAGCTTTGGTGTTTGCATTCGTCCGGCCGAACTTGCTGATGCCGTTAAACTGGCCGATGCCTGCCCGGATACGCGCCTGATCATCGATCATTGCGGCAATGCGGATCCGCCGGTGGTAAACGGCGCCGCTCCTGCCCATGCCGACGCCACCTACGGGCATGACGGCAATCAGTGGAGAAGGGACATCGAGGCCCTGGGAGCGCATGAAAATACGGTATGCAAGATTTCCGGTATTATCGCCCGCGCGCCGGCCGGGTGGAACGCGGAAGTGCTAGCGCCGACCATCGAGCATTGTCTCGATTCGTTTTCGCCGGACCGCGTCGTATTCGGCGGCGACTGGCCGGTCTGTACGATGGGCGCGCCTTTGCGGGAGTGGATCCAGGCCCTACGGGACATTGTGGCCTGCCGGCCGGACGAAGACCAGGCCAAGTTGCTCCACGCAAACGCCGTTAGGATTTACGGCCTCGTGTGACCGCGGACTGCAGACAATGCGAGGGGTTCACGGCTCCACAACATGGAACTCGCCACCTCTTTTCGCGCTTTTCGAACATTTCGTGGTCATCACAAATTATATAGTCCGCTTGAACGGCCATCACGGAGGCACCAGAAAAGCGGAGAAGGTCAGGAATATCGGGAGCCTCTTCATGACATTCGTCGTTCGATCAATCTCGGAATGTGGGGCAAGGAGCAACATCGATGTTACGGTAATCGATGTAAACTTGACATCAGTTATTATGGTATCATTTTGATGTCATGACGCGAACACAAATACAGCTTCCGGACGAGCTTTATCAAGATGCCAAACGGCTTTGCGCCGAGCGGGAGATGTCTCTCGCTGAGCTGGCCCGCCGCGGAATCGAGCACATGATCACGGTCCTGAATCGGGGCAAGAAAGATACCCCGTGGTTTCCCCCAAAACCGCAATCGCTCGGCTGGAACAGTCTGTCGGAAGAAGAGCTCAAGCGTATCGCGCAAGAGGGATCCGTTGAGGAGAACGCGTCGCCCCGATGATTTCCTTCGACACTAACATTCTCTTTCACGCTTTCAACGCCGATTCGCCCTTTAATGGCACGGCTTACGATTGGCTCGCCGCTCAGGGAGATTCCGAGGAAATCGCGATCTCCGAATTTGTCCTCGCCGAACTTTACCGGCTGGTCCGAAATCCAATCACGGCCAGTGCAGGTGTTCTCAGCCCACAAGCTGCCTGCAACGTCATTGACGCCTATCGTAATCACCCGCGATGGATGCTGATCGGATTCTCTGCCAACAGTCGCTCACTTCACGACCGGCTATGGAGAAACGCAGCAAAGCCCGACTTTGCTTACCGGAAGCTCTACGATGTGCGCACCGCCCTGACACTCATCGAAGGTGGCGTCACAGACTTTGCGACCGTGAATACGAAAGACTTCGAAGGGCTTGGCTTTGCTAAGGTTTGGAACCCGCTTGCTGAAGGCGGAATCGCGACGGGGGATAGCTTACGAGAGTTCAGGACACCCACATTCTGACGAAAACTCAGTTGATACTTCGTCTCCTGGGCTGACCTGGAGTCGCGCTTATCCTCTGCCCCTGCGCGGACCTGCGCGGGAATCACCGCCGGCGCTTTGCCAACCTCAAGCCGTTCGCCCTTTGTCCATCGAAATTTCGGCAGTCTGCGAGTGTCTCAGAAAGCAAGATTATTTGCCAGGTTTATAATACTTGATGTTTCTTCACCCGTTTCGAGTTCGGGGGACCTCGTCTCCTGGTTTCCCCCCGGGCGACATACGACTCTCAAGGGATCGATCTCTTCGAACCGGCATGATCGTAGAACTTCAAATCTATCGAACTTGCTTTCCGCCTTCTTGCGAAGCCAGCTACAGGTCGAACTCGGTTCCCGCCTTCCCTCGCCTCGGCCTGGCCTTCGGGCGGAGACGGGCGCGAAGCCGGCTACAGGTGAAGCTGAGGGTCTCTTGATTTCTTCGTATTCCGTTTTCAGACTGCAATCCTGCGCGTCCGATCCAATCGGCATCGAGCTGCCTCCTGCCCAGAGCGGCGTCGAGCCGCCTCACTCGAAAGTAGACTTCGACCTCTCTACTTCCAATCGCCCGCAATCGCAGTCTACCCTGAGCTTCGCCGAAGGGCTCCAGCAGTGAAGTTTCAAGTCACGCTCGGAGGATGAGAACGAGGGCGATTGCTTCCCTGTTCAGGACGAGACCACCTCTCCAAGCCGCCTGATATACACATAGTACGGTGCGATCGTCATTTCCCTGCCATCGTGGAACGCCGCTACGAGATGGTCCTGTCCAGGTTTTAAGGTCAGTTCGAAAACCACCCGGTCGGCCGCCGGATCGATTTCCCTGTGATAAGTCTGACCGCCAATCGTAACCTGCGCCCACTGGATATCCATCGCTACGCCTCCGGTATAATGCGGGTAGTTTTCGGGTTGGATACAGTCGCGCCGCCATTCCACGTCATCGCCGTCGATTCCAGCCGCGATTCGATGGCCGGCCTCACTCGGCCAACGCCGTAGCTCCAGTCGGTAGGAGCCTCCCTCCTTCACCTCGATTTCCCAATGACCACTGACGATACGACCCTGGCGGACCTGAGCGTGATTGAACGCCGTGAAACAGGCTTCATTTCGAATGTCGTGAGTGGTGATCTTCACCAGTTCATCATCTTGACCAATGGCGATGGGTACATCGCGCAGAAACTGCTCGCTGACGATATCCCACCACCGATCGTAGGCTTCCCGGAGGGATTCCACGGTGCTCCGATGCTCCTGCGCGATGTCCCGCAGCTGGCCGGGGTCGGTGCGCAGGTCATAGAGCTCACTCCCGTTCACGAGGCGCCACTTGTCCCGCATGACCGAGCTCAACCGCCACTTCATCGGGCGTGCAATCCGCTGGGTGTCGCTCACCATAACCCGTTCATCCCAGTCCGATCCGGCATCGCCCCGCACCAAGGGAACGAGGCTGCGCCCGTGAAAAGTCCGATTTTGGGGAACCGCCACACCGCAGAGGTCGAGCATGGTAGGCATGAAATCGACGTAGCTTGTCAGAGTGTCGCAGTCCACCCCGCCGGAAATGCCGCCGTTTGGGTAGCGGATCAGAAACGGCACGCGGTGCCCGCCTTCGTAGGGATGACCCTTCTTACCGCGCATGCCGGCATTGTAACTGCCGCGTCCCTCGAGGGGAAATCCGTCCGGGTCGAGCTCGATTCCGGAAGCGGTTCCGTTGTCGGTCATGAATACGAGGATCGTATCGTCCGCTATGCCGAGCTCTTCGAGCTTCGCCTCCAGGCGCCCGAAGTTCTCGTCGATATTTTCGATCATCCCGTAAAAGCGCGCGCGGTCCTCGTGCGGCGTGTCCGACCTGTATGGTTCGATGTATCGCTCCTCCACGTTGAGCGGCCCGTGCGGCGCATTTGTGGCGATGTAGCAGAAGAACGGTTCGGCGGCGTGGTTTTCGATGAATTTCAGCGATTCCCGAAAGAACACGTCGGTGCAATATCCCTCGAATCGTGCCGGCCTCCCGTTAACGTAAAATGTGTCGTCAAAGTAATCATTTCCCCATGGATCACCGGTGCTGCCGATGCCTCCGCCGGCGTGGTACACCGACCGGTCGAAACCGCGCTCATGCGGACGGTAGGGCTGGCTGTCCCCGAGGTGCCACTTCCCAAAATGGCCGGTGGCGTATCCCGCCTCTCGCAGCGCGTCGGCCAGGGTCCACTCGTCCGCGCGCAGGAGCGACCGGCCGCCGATGGTGTGCCACACCCCGGCGCTGTTGCAGTAGTGTCCGGTCAACAATCCCGCCCGGGTAGGCGCGCAGGTGGTGCCGACGTGGAAGTCGGTGAACCGCACCGCGCGCGCATGAAACCGGTCCACACAGTGCGTCCGGATCACCGCGTTCCCATGGCATCCGAGATCGCCGTATCCCTGGTCGTCGGTCAGTACGAACACGACATTGGGTCTTCTTCTTTGGTTCATCGTATCGAACAAGCGCGGGTGGGAGGCCGCTTGGCCGAGTTACCTGGCGCGATTTCAAGCTCGGCAACTCTCTTGATTCCCGGAAGATCCTCATTCCTGAAAGCCTTGAAAAGATCCAGCAAGTGCTCCTTGAGGTCTTCTAAGTCTTCTCCCTGGGTCCAGTGAACCGGGTAGTCGTTGAGAAATCCCAAATAAGTGCGGTCGGATTCCTTCCAGTACGTGTAGGGAGTTTTTATGCCTCTAAGTTACGAGGATCCGACCCAGGCGCAAGGCGATTGAAAACGGTCGATTCCATTTTGTTGCCAACAGCAATCTATTTTTGCCAGACTATTTATTCTCCTCCCTCTGCGTGCTTCGTGCTCTCAGCGGTTAGCTACCTTCAAGACTGAATCGAGGAGCTGCACGGCCCCTAGATCAGACCACAAGCTTCGGCAGATTGGCCAGGTCCTCCTCGCGCATCCAAAGGTGAAGCACGTTTTTCCAGCGATGCGGCACGAAATAGTGGAGCCGTAGCCGGCTTCGCAAGAAGGCGGGAACCAGGTTCGACGAGCGGAGAAATCTGCGATCACGGTGACCAACTCCGACCCAAGGCATCAGCTCGCGCACCTGCTCTCTCCAGGTTCCGGATCCATCCCTTACAGAAGGCGCCGCCCAGGGCAAGTTCGGCACCAATGGCTCCTCTCTTCTGCCTTTTCAAGAGATCACATTCTTTTGCAGATCCCGTAACACCGTAAGTCCTCCCCAATCTCCTCCTCGCATACGCCGCGGACCCGACTTCCGATGTTCGCTCAGATTCTGTCGGAATGCTTCGAATTGTTCCTGCACAAACTCACCCGACCCCAGGGCGGCCCCACCGATGAAATAACGTACGCGGCAGCGTAACAATTCGGGCAACGAGAGCTTCCCTCCGCTCTCAAGGACTGCCTTTGCCTTCTCTGGATCTATATACGGCTGCCCACCATGGCGGGGCAGGCTTCCCTTGCCGATTGCTCATGATACAATAGGTCAGAATCTCCACTCCGCAGAACGCGGAGACCCTCCCAATCTGCCTCCTCAAGACCTCCTTGGCCCGAGCATCCAAATACCACTTCCCTCCAACAATTCGCGAGATACAGTGGTATATCGAAGGACCTCATCCAATTAACTTTATCCTTCGTAGGTGCATAGCCTCTCTAAATCCTACGAAAGTCCTGGTGTCAATCTATTTTTTGCCAGACTATTTATCTCCCTACCAGACTATTTATTTTTTTGCCGCTCGCCTCCCAGATCGCTGTATCGGATGACCGTTACGAGCACCTCGCCGAGATCAGGCAAGGTCGAAGCGATCGAGATTCATGACCTTGTCCCACGCGGCCACGAAGTCACGCACAAACGCCTGCTGCGAGTCGTCACACGCGCAGACTTCCGCAATGGCTCGGAGCTGGGAGTTCGAACCGAAGACGAGGTCGATGCGGGTGCCGGTCCACTTGAGCTCGCCCGTCGCACGATCGCGCCCCTCGAACACATCCTCGGATGTGGAGGACACCTGCCACTCCGTGTTCACGTCGAGCAGGTTCACGAAGAAATCATGAGTCAACGTCTCGGGCCGATTGGTGAAAACACCGAGTTCGGAGTGACCGACGTTTGCATTCAGGACGCGCATGCCGCCGACGAGAACCGTCATCTCAGGAGCGGTCAGCGTCAGCATGTGCGCCCGATCCACCAGCAGTTCCTCCGCCGACCTGCGGTGTCCGTTTCCGAGGTAGCTGCGAAATCCGTCCGCGGTCGGTTCGAGCACGGCAAATGAGTCCACGTGGGTTTGCTCCTGCAACGCGTCCGTGCGCCCCGGCGAGAAGGGAACCTGCACATCGTGCCCGGCGTTCTTCGCAGCTTGCTCGACGGCGGCGCACCCGCCCAGAACGATCACGTCAGCGAACGAGACCATCTTCCCGTCGGACTGCGAGCTGTTGAATTCCTTTTGAATCTCCTCCAGGGTCTGCAGAACCTTCCCCAGTTCGGCCGGACGGTTGACTCCCCAATCCTTCTGCGGCGCGAGGCGAATGCGCGCCCCGTTCGCCCCACCGCGCTTGTCGGTGCCACGGAACGTTGCCGCCGACGCCCAGGCGGTCGAGACCAGTTGGGAAATGGACAGTCCTGATTCGAGGATTTTGCCCTTGAGGGCAGCGATGTCTTGCTCCCCAATCAATTCATGAGCGACGTCGGGGACGGGGTCTTGCCACAACTGCGGCTCCGCAGGAACCAGCGGGCCGAGACACCGCGTGCGAGGCCCCATGTCGCGGTGCGTCAGCTTGTACCACGCCTTGGCGAAGGCGTCTGCGAACTCCTCCGGGTTCTCGTGGAAGCGCTTCGAAATCGGCGCATAGATCGGATCCACCTTCAGTGACAGGTCCGTCGTCAGCATCATGGGGGCGTGCTTCTTCGAGGGGTCGTGAGCATCCGGCACGGTGCCCTGCGCAGATGCATCTTTGGGGGTCCACTGCCATGCACCGGCAGGGCTTTTCACCAGCTCCCACTCGTGGTTGAACAGGTTGTCGAAGAAGTTGTTGTCCCACTTCACCGGGTTGGTGGTCCATGCGCCTTCCAACCCACTGGTGAAGGTATCGCCAGCTCTGCCGCTGCCAAAGCTGTTCTTCCAGCCGAGGCCTTGCTCCTCGAGGCCGGCACCCTCGGGTTCGGGACCGACGTACTGGTCCTGATCGCAAGCGCCATGGGTTTTGCCGAACGTGTGTCCGCCAGCGATGAGCGCAACCGTCTCCTCGTCGTTCATCGCCATGCGAGCGAAGGTCTCTCGAATGTCCCTGGCTGCAGCGAGCGGATCCGGATTGCCGTTCGGCCCCTGCGGATTCACGTAGATCAGGCCCATCTGAACGGCGCCGAGAGGGTTCTCCAATTCCCTGTCGCCGGTGTAGCGCTCGTCCCCAAGCCACGTGGTCTCCGGCCCCCAGTAGATGTCCTCTTCGGGCTGCCAGACGTCCTCGCGCCCCCCGGCGAACCCGAGCGTCTTGAAACCCATCGACTCCAGGGCACAGTTCCCGGTGAAGATCATCAGGTCGGCCCACGAGATTTTCCGGCCGTATTTCTGCTTGATCGGCCAGAGCAACCTGCGTGCCTTGTCGAGGCTCGCGTTGTCGGGCCAACTGTTGAGGGGCGCAAAGCGGAGTGTGCCGGAGGCTGCGCCGCCGCGGCCATCGCCGATGCGGTACGTGCCTGCGCTGTGCCACGCCATCCGAATGAAGAGCGGCCCATAGTGGCCGTAGTCGGCCGGCCACCAGTCCTGCGACGTAGTCATCAACTCATCGATGTCTTTCTTCAGGGCATCCAGGTCAAGTCTCTTGAACTCCTCGGCGTAGTTGAAATCCTTGCCCATAGGATCGGACAAGGGAGAGTCCTGGTGGAGAATCTTCAGGTTCAACTGATTCGGCCACCAGTGTTGGTTCGACGTGCTCCCGGCCGCCGTGTGTCGGTGAGGCCCGCCCAAAACCGGGCATTTGCTTTCCATACTAATATCTCCTTATATGTTTTCGGTTTCGCTGTGACGCCTAACGTTTAGCATTGTATGGGGCGTGACCGCGGAGCGGGTATGCCCCATACAATCTGTTGGACTGAGCCGCTGGTGGCAATGCTGAAGGGTTAATTGAGACGAGCGTTTGGCCGGGTCTATGGGTATTGTGTGTTTGGCTGGGGCAGGGCAGATGGACGGGAAGGTTGGTTCAGAGCGGTAGGAATCAGTGGAAAAGCGGTTGGGTCGGCTGTTAGACACTCGAAAAGGGATCTGAGATGGAAGCATTCGGGCCGGGAGGCAAAAGGGAGAGGGCGCCGCAGCGGTTGAGAAGCTCGGCTAAGGAAGATTTGGCTGGCAGGGTAAACGCAGAGCATGACTAGGGCGGGTGAAAGGGTGCTGGGGCAAGGGGGGCGATCAGACCCACGGTGATCATGGAACCCTGGCGGCATCTGGGACAGCGCGTGTTGGGCGAGTGGACGATCGATTCGAGCAGTGTCTGCAGGCAGCCCAGAGTTCTGGTGCAACCGGATCCCAGGTCGTGCAGCAACCGGCGACAACGGGGCAGAAGCTCGCCTTTGCGGCTGTGGGCATAGAGGCCGTAATAGCGGATCTTCATGAAGCCTTTGGGCAGGATATGCTGGAGGAAGCGTCCGATGAAAGTGAAAGCCCCCAGGCTCATGGAGCGCACCCGAGCCTCTTGTCGATAATCCCGGTAGGTGAACGTAACCCTTTGCTGTTGAGGATCGATGTCGATGATACGTCGATTTTCCAGGGCCACGCGGTAGGTATAGCGGCCGAGGTAGAGCAGCAGCTTGTGGGGAGCGGCCCGTGATCCGCGGCAGAACACTACCCAGTTCTTGCGGTGCAACTGGTGGTAGAGGGGCATTGGGATGAGGCCCTGCCGGTGAAGTCCCTGGAGCATCTTGGCGCGGAAAACCCCACTTAAGGCACGCACCGGGAACAGGTATGTGGGCTTCAGGACGATCCAGCGCTTGGCATCCAGACTGAGCCCGCCGGCAGTAACCATTAGATGAGCGTGGGGGTGATGCATGAGTGTCTGGCCCCAGGTGTGCAGGACCGCCAGGATACCCGGAAGCATCTTGCGGTTGTTGCGCGCGAAGGTGAGCACGGTGTCGGCGGCGGCACGCAGGAGCAGGCCGTAGACGGCCCGCCGATGCGCCCGCGCCACCGGCTCCAGTTCGGCCGGCAGGGTGAATACGAGGTGAAAACACCTCAGCGGCAGCAGCTCCTCGAGGCGGGCCCGCAGCCAGCGATGTTGAGCCGGTCCTTGGCGCTGCGGGCAATGCCGGTTGCGGCAAGAGTGGTAGAAGTGGTGCTCGTAGCCGCACCGATCGCACCTTTGGCGGTGTCCGCCCATGGCCGGCGTACGGCAATTTACCAGGGCGCGCAACGCCTTGTGCTGCACCCTGCTCAGCTTGGCTGCGTATTGTTTTAAATAAGCCGATCCGAATAGCCGTAACACCTGCCCCAGCCGATCACCCCGCCGCCCGTTCAAACGGGGGCAGGTGGTCATCGCTCAGCTCCCTGCGCTCACCTCTTCGGGCAGTTCCGCCCAGAGCAGATCAAGCGGACTCTGCCACTGCCGACGCCGGTCCTGCGTGAGGTGCAGATACCTCATCGTGGTGCTCAGGTGCCGATGCCCGAGCAATCGCTGCACCACCGCCAGTTCCACCCCGTTTTCGATCAGGTGGGTCGCGAAACTATGCCGCAAGATATGAATCCCGCCTTCCTTGTTGATCTTCGCCTTATCCCGGGCTCCATAGTAGATCCGCTGAGCGGTTGTATTGCAGATGTGCCGGCCCGGCCGCTGTCCCGGAAACAGCCACAATCTTGGCTCATACTGCTGCCAGTACAATCGCAGTTCCTTCAACAGCCGATGCGACAGCAGCGTATAGCGGTCCTTGTTACCCTTGCCTTGGCGTATCAAGATCTGCATCCGTGCGCTGTCTATGTCCTGGGCTCTAAGCTTGACCGCTTCGCCCACCCGCAGGCCCGCCCCATACACCGTCATTAGAAACACCCGATGTTTCGGGTTGCTGGTCGCCTCCAGCAGCCGCTTCACTTCGCTGGTGTCCAGAACCTGGGGCAACTTCCACTGCCCACGCCGTCGCGGCAGCATGAAGTTCACCTTCTCGGTCGGCCAGCGCAGCGTTACCCCGTAAAAGAAGCGCAGTCCGCTCAACGCCACGTTGCAGCTGCTCCAGGCCAGCTTGCGCTCCTCCATCAGGTGGTAGAGATACTTCTGCACCTCTTCCACACTCAATCGGTCCGGCCGCCGGCGGTAATACTTCGCCAGCCCATAGACCGCTCCCATATAACTCTCACGGCTCCGTAGAGCCATCCCGCGCAGGACCAGGTCCTGCCGCATCTTTTCCCTTAGTTGTGTACTCATAGCAGCGCCAGCATATTGGTGCTGGCGCTGCACTCAAACGCGCTTATCTCCCGAACCGTTTGCTATGAGTACAACCAAAGAGAACGATCGACCTCACGGACGGAATCTTTCGCGCTTCAAAACCTGGCCTCCGCGAAGCGGTTTAGTTCAACTCTCTTGTAGGCAGCGCTGAGGCATCTGCCGTTATGTCACGATAATGTTTGCGCAGGGTTTTGCAAGAGATCTCCGGAACCGGTTCTCAATGAATGTATTGCATCACAAGAATCCCCCGGAACAGGGATTTTTATCAATGCGCTGACGCTGCCTAATCTGAAGCGTCGACGCTGCCTAACAAATTAAAGAAATGCGTCGACGCATCACTTTAGTAGTATATATATATTCATCTTATGCTATCTTCAACCGGCAAACCGAAGTTTCTGGATCTATTGCGGCGTGAACTCAGAGGGCGACATTACAGCCATCGCACAGAACAGATCTACGTGCATTGGGCTCGCTTACGCAGACCCCGAAATGAGAACGCTCCTTTGTGCTGAGAGGGTTTTCGGGTGGCGGGGAGGGTTTTGGGTATGGCTGGGGTGGGAAAAAGGCGTCAGCATCTGTGAAGGCAAAAGACCCTAACTGAGTGAGTGCCATCAACGCTACCTGCAAATTCGGTGTTGCCAACGGATGCATGATAACACAGTAATTGGATGTTGTCTGATGGTGCCGTTCCTGACCTCACGAACGCTCCAAGCATCATGCATAAGAGCCAGAATTCAGGAACCGCATCCATCGCCATGTTGGTTTTGCTGCTGGCGTCTTCTCAAGCCAGTGCCGGTCTGCTGTATGCTCACACCAATTTCTCTGGGCAATTGTATGGGATCGATACGTTTGCACAAACGGCGACGCTCATAGGAACCGACACTGGACGAGCGGGGCCGGAGATTCAGATTGATCCTGCGGGGAGCACAGTATACCTGTCGATAGGAGGCTTTAGTGGCCCCGACATGACTCTCATTGATCCCATAACCGGTTTAACTACCGGTTCCATGGATCTTAGCCTCTTCCCTGGAGGAACCGACGCCATAACTGCACTTGAGTTCGTAGGGTCCACGCTCTACGGATCTTTTCATGAGGCCGGACCGGAAAGCGGTGATGGCATTCTCGGAACCATCAACACCATTACGGGGGCTATCACAACGATTGGCCCGATGACGGGGATGAATCGGCCGACGGGCGGACTGCAGTTCCTAGGCGGAACCATGTACGCCGTTTCATCGACGAATAACAATGACAGCCGTCTGTTTACGGTGAATCTGCTTTCTGGCGCTGCAACGCTGGTCGCCAATCTGACGTTGAATGCTGTTCAGCAACAGAGTGTTTCAGCACTCGCCTATACGGATGGGAAAATGTTCACAGTGCTTTCGACGAGCGAAACCAACCTTTACAGCATTGACCTCGACACGGGTGCTATGACGGTCGAGTTCGACTTAGGAACCTCGTTCAACTCTCTGACAGCGGATTTCATCCCTGAGCCGTCCACGCATGCCTTGATCCTGGCCGTACCGGTTGCAATTTGCGCGGTCCTACGGAAGAGGAGGGTCAATCTGCGCGAACATCGGAGGGCGGCTCAACAGTGTTGATCCTCAGACACACCTCCGCTATCCTCTGCCGCTCGCCTTCGGTCAGGTTTTCGAGCTGGCTCAGAATGCGGTTGTACCGAGACCGCCGTCTTTCCCCGGCTTCGCGACGTGCGGCTTTCTCGGGCTCTTCTTCCAAGGCAGCCAGCCAGGTTGACGGCAGCATGCTGTGGGTCTTCTTGAAGGCGTTGATGAAGCTGGCTGGGCTCTTGTATCCCAGTTTGGACGCAACCAACTTCACTTGCAGGTGCTCGGCCAGGAGCGCACCCCGATACGGTATCAGCCGGGCCGACTGTCTTCTGAGCCATGAAGCCGGTCTTTCGGACTCGTCCCGACCGCGCGCTTAAATTCCTTGGAGAAGTGGCTGAGCTGGCGGAATCCCATCACCATCGCTGTCTCCGTCGGACTGCCTAACAACAATAGCACCTTCTTCGCGCGCTCCATCCGCAGACGTCGGAGCCATTTCCTGGGTGACTCGCCTAGGTCCGCCTGAAACTGCCGTTCGAGTTGCCGCAGCGAAACCCCGCAAAGATTCGCCAACCTCCCGGGTCGGTACTCGGCTCCCTCCGCCACCATCTTCCATTTGCGGCGGCGTTGGGCCGGGCTTTCGTTTCGCGTCCAGGGCGTGGGCATATCAGTTTCCGCGGGAAAGAAGGAATGCGCTAAGCATGGACCCAAGCCAGACCAGGCTCAGAACCTCGAGGGTATGCCAATATGTCTCGATACCGGTCCAGGCGTGAGCGGCGAGCGGTAAGCTGCACAGGCAGCCGATGACGATTGCCGGATCATTCCACTTGGCAGCTTTGGTACTAGCCCTAAAGTTTCGGTGAATCCAACCAAGCTTCATGGACGGCTTTGCCTTCACTTTGCTTATATTGGCGATTCTCATCTGCATAAACTTTCTCGGGCTTCTCTACTGGAAGACAAGCCGGGATGTCAGCGTGCGAGTCCGGTGGGTAGTCGAGGTGGCGCTGGGGCTGATTGGGTTGAGTCTCGCGTGGCAGCTGTGGCTCGTCCAAGCGAGTCTGTCGTTCTACCCGTTCCTGGGGCCGGTTATGGTTCTGATCGCCGTGTGCTCGGGGCTGAAGATTCTTGGAGGGGTGGTTGAACGGTGGGCGCGGGTGTAACGTCAGTAGTTAACGCCCAAAAAGTCTACGCTAAGCGCCATCGTGCTGGCAGCTCTTGTTGATTACGCCGACTTAATCACGCTACGGTGATGTTCGACCGACGCCACATCATTGCACCAACGAGGATCATCCAAATCAGCAGTAAAAAACTTGCTGGCATATTGATCCCCATGGCTAAACTGGAAAACCCTGTATAGGCCATCACAACACCGGCCATCGCAGTTGGAATGCCACCAATGATTCCGACCCAACCTAACCATTTCGGATAATCTTTGTCGACAACGAGCGCCACGCCGTATACGGCGACGGTGAGACCGAAAAGTAGGCCCATCAGACTTGCCAGACCAGCCTCGACTTGTCGAACACCGAACGCCGCATGAAAGAGCATATCTTTTTCTGTTGCCGGGGCTGCCGCCCAGGCATCAACCATGGTCTTGAGCGCTACACCATCCACGGCCTGTAAAGCTGCTGCAACCGCCAAACTGGCGATTGCTCCTGCCAGACCCAATTGAGCCCATGCTCCGCCATCACCTGATGTCAACAAATGTGACAGTGTAACTAACCCGCTGACGATCAGTGCTACACCGAAAAACTGGGTAAGATGACTCGCCACCCAAATCTGATCGGCCGCGTATTCCGTGAATGCCGCGAGCGCGTCGTTTGGATCTGCATCCATTGGATGGAGACAAGTGCCTACGAACAAGAGGATGGCACCTATAAATGCGGCAATGGCACCAACTTTCCCGTGTTTCATGGGGACCTCCGGGTTATGTGGTTTAGATACATCTGCGCTCTGGCGCCCTATATAATCTGTTGGACTGAGCCGCTTGTAGCAATTCTGAACGGCTATTTGAGCCGCACGGTTGGAAATGCTGTCCTCGACTTGATTCCTTCTTCAGTGTAGACGGTGGCGGACCCGTTCGGGATCGTTTCCCAGACGCACAGAATGAGTTGGGTCTCGTCGAGGTAGACGCGAGTACCGGAGACGAACTGAAGCTCGATGCCGTGGAACACAATCGAGGAGGAGTCGGTGAACTTGCCGATAAATCCGATGTGCCCGAGCTGGCGGGCAAAGAAGTTCGTTACCGTGTCCCGCTCCAGCCCCGCACCGCCATACTCCTTGAGCTGTTCGGCGACGGACTTGCCATCCTGGTCGACGATTACAATGTGAAAAACCGTATCGTCGTCATTCGCCGACCAGCCGTAGATGCCTTTCTCTGGTTGCTCGACGTTGGGCTCGCCGAGGCGGGCCTTGAGGCTGTCGAGGGTCTCGCCGATTCGGGCGTAGGCGCTCGTTGAGACCAGGATACAGAAAACAGTAGGAATCTGTTCATGGCTGTGTCAGCGCTTCCGGCGTCTTCTGCGCGTCCTTACTGCGGTTTTGAGCAATCGCATAAGAGCTCAGAGCGGTTTTCAGGAACCAGTTGATAGCTAACCCCAGTTTCGTGCGATCGTCAGCCTACGGTGACAATGTTCTCGTTTTGCGCTGCCCGGTGAAACAAAATGGCAGTCAAGCCGAGGGTGGCCGGAACAAGAGGGACTGTTGGTGGTGGCGGGGGTTAGGCGTCGTCCACCTTCTCCCAATAGTCCGTAATCTTGATGGCATTTACCTGGGCCTTCATCTGGGTGCCGTCAAATTCGACAGTGATCGCCAGCGCCTTTTCAAAGGGCTGCGGGAGATCGAATGTGATCCGATCTCCATTCAAGGTCACCGGAGATGAAGCAGTCGTGTTTGAGAGATCGTAGCTGATACCCTTTCCTCCGATTTGATCGTCGATGATCAGATACTCGGCTGTCTCGGTGTATTCGTTCTCGGTCAGGCTGTAGTGGGCCACGTAGCATTCCGAATAATACTTTCCTTCATCGTCTTTCCAGACGACACTGAAATTACGAAAATCCTTCGTGTAGGTGATCATCCCTTTCATCGCAGGCGGTCGCTGGATGGTTCCGTCGGGAAGCTTCCGGCGCACGAGTTGGTAAGTGCCTTCAATATTTGGTCTAGCCATCGTAGTTTCCTTGGTTTCGTTTCGCGCAGTCAGATTGGCCGAGAATAACCGGATTCTTCTGCAAGGCACAAGAGTATAGGATCAGGTAGGTCGTAGGCTGGGCGACCGGCGTCGATCAGAGGGCAACTCAGCCAATGATGCCTACTATCCCTCCGCCCTATCATCACTTAGCCACACACCTCCTCGGCACTACCGTTCCCGCTCCCCGCACCGAATCAATCAGGGAAATCCAAGCGGCCGCCTCCTTCTGGTAAGGCTCCCAAATGCAAGCCTCGAACTGGCCTGACCCGTCCTGAAGGAACAGTTTGAACTCCTCTCCGTGAGGCTTAGGATCAGGTGTCATGAAGAACGCCATTACGCGCTGGAGAGACGATCTTGTTTTATTCGCGATATTAGTCTTTCCGGGTGTCCTAGGGATTACTTATTTGACTCTACTGGGCACCTTACAGGAAGGACCATCACCTACTTTCCCCCCTCGGCCACAGGTGGCGTTCTGGAGCGTGCTTTTGCTGTCGATATGTATTACCTCGTTGGCGACCGTAAAATCTGGCAGGTGGGAGAAAAAACATGTGCGATTCCTTGGCTGGGAAGTTAAGCAGACGTCGGTTCGGTGGATATGTAATTTTGCCGGCAATGCGGTCCTCATTTTCATAATGTTTACGGCGGTGCCAGCGTTTCAGAAGGTGAGGTGGACAAGAGTGTCCAAAGCCGTACAAGGGAACCTTCATATGCTTGGCGCGAGCGCCCGAGATTATATGCTCGACACTGGAGCAGCAAAAGCCTCGTACCGCGATCTTGTTGGAGAAGGCCCAGGATACTACATCCGCGCTCTGGGAATTGTCGGAGATGAAAAGTACGAGCATATCATTATTACGACCAATACAACTCGGGTATCGACAACGCTTTACGAGCGTGAAGTCTACTGGGAATTGGATTTTAGCAAAGCCGTAGCGTCGCCATTGCGAGCATTTTGTATTTCGTCTAGCATCTTCGCCACGCTGATTCCAGGAAGCGGACGAGGGTGATACGCGCTTTGCCATCGCTGCAGCTTATCGAGTAGACGACCTCGGGCTTGCTGTCTGGCAGCCAGACCAGGCGCAGGTTCCAGTCTGAGGTGTCCTGTAGGGGTGCAAGCTCCGGGAAGTAGCTCCCTACAAGACGGGTGTAGGCTTCGGATATTCGATCAAGGTCGACTGAGGAATCTGAGGGAGTGTTTCCGTAAAGCATAAAGTTCCCCCGATTTGATTGACACCCAGGCCTTTGCTTGACAGCTGAGCGGGTACACAAAACAAGCTTATATTCGTCCATGCAATATAAGTCCCTCATAGCTTTGCTCTTAACGCTGACAACGGGTGCCACTATAGCCGTCGCCCAGCCGAGTTTTACTGACCAACCCGAAGACATGACACTGATGCCGGGACAGAGAATTTCGATAAGCCTTTCCATACTCAATTTGGGAGGTTCAAGCAGGGATACAGCCTATACCGGCGAGCACCCGGACACCAGTAATCCGCTACCCGACACCGCCCTGGTTAATGTGTCTGGAACGGTTACGTTCTTTGCCCCCCCGGCTGTAGAGACGACCTCCTACTGGTTGCGCATCTGCAGCGACTTCGGGTGCGCTGAATCACGGACGTTCACCCTGTTCGTTGAAGGCGGCGACACAGGACCTCCGGCACCGTTCGAGGATGCAGAAGAACTGGGTGAGGACTGGTTTCGGTCAGCCTGGTTGGGCGATTTCAATATCACCTTCTTCCCCTGGATCTTCCATGCCCAGCATTCCTGGATGTTTCTCTTTGACGGCAGCACGGCGGAGAGTGTGTTCCTTTTCGACCTGGCCTCGGAGGCTTGGCTCTGGACCGGTGCAGGCAACTACCCGAATCTTTACAGCTTCGGGCGCAACTCGTGGGTCTTCTATTTCGAAGGCACTTCGGGACCCCGGCAGTTTGTGGATCTTCAGAGTGGCGAGTTCTTCTCGCTGGAGTGATACTCGTTTTCTCGCTCAGAGCCTATCGCGGACTGACGCCGCTTCTACTTCGTTTGTTGTCAAGGGTACGCTGAACTCACTCTCTCACTCCACCACCAGAATCCGCCAGAACTTCCGCGCCTCGTCGCTGGTGGAGAAGAAATGTCCCAGGCTCTGACCGTCACAAGGCATCTGATTCTTTCCTCCAACACCTTCCAGAACGTTGCGGGTTCGAGCTGCAAGGCGTTTTTCAGGCCCAGTTGGCACAAAACTACCTGTGGAGGATCAAAACGCCTCCAGTACTCGACCCTCCACCCCCAACGGCCATTCGCAATCGGCAAAACGAGGCCACCAAGAACCCCCAAAATCAGAACGCTGCTTCGTCCTGAGAGCGTTTTCGGGTGGCGGTGTGACTCTTGGTATGCCTGGGGCGGGAAAAGGGCCTCAGGATTTATGATGCTTCCGCTGGAGCAACGCTGAAGCTACATCCAGTGAATCAAAACTGGATGCCCTCGCCTTCTCGTTTTCCAGTGGGAAGGAATCACCTCCGAACGACTTTTCAGACCTGTTCCTTATGCGACGATGGGCTAGATTGACGCCTTCGCCAAAGCACGATCAATGAAAAAGCCATGTTGCCATTACCTATCCCGATCGCAGATTCCTGAATTATGAACACCCTCACACTTCTTCGCTGCGAAAATTCGCCTCACAGGTATGGCGGGAAGCAGACCGGACTATGCTTCTTGATCCTATTGACCATCTGCTATGCGCACCTTGAGCTTTATTCTCAAGCGACCTCAGAACCTCCTGTCGCTTTCGCCGGCGCAGTCGAATTGGGAGACGGTTGGTGGAACTCAAGCTGGGATGGAACTTACAACGCGGAAGGCTTTCCCTGCATCTTTCATCTGCAGCACAGTTTTCAATATGTGCTTCTTCCTGATGACATGAATGGAGTATATCTCTACGACCTGAATACACAGGACTGGTGGTGGACCGACAATAGCGTGTATCCGTGGTTCTTCTCTTTTAATCGGCAGACCTGGAGTTTCAGGAACGCCAACAAGGATAAGAGCATAAGTTACGAGCGCTGCGAGCAGTTATTGCCCCTTTTGGAGCAGCAAGTGCGGCGGCTGACCAAAGAGCTGATTTACACTATATGAAAGTCTGCTACGGTTCGCTTTCGAGTCCGTCAAGCAAGTAATCATCGACTCGCCCTTTAGGCCCATTGATGGTATGGAGGTGACCGGCGAGTCGTGCGCCCTTGCGGTAGGACACTTCTCGAATGTAGGAAAGAGTTGACTCAATCGCAAGGGCCTTACCAAACGTGGATTGAAGAAAAAAATCTTTGGCACACTCATGCTCCGCACGGAGGCGAAGAGAGAGAGCGAATCATACAGTGCATCCAAAATCTCAACAAGTGCGCTCCGCGACATAGCCCGGCTGGTCGGAACTGTTTTCCGCTGCAATTTCACAGTGAACATTCGCTTGCGTTTCCACAAAAGATGTAGTGGGGAACCAACTGCCTCTTCTTACGTCGGGTTTGCGTTGTTTGCGTTGGGTGCTTTTCAGTACTCAGCTTCGCACGCCGGGACGCCGGATCTGCAGTTTGTGGAAGTGGCAGAAGGCTTGAATCAACCTGTAGACATTCAGAGTCCGGCCGATGGGACGAATCGCCTCTTTATCGTCGAAAGAAGTGGGGTAATTAAAATCCTGAAGGGCGGTTTAATTTTTTCGATTCCCTTTTTGGATATCACCGATCGGGTAAGGGACAACTTTGTCGAAGAGGGTTTGCTGGGTCTTGCATTCCCGGCGGATTTCGCGTCGATCGGTCAATTTTACGTCAATTACACGTTTGGTGCTACTTCGTTGGAAAGGGAGACCCGAATTTCCCGTTTTTCGGTGCGCGAATTGAACTCCTACGAGGCGGATCCGGATTCCGAAGAAGTGCTTATGTCGATCGATCAACCTTTCAGCAATCACAACGGCGGCCAGTTGCAGTTCGGTCCGGACAGTTACCTCTATATCGGCACCGGAGACGGGGGCAGCGGCGGGGATCCGGGAAACCGGGCTCAAGATTCCAGCGAATTACTGGGGAAGATGCTGCGTATCGATGTCAATGGTGATGACTTTCCCGGTGATCCCGGGAAGAATTATGCTATTCCGCCCGGCAATCCCTACATCGGGAATGCGAACGTACTCGACGAAATTTGGGCGCTGGGGTTGCGCAACCCTTGGCGTTTTTCCTTCGATCGGGGCACCGGTGAACTCTACATCGCCGACGTCGGGCAGAATAACTGGGAGGAGGTGAATCGCCAGCCTGCTGAGAGCGCCGGCGGAGAAAACTACGGATGGCGCGTATATGAGGGAAAT
Organism: Opitutales bacterium; assembly: GCA_963665345.2. Taxonomy (GTDB): domain Bacteria; phylum Verrucomicrobiota; class Verrucomicrobiia; order Opitutales; family CAXXNP01. The sequence continues at coordinate 4,674,945 of CAXXNP010000002.1, forward strand.
AACGTTTTTAATGACTCGCTGGGACTCGGTCCGGGAGCGTTGATTTCTCCGGTCACGGAATACAGTCACTAAAGCGGAAACTGTTCCATCACAGGCGGCTATGTTTACCGAGGCGTTCGCTTTCCCCGCATGCAGGGCCTCTACTTCTACGGAGATTACTGTTCCGGGAGAATTTGGAGTCTGGATCATGATGGAGAGCAGTGGACGAGTGAAGAGCTGCTGGATACGTCTTTCAGTATCAGCACGTTCGGTGAGGATGAAGCGGAGAATCTTTATTTCGCCGATTTCAATAACGGTCGAATTTGTCTTCTGGTTGAAAGTGAGGAAAGTCTTCCAGAGTTGCCTCAGCTTCAGGTAACTCAATTGGTGAGTGGCCTCAATAGCCTAACCGACATCCGGCATGCGGGGGATGGTAGTGGACGGCTGTTTATTACGGAGCAAACGGGCCGAATCATAATTGCGAGAAATGGAGCGGCCCTGACGACACCGTTCCTGGAGATAACCAACCGCGTAAAACATACTCAGAGCGACGACGGATTGGCCAGCGTAGCCTTTCCTCCGGGCTTCGCCGCTAACGGGCATTTCTATGTTTCTTACACACGAGAAGCAGGCGGTAACGAGTGGGAGTCGGTGATTTCCCGATTCCAGATCAGCGCCGATCCGGATATCGCCGATCCTAACTCGGAAGAAGTTTTACTAGTGGTGGATCAGGATACTAGTATTCATAACGTCTGGCAGATTCAATTTGGCCCGGATGGTTACTTGTATTTCGCGTCGGGAGATGGCGGTCCGGGGGATGATTCTCAAAATTATGGGCAGAATCCGCTTTCGTTCCGGGGCAAGATCCTTCGCATCGATACCGAAAGCGCGCCTCCTGCCGGGGAGAACTACGCTATTCCGGCAGGATATCCGTTCATCAATGATCCTGGAGTATTGGATGAGATATGGGCTTTCGGATTGCGGAGTCCATGGCGAATCTCCTTTGATCCTGCTACCGGCGATCTATACGTCAGTGACGTGGGACAGAGGGATTGGGAGGAGCTTAGTTTTCAGGATGCTTCCAGTGCCGGGGGCGAGAATTACGGATGGCGGGTGTTTGAAGGAAATCATGAATTTGATGATTCTTTCGGATTGGGGTCTGGCACCCTTGTCTTCCCGATTGTTGAGTATCCTCATCTCGCCGGAAACTGTTCGATAATCGGAGGCTATGTCTATCGAGGAAAGTTGTATCCTCGAATGTATGGAAAGTACATTTATGGAGACTATTGTTCGGGGCGAATTTGGGGTACGCATCGCGTGAACGGTGAGTGGATAAGTGAGGAACTCTTTGAAGCCGCCTTTCAGATCCGCACTTTCGGCGAAGATGAAGCGGGTAACCTCTATGTTGGTGGCGCAGATGGAACAGTATATTACATCGGTGATAACGATGAGAATACCGTTCTCTCGATCGCACAGGTTATGCGCGATGAGAGCGGAGACTTTCAGTTTACCTTCGATACGATACCCGGCCGAACGATGCAGGTCCGGTTCACGCAAGAGTTAGATGCGCCCTGGCAGGATATTGGGGCGCCCATCCTGGGCGACGGCACGCCTTATACCTTCACCGATACCTCGATCGTTCTGGAAAATGAAAATCGCCGCTTTTTCCGGGCTGTTGTTGTGGATTAGCTGGTCTCTAGCCAAGCCGTGGCTTCCGTTTACCTGAACCGCTGCATCCCCTACGCAGAGTGGTGCACACCCTTGTCCCACTGAACCGCCCTTTCCCGGACCCACCTCACCGGCCCCCGCTAACCCGCTCGCACCGCACGAAACCCCTGCCTCCAGTAACCTACAGAAGGTTGAGGGGGGTTATGGTGAGCGCGTTTTCACCCCTCAACTGGTATCAACATACCCGCCGAGCCCCAATAACGCTCTGAGCATTCCACAGCAGTTTTCTAGCGCCATACCAGCTCCCCGCTCAGCCCACCAGTTTCGTCATCTGCGGGGTAATTGTCTCCTCAATCCACTCCCGCAGGGCCTCCATCTCCCAAAGTACGTCCCGTATAGCCTCCACCTTGGAGGTGGTGCACGCCTCGTCGGCAAGGTGGTTCACGGCGCTTCGCAGTGAGCCGGATTTGCCACTCAGTCCGGGAGGCTCCGCCCGAGTCGGCCTGGGCCTCTGGAATTACCCGACTCTCGCAATAAGCGTTGAGTTGTTGATCTTCGCTAGCCCGACTTGACCAACTCAACCTCTAAAAAAGTTTTTTTCGGGGGTAAATGGGCTGTCGAGTCGCATAAACAGTGGGGGAAGGTTGGCAGAACAGCCTGTAGTGTAGACCTACCCTCTTCCCAGGCCTCGATATGTTTGTATAATTGGGGGCCATCATGTTTCTGAGGCGCAATCGTCGGCGCAAAGATGGCAAAGAGCATTGCTATTGGAACATCGTGGAGAATAAGCGTGTGGGTGGCGGTCGGGTGGTGCAGAGGCAGGTTCTCTACCTTGGAGAGATCAACGACAGCCAGCGCAGCGCTTGGCGCAAGAGTATCGAGATCTTTGCCGAGGGTAGTGCCCGGCCGGAGCAGGTGGCGCTGTTTCCCGAAGATCGGGCGCCGCCGCTCGAGGAGGAAAGCATCGTACGGATTCGGCTCAAAGATTTGAGGATAGAGCGGCCCCGGCAATGGGGAGCGTGCTGGTTGTCCTGCGTGCTTTATGAACAATTGGGGTTGGGTGAGTTCTGGCGCGAGCGAGTGAGGCCTTCCCGGCAAGGCAGGCGGTGGGCCCATGTGTTGCAAACCCTGGTGGCCTATCGACTGATCGATCCAGGAAGCGAGTGGCGGCTGCACCGCCAATGGTATGAGCAATCAGCCATGGCCGATCTTCTGGGCGAAGACTTCGCCTTGGCCGAGAAGAACACCCTGTATCGCTGCCACGATCGATTGCTGGAGCACAAAAAGGCCTTGTTCGCCCACCTGACCAACCGCTGGAGCGATCTGTTCAACACCCGTTACGAGGTACTGCTATACGATCTGACGAGCACCTATTTCGAGTGTGATCCGAACCAGGAACCAGCGGCTTCGAGCCGAATCCGCAAGTTCGGCTACAGCCGAGACAAACGTTGGGATTGTCTGCAGGTGGTGATCGCCCTGGTAGTCACCCCGGAGGGCTTTCCGATTGCCTATGAAGTGCTTCCCGGTAACACCCTGGATCAAACCACCTTGGGCGATTTTCTTGCTCGCATCGAAAAGGCCTACGGCAAGGCCCGGCGCATCTGGGTCATGGATCGGGGAATACCTACCGAGGAGGTTTTGGCCCAGATGCGTGCAAGCGACCCGCCGATCGACTATCTGGTGGGTACGCCGCGCTCGTGGCTGGACAAGTTCGAGCAATCGTTGCTGCAAAAGCAGTGGCAGAATCTGCGTGCAGGTATCGACGTAAAACTCATCAGGGAGGGGGGTGAAACTTATGTTTTGGCCCGTAGCAAGGAGCGTCTGCACAAAGAAAAGGGTATGCGTCTGCGCGGTTTGCGCCGATTGCTTGAGAGGCTCAAGAAGCTCCGCGATAGCAAGCGGCGTTACCAGCGCGATACCATCCTCATTAAACTGGGCGAAGCCAAGAAGGAAGCCGGCCCGCGGATCTGGCGTTTACTCGACATTGCCGTAGCCCCCAAGGATGGCCCCGCCAATGGCTCGCCGGTGAGCTTCCGGTTGAACTGGAAGAACTACCCGTCAGGCCTATCGCCGGGAAGGCCGCTACCTGTTGCGCAGCACCCTCAGTGCCGACAATCCGCACCGCCTCTGGCACCTCTACATCCAACTCACTGAGATCGAGCAAGTTTTCAAGGAAATGAAAAATGACCTCTCCATCCGGCCCATCCATCACCAAAGGGACGATCGCATCGAGGCCCATATTTTTATCAGCTTCCTGGCTTACTGCCTATGGGTCACTCTGAAGCGTCGCTTGCGCGATCTGGCCCCTGGTCTTACTGCCGCCGAGGTGCTTTCGAAAATGGCGGCGATGCAAATGCTCGATGTAAAGCTACCCACCACCGACGGGCGCACCGTGGTGCTCACCCGTTACACCGAGCCCAGTAAGGATCAAAAGCTATTGCTCAACCAGCTAAAGCTTGAACTTCCTGCACAACCGCCACCAAAAATCGAATCGAAAACTAGCGAGATGTAGTGGAGACCTTTGGTCGTTTATCAACGACTTAGGTCAAAAATGACGCCCAGTTGAGAAAGAGGGGCTAGTGGCCTGTTTCTCTATCTCCGATCCACGAAGTCTTCGGGCAAGGTCGGCTCAATTGGCCTCTGGTCTCTGGTCGCGTTCCTCGTCGTGGTCTACGGCGGTAATATCTTTGGGCCTCCGCCCCCGAGCGTCAACGCCATCGCCTGGACATGCCAGGCACAGTGGCTACTGGGTTGACCGACATCGAGAGCTCAGAGTGGTGTGAACGCCAAGCTGCCGAATCGGGTCCCCGGGACTGACCCATAGAGACCAGCCCCACACCACCACTCGTCGGGGTTGGTAATCAGCGGTTCGGCTGGTCGGGCAGGTTCAGGTCCACGGGAAAACAAACTCAAGTGATTGGAAACTGCCGTCCGGGAGCGCGATCCAAATGCATAAGAATATTATGGCCTCTGTCGACCTCCACCGGATCGCACCGGCAGGAGCTTCCCACCTAAAGGCGCGTTGCTTCCCGACACAACCGCAGCGTTACCCCCGTGGACCGAACCAGAGCCGCCTAGCTGCGATGTGCCAGCTCGTCGTTCTCCATCGGCCTTCCTAAACGGTCCTTCTCCATCTGCTTCTAATATTCCCAGAAAAGGCTAGAGTTCCTCCCAATCGGCGGTTGAGAAATTGAAGAATAGGTTGGGTTCGGTCGATCCTTTCAGATACCAGAGCCAACCGTCTTTTTGAACGCTCCAAAGAAAAGGAAAAAGTGTTTCGGCCGTCCACAAGTATCCGAGCCGCTCGGACCACAACCAAACATCAGAGGGACCGGATCCGGAATAATAGAGAAAGCCGAGCGTCTGGTGGTTAAGCCAGGGATATCCAATGTCATTGTATATTCCGAACCATGATGATTGCCACCACCCTTGTCCAAGAAACTGTTCCGGTTGCACTGGCAGCTCCTCGGTGACGGTGAAACTCCAGAATCCGATACTGGAATTGGTATTGGCCAACCAACCATCGACGTCGCTTTCGATGAACCCAGGCCGCCCATCAATGATCTCTATCGTAGCGTCGGCGAAATCGAGGAATTCGGTTACATGCCAGGACCAAAACGGTGCACCGTCTTCGGCGTAGTTGCGATTGATCTGGTCGGTTCCCTTATCAATCTTGGCCACTACGATGGTCTCTCCGATCTCAGGACCAAATTCGATGAGTGCCCGGGCGTGTTCGATGGCCCCTTCATCTGATAGCGGCAAGACGTAACTTTGAATCGTTTTGTCCACGCCAAAATCATCCGATACGATGAAGTGACGAAACTGGGATTTAAGCGAGGTGCTAAACCCAATCAGCAACAGAAATTGAATGGCCGGAAAGCGGAGGCGGATACTGGGGGTTATCATTGTCATTTTTGGGTGTTTCAATATCCGTTCAACTTTTGCAGGCGATCGCATGAAGTGCCTGAATCCTCGTGATACGCTGTATTAGAGGGATGTCGCATTTACTGGGTTAGTTCGCCCGGGCAAATCAGGTCGCACCTGATGGGTTGGACGCTGCGAGCCCTAGTTCTTCTCAACCATCGGGCCCCGTATCAAGTGGGTCTTGGCGTTAAGAACCGATTTGACCAGCTTTTCTTCCCATTAATCAGCACGATCTTCGGCGGGCCTCGACGCTGTTCATCCCTAAACAGACGTTCGCAACTGTCCGGCGCTCTGCTTCGGTCAGGCTCTCAAGCTGGCTCATAATCCGGTAGCACCGGGACCGACGCCTGTTCCCGGCTTTGCGACGCTGAGGTCCACATTCCCGCGCCCGCTTCCTACCAGAACCCCCGAAATCAGAACGCTGGTTTGTGCTGAGGGCGTTTTCGGGTGGCGGGGTGGGTCTTGGTATGGCTAGGGTGGGAAAACGGCGTCAGCATTTCTGGTTCTTTTGGTCCCTTGTCTGGAAAAATCAGTTCCCATTCGCGAATCCGGCTTCCTGGCCAGCCTGGTCGGCGGGTTCCACCACTGGACTGGGGTGGGCGGTGCTCCGGAGACGGGACGCCTCCCATAGGCCGGCTGCCCGTGAGATAGGTAATCAGGGAAATACTACGAATTCAATGTCCAGACTTCAGATGCCAAGGAATGCAGCATTCTCGCATCGCACAGGTGGCAGGAAGTGTCAGCGTTTCGCAGCGGATACCGTAGATTCGATTTGCAAACGCTCACCTCACAAAGGTAGCATCAGGTGAATCCCGGTTCTATTTACAGGAGCGAAGCATGACGTCGAGCAGAGCCCGAGCTACACGAGTCCTCCTCTCGTGGCCACAGAGGCAACCTTTCCAAGTTGCGGCATTTGCGTTTGCCCTCTTGGTTTGTGGGTTTCTCTCAACGCCCGCGCCGGCCACCATTATCTTCTCTGAGAATTTCGACTCATTGGCGGACGGAAATCTATCGGGGCAGGGTGGCTGGACAGGGGACGAAATTCGAATTGGGACTGGCGTGGGACTTGGCACGAAAGTGGTCGACGGCCGTATCGATCCAGGTACGGGCATACTCGCACGTTCCAGGCACGCACTTGGGACGCTTGGCTCGACAGAGCGGTACACTCTTGACTTCAACGCCTATCCACATTCAAGTGCACCCGAAAGTCATAACGCGGGAGTTTTTTTCTCCGATTCTTCGTCAACGATCCTAGCCGGTTGGTTCTGGGATACTACAATCAATGACAAGTGGGACTTTGATGTAAGGAATCTGACTGGTAATAGTGGGGACCTGGAAGGACACGCAGGCAGCTTTGATACCGCCGTTAGTCTTCAGGTGATACTGGACCCGGTTGCAGGAGAGGCCTATGGCCGAGCCGACTTAGGATCTGGTTTCTTCGAAACGACACATTATACGATCACAGGCGCCCAGTTCGCCACGGTGGATAGCGTTCTCATTTTCCAAGACTATCGAAGTCCAACCGTTTACCTAGGTGCCGAGTTTGATAATATCACTGTCGACGCAGTTGTCATTGCGGAACCGTCTGTGATCGCACTCATGCTGATACCACTGTTTTACCTCTTACGACATAATGCTGTCCGATCATAGGTCCACATAGATCATGGATAGCGTAGGACTTCCCTTTCAGAACCACCGAAATCAGAACGCTCCTTTGTACTGAGAGCGTTTTCGGGTGGCGGGGTGGCACTTGGTATGGCTGAGGCGGGAAAGGGGCGTCAGCATTCGTGATGCTTCCGGTTCTTTCTCCAAATGAATCCGTCGGCTAGCGAATCCGGCTTCGGGTCAGCCTCAGCGATTGCGCCCACGGCTTCTGATACTTGCTTGATCGCGTTGAGAAAAACCATACGCTACATGACTCGAGGTTGCGCGAACGCGGCCTACAGGAGATTGCATGTGAACACCGCTTGAGCGGCCTCTTTGAGCCGGACCGTTCGATTCACTACACCGAGCACCTCATAAGCAATAATGGAGATCGTAAGGAAAGTCATACATCCATTCTTGGTTCATGTCGAAATTATTTGGTTTTGCTCAACCGGTTCCTACGCGACCACGATCATGATTCTCTCATCGACTCTTGCCGGAAGCATTGCCGACGGAGATGGCGATGACGATCTGAATACGTTTTACCAGAATGAGGGATTTTCCTCTTCGATAATTACTGGAACGATATCGGATCCTGAACTGTCCAACGTGGACTTATTCGTCGCCATGTTACCGAATGATGGGTTTGGCACTTCGGAGATCACGGCATTGACCAACTATCTTGCGACAGGAGGGCGAATTCTATTCATGGGTGAGCAGAACAGCTTCGCACCCACAGAGAACAACTTCATCAATGGGGCCTTGTCCGACCTCGGCAGCTCTATGTTGCTGGGAGCCTCCTCTATCGATTCCGGGTTCAACGACACGAGCGCGGGACAGATATTGCCCCATCCATTCAACTCCAGTGTAAATCTCGTCAATTACGGCAATGTGAACTCAATCTCAGGTATTCCACCGGGCAACGAACTCTTCCTTGCAAAAGACCTCAGCACTCCATGGGGCGGAGTCGAACTGGTTGGAAACGGCACAATGATAGTACTCGCTGATACGAACATGATAAGCCACATCGAAGACACTGCCGGGAATGACAACCATTTGTTTTTCACGAATATCGTTCCCGAACCCAACGGCGCGTTCGTGATCGGATTGGGGGCGGCTGTCGCCGTGATTGCCATGCGCTGTCGGCACAAGAGTTATCATTTGCGACCACTGTCGAACAGCCGTGGGCCTTGACGGAGATATGGTACTGCGCGTTTACGAATATTAATAGGCTCCTTTCTCGCCTGCGTCTGCAGAACGTCTCTCAGCAAACTTCTGCAGTAACGAAACCGGGTCGTCGCAAACTTAATGTATCTAACATTTCTCTGGATTAATCACCGCGAACATCTGCGGCGGTCGCAACGCCTTTCATCCTCACACACACCTCCGCAATCCTTCGCCGCTCGCCTTCGGTCAGGCTCTCAAGCTGGCTCAGAATGCGGTAGTATCGGGACCGTCGCCGCTTCCCTGCATTGCGATGCGCAGCCTTCTCTGGCTCGCCTTCCATGGCAGAAAGCCACGTGGACGGCAGCATGCCGTGGGCTTTCTTGAAGGCGTTGATGAAGCTGGCTGGGCTCTTGTATCCCAGCTTGGCCGCAACCAACTTCACTTGCAGGTGCTCGGCCAGGAGCGCACCCCGATACGGTATCAGCCGGGCCGACTGTCTTCTGAGCCATGAAGCCAGTCTTTCGGACTCGTCCCGACCGCGCGCTTAAATTCCTTGGAGAAGTGACTGAGCTGGCGGAATCCCATCACCATCGCTGTCTCCGTCGGACTGCCTAACAACAATAGCACCTTCTTCGCGCGCTCCATCCGCAGACGTCGGAGCCATTTCCTGGGTGACTCGCCTAGGTCCGCCTGAAACTGCCGTTCGAGTTGCCGCAGCGAAACCCCGCAAAGATTCGCCAACCTTGCGGGCCTGTAGTCGGCTCCCTCGGCCATCATCTTCCATTTGCGGCGGCGTTCCGCCGGGCTTTCCTTTCGCATCCAGGGCACGGACATTTCAGCTTCTACGCGAAAGAAAGAATGCGCTGAGCATGGACCCGAGCCATACCAGGCTCACAACCTTGGAATTTTAATTGTCTGGCTAAAAATAGGTTGCCAGAAGATGGAAATGATTGCTCATGATACAATAGGTCAGAATCTCCACTTCGCAGAACGCGGAGACCCTCCCAATCTGCCTCCTTAAGACCTCCTTGGCCCGAGCATCCAAATACCACTCCCCTCCCACAATCCGCGAGATACAGTGGTATATCGAAGGACCGAATCCAATTAACTTTATCCTTCGTAAGTGCATAGCCTCTATAAATCCTAACAAAGTATTGGTGTCAATCTATTTTTTGCCAGACTAATTATTCTTCCCTCCACCAGAGACCAGGCGACGAAGTTCCGGCGGATTCTGGTAGTCGAGTGAGAGAGCGAGTTCAGCGTACCCTTGACAACGAACGAAGAAAAAGCGGCGTCAAAAGAAGCACTACCAAAGGTAGCGATGACGGCTCAGGAATGGAGGCCAACGACGCTACCTCGCTACTACTCAGCGTCCCACTGAAGATCCGAAGGTCGTCAACGGTACCGTGGAAAAACTCATTAAACGGGGCGAACTGCCTCCCCAGACGTGTCGCTGTACCGCTTCCCGCTATCGTAATGGGGCCGGTGCTGTCAGCAAGCGAGCCGTCAATGTAGAGGTGTGTTTCGGATGCATCTGAAGTTACTGCGAAGTGGTGCGCCAAACCGTCGCCCGGGTAAGCGACACCCGTATTGATCCACGAGTCGCCAACGCGAATGATCCGAGATGGGTTGTGTCCTAGGTAGAAGCCCGAGCCCCCAGAGAAACCCTGAGAGATAATCTCCCGATGGCTTGTCTGCGGGGAAAGCTGCTGCGCAAAGAACGAGACAGAGAAACTCCCGGATGAAGGAATCAGGTTCTGGCTGAACTGTACGTAGTCGTCGATTCCGTCCAGCGTGAGCAGTCCCGAGACAACAGCAGCGCCATTGATGAGCGATCCATCGGCAGCACCGACCGAATCGAAAACACTAGGGCCCTCGAATGTGTAGTGATGAAGTGCAATGGCTCCGAATGTCCTAGCGGCGAAGAAGAGGCACCCAAAAGCTAGTATCCTGATCTTCAATTCTTCTGGCTGTTAACTATCCGTATTTTGCGGTCCGGGACGTGCCCGCGCTACTAAACATTACCCACGAGCATTGCGGCTTCGCTTCGTCCCTTCCGCACTGATTGTAAGGCAATATATCGCTTTTGAGGTGGCTGACAAGGAAGTTGCTGAAGTCACTGGAAATGAGGAGATTCCCATCATGTGGGCGAGAAGGGGAAATTAATAGGCAGGCTAAATGAGTTGTCGTCAACCAGCACACTCCGGAACCTTTCCGCCCAAAGCGTGCCAAAGCGCCCATGGCTGCGATTGTACCAAATCGAAAAGTGCTGCTTCAATTCCTTCATGAAAATCGATACATCCCCCATGCGCGCCTGCAGCCTGCCCCGCCAGGCCTTTCCGTAAGGACCGTCTTCTTTCAGCGCACCTGCCAGCATTGATACTCTCACATCCCCCTCGACATGAAGTCCTGAAAAGCGTTTAAGTAATTCTTCATCAGTGACTTCTCTATACTCAGGTATCCTCACCAGAAGATGGAAATGATTGCTCATGATACAATAGGTCAGAATCTCCACTCCGCAGAACGCGGAGACCCTCCCAATCTGCCTCCTCAAGACCTCCTTGGCCCGAGCATCCAAATACCACTCCCCTCCCACAATCCGCGATATACAGTGGTATATCGACGGGACTACACCCATTAACTTTATCCTTCGTAAGTGAATAGCCTCTCTAAATCCGACCAAAGTCCTGGTGTCAATCTATTTTTTGCCAGACTATTTTTAAGGTTCTTTCAAAATGAGTCGAACTAGTCATACTGCCCTCAATAGCTTTTAGCTGGGCTAAATATTTCCTATACAATACACTGCTGGGTAACATGTTCGGAGATCCATGGAAGACGTTCTCTCTCTACGCGACCAGAGACCTACTAGAGCGGTTCTACCGGAAGCGTCATGGCCGCGAACTTAACGCCGGTAAAGCCAAGGAAATCGCGTCGAATCTCTTCCAAGGGAAGGCGTATTTTGATAGCCTCCAATCATGCGAGGAGATCGTAAGACCCGTTCTTCTCTACTACGGGGTGCTCTCCATGATTCTATTTTGCCGTCCCGAGGCACGCGAGTGTAGCCTCAAGCCTGGTCACGGCTTGTCCACGGTAGGTTGGGCCAGTCTCCTCGCCGGCGGTCTCGATCGTCTTCAGTCCTTGCCCATTTCATTCACAGGAGGTACGTTTTCGGATTTTGTGCATGCCACCGGGAATACCGAGGAGCATCGCCAATATGTTGGCAGGACAGGACCGGGCGATTTCGAGTGGTTCCGGTTCTCTCTCGAAGGAACGATCGAATTTGGGAGTGATGACATTGTAACTCTCGATGACGTGTTGTCACGAATTCCTGACCTCGCTGAATTGTACGAAACAATATATAGCCAGAAATCCAACTGTTATTCTGCGCACATTTCCGCTAGTAGTGAGCGTGCTCCGTTTCTGTTCTCATTCGATCGTGCCGGAGTATTGGGTGTTGACGGTGTTGCGGATAGCGTGATACAGCGCGACTTCGGATTCAAATGCGACCTCGAGGTAAAGACGTATCAAGACATCAAGCAGATCGAACTTTCCAACGAAACATGGGAAGCCGTGTTGAACGTAGTACCCTTTTTTATTAACTACGGAAACAACATCTGCGTTTTGCCGCCAATTCGTAATCAGGACAAGTCTTTGAATTTCTCCTACTTCGCTCTCCTCTTCTTGGCTTCCTACTTTTTCGGCATGTTAGCCCGATATTTCCCGACAGTATGGCTCCGTCTTGTGCAACGCGAGAAAGGGACCAATATCTACCCCTTGGTTGAACAAGCACTAACCGTGATCCGAGAACGCATACCTCAGAGCGTTGTCCGGGCAATTGAAGTCAAGGTCGACACGTAGCCGATCAATAGCCATAGCTGGGAACACCTTACAAGCACCGCCAGGGGTGCCGGCCATCGTGGCAGCGAATACCTGGCAACTTATTTTTTGCCAGACTATTTATTCCTTTCGAGGAAAACTGGTCGAGTAAATACTACAGTTCGAATCGACTAAACACTTCCTTCCTGTGCCATTCCAGGGCTTCTGGATGGGGATAGTAGTATTCGTCCTTTGGTAGGCGAATAGCGTTTCGATCGCAGTCCATGACGGGGAAACGTGTGTAGCTTGCGCCGCGGGCTTTGGGATTGATGACGACTTCGTATTGGTCCGATATTGTGAAGATTCCTTGGTCAAATGCCCAATGAGTTGATTGCGATAAGGCGAGGCCATTTCGAGGATCGTCGGTTCCCTTCCTCGCTCGCCGGATGATATGTGCTGCCGTCGCCTCGATGTGGTGCCTCGAACGAAATCGCTGCCCGGTTACGGCACAGGTAAAATCGTAGTTTTCAAGGACGATTCCGCGGAATACCGTGTCTCGTTTCTCCTGAGGCACACGATATATAGCACGGTCCTCGTTCACATAGGGAACCCATTCCTCCAACGATTCCAACCGCAATGCGGTTTCCAACAGATCATCTGCTAAACTAATCCCAAGATAGTCATTAATCTCCCCCAATTTGAGACCCCGAATCCTGAACAGGTCTGTTTCTACATCAAAGTTCTCGACGTAGCCCAGACCCAATAAACGATGGCGCGCCCGTCCTTGTGAGGTTTTATCGGCCACTTGCTTCAGCACGAGGACCGGTTCTCGATCCGTCATACAACGAATCAGAGATCGATTCACTGCTGTATCCATCCCGCCCGACTTTGGGCTGTATTGAATCCACCAGGAGTGATCGGGGTGGAAGAAAACCTGGTCGTGATACGGGCTTTTTAACATCGAAGCGATGCTGAACGCATACATTGCACCTCTCGGTTTATAGATACCTTCGATCAACGGGTGGATCCGGACAACTCCCGGCATTTCGGAATCGGGATGCCTGAAAAAGGACGCTGGCAGGATTTTCCCGAAATACGGATAGACCTTCCTGAAGAAGGATCTTCTTGTCTCGCTTTCAGCTCGTATATCGGGATTCACCTATAAGTGGCAGAGCTCATCGTGAAGCCGCTCGAACAAATTATCAATTTAAGGAGTCTTCTGTACACCAATCTTACACGACTTTCCGAGTTAGACAATCTCGTCGTCACAACGAGCCCGGCGGTTCCCCCCAAAGATCGAAATTTTGATCCCAGTCGAACTTCCCGACTGAAAGAGAATCCGTCTCCGTCCTCGGATCAAGGACTGCGCCGAGACGAGAGTCGCTTACCTCGCCATAGTTCTCGCCCCAAGAACGACGCCGGGTCCAGCTACTGTCGCGACCGCGAAACGCCTGGCTCGTAACCCTCAAACGTGAATAGGATTCATCCCTCCGTCACCGCGACGGCCCGAAACGCCCTTGGGCCCCCCGGTTCCCGCCTTCTTGCGAAGCCGGCTACGAGCTAGGTTGAGGGTCGCTTAGTTTCGCCTCAAATTGGTTTCTGCTCGTGAACGGGTGCGTCCCAGTCGGCACCGAGCTGCCTCTTGCCCATATCGGCGTCGAACCACCGCCCTCCAAAGCGACCCGCTTCACCTTGTCGAGTGCGTTGTCTTGGTACCGCTTCTCCTCGCGCCAGGGTCGAAACGCCGTCGCTCGATGATGGTTCATCCTAATGTTTCATTCCAAACCACGGATCCCGCCTCGCGATGCTTCGGCGATCCTGCCGGGAATTCCCCGATTCAGCACAGATGGCGAAAAAATCAGGCTACCGTAGTCAAGTGATACTTCTTGAGGGCGGCCACCAGACGGGCCGTTTCTTCACTGGATAGAGGCGTCTGACGAAGGATCTTCCCCTGGAGAGATTTGGACGGCAGTTCGCACAGTGCCAGAAATTCGGAGAGACTTGCCGGTCGGGCGCCGGAGGCGGGGCCGCATCCGTTTCCAACCTAATACCGTTCCTTTGCAGTCCATCGATTTTTCGGCGGTCCGTGAGTGTCCTATAAATCCACTCTTCAAGCAACGAGGGTAGCGATGTTCTCAATTACCGATTCATCTACCTGGCTGAGCTCCCAGTTAATCTGAAGGTTGAGCCAGAACTGCGGGCTGGCGCCCAGTGCCTGCGACAACTTCATCGCCATTTCAGCACTGATTCCTCGCTTACCCCGACAGATTTCGTTAATCGTTTTCGGCAATACGTTGATGTGCTGCGCTAAAGCAACTTGAGTGATCCCAAGCTCTTCGATTTCATCCTGTAGAACGGTTCCAGAATGTACGGGAGTAATGTGATGTTTGCTCATGTTTCGTCTCCGTCTCCTATGGTTACGAGTGATAGTCTACTAACTCGACTTTAAAGGCATGTTCACCCTGCCAATCGAAGCAAATCCGATATTGATCATTAACACGAATACTGTACTTCCCTCGCCTGTCTCCTTTGAGCGCTTCAAGGCGATTACCTCTGAGTTCAATTAAATCCTGTAGCGACGTGGCGGCGCCTAACCGGGCCATCTTTATCTGCGCTTTCTGGTGAAGCTCTTGCGGAAGAAGCTTTCTCGCGGCCTTAGTGTCTCTGCCATAGTTGATATCTTCAGTCGCACGGTTCTGGAAGCTTCTGATCGCCATCCTTAACCCATATTACCACCTAGTGGTATATCGGGCAAGCGGTTTCATCGAAATCCTTCTCCCGCCGGGGCGCGGGGGCACGACCACCGTCACCGCAGTCTCCTCGGTTTCCCGATTGGAATCTCAGAACGCGATCGGCAGGCTTTCCAGCACCCGCAGGGATACCGACGGACGCCACCCGTACTCTCCTGCCAATCGCATTTATGGCAGGCCTGCCGGCGGAGCATGATCCCAAAAGCTACCTGTGCCTCCATGCGGGCCAGCGCGGCGGCGGCTTGCATGGCGTCTACGAAATCGAAAAGCACATCAAGAAAGATGTTGGTGCCGACCAAGACCTTCACTTGCGGTGTTTTTCCAAGAGGAAGTCAAGGCGCGGATCTCCTTCATGAGAAGACTTGGATTTCCATTGTCCCCGCAAGCGCGAGGCCAGCGGCGGACTTTCCTCTGCGGCCGCCACCCGGGATGACCACTGCTCGAAGAGTGAAGAGACCGAAACTCCTTTCCGCTTGGCAACCTGTTTGCTGCTTTTTTATACCTTGGCAGGCTAGCTACAGACTCGTTCCCGGTATCGAACCTCGAAACGGCCTCGAGGGACCTCGGCCCTCCAGACGGCAGCAACGAAAGGTTCATTGCCAGCCATAGTTGATGGCCACCGGCCTCGATGGAAACTCTCCTGATGAACCCAAAACGTAAAACAGGCATACCCGCCTGTTCCCTCTGTTTCCTCCTGCTTGCCGCGCCGAAACCTCCGGCGAAGGTTGGTTTAATTCCCTCGGCCGACAAGCCACCTTCTCTAGATCTTTCTGCCCCTTCACCCCTTTTTCGTGATTTTCGCGTTTTTCGGGGGAGAATTATTTATCCGGTTTATAATACTTGACGTTTCCCCTCTCGTTTCAAATGCGGGGGACCTTGTTGCGTATTCCGATCAATTCGGACACCCAGTCCGGTTTTATCCGGACACCGATCCGGTTCATACCGGACAGTTGTCGGAGCGTAGCGACGCTGGGTGTTCATGAGCTAGTATAGTGTCCGATATCAGTCAAGATTTCGGTGATTGAAAGGAGCTGTCCGAGCGTAGCGAGGGTCGATCTGTCCCACCCCCTTACAAGGTCTCGGCGAGGAGTTATCCATGGACCCAGAGCGTCCGAGAATGGGCCCTATACAGTTCGTCGGAGGGCGCTCTGGTTTTGTGGGTAACTCCGTCTCGCGAAGTCCCGTGAGGGGTCGCTTGGAGGAAGATCCGAAGGTTCTCATGGGTGGTTTTGCTTTCATTTTCTGATTTGTGTTCTCTTGCGCATGGACTCGCCTTTGAGCTCCAAACGGTAAGCGTTGTGAACCAGCCGATCGAGGATCGCATCAGCGATGGTGGCATCGCTGATAAGCTCGTGCCACTGGCCGACCGGGACTTGACTGGTGATCAGCGTGGAGGCGCTGCCGCAGCGGTCGTCGAGGACTTCCAGGAACTGCCGGTACTGTTGAGGTTGGACCGAGACAATGCCCAGGTCATCGACCAGCAATAGATCGGCCCTGAGGAGCTTTTTGAGCAGGCGGGTCAGACTGCCGTCGGCCTGCGCCAACTGCAGGGCGCGGAAGAGTTTCGGGGCGTAGAAGTAAAGGGCCCGGAATCCATCCCGGCAGGCCTGGTGGCCCAGAGCACAGGCCAAAAAGGTCTTGCCCACCCCGGTCGGTCCGAGGATCAGACAGTTTCGTCTCTGGCCGATCCAATCGGAGGTCCGAAGCTGCTCGATGTGGTCTCGCCTGAGTCCTCGTGAGGACTGATAGTCGATGTCCTCCAGAGCGCACTTGATCTTGAACTTGGCATAGGCCAGCCGAGTCATCAGAGCTCTGTTTTCGCGCCATAGCCACTGTCGTTCGACCAGCAGGGCCAGACGCTCCTCGAAGTCCAGCTGAGTGCTATCAGGGTGCTCTCTTTGCTCCTGCAGGGCTTCCCGCATGCCCTCCAGACGCATCGCGTCAAGCTTCTCGATGGTTTGGGTATGGTTCATCAGCTTGGGTCCAAGGATTGTTCGTAGTAGCCGGCGCCCCGGAGGTTTTCGTGATGGGGCGGGCTTAACGGCAGCTGGGCTTGATCATGGAGCTGATCAAGCTTGGTCTGCAGGATGCTTTTGACGCTTCGGTAGGAGTAGGCCTGAAGGTCAACCGCCCGGCGGCAGGCCGCTTCCATGCGTTGCTCACCCACATCGCGAGCCAGGTGCATCAACCCGAGGCAGGAGCGGTAGCCCTGCTCGGGATGAGGACGAGTTTGGAGGATCTGCTCAGCTAGCAGAGCACAGCAGGGACCGACTTTGCGAGCCCACCCGATGAGCCGTCGGGGAGTCCATTGGGCATGGCGTTGATGGGATTTGGGCCGATGCTCGAGGATGGTGCTGAAGGCACCGGCACGGTCACTGCGCAGGTGCACCGCGATACGTTTGCCGTTATGGTAAACTTCCAGCGTAGATGCGCTCAGGCGCACCTCGACCCTCCGGTGGACATAGTGGTAGGGGACGCTGTAGAAGTGCTTGTCGACGACGATGTGGTAATCGATATTGACCTTGGCCTTGCGCCATTGGGCCAGCTCATAGGGCTGCCGGGGCAATGGCCCCAGGGCGGCCTTATCAATCTTCTCGAACAGTTCGTCGCGGCAGCCCTCTTTCTGGCTGAAGGGCTTGGCGTTGATCTGTGCGAGGGATCTTCTGATCTGCTCATTGGCCGCACCCAGGCTGAAAAAGGTATAGTCACGCAGGGCTCCTAAAATCATGCGTTGGGCGATCTGTACGGCAGTCTCCACGCTGGCCTTATCCCTGGGCTTGCGGGCCCGGGTGGGCAGTATGGCGGTGCCGTAGTGCTCGGCCATCTCCTGATAGGTGGGGTGAATCTTCGGTTCGTAACGGCAGTAAGCGGCTACGCCGGTCTTGGTGTTGTCCGGAACGATCAGCCGGGGAACCCCGCTATAAAAGCTCAGTGCATGCACGTGGGCGGTGATCCACGAGCTGAGCTTCTGATCGGCGAACGCCTCGACGTAGATCTTGTGACTGGCTCCCATGGCGGCGACGAACAGGCAGGCATGCAGGCTTTTGCCACTTACCGGGTCGCGGATCTCCAGCTTGGCTCCGCCCCAGTCCACAAAGAGCTTCTCTCCGGGTTCATGATGGTGCCGTTGCACCGGATCGAGTCGGTTCGCCCATTGTTTGTAGAGATGGCAGAACTGGCTACGTCCGTAGCCCTCAGGGTGACCCTGGCGATACTCCTGCCAAAGCAGCTGCAAGGTCACGTGCTTGCGTCGCAGCTCCTTGTGAATGCAGGCCCAATCGGGCAAAGCTCGACCGACATCCTTTGGCGCCGGCGGTGTAGCCCGATCACCAGGCGAAGCTTCCTCGAAGAGCTTCTCCCAGAGGCCCTGCTGGTCCAGCCCAGCGGGCAGAGGCCATGACAGTTCGGCCTTGTCCGCACGGGACAGATAGTCCGCTACCGTGCTGCGGGGCACACCACTGGCTCGGGCTATATCCCGCAGCGACAGGTTCAGTTCATATTTGAGTCTCAGGACTTCTTTGATTTCACGCATGGATAATCGTTCTCTTGCCATCGGCGGGACATAACCACCGCCGATACGGTTATCCAGCGTCGCTTCGCACTGCTTGACTGGGTCAATCCGGCACATTTCGGACAGCAATCCGGTAGCTGCCTCAAAGTGTCCGAAATCAGACCGGATTGCCTGTCCGAATAGAACCGGACTGGGTGTCCGAAATGAACCGGATTGGGTGTCCGGTTTCAATCGGAACAGGTGTCCGATTTCGACCGGAATTTGCACCAAAACGGCTGAAGACGGCATCGATGTCTTCGCGATCGCTGTCGGTGAGGAGCCAATCCAGACAACCCACGCAGTCGTCGACTTCTTCGGGCCGGCGAAAACCAACCAAAGCCACACTCACACCGGGATTTTCCAAGGCCCATCGCAAAGCCAGATGCGCCATCTTCTTGCCATGCCGCGCGGCAATTGCCTTCAGCTCTTCTACGACGGCAATACTGGTGGGGAAGTTCTCCCTCGTAAAGAATCGGGACTTGCCCGTGCTAGCCTGTGACCGCCAGTCACTCTCCTCGAACACCGTCTCGGGCGTGAATGCTCCGGCAGATTGTCCCAACCGGTGGCGGGCTTGAGTGCTTCGATCGGCTGCACGCTCTGCTGCTGTCTCCGAACCGCCGTGCCGTCGTGATCCATCGGCACTTCCGATGTCCCCTCCGCCGTGGTGTAGGCCTGGGATGGCGCCACTTCGTAATCGGTGGTGGCATAACCGGGATGGCCGAAACCATCGATCACAAAACCCTTTTCCATACCACAAGACGGGTGCGCCGCCGGGTAATGGATCTCCACCGACTTCATCCCGGCACGATCGATTGATGGCGGACAGCCGCGTTCATATGCTCGAGGAATCCGCCGACATCGAAGTGATCTGGAGGCGTTACACACGCGGCCGGACCTTTTCTCCAAAAGTCTGGAATGATGCCTATCTGACGGCGTTTGCCATCACGGAGAATCTCACTGTCGTTACCTTCGACGGCGGGTTCAAACAGTATGGAGATTCAGGCTGCATTTTGCTGGAATAGAAATTCCAAGACGACGATACGCTAAGATCGAGGCGCACTCAACCCAGCCGCCGCGGGTTTTAGCGGGATGAAACGGCAATGTGGCGGGTCTCCCCCGGCGTATCGGACCCACCCCGGCCTTCGGCCACCCCTCCGAGGAGGGACCGTTATAGCCGGCTACAGTTAGGCAAGAATTCACGCCCGCTCTCCTCCGTTAGTTCAGGATGTTGAGGAACGGCGGCGAAGATTCCCACCCCGGTGAGACGGCACTGGGTGGTGCCACCGGTTCCGACGGGTCTGTTGTGCCCCGTGTCCGCAAGCGAGCAAATCCGGAGATGGTCAACTTGTGCTCGCGAGCTAGAGCGCTGATTCGCTGGGATTCGTCCTCGGACACTGTGAAGCACGTCGTGAGCATGAAATGTTTGGTTCAGGCCGCGGAGGGCGCTTCGATCTTCAACTCGGTCCCGGTCTCCACGATGCGGCCCCAGGTGACGTCGTCAATTTCGATCCCGCCGACTTCTCTCGCCTTGCGGCAGGTCTCCTCGATCTCACCGGGAAGGTAGATGCGCTCGACCCCGGGAATCTTCGGCGACGACTTCAGCCACTCGCTCAACCGCGTGATCTCGCGCTTGAACTCGGGCACGTCGATGAAACTGGCGATGTCGATGGCCAGGGCCAGGAAACCGCTGCCTCCGCGAGTCGGTTCCTCGCAACTGCAGCCGGCCCAGGAGAGGCCGCCGGCAATGGCGTCGATCATGACAGCGAGACCATAGCCTTTATAGCCGACGCTACCGCCCAGCGGCAGCATGGCAGCCTTGTCCTCAAAGAATAGATTCGAATCCGTTACGGGTTTACCATCGGATCCTATCAACCAGTCCGAGGGAACCGGTTTCTGGATGGCGTTGTAGAGGCTCACCTTGCCTCCGGCCACCATGCTGGTGGTCATATCCAACATTAGAGGAGCGCCCTCCTCAGTCGGGACGCTGATAGAAATGGGGTTCGGAGGCAACCGCCGTGCGGTACCACCAAAGGGAGCCGCGAAGCACCCTATTCCATTGAGCAGAATAAGGCCGATACAATCCTCCCGGGCAGCCACGGGGGGATAGGCACCCAGACGGCCGATATGGCCCGAACGATGGACCGCGACTGCGCCAAAGGTCCGTTCCCTGGCCCGGTCCACCGCCCACTTCATCGCGTAGTGAGCCATTGGAATACCAAGGCTTCCGTTGGCGTTGACGACCTGCGACGCGGCAGTTTCCCGAACGATCTCGTGGTCGCCAAAGGGGCGAACATTTCCGCTCTGAAGGAGGTTGACGTATTGGGGTATGCGGATGACGCCATGCGAATCGTGACCGACAAGGTTCGACTCGACAAGGTGGCCTGAAAGGGTATACGCCTGATCGGTCGGAAGCCCGGCGGCTTCAAAGATCGCCCGCGCAAACGCGAGCAGGTCGGGGGATGAGATTTTCGCCATGGAGGACGATCCTAGGGACTCGGGCACGGTATGGCTAGAAGAAATAACAATGGCCCTCATGATGGTCGCTTACCGGTCGCATGTCGCAAATGTCGCGGCATAGTCCCGACAATTTCAAGCGGTCCCGCATTCAGGCACCTGGCGGTAAATCATTAGAGGAATCATGAACTGCGGTCCCGCCTTCTTGCGAAGCCGGCTACGTTAGCTTCATCTGCCGTCGTTTCCCCAAGGAAGACTATGGCGGGCATTGCATCCTTGCGATTTCCGTGAAAGCTCATCTTCGATGCTGGCGATGCGTCACGCTTCCAAGGCGCAGCCACACGAAAAGACTGGTGAAGACTCTCGAAGACTACCTCTCCAGGTACGATGCCGGAACCGTGCTGGATATCGCCTGCGGCAACGGAGCATTTACCCGCCGGTTGATCAAGAATCTGAAATCCTATTTCACCATTACCGGTCTCGACATCAAGAAGTCGCTGCGGAGCGAATTTCTGGAAGATATCCAAGGGCACAATGTGAACTTTATCGCCTCCGCCATACACGACTACCTGAAATCACCTCGAAGCTTCGATACCATCTCCATATCCAACGGTTCCTGAAAATTGACTGCACCCATTCTCATGCTGCTTTTCGAGCGTACAAATTGTGCAATCCGCCAACCTGCGGGAATGCGACCACCTTCCCATTTTCCGGTGGATCCGTTGCCCTTGGTACCGGGCAGTCCTGGTCCAACGACAAATGAGTGCGGTAACGATGGTAGTAGTCAAAATATGATTCAACCGGGATTTCCCGTATGATGGGTACGAATCGTTAAAATTACCGACCTCTGGAGCTCTCGAGCGCATTTTGCTCATTTCAATACACTTCGGCAATTGGTTTTTCTTGGTGTCTGCCAGTTGCATAGGCGGTAATCGCTATTCGTTGAGGATCTGGCCATTTTCCCGCCTCAGACATATCAAGGCCACCCCGCCACCCGAAAACGCTCTCAGTACAAAGCAGCGTTCTGATTTGGGGGTTTGCCAGGAAAAGGTAGTATCTCCGGAAAAATGATGTGGAATACTCAGGGCGTTTTCCGATCTCGGTGGGTAGTTGATACCAGTGGGTTCTGCAAAACCTCTTCCTGCTCTACGGCTACAGCGTTTTCGACGCCTAGTGGCAGAGGTCTGATGCGCGAGTGTGCTGGTGAATCCAGGAAAAAGGGCAGTTGCCTGGAGCAAGGGTGTGCACCATCTTGGGTAGGGGTCACAACGGCTGCGGGGAGTGTCACTGAAAATTTATTCGAAGGACTGGTCTTATGGAAAATCCTGATTCCATGGCTGAAGTCTACTCCACTACTCCCGTGCCGATTACACCGGAGCACGACCGGAACGATCACGCTCAGATTTTTCCCCTCGAGAGTGGAGACCTCTTGTTGGTGTGGTCTGAGTACTACCCTCCTTCCCCGGGGGTAACGAATAAGGGGCTCAATCAGTCCGCAAGCCAGTCGTCATTTGCCGTCTCTATGCCAAAACGGCTGAAGACGGCATCGATGTCTTCGCGATCGCTGTCGGTGAGGAGCCAATCCAGACAACCCACGCAGTCGTCGACTTCTTCGGGCCGGCGAAAACCAACCAAAGCCACACTCACACCGGGATTTTCCAAGGCCCATCGCAAAGCCAGATGCGCCACCTTCTTGCCATGCCGCGCGGCAATTGCCTTCAGCTCTTCTACGACGGCAATACTGGTGGGGAAGTTCTCCCTCGTAAAGAATCGGGACTTGCCCGTGCTAGCCTGTGACCGCCAGTCACTCTCCTCGAACACCGTCTCGGGCGTGAATGCTCCGGCAAGGAGACCGTGGGCCAAAGATCCCCACGTCATCATTCCGATGCCTCGATCGCGACAAAAGGGCAGGATCTTCCCCTCAATGGTACGATCAAAGAGGTGGCATTGGTGCTGGGCTACATCCAAGTGCCGCGTCTTAACGCACTCCTGCATTTGGTCGACATTGAAGTTGGATACGCCGGCGTAACGGGCCTTCCCTGATCTGACGACCTCCTCCAAAGCCAGCATCGTCTCCTCGAATGGCGTGTGATGATCAGGCGAATGCACCAGATAAACATCCACATAGTCCGTCTTCAGCAGCTTCAGACTCTCGTCAATCGAGCCCAAAACCCGGAAGCGGCGACTGTCGCGCCCCCTCTCCCGATTCGGATATCGAATGCCGAATTTGGTCACGATAATGGCTTCGTCGCGACGCCCGTCGAGCGCCTTGGCAAGGATGGCCTCAGAACGGCCGGATCCGTAGGACTGCGCTGTATCAAAGCAGTTGATCCCCACATCGAGAGCACGATGCACGGCCGAGACTACCTCACGTTCATCAACAGCGCCATATCCGCCGCTCGTTTCCCAGCAGCCGAAGCCCAGAGCGGAAACGCTCATTTCGGTCTTTCCAAAGGGACGGTATTCCATTTCTTTCGATCGTTTCAGAACCAGACGTTACCCATGGAGGCCAGATGAGGGAGGACCGGCCGGGTTTGTCCAGAATCCATTATACTCGAGAACGAAGCGATCATAGAATCGACGCGTAGGTTCAGACAAGCCTTCGAGGTAACCTTTCTCGAGAAACCAGGGCTGGTAGGAGAACTTATCTTCCAGCGGCCTGAATGCGGGGGTATAGGCAAACAGCAACGTCCTGCGCCGCCTCCCTTGGCGCGACTGGAATGAAGGCGTGGCTACTCGAAATCACGGGAGATGATGCGGCCAGAGCAGAACATGCCCTTGAGGGACTGAAGCTGTATCCCGGGGATGTCGAGTTGCTCGGCCACATATCAGACATCGACCTCGCATTCGGGAGGGCGGAAAGATCCCGTTCCCGCTGGGAAGCAGCCTATCCCTCTCTTTTCGACCCATCGGTTGAAATATTAATTATCTGGCTAAAAATAGGTTGACGGCATGGAATGTATGAAGAGCTGAATCGGAAGGGAAGAAGAGGATGCCCAACCAGAACCTGCGCGCGATTCCGGGAAGGACGCCGGGGGGACCTCGAACTCGACGACGAACTGCCTTTCTGACGCGGATGACGAAGCAGCGCTTCGTCCTACGGGGATTCATCTCCTTCCGTCTTCACCGGCGCAGCAAGAAGGCCTGACAACCCGCGGCGGGTTCTCATCCCGCGGAGAGGGCGGGATTGACTCGCTACGCTCGGGGCTATCGCCCCAAACCTCCGGTTTGCCCATCTGCGCTCGCCTCGTTCGCTCCGTGGCGATCCTGCGGATCGATGCTGCGCATTCCCTCCTGCGGAGGGCCCCATCTCCGTTCGCTACGCTTCTTCCGTCGAAATCGCCCTACGCTACTTTCAGTCGAATTCCATAACTTGCTCAATCTCAGGTAAATAGATGTAAATCATGGCCTTGGGCGAACCTGACTTATTCCCTCAATTCGGCACACAACGGCAGAATGAGGCAATGTCATGCATTTCTTTGAGAAGAGGGTACCTGGAAAGCAATCGTATAACCTTCAACTTATTCCGTATCGAAGTGACTGCTGGTACATGCGTATCGCATTTAGGGATTACTTGCGTTCGCACCGCGAAGTTGCCCAGGATTATGCCGCACTTAAACGCCGGCTGGCTGGGCGCTTTCCCTTTGACCGTACCGGGTACGGTGAGGGAAAGAGTCCGTTCATCCGTCGTATCGCGGCGCGTGCGCGGCGCTCTTCACATAGCGATCCCCAGGGAGCAACCGGAAGTGCCGAACCAATGGCCGTAGCGAACGGCGTGCAAACGCTTCGTCGCGAGACTCGATGTTAGCCGCGAGTGAGATAAAATGGGCGTAGAACTGCAGGAAGTCCATCCTCTGGAAAGGGATGCACTGTGGCGATTGAAGCAGCTCTGTATTCATGATTACTCCGAATCTGACCGGTTCGAAATCGGTCCCGAAGGGAATTTCAATTACCGATGGTTCGACGCTTATTTCCGGGAGGCAGAGAGATATCCGTTCTTCATACGTATTGGCGAGCAACTCAGCGGCTTTGTGATGGTTCGCGAGAGCAACGGCGAGGAAGATTGGGACTTTCAGATTGCGGAATTCTTCATCCTCCGCAGATACCGTAGAATGGGGATAGGGCGAGATGCCGCGCGACAGGTTTTGAGGATGTTTCCGGGAGTATGGGGCATTTCGTTCAATGATGAGAATACTCCGGCAGCCAATTTCTGGCGTTCCGTCGCAGGACAGTTTGAGCAGGTGTTGCTACAGCGAGATCCCGGCTATGAGAACCGTGGAAGGTATTTGATCACAACAGGCGGAGGTGCAGCTAATCGGGTCCCCGGGACTGACCGAACGGGCCAGCCCAAGATTCCACACAGTCACTCGTACGGGTCCGTCAGTGGGGCTCCGGCCGATCGGGCAGAATCAGGTTCAGGGGAAGATAAGCCCGAATGATTGGAAATCCATCACTCGCTTCCCTGCCCGCTCGCTTCCAACGAAGATGTGAATCGCGGCTCGCGTCCAGCGGTTGATCGCGACCTGTCCCGCCTGTTTCCCCAGCTTAACCAGATGCAGTTCGCCTTCCCCGGCACCCAACTTGTGCTCCACTACCGCCTCCTCGGCGAAAACGTGGCACCCCCGTCGGCGACACCGCCCCAAGGGCAAAATAGCGTCAATCCCGCTTCACAGGGGTAAGGAGTCCTGAGGCTCCTACATGTAGCTATGCCTGGAGTCGCTGTTAAAGAGGAGTCGTCCGTTGCTCGCGGCTACACCTACTTGGTCGGGAGCTTGCCCGTGGTTTTCCACTCTTCGTACTCTCGCTGGGCCTCCGCGTTCATCGGATAGTACTTTTCGACGAGTCCAGTCTTCTTGAGCATGATGCCCTCGAAGACCTCTCCCGCCTCGCGTCGCTCGCAGTACTCGATCACCTGCGTCGCGACCTTAGGTGGCACCACGACCACACCGTCGTCGTCGCCGACGATGATGTCGCCCGGCATAATCAAGATGCCCCCGCAACCGATCGGGATGTTGTAATCCCAGGGGTACATGTTGAAGTGGGTGGCATTGTGAGGCGTCGTGCTCCGCAGGAAGAGCGGGAGGCCGATGTCCTTGGCTGAGGGGTAATCCCTGACCGCGCCGTCAACGACCAGGCCCGCGCCGCCCTTGGCGTGCAGAGAGGTCATAAGCATCTCGCCCAGGCAGCCCGTCTCTACATCGCCTCGAGCGTCTACGACCAGGACGTCGTCCTCGCCAACGGCGATCACGGCGTCCCATAGGGCCGAACGAGACTCGGTCTCCTCCTCTAGCTGGGATGTCTGGATGTCCTCACGCTTGGGAAGGAACTGGAGTGTCACCGCTACTCCAACGGACTTGAGCCCAAGGGTGTAGGGTCGAGGACCGACGAGGAACGCCCTTCGGATCCCGCAGACCTCGCGAAGCGCTGAGCTGATGGTCGCGGTTCCAAACTCCGAGAATGACTCCAACATCTCCTTCGCGGGACGCTGTATCTCTTTTCGATTTGTCATACCGGCCTCCTTGGAATGATGTCGCGGCCACGCAAGATGCGAAGATCACGTCTGTCCTACGAGATTGCTGAAATGGCACGAATACGCGCGGCCCGGTGTTCGAGTTTTTCGGCCTCCTGCTGCCGAATTGTGGCTCGATAAAGCGCAGCCATATTCTCAAGGCTTTTGGCCACATCGGGATGTTCGGGGTCAGCGTTTTTCTCGGCCACCTCCAGAGCCTTCTTCGCCACGGTTTCGGCACGGTCGTAGTTTCCCGTGCGATAAAGGTCCATCAACTGCTGATTGAGGCTTTTCCATTCAGCGCCTGCGCCTTGCGCAAACACAGTGGATGTTAACAGAAAAGAGAGCAATACAACGACACCAATTCTTTTGTTGCGATTCGCCATGAATTTGCCTCCTTCATCCTATGGCTAATCGCGGCGCTCACCGACTTCGCGCTGGAGCATAGTTCTGACTCTGACAGGAGCCGGGACGAAGGGCAAGCGAATCCCGTTCTGCTCGTTCCTTCCTTCTTACAGGAGGCAACGGAGAAAACGGAGCGAAGGGAGAGATTCTCTCTCTGTTCCCTCTGTTTTCTCCTGTCAAAATTCAATTCATTCTTTCACCAGCGAACCGTGCGGTGAGCTAGCGCGGAATGCCGGAATTTGAAAAGGGCGAAAAGGGAACGGCTTGATCTTCACCGCCTCATGGGAATATCCTGTGGTGAGACAACTATGGACCTCGACGACGTTGAAAACGCCTTCTTCCGCACCAATGGCTACATGGTTGTAGGCGGTCTCCTGGCCAAGGATGAAGTCCGGACCCTGCGCAGCCGGGCCGACGAGATCGCGGCTCAGATCGAGGAGTACCGCAAGCGCGACGATGCCCAGCGCCTGCCATACATCGAGCGTTATCCGACCAAGAAAATCAATGTGATGCGCGACTTTAGTGGGCTGGAGATGGTCAGGATCAACGAGAAGTGGGGCCGCCTGGGTGAGCGCATCTTCCCGCTCGCCCAGACCTCTCCGCATCCGGACGCCGTCGCCCGCGCCCGCGCACCAATGGCTACATGGTTGTAGGCGGTCTCCTGGCCAAGGATGAAGTCCGGACCCTGCGCAGCCGGGCCGACGAGATCGCGGCTCAGATCGAGGAGTACCGCAAGCGCGACGATGCCCAGCGCCTGCCATACATCGAGCGTTATCCGACCAAGAAAATCAATGTGATGCGCGACTTTAGTGGGCTGGAGATGGTCAGGATCAACGAGAAGTGGGGCCGCCTGGGTGAGCGCATCTTCCCGCTCGCCCAGACCTCTCCGCATCCGGACGCCGTCGCCCGCGCCCGCGCCTCAGACGATCCCTGGGACCAGAACAGCGGCGCCCCCGCACGATTTCCCAGCTCAATCACCTCGTGGACAATGACGCCCTTTTTGGGCGGTTCGCCGCCCATCCCTCAATCATCGCCGTCCTCACCGAGATCCTGAGCGACAACGTCAAAGTCTGGTTCGATCACCTGTTCAACAAACCGCCCTTCAACAGCACGCCCCCCTATTTCGGTGCCAACCGCTACCACCAGGACGGGTTCTTTCATCTGAGCAAACGGAGTGTCACCTGCTGGATCGCGCTGGACGAACTGACCGAGCAAAACGGTTGCCTGCGCTACGTCCCCTTGACCGCCGGCTATGGCCAGTTCCGGTTTGACAAGCTCGGCTACCGAATCACCGAAAAGCACCTCGAGCAGGAAGTGCGCGTCACCCTTCAACCTGGCGACGCCGTGTTCCACGACCGCTGGTCTATCCATGCCACCGGCCCCAATGAGACGGCCCTGCGACGGCGGGGGTGGGCCCTGCACTACGCCGACGCCGAATCGGTCTTCGGCAACTTTGCCGATCACCCCGACGAACCGCCCTTGGACTTCATCCAAACCGACGACCGAATCCACCTGCACAACGGCATCGTGCGTGGCAATCTCTGGTGGCGGCTCGTCGCCGGGCGAGCGTTTGCCGGGTGTATCTGATCCGCATCACTCGTGGCCGAACGGCCGGTCGTGCGCGCGGACGTTCAAGACCATCGTGACGACTCCTACGGCTGGCCCGCCTACAGTCGTCCGCGCCTACAGATCGGTCATTTCCTGCTTCATCCTGTCGGCAAACTGACCGGTTGCAGCTGGAGAAAGGATCTCTGGAATGCCGAATTGAGAGGGACGATCGAAACGGACAAAGGAACCATTAACGGACAAAGGAACCATTCAGATTCGTCATTTCACCCACGCCGAGGATATGGCGATTGTCACGGAACTGACTCCATCTGAGGGAGAGAAAGAACTTCACCGGACATGGCATCCTGTGGAGGCCAAATCCACACGAAGCGGCTATCCAACTAAACCGTCAGAGATCGAGGCATTTGCGAAACGATATGGAAAGCATTACGCTAAGACGCTGAAGGTGTCCAAGGCCAATCCAGCAGGTCGTAAGGAGACGAAGGGAGCCGTCTCGGTTTGGATACAGGATTTCTTGGTCGGCGGCCAGTATGCAACGGCCTGGAATGAGCAAGTGGAGAATGGGGTTCACACGCATCTTGTCAGTATTGCCCACAGCTATCCGAAATCAACAGCGGTCGAGACAGCCGTGTCGGATGTGAAACGTTGCCTGCAGCTTAACAGAGTTCAGTGGGAGGAGGTTCATCGTGCCTGGTGGCACAACTACTATGCGCAAAGCTTTGTAAGTGTCCCTGACAAAAGCCTGGAATCACTCTATTGGCAGACGATCTACCGGTTCGGTTGCATATCGCGAACGGGACGGGCCTACGTCGATTGTCCCGGCCTATGGTTCCAGGGAGAAAGCTGGTGCTGTACGACCACAGACTGGAATATTCAATGTGCGCATTGGCCGGTCTACACCGCCAACCGGTTGGATCTGGGACAGGAGTTACTCGACCGCTTCCATAGCCAGCGCGAGGAATTGATCAAGGCAGTGCGTCCCGTGGAATGGCAGAAAGACTCCGCATTTCTGCCGATCGAGGTGGCAGGTGATCTGATCGGGAATCGTGAACAGGATATGCGCTATTTTCACCTCGTGGGGACACTACCTTGGGTCGTGAATAACTTCTGGAGTCAGTATCGTTACTCCATGGACGACGACATGCTGCGAGAGAAGATTTATCCGCTGTTGAGCCGCAGTATCAATCTGTACCTTCATATGGCAAAAGAAGGTGAAGATGGCAAAATTCACCTTCCACCGACGTATTCGCCGGAAACAGGCGTGTTCAAGGACTGTAACTTTGATTTAGCACTATTCAAATGGGGCTGGCGAACATCATACATGAGATGTTGATCCAAAGCTGGACCGATCCGGCAAAACCGGATTCGGGTCCCGTTCGTATATTCCCTGCAATCCCCTCCGCCTGGAAGGATGTGGAATTTCGTAATCTTCGAACAGAAGGCGCCTTCCTCGTCTCAGCAAAACGCATGGCCGGAGTGACCGAATGGGTGCGGATCAAGAGTCTGGCCGGCGAGCCCTGTCGGGTGCGGCCAGGCTTGAACCGGGACGTTCGTATTGAAAGCGAGCGCCAGCTCAAGCTCAAACACTAGGGTGGCGAGCGTATGAACAAGATCGCGAGCCAAATCGTTCTCCTGGATGGCGGCATGGGGCAGGAACTCCTGCGTCGGAGCGGCAATGAGCCCACAGCTTTATGGTCTGCTCAGGTCATGATGGACGAACCGGAGATCGTGCGCGACCTTCATGCCGACTACATTCGGTCAGGATCGAAGGTCATCACGCTCAACGCTTACTCGGCGACGCCGGAACGGCTGCAGCGCCATGGCGCGGCTGATCAGTTCGAAGCACTTCAGGGTGGCGAGCGTATGAACAAGATCGCGAGCCAAATCGTTCTCCTGGATGGCGGCATGGGGCAGGAACTCCTGCGTCGGAGCGGCAATGAGCCCACAGCTTTATGGTCTGCTCAGGTCATGATGGACGAACCGGAGATCGTGCGCGACCTTCATGCCGACTACATTCGGTCAGGATCGAAGGTCATCACGCTCAACGCTTACTCGGCGACGCCGGAACGGCTGCAGCGCCATGGCGCGGCTGATCAGTTCGAAGCACTTCAAGCTACGGCAATCAAGGTCGCGAGAGATGCGCGAGATGGTTGCAGTATTGACGGTGTGAAAATCGCGGGGTGTTTACCGCCGCTGGTTGCAAGTTACCGGCCCGATGTGGCGCCGGATTTTGAAACCTCGGTCAATACCTACCGAAGAATTGTTGCAGAACAGGAAGATCACGTGGATTTAGTTCTTTGCGAGACCATGGCCTCGGTGGCACAAGCGCTTGCTGCAGCGCTGGCTGCGAAAGAAAGCGGTCAGCCGGTCTGGGTGGGGCTGACCGTCAGCGATGATGGTTCTGGCGAACTTCGTAGTGGTGAGCCGTTGAGTGACGCGCTTGCGGCGCTTGACGAAATCGGCGTCGATGCAAAGCTTCTTAATTGCAGCAAACCGGAAGCGATATCGGCTGCGTGGGGCGAATTTTCGTTGAATCCGGGGCCACTCGGAGCATATGCCAACGGCTTTACGTCCATCGAAAGCTTGAAACCTGGCGGCACCGTGAAAAGCTTGGAAGCACGGCAGGATCTTGGCCCAGATGAATATGCGGAATTCGCGCTGGCTTGGGTGACGGATGGAGCGTCAATTATTGGAGGTTGTTGTGAGGTTGGACCAGAGCATATTGCGAGGTTGGCTGAGCGGCTTCGAGAACAAGGATACGAAATAACAGGAGAGCTTAATCGAACTGTGGGACACCCACAGATTGTCGAAAAATCGGTTGACAACGGATACACAGCCTAGTGTCGCGAAAATATCGAGAGAGAATCCCACACGGAGCCCCTGAATCGAAGAGGCCTCAGCGCGATTTCAGCACTACTACAATTCGACGTGTCAACTTATTTCCATAATTTATGGGTGTCCTAGAATTCCGTCAGGGCACCCAACACCCGCAGATCCCGCTGCCTTGCAGAGGGCCCATTCGCATTCGAGCCCCTCGGCCATGAGCTCAAGGCCGAATGGCTCATGGCCGGGGGTGCGGACTAAGGGTCACGCCGGTTGCAGTTCGCCCAAGGAGATTCTGCGCGACCTCCATATTCCTCGTTGCTCTGCATTCCCAAAGTAAGCAAAGCATCGACAGATGTTCGCCGGCGCAGAATATGGGTGTCCTAATTGATCCCTTGATCCCTCGGTCCCAAGATCCTTGAGGGGGGTCACGTGGGTCGTGAACCCTTTCGATCTACCTCGAAGATTCCATAGCCGTACGGTGGGAGCGAGAGCTGCAGGGTCCTCTCCGTGGCGCGGCGTTCCATGCTGAAGATGTCGGTCAACTGCGCCTCCCAATCGAGATAGACCTCCATCACCCGGTAACTATTCTGAAAGTTGAACACAACAAGCACCTCCTGATCCCGTGCCGCTTTCCCATCAGGCGGTGTGCGAAGGAACGCATAGAAGAGGCTGTCGTTAATGGTGGGCAGACGTCGTCTGGGACCAGTCGCGCGAAGGGCGGGGTAGTCCCGCTGTGCCTTTACGATCTCCCTCAGCTTTGTCTCAAAGCCAGTCGGCCATACCGGTTCAAAGATATCGTCGTGAACCACGATGAGCTCACCCACCGTCGCCAGGGTAACCACCTCTAACAGCATCTGCGCCGGAGAGAGTTTATCCTTCGTCACCGACATCAGGCGCGGGTTTGCCCATGTCACCCCGCCGGCTGCCACCACGCGATCCCTGTAGAGACGCAGCTTGATCTCGATCCCCCTCGGATTGCCTGTCTTCAGCGCAATCGTGATTGCCTGCTCCCACCGCCTCCCAGTGGCAATTCCATAGTCGATGACACCGTCGTAGTGTCCCTCTGTGATCCACGGGACGGGATCGTTCCTTATGCCGGCTCCTTCCGGCAGCACAAACGTATTTGGAAACTCGTGGACCACGTCGGTAATGGTGCTGTTGTTTATCTCAAACGTGCAGTTGGTGTAGTCGGGAACGGCGTCGACCATCATGCCGTCAATCCCACGCTCCATCCAAAACCGAACAACTCTGCGACACTCCTCCTGCCATGCTACCTTCCCAAAGTTGAACTGGGGCATATCCTCCTGGCTCACATCACCCGGCCACCTTACCCAGACGTACTTGCCTGCTCTTTCGTTGAACCGCCAGCTGCCCTCGGTATCGTTGAGAAAGAAAGGCATGTGACTTCGATCCAACTCGGCACTTTTTGTGTCGCTCCACACGAACCACCGAGACTCGGGACTATCGACTCCGGCCTTCACATCGTCGCACGCCGTCACGAATGGTGGGAAGCTTACAGCGGCATACCCCAAGTTGAGAAATGAAATGACAGCGATATCTCGTTTGTGGCTTTCGTAGATAAGCTCGTCAAAGTCATCCAGGGTGCCAAGAGCAGGATCGACGGTGTAGTAGTCGATGACGTCCAGGCCGGAATACTGGACACCGCCGTGGTACGGGCTCCTCATACAGATGGCGTTGAAGCCCCACTCTCCGAGCTCATCGAGCTTCTCGCTGAGGCCGGTGAGTGTTAGGCCCCTCGACTTGGGGCTAGAGAAGTTGAGGAATCTGGCGTTTTCCCACCAACGCGGTTCCAAACTCATGTGCTCAAGCCCACTACTGCGCCCCTGCCCTAAAACTGATAAGAAATCGCTTTTCGGGCGGCACGGACACGCAGCTGTTGCGGCCAGCCTGAAACAGCCTTTCCATGGTCAGAACGATGCCTCGGCGGGGATCAGAAGGCAAGGATGAAGAGTCAGCCCGCCGGTGGGGGCTCAGGGGCAGCTGCGGCACCCCAAGGCCGGCTTTATCGAGCCGGAAATCGAGAGCCGGAAGCGTAACGGAAATCCCAGGACACCCATCAATTACGAAAATCAGTTGACACTTCGCATTTTGGCAGTCCTGAAAACTCGCTAGGGCCTCTTCGGTTCAGGGGCTCCGTGTGGGATTCGCTCTCGATGTTTTCGCGGCACCAGGCTGTTCATCGATTTTCAACCAATGTTTCGGCAATCTATGGGTGTCCCACAATTCCTCCTGTTTGATCCGGCCAGCGCAGCCCAGCCGCGGGCCGGACTAAGGTGAAGCCGGCACCCTGCCTGTTCTTCAGCCTTGCCCGTCCGAAAGGTACCCGCGTCGGCGAAGCTGGAGCCGTGCTGTCACGGCGCAGTGCTTCGCACAGGAGGGGGACGGATGGGCGTAGCTGGAGCCTTTCGGTTCAGTCCCCTCGGCTGACCGGACCTGCCCTGAACGCGACCACCTACGCCAAGGCTTCGGCGGTTGAAAAGGCGTCCAGCTTCAGTAGCTCCAATTCTTTGCAACGATCCAAGCTTTATTGAACCTGAAGGAGCTTCGAGCTTGGGTTTCGCGCATTGCTTCGAAATTCGAAATCGGTATTGTCAACAGTCTGAGTATGAATTCATAGGAGTTAATCATGAGCAACTACCACTTCAAACTGGGGATGGACCTTCAAATGTCGGGTCTGCCTTTTGACGATGCGCTTGCCCTGGCAAAGGAACTTGGCGCCGAATCTGGATGGTTCGGCGATCTTCGCTGGGCCGATGGCGCCCGCTCGGCAAATGGTGGCAGCGCCCAAGGCAAACTCAGCGATGCCGCAATCGATAGTATCGGTGAGCGTGCTGCCCGGCATGGAATCAAGCTGTTTATGATCGGCGCTTGGGGCGCCTTCAGCAAACTTCACTTGAGCGATCTGCAGCTCGAAACGTTACCGGATGATCCGGCGTTTCGCGAGGATTTGGATCGCCTTATTTTAACTATGCAGGCTGCCGTCCGGCTGGGCGTGGATTCGGTGTTGGCCTACACTTTCGCATGGCCCGGCGAGTATTCGGCGGGTAAGCCGACATGGCCCATGCGGTGGCTGACGCGCGGCGGTGTGATCGCTGACATCGACAAGCAGAAATGGCTCAAAGCGTTCTCGCTCGTGGCGGAGCAGGCGGAGAAGTACGAGGTCGATGTGGTTCTGGGAAACCTCCCCTGGCACTACACCAACACAACCCAACACTGTCGCGACTTGCTCGAAAACCTGGGCTCTAAACGGATCAAGATCATGTGGCACCCGTCCGACAATCTGACCTGCGGTGAGGCGGATTCGGCGACGGCGGGCTTCATAAATATACGGCCCTATTTACATTCTCTTCACGTAAAAGACCTGCGGGTGATCGACGGGTTGGGTCCCAAGTTCGAGTACTGTCCCCTGGGCGAAGGGGACGTGGATTATCCGACTGTGTTGCGCAACCTTCGCGACCACGACTGTGATGCTGTTTTCGCCGTTGCCACTCACTTCCGTCGGCCCGGCCACGATGACGCCGACGCGATGCGACTCAACTTTGCCAAGATTAAACCGCTCATCAAGCGGATAGAAATGGGAGAGTGAGTGGTGATTTCCTGGTCGGTGTTCGTTAACAGAAGGTAACTGAGAAAATAACGTCGCGGGTCCGGCTACGCGACGACTTCGTTGCAGTCGGCTTCGCAAGAAGGCGGGAACCCGGCCGGAAACACCCAAAGATCCTCGACCACACCTGTTCAGAAATATCGAGGCTTCAAAGACCGCACGCTTGCGCGTGCTACCTGTTTAGCGTGTTTCAGGCTCCTGTGGTTCGCCATAACCGCGACACCGACGGAGGTTCGCCGTAGACGGGATGCTGGACGAAGGCGGAGATGCGCGATAGTCCGTGTCCGAGTGCCCTTTGGCGATCTCTGCTCTGTAAGCAAGCATCGACACCGCGAAGCGGGTCCGAGGATAGGCCACTGACCTTGGCTGGGCGCACAATCCGGGTTCGCCGGGCTCTCCACTCAGGCGGCGCGGCGGGTGTAGCGGTGATGCAGCCCGCCCAGCCGGGAAAGGGCCACCACCTTCCCCATGACGGGCGGCTCGACTGGTCGGTATTCTGGGGCATCCTTGGCCAATGACAAATGGCACCGATCCTGGTTGTAGCAAGCGCAGAACTCAGTAAGCAGGCGACGATTCCTTTGGCCTGGTTGCGGAGGAAGGAGGCCCAGGTCTGAGATCCTGGCCTCGCGGGCTTGGGGCGGATGCGGGCAAGATATCGCGAGACGGTTCGCTTGGACACTTCGAAGCCGAGCTTCAGGAGCTCGGCGTGAATGCGAGGGGCACCCCAAGTCGGATTCGATCGAGCCATCTCGCGGATGAGACCTCGGATTTCGGAGCGAATGCTCGGCCGGCCACCCCGGGATTTCCATTGCCGGAAGAGCCGAAAGGCCCGGCGGTGCCACTTGATGACGGTCTCGGGTTGAACGACGATCAAGCTTCGCCTCCAGCCGCTCCATCGGTAGAGGATGAAAGCCCAAAGGACCCGGTCCCACCGGGTGAGATGAGGCCGAGCAGGTGCCGTGCGATGGTAGACGCCGAGTTGGTGGCGGAGTGCCATGATCTCGGCCGCCAGGGAGGCTCGAGACCTGAAGAGTACGATGAGGGAGCCGGTCAGGAGGCGTATCAGGGCGAACATCCGGGCAGAATACAGGGTGAAGGGCAGCCCGCGGAAGCTTGCCCTCCAAATCGCGGAAAGCCTATGCTGGACAGCGGGATGCTAGCGGCCTGGGTTCGGCCGATCGGGTATTGACGAGGCACAGGTGTGAATCTCCATGGCACGAGCAATGCGAACGGCATCCTCCAATTCACTTTTCAAAGTGGAGCTGATGTCCACTTGAATGGGTAATTTACGTTGCCCTTCCTGCTTTGCAATTTTATTTAGACACTCATCGGATTCTCCGCAGGGGTAAATCCTCCTAAGTGGGAAGATCCAGAGGAACAAGGATTTACAAAAAAAGGGTAGACAAGTCAGAGGAATCAGGCTATGCGACGATGGGATGAAATCAAAAAATACGCCGCAGGAACCCTCTCTGACTCGTCTGACCCTGCGTCAGATCGAAGACAAAGAGCTGGATCGTTTCAATGAATATCTGCGTCACGAGCACTATCTGAAGAGTGCCCGGTGCGCCGGAGATGCGCTTCGCTACGTGGCCGAGATCGATGGGAAGTGGATGGCTGTGTTGCTGTGGGGAGCAGCGGCGCTACGTTTGAAGGATCGTGACGAGTGGATCGGCTGGGATGCCGCTCGGCGGCACGAACGGCTCAAGCTGGTGGTGCAGAACCGACGCTTTCTGATATTGGCCGGAGTGGACCTTCCCAACCTCGCCTCCAAAACGCTGAGCATGTGCACCCGCCGCTTAGCCCGGGACTGGCGTGAACGCTTCGGCTATGAGCCCTTGCTGGCGGAGAGCTTTGTCGATCCCGAACGCTTCCGGGGCACCAGCTATAAAGCGGCCGGATGGGAGCCGGCGGGATACACCGCGGGCTACGGGCGCACCCGTGTGCGGGAGGACTTCTATGAATGCCACGGCAAGCCCAAGCAGCTTTGGATAAAGCCCCTGCACCCCCGGGCACGCGCCCTGCTAAGCTCTTGCGAGCGGCTCGGGCACCCCTTCGAAAAAGCCCTCAAGGACACCTCCAGTTCTCACGCTGTGGTGCTTAAAGTCGACCAGATGGAGACCCTCTGGAAACGTTTCCACCGCTTGCACGACCCACGGCGCAGCAACGGCACCCGCTATCGTTTGGCTACGGTGTTGAGCATGATTGTTTTGGGCACCCTGTGCGGCAAACAGAACCTCGCTGGCATCGTGCGGCTGGCCCAAAGCCTCAATCAAACTCAGTTGCGCGCCTTGCGTTCGTGGAAAAATCCTCGTAGCGGCCGCTACCAAGCTCCTTGCTATTCAGTGTTTTACCGTCTGCTGCAATCGTATTGACGACGAAGCTTTTGATGAGCTCATCACCGGCTTTATCGCCCAACAGGAAGGTTCCCTCCCTCGCGATCTGGCCATCGACGGTAAAACCCTCAAAGGCACCGCCACAGCCACTCGCAAAGCTGCCCATTTGGTCTCCGCACTGGACCATCACAGCCACGAGACGCTGGCCCAGACACTGACCGAGCAAAAGACCAACGAGATCACTGCGGCCAGAGAGCTGCTGGGTAAACTTCCCTACATGGTCGATTCCACCATTACCTTCGACGCCATGCATGCTCAGTTCCAAACTCTCCAACCCATCGTTTCCGAACTGCAGGCTGATTATATTGTGCAGATTAAAGACAATCAGCCTTCGGTTTACACTTACCTGCGCAAAAGTTTCGGCCCCACCCCCTTTTTTCGCAACCGGTAGTCGAAAACGAGCACGGTCGCCTTACCCAATGGCAGATCGCTGTGCTACCGGTGGAGGCATCCTCGCTGGGCTTACCCCATGCCCGCCAGGCCGCCTGCGTTGAACGTTCCGGTAGCCGTGCCGAACAACCCTACTGTGAGCGATCCTTCTATCTGTGCAGCCATACTCCACAACGGCTCTCCCCCTCCGCCATGATGGGCAAGATACGTAACCACTGGAGCATCGAGAATGGTAGCCATTACCCCCGCGATCGGTATTTTGACGAAGATCGATGTATGATACGCAATCACCGAGCCGCCCGTATCCTGGCTGCATGCCGGCAATTTGTTATCTCACTGAAGTCTAGTCTCATGTCCGATAATTAAGTTGAATTAATCTGTCTTACCATGTTATGCTATCGGCATGGCAAGACCCATATCCATAATTGAACTTACAGATCTTGAGCTGCAAGAGTTGCAGCGTCGCGTGAAAGCACCGACAGTATCCGTGCGCGACAGCCTTCGGGCGACAATCGTACTGCGTCGTTCCGAAGGCGTCAAACAGGCGCAGCTCGCGGAAGAACTCGGGGTTAGTGTGCCCTGCGTGAACAAGTGGTCGCAACGCTTTGAGCGAGACGGCTTGGAGGGATTGCGGGACAGGAAGGGACGAGGACGGCCCCGATGGATACCGGCGGGCAAGGTTGAGAAGGTCATTACCGAGGCTACACGACCGCCGCAGCCACGCACTCGCTGGAGTGTTCGCACCATGGCCAGGGAGGTGGGGATTTCCCCCGACAGCGTGCAGCGCATCTGGCGGGCTAACGATATCAGGCCTCACTTGGTCAGGACGTTCAAAGTGTCCAATGACAAGTACTTCGAGCAGAAGTTCTGGGATGTGATCGGCTTATACCTGGATCCGCCAGAGCGGGCCCTTGTATTGTGTTGCGACGAAAAGAGCCAATGCCAGGCTTTGGAGCGGACCCAGCCGGGCTTACCTCTTGGCGTGGGAGAGATTTGCACCAAGACACATGACTACAAGCGACACGGGACCATTACGTTGTTTGCAGCCTTGAATTATCTGGACGGCAAGCTCATCGCACGCACCGAACAGCGGCATACCCATGTAGAATGGTTGCGGTTCTTGAAGCAAATCGAGCGGGAGACACCCAAGCAGCTGGACTTGCACTTGATCGTTGACAACTACTGCACGCACAAGCAACAGAAGGTCCGCAAGTGGTTGTCGCGCCATCGGCGTTTTCACATCCACTTCACCCCGACCAGTTCGTCCTGGTTGAACCTGGTCGAGCGCTTTTTCGGCGAACTGACCCAAGATGTTATCAGGGATGGTAGTTTTACCAGCGTCAGGCAATTGGTCGAAGACATAGAAACCTATCTGGCTGAAAGGAACCTCGACCCCAAGCCTTACAGATGGAAGGCGAAGGGAGAGGAAATCCTGCGCAAGATCCAGCGCGCCAAACGTGCCTTGGCAAAGCAGACAGGGAAAACTAATTAATTTATGTTATTTATCGGACACCACACTAGGTTGGGCTACAGATACACCCCTCACCTATGTGACCACTTTGCCCAAAACATCCATAAAGCCATCCAAATCATCATCTAATGTGCTCAGAAAGAAAAGGCCCTGGGATTCTCCGGAAAGACAAACGCGCGGTCCTCCCTTGGAGATATGCAATTGGACACCGTCGAATCCCCAGTTGCGGGCAAGATTGATAAATTCGACAACTGATAAATTTCCCCGATTAAAATTCAACTCCAAACTATAGCGATTTAAATTCAATGGCATTGCCTCAATATGAAAGAGGAGATTTTTTGCAAATGATTTATCCAACAAACGCACTGGAATACCTCCTGTCCCATGCCCGTCACCTTCGAGAAATCCAATAAGTTATTGTTGAAAATTTTCCATTTCTTGTTGGCATATAATAAAAATAATTAGGATTCGTCAACAGACTCAGTCCCCATAAAAAGTGAAGAGTGAAAGGCTACGCAAGAAATAATGAGTGAATTTCCATTTTCTCAGCTATTTTCGGGAATGAACCTCCCCGACGCAAGCGTCGGGGTATCGGGGAAGGAGAACTTATTCTCTACCACAGTGTTAACTGACGCAGATCCTCCTTCGGCTTGCCCTGTTCCAAAACGTATTTCTCCACCATCGCCCAATTCCCTCTCTCCCCAACCGTCCCCACGTAATACCCTGAACTCCAGAATCTTCCTCCCCAGAGTTCCTCCTTCAGCCACCGCTCCCTCTTGAACAACTCCCGTGCTGTGATACTCTTGAATTTCATCACGATACTTCCTGGCGCTATTTTCGGATGTGCCCCGCACAGTAAATGCACATGGTCTTTATCCATCCCTAGGGCCTCCAGTTCTATTTCATAGCGTTCCCCTATCCCTCTGGCCGTTTCGATCATCACTCGCTCAATCCGCTTATCTATCAGCGCCTTCCGATACTTCACCGGCATCACCACATGATAGTGGATCTCCCACACACAGTGACTTCCTCGCTTTACTCGACTTTCTTCCTTCCTCTCTCCCACCCTCTCTTCTTTATCAAGTCAGCCACCCCGCAGCAAGCTACGGGGAATCACCAAGTTGAAAAGGAGAACGTGATGATTAAACCAATACAACTAAGGAGAGTTTATTATGACACATAAAAATACTTTCAATCTATCTTTTCTGTCGCTAGTGGTTTCCGTCATGAGCCTGTTTCCATTGGCCGTAAATTCGGCGACACCTGCCACCTGGTATTCAGAAATCGACCTGTCCACCGAGGCCACCAGTCTTAATCCGGCGACCTCCGGTGCTTCGGCAATTTCAAATTTGGCGGTGGTAAATAAAACCGGTGCTACCTTTCGCTCCGACTTTAATACCTGGTCCATGCAGGATACCAATAATACCGGCATCACCTTCAGCTTTAGCCTGACTCAGGCTAGTGAAGTTCAGCTGCGGATGAAAACTGCAGCAGCCATTGTGGATAATGTGCCCAATTGCCCCATCAAGATCATGGTAAATAGTAGTCCACTGTTTCTGGATAGAAATCCAGATAACAGTGACCTCAACAATACATATACAGATACCAATGATCACTGGCACGAAGTGGAGTGGAGTATCTCAGCTGACCAGTTAAACGTCGGTAGTACAAATACCGTGGATATTTATTTAGCTGACCCTGCCACCACTCAGTACTTTATCCAGTCCATTACCTTAAACCCGGAGCTGAATTCCTATTACGAAGTAGATCTTTCCACTGCGACAGCAACTACTACAGTAGGTTACGGCTCTTCCCCGATTACTGAGTTTAGTTTTACACCAGCGCAGTCGGCTGGTTATACCTATGACTCTGGTTCACAAGCTGTGGTATTAACACCTGAACCGCTACCAGGTAAGTTGACGTTTGATCTCACACTGGATAAATTAACTATGGTCCAGTTCGCTATGAAGGTGACAAGCTCCTACACTAAGAACTGTAGTATTCGCGTCTCTGCCAATGGTAATTCTGTGCTGACAGAATCCTGTGCTAATCTTGATGGCTTCGCCAACATACTATTTCAAATCCCTCAAGCAGACTTAGTGGCTGGGAGTAATTCCATTGTGGTAACAGCTGCTATTACCGAAGCTACCGCAGGTAGCGGCCCATTATTGATTAAAAATGCGGCGGCCATTCCACAGAAAATCTATTCGAAAAATGGGGTGCTAAATACCACCATTTACGGCCAGTTTGGAGAAACCACCACCATCAGCGGTGCCAAAGTCGCCGATATTTGGACCCGGGGTTACGGTTTGAAACGGGATATTATGATGATTCCCGCCCCCACCTTTCACTATCTCCCCGGCGAGTTACTCAATGTTAATTTAGTCAACCTGCTCAATACCGATAACTTAAAGGACTTTGAAGCGCAGAACGCCCTGGATTTGTCCAAAAACCCGGATGAGATTTTGGATAATGTGAATGACAAAGTCAAGCACGAGGTGAATATCCCCCACAACCTTAACAATACTAATTTACATGTGCACGGTCTGCATGTGGATCCGGCGAAAGACGACGTCACCATTGTGATTGTTCCCGAGGGGGAAAGTGCAGCGGGTTATGATGCCCCCCACGCCCAGCATCCCACAACCAGTGGCTTGGATGAAGGTTCGGTGGCGGATCAGTCGGTTAAAAATGGGAGCTGGGATTATCAGTACCGGATCCCCCACACACATTTACCGGGCACCCACTGGTATCACCCCCATAAACACGGTTCAACTGCCGCCCAACTGGAAAACGGTATGGCAGGTTCCATGGTTATTCAGGAAAGCTGCGACACCGGGATAAAGCCAATTGTACCTTGCTCAGATACGCCTAATTCGGTGGAGGGAGAATCATCAACTCAGGCCAATTATGATCGGGGGGATTGGGAAGCAAAACATGACCGTGTATTGATGTTGCAGGAGATTGGGAATTACGGTTTGCAGCATGGGGAAGGTAGTAGTAAAACCACTGACCGTGGTGCGAAAGCAAGAAGCGATGTGACCGTCAATGGTGAGCATCAGCCCACCTACACCCTGGCCCCCGGGCAACTTGAGCGCTGTCGTTTTATTAACGCCGGAGCCAATCACCAGGCCTTTAGTCATTTGTGGCTGGGTAGAAAGACCAGCTATACCGATGGCACTGATAGCGCCGGTAACCCCATTCCCATCTACGTTTCAGCCACGATGTGGCAGGTAGCGGCTGATGGTATTACCCTAAATGCGATGGAAAAAATTACCCCCAAGTCCCCTCTGTTGTTGGCGCCGGGTAACCGCGCCGATGTACTGATAAGCATTGATAAGGCGGATAAGGGAACCTATACCCTGTTTAAGTATTATCCCGGGAATATTTCCATCAGTAGCGCCAAAGCCAGCGACACTGAAGACAAGATTAAAGATAACTTGATTTGGGATTGTTCCGCTGGCACAGGCACCTGTTCTGGAACCCTTAGCCCTATTGCCGCAGCACCAGCGAGTAATCCCTATCTGTTTGATGCCTACGGCATCGGTAATAGCAATGGCACTAGTGAAAACTTTGCCGGCTTTAAACAGCACTGGATCAATGTGGATAAAACTAGCCCCATCACTCCCATTGTGCCGCTAATAAAGGCGGCACTTCAGACGGCTGATAGCAACTTTATGGATATCACCTTTGGACTGGCTCAAAGTGGTGACAAAAAGTTTTCGCTGGGTAAAGCCTGGCAGCCCCAGCTTATTGGTTTTGGTGGTGGCGGTATTACCCCTACCAAATTGCTAACCCTAAATGTCAGTGGTACAGCAGTGACTGACGGCCCGAAAATGCCATCACCGAGTTATCTTCAGAAGATTAGCCCCTTAGGAAATAATTTCACCGGTACCATACCTAAATATGTTACCCCCTTCACCGATAACAGCAGTCAGATTTTGCAGTCAAGGCCAGTGTTATTTGACCTCTCCGGTGCGGAGATCAAGGTCACTGGGGATGGTGTCAAATCTAAAGGCTTCGTTAGGGTGAAGCAGTTCACCTTAAATGGTCGCCCCTTTACCTTAAACGACCCTATCGGTAATAACACCACCGCAGTGAATGGCCGATTGAAACAGGGTGTGGTAGCAACCTCTGCCACGCCGGGTAGTGAAGGCTCCGGTACCATACCGGTAAACCAGGTGAATGTGGGTGAGGGCAGTGATGAAAGTGAATTTGTACTGAATATCCACGAGACTTTGGATCTGGTGGACGCCGGAGGCAGTCACAGCGCCTGGACCAATGGCGGCAACACGATTACTGAGAGTGGTGGCACAGTTAGCACCACTGACGCCTACTACTGGACTAACCCTGGCTACTACCAATCCATAACCGGTGATAGCACCAACGGCTATAAGTACAGTAATAGCAGCAACGATTTTCCCACTTGGGAGGATGTCAGCGGTTTGAAGCACAAGAAGCCTGCGGTGTTAAATACCGGTCACGGTGATATCGGCGGTCTGTCTGTCAGCAGTATCAGTGGTCTGCCAGGGAAACCTATGGCCACCACCGGGGAAGAGTGGATTCTGATTAACAACTCCGATATCGGTCATCCCTTCCATATTCATATCAACCCCTTCTTTGTCACCGAGGTGGGGCAGCTCAGTTATGAAACCTTCCCTAACCTTCCCCCAGGTCAGGGCGAGTGGGTGATTCGCGCTGTCAGTGTGGATGACTATCCTGGTAAACAGTCAACAGACGATGCTCCCACCGGTGTAAAGAAATACAACGGCCACAGTGCCGTGGCCCCCTTTGTGGGCAAGTGGTGGGATACGGTGATTATTCCACCCCACGGTTATGTGAAAGTGAAGTACTGGATGAATGTGCCCAATCAAGAGCACTTTGGCAATGATGCTAAAGTACATGATGACCACAACAAAGTGGGGGTGTGGGTCTACCACTGCCATATCCTGCGCCATGAGGACAGAGGTATGATGATGCCGGTTATTACCCAACTGGCACCGACTTCAAACTAGCCTGATTAATTCATCCGGCGACACCGAGCTTTGGCTCGGTGGTGTCGCCGCGGATGGGTTCCTGTTGAATCGGCCCAATAGTGTTCTAATATGGGTATTCTGGCCGTACTTTCTTATCAAATTGTGATTTTAAATACACCCCCCCAAAACTCCCCGTTCTGACAACGGCCGGGGCAGTTTTATGGCAGGATCCTTGCCACTTGTAATGGTCTCCCAGTCATTGTCCGAAGCGGGCTTATTTCCTTCTAGTGCTCCGATCTGCCGAACCAGAGAAACTCGCATTACATCGGGTTTATGAGGGGGCGGAAAAGGGGTCATAAAAGGGGTCAGGGGGTCATAAAATGGGTCAGGAGTTAATTCTTGACTAACCCGATTGCATCACCATAGATCACGATTCCATGCCAAGATCCCTTCGCTTCGAATACGCGGGTGCGATATACCACGTTATAAACCGCGGTAACTACCGCAACTGGATCTTCGAGAACGAGGGATCCAAAGACTCGTTTCAGAAATGCCTTTTCGAGGCGTGCGAGGGCGCGAGCTGGGTTCTTCATGCCTACTGCATTATGGGGAATCACTACCATCTGGCTTTAGAGACGCCGGAACCGAACTTGAGCGTGGGCATGAAGTGGCTTCAGGGCGTGTTCGCGACTCGCTACAATCGCTTCCGCAATGAGCGAGGAGCCCTCTTTCAGGGTCGTTTCAAGAGTATTCTATTGGAGGACGATCGGTT
The DNA here is from genome assembly GCA_963665345.2 of Opitutales bacterium. Classification (GTDB taxonomy): domain Bacteria; phylum Verrucomicrobiota; class Verrucomicrobiia; order Opitutales; family CAXXNP01. Next base: position 4,719,833 of record CAXXNP010000002.1, read on the forward strand.
GGGCGCTCTGTGCTCCTACATTCATCTGAATCCGGTCCGAGCGGGGATATGCAGCGCTCGCGGATTGAGGGATTATCGGTTCAGCAGCTATTGGAATCTGCGGCGACCCCGCAGCCGTCCTCCATTCATGGACCTGTCGATTGCCCTCGAAGGTGCCGGAGGGCTTCGGGACACGGCCTACGGTCGTCGGAAGTACGAGGAGTATCTGGACTGGCTGAATACGGACCAGAGCGCTCGCAAGGATTTGAAATTCGATCGGATGAGTCGCGGCTGGGCCTTTGGGACAAAGACGTTCAAAAGAGAGGTTGTGAAGGCCGAGAAGCGAAGGAAAGCCGATCTGTTTATCGGGGAGAAAGATCACGCCGAGGTGAGGGAACTACTTTGGGAAGTGGAGTTGAAGCAATGCCTGCGCCTCCTGGGCAAAGGGGAGAGGGAGGCTCAATCCGATCTGAAGTCGGCGAACTGGAAAGTGGCGATTGCAGGTCTGTTGAAGAAGCGTCATCTCAGCGCCAACGGCTGGATAAGCGAACGGCTCAATATGGGCGCCACCTCGGCAGTGAGCCGGAACGTCGCGAGCATGTTTGCCGGAGAGAGGAGATTAGCCCTGCGATGCTACGAGAAGCTAAGATCAAAGATTAACTCCTGACCCGTTTTCCGCCCTGAGACATAGTCGCCGGAAGACGAAAAAGAATGTACGCTTTTTCCTGGGACGGGCGTGAGAGGGAACTGCGAGCGGCGAGATGCATTCAGCACTCTTCCCGCGAGCATAAGTGGTCTCCGGCAGAATGGATGTTACTCAGCGAAAGCGAAAAGCGCAATCCACTGGAATTCATCGCGGATCTGGACGGTCAAGCCGCGCAGGATGCGGCCCGCCAGTTGCGGCGGAGCGGCGCTCCCGCGGCCCGCGGGCTGGAATGCGACGTGTCCGATCGCGGATCGGTACTTCCTCGCGGCGAAGCATCGCGCGGTCCCGAAGCCGATACCGCGGCCCCACCGGTGATGATGACCATTCTTCAGTTCATGACGCGACAGGTGTGGAAGGAACCGACGCCGATCCCATCTCCCACACTTTCAGTTCCCGGAGTTTCGCGGTACCGCCTCTGGCAAAGCAGCCGATTCCGAGACTGTCTTCCCGGGATGGGTAAATCCGGCTCGTGAGGCAAGTCCGGCCGTTGGCGAAAATCTCAATCACCGAGCGGTCGAGGAAGATCCGCAACCGCAGCGGTTCGTCCGGGTCCAATTCGAAATTCCCTCCGTTTTCTTCCAGTCGCACGCCCCGGTCCAGACTCGACCGCTCACGGTTGACAAAGAGGCGATTCCCGCCGGGACGGCAGGAGATGAGCGTCTCCTCAACGCGGTCCGGCGAACAGCGCACCCGCAGGCCGCATTCGCTCGCGTCGCCGGGATCAAATTCCGCCTCGATCTCCAGACAATCTCCTCGCACACCGTCGAGCAGGGGATCGGAGTCCGAATCCAGGGTCCTGTTCCCAAACTGTCGATCCGCGCCTCGGAGAATCCTCAATTCGGGGATGGGCATCATTCCCAAGGTTCCGTCGTTCCCGCAGGAGAGGAGCCTGGGAAGGGAGAGGACGCCGGCCCAACCGGCGTCTCTCTGGGCGGATTCGTCGCGGTTTTCGAATATACCGGCCAACATGATTCGGCGGCCCGATTCATCGAGGAAGGTTTTCGGTGCGTTGACCACGCCGACGCCAAGGTCCGTTCTTCCCGATGCCTTCGGTTGGAATCGGTGATCTTCGCAAATCCCGACGTGGTAGATCAGGCCCCGGGCTTCGAACAGAACGTGGCGCCCATCCAAAGGAAAGAAGTCGGGGGCTGATGAGTGATGGTCGGTCTCGGCGGTGAAGAGCGAATGGAGGTAGCTCCAGTGCAGGAGGTCCCTGGAGGTGTAGAGCAGGTAGGCCTCACCGGATCCTTCGATTCCACTGCCGATCAGCATGTACCAGGTGTCCACCTCCCGCCAAACGACTGGATCATGCCAATGCGGGACCAAGTCCAGCCCGGACTCGAGACCTCTCTCCAGAACGGGATTTTCCGAATATTTCTCCCAGGTGAGGAGATCATCGTCGCTCGTGGCGACGCATTGGCGGTGGCCAGCCCAGATATTCTCAAACATTTTGCCCCCCCACTCGTAATTGACCGTGGGTTCGAGCCTGACGACGCCGGTGTAAATGATTGTCGGTACGCCGTGATTGTCGACCGCGCAGCCGCTGAAGCAGCCGTCCGCGTCGGCGCCGCCGGGAGTCGGGGCCAGGGCGACCGGCAATTCCTTCCAATGCACGAGATCCCCGCTGACGGCGTGCCCCCATTCCATGGGCGCGCGATGGAGAACGCCGCGCCGACTGTGTTGGTAGAACACGTGGTAACGTCCCTTCCAACTGATGAGGCCGTCGGCGGATGCGAGGGAACTCCAGACATCCGGCTTCGGGCAGTAGTGGTAACGGGGACGGTGTTCGACAGGCACGCAGTTTAAGTTGGCACTTGGTGGAAGGGCGATCAAGATTAATAACTGTATCCCAGCTACGGTGATCGACGGGAAGGCCGGTCGGTGTTTCCGGCGGGTAACGAAAACGCGAGCGAGACGCCAAAGGGCGGCCCATGGCGCCCTTCACCCGTGGCACCAGCCTCGCGATCTGTCCCCGCACACCGCCGGATTGGAACTTTATGACGAGAGGCGGCACGGCGGCGCGTGGGGGCGACAGCCACGGGGGCCTGATGCGGTTTGAGAACATCGACGACGGCCCGGAACCCGCGGACATCGAGATCACGTGGCTTCCCAAGGAGGACGGGGCGCTGTCCTTCCCCCACGCAATGGAACTGGCGCGGGCTCAGGGATACAGCTGCTTCCATGAGCCCTCGGTGGCGGTCCTGCCCGACGAACGCTTGTTCGTGGCGGCCTCGTCGCTATCAGGGCATCTGATCTACGCGGTTTCGCGCGATGAGGACGCCACGGGCTGGCGCGAGGCCGAGCCCCTGCGCTATCGGGACGACGGCACCGAGCTGCTGCACCCCATCGCCCCCGCTCCCCTCTACGGGCTCGAGGACGGACGCTTTCTGATTTTCTACCACGGGCACGACGGCCGCAAATACGGCGGTCTGAGCCCGAACGACACGTACGCGCGCCGTCCCATGTGCGTGTCGCTGGGGGAGTACCGACCCCACGCGCATCAGCCCATCTGGTTCAGCCAGCCCACGGTGGTCTGCCCCCGCCGCCCAAGGGCTTCCGCATTTTTCAGTCTTTTCCTGCACCCTCCACGAGGCTGGCTTCGACCAGATATAGTACTTTCAAGGAGAGAAATGCTCCCGCTACTCCTCTACACTCGAAAGTCGTCGTCCTAATCGTCGTCGAAACTCGAATTCACTGCCCATCGACAAAGCTTACGACAATGCTGACGACGAAGTTTGGAAAGAGACGACTTGAAGTTGCACAATGTCATTGCGAGGAAGAATGACGAAGCAATCCGGGTCTCCCGTCGTCATCCCAATCCATTCGACGGTTCGGCGGGCTCACCGCAGGTAGGGCTCATGGCAGGCCGTGATCTGCAATCGAAATGGAGTAGAGGACGACTCAGGTAGAGAGATCTTGAGATCTTTGTCGTAAGCTTTGTCGAAATCTCCCCGTAAGAGAATCTTCGGCGTAAGCTTTGTCGTCAAATTTGTCGCCGTTTTCGGTCGATCCCTCGACCAAGCTTACAATCCCGCTCAGCAGCGATTTTGTGGGCCTGATTGATTAGACTTCGGGCGCAGCGGCGGCAGGGCGGTTATTTGAAGCGGAAGTCGAGCTTGTAGTCGTAGAGCCAGGGGACTCTTGGGTCGACGCCCTCGGCGGAGAGCTTTTGGGGCAGGTTGGTGTAGTGCCGGGCAAGTGTCGCTTCGGCTTCGCCGGCATTGTAATAAGTAACCACGATGGTATCGTTATGCAGGCGAATGTCCCCTTCGAGCCCGCCGAAGAAGTCCTTGGCAAGATGCTGGGCGTTCCAGCCGGCGAAAGGCCGGCCGAGGCGTTCACGGAGCATAGCAATGACCGCTTGCGCGATTAGAGCCATAGTCATCTGGCCATAACGAACATTGAGGTTGTGAGTGCCGGCACGATTCCACCCCAGAGCCTGGTTAGCGTTGAAAAACTCTTCGCAGTGCCAGCGTTTGGGATACTGCTGAACGGGTTCTTCGACGGCGCTGTGTTGGGCGGTGCACAGGAAGGCGTTCAGTTCGTAATCGCCGTCGCGTTCTCCTTTACGCTGGATGATCTGCCAGTAGGGAGGCTGGGCTGGATCGGCGGTTTTGGGCAGGTAGTCACGACAATGAGTAGCGTAACCGATCCAGTGGCGGGTGAAGGCCTCGTTGGGTAAAGCGTTCAGCTCGGCCATGGTTTCTTTGCGCAGGGGCATGGGAACGAGCAGATCGAAAGGCAGGCGGCGGGGCACTTCGGCCAGCAGATCGAGCACGTAATGTTCGGAGTCGCACAGCACCAGAACGCGGCGGTCCGCGGGCCGGAGGATCTGTTCGGCCATCAGCAACAGCTCAGGAGTGGCTTGGGCCACTGTCCGGGAAGAGGATCCAAGGGTCAGAGCGATCGGCTGCTGCGAGTCGGCGTCGAGGACAAAAAAGGTCTGCAGTTGCTTGGTGGCCGCGGCGTGAGGGTCTTTTTTCCGGCGGACCATTTGGCGCTTGCTGTAACTTGGGATGCGATGGGGATCGATGCCCAGCACCTGGGCTGGGAAATGACCCAAGGCCCTCCGCAGCTTTCCGAGCATGATCTGAACGGCCTGTGCTTCGGCCACGCTGTGGGCATCGAGCAGATCATGGATGGCCCAATCACTGGCCACAAAGGGCAGTCCGTTGGCGACTTCAAAGCCCTGCTGGCTGAGGGTGCGTTTCTGGCGCTGGCCGGTCAGGCACAAGGCCGCTTCATGAACCAGCTGGAGGGCCAGGCGGGGCTCCACCGCGGGGGTATCGCGGCCGCTCCAATAGCGCAGAAGATCCCAGCTGCCCAAGCGCAGGTGCTCGGCCATGAGCAGCCAGATGCCCACCCGGTGACCGGAGATTTTGTCGCAAAGCAGCTGGCGCACAGCCCGTTCCAGGCTGCGCGGATCAGCCGGTTCCAGACGCCGGGTTTCTTTGGTGCGCTGGGTGTCAACGAGCTTGGGCTCAGGGGTCGGAAAAGGCAGGTGGAGTTTTTTTTTGAAGACCGTAGCTGTTGATGATTCGCTGCACGCTACGAGTGGAAATGAGATAGCCGTCCTGGCGTAATTTGGAGGCGATCACCTCGGCGGTGGCATCGGGATCGAGAAAGCGGGCCCGGATCACCAGTTTGCTCGCCTCGGGGGTGCGGCGATAATTGCCTTTGGGGCCGGTCTTTTTGTCGATCAGTGCTCGGATACCCTGGCAGGCTACGGCCTGGCGCAGTTGATAATAGCGGGCTTTGCAAAAGCCGAAGTTGGCGGCCGCGCGGGTGGGACCGGTGCGAGTGCATTCGCCTTGCAGAAGCATCGCAAGCTTGGCCGATGCCGGATCGTTGGACGGCATCGCAAGAGTGCCGTGAGGGCCTTTGAGCAGAGAGTGATTAGGATCGAATTCGAACATGAGAGAACTCCATGGTAGAAGGTGAAAAAGGGCGGCGAAAGCAAAACCGCCATGACGAAAGAGTAAGGGAAAACCGGAAATAGTCCAACAAAATATGGCAACGATATAAGAAAAACGAAGGTTTCAACTGCGGAGCGAAGCGTTCCTATCTCAAATTTATCGTCTGCTATCGCCAGTCTTCGTCTGATCCGGCAACGAACAGCGTCGGAATTATTGCCATAGTTAAATAGACTTATCGGCGCCATCGGAGCGACGAAACCGGGCTGAGAAACCGCATTCGCTCCTCCCTCTCGACCGCCACCAAGCAGGGCCGAAACGCCTTCGACAGTCTCCTCGAAGTTGTCCGGCAGCAACCCCTCATGTCGGCCGAGCCGCCTTAGCGGTTCGGCATTGCCGGGCTTCACTCATCGATCAGCCCAAGTTCGACAGGCGCCATGGCGGAGTGGGCGGCCATGGCGGCAGCATCAAGCCGAGAGGCCCTTCTACCCCTGCTGCCCCATGGTCGGGGACCCGCTCCGCTGTGGTGCCTGCCGGCTACTCCGATTATCAACTTCGAAACACACTTTCCGTTCTGCTACCGGAACTTATAATGATACGTACGTAGTTGCCCTCCCACTAGCCCTTACCACAGCAAGAAGTCCAATCAATCAGACCCACAAAATCGCTGCTCAGCGGGACTCGCGACAAAGGTACGGAGGTTACTCGGCTTTTTCCCGACACCGGCTAGCGGCGCAGTCATTCCCGATTCTCGCCCAGGCATCGGCGCACTCCCCCCAATCGGAAGGAGACTTCGCCACGCGCTCCGCCCTGCCCATCAGATTTTTGGCGGCTCTCTCGTTGTGAAACGCTTCCTTCCAATCGATTGCGATCTCGATGACGCAGACTTAGTATTTTTGGCGGCTCTCTCGTTGGAAAGATCGGCGATCTCGATGTAGTAGGAAGAGGGACTTTCCAATTGAAGCGGCTCCGGTCCGGTATCCACGGCAAAGGCGAGGGCGTCAAAATTCCTCGTCACGAGTTCAAACCGCAGCTCTGCGTGCTCCGGATCGTTCCAGAGGTTATTAAACTCGCTGGGATCGTTACCCAGATCGTAGAGCTCTCCCACGCCGTGTCCGTGGTAATTGACCAGCTTGTGGTCGCGAGTGCGGATCATGGTGGCATATTCCGAGCCGAGGGCGCCGAAGAATTCACAGCGGACCGACTCCCGATGGAAATGGGGATCCTCTTCCCCTTTCAAGATCGGCAAGAGCGACCGCCCCTGCATCCGTGCGGGGATCTCCAATCCCGCTACTTCAAGGAGAGTCGGTGCGATATCCGTCAGTTCAACCAGCGCATCGCTCCGCAACCCCTCCTGAAATCGACCTGGCCAGGAAATAATGAGTGGCACCCGGACGAGACCCTCGTAGAAGCGGCAGCCCTTTTTTCGTAGCCCGTGATCCCCCAGCGCTTCACCATGATCCGAGAAAAAGATGACGATAGTGTTTTCGCGCTGCCCGGTCTCTTCCAGATTTTTCAGGAGGCGCCCCACATTCTCGTCGATGAGTTCAATTATCGACCAATACTGGGCCTGGTAGAGTTTGCGGTCATCCTCATCGTAGTCGGTGTAGGTTGTCCCGGAGCGAACGGACTCCAGTTCGCGCTGCGTTTCACGGTCGGTAGGAGAGAGGAGTGGTCCGGGCAGTGATTTGATGTCGTAATTTTCCAGATACTCAGGGTTAGGATAATATTTCCCGGAAATGCTGTGCGGGTCGAAAGTGTGCACATTGAACAACCACGGTCCCTGCCGTTCTTCGTTCATGAAATCAATGGCCCGGTCCGCGCCCCAGGTTGACTGATGCAGGGGAAACGGTGCATACCCGTTTCTCTTGATAAGTCCGCTAAAGCTCTCTCCCTTGCTCCGCAGCCAGTCAGCATAGGCGTGCCCGGAGCCCTCGGGCCAGTTGTCTAAAGGATGCTGCGACCAGTGAAAAATCCGGTAACCGTCATCGGGTCGGACTTCCGCAATTTCATTGATTTCAGAGAGGTGCAGCTTTCCCGCCAGGCCGCAGTCGTAACCGGCATCGGCGAGAGTCTTCGTGATAAGAGGGGCCCCGTCGCCCCAGGAGCCATTGTTGTTTCTGCAGCCGTGTACCGTGCTGGGATACATTCCGGTCATGAAGGAGGCTCGGCTCGGTGTGCAAATCGGCGACTGACAGAACGCATGGGTGAACGCCACCCCGCTTTCGACCAGCTTGTCGAGGTTGGGAGTACGAATGTGCGGGTTGCCCAACGCGTGAACCGTATTATAACGTTGCTGGTCGGTACAGATCCACAGAATGTTCGGTCGCTGGCCTGTATTCATTTCAGAGGAAGGCACCTTTCTTTATCCTTGGAGGTCGATTAACAGGCGTCATTGGCCGTAGCGAGCACAAAGGCTCCGATTCCTCTCCGGCAGGGTGAAACTGCAACCGCAGCTAAGATCGAACTCCCTTTGGGCAGTAGCGCGGTGCTTTAGCCCGCGTAACTCAGTGGGCTTGCGAAAGCTTGTGTGAGGTCGATGTTCGGGCTAAAGCACCGAACTACAGTGGCCCGCGAACCCTCATTTACATTGAAGTTCAAGTCAGTCCGGCCCCCCGGGCGCGCGGGATGTCGCCGGATCAAGCAAGAGCGAAGCTTACGGCAGCGGCAGGACGAAATGCTTCTGCATTCCGCTACGCTCAATTTCGACGCCCGTAGCGGAAAGCGATTTCTTATCAATAACCGCAGGAGCCTTGGCGGAGGCGGTCGCGTTCAGTCGAGGAGTATGATTACGATTAGGAAGGGAAACGCTGGTCGGGTTCATTATAAAGCCCTCCCGCGATCTTCACTCCAGATCGAAAAATTTCCCCGTGCCCAAGTCGACAAAACTGCGCGGCCCGGCGGTTTCTTTGAAATAAAAGACCCAGGCGCTCCGGGCAAAACTGAACATATTCGGATACTGGGTCGAATCGGTAAAGAACCAGCCTTCCGAACTCAGATCGTAAAGAAACATGCTCTCCAGGGTGCTCTCCGCGGTCACAAACATCCAAACGTGCTCGAGGTGGAAAATCCACGGTTCGAAGAAGTTGACATTGTAGAAACCGAACCATTCCGAGAAATGACAACCGCCGCCCAGGTCGGGTCCACCAATAAAAATATCCTTATATCCACCGACGGGCTCGCCACCAAGCCGGTAAAGAAAGGCCACACCTGAATCCTCTCCGGCACCATCTCTCTTCGGCGCCGCCCCAATGGCCGACAGACCTTCGACGTCGACGACCAATCCGAACCGGTCGTCGGCAACTCCGTCGCTTGAGGTGATCTTCGCCGCCTGCTGCCATTGCCCGGTTTCGCCTCGCTGAAAGACGTACAATGCGCCCGCTTTGCTGCCCCGTTCATCTTCATCGGGTGCACCCACCACAATCGTATTTCCGTCGATCGCCACAGCTTCGCCGAATTTTTCGAATCCGGTCCCGTCACCGGCAGAAAGCTTAGCAGTTTCCATCCACTGCCCGTCGCTGCGTTCGAATACGAATGCAGTTCCCGATCCCGCGCCGCGGTCGTCGTCTCCTGTCGCCCCCACCACAATGGTGTCGCCGTCAATGGCGATCGACCTGCCGAAGCGATCGAAACGCGCCCCATCGCTCGCCCGTAGGGTTATCACCAGCCCCCATTGATTGGGGCCGCCCTCGTTGCGCGAGTAGACAAAGGCCGATCCCTGGTCACCATCATTGGCGTCCTCCTCCGACGCCCCCACGACAAGGTTCTCGCCGCTGATGGCGACTCTTCGCGCATAGTTATCAGAAAGGACCCCATCCGTGCTCAGTGGGCTTCGGGGCGAGTCAATGAAGACCTGTTCCGTCCACGCACCGGTATCCGGATTACGCTCAAATACATAGGAAGAGCCCGAGTCGACGCCAATTCGCTGGGTTTGGGTTTCGCCTGAGCCTACGACCACTTCTTCCGTCCAAGATCCCACTGCAAGCAAATTGCCACTCAGTGAAACCGAGAAGCCGAAATTCTCGAAAATCTCGCCATTGCTGGCCACTAGTTTGGCCACCTGGCCCCACTCGTTCGGCCCTCCGGAATCACGCTCAAACAGGTAAACCGACCCAGACGCATCCAGTTTCGTAGTTCCGGGAGCGACTGAGGGATTAATATCGTCATCACCGGTAGCCCCGACCGCGAGTAGATCCTCGGAGAGTGCCACCGCTCCCCCGAATCGATCCCCTTCGGCGGCATCCTCTGAAACGAGACGCTTAACCAGGCCCCAGTTTTCAGCTCCACCTTCATTGCGCCCGTAGATGTATACGGCGCCGCCACCGGCCTCACCTCGGGCACCCACGACCATGGTGTCCCCATCGAGGGCAATCCCGATTCCAAACTCAACCTCTGCGGCCGGACTGTCACTCGACAGCATCACCACTTCCGTTGCTATGGTTTCCTGGGCGCCCAGCTCGACCGCGGTAAATAGCAGCCCAGCGAGCGCAACGCCGAAGACGTTGCACAGGAAGCCGCTCAATCCTCTAGAGGCAGCGGAAGGATAAAGCCAGTCGTCGATCCTAAAGGAATTCGTATTCAGGCGAGATGTGAGCCAGTTCCACGTTTTCATGACCGTTCCGAATCATCCTCGCCGCTGTGACACCAATACAGTAAGGGCTCGGCGATATGGACCAAGGAGAAAGGTACAAATATGATAACCCATTGGAGCCTGTGATACTGGTGAAGTTCGTAGCCGGCCTCGCAAGAAGGCGGGAACCCGGTCTGAGACACCGATATATCTATGTTCACACCTGCACTCGATGAATTCGAATCCAATCCCGGCCGTTGGTTTCACTCCCGTTTGATCCGGAGTCTTCGTAGCGCACTGCTTATCGGAGCGAAGCGCAGACTGCGGTGCGAGACGGGGAATGCGGTCGGTGCGGAATCGCGAGGCAAGCGCCGGGCCGCCACACTCGATATGCCAAAGCGGCCTGTGGGTCACCCTATATGGTTCATTCGAGATAATCTGTGCTGGTCGAAGGAATGAATCTCGCAGAGGCGCAAAGGAAGAGCAACCCCTGAGTTCCTGGCGTCTTGAGCGAAGCGGGCGAGAGAAAAATGAGTTTGCGATGAAACGTGTCCAAGAGCGTAGCGACAGCCCTCGTGCAGCGAATCTTTGGACTGGCGGCCCAGAGGTGGGGCGAGGCGTCTCTGCCTAAGAAACCGCTGACTGGCACGACAGGACGCGCAAGCGTGCGGTCTTAAAGGCGTGTAGCCCGGTTGCCGTGATCATGGGTCTTTGGCCCATCTTGCTTGGTTCCCGCCTTCTTGCGAAGCCGGCTACGGGGAAACCGATGCAGCTGGACCTTTCTTGTCCCGGCAAAACCACAAGGCGGCGCCGGATCGCGTCCACTCCGACTGCGACTTTAGACCGCAGTACGTCGGAAGAATAGCCGCAAAAGCGCGTAATCTTTTCGACCGTTCCGAGTGGAGGAAACGGTATTTTCGAGAGCCGGAGGGGGAGAGACGTACGCATATCCACGTGAGGGAGGCGAGGCGCGCAAATCAGATCTATGCAATCCTCTTCCGAGATTATCTTAGGGCGAACAATACTTCCGGGGAGCTATACCAGCAGATAAAAATCCGTCTGTCTGAGCTATTCCCCAACAAGATCGATTGCTACCTCTATCTTAAGGACCCGGTTTGCGATTTGATTATGCAATCAGCAGTTGCATGGAAGGAATCCACCAACTGGGAGCTATCTGAGAGTGACGCTTAGAACCAAGTCGAACCAGGCGCTCCACTTTGGCGGTCAAGAGCTTGCTACGTTCCAGCGCGAAGTCGGTGAGCGGCGAAATTAGGGAGAATGCGATGGACAAGAATGATGAAATGCAGACCGCACGTGAGCTCATGAATCGGGGATGGGGTGCCAGGAGAGAGGGACGAATGGACGAAGCACGTGGGAAACTTGAAGAGGCCATCACTCTCTGTCGCCGGATTGGGGCGCGGCAAGAAATGGTGACAGTGCTTGGTAAGCTAGCCCCTCTTTCTCAACTGGGCGTCATTTTTGACCTAAGTCGTTGATAAACGACCAAAGGTCTCCACTACATCTCGCTAGTTTTCGATTCGATTTTTGGTGGCGGTTGTGCAGGAAGTTCAAGCTTTAGCTGGTTGAGCAATAGCTTTTGATCCTTACTGGGCTCGGTGTAACGGGTGAGCACCACGGTGCGCCCGTCGGTGGTGGGTAGCTTTACATCGAGCATTTGCATCGCCGCCATTTTCGAAAGCACCTCGACGGCAGTAAGACCAGGGGCCAGATCGCGCAAGCGACGCTTCAGAGTGACCCATAGGCAGTAAGCCAGGAAGCTGATAAAAATATGGGCCTCGATGCGATCGTCCCTTTGGTGATGGATGGGCCGGATGGAGAGGTCATTTTTCATTTCCTTGAAAACTTGCTCGATCTCAGTGAGTTGGATGTAGAGGTGCCAGAGGCGGTGCGGATTGTCGGCACTGAGGGTGCTGCGCAACAGGTAGCGGCCTTCCCGGCGATAGGCCTGACGGTAGTTCTTCCAGTTCAACCGGAAGCTCACCGGCGAGCCATTGGCGGGGCCATCCTCGGGGGCTACGGCAATGTCGAGTAAACGCCAGATCCGCGGGCCGGCTTCCTTCTTGGCTTCGCCCAGTTTAATGAGGATGGTATCGCGCTGGTAACGCCGCTTGCTATCGCGGAGCTTCTTGAGCCTCTCAAGCAATCGGCGCAAACCGCGCAGACGCATACCCTTTTCTTTGTGCAGACGCTCCTTGCTACGGGCCAAAACATAAGTTTCACCCCCCTCCCTGATGAGTTTTACGTCGATACCTGCACGCAGATTCTGCCACTGCTTTTGCAGCAACGATTGCTCGAACTTGTCCAGCCACGAGCGCGGCGTACCCACCAGATAGTCGATCGGCGGGTCGCTTGCACGCATCTGGGCCAAAACCTCCTCGGTAGGTATTCCCCGATCCATGACCCAGATGCGCCGGGCCTTGCCGTAGGCCTTTTCGATGCGAGCAAGAAAATCGCCCAAGGTGGTTTGATCCAGGGTGTTACCGGGAAGCACTTCATAGGCAATCGGAAAGCCCTCCGGGGTGACTACCAGGGCGATCACCACCTGCAGACAATCCCAACGTTTGTCTCGGCTGTAGCCGAACTTGCGGATTCGGCTCGAAGCCGCTGGTTCCTGGTTCGGATCACACTCGAAATAGGTGCTCGTCAGATCGTATAGCAGTACCTCGTAACGGGTGTTGAACAGATCGCTCCAGCGGTTGGTCAGGTGGGCGAACAAGGCCTTTTTGTGCTCCAGCAATCGATCGTGGCAGCGATACAGGGTGTTCTTCTCGGCCAAGGCGAAGTCTTCGCCCAGAAGATCGGCCATGGCTGATTGCTCATACCATTGGCGGTGCAGCCGCCACTCGCTTCCTGGATCGATCAGTCGATAGGCCACCAGGGTTTGCAACACATGGGCCCACCGCCTGCCTTGCCGGGAAGGCCTCACTCGCTCGCGCCAGAACTCACCCAACCCCAATTGTTCATAAAGCACGCAGGACAACCAGCACGCTCCCCATTGCCGGGGCCGCTCTATCCTCAAATCTTTGAGCCGAATCCGTACGATGCTTTCCTCCTCGAGCGGCGGCGCCCGATCTTCGGGAAACAGCGCCACCTGCTCCGGCCGGGCACTACCCTCGGCAAAGATCTCGATACTCTTGCGCCAAGCGCTGCGCTGGCTGTCGTTGATCTCTCCAAGGTAGAGAACCTGCCTCTGCACCACCCGACCGCCACCCACACGCTTATTCTCCACGATGTTCCAATAGCAATGCTCTTTGCCATCTTTGCGCCGACGATTGCACCTCAGAAACATGATGGCCCCCAATTATACAAACATATCGAGGCCTGGGAAGAGGGTAGGTCTACACTACAGGCTGTTCTGCCAACCTTCCCCCACTGTTTATGCGACTCGACAGCCCATTTACCCCCGAAAAAAACTTTTTTAGAGGTTGAGTTGGTCAAGTCGGGCTAGGACATGTTGAAACAGATCAGAGGAATTGGAAGGCAGGGCAGGCGCTTTACGAGGAGGCGATCGCAATATGCCGCGATGAGGGCGACTCCCTACAATTAGCGCATGCAGTTCGGCATCTGGGCGACATCCATCGCCACGTAGGACAGTATGAAGAGGCCGATCTGTGCTACCAAGAGGCGCTCTCGCTTTATCGAAGTCATCGTCAGCCCCCGATGCTCGATTTCGCGAATGCGATACGACCAATGGCCATGCTCAAAGAGGAGACGGGAAGCGTTGAAGAAGCGAGACAGCTGTGGGAAGAAGCACGAGATCTCTACTCGGCGGCCGACGCGAAAGTAGGAGTCGCTGGATGTTCAGAACGCCTTGCTCAAATTGGCAGAGCAGCTGATTTGTAATCTCCTGATATGCCTTTTGGTAACTTCGTAAGTCATTGATAAACTACATAGTTGCGAAATAGGATAAAAATCTATCCCGAAAACTATCCTATCTATCCCAAATCAGGGCAAACCCGATCAAATGGAGCAGATGCCAGGACGCACTGCGGGACTCACGGTTAGCTTAGCTTGCCACAGCAATTCTTATACTTCTTGCCACTACGGCACGGGCACTGCTGGTTCCTTCCAACCTTGGTCCCCAGGGCATAAGGATGCTTTACGAAATCTATCGCATCAAGAGAGGGAATCCTGAAGGTGAATACAGTCTTCCCTTTGAAAGTGCTTACAGCAAAATCCCCGCTCACGATCACGTCCATACCAATCAACATATCGGTATCGGCTTTGATAGGCGCACGGCATACCTTGATCCCACAAATCAAGACCCCGTTTGGCAATCCAAGATCGACCATATAGACTTCCGTCTCAATAGAACCTGTGACGCCAGAAATCTTCGTCTTCCCGGTCGGCTGCAATCCACAGTCTTTTACCACGCGTTCAGTAATAACGGAAGCCGTTGCACCAGTATCCCATATTGCCCGGAACGGAAGACGGTCCGTATTGTCCGTTGCCGGATTAAACGCAGCACATAACCGCACTTCGGTTATGAGTTCGCGCAGCAGGCCGCCTCGAGCTGAAATCGTGAAAGCGTGCGGCCGCGCCATGGCTGTGCCTACACCAGAATCCTGGAATGGAATACCTGCGTATAGGCCTCTTCCCCAGGCTCACACTTCTGAACTAGAAACGTTCCGAGCTCGTGAGTCTTCTGCGTTTCCTGAACAGCCTGAGCCTCGTCAACATAGTCACCGATGACTTCGTCGCCCACGATCACGACAACCCTGCCCCGATACTTCTCCACCAGCTCCTCCTGATGATCCAAGAAGTATTTAAATTCGTGCTCCAATGCCTTGCCCATCGTTCCCCTTCTCCCTAACAGATCGATATCTAATATATCTAACAGCAGACGGTATTTGGCAAGTCAAGCGTGTAGATTGCGGCCCACCAGCAATGTCCCAAGGCTGACCCCACCTAAACCAAAAGGGCCCCTGCGCGTCGCTGCGACAGAGGCCCCGGGGATGGATTGAGGGAAAATTCTATAGTCTGCGAGGTGCCTCGCCCGTGTCCGCTCTATCTCTCCACACTCAGCGCATAGAGCGCCTTGCTGCCGGCGGTCGTCAGTGTCGCCGGACTCGCCCCAAAGAGCATAACTCGGGCCACTCGGTGCACGTCTGACACCACGGCCGCGAGCGAATCCACTCGCTCCTGATCGGTCATTGAGCGATAAGGCTTGCCCGTTCGTCGGCCGTCCTCGCCCAACCCCTTCATATAAAAAACACTCGTCGGCGTTAGGGTATCAAGAAAATATTAAAAGGCTGGCAAAAAATAGATTGTTACAGTCCATCAGTACGAGTTCAGCCGAATCGAACGACTGAATACGATATTCGAAAGCCGCTTTTCTGAGCAGGGATTTCAGCTCTATTGCGAGCACTCGAGCAACTGAGGATTCCTGATTTCATTTGCCAAACCCGGAATCGCTGTCATCTTACTAGATTCCGTATTTTCGGATGCGTGAATCGGAGTGTAGCTCAGCCTGGCAGAGCTCTACGTTCGGGACGTAGAAGTCGCTGGTTCAAATCCAGTCCAGTCACCCCGACCACTATCTGAGTAGTTTAGCCTCCCTAGCTCAATTGGCAGAGCAGTTGACTCTTAATCATCAGATGCCCCATTCATTTTCATCGTAAGTCGTTGGTTATAAGATTGCTTACGAAAGTACGAAAAAACCTATCCCATAATCTATCCGATTTCGGCGCGAAATCATTGCAGCCAACCGCTCGCCAGCCGTATCCGCTGGGGCCAGCGCGAATCCGCTTGCGCTTGTTCGAAGTATTAGCATCCTCTTGCCTTGCTGCGAATCTATGCCTGCAACCGAAAGACCCCTATGCTTCACTTTCTTGGTCTGCGATCAGGTGGTCACGGAAGAAGGAACAAGCAAGAAGACACTCGTCGGCACATTCAACCGTATCAGGGTGCCAACATTTCCACTATTTCTTCCTAGCTTAACGGTTTTCGTTTCACTTACTAACGGGCGAGGAAAGATGCCCGGCGCTCTCCAGCTTACCGGCCCAAACCAAGAGGCACCCGTGCTCCAAATTCAGGGCGAGTTGAACTTTAACGACCCAACTGCTGTCATTGAAGCCAGCTTCAAGCTCAACAACGTGCCATTCACCACGGCCGGAATTTACCACTTCCAATTTCTCGTGGATGGCGAAATAATATCCACCCGCCCTATAATCGTAGTATCAAGCGAGGAGACGCATGATGAGTGACGCACTTCAGGTATTTGAACAGAAAGGTTATTCTCCACCCCAGTTTCGGGGGGAGGGCGCCGTTCCGAAGTTCGCTTATTTCGCCTTTGAGCACACATACGTAGAAGAGGAGCTTCTTGATCCCGCCAATGGCGAAGATGCCGCCGATATCCTGGCAGTCATTGCGACCCATGGGGAAGAAACTGTGCCACTTAAGCAGGCACTAGAGGAACTCGGTCTTGAAGAGTGATCTGTTCGGTAGATGTGGCGAGATCTGCTATTAGGGATCTCAGTAAACTCCCTAAAAACCAGCAGGAGCTTCTTAAAATCCCGATAATTGATTTAGGTCTCAATCCTTTCCCAGAGGGCTACAAGAAATTAAAAGGATTCGAAATCTATCGAATCCGGAAGGGCGACTACCGAATCCTTTACGAATTCGACAAGCGGCTTCGACAGGTTAGGGTCTCCAGGGTCCAGCATCGCAGTGATGTCTATCGAGGCTGAAAGCGACCGTGGCCGCCTGCACTCTGATGGATTCTGGGATAGATTCTTAACTGGTTGACTCCTCTCAACGTGTTACAATAATACTGCGGAAAGTTTATCCCGGCTTTTATCCCGGATTCGAATTCTTATCCAGTATGTTATCCAGGTCGAAATCTATCCTATAAATTTTGCAACAGAAAAATACGACTAGCTAATTATTAACGATTTAGCCTCCCTAGCTCAATTTTGCCTCACGTTCTTGGTCTGCGATCCCCAGTGATCACCGAAGCGAGAACGAATCACCGAAGCGAGAACGAATAAAAACCGCTCTTCGGGACCTTCCACCGTATTGTCGCGTCGGCGTTCCCGTTGTATCATGATAATTTAACTGTCTTCGTGTCCCTCACTGATGGACGTGGAAAGATGGAGCGGATTCTCCAGCTTACGAGTCCTAGCGAGGCACTACCCCGAAATCTCAGGACGAAATTGCCCTGACGAATCCAGCCTACTTAGCTACCATTTCGTCCGCAAGCCCAAGCCCAAGTCGGCATTCCGGGCGGGCCCATGTACGATCTCTTATCAACAGCTAATCACGTGGAATTAAATAGATGAGCAATTGTTTCGTGATGAACCAGATTCATGAAATTCGTAGGATGCGGAAGCACGACAGCCGGATGCTGCCGCGCCTCGTTGCCGTGCTGGCGGCCTCGGCGGCTTTGGCCGTGCACGGACGCGCGCAGATCATCGACGACTTCGACTCGGGGAGCGGGACACTCGAGGCGTGCTTCGCCAACGTGTACAACCTTCACGCGGATGCCTCGATCCTCGGCGGCAAGCGCGAGATGACGGTGCGCGAAGCGCTCAGCTGCCAGTCTGGTGGAAAGGCGCGAGAGAGGGTCGACGTAACGGCCGGCGTGGCGGAGTGGTATGGGTCGGGCTCCTGCGAGCAATCGTTTCAATACGGCACGCAGATCGGAGAGGTCTTCAAGGGCGGGGTCCCCAACTCTAGCCCGAACATGGGAGTCGGAACGCCGTTGAATCTCTTCCTGACTCCGGAAACCGAGATCGTGGTCGATATGGTCCAGGTCTTGAACCCCTTCCTCGAGATCAAGCTTCGAACGGAGGCGGGCTTTTTTGACTGGAACTTCAACGTCGCGCCGGGGCTCAACCTCATCAAGCTATCCGACTTTCCGGGCATGACCGCGGCTGCGGCGGCCGACGTCGACGGCATCAGCTTTGAAGACTCCGCGTGCATCGGCAGTGGAGGTGACCCAGGAGGGAACACCCCCGGTTCCGGCAATATTTTCAACTCGCTCGCCTTCAACGAGCCCATCACCGACTCCGACAACGACGGCGTCAACGATGACAGCGACCTGCGCCCGGAGATCCGAGGTATCGGTGAAGAGGGAAGCACGCCCTCGGGATAGGGACGCCCCTGCCACACCGTAACTCCCCTGGGTCCATAAGTGGCGGTTCGGCTGATCGGGCAGGTTCAGATCCAGGTGAAGACAAGCCCGAGTAATTGGAATTGGGCGTCCGGCAGGGCGATTTGACCCCGTTCGGCGTTGCTCATCCGCCAATGGCCTTTACGGACGCGGCCACAGCCTCATGGCTCAGGATTCATCGCAGCCAGTCTCCCAGTCCCTTCAAGCCCACCCACCGGCTCCTCCACTGACTGCTCCCGGTCTGAACGGACCTTCCAGCCCCTCTGCCCCGCCAGGTACACGATGTCGATCGGCCCGGCCAAACGCTCCCAAGCCCAACCCTTCAGCCTTGCCCCCCGCGGCTCAGTCCAACAGATTGTATGGGGCATCCAGGCTTCGCGGCCACGCCCCATACAATGCTAAACGTTATGCCTCATAGTCCCATAGTTGCGGTCATGGTTCACGTGGCCGACGTACAGGCCGGTCTTGCGTGGTATCAACGTGCGTTTCCCTTGGCTACGTGCGTCCGCGAGGAGGAGTTTGAACTTCTCCTTGTCGACGGCGTGCAACTTGAGGTAGTGCTATCAGATGAGAAGGTTGGCTCAGGCTCTGCTGGTTCGGTTGTCTACTGGCGCGCAGGCGATCTCAATACCGCTTTGAGTCATATGCGAGCCATTGGTGCCCAGCTATATCGCGGCCCAATGAAAATCGAGCAAGGTCTTGGCATGTGTCAGGTCAAAGACCCATGGGGCAACTGCATCGGTTTGCGTGGCCCTGTCCAATGAGAAAGTCCGGCATGAGTTGGTGGCACAGGCACATGTGCCACGCATATCGGGATAGGGAAGCCCCCTCCCACACCACCATTCGCACGAGCCCGTAAGTGGCGGTTCGGCTGATTGGGCAGGATCAGGCCCAGGGGAAGACAAGCCCGGATGAATGCGAAGCTTTTGCCTTCGGCTACCCTTCGCCTCCATCGGGCTGGGTCTGGATTTTGTTTACTTCATGTGTCATTTCCTTCTGAGGTTAACATCACCATCGAGCAGTCGGACCTGCCCGGCACACAACGAAGCGGTCCTGAGCAACGTCGGCATGCGCCACCGTGCCAGACCTTAAACGTTCGAGGAGAATTACCTATGCGTACGAAAGAAGAACTTACTCCCTATCTCCTTGAGACGTTCGATCGTTTGAAAGTGAAGCTACCGGCTACAATCAGCGATCGTCTCACATCCAGCGATCACGTACGTAATCACGGCAGCTATCGTACTTTTTTTCTCTTCAATATCTGGGATATCCACCAAGCCGACGTCTTGCATCGAGATCATTTCTGCTACTGCTTTGGATACCTGAGCACGGACACACTTAGAAGACGCAAGAACGAGGGCTTTGGATGGTACGTTCATCTCTGGATCAACAAAGTGAGGTTATACCGAAATCAGCAAGAGATTAGGCGGGTTATCGAAGCAGATGTCAGGAAGGCGTGTCCCAAAGGATTCACCTTCATAGCCAACGAAAGAGCCGTCGAGGCGGTTGTGTTGCAACTTTGGCGGACAGCGGCTGGTAACCTGAAGAGATCATGAAAAAGACAATCCGACCGGCGATCTTCAAGTGGCGGCAAACCGAGCCCGAGCTGATTCTTTGCGCCGTGCGCTGGTACCTGCGGTACTCGCTCTCGTTCCGCGATGTCGAAGAGCTGCTCAGCGAACGCGGCCTGAAGGCGGACCACACGACAATCTGGCGCTGGATCCAGCGCTATGGTCCTGAACTGGAGGAGCGGCTGCGCCGTCATCTCAAGCCAACCAACAGGTCCTGGCGCGTCGATGAGACCTACGTTCGTGTCAAGGGCCGTTGGTGCTACCTCTACCGAGCCATCGATTCCACCGGCGCCACGATCGACTTCGTGCTCTCGAGGTTGCGCGATGCCGCTACGGCCAAACGCCTGTTCCGCAAGGCGCTGACGAATCCGTCGCATCGGCAGCCCCGGGTTATCAATACGGACCAAGCACGCCTCTATGGGGCGGCGATTTCAGGAGTGAAGCAGGAAGGAATCCTGCGACACCGTTGCCGTCACCGGCCTGTTCAATACTTGAACAACATCCTGGAGCAGGATCATCGAGCGATCAAACGACGCGTGAAGGCCAAGCAGGGCTTTCGTGAATTTCACGCGGCACGGCGAACGATCCAAGGATATGAGGCAATTCACATGATCCGGAAGGGTCAGGCGAGGTGGGTGAGCGGTTCGGATGTTCGGCAACAGATTCAGTTCATCAACAAGCTGTTCGAAGTGGCTGCATAAGACGGAGCCTGGTCGACCCAACCAGTCGCTCTCTTGCTGATTTTTGAAAGTTGCAACACATCCGTAAATACCGCTTAAATTGAGGTTGCCCAGGTCCTTTATCGCGCGGATTTTTGGGCCACTCAATACGTCCCATATTATTCAATTCCTCCAATGCGGCTATGACCGACTCGGGGAGATTTGAGAAAACCTTGCGTGGAATGGCCCAATGCCGCCCTCGGACGGTGGGATTGTAACCACGCCATGGCTGACCGGATTCCCCGCTACTGGTACCAGCTCCAGTTAAGTCACTAGGCCGGTAACGACCCAAGGGACCTCTATGCCTATAGTTTTTTTTGATGTAATCTTCATCATAAGGCTGGAAGACCGGATTCCATGTATACTTTGCTCCCATTGAATAGAATAGAATCACATCGTGAATCTGCCCGAACTTATTTTCCGAACTATGAGCACTTGTGCGTTTCCAGATGACTTCATTCTGGAAGTTGTTACGACCCATAAGACCGTCCATGATGACCTTGATATAGTGGCTGGCTACAGGGTCGCAATGGAAGTAAATCGAACCGTCTGGCTTTAGCACATCCCGGAGCAATACTAACCGCTGTGTCATATATATCAGATAGTTGAGCAACTTCCGGTCGTCGGCATTACCTCCTTCTAATATTTTCAGCCAGGCTCGCATAAATTCCTTGAATGAATCCGGCAGATCCCACTTATCCAATTCATCCCTGAAATCCAATACCAGTTGTCGAGTGCTATCGGTAAAGTCCCACATGTCATGAAAAGCCTTCTGTTGGGCAGTGAATCCTCCATGATTGAAAATCATAGAGTAGGTGCGGTTAGAGTTGAATGGCGGATCGAGATAGATCAAATCGGCCTTGATCCCCTCTTTTTTGAGCTCTTCAATAATGACCTTGTAATCGGCCCGATATAAGCGATTGCGTTTCACTTCGTCTTTTTGGACCATCTACGCCACCAAGTCCTTATAACGCAGTCTCTTACCCTTCATCCCATTGGCACGGTTGTCAGTTGGTCAATGGTATCGTCCAGTCGGCGGTTGTGGCGCCCGGCAAATTCGCAGACGTAGCGGTCAAGGTGCTTTGGGCTCATCCGGTGATAGGTTCCATAGAACCCGCGCTTGAGAATGGCCCAGAAGCTCTCCATACGGTTGTGTTGCAACTTTGGCGGACAGCGGCTGGTAACCTGAAGAGATCATGAAAAAGACAATCCGACCGGCGATCTTCAAGTGGCGGCAAACCGAGCCCGAGCTGATTCTTTGCGCCGTGCGCTGGTACCTGCGGTACTCGCTCTCGTTCCGCGATGTCGAAGAGCTGCTCAGCGAACGCGGCCTGAAGGCGGACCACACGACAATCTGGCGCTGGGTCCAGCGCTATGGTCCTGAACTGGAGGAGCGGCTGCGCCGTCATCTCAAGCCAACCAACAGGTCCTGGCGCGTCGATGAGACCTACGTTCGTGTCAAGGGCCGTTGGTGCTACCTCTACCGCGCCATCGATTCCACCGGCACCACGATCGACTTCGTGCTCTCGAGGTTGCGCGATGCCGCTACGGCCAAACGCCTGTTTCGCAAGGCGCTGACGAATCCGTCGCATCGGCAGCCCCGGGTTATCAATACGGACCAAGCACGCCTCTATGGGGCGGCGATTTCAGGAGTGAAGCAGGAAGGAATCCTGCGACACCGTTGCCGTCACCGGCCTGTTCAATACTTGAACAACATCCTGGAGCAGGATCATCGAGCGATCAAACGACGCGTGAAGGCCAAGCAGGGCTTTCGTGAATTTCACGCGGCACGGCGAACGATCCAAGGATATGAGGCAATGCACATGATCCGGAAGGGTCAGGCGAGGTGGGTGAGCGGTTCGGATGTTCGGCAACAGATTCAGTTCATCAACAAGCTGTTCGAAGTGGCTGCATAAGACGGAGCCTGGTCGACCCAACCAGTCGCTCTCTTGCTGATTTTTGAAAGTTGCAACACATCCGTTAGTATTGCTCCGGGATGTGCTAAAGCCAGACGGTTCGATTTACTTCCATTGCGACCCTGTAGCCAGCCACTATATCAAGGTCATCATGGACGGTCTTATGGGTCGTAACAACTTCCAGAATGAAGTCATCTGGAAACGCACAAGTGCTCATAGTTCGGAAAATAAGTTCGGGCAGATTCACGATGTGATTCTATTCTATTCAATGGGAGCAAAGTATACATGGAATCCGGTCTTCCAGCCTTATGATGAAGATTACATCAAAAAAAACTATAGGCATAGAGGTCCCTTGGGTCGTTACCGGCCTAGTGACTTAACTGGAGCTGGTACCAGTAGCGGGGAATCCGGTCAGCCATGGCGTGGTTACAATCCCACCGTCCGAGGGCGGCATTGGGCCATTCCACGCAAGGTTTTCTCAAATCTCCCCGAGTCGGTCATAGCCGCATTGGAGGAATTGAATAATATGGGACGTATTGAGTGGCCCAAAAATCCGCGCGATAAAGGACCTGGGCAACCTCAATTTAAGCGGTATTTACACGAAATGCAGGGACAAAAGGTTCAAGATATTATCCTTGATGTTAATCCGCTCAGCAAACAAGAGAGACGTGGATTTGCTACGGAAAAACCAATACCACTCCTTGAACGAATAATCAAAGCGAGTAGCAACAAAGGAGATTTGGTTCTGGACCCGTTCTGCGGATGTGGAACGACAGTCGAAGCAGCTCACTCTCTGAATCGCCGCTGGATAGGTATAGATATAAGCGGTAATGCTATAGATGAGATTAAGGACAGAATGGCTCATTTGGGTGTCTATAATGAGCAGCATTACAAGACTCTTGAGGGTAGTCCCGACACAATGGCAGAATATAACCGTCTGAACCCATTCGAGAAACAAGAGTGGCTGATAAGAAGGCTGGGCGGATTGCCCAATCCAAAAAAATCCGGCGACCTTGGGAAAGATGGCGATATGACCTTTCACATGGGGATAGACAAAGATGGCAATGACATTTGGGGGAGGATGATCTTTTCTGTAAAGACGGGGGGGCAGCGCAGCCCGGCTCATGTCCGTGAATTGCTTGGAACCATGAAAAGTGAAAAGGCTCAAATGGGTGTTCTCGTCATTGACGCAGAACCAACTGCTGGTATGGAGGCAGCCGCTGCAAAGGGAAGTCAGTTCGAATATCAATCGATTGAGAGGTTACCTCCCAAGAGTTACGATCGTGTTCAAATAGTTACTTCTTATGAAGTAATTGATGGTGCTAGAATTGATTGCCCACCGTCCATTCAAATTGTCAAGCAATACCGAAAGGCTCAAATGGAAATGAAGCTA
The DNA here is from genome assembly GCA_963665345.2 of Opitutales bacterium. Taxonomy (GTDB): domain Bacteria; phylum Verrucomicrobiota; class Verrucomicrobiia; order Opitutales; family CAXXNP01. The sequence continues at coordinate 4,743,734 of CAXXNP010000002.1, forward strand.
TGAAGAGAAAGAAGCCCAAACCCGTAGAATTAGTCAGGAGGGACTACCAGCCAACGAAAGCCGAGCTCGAAAAGGACATGAGCATCAAAACCACGCCGGAACAGCTTGCGCACGTCGCCTTGCGGCGGGTGAAAATCAAGGAGATCGGGAAGTAACTCTACGCAAGCTGAGGCCAAATCCATAACTTGAGAATTGTGACCATTGTATATAATTCCCTTAAAAAAAGGTGGTCGGCGGCGGATTCCGACCAAAGAATCCGCAGTATGAAAAACATAACGCCGACCAAACACTACAGCAGCACCTTGCATCAGCTTTGTAAACTTATCCCGTCGCATTTGACGGAAAAACTGGCGCGGGAGGTACGGGGTCGATAAAAAGGCGCGCACCTTCAGGCCATGGAGTCATGTGGTCAGTCTGCTCTTTGCGCAACTGGCCCATGCCATCGGGCTTAACGACGTCTGCGACACATTGCGGCATCATGCGCCCAAGCTCAAGGCGATCAGGGGAGCGGTTGCACCGAGCCGAAACGCTCTTTCGCATGCCAACTGGGAGCGCGACAGCGACATGATGGAGGCGTTGTTCTGGAAGGTGCTGGGGCATCTGCAAGAGCTTTCGCCGGGCTTTGGACCGGCCGGGCGCTACCGAGGCCTGCCCCGTCGCTTCAAACGGGCGGATCCATGCGATCGATTCCACCACCATTGCCCTGGTGGCCAACTGCATGGACTGAGCCAAGCACCGTCGGCGCAAGGCCGCGGCGAAGATGCACCTGCGGCTCAACCTGCAAAGTTTTCTTCCCGGCTTTGCCGTCATTGAAGAAGCTTCCCATCACGACGGCACGCGGACCCTGGCCCTGTGCGCGGGGCTGCAGGCCGGAGAGAGCGCGGTTTTCGACAAGGCTTACGTGCATTTTGCCAATCTTTTCCATTTGAGCGAACGCGGCATTTTCTGGGTCACGCGTGCCAAAGACAACCTGCGCTGCCATGTTTGCCGCAAGCGCCTGCGCAAGCCTCAAGGACGTATCCTGCGTGATGACGAGGTCACCCTGAAGGTTCCCGCCTCCCGTCGGCAATATCTCGGCAGGTTGCGCCGGATCGAAGCCGAGGTGGAAGTCAACGGCGAGTGGGTCGTCATGGTTTTCCTCACCAACAACATGCTCTGGGCCCCTTCCAGTGTCTGCGACCTCTACCGCTGCCGCTGGGGCATCGAGGTGTTTTTCAGGCAGATCAAGCAAACCTTCAAGGTCTGCGATTTTCTCGGCCATTCCAAACATGCCATCCGTTGGCAGCTGTGGGCCGCCCTGCTGCTGCTCGTTCTGCTCCGATACATCGCCTTCATCAGCCAGTGGCCGCACAGCTTCACCCGTTTGTTCACGCTCGTGCGCGGCGTGCTCTGGGACCGCTTCGGACTTTTCGATCTGGCGGACTTCTATGGGACAGCACGAATCCGATACCGAATGTGTTCCCAGCCTCAACAGGCTTATCTGCCGGGTTTCTCCCCCTAGTTCTGTGGGACAGCATCTTCCCATTTCAACCGTTTTCCCCTTGTTTTGCATTTTGACTTTTTGCCAATATCAATCGCTAACCCGCTCCATCCCTCCGGCTTGCATTATGGGTTCGGGCCTTATGGGATGGCTGTGACTTATGTATATAATTCCCTTGACAATCGGTCGGGGAAGGCCAGTATCATGGAAATTGGTGGTTGCCCATGGTGCGATTCGGGCCCATGGTGCGATTCGGGCCCGGGCCCATGGTGCGATTCGGGCCCATGGTGCGATTCGGGCCCATGGTGCGATTCGGGCCCATGGTGCGATTCGGGCCCATGGTGCGATTCGGGCCCATGGTGCGATTCGGGCCCATGCGCGCTGCTTTGGAACAAGCGGCTGACCGCTTACTGAACCATCCGAGCGAGCGGAGACGAGGTTGCGAGGAAGAACCGATGAGCAATTTGACTGAACAGGCCGTGAATAGGTCGATCGCAAACGAAGATACATGCCGTCTCAAAGTAAGACACGCTCGAAGCATGAGAAATGGCCGGTGGGGAACGAGTTTCGTTGTTTCACTCACGTTTTTTGTCGCTGCTATGTGGATTCTTACAGCACACTCAGCACGGGCCGGTTCGGGACTCTATCTAAGCAGCGAGCTTGGCGCCAACTTCAGCCCCGTCCTGGATATCCTCGGCACGTCCAACGACCGGGCCAGCGTCTGTGACGAGTTCATCAATCCCATGTTCGCGGCGGTCACAGAAACGGTAAGGTACGAGAACTACAACTGTACGGGTCCTAATCGCGGTGCGACTGGAAACTGGGTGAACGCATTCGACGGCGCCGAGGGCATTCTGGCCGGGATGGCGGTGGGGTATAGCTTGGGGGAGAAATACCCGGACCACTTTCTGGGCCGGTTCCGTCTTGAGGTGGAGTACTTCTACCGCGACACCGAATACTACCAGACGTCCGACGTCCCCGGAGCCGCGGGCGAGAGCGCCGACAAGCTGGCCCAGGAAATTCGAACGGCGACCGACCGCATAGAAAGCGTCAGCTCGCACAATCTGTTCGGAAACCTGTATGTCGACTTCCGGACCAGCAGCCGGCTCACGCCCTACGTGGGGTTTGGCGTTGGGGTGGGGTTTACCGATATAGGCTATGGGGGGGTGTGGGCTCGGAATCCCGACCCCACCGCGATTAGCACGGGCGCAGGGTTGCCCAACGCCGCCGAGATACGCCGCAACTTGGCCGGAACGACCAGCGTTGCACAAAGCGAACTGAGTGACAGGCTCTTTGGTTATCAGGTGTTGTTCGGGGTCGATTACGCGCTCACAGAGTCGCTCTCTGTGGGGCTGAAGGGCCGCTGGGTGAACTTTGAATCCTTCAGTGATGGCACCGTCTGGGATCCGCTGCGCAGTCACGTGCCCAATCTACGGAAGGATGGAAGCGAACCGGTATCGGGCTGGATCAACAGCAACGATATCGAAATGTTCGGGGTCAGCGTGAACTTGAAGTACCGTTTCTAGTGTTCTGCTTTATGACGAAGGGGCCTGATCTCACGTGGTCGAGCCCTCTCGACTTCCGTAGCGGCCGCATCTTTAGTCACGCCCGCTTTCCCTCCTTTTTTTGTCTGTAACTGTGCATGATCTCAATGATCGCGGCTGAAATCATTGCAAGTAGGGTCTGAACTGCTGCTTGGCGGGCGGACGGATAGCAATTCCATGTCCCTGGCCGAGTTATTAGCCGGGGAGGGAATCGAAGTCCGGTTTAAGGCGGTCGTAGGCGATCATTGAACTGCTGGAACAGTCAGACCATGGCTTGGCGCTCCGGGAGATCCGTTCCCAACTGGGGCCGCAGACGAACGAGCGGCGGCTGAGGGAAGATATGGCCGTTCTGAAAACCAGGGGACTGGCCGAACTTTCGGGCCGCGGACGCGGTGCGCGTTGGAAGTCCGTATAGAACGAGAGGGTTGGCTCATTCTGGCTTATTTCCGGCTTATTCGAAGACACGCTCTGCAACCGAGGCGGTCCTGGCGGGCATGATCGAATCGAGCCGGAGGATGCGGAGAGCACCCCATTCAGATGCGAATGTCCGATACCGCGACTAATAACGCGATCTGGGCAGTGCGGCACTGTCACGCCTGATACATGCCCGCGATCGGCAGTCTTTCGCAATTTTCTCACCGGGCCGCGAAAACAAAGATGCCTGTAGACTAGGTGCAGCCTCCACTAAAGCGACGCTCTTATAGCTGTAAAATCTATATCAACCACTTACGTGCAAAACAGGCCTCAGTTGAGGAAGTCGGGTTAGCTTTGCACCCATGGGCTTTGAGAACACCGCTCAAGCGGGAGAACGCCTTATAGGTGGAGGGTCGTCAAAGCAAGTGTGCCTACCACGACTAGGATTCGGTTATCGCCATGTTCCGCTCCACCGCACTGTCTGCCCTCAGAACTGCCAGCGAAAGGTCACACCGAAGGTCCGCGGCTCGGCCAGGAACGCGTTGAAGGTCTGGGTTGAACCTAAGCCGGTCCCTTGGCCCTGCAGAGGTGCGTCAAAGGCGGTCTGGATGTAGTCTTTATCGAACAGGTTTTTGGCCCACAGTTCCAGGCGCCAAGCCCCATCGATGTCGCCAATACCGATGCGTCCGTTTACCATAACAAAGCTATCCTGGAGCTTCTCAATGTCCAAGTCCGAGCCGGTATTGTAGCTGCTCATGTATCGCAGATCGAGGTGCAGGAAGCCAAGCAGGAGCTCAGTGAGGTTTTGCTCATATGTGGCGACCCCGGTGACGGTCCACTCCGGCGCGTTTGTGAGCTGTCTCCCAGCCAAGGTCGCGTTGAAAATGTTCTTGCCGTATTTTGTATCGGCATAGGTCAGCCCGGCCTGCACGGTCAAGCCTTCCGATAGCAGGGCCGTGGTTTCCAGTTCAAAACCCTGGGATTTCACCTTCTCCAAGTTGTCGACCACAAAACTGATGCCGTTGAAGGTAAGGAGCTGGAAGTCCTTGAAGTCCATGTAAAACAAGGCTCCATTGAAGGTCGCGCGCTGATCAAAAAGCCCGAACTTACCGCCGACCTCGAAGGAGTCCACAAGTTCTGGCTCTAATTCCAGATCCGTGGTCGACGGAATGCCGCCCAAGAGTGGATTGGCGAGACCTCCACGGTCGAGATTAAAGCCGCCGCCCTTATAGCCACGAGCGTAACTGGCGTAGACCAGACTATCATCACTGAAGGTATAAGCTAGTTTGCCGGTGCCCGACCATTCCGTCTCCTTTCGGCTGCCGGCGTATACACCATCGTGTAAAGGATTAAAGAACGGCGAACACGCAAGTCCGATTATGGTAGGAACCGAGGCCGCCGGAACGAGACCCATAGTCGCTGCACCTTGCACGTTGGCGGCAAAGGATGAAGTGCAAGCGCGGTTATTGGACAGGAAGGTCGCGTCCAAATCCTTGGTTTCTTCGGTGTATCGCACCCCCACGGTGAGCTCGAAGTTGTCTGCGAAGACGAAGGTGTTGTGGGTGAAAACCGCCCAGCTTTCAGATTTTTGAAGGAAATCGTTCCGGGCGGAGCCTTCATCATCCAAAAACACGTTTCCCGGCGCCAACCCCGTAAACTGTGAATAGAGGCCGCTATATGGATTGCCGGAAACAAGACCATTAATGTAATTCTCGTAGTCAGAGCCCGTGCGGATAGCGTCCGATAGGGTAAGATCTTCGTTGATGTAGAAGAATCCGGCCAACCAGTTGAACGCCCCTATTTGGCCCTGGGCACGCAGCTCCTTGGTAAAGGTCTCGAAGCCCTGGACAAAGCCGTCTTTGTCCCGAAACAGGATGTCGGCATTGGTAAAGTCGATATCCATGCTGCGGGCGACTCTCCAATCCCGATAGGAGGTGATCGAGGTGATAGTGCCGAATTCGGCGTCCCAGTTGACTTCGGCTGACAGCCCCCACTCTTCCACATCCTGCTGATAGCCTATGTCAGTATCAGCGGCGGCTTTGCGATCAAACGGATCGCCTAGCAGTGTGCCGCCCAGGGTCTGGATCAGGGCCTGCGTCGGTCCAGGTACGAGAGTAACGGCAGCGCAACATTGTTCACTGCGCTCAGAGTAGTCGCCAATCATGCGGACGCTAACAAAATCTTCCGGTTCCCAAAGTAGCTGGCCGCGGACCAGCACACGGTCCCGCGTGTTGTAATCCCGCCCTGAGACGATGTCCTTGAGAAATCCGTTTCGTTCGCTGAACACGGCGTCAATGCGTGCCGCCAAGAGGTTCTTAACCAACCCGCCGCCGACACCGCCTGCCACACGAATATCGCTATAATCACCGTAACCGATTTCCGCGTAGCCAGTAGGTTCGTAATCCGGCCCCTTCGTTATGACATTGATCAAGCCCGCTGAGGTGTTGCGGCCGAAAAGGGTGCCTTGCGGCCCACGCAACACTTCGATGCGCTCGATCTCGCCGAGTTCGGTCAGGCCGATATTGGTGCGGTTACGGTACACGCCGTCGATAAATACGCCCACCGCTGATTCTAACCCAGTATTGTCGCCCGTTGTCCCAATGCCGCGAATGCGTGCTGTAGCGCCAGCGCTTTCTGATTGAGAGCTGGATAAAAATAGGCTTGGCGCAATGCCCATGAGTTCCCGGATGTCCCGAACGCCGGCACGCTTAAGCTGCGTCTCCGAATAGGCCGATGCGGCGATAGGGACGTCCTGAAGGGAACGTTCCCGTTTAGTTGCGGTGACGACAATTTCCTCCAACTCCAACACCAGATCAATCGGTTGTCCCGTCTGCGCGACGGCCTCCCAAAAGGACAAGGCAAAGGTCGCTATGAAGAAAAGGCAGGCCGCTACTCGCCTGGCATAATCGTGAAACATCACCTCCAATCCCCTTGCCGTGCTGTTGTTAGACCTAGTGGGTCTGTGCGGTCCCCGAAACGGATCATGGTTGGAATTCCTACAGGTTAGCCCGGAGTGTCAAGAACCATAATTTTTGGGTACCCCTACCTGGAACCGGCGTGGACGCCAAGCCCGTGGTCAAGTCTGACCTGCACCCGATGTTTAGGCCAAGGCGAGAGTTAGCTTGCGGAGGTTGGATCGAGTGGTTATGGTTTTGGATACGCCCAGTGACCACATGGCTCGCTGGGCTATCGGCCTCCAGCCGAATACGCCCAGCAAGCCATGTGCAAACCGATAACCCACCCCGTCCAACCCGCAAATCCTAACACTGGGCCTGATCTAGTAAATAGGAGCAGGTCAACGTCTACCAAAGCTAACTCTTCGGGTGGACCAGTTTGGGTAGTCCAACTAAAGAAACCTCATGAAAGCACTAGTCGCAAAGGGTATCTGGTATCTGGTATCTGTTCCTGAGGCTGAGGGCCAATTGCCGGATAATAGGCCCGTCTGATAAGCATACGTTTCTAGCTCGGTCGTCGCCGGAGATAGACCAGGATATCGGGTTGTTGGTCGAGAGCGTTAAGGATAGGTGGCTGTGTTGGGAGATTCGGGCAAGAGAAAAGCAGTTAAGCGACTATATTGACGTTGCGGAAAAATCGACGGAGTCTTTTCGCTTCACCGTGTGGCGTCAACCTGATCTTGATGCTAGTGTGGTGTCCGTTAAATAACATAAATTGATTAGTTTTCGCTGTCTGCTTTGCCAAGGCACGTTTGGCGCGCTGGATCTTGCGCAGGATTTCCTCTCCCTTCGCCTTCCATCTGTAAGGCTTGGGGTCGAGGTTCCTTTCAGCCAGATAGGTTTCTATGTCTTCGACCAATTGCCTGACGCTGGTAAAACTACCATCCCTGATAACATCTTGGGTCAGTTCGCCGAAAAAGCGCTCGACCAGGTTCAACCAGGACGAACTGGTCGGGGTGAAGTGGATGTGAAAACGCCGATGGCGCGACAACCACTTGCGGACCTTCTGTTGCTTGTGCGTGCAGTAGTTGTCAATGATCAAGTGCAAGTCCAGCTGCTTGGGTGTCTCCCGCTCGATTTGCTTCAAGAAGCGCAACCATTCTACATGGGTATGCTGCTGTTCGGTGCGTGCGATGAGCTTGCCGTCCAGATAATTCAAGGCTGCAAACAACGTAATGGTCCCGTGTCGCTTGTAGTCATGTGTCTTGGTGCAAATCTCTCCCACGCCAAGAGGTAAGCCCGGCTGGGTCCGCTCCAAAGCCTGGCATTGGCTCTTTTCGTCGCAACACAATACAAGGGCCCGCTCTGGCGGATCCAGGTATAAGCCGATCACATCCCAGAACTTCTGCTCGAAGTACTTGTCATTGGACACTTTGAACGTCCTGACCAAGTGAGGCCTGATATCGTTAGCCCGCCAGATGCGCTGCACGCTGTCGGGGGAAATCCCCACCTCCCTGGCCATGGTGCGAACACTCCAGCGAGTGCGTGGCTTCGGCGGTCGTGTAGCCTCGGTAATGACCTTCTCAACCTTGCCCGCCGGTATCCATCGGGGCCGTCCTCGTCCCTTCCTGTCCCGCAATCCCTCCAAGCCGTCTCGCTCAAAGCGTTGCGACCACTTGTTCACGCAGGGCACACTAACCCCGAGTTCTTCCGCCAGCTGCGCCTGTTTGACGCCTTCGGAACGACGCAGTACGATTGTCGCCCGAAGGCTGTCGCGCATGGATACTGTCGGTGCTTTCACGCGACGCTGCAACTCTTGCAGCTCAAGATCTGTAAGTTCAATTATGGATATAGGTCTTACCATGCTGATATCATAACATGGCAGGACAGATTAATTCAACTTAATTATCGGACATGAGACTAGGGGGCCCGGCGGAGGTTGTGACAGTGGCGACATTGGATGCGGGGCCGGGGCCGATGGCGTTGATCGCGGAGACCCTATAGTGCCTCGTGGTGTTGCTGGCGAGGCCCGTGTGGGAGTAGGTTATATCTGTCGTGCCGGTGTCGGCCACGAGGTAGCTATAGTTGGTGCCGCCATCAGCGGAGACCTCGATCTTGTAGCCGGTGATACCGCTGCCTCCGTCGCTGGTCGGGGCAGTCCATGACAGGTCGATCTCCGTCGGCCCGTCCGCGGCGGCGGTCAGGGAGGTCGGCGCGCCAGGCGCGGCCGGCGCGGTCAGTTTCAGGCTGACGTCGTTGCCTGCGGTCCAGGACAGGCCGGTCGGCCACGTTCGCACGGCGGTAGTGGTCGATCCGGACATGGAGAAGGTCGTGCTGCCCACAAACAGGGTCGAGCTACTAAGAGTGCTCGATATATTCTTGTTGAACTCAATGTTGAGAGTAGACCCGGAGAGCGTAATCTTCTTGAATGAATAGCTTCTGCCGCCGAGGGAGAAGTCGTCGTCGTCCAGGTACGACGTGTCACTGCACTTGCCGACCACGACGAAGTTCCAGCAGCCTAAGACGGCGGTGCTTGCAGGGGAAAGCGTGGCGCGCCAAACGGTTCTCTGTCCGCTCGTGGGGAGGAGCAGCCTGACCGTTATGGTATTGGTCTGCCAATCGTCTTCGTCATAGGTGTGGCGGCTCTCGGCCCAATAGATTCCCACGTTGGTGCTGCTTACGACTGCGTTGGTCGCGTCACTTACCTGCAGCGTCGTCGTGCTTCCGCCCACGGTGATTTCCAGGGAATGTCCCGCCAGATCGCTTTTGGTGGTTCTGGTGCAGATAGGATTGTCGGAGCGATAAGACCAGGAGTGCGCCCCGGCGATGCGGCCTATGCTGCCATGACGTGACGCCAGATCACCTCGGGATTCGACCGCCATGTGATCGAAATTGCGAACTGGCGTTTGTGAATCTTCTGCGCTAGCTCGATGCCGATAATGACGCGTCGCGCATTGTAGAACGTTTTGAACCCCACCATCGGGCGCAATCGCCCCTTCACCCGGCGGTGGTCCTGCTCCACAACGTTGTTCAGGTATTGACAGCAACGAATCTTCACCGGGTTCCGCCCCCGGAAGTTGAACTCACCGTTCATTCCCATGCGCCGCAGGGCGCTATGGCTCGGCCGGTGGCCATCCAGAGTGATGCTGTGTGGCTCCCGATGATGCTTCAGCGCCTTGCGAAAGAAGGCCTTCGCCGCTGCGATGCCACGGGCCCGACTGAGAAAGAACTCCACAGTGTTGCCCTGTCCGTCCACGGCTCGATACAGGTACATCCACTGGCCCCGCACCTTGATAAACGTTTCATCAACCCGCCAACTCCCACCCACCGGCCGTTCGAATCGGCTCCAACGCCTTTCGCAGGTTTCGGCATAGCGAACGACCCACCGCAAGATTGTGGTGTGCGAAATCGGTAAACCCCGCTCACCTAAAATCTCGACCAGGTCCCGGTAACTTAGTTTGAAGCGAAAATACCAGCGAAGGCAGAGGAGAATGATGTCGTCTTCGAACCAACGTCCGGCGAATAGAGGATTCCGTTCAGTTTTGCGATGCGCCATATCTCATTATCGCCAATCCCTGTTGGCTGTCTGCACCAGAACCGGATTAAAGGTGTTGCCAATCAAATCAATACTGCAAGACCGTTTCGCAACACCCAAGTCCTTGAAAACCCGGAGGGCTCCGGGTGAGGGGATGCCCAGTTGAAAGACCTCAGCCTCATGGATGGTTCGGGCTGACAGAATCAGGAGCCCTCGTTGGGCTTGACTGAACTGCCCCATTGGGGATATATACTGCTTGATGCAGACAGTAGCCGAGGCCCCGGCCATTTTTGTTTCTTATTCGCATGATGATGAGAATCACCGTGGCTGGGTGCTCCAGCTAGCCACGCGTCTGCGCTCCAATGGCATTGATGCAATTCTGGATCGATGGAATCTTAAAGTCGGCCAAGACCTAGCGGAATTCATGGAGAAGGGGCTTTCAGACTCCAGGCGGGTTCTGTGCATTTGCTCGGAAAAATACGTTAACAAGGCAAACAACAAAGAAGGTGGGGTCGGTTACGAGAAGCAAATAATGACGGAGGCAATAATGGGAGATCTTGGCATGGATTGGGTGGTTCCGATCATACGCAACAACCCAGGAGGCCAGAAAGTCCCAATTTTCTTAGGAGGTCGTATCTATATCGACTTCGACGATGACAATCTTTATGAAACCAGATACGAAGAACTCCTTAGAGTATTGTTAGATGAACCTGTGTTGCCAGTTCCTGAACTTGGAAAAAATCCGTTTGAAACGGTGGAACCGCTCACTGTCCAAAAATTCTTTCCTGGTTCTGAAAAATACGTATCGCCCGCCAGTAGAGGGCGGGTTACTTTCGATTATTCGAACAACAATGGAAGGTATGGCATCGGAAGTTCTGAACTCATGTTTGAGACCCGCTGGTCCAAGGCTAGCGATCAAAACATCCATCTCCTCAACGATCCAGCTAGCATCCGTACTGTCGCAGTGGTCAAAGACAGGCAAGACATAAGTGAGATTGACGACGCGCGAGTTTACGATGATTCTTCTAGAGCTCGTTGTCCCAATGTTGGACAGATTGCCGTGCTACAAAATGCGAATGGTTTCTACGCGGCGATCAAAATTGTCAGCATTAAGGATGATACACGGGGTAGCCAATTCGACGAGCTTACTTTTGATTATGTAATCCAGACCAATCGTACGCCAAGCTTTGTCGGGATTGCGTGACTGTCTGTCAATGGCCCTCCATGTCCATTTAGGGCATCCCGGAATGCCCCCTTGAATGATACCGACAGAGTACTTCAGGGTTCTAGGACGCATATCGAGAAACCAGAATGCAAAACCACGATAAGTTGAGGGATAATTGACAGCGGGCACGGTCCAGGAACCGCCAGGTTGTGGAGAAGGACAAACCGATGCCTGAAAATACGATGTCGGAGCCGCCGCCATGGTTCGATGAACAGTACTGGCGAGATCTCGTCTTTCAGCAGCTGGATATACCGGAATGCCACTCGGATAAGGCTCATGTCGACGCCTGAAAGCGGGCATGATTTGCGAGGATACGCTGCTTCAAAACGCCGCGCCGCGCCGTCATTCGGGGAAACGGTTTTGGTCGTCGTTTGACAACCCTGGGTTCGAAGCGATCGAGACGCCTGGGCAGGCAGTCGCCAGCGATCGTGCGCAACAATTTGTGTCGCAGGCTGTGCCATTGCTTGCAGCTGGCTTGCGCCATTTCGGCGGCGAAGCGCAAGGTAGCGTCCAGCGCGCCTTTGAAAGACAGGCGCATCGAGTGCACCGCGGAAGTACGGCAGCCGGTGGCGCGGGCGGCCTGTTGCATCAACAGTCGAACCAGGTTGTAGGCGATCGCATACATGGTGACCATTTTCACCGCCATGGCCGGAGACTTGGCGCGGATAAAATCCATTCCCATGGTGGTTTTGATGTCATCGAAGCACAACTCGATGTCCCAGCGTCGCTGGTACAGTTGCGCCAGTTCTTTTGCCGGCGCCTCCAGCAGCGTGGTAACCACCATGATGTGCCGGGTGCGAAAGCCCGGAATGTTGATGTGGTAGCGCACATAGCGCAGGGTGATCGTGGCCGGCAGCGCTTCCCATTCCTGCTGTGTGACATGGGGTGGGCGGGCGCTTGGCGCAGGTCGCCCCCACTGCACTGTGACATCGTCGCCACGCATCCTCTTAGGCCAGCCACGCGAGCCGTTCAGTCGCGTCAACACATCCACGCCCCGGGCCGCCAAGGCCGCAAAATGCAGGTAGGAACCATACAAACGGTCGCCCAGCAGCACGTCGCCGGCCTGCAAATGCTCCATCAGTTCGACATCGACCATGCCGCCTTCGTCGGCGGTGTGGGGACTGAACGAAAACCGCTCCAGCGCACTGCTGCCCAGATTGAACAGAGCCACTATCTGCATCACCGGAAACCCGCAACCGGGTTTCTGCCAGACGGGTTGGCAATACTCCTTTTGATTGGCCGGAGTGTCTTCCAGTTGCACCGAGGTGCCGTCCACGACCATCACGCGCCGCCCTCCCAGCAACCCTCCCGACGACATCATCTTCTCACCGACCCGCCGATGCACCGCATCCACACTGTCCTGTGGCAAGCGCTGGCGCGCATCGCTGTAACTGCCGGTGCTGTTGCATAGGTCCCGCTCCGCATCGGCCGCGCAAACCGAGGCCTGTATTTCTCGCACCGCATCGCGCAGACTGCCACCGCGAAACACCTGTCCGAGCATGCCCCAAAAGGTCACATCGGCCGGAAAGAGCCGCTCGCGGCAGCCGTTGGCTCCGGCGAGTTTTTCCGCTTCCACCGCTTCGCTAAACAACGAATGTAGTTGACCCGGGGCGCGCCCCCGTATCTCATCGAATCGTTCTTTGAGGGTCCGCGCGGCAGACTTTTTAGCTCGTCCAAAGAGGCAGTTGAAACCTTTGAAGTATCTGTTTTTCATCAGACAGAGATGATGCTTAAATAACGTCTATTTGGCGAGCTTCTTATTCAACAAAAATCACCCGATAAGCGCCTTATCCGAGCGCCATTCGGATATACCGGGTGCGGTAGACAGCCGATGGTCCTCCGCGCACGGGCTAGCAATCGGTCGCGCAGTAGATTTCTACATCCGGACAACAGTCGCGCATGGGCCGCGGCTGGACCCGAGGATTGTCACCCGCTGGCGGCAGGCGATTCCCGGACTTATGCGTCAATTCGTCGGCGAGTGGGCAGGCACCATTGCCGAAGGGCCGGATACTGTCGAGCAACCAGGCACGGTGAGCATCGAGATCCACAATGACCAAGAGGAAACCTCGGGCGGCTTCTGGCGGCTCGCGAACGACGAATTCCGTGGCCTCATCAAGTTGAACACGACACAGGATAATTGGTACCTAGCTACAGTCCTGTTGGCGCATGAACTTGGGCATGCGCTCGGGTTCCACCACGTCGACGACGCTGATGACATCATGTGTACTGGCGCGAAAGTGACGGGGGGAGACTGCTCCGGCCGAATCTGGAAGATCGCAAGATTCGATCCGGCGTTCACACCGCGTTTGGCGCGCCACGCACAACTGGCGTATCAGATTGGGCGCAAGGCGTATCCAGGCGTTCCCGCGAGCTGGATCACGCAGGGTGGCCGAGGCGTCGGGTTGAGGTATACCCTAGCCTAACGTCAGGGACGGGGCGCTAAGGCGTCAGAATAGAGTTCTCATTTGGATTGATGGACACCTCCCGACCAGGGTTACAGAGTTCTTCCTGACAGATTGGATGCACCGTCACCGCATCGGCTAGGTCCGGGTGAGCGGCTTCGACCAGAACCCGGAACGCCAAGTGGGGGGTGCAAGCTTTGCGGGACGCAGGATGCGGTGGCGACAGCACGTAGAGCAGCCCATACTCGGTGGCGGTCAGTTGCACCGGACGGTCGTCCACAGTCACCCGGCGCTCCTCTTAGTGAATGGCAGATCCCCCAACCGATTGGGGCCGAGCGGCCCGGGCAGCGCCACCTTGAACGCCTCGTTGTCAGCGTCCGCTGGCTATGTCACCACCATCTGCCCTTATCTAGCCCCTCTTTCTCAACTGGGCGTCATTTTTGACCTAAGTCGTTGATAAACGACCAAAGGTCTCCACTACATCTCGCTAGTTTTCGATTCGATTTTTGGTGGCGGTTGTGCAGGAAGTTCAAGCTTTAGCTGGTTGAGCAATAGCTTTTGATCCTTACTGGGCTCGGTGTAACGGGTGAGCACCACGGTGCGCCCGTCGGTGGTGGGTAGCTTTACATCGAGCATTTGCATCGCCGCCATTTTCGAAAGCACCTCGGCGGCAGTAAGACCAGGGGCCAGATCGCGCAAGCGACGCTTCAGAGTGACCCATAGGCAGTAAGCCAGGAAGCTGATAAAAATATGGGCCTCGATGCGATCGTCCCTTTGGTGATGGATGGGCCGGATGGAGAGGTCATTTTTCATTTCCTTGAAAACTTGCTCGATCTCAGTGAGTTGGATGTAGAGGTGCCAGAGGCGGTGCGGATTGTCGGCACTGAGGGTGCTGCGCAACAGGTAGCGGCCTTCCCGGCGATAGGCCTGACGGGTAGTTCTTCCAGTTCAACCGGAAGCTCACCGGCGAGCCATTGGCGGGGCCATCCTTGGGGGCTACGGCAATGTCGAGTAAACGCCAGATCCGCGGGCCGGCTTCCTTCTTGGCTTCGCCCAGTTTAATGAGGATGGTATCGCGCTGGTAACGCCGCTTGCTATCGCGGAGCTTCTTGAGCCTCTCAAGCAATCGGCGCAAACCGCGCAGACGCATACCCTTTTCTTTGTGCAGACGCTCCTTGCTACGGGCCAAAACATAAGTTTCACCCCCCTCCCTGATGAGTTTTACGTCGATACCTGCACGCAGATTCTGCCACTGCTTTTGCAGCAACGATTGCTCGAACTTGTCCAGCCACGAGCGCGGCGTACCCACCAGATAGTCGATCGGCGGGTCGCTTGCACGCATCTGGGCCAAAACCTCCTCGGTAGGTATTCCCCGATCCATGACCCAGATGCGCCGGGCCTTGCCGTAGGCCTTTTCGATGCGAGCAAGAAAATCGCCCAAGGTGGTTTGATCCAGGGTGTTACCGGGAAGCACTTCATAGGCAATCGGAAAGCCCTCCGGGGTGACTACCAGGGCGATCACCACCTGCAGACAATCCCAACGTTTGTCTCGGCTGTAGCCGAACTTGCGGATTCGGCTCGAAGCCGCTGGTTCCTGGTTCGGATCACACTCGAAATAGGTGCTCGTCAGATCGTATAGCAGTACCTCGTAACGGGTGTTGAACAGATCGCTCCAGCGGTTGGTCAGGTGGGCGAACAAGGCCTTTTTGTGCTCCAGCAATCGATCGTGGCAGCGATACAGGGTGTTCTTCTCGGCCAAGGCGAAGTCTTCGCCCAGAAGATCGGCCATGGCTGATTGCTCATACCATTGGCGGTGCAGCCGCCACTCGCTTCCTGGATCGATCAGTCGATAGGCCACCAGGGTTTGCAACACATGGGCCCACCGCCTGCCTTGCCGGGAAGGCCTCACTCGCTCGCGCCAGAACTCACCCAACCCCAATTGTTCATAAAGCACGCAGGACAACCAGCACGCTCCCCATTGCCGGGGCCGCTCTATCCTCAAATCTTTGAGCCGAATCCGTACGATGCTTTCCTCCTCGAGCGGCGGCGCCCGATCTTCGGGAAACAGCGCCACCTGCTCCGGCCGGGCACTACCCTCGGCAAAGATCTCGATACTCTTGCGCCAAGCGCTGCGCTGGCTGTCGTTGATCTCTCCAAGGTAGAGAACCTGCCTCTGCACCACCCGACCGCCACCCACACGCTTATTCTCCACGATGTTCCAATAGCAATGCTCTTTGCCATCTTTGCGCCGACGATTGCACCTCAGAAACATGATGGCCCCCAATTATACAAACATATCGAGGCCTGGGAAGAGGGTAGGTCTACACTACAGGCTGTTCTGCCAACCTTCCCCCACTGTTTATGCGACTCGACAGCCCATTTACCCCCGAAAAAAACTTTTTTAGAGGTTGAGTTGGTCAAGTCGGGCTAGCAAGTTCTTGTATTGGTCGGCGACTTCCAAGAATCGTTGCGTCGAATTCCTGAACAAGCCAGCTTTGATGGGCGGCCAGTCATCGCCCATCCGTTGTGCCTCCTCCATCAGCTCAATGTACGGGCTCATGGAAGTTGCTCTGCGCTTCCACGCAAACCGACCGGGAGGCCCCCAGCCGATCTCGGTCGCGTCGGCGTAAGTTAACGCCAGGAATATCTCGAATCGGTCGAAGTGCCTGTCGTACGTGCGACCAAGGAAAAGGAGATCTTCAAGCAGCGGCTGCTGGCGAATACGCAGGTATTCACTGCGAGGCACGTAGTGGCGGTCGTGGCCGGGCAGTTGCTTGAATTGATCCACAATCTCGGTTAGTTCCTTAATCACAACCACAGTGAGGGGTTGCAATTCGCTGCTGCTGTTCGGATCGGCGTGCATGGGAGTGGTCAGGATACTGGCGAGGGCGCTGTAGTTGTTAGACGATAATGCGGCAACGCCCGCGGCGTACATGAGATACAGGGTCGGATACCAACCCAGACGCAGCCATAAGAAAGTCCCCTTGGATCCCTTATCACCTTCTGCAAACCGGCAGAGCGTCTTTTCAAGGATTGGAAGTTGCTCCGGTGTGCACCAACACCCCATAAGCACCGCCATTGTCGCCAGATCGGCAATTGCGGCTTCGTAGCCAGTGACACGTGAGGCGAACGCCTCATCTGTGAGGCTGACATCTTGTACCGGAAACCGTTCCAGACCCGTGGCGTCAAGCGCAACGCGCACGTGGGCGGATGCGAAATCATCCAGTCGAATCTGTTGACTCGGGGTGGCGAGCAGCTGCTTAACTGTTTCTGCAACTGTATCCTCAGGTGGCAACGCAACGGATTGCGGGCCGATCACCTTGACCGGCATGTCCGTTATCTGCTCGCCATTTTCGGCATCTTTTAAGGCGGCGGTTGTGAAAACAAGGTCTCCGTCGCCATCAAAGAAACCATAGTGTGGTGTCTGTCGAGAATACTGGTCTCTCGCGACCTTCTGGTACACGTACGCCATGACACCGCTTGCGGTGACCACT
This sequence comes from Opitutales bacterium, assembly GCA_963665345.2. Lineage (GTDB taxonomy): Bacteria > Verrucomicrobiota > Verrucomicrobiia > Opitutales > CAXXNP01. The sequence goes on from CAXXNP010000002.1 coordinate 4,760,722, forward strand.
CCCTCAGTCGTTGCGGCTCCGTCGAGCGCATCGAGCAAGTGGCCAGTAAATAGTGAATGTCCAGGGCGAGGCCCATTCGCATCAGCTACCGTCTCATCGGCCTTTCCAGCAGTAAGAACTTGACGCGAAAAGCGCTGAAGCATGTCCCTTAAAAACCGCATCCCGCCTGCCTGTACGGAATTTCTCGTAAGTGCCAAGCCGCCATAGCAGGCGTCCATGACGAAGAACCACAGCCATCCCACAGGATGTGGTGAGACTCCCTTTCGGGCAGGGTTAAAAAAAGGTGGTCGGCGGCGGATTCCGACCAAAGAATCCGCAGTATGAAAAACATAACGCCGACGAAACACTACAGCAGCACCTTGCATCAGCTTTGTAAACTCATCCCGTCGCATTTGACGGAAAAACTCGCCCGGGAGTACGGGGTCGATAAAAAGGCGCGCACCTTCACGCCATGGAGTCATGTGGTCAGTCTGCTCTTTGCGCAACTGACCCATGCCATCGGCCTTAACGACGTCTGCGACACCCTGCGGCATCATGCGGCCAAGCTCAGGGCGATCAGGGGAGCGGTTGCACCGAGCCGAAACACTCTTTCGCATGCCAATAGGGAGCGCGACAGCGACATGATGGAGGCGTTGTTCTGGAAGGTGCTGGGGCATCTGCAAGAGCTTTCGCCGGGCTTTGGACCGGCCGGGCGCTACCGAGGCCTGCCCCGTCGCTTCAAACGGGCGATCCATGCGATCGATTCCACCACCATTGCCCTGGTGGCCAACTGCATGGACTGGGCCAAGCACCGTCGGCGCAAGGCCGCGGCGAAGATGCACCTGCGGCTCAACCTGCAAAGTTTTCTTCCCGGCTTTGCCGTCATTGAAGAAGCTTCCCATCACGACGGCACGCGGACCCTGGCCCTGTGCGCGGGGCTGCAGGCTGGAGAGATCGCGGTTTTCGACAAGGCTTACGTGCATTTTGCCAATCTTTTCCATTTGAGCGAACGCGGCATATTCTGGGTCACGCGCGCCAAAGACAACCTGCGCTGCCATGTTTGCCGCAAGCGCCTGCGCAAGCCTCAAGGACCTATCCTGCGGGATGACGAGGTCACCCTGAAGGTTCCCGCCTCCCGCCGGCAGTATCCCGGCAGGTTGCGCCGGATCGAAGCCGAAGTGGAAGTCAACGGCGAGTGGGTCGTCATGGTTTTCCTCACCAACAACATGGACTGGGCCCCTTCCAGTGTCTGCGCCCTCTACCGCTGCCGCTGGGGCATCGAGGTGTTTTTCAAGCAGATCAAGCAAACCTTCAAGGTCTGCGATTTTCTCGGGCATTCCAAGCAGGCCATCCGTTGGCAGCTGTGGGCCGCCCTGCTGCTGCTCGTTCTGCTCCGATACATTGCCTTTATCAGCCAGTGGCCGCACAGCTTCACCCGGTTGTTTACGCTCGTGCGCGGCGTGCTCTGGGACCGCTTCGGGCTTTTCGATCTGGCGGACTTCTATGGGACAGCACGAACCCGATATCGAATGTGTTCCCAGCCTCAACAGGCTTACCTGCCCGGTTTCTCCCCTTAGCTCTGTGGGACAGCATCCGTCCATATCAACCATTTCCCCCCTGTTTTACATTTTGACTTTTTCCCAATATCAACCGCTATCCCGCTCCATCCCTCAGGCTTGCCTTCAGGGTTTAGGCCTTATGGGATGGCTGTGACGAAGAACATGTGTTTGGCTGGAATTAGGTCCGCATTTCGCGTTAGATCGTCCCAACGAATGAGCGTCGAATAATTAGATGGATCACCGTCAACGGGCAGGAGAAACCCGATTTCTCCGCGGCGAGATTAAACAGTGTGCCCGTGACCCGCAAAGAATACGATGATCCGGTCGTCGTGTCCGACATTGCTATCCTCTGCGTATTTCATGAACGTCCTGAAGATTTGGCTCCTAGTTGCGTCGCGATCCGTCAATATCGTTAAGTGCTCCTTAGTGAAGCAGAATCGCTCTAGGAGAACTCGTGCGAATGCATTGGCATCGTTCTGTGCGTGCGAGAGCCGAGGAGCATGCTCGTAGTCATTGATTCCAATGACGAGCGCGTGGCTCTTACCATATGTGGGTTTGTAGATGTTTGTAGTGGGCATTTTTGTAAGTGAGAACGGAACTGAACATTGGATTAGCGGGCTGGCCTGTTCGGCCCTGACCTGCCCCAAAGAATGGTACCGGATGTGTTGCAACTTTTAAAAATCAGCAAGAGAGCGACTGGTTGGGTCGACCAGGCTCCGTCTTATGCAGCCACTTCGAACAGCTTGTTGATGAACTGAATCTGTTGCCGAACATCCGAACCGCTCACCCACCTCGCCTGACCCTTCCGGATCATGTGCATTGCCTCATATCCTTGGATCGTTCGCCGTGCCGCGTGAAATTCACGAAAGCCCTGCTTGGCCTTCACGCGTCGTTTGATCGCTCGATGATCCTGCTCCAGGATGTTGTTCAAGTATTGAACAGGCCGGTGACGGCAACGGTGTCGCAGGATTCCTTCCTGCTTCACTCCTGAAATCGCCGCCCCATAGAGGCGTGCTTGGTCCGTATTGATAACCCGGGGCTGCCGATGCGACGGATTCGTCAGCGCCTTGCGAAACAGGCGTTTGGCCGTAGCGGCATCGCGCAACCTCGAGAGCACGAAGTCGATCGTGGTGCCGGTGGAATCGATGGCGCGGTAGAGGTAGCACCAACGGCCCTTGACACGAACGTAGGTCTCATCGACGCGCCAGGACCTGTTGGTTGGCTTGAGATGACGGCGCAGCCGCTCCTCCAGTTCAGGACCATAGCGCTGGACCCAGCGCCAGATTGTCGTGTGGTCCGCCTTCAGGCCGCGTTCGCTGAGCAGCTCTTCGACATCGCGGAACGAGAGCGAGTACCGCAGGTACCAGCGCACGGCGCAAAGAATCAGCTCGGGCTCGGTTTGCCGCCACTTGAAGATCGCCGGTCGGATTGTCTTTTTCATGATCTCTTCAAGTTACCAGCCGCTGTCCGCCAAAGTTGCAACACAACCTCCTGAAGGCCTCTTGCTGCTTTCCGGAACCGCCCCGGACACTGGTTAGCAGTTGAAAATACCTCTCGCCCCACTTCAGCGCATCGTGCCGTGGTGTTCTGTGAGAAAAGCGAAGCGCCTTCTCCTGTCATTTCGTTGATGATCGGGTTTGGTCGACCCAGTACATAATCTCCCACTGCCTGGGTCTTTGGTAACAGCCGCACATCCATTGTCGCCGGAGCCCCCATCTTCTCCCTAACCTCGTTGATAGTTTAGTGCATCAGACCCACAGCCATCCCACAGGATGTGGTGAGACTCCCTTTCGGGCAGGGTTAAAAAAAGGTGGTCGGCGGCGGATTCCGACCAAAGAATCCGCAGTATGAAAAACATAACGCCGACGAAACACTACAGCAGCACCTTGCATCAGCTTTGTAAACTCATCCCGTCGCATTTGACGGAAAAACTCGCCCGGGAGTACGGGGTCGATAAAAAGGCGCGCACCTTCACGCCATGGAGTCATGTGGTCAGTCTGCTCTTTGCGCAACTGACCCATGCCATCGGGCTTAACGACGTCTGCGACACCCTGCGGCATCATGCGGCCAAGCTCAGGGCGATCAGGGGAGCGGTTGCACCGAGCCGAAACACTCTTTCGCATGCCAATAGGGAGCGCGACAGCGACATGATGGAGGCGTTGTTCTGGAAGGTGCTGGGGCATCTGCAAGAGCTTTCGCCGGGCTTTGGACCGGCCGGGCGCTACCGAGGCCTGCCCCGTCGCTTCAAACGGGCGATCCATGCGATCGATTCCACCACCATTGCCCTGGTGGCCAACTGCATGGACTGGGCCAAGCACCGTCGGCGCAAGGCCGCGGCGAAGATGCACCTGCGGCTCAACCTGCAAAGTTTTCTTCCCGGCTTTGCCGTCATTGAAGAAGCTTCCCATCACGACGGCACGCGGACCCTGGCCCTGTGCGCGGGGCTGCAGGCTGGAGAGATCGCGGTTTTCGACAAGGCTTACGTGCATTTTGCCAATCTTTTCCATTTGAGCGAACGCGGCATATTCTGGGTCACGCGCGCCAAAGACAACCTGCGCTGCCATGTTTGCCGCAAGCGCCTGCGCAAGCCTCAAGGACCTATCCTGCGGGATGACGAGGTCACCCTGAAGGTTCCCGCCTCCCGCCGGCAGTATCCCGGCAGGTTGCGCCGGATCGAAGCCGAAGTGGAAGTCAACGGCGAGTGGGTCGTCATGGTTTTCCTCACCAACAACATGGACTGGGCCCCTTCCAGTGTCTGCGCCCTCTACCGCTGCCGCTGGGGCATCGAGGTGTTTTTCAAGCAGATCAAGCAAACCTTCAAGGTCTGCGATTTTCTCGGGCATTCCAAGCAGGCCATCCGTTGGCAGCTGTGGGCCGCCCTGCTGCTGCTCGTTCTGCTCCGATACATTGCCTTTATCAGCCAGTGGCCGCACAGCTTCACCCGGTTGTTTACGCTCGTGCGCGGCGTGCTCTGGGACCGCTTCGGGCTTTTCGATCTGGCGGACTTCTATGGGACAGCACGAACCCGATATCGAATGTGTTCCCAGCCTCAACAGGCTTACCTGCCCGGTTTCTCCCCTTAGCTCTGTGGGACAGCATCCGTCCATATCAACCATTTCCCCCCTGTTTTACATTTTGACTTTTTCCCAATATCAACCGCTATCCCGCTCCATCCCTCAGGCTTGCCTTCAGGGTTTAGGCCTTATGGGATGGCTGTGCATCAGACCCTGATTTTTGCCTATCATTTCGCCTGCCTCGCGATGCCCTATCTGACCGCAGGTTGGCCACGCTTCGCCACTTATCCCGCATTGGACTCATGGACTGCTGAGACAGCTGACTTCAGTTTATCGAGCGCTGGTAAACGAAAACAACGAAGGTCCAGTTTAGCACCTCCGCCAAAGTAGCTGCGAGGGCAGGCATTTCACGGTCCAAGGTGTCGACCACGTCCTTCACTACACATTCTCGCCGTATCAGGCGTTTCACCCAAAGGGTTATAGCCAGCCCCGACTTTGCCCATTCCAAACGCGCCACCGTTATCTCGTTCATTACCCAGCAGCTGCTGGATTTTCGCTCGCCAGCAACGTTCTTCCTACAATCCCATATACTCTCTTCTCCTGCAATGAAAACGCCTCTGGTTTACTGGCAAACCTTCCATCCAGCAGCGGCCGCTCTAGCATCGCTGTCGGGCGCCCTTCGCTCACAGTCCGAATGTCACCGGACCTCCCGCGTCGTTATCGCGCTCTCGAGCCAGTTCAAAGTACCGCCGGGCCTTGTCGCACTCTCCGGTCCAATCTCTCAGGCCTACGCCCAGCCGATGCCGCAACTGGCACCCCCACTCCACTACTCGCTCGGTCGGTTCTTTTTTCAAACGACGTAAAAGCTCCATCTCCTCCGCAAAATCAGCACGGTCCATCACTTCCTGGGCCAGGGCGAGCTCCTTATCCACCCAGCGGGTTGTCAGAGACCTTCCATATAGACCACATATCTGAGAAAGAAGATTATTATCTTCACCACACCTGCTCCCCCCAAGGGGGGTTAGGGGGGTGTTATTTATTTCTCTCTTCCTTTCTATTCCCTTCTCTTCTATTCGCTTCTCTTCTATGGGTGCCTTCATCGATAGCACCGACGATGACTTCGAGGATGACACCAGCGATGTGTCCTTAACTGCTTTCGAGGAGCTCCTTTCGGCGGCCCTCCTTGCCCGCTCTTCTGCGGCTGCTTGTGAGGCGGCCACTTTTTGCAACCAGTTCTTGTTATGCTCGCTCCATTCGTGTACGACGAAGATCATCTCGCCTTGATCGTTTTCCCCTTCCTCCTCGATCCACCGGGATTCCTGAAGAGCTGAATACCATTCCTTCGGGTCCCCATCCCATTCACATTGCACCGCCAAATCGCCAACGCTCATATGCAGGCGCTCGCTGCGTTTGTACTGGCAGTACTCCCACAACAATTGAAGCTTCAACGGATCAACCTCCGAGCCCGTTAGCTTGATCAGCTTGCGCGTCTTGAAATGCCGTTGAAATCCAGGGTGGACGATCATGTCTTCACCTTTCCGGAGAGCGTGGGATCCGCCGGTTCAGCTGCCCCGGATGTCGCTTCTTCAGCCATGGATTCTGCATTCCATACAAGTTACCATTGGATTGTTTGGACGCGCCCGATACACGCGCCTTCCCTCCGATAGGCCCTGTCCCAGAAATTGCAATAAATACTCGCGACTTTAGTACGAATTACCCGGATTTACCCGAACTTTTATGTCGCAACCGGGCCCCCGCAACCTCCTGTCTCAACATGATTGCCCAGCCCGCCGGTTCGGGAAATCCTTCGTTGGCCAGCTGACTGTAGGGGCCTCTATCTCCAGAAACCGGCCCCTCGATTTTTTCCAGGAGGAGGGCCAGACCGGCGTCCGTCCATCCGACGGAAGTGTGCCGTTGTAGGCCGGGCCGGCACCATTTTATTCCGCTTTCCCAACTCGCCTCGAACGATACGTTCGTCTTGGGTCTTCAGTAAGATCCATTGCTGCGTGTGTATGCAATGCAGCCTTCCACCATGTGCGTTCACAGGACCTTCGTCAGCAGGTTTCGCTGTACTCCTAGTTGTTCCTCCAGATCTCGTTCTAACATTGGCTGAACCTCCCCTTTTGATTCTCAGTTTCCGTGTCGGGGATTAGTAGCCTTGAGGCCCCCCCGGCGTCAGATTCGCGACCCCCCTCCCCCCCTTCGAAGAGCCGAGCAAGAGCACAGTTTCCACCACGATTTGGGACAAAAGGCGGGATAAAATTCTGCTCGATCATTGCTACTCAACATGTTACGCATCCGAAGCAGTTGTTTGAAGGACAGTTGTCCGCTCTTCCTCCCCAGCCACTACCTCACCCAGAGCCCTGTTTTCGCTCGCCGGCCCAATCGCCTCTTGTGGCTCTTTCTCGCTCGCCGCGGTCCCAACTGGGGGCTCTTCTACGCTCGCCCGCGGCTTCGCTTTTTCAGGACCTCCGAGCCTTCGAGCGCCAGCCTCTTTTTGTCCGCCGGCTACCGCCCGCTAACCGGTCGAATTGATCGTTTCCAAGTCGATCGCTTCGTCCGATCCGGGCAAATCTTGAAACACCATGCCGATCTCATCCAGAATGTATCCTTTCAGCTTCTCCCCGATCGCAGTCGCTTTGCCGTCCAGAACACCCAAGCTCTGCATCTCTCGGAGATCCTTCGGGTCGAAATATTCCAGTGCATCAATGAGCCTTTCGACACAATCCCGGCTCGTAACCCGATGTTTGCCGGCAAACGGTCTTTTTTATGTGGCTATAACTTGAAGTTCACGCTCCCGGATTACCTGCACCGTGTAATGACTCACCTTGAACGCACGACAAATCCAGCGGGTCGGCAGCTCTACCGCCAAGATGTAAACGTCGGGATAAAACCGGTACGGTGAACGGGTCGCTTTAAAACCGGTACGCTCCTTGTAGAAAGGAGGAGTGTATCGAGAAATGAAGCAATGGACACGAGTGCGGCAGAAAGTGCTGCGGGAGAAGCAGAGCAAGCGCTCTGTGATGCGCGAAGAGGGGCTGCATTGGGAGACCCTGGAAAAGATGCTGGCCCATTCGCAACCGCCGGGCTACCGGCGCAAAAAGCGGAGGGAGCGTAAGATCGATCCGTATGTGAGCTGGATCGAGGAGGTGCTCAAAGCGGATCGTAACGCGCCCAGAAAGCAGCGTCACACGGCCAGACGGATCTATGAACGCTTAGGGCGTGAGAAGGGTTACCGGGGCGGCTACACGGCGGTCAAGGAGGAGGTGGCTGAGCTACGGGCGAGGCGACGGGAAGTGTTCATGCCGTTGGAGCACCGGCCCGGGGAGGCGCAGGTGGACTTCGGTCACGCCTTGGTAAAAGAGGCGGGGCGGTTGCGCATGCGGCCGTTTTTCGCGATGAGCCTGCCCTACAGCGATGCCTTCTTCGTGCAGGTATTCGCTCGGGAGTGCACGGAGAGCTTCTGGGAGGGGCATGTGCGCGCCTTCGAGTTTTTCGGGGCGGTGCCCCGGCGCATGAGCTACGACAACTCGAAGGTGGCGGTGGGCAAAATCATCGGTTCGCGCGAACGCAAGCTGACGGACGGGTTTTTGCAGTTGCAGCGCCATTACCTGTTCGAGGAGCACTTCTGTCTGCCGGCGCGCGCCAATGAGAAGGGCGTGGTTGAGGGGATCGTGCGTTATGCGCGGGCCAACTTCCTGGTCCCGGTACCGCAGGTTCGGGATCTGGAGGATCTCAACGCCGAGTTGTGGGAGCGTTGCGAGCGGGACCTGGAGCGTCAACTGCGCGGGAAAAGGTCGGTGAAAAAGGACCTCCTTGGCGAGGAGCGCGCCGTCATGCTGGCGGTGCCCTCGGTGCCCTTTGAAGCGAGCCGCAAGCTCTCGACCTGCGCCAGCAGCCTCTCCCTGGTGCGTTTCGACCGCAACGACTATTCGGTGCCGGTGCGCTGTGCCCACCATCCGGTGGTGGTGAAAGGGTCCTGCCGCCAGGTCGTGATCTTCTGTGGGGGTGAGGAGGTGGCCCGGCATCGCCGCCTGTGGGATAAAGAGCAAGTCTCATTTGAGCCGCTGCACTACCTGGCCTTACTGGAGAAAAAACCGGGCGCCTTGGACTTCGCCCGCCCGCTCTCGGGCTGGCAGCTGCCGGAGTGCCTGCAGCTTCTCAGGCGCCGGCTCGAAGGCCAGTGTGGAGCCGAAGGAACCCGCGAGTATATCCGCGTGCTGCGGCTGTTGGAGAAACACTCCATGACGGCCTTGCGGCAGGCCGTGGTCTCGGCCCTGCGGGTGGGGGGGCTGACCCGTGACGCCATCGCCCAGTATCTGTATCCACAGGAAGACTACGGGGCCAGAACCTTCCGCCTGGACGGCCATCCGCATTTGCGGTACGTCCGCGTGGCAGCCCCTGACCTGGGCGCCTACAGCGAACTGCTTAAAAGTCAGGGAGATGCCCCTTGAAAGAAGAAAAAAACCAGCTGCTGTTACAGCATCATCTCAAGAAGCTCAAACTGCCCACCATCCTGCGCGAGTGGCCGGCGGTCGCCGCGGCCTGCTCCCGAGACCGGCTCGACTACGCCGCTTTCCTGTTGCAACTGGTCGAACGCGAGCTCATTGAACGCGAGCAGCGGGCCGCCGAGCGCAGGATCAAATACGCCCGCTTTCCCGTGCTCAAGACCTTCGAGAGCTTCGCTTTCGAAGCGCAGCCCTCGATCAACCAAGCGCTCGTGCGTGAACTCATGCGCGGGGAATATATCGATCAGCACGAAAACGTGCTCCTTCTCGGTAACGCCGGCACCGGTAAGACGCACCTAGCCACCGCCTTGGGCTTTGCCGCCTGCGCCCAGGGCCGGCGAGTCCGCTTTTTCGGGGTTACCTCCCTGGTTACCCATATGCTCGAACAGCGTGACAATCACGACCTGCAGCGCTTCATCAAGCAACTCGAACGGCTCGATTTGCTCATCCTCGACGAACTCGGCTACGTCCCATTCTCCAAGACCGGTTCCGAACTGTTCTTCGATGTCGTCAGCCGCGCTTACGAGCGCACCAGCCTCATCGTCACAACCAATCTGCCTTTCGAGAACTGGATCGAGGTGCTGGGCTCCGAACGGCTCACCGGCGCTCTCTTGGATCGCCTCACCCATCGCGTCCATATCCTCGAAGCCAACGGAGAAAGCTTCCGCTTGCGCGATGCCCGCAAGCGGCGACGGCGGCGTACAAAAAAATAAATCCCTGGGCCCGGCTCGTCGGCCTCCGGCCTCCTCACCGGCCCCAGGCCACCCGCCAAAACCGAAAACTTGACTCACCTGCCATTACCATCCTAATCCTCATCACAAGCGTACCGGTTTTACTCCGACCCCCGTACCGGTTTTATCCCGACCTTTACAATTCCGACAATGGAGAGCACCAATCCGAAGAAAAGAGGCTAGGAAGATGACCTACTGCTGCCACTGGAAGGATATTCAGAGGTTGAACTTCCGTCGAGAGGTCCTAGAGCGTAAGCCAATGACGCGTCGTCCTCGAGTGTTCCAGAGCATCCCCCAAAATGATCCCAAAGACAACAGGGTATAGGCCAAGTATGAGCAGAGGATTGAACACCAACGACTCTAAGCGAGCTAACGAATGGAAAATTTACTCCAGAGGCGCTTCCTTGATCACTTTTTGCGGGAAGACCCGAAACCGAGGAGACAGAGCCGTTCCGTAGAGTCAACCACCTAAAAGAAAAAGCGAAATCGTGGTTGTACAAGAACAAACGTGCGTAAGAACTATAGCGACACTCTCGGACAACAGATTCTCCAATTTTTCAACAGACTCTACCTAGAGGCTGTCCCAAAAACCTGAATTTTGAGAAATGAGATATTCGACCCCGCAATGGAAGAGAGCGTAAATCATCCAATCCCGTCCAAAGCGCTGTATAAGGCGGCTTCTCGCAACAGACATGATCGCCTCAGGAAGCAAAATTTCGTATAATGGAAGCAAACATCGCATCTTCTGAGGTGGATGAGGCCGTTATAGAGGTCCTTTTTCCCGAAAATCAATGAAAAACGGTCTTTATGATAGTTTCTTATAGACTTTAACTATCTCATTACTAAGTTCTTACAACTATGGGACAGCCTCTACCTAATCGATGCATCCGCGAAAGGTCGATCGTGCTCAGAATGAATGTCGTTCCGCTCTGCTGTGCTCGGAACGGGCCGCCATGCGATCGAAAGAATACGTGCCGATGATGTCCTCAAAACGGGACATTACCATTGACGCACGCTGGGATCTCGGAGATCCTGCAGGAAATTGGCTTAGCTCGTCGGTTGATCTCTGACGGCGGAATGAAACGGTGTTTCTAGCGCCATAGGAGATTGTATTTTCGCACTTCAAATATACAAAGAAAAGGGACCATAACTGGTCCTTTTCCCAAACGGATACTCAAGCATTTGCACGGAAACCAGAGACATTCCGGATCAGATTTAACGTTGGTCATGCAAATGAAGTGTTGATAAATCTGTATCGAGAAGAATGAACCTCCCCGACGCAAGCGTCGGGGTATCGGGGAAGGAGAACTTATTCTCTACCACAGTGTTAACTGACGCAGATCCTCCTTCGGCTTGCCCTGTTCCAAAACGTATTTCTCCACCATCGCCCAATTCCCTCTCTCCCCAACCGTCCCCACGTAATACCCTGAACTCCAGAATCTTCCTCCCCAGAGTTCCTCCTTCAGCCACCGCTCCCTCTTGAACAACTCCCGTGCTGTGATACTCTTGAATTTCATCACGATACTTCCTGGCGCTATTTTCGGATGTGCCCCGCACAGTAAATGCACATGGTCTTTATCCATCCCTAGGGCCTCCAGTTCTATTTCATAGCGTTCCCCTATCCCTCTGGCCGTTTCGATCATCACTCGCTCAATCCGCTTATCTATCAGCGCCTTCCGATACTTCACCGGCATCACCACATGATAGTGGATCTCCCACACACAGTGACTTCCTCGCTTTACTCGACTTTCTTCCTTCCTCTCTCCCACCCTCTCTTCTTTATCAAGTCAGCCACCCCGCAGCAAGCTACGGGGAATCACCAAGTTGAAGCACTTGAGTGCGTTACTCACTCTAATGCTCTAAGAAGAATAGAGCCCATGCATTCCGATGCTGCCGACTTATCAAAAGCGGCGAAGGTTGGTCACGTACAAGGAAACTCTACTTTCTGGCCCTAGCAGTTGATGAATAGGCAATCTAAGAATTCAGAGAACGAGCGAACCATTGTCCGTCTCGAGCAGAAAATAAATGCTTTAGATGAATGTGTGGACTTGCTCAAGCGGCAACTTCGGATTGAGCTAGAGAAGAATCAGATCTTCGAAAAGGCATTTCGAGTATTGGGATTCGCAGGAAATTATATAGAGTTTGGAGCCTACCGTGGAGAATCTCTTGTTCAGGCCTACTATAGTGGATTACGTGTACTAAATGAATTGTTGGACGGGACTTGGAATCACAGCTTTTTGGATCCAGCCGAAACACTTCACATCGTAAAGGAGAACTGGAATCGTCTACACTTCTTTGCTTTCGATTCCTTCCAGGGTATGCCGGCTCCTTCTGGAGTTGATGCGGAGAGAGAGATCTTCCCGAAAGGCACTTATCAGGCCAGTGAGGAGGACTTTTGGGCAACGCTGGATAGATTTGGTGTGCCACGCAAGAAAGTGTTCACGGTTAAAGGTTTCTTTGAGGACACGTGTGTGAAGGAAAAAGCGCAAGAAGTCTGTCTGGCACCTATTATGATTGTTCATATCGATAGTGATTTATATGAATCTGCAAGAGTTGCATTGGAATTCGTTACCCCATACTTAACGAACTCAGCGGTGGTTATCTTTGACGAATGGTATCAATTTTTCGGAGACCCAAGATTTGGTGAGCAGAGGGCTTTTCGAGAGTGGAGGGAATCCCATCCAGAATGGGAAGTCGTAGATTTCCAAAAAGAGGGAGCTTACCGAAACTCATTCTTGGTGCATAGGCGGAAAGGATAGAGAGTTTTGCGTGGCTGCATCCCAGCGTCGCGAGGAGGCGAGATAGTAGCTCGGCAAACCGCTGCACCTTCGCCCAGGGTCCCGCCGGTGGCCGCCTTTGGGGTAAGTCGAGAAGCCTCCCTTCCCAGTACAACCGGGTCCTATGTCTAATTTACGATCTGCCCTACGAGTTGTCTACCAACGATCGATGCCGTGCGGATTTTCGAGGTTCAAACCCTCAGGCAGGGTGTTGCCAGGAAGCACTCGTTGGGTAAACGCGGGCTTCCCAAGCACTGAGGAACAAAGGGGTCAGTGCTTCGCCCTGTTGGGCAACCGCAATTTCGAGCAAAATCTCGTCGTCGATACCGCAATTCCAATCTCGGTAGATGATAGTCCATTCTCGGTGCGGACTGGATGGAACATTGGATGATTATAAAGCAGAGGTCTTGAAGGAGCAAGATCCGAGCTTCTGTAGACCACTAAATATGCTACGGCAGAGCATATTTCTTCGTGGGTGATTCATTTTCACTTGGCAACGCATCTGCTGAGCATGCTGCCATGACCTCTGCAATGCAGGAAGCGATGCGTGGTCGCAGGGTTCTCGAAATAGCCTGCGGGACCGGTGTATCAACAAACGACATCTCCCAGACGGCCGAACACGTGTTGGCCACGGACATAGCTCCCAATAGCATCAAGATTGCAAACGAGAAATTCGGCCTCCCGAACGTCTAGCCCAAATGCCAAGAGCAGGCTATTCAGGCTGGATGGACACCAAGATCAGTACATGACGCGGCAGTTGTCAGACGGTTCTGACTACGTGATGGTTGAGAACGATCCCTCAGGGCAGGACTTGAGGAATGTTTTTGAGCCGATAACCGAAGACCTGAAGATTCACGTCGGTAGCTAGAGGCTGTCCCAAAAACCTGAATTTTGAGAAATGAGATATTCGACCCCGCAATGGAAGAGAGCGTAAATCATCCAATCCCGTCCAAAGCGCTGTATAAGGCGAATGGCGCTCGGATAAGGCGCTTACCGGGTGATTTTGTTGAATAAGAAGCTCTCCAAATAGACGTTATTTAAGCATCATCTCTGTCTGATGAAAAACAGATACTTCAAAGGTTTCAACTGCCTCTTTGGACGAGCTAAAAAGTCTGCCGCGCGGACCCTCAAAGAACGATTCGATGAGATACGGGGGCGCGCCCCGGGTCAACTACATTCGTTGTTTAGCGAAGCGGTGGAAGCGGAAAAACTCGCCGGAGCCAACGGCTGCCGCGAGCGGCTCTTTCCGGCCGATGTGACCTTTTGGGGCATGCTCGGACAGGTGTTTCGCGGGGGCAGTCTGCGCGCTGCGGTGCGAGAAATACAGGCCTCGGTTTGCGCGGCCGATGGGGAGCGGGACCTATGCAACAGCACCGGCAGTTACAGCGATGCGCGCCAGCGCTTGCCACAGCACAGTGTGGATGCGGTGCATCGGCGGGTCTGTGAGAAGATGATGTCGTCGGGAGGGTTGCTGGGAGGGCGGCGCGTCATGGTCGTGGACGGCACCTCGGTGCAACTGGAAGACACTCCGGCCAATCAAAAGGAGTATTCCCAACCGGTCGGGCAGAAACCCGGTTGCGGGTTTCCGGTGATGCAGATAGTGGCTCTGTTCAATCTGGGCAGCAGTGCGCTGGAGCGGTTTTCGTTCAGTCCCCACACCGCCGACGAAGGCGGCATGTTCGATGTCGAACTGATGGAGCATTTGCAGGCCGGCGACGTGCTGCTGGGCGACCGTTTGTATGGTTCCTACCTGCATTTTGCGGCCTTGGCGGCCCGGGGCGTGGATGTGTTGACGCGACTGAACGGCTCGCGTGGCTGGCCTAATGGGATGCGTGGCGACGATGTCACAGTGCAGTGGGGGCGGCCTGCGCCAAGCGCCCGCCCACCCCATGTCACAAAGCAGGAATGGGAAGCGCTGCCGGCCACGATCACCCTGCGCTATGTGCGCTACCACATCAACATTCCGGGCTTTCGCACCCGGCACATCATGGTGGTTACCACGCTGCTGGAGGCGCCGGCAAAAGAACTGGCGCAACTGTACCAGCGACGCTGGGACATCGAGTTGTGCTTCGATGACATCAAAACCACCATGGGAATGGATTTTATCCGCGCCAAGTCTCCGGCCATGGCGGTGAAAATGGTCACCCTGTATGCGATCGCCTACAACCTGGTTCGACTGTTGATGCAACAGGCCGCCCGCGCCACCGGCTGCCGTACTTCCGCGGTGCACTCGATGCGCCTGTCTTTCAAAGGCGCGCTGGACGCTACCTTACGCTTCGCCGCCGAAATGGCGCAAGCCAGCCGCAAGCAATGGCACAGCCTGCGACACAAATTGTTGCGCACGATCGCTGGCGACTGCCTGCCCAGGCGTCTCGATCGCTTCGAACCCAGGGTTGTCAAACGACGACCAAAACCGTTTCCCCGAATGACGGCGCGGCGCGGCGTTTTGAAGCAGCGTATCCTCGCAAATCATGCCCGCTTTCAGGCGTCGACATGAGCCTTATCCGAGTGGCATTCCTGTATAAGGCGGCTTCTCGCAACAGACATGATCGCCTCAGGAAGCAAAATTTCGTATAATGGAAGCAAACATCGCATCTTCTGAGGTGGATGAGGCCATTATAGAGGTCCTTTTTCCCGAAAATCAATGAAAAACGGTCTTTATGATAGTTTCTTATAGACTTTAACTATCTCATTACTAAGTTCTTACAACTATGGGACAGCCTCTATATACGACGGGTTTATAGTATAATATTTTTCACGTTATTTACTTGAATTTAACGCTTCCTATGGTATCTTTATTGTATCGGATCTCTGCTTCTCTACGGAGCAATCGAAGCCACACTCGAACGATCTCTCTGATATATCACGTCTAATGGAAGATACAAGAAATGAAACACAGCACAGCAATCATCGCACTAACCGTTAATCTGCTTTTGGGACCGCTTTTGGCTCATGGTACGGCCCTTTACCTAAAGGATCCAGAAGCGATTGGTAAGATCGTCGATGCCCACACGCAGGGAAACTCGGATGACGGTAGCTACTATACCAAATATGGAGCCATCTACGAAAGCTCCGGTTACTATCATCTATTTTACTATGGATCTGGCCCTGAGCACTTTATTATGGGCGAGCTACCACTTCTCCCCTGGGTTAACGATGAGCTGTTAACGGATCAGATAAACTATACTTTCTTAGAAAAACCAGCGACTGTTGTAGATCGATGGAGTGAAGCACACTTCAACAAGGCCCATCCTTGGTTCACATCGGAAGTCCTACTTCCTGCATATCAAGATGGATCTGGCAATTGGAATGTCCAACAAGCAACTGCCGACTCTTCATTGGTTCGGCTTGGTGATTATTTCTACTTGTTTTTCGAGAGCTGGTCGGAGCTCGATGCGAATGACGAGCCCGCGAACCTCGCAATATATGTTGCTCGGCGCGACGCGTCATCCTTCAGCGTCGAGGATGCACTCCATCCAGACATCGGGCCAAACGAAGATTGGGAAATTTGGGGTAAGCACAACACTACGCTCGGTTGGTACTCAACAGACCACAATGAACCTCCCCGACGCAAGCGTCGGGGTATCGGGGAAGGAGAACTTATTCTCTACCACAGTGTTAACTGACGCAGATCCTCCTTCGGCTTGCCCTGTTCCAAAACGTATTTCTCCACCATCGCCCAATTCCCTCTCTCCCCAACCGTCCCCACGTAATACCCTGAACTCCAGAATCTTCCTCCCCAGAGTTCCTCCTTCAGCCACCGCTCCCTCTTGAACAACTCCCGTGCTGTGATACTCTTGAATTTCATCACGATACTTCCTGGCGCTATTTTCGGATGTGCCCCGCACAGTAAATGCACATGGTCTTTATCCATCCCTAGGGCCTCCAGTTCTATTTCATAGCGTTCCCCTATCCCTCTGGCCGTTTCGATCATCACTCGCTCAATCCGCTTATCTATCAGCGCCTTCCGATACTTCACCGGCATCACCACATGATAGTGGATCTCCCACACACAGTGACTTCCTCGCTTTACTCGACTTTCTTCCTTCCTCTCTCCCACCCTCTCTTCTTTATCAAGTCAGCCACCCCGCAGCAAGCTACGGGGAATCACCAAGTTGACGAATGATAACGAGTGGATTCCAATCGTTACGTCAAAACATTCAGACAGTGATGACGCTTGGGGTTGTGGGGGCCCGTCTGCGGTTATAGATCCAACCGATCAAGACAATATAAAACTCTTCTACTTGGATGTGAAATGGCTTGATCAGACGCCTCCCAGTGGGGTCCGCACACTGGTTGTCGACATATCAGATACCTATCTAGAAGAGGATAATCCCAAATCTGATCTGAATTCGGGATCGAGCATAGTTTTACCCGGTTGGCCTGAACATACTGGAAAAGTATACTATGATACAAGTTCTCTACAATATATCCAGTTTTACTTGGCTAATGATGGCCCCGATGCCGGAGTTGATGATGAAATAAAGATTCGCACCGCAGCGAAGAACTCCCCGACAAGCTGGTCGTCGGCGACTACAGCGGCGTCGGTGCCAAGTGACTTTTATTATACCGAAGTCGCACCACTTGGCGAGGACTATAACGTGAGAATTGCGTGTGATTTTAAGGGGCACGTGACCTCCTTCGGTAGCCCAGAGTATATATTCACAATGACGATCTCGAATGGAGTAGTAGATGGTCCATGGGATGAACGAACTGGGGAAGATCCGCAAAATTGTAATGGCGAAGTTGGGGACTGCGAAGTCAACTCAGTTCAGGAGCTATTCGCCTTCAAGGCAAAGCTCACCACGAGCTCTTCGGGCGATCACTCGCTGTCGTTGGGTGATATCAATCATGAATACAATGGGGCAGAGATAGATGTGACTCTGAATTGCGAACAGGACGATGCCTACTTCGTGTATATCTCAAATGACATCTATGATGAGTATTGGAATAGTGGAGGATATGCAATTGACTACTATTTCCCCAGTAGTAATTATTCGAAGGTTAAGATCGATGGAGGAAGTAGCCAAGGTGAGTACTGGGTAGGATTCTGGGTCTGGAACGACCCCGGTAATTTCGGAGTTGGCAGGCGGACTTCAGTCGACATCGACGCAGAGCTCACGGGAGGACAGTTATCTGATCTCAATACATACGGTGGGGCTGTTAAAATGTTCTTTCCCTCTGCCGATTGCCACTACACAGACTGCTCTGATTCAGCTTGGCTCGACGTTTCGGAGAGCTGTCCATAAGAGTGCTATACACGAATGGCACTCGGATAAGGCGCTTATCGGGTGATTTTTGTTGCATAATAAGCTCTCCAAATAGACGTTATTGAAGCATCATCGTTGTCTGATGAAAAACAGATACTTGAAAGGTTTCAACCGCCTCTTTGGACGAGCTAAAAAGTCTGCTGCGCGGACCCTCAAAGAACGCCTGGATGAGATACGGGGGCGCGCTGGATGCTACCTTGAGGCCGTCCCATAGTTGTAAGAACTTAGTAATGAGATAGTTAAAGTCTATAAGAAACTATCATAAAGACCGTTTTTCATTGATTTTCGGGAAAAAGGACCTCTATAACGGCCTCATCCACCTCAGAAGATGCGATGTTTGCTTCCATTATACGAAATTTTGCTTCCTGAGGCGATCATGTCTGTTGCGAGAAGCCGCCTTATGCAGCGCTTTGGACGGGATTGGATGATTTACGCTCTCTTCCATTGCGGGGTCGAATATCTCATTTCTCAAAATTCAGGTTTTTGGGACAGCCTCTACCTTGCGCTTCGCCGCCGAAATGGCACAGGTTCCCCGCAAGCGATGGCGCAGCCTGCGAGAAAAACTGTTCCGAACCATCGCCACCGACTCCTTACGCAGGCGAGGCCAACGCTTCGAACCCAGAGTCGTTAAGCGACGACCAAAACCCTTCCCGCTGATGACCCGGCCGCGCGCAGTTTTGAAGCAGCAAATCCTCTCTAATCATGCACTTCATCAGGCATCGATATGAGCCTTATCCGAGTGCCATTCGACTATGTAAGGGCTGATTATGAAACCTCGCCACAGCCTGAATAATCCTTCGAAACAAACTATTTCACCGCAATTTAAGGCGGTCGCATCACGAGAGCCCAACCAGTCGCTCGTGGCAATCCGGCTTCGACGGCCGCCACAGCTTCAACGTTCCGGCGCGCTGTGCACGCCGGAATCTCGCCGCGGACTGCGCTCCCCCGCGAAGTCAGTGACCGGCGAATTCATATGAGATTCCGGTCCACAAGCAAAGGCGGTAGGAAACCGGCCCTTTACTCGTTAATTGTCACCCCGGATCATCGTCACAATGGTCGCACCGGGTTCAAAAGGTGCGCATAATGCTTTAGTGTCGTTTGAACCGAATCGCGCAAGAAGAGGGCCGCCTCGGCAACTCCATCCCGAGTATAGATCATCGATCCGGCGTGTTTCCGCAGTTCGTGCAGCCGCTTCACCCTGGGTAGTGGATCCTCTTCCAGAAACTGGCCGACCCAATCGCAGGCTTCGCGTTGAACTGCTATTTCTCGATCAGTCTTGTGCTTCCCAGGTACCACGTAGTCCGGCGGACCGGCTGTAGGAAACCACTTCTTCCATCGTTTCACGCGCTCCGCGCTGACCGGTACCCAGCCAGCCGTTTTCACTCGGCATTGGGGAATGCCCAGCTTCTCGTTCGCCGGCCGATCGACAATCCCGATCGCAAAATCCTCATTCCGGGGCTCAATCCATGACCAACGTAGCTCGAGGATTTCATTGCTGCGCAACCCGCAATAGAACGCCAACTCCCAGATCACGTAGAGTCGATAATTAGGAGGGTTCAGTTCGGCCAGCCTGGATGCACCATTCTTCATCTTTTCGATAACGGACGGCAGGATCGGCTGATACCCCGTTGCCTTCTGATCGAGGTAAGCCACTTTCATGAATTCATCCAGATCCGGCAGATTCATCTTCCCATACAACCATCGGCGCGCCTGCTTGCTAAACACCGACCGTGCACACCGTAATTCGCTGTTCAGACTCAGGTTCAGATTCAGATCTAAATCCTCTGGGAAGCTCAGTCCGCGTTCGGCGTATCTCGCTTTTCGCCATTTAAGAACACTGTGCCCTGTCAGCGCGCCAGGACGAAGCGATCTGGGATCCTTCCTCGGGTGCACGAGTGAGACAATCCTCAACAGCGCCTGCGTATTCTGTCGCGCCGATCGCGGCTTAATGCTCACGTGGCTTGTAATTCCAGTCAGGTATTTATCCACGATCTCACCGATCGTCGGCTGAGTCGTTCGTAGCTGACTCCGTTTCTTGCCATTGGGCAGTTGCCCGGATTCGGCCAGATAGTCTTGCCAAGCCTGATCGCGGGCCGTGCCGACGGATGTTTTCCCAGAGCTCCGCCTCACCTCGACCGTCTTGAGCTGTCCTTCTATGGTCTTGCGCACCAGAAACCGATAGTGATATATCCCTCTCTTTCCAGTACGATAGACGTTGATATCACTCTTCGATCGAATCATGTTTGGCCTCCATTTCCTCAGATTTCTTGTCCCGATTTTTATCCCGGTTAATGTCCCGAATATACACGTATGTCAGCCAAAACGGGATAAAAGTCAAAAACTTTATCCCGAATGTAAATCAATACAATTCTGTAAGTTACGTAATACCAAGGTATTTAGCCTCCCTAGCTCAATTGGCAGAGCAGTTGACTCTTAATCAATTGGTTCGGGGTTCGAGTCCCCGGGGGGGTACCATAAGCCGGCTTAGCTCAGTTGGCCAGAGCAGTTGATTTGTAATCATCAGGTCGTCGGTTCGAATCCGACAGCCGGCTCCAGCTCGAACGCCGGTGAAGGTCGGATGAGAACCGACGAAGGAGGTTTGACGAAGTGAGGCTCCCCGGGGAGGACGAACGCAGATGGGGCCCTCCACAGGAGGGAGGGCGCAGCCCCGAGGTCTCACCTGGAGACCGAGCCAATCCGACAGCCGGCTCCAGCTCGAACACCGGCGAAGGTCGGCTGAGAACCGACGAGTGCAACAAAATCCGCTTTCCGGCGTTGAAAAGGGTAGAATATCTTCCGAAATGAATCCAAAAATAAAATATCTCCCCTCGCTGGCCTCGGCAACGTTCGCCACAGCACTTCTCCTCTTCGGCGGCTGTTCCCAGACGTTGAAGCTGGTGGAATTCAAAAGCGGGGACTCGTTCAGCGGTACCTTTGACCAATCGAACCACGAGGTGCGCATCGTCCTCTCCGACGGTGAAGTTCTGTCAGGAAAGTATCGCGCCACCTCCAATGCACGTTTTTCCCTGGGAACCAGCCTAGGCAGGGTCGGTTCACATGGAATTTGGGGCATAAGCCCGCACGTCGGCTTCCGTACCAAAAAGCACGCCTACGCCCTTCTCGACAGTGCCTCGTCAAACCTTCTCATGGAAGTAATCGTCGACTACAACGCCCTCTGGGGAGGGGGCTACGGGGAAGCCCGCACCAACGACGGACGCGAGTTCAAAGTGCTGTTTTAGGCCCAAAATAAGCGAAGCGCCATTTTGAGGCCCAAAGAAGCCCTGGAGATGCCTCCAAAAGTAAACGGGATTTCGCTATGTCGATGGGTTAGCAAATCCAATTAGAACGACAATAGGAACTCTTCCGAAGTGAGAGCCAAGAATCGACGCATCATACAGACCGAAGGCAAAATTTGCGCCACCGACACCGATGGAGGGACGAGGGCCCCCGAGTCCGTCAGGCAGACAACCAGGCTGATCCCTGATCATGGCTTTCAGGCAGGCAACCGGCCCGTTTCCACGACCAGACCTGGAAGCGACCTCCAGAGCCGTCGGCCCTCCAAAGGCTGGAAATCCGCTTCACATCTCAGGTTCGCTGGATCTGAGTCTAGGGACCTCTCGAGCTTAGTTTTGGTCTTTCTGGAAATGCCGGCCAAAAAAGCGAAGTGGGAATTTGGGTGATTCGGGCAAGAGACAGATTGCCTAAAGCTTTTCTGCGAAGAGCTGAATGAAGAAGAGTTAAGCGGATCGATAGAAAGTCCAGGTTATAGCCAACCCACAAGTTGAACTGTGGGCCTTGGATTAAGGCTCCGAGTTTAGAGCCTATCCGAAAAGGGTAGATGCCCGCTGTTGCGGGCAGGTGACGGATTATCCTTACTGTACAGGATTCCCTTGCCCAGAGGCGCTACCCTATCGTAGATCTCTTCCCGGCAACGTGGTGAAATTCAGCATCAACCCGGTATCTTGTGGCTACGTTTAAGGAAACCAAATGGATCAAGAGAGCATCGAGTCCACGCTGGTTCAGGCACAGGCCCAAATTACCCATCTACAAGGTGAACTCGTCCGGCTGGAGGGCAGGCTCGTGGATACCCAAGCCAACGTGGTCAAAACCCAGGAAGAGGTTGTAAGGCTGGCTACCGAGTTGATTTCCTTGCAGCGTACGCAGACGGAGAATGCGGTGAAGGACTCCATATTCGCTCACGCCGCTCGCGTAAATGGATTGGCAGGGGATTTCCTCGAGTTTGGGGCATACCAGGGAAGTTCTCTGATCCATGCCTATCGTTCCATCCATGCCATTTACACGGAGCTGATATCAGGGGATTGGGACCATTCCTATGGCGACCCTGAGGAACGGAAACGCGGGTTCGAGAGAGCGTGGGAAAGTATGCGATTCATAGCCTTTGACTCGTTTTGCGGCCTGCCCGGTCCCGAGGGCCGAGATGCCGCAGGTAATCTCTTTACGCGGGGAGCCTACGCCTGCACGGAAGAACGGTTCACCAGCAACGTTATCCAAGCGGGAGTGCCGGTGAAGAAGCTGAAGGTAGTCCGCGGCTATTTTCACGAGACGCTCAACGATGCGACCGCTGCCGCGCTCGAGCTGAAGACGGCTGCCATCGTCCACATAGACTGCGACCTGGCGAAATCGGCATCGCATGTCTTAGAATTTCTCACGCCGTATCTTGGTCACGGTTCGGTAATCATCTTCGACGACTGGTATCACTTCTGGGGCCATCCCGATTTGGGCGAGCAACACGCCTTCGGCCAGTGGCGGCGAAATCATCCTGAGTTGCGGATCACTGAATATCGTTTCGCGGGTCCCATTGGCAAAGCGTTCATCGTCAACCCTGCTCTTGAGGTGCTGGAGCGGCAACTTGCCGATGACGTGACTTCAGATCGGACCTAGTCCGATCAAATTGAACGACACCCTTAAAAAGCCTACTCCCCGCAGCAAGCTACAGGGAATGATCAAGTTCATGATTGAAACCATCCCGCGAACACCTTAGTTAGGTGTACTTTTACCGGCCCCACATGAGTTCCGGTCTCAATGCCCGATGGTGTAATGGTAGCACGAATGGTTCTGGTCCATTTAGTCAAGGTTCGAATCCTTGTCGGGCAGATGGAGTGTTATGTCCTTTTCTAAATCGAAGTCGATTTTTGAACAAAACCGCCGTGTAATTCCCGGAGGGGTGGTTTCTGTCAACCGGGCGGTTGAACCGGAGATTGCATTTGTGCGCGGTCGCGGCAGTCGAGTGTGGAACGCGGATGGAAACGAGTATATCGATTACCACGCCGGGTTTTCACCCTATGTTCTGGGGCACAACGATCCTGATGTGACCTCGGCGGTTCGCCAGTGTCTGGAAGCAGAGGAGACGCTGATGGGCTCGGGCACGAATCCCTGGGAGGGTCGGACAGCGGCGCTCATTGTCGATCATGTGCCGTCGGTTGAGCAGGTCATGCTGACGAATACAGGATCGGAAGCGACCTATCACGCGGTTCGGATTGGGCGTGCGCACACTGGGCGAGACGGAGTGATTGTGATGCAAGGGGGATACAATGGATGGCACAACGATGTGGCGGTGAATGTGATGACACCGCTGAATCAGATCGGCCCTCGCGTGTCTCCGGGAGAGTATCCGCTTGTGCCGTTGTCCGCGGGCATTCCGAGGCAGGTCCTGCACGATGTGCATGTGGTGAATTTCAATGATCTGGAATCGGTGCGCTATGTGATCAAGCGGCATCCTATCGGGGTGATTATCTTGGAGCCGATTCTGCAAAATATCGGGATTGTGAAACCGGAACCAGGATATCTGGAGGGGCTGCGCCGGCTTTGCCATGAGGCGGGGGTAGTGCTGGTGTTTGACGAGGTGAAAACCGGGTTTCGCCACGCGCTGGGTGGATACCAGAGCCTATGCGGCGTGCAGCCCGATCTTTCGGTATTCGGCAAGGCCTTGGCCAACGGGTACCCGATGGGAGCTATCGGCGGCAGGGCCGAATTGATGGAATATTTTATCCATTCCGATGCCGGTCGGCGGGTGTTGATTGCAGGAACCTACAATGCGCATCCGATCCCGTGTGCTGCGGCAATAGCCACTATTGAGAAGCTGGGCGCCGATAATTGCGCGAGTTATGAGCGGCTCTACAGTCTGGGTAAGCAGATGCAAAAAGGCCTCGAAAGCGTGTTTGGGGAAGCTGGGATCGCTGCGACCGTGGCCCGGCAGGGGTCAGCCTTTTGCACCTATTTTATGGACCATGCGCCGGTTGACTGGCACGATCTGGCGGCGCACCACGATTTCGATTTCGACGTTCGATATCGGACAGCCCTGATTGCAGAGGGGATCTACCATTTTCCGTTGGCAACTAAACAAGGGAGCATTTCTCTAGCTCACACGGAAGACGATATTTCGCTCACCCTGGAACGAACACAGAAGGTTTTAAAGGCTATTTAGACCCCGTTCGAAAAGGGTAAACGCCCTCTGTTGTGAGCGTTTCGGAGGAATCTGCGGAAAGCGAATCTTTCGAGTTGCGGGTTTTATCTGAAAGCGGCACGCTCAAGATGTACGGCTGTGGAAGAGGTATTTGCAGGAATCGGGAAAATGGGAGAACGAACATGAAAATCGCACGGAAGTTACTAATAGTCGTATTGGCAACGGTGGCGCCCCTGTGGGCAGGGGCGAACGATGAATTATTGGCGCTACAGAATGACGATGCGCAGTGGGTCATGCCGGGAAAGGATTACGCCGGAACCCGCTACAGTTCGTTGGATCAGATAGATAAGGGAAATGTCAGCGAGATTAATGTCGCCTGGACATTTTCGACAGGAGTGTTGCGGGGGCACGAGGGCGCGCCTCTGGTTGTGGGAACGACGATGTATGTGCACACTCCTTTCCCTAATATAGTCTACGCGCTTGATTTGACGCGTGAGGGTGCGCCGATCAAATGGAAGTACGTGCCGCGCCAGGATGAGGAAGTTATCCCGGTAGCGTGTTGTGACACGGTGAATCGTGGGTTGGCGTATGCGGATGGAAAGATCTTTCTGACGCAGCTGGACACGCACGTAGTCGCACTCGATGCAGCCACGGGTCGCGAAGTGTGGAAAGTACAGCAGGGAGATTACCGGCGTGGCGAGACGCTGACGGCGGCGCCGCTGGTGATTAAGAATCTGGTGATTAGCGGTATCAGCGGAGGAGAGTTCGGAGTACGCGGATTCGTCACCGCGAACAACCTCAAGACGGGCGAGCAGGTTTGGCGGAAATACAGTACCGGGCCGGAAGATGAAGTCGGCTACCCTGGGTCGTTGGAAACGTGGAAAGGGGATGAATGGAAGCGGGGCGGAGGAACGACCTGGGGGTGGTATACTTACGATCCCGAATTGGATCTGTTGTATTACGGCACCGGGAATCCCGGCTCATGGAACCCCGACCAGCGGCCTGGAGACAATAAGTGGTCGATGTCGATCTTCGCTCGCGAACCGGATACGGGCATGGCCCGTTGGGCTTACCAGAAGACGCCGCATGACGCGTGGGATTATGACGGCGTCAATGAGAATGTATTGGTAGACTTGGCCGTGGGCGGGTCGATGAGAAAGGTCCTTGTAAATTTTGACCGAAATGGATTTGCCTACACCCTCGACCGTGTCACTGGTGAACTTCTAGTGGCGGAACCGTTCGTTTACGTGAGTTGGGCGAAATCCATCGACCTGAAGACGGGACGTCCCGTGGAAAATCCGGAAAAGCGCACCACTGCGAAACACAATACGAAAACACAGCCATCCCATAAGGCCTAAACCCTGAAGGCAAGCCTGAGGGATGGAGCGGGATAGCGGTTGATATTGGGAAAAAGTCAAAATGTAAAACAGGGGGGAAATGGTTGATATGGACGGATGCTGTCCCACAGAGCTAAGGGGAGAAACCGGGCAGGTAAGCCTGTTGAGGCTGGGAACACATTCGATATCGGGTTCGTGCTGTCCCATAGAAGTCCGCCAGATCGAAAAGCCCGAAGCGGTCCCAGAGCACGCCGCGCACGAGCGTAAACAACCGGGTGAAGCTGTGCGGCCACTGGCTGATAAAGGCAATGTATCGGAGCAGAACGAGCAGCAGCAGGGCGGCCCACAGCTGCCAACGGATGGCCTGCTTGGAATGCCCGAGAAAATCGCAGACCTTGAAGGTTTGCTTGATCTGCTTGAAAAACACCTCGATGCCCCAGCGGCAGCGGTAGAGGGCGCAGACACTGGAAGGGGCCCAGTCCATGTTGTTGGTGAGGAAAACCATGACGACCCACTCGCCGTTGACTTCCACTTCGGCTTCGATCCGGCGCAACCTGCCGGGATACTGCCGGCGGGAGGCGGGAACCTTCAGGGTGACCTCGTCATCCCGCAGGATACGTCCTTGAGGCTTGCGCAGGCGCTTGCGGCAAACATGGCAGCGCAGGTTGTCTTTGGCGCGCGTGACCCAGAATATGCCGCGTTCGCTCAAATGGAAAAGATTGGCAAAATGCACGTAAGCCTTGTCAAAAACCGCGATCTCTCCGGCCTGCAGCCCCGCGCACAGGGCCAGAGTCCGCGTGTCGTCGTGATGGGAAGCTTCTTCAATGACGGCAAAGCCGGGAAGAAAACTTTGCAGGTTGAGCCGCAGGTGCATCTTCGCCGCGGCCTTGCGCCGACGGTGCTTGGCCCAGTCCATGCAGTTGGCCACCAGGGCAATGGTGGTGGAATCGATCGCATGGATCCGCCCGTTTGAAGCGACGGGGCAGGCCTCGGTAGCGCCCGGCCGGTCCAAAGCCCGGCGAAAGCTCTTGCAGATGCCCCAGCACCTTCCAGAACAACGCCTCCATCATGTCGCTGTCGCGCTCCCTATTGGCATGCGAAAGAGTGTTTCGGCTCGGTGCAACCGCTCCCCTGATCGCCCTGAGCTTGGCCGCATGATGCCGCAGGGTGTCGCAGACGTCGTTAAGCCCGATGGCATGGGTCAGTTGCGCAAAGAGCAGACTGACCACATGACTCCATGGCGTGAAGGTGCGCGCCTTTTTATCGACCCCGTACTCCCGGGCGAGTTTTTCCGTCAAATGCGACGGGATGAGTTTACAAAGCTGATGCAAGGTGCTGCTGTAGTGTTTCGTCGGCGTTATGTTTTTCATACTGCGGATTCTTTGGTCGGAATCCGCCGCCGACCACCTTTTTTTAACCCTGCCCGAAAGGGAGTCTCACCACATCCTGTGGGATGGCTGTGATACGAAAAATATTCACCCCGCTGCGATCGGCGGCAAGAATCAGCAACCGGTGGCTTATTCGCCGCGTACCGGATTGTTTTATGCACCGACCAATAATATCGGGATGGATTACGAAGGGGTAGAGGTGAAATACCAGGCCGGGCAACCCTATGTCGGCGCCATCGTTCGGATGTTCCCCGGACCGGGTGGAAACCGTGGCGAGTTTATTGCCTGGAATGCTGTAGAGGGGAAAAAGGTCTGGGGGATCAAAGAGAACCTGGCCGCCTATGGAGGTGCACTCGCGACCGGGGGAGATGTCGTTTTTTACGGAACTATGGAGGGATGGCTGAAGGCGGTCGATGCGCACTCCGGTGAGTTGCTCTGGAAATTCAAGACGCCGTCGGGAATCATCGGCTGTCCCATGACTTATATTGGGCCGGATGGGAAGCAGTATTTAGCGATTCTTTCCGGCATCGGCGGTTGGGCCGGCATCGGTGCGGCGGCAGGAATAGGAGCCGAGGACCCGACAGCCGGTCTGGGCGCGCTGGGAGCCTTCGGCGACGTCGCTCAAATCAGCCCCCTTGGGGGAGTGCTGACCGTATTTTCGCTATAACCCGGACGGAATATTCGCGGCATATATGGACCGGCAGATTCGAAGAGGGTCTGTTGTGATGGGGTTCGATGGATTTACGGAAAACGCTGCTCCTCTTGGGCTTCGCTGCAATCGGCGCATTTTCGGCTGGAGCCGGCGAGGCTGGGGCGGAACCGCTCCGCGTGGCGGCGGATCCCGAAAACATGCCGTTCACCAATCGTAACCTGGAGGGGTTTGAAAACAGGATCGCGGATGTCCTGGCGGCGGAATTGGGTACAAACACAAAATATGTCTGGTGGGGTCAGCGCCGCGGATTCATTCGCAACACCCTTATGGCCACTCTTGAGGAGGGTCGTGCCGATGTCGTGATAGGGATACCGAAAGGCTATGATCTGGTAAGCTGGACGCGCCCCTATTATCGTTCTAGCTACGTCTTTGTTTACCGTAAAGAGAGCGACTTTGAACTGCGATCGCTTGACGATGCCATCCTCAAAGCCCTGAAAATCGGTGTTCACTTGTTCGGAAACGATTACACAAATCCGCCCCCGGTCCATGAATTGGGAAAACGCGGAATCGTCGACAATGTTATCGGGTTCGACACCTTTTATTCCGAGAATAATCCGCCCGGCCGAATCATCGAAGCGGTCGCGTCCGGTGAGGTAGATGTTGCCATTGTCTGGGGACCCATCGCCGGGTATTACGCGAAAAGACAATCGACTCCGATGAACCTGGTTCCGGTGCCCTCCGGTGAAGACGATCTCCCGTTCGTTTTCGATATTTCGGTGGGAGTGCGCCACGGAGAGAAAGATCTAAAGTCGCGCCTGGAAAAGGCCCTGCAAGCCCGCAGGTTGGAAATTCTGCAAATTCTCGAGGACTATGGAGTTCCGTTGCTGCCTTTCGAAGAGTAAGCCGATTTGGGCTGGTCTGCTCGTGATCCTGTCGGCCGTTGGTCTGTCCTCGGTTATCGGTCGGGCTCAGAATCCTCATTTTGAAAACCAGGATGATCTTTACGGTCGTATTTACAACGGATGGAAATGGTTTCACGTGTATTGTTTCCGCTGTCACGGAGTGGATGCGGCTGGTAGCGACATTGCTCCGAACCTTCGCGAGTCGATAAAGGCTATAACATACCCAGAGTTTCTTGATCTGGTACGCGAAGGACGCCCGGCACGGGGTATGCAATCATGGAAAACCCTTCTCGACGACAAACAGATAACCGATATTTTCTATTACGTGCGGGCACGCAGCGATCGGGCTCTTCCTCCCGGGCGTCCCGACGAGGTGGGGAAGAGTGGCAGGGAGTGGATTCCTCCTCTTGAATGGACAGATTCCATCAAAGCGATTGATCTGAATGGAAACGCGACGGACGATAGATTGGCGCATTAGCGCTGGAATTGTCGTGGTGACACCAGCTACGACGATGAAAGGATTGGTTTGCGTTCTATCATTGGTCGTCATTTCGCTTGCGTTGTCACCAAAGCCTCGGGCTGTCGGCACGGAACCTGAATTGATTACGATCGGGGTGCTGCTGGCGGCGACCTCCGATGGAGCCACGGAAGAGATAGAGGCCTATCGTGGAGCGGTCCTGGGCCTCGAAGAAGCAAACGTGCTTGCAGGATTTTTCGGGCGGCGTTTTGAGCTTTCCGTAACGCGTGTGAAAGGCGCCGCCGAGGCGGCCGCCGAGGCAACCCGGCTAATTGAGCGGAATCGCGCTGTCGCCTTGATTTCAAATCTCAATCAGGACGCCTTCCTCGCTGTTCAATCCGTCGTGCACGAAGCAGAGGTTCTTCTCCTGAATTGTTCAACGCGAGCGGATGGGCTGCGGACGAATTCCTTTCCCTTTTCGTTCCATGTTGAGGTTTCGAACCGGGATTACCTGTTCGCCCTGGGTAACTGCCTCGTGTCCGGAAAGAACCATCGCCGCTGGTTTCTGGTTCGCGGAGACGATAGCGAAGGGGAGCAGTGGGAGGAAATGGTGCGCGCTTTCATTTCCGGGGCAAATGGTGAAATTGCAGGTGTTTCCACGGTTTCAATGAAATCGGAGGGCGAGTGTTATAACTTCGATAGCGAAATGCTGGAGAATTCCAGGGCCTCATTGGTGGTCGTGGGATTGCGAGGGGAGCAGCTGAGTTCGTTTCTGAAATCGTTTGCCCGGCTCGGAATTTCTCTACCTCTGGCATTGGCTCATTTCGGATTTGATGCGCAGGAGGAGCGCATGGCGTGGGTTGGTTCGGGTCCCGTTTACTGGCCGTCGATATGGTCCCGCATGCTCGTGCGCTACAGCGGCCGTGAACTGAATTCACGTTATCACAAACGATTTAACAGGTGGATGGATGGGGATGCGTGGGGTAACTGGGCGGCGGTCAAACTGGTCGCCGAAGCTGTCATTCGCACACCGCGGGCTAACGGTCGTTCACTTCGAGCTTATCTGGAGCGCCAAGCGCCGTTTGATGGACATAAGGGCGCACCCCTAACCTTTGATCTGCAGCGTCGACAGCTCCGTCATACCCTCTATGTTCTGGAGATGCGAGCACCGCTCAACGAGGATATCGAAGATCAGTTGGAAGTTGTATCACGTTTTCAAATGGTTTCTTCGGATACCAATGCAAGGCCGATCGGGGTGAAGTAATCCGTAATTTGAGTTTGATTCGACGCCTTACCGGTGAGGAAGTTTTATGGAAGACCGTTCGTCATTCTCGCGTGTCGGCTTAATGCCTATCGGTGAAATTCTCTCATTGACAGGATTGCTATTGACCCCGTTGGTCACCGCGGGCGAACCGTTTGCCTACGTGTCCAACGAATACGACGACACCGTTACCGTGTTCGACACGGCTGCGGACGAGGTTGTGGCGACGATCAACGTGGGCGACCGCCCCCGGGGAATTGGCCTGAGTCCGGACGGCCGGAAACTGTATCTTGCGCTTGGTAACGAAGATTCCATCGGGGTTGTCGATACAGTGTCGCGGGAAATGGTAGAACGGTTGCCGGCGGGTAGCGACCCCGAAGCCTTCGCCCTCAGTCCGGACGGCAAGCGGTTGTATATATCCAACGAGGATGCCAATACCGCTACCGTCATCGACACCGCGTCGGGCAAGGCTCTGGCAACCCTTCCCGTGGGGGTCGAACCGGAGGGCGTCGCCGTCAGTCCCGACGGTCGATGGGTCTACGTGACGTCCGAATCGACGAATACGGTATCCGTTATAGATACGCACAAGAATGAAGTCATAGACACGATTCTTGTGGGAAGCCGACCGAGGGCTGCAGCATTCAGTCCCGATGGCCGCCGCGCCTACGTTTCCGCGGAGATCGGTGGCGTGGTTTCGGTCATAGAGGTCGATCGACACGAAATTATGGGCGAGATCCGTCTTTCCATTCCAGGCGAGTTCGTCAGGCCCATGGGCGTGGTCGTTTCTCCCGACGGATCGCGCGTTTATGTCTCTACCGGTCGCGCGAATCACGTTGCGATTATTGACAACGCATCCCTCGAAGTCTTGCGTTACGTTGCGGTCGGAGAGCGCGTCTGGGGCCTCGCTCTGACGCCTGACGGCAAGAAATTGTATACGGCGAATGGAGGTTCCCATAACGTGTCCGTCATTAATACGGACACGAGCGAGGTGACGGCGACGATCCCTACGGGCAAAGGGCCTTGGGGAATTGTCATTGACACGCACCACGAGAAATAGAGGCCGATGCTTTCGAGGGTTGGAAGCATGTATGTGGGCCTTGCGACCGCTCTCTCACTTGTCTTGGTTGAGGATGAGGCCAGCTCACAAATCCAGGAGTTGCCGAGTTTTACGGTTATCGCCCAGAGGTATCCCGGAAACACGGAAGAAAGCCCCTTTTCGTTTGCTATCCTTGAGAGAGCGGATCTGGAATCGGTTCCCCAGCGCCGTTTGGATGATGCCTTGCGGTCCATTCCGGGCTTCAGCCTGTTTCGTCGATCGAGCAGTCGTGTGGCCCATCCGGCGACACAGGGTGTCAGCCTCCGCAACATCGGGCCCAACGGAGCAGGTCGGACGCTTGTACTACTGGACGGTGTTCCGCTGAACGACCCTTTTGGCGGGTGGGTTTATTGGAACCGCCTTCCCCTGGGGCGCATTCAACATGTCGAGATTCAACGAGGCGGAGGCGCGGGTGCATGGGGAAATTCCGCGTTGGGCGGAACGATCCGGCTCTATTCGGACCGTAGCGCCGAGAATGATTTCTTCCTCGAGGCAACAGCCGGAAACCAGGGCACAGCCGATGCCACCTTCAGAGCACGGACTTCCTTCCCTTGGGGTGAAGGTTTTCTGATGGTCGGTGTTTTTACCACCGACGGCTATCCCGTTGTCCGGGCGGATCAGCGAGGTTCGGTGGATAGGGATGCATTTTCAGAAGCGGTAGTTGTGGATAGCGAGGTGCGCATGGATTGGGGAGAAGACCGCACTTTCTTCACACGTCTATCCTATTTTAAGGAGGAACGGGGAAACGGAACATCTCTGGCGGTCAACGCCACGGAGGCGTACGATTTCAGCATAGGATTCAGACAGGAGAGCTCCAATGGAAAGGCGTCCCTGGAGGCAATGATCTACTACCAGAAACGCGATTTCAGCAGCTTTTTCTCGGCCGTGGCCGAGGATCGGTCGAGTGAGCGCCCCGCCCTGGACCAGTTTGACGTGCCGGCGGATTCGTGGGGCGGCAGTCTCGTGGGAAGTTTTCCTCTGGGTGGACACCACCAGATGCTGATTGGCGCCGACGCTCGCCGGGTAGAGGGCGAGACAAACGAGCGGTTTTTTTTCAACGGTTCCTCGTTTAACTTCCAACGCGGGGCGGGCGGAAAACAGACATTGGTCGGTTTCTTCATGGAAGATTTATGGGCGCCGACGAAGGGTTTGAATATCACTGCAGCACTACGTGTAGATAATTGGGATAGTGATAGTGGATTCAGGCGCCGGACCGATCTCAACACCGGCGAAATTGTCCGCGACGAGAGCTTTCCTTCGCGTGAAGATTGGGTGAGCAACGCACGAATCGGCATCGCCTATCGGCTCAACGAAAAGTTGCGCTTGCGAGGTCACTTTGCCACTGGTTTTCGGGCCCCAACCTTGAACGAACTTTATCGGCCGTTTCGCGTCAGATCCGATATTACCGAAGCCAATCCTCAGCTGGAACCGGAGCGCTTATACGGCGGAGAAATCGGCCTGGAGTGGCAGGCATCCGATTCCTTCGGGATTAACCTGATCTACTTTGACAACAGGCTCGAGAATGCCGTTGCCAACGTAACCCTGGCTCGAGGCCCCGGTGTTATTGAGCCGTGCGGTTTCGTTCCGGTCGGCGGAACGTGCCGCCAGAGGAGAAATCTGGACGAGATTCGCGTCGAGGGCTGGGAGGTGGAAGGGACCGTGGTCCTTAGAAAAAAATGAAACGTGAAGAGCCGTTATCTTTACAGCAGCCCCCATATCACCGAGAGTCGCGACGATTCGCGTCTGCAGGGTAACCGCCTCGCGCAATCTCCAAAACATTCCGCATCGGTTACTCTAAGCTGGCAGACTACATCTCGTTGGCGGAACACATTTCAAATTCGATATGTAAGCCGGCAGTTTGAAGATGACGCCAATACTCTGGAGTTGGATTCCTTTGTGGTCTTCGACTGGTCTACAACGATCACTCTGCAAAACGACCTGGACCTCTTCCTTTCAATCGAAAATGTGACCGCTGCGGAATTTGAAACCGGACGTGCCGGTAACGGCATCGTCTCCATAGGTGCGCCACGGCTCATCAGCGGTGGCCTGCGGTGGCAGCGTTAACCCACGGAGACGGCCGATTACCCATCGGGTTAAACAAGCAAGGCGCCATACAGGTGCGGAAACTCGCCCCGTTGCTTCCATTTATCCCCGTAGTCCACGGACTCATAGAGAAGCGTATCTTCTACTACTACGAAGGCACGGCCTGGTCCTTCCATCACAATCTGAAATGTGTCGATATTCGCACTGATTTTATCCGGAAGTCCATTGACCGCCGACCAGTTCGTCCCGGCATCTTCGCTCCGGTAGAGCCGAGCGTCGACAGACCCGTGCGGACCTCGCGACGTCGAGACCAGATAAACATCGAGATCGGGAAAGCATGCGCAGGCCCGTTGGTAGTGATAGGGCATGTCGGCACCGGGACGGGTGAAGGTTTCGCCATGATCCTGGCTGAGATAAAACCCGGTCGCGGTCGCAGCATAAACGATGGACGAATGGCGGGGATGCGCTGCCACCTGATGTACATCCATTTCCAGCCCATTTCGCAGGTTCTTCCAGGACTCTCCTTTGTCGCTCGAGGATGCAATCCACCCAACATGAATGTTCGCGTAGAGCGTACCGTCCAATGCCACTGCCAGTGAACGCACATCCGGAGGTCCGCCCCAAGGCGTCTTCCAGAGGCCGCGCTCCGGCATTGCGTCAAATGCCTCAAGGAAATCCAATTCGCCGCTGATCACCCAAGCTAAGCGCGCCTTTTCGGTTCCTACCAGCAGCATTCCATCGTGGGTTTGGCATATACAGTTAAGCGTCCATGGGGACGAGCAGAGGTGCTCCCAGCAACCTGCTGAGTAGCTCCAGACATCGCGCCCATCGACGATGAACACTGCAGTTTGGGAATCGTTGTCGCCCGCCATGACCGACCTGGTTGAGAAAGGTATTCCTTTGACGTGCTTGCCATTCAGGTCGAGAATTCCTGCCTCTGAGAGCAGCCAGATCTGCTTTCCGTTTTTCATGTGAACTTGCTTTCCATACCCGGCGGAGTTTGGCGCAAATATCAGGAATGGGAAGCCTGATATAGTGGGCCATAAATCTCCCATTCTTGACAATGCCTGGAGCAAATGGAGCTTGGACGCCTCCCGTCTCGGGGAAGCAATGTATCCAGGGACACTCTGGTTTTAGCGGGGTGAAACGATCTCGGCCTTCCGCAGCGCGTCCGGCGGCCACGCCCTACCCTGCTTCAGTCAATCGGACCTCCACGGGTAGGGATCCCGATTACGATCGGGAGGCCGTCCGCAACCCAGTCTGCGGAGCTTGTTACAGAAGAGAGCCGCCAGGCGAAGACGGACCTGTCCCGGCAAAGCCGAGCGACGCCGGATCGCGTTCAGACAAAAACTATGATTAAGATTACGATTAGGAAGGGAGGCGCTAGGCAGGTTCATCAAGAGGAGGAGAGACAATGAGGTTATTCCTGGTTCAACATGGAGAGGCGAAGGACGAAACGGAGGACCCTGCACGTCCGTTAAATGACGTGGGGGTTCAGAATACGGAATTGGTGGCGGCCTGGCTTGGAAATCGTTCCATCAAGATAGCCCAGATTCAACACAGTGGTAAGAAACGGTCGCAGCAGACAGCCGAGATTTTCGCCCGGCACCTAAGTCCAGCGCCAGGCGTAGCGGCCGCTTCGGGCCTGAGTCCAAGCGACGATGTCCGTCCCATGGCAGCCATACTGAGCGAACTCCGCGATTCAAGAATGATCGTCGGGCATCTTCCGTTTCTGGACCGACTGGCAAGCCTTCTCTTGGCGGGTGATCCCGAGATCAAGGTAGTCAGGTTCCGGAATTCCGGCGTCGTCTGCCTGCTGAGAGATGACGGTAGGTGGTCCCTTGCCTGGAGCGTTGTGCCCAGTGTCCTGTCTTGCAAATAAGCTTACAAATGCCATAGTGATTTTTCGTCTTCCACAGGGCGCGAACGCTTTGCCCTACCTGTTGGTTTCGCTGCACAGGATCTAGGAGAGTCAAATATATGCTCGCCTTAGAGGAAGCAGCTAACAACCTAGATGCGCTCTGCCTCGGGAAAGAGGAATGGCTACGCGAGCAACCATGGAGGGAAATCACCACTGAAAAACATACATCAATACCGTTTAGGCATTGTAGGCGCCACAGGTGCCGTAGGCCGAGAGTTGATTCACCTCGTTCACGATCGCGGTTTTCCCTGTTCCGAGCTCCAACTTCTAGCCTCGGCACGGTCGGCGGGGCGGCAAATCCAGCAAAACGGAAACTCCTGGACGATCAGAGAGACACGGCCGGATTCGTTCGACGAACTCGACGTGGCTATTTTCAGTGCCGGGAGCGACACTACCCGCAGACTAGCCGCTGAAGCCAACCGGCGCAACTGTGTAGTCATCGACAACAGCTCGGCATATCGGATGGATCCGAAGGTCCCGCTAGTGGTGCCCGAAATCAACAGCGATGCGTTGACTCGGCATCAGGGCATTGTGGCCAACCCGAATTGCACCACAGCAGTGGCCTTGATGGGACTCTATCCACTACATCGCGCCTTCGGTCTGACTCGCTTTTTTGCCTGCACCTACCAGGCCGTATCGGGTGCGGGCGCGGCGGCTATGGAAGAACTGAAGACTCAGGTGCTGCAGTGGAGCCGCAACCAGCCGTTGACGGCCAGGGTATTCCCCCATCAAATCGCATTCAACCTGCTTCCTCAGGCGGACGCCTTCCAGCCGGGAGGTTACACCAAGGAGGAGCTGAAAATGGCAAACGAAAGCCGCAAGATACTCGATCTCCCCACTTTGAAGGTTTCAACCACCTGTGTCCGAGTACCAGTTTTTCGTGCCCATTCCATCGCAGTACACGCGGAATTCGAAAAAGCCGTCGACCTCGCTGCTGCCAGGGAGGCCGTGCAGTCGTTTCCCGGCACCATACTGGTCGATGAACCTGAAAACCACCGCTACCCGATGCCCATCGACTTTTCGAGTCGGGAAGCTTGCGGAGTCGGCCGCCTGCGCAAGGATGATGCTTTTGACAACGGACTCGCCTTCTGGGTGGTGGGCGATCAGCTCTGGAAAGGAGCCGCCCTCAACGCCATTCAGATTGCCGAGGCCATGCACGAACGCCATATCCTCCGCATTTGACCTCGAACGGGGTTTCGAATGACCTTGATTCTCGAGTAGCCTTTTCCAAAATCGATCCTTTCAGGACGGCTAGCTCAGCTGGTTAGAGCACTCGGTTTACACCCGAGAGGTCGACGGTTCGAGTCCGTCGCCGTCCACCATCGCGACCACCTGCATGAAGCACACTATTTCCGTCCTGGTTGAAAATCAGTTTGGCGTCCTGGCCCGCGTAGCCGGGATGTTCAGCGGCCGCGGGTTCAATATCGACACCTTGAATGTCGGTCCTACCCACGATCCGAGCCTTTCTCGCATTACAACCACGGTAAACGGCAACGACCGACAGATCGACCAGTGCATCAAACAGTTGCACAAGCTCGTGAATGTGATTGAGGTCAAGGACTTCCGATCGGGCCAATTTGTGGCTCGCGAACTGGTCATGGTCAAAGTGAAGGCCAATTCCGAGACCCGTGCGGAGATCGTGCAGATTTGTGATATCTTCAGAGCCAAGATCATTGATGTGAAGCCTGAGCGAATCATAGTGGAAGTGACCGGAGATGAAAGCAAAGTAAGCGCCTTCCTCGAACTGCTGGAGAACTTCGGGATATTGGAGCTGGCCCGTACCGGCAGTGTGGCCTTGCAGCGTCGTCCCCAGAATGCGCCGGCCGAATAAGGCAAACCCTCTTGATACGAGTGTCGTATCCGACACTAAGAATTCTCAAACCACAACGAACGGAAAATAAAAATGCCTGCTAAAGTTTATACCGAAGCTGATGCCGACCTCGGGTTATTTAAAGATATGACCCTCGCCATACTGGGATATGGCTCCCAGGGCCATGCCCATGCGCTCAATCTCTCCGACAGCGGGGCGAAAGTAATTATCGGGCTCTACGAGGGCAGCAAGTCGATCGCGATCGCACGCGAACATGAATTCGAAGTCAACGACGTCGCCACTACGGTGAAGAAGGCAGATGTTATCCTGGTCGCCGTTCCCGACATGAAGCAGGCCGCCCTCTATAAAGAAGAGATCGAGCCTAATCTGAGCGCCGGCAACACGCTTGTCTTCAGCCACGGGTTCAGCATTCACTTCGCCTTGATCAAGCCCAGGAACGATATCAATGTCACCATGGTCGCGCCCAAGGGACCCGGACACGTCGTGCGTACTCAATACCTGGAAGGCAAAGGCGTCCCTGCCTTGATCGCGATTGCCAATGATGCCACGGGAAACTCACGTGACATTGCGCTGGCCTGGGCTAAGGGCATCGGCGCCACCCGCGCGGGTGTACTCGAGACCACCTTCAAGGAGGAAACAGAAACCGATCTCTTTGGTGAGCAGACGGTTTTGTGCGGCGGCGCAACAGCATTGGTACAAGCTGCCTTCGAAACGCTCGTGGAAGCCGGCTACCAGCCCGAGATGGCCTACTTCGAATGCCTTCACGAACTCAAGCTTATCGTCGATATGATGGTGGAATCCGGAATTTCCGGTATGCGCTTCTCGGTCTCCGAAACCGCCAAGTACGGTGACGTGACCCGGGGACCACGGATTGTGAACGAAGACACCAAGGAGCGCATGCGCGAGATTCTGAAAGAGATTCAGGACGGCAAATTTGCGCGCGAGTGGGTTGCCGAATACGAAGCGGGGTTGCCCAATTACAAGGCTCTCTTGAAGCGTGGTGAGGACCATTCGATCGAGGAGACCGGCCAGCGACTGCGAGATCTGATGCCGTGGATAGAAAAGCGCAACATCAAGGGTGCTCAGGCCGCCTACAGCTAGTCCGGAATCCTCACAGCTAACCACGGAGGACCGCGGAGACACGGAGGTCCCAAGGCAACAGAGCCGCAAATCTAAGCCCGACAGATTGCTAGGTATCATGTCATCGCACGAGTTCGTCCTGGCCACCCGGAAAAGTCCGCTGGCCATGGCGCAGGCAGAACTTGCGCGCAGCTTTCTGAGTTGCGCGTTTTCAACCCGCTCCTTCTCACTCCTTCCGATTGTTACGACCGGAGATCGCAAGAAGAACTGGTCGCTGGCCGATCAAGGCGGCAAGGGCTTGTTCATCAAAGAACTGGAAGAAGCCTTGCTTTCGGGCCGGGCCGACCTCGCCGTTCACAGCGCCAAAGACCTGCCTACTGAGATGGACGAACGGCTGGTCCTGGCCGGTTATCTTCCCCGGGAAGCGGCAAACGACGTGCTGGCGATTCATCCGCAATGCCGGTCTCCCGGATCGATTGCATCGGGCAGTCCGCGCCGGCGCGCACAGATCAGCAGGCTTTTTCCCAGCGTAACCTGGTTGGAAATCCGCGGCAACGTGGGCACCCGCCTGGCCAAGATCGAAAGGGGAGAGGCAGACGGCACGGTACTGGCCCTGGCCGGTCTGAAACGATTGGGGCTGGGCCGTCCCTCCCGGCTTGTCTATTTGCCCCTGACACTGGAACAGAGCGTTCCGGCCGCTGGACAGGGCGCGATTGCTCTGCAATGCCGGCGGGAAGATGCCTCTGAATTTTCCGATCTGTTGGACCGGCGAACTGCCTGCGACGTGACGCTCGAACGCGCCATTCTAGCAGAATTGGGGGGAGGTTGCCAGGTCGCCTGTGGTGTCTGGGTGGGGGGAAGGCGAGCGCTCGTCTATCACGAAGATTATGGCTTCAGCGAATTTCCCCTGGAGACTCGAGGCATGGGTAATGCCGCCGAAGTGGGAGCGGCGGTCGTTGCTCAACTCAACTTGCGCCGCCCCTAGTGCCATGTTGTGCAGCAAAAGAGAAATTAGCCGCGGACAAGCCGCGCTCCTAGCCTGGACGTTGGAATGATTCGCGAATGAATTGTCGCAACCTGGCAGTAGTCAGATCATCATGCCTGACGGAATAATCTATCTTGTCGGGGCGGGTCCCGGAGATCCCGGACTGCTGACAATACGGGGAAGCGAACTCCTCGCGCGAGCAGATGTGGTGGTCTACGATTACCTGGTCAATGACCGGCTGCTTCACTGGTGCTCGCCTCAATGCGAGAAAATCTACGTCGGAAAAGAACCGGGCATTCACTCGATCTCCCAGGAAGAGATACATCAGATCCTGCTACAACAGGCCGAAATGGGGAAAAAGGTGGTGCGCCTGAAAGGGGGCGATCCCTTTGTGTTCGGCCGCGGCGGAGAGGAGATCTCCCAGCTCACAAAAGCCGGGGTCAAGTTTGAAATCGTACCGGGGGTAACCGCGGCGCTGGCCGCTGCCGCGGCCACCGGCATACCCCTGACCCATCGCGAACACAGCTCCGCAATCTGTTTTCTGACCGGGCACGAGGATCCCCAGAAGGGGCGGCTCGATGTCAGGTTCTCGGAATTCGCTAATCCGGATTCAACCCTGTGCTTATACATGAGCATTGGTCATTTAGGTGAGATTGCCGCCGATCTGATCGCCGGCGGTCGCTCACCGGACACACCCACCGCCGTCGTTGAGTGGGCCGGCGCACCCTGCCAGAAAAGCATTCTGGGCACTCTATCGACGATCGCCAATCGAGTCGATACGGCCCGAATCTCACATCCTGCGATAGTCATTGTGGGCTCCGTTGCCAACTATTACCACCACCATGGATGGTTCGAAAACAGGCCTCTTTTCGGCAAGCGCATCGTCCTCACCCGTGCACCTAGCCAGAACGCAGAATGGACACCACAGCTCGAGGAAACGGGCGCTCACGTCCTCGAACTTCCTCTCATCAGTAGCGCGCCCTCGGCCAATCTCGAAATCGCCAAGGAGGTACTTGCTGGACTCGGGTCGTACGAGTGGATCCTGTTTACGAGTGCCAACGGAGTGCGCTACTTTTTCGAGATTTTCTTCAGAGTGTTCGATGATCTGCGGTCGCTCGGCTTTAGCAAGATAGGGGTCGTGGGGAAGGCTACCGAAAGCGCCCTGCAGACGTTTCATATCAGGTCTGAATTGGTCTCGAAAGTGGCTACAGGCGAGGGGTTGGCAGAGGAATTGATGCAGCTGGGTTCGATCGAAAATCTCAAGATTCTGGTGGTAACCGGAAACCGTAATCGGGATACCGTGGTGCAGAGACTCGAATCCGCCTGGGCCATGGTCGATGCGTTTCCCGTTTACGAGACCTCACTGAACGACCTCTGCAAGAGCAGAGAAGCCCGCGTATTCAGGGAAAAGGGCGCCGATGTCATCGTCTTCGCCAGCCCTTCGGCGGTGCATGCTTTCAAGGCCCAGGCTTCGGCCTTACAGTTGGAAGAAGGCGCTCGCAGGCCGCAGGCCTGCAGCATTGGCCCGACTACTTCGCAGGCCCTGCAGGAGACAGGTATTGGAGTAACCGCCGAGGCTACGGAACCGAACATCGACGGTGTATTGAGAGCGCTCCTCGAGTGCCTCAATCCGAAATCGCTTCATTAAGAGGTTCGCCATCGAGGCCGCCAATTTCGCGGATCTGATTGTCTATCAGAAAGCAAGAGCCGTTTCTAAGGATATGTTTTTCATCTCAAAGCAATCTCCTAAAGAAGCTTACTATTCACCATTCCCTGAACCCTATAACCTCGTGTCAACTATTGATCCGGATTGGGCACAATGAAGACAAGGGCATGGTACCTGGCAGGTTGCGGATTTTTTCTCCTGCTTGTTTTCAGCAAATATCATCCCGATGTGGGATTTACTGAACTTTCCGGATTCGGCGAGTTCTGGGACGGTACCCGCGTCGGGGCCCTGGAAGATACTCCGATATATGTAAAGTCTGATTCCGGCGGTTATGACGGCCAATTCTATGCACAGATTGCATTAGACCCCACACTAAATGACCCTGATCTCGCCCGGGCCGTACCAGACTTGGCCTACCGCGCCCGACGTATCCTGCTCCCCTCAATAGCACACACCCTGGGTTGGGGAAGGCCAGCCATTATCATACAGGTGTTCTCCCTCCTCAACGTAGCGGCCTGGTTGTTGCTGGCCCGCCTGCTACTCCATTGGGCGCCGGCGGGCGGGCCTTGCGCCTTCGTACGTTGGTTCTGCTGTCTCTTCGGAATGGGAAGCCTGGAAAGCGTTCGCCTCTCTCTTACCGACCTCCCCGCCCTTCTCTTGCTGGCAACGGCGATCCGTGTACTCTCATCGAATCCGACCTCATCGGTGCTTCGTGCCTCGGCCTTCGGAGCAGCCCTGCTTATACGCGAGACTTCGGCCATAGCCCTACCCGCCTTGATCGCTACGCCCGGTGAAACCGAAACGGTGACACGCAGGTTGCAAGCGGCCTATCTCGGCCTGGCCGCGGTTCCCGCTGCTCTCTGGTTCGCCTATGTTCACTGGAGATTTCCCGGCCACCTCGGTTGGCAGGGAAACTTCGACTGGCCTTGTAAAGGGGCCGTCATGGCTTTTCTTGAGTGCCTGGTAGAATTCGCTCGAGGAAACTTCGACAGTCGCTATCTGGGCCGGGCCGCCGCCTTGGTCTCGCTTGGGATCCAAATTAGTTTTATTTTCTGCCAGCGCGACTGGCGTTCACCCTGGTGGCGGCTCGGCGCCGTCTACGGCTTGCTCTTTCTGTTCCTGGGAGAGTATGTATGGCACGGCTATTGGGCCGTCTGCCGAGCCGCGCTACCCATGACTGTAGCCTACAATCTCCTGCTCCCCGGGAACCGCCGATTCTGGCCCCTTGTCATTCTTGGGAATCTTCCTATCCTGCACGCTTTAATCCGTTTTATCTAACCTCCCGTGATCGAAAAGCCCGCTATAAAAGTCTGTGGTATCACTCGTGAACCCGATCTCGATTCGGCGCTCGAATTGGGCGCGCGCTATATCGGTCTGAACATTTACAGAAAATCGCCCCGGGGACTCCCCAAGGGCCGCGTGCAGACTCTCCTGCCAAAGATTCCCAAGGGGAAACGAGTGATGGTGGACGTCGCTACGGAAGCGGAAGCTCTTTCCGAAATGCGTCGACTCGGCTTCGACTTTTTTCAAATC
Source organism: Opitutales bacterium (assembly GCA_963665345.2). GTDB lineage: Bacteria > Verrucomicrobiota > Verrucomicrobiia > Opitutales > CAXXNP01. The sequence goes on from CAXXNP010000002.1 coordinate 4,803,136, forward strand.
CATTTTGAACTATCCGTTCCCGTCGCCACCGTGGCCAGGTGGTCGGCAACCGTCGGGAAAGAAAGGCTCTGGCTTGCGCCCAAACTGCCTCCCCAGGAGCAATTTCCCGAATACCTGTTTGAACACGCCGACACCATCCTCCTCGACGCCTACTCCACCAGTCTCTACGGAGGAACAGGAATCCGGGGAGACTGGGCACGATTCAAACGATTGTCCGACCAATTTCCGGAAACCGGCTGGGTCCTGGCAGGGGGAATCAGTCCAGACAATATCGTCGACGCCGTGCGCGCAACCGGCGCCAGGATTGTTGATGTAAATAGCGGTGTGGAATCAAGTCCCGGCATCAATGACCCCGAGTTGCTAAGACGCCTTTTTGCTTGCGTAAATGAAGATACGGTGGAGCAACGGTAAGCTCATTGAGGGTGTCTTTTCACCCTATCAAAAGAGTTCGAACCTTGAAAAGCCTGACACCTGAACACTGACACCTGAAACCCGTTCCTGGCCTGAAGGTCTAGACCCGCCTGCCTGAAAGTGCCCCACCGCTATTCGACATTCAGTACTTGCTCACGGATCCGCTCCAGCTCGTTCTTGCAGTCGAAAACCCGTTTACTGATTTCGAGGCAGTTTCCCTTGCTGCCAATAGTAGTCACTTCGCGATTGAGTTCCTGTAAAATGAACTCGAGCTTTCTCCCAATGAGACCGTCTTCAGCCAAGGTTTCTTCGAACTGATTCAGGTGACTGAGCAGGCGTGTCAATTCCTCGCTGATGTCGCAGCGGTCGGCAAATATCGCGATTTCTTTGAGCACACGCTCGTCGTCGAGGTCGAGCTCGAGGCCGGCTTTCGCCAGGCGCTTGAGCAGTGCCCCACGATACTGGGGAACGACGCCTTCGGCCGCACTTTCAATCGACTTCACGCTCTCCCGAATAGACTGTACGCGGGAAGCAACATCTGCCGCCAGAGCGGCGCCCTCCTTTGCGCGCATCAAGTTGAGTTGCCGAATTGCTTCGCCAAGCGCGCTCTCGATACTGCCTTCTGCGGATTGCAACGGCAAGGAGGGTCCAGAGGCTCGATTCAGGCAGGCGATTTGCAGCAGTAGATCGCCGCTCTTCTCTACTTCCACATGGTGGCGGCGAGCCAGCTCTTCCAACCTGTCCAGAGTCCGTTCAACGGCACTCTCATCCCAGGCGAATTCGTCGCTGCCGGAAAGCACCTGAACCTGCACCAGAGTCTGTACCCTGCCTCGCCGAACCGCAGCGCGGATGCGCCCGCTGATCTGACGCTCAAGGGCCTGCCACTCCCGCGGCAGAGAAATTGAAATCTCTAGGTTTCGCCTATTCACAGAGCTCAAATCGACCGTGATCTCCCGGTCACCTGCCTGGGCAGAGCCACGACCGTATCCCGTCATACTGTTCATTGTTGGAAGTATCCTGGCATCGCTACGCTAACCTGAAACTTAGCCTTGGGAGCGGGTTTGCGGCGTGTCAAGTGAATTTTGTTGAGCCGTTAGTCCAGTCGCGCTAAAGAGCCGGAAATGACGTAGCGCACTGCTTATCGGAGCGCAGCGTAGATTGCGGTGCGAAGTGGGAGATACGGGCGGTCCGGGATCCCGGGGCAACCCCCGGCGCTGCCGGCGGTAAGCCCGCAGGCTACGAAAGAGCGGCCATTGCCGAAGACGATCGCAGGTGCGGGCCGCGGCCGGAAGTTTCACTCCTGTTTGATCCGGCCAAGCGTCAGCGCTCCGGGGGCTTGGCTGACCTGAAACTTAGCCTCCAGAGCGGGCTGGCGGGCGATAGAGTGACGTTTTTGCGAAGCGCAAACATGGTCATGCAGCGTTCGCTTCGGCCTCGGGCACCAGCGTGAATCCGAGCGATCGGGCGCTCATTTTAAGGCTGCACAGTCTTCGTTGACAGAAGCGATCCTCGTAGCGTTCGGCTCCTTCGTCGACATAGTCTTGGCCGTAACGAAGCATGCGGTAGATGAGCACAGCGAGTTTGCGAGCCAGGGCGAAGACGGCCACCGCGCCGCTCTTGCGCCGGGCGGTGCGCCGATAACAGGCACCCAACGCGGTCGGGGAGTGGCGCAGGGTCAGCGCGCACATGCGCAGGATGGCGGCCATTCGGCTGGCAGCCATTGCGTTGCGCGTTTTGCTCAGCGGCTTGCCGGCCGAAAAGGCCATTTTGGGACTCAGACGCAACCAGGAGACAAAGTGATGCTCGTCGGGGAAAGCGCTCAGATCCAAGCCCGCTTCGGTCAATACCACCTGCGCGGCCCCGGTGCTAATCCCGTCAATGCGCGTGAGATCTACCCCGTAGAGCCGCCAGATTGCCGTGCGCATGGGTTGCTCGCCCCGCTTCGCCATGGCCTTGTCTTTGTTCGGGTTGGGATGCGGGGGCGCGTTGAGGCTATGGCGCTTGGCCGGCTGCAGCGCCTCGATCTGCTCGATCAGCTGCTGTTCATACTCGCCAATCATCTGCTCGAGCCGGTCATACAACTGGAGCGCAGCGCGCAGGTTGAAAAGATGCTCCCTGCGCCAGTTGCCGATGAGGTGCTCGGCGAATTGGGCCTGGCTCTTTCGGCAGCGTTTGTCCCGCAGGGTGGCCAGCTTTTTGGGACTGCGCTGCCCGGCCACGATGGCCCGGATGATGGCCATCCCGGTCTTGCCGGTAATGTCGGTGACCGCCCGGTGTACCTGCACGTTCATCTGGTCGAGTGCCTTCTGCATCCACTGCACCATCTTGGAACGTTCTTCCACCAGATTAGCCATTTGGCGCTGCAACGCACGAAGCGCACAGATCTTTTCCCCGGGTCGGAAGGAGCCCCGTAATAGTCCGCAACTGTGCAAGAGTTGAATCCACTGACAATCGATCATATCGGTCTTGCGTCCGGGGACCCCATGCAACTGCTTCGCATTGACCAGCACCACTTCGAGGCCCCGCGACTCCAACAGCTCATATAACGGGATCCAATATACCCCCGTGCTCTCCATCGCCACCGATTCGACCCCTTCATGGATCAGCCAGTCGGCCAGCTCGTTCAACTGTGGTGTCGTCGTGCCGAATTGCTGCACATTGACTTTGTTATCCCCGCGGGCCGGGCCGCATACCCAATGCTCCTCACTTCCTAAATCAATCCCCGCGCTGTTCGCCCGGATCACCGGCAAGGCCTGTATCGGCCGCACCTTCTTTTTTCCCCTGCGCTTGCTCTTTTTCGATGCCATGGTAGCTTCCTCTTTGATTACATTTTGGTTATGGCATTGGCTGCGGCCCGAGGTGGCCGTTATGTCAGGATTCTGACCTGGGGGAGAGCCCGTGCAAACGGGCCTCGCCAATGTTGGATGGCCGACTCGGAACCAGACTAATGTTGGGGCATATTCAGCTCCAGTGCTCAGATGGGTTATGACTGCCGCAGCCAATGCCGGTTCACCCTCAGTAATACCCACCACCAACGGCGCCACAAGCTGAAGTTTCACTCCTGTTGGATCCGGCAAGGGTCAGCGCGCCGGGGGCGCGACTAATGTGAAACTTAGCCTCTGGAGCGGGCTGGCGGCGTGTCAAGTGAATTTTGTTGAGCCGTTAGTCACTTCGATGTTGGGCGTTCGATGTTCAGTGTTCGATGTTCAAAAACGAACGTCCAATCCCGACTTGTCGGGAAACATTGAACATCGAAGTTGGGAAAGGCTTTCTCTTCGGAGTCCAACCGCTGGAAGTTTCACCCACGATATATCCGGCCAAGCGCAGCGCGCCGGGGGCTTGGCTGACCTGAAACTTAGCCTCCAGAGCGGGCTGGCGGGCGATAGAGTGACGTTTTTGCGAAGCGCAAACATGGTCATGCAGCGTTCGCTTCGGCCTCGGGCACCAGCGTGAATCCGAGCGATCGGGCGCTCATTTTAAGGCTGCACAGTCTTCGTTGACAGAAGCGATCCTCGTAGCGTTCGGCTCCTTCGTCGACATAGTCTTGGCCGTAACGAAGCATGCGGTAGATGAGCACAGCGAGTTTGCGAGCCAGGGCGAAGACGGCCACCGCGCCGCTCTTGCGCCGGGCGGTGCGCCGATAACAGGCACCCAGCGCGCTCGGGGAGTGGCGCAGGGTCAGCGCGCACATGCGCAGGATGGCGGCCATCCGGATGGCGCCGAAGCTGTTTGGTCTTTTCTTGAGCACCTTGCCCGCCGAGAAGGCCATTTTGGGACTCAGACGCAACCAGGAGACAAAGTGATGTTCGTCGGGGAAAGCGCTCAGATCCAAGCCCACTTCGGTCAATGCCACCTGCGCGGCCCCGGTGCTGATCGCGTCGATACGCGTGAGATCTACCCCGTAGAGCCGCCACAGCGCCGTGCGCATCGGTTGCTCGCCCCGCTTGCCCATGGCCCTTTCCTTGGTCGGGTTGGGATGCGCTGGCGGCTTGAGGCTACGACGCCGGGCCGGCTGCAGCGCCTCGATCTGTTCGATGAGCTGCTGTTCATACTGGGCAATCATCTCTTCGAGCTGGTCATACAACTGCAGCGCCCCACGCAGGTTGAAAAGGTGTTCGCGCCGCCAGTTGCCGATGAGGTGCTCGGCGAATTGGGCCTGGCTCTTTCGGCAGCGTTTGTCCCGCAGGGTGGCCAGCTTTTTGGGACTGCGCTGCCCGGCCACGATGGCCCGGATGATGGCCATCCCGGTCTTGCCGGTAATGTCGGTGACCGCCCGGTGTACCTGCACGTTCATCTGGTCGAGTGCCTTCTGCATCCACTGCACCATCTTGGAACGTTCTTCCACCAGATTAGCCATTTGGCGCTGCAACGCACGAAGCGCACAGATCTTTTCCCCGGGTCGGAAGGAGCCCCGTAATAGTCCGCAACTGTGCAAGAGTTGAATCCACTGACAATCGATCATATCGGTCTTGCGTCCGGGGACCCCATGCAACTGCTTCGCATTGACCAGCACCACTTCGAGGCCCCGCGACTCCAACAGCTCATATAACGGGATCCAATATACCCCCGTGCTCTCCATCGCCACCGATTCGACCCCTTCATGCACTAGCCAGTCGGCCAGCTCGTTCAACTGTGGTGTCGTCGTGCCGAATTGCTGCACATTGACTTTGTTATCCCCGCGGGCCGGGCCGCATACCCAATGCTCCCTACTTCCTAAATCAATCCCCGCGCTGTTCGCCCGGATCACCGGCAAGGCCTGTATCGGCCGCACCTTCTTTTTTCCCCTGCGCTTGCTCTTTTTCGATGCCATGGTAGCTTCCTCTTTGATTGCATTTTGGTTATGGCACTGGCTGCGGCCCGAGGTGGCCGTTATGTCAGGATTCTGACCTGGGGGAGCGCCCGTTCAGACGGACCTCGCCAATGGTTGATGGCCGACTCGGAACCAGACTAATGTTGGGGCATATTCAGCTCCAGTGTTCGCATCGGTTTTGACTGCCGCAGCCAATGCCGGTTCACCCTCAGTAATACCCACCACCAACGGCGCCACAAGCTGAAGTTTCACTCCTGTTTGATCCGGCAAGCGCAGCGCGCCGGGGGCTTGGCTGACCTGAAACTTAGCCTCCAGATCGGGCTGGCGGGCGATAGAGTGACGTTTTTGCGAAGCGCAAACATGGTCATGCAGCGTTCGCTTCGGCCTCGGGCACCAGCGTGAATCCGAGCGATCGGGCGCTCATTTTAAGGCTGCACAGTCTTCGTTGACAGAAGCGATCCTCGTAGCGTTCGGCTCCTTCGTCGACATAGTCTTGGCCGTAACGAAGCATGCGGTAGATGAGCACAGCGAGTTTGCGAGCCAGGGCGAAGACGGCCACCGCGCCGCTCTTGCGCCGGGCGGTGCGCCGATAACAGGCACCCAACGCGGTCGGGGAGTGGCGCAGGGTCAGCGCGCACATGCGCAGGATGGCGGCCATTCGGCTGGCAGCCATTGCGTTGCGCGTTTTGCTCAGCGGCTTGCCGGCCGAAAAGGCCATTTTGGGACTCAGACGCAACCAGGAGACAAAGTGATGCTCGTCGGGGAAAGCGCTCAGATCCAAGCCCGCTTCGGTCAATACCACCTGCGCGGCCCCGGTGCTAATCCCGTCAATGCGCGTGAGATCTACCCCGTAGAGCCGCCAGATTGCCGTGCGCATGGGTTGCTCGCCCCGCTTCGCCATGGCCTTGTCTTTGTTCGGGTTGGGATGCGGGGGCGCGTTGAGGCTATGGCGCTTGGCCGGCTGCAGCGCCTCGATCTGCTCGATCAGCTGCTGTTCATACTCGCCAATCATCTGCTCGAGCCGGTCATACAACTGGAGCGCAGCGCGCAGGTTGAAAAGATGCTCCCTGCGCCAGTTGCCGATGAGGTGCTCGGCGAATTGGGCCTGGCTCTTTCGGCAGCGTTTGTCCCGCAGGGTGGCCAGCTTTTTGGGACTGCGCTGCCCGGCCACGATGGCCCGGATGATGGCCATCCCGGTCTTGCCGGTAATGTCGGTGACCGCCCGGTGTACCTGCACGTTCATCTGGTCGAGTGCCTTCTGCATCCACTGCACCATCTTGGAACGTTCTTCCACCAGATTAGCCATTTGGCGCTGCAACGCACGAAGCGCACAGATCTTTTCCCCGGGTCGGAAGGAGCCCCGTAATAGTCCGCAACTGTGCAAGAGTTGAATCCACTGACAATCGATCATATCGGTCTTGCGTCCGGGGACCCCATGCAACTGCTTCGCATTGACCAGCACCACTTCGAGGCCCCGCGACTCCAACAGCTCATATAACGGGATCCAATATACCCCCGTGCTCTCCATCGCCACCGATTCGACCCCTTCATGCACTAGCCAGTCGGCCAGCTCGTTCAACTGTGGTGTCGTCGTGCCGAATTGCTGCACATTGACTTTGTTATCCCCGCGGGCCGGGCCGCATACCCAATGCTCCCTACTTCCTAAATCAATCCCCGCGCTGTTCGCCCGGATCACCGGCAAGGCCTGTATCGGCCGCACCTTCTTTTTTCCCCTGCGCTTGCTCTTTTTCGATGCCATGGTAGCTTCCTCTTTGATTACATTTTGGTTATGGCATTGGCTGCGGCCCGAGGTGGCCGTTATGTCAGGATTCTGACCTGGGGGAGAGCCCGTGCAAACGGGCCTCGCCAATGTTTGATGACCGACTCGGAACCAGACTAATGTTGGGGCATATTCAGCTCCAGTGTTCGCATCGGTTTTGACTGCCGCAGCCAATGCCGGTTCACCCTCAGTAATACCCACCACCAACGGCGCCACAAGCTGAAGTTTCACTCCTGTTTGATCCGGCAAGCGCAGCGCGCCGGGGGCGCGACTAATGTGAAACTTAGCCTCTGGATCGGGCGGGCGGGCGGTTCGTCCCTGCCCTCACGGGCAGAGCTACACCGGGGCCTTGTGGCTCGCTCCGTGAGGAGCGGGAAGAGTGCTGACGTGAGTTTTACCCTTGATATATCCGGCAAGCGTCAGCGCGGCCGGGGGCCGCGCTGACCTGAAACTTAGCCTCTGGAGCGGGTTTGCGGGCCTTCCCGCTTCGCTCGTGAACAGGTGTCAGCGCTCGATTAGAACTGACACCTGACACCCGAAACCTGAACTCTCTCAATAGTTTCACCCCTGTTTGATCCGGCCTGCCGCTCGTCCGATGGGCAAACAAGAGCGCAGCCGGGAGCCCCACCCTCCTGAACTCGGCAGATTCCTTCGGCATGCTTATGGAGCCCTCAATCATGGCTCTCGCCCACGGGATCTAGCATACGGGCAGCCTCCTGGACATCCTTATCCCCTCGTCCGCTCAGGTTGACAACGATGAGATCGGCCGGATCCAGATCACGCGCCCGCTCAAAGGCATAGGCCAGCCCATGGGCCGTCTCCAGCGCCGGGATAATACCCTCGGTCTCGGAAAGCAGGCGAAAAGCCTCCAAGGCCTCTTCGTCGGTGGCGTAGGCGTAGCCAATTCGGCCTTCATCGCGGTAAAAGGCATGCTCGGGAGATACGGCGGCGTAGTCGAGACCCGCCGAAACCGAATGGGTAAGTTCAATCTGACCATCGGAATTTTGGAGGATGAATGTCTTGCACCCCTGCAAAACGCCCAGTTTGCCCCCCGCAAAGCGGGCCGCGTGATCTCCGGGTTGAATCCCGCGGCCTCCCGCTTCGACGCCGGTCAAGCGAACAGCGGGTTCTTCCAGAAAATCAAAGAATATCCCGATGGAGTTGCTGCCGCCGCCTACACAGGCGATGATTTCATCGGGCAATCTCCCCTCCAAATCGTTCATCTGTCGTTTAGTTTCGAGTCCAATGACCCGGTGAAAGTCCCTCACCATCATCGGGTATGGGTGTGAACCCAAGGCGGAGCCGAGAACATAATGGGTCGATCTGACGTTGGTCACCCAATCCCTCATGGCCTCATTGATGGCCTCCTTGAGCGTCTGCTGGCCCGCCTCCACACCCCTGACTTTAGCTCCACAGAGACGCATGCGAAACACATTCAGCGCCTGGCGCTTCATATCGACCGCACCCATGTAAATCACACATTCCATACCAAACTTGGCACAGGCCGCGGCAGTCGCAACGCCGTGCTGTCCGGCGCCGGTTTCAGCTATGATGCGGCGTTTTCCCATACGCCGCGCCAGGAGAATCTGCCCGAGCACATTGTTGATCTTGTGGGCGCCGGTGTGCAGAAGGTCCTCTCGTTTCAGAAAGATGCGCGCCCCTCCGATTTCTCTGGATATGCGTTCGGCAAAATACAGGGGAGTGGGCCGTCCCGCATATTCAGCGAGATGATTTTCCAGCTCACTTGTAAACGAAGGGTCGTTTCCCGCTTCTCGGTAGGCCTCCGCTAAATCAAGTAGCGGACTCATTAGCGTTTCCGGAACATACATCCCGCCATAAGGACCGAAATGTCCCATTTCGTCCGGAAGAGAAAAGCGGTCTATGGGGGTAGCCGTATGCGAAGTTGCGGTCATGACTGATCAGGAACGTATTTCACTGTCAAGAGCGTGATGTCATCGACTTGTTGTCCGCTGCCCGAAAACCGATGGACGCTGTCCAGAATACCTTGATTAAGCTCCTCCGCTGGGCGCGAGCGCAAGGTCTTGACGGTATCGGCCAGGCGACCGGAAGAAAATTCATTGCCTTCCTGGTTGCTGGCCTCCGTAACCCCATCGGTATATAATACAAAGATATCGCCCTCTACAAAGTCCACCCTCTTATCTGCAATAACCGAATCGAACAACTCCTCCGGCACCATGCCCAGCGCCATCCCCTCAGACCCCACCAGGGTAGCCTGAATGAGCCCGGAATCTACGTTGAAGTGGCAGTGGAGTGGCAGCTCATGTCCGGCCCGAGCCATAACCAATTGGCCGGCCTTTGTATCCACGATGGCGTAGACTGTGGTGATAAACATGTCCTTGTGCATGTCGCTCGACATCAGCTTGTTCATCTCGGACAGGACGCGGGCCGGTGAATCGAATTGTGCCGCGAAATGCCTCAAGTTGCTCTGGCAGATTGCCATGATCAGCGAGGCGGGAATGCCCTTGCCGGAGACGTCGGCAATGACGACTCCGATCCTGCCTTCTCCCAGTTCAAAGAAGTCAAAAAGATCTCCGCCGACTTTCTGAGCCGGAAGATAACAGGCATGAATATCGAGATTCCTATGCTTGGGAAACGAACTCGGAAGCAGCATCGCCTGTATGCTGCTGGCAAGCGACAGGTCCACATCGAGTTTGTTCTTTTCAATCTGGAGATTCATTAGATCGGCGTTCTGAATTGCCAACCCAGCCTGTTCGGCAAGCGACTGGACCAAGGAGAAATCGGTTTCGTTGAAAGCCAGCCCGTCAGCAGGATTGGCGACGGCAAGCACGCCCAGGGCGGTATCACGAAAAACGATGGGAGCCACCACCATGGAGCGGACTACAAGCGAAGGATCATCATGCTTCATTACCCTTGGATCCGACTCCGCATCCGTGATCAAAACTCCATTGCCGGTGGCGGCAACAGAACCGATAAGACCCTCGCCGGGCGCAAAGACTTCCGACCTCAGAACCTGTTCTATAAACTTGGCCCTGGTGGTCAGCTTCATGCGCGAGCTTTCCGGTAGGGGGCGTTGCGGGGGAAAGAGGCCTTCGACGGCCACACCGCTGAATCGTCCCTCTTCATTCTTAGCAAAGACACAGGCGCTCAGCGCCCCTGTACTGAGAATGGCGGCATGCACCACGCGTTGAAACAGCTCGTCCCGGTCGACGCGTTCACCGATAGCCTCGACCATATTGTGCATGAACTCGAGTACGATCTGCTTTTCCTGGTTGAGCAGCTGCTTCTCCTCGTCGATCCGCATAACCTCCCGGCGCGCAGAAATGTAGAACCACCAGACCACGAAACCACCCAGCGTGAGGCCGAATGCGAATGTCCAAATCACTGGCGATCAATTTGGTTTTTCAGGAATGATAGGACATCCTGAAAACGAACCTGGTTGGCGTCGTCGATGGCAACCAGATTCTCATGAGCTTTCAGGACCATCTTGGCAGACTCGAGCTCACTTTGCTGAGAATGATTCAGATTCTTATCCTGTTCCTCGAAACTCATCGGAAAATCGCCGGCATCGACCTTGACTATGCGATGCAGGCCCAGGTTGCGAACCAGCTCCAGATTGCGCTTCCCCATGCGACAAAAGATGAGCGATCCCGGGGGCTCCAGCGTGCGCGTTTCCAAGGCAGCGCCAGCAAGGATGCCCAGGAAGGTGCTGTCCATTCCGGTACAACTGTTAAAATCGACGACAAAGGTTCGTTTGCCCGCCGCGGCCAAGCGTTGAAAGAAATCCCGGATGGGCGAGGAATTGAGAAAATTGGCCTTACCGTTAACTTTGATGACAACGGGATCGGAATAAGCATTCACCAGAAATACCGGCTTTTCCGTTTCGGCCATTGGACCGGTCCGTCAAGAAGCAGCGCGCAGGAGGTTGCGCAGCACGTAGGGCAGGATTCCGCCATTTCGATAGTAATCCACTTCAATCGGAGTATCGATCCTCACCAAGACTTTGATTACCTGCTTCGAACCGTCGGCACGTTCAATCAGCATTTCAATTTGCTCGCCCGGCTCGAGACTGTCGTTCAGTCCAGACAATGAGTAGACTTCATTTCCCGTGAGTCCCAATAAAGGGGCGCTGTCTCCCTCCAGAAACTGAAGGGGTAACACACCCATGCCGATGAGGTTGTTCCGGTGAATGCGCTCATAGCTCACGGCCACGGCCACTTTTACTCCCAGCAAGGCCGGCCCCTTGGCTGCCCAGTCCCGGGAACTGCCCATCCCGTAGTCGCCTCCGCCGAATACAATCAAAGGCACCTGCCTTCGCTGGTATTCCTGACAGGCGTCAAAAATCGGCATCAACTTTTCATCGGGCATCAAGGAAGTCCATCCGCCCTCACGGCCATCTGCCATGGCATTGCGGATGCGAATATTGGCAAATGTCCCCCGCGTCATGACCTGATCGTTGCCGCGACGCGAACCAAATGAATTGAAGTCCTGTTCGGCCACGTCGTGTTCGGCCAGATATCGTCCGGCCGGCTCATCGGCAGGAATGGCGCCAGCGGGAGATATATGATCGGTGGTCACGGAATCCCCCAATATGGCCAACACCCGCATGCCTTCAATGGGAACAATCACGCCAGGTTTCATATCAAACGACTCGAAGAATGGAGGTTGCTGGATGTAGGTACTGGTTTCTTTCCAGTCATAGAGCATTTCCGAAGACACCGGCACCTCATTCCATTCGGGGTTAGCCTCTCTGATATCACTGTAACGTTTCCGAAACATCTCAGGTTTCAGGCCCCGGCTCAAGGCGTCCTGAATTTCCACCGTTGACGGCCAGATATCCGCCAGGAAGACCGGATTTCCCTCAGCATCTTCGCCCAGCGGGTCCCGGCTCAAATCGATATCCACTCTCCCGGCCAGAGCAAAGGCGACTACCAATGGCGGGGACATAAGGAAGTTTGCCTTCACCTGGGTGTGGACCCGGGCCTCGAAATTCCGGTTTCCCGAGAGTACACTCGCCGTCACCAGCCCGCATTCCCGAACGGCGCGAGCCACCGGTTCGGCGAGAGGTCCGCTGTTTCCGATGCAGGTGGTGCATCCGTAGCCCACCAGATGAAATCCAAGCTTATCCAGATAGGCCTGCAATCCGGTCTCATTGAGGTACTCGGTCACCACCCGGGATCCCGGCGCCAGGCTCGTCTTGACCGTATCCGCAACCGTGAGCCCGCACTCGACCGCCTTTTTTGCGACCAATCCAGCCGCCACCATGACACTCGGGTTGCTGGTATTCGTACAACTGGTGATAGCCGCGATGACCACCGATCCATGACCGATCTCGGAGACTTCCTCGGCTACGGCAATTCCCCCTTCGTGGAGCCCATTGTTCAAGGCCACCGGAACGCGCCGCTCTCTTTCAACCGGAGCAACCCCATAACCGCCTTCGTTGGCGGCGGCGCCGAGCAGGGTCTCAAATCGATCAGCCAGGTCCGGCAGCTCAATGCGATCCTGCGGGCGCTTTGGTCCCGCTACCGACAGTTCCACCGTGGCCAGATCCAGTTCCAGCGTTTCCGAGTACTGGATCTCATCACTTTCGGGGATACCAAATAAATCCTGAGCGCGAAAATAGGCGCCTACCAAGGCGACATGATCCTCTGAACGCCCAGTCATGCGGAGATAGTCGAGGGTATTTTCATCGATCGGGAAAAATCCGATGGTGGCTCCATACTCCGGTGCCATATTGGCAATCGTGGCCCGGTCCGCCACTGTCAAGCGCGAGGCCCCTCTGCCAAAGAACTCGACGAATTTTCCTACTACGTTGTGGCTGCGGAGCATCTGTGTGATGCGCAAGGTCAGATCGGTCGCTGTAACCCCTTCCCGTAGCGCTCCCAGCAAGCGTACCCCGACGACTTCAGGTGTCTGGAAATAGACCGGTTGGCCCAACATTCCGGCCTCGGCCTCAATGCCGCCCACGCCCCAGCCCACGACCCCCAATCCATTCACCATAGTAGTGTGGGAATCCGTGCCCACGAGGGTGTCCGGATAAAATATGGTCTGCCCTCCGATTTCCGTTTCAAAGACGACCTTGGCCAGATACTCCAAGTTGACTTGGTGAACGATTCCGATGGCGGGAGGAATCACGCTGAAAGTATTGAACGCCTCCTGGCCCCACTTCAGAAACTCGTAGCGTTCCCGATTGCGCCGAAACTCGATACCCAGATTCTGCTGAAACGCCGCTGCTGTGCCGGAGCGATCCACCTGGACCGAGTGGTCTACTACGAGGTCGACGGGCACAAGCGGTTCGATCAGCGCCGGATCGCCCCCCACCGCATTGACCGCATCGCGCATAGCGGCCAAATCGACCAGCAGGGGCACCCCGGTAAAGTCCTGCAGCAAGATGCGCGATACCACAAACGGAATTTCACTGCGGGCGGGATCGCTCGCATTCCAGTTCACCAGACATTCGACATCAGCTGCGCTGACACGTTTGCCATCGCAATTACGCAGCACCGACTCGAGCACAATCCGGATGCTCACGGGAAGGTGAGCGAGAGGACCGACTCCCCTCTTTTCGAGCTCCGGCAGAGAATAAATCCAACCGGCTCGGGATCCACTCGAAAATGGGGTTCGCACCGAAAAGGGATCTACTTCGGCCTTCATCGAATAACTCAGTATCCTGTCTTGGAAATCAGATTACAAATGCCAAAGTGATTTTGCAATTACCCGGTATAATACGTGAGTCGTTCCTCTAAGAGGTTCCTCATCGAGGCCCGCGGCCATCAACCATGGCTGAAACATGAACCCTCCGACGGTGCAATCTGGAGGGCCGAGGGCCCACGAGGCCGAAAGTAGGATTACGATTAAGATCATGATCACGGGGCGAAACTCCGGGCAGGTTCATTAAGAGAGGAGTACAGTGCTAGGCGCGCAAAGCAGCCTTAATCTCATCAAATGAGGGTAAGACGGTGGGGTCCTCGGTTACCCAACTGTAGGTGATGGCACCGTCTTTACCGATCACAAAGGCCGAGCGCTTGGCCACACCCTTCAGGCCGATCAAGTCTTCGTAGATAACGTCGTAAGCAGCGGAGACTTCCTTGTTGAAATCGCTCAGCAGAGTCACGGAAATTCCGTTAGCCTTGGCCCACCCTTCCTGGGCGAACGGACTATCGACACTGATGCCGTAGACCTCGGCGTCCAAGTCGCTGTAATCGTCAATGTTTCCGGTAACACTGCACATCTCGTCCGTGCATACGCCGGTGAAGGCGAGGGGAAAGAACAGCAATACTGTCTGCTTCTTGCCCCTATTATCGCTGAGCGAGACGTCGACCAGGTCTTCGCCACTTTTGGTTTTAAGTGAAAATTCGGGTGCTTGGGTGCCTTTTGTCAGGGCCATGGAAACCTTTCCTGTTGTTAGTATGGTGTGGCGTTCGAAACGCCACTATTATGAAGTTGATGTAACCTCAGGTCTAACCCTAAGACTCCTTGACTTCAAGGAAATTGCTGCGTGAAAAGACAGCAAAATAAATGAACCCTCTGGCCAAAGCCCCAGGGCTGTCTGATTCTCAGGGCGATTGTCCGGATTAGGGGCCACCGCTGGTCTCGGCTTAGTACTCGAATTCGAGTACTTCCCCCGCGATCACTTGCCAATAGTCCCGCTCCCCCTGGAATCCAATCCTTTCCCAAAATGAGCCGAAGAACCCGGGCTACGCCTCCTTCGGTTCCTGAAAAAGCTTTACCTCCGAACAAGCACTTATTACTCATGAGGAGCGAATTCTCTTCTGTGACTGCCAAGACCTATTTTCTCTCTCTATTGGTGGGCCTGTTCGGTCTTATTGGCCCATGCCACGCGGTACTGGTGACGGTACTGATTGACATCGGCGGGTCAGGTAACGTGACCGCAACGCCACCCCCCAGTTGGAACGCGCTGGAAAACGTTTCCCTCGCTTCGCTGGTGGACACGGACGGCAATTCTCTACCACTGAGTCTGACTCGGTCCGGTGCCGCTTCTGCCGTCGACCGCATCACGTTTCCGGGAACGATCGCCGGTTGGCCGGCCGAGGAGGCCTTGCGGGACGGACAATTCGCTCAAGGCATCGTCACCTACACCATCTGCGGTATTGACCAGGTGACGATGGGGACTATCGATCTCGAGGTTCAGGCCTCCGGGGATACGAATGTTGGCCACACTTCCAGGATGACCGCCATAGACTTCTCCGGTTCATCAGCAACTCAGACAATTGTTGGGGCGGCCGGCGTACAACCCGATATAGCGGTTTTCAGCAACCTGACGCCGGACGGTTCCGGGGATATCGCCGTCCAGATGACGGACATTGGCGGCAACAGTTAGACCCTCAACGCCATCAAACTTGAATTCGTACCCGAGCCGTCGCACACCGGGATCCTTGCCGCCTGTGCAGCCCTTTTCTGTGCCGTCCGCTGCACTCGCCGCCGCGCTTGATCCCTAGGTGGGAGGGCTCATCCTGATCCTTTTCTGCTGCGTTGAGTGAGTCGATTTCTCTCTCTCTTAATGAACCTCGCCGATTGCCGAGCCGTCCCGCTCCTCACGGAGCGAGCTACGTGTAGCCCTCTGCGTGAGCGGAGGGACCGGATCTCGAGTTCATCGCCAGCCATTGTTGACGGCCAAAGGCCTCGATAAGAATCCTCCTTATGACCGCTCTGGAGACACTCAAAGGCAATACTGAGGCGCTGATCACGGAAGAAGAGCTGGCACAGCGTCTGGCGAACGGACGTCCACTGCGCGTCAAACTCGGGGTCGATCCAACCCGCCCCGACCTGACCCTCGGCCATCTGGTTGTCTTCAACAAACTGCGACAGTTTCAAGATCTAGGTCACGAGGCTATACTGATCATCGGCGATTTCACCACTTTGATTGGCGATCCGTCCGGCCGCTCGTCCACGCGCCCGGAACTTTCCCGCTCCGAGATCCAAGCCAATGCCGACACCTACATGCAGCAGGCTTGCAAGATTCTCGACGAGAGCCGGATGCAGATTCGTTTCAACAGTGAATGGTTCGATAATCTCACCTTTGAAGATGCCCTCAAACTCGCTCGCCAGATGACCGTGGCACGCATGCTCGAACGCGATGACTTCAGCAAGCGACATCGGGAGCATACTCCTATCAGCATTATCGAATTCCTCTACCCCCTGGTGCAGGGCTACGACTCCCTCGTTCTTGAAGCCGACGTTGAAATCGGCGGCAACGACCAGTTCTTCAATATCCTGGTGGGCCGCACTGTCCTGCGAAATGCAGGGTTGCCGGAGCAAGTCGCCCTCACGGTGCCGCTATTGGTCGGACTCGACGGGGTCAAGAAAATGTCGAAAAGTGAGGACAACTACATCGCCTTTAACGACAGCCCCAAAGAAATGTTTGGTAAGATAATGTCCATCAGCGACGAAGCCATGTGGGATTATCACCGCCTCCTGCTCGAGACCGCGCCGTCACGCATCGAGGAACTCAAGGCCCTGCATCCCATGGAAGTCAAAAAGCAACTGGCGTGCGCCCTTACCACCAGGCTCCATAGCGCGACCGAGGCCGAGTGCGAGTTGGCCCAGTTCGAACAGGTATTCACCCGGCGCCAGGCGCCCGAGGAAATGCCCTCGTATGCGTGGAACACACTCGCGGGTGGCGAGCCTTGTGCCCGCCTTCTCGACCTTCTGGACAGAAGCGGTCTCTTCTCCAGCCGCAAAGAAATCCGCCGGCTTATCGAGCAGGGGGCGGTGCGTTTGGAGAACGAGCGCATGAGCGATCCCCACGGTTCGGTCAGCAAGCCGGAATCAAGTCTGGTGCTTCAGGCGGGCAAGCGTAAATTCCTCCGCATCGAAGGCTGATCGCTCCGCCGTATCGAATGATACTGGGTAGGGCGAAGCCTCCAGCTTCAATCCCGGCCCAGCTCGCTTTTGGTATCCCGCCCTCAACGCGAAGCCGTCAAAATACATGGGCCTAACCCGTCACCTCAGTGAAGGACAGAATAAGTGATCCGATCGGATCATAAAGATTTGCCGATTTCTTTTCATCAGACTTTTCTCGGGAGTTCTTTGGTGTTCCCCTGCAGGCTCCGGTATTCAGATCCACGCCTCCAAGACCTCACGCTTGCACGCTTGCCTCGCCATAGCCCTGAGTTCATCGAAGGGCGACGGCGGGTCCGGCTACGCTGGCTTCAACGGAAATCAAAAGAAGAAGCCCTCAGCCAAGGCTTCGTCGGGTTCGAGAAATGACACTTCCATGGGGTAGGAAACGGGCCTGCCTCCCAGATCTGTCTCCACGCAGGCCGACTTTTCCGCGTCCCGCAAAAACCACCGAAGGCGCCGGCCGGCCGCGTAGATCCATTCGATTTCGAGACAGATGCCGGCTTCGCTCTCCAAGTCCGCGAGTGAGAATCGGGGAGAGAAATCGACTCGGGAAATCTCCGCACAGCCCGCTAAACCAGCCTCTTGCCAGGAAAGCAGATGCGCAGCCTCTCCCCTCCGCTTCGGCAGGCATCGAACCGTAACATTCTGGAGAGATTCTGCCAGAACCTGGGGAGAGTAGGAACTGAGAAACCGCCCCAGCGATTGTCGGATGCGGAGCAATCGTGCCTCTGCCAGGTCCCGCACGTGTTCTGTTTTCGGCCAATGGATTTCACTATATTCATCTCCTTCCACGGCGGAGTCGAAAACGACGCGCCGACAATTCCTGATGAAGGGGAGGTACTGGGCCTCGATCCTCTCTGAGGGAACACGATTAAACCAATGATAGGTAGGTAGATCTGACTCCAGCCAGAGGGAGACTTGATTCTCTAGATAGTCGGCATCCCTGGGGCGGTAGCCCAGCATAAGGGCTTCACAGCAACACATCTCCCGCAGCGTTGCTCCAATGTAGCATTGCGAAAACAGCTTGCCCTCGAGCAGTTGCTTCCGCGCTTCCGATTCGACCGGGCAGAGAACGATAATCCGGCACGGGTAGCACTGAGCGAACCGTATAACTGAGTCAAATCGGGCCAGGGCTTCCGCCTCGCTCGTTCTTAGACCGAAATGGAGCACAACATTCATCTGCGAGGCACGAAATTCAGAGGGGGCCGCGTGACCTTCCCCTGATTCGCCCTCCCACATCCTTCCCAGCACGGAGGTCACTTCGGCTACCGGCAGCGACAGTCCCGGAAGCACATCAAGCAACGGTTTCGGCGACTTCATAGCAATCTGTCGGGCTTAGACTCTGATTTTCTGTGATGAACTTTGGAGAATCGGGGCGTGGACATTTGAGCAATCGAGGCAAGCGACAGATTGTATCCATCGATCAAGGTCCTGGCCGGCGCCACTGATGGCCGTTTTCCCAGAGCATACGCTCCGAGGACAAGGGGCCCCAGGAACCTGCCACGTAGGTCTCGAGCCCACGCTCGCCACTATCCTGCCAATATTCCAGAACAGGAGTTATCACTCGCCACGAAGCCTCTGTCTCGTCCCCGCGGATGAATAGCGTCCCATCTCCGATCATAGCATCGAGAATGAGGCGCTCGTAGGCCTCAGGTGTGTTTGAACCAAATGTGGTAGCGTAGCGAAAATGCATTTTCACCGGTTGGGTACGCGTTTCCAGCCCCGGAATCTTGGCATTGAGCAACATGGTCACCCCTTCATCAGGCTGTATGCGGATGACCATGGTATTGGCCGCCACATCGAACCGGTCGCCTTCCGTAAAGAGAATCCCCGGGGGACGTTTGAAAATTATGGCAATCTCGCTGACCCGCCGGGCCAGACGTTTCCCCGAACAGACATAAAAGGGAACTCCCTTCCAGCGCCAATTGTTGATGGACAATCGGAGAGCTGCATAGGTTTCGGTAGTCGAGTCCGCTGGAATCTCCGGTTCGCTCGTGTAAGCCGGTACTTTTTCGCCGCCCACGAGGCCCTCCTGGTAACGCGCCCGCACCACATCACCGCCATCCCATTTCAAATCCAACGGACGAATCGCGCGCAATACCTTTACTTTTTCGTCTCGAATCGATTCCGGATCGAGGGAAACCGGAGGTTCCATCGCCACCAGCGAGACCAACTGCATGACATGATTCTGGATCATGTCGCGCAACGCCCCGCTCCTATCATAGTAACCACCGCGGCCACCAACCCCGATATCTTCGGCAACCGCTATTTGAACACAGTCCACGAATTCACGATTCCAGATGGGCTCGAAAATGGAATTCGCAAAGCGGTGCACAATGAGATCCTGCACGGTCTCCTTGCCTAGTGTGGTGTCCGTTAAATAACATAAATTAATTAGTTTTCCCTGTCTGCTTTGCCAAGGCACGTTTGGCGCGCTGGATCTTGCGCAGGATTTCCTCTCCCTTCGCCTTCCATCTGTAAGGCTTGGGGTCGAGGTTCCTTTCAGCCAGATAGGTTTCTATGTCTTCGACCAATTGCCTGACGCTGGTAAAACTACCATCCCTGATAACATCTTGGGTCAGTTCGCCGAAAAAGCGCTCGACCAGGATGAACCTCCCCGACGCAAGCGTCGGGGTATCGGGCAAGGAGAACTTATTCTCTACCACAGTGTTAACTGACGCAGATCCTCCTTCGGCTTGCCCTGTTCCAAAACGTATTTCTCCACCATCGCCCAATTCCCTCTCTCCCCAACCGTCCCCACGTAATACCCTGAACTCCAGAATCTTCCTCCCCAGAGTTCCTCCTTCAGCCACCGCTCCCTCTTGAACAACTCCCGTGCTGTGATACTCTTGAATTTCATCACGATACTTCCTGGCGCTATTTTCGGATGTGCCCCGCACAGTAAATGCACATGGTCTTTATCCATCCCTAGGGCCTCCAGTTCTATTTCATAGCGTTCCCCTATCCCTCTGGCCGTTTCGATCATCACTCGCTCAATCCGCTTATCTATCAGCGCCTTCCGATACTTCACCGTCATCACCACATGATAGTGGATCTCCCACACACAGTGACTTCCTCGCTTTACTCGACTTTCTTCCTTCCTCTCTCCCACCCTCTCTTCTTTATCAAGTCAGCCACCCCGCAGCAAGCTACGGGGAATCACCAAGTTCAACCAGGACGAACTGGTCGGGGTGAAGTGGATGTGAAAACGCCGATGGCGCGACAACCACTTGCGGACCTTCTGTTGCTTGTGCGTGCAGTAGTTGTCAACGATCAAGTGCAAGTCCAGCTGCTTGGGTGTCTCCCGCTCGATTTGCTTCAAGAACCGCAACCATTCTACATGGGTATGCCGCTGTTCGGTGCGTGCGATGAGCTTGCCGTCCAGATAATTCAAGGCTGCAAACAACGTAATGGTCCCGTGTCGCTTGTAGTCATGTGTCTTGGTGCAAATCTCTCCCACGCCAAGAGGTAAGCCCGGCTGGGTCCGCTCCAAAGCCTGGCATTGGCTCTTTTCGTCGCAACACAATACAAGGGCCCGCTCTGGCGGATCCAGGTATAAGCCGATCACATCCCAGAACTTCTGCTCGAAGTACTTGTCATTGGACACTTTGAACGTCCTGACCAAGTGAGGCCTGATATCGTTAGCCCGCCAGATGCGCTGCACGCTGTCGGGGGAAATCCCCACCTCCCTGGCCATGGTGCGAACACTCCAGCGAGTGCGTGGCTGCGGCGGTCGTGTAGCCTCGGTAATGACCTTCTCAACCTTGCCCGCCGGTATCCATCGGGGCCGTCCTCGTCCCTTCCTGTCCCGCAATCCCTCCAAGCCGTCTCGCTCAAAGCGTTGCGACCACTTGTTCACGCAGGGCACACTAACCCCGAGTTCTTCCGCGAGCTGCGCCTGTTTGACGCCTTCGGAACGACGCAGTACGATTGTCGCCCGAAGGCTGTCGCGCACGGATACTGTCGGTGCTTTCACGCGACGCTGCAACTCTTGCAGCTCAAGATCTGTAAGTTCAATTATGGATATGGGTCTTGCCATGCCGATAGCATAACATGGTAAGACAGATTAATTCAACTTAATTATCGGACATGAGACTAGATAGTGATCGATTCGGTAAATTTGGTTCTCAGCGAACACCTTGGCGATGGTGGCGTTCAGGGTTCGTGCCGAAGCTAGATCGTGACCAAAGGGTTTTTCGATGATCACCTTCGAGGCCAGCGGCGAATTCAGGTGGTAGCGCGCCAAGCCGGAGGCCCCAATGTTCTCCAGAATCGGATTGAATACCGTCGGAGGGGTCGACACATAGAAGAGCCGCTGAACATCTCGACCCAAATCCTGCTCCAGCGCATGCATTCGTGAAGCGAGACCGCGAAAGTCATCCGGATTAGTGTAATCCCCTGCATAATAGGAGAGATTGGGCGCGAGTCTATTCCAGATCTCGGCTCTCAATGGGCGCCGCGAATATTGCCTGATGGCGGCCTCCGCCAGGGAACGAAACTCCGCCTCCGCCATGGGCTTACGGCCGTAACCGAGCAATCGAAACTCCGCTGGCAAGAGATTGTCCAGGCCAAGATTGTATAGCGCCGGAATCAGCTTTCTCGCCGTCAGATCACCCGACGCGCCAAATATGGCCATGATCGTCGGGGGAGCGCCCCGATGCTTACTCAGGCCTTTCAGGAACGGGTGCCTCGGTTCATCTTCTCTGATCATAGACGATACCTCGGGGAACAAAGTGTTTGGGAAAGAGAGCAACGTTGGGATAGTGA
This sequence comes from Opitutales bacterium, assembly GCA_963665345.2. Taxonomy (GTDB): domain Bacteria; phylum Verrucomicrobiota; class Verrucomicrobiia; order Opitutales; family CAXXNP01. The sequence goes on from CAXXNP010000002.1 coordinate 4,824,747, forward strand.
TTTAGGTCGACCTTTCCATCTTGGTAAAGTCTTACTTCCACCACATCGAACCGAAAATGCCGGGGAGGCGGGGAAAGCTGGCGCAGGTAAGCTCGGCAAACCCGACGGAGCCGGGTTTTCTTTTTCGCACCGACCGTATGGAAGCCCGGGGTAAGTGCCTGAGCCCGCCGCAACCGAACTTCGACAAATACGAGTACTTCCCCTTCTTTGGCAACGATGTCGATTTCGTCCCTTTTGTGGCGCCAGTTTCTACACAGCACGCGCAGTCCCGCAGCCTGCAGAAACCGCGCCGCCTGCGCCTCCCCGAAAGCACCGATCTGACGTGTCGTTCTACCCCTGGCGGACCTCGTCACAGCCCCTCGCCGGAGCCCTCCGCGCCGCAGTTTTTCCCAATAACCGCTGACCCATCTGGTGGCCTTACGCCACCATGCGGAACCTTTCTGTGATTGAGAAATCAAGAATTTTGTTTAATTTCGCTGAAAAATATGCTTAAATGTCCCTAATAGTTGGGAAATTTACTGAATCAATTGTCCGTTTTTTTGCGGTCAGTCGATTATATCCGTTAATTTGTCGGTTAGATCGTTATGCTTACACAACCCGCAATTTCCTCAGCCCTCCGGAGAACCCTCCTTCTCAAAGTCATCTCCAAACCGCAACCGAGCCGCGAAGATGTCGATTCGGTAGTGGAATTGACTGCCAGTAAGGTGGTCGAGGCGTTGCAAGCCCAATCGATGACACTTTATCTGGTGGAAGGGCAGAATATCACATTCAAACACGTCTACTACTCACCTACCCTCTGGGAGAACACGCCCAGTCGCGAGGATGAGTTCTAGAACAAACGTCAAACGCTGCTCGAGCTCAAGCTTCCCCTGGGCACAGGCGTCGTGGGCCAGGTGATCGAAAGCAGTGAACCGCAGTTCTTCTCCCTTTCCACCAATCCGGAGATTCTCCACGCCGTAAAGGACACCGGATTTGAAGTCACCTCCATGGTGACTGTGCCCCTCAGAGGCAAGGACAAAACGATCGGCGCCATCCAGGTCCTGAACAAGGAACCCGATGCCATGATCGATGAATTCGGTGAAGAGGACATGAATGTCTGCCTGGAGGTGGCCGAATACTCGGGTCCGTTGATTCAGCGTATGCTCGATCCCAGTTTTGAAATCGACGACCAGGAAACGGCCAAATACATCGCCCGCTTCACCGACTCGCCGTTGGTAGCCAGCGAAGAAGATATCCAAATCGACGAGAAGCTGCTTGAAGTGGTGGGAGACGCCATCATTAAGCGCGAAGGGATTTTCCCCTTCAAACGCCTCTCGCCGACCAGCGTGGCCGCCCTCATGACAAATCCCCTCGATTATCCCCGTCGGGAGAGTTTTGCCACGGCTACGGATCTTTTCGTGGAGGATGTCTCGGTGGCGGCCGCCACGCTTATCGATAAACTCATGAAGCAATACTTTGTGGAACAGGAAGAGGCGGGTCCGGTGCCGTCAGAGGACATGGCGAGCTCACGGAGGTCATCGGCGAAGAATACGCCAGCGCGGCGGAGGGTGGAGGCGGTTCGGAGGATTTCGACGATGAGGAATCTGCTCCTATCGTGCTCCTGGCCAATCGTATCGTGGAGGACGCCTACGTGACGGGGGCGAGTGACATCCATATCGAGCCTTAGGAGAACGATCTCCTCGTCCGCTACCGCATTGACGGTGTCTGCCATGAAAAGCTGAAGCTGCCCCAAGCCGTGGCCGGCGCTCTGGTAGCACGCTACAAGGTGATGGCTGAACTTGATATCGCGGAGAGGCGGCTGCCTCAGGACGGACGCATTGTCTTTAAGAAATTCACTAAGAAAAACATCGATATCGACCTTCGCGTCGCCATCGGCCCTATGAATTTCGGTGAAAAAATTTGTGTGCGCATCCTGGACAAGAGCAAATCTGCCTTGCCCATTACTGCGCTGGGCTTCTCCGAATACAATCTGGTCGCCTACCGTGAGTGTATTCGCATTCCCTATGGCATGATTCTGCACTGCGGTCCGACCGGTTCGGGAAAATCCATGACCCTGTTCTCGGCTCTGCGCGAAGTGGCGACCCCCGAGATCAATATTATGACGGCAGAGGACCCGATCGAGTACACCATTCCGGGGATCAACCAGATGCAGATGCACAAGCAGATCGGTCTGACCTTTGCCATCGCCTTGAGGTGCTACCTGCGTATGGATCCCGACGTAATTCTGGTAGGGGAAATTCGTGACCAGGAGACGGGTGAGATCTCGGTTGAGGCCGCGCTTACGGGGCACCTGCTGCTGAGCACGCTCCATACCAATGACGCTCCCAGCACAATCGCGCGCTTCACCGACATGGGTATCGAGCCCTTTATGATCTCCGCGTCGCTGCTGGTGGTATGTGCGCAGCGGCTCTTGCGTCGCATCTGCAAAAACTGCAAGATCGAATACAGTCCCGTCGATAATGAAAGAGAAATCATCGAGCGAGGACTTAGTTGGATTGATGAGATCAAAACGATCTACAAGGCCCCGGATGAAGGTTGTCCAATGTGTGGAGGAAGCGGCATGAAGGGCCGTGTCGGCGTCCATGAACTCATGAAAAACAGTGAGGAATTGACCAAAGGCATCAACCAGGGAGCGGAAACCGCAGTCCTGAAACGCATTGCCATGCGTAACGGCATGAGATCCCTTCACCAGGACAGTCTGCAGAAGGTGTATGACGGCGATTCCACCATGATGGAGGCGCTGTCCAACGTTCCGCCGGACATGATTACGGCGGACAGCGAAGACGAAGACGAAGCCGATTCCGAGGCGGCGGGTTAAGTTGCCCAACGCCAAAAGCGCCCGGTCCCAAAGGGATGGGGCGGCATTGGGGGTATTGCGGCGTTGCGCCGACGAGGAAAGCACTCCCAGGATGTCCGTCTTCGGTGCGCCTTGCACCACCCCCAATCCCGATTTTATCGGGACATACGTTATCGTATTTACGAGTTCGTGTACTTAATTGGACGTCGGGCTGCAGGGAAGCCTCAGTTCGACAACAAAGCCGGGCCGGTCGCCCCGATTGCGCAGGGTCCAGGCTGGCCGCTATGATTAGCGACGATCGCCGCTACCCGGGGCAGACCCAGGCCCAATCCCGGCACTTCTCCGGTAAAGTACCGATCATCCTGAAAATACGGAACCCTCAGACTCATCAGATGCTCAGGGGGAACGCGCTTGCCGTCGTCCCGAATGCGGAAAACGAGGTCATTCTCGACCGCGGCTTCGCCCATCATCGGGTTCACATTGAGCCAAAGCGCTCTCGCTTCGTCACTCTCAGGACGAATCTAGGGGTGCCGCGCACGATCATGCAAATTAAAAACCTTTACCTATCAACACATCATAATACCTTGATGAATCTGATGGCCGGCAGCACTAGTATCGCTCGAATTCTGCAGCAGAAAAGGCCAGTCGTCTCCCTCGAATTCTTTCCTCCCAAGGATGAAGCCGGAGGCACCCAGTTCGTCCGGGCGGTCGAAAATATTCGCCGATTTTTTCGGCCCGATTTCGTGTCCATCACCTATGGTGCGGGCGGGTCGACGCGCGAGCCCACCTTGCGCTATGCCACGCTACTGAAGAATCAGTTCGGATTGGAGGTCATGCCTCACCTGACCTGTGTAGGGAGCTCCCGCCACGAGATAGCGAGCATCCTGGCGCGCTTTCAAGGAGAGGGATTCAGGAACCTCATGGTGCTCCGGGGAGATCCGCCCGAGGGCGAGCAGGTATTCGCGCCGCACCTCGATGGATTCCTGTATGCCAGCGATCTCCTGGCCTACATTTCGCGCGACTTTCCCGGTTTCTGCAATGGGGTTGCCGGCTATCCTGAAGTCCATCCGGAAGCGGCAACGGAGGAAGACGACCTCTACTGGCTGAAGCACAAAGTTGACCAGGGCGCCTCTTTTATAACAACGCAGCTCTTTTTCGACAATTGCCACTACTTCCGATTCGTAGAGCAATGCCGGAAGCGAAATATCGAGGTTCCCATTATTCCAGGGTTACTGCCCGTGCTCTCCGTTTCTCAGATAGAGAGATTCTGTTCGCTCTGCGGTGCGGCCTTACCTCGAAAACTCGAAGACAACCTGAGGGCGGCGGGAAAGAGCTCAGCGGCGGTGCGGCGGGTAGGAATCGAGTGGGCCCGGAATCAGATTGAGGGGCTGCTCGAAGGCGGCGCACCCGGGATTCATCTTTACATTCTGAATCGAAGCCGCTCGGCCATCGCAATTCTGGAAATGCTGGAAAATACGGACGCGCTGCAGCTTTCCCACTGATCGAAATCTTCAATGCTGATGCGGGTTTGTCCTAACGCCGCTAGCGACCCCATGCCGCTCCACCCTTGGGGCCAGGCCATTTTCAGTCCCGAGTTTATCGGGACTGAAAATGGCTCTGGTATTGGTATGCTTATTTATCGGACACGACACTAGGGCGAAGCGTTGCGCGGCTCCGGGATACCCGATGACAAAACTATCACCGCCCTGCAGGGGCGGGAGAATCATCCTCCCCGACCACCGGTCGCTGCAACGCCACGTAAAGGGATTTCGTCGGATGACCGGCATCAGGTTTCGGCCCGAAAACACGGATCAGAAAATCGATAGCGATAGCCGTTATCTCCGTTTCCTCCTGTAAAAAAAGGGAGGCGCCCGAAACGGACGCCTCCCCATCATTGGTTTAAGTTTTTGAGCGTCGAAACCGTTTACATCATGCCGCCCATGCCGCCCATGCCGCCCATATCAGGGGCCCCACCACCAGGGGGACCGGATTCTCTGGGCTCAGGCAAATCGGTTATCAACACTTCCGTAGTCAAGAGCAATCCAGCCACCGAAGCCGCGTTCTGCAGAGCGAAACGGGTGACTTTGGTAGGATCCACGACCCCGGCCGCGAGCAAATCCTCGTACTCGCCGCTGGCTACGTTGAAGCCTTCGTTTCCCGAAGCCCCCATCACGTGTTGTACGACCAGGGATCCCTCGAATCCGGCATTCACACAGAGTTGCCGAAGCGGCTCTTCAATGGCGCGACGAACGATCTTCGCTCCGACCTTTTCATCGCCCTCTACATTGACTTTGTCGATGGCATCAGCGCAACGCAGCAGGGCTACACCCCCACCGGCCACGATACCTTCTTCAACGGCCGCACGGGTAGCGTGCAGGGCATCCTCGACGCGCGCCTTCTTTTCTTTCATCTCGGGCTCGGTCGCGGCACCTACACTAATTACTGCAACTCCACCGGCCAGTTTGGCCAGACGCTCCTGCAATTTCTCGCGATCGTAGTCCGAGGTCGTCTCCTCGATCTGACGGCGAATCTGTTTTACGCGCCCCTGAATTGCACTGGCCTGGCCGACACCCTCGACAATGGTGGTGTTCTCCTTGTCGATGGTGATACGCTTCGCCTGGCCAAGGTCGCTCAATTGAACATTTTCCAGCTTGATACCGAGGTCTTCGGTAATACAACGACCACCGGTGAGAATAGCTAGATCCTCCAGCATTGCCTTCCGTCGATCGCCGAAACCTGGCGCCTTGACCGCGCAGACGTTGAGAATACCACGGAGCTTGTTCACTACTAACGTAGCCAGTGCTTCGCCCTCCACATCTTCAGCGATGATGAGCAGCGGCTTGCTGGTCTTGGCGACATTCTGAAGTAGCGGAAGAAGGTCTTGCAGACTGCTGATCTTTTTCTCGTTGATGAGCAGATAAGCATCTTCCAGAGAAGCCTCCATGGCCTCCATGTTGGTTGCAAAATAGGGGCTCAGATAGCCCTTATCAAACTGCATACCTTCGACCACATCGAGATGCGTGGTGATACTCTTGGCTTCCTCTACCGTGATAGTGCCATCTTTGCCGACTTTATCCATGGCATCGGCGATAATTTCGCCGATCTCGGTATCCCAGTTGGCCGAGACGGTCGCCACGTTCCTGACCTCATCCCGGTTGCTGACATCGCGGCTCATTTCCCCGAGCTTGGCAACCGCCCCCTGGACAGCCTTTTGAATGCCCCGCTGAAGGTAAATGGGATTGCAGCCCGCTGCCACATTCTTCAATCCTTCGCGATACATGGATTCAGCCAGAACGGTAGCCGTGGTGGTTCCGTCTCCGGCGACATCAGAAGTCTTCGAAGCGACCTCCTTGACCATCTGGGCTCCCATATTTTCGTAGGTATCCTTGAGCTCGATCTCTTTTGCCACCGTGACGCCGTCCTTGGTCACAGTCGGTGAGCCGAACTTCTTGTCTAACAGTGCGTTACGCCCCTTTGGGCCCAGTGTTACTTTTACTGCCTTAGCAAGGATCTCGACGCCTCCGAGTATCTTCTTGCGGGCAGCCTCATCAAATAGAATTTGTTTTGCAGCCATGTTCTAATTAGTATTATCAGTTAGTGGTTAGGTTACGATGCCGAGGATGTCGTCCTCGCGGAGCAGGTTGTATGTCTCTTCACCAAGCTTTACCTCGGTTCCGCCATACTTACTGACGATCACACGATCGCCGACTTTAACCTCGAATTCGATGGCCTTGCCATTGTCATCCTTTTTACCGGTTCCCAAGGCAATGATCTCGGCTTCCTGAGGTTTTTCTTTGGCGGAATCAGGAATGACGATCCCGCCTTTAACCTGTTCTTCTTCGTCGATCGACTTCACTAGAACCCGATCGCCAAGAGGTTTTATTTTTGCTTCTTTCATAAACGATTATTACGTTTGCTAGTTCGATTTTATTGTGAAATGAAAAGCTCTGAATGTGCGTCCCGCCTTCCCACGAAGGCCCGTGCTATTTACTATCCTTATCTTCATCAACGACTTCGAAGTCGGCATCGACAACGTTTTCTTCGCTGGTGGACGTCTCTCCACCGTGCGTATAGCCTCCTTGACTGGCGGAAGATGGTTCCGCGCCTTGCTCGGCGCCTGCCTCTCCTGCCGTAGCATTCGTCTGAGCTTGTGCTTCGGCATACATGGCGGCGACGGCCTCCTGCAGGTTCTTGTCGTTCATGATCCTATCGAGCACACTCTTTATCTGCTCCGGATCGTTAGATTCCAAGGACTTCTTCCCTTCTTCGATGAGTGCTTCGATGGGGGCTTTCTTGTCTTCCGGAATTTTGTCTGCACTCTCTTTTAGAAGCTTCTCGTTCTGATAGACGAGGGACTCCAACTGGTTGCGATTCTCGACCGTTTCGCGCTGCTTCCTGTCTTCTTCTGCATTCAATTCAGCCTCCTTGCGCATCTTGTCTACCTCGTCCGAACTGAGCCCCGATGACCCCGTTATCGAGATCTTTTGGTCCCTTCCCGTACCCAGATCCTTGGCCGTTACGTGAAGGATGCCGTTCGCATCGATGTCAAAGGCGACTTCGATCTGGGGCAATCCGCGCGGGGCGGGAGGTATCCCGTCCAGGCGAAAGTTTCCCAGCTGCTTATTATCTTGCGCCATGGAGCGCTCGCCCTGCAGTACCCGGATTTCCACGCTGGTCTGACTGTCGCTAAAGGTGGAAAAGATCTGCGCCTTCCTCGACGGAATAGTCGTGTTGCGCTCAATCATTGCCGTTGCCACGCTCCCCGCAGTTTCGATTGACAAAGTCAGCGGTGTGACATCGAGCAACAGCACATCACGCATGTCGCCCTCCAGAACAGCACCTTGAATGGCTGCCCCAATGGCCACCACTTCATCGGGATTGACTCCCTTGTGCGGTTCCTTTCCGGCAAGCTGGTGGGCTACCTCGATAACTCGCGGTATGCGCGTCATGCCCCCCACTAGAACCAATTCATCGATATCGCCCGAGCTCAAACCGGCATCTTTCATGCAGGATCGAAAAGGAGGCATGGCTCGTGCCGAGAGCGTATCACAGAGTTGCTCCAGGTTTGAACGGGTGAGTGAAACGTTCAGATGTTTGGGACCCGTAGCATCGGCTGTTATAAACGGTAAGTTAATGTCTGTCTGCTGAGCTGAAGAGAGCGCGATCTTTGCCTTCTCAGCTTCTTCCCTGAGGCGTTGAAGCGCCATCGGGTCGGCCTTAAGATTGATTCCGTTTTCCTTCAAGAATTCGTCTACCAGCCAGTCGATCAGGGCGGCGTCCCAATTATCACCACCCAGGTGGGTATCTCCGTTGGTGGCTTTGACTTCAAAGACGCCGTCACCAATTTCGAGAATGGAAATGTCGTAGGTGCCACCACCCAGGTCAAAGACCGCTATTGTCTCGTCACTCTTTCTTTCCAGTCCATAGGCCAGCGATGCCGCCGTCGGTTCATTTATGATCCGCGAGACATCGAGACCGGCGATAGTACCAGCGTCTTTAGTAGCCTGACGTTGAGCGTCATTAAAATAGGCCGGGACGGTGATCACGGCCTGTTTGACTTTTTCGCCCAGATAGGATTCCGCATCGGCTTTCAACTTGGCCAGAACCATGGATGAAATCTGTTCAGGAGCGAATCGCTCACGCTTGCCCTTGACCTCACACTCAATCGAGGCATCACCATTTTTCCCTTCGACAATCTGGAAAGGAAAATGCTCGGATTCCTCGTGGACTTCGGAAAATTTCCGTCCAATAAGACGCTTTGCAGAAAAAATGGTATTCTCCGGATTCGTAACCGCCTGTCTTTTCGCAGCTTGCCCAACCACGCGCTCACCTGTCTTGGTGAAAGCCACGACCGAGGGTGTGGTGCGCGCGCCCTCGGAATTCGGAATGACGACAGGTTCTCCACTCTCCATGATCGCAACACATGAATTTGTTGTTCCGAGATCAATGCCAAGGACTTTGCTCACGCCCGGCCTTCCAGCAGACCTTGTGCCACCGTTGATTCAAAGTTCTAACCTTATGAACTTTAGATGCTTGTGAACATCACTAAGGAATCACTCGTTGTTCACCCAAGCGCCGGGTATGTCAGCCTGTCACACCTTCTGTCCCATCTGGGTCGCAGACCGGGCACCGTGTGACACAGTTGCCGAACGAGTGTCGTGTCCGATAAACAAGCATGCTAATGCCCGAGCTATTTTCAGTCCCGATAAACTCGGGACTGAAAGGAGCCTGGCCCCACGGGTGGAGCGGCATGGGGCCGCTAGCGGCGTTAGTACAAACCCGCAAGGCCGCCAGGCATTCCGGGTATTTCCCGCCTTGCTATCGACCCCACGGCGCCTCCACATTGGTTATGCTTATTTATCGGACACGACACTAGATGCCCCCATTTCATGGCAAAAAAGCGAGAACCTAAACAGGAAGCGGACTACGCTGCGCTGCAGTCGCCCTTAATGCGCATTCCTCATATCGACGTCGCCACGGTGCGTGATCTCATGGATATTGGCATGGCAGAGATCTATGAACTCTCCGGTCGGGCGCCCGAAGTCCTCTTCGAAGAACTAAAGCGAACCAAACCCCGTACCCCGGCCGATCGACTCTTGGTTCTGCGTATGGCCGTTTACTATGCCGAGCACAATGATCCCGATCCCGAACTAATGTATCCGTGGCGGTGGAAAGATTGAACATCTGCCCTTCTCGTGTACTCTTGAATATCCATGATGCCCGATCTCGAAATTCCCGAGCAGGTTCCGGTCATGACCTTGCCCGGAGCGGTCTTATTTCCTCAGGCCATGATGCCCCTGCAGATCTTCGAGCCACGCTACCGACAAATGCTCGAGGATACGCTGGCCCGGCGCCGCCTTTTTGCGGTAGCAGGATTAAATGAGAAGCTATTCGAGGAGACGGGGCAGTTCGAACCTCCCTACGACACTGCCACCGTAGGCATGGTACGTGCCTGCCAAAAGCACGACGACGGCACCTCAAATCTCATCTTACAAGGCCTCCGGCGGGTAAGCGTGCTGCGCATAGTCCATGAGGTTCCCTACCGTATCATCGAGATCGAATCATTGAATACTTCGCCCGGCGCCACCGAGGATACGCTTCGGAATCTCAAAAGTCGGCTGCAGGCCCGCCTCCAGAAGCTGAAGAAACTATGCACTTATATTCCCGATGTGATGATTCAGTTCCTTCGCACGGTGGACGATCCGGAGACCTTTCTCGATCTGGCCGCTTACATGCTCTGCGGTGATGCGAACCTGAAACAGAAGCTTCTCGAGACTCTGGAAACTCGAGCGCGCTACCAACTTTTCAGCGACTTTATCGATCACGAAAACCAACAGCAGACGTTGCTCCGCAAATTGAAAGGCGACCTGGGTCCGAACGATATCTCCAAGAACTAAATGCCTCCAAATTGAGCCACGGCAGGGAAAAGCTTTCTACCCGTAGCAAGCTCCTCCTCGACAGACAACCATTGCCCGGTTGCCCCTCACTTTCACCCAATTCCTTCCCGAAGCTCGGAATCTAAGCCCGACAGATTGCTAGACATGCTCCAGGCTGCCATCGACCAGGCGCCGGTAGTAACAGCTTCGGCGGGCCGCTCCTGTTTCGTCGCGTGTGTGACAGGCGCCGATTCCCCTCAACGTTACCCGATAAAGCAGGGAATTCTGCTCGCAATTTACCCTGATTTCAACGACCGCCAAGACATCGCCACTGGTAGCTCCTTTAACCCACAATTCGTTTCGTGACGTGCTCCAGAAAGTGGCCCGCTTGGTGCGTAGCGTATTGTCCAATGCCGCCTGGTTCGCGTAGGCTACGAGCAGCACCTCTCCGCTTTCAACCTCCTGAACGACCACCGGGACCAGATTCCGGCCACAGGCGACGACTTGGGCCAGCTTCTCGAAATTTAACCGCAACTCTTTACCTTCTTCGATTTCCATGTCCATTACGGCGCCGCCAGGAGGCGCCTCTAGTGTACTTTCTTGCAGATAAGCTTACAAATGTGGAGGCGCCATGGGGTTGAGCGCAAGGCCGTTCAAGATTTCATATTTCGATTATTCGCGGGAATTTGGGCAATTCCTCAATTGTCTCCGGAAAGCAGTAGAGCACTAATGCTTGTGTGGCGCAGAAATTTGCGGTATCGGTAAATAGTCAGCCCATGGTAACGTCCAGAATCAAAGCAACAAATACTCCTTTCGGCCAACGCGTTCTGGCAGCGATCGTATTTTCGGACGTGGTCAGCTTCAGTGCCCGCATGAACGCTGATGAAGAGAACACGTTGCGCATGGTCGCCGATGATCTCGCTCGCATGCGCGAGGTCTGCGAAGACCATGAGGGGCAGGTACTGAAATCAACTGGTGATGGTCTCATGATGTATTTCACCAGCGCGGTCCAGGCCGTATCCTGTGCGCTCGATGTCCAGAACATGTAAGGTACTGAAATCAACTGGTGATGGTCTCATGATGTATTTCACCAGCGCGGTCCAGGCCGTATCCTGTGCGCTCGATGTCCAGAACATGTACGCTGCGCGCGAGCGCGAAGCGCAGGAGGGGGACGCGTTATCACTCAAGCACCGTATCGGCATTCATCTCGGAGATGTATTTCTGAGCGCTACCGACGTAATGGGCGACGGTGTCAATATCGCTGCTCGATTGGAGGGCGAGGCTAACCCGGGGGGAATCTGCATTTCCCAGACAGTCTATGACGTAGTCAAGAACAAGCTCGAATTAAAGACGACCTATCTCGGACCCCGGGACCTGAAGAACATCAAAGAGGCCGTTCCCGTGTATCGCATCATATTGGCTGCCCAGGATGGCGATGAGGCGACGCCTGCCGATGTTTCGGTTGAGGGAAAAGAGCAAGGCGAGCGCAAACTCCCTTTTCTATGGATCGGCCTCGGCATAGGCGCCGTCGCTGCCATTCTCGCCGTCGTTTTTCTCGTCGTATTACCCGAAGACGCTGCCCAGGTGGGTCCTGAGCAGCTAGCGCGCACCTCTACTTCGAGATCAGCCTCCACCCCGCCTGCCTCAGCCGCATTGTCAACGGGGAAAGCCGGAGAGGTCGATGCATCGAAACCAGCCGACGGCGTCGGCGGCACGGGCGGTAGCGGCGAACTGGTAGCCGCCAGTCAACCTGCGCAGCCCGATCCCACTGTGCAGCAGTTGGTGGATGTGGTTCAGCAGTTGGTACAAGCGGGGCAGGCCCAACAGGCGCGGGCGCAAGCGCAGACCTTAGCCGCGTCGCACGCCCAGGCCACAGCTTCCACCTCAACCGTAACCCCACCGGCGGCGGCCACAGCCGGCGCCCTGGCCTACGTCTCTTCCTCCCAGCAAGAACCTGCGGCGGCAAGTCATCAAGATCTCCTCGACTGGATGAAGGCTTCCATGGGCGCCTACTCCAAAGGCTGGCCGCTTAAGGCCACCTTCAAGCGCAAGGGCCTGGACCTGCCGGTGGACGCATGGCACGCGGAATTGGGACCCCTACAACGATTTCTGTATGGTGAGCAGCCTGCGTGGGGCTAGAGCCTACCGCTACGACAAACTTGTCGAGCGGAACTTTGCCGGTCTGCTCTACTCCCTTCTCGAGGTCGGAGTTCGCCGCGGTACGCCCACCTCCAGCTATCTGCTTCAGGGCATCACCAGCTACATGACTGCCCACGATCTTACGGAACTCCAGGAGAGAACCTACACTCTTCTGCAGTGATCAAGCACTGCTGAGGTGGATTTCCGGAACGTCGATGAGCTTCCGGAAAGGGTTCGAATACGCTTGCTCCCGGCGAATTCCCCGTTTCATTCTGAATTCTGATGAAGGCGCGAGGAATGCTCCGACTCCTGCTCACCCTGGCACTGGCCTGTGTCATGGTCGCACCGTTGCAAGCCGGTCCCAAAGAGCGCCAAAAGCTGCAGCGCAGGATTATCGAACTCGCACGCTATTTCGAAGCCATTATGGAGGACCAATATCGGGCCGTGCCTGCGACCATACTGCGGAAATCTCACGGAATTATTCTACTCAGGCAGGTTAAAGCGGGATTTATCAGAAACAGTGGCGGTCTCGCTCTGGTCAAGGACGCGGAATCCGGCGAATGGAGCGCTCCTGCCTTCGTGGAGGCGGATTCGTCCGGCTGGAAGGTCTCCATGGGTGGGCAGATAAACGATACGATTTTTGTAATCATGACCGAAGAAGGCCTGAAAATTCTCTCCAATGACAACTTTCAGCTTGGTACCGACGCCACTGCGGCAGCCGGACCTACCGGCAATATCCCGGAGGCGGCGACGCTGCCCGAAGTCGACATTCTGGTATACGGTGAGATGGCCGGCCTGTTCGCGGGTGAGGCATTTGAAGGGGGCGGCCTGGGACCCGACGACAAGTCGAATGCTACCTTTTACAACGACCCCTTCGCCTCCATGCGCTCAATTCTGTTCCGAGATAGTGTGGAGTTTCCCATCGTGGCCCGCGGCCTTGTGGAAATGGTGGAAAAATACTCCTACCGGCGGCTTTAACCCGCCATGAGCTTAAACAGGCAAATCCTCAGCACAGCGGCACGCGATGCCCGCGGTCTTGCCATGGACGCGGTAAGCGCATGTAAATCGGGTCATCTGGGCCTGCCCTTGGGAGCAGCCGAGATGGGAGCCGTCCTCTTCGGTCACGCCTTGCGCATCTTTCCCACCGAGGCGCATTGGATTGACCGTGACCGTTTTGTGCTCTCGGCGGGCCATGGGAGTATGTTTCTCTATGCTTGGCTTCACCTTTCGGGCTATGCACTGCCCTTGGCTCAGCTCAAGGCATTTCGGCAACTGGGCAGCCACACCCCGGGACATCCCGAACACGGCGAGACCTCGGGGGTTGAATCCACCACCGGACCCTTGGGACAAGGTGTCGGCAATGCAGTAGGCATGGCCGTGGCAGCCAAGATGGCGCAAGCCGCATTCAACACCGATCAACACGCCATATTTGATCATCGCATCGTCTGCCTGGCCGGCGACGGCTGCCTTCAGGAAGGAGTGGCTGCGGAAGCAGCCGCTTTCGCCGGGCACACCGGGCTCGATAACCTGATTCTTATTTACGACTCCAACGACGTCACGCTCGATGCCCCGGCCGAATCCACTCAGAGCGAGAATACGGCACTGCGGTTCCAGGCCTACGGCTTCGACACCGTGGAAATCGACGGCCATAACATGGAGGCTTTTCTGGATGCGTTTCTGGACGCTCGCGGCGATGTCAATGGCCATCCCAAACTGATTATTGCCAAAACCGAAATTGGGAGGGGTATCGAGGAAGTCGCCGGCACCTTCAAGGCCCACGGTGAAGCCGGTGCCCCCTTTGTCGCGCGGGCACGGCAGCATCTGGGACTGCCGGAGGAACTATTTCATGTTTCTGCGGAGGTGCGGAATTTCTTCGCCGCCCGCCTGCGCGCTCAAAAGGACGAGTTTGAGGCCTGGCAGGAAACCTTTTCAGCATGGTCTCAAGCCAATCCGGAGAAGGCCCAACTTTTGCAGGCCGGGTTGAGCAGAGCCCTTCCAGCCGATCTGATTGATCGGATTCCCGAATTTCCCCCGGATGCTGAGCTGGAAACCCGTAGTGCCGGACGCGATGTCATCCAACCCCTTGCCCATTCCCTGCCCCTGTTGATCAGCGGTAGTGCCGATCTTCACGGGTCGACTCGGAACTACATTAACGACGCCGGCGATTTCTCGGCCCGAAAGGCGTCGGGCCGCAATATTCTGTTCGGCATCCGTGAGCACGCCATGGGGGCGATCGTCAACGGAATCGGATACTATGGCATCTTTCGCGCCTCCGGGTCCACCTTCACTGTATTCTCCGACTATATGCGTCCCTCCATTCGACTTGCCGCCTTGGCTAAGTTGCCGATCTTTCATATCTTTACTCACGATTCCGTGGGCGTGGGTGAAGATGGTCCCACCCATCAGCCCGTCGAAACCGTCAGTGCCCTCCGCTGCATTCCCGGGCTCGACGTCATTCGGCCAGCCGACCCGGAAGAGACCGCCGGCGCTTTTTGTGCTGCCCTGGAAAGAACTGACGGACCCTCCGCCCTGATCCTCACGCGCCAGAAAGTTCCCAACTTGAGTGAGATACCGGTTGCGCAACGGCGAACCGGTGTCCTGCAAGGCGCTTACATAGCAAAACGTGAAACGGGCCCCCTTGAAGCGATCATCATTTCCTCGGGCAGTGAGCTGCAACACGCCTTACAGGCCGCCCATGAACTGGGCGCCGGCACACGAGTGGTTTCCATGCCCTGTTTCGAGCGCTTTGCCCGCCAGTCCGCCGCATATCGTGAGTCGGTCCTGCCGTCAGCGTGCCGCCGGCGCGTGGCCATCGAAGCCGGGGTCACTTCCCTTTGGCATCAATTCGTGGGCCTTGACGGGGCGGTTGTCGGCATCGATCGGTTCGGCCTCAGCGCTCCCGGCGCCCAGGTTATGGAGAAACTGGGCATGACCGCCGCCAGTGTGGTCCAGGCAGTCAATTCACTCTGACTATCCATCGCCGCAATCGCGCCCCGACGGGGTGCAGGCATGTAGCCAAGAACCAGCACCATCCCGGCGCAAGGCACGGGGGAGCCGGTGCCCGAAAGCATGGTGCGAAACACCTACTGCCCAGCAGAGGTGCAGGTGAGCGTGCATACCGGGGGGGCTTGAAACACGCTGAACCGGTACGAGCCGAAGGGAATGATCTCGTTCACGCTTTCGAAGGTTCCAAAATCAAGAGCTCATTGCTGCCCCGGAGGAACTCGTAGTCAATCTTGCGGATTTCCGAGGCAATGCCTACATGCTGGAGGTGCTGCAGCAATCGATCGAGGTGACCGTAGCGCTGGCCGTCCATTCCCAGGAGTGGATAGATCCTCACTTCATGCCTGGCCACCCGGCAGAGTTCCCGGCAGGCCTCAAAATGAAACGAGTAATCCAGGCGATCT
The DNA here is from genome assembly GCA_963665345.2 of Opitutales bacterium. Lineage (GTDB taxonomy): Bacteria > Verrucomicrobiota > Verrucomicrobiia > Opitutales > CAXXNP01. The sequence goes on from CAXXNP010000002.1 coordinate 4,840,466, forward strand.
CCGTAAAGGAACAGAAAGTGCCCGCAGTGGGCAGAATGGAATGATTGATTGGTGAAAGGGAGGAACGGCAACGCACCCGAAACGTAACGTCCCGCTGCGCGTCCGGATGGATAGTCCTCGAGGAAAAGGTCCAACGCCTGTTGGCGACGCTGCCGCAGATCCTCAAGGGACCGGACGCAGCGGAATACAAAACGCTCAGGGACCTTTTCAGCCGAACCAATCACTTGCTGGAAATCCAATGTGGCCAGCCGCTTCAGGGCTGACGCCGGCCGTGAATACATGGGGTCGACCGCAATCGACTCGATTCCCATTCGGTTTGCCTCCGCGGTGAAGGATGCCGAACCGGCGGCACAATCCAGAATGCGGCAGCCCGCCAGTTGCTTGCGATCCAACTCCAGAAAGTCCTCATAATCCTTCAGGGTGCGTCCAAAGAACGCGATAGTGTCGAATCCGATCTCGCGAATCGAACTGACAGGTGGAGACGAAATTTTTGCGTTCATCTTCATGGGAAAAATCCTCTTTGGGCTAATCTTTGTTAAAATGCTCATCTTCAAATCCTTAAAAAACAAAAAGCCGGATGAATCTCTTTTCATCCGGCTTCTGCGACAGCACTAAATACGGTAATTAATCAGTCAATTCCTACGCCATCGCAGAGCCGTAAAATGCCACCACCAGCCAAAGCTGACAAAAGCAATGCTACCCACTCGGATCTCGCCCTCGCTACGCAGGGCTAACTCTCTGGCTTTAGTAGTGGTCATCGTCGAATACTCCGGGAACCTAATGTACATGTTCAAGATTGGCAAGCGCTTTACGCGCCTTGCCACCACTCTTCCGACCCTTCATCAACGACCAACGCCATAGAAAGCACCAAAGTTGGTCGACAGAACCCACAGTACACGCCTGCGCAGCGGAGAGAAACTCCTGATCAAACGGCACCTTCCGCCGCTCGGAGAGTATGCGCCCCAAGTCGGCTGCTGGCAGCTCGTCCGGGACGACCTTCTCGGTGGAAGCTTTGTGGACTTACTCTACACTCCTTACTGGATTGGTGAGATCGGCGGCATGGTGGTCGGCTCCATGAGCTACTATACCCCACGCGACACGCGCGATGTGGGTGTGGTTGAGTTCGTGCAAACAGATGAGAACCACCGGCGAAAGGGCATCGCGGACGCGCTTATGGGTACGATGATAGAGCACTTCCTGGATCAAAACGGCAAAGCCCTCTATCTCTGCACCGCCAATCCTCACGCCGGAACGCTGTATGAGCGACATGGCTTCGACTACTTCGTAGGCGACGGCATGCGCTACCTGGCACCCGGCGCCACCACCTATGACCAGGACTCATTTAACTATGGCGGGCCGCCCCGCATTCGTGAAGCCCATTGGGGCGACCTCCCGCGAGCCTCCGCGCTGTTCAATCACCCGCAACCCTCATGGCTGGTCAAGGACTATATCACCCATGCCTTTCGAGATACCCGTTACGAAAGGCATTTTGTCGAGCTCATGCGAAGGTCGGAAAACGGAAAAGGCGCTATCCTGGCGATGGAAAATCCCCGGCAAACCGTCGTCGGGCTGGCGGCTTTCGAGCGGATGGCTTCCTATCGCGAACAGCACGTTGCGACTTTGAGTTTTCGTATCGTGCCCGCTTACTCTGCGGCGGCGGCGGACCTCTTCAGCGCTACCATGGGATGCGCGGAATCTCTCGGAATCGGTAAGCTTCAAGTATATGCCGCTGCCTGCGATGGGGATCAAATAGAGATACTCGAAGAGAACCAGTTCACCGAGGAGACCCGCCTGCGTGATCACTTACGAAACGGCAGCCGGTTTTTTGATCTGGTTATCATGACCCGTGCGCTCAACTCCAATCCTGCTCCCACCTTCGCACGAAGCTATTATTACGGTTGTCGACAGCCTTGGCAAGAGGAGCGCCTGCGTAGCGGGAAACACTGAGGACTCCGACACTAGATTCAGCGAACCTTGGCGCGAAGCGCCCGTTCGCCAGAAGCCGGTAGCGTACATAGTTCCCGCCTGCGGTGCGAGAGAGGGTGGCCGGTCGGGTCTTGATTCGAACTTCGTGTTCTTTTCCCGCAACCGGACACGGAATTTCCCGTAGTACTGAATTGAGATGCATCTAAAACGTACACAGTTCTTCCTGATTTCTACACTGGCTATCACGGCCTGTCTGGGCCTTGCCGATGCCGGATTCGCCAACCACAGGCCTCGGTTCCGTTGAAGGTACGGTCTTCGAGGCCATCGATGGGGCAGGACCGTTCCCATTTCCTCACACCGTTCACTTCGAGGGGACTATTGTACTGGACGGTGGTATTGGCGAGGAGGAGGACGACGACGACGATGATGATGACTAAGAGCTACGATTCTCATCAGGAGGTCTCCCATCGAGGCCTGCGGCCGTCAACCCGTCTTCTTCCACCGTTCAGGTGGCTTCCGTCTACTTCTTTCAACTCTCCTGAGACAGCAAACCGTGAAATTGCAGGAAGCGGACGGTCTCTCGTAGCGCACTGCTTATCGGAGCGCGGCGGAGATTGCGGTGCGAGAGTGTGCCCAGCGAGCAGTCCGGGAACCCGGGCATCCGCATCGGCTGGGTCTGTCAAACGTCCTGCCCGTGGTCGGGCCTGGGAACAGGCAAGGATGCCTGTTTCACGTTTTAGGTTCGCCGGAAAGGAAATGTTGGCAATCGAAGTGTGTTTTTGAAAGGAGGAAGCACTTTACCGTGCGCGAGAATACTTTGCCATTTCAGGATTTCTCCCGCAACCGGGCGCCCAATTTCTCGTAGAACCATTTTGAGATGTATGTAAACACTATACGAACCATCCCGAATTCTCGGCTGATTATGATAACCGGTTCGCGGGCAACGAGCGCGCGGGTTTCCTGGCCATTGATGCTGACTCTGCTGTTCGGTGTGCTGGCTGTCTTTCTCCCGATCAATCCCTCCCTCTGCGCCGCTACCTGGTATACCCGGCCTTACAATGGAACCGCAGGGTACGGGAACTCAGATGGAACCTGATCGCTCCGGGCGATACCCTTTATGTCTGCGGTTTCCATGACGGCGGTGGCTTCGACTACGCTGAACATCGCGGAGCGGCGCCCCACCTATCGGGATGTGGCGGTGAGATATCTGAGCGGAGATAGGCACCCTGATCACGATACTATAGCGAGCTTTCGAAAGAGTAACCGGCAGTTATTCGAGCAGTGTTTTGTGGAGGTCTTGGCGCTGGCCCGGCAGGTAGGGGTGTTAACTCCTATTTCGCGCTTTGCCATCTAAGTGCTTGATAATCAAGGCCCGTTTTTAAAAGGCACTACAAAGTCGTTTTCGATTTTCTTTTTACGACGGTCTTCTTTACGGGCAAATTTTTCCAGTCGATATGGAACAGATGGTAAATCTGCTTGTGGCTGGCCTCAGGTATGCCCGCTTTACGGATCCGAAAAATCTCTCCGTACTTCGTGGGCACCGTGAGTGTGGCGTAGGTATGGGTTTGCATAACCCGCTTGATAGTTTGCCAGCAGCGGTTATCCCCGTGCCGTTCCAAGGTGTATTCGATAAAGCGCAGTAAATGATAAGCCAAAATGCTGATAAACACATGGGCGTCCACCCGGGGTTCGATGTGATGGCGGTTGGGCCGAAGACCCAAGTCGCTCTTGAGTGCTTTGAAGCCATCTTCGGCGCGGGTTAAAGTCATATACAACTGCCACAGATCGGTTCCGGCCAGAGCGGCCTGATCGGTGCGCAGCACATAGCAGCCCAGCAGTTCGCGCTCCTTTTCACAGGCCTGGTCCTTACGCCTGAAGATGCTGCCGAGGCCAGAAAGAGGAGTCAAGAACTACCTGAAATTGTAGTCCCTACAAATATATAAACCCGTTAGTGTCTACTGGAAATCAACGACTTATGGAACCACACGCCTCATAAATTATACACTTTCCTCCGCCCCTGCGCAATTTGGGCTAGATGTAATGTCCAGGAGGACTTTCTCGCTCTTCACTGCGCCAAATTCCTGCATGCATCAGGCTTCGCTCCATATGATTCATCCAGAGAATACGAATTAGCCGCTTCCTGCAGCTGGGCCCAATTCTCAATTACCGTTGTTGTTGATTGCATATTGATCATCGAGTGCTCGGTGCCCCAGCGTCTGGAAGTGCTTAAACGAGAAGATCGTCCAAAAATTCCGAGCCCGGTTCGACGGCGGTAACCATCAAACTATCCCTGGCACGCGTGCAGGCCACATAGAGTAGGTGGCGCTCAGTGTCGTAGACTTCCTGCAGGTCGGCGTCGTCGCCTACGGTCTCGATGCGCTCCTGTAAGGGCATGACCTCGTCGTCGCAGGCCATCACGATTACGGCCCGAAACTCGAGGCCTTTGGCGAGGTGCGTGGTGCTGATAGAGAGGTGGCCGGTGGTGGCCTCTACCTGATCGTCGAGCACCATGAATGGCAGCTCCGCTGCTTCTACGGCCGCTCGGGCGCGACTCAGTTGAGCCGCTGATCGAACGAACAAACCGATTTCATGCGGCAAGACACCTGCCGAAACCTGCTCACCTACCCAAGACCGAACCGCGGCGAGTTCTTCCGCTTCATCTGTAAAAATGCAGATGACCGGAGGTGGGCCATTGAAGATCGATATAGTGTCACTGCGCTCTTCATGGTTGCCATCTAGGTCGGTCAATCCTGGACCGAGCAGTCGGTCCGCCTGTTTCCGAATCTGGTGCGAGGTACGGTAATTCACGCGCAGGTTCCAGGAACGGCCTCGAACATCGACTCCGAGGGATTTCCAGGAAAACGGCTGCTGGAAGATGCGCTGGCCAAGGTCGCCCGAGAAGAATAACCCGTTGGGCCGATTCCCACGGAGTGCGCCAAGGAAGCGGAGTTGAGGAATGCTGATGTCTTGCGCTTCATCGATAACAACGAACTCGAAGGGCGGGTTCTTGCTCTGGGCCAGCAACGCTGCCAAGATGGCGAACACCTCTGCGAGCGTAATCCGCCCAGCCTCCTTCAGCCTACTCCGTAAATTCTCAAAAACAGACCAAAGGGTTTTTCGGCTGGCCTCCGGCAAGCGCGTCTTCCGGCCCAGGCGTGCCACGTCGCGATAGCCTTCCCAATCCGTCAATTGCCAGGCATCGACGACCTGGTCCCATTCGGCCATCAGGAAGCTGAGGCTGAACTTGTGTCTGCCGATATCGCGTGATGCCGCTGCGAGCAACTCCAGGAGACCTTCGCGCGTTGCCAACCGTGGCGACCCGCATCGGGCCTTATAGAGCCGAAGGCCGATTGCGTTTAGCGAGTCGACGTCGATGCGTTCGCCAAGGCGCGGTTCGCCGGACACGAGACGCCTCAGTTTTGTGCGCAGGGCGTTCGCCAGCGTGGTGGAGAATGTGGCCAGAAGAACCCGAGCATCAGGATTTTCTCGCGCCAGATGAACGGCGCGATGGAGAGCGACGATAGTCTTGCCCGTACCGGCCGACCCGGAAACCCGCGCCGGACCGTTGAACTCCTTCGCCACCCACTGCCGTTGCTCAGGATGAAGGAAGATGGTCCACTTGTCCCATGGGAATTCGAAGGCTCGCTCGAGTTCTTCCACATTAGTCATGACGCGGAAGCGCCGCTGGGCATCGGGGTGGTCGAACGGATCCGCGACTGCAGTCAGCGGCTTGACCACGCGTGGAGTGCCCCCGGTGGCGAGTTCCAGCAAGGCCTCTGCGGCTTCGGCGGGCAGACGCTCAGCAAGGACCAAGAGGCCATCCTCCGTTGCTTGGCGGACGTCATCCAACCAATCGTCGGGGACGCCGTAGCTCAGCAGCTCGGCATTGGATTTGTCGGCAAACAACGACCTCTTCCACGGCGCCGGTCGTTCCTCCTGCACGTAGATCGGCACGACGACCTCCTTTACGGTCTCGCGAATCTCTACCAGTTGCGCGGCTCTAGTCTTTGGATGGATTTCCAGCTTGCGCCGCCCCGCCCACTTGTATGCCTCGTCGTGGTGGTCGACGTAGCACAGCAGAAGGCTGCCTTGGGTCCTGTGAACGATGAGCCGGATGTCCGCGCTGACGCGAACTGACCAGAAGTTCTTGTCTTTTGCGCGGTCCAGCTTGTGAAAGCTCAGCCCCGGACTGGCCGGGTTCATTTGCAGGTCGAAGGCCGTCGTCTTTACGGCTTTCTGCTCGTCGCCGGTCAGGCGACAAAGACAGTCAGTGAAGCTGTCGGCGATGCGGAAGTCCATCCGTTGCTCAGGCTCAATGTTTGAAGGTCGGGATCGACCGAGTCATGAACTCATCAAACAACGGTACCGTGAATGCCATGTCGCCGTGCGCCGGGCTGTAGATCATCCCCTTCTTGATCAACTTCGCGCGCACCGGGCCGAGGCTGGTGACCTTCACACCCAACGTGTCAGCTATGTCGCCGGTGCGATGAGCGCCCTGCCCGAGTTCGGCCATTGCACGCAAGAAATTCTTTTCGCTCGGCGTGAGCCGGTCAAAGCGGACGCGGAAGAAGTTACTGTCCAGCCGAGGGATGACTGTCGCTGTGGCGTTCTCGACAATCTGCAGCGTGATTGGGCTAGCCGTAGCGTGATTCCAAGCCTGGTATCCCCATTCCTGAAGGAAATACGGGTATCCTTTCGTGAGTCGGAATACTTCTTTCAGTGCACTCGACTCGAATGCCACCCCTTCCGCCTGCGCCGGCTCTCGAAGAGCTGTCGCTGCGTCTCGCGCCGAAAGCGCGCCGATATCCGGGAAACTGAAGAGCCGCTCGGCATAGGATTTCGATTCACCGGCCAGCCTTGGGAGAATCGGGAGACCGGCTCCCAACAACACCAGTGGGAGTTGCCGTTGTTGCACCTTGTGCATCGCCATGATCAGCGCACCCAGTTCCTTGTGGCTGAAGTATTGAATTTCATCGATGAGCAGGACCACGGCGCATTTTCTTTCCTCGGCAGCTTCGGCGACGGCGACAAAGAGATGGGGCAGGTCGATCTCTATCTCGCCGCTGTCGGCGGTTCCTTTTTCGGGTTCAATGTCCAGACCGAGACTCACTTCACCGACCGTGACCTTGAGCGCGCCGACGAAACTCCGGAGCACAGCCAAGCCCCGTTTTACCTTGTCCCCCACGCCGGCCACCCGGTTCAGATCGTAGAGGAGCGTTCGCAGGTTAGGCACAATGAGCAGCCCGAGTGGCTTGTCTTCGTGCGCCTCGATGGAGATCGATCGGTATCCATCGGCAATTGCCAGCCGCTCGATTTCGTTAAGCAAGACCGTTTTGCCTACTCCGCGCAGTCCGGTCAGCAACATACTCTTTTCAGACCGCTTTATCTTGATCCGTCCGAGGAGGACTCGTGCTTGTTCGAGGATTGGGTCACGTCCCACGAGTTCAGGGGGAGGCGAGCCGGCACCTGGCGAAAAGGGATTCTTGATCGGATCCATATTTAGCCTTCTATATTCATTTATACCTAATAAAAAGTATAAATGGGTAATATTGCTATAAATATCGGTTCAGACCCTGAAGACCTTCATCACCTCGTCGCCCAGGTGATTGATCACCTTCACCGCGATCCGCCCCTGTTTCGGTTTCTGGAAAGCCCGTGACGTGTCGCTGTTGAGTGTCGCCCAGGCTTCCGGTCGATTTCGGCTTTGAGTGTCGTTTTGAGGGCCTTGTAGGGGTCGTTGGCGCCGAGGAAGTAGGCGTGGCGGACGAAGAAGCTCTCTTCGTTGTAGTCGGTGTCGATGAACCATCAGGCGATGCCGTCGGCGCTGTCGCTGATGACTTCGCCGGTCTGGGGCTTGAAGACGTCCACGCCGTTCACCTTGACGCGCAACGTGCCGTCCGGTTCGGGCAGGAGGGTTATGTCGGGCTCGCCGAAGATGACGAAGAGGTTGCCTTTGCCGGTATTTTTGAGGACCTCGGCCATGTGCAGGTCGGCGTTCATGCGGGCCTTGAGCACAGGAATGCGGCCCAACTTACTGAAATCGGTGGCGTGGGCCTCGTAGTTGAAGGCGCACGCGATCAGCACATCGTAGGCGGCATCACCCGCCTCACGGGCGGCGGCCACGAGGTCGGCGCGCTGGACGGTGCCGAACTCGGGGCCGATGAAGATGGCAGCGCGCTTCTCGGTCTCGCCCTCCAGGTAGCGGCCCTCGGCGCAGACCAGATCGCCGGGCCAGGAGGTGAGGGCGATGAAGGTGATCCGGTCCTCCTTATGCGCCTGTTGCACGCCGGCGGTTTTGAGGTTCTCCAGAATCATCTGGGGGAAGGATTGCTTGGTGACGTATTCGGCACGGCCCTCATTCAGGGTGTCGATCAGTTCGTCGTCCTCGTCCACGCCCAACACGCGGTGGGGGCTAAGGCTTTCGACAGTGAAAGGGCCGGCCACCCGCACGATCTTCTTGTCGTCGTAGGGCTTGTCATAGAGGTAAACGGGTTCGCTCTTGGCGGCGATGGAGGCGTCGATTTCCTTTTGCCGCGCAATGCGCGCCTGCCACCACTCGGCGTGCAGCTTTCCTGCCTCTGCGTTCTTTGCCTGCTCAGCGGTTAACTCGCGGGAAATCTCGCACTCTTCCCATTTCGTCTTCAGCGCGGCGTTCAGCCGCGATCTTAGAAGTTCCAGCCCCGGCTGGAACTTCTCCCAGATAACATCGATCTCCGCGTTGTCGCCGATGGACCCGACCGTGACGCGAGGCACACGCTCAAAGACAAATCCGTGCCGGATGTTTCCGTGCACGGGCTGCGAACTCGGCGCCGTGCGGGTGCCTTCTGCTTCCTTGAGCTGGCCATCGCGGGAATCGGACAGCAGGTAAAAGGGGATAACGCGCTCCCATGATGCGAGCACGGGCCAGCGCCACGCGCGAGGTATCAATCGTGATCCAGCGACGGCCCCATTGCTCTGCTACCGTGGCTGCCGTACCAGAACCGCAAGTTGGATCGAGCACGAGGTCGCCAGGGTCGGTGGCCATTAAAAGGCACCGTTGAACCACTTTCGTGCTTGTTTGCACTACATATGTGCGCTGGACGGCAAAAGTGCTTTCCATTGTGTCCATCCATATGTTTGTCAGGGGTGTGTGCTGGCTCTCCGATAGATATCTCTTGAACGTGAGGGTCTTTCCAGCAGCAAACAACCTTCCTGCCTTGCCCACACGTGGCAGATTCCCGATAGCGACCTTCCAGTGATTACCTTTCGCAGGCAAGTAAGTCACCCCTTCAAACTCGAACGGTTGCGGGGCTTTTGATTCACCACTCGACATTAACGGTGCCATTTGGAATCGCTCGCCATCGGGAAATGGAGACTCGCCGCTTAGTTCGGCGTTCGTTAGTCTGCGGCATGTCCCGTCTTTGAGTTCAATGTTGCCGAAACCCGAGTCCACAGCGGACTCGGTTCTCTCAATTAGCAATCTCCGAAACTTGGTTTGCCCCTTTTTTCTCCCAAACCAAAGAACTGTGTCTGCGATGCCTGAAACATAGTTTCCTGACATCGATCCTGTTTTCTTGAAAAGGAACTGTGTTATAAAGCTCTCCTCCCCAAACACCTCATCCATCACCGCCCGGACGCGGTGGACATTTTCATCGCCGATCTGCACGAAGATGGAGCCGGAATCGGTGAGGAGATCGCGGGCGACGGTGAGGCGGTCCCGCAGGTAGGTCAGGTAGCTGTGGATGCCGTCGCGCCAGGTGTCGCGGAAGGCTTTTGACCTGCTCGGGCTCGCGAGTGATGTGGTCGGCCTCGCCGTCCTTCACATCGCGGCTGGTGGTGGACCACTGGAAGTTGCTGTTGAACTTGATGCCGTAGGGCGGGTCGAGGTAGATGCACTGCACTTTGCCGCGCAGCCCCTCGCGCTCGGCCAGGCTGGCCATAACCTGGAGGGAGTCGCCGAGGATCATGCGGTTGGACCAGTTCTGGTCGTGCTTGTAGAACTCGGTCTTGTCCACGCCTTCGGCGATCCCGTTGAAATCACTGAAAAGGTCGGTTTGTACTCCTGGCGCCTGGGCTCTTCCCTCCCTGGTCTGCCGCAGAAGATCGTCGATCAGCACCTTCGGGTGGACTTTCTCCTGGATGTAGAGCGGCGGCGCCTGGACGACGAGGTCGCTCCAGTCCTGCTCATCCTTGCCGCGCCAGACAAGCTGGGGATCGAGGTCGGTGTTGCGCGGGTAGCGCATCTCCACCGGCTGCTGCTGGTCGGGCTCGACGACCGACTGATACTCCGCCGTTGGGATGTTTTTCCGCTTATCCTCGTCGTGCTTGATGGTCTCGACGGTCTTGGCTGTGGGTTTCTTGGCCATATTCAGGTTGCTGCTCCGCCAGTGGATTCGATGTAGAGGTTGCAGCCGATGTGGCCGACTTCGAGGTTCTCACCGCAAGAATGGGCATGTTTGGAAAGGAATGACCACTTGATTTGATGGTCGGAGGTCGGACCTTGCTGTGAGCACGGTAGGTCTGCATCCATCTTTGCGCGAAGTTTTGTTACAAGGCCCGCTATGTTCTGTTTCCGAAAATACACAATCTGCAGGCCACGGCCCTCTCTCCCTGTGGTGTAACGGCGAAGCAACTGTTCCAGACCTTTAAGGTGATACTCGGGGCCGTCATAAATTTTAGCCTCTCCCAACCTGATTCGCTCCGGCACGCAATGATCGGCCTCTATGATGAGGTCCACGTGCCCATTGGAATGCGCTTCAGGGGTGACTGTCAGCCCCGGAATGGAAAGCGCCATAGCCAAAGCCCCGGACAGGCCAACCTCTCCGAGGCCGATGAAGTTGGCCTTCTGCCGTTCGAGTTGAGCTACCGCCCTTCCCAAGAGGGCATCGAAAGCTTTTTCGAACTCAACTTCCGTTTCGGTCGTGAGCAGGTCCAGATACTCAGGAGCCTTCCGCTCGATCATATCGACGAGCGACACGGCGCTATCGCCTCTGCCGCTCATCGCTCGCCCTCCTCACGCTTAGCGATGATCCAGCGGACCGTAATCGTGCCAGCCCAGCGCTCCCACTCCTCGCGAGAGACGGTTTTCTTCTTCCACCACTCACGAAGCTTGCCGATGAATTCTTCGGAGGAGACTGCCTCTTCAGGGTACTCCGCCGACCGAAGCTCCATTTGAAGAAAGCAAGCGGATGGACTTGCTAGAAGCCCCAACACACTAAGGGCGTCATCGGGCTTGCAGCGGACCTCGGTGGCCACAGCTTCAATGTCTGACAAATGAAAAGCTCGATCCGGGTTCGAGTCGATTGCGCGCCAAATGGCGTTGCTGATCGCCAGCAGATGACCGTCGCCAAAATGCTTCTGAAGGTAGTTTGCCGACCGGTCACTGATTGATTGCCTGGGAGCCAACGATCCGTTTGCTGCGGCAGCGATCAATTCGTCGAACTGGCTTTCTACCCTGGCCTCGAAATCCGCCTCGATCTGGTAGACCTCGGTGAACTCGGCGAAGGCCCAGCGTCCATAGGCGCCGAGGTGATTGACGCCTGGGACCGAGTAGGAATCCATCGTCAACTTCTTTTCCTTCGCATCCTCGCGGCGGTACCCCTTGATCTCTACCACCAGATGCAGCAGGTCATCAGGGCCGTGGCCGTCATCCACCAATACAATGAAGTCGGGCAGGTATCGCCGCATCTCGGAGCCGTAGCGGTAGGGCGCCTCCAGCCCGAGGTTGTGATTCTTGGTGTAGGCGACGACCTTGGGATGCGCTTCGGCGACACGGCAGAACTCCGCTTCCCAATCGCTGTCGAGGATGACCCAGTTGACATGGTTCTTCGGCGGCGGACCGCTGGTATCCCAGCGATCGCTGGAGTTTGGTTCGTTCTAGATCATGCGGTAGCGGCGAATAGCGAGCTGCAGATGTCCGGTTGGTATTTAATCAACTTCGCCTTTGGGTGAGCTTTGTTCATGAAGTTGGTTAAAATCTCCGGGCGTATGGCACAAGCCCATAATTCCCTGCGCAATTCGTTGATCAGGTCTTGAGAGGAAGGTCTTTGTTTCTTAGAGGGCTTCCTCCATTTTGCTTCGGGAATGGCGGTAGGTTTGCCGCCTTGTCCATAAGCTTTGATAGCGGCCAGATGGAGCATGGCGTAGGCGGCTACTGCGGTTGCGGGGATGTGCTGGACGGAGTTTTCGTTGCGCACTTGAGCCTGCCCCACACCCAGGATGGTCTTTTCGTCGCGGTGGTTGACCTCGATGTCCCAGCGCCAGAGGTATTGCTGAAGCAGGTCCTCCAGTGGGAGGTTCGGATCAGTGCAGATCAAATACGCCGGTTGGGTGTATAGTTTTCTGGCCCCTTGGCGCAGGCGATATCCAACCGGACGGATGACGAGCAGGCGTAGATCCATCTGCCCGGCCGCCCTCCAGCGTATGGGTCCCAGGGTTTTGACTTCGAAGTCCCGCCATTTGCCGCTCGCGCGCGCCTGCACGGTAATCCAAGGGATGTCCGGGTCCCGGCGGATTTGTTGCGGTGTGGGCAGGTCCTCTCCGTAGAAGCGCTTGCGTCCGAGTACGGCTTGCGCGCCGGGTTTCGCGCTGAGCTTGGCGTCTTTGCGGATTCGACCGATCAGGGTCGTCTTTTCGGGCAGATTACGCAGCATCTTTCGGTTGGTGTAACTGCCGTCAACCACGACATGCAACTCGGGTGCGGTTCCTGCGTTTTCCTCGGCACGCTCTTGCTGCAGTTGCCTCAATGCATCGGTGGCCAAGGCGTTGAGGTTACGCTGTTTCATCTGCTCCTTGTAGAGTTCGACCTGCTCGACCGGTGCGCTTTTGCGGGGCTTGCGCGGAGTCGAAGCGTCCTGAAAAGCGATCGGGATCATGCGCACTTCGTTGTTTTCATCGGCCACCGCCGCGCTGAGCTGAAGCCTGCGTTGTGCCCAGACCAGATTGAGGTTGAAGGGCGGGCCGAGGGGATCTTTGCGGTAGGCCGCACCGGGGATGGTTTTGCCTGTCTTGCGCAGGATGGTATCGTCGAGGGCAATACAAAGTGGTCGGGTTGCGGGGCTGAGCGCTTCGAGTTCTTTTCTGACTTGGCGAAAGATCACCTCCTCGTTCACCCGGTCCTTGGCATAAAGGGAGTAATCCGCCGTCCAGTCCCGGAACTGCTTGCCAAACACTGTGATCAGCGAAGTGATCGTGTGCCGTCCCGGGCAAACCAGATGGGCCAGCAGATGCTCGCGCACTCGGCGCGTGCACGAGGGGGTGCCGGAGACTTCTTGTTCGCACTGCCTCCAAATTGCTTCCCACTGGTTCAGGAGCGAGGTGCCGTTTTTTTTTGATGGTGACCGGCGAAGGCGGAACCACCGGACGATGGGCGATGATGTTGGCTTTGTCTTCGATGATCCACTCAATAATCTCCCCTTTTTGGAACTCCATCGCTTCGGCAATGGCGGTGGGGAAATTAATGTAATATTGGTCGGCCCCCTTTTTGCGGGAGATGAGCTGAACTTTAGTTGGATACCCCATGGTGTTTTTGTGTTTAGAGATTAAGTATCTAGCGAATATACTAGAACTAAAATCACCGAAAACCAGCTTGAAATCAAGGGAAAAAGTGAAAACCTAGATCACCAGTCTAGTAGTAACCAAACTCCAGGGACCGCTGGTATCCCAGCGATCGGGGCGCGACGTGGTGAAGCGAACGTGTGAGGTAGAGCCAGTGGGATTGTAGGGATCGAGGAGAGCTCTAATGGGCTTCTGACCCTCGAGGGAATGGACTATGCCTGCAGTAATGCGACTGCAGGCCATGTCGGCCAACTCCTGGTACATAAGGAGGGCGGGATAGGTGCTCCCCTTACAGACAAGGCATGTGCCGAGCCATTGCCTGGTGATGCGCTTAAGCTGACCGAAGAGATAGAGCTTGGGGTTCTCGCCCGGGTCGCGCCATTTGGTGTATAAGAGGTGGTGCGCAAGATGAAAGAGGAGCGTGGAGGGGCGCATGTCATCCAAGTGCTCCAGGTTCATGTCTACTCCTTCTCCGATAATGCCCTGGTTGCGGGTGATCGACGGCCCTACGAGTTCGGGTGTGAGTTCCAGAACAGAATCATCATTGAACGAGGCCCTTAATCGTTCTTGCGGCAGTTCAACGCGATAGCCTTCAACGCGAGGAAATCGAATTTCGAGGTGATCGCGCTCCGGGCGAATTGCGCGAACCTGGACGGTCTCGCGGGGCGGCTGGGGCGGCGCAATCACGGGTTTGGCGGTGAAATCAAAGGGGACACCAAAAATGTCGGCGTATTCTACGTTGAACAGCGCTTCTTCATTGAGGTCATAGGACTGGCGCCGCAACGCCCGTCCAACGACCTGCTCGCACAGAAGCTGGGTGCCGAAGGCGCGAATTCCCAGGATGTGGGTGACATTGGCCGCGTCCCAGCCTTCGGTGAGCATGGAGACCGACACAACGCACCGAATGCTCGCTCCCAGTTGGCCATCCTTGCCGACAGTGTTCATAACCTCACGGAGCAGTTCCTAATCGGTGATGTTTTCGGCAGCGCGTGCATCGTTAGTGCGTTCAATGATCTCGCGGCGGAAGCGTTCGATCTCGTCGGCCGCCATGGCTCGAAAACGCTTATCGAGGGCATCGCCGGCCTCGAGCTGCTCGGAGTCGATAAGGACGGTATTGGGGCGAGAGAGCGGGTTCCCGGTGCTATCGTCAAAGTTGCGGAAAAGAGCCAGGCGGCCATTCTCCAGAGTTGACGTGCCGTCGTCGTTCTGGCGGAAGAACCCAGAGACATAATCATAGACGAGCTTTGAGATCGAGGTGTTCTGGCAGACGATGATGAAGCAGGGCGGCACGGGTATCTTTCCGTCGTGCCAGAGCCTGAACGTCTTTTCGTAGTGCCCATAGAGGGCCTGAAGGGCAGTCTGTAACCGAGTCGGAAGTCTCAGCGGGTCGAGTTGGCCGCTCTTTCCGCGGCCCTTCCTGGGCATGTCCTTCCGGATATTCTCCCAGAGGTTGCGGTAAACCGGCATTTCGTTGCCTGGGATATTCTCAGCCACCGGTACTCTCGGCAGCTTTACGATACCCGACTCGATGGCGTCCATAAGCGAGAAATCGCTCATCGTCCAGGGAAAGAGCGTGCCCTCGGCATATCCAGAGCCGCGGAGGAAAAATGGCGTCGCGGAGAGATCGATGACACGCGACAAACCGAGCTTCTGGTTTATTGTTTCAAGGCCGGTGATCCAAAGCCGAGCGGCTTCATTGTTCTTTTCGGCCTCCTTCCTGTCATCGCCTGTCAGCTTCGCATCGTCAGGCTCGGGAGGCTTCTCCCGGTAGCAGTGGTGCGCTTCGTCATTGAGAACCAGGATTCGCTTCATGCCCATGAGATCGGGCATGACCCGCTGGATCATTTGTCCCCACGTTTCGGTGGTCTGTAGGTCACTTCCGGTGCGTCCCTCAAGGAGCGAACGGCCGCCTCTGGAAACCGCGGGTGTACTGCCTGCTTCCAGGCCGGCGGACGGCATTGAGAGTCTGCCAAGCGATGAGCATGGCCATGACGGTGGTTTTGCCCGAGCCCGTGGCGAGCTTGAGGGCGAGGCGCTGGAGTTTGGGATTGGCGTCACGACTGGCTGCGGAAAGGTGCTCGAGGAGGCGTTTGCCAGCCGCGAGATAGGGGGCTACTTCAGTGAGCCAGATGACGGTTTCTACGGCTTCTATCTAGCAGAAAAAGGGCCGAATGTCTCCAAAGCTGTGGTGGCGCCAGCGCTGGAGAAGTCGCGCCGTCTCCGGCGTCACCTGCCATTGAGCAGGAGACAGAGACCGCCACGCCTCGACGGAGTGGCGCACCTCGCTGATAATGGACGTGGGATCGTATTGCTGCCGCGTGGTGGAGAGTCCCTTCCCTTCGTCGAAGATGATTTCCCGCTGCGCCGCCGATCGCTTGCGCTTTTTCGGCTTTGGAATTGGAGTGATAAACTCAGCGCGTCGGCGGCTTTCGATGATCAGATGCGTCGGTTGACCATCTGCATCAAGTTCCCAATGCCGCCTCGGGTTCTCGTAAGGCGAGTTAAGGATGGGTTGGTCGAAGAAGAGGTCGGACATCAGTTAACTCTCGCTTGGCGCGCGTGGGCGAACGTGAATTGGGCTGTATGCCAATTGCTGACCCAACGGTTTTAAGGAAATGCTGATTCCGGGTTTCGTCAAGGGACAACTCTACCCGCGGAGAGGGATGGCATTCAGATTGTGAGTAGGAGCCGGATCGCGATTGGGAATCCGTCTCTGAGACGTTCGATTTTCGCGCCCCTTCAGGACGCCGTCACATCTCATTGGAACCTGCTCTTGTTGCGTCCCGATAAAAGGGAGGCCCAGCGACCTGTAGCCCGTGAGTGGTCGCCGAGGCGAGTATATGGCCAAGTCACGAGCCAGAGTTCGAGCCCAACGTGACACGGGCATCTGCCCGCCTGATCCAGTCGAAGGCCTGCCCGAGATCCGGCTCGGAAACAGGGAGGGATGCCTGTTTAACATTGTGAGGTTTGTCTGCAGCGGGAGCAGCAGGTAGAGCGAAGCAATGTAGCGGGGCAGAGCCCCCTTTTAACGGGTCAAAACAGACCGCTTCTCACCGACGGACCGGGCTCGCGCGTCCCCTCGTAGCCCAGGGCTTATCCCAAAATAATCGGGATCGCCCCGGGGTCCACCTCGCTCGAAATCCGCACCGCAATCTCCACTTCCGTCTACGCATCGCTTCGCCGGGACGAGCCGCTTCGATAAGCAGTGCGCCACGTAAATACCGATGCGAATTCTATCGTTCATGCTTTACCCCGTCGCAGTTTCCGGAACCCTTACCTTGTCCCGCTCTTCGCAGAAGAGCCCACGCAATATCGCGGGGTCAGCCCAACGTATCGAGAACGTTGGGCTGGCCTCGCGATATTGCTACAGGTCAAAGTGGCAGGAAACCAAATGTTCCGGGGAGTCAGGGGGCGCTGTATTGCGCAGGGAGGGCGGATCGGTTCGGCAGACATCCTGAGCATGAGGGCAGCGAGTGTGGAATGGGCATCCGGGTGGGGGATCGATGGGTGAGGGCACATCTCCCTTCAGCACTTGCTTCTCGCTTTTGTTATTCGGGTCAGGTACCGGAACCGCCGAAATGAGCGCTCGCGTATAGGGGTGTTTCGCATGTTGGTAGATTTCATCAGCCTCTCCAAATTCAACAATCTTACCCAGGTACATAGTGGCAATGCGATCTGACATGTGTTTTACCACGGCCAGATCATGGGCAATGAAAAGGAAAGACAGGCCCATCTCCCGCTGCAGTTCGAGAAGGAGGTTCAGGACCTGACTCTGGATGGAGACATCCAAGGCGGACACTGGCTCGTCGCAGATGATGAGTTTAGGCTGAAGGGCGATCGCCCGGGCTATACCAATGCGCTGACGTTGGCCCCCCGAAAACTCGAACGGAAATCGATGCGCTGCGTCCGGTTGCAGGCCTACCTTGAGCAAGAGTTCGTCTACCCGTTCTCGGCGCTCTGCGGACGTCCCAATGCGATGAATAATGAAAGGTTCCTCCAGCATACTACCCACCGTGTGCCTTGAATTGAGGGAGTCGGCCGGATCCTGAAATATCATCTGAATATCCCGCCGCAACGGCTTTAACTCTGACCTCCTGAGGCGGGTCAGTTCTCTTCCCTGAAATTCAATTCCGCCCCCGGTTGGCTCGAGAAGCCTGACGATGCACTTGCCCAAGGTCGATTTCCCACATCCCGATTCGCCCACCAGACCCACCGTCTCGCCATCACGAACAGTTAGATTAACTCCATCTACCGCTTTGCACGCGCCGGTTGCACGCATCAGCACGCCGGATCGCACGGGGAAGTACATCTTCAGACCCTCGATCTTGAGCAATATGTTATTTGACGTCATGGTCTGTAGCTTAAAATTAGCTACGTTGCCGATTCCGAATGGTTGGAAGTTTATTCTTCTTCATCACGATCACGCGCACGAGTTGTCTTCATTCTTCGATATTCGCCCATTCCCCTCGCCTAGATTCAAATTGCCAGGTATACTCCTCTTCAGGATTCCACTGGAGGGTTGACAAGGACGGCGGGGCACCACTCGACCCAGTGGTCCGGTGCGACTTCGACAAGCTCCGGGCGCTCGGTGCTAAACGCCTTCGAATTCATATAATGCTCCGCCAGCGGGCTTGGCGATCGCGGCGCGAAGCGAGCGCCCACAGGGAGTTCGAGGAGGCCCGGCACCATTCCGCGGATGGTGCTGAGTTTCGTTTTCCGGGGGTTCTCCAGCCGGGGTATGGATTCGAGTAGCCCGTGTGTATAGAGATGCCGCGGATCATCGAAGATGTCGAAGACAGTACCCTTTTCCACTACCCGGCCGGCATACATGACCACCACGTCGTCACAGGTTTCAGCGATAACTCCGAGATCATGCGTAATCAGGATGATCGACATGCCCATTTCGGCCTGCAGACTCTTCATGAGATCGAGGATCTGGGCCTGGATGGTGACATCGAGGGCCGTAGTCGGTTCGTCGGCGATTGCGAGGCTTGGCTTGCAGGCTAGAGCGATGGCAATGACTACACGCTGCCGCATGCCGCCGGAAAGCTGGTGGGGGTACTCGGTCACCCTGATTTCCGGGGAAGGAATGCCAACCGTGTGCAACATTTCGATTGACCGATCCCATGCCTCTTTCCGGGTCACATTCATGTGTAACAGGAAGACTTCGCTCAATTGCTTTCCCACGCGATGGACAGGATTCAATGCCGTCATCGGTTCCTGAAAAATCATACCGATGCGCCCACCTCGAATTTCACGCAACTCGGTGTCGGATGCCCTAATCAGATCCTTACCATCGAACACAACCTGGCCACCGAGAATCCTGCCCATGGGTTGGGGAAGCAGACGGATGATTGATAATGCGGTTACGCTCTTCCCGCAGCCGGATTCGCCGACAATGCCGAGCGTTTCACCACGTTTGACATCGAAACTGACTCCGTCGACTGCGGTCGCTTGGCCGGCATCGGTGTCAAACGCGGTTACCAGGTCGCGGACCTGCAGGATGGCGTCGGGCATTATCGCCTCCGGTGGTTCCCGTCCGTATCGGATGAGTTGACGGTCTCGCGATATCGATCGTAGACGCGAACCATCGGGGGGAAGGATTTGCCGCTGCGGCGTGCCTCGAGTGTTTCTTCCTTCATGTCGCTGTCGATCCAGGCAAGGAAATACTCTCCGGGCCCAGTGCTGAGCTTTACATTGAAATCGTCCGGCCACTGAATCCACCGCCAGTTCGCGGTGCGGTAGAACGGGGTCACAAACCCGGGAACGAAGGGGGCGTGGTGATGCAGGATTTCCTCCATTTCGTAGGCCAGTGACATCATCTTTCGGACATCTTCCGATGCGCGATATTTTTCTATCCGTTCATCAAGCTCGGGGACCGCGATTCCCACGAGATTGTTGGTCTGCGTCTTGGGTTTGCGCTCCGGGTTAATGGAGCCGTCCTCCAGAAATGCTCTGTCCCATGCGTTTACCGAGTGCCAGGTTTCCCAGTAACGTGGGTACATTTCCGCGCCGACACCGAAGGCGCTAAAGTGGATATCGTGTTTTTTCTCCTGCACCTTCTTCCAGGCAGCGGTACCATCGAGCACCTCCAGACGGTAATCCAAACCGGCTTTAGCGGCTTCCTCTTTGAGGATTGTCAGTGTGTCTTTGAGCGCTTCGTAGCCGGTCGAAACGGTAAAAGACAGCCGCTGGCCCAACGAGTTCTTCAGAATTCCGTCGGCTCCACGCTCAGAAAACCCGGCCGCGGCGAAGTGCTCGAGCGCCTTACTTGCGTCGAATGGGCGGGCCCGCAACGTTGGGTGGGAAAATTCGCCGTAGCCATCGGCTGTCGTCCTCATGCGAGCGTAATCGCCTCGAAAATATTCGTCGATGACCAATTGCCAGTTGGTGGCATAATTGATTCCGACTCGGAGGTCCCGATTGTCCAGAGTGGGTTTTTGCGAGTTGATCCAGAAACCGTAGGTTGGACGTGGCACCACATTGTAAAAGGTGAATTTGTGGATATAACCATTCTGTACGTCATCGCTGGAATCCGGTAGTTTCTCATAGTGGTACTCGGGAAGGCTCATCCCGAAACCGTCCAGTTCTCCTTTGCGGAAGGTCTCAAATGCCTTGGCTGTGTCTCGAATGACGGTGAGGCGGATGCGGTCGTAGTTGAATCGGTTGCGCCAGAATTTTTTGTCCCTGGCCCACCAGTCCTTCTGCCGGGTCAGCGCGATCGAGCGCCCTTTCTTAATATCCTTCTCTTCTACTACGTAGGGTCCGGTCGTGGGTTGAAACTCCCACTGATAACGCTCCACGAAGTCCTCTCCCAGATCACCGAAAAAATGCCGCGGTACAGGGTGCAGTCCGAGAACCCGGGAGAGCATGTCCGGTTTGGATTCGGGCACGCTGATCGAGAACGTCAGATCGTCATAGCGCGTAACATTGGTGTAGTTCCGATTGTACCAATTGTTGTACCAGGGAGCTCTAATGTATTTGGACTGAAAGAAAAAGAAGAGAAAGAAGACGTCCTCGACGGTGACCTGTTCTCCGTCCGACCAACGTGCCATCGGGTCGATCTTGACGTAAATCGTTTTGCTCGGCTTATCGACGGCCCAGGCCTCCGCTAATCCGGGGTAATGGAGGAAACCATGGGGCCCGATGGTGGTGATATTGGGATGGCGATTTGCGAACCCGACGGTGACATCATCGAGTATATAGGGACGGAACGATCCGTTCGAATCCGGGCCCACCAACCGCAGGGTGCGTGGGAAGTCGCGGATGTACCCGTAGCGGGTGCCGCCCTTCTTCGCCTTGGGCGAACCGATGTCCGGGAGGTCCATGCCATTTTCCCAGACCAGGGTATCCGGAATCTCGTCCGTCGAGGCGAGGTGGAAAAACTTCGGATACGCGCCCGCCGCTATCTTAACGTCCATCTCCTCCTGGGTAATCTCGCTTCGCTCCAGGGCTTCAAGTTCCTCAGGCGGTATGGAAACCTTGTCGGCATAGTACTGCTCGACTTCCGCGGCGTTTGTGAAGTCTCCAGCGACGTCGGATGCAGCTGAGCCTTCCTCCGCTTCGCCGTCGCGCGAACTGCATCCCGTGATCGTAAGCCAGAGGGTGATTCCGGCAGCGGCCAAACTGCAGAAAAATAAAGAGGTTGAATTTTTCATTCAGCGATAGACGGTGAATTTTCGGGGATCGAAGGCTTCGCGAACCGCTTCCCCGATAAAGGTGACGAGTGTAAGCAGAAATACCAGGGCGCCAAAGGCGGAGCTGACGATCCAGGGTGCCGTGAGCAGATTGTCACGTCCTTGCTTAAGAAGCTCACCCAAGCTCGCGGTAGGCGGCGGCAAACCGTATCCCAGGAAATCGAGTGCGGTAATCGCAGAAATTGCGGCCACGATAGTAAACGGCATAAAGGTAACAATGGTGGAAACCGTGTTGGGTAAGATGTGGTTAAATATGACGCGCAGCGTACTCGCGCCCATAACGATGGCGGCAGCCGTGTAGTCCCGGGTCTTCTCGCGATAGGTAGCGGTACGCATATAGTAGGTCATCGTGGTCCAGGAGAAAAGTACCATGATGCTCAGAAGGATGAAAATCCGCGCCGTGATGCTGAAGCTCGTCGGAATCACGGAAAATGCAATGATCACCATATAGAGGAAGGGAATATTCGACCAGATCTCAATGAGTCGCTGAACGGCAAGGTCGAAAATGCCGCCAAAATACCCCATGGCACAACCGACGCTGATTCCAATCAGGTAGGTCAGAAACATGAATGCCAGAGCGAAGTAAATCGCGATACGAAAACCATAAATGAGGCGGGCGAGGATATCGCGGCCGGTGCTGTCGGTGCCTAGGAAGTGACGTGTTTCCAGCGAAGGGGAGCGCGGCTTGAGGATCCCCTCGTACGCGTTATTTTCGTTTGGACTGAAGGGAATCAGCGGCATCAGTACCCAGTTTTCGCCCCCCTCTTTGGTGAAGCGCTCCTGCAGAACCCGGTAGTTTACCGGTATCTGCGCGTCGATATCGGCCAGACCGAAGGTGGCGCCCAGTTTCACCGGTGCGTAGGTGGGAAAGTACCACTGCTCGTGGTAGCGGACGACGAGCGCCTTGCCGTTCGCCAGGAGCTCGGCGAAAAGGGTCAGAACCGTGAGTCCGCTCAATAGAAGGAAAGAAAAGTACCCCCTCCGAATCGCGCGAAACCGCTTGAGCTTGCGCACGGTCAAGGGGTTCACTTGGAAGGGGAGGAACCATATCGCGAGGCCGGCGGCACAGATGAGGAGGCCGATCCCGGGAAAGAGATTGATCCGGAGCATGACGGCCACCGCCAGAAGACCCATGCCGGCGAGCACCGCAAGTCGTATCCGAGGATAGCCTTCCGTCGACGGGATGGCGGCTTCTCGGGTTTGTGTGGCCGGGTTCACGAGTTTCTGGAGCCTGTTCGAACGGGCTTTAACGCGGTTATCTCACAAATTTCAGAAGCGATGCGAGGCAAGACAGAACAAGATCCGCGACGGAAGCGTGCGCATGCACGTAACCAAGCGGATCGCAGTGATAACGCCGCATCGCGCACTTGTGGTTTTGAGGTTCCTGCTGAACGCCAAAGCCCAAACGCACCGTTGTTGTCGGATTCTCTTAACACTCTACTAATCAGTCATTTTTTCCGTTTAGCAGAAACCGGTGTACCGAGCGCAGCGACATCCTTTGTATGCGGGCTAACTAAAGCGAATGCGCGGGTCGATTATGGCGACCAGAATATCGGAGAGGATATTGCCGATGAGGAGTAGAAGGCTGGCGATCAAGATCACGCCCATAACAATCGGATAGTCACGGTCGAAGATGGCGGTGAGCCCGAGGAGGCCGAATCCGTTGATATCGAAGAGATATTCGATGAGGAATGAGCCGCCCACGATCAGGACGATATTCTGCCCAAAAGTGGTGGCGATAGGAATGAGAGAATTGCGCAGCGCGTGCTTGAGGACGGCGTTCGTAAAGGACACCCCTTTAGCCATCGCGGTTCGGACATAATCGGCAGCAAGATTGTCCATGAGGTGGTTCTTCATCAGGAGGGTAGTCACGGCAAAGCTGCCGATCAGGTAGCAGCAGAGGGGCAGGATGGCGTGGTGGAAAATATCCACGATTTTCTCGCCGGCAGTAAGTTCCTCAAAGTCGAAACTGGTGAATCCTCCCATGGGAAACCAATCCTTCTGAACCGCAAAAAAAAGCAGGAGGAGAGCGCCGAGGACATACCCGGGAATGGCGTAGCCGACAAATATCAGGATCGACGTGCTGTTATCGAAGAAAGTCCGGTGCCGAATGGCTTTCGTGATACCTAGCGGTATGCAGATCGTATAGGTTACCAACAGCGTAAGCACGCCGTAAAAAATCGATATAGGAAAGCGCCCCTTGATGATGTCCCACACCGGTTCGCTGTAGCGGTAGCTGGAGCCGAGGTCGCCGCGGACCACCTTCCCCAGCCATATGAAATAGCTCGTGTACCAGGGCTTATCGAAGCCGTAGTACTCTTTCATCTGATTGATCTGCTCTTCTGAGATGGCCTGGCCCTGACCCGCGACCACGCCGCTTCTCCCGCTTGTGGCGTCCATCTGTTGCAACTCCATAATGGCCCGTTCCAAAGGCCCTCCCGGCACGAACCGGGTGATAACGAAGACGATAATGGTGATGCCGAAGAGAGTAGGGGGAATAAGTAGGATTCGCCGTATGAAATAATCGCGCATAGCGTCAGGGTGCCCTCATGGACTTCGTGCTACAGTCTCTCAACTTCCTGTTTTCTGAGCAAGTTTTCCGTCGCATCGTTCCCAAGACTTTATGGTGCCGGGAACGGAGACGATCTAACCCACCCCGGCCTTCCGTCTCCGCACTTCGTACTGCGCCGAGACGTGTCGGCCACCCCTCCGAGGAGGCAGAACCCACCCCGGCCTACGGCCACCCCTCCGAGGAGGCAGAACCCACCCCGGCCTACGGCCACCCCTCCGAGGAGGCAGAACCCACCCCGGCCTACGGCCACCCCTCCGAGGAGGCAGAGAACGATCCACGTTAAGCCCAATCTGGCCGGAAACATGGACCCGCTGGATGCGGTGGAGGGTACCTACGAGGACGCATTCCGACTATTGGCAGCCGACGGTTACGACGGCTTGGCCACGATCGAGCATTGGAAAGGACAGGAGGGCACGCTTCGAGGTATTGCGCAGTTGAAGCAGTTGCTTGATCGAATCGAGAAATCGCCTGTATAGAACGCATCGCTGACGAAATTGGATACTTCTTCATTCGGCAGTGAGCCTCTGCGATCTCCGCGGATTGATTTTCCAAGGTTGATGTCGGAGACAGAGTAGCCCCCGATTTGTGAGAAACGATGACCAATGTTCCCAACCGGGAAGAAAGAATGAAAATTGACTGCCAAAGCCATGTCTTTCCTCGAGCCTATGCCGAATTGTTAGCACGCCACCCCGAGTGGCCGCGGGCCGATCCGATGGACGATCGCTTTCTGGTCCGCTATGCCGATGTGCAGAACTTCCTGCTCGATCCGGAAACCTATGCCATTAGGTTATTCAAGCTCGGGTAGGGGAATCCGGCATAGTCTCGAGAGATGAATAGGGAGGATTCGAACATCGGTGGTCCCAGCCAAGGCCCCGCAACCCAAATGAATCCGCGACGACGTCTTAAGGAACAGAGTAGGCAGGGGAAGAGAACCACGGATGGCACGGATTAGCACGGATGGAGGAACCACGGAAGTCTTAGGACAGCGAAACCGCAACCCAAGAGAACCATTCGAGTCAGATTTAACCACGGAGAGCGGAGGACGCGGAGAAATCAGGGCAGAAAAATGCGGGGCAGAGGAATCGACCTCATAACATGACCAGATCTCGTCGCGGGCTCGGAAGAAACTCGGGTAGACTGGTTCGCCTGTCCAGAGCCAACCCATATTCGCCATCCACATCCAAAGGCTAACGCAATCGGCGGGAGAATGGAGGAACCAGCGATGTTCCCTATGGTAAATCCATGGTGAAAAAGTATCGCCGGGCGGCAAGACTGCACCACCGGTGATCAAACTTGCCACCCTCCCCCATCGGTTTGTGCCATCCATATTACGCCCGAACACGTAAGCGCAAACTGAGGACATCACACTTATTGTGGTCCCAACCACGATCCAATCGCCACTATCACCCCTGACTGGGTCCTCATTTCTACCAACAACTACAATGTCCCCACTTATCGCTGCGCCCGCTGCCGTAGCTTCCTTCCACAACTGGTTTGGAGGTGTCGCCGCGTACCCCCAGGTAAGCCTGAACAGACGTTATCCCCAGGTGTGGTGCGCAATGCGGGCGAATGGAGGGCCGACGGCTCCGGCGGCCGCTTGCAGGTTCGGGACTGGAGATCAATTTCGGGAAAGAGAATGCAGAGCTGAAGAGACTTGCTTACTCACTACAATCCTCCTGTAAAAAGAAAAGTGAGAGAAACCGATTAGTCTTGGCTGAGTGCAATGAGATCAGATTATCGAAACATTGCCTTCCCACTAGTCGGCCTGGCGGTCGGGCTGACATTGCTGATCCTGTTTGGTTGCGCGAAACGGGAACGGGCGGTGGATATCGCGGTCCGGGAGGGGATTCTTCTCCTAAATAATGGCACCGAGCCCAGCGGCCTCGATCCCCATCGGGTTACGGGTGTTCCCGAGAATAACATCATTTCTTCACTGATCGAGGGTCTCATAGCCTACCACCCATCGGATGATTCACTGCCGGAACCCGGGGTGGCGGAACAATGGGATGCGGACGCCGACCATCGTATTTGGACCTTTCATTTGCGGCAAGATGCCCGTTGGTCCAATGGCGAACCCGTAACCGCCCACGACTTTGTCTATTCCTTCAAGCGTATGCTCTCCCCAGCCTTGGGTGCGGAATACGCCGACATGCTCTACATCCTGGAGAATGGGGAAGCCTACCATAAGGGGGTGATATCCGATTTTGATGAAGTCGGCGTGAAGGCAATCGATGATGGGAAGCTGCGTATCACGCTGGTGGGCCCCACGCCCTTCTTTCTGTCCATGTTGAAGCACTACGCCTGGTACCCGGTCCATGCGCCCACTATCGGACGCTTCGGGCGAATGGATGACCGTATTTCGACCTGGACGCGCCCTGAGAATTACGTGGGCAATGGCCCCTTCGTCCTCCAGGAGTGGGTCACCAACCAAGTGGTAAAGGTGGTCAAGAGCGCGACCTATTGGGACCGAGAAAGCGTGCGACTGAATGCAATTCACTTTTTTCCCATTGATAATTCGAACACGGACGAGGCCTCGTTCCTGGCCGGACAGAGCCACATCGCTTACACCGTGCCGTCCGATAAGATTCCCTATCACCGCAGGGAGAATCCTGATTTGATCCGTCTGGATCCCTATCTTGGCACCTACTATTATCGCTTCAATGTTACCCGATCGCCTTTCGACCGGCTTCAGGTGAGGCGTGCGCTAAGCCTAGCCGTGGACCGCCAACAGATTGTCGACCGGCTAACAAAAGGGGATCAGCGGCCCGCCTATGGCTATACACCTGACGGAATGACCGGATATCAGACACCCCAGCCGTTGGAATTTAACTTGGATCGGGCCCGCGTGCTGCTGGCGGAAGCAGGGTTTCCCGGAGGAGAGGGGTTTCCCACCGCGGAGATCCTGATCAACACTTCCGAGAATCACCGCAGGATCGCCGAGGCAATTCAGGAAATGTGGCGCATTCATCTCAAGATCGACGTCTCCATCGTCAATCAGGAGTGGAAGGTCTATCTCAATGAAGTGACGAATCTACAATACGATATTTCGCGATCCGGTTGGATAGGCGACTATATGGATCCCATCACTTTTCTGGGTATGTTTACTACCGGAAACGGTAACAATAATACCGGTTGGTCCAGCCCGGCCTACGATGCCATGATAGCGGAGGTGCACCAGTTGAGCGATGCCGAAGCACGCTTCGCTCTCCTGCAGCGCGCCGAGTCCCTGCTCTTGGAGGAGCTTCCGATTCTGCCCATCTATTGGTATACCCGCATCTTCATGCTCGATCCCAGGGTCAGGGGATGGAACCCCAAGCTCCTCGATAATCGTCCCTATAAATACATCTATCTGCAGGAATAGCCACGGAGATCCTGCCAGGCGAAGGTTCGAGCGATGGCACGAAACGGTAATTTCGACGCAGATTGGGTAGGGCGAATCCCGATACAGTCCCGGCTTGCCGTGGACGACCTCGGGATTCGTCCTACCTGTAATCGGCCCCTAAGCAAAATTGTGGTGACATGAAGACAGCAGACCAAAGGAAGAAGGCAGCAGGAAGAAATCCGGCGGTCCGCAGTTGCTCCAACGTTATCGCTCCTCTTGTCCTTCTAAGGAAACCGCGAGTATGGATCACGCCAAGACCCGAAGACCCAAAGAGCGCAAACGAAGAAAAACCTCCGGGTTCTCTGCGTCTTGAGCGGAGCGGGCGAGAGAAAATGAAACTGCAATGAAAAATCCATAGATGACGAAGTTCGTATTTTTCCGCATTCTACAGACGATTCCAGTGCTCCTGGCAATCGTGGCCATTACCTTCTTCATGGTGCGGGCGGCACCGGGTGGGCCGTTCAGTGGAGAGCGCAGGGTTTCGCCTCAGATATTGGAGAAAATGAATGAACACTACGGCCTGAATGACCCTCCGCTGGTTCAGTTCTGGAATTACCTGAGCAAGCTCATGCGCTTGGATCTGGGGCCCTCCTACAAGCACGAGGGCCGTACCGTCAAAGAGCTCATTGGCGAGTCGTTCCCGGTATCCCTCGAGTTGGGGTTTTACGCGTTGATGATCGCACTGGCTCTGGGCATGCCGGCCGGAATGCTGGCCGCCCTCAAGCAGAACTCGATGCTCGACTACCTACCCATGTCCATCGCAATGGTGGGCATCTGTCTACCGACTTTTGTCATGGGACCGATTCTCGTCCTCATTTTCGGCCTCGAGTTGGGTTGGTTCCATGTTTCCGGCTGGTTCACTCCTCACGACCGTGTCCTCCCTGCAATGACCTTAGGCCTCTACTACGCCGCTTATATCGCACGGCTGACTCGGGGCGGCATGCTCGAAATCCTGTCTCAGGACTTCATTCGCACAGCACGGGCAAAGGGTGTGCCCGAATACCAGGTTATCTTGAAACATGCCACGAAGGGCGGCCTACTTCCGGTAGTGTTGTTCCTGGGACCCGCCTTTGCCGGCCTCATCAGCGGCTCCTTCGTGGTGGAAACGATCTTCCAGATTCCCGGACTGGGACGTCATTTCGTGAACGCGGCATTCAATCGCGATTACACCATGGTTCTGGGAACCGTTCTCTTTTACGCCACGCTCCTCATCTTCATGAATCTACTGGTTGATATCGTACAGGTCATACTGAATCCGCGACTCAAGTTCGAATGAGTCTATCCCCAACGCTTAGTCCAAACGACCTCCCGATTTCGGAGATCGAGGACCTGGAGGAAGGCAGCTCCCTCTGGAAGGACGCCTGGCACAGGCTGGTCAAGAACAGGCTAGCCGTGGCCGGCCTCATCATCTTCGTCGGGATGACCGTTTTTTGTTTTTTTGGACCGATTTTTTCTCCCTACACCTATGAAGAACAGGATCTTGCCTACGGGGCGCGGAGCTCCTCCGGCACCCACTGGTTGGGCACGGATTCGCTGGGCAGAGATCAGCTGACCCGCATCATGCACGGAGGCCGCGTCTCGCTGGGGGTAGGCTTTCTGGCCACATCGGTTTCACTCCTGATCGGCGTCCTCTACGGTGCCGTATCGGGCTATAAGGGCGGCAAGACGGATGCCTTTATGATGCGTCTGGTGGAGATTCTTTACGCCCTTCCATTCACCATCTTCGTCATCCTGCTCATGGTTGTCTTTGGACGCAGCCTCGTGCTCCTCTTCGTTGCCATTGGGGCCGTCGAATGGCTTACCATGGCGCGAATCGTGAGGGGACAGGTCGTTACTTTGAAACAGCAGGAATTTGTGGAAGCGGCAATTTCGCTGGGACTCTCTAATCGACGGATCATTCTTCGGCATCTTATTCCCAACGTCCTTGGCCCGGTCGTTGTTTACGCTACCTTGACCGTTCCGGCCGTCATGCTCCTGGAGTCCGTTCTGAGCTTTCTGGGGCTCGGCGTGCAGCCGCCCAGGAGTTCGTGGGGGGTGCTCATCAAGGACGGTGCGGAGAGCATGACGGTGTTTCCCTGGCTTTTGATTTTTCCCGCCATCTTCTTTTCCGCAACCCTCTTCTCCCTGAATTTTCTCGGCGATGGACTGCGCGATGCACTCGATCCGCGCGCGGCCAACGATTGATCGGAATGGATTTGACCCCGCAACCGTGATCATGGACCTCCCGCCCGGTGAGATTTGCCAGGCTCAGATCCGGCGAACTTTGGCAGATGTGAAGCGGTCCCTCCAGGCCTGATCCGTTCTGCAAGGCATTGGAGGGCCGACGGCTCCGGAGGCCGCTTGCAGGTCCGGTATCGGAACAGGCTCGGTTGCCCGCCGGAATGGTATGATCAGGGATCGACAAGGTTGCCCACCCTACGGCCTCGAGGGCCCTCGACCCTCCAGGTTTGGCACGCATTGCGTTTACCCTTTTCGAATAGGCTCTAGTCAGGCAAGGTGGGGCGAGGCGTCCCTGCCGAGCCGGCGACGACTCATCCCGATGTCGTACACGGCAAGCCGCGACCATATCGGGATTCGCCCTACCAGGTATCTCACTACAACAGATCATCCACCGTGGCCCTGCTCGAAGTCGAGAATCTGAGAACCTACTTTCACACCCGCAACGGCGTAGTGCGTGCGGTTGACGGTGTTTCATTTTCGCTCGACCGGGGCCAGACGTTGGGCATCGTGGGCGAGTCCGGTTCCGGAAAGTCCGTGATGGGTTACTCGATTCTCGGGCTTATTCCCCAGCCTCCCGGCAAGATTGAAAGCGGTGAAGCGCGTTTTGAGGGTGTGGACCTCTTAGGCGCGACTCCTGGCCGTTTACGCCACATTCGAGGCAGACGCATTGCCATGATTTTCCAGGATCCGATGACTTCGCTGAATCCTTACCTGCGCGTATCGACTCAGCTTATGGAACCCCTTCGCATTCATTTGGGGCATTCCAAGTCTGCGGCCCTGGAACGTTCCATAGAGGCCCTCGCGGAAGTGGGAATCCAGGATGCGGAGGTGCGAATTCAGCAATATCCGCATGAATTCTCGGGAGGAATGCGCCAACGTGTCATGATTGCCATGGCCCTGATTACCCGCCCCGAAATTCTCATCGCCGACGAACCCACCACTGCCCTCGACGTAACTGTGCAGGCCCAGATACTAAACCTCATCAAACAACGTCAAAAAGACTTAGGGACCGCCGTCATATTGATCACCCATAATCTCGGAGTCGTTGCCGGGATGTGTGACCAGGTGAATGTCATGTATGCCGGCCGGGTCGTGGAGTCGGGTTCGACCGACGAGATTTTCTATCGCTCGGGCCACCCCTACACGCAAGCGCTGCAACGATCGATTCCCGCCCTGCATCAGAAAGGCGAGGAGCTGTTCACTATTCCGGGATTGCCACCTGACCCCTCCCGAGAGATTGCCGGCTGTGCCTTTGCCGAGCGCTGCCCTTCGGCCGTCGCCCGATGCACGAAGCAAGAAATGGTGCTTAAAGAGATCGGGCCTGGGCATGAAACCGCCTGCCTGCGCTATCAGGAAGGCGAGCTTTAGCCCGCATTGATTGGGGTACTGCTGGTTTCCAGTGTCTTTGGTGCGATGGACCTCGCCCCCTTTCTGCCGGTGCTGATTACCGCTTTTGTGGTAATCCTGGGGGTGCAGGTTCAGGTGCTGAACCAGCTCCAGTAATTGCATGGATTCGTTTGCGCGCCTTGGCCTCGCGCACGCGGTCATGCAGGTAGCGACCCGGGTCGGGTTGATTTGATTCGTTACCCATGCAAGCTGGTCGAAACCAATTAAGATTGCCTTCGTAGGGAGTCTAATTCGCAGAACGGATCAGCTACTTCCTCATTTCCTCATTGCGCCGTCCAGAATTGCCTGACAAGCCTACCTTCAATCGCCATATCGTTAACTTTCAAGCATGGCGGAACAAGGTTTGAATCGGGGATCTCGCCAATCAATTTCCCAAAATGGAACCCGCCAAAGCAAAATTTCATCAGGGTCTAGTCGAGTTTAAGAGAGGGAATTACGGCGAGGCGTTTTCTCTATTCACGGAGGCGACCCAACACGACCCTGAATTTTCAGATGCTTTCTACCATCTTGGTATAATTTACCACCATCAGTATGACTACGTTCTCGCCAGCCGCTATTTTGAGATGGCGATTCGAGTTAATCCCGACCATTTAGGAGCACGTGCCCAACTTGGGCTGCTGGGCAAATCTGACAGTGGGTCGGCCGCTTCCAGCGGTCCGAAGCACTACTCGGATTCGGAGTTTTTTGTGCGGCTGGGTGAAGACCAGAAAGAAGCAACCGCCAATTTGATTGAGGCCATCGAAACTTCGGGACTTGCGCCGAAGCTCGAGAGGAGAGGCGTTTTGGCCGACCAGTTCTTCAACGTCGGCGGAAACTTCCTGATCCTGCTCTTTCCCGCACTGATCCCGGCATTGTTCGTCGCCGGTACCCTGGAAGCCTTGGGATGGGCGCCCTTTATACCGGTTATGTTGACAACTGCGGGAATCTGCTTCTCGCTGCAGATTCTATTTAAGAATCGGTAGTCTATCCGATCCTCTGGCGGAACGCTGTCGGGTTCTTGAAGCTAGGGATTACCCACTAAATTGCAGCTAGGATATATTCCTTATATGCAAATTCCACATCCCCCAGGTGCGATTATGGCCAAATCTGTAAATTACTCATGAAGAAACGTTTAAAAAATTGTTAAAAGTATGGTGATCAATAACTTATGACTTGAACGGGGCCCACTCTTGTATAGGTTTTCGTAAGGTTCGATTCATTCACCGACAGAGTTACGAAATTATATGAGGTTTATCTCTCAGAAAAGCGACTTTAGCTTACATGCTCAAGATCGGCAACCGCGGTACGCTGCGCCGGCTGCGGGAGGTGCATCCTGGAAGAGCCGACATGCGGAAAAGTCAGGCGGGTATTCGTTGGTGGAGCTGATGATGGGAGCGGTTGTATTTGGGCTCATTTTTGCCGGCCTTTTCACCGGATTGAGGATGGGAATCTACATCATCGAGAATTCGAGAGACCTGACACAAGTGGCGGAGATCCTCCTTAAGGAATCCGAAGATATACGCACCCGAACCTGGGCGATGTTGGAAACTTACCCTCAGGATGCCGCATTCCAACCGGATGATAATGTCTCGGCCATTTTCGGTGACCGCTACACCTGTCGCCGCGAACTAGGTGACCGAAAGGCCGATCAGAAAGAGTTAATTCTGACTGTCTCCTGGAATGATAGCCGGGGCATCGCCCACCAAAGGCGATTCCACTCCTATTTGACCAAAGAGGGAATCCATGATTACAACTACCGAGCATTCTAACCCCTCCAACCGGTCGAGCGGGCGGCGCAACCGCGGGTTTTCCCTGGCGGAAACGATGATTGCCGTATCGGTTTCCACCTTCTTCCTGGCGGGCGTGTCGTCTTCCTACATATTCATGTTGAAAAGCTCGCTGGGAGCGGGGAATTACTATGAAATGAACCAGCAGAGTCGCCGCTGCCTGGAGCAATTCTCACGGGATGTGAGAATGACTGCCGACGTCATCTCAGTCGACCCGAGCAACATAACGATTGAAGTAGAGTTATCCGATGGGAGCACCGAGGTCATAGATTACATCTATGAATCGTCGAACAAGCGCTTGCTGAGGGAGACTCCGACCACGTCGAGGGTAGTACTGAAGGACCTTGAGAGTTTTAGTTTCAGCTTCTATAATCTTCTCGGCCTGGCGACGACGAGCCCGCTCGAAGTCGAACGCATTCAGTTCTCGGCAAAGGCGGTGAGAAAGGTTATAGAGCAGGAAAATACGCATAACAACATCTCGGCTGCTTCCAAGATCCGCAACCGCAAGATGACTAATTAAGAATCAGGCAAAGGGCTGGAGAGTATGAATATGGAGGGTATGAACATGGAGAGTGAAGATCATTCAAAGCGCGGATCGGTGCTAATCATCGTGATGTTTCTGGGATTTGTTATGGCGGGTGTTATCGGCAGCTATCTCATGATTACGGTTGCGGAATTCAAGCGCTCCGACGATACTGTAACCTCCAACGCCGTGCTGACGCTGGCCGAGGCGGCGGCGGAAGAGGCGATCTGGGCCCTGAACCATGTCGACTGGAACAACTGGAATGATTTTACGGATGACAAGGGAAGGGAACTAACTGGTTTTGATCTCGGCGAGGGCAGGGACGGCTCAGTCAAGGTCGTGGTCGAAGATTTTTCTACTCTCAACCCTATTATCTACGTGGAGGCGACTTCGAATTCGCCCTCGGGACGCTCGGTGACCAAGCAGGTCGAGGTCAAGCTGGCGCCGAGGGGACTCATTGCCAATGGCCTGACCGCCCGGACGACGATACACTTCGATGCCGAAAGCGATAAGAACAAGGACGGCGCCACTATGGACAGCTACGACTCTTCCGCGGGCGACTACGATCCCCTCCTAAACCGCGGCGACAAGGCCACTATTGCCGCACCACTGGTGACGGCGACCTTAGGATCCGCCGAAATTTATGGTTATGCCGCCACCGACGGCACTACGCCGAATGTGGGAGCGGCAGGCAGGATCTACGGTCCTTACACCGACCCCTCGGTGCAGCTTGATCCGAACCGAATGACGGGCGATTTTTTTGAGGACTTCAAGGATATCGGGAACCCGACATTTTCGTCACCTCAGAGCCAACTGCCGGGCGGGCCCAACTGGCCCAAGACGATCGGGAACGTCGGCGGTGCTCCGATCAAGGAATACGAACTTACCGATCTGACTGTGGGCATAGGCGAAGAACTGATCATTCAGGGGCCGGTGCGTATGGTGGTCGACAATGACATGAATGTAACCGGGAAGATTACAGTGACCTCCACGGGAAGGGTTGAGTTTTTTGTGGGCGGCGATCTGGTACTGGATGGACTGGGCCTGGACAACCAGTCCTGGTATCCGGACAGAGCTTTCTTTTACGGCACGAATACCGTTCCCGGCCAGAAGTTCTGGAGGATCCGGTCCTCCAACACCCTGGTCGGCGGGATATACGCGCCGAATGCGGTGGTCAAATTCTCCGGAGATAAAACTAAGGACAAGGATTTGCTCGTGGGCAAGGACAAGGACGTTCATCTCTACGGCGGCGTGGTGGGCCATTACATCGAGCTTAGCGGCTATACCGCCTTCCACTATGACGAACAACTCGATTACCATCCGGCACCGGATCAGCTTGTGTTCAAGCTTTTGAGTTGGCGTCAGCTTTCGGACCTTACGGATCGATACGACTTCAGCACCTATTTCCCGTAATCGAGAAGGTCAGGAGCGGTACGGTCACCCCTCTGGAGGGACGAGGGCCCCCGAGTCCTCCAGGCAGGCAACCTTGCTGATCCCTGATCATGCCTTTCAGGCGGGCAACCGGCTCGTTTCCGAGACAAGACTTGGCAGCGGCCTCCGGAGCCGTCGGCCCTCCAGCGATAGGCACATCCTGGAAGCTTTGGAGGGACGAGGGCGCCGAGTCCGTCGGGTAGGTAACCTTTGTGATTCCTGGTCATGGCTAGCCCGACTTGACCAACTCAACCTCTAAAAAAGTTTTTTTCGGGGGTAAATGGGCTGTCGAGTCGCATAAACAGTGGGGGAAGGTTGGCAGAACAGCCTGTAGTGTAGACCTACCCTCTTCCCAGGCCTCGATATGTTTGTATAATTGGGGGCCATCATGTTTCTGAGGTGCAATCGTCGGCGCAAAGATGGCAAAGAGCATTGCTATTGGAACATCGTGGAGAATAAGCGTGTGGGTGGCGGTCGGGTGGTGCAGAGGCAGGTTCTCTACCTTGGAGAGATCAACGACAGCCAGCGCAGCGCTTGGCGCAAGAGTATCGAGATCTTTGCCGAGGGTAGTGCCCGGCCGGAGCAGGTGGCGCTGTTTCCCGAAGATCGGGCGCCGCCGCTCGAGGAGGAAAGCATCGTACGGATTCGGCTCAAAGATTTGAGGATAGAGCGGCCCCGGCAATGGGGAGCGTGCTGGTTGTCCTGCGTGCTTTATGAACAATTGGGGTTGGGTGAGTTCTGGCGCGAGCGAGTGAGGCCTTCCCGGCAAGGCAGGCGGTGGGCCCATGTGTTGCAAACCCTGGTGGCCTATCGACTGATCGATCCAGGAAGCGAGTGGCGGCTGCACCGCCAATGGTATGAGCAATCAGCCATGGCCGATCTTCTGGGCGAAGACTTCGCCTTGGCCGAGAAGAACACCCTGTATCGCTGCCACGATCGATTGCTGGAGCACAAAAAGGCCCTGTTCAGCCACCTGACTAAGCGCTGGAGCGATTTGTTCAACACCCGTTACGAGGTACTGCTATACGATCTGACGAGCACCTATTTCGAGTGTGATCCGAACCAGGAACCAGCGGCTTCGAGCCGAATCCGCAAGTTCGGCTACAGCCGAGACAAACGTTGGGATTGTCTGCAGGTGGTGATCGCCCTGGTAGTCACCCCGGAGGGCTTTCCGATTGCCTATGAAGTGCTTCCCGGTAACACCCTGGATCAAACCACCTTGGGCGATTTTCTTGCTCGCATCGAAAAGGCCTACGGCAAGGCCCGGCGCATCTGGGTCATGGATCGGGGAATACCTACCGAGGAGGTTTTGGCCCAGATGCGTGCAAGCGACCCGCCGATCGACTATCTGGTGGGTACGCCGCGCTCGTGGCTGGACAAGTTCGAGCAATCGTTGCTGCAAAAGCAGTGGCAGAATCTGCGTGCAGGTATCGACGTAAAACTCATCAGGGAGGGGGGTGAAACTTATGTTTTGGCCCGTAGCA
Organism: Opitutales bacterium; assembly: GCA_963665345.2. Taxonomy (GTDB): domain Bacteria; phylum Verrucomicrobiota; class Verrucomicrobiia; order Opitutales; family CAXXNP01. Next base: position 4,876,409 of record CAXXNP010000002.1, read on the forward strand.
AGGAGCGTCTGCACAAAGAAAAGGGTATGCGTCTGCGCGGTTTGCGCCGATTGCTTGAGAGGCTCAAGAAGCTCCGCGATAGCAAGCGGCGTTACCAGCGCGATACCATCCTCATTAAACTGGGCGAAGCCAAGAAGGAAGCCGGCCCGCGGATCTGGCGTTTACTCGACATTGCCGTAGCCCCCGAGGATGGCCCCGCCAATGGCTCGCCGGTGAGCTTCCGGTTGAACTGGAAGAACTACCGTCAGGCCTATCGCCGGGAAGGCCGCTACCTGTTGCGCAGCACCCTCAGTGCCGACAATCCGCACCGCCTCTGGCACCTCTACATCCAACTCACTGAGATCGAGCAAGTTTTCAAGGAAATGAAAAATGACCTCTCCATCCGGCCCATCCATCACCAAAGGGACGATCGCATCGAGGCCCATATTTTTATCAGCTTCCTGGCTTACTGCCTATGGGTCACTCTGAAGCGTCGCTTGCGCGATCTGGCCCCTGGTCTTACTGCCGCCGAGGTGCTTTCGAAAATGGCGGCGATGCAAATGCTCGATGTAAAGCTACCCACCACCGACGGGCGCACCGTGGTGCTCACCCGTTACACCGAGCCCAGTAAGGATCAAAAGCTATTGCTCAACCAGCTAAAGCTTGAACTTCCTGCACAACCGCCACCAAAAATCGAATCGAAAACTAGCGAGATGTAGTGGAGACCTTTGGTCGTTTATCAACGACTTAGGTCAAAAATGACGCCCAGTTGAGAAAGAGGGGCTAGCAACCGGCAACCGGCCCGTTTCCGAGACAAGACCTGGCAGCGGCCTCCAGAGCCCAGTCGTCGCCAAGGCTATGCCCGGCAAGCGTCGGCTCTCCAGAGGCTGGAAAACCGCTGCACATCTGCCCAGGTTCGCTGAATCTGAGTGTAGGTTAGAGACAATTTCCAGGGACGATTCTGATGGCCGATAGTAGGAGCAGCCTGCGGAACCTGGGCTTTGCCGCTCTGGTTTTGTCGTCAGGATTCTGCGGGATCTCCTACGAAATACTGTACGCCAGAATTCTCGGTGACCTTATTGGCGATCAGTTCGTGGTCAATGCGTCCATCCTCCTCTCTTTTCTTTCGGGCATTGGATTGGGCACCTATTTCGCTCACCGGTTCTGGGCGCATCTCTGGCTTATCGAGGGTGCGATCGGGCTGTATGGAATGCTGTTTGCCTCCTGTTCGGTTTTGCTTGACCGGTTACTCTACACCTACCTGCCCATTGTGGAGACGGGGTTAGCCGGCGCGCTGCTGATATGCATAATCCTTCTTTTACTCCCGGCCTTCCTCATCGGCGCCAGCCTCCCCATCTTCGCGGGTTACTTAGGGCGGCTCAGTCCGGGCCTGGTATTCGCCCGGGCCTATGCTTTCTATAACCTTGGCGCTGCCATCACTGTGTTAGCCATTGAATACGGTCTGATCCGCCTGCTGGGGATTCGTGCGGCTACCTACTGCATCGCCGGCGTGAATGGTCTGGTTGCCTTGTTACTGATCACATTTTTTGCGGGGCTCAGAGCCGAAAAGCCGGACGAGAAAAGGGTGGGAGAGGTCAGATTTCCTCCGCTTCACTTGATTGCGCTCGCTATCGCCAGTGTTGCATCCGCGGTTTTCCAGTTGCTCATGATCAAGCTGGCGGAGTGTATTTTCGGTCCCTTCCGGGAATCCTTCGCTCTGGTTCTAAGCCTGATCCTGCTCGGCATCGCCTGCGGGTCGGCGCTGACAAGGTTGTTTCGGTTGAATATTGCCGTAGTTCTGATGGCAAACCTCGCAGGGCTGATTTGGATGATCGGCGGTTTTGGAGCCGTTGCAGAACTGTATGCCACCTGTTTCGGGCATATCGCCGACAGGCCTTTTTTGATTGGCGCTCTAAAACTGGGGACTCTCGTTCTGGTAATGGGGCTGCCGGCATTGAGTTTTGGCGCCACTATTCCCGCTCTCATCAGCGCACAGATGAACACGGCCAAAGAGTCCGGGAAGCTGTTGTTTATTTCTTCCATGGCGAACGCCTGTGGGTTCCTGTTGATGGCTTTTTACCTTCATCCCCGGTTCGATTACGGCATTCTGATCGTGATCATAAGCGGGATCGTGTCGGCCGCCCTGATTTTCGCGCAGCTCAATTCGATTTACGGGATAGCATTCGCCGTCGTAGCCTTTTCCCTCGCTGTTTTTGTTCATCAGAAGTACTGGGAAGAGGACCTTCTCTATTTAGGCTATACGTCGTTCGATTCGGCCGAAGACCTCAAACAGGAAAGGGATCAATTTGATTTCCCCGAGAAATTCAAGGGGCATCGCAGTGTCTTTTCCATCACCTGGGCCCGCGGCGTCCCCCACTTTTTCATCAATGGGTATATCAGCATGGCATTGAACGCCGAGTTTGAACCCTTGGTAGGGGCTTACGCTTCGGTTTTTGCTCCCCGTTCGGACAGGGCTCTGGTGCTGGGTCTCGGATCCGGCGCAACCGCGTCCATTACGGGCATGCTTTATGAGCATACCGACGCGGTCGAAATAAACGGGGCCGTACTGGAAAATTTATACCGGATGAAAGAGTATAATTTCGATATCGAGAATAACCCCAAAGTGACGATCATTCACGATGACGCGATTCATTATGTAAAGTCCACTCGGGAGACCTATTCGCTCATCATCAATACGGTAACGACGCCTCTTTATTTCAGTTCGGCCAAGCTGTATACAGAGGACTTTCTCGAAATGACGAAACGGCGGCTATCGCCGGATGGTGTGTATGTGACGTGGATTGATTCGAGGGCGGGAGAGAACGGCATCGACATCATGCTGAAAACGTTGAGCCATTCCTTCGATCATTGTGCGATCGCCTATATTCGTTCCTCCTATTTTCTCCTCATCTGTTCGCGGGAACCGATCCAGGCTCATCAGGCCCGGATCGTGGCCGATCATCCGGTGGCCGGGCCCTTCTTCATGGATAAATTCGGTATCAAGCCCGACTGGTTGTCCTATGGCCTGCTTTCGACCCGCGCCGCGGACCTGGTCGGTAATCGCGATCTACCCCTGAACACGCTGGACTATCCATCCCTGGAGTTTGAGATGAGCCGGTTGCACGGTCGCGGATACGCCGCTTTTCAGCGACGCCTCATGAACCGGATGGATATTACCGATGTTGAAGATGCCTTGGCTTCGGGGACGAACTGGAACCCGGTTTATTTGTTGGCGCAGGCCGAAGTTCTGCTCGAGGAATCGCGCTATACCAGGCAATGGCGGCGTCTGGTCAGTGATCAGTTGGAAGATTTTCAGGCTCAGTACGACGCGGCGAAGGTTGAGTACTATGAGGCATTCGCTGCCGCGGGGAATCATGCTGACAGGCATCACAAGCTTGGTTTTTACCTTATGAGGAACGGTCAATACGGTGAGGCCATCGATTCATTCAGAGAAGCACTTGTGCTGAACCCGGGATATAACAATACCTATTTCAATATCGGCGCGTGTTATGAGTATAAGGAGGAATATGCATTGGCTCTGGAGAATTTCAGAGCCGAACTATCGGTGGATCCTGGCGACCGCGACGCGCCCTTCAGGATTGGTCGGGTACTGGTAAAAATGGGAAGCTTTGAAGATGGCTTGAAGGCGTTGGACGATGCGGTAAGAATTCGGGAGACTGCCGATGTTCACTTTTACCGGGGAGCGGCACTGGAAGGTTCAGGTAGCCTGGATGATGCAGTTCTGGCGTACGAGGCAGCCTTGAGAATCGATAGGGACCATGTAGAGGCTATCGCGGCGATGGCACGCCTGCGACCGGATGGGGGATGAAAAATGAGGGTTGATCGGGGTAAAAGGTCAAGTCGGCGCGTGACTATCGGTATCTTCGCGTTCGGCGTCCTACTCCTTGGCATCATTCTTCTCCTGCTGCGTTTCGCCATAGTCACCGATTATCTCTATCACGGCCTGGTGAAGGATCCTGCGCGTGCCATCCCGGAGGGGCGGGTAATCGTCTCCCCGGCCGACGGCACGGTGCTCTATGTGACGAAGGTAAGCGATGGCATCATCCCGCAGGTAGTTAAAGCGGGAGTTCCCGTTCCCATCGCCCAACACCTCAAGACGGAACCGCTTCGGCCCTTCCGGGACGGGTATCTGATAGGGATCTACATGAATACCCAGGGAGTCCATGTGAACCGGGTGCCCAACAACGGCGTGGTCAAGAAGCAGATTATTTTCAATGGCCCTCACATGAACATGACTGAAGCGGAAAGGGAGATTATCCTGACACAGCTCATACCTGGTCTGGTCTCGATCAAGAAGGCGATCGGCATCCCTCCTTTTGATCTCGAGGAAAAGGGAGAATATATTCTGAAGAGCGCGCGAGAGACTCTGGTTCTGGAGGAAGATCGGGGCGCCTATCTCTACATTGTGCGGATAGCCGACTATTACGTGGGTCGCATCCTGACCTGGGTCGAAGAGGGCCAACGGGTAGACCGCGGGCAAAAGCTGGGCATGATCGTATGGGGATCGCAGACGGATATATTCATCGAGGCTGCGCCGGACATGTCGGTCATCGCGGAAGTGGGAGATTACGTCTATGGCGGTCAAACAATCCTTGCGACCTATTAGTGTGCAGTCGAATTTATGACTCACCACACAAGTCTATCGCGGCTCAATCTTTGCCTCTATCTGGCGATTGTCGCTCTGGTCGTAGTTTATGGGCAGGAGCTGCTCTGGGCGATAGTCGAACTGCCCAACTACACCCGCCATAAGATACGCAGTCCCCGTGAGACGAAGATGCTGGAGCAAGCGAAGGCAGAAATGGGCGGGGGCGGAGACCCTCAAAGAGCGCTGGTCCTGTTGGAAGCATCCATCGAAATCGATCCCAATAGCGAGGCGGTCTTCTGGCTGGGAGAGTATTATTACCGCTCGAGACAATTCGAGGAGGCAATGCCACAGTTCTTGCGCTACCTCGCAATCGATCCCTCGGATCTGAACACTTATCTCAGGTTGGCCGCGATTCACCGGCGCAGGCGAGAGTTGGACGGGGCACGAGAAGTCCTGCGAGAGGGGATCGCATACTTCAGCCGATTCTCTGAACAATATAAGCCCGCCGCGGATGATACCGTAAACGCGTTTTTCCGCCTCAAAGCCGCTCGAGTCTATTCCAGGCTACGATGGTCGCTGCGCACGCTCGAGGCAGAGTTGCAACGCTTGGAGGGTCTTGAAGAGTGACCGGTGGAGTTGGCGGGATTATGGCACGAAGAGTGTAAAGGCTATGACAAGACTGGCCGTAGAGCTTCTTTACCGTACCAGGGAAAGGTTTCCCGGCAAAGTTGCGGTGGTCGATCGGGGACGAGAGATCACGTTCTCCGCATTGTGGGAAGCCGCGGTCGAACTGGGATTTCTGCTCAAAGAGACGGTGTCTTCGAAGAATGTTCCCATCGTCATCAATATGGACAAGTCGATCCAAGCCGTCATCGCCATGATCGGCGTGCAATTGAGAGGGAATATCTACATTCCCTTTGATGAAGAAACGCCTCCGAAACGGCGCCGGCGCGCCTATTCCTCCCTGGGTCCCTTTTTTGTCCTCGATTGGGAGAAGAACCGTTATCAGCTGAATGGCAATCCCCTTGAACTGAAAGGGGATGGACCGGGCCATCCTTCGGCGGGCGCAAGAGAGAGTGTGCTGCTGGAAGGTCTCAAAGCGCGAAACAGTCTGGATCCATTGTACATTATCTTTACCTCGGGCAGCACGGGAGAGCCCAAAGGGGTCGCCATTTCAAACCTGGCTGTCATCGACTACATCACATGGGCCGCCGGAATCTACCAGGTCGACTCAGATGAAATTATCGGCAGTCAAGCGCCTTTTCATTTCGACAATTCGGTCCTTGACCTTTACCTGACCTTCGCCTGCGGATGCACCCTGCACCTGCTGACCAAGGAGCACTTCCTCTTTCTCCCTTCCCTGATGGATTACCTGCGGGAGCATGCCATTACATTTCTTTTCTTCGTTCCTTCCATACTGGCAAATATCACCTCCCTGAAGTTGCTCGACCGTTGTGCTTTGCCGGCTCTGCGCAAGTTGCTCTTCGCGGGTGAAGCCATGCCGGTGGCTATTCTGAAGGAACTACGCAGGAAATTGCCCGATACGTTGCTCTCGAATCTCTACGGTCCGACCGAAATTACGGTGGACGCCATCTACTGGATTTTCGGGAAGAATCTGGAAGACCTCACTCATGTTCCGTTGGGAGTGCCCTGCCGGAATACGCGAATTCTGATCCTCGATGAGCAGGAAGGCGTCGTGGAGAGGCCCGATGAGGTGGGGGAGATCTGCGTGGGCGGCAGTGGCGTGGCACTCGGGTACTGGAACAACCCAGGCAAAACCGCCCGCGCCTTCATTCAGAATCCTGAGCACACCCATTATCGGGAAATCGTGTACAAGACCGGTGATCTGGGTTACCGATCTTCGAAAGACGGCCTGATTTACATGGTGGGAAGAAGAGACGACCAGATTAAGCATCTGGGATACCGCATCGAGTTGGGCGAAATTGAGAGCGCTCTCAACCGGCTTTCCGAGGTGGTGCGCTCGAGCGTGATCTACCTCCAGGAGGAGCGGGCTATTATTGCATTTTACTCGTCACGCGCCGGTGGCAGGATCCGGAACCTGCGGGAGAAACTAAGGGACGAACTGCCGGGGTATATGATGCCCAGGAGGTGGATTCTGGTGGAGCATTTCCCCCTTACTGCCCAGGGCAAGCTGGACAAAAGGGCTTTGCGAATGGAGCACCTGCAGAATCGGGAAATCGGGTAGACGAAAGAAGACGCGAAACGCCGCAAGATTTGCAATATGGATCTCTCGAGGTTGAAGAACGGTGAGAAACTACTGATGGCATTGTTCGTCTGTGCGGGTCTCTGCGCGGCTTGCGCTCTGAGCTTTAAGCTGATCTCAATCATGTTCGGCGGAACCTCCGGTCTGCGGGACAGTGCCGGGTCTAACTTGCTCCTGGTCACGTTGGATACCTGTAGGGCGGATCATCTCAGCCTCTATCGCTACGAGCGCGCTACGAGCCCGGCCCTGGAGGCCCTGGCGAGGGATGGAATTGTCTTTGAGAACGCTTACACAGTAGCTACCAATTCGGCGCCATCCCACGCCACGCTTTTCACCGGATTGTACCCTGTCCAGCATGGTCTCGTCGACAACGGTCTCAGAATGCCGGGCAAGTTTCTGACCTTGGCAGAATATCTGGCCAGATTTCGGTATGACACAGCCGCCTTTATAGGATTTTACGGGTTAGGGCGTGAGACCGGGCTGGATCAGGGATTCCGGACCTTCGAGTTACACGACGTAAAAAGCCACGCTCACGAAGAAAAGGAGCTGGAGAATGAAATGAGGGGATTCCGGGCGGCGCTGGATTGGATCAAGAGGTGGCGGTTGATTCGAATCTCCGGAAGGTCCGGAGCCGAGCAAAGCAGGGGCCATCCTTTTTTTGTCTGGTTACACGCGCAACAGATTCATGACAGTTACGATCCGGCTCCACCCTACGATTCGCTGTTCGCGGAGATACCGAGAAGCCATGAGGTGGAGGGATTGGATACATTTGATATCCGCTGCAGCCTCGATATGGAGTCGGCCTGGAGGAAGGGTCTCCTCAGCGCAGAGATGCAAGACCAGGTCACGGCCCTCTACGATGGTGAGATCCGAATGGTGGATGACTCACTCAAGGTTATATTCGATTTTTTGAAGGCAGCGGGCCTTTTTGAGGATACCCTCATCGTGGTGGTGGCAGACCATGGGGAGTTGCTCTTTGAACAGACGACGGGGGACTCTGGAAGGGTGGCGATCGGTCATACCGGAAAGTACTTCGAACAGGCACTGCGCATTCCCCTACTCGTCAAGCCGGCGGTAGCCTCCGGTCTCGTGCCCGGGATTCGCCTGCCGCAAATGGTCTCCAGTATCGATCTCATGCCGACCATCCTGGATCTTCTGGGTCTTCCTCTTCTGCCATGGTTGGCCGGACAATCTCTAGTGCCCGTTCTGCGCGATCCGGAGCCCGCCACTGTTGAGCGGATTTTCTTTCAGGAAAATCCTTTCGGTAGCGCTTGTGCGGGTATGCGCACGCGAGAATGGAAACTGATCAGGAAGAGTCACCAGGGAAGTGAGCAATTGCACCTGTTTGATCTGATCAATGATCCCGAAGAACAGTCCAACGTGATCGACGAGCATATCGGCAAAGCCTTGAGGATGGAATCAACACTCGATTCCTGGTTGGCTGAACTGAAGAAAACCAGTCCCTCCGCTTACGCGGATATGAGCGAAAGAATGCGGGAGGAACTCGAAAAGGCGGGTTACATCCGCGAATAGGTTCCTTACCGATATCGATAGGAATTAAGAGATGGGAAGCACACGACTGGTTATTGTACTCTTTCTGGCAGGCGATGGGATGATCCTGATACTGCATTACCTTTTCCAAGGGAGTTCTCAGATGGGTGACTTCTTCGACCTGGACAAGGAAGCGAACTTGCCCACCTGGTACTCCAGTTTCAAGTTCTCGGCCGCCGCCCTGGCGGCGGCATGGTGTTTTTTCCAGGAATCAGGGACAGCGAAGCCGAGGCCGAAGAAACATCCATGGGGCTGGCTGCTTATTGCTGTTCTCATGCTCGGAATGTCCGTCGACGAAACTGCACAAGTCCACGAGACGCTCATCCATTGGGTAATGGCGGGGGAGGCGGGCGAAAATCTGCGGCATGCTCTGGGGGCGACTCGGGAAACCGACAGTATGTGGTGGGGAGTTATCTTTTCCCCTATCCTGATCTTGATCGGTCTATTTGCGGTGGTATTTTACTACTCGCGTTTTCGGGCGTATCCATTGCTTGGGGCTGGTTTAGCGGGTGCCCTGCTTCTGCTCGGCGGTTCTTTGCTGCTGGAAACTTATGAGGCCGGGGTCTTGAGTTCCCCGGGTTTTATTTCGCTGGAACAGTGGCGGACCTACCGGATCTACTTCACGATTGAGGAAATGGCGGAACTTGTGGCCAGTACACTATTGCTGTCAACCCACTATGCTTACGGCCGTCGAATCGGCCGGGTTCGGATCGAAAACGATGGCTGAATCGTCCATGATAAAGTCCAGCGCAGCAGCCCTTCGACTGCGCTCAGGGCCCTGAGCCTGCCGAACGAACAACTCAAATGGAGGTTCGAGAGAGGGGAAACTACAGATGACAGATGGGCACGGAAAGGGAAAAAGAGAGTTTAGGTATTGATCGAGGCATCGGCTGAGCCAAGGTAGAAGCGGCGTCTCGCCGCTTTCAGGTGTCTGCATCGGGCCTGTGTAAAGCGGCGAGACGCCGCTTCTACTCTTTGGTTGCCGGACCTTAACTTGGACCTGATAATCAGGTACCGGCGGTGTTTGAGGGTGGGATAAAAGGACGGACCCATGGATAAAGGCGAGATCGCTGCCCAGATAAAAGCTTTCTTTGAAGAGGAGTTTCGGGACCCGGATCGGGAATTGACCGAATCAACCAATCTCCTTGAGGAATGGTTTGTGGATTCTCTGGGAATCGTGGATACGGTCTTGTTTCTGGAGAGCAATTTCGCAATCGAGATTTCGCGGGCGGACGTCAATGGGACCATCTTCGAGAATGTCTCGACGCTCACGCAGATGGTAGCCCAACGTCTTGCCGCCAAGACAACCGCTTTGTAGATGCCGGGCCTGCTGAAGTCGGTCCCGGTAACGGACGAGCAGCGGCGAGTGAACGACCGGCACAGCCCTGCCGTGGTTCTTGCCGTGGTGCTGGTTCTCGGCCTCTACATTTACCTTTTTACCCATATTCATGAGGCCCTGCATCTCCCGGCCCCGCAGGATCTGGCGGAGCAGCTTGGCGTATGCGTTGATTTTGTCCGGGATTCGGACCGGAATGTCATCTCCATTGAGCCCATCAGCCTGGTCGAGCGTAGGAATACGGGTGATAAGCTGCACCTGGTATTTTACCTTGTGCTGATCCCGGCTTTTCTCTGCTCCTATTTTCTACCACTCCGCTACAAACAGCCTTCCCTGCTCATCTGGACCCTCATCGCCATTCTTTTGATGTATGGTTCCAGAGGATTGGCCGGAATACTCCTTGCCCACGCGATCGTATATCTGGTTCTCCATCCCCGCCGTGAACCCTATCCCGTGCTGAGTGTTGTGCCCGGCATATTTGGCTACTTCGCTTTCGCCCCAGGTCCTCCAAGCGGCGCATGGGGGTGGATGCAGGTGGCTGCGATACCCTTGATCTCGGGTATCGTTTATGTCTACTGCCTTCGGAGGCTTTTGCTCAACCCCCGCTTCGCCCCAGTGCTGCGTACCCTGGTCATCCAGTCGGCCATCCTTACCGTGTTTGCCGGCGCTCTGGTAGAGGGAGGCACCGGCAATGAGTGGGAATTACCACTGGGCTTCTTCATGTTCTTCTGGCAGTGGCTGAGACTCGTCATGTACCATATTGATTACAAGGATGGTCTCATCCCCGGAAACATAAGGATGGTCTCATCCCCGGAAACATAACCTTCGGCCAATACCTTTCGGTATTTTTCTCGCCCGGGGCCGTTCCCTTCTGGCATTGGGGTGTAGAGATCGGCCAAGGGCGATCGTACACCCAGAATAGCTTTCTCTGCGAAAATAAAAATACGATCGTAATCAGCGGATTGAGAATACTCCTGGTGGCCATGGGCTACCTCGTTTTGGCGAATTGGATCCGCTATTTTATGGTAGACATCTTTACGCATTTCGGAGTAGCGGTTCACCAGGCCAGCATCCGGACAATGGTGGCCCACTTTATTAAAGGAGGCGCGGTGAGCACGCCTTCGGTGCTGCTGACCTGCTTTCTGGACCTGATTCGATGGACCCTCCTATGGGGAGGCGTGGTCCATTTCAAAGTAGGAGTATGGCGGATCTGCGGCTATCGCATTGATCCTTACTTTGATCGCCCGTGGCTCTCTACGAATCTTGTAACGCTGTGGACGCGGTTTTTCTTTCACTACCGCGAGTTCCTGGTGAGGGCATTCTACTTTCCAGTATTCTTTTGCTGCTTTAAGAGACATCCTAATGTCCGGATTATCGTCGCCACCATGGCTGCGGCAGGATTTGGCAATATGGTATGGGGCCATCTCGTGGAAGAGATGTATTACGAGGGTATGCTGTTTGCGAATTTTGGCCATGTTCTCAAGACATGGCCCTACTATATTCTGCTGGGTGGAGGTATTGCCGCATCGCAACTCTACTTGCGCCGCAGAAAGAGAAAGAGAAAGCCCTGGACACGGGGGCCGCGGATCATAGGCGATGTGATTGCCGCCTACTGCACTCTTCAATTTTATGCCATCATTCACATCTTTCTTCGATTCACCGAAGAAAGCACCATCTGGGATCATTTTCGGCTCTTTCTGATCGGGTTCGGAATTCACCTCTAACCGGCTGAGGACAAAGCCCGACAGATTGCTAGCCCCAAAATAAGCGAAGGGCCATTTTGGGGCCTAAATCATACCATTCAAGCAGGCAACCGGCCTCGTTCCCGAGACCGAACCTGGCAGCGGCCTCCAGAGCCGTCGGCCCTCCTCTGGCTGCCAAACCGCTTCCCATCTGCCAAGGTTCGCTGGATCTGGGGCTAGCTCACTTCAGAAGGGCCAGAAGGTTGCTGAAATCATCTGTCCAGATCAAGCTTGGCCCGTTAGTCGATTTTTCGTGATACCCGGTCTGCTTGTTGCCTAGAAATGCTTCATTGTTAGTGACCAACACCCAATCGCTCCATGAGATTATATGTCTTTTATGCTTGCGGCTGATAATCCGCAGAGCCGTTTTATTGAATTCTCCGGCCAGGCCCCTCACGACGGGACCCAGATCCAGATGATTAGACGATATGTGAACAGCCAGAATCCCATCTGGTCGGAGATGTCGCCAGTAGACGTCGAAAGCCTCCAGGGTAAGGAGGTGTACAGGCACGGCATCGGAGTTAAAGGCGTCTAGAATCAAAATATCGAACTGCTGCGGCTGACCCGCGGCCAGCTCCCGCTCCATTGAGATGCGAGCGTCACCGATGATGACCTCTTCGCGGGCAAGAGAGTCCTTTCGAAAATAGAAGTATTCATCACTGAACTTTACGACTTCGGGATTGATTTCGTAATAGCGGATGGTATCGCCTTTTCCGGCATAGGTGGATGCGGTGCCTGCTCCCATTCCAACAGCGCCGATGCGCAGTCCGCTTCCCGCGCTTTCCTCATATCCGGCCTCCTTATTGAGGCGGCGGGGGTGATTGCGTATCGCGAAACCCATCCCGCTCTCCAGACCATAGTACACTGTCGGCAGCCAACGTCTCTCAGGGGAAAGAAACTGGCCGCCGTGTACCTGTTGGCCATGCCAGAGGTAACGTCTCCAGGCTTTCGTGCCGCCGTCGTATTCAGAGACGCGCTGGACACCGTAGAAATTGCGGGTGGTGGCGACGACATTCTTCTGTGCTTTCAGTTTGTGTCCCCACAGAACCGACCCCAGCAGAGCTGCGCCAATCACTAGAGCCGCGGTTCTCGATCTCTGCTGTCGCGGTCTACCGGGGGAAGCGCTTTTGTCTCGAAAAACACACAGTGCAAGGAGTGCATAAGTTGCGAACAAACCAAGATGAAACTCCCAGAAGTCATCAAATAACCGAGGGGCGACAAGCGTTACGAAGCACGCACCAAGCGCTCCTCCCAAGGCGACCTTGAGGTAAAAGGATGTCAGGTAAAGCGGGTCGGGTTTCAAACGAACCAGTTCGCCATGACACACCATGCAGCAGATAAACAGATTAGCGGCATATATCGTGATCTCGAGCAGAGAGGAGACGTAGGACTCCTGATAGAGCAAAAAGATCACCGCCGCGAAGGATATGAAAAGCGCCGATGCCCAGAATCGCCGATGGTACCAGCGCTCGCTATCGAAGCAGATGATAAAGGAGAGCAGGTAAAACCCGAGCGGGAAAACCCAGAGAAAAGGAATTGGGGCGATATCTTCAGTTATACGGTTGGTCGTGGCCAGGAGATTGACGGAGCCACAGGCCGTGAGACCCAGCCAGAGTGACACCACAGCAGGCCGGACCTTGAGCGGCTTATCGGAGGCAACAGCAGGGGTCTCGGCGTCGCCATTGCAGGGGCTTGCCGACGCTTCCTTGAAAATACGCATAGCACACCATCCGCTGGCCATAGCAAAAGCAAAGTAGCCGGCCGACCAGTAGATGGTCTGGACACGCAGACCGAGAGTTGGCTCAAGTAGAAAAGGGTAGGATAAAAGGCCCAGAAGCGACCCGATGTTTGAAAGTGCGTAGAGACGATAGGGTGACCTTCCCGGATTGCTCCAGGTGAACCAGCGCTGCAGCAGAGGACTCGTCGCCGAGAGAAGAAGGTAGGGTAGGCCAATACTTACGGTGAGGAGCGCGAGAATGCTTCCAGTAGGAAATTCCGCACCCGTTGATTTCCAGGTATCAGCGGGGGTAATGGGAAGAAAGAGCAGCGAGATGAGGAGGAGACCGGCATGGAGGGTAGCCTGCGCTCGTGCGGGGAATCTGAGAACAATCAGATGAGCGTAGGCGTAGCCTCCCAGCAAGAGCACCTGGAAAAACAGCAGGCAGGTTGTCCATACCGCAGGCCCACCGCCAAACCAGGGCAGGATGTAGCGCCCGGCCATAGGCTGAAGCAGGAAGAGCAGGAACGCGCTCAAAAAAATGGTTACAGCGTACCGCGCCATTGCTTGTGTTTATGTTCTGGGTGAGATCGTGACCAAGGTGCGATATTCCCGCTGAGCTTTCCGCGAACGCCGTGTCAAGGAAATGTCAATCGTGGAGGGAACTGGCGAGCCAGGAAGAAAAGATCCACCATCGAGATCAGGAACTTCGGTATTCGATGTTCGCTATGCCGTGTCCGACGCTACGGAATTGGCATCACTTTCCTCAAGTACGACCGGGAGGGTAAAAGAAAACGTAGCTCCCTCGCTGGGCTTACTGGATACCGCGAGCTCACCGCCCAGGAGTCGGACCAGGTTCCTGGTGATAGCCAGTGCCAACCGGACGCCACCGTCGATGGGACCTCCGTCACCCTGTCTGGCAAAAGGATCAAATAGCTTCTTCTGAAGATCCTCATCGATCCCGCCGCAACTGTCGCTCACGGCGATGCGAATTCGGGAATCACGGTCAGCTTCTTCCTGCATCTCAACCCGAATTCCAACACTGCCCCGATCGGTCAGCTTCACGGCATTGTGCATAAGATTGCTGACAATCTGCCAGAGCCTTGAGGAATCGGTGGTGATTTCATCGGGAATGTCTTCGGAAACTTCGCGACTGACGGTTAACTGCTTCTCTCGCAGCGCGTCCTGTTGCAGCTCCAACACCTCGTCAATCAGATTTCGAATGGCCACAGGTTCCAAATCGAGGTCTGGTTTGTGTTCTTCGATGTCGGCCAGGTCCAGAACGTTATCGATCACGCGAACGATCTGCCGCCCATTGCGATTTATTTTTTCCAGCCGCACTAAATCGTTGACCGAGAAACTGCCCTCCCGATCTCGCTTCAGAATCTCCGAAAAACCGATGATCGGGGTAAGATAGTTGCGGATTTCGAGACCAAAATTCCTGGTGAAGTTTCGCCTCTGCGAATGTACCGACTCTGTCATCTGTTTTTCGTGGACCAGTTGGCGTTCGATAATCCGGCGGCTCTGAATTTCCTTGAGAATAATCACCTTTTCCCGAACTACGGTTCGGGCGCGCCGCGCCGCATGATTGGCGGCAAAGCCAAAGATAAGCAGGTATCCTCCCAGAATCAGGCTTGTTCGGTAGTAACTGCCCCCACTTTCGATCAGGTATTGTGTGCCTAGAGGCAGGACAGCGGCGAGGGCAAAGGCCCAGGAAACCGCTGCGACCGGGGAAAGTATCGTAGTGCTCAATCCCGTGAGTCCCAGGATTAATGCCAGTAACAGCCCAAGGTCCTCAGTCGACTCGGGAAAATAAAGGAATGAAAGTGAGCCCCAGCCGCCTCCCAGCAGGAGGCATGCGAGGATAATATGACGGATTCGCCTACGTGCCTTCGCGTCGCGTTCACGGTCCTCCAAGTACCGACCCAGCACGAGGAAAGTGAGGGTTGAAAGTGCGATCATGTAGGCCAGCCAGTTGCCGCCCACCTTGTTCGAAACGTTTCCGGCCAGCCAGATGGCCACTATGATCGCTATACCAATATTAATGACCAATGCCCTTCGCCCGGCCTGCATGACGGCGTCGACTTGTGCCGAGAAGAACACATCCCGAAATGGCAGCACCTTGTCGGTTCCGGACTCGTTCGCTTTGGGTTCCATTCGAGATCGCTGTGGTCGGCGTGCCACCATCTGCAACGCACCTCTATTTCTTCAGTCGAGTTTTGCGCGCAAATATGGGAACTGCCTCGAGATGAGGTCAACTCAAAGTTACCGCACTTGGTCGACGAAACAAGACCTAAATCCGCCCTGGATCAGGCCTCGATATAAATCCTCTTAGTGAGCCCGCCTTACAGTTTTTTAGCCGTGGAAGGTCCGCGGCGGCGAGGACCTGCCGTTCAAATTGCACCATAGTTGAAGGCTGCCTTCCTCGATGACGAACCTCTTAATTAACCTCGCCGATTGCCGAGCCGTCCCGCTCCTCACAGAGCGAGCTACGTGTAGCCCTCTGCGTGAGCGGAGGGACCGGATCTCGGGTTCATGATCCAGCCATAGTTGACGGCTGCCGGCCTCGATGACGAACCTCTTAATTAACCTGGGCGGCCTGCGGCTCAGCAGGGATGCTTCGCCCTACCTGTCCTTTGCCCAGTGACGGCAAGTTCATGATCCAGCCATAGTTGAAGGCCAAAGGCCTTGATGGGGAACCTCCTAATGAACCTCGGCATACATCACCGTATTAACGAATTCGAGTACTAAGTGTGGTGTTTCACCTCTAAACCCACACTGTAGACGAGAAGGCAGACACCTGCATGGCTGAATTGGAACCATATGCTATTGCCGAGCGCGGAGAAGAAGAGTGGCAACGGTTCCTCGACGACAGTATTCGGGACATTCAGGAAACAATCCATGCTCCGGGGATAGCCTTTGTGCTGCGCCGCCGGGATCATTCCGAAATGATCGGGAGAGCGCTTGGTCTGGCGGAGATTGAAAGGGCCGTTCCCCTGACCATTGAAACCCCCGTGCGCGCCGGATCGATTTCCAAACTCATCACCGCCATCGCGGTGCAACAGCAGGTAGAGAAAGGTAATCTCGACCTGGATCAAGAGATCGGGGAATACGTGGGGTGGCCGCTGCCTTTCGGCTATGGTGGTGCTACCCTTAGAGATCTGCTGACTCACCGTTCCGGGATCGGGGAGCGCTTCGCCCGGCAGTCGTTCCCTTCGGTTGGCGGGACCGTCGACTTGAACTCCTATCTAAAAACCAGCTTGCCGCCCCCGGTAGCTTCGGTAGGTGCTACCATAACTTACTCGAACTTCGGCATCTCCCTGGCTGCGCTGGCCGTCGAGTCAGTCACGCAGCGCAGGTTCTATGAGTATGCCGCCGATGAAATCTTCAGTCCGTTGAGAATGGTCCGCTCTACATTTGTTATGGATACGGCTCTGGAAGCCGAGACAGCGCGCGGCTACAACTGGATTTTTGGCGGGCATCGCGAATTGCCGCTGCGCCATTGGCGCCCCTATCCTGCATCGTCACTTGTCACCACGATGCGGGAAATGGGGTTGCTGATGCAATGGCTATTGGATAACTGCGAGTCCGCCGTCTTGAGGGAACCCGCATGCCTGTTGACGGAGCAGACGACAGCAGTAAACGGCCTACCGGGCATGGCACTGAGCTTCTGGCTCGATGAACTCTACGATCAGCCGGTCGCCTGGCACACCGGCCACATGCCGGGTCACCGAACCGGATTTTATCTATTTCCGAAAGCTGGTTTCGGAGTCGTTCTATACTACAATACCGACACCAAGGTCCTCCGTGACTTCCTCGAGCGCGTGGCCCGATTTGCCATTGCTGATCGATCCGATCGAACGGCCAAAGTAAGCGAGGCGGTATCGTCTGATTTCAGAAAATATTCCGGAACCTATCGACACAGCTGGTACCCGCATCATCACTTTGGGAAATCTTCCGCCTTTCTCGGTAAGGAGGGTGAAGAAGTGGTGGTTCAGGCTGCGGCGGACAGTCTTCTCATTGCTGGACAACGCTACGACCCAGCCGAGGACGGCGTCTTCGAACGAGCAGCAGGCGGTATGCGCCTCGGATTTATTCGCGGCTCTCGTGATCGTATAACGGGTCTTTATCTGGGCGGAAGAGATCGCTATGAAAGACTTGCCTCATGGGAGACCAGTAGCTCCCAAATTCGATTGGTGTCGACCGCCATCACGGGGTTCATCCTCTACGCTGTGGTTCACGGTGTATTGATCGTCTTCGACAGCCCGTTCGCGCATACCGGCACAGCCTGGGCGATCTTTTCGATGTCCGCCGTCAACTTGAGCTTCATTCTGGCTATGACAGTATTCACTGCTCAAGGAGCCTATCGCCTTACTCAAGATGTGCCGCTCCAGGTTGAGATCGCCCTGGCGCTTCCGCTACTGGGGATCCTGTGCTTCGCTTGGTCTCTGGTGACCCTTTTCCTTAACTTCGGGGAAATCTGGAACAGCTCTGTTGCCGGAGTGCTTTTCAGTCTGGCTGCGATTTTGGCGCAATTACTCTTCCTGGTATTTCTGCATTACTGGAAAATACTCGGTTGGCGCTATTGAGGTACCCCCCCTTCTGAACGCGAAAGCCCTTGTTTCGCCAAAGTTCTCTCTGTGAAAACGGCGGCGGCGCCCACCCGTAGGCGGCTTCCCCTTATCGATCCCAGGGAAACGCCAAGGAGGGCGTGTTGGCGTAGCGATTCATCTGGATCGTGACGCGCCCGCCGCATCCGGGCAGGAGGTGAATGCGAATCGCAGAACCGTCGACGCACACTGTGCGATTACCGGTATTGACCTCCTTGAGCTGATGCTCCGCGTAAGCGCCCCCTTGCACGATGACGCTACGCGATGCGACAGGGTTCACATTGATGAAATTCGCGGTAACGCTGTCCGCGCTGATCGCCTCGACCAATACCGCAACGTCTTCTGGAACTCCCGCGCGTTGACGCTGGGGATCGAAGTAACGTAAGCGGCAGTGCAGGGGAAAGCCCACCCTTCCCGTTGGGAGACCCCCAAGCATAAGTTGGGTGAGTGCTTCCGTAGTTGCCGGATTAAGGCGATTCATGTCATCGGAAAGTCGAGTATCGGGGGTTGTCTGGTCCAACCTCACTCCCTCAGCTTTTTCGCGCACTTGGCGCAGACTGCTCTTCAATTGGGATACGGGAAAGTCTGGGTCGTCTCCGCAAAGGAACTGAACCCATGGATCACTGGATACCCGTTCCCGGTCGAGATCATTCATGGACCAATAGAAGACTTCGAGAGCTCCGGCATCGAAGGGAGTCGGTTGAAAGTCGTACCAGCCCTCATCGCCATGCATGCGGGGATAGTGTGGTCTTCCGTCGATCTCCCGGGCGTGGGCATTGACGCCGTCGATTACGCCCCGCCAGAGATCGACGTAGGACTGGTTTCCAGTCAGGAGGAGCGCGTTGCCGAATCCGTAGTGAGCACGCGCCTGAAAGGCCGGGCGGTGCGCCATGGCACCTGTCTGGGGGACCTCGACCGAAAATCCCCAGCCATAGACACCGCCGTACCACTTTCCGTCACAGGCGCCGCCAATGCTGCCATCGAGCCCGATGTTGGTCGGAATGATACCACCATTGGCCTGAGTTCGCTCCACCCAGCCGTCGACATAATTCGTGGCCCAGTCACGATACGCACTCTCGCCCGTGAGCATGAAAGCGTTGAGCGCCAGGGTGGTGGTGCAGAGGTTCAGGGGATGGTCGCCGACCACATCGTTGTAGTCCTTGAAATGGGCCAGCATCTCTTCAAAGTTGCGTTCGCCGTGGCCGGGAAGAAAGCGTCCTTCCACTTCGATGGGGTCGCCCGCCCAATCCAGTCCGGTGGCCTTACGCATGAGGGGCCCGCGACTGCCATTGAACATGCTTCTAATGATTCGGTGATCCGCGTCGTAATTCTTGGCGATGGGGTCGGTGCCCATGTAGAAACCGGCGTAGCGAACCATGCGCTCGCGGAGTGCTCGGTCGTAGGGATCGGAAAGGCCCTGCAGGAAAAAGGCGGAGTATCCCTCGCTGTGGTGCATCCAGTCGAACATGACGGGGAATTCGCGGAAGTACATGCCATCACGTGCGAAAGGCACCTCTTTTGTCTTCGCCTCCGTGTACTGTCTGAGGTGGCCCTCCCAGCCCAGTTTGTAAAGCTCGAGAACCTTATCATGTGCACCGAGCGCGTGCAGGATTGTCCAATTGAGTAGATTCTCGGCCGCGTCGTCGGGGCCGTCGTCACCTCCCCAGCGTGGAATGCAGCGAAGATAGCCACGTTCGTCGAAATAGTGGGAGAAGAACGCTTCACAAGCCTGTGCCTGGGCGTCGAGCAACTCGCGCTCCAGAAGCGCCCAGTAGGGAGGTGAGGTGGGAGTGTCGATGACGAGTCGGGGAGAATCGGGTATTCCTGTTTTCATCTTTGTTCGCGAAATCTTCCAGTATCACTCGGGCAGCGCTGATGTCAAAGGAGTGGTGGAGACAAAATGCGTTTCCGGTCCCGGTTGAGCGTTGGCGCTGGGTTTCAGGTAACAATTTCAAACGGTTTTTCAATCTAATGGGAAAGGATTGGGCCACAAAAATGGCATATGAAGTTTGGCTAGAAGGGGTTTACGAGCTGAGTTCTTCGATAAGCTGTGCGCCACGAGCCTTTCTCGACACGACTGCTACACCTCGGCGAAGCACATGCGAAGTCAGGTGGTCGCGCCTTGTCCGCTACCGGACGATCGGGCAATCACCCTACGGAGGCGGCGTTGAAGCGGTCGGGTCGCCAAAGGTAGGATGGAGCGCCCGCTCCGTCGTCTTGATTGAACCCGAGTCCTGTGCCACTGGACGGAGCAGCGCTCCATCCTACGAGGGCCGCCGACTCTATGCGATTGCCCAACGTAGGATGGAGCGCCTGCTCCGTCGTCTTGAAGGCACGAGCAAGCCTCGTCGATGGCGAAGATGGCGCTTCACCCTACAATCCTTAGGGTTTCGGGTGCCAGAGCAGCACTGGATCTCAGGTTGCAACCTGCGGCGGGAGGGTATTTTCTTGAAGAAGCATTCCGGTAATACATCGAGTAAGTTGGCCGGTTCCTTGCGGCAATATAAGAAGGGCAGGTGCTTTCCGTCGCGCCGGGAGATGCACGAACGGCTGCGACATGGATTGACCGGTAATGCCTGAACTTCTCGATACGAACGTGATCGTCCGTTATTTGGTGGACGCACCTGAAACGATCCCCCAGCCGTGTAAGGGTGTCTTCGCGTTCTTCGAAAAGGTCGAGCAAGGCATCATCAAGGTGAATCTACCTTCCCTTGTGCTGTTCCAGAGCTATTTTGTTCTGACCAGCTATTATGACGTGCCGAGGGCTGAAGCTACTGACCATCGGGAGAGGGTGCCGAAGAAAAGATAGCGTGCGCTATCTTTTCTGGAGCTCTCCGCAGCCCGTCTCGGCGAAGCAATGTCTTCAGGGGCTACCGGTTTTAGCGGGATGAAACTATCTGAGTCCTCGCCGGTGAGTCCGGTGCATCGCGGCGAAGACGGGCCTCTCGTAGCGCAGGGCTTACGCAGTTGCCCTGCGATCGGGACGGAGCCTACGCGCGATTCCGGCACCGCACGGCAATAGCCGCCGGGCGCGCCGATGGCTGCAGCACACGGCGTGCCCGGCGGTCACGACCTACCTTTGGCGATCGTAAGGAGGCATAGCTCTCGGATGAGCCGAGGCACCTGTGGACATCCAAAGTCACTGTGCTTGATATCGAAAACTGCGCTGGTTAGGGTCGAACTGATCGGGATTGCGCAATCGTACCGATCGACCGACCACATTCTGTGCTATGTCACCCGACCGAACCTGCCCGCGCTGCGGGGCCGCCATCACCGACAGGGAGTATGAAGGCGATCTCTGCCCGGCCTGCCTGCTGGGGGATGGTTTGGATGATGGCGGTAGTGGCGACTTTACCGGGCTCACGATTGCGCAGTATGAGGTGCTGAAAAAGATCGGCGAGGGCGGCATGGGCGAGGTCTACCTGGCGCGTGATACGAAATTGAGGCGGCAGGTGGCGCTGAAATTTCTGCCCGAGCACTTGCAGCATGACGCCTCTGCCCGCGGGCGATTTCTGCGTGAAGCCAGAGCGGCGGCGACCCTGGATCATCCGTACATTTGCAAGATCTACGAGACCGGAGATGAGGGAGAGCTGACCTACATCGCCCTGGAATATGTGGACGGGGAGACGCTGGAGGAGCGGTTGAGGAAGGGACCCATGCCCATCGCGGAGGTGCTCATGGTGGCGGAGGAGATGGCCGACGCCCTGGCCGAAGCGCATGATCAGCGGGTCGTACATCGGGATCTGAAGCCATCGAATATCATGGTTACGCATGGAGGACATGTGAAAGTGATGGACCTGGGCTTGGCCAAGCGTCTGGGACCGGTAGAAGAGGGAGAGATGTCGCAAGCGGGCGAAAGTTACCTCCTCACGGCCAGACACACGGTGGTGGGATCGATTCCCTATATGTCTCCCGAGCAAGCTCGCGGAGAGGCGGTGGATGCTCGTTCGGATGTCTTTTCGCTGGGAACTGTGCTCTACGAACTGGTTGCGGGAAGGCACCCCTTTCCGGGCCCCTCCTCAGCGGTGCTGTTCGACCAGATCCTGAACCAGGAGCCGCCTTCGTTAAAGAGCCTGCGGCCGCAAACCCCGGAGTCGTTGGAGCAGGTCATCCATCGAGCCATGGAAAAGGACCCACGCCTGCGCTACCAGGACGCCGGGGATCTGCTGTCCGACCTGCGGCGGGTGCGGAGCGGAGAATCCCCTGTCCTCCGACCAAAAAGCACCGACCCGAGCCCAAAATCACGCAATAATCGACTCCTATGGATCCTGGCCGGGACCGGAGCCCTCGTCGGAGTGGCCGCGCTGGTCGGACTCGTCTGGTTGCAGCGCAGCGCAGAACTCCCAACCCCATCCCCAATCTCTCTCCCCTCCCAGCCGGTCGCAGACCGGCCCACCTTACCGGCGCCCGCGCCGGTAAGGCCGGTGACTTCCGGCCCATTACGCCTCGTTGTGCTTCCCTTCCGCAAGCTTACGCCCTTGGACGAACGCATCGACAACATCTCCCTGGCTCTGGTGGAAAACATTATTATCCAGCTGGCTACGGGGGCCAGGGAGCAGATCTACGTACCGCCGGCAGCCACCATCGCAAAATATGCGGAGCAGTCGTCGCGGGATATTTCCGCTATTGCAAAGGAGTTGACCGCGGACCGTGTCCTGGATCTATCCCTGCAGCAGGTGGGCGAAGAGGTGACGGTGACCTTTCAGTTGATCGATCCGAAAACCCTGCAGGCGCGCTGGAGCCGGCATATGGTCAAACCGGTCGATAAGATAGGTGAGATCTTCCATGGTCTGCCGGAGTTGCTGGAAGAGGGGCTAAGTATGCGCGTGGATGCCAAGGCTGAGCAACGGCTCTACCATATCGGGACCAGCAATGCCGAAGCGGAATACGAGTATCTCCAGGGGAGACAGCTTCTTATGCTACGTATGTTTGAAATTGAAGGCTTGGAGTTGGCAAGGAGCCATTTCGAAAGAGCCGTGGAGCACGATTCCAACTTTTCTCTTGCTTGTTCCTCGTTGGCGACGGTTATCGGTGTCCAGCGTGAATTCGGGATTATTGCCCCGGGACGCGAAGTGGAGAAAGCTTTGCTCGAAAAAGCGATCGATCTTGACCCGCTCAATTCTGAAGCTTTGGCCAGTCTGTCCTGGCTCTACGAAACGGAGGGGAGATCGGAGGAAGCGTACCAGACGGCTATTCAGGGCCTTGAACTGAGTCCCAACAACGAGCGCAATCTTCATAGTCTCGGGATTCTCTACCAGGACTTTGGTCTGGTGGAGGAATGTCTGGCCGTGGTCGATCGGATAAGGGATCTTAATCCGGATTACCCCTATGTTCAGACTCAAGAGCCGTTTCTCCATTTCGCGTTTGGGCGCTATGAAGAAGCGGCGCCTTTTTGGGAACAGAGCATAAAGAATGATCCGAATAACAACGCGTTCCTGGCAATGGTAGCCGTGATCAGAATCGCCCTGCAGGATCTCGCCGGTGCTCAGGATTTGCTGCCGCAAATGAGTCTGCCCGGGTACAGGGAAGCGATCCGGTTTCTCATCGACTGTGTTGAACATCCAGAAGACGACCACCAGCCCACCGATGCCGCTGTCGAGTTCGCCGAGGAGCATTTCCTGGCAGGCGCTTACCTCGCAAATGGATATGCCGTTTCGGGTCGAGCCGCAGAGGCTCTGAAATGGTGTCGGAAACTCTCTGCGAGGGCCGCGCCTTGGAGAGACCCGATCGAGGCGCCGAAATTTTTCGACCCTATTCGCGAGGATCTGGAGTACAAGGCCTTTCTCGCCGAGATAGGTGAGCGTAACACAGCGCTGCTCGAGAAGATCCAGCCGGTGTATGTGCCCAAGAAAAGATAGCGTTCGCTATCTTTTCCGAAGCTCACTGCGTGAGCGGAGGGATGAGGGAAAAGGAGAGAACGCGGAGAGTGGATGATTGGAATGATGGAATTTTGGGATGCTGGAAGGTTGGAGTGGTGGAATATCAGAAAATACGGGTGGTATCGGCGAACGGGTGTGTATGGTAGGGCGCAACCGCCGGTAACTTCCGAGCTCTCGGCAGCCCGTCTTGGCTAAGCATTTTCCCGGACGCGGGGCCCCATCCTAACGGGACGAAACACGCAGCTGTTCACGAATGGACCCGGCAGGGCGTCCCCTCGTGGCCCGGGGCTTACTCCCGACGAAGGAGGGGTTGCCCCGGGATTCCTGGACCGCCCCGTCACGGCGCAGCTTCGCGGATCCGGATTCGCCTGCCACACTCACGCACCGCAATCTCCGCTGCGCTCCGATAAGCAGTGCGCCACGAGAGATGTTCCAGTTCTTGGAAATTCGAATGTTGCTTTCTCAGGAGAGCCGTCAGGCGAAGACGGGCGCCTCGTGGCGCAGGGCTTATCCCGACACAATCGGGATTGCCCTGCGATCGGGACGGAGCGTAGGCGCGATCCCGGCCCCCCCACCGCAATCTCCGCTGCGCTTCGATAAGCGGTGGGCTACGGAAAAGGTCCGAACCTCGAGCGACGCGCGCCTGGTACACCTCGGCGTAGCCTTGGCGAAGACGGGCGGTCACGCCCTCCCTGTACCGTTCGTTACGAAGTGTAGCTCTCGGCGTGAGCCGAGGGACGCTGCCGCCTGAATATGCGACGATCCCTCGGCTCACGCCGAGAGCTACAAGGGAGAGCCACGTCCTCAAAAGGCAAACTCCATCCCCAACCGGACCATAAACGGCGGCTGAAAGCGCCCTGGTTTTAGCGGGGTGAAATTATTTCGGCCTTCCGCGGCGCGTTCGACACGACGCCCACGCCCTACCTTTGGTTCGCCGATCTTTGCCCATCCTTCGTTATCCGCTCATAGGCGAAGGCCAGTGCAATGAGCATGCGCTCGCTGAAAGCGGGCCCGGTAAATGACAACCCCACCGGCAAACCATGCACCATTCCCATCGGTACGGTCAGGTGCGGATAGCCCGAGACGGCGGGATAAGTTGCGAATCCCCCCGTAAAGTGATCGCCGTTCACGCGATCAATGGTCCAGGCCGGGCCGGACGTGGGGGCGATCAGGGCATCCAATTCGTGGGATTCGACCAGCTCGTCTATACCCTCTTCGCGTGTGGCTCGACGGATCCGCGCCAGTGCGTTCGTATACGCCTTCTCGCTCAACGGGCCTTTGGCTTGTGATTTCTCGAAGAGCTCCTGGCGGAAATAGGGCATTTCCTCGGCTGCGTTCTCTTCGTTAAATTGAATCAATCCCTCTAATGTCAGTGTATTCAGTTCATTAGGTAGACCGGCGAGGTAGGCATTGAGGTTGGGTTTGAATTCATAGAGCAGGGCGTCGAGGGTATCCTGTCGGAATCCGTCATACGGCTCCAACCTCAGGTCGTCCACGATGGTGGCCCCTCCCCGCTTCAGGTCGGCAATCGCCTGCTCGAGTAGGGCGTCCACGCCTTCGTGAAATCCGGTCGACGACCTGACCACCCCGATGCGGCTCCCCTGCAAGCGATTCCCATCGACGGCCGGGACATAATCCTGATCGAAGTGAGCCCGACCTGCTTCGGTTGCCACATCCACGGGATCGAATCCGGCGATAACTGAGAGCAACACAGCGGCGTCGGCCACGCTGCGAGCCATTGGCCCGGCCGTGTCCAGGGTGTGAGAGATAGGCACGATACCTCTGCGACTGACCAAGCCAACGGTGGGCTTGATACCGACCACCCCGTTAACCGAGGCCGGGGAAACCACCGAGCCATTGGTCTCGGTGCCCAGAGCCGCCACCGCCAGACCAGCCGCAACCGCAGCCCCGGAGCCTGAGCTGGATCCCGATGGCGATCGGGTTGGGTCGTGTGGATTGCGGGTCTGCCCGCCGAGGGCACTCCAGCCGGATGACGACCGCTCCGAGCGGAAATTGGCCCACTCACTCAAATTTGCCTTGCCCAGGATGATCGCGCCCGCCTCGCGCAGACGCGCCACTACCGTTGCATCTCGGCCGGTGTGGTTATCCTTCAGCGCCAGGGAACCCATCGTTGTGGGCAGCTCCCGGGTTTCCATATTGTCCTTGATCAGGATTGGGATCCCGTGCAGTGGCCCGCGCACCTTGCCCGCGTTTCGCTCCGCGTCCAGGTTCTCCGCCACTTGCAGCGCCGCCGGGTTAACGGCGATAACCGCCTTCAGCTCCGCATTGCGCGTTTCGATCTGCTCGAGGCAGTACCGGGCTAGGGCCTGCGCTGAAAGCTCCCTCCGGTTCATCGCTGCTTGCAGCTCGAGAATGGAACCCTGTGTGATCAGAAGCTTCATGGCCGGCTCCAGCTTATCCGACCAAGATGATAAAATGCGAGCACCTCGCTCTTCCGCACCGTCGGACTCCGCCATGCTGGTCATCAGGAAGAGCGCCAGAGCTCGTATTAAATCAGCCCGGATAGTCCATCGAAATTTGTTGGCCGTAAACATCCGATAAGTAATGAATAGTGGGTTCCGCCTGAGTCTGACCGATTGTTGGGTAGGGCGTGACCGCCGGGCGCGCCGTTGGCCGCAGTGTTCGGCGCGTCCGGCGGCCACGCCCTACCCGGCATCGACATCCCGATCTGAGACATAGCACCTCATCCGCGGCTCATTTCCCTTATTCTTCACAACTGACCCCCAGCTTTTTCGGTGCTTGCACCGAAAAAATCAGCAATTCCTTGAGGCTTTCAGGGATCTGAGTTCCTCAAGGAATTGTAAAGAAGTCGTTGGATTGCAGATCGACGAACTCTCGCGGTGCGGAAGTCCCTTCGAAGTAGAACACCCACGAATTGCGGGAGAAGCTGTAGAGATTCGGATAGGTCTCGGCCGTTGTGTAGAGCCACTGGTCGAAACTTGGGTCGAACAGGTAGAACTCATCTGGACTGCTGTCCTCCCCGATATACATCCAGTTGTGCTCGGCATGGAATATCCAGGGAAAGAACCCGGTGTTGAAGGAACCAAACCAGCCGGAGAAAAACCAGCCGTCGCCCAGTTCGGTTGCATTAGGAAAGAGGCTCTGTGCGGTCAGTTCTTCTGCGTCCTCAACGAATACGGTGAAGGTTCGGGTTGCCTCGCAGTCGCCGGCCCTGCCGCCGCTTATTTCACAGACGAAGAAATAGAAGGATGTGGTTTCGAAAATGACGCCTTCCCTGATCATAATGTCTTCGCCTGTCAGATAGCGACTGGAAGGGATTTCGTCGACGTATCTTCGCCGCTCGGACTCGGGCAGCGTCCAAATCCCACTAAACGCTTGGAGTTCCCCGAAGAGTTCCGGGGAGTCAGGGGGGACGATCCGATAGATTTGAACTAACCAAGGATCCGTAAAGGTGGTCACCGTCACAACAGCCGGCTCACCGGGCTTGATGGTAACGTCTTCAGGTTGAAGCGCAAACACTTGAGCATCCAGATCAGGGCCACCGAGCAAGGTAGCGATAAAGACTAGGCACAGGGTTGCTGCACAGGTTTGTGCGTGCCCTTTTGCAGGTAGCGATGGTTTTATTTTCATTGTTGGAATCGATTCTTTCTGTTTGTTCACAAGTTCTCTGGGATCAGTGGTATTCATTGCGCTGTGTTGTGCTCGGTTTGAATGATTTCGCCATCGGTTGAGGTTGGCGCCCGTAGGGGCCCTTATACTGTTCTAACGAAATTCAGGGGAAAGGTTACGGCACTGGGTAAAAAAAACCCGGAATTCCTGAGGGTGTAGCGAAGCCGCAACCAAAGAGATGATGAAAGCCACGAGAACCCTTTCTGCGACTCATTGCCTCTGAGCGTGAGAGGGTCGCTCGGAAAGCGCAGGGGAGTGATTAAGGATGTCGCTTCGCTCGGTACACGGAGCCACAGAGCACACAAAGAGGCGAAGTGATCTCTGTGTGCTTTGTGCCTTGGTGAGAGGTAGAATCGACGGCGCTCCTACTGACTTTGACCGGTTTCCCGGGCTTCGCTGGATCAACCCGTTCAGGAATCATCTTTTTTCGTATCCATCCCGGGCCACGAAAATCCCTCACGCTGAAAGTGGGAGTCGCGGGCGATGGCTTCGATAATGTCCTCTTGCCGCATGTATTCGAACGATACGCAGTCAGTCAGACTAAGACGTCGGTTCCGTGCCTGACGACAACGTGCCGCTCCTCGGGTATGCAGGTGATGGTCCACCCAGAAAACTTCGCATCTGGGTAAGAGCCGGCCCAAAAATGCATCCATGGCCTCCCATCCGAGTCGGTGCTGGATGAGCGCCCATGCCTCATGGACTACATAGCTGGTTGTTAACAGACGCCATGCCTCCCGCCCTGCGCGGCGAAACGCAGCCACTGCATCTTCGTGAAAGGGATCGTCACCCTCCAACACGGCCAGGAACGCCGAGGAGTCGACAAAAACAGTCTTCATCCCTTCACCTCATCACCCTTCTTTGACTCCAGAATCGCTTCCACGAATTGGCGGTCGTGTGCCTTTAGTTCCTGCATGGGTAAAGCTTTGAAGCGACCTGCAATATCGCTCAGATCATCATCCGCCATTTCCTCTGATCTCAGGTAGAGATTGAGTGCCTCCCGGATCTGCTGAGCCATGGACTTTCGGGTCTGAAGAGACCGTCTGCGCAGGATCTCGTAGTGCCGCTCGGAAAGCTGAACCTGGGTGCGAATCATGCTTACAAGTCATGCTAAAATGCTTACATGTCAACGGCGGCCTTTAGAAACCTTGTAACCTTCGTGCTCTAGAACGGTAGAAGACTACAAAGGTTGTTTGGATGACAGCCTTATCTGAGCTCTCAATAAATTGACACAACTCCATGCGAACCGCTACGGACAGGATCCAGTGTGACGATGATTCTATTCATGGCATGGTGCAGACTCTATTATGCGGCCGTCTTCGCGTCCCGCGACTCTCCCGAAACTGCGTGGCCCCGTCCGCGCGATTTCCCGAAAGGCCCTGACGGGGCCGGACAGCCCAGCCCAGGGAGGAGCGTAGCGACGCCCTGGGTTCCCTGTGATCCAATTATTGCCGCCCTGACGGGGCGGGAGAAACGGGCATCCCTCTGCGAGACGTTCGATTCTCGCGCCCCTTCAGGACGCTTGCTGGATCTGAGCCCCGTGACCCAGGGCGTCGCTGCCCTCCTCCCTGGGCTGGGCTGTCGCGGCCATACAGGCCGCGGTCTCCTCCTGAAATTACTTTTGTTTCGTCCTGATAAAACGGACGCTCAGCGCCCGGTACATTGCTTCGCCGAGACGGGCTGCAGAGAGCCACAACCTAGTTCGCCGCGTAAGGGGCGGGAGTACCAAGTCCTCTCCATCCAACAATTCACTGGAGTCACGGCCCTGGTATCCATGAGTGCAGTTTTCAGCATTCTGGGCTGTGCGTCGGTCGGGCAGTTCGATGATTTCATGCAGTATTCCTAATGAACCTCGTCGATTGCCAACCTTTCCCGCTCCTCACGGAGCGAGCTACATGTAGCCCTCTGCGTAAGCGGAGGGACCGGATCTCGGGTTCATTGCCAGCCATAGTTGACGGCCACAGGCCTCGATGAGGAACCTCCAAAATACCCGCCATCAAGCTGGGTGAGCCCGAGTTTCCGGCACACGCTCACACTAAACAGGTGCAAGTCATCCAGCTACGTCGACCTGCCTATCGTAGCTGGAGCCTTTCGGCTTCAGTCGACCTTGGCAGCTAGTTTCTTGCCGGGTTAATTATCTTCCACAACGCCTCGCCCTGCTTGTTGGTGTCTTCACGATCGTACTCTCAATCTTAATCATCCTGATGGCCTCGAGGGACCTCGGCCCCGTGGCTATATGGAATCATTCATAGCCAATCACTAATTGACGGTCATCCGGGCAAAGCGGTGTCGAGCCGCCGTACCCGAAAGAGCGCCGCTTCGGTGTGTCGATCCAGGCTAACGAATCGCCCTCGACATTCCTGCGTTTACCATGGAGGATCCGAGCAAAGTTCGTGAGCCAAGCACCCTACGTCTCTCTACCCGATGGCCAGCGGACGACGTTCGTCACCACTCGTTGGAGTCTGGTTCTGGCGGTTAAGGATCCCACGTCGGAAGCGGATGCGCAGGAAGCGCTGGCCAAGCTTTGCAGTACCTACTGGTATCCGCTCTATGCCTTTACCCGTCGGTCGGGTTATTCTCCGGATGATGCCAAGGATCTTATCCAGGACTTTTTCGCTCATTTGCTGGAGAAAGGCGTGGTGGCTCGCGCGGACCGCGAACGAGGCCGCTTTCGCACTTTTCTTCTGGCCTGCCTTGGTAACCTGATGAAGAAACAGGCGGAGCGCGCATCGGCGCAGAAGCGGGGTGGCGGGATGCGCGAGATCTCCTGGGACGAAGCCGGCGCCGAGGGGAGGTATCTGGCCGAACCCCTGGACGAGATGACGCCGGTGCGTATCTTCGAGCAGCGCTGGGCCACTACCTTGCTGGAAAATACCCTCAATCGGCTGCGTGCGGATCTCGCTACGCGGGGAAAAGGCGATCTCTTTGATCATTTGAAAGGCCACATCTGGGGGCTCGAGGCGGAGAGGCCCTATTCCGAGGTGGCGGATCGCTTCCAGCTCAGCGAGGGTGTCATCAAAGTGACCGTGCACCGCATGCGCCAGCGCTACCGGGTTATGTTGCGCTCGGAGGTCGCCGATACGGTGGCCGATCCCGCCGACGTCGACGACGAGTTGCGCTACCTTATCTCGGTGGTGAGTGCTTGAGGGAGGGAGAAGGGTTCGGGGTTCAGAGGTTCACGGTTCGGGGTTCAGGGGGCGCAGGGCCCCGAGGCTTCCCCGCAGTGAGCTTGTCGAACCGTCGAACGGACAAATAA
Source organism: Opitutales bacterium (assembly GCA_963665345.2). GTDB lineage: Bacteria > Verrucomicrobiota > Verrucomicrobiia > Opitutales > CAXXNP01. Next base: position 4,906,957 of record CAXXNP010000002.1, read on the forward strand.
AGTTGGTCGTTCAAGCGAGGAGAGAGCGGCGAGACGCCGCTTCTACTTTGGCGACGCTGAAGGTTCTCAGGTAGGGTGCGACCGCCGGGCGCGCCGAAATCCAAGTTCGAAACGGAGAGGAGATTCAGACCTCGCGGACGGCCTCCCGATCTCCATCGGGATCCCTACCTTTCCCGCGCCACGAACACCCGTCCACCATGTACCAAGACGCTACACGGCGCCCTCGCCCTACCCGTCGTCGGTTCATCGGACTATTGTCCTGAAAGTAGGCGGTAATCTGCACAATCTGGTAAAGTCTGGCTCGGAGTTTTTCGGTGTAGCTGGAGCCTTTCGGCTTCAGTACCGGCTCGGCCCAGCTACCCCGCCCTGAACGCGAAGGCGTCCAGCTACCAGCACGATCCATTTCGGTGTAGCTGGAGCCCTTCGGCTTCAGTCCCGGCTCGGCCCAGCTACCCCGCCCTGAACGCGAAGGCGTCCAGCTACAGAAATCCCGGTGCACTGTCCGCAGCCCATGGATCGTCTTTCACAAACGCATCGACTCCGTTTCGTTGGACCGTTAACTTCTGATGTTCCTTGATGCCTGTGACCATGCAATGTCCCCAGTGTGGCGCCGGATTGGCCGATACCCAAACCATCGGTGATCTTTGTCTGGTTTGCTTGCTTTCGGATGGTCTGGACGAATCGAACAGCGGGGATCTGACGGGGCTGACCTTCGCCCAATATCGGGTGCTCAAGAAGATCGGGCGTGGGGGCATGGGTGAGGTGTACCTCGCTCAGGACACCAAGCTGGAGAGGAAAGTCGCCCTCAAATTCCTGCCCCAGCAGATGCAACACGAGGCCGCGGCGCGAGTACGCTTTACCCGGGAGGCAAGATCGGCGGCGGCGCTCGACCATCCCTTTATCTGTAAGATTTACGAAGCGGGTGAGGCCGGCGAACTCACCTATATCGCGCAGGAGTATGTCGATGGGGATACGCTGGAAGAGCGGTTGAAGCAGGTAGCGTTATCGCCCTCGGAGATGATGTCCTTTATCGAAGAGATGGCCGACGCTATGGCAGAAGCCCATGGCCGCGGCATCGTTCACCGCGATATCAAGCCCTCCAACATCATGTTGACGCAAGGGGGGCACGTCAAAGTGATGGACTTGGGTTTGGCCAAGCGCCTATCCGCGGAGGAAGACCGGATCTCGGAACGAGAGAGTCAACTGGTCACGCGCAGCCACATGGTGGTGGGCTCGCTGCCCTATATGTCACCTGAACAGGCGCGAGGGGATCGTGTGGATGCCCGTTCGGATGTATTCTCACTGGGCACCCTCTTCTACGAGGTCGTGACAGGTAGGCGACCTTTCCATGTCCCGACGCCCGCGGTGCTATTTGATCAGATTCTGAACCGGGACGCGCCGTTGCAGGAAAGTCTCACTTCCGACCTTCCGGCTGGGCTCGGTCCTCTTATCATGAAAGCCCTGGAAAAGGATCCGGCCCGGCGCTACCAATCAGCCGGTGACCTACTGGCTGATCTGCGCAGGGTAAAGAGCGGGGAAGACCCTGTACCCCAAGCGGAAAAAACCGATCCGAGCTCAAAACCGGGCTATCGGCGTGTCCTATGGGTCCTTTCCGGTCCAGCCGCTCTCATCGCCTTACTGGCACTGGTCGCGCTCAACTGGCGAATGATTGTGGAAGAGGCACCACCACCACCCTCTATCCCTCTCCCCTCCCAGCCGGTCGCAGACCGGCCCACATCACCGGCGCCCTCGCCGGTGATGCCGGTGACGGCAGTTCCTCTGCGCCTGGTAGTCCTTCCTTTTCGTGCGCTGACACCGGTGGATGAACGCATACAAAATATCTCCCTGGCCCTGGTGGATAGCATTGTTTCTTGTAACTACCCAGGTAGCCCCACCACGGCGCTACCGTTGACTGGAGAGTAGTCTACCGCCCCGTCCCGAGTGCAACAGAAAAAAGTGTTGTTTTGGGGCTGGACTCGGTGGGGGTGTTTGCTGTACTGTGCGAACCATGAAGGGCGTCATGGTCATGCAGGGGCGCAAGGTAAGCGGCGGGGATATCGATCTGATCCGCGGTTTGCTCTCCGAACATCCCGGTTGGGGCCGGACGCGGCTCAGTGAGGAAGTTTGCCGTCGTTGGGACTGGCGCAATGGGCGGGGGCAGATCAAGGACATGGCGGCCCGTACCTTGCTGCTGAAGCTGGAACGATGCGGTCATGTTCGACTGCCGCCGCGCCGGCGACCTTCGTCTAACGGACTCCGGAATCGCCGCGTGCCCCTTGTAGCTCATACGAGCGAGCCGATCCGTTGCGCGTTGCACGAGCTGCGGCCTCTGGCCCTGAATGTCGTGGAGCCGCGATCGGCAGACCTGCGGCTGTTCAACTGCCTGCTCAGCCGCTACCACTACCTTGGCCACCGCAACACCGTGGGCGAGAACATTCGCTACCTGGTCCGCGATTGCACAGGCCGTGTGGTGGCTTGTGTTCTCTTCGGCTCGGCAGCGTGGAAGTGCGCCCCGCGCAACGCCTGGATCGGTTGGGGCGCTAGCGCGCGGGAGCGCAACCTGCAAGGGTTGACCAACAACACGCGCTTGCTCGTGTTGCCCTGGGTTGAGGTTCCGCATCTGGCCAGTCATCTGCTGGGCTCTCTGGCACGACGGATTCGCGCCGACTGGCAGGCCAAGTATTGCCATCCGGTCCACGCCCTGGAAACGTTCGTGGACCGCAGCCGTTTCCGGGGAACCTGCTACCAGGCCGCCAACTGGATGCGGCTGGGTAGGACGCAGGGGCGCAGCCGCAATGACCGGCAAAATTGTATCCACACTTCAGTCAAGGATGTGTATCTCTATCCCCTCATCCAAGAGTTTCGTCGGGAGTTGTGCGCATGATTACCCATGCCAAAGCCCTGGCCGTTTGCAATGCCGAGCCGGATGCGGCGGCAACGCTCATCGTCGAACTGTCAGGAAAATTCACTCTGCTCGAGGATCGACAAGGACTGCTTGAGGCGGAGAACCAGCGTCTGCGCGACCGGGTCCGGGAGTTGGAGCAACGGCTCGCCAAGAACTCGCGCAACAGCAGCAAGCCGCCCTCGAGCGATGGCTTCAACAAACCCTCGCCGAAAAGCCTGCGTAAGAGAGGGCAGCGCAAGTGCGGCGGACAGCCCGGACATACGGGCCATACCCTCAAGAGGGTCGCAACGCCCGATCACACAAAGGTTCACCGGGTGGAGCAGTGCGAGTGTTGCCACCGCTCTCTGGCGGATCAGCAACCCGACCGCCTTGAGAAACGACAAGTCCATGATCTGCCTCCGAGACGACTTATCGTCACCGAGCATCAGGGCGAGGTGAAACGCTGTGCCTGCGGCCATCTGAACAAGGCGGCTTTTCCTGAAGGCGTGAACGCCCCGGCGCAGTACGGCCACGGAGTCAAGGCCGCGGCAGTCTACCTGAAAAACTATCAGTACCTGCCCTATGAGCGAACCTGCGAACTCCTTGAGGACCTTTTCGGCTGTCCCATGAGCGAAGGCACATTGGCCAACTTCATCTCACAATGCAATGATCGCGTTGAAGAACCCCTCGATCAGATCAAGGAACTGATCGAACAAGCCTCGATAGCTCATTTTGATGAAACTGGTTCACGCGTGGAAGACAAACTTTGGTGGCTTCACTCGGCCTCGACATCAAACGCGACCTACTATGAGATCCATCGCAAACGCGGCGCCGACGCCTTCGATGCTATCGGCATTTTGCCCGAGTTCATGGGACGCGCCATTCACGACTTCTGGAAACCATACTTCGGCTACTCGTGCCGCCATGGGTTGTGCAACGCTCACCACCTGCGCGAGTTGATCTTCGTACATGAGCAATACCAGCAGGACTGGGCCGATCGCATGATCGACTGCCTTGTGGACATCAAGGAGACCGTCGATCAGGCCAAACAGGCCGCGGATCATCTTCCTGAAGAGCAGATTCAGGCACTTGAAGAGGGTTATCAGAAGATCCTTGATGAGGGCTATGCTCAGAACCCGCTGCCGCCGCAACCGGTCAACGCAAAGAAGAAACGCGGGCGGCGCAAGAAGACCAAACCTCGCAACCTGCTCGAACGGCTTGATCATCATCGCAACGAAGCCCTGGCCTTCATGTACGACCTCAACGTCCCGTTCGACAATAACCTGGCCGAACGCGATCTTCGCATGATGAAGGTGCAGCAGAAAATCTCCGGGACCTTCCGAACCGAGCAAGGCGCCAAAGCTTTTTGCCGCATTCGCAGCTACATTTCAACCGCCCGTAAGAACGCCCTCGGCGCCAGGGACGCTCTGGCCCGCCTTTTCAGCGGCACTCCGTTCGTCCCGGCCTTCGACACCTCGTAGCCACTCCGCACCCCTGCTGAGCACCCCGATCTCCTCTCCACCCACTCACTCCCTGGCTTGCCGAAATCCTGTTCATCCTCTCAGGAATCAACCTGAGTAGTTACGAGAGGACTAGGCAATGACGCAAGATCTGGAAAGAAATGCAGGCGGTTTGCCGATCCGAGCGTTAGGCAAGACCGGGTTGAAGGTCTCGATTGTCGGTTTCGGAGGCGGTCATTTTATCCGACCGCACATTGACGAGCAAGCGTCTGTGCGGATGGTGCAAACGGCGATCGACGCTGGTATGACCTTCATTGACACCGCTTGGGAGTACCACCAAGGCGAATCCGAACGCAGAATGGGATTGGCCTTAAAAGGCCGTCGCGACCAAGTGACGCTAATGACCAAAGTCTGCGCACGCGACCGCAAAACGGCGGAGGCGCAATTGCACAGCCATCCCATAAGGCCTAAACCCTGAAGGCAAGCCTGAGGGATGGAGCGGGATAGCGGTTGATATTGGGAAAAAGTCAAAATGTAAAACAGGGGGGAAATGGTTGATATGGACGGATGCTGTCCCACAGAGCTAAGGGGAGAAACCGGGCAGGTAAGCCTGTTGAGGCTGGGAACACATTCGATATCGGGTTCGTGCTGTCCCATAGAAGTCCGCCAGATCGAAAAGCCCGAAGCGGTCCCAGAGCACGCCGCGCACGAGCGTAAACAACCGGGTGAAGCTGTGCGGCCACTGGCTGATAAAGGCAATGTATCGGAGCAGAACGAGCAGCAGCAGGGCGGCCCACAGCTGCCAACGGATGGCCTGCTTGGAATGCCCGAGAAAATCGCAGACCTTGAAGGTTTGCTTGATCTGCTTGAAAAACACCTCGATGCCCCAGCGGCAGCGGTAGAGGGCGCAGACACTGGAAGGGGCCCAGTCCATGTTGTTGGTGAGGAAAACCATGACGACCCACTCGCCGTTGACTTCCACTTCGGCTTCGATCCGGCGCAACCTGCCGGGATACTGCCGGCGGGAGGCGGGAACCTTCAGGGTGACCTCGTCATCCCGCAGGATAGGTCCTTGAGGCTTGCGCAGGCGCTTGCGGCAAACATGGCAGCGCAGGTTGTCTTTGGCGCGCGTGACCCAGAATATGCCGCGTTCGCTCAAATGGAAAAGATTGGCAAAATGCACGTAAGCCTTGTCGAAAACCGCGATCTCTCCAGCCTGCAGCCCCGCGCACAGGGCCAGGGTCCGCGTGCCGTCGTGATGGGAAGCTTCTTCAATGACGGCAAAGCCGGGAAGAAAACTTTGCAGGTTGAGCCGCAGGTGCATCTTCGCCGCGGCCTTGCGCCGACGGTGCTTGGCCCAGTCCATGCAGTTGGCCACCAGGGCAATGGTGGTGGAATCGATCGCATGGATCGCCCGTTTGAAGCGACGGGGCAGGCCTCGGTAGCGCCCGGCCGGTCCAAAGCCCGGCGAAAGCTCTTGCAGATGCCCCAGCACCTTCCAGAACAACGCCTCCATCATGTCGCTGTCGCGCTCCCTATTGGCATGCGAAAGAGTGTTTCGGCTCGGTGCAACCGCTCCCCTGATCGCCCTGAGCTTGGCCGCATGATGCCGCAGGGTGTCGCAGACGTCGTTAAGCCCGATGGCATGGGTCAGTTGCGCAAAGAGCAGACTGACCACATGACTCCATGGCGTGAAGGTGCGCGCCTTTTTATCGACCCCGTACTCCCGGGCGAGTTTTTCCGTCAAATGCGACGGGATGAGTTTACAAAGCTGATGCAAGGTGCTGCTGTAGTGTTTCGTCGGCGTTATGTTTTTCATACTGCGGATTCTTTGGTCGGAATCCGCCGCCGACCACCTTTTTTTAACCCTGCCCGCAAGGGAGTCTCACCACATCCTGTGGGATGGCTGTGGCGCAATTGCACGAAAGTCTGCACCGGCTGCAATCCGACGTGATCGATGTCTGGCAGTTTCACGAGATCAACTACGACAACGATCCGGACTGGATTTTCCGCGCCGACGGGGCCCTCGAAACAGCATTGGCGGCTCGCCAGGCCGGCAAAGTACGCTTCATCGGATTCACCGGTCATAAGAGCCCGAACATTCTGAGAAAGATGCTCGCACAAGACTTCGACTGGGACACCTGCCAGATGCCCATTAACGTCTTGGATGCTCACTACCGCAGTTTTCAGAAGGAGATCTTACCGGAGCTGAACCGCCGCAAAATCGGGGCCATCGGGATGAAGAGCCTGGGGGGCCGGGGACAGCCGGTCACCGAACTCGGATTGACCGCCGAGCAGTGCCGCCGCTTTGCCCTATCGCTACCCATCAGCACCCTCGTCTGCGGAATCGAATCGCCCGAAAATCTAAACCAGGACCTGGAGATCGCGCGCACCTTTACCCCCATGTCAGAAGCGCATCAGGAGGAACTGCTGGCCAGCATTTACGAAGAAGCTACCGATGGGCGCCACGAGTGGTTCAAGAGCACGCAGTTTTTCGACTCGCAGTATCATAGGGATCAGCACGGGTTTCCGCCGATCGGCGAAGTCGGAAAACAGCCCGTTCCGGCCGAATCAGGTGACTGACATTCGAGCTGCGAAGATCACGAGACTGAAATCCGGGGATGAAGCGATTGCCCGGGAGGCAGTCCTTACGAATGGACCGGTGGATTGCGAGAAGCTAATGACCACGTACAGTTTCGATACGATTTCACAGCGGGAAAATGACTTGCGTAGTGAGAGCGTTGGAGAAGTAGATTCATATCCATGCAGATGAGGCCAATTTCAGGCACGCCTTCTCGAATCATGGTGGAGCAGCTCGCCGCGTCGGGGGTCAAGTATGTGTTCAACAATTCGGGATCGCGAGAAGCGCTCTTTTTTGATGCCCTCCATGCACACCCCCCATATCCACGGTATTCTTGGTCTTCACGAGGGAAGCGTGGCAGCTATGGCTGGCGGGTATACGCAGGCCAACCTGGATCCGGCCGTCATGGTGGTTCACCTGGGCGCTGGGTTGGCACAATGCCTGGGCCAGCTTATTAATGTCTGGTATGGCGGCCTGCCGGTTGTGGTGATCACTTTTGCGGGTGATACGGGCAGCTTTGGAGACCGCATCGGACTGGATTTGTCGCACGATGTAGGGCCAACTTTCATTTCAGAGCCGTTTACCAAAGCCAACTGGACAGTTATTGAACCGGAGGGCTTGCCACAGGCCATCGACCGGGCGCTGCGGGTGGCCAGGACCCCACCTGAGGGACCCGTGCACCTGGCCATTTACGACCGGTTGCTGGACAGCCGGCAGGTGGATACACACATTCTCGAAGGGGCTGTGCCGAAACCTCGAGCCGGGTATCCGGCAGATGAAGATGTGGAAGCTGTGGTTGAGGCACTGCACCAAGCCGAGCGGCCGCTCATTTATTATGGAGATGGGGTGTGGAAGAGTGGCGCCGAATCTCTCGTCACCGCTTTTGCCGAACGGTTTGGGATCCCTGTTTCCGGTAGTTGGATTGAAATGCGCCGGGTGCCCGAAACCCACACCCTCCATTGTGGCCGCTTTGATGAGGCCGCCGAGGCGATCGACCCCGACCTGATCATCTGTATAGGCGTGCGTCAGGGGGGCGGGGGAAAACCCCAGGATTTTGACCGACTTTCCCGGGCAGGACGGATTGTGGCCATCGGGCCTGGTATTGAAAACCACACCAACCTTCCGGGCGTAGACCCTGCGATTCTTGCAGATGAACACCGCACCCTTGAGCGTTTGATCGAAGCCGATGTATCCTCTGACTTTGTAGCCCGCCGGGGGCTGGCACAAAAGGAAGCTGCCGCGCTTCATGCCAAGCGAAAACAGGCCGCCCGGAGTGTTCCGAAACAGACCGGGTGTGTGCGACCGTGGGTGCTGGTGGATACCCTGGACGAGGCCCTTGAGCGTCTGGACAACGGCCTTGCGATGGTCGAACAATTTGCATTGCCGCTGGACAGCCGAGGGGAGAAGCATGGGAGCGGGAACACCGAGTATATTCGGGCCGCAGGCGGTTCGGAGGGCTATGGCATCGGGGGCACTCTGGGCTTGAAACTTGCGGCGCCGGACCAACCAGTTGTGGGGATCGTAGGAGATGGCTCAATGTATTATGCAGATTCGGGTTTTTGGACAGCAGCGCATCATCAGATTCCTGTGCTCTATGTGATTCCCAACAATCAGGCCTATGGCATTGTAGCAGACGCTTTTGGGATGGCCGAGGCTACCATGAAGCAGACGGGCGAATACGCCGGGGTGGTACTAGACAAGATCGAACCGGTAACGATTGCAGAGGGCTTTGGTGTTGAGGGGTTGCGTGTGGATGAAGAGGCGCGGCTAAAGGATGCCATTGCGCATGGCCTTACCGTTGTAGAAGGTGAAAAACGGCCCTTTCTCCTCGACGTCAGGCTGCCACTTGGCGTGCCGGAGGGAGGACAGGCCGCAAACCCCTTTCGGCTTACGGAAAAGGGTTCGGCATAATCGAACGACATCCTTAAGAAACCATCTCTCCGCAGCAACGGTCTTCCCTAAGGCTCCTCTGAAACTCGTCTCACACTGGGCATGACCCACCCCGCCCTTCGGGCACCCCTCCCAAGAGGGGACCTCTACCTAACGGTAGCCACCTATAACAGTCCCCTCCTTGGAGGGGTGCCCGAAGGGCGGGGTGGGTTCGATCCGCCTGGGGTATCGGCCGGAAGAATTCCGGCGAGCGTAGTGAGAAGGCCTGCTCCTCGTCCCGCTGAGCAGCGATTTTGTAGGTCGGATTTATTAGACGTCGGGCGGGGATCGGGCGCAGCGCGGTTATTTGAAGCGGAAGTCGAGCTTGTAGTCGTAGAGCCAGGGGACTCTTGGGTCGACGCCCTCGGCGGAGAGCTTTTGGGGCAGGTTGGTGTAGTGCCGGGCAAGTGTCTCTTCGGCTTCGCCGGCATTGTAATAAGTAACCACGATGGTATCGTTATGCAGGCGAATGTCCCCTTCGAGCCCGCCGAAGAAGTCCTTGGCAAGATGCTGGGCGTTCCAGCCGGCGAAAGGCCGGCCGAGGCGTTCACGGAGCATAGCAATGACCGCTTGCGCGATTAGAGCCATAGTCATCTGGCCATAACGAACATTGAGGTTGTGAGTGCCGGCACGATTCCACCCCAGAGCCTGGTTGGCGTTGAAAAACTCCTCGCAGTGCCAGCGTTTAGGATATTGCTGCAGCGGTTCTTCGACGGCGGCCTCGCGGGCAGTGCAGAGGAAAGCGTTCAGTTCATAGTCGCCGGCCCGCTCTCCTGTACGCTGAATCATCTGCCAATAGGGAGGCTGGGTTGGATCGGCGGTTTTGGGCAGGTAGTCACGGCAATGAGTAGCGTAACCGGTCCAGTGGCGGGTGAAGGCCTCGTTGGGTAAAGCGTTCAGCTCGGCCATGGTTTCTTTTCGCAGGGGCATGGGGACGAGCAGATCGAAAGGCAGGCGGCGAGGCACTTCGGCCAGCAGATCGAGGGCGTAATGTTCGGAGTCGCACAGCACCAGAACGCGCCGCTCAGCGGGCCGGAGGATTTGCTCGGCCATCTTTAGCAGCTTAGGAGTAGCCTGGGTAACGGTACGGGAAGATGATCCAATGCTCAGAGCGATCGGTTGCTGCGAGTCGGCGTCGAGGACAAAAAAGGTCTGCAGTTGCTTGGTGGCCGGGGCGTGAGGGTCTTTTTTTCGGCGGACCATTTGGCGCTTGCTGTAACTTGGGATGCGATGGGGATCGATGGCCAGCACCTGGGCGGGGAAATGACCCAAGGCCGTCCGCAGCTTTCCGAGCATGATCTGAACGGCCTGTGCTTCGGCGACGCTGTGGGCATCGAGCAGATCATGGATGGCCCAATCACTGGCCACGAAGGGCAGTCCGTTGGCGACTTCAAAGCCCTGCTGGCTGAGGGTGCGTTTCTGGCGCTGGCCGGTCAGGCACAAGGCCGCTTCATGAACCAGCTGGAGGGCCAGGCGGGGCTCCACCGCGGGGGTATCGCGGCCGCTCCAATAGCGGAGAAGATCCCAGCTGCCCAAGCGCAGGTGCTCGGCCATGAGCAGCCAGATTCCCACCCGGTGACCGGAGATTTTGTCGCAAAGCAGCTGGCGCACCGCCCGCTCCAGGCTGCGCGGATCAGTGGGTTCGAGACGGCGGGTTTCTTTGGTGCGCTGGGTGTCAACGAACTTGGGTTCAGAGGTCGGAAAAGGCAGGTGGAGTTTTTTTTTGAAGACCGTAGCTGTTGATGATTCGCTGGACGCTGCGGGTGGAAATGAGATAGCCGTCCTGGCGTAATTTGGAGGCGATCACCTCGGCGGTGGCATCGGGATCGAGAAAGCGGGCCCGGATCACCAGTTTGCTCGCCTCGGGGGTGCGGCGATAATTGCCTTTGGGGCCGGTCTTTTTGTCGATCAGTGCTCGGATGCCCTGGCGGGCTACGGCCTGGCGCAGTTGATAATAGCGGGCTTTGGAAAAGCCGAAGTTGGCGGCGGCGCGGGTGCGAGCGGTGCGAGTGCATTCGCCTTGCAGAAGCATCGCGAGCTTGGCAGATGCCGGATCGTTGGCCGGCAGTGCAAGAGTGCCGTGAGGGCCATTAAGCCGAGAGTGGTTAGGGTCGAATTCGAACATGAGAGAGCTCCATGGTATAAGGTGGACAAGAGCGGAGGAAGTAAAACCGCCATGACGAAAGAGTAAGGGAGAACCGGAAATAGTCTAATAAAATATGGCAACAATATAAGAAAACGAAGGTCTTGACTTTGGAGAGAGACGTCAACATCCCAGAGTTATGGTCTGTTATTGCCGACCCTCGCCCGATCCGGCAAAGAACAGCGTCGCAATTATAGCCATATTTTAATCGACTTATCAGCGCCGTCAGAGCGGCGAAACCGGTCTGGGAAACCTCCCATTAGCCTTTACCGCAGCAAAACGTCCAATAAACGGAACTAACAAAAAGTCTGCTGAGCAGGACTACGGGAAATCTACTGCCTATTACCCTTCGGGAACGGGTGTCGTCCTACGAGGTGGCTTTTGGACGGCCATCGGTCCACTATGACGTTCGAATTGGTATTGACCAGCCAGAATGTATCACTAAAGTATCACTCATGAAGGTTGAATTGGTGACAACACTCAAACGTCACGCAACGAAGATAATCCGCGAATTAAACCTGAAACACGAACCGGTTCTAATCACAGAACACGGTAAGCCGGCGGCATACCTTGTGGATGTGCGGTCTTATGAAGGAATAACGCAGCGCATAGAGTTATTGGAAGGTCTCGCCCGGGGAGAAGCAGCGATTGAAGGAGGCCGGGTTGTATCACACGAGGAAGCAAAGAAGCGGCTGGGGAGATGGCTCAGATAATCTGGGCCGAGCCGGCACTGCAGGATCTTGAGGAGATAGCGGATTACATCGCATTGGACAATCCACGAGCGGCGCAGCGATTAATCAGAAAAGCACTTGAACGAGTTAATCAGTTGCTGGACTTTCCGGAGTCGGGAACACGCCCGAAGGAGCTGGCGGGAACGCCCTACCGCAAGCTCACTGTTAAGCCGCTGTTGCTCTATTACCGAATCGACGGGCAAAAAGTATTTGTCGTCCACGTTACACGAGGTGAGCGGTTGTTTAGCCTGAAGCGCATCAAGGAACTCGACACATGATTCGAACTATTCCCGGCAAGTAACTCGCTTTGCTTCCACCTGCGCTCAACGTGCAATTTGACCACGGAGGACGCGGAGACATGGAGGATAAAGGAAGAATATTGAAACTACGAATCGCGCCAATTAGCGCGAATAAAGAGGATATCTGGAACGCTGGTTTGAATCATCCAATATCAAAATCTTGAACACGGGTGTTTATGAGTGAAAAACAATCCATTCGCGTCGATACGCGTGATTCGTAGTTCCCCAAAAATGAAGTGCCAACAATTGTCTCCACACAATTTGACCTATCGGCCTGTTGTGTGAGCCGAAGGCGTTCCGCCGGACTCACTCTTGGATCACCCCGACCTCACGAAAAATCTGCTGCTTAGCCCGGTACATTTCACGCGCCTCTTCGAGCAGAACATCGCCCCCGCTAAACCGCCACTCCACTACGAAGTCGTCAAACTCCTCGATCCCGCGGTCGCCGCGCATCACGCCCAGGAAGAATGCAATCTGCAGGTCCTGGAGCTTTTCCAAGTATAAGCCCGACGAGGGGAGAACGCCCGGCTTTCCAAAGATGTCGGCCCTGGCCACGGCCCGGTCCTGATGCCGGGCCCGATACGCCTTTTCGCCCGCCGTTGACCATTTCTTCACCAGCTCGGGCCAGGCGCCGTTGCTAATGAAAAACGAGGGTCCCTGGCCGATGCCCAGTGCCAAAAGGTATCTGTTCCGATATGCCTCATACTTGGGCAGCGGATGGATGCCCAATTCATCGTCAAACTCCCAATGTTCCCCGCGCTGTCCGAATCTGGTCTCGAGGTGGAGCTGCTCGTCGGTTGCCAGCGCCTCGAACATGCGCAGCACCCGGATAACTTTATGCGGTTCGTCTGCCAGATGTAGACCAAAAGTCAGGGCATGGCCCCCACCGCTCCAAATGCGCGTGATTCCCTTCCCATAAGGACCCACAAATACCCGCCCCGGCGCCAGTTCCGCCGACGGCTGTAACTGAAGGGTCTGGTAGGCAAAGGAACCCCGAACCGGCACCATTTGAGGGTAGTATCCCATATAGGTAATATAGCCCACACGCCCACTCTGAAAAACGGCCTCTGTAAGCGGGAAACTCATCTGGCGGGACATGAAATCCGGGTCGAACAACTCCTCCTGGTACCAACGCTTGAGTAGAGCCAGTACCTTCTTGTTGTCCGGCAGAAGCCCGCCCCAGGTGACTTCGCCTTCGTAGAGCACCCAACAGAAGGGAAGGATATGGTAGGCCCCGAAGACTTTCTCGAAGAGGCGCGACCAGTTGCGCAAGGGGGACTCGCCGTAAGTGTCCTTCACGCCGTTGCCATCCGGATCCCTATGCCGAAACCTCCACAGGGCCTCATGCAATTCCTCAAGCGTTTCCGGCACCTTATTGATACCCACATTGCGGAGCCAATCCATTCGCCAAACGCCGGGAGAGGGGTACTGCAGGTAGGTGTAATATGTAGGAATGCTATAGTTGGCGCCCCGAGCATAACCATAGAGCCACGAATTTGGACCATTCTCGTTGACATACTTAACGTGCGCAGGTGCGTATTTCAGCACCACTTCAAAGGGTATCTCCAATAGGAACCCGTGAAAAACGTCCTTCTGCACAAAATGCGGGTCCGGTGAATGCAGCACGTCAGGAATCGCGCCGGCCAAAACCAACAAGGGTCGTCGCCGTGCATAGGACATTGAATCGGTGAAGATGGGCTTCAGTTCGATATTGAATCGCTCCTCCAGCCTCCGCTCGATCCAGGTGCCCTCTCGTGCCGATACGAAGCCGCGCGAACCCAGCCAGGTAATGGTCAGGTGCTCGTCGGGGTCGTCGACCACGGAATCCCAATCGACCTCAATTCTGGGCATAGCCAGCCGCCGGCTGCGAAAACCGCCCTCCACAATTGCGAATATGCCCCCCGCGATGGCCAGCAACAGGAGTCCCAAGGCAATAATCTCGTGGGTCTTCATCGCGAATTGGTATCTCCGTGGATTCTTCGGAATGACCACGGGGGCAGCCAAACTCTGCCATTCACAAAATAAGGCACAGCGCAGAGACTGACGCGAGAATAAGCAGCAATCAACTCCGACGGACTTGCGTCCGATCCCGGAATTCCGCTCCAGCCTCCTTTGGATTTCGGCACGGTCGGTAGGGCGAGGCGCCCGCTTATCGTCATACCCTCACTCCGGCGCTGTGAAATCCAGTGGACTGGCAGCATCCTTGGTGGTGCTGCTCTCGACGGTGTGGGAAGAACTCTTAATAGTCTGGCAAAAAATAGATTGCCGCGTACGTTATTTTAGCGACGGGGCCGTATTGGGGTCGAATGAGTTTGTGCAGGATCTGAAGCAAATTGCCAAACCCCCAATATTCATCTGTGTCTCGATTCACGGACGCCGACTTGCAAGGTCAAGGGCAGCAGACTGTCTTTGCCCCCTTTCATAGCCCTGAACAGGATCTGATTCCGGGCCCAGGCGATGTTGCTTTGGCGGAGGGTTCGAACCTGACCCCCACGCACACCGTAGGTACAAAGCAAGGTCAGGATGTAATAATCGCGACGGCCCACGACGGTGGTACGATCCACCGACTCAAGCACGCCTTGTGCCCGTGCCTCGGCGCCCTACCGAAGTATGAGAGACGCAAGGCGAAGTACCGCAATCAGTTAGCCGAACTGGTGGCACCGAGAATTACCCTGCAAGCGCGAAGCCGAGGCCATGGCCTTTATCTGGCGTTCGGTAGAGCACTTTGGCCAGCTCAATATCCTGGTTAACAATGCCATTAAAGCGGGCGACAACACGATACAGTACGATACCACAAAGACAGCAGTCACCGGCACCTGCCTGTTTGCGGACGGCGGTGAGACGGCCATGTGAGGCCGACCGGATCGCGCGCTTGTTTTGGGAGGTTCGCCACGATTCTGCGCCTGAGCTGGTCGATATCGAGGACGCGATCGCGCGTGCCGGGGCGCCCGGCGAACGGCCCTTCATTTTCTCCAACAGTGCTGACGCACCGGGATCGGGCGCGATCGGGGACATGAGAAGGCAAGGATGAAGAGGTAAGCCCCCCGTGCGTATTCCCGAGCCGCCCCGAAGTACCCACGGGGGCTTGGTCGAGCCGGAGGCCGGCATCGGACAGCACCTAGAACAGGCCCGAACGCACGGTCCCCGGCTCGGAGAGAATTGACGATTGAACGAAAAAGCTCCGCAATGATTCTCAATCTCAATATTGTTTTGCTTCCGTCATCACCAGTGATCTGTGATGATGCCACCGACTGAAACAGGAAGAATAAAAACACTTGAATACGTAAAACGTGTAGAGGAATACAGAACAAGGCCATAGCTTTAAAAGAGGGGATAGTTATGAACGATGGAACGAACAATCAGCAGCTGGAGCGGCGGTTGCAGGTGCTGTATGGCGTCGACGCGCACAGCGAAAGCCCTTTGACCCAAAGCGGAGCTGGGGTGCGCTTCACCGGTATCGACCTGAGCCGCCTGTTGAGCGAGGACCAGGTGGGATTTTTGCTCGACGCATTGAGCCAGTTTCGGATCGTCTGCATCGCCGGCCAGGATCTGACCCGGTTTTCCCTCGCCCGCTTTGAGCGCTTTGCCAACCACTGGGGCGCGCCGATTCCGCACCCGAACAATATCATGCGCGGGGGAAAACCGGCGCAGCAGGACGGGGCCAGCGACGGCCCGATCGAGCTGATCCCGTACGAGAAGCGGAGGGTGGCCGCCGTCGACAAGACTTTCCCTGGCCAGTTGCAGTGCCTTCCGCACGAGTCTCCGACGGTGCTGGTCGTGTCCAATTTCAGCGGGAAGGCGGAAGAGGGGGAAGCCCACGTGTCCGCCGGTGGCTCATGGCATACGGATATCGAGTACGAGCGGTTGCCGATCTACGTGTCCATGTTTCTCGCCCACAGTGCGCCCGTCGCGCTCGACGCTCCGGGCGGAAACTGGATACGGGGCCCGGGCGGCGACGACCCTAAACCGTATTACGAGGGCTCTGACGAGAAGTTGATGCAGCTGCGCAAGCGGCTCCCGTTAAATGGTGAGACGGCTTTTGCCGATACGGTGGCGGCTTTTGCGGCGTTGCCGGCTGAGGAGCAGATGGCACTGGAACGCGTCCAACTGCGGCGGCGGTTGAACGAGGGCGACGAAGGGTGGCTCGCGCCGCTGGTTCGCACCAACCCGCGTTCGGGGGTCAAGTCTTTCCACAGCCCGATCTGGGCGTCGCGGCCGAGGGTGCGGCCGGCGGTCGAGGTAGACGGGATGACTATGGAGCAATCGCGCGCCTTCCTGGACCGCTTAGAAGCGCACGTACTCCAGTCGCAATTCCGCTACGACCATGTGCACACACCCGGCGACGTGACGATCTGGGACAATTTCATGACCCTGCACAACTCGCCGCCGATCAAATCAAATATCAGCTCGATCGACGACGCCCGGCTGCTCTACCGCTTGAGCTGCAAGGGCGAACCGGCGCTGTCGCTGCCGCGGCGTGACGAGCCGGACTGGCTTGCAGCCCATGTCGCTGGCGGCTACTCGACGCCTCAGGAGATACTTGACGTCTAGGCAGCCTGGTAACATGCTATTATGGTCAGACCTTACGACCATCAGATCGACTGTTAGAAATTGGTCGATACTTTATAGCAATCTGTGGAGCTTAGATTCTGAGCTTCTGGAAGGAATCGGGTGAACGTAAGGAAATTGGAGCTTGGATGATCAGGTAAGTCACAGATTGACATCCGCTACCCTCAGGTCCATCTGCTCGAACGCCGCGATGACAAAATGTAGCATGTCGTCCTGCGGCACCCAATCGCTCATATCCGGAGGCGGCAACATGGACGTTCTTCGATCGACATTCCATAGCGTGTCGCCATGGACCGATCTTATGAAGATACCAACACACCAATACTCCGCCAGGCATTTGGGGCGACCGGTATGCACATGATCACGACTTACCTCCGGACGCTGTGCCCTTTCAACCGCGACGTCCGCTTATACATGGTCACGCTAGGCCTAATCGGGTTCAGCTATTTCGGCATAACGAGCGTTCTTCTATATAACTAGAAGGCGTGCGATGTAGTCTTTACTTTGCTGTGTTCGGCCATATACTAGTGGAGCGCGGCATGAAACCTTCCCTACGCTACTAGAACATGCTTCTGCACCAGACTGAAAATGTTCTCTTCGTCATAGTCTTCGTGCTTGCGCTGCTGCCGTTGATCGGCGTGCTACTGATCGGTGCCAGCGTGAGAGTCCGAGTCGTTCTCCTGGCATTGGCGGCGCTGCTATAATGGCAGCAATCCCGCGCCCAGTGGAGGATATCTCGCTGACGCGGGCACTGCCCGTGCCAACGCGCGAGAAGGGCATGCGATCCTCGAACTCGTGTAAGAGTTGTCACCCGGGGCAGTACGATACCTGGCACCGCAGCTTCCACCGCACGATGACCCAGGCGGCCAGCCCGAAATCTGTTGTCGGAAGATTTCAAGGACAGCGACTTGAGTGGAACGACCAAGCCTTTGTTCTCGCCCGTCACGGCGACGAGTTCTGGATCACGGAAGTGGAGACGGCAGATAACTCACGGGTGCCGGTTGCACAGCCGCAACGGGTCATGATGACCACAGGCTCGCGCCATCAGCAGATCTACTGGACGTCCGGCGACGACGGTGGGCTCAAGCAGTTGCCGTGGGTCTACGAAATCGCTATGGCCCGTTGGATACCGTCGGAACATACTTTTATGCGGCCGGACGATTGGAAGCAGCACCAACCGACGTGGAATCACGACTGTATCCGCTGCCACTCGGTTGGGCCCCACCCGAATTTCAATGTGCAAAGCGAAAAGTGGGAGACCACGGTGACCGAGCTCGGGATTGCCTGCGCCGGCTGCCACGGGCCCGCCGCCGAACACATTCGTGCGCATCGCAACCCGCTGCACCGCCACTCGGTCCGCGCGTCGGGAGAGCCGGATCCCACCATTATCAATCCCGCCCATCTGAATAAGGAGCGCTCCGCCGAAGTTTGCGGCCAGTGCCATTCCTTCATGTCGTTTTATGACGACAAGGCTCACCACGACGACTTCCACAGCGACCGCTGGCGGCAGTACCGCCCCGGAGGCAAACTGCAGGAATACTTCAAGCTTTACAAGGATGCCAGACACAAGAACAGCTACTGGCCGGACGGCAGCGCACGCATCGGTGGCCGCGAGTTCAACGCCATGATTCTGTCCGGTTGCTATACCCACGGGCAGCTGAACTGCCTGTCGTGCCATACCATGCACGGCGACGATCCCTATGACCAGATGAAGCCGGTGATGAAAAGCGACGAAGGCTGTCTGCAATGCCACCAGACCTACCGCAATGACATCGCGGCACACACCCACCATCCGGTTGGCAGCGACGGTAGCCGCTGTTACAATTGCCACATGCCGCATACCGGTTACGCCCTGCTGGGCGCCGGGCGCATGCATCGGGTCGATTCCCCGACCACCTCGAGGCGATCGACTCGCGACCGGCCCAATGCCTGTAATCTCTGTCATCTCGACAAGACACTGGCATGGACGGCCGAGCACCTCACTGACTGGTATGATACACCTCCAAGCCAATTGACCGGCGATCACAGCAAGGTTGCGGCCGGCGCCCTTTGGGCTCTGAAAGGCGATGCGGCCCAACGCGCCGTTGTTGCCTGGCACATGGGACAGCCGTGGGTCATTGAAGCGGCCGGCGACAAATGGATGACGCCGTATCTGGCCCGGCTGCTGCTGGACCCGTATTCGGTCAATCGCCTGATGGCGCATCGCTCGCTGGTAGCAGTTACGGGCGAGGATATTCCATTTGACTACATTGGTCCTAAGGAGGACCGTAGGAAGGTGAGTATGGAATACATGGCCAAGTGGGTCGAGGCGCGGCGGGCCGACGATGAAACAGGTCCGCCGGCAACGTTGATCGAGGCGGCGGGCAAAATTCACCAGGACTTCGAGAGAATCTATCGACAGCGCGACAACCGGAAACTAATCCTTTCGGAGTGACCACGACACTAAGTGGAAGACGAGATCGTCGACGATCCTGAACACACGAATACCGTCGCCGCCGCCCGTCGAGTGGCACGCACCCATTTCAGATGGGGATGGTGGTCGCTTTTGGTGTTCCTCTCCCTCGGGATGTTACTGGAAGCTCTACACGCCTTCAAAGCGCCCTACTATCTGGATGCGGATAGGTCGACGCGTCGTTTGATGTGGACGCTGGCGCATGCGCACGGCACGCTGTTTGCCCTCATGCACCTGGCTTTTGCCGCTTTTGTATGCACCCATGGCAATTGGCCGAAGCGATCCCGAGGAATCTGCTCGCGCGCCTTGATGGCGAGCGGTATCCTGCTTCCGGCAGGATTTTTCTTCGGCGGGTTGTACACCTACGACGGTGACCCAGGTCTGTTCATCTATTTGGTCCCACCTGGTGCACTGCTGGCGTGGATTGCCGTCTTTCTGGCGGCCAAGTCCTGCTCACAGTTCAAGATAAAGTAACAAAAACTGCCGGCCGGGCACGGTGGCTAGCCCCAGATTCAGCGGACCTGGGCAGATGGGAAGCGGTTTTCCAGCCTCTGGAGGGCCGACGGCTCTGGAGACCGCTGCCAGGTCATGTCTCGGAAACGGGCTGGTTGCCCGCCTGAAAGGCATGATCAGGGATCAACAAAGTTGCCTGCTTGGCGGACTCGGGGGCACTCGTCCCCAGAGTTGATGCGGATCTTGTTTCCGGACTTTTTGCTGCGCCGTTTCCTAGCTTTCACTTCAGATCCATCTGCTCCACCGCCGTGATGACAAAATGCACCATGTCGTCATGCGCCACCCAATCGCGCATATCCGGAGGCAATAGCATCGGTGTTCGTCGATCGACATTTACCTAGCGTGTTGCCATAGCTCGATCTTAGGAACATGCTAACGCTTTTGCGACAAAAATCGCTCCGCGATTTTCGGCTAGCAGGCTGCGGACAAAGTCCGACAGCCTGCTGGCTTGAAAAGACTCAAGTTACAACATCACCGCCTTGGGGAAAGAGCATGACAACCGAAAAGAAGAATATACAGGTGCGCGAAGCCGTGCCCAACGAAGCGCAACTGATCGTGGACTTCAATATTGCCATGGCACGCGAGACGGAAGAGGTGAAGCTGCCGCCGGAGAGGGTCGTCCCGGGTGTCCACGCCGTTTTCGACGACCCTTCGAAAGGCACCTACTTCGTAGCCGAGATCGATGGCGAAGTGGCAGGTGTGCTATTGATCACTTACGAATGGAGTGATTGGCGAAACGGACTTTATCTGTGGATACAGAGTGTCTACGTATCACCGAAGCATCGACGTAGAGGTGTCTTCCGTTCGCTCTACCGCCACGTTGAACGTCTGGCCCGTGAGGACGGACGTTGCGGACTGCGACTCTACGCGCACGCTAATAATGAACGCGCCGTTGCCATCTACCGCGAACTAGGCATGTTCCACTATGGCTATCAGGTGTTTGAGACGCCTGATGTGCTGCGCTGACCGCGATTCACGCCCAATTTATCCGAACACTCGAACCGATTAATCATGCGTTTTCTTTTTTGTGAATCGAACCCATAGACAGCCGAGAAATCTGATTACAGCGAAAGGCGAACCTATGGCAACCGGGAAGAAGGCGGGGACTCCTCAGTTTCGCCAAATTCCTTTCAAAAGTCGCGAACCTGAGTCCGACGGATTTTTAGAATGAATCCAATTGCCACCTTTTCCTTTCCTGTCAAAACGATCGTAGGGCCCGGCACGTTGCGACTGTTGTCTCGCGAACTCTCGCAGATCGGTGTCCGTAAGCCGCTCGTGGTGACCGATCGCGGGCTGTTGTCGACTTCGGCATATCGGTACCTGCGGGAGCATCTGGTAGCGGCCGCTGTTCCGTTTCAGGTCTTTCCCGGGGTCCATCCCAATCCTGGCGAGTCCGACGTGGATGGAGCAGCCGCCGCTTACAGAACGGCCTCTTGCGACGGCGTTATCGGCTTTGGCGGAGGCAGCGCCCTGGACGTCGCCAAAGCGGTGCGGCTAAAGCTTAAAAAACCTGATCTGCAGTTGATATCGTTTAACGCCAAGGACGATTGGTCCTGCCTGGCTCCGTGCGTCTGCGTGCCTACAACTTCTGGAACCGGTAGTGAGGTAGGGCGCACCTCGGTCATCACGATCGAAGCAACCGGGCGCAAGACGGGAATCTTTCATCCCTGCCTGCTCGCGGATCTTGTGTTCCTGGATGCCGAAGTTACCCGCGACCTGCCGCCACGACTTACCGCCGCCACAGGCATCGACGCACTTACCCATTGTATCGAGTCGTTCACATCGCCAGTTTATCAGCCCTACTGCGACGGCATTGCTTTAGAGGGAGTCGCGATGGTCGTGCGGTGGCTACCTGTTGCCATTGATAATAGCGGTGATTTGGACGCCAGAACCCAGATGTCGGTGGCCGCCGCCATGGGCGCCGTAGCGTTTCAAAAAGATCTTGGAGCTGCGCATTCAATGGCCCATCCCCTGTCGACTCAGCGCGGCATCCATCACGGTACCGCCAACGCACTTTGTCTCCCTACGGTGATGAGGTTTAATATCCGAGGGCGTCCCGGCACATATCGCCGCGTGGGAGAAGCCGCCGGCCTGAACTTGGCTGGTTTGTCGCCCGAAGACGCTGACCGGCAAACGATTGAGTTCCTCGAGCAATTCATTCAACGGTCGGGGATCAGCGGAGGATTGAAAGGCGCCGGAGTAACTAAGGATCACATCGACAGGCTGGCCGACGAGGCGTTCCTGGATGCTTGTCATCATACTAACCCTGTTCCCGTCACCCGGGAAGCCTTTGTCCAACTCTTCGTCGCGGCCTTGTGAATGATCCAAACGTGTGCTCTGCTTGGACTAATGGAACGGCAAACCCTGGAGTAGAAAATATCTGCAGGAGAGATAGACACCGTTGTCGCGGCTTTTCCGGACCCCTATGGCCGCCTGGTGGAAAAACGGTTTTCAGGTCGGTTCTTTCTCGACCAGGTCGCCGGTCACGGCACTCATGCATGCAATTACTTGTTCACCGTAAACCTGGAAATGGACCCATTGGACGGCTTCAAATTAGCGAACTGGGAGAGCGGTTTCGGTGATTTCGAGTTGCGGCCGGATTTCTCCACTCTCCGTTTTATTCCCTGGCTGGAGGGAACCGCATTCGTTCTCTGTGAAGTGTTCGATCAGAGCGAGAAACCGGTTGGCGAGGCACCTAGAGAGATACTGCGCGGGCAGGTTTCGAGGCTCGGGGAAAAAAACCTGAAGGGCGCCATCGCCGGCGAACTGGAGTTCTATCTCTACAACGAATCCTATGAAGAGGCGTGGGCGAAGGCCTACCGCGACCTGAAACCGGCAAGCGATTATCGCATCGATTACCACATTCTGCAACCCGGCCGGGATGAGGCGTTTGTGAAGAAAGCGCGCCTAGCGACAGGCGGAGCTGCCCCAATTCAGGCCTGCTAGCGTTTGGCCTGCGTTTCCCGCTCATGCTTTTCGGCGGCCCTTTCAACCGCTTCCTCGGCTCGGCCGATAAACGTAGAACGGTTAGTGGCGGCCCAGTTCATGCTCAGTTCCCGCTGCTCGTTGAGGCCGTTAAAGCGCGGCATCACATAACGGCTGATCAATTCATAGCTGCGCTTGGTCTGCGCAAAGTCCGCCCAATTGTGCGCGATCTGCAGAAAGCAGCCGAACCCTCCAGAACGCTCCCAGAGGCGCTCGAGCTGGGCAATGGCGTCGTCTGGATCGCCGATTACGCCGAAGCTGGACTCGTTGATGCCGTCAACCAGATCGTCGAAATCTCCCTGCGGTGTAAGGGGCAAAGCCGCCACCTCATTGAAGTACCAAATGAACTTTTCCAAACCGAACCGTACGTTCTTCCGGGCCTGCTCCCGTGTCTCGGCGATGTGCATGGGCCCTACCAGACGCCAATCCTTCCGGTGCATTTCCGTGCCGTGTTCGGCGGCATGATCCTCGGCAATGCGCCAGTTGTTCGGCAGAGACATGAAGCCTGCTTTGCTGGTAGCCGCAAACGAGAGCAGGCCGAGGCCGTGCTTACCGGCGATGCGGGCACCGGTTGGAGAAACTGCCGATGCCACCGCCATCGCTACCCGCGGTTGGGTAAAGGGACGCAACTGCAAACGTGCTTCCTTGAGCTCAAACCAATCCGCCTTGTGCGTCACCGTTTCCCCGCTCAACAGGGGAACCAGCACATCTACCGCCTCCTCCAGCATATCCCGCTGCCGAACCGGATCGATGCCCATCATGAAGGCGTCACTGGGCAGGGCGCCCGGTCCCATGCCAAACATGAAGCGGCCCCGCGTCTGGTGATCCAGTTGCATGATGCGGTCGGCCAAAATGAGGGGGTGATGGTAGGGCACCGAAGCTACCCCGGTACCCAGACGAATGTGCCGGGTCCGCTCGGCGGCGGCGGCCACGAAAACCTCGGGAGAAGCGATGATCTCGTATCCGCCGGAATGGTGTTCACCCACCCAGACTTCGTGATAGCCGAGCTGGTCGAGCCATTCCACCAACTGAAAGTCCCTCTCGATAGCCAGATAGGGATTCTCGTCAACCGGGTGAAATGGCGCCTGGAAAATACCGAACTGTAACCTGCGCCTACTCATGGGTACCTCTGTTCACGGGAAAATCGGCATGAAGCGGAGGCCCTAGCGTCGTGTACGACATCGGTCAAAACGGGTTACTCCACGAAGCTGCCACGCTCCCTTCGTATAAGCTCCGGAGGGTTCTAGTCAACTCCAAGGCAATTCATCGACCTCCGAAGGCATGAAAAACTCATACTTTTCGGTGTCCCCATATTCACTCATCTGCGTATGAACAATACCCGGACTCTCCACCGCCGCTCTTACGATACTCTTGTTAAATGCGCTTACATTCTCCGCCGCCATGTAGTCGGTTACCGGCATCCAGAGACTATCTGCGATCTCCTCTTCCTGAATCGATATCTCCCGACTGAGGGGATGTAAGCGGCATACGAAGTAGATGTCGGACTTGCCGAATCGGTATCCATGCCAATGCCGAAAGCAAATCAGCGCATCGAAGCGGGTACGTACTCCCGTCTCTTCGAAAACTTCGCGCACCACCGCCTCGGCCAAGTGTTCTCCCTGGCGCAGTGCCCCTCCCGGAAGCTTGTAGCGTGGCGTCGTGCTTCTGGTCCGATGGTAGCGCTCGCTCACCACCAGGAGCTCTCCGTTTTCATTCAACGTCACCCCACCGGCCCCTATGTAATGAGAACTGTGAGCTGGAATGAACGCTCCCTCCTCGAGCTGAAATGTCGCCATGAGGTAGTCATTTCCGCTGTGGTGAAAGCTGAAACCCGCCTCCACCGCCACCGGGATGAGGCAGGACTTTTCGATTGGTACTTCCAGCCAGACGACGCGATGTTTCTCCGCCTTCCAGATCTTCAGCGATTCCGCAAGCACGACTCGAAACCGGTCCGGATTCACAGGCAGGGCCTCCGGCTTCGGTAAAACGCCGCCAAAAGGATTGTGTGTTGATTCGATCGCTTTCATAGGCAGTGTCTTCTAGCCGATCAGCGATGCTGAACTTTCGCAGCAGAATAGTCGAGACGGACGATTTCCTCTACACCTCTGTGCCGTGACACTAGCCCGACTTGACCAACTCAACCTCTAAAAAAGTTTTTTCGAGGATAAATGGTCTGTCGAGGCGCATAAACAGTAGGGGAAGGTTGGCAGAGTGGTCTGTAGTGTAGACCTACCCTCTTCCCAGGCCCCGATTTGTTTGTATAATTGGGGCCATCATGTTTCTGAGGTGCAATCGGCGGCGCAAAGATGGCAAAGAGCACTGCTACTGGAACATCGTCGAAAATAAGCGTGTGCGTGGCGGTCGGGTGGTGCAGAGGCAGGTGTTGTACCTTGGAGAGATCAACGACAGCCAGCGCAGCTCGTGGCGCAAGAGTATCGAGATCTTCACCGAGGGCAAGCCCCGGCCGGAGCAGGTGGCGCTGTTTCCCGAAGATCGGGCCCCACCAGTGGATGAGGAAAGCATCATTCGCATTCGGCTCAAAGATCTGCGTATCGAACGGCCCCGCCAATGGGGTGCATGCTGGCTGGGCTGCGTGCTTTATGAACAATTGGGGTTGGCCGCGTTCTGGGGTGAGCGGCTGGCTCCTTCGCGGCAAGGCAGGCGCTGGGCCAATGTGCTGCAAACCCTTGTGGCTTACCGCTTGATCGCTCCAGGAAGCGAGTGGCGGCTGCATCGTGAGTGGTACCAGCGATCCGCTATGGGCGATCTTTTGGGCGAAGACTTCGGTCTGGCCGAGAAGAACGCCCTTTACCGTTGCCACGATCGATTGCTGGAGCACAAAAAGGCCCTGTTCAGCCACCTGACTAACCGCTGGAGCGATTTGTTCAACGCCCGTTACGAGGTACTGCTATACGATCTGACGAGCACCTATTTCGAGTGTGATCCGAACCAGGAACCAGCGACTTCGAGCCGAATCCGCAAGTTCGGCTACAGCCGAGACAAACGTTGGGATTGTCTGCAGGTGGTGATCGCCCTGGTAGTCACCCCGGAGGGCTTTCCGATTGCCTATGAAGTGCTTCCCGGTAACACCCTGGATCAAACCACCTTGGGCGATTTTCTTGCTCGCATCGAAAAGGCCTACGGCAAGGCCCGGCGCATCTGGGTGATGGATCGGGGGATACCTACCGAGGAGGTTTTGGCCCAGATGCGCGCAAGCGACCCGCCGATCGACTATCTGGTGGGTACGCCGCGCTCGTGGCTGGACAAGTTCGAGCAATCGTTGCTGCAAAAGCAGTGGCAGAATCTGCGTGCAGGTATCGACGTAAAACTCATCAGGGAGGGGGGTGAAACTTATGTTTTGGCCCGTAGCAAGGAGCGCCTGCACAAAGAAAAGGGTATGCGTCTGCGCGGTTTGCGCCGATTGCTTGAGAGGCTCAAGAAGCTCCGCGATAGCAAGCGGCGTTACCAGCGCGATACCATCCTCATTAAACTGGGCGAAGCCAAGAAGGAAGCCGGCCCGCGGATCTGGCGTTTACTCGACATTGCCGTAGCCCCCAAGGATGGCCCCGCCAATGGCTCGCCGGTGAGCTTCCGGTTGAACTGGAAGAACTACCGTCAGGCCTATCGCCGGGAAGGCCGCTACCTGTTGCGCAGCACCCTCAGTGCCGACAATCCGCACCGGCTGTGGCACCTCTACATCCAACTCACTGAGATCGAGCAAGTTTTCAAGGAAATGAAAAATGACCTCTCCATCCGGCCCATCCATCACCAAAGGGACGATCGCATCGAGGCCCATATTTTTATCAGCTTCCTGGCTTACTGCCTATGGGTCACACTGAAGCGTCGCTTGCGCGATCTGGCCCCCGGTCTTACTGCCGCCGAGGTGCTCTCGAAAATGGCGGCTATGCAAATGCTCGATGTGAAGCTGCCCACCACTGACGGGCGCACCGTCACTCACCCGCTACACCGAGCCCAGCAAGGACCAAAAGCTATTGCTCAACCAACTAAAGCTTGAACTTCCTGCCCAACCGCCACCAAAAATCGAATCGAAAACTAGCGACTTGTAGTGGAGACCTTTTGCCGTTTATCAACGACTTACGTCAAAAATCACGCCCAGTTGAGAAAGAGGGGCTAGCCCGACTTGACCAACTCAACCTCTAAAAAAGTTTTTTTCGGGGGTAAATGGCCTGTCGAGGCGCATAAACAGTAGGGGAAGGTTGGCCGAACTGCCTGTAGTGTAGACCTACCCTCTTCCCAGGACCGGATTTGTTTGTATAATTGGGGGCCATCATGTTTCTGAGGTGCAATCGTCGGCGCAAAGATGGCAAAGAGCACTGCTACTGGAACATCGTCGAAAATAAGCGCGTGGGCGGCGCTCGGGTGGTGCAGAGGCAGGTGTTGTACCTTGGAGAGATCAACGACAGCCAGCGCAGCTCGTGGCGCAAGAGTATCGAGATCTTCACCGAGGGCAGGCCCCGGCCGGAGCAGGTGGCGCTGTATCCCGAAGATCGGGCCCCACCAGTGGATGAGGAAAGCATCATTCGCATTCGGCTCAAAGATCTGCGTATCGAACGGCCCCGCCAATGGGGAGCGTGCTGGTTGTCCTGCGTGCTTTATGAACAATTGGGGTTGGGTGAGTTCTGGCGCGAGCGAGTGAGGCCTTCCCGGCAAGGCAGGCGGTGGGCCCATGTGTTGCAAACCCTGGTGGCCTATCGACTGATCGATCCAGGAAGCGAGTGGCGGCTGCACCGCCAATGGTATGAGCAATCAGCCATGGCCGATCTTCTGGGCGAAGACTTCGGTCTGGCCGAGAAGAACACCCTGTATCGCTGCCACGATCGATTGCTGGAGCACAAAAAGGCCCTGTTCAGCCACCTGACTAACCGCTGGAGCGATTTGTTCAACGCCCGTTACGAGGTACTGCTATACGATCTGACGAGCACCTATTTCGAGTGTGATCCGAACCAGGAACCAGCGGCTTCGAGCCGAATCCGCAAGTTCGGCTACAGCCGAGACAAACGTTGGGATTGTCTGCAGGTGGTGATCGCCCTGGTAGTCACCCCGGAGGGCTTTCCGATTGCCTATGAAGTGCTTCCCGGTAACACCCTGGATCAAACCACCTTGGGCGATTTTCTTGCTCGCATCGAAAAGGCCTACGGCAAGGCCCGGCGCATCTGGGTCATGGATCGGGGAATACCTACCGAGGAGGTTTTGGCCCAGATGCGCGCAAGCGACCCGCCGATCGACTATCTGGTGGGTACGCCGCGCTCGTGGCTGGACAAGTTCGAGCAATCGTTGCTGCAAAAGCAGTGGCAGAATCTGCGTGCAGGTATCGACGTAAAACTCATCAGGGAGGGGGGTGAAACTTATGTTTTGGCCCGTAGCAAGGAGCGCCTGCACAAAGAAAAGGGTATGCGTCTGCGCGGTTTGCGCCGATTGCTTGAGAGGCTCAAGAAGCTCCGCGATAGCAAGCGGCGTTACCAGCGCGATACCATCCTCATTAAACTGGGCGAAGCCAAGAAGGAAGCCGGCCCGCGGATCTGGCGTTTACTCGACATTGCCGTAGCCCCCGAGGATGGCCCCGCCAATGGCTCGCCGGTGAGCTTCCGGTTGAACTGGAAGAAATACCGTCAGACCTATCGCCGGGAAGGCCGCTACCTGTTGCGCAGCACCCTCAGTGCCGACAATCCGCACCGCCTCTGGCACCTCTACATCCAACTCACTGAGATCGAGCAAGTTTTCAAGGAAATGAAAAATGACCTCTCCATCCGGCCCATCCATCACCAAAGGGACGATCGCATCGAGGCCCATATTTTTATCAGCTTCCTGGCTTACTGCCTATGGGTCACTCTGAAGCGTCGCTTGCGCGATCTGGCCCCTGGTCTTACTGCCGCCGAGGTGCTTTCGAAAATGGCGGCGATGCAAATGCTCGATGTAAAGCTACCCACCACCGACGGGCGCACCGTGGTGCTCACCCGTTACACCGAGCCCAGTAAGGACCAAAAGCTATTGCTCAACCAACTAAAGCTTGAACTTCCTGCACAACCGCCACCAAAAATCGAATCGAAAACTAGCGACTTGTAGTGGAGACCTTTGGTCCTTTATCAACGACTTACGTCAAAAATGACGCCCAGTTGAGAAAGAGGGGCTAGTGTCGACTCGCGGATCAATGACGGATCGGCTCGCCGTTCAGACGGATAATTTCGCCAAGGAAATCGGTTGGATATCCCTTACCGATAACGCTGGCGGGACATCGAGCATGTGTTTGAAACTACGCAACCGGTGTACCGAGCGCAACGGCATCCTTGATATGCGGGCTAAGCAATTCCGGCCCCCGCGCCCACAATATCCGGCTTGGTTTCGATCTGTCCGCCGGCATGGCGCTTCCCATCGGCCTGGCCCTTGACTCGTTCGATATCAACCGAAGTAACCTTGTATTCCGGGCAGAGGCTCTCGGCATCTTTTTCCTCGCTCGTCACCTGGTTGACCATTCGCTCCGGGAAATGGAATGTGGTGTATAATATGCCGGGCTTTACTTCATCCGATACACGCGCATTCAGGACCACCTCCCCGCGGGCCGAAAAGAGCCGCACCGAATCGCCGTTACTGATTCCTTTGCGAGTCGCATCGCTGGGGTTGATGGCAAGAATGTCCTCGCTGCGGATCACCCGGTTGCCGGTGCGGCGGGTCATCGTGCCGCAATTGTAGTGCTCCAAATTACGCCCCGTGGTAAGGATGAAGGGAAAAGCTTCCGCATTGCTTCGGACTTCGCTAGTCTCAACCCAGTCGAAGTAGTGGAATTTCCCCTTGCCTCGCTTAAATTCGACCTGGTGCATGATCTTCGTGTCGCTGCCATCCTCGAGCACCGGCCACTGCTTACCGTTATCCCCCAGTTCATCCCAGCGGACGCCTTTGAAAAAGGGCACCACTCTCGAGATTTCCTCGAGCAAAACGGCGGGGTCGTAGTCCGCCTGTTCATAGCCCATCCGGTTCATTATCTCGACGATAATCTGCCCGTCCGGTTTGGTGCCTTCAAGCGGCGCGACAACCCGGTTGACTCGTTGAATGCGTCGCTCGGCGTTCGTGAAGGTGCCCGATTTCTCCAGAAACGAAGCCGCCGGTAGGATTACGTCCGCATATTGCCCGGTCTCCGTCATGAAAATCTCCTGCACCACGAGAAAATCCAGGGCCTCCATCGATTTCCGGACATCGGCGGAGTTGGGATCCGACTGAATCACGTCCTCACCAATGATCCAAAGTGCCTTCAAGTCCCTTTCTCTGGCCGCAACAAACATCTGCGGTATCTTGTAGCCGATGGCAGGCGAAAGGGAGACCCCGTAATTCTGCTCGTAATGCCGGATGATTTCCGGTTGCGTCAGGTCAAGATAGCCCGCTCCCTGGTGCGGCTGTACACCCATGTCGGCAGCTCCCTGCACGTTGTTCTGTCCCCGCAGGGGATTTACGCCCACTCCTTCGCGGCCGATGTTCCCCGTCATCATGGCGATGTTCGAAATCAACATGACGGTCTTGCTCCCCTGGGAATGCTCGGTCACACCGAGGCCGTGAAAGCACATCGCGCGCGCCGCCGAAGCATAGGCTACCGCGGCTGCCCGAACCTGCTCGCTGTCAACTCCCGTCACCCGTTCCAGATAGTCGATGTCGAGTTCCTCAATTTGCTTACGAAAGGATTCAAATCCTTCGCACCGCTCCCTTACAAAGGCCTCGTCAACAAGACCTTCCTCGATAATGAGACGGGCGAACAGGTTCAGGAGTGCGACATTCGTTCCAGGCCGCAACTGCAGGTGATGGGAGGCAAGCCTCGTAAGCTCGATTTTTCGCGGATCGATCACGATTAAGGGAATCCCCTTCATCACCCGTTGCTTGATCCTTGCGCCTGTTACCGGATGCCCCTGGGTCGGATTGGCTCCGATCACCATCAATAGATCGGTTTTCTCGAGATCATCGGTGGAGTTCGTGGCCGCACCCGTACCGAAACTTTGCTGCAGGCCATAGGCTGTGGGGGCATGGCACACCCGCGCACAACAATCGATGTTGTTCGTTCCAATCACCGCGCGGATGAACTTCTGCATGAGGTAGTTCTCTTCGTTCGTACAACGCGCGGATGAGATCCCGGCAATCGCATCGGCCCCATGGAGGGCACGGATTTCCTGCAAACGCGTTACAATCGTATCGTAAGCCTCGTCCCAGGTGGCCTCCCTAAGCTCACCCTGGTGGCGGATAAGGGGAGTTCTCAGACGATCCGGATGATTGTAGAATCGGAATGCGTAACGCCCTTTGATACAAGTGTGTGCGTGATTGACCTCGGCCGTCACCGGCGCCTGTATTGAGAGAACCTCGCTGTTTTTCACCGCTACATCCAGGTTGCAGCCGACGCCGCAATAGGTACAAACGGTCCGCACTTGCGCAGTCGCTTCAATCGATTTTGCCTGGAAAATATCGGATATCGCCGAGGTTGGGCAGGCCTGCGCGCAGGCGCCGCAGGAAACGCAATCGGAATCCGCGAAGGAGGTGTCAAAGCCCTTGATGATCCGGCTTTCGAATCCCCGTCCCAGCATGCTCAGCACAAACTCGCCCTGTACCTCGTCGCAGGCTCGCACACAGCGGCTGCAATTGATGCATTTAGAAAGATCCGAGGTCATGTAGGGGTGGCTCAGGTCTTTGGTCCGATCCAGATGCGTCTTCCCGGGCGCATAGCGGACCTTCCGAATACCGACCTTCGCCGCAACCGTCTGCAGCTCACAGTTGCCGTTTACCTCGCAAGTCAGGCAATCCAGCGGGTGATCCGTCAATACCAGCTCAATGATATTGCGGCGCAGCCGCTGTACCCTGGCGGATTCCGGAAAAAGGTGCATACCATCGCTCAACGGCGTGTGACAGGCCGCTACAACGCGACGCGGACCGTCCGCCGCCAGCGCGACCTCGACCGAGCACACGCGGCAGGCGCCGTAGGGCGCCAACTGAGGCGCGTCACACAGGGTGGGAACGAAACCGCGCCCCCGATGACGGTCAAAAAAAGTCAAAAGGGTGTCGCCTTCCTCGATGTCACAGGGATGGCCGTCGATGTAGGCAGTTCTCGCCTTCTCTCTTACCTGAATCATATACTTGCCCTTTCCGTCGCCATATGGGGCTTCAGTTCCTCTCCGAAATATTGGAGTGCGTTCCTGATGGCCAGTGGCACACCCCCGCCCAGGGCGCAGAGTGAAGTCACCTCCATCGTTTCCAGCAGATCGGACAACAATTCCGGATCAATCTTGTAATCATCGCGGCGTGCATTGACAAACATTTCCTCACCCCGAACCGATCCCAACCGACAGGGAAAGCACTTTCCGCAGGATTCGGCTGCCGTAAATGCGAAGAGGTGCTCGATATAACGAAGCATCGGAAAGCTTTCAGGAATGCTCACAATGCTGCCGTGTCCGAGCAAAAAGCCATGCTTTTTGAAGCTTTCGAAATCGACCGTGAGATCCCCGATTCGTCCAACCGGTACGATACCTCCCAAAGGCCCTCCTACCTGGATCGCCTTCACCGCCTGCCTGAAGCCTCCTCCCATGCTGTAGACCACCACCGAGAGGGGCGTGCCCATCTCCACTTCGTAGACGCCGGGCCGCTCGAAATTCCCGTCCAGCGAGACCAGTTTCGGTCCTGTCGATTCAGCAGTGCCAATTCGGCTGAAGACCTTGCCGCCGAGCTTCAGGACAGGGTAAACACAGGCGAAGGTCTCCACGTTGTTAACGATTGTGGGCCGCCCGAACAGACCCGATTCGGTGGGGAATGGCGGACGAACACCGACCTCCGGACGGCGCCCTTCGATTGATGCCAACAGGGCCGTCTCCTCGCCACAGATATATGCCCCTGCGCCCTTGATTGTCTTGAGTCGGAAGGAAAAGGGCCGGCCGAGGATCCGATCACCCACGATTCCCCGCTGCTGGAACTCGGCAATGGCCGCCTCGATCGAACGGATGGATTCCGGATACTCTGCCCGAATATAAAGCACGCCCGTTTCCGCCCCGGCGATGAACCCGGCTACAATCATTCCCAGAAGCACGCTGTGCGGACGATACTCCATCAGGAATCGATCGATATAGGCGCCGGGATCACCCTCGTCCGCATTGCATACGATGAATTTTGGCTGGCCCTGAGCGTTTCGGCAGCCTTCCCACTTGATTCCAGCCGGGAATCCGGCGCCGCCCCGCCCACGCAACCCCGAAATCTTCAGTTCCCCCAATACTGCCTCGGGGTCTCGTGCCAGAACGTCGTCCAAAAACTCGCTATACGCATCCAGTCCGGGGAAGTCCGCCAGCAAAACCGGGGTATCCATGTTCGAGGCCGTTGCGTATTCATCCTGGGAAGATACCTTCTTCCCGGATAGTATGTCTTCCAGATCTTCGGTCGCCCTACCCGAGTGATTTTCTCCGCCGACTTGAAAAGACCCGTTTTCATGGCAACGGCCCAGACAACAGATCTCCCCGATCTGCTCCTCCCTCAGGTGCTTTCTCAATTCCTTTCGCACTCGCTCCTGCGTGCCCGCCGTCATGCATGCCGTTCCATTGCAGACCAAGGCGATCTTCCCCTCGTTCTCCTTCTTCAGAAAATCATAGAAGGAGACCGCCCCCAAAGTGATGGCATCTCCTATCGCAAATTCCCGGGCAAGGTCCCTGAGGGAGTCCAACGAAGGCGTCCCGTCCGCCTCCCCAGCGTCTACCATGCGCTGGAAAAGATTCCTATCCAGTCCCTTTCGAAAGGACAGTTCGCTTAGGTTTTTCGACATGATGGATGCACCCGGGAAAGGGTGCGGATTTCAGAAGGCCTGTAAGATTAACCCTCGAAGCATCGAAAAGCAACTGGAATGAGCTCGCACCACTGTCGTTTCCGACGCCTAACCTCGGCTGGTTCGTTTCGCCCTCCCTCCGCGTCGGTATTTGTATGTATTTAGCGTCATACCTTCAGGCGCCGCAGCGACGTACCTGTTTAGCGTATTTCAGGCCTCCCCGGCCTCTTGACTCGCCAAAGCCTTGCGACGGCGGTTGAGCCACGGATGCGGCCGCACGGATTGTCCGGCGGCAGGGAGTATTGAAATCCCCGGCGCCTCGGAGAGGCGGAGGCAGGTAGCCAGGGGTGCAGCAACGCGGCACGAGACTGGGGAAGACTGAAACACACCAAACGGGCACCCGCCTGCCGGCTGGCCCGGGTTCTGCTTCTCTTTCGATCGGCCTGCCTGGATTCACTTTAAAGCATGAGACGTTCCTCCGCTCTTAAGTTTTGCTTCACATATCCCTCGTTTAATAGATAATCAACACAATGAAGCTCAAACTCGCACAATACGGGATCTCCCATGACCACGCCGCCGTGGCGCGCGTCTTTAACGAAAGTGATCTGATCGATTTCTCCGGTGTCTTCGAACCGTCGGCGGAAAATCGCGACACCCGAGGAAAAGCAGAAGCCTACGAGGGCGTTCACTGGTTTTCCTCCAAGGAGGAAATGCTTGAAGACGAATCTATCGCCGCCATTGCCGTCGAAGGCAAGGTTTCGCAAAACCTGGGTTTTGCTCGCGAAGCGCTGGAACATGGCAAGCATGTTTGGCTCGATAAACCAGCCGGCGATGATTTGAACGCGTTTCGCGAAGTTCTGGACCTAGCTCGGGAGAAGAAGCTGTATGTTCACCTCGCCTACATGTTTCGCTATAATGAGGGCTTCCGATTCATTATCGATTGGGCTCGGTCCGGCAAGTTGGGAGACCTGTTCTCAGTCCGCGCCAGAATCTCCTCGGGACATTCGAGTGAAGAACGTTGGGAACTCTGGGATTCAAAGGGCGAGCGCGAAGGCGGTATTATGTTCATATTGGCCTGTCACCTCACGGACATCATCGTAGCTTTACTGGGACGCCCGCAAAGAGTGACTCCCTTTCTACGGGTCGAAAACACAACATTTCCATGGTATCGGGACAACAACGCTGTCGTTTTCGAATACCCTAAAGCCCTTGCCATTCTGGAGTCGACCGCACTGGAGGTTTCTTCCTCAGCATCGAGACGATTAGAAGTCTACGGCTCCCGCGGGAGCGCTATTCTCGAACCGCTCGAGCCCCCCTCTCTGAGGCTGTGCCTGGACGAAGATCGGGACGGCTTTCTCAAAGGTTGGCAGCAGGTCCCCGTGGAGGCTCGTCCTCGATTCCCGGAATCCATCCAAGCGTTCGTCGCCACCATCAACGGCGAACAAACTCCCGATCGCACCCTCGAACACGAATTCACGGTTCAGGAAACCGTCCTGCGCGCAGTCGGGCTGGCCGATTGAGAGAGAACATATCGGGGCAGAGGCCATCATGTATGGTTGGATCATGAACCTTTCGACCGTGCATTCTGGAGGGCCGAGGGCCCACGAGGCCGAGAGTAAGTTTAAGAGTAGAATTACGATTAGGATGGGAAACTCCGATCAGGTACATTAAGAGGCCCTTTATCGAGGCCTTTGGCCGTCAACTATGGCTGGCAATGAACCCGAGATCCAATCCCTCCGCTCACGCAGAGGGCTACATGTAGCTCGCTCCGTGAGGAGCGGGAAAGATCGGCAATCGACGAGGTTCATTAAGAGGAAGTGGAGTGGACACCAGTTATTCTCATGCGGCTCACCGTCCGCCACTCAAATAACCGTACCTTCTCGTTCGGTCGACAAGAACAGAAAGAACAAGCAATGGGTGCCTTGAGTCGAACGGAACTCGAGTCTTACCAACGAGAAGGTTACCTGCTCAAATCCGATCTATTCACGGTTTCGGAGATCGACCGGTTGGCGCAAGCGGTTGCCACGGAAGCGGAACACCTCGCCAGGAAAGGGAATAGAAAACGAAATCAGGTACCAACCAGAGTCACTACGACGTTCTGCATGAGGCGAGCCTGCACGATCCGGATATTAATTTCATCGTCGACCATCCGAAGATCCTCGGGACCGTAGAGCGGCTCCTCGGCCGCCCCGCACGGCTTTCCGCTTTCGCCATACACATTAAGCGGCCGGGATGGAGCGGGACTGTCGGTGACTACCAGGGCTCTCTCCAAGATGCCCATTGCGATTACAAGCCGTTTCGACCCGTGGGCTCTTCACTCAACTGGCTATTCATTATTATCCCCTTAGTCGATTACACTGAAGATATCGGGCCCTTGCTCATTTCGCCGGGGTCTCTTCGCTTTTCTCAGTTTCTGCCCGGTGAGGGACGCGTAACGCACGTCGGGCGTGCCCATGGCGGCGAGATCCCCTCGTTCGTAGACTTGAAACTGAAACGGGGGCAGGTCGTGTTCATGAGTATATTCACCTGGCATCAAGCCTACGCCAATCGATCAAATCGAATTCGCTACGGTGTCTATAATAAGTATATGGCGGATAACGCACCCCCGGGGAGCGGGCCCTATATCTTCAGCGACGAGTCCTACCGTTTCATCAAAAAACGAGGGAGTGACCTCCTCGCCAATCACAGCAACCGCATAATCGCCTTTACCTACCTGCTCCTCGTGAAGGCTGACCGCGTCCTTTTTCTCCGGGGCGCATCGGGCAAACTCTCCCTGCCCGGGGGATCAGCCCGCACCGAACCAAAATGTCCGGGTAGTGATGACGATAACGTCATTGCCTACCTCTACGATCACCTTCGCGAGCAGATGAATTTGGATTTGCCGTGGGTCAGCTATGTCGGCGACTACCTTGAAGATGACCACCTTTGCCGCGTCTACGCATTTCCCCTGGAGGATTCTCCCAACCTCCACATCTCAGGTTCATGGGGAGGCGTTTGGCTGAGTGAGCAGGAAATCACTCAAGCGTATGCGAAAAGTGTGCTCCCACTCGGGCTTGCGTGCGAGGCCACTGCATCATGGCTCCACGAACCCCTCTTGCGTGGAATCGGCCAAACGAATCCACAGGCACGCAACAAAACGTAGGATCGGAAAGCTCCTGCCGCAAAAGCGAAATCCATGCAGTCCAGTTCCTGACCCGCGCGCAAAAAATCCCGGGGAACCCGGTTCGGTCACTAGTTCCAGAAGCGATGCAATGCACTTGTCTTGGCATAGCATTTCCCCAGGCGCGAGGCACCCTTTTCAACCGGACGAAACAAACAGCTTTTCCCGAAAGGGCTTGGCATGCCGACCCCTCGTGGCCCGGCGGCTTACTCCAGACGAAGGAGGGGTTGCCCCAGGTCCCCGAACCGCCTCGCCACGGCGAAGCTGCGCGGAGTCGGATTCGCTTGGCCCACCAATCAACCAATTATATCCGTTCAGCAGAAACCGCTGTACCGAGCGTAGTGACATCCTTCAATATTCGGAAAAGCGGCAATCAGGATGCACCACCGTTCCATCGTGAAGCCGACAGCGAAACGCGAACGCCCAACCCCCGTGATTCGACCCGGTGTCGTTGGTCAGATAGATCACCAACTCGTTTCTGCCCGCCCGCAGTGCAACCTCAATCTCGCGGCTGCGAAACGCAGAATGCACACCCAGATTAACCGGCTCTTCCCCGTTCAAGGCCATTGCAAGCTCATCGTCCCAGGTAAAGCGAATCGATGCCGTGACCGCTGCCTCCACCTGCAGAAAGCTTCGCGCCAGGCCAAAAACTCCTGTGAAATGCGCCCCCGATCCCCTGCGACGTGGACGTGCGATATGGTTGAAATCAATGAATCCGTGGTGCGCCTTAGCGACAGTCCACTCCGCGCTCTGCAAAGCATCGCGATCTTGCAGCGATTTAATCATGCTGCTCCTGCCATGGCTTTCAAAAGGCGCGCTCACTTCCCAGGAACCGCAATCAGGCGCAAGGGCCTCCCAGCTCTCGTCCGCTATCTCCGCTTCCGGCATGAGTTCATCGAACGCCGGTGACTTGGCAAATCGACGCACCTCCCCTTCCTGATACCAGTAACCCGTCGCACAGATGTCGTTCGCCATACACCCGAATCGAAGCTGCGCAGACTCTCGAAAAGTGATCGGGTCCCTTTCATAGAATCGATATCCCGTAAGTCGGGGAGCAGGTCGAGCAAGCCCTTGATCATCATGCGAATAAAAGGGCATCCCAGTGTAGAGATGGCTGTCCACAGGGTGCAGGTTCCCGCCATATCCGGAACCGAAACAATCCTCGCCGCCAATGCCGCGAATAAACGATGGATGATCCCCTTCCCCATCAATGTAAACGTTATCCGCACCGCCGTGACTCCAGCGGTCACGGTCATCGATCAATCGAACGCCATAGACGAATCCCAACAGTCGACCGGGACCATCGGCATCCAGAATCAGGAAATCACGCCCATAAGCATGAGCCGGATTCTCCCGTCGCCAGCGCGCACAAAAGCGAAGTGTTTCTTTCAGCCTTTCGCCGGGATAGCGATGCCAATCGACCTGTAGATACGAGGCCGTTCCCTCGGATCCCGCTTCAATTTCAACACGAGCACTTTCTGCAAAGGGCATCGGAAAATAGGCATTGTAACCGTTCCAGGCCTTCACGGAAAGATAGGAGCAATTTATCTCGTAGTAGCCTTCCCCGTGCATGACACCAAAGAAATCGCCCGCAGGAGCCTCCACATGTGGCTCACCTGCTCCGTCGAAATAGATCCTGAGGATGGCTCGACGACTCGACAGCGCATCCCGATGAGGTCGATTCAAGACCAGAAAGAGATGCCGGATACATCCCGGTCCATCGAGTTCCGCCACCGTAACCCTATCCCCTGCCTCGATTCGGCGAACCCGGCTCACCCGATCGGAAACCGCCACCTCCGGTAAATCCAGCCACATCAGCTACACTCTGTCCCAACGACCATCACCAGCTATCCGCAGCATGCAATCGACCTCCCAGGCCCACTTCAAGCCAAACTGTTTAAATATTTAGACGGTCTAAAAATAGGTTGACAGACCTGGTAAGGAGAAGGATTCTAGGAAAATGAGCAGAAAACGATTTCGATTAAAGGGGGAGCGAGCGGTTTATCACTGTGTCACGAGAACAGTGAATAAGGAGATGCTGTTTCACGATGAGGCCAAGGAGCGACTGCGCCGAATGATCTGGCAAGTTGCTGATTTCTCCGGGGTCACGGTACTCGCCTACTGCGTCATGAGCAACCACTTCCATGTTCTCGTAAGGGTTCCGGGTGATGATGATGTGGAGATCAGTGATGCCGAACTCATGCGGCGATACCGCGTCCTCTACCCAAAGCCGACCCGCTACCAGATAGCCTCCGCCGAGGTGCTGGAGCAGGTTCTGGCAGCCGGCGGAGAAGACGCTGAGATGCTGCGCAGAGGGCTTCTCGCGCGCATGCATGACATTTCCCAATTCATGAAGAACTTGAAACAGCGATTCTCCATCTGGTACAATCGCTCGCACGAACGCATCGGGACCCTCTGGGCGGAGCGCTTCACGAGTACTCTGGTTGAGGAAAGCGACGTGGCTCAACGTACTGTTGCTGCCTACATTGACTTAAATCCGGTGCGCGCAGGGCTCGTAAATGACCCGAAAGACTTCCGCTGGAGCAGCTATGGAGAAGCCATAGCGGGAGCGCCCGTTGCCCGGAACGGATTGACAGAGGCGGTGAACGGTCCGGCAGGCAAGGACGACTGGATAATAGCTGGACGCACTTACAGACAGCTGCTTTATGGCAAGGGCGTGATGCCGGCTCCGGGAAAAGCGGGCCGGGCAGCGCAAATACCGATTGCTGAGTGGCGTCGGGAGATGGAGCGAGGAGGTCAGATTCCGATAGCGGCAGCTCTTCGATGTAAAGTCCGTTACTTTACGGACGGCACTATCCTGGGTTCTTCAACCTATGTGGAAGCGATTTTCCGACAATTTCGGCATGAATTCGGTCAACGACGAGTATCGGGAGCTCGGACTATGAAGGGCAGCAGGTGGGATGGGCTGAAGGCACTGCGTGATCTCCAGAAGGGCGTATTTGATTGATCGGCCGAATGCTCGGGGCTTCCCCAATATCCGAGATTGCAAAGAACCAGCATAAAAGGCCTCTCATCGACACAGAGGAACGTCCCATGAATTTTAAAACGGTAACCATCGCCCGCAATGCCTTTGCCTATCTGGAGACGGTTGAAAGCGCAAAGGCCCGAGAACTGGGGAAGCAAGGCGGAATCATTCTTCCCATCGATCACGATCGCAGCCCGTTATCGGACGGGGGCTACACGGCCTGGGTAACGCTACACGACGAAACGATATTTCTGGTACAGTATATCACCGACGATGCGCCTCGACCTCAAATTCGAGGCTATTGGTTTCGCGAATCCGACTTTTGATATCGAGGCTATCGTAGTCCGGCATGTAGCGGCTGGCTTGATGATCGCCCACAGTCCCGACGACCCGTTTAGGTATTCTCTTGGAAAAGTAGAAGACATGCTTCAAGGGCCCAGTCACTTCCGATGAGATCACTCGAAAAGAACGGGCGCCTGATCATCGTATGCGACCATGACGACTACAACTATTACCATATCGATCGTCCTTCGGGAGTCTGGATCTGGTTCAGCGACGACGAGGGCATTACCTGGTCCGATCCGCGCCACACCACAATACCGGGAATCGAATCCGATCGCGTAGTTGAACTGGACGACGCAACGCTCATTACCACGTCCGAAACGGTCACCAGAGACAACTGGCGTCTGGCCATGCACGCAACTCGATCAACCGACGGCGGCCTCACTTGGGAGCCACCGAGCCTTGTGGCCAAGGATCGGACCCATGACTACAATGAGGGAGCCATTGTCAAGCTCTCCAGTGGGGTGCTGGCCTGCGTCATGAGGGAAGAAAACCACAACGGATACCCTTCCTGTGTCACGTTCTCTTACGACCAGGGCAGGACGTGGGGCAGCGTACGGCCGATGCCCTTCTCCGGCGATCGTCCCTACGCCAAAGAGCTACGGGATGGGCGCGTTCTGGTGACCTATCGCAACCAAGCCGGAAACAAAGGAACTCATGCCTGGGTGGGAGACCTGACAAAGACATCCTACCAAGTATCAGGAATACACTACGGTGACGACGTAGGCTTTGAGGACAGCGCGTTACACATTACAAACAAGCCTGGCGGTGTCACACGCTATCTGCTGCAACCTCCGCAGAACCTGCGAAGCGACATCCTGCTCGAAGCCAAGCTACGGGTCGACGGCCCGGCGGGAAAACCACTCGCTATAATTAGCGTCAGTCGAGTATCTTTTCGCGTATATATTCTACGCCACGCCATCTGGTGCGACTTCCGACGCCGTCCAGCAATATCAGATCGACCACATGCTGGAGATCCATGCTAATCCTCCCTCGGATCCCGGCGCCTATGTGGAATGGAGGCGAGGTGAGGCCAGCAGCGGCGTACCCGACAACGGTTACTCTTCCTGGGTTGAACTTCCAGATGGCAACATCTACTTCGTCGACTACACCAATCGGGGAGATACCCCGCCCCAAGGACACCTCTACGGCACTGTCCTGACCCCGCATGATTTGGAAAGCTAGCCCGATTCCGCGTACTGCAGTTGGTGCAGGCGAAAGTAGATTCCCTTTCTCTCCAGCAATTCGGCGTGACTTCCCTTTTCACGGACTCTTCCGTGATGGAGAACAAGGATCTTATCTGCATGCTGAATGGTCGACACCCGATGAGCGATAACGATTGAGGTTCGATCCTTCATCAGCCGCTCGACCGCCTCCTGGATCCAGACTTCGGTCTCCGTGTCTACGCTCGCGGTGGCCTCATCCAAAACCAGCACATCGGGATCGGCCGCCAGCTCCCGCGCAAACGACAGCAACTGCCTCTGGCCAACTGAGAGGGAACTTCCCTGTTCACGGACATCGTGCGCGTAGCGATTGGGCAGCCGCTCAATAAATCGATCGGCATTAACGTTCCGGGCTGCCTGCTCAACCTGCTCTTTTGAAATAGTCTCCTTTCCCAGACTGATATTCTCACTAATATCGCCAGAAAACAGGAACACATCCTGTTGAACTACACCGACGCGCCGCCTCAGCTCTTCGCTGTTCCACTCCCGAATATCGATCCCATCAACCAGAACACTTCCCTTCTGAATTGGGTAGAATCCACAGACCAGGTTGATGATAGTACTCTTTCCCGAACCGGTGGCACCAACGAGGGCGATGCTTTCACCCGGTTCCACCCGAAACGAGACATCACGCAAGACCCAGTCTTCCTTTTCGTTATAGGTGAACCACACATTTCTGAACTCAATTTCACCACGGATCCGTGCGGATCGATGCGTTCCCTCGGCGGGTTCCGCTGGTGTATCGAGGAGCTCGAAAATCCGCTCTGAAGAAGCCATGGCCACTTGAATCGTCATGTAACGGTCGGCGATGTTGCGGATCGGCATAAAGAGGCGAGGTACATATTGCAGCATCGCTACGAGAATGCCCCATTCGATTTCCGCGTCCAACACCTGCAAGCCCCCGTACCATAGCACAATCGCCAACAGGACGATGCCCGCGAACTCCATGAAAGGATAGTACAGGGAATGATAAAACGTGCTTTCCATACGAGCCTCCAGATAGCTATTATTGGCTTCTTGGAACCGGCCTACGCTCTTGTCTTCGAAACTGAAGAGGTGGACGACTTCGATACCCGAAATCGTTTCCTGGAGTGAAGCGGCGAAGCGCGCGAAGCGCACCCTGGCCACGCGGTAGGCGAAAAATGTCTTATGCTGAAGCCAGAACGTGGCGGCTCCGGCAATGGGTAGGGCCAGGCTGGTCAGCAACCCCATTCTAACGTCCATGTAGAAAATGAAGGCGAGTATGGCCCCAATGGTCAGAATATCGCTGAGCACAGATACCAGACCATCGGTGAACAGTTCGTTGAGAGCATCGACGTCGCTGGTGTTCAGCGCCATCAACCGACCCAAGGGGGTACGGTCAAAGAACTGCAAAGGCAATCGCTGCAGACGTGAGAAAATCTCCATACGAATGTCGCGCATGGCCCACTGCCCGATCATGTTGGTGATCCAACTCTGCCAGTAACCGATCACGAACTGAACGACCAAAAGCCCAATATAGATCATGACCAAGGCGCCAAACCCTTCCACAATTCCCGGCAAAATATGCTTGTCTACCGCAATCTTCGTTATATAAGGGCCCGCCTGCCGCACAGTCGAAGCGACAAAGATGAGCAGAAACGTCAGCACTACCCATCCCTGGTAGGGGCGCAGGTAACCCAGAAGTCGCGCTATCAAACCGACATCAAAACCCTTGTGCCCGATCTCTTCTTCTTTCGCCGTTGGCATTCAGACTCCCCTTTTAGCGCACATCGCCCACCGGGTTAGAGATCCTCCAGTTCCTGCGCCACGTGCTGCCGGCGGAACATTTCCGCATAGATGCCTTTCCTGGCGACGAGCGCGTCGTGGTCGCCCTGCTCGACAATCCTGCCATCCTCGAACACTATGATCAGGTCGGCTCGCATTACGGTAGATATTCGATGCGAGATAATAATCGTCGTCCGCGACGCCATGACCTCGCGAAGTCCCCTCAGAATGGCCTCCTCCGTCCGCGTATCCACACTCGACATGGCATCGTCGAGGATAAGAATCCTGGGGTCGCGAATGACCGCTCGGGCCAGGGCCGTGCGCTGTTTCTGCCCACCCGAGAGCGTTGCTCCCCGTTCCCCAACCAGGGTATCTAAGCCGTCTGCAAACACGGCCAGATCCGGCGTAAGCTGTGAGAGATCAGTGGCGCGTTTCACCCCTTTCCCACTGGGATCATCTCTGCCCAGGGAAACGTTTTCTCGAACTGTATCCGAAAACAAAAAGGTGTCCTGGGGCACATAACCGATGGCCCCTCGGAGCATGCCTATGGGGAGCTCTTCCACGGGCACGCCGTCAATCAGAACGGTCCCTGAGTTCGCCTGGATGAGCCTCGGAATCAACCGCGCTAAAGTAGATTTGCCGGACCCGACGCGTCCCACCATCGCAAGCGTGCTTCCCGCGGGCACGCGAAGGTTGATATTCTGAAGTGCCACTCGGCCGTTATAAGCGAATGATACATCTCTGAACTCGATGTCTCCGCGCAGGCCGCTCTCACCACTCATCGTTTCGACCAATTGAGGCTTCTCCCTAAGAACCGCGCGGATCCTCCCCAGGGAAGCCACCGCCCGTTGGTATTCATCCACCACCCGGCCCAACATCATCATCGGCATACTCATCCGGATCAGATAGGCATTGAAGGCAACAAACGCACCCAGCGACAGAGTCCCCTCCAAAACGCGGAGCCCACCAAGCCAAAGTATCACTACCATGGACGCCCCATTGAGTAGGAACATGGAGGGATAAAACAGGCTCCTGAGCTTAATTAAGTGGTGGTTAAGGTCGACATATTCGTCGTTAAGACGGCCAAACCGACGAATCTCAAATGGGCGCAGCGAGAACGCTTTCACGACCCGGATTCCGGACAGATTTTCCTGAATGCGGCTACTCATGGCGCCAAACTGTTCCTGCACGCGCCCGTATCCCCGGCGCATCTTCCGTGCCATGTAGCAGGCGGACCATACCATTACGGGCATGGGGAGAAGAGCGAGAATGGCCAACTTCCAGTCTAGTGTGCACATGAGCCCAAAACTCAAAACAAAGGTCAGAATTCCGCTCAGCGACATCCGGATGGCATGGTTAAAAAATCGCTGAATGGCCTCCACATCGTTGGTCGCGCGCGCCATCAGATCGCCGACTCGCTGTTCCTGGAAAAATGCCAGCGGTAACCTGACCAGGTGTCTGACATAGGTTGTGCGCAGGTCTCGTTCCACATAACGCGAGACAAGCGTAAAATACCATCGCATACCGAAATTCAGGAACCATTGCCCGATTCCAAGGGCCGCCAGCAAGATGGCAAAAGCGGCCAGGTCCCTGGACGGGCTGACCAACATGAATGTAGGAGACGGCAGCCCTGCCTCGATGGCATCCAGGTAGGCCTTTTCGGCATCAATAGCCCATTTCAAAATCAGAGGAATTATTGTCTGAACGGCCTGGGCACCCACCAGCAGGATGAATCCCCAAACCAACATGCGTCTGTAGGGGCGCAGGTGCGCTTGGAAGGGCGAGAGCGGATTCATGGACATGCGCAGCAGTAATAGAGCAACTCAATTCTCATCATAGCAGAGAAGGAAGAAGCATCCAAGAAGAGGTCCCAACCAATCCTCGTAATTTCGCTCCGAACGGCACCGAGAGCACACCCTCGAGGAGCGCGCGACCGAGCCGATTGCAGGGATAACGGCGTAGCGCAAGCTTGTGGTTTTCCCTTCCCATGCACGGGCGTCGCAGTATGATTCAGCCCCAGAAAGATCGATCAACACCAACCCAAT
Organism: Opitutales bacterium; assembly: GCA_963665345.2. Taxonomy (GTDB): domain Bacteria; phylum Verrucomicrobiota; class Verrucomicrobiia; order Opitutales; family CAXXNP01. Next base: position 4,951,794 of record CAXXNP010000002.1, read on the forward strand.
ATTCGACCAAAATCTACTATGAAGCCACTTAGTCTAGTCTCATGTCCGATAATTAAGTTGAATTAATCTGTCTTACCATGTTATGCTATCGGCATGGCAAGACCCATATCCATAATTGAACTTACAGATCTTGAGCTGCAAGAGTTGCAGCGTCGCGTGAAAGCACCGACAGTATCCGTGCGCGACAGCCTTCGGGCGACAATCGTACTGCGTCGTTCCGAAGGCGTCAAACAGGCGCAGCTCGCGGAAGAACTCGGGGTTAGTGTGCCCTGCGTGAACAAGTGGTCGCAACGCTTTGAGCGAGACGGCTTGGAGGGATTGCGGGACAGGAAGGGACGAGGACGGCCCCGATGGATACCGGCGGGCAAGGTTGAGAAGGTCATTACCGAGGCTACACGACCGCCGCAGCCACGCACTCGCTGGAGTGTTCGCACCATGGCCAGGGAGGTGGGGATTTCCCCCGACAGCGTGCAGCGCATCTGGCGGGCTAACGATATCAGGCCTCACTTGGTCAGGACGTTCAAAGTGTCCAATGACAAGTACTTCGAGCAGAAGTTCTGGGATGTGATCGGCTTATACCTGGATCCGCCAGAGCGGGCCCTTGTATTGTGTTGCGACGAAAAGAGCCAATGCCAGGCTTTGGAGCGGACCCAGCCGGGCTTACCTCTTGGCGTGGGAGAGATTTGCACCAAGACACATGACTACAAGCGACACGGGACCATTACGTTGTTTGCAGCCTTGAATTATCTGGACGGCAAGCTCATCGCACGCACCGAACAGCGGCATACCCATGTAGAATGGTTGCGGTTCTTGAAGCAAATCGAGCGGGAGACACCCAAGCAGCTGGACTTGCACTTGATCGTTGACAACTACTGCACGCACAAGCAACAGAAGGTCCGCAAGTGGTTGTCGCGCCATCGGCGTTTTCACATCCACTTCACCCCGACCAGTTCGTCCTGGTTGAACCTGGTCGAGCGCTTTTTCGGCGAACTGACCCAAGATGTTATCAGGGATGGTAGTTTTACCAGCGTCAGGCAATTGGTCGAAGACATAGAAACCTATCTGGCTGAAAGGAACCTCGACCCCAAGCCTTACAGATGGAAGGCGAAGGGAGAGGAAATCCTGCGCAAGATCCAGCGCGCCAAACGTGCCTTGGCAAAGCAGACAGGGAAAACTAATTAATTTATGTTATTTAACGGACACCACACTAGGACCCGAACGCAATTCAATCGTCCGCCCGATTGCCTTGAGCCTTTCCATCTGCGTGATGGCGCCGGTTCTGCATGCAGGATGGGGCAGCATGATCAAAAGCGCAGCCGAGAACGCTGCCAAGAAGGCCGTCAAACAGAAGGTTGAGGAAACGGTCGAGGAAGCCGTCACCGATGCCATCAGCCAACCCGGCGAGAAAGAGGGTAGCAGCACCGAAGCGGCGGCTATGCGGGCGCAGAAACTCGCCACTTTGAACTTGGAAACCGATACCGTCGATGTGCCCAACCTGAATTTTGGCAGTAGCTTCGCCAGCACGGTATATGTGCGTAATACATTGAAGAAAAAGCCTAAAGTGGTGGTGCCAGGATACCGCGTGGTGTTTGCGTTGGAAAGCACAGGCTACGCCGGAACCAACTCCGGAGGGGTGGATGCGGTGCGCGGCGCCGCAGCCCACGGGGCCGTCTTCGCGGCCGGAAGAGGGAACGCGAGAGCTACCGGTCTGTTAGGGAAAATGGCCACCTCCGGCGGGGGCTCCCCAAAGCGGCTCTTCAAGAAAGCGGTACTCGATGGTATCAGCACGCAGGAACTTCAGCAGATCGCCGACCAGGCCTACCTGCATTTTCTCCAGGAACTCGAGGCCTGCGGCTATGATTACGTGCCTATTGAGGAAATCGCCGAATCGGCAGCCTTCAAAGAGCTCGAACTTACCCAGGCAGGACCTGGCGCTCCCTACGTTCAACCCGGTGACGACAATTCACGCAGTACTTATGCCGTCTTTTCGCCCATGGGACTGCCCCTCTGGTTTACGCACTACGACAAGACTCTTGGCGTTGGCGATAAGGGGCCATTCGAGCAGAAAAACTGGAAAGCGCTCAACGCCCTTTCGGTCAATACCAATGCGGTAATACTAGTACCCCAGATATGCATCAACTTCGCTCGCATTGAGGATGCGCCCATATATCAGATTCCCCTGGCCAGCGGATATTTGGATTTTGATATCGGCGTCCACCTTGATCCCCGGGTTACCTCTTTATCGGCCTATTCAGCCAAAGCGAAGATCGCGGGTAACCTCGGCGCAGCCACTTTGCGGAAGCCGCTGTTTCTCCCTTACGAGTTCGGCGTCGTGGAAAAGATCGATGAGAAGAGCTACAGACCAATTACCGGAGTGAGCATGTACGGTTCGTGGAGCGTCGACAGCGTGCAGGAGATCTATGTTGTCACGGTTCAACCGGAGGTCTTTGAAGCCTTGGCGCTGACGGCGGCGAAAGCAGCCAATCTCGCTTTCCTGGAAAGTCTTAGGTGATTTTACGTTAGCCTAAAAAATTCCTGCTTGGCCACTTCTTGGCCGTTTTTGAATCGCTCACACCCGGGCGAAGCCTCTTCTCAGCCTGCCATCGTGTTGGACTGGGGGGAGGGGCTTGCAGAAACGTCAGGTCTCGACATACATGGACCAGTAGGCCGACTCGCCCCGGACCCCTTCTGAAATGCCAGACAGGATGAAGGATTGTGAGAGGACGTCATCAGGGCAGGTTTCGCGAGCACCGGTGGCGCCTCTTCGGGTTCCTTCCAGCACTATCTGAAACAACTGCGGCAACTGCCGTCCGATATCATCCTGAACCTTGGCAATAACTTCCTCCGGAAGAACATCATGATCCAATGGTTTAACCCAGGAATATGCGTAAACCATCATGATGACTTTGCGCGTGTGTGAAGCATGGTTGAGGCCAATACTGTGATAAGTCCGGTCTTCCATCATCCCGTTCGTTTGACATACCATTCTTCCAAGCTCCCGAAAATTCAACACGAACTGAGTCGCCTCATCGGCGCTGATGCTTGTCGCTTCAAATATCCATCCAAAGCGGAAACATTGTACCGGGAGCTGATCCGAGCGCATCCCAGTCACCGCTTCAGTCAGATTGCAATCTCCAAGCTTGTTCTGCTTCTGCTTTACGATCTGGCAAAGCGTTTATATACGGTTTGCGCATTCGCAGTTGGAGCCTGGTCTTCAGGAAGCATTTCGGGCTCGGGCAACGTAATGCGAACGCCAACACCCCGGCATCCGTGTCGAACAGATTGCAGTTGCAGCATCCTGCGAATCCCGAATATCGGCGAAAGTTTTCACTCCTCCTCGACACCCAGACCCGAACCGAAGATAAGGCATCCTGGTGGATATATCTCAAGGCCAAGTTCGATGCGGGAGGCTGGCGGCGGCCAATTCACTCCTGCTTGAGACAGCTCAATCGATTTGCCTCGCCATATCAGCCACCAGGGCAACGCCTATCTGCGCGCTTCGGGAGACGTAGCGGGATACAGTTTTCTATAAGGGCGCGGGGAATTTGTCCTTTTGCGCCCCCTTATCAGGTGCTAGCAGGCCGTCGGACTTTGTCCTCAGCCTGATGGATGATGCGCGTGGCCTACCGTCCAAAGCAGGTGTGCATCGCTTTCGGAAAGCTTGTCGGTGGTTTCTTCGAGTCGCTGAGCCAAGAGCGAGATAAGTCGCTGAGCGAGCTCCGGTTGGCTCTGCACAATGTCGTTGATGCTCTCTTCGACATGCACGATCTCAGTGTCCTCAGCGGCAACCACACTGCAGGTGCGCACCTTCCCCAAAATGTCGCTCATCTCTCCAAATATGGTGTCGGGGTCCGAAATTCTGGCTACTTCGCTGATCCCTTTCATGACGCTCAGCTGCCCGGACTTGAGAATGTAAAAACCTCGGCCTTCCTCACCCTCTCGAATGACATAGTCACCCGCCTTGAATGTTAATTCATTGCTCATTTTTCCTCAAATCATGACCGCAATGGCGCTGGCTGATCAAGCCTTCTCTGGCCGACTCGCCCAGGAGTGTCGCTTATACGTGACACGGACGGCACTAAACGTTAGAATAACGAACCCACAGCAATGAAATCTAGAGAACTTCGGCAATTTATCCTGATTGTCGTCCTATTGCTGGTTGCGGCCGGCGTGTATGTCTCCATCTGGGCAGGTAATCGGGCTAACGAAATCCGGGGACCGACAGAGATGATCCTGGATGCCCAGGGAAGTCTTTGGATCGGCGTCAATCGCGACCTCTATCAGATTTCCGCGTCGGGAGAAATAATCAGAACAATTGAGAGTGGCGGTGAGCAGATCCTTGAAAGGGGCATTCAGGCTCTCGTTTTGGACGAAAGCGGTGACCTCTGGGTCGGTTACGGAAAGGATGCAAAGATTCATCACTACGATCCCCTCCTAGGGCACCTGGTCAAAGAGTACAGTGCTTCGCCGCCAAGCCCGGGTGAGTTCCCCAGTGATGTCTTCAAGTTCGTCGTCGACCCGCAATCGAATGGCCTATTCGTTGCCGATACGCGGAATCACCACATCCGCTACTACGATGCCGGTGGGACTTACCAACGCCGTTTCGGAGAACAGGGTGAAGATCCGGACCAGTTCCACTTCCCTAACGGCATTCGCTTTGGGCCCGACGGCCTGCTCTACATTTCCGATACCAACAACCACCGGATCGGCGTATTCGACAGGTCGGGAGTTCACCGATTCTCGATCGGCGCGACCGAAGACAAGCCATCGTCAGAAATGGAATGGCCTACCCAGTTCGCCTTTACGCCCGACGGATCCATCCTCGTTATCAATAAGGGACCCGGATTGATTGGGGGAGAGATCACCAAGCTGGATCCGAAAACCGGATTGATCGAAACAATGGATCTACCATTCGGAACCGATCCCATGAATATACTCGTTACGGGTGACGAATTCTGGGTCTCGGACGAGGCGCAGATGCAGATATTGCGGTACACCCTGGCAGGCGAGCGCCTGGACAATTTTGAAGCGGGCCAGCTCCGAGATCTGCTCGATGAACTGGCGTTCCAGAGATCTTACTTTGAATCGCGGGTGGCTACTTCCCAACTCGGACTTGTGCTGCTTCTTCTGCTCCTGCTGGTGCTTCTGGTTATCGAGCGTAGGCAAAAGGCTAAGGAAATCGATCTCCAAGACCCCCTGGCAGGGCGCATGGAACTTCGGCCTCTGCCCACGAAGGTGTTTTCGCTCCGAAAGAAGCTCAAGTTTGCCGGTTACCTTATAGCGTCGATTGTAGGCTTGATGCTGTTCGGGGTGGCCTTGACCCTACTACCCCTCCTTCTCATGGAAGGGGAACAACGGGAAACCTTCTCTGCTCTCTTCAAAATCGCGCTCTATCCGCTGATGGCCTGCCATCTGGGGATCGTTTTTCTCATTTTTTCCGTCGCAGTTCGGGATGGAGCGCTTCACCAAACCTACGCAAAATCTGCCATCAAGGTACTCGCGAAACAGCGCTCTCATCTCAGCCGGATGCTCGCCCCCGATGAAACAGTCCATCTGGTTGCGACCCCCAGGTTACTTGGTCGCGGTTTACTGACGATGTTGCTCGGACCATGGGCATCCGATATCTCTCTCTTGGTCGTGACCGGCAAACGCATCCTCCTGCTTACCACCGACCTGTTTGCCAGCGGACTGCGTCGGGCCCAGGAAATTGCCTATCCTACGATTGAGCAGCACATTCTGACACCACCCATGAAAGTCCATCGATGGATGGAAAGATGGTTAGGGTCGGGCTTTCTATCCCTAAAATTCAAAGAGGAGCGGCGTTTTCTCGAATTTCAATTTCTCGACAGTGATCTGGCCGAAGCGGTAGGCGACGAGATATCGGCTCGCACCGGAGCGGCCGCGGACGGAGAATCCTTTCCCAGTCCGCGCAAGATCTGCTTGAAATGCTTTCATCCCGTTGCGCCACACCTTTCCGCATGTCCTTCCTGCGGCCACGCTGAACGACCCGCCTGGATCCCCGCGATGATGTCACTGGTCTACCCCGGGGTGGGACAATTCCTGAACCACAACCTCTTCAGAGGCGTCATCCTCGTCACCGTCTTTACCGTCATTTTTGCCGGCGAGGTGAATCTCCTCTATATCTCCGCTACGGGAACCGCCGAAGTTAAACCGCAACACTTATTCGAGCTTCTGGTTTGGCACGGCACGCTTGCTATCATCGGCGCTCTGGACGCCTTCCTCTCGGCAAGAAGGTAGCCGTTCCCACGAGTGCCTGCAGAGACGAGAATAATCTCGATCCCAACCCTATCCTTTGCCAGTTTCAAACCATGAACAGGAATCGAATTCTTAAGCACTTCCACGCTGGAGAAAAGGCGCTCGGCCTGATAATGAAGTCGGGCGATCCGGAACTCGCCGCTCGCATCGGGCTCGACTATTTCATGATCGACGGTCAGCACGCTGCCATCACAGTGCCCCAAGTCGAAAATCTCTGTCGTATCGCTACGGGTTTCGGGATCACGCCGGCCATGCGCGTTCCCGATCAGAGGCAAAGTACGCTACTTACTTATCTCGACCGGGGTATGCGCATGCTCATCGTGCCCGACCTGCAAACGCGCGACCAAGCCGAAGCCATGGTTCGTCATTGCTTCTATGCGCCTAAGGGGCTTCGCAGTGCTACCAGCTTCAATGTTGTCATGGACAGTGCCGAAGCCACACGTGAAGACACCTATGCCACCGTGAACCGCGAAACTCTGATCGTTGCTCAGTTGGAAAGTGCAACCGCTTTCGCAAACCTGGACAGCATCCTCCAAGTGGACGGTCTGGATTTCTTTACCGGCGGTCCCGAAGACGTTGCCCAGTCCATGGGCTACCCCGGCCAGCCCAAACACCCGGATGTCGTCGCGGCCATCGAGGATGCGGAAGCGAGGGTACGAGCCGCTGGAAAACACGTATTGCGCGACTGGACTGATTCCGTAGAGGTCGTTTCGCTGGTTGCCGAATCCTGCACTGAACTCCTCAAGCGAAACGGCAGAGAACCAGCTTTCACCCGTTAGTAGTCTCCCATAATGAACCTGACCAGAGTTTCGCCTCCTAATCCTAGTCTTAATGGTAATCTTACTCCCGGCCTCGTGGGCCCTCGGCCCTCCAGATTGCACCGCCGGACGGTTCATTTCCAGGCATGGTTGATGCCCATTGGCTTCGATGGGAAACCTCAGAATTGAATTAGGAGGCTTGCCACTCGCGAACCACTCAACTTCTACTGGAAACCATGATTCAGAAATACACTGTAAGCCGAGACGACTCCATTTACGAAGCCTGGCCGGATGTCATCCAGACGCCCTCTGGGAAATTGATATGTGTGTTCTCCGAATGCACCCACCATGGCGATCGATCCTATACGCGCCTGGTCTATTGTAATTCAACGGATCGGGGACGTTCATGGTCGGCTAAGATACCTTTGACTGATGGAACCAGAGATAACCCCTACTGGAATTGTGCCCGGATCATGAATCTGCGGGATGGCCGCCTCGCCATCATTGCGGACTTCCTCCACGAAAGAGAACGTAATGCCGCGCCCGAACAGATGGAGAATTACCTCTTCTTCAGTGAGGATGACGGGGGCACATGGTCGCCGCCTCAACGGACCCCGGCAATGGGTATTGTACCGGACAAACTGCTCGAGCTTAAGAATGGCCGCTGGATTATCTCCAGCCATCACCGCGATCGCGCCATTGGGAACCTTGTCCAATACCTGTGGTACTCCGACGATAAAGGAGCGACCTGGAGTGATCGGGTAACCGTCGGCGGGCGGGCGGGATTGAATCTCTGCGAAGTATCGATTCTTCCGGTGGAAGACAAGCTGGTGGCCTTCCTCCGCGAGAACTCGGGAATGGGCTGGCCCTGCTACAAAGCCGTAAGCAGCGATGACGGCGAGTCGTGGGGTAACCTCGCGGAGTTTCCCCTTCCCGGATGTCACCGTCCCGTGACTGGGCATCTTCAGGATGGACGTATTCTCATCACCTATCGCTTTATACAGGGAGGCAAACGAGGTGGCTGGGGCCGCACCACCAACTTTTTCGGTGCCCTCACCGACGACGCATCCGCATTGGCGGACGACTATCAAGGTGCGACCACTCGAATTTTCCCCATTGACTACGATCGATCGTCGGTTTCGGATCTGGGCTACTCTGGTTGGGTGCAATTCGACGACGGTGAGGTCTACGTGGTCAACTACATCATGGACGACTCGCCCAAGTGCCAGATTCGAGGATACGCATTCAGGCCCGAGGAGTTACTGCTGGAGTGATCAGATGCCGAAGATCGAAGTCATCTTCTGCCCCTCCAGCATGGCTTCCATTTCTTCGTCAGACGGACGTGACCGAAAGCGGCTGGCAGCATCCAGAACCCGCGGCAACAAATTAATGTCGCCAACCGTATTGAGGAAGACGCCGGGAATTCCGAGCACATAGCTCACCGCTCGATCAATATCCTCCTGGTCTTCCAACGGCTGGTCCCACGTTTTGCGGTCCCGTTCGTGGGTCGCCCACGGCCCCCGGGCGATGGACTTGATGGTCTGTAGAGCCACATTACGCTCCTCGCATACAGCCAGGAGCAGTTCGAAATCGTCCTGGTAGCGCGCTTTCTTCAGCATCAGGTAATTGCAGGGCAAAAGTACGGAATCAAAATCGAAGCGTCGCAAACTGCACTTGTGCATGGACGCAATCGTCCAATTATGACCCTTTACTCCTAGGAACCTGACCAGTCCCTCTTCCTTTGCTTCGATTAGGGCATCCAGCGCACCACCAGGTCCCATGGCCACCTCCCATTCATACGGATGTAGCAACGCGTGCAATTAGATGAGATTTCACAAATGGAAAGCGCGAACTTCCAAACGGCCTCAAGGGACCTCGGCCCAGATTGCACCGGCAAAAGGTTCAGCGACCAGCCATCGTTGACGACCGCATGCGCAATCGACTAAAATCGCATCTCAATTACCTCCGGCCCGAACTCTATTCGGTATAGCTTAACCTTGCTCAGTGGGACGGAGCCAACGGAAATTGGATTCAAACATCATATCATCGAGCAAGAAGGAATGGTGTTGGAAAAGTACGGAACACAAACTCATGGATCATTTAAAAACTGAACAATCGGTAGTCCTCCAAAGCAACTCTGTACGGCTGGTCCTGGACCGCACCCGCAACTTGATCCCGGTTTCATTAGAGTATTGCGGCCGGTCTCTCATCGAGAGAATGGCATGTGTTTACGAATCCGGGGTGGCAGTCACCTCTCAAAGACAGGGGCCAAATACCTGGGAACGAAGCGTGCGCCGAAGAAGCGTCCCCCAATCCGATCGGAGAATCTTTGCCGATGAATCAATTGCCGACTTCAGCCCGGCCGATCTGCAGATTAATGTCGATAGCGCTACTGTGCGCTCCGAAAGCGCCCACTTCGCGCTCGAGAAATGCTATCGCTTCTATGATGACATGCCCGTCGTCGGATGCCGCTACTCCCTAACCACAAAACCTGGAACAATCGCAGAGGGCCCTATTCTCTCCCTGCCCCTTGTCGAGCTCAGCTCCGAGATGCAGAATCCCTGGCTTTCCGGCAACGATCGCTATTGCGAACCGCACACCCAACCGTTCGGATTAGTCCGACCTGGTTGGCGGCTCTGTACTAACCCGTCCAGGGAATGGGGTCTGGCATTTGTCGTCACGACTGTTGAGCAGATGGATCTTCTCAATGTTCTTCATGAGGGCATTTCGTTCCAATCATCCCTTTTCGAGACGTTTAAGTTTGATCAAGGGATCTTGGGTTGGGCAGTGGGTCACGCTGACAAACCGATTCTCAAAGATACCGAAGTCAGCGAATTTCTGATGGTTCCCTACCAGAAGAACGCAGAAGCAGACCTGCTTTCTCTTTTCGAATGGATGACCGGGCGCCAAACCGGGGGCAGCACTGTCTGGGTTGGTCCGAAATCGGCCCGTCCGCCGGCGGATCAAGAAATACCACCGATTGTAAACTACCTCGAACGGCTGTCCGTCACGTTAGTTCCCCCCGGAACCGAGAGTCTGAGAATTCGAATCTTAAAAGACAACGGGGGCAAAATTCAGGTGAGCTCCTCCAATTCGGCGGTGCGTGTCGTGCTATCGGACATCCGCTCGGAGAACGAAAAATACGAGGATGCGGAAGTCGAGATTTCAGTAGATGCAGATACCGCCCCTGGAGTTCTCGAGTCTGATGTAGCAATTACGTTCAGATCCGGAAATAAGTGTGTCGCGCCCTTGCAGGTTACTGTGGCAGCGCCACTTGGCAGGGAGGAGCAGTCCAAAGCCGGAGGAGTCATTTTCGGCGGTCAAAAAGCCGCCGCCCACCCAAACCTGTCCGAAGACTTATGGACGGTCCGGCAGAACGTTCCGGGAGCTCCGGATGGACAGGTCTTCCAAGGATGCGGAAAGCGAGGCGATCCTTTTTCTCTCGATCCTGATCTTCGGGGTTGGCACACGGTTCACATCGGGCTATGGAAGGGCCCCCCTGAACACAGCCACGCGGAGTTTCTCGGGATCAAGGCAAAACTCTCCAACCAACCGTTCTTTGCCACCCTGACTCCGTCCAGACAATCGCAAGAGGCATTCCCTGAAGTTTCCCTGGGACCCGCCGATCTGACCGGCGAACGGATCGAGGTCCAGCCCATGTCGGATTATGATACGGTGTATGTCAGCCACATTAGATTTGTGCCGCTCACGCCGGAAGCGGTCAGCGAGTTTCGCAGATTGGAAACCACACCGGTGTCCTTCCCCTTGTTGGGGCTTTCCGATACCTTCGACATTTTCTACAAAACACGCGAAACCCGACCCGTCGAGATAGCAGAAGATCTGATTCGTGAGAAGATAGCCGGATTCTCCATCATCGCGCTGCAGACGACGGCAGGGCCGGCTATGTATCCCACTGAGGTGGGTATTTCGTGGCCCGAATCGGCCAGCCGCCACAATCGCTACTGGCCCCCGGGACGCGCAACGGGTCGCTTTATCAGCAAACATGATCCCCTCAAGATTGCGGCGGAAACATGCCGCACCATTGGTGTGGAGCTGTGGGGATGGATGCGTCCTCACAGCACCGTGGCCCTGGGCGATCGCTATCCGGAACTGTTGGAGCGCACGGCCGACGGTGCGCCTTTCGCACGGGCATGGATGGGATCTATGCCGAGTTGTCCTCCGGACGTACCCGGACCCGTGACAATCGCCTCACCCGAAGGAAGAGACCACTTTATAAATCTTCTCGCGGAACAGGTCGAGTACGGTGTAAGCGGGTTCTTCATCGACATCCATCGTCATCCGCCCTGGATCAGCTATCCAACTCCCGCGGTCGAGGCCTACCAAGAGAGATTTGGCACCAAGCCGCCGGCATTACAGACGCCCGAACCCGAAAACGAAAAGAACAGTCAATGGTTGCGCCACCGTGCGGCTTATGTGACCGATCTATTGAGACTGGCCAAGGAGCACCTCTCCAAACGAGCCGGCGGCAACATCGCTTTCGGAATACGCGTGCGACCTCGATTTATGCTCTATGATGGCATCGATCTCGACGCTCTCATCGCAGAGCAGCTCATCGACCTTTTTGCCATATACCCCTACTCAGATGATTCGGTTGTCGACGGATGGGATCGAGCGGGAACTGATCCTCAACCCATGCTCGCTGCCTGGGACCGGGATTTCGCCGCCGTCGAACCGTTCATAGACACCATGAAGGCAGCCGGCATTCGACTTTTCGGCGGCACGGGGTTCGGAAACTATGCAGCAAAGGACCTCAGCGATGCGATGCGCCATATGATCGACAAGGGTGTGCACGGCCTTTGTTTCCATGAATCGAACGTAGTAGCCGACGTCGCCTCGCAAATGCAGGTTTTTCAGAAGGCGGCTCGAGGCCTCCTGTGATACCAACGCCAGAGCTGTTTTCAGCCTCAGTAAAGCCGACGCGTCGGTGCTGAGCCCAAGGCAGCCTCGCCCGGCGCGTGGAACGCTACTGAGGTTGAAAACAGCCTGGCCCCGAAGGTGGAGCTTCATCGGGCCGCTAGCGGCGTTAAGAGAAGCCCGCACTTGTCTGGGCAAAATCCCGCGTGCGGAAAGACGACGGAAGGCCACCGGGCATTCCGAGTCTGTCCCGCCTTGCTATCATCGACTCCATGATGCCTCCACATTGGTTATGCTAATCTGTCGGACACGACACTAGCCCGACTTGACCAACTCAACCTCTAAAAAAGTTTTTTTCGGGGGTAAATGGGCTGTCGAGTCGCATAAACAGTGGGGGAAGGTTGGCAGAACAGCCTGTAGTGTAGACCTACCCTCTTCCCAGGCCTCGATATGTTTGTATAATTGGGGGCCATCATGTTTCTGAGGTGCAATCGTCGGCGCAAAGATGGCAAAGAGCATTGCTATTGGAACATCGTGGAGAATAAGCGTGTGGGTGGCGGTCGGGTGGTGCAGAGGCAGGTTCTCTACCTTGGAGAGATCAACGACAGCCAGCGCAGCGCTTGGCGCAAGAGTATCGAGATCTTTGCCGAGGGTAGTGCCCGGCCGGAGCAGGTGGCGCTGTTTCCCGAAGATCGGGCGCCGCCGCTCGAGGAGGAAAGCATCGTACGGATTCGGCTCAAAGATTTGAGGATAGAGCGGCCCCGGCAATGGGGAGCGTGCTGGTTGTCCTGCGTGCTTTATGAACAATTGGGGTTGGGTGAGTTCTGGCGCGAGCGAGTGAGGCCTTCCCGGCAAGGCAGGCGGTGGGCCCATGTGTTGCAAACCCTGGTGGCCTATCGACTGATCGATCCAGGAAGCGAGTGGCGGCTGCACCGCCAATGGTATGAGCAATCAGCCATGGCCGATCTTCTGGGCGAAGACTTCGCCTTGGCCGAGAAGAACACCCTGTATCGCTGCCACGATCGATTGCTGGAGCACAAAAAGGCCTTGTTCGCCCACCTGACCAACCGCTGGAGCGATCTGTTCAACACCCGTTACGAGGTACTGCTATACGATCTGACGAGCACCTATTTCGAGTGTGATCCGAACCAGGAACCAGCGGCTTCGAGCCGAATCCGCAAGTTCGGCTACAGCCGAGACAAACGTTGGGATTGTCTGCAGGTGGTGATCGCCCTGGTAGTCACCCCGGAGGGCTTTCCGATTGCCTATGAAGTGCTTCCCGGTAACACCCTGGATCAAACCACCTTGGGCGATTTTCTTGCTCGCATCGAAAAGGCCTACGGCAAGGCCCGGCGCATCTGGGTCATGGATCGGGGAATACCTACCGAGGAGGTTTTGGCCCAGATGCGTGCAAGCGACCCGCCGATCGACTATCTGGTGGGTACGCCGCGCTCGTGGCTGGACAAGTTCGAGCAATCGTTGCTGCAAAAGCAGTGGCAGAATCTGCGTGCAGGTATCGACGTAAAACTCATCAGGGAGGGGGGTGAAACTTATGTTTTGGCCCGTAGCAAGGAGCGTCTGCACAAAGAAAAGGGTATGCGTCTGCGCGGTTTGCGCCGATTGCTTGAGAGGCTCAAGAAGCTCCGCGATAGCAAGCGGCGTTACCAGCGCGATACCATCCTCATTAAACTGGGCGAAGCCAAGAAGGAAGCCGGCCCGCGGATCTGGCGTTTACTCGACATTGCCGTAGCCCCCGAGGATGGCCCCGCCAATGGCTCGCCGGTGAGCTTCCGGTTGAACTGGAAGAACTACCGTCAGGCCTATCGCCGGGAAGGCCGCTACCTGTTGCGCAGCACCCTCAGTGCCGACAATCCGCACCGCCTCTGGCACCTCTACATCCAACTCACTGAGATCGAGCAAGTTTTCAAGGAAATGAAAAATGACCTCTCCATCCGGCCCATCCATCACCAAAGGGACGATCGCATCGAGGCCCATATTTTTATCAGCTTCCTGGCTTACTGCCTATGGGTCACTCTGAAGCGTCGCTTGCGCGATCTGGCCCCTGGTCTTACTGCCGTCGAGGTGCTTTCGAAAATGGCGGCGATGCAAATGCTCGATGTAAAGCTACCCACCACCGACGGGCGCACCGTGGTGCTCACCCGTTACACCGAGCCCAGTAAGGATCAAAAGCTATTGCTCAACCAGCTAAAGCTTGAACTTCCTGCACAACCGCCACCAAAAATCGAATCGAAAACTAGCGAGATGTAGTGGAGACCTTTGGTCGTTTATCAACGACTTAGGTCAAAAATGACGCCCAGTTGAGAAAGAGGGGCTAGCTGGAACTGAGAAGAGGGACCTACGGACAGGGAGCGATTGTCTGTCCGGCTCTTACCGTGAGCACGGTTTCCCAGTAGCCTCCCGTTCGCTCATCATCGCGCGTATCGAACAGCGGCACCGGCTCGTCATTCCAACGCAGAACTGCGATGTCGGCGCATTGCCCTTGGACCAAAGCCCCTACCTCTTCTTCCAGACCGAGGACCTCGGCCGCTCTGTGGGTAACTCGTTTCAGAACGGAATCACTTGACATGCCGGCAGCTACCAGCTTCGACATCGCGAGGGGAAGGGTGTGCATCGGTCGCGGCCCGAAGTGCCGCTTATGCTTGTCGGTCGAAATAGTATCCGGAAGGAAACCCTCGGCAATCGCGGTTTCGGCAACAGAAAAGGCGAACGATGCCATTCCGTGTCCCGAATCGAAAAGAACGCCGCGTTCGCGCGCCTGCCAAACGCAAGGTCGCACCTGCCCTTCCGCAACGAGACACTCGTCGCCGGGACTGAAACAGTAAGTGACGACATCACCGCGCCGGAGCAGGACTAATTGCTCCTCAATGGACCAGTCGGAGGCCCGTCTCAACCCCACGAGCATCGGTTTCCCAGTCCGTTCCGCGACCTCCAGCCCGCAATTCATTACCCAACGCGGATCGAGGTCTCCGCAGGACCGCTTACCGGTATTGACCGAAATTCCCCAGATGTGCTCACCTCCCGTACGGGCGACCTTGGCGCAGGCTTCAATATCAACGTCCTCGTTGGATTCGAAACAGCGTTGGGGATTCGACTCGCCCGCACGTGAAAGGTTGAGGGCTAACCGTACCCGCGTGTCCGAGCCGAGGATGGTGTTCTCGAGATAGTCATCCCAGTTCGCTGCGCCCGCATCCCCCTGAGAAAGCACCGTGGTCACCCCGTCGGGAAGCATATAGCGATCCGGGTTGATCCCGTATCGCGAGCCGCCACATGCGGGATGGGCATGCAGATCGATGAGACCGGGAAGAAGAACGCAATCGGAAAAATCCAGTGTCTGCTGCGAAACCCCGCGAATTTCGGGACCACAAGCAGCGATCCTTCCGTCTCTGACGGCCACACAACCCGGGCCATCTAAGCCCGTCTTCGAGCAAAAGAGGCGACCGGCCATCAGCATTAGCTCGAAACTGCCTTCAGAGTCATTCACGTGTGTTTTCTAATCTACCCCAATTCCGTGAATGGATACCAGCCCGGACATGCCTGAACAAAAGGTTACGCAGTGGAAAAGGGAAAATGGAACACTCTGCCCGCTTCAGCCACCGGGTTGGTTACCTGACACGAAATGAACTTTACGCAGGCAGGAGCCGTTCTGGACCGGAGCCGAGTTGCCATTTCTCCGCGCGATAGTCAACGTAGTGCCATGTTACGAGTGGCCGTAATCGGCTGTGGAAGTATCTCAGAAATGCATCTGCGCAGCTACGCAGCGAGCGGACGCGCCCGGATCGTTGCCCTAGCGGACCCCCTAATCGAGAGGGCGCGAACACGATCAGCGCCATTTCACGCCCGCTCTTATTCCGACTACCGAAAATTGTTAGCCAGCGAGCGCCTCGATGCTGTCAGCATCTGCACCCCACCCTTCACTCATTGTGAGATTGCCGTGGCATCGCTGAAGCATGGCCTGCATGTGCTCTGTGAAAAACCGCTTGCTATGACCCTGGAGGAGGGGAAATACATCGTTAAGGTAGCCAAAGATTCAGATGTCACCCTAATGACCGGATTTTGCAACCGATTCTACCCTCCGGTTGCAAAAGCAAAAGTTTGGATAGACCAGGGCAAACTCGGGCCCCTCCACCACTTTCGTATGCGCTTCGCTGGTCTGGAGCTGATGAAAGGGAGCTGGCTGGCAGAACCATCCCAAGGCGGAGGACTGATGTTTGAAAGCGCGGGGCACTACGTTGACATGTTTCGCTTTCTTATCGGAGAGGTCAAAGACCTGTATGCAAAGTCGGCCAGGCGGGCCCAGGATATCGCAGGAAGCGATACGGTTGCCATTCTTGTCGAAAGTGCGGACGGGGTCTTTGGGACGCTCGAGGGGAGTTGGTCCTCTCCCCATTCGGAGAAACGCATCGAAGTCTACGGCGAACATGGTGCCATCGTCATCGACTACATCACCAAACGAAGCCGCTTCAGCATAGATGATGAGCAAACCGAGTGGGTGGAGACGGAAGACTCGGCCTACGAACGGTTCTACTGGGAAATAAACCACTTTCTTGACTGCGTCGAAGGCAAGACGGATCCCATTGTCACCGGTGAAGACGGCCTCGAGTCCATACGTATTATCAATTCCGCCATACGATCGGCTAAGGAAGGGAGAGCGATCCGCTTCTAGAAAAGACCCAAGAACAAGCCCGCTCGCGAAAGGATAAAATAATTAGTCAGTCTAAATAGTTCTTGACACTTCGACCCAATACTGTTTTCTACAAGTATGTCTGCAGCACGAATGAAGATTGAGGGAGAACGGGCGGTGTATCATTGCGTTTCCCGCGCCGTAAACAGAGAGATGCTTTTTCACGACGGAGCCAAAGAGACCTTGCGCAGGCAAATTTGGCAGGTAGCGGACTTTTCTGGAGTCGAGGTGATCGCCTACTGCGTCATGAGTAACCACTTTCATATCCTGATTCGGGTTCCGGATGCGCAGGAGGCGGGGGTCAGCGACATCGAGCTGATGCGTAGGTATCGCGTTCTCTACACCAGGCCAACGCGCTATCAGGTGGCCTCTCCGGAAGTATTGGAGCAGATGCTCCGAAAGGGCGGAAAAGAAGCTGCGCAATTCCGAGCCAGCTTACTGAGACGCATGCATGATGTATCGGAGTTTATGAAGACACTTAAGCAGCGCTTCTCGATCTGGTACAACCGTTTTCACGGACGTGTTGGTACGCTGTGGGCGGAACGTTACCGAAGCACGATCGTAGAGGAAAGCGATAGGGCCCTGAGCATAGTCTCGGCATATATCGATCTTAATCCAATGCGCGCGGGACTTGTGAACGACCCGAAGGATTATCGCTGGAGCAGTTACGGAGAAGCGATGGGCGGATCTCCGCAAGCGCGTTCCGGACTGACGGCGGCGGTAAACGGCCGGGTCGGTAGAGACCAATGGAACACAGCCGCAACGACCTACCGAACGCTGCTTTACTGCAAGGGCACTTCTCCGTCATGGGGAAAGGGAAGCCTGGGAGTGCGGATACCGGTCCATTCTTGGCGGAACGAGATGGAGCGCGGGGGTGAGCTACCAGTATCAGCGGCATTACGTTGTCGTGTGCGCTACTTTACCGATGGTGCGATTCTGGGATCCCACACCTTTGTGGAGGCGAAATTCCACGACCTGCGAGCACGGTTCGGTGCCAATCGAACGAGCGGGGCGAGAAAAATGCGGGGAAGCGCGTGGAACGGATTAATGGTAATGAGGGATCTAAGGAAGGAGGTATTCGGTCCGGCCGAGACATTGTCAGAGCCATGAGACCCGCGTCTTAACGGGAGTTTAGGTAAAGCGCGATCTCGTCTCCTTCTCTGGCAATAGAGTAGGTCTTCACCCGGAGTTTGCGATCGTAGAGCGCCCTACCCGTCTTGATATCGAACTCCCACTGATGCCAGGGACACTTGATAATTTCCCCTTCCCGTTGGTGGGAAACGTGGGGGACACCCTCGGAAACGACCAAGGGCCTGACCCTTCCACGGCAGAGGGGTCCCCCCTTGTGAGGACAACGGTTTCGCAGAGCATGGTACTTACCCGCAACATTGAAGATCCCAATCTCCAGACCAGAGACCTTCACAATTTTCCGCTTGCCGACCGGGACTTCGGCGGCCTCCGCGACGATATGGCGAACCTTAGAACCCATAGAGTTCTATAGCGTTCCCAGCCATTACCCGCTTGCGCAGGGCTTTGCCGAAACCTTTGAGGCAGGTACTAGGCTCATCCCAGTCCCAATGGGGGTAATCACTCGCGAATACGAGGACCTCATCGGCGCGCAACCACTCAAGGAAAGTCTTCAGGTCAGCCTTGGTCGGAGTTTGGGTCATCGGTTGCGTACCAAAACGAATGTGCTGCCGTAGATATTCGCTCGGCAAACGCTTCACCCAAGGCGTGTAATCGCGGAGCGCCTTCCAGTCGGCGTCCATTTGCCACAAGAGGCCCGGCACCCAAAAAACGGTGTGCTCAATGAAGAGAACCTGGAATCGAGGGAACTTCTCAAACACCCCCTCGCAGATAAGGCTGACCACATGAGCCATGGCAATTTGTGGTCGCGCCATCCGCATTTCGAGATAGTAGGAGGGAAACCCTGCAGCGGTGGGAGGAGCTGATACGCCCGCACCCTCCGCTCCGAAATGGACACAGACCGGGAGCCCGTAGCGTTCACAGGCTTCATAGATTGGATGGTAAGCTCGATTACCAAAGGGAAGGCGAGCTCCCGCTGGGATGAGAACCTGCACGAATTCGGCCCGGGAACCGAGCCTCTCGATTTCCTCAACGGCCTGCACGGGATCGGTTGGTGCGATATGTATGGACGCTCGAAATCGAGGATCGGCAGCCAACCACGTTTCCGCAGTCCAGTCGTTGAAAGCACGGCAATAAGCGGCTGCATAATCGCAGTCATGATGAACCGCGGCAGCGTAGGGACCCCCAGTTAAGACCGCAATGTCGATGCCATAGCGGTCCATATGTTTAGCCTGCGCCACCTCGACACTCGAGGCCGGATTATCTTCCGAGTCGGTCCAGAGATCGTGGCGCGCTCCCGCACCCGGCATATTGGTATATCCCAGTGCCGGCATCATGTCGCCGAAGTCTTTGATATATTCGACGTAGTGCCTGGGCAGATACGGAAAAAGCGCTTCCGAACCGGGCAACCGATGATGCACGTCGCAGTCGACCAGTTTTACTGATCCAAGCGCCCGCGAATTCTGCGCCGGAGCTTGAGATACGCTGCTATCCAGTGAGACTTCCATCGCCAGGGACATTCCTGTTCAATACTTTTTACACGAAACCCTGAACTGGTGTCGAGCAGTCAACGCCGCTATACTGGCGCTGCTGCTAGGAGAAGTCACTCGATTGAGAAATGAAAAAGAACAATGTAACCGTGCGACCCAACATTCTCCTCATCGTATCCGAGGACAACGGTCCGCACTTCGGCTGCTACGGCGATCACAATGTGCCGACGCCAAATGTCGATCGCCTGGCAAGCGAAGGAATTCTGTTTCGCAACGCCTACACTACCCAAGCAGTGTGTAGTCCGGGACGAGCCAGTATCCTCACCGGCCTCTATCCTCACCAAAATGGACAGATCGGTCTGGCCACGCATAAGTATGCCATGTATCGCCATTTCCCCAACCTGCCCGGCTTACTTAAGAGCACGGGTTATCGGACAGGTATCATCGGCAAGCTGCACGTCAACCCGGAGTCGGCATTTCCGTGGGACTATTGGTGGAACGATCGCGCATACATCAGCTTCGCCCATCGAGACATCAGGGAGATGGCGAAACGGGCGGATTCCTTCATTGGAGCCGGCGAGACCCCGTTTCTGCTCATGGTGAACTATCCGGATGCCCATCTTCCGTTGCTTCGGCAATATGCCGGCAAACCGGAGCATCCACTTACGGGAAAGGACGTGGTTTCGCTTCCTTTCATCGGTATTGATACTCCACGATTACGAGAGCACGTAGCGGACTACTACAATTGCATCAGCAGGCTGGACAGTGCGATCGGGTTGCTCCTCGAGCGGCTGGCGGCATGCGGCCGGGCCGACAATACGCTGGTGATTTACGCAACCGATCATGGGGCGCAATTTCCGCGGGGAAAGGCCTCGATCTATGAAGGGGGACTCCGCGTACCTCTGATCATGCGGTGGCCAGGTGTACTTCCGAGGGATTCAGCAAAGGATACGTTGGTTTCCCACATCGATATTCTGCCGACTATCCTTAAAGCTGTGGAAATGGATGCGGAAAGCTGGCCAATCCTGCCGGGCCATTCCTTACTTGAAACAGCCAAGGGCTCGATGACGAATGAAAGAGAATTCCTCTTCGCCGAATGGACGAGTGCTACAGCCACCACCTACTTTCCGCAACGCTCGGTCCGCGACCACCGCTACAAGCTTATCCGGACGTTCGTTGAGGATCGGATCAGCCCCAGCGCATGGGGTTATCTGGATAACCAGCAATGGGAAACCGGCGTTCTCCGGTCCGAGGTCGAGGAAGCCGGCAAAGACATTCAAGCTGTATACACTACCTACGAGCACCCGCCCGAAATTGAGCTCTACGACCTTAAAGAAGATCCCTGGGAATTCCATAACCTTGCAGAAGTCAGGGCAATGCAGCCCCAACGCGAGCGCCTGAGTCACGCCCTCACTCGATGGCAGGAGGAGAGTGACGATGCCATTCTGGATCCAAAAATCCTCAACTTGATGACGGCTGAGAACGATCAGGTTGCGAACGAGTTTTATCCCCATGATATAGGGGGCGGATCCCGAGCCTTTGAGTGGAAATACGGGAACTATTTGGAGCCTGGCAAACGTTTCGCCTCCGAATCGTGATTTTAGTCTTAATCATACTCCTCGACTGAACGCGATCCTCCTTCGCCTGACGGCTTCGGCGGACAAGAAGCGCTTGCCCGCCATAGCCCGGAGTTAATCGATCGGGGTGCCCGGAGCGACGGCGGGTCCAGCTACACCGGCGTCGAGGATTGTCAAGAACCGAAGATCTATGATTCGGCCATAGCTGACGGCCAACAGGCCTCGATGAAAACACTATAAACGGGATGAAACGCATAGCTCCCTCCACAAGGACCGGAATGGCCTCCCCTCGTGGCCCGAGGCTTACGCCCGACGGAGGAGGGAGTTGCCTCGGGTATCCGGACCGCCCACATGCGCCGCACGCGTAACGAAACCGGAAGGCGCGGAGGCTTCATTGGCACATTGGACCCACCCCGGCCTGCGGCCACCCCTCCCAAAAGGGGACCTCTGACTAACGGCATCAGGGTTTTCCGGCACCCTCGTAGACAGCCTTTTTTTGGGGTGCGAAGATTAGACAGTATGAATGAATTGAGTTAAGAGCCTCACTCCGGCTGAGAGGAATTTCGACAAAGCTGACGACGAAGCTTAGGACCAAGTTCCGGAGACCTCCTACCGACGAGAACCCTCCCTGCCTTCGTCGTGAACATTGTCGTAAGCATTGTCGATTTTTCGGCCTCTGCCACATGCTTTACGGCCCGCTGGAAAGAGCCTCACTGTGGCTGAGAGGGATTTCGACGAAGCTGACGACGAAGCTTAGAACCAAGTTCCGGAGATCTCCTACCGCCGAGAACCCTCCCGACCTTCGTCGTAAGCTTGATCCGATGTGCCGCCATGCGCTGGCCTGGTGCCTTAGACCAACACCCTTTCGCTGTCGGTTAAAGACTCAATCAGGTGTCCAGGCAGGGTAGGTCCGACACTTAACTTAACCAGTGGACGCTGTTTCAGTGGTTCTGGCTAGGCACAGACCGCCGCATCGGCGCTCCAGCGGCTGAGAGGCCCGGCAACACTGTTCCCCGTCAGGCGCGTGCGCGTATCGTACCAAAGTTGAGCCCATGCCTCCGGATCGCGCAACTCGGTCTCCGGATGTGCCCTGCTCCGGGCCACAAATCCGGGAAAGATCTCGCGGCCAGTCGCCTGCCCAATTGGATTATAGCGCAGATCGAAGCTCCAGCGAATATCGTCACTCAAGTTCGAGAGCGAGCCGTGACAGGTTCGGCAATGGAAAAAGAGGACATCGCCCCGCCGCATCGGCATGGGAACCATTCGCTCCTCACGGAGAAGCTGATCGGGAATACCAAGTCCACCGGCTTTACTGGGGCAGTGAGTCAACAGGCCCTCCTTATGGCTTCCAGGGATCAACTTCAGGCAGCCACTTTCTATGGGGGCATCGAGCAGAGGAAACCAAACGGTGAGCATCTGCGTCTGGTCCGCCTCAGGCCGAACCACTCCATTATCCTGATGCCAGTTCGTCGGCCCCACACCGGCGCTGGCGGATCCTCCTTCGGGAATGAGCTTTTCGGGAGGTTTTATGCGAACATGCTGCACCGGGTTAGAGTAGATCTCGGGGCCGATAAATGCTTCCACGGCATCGAGCAGCCGGGGGTTGGTCAACGCCCGAAAAACGGCGGGACCAACCCAGATCGGCGTATCCTCTTCGACATTCCGCTGAGGCAAGGAGAAATCGAAGTATTGGGGATAGACCCGCCCGCTCTCCCGATATATTCGCGTCAGGCGCCGACCAAAGGGCAGGCTGTCAAACTTCGATGGAATTTCACCCTTCCCGTATAGCTCATCTGCCAATCGATCGAGAACCACTCCATACTCCGCAATGATGGGATCGAGATCCTCCTGGGGATGGAGCAGATCTCGAACCAGAAGGTAGCCCTGCTCCTCAAACTCAGCCAACTGTGAAGCAGTCAAACGTGCCATAATCTTCAAGAAATGTCGTTCGGAGCGGCCAATGGCGAGTGCTTATCGAACGACGCCCATAAAAAGCCTACTCCCCGCAGCAACGGTCTTCGCAAGGCTCTACTGAAACAAGGTGTACAGGATGGGTTGCGGATCAGGCTTCGCAACGCTTCGCCTGGACATCCGCGGCCCGCTACACGGCGGAAGGTCGAAATAGTTTCACCCTGCTAAAACCAGGGCTCCCCTGGATACATTGCTACGCCCAGTCATGAGCTACGGGGAATCTACTGCTTTTACCCTACGGGGCCGGGTGCCGTCCTCCTTAGGCGAACTATGGCGAGCAGGGGACGATCAGCTTCAGGATAGACCTTGAAGCAACTTCCCTCGCTCTGCTACAACCACCTCTATGGCTCGCACGAATGTACTCTTCATACTCACCGACGATCAAGGCATCTGGGCGGCAGGCTGCTACGGTAACCCCGAGATTCGGACACCGAGCATCGACCGTATCGCCGAGTCCGGCATGCGATTCGACAACTTTTTCGTCGCCATCCCAGTTTGCTCCCCCAGCCGGGCGACATTTCTCACCGGTCGAATTCCCTCACAGCACGGCGTCCATGACTGGATACGGGATGGGAACGTGGGTGAAGGGGCAGCCGAGTACCTCAAAGACGAGGTGGCCTACACCGACATAATGGCGGCCCACGGCTGGACCTGTGGTATATCGGGGAAGTGGCACCTGGGTCACAGCCAACTCATTCAGCACGGTTTTGATCACTGGTATGTGCATCAAAAAGGGGGTGGTCCCTACAACAATGCCCCCATGATTCGGAACGGTGAACTCATCGATGAACCTGGCTACGTAACCGACGCAATCACCAATGACGCACTCCGTTTCCTCGATTCTCACGCAGACGACGCTACGCCCTTCTATCTGAGCGTTCACTATACGGCACCCCACAGTCCATGGACGGGACATCCCCGGGAAATTGTCGATTCCTACGCCGAGTGTCCTTTTGACACCTGCCCGCAAGAAGCAATTCACCCTTGGGCTGCAGGCCAGCAATTAACAGAAAGCTGCCTGGGCAACCGTGAAATGCTGAAAGGTTACTTCGCGGCGGTAACTGCGATGGATCAAGGCGTAGGTCATCTACTCGACAAGTTAGAAGAGCTGAAACTACGCGATGACACGCTGATCATCTTCACCAGCGACAACGGTTTCAGTTGCGGCCATCACGGATTCTGGGGCAAGGGCAACGGCACCAACCCGTTGAATATGTATGAGAACTCCATCAAAGTGCCCTTCCTGTTGAGCCATCCGGAACGTATCCCGGTCGCTTCGGCCCAACCGGCCATGGTCAGCGCCTACGACTTCATGCCTACTTTGCTGGATTACCTCAACTTACCGCAGCCCCAAGGCCGGAACCTTCCCGGGTCAAGCGTCCTTCCGGTATGGCTGGGGAATGACGACATCGCCCGACACGAGGTCGTTGTTTACGACGAATACGGCGCCACGCGTATGATCCGTACCGAGAGCTGGAAATATATCCACCGCTACCCGGATGGACCCCACGAACTTTACGACCTCGCCCTCGACCCAGGCGAACGCCGGAACCTCATTGCCGAGTCGGTCCACGCCACGCGCATCGAAGAGCTGAGAGCCAGATTGCAATCCTGGTTCAACCACTACGTGGAACCGGACAAGGACGGCCGTTCCTTCGATATTACGGGCAAGGGACAGTTGCGGCCAGTGGGAGCAGCGTGGCCTACCGCCGACAAGCCCTTCGCCGCATCTCACGACTGATCACCGACTCCTGCCTCCCACGCCACGGACGCCTCGATCTACGCCATCATATGTCTACGAACTATACATGAAAGCATATCATGAAAACCCATAAATTTCGTAAGCCTATCAGAAACTTTTGGTTCCCCTTTCTAAGCGGGTTTCGTTGCTGCTTATCCTGTCAATTCGACATATGTTTGCATGACAATTGTCACGCATACTAGTAGTTCGGCTACACACACTTCGATGCACTACGATCCTGATGTTCCCCTTCGGTTTTACGAAGCCCTCGGGGAAAAGGAATTGAAGCGTCTCTCGAGCACTCCACTCGGTGAATTGCTTTACCACGTCCACATGGATGTACTCCGCTCGCACATCGAGCCCAAGCACGAGGTTCTGGAACTCGCTGCCGGTAGCGGGTTCTTTACAAAGGAATTGGTCAAAATGTGCAGGTCTCTGGTCACATCCGACCTGTCCCCGAAGCAATTGGCAATCAATCGGGAGAGCATGGCTGAACTTGGCCTCGAAAAGCAGATTCGTGACTACATGCTCTTGGACATAACGGATCTGGGCCGACTGACTTCGGACCAATTTGACATCGTGGTCTGCACCGGGGGTGCGCTGAACTATGCGATGGACTGCGAAGAACGTGCACTGAGGGAAATGTTAAGGGTCACCAAACCGTCTGGTGTGCTTGTGCTTGGGGTCAATTCGGTTGTGGGTGTTATGCTAAGGTGTATGCCTGGTATCGTTTCGGAGAAAGGTAAGTTTGGGATCGATGCAACTCGGTGGCTGCTCGATACTGGCATTCAGGACCCGGTACACTATCCAGTGGAGAATCGGCATTTTGTGCATATGCTGAAGGCTTGTGATCTTGATAAACTGTTTCAACGAGAGAATGTGCGTATATTGGAGAAGCGTGCGGCTGGGTTGTTTGCACTGGCCGAAAGCGAAGCCTTGAAAGGGGCGCGAAATGACGACGAGCTATGGCCCCTGATACTTGAGAAGGAACTGGCGTGGTCTAAACTACCGGGGACGTTGGACTGTGGCGCAAATATCATCTATGTTGCGCGGAAGTTGTGAGGATTTTATTCGGTTCTTCTTTCGGGTGGAGGCTAGAATCCAGGCCGAACAGGCGGCTCGTAGGAACGCTGGCTGACGCCGCCGTCCCACAGCCTTTCCGTTCGGCCTGACAAGATCAAAGGCACATCATGGGAATAATGGCAGATTCGATGGTGGCATACGCGCAGCCGTTGCTCGACGAGACTGATGGATCGATGGACCAGATGAACAATGCGTTTGCGACTGCGCAGATGTGCTGGAACTTGGCCTTGTTGCCGGACGAGGATCGAGAAGAGAGCCTCGCCGAGATGCGACCGGGTCTCAAGATGGATGACGCTGAGTTCGCAAATTTCCAACAGTCGGTCATCGTGCCAATGATTCGGCGGCACCATGAGCTGTTTCCCAGGATGCCGCGGCTAGATTCGCAGGCCGCACCGCCGCTCCCGAGCGAGAGGAAGTTTCCGGGGACGGGACGCAACGCCCCGTGTCCGTGCAATAGCGGAAAGAAGTACAAACGGTGTTGTGGGCGATGACCACCCCTCTTGCGGCCGACATTTGTCGCCGGGGAATCGGGCCGAACCAGGCGCGGCAGGCAATTCGGGCTAACGCCCTCCCGCCTGCGCTTTGACGTTCGTGCGAGAATTGAATTGAGACGGATGACCCAAAAGATAAGCTATTGGGATGAGTCCGACGGTATTTCGAATTGGAAGATACCGATTCTATTTCTTTTCCCGAGAGGAGGAAAGAGTGCACGTACATGTATATTCTCCGGATGGCGAAGCGAAGTTCTGGATTGAACCGGAAATAGAACTGGCTCTAAATAAGGGACTTAAAGACGAGGAGATTCGAGAACTAAAAAGAGTTGTGGAGGAAAGAGCGGATGAAATCCGAAACAGTTGGGAAAAGCACTTCGGAGGTTGAGATTCAGAATATCTCCGACCATGGAATTTGGATATTTCTACAAGGACGGGAGTATTTTCTGGATTACGATTATTACCCATGGTTCAAGAAAGCGACCGTGGAGCAGATCTGCGATGTGCAACTCAATCATGGGTTTCACCTGTATTGGGAAGCATTGGATGTCGATCTGGACCTTGCGGGTCTGGAGGAACCGGAGAAATACCCGCTGGTAGCCCAATAGAAGCGGCGAACAAGGCGATCCACACAATCGATGTTACGCGCTCCGCGCTTCACACCGCCGTGTGATCTTGGACGTTCGGTGAAACAGGAGTCTCTCACGGACGCACAAAGGCACAGAGACGGACGAGAATGAAGTCGGGACAATAATCGTAGACTGTGCTGTGCACTTACATCACGCGTTGCGTCCTGGTTTGTTGGAAACGGTCTATGAAGTGACTTTTGGCCGACGTTTGGAGAAGCAAGGTCTCAGGGTGAGAAGGCAAGTCTGCGTTCCGATAAGATTCGCGGGTGAGAGTTTTGACGAAGGGTTCCGGGCGGATTGATCGTCGAAGACAAAGTCATCATAGAGTTGAAATCGGTCGAGAAGCTCAATGCGGCGCACAAGAAGCAATTGCTCGCCTATCTCAAACTGACTGGAATGAAACTGGGATATCTGCTGAACTTCGGCGAAGAGCTGATGAAGCATGGAATCGTCCGAATCATCAACGGATCTCTCTGAAAGGACCTCCGTGCCTTGTTCTGCTGCGCTGCGCTTGCGAGTGTCGCAGGCTCGGTAGTGCCTCTGTGGGAAAACGAAAATCGAACGAATCAAGTGATGTAGGTCAGCGGAGCTTGCGGAGCTGAGTTGCATCACAGGGTTGGACTGAGCCGCAGGGACTGAAGGGGAGTGTCGTTTGCGGATTAAAGGTTTACGAGTTTAGGGATAAGGGGGCTTGGGAGGAGAAGGAGGCCCGCGGCGGAGGCGGAATGCTGATAGGTTTAACGAATCAAGTGATGTAGGTCAGCGGAGCTTGCGGAGCTGAGTTGCATCACAGGGTTGGACAACGAATCAAGTGATGTAGGTCAGCGGAGCTTGCGGAGCTGAGTTGCATCACAGGGTTGGACAACGAATCAAGTGATGTAGGTCAGCGGAGCTTGCGGAGCTGAGTTGCATCACAGGGTTGGACTGAGCCGCAGGGACTGAAGGGGAGTGTCGTTTGCGGATTAAAGGTTTACGAGTTTAGGGATAAGGGGGCTTGGGAGGAGAAGGAGGCCCGCGGCGGAGGCGGAATGCTGATAGGTTTCAGCAGGAGAAAGAGCTCGAAGGTATCGGTGAGATGAGACAGATCGGGCCCAAGAAGTGTTTGCACAGCCGGGCATGCGAAGGGTACGTAAAGAGAGCGGAGCAGAATAGAGGCCGCTATTCTGATTGTGATCAGGCATGGGCAACAGATGGAAGTGAGAAAGGAAAGAAACTGGGCGGTGATCGAATGCGGGGGAGTAAGGCGAGGATCTGCATGGGCCGGTGGCAGTTGGGACAGCGGAAGGGTGCGGGGTCGTTCTTTGCTGCTGTGAGCGCCTCGAGGCGGGCAAAAGCTGCAGCGAGGAGGGATCGGACTTTCTGCAGCTTGGCTCGATTGGCAGGACTGAAGAATCCGTAGTAGCGGACACGGGTGAAACCGCGTGGGAGGACATGCTGGAGGAACCTGGCAATGAAGGTTAATGGAGGCAGAGAACAGGTGCAGGGACGGCCGGTGTGGGAATCTTTATAGGCGAATGTGACAGCGTCATTGTTAGCGGAGAGGATGCGGTTGTTGCTGAGGGCGGTACGAAAGACATAGCGACTGAGGTACTTTAAAACCGGCAGGCCGCTGCCGGCAGGTTTGGCATGGACGACCCAGTCGCAGTTCCAGATCTGGGGGTCGACCTGATCGGTGAGAAGCTTCTTGGTGAGGGCGGCTTTGATGTTCTCGCGGAAGGAATAGGAAAGTGCCTGGACCGGAAGGAGGTAGTCGGGCTTTTTCAATCGCATCCACTTCCTGGCGTTCGTGGAAAGGCTGCCGGCGGGGATGAGGTAGTGGATATGAGGGTGATAATCGAGGCGACGGGTGCAGGTGTGAAGGATGCCGATGAAGCCGAGCAGGCCGCCCAGGAGCCGCTTTTGCCGGCCGCGCTGCAGGAGAGCGTCGGCGGAGCAGCGGAAGAGCAGGTGGTAGAAGAGCTTCTGATTGCTGCGTGCAAATTGGTGCAGCTGGCTGGGAATGGTGAAAGTGACCAGGAAATAGGCACAGGGGAGCAGCAGATGCTCCTGGCGTTGCAACCACTCGGAAGCATCGGCGTTTCCGCACTTGGGGCAGTGCCGGTTGTTACAGCTATGGTAACTGTAATGGGTGCGGTCGCAGGGCGCGCAGTGGTAAACGCAGCCGCCCAGCAGCGGCGTGCGGCACGATAAGATATCGCGCATGACACGCCGGTGGCTGGGCAGGATGTGTTCGCCAAAGCGCTGCAGATAGGCCGCCCCATACCGGCGGAAAACCTCCGTCAGTTCGGGCATGGACAGTATGGATGCGCTGAGGCGCTACAAGTGGGCGATCATCGCGTTGAGCCGTTGGGTGGCCTGTTTTTGTACCACTTCGGTGAGGTGGGTGTAGAGCGCCGTAGTCTGAGGGGACTGATGGCCCAGGTTGTTCTGAATCTGCCTGAGGTTCTCGCCACACTCGAGCAGATGGGTGGCGTAGGAATGACGCAGGGTATGGATATGTGCCTGTTTGCGGCTTCCGGTGGCCTTCAGAGCCAGCCGGAAGGCCCGCTGCAGGCTGGTTCGTGACATGGGCCGCTGGGCCGTCGGGCAGCCGATGCCCCCATGGCCCGGAGCAGGAAAAAGCCAGGTAGGGTTGCGATGACGCCGCCATTGGCGTCGCAACGCCAGCAGAGCGCGTTCGGGCAGAGGTACATAGCGGTCCTTCTGTCCCTTCCCGGCACGAATGTGCAGGACCATGCGCCCCGCATCGATGTCCTCGATCTTCAGGCTCAAGCCTTCTCCCAGGCGCAGCCCGCACGAGTAGATCACGCCCAGACAGCAGCGATGGTGCGCTTCTCTCACCTCCCGCAGGATCTTCCCGACTTCCTCCGGGGTCAAAATGACCGGAAGGCGCGACTGGCGCGGTGGACGCACCAGAATCGTCTCTTGGGGCCAGCGCCGCTTGAGCGTCTTCTCGAACAGGAACTTGATCGCGCAGATGAAGCTCGTGCAGGTTGGGCGGCTGTAGACTTTGACGGTTTTAAGGTAGATGAAGAACTGCCGCAGCTCTTCAATCGTGACCGATCGCGGCGATCTTCCCGCGCAAAACTCCGAGAGCCTTTCGGCTGCCCTCAGATAGACTTCCTGTGTCTTTTGCGCATACCCGTGCAGAGTCATGTCATCGAGCATCCGTTCTTGCCAGCACCGATAGGTGTGAGTACGTTTCATGGCGTGATTCCTTTCGTTTGAATCCGTTAATCGAAACTCCCGGCCACCCCGTGTGGCCGGGAGGAATCACACCTTACCACCGACTATCAATCCTAGCCCAGTAACTGTCCGAAATGAGGAGCCGCCGCGTAGCGGCTTAGTTCAACCAGACGGCGTAGCCAACGTCGCTTCGCGCCCCGCCTAGCTTCGGCGTTAGCTGAAACAGGAGTCTCACACGGAGGCACAAAGGCACAGAGATGAGCGACAAGCGGGAACCAGGCAAGATCATCCTGATCAACGGTGCTTCGAGCTCAGGGAAATCGACGCTATCGCGCTCCTTGCAGCAGAAGTTGCAAGAACCGTTCTTGCATTTTTCGTTTGATCACCTTCGCGAGTCCAACGCCTTGCCAATGGCGCGCATTCGGAACGGCGAACTCAACTGGGCGATCATGCGCCCTGCCGTTTTTGACGGGTTCCATCTCTGTCTACCGGCATTCGCCAAGGCAGGCAACAACATCATCGTTGATCACATCATTGAGCAGAAGCAGTGGATGTCTGATCTTGTCCAGCTTCTCGCTCCTTTTGACGTTTTCTTTGTCGGTGTGCACTGTCCGCTGCCCGAGCTGGAGCAGCGGGAACGGCAAAGGGGTAACCGACGAACCGGAGAAGCTCGAGCTGACTTTCACTCAGTGCATCGTTTCACTGAGTATGATCTCGAAATTGATTCGACCCAGCCGAACGAGGGCAACGTCGAGATGCTGATGACGGCGTGGAAATCACGGAACCGACCTACGGCATTTGATCGAATGGCCACACACCGATGATGGCTTCCGGCGTCAAATGCATTGGTGCATCTACGGGAGCTCTATACCCCAGCCCTTTCCACAGGGTCATATTTTCGGGGGCAATGGGATCAGTTCTTTACTTTCTATCTCCTTGGGACTGGGCAAAAACGTGCTATCCTATTGGCATATTGTCATGGCCTAACAAAGGCGTGCAGCGGACGGGCGACAGCGCAGTCTTTTTTCCAGTTCGCGACTCTCACTCCTGTCACCCGCCGCTGACGCCTGGCGTTCGACCACGGAGAGAAAATCGGATTTGACAGATGTATCAAAATTGATACATTCCTCGCATGAAATCTGATCGGCCGCTACAAGTGGTATTTTACCGCTTAGCGGGAGCAAGGGAACCGGTTCGTGAGTGGCTTAAGCGGCTGACCAGGTCGGAACGAAAATGTATCGGTGAGGACATCAAAACGGTTCAATTCGGCTGGCCGCTCGGGATGCCGCTGGTACGGCGGGTTGAATCGAAATTGTGGGAAGTGCGATCGAATCTGAAAAATCGGATAGCTCGGGTGATATTCACGTTATCGGGAGATCAGATCGTATTATTGCACGGATTTATTAAAAAGACACAAAAGACGCCGAAAGATGATCTGGCGCTTGCACGAAGAAGGCGGACGCAATTGGAGCAAGGATATGAAAAATAGACATATAGGCAGTGGATTTGACGAATTTCTCGAAGAGGAGGGACTACTCGAAGAGGCTGAAGCGGTAGCGATAAAGCGAGTTATAGCGTTTCAGATTGAGGAATTGATGCGGGAGCAGAACTTAACCAAATCGGCGATGGCTGAAAAGATGCATACCAGCCGTGCGGCTCTGAATCGATTGATAGATCCGGAGAATGTGTCGGTTACGCTCCAGACATTGCACAAAGCGGCCAACGCTCTCGGAAAGCGAATCCGAATCGAATTGTCGAACCAGGCGGTCGAGGTCAACGCCGGCTGACGCCACCGTGCCTCACCGCAAGCGTTCGATGAAACAGGAGTCTCTCACGGAGGCACTACCGAGCCTGCGACACTCGCAAGCGCAGCGCAGCAGAACAAGGCACAGAGATGGACGAGAATGAAGTCGGGACAATAATCGTAGACTGTGCTGTGCACTTACATCAGGCGTTGGGTCCTGGTAAGGTTGCTTGAATCTTTGGGATTTGACCACCGGCAGGCGGGAAGCCATCATATATTCACGAAATCAGGCGTTAGAGATCGGATTAACCTTCAGGCGGACGGATCTATGGCCATAGGCTACCAAGTTCGGCAAGTCCGCAAAGTTCTTACAGAGAATGAGTTCGACGAAAATGAATGAATTCAGATACGAGGTTATCGTCTATTGGGATGATCAAGACGGTATATTTGTAGCGGAAGTTCCGGAACTTCCCGGGTGCATGGCGCATGGAGAAAGTAAGGCAATTGCGCTTCAGAACGCGGAGGAGGCGATTGCGCTTTGGGTGCGGACAGCACAGGAAGATGGATTGAAGGTGCCGGAGCCCAAGGGCAAGCTGATGTTCGCCTGAATTTTCGGCGAGGAAACGCACAACAAATCGCGCGAGGTAATCCCGGTTACGCTGTGCACTTACAACAGGCGTTGGGTCCTGGTTTGTTGGAAACGGTCTATGAAGTGACTTTGGGCCGACGATTGGAGAAGCAAGGTCTCAGCGTGAGAAGGCAAGTCTGCGTTCCGATAAGATTCGAAGGTGAGAGTTTTGACGAAGGGTTCCGGGCGGATTGATCGTCGAAGACAAAGTCATCATAGAGTTGAAATCGGTCGAGAAGCTCAATCCGGCGCACAAGAAGCAATTGCTCAGCTATCTCAAACTGACTGGAATGAAACTGGGATATCTGCTGAACTTCGGCGAAGAGCTGATGAAGCATGGAATCGTTCGAATCATCAACGGATCTCTCTGAAAGGACCTCCGTGCCTTGTTCTGCTGCGCTGCGCTTGCGAGTGTCGCAGGCTCGGTAGTGCCTCTGTGAGAAAACGAAAATCGAACCAGACGGCGTAGCCAACGTCGCGCCGCGCCTAGCCTCGGCGTTAGCTATCGGATAGGACATGAACGAAAACGCCCGCACACGTGAGCAGTACGACGAGAAGTACGGCGACGAATCCTTTTACTGGAGCGTGCGCCCCTCGGATACATGTTTCGGAGTCCTTAAACACATGCCGCCCGATCGACATCTCCGTTTGTTGGATATCGGCTGTGGCGAGGGCCGCAATGCGGTTTTTTTCGCGCGAAACGGTTATGAGGTGCATGCGTTCGATATCTCAGAGAACGGGATTCAAAAGACGAAGCGCCTTGCCGAGGAAGCTGGAGTCAGTGTCCATGCATTCCAGGCGGATTTGAATGAGTTTCGCCTGGGCGAGAAGTTCGACATCCTCTTCTCTAGCGGGACGTTACACTCATCGCATCCAGATATTCGTGATGAGTTGTTCGACAATTACAAGGCGTTCACTAGCGAGGGTGGATTGAATGTCCTCAATGTATTCCTGAAGAAACCGTTTATCGGACGAGCGCCGGACGGAGACCCGAATGCACATCCGTGGCGTTCCGGAGAGCTGTTCAGGCATTATCACGAGTGGAAAATCGAATGGTGCAGGGAGGAAATCTTCGAGTGCATGTCAAGCGGAGTACCGCACCAGCACGCTATCAACCGCATGATAGCCCGAAAAATGGGAAGCTAACAAATCACGCCAGGCAATGCCGGTTTATGTCGCTGTTTCAGAGCGAAGCATTCTGGCCGGCATGCCTGCGTTCCAGCGTTGGCAGCAAAATATATGGATACGGACGATTTGACCCCGATGGCCTACGACACGCTTCTGCTCGCCCATGATGCTTGCGATCCCTTGCGTGCCGAAATCGGAGCCTCAGCTACCAAATTCAAAACAGAGGACGAGTTTCTTCGGGGTGTCGCTGAATTCATGCAGGAACTCCTCGACGCCCCCGAAGATTACCTCGATTTCTGGAACATACTTGAAGAGGTTTCGGTGGGGAGTTTTCTGGATCGCGTACGTCGAGTGAACGCGCATGTCGCTGCGACGTTGGAAACCCAAGTTGTTCTACGAGGAAAGCCGCCATTTGAAGAATAAGACTGCCAACAATGCGGTTGTGGCAACTCCGGCTAAAGCCTCCGCGCCACACCGCTGACGTTGGATGAACGAATGAAATATATCGAATTTCGAGATGCGATCCGTTCTGAGTTGGCAATGCACGAAGAAGGCCTGACTTGGAAAGAATTACGGAAGAGAAAACGATTACCGTATGAAAGACCCTGCGGGACGTGGACAAAGTGGCTTGAGCGGGAAATCGGATTGAGAAGAAACAAGAGACCTGGGAGCGGAAACTCCTTTGTCTGGACAATTTCGGAGTAAGCAAATTCGAAGGAAGACCATCCAACCAGTCGGTCGTGGCAATGTCGCTAATCGCGCCCCGCCACACCTCGCACGTTCGATGAAACAGGAGTCTCACACGGAGGCACAAAGGCACAGAGATGAGCGACAAGCGGGAACCAGGCAAGATCATCCTGATCAACGGTGCTTCGAGCTCAGGGAAATCGACGCTATCGCGCTCCTTGCAGCAGAAGTTGCAAGAACCGTTCTTGCATTTTTCGTTTGATCACCTTCGCGAGTCCAACGCCTTGCCAATGGCGCGCATTCGGAACGGCGAACTCAACTGGGCGATCATGCGCCCTGCCGTTTTTGACGGGTTCCATCTCTGTCTACCGGCATTCGCCAAGGCAGGCAACAACATCATCGTTGATCACATCATTGAGCAGAAGCAGTGGATGTCTGATCTTGTCCAGCTTCTCGCTCCTTTTGACGTTTTCTTTGTCGGTGTGCACTGTCCGCTGCCCGAGCTGGAGCAGCGGGAACGGCAAAGGGGTAACCGACGAACCGGAGAAGCTCGAGCTGACTTTCACTCAGTGCATCGTTTCACTGAGTATGATCTCGAAATTGATTCGACCCAGCCGAACGAGGGCAACGTCGAGATGCTGATGACGGCGTGGAAATCACGGAACCGACCTACGGCATTTGATCGAATGGCCACACACCGATGATGGCTTCCGGCGTCAAATGCATTGGTGCATCTACGGGAGCTCTATACCCCAGCCCTTTCCACAGGGTCATATTTTCGGGGGCAATGGGATCAGTTCTTTACTTTCTATCTCCTTGGGACTGGGCAAAAACGTGCTATCCTATTGGCATATTATCATGGCCTAACAAAGGCGTGCAGCGGACGGGCGACAGCGCAGTCTTTTTTCCAGTTCGCGACTCTCACTCCTGTCACCCGCCGCTGACGCCTGGCGTTATGTCAGAGAACGAAAGATGACCATATCTATACGACACGCCGTAAAAGATGAATGGCTAGAAGTGGTTGCGATCCATCGGCGCGCAATTCACGAGATTGCCGTTGCCGATTATCCCCCAGAGGTACTGAACGCATGGGGCCCTCCCATTGGGGAACAGGAGTCGGCACATTTATTGGCTGAGTTCGATGCGAAACTCGAGCGTGGCCAGGTGGTCTTAGTTGCGGAAGTCGAAGGCGTCATTGCTGGCTTTGGTGAGCTTGGCCAAGATAAGAACGAATTGCTCGCAGTCTACGTTAATCCTGATTTCGCGCGTCAGGGAGTTGGCGCGGCCATCCTCCGTGAGCTGGAGCGTGTTGCCTTGGAGAAGAAACTGTCATTCCTTCAAATGGATGCATCATTAACGTCTTCCCCGTTTTACGAAGCTCATGGATTCCAAGCTCTTGGGCGAGACGTCCATGTCTTGCAGTCTGGGGCCCAGATGGATTGTGTGAAGATGAGAAAGGATATGACATAGCGGCTCTCCCGGGGTCATTCCGACTACTTTCGACGCATCCCGCCCAGCGGGATCAGATATACGCGGGTCAACTATGTGATGGATAAAGGACTTCATCTTGTGTTGTCCCGACGCATCGGGATTCGTCAGCACGCGTCTTTGCCTAAGGCTTCCTCCGAGCCCACATCGCTGTGATACTCTTGCCATTGGCTACCCTTCGCCTCCATCAGGCTGGGTCTGGACTTTGTTTACTTCATGTGTCATTTCCTTCTGAGGTTAACATCACCATCGAGCAGTCGGACCTGCCCGGCACACAACAAATCGTGAGAGGTAATTCCGAGTAAGCGCGCTTCGCGTCGCTTTTACTCGTCATACCCCCACTCGCCGTTAGACGGACCAAAGAAGTGCCAGCGATACTCACGCTCTTACTCAGGCTCGCGCTAGGAACTCTGATGTTAGCCGCTGTCAGCGGGGATTCGTCGCAAGAGACTCCCGACCTGTCGCCCCTCGACAGATCGCTGCTAGGGCGCTGGGAAGGAAACCGACAGGAACTGCAAGGCGAGTGGGATCAAGTTGATTGCTACATTTTCGCGAGGGATCGATCATACGTAGTCGCGATTCGCGCCTTCAATCCCGAGACAGAAGAGTGGAAGAAGCCCGACGAGATCGATCAGACACGAGATGACGGATTTTCCGGGGAGTTCCGTACTCAGCCCCCAAATCACCTGCTTCTGGACCATTGGTTCGCCCCGCGAATCCTGGAATTCGAAGTGCAGGGCGACCAGATGAGGTTGTATCGCAACATGGTCGAGGCAGCATGGACGGTCAGGCGGGTCGACCGGTGCGGATTCGAGGATGAGGAAACGGCGCTCAGAATCGATAAGTTTGTTGCGGGAACACTGACTCCAAGTCCGGAA
Organism: Opitutales bacterium; assembly: GCA_963665345.2. Lineage (GTDB taxonomy): Bacteria > Verrucomicrobiota > Verrucomicrobiia > Opitutales > CAXXNP01. Next base: position 4,988,212 of record CAXXNP010000002.1, read on the forward strand.
GAGAAGGCAGCATTGGCAGAGCACCGCAGAAGGCGCGCGTTGGTTGATCAAGCTAGAGAGGAGATTCTTGCCGGGAACTTCGACTCATCGATTCTGGAACAGCTTTCCACGCTCACGAATGACGACGACCCCCATATACGCTCTGCGGCTGTTACCGGATTCTGTGCCTTCACAGAACCACATCCCTACGTAGTCAAGGAGATGGACGCGGTCTTGGCCAAGATCGTGCCCCGGCTGAAGGATCCGGAAGGATTTGTGCGTCGTGCAGCGGCACTGTGCCTTAGCGATTTTGGTCCGCTAGCTACATCAGCGATACCGGAGCTTGTCGAACGAATGAGGAAGGAGTTCGATGCAGACGTTGGGTGGTTTTCGGCAGACGCTCTTGGGAATATGGGCTCGTTGGCGGCCCCAGCGATTCCGGACCTAGTGTGGTGTCCGTTAAATAACATAAATTAATTAGTTTTCCCTGTCTGCTTTGCCAAGGCACGTTTGGCGCGCTGGATCTTGCGCAGGATTTCCTCTCCCTTCGCCTTCCATCTGTAAGGCTTGGGGTCGAGGTTCCTTTCAGCCAGATAGGTTTCTATGTCTTCGACCAATTGCCTGACGCTGGTAAAACTACCATCCCTGATAACATCTTGGGTCAGTTCGCCGAAAAAGCGCTCGACCAGGTTCAACCAGGACGAACTGGTCGGGGTGAAGTGGATGTGAAAACGCCGATGGCGCGACAACCACTTGCGGACCTTCTGTTGCTTGTGCGTGCAGTAGTTGTCAACGATCAAGTGCAAGTCCAGCTGCTTGGGTGTCTCCCGCTCGATTTGCTTCAAGAACCGCAACCATTCTACATGGGTATGCCGCTGTTCGGTGCGTGCGATGAGCTTGCCGTCCAGATAATTCAAGGCTGCAAACAACGTAATGGTCCCGTGTCGCTTGTAGTCATGTGTCTTGGTGCAAATCTCTCCCACGCCAAGAGGTAAGCCCGGCTGGGTCCGCTCCAAAGCCTGGCATTGGCTCTTTTTCGTCGCAACACAATACAAGGGCCCGCTCTGGCGGATCCAGGTATAAGCCGATCACATCCCAGAACTTCTGCTCGAAGTACTTGTCATTGGACACTTTGAACGTCCTGACCAAGTGAGGCCTGATATCGTTAGCCCGCCAGATGCGCTGCACGCTGTCGGGGGAAATCCCCACCTCCCTGGCCATGGTGCGAACACTCCAGCGAGTGCGTGGCTTCGGCGGTCGTGTAGCCTCGGTAATGACCTTCTCAACCTTGCCCGCCGGTATCCATCGGGGCCGTCCTCGTCCCTTCCTGTCCCGCAATCCCTCCAAGCCGTCTCGCTCAAAGCGTTGCGACCACTTGTTCACGCAGGGCACACTAACCCCGAGTTCTTCCGCCAGCTGCGCCTGTTTGACGCCTTCGGCACGACGCAGTACGATTGTCGCCCGAAGGCTGTCGCGCATGGATACTGTCGGTGCTTTCACGCGACGCTGCAACTCTTGCAGCTCAAGATCTGTAAGTTCAATTATGGATATAGGTCTTACCATGCTGATATCATAACATGGCAGGACAGATTAATTCAACTTAATTATCGGACATGAGACTAGTGCGTATGCTCGAATCAGCCGGGGTGAGTGGAAAGTGGCATGCCGCCAGAGCATTTGGGAGAATCGGTCCTGAGGCGCGCACCGCGCTGTTCCCGCTGCGACGCATTCTAAGAAGCAAAGATCTCGATGTGCGTGATTCTCGAGAGAGGGATTTGCTTTTCGAGGCGTCCTTCGCGTTCACCTCAATCGACCCGAATCAGGCGGCGCAGGACGATGCTGTGAGAAAAGTTGTGGAGGATCTTTATCGCGGGACCCGTATCATGGATTCGTACGAAGCCCTTAAGTTGATCGAGCGATTTGATCCATCGCATAGGCCGGCCTATGCGATGGACATCCTTGTCGATGCGCTTGACAGCGACGATGAAAAGCGTCGAGACCAGGCCAGGGAGATACTCGGACAGTGATGCGATTTCGTTTTCGGACTCGGCCAACAGGAAGCCGTCTAACTATCGCATGAAGCTTCCGAACGCAGACCGCGCCTGTATTGACGTGAGGAAGAGCCAGCTAATGGTGCTGCGTTATGCTCCGGTGCCAGCCGCATAAAGAGGAACCACAACCATTCGCGAGGTACTCGGAACGTCGTTTCGACGTAGCTAACGTCATCATGCTCTGTAAAACTTGCACGAACTCAAGCACTTCAAGCCGGACAGCATACGGAACGTCAGAAAGCTAGGGCGCGGCGAAAGACTGTGGAAATTACTGAGACGCCTATCGGTAGAGGCCATGCAGGTTTAAAACAAGCTGACGGCCTGTGACATCAAAAAAGCCCAGGGCCAGGGAGCGGAGCGATTGGCGCCCTGGGTACCGGGAAAAACAACAACGCACGCTGCCGTCTTCGCGGAGCTACGCCGAGCCAAGGAAGCTGTGCGCCTTTAGCGGAGCCGGAAGAAATATGGAGCAGACCTTCAGCCTGCAGATTTTTAGGATCCGATAACCCAGGGCGACGGTCGCTTCGCTCCCTCGCCCTGGGCTGTTATGGAGCTGCCCTTCAGACAGGCGATCGACGACAGAAGCTCCTGGCCTTCCTGCCGACAAAGTCACTCGCGTGTGGCAGGCACGGAGCGAGCGGTTGTCGCGGATTGAGTCGCCTGCTCGGTTAGAAATCGTGATCGTTGTCGTATTTACTGACAACGATCGACTTTTATCTTTCTCATCTGCAAAATTAACAAAGAAGACAGATAGATGCCCGAAGAGAAAGAGACTTTCAATTACGCCGAGGCAAAGGTTCCTCAGTACACCCTGCCCGACCCCCTCAAAGGGGAGGATGGTTCGGAAATCACCGACGTCGGACAGTGGACGAAAGATCGTCGACTGGAGATCCTGCGGCTGTTCGAGGAGCAGGTATACGGGCGCACCCCGACCCGGAAAATCGTTCACCGGACGAGCCCCCTGTCGGAAACCGGCATATCAGAGGGTAAGGCGTTGCGGAAGGAAATTCGCGTATTCTTCACCGAGAACAACGCCCGACCTTACATGGATATCCTCATATACCTCCCGACTAACCGTCCGGCACCGGTTCCGATTTTTCTCGGCCTGAATTTCTTTGGCAATCACACTATCGACAATGACCCCACGATCACGCTGTCGAATGCGTGGATGCAGCCGCGCGAGGAATGCGGCGTCATAAATAACCGAGCCACCGAGTCCTCCCGCGGCGTGTTAGCTAGCCGCTGGGCCGTCGACATGATTCTGGAACGGGGCTACGGGCTGGCTACGATTTACTGCGGAGATCTCGATCCGGACTTCGATGACGGCTTTCAGAACGGAGTTCATCCGCTCTTTAACGAAATCGGAAAGAACCGACCGGACGCGGATGAATGGGGGACGATAGGCGCGTGGGCATGGGGGCTAAGCAGAGCACTGGACACCTTCGAGACGGATGGCGCCATCGATCACCGCCGAGTGGCTGTGATGGGGCACTCGAGACTGGGCAAGACAGCGCTTTGGGCGGGAGCACAGGATGAGCGGTTTGCCATCACCATTTCAAACAACAGCGGGTGCGGCGGTGCGGCCCTGTCCAGGCGACGATTCGGCGAAACTGTGGGCCAAATCAACCGGAGCTTTCCCCATTGGTTCTGTGGGAATTTCAAGCGATACAATGAGAACGAAGATGCACTCCCGGTTGACCAACACGCGTTGATTGCGCTGATTGCTCCGCGCCCGGTCTACATTGCCAGTGCGGAAGAGGATCTATGGGCCGATCCTAAGGGTGAATTCCTGGCGGCGAAACATGCCGATCCGGTCTATCGATTAATGGGCACCGATGGGCTGCAGGCCGAAACCATGCCACCGGTGCACCAGCCGGTCGTGAGCACGATCGGGTACCATATCCGGGCGGGCAGACACAACGTAACTGATTACGACTGGGCTCGCTATCTTGATTTTGCGGATCATCATTTCGAAAGCCCCTCTGCTTCAGGGCTATAACCCGCGTGTTCGGTGGAGAAGGGATTGCTGAAGCGTTCGGCGTGAAGGTGAAGCCGTGAGCCCCTCAGCCATGAAGATTTCACCATGAAGTATCTCTTCTGCGTAGGACTGGCAGTCGCTCTCGCAGGAGCTCTGGCAACCCGTCTCACCCAACCCAAGCAGCGGATTGACGTCCCCGTACTTTTCTGGACAACCAGTTCCAACCCCTCTCGTATTCGTGCAGTCAAGCGTTTCAATCAATGGATTTTCGAAGAAGGCCATGTCACTGCGGAGGGGAAACCGATGGTCGAACTTCGATTGGATCCCGCAGGTCGTGACCCGGCCAAGCAAATGATCCATGGGGTATCCGGAGTGGCAAGTGATATTCATTCGGGAACCATGGGCTACATGGAGAAAGCGGGTATGCTGATCGATGTTACCGAGGAGGCTCGAGAAATGGGATTCGAGCCGAGCAAGACCTACAGTGCCGTGCACGCCGACATGACCATCGAAGGTCGGCAGTTCGGATTCCCCGACAGCGTTTACACGGTCAACCTCTGGGCCAATGTCGATACGTTCCGTCGCTATGGAATGGAACCGCCACCCAAACAGTGGAATATCGCTACATTTGAGGCATTTGGACGCGAGTTCGTCGAGCGCGCGAATCGCGCCCGGGGGGGGAAACATCACAACCGGATCTTCTTCCTCAACACATTCCGAACCAACAACAACCAGCGTCTCATCCGGGCCATGCACCGCGACCTTGGACTCGATGATTTCAACGAGACCTACACCCGCTGCACCCTGGATGATGAGCGCTATGCCCGTGTGTTTGACCGCGTCTATCGCTGGACCCACGAATACCACCTCGTGCCGACAGCAGCAGACGAGGCTTCGTTCAGTTCAGAAGCCGGATTCGGTGGCAATACGCTCCCTCTATTCTACGACGGCCTGTTCGCGATGGTGGCCAGCGGCCGTGAGTTGCTGATTCGCCTCAGGGAATTCTCCAAGCCTCCCCGGCTGTCGGTCAGTTTTTACCCCAGCGACCATTTTCAGAACACGACCAGCATCGCCAGGACGTCGGGGATTTATAAGTTGAGCGCCCATCAAGACCTGGCCCTGCTGTTCCTGAAATACCTCACCAGTGAAGCGCACAACCGACTCATAATCGAAGAGGCTTACGGGATACCGGCGATTCCTTCGTTTACGGAGCTCGAAGAATTCAAGCGCCCCCCCGCCCATCCGAACGAATGGGGCACCCACGAAGTGCAGGCCGAAGCAACTCTCCGCTACTCCATTCCACGGCCGCAGAACCCATTTGTGCCGGTAGAGCCGAATTTCTGGACCAAGCGGGACGCCTGGGAAAAAGTCATCAGCGGGATGGTGTCCGGGCGCCAGGCAGCACGAGAAGTCGGAGCCAAGCTCAATGAATACATCAGCCAAAACGTTGCCCAAAGCACTCGGCTCAAGCAGTGGTATGGGAGGAATCTAGCGCTGCAGCAGAAAATCGACGAGCGCAAAGCCATGGGCGAGAAGATCCCGGCAGACTGGATCAAGAATCCCTTTTTCATATACTACTATCGATTTACGGGCCAGCTGGCCGAGGACTCTTGGGAAGATGAGCAGATCGCCCTTCAGGTTGATTGATCGACAGCCAAGGGTTCATTAGGAGCTTCCGCATCGAGGCCTGCGGCCGTCAACTATGGATAAATCATAAACCTTTCTACCGTGCACTCTGGAGGGCCCCGTCTTCGCATTGCTTCGCCAAGGCAAGCTGAGGGCTCGCGCGGCCGCGAGTAGGATTGCGATTAAGATTAGGATTAGGAAGGGAAAAGCTGATCGGGTTTGTTATCGAGGCCTTTGGCCATCAACTATGGCTGGCAATGAATCCGAGATCCGGCCCCCCCGCTCACGCGGAGGGCTACATGTAGCTCGCTCTGTGAGGACCGGGAAAGGTCGGCATCGAAGTTTTAGAGCCGTAAGGTTTGAGATATTTCAAATGAACCTCATTCTGGTGGCAACCGCACAGAGACAGTGTTCAAAGGAGAGTGTATGAACAACCACAGAACCGTATCGAAGGGATTATTGGCATGTCAGAAGACAAAGTAGCAGTCATCTCCGGGGTGGGGGCAGGGCTCGGCGCCTCGCTAGTTCGGCGGTTTGCCTCCGGGGGCTATGCCGTGGGGATGCTCGCCCGATCCACGGGTTTTATGGAATCATTAGCGGGCGAGATACGCTCCGTGGGTGGCAAGGCTCTCCCGGTGCCTACAGACATCACCGATCCGGAAGGTGTGAAACGTGCGTTCGCCTTGATTCATGGCCAGCTGGGTCCGCCAGATGTCCTGATCAATCATGCAGGAAACGCGGTCTGGGGTGACTTTCTAAGCCTCAGTCCGGAAGGATTTGAGCGCTCCTGGAGAATCTGTGCGATGGGCTCCTTCCTCTGTTGCCGGCATGCAGTTGAACCGATGCTTAAGAAGGGGAACGGTTGCATTATCTTCACCGGTGCAACCTCCAGCATTCGTGGGAAGCAGGGAGGCCTTGCTTTCAGCAGCGCCAAGTTTGCCGTCCGCGGCCTCGCGGATTCGCTCGCCCGCGAACTCTGGCCAAAGGGCATACACGTAGCTCATGTACTTATTGACGGAGTCCTGGACACCCCCTCCTTAGGGCAATCCGGTGATGAAGATCCAGGGCCCGTCATTGACGTCGACGCTGCCGCGGATGCCTACTGGAACCTCGCTCATCAGGATCGCAGGGCCTGGACTTTCGAGATAGAACTTCGGGCTTACGAAGAGGATTTCTACCTCTAGCAGGCTGTCGGGCTTAAGGACCGACAAACTCCGGCGAAGATAATGATGCTGATCCTCGATCATGCCTTTCAGACGGGCTACGGGCCCGTTTCCGGGACAAGACCTGGCAGCGGCCTCCAGAGCCGTCGGCCCTCCAGAGGCTGGAAAACCGCTACCCATCTGCCAAGGTTCGCTGAATCTGGGTCCAGCGGGCTACTGCTGCCGGATAAACTTCTGTAAGCGGCCGTCGGCCTGCACCTCGCCGACGTATATGTCACCGCGGGAATCTACCCAGATACCATGGGGACAGGCTACGAATTCACCGGGCGTATTGCTCCTTTCCCCCCGGCCCCACTCTGCCAGCTTCTGGTGGTCGACAGTCCAGATGCTGACGCGCTGATCCAACTCCGCGATGTAGACTATGCCGGCATCGTCATCGATGAAGACCGTGTCGGGCTGATGAAGATCAGCCCACTCACTGAGGAAGTTGCCCTCCGTATCAAAATGCTGAATGCGATTGTTGCTCCGATCACTAACCCACAAGCGATCATCCTTATCGATCCTCACGGAGTGCACGAGATCGAACTCTCCCGGGCCGGTCCCGGGGCTTCCCCATGACTTTATCCAATCGCCCTCAGGAGTGTACTTGTGCATCCGCGCATTCCCGTAGCCGTCGGACACGTACATGAAACCCTGGGAATCAAATGCGACATCCGTCGGCAAGCGAAACGGTTCCCCTTCTGCCCCTTCCTGGTCAGGCGTCCCTACGGTCATCAGAAGCCGGCCGTCGGCCGTGAATTTGCGCAGGCAGTGGGTGTTGCGTTCGACACAGTAAACCTGATCCTCCGCGTCGATGAAAATCCCGTGGGCGTCCTTAAGCACATCGTCACCCCAGGAATCCACCAGGTTGCCCTCACGATCGAATACGACCATGGGATGCTCGCTGCGGCTGTAAACATAGACGCGGTCGCGGGAATCCACCGCCACCGCCGGAACCCACCCGAACGACCAATCCTCGGGCAGTTTGTACCAATTTTCATGTACCTCGTATCGGTAATCGCCTTCGCCAAAAATCATGCTATCTCCTGTTGAACCTGGGGGAAATATCGGAACGATCGATGATTACAGAACCATAACGACTCTGCCAAGCAGAACCTTGCGGCGGTCGGTCATAGTGAATTATTTCAGAAGTTCAGCGGACTCAGATCCCGCTGCGTCGCCGTCCCCGTAAATCCTTGGAACAAGGGTCTTCCGGCGCTACACTAAGAACCTAAATGTCCAAACGGTATGGTATTTTATGCTTTATGGTAATCGCTCAGTTCGCGGCCACAACGGACTTTGCGAGCGATCGGATAGACGAAGATCTATCCCCGCCGGACGCTCAAACAATCGTACAGGCCGCTTTCGACTACTGGCGCGGAAAGGCCTCCAAGGGAGTCTTCGAAATGATCATTCACCGGCCGGACTGGCAGCGCTCTCAGGTCCTGACGGGCTGGACGCGAGGCGAGGAGGATAGCGTTTTTCTCATCACTGAGCCGCCCCGCGACGCCGGAAACGGCACACTCAAACGCGGAAATCAGATGTGGACTTTCAACCCCAAGATCAACCGCGTGATCAAGCTTCCACCATCGATGCTGGGACAGGCCTGGATGGGATCAGATTTCACCAATAACGATCTTCTGAAATCCGACAGTATCGTACGCGATTTTACCCACAGGTTGCTCTCCGTAGAGCACGCAAACGGTCACAAAATTTACGTGATCGAGTCGATCCCAAAGCCGGAAGCCCCGGTGGTGTGGGGAAAAGAGATTCTGAAAGTGCGGGACGATCACATCTTCCTCGAAGAAGCATTTTTCGACCAAGACTACAAATTAGTGAAGTCCATGATCGCCGATGAGATCGGGGAACTCGGCGGCAAAGTGTTTCCACGAATTTCCACGATGCAGCAGGCTGATGAACCGGAGCGCTACACCCGCCTTATCTATCGTGAACTCGAGTTTTTCGAGACCCTGCCGGAACGCTACTTCACCCAGGCTTTTCTGCGTAATCCGCGTGAATGAGGAGTGGTGGATTCTGACCTGAACATCGCTTGGCGCAACCTCTGGCGCAATCGACGGAGAACGATTCTATCCCTCAGTGCGATCGCGTTCGCCTCTGCGCTGCTGGTGTTCATGCTGGCGATGCAATTCAACCAGTACCAGCTTCTCATCCGTTCGGGAATCAACACAACTGAGGGCTATCTTCAGATCCAGGCTGAGAATTACCAGGAGGATCGGAAGGCGAGATATCGATTTGCTGAATCCGCGGTCATCGACTCAGCTATTCGCGAAGAACCTCGCGTTGCCGCCTTTTCCAAACGGGCTGAACTTTTCTGCCTTGTATCCTCAAGCGAACGCGCTCTGGGCGCCCTCGTTGTCGGAGTCGAACCGGACAAGGAACCGCAGGTGTCCACTCTGAAATCGATGATTCGGCTGGGACGCTACCTTCAACCTGGCGACAGCGATAGCGCGATAATCGGCGCCCTGCTGGCCAGGAACCTGGGGATATCTGTAGGTGACGAGATCACTATACTGGGAACGGGTCCGGACGGATCTACGGGAGCGGCCATCGCGACGGTTACGGGCATATTCGAGACTGGTATACCGGAGGCGGACCGCTCCTTTCTACAGATGCCCCTGGCCTACTTACAGGAAGCGTTCTTCATGACGGGCTCCGTGCACCGCATCGTCATGAAAGCGGATTCGCTCTGGGGCCTGAAGACGGTGGCACGCGATCTGCAGGAAAAGATAAAGGGAGAGTCGGCAGGCAAATATCCCCTCGTGGTGCTGACCTGGAGGGAGCTGATGCCGGGCCTTCTGGAAGGCATCATGCTCGATATGCTGATCGGGTCCGTCATGTACCTGATTCTCGTTCTGGTGGTTGCCTTCAGCATTCTGAACACCTTCGTCATGGCAATTTTCGAACGTACACGCGAATTCGGAATCATGATGGCCCTGGGCACAACGCCCGGAAGGCTAACCCGATTAATGATGAGCGAATCGCTTTTCCTTACCACGATCGGTATAGTGTTGGGGATCGCGCTGGGCAGCATCGTAACGGCCTACTTTCAGGAGGTGGGTCTCTATTTTGGAGAAGAGGCCGCTGAGATGATGAAGCAATACGGTTTACCACCTCGAGTGTATCCGGATCTCAATTGGATCACGGCTACCCTGGGACCTACTGCTGTCTTCCTTATAACCATGACGGCAGCGTGGCTTCCTACTCTGAGAATCAGACGGCTAAAACCGGTCGAGGCAATCTATGCCGCCTGACTACCTGTAGGACTATCTCCCTTCAAATTCAGCTTCATTTTCTTCGATAGAGTAGGTCGACCGTAAGTCCGAAATACTCCTAATATGACTCACAGTTTATTCGAGCGATGCATTTCCTGATCAGCTGGCGCAACCTGTGGCGACACCCGCGCCAGACCATGATAATTCTATCGGCGGTCATCATCGGAGTCTGGGCAATGGTGTTCTTCAACGCCTTTGTACGCGGCATGGCCGAGGACATGATCAACATCCAGGTGATGAATTTGACCGGCCACATTCAGGTTCAAGCACCCGGATATCACGACGACCCGGGTATCGAGCGCAGGATAGAAAATCCAAGAGACCTCCTTGCCACTATTGAGAAAACGCTTCCCGATAGCGCTCTCCTGACTACCCGCGTTCGCGACAACGTAGTAGTTAGAAGCCCCCGAGAGACGAGCGGCGTAACGCTGGTCGGTATCGAGTCAACTGCGGAGCAAAATATGTCCTTTCTGGGCAGTTCTCTAGTAGAAGGCAGTCTCCCCGTGAAGGGAGAGAACCATATCGTGCTGGGTGCAGCTCTCGCCCGGAAGCTGGAGACGCGAATCGGCCACCGGGTCGTAATCGATACCGTGGATGCCTCCCGATCCATGATATCACGTGCCTTCAACGTGGTCGGTCTGTTCCGCTCAACTCCTGAAGCGACGGAGAAAAAATACGCCTTCGTGGCACGGGATGCGCTGCAAGACATGTTGGGAATCGGGAACGGCGTCACGGAGATCAACATCATGTTGGCCGACATGAGCGGGGTTGACAAACAGGTAGGGCTGCTCCGGAGCGCCCTCACTGGGAAGAGCATAGGAGTGCTGTCCTGGGATGAACTGATTCCCTACCTGAGGGCATACCTGGAGAACATCAAGATCTATGCCGTCATCTGGAACACAGTCGTTTTCGTGGCAATGGCATCCGGTCTCGTAAACACGATGCTGATGGCAGTTTTCGAACGCATACGAGAAATCGGATTGGTTCGCGCGCTCGGGGTGACCCCGGGTGGCGTCGTGGCCGGCGTTCTCCTGGAGACCATCCTGCTTCTCGTTATTGGCATTCTCCTGGGAGACCTTCTTTCCTACCTGACACTCTCCTGGTTAGGTTCTAATGGCATCGACTTTTCCGCCCTTTCTGCAGGGAGCGATTACTTTGGAATGTCCAGAATCATCTACCCGAAGGGCGTAGCATTCGATTATCTCCTGGCGAACGGAATGGTTATAGCGCTTGGATCCATCGTGAGTCTCTATCCGGCTATAAAGGCGGCGCGAATTACACCGGTGCAAGCCATGACGCATGTGTAGGATGCTTGGAGTTAGATCCGAAATCCGATTCTCGTTCACGAGCAAAGCGAGAAGGCCTGACAATTCGAAAATAAGCTCGATCTATCCCATCTCAAAACGACTCGAGGCTTTACTAAGGAATTTGCAGAACACCATCCTGAGTTTTCTCTGAAACCGTGAAGGACCCGCGCAACACTCCCATTGTAATAACCGAGAAGCTGAGGAAGTCTTACCGGCAGGGGAAAGTATCTGTCCCGGCCCTGCGTGGTGTTTCGCTGATCATTGAGCAGGGAGAATTCATTGCCTTGGTGGGTCCCTCAGGCTCTGGCAAGACAACGTTGTTGAACCTGATCGGGGGCCTTGATCGGCCCGATAGCGGGACGGTGGGGATCGACGGACGCCAGATAACCGAATTGAGCTCCACCGAGATCGCCAGGATCCGGCTCCACAGGGTCGGCTTTGTGTTTCAGTCGTACAACCTCATCCCGGTCCTCTCTGCCATCGAGAACGTTGAATACGTGATGCTTCTTCAAGGACTGCCCAAGGATGCGCGGCGCCTGAAAGCTGCGGCCGCACTCGACGAACTGGGGCTATCGGACAAACACGACCGCCGCCCCGCCGAGTTATCCGGCGGCGAACAGCAACGCGTTGCGGTAGCACGCGCCATCGTCGCCGATCCGGCCATTATCCTGGCCGACGAGCCTACCGCAAATCTTGATTCGAAGACGGCCCGCGACCTGATTGGACGTATGCGAATAATGAATGAAAAAACCGGCGTTACCGTGATCTTTGCTACCCACGATGAAATGGTCATGGAATCAGCACGGCGAGTCGTACACCTGCGCGATGGCCAAGTGAGCGAAGACGAGAGGCGGGTATGATTTTCCCCCGTTATTAGGTTCCCTCCTGTAGAATGAAGCTGCTTGTGAAGACTGGGCATTTCCGGGTAGGGCGAATCCCGATAGAGCCCCGGCTTGCCGTGGACGACCTCGGGATGAGCCGTGTGCCGCGGCCTGCGGCTCAGCGGGGACGCTCTCCTAAAACAGAACTTGCGATCCTCCGGAAGCGCCCACGTGGCGCCATGCTTATCGAAGCGCAGCGGAGATTGCGTGGCGTGCGGGGAATCGAGCGATGTGGAACCCGGGGCAACTTCGGCTTCGCCTCCGTAAGCCCCGGGCTACGAGGGGACAGAGAGCTCAGTCCGTCGGTGAGAAACGGTCTGTTTTGCCCCGTTAAAAGGGGTGGCCCGGTACATTGCTTCGCCCCACCTGTCATTTGCCCTGTGGGTACGGGTTTATTCCAAGCCATAGTTGGTGGCCACAGGCCTCGATGGAGGACGCTGCACTTGACGGGCATCGTCCTGCTTGCAGGCCTGCTTCCGACAACGGCGCTTTTGGGAGCGCTGCCGAGAGACTGGAGATCGGCCCTGAAATTCCGCGGGAGTTCGGCTTGGGCAGATACTTCTACTTTATTGGGAGCGGGGGAAGCAGCCCATCTGCTCGACGCAGCAAGCGAATTCCGAATCATGAATGAAGCCACCGCGGGAAAGTGGCGATTCGAAGGGCATTATGAATTCATCTGGAGTGGCGGCGATCTGAGCGAACGCTCGCGTCGACGGGGCGGAACAGGACAACTGACCGCAGGCTACGCCACACAGATCGTGAACGACCGAGCCCGTCTCTTCGACTTCACCCACATCATCCATGCCGGCAGCCGATCAGTCGCCTACCATAGGTTGGACCGGATGAACGTTACTTTTTCAGCACCCTGGGGGCTGGTTCGTATCGGGCGCCAGGCGGTCACCTGGGGAGGCGGCGCAATGTTCAATCCTGCCGACCTCTTTACCCCATTCTCGCCGACCGATGTCGAACGTGACTTCAAAGTCGGGGACGATCTCGCCCTATTCGATGCGAACGCTGGAAACGCCAACATCCAGGCCCTTTACGTGGTGCGTCGCGAACGGGAGTCGGGAGAGGTCCGTTTCAGCGAATCATCAATAGCGGCAAAGGTTCACGGCGCCATCGGTTCAATTGAAGCTCATCTCATCGGGGGCTGGCACTACAACCGGCCGGTAGGGGCATTTTCCGTCTCAGGGTACTGGGGAAACGCAACCTGGAATACCGACGTTGTCCATATCTCGCTGGACATCCCCGGCTCCGCTTCGAGCTACTGGTCGACCGTAGCCAATCTTCAATACTCCTGGGTCTGGGGAGGGAGAAACTGGTACGGCATCGTCGAATACTACTTTAATGGTATAGGAGATGCCAACCCAATCGAGGCCGCCGGTGATCCTGCGGTGCGGGAACTGGCCGCCCGCGGCAACCTGTTTTCCCTTGGGCGCAACTACCTTGGCAGCACTCTTCAATATGAGGCTCATCCGCTTCTGAACCTCTTTGCCAACGTCATCTGGAACCTGGACGACAGATCCGGATTGATTCAGCCCCGCGCAATTTGGAGCATCTCCCAAAACGTCGAAGCAACTTTCGGAGCCAGCCTTCCTTTCGGTGGGAGCAATACCGAATTCGGCGGTTTCGAAATCCCCGCCATCGGTCACACCATCGAACCGGCGACCTTCCTCTTTGCCTGGATAAGTTGGTATTTCTGAATCCAGGAAGTCGGCCGAGAAAGCTCCCTGACGGGCCTCAACGACAGTCTTGCGGCCCGTTGATTGTCGCTCGCCCTCTTTCTTTTCGTTTCTATCGCCCTTAGAACGTCGAAGCGTAGTCGCGAGGGCGTCAGCCCGAGTCGGCTATCGCGATTGGTTGGGGCTGTCTATCGCTCTAGGAAGTCGTCGACCGATAAATCGGTGTCTCGCAGAATCCTGGAAAACAGTCTGCTCCGATCGTCTCGCCACGGTGCACCGGAACGACCGTAGCGCGACCATCGGAGTGTCTCAGGAAGTTGTGGCTTCCCCTGGTACGGATAACGTCGAACCCGTGTTTCCTGAGAATCTTGATGGTCTCTCTTCCCGTCAGCCGCGGGGCCTTTGGGCTCATGACTCAACTGCAACGCGCTGGATCCCCAAGAATTCATTCCCTTTGGCACCTCCGTAGACCTCTACGCACAACTCGATGGCTTCCTTGATCCGCCGCATCAGAGCATCCATGGACTTCGCCTGAGTGTGGCATCCGGGTAATTCCGGGACTGATGCCACCAGAACTCCATCCTCGTCCCGTTCGATGATGACGTTGAATTCGCGAGTCATACAAAAATGATACACTCAGCAGCGGTTCATTCAATCACGATCACGCAACCGGATCAGATTTATGCACTCTTCCACCCCCAACGCTAAGAGGAGGTATGGCGATGGAGCGGAGCGTAATCGACATTACCTCGCTCGCTTGGTTCTAAGCCTTCATCTTGAGATAAGTGATATTTCCAACGAAATTGAATACTTCCTTCTCGGCGGTAAAGATTGGGTCCAGTTCGTTATGAAGCCATTCCAGTGCTTCTTCCGCTCGCTCTCTTCCGCTTTCTATTGCGGCGATCATGTTACTTTGTGTCGAGAGGTAGCAAATCCACTCCTCAAGGAACATTTCCACTTGATTGGAGAAGTTCTCTTTCTCAAGTAAGTCGAAGCCGTAGGAGTCCGCGATTTCTCCGTTAAACGGTGACGTATTTCTTGGGGGAGTCGGATATTTCTGGACATATCGCTCCTTGTTCCATTCCGCGTAATCTGGATTGCCTTCCATTTTCCCGGAAAATCCGTTCTGGTAGATAATCATCCAAGAAGCAGGTTGTAGGACTCTTCGTGCCTCACGAAAGAATGCTTCTCGATCCAGCCAATGAAACACAAGCGCCAACGTCATGATATCGAAGGCGTTGTCGTCAACCAGGAGTTCCTCGGCCGGACAACAGACATACTGGAGACCTTCTGTCCGAGGCGCAAAGTTGATCATTTCCTCGGATACATCAGTTCCAGTGACGTTGTCGGCGATCTTTCGCAATGCTCGGCTAGACTGCCCCGTGCCACATCCAACGTCGATTCCGTGTTCAAACCGATCACAGGCAGTGAAAGTGACGATCTTCTCGATGACAAGCGGATGGAAATAGGGACGACCTTTGGCGTATCGCTTCGCTGATGTGTTAAAGTGGAAGTAATTCAATTTTTTTGTAGAACGTCAAGGGTCTGCCACAGGCTACGGGCAGCGCCGCTTCGACTTCAAGGTTGAGGTTGTAAAGCGATGGTGAAGCCGAAGCGTGAGCGAGGTCACATCGTAAGCCTCAAAACGGTCAACGAGGCCGTGTTGAGTGCAGAGTTCCTTAAGATTATCACCGACGATCAACATCCTTCTATTTCCACAATCCAATTATTCGGGTCATCAGCACCGCGAGCGCGATGATGGTGGGAACAATCCATTTCCAATGCGCCCGCAAGAACGCAGCAATGTATTGCTTCATCGTCGGCCGAAGCGGCTTTACTGGTTCGTCGGGTTCCGTCGTCAGGACATCCTGAACGTGAGTTTCCATCTGAAAGAAAGTGCATGAACAAATTGGCATGCCGGGCGTAAGAAGAATCGGTTTTTTACTTCCATTATAGAGGCGAATTCGCATCTGATCTTGAAATCCTGGATCTACCTTCCCTTGGGAAATGAACACGCCGTGGTAGATAAGCTGCCCTTTCCCGGAAAGAAGTCCAAATACGTTGTTCGGAAGGCAAACCCGCTGCTCAGTGTAAACGACGACTGAACGTCGCGGCCGGAGAGTGAATCCAGCGGAAGAGAGTTCTCTTTTCTCGCTCTTAACGGAGTCGAAAATATTGGTGCCGACATTGAGGTCGACGGAGGCGGTCTCGATGCCCTCGGGATATGAGGATCAACCTATCGTCGGAACGAAGGGCTCGCCTGTAGGCATCCTGGTCGCCCGTAACCCGCTTCTGTAAATCTACAACGCTCAAATTCCGTTAAATCTTAGCACGGCGCTTTTTATTACATGGCCAACGTTTAAGCGCAGGTAGCGCGCTTCGCGAGATTATCTGCCGCGCCTGGTTGGGCGATGGGGCTTCCAAACGCTACCACCGCATGCCAGAGCTGCCTCAGAACCCGGAGGCACTCGTTCATGTCTCCGAAATCATCACAATCTTTGGAATTCTGCGTCATCGCGCTCGCTGCTTCTCCGATCAGAAAGGCGTTAACACTACCTGACTTTCCAATTCGACGTGCCAAGCGCCGGGCTTTCGGCCCCCTAAAGTCCTCTGGAATGTCGGAAGGATTAACGACGAACCCCGGATGCCAACACAATTGAACCTCGTATCGCTCTGATAGGCGCCCGAACCAACTTTCAAATTCTGTGGCTCGGTATGAAGAATCAGCAACCAGATGCGTAACATCCCGAAGTAACTCAACTCCACCATGGACCTGCGCCTCGATGTAATCATCCAGATTTCTCATTGCCGGGCTCGCGATCACTTCAGACAATGAATATTGTAGGTCATGTGTTAAGTGGTCAGCCACCTGAACCACCGACAGTCCTTCTTGGCCCAGTGCGCACCCAGATTGAGCTACGTCGTGAAAAAAGGCCCTCAGAATATCATCGAGGCAATTCAACGTTCCGACGTGAGTCGGCCGCGAATAGGTGTCGCCGTATGTGAAGGTAGAACGCTGACTGCACTCGGGGTGCAAGACAAAGTAGGATGACCCAAACCGTGGTGAAGGTCCATCCGATGAACGGAAAACCGTCAACGCTCCGTAAACCGGGTGGTCTTCCGCAGCTACATTTCCTTCGTGATAAGCGTTTTCAAATAACTCTCTCTCCCATTCATCTCGAACGCCTCCAGGATATGCGGACACGCTACCGCTCGAAACCCCAGTCACAAACTGACTGAGGTAACGACCGGTCCGATGTAGTTTCTCAACGACAGTTTCAAAATTCTCACCAACCAAGCGATCGGGGTGGAAGTGCAGAGCGATTCGTGCGTTCGCCGCTATGGATCTGCGAAGTGTATCCATCTGACGCGGGGCACCGCTATTCGCCAAGATCCTGGCCACTTCCAAACGCGATTCGCGGCTCCTTTTACGCGCTTTTTCTTCCACTCGCGCAAGTGCATGCTTCTGGCACAATTTCATAGGTCAATCATTCGAGCGCCCAACTATTAGTATGCATGACATTTGTCATGTCAAATGTGTCAGACGAAATGATATTAATCGGCGTTTACTTGATAAAAAGAGGAAAAGAGCGTATCTTATATGTTTGCGAAATTTCTGGCTTTTCATGACATGATTTCATGTATAGTTCGTAGACATATGATGCCGTGGATCGAGGGCGTGGTTGCTCTACTAATCCTTTCCCTGAAGGAAATTAACTACATCCTCCGCATCCTTCCCTCCAGCCTCAGCGTGCGCTATCAAGGGGATTCCATGCGGCCCGCGCGCGGCTTTCATTTTGGGGAAATCTTCCAACATTCTCTTCACAACCTCTGTCTTGCCAAGCATAGCGGCCGCAAAGATATCAATGCGTGCCCCTTTTGCTATCAGATATTCCGCTATGTCCCTTCGTCCCACGTGAGCTGCTGCGCCAAGGCCAGTCTCCCAATCGCCTCCGCCCCAGTCCCAACAGGAATTAACCAAGGCTGGCTCTTCCTCAAAAAGTGCCTTCACTTTCTCCAAATCTCCGTGCGCATTACCCACAAAGGCTTTCACATTCTCTGGTGCAATTCTTGGCTTCTTTTCCATTTTCTACTCCTTTTGGTCGGAATCTGCCAACAAGCGTTGATTGGATCGCATGTTTGGCCATCCAACAACTTACCAAAACGTTCGGTCCGGTTCAGGCAATCCGGTACAATTCGCTCCGTCAATGCCAACGGTTTGCAATATCTTGCCCGAGGAGATATTCATCTTTCATTCTCACGAGCATGAAGGACCTCAAGGTAACCCTGGCGGCGCTCAAATCGCTGGTCATCGACAAGCAAAGAAACTTGGAGCGGGTGGAACATGCCTGTTCAGTGGCAGCCGAACAGGGCGCACGAATGGTGGTGATGCCCGAGCTGATGCTCAGTGGACACGCAGGGCACCCCATGATGGTGGAGAACGCGGAGGAGGTTCCGGACGGGCCCCAGCGCAGGCTGTCCTCGAGCTATCGCGCAAGCACGACCTTTGTGTCAGGAATTGCACCAGGTTCGAGCCCGGGACGCCAATGCCTTTGTCCTTTTATGCAATCCCGTCGGCTCGTCGACGGAGGGTCTGGCCGATCTCGAGGACTATACGCCAAACGGTCCCGGGGGCATCGCTGTCCGAAACGTGGCAGCCAATCACGCAAGCGCCGTCATGGCAATGGATCCAACAGGAAGTGTCATCCTGTCATGTTCAGTTAGCGGTCTGGAAGAGGACATCCTCGCGGTCGAACTGCGGGCCGAGGGACGCCAGGTCAATCACGCACCAAGTCGAAATCGACGATCATCAACGGTTCTGTCGCTTCTCGATGATGCCACCGTCGAAGCGCGGTAGCCCTTCAGGCGATACCGACCTCCGGGTGCTTGCGGTGTTTGTATATCGAATCAGGAACAATGCTTGCCCGCGTTCTTTGAACCGATTTGTTGGGATTTCGTCTCGCTGACACCGAAATTCACTACGTTGTCAGCGAAGGTCGTCCGACCGACTCTCGAAAAGCCCGAGTCAAACCCACCATTGCGCCGATCGAGCCCAGAAGTGCGTTTGCTCAAAACATTGATGCTCTTGTTCCGGCCGCTGTCATCAGCTACTGAGACCATCACCGCCAGGGACATCCCCGCCGACCTCAAGTATTACCAGATGAGTAAAATTGGTCTTTTGATCTGTTCTTGAACTCCGTATATACAAGAAATCCTGCGCGGCGACCTCCAAGGCACTGCTCCAGGATCACGATCAATCAGATTAATAGAGGAGAATTTATCATGCGCGGGCCAGTTCCTTCCGTATCGCCACGGAATGGGGCGCGAACGTGGATACCGACAAGGTAATGGATACGAGACAACTACTGAGCAGGGAACAGCTCAAGCTATCGAAGGATATCAAAGAAGGTCCGATCGAGGACGACGCCAGGATAGTTAAGAACGAGCCCTCAAAGGGATACCTGACGGTGAGCCCTCAGGAGTGGGAAATAATCCAACTGTTTCGAAATGGCAGAACAACCGCGGAGCTTGTTCCCGAGCTCCTGCGCCGGAGAAGGTGCCCCTCCCTCGGCTTCCTTTACGAACTTATTCTTAAGGGGTACGGCGCGGGTATCCTGCAGAGCGAAAATGAGAAACCCCGGATAAGAAGAGCCCTCGAATGGAACTTTCAGATTACTGTCAACGGCGCTGAGATCTTTGGTCTACTCGGATTCTTTTTCTGCTTTTTCGTTTTCCTTTTCCGGGACCTGTCCGTTCCTCAAAGTATATGGGAAATGGCAGTTTCCTATTATCTCGTCCCCTTATTCTTAAGTGTGGGAGAGATCCTGGCTGCCTGCGTCCTGAGGTCAAATGATTGCGAGGTCTACCCTCCCCGCTTCTACTTGAAAACTCTTTTTCCGCACCTCAGCGTCGATGCTGAGGATGCCATCATGGGCGGCCGCGGCTGTGAAATCGGCGTTGCCTTGATGAGAACGGCACCGATTTTTTTCATGTATGGATTCGTCAGTTTTGTTTATCCCGCATTTTCGCTCTTACTGATGATCGGGGTTCTCTATGTGTTGATGCCATTTGCCGGTAGTCCTGCCTCCCAACTTTTGAAAGCAAGGCTGCGAAAACGCCAGCTTTCCACCCACAGCAGGTACCAACTGAGATGGAATCGATGGCCATGGATCATGCTGCCAAATGCAATCAAGCAAACTGACAAGCGCTACCTGGCTCTTCTCGCCATCTATACTGGCTGGTGGCTGTCCATGGTGGGTTTCGCTTTCTACAAAGTAGCGGGCATTCAGGGATATCACCAACTCGGCGGGCTCGTTAGATCGTTCGGGTTCAGAGTAACGATGCTGGTGACGGCGCTCGTTGTTCTGTTTTTTGCGGCTGAGCTGCTAATCTACTCTATCATCGTTTATCGACGTAATCACATGAGTCTGGAGAAGCGCATGAGCGGCCGCCTCAAAGGCTTTCCAACGGCACGCGTGAACAAACGGGTTCCGCAATCGGCACTGGTGTCCTTTCTGCAGGCAACTCACCTTTTTAGCGAATTCGGGGATGGTCGGGAGACCCTGCAGAAGATCGCTGAACGGATTCAGATTGTCCATCAGGGGACTCGGTCTTTCGTAATTCATCAAGGTGAGGTTGGTGATGCGATGTATATCGTCTATGAAGGAGCGGTGGATGTTGTCAGGGAGTTAAAGACCGGCAGGCCGGAGTTCGTGGAGCGCCTTGGCAGGGCCGAGATATTCGGCGAGATGGCTCTTCTCGACGGCGTCGCCCGCACCCGGGGAGTCAGATCCCACGGCGACACCTTTCTGCTCAGAATCGACAAATCCACTTTCGACGAGTTAGTGGTCGGGAAGCTCGGACGCCGCAAGGTCAAAGAAATCGTTCAGCGACGAGCCTTCCTCTATCGGTCGCCATTTTGCCGCAACTGGCACCCTTCGGCGGTTGATCGCCTGGCCGCGATTGCACAACTCAAATCGTTTGCGAAAGACGATCTGGCGGTTGAGGAAGGGAAGGCGAACGATCACCTGTTTATTGTCTATGATGGCGTCATGGAAGTGATGGCGGAGGGAGAGCGCAAATCTCGACTCAGAACTCGCGATTTTTTTGGCGAGATCAGCCTGCTGCTGAATATCGATGCCACCGCTTCAGTTGTAGCAACTGATGACTCCCGCTGCTTGATCATTTCAAAGCACGAATTCTACAACATGATGGGCGAAGATTACGAGCTGGCCCTGTTAGTGGAGCAGACAGCTTCGCAGCGGCTCGGATCCCCGATTTTTGCTTGATAAGTAGCTCTCCTTCGACCTTCGACCGGACATTAAAGCAGATTCTGGCTGACAAATTAGACTCCCACATCGAAGTTGCCGACGTTCCACACATGCAAACCAGCATGGCTACGCGACCTCGGGTTAAGCGATTTTTCAGCACGAATCGCACGCGAGCGGGTTCCCCATTCCACAACCCGCCGGCACCAAGCGGGGATCAGATCGAGGGCGTGCTTGCTCTACTAATCCTTTCCCTGAAGGAAATTAAATACATCCTCCGCATCCTTCCCTCCAGCCTCAGCGTGCGCTATCAAGGGGATTCCATGCGGCCCGCGCGCGGCTTTCATTTTGGGGAAATCTTCCAACATTCTCTTCACAACCTCTGTCTTGCCAAGCATAGCGGCCGCGAAGATATCAATGCGTGCCCCTTTTGCTATCAGATATTCCGCTATGTCCCTTCGTCCCACGTGAGCTGCTGCGCCAAGGCCAGTCTCCCAATCGCCTCCGCCCCAGTCCCAACAGGAATTAACCAAGGCTGGCTCTTCCTCAAAAAGTGCCTTCACTTTCTCCAAATCTCCGTGCGCATTACCCACAAGGGCTTTCACATTCTCTGGTGCAATTCTTGGCTTCTTTTCCATTTTCTACTCCTTTTGGTCGGAATCTGCCAACAAGCGTTGATTGGATCGCATGTTTGGCCATCCAACAACTTACCAAAACGTTCGGTCCGGTTCAGGCAATCCGGTACAATTCGCTCCGTCAATGCCAACGGTTTGCAATATCTTGCCCGAGGAGATATTCATCTTTCATTCTCACGAGCATGAAGGACCTCAAGGTAACCCTGGCGGCGCTCAAATCGCTGGTCATCGACAAGCAAAGAAACCTGGAGCGGGTGGAACATGCCTGTTCAGTGGCAGCCGAACAGGGCGCACGAATGGTGGTGATGCCCGAGCTGATGCTCAGTGGACACGCAGGGCACCCCATGATGGTGGAGAACGCGGAGGAGGTTCCGGACGGGGCCCAAGCGCAGGCTGTCCTCGAGCTATCGCGCAAGCAGGACGTTGATCTCATCCTCGCGGTCGAACTGCGGGCCGAGGGACGCGAGGTCAATCATGGCGCAAGTCGCAATCGGCGATCATCGACAGTTCTGTCGCTGCTCGATGACGCCGCTGTCGAAGCGCCCTAGCAGAGATATGCAAATTGTCACGAATCATGGCTTCGACAAATCCACCACCGCAATCCCATCCCATTATCAGCAATGGTCGTCCGGTCGACTGCCGGCCCCGAGGCATCCGTTGGCACATCGACGCGGACGCGATCGAAGTCCATGGGCCCAGAGATGTGGTGACGGCAGGGAAGATGGTTGGCGAAAACGACTTCCACTTGAGGGCAAAATTGACACTGCGGGAAGGCGCCCGAATGCCCATCCTTACGGTTCGGAGGCTACAGGGCTCTCTACTCGGCTTCAGAAGAGGTCCGCCCCATCCATCCGCCCAAATGGCGAACAGTTGCCTGCATTGGGTACTGCCCGAAGAGTTATGTCTGCCAGATCGGCCTTTCGCATTCGAAATCTACCGAAGAGGAGATCTAGTCATAGGGCTCATCGACGGGAATCGCATTCTCGACCAGACGGTGACAGAACTCCGGCTCGGCGAGTTCGGGTTCACTACCTTGAGCGGGAGTCTTGGAATCCATGAGTTCTCGATCACCGGCGAACTATCCGACGCGCCGCATCCCTCTTGTTGCCAACGCGGCTACACAATCCCGACGATCGATCTTTCCACGGAAACCGAACGCGTGATCATCATAGACAGGAAAGCAGGACACTACATCGGCCATCCCACCACGCTACTTATGCCCGATGGCAAGACCATGTTCTGCACCTACCCTCTTGGTCATGGCGGACCGGAAGTCATCTTAAAGAAAAGCACGGACGGCGGGCTGACCTGGAGTGACCGACTCCCGGTGCCGGAGAACTGGGCGACAGGAACCAACTGCCCATGCATCCATCGGCTGGTGGGACCGGACGGCGTGGCCAGATTGCTCATCGTGGAGGGCTCGGGGCCGAAAACCGATGGCAAGATGCGCCAGTCGATCTCAAGCGACGACGGTATAACCTGGACACCCTTGGAAGAAAATGGGCTCAATTGCATCGTCGCACCCATCACTATAATTCCCATCAGCGGAAATCGTCACCTGGCGCACTATCATCAGGGACATGGACCGGGATCAAGGGGTACGCCACTTGAGATATGGCAGGCCATCTCGGAGGACGGCGGCATTTCCTGGCAAGACGAACGGCTGGTGGGAGAATATCCCGGTGCTCATCCCTGCGAACCGGCTCTGATTCGTTCTCCCGATGGTAAGTGCATCGCCTCCATCAGCCGGGAGAATACCCGCGTCTACAATTCGATGATTCAGTTTTCGGAAGACGAGGGCGAAACCTGGAGCGAAATGCGGGAAGTTCCCGCCGCCCTCACTGGTGACCGGCACATGCCCCGCTACACCAAGGATGGCCGCCTTGTAATGGCGTTCCGGGACACGGCCCATGATAGCCCGACGCGGGGGGATTTCGTGGCTTGGATGGGAACGTTCGACGACCTGCTCGAAGGTAAAGAGGGACAGTATCGGGTCCGCTTATTTAACAGCCCGATTAAGGGAGACCTTGGTTACCTGGGTGTAGAGTGCCTGCCCGACGGCACCATCGCTGCAACCACCTACGCTGTCTTCAGTCCCGAGGATGTAATGGTGAGCAAAAACGGGCGCCACGCCCACTGCGAATCTGTCATCAGTGTCCGCTTCCACCCGGACGAGCTCGATCGCAAGCATCGGGAGCAGGTCCAGGCCACCTCACGGAGAGCGGGCCACACCGACCTCTTTGTCAGCGGCACCGACGGCTACCATACATTCCGCTTACCCGCGCTAGTCGTAGCCCCCAACGGCGATCTCCTCGCCTTCTGCGAAGGGCGCCGCAAAGGTCCTGGCGACCATGGAGATCTCTCCCTTGTTTTCAAAAGAAGCACCGACAACGGCGAAGCCTGGGGACCGCTCCAATACATTTATGGAGAGAGCACAGAGGATCGCGATGTCACCATCGGCAACCCCTGTCCCGTGGTGGATCGGGAAACGGGTACGATCTGGCTGCCCTTTTGTCGAGAGAACGTCGATGTGCTGATGACCCGAAGTGATGACAACGGGCACACCTGGTCGCATCCCGTTGACATTACTGCCCAAGTCAAGGAGCCGGAATGGGACTGGTACGCCACCGGACCAGGAAACGGTATTCAAATCGAGGAGGGTCCCTATCGAGGGAGGCTCGTCATCCCATGCGACCACAACGAGTTGCGTAGCGGTCGCAGTATCATGTGCTCCCACGCAATCTTTAGCGACGACCATGGAGTTACCTGGACGCTGGGACGAACTACCGGGCCCCATACTGATGAATGCCAGGTGGTTGAGCTACCGGGCGGTACTCTCATGATGAATATCCGCAACTATTGGGGTCGGACTGGAAACCGCCCCGACTTAGCGAGCTGCCGTGAAATCGCCTACAGCGAAGACGGGGGCGAGACATGGCAGGACATCCGGTTCGACAATACGCTGATCGAGCCCCTCTGCCAGGCGAGTATCATAAAGCACACCGGTGAATCCGGGAAATCCTCTGGCGAAGGCTTGCCCCTTCTGGTGTATTCCAATCCGGCCGACCAAAGCGAGCGCTGCCGCATGACGGTTCGGTTGAGCCGAGACCAGGGTAGGACCTGGTTTGCCGAAAAGCTGGTCCACGAAGGTCCCTCCGCTTACTCCAGCCTTGTCAGCCTGCCCGACGGCAGCATTGGGCTACTCTTCGAAGGCGGTGACCACCACCGAAGAGAATGGCTCCGCTTCCTTCGCTTCACCACCGATTCGATCAACCTCGATTCCGGATCTGACTCGATTGGAACTTCAGTTGCAAACGGAGAATGTCGTCACTTTGTCGATCGGGGCCGCCCCACCGGCGTAGCCTCGCCCATTCCCTGGTGGCATATCGACGACGGATTTGTCGAAGTGAACCGAAACGCAGATGCCATCATCGCCGATCGCGCTATCGGACCCGGCGATTTCGATATTTCAGCACAGTTGCAATTGCCACCGGAAACCCGCAACGACAAGCCCGTCTTCCTGCTGAACGCAAGCGGTGTAAAAGATGGATTTACGCGACCCGCCTACTTTGATCCGAGAAGAGATCCGCCCGGCGAGCTTCGTCGATTTCACCGGCTTACGATACCGAGCGACACACTTGGCACCCCCGGCGTGACATTCGAAGTTCGTCGGCGGGGCAGCGAAGTCATATTCAAATTGGGCGGCGAGCTATTTCACCGCATCGACTATGGCGGCGGTCACTTTGGCGAAATCGGCATCTCAGTCGACTCGGGCGGGATTCGCGTTTCGGAATTCCGCGCTACAGGCAATTTAACGACCATTCCCCATCCGCCTAGCCGCTCGGGACGCGTGTCACTTTCCACCATCGATATTTCCGACGACCGGCGCCGGCAAGTCATTGTCGACCGTCGACCGGGATACTATATCGGACACCCCCACACCCTGTTGATGCCGGACCACCGGACGATTTTCTCAGTGTATCCTATCGGCCACGGAGGACCGACTCTCTTGAAACGCAGCGACGACGGAGGGCTAACGTGGTCGGACTGTATACCGACCCCAAAAAACTGGGAAGATACCCGAAATGCGCCCACCATTCATCGCCTTGTCGCACCGGATGGGAAAGCGCGCCTGTTCGTCTTTCAACAGACCGACCAGGCGATGTGGCAAGCGGTTTCCGAGGACGATGGAAAAACCTGGGCTCCATTCGAGCCCAACGGACTCGAATGCGTGGTTCCTCCCATTTCGGTGCTACCCGTTAAAGGTAATCACTACCTCATGCAGTACCATCAACAGGATCGAGCATCAGGGAGGCTTACGGTTTGGCAAAGTCTCTCCGCCGATGGTGGGCTGACATGGACAGATACACGAATGGTGGGCACGAAGGAGGGGGCCGCTCCCTGCGAACCGGCCATCATCCGCTCGCCCGATGGTAGTCAATTGGCCTCCATCAGCCGAGAGAACGCCCGGCGCTATAACTCGCTCCTCATGGTATCGGACGATGATGGCGAATCTTGGTCCGAGCTCGTAGAGCTACCCGCGTCACTCACCGGTGACCGGCACATGCCGCGTTATGCACACGACGGGCGCCTGGTCATGGTGTTTCGTGATACCGCTTTCGATTCACCCACACCGGGCGACTTCGTGGGCTGGGTCGGCACCTACGATGATCTCGTCAATGGCCGGGAAGGCCAATACCGTTTCCGCCTCTTCAACAGTCCGGCGAAGGGCGATCTCGGCTATCCTGGCCTGGAATTGCTTCCCGACGGAACCTTTGTAGCCACCACCTATGCGGTCTACGATAAGGCTGACTGCGGTCCCAATGAATTTCCGCTGCACTCCCGAGGCAGGCACCGGCACTGCACGTCCGATATCAGTTTTAGGTTTTCGCTGGAGGAGTTGGATGCGAAAAACGGGAAATAGCTCAGCAGAGGACCAATCATGAACCGACTCACTACCGAGATGCGACGCCAATGGGAAGATGACGGGTATCTTCACTTGAAGAGCATTATTCCCGCAAACGATGTGTCGGAGTGTCTCGATGCCGCCAACGAGACGATCGAACTCTACGAACGCACCTACCCTGATGTCCGCGAGAAGCGAGCTTATACGATTACCAATACGCTCGAGTGGACAGACCGTATCGACAGGTTAATGGATCACCCGAACCTCTTCGGAATCATTCTCGACCTGATGGGACCTTATTTGCAGATCATGGGATCGCAGATTTATGTTCGCTACCCAAGTCACTCCAATGAGAATCTCGTTGGGTGGCACACCGACGCCGGTCCCTCGCTAGCACAGGTGCGCGTCGCCCCGGGCAGTTGGCCGCTCAATTTCAAGATTCAGTTCTTCCTCACCGACATACCTGCGGAGAATCACGCTAACTTCTGCGTCGTGCCAGGCAGCCACCATCAACCGGTGGGCCCTGAAGGCCTTTCTCGCACCGAAACTCCAGCGGGGGCAGTTCAGCTGATAGCAGAGGCGGGAGACTGCGCTGTTTTTCCGAACAGTCTCCACCATGCCGTTGCTCCCAACCACTCCGACACCGTCCGGCGCAGTATCACGTTTCGCTACGGCCAGATGTGGTGTCGCCCCTACGACTACGAAAAATGTCCGCAAGGGGTCCTTGATCGCATGACCCCGCGGCGCCGCCGCCTCATGGGCGACATGGGAACAGACTACACCGCCACGGATTATTTCAAGCCTAAAGATCAGTTGGAGGTAATCCTTGGTGACCTCAATTATGAGTGTGTCGCCTCATGACTCTCAAAGCCTGCATCCATCCTAACTGCAGCACATGCCGGCGAGCTCTCGATTGGCTCGATTGCAGGAAGATCGATTACAATACCGTCGATATCAGGGAGAATCCGCCCTCAGCGGCAGAACTCGGAATGATGCTGCAACATTGTGCGAACAATCTGCGCAAGTTGTTCAACACCTCCGGCCAGCTTTACCGTCAGCAGGGAATCAAGGACAAACTGTCAACCATGACCGAACAGGAGGCCCTTAGCCTCCTTTCGGGCAACGGCATGCTCGTAAAGCGGCCCTTCGTTCTCGGCGAAGGGATCGGCCTCGTAGGATTCCACGAGAAAGAGTGGGAGGCGGCGTTGGGGAAGCGAGTTCACTAAGAGGGTTTTTTCGAGGTCATTGGCCGCCAATTATGGTACTCAATAAACCGGAAATCGTCGGCAGGAGGTTGCGGCGGCAAAGGATTGCCGCCCTCCAGTTCTCCGATGGCGCCTCGGATTTCGAGGGCGCCAATCCTTTGGCGCCACCGACTCATTATGCACAGGGCAGGTACAGGTGGGGCGAAGCGTCCCCGCTGAGCCGCAGACTGGAGCGTGCGGTTCAACGAATCGCTTCGCCATGTCGAGCGCGGTGACCGATCACAGCTCTTCCCCTCGCAGGGCTCCAATGGAGGTCGTATTGCCAATCCATCTTCATCGCGGGCGGAGTTGCAAGGCATGGATATCACCTGGCCAACGTGATCATGGATCTTTCGACCCATCGATCCCATCGATCCTGGTTCCCGCCTTCTTGCGAAGCCGGCTACAGGCCGGTCTACAGCGCACTTCCCTGCCTTCAACCGACCCCTCGCTCAGTGTAGCGACAACCCGCCCTACGCCAACTCAAGGCCTTAATTTGTCAGGTTGATTGTAGTTGACGTTTACGTGATCATTACGATACGAGTCCGCCCAACTCAAGAAACCATCTTGCCCTACTTTCGAAGGCACTATTTCCTACTACTATGGATCCTGTTCGCGTAGGCTTATTCGGGGTAACTCACCCTCATTCGATCGCTCACCTCAAGACCCTCCAGGTTTCGTCGTTGGTGTCGGGCATAGTACTCTTCGATGACGATGCCAATGCAGTGGCGCAGGTTGCGGAGGATTTTGGGGACAAGATTGAGGCAACTTATAGCGACCTCAGCCAACTCCTGCGAACTGAGAACTTCTCCATCGGGATCGCGGATTTCGAAACGCACAGGAACGCCGACCTCTGCCTCCGTTTGATTGACCAAGGTGTCCACATCCTGAGTGAGAAACCCATTGCAATCAATTCGGAGAAGCTGGAACAGGTGGTAACAGCCGCCGCCGCCGCGAACCTCAGGCTCGGAGTGATGTATCAGAACCGATTACATCCCACCGCCGTCGAAGCGCGGCGACTGGTGGGCCAGGGAATGATCGGAAGGCCTACCGGCTGCGAAGCCCGGTTGATAACTTCGCAAGTGCGATTTCGAAACCCGGAACATTGGCTCTTCGACCGAGAAAAATCTGGAGGCGGGATGCTTTCCTGGCTCGCATGCCATACGATCGACCTGCTCACCTATGTATTGAGTGACGACATTACCGAGGTTTCCGCCATAACCGATACGCTCAGCGGCGAGGACATCGACGTTGAAGACGTCGCCTCGGTTTCCTTCCGCTTCCGCAGCGGGTTGATCGGTAGTATTCAGGCCGGATACCAGCTATCGATGAGCCGACAAGGATACATGGGCCCCAATTATGAAGGTTACATAGGGTTCCGAGGTACCCAAGGGCGGTTATTTTGGATTCCGTTTGGCGGCGCGCCTACACTACACGCGGAGAGCATCCATCCCCGCTGGCAAGGGGCTCCGGTCCGAACCATCGACTTCGAATTGCCCGACCTCGATTGCTATGGCGGTAGCTATGGGCTCCAGTTCTTGGAAGCCTTTCTTCGTTCCACTAGAGGTGAGGGTGAACCCCCTGCCAGCGGACAGGACGCCCTCAAGATGGCCCGCATCATCGAAGCGGCCTATGAGTCGAGTGAATCGGGAATGAGAGTTAAGGTTTGACTGTACCGGCACGAATTCTCTCGAGTCCGCCCGCCACAGAAACTCGCGGCCTCGAGGGGCCTCGACCGCTGTCTCCAGTTTGCGCACTCAGAAGAATCACTCCGACCCATATTTGCCAGGGCGAAGCAATGTATCCACCCGCTGCTGATTTTATCAGGATGAAACGGCAAGGTGCAGGGTCTCCCCCGGGAGTATCGGACTCATCCCGCCTTCGGGCACCCCTACAAGGACCCTGTAGCCACCCCGGCCTTTGGCCACCCCTCCGAGGAGGGGACTACTATAGCTGGCTACCGTTAGGCAATAATCCCCTCTTGGGAGGAGTGACTGAAAGCCGGGGTGGGTCATGTTCAGTCTGAGACGAGGTTCCGGTCAGTCGCCTTGACACCGGGAAAGGTCCTCTGATTAATCTCTATCATGTCCACATCGGATGACCTAAGGAACCGCGTCAGGGAGGAACTCCCGGAAGCAAATGAAATCGCCGACTTGGCCCTGCGTGAAAAGGTGATCGAAGCCTGGGCCACAGCGCTGGCCGAGAGCAGCTTTGAGGCCATCGCGGAAATCCGGCCATCCGGAAATCCCAACACGCCACCTTTGAAAAGAGGAACTCAGGCCGACCATATTCGCGGTGTCACACGATTGGCCATGCGGCTTGCCGATGAGTTAACGGATATGTTTCCCGAACTCGGAGTCGACCTCGACCTGCTCATCGCATCCGCGATCTGCCACGACGTGGGCAAGCCATGGGAATTCGACCCGGAAAATCAAAAGCGATGGAAGGCTAATCCCCGTGCCAACGGTTGGCCCTCGATTCGCCACCCCGGGTACGGTATGCACATCTGCCTGAATGTCGGTCTCCCGGAAGCCGTGGCCCATTGCGCGGCCGGGCACTCCGAAGAAGGAGAACTGGTGGTGCGCAACCTCGAAAACACTATCGTCCATCACGCCGATCATGCCTTCTGGCGTATACTGGATGCCGGAGGATTGATGGGCGAAGATTAGTTGGTACCCTCTCGAGGAGCCTAACCAGGTCGGACTGTTGCGGCGCTTCGGTAAAATGCGCGGCAGTGGGAACATTCCGTGAATCTGAGCTCTCACATAGACTAATAACCGACAATTGAGATGCATCTGTCACATACCGTTTTCCTGGCTTTCCTTTGCTTTTCGGTTTTCATAAATACCGTCCGTGCCCAGCCGCAGATAACAGCAGAGCCTCAAGACACCACCATTCAAGCGGGACAGCGAGCCACCATACGCATGGAGATTTTCTTTGGAGGGAATCCGGCGAACTTCCGGACGGCATATATTGGCACCAACCCCGATACCTCTAACCCCAGCCCTGCAGCAATCTTCACCCCGGTGGGAGGCGAAGCCTTCTGGCAGAGCGACCCGCTATTCAAATCAACCCAGGTCTGGTTCAGCTTTTGCAACGACTTCGGTTGCGCCACTACCAGAACCGTCACAATTTTCGTCGAAAACCCTGAACCGGATACGCCCCCAGCTCCCTTTGACGATGCCGTCAGCTTGGGAGACAACTGGTGGAACTCGGAATGGTTCGGCGACCTCAACCTCGAGTTCTATCCATGGGTCTTTCATCTGCAACACGGATGGATGTTTGTCTTTGATGGCGCAAACCGAGACAGTATGTTTCTTTATGACTTGAGTTTGGAAGGGTGGTTCTGGACCAGTAGTACCGAGTATCCGAACCTTTTCTCATTCTCGCGACCCGGCTGGGTCTTCTACTTTAGGGGCACTTCGGGGCCCCGCCAGTTTGCAGATCTTCAGACGGGTGAATTATTCTCTGTGGATTGAACTCCTTCTAAACAGGATTGAAGCACGCTCAGCAGCCGCCTTACAGACCCGTTCCCATCCGAAAGACTTCATCCCAATCGCTTTTCTCTACCGGTTGTATCGAAAGACGCTGCCCGCGCTTGACCACCCGCATATCATGCAGTGCATCATTTGCCTTCAGGTCCTTCAGATGAAGGAACCTTGTGAATTCCTGTTTCCAGCGCACGTCAAAGGAGAACCAACGGGGATCGTCCACAGATGACTTGGCATCGAAATAGCGATGTTCGGGATCGAACTGGCTGGGATCAGGATAACCGGCTCTTGTGATTTCGGCGATCCCCGCAATTCCGGGTTCATCACAACTGGAATGGTAGAAAAAGGCCGAATCGCCCGCTTTCATAGTGTCGCGGATCAAATTGCGCGCCTGGTAATTCCGCACACCCCGCCAAAAGCCCGTGCTGTTAGGCCTTTTCCTGAGTTCCCTGAACGAGCATTCGCTCGGCTCACATTTCACCAGCCAGTAGTTCATCGATCGATGTGCCCAAGATCCCGCGAGGGGGCTACGTGGTTCCTTACTCGCTGTTTCAGCGTCTTTGCGTCGGGGAAGCCACCGTCGCGTTGGCGCTCCCACACTATATTATCATCGACCCGAACTTCAAAAATCCCTCCCGTCCCCGGCACCAAGGTAACACCGCCCACATCCTCTCCAAAGGTACTGAGGATCTCCTGCGCCATCCAAGCGCTGCGCAGAAGCCAGTTGCACTGCCTGCAGTACTGAATGGTGACTTGAGGAAGCGACATATTTTCAAAGCCTGGTTTCGAAACGCATCGCACGCTAGAAAAGTTCGATCGTTGGTCTACCCTATTAGCAATCATTGAAAGGAAAGTCACGAATCGTTGTGACTCAACCTGTCATGCTTGATCCACCCAAAATCATTTTCATTATTTCTGATCACAATCGATGGAATTATCTCGCCTGCGCGGGAGCCGATTTCATGTCACTACAGCCTCGCTCATTCGATCAGGGCAAGAGCTCGAAGCCGCTGCTGATGGGAATGACTGAATCCCATCGCACCGATGCCGGGTCAACAGGAGGGCAGGAAATCAACACATGAGCGGGCCGCTACGCTTCAGCTCGCGTCACGACGGCCGTTCGCTTGCGGGCTAGGGCTAAGACGATTTATTTCGCGGCACGCCTCGTCTGCGACTCAGAAACAGAGCGGCAAATGCCATAAACCCGGCACCTAGGCCCCATGTTGCCGTTTCCGGTACCACCGTTGGATACTGCGTGATCGTAATGAGATCGGTGAACGTATCTGGGCCGGCGATCGTATTTCCGCTGTAAATTAGCGGCACCGTCAAATCCAGAAAGGTGCTCAGCCCCGGCGTCAGTTCCGGTGAAAAACCGAATTGCACTTCATTAGCGGAGAGTCCGAGCGAAAATCCCAAGCCACCGGCGACGTCGGATCCAACATCATATTGGGATAATTCGGGGGAACTGGGGAGCTCGAAAGCGAAATTTCCTGAGAAAGCACTCAATTGCCCCGTGTCCACAGCCAACGTTTCAACCCAACCCGCCATGGGAACAGTAAAGCTGGCACCCGAACCATGGTCTTCCACGAACAAATGCTCGAATAAGAAAATAACATCGCCATCGACAAGACTGTCCCCAGACGGAACTGTCAGCGTGAATTGCTTAACCCAGTTCGTTCCGGGATTCAGGGGATCGACGAAAATCGGCACCTCACCGCCGATCGCCCCAACTTCGAAGAACAATGCTTGTCCCGGTGCAAGTTGAAAAGTGGGAAACGAATTTAGAAGTGTCCCGGTACTGCCTATACCGGCAGGGATCCCTATCGTCCCATGGGCGGTTAGAGCCAACCAGGGAATCAGCGCCAGCGCCACAATGAATCGGGAACCGGAACCTGTTCTTATCGCATTCATCAAACTCTTACTGGCCATCGACCCTAGCTGTGCCGGCTCGACAGGGCAAGACGATTCCGCATTGCCTGACTGAATAGAATCTCTTAAGGTTTCTCAAGTGACGGCAATTCCTATCAATATACCCAAAGTCCTCGTAGCTTCGGAGGAAATCTTTGGTCCCGCCACACCCTATGCAGGTATGCTCAAAAATGCGGGTTTCGGGGTATGCTTTCCCAAAAACGCAACCTTCCTCGCCGGATTGATCAGCGAAGCCGAGCAGGCC
Source organism: Opitutales bacterium (assembly GCA_963665345.2). GTDB lineage: Bacteria > Verrucomicrobiota > Verrucomicrobiia > Opitutales > CAXXNP01. The sequence continues at coordinate 5,021,928 of CAXXNP010000002.1, forward strand.
AATGAGCTTCACGGCTGTGCGGCGGTCATCGCATGGGGAGAACCCTATCCTGGTTCCCTGCTCGACAGGCTTCCGGACCTACGCGTCATCGCGCGAGCCGGTGTCGGATTCGACAAGGTGGACATCGCCGCCGCCACAGCGGCTGGGATCGTGGTTACTATCACGCCAACGGCCAACTTTGAAGCAGTCGCCGAGCATACCTTCGCCCTTATGCTGGCAGTCGCTCGAAACGTTTCCAAGAATGATCGCGAGATGCGAGCCGGCAGGTACCCTCACCACGCAAACGTCTCGCTTAGGGAAAAGACTCTAGGAATTATTGGACTGGGGCGCATCGGTCGCGCCGTAGCTCTGCGCGCCAAGGCGATGAGGATGACGGTTATTGCGTCCGAGAGCTATCCCGACTTCGAGTTCATTCGGGAGCATGCAATCGAACTCGTGGAACTCGAACATCTGCTTTCGGTTTCCGACTTTGTCAGTCTCCACTGTCCCTTAAATGAGCAGACGCAAGGCCTCATGAACCAGGCCCGGTTGTCGAAAATGAAACCCACGGCTATTCTCATCAACACTGCCAGAGGGGGACTCGTGGTGGAAGAGGACCTGGTCGAGGCACTAAACAAGGAAACCATTAGAGGCGCCGGATTGGACGTATTTGAAAAAGAGCCCACCGAACCCGCCAATCCCCTGTTCGAGCTGGAAAATGTCGTGGTGACTCCCCATGAGGCCGGAGTGGACGAGCTGTCGATCGAGAAAACGGGCCTCGAAGCGGCCCGGAACATAATTGACCTTCACGAAGGACGCTGGCCCGATCAAGCGGTTGTGAACGGGGACCTGAAAGGGAGATGGACCTGGTGAGCCGGCCCTGCTCGGGACCTGGGCTGGGCGTTCGCTCACTACAGAGCAGAGGGCGATATCATCCAGTTCCAGACGCAATGCGGGTTGATACGTCAATCCCTCTCATGGCCTGATTCATAGCGCAGCGCGCTTTTGCGCAACAGCTTGCGTCAGCGATAACGCCGCCAGGCCCTGATTCATCGGCTCGCAGGAAACCGGCCCCGCGTACCCTATCGCGGCCAGCGATCTGAGGAAGTTGGAGATGTCAATAATTCCCGTCGCGCAGGGTAGTTCGCGTTCGAAGGCGATCTGTTCTTCTACTGTTCTGCCCGCAACTGCGTCACAAATGTGCACACCGACCACCTGCCCGTCCGTAAGCCCGGAGATATCACGATCGGTTTCGCCGGCGCAGTACCAATGAAAACAGTCTAGAAAAACGCCAAGGTTGGCGCTTCCAACCGCGGCACATAGAGAGAGCGCACCGGCCAGATTGAAGATAAACGAAAATGGCTGACCCTCCCGTCGAGTAAGCGGCGCGATATACTCGAGCCCGAGGCGAATTCCATGCGGTTGAAGAATCCTGCCCACCTGTTCAATCCGTACATGGTTCCGTTCCCTTCGAGCATCCGCCGAACTTCAGAACCGGAATCCGCCTTCGAAATTCCTGCGGTTTGTTGACCGCTCAAATCAACGCTCTGAAACCCGAATTCTCGTGCCAGGCGAACGGTAGTCTCAACATCGGTTTCGAATCCGAGAAAGGCGGTGCTCAGGCTCTCGAACATGTCCTACTCGCGGAGTCCGCCCAGGATTCTCTCCGCCAGGTTCATCGTCTTGACGGCTTCGTCGAGGTTGGCAGCCGGAAGTTCTATAGGCCGATTGTCCCTTACGCAATCGAGGAAGAACCGGTTCTGTTGTACGGTGCTTTCCGCGCCGCCTCCTTTAAGCTCGGTCGACTTTCCATCGGCGAAAACAACCGCTCGACTCACTCCCTCGAGGTAAACGGAAATGTCGTGTCCATGGATCTCATAGCGCTCCAGGCGCGCATCGGTAGTGTAGTTAGACCCTGTTCGAAAAGGGGTCTGGAAGGATGCTTTTGGATGTTTTGCTTACTTGATAAAGGTTAGACTCGAGGCTCCGGGTTGTCAGCACCACAGGGAGTGGGTTCGCAGCGATCATGCACTGGGTTTGCAGCGTAATGGCCCGCTTTTTCATGGTCTCTGAAGACAGTCATCCCGTGATTTTCTTCTTTTCTCTGAGGTATTTAACCGGTCGGATTCAGGCCGCCTCGGCTTGTTGGTTGTTTCGTCGTTTCTTCATCAGGATGATACGGCAACAGTTGTAGGCCAGTCCCTTCTCCAGCAGTTCATCGCTGACCGGACCGATGCCTCGTCGACCCAGTTCCCCAAACCCGAATCCTGCTTTGATCGTGAACATCATCGACTCCACCGCCGAGCGATCGCGACGGGCGTGCCGATACAGCGCGCTTTCCCAATCATCCGGATCGGTCAACTTGCGGCCCTTGGCCCCACTTATACTAACGGCCTTCACCCCCATCGCCAGGAGCTCATTACGTCCCTTTGCCGAAGCATATCCATCATCGCTGCTGACCAGTTCAGCCACCACGCCGGTGCGAGTGATCGAATCGCTGATCGACTCCACCAACTGGGCAGAGTCTGCCGGATTGCCGGGCTCAACTATCAAGCTGGTGATAAATCCATTTTCACTGCGAACCAGCTGAGGCTTGTAACCGATTACCGCTTCGCGACTGCCTTTCTTGATGTAAGCCGCCGATCCGTCCGAGAGGCTCAGCACCTTCTGCGTGGAGGGAAGCTTCTTATCGTCAAACACCCGATCATGGGCGTAGCCAATAACCCGCTTGGCGTCGGCCACATCACGGCTGATCTGGCTCAATAAACGCTTCAGAAGCTCCCGCCGACTAGGAGGCAGGGCTTGCATCGACAGACCCTCTTCAAGATAGCTCAGTTGCGATCCTAATGCCTCGGCCGCCTTGCCGCCCCGCTTGAGCAACTGCCGGTAATGTTTCTTCAGCTTGCCCTTCGAGTTCGCTTTGCCGGCTACCAGACAGATCCGAAACTCCAGCTTGTCCATCTGCTGCAGCCAACCAGGCACCCATCCCGGACGAAAATCCTCCAGCCCGAAAACATGTAACTTCTGCCCATAACGATAGGCCCGGTTCAACACCCCAGTGAGAACCTTCGCATCGGTCGGCCAGCTGCTGTTTGCTTTCACCGCGGTGCTGTCGATCGTCAGCTTCCCGAAATCGTCCCATTGCTCCTGGAGGATATAGCCGATCTGTTGGTCAAAGATCAACTCGCGGGTCGCATGGCTGACAAGGTTCACGTTCTCCAGAATCGTCGTCACCGCCGGTATCTTCAGGCCCCGTGCCTGCACAAATCCATACAAGCTCATCGACTCGAGCAGAAACCGCCGCGCCGCTTTCGTAGTCAACGAACCGAGAAAACCACGAATCATCAAGAACACATATACCGCATAAGCAGGCATCCGTGGACGGCCTGTCCCAAGATTCAATTCGCCAGCCAAAATATCCGCCTCCTCGATATTCAGCTCCGCAAAATCCGCCGTAGCGCTGGCAAAGAACCTGCCATCTTCCTGTCGCAGTTTCTTCTTCTCACGCGCATGGACATCCAGATCCTTCTCGATCGCATCGATGATTTGCGGCGCGAACTTGGACAACTCGTCGACTTCATCGAGAAAATCACGGAAATCGGTGTCTGGAATCGGCAAAATCAGGTTGCCTACGCGATTGATATCGGCTATCTTCCGTTCTGTCGCACATGCTGCCATGTTCTTCTCCTTGTGAGGTTTTAAGATACTGAACACTAGCATGTTGCGACATTTTTATCATGAAATGGCCTTTCCTCAGATTTTCTTTGCGCTTCTTTGTGCCTTTTCGCGGAGATCAATGGCTTTTTGTCTAGTTAGACCCTGTTCGAAAAGGGGTCTGGAAGGATGCTTTTGGATGTTTTGCTTACTTGATAAAGGTTAGACTCGAGGCTCCGGGTTGTCAGCACCACAGGGAGTGGGTTCGCAGCGATCATGCACTGGGTTTGCAGCGTAATGGCCCGCTTTTTCATGGTCTCTGAAGACAGTCATCCCGTGATTTTCTTCTTTTCTCTGAGGTATTTAACCGGTCGGATTCAGGCCGCCTCGGCTTGTTGGTTGTTTCGTCGTTTCTTCATCAGGATGATACGGCAACAGTTGTAGGCCAGTCCCTTCTCCAGCAGTTCATCGCTGACCGGACCGATGCCTCGTCGACCCAGTTCCCCAAACCCGAATCCTGCTTTGATCGTGAACATCATCGACTCCACCGCCGAGCGATCGCGACGGGCGTGCCGATACAGCGCGCTTTCCCAATCATCCGGATCGGTCAACTTGCGGCCCTTGGCCCCACTTATACTAACGGCCTTCACCCCCATCGCCAGGAGCTCATTACGTCCCTTTGCCGAAGCATATCCATCATCGCTGCTGACCAGTTCAGCCACCACGCCGGTGCGAGTGATCGAATCGCTGATCGACTCCACCAACTGGGCAGAGTCTGCCGGATTGCCGGGCTCAACTATCAAGCTGGTGATAAATCCATTTTCACTGCGAACCAGCTGAGGCTTGTAACCGATTACCGCTTCGCGACTGCCTTTCTTGATGTAAGCCGCCGATCCGTCCGAGAGGCTCAGCACCTTCTGCGTGGAGGGAAGCTTCTTATCGTCAAACACCCGATCATGGGCGTAGCCAATAACCCGCTTGGCGTCGGCCACATCACGGCTGATCTGGCTCAATAAACGCTTCAGAAGCTCCCGCCGACTAGGAGGCAGGGCTTGCATCGACAGACCCTCTTCAAGATAGCTCAGTTGCGATCCTAATGCCTCGGCCGCCTTGCCGCCCCGCTTGAGCAACTGCCGGTAATGTTTCTTCAGCTTGCCCTTCGAGTTCGCTTTGCCGGCTACCAGACAGATCCGAAACTCCAGCTTGTCCATCTGCTGCAGCCAACCAGGCACCCATCCCGGACGAAAATCCTCCAGCCCGAAAACATGTAACTTCTGCCCATAACGATAGGCCCGGTTCAACACCCCAGTGAGAACCTTCGCATCGGTCGGCCAGCTGCTGTTTGCTTTCACCGCGGTGCTGTCGATCGTCAGCTTCCCGAAATCGTCCCATTGCTCCTGGAGGATATAGCCGATCTGTTGGTCAAAGATCAACTCGCGGGTCGCATGGCTGACAAGGTTCACGTTCTCCAGAATCGTCGTCACCGCCGGTATCTTCAGGCCCCGTGCCTGCACAAATCCATACAAGCTCATCGACTCGAGCAGAAACCGCCGCGCCGCTTTCGTAGTCAACGAACCGAGAAAACCACGAATCATCAAGAACACATATACCGCATAAGCAGGCATCCGTGGACGGCCTGTCCCAAGATTCAATTCGCCAGCCAAAATATCCGCCTCCTCGATATTCAGCTCCGCAAAATCCGCCGTAGCGCTGGCAAAGAACCTGCCATCTTCCTGTCGCAGTTTCTTCTTCTCACGCGCATGGACATCCAGATCCTTCTCGATCGCATCGATGATTTGCGGCGCGAACTTGGACAACTCGTCGACTTCATCGAGAAAATCACGGAAATCGGTGTCTGGAATCGGCAAAATCAGGTTGCCTACGCGATTGATATCGGCTATCTTCCGTTCTGTCGCACATGCTGCCATGTTCTTCTCCTTGTGAGGTTTTAAGATACTGAACACTAGCATGTTGCGACATTTTTATCAAGCCATGAAATGGCCTTTCCTCAGATTTTCTTTGCGCTTCTTTGTGCCTTTTCGCGGAGATCAATGGCTTTTCGGATAAGGTCTAGTTAGCGATAACGGAACAGGCACAGCCACTTTCAAAGACGACCAGGGCAGCGTGGACATCCTTATACTGCGAGATGGCTCTTCGAACATAGCTGTGCACCTCAGCCACATCGGTCCCATCCAGAGCACACAAGGTATCCAACGCGTGGATGGGCGACTCTAAGAACATATTGTCCAACACTTGCTCGGTAAAGATGCCGGATTGCTTCAGCTGCGTGATGCTCTTGTGGAACTCGCCTACCAATTGGGTGATGGGGCCGCGTTCCAGGACCAGGGATCGCGCCTTCACAATGAGCGGGTGGAATCGCCGATTCCAGCCTACCATGGCCTTGGCTCCGGTTCGGGCAGCCGCTTCGCGCAGCTTTTCAGTTTCCTTCACCGTGAAGCCGGGCGGCTTTTCCACCAGGGTATCAGACCCATTTTCCAGGCAAAGCTGGGCAACTTCTGCGTTCAAGTGTGGCGGCGTGGCCACGATCACGGCGTCAGGCGCCACTTCCTTCAACAGATCTTCGACCTTCGCATACCCGCGGTCGATTTTGAACTCGTGGGCCACGCGGCTGCGTGCCGATTCCACAGGATCACAGACGGCCACGAGATCAACGTCCTCAAAGTTGTGCACGATTCGCATGTGACCACGGCCCCGATTTCCGCAGCCGATGACTGCGATGCGAAGCGGATTCATCCCTTCATTCATCGTTGTATCCTCTCCAAATTCCGGGGTTTTCTGCATCCAAAATCGCCTCGGCATACATCACTGTATTTGCGAATTCGAGTACTAAGCTCTGATCACGGTCGCAACGGTTGTCCAGCCCTGGCAATCTGTCTCGCCTTTTCCTAACAGAACGCTCAATAATCGGGGATGCTAAAGGTTGGTCAGAAAGAAATCGATGCTGTGGAGCGGGTCATCCGCAGCGGCAAGATGTTTCGCTATGACCCCAACGGCGAGTGCGGAAGGTTCGAAAAACGTTGGGGCGAGTACCTTAGCGTGAATCACGTCACTCTTTGTTCGAGCGGCACCGCTGCACTCGCAGCCGCCCTGGGCGGTCTCGGCATCGGCCCCGGTGACGAGGTGATTGTTCCCGCACATACCTATATGGCCACTGCTATCGCTGTGCTCGCGGTGGGCGCGATCCCGGTGATCGTGGATATAGACGAGTCAATCACCCTGAACCCAGAAGCGCTTGCGGAGGCAATTGGTCCACACACAAGGGCGGTCATACCGGTGCATATGTGGGGAACACTGTGTGATATGGACTCGATTTCATCCATTGCCCGGAAACGTAATCTGCTCGTCGTTGAAGACGCCTGCCAATGTGTCGGGGGATTTTACAATGGAAGGGCGGCCGGGTCGATGGGCGATGTTGGAGCGTTCAGCTTCAATTACTTCAAGAACATGACCTGCGGAGAAGGTGGAGCTACGGTGACGCGTCACGAACAGTACTTTCAGCGCATCCGCTGCATGATCGACCCCTGTAATTTCTACTGGGAAGGGCGCCAGCCATCGTTCTCCCCGTTTGTCCACTGCGGTTCCCGCGCGTCGGAGTTCGAGGGAGCGATGCTCAATGCCCAGCTCGACCGGCTGCCTGGTCTTCTGCAGGACCTTCGCAGGAAAAAGGCGGCTATTCTCAAAGCAACCGAATCCAACGGACTGAACCTGGCGCCCCGTCACTCGCCCGATGGCGAATGTGCCCTAAACGTGCTCTATACCCTTCCTTCCGCCGAATTGGCTCAGCAATTCGCGGCGTCGACCAAAGGCACGATATTGGCCAACACCGGCCGGCACAACTACACCGAGTGGGATCCCATTCTCAATCGGCAGGGAGCTCAGCATGAGGCGCTCAATCCCTTCAAGCTCAAGGAAAACGCGGCTTGCCGAAAAGAATACAGCAAGGACATGTGTGCCCTGTCTCTGGAGATACTGGGCAGGACGGTGTCAGTCGGCATCAGCGCGGATGACGACGAGAACGACATCACCCAACTTGCCGAACGGATCAATGAGGGAGCAGCCCTGGCATTCGGTCACACCGTTGCGGCGTCCGCTTGAAAACGTCGATCAGGAATCATGAGTAAGCCGGCCAGTGGGACATTCCGGACCTATTTCGCGACCAATACGCGAGATCGCAGCCGGGGACTTTATACCGCCTTGTTCGACGCCCATAGCGGCAAGTTTTCAGAAGTCCGACTTGCTGCCGAAGCGGACAATCCCACATTTATCACATTCGATTGTCGTCGCTCCCTACTCTTTTCCACGAGCGAAGTGAGAAGCACTGATGGCCGGCCCGAGGGCGCACTCTACGCATTTTCAATCGATCCGCAATCGGGAGAACTGAAGCAAATCAACCGCGTCCTGACCGGCGGCACAGGGCCCGCTTACGTCAGCTATGACGACGCCTCCGCTACACTCATTACGGCCAATATCTGGGGCGGAAGTGTGGCCTCTTTTCACGTGGAACCAGACGGTCGGCTGAGTGAGCGCAAGTCGCTCATCAGGCACGATGCCGAGGGATCGGGCGTGCATCCGAAGCTTCAGGACGCTCCGCATCCACACTCGATTGCCTTCGACCCCGAAAGGAAGTTCGCGCTGTCCTGTGACCGCGGCGCAGACCGCGTCTTCATCTACCGGCACGACGCCACCGGATCCAGGCTCATCCCCGCTGATCCACCCTACGTAGCTACCCATCGGGGTAATGGACCGCGCCATCTTGCCTTTCACCCGAATGGGCGAGTCCTCTATGTTCTCAATGAATTGGCGAGCAGCGTTACTGTGTTCACCTACACCTCGGAATCCGGCCAGATTCATGAAGGCCCAACCCTGACGACCTTACCGGAGGGCTATTCGGGCAAAAACGCGACCGCAGAAATCGAGACCAGCCAGTGCGGACGTTTTCTCTACTGTTCGAATCGAGGCCACAACAGTATCGCAATCTTCAGCGTCGCTGCTACCCACGAGCAGCCCGAACCCATCGGACACACAGCGACACGCGGTGATTGGCCGAGGACTTTCAAGATTGATCCCACGGGGCGCTGGCTGATCGCCGCAAACGAACAGTCCAGCGACGCTTTCGTATTTGCTATCGACTCCGATTCCGGCTGTCTTGAACCTCACGGCCGAGGAATCGAAGTAATCAATCCGACCTGCGTCCGGTTCCTGGAATCCGCCCACCCCGGCGCCTGAGCCTCGGAGGCAGCCGGAGCTTCCTCTACATTTTGCACGACTTTCAATCTGCAAGGGACTAATATCGCCGCCATGTATTCATCGCCGCTCGACAGAATCAAGGGCATAATACCGCCGATGACTACGCCGTTTGACCGGAACGACCGACTCGACGAAGCTGCATTTCGCGCCGAGGTTCGCTATCTCCTGGACTCCGCGGAAGTGCACGGGATAGCGGTAACAGGAAGCACGGGAGAAGGTCACACTGTCACAACGGAAGAGACCCGCTCTCTGACCGCGTGGGCCGTTGAGGAGGCCGACGGCCGTATACCCATCATCACGGGAATCATCACCAACAGCACGCAAGCCACGATCGAGCGCGGGCTGGCTGTCAAGGACCTCGGCGTGGCCGCCCTTCAGGTCACCCCCGTGCACTATCTCTTTCGCCCCGACGACGATTCCATGCAACGGCATTTTTCTACCATCGCAGAGAAAACTGGGCTGCCCGTAATCATCTATAATGTTGTACCCTGGTCCTACCTTTCTCCTGAACTGCTCACCAAGATCATAACCGAGGTTGACGGAGTTATTGGCGTCAAACAAAGCGCTGGAGACCTAAAGCTGCTCGCCGACTTGTGCCTTTCTCTAAAAGGGAAAGGTGTGCTTCTGGCGGCCACCGACGCGCTCCTCTATTCCGCTTTCTCGCTAGGCGCCGACGGCGCGGTAGCGGCCTGCCTCTCAGCCGTTCCCGGGCTCTATGTGAAACTGTGGAATGCCGTAAAGGCCGGTAAACACGGGCAAGCGCGCCGCCTTCATGAAAAGCTGCTTCCAATCTGGAATGCCATCGAGGGCCCCAATTTACCGGCCAATGTGAAAGCAACGATGAAACTTCAGGACCGCCTCGCAGGGCACCCACGACCACCCATGCCAGAGAGTTCATCACAGCAGACGGACGCCATTCGCATGGCGCTCGAGGGGGCTGGGGTCATCTGAGCGAGAAGGTTCTGCTCGTTCGGACAGGCCGCGAAACGGGCCCGCGTCTCTACGCCGCCGGGGACGGCTGCCTCCACCCGTAGCCGGCTTCGCAAGAAGACGGGAACCATGTCTGACACGCCGGTAGGCCTATGATCATACCTGCTCGGTCAGATCCCAGCTTCCAACACCGCACGCTTGCGCGTCCAGCTACAGGATTCGCAACTCGTAGCAACAAGGTGGACTGGACCGTCCCCGTGGCGCCCTTCAGGTTCTATCCAACATTCCAAGGGTGGAATTTTCGTTGCTGAATCGTTTATACTCCATATATAGATTTCAGCTCGTCTTGTTGGACCTGTGGGGCAAGGTGCATTTTCCAAAATCCGGATCACAGCCCTTACTCCGAGTGAACGGGATTAAGAACATACGATTCCTACCTAAATCATGAAGATCACGGGACTAAAAGTCTTTCAGATCAACACTGGGGGCACGGTTTCGTACGGGACCGGTTTCAGCAAGAACTGGATTCTAGTCAAGGTCTACACCGACGAAGGCCTCGACGGCCTGGGCGAAGGATTCCACAGCCTGGACGAACCGATCGAAGCTTCGCTCCGCAAATACGCGCGCTGGCTCAAGGGCAAAGACCCGACCCGCGTGCTGCACAATTGGCAGGCCATATATCGGGGCCTGCGCTACCCCTTGGGTACCGCTGAACTGTCCGCTTTAAGCGCGGTGGAGCATGCCCTTTGGGACATTGCCGGAAAAGCCTGCGGGCTTCCGATCTACAAGATGCTCGGCGGTCCGTTCCGCGATAAGATCCGGGTCTACGCTAGCGGATATCTCTGCCAACCTAGCCACTTCCAGCGAGGAGAAGCTACCCTGCTGGATGGCGCACGGTCGGTAGTGGAGCGCGGATTCACAGCGATGAAGTTCACCCCCCAACCCGACGACTACACCAGGAAGTCACCCCAGCAGATCCACAGGGATGCTGTAGAACGGGTGCGCTCGGTTCGTGAAGCGGTCGGCGACGATGTCGATATCTGTCTGGATTATCACGGACGCAGCTTCAGCCCCGCGGAGGCCGTCAAACTCTGCCACGAGATCGAACCCTACAATCCCTACTTCATAGAGGAACCGGCGCTGACCGAAGCTCCCGAATCGCTCCACGAGGTTAAACTGAAGACGAGCATCCCGATCGCCGGAGGCGAGCGCTGCATTAGCCGGGATCGTCTGAAGGACATTCTACAGAAGGACGCGCTCCACATCCTGCAGCCCGAGCCGACCGCCAACGGCGGTATTCTCGAAACGATCAAGTGGGCGGCCATGTGTGAATTGTTCCACGTGACCCTGGCTCCTCACCACGCTTGCAGCCCGGTCGCACTCGTGGCCTGCGGCCACATTGATTCGTGCATCCCCAATTTCCTTATTCAGGAGTGCAACATCGATCTCGACGAACCCATGGTCAAGGATTGCTTCACTGGGCTGCCAGTCATCGAGAATGGTTACCTGAAACTATCCGATCGTCCCGGCTTGGGAATTGAACTGAACGAGGAAGCCGCTAAAGCTTATCCATTCAAACCCTATGACCGCCCCGTCATCGTCCAGCACGACGGCGGCATCGGCCTGGAGTAGACGCGCAATGCTCACCGAATTATGATCTACCGAACGCTAGGACGTACCAACATTCAAATGCCCATTTTGGGAATGGGGTCGGGAGGAGGCCCCGATCCCCTGGGCCAGGCGAGCGGAAAGCCGGAACGAGAGGTTCACGCACTCATCCGACGGGCTTTCGATCTAGGGATCACCTACTTCGATACCTCCCCAGGCTATATGGAAAGCGAGGCTATCCTGGGTCGTGCCCTGAAGTCATTTCCTCGCGACGACCTCATACTTTCGACCAAGATCGCCCTTGCCGGCATCATGCCTGACGAGTCGGTCAGCGTTATGCAGCGGGATGAGATCGTGGATGCCGTCGACCTCAGTTTGAAACGCCTGCAGACCGACTACCTGGACATCATGCTGATGGCGGTGGCGGGACCAGAATTCTTCGATGTGGTCGTAAATGAGCACATTCCTGTGCTTCAGGAACTGCAGCGTGCCGGCAAGATCCGCTTCCTGGGCTCCAGTGAACTGTCCCGGGACGATGGGAGCCATGAGTGGCTTCAGCGCCTCCTGCCCACCGGCTTAGTAGATGTAGCCATGGTGGCTCACAATATCATCAACCAGTGCGCCCAGGAGACCGTTCATCCTTACTGTATCGAGCACGATGTCGGCGTCATCAATATATTCACGGTGCGCCGGGTATTCGGAACTCCCGGACGCCTCCAAGAGGTCCTGAGCGACCTGATGGATCGCGGAGTAATCGATGCCGATGCCGTCGACCTTAACGACCCCCTGCGTTTCCTCCTCGACGACGGGGACGCAGGATCGCTGATCGAATGCGCATATCGTTATGCGGCTTACTCCCCTGGGGTTACTACGGTTATGAATGGAGCCAACGAAATTCCCTGGCTGGAAGAGAACCTGCGCAATATTCAGAAGGGCCCCATCTCGGAAGACAAGCGATCCCGGCTTAAGACAATTTTCGGCAGGATTGCCGAGGCGATCGGCAACTGACCGTGCCGGTCATCGGCACTCCTGGTGATTGCAACGTGAGACAGCCTTCCTGCCCATGTTCGACGGATGACTCCAGGTGATGAATCCTGCCACCGTATCCCTGGACTCTATCGGAGACCAAATTCAGTCGGAAGCCTTTCGTCTCGATCCTTATCCCACCTACACACGGTTGAGGGAAGATAGCCCGGTCTGGTTTAACCCGATCTGGAACGCCTGGATGGTCACCCGCTACCCCGATGTCGTCACCGCTCTCAAAAGTCATAACGAATTCTCCAATGCGGGGCGCCAGAAGCACCTCCTCGACCTGCTGCCGGGAGATGGGCAAGAGGCGCTACGACCTCTGCGTCGCCACTACGAGTCCGGAGGCCTCATAAATTCCGATCCTCCTTTGCATACCAGGCTGCGGTCGCTGATCGGAAAGGCATTCTCACCTCGAGTAATAAAACGTCTGGAGGTCGACATCGAGGAGACTGTCAGCGATCTGCTCCAACCCATCGCGGAAAACGAGGAGTGGGATCTCATTCAAACCCTGGCTTATCCTCTCCCCGCCATAGTGATCGCGCGTCTTCTTGGGGTTCCGGCAGAGGATCGGGATCAGTTCAAGGAGTGGTCGGCACGCGCCAATGCCTTCGCGGGATCCGGTAAGCCGACCATGGATGTGGCACTGGCGGCTCAGGAGGCTTTTGTAACCATGAAATCTTACCTCGCCAACCTCTACGACAAAAGTAAAGGGCGCTCCGGCGACGATCTCCTCTCCGCTTTGGCTCAGGTCCGGGAAGGCGATGCACAGCTCACTCGAGCAGAGGTCCTTGCTACCTGTTGCACGCTGCTTACGGCCGGGCATGAAACCACTACCTATCTGATCGGTAACGCCGTGCTGGCCCTCCTGAAGCATCGTCGGCTGCGCCGGGAGCTGGCCGCCAATCCGGGCCTGATGAAAGTGGCCATCGAGGAGTTTTTGCGCTACGACAGTCCCGTCCAAGCCGTCAAGCGCGTGGTGCGTAAGGATCTGAGACTTCGGAATGTCGACCTGGCACAGGGGTCTCTGGTTTACGCCATGATCGGATCGGCAAACAGGGATCCTGAGGCCTTCCCCGATCCGGACCGGCTCGACTTCCATAGGGACAACAAGCGGCAGATCGCCTTCGGCAGCGGAATCCACTTCTGCATTGGCGCCGCCTTGGCGCGAATCGAGGCGAGAATCGCCCTAACCAATCTCCTCCGCAGGTTTCCCCAGGTCAAGTGGGAGACCGATCTGTCGCGTCTGCTTCGATCGCCCGGGTTCGGACTACGAGGCCTGCAGCGCCTGATCCTCCGACTTTCATAACCAGGACCCGTGCTTCATAGCCGGTAGCCCTTTTAGCTAGACCCTGTTCGAAAAGCCTTTCGGACGAAAGGTTTCAGGTTTCAGGCTGTCGGTACCGCTTGAGCAACTGCCGGTAATGTTTCTTCAGCTTGCCCTTCGAGTTCGCTTTGCCCGCTACCAGACAGATCCGGAACTCCAGCTTGTCCATCTGCTGCAGCCATGCAGGCACCCAGCCCGTGCGAATATTCTCCTCTCCGAATAAATGCAGCTTCTGCCCGTAGCGATGGGCACGATTCAAAACAGACGCGGATAGCTGCTTGCGGGACAAAGCCCGGCGCAGACTTCGTCGTAAACCTTGTCGTAAGCTTCGTCGCCTTAATGAATGAGTCGGAAACTCGGAGTCCCGATCCCAATCGGGATCCCTCCATTGATGATTCGGGGATAAACTCCCTCGAAGTGACAAGATGGCTCAGGGAGAAATAGCCACAAAAGAGCGCCATCCATGATTGACTTAGGGTTCAAATACAGGGGACGCTACTGGCCCACTTGGAAATGAGCATGAACAACAACCGATCAACCGACACTCTGAGCCCTCTGGCTCTGGAACTTTTAGATGCCACCACAAAGCAGCTCGATCTCCTTGAAAGAGGCGAGGAATGCGGAATCATCGAACTTGCACCGGTCAGTCTTCCCGAGAATCCGCCGGGCGATAACAACCACATCGGATGGCCGGTGGCGACGAAAGTGGATGACACGCTGGTGGTCATCCGTCGCCGCATCCCGGGCCACGATCCGTGGGGCGCGGGCGATGGCGATGAGAATTCGAGTTTCTCTCTGGCCGTGACCTCGAGTGACGGCGGGGCCAGTTGGTCGGAACCATTTGACTTGCGCGATGCCATGGAACCGTCCTGCAAGAATCGGGGTGGCGTCATACCCTTGTCGCATCGCTATAAATTCGGTCCCGCTAACGAGAGTAGGGAAGGATATAAACTTCATCTCAATGCGATTGGGACCTCAAGCCGAGGAACGGTGGTCCTGCTCTGCAACTATGGCGCCTTTCGCTCCGAGGACAACGGTGAGACATGGACGCACCTTCACGAGGAATTTCGCGACGATACTACGGCGGGTGACATTGTGTTTTTGGGTCCGCGGATTGTTGACCACCCGGATCTCGGCCTGTGCGCGTTCGGCAACACGGTTGGATATGGGCGCACTGACCCTGACCGCCATCCGAATCCAGAAAGGGGTCCCGCCGATCTCGTACACCACAACCTGGTCATCCTGAATTCCCGCGATGACGGAAGAACCTGGCAAAAGACGATTCACGAACTCCCCATTTGGGCGGCGCAGCACGAGGCCTCTGCTGTCCAACACGAGGGCGACATCTTCATTTGGGGCCGAGACCAGCTCACCAGTACCTCCTACTTCCAAATTCGTGTTTCGGGTGGTAAGCCGGTCGATGTGCGCCGGGCTAACCTCCGCCACACGCGCAGCCTCGATACCCCTGACATCGACTTCAACCCGGTCACGGGACGATTCGAGGTTGTGCGGTCCTTTCGAGAGAAGCTTCTGGTCGATCTATGGAGTATCGATCCAAAGGATTGGGAATCGGCCGAGTGGCGCTACGAGGGTGTACTTTTTGCCAAAAAAGGGTCCGAAGGCGGAAGAGAGTTTAAGAAGACCTCGGATGGGTTTCATCCAGGCGGAGGGGTCATTGATGTGGAGAAAGGGGTGCAGCATATCTTTATATATACGGGGCATCCCAGAGGACCTGCGGGGTCCTTCCGCCTCACGCGTACGCTCGATACGCCGAAATTGGTGGAATTCTTGAGCGGGTCCTCCTCCTCCTAATGAACCTCGCCGATTGCCGAGCCGTCCCGCTCCTCACGGAGCGAGCTACGTGTAGCCCTCTGCGTGAGCGGAGGGACCGGATCTCGGGTTCATTGCCAGCCATAGTTGATGGCCGCAGGCCTCGATAAAGCTCCTCTTAATGAACCTGGATTTTCGTGAACGGACATCTTGGATAGGCTGACGCGTCCCCGCTGACCCGAATGCCGTGGCTCGCGGCTCATCCCGACCTATATCGGGATTCGCCCTACCTGTTGAAGCCGCTACGAACAAAGCTCCAAGGTGAAACAGGCATCCCTGCCTGTTCCCAGGCCTGATCACGTGCAGGGATGCTCGTGCCACCTTGAGCTCGAAATCAAGTTCATTGACAGCCACAGGGCCTCATTAAATCGGCTCATTCCGCCTCCGCCTTTGCGCATCGGGGATGAACCGTAAAAATTTCGTGATAAAAATGTTTGACAGGGCGAGGACGAAGCATAGAAATGTCGGAGTCTTTTTAGTGCATATGCCTTTTATATGCAGCTTACCCATGGCTTCGAAAGCCAGACTCAGATCTAAACCCCTAGAAAAGGATGAAGAAAAATGACTGACTCACTGTATCCATTACACGCTGCCTGGAGGCGTTCGCTGGTCGCCCTTCTGGCAATCGGCCTGTTTGTCTTCTCTCCGCTTACCGCTCAGGACGAAAAAGAGGCGGCCGAGTTGGAGGAGGATATTATCACCCTGCGGGACTTCGTCATCGATACCACGCAGGAGTACGGTTACCGCGCCACCACGTCGATGACGGCCAGCCGGATATCCACCAACATCATCGACACGCCGATGAACATCGTCGTGATGACGGGGGAGTTCATCGACGATCTGAACTACGATAACGCTCAGGAGGCGGCCCGGTATATGAGCGGGGTTTTCGCGGATGAACGCGTTTCCACTCACGGGCAGGGAATCGTCTACGTGCGTTCATTCCGCACTCCCCACCACCTCAACGGTGTGGCAAGCTTCACGGCGTCGAACTTCAACGCCGTGGACCGCGTAGAGGTGATTAAGGGTCCGGTTGGTATATTCTATGGCAAAGGGTCGCCGGGCGGAATCTACAACATCGTGACCAAGAAGCCGGAGTTCATCAACGGCGGCACCTTCGACTACACCTACGGCTCCTACGAGTTCCATCGTTTCCAGGTGGACCTGCAGGGGGTGGTCGAATCCTCGAATAACACCATCGCTTACCGCATCGTCTCCTCCTACTTGAATAGAAAGGATTGGATGGAGTACGAAAACGCGGAGGATTCCTATCTGACGGCCAGCGTGCGCTATAATCCAAATTCCAAGATCGACATGGTGGCCGAGTTTGAATGGGCCAACCAGAACCGCAACGAAGGGGCCAATGCGGTAGTCTCCAATCCGCAGTGGCACTCCGACTACGAGACTCCCCGCGGGGAAATCATCGCCCATTTCAAGGAGGCGCAGGATTTCGCCACCGATCAGGAAACGATCGATTTTCTGCGTGGCCGTTGGCGGACTTCGAACGCCCGCTGGACCCAGGATGTGAAAGCGGTCTTCGGGGAAGAAAACGAGCCCTTCCGCCAGATCGGGCATATCGACCCGTTTCTCTACACTCCAAAGGGGTGGTCGTTTAATCGTAATGGTCCCGGCGCCTTTGACGACAACGACGGCATTCGGGTTTTCTACCGGGTGACTCTGAAGCCGACAAAATGGTTCGATCTGAACTACCAGTTTTCCTGGACGAAGAGCAACCGGACCGATATCAACAACTTCTTTACCACTCCCAATGCGGACTACACCCTGCCGGTGCGGGAGAACTTCAATATGATCTATCGCTCTTTGGCGCGGAACCACCAGATCGACGCCAAGATCAGGTTCTCAGCGGCCGGTATGGATCACCAGATCCTCGCCGGGTTCGAAGCGAACTGGGACAAGTTCGGGAGGTTCCCCCACATTCTCAACTACGACAACGTGGAGCCGGTTCTGGTGCCTTCCCAGAACGATGAGGGCCTGGAACCCTCCTACTGGCGGGGCGGCAACGTCTCCCTGGGCAACAACCCGGTCGAGTTGACGGGGCGGGATGTTTTCCAGAATTTCGCTCCCTACCTCCACCCGCAGCCGGATTACGGTGACATCATTCAAGGTCCCGCGGCGGGTTTCAAATTTAACGCTCCTCGGCGTGCCGAAGGGGTATATGTGACGCATTTGGGCTCGGCCTTCAAGAGGGGGGCCGGCGAGAGCGGCCGTCTGCGGACTATGTATGGCGTCCGCTGGGAGAAGAATCCGGACAATAACGACGAGGGGACCACCCCCTCCATTGGTGCTGTCATCGAGGTTTTCAAGGGCTGGCACGTCTACGGTAGCCACAGTAAAACCTGGAAACCCAATGGTTTCAATATTACCGGTGGTGGCGTACGCCCCGGGGAACAGATGGATATGGCGAACGAAACGGGAGTCGGCACCGAGATCGGGGTGAAGACGAACTGGAGGGATAACACCCTTAGCGGGACCATCGGTTGGTTCACCGTGGACCGGTCCAATATCCGCCAGCAGGACCAGATCAAGATGGACGAGGAGCCGCGCAATAACGATACCGACCTGACCAATAACGTCACCCACTACGCCCTCTCCGGGCTTGAGCGGGTCAAGGGGATCGAAGCGGACCTCGTCTGGGAGCCGATTCGCAACAACCAGTTGCTGTTCACCTATTCCTGGTTCTACTTCGCCAAGATTGTCAGTGATCCCAGTTTTCGCCCGGGATCGTTCGGCTTCAGGATCCAGAACGGGCGGCAAAAGCACGATGCTCCCGAGCATATGCTCTCCGTTTGGAACAAGTATAACTTCACTGAAGGCCCCATGAAGGGTCTGTCGTTGGCTCTTGGCTGGCGCTATGTGACCGGCGCCGAGTCCGGCAACAACAAGCCCTTCCGCTTCCACCGGAACCCGACTTACTCGCTGGTTGACGCGCGTATCGGCTACGACACCACGTTGTTCAACACCCGGACCTCCTTCAGCTTACAGGTGGAGAATCTGTTCGACAAGGGGTGGTTTTCCGGCCTTGGGAGAATGGATCCGCGCAAGGCCTATTTCAAGATGAAGGTGTTCTTCTGATCTGGTCTGCGAAGAGCTAAACGAAAACTTAGCAACAAACTCAACTTTGAACGGGGGAATGGCGCATGCCATTCCCCCGTTTTTTTGGGGGGTGCGATAAGGATTGCCCTACAGACTCGGGGGCCCTCGTCCCTCCAGATTTGGTGCCTATTGCAAGCGACTGGAGGGCCGACGTTTGCCGGGCATAGCCTTGGCGACGACTGGGCTCTGGAGGCCGCTTGGCAATTTCGAGTGCGGCGGCTCGACGCCGCTTTCCTCGGGCGAGGCCTGGCTCGCCGGAGCGTCCGACTGCTGTAAGTTCACGGCTCGGCAGGGACTCGCCCTATCCAGGAAACTGGCTTCAGGAACAGCGCTGAAAGTGGGACAGGCTGTGCAGTCGTGGTCACAGATATATCGGTGCCTCAGACCAGGTTCCCGCCTTCTTGCGAAGCCGGCTACGAGATGCCGCTGTAGCTGGACGCGCAAGCGTCCGGTCTTGGAGGTATGAATATGGCCCGGTAACCGTGATCATGGGTCTTTTGGCCCATCGAGCTTGGTCCCCCGCCTTCTTGCGAAGCCAGCTACGAAAGGCGCTGTAGCCGGACGCGCAAGCGTGCGGTCTTGGAATTAGGGAACAGACTGTGCAGGCGTGGTCGCAGATATATTGGTGTCCCAGACCGGGTCCCCGCCTTCTTGCGAAGCCGGCTACGAAAGGCGCTGTAGCTGGACGCGCAAGCGTGCGGTCTTGGAATTACGAAACAGACTGTGCAGGCGTGGTCACAGATCTGTCGGAGTCCCCTACCGGGTCCCCGCCTTCTTGCGAAGCCAGCTACGAAAGGCGCTTGCGCGGCGCATCGGACCCTTTCCTCCGAGGAGGGGACCTTTGCCTAACGGTAGCCGCGTCTGAGGGTCCCCTTTCGGGAGGGGTGCCCGAAGGGCGGGGTGGGTCCTGCTCGGTCTGAGATGAGTTCCAGTATCCTCCAACCCAGCGGACTCAGGGGCCCTCGTCCCGCCAAGAGGCGTCAGATGAATTGAATGGCCGCAATGAAGGACGTGAATTACACTTGTCACAGAGGCCTCTATAGGTTGCGATGCTTAGCGCTTACTTACTGTTTACTCCTCATCGCCGGGAGCTTGCGGCATCAGCGTCGCATCGGCAAAGATTTTTCGAAATGATCATGAAAATCCAGAACTGGCTCACATCTCACCTGAAGACTGATTCTTATTCCACGCACGCCCGGCATTATCCGTCCGCTGCCTTCAGAGAATTGAAGGCCTTTCTGGGCAGCGGCTTCGCCGTTGCGATAGTCGGGCTTGTATTTACGACGGGCGGGCTGAACGCCCAAACAACACCGAGCGAGGCGGCCACGTTGAGGCCGGCCGATGGTGCGCTCGGGGATGAATTCGGATATTCATTTGCCATAAGTGGCGACACCATGGCGGTGGGTGCGCGCTTCTCTGGAGGAGCGGGGGCGGTTTTCATCTACGGGCGCAACGAGGGTGGTCCCGATCAGTGGGGTCGGAGCGCGAAAATTGTGTCGGCGGATGGTGCCGAGGGCGACCGGTTCGGACAGTCCGTTACGCTTCAAGGGGACACGCTGGTGGTGGGAGCGCCCGGTGATGACGACGTCAATGCCAGTACCGCTCCCGGGTCCACGGCGATCTTCGCCTCGGGCTCGGTTTATGTTTTTCAGCGCGATAGTGGGACCGGGCAGTGGACCCAAACGGTAAAAATAGTAGCCAGCGATGGAGTTATCCTGGACAATTTCGGTTATGAGGTGTCGTTGAGCGGCGATGTGCTTGCGGCTGCGGCGTGGTCGGAGGATCAGACGGCCGGCGGGGGAGTCTGCTGTGGCGGCGGATCAACCCGGGCCGGCAACGATTCCGGTACGGTCTATATTCTCGAGCGCAATCCCGGCACGGGGGCGTGGTCGGAAATTATCAAAATCGACTCGCCGCGTAGGGAGATCACTACGGCAGAGTCGTTCTTCGATAACTTTGCCAAGACCATCAGCATCGATGGGGACACGCTCATTGTGGGCGCCTCGGAGGAGGATCCGAACGATGCCGACCAGGGAGCGGTATATGTCTTTGAACGCAACGTGGGCGGGCCCAACCAGTGGGGGGAGGTTATTCGGCTGCGGGCCGGTGACGGAGCCAGGTTTGACCGGTTCGGGACATCCGCAGCCCTCAGTGGGGACACCATCGTGATAGGCGCAACTGGTGACGACGATGTCGGCTCGGGAGCGGGTACTGCCTTTGTTTTCGAACGACAGAACGGCCAATGGGTAGAAGCAATCAAGCTTACCGCCGCCGATGGTTCCGACCGCGCGCGGTTCGGGGCAGTTGTCTCGATAGATGGCGATACGATCATCGTGGGAGCGCCGGAAGAAGACGAAAAGGGTAACGACGCGGGCGCGATGTATGTATTTCAACGGGATTCGGGCGGCGCCGGGCAGTGGGGCCAGGTAGCCAAGATAACTGCAGGTGACGCCGCCGAAGAGGATCAATTCGGCGCCACCGTGGCCATTGGGGGAGACTTCGCGGTCTCGGGCGCATTTCGTAAGGATGTCGTAGGAGAGAGTTCGGGTTCCGCTTACCTTTACCAGATCGGGGGTGAATCGTCTTCTGAATATATGGACGTTTTTGGCGGCGGCGAAGATCTGGGAGGAGGCTGGCATTTCTCGGAGTGGTTCGGCTTTTACAATGTCAATTTCTTCGAACCATGGGTCTTCCACCTCGAACACGTGTGGATGTTTGTGACCGCGGAGAGCACGCCGGAGAGTTTGTTTCTGTATGACCTGAGTTCAGAAGGCTGGTTTTTTACCGATTCGACGCAGTACCCCAACATGTTCAGTTTTGATCGAACCGCCTGGGTCTTTTATTTCAAGGATACGGCCGGACCGCGCAACTTCGTCGACCTGGGCACGGGGGAGTTCTTCGATCTGCCCTGAGGTCTCGGTTTCTCGTCTGCCGCATTCAATAGCCACGAAAGATCACAAGGAACGCAAAAAAGAGCCGTTGCAGCGCAAGAGGTCTTTGTGCTCTTTGCGTTCTTTTGCGGCTATTCTTCTCCCCAAGCGCGGCGGTTGTCAGCGCTTTGCGGAATTTCCCAAAGAGGACCGCGTGCGCTGCTATCAATAGCCACAAAAGATCACAAAGAACGCGAAAAAAATGTGGTCGTGCAGCGCCGGAAGTCTTTTGTACTCTTTGCGTTCTTTTGCGGCTATTCTTCTCCCCAAGTCCGGCGGTTGTCGTCGCTCTGCGGAATTCCTTGAAGGGGACCTCGTCGTGCGCTGCATTCGATAGCCACAAGAGAACACAAAGATCGCAGAAAAGGGAGCAGTTGCAGCGCAACAGGTCTTTTACGTCGGCTTCCCCGTAGCCGGCTTCGCAAGAAGGCGGGAACCAGGCTGGATGGGACAAAAGACTGATGATCACGGCTACCGGGCCAGATTCATGCCTCCAATACCGCACGCCATTCGGCCCCGAGCTCATGGCCGAGGGGCTTCGCCCGCCTCGCCAAAGTTCCCGTAAGGAGGACGACGGCAGGTCCAGCTACATCGGCTCTATGGAAGGTCGGCGGCGCCAAAGGATTGGCGCCCTCCAAATCCAAGGCGTCGTCCGAGAAATGGAGGGCGGCAATCCCTTGCCGCCGCAACGTCCTGGCTGCGATCTTCGGTTCATCTAGCACCCTAGCTGACGGCCATCCGGGCTCTATAAATCGGTTCCTATAATGACCCTGGGTTTGGAACGTATTGCAAGCGACTGGAGGGCCGACGGCTCTGGAGGCCGCTTAGAAGTTTGGAGTTGAGAACAGGCCGGTTGCCCGCCTGCCAGGCATGAACAGAAATCACTAAGGCTCCCCTCGGAACGGATTCGAGGGATCTCAGCCATCCTTCCGAGGCAGAACCCACCCCGCCCTGCGGGCACCCCTCCGAGGAGGGGACTATGATAGCCGGCCATTGTTAGGCAAAGGTCCCCTCTCGGGAGGGGTGCCCGCAGGGCGGGGTGGGTTCTCCCCCTCGGGGAGGCTTTTTTTTGAGTGTGACGATTAGACAGTACGAATGAATTGAGTTAAGAGCCTCATTGCGGCTGAGAGGAATTTCGACGAAGCTTAGGACCAAGTTCCGGAGATCTTCTACTGTCGAGAACCCTCCCGACCTTCGTCGTAAGCATTGTCGCAAGCTTAGTCGACCCTTCGGCTTCTGCCGCATGCTTCATGGCCGGCTGGAAAGAGCCTCACTGGGGCTGAGAGGAATTTCGACGAAGCTGACGACGAAGTTCCGGAGATCTTCTATCGCTGAGCGCCCTCCCGACCTTCGTCGTAAGCTTGATCCGATTCATCCCTGCGGACAAGAATTCCACTTGTCTCATCGACCCCGATGGATTACTATACTGATCCCTTGCTTGCTCCACATCGTCGGGCGCTTGCGGCATTGGTGTCGCAGCAGCGAAAATAGTTCGAATGACCATAAAAATCCGGAACTGGCTCCCGTCTCGCCTGAATACCAATTCTTATTCCACGGGCGACTGGCACTATCCTTCCGCTACCGTCATAGAATGGAAGGGCTTCCTGTGCAGCGTCTTCGCCGTTGCGATCGTCGCGTTCCTACTCACCGCGGGTGGGCTGGGTGCTCAGGAAACAACAGTGAGTGAAGTGGCCACGTTGAGGCCGGACGATGGCGCGGCCGAGGATGAATTCGGATATTCAATTGCCGTCAGTGGAGAAACTATGGCGGTGGGGGGGCGCTACTCCGGAGGAACGGGGGCGGTTTTCGTCTACCGGCGCAACGAGGACGGCTCCGATCAGTGGGGTCTGACGGCGACAGTCGTACCTGATGATGCTGCCGAGGGTGACCGCTTCGGCCAGGCAATCGCCCTGCGTGGGGAAACAATGGCGGTGGGCGCGCCCGGTGATGACGACGTCAATCTTACGACCGCTCCTGGGTCCACGGAGCTTTTCGCCTCCGGGTCGGTCTATATCTTTGAGCTGGACAGTGCGACGGGACAGTGGGCTCAGACTTCGAAACTGGTGGCCGGTGACGGTGTTCCCTTCGACAATTTCGGTTATACGTTGTCGTTGAGTGGCGATGTGCTTGCAGTCGCAGCATGGACGGAGGATGAATTTGCTGGAGGCGCCACCGTCGGCAGCGGATCAGCCAGGGCGGGCAACGATTCGGGTTCGGCGTATATTCTCGAGCGCAATCCCGCCACGGGAACATGGTCGGAGATAACCAAGATCGACTCGCCGCGTATGCCGGTGACGTCCGACGAGGCATTTTTCGACAACTTTGCCAAGACCATCGCGATCGATGGGGATACCCTCATAGTGGGCGCCTCGGAGGAGGATGCGAGCGATGCCGACCAGGGAACGGTCTATGTCTTCGAACGCAATACCGGCGGGCCCAACCTGTGGGGAGAGCTGACGCGGCTCCGGGCAGGCGACGGGGCTACATTTGATCGCTTCGGGACCTCCGCAGCCATCAGCGGAGACACTATCGTGGTGGGCGCAACCGGGGACGACGACGCGGGCTCGGGCGCCGGTACCGCATTTGTCTTCGACCGACAGGACGGTCAGTGGGTGGAAACGGCCAAGCTAATTGCGGTCGATGGTTCCGACCGTGCGCGTTTCGGGGCGGTTGTGTCGATAGACGGCGATACGATCATCGTCGGGGCGCCGGAAGAAGATGAAAAGGGTACCGACGCGGGCGCGGTGTATATCTTTCAACGGGATTCCGGCGGTGCCGGGCAGTGGGGTCAGGTGGCCAAAATAACCGTCGCCGACGCGGCCGCGGACGACCAGTTCGGCTCCGCGGTGGCAGTTGGGGGGGATTTCGCTATATCGGGCGCATTCCGTAAGGATGTCGTAGGAGACAGTTCGGGTTCCGCTTACCTCTTCCAGATTGGAGGTGAGGTGTCTTCAGAATATATAGATGTTTTTGGCGGCGGCGAAGATCTTGGCGGCGGCTGGCATTTCTCGGAATGGTTCGGTTTCTACAATGTCAACTTCTTCGAACCGTGGATTTTCCACCTCGAGCACGTTTGGATGTTTGTGACCGCGGAGAGCACCCCGGAGAGCATGTTTCTTTACGATCTCAGTTCGGAGGGCTGGTTCTTTACGGACACGACGCAGTACCCCAACCTGTTCAGTTTTGGTCGGAGCGCCTGGGTCTTCTATTTCAAAGATACGGCTGGACCGCGCAACTTCGTCGACTTGGGCACGGGGGAGTTCTTCGATCTGGAGTGAAGATCGCGGGAGGGCTCTCCTAATGAACCTGACCAGACCTTCGCCTCCTAATCGCAATCTTAATCGTAATCCTACGCTCGGCCTCGGGAGCCCTCGGCCCTCCAGATTGCAACGTCGGAAGGTTCATGTTTACACAATAGTTGATGGCCGCAGGTCTCGATAAAGCTCCTCTTAATGAACCCGGCCAGCGTTTCCCTTCCTAATCTTAATCCTACTCCTCGACTGAACGCGAAGGCGTCCAGCTACGCCGGCTGCATTCAATAGCCACGAAAGAACACAAGGAACGCAAAGAAGGAGCCGTTGCAGCGCAAGAGGTCTTTTGTGTTCTTTGCGCTCTTTTGCGGCTGTTCTTCCGAGGAACTGCGGTCCTAAAGTCAATTTGAAGCTCGAAAGCCTTTCATCCGGTATTGCATCTACCCCACCGAATCCACTATACATTGACCAGCATTCAGCTTCGCTTGGACGGTCCGTTTTCAAAGCAGTGATCGGATTCTCCCTCTAGTGGAAGTCTCTATAGGAAGGTTATGTAATGAAGATATTATCTACTGATCGCGTCTTACGATTTTTTTCAGTCCTGTTTCGGGTTCTTGGTATAGTCGGGATTTTCGTGACCAGCGCCCATGCGCAGTCGCAGGTGGTCACGGAAGTAGTGCGGCCGACGCCTTCCGCGTCGGCCGCGCAAGCAGAATTCGGATTTTCTGTCGCTATTGTTGGCGACACCATGGCAGTCGGAGCGCGCGGGGATGGAGGCGCGGGCGCGGTCTACCTCTTCGAACGGAATGAAGGGGGCAGCGAACAGTGGGGACTGACCCAACGACTGGTGTCGGACGATGTGGCAGAGGGGGATCGATTTGGCCAGACAGTTGCTCTGCAAGGCGACGTTCTGGCGGTCGGCGCTCCGGGAGATGACGACTCCAACCCTTCAACGGCACCCGGATTCGAAACGGTGGATGCGTCCGGTTCGGTTTATATCTTTGAACGCAATGCCGGTGGGCAAGGTCGATGGGGCCAGGTCGGAAAACTGGTCGCCAGTAATGGCGATATCTTTGAGAATTTCGGATATTCCTTGTCTCTAAGCTCCAATGTCCTGGCAGTCGGCCAATGGAGAGAAGAGAAACAGGCGGGCAGCGGCGGGAATGCGCCCTCCGTCCGTTCAGGCACGGATTCGGGCACCGCTTACCTGTTCGAGTTTGATCCCGCCTCGGGCCAGTGGATAGAGGCGGCTTTCTTTGAATCACCGCGCAACCCGGTGGCGACCGACGAGGCGCTCTTCGACAATTATGCCAGAACCCTGGCCATCAGCGGGAATACCCTTATCGTCGGCGCCAGTGAGGAGGAGGCTAACGACCCTGACCAGGGAACCGTATACGTCTATGAACGCGACGCGGCCGCTTCCGGCCAGTGGAACGAAGCCGGTGTTCTGCGCGCCAGCGACGGGCGCCGATTCGACCGCTTCGGTCGTTCCGTGGCGATCGATGGCGATACTATCGTGGTGGGCGCGACGGGAGACGACGACGCCGGCCCGGGCGCGGGAACGGCTTTTGTTTTCGAACGCCGGGATGGGCAGTGGGTAGAGACTGGCAAGCTTGTAGCAGGTGACGGAACCGGCTTCGAGAAATTCGGCGAAAAAGTGGCGATCAATGGCGATACCATTGTCGTCGGTGCGCCGGATGAAGACGAAAATGGGGCAAAGGCCGGGGCCATCTATATCTTCCAACGGAATGAAAGCGGGCTGTGGCAGCAGGTGGCGAAGATCACTGCCGGCGATGGCGTTGCCGATGACCGATTCGGATTGGCCGTGGCCGTGGAAGGAATATCGGCCATCGGGGCGGCGCCG
This sequence comes from Opitutales bacterium, assembly GCA_963665345.2. Lineage (GTDB taxonomy): Bacteria > Verrucomicrobiota > Verrucomicrobiia > Opitutales > CAXXNP01. Next base: position 5,048,709 of record CAXXNP010000002.1, read on the forward strand.
CAGAGGGATGGCGTTGGAGAAGATTCCGGGGTGGCCATCCTTTACCAGTTGGGAGGCGAACCAGCGGGCGGATACGAGGATATCTTCGACGGCGGGCCCGACCTGGGTGGCGGCTGGCACTTTTCCGACTGGTTCGGATTTTACAATGTCAACTTCTACGAACCATGGCTTTTCCACCTCGAGCATGTGTGGATGTTTGTGACTCCAGAGAGCGCTGCGAACAGTGTTTTCCTCTACGATCTGAGCTCGGAAGGCTGGTTCTTTACCGATTCGATCCAGTATCCGAATATGTTTAGTTTTGACCGGAACGCCTGGGTCTTTTACTTCGAAGATACCTCCAATCCGCGAAATTTCGTCGATCTGGGCACAGGAGAGTTTTTCGATCTGCCCTGAGATGTCAGCGCTCTGGGAAATTCTCCGGAGGTGACCTCATGCGCTGCTATCATTAGCCACAAAAGATCACAAAGAACGGCTTTGTGGTTTTTCAAGCCGGATTTACTAAGAGTGCCATTTTTTCTTCTTCAAAAGCTGTCTTAGAAGCATAGCCCATCATTTTGATGGTTTTTACGCCGATTTCGGTAGCCAGCTTGTGGATCTTCACGCGGATGGTTTCCGTCGCTTCGGTCAGTGGGCTGAAATGGCCTTTGAGAAGATACCAGATGGAGACGGTGAGCTTGCGCGCCACGGCGGCCACCGCAATGTTACGGTGGCCCTTGCGCAAAGTGAGTTTCCAGCCCCATTGGTGTAAGGGGCTGTTTTTCTGGTTCAGCGCGTTCTGTGCCGACTGGATCAGCAGCGCACGTAGATCTTTGCGGCCGAAGGCAATAATACCGCCATCGCGCTTGATGGTCAGTCCGCTGCGATGCCGGCTGGGGGACAGCCCCAGATAGGCGACCAGCTTCTTGGCATTGGCGAAGCGGTGGATGTCGCCGATGACTGCCCCGATGGCATAGGCGACGACATGCCTCACTCCCATCAGACGCACTAAGGGCAGCAATGCGGGATCCTCGAGCACCTCGCGAGCCATCAGTGCCCGCAGTTTTTTGCGTCGCCTCTCGGCCATCCAAAGCTCTTCGAACATCTCTTCGCACAAGAACAGTTGCACCGGACTCCAGGGGCGACATCGCAGCACCCAGGCACGGCCCGAAGCTCGAGTTAGGCAGGTGCCCCGGGGAATCCGCTTTCCCTGCTCGCTGAGGTAGCTGCGGATGCGATTGCGTATCCGCGTGCAACTGCACACTGCCTTGCGATGGGTGTGCATTACTTCACGGCGTTCGCGCGTCTTCTCATCTGGGGTCCACACTTCCCGAGCCAGTCCGCTCAGGTAGATTCTTCCCAGTTTCACCGCACTGAGTTTATCGTTGTTGCAGTAGGCCTTGCGAATCTGTCCGGCCCTTTGGCTTTCTAACACCACTGCCGCGATCCCCACCTTCTTGAGCCGCTTGACCGTCTCGAAACTGTTGGTGGAGGCCTCCAGGACCACCAGATCGGTTCCCTTCAGGTGCTTGCCGGCCCAGCCTTCCAGCTGTTCCGTAGAGACCCTGTCGTAGACTTTCTGCACCACAGCGCTGGCCGCATCGCTGCCTTCCAGCAATGCCGCCGTGAAGATATCCGGGTGCATATCCAGCCCGATGATTCGTCTGGGTTGACTTTGCTTTTTTTCCATTGTTTGCTTTTCTCGCTTATGGCGGCTGACCGGGGGCAGGCGGTTACGTAGCATTCAGCTTTTCGGAGTCCATCCTCCACGTAGGTGCATTCCGCCGGCGCTCAATCACAGAGTCGGAGAGTAACTCCAGCGTTCTCGTCGAGCGTCTCCCGTTTGCCACCTGTTGGTGTTGCACAGCACCCACAGGTTCGAACGATGCCCCCGGTCTGCCATAAGCTCCATTGTTTTCGCTGGAAATCCTCATACGGTCACAAAAAAGGGTGGCCGTGCAGCGCAAGAAGGCTTTGTGCTCTTTGCGTTCTTTTGCGGCTATTCTTCTATAGTATCTGTCGTTGAGGGGATTGTTTCGCTTAGAAATCGGATCGCCGGGATTCGCTTACGGACGGTCTTCCGGAGGAGCATTGCAATCTGTGGATTACCGTTTGAGCGGTACCAGTCCGCCACTTCGGCGACGGTTTCGAGTCGGTTTTCGACCCGTACCCCTTCCCTGTCAGCGCGCACTTTCACAGCCGTCTCCGGGATGATCTCGGCACCCCGCCGAGTTGCCATTTCAATCTGCGCGCGCACCAGGGAGCGCGGGCTTATGAAGCCGCCGATCCGCCCTTGAAAACGGCCCGTGGTTCCCGTCGGGGCCTTGAGAAACGGGAAGCGATGGTGCAGATCGCAGTCTTCGCACACTTCGCAGGTCACTCCCAGTTGGCGGGCGACGCGGTCCACCTGGTTCACGTAATTTTCGGGATCGGTTGACCGTTCCGCCAGCGCCAGATGGCCGCTTTCGTGGTAAAAGGGAATCCCGGACTTCCGCTGGACATCGGAAAACCGGGCAATCGATCGGCGCGCCAGCAGGCCCCAGCGCACATCACAATCGAGTGTCCGGACAATCCTGCTCTCGTCATAGTGGCTCCCGAATACCCCCTGGTGATTGGCGCGATTGCGCGGCTCGGGAGGTCCGATCAGGGCCACTCCTGAGGTTACTCTCGACAAGTGCCGGGCCGCCGCCGCTCCCGTCAATCCAGCGCCGATCACGATCGCAGAAGAGCAATGTATTCAAGGGCTCCTGGTTTTAGCGGGGTGAAACTGCAGGGTGCAGAGTCTCCCACGGCGGATCGAACCCACCCCGCCCTTCGGGCACCCCTCCAAGGAGGGGATTGTTATAGCTGGCTACCGTTAGGCAAAGATCCCCTCCCAGGAGGGGTGCCCGAAGGGCGGGGTGGGTCATGCCCAGTCTGAGACGAGTTTCAGAGGAGCGTTACGCGATCTGTCGTCTTCCTGACTGCGCAAACTGCAATTTCCTCACCTTTACCCATTTCCTTCCAGAAGCTCGGAAGCGAAACCCAACAGATTGCCAAGTGTGGCGTTTCGCAATTACCTTTACCCCATATGTCCGCCTCGACCGCATCGCGAATAACCATTCGGGTCCTTTCCGCTGCCCTCGGAGTGTGCTTGTTCCTGGTAGCATGGGGAGCGGCATTTCGTCCTGAAATCCGCGACCGGGTGGAAGCGTTCGATGAAGAGATCGTCGATGAACTTGAAAGTCTGCGGCGTCCGCGTCTGAATCCTGAGGAGCAGCACGTCGTCTGGCAGGACGTTGACACCAGCGAGGGGCCTTCGGCATCGTGGTATCCGAAAGGGGAATCTCCCATTCTCGCCGAATTGGTCAGGGAGGGCAAACTTCCGCCCGTGGAAGAGCGGGTCGGGCCGGAGCCAGTGGTCCTGGACGGCCTCGCCGGCATCGGCAGCTACGGCGGCACCTGGTTCAGGGTTGAGACCTCCGCCCTGCGGGTCGGCGCCAGCAATCGGCGTATGTCCTGCTCCTATTTCTTCCGGCAGTCTCCACAGGGGTTTCCCCTCGTTCCGCACATCGCCAAGGCTTTGGATGCGAGCGCCGACAAACGGGTTTGGACGATGTACCTGCGCAAAGGGGCCCGCTGGTCCGATGGCCATCCCTTCACCGCGGACGACATTGTGTATACCTGGACGAAGGACCTGGAGGCAACCGGCGCATCGCCGAATAAATGGATGAAGGCGGCGCGCAAGGCGGGCCGCGTGGAAAAGATCGATGCTTATACGGTTCGTTTTGAATTTCCGGTCCCCAACCTCCTCTTTTCGGAAAAAATGAGCGACGCCATATCATTGAGTATCTATTCCCCGTGCCACTACCTCGAACCGTACCACCCCATTTACGGCAATGCCGCGCTCATCGAGGCAGCGCTGAAGGCGCGCAATCTGAATTCGCGCGTAAGTCTCTATACCTCGCTCAAGGTCTGGAGCAATCCGGTCCATCCGCGGATGTGGCCATGGGTCTTCCGCACCCACACCTTGAACGCTCCCTTCATCTTTGTGCGCAATCCCTATTATTTCGCGGTCGATACGGAAGGGAACCAGCTCCCCTACATCGATCGCATTTTCTACGATATCAAGCCGCCTCAATTGCTGCCGGCGGCGGCGGCGGGAGGCCACATAACCATGCAGGCCTTCAATTTTCAGTTCAGGGATTACACGATGCTTATGAGCGAAAGGGCGGCAGGCAATTACGAGGTCTTTCACTGGTATCCGGCCGACCGCTCGCAATGGACCATGCACCCTAACCTGAATCGCTATATCGATCCCGACAACCCGTCCACGAAGTTTAAATGGGAACTCCTCAACAATGTGCGCTTTCGCCGCGCCCTCTCCCTCGCCATCAATCGGCGACAGATTATCGATGCTGTATTTTACGGAATCGGAGAACCCGCTCAAGTCTCACCGGGACCAGATTCCTTTTTTCATTCCGAGCACCTCACCCACGCCTACACCGAACACGATCCCGAACAGGCTGGCCGCTTACTCGATGAAATCGGGCTCACCCGCACCGACACCGAGGGCTACCGTACTTTCAGAGGCGGAACCCGTATGACATGGTTTCTCGAAATGAGCGTGTTCACGGACCCTGGCCCCGCCCAGTTCATCGTCGATGATTGGGCAGTGGTCGGCATCCGGGCGGTACAACGTGAACGATCCGCCCGGCTCTACATCGTCCAAGGGGCAGCCCGGAAGGTCGACTTCGAGGTCATTCAAGGTCAGGCGGGCCTCAATCCGCTCCTGAAGCCGCGCAACATATGCCCGGCTTACGGATTCTCCCGTTTTGCGCGTTCCTACGGGCGTTGGTACCTGCGGGGAGGACTCGAAGGGAACCCGGAAGCACTCCTCCAGGGAGGGGAGGCCCCTCCCCTTGACCATCCGTTGCGACGGTCCCTGCAGGTATATGAAGAAGCCTATACTGCGACTTCATACGAAGAAATGCGTGACCTATTCGACGAGGCCATGGATATCGCTGCAGAGAACGTATGGACGATCAGTATAGCAACCCCGCCACCTCAGCTTGCGATCGTCAGTAACGATATCCTGGGCGTTCCTCGCAACGTCCTCTACGGGGGCCGGGTCCCGGGAAAACTGGGCGCTGAGACGTTCTATTTACGAGAACCGAGGGATTCTCCCGGCACCCTTGCTGAGATCAAACGGGAGATGGTCGAAGTAACCCCAGCCCCGGGCACCATCGATGTGGAAACGCTGCAACCCCGAGAAACCGGCGCCTTCTCCGCTCTCATTCGGCGCATCCTCTACGGTATCGTTGCGATCGGCCTGATTCTGGCAGGTGCGCGCCACCCCTACATCGGCCGGCGCCTGATCATCATGGTTCCAACCCTCATCATTATTTCTGTGATCTCTTTCATCATCATTCAGGCCCCGCCGGGCAATTTCCTGGAGACGCTTATTCTCCAACTGGAGATGTCGGGAGAGGAGGCTTCCCTCGAGCAAGTGGAACACCTCAAGGAACTTTTTCATTTGGAAGATCCCCTCCATATCCAATACGCGCGCTGGCTCGGCCTCTACTGGTTCGCCTCATTTGACGACATCGACCTCGGTCTGCTTCAGGGCCACATGGGGCGTTCCATGGAGAACAGCGAATCGGTCAACGATATTGTGGGCGATCGCATCCTCCTCACCTTCCTCATCTCCCTTGGCACGATTCTCTTTACATGGGCTGTGGCGGTACCGATCGGCATATTTTCCGCTGTCAGGCAATACTCGCCGGGCGACTACCTGTTCACTTTCATCGGGTTTATCGGCATGTGTATTCCCAATTTTCTCCTCGCTCTTCTTCTCATGTATTGGGCCAACAGATATTTCGGGATCAACATGGGGGGTCTCTTCTCGCCCGAATTTGCCGCTCAGAAAGAGTGGAACGCGGCGAAATTTCTCGACCTCCTGCAACACATCTGGCTGCCCGTGGTGGTCATCGGAACGAGCGGAACCGCGGGAATGATTCGCGTCATGAGGGCCAACTTGCTCGACGAATTAAAAAAGCCCTACGTGACCACGGCCCAGGCCAAGGGTGTGCGCCCCATGAAGCTGCTCCTGAAGTACCCCGTGCGTCTCGCCCTCAACCCCTTCATCTCGGGAATCGGGGGCATCTTCCCCCACCTCGTCTCGGGTGGGGCCATCGTTGCCATCGTTCTCAGCCTGCCCACGGTCGGCCCCCTCATGCTTAACGGCCTAATGAGCGAGGACATGTACCTGGCCGGGTCCATGCTGATGGTGCTCAGCTTCCTGGCCGTTCTCGGTACCCTGGTGAGCGATCTGCTCCTTATGGTCCTCGACCCGCGAATCCGCATGGAGGGAGGGTCCCGATAAGGGATCTGTTCAGACTGCGGAGGCACCCCGAGTGACAGTTCAGATGTGAAAAATATAGAGGTCGCGGTTGGTCATTGGGAGATCCACCCACCTGGCGTTGGCGCGGTGGCTTTCAGCGACCCCAATGCACGCTTCGGTGATGTGATGGGTGAAGGCGGCATTGCCAAGCGATGGCTGCCCGGATTCGTGAGCGCGAACGAGATCTTCGAGACAACGAACGACGGCGCTGGACGGTTCGGGTTCGGGAAATGGGGTCTCGATCCAGGCGGGGCGCACCCCTTTCATTCCCTGCTTCGTGCGCAGCCGGATTCCGGTGCCGTTGTTAATAACCCTCATAGCGCCATCGCTTCCGAGGACTTCAAACTCAAACCCCCCCGCGGGGATTGTCGTAGCGAATACGCCGTTGTCGAAATCGAGCGTGTAAGTTGCCATCGGATCGAACGGGATTTGGTCGCCCGAGAATTCCAAATCGGTCGGTTGGAGATCGCCGCGAACACGCCTGATGGGAGGATCGCAGAGAAGAAAAGACAGCGTGTCGATGGAATGGATGTGGCCATGCATCAGGCTTGAGGGTGCAAAATGGACTGCCGCCACTGGCTCGCCGATGATCCCGTCTGCAACTGCGTCGCGGACGGCGTGATAGGTAGCGTGAAACCTCCGGGTAACGCCCGTATTCAGGATCGTCCGGTTCTTGCTGCAAGCGTCGCGCACCTCGTCAGCCCGCGTCATCGAGCTCGCCATCGCCTTTTCCAGGTAGATCATGGAGATTCCCGCGTTGGAAACAGCGACTGCGAGGTCTGCGTGGGAATCGCCGCGAAACTCAGCCTCGGGCGCCTCCCGCGAGGGTTTTTGGAGTCCGGACGCGGGAGTGCAGATCGCAACCAGATCGAGCTCCTCTTGAGTCAGCATCTCGTGAAAGTCCGCGTAGACGGCCTTCACGCCGTGCCGGGCGGTAAAAGCTTCACGGCGGTCTGCGAGCAGGTCGCATCCGGCGGTGAGTTCGAGACGTGGGCTGGCGCGGCAAGATGTCGCGATAGAGAATGGAAGGTCGTCCGGGCGCTCGTCGTCGATGGTCGAACCCATCCGACCGAGTCCGATTATACCGACACGGTAGGTCTTCATTGTATAGCGTTCAGTTTCTCAGTCGCGCAAGGTAGTGGTTCTGCTGTGCGGGCGCAATTCCGGACCGTTTCCAGGATCCATCTTTCTGCCCCCAGTTGAGGAGACAGAAATGATACTGTATAAGGTTTAGTTCTGGACAAAGTTCAAGAATAGAGTTTGGCATCGACTGTGTTTGAAGAATAGCCACGAAAGAGCGCAAAGAACACAAGAGATCTTATGCGCTGCAACTGCTCCTTTTTTTCGCGCTCTTTGTGATCTTTTGTGGCTATTGAATGCAGCGCATGAGGTCCCCTCCGGAGATTCCGCAGAGCGACGACAACCTCCGCGCTTGGGGAGAAGAATAGCCGCAAAGGAACGCAAAGAGCACAAAAGATCTTATGCGCTGCAGCTGCTCCCTTTTTCGCGTTCCTTGTGATCTTTTGTGGCAATTAAATGCAGCGCACAAGGTCCCCTTCGCGACATTCCGCAGAGCGCTGACAACCGCCGCGTTTGGGGAGATGAATAGCCGCAAAGGAACGCAAAGAGCACAAAAGACTTCCTGAGCTGCAACTGCTCCCTTTTTTGTGTTCATTGGTGGCTATTCGATCCAGGGAAACGGAAGCAACTGCCGAAAAATTCGGGCGAACATGGGTTGTAGGGGTCATTTTCCGATGGAAAAGCCAAAAAAGAGGGCAGCAAACGTAGAAAAGCTATTATGAAGGCCAGCCTCGCTTGGGGTTAATCCTGCCTCGGCCTCCGCGTTAACGTGTACTTCTTGATTTGGAACTTGTAGGATCCGAAATTGATCAGGAGCCCATCTTCAACTTCGGCCGATTTCAGGTAACCGAGTATTTGAGCGACATGCTCCTTTGAGATCGTCTTCACCGCCTTGAGCTCGACGAGCAAGCGATTCTCAACGAATAGATCTGCAAAGTATTCCCCAATTGAGGTTCCATCTTCGTCATAAACGTTCAGAGGATGTTGTTGTTTGACTATGAATCCGGCTTTCGTGAGGCGGTGCGTCAGAGCATTCTCATAAACCTTTTCTAGATGGCCGTGAGCGTGATACGTGTGGATCGCGAAAGCGGTTTCTCTCACAACGTCGCATAATGCGTTGATGTCATCCGTGTCTTTCATTTATTTTTCCCTGTGTTCTTCGGTGTCTATCGAGTACAGGAAACACGCTTCCCTCCGTGAGAATTCTCAAAGCACTGAAGTCGGCCGCTGTTCCCAAGAAGAATAGCCGCGAAAGAGCGCAAAGAACACAAAAGATCTGATGCGCTGCAACTGCTCCCTTTTTCGCGTTCTTTGTGATCTTTTGTGGCAATTAAATGCAGCGCACAAGGTCCCCTTCGCGACATTCCGCAGAGCGCTGACAAACACCGAGCTTGGGGAGAGGAATAGCCGCAAAAGAACACAAACGACTTCCTGCGCTGCAACTGCTCCCTTTTTCACGTTCTTTGTGATCTTTTGTGGCTATTGAATGCAGCGTACGAAGAGCCGAGATCTCAGGGCAGGTCGAAAAAGTCTCCCGTAGCCAGATCGACGAAATTGCGCGGATTCGCGGATCCCTCGAAGTAGAAGACCCAGGCCGTACGGGAGAAACTGTATATATTCGGATACTGCATATCGCCCGTAAAGTACCACTCTTGCGAGCTCAAGTCGTAGAGAAACACTTCTGCTGCGATACTGCCGTCGGCCAGGAACATCCATCCGTGCTCGAGGTGAAATAGCCAGGCCGGAAAGAAATTGACATTGTAAAACCCGAACCATTCCGAAAAATGCCAGCCGCCATCCAGGTCAGGACCGCCACTGAAAATATCCTCGTAGCCTGACGACGGCTCTCCACCGAGCTCAAAGACATAACCGGCCCCGGAGTCTAACCCGTTGTCGTCCTTCTGGAAAACGCCCGTGACGAGGGAAGTTCCGTCCAGCGCCCCGGCCAATCCGAACCTATCGTCCGCTACCGCGTCTGCGGCCGTGATTTTTGCAGCCTGACCCCATTGGCCGGGTCCTCCCGTATCTCGTTGAAACACGTAGATGGCACCGGATTTCGCTCCCATGTCGTCTTGATCCGGCGCACCCACGATGATTGTGTCACCGTCGATAGCCACCATTTCGCCGAACCGTTCAAAACCGACGCCGTCCCCTGCCAATAATTTGACGCTCTCTACCCACTGGCCGTCGATGCGCTGAAAAACGAAGGCCGAGCCTGAGCCTGAGCCTATGTCGTCATCCCCGGTTGCTCCCGCGACGATGGTATCCCCGTCAATCGCCACGGACCTGCCTAAGCGGTCGAACCTCCTCCCGTCGCCGGCTCGTAACACGGCTGCCGTGCCCCATTGATTCGGACCCCCGATATTACGTTCGTAGACATAGACGGATCCCTGATCGGCATCGTTGGCGGTTTCTTCAGAAGCGCCGACGATAAGGGTATCGCCGCTTAATGCCACCCTTCGAGCGTAGTTATCGAAGGAGGCCTTTCCGTCCACCAGGTCACGCTGCGACTCGACGAAAATCTGCTCCTCCCAAGCACCTGTGTTCGCATTGCGTTCAAACACATAAGCAACGCCGGCATCGACGCCCACGCGAGTGGTCTCATGACCTACCAGTAATTCATCCTCAGTCCAGGCGCTCACCGCCAACAGGTTACCGCTGAGGGCAAGATCGTACCCGAAGTTGTCGAAGATCTGGCCGTTGCCGGCCACGATCTTGCCCACTTGGCCCCACTGCCCCGGCCCCCCGGCATCCCGTTCGAAGAAATAAACCGATCCGCTGGAGTCGAGGCTCGTCGCGCCGGGTGCAGCCGAAGGATTGGGGTCGTCATCTGAGATTGCACTGACGACCAGCAGGTCGCCCTCAATGTCCACGGCGTGGCCGAAGCGGTCCTCTTCGGCGGCATCGCTCGGGACCACCACCACGGTCTGGCCCCATTGACCTGCCCCGCCGGCTTCCCGCTCGTAGATAAAGACCGCCCCCGCGGTGCCGTATCCGCGCGCACCGATGGCCAGGGTGTCCCCGCTCACGGCCACAGCCGAGCCGAATCGATCCTCGGCCGCAGGAGTAGTCGGATTCAGCGTTGCTACCTGCGGTGTGTCTAACGTCTGGGCCTGGGCGTTCCAACACAAGACGGTTACGCAGCCGCTCAGGGTAACGGAAAATAGCTTCCGCAAGGAGCTCAGGTGAGGGAAATACTGAAGCTGGTTTCCAGCAGAGTTCATTTCTCGCATGGTACGAGGAATTTCGTGCCGTGCAACGGAATATTTCACCCGAAGCGAGTTTCGCAGCAACGAAACTCGCTCAACCTCCGGCAAGCCGGAGGGGGTTCAATGAATTCCTTTCGAGCCAGAATCATGGTCTGCTCTTGGGCAACTACTCCCATTTTTGTGTTCCTTGTGTTCTTTCGTGGCTATTGAATGCAGCGCATGAGGTCCCCTCCGGAGATTCCGCAGAGCGACGACAACCGCCGCGCTTGGGGAGAAGAATAGCCGCAAAGGAACGCAAAGAGCACAAAAGACCTGATGCGCTGCAACTGCTCCATTTTTGCGTTCTTTGTGATCTTTTGTGGCTATTGAATGCAGCGCACAAGGTCCCCTTCGGGGATTCCGCAGAGCGACGACAACCGCCGCGCTTGGGGAGAAGAATAGCCGCAAAGGAACGCAAAGAGCACAAAAGACCTGATGCGCTGCAACTGCTCCCTTTTTCGCGTTCTTTGTGATCTTTTGTGGCTATTGAATGCAGCGTACGAGGAGCCGAGATCTCAGGGCAGGTCGAAAAAGTCTCCCGTAGCCAGATCGACGAAATTTCGCGGATTCGCGGATCCCTCGAAGTAGAAGACCCAGGCCGTACGGGAGAAACTGTAAATATTCGGATACTGCGCCTCGCCGGTAAAGTACCACGCTTCCGAACTCAGGTCGAAAAGAAACATTTCTGAAGCGGTGCTGCCGTCGGCCAGGAACATCCAGCCGTGCTCAAGATGAAACAGCCATGGCGCAAAAAAATTGACATTGTAAATTCCAAACCAGTCCGAAAAATGCCAACCGGCGCCCAGGTCCGGGCCACCGCTGAAAATATCCTCGTAGCCTGATGACGGCTCGCCACCAAGCTCAAAGAGATAAACGGCCCCGGAATCCTCTCCGTTGTCGTCTTTTTGAAATACACCCGTGACGAGCGTATTTCCGGCCAGCGCCCCGGCCAATCCGAACCTATCGTCCTCTACCGCGTCTGCGGTCGTGATTTTTGCTACCTGACCCCATTGGCCGGGTCCTCCCTCATCCCGTTGAAACACGTAGATAGCGCCGGATTTCGCTCCCATGTCGTCTTGATCCGGCGCACCCACGATGATTGTGTCACCATCGATCGCCACCATCTCGCCGAACCGTTCAAAACCGATGCCGTCCGCAGCCAGCAATTTAATACTCTCGACCCACTGGCCGTCGATTAGCTGGAAAATAAACGCCGAGCCCGAGCCTGAGCCTATGTCGTCGTCCCCGGTCGCCCCGATGACGATTGTATCGCCGTCTATCGCTACGGATCTGCCAAAGCGGTCGAACCTCCTTCCGTCGCCGGCTCGTAACACAGCCACCTCACCCCATTGATTCGGACCTCCGGCATTGCGGTCGTAGACGTAGACGGAACCCTGATCGGCATCGTTGACATCCTCTTCAGAAGCGCTGACGAGCAGCGTGTCCCCACTCAAGGCCAGTCTTCGAGCGTAGTTGTCGAAGAATGCCTCGGCTGTGCTCACCGGCACCCGCGGTGACTCGATAAAAGCCTGCTCCTCCCAGGCGCCCGAGGACGCATTGCGTTCGTACACGTAAACCACGCCCGCATCGACGCCCGCTCGGACGGTACAACTCGTCGCACTACACCCGGTTGTCTGAGTCTCCTCCTCCGTCCAGGCAGCCACGACCAATATATTTCCGCCCAGGGCCAGATCGAACCCGAAGTTGTCGAAAATCTGACCGTTGGCGGCAACGAGCTTGTCCACCTGGCCCCACTGCCCCGGACCTCCGGCATCCCTTTCGAAGAAATATACCGATCCCGCGGCGTCGAGTATCGTCGTGCCGGGCGCGGCCGAAGGATTGGGATCATCATCTCCTATTGAACCAACGACCAGCAGGTCACCCTCAATTGTCACCGCATGGCCAAAGCGATCACCTTCGGCGGCATCGCTCGGGACCACGACGGCGGTCTGGCCCCATTGATCTACGCCCCCGGCATCCTGCTCAAAGATAAAGACTGCTCCGGTTCCGCCGTAACCGCGCGCGCCGATGATGAGGGTATCTCCACTTACTGCAACCGCAGAGCCGAATCGGTCGTCGGCCGCTGGCGCTGTCGGATTCAGCGTCGCTATCTGCTGTGTGTCTAGCGTCTGTGCCTGGGCAGCAGAGCCCAGCCCTGTCAACCATCCACTCAAAAAAACGGAAAATAAGGCCCGCAAAGAGCTCAGGTGAGGGAAGCTTTGAAGTCTAGTACCAGATTTCATCTGTCAATTTCTGCGAAATAAATCTGCACCGTTCAACAGGATATTTTCCTCCGAAGCGAGTTTCGCGGGAACGAAACTCGCTCTACCTCCGGGCAGGCCGGAGGGGATCCAATGAATTCCGTTCGAGCGAGGATAATAGGCTGTTCTTTGACAACTTGCTCCTGAACTCCCGTCTCGAACCTATCATGTCTGCCACCTGGAGGATGAAAAAGAGAATGCCTCTGAGTGTAGTCACGTGAAGGATTAGTTCAGGAATAGAGTTCATCTTCGACTGCAGGAAGCGGTACAGAACCAATAGAAGCAGTGTGAAACTTTCCTCGGAAGGAAGGGAGCACGCCGCCGGCAGATTCCGCAGAGCTCCGAAAAACTCTGCCGTTCCTGAGAAGAATAGCCGCGAAAGAACTCAAAGAGCCCTGCGGCTGCAACTGCTCCTTTTTTGCGTTCTTTGTGTTCTCTTGTGGCTATTGAATGCGACGCACGAGGAGCGGATCACGGCAGGTCGAAAAAGTCTCCGCTGCCCAAATCGACGAAATTCCGCGGATTCGCGGATTCCTCGAAGTAGAAGACCCACGAACTGCGGGAGAAACTGAACATATTCGGATACTGCGTTTGGCCGGTAAAGTACCACGCTTCCGAACTCAGGTCGAAAAGAAACATTTCCGAAGAGGTGCTGCTGTCGGCCAGGAACATCCAGCCGTGCTCGAGATGAAACAGCCACGGCGCAAAGAAATTGACATTGTAGATCCCGAACCAGTCCGAAGAATGCCAGCCGGCGCCCAGGTCCGGGCCACCGCTGAAAATATCCTCGTAGCCTGATGACGGCTCGCCACCAAGCTCGAAGAGATAAGCGGCCCCGGAATCCTCTCCGTTGTCGTCTTTTTGAAATACACCTGTGACGAGCGTATTTCCGGCCAGCGCCCCGGCCAATCCGAACCTATCGTCCTCTACCGCGTCTGTGGCCGTGATTTTTGCTACCTGACCCCATTGGTCGGGTCCTCCCTCATCCCGTTGAAACACGTAAATAGCGCCGGATTTCGCTCCCATGTCGTCTTGATCCGGCGCACCGACAATAATTGTTTCGCCATCGATAGCCACCATCTCGCCGAACCGTTCAAAACCGATGCCGTCCTCGGCTAGCAATTTGACGCTCTCTACCCACTGGCCTTCGATACGCTGAAAAATAAAGGCCGAGCCTGAGCCTGAGCCTGCATCGTCATCCCCTGTCGACCCGATGACTACTGTATCGCCGTCTATCGCTACGGACCTGCCAAAGCGGTCGAACCTCCTGCCGTCGCCGGCTCGTAACACGGCCACCTCGCCCCATTGATTCGGACCCCCGGCATTGCGTTCGTAGATGTAGACGGTTCCCTGATCGGCATCGCTAATGTCCTCTTCAGAAGCGCTGACGACGAGCGTATCTCCACTCAAGGCCACTCTTCGACCGTAGTTATCGAAGAATGCCTCGGCTGTGCTCACCGGCTCCCGCGGTGACTCGATAAAAGCCTGCTCCTCCCAGGCGCCCGTACCCGCATTGCGTTCATACACATAAACCACGCCGGCATCGACGCCCGAGCGAGCGGAACAAGTGACCGGGCTGCACCCAGTCGCCTGGGTTTCTTCCTCGGTCCAAGCGCTCACCGCCAGCACGCTTCCGCTCAGGGCAAGATCGAACCCGAAGTTGTCGAAGATCTCACCGTTGCTTGCAACGAGCTTGTCCACCTGGCCCCACTGCCCCGGACCTCCCACATCCCTTTCGAAGAAATATACCGATCCCGCGGCGTCGAGTATCTTCGTGCCGGGCGCGGCCGTAGGATTGGGATCATCATCTCCGATTGAACCAACGACCAGCAGGTCACCCTCAATTGTCACTGCGTGGCCAAAGCGATCACCTTCGGCGGCATCGCTGGGGACCACGACGGCGGTCTGGCCCCATTGATCAACGCCCCCGGAATCCCGCTCAAAGATAAAGACTGCCCCGGTTCCGTCGTAACCACGCGCTCCGATGATCAGGGTATCTCCGCTCACTGTGACGGCAGATCCGAATCGGTCGTCGGCCGCTGGAGAGGTCGGATTTAGCGTCGCTATCTGCTGTGTGTCCAACGTCTGGGCCTGGGCGGCAGAGCCCAGCCCCGTTAACCATCCACTCAAAATAACGGAAAATAAGGTCCGAAAAGAGCTCAGGTGGCGGAAACTTTGAAGTCTAGTTCCAGATTTCATCTGTCAATTTCTACGAAATAAATCTGCACCATTCAACAGGATATTTTCCTCCGAAGCGAGTTTCGCGGGAACGAAACTCGCTCTACCTCCGGGCAGGCCGGAGGGGATCCAATGAATTCCGTTCGATCGAGGATAATAGTCTGTTCTTTGACAACTTGCTCCTGAACTCCCCTCTCGAACCTATCATGTCTGCCACCTGGAGGATGAAAAAGAGGATGCCTCTGAGTGTAGGCACGTGAAGGATTAGTTCAGGACAAAGTTCAGGAATAGAGTTCATCTTCGACGGCAGGTAGCGGTACAGAACCAATAGAAGCAGTGTGAAACTTTCCTCGGAAGGAAGGGAGCACGCCGCCGGCAGATTCCGCAGAGCTCCGAAAATCTCTCCCGTGCTCAGATCGACAAAATTTCGCGGATTCGAGGATCCCTCGAAGTAGAAGACCCAGGCCTTGCGAGGCCGCTAAGGCGCCTTCACGGCTACGGTTGCTGCTCCTGCCCCGCGACTGCTGGTTGTGCGTTCCCGTTATCGGTTGTCGCTGCATCGAATGGGTCCTCGTCGGTAAACGTGTGCTCGAAGATGAAGGGCTGGTAAGCCCGCACATAGACAGCTTTCCTCTTCTTTTTGGGCGGCTTGAACTTCCAGTCCTCAATCGCAGCGAGAGCTGCTATGGCGAAGTGATCCGTGGTGGCCGATTTAATTCCCGGCGCCCTTACGTTTCCCTCTGGATCGATGTAAAATTCGACCAGAACCTGGCCGGCGGTTTCAGCAAACTTCATGTTCGCAGGATATTCTGGAGCCACTGTCCGGATCGGCACCAGTTCCTGATCGAGTTCGCCAATTTCGCTCACCGAGTAAAAGGAGTCGTACACGTCGAAACCCTGTAGGAGAATGTGTTCGACAACCCCAACTTTTACTACACGGTTGCCGCCCGATCTGAACTTGAACTTGTTGACCACTCGAGTCGGCCTCGGCTTGCCCTGAAACTTGGCGGGCAGGATCTCCCACTGCCTTAGCGCTTCAATCGAGGCTTTGCCGAAAAGAGGATGAGTGGCTGCTAGAACCACGAAATCATACAGCTCCCCATCCTCAGCAACCATAAAGACGACGACCGACCAACCTTCCTTCACTCCCTTCCATGACAACCATGGAGGAAAGGTCGGCATGACTTTTTTCACCACCTTGGCCATATTCGGATCGTCCTGGCCATCCCCCTCGCTCGCCTTCGCAGCGGTTGGGCCCGTAGCCAGCAGGAATGCGACTGTGACCAAGGTAATCGAGCCCTTGAGCAGTCCAACCAGAGTTCTATTTAACAGTGCGGTAAGCATGGTCGTGTGCGAATCAGGTTCGAGAAGCGCGCACAACATCCAACGAGAGGGGAGATTTACCCAAGGTTCGTCCGCAACGACAGTCCGAGAATGATTTTGTGTCACTTTATCCTTACTACACGGTAGGCGAGGCGCTCTCCCTCCACTTCCATTCTGAATTTCGCCGACCCTTTCTGTATGATGGACACGGTCTTGCCTTCGAATTTTGCAAAGATGGGATCGAGACTCCGCCAGACTTGGCCGTTGGTCAGGGTGAAAATGCCATTTGCTTCACTCCTTATAGTAAACGTCAATCCGACCGGTTCATCTCCTTCTTTTGCTTTATCCCGAGAAAATTGGGGCATGCCGAATTTCTTCGCTTTTTTCTCCTTCGATTTGGCGTTGGAATCCCGCTTTCTGCTCCGATCGCTCAACCCCGGGCCGTAATATCGCGCCAGGGCCTCGTTGAGTAGCGCAATCTGCTCGGCGGAAAGAGTATGGAGCCCACTCCGGTTAAACTCCTCCTTGGATAGGATCGCCCGTATATTGTGAGCCTTGGATCCTCTCGCCGCCGCCTGCAGGTGAAGCGGAAGCAACAGGAGCAGGCATGCCACCACTCTCGTCGTGTTTCCTCTCATCAGGTGGGACATATACTTCGAAATTGAAAGACACTCGTAAACATCGTTCTCCTACTGGCAACAGTATTGGCCGAAGATTAATACCATCAAGAACCACGGGGAATCCACAACCTTTTGCCTTTCGCTCGTGAACAGGTGTCAGTGCTCGATTAAAACTGACACCCGAAACCTGAACTCTCTCTGCGATCCCGTGGGCAGATTATCTATCGTTCCTCCCATTGCCCGGTCGTAAGGTTCAGAAACAAACGGGGTGAGCTCGAGCCATCACGATACCAGAGCCAGGAGTCGTCCCTCACGCGGTAAATGAACGGGTAAAAATCCTCGCTGGCCCACCACCAGCCCATGTCGCCCGACCAGATCCAGGCTGAACTGGTAGTGTCCGCGGCAAGGAAGATCCATCCGTGCTCGGCGTGGAAGATCCAAGGAAAGCCATGATCATTGAAAATGCCCACCCAGGGAAGCAATTTCCATCCTGCTTCGAGGTAGCGAGCCCCCTCATACTGGAGCGAAAAGGGACTTCCAAAAGTATGCCTCCTCCGAAGATTGATAACATCGATAACATCGAAGGCGACTCCATTCCATTCAGACAACACCAAAGCTATGTTGTAGCTCCCAAACGGAGGTTCGGAAATTTCGGCGTGGGACATCACGTCGTAGTACTCAATGCGCCCTTGCAGCACCCCCATATTCACTTCCACCAGCCTGAAGCCCGAAAGTGTGCCGTAGGAAAACGGTCTTGAGGTGGCCCAGATGCCGAGCGAGATCGTGGCGTCGCCGAAGAAGGGAGCGTAGGAGTTCTGGATTTCGTCGATCTCATACTGAATCACGTTTCCCACTCTCGCAAAGCGAAAGTCTCCGATCAGGTGTATGCCTTCTCCGTAAACATTTAGGGTGAATACGGTGACAAAGACGAAGATGCCGAGATGGCGTGATTGACGCGACCTAACGGGCAATAGCTCCGATGGTTCTGACCTGAACCTTGTAGTGATCGAATCGCCTGAAACAATCGCCTTGGTATTCAAGACAATGTTCAGGAACGGGCAAAATGATTTCAGGTATCTCCGCATCCCTCCATTCCGCATCGCGCCTGCCAGCGAACGACCGATCGTTGTTCTCCTATTCTGACATCCAATAAGGCAGGTGGGGTCCGTTCATCAATCAAAATTTGATTACTGTCTGAGTCTTGCGCAGGCATCGCTTACGGAATTAAATGACGTCGCGGTCGCTCGCTGGTAAGTGTTTAGCACATTTCAGGCTTCCCCGGCCTCTTGACGCGCCCCATCGGGGCGGGGTGGCCGCCACCGAAAGTATGAAGCTAAACAGCTACGCTCATTACCGAGCGTACCGGGATAGCGATGGATTTCCATGGTTCATTCCTTTATACAACCACAGGCGCAAAGAAACATGCAGCAGGAAATAACAATCCCTACTCTGGACATAGCATCGGACACCGGCCGTCAAGTGGTCGTCACCCCGGGGACGGAGAGCGTGTATCAAGGGCAGGTCAACACGGTGTTGATGAGCGACGGAATTACGATATATGCGGTCTGGTCGATTCCCCACGGCGGGTGGTGCGGTTCAATGAAGAAGAGTCTCGACGGCGGTATCACCTGGAGTGAACTGCTGCCCACGCCCGACGACTGGAGACGAGTGCAAAGCTGCCCCTGCATCTTCCGGATGACCGACGGGGAAGGTGTTGAGCGCATGTTCGTATTTGCGGGAAAAGGCGACGTCCGCCAGGCTGTCTCCCTGGACGGGGGCTCGAGCTGGTCCGCGATGCGACCGAACGGTCTTCACAAGAATGGCGGTAACGTGACGATCCTGCCGATTGAAAGCGATCGCAGGCACTTAGGTCTGGTGCAGCGGCCTTCCCGCTCGGGTCTTAAAGCGGGAGCAAAGGGACTGAGTGTCTGGCAGGCAATGTCGTCTGACGGCGGCCTGAGCTGGGAGGATTATCGTGTCGCTGGGGAGCGATCCGGCGCCGATCTCTGCGAGCCGGAGCTGATCCGTTCGCCCAACGGCGCTCAACTGCTCTGTTTGATGCGTGAGGACACCCGCCGCTTCAATTCTTTCATGATGTGGAGCGAAAATGAAGGCAGCAGTTGGTCGCCTCCCGTTGAATTACCCGCCAGCCTTACGGGAGACCGCCACGTCTCCTGCTATGCGCCTGACGGCCGGTTGGTTATTGTTTTCAGGGACATGGCTGAGAAATCGCCCACTCGGGGAAGCTATGTCGCCTGGGTCGGTACTTACGGCGATATCGTCGACGATAGGGAAGGGCAGTATCGTCTCAAGCTTCTGCATCAATACGGGGACAATCCGCACGACTGCGGCTATTCCGGGCTTGAATGCCTGCCCGACGGTACCTTTGTGGCAACCACCTACGTGAAGTACCGAACCGGTCCGGAGTTGAATTCAATAGTCAGCGTCCGTTTCAGTCTCGAGGAAACCGATCGAATGATCTAGCACCGACAAGATGTCTGAATCCAAGCACATTTGCCGCCTTGTGGTATGCCCTGCCACAGAGGAAAATCCCAGGCACAACAACGGTACCTTGGTGTCACTCGACGACGGCAGCCTGCTGCTCGTTTATCAGAACTGGTACACCTCGGGTAGAAAAGATGCTTCACCGGCGCGAGTGGCAGGGAGGCTCTCTTCTGACGGCGGCCGAAGTTGGGGTTCGGCGTTCATTGTCAAAGAGTCCTACGCTCCCGGCATCTACGAAGGGGGCGGGAGACGCATCGGCAGCCCCAGCTTGTTGAAGATGGCGTCCGGGCAGCTCTTGCTGTTTCACGACGTGATGAACTCGGTGGACGACCACCGGATTTTCCTGAGCCGGTCCAACGACAGCGGCCTGACCTGGAGTGAGAGCATACCTATCATCAGCAAGCTGGGTTACTACGTCGCCAACAATGATCGCGCTATCCAGCTCTCTAGCGGGAGAATTCTAGTGCCGGTTGCCGACCATGCGATTCCGTTCAGGCGACATGGCATCTCGTTCGGCCTATATTCCGATGACGAGGGCCGCACCTGGTTGCGGGGCCCTTCCATAGTCGACGTAAGCGGGGAAGCGGGCGCACAGGAACCGGGCTTGGTCGAGCTCACGGACGGCAGGGTGCTGATGTACGTCAGAACCTCCCTCGGTCACATTTACAAGAGCTATTCGGAAGACGGCGGAGAGACGTGGTCGCAGCCGGAATCCATGGGGATAGCGTCTCCGACGTCGCCGCAGACGATTCGCCGCATTCCATCAACAGGCGACCTTCTGATGGTGTGGAATCACGCGCCCGGGCCGGTCCGCACCCCACTCACCCTGGCCGTCTCCGCGGACGAAGGGCTGACCTGGAAGCGATTCTGGAACATCGATGCCGAAGAGGACCATACTTACGCATACCCCAGCATCTTCTTCCACGACGATGACGTGCTGATCACCTACTACGACTCCATCGAAGGGGCTGAAGCCGACCGCTCATTCCGTCTCGTCTCACTGAAGCTGGCCATTGTTCCCGTAGAGGCCATTTACACTTGAACACTCGTGATTGAAGAGTTCGATCACCACAGATTCTCTGAGGAAGGCGAAAGTCGAATCCTGGAACCCGACGCCATGCCGAACGAAAGCACTGATCATCGCGGATTGCGGTTGCGCAGGGATCCCACCCCTTCCTACCCCCTATTCGGATGGCGCTACCCGGGTCGGTCTGTTTATTGGGATTTGGAGACGGATAAGGACGGATTCATCCCCAACGATAAAGGCCTCAGCTCGGCGGTCGACCGCGATGCTGAAGTAAGTATCTGGATGGTGGGTGGTTCGACCGTGGCGGGCTCTGGCGCTTCCGCCAATAATCGCACCATCTCAGCACAGCTTGAGGCGTTGCTCAGAAAGAAAGGCGGACCGACCGTCTCGGTCGTGAATGCCGGAGTGGGCGGATGGTATTCGCAGAACGAACTAGCCTTCATTACTCAGGAACTGCTTCCTTTGCATGGGCCGGACGCCATGATCGTGATGAACGGGTATAACGACACTTGGCGTGCCGTGGTGGCAGGTGCCAAGTTTCGAACGGATAAACGGGGTCGGGCGATTTCGGATGGGAACTACCTCTACGACCCGCGATTGGAGAATGACGTCCGTCGGTGGTCAGGTCGTGAGCCGACCAGTAGGAGCGTCGTTGCCGATTCGGAGACTAACGGGACCGAAGCTACCGAAGCATCGCAACAGTTGCGTCCTTCCCTCAACGTCTTGCCCTACTTGGGAAACGTGCGAACGACTGTAGCAGCCGCGATGGGATGGCAGACACCGATCCTGTACATCTTACAGCCTTCGGTCGTTTACAAGACGAAGCTTACTCCACAGGAGTATGGTGTAATGCAGGAGGTGAGACGGACCACTCTGAGCGAGGGGAAGTGGAGGGCCTACCGAGCCGGGAAGGGCTGTGATTTTGACGATATTCAAAGGCGCTTTTTCGACACAGCCAGGCCGGGGTTTCTCGAACTCGCGGAAGATTTCAACGGCCCGGGCGTACGTTTGGTTGATTTTTCTGAACGGTTTGCAACGAACACGGAGGATCTATTTTACGATTATTGCCACTATACCGACCGGGGCAACGAGCTGCTGGCGGAAGGGATTGCGGAGGAATTGAGTGATTTTACATTGATCCCACCCACCCCACGATACTTTAACGATGAGTAACCTTCCCCGGAAAACGTACCTGATAACCGGTGCAGGCAGTGGCCTCGGGCGCGGCCTTACTCATTACTTCATGTCCAGTGGACAGCATGCCATGGCTACAGATTTGGATGGCGAAAGCGCCTCCGAAACAGTTCGAATGGCGGGGGAGGTTGGAGGTTCAGCAGAATGTTTCCAATTGGACGTAACCGACCAGACGGGAATCGAGGAGTTTTTCAGCGACGCCAATCGTCGTCCAGTCGATGTTCTTATCAACAACGCGGGGATTCAGCACGTAGCTCCACTGGAGGAATTTTCCCAGGAATTGTGGGACCAGATCCAGAACGTGATCTTGCGAGGCACTTGCCTGATGACGCGCGCCGTTCTGCCCGGCATGCGGGAGCGAGGCCAGGGAAGGATTGTGAACATCGGTTCTGTCCATTCCCTGGTGGCATCGCCCTACAAGTCGGCCTATGTGGCGGCGAAGCACGGGCTTCTTGGCTTCGCCAAAGTCATCGCACTGGAAGCCGCCGACGTTGACATTACCATCAATACGGTTTGTCCATCCTACATCCGAACACCCTTGGTGGAGGCGCAGATTGTGGACCTGGCAGAGATCCACGGTATGCCGGAGGATGAGGTTGTAGAGCGGATCATGTTGGATCCTATGCCGAAAAAGGTGTTCATTTCCGTGGAGGAGGTGGGCGCGGCAATTGAGTACCTGGTCAGCCGTGAAGCACGAAATGTCACGGGGCAGGTTATTACTATCGACGGCGGATGGACGGCGCGCTGATGTCGGCAGGTAGCCGGCTTTGCAAGAAGGCGGGGATCCATAGGTAGGGCGAATCCCGATACAGTCCCGGCTTGCCGTGGACGACCTCGGGATGAGCCGTTTCCCTTGGGCGGCGGCTCGGCGGGGACGCCTCGCCCGGTGTGATATTCCTTAATAAAATCCCACAACTATCTCACACTTAAACATTTATATCCGTTCAGGAGAACCCCGTGAGGTATGCGGGTTAACGACCTATGCACACTTGGCTTGCCAGACGACTGATTGGCGAGCAGTCTGGCAGCTGAATTTAGACGGAAGGTAGGCCCATGAATTTTCTCAGTCAGGATCAGGCTAAACGGTACCAAGAGGACGGGTTACTTACAGGCATACCGGTCTTGGACTCTGAACGAGCTAACCGATTCCGCACGCATTTCGACGCTTTGGAAAGGAAAGAGGGGCGCGAGCGATGTGCAATTGGGCTTCTCGACCGGCATTTCGACCTGAAATTCATTTGGGAAATCGCCACCGATCCGGTAATCCTGGATGTCATCGAGAACGTGATAGGTCCGAATATCCACCTCCTCGCCACCCATTTCTTCTGCAAGTATGGCCCGGAATCCAAGAAGTTCGTGGCATGGCATCAGGATGTGACCTATTGGGGATTGGAGCCGCCTGAGGCAGCCACAGCCTGGTATGCCGTCGATGACAGCGATGTCGAAAACGGGTGTATGCGCGCCATCCCGGGCAGTCACAAGAGCGGTATTCGGACTCACGGGAAATCCCAGGAAGCGGGAAACCTTCTGAGCATAAACCAGGAAATCGCCGTAACCACTAGAGAGGAAACCTCAGCCGTTGATATGCCGTTAAAGGCTGGTGAGATCTCTCTCCACGATGGGGCTTTAATTCATGGGAGCCTGCCCAATCGAACTCCACGCCGGCGATGTGGATTGACGCTGCGTTATATTCGAACCTCGACAAAGCAACCGCAATCGAACTCCCGGGGACAAGGGTATCGCGCCGTCCTGGTTCGGGGGATGGACAAGGAAAGCCATTTTGGCGGAATTCCTGTTCCCTTTGCCACTTGAGCGTTCGGGTGCTCCCACTGCCCGCGTGGGTCGAGCGGATTTTGAGCGTCCAGCGAGACGTCTATCCCATGGAGAATGATCTTGCGGTGGAGTAGAGCCGAATGACCTCGCGTGCCGTCATGCTCGGCTTACTGGGGGTTGGGTTGTGGTGTAGCAGCGCCTACTTCGTCGCATACGTCATTCGACAAGGTGTCCAAACCCACAGCCATATGCCGTATGTGGTCTATGGCTGCCTGATCGCATTCCTTTTTGTCGTGAACCCCCTGCTGGGCCGTGTTCGCGAGGGGCTCCGTCTTCGTGGAGGTGAATTAGCGGTCATTATGGCCCTCATCACAATTGCCTGTGCAATTCCGAGTTCCGGTTTATTCCGTTCCTTTACGGCCGTCCTCATGATGCCCCATCACTACGAACGGGTCAAACCGGGCTGGCAGGAAAATCAGCTTGTAGCTATGGCACCCCGAAAAATGCTGGCGCGAACCGGAAAGAATGATGAGGCGCTAACGGGTTACCTTCAGGGACTCAGCCAGGGGGGCGAACATATCTCACTGAGCGACATCCCCTGGTATGCCTGGTGGGAAACGCTGGCCTACTGGCTACCCATGGTACTGGCCCTCTGGATTGCATCGATAGGGCTGGCGCTCCTTTTCCACCGCCAGTGGGTTCACCATGAGCAGTTGCCCTATCCTATAGCTACCATTACGAACGCGCTCCTGCCTGTACGCGGCGGCCGGATCAATCCTATTTTCAGGAACCGACTCTTCCTTATCGGATTATCGGCCATAGTGTTCTTCAGCTTGAACAACTTCGTTGCGGCGCAGAATCCCAACTGGATTCCCATCAATTATCGGTTTCTTCTCTATCCATTGATTGGAGTGTTCCCGCTGGAATTCCTGTCTGCCAGCGGACTTTCGGACATACTGAACTTCAACCTTTTCTTCGTGGCAATCGGTATCGGTTACCTGCTTCCCAGCACGGTAGCCTTTTCCCTTGGCATCGGACCCATCGCTTTCGGCTTCGTGGCTGGATCCATCGGCCTGTTCTTCGGCTTCAATATCCGCTCCGGTGGCATTCACTCCCCCCACAATGCACTCATATGCGGAATATATTTGGGCATTCTGGCGACGCTTCTATTTACCGGTCGGCACTTCTATCTCCTAGCCATCCGGCGGGCGCTATTCATCTGATCTGCGGAATCCGTCGATACTGCAGCGGTCGCGGGTGTTCGCGTTTTCCTGGTCAGCTTCATCGTGTTCCTCGGTTATCTCATGTCTGTCCGATTGGACTGGCAGATTGCTCTCCTCTACGGCGGGTTCATCATCATGACCTATATAGTCATGGCGCGGATCCTGGCCGAATCCGGGCTTTATTTTAATAGCGCACAGTGGTCGCCCCCGGCAGTCCTTCTCGGTCTCATGGGGGCGGGCGCCCTCGGTGTGGAGTCGATTCTACTACTGGGCATATTGACCTCGGTTCTCCTTCCCTATGGATTTGCCAGGGAAACGCTCATGGCTTTCGTCTCGAATTCGTTTCGGCTGCTCGAAATGAGGCGAGTATCTTTTGCCAAGGCGACGGCCTGGTGTAGTGTCGCCTTGGTGTTGGGCTTGGCCATCGCGCTGCCCGTGACCTTGTTCTGGCAGTATGACGGCGGCACCGACAATATTGGGCGCTACGCCATTGTGAGGCCACCCACCCGCCCATTCGCGGAAACGCTTCAGGTCAAGAGGAAACTGGTAGCCCAGGGGGCCCTGGAAGCTGCCGCCGGCCTGTCCGGTTGGAATCGGTTCTTACACCTGGCTCCTGATTACGGTACCATTCTGGGATTGAGCAGCGGGTTTTTTCTGGTGGTACTCTTTACCTTTCTGCGCCTTCGATTCGCCCGTTTTCCGCTCCATTCGGTACTTTTTGCAACTTGGATCATGTTTCCGGTCACTCGCCTGGCCATTAGTTTTCTCATGGGGTGGGCGATCAAGCTTCTGGTCGTGCGCTTCGGCGGTGAGCATTCTTTTCAACAGGTACGGCCGCTCATGATTGGTATCATCGCAGGTGACCTGCTGGGCAGGACTTTGGTGATGGGAGCGGGGCTTCTCTACTTTTTTATCACCGGAGAGAACGCCGCGCGTTGACGTGCCCGAACTGATGGCAAATTGGTCTGAGATTGAGCGCCAACTCCTCAAAATAAACGCGCCTGGGTGATACTTTCATCCCACCGGCGGGATTTCAAATAACTGAGTACGGCCGCCATGGCTTCCGGGGAACCGATTCGCTCGAGAGCGAGCAGAGCGAACGCCGCTACGTGGCCACAGGGATCATCGAGTGCTTCGATCAGCACATCCTCATACGTCGCTGCAGCCGTTCCCAGCCGGCAAAACGCCATGGCTGAATTCGTGCGCACCTGGTCCTTGGCCGTCCAACCCCGCCGGAGCTCCTCGCTCCAATCCGGACGCTCCACACTCAATAACCTACCCAACTCCGGAATGAACATGGCCCCCCTTTCCCGAATGCTGCCCAAGGCATCCGTCGCGGTCCGGACCACCTGGTGTGACCTATCATTCAGACAGCGTAGCAGCGCGGGAACAGCGTCAGCAGCAGCAGAATTCAATTCACCCAAGGCAAAGGCTGCATTGATCCGCACCCATTCACTGCTATCCTGCAAGAGTGCTAGCAAAGCAGGAACTGCATGGACTCCCGCTGCGGTCGGTGCAAAGGCCGCGTCATCCATAGCAACCGCTCCCTCATTCCACCCTTTGGACGTCGCGTCCTCCTGGTTGCCAGATGTTCTCAGAGCATCCGCCAACGGAGCCACCGCAGGGGAACCGATCGACCCCAGCGCGTAGATGGCGTTCAACCGGGTCTCAGGACAATCGGAGTTCAAGCAGGCAACCAGAGCCGGCAGGGCCTCGTTTCCGGGCAGATTGTCATCGGCGCTTTCATATCGATCAGATTTGCCGCACATCCAATCCCAAATATGTGACCATAGCAGTTGCAAATCATAACACGTTTTCACCTCTGCGGGCTTTTGCCAGTTGGTGCTCCGGCAATCCCAGGAAGGTTTTTCGGGCGCCTTATCCCGCACGTAAATGAACTTAATCATATGCCGATGCCGGTTTGCTTCATTGATGCCCGCGGCATGTGCGACATCGAAATGGGTGATCGAGACGGTGCCGGCCAAACCTGCAATTGGAATTGTCCGGGACCGATCCGCGTCCGACAGCACCTTATGGTACTGGGTCCCTGGAATCACGTATGTCGGCCCCATTTTCACGGGAGTATCCTGCGGATAGTACATGATCCGGGCATAGCGGGGATAGTGCTTTCGAGGCCGCCCCAGCGGCGTATAAGAATCCTGATGGCAATTCTCCGCCAATGTTCGCTTCCGTTTCGAACCTTCGGCGAGGGGACCGGTATAATGGCAGAACCGGTGCGGGTGCTCAAAATAACCTTCACCCAGCACACTGATCAAGGCCCCTCGAACTTCCGGGCTGTTAAGGACCGCATCCATTTCCGGGACCCGGGGCAGGATGTTGTTGCCCGGATTGACCTCGTTGGCGAACACGTCGTGCAGCTTTTGCCGAATCCGCTCATGCACCGAATCAGGCAGGTCCGGCTTGAAGACAACATACCCGTCCACGATGAACTCGCGGATCTGCTCATCGGTGAGCAGGATGGGCGGTTTCTCTATAGATCTCATAACCATCTGGGTTCCCCATCTGATTCTTCCATGACAATCAGTGTGTCAGCAAGGAATTAGGTTCGGTTCGGGAATTTGACCGCGGATTTCGCAGTTGAGTGCCTCGATGTAGCGAGCGAATTGTTGGAAGAAAGCGTCGTCGACGTCGACTGGCAGAGCAGACCGTTGAAGTAGCGATCGAACATGGTATCAGCTACTACGACGCTTCCTACGTTGCATTAGTCCGTAATCGACACAGCGTCCATTTTCAATCCGGGAAAGACAGACTGATCCTCCTCTGCAATATTTTCATTCTCAAGAACTTACCATGCAGTTTCGCTTTCTAACCCGGTTATTCTTGTGAGATAACCGGGTTAGCCCAATCCCGGGGACTCACACTGTTTACGCAAGACAGAAGACTCGTTCGCAGATTCCCCCACTGCGCCCGGCGAATGCCTGGCGGATAGGCCAAATGGGGCGAAAAGCATTTAACGGAGAAGGTGGGACGACACCCGGTCCCGCAGGGTAAAGAGCCGTGGATTCCCGGTAGCTCTTGATTGGGCTATAAGCCTTGGCGAAGACCGTTGCTGCAGGGAGTAGGCTTTTTAAGTGTGTCGTTCAATCAAATTGACTCTCCTTCGAAGGCAGGATATATATCATGACCGAACCTTGGATGGGTTCCTCCGAAATTTCTCTTTCGTAAAATTCTTCATGCAGGTTGCTGGCCGTTGGCTATGGTTGTCGACAAACCGGAGATCATTCACCGCCGCCTTAATTTCGGGCGTCTTCGAATAGTGGGGTTCCCGCGCGCCGGCATTTATTATATCATTGTTGTCCTGGGTGGCTTGTACCTGCCGAGGGGAGCCCATTCGGCAATATCTTTCACCTTGGATTTCTCAAACGGATCGCCTCTCGGAGACGTATTGGTCGGACTTACGGGAGAAGGCGCGGTCAACGTCGATGGGGGTTCTACCCTGAACAGCGCCAATTTCTTCTTGGGCACGACTGCCACCGGCGATGGGAGTGCCGCGATATCCGACGCCGGGTCCATAATTTCCAGTACTGGCTTCCGAGTAGGCGACGCAGGAACGGGTGCCATGACCATACAGAACGGCGGTTCCGTATCGAGCAGTTCTCTAATCATCGGCAACGTGTCCACGGGAAGCGGATCCATCACCGTGACTGGCGCCGGTTCGAGTATCGCGACGTCTTCGGTGCACGATGTTGGATTCCTTGGATCCGGGACCTTGCAGGTGTTGGATGGGGCTGCCGTCTCGGCAGCAATCCTGAACATCGGGAACGAACCGGGAAGTAGCGGAACGGTTACCGTAAATGGAACCAGCTCGATGCTGACGACAACCGGAGAATCCAGCGTGGGCGAAGATGGAGCGGGCACGCTGAATATCGAGAGTGGAGGTTCGGTATCGGTAGGAAGCTTCATGGAGATTGGTGACGACCCAGAAAGCACGGGTACGGTCACGATCAAAGGTGCGGGCTCAATGCTGACGACAACCGAGTATCTCAGTGTGGGCGAGGATGCAGCGGGTACGCTGAATATCGAGAGTGCAGGTTCGGTATCAGTCGGAAGCTTCATGGAGATTGGTGACGACCCAGAAAGCACGGGTACGGTCACGATCAAAGGTGCGGGCTCAATGCTGACGACAACCGAGTATCTCAGTGTGGGCGAGGATGCAGCGGGTACGCTGAATATCGAGAGTGCAGGTTCGGTATCAGTCGGAAGCTTCATGGAGATTGGTGACGACCCAGAAAGCACGGGTACGGTCACGATCAAAGGTGCGGGCTCAATGCTGACGACAACCGAGTATCTCAGTGTGGGCGAGGATGCAGCGGGTACGCTGAATATCGAGAGTGCAGGTTCGGTATCAGTCGGAAGCTTCATGGAGATTGGTGACGACCCAGAAAGCACGGGTACGGTCACGATCAAAGGTGCGGGCTCAATGCTGACGACAACCGAGTATCTCAGTGTGGGCGAGGATGCAGCGGGTACGCTGAATATCGAGAGTGCAGGTTCGGTATCAGTCGGAAGCTTCATGGAGATTGGTGACGACCCAGGAAGCACGGGTGCGGTCACGATCAAAGGTGCGGGCTCAATGCTGACGACAACCGAGTATCTCAGTGTGGGCGAGGATGCAGCGGGCACGCTGAATATCGAGAGTGCAGGTTCGGTATCAATCGGAAGCTTTATGGAGATTGGTGGCGACCCCGGGAGCTCGGGTACGGCCACGGTGTCAGGAGCTAACTCCATGCTCACCGTCGCGGGTGAGCTTGAGGTGGGAAATGAAGGAACAGGCACCTTGGAATTAAGAGACGGAGCCTCGTTTTCTATTGACAAGGCAGGGATCGGTAATTTCTCGGGCTCAAGCGGTTTGGTGAGTCTCAGCGGTGCCGGATCGACGTTCGTCATCAGCACGGAACTTGAGATTGCGGCCGGGGGTAACGGGACGCTCCAGCTTGCTGCGGGCACCGTCGCCGACACTGCGTCGACCTTCATTGGCAGGTTCAAAGCCACGACCGACGGCACGACAGTGACGGTAGACAACGGGACCGGGGCAGTGCAGGTTACTGGCCTGGGGGCCTCTTTGACGACGACCACACTCACCATTGGTCAGGGCGGCGCGGGCCAGCTGACGGTCGAGGGCGGCGCGACGCTCAGCAGCACCCAGGGCAACATCGGCGCACCGGGATTCTCGGGCTTTATCGACCCGGCTACATTCGACATCGGCACCACACCGGGTGGATCCCTCCTGCCCTTCACTACGACCTCGGGTGACGGCACGGCAGAGGTTGCTGGATCCGGCTCTTCGTGGTCCCTATCAGGAAGCCTTTATGTGGGAGGTGACGAGACCGGCGCTGCGGGAGACGGTGCTTTGTTGATTTCCGACGGAGCACAGGTATCCGTAGGCATTGGGCAGGAGATTCGCATTTGGAATACGGGCTCGGTCAGAGGAAACGACGGCACATTGGTTGGAGATGTCTTCAACGAAGGTCTCCTGGCTCCGGGCACGAGTACCGGGACGTTCACGATAGACGGGAATTTTGCCCAGATGGTCGGCGCCACCCTGGAAATTGAGATAGCGGGACTGCCCGAAAGCGGGCTTTTCGACCTGTTGCAGGTGACCGGCGACGCCTCATTGGGCGGCACGCTCCTGCTTGATTTTTCGGCTTTACCCTCCGCCTTTGGCAACTACGACTTCCTAGACGTAGGTGGGACCTTAACCGGCACTTTCGACACGATCGATATAACGGGTCTGGATCCTGGGCGCTTGGATCTCTCATCCATTTCTTCTGGGCTTTTGGGAGTTGCCATTCCAGAGCCAGGCACGCTGGCGCTGGTTGTGGGCAGCGCCCTTTTCGCGATGATTATCCGCCGCCGATAGTGCATTCAATTATGATAATTGCCGGATTGAGAGAATCGCGAAGACGGACCTGATTCCGGCTCATCATTGGCAAATTCGGGACTTCCTGGGCACCGATGATTGCCGTAAATCTCGGAACCGGCACGCCCGAGGAGGCCCCTGCCGATGGCTCACTGGTGAGATTCCGATTGAATTGGAAGAAGTACCGCCATGCTTATCGCCGGCAAGGCCGCTATCTGTTGCGCAGCACTCTCAGTGCCGACAATCCCCATCGGCTGTGGCACCTCTACATCCAACTCACTGACATCGAGCAAGTCTTCAAGGAAATGAAGAATGACCTTTCGATCCGGCCCATTCACCATCAGAACGACGATCGGATCGAGGCCCATATTTTCATCAGCTTCCTGTCTTACTGTCAATGGGTCACACTGAAGCGTCGCTTGCGCGATCTGGCCCCCGGTCTTACTGCCGCTGAGGTGCTCGCGAAAATGGCAGCGATGCAAATGCTTGATGTAAAGCTGCCCACCCCCGACGGACGCACCGTGGTGCTCACCCGTTACACCGAACCCAGTAAGGACCATATGCTCTTGCTGAACCAATCGAAGCTTGAACTTCCTGCCTAGCCGCCACCAAAAATCGAAGCGAAAACGAGCGACTTGTAGTGGAGACCTTTGGTCGTTTATCAACGACTTACGTCAAAAATAGCGCCCAGTTGAGAAAGAGTGGCTAGGAGCGACCAACGGCACAAACGAGCCTTATGGCGTACCGCTCTGGTGCCTGGGGAACGAGATGGATGGTCGATGGCAACTCGGTCATGTACGCGCGGACTCGTACGCCATTCGCGCCCGGCAGGCGGCGAAGATGATGAAGAGAACTGATCCGTCGATCGAACTGGTCGTTTGCGGGTCGTGCGGGGTCGGTCTCGATACCTATCTGGAATGGGATCGAGAGGTGTTGGACACCATATGGCAGGATGTGGACTACGTGAGCCTGCATCGCTATGTCGGAAACCGGGAGAACGACACCGCGTCCTATCTGGCGTTTACCCTTTTCGAACAGGCTCTATCTACCCTGATCTCTGCCGAAGGTCATCAACCGTGAAGTTTCACATTGGCCTACGCCGAACGGATTCTCGACGGTTCGCCTTTCCGCTTGATGGGCCCGGTAGACTCGAGTCAAATTGCGGAGTCCTCTTGGCTCACTTCCGACGGCTATCGCCCGAAACTCGATGTGCAAGTCAACCGGTGTAGACAGCGAACTTTACAGCTACATGCACGACGTCTCTTTGCGTGAACCGGAGGCGCTGATCTGACAACTGTTCACGAGCGAAGCGAGAAGGCCTGACACGTGAAACCTCTCCCTGGTTTCACCCTTGATATATCCGGCCAAGCGCAGCCCAGCCGGGGGCCTTGCTGATCAGGAAGGGAGGCGTCATCGTGGCGGAGAACGTTCTCTTTCATGGTGACGTACTCAAGGCCGCTCCCGCCGACCCGCGCGTTGGCGCCATCAAGCAGTATAATGCTAGCCGCAGTCGAGACGACCGCGTCGTCAGCTGCATCCTCCCTCTGGGGGACGGCCTATCCGTGGCAAGGAAATGCTGATCGACTTGATCGATCGAAGGCTTGTCGCGGAGGTCACCGAAGCTCAGACTGGCGCCCATGCACTATCGAATTGGACGGGTCATTTTCCAGGCTGTCGGCGAGGTGGTTTTCGCTCGCGAAGAAGCGGATCGCGAGTACTGAGAATCGCTGAATAAACACTGTCACAATTGCAAAAGAGGCAGCAGCACTGAATTGGACACCAGAGCCGCATCCTGTTTTCGTTCCAGAAACGGCGAGACATCGCGCAGAGCCGCGTTCCAATCGATCGTCTCCAGTTTCCTCGCGACAAGCTTCCTCCAGTTTTCGGCCGTTGCGGCAGGGCCTTGCCAATTGGTCTGGCGCAGGGCGTTGTTAAGATGCATGAGGTTCGGCTCAGGCCAATCAGCATCCGAGAGGTACCAAGCCAGATCGTAGAGGTCACGACCCTTCGTATACTTCCGCGAGAGGATGGCATGCAATTTCCCAGCCAGCATCGACGCCCGGTCATAGTGGAGCAGATTGAGCATGACAAATCGCCGGACGAGGCGGGTTTCCGTTCCCGCACCCGTTGGTGGTCGGGTGTCAATCTCAACCTTCACGGTCAGCAATTCGTCCCGGCGGGGCGAAAGCCTCAATTCGTAGAGTAATCCACGGAATTTCACCAGCGCGGCAGCAACCACCAAGCCCTTGTGGACCCTAATCTCCACATCATAGGTTTCCGCGCGAAGATCCGTCCGGACCGATTTCATACGGCTCTCGAACCGCGACTCCTTTCCGGGCGAGGCGAGTGAGAAATCCAAGTCTTCGGAATACCGGGGGAGCTGAAACAGAAATCGAAGGGCCGTTCCGCCAACA
Source organism: Opitutales bacterium (assembly GCA_963665345.2). Classification (GTDB taxonomy): domain Bacteria; phylum Verrucomicrobiota; class Verrucomicrobiia; order Opitutales; family CAXXNP01. The sequence goes on from CAXXNP010000002.1 coordinate 5,081,794, forward strand.
AAAGCCCAGTCGGAGAACGCACCATCGTCCTGGAGAGCGAGCAAAATGCGAGCCTGCAGGTATTCGCGCGCCCGGCTTCGCCGTCGGAAGTCGTCAGGCTCCTCACGCAGCATCTCCAGCAGCAGGGGTTTCATCCTTCTTCCTCCCAGATCTGAATGAGCCGCAGGACCGCCTGCACGACCTTGTCCGAGTTCATCAGGTCCGCTGCCGAACGCAGCGCAGCCAGGCCGAAGTCCGCGGGACGCTCAATGCGCAGTTCGCGCAAATAATCTACCCCGTCGCTGTGCTCCGTGAGGTAGAGAAGGTCGACCAGCGCTTTCTGGGGTGTTGCGATCAATACTGCCTGTTCCACCGAAACCTCCATCTCCACGAAGCCGAAAAAGCGACCCGCACTCGTGTGTCGGAACTGAAACCGTCCGATCGGTGTCTCGATTTCCTCCGGTCGCCCGGTGGTGACACTGGTTGTGACCGGCACGAATTCCGGAATCATCCCGTAGTGAGACAAGGCGGATTGAAGACTGACGTAGGAAGCCTTCTTCAGCGTGTTGGCGGCGGTAAAGGGGTGAAGGTCCAACGCCGCATACGGTTTGCGCAGAACGTAAACCCTGCGGCGCAGTTGTAGAATGCGTCCGCTTTTTGTCCAGCGAACCAGTTGGCGTCGGACACTGGCGGGATTGGGCTCGCCGGAGAGGATCTGTCCGGTCCGAAACAAACCATTTGGCGCGACGCGGCTGGCCAGCTCATCGATTTTCACTGCGTTAAGGTGACGAAATTGTCTTTTTGTTGCAACGAAAATCACGGCTTGGCGTTTGCCCTAACCTTTGATCGCCCCCTCGCCCAGGCCGCGGACGAGGCAATCGCATACGATCTGGAGCCACAATTCGCTGGCCGTCCCACCCCCAACGGTGGTGAACGCAGTGGGCGGCTCCACGACCGATTCAGCACGGATGGATGATTCCTGCAGCAGTTCTCTGGTAGCGCCTGCCAACGCCCGCATCCAGTCCTCTGGATTCTGTTCCGCCCAGCTATGGTTGGGCATGAGAGTAAGGTAAGACGCGGTGCCGCTTTTGGGAGCCGGTGGCTCGACGCCGGCTGATTCGACCCTCGATCGGGCGGGAGGTTGGCGTCGGCGTTTGCAGCGTCGATCGACTTCCGGAGGCGGATTTGAAAGGTTCGCGGATCACGTTAGATCGGACTAACCCCTCTTTCTCAACTGGGCGTCATTTTTGACCTAAGTCGTTGATAAACGACCAAAGGTCTCCACTACATCTCGCTAGTTTTCGATTCGATTTTTGGTGGCGGTTGTGCAGGAAGTTCAAGCTTTAGCTGGTTGAGCAATAGCTTTTGATCCTTACTGGGCTCGGTGTAACGGGTGAGCACCACGGTGCGCCCGTCGGTGGTGGGTAGCTTTACATCGAGCATTTGCATCGCCGCCATTTTCGAAAGCACCTCGGCGGCAGTAAGACCAGGGGCCAGATCGCGCAAGCGACGCTTCAGAGTGACCCATAGGCAGTAAGCCAGGAAGCTGATAAAAATATGGGCCTCGATGCGATCGTCCCTTTGGTGATGGATGGGCCGGATGGAGAGGTCATTTTTCATTTCCTTGAAAACTTGCTCGATCTCAGTGAGTTGGATGTAGAGGTGCCAGAGGCGGTGCGGATTGTCGGCACTGAGGGTGCTGCGCAACAGGTAGCGGCCTTCCCGGCGATAGGCCTGACGGGTAGTTCTTCCAGTTCAACCGGAAGCTCACCGGCGAGCCATTGGCGGGGCCATCCTTGGGGGCTACGGCAATGTCGAGTAAACGCCAGATCCGCGGGCCGGCTTCCTTCTTGGCTTCGCCCAGTTTAATGAGGATGGTATCGCGCTGGTAACGCCGCTTGCTATCGCGGAGCTTCTTGAGCCTCTCAAGCAATCGGCGCAAACCGCGCAGACGCATACCCTTTTCTTTGTGCAGACGCTCCTTGCTACGGGCCAAAACATAAGTTTCACCCCCCTCCCTGATGAGTTTTACGTCGATACCTGCACGCAGATTCTGCCACTGCTTTTGCAGCAACGATTGCTCGAACTTGTCCAGCCACGAGCGCGGCGTACCCACCAGATAGTCGATCGGCGGGTCGCTTGCACGCATCTGGGCCAAAACCTCCTCGGTAGGTATTCCCCGATCCATGACCCAGATGCGCCGGGCCTTGCCGTAGGCCTTTTCGATGCGAGCAAGAAAATCGCCCAAGGTGGTTTGATCCAGGGTGTTACCGGGAAGCACTTCATAGGCAATCGGAAAGCCCTCCGGGGTGACTACCAGGGCGATCACCACCTGCAGACAATCCCAACGTTTGTCTCGGCTGTAGCCGAACTTGCGGATTCGGCTCGAAGCCGCTGGTTCCTGGTTCGGATCACACTCGAAATAGGTGCTCGTCAGATCGTATAGCAGTACCTCGTAACGGGTGTTGAACAGATCGCTCCAGCGGTTGGTCAGGTGGGCGAACAAGGCCTTTTTGTGCTCCAGCAATCGATCGTGGCAGCGATACAGGGTGTTCTTCTCGGCCAAGGCGAAGTCTTCGCCCAGAAGATCGGCCATGGCTGATTGCTCATACCATTGGCGGTGCAGCCGCCACTCGCTTCCTGGATCGATCAGTCGATAGGCCACCAGGGTTTGCAACACATGGGCCCACCGCCTGCCTTGCCGGGAAGGCCTCACTCGCTCGCGCCAGAACTCACCCAACCCCAATTGTTCATAAAGCACGCAGGACAACCAGCACGCTCCCCATTGCCGGGGCCGCTCTATCCTCAAATCTTTGAGCCGAATCCGTACGATGCTTTCCTCCTCGAGCGGCGGCGCCCGATCTTCGGGAAACAGCGCCACCTGCTCCGGCCGGGCACTACCCTCGGCAAAGATCTCGATACTCTTGCGCCAAGCGCTGCGCTGGCTGTCGTTGATCTCTCCAAGGTAGAGAACCTGCCTCTGCACCACCCGACCGCCACCCACACGCTTATTCTCCACGATGTTCCAATAGCAATGCTCTTTGCCATCTTTGCGCCGACGATTGCACCTCAGAAACATGATGGCCCCCAATTATACAAACATATCGAGGCCTGGGAAGAGGGTAGGTCTACACTACAGGCTGTTCTGCCAACCTTCCCCCACTGTTTATGCGACTCGACAGCCCATTTACCCCCGAAAAAAACTTTTTTAGAGGTTGAGTTGGTCAAGTCGGGCTAAAGCTCGCGCCGAAGTGAGATCAAAACGCTTATGGACCTTCCACTTGGGGAATCTCCGGCAGCCTCGGCGCGTCCACTGTCCCCGGCGAAAGCTCGTATTTCGTGGCCCGGGGCTTACCGCCGGCATCGCCGGGCGTTGCCTCGGGATTCCGGACCGGCCGCTGCTTCCACCTCGCACCGCAATCTGCGCTGCGCTCCGATAAGATCAGGACTTTGAACGCTACGTCCTCACCCCACCGCCCAGAGCCCAGGCGGACACTTCGTCCAGGCGCCGGCGGTGCTCAGGACTCAACTCCCAGCCCACGCCGCCGACGTTCTCTTCCAGTTGCTCGGGGGAATCCGGACCGGTCATAGCCGCGGAAACCTGGGAATGCGACAGCACCCAGGCAATCGCTACCTGGGCCGGGGTCTTTCGAATCTCCTTTGCGATTTCGGCCACGGTTTGAACGACATCGCCGACCTCGGTGCTTTGAAGGATCTCCTTCGAGACAGGGCGTCCGCCCTCTTGGCGGCCGAGAAGCAATCCCACAGCGATGGGACTGAAGGTCATCATACCAAGACCTTCGGATTCGGCCAGGGGGAAGTGCTCGCGCTCGAGGGAACGGTCCAGGAGGTTGTAATAGTGTTGAATTCCTCCGAACGGGGTGAGCCCCAGCCGGTCGCTCGTCCACAAGCCCTTGCCTACCTGCCAGGCTGCAAAGTTACAGCAACCGATGTAGCGCACCTTCCCCTGATGAACGAGAATGTCAAGGGCACGCAGGGTCTCGTCCAATGGAGTCTCGGAATCCCAATTGTGGAGAAGGTAGACGTCGATGTGGTCGGTATCGAGTCGCCTCAAGCTCCGCTCGACTTCACGCATGATATGATAGGCCGAAGAGCCTCGGTCATTGGGCAGGTCACCCATCGGGCTGTGTACCTTACTCGTGATCACGAGGTCATCCCGGCGCCCCTTGATGGCTTTCCCCAATTGGGTTTCGGACCAGCCCTGGCCGTAGATATTGGCGCAATCGATGAAGTTGATGCCGTGGTCGATGGCGCATGCGATTGTTTCGCGGGCGACACGTTTGTCCCTAGTGCCGCGAAAGGCGGTTCCCAGGCAGATGCGGGAGACTTTAAGGCCGGAACTTCCGAATCGTGTGTAGATCATAATTGCTAAAATCGGATAATCGACCGACCCAGGATTCGTCCCTCCCTCAGATCGTCGATAGCCTCATTGGCCTGTTCCAGGCTGTAGCTTCGGGTCACGAGTTTATCGACAGGGAATTTTCCTTCTTCAGAGAGACGCAGGTACATGGGGAAGTCTTCATCCGGTATGCAGGATCCGTGGCTGCCGCGGTACTGGCGCTGATGAAAGACAAAGTGCTCGGCGTTGAGCTTGAATTCGGGTTGGGGCCAACCGATGAGAACCGCCATACCCCCGATATTGTCGGCTCCGGGACCGCCGCCCCGTACCATATCAATGATCACTTCGTGAGTCGAAACCGTACCGACGGCGTCGAAAGCGTAGTCAGCTCCGTTGCCCGTGATCTCCCATACCGCCTCGGCTGGATCAAGGTTGCTGGCATTAACCGTATGAGTGGCGCCCCATTTTCTGGCAAAGGCCAGCTTCTCGTCGTCCAAGTCGATCGCGATTACTGGATAGGCCTGCAGTAGTGAAGCCATCTTGATGGCGGATAGGCCGACACCTCCCGCGCCCACAACTACGACAGCATTCTCGGGCCGCACTTTGGCAGTGTGAAATACGGCACCGGCACCGGTCAACACGGCACAGCCCACGATGCTGCTTTCGGGGCTGGCGTAATCCTCCGGAATCTTGACTGCAAATTGGTCGCTGGCGAGGCAGTACTCGGCGAAAGTGCCGATCGTTCCCCCTGCCAGTTTGCCCCGGAATTTCACCCCGATGGGACTGAGGCCTTCGACGAAATCCCGACCAGGGAAACCCGCCCTTGGGACCCAGGTCGTGATGGCCCAATCGCCTTCTTTAAGGTGGGTGACTTCCTTGCCTGCGTGGGTGACCACACCGACGCCTTCGTGACCGAGAAGATAGGGGCACTTCTCTTTTGAAGTATGCGCCAGCTGGTGAACCTGGGAGGCACAGACTCCGGTGGCGATCTGTTTGACGATCACCTGGTGGGACCCCGGATCCGGGACATCGACCTCATCGATCGCCATGGGTTCATTGGGAGCGACCATTATTGCGGATCGTGACTTCATGTTTCCGTTGCCTCCTTTTCTAGTGTCGTGTCCGACAAATAAACATGCCAATGCTATTTTATCGGACACGCCACTAGGTTATTCTCCGAGAAAGTCTCGGTCTTCAGCGCTGCTGCCTGGTACTCGAGATACGCGTCCTTCGACATGGCGGGAGGGTGCGCTTGTATCACTTCCCGAGCGGCAGCGGCGTTTCCATACAGCAGATCGATCGCCATCATGGCGAGGGATTTGGCTGGAGCAATGTATCCCATGGCGGGATCCGCAATGTGCCAATCCACGCTATGGCCGGATCCGGACGCCCCAGCCATGGATGGATGCAGAGCGGGGAGCAGGTGAGAAAGATCGCCCATGTCCGTGGAACCCGCCTGGTGGCCGGTTCGAGTGGAGGTGTCTTTACCGAATAGAGTGGTGCAATTTGCTTCAAATAGGTTCCCGAGTCCGGGATTGTTGATGAGGGGCAAGTAGCCCGGTATGGTCTGAATCTCCACCGTGGCGCCAACTGCCAGGGCCCCTGCTTTGAGGGCGCGGTCGACCTTTGCGGCCGCATCCCTTATGGCCTCGGGTGTCTTTCCTCGGACATACGTTTCCATGGTGACCTCGGCCGGAACGACGTTAACCTGGTCGCCCCCTTTTGTGATGATGGGGTGCACCCTGACGGCATCCTCATCGCGGAAGGTCTCCCGCTGGGCGTTGATAGCGGCAATAGCGAGATGGGCGGCGTTGAGGGCGTTGACGCCGCTATGAGGTGCGGCCCCGGCGTGTGCGGCCACGCCCTCGAATCGAACCAGTTTGGCCACGAATCCGTTCGATGAAGCACGGATCGAAGCCTCCTTGCGTTCTTTGTCGCTGTGGGTGTGAATCATGAGAGCGATATCCACATCATCGAAGTAGCCCAGGCGAATGAGTTCGCCCTTACCGCTAAGTAGACCGACCTTGCCTGATTTGAGCAATCCGAGCCGATATTCAATCTCGACGTACTCTTCAGCGGGCACGGCAAAAAAGACGACGTCGCCGGCAAGATGATCGATGGTCTCAGCATCGACCAACCCCATCATGGCGCCGAGCAGACCCGCTATCTGAGCGTTGTGACCACAGGCGTGCGCGGCGCCGGTTGTCGGTGCTGCCATAGGGTGGTCGGCGACCACCAGTGCATCTAGTTCGCCGATCAAGACCACCGTGGGCCCAGGTCGGCCACTCCTTAAGCGCGCCTTCACTCCGGTGAGGGCAAGTCCTGTCTCCGGTTCCAGGCCAAACGCTCGCATGGTATCAGTGACCCGCTTTGCAGTGGCGTGCTCTTTGAATCCCAGCTCGGGCTGTGCCATAATCTGCTCGCCGATTCCGACGATGGCGTCGGCGTGGCGGTCGATGGCGGAGCACAGGTTTTCCTTCAGGGAGGCTTTTGAAGGTGATTTCTGCTTCGTGCTCATTGATTTAGTGAACCGTCGAAGAGATGGTCGACAGCTCCGTCATCGAAACTCGCGGTTGCCAGCTATGGGCTGGACGATGGACGGTCGGACCCTGCAATCTGGAGGGCCTAGGGCTCTCGAGGCAATCAGTAAGATCGGGCAAAAGATCACGATCGGGAAGCCACCAACAGGTAGGGCGAAGCAATGTAGCGGGCGCGGAACACCCCTTTTAACGGGACGAAACAGACCGATTCTCACGGAAGGACCGGGCCGGTCAGCCCCTCGTAGCCCGGGGCTTACGGAGGCGCCGCCGAAGTTGCCTCGGGTCCCCGGACCGTTCGCCGGGCAAACTCACGCACCGCAATCTCCGCAAAGCTTCGATAAGCAGTGCGCTACGAAAGATAAGCCGGTTCTTGGAATTTCGCGAGTTGCAGTTTCAGGAGAGCGTCCTACTCAAGAAGCCCGTTCAGCATAGTCCAGGTTAAGTAGGTGAGGATAACACCTCTTTCAAACGCAAAGCCAATCGATCCGTGCTCTTCTGGTCGAGGCAAAGCGGGTTAATCACTAATTTCCCTTGGGAGAGCTTGCTGTGACCGACATACACGGGTGGATTCCCTTTCCGCAGGTTGCCGCATACGTCAAAGGCTGACTTGCCAAGATCGGCTTCATTGACCGAGATCTCGAGAATAGGCCAACGATCTGATGAAGGCGGTTCAAGGATTCTGGCAGAACACGGAGTCCCCGCAATTGCCTGGACAATCGTTTCGAGATAGATGCGCAATCGAGGCAGATCGGCGTCGTAGGCCCCGGAAGCGAAAAGGTCGAGGGCGGTGAGGAGAGCGACAATTTCCTCCTTGGAGACTTTCAGCCCTCTGCCGACTCCGTGACGCGGCAGGCCGGGAAGCTGTGCCCTCTGAATCAAATCTTCCGGAGGATCCCAGAGTGCGAAATGGTCGTCCATGTCGAGCATCTGCAGGGCTGCGGCGGATACCAGATCGCGACGCCCACAAAGTATTCCGGTGGATTGCGGACCGCGAATGGCCTTCCCTCCGCTGAAGGCCACCAGATCCGCTCCGGTCGCGGGAATCGCGCGTAGATTCTCGCGAGGCGGGAGCTCTCCTGCGGCATCGACCAGGACCGGCAGCTCGTGTCGATGTGCCAGCTTGACGACCTCCGCGAGCGCCGGCCGAGCATCGGAACGATACACGAAAACGATTCCCGCAGTCTGAGAGCTAATGGCCGCTTCGTACTCCCAGGCTTCGGGGCAGCGGACGCCGGCGTTGGAAACTATTTCGTTGAATCCGATCTCGACCAGGTCAGCGCCGGAGGCACGTATGGCATGATCGTAGCCGCTGCGTTGATCCCGTGCGATCAGGAATTCATTGGGAAACCCATCGCATTGAGGCAGTTGCTCCATGCGGTTCAGGTCGTGGCCGGTAAGCATGGCGGCCGAGCCCAAGGTGAGGGCGGCGGCGCTACCGGATGTGACGAGACCCGCCTCGGTGCCGGTCAGCGCCGCAATGCGTCGGGAAGCGGCGGCTTGGAGCTGTTCGAGAGGAACCCATTCATGGGCAGCCCGCCGAAAGGCGTCCAGAACCGCATCCGGCATGGGTGCTCCCCCAAGACGCGTAACCGTCCCGCTGGCATTGATAATCGGTTCGACACCCAATTCCCGGTAGATACTCATCGCCTCAACGGTCGGACATTTCCTCTAGTCCTCATCCTAATCTTTATCGATATCGTAATCGTAATCGAATCCGGTACTCGACAGAATTCCCAGCTAATTCCGAACCTGATTGAGCAGGTCGCGGGTGCGTCCGCCCTCGGTCAGAATATAGGGCCGAGGAGCGAGGGCGGCGTTGAGGTCGAAGAAGTCGAACCACTCCAGCATCCCGGGGACATAGACATACACCCCACGCGGGATGTTGAGGCTGCACGCCACGAGCCGGTCACGCCAGTAATACATACCTTCGCCGTGCGAGACCGCGGCAACGGCGGCAATCCCTTGCCGCCGCAACGTCCTCCCAATTACACTCCAAACGGATCTGGAACGTTCTCATCCAAGGGAAAGATAGGGCGGACGCAGTTCTTAAAGGGCAACGATTTGAGGTTCGCGCTGGTTGAGCCCGGGACGTCGACAGGGACGATCAGGCTGGTCATAGATTCGTACCAGGTGCGGAATCCGTTGGGTGATTTGACCACCACAAGGTCGAAGTCCGAAGGTTCCAGGCCGAAGGCCTGAAAGGCACGCAATCCCACTATGTAAATGGGCCGTTCGGTGACGAGGATAGAATAGTTATTCGAGACCAGGACGGCAGCTCGGCCGGCGCGCCCAGCGGTGCCGTTCTCATAGGTAAAATCTCCGTCGTGCAGACTCCGCACACGAACCAGGATTTCGACCGGTTGAAAGCGATTCGGGTCGCGGGAACCTCCAAGGGATACCGTGATTTCCGCCCCGATTCCGATCTCAAGAGCGAATTCGACGGCGGGAACGTCGACCATGGAAAGTAGTGCGGCTTTCGAAAACTCAGCATCCAGAAGGCCCTTGAGAATGGCATTACTGTCTCCCGGGGCGCCACTGGCAGTGGCGTCTGCGGCATCGGAAAATACCACCAGGCCATCGCACCGACAGGCTTGCTGTATCGCTTGTGGCAAAGGCGTAAGTTGGGCCTGAAATCGTTTTCGATTCTCCCACATAAACCGTGCGATCCGATCCGCCTCTCGTTCAGCTCGAGATAGGTCGTTGTCGGTCGTGACGATCACATTCGACTGCAGATCCGGGACATCGGTAAAGGCGTTACCGATAATCACCCCGGCCGCCAGACCGCCTGCGGACGCTTCGATTTCCTGGCACATCCGTATCGCTTCCCCAAATCTGCCCGTTGCGGTGAGCAATTCGTCGCCCCTTACCAGCATAGGGAGCTGAATGCGTGCCGTGGTCGGCTGAATGCCGTCTTCCAGGAGGACCTGCAGAAGGCGGCCCGATCGCTTCCCAGTCTGGTATTGGTCGGTATGCGGATAGGTATGAAACGGAACCAGTATGTCGGCCCCTTGCATGAGCCGTTCGGATATGACAGCATGGAGGTCGAGGGAAACAACGATGGGCACAGAGCCCAGCATCCTTCTAATATCCGTTAAGATACGACCCTCGGGATCCCCTTCCGCCTCACCTGCCATGGCACCGTGAAAGGAGATATAGGCAGCGTCGGCCGGGCTTGCTCTTTCGACTGCTGTTACAAATTCATGCATCAACCGATCGAGGTCGGCCTTAGCGATGGGACCGCCCGACACGGCGTCCGCCGCCATAGTGGCCACGATTTCGTATTCATGGTTGTTCTCCAACACATCGAGCGCGCCCGCCAGTTCGGTTTCGGTGCCCCGGTAGGCGTCGAGAATGTCGGTGCCGAAGGTTATGCGAAAATCGGAGTAGCAGGTGCGGGCAGGATTGAAGGTCGACGTCTCCTGTTTCAGTTCGGCAATGACTATGCGCTTTTTCATGATATAGTTGACGCTACTCTAGACCCGGATCCAGCGAACTTTCAATATCTTGCGCCGGAACGGCGTTACCTCGACGCCATTGTTGGAATGGGTTTTTGGTCATTTTGGGCATCGGGGTCGAAATCGCTATCGGAATCGTATGCGGTTGACCGATCCCGATTTCAATTTCGTCCTCCATTTTTCCGAGAATTATTCCTTCTTCCAACATGAAGGTCCCCTCCTGGGAGGGGTGGCCGAAGGCTGGGGTGGGTCCCTGAGTTAGCCGAAGACCGGAGTGGATCCGATAGGCCGAGAAAGCCTCCATAGTGTCCGGATTCTTCCCGGCGAAGGAGGCGCTCCGCGTCCCGCATTTTGCTGGGCCGAGATCAGGCTGGCCAGAGGATCGTGAATCTCTAAGCATGGGGGATTATCTATGATCCTTAAGGTAAGCCATACCGATGCGACCAGATTGTGCCTGGATGTGTTCGGCTCGCGAATGGGCGCTCCCTCGCACATCGCTGAGGCTGCTGCTGAGGTGTTGGTCGATGCCAGCATCCGCGGAATCGATAGCCACGGAATTACCGTGCTTCCCTACTATATTGAGCGGTGGGAGGGCGGGCAGATCGCGCCTGGGGCTGAACCTGAGATCGTGTCTGAATCGATGGCCACGGCAGTAGTAGATGCCCGTCAGGCGGTTGGACATTATGCCAGCCGGTGGGCGGTAGATATCGCGGTGGGAAAGGCGCTGCAGGTCGGGCTGGGCTCGGTTGTAGTGAAGAACAGCACCCATAACGGGACCATGGGCTACTATGCCAACCGGGCAGCGCAGCAGGAGTTGATTGGGATCGCGGTGACGGCTTGTGCGCCTCATGTGGCTCCGTTCGGGGGAGCACGGGGATTGCATGGCACCAATCCAATCGCCTATGCGCTGCCCAGGAAGGGCGGCTCGCCGCTGGTTTTCGATGTATCCACGGGATATTCGGCAGCAAAATTGGAGCGATTGGCCGAGGAGACAGGCAAACTCCCTGAGAATCGCGTGGTCGATGCTGAAGGAAGGCCGACTACCCGCGGCGAGGACATAAAGCCCGGCTGGATCCTGCCCGTAGGGGGAAGTATCGGATATGGTTTCGGCCTGCTCGTCGACGCCCTCACGGGTGGATTGGGAAATGCTCCTATTGGACAGCAACTGAGGTTGGTTTCCGACACTTCGGGGCCCTATGATGGATCCTTTCACATTCTGACCATTTCGCCCGAAGCGTTTGGCGGCTGGTCCGGCTTCAGCGACCGCATCAATGCCCTCGTGAATCAGATTGAAAACATCCCGCCTCAGGATCCGGAACGTCCCGTGCGCTGGCCGGGTCAGCGCGGCTGGGCGGAGAGGGAGAAGCGGTTAGAAGAAGGCATTCCAATCGAGCAAGAAGAATGGGAGCAGTTGCAAGCGCTGGTGAAGGAGTGAGGGATTTATGGGCGGTAGGATAGATTGCCCAAGGTAGGATGGAGCGCCTGCTCCGTCGCCGGGACGTGAGCAAATGGCCGGACGGCGGCGAAGCAGCGCTTCACCCTACAAAGGCGGCGCCGCCCTCGCATGGGTCGTAAAGGTAGGATAGAGCTCCGTCGCGGATTCTGTGTTCGACCAGTTAGCTGCAGTGTAAGCGCGCAAGCGTACCGTCTTGGAGGCTTGGATCCGACTTGGCCAACGTGATTATGGATCATTCCGCCGAGCGGTCCTGGTTCCCGCCTTCTTGCGAAGCCGGCTACGGGGAGCCGGTGTAGCTGGACGCTTCCGCGTTCAGATTACGAGTATGATCAGGATTAAGAACGGGAGAGACAATGAGCAAAAAGGTTTTCAAAGTGCTTTGGATTCGTTAAAAAGAAATTTGAAAGAATCTCCATCCCGTGTCTGCGGATCCCATATTGATAATCGATGGCCATCTCGACATGGCCTTCAACGCACTGTTTTATCGGCGCGACCTGACGCAACCGGTCGCGTTATTGCGGAGCCGAGAAGATGGGCAGCACACCCATGTGCCGTTGGATCCGAATTTCTACGATCCCGCTATCGGAGTGCCGAGAAAGCATTTTACGGTTACGGTGTCTCTTCCCGATATGCGCCGTGGCCGAGTGGGGATAATGCTTTCTTCGATCATGGCCCGTGTGCAGATACCCGGTCCGGATGCGCACAACGCGGTCCGCACACAGGCTGTGGCTTATGCGCGAGGGCAATCGCACCTGGCCTACTATCAGGCGCTTGAAGACGAAGGCGAAATCACTTTCATCAGGAATTCAAAGGACCTCGATGCGTGCGTAAAGGCATGGAAAGTTCCTACCGAATCGACGCCAGTCGGTCTCATCCTGACCATGGAAAGTGCCGATCCCATCCTCGGCCCGGATCAAGTCGGCGAGTGGTGGGAAGCGGGGTTACGTTCCGTTATTCTGACGCATTTCGGGACCAATACCTACGGACACGGAACGGGTAGCGTGGGTGGTCTGTTCCCGCCCGCATATCGACTCATGGATGCCTTGCGGGAAACCAACATTGCATTGGACCTGACGCATACCTCGGACATTGCATTCTGGCAGATTCTCGATCATTGGGACGGTCCGGTGCACGCCAGCCATTGCAACTGCCGCGTTTTGGTTCCCGGCCAGAGGCACCTGACTGACGAAATGATCAGAGCCATCACCGAGCGTGGAGGGGTGATCGGGATGGTTTTCGCCGAGCAGATGTTGAGTCCCAGTTGGAACTGGGATGATAAGCGCACCCACTACAGCACTGCAACCCGGTCTATGCAGGCCGCACTCGAACACATTGACCATATCTGTGAACTTACTGGCAGCGCGGACTATGTTGCCTTTGGAACCGATCTGGACGGCGGCTTTGGTTTGGAGCTTTCACCTATCGATTATAATACGATCGAGGACCTGCAGATTTTCTTAGAAATGATGCGCAATCATGGCTACAGCGAGGACGATGTGACCAAATTTGCTCATGGTAACCTGATCCGCTTTTTCAAAACCATCTGGAGGGAATGAGCGTGGCGTTGGATGATCCTGAACCTGGGCGGGAAAGCTACCTCGTAGTAGATAGTCACCTGGATCTCGGCTATAGCGCCATTCAGGTGAATCGGGATTTGACGCAACCGGCTGCGGTCGTTCGCACGCACGATTCCGAGGCCGTCCGTCGGTGCTCCGGAAGCTGTACGGTAACCTTCCCTGAGCTCCGACGGGGTGGCGTGGGCATAGTGTTTGCTACCGTGATGTCCCGCATAGATCCCGACGATCGGTTCCAAGGAACGGGAATGTATGCCCAGTCTCAATGCTACGGAGCAGGCATGGGCCATTACTCCTTCTATCGAGCCATGGAGCGAGAGGGCGTAGTTCGATTCATTCATTCCGCGGATGATCTGGACTCGGTGGCTGCGCAATGGAGGCAACCGAGTAGCGATACCCCGATAGGGCTCGTCCTGTCCATGGAGAGTGCGGATCCTATCCTCAATCCGGGACGGGTTTCGGAATGGCACCAACGAGGTTTGCGTATGGTTAGCCTTTCCCACTACGGAACCAGCTCATATTGCCACGGAACCGGCACTGAGGGAGGATTGCTGGCGAGGGGAAAGCCGTTGCTGAATGCGCTTGCCGAGGCGGGCATCGTCGTCGATCTCACGCATACGACGGATCAAGCGTTCTGGGAAATTCTGGATGCCTACGACGGTCCGGTCGCGGCCTCCCATCACAACTGCCGATCGCTCGTGCCGGGTCAGCGGCAGCTTACCGACGAAATGATCGGCGCTATCATAGACCGGGGCGGAGTCGTTGGCACCGCTTTTGACGCCTGGATGCTGGACCCGAAGTGGCGATACGGAATCCCCGCCTATGAGCAGACGACTGAGGCCACGTTGGATACCGTGGCCGACCATATCGACCATGTGAATCAATTGGCGGGAAACGCTTTGCATTCGGGCATCGGAACCGACCTCGATGGCGGCTACGGTCAGGAACAGTCGCCCAAAGACATGAATACGATAGCCGATATTCAGGCTCTGGTTCCGATTTTCGAGAGGCGAGGTTACAGCGATAGCGAGATTCGCGGAATCCTCTCTGGAAACTGGATCCAATTTCTGAAGGAGTGTTGGGCAGAGGAATAAATGGGCATATTTATTTTACCGTTGTGTGGCGGCGTAATCGGTCGGATGCCGTTCTGTTCAGCGCGCATTGGGATATTAGCCGCGGATCTGCGCGGATCAGACGCGGACAATGAAGAAGAGAGTTTAGGCATTGACGGAGCCAAAGTAGAAGCGGCGTCTCGCCGCTTTCTGATGCCTGCATCGCGTTCGTCTAAAGCGGCGAGACGCCGCTTCCGCATGATCTAGAACGAACCAGACTCCAGAAAGCGGCGAGACGCCGCTTCTACTCTGTGGTCGTTGGACCTCAACTCAGATTTGATAAGCAATTACTTACGAGGATAGCTGCACCAGATCATTGTCAATTCGGCCTTTCCGAAATCAGAACCGAAACGTCCAGGCCACCTTTCCGCTGAGATCGGTATTGGTGGCTCGGAACCGGCCGGCTGAAGTATCGATCCCCTGGTTCACAACGAAGTAAATGTCGTTGCCGGGTTTGAGCGTCCAGAACCTCAATCAACCGGGAGAATAATTAGGGCGGGCGGGCGGCTCTGCACGTGTGCCGGAGCACCGGGGTGGCCATGGCCGCCAACTACCATCTGGCGCTGACCGACCCGCGCTGTTTCATGGCCGAGCGGGTCAATCGGCGGCGTCGATCGCTTCTGCGGGCATAGAGAGCGTTCGTCGGCGCTGCTTCCAGCGCCACTTGTCGCTGCCGGAGATGAACGGCTTGAGGTGTTCGGGTGTCTTTTCCACGAATGCTGGGCTGGGCTCCTGCCCGTTCCAGGCCTGGAACATTGGGGGAGTGTAACCGCCAATCACGAGGCAGCGCTCACGGTCGGAGCGAATTTGTCCCCGGGAGTGGATCAGTGCCTCGCCAAAGAGCAGTGTCGAGCCGGCCGGAGCCACCACCTGGTGGATTAGCGATGGGTCTTCGTAGGCCGCGGCGATAATGGCCTCTCGCTCGCCTGCGACTTTGTGGCTGCCGGGGATGCAAACGGTGCCACCGTCGTCTGGGCCCAGTTCAGTGAGGTTTGTAAGCGTTTTGACGAATGTACAGTGGTAGAGGTCGTTTGCGGTGTAGGTGCCCACGTCGGGCCAGGTTCCGACATGGAAGCCGAAGCGCGCCGGTTCGCTGCCATCAGCTTTGGGATCGCGCGAATTGATGATGGCCTCCGATTCCTCGAGGCGCACGTTGCCGCCAACCAATTCTTCGGCCATGCCGACAAGGCGCGAATGCGTCAGGTAGTCGAAGATCGCCGGATCGACTTCGAGAATGTGGGCGAAATGAAGGTGACGCGGGCGATAGGTGGATAGACGGCAATTGCGGACGATCGCGCTTGCCGGGTCGTCGCACCTTAGAAAATCCCGTTTCAGGCGCTGCATGGCTTCGCAGAGGTTGCCCGTTTCGTCCTCCGTTAGTGCATTTTCGATGACGACATAGCCGTAGACATCGAGGTAATAGCGCTGTGCCGGGGTGAGGGCGGGAAACGGGCGTTTGAACTCGGCAGTCATTGGGCTTGAATGGTTCTGTCAGGAGTCTACATGGTTAAGCCGGTGACAGTCTATTCGTTACACCTGCCAGTGCGCCGGAAGCACCGGTTTTCCGAGCCCGAGTTGCCTTGCCAGCCATTTCTCCTGATAGACTCCGTCCCTGTAGCGCGAAGCCTCGCTCGAATGCAGCTCCACCTCTCCCTTCAGTGCAGCCGCCAGGGGCCCGGCCGATTCGGAATGTCCCCAAAGCAAAGTTGTGGCTTCTACCATCGGGGCGAAAGAAAGCGGCTCGAAGTAGGACAGGGTCTTCGCGACGGCGGCGCGGCGGTTGGGATAGATCCGCAGGTAGTCGTTGAATTCCTCCAGGGGATAAGCGCAGGTGCCTGAAGCCCGTTCCAGGGCCCGATAGAAAAGGACCGGTTCTGCCACCACGTGAGTCAATCCCGAATACAGCGCCGCCGTTAGTAGCGGCAGTTCGTTGCCTCCCACTGCGGCCACCCGCTCCCGGTCTACTTCGGGGCGGCTCAGTAGATATTCCACCGCCCGGCAGCAGTCGGCCACCCACGCTCGCATGATGTAGGTAGCGGGATCCTCGACTCCCTCTGTGAGCAATCCCGGCACGCGGGCCTCGTAGGGACGGTCGGCATTGCGCTGGCCTCGGGACGCCGCGGAGAATATCAGATAGCGTTCCCGCTTCTCATTAGCATCGCCCTGTGGAATAACCTCTACGACGCTCCTGTAGCCTCCCAGGTAGACCAGGGCGGGAAAGGGCCCCTCCCCACGGGGAATGCTCAGATAGCCGAATAGCCGATAGGGACCGATACCGCTGAAACGCACTGTGTAGGCCGTGCAATACTCGGTCGAGCGCAGGGGGATCTCCTTCACTTCTGCCGCCGGGGGTACCTGCTTCAGCTCTTGAATCACCCCGTTCCAGTAGGCATCGAAATCGTCTGGGTGCATTTTCCAACTCCTATCGTTTGAGATGGGTTTCGAAAAAGGCGTCGATCAAGGCACTGTGAGTCGCGCTGCCGGCATCGTGCCCGCACTGGTCGTAGGGATAGAGGGTCTTATCCTCGGAGGCGATGGCGGCGAAGGCAGCGTAGCCGGTTTCCGGCGGGCAGACGTTGTCCTGTAGGCCGATATTCACCATGATGGGGCATCGGATGCGGGGCCCGAAATGAATTCCGTCGAAGTAGGACAACGTCCGACGAACCGCCGATTCGTGTTCCGGGTAGAGTCGAAGGTAATCGCGGATTTCTTGGTAGGGGTAGGTGTGGGTCAGTGTAATCGCGTCCATGAAGCCGCATAGATAAGGCGCCCCGGCTGCAGCCGCCCGGACTTCGGAACGCAGGCCAGCCACGACCAGAGCCAGGGCTCCGCCCTGGCTGCTGCCCGTCACCCCAATGCGTCCTGCGTTCACTTCCTCGCGGCTGAGCAGGAAATCGAAGGCGCGCACCGCATCGATAAAGAAACCGCGGTAGCCATAGGTATTGGGGTCGACGATATTGTGGGTCAGCAGGCCCGGATAGCCGGGATCGAATTGCGCTCTGCTGCGCAGCTTGCCCCTGGGGGCGGCAAAGAACACGGCATAGCCGTCAGCGGCCCACTCCTTTGGGATGGGCGGATCCTGGAGGTATCCCGGAAGCTGTAGGAGTGCCGGCAGTTTTCCCTTGCGTTCCTTCGGCAGGCAATACCATCCGGCGACTCGCACCTTATCCAGACTATCGTAATGCACTTCGTAGACATCCACTTCCGTCGACGAGCGCAGTTCCAGGAATTTCACCGTCGGCTGCAGCGGAATACGCTCGGCCTGAGCCAGGATTCTGTCCCAAAATGCGTCGAAGTCGTCCGGACGCACCATGCTCGTGCCATAATATTCGGGCGCGACTCTATCCATCGTACACTCCTCTTCGGCAGATAAGAATCTGCTTTTTAGCATGTGTTGTATATTTCACCGGTTGCTCCGTTTGGTCAATCCGGAAGCAGGAGTTGCGAAATCTGTCGCTTGCCTGATCACCCAAACTCCAGTTTCCTGACGTTCACCAACTTTCTTTCAAGAGTCCAAAATCTAAGCCTGACAGATTGCTAAGTGATTGTGACGAGTATGTATGCACATTGACCATGCCGAGGTTCGAGGAGCGCTTCGCTGCCATTACAGGGTAGGGATGTGAGCCGCCGTGACTCCATATCGCGGGCACTCGAGAAACTTGATTGGATCGCGAAGCTCTCGAAGGAATCGCTGCCCGGCGGCGTCCCCAGGGATGTCGATAGCGTGCGTTCGCTCCTGAACCGCATTGTGCTGGATGTGCGCCTGGCGCGGAGCTTGCTTGAAGAGGCGCGGGGCACCGAAAGGTCAGACGAGTCGGACATGTCAGACTTGTCCGACAGCAAGAAACCACGCCCCGGACTCATCCCCAGCCATGGGGGCTGTCGGAACCTCAAGAGCTTTCAGGTGGCTGAGATCGTCTACGATGGCACCGTGATCTTCTGTAACCGATTCGTGGATAAGCGCTCCCGCACCCATGACCAGATGGTGCAGGCAGCGCGAAGCGGGCGCCAGAACATCGCCGAAGGCAGCATGGCATCGGGAAGGCCTCGCCGGCGGCCGCAGCCAATACGCTCATCTGCCTTGTTAACCAGGCGATTTATCTACTCAAGCGTCAGATCGAAAAGCTTGAGCGTGATTTCATCGACGAGGGTGGCTTTACCGAGAAGCTTTACCGCGTGCGGTCGGAGCGATGGAAGAGGAGATGACGGTCGAGAGCTGACAACCTGAGACTGGAGGATATAGAAACGACAACCGAAGCAGAAGAGGGAAAGAACAAATTCCTAACGAATACACCGATGAACCAGCTCCCAAGCCAGCGCGTCTTCCCCATCGCCTACAACGAGGCGGAGGCCGTTCTATTTCGCATGTTCGATGCCCGGCGGCACTCCCTTGATCAGTGGCGAATCGAGAGCCAGGGCGTGGAAGTCGGGCAAACCTTTCATACTGTGCGGTGCACCTGGGACGGAACGGGGCCAGCATGGCTGGTGATGGAACGTTCCGCCCGGATCGATGCGCGGGACTACGACCATCTGACTCTCTGCGTGCAGGCTGCCGAGAGCACGGAAGTATCCATTCGCGCCGAAGTGGATGGCGTGGAACGAACCGTCGTCGATCGTGGCCGAGGGAATAATACGGGCCTCGAATTCGAGGGACCTATTGGTGGACGAAATATCTCATTTATCCGTATCGAAATACGGGATCCAGGATCGGCTCCGGGAAATGTTCAGCTCTTCTTCCTCGGCGTCTTCCATCGCGAGCGCCGGGACCTCATGCGCGGACGAGTCCTTCCCTATCCGGACGATTGGGCCGATCTGTTGGCGCCGGAAGGGGGTGAGCCGAGTGAACCGACCCCGCAGCTCGGCCTATTCTTTGACCAGAGGGATCTCACGCGTCTACGTGAGCGCGTCTCGGGTCCGACGTGGGGCCCGGTGTTCGAACAACTGCGAGCCATCGCTCGATCCTACCTCGATAGCGAGCCGTGGCGGGGCATAGGCAGAACCGTGAATAACCTCCCGGTCCGCAACGGCCATCGCAGCGACGGGATGAATTCGGACTATAACTGGATAAAGCTTTCCGCAATGCGCTTGTGCGTGTTTGTCGGCCTTTTGGACAAGGACGAGGAACTTATGCGGATGGCCCTCTACCATGCCTTGGCGTTGGCCCACTGCGACAACTGGACGACAGGATTCATGCCCAACATGCCGGGATCGAGCTGGGAAACGCGGGCTTTCAGCGAGTATCGCTTCGCCATCAATGCCGTCTTCGCCTGGGATTGGGCGGGATCGCTGCTTACCGATGCGGGCAAGGAAT
Organism: Opitutales bacterium; assembly: GCA_963665345.2. Lineage (GTDB taxonomy): Bacteria > Verrucomicrobiota > Verrucomicrobiia > Opitutales > CAXXNP01. The sequence goes on from CAXXNP010000002.1 coordinate 5,101,581, forward strand.
TGCTGGCCCACAGTGTTTCCATCAAGGCCCTGCCCTGGATCCAGCAGACTCTCATGCGTCACCCCTATGTTCGAGGAAACAATCAAGGGATATTTTTCGCCTTCGGCGGGATGGTCGTGAGCATCGCCCTGGGTAAGCACTGGCCTTACGGCGATGACTTTCTGGAGCCGTTTCGGGAGGCTATGGATCAGACCGTGAATGCTTACTACGCCGCCGATGGAGGCACCTTTGAGGGCATGGGATATGCCACCGGTTCACTGCAACAGGCCCTGGCCGGTTATGCCCTTTACGCCCGCTACCGGGGGCTAGCCTTGGAAGACGTTGTTCCGGAAGTCGCCATTAAGGCGGTGGACTATGTCACGGCCATGCTGAGCACGGAGAAACCCATCGGTGCGGTCGTTAAGCATTCGGATGGCGGGCGGGCGGGGGTATGCGTGCGACCCGGGGCGCTCGGCTTGCTTTGTCGGCTATCCGACGATCCTGCGGTTCCCGCCCTATTGGCGGGTCTGCTCGAGAGCCCGGTCGATCTGGGGCCCGCTTACACGGTCGAACACGAACTCAACATCATCTTGGGTCCTGATACATTACCTGAACCGGGGGCGCATCCTCCCGTATTCCGCAACCTGGAACAAACCGGCATCCTGTGTTCCTGCCGGGAAACGGAACTCGGACCGGTACGGATTCAGTTCATCGGCGGGCCCGCCGGAGCTGGGCATGGGCATGATGACAGGGGCAGCTTTGTCTTGGAAGGATTTGGGAATGAGTTGGCTATCGATCGCGGGCAGATGCCCTACGTAGATCCCCGCTCCTCTACTATCAAGTATGCGCGTTATCACAACCTGGCCGTTCCGCACAACGAATCGGGGAAACCGCTCCGACAGCGCAATCCCTGCCCGGTAGCGTCGCGGGCAGCCGGAACAGGCGATGCGGTGAAGCTGAACTGCCGCATGGATCTTGACGGCGTTTGGCCCGCACCGGTCATTACTTGCTCCCGAGAAATCGAGAGCCCGGCACCGCAACGGTTCCTCATCATCGATAGATTGACCGCGGACCTTCCCATTTCACTCGGGTTTTATGTGCAAAGTCGCTTTCCCTGGCGAAAGGCAGGCGGAGTCTGGACTACGGAGGGAACTCAGGGGCGCCTTACCGTGATTCCCGAATGGTCGCCTGATTCTGAGTGGGGCGTCGAAGACTTCATTTTGGGGACCAAGGAACCCGCTTTTTGTCTCAAATTGCTGAGCGATGCCACGCCGAACCATGAGCTGGTGACGCGCCTGGTAGTGGAGGCGCGGTGACGGTGCGCGGAGGCCTCCTCCTCTGAATGAACCTGGTTTTGCGAGAGTAAGCCATAGAACCGATATACCTGGAGGGACGCAATCCTTTGGGTCCGCCTATTCGTGACAATCGTGGCATCGGATATCCGGCGGCGCCAAAGGATTGGCGCCCTCCAGTTGCCGCCGGTTCAATAGGTCCCTTACCAGTCACGCTGAGGAACCCGAATTCCCGCACACACTGATTTCCACAGTTTCTCTCAACATACTTCCAATCAATCATTTATATCCGTTGAGCAGATACTGGTGTACTGAGCGTAGCGACATCCTTCAATGTGCGGATTAGGTTCTATTTCGTTTGCGTGCCCCGTTCCTGCTTTACTTTGTGCTGATTCTCCCGAAAGGTGGGGTCCGCATGTGAGTGCATGTTGGCCGCACATGATAAGCGACTGGCGAACGCATGGGATCCCCCACCCGCTTCAGAACGCATGAGGACCGGCAAAGAACTGATCGTGGCGACGAAGCAATTCGCGAGTGAGGACGCCGCAAAAAGTTGGCGTCTTTTCCTGTCGGCGGCGCTTCTTTTTGTGCTGGCGCTGGCCGCTACGATCTGGAATGTCCACCTTGCGGGCAAGATCGCCTGCAGCGTTCTTGCCGGGCTGTTGGGGGTCCGCGTTTTCGTGATCTATCACGACTTTCAGCACCGCGCGATTCTGCAGCATTCGCGGCTGGCCAACGAGCTCATGACCTTTTGCGGACTTTACTGCCTGGCCGCGCCGAGCGTCTGGAAGAGCTCCCACGATTATCATCACCACCATAATTCAAAGCTGCGCTCGGCGCATATCGGCTCGTTTCCGATCATGACGCGGGAGACATACGAGCAATCTTCGCTCAAGGACCGCTTGGTGTATCTGTTTACCCGGCATCCGCTCACGATCCTGTTCGGCTATTTCTTTGTCTTCATAATGGGGATGTGCCTACTCCCGTTCTTGCGGAATCCGAGGCGGCATTTTGACTGCGTTGTTTCGCTGGCCGGCCACATCGGGTTCGGGGTGTTGCTGGTCCATTACGCCGGTTGGCAGGGATTGGTTCTGTGCCTGCTTATTCCGCATTTCCTGGCGGCAATGGTCGGTTCCTACCTTTTCTACGCGCAACATAATTTCCCGGCCGCTTTCCATCAGGATAAATCCGGCTGGACCTATGATGGCGCGGCCTTGGAATCCTCGAGCTTCATGGTGATGCATCCGCTGCTGAGTTGGTTTACGGCCAACATCGGCTATCACCACATTCATCACCTGAACGCCCGCATACCCTTCTATCGGCTGCCGGAAGTCATGCGGAAGATGCCGGAAGTTCAATCCCCCCGCACCACCTCGCTGAATCCGCGTGAGATCGTCCGCTGCCTACGATTGAAACTCTGGGACGTGAGACTCAATAGGATGGTTCGCCTGAACTGAAACGCTTCCTGCTGTTTTTTTTCTCCGTCGCTGCCTGCGTTTGGGGCGTTCTCGTCTTTTGGGGTTGGGTGTTCCGGCCCGATTTGCCGCTGGAGCCGATCACCTTCCCGCCTCAGGCAGTGGCTGAGGTCGAGCGGTTACGGGATACTTCTCTGAATCAGACAGGTGAGCAGGTCATCTGGCAGGATGTCAATTACTCCCAGGGACGCGAGGCGTCGTGGTATCCGCGCGGCCAGTCGCCCATTCTCGCTGAGCTCGTAGCGGAAGCGAAACTCCCGCCCGTGGAGGAGCGCGTCGGGCCCGAACCAGTAGTCCTTGAAGGGGTCGATGGGATAGGCCGCTATGGCGGCACCTGGTTCCGTGTCGCCCCGGCCACCAGCGATATCGAGCCCAGCAACCGCCGCATATTCAATGGCCATCTTGTCCGATGGTCGCCCGCTGGGTATCCTCAGGTACCCCATGTCATCAAGCGATGGGAGAGCTCCGACGACCACAGGATATGGACCTTTCACCTGCGCCGAGGCGTGCGCTGGTCGGACGGCCATCCCTTCACCGCTGCCGACATTCTTTACTGGTGGGAAAAGGAAGTTCGGGAACTCGATCTTGGGCGGCCCATCTGGGGGAACGTGGCCCGCGAGCCCGTGGAAGTGGAGAGAATCGACGACTTCACGGTGCGCTACGTTTTCCCGGTGCCTCATGGGCTCTTCCTTGAGCACATGGCGATCCTGGGGAGGTACTATTCGCCTAAGCACTACTTGGAGCAATATCACCCCGAAACCGGAAATGAGGCCCTTATTGAGGCGACCATGCGGTCCCGACGGGTGACCACACGGCGCGCTCTCTATACATTGTTGAAGGGTTGGAACAACCCCGAACATCCTCGTCTGTGGCCTTGGATCTACCGTACCTTTACGGCCAATCCCCCTTTCGTCTTCGTGCGCAATCCCTACTATTTCGCGGTCGATCAGGCCGGCAACCAACTGCCCTATATCGACCGCGTCTTCTACGACATAAAGAAACTGGAACTGATCGCCATTGCCGCGGCCGGTGGATCGATTTCCATGCAGACCCGCCACATCCGCTACGAGGACTACACCCACCTCATGTCGCAACGGGAGGAATACGGCTACGACGTCTATCACTGGTTTTCTGCCGTGCGGTCGGCCTGGGTTTTATTCCCGAACCTCAACCGACAGGTAAAGCCCAACGACCCCGAGAGTCAGCAGATGTGGGAGCTGCTCAATGACCGCCGGTTCAGGCAGGCCCTCTCCCTCGCCATCAACCGGCAGTTGATTATAGACGCCGTGTTCAATGGAGAGGGCGAACCGGCCCAGATGTCACCCGGCAGGGAGTCCTTCTTCCACCACCCTGGGCTACACGAGGCTTTCGTTGACTACGACCCCGCGCGGGCGAACGCAATGCTCGATGAGATCGGCTTGGTTGGCCGGGATAGCGAGGGCTATCGCACCTTTCCCGACGGTACCCGCATGGTTTGGCATATTGACATGACCGATTTCAATGGCAGGGGCCCCGACCAATTCATTATCGATGACTGGGCCGAGGTGGGCGTTCGCGCGGTCCTTCGCGAGCGGTCCCGGACGCTTTGGATGGCGGAAAAATCGGCCTTTACCCAGGATTTCAGCGTTTACCTGGGGCAGGGTGAATTCCATCCTCTTATCGAACCCCGCAATTTCGCTCCGGGGTTCAATTCACTTGTCCATTTTGCCTTCGGATATGGTCGCTGGTTCGGAAATGGCGGGGACTGGGGGAGTCCCGATGCCGAACGATTTGGAGGTATCGAACCTCCAATCGACCATCCGCTGCGCCGCAGTCGCCAGGCTTTCCTTTCGGCCCTGCAAGCGCCAACCTTGGAAGACCAGCGTGCGATTTTCGGGGAAGCCCTTGATATCGCGGCGGAGAATCTTTGGTCGATAAGTATCGCGACTCCCCCACCCCAGTTGGCCGTCGTAAAGCGAGGCTTTCGCAACGTACCCGAAAAGGTGCTCTATGGGGGTCGCTACCGCACCCCGGGAAACGCCGCCTGCGAGACCTTCTTCTTCGATGAACCTTATGATTCGGCCGGCGCCGTAGCTCAGATTAAGCGGGAGATGACCGAAACTACACCGGCCGCCGATGCCGTCGACACGACGACGCTGTTGCCGAAAGGCTCTGGTTTTCTGGACCGGCTCATCCGACATTCGCTCCTTGGAATTCTCCTCTGTGCGGGCGTGCTCTTAGGTTTCCGCCACCCCTATATCGGCAGGAGGTTGATCATCATGATTCCGACGTTGCTCGTCATCTCGGCGGTTGCGTTCACTATCATTCAGTTGCCGCCCGGAAATTTCATCGGAACGCGCATACTAGTGTGGTGTCCGTTAAATAACATAAATTAATTAGTTTTCCCTGTCTGCTTTGCCAAGGCACGTTTGGCGCGCTGGATCTTGCGCAGGATTTCCTCTCCCTTCGCCTTCCATCTGTAAGGCTTGGGGTCGAGGTTCCTTTCAGCCAGATAGGTTTCTATGTCTTCGACCAATTGCCTGACGCTGGTAAAACTACCATCCCTGATAACATCTTGGGTCAGTTCGCCGAAAAAGCGCTCGACCAGGTTCAACCAGGACGAACTGGTCGGGGTGAAGTGGATGTGAAAACGCCGATGGCGCGACAACCACTTGCGGACCTTCTGTTGCTTGTGCGTGCAGTAGTTGTCAACGATCAAGTGCAAGTCCAGCTGCTTGGGTGTCTCCCGCTCGATTTGCTTCAAGAACCGCAACCATTCTACATGGGTATGCCGCTGTTCGGTGCGTGCGATGAGCTTGCCGTCCAGATAATTCAAGGCTGCAAACAACGTAATGGTCCCGTGTCGCTTGTAGTCATGTGTCTTGGTGCAAATCTCTCCCACGCCAAGAGGTAAGCCCGGCTGGGTCCGCTCCAAAGCCTGGCATTGGCTCTTTTCGTCGCAACACAATACAAGGGCCCGCTCTGGCGGATCCAGGTATAAGCCGATCACATCCCAGAACTTCTGCTCGAAGTACTTGTCATTGGACACTTTGAACGTCCTGACCAAGTGAGGCCTGATATCGTTAGCCCGCCAGATGCGCTGCACGCTGTCGGGGGAAATCCCCACCTCCCTGGCCATGGTGCGAACACTCCAGCGAGTGCGTGGCTTCGGCGGTCGTGTAGCCTCGGTAATGACCTTCTCAACCTTGCCCGCCGGTATCCATCGGGGCCGTCCTCGTCCCTTCCTGTCCCGCAATCCCTCCAAGCCGTCTCGCTCAAAGCGTTGCGACCACTTGTTCACGCAGGGCACACTAACCCCGAGTTCTTCCGCGAGCTGCGCCTGTTTGACGCCTTCGGAACGACGCAGTACGATTGTCGCCCGAAGGCTGTCGCGCACGGATACTGTCGGTGCTTTCACGCGACGCTGCAACTCTTGCAGCTCAAGATCTGTAAGTTCAATTATGGATATGGGTCTTGCCATGCCGATAGCATAACATGGTAAGACAGATTAATTCAACTTAATTATCGGACATGAGACTAGCGCTTCGCATGCAGGGAGATGAAAACGCCATCGAGGAACTGGAGCAGCTTCGCGAACTCTTTCGATTGGATGATCCCCTTACCGAGCGTTATTTGCGCTGGATGGGCCTCTATTGGTTCGCGGGTTTTGAGGAACAGGATAAAGGGCTCCTGCAGGGGCATATGGGATTCTCAATGGAGAATCAGCGGCCGGTCAACGACGTCGTAGGTGACCGCGTTCTGCTTACCTTTCTTATCTCGCTGGGAACCATACTGTTTACCTGGGCAGCCGCTCTGCCGATCGGCATCTTCTCGGCTGTGCGCCAGTACTCTATGGGCGACTATATCTTTACCTTTGTCGGTTTTGTCGGCATGTGTGTGCCCAATTTTCTTCTCGCCCTACTCCTTATCTATTGGAGCGGTCGCTACTTCGGCATGGATATGACGGGACTCTTCTCGCCCGACTTTGCCGCGCAACCCGAGTGGACCTGGGGAAAAGTGGCCGATTTGCTCAAGCATATCTGGTTGCCGGTGGTCGTGCTGGGGGTGGGCGGCACCGCCGGCATGATTCGCGTCATGCGAGGCAATCTCCTCGATGAGCTCAAGAAGCCCTACGTGCTTACCGCCATGGCCAAAGGAGTGCGGCCGTTCAAACTGCTGCTGAAATTTCCCGTTCGCCTGGCGCTCAATCCTTTTGTTTCAGGAATCGGTGCTCTCTTTCCCCAGTTGGTTTCGGGAGGCGCTATCGTAGCCATGGTGCTGGGCCTGCCGACCGTGGGTCCTCTCATGCTGGGAGCTTTGATGAGCGAAGACATGTATCTGGCCGGGTCTATGCTCATGGTGTTGAGCCTGCTCGGCGTCATGGGCACGTTGGTAAGCGATATCCTTCTCCTTTGGCTCGATCCCCGCATCCGCATGGAGAGTGGATCCCGCTAGGAAATCCCTCGCGTCGAAGCTGAAGAGGCAACCCGAACGCAGGGCGGACGCAAGGGATTGCGTCCCTCCAAGCCGAGGAATCTGCATCTCGTCTCCCCTGGAGGGCGCCAATCCCTTGGCGCTTCGTCCTGATAGGGTATTCGAAACCTCCGGATCGGTGCGGACGCAAGGGATTGCGTCCCTCCAGGGCTGGACATCGAGATCTCCCCGGCAGTGGAGGGCGCCAATCCCTTGGCGCCGCTTGACTCTTGCCTCCACTTGAGGCTTCGACACCATGCTCCGTGTCAATGGACACGTTGCCTCATCGTCGACATCCAGTCCACCATCCCCCAGTCGAGCGCTTCAACGAACCCGTTTTGATCTTCCTTACGGTGTGTGTTAAGAACTACCGACCGATGCTTGCCAACGATAAGATACGGCATGCATTGCTTCACGCGTGGAGGCGAGCATCCGCCTGGCGGGCTGGTCTTTATTTGATAATGCCGAATCATCTTCACCTATTCGCGATCCCTGGACAGTGGCCACCGCATCCAATAAAGCTGTGGGTCAAGTATTGGAAAGGCGAAGTGAGGAAATTTCTGAGCCTTGAGGAGAGCATCTGGCAAAGGGACTGCTGGGATACTCAGATTCGTGACTTTGAGCATTATGAAGAGAAATGTGCCTATGTACGGTTGAATCCGGTACGTAGGGGATTGGTGGCTCGCCCGGAGGATTGGAAATATCAGGGTGTTATCAACGACATCTGGTGGTGAGCGGGATACCGGTGGTCCTCGGGCACTGTGCGGACGCAAAGGATTGCGTCCCTCCAGGGCTGGATATCGAAATCTCCCCGGCAGTGGAGGGCGCCAATCCTTTGGCGCCGCCCCGGTTGATTGGTCGAAGCCGGACATCAGAACGGAAAAGGGAAATCGAGCCTGGGCCGGACCCAAGGGATTGAGTCCCTCCAGGCCGGGGCATCGAATCTTCCTTTCTGTGGAGGGCGCCAATCCCTTAGCGCTTCGTCCTGATAGCGTATTCGAAAACCTCCGGATCGGTGCGGACGCAAAGGATTGCGTCCCTCCAGGCCGAGGCATCGAAATCTTCTTTACCTTGGAGGGCGCCAATCCCTTGGCGCCGCGACCGAGGCTTTCGTCGAAGACCACGGACGCCCCAGGGGTTTCATCGGAAAACCGTTGACTTTCTGCATATATGAGGGCTCTCATCAACGACTAAGAAAAATCCGAGGGTTCAAGAAACGAATATATTAGATTCATGAAAACAACACCTGAACAATTGAGGCAAAAACTGCGCGGCCCCGTGATCGCGATGACGACCCATTTCAACGACGACTATTCGCTCGATCTGGATGCCATGAAACGGCTGACGGAGTATTACGTGCGGGAGAAGGTCCCAACTGTCATTGTCACTGGCAGTACCGGCGAATACGGTGCGCTCGAAGATGACGAGCGAAAGGCGGTTCAGAAGACCGTGATCGACACGGCCGAGGGCAGCGGGATGACGGTCATTGCGGGGGTTTCGGATATGGCCTCGCTGAAGAGCATTGAACACATCAAGGCGGCTGAGCAGCTCGGTGCCGACGGCGTGATGCTGACGCCGCCGCTGGCGGCGACCAATGGAGGAGGGGTTCCTATCCTCGAGCATCACTATGATGTCGTCACCAGCGCTACCGATGCCGGCATTGTGATTTACTTTAGCGGCGCTGTGCTTCCGCAGGTCCAGGACTATATCGCCAATCCGAATCTTATGCTGGACTTGGTGGATTCGTGCAACGGCCACGCAGCCGGTTTCAAAGATGCTTCTGGGATTTTCCCTTTTTACCGACAGGTCAGCGAGCTGCTGGAAGGGAAAGTGGCCACCATGGGCAGCGCGGGCATGAACTATTTCCTCTGGTGCCATGAGTTTGGCTCGCCCTGTTTTCTCACCGGTTTGGGCAACATCTGGCCGAAGTGGGAGATCGACTTTTACCATCACCTTGTCGAGGGCCGACGCGACGAGGCTCTGAAGATCGTCAATGAAAAAGATCGGCCCTACCTGGCAGTGACTAAGGACTCGAAGCGCTACTGGGCGTGCGTGAAGGCTCTGCAGGAAATGATCGGCCTGCCCGGCGGAAAGATGCGCCCGCCACTCATGGAATGTACGCTCGAACAGCGGGCAGAGCTGCGGCGAGTTTGCACAGAGTGCGGGTTGCTCGAGTCGGCGGAGACGATGGCGGCCGGTTGATCGGGACCTAAGTCCGCCCACGTTTGGGTTGTCACGTTACGGGCACCGTATCGGATGCGCGTGCGATCGCAGCCCGCGGAGTGGCGAAATTTGGAGGGCGTCGTTCCCTTGGCGCCGCCGATTCTGCCAGATTTGGATTGCCTCATGCGCGGCGCCCACCGACTGGCTCCCTTCTGGTGCAATAGTGGTACGAATCGATTCGGACACCGCCTGCACTGGTAAGCCGTGTCGAGGCACGGCGGATATCGACGACACGTTGCTGGTGACGACCAGCGAACGTCCTCAGAGTGGCGCTGCCGATCTGTGCCCGTTGTGGACACGTTTCGAGTCCGGTCCTCCGCCTCTCGCTTTCAGTAACCGGCTCGACAATCGTAAATGCGGCCATCAGCGTGTCTTCGAACAGTGTTTATGAAAGATTGAGGAGCTATGAGATTATGAACGTGGTCATCATTTTGGCCGACCAGCTTCGCGCGGATTGCGTCGGTTGCTACGGCAACTCGATTGTCCGCACCCCGCATATCGATCGGCTGGCGGGTGACGGTGCGCGTTTTTCATGGGCGTTCTCGCAGCATCCCCAATGCGCCCCGAGCCGCGCTTCCGTTCTCACCGGGCGCTACCCCCACACCAATGGGTCGATCTCCAACTTCACCGCTACAGGCGAGCATGAACGCACCCTCGGAGAGCGTGTTCGAGAGGCGGGGTACCGGAGCATCGGCGTGGGCAAGCTGCACCTCTTCGACGAGAAATGCCGGAATGGGTTCACCGATCTGATGATGTGTGGCGGGCAGCACTCGGGCGCTACGAATGCGGATTGCCTTGACGAGGACTACAAGCGATGGATGCGGGAACATGGGCATTGGGAGGCGTTGCAGGCGGCTTACGCAAGCCGCGCGGTCCCCGACTACCCCAAGAGCTTCCAATGCAAGGTGAGTCCGCTTCCACCTGACCTTTATATTGACGGATGGGTAGGCAATCGGGCTGTCGAATTTATCGAGGAGCACAGGGGGGAAGCCCCGTTCTTTATGTTCGTCGGACTTCCCAACCCGCACAATCCCTTCGAGCCGCCCGAGCCCTATGCCTCCATCTACGACCCGGCGGAAATGCCGATTCCGAAATCCTTTCACAGCGACCTGAGAGGAAAACCGCCGCAGCATCTGGCGTATAAACAACGCGGTAGGGTCGGTATGGGTAGCAACTACGAATTGTTAACCGAAAAAGCGCTACGCCAGGTTATCGCCTACTACTACGCCTCCATCACCTTGGTCGACGACCAGGTCGGCAAAATTGTCGAGGCGATGAACCGTCGCGGGATGCTTGACGATACGCTTATCGTCTTCCTCTCCGATCACGGGGAGCTGCTCGGGGATCATGGAATGTTGCTCAAGAGCACGGATGCCTATCCGATGCTCTATGACGTATCGCTTCATGTTCCCCTCATCATCAGGCATCCTAAAGGAGGGGCCGGCACGATCATCGATCAGCCGATCGAACTCATCGATGTGGCTCCGACCGTACTTGACGGTGCGGGATTGGATGTTGCCCCCGAGCACCAGGGATTCAGCCTTATGGAGGCTGTTCGGGGAGGAGAGGCACCCTTGCGAAACACCGTCTTTTCTGAAACCGGGGCCATAAAGATGATTCGCGGCGAGCGCTATAAGCTGGTCCACTATCCGGGACAGGAGTATGGCGAGCTCTACGATTTGGAAGGGGATCCCTTGGAGATCGACAACCTCTGGCATTTACCGGAGCATGGCATGCGCCGAGCGGAACTCGAACGAGTGCTTCTCGATCGCCTGATTGCCACCGAGGCGCCTCTGCATGGAGAATCCATGCGCGGGCCCGCTTACTGGAAAACTATGTACCGTCTGCCATTCGATGAATGAAATCTATTCTCTGAACCTTACAACTTGGTCATCGGTGCACCCGCGCAATGACCATCAGCTCATTTTCCCGTTGAGCGATGATAGACTGATGTTCGTCTGGTGCGAGTATTACCAGCGGCGTCCCAGCCTTGTGTTTCGGTCCCCATACGACGCCGGGGGAAGTATGGATGATGCCCCCTGCCAGGTATCGGCGAAGATCTCCCGGGATCGGGGCCGCACCTGGAGCGGGCGTTTCACGCTTCAGGAGAATAGGGGGGTCGACAACGTGAAGCATCCGAATCTTCTCAGACTGCCTTCCGGAGAGATCCTCTTCTCTTTCACGGAGCGCGATATCAAGAAGCAGGACCTTCGCGTATATGTTAAGAGGTCGTCCGATGAATGCGAGACCTGGGGGCCCATCGAGCAGATTTCACCTATCGGTGGCGTCTACTTCACGAATGCGGATCACATTTTGCAGCACAGTTCCGGGCGTATCATCTTGCCCTGTCACGCCGGTCCCATATACGGCAAGGGCGATCACTGGAAGGCCTTCTGCTTTTATTCCGACGATGACGGGAGAACCTGGGAGCAGAGCCGCGGAAAGGTCGATCTTCCCAAACGCGGCGCTGAGGAACCTGCCGTGGTAGAGCGGCCCGACGGCTCGCTCTTCGCGGTCTTGCGCACCAGTCTTGGGAAACTCTATGCGACCGTGTCGGAGGATCGCGGTGAAACTTGGAGTCCTGCGGAATCAACCGGCCTCGATTCCCCCTCCGTGGCAAACTGCCTGAAGACCATTCCGGGTAGCGACGACCTTCTCTTGCTCTGGAACAATGCGCTGCCCTACGGGTTGCGCGAAGGCGCTGCCGAACACGCCATCACCAACTTGCACGGGCCGCGGAATCCGCTCTGCAGTGCGATTTCGAAGGATGGTGGAGAGACCTGGGAGTCGATTCGGTGCGTTGAGGACCGCAAAGGCTATAATAACGGCTATCCCTCCGCTACTTTTCTCGAAGACGAAGTATTCGTCACCTGGTACACTTGCTCGGACAGCTCCCATGGGTCCGCCGAAGTCATGTTAAAGGTTTTTCCGAAAGGATGGTTTTATGGCGATGAATGAATTATTTTCTTTGAACCTCACTCCTTGGTCATCCGTACATCCGCGTAACGACCATCAGCTCATTTTTCCGTTGAGCGATGATCGATTGATGTTCGTCTGGTGTGAGTATTACCAGCGGAAGCCGAGTCTCGTCTTCCGCTCTGCCTATGCTGAAAAGGGGAGTATGGATGATGCCCCCTGCCAGGTATCTGCGAAGATCTCTCGGGATCGGGGCCGCACCTGGAGCGGGCGGTTTACTCTGCAGGAGAATCGGGGAGTGGATAATGTGAAGCATCCTAATCTTCTCAGGCTGCCTTCGGGAGAGATCCTCTTCTCTTTCACGGAGCGCGATCTTCGCAACCAGGACCTTCGCGTTTATATTAAGAGGTCCTCCGATGAATGCGAGACCTGGGGACCCATCGAGCAGATTTCACCCACTGGTGGGGTCTACTTTACAAATGCGGATCACATATTGCAGCACAGTTCCGGGCGTATCATCCTGCCCTGTCACGCCGGTCCCATATACGGGAGGGGCAATCACTGGAAGGCGTTCTGCTTTTATTCCGACGACGACGGGAGAACCTGGGAGCAGAGCCGGGAGAAGGCGGACCTCCCCCAACAGGGTGCCGAGGAACCTGGCGTGGTAGAGCGGCCTGACGGTTCGCTTTTCGCGGTCCTGCGCAGCACTCTCGGAAAATTGTATGCGACCGTGTCGGAGGATCGTGGCGAAACTTGGAGTGCGCCCGAGTCGACCGGCCTCGACTCCCCCGCCGTAGCAAACTGCCTGAAGACCATACCGGGTAGCGACCACCTCCTCTTGCTTTGGAATAACGCATTGCCCTATGGTTTGCGCGAGGGCGCTGCCGAACAAGGGATTACTACCTTGCACTGGCCGCGGAATCCGCTCTGTAGTGCGATCTCGAAGGATGGTGGAGAGACCTGGGGGTCAATTCGGTTTGTTGAAAACCGTACAGGCTATAATAACGGTTATCCTTCCGCTACCTTTCTCGACGACGAAGTATTCGTCACTTGGTACAGTTGCTCGGAAAGCACTGATTGGTCTGCCGAAGTGATGTTGAAGATCTTCTCGAAAGGATGGTTCTATGGTGAAGGGACGTGATCTCGATGAGGTTTATTCAACTACCCTTGCGCCCGTTTCGCAGGAGCACCACCGCAACGATCACGCCCAGATATTTCCGCTGCTCAACGGCGACCTTCTTGTTGTCTGGTCGGAATACTACGTGCGCCGTCCCTCGGTCATTCATCGCCTCCACTATGGCGAGTCCTTGAGTAAAGATAACGCGCCCTGCCAGATTACGGGACGGGTATCCCGCGACGCGGGACGGACCTGGAGCGGTCGCATCACGATTCAGGAGAACATCGGGGCCGACAATGTTAAGCATCCCAATCTGCTCCGCCTGCCCTCGGGAGAGGTGCTTTTCTTCTTTACCCTCTGGGACATGGCCGCGCAGGCGCGAAGCGTGTGGATGCGCAGGTCGTCCGATGACTGCGAATCTTGGACTCCGCCCAGGCAGATAACTCCGCCCGGTGGAAACTATATTCTCGATGCCGGGCGTGTCCTCTTGCATAGCAGCGGCCGAGTCGTTCTGCCGATATACTGGGCGCCCGAATTGTGGACCGAAAAGGACCATCTCGAGGCGTTCTGCTACTATTCGAACGATCAGGGAGAATCCTGGCATTGGAGCCGCAACCGCATGCGTCTTCCCGGACGTGGCGCCATGGAGCCGGCCATCGTGGAGCGAAAGGACGGTTCGCTTTTCGTGGTCCTGCGGTCAAACCTGGGTGAACTCTACCAGGCTGAATCCGCCGACTGCGGGGAAACCTGGAGTGAGCCCGGAGCGTCCGGCATTACGGCGCCCCAGTCGGAGTCGTGCCTCAAGCGCATCCGCTCAACCGGTGACCTCCTGCTCCTCTGGAATCATACGCTCCCCTATGCTTTGACTCGGAAGTCTTCCTCGGTTACCCACCACCCGCGCAATCCGCTCACTGCCGCATTGTCGCGCGATGAAGGTCGGTCCTGGGAGAATATTCGTAATATCGAGAATCGTGTGGGCTACTCCAGTGCCTACCCCGATGTGCTCTTTCACAAGGACGAGGCTCTCATTACCTACTACCACTGTTCTGAAGCTACCCATGGCGTGGCCTCCCTGGAACTGAAGATATTCAAGGTAGATTGGTTCTACGAAGGAGAAACCGATCAGGGATCGGTTTCTTAGGTTTCATACCATCTGTGCCTGAGGAGTAATTGTACTTGAACCGCGTATGGTGCTGAGAATAAGTTCTGTAGCGGCATATGGACGACCATGAGAGCGATCTTTTCTCGGCTTCCCGACGCTTTGTGCGACCGGATCGACAACCGGTGAGTCCCTATGCGAACCCGCAATTAGCGTCCTTTCTCGATAGCTTTGAAGGAGAGACGGAATTGCCGGAGCCCGCAGCCGAGCGGCCTCCCCCTGACGAGGCCGGTTCACCTCTGGTGACACTGCGGGATAACGCCTATCACTTCCTGGAATGGGCAGGTGTGGCTGTGCCCGGCCTGGTGCTCGCGGCCCTTCTGGCCATGCTGGGGAGGGAGCTGACAGACTGGATATTCATAGGCATTTTCGGTTATGTCCGCAGTCCGCTCAGCGCAATCAGTGTGGCAGTATTGCTTGGCTTGCTGGTCAGTAACACAATTGGGATTCCCGAGTCTTACCGCAAGGGCTTGGGTGTCGCGCTCAAGTTGGTTCTGCGATTTGGCATTGCATTGCTGGGCATCCGCCTCAGCCTTCTGGCCGCCGCTGAGATTTCCCTGATCAGCATACCAGTCGTCTTGAGTTGCATTGCCGCCGCTCTCCTGCTCGTAACTCACATTAATCGGTTGTTTGGCCTTCCCCACCGTTTGGGATGTCTGATCGCGGTCGGTACTGCGATTTGCGGGAATTCCGCGATTGTGGCCACCGCGCCTGGAATTGACGCAGAGGACGATGAGGTCAGTTACGCCGTAGCCTGCATCACGATTTTCGGTCTGGTCACGATGTTTATCTATCCGTTCCTGGCCCATTTCCTTTTTTCGGGCGACCCTTCGGAGGTGGGATTGTTTCTGGGAACCGCTGTCCATGATACCGCTCAAGTCACCGGCGCCGGGCTTATGTATCTGCAGCTATACGACGCACCTGTTGCGCTCGACACCGCTGTGGTCTCGAAACTCGTGCGTAACCTGTGCATGGTCTGGGTGATTCCTTTGATGGCTATTCTCTACCACCGATCGCGTACCCGGGGTGTTGCAGAGAAGACGCCAAAATGGTTTGAGTTGGTGCCCTTCTTTGTCATCGGTTTCGTCCTCATGACCCTCTTTCGTACTGTAGGCGATATCGGTGATCGCCCGTTCGGGTTCCTGGAACCGGCCGCCTGGGATGGATTTGTGGCCTCACTCTCACGATTTGCCACCTGGTGCCTCATGATTGCTATGGCTGCAGTCGGCTTGGGCACCAGCTTTAGAAAGTTGAAAAGCCTCGGTTGGAAGCCGTTTACGGTGGGCTTTGTGGCCGCGGCCCTGGTGGGTTGCGTCAGCTTCGCTATGATCAAACTGGTAGGGATGGTGTTATGAATACTGAAATTCTACTCACGGACATGGGTCAATGTCTCCCGGCGGCGGCGCTATCGACGACCCGAAAGCGACTTCACTGGCAGCTCTTGCCCTACGAGACGGCCGACTTCAGCGGCCGCCTCATTTCAGCGGGATTCATGACCGAAGCGCCCGAGGTCCGCCTCCCCGTTGGCCACAGCGGTTGGCATGCTATCTATCTGGGCTTGTGGATTGTCGGGGAAACCGACACCGGATGGGGAAGGACGACCATGGGTTCCGGTACAACCGGCAGTCTCAAAATCCGATTGGCCGACGATCCCTGTTTCGTGCATTTTCGGCGCGAGGCACCCGATCGCGGGAATCTCGAAGAGATGTTCTGGAAGGTTGCTGAGCTAAAGGGACAGGATATCGTCGTTTCCAAGCAGCAGGAAGGGTTTACAGGCGATGCCTCGTTGGCTTACGTCCGTCTTGTACCCCTCGACACGACTCAAGTGGAGCGCCTTCAGGCCGATCGCTGCGACGACGGTCCCAAATGCCTGATCGCCACCAACGACGCTTTCGGGGTGTTCTTCCGCAACCGGATCAGCTCACGGGAAGGGATTTGGGAACAGGTCGAACCGTACCGCAACACCGATTTCAAGATGATCTGGTGGGAAATTGTTTCCGGCATGTTCGGCGGTTGGAGGGATGAGGGGAAATTATACGCCGATGGAGTAGAGGATTTTCCGCGCCCTGGGGATCGTGTTATCGCTGAAAGTCTTCGCATTCTTCGTTCCCGAGGAATCAATCCACTCAAAACAGCCATGGATCATGCGCATGAGATTGGGGTGGAGTTCCACGTCAGCCAGCGATCGGAGATGTTTCAGACTGCGCCGCCCATGGAGGAATGCTTTGCCACCGACGTCTATCGCGACCATCCGGAGTGGCGCTTGCGTGACATCGATGGATCCGAAGTAACCGGGATGAGTTATGCTTTTTCGGGCGTCCGAAGCTACTTGGTCGGTCTCCTGGAGCAGGCTACTTCGCTGGGGGCGGATGGGGCTGTGATCATCTACCCGAGATCGGCGCCCTTTGTCCTCTACGAAGATCCGGTGATTAAGGATTTCCAGGATCTCCACGGTATCGACCCGAGAACTTTACCCGAAAATGACGAGCGTCTGATCGCACTTCACAGCGAGTATATGACGCGGTATATGCGTGAACTCCGTGCCGCGATGGATCGGGTAGGTGAAAAGCTGGGGCGACGGTTGGCGCTGTCCGCTATATCTTTCGGCACCGAATCCGACAACCGCCTCGCCGGCTTGGATCTGGAAACTTGGATTCGCGAGGGCCTTTTAGATCATCTAAGCCCCTATCCCTACGGCCGGAGCAAGACCCCCGTTGGAATTGAGACCGCCTTTTTTCTCAGCATCGCTCAAGGCACTGCATGTAAGGTTTATCCCAACGTCATGCCGCGCCATATGCCTTCCTCCGAGTATCGGAAATTAGCAAAATTCTACTACGATGAAGGAGCCGACGGGCTTCTCTTCTGGGACACCTATCAGCGCCATGATGGCAGTTCCCAATGGGAGACCATGCGGCGCTTGGGACACCGCGAGGAACTCGCTCAGGTGCTGGCTGAAAAGGAGCCGCGAGAGGAACCCAAATTACGACCCCTGCTGCGCCTGGCCGGGCATCACATGCACCGCTACTCACCCTATCGAGGCGCCTGATCGCGTGTTCCCCGAGAGCCGACATGAGCGCTTTTCGAGTCTCCAAAGAACTCTACTTCTCCCTTCCAACCATCGATGCAAAGTTGCAGGTCAACTTGCAGGCTACAGCCTATGCATCGGTCGAACATAGAATCCTTCTTCAGATCTGGCAAACTGCGCGGCCCGACCAACCCGAAGTTGCCTATCTCCGGAGATCGGATGACAATGGACTTACCTGGTCCGTCAGCCACGAGCTGTTTCAAGCCGCCGCCAGCGAATCCGACCAGGAACTCGGTCTCGACGCCGGTCGCCTGAGACAGGGGAACTACCTGTTCTTCCTCGATAGGGAAACAGATGCACTCATCCTGGCATATTGGCGGGCGGTCTATGAGATGGGCGACACCGGCTGGGATGCCCAGGCCAATAAGTCCATGTTTGTCCGGTTCTCCCGCGATGCCGGAGAGACCTGGTCAGATGCCCTGCAGATAGTCTGCCGGGGCAATCAATACGACGCTGCCCATTGGGCTCCGGAGATCGATTTGGGGCGCATTGGCGGCATGATGGCGGGAATACCGGCCATGATCAAGACCCGCTCCGGGAAGCTCCTTCTCCCTTTTCAGGTGGGAGCCACGGGGCGCTTACTCAAGCAGGGAGTCATGATCGGAAGCTGGAAGGACGACGATTCAAGTCTGGATTGGGAAGTGAGCGATTATGTCGAGGAACCTCCCGAGCGCTCGCGCCGCGGCTGTTTTGCCGGAACCCTGGCGGAGCTACCGGATGGGCGCATCCTCATGATTTTAAGGGGCGACAGCCGGGGAACGCAATACGGGGGTGACATCAAGCGGATGACCCTTTCGGAGGACGGCGGCAGAACATGGACTCAAGCGCGTCCGATTACCTATGAGGACGGCACCACCTTATGGTCGGTTTCTTCCAATCCGCGACTCGTGACCTGCGAACGAACGGGTCGCCTGTTTTTGGTTACCCATATTGTCGATCGTCCGCTACTGGGACAACCGCGCAGACCCCTCTGCATTGCCGAAGTCGATCGCGCCAAAGTTTGTGTGCTGCGGGACTCGGTTACCGTCGTCTGCGATCGCGGGCCGAACGATGTCGAAGGGGCCTATTTCGAACCTCGCGGCATCTACCAGGACCGCGAAACGGGAAATCTGGTACTCTTCGTAGGCAGCCATAATGAGCCCGGTACGACCAAGGTCTTTCGCTGCCAGATCCAGCTTCCCAATTGATGGCTTGGAGGTAGCCGCACGCGCCGTGGCCCACGAACAAATTTGAGAACTCCCCGCTTTCCACGAATGATATGTAATCTTTTATCGACAAACGCCTTACGCAATTCGTGGCAAATCTTTATGATCCGATCGGATCATAAAGATTTTCCACTTCAGGTGTGCGAAAGGTCCACGGAGTGAGTAGGGCAGCGATCAGGTAAAGAATTCCACCAAAAAGAAAGATTGTAGAGGTGGGCAGATCAACCTGCTTCAAGCTCCATCCCAGAATCGGGCCGAATGCAGCTCCAAGGTCAACCCCTGTCATAGTCAAGGCAAGGGCACGTGAGCCTCGTGTTCCCGCTTCGGTCATCGTGATCACGGTAGCACCCGCACCGGCAACGAAGAATAGGACCACTATGAGAATCAATGAGCTAATGGCACTGGCGTAGGTACCGGCGAGCAGAACCAGCGCACCAGCAGAAAACAAAAGGAATGCAGTGCTGCGTCGCCCCAGGCCATCGCTGAGCTTGCCAAGAATCGGAGCGCCCAGGCCATCGGCCAACCAACGGGTGGAGAGGAGCAGTCCGTTTAAGGTGGCTACCCCAATCGCCACTGAACCGAAGGTAATGGTCGACCCTCCGGCCTCTTTCAGGATCAACCCGAGAGTCGACATGATGAGCCCGGAACCTACGGTACCGACGATTGTAGCAGAGAGGAAAAGGTTGCATCCGGTACCTCGCGAGTCTCCCGATGCCTGGGCGTCAACGCGCTTTCGATTTCCCGCCAGTCCCTGCCTGGCAACGATCCCGATCGGTACCGCCAGAAGGGAGAGCAAAGCGAAGCAGAGGAGGGTCATGGTGAAGCCAATCAGGTCATGGCCGACCGCTCCCACTAGATTTCCAAAAAATGAACCGCTTCGCGAAATGCCGCTGTAGATTCCCATGCGCTGCCCGATCTGAAATTGCGGCGAGCTGTCAACTACTGTCATGAGTCCAATTTGCCGGATAAATGACCAGCAGGCACCCCAGAGGAGACGAGCCACTACGGAGAATAGGAAAGATGGAAACAGTGCCGTAGACGACGGTCAGCAAGGCCCCCAGAGCCAGGCATATACCTAGTAGCCAGGTGGGGCTCCAGGTACGTGTCAGGCGTTCGGCGATATGATTGGTAAGAATACGGATCCAGCGGTTAAGCGAAAGCAGCAGTCCTACCTGGTAGGGGAGCAGGCCCAACTCTTCGTAATAGGTCGGAAGAACAGCATAGAGGAACTGATCGCCAAGCAGGGAAAAGGCCGTCGCCACCGCGATAAGAAGGTCGGGCCGGGTAGGGTGGCGTGATGTCACAGGCGATGTGGCTCAGGGCAGAGAATTCACCTCCATGCGCGCGTCGGACTTAGGGATGAATGACTGCGCTTACGTTTAGTTGCCGACTTTGAAGGATCCAATGTCTATGCTCTGATATAAATGAACAGCAAAGCTTCAATCGAGCGGCGTTTCGAGCGCCTTCGCCCTGAACAGATCAGAATCCTTCGGGAACCGTTTCCGCTCGCCTTTCTCCCACTCGGAGCCGTCGAGTGGCACGGGCCCCAGAACCCGATTGGTCTGGATGGCTTGAAAGCTCACGGTATTTGCCTGCGCGTAGCCGAGCGCACTGGAGGATTGGTGTTTCCACCGCTTTATTACGGTGCGCCCCCAACTACTAGATTCACTGATGGCGACGACTACCATCCCGCATTTGCAGAAGCTTACGGTGTGCCGGAGGAGAATTTCCTGCCGGAACGGTTCGCCTTTCCAAGGCCCGTTGAGCAGTGGGAGGTGTATACCCGTCTTCTGGATGAAACTCTTCGGATGATAGCCCGGTTTGGCTTCGAAGCTATCTTCGCCCTCGCCGGCCATTATCCGATGAGCGAGCTGAATTATATCTGCCAGGCGTTTGAACGGGAGCAGGGCATTCCGGTGCTTCTCACTAAGGAATCATTGATCCCGGGTTCGGGTGATCATGCCGGCCAGTGGGAGACCTCGCTCATGCTTGGAATCGAACCGGATCTGGTGGACGAAAAGGCATTTCCGCCCGCGGGGCAGCCCAATCCACCTGCCTGCGGTGGTAAGCCCGTGTCCGAAGTCACTCGTGAACTAGCGGAAAGCAACCTTAGTGCCACCATCGAAGCGCTTATTGCCGAGGTGTCCAAGCTGATGGATCGCCGGACTGAATGTCAATGTCGCGTCGAAACTTACCGCGAACTCCGCCTTCGTTCCAGTCGCTGCCGGCCCTGAAGCGGTCGCCGTATCGACGGCATTCCCGAATTCTGAAAGCGAATATAACTTGCTAGGCGCACTAAGATCAATCACGAGGCAGGTACGCGAGTGGTGCGAGCGCATCGCTGAAGCGACTGAGACGGCGTGGCGCTACGTGCGCGTTGACCAGCCCGCCTTCGACGCACATAAGCCAGCGACTATCGCCGATCTGAAGCGTACGCTTTCATGACAGACGCGACGCTCGCCGCTGAAATGGCCGGCATTGGGTTACCGCCACATACGGGAATGTAGGCTCCGGTTATAAAGCTTGCGAGGAAGGCAACGACGTTTGCGATTTCTTTTGCGGTGCCGCGGCGGCCGCCATCCATCCCGCGCGCTCCCCCTGTGATGATGACGACTTTACTGCGCATTGAGCCGGGTTATGAAAGACGTAAGAAGAGTCGCTGGGGTCCACGTAGTGCGAATCCCTGCGTCCGAAGAATCCGTGACAGATCGGCCGCCAAGCCCGTCATGACACGAGGTGAGAATGCCTTACCGATCAATGAACGCAGCTTGGTGTGCAAAGGAGGATCCGAATTAATCAGACCTCCGGATTCGTAGTGACGGCGCAGAGGCCTTAGGGCATCCTGACCGTCTTTCGGAAGCAGGTTGATAAGGTAAGGTGCTTCTGCCGCCCGGCATTGGAGAATTCGTTATGACTTTTGGGAGCGGTGACGACATCGGAGTAACGGGTGACCATCCAGGCGTTCCAGGTCCTATTAAACCAGACCGGGCTAACTTCCCTCAACCGTGTGTAGGTGGGGTAGGGATCGAGACGAAAGGCCTCCGACTGAATTTGGTCTTCGATAGAGTCAAGGGATACTACGGTAGGATTCATCACCTGTAGTCATCTGTGGAACAAGGGCAGGAAGCGCTGAAGCCACTCATGGCTCCCATCGTCCCGGGACAATTCACTCGAACCGAGAAAGCGGGTCTTGCCGGCGCGCTGGAGGCGCTGCAAGACCGGCATGTGCTCGTCGACTACGACCTCGAAGTATTCGGGTCCGGCCACCGCAATCAGCATTACGTCAAGGTACTCGATTTGGAGCCGTTTTAGACTGAAATCGACTGCCTTAGATATGTCGTCACCCCGTATCGGTCGAATGGGTTTACCGGGTTCGCTGCCGGCAAGGGCGATTTTTGTGGAGATTGTGAGTTCCGCACGAGGAGGGACTGCAGGCATGGTTGGGTGCGATGGTAACGTGGTGCAATTCGCACATGGCGGCCCATTTAATGGTCTCCAATATTCCGCCATTGGCCGTAGGTTCAGGTTGAAGTATGTGTAAGGCCTCTTTCTGAAGAATGTCCTTGAGTCGGTCGTGACTGATGATGGAGCGCAAGAGGTCCCCTTCGGAAAGTTCGGCAGAGCCCAAAGCCCGCCCCGCTACCCGCTCGAGCCGGGCCAGACTCTCTCGAACAGGTCCAACCAGTTGCCACCCAGCAGTTTGCTGATATCCTCGGCGCGGTAACCCCGGTTCAAGAGCGCCTCGGCGAGGTTGGGAAACTCGGCCGGGGTCGCCATCCCTTTCGGCTGAAAGCTCAGCTCCATGTAAGGCACCGCCGGATCGGCGAAGGTCGACGGATACTTGGTTCCCTGCTGCGAAGCGATATACTCCCAGAATTCGAGGGGTTGGTCATGGGTCGAATCGGTGCCGATGGCCACGTGGTCAATGCCGATCCGTTCCACCATGTCGTCGATGGCGTCGACGAAGTCCTCGACCGTCGATTCGAACGCTTTGGGCAGGAAGTTGGCGAAGGAGGTGGCCCCGACTACACCCCCTTTTTCGGCGAGCAGTTTCAGCGCCTCTTCTTCCTTGTTGCGTGGATGGTCACAGAACGTGCGGGCGTTGGCATGGGTGATGGTGACCGGCTGCTCGGAGGTCTCGATCGCGTCCATCGTCGTCTTCGGCCCCACGTGGGAGAGGTCGATCAGTATGCCCAACTGATTCATCTCCCGCACCGCGTCCACGCCAAAGTTGGTCAGGCCGAAGTCCTGTCGTTCCCAGCAGCCGCTTCCAAGCAAGTTACTCTCGTGAAAGGTCAATTGAATAGCGCGCACCCCGAGGGCGTGGAACAGACCCAGACGATCCAGTTCGTTTTCGATCGGGGAGGCGTTTTGAAAGCTGAGGATTACCCCGGTTTTCCCGGCCGCTTTGGCGGCGCCTATGTCCGCCGCTTCCTTCACCTGCAGGATGTCGTCACGCTCGCGAAAACGCCGCATCCACGCGGACATGTGAGCCATCGTCTGCAGGAAGTTCTCCCAGGTGGCCACCGTGGCGCTGATGGCGGTGATGTTGCCGGCCCGCAACTGCTCAAACACTGCGTCGCTCTCCCAGTTGCTGACGTTGAGCCCGTCGATGACGATGGACTCGTCGTAGATCCTCCGCGCTTCGCTCGGCATTATACTGCTCGTCAGATCAAAACCCTGTTCGGCTGGTTAAAACTACGGCCTCGGCGACCGCTTCCGAGTTGATGATCGAGGTTGGCGACTGGCAAGGTTCGCTTCAAGATATTCAGTTGCCTCCAGTGGAGGCTATTCTCAATCATCGGACACCAGACTCGCGGCGAGCCGAATCCTATAACCCATCCGGGGCCACACGAAGCAGTTCACGCCGCTGGATTTCGCCTTCGATACGGTGATAGCGGAGAAGAATGAACCCGTCATCGGATTCGCATAGGAAGGGATAGCGCACCTGTGAATTGGCCGGGGCGGAGCCAGAGGACCCGCCACCAGCCGCGGCCTGCTCCAAGTTCGGCCGTCATCATGGGAAAGGGCCAGATGCAAATACTGGCGGCCCGATCGCAAAACGAGCCCCCCCGGATAAGAGGCCGGATCATTCCAGCAGAGAACCTGGCGCCCATCCCGTAGCCCGAGGATGGCGCAAGGGCGCGTTAACGCAACCGATGGCCGTGGGAGACGGGAGCGACCACTCTTCCCCGCCGTCCGTCGAAAAAGACTCGTAGAAGACCCCCAACTGAGTGCGGATGAGCATTCTGACCCCTCGATCGGCTGTCTCCACCAGAACCGGTTCGATGGCACCGGGGTGTCCCACAAATGATCCCAAGGGCACCCCGAGATCGGCTGCACCAACCTTCCAAATATCTCCCGAACCGTCCGCAAAGACGGTAAGACAACGGTTCTCGAACTCGCCCTTTTCCGGAACATAATGATCGCAGAAGCCATTCATGGATAAAATCAAACGACCGCTGCGCAGGCGCAGGGAATCCTCCATGGCGGCGACGAAGAAGTAGCCCGTCTCGATGGCTCGGGGTGCCGACCAAGACTTTCCGCCGTCACGCGAGACGGTATGACAAAGCCGTGAGACCGGCACCGAAGCGGGATCGCCCTTGACCGGCGACTGGTACATGCGAAGGGCGAAGACATGAATGCCGCCCTTGCCGTCCACCAGCACCTGTGGCCCTTGCGACTGGGAGTAGCGCGGAAAAGTTCCTCGACCCTCGGGGTAGTGGAAAGCCGTCTCTTCCTCGCTCCAGGTGGCGCCGTAGTCGTCGGAATATCGCAAATAACAGGCCTGCGGTGGGCCGGCTTCCCAATACTCCTCTCTCCCCAAGGTGTAGAGGGAAATGAGCCGCCCGTCCAGTAGTCGTGCGATATGGCCGATTCTACCGGCCACTTTGATCGGTTCCAGGAAATCCGCCATCGGTTAGTTAGACCCTACCCGGTCGTGGAGTTCTGCTGCAAGAATTCCACTAGTTTCGGGGTATCGAGGGTCCGCGTAAGGCGGAAGGAGCCCGAGGGCCCATTGGGATGTCCCGTGTAAATAAAGATGTGCTGCACACCTTTCTCCACGTCGATAACCCCACCAGCCGGATGGAATCCGTCCGAGGTTCTGTAGAATTCCTTTCCGCCCTCGGATCGTTTCCTGGCAAAGAGCACACCCTCGTAGCGCCACTCTGCAGATTCCCAATCCTCCGGGTCGATGCTCCATAGATCGACCAGCAGCTCTTCTCGAAAGGACCGGGCCACCTCGAACCGACCCGTGACCGGGTTGAAGTCGATGTCCGGCGTATCGAGTGTAGTTGTGTGGCGAATATTGGCCCGGCGGACGTCGACTGGCCTGCCGGCGGATACGCGAATCTGCTGGTAGGAAGTTCGCGTGCGTTCATCTCGACCGAGGATGAAGATATCGCCCTCGTGCAATACTGCCGCGGCCTCATGCTGAACCGCCCATACAGGAAGCTTATGGATTGTCTTCTGCCACGTTCTGCCGTCATCCTTCGAGCTGAAGACGACCAGATTGTGATGAAACAGATCTGCCGGACCCTCGACGGGGTTCGGATGGCGGTCGTTGCGACCATATCCCACTGTGTTGCCGAAGGCGCACAGGCCAAGGTCCGGGTGCTCGACAATCCGCGGCCCCAGATACACGGTGTCCCCCTCCATCGTATCGTCGCGAAACTCCTCGTGCAGGTGCGTCCAGGTCCGGCCCTTGTCCTCGGAGCGGAAGGCGCCGTAGTTGCAAAGTACTACCACCGTTCCCCGATGCGACGTCCCAATCGCGTTCAGATGGAGCTTATACCCTTCCCTGCTCTCATTGACCGGACCGAATTTATACCGATGGGAAAGTGGCAGGGCACCACCTCGATTCTTGCACGTCGGCTCCATGGCGTCGCGTAGGTCAAACGGTTCCGACCAGCTCGCCCCATCGTCACTCGAAGTCACGGCCAGTGAAAAACTCGAGTTCTGATCGCCATCGCCCGCGCCCCTGGCATTATGTCCCGGTATGCGCCGCCGAATCACCACCAGGGTGTCCTCTACCTGGGTAGCTACGGGCCAGCCGATGTGGTTGTTATCGCCCAATGGATGATCGGGCAGACTCACCGGAGCGAGTTCGATAATTCCGAGGTCCCGACCTCTTTCAAGGAGATCAAGCTGCGCCTCGGTCGCGTTCAGGAGTTGCAGCGCGAGGGGTGAAATATTGGTTTGTGATTCGTTGCTCATGGCTTCGCTAACATCAATGGTTGTGAACTCAGTGCTTTATTACGGCGTTACTGAAGGGCGTCAATCCTCTCTCGACACGGCGTAGCTTGTAAGCGAAGACGGTTCGCACCACGAGGCCATTGCTTGACGAAGACGGCCGGCCCTGTCGTATTCTCAGTGGCCATTCCCTGTCCGACGGCGGCCACAAGGGATTGCGGCCCTCCAAGTGAAACGCGATTTAGCGGCATTCCAGGTCCACAAGTCCTTTGAAGTTCGACCCGAAATTGAGGTACAAACAGAACACCATGCCACCACTCCGACTGACGCTACTTTGCGTCCTGTCGTGCTGTCTTCCATATATTCAGTATGTCAAAGGCTTTCCGCCTGACGATCTGGAACCAACCGAACGAAACAATATGATGCCTAAAGGAGATGCGAAACCCGGCGAACACGTCGACCCCAGAGGGCGCATGCCCTGCCTCTGGACGGGAGAGGGGGGCAACGGCCTTTGGCCCGATGCGGGCAACTGGAAAGGCGGCCGCATTCCCGGATCCAGTGACGTGGTGCGCCTAGTGGCATTTTCAGGCCCGGCGACGATTGCCATCCCGAACACAGCCACCATCGGCCGCCTGGAAGTCGAACTCCAGGATGCCGAAGCCACCGTTATACTGACGGGTAATGGCACCCTCGTGGTCACCGGCGTCGACCATTCTCGCGGGAAACCGACCACCCTCCAAGTCATGAGCGGAACCCTCGAGATTCGCCATCCCATTACGGTGGAAATCGAAGGACCCCGCTTCAGCGCCTGGCCGGGCGGGCACCTTCGACTCAGCTCCCCGACTGTCTATGCTACCATCCCCGACCTTAAGCTGGCTATGTCGCAGACCGGCCGAATGACGCTCGCCGTGCCTTACTGGGAGCCGAACATGGACTGGGACATCTCCACCAGTTCAACGCAAGGCCTAGGCCACCGTATCGTGCACTACGATCACGACAAGATTGAGGGCCCCATCGGGTTCAGCTTCAACAAGTTCAAGGAGCACGACGCCGATATCCTCCTAATCACCGGGTTCCGTGATGGCGACTACTTGCGCTTTACCGAGAACCCCATGCTTTCGACAGATCCGGGGAAACACCTCCGCCTGGAAGGCATACGATTCGACTCATGGCCGCATCAAGGAGCGGCCGAGATTGCACAAAAGGACGGCTATTGGTACTTCGTGCCGCAGGGAACGGCCGTTCCGGATACCCGTGTGCATGCGTCGGATCAACAGGAAGCGGCAGAGCGCGCTCCCGTGGTTCATTATCCCGAGGTCCATATCACCCCTCTGGAAACGACCGTTCCGGCGCCGGCTTCGGCCGACCACCCGCGCAATATGGGCGGTGATCTCGCGCGCCTCAGCGACGGCCGCTGGCTCCTGGCCTATTCTCAATGGACCACGGGGACGACCGATGCGGATGCCTCCCGTGTGGTCGGGCGCCTTTCGCATGATCAAGGAACCACTTGGGGCGAGACATTCGTTATCGCCGCGCCGAACGAAACCCGCGATACGGTGCGCATGCCCAACTTTGTCCGGTTGGGAGACGGCCGGCTGGCCCTGTTCGTGCGCTGCCACCAGACGATGGACGTCAAGTGGATTTCCATGATGACCTGCCGCGACGAAACGGCGGAGCTCCTGGATGCTTCAACTTGGTCGGCGCCGCGACGGGTCACGCCAGCGCCTCCGGGAGGACACGTCATCATCGCCGCCCGCGTGATTCGGACCCGAGGCGGGCGCCTGATCGTCCCCTTCGCCACGCCATGGCCATGGGACCGGACGGATGGGCGTGCGGACCGGATCTGTACCTCGTGCATGCTCTCCGATGACGACGGGAAGTCCTGGTTTCAGTCGCGCACCACCCTTCGGGGTCCAGGCCGCGGCCTGATGGAGCCCGCTGTTGTAGAGTTTACTTCAGGACGCTTGATGATGCTCATGCGCACCCAGACGCATCGTCAGTACATCTCCTATTCCGAGGACGACGGGAACACCTGGACCAAAGCCACGGAAGTCACCCGCCTCACCTCTCCCGAATCGCCTGCTGCCCTCGCCATCGAACCGAATACGGGCTGGGTCATGGTGGTGTGGAACCGAAACAGTAACTTGGGCACCATGAGCGAGAACCGCGCGCCGCTCACTGTCGGCTTTTCCCACGACGAGGGTGAAAGCTGGTTCGGATTCCAGAGTCTGGAGGACGAAGCCCGGAAATCCTGGTCCTACCCAACCATACGCTTCCTCGATGACTTTGCCCATGTCCTCTACTACGAACGCACCGAGACGGAACGAGGCGAGACACGAATCTCCCTGAAGATGCAGAAGTTGGCTGTTGGCCCCGGTTAGCCGGGCCTCGGCGGACTAACGCTTGCCGGATCAAACGGGGGTGAAACTTGGACCGGTGGCAGTCATACTCTTTATCGCACGAAGATCAGGTTCTGTACAACCCCCTCGGTGAAGTCCGTATTCGCTTCGTTGGACAGGATGAACCCACCTTTTTCAAAGCCTTTTCGAATTCGATCGGCGATGTCGCCGTGCATGAAGACTTCAATCAGGACGGTTTCCAGTTCAGGCTTTTGGAACAAACCAGCCGCTCCCTCGACAATGAGGTCTTCGATTCCGTCTACGTCGACTTTGATATGATTGGGTACAGGTAGACTAAAACGCTCCGTCAGTTCGTCGAGCGATGACGATACTGTGCCTTGTCGATTCTGCGGCTTGAATGCTATTTCTCCTTGCGTGATTTCACGGCCCAGAGCGTGGAGGGACGCGCCCACCGAGAAGGTCTTCGAGTAGAAAGTATCCACTGCAGTTCGATTGGAAATGGCGATCGGGTATGCGACAATCACGTCCACCAGGCCGTTCAGGACAATGTTGCGGTTGAGTTTGGCAAAATTCAGAGCCTCCGGTTCGAAGGCCAGAATTCTGCATTGGCCCTCCAGCCGCCTTGCCGCATAGAGGGAGTATTGGCCGATATTGGCGCCGATGTCGAAGATGACATCGCCGGGATTGAAGTGCTTGTCGATCCAATCGAGGGTGTCCGGCTCTTTGTGTTCGTAGTGGCCGACCCGCCACATCTCATAGTTTCGTAGGTCGCCCGACTCCTCTTCCGTTTCGACGTCAAGCGAAATATCCAGTCCGCGAACCCGGCATTCCTTGATGACACCCATTCGACTTCCTTCGTTACCCTTCCTGCCATCTACCCGATTGTCACCATCGTGCCGATCATACGGTATGTCGAGGCTCTATGCCGTTGCCGTATATCCGGACCGTGGATGGTAGCTGACTGGTTCGTCAGGTTCTTCTGAATCAGCTGAGGCTAGACTCTAATCTTCCGTCTGCACACTCGACTTCCATTCGTGAATTCTGAAACATCAATAGCCATGACTACCTACCGCGCAGCCGTAATCGGATGCAGCCGCATGGGTGCATTCATCGACAACGAGGTGAAGGGCTATTCCTCGGTAAAGCGACCCTATTCCCATGCCGCCGGATACACCGCTTGTCCGCGAACCGAAATCGTCGCCTGCTCGGACTTTCGTGAGGAGGTAATGGGACGTTTCGGAAAAGTCTATGGAGTTCCCAAGGCGCGCCAGTACGCCGATTTCCGCGAGTTAATTGCAAAGGAAGAGCCGGACATCGTCAGCGTGGCCACGCAGCCCGAGCAGCGTGCGGAAATCGTCATCCACGCAGCGTGGAGCGGGGTCAGAGCGATCTACGCGGAAAAGGCCCTGGCGGCCTCATTGGCGGAGGCGGATGCCATGGTCGATGCCATAGAAGAGGCGGGAGTCGCCTTCAACATGGGAACCAACCGCCGTTGGGACCTGGGCTTCGACGTCATGAAGGATATTGTCGATAGTGGAAAAATCGGTCCCCTGAAGTCCTTCATCATCTACGCCAACGGCTCCCTCTTCAATACCTCCAGCCATACGTTCGACCTCATGCTCCGCATGAATAGTGATCAGTTCCCAATCTCCGTGCAAGCATCTCTGCAAGGCACCGATGAAGAGCTCTTCGATGGGGATAAACTCAAGATCGACCCCCAGGGAGAAGGTATAATTTACTTTCCCAATGGGGTTACTGGTTACGCCCTGAACACTCCCCGAAATAGCGAATTCGAAGCCATCTGCGACAAGGGCAACGTCACCGCACGAAACAACGGCAACGACTGGGAGCTTCACGAGCGTTATCCGATCGATGAAACCGGAAGACGATTCGAATTGAAGCAAGTGCCATTTCCGGAATTTCAACCTTCCAGTTCCACTCTGGCCTTGATTGAGGACCTCGTTCACGCCCTCGATACCGGCGAACCGACACGAGGTGGAATCCAAATCGCGCGCACCAACATCGAACTGATCTTCGGTTTTATCGAGTCCCACCGGCAACGCGGCGCGCGCGTTGCCTTACCCTTGAAGGACAGAGATTTAAGGCTGAATCGTGCCTTTGCCCCCCGCCAGCCAAGGTATGAGGCGTAGCAAACAATTGTAGCTGGACGCCTCTCGTCTCGGCGAAGACGGATCGCGTTCAGTCCCAGTCGGATTTCCCAGCCCGGGCTGTACGCGAGAGTATCCAGCTACCTCCCACTTTCCTTTTTCGTAGCCCCTCGACTGGGATTGGGTAGGGCGAAGCCTCCCTGTAGCCGAACATCACCACTTTACGCGTTTGTTGCGACAGGTTTACCGCACCTGCGTGCCAGGTTCGGTTCTCAAATATGAGGCAGTCCCCGGGCTCAAGCAGCGGCTCCCGGTGGCCCTCCGGGTCTGCCTGACCTTCGGGAATCACGATCGGCTCCCGCAACAGGTTGCTTCCCGGCAGGAGGAGCGTAGCGCCCGAATTCGGCTCGCTCAGATCGGTGATGAAGTAAGCGCATTTGACCATCGCACGCGGCACCGCGGCATGCCCCAAGTCCTGCGTCAGCCGCCCGTAATCTCGATGCCAGTGCGGCATCCGCGTGATCGCTGAGGTCCCCTCCGGATCGGGATGTTTGTAGATCAGATGCGAGGTGGTCAGATGCAGATAAGCGCCCATCAATTGCACCACTATGGGAAAGATGCGCTCATGCACCAGCAACGATCGAAAGGCGTCGTCGAGGGCGATACAGTTGCGACAGGCATCGTAGCGCCCTTCGTCCCTGGTCTGACGGTTTGTTCGGGCATCGCTCTCGATCGCTCGATCACCGGCTGCTTCAAGGCGGGCCGCCACGCTCACATCGAGTGCTTTTCGAACAATCAGGCAACCCTCCTCATCAAATTGTCGGATGGTTTCTTTTGGGAGAACCTCCCATTCTGAGCCGATTTCCATCGCTTGCTTGCTGCGTGGCTATTATCAGACCGGATAGGAAGTGCGTAAAGCTGTAAAAACACACCAACCGCGTCTACTCTGAGATCTTATTTCGGCAAATCTTTATGATCCGATCGGATCATAAAGATTTGCCACTCTCGCACTCGTCGAAGGCGTGGCGCACACACCTTTGGCGTCACTCATATTCATTTGCTGCGCATGAACCAGGCCCTTGTATCGTTTACCTTTGCTTTCGGCAGCCAATGAAGGCTAATTGAGATCATGTCGGTAAGCGAAAATCTCCTCAAGCTGCAGATGAATGGCTTCTGCATTCTGGGAGGAATAATTCCGGAAGATAAAGTCGGCACGATCCGCGAGAGCGTGGTGGACGCTCAAGCCCGATATGATGCCGAGTCGGCAGCAAAAGTGGCAGAGATTCGGGCCCGCGGCCACCGTATCGGCGTCAAGGGGGTCGGGAACCTCAAGCAGGTCATTAACGAGACCCAATGCTTCGCTCCTTACCTGGCCGATCGCCGGATCCTTGACCTCTCGGAAGCGATTTTCGGGCCCTTCGTGCGGATCTCCAGCACCGGGTGTGTGATCAACCGTCCCGGCAATGACCGTGGCTACTGGCATGCGGACTGGCCCTATAACCAGACCAACGCATCGCATATCCGAGCTCCCTACCCGGATACGCTCATTCATCTTTCTACGATCTGGATGTTATCCGAGTTCACCGAGGCAAATGGTGGAACCTTTCTGCTGCCCGGGAGCCACCGCATGAACAATAATCCATCGGCGGGAGGAATGCCGGATTTTGATCCGGACAGCCCCTACCCTACCGAAATTCAGGCGGCGGGAAAGGCGGGAAGTGTCCTGCTCTACGATAGCCGGCTTTGGCATGCCGTGGCCCCCAACTGCACGGACCATCCCCGGGTGGCGATGCTGATAAGGTATGCGCCATGGTGGCTGAACCTGAACCCAGCCATAATCGGACGTCCCGAACACACCATGATGGTGGTAGAAACCGAGGGCAAGAATTACGAGAATCCCCCCGTCCGGCGGGAGGTCTACGATCGCCTGCCTGAGGACGTCAAACCGCTCTACCGCCACTGTGTGGAGTAGTGCGCTCGCTACCCGGGCCGCTGCGAGGTACGCAGGCTTGCACCCCATTACCCACTTCCATGTCCAGCTTGCCCCCAGCCTCCTTTGGATGTTGGCCGAGACATTCCACGAATCGATGGCGAGGCCCGTTCTCACCTTTCGCATCGACTCCCCCGGGGCCATCTATGGCAAATCTTTATGATCCGATCGGATCATAAAGATTTGCCATTTTGACTGCTGGATATGCGATTTGGATCAGGATTGTCAGGTTTCTAAAGATTCCACAGAATCTAGCTTGCCCGATTGGGACGAAATGGACCCGCTCGGACGGGAATAGCAAAAGGGATGAAAATTACAAAAGTTGAATGCACTCCTGTTCATGTGCCCATGGACGCACCACTGCGTTGGAGTATGGGCGTGGAAACCGGCACCACCCGGACCATTGTGGAACTGCATACCGACGAGGGGATAGTCGGATTGGGCGAGACCTATGGGGGTAATAGTACATGCGCCCGCTTCAGGGACGCGGAACGCTTCTTTGTCGGTTACGATCCACTCGAAGTTTCTAAGATCGTGAAGAATTTTGAGGTTTTCCGTACCACCAGCGAGCAGTCTGCGCTTACTATCGAATTGCGCTACGTAGCAGCTGCCATCGAGATGGCCTGCTGGGACATAATCGGGAAGGCTCAAAATAAGCGCTTGTGCGACCTACTGGGGGGAGCGGATAGGGAGGCCGTGCCCTTCGTCGCTTATCTGTTCTATCGGTATAAAAGCGAAGACGGCTCGGTTGGTGGCGAAGACGGGCCGGAGGGCATCTGCGACCAGTATGCCGAACACGTGGAAAAATACGGATTCAGGGGCTTGAAACTCAAGACTGGAGTGCTCGATCCGCCGGTTGAGCGGGAAACCGTGCGTCAATTACGGGAGCGCTTTGGCGATCAGATCGAGCAGCTTAGGGTAGACCCCAACCAGGTGTGGTGTGTGGAAACGGCGATCAATGAATTAAAGAAGCTCGATGCCTACGACATCGAATACTGCGAAGATCCCACTTACAATCTGGAAGGAATGTCACGGGTGCGGGATTCGGTAAATATCCCGCTAGCTACCAATATGGCGGTCCTGAGTTTCGACCATGTCGCTCCCATGCTCCGGATGCAGGCGCTGGACGTAATCCTGGTGGACCCTTATTTCTGGGGAGGTATCAGCCAATGCAAAAAGCTCGCCGCGGTGTCAGAGACCTTCGGCTTCGGACTAGCCATCCACAGTGATCGGGAATTAGGCATCGGCATGACCGCCAGCCTGCATCTTTGGGCATCTACGCCGGCTCTGGTCCATAAATACGATTCCCACTATCCCTTTCAGGTAGATGACATCATCACCCAACCGTTGCAGTGGAAGGAAGGCTCCACCGCCCTGCCGCAGGGCCCCGGACTGGGTGTTGCGATCGATCCCGAAAAGCTGGAGAAATACCACCGGCTCTACCGGCAGAAAGGTGACGAGATCGAGTTCTTTGATCCTCACCGCCCGGATTGGATACCCCACGTGCCGCTGTGGTGAAGGGGGTCAGAGAGACCCTCCGCCATTGCTGCTACGGCATCGTGGGTGTCCACTTCCCCGCCCACGCCTCGCTAGACGATAGGAAAATACCCTTGAGAACCAGGTGTCGTCCTTCGAGGTGATTCTTAACCCCATGTCGAGAGCTCCAGGAAATAATCAAGTCCACCCCTCGCCGTCTTACATGCAATTCCGTCAAGTAATATTCTGTCTGACAAATAAAAGACAATGCACGAACGAAGACGAAACCCCTCCGGGAGGTCCGGGGCATCCCCGGGCAGATATCCTGTCTGACAAATTAATCTTTTGGAAACGAGAAGGGTGGAGCGGCGGTACAGCGCACGATGTGGAAGCGAATCGACGAGCTACTCAACAACGCATTCGACGAGGTCTCAGTTGGATTTCCCTACCCCGTCTGAATGCGATCCGTCTTCGCCTGACGGCTCTCCTGAGACAGCAACATGCGAAACCACGGGAACCACTCTCGAGGCGCACTGCGTATCGAAGCGCTGAGGAGATTCCGGAGCGTGAGCGTAGCGGGCGAACGGGCTGGGAACCCGGGCGAGCCCCTCCTTCGAGGGGAGTAAGCCACGGACCACGAGATGACGACCTGCCGGGCTCTTCGGGGAGAAGCCGTATGGTTCGTCCCGCTGAAGCGAGTGCTCCCCGCCCAGTAAATTGCTTCGCCGTGACGAGAGGCATCCAGCTACCTCGTAACCTCCATTTTCATAGCTCCCCGAAAGCATCAGCTATAGCCGAGAGGGTTCGTTCGAGCTCTCTGTCGGTATGCACGGCGCTCACGTACCAGCGGCCGTCGGGGAGCGTGTGGATTCCCGCATCAAGTAAGGCCAATCGAAAGCGTTGGTAGGTGTCGGTGTCGATCTTGAGCGTGTCTACATAGTTACGAGGAGGCTCTGACAGACCGAAATGGGCACTAAACACACTGCCCACGCCACTGGTGACCAAAGGCAATCCCCTCGCCTTGGCCAAGGCTTCAAACTGTTCGCGAATGGCTTTACCGTGTTGCGTCATCGCTGGATAGGGCGATTGTCCTGCCAGCGTCTCAATAGTAGCAAGGGCGGCGGCCAAATTGAAGGAGGAGCCATTGTAGGTGCCGGCGTGAACAGTGCTGCCGTCGCGAAGGACATCGAACATCTCCCTCTTCCCACCTACCGCTCCCATGGTGAACCCACCGGCCATGGCCTTCGCGTAGACGGAGAGATCCGGAATGACTCCGAAATATTCCCTGGCACCGCCGAGAGCGATGCGAAAGCCGGTAATGACCTCATCAAAAATAGAGATGGCTCCGACGGAGCGACACATATCGACCATACTCTGAAGGAAGCCCTCATCGGGCATGCAGGAGCCGGAATTGGCAAGAATTGGTTCAGTGATAACGCAGGCGATGGCTTCCCCCTGTTCATTCAGGAGCGTTTCCAAGCTCCCAAGGTCGTTCCATTCCAAGGTAAGGGTATCACGGTATTCATGCGCCGGCTGTCCGCCCGTAGAAGGGGACGGAGTTCCCATTTCCGACGAGGAAGGATGGTAGCTCACGAGCACGTTGTTCAGCCATCCGTGATAATGTCCCTCAAACTTGACGATCTTGTCGCGTCCAGTTGTGGCGCGGGCGATGCGGATGGCCGCCTGGACGGCTTCCGTTCCGGTATTCGAAAAGATGACCTGATCGACCCCGGGCAGGATTTGCACCAGTTTTGCAGCCAAATCGATCTCCAGTTGTTGCTGCGCGCCAAAAGTGTAGCTCCTCTTTAACTGCTCCGATACGGCGGCATTTATGGCGGAATGGTTGGACCCCAGAATAAGCGGACCCCAGCCAAGCGTGTAGTCAATAAACTCGTGTCCATCGACATCGTAAAAATAGGGGCCGTCCGCACGGTCGAAGTAAAGCAAGGGTTGCACCGACTTGCGGAGGCCGCTGGAAACCCCGTTGGCCAGGACCTTGCAGGCTTCCGCGTGACGCTTCTGCGATCCGGATGTGTTCAGCACGATTATACCAAGAGCTTTTTTTTGAGGCTATCGGCCATCAACTATGGTTGGATCGTGAACCGAAGGTCCTCACCAGGGCGCTGCGGCGGCAAGGGATTGCCGCCCTCCATTTCTCGGTCTGCGCCTCGGATTTGGAGGGCGCCAATCCTTTGGCGCCGCCGACGTTCCTCGGTGATAAAACTGTTAAGCTGGGTCATTAGGAGGTCTCCCATCGAAGCCTGCGGCCATCAACTATGGCTGGCAATGAACGCGAGATCCAGTCCCTCCGCTCACGCAGAGGGCTACACGTAGCTCGCTCCGTGAGGAGCGGGAAGCATTGGCAATCGACGAGGTTCATTAAGAGGGGAAATCCCCACTAAATATGGAAGGTGGCAGGAAATATCCCTTCACGTCCATATCTTAATAGCTTCTTGAGGATCGCTTTGAAAGGGAAAGAGTCGTCTGATTTCCTCATTAAACGGGAGAGACTCAAACCGCAGCGAAGTTACGCCCTCCCCATCAAAATATAAGCCATTGCCATCGTCCAGGGAATATCCGGATTTCCATCCCGTAAAGCTCTTTACCTGGACGGCCAAAGCCCGGAACGGATTTATGCCCACGGATTCAAAAAAGGCGGGATCTGTGTTTCCCAAGGTGGCTTTATTGCAGACCAGAACAAAAAACTCTCCTTTTCTCAAAAGGGCAATTCCATCGGTCCGAAATTCCACTCCGTGATAGGATTGGCCTCTGGCACGAAAGCGGCCTTCATGCAGACTCACCTCGTCCGGTTCAAACGGAAGCCGTTGCGATCCGAGCATGAACTTTCGATCGCCGCTGAGGGCGTTTTCGTAGGTTTCCGGATCCACAATCTGTAACAAAATCGGTCCCTTCAGACTCTCCGCATGGGGCAGCAACCGGCTGATCAAGGCGGCACTATTTCCCTTCGCCCCTCCCGTGGTGGCGTCAGCGGTATCGGCGATTATCCATGGGGTGTCTCCAGGCTGGCGTAATTTTCCCAGGATTTCCTTCCATCCCATGAGGCCTGTCTTCCATTGGGAGCGGTTCCCATACCAGATTTCGGCCAACCGCATGGCGATCCGACCGGCCATCATGCTT
Organism: Opitutales bacterium; assembly: GCA_963665345.2. Classification (GTDB taxonomy): domain Bacteria; phylum Verrucomicrobiota; class Verrucomicrobiia; order Opitutales; family CAXXNP01. Next base: position 5,138,750 of record CAXXNP010000002.1, read on the forward strand.
TCTCTTCCAGTCACGACAACCGACACCCCCGATTCGGCAATGTTGAGCCAAGGCTGAACGGACAATAACGATATATCATACACGTTATTACTCCGTTCTTCCTCATCTACAAGATCGAGAAGCTCCCTAAAGTGCCCGAGTTTATGGTTGATCGCCGGAGGGGGAATGAGAGCGGCGATTTTCGCCACCGCAATGGAAAAGGGACCTTCGTTCATGGCCAGAGCGGCGGATCGTTTTCCGGTGAGGTAGATGTCCGTATGGGGATTTGTCCTGTAGGCCGTAACGGCATCGGCATGCGCGGCCATTTTCCGGGTCACATTGGCATGCAGATCCAATGTCAGGATCAATTTTCCCTGATAGAGAATCTCGTCTCTGACCATCTCCAGAAGATCCCCCTCGGGATCGTCGATATCCTCCGCACAGGCGGCGCCGTGTAGATGCATAAGCAGTGCATCGGCGGGCAAAGCAGAAGCAATGTGACGCTTGATGGCATCCCTGATACTTCCATAACACCGAGAACTGAGCCGTCCACCCGGGGTTCCACATTGAACCACCAAAACCGGCGCCGTCCGCCAGCCCCCCTCCTCCAGGGTTTCCACGCTTCCCCGGATCGTCGAATCGCTCTGCCGGATCCAGGCACGAACCGCCTTTTCACCCTCCAACCAGACACCGAGTTCGGTAAAATTAGTAAGTTCAGCGCGCTCCTCAACAAAGTCGTTGGTCTCATAGAGGAATTGGACGCAGACGGCCTTCATGAACTCATTCCTTTCTGCGGAATTCACGACAGGCCTCCGCCAGTCTTCTTAATTTGCTGCGCGTAATCTCCAGCGGGACGTGACCAAAACCACACTCGCTGGTCAAGAGCAGCCGGTCCGGAGAAAAGAATTCCAAGGCAGGCCTGGTGCGTTCCCAGATCGTTTCCACGCTCTCCAACTCATCACTTCTCTGATCGAGGACTCCCAATGACAAATCCCCTTCAAACCTCCACTCCTTCCATAGGTCCATCAGGTTGTAATGCAAGGTGCAGTGCTCCAGATGCACCTCGTGAATCTTGAGCTTCGACAGTCCATCGACCATGTCGGTGTACTTGCCAAAATAGGCACGCTTGCGGTGCGCATTGCCGCCGCAAATGTGAAGGCCAAAGCGAATGTCGCCAAAGCGATCGATGATTCTATTCAAGACGTCGGCTGCCCACACCGTATCATCCGGCGATTCGGTTAAGACCGGTTCATCGAACTGTACGTAGTCACAACCTGCCGCTTGCAGCTCCTCAATTTCCTGGATCAGCACGTCGGCGTAGGCGTTGGCGAGGGCGATATCGTCCTCGTACAAGTCTTCCCGTTCATTGTAAGTGAATTTCGCCAGCATGTGAGGCCCGGTGATCGTTTGTTTGACTTTCACCTGCGCGGGTGCGGTTTCCCGGGCCACTTTCCACTTCTGGGCCAGGTAGAGTCGAGGATTACCAATTTCACCAACCACACGCGCGCACTCGATACCGAACCCGCCCTCTTCGATGACCAATGTGTGGGCTCGGGACAAGTCTACATTTTCCGTCGATCCACCTAGTGAAAACTGCTTATATTTCTTCTGAACGGCATCGATACCGTCCAATCGGAGCTGGTAGAACCAGTACATGTTTTCCCGGTAGGCTTCCCCGTCGGTGACGATATCGAGCCCGAGTGAAACCTGATCTTCGGTGGCCCATCGGACCATTTCAAGAGCCTCTTCTTCGCTCACGGTGGGCTTTCTCAGGGTATCCTCCTGGACCGTGGGCCGGGGATAACTCCCCGCTACTGTCGATGTGTATTTCATAACTTCCTTTCTTGCGGATTTGTCCAGTCCTGATGAACGGTTGTTTTAAGGACAACGAGAATGTGGCTCACGCGAAGACCCTAAGGGAAGAAGAAAACGGGCAAAAATCTTGGGGTCTTTGAGTCTTGGGGTGAGAACATCCAACGGGAAGCGAACGGAATAATTCGCGCGGAGGCAGAAACACGGATGAATAGCGATCTCCGTGTGCTCTGTGGCTCTGTGGCTCTGTGGCTCGTGTGGCTCTGTGGCTCTGTGGCTCTGTGGCTCTGTGGCTCTGTGGCTCTGTGGCTCTGTGGCTCTGTGGGTGAGAGTAAAATGAATGGAGTCGATTGCGATAGCGATCCCGAAAGCGAAGAAAAAAGTAGAACTTAAATCGCGGTAGCCAACTTGGGCTAGCGCCTTCGCGGTTACGCTCGACGATCCGAGGCTATAGGTTTCGGTATGGATTGTTCAAGGGTTCAGAGAATTGCATTCGGCGGACCCTGTACTACAATCCACCAATTGCTTGTTTTCTTATCAAGTTTCGCCCGATTTATTTCTGATTTTTCTGCCCTGATTTCTCCGCGTCCGCAACGCAGGCGACCTTGCTGGTGATCTTTCATACTTTTCCAAGCAGGCAAACGGCTCGTTCCTAATGTCGAAACTCCAAGCGGCCTCCGGAGCCGTCGGCCCTCCACATGGAATACACAGCACGTTCATCGGAACCCTGAGTTGACAGCCGAACGGGCCGAAGGGCTCACACAATTGATGCTCAAGGTTTTTGGTTTATCGAACTTGGTCTCCGCCTTCTTGCGAAGCCGGCTACAACGGCGTATCTCAGGATGAATCAAAGGCCTTAACGTGCTCGGCAGATTGCTAGAGCTTCCGGTCCTTCAGCGCCATGGCGTAGTGAATCTGTCTGGCGACTTCACGGAATCCGGAGCGCGGGTAGAAGGACAGCCCTACCGGATTTTGATCGAGTGTCTCAATTCTGACGACTGACATCCCCTGTTCCTCAAAGTAATCGAACGTGGCTTTCATCAAGGCCTTGCCGACTCCTTTACCCTGATATTCGGGAAGGACGGCGAGGTTGGGAATGCCCCCGATCTTGGATTCGCGATCGATCCGAGTCGTGATGTAGCCCACAACCTCACCCTCATGCTGGTAGACAAAGATACCGCCGGCGTTGGTAGCTGCATCCTCGTCGATGTGCCTGGCTTTCCGATCGCGCCAGTTAGTTTCAGCGACTCGGCCAAAGATTTCCTCGATATTCTGGTCGATCGAGACACCGTCAAAGCAGATGATGGTGATCTCCTTCAGTTTGGGCAGATCGCAAGGCTGGTAGGCGCGGATCATGGGCTTAACAATCTGTCAGGCTTAAATTCTGAGGTTCTGGAAGTTTTGCCTTCAGGATCTTAACCTTGAGTTTCTCATTGTGGCTGAGCTAATCGATTCCCTTCACCGCTTTGTCGACGAAAATCGCAATGCGAATTTATGTGTTTAGCGTGTTTCCGGCTCCCCCGGTCTCCTGCCGGGGTGGCGCTGGATTCCAGCTACTACTCACGACTGGGGACAGCATACCCCCTCCCGGTCCTTCTCTCCCAGCCGCTGTGGCGGCTGGGAGAGAAGGACCGGGGGAGCCGGCGACGGAAAGGATGACGCAAAAGAAGTACATGCGATTTTCTGTTACCAGGCTACGGACAGAGTCCAATCGCAGACGCGATGCGAGTAACGGGCTTGCTCGCTGCAATACAGAATCGATAAGCTAGGTTCTCGAATTCGTAAATACAGTGACGGCTGCCGAAGCGCTTTGGGATGTTGGAGGAGGAAACGGATGATGTTGAATAACGAACTGACCCGCCGCGATTTCATCAAAACAGGCGGCGCTATGCTGGTGGGGACTTTAGCAGCCGGTTCGAGCGTCCTAAAGGGCTTGGCTCCCAGTACGACCTGGGCTCTGGAACTGACCAAACTCTCCCCAAGCGTAGGCCAGACCCTGCTCAAGGTGACGCGCCATATTTTTCCTCACGAGACTCTGGACGATGCTGTCTATGCATTAGTCGTAAAGGACTTGGATACGGCGGCAGCCGGCGACGAGGGCTTGGCAAGAATGTTGGCACAGGGCGTGACCGGCCTTAATAAACAGGCGAACGGAGATTGGCTCGCTGCCGGTAGCGAACGGCAGGCCGAGCTCGTGGCTGCAATTGCCAACACCGATTTCTTCGAAAAAATCCGCAGCACGGCGGTCGTCTCGCTCTACAACAATGAGATGGCATGGGCACATTTTGGATACGAGGGGCCCTCCTGGCCAAAAGGGGGATATCTGAACCGTGGTTTTCAAGATCTGCAGTGGTTGCCCGACCCCCCTGCAGGAGCCAGCCCGAAGCCGGCCTAAAGGAGATTAGCCATGACAAAGCACGCGTTAAGAGATGACAGCGTCGTTGTCGTAATTGGCTCCGGCGCGGGTGGCGGCACGCTCTCCAATGAGCTATGCCAGAAGGGCATCAAGGTCGTTCTCCTCGAAGCCGGGAAGCGGGAGTCGCCTGCAACTTTCGTCAACGACGAATGGACCGCGTTCAGTCAGTTGTCCTGGCTCGACCAGCGAACGACCTCGGGAGGCTGGCGGGTGGCCAAGGACTTTCCCGGACTGCCAGCGTGGATTTGCAAGACCGTTGGAGGATCCACGGTACATTGGGCGGGAGCCAGTCTGCGCCTGCAAGCGCGTGAATTCAGGGTCAAGTCGGAATACGGAGAAATTCCAGGGGCAAATCTCCTGGACTGGCCGGTTACCTTGAAGGAACTGGAGCCCTACTATTCCAAGGCCGAAGCCAAGATGGGAGTCACGCGGACCAATGGCATCCCCGGTCTACCTGGATCTAACAACTTCAAGGTCATGTATGCGGGCGCCGCCAAGCTCGGCTACAAGAAGTGTCACACCGGCCGCATGGCGATCAATAGTCGTGTGCGTGACGGGCGTCCGTCGTGTCTGCAACTGGGGTTTTGCTTCCAGGGTTGTAAGTCGGGAGCCAAGTGGTCGACCCTCTATACGGAGATTCCCAAAGCCCAGGCCACAGGCAAACTCGAACTCCGAAGTGAAGCCCAGGCACTGCAGATTCAGCACGATAAATCCGGCAAGGTGACAGGAGTCCTCTACGCAGATGGCGATGGCAAACAACACCTGCAGAAAGCACGCGCGGTGTGTGTTGCCGGAAATTCGATTGAAACACCACGACTGCTGCTCAATTCCGCCAGCAGGTTGCACCCCAACGGTTTGGCCAACTCGTCAGGCCAAGTGGGACGGAACTATATGCGTCACACAACCGGGTCTGTATATGGGGTGTTCGAAGAACCCGTGCATATGTGGCGCGGGGCGACTATGGCCGGCATCATCGAAGATGAGTCCATTAATGATCCGAAGCGTGGGTTTGTCGGCGGTTACGAAATGGAAACGCTTGCTCTGGGATTGCCGTTCATGGCGGCGTTCCTCGACCCGGGTACGTGGGGCCCGAAGTTTACCGAAGTGCTGGACAAATACCGCTACATGGCGGGAATGTGGCTGGTCGGTGAGGATATGCCCCAGGAGTCGAACCGCATCAGCCTGCATGGAAAGGAACGGGATCAATACGGCCTACCCGTTCCGAACGTGGCGTTTACGGATCATCCCAATGATGTCGCCCTGCGTACGCATGCCTATGAAAGCGGCAGCGCAGTTTACAACGCGGCCGGGGCCAAATCCACCTACCGGGTGCCGCCCTACCCTTCGACGCACAATCTCGGCACTTGTCGTTTGAGCGCGCGGGCCGAGGATGGAGTGGCCAATAAATTCGGGCAGACCCATGACATCCCCAATCTGTTTATCTCCGACGGCAGTCAATTCACGACCGGTGGTGCAGAGAATCCAACTCTAACAATAGTTGCACTCGCTATCCGGCAGGCGGACTACATTGCCCGGCAGATGAGCGCCAGGGCTATCTAGAGCCTGTTCGAAAAGGCTCTATTTAGGAATGCAAATAACCGAAGTTACTGCTATGGTTCTGCGTCTGCCCGAGGTTACTTCGGCCTGCGACGGAACCCAGGACACCTGCTTGATCAAAGTCGAGACTGATGAGGGAATCACCGGTTGGGGAGAGGTCGATTCCTCCCCAAGCGTGGTCAAGGCGATCGTAGACGCACCTTTGTCACATCAGATCTGCAACGGCCTGAGAAACGCCCTGGTGGGCGCTGACCCCCTGGCCATAGATGTTTGTAGCGATCAGATGGACGCGGCCTCGAATTACTACGGCCGGACGGCTGCGGGCTCCCACGCCAAGGCCGGTGTAAACATAGCCTTGTGGGACATTGCCGGTAGGGCCCGTGAGTGCCCGGTCTACCAACTGATCGGAGGACCTTTTAAACGGAAATTCCGCGCCTATTGCTCCATCCTCTTCGGCGACACCGCGAGGGAGACCGGCGAGTTGGCGCGACGGTTCGCGGATCAGGGGTTTACGGCAATTAAATTCGGCTGGGGACCCATGGGACAGGATGAGACGACGGACATCGCTCTCGTACGCGAAGCCCGGAAAGGGGCGGGCGACGATGTAGACATCCTCATCGACGCGGGCCAGGTATGGGATTGGAAGACGGCCCTGAAGCGTGCTCATCAGTTCATGGAGTTTCGCCCTTTCTGGTTGGAAGAGCCCCTACATCCCGAAGACATTTCAGGATATCGCGCGCTGACTTCCGAAAGCCCTCTGCCCATCGCCGCCGCCGAGGCCGAGGGGCGCTACATCGAGTTCGAGCGTCTCGTGGTGGAAGGCGGACTGGACTGGATTCAACCCGACCCGGGCCGGTGCGGTATTTCGGTCTTCGTGGAAGCGGGACGTATGGCCTGCCGCCACCACCGCAAGGTGGTCAATCACAGCTTCAAAAGCGGTATTACCATCGCCGCTTCGCTTCATGCTCTGTCGGCGGTTCCCAACACCGAAGTCTTCGAATTCTGCATGGCCGACTCGCCATTGCGCAACGACCTGACCAACGAACGATTCGAGATCGAAGACGGGTATGTAAGACTCCCTGAGGCCCCAGGCCTCGGGGTAACTATCAATGATACGACGCTGGAGAAGTATCGTGTGCAATAGAGTCGAGATCAGGTCCCAGTGTTGTAGCGCACTGCTTATCGCAGCTTCATGTCCCGGCGAAGCAATGTTTCCAGGGATTGCTGGTTTTAGCGGGATGAAACTGCATGGTGCAGAGTCTCCCACGGCGGATCGAACCCACCCCGCCCTTCGGGCACCCCTCCAAGGAGGGGACTGTTATAGCTGGCTACCGTTAGGTAGAGGTCCCCTCTCGGGAGGGGTGCCCGAAGGGTGGGGTGGGTCATGCCCAGTCTGAGACGAGTTTCAGAGGAGCAGTGCGTAGCCGGAAGCGTAGATTGCGGTGCGAAGCCGCGCACGTTCGCTGGAAACCCTGAGCTTGCCGAAGGTCATAATCCCATCGCAGGGCAACTCCGTAAGCCCTGCGCCACGAGAGGCCCCTCTTCAACGAGGCTAGCGGATGCGCCGAGGGCACGCCGCCACTCCATACCCTCGTTCGGTATGATAGTCGCCTTGACGCAGCGCATGGCCATAGCATTTCGGGTTGCCTCGCATCGCTTCTGGAATTTGTGAGACACTCGGGCTACATTACCGCCTGGTCCCTCCCACAAGCTTACCGAGATCAAATAAAATTGCTCAGACGGCGACCAGCAGCAGGCGACTATTCGTAAACGTCTTGTCGATGAGCAACATGAACCGCCAACACGACGAAAATCTCATCCTGAAGCTGGCAGAGCACACGATAATCACCGACCCGAAAACGCCAAATATTGTTGAGTTCTCCCTTTAGTTGCTTTCCCAATCGGCGCGGATCCTCAGTGCCGTAAATGCGTGCATCCAGAAAATGAATAATGCGCCTACGGATTTGCGGATCGAGTTTCTGGAACTGCTTAAGGGCTCGTTCGGAGATCTTATAATCCCAGCTCACGTTTAGCTTCCTCAGCAGAGTAGTTACGGCCTGGGTTCTGCAGAGCCTCTACCGCCAAATAGTAGTCTTCCAGGTCCTCAAGATGCTCAAGGATGGCTTCACGAGCATAATAGGTCTTGGTGCGGCCAGTCTTTCTTGCAAGCCGCTCAAGCCGAGCTTCTATCTCCGGGTCTAAACGAATCGCTAGCATAGCTCTAATATTGCATTGCTGTACTCGTATATCAAGTGGAAACTCGAACTCATTCCGGTATTCAGAACCGCGGATGGGCTTGTCCCATTTTTAAACATCAACATTTCCAAGGTAAGGTATATTGTCTTTTCCGCTCTCAGCCGCAACAACTCAACCTGATCGCATTCTGTCCCAACAATCGGGACAATTGAACCATGCAGACGAAACATCATCACCCTCTCCTTGAGCCGGTATTCGAATCGGTACTCTGCCCGTGGTCGGCGGAGAATTCGCGCCACGACCACCAGTTGATCTTTCCGCTCGATTCGGAACGGCTGATGCTTGTCTGGTGCGAGTACTATGCTGACCGACCTTCGGCAACCGCACGGGGAAGCCCCTATGAAAAAGGAGGCCAGCAGCATGACCAAATGCCCTGCCGCTTGAGCGCACGTATCTCCAAGGATGCCGGACGTAGCTGGGGCGACCGCTTCATCATTCAGGACAACTTGTGGCGTTTGAACGTCAAGCACCCGAACCTGGCACGAACCGAATCCGGCGAGATACTATTCTTTTTCACAGGTTGGAACGACTTCAACCGGGAGCGACTCATCTATCTGAAACGCTCGTCGGATAACGGAGAGACATGGACTGAGCCGAGGCAGATTTCGGGCCCCGGTTTCCACTGCATCAATAACGACCACGTTCTACGTCTGCAGTGCGGGCGTCTGCTGCTCCCGTTCCACCGCTCTGATGACTTTGGGTTCGAACCCGAGCGCTACAACAGTCTCGAGTCGTATGTATTTTATTCCGACGATGATTTCGCGAGTTTCAGACGATCGGAGAAAGGAATGGCCGTCGACGGTTCCGCCGCCCATGAACCTGCCATCGCCGAACTGGCAGACGGTAGCCTGCTGGCCCTGATCCGAACGCGTAAGTCCTGCCAGTATCAATCAACTTCGCACGACGGGGGCGAGACCTGGAGTGAACCCGAACCGACTTCACTGGAGTCACCGGAGGCTCCCAGCATGCTGAAGCGCATTCCCGGAACCGATGACTTGCTCGTCATCTGGAACCACTTGGCCACGCCCCGGGGACTCCCTCGCAATCCATTGACCGCAGCCATTTCCAGAGACTCGGGGAATTCCTGGGAGTCGTTCAATGACATCGAGCATGGCGAGGGTTGTAGTGCCGCCTATGCCGCAGCCACGTTTTGGGGGAATGAGGTCCTGGTAACCTTCTATCGCTCTCGCAAAGGTTGGTTGAGCACCTCGGAACTCGTCCTGAAGATCTATCGCATCGAGCAATTTTACGATTCCTGATTCGAGGAGAGAACGCCCTTGCAGCGTTGCGTTCGGCCAAGCGTAGCCCAGCCGAGGTTCCGACTGATCTGAACTTCACTGATGGTGCGGAATCGATTGAATGCCACAGTCAGTTCGTCGGCGCCAAGGGATTGGCGCCCTCCAGGACGGTAGTGCCATCCGAGATGTGGAGGGCGGCAATCCCTTGCCGCCGCACTCGGAATCAGAGTGTAACCGCTGATCGAAGTTTCACCCTCTATTTGATCCGACCAGCTCAGCGCAGTCGGGGGCGCGGCTAGCTAAAAACTTAGCCTCTGGAGCGGGTTCGAACTGGCCCTGAGGAATCGATAGCGACCCCGAAAAAAAGGGACTTAGAAGCATCCACTTCACCCAAGGCGGAGAAGCTGCGCAGGCGAGTGCCCCGTTCGGTTTGCGGGCTCGAGGGCCCTCGATCTTCCAGCCTGACGGCGATATCGGACAGACCGAAGTTTCATCCCCGTTTGATCCGGCCAAGCGTCAGCGCGACCGGGGGGCGCAGCTCTTCTGAAACAGCAACATGCGAATTTCCGAGAACCGGGTCCTCCCTCGTGGCGCACTGCTGCTTATCGAAGCGGCTTGTCCCGACGAAGCAATGCGTAGACGGAAACGGAGATTGCGGTGCGTGGGTTTGCCAGGCGAACGGTCCCGTTTCGGGTGATTTAAGGGCCAATCAAATTCCGGCGGCCTCATTGATCTGCTGCTGATAGCCGTTGACCCGATCAGTAAGCACATCGGTAAAGGATACCGCTTGTTGCGCCTGTCCGGATTCGAGCATTGCGTAGATCAGTGCAACCGCTTTCAGCCCCACTTCCCCGGTGACTTCCGGCTGGCGACGTTCCACAATAGAATCTGCCAGGTCCTTGAGCCCCATGGCGATGAATTTACGGTCATTTTCTCCCTGGGCGTAGCGGTAAGAAGTGAGCCGTCGTCCGCCATCGAAGAAAGGAGCCGTCAATTCGTCGATCTGGAAGTCCGGCACCAAGTCCAACACTGCCTCTTGAGGCATGGGATCCTGCTCGCCCGCAAGGGTGATTGAGGTGGGCCGGCCCGAACGGCTGCCCGGCAGGTCGATAGACCCCCCGTCACAATAAATCGTGCCCCTTCCGATTCCCTTTCCCGGAGCCGCGATCGACTTGCCATAGTAGCCGATTGCCCCGGACGTGAAGCGAATCAGGCCCAGGGACATATCTTCCGAGTCACAGGCCATGGTCTCAGCAAGCTCCACATCCTCTTTGATCCGGTGAGCGTATAAGGCCGACAAGCCCCAAGCGCCTGGCCGCTCGGGATTCTCGAATGTGGTGTTTCTGGTCTTTTCCCAGAGGCGAGTCTCCGCAAACACGCTCTCAATGTCACCCAGGAAGTATCCGAACAGGTCGGTGTCATGGACACCGTAGTCCAGCAGAAAACCACCCCGATTCTTGAGATGCCGCCATGCCGTACCGTGGGGAATGTGACGAACACCACTGAGCGCCGCAATATGCATGAGGCGCGGGCCCCCAAGCGCGCCGGCGTCCAGAATTGCCTTCACGAGGCGGTTGATGGGGTCGCGGCGATGATTTTCCTAGACCAGTAACACCCTTCCTGCGGCCTGGGCGGCCTCGATCATGCGAAGGCAGGCCCGCACGGATACGCCCAGGGGCTTCTCGACTGCTACGTGAAGCCCCGCCTGCAACGCCTTGATAGCCAGCACATGATGAATCCCGGCATCCGTGACGATGTCTACTGCGTCCAGATCTCGTTCCGAGCCCAGGAGGTCGTCGAAGTCGGTGTAGATTTTCGGCCGGACGCCGAGACCCTTTTCCGCTTCGGCAGCGACGTGTTGAGCCGAGGTGAGATTCCGGTCACAAACGGCTACCAGGTCAAAGCTGTCCGCGACGCACTTCAGCTCGACTTCCCCGTAAAGATGGCGAAGCCCCATACCACCGCAGCCGACTTGAGCAATTTTCAATTTACTCATGTAACCCTGTTGTGGGCAAAACCTACCATGCCTTTTGGCCAGTTAGCCAGATTATCTGTGCGCAGGTGTTTAGCCCGAATATCTGACCCGGGTTGTGCCATGGATATGGTCGTTGGCTCCCCCGGCCTCGTGCCGGGGTGGTGCTGGTTGAGCGCGGTAGAAAATGTCTGGCCTCCCACCGACCCCTCTCCGGGCCCAGCTTCCATTCGCCACCCCGGCGCGAGGCCGGCGGAGCCTGAAATTTGCTAAACCGGTACATCTTCGCAAAGGCAGCCGGGTTAGGGCCATACCGCCGGGAAGTGGTCACCTTCGAGCAGGTCCCCGTCGGCAACGGTCACATAGGGCTTCATGACATGCTCGCCGCTGGCCACAAAACGCGTTTCATCGGTCATGTAGTGGATAGCAATCGCTCGCCTCGGCCGATTGCTCCTATTGGCGTGCGATCCGTGCCAGGTCAGAGCGTGGTGGTAGTGGACTTCGCCCTTCGTCACCGGTCGCCGCACAACTTCGACCGTGTGTCCCTCAAACTGCTCAGGCATATCCTCAAATGAAGACAGCGAGCGTATGTAGGAAATCCGATCACCCCAAATATGTGACCCAGGAACCATACTCATACAGCCGTTTGATTCATCCACATCATCCAAGGCTACCCAGGCACTCACCTCCGTCATGGGCAGGATGATCGGCCACAGCGGTGCATCCTGATGCCACATGTTGACACCCCCCGTTTCGGCCGGTTTGTATTGGATCTGATCGTGCCAGACTTTGAGGGCCTTGGCTTGGGTCAACTGGGCGATTTCCTCAACAATCTTGGCGTTCCTGATCAATTGCTTATAGGGCCCACTCGCCTCCCAAATATTCACGATCTGCCAAACCGAGTGGTCATCGTCTGGACTCAGATTGCGTAGCAAAACCGGTTGGGGCACGTTTTCCTTCTGATCATCCTCGATGACCCGAGTCAGCTCGTTTCTCAACGTTTCGACCTCGTCCTCCGATAGAGCGGTCCCTCCGTTTACGTAGCCGTCCCGTTGAAATTCGGCAACAGCTTGATCAGATAGCATAGATCCCCCAAACAGGTTATTCGCTCAGCACGAAACAACGTACATCGACTCAGTACTTCTGTCTGTCAAGAGCACCCTAAAATGCACTTATTCGACAGTGATCTCGCAGCGCAGGACCTGAGCTGTACCGGGGAGGTTGTCGTTGCCGATATACATAACGAGATTTCCCGACTCGTGATCTTCGTAGATGCCTCTCGGTTCATAGTAGGCGTCCTTCGGGTCTAAGGGACCGCGCGCCTTGATAAGCGTAACGGATTCCCTGCGGAGGCTCAGCGTTCCCTCATCGATTTCCGCGATCGCGAGCGGATTTCGGGGAGCTTTGAGGAGCGGTTCGTCACGTATGTGAGTGATCAGGTAGAGCTTGCCCCCGGCCGGGTATCTAAAGAGCCGAGAATTCGACGAGGATGACCAGACTGTGGAACCGTCTTCATAGGAAAGGGGACGAAGTTCGTCCCAGGTCCGACCACCATCGGCCGACAGGGTGCCGAGTTTGATCTCACCTTCCAGGCCCGTTCCCGAACTGTCGCCACGGACCACCATTAAAACACGCCCGTCGCGGAGCTCGGCCACCGTTCCCACCATCACGCCTCTGCTGGAAAGGTTTGCCGGCGCTTCCACATAGTCACCGAGATCCCAGTCGATATCGGAGAGATCGTCGCGCCAGCGACCCAGGAAGACTCCCTGCCGAAATGGAGTGTCGCGCCCTTTACCCTGGGCGATCTGAAAAGGCAGCAAGAGCGTACCCTCACGAGTTTTCTCCATGTGCTGGATGCCCGCCACGATCCCGCCTACTCGACCCAATTCCACTTCTCTGGCCCAATGGCGTGCGTCGAATCCCGCCCCTCGTTGAATGATCGGATGAGGATCGGTCCAACGGATGCCGGCGTCATCGGAGATCCTCATGAACAACTGGCCATTTTCGATCAGTTCCCCCGCAAAGTTGCTGTATTGGCCGTAATAGACGTGCACCAATCTGCCGTTGTCAGGATCGAGAAACACGATGTCATTGCCCCACGAGCGATGGTAAGTAAGAGGATCATCGTGAATCCCTAAACCGAGAAGCCGCCTGACCTCTTCCGCGCCTTCGGCAGTCACCGTTTCCTGCTCATGCAAGGGTTCACTCACACCCCAGGTTCGGCCATTGTCGTCTGAGCGACGAATGTGACTGCCCAGATAATTGTCCGGAGTCGAGGTGTGCCAGAACTGCAGCATAGAGCTACTCTCAAGCGCCGTGTAGACAGCCAACTCGATGCCAATGCCCCACTGGGGATGCGTTTTGGGAATGGAGAAATAGAGTGAGTCTCGGATCGTAAGTTGACTACTGGACAAACTCATAGTGCGCTGAATTTCGGACGGCCTGCGGAGCGGCCAATTACCCGAACCCGAACGGCGCCTGCTCTCAGCACCACGTTTGCTCGGGGAATGGCCCCTCCTGGCTAAAAAGGATACCGTTCTTCCATCAATCTTACCCACTAATGTCAACTGTATATGTTCTAATCACGATAGCACTTTTCGTCCCGTTGGATGTCATGCTAGCCAAATAACCACCGAGGTTCAAAATCCAGCCTTCGTCGAGGCCGGTGGCCATCAGAGAGGGGTGGATCATGAACCGTACGAAAGTGCAATGTACTTCCCTCGAAAAGTACATACAGAGGAAGAGGATGACGAAGAAGAAGAGGAATTTCAGATTGGAGAAGCGGCCTAAAGGGTCGCGAGAGCCCAGCCCAGGGAGGAGCGTAGCGACGCCCTGGGTCATGGAGCCCAGATCCAGCAGGCGGCCTGAAGGGTCGCGAGAGTCGAACGTTTCGGAGACGGATGTCCGTTTCTCCCGCCCCGTCAGGACGGCGATCATTGGATCACAAGAACCCACAAGGCGTCGGTCGCTACGCTCCTCCCTGGGCTGGGCTGTCAGGCCCCTTTGGGGCCCTTCAGGAGATCGCGTGGATGGGCCCGGGCAGTTTCAAGCGCCCGCTGAGCCACGGGGTGCGGCCCACGGCTCAGCCGGCACACTCTCCAGAGACAGCAGTATGCGAATTCCCGGGAACTAGAACGCCTCCCGTGGCGCACGGAGCATCGAAGCGTAGCGGAGATCGCGGTGCGTGAGTGTGCTCAGCGAATCGGACCTCAGAGGAAAGCGCTGATAAAGTCAGCCACCTCAGCGCCGATAATCCGAGAGCCCTCCGACGTGAAGTGAAGCCCGTCATCGCCGAAGAGCTCCATCCGGCGCGAGGTAAAGCAAAAGAGATCGTGCACGGGAACCTCGTGCCTGGCCATCACCTCAGACGCTGCCCGGTTGTAGGCTTCCACGTCCTCCAGCCTCCGTTTCGGCTGGCACTCCTCGCACATGAAGGCGGTAGTTACCCAGATCAACTGCGTAGCTCGTTCGGCCAATCGCTTCACGAGCACTTCCAGGTTGCCGACATATTCGCACAGCGGAACCTGCGGCGTGGTGCCATCGACCCGGGTCAGGTCGTGCATGCCCCAGATGAACCTCCCCGACGCAAGCGTCGGGGTATCGGGGAAGGAGAACTTATTCTCTACCACAGTGTTAACTGACGCAGATCCTCCTTCGGCTTGCCCTGTTCCAAAACGTATTTCTCCACCATCGCCCAATTCCCTCTCTCCCCAACCGTCCCCACGTAATACCCTGAACTCCAGAATCTTCCTCCCCAGAGTTCCTCCTTCAGCCACCGCTCCCTCTTGAACAACTCCCGTGCTGTGATACTCTTGAATTTCATCACGATACTTCCTGGCGCTATTTTCGGATGTGCCCCGCACAGTAAATGCACATGGTCTTTATCCATCCCTAGGGCCTCCAGTTCTATTTCATAGCGTTCCCCTATCCCTCTGGCCGTTTCGATCATCACTCGCTCAATCCGCTTATCTATCAGCGCCTTCCGATACTTCACCGGCATCACCACATGATAGTGGATCTCCCACACACAGTGACTTCCTCGCTTTACTCGACTTTCTTCCTTCCTCTCTCCCACCCTCTCTTCTTTATCAAGTCAGCCACCCCGCAGCAAGCTACGGGGAATCACCAAGTTCAACGACACCCTTAAAAAGCCTACTCCCCGCAGCAACGGTCTTCGCCAAGGTTTCGCCCCGTCAAGAGCTACGGGGAATCTACGGCTTCTTACCCTTCGGGACCGAGCCGCTTGGAAGTGTGATCTCGGAAACACGCCCGTTGCCCACCAGCCAGGTATGGACAGGGAACCTCAGGGTTGCCTAGAATATACAGAGACATTTGCCTGCCAAAGCGTGCCATCTACTGAGTGAAACGAGTTCCGTCAGACGAATATCCCGCGCCCGTCGCGCTTTCTCGCGACGAATTGGTGGATCTAGGGGGTTGGGCAGTACTGAAGGAGGCGCGTGGCTTGGTCGAAGCAGGTGCGGTGAAGGAATTGGCGTGGGAAGGAAAGTTGCTCCGTGGGAGCATCCAGTTGGGAGGCCAGCCATTCTATCCCCGCCTTAATCTCCGTTCGCTGACTTTTGCCGAGAGTCAGTGCAACTGCCGATTGGGCCGGCAGGGTTTTGTCTGTGCTCACGCTATCGCACTTTGCCTGCGTTCGGCAGAGTTGGAACGGAATGCCGAATTGGAGTCGCAGGAGCGAGACCGCAATGATGAGCCGGAGGGGCATCCTCCTTCGGATCCTCGTCCCCAGTCGCTGGTTCTATCACAAGCCAAGGGCTTGCCCCTGGACCTTCGGATTCTGCTTCCTCCGAACCTCAGCCGGGTCGCCTCAAGAGATGCCATCGCGGTGAAAATTGATGCCCGGATCAGTTCCCAATGGATACCCCTTGAAAAGATCGATCGGGGTCGGGCCTACCGCATTTCCCAGACTGAGAAAGTGGCTCTTGCACTTGTCGAATCGTGGTGCGGGGGACAGCTCCACGGCCTTATTCAGCTTAAGCGCTCTCAGCTCGGAGAGCTCTTACAGTGTGTTTCAGGCCAACCTATCGCGTTCTGGGCAAATAGACCGGATGTGGCTCTGGTGTGGGAGGATCGCACACTTCAGGGGGTCCACGAATTCCTGAAGAAGGAACAGCCGCTGCTTGAACCTGCTCATGCCAACAATCAACCGGAAAAGCTGGCCCGGATCGGCCGCCAGCCCGATATCGATATCGGCCGATCGCTACCGAATTCACCCGATCGATCGCTAGCTGTAGACCAGGCTGGCGCCGTTACGGTCGACGGGTCCACCCAATACCTGGCCATCACCGTGCACTCGCGCGAACATCCTCACTATCGGGAAATAATAAATCTGCTCCGGACCTCGGGCTTTCGTCTCGAGCCGTCAAACCGGCGATGGTGGATGCGCGACCGACATAAAACCCTGGCTTTCCTGGCAGAGTACCGGAATCAGCTCGAGACCAGGTTTGGGGCGACTTTCACACCCAATTTCAGGGAGCGTAGCACTGCCCTACAGTCCGTCGCGGTCACGTGCTCGATCCGGGCGGACGGTGAAGATTACGCCGTTCATTTGAAACTCGAGGCCGGGCCAATTGATGAATCTGCGATTCACAGCGCGCTCACCCGAGGAAGTCCCTACGTCGAAGACGGCGAGAGAATCTACTTGATCGAGCCCCATGTGGTAAGTCGACTGGAGTCCGTCCAACAGTCCCTCAGCGGCGAGCGTCACCGATCGGTGACTACCTCCTTCAGAAAGCGCTTGCAGACCAGGGACCTGCGTGATGCCGAGGACCTCATCGAGGAAGTGACGGGATCCGTTGAGACACCGGAAAGCTGGCAGAAGCGCAGTGCGGCGCTCAAAGGAGTGGGAAACCTGCGCCCGGCTCCGGTGCCGGAAGCACTCGATAAGAGGCTGCGATCGTACCAACGCATCGGTACAGCGTGGATGTGGCATCTCTATGGCCATGGACTGGCAGGGATTCTGGCGGATGAAATGGGCTTGGGAAAAACTATTCAGGCACTTGCACTCATTGCCTGTGTTCGCCAATGGCGAAGCGCGGATTCGAGCATTCTGGTGGTGGCTCCGGCGGGCTTACTGGAGAACTGGAGGCGGGAAGCGCTTCGATTCGTGCCGGAACTCAGGGCGTTTGTGCATCATCGGGAGAAACGCCTCTCTGAAAGCGGCGCTTTCCGGGATTGGGATTTGGTCATCACCTCGTACGGTACTCTGGCCCGCGACCTCAACCTGTTTCGCTGCGTGCGATTCAGCCTGGTTTGCGTCGACGAGGCGCAGCATGTAAGGAATCGCGCTACCCTGCATGCACGCGCCTTGTGCGAGTTGCAGACACAGGGGAAGGTAATGCTTACCGGAACCCCCATCGAGAACACCCTCGAGGATGTCCGATCACTTTTTGCGTTCCTGATGCCCGGGTATCTCGAGCGGGTCCCATCCGGCATTCGGGGCGAGGATCGCGCCTGGTACGATCAGCGGCATCTCGTCAAAGTGGCTCCCTATCTTCTGCGAAGAAGGAAGTCCAGCGTGGCTCCAGAGCTACCGGCTCGGATAGAGCAGACGATTTACTGCCGATTAACCCCGGAACAGAGCGAGCGCTATCGTCGCTACTACGAAACGGAGCAGCGCCGAATATTCGAACTCGAGATGTCCGGAGCGTCAGAACAGCGAGTCCGGTTTGCTGCCCTCACGTTGCTGCTCCGCTTGCGCCAGATCTGTGCAGACCCCCGCCTCGTGGACCCCGAAGCGAAACCATCGGAATCGGGTAAGCTGGCTGTCTTTCGAGAGCTGGTCGATGAAGCACTGGCGGAGGGCCATCGTGTTTTGGTGTTCTCCCAGTTTGTATCCATGCTTTCCCTGCTCCGCAGTCATCTGGAAGAAGGCGCCATACCCTATCTCTACATGGATGGTAGTACCCGCGATCGGGTCGAATTGGCAGAACAGTTCAATATGGATTCCACCTTTCCGGTGTTCCTGATCTCGTTGAAAGCGGGAGGGATCGGGCTCAACTTGACCGGTGCGGATACCGTGATTCACTATGATCCCTGGTGGAATCCAGCGGTCGAGAGCCAGGCAACGGATCGCGCTCACCGAATTGGGCAAACGAAAGTGGTCACCAGCATGAGGCTGGTGATGGCCGAGAGCGTCGAGGAGAGGGTGTTGGCCTTGCAAAGCAGTAAACGCGCTCTGCTCGACGAGTTGCTCGACGCGGGTGAATCTGCCGGAGCCAATGTAGGCTTGGACGATGTTAAGGAAATCCTCGGATTTTGAGAGGCCTCTCAATCACGGCATTGGGTACATTCGATCGCTGCCGAAGATTCCCGACCTAATATATTTAACGCGGTTAAAAATCTCTTGACGCCGAGGGCAAGGCAAGGTAGAGGATCGATATGGGACTGCGGTGAGTGAAGGGGTTTGGCGAGATAGCAGCGGTCTACCACTGTATGTCCCGCCTTGTCGGAGGCGAGCAATGGTGGCACGATTATGCCAAGGAAGTGCTGCGC
Source organism: Opitutales bacterium (assembly GCA_963665345.2). GTDB lineage: Bacteria > Verrucomicrobiota > Verrucomicrobiia > Opitutales > CAXXNP01. The sequence continues at coordinate 5,157,495 of CAXXNP010000002.1, forward strand.
AGGCAGCTTTCGAGGGTGTCGGAATTCTGTGGGATCGAGGTGCTCACGTACTCCATCATGAGCAATCACTTTCACCTGCTCATACGGGTTCCAGGCAGGCAGGAACTGTCTGATGAAGAATTACTTCGGCGATACTTTGTGCTTTACGGGACGGAGAAGATATCGATGGAAGCATTGGCCGGCATGCTGGAGAGGAACGATGACGATGCCAAGGCGTGGCGGAAGCTGATGCTGTCGCGCATGGGCGATGTCTCGATGTTCATGAAGATGCTGAAGCAGCGCTTCTCCATCTGGTATAACCGGACCCACGAGCGCTTGGGTACGCTGTGGGCAGATCGCTTCAAAAGCGTACTGGTGGAGGACATCAACTTCGCGGTGGAGATTGTGGCAGCCTATATCGACTTGAACGCGGTACGGGCGGGGCTGTGCCGGGATCCGGCCGACTACCGATTCTGTGGGTATGCAGAATTGATGGGGGGCTCCGCTTGGGCGAGAAAGGGAATCTGTTCATTTATGCACACGGAGATGTGGCAGATGGCCATAAGAGGCTACCGGATGGCGCTCTTCGGCAAAGGGGGCCATGCCTAAGGCGGGAGGGCAGCCTCATCTGGATCGAACGAAGGTAAAGCAGATATTGGACTCGGGTGGAAAGGTGTCTCTGGCGGAACTGCTGCGCTGTCGAGTGCGCTATTTCAGCGACGGAGCGATCCTGGGCAGCGATGATTTTGTGCAGGGGCACTTTGAGCGGCTGCGTCACCGGCTGGGGCCGAAGCGAAAGTCGGGTCCGCGCCGAATGCACGGGGCAGACTGGGGAGGGTTAACGGTTCTCCGCAGCCTTCAGAAGGATGTGTTCTCTTGAAAAGTGCCAGCCTCAGATCTCCGCTATGCGTGGCTGGAGCAGTTCGGCTTCAGCCGCAGCCCGGATCATTTGGCCTCGTTTGAACGCGACCGCTTCTGCCAATGTTCAAGCAAACCATTGACCGTGGACCCCACCTATCGCTAGTCTGGTGTCATGTATACTGTAAGAATTGCCTCGCCTGGAGGAGAATTGGGCCCATTACACATCATCGCTGGATTGATCCTGCTTTGGCTCACCAGCTGTAGCCAGCCAGGGGCCCAGCGCGAAGCCGCGATGGCTGAGGAGATCGCGACGCTAGAAAAAGTGAAGGCGGACCTCCAGGCGCAATTAAAGGAGGCGAAGGTCGCAAAGGCGGGCAGTGCGGGTGCCGGGGCCGACGACGAGGAGCAGCCGAAGGATTCCCGCCGTGACCTCGCCATCCAGGCAATGGGTTACAAGATGGGAGAGAAAATGGACTTGGACGTCGGTTTGACGGATAACGAAGTCGATCAGCTTCTAACAGGAATGGGAATTGCCATTCGGGGAGAAGATCCACCCACCGACTCGGACTCCTTGCAGCGTTTGGGGGCTCAGATCATGCAACGGAAATATGAGCAGCGCAAACATGCCGTGGCAAAGGCTTCCTCTGGAGTGAATAGTGAGTTTTTCGCAGAATTGGATGCCAGGGAGGGAGTGGTTAAGACTGTCAGCGGACTCTACTATGAAATTCAGAACGAGGGCAACGAACGACGGGCCGGCGACGGAGACAGTGTCAAAGTGCATTACCACGGCACCCTCACAAACGGAACCGTCTTCGATAGCTCAGTAAATCGAGGAAAGCCGGCAACTTTTCCCTTGGCCGGAGTGATCGCAGGCTTTCGCGAGGGGCTCAAGCTGGTAGGGGAAGGCGGCAAGGTGAAACTGTACATCCCCTCCAATCTCGGCTATGGCAACAGCCCTCGGCAGGGTGGCCCGATTAAGCCAGGCGATACTCTGATTTTCGATGTCGAAATCATTCAGATCAATCCATAGCGGGGAATCGGATAGAGTCTAATCGCCCTGAATCAATGGCGAGTGTGTTGAGCAAAATCCAGTTTGACCGCGTTGATCAGTCTCGGCATGATGAGTTGCAGGAGGAATATCGATGTTATCAGATGAGCAGGTCTCTTTTTACCTGGGAAACGGATATCTTACTGTCGAGGACGTTCTTCCACAGGAGCAAGTCATTGAATTGCAGCGCGTTACGGATGAGTTTCAGGAGAAATCTCGGTCCGTAACCGAGAATGACAACATTTTCGATCTGGAACCGGATCATTCACCTTCGCGACCCAGGCTGCGGCGCCTTAAGAGCCCGGCCAATCACCATCCGGCCTATGAGCGGGTTCTGCGTGATGACGGGATTCTCGACATCGTGTCACAGTTGGTGGGACCGGAAATCCGCTACAACGGGCAGAAACTCAATATGAAGCTGGGCGGTGAGGGAAGTCCCGTCGAATGGCATCAGGATTGGGCATTTTATCCTCACACCAACGATGATATGCTCGCGGTGGGTGTAGCCATTGATGATATGACTTTGGACAACGGTTGCCTGATGGTAATTCCCGGTTCCCACAGGGGCCGTATACTCGATCATCATGAGGCGGGTCACTTTGTCGGTGCGGTTACGGAACCGGATTTTTCCCCCGAAGGCGCAGCTCCCGTAACAGTTAAGGCGGGTGGCATCTCGATTCACCATGTCCGAACTCTCCACGGATCTGCCCCTAATGTCTCCCAAGCTCCGAGGCGCCTGTTTCTGCTCCAGTACTGCGCCGTTGACGCCTGGCCACTAACGGGAGGTTCGACGGCTGGCGAGGAATTCTGGAACACTTTCAATTCATTTATTCTCCGGGGTGAGCCGACGACTGAGTTCAGGGTTGAATCGGTTCCCCTTCGAATTCCACTTCCTCCCGCCCTGCGCGGCGGATCCATCTACGAAAATCAGCGTGATTTGGGGCGGAAGCTGTTCGCTGCCGCCGAGGGTTAAATGTCTGGCTTTCGCAGGAACGCCAACAGGATCCGGTACGATCGCAGAAGTTCCGAGATCTCAATAAACTCGCTGCCGGTGTGTGCTTGGGCGATGTCACCGGGGCCAAATACGACCGTGGGGATGCCGCGCGAGGCATAGGCGACGGCGTTGGTGAGATAGGCTACAGCGGCCGGCTCTGATGAGCAGCCACTTTCCGATGCGGCCTTCAGGAGGTCGCTTACGAGCTTGTCATCTGGATCGGTGTAGACGGCGGGGCGGTCGGTATCTATGGAGATCTCCAGATTGGGAATCGAGCTCAGCAGAGTCTGAATCTCGGATAGAATACTCGCCGGGGATTCTCCGGGGACGGTTCGGCGATCGATATCGATCCGACAGACATCAGGCACGATGTTAACGCCGGTTCCCCCTTCAATAGTTCCCACGTTCATGGTCGGCTTTCCGAGGGTGTCGTGCCCTCGGGCGCCCTCCAGTTCCTGGAGGTGCTTTCCCAATATATTAAGCACCTCCACCATCGACATGATGGCGTTTTGACCCCTTTCCGGATAGGCCCCGTGGGCGGCCTTTCCTGTCGTCTGGATATGGAAGCGGAGCAGACCCTTGTGAGCATTAATGACTTCACCGCAAGTAGGCTCGCCAACTATGGCGCCGGCAGTTTCCGAGTCATCGAGCGATTCCGCGAAACGGTAGGCTCCGGTTTGAAATTCCTCTTCGTCGATTGTCCCGACAAATACCAAAGGACGGGACAGTAACTCCGTTTGTGAGGCAAAATGGGCGAAAGCGGCCAGGAAAACTGCCAGCGAACCCTTGGTGTCACAGGTCCCCCTGCCATAGATCTTTCCATTCGACTGAACGGGTACAAATGGATCGTCGGCCTGCCAGTTGGCGACACCCACGGTATCGAGGTGGGCATCGAGAACCCATGCCGGGCGGTCGTCACCGGGAGGGGCGATACGGGCGACGACGTTGTTGCGCCCGGGAAACACCTCCTGAAACTTGGGCGTCACTCCTGTATCTTCGAGGAAGTGACATACCCACTCTGCCAGGGACGCTTCGCCGGCTCCACCGTAGGCAGGGTTGACGCTGGACATTCCTACTAACCGGCCATGCAGCTCAACGAGTGCTTGCTGAACACTCATGGTTTCATCATTTCAGCTTGAGATCGATCGAGTGACCATTCTTGCAAATAAGCTAAACAACACGCGCTCGTCTTCAAGGTTGAACTAGCAGTGTGCTGAAAACTGGGATCAACCGTGATGATGGCTCTGCGCCAGGAGCGTTTCCTGTCGCTGACAGAAAACGCTGGCCGGAATCGCGGCCACCGTACATGCTTCGTCGAGATTGTCATACTTCGCACGGAACAGGTTTTAAATGAGCATCGAGAATCGAATAAAGGAACTCAAACTGCAACTCCCGCCGGCACCTACTCCAGCCGGTGTCTACAAGCCGGTCGTTTACATCGGTGATTTTGCTTATGTTTCAGGACATGGTCCCCTTCATCTCGACGGCTCAATGATGACGGGTCGCATTGGTGTGGACGTAGATCAGGAATACGGATTTCGAGCTGCCAGGCAGACGGGACTCGCCATCCTCTCATCGCTCAAAGCGCATTTTAGAGATCTTGATCGGGTCAAGCGAGTGATCAAGCTCCTGGGCATGGTCAACTGCACGTCGGATTTCGATCAGCATCCTGCTGTCATCAATGGATGCAGTGAGCTCTTTGCCGAAGTCTTCGGCGATCTCCATGGCATTGGCGCGCGGAGCGCCGTTGGAATGGGATCACTTCCGGGCAATATCACAGTCGAAGTCGAGGCCATCTTTGCTATCGACTAGCAATCTGTCGGGCTTAAAATCGTAGCGGGGTTGGTGGCATTCGTGTTCCTGGCCCATCGAGCAATAAACGGTGGCTCCCGATTGTTCCACCTCGGCTGATCTGATCCATGTTTTCATCGCCGCTGTCCCCAGTCGTGAGTAGTAAGTGGAAATCAGCGCCACCCTGGCACGAGACCGGGAGCCGGAAACACGCTAAACACATACGGTCGCTCGCGACGGCTTCCTGACAGAGTGATCAGCCTTTCCCGCTCAATCGCTTAAGCGCCTGCCGATACTCGTCCAAAGCCTGGGGCATGAGCTCATGCAGGAGATCGATGCGCCTGTCGTGGGAGGGGTGGGTGGAGAAATAAACTGGAGGCTCGCCCTTGCCCAGCTCGTCCATGCGATTCCAGAAGGTCAAGGCGGCTCGGGGGTCATACCCGCTGCGGGCGGCATAGAGGAGCCCGATGTGGTCCGCCTCTTTCTCGCTCAGCCTGGAAAATGGAAGCAGGTAACCAAAGGTCGAGCCGAGCCCGAATGCGGTCAAAACGGCTCTGCGGGTATCCTCCTCGGCACCCTCGGTAGCCTTATCCACTCCGGCCTGAAGGAGCTCCACAAGGAGACCCTGCGACAGCCGCTCGCTTCCATGCCGAGCCACCACATGGGCAATTTCGTGGCCCATAACTACCGCCAGTTCATCATCGGTCCGGGCGGCGCGAAACATGCCTGTATAGACCCCCACCTTGCCGCCCGGCATGGCAAAAGCGTTGAGCATCTCGTCGTCCGCGAAGACGACGAATTCCCAGTCCGCGGCTGGAACCGCATCGCCCACAACTTCCGCGATACGCCGCCCGACACGCTGCACGCGTTCATTAAGGGCAGGATCTCGCGCTACTTTCTCCTCCTCCTTCAGCTTCTGAAACGATGCCACTGCCATGCTGGTAAGCTGGCTCTCAGGAATCAGGCTGATGGCTGTGCGCCCGGTTTCAGGCACCGTATAGCAGCCGGCGAGGAACAGAAGTAGGGAAGTAAAGCTGATCGGTATGGGAAATCTCATATCCTCCCCATGCTAATGAGTGGTTCGAGACGGGAAAGCCAAATCCCCTGATTTCCAGTCACGCGGAAAGTGTAAGCAATTGAACTTGATCATACAGGTAAGCTACGATCATCCGCTGTTGACGGCACGCTTCCGATCCTCACCCTGCAAAGGCAGCTCGACCCAGGCCCCTTGGCGGGCATGTGATGCGTGAAAGGCGGTGATGGTCTCGTGGGTGCCATACGCTTGCTCACCGGGATAAGGGAAAGTCGCCACGCCGTCCAGGTGCTGGACGATTTCGTCGGCCGCCGTTTTCATGCCGCTGACTTTTCCGCGAACGCTGGGCCACGATTCGGTGGAGCCATTCCAGAACTCGACCAATACGTTATCAAATCCTCTCAGGATCACACGGCCCATCTCCCCGTTGAGGCGGAATTCCGGTGTCATGGCATTGTAGTCGGCCGCGTCCACAGTCACCATGAGGCCATCCTCCATGCGCACTACTCCCCATCCTCCCGGATCGTGAAATTGCTGGCCCCGGCAATCAGGCCGGCGTGATTGATCCAAAGTGCCGGAAACTGCGGCGACCTCTTGTCCGAGAACCATACGGAGCATATCGAATTGGTGGGAACCGACGTTGCCGAAGCGCCCTGAAGGCCACTGCAAGTTTGCCGAAGTCAGTTTTCCAAGTTGTTCCTCCTGCAGAAAGGCGGCAAGTTTTCGGGTGTTGGGATTGAAACGGCGATTGTGGTTAATGACCAGGAGGGAACCGGCTTTGGCGCAATCCGCAACCATCTTTTCCGCATCATCGAGATAGGTGGCGAGTGGCTTTTCACAGTAGATGACCGGGATGCCCCGCTCCGCGCAAGCCTTCGTAATTTCGGCGTGAACGGGAGTATAGGTAGCGACGCTGACGATGTCGAACCGCTCCTGTTCGATCATTTCTTGCCAGTCCGAATAGGTGCGCGCTCCTGAGCGCTCCTCGAACCGCTCTCGGCGCCCTTCGTCCCGGCTGCTTCCCGCCACCATGTCGATTCGCGGATGCTCGGAGTAGGCTTGAAAATGGGTGCCGTCCAATTCGACCACCAGTTGACCGAGGGCATCTCCCGACACCTGATCCGCGCCGCCTATGAATCCCAGCCCAATGATTCCTGCCCGATAGGTCTTCTCTGCCATGGCACCTATACTAGCGAGTGCGGCAGGGCGCACCCAAGCTTGAAGTTCACGTTCGGGACGGTGTCAGGCCAATGCTCCGTGTTGTCCATCCTGCCTGCGCTAATCTTAGTCTTCCTCGCATTCGACAAACGGCATCAGTTTGACGGCATCTCCATCAAAGTAAACCCACGCTTCCGTGTCCTTACGGAGAATGAATGGAAATGCCTCCTTACTCGTCCACATCCAAGCGAACTCAGGACTGTAAAGCCAATAGCCGATATCGTTGAGCCTCTTGCTGCAATATAGCCATCCGAGTCCCTGGTGAAACACCCACGGGAACAATGGGATGTAGATGAAACCCATCCAAGGGCACCTGAGCCATTCGCCTTCGCCGTCGATGTCGCTAGACTCGAAATAACGGGTCGCTTGAGCAATATATGCCCGAATGTTCACCTCCACCATTACGCTCAACGGGTATGATCCGACTCGGGTTGAGCAGATGAAATTTCGCTGCTCCAGCTCTACCTGAAGCTCAAAACTCCCGGGAAAAGGAGGAGCGACCGCAGCTAAATCCACCAAACATTCCTCAGACGGACCTAGATCGAACGGCAGCGGCACCGTAAACGAATAGATGGTTTCTATTTTGCCCAATCGCTGAAACCATCGAGATATCAGGCCCATCCAGAGATTTCCGTCCTCTTCGCCGAGGACTCTCCGTGTATGTTTGCTCTCGTTGCGAACCCTAACGGTAATTCGAATAAGTTGATTACAGATCGCTGATACCGACTTCGTCTGGCTTGTAAATGACACTTTGAATGCCTCCGGAGGCAACGCGCTCCTCGATCCTTCACTTTGGTTCTCTGAAATTCGGGAAAGCAGAGACTGGTATTCGTCCCTCCAAGCATCGCTGACTTCATTTCGCATTCTCCGATACCGAATCTTTGTCCTGTCGAACTTGCAGGTTGGTTGACAGCCACAGAATGCAAGTAACCGGGCGATGGTCTCTTCGAGGTTGCCGAAGATCTCCTCGTAAGAGACTCGTAACGGCTCTACTTTGATTGCGACCCAATAAGCGCACCAATTCGCATCCCAGGCTGTCAACTGGGCCAAGCTATCATTCAAAAGGTGGAAATTGAACGGGAAGTCCTCGATTCTATCATGTTCCTGACCGTAATCGAGCCAGTACTCTTCGGCAAAAGCCCTTGCTGCCGAAATCGCCTGCGCAAGCCGATCTTCGCGATAAAGATAAACGAACATTGCCGAGGGAAAATAACGCTCAAGAATCTCTCGATCGCCCAATCCGGCCAGTTCTACATGGCTCCTTCTCAGTTCCAGGATAAATTCGCAAAATTGCTGCCATGACACTTTTGCTGTAAAGCCCTCTGTAGGCTGCGCCCCTTTTTCAGCAGCTTCTCGCAGAACTGCCTCAGTAGATTCAGCCGGATCTAAATTAAGTTCTCTCTTCTCGGCATCGATGTTTGCCGGATGAAGCCATTCACGAATTGCTCCGAAGCACCCCGTCTGTTCCAACGCTTCACAGAGAAAGCTGCTCCCGGTACGTGGCGTAGTGCAAATGAAGATAGGTCGATTCGCAATTACTTCACGCGAATGAATTTTGGCACTAGCGCCCAGCATTGCTCACGTGGGTGTACTAGTGTGGATTGATACGAAATCGCTTTTCCCGCAGTACGGATGCACGCCCGTTTAGCCCGGCTTGAAGGTGCGTTTTCATGGTGAAGACCATGCCAGAAGGCCGCAGGGAACACAAGAACGTTGCGCCCGGTCGGCGATGTCATTGAACAGACAGTGATGGGCTTCGACGTTGAAGAAACAAATCAATAATAGAAGCGAAATGATCGAGACCGTTGTGGCCTATACAGACTCCCTGGACCGAACCACGACTCAGAAGTTCGAAGATCAGGGATATGTAGTGGTTCGGGGCCTTCTCGATGAGCAGGAAGACATCCAGCCCGTCAGAGAAGAGTATGAGAGCTTGCTGGATGCGCTGACGACTCGCTGGGACGCTGACGGTCAGCTCTCCTCGACATTCAGGGATTTGCCCTTCGAGCAGCGACTGGCCAAGGTCGCTTCCGAAGGCGTCGGTTATTCCGATTACTTCGATATTTGCTTCACGGGAAACGGAGGCATGATGCATCGCGGGCCGGCCCTGTTCAATCTGCTCCGCAGCCCTCGGTTGCTGAATGGCGTGGAGCACTTCATCGGACCGGAGATCTACTCGAACCCAATACAGCACACCCGAATCAAAGTGCCCAAGAGAATGGTGCCCGAGCAGATACGGAACGACTATAACAGCCGCACTCCATGGCACCAGGACGCCTCACTGACCAACGAAAGCGATGGCGTACGCTTCAGCTTCGACTTGCGCTACAACCCGACAGACCAGCCGACCGGACGCTCCTGGTTCCCCGGCTTCGTCGCCCGAAGCAGGTCGCATCCCGAAACCGAGCTGCACGACTTCGAGGCTTGGGACCGTATGTGTGAACAGGCTCGCCGCGCCCTCGAGGCGATCGATTACAACACTCCCGGCAGGTCGGGCTGGAAGACCGGAGAGCAGGACCCGCGCTGCGCCTAGTCTGGGAATCCTCCCTACGTGATTACGTTCGTCTGTAGATCCCTAAGCACCGCGAGTCCTCCCCAATCACCTCCGCGCATCCTTCGCGGGCCCGACTTGCGTCGCTCGCTGAGATACCCGCGAAAGGTCTCAAACTGCTCCTGGACAAATTCATTCGATCCCAAGACGGCCCCATCGGTGAAATAGCGTACCCGGCAGCGAAGCAATTCAGGTGTCGAAAGCTTGCCTCCACTGTTCAGCACCGCTTTTGCCTTCTCCGGATCGATATAGGGCTGTCCTCCGTAGCGGGGGAGGCTTCCCTTGCCGAATATCGCCATTCGATAGCTTCCCAGCGCTTCCTTCCAACTCGAATCACCGCTGAGTGCCTGAATGCCCTGTTGCGCCCGTGCGGAACCACCAACCGCTTCCGCGTATCCGCAGTAGCGATAATCCTTCGGATCCTGGCACAGCCCGGCACGCACCGGGTTGAGGTCGATATACGCAGCTACTGTTTCCAGGGCAAGCGGACGTCCCTCAACCAGCACGCTCCTGAACCTTTCCGCCCAGAGCGTGCCAAAGCGCCCATGGCTTCGGTTGTACCAGATCGAAAAGCGCTGCTTCAATTCCTTCATGAAGATCGATACATCCCCCATGCGCGCCCGCAGCCTGCCTCGCCAGGCTTTCCCGTAGGGTCCGTCCTGCTTCAACGCGGCCGCCAGCATGGAGACCCTCACATCCCGCTCGCCATGAAGTTCTGAAAAGCGCTTAAGTAATTCTTCGTCAGTAACTTCTCTATATTCAGGTATCCTGACCAGCAGGTGGAAGTGATTGCTCATAATGCAATATGTCAGCACCTCCACTCCACAGAAGGTGGAAACCCGCCCAATCTGCCTCCTCAAGACCTCCTTGGCCCGGTTATCCAGATACCACTCTCCCCCGACAATCCGCGAGATACAGTGGTAGATCGACGGATCTAAGCCAATCATTTTTACCCTTAGTAAGTGCATTGCTTTTGTAAAAAAGCTCGAAGTCCTGTTCTGTTGTCAATCGCTTTTTGCCAGCCTATTTAATCTCTAATCTCTCTTAGGGAAACTTGCACTTCGCCTTTCTTACTCAGTGCCAGATCTTGGACCGACGTCAACCGTCTCCCTGGGAGATCTGTTCCGTCTATTTCTCCATTCTCTTTTCGGCCCATTTTACGGCTATTTCATATTTCATTTCGACAATCTCTTGACCGCGCTTCTCTCCTGATTCCGTGAGTTCTGTGTACTTGGATTTCTTGATCGCTTTCTTGCCCGCATCTTCGCTAACAATAACGAGTTTAACGCGCGCATACATAAGACCCATATTAGGGATTTGCTTCAAATAATATGTCTTCCCTACTTCAACTTCCATCTCAAGCGCAGAGGTATTTTCCGCATAGGCCCAGAATAGATGCTTTCCAGGATCTACGGTCGTAAATGTATACTGCGCGCCCAAATTCAGTCCAACAGGTGTATCATCGACAAAAGCCCATAATCGCACGGCGTATCCAAGGGCGCTTGGCCGCACAAAATAAACGATCGCGGCGTCATCGGTGGGTTCAGCGTAATGTTTCTCCTTGTATGGCTTTATCAATCTTTCTGCAAAAGATTCAGAGGTGGCAAACGTTATTACTATTACAGTTAATCCCGCGATCTTTATGGCCTGTTTTATATTCATGACGGTGAATGTGGTTTGTTTCGTTGATTTCCGTTCCATACTCTCAGCGCTCCATGGCCACGGGGGCACGTGCCCTTCGATTTTTCCAAAGCGGAGATTTCCGTATTCCTGTTAGAAGTAGATCCCGTTTTTAATCTCGCCGATTCTAGTGACACTCCCTCGGTTGCGGACGCCGGTGCGAATACGCGGTGATTTGTCCGGTTTTAAAATGCGGAGAATCCATTTTTTGCCAGCCCATATATTTTCTCTCACATCCCCCTCGCCATGAAGTCCCGAGAAGCGTTTAACCAGTTCCTCATCAGTAACTTCTCCATATTCCGGTATCCTCACCAGGAGATGAAAATGATTACTCATAATACAACCGGTCAGAATCTCCACTCCGCAGAAGGTGGAGACCCGCCCAATCTGCCTCCTCAAGACCTCCTTGGCCCGGTTATCCAGATACCACTCTCCCCCGACAATCCGCGAGATACAGTGGTAAATCGACGGCCCCCCGCCCATTATTATCTTTACCCTTCGTAAGTGCATAGCTTCTGCAAATCCAACCAGAGTTCTGCTGTCAACCTATTTTTTGCCAGCCTATTTTTAAGTTTTTCAGTTCGGCACTTGGTTTCCGGGCCAAGGCGCAACCGATCCAATCGCTGACAAAGTGTCAAATATCAAAAAGATCGACATGCCCTGTTCGGTTGCGCCCACCATGACTTCCGGAAGCGGAATTAAGGGATTCATTTTGTAAGTGAAAATTCATGATCGCTGATAGTCGCCGAAAAAGCCTTTTGTTCGACACCGACGTGGTTGTCATGGATACTACTGGTTCACACGATAGATTGGTAAAATGCGCGCAGACGCGGAGGAAACGATTTCGCTCGGCCGACAGTTGGCTCCTTTATTCGAAGGCGGCTTTTTCCGGCCGTTGGCTCGCCCCAGCGCCGCAATCTATGTGGATTGCGCGGATCGGCTGGTGGAGGCCGCGGATGAAGGAGGTCAGTTGGCGCACGATGAGGCCCGCCTCCTCGTACGCGAGGTAATCGAGCAGCACCCCGACGCGCCCCTTGAAGAGGACGAGGGAGGGCGACTGACCGACACACAGCAGAAAGCGGCCCAGCTCTTCAACAAATTATTGGAGGCAAACTGGATTCAGGAACGGCGGTTGAGTCTCACGGAGCACTGGGTTCTGATCGGGCCGGGTCTTCGCACTCTGCTGCGTGTTCTTGCCGATCTGGCGGAAGACCGTCCAGAGGAACTGAAGGACTTTGCAACCGGCATTCGCTCGCTCTGTGATCAGATCCTCGCACCCGATGCGCTCGACCCCAACAGCCTCGACCCGGAACCCATGCGCGCAACCGTCAAAGACCTGTTGAGCCGCACCGAACGCGCGATCAATCAGATGTACGCGGTTGAGACACTCATCAGCCAGCAGGAGACGGCCCAACGGGAAAGCCGCTCGGCACGTGATACGCTCCAACGCTTTCTGGTCGATTTTCACGCTGGCGAGCACATGGTCTGCTATGATGCGTTGCAGAAAACCGGATTGATGCCCCGCATTTACAAGACCCGCGAGGTTTTGCGAGACGCAGCGGAAAACCCTTTTACCAGGCAGCGCCTGGCTGACGGTATCGAAGCGCACACCGGTCGCGACCGTGATTCGGCGTTCGCCGAGGCCGAGAAGTGGCTGAACCACCTGGAAACCCTGTTCGCGGCAATCCCAGACAAGCAGCGCCTCATCGACGGCAGGATGGCCGATTTCAGCCAACTGTCTGCCGCTCGTTACCGTTATCAGACGGAAATGAGGGGAAAACGTCCGGAGCAAGTCAAAGCGTACATGGACCGCGCCGCGGCCGAACCCCATGGACGGAAGTTCTCCGCACTGGCTCACGAGCCGGGAATGGCGTTTCTTTCAATTCAGGGCCGGGTCTATTTTGGGCGGAATTCACTGGCTCGAGCGCGCAAAAAGCGGACCCCCGTTGATCTCCGGATCAGCAAACCTGCCAACGCCGGCGACAAATTGGATGCAAAAGAGGACATTCGAATGCGGAATCTCCTTTGCCTCAATCCCCAGCGGGCAGCCCGGTTCGTCGACCTGCACCTCTCTCGGAAAGGAGCGAAAGTCTCCACCGAACAGATACGGCTGAGCACGGAGGACGAACTGCTCGACCTGCTGGCAGTCCTCTGCTTCGAAAACGGGACTTTGCCACGAACCCGGCGATTTGTAAAATGGCGGGTTGTTCCCGAGCGCACCAGTAATGGCGCCGATCCCTCCAAAATCCCGACCGATGTCCTCGGGGACGTCGCTACAGAGCGGTTCATCATCGAACGCATCTCGTAACATGCCCCTCCCCTGGCCGACATTCTGGCAAGACGTCCCCGAGGAGGATCGCGGGGCTCTTTCTGAAATCCTGACCCGTCTTCTCGCGAATGGCGCCATACTGGGGGACGCGGGGCGGGAGAGGGAGCTCTATCTGCTCGCCCGCGACTTTGAGGCGCGGATCGGCGAGTATTTCGCACCGCTGCAACTCGAGATGGTTCTCGACCCCGACCAACCGATTCTCCAGTTGCGCCCCGTACCGGGTGACTGCGGTTTGGTGGCCCGGTTCAACAAAGCGGAAACGCTGGTCCTCCTCACCCTCTGGCGAATCTACCATGATGTCCGGATGGAGCGCGCGTCGCTGCGAGTAATCGTCACCGTGAATGAGCTATGGTCGCGCCTGAAGCTCTATTTCGAGCAAATCGAACCGCCCAACGAAACCCAACTGCGGGAGATCCTGAACACCTTCCGCGTACGCCGGCTCCTTCGCATACAACGATCCACGGAGAGCGAGGCTTTCGGGGACGCCAGCGTCGAAATCCTTCCCACTCTGCATCGGATAATCCCATTTGAGGATGAAGATGCGTGGGCCGAACAATGCGAGCTTTATCGCGGCGCCGGAGAGGACGACGCCGACGCAATGGCCGAAGAGCATGAAGAGGAGCCGGAAGGATGAGCCAAAACCAGCGGATTTCACTCACGCGCATCATCGCCCTGAACTGGTACGGCTTTCGCGAGATTTTCGATGTATCGGAAACCACGTTGATCTCGGGCGCTTTCGGGACGGGAAAATCCGCAGTCCTCGATCTCATCCAATATGTGATGCTCGGGGACGGCTGGAAGCCGAACCGGGCGGCAAGCGGGCGTGGCAGAGGCCGTGACCTTGTAGGTTACTGCCTGTGCGACACGAATGTTTCGAGGAACGGCGAGCGGCATTTTCTACGCCGCAACGGCGTAACGATAATCGCGCTCGAGTTCAGGAAACCCGCAGACCGCAGCGATACGCCGAAACGTGAAACCTGGGGGGTTCGCATCGAATATCAGAACTCCCAGACATCTCCCCGCAGGACCTACTTCGCCTTCTCCGACCGCATCGAATACGCTGACCTGACCGACGGAGAAAGTTTCCACGACGAAGCTCGCTTCCGCGATTGGATCCGCCGTGAATTCGGATCGGACTGCCTTTTCTCCCGCCAACAGGACTACCTCGCTGAGATGGCGACCGCCCGCCACCTTTATTTCGACGCGAAATCGTTCCGCCTTACGTTTCCCAAGGCCATCGCTTTCGAACCCGAAGAAGACGTCGAGAAATTCGTCCGCGAGTTCATTCTCGAGGACAGCCCGCTGAACGTGACCGAAGTTCGCCATTCCCTCAACGCCTACGAGGATACGCGGCGCCGGCTGGAAAAGCAGGAGGAAGAAGCCGAATTTCTAAGCAAAATCGTCACGCATCAAGAAGCGTATGAAGCAGCGCACCGTTCCGCCGCGATACTGGGCCAGGTCGATCTAATGCTTAGAGCCCGTCAACAGGAGGAATTGCTCGAACAGCAGGAAAACGAAATTCGGAGACTCGAAGCGAAAAGGCGGGAACAGGAAAAGCAGCTTCGCGAAAACGAAGCCGAGGGGAAGCGCGTGCAGGGTCAGTTGGACCAACTTCTCCAGGTCATCGACCGTGATCCCCAGGAACAGCAACTGGCGCAGCTTTCCAGACAGGCAAACGAGCTGGCATCGAAGATCGGCCAACTCACGGAGGCCCAACACACGACTCAGCAGTTCCTCAACCAGCGCGTCGACGCATTGGGAAATTGGCTGCGTCATGGCGAACGTCTGCCACTGGAAGGAATATCAAACCTGTTGTGCTGTGCGCAGGGGCCGCTGACGCAACTAGCCGGAAATAGTGCGATTGCACAACGACTCGAGGCCGTTTCTGACTTGTCTGGTTGTTATAGTGACATCTGGCAGACCGTCGGCGACGCATTGCGGCCGACTGAAAATGGCTTGAAGGCATCGCAAAAGCGTCTCCACCGGATCGAAACGGATCTCGATCGATTGAAGCGCGGCATGACGCCGGGCGATTTTCCGTTTTTCGAAGCGCTGTGCGAGAGGTTTCAGGATGATGGTGCCGGCTTTCGGCAACTCGCGCGGTTAGCGGAAGTGAAGCCGGAGGCAGAAGAATGGTGGCCGGTCATCGAACAGATCCTTGCAGATGAGCGATGGACTGTCATTCCGCCGTCCATCGAAGCCTACGAAAATGCTCGTCGGATCCTGCCCCAAAGCCCCCAAGGGGAAGTGACGGAAGCGTTACTCAACCCCACTGAGTTGGACAAAACGGCGGCCGATCCGCATCCGCAATCATTGTTCACGAAGGTCGATGTGTCCAACACATTGGCACGAGCCAGGGTAGAGGTCCTTCTCGGTAACATTCTATGCGTGGAGGATCAGAAATCCGTCGATCACGTCGACCGAGCGCGTGCGGTCTCCAGAGACGGTTATTACAAGGATGCTCCGCTGCGCCGCCGTTTAACGGTCGATGATGTGCGGATGACGCTGGGAACCACGGGGCTTCAAAAGATGAAACAGCGCCTGACCCGGGAAAAGCGGGATTTGGAAACCGAGCTTGAACGCTTGGAGCGCATCCGCACGGATGTCCATGTCTGGCTCGATAACGGCAAGCGCGACGGGCTTGACAAGCCGAAGCAACCCGAACGCTCCAGTGAGTTGGCTGATCTTCCACGGCTTGAGACCCGGCTCAGCACGGATCGGGAAACCATAGAACTCCTCTCAACCCCGGAACGGACGAAACGAATTCAGAAAAAGGAGGAACTGGATGAGAGGATAACAAAGATTATTGAAGGACGTGGGCCGTTGAAACGGGATCTCGATAATTTCGATATCTCGACCGACAAGCCCCGGGAGGCAAAGGCGAGGGCTGAGGAGCGCCTGGCGCAAATCAACATTGACTGCGTGGAGAGCAGAACTGCACTTACAGCGAAGTTCGCTGGTATTCTCGACCGCGACCTGGATCAGGTGAGGGAGGATTGGCTGGGCCGATATCATGCTTGGGAGGAGCGCTTCGACAAGGTCAAGGAAACAAAGTATGCCGAGAGACAGAAGGCCGATGGATACCGTTTCGACCGTCAACGCCAGCGACAGGCGCTTGCCGATGCACGCGACGAGCATGGCGTGCGCCGGCACCCGCAATACGCCACCGACTTCGATCTCGAGGACGATGACAACCGCGCCTGGGAAGAGCGCCTGCGGCGGCTCCAAGAGGTCGAGCTGACACAGAACCGCGAACTGGCGGAAAACCGAAAATTCGAGTGGCAAAAGCGCCTTCAGGAAAAGGTACTCAACGAACTGAATCGCCGCATTCGAGACGCAGAAGCTGTCATCCACTCCCTCGGCCGCCACCTGCGTCAACCGATTGGGCACTACCGCTACCGCATCACGCAGCGCCGCGACAGGGCTGGCTTCGGGAATGTCTGGCAGCTACTTGATTCCGGGTTCGAAGGAAGCGACCCTTTGGCGCAAGCGGCGTCGGATGCGGGTATCCGCGAGGCGATTACCGAACTGATGGACGCCGTGAATGCCGAGGAGGACGCCAAGGACCGGGCGACCCGACTGCTGGATTACAGGAATTACCATCACTATGACATAGAGATGGTTTCCCATGAAAATCCGGAATCCGCTCCGATTTCGATTAGCCGCAGTGGTCGCAATCTGAGCGGCGGGGAGTCTCAAGCCCCGTTTTTCATATCAATGTTAGCGGCGTTCCGGCGCGTTTACGATCGCGGCGACCGCCGTTCAAGGTTTTCAAGCCAGTTGGGCCTGGTGGTCATGGACGAAGCGTTCTCGAAGCTCTCTGGCGACGGAATAGAGGATTGCCTCGCTCTGGCTCGCGGTTTCAATCTCCAGCTTGTCATGGCCTTCCCGCCTGAGCGGCTCGGCGTGATCGCACCATTCGCCCAGACGGTCGTGATCTGCCGCCGGGAAATCGAGCAAGGAGCGGATGGGTTCCCCTCCCGCATTGAGAATGTGCCGATTGTCACGACCATGGAAGAGGCGCTTGAAGCGCTGGAGTAGTGCGGCATGAAACCGAAGGACAGCCCGATAGCGGCGGAGCTGTTCGCTCAATGGGCGAAAGCCCGCGGTGCCCGCGCCTCTCAGGCGACCCGCCCCTTCTCCCGCAATTGGGAGGAACTTCTCGATCGCGCCGGGCTCGTGTCCGGTGCTGAACAGGAAACAGCCGAGCGCGATATCCGGGAACTCGAAGAGGAGGGGTGGTTGGAAACCGTCCCGGTCAGATACTACCCGCACCGAATTTATTCAATCCGCATTCCACTGGATCGGGAATCGCGATGGAAGGTGGCTTTTGCGTTCGTCGATCCGGACGACGGAGCGGTCCGGCAGATTCGGGAATGGCCATGGTGTGGGAAAATGGAGTTTGTTCGGGATGCACGCATTGCCGTTCCTTTCGAAAACCTGCGGAGCTTAGATGCGTTTCTCAAGTCGGCGGGAAACATCGGTAAATCCGTCCCGATCAAAGAGCAGTCGCTGCAAATCTTCGGCGATGAAAAACGGTTGGACGAGCTTTTCCGGGGCTCTTCTCTTTTCGCGGAAGGCAGGCTCACATTGGAAGACTTCGGTTGCCACCTGGTCCCGGAACCCCTGCCATGGGAACGTGGAAAACTGGACAGCGGTCCGGTTATCGTGCTCGAAAACGCAGCAACATGGGACACCTTCCGGCGATGGGATATCCGCAACCCCCAGTTCAGCGCCACGGTCTACGGCGGCGGCAGCCGATTTACGGACGGGGTGCAATACCTTGAAAGGATATTCACCGCTTTGGACGGTATTCGCGAAGTGCGTTACTTTGGGGATCTCGACGCCTCCGGATTGCGCATCCCCCGTATAGCATCAATCAGAGCCAAGCGCTTGGATCTTCCGCCTGTTAGACCACACATTTCTAGCTACTACGAACTCTTCCAACTCGCGGCGGACGGAAAAGTCTTACGCCAACCGGATTTAACCCGTCCGTCCGAAGCCGACCTCAACTGGCTAGGCGAGGCGCGCCCCCAAGCGGAAGTCATCCTTCAGAAATTCGGGCGCATCGCACAGGAATGGTTGGGCTGGGACATATTGGCGCGCCAAGGTGACGATGTTATGATTCATCGAAATCGGTGACACGCGGCAATTGGAGCCGATAGCCGCCCAAATCAGTTAAAACCTCCACGACGGTAGCGGGAAAATAATTGGGCTAAGTGAGTTGACATCATCGGGTTCGAGAACGGAATCCACGGCATCGTCATTTCGGGCGGATGGCAGGGCAAAATAATTAGGCAGGCTGAATGACTTGGCTGAAATCTCCAACGAATCCCGTCATTACATCTACGACAGTGCCATTGGAGCGTGGTGGTACAATCAGCAGGGCATTTTTTTCGCTTTTGCAGAAGCGACGACGGCTTTCCGCTGACCCCCTCCACAATCGTTATCTCCCGCTTGCAGACCTGCCAGAACGCTCCCGTCTCCGAGCGTCAGACCGAAGTCAAAGTCACTGTGAGCGCGTCATATTGGCGGTGATTGATGCGGTCAAAGGGGAGAAAGAGTCAACCATACGGGCCGAAACCAGAGGGAGGACAATGATCTTCTCAAGATTCCCTACTCCGGTACCGAATACAAAAGATGAACCTGACTGTGATGGTGTCCGCGCAGGAAAAAGACATTAGGTTCACTTAACAAGCCAGCTCCCGTGAATGTGTCAGAGAATATCACGGTCCCGTGAAGTAACCCAACCGCGAGAAAGTAGATCAGAATAGCCAACGTAGAAAGAGTGGCTTTCATTCTTTTCCTCCTGTGCCAAGTTAGGTTCGTCCGCTTTCGGGCCTCGCTCATGTGAGTGTGCGCGGTGTCATTTACTCCGTGAGCTGTCTGGGCTTAGAGGTAACTGGGACCATTCTGGGAAAATACGAATCTGGTTCAATCACCTCACCCCAGAGCATAGAAAATCGGTTTGAGGTCTGCTATCCCGGAAAGGGAGGCATCGACCGTATCAGGAAATTCACTATCGATAGAAAAATCTGGGAAAGATATTCCGAAGGTGAGACGATAACCGCTCTTTATCTTTCTGACAAACCGAGCGTTGTCTCAATCGCGGATGCCCACAGATCGGAGCAGCGATGGTCCTTTGCCCTTGCGGTTGTCCTTTTCCTTGCGTTCCTTGCAAGCGCCTCACAAGTGGTAAAGCATATACGTTGGTTCGAGAAGAAATGAATATATCTGCTTGGCCCGGACCATCGCGATGTGGCTCAGAGCCTTGAGAATTTCGCCGACCTCTACAAGAAGACAGGGCGCGAAGCGCTCGCTCGTCGTAGATGCCTTGGGAATAAATTCGCATTTGTAGATTGAAAGTTTTCTGAAAGCCTCGTTATGCAGTGCTATCATAACTGAATGGCACTCGGATAAGGCTCATATCGATGCCTGGCGGGCGGCATGATTGGCGAGGATACGTTGCTTCAAAACGGCGCGCGGCAGCGTCATCAGGGGGAAAGGTTTTGGTCGTCGTTTGATGGCTCTGGGTTCGAAGCGTTCGAGACGCTTGGGCTGGGAGTCCGTGGCGATGGTTCGGAACAGTTTTTCTCGCAGGCTGCGCCGTCCCTTGCAGGTAGCCTGAACCATTTCGGCGGCGAAGCGCAAGGTCGCATCCAGTGCGCCCTTGGCCCTGGCACGCGAGCCGGGCAGTCGCGTCAACACATCCACCCCGCCTGTAATCTCGACCCCGTGCTCACCCCCTCCGCTGATACAGCCTCGAAAGCCCTTGAAATCGAAGCTTCGGGTATTGAACTGCTAGTTTGGTGTGAGCGAAACCGCCGTTCTTCTCGAAGATTTCTCAAGGCGCTAGCCCCTGCTTTGATAGAACCTCGGATTTTCAATCGTTCGATTGCTCGCCGGATCAATAACTTGAACCTTTTTTCATTGGCCACTATAGTTCCAATCAATAGCGATAGAGGCTATTATTAGTCAGGTTAAATGTTGTTGTCCGCGGCTATTGTTATGACAACGCCTTCGCCGAGAGTTGCTTCGCCACCATCAAAACTGAGGTTCTCCCCGACAGCGGCGTTTTCAGTTCTCATCAGCAAGCTCGCACAGAGCTCTTCGACTATCTCGAAACCTTCTACAACCGCCGGAGGCTCCACAGCGCTATCGGTTATTTATCGCCATCAAAATTCTTGGAACTTTACTTCTCCAAGCAGCAAACTTATCTCAACTAATCAACCCGCTCGCGCTGTCCATATTTACGGGGGAATTCCATCGTAAGGTCAACAGCATCAACGTCGACGAGTTTTCAGGAACCACAGTATCTACCTCGCGCTCGTCAGTTTTTCCACCAGACCGGAATTACGGACGCTCTTGCTGTGAACAGCAGACACAAGAATCGCCCGGGAACTTAAGATATGCGCCTTTCTTCGGGCACGACTGATACCTGTATAAATTAACTCCCGGGTCAGAACTGGATTCATCTTGTCGGTCAAAACCAGAATCACTTCGTCGAATTCCGACCCCTGACTTCGATGCACGGTGGTGACAAATGCGACTTCGTGCGAGGGCAAGCGAAGAGGGGAAATTCGCCGAAGCCTGCCGTCATCACCGATGAACCAGGCGAAGAGAGCGTGACCTTGGCCGTCGGGATCCGGGAAAAGCACCCCTGTATCGCCGTTGAACAATTTCAATGTATAATCATTCTCTTTTATGAGAATCGGCATGCCCCGGAAACCCAGCTTCGAGCCACGGATGAGATTCCGCCCGTGAAACAGCTCTACGAAATCGCGGTTCAGTCGTTCGGATCCATAGGGACCTCTCCGAAGAGCAGAGATGACGCGAAAGCGGCCGAACGCCGAAAGCGCTTCCGACGGAGTGGTCGCGTGAAGGCAGGGCTTGTATCCCTCAACGATACGCTCCTCCAAAGCATCTGTAACGTGTCCCGGTTCCGGCAGCGGTCCGAGCGTTAGGTCACCGACCGCTTCGTCATCCAATACGGCGAGTGCGCTGTCCGCACGACCGAGGCGGACGTCATGGGTGAATTTCAAAATCCCACTTCGCTCATCGAAGCGCCAGTTCTTCGTTAATCGGACGAAACATCGGCGCAGGGGACGATCTCCGGATGTGCTGCGACTTTCGGCCGCATCGGCGAGATCTCCCAGTATAGAACCCGGCTCCACGGAGGCCAGCTGATCACAATCACCAAGAAGAACAACCCGTGTCCGGGCGGGATCAATTGCATCCAGAAGTTTTGCCATCAGGGCGATGTCAACCATGGAAACCTCATCCACCACGACGAGATCGACGGGAAGAGGGTTATCGCGGTCATGCCTGAAACAGACGGAATTCGGAATCGGACCGAGGAGACGATGAACGGTCGAGGCGCGTTCACAGACTTTGCCGATCACTTGTTCATCGAGGAGCTCGGAGTCAAGGAACCTCCTCTGTATTGCCTCCTTCAATTGCGTCGCCGCCTTCCCCGTGGGGGCCGCCAAAGCGACCTGAGGTAACCGCTCGACCTCCCGGAATCTGAGAAACAAGGCAATCAAGTTAGCGACGGTTGTCGTCTTCCCCGTCCCAGGTCCGCCCGAGATGATGGTGAAGCCCCACTTGGCGACCCTTCTGATCGCCCGCTGCTGGTCTTTTACGTCGGCGGGGTCCTGATCCGAAAACAACCGGTCCAGTTCCTCTGAAATCTGATCCTCCGCACCCAGGGGAAGCTCCCGGGTTGCCAGCTCAAGGATCTTCGCGGCCAGATCCGATTCGTAACGCCAATATCGATGGAGATAAAGTTTCCTGCTTTCATCAAGGATCAGCGGTTTGAATTCGCCGGGCCGGCCTACAAGCCCCGTCCCAAGGAGGTCATCTTCGATCCGAGATAATTCGTCGGCTTCGCCTGCGCCACCGTGTTCACCCGCCCTCTGCGCGGCGGCAACAGCGCCGAGATCTACACAGATATGCCCCTCCGCAAGCAGTGAGCAGAGGGTGTAGGCAGCGTGCCGCAGGTCCGGCTGCTCACCTCCGGCGAGTCTCTCAAGAGCATCTGCAAAATAACCGGCGACCGGTGCTTCATGCAGGTTGTCCTGCGTTCCTGCTGATACGTCAGTCATGTTCCAGATCTGCTCTACCTAGCCCCTCGGGAGACAAAACATCGCGGACAGCGCGGATAAAATCCTCCCCGGGACGATCGAAGAAAACGCCACGCCCCGGCTCCGACGGATCCACTCCGCGAAGAAAGACGTAAAACACCCCTCCGAAATTGGATTCATAGCTAAAATCTCGGCTCCGTCTGGCCAGGTACCTTTCCAACGCGACTGTGTAGATCGCATACTGAAGAAAGTAGCTGTGATTTACCATGGCTTCGGCGACTGCTCCAGGACCGTAGTCTTCGAGCCGATTTCCCAGCCAATTGCTTTTCCAATCCAACAGGTAGAATCGCCCTTGGTATTCAAAGACCAGATCAATGAACCCTTTCATATACCCGTCGACCGGATCGATGGTAAGCCGACCGATCCTGTCCGGATATCGGCTGGGAATCTCCATGCCAGTGAAACGCCGATACACCTCTCCCAACTGATGGGCCGTAAAGGGGCGGACCGGGATTAAGAATTCCACTTCCTTTAACCGCACGTCATTCCTAATTCGACCCAGCATGACCGCGTCGTCTCCCTCCCCAAGCGGAGTCTCGATCCGATTCCGTATAGCCTCGCAGGCAATGCTATGCCACCTGTCTTCCTCGATCCCATGGACATTCAGTTCTTCGCGTACGGTGTCGTCCAGACCGGCCAGATCTCTGAAATCGACTTTCTCGAATACCGAATGAAAGAAAATCCCCGCTTTGGGCCCCTTGGGAAACGCGAAAATCCCTGTCGCTTCGATAATGTCCCGCTCTTCCTGTTCCGGAACGGTCTCAAGAGCACTATCGTCATGGTCAGGCACATCCGCACTTTTTCCCGACGTTACCGCCGTGAAGCTCGTCAGCATCACCCGTTGATCGATATGTCCCTCAAAACTCGCAGCCGAAAGCGATTCTTCCAAATCCTGATCAAGCGCTTGCAGGGGATCCGAGGTCCAAGAACTGGGCGATTCCTGTTTGAGTTCGCGAACTTCGATGGATCCCGGATGTTCCTCGGCAAGTTCCAGGAAACGGGAAAGCACATCGTCCCCGGATTCGCCGCAAAGAATAGAATAGACCGGGGAATGGGCCTCTTCCTTCGTCGGCACCCAAACGAGGTAGCACCGGTTCCTGGCACGGGTGAGAGAAACGTAGAGAAGACGGATCTCGCTGCTCAGTTCTTCTTCAAAGGCCCGTGCCTTTTCTCCATCGTCCAAGTCCTTGCCCTTCTTCAGGACCACTCGTGAGCGGCCGCTCCCTTCCGGGTGGTAGACAATCGGGAATGCGTTCGTCGGTATGCGGGCGTTATCCCAATGAAAGGGAGCAAATACGACCGGATATTCGAGGCCCTTGCTCTTGTGTACGGTTACGAGCTGAACCGCCCGTTCATCACTTTCCATTCGTAGCTGGTGCTCCTCGTTCCCTCGGCTCTGCTGATCAGCACGTTGCAGATGGAACCACGCAAGAAGCCCCTCCGGTGAGAGGTGTTGCTCGGTTTCTGCCCGGTGGAGAATATCCGCAATGTGATCGAAGTTGGTAACTTTTCGTTCTCCGGCAGAGAACTCCAGGATCCCTGACCGCACATTCCGAAATTCGACCAGGCTTCGGTAGAAATACATGAACCCGAAGCGAAACCATTGCTCCCGATAATTTATCAATTCCTCCAGAATCTCGAGCCAGGCGCCCTCGTCTTCGGTCAATCCATGAATACGGTCCGCACTTAATCGGAAGAATCCGGTGGCGAGCGCCCCCTTGACCAACCCCTCGTTGCCCGGATCGAGGACTGCAGATAGCAGTTGTGCGAGCTCAGTTGCCTCGCGGCTTTCGTATACACTGGCATCCGTAGAGAGGACCGCGGACACCCTCCTTTTCTTGAGCGCATCTTGAACCCGTGCGGCCTGGTCACGACGGCGCACGAGCACGGCGATATCCCCGGCATGGATCCTCCGGTTGCCAATCCGCGTAGTGGAGCCTAGAAGCTTCACGATTTCGTCCGCTACCAGCGCTGTCGCGAAATCGGTCGCCCGAGACTTGGTGAGTTTCTCATCGTCACCGACTTCGCAGGTCAGTATCTGTAGCGGAGCTTTGGGAAGCTCCGGACCGACCGTCAAAATGCGATCCGGATCGGTTTGCCCCGCCCACTTTGCCGGCTCGAAAGGGATGCCCGAAAAGCGAAACGGATTCCGGGACCCGGAGAACAGGGTGTTAACCGCGTGAATCAAAGGTTCATCGGAGCGCCAGTTTCTCTCCAGGGTAAACGGTCTGTCGGCCTTCTTGGCCGCTTCCATATAGGTAAATATGTCCGCACCCCGAAAACCGTAAATTGCCTGCTTCGGGTCACCAATGAGGTATACGTGGTCCTCAACCCCGGAAAATAACTCGCCGAATATCGTCCACTGAAGAGGGTCGGTGTCCTGAAACTCATCGATGAGAACGGCACGGTAACGTTCACCTACCGCCGTTCGGAGGAACTGGCTGCCCTCGCCTCTGAGGGTCTGATATATCCGAATTAGAAGATCGTCAAAAGTCCTCACGTTCTTCCGATCCTTCAGGTCGGGCAGAGCTTCCTTGGCGTATTCTGAAAAATCATACAGTGCCTTCAGGGCCGCCTTCCTCTTGATCTCCTCAAATCGCTCACATGCCTCGAAAATCGGGTGTTCCGCACTTCTGCCCTGCTTCTTTGCCCGTTCCTGCGTCGCACTGTCGATAAAGCTCCGGGAGAGTTTGGCGAGGGCACGGTAACTATCATCATGGGGGCTTCCGTCGCGAAAGAGATCGTTAAGGTGCATTCGAATCTCGTCACGGTTACCGGGACTGAAGTTGCTCGCGCTCTGTGAAATCAGCGACTTGTCGCTGAGAATCTCAAGGATTCCATCGGAATCATCCAGCCAGTGTGCGCTGATTTCCTGCTGCGCTCGCCCAAGCTCATCCTCCAGTTCTTCAAGCGCCTGGGATGGTTCTGCAGGAAGGACTTCGGGATCGATCTGGTATCTGAGCGCATTTAAGAGGCCGAGAAAATCGAGCGGAAAACTGAATTCGGAGTTCACGATCCGACCCAGGATAGGAAAGCCCGAATAGAACCGACGCCGCCAGAAATCGCCTGCCAGCTCCTCGTGAAGCCCCCGATCATCCGTCACCAAAGCCGTGTCGAAGAGATTGCCGCTCTCAAATGCATATCTGCTCAAAGTGCGTTCACAGAACCCGTGGATCGTGAAGATCTGTGCCTCGTCGAAAAGGACCAATGCCCGCCGCAACTGATCTCGAGCGGATGCGAGGGAAGCGTCGTCGAGGGTTTCAAGGCAGCGCAGGGCCTCGTCGGTGAATTCCCGCCTCCTTACCTGCTCCAAGGCGGCGCTCAGCCGTTTTCGTACTCGGTCGCGAAGCTCCGCAGTAGCGGCTTCGGTGAACGTGACCACAAGAATCTCGCGCACATCGAGAGAATACTCGATCAGAAGCCGTACAAAGATCCCTTCGATAGCATACGTCTTCCCGGTACCTGCGCTGGCCTGAAGAAGGGAGATTCCCGGCGCCAGGGAAGAGGTCGCCAGTCTGAATCTTTCGGCGCTCACGGCTTTTCCTTCACCAAGTTGCGCAAGAGTGTCTCCCATACCGTGACACTCAACGTTTTGAATTCTTCATCGAAAGGGTAGTCGTTGCCGAACACCAGTTGATAAAACGGGTCGTCCTTTTCACCGGCTGCCATTTGATTGCCATCCCACTCGCCTCTTGCCCTCTGAAGCGGGGCAGTACGCGCTCTGACCAACCCCAGTTGGGCCTCGGCAAAGGCGCGAGACGCTTTGGGGAAGAAGGGAAGCGGCCGGCACATGCCTTCCCAATACATCCTGAGAAGCGCCCTCAGCTCCTCATGAGGGTTCTCAATGGGGTTGAAGGAGCAAGTGGCATCGAGAGCGAAAAACCGGACCTGAAGTGCCGGACCACCATCCGACTTCCGCAGTGCACTCGCCACCAGATGCTGACACCACAAGTCGAGATAGCTCCTTGCATTGATCTTGGCACAACGGTACCCGAGCAGTCGGGACCCCTCAATGGGCTCCAACCGCCCGACTAGCCGGAAGGGCGCAACCTCCAATTCAAAATCAAACGGTTCTTTCTGTCCCGAACCCAATGCGGGCGCTACGCGTTGGGCAAAGGCCCTCGACTGACTCGCCAACCGGTTGAACAGAGCGGAGCCGGGTTCCCCGACTGGGAGCACCCCTCTGGCTTGGTTGAGCGCCCGCGCATCCGCCGCATCCTTACTCGCGAGGAAATCACCTACCAACTCCTCCTTGATGTGAAATTCCTCCAATCCATTGAGGGAAATCGGTTCGGATTCATCCAGCACCGGTTCTTCAGCGAAGAGACGGATACCCAATCGTTCCCGAATGAAGTGCTGTGACGGATTCGCGAGAAAACGAACGAGCTGCTGCAGGTTGATCTCCCTGAACTCCTCTTCCGGCTCGGGCAAAGGATTCTCGATAAAGCGAATCCTCGTTCCGGTGGCCTTTCTCAGACTTCGCGCCGCCGCCGCATTCGAATCCGAATAACTGTAGAGCTCCCCTTCACTGAAATAAGCGGGACTGTAGGATTGGAGCCGATGGTAGCGGACAATGGTTCCTACACCCTTTCCCTTATCCGGCCATTGCACGGAATGGTTCAGATAGTCCAGTAATTCGCTGACCAGGACAGAGGGTGGGCTCTCCGAGTTGTCCTGAATCGACTGGCCACAATAACTGATATACAACCGCTCTTCGGCCGCCAACAGGGTTTCCAGGAAGCAGAGCTGATCGCTTTCCCGAATAGATCGATCGCCTTTCCGGGGTTCATTGGCGATGCGGTCGAACGCCAGGGCTGCAGTTCGTCGCGGGAACGCCCTGTGATCCATTCCGATAAGGCAAATTACTCGGGCCGGAATGCTGCGCATGGGCATCAGCTCGGCAAAGGTCACACCTCCAGATAGAAATCCCGATGCGCCTCGCCGCCTCGCGAGAATACCGCTCAGGAAGTGTCTGACCACGGCAAACTCAATCTCCGCCTCTTCTCCGAGAACTTCAGATGCGTCCGCCAGTCGGCCGATCACAGCGCGCATCATTTCAAGGTCGGACAGGGTGTCTTCAGCTTCGATTATGGAGGAACTCAGGATGGAACGCAGATCCGCCACCCACTCACTGATCCGCTTCGGTCGTTCCATGTCCTGCGCTATTTCCAGTAAGGGTACGGCAACCTGAAGGAACCGCCCCAAGAGATCGACGCGGCTGCCTTCAATCTCGTCGTAGGGAAGATGCTGCCCATCCAACAGGTGAAGATTCTCCCCGCGCATCGCCAGCCCCAGAAGCATGCGCTCAATCCCGAATTCCCAACTGTTCTGCTTGAAAGCACCCAGGTCGAGGCCATCTCGATGCGCCGCATCCCGCCCCCAGCGAATGCCGGACTCAGCCACCCAGCGCCGGATGAGGACGAGCTCGTCCTCGGAAAAACCGAAACGGCGACGAACAACCGGTGACTCGATCACACCGACAATCTCGCGGGATGTCTGTCGCCTACCCCCCAATTCCAGCACTCGCATGAATGCATCCGCGACCTGGGAATCGGAGCGCGATCCACGATCGCAAACGGAAAACGGGATCTTCTGATCTCTGTCCTGGACCACCGAGAAAACGGCTTGGATGTAAGGAGCATAGAGGTCAATCTTGGGGGTGAGGACCAGGATCTCCCGCGGTCGCAGATCGGGTATTGTATCGAAGAGGCGCAGCAGGTAATCACGAAGTACTTCGACCTCCCGCATGGGGCCGTGACAGACTGAGAAGGAAATAGAGTCGTCCTCCCTTCCGAATCGCCGTTTCTCCGAATCCGGGGCCGTCCCGTCCGAAAGACCATAGATGTCGGCCTGCACGTCACCCAGCAGGTTCGTTCTTTCCGGGGGATTGGCCGGTTCCATTTCCGGATTGAAATTCCGGTCGAGGAGGAGATTCGAGAATTCCCTCAACTGCCGCCCCATCGAAGCAAGGAGCGGGTTCCCGGCAAAGAAGTCCGAGTCCGCTTCGCTGCTTGCATCGAGACGGGCCAACTCCTTCCTGGAAAGGATATCCCCCCAAAAACCCGGGCTCGGCTGGAGTTGGAAGAGATGGACGTTCGAAAATTCCCCAACGATTGAGAGCAAATCGAGATACAGCGGTGGAAGGTGGGAAACGCCGAAGAGGAATACTCGCTTGGGAAGGGACGCTTCACCGGGCCGATCTCTTCGAAATCGTTCAAGGAGGTCTCCGAGGTGTGGCGATCGACCATATTTCGCGCTGATTGCTCGCCAAAGAATTGCCTGCCAATCATCGGACGACTCCCCCGCATCCCACTCCTGTATCATATCCGGTCGATACACGAGGTAGTGGTCGAAGAGTGCACCTAGCCGTTCCGAAAGCTGAATCAGCTTCAGATCTCCACCTTGATCCAGATAGGTTCGCACCGCCTCAAAGCCGTCACTGGTTTTCAATTCCGGCAATATCCCGAAAATCCGCCAAGTCAGCTGTTCCCTGGTCAGGAACGGAATATCGCCGACATCGGGAAACAGCAAATTCAGCATCTCCATCACAAAATCCTCAGGCGCAATAAAGCGGTGGTTCATTGATATACCGGCCAAGTCGGCGAGCTGCATCTTCAGCCAGCATGCTACTCCCGGCGTAGGCGCCACAATAGTCTCCGAATCGAAGGGAGAGAGAGGGCCTTCCTCCATCAAGAAGCCAAGCCTCTGAGCCAGATTTTCGAGACGGTTGGAAGTATAGAGATGCAGATCGGGTAACATCGTTTGGGGATATTAGCACAAGGGTAACGACAATGCCTGTCCCAAGCAATCGGATATGTCCATCAATCCGCCGTGTGCACGCACGCCAATAGCTGCCGAGCGCGACTGGCGCCCATGAAGAAGGAGGTTTTCGGATTCGGCGACGGAAGCCCAAGGCGGCAAGTCGATTAGAACAACGCCGAGGAAGTCGAGGCCCTTGGCGCGATGGATACTTAGCTAGACCCTGTTCGAAAAGGGGTCTAAGTACAGATATGGCGGACCATGGAATAGGGCCGGCGGATCTTGAGTATGAGGAATTCCGAACAATGCGACCACGACGTTGTTAGCGCTCTCCTCATCTCTCTATAGGAGGATGAACTCCAGGCGGGGATCGACGAGCCGATCGACCAGGCATTGGTTTCTCATCGATTTGCAGGGATACCCGCGCCGACATTCGAGAGTTTTCGGACTTTCGCTACGGATCTGGTCCAGCATGTCTATCGAGATTGCGCGGGCATCCGAAGAGAGCTCTCGGAAGCGGAGGAATTTGCCGAGGCCATGCAGTTGCTGGATACAGATTATCCTGGGAGAGGGGGCACGGGATCCGAAAATGCGCTGCTGGATTTCTTGGACGAACCGATGGAAGTATCTGAAAGAATCGCCTTGGCGATCGGTGAGGGAATGAAGAGACGGAAGCGCGCTGCTTATTGTGATCGCGTTCTGGTGGAAATGCTGCCGGTCGATTGGAGGAAGCGCCGGAAAATGGTTTTCAGCATCCGCGAGATGTATGGTGACCTCCTTCCGTCCGAGGTAAGGAACTGTCCGACTGGTCAGTTGGTGGATTCAATTGGGGAATTGATTCGATCCCTGATCGACGCCCAAGGAGTCTTGTCGCGGGTGTTGCAGGGGCGAAGGATGGGGAAAGTATGAAATATGAGGGATGAATTAGGAGAGAGGAGGGAGACAAGCAGAAAGGCGGTTGCGGAGATTTGAGTTCTGGACGGGAGGCTTTCCGAACTCTTGGACTTGAAGTTGACGGATTGGAAGGAGAAACGGTGCTAGACCTCTTCGCTCTTCAGATACTCATTCACAGCGTCGAGAAGAGCCGGCACTTTCTCGGCAATAACCTCCCAGAGGACGTCTTCGTCGATACCGAAGTAGGCGTGGATCAGGATGTCACGCAGGCCGGCGACCTTGCGCCACTCGACGTTGGAAATTGCGCTCCGCGTATCAATACCAAGCTGTTTGGCCGCTTATCCAATTATCACGAGGTTCCGAACGACGGCATCGTATGTCTTCTCGTCGCTCAGAAATCGAGCTTTGTCCAGACCTCTGGTGTATTGAGCAATCTTTTGAGCTGCTGCGCGAATATCCTCGACGAAGAGGCGCTCCTCACGCGACATCGATCAAATCCCCTTCAATTCGGCTTTTTATCTGAGGCCGCAAGGCTTTCGAGGTAACCAAGTCGACTCTGCGCTGCAGAAGATCTTCCAGAAAGAACTTGAGATTCATGAAGCGGTCGAAGGTAGTCGGGCCGTCGAATTCGACAAGAAGGTCAACGTCACTTTCCTGTCCGAGGTTGTTTCTTGCCGCGGAGCCGAAGGCAGCAAGACGTGCCACCGCGAACCGGTTGTGCAGGTCGTCTTTGTGGCGACGCAGGAGATCCAGAGGACCTTCGCTGCCACGTATCTGGTTGCCGTCCGAGTTCATGCCAATATTCGAGATGCCCTCTTGAGAGAATATCCAATGATGGACATTGAAGGGAAATGAGCCTTCGACAGCAAGAACGGACGGTCACGCAGGTAGTCATTATGAAAATCATCAAGTGTGAATCGCCAAGAAAGAGATCCCCCCTGTGGTTCCTGTAAATTAACTGCATCTATTCTCATGCCGCTTTTCGAGCGTACAGATTGTGCAATCCGCCAACCTGCGGGAATGCGACCACCTTCCCATTTTCCGGTGGATCCGTTGCCCTTGGTACCGGGCAGTCCTTGTCCAACGACAGATGAGTGCGGCAACGATGGTAGTAGTCAAAATATGATTCAAGGATTCTGTGCAGATGCGCTTCGTTGAAGATGATCACGTGATTCAGGCAGTCTCGACGGATTGAGCCGATGATCCGCTCGCAGTATGGATTCTGGCACGGTGAGCGATACGCTGTTTTCTTTTCTTTGATTTCCATCGCCGCCACAGGCGAGGAAAATTGCTCGCTGAAGATGCAGTCATTATCCCGAAGGAGGTATCTGGGAACCGCGATTTCCTGCCGCTTCTTGCAAGAACCATTAGTTGCTGACGCAAGGCTAGATTCTCAAGCACCAGGGCCCTTCTATCCCGTAAACCAGACGCGAGAATCTCGACGATCAATTCCGGCCAGCAAACCATCGAGCGAGACTCCACCATGGCCGTCGTAAGGTCAACAGCATCAACTTCGACGAGTTTTCAGGAACCACAGCTCCTCATCCATCTTGACCAACCCTCCCGAAACTACATATTGAACTGTGTCCTGAACTACAAACCACCTCTGACGCCCGCCAGCTCGTCTGGACGAAGCAATTAACAGTGGGGTGGAGACCGAAATCCCGCCCAACCGGTGAATGCGGGCTGCCGGTGAGAAACTGCAACGGAGCACGGAATGCCAGAAACGCCGTATAACATCCTGTGGTTCACTTCGGATATGCAGCGGTTTGACACCATTCACTGTCTGAACAACCCCCACATCCACACGCCGAACTTAGATCTGCTGTGCGCGGGCGGTGTTGCTTTTACGCATGTCTACTGCCAGAACGTCATCTGCATTCCGAGCCGGTCGAGCTTTCTCACCGGGATGTATCCCAGCAGCATTCGCGCCTGCATTAGCGGCAACGAGACCTTTTCCGGCGCCGCTCCCCTGGTTCCCGGGCTTCTCGCTGACAATGGCTACGTCTGCGGCCTGTCCGGCAAGCTTCATATCGCCTCGCCGTGGCTAGGTCCGGAGAAGCGGGTCGAGGACGGCTACAGTTTCTTTCGTTACAGCCACTCGCCGTTCGCCCGGCTCGACCAGGGCAACGACTACATGCAGTGGCTACTGGACCAAGGGATCGACCCGGCGTCGGTCTTTCACCGTAAACCGCCCGGCCTGGACACCGAATTCGGAGCCTATCTACCTTCGATTAAGCCTGAGATCCACCAGACGACCTGGTGTACCGATGAGGCCATCGGGTTCATCACCGAGAACCGGACCCGGCCCTGGCTAATGAGCGTCAACGTCTTCGATCCGCATTCTGCTTTTGATCCGCCGCCCGAGTATAAGGAACGATACGAGGTCGAAGAAATGCCCGAACCGCATTTCAGGGAGAGCGACCTCGAACATGAAGAACGTTTGCGCGAAATCGATTTTCTCGGCCAGGCAGGAAAACTCGACAAGCTCGAGAGCAAAGAGAGAAAAGCGGCCTACTACGCCATGATCGAATTGATTGATCATAATGTGGGCCGGTTGTTGAAGTTGCTCGAAGAAACCGGCCAGCGTGAAAAGACGCTGGTTGTTTTCATGAGCGATCACGGTGAGATATCGGGCGACCACGGCCTGACGAGTACGGGTTGCCGCTTCTACGAGGGCCTCGTGCGCGTTCCTCTCATCATGAGCTTACCGGACCGTTTTCAGGCCGGCCTGCGAAGCGATGCTTTAGTGGAACTTATCGACGTGGCGCCGACGATACTGGAACTGGCGGGTGTGCCTATCCCTGAGCGCATGCAGGGCCGCTCCCTGTTGCCGATTCTTGAAGGTAGGAAATCGCCTCATCACCATCGCGACTTTGTCCGGTGTGAATACTACAATGTTCTCGATAGGATCTTTACCGACCCGAAATTCAGCGGCAGCTATGGCACCATGATCCGGGATGAGAGATTCAAGCTTTGCGTATACCACGGGTTGGACTACGGTGAACTCTACGATTTGGAGAAGGATCCGTGGGAGCATGACAACCTCTGGGAGAGCGCAGAGCACCTCTCCGTCCGCGAGCGCCTGCTGCGAAACGCCTTTGATTCGCTCGCCTTCTCGATTGACCTTGGACCGCTGCGAATAGGGCGTTATTGAAGACAGAATGCCGAAACTCGAAGCAAATTCGAATACTTGTGCCTCGTCAATACCCGATCGGCCGGACCCAGGCCGCTAGTATCCCACTGACCAGCATAGGCTTTCTGCGATTTCGAGGGCAAGCATCCGCGGGCTGCCCTTCACCCTGTATCCTGCCCGGATGTTCGCCCTGATACGCCTCCTGACCGGCTCCCTCATCATACTCTTCAGGTCTCGAGCCTCCCTGGCGGCCGAGATCATGGCGCCCCGCCACCAACTCGGCGTCTACCATCGCACGGCACCTGCTCGGCCTCATCTCACCCGCTGGGACCGGGCCCTTTGGGCTCTCATTCTCTACCGATGGAGCGGCTGGAGGCGAAGCTTGATCGTCGTTAAACCCGAGACCTTCATCAAGTGGCACCGCCGGGCCTTTGGGCTCTTCTGGCGATGGAAATCCCGGGCTGGCCGGCCGAGCATTCGCTCCGAAGTTTCTGGTCCGGGATCGCGATAAAGCCTACGGATTCGAATTCTCGAGGCGAACAAAGGTCCTGGGCATCCGTGAGGTCAAGACGGCCATTGAGGCACCTCTGATGAACGCCTATTGCGAGCGGCTGATCGGCACCCTGCGCAGAGAGTGTTTCGACCACGTCATCGTGCTGAACGAACGGCATGCCCGTCGCCTCCTTGCTGAGTTCTGCGCTTGGTACAACCAGGATCGGTGCCATTTGTCCTTGGCCAAGGATGCACCTGAACACCGACCAGTCGAGCCGCCCGTCATGGAGAAGGTGGTGGCCCTTCCCCAGCTGGGCGGCCTGCATCACCGCTACACCCGCCGCGCCGCCTGAGTGGAGAGCCCGGCGAACCCGGATGCTTTGCCCAGCCAAGGGCACTGGGACAGGGACGATCAGCGCATCTCCGCCTTCGTCCAGCATCCCGTCTACGGCGAACTTCCGACTGCGTCGTGGTTTTGGCGAACCACAACTGTTTGCCAGTGTCGACCTTAGTCCGAATTTAGAAATTTCAGGGACAGAACAGGGACAGAAAATCAGTTATTCTCGGCCATTTTAGGGGATTTTAGGTCTATACAGAGAATTCGTCGCTTATCCCAGTAATCACATAACAAATTGTAAATCAATGGCTTAAAGTGGTGGGAGATGCTGGATTTGAACCAGCGACCTCTTGCGTGTCGAGCAAGCGCTCTAACCAACTGAGCTAATCCCCCAGTAAATCTGCCTGAGGCAGCTTTACCTGACGGCTGCAAGGCAGCCGGGTGAGCAAGGTAAAGAAACAGAAAAATCGAGGGGAAGGGTGGTGGCAAGGCAAAAGGAAACCGGTGGAGGGCCGTCAACGGCGCGGTGCGACCCTCGTCTCCAAGGCTGGAAAGCATCGCAGGCAAACTGGGTTGAGGACTCCCGAGGCCGAGCCAATGATCAGGTTTGAACTTGATCATTCCCTGTCCCGATAAGTCGGGACTGGAGGGTTCTAAAAAACACCTCGTAGGACGAAACCCGGTTCGTGTATAGTATCCGCATGAACTTGATCATTCCCTGTCCCGATAAGTCGGGACTGCAGGGTTCTAAAAGAATTCCTTGTAGGACGACACCCGGTCCCGAAGGGTAAAAAGCCGTAGATTTCCCGTAGCTCTTGACCGGGCGAAGCCTTGGCGAAGATTGTTGCTGCGGGGAGTAGGCTTTTTAAGGGTGTCGTTCAATACGGTTGTGTTGCCTTCCTAGCAGCTACGACGTTTCCGTTAGAGTATCCTCGCAAGACCCCATGCTTCAATTCCTCCATATCAAGAATCTTGCCCTGATGGAGGAGGCGTCACTGGAATTTGAAGACGGGTTTATTGCCGTGACCGGAGAGACGGGGGCGGGAAAGAGCGTTCTGCTGGGGGCACTGAGCCTACTCTCGGGCGCGCGCGCCGACCGCTCGGTCATACGCCAGGGTGCGAACACCTGCGAGCTGGAGGCAGCGTTGTGTCTGGCGGATTCGGAGGAGATTGACAGGTATCTCGATGAATTGGGTTTGCCCCGGTGTGTGGATGGCGCGCTGTTACTGCGGCGTGTGGTGGGGCGGAAACGTATGGCCCGGGCGCAAATCAACGGCTCTCTGACCACGCTCGCGAATCTCCGCAATCTGGGGGAGTATTGGATTGATTTCCACGGCCCGGGAGAGCCGCAGAAGTTGTTCAAGGAGCGCTGGCAGTGCTTGCTCCTGGATTGCTATGCGGGGCTTAAAGATGCGCTGGCGGACTATCGTGAGGGTTTCCGGAAATGGGTCCGGTGGAGGGCTGAAGTCGACTCGTTGCGAGCCGGCGAACGCCTCAGCGAAGATGAACAGGCTTTTATTCGCAGCCAGATCGGATTGATCGATGCTGCCGAGGTCACGGAAGCGGGCATTTCCGAGCTGGAGCGTGATTACAACAGACTGAATCGTGCTCAAGACTTGGGCAGCTTGGTTTCTTCCATCGAGTCCGGGCTGCGTGGAACCGATTCGGCGACCGATAAGCTTTCCTCATTGCTTGTCCAAGCTCGGGAGTTGGCGGCCATGGATGAAGAGGCCGTCGCTATGGCCGATCGCCTGGAGTCGATGATCATTGAGTTGGAAGATTTGGGAGCGGACTACAGAGGTCTGATGGATGGACTGGACGCCGACCAGGAACATTTGGACCGGTTGCAGGAACGAGTCGATCTCTGGTATGAGGTGAAGCGGAAATTCGGTCCCGAGGTGGGTCACGTTCTGGAAAAGAGGGCCAGCCTGGAAAGGCGCTTGGCTTCGCAAGGAGATGTAGAGGGCGCGATTGCGAGGCGCGAGCGTGACCTGGCAGCGTTGCATGGAGAACTGGATAAGCAAGCGGAAGTGATTCGACGGAAGCGGGTTAAAGAGGCGGCGGCGTTTTCCAGGCAGGCGGAGAAACTCATCAATGCCCTGGGTTTCAAGAAGGCCCGCCTGCAGATAGAGGTTCTCAGGGAGCCTGCGCTTACGGAACACGGAAACTCGAAGGTGAGGATGCTATTTGCACCCAACCCGGGACTGGATTTGCGGCCCTTGAAGCACATTGCCTCGAGCGGGGAGATTGCGCGCGTGATGCTGGCGCTGAAGGCGGTTCTGGCGCGCGTCGATGCCACACCGCTGCTTGTATTCGATGAAGTCGATGCCAACGTCGGTGGCGAGATTGCGCACACGGTCGGTCGGGAACTCAAGATGTTGGGAAACCACCATCAGGTAATTTGCGTTACCCATCTGCCGCAAGTTGCAGCGCGGGGGCAAAGTCATTTTCTTGTGAGCAAGCGCCAGGGAACGACTTCGACGTCCATCGCCATCACGCCGCTACATGAAAGCAAAGCTGACCGCGTCGAGGAATTGGCACGAATGCTGGGCGATCGGAGTTCGGCGCCGGCGCGTCAGCACGCCGAGGAACTGCTGCGCAGATGAGACGGGTGCTCTGTTATAAGCGCCTAGGCAGCAGATACGAGGACACGTTCCGAAACTGCCGTGACGGTTCCCGCGTAAGATCCAGCATTGCTTGGCCACCCCAACGTAGAATGGAGCGCTGCTCCGTCCCCTTGCCTTGGACCCGGGTTCAAACTGGGTGGCGAAGCGGGCGCTTCACCCTACGCCGCAAGAGTCCTCATGTGACGAACTGCAGCAGGCCTTTGCCGCCTTCCGCGATCAACTCAACCCTGTATCCCAAAGGCAGGGTCAGGCAAACATTGCCGTGGCCTGAGCGCAGGTTGTAGGCGACAGGGAATGGATCTTCTCGAAAAAAGTCCGCCAGCACGTCCCAGAGGAGCCCGTTCTCTCCTTCGCATTCGACCATTTCGCCAAATACGATTCCTTTAATGCCGGTAAATTTGCCGGCGTTACGCAGGTGGGTAAGCTTGCGATCGATGCGATAGGGCTCCTCGCTTACGTCCTCCAGAAACAGGATCCTGCCTTCAGTTTCCGGTTCGTAAGGCGTAGCCAACGAGCAGCAAAACAGCGTTAGATTGCCCCCGATCAGTTGCCCGAAACCCTGCCCAGGCTTGAGCGTGTCCACCGGGTGCTGCGGGAGGAAGGCCTCTTCTGATTTGAACAGGTTTCTTTGTATCGACGCCTGAGACTGATTCCTCTCTTCCAGTTCGAGCATCTTGCGCGTGGCCAGATTCGGTCCGTGGTAAACGACCATGTCGCAGACTTTCTGAAAATAGAGCAGGAGGCTGGTCACGTCGCTGTAGCCCACGACGATTTTTCGTTGAAGACTGATTTTTTCGTGGTCTAGAAAGCGGAGCAGGCGCGACGCCCCGTAGCCGCCGCGGGTGAAGAAGAGGGCTTTGATTTTCGGATCGAGATAGAAGCGTTCGAGGCAACGCGCACGGTGCCTGTCGCTACCGGCGAGGTAAAAATGCTTGTCGTGAATCTCCGGCTGTAGCCTGACTTCGAGACCCCACGATTGTAGAAGGTGAACGGCTTCGTCGACCAGGTGCTCTTCCCCGTTTGGTTGGTGACTGCTGGCGGCCAGCAGCGCCACGGTATCAGCGGGCTCCAGTTTGGGAGGATGGATCATGGATTTACCTGACGAACCTGGGTTTTCGTGAACTAATTATCGAACCTGTGTGCCTGGAGGGACGCAATCCTTTGCGTCCGCCCATTGGTGCAAATCCTAGCGTTGGAAATCCGGCGGCGCCAAAGGATTGGCGCCCTCCAGTTGCCTCCGATTCAAAACGTTCATTCCCAGCCATCGTTGATGACCACCGGCCTCGATGACAAACCTCTTAAGGCAGGCAATGAAAAGAGATCTTAGATACCCAGAATGAAATCGCTCGGGAGACACCGGATTGTTCATTGCTGGGCACGACGCAGAAACGATCTCTGAGCATTTTCGGGGCGTTCTCGACAACATAGGAATGGGGACACCATTCAAGCAGGGAGAGGTCGTTGTAGTCATTGCCGATAGCCATACATTTCTGGCTGGGTATACTCGCGTGGTCACAGATCCAGGCCGCAGCACTCTTTTTCGAGACAGCGGCCGGAAACACCTCAAACCAGGTCGATTTCCCATCCAGTGGGGAGGTGCTGCGAATGACGCTGAAATCTGTGAACTCCCTGGTCAGAAATTGGTGCCGCCTGGCAGCGTCGTCTTGCGGGGGCATCACGATCAGGAACTGAGTTGCCGGCCCGAATTCCCTGTCGTGGAGGTCAAGCTTTTGGGAGAATTGCTCGTAGCGGAGTAATCTTCGATCGAAATCGTGATTGCCCGGAGTGGCGCGGTGATAGGCCAGGTGATGATTCCGTGGAACGGGTTTCTGTATCATAAAGTCCAGATTTAACCCTATCAGCCGTTTGATTCCTCGTTGTGCCACCTCGGAAGAAATAATATGGGACTTAATTAAGTCGCCCGTTCTCCAGTCGTAGATGGCGGCGCCGGATGAGGTAACCAGAAAATCTATCGGTGATAAAGCATCCAGGACACGCTTCGCTGAATACAAAGAGCGTCCGGTTATGGCCACCCGCAAAATGCTTCGCGATGCCGCGCGATCCAAGGCTGCGCGATCGCTGTCGCTGATTTTGGCTTCAGCGGTGAGAAGGGTGCCGTCGAGGTCGGTGAAGATGGCGCCCTGGGGATGTGCAGCCATGCGCCTAGGTTGCGTTATGCGTTGCGAGATGCGAGGCTTTTTAAGGGTGAATCTTGGGCCCGTGACGGTCATCGGTC
Organism: Opitutales bacterium; assembly: GCA_963665345.2. Classification (GTDB taxonomy): domain Bacteria; phylum Verrucomicrobiota; class Verrucomicrobiia; order Opitutales; family CAXXNP01. The sequence continues at coordinate 5,196,603 of CAXXNP010000002.1, forward strand.
CGGTCTTCGCCCTCCTCCTTTACAGAAACTGCGTCGGACAGGTTCAACGCTCAACCCACCCCGCCCTGCGGGCACCCCTCCCGAGAGGGGAACCTTGCCTAACGGTAGTGGGCTTGCTGCGTGCTCAAGTAGCCGACGTCGGCGGTCGGTCCGGAGATTACGGCAGTGACCCCGCCGTTGCCTACCTCAGCAGCCTGCTTAATGCTTGCCGCAGTTTCCACGAAGATCTCTCCGGGAAGATGCACGAATTTGCTGCCCGCAATGTTAACTACGCTGATAGTGTAGTTAAAATTCTCGCCTGCTTCGGAGCGCCGGCGGCGACCGTAGGTATAAAAGCGTGCGACCTGACCGGCACCACGTTGCCGATGCTGCCGGGCAAAAAGGCTCCGCGAATGCCTGCGCCGCGCAGCACCCGTCTGGCGACTCCCGGATAGTCGGCCGAGACGTTTCCATACTTATCCGTGCTGCAAAGCGCATGACAGCCGAAGACGTAGGCGCAGCCGAAAGGGGTGCCGTTCGCCCTATCTAAGCGAATGACGTAAACGCGATCGTCGACTTCCTGATAGGTCAGTTCCGGCCGTGGGTAGGGAAACTGGAAGTTGCTCATGACAAGGTTTCCTTTTGCATCATGCGAGCGCCGGTTATAGAGCACACCGGGCACTGAACTGGCCCCCACCCCAATCCTGGCGGGCCGCATCCTGTTTGCTGCTCCTCTAATGGCCCTCGCCATGGCCTCGGCGAAGTATTCCTCACGCCCAAAGAATCGCAGCGCGCGGCAGTTCTGCTTGACGTAGGACCGATGGAGAATTGATGGTCGCGGGGCATTTTGTCGGTAAGGTAGGGTGTAAGTTACCGAAAGGAAATCATGTAGAAAGCCGGCGAACCAAGGAGGTAGGATGAGAGCAGGGATGCATTTCATATGGGGCCTGGTGGCAGGACTGCCGGCCCTGTTGCCGACTGGAGTCATGGCGGTAGATTCCACTTATAACCCGGTGACGCAAAAGCGACTGGAAAATCCGGAACCGCACAACTGGTTGATGTACCGGGGCAATTACGCGGGCTGGGGCTATAGCCCTCTGAAATCGGTCAACGCGAAAAACGTCGGCAGTTTACAGCCGGTGTGGACTATCTCAACTGGGGTGCTCGAGGGGCCCCGCTGACCGCCAAAGACAAGGTCATGGTGGGCGTGTCCGGCGGCAAGTTCGGCATTCGGGGCTTTATATCGGCTTACGATCCGGAATCCGGCAAGGAACTTTGGAAGACGTATACCATTCCCGGTCCGGGCGAGTCGGGTCATGATAGCTGGCCTGGGGATACCTGGAAAACCGGCGGGGCCTAGGTATGGGTATTTGCCTTGCCTGAATAGGGATCAATTTCGCAAGTAACTGTAGATCAGGTAATTGAGAAAGTGTTACAATTGCGGCCCACGCGGTCAGTGTTCCCTATCTTTGAGATAGCCTTCCAGCTTCCTTCGCAGGCCCGGCGGAAGGCCGGAAATGGTGGCCTTTTTTTCTTTCGGGGGCAGTGCTTCCAGGGCTTTGACGACGTTCTCCTTCGAGACCTGAGGGTTGAAGATACGCTTCTTCAAGTCCGCGATGTTCACGGACGGTGCTCGTTCGCTGCGTGAGGCGATTGTCGGCTTCGACACCCTCCGTCCTTTTCGTTGCCGCCGCTGCCTCTTCTTTTCCGCTTTCGCTTCGTCGTCCAGTTGCCCGTAGAGCACGACCGGCATCTCCCCGCCGACCAGTGCCTGCATAAGCTCGTCCAATCGCTCGGACTCGGCGCCGTCCTCATTGGCCACGGCCAGGCGATGTTGGCGCGAAATGTAGTGATAAACGGGATCTTCCCAATACGGTCCGGCAGGTCTTGCCGGTGCCTGACCTTCCCTTTCTTCCCTTTCTTCCCTTGTGGCGTCACTCAATTCGTTGCCCGACATGGCAATCCTGTCTTTCGTAAGATGAATTCCCTGGCGCGAATAAGTTGCCCATTGCTGAGGATCGTCGAATCCAATCTCCGGCGAGTTCACCACAACGCAGGCACGCCGCTAGGCAGACGTTGTCTGCATCGGTCCGTGCAGGTTCTTTTCTGGCCGCGGATTCACGCAGATGTTCCGACCGAAGTGACATCCTTCAACGCAGATTTTCGCGAGAAAGCAAGTCTCTTTGCTTCACGATATTGGCTTGGCCCAAGTGGATAATCGGAGCCGACATGCCGAGTTGGGAGCGGATGTGGCTGCGAGGTTTCTACGTTCCGAGAGTCTATTTCCCGAAAGTGAGATTCTTCGCGACGCTGATATACTCGATCTTCTCGGAGCCGTGGGCATCCTGCGTGCATTCACTTCCAAGTATGACCAACCGGACTATTTCCCCGCGCCTATTGTAAGCTGAAAAATGCGCCTGTCTGCAGATCCGAGAATTGGCGGACGCCATCGCTCTGTTCCAGGAAAAAGACCCACCCATTGCGCCCGAAACTGTACATGCTCGGGTAGAGTGCGGAACCACTGTAGAACCACTGGTCTGAACTGAGATCGTAACAATATAAATTATCCGCCGTGCTGTCTTCCCAGATGTACATCCACTGGTGATCGGCATGAAAGATCCAGGGATAGAAATTCATATTGAGCGATCCGAACCAAGCCGAAAACATCCAACCGTCTCCCAGATCCTCGGCATCGGAGAACGGTCCCGGCTCAGCTTCTACGGTGAGGGTTATGGTCGTGGAATTGAGGCACCCGAAGTCATTGCAGACGGCAAACCAGATTTTCATCGATTCGGTGAGCGGCTCCGGTTGGTAGGACGCGTAATAGACGATCCAATTGACTTTGCCTACATTCTCTGCAGCGGGCCTGTTCGAATCCGCAAGCGGATTCGAGTTATCCGGAAACTCGCCTCCATAGACAATAACGCGGTTGGGGGAGCCATCGAACCAGAATTGAATGAAGGTGTTTCCTCCATACGGCACGATGACCTCGGAATCTTGGGGATTGTCTGAGTCAGCAAACGGCGCCGCGGAGGCTCCGTGAAACCCCCAGATCCATGCGGGTAGGGAAAGGTTCAGAGCAAACCACATTAAAATCCTGAAAAACCTCATATTCAGCCTCCTTCTTCGGTAGAGTAGTGGAGCGTATTGGGTGGAGTCAAGCAAGCAGAGGAAAGCCTGGCTGACTTTCACAGGGGAATTTTGATCAATTGGCCTCGATCTTCAAGTTACAAAGGACAGGTCCACAAGGGACAGGTTCCTTGAGGTCGGAAGTTGGTTCTCGGCACCGTAATTAATACCCATCGCAAAAGAACAATCCGCAGATTTTACAGATTTTACCAGATTTCCTTTTCTGCACGATAGCGCGCATGGCCGTCCGAAACTCTTCTCAGCAGGGGAATTTGCCATTGCAGCAGTGGCCGTGAGGACCATCGTAGATTCCGGGCGGCCGGTTAGTGTGGCAACCGATCAGCGCCACGGCGGAACTAGCCCCAGATTCAGGAAGGATTGGCAGATGTGATGCGGTTTTCCAGCCTCTGGAGGGCCGACGGCTCTGGAGGCCGCTGCCAGATTTTGTCTCCGAAACATGCCGGTTGCCCGCCTGAAAGGCATGATCAGGGATCAGCAAGATTGCCTGCCTGGCGGACTCGGCGTCTTCTTGATCCCCCGCGTGAACATGACGCGCACGTGCACACCATCGGTCATGTCGTTGGCGTCGAGTGTCTGCTGAATCGCCGCCGTCAGCTCCTGCCGATTCATCCGCAGATCCATGCCGACCGTCGCCGCTCCCTGCCAGAGGCGATCGAGATGCTCGTCGAGGAACACGAGCACTCCATCGTGCAGCCTTAGTCCCTCCCACACGCCGTCGCCGACGAGGTAGCCGCTATCGAAGACGGAGATCTTGGCGTCGTCGCGGTGGAGGAGTTCGCCATTGATATCACTTGTGTATCTAGTTGGATTGTAGATCCTTGCGCATCGACAGCTACGAGACAAGATTTGATGAACGCCTCGAGACCGAGACAACGGAATTGGTATGTCTTCGCCCGCAACATGGCAAAGAACCGGGTAGCCACCTTTGCGATCTCACGGTTCCGTAGCATCGAGCCCACCGGCTCCAGTTTCACGCTTCCCGTCGATTTCGACCCCAGGACGTATGCGAACAATGCCTGCGGCATTACCGGTGGGGAGAAGCCCATCAAGGTCCGGCTGCTGTTCGAGCCGAAACTCGCGGTCTATATCACGGAGCGCCAGTGGCACGCGACGAACCATATGCAGTGTCCAGGAAATGGATGTATTCGGCCTCCGAGAAGCGGACGCTGTCAATCTACCGACGATTGGAACATTGTCGCGTTGCCGGAGGCCTGCGCGGGAAGCGCCGGCGACACGGCATTGGTCGGTTCAATCGGCTGGGTTTCCGACAAGGTTCGCGATGAAGTTCGCGACAACTGAAAAGAAATCGCTTTTCTGGTGGTGCGGGCAGATGCCCGTTCAGACCGGTCTGAAGAAGCGATGTTATGATGTGAAGGGGCTCGTACTCCGAGACATCAATCCTGTTCAAATCTGCGCTTGATTGCGGCTCAGACCCTGTTTTTCGCCGGTACAGTCATTTCATCGCCTCGGCGCTTCGCTGCTCCCACCCCTCGGTGAAAAGATCCAGATGCCGGTCGACAAAAGGATGCCGGCCGAGGATGTCTTCGCGGATTTCTACGCCGAATCCGGGCTCCTCGGAGACCGCGCTGCAACCGGCTTGCACGGTCGCCCGTCCCGTGAACGCCTCGCGCACCCAGTCGGCTTCGAAGTCATCAAACACTTCTTGCACCATGACCTGCTGGTGTGCCAGCCCGAAGTGCATGGCGTGTGTGGTGGCCAGGGGCCCACCGGCGTTGTGCGGCGCCAGTTGCCAGCCGCGTGAAGCCGCCATCTCGGCCACGCGCATGGCCGCTTGTATGCCGCCGACGTGACACAGGTCGGGTTGCAGCACCAGGCGCGGGCACAAAGCCAGTAGCTCGAACATTTCCGGTGAAGACAAGCGCTCGCCAAGCGCGATCGGCACGCTCGTTTGTTTGATCAGTTTCGGCAGTAGTCCGTTCAACTCAGGAATCAATGGCTCTTCGAAGAATCCTGGACGATACGGTTCCATGGCTTTGGCCAACTGCACCGACGTCGCCAGATCGAAGCGCCCGTGCCCTTCGATGTATATTTCGACCTCATCGCCGACCGCGTCCCGCACCTCGCGCACAATGGCTAGGCTGCGGTCCGACTCATCGCGGCTGAGGGATTCGTCGCCGGTCCCGAATGGATCGATCTTCATCGCCCGGTAGCCCTGTTCGACCACTGCGGCCGCGGCCTCGGCCACAAGCTGCGGATCGCGCGACGTGCGATACCAGCCGTTGGCATACACCGGCAGTGGCTGGTCGCGATCCGACTCGAGCAAGCGCAACACCGGCTTGTGTTCATGGCGAGCTTTGATGTCCCAGCAAGCCAATTCGATCGCGCTAAATGCCGTGCGTGCGATGAATCCACTGCGCCAGTAGTCGGCCTTAACCATGGCGGCGCAGAGGGCCGGGATGTCACGCGGGTCGCGCCCCTTGACCGCGCGCTGGAATATCTCTGGTAAATAGGCCATCAACGCCCGATCGCCGTACTCGATCGTCGCCTCACCCAGTCCGACCAGGCCGTCGTCGGTCGTGAGCTTGACAACGATCAGGTTGCGCCAGGTGGTTCCGGCGGTGAGGATGTCGAGTGATTCAATTCGCATGGGATTGGTTAAATGTCATCCCAGGCGTGCAGTTTGCGGCCGTCGATCGCCAGTTGTCTTCTATCCATCAGAATCGTCTCGCCGGTGATGAAACCGGCGTCCTCGGACGCCAGGAAGGCGAAAATGCCCGCCACTTCCTCGGGCCGGACCGATCGAGTTAATGGTATCAACGGTTGTTCGAGGGCGATTCCGGCGACATTGGCCAGGACATCGATTCGCCCGAATCGCGCGGCCGCCTGCTCGACGGCCTCGCGATGGCAGTGCTTTGCGTCACGTCCGCGACGATGGTCAGTGAGCGGTGTTCGCCGGGCCATGCGCTGGCCAGGCTCGAGGCACTCCCATCAACCACCACCACATTGGCGCCTTCGTCGTGAAAGCGCCGTCCGATCATTTCGCTCAATCCCTGGGCCGCGCCGCTGACCAGCAACGTCTTGCCCGCGAATCGCTCACTTGACACTTGTTTTCTCCTGCTCATCAACGGCGCATAATCCCTCGCGTTCAAGGATCAGGACCATCTGGTCAAGCAGAAACTCGACATGCTTCAGCGTGCCAGGACTTGGCGAGTTCGTGAGGGCTCGACATTTCGGGCTGTTGAAGAGACCGCGGCGAACCATCAGACGTTTTTCAACCTGTAAGAACAGCTCGAAATTCTGAAGGGTGAAGGCGATAAAGGGAAGGATCGAAGCAAACAGTTCGTAAGCCCGTTGGTCTTCACCGTCCTTGCGCGCACGGTAGACGCGATCCAGTAAGTCACAGATGGGCACACCAGGCATAATGCCGCAGATGCCTGCCGGGATCGCTTCCAGCATGTAGTAACCGCCCCATCCCTCAAGAATACCGACGGCATCACCCACTCGGTCGCGAATCCGGGTGAGCTTGTCAATCAACATGGGTTCCTCAAGCTTGAAATAAGTGATATTGGCGTGCTGTTTGTTGGCTTCCATGATGAAATCCGCGTCGACCGTCGGTCCGCCGGGATTGAAATCCTGTATGACGACGGGACACGAAATCGCATCGGCGATTCGTCCGCAATACGCGAGCAGGTCTTGTTCCGTGGCAGAAAATTGCCGTGGCAACGCGAAACCGATGACATCCGCGCCCATCTGCTCGTATCGCTTCGCCAGATCAGCCGCGATACGCACGGAAGGATGATTCGCCTGCGCCACGACGGGGATGCGCCCGTCAGCCTGGTCAATGGCAATGCCGACGACTTGCTCGCGCTCAGCTTCAGACAGTTTGTAAAACTCGCTGCCATAGGCGGGCAAACAAAGTGCCGCCATACGGCGCGAGACGACAAACTTGACCGCATTGCGCAGCGATGCCTCATCGATCGATTCATCTTCGTTAAACGGCACCGGAATGACCGGGACCACACCGTCAATGCGAACTGTCATTCCTGGAGCTCCTTACAATCTGATTCGGGCGCGTCGACTAAATGCCACTTTAACTGATAAGAAATCGCTTTTCTGGTGGTGCGGGCAGATGCCCGTTCAGACCGGTCTGAAGAAGCGATGTCACGATGTGAAGGGTATGTGGCGGGGCTAGGATGAGTCAAGCAGATGCAGCTGGAGCTCTTCCGGGCGGTTCGAGGCCGCCTCGGACCGCCCGGAAGGGCGCGCTGGCAGGGAAATCATCGTTGGGCGGCAGATCGCTCCTGCCGCGAGGGCTCAGCCGTTCGCTTAGAAATCAATTTTTTGCCAGCCCATTAATTTTGTGACTGCAAGCAGAATGTGAGTATCTCCTAGCGGGACAGCCGAAGAGTTCCATCAGGCCCAGGGGAAAGGTGATCCTTAACCTGGACGAGCGATTAGAGAACGCTGTGGCGTGCTGAGGGGGTTTCTGACGTGGGATGGGTGTCAGTGGGGGATGCCGCTGATGGGCCGGAAGCCCTTCAGCGTTTCTCAGCGGAATATAGGGAAGGCTTCAGGAGGGGGCGAGATCCGCAGTCGCAGCAGGGCTTGTGAAATATGCGAATCGTTAGCTCCGTTCAGCCGGTCTCAGCTCAGTCCTTGTCCTTATTCTTACCCTTGTCCTTATCGTCAGAATCTTTGTCCTTATCTTAGTCGTCGTCGTCGCCCCTAATCTGGATTCTCACGACGTCTTCACCGACAATCGCGGTGCCGTCAAAAAGCTCACCTTCCAGAATAAGCACTGCGCATTCCCCATCAGCCAGAGGAGCTTCACCTGCCGCCGCTAATTCGTCTTCGATGGCGCTTACAACGGCTTGCCGGTCGAATTTCAAAGTCAGATCCAGGAAGCCATCTTCACCCTCTGCGGTGCAATCCAGACAATCTTCTCTTCCGACGAACGGTTCAAAGGGTGTAGCCACATCATCAAACTTCGAGCGAAGCGCAGCAACACCGACCAACCTCACTGTTGCGGAGTCAATCTCGCTTACGTCAAAATCAGCCGTTCCTAGAATAGCAACTGGAAGTTTGCCTCTGCTTCTGAGATTGAGGGGGTTGGGGCAAGATTCAGGTTTGATGTCAAGGGCGACCTCGATCACAGGGATGGGGGTGATGGCGACGCGGATTGGGTTGGCGCCCACAGTAACCGTAGCCACGACGGTGTTGCTGCTGGTGGCAATTACTGAAACATCATTTGGGAAAATCGTCACATAGGCAAAGGCTCCATCCGGGGTGATGGCGACGCCCTTTGCGCCGGAGCTCACAGCAACCGTAGCCACGACCGTGTTGCTGGCGGTGGCAATTACTGAGACGTTACTGAGGCCACCAGGGCCGTTATTGGCTACGTAGGCAAAGGCGCCCATCCGGGGTGAAGGCGAGGCTGCGTGGGTCGAAGCCCACAGCAACCGTAGCCACGACCGTGTTGCTGGCGGTGGCAATTACTGCGACGACGCCAGAGGCGGCGCCAGTGGTTACGTAGGCAAAGGCGCCATCCGGGGTGATGGCGACGGCCTGTGGGCGGAAGGTCCCAGCAACCGTAGCCACGACGGTGTTGCTGGTGGTGGCAATTACTGATACGCTGTCAGAGAGGTGATTGACCACGTAGGCAAAGGCGCCATCCGGGGTGAAGGCGACACCGAATGGGAAGGTGCCCACAGGAACGGTGGCCACGAGCGTGTTGCTGGCGGTGGCAATTACTGAGACACTACTTGCGAGTTGATTCGCCACGTAGGCAAAGGCGCCATCCGGGGTGATGGCGAGGGCGTGTGGGAAACTGATTCCCCCAGTAACCGTAGCCACCACGGTGTTGCTGGCGGTGGCAATTACTGAGAGGAATTGAGAGTTGTTATTGGCTACGTAGGCAAAGGCTCCATCCGGGGTGATGGCGACGTCGTTCGGGCTGGTGCCCACAGGAACCGTAGCCACCACGGTGTTGCTGGCGGTGGCAATTACTGAGACGGTGTTAGAGTTGCGATTGGCTACGTAGGCAAAGGTCTGAGCCTGCGCCGGAGTTGAGCCAAACAACATTCCGAGTAGAAGCACGATGTAGGTCAGAGTTAAGGTTTTTTTAAGAGTGTTCATGTGTTTCCTCCATTTTTATTAAAATTCTAATTTACTGATAAGAAATCGCTTTTCTGGTGGTGCGGGCAGATGCCCGTTCAGACCGGTCTGAAGAAGCGATGTCACGATGTGAAAGGTATGTGGCGGGGCTGGGATGGGTCAAGCAGAAGCAGCTGGAGCTCTTCCGGGCGGTTCGAGGCCGCCTCGGACCGCCCGGAAGGGCGCGCTGGCAGGGAAATCACCGTTGGGCGGCAGATCGCTCCTGTCGCGATATCTCAGCCGTTCGCTTAGATGGTGACCGGTTCGGTGTCGTAGTCCCGTCTTCGTCCCGATGGACGGGACTACGCCGCGGCGTGCCGGGCCTCCTTCGTCAAGGCTTCGGAGGGCAGGCAAGCCACGGCTCGATGACTGTGTCTGCGGGCTCAGTGGGCGCTCATGAATCCGGTCCCTGGTCAGCGACTCGTTTTGCCACGAAACCAAGTTCCCGCTCGATGAGGTTAACGTCGTAAACGGAGTCGTACTCATGTCCCGGCTGCTCGAAAAAAGACAAGTCCACATCATTCCCCCACCAATTTCCAGTGGAATTTCGGCGAAAACTGGCTCCATTCAGTTGTTTATGGTTGGCATCTGGGCAGTTAGACTCTGGAGCAATCATCTCCGCCTTGTAAACTACCTGCGTTGAGGTTCCGGATGACGGGTTGCTGGTATATCGTGTTCGTCACACCATTCTTTGATCGGATTGCGTCCCCCCCTGGGAATGAATTCAACCATTTCTTCAATCGGCTCTCCCACCAGGTATTTCTGGAAAGGGGTCAGTTTATCGAGAAATTCCTGTGGCTGGGTGACATAGTCCATTGGTACGACCCAGCGATACCCATACCCAACCATGAGGGCTTTTCGAGTACTTGAACCCCGGTGTAGAGCACCTGCATGGAAGGTGCGATTCTCAAAAATCAGGCAATCCCCGGGCTGCAAACTTGGTTCCACTGCATGGATGGGATCTGCCTCACCCTCCGGGATTTCCGGCCGACCGAGCAAGTGATTGCTGCCGGGCGCAACCATGGTCGCGCCCCGATTTGGCTCGGTGAGATCCGTTAAATAACAGGCACACTTGACCAGCAAGCGGGGAATCGCCGCATTGCCCAAATCGTTGGTCGCCTGTAAATAATCCCGATGCCACCCTGGTTGGCGATGCGATGCTGGGAAATCTTTCGGGTCTGGGTGTTTGTAGATCAGGTGAGAAGTCATCACCTGAAGGTTTGCGCCCAGAAGTTGCACAACAGTCGGTAAGATTTTCGGGTGGTCGATCAGCGGGATAAAGGCATCATCCAGAGTAATCGAATTTCGAAACCCGTCATACAGGTCGCCCGAACGAGCGCGATTTTTTCTCCGATCGCTAGCAATCAATCGATCCCCTGCTTCGATCAGACTGTTGATAGTATGCGCATCCAATGCGTTGCGAACAATCAGATATCCGTTTTGATCAAAAAATGTTATATCCGTTTCTGCAACCGGCGTATATGGTAGCATCTTTCTCCCTTCCTAGGTGATGTCTTATTCTTCCTGTAAAAAGAAAAATGGTGTAACCTCCTGACAAAGAACAAAAAACAACCGGGGCCGTAAGGAGCCCCAAATGAAAGGAGACTACACCATGGGAAGAATAGCACCCAGTGATCAAATGGAGCAAGAGCTAATGAAGGGGGTGCAGTCCCGCAAAACCGGCAGCGCTTTCGCAACCTCCCGGGGCGAATAGAACATCGGTGAACATAATTGATATGTTCTTACCTATGTTCTTAATTTCTTGGAATATCGAGATGTTATTTCATAAGATGCTTTTATAAAGCAACTTATGATAGAGTGCTCAGGAGGGGACTCGAACCCCTACACCTTTCGGCATACGCCCCTCAAGCGTACGTGTCTACCAATTCCACCACCTGAGCGTAAGTGCGGCTTCGCGACCCGCCCAGTGTCGTGTCCGATAAATCGGCCTGCCGATTTATCGGACACGACACTGGGCGGGAGCATGGATTAAAGAGCACATTGCGCGCCCATTACAAGGATTTTGATCTGCTTGATGAAGTGGCCCGCTGAATGTTGAATTCGAACCCGCCAGTAAATCACCTGGCACCGCGGCGTAGATTCAGCGGTCTACCTACGACACTAGTCATTGGCTTGACCTCATTCTCATTTCCTGCTCAGTATTCCTCATAGGGCTGGTGCATGGTGGACGAACCCGGTAATGACAGTGTTTCAGACTCAGAGCAAACAATTGACCTGAGCGGACTCCAAGACCTGAGCTTTGGCCCGGATTGGAGCACGAAGAGCTATGCCCGGCCGCAGGCGCCCAAAGTAGCGGAGAATCGCGGCATGCGCGATGGCCGGCGGGCGGCTCCAAGGCGAGACCGGCGGCCTCCCGGCAAAGAGCGGCGTGCCGATAGGACAGGAAAGCGCGCACCCATGGGTTCCGCTACGCGCCCCCCTTTTCGGCCCCAGGTAGATGTTATTTTTTTTCCTGAAGAGGCGGCTTTCAAGGCCCTTGGCAAAGTTATTCGCACCTCCTGTCGAACTTTTGAACTGTTTGAAATCGCGTACTTGATTCTCGAGAAACCGGAACGATTCGTCGTTAATCTGCGGCCGTTACCCAATTCATCGTTTGAAAAGGCGAATTTTTGCATCTCGGTACCCGATGGGCTTCCGTTTGCTTTGGAAGAGGAGGCGCTTGACCACGTTTTGCAGAATTACCTCGAAAATTTCTTCAACATGGAAGAGGTCGACGTCGAAGCTCCCAAGGGATTATTTCAGATTATTAATCGCTGCTCCGTTACCGGAGAGCTACTGGGGCCGCCCAATTTCCACCGTTATCAGCAACTGCTACAGGAGCATCACGCGAACCGCCTCTCCAATATGTCCTTCGAAGCATTCTGCCGTAAGATCGAGACATCAAAGGATCCCGAACTCATCAACAAATGGGTGGGAAAGATGACGCGTCAGAAGCAGTATTCACTGAAACGTGTCAGAGATGGAAAGGCCCCCGTGTTCGGATCGCTAGAGAGTGCGCGCCACTATCTGGTAACTCAGGCCAGGAGTCAGCTTGTGGCCGATGCGCCCACTGCCAGGTTCGCGGGTAAGGAGTTGAGCCGCTTGTCTCACGGAAATGTGATCCGGCGTTCGGTGGAAATGGCGCTTGAGGAACAGCGTCGTTTCCCCCTTGAAACTGCGAATCACCTGCGCGGGAATTTGAGGCGACTCCGGTTCAATATCTATAAGCGGGGTAGTAAGGGGATATCTTTCGTTTGTGCGGTGAAGCGCAGGTTTCGCGATCCTGATCAGGCCTTTGCCGAATCCATCCAGAACCTGCTCGAATTCCTGGAGAGCCACGACGAGATTTGTGTCACCGATCTCCCCAGGCAGTTTCTGGGGTTTGATCTCAGTGAGCCGGAGGGCAAGGTCGCGCAGGAACCGGGCGAGAAGAATGCGCAGGTAGTGGACCAAAAGGACGCGGAAAAGCAATCGGCCGGGGAAAAAGATCAGGCCAAGTTGGCGCAGCTGCGTCAGGATTTGAGGTGGTTGGTGTCCGAGGGGTTCGTGGTCGAGTATAGTGATGGGCGGCTGCACCTGCATCCTCCGCAGGTACCGAAGAAGAAAAAAGCAGAGGGTAGGCAATCGGAACACCCCGAGAAGGCCGGGGGTCGGGAGGGTGCCGAACACCCGGAAAAGGCGGCGCCGGAAAGCGCTGAGGCGGTGTCCGGGGAGATGACGCCTGAAGCGAAGGCAGATGAGTCTGGAGCCGAAGATATTGGTGAGCCCAAGGAGGGCTCTGAAGCAGCACCATCGGAAGGCCTGGCCGTGAGCGAGGGCGACATCGTTGTTGAAACCGAACCGAAAACTCCACCGGAGGAGGGCGACGACTCCCCGAAACCTGAGTCGACTTAGGGCGGCGATTAGCCCTGAAATCGAAGGTTAATTTGGAGGTCGCCAATCCTTTGGCGCCGCCGACCTTCCTCGGCGACAAAACTGGCAAGCGGGTTCATGAGGAGGAGGAGATCGCCGCCAAGAAGTTGCACCGGTGATGCCATTCACCTAGAGAACGCTTCTCCTACTCCCCCGAATACCGGGCAATAAGATTGATCAACAAGCGTCCGGATGCCGGCCTGCTGACGGCGTCACCGAACAGAATCTCGCGCATCGTAATGGATGCATCTCCGTAGTAGGCGGAGTTGGCCTTCTTGTCCGGGGCGAAAAATCCTCCTTCGAGAGAGGCACCGGCATAGAGACCACCGGAATCGGAATAGACGATGATGGGAGGTAGTGTCCCGAATTTCAGGTCCGCGTTCTCTCCGAGGGGACCTGCCACCGCGGCGGCGTCGATACCAATCCGAACTTTTGGCTGGGTAAGCACCCGCATACCCTCTTCGTTCATGATCAAAATAACAGAATCCACGACCTGTCCTCCTGCTTGCAGTCCCCAGCTTCCTTCTCCCGCGGTCACAAACGCCGGAGCGCTCCATCGTCGCGTAAATTCATCACGAACCATGGCGATGCCGCCGCCGCCCTTCAGACCTACGATTAATCCGGCTTTGAACTGCCGCATAATGATAATACCGCTGGCCTTGCGCAGAAGAGCCGGCGGTACCTGTACTCTCCTCGACAGCATAACGGCCTCAAAATAATCTGCCGTCTGACGGATTCGGCGATCCAGCTTATCGCGATTTCTGGTTGCCTGGGCGTCGGGCGGACCGACCAGCAAAACCATTGACCAGAAGCCGAAAACGATCCCCACAGTCAGTCTTCTCATCATAATCATATTTTCCTTACCGACTGAAAATGAAGTACTCCAATTTGAAAATACGGTGACGTATTCGCAAATTGGAGTGCTAGAAACGCATTATGCCGGGGGTGCAACGCGTAGCAAACCAATTCCTTTCGGAAGCTCAGATTCCAAGCCCGACAGATTGCTAATCCTCTCCCGGAAAACGTTGAAAAGAGGGCACAGCCAGGCGCACCACTTCTTCTAACCGACGGGTAGCCGATTCGTTCTCATCAAAGCTCAGTGTATGGGCCACGACATATCCCCAACGGTGCGATTCGAAGTGAATCAATCGATTGATGGCCATGGCCGCCATACGTTCCCAGTGAGTGGCCACCGTTCCCCGGCCGGAAACGAACCAGTAGGCGTAAAGAGCGGGAACCACGCCATTTTTCCCTCTTCGCTCCAATTCCAGGACGCTGGCCTCAAGTTCGTCTTGACCCCCGTCACCCAGATCGAACCGGTGCCTGAACTTCCCCTTAATGGTCCAGCCCTGCCCGACCAGACAAAGTTCAGGACGGTGAATCGAAGTCCGGTCCTTTCCGCTCAGCACGATCGACAGGAATACCTCATTCCCGAACATATCCGTGAATATTCGACGGGAAAACCCTGTATCGGCCGGTAGGACATCGCGTTCGACCTGGGTAACCTCGGCCGTCCTGCCCAGCCAGTTGATATCAAGCATGACCGGCAAGTCCACCGGATCCCCCGCATTGCCGGCCAGAACGATGCCGCACTGCATGGCCTTTCTGGAAGTATCGATTCGATGAATACCGAATGCCGTGACGCCCATCACCATAATCATGAGAAAGGTCACCAGCTCGACCCCAAAGGGAGCAATCGGGCTCGGCGCTGCACCTTCTCCGCCACTCACGGATCCAACGCCCGTAGCCTCAACTTCCTCACTTTCCGGGAATATTCGCCGGATCAGGGTGACGGCCACCATGGCCAACCCAAGGACGATGACGAATATCAAGAAACCGAACCACCCATGAACCACCATCCCCCACTTCTGGCCAAAGAATTCGGCCGCCAAAATGATGAGAAGGATTCGGATAACGTTTCCCAGGAATGCGAAGGGAAAGGCGAGAAAGAAAACCGTGAGCCGACGCCGCCAGGTTCGGAAACTCAGGTAGCCCAGCAGCAGAGACAGTGCCGTAAGGGCGGTCAGGGAACGCATACCTGAGCAGGCCGGGGCCACGTCGTACTGGTAAGCACCATCCGCCGCGAAAATCTGAGTCCCATTGCGAACCACATCGATACCCAATCCCTGCGTAAGCGCGTACGACGTCTTGATGACCATCAGGCGAAGCGAAAACCCCAATTCGTCGCTGAGAAATCCCAAGGGCAGGGCAAAGAGGAGGAAACAGGCCGGAAAGATAGCCGCTCTTCCCCATCGCGCACCGCCAAACAAGTAAGCCGTTCCGACCAGGAAAATCAGCAGGGCCACGACCGAAATGCGCGTCTGCTGGACGAGGTAGCCCAGAACGTGCAGCACCAGAGATCCGCCTACCAGCAAGGCGCCCAGTGCAAGCATGGGGCGGGTTCGTCGTTCACGGGTCTGCTTGAGGCGCTCCCGATACAGCCACCCGGCCAGCAACACTATCAACGGACCATGCTGCATTTCCGCCTTCGGATTCATCCAAAGCTCGCCTAGCCAAACAAAGACGGAGGAGGTATTGATGTAACCCCTGGCCGCATTCCCAAACAGATGAAACTCGAAGAAAGCCGCCAGTATAGAGCACCCGAATAAGATGAGTATCTGCCTGTTCCTTGCCGGTTTCACGATTTCCTCCACGCCCAAATTAGGTCGCACCTTCCTGCCTATCAACTATCTATATCCGTTTAGCAGAAACCCGAGGGCGACGCGGGCCAGACCGAATTCTGTGAAGTCGGTAATTGGAACCCTGGTTCTTCGCTATCGCAATCAATCATCTCCTGCCATATACCATAAGATCGGTCGAACCACATCCCCATGACTGAGCGAATGCAGAAATCCGCAAGGAGAAGAATTCCCGTGATCGGGGTGCCCGTCGATTGCATCGACTATAGCCAGGCAATAGCCCAGATTCGCCAGCTAGCAGGCCAGGATCGCCCGTCCGCGGTATGTGCGGCCAATACGCATATTGTTACGGCCGTTCGCCGCCAGCCTGACTTTGCAGCGATCCTGAATCGATTCGATCTCATTTTACCCG
The DNA here is from genome assembly GCA_963665345.2 of Opitutales bacterium. Taxonomy (GTDB): domain Bacteria; phylum Verrucomicrobiota; class Verrucomicrobiia; order Opitutales; family CAXXNP01. The sequence continues at coordinate 5,212,809 of CAXXNP010000002.1, forward strand.
ACGGCATGCCCCTGGTCTGGGCCATGAACCGGAAGGGAGCCGAACTGAAAGACCGGGTCTATGGCCCGCAACTCATGAGAGAAACGATTCGATCTGCGCCACATCCCTACCGGCATTATTTCTTCGGAGGAACTGAACAATGCCTCGCCGACCTGATCCCTCAAATCACACGGCTGCAACCGGAAATTGTAGTTGCCGGAAAGTGTTCACCTCCGTTTCGTCCTTGGACGGAACGCGATTTGGCAGCCTTCGCGGCCTCGATTAGTCGGGCTGACGCCGACTTCGTATGGGTTGCCTTGGGAGGAGAAAAACAGGAACGCTGGATCGTCCGGAATCTGGCCCGGTTCCAGAAAGGCGTGTTTCTTGCCGTGGGGGACGCATTCGAGCTATTGGCTGGTCGTCGTACCTGGGCGCCCGGCTGGATGCAGCGCTCTGGCCTAACCTGGTTGTTTCGCCTTCTCCAGAAACCCGGACGCCTATTTTCAAGATACCTCGTCTACAACACCTTTTTTGTGTTCTACCTGGCGTTCGCAAATCACGCGCGAGGCCGGAATGTTACTGTATCGTCGCGCTAGTATCGTGTCTGACAAATAAGCATGCCAATGCCAGAGCCATTTTGAAAAAACAAGGCATCGCTATTATCGCCCAAGTTCCTCCGCCCATTCACGGACAGAGCCGAATGGTCGACATATTGTCGAGCAACCTCGCCTCGCGATGCCCGGACTTGGAATGTGATCTCGTCTATTTTCAATTCTCCGATGAGCCGGAAAGTATCGGTAAGCCGAAATTCGGTAAGGTACTGCGCATCGCTCGAACACTGTTTTCTGCTGTCTGCATTCGGTACCGCCGGTGGAGCAAAATTGCCTACTATGTACCTGCTCCTCCGCGCTGGATTCCGCTGTTTCGCGACTGGCTAATACTGCCGATAATACGGGCACTCTACCCCTCAATTATTCTTCACTGGCACGCGGTCGGTCTCGGCCAACTATACCTGCGATGGAAAGAAGCAGGATTGCGTGGAACGATCGCCCGGGCGCTCTGTGATGCCTGCTACGGGCGAGCCCATCTGTCCATTGCACTTTCCCACAGGACAGGGCCCGACGCAGCCACATTTGCGCCCAAAACCATCGCCATAATACCAAACGGCATACCCGATCCCTGCCCCGATTTCCTCGCGCGCCTGCTCCCTCAGCGAGAAATGCGAGTGGAACGGCGCCGGCATGCACTGAGGAACGAAGAGGGGGCCGAAGAAACAACCTTGAACTGCCTCTTCATGTCCGCCTGCACGGAAGCAAAGGGACTCTTTGATACCATCCGCGGCCTCGAAGCGGCTGCCCAGTCCCTCGCTCAGGAGTGCACTCGAATGCGTGTCGCTCTCAAGATTGCGGGCACCTTTCACTCCCGCTCTGAACGGGCGGAATTAGATGAACTCCTCAGCCATTGCCACTGGGCGGACATGGAATATCTGGGCTTCGCCGACGCCGAACTCAAGGACTGCCTTCTGAGTGAATCCGACTGCCTGTTTCTCCCCACCTACTATCGTCACGAGGCCAGTCCCCTGGTCATTATTGAAGCACTGGCCTATGGCCTGCCGGTGGTGGCAACGGCGTGGCGGGGCATTCCTGAGATTCTGCCACCACTATACCCCCTCTTTGTACCCCCGCACTGCCCATTGAGTATCGCCCAGCAAGTCAAAGCGGTTGCCGAATGGAGCCGTTTCGGTAGCCTACGCCAGCGGTACTCGGAACTCTTCAGTGAGCTTGCCTTTGTCGATGCGTTCCTCCGTGCCCTCAGGTGCCTGACCGATTTAGGGGAGGACTATGCTATCTAATCCATAATTGCGCTCTGGTTATGCCTGAAGCTTCGAAGAGCACCCTCGGATTAGACGGCAGGCTTGTCATCGCAAGCCTCATGCGCGAGCACGGCGATACCGGTGTACAGACGCATGTTAACGAGCTCCGTCGATTCCTCGCTTCCCAAACTTGGGACGTTCGCTTCATCAATCCATTTTTCAATGCAAAGGCTCTGGTCTACCCCGTCTTCGCCATGCGCAAGCTGATCGATCCCCTGAGCGCCAGCGCCAGCATCTGGTGGTACCGGCATTGGCATTTCTACTTTCTCCGCCGAGCCCTTCGTCGTGAACTCATTCATTCGGCACCGGGCGCGATCTACTCACAGTGTCCCCTTAGCTCTCTGGCAGCTATCCAGGCACGTCGAAATTGCGAGCAGCGCGTCGTCCACCGCGATCCACTTCAATATCTCTCAAGCTGACGAGTGGGCGGAAAAGGGAATGCTTTCGCCCCGGTCCGCCCACTTTCATTCCATACGCCAACTCGAAGCGAAGGTGCTACCAAAGGTTGATGGGCTTGTCTACGTTTCGAATTTTGCCCGAAAGCAATTGGAAGCACGCATACCCGCCCTGCGAAAGGTAAGGTCCGAGGTCATCCCCAACTTCCTGAACATGCCTGAGATTACCTCAGATATCGCACCGGATCCCAACAGGATCGTTACCATTGGATCCCTGGAACCAAGGAAGAACCAGACATTCCTCCTGAGGATCCTGGCTGAAGCCCGCAATCGCGGCCGTACCCTCCATCTCGACATCATCGGCGATGGGCCCGATCGCAGAAAGCTTCAATCGCTGGCTGAACAACTGCATATACAGGATCAGATCCGGTTTCTGGGATACCAAAGGAATGCCATCAAACTGCTCCCTCGTTACGCCGCCTATGTCCATGCCGCGAAGATGGAGAGTTTCGCATTCGTGCTGGTGGAAGCCATGGCTTGCGGTCTGCCTCTATTAGCCGCTCCGGTCGGTGGCGTCCCTGAGGTCTTCAGAGATGGTTGCCAAGGATATTATTGGGATCTCAACGATGAGTCGGGCGCTGCCGAAAAGCTGATTAATATTTTGGTCGACCAGACGCTGAGGAAAGAGCTGGGTGCCAACGCACTGTCGCATTTCCATAACCATCTGAGAGCGGAGATAGTGGCGCCGAGACTCTGCAAACTCCTGGCTATCGAAACATAACCCAAGTAGGCCATTACCCGGAGATTTCGCGAATGTCGGAAGTGCTGAATCTGCCCCTCAATCTCTCGGTAGCGAAAAGTCAGCCCTGGCTCTGGTAGATCCTCAAGACCTCTCGAGCACATTGCCCAACCGTGAACCTGGCAGCCTGTCGGTAGCCGAGATATGCCTTTTCACTCCGCAGTGCGTCGTCACTTAAGATAAGCTGGATCGCAGCCAGAAAGCTCTCGGCCGTCAAATCCGCATAGATGGCCGCATCACCTCCCGCTTCGGGAATGGCAGATACTCGAGAACAGATTACAGGGCAGCCAAAGACCATTGCCTCCACTATCGGCAGACCCAAACCCCTCGTAACGGGAAGGAAAAAGGAGGGCAGCTGCTCGCCGATAGAGGTAAACCAGTTCACCGTCCGAGACGCGACCCAGATAGTGCCACAGCCTCGAAGCCCGCCTCTCCTCTTCTACTCCTTCCCGGCGGACTCCTACGATGGCAATGGGCGGCAGCTCTATTCCCGTCTCATCGGCCAATTCGTATACCGAATGAATCAAGTTAAGATTCTTCCCGGGCTCTAATGTTCCCACAAAAAGAAGGAACCTCTCCTCGGAAAAACTGGATGGCGACTCCTCTTCTGCCGCATCGCCATTCAGGAATCGACATCCGTTATATACTACCTCAATGCGTCCCGATCCGATTCCAAGCAGGCGCATGGCCTCATCCGCGGTAAACTTACTCACACAGATAATCTTCCTCATCCTTTGAATTCGTGTCATAAGCAGCCTCGACGACCATCGATGCCACCTGCGAAATCGCATCGGATCGCGCAGAATAGCTAGATCGTGTAAAGTCATCACACAGGGAGTCCCGATTGGCACCGCGATCTTCAGACCCGCCGTATAGTGGAAGAGGTCAACATGCAGCTGCGCCAGTTGAATGGGCGCCATTAGGGGACCCCAAATGAGTTCCTGGTATGCCGTCTTCAACAGACGCCGCGGCTGCTTGTAGTCTAAATTCGATACTCCCGAGGCAAAGGCGACGAATTCAAAACCGGCAGGAGAAAAGTCCTTGAGACCGGATAACAGGTCCTCCGTATATCTCGCAATTCCCGCCCCCGTGTTATATAGTGGCGTCGTATCAATCCCTACTCTCACTAATATTCAACCTCCTCTCACTGATACCACTCGGCACCTAGTCTCATGTCCGATAATTAAGTTGAATTAATCTGTCCTGCCATGTTATGATATCAGCATGGTAAGACCTATATCCATAATTGAACTTACAGATCTTGAGCTGCAAGAGTTGCAGCGTCGCGTGAAAGCACCGACAGTATCCATGCGCGACAGCCTTCGGGCGACAATCGTACTGCGTCGTGCCGAAGGCGTCAAACAGGCGCAGCTGGCGGAAGAACTCGGGGTTAGTGTGCCCTGCGTGAACAAGTGGTCGCAACGCTTTGAGCGAGACGGCTTGGAGGGATTGCGGGACAGGAAGGGACGAGGACGGCCCCGATGGATACCGGCGGGCAAGGTTGAGAAGGTCATTACCGAGGCTACACGACCGCCGAAGCCACGCACTCGCTGGAGTGTTCGCACCATGGCCAGGGAGGTGGGGATTTCCCCCGACAGCGTGCAGCGCATCTGGCGGGCTAACGATATCAGGCCTCACTTGGTCAGGACGTTCAAAGTGTCCAATGACAAGTACTTCGAGCAGAAGTTCTGGGATGTGATCGGCTTATACCTGGATCCGCCAGAGCGGGCCCTTGTATTGTGTTGCGACGAAAAGAGCCAATGCCAGGCTTTGGAGCGGACCCAGCCGGGCTTACCTCTTGGCGTGGGAGAGATTTGCACCAAGACACATGACTACAAGCGACACGGGACCATTACGTTGTTTGCAGCCTTGAATTATCTGGACGGCAAGCTCATCGCACGCACCGAACAGCGGCATACCCATGTAGAATGGTTGCGGTTCTTGAAGCAAATCGAGCGGGAGACACCCAAGCAGCTGGACTTGCACTTGATCGTTGACAACTACTGCACGCACAAGCAACAGAAGGTCCGCAAGTGGTTGTCGCGCCATCGGCGTTTTCACATCCACTTCACCCCGACCAGTTCGTCCTGGTTGAACCTGGTCGAGCGCTTTTTCGGCGAACTGACCCAAGATGTTATCAGGGATGGTAGTTTTACCAGCGTCAGGCAATTGGTCGAAGACATAGAAACCTATCTGGCTGAAAGGAACCTCGACCCCAAGCCTTACAGATGGAAGGCGAAGGGAGAGGAAATCCTGCGCAAGATCCAGCGCGCCAAACGTGCCTTGGCAAAGCAGACAGGGAAAACTAATTAATTTATGTTATTTATCGGACACCACACTAGTGCCTATATCATATGTCTCTCGACCCTTCAATCGCTCCTACGCTCCGGGACTGCCTGCCATTCGCTGCCTTCACCCCGCCCGCTACATTTTCGCCAGGCCCGCCACCTCTCTACAAGAGTCCCTCGTTCACCATCATACCCATTCTACATTCACTGTCCGACCTCATTAGATCCGAGGCCGCTAAGGCCTTCTCAATCAATCTCCTCGTGAAGCTTGCGGGATTTCTCCTGACATGGACACCTGCGTTCCATCTCCGTGCACAAACGGCTGCTGGCGCAGTGAGAAGCGGTATCCGGCCGCAAGGATCGTACCGGCTCTTCTCGCCTTCTTAAATACTACATCCTCATGATAGGCCCTTATCCTATCTACGCGAGAACCTTATTTTATCCTGCATGCCCCCCAACATCACCCGCTACATTCTTATCGGATTGGCTATTGTCTTCGCTATTTACGCCGGCAATCAGATTGCATCCGATCAGCTGGTCATACCCATTATTGCAGCCATCGTCTTCGCGTTCATCATTGTCGAAAGCTTGCTTCGGGCAAACGCTGAGACGCTTATTGTTTCCCTCTTGACTGTAGGATATATTCTTGGAAATCGGGGGTTCGCGCAATTGACGCCCGTGCAGGCATTTCCTTTATTTCCCGGTGAGCTTGGGATAGCCATCTTTTTTGCAACAGCGGTAATATTCTCAGCCAATCACCGCCGGCTTCCGTTTCGTATTGATACCCTTGCGAAGATCATCTTGCTCTGGCTCATTCTGGCCGCAATCCGGTTGCCGTTTGACATTTATCGTCACGGTATTCTTGCCATACGCGATGCCGAATTGGTCTATTACTCGATCTACTTTTTTCTTGTTCAATCGGTCCGGTCAAATGAGAGATACTGGCGTGTCTATTCACATTACATTGTAATTTCGCTAACATTATTGCCATTAGTCTATCTATTATTTGTAACTTATAGAGATACATTTTTGACACAGATTACTATATCAGGCATACCTCTTGTTTTTTTTAAAGGCGATCTCGCTAGCATGTATTTAGCTTTGGCATTTGTTTATATGTATTTCATTTATGAGCGCCGCAAACGGACTATTTTTCTCTTCTACTCGCTCTGGTGCGCATTACTTACTATTTTCTTTATTTCACGTGCAGCTTGGGTCGGCATGTTCGCGGCCATGCTCATCTTCTTTCTGGCCAGGATCTATCGGCCGATTCTCGTGTTTTCAACTTCACTCGTTTTTTGCGGAATCGTCTGGCTGTGCCTCCTGCTGGCGACCAACCAGAACCTCCGTGAATCCAAGATCTACTCGGTTTATGAGCACGTTATATCGATGACGGACTTTGCCGGGCAGCGCACCTATGTTTCACAGGAAGCCTATGGAACTGGTTCAAACAATCGTTTTCGCTTTACCTGGTGGCGAAATATTGTCGTCGAAACGTGGACAAACGGGCCTTTCTTTGGCCTTGGCTTCGGGCACGACCTGGCCCAGATGTTTGTTTTGGAATACTACGGATATCTGGACGATTTTTCGGCACGAAGCCCACACAATGTCTTCCTCACCATCTTCGGTAGAATGGGCTTCTTGGGCCTTATCGTATTCTTTGTCATCGTGCTCATCATGGCCAGGTATACTGCATCAGAAATCGCAGTAGTAAGGTCCACGGCGAAATTCACTGAACGCCTCTGCTTGCTGACTATGGCATGGATTGTACTAAGCAGCGCATGCTTTGGTGTCGTGCTTGAGGGTCCTATGGGCGCCGTACTCTTCTGGATATTCCTAGGTGCAGGCTATCGCGTGTACAATGACGACTTTAATTCGAACCATACAAATGATAATCCAAGTGAAATTTGATCTCCGTTTTTTGCATTACTTGCATCGCGTTCAGACTACCGCTGGAATAATTGAGCGCTCCGCTTTGTCTTGTTGACAAATGATGATTGCGAGAAAGAAGTGATACAGCGCAAGGCAGAAAGGGCTATCATCTTTTGCAGAATCATCCAAATTTCTTTATTGTAGGCGCACCGAAGTCGGGCACGACGGCGTTGTACTCGTACCTGCGACGTCATTCGCAGGTATTCATGCCAAAGTACCACAAAGAACCTCATTACTTTGCCACCGACTTGTACGAATTTCAGCGTTTTGTTCCTCATGTCCGATGGTTCACGGACTTAGATTCCTATCGATCGCTCTTCGCTCCCACCGCCGACGCTCTGCGATCCGGAGAGGCATCCGTATATTACTTATTCTCTAAGTCAGCCGCCTAGGGCATCTTTGACTACAACCCGGAATCCAGAATCATTATCATGCTGCGTAATCCTGTGGATATGGTCTACTCGCTCCATAATCAGTTCGTTATCTCTAGCATCGAGCCCATTGCGGATTTTGAGGAGATGGTTTCGCTGGAATTCGCTGCCGCGAGGATGCCACGCCATGAACGCGATGGATTTCGTCGCATTCTGCCTTATCTCGAGATTGCGAAATACTTCGAGCAAGTCAGCCGGTATCTCCGTCTGTTTCCCTCATCGAAAATTCATTTTATCTACTTCGAGGAACTTCAAGACAACGCCATCCGGATCTACAAAGGGTGTCAGCGATTCCTTGACCTGCCCTTGGAACCGGCGCCCCTGTTACGGCCAGTCAACCAGGCAAAGACTGTACGGTGGAGGCCTTTGCAGCGCATTATTTATGCGAGACCACGACTGTTGATTGCGCCATTTCGATCTCTGTTTCCGGACTGGTTCCGTCACCGGCTCCGTATCGCCCTTGAGAGCCTCAACATCAGAAGTTCGCCACGACCGCAGTTGGACGAACCCATTCGACGTCAGCTCACGGATTATTTTCGTGATGACATAGTTAGCCTGGGGAGCGTCCTCAATAAAGACCTATCCTCTTGGCTCTAGTCTCATGTCCGATAATTAAGTTGAATTAATCTGTCTTACCATGTTATGCTATCGGCATGGCAAGACCCATATCCATAATTGAACTTACAGATCTTGAGCTGCAAGAGTTGCAGCGTCGCGTGAAAGCACCGACAGTATCCGTGCGCGACAGCCTTCGGGCGACAATCGTACTGCGTCGTTCCGAAGGCGTCAAACAGGCGCAGCTCGCGGAAGAACTCGGGGTTAGTGTGCCCTGCGTGAACAAGTGGTCGCAACGCTTTGAGCGAGACGGCTTGGAGGGATTGCGGGACAGGAAGGGACGAGGACGGCCCCGATGGATACCGGCGGGCAAGGTTGAGAAGGTCATTACCGAGGCTACACGACCGCCGAAGCCACGCACTCGCTGGAGTGTTCGCACCATGGCCAGGGAGGTGGGGATTTCCCCCGACAGCGTGCAGCGCATCTGGCGGGCTAACGATATCAGGCCTCACTTGGTCAGGACGTTCAAAGTGTCCAATGACAAGTACTTCGAGCAGAAGTTCTGGGATGTGATCGGCTTATACCTGGATCCGCCAGAGCGGGCCCTTGTATTGTGTTGCGACGAAAAGAGCCAATGCCAGGCTTTGGAGCGGACCCAGCCGGGCTTACCTCTTGGCGTGGGAGAGATTTGCACCAAGACACATGACTACAAGCGACACGGGACCATTACGTTGTTTGCAGCCTTGAATTATCTGGACGGCAAGCTCATCGCACGCACCGAACAGCGGCATACCCATGTAGAATGGTTGCGGTTCTTGAAGCAAATCGAGCGGGAGACACCCAAGCAGCTGGACTTGCACTTGATCGTTGACAACTACTGCACGCACAAGCAACAGAAGGTCCGCAAGTGGTTGTCGCGCCATCGGCGTTTTCACATCCACTTCACCCCGACCAGTTCGTCCTGGTTGAACCTGGTCGAGCGCTTTTTCGGCGAACTGACCCAAGATGTTATCAGGGATGGTAGTTTTACCAGCGTCAGGCAATTGGTCGAAGACATAGAAACCTATCTGGCTGAAAGGAACCTCGACCCCAAGCCTTACAGATGGAAGGCGAAGGGAGAGGAAATCCTGCGCAAGATCCAGCGCGCCAAACGTGCCTTGGCAAAGCAGACAGGGAAAACTAATTAATTTATGTTATTTAACGGACACCACACTAGGTAACCCGACGGTTTATTGATTTGGCCAAATCGCGAATCGCTCGGACGGGTTGAAAGCAGAATCACGTGCAAAAACCTGGTGAGATAAAACAGCAGAACGCCGGTCATCACCTCGAAGGCGTTTCCGTTTCTTTCATCGCACAAGCCGTTCGTTTTCTGCTCACCGTTCTGCATACCGTCGTCCTCGCCAGACTGCTCACGAAGCAGGACTTCGGTCTTTTCGCGATGAGCTGGTTGTTCGTTGGCTTTCTCTACAACATTCGTGATTTTGGCCTGTCTAATCTCACTGTACAAAAGAGCGAACTCGATAGTGAGGAATGGTCTTCGATATTCTGGGTCAGCTTCGCTTTTGGTTTTCTGCTGTTCATCGCCACGGGCTTTATGGCGCCGATCCTCTCGCTGGCGTTTTCGGAACGCGCACTAACGGGAATTACTTTGGCCCTATCGTCGCTCTTTCTGCTGTCCGCCTTTAACGTTCAGCATCTGGCTCTCCTACGCCGCCGAATGCTCTTTCTGCCCTTGAGTCTGATACAGACTATTTCCCTGGCCATAGGGGTCACCGTAGCCGTAGTCACGGCTTCCATTGGTATGGGATACTGGTCGCTCGTTCTACTCTACTCGGCCAACGAGCTATCCATCACCTTAATGAGCTGGTTCTACCTCAGGGTTTATCCACGACGCCCCCGGCTGAGATCAGGAATAAACCGGATCACTCAATTCGGGAAACAGATCACTTTGCACGAGATCCTGCAGTACCTCGGGTTCAGTTTCGACCAGCTTCTAGTCGGTCTGTTCTTCGGCGCCAGGGAATTAGGCGTATACAATCGCTGCTTCGCCATTCTGGAAATGCCGGGGCGCCAGCTTCAGACCCCCATTCAGACCGTGGCCGTTCCTGCCCTGAGCAGGCTTACGATCGAGCCTCACAAGTATGCTCAAACCTACGGGATCTTGATTGAGTTGATCGGGTTCATCTGGTTCCCTTTCGTCACTCTGTGCTTAGTCTTCCCCGGGGAATTGATCACGGTGATCCTGGGTTCGGAATGGAGCGAGGGTTCGGCTATTCTGCGAATTTTGGCTATCGTAGCCCTCTGCCGACCTTTCTATTTCTCGCTTAATTGGGTCCACGTCTCCCTGGGACAGACAGGGAAACTTCAGAACTGGGGGTTACTCAGCCTCACCGTGATTGTCATTTCACTTCCCGTTGGCATATTGGGCGGAAGCCTGGGCATCGCTGTGGCCTATGCCTTGGTCATGGTCTTCCTGACCGCCTATCGCTTTACTCGAGCAATCAACGATACTCCCCTGAAGCTAAGCGAGGTGATGGCAAACCTCAGATTCCCGTTACTCTCACTCGCCCTCTGGTTGGCGACAGCAATTGCGGTTAATTGCGCGAATGATCCTGGGCTCGCCAGCCATTATCGGTTACTCATCGCCGTATCCGCATGTGTCGCAGTTCAAGCTGTTTTTTTGGTTCTCCTCCGTGGTTACCGCACCGCACTCGCCGAGGTATTCAGAACCACTTTCCTGTCCAGGCGCAACCCGCACGAGTAGATCAGGCCCAGACAGCAACGTTGATGCAAGTACTGAACCGCGGAAAGAATCCGGCTCACTTACTCCATGGTCAGGTTGTCCTGAAGATGGAACTGCCGCGGCGGACTCGCTACGACTGTCTGGTGGGGCCAGTGCCACTCGAACGTCTTCCACAACAGGGACCTGATGCCTGCAGATGAACGTCGTGCGGGTCGGATCGCTGTAACTTTTAACCGTTTTAGGCTTTTAACCCCGGCACCCCGTTTGGCCGCGAGGAATATGACATATATCCGCATCTTTGCCGTTGGCGTTCTGGGGCTCATATTTTTCTACCTCCCCACCTTGGGGCATGGGTATTTCAATGACGATTTCGACCTGATTGCGAACACTTTTCAGCAATGGCTAGAGAACCCCTTCCGGGTTCTTGGCCGCCCCGTTTGGACTCTCAGTTTCCCGCTTACCAACATCGTTTCCACCTCTTCGTACTGGCATCATGCAGTTAATCTCATGTTGTTCGCTGTACTCGGCGTGTTGTGCGCATGGATAATCAGGCACGATAAGCTTCCGCCTATCGCCTATCTGTTGTCGCTTACCGCGCTCTGTCATCCCGCTATGGTCTGGCCAGTAAGCTGGATAAGCCAGAGAAACGACCTATTGCTCCTCGTTTTTCTTATTCCCGCTGTCAGGCTCCATCAAGCCAGGATTGGTGTCGTTTGGGTCCTTCTAAGTTGCTGGTCAAAAGCTCCTTTTATCTTTCAAAACCTGGTGTTTGCATACTCTTACCTTCGTCGCAAGCGGTTCATATCCGCTGCCCTGACTGTTCTCGGTTTCCTGGTTTCTCTCTACTTCATTTGGCAATCGTACTACGCGATAAATGTCGCCGCTAAAGCCCATGGGTTGTACTTGGCTGAGAAGTCTGGTCCGATTCTAATTTCCATCACCGTTTTCCTGCGCGGCATCAAGATCCTTGAGGGGATTTTCTACACGTTCGTCCCCGTTCCGGCATACGCCACAGATATACTGTTCGCGCTTGGTGTTTCGCTGCTGCTTCTCGTGCTTTGGGGCTACTTGACCTTCCTATCGATTCGGAACTGGCCATCTGTCAGTTCTGATAAGAGGAGTCGCCTGGCAGTCTACGCCTGTATTGCGGTGTCCCTTTCGCTGCCGTACGCCTTCGGTTCGGGGTTGAGAATATACGTGCCAGCGACCCTATTCTTCTACTTAGCGGCGGCCTTTGTCATACCTGACAATTCGCGAACGCGTGTCCTCCTGGGGACAATCACTTTAGTGTATCTCCTCGGCTCCTTCCTTAATTACGGTCCGGTGCTGACTGGGTATCACGACCTTCAGAATCCAGTCTCATTCGAAGGACGACAGGTTCCGGCGAAGAAGTGGGATATTCTCCGTCAAGATATTGTGGATCAATTTGTGCGAGAAGAGTTCTCTGAGTCGCTTGAGCATAAAGCGGTCGATTGAACGCATCTGTTCCAGGTTAGTAGATCGCATCCAACAATTAAAGCTGCCATGGAGCGAGATCCATACGCGCCCATGATTGAACAGATCGCGGGCATTGGCAGGGAAGGTGCAATGATGCGATTTATTCTGAACCATCTGACCGACGTGCTCCGATTTCCGCAGATCCCTGCTAAAATCCAGCAATCAAACATTTACCTTCGTTCAGCCGAAACCCGTGAGAAGTGCGAGTTAGAGTTCATCGCACTCCCAGAATCAGATTTCCATCGAAATCGGCCAGAATCTGATATCCACAGTCGCTGGTCAGTTGCAAGAGCGCTGCTTGGGATGAACCAAAGCGCTTAAGTTGCTGTTCGATGGCTTCCACTATAAGCAGCAGTGGGTCCTCCCGGAGCACATTTCTCATGCCCATAAGCGCGAGCTCTTCGGCACCCCCGAGGTCAATCTTGACGAGATCGATACTTCCCCTGTCTTTCAGATTCTCCCTGAAGTCATCGAATGCCCAGGTCTGGACCACACAATGCGCCTCATGACTCCGCGAACCACCCTGTCTCGACTGGCCCGTGTTCGCCTTCATTTATCCCACTGTACCCCATTGCATTGCACGGAAGAGGTTGAAAGTCGATCAGCCCATCTGAGATCTCCACTGCGCCTAACTGATTGCAGGTTCCTCAAGACACAAGGCAATTCGCTGAACGGAGTCCAAGCCCGGCTCAATCAAGCGAAGTGGCTAAGGACAATTTCGCCGCAGTTGCCAACAGCCGCTTGTCCGCCGTCAACATCGGACAGAGCAGCCGATCCGCCAACTCAAGATAGGCGGCGGCGTAGGCAGAAAGGCTATGGGCCACTGCAAGCTTTAGGATACGATAGCGTGTCGGGATTGTCGAGGTGAGCAATCGGAATATCGCTCAAGATACCCACCGCTTCTTCTACCTGCTCTTCACTCAGCCGGTTGCGGCGGTGCGCGGAGGCGAGCAAATTGGCAATCTCGTAATACCAGAGCACCGGCACCCAGATCTCATACCGGTTCTCGATTGCACCCCGCAGGAGGTGGTCCGCCATCCTGGAATGCTCATCGGGCAAGAACCACCCACCGCAAAGAGAGGCATCCGCTACCACGATCAAATACGGCGTCCCTCCTCGATCAATGCTTTCAAGCTCTCACTACCGGCTTTCTGCTGCTCACGCAGCTTTCGGGCCCGCACGAGAACGTTGACTCGCCCGTGCTTCGTTTTGGCCTCATCTTCTACGGGACCCAACACCGCCACCGGACGACCGCGTTTCGTGATCTGAATACGCTGCCCATGACGAGCTTTCTCCAGCAACTCCGACAACCGGTTTTTTGCTTCAAACGCGCCTTGAGGGTTCGAAAGCACCCATCGTCGATAAATAGTCATTACCGCAGTTGCAGCCAAGGTAGCATTTAGTTTGAGGATCGGGCTGAAATATGGAAAGCTGACAATGAGCCACGCATGACGACTCATCCGCTTTCCCTCCTGGACTATAAGATTCTATTACAGAACGCCCACACCCTCTATGCCGCTTCGGTGGTGCTGCTCCTGCTCTTGTGGGCCCCGCTGGGCGTGGAACGCTACCACGCGCTAAGGTGGCTGAACTTTGGAGCGTTTTCATTCCAGCCTTCCGAAACCGCCAAGATAGGTGTGCTGGTCATTGCGGCGAGCATACTGGCACGATCGGAAATCGGCTCTATACGCGATTCGCTCAGCGTTCTGATCAAAGTCGGGTTGGTCATTTTATTGCCTATTGTGTTGATTTTTATGCAACTCGACTTAGCAACCTGTTTTTTGTCTGATAAATAAAATAGCATTGGAACATTCGTCGACATTCAGATTGTGAGAAACTGAGTTCGGTAACCCAAAACCCCTTTCATGTCTCCCAAAACCTCTCTTCGGCAGGCTCTTCCACCCCGGAAGCGGGCTGATCACGGGATTGCGGATGGCGATGACGGACCGCCCGTGTTTAATACCCTATCCAATTCAGACCAAACCCGAGGCTAGTTCCTACTCGGAATATGATGGACAGTTGAATTGAAGAATAGGTGATCGAAATAATGATCGGCGAATTCCAAGGCATAAAAATCACCTAAAACTCGCGTTATCTTGCATGCCGGCGCGTCCAGATACTCGACGATTCCGGGAGCGATCTCAGTAAGAACCCAGTCCCTCATTTCCAGCGAAAATACTTCCGTTGCACTGCGTTCCTTCGCAATCAGAGGCGTACAAATCGTTGATACTATCTCTCTTCCAAGATATTTCTAACGGTTTGCACAACGAGTTCCGCCTGATTCCGCGCCATTCCGGGTCAGCGTAGGCCTATGACTTACGCACGGGGCCTCTTTGAGCCACAATCACTTGTGATACGCCAAACGCTTTCAACAATGGGGTGCGCTCCAAGATACGTGCTGTTTTTCTCAGCAAGAATTTAGATTTTCTCATAAACGCAGGCTGAGTGCCTGATATATTCTCGAATGTTTGCCATAAATATGTTGATTCAATGATATCAAACCCTGCCTTCTTAATCAGTCTTTGTAGCTCGGTCGGCCAGTAGTTGCGAGCCCAATATCTGAATATTTTATTCCCTATAAAAAGTGGAATATATGGAATCATGGGAATATACGGAGGTACTTTCTTTCCGGAATTACGCATAAGCACTCCGTGAGACTCGAATGGGAATAGTCTGTTCGGTGAAAATATTAGGATCTTTCCGTAAGGCCTTAGAACTCGATGTATTTCTTCAAGAACCGTAATTTCATTAGGTACATGTTCTAAAACCTCATTCAAAATTACTACATCAAAGGTACTATTATCATATCCTATGTCATGTAAGTTACCTCGCGACACCCAGTTTAGTTTAGGATGCTTACTCTTGAAAGAGTTTATTTTTCTCTCCAAATAGTCGATACCCCATGCTTCTACATTGTATTTTCTCCGAAGAGCCAAAACGTATTCACCTTCTCCACATCCGCCGTCGAGCACTTTGGATACACCGGGAATTATGTATTGCTTGATCAGATTTAGGCGTATTGACAGATTCAGCGGCGTGGCTGTGTCTCCACCAGCGATCGTGATCTTCAAACGACTCATATCCTCGCCAAATTTGAATGCACATGGTGTGTGCTCACCACGTTTCAGCTGGAGCGTAGCAAGCTTGTCCGCGAAGGGAAAGAGAGAATGGTGATGGAGCGAATCTGTTGCCCGCACGTTTTGGGCCCGATTGAGGAAAAGGCTGTGGCATTTAGAAACCTCGCAGATTAAGACATTGATAGGCTGCCAAACTCCGAGCTGAGGGGCACCGAGCGCTAACCCGGCTATCTCACAAAGATAACCGGTTTAGAAAGCGAAACTGCATGGTAAGTTTTTGATAATGAAAAGGTTGGAGAGGAGGATCAGTCTATCCTTCCCGGATTGAAAATGGGCACCGTGTCGATTTCAGAATCCCTCGATTCGATTTTCATTCAAACTCAACATCCTGATATTCAAAGTTATATGGAGGCAGTTTCGCCCACGTCCGAAAATAAAGGATGTCGCTTCGCTCGGTAGTGAGATTTTCGGACTAAGCCGATTCGACATC
Source organism: Opitutales bacterium (assembly GCA_963665345.2). Classification (GTDB taxonomy): domain Bacteria; phylum Verrucomicrobiota; class Verrucomicrobiia; order Opitutales; family CAXXNP01. Next base: position 5,228,871 of record CAXXNP010000002.1, read on the forward strand.
AAGCTGCTGAACGAGGCCGGCCAGTTTCAGCCCGCCAGGTTGCAGCCGCTATTGACTCTGATCCTCGCGATAGTGAAGGTGTTTTTCGTATCCTCTTCTCAACGGTACGCGGCAGGGACGGGGCAGAGAGGTAGATCCTTAAGTTGCATTCCGTCAGAAAAAATCGTGAAGATCCATGCTTCATCAGCACCTCGCAGCAACGCATCCGGGTCGTTACGCGTGACCGTTCTACGGTGTTGGCTCCTCGGGAAGTTGGCGGAGAACGATGGCACTGCCATGATAGAGAAGGAAAGGCTACTACATGATGACCGTCCTGTGGATGCGTTCAACTATGGTTTCAGGAGAGTGGAACTATGACTGCTCAACCGCCGTCCGATATAACCGAGACCGCAAAGGGAAGTCCTGAACGCATCAATGTGCTCGGTGTTGGGATTAGCGTCCTAAACATCAGATCGGCCTGTGATCTCATAATCGATGCTTTGGCCAGTGAACGAAGGGCATTCATTACCGTGACAGGTGTTCATGGGGTGATGGAGTCACAACGGAATGGCGAGATCAAAAGGATCCACAATCGAAGTTTTCTGACGACCCCAGACGGGATGCCTTTGGTGTGGATTGGGAAGGCTCGCGGATTTGATTGTATGAATCGCGTATACGGACCGGACCTGATGCTGGAAGTGATGCGACGTACGGAGGACACGTCCTATGGCCACTTCTTCTATGGGGGCAAGGCGGGGGTGGCGGAGGATATTGCGGCCGAGATGGTTCGCCAATTTCCACGAATCCGGATAGCTGGCAGCTACACGCCTCCGTTTCGCAAACTGGCTTTTGAGGAGGCTTGGGAGTTGGCGCAGCGCGTGGAGGCCTCTGGGGCTGATATCTTCTGGGTTGGTCTAAGCACGCCGAAGCAGGAACTGTTTATGGCTGAGTATTCGGAAAAACTGGATTGCAGGCTGATGATCGGAGTAGGAGCAGCCTTTGACTTTCTCACGGGCCGGGTTCCACAGGCGCCCCGGTGGATCCAGCGATCGGGGTTTGAGTGGTTGTTCCGATTGTGCCAGGATCCACGTCGGCTTTGGAAGCGATACCTTCGTAACAATCCTGAATTCCTCATTCTACTGGCATGCCAGATGTCTGGATTGAAAAAATTCCCCATCCTTAAATAATGGCTATTCGTCTATGAGCCCTGAGGATCGCATATTGGTAGCGGGTGCCGGAGGTTTCATTGGGGGCCATTTCGTTCGATATCTTCTGGATCGAGGCTTTTCACGTCTGCGAGCCGTGGATTTCAAGCCGGTCAAGGAATGGTACCAGCATTTCCCGCAGACGGAAACTCTCGTGATGGACCTCCGAGACCGTGAAACCTGCCTGGAGGTCGTCGATGGATGTGGTACCGTTCTGAATCTTGCCTCGGACATGGGAGGGATGGGCTTTATCGAAAATAACAAGGCCCTGTGCATGCTCAGCGTTCTGATCAACACGCATCTTCTGATGGCTTCTCGCGAGCACCGGGTAGATAAGTATTTTTACGCCTCCTCGGCGTGCGTCTATTCGGCCGAGAAGCAGTCACGGTCGGATGCCGTGGCATTGAAAGAGGCCGACGCTTATCCTGCGATGCCCGAAGATGGGTATGGCTGGGAGAAACTCTTCGGCGAACGGATGTGCCGGCATTTTTATGAGGATTTCGGGCTCGAGATTGCGATTGCTCGGTTTCATAATGTCTACGGCTCTCACGGCACTTGGACTGGAGGCCGCGAGAAAGCCCCGGCAGCGATCTGCCGAAAGGTAGCAGAGGCCGTGCGGAACGGAAGTCATGAAATCGAGGTATGGGGAGATGGCGAGCAGACGAGGTCCTTTACTTATATTGGCGATTGCCTTCGGGGAATTGAGCTTCTGATTCACGGCGATTATCCGGAACCCGTGAATGTAGGCAGCAGCGAGCTCGTAACAGTCAACCAGCTCGTCGATATCATCGAAGAGATTGCAGGTGTGCGGCTGAATCGTCGGTACAGGCTCGATGCACCCCTTGGTGTGAGGGGGCGAAACAGCGACAACACTTTGATCCGTAGATTGTTCGGATGGGAACCGAATACCCCATTGAAAGATGGTATGGCTGCGACCTACACCTGGATCCAAGAACAAATTGCAGCGGAATTTGAGTGAAGCCCTGTCAACCGATGACCGGCGATTTCTGATGGAGACTCACACCTATCGCATGCTGGAGGGACGCGTCTACCTTTTTTGTCATGTAAATTAATAGGACATCGAGCGATGGTGGGGCCGAGATGGTCGGAGCAGATTCCGGGCGCGCTTTAGCACGTCGATCCGTGCGGCATTCGATCCGCCGTCATCCTTGAGTGCTCGATCTTCAGAAACGTTCGCCATCGAAACCGCGTCACATTGCATCGGCGCCCCAACTCATCGAAGGTTTGCCGGCAGACGAGAAAAGTGTGGTAGAGAACGGTAATTGATTTGAGGCCCGCGCCGCAATCCGGGAAACTGCTAATGAGCCACACATGACGCCCCAACCGCTTTACCGGAACTACCAGAAACTGCTGAATCAGGCGGATCGGTTTCGCACCGATTGGCTGCAACCGGTGCTGATTCTGATCTTAGCGGTGGCAGGGGTGTTTTTCATTTACTCGGCCCAGTCGTATGTCGGCGGAACGCAGTGGCTCAAGCAAGTAATGTTTATTTTCCTGGGAGCCGGAGTCTATCTGACGCTTTCCCTCCTGGATTATAAGATTCTTTTGCAGAACGCCCACATCCTCTATGCCGCCTCGCTGGCGCTGCTCCTGCTCCTCTGGACCCCGCTGGGCGTGGAACGTTACCACGCGCTAAGGTGGCTTAACTTTGGAGCGTTTTCATTCCAGCCTTCCGAAACCGCCAAGATAGGGGTGCTGATCATGGCGGCAAGCATTCTGGCAAGATCGGAAATCGGCTCTATACGCGATTCGCTCAGCGTTCTGATCAAGGTCGGATTGGTCATTTTATTGCCTATTGTGTTGATTTTTATGCAACCCGACTTAGGGTCAGCTCTAGTATTCCCGCCGATGGTTTTTTCGCTCTTATACGTCTCCAAACTGTCAGAACGGTTCTTCGCCGCGGTATTTGCGGCATTCGTTCTGCTGCTGGGAATAGTGTCGATCGATATCTATCGGTATCATATATTTCTCAAGGTCAATAACCTTTCCGCATCCAGTAACCGGGGGGAATACGAACCGCATTCAGCAATTCCCCTCAAAGATTATCAACGTAACCGAATCCTCGCATTTATCGCACCGGAGGCCGTCGATCCCAAGGGCATAGGGGTCAGCTGGAACCTCCGCCAATCCCTCATCTCAGTCGGCTCCGGCGGCCTCGTCGGGAAAGGCTGGATGGAAGGAACCCAGGCTAAACTGGGCTACCTGCCGCAATCGGTAGCCCATAACGACTTCATCTTCTCCGTATTGGCAGAAGAGAAGGGTTTTTTGGGAAGCGCCATCGTAATTGGTATCTATGCCCTTTTGATGGCTAACGGCATCCGCATCGCCAGCATGGCTCGCGATCGTTTTGGGATGCTGTTGGCTATTGGTGTCAGCGCCATCTTTATGGTGCACGTTTTCATCAACATTGGAATGACTATTGGTCTGATGCCGATTACGGGGCTCCCGCTTCCCTTCCTCAGCTATGGCGGGTCCTTCATTCTGAGTTGCTTCATTCTACAAGGATTGCTGCAGAGTGTTCATCGTTTTCGGAGGGACTTTTCATGATCAAAAGGCCCACCCGCACACGGGACACGCTGGGTTCTCCTGTAAATGCGCACACTCAGTTCGAGGGACCCTTGGATAAATGGGATTCCCAGAACATATGAGTGAAGCTAAAGCAGGCACAAAGCAAACAGAGAAGACTCCCGGATCTGAAGAGAAAGCGATCCCTGCCCAGGCAGGAATCGCCCCGCAGATCGAGGCTGAGCTCAAATCGCCGCCCTACAAGAAAGGGAATGGCGAACTGAGTTCACGCCAGATCAAGGATGCCGCCCTGGAGCGCTCCAAGAAACGGCCGATTGTACGCCGGATCGTGCAGGCGGTTCGGGGCGAACGGGAGCCTTTCCGCGAAATCATTGTCAATGCGGAACCGCTGGAAAAGCGTGTCGCCGTGCTGGTCGATGGAGTCCTGGAGAAGTATGATGTCGAACGTGCGGGAGAAAACCGCATCGTAGGCAGCATCTTCCGGGGAAAGATTCAGAATCTGGAACCGGGACTGAAGGCGGCTTTTGTCGAGATCGGCATGCCCAAGAACGCCTTTCTGCACTACTGGGACATATTACCGGCAGCGGCCGATTCGTCCGTCGAGATTGTGCGCGATACCAGGACTCAGGAGCAGAAGAACCGCAAGGATCGCATCAGCCTCAAGGACATTCCCAAGCTCTATCCGGTGGGTCGCGAAATCGTGATTCAGGTCACCAAAGCGCAGATCGGGGAAAAGGGACCGCGCACGACGACCAACATCGCACTGCCCGGACGCTACCTCGTGTTGATTCCGTTCTCTGGACAGTGCGGCATATCTCGCAAAATCGAGCAGTCGAAGGAACGTCAGCGCCTCAGGAAGGACCTGCGCAGCCTCACCATTCCGGAAGGTATGGGGGTAATCATACGGACCGCGGGAGAGGGTAAAAAGATCCGCTACTTTGTCCGCGACCTCCATATTCTGCTGCGTAAATGGGACGGGATCAACCAGCGCATGGAGGAATCTGCCGAGCCCGGTTGCCTTTATCAGGAACCCGATCTCGTCGAACGGACGGTTCGGGACTTTCTCACCGAAGAGATCGATCGCGTGCTCATCGACGATGAAGATGATCTGAAATCCATGCAGGAAAGCGTGGGCAAGATCTCGCCGCGTTCCCGACGAAAGATAAGTCATTTTAAAGAGAGCATCCCTATCTTCGAACGCTTTAATATTGAGCGCCAGATTGAGCAGACGTTTCAACGAAAAGTGCCTCTGCCATCAGGGGGTGAAATTGTCGTAGAAGAAACGGAAGCTCTCGTCGCCATCGACGTGAACACCGGCAGCCACCGGCAAAAGAACGGGGATGGCAAGGACTACATACTGCAGGTAAATCTCGAGGCGGCCAAGGAGATATCGAGGCAGATCCGACTGCGCAATATCGGCGGACTCATCATCATCGACTACATCGATATGAAGCAGCGCAGGGACCGGACTTCCGTGCTGAAGCGCATGCGCGACGAGATGGCCAAGGACCGCGCAAAGTGCCATATTCTTCCTATTTCGCAACTCGGGATCATGCAAATGACCCGGCAGCGACACGAGGAAAGCACATCCTCGGGAATCTATACTTCCTGTCCCTACTGCACAGGTCGGGGAATCGTGAAGTCCCCGCGAGCCATGAGCGTCGAGATTCAGCGCCGCCTGGTGAGTGTGATACGCCGGCTCCGCGCCCGTCAGGAGTATGCCTACAAGCTGATACACCTCCGCATTTTGTGCCATCCGATCGCCCTTGAACGCCTTCGCCAGGAAGACGAAAATCACCTCATCGATATTGAGGATCTCTATCACGTAAAGCTGGCATTCCGTGCAGATTCGGCCTACCACGTGGAAAGTTTCAAGATCCTGGACGCGGAAACAGGACAGGAATTTCGGTAAGATTCCCGCGCTATAGAGGAGCTCGAAGCCCATGGCCAGCAACCATCGCTTTATCGGAATTGACGTCGGAACGGGTAGCGCCCGCGCCGGTCTGTTCGACCGCACCGGGGCGCTGCTGGCATCTGCTACGGAGGACATCAAGACCTGGATTCCAGAACTCGACTTTGTAGAACAGTCGAGTACGGATATATGGAAAGCCGTGTGCCGCTGTGTATACCGTGTCCTGAAAGACGCCCATGTTGCCGGTGAACGTGTAAAAGGCATAGGATTCGACGCTACCTGCTCCCTTGTTTTGCTCGATGAGCTGGACAATCCGGTCACAGTGAGTCCCACCGGTAAGGACGAGCAGAATATCATCGTCTGGATGGATCATCGGGCCATATCACAGGCGCAACGCATCAATAGCAGCAACCACTCCGTGCTCGATTACGTGGGCGGGATCATCAGTCCCGAAATGGAGTCTCCAAAACTGCTCTGGCTGAAAGAAAACCTGCCTCGATCCTGGTCGAGAACAGCGCATTTTTTCGATCTCCCCGACTTTCTCACTTATCGGGCCACCGGAAACGATACCCGTTCACTCTGTACGACAGTCTGTAAATGGACCTATCTCGGGCACGAAAGCTCCGAGACGGAAGGTTCGATGGGCCGTTGGGATAGCTCCTTTTTCCAGAGTATCGGGCTCGGCGATTTTCCCGAGCAACACTTCCGCAAGATCGGCACACGAGTCCGCCCAATGGGCGAACCCATAGGAACCGGACTCACCGCAAGCAGCGCTGCCGAACTCGGCCTGAAGGCGGGAACCGCTGTTGGAGTCTCGATTATCGACGCCCACGCCGGTGGTATTGGTATGATCGGGGCCGATATCGATGAGCACGCGCCGTCGCTCGAGGATCTCGAGCACCGTATCGCCCTCATCGGCGGCACCTCCTCATGCCACATGGCAGTATCTCGTAAACCCAAGTATATCGATGGTATTTGGGGACCCTACTATTCGGCGATGGTACCGGGCATGTGGCTGACCGAAGGCGGCCAGTCAGCGACCGGATCGCTGGTGGATCAAACGGTATTTACTCACGGCGCCAGCGCTGAACTCAAAGAGCGGGCCGAGAAATCGGGGATCTCTGTATATGAGTTCCTGAACCAGCGATTGAACGACCTGGCTAAGGCCGAGCCCTTTCCGGCAGCGCTTACTCGCGAGCTCCATGTGTGTCCTTACTTTCACGGCAATCGCTCACCTTGGGCGGACCCCACGCTTCGGGGAATGATTTCAGGATTGAGACTTTCCAGCACCGTAGACGACCTCGCGCTTCTTTATCAAGCGACCATTCAAGCCATTGCTTGCGGAACCCGCCACATACTGGAAGCCATGAATGCGAAGGGATATCAGATCGATACGATACTGGCGTGCGGCGGCGGAACCAGGAATCCCCTGTTTCTCACGGAACATGCCGACATCACGAAGTGCCGGATTGTCCTACCGAAAGAATCGGAGGCCGTGCTCTTAGGATCTGCCATTCTCGGCGCAGTAGCTTCCCGGGAGTACACTACGGTCGCCGAGGGAATGGCCGCCATGAGCACGGCAGGGAGTGTCATCGAACCCCACGGCGACGCTGTAGCCCATTTCCACGACGCCAAATACAAGGTTTTTAAACAACTCCACGAAGACCAGATAATGTACCTAGGGATTATGGGCTCGTGTGGTATCTCGCAATTAACTGTGTGAAATTAATCGCGAGACACCACACCAGAACCGTGAGAGCACTCGTAGCCTTGGATGAGGGTCCCCACCTTCCAGGGAAAGCCGTATCCACTAAGACCCCGGCAACCAACCGGTAGCTGTATGGATTCGAACAATTCGGCAGAGGAGAAGAAGCGGTTCGCGCGGATTCGTCGAGTCAAGTGGCTGCTACGTCCGCTACCGCGCCGCGCCGTCTTGCACCGCTATCCCTTTATCAGCCGGTTCGCGCAATTGGCACGCAAGATGCCCTACCTCTGGTCGTTTCGCCCAAGAGAAGTCGTTCCCGCACTCTACGCGGGATTCATTATCGCCTTTCTGCCCCTGCTTGGAATCCAGGTTCCGATAGCATTTGGGGCCGCGATTCTGTTTCGGGCAAATCTTCCCATAACCGTCGCCCTGCAGTTTATCTCGTTGCCGTTTACGGTACCCATAATCTGGTGGATATCCTACAACGTGGGTGATTTCTTCATCGGCTTTTTCGGCAGCGAGACCACCATTCAGCAAGCCGAAGCCCTGGGCCGATCGCAGGTAGGTTTGATCAAGAATGGACTGCGCGGTTACATGTGCATTACGGTTGGAGGTCTGATTCTGGGTTACTTTTCGGGTTTTGTATCGAGCCTCGTTTATCGCATGGCGGCGGTCACCAAGGCTTCGAAGAGTCGGAGCCGAGCAAAGTCCGATCCAGACATTGACCCGTCGGGCGGCGATGAGAACTCATCCTGTGATAAGGCTTGAGCGACCAGACCTATGAATAGATCAGCCGGGATATTTCTCCTCCGCGGAGTTGCCCGACTCTCATTCATCGTGCTCTGTTGGACCTGTCTCAGCGACGTGGGATGGGGCTTGGGTACCACCAGAGCTGCGAACTCAAGCTTCCCCCGTAGCCGCCGCGAACCGCTGCACCTGGGTGTCGATGTTCTGGAAGACAGTCGCTTTCGCGTGCTCTGGGGAAAGCGCGTCGGATTACTCACCCATCCGGCCGGAGTGAACCGCTACGGAACCAGTACCATCGACGTGCTGCGACGCCATGAACGTGTCAATCTGGTTGCGCTTTTCGGCCCTGAACACGGCATACACGGTAACGCAAAGGCCCACGAGCCCGTGCAGGACGTTATCGACCCAAGGACCGGCCTTCCGGTATTTTCCCTGTATGGCCGTTATCGAAAACCGACTCCCGAAATACTCAGCCGAATCGACGTTCTAGTCGTCGACCTGCAGGATCTGGGCGTAAGGTCGTACACCTATGTGAGTTGCATGCGGCTGGCCATGGAAGCCTGCTTTGAAACCGATAAATCCATCGTCATTCTGGATCGGCCGAATCCGCTGGGCGGGCTCAAGGTCGACGGCCCTTTCATGGAGAAGCGTTGGGTGAGCTACGTGGGCACCTTCCGCGTGCCATACGTTCACGGGCTGACTATCGGCGAATTGGCCCAAATGGCCAAGATCATTCCCGGGTGGCTTGAGATCGACGATGAAACCCGGCGCCAGGGCAAGCTGACCGTAATACCTATGAGGGGATGGCGAAGGGACATGATGTGGCCGGACACCGGCCTTGCCTGGGTGCCGACATCACCGGCCATCCCCAACCTATCTGCCGCCATGGGGTATTCTATGACTGGCCTCGGTGCCCAGATCGGCAAATTTTCCCATGGCTACGGCACCCGCTATCCCTTTCGCCTTTTGAGCTTCAAAGGCCGTGATCCACGGGCCTTGGAGCAGGCCCTCCGCGATAGGCGAATTCCGGGGCTCGATTACATTACCATCCAATATGCCGACCCCGAGCGGGGGTTGGTCGAGGGCGTCTACGTAAAAGTGAGCGACTGGCGTGCCCTTCGCCCAACCGAGATCAGTTTCCACATGATGCAGGTGGCCTGCCAGTGGAGTGAGACCAATCCATTCGCTTCAGCCAGTGCTACTGAGGGCGTGCTCTTCAATAAGCACGTGGGGTCATCGGAATGGTGGAGTGCCATTCGACGTTTGGGGGCAGACGTCGATATCGATGCGTTCATTCGCAGGTGGCAGGCCAAGAATACGGTATTCCAGTCAATGAGCCGGCGATTTTGGCTCTATCGGTGAAATTCCCGTGCGCGGCCAACGCTGCCAGGCAGGCGACCAACAGGTAGTTCGGCCACGAATCCGTTGGCGAATCAACGGCCGCCCCGTCCGGGGACAACGACCTCCGTCCTTCCAACGGTGGTTGAAGAGCCAGGAATCGGGAGGATCCTTCCAGTCCACGGCGATCACTGCCATGGCGTCGGAACCAACCTCCTTGACGGCCGTAAAGAGGTCACTCAGCTTTCGCCCTCGCACCCGCCCCGCAGGACATGTGGGCCTGATGCGGGCTCGCCAGAGAATTTCGTCGGCCATCCAGTTGCCGACACCGGGAAACCCATCCTGATGCAGCAATACGGCTTTCAAGGGAGAACGTCCATGGCGCTGGAGAAACCCCTGCAGCCCACCGCGCGTGAACGCGCTGGACAAAAGGGAAGCCGGAAGATCACGCCACCATGAGGGCACCCCCGGTCCGGAATAAAACCGGATGCATCCAAACTGCCGGACGTCGCTGAAAACCAAAGCGTGCGGTTTCTGGACGAGCACCAGATGTTCATATTTTCCCTGCGCTGTGAACGGGGTCACGGTAGCGAGCTTTCCAGTCATTCCCAGATGCAGCCCCAGCCAACACCCGCCTGAGAATCGAAAGGCCAGGCGTTTACCGTGCGCCAGGGAAGCTCGAAGCGCCTGTCCCTTTAGCCGCGTCGACAGATCGGTCACACAACAGTCCCTGAAATCCCTTACCTGAGGGTGCAAAAGCACACGCTCGACAGGGTGACCTATCCCGAGATCCCACCGTTTTCGGTAGTACTCGACTTCGGCCAGCTCAGGCATGGCGAGGCAGGTTCTCTAACATAAATCGAAAGGGGAATCAGGTCTATTTCAAATTCTCCGCGCCCCCCCGCTGCGCGCGAAGGTCCGCTGAATCTGGGCCTGGCAACTTATTATGCACCGCGAATTTCAGGTTACGGTCTCCCTTTGACATCCTCTTCTCGATGGAATCCCATAGATAACTATGAAACTACCAAACTGGCTTTTCGCAATTCTTGCCGTCGGTCTGTGGGTCCCAGTCTCATCTGCTGACCAGGAACGAAGTGAAGCGATGGAACTCATGTCCTCGAGCGACACCACCATATACGACGACTATGACAGGGAGGGAAATCCCATTCCCTTGAGCAACGGAGCTGGAAACGGCCTCTTTGTTGGATTGAACGGCTTGGGATCAATGCGGCGGGCGCTTCTGAGATTCGATCTTTCAACTCTACCGGCAGCCGTCGCGAACATACATAGTGCCGATCTCATCCTCACCACAGCAGGAGGCAATGTTGGTCCCCAGAAAATCAGTCTGCATCGATTGACCGCCGATTGGGGGGAAGGAGATCGGGAAAACGGCAGCCAGGGATACGGATCAGGAGCGAGCGCAACTCCTAAAGACGCAACCTGGGTTTACTCATTTTTCGACACTCAGCGCTGGCATGTTTCCGGGGGCGACTATGTCCGGCAACCCTCTGCCACCGTCATCGTCGACGCTGATGGCAGCTATATCTGGAGCGCGGAAGGCGTGTTGAATGACCTTAAATTCTGGGCCCGGCACCCCGACTTGAATTTCGGCTGGATGGTGGTAAGCCACGCTAAGGAGCGCGGCACGGCAAAGGTGTTCGCCAGCCGGGAGCACGCCGCAGTCGGCAAACGGCCCCAATTGCGTATCGTTTTGAACACTGCTACGCCGAAAACTCGATAGGTACCAAATACACCGACTCGTAGATATTGAAGACATTCTCGCATTCCCAACTTCGGGAATGGGCGGGAGCCCTGCCCGCCTACTTGCGATGAAGCAACGATTTTACGCGGAATGGATGGCGGGCGGGCGGCAAAAGTCGTCGCTACGACCCGTTCAATTCGTCAGCGTGTAGAAGCAGGTCGACATATTCCCCGTGAACAACCCCGACGACAGCGAGCCATCGTCAATGATATCGTCGACCTTTTCGAGTTCGCCCTGAGTGACCTTGTGTCCCGTAACCGTGACGGAACTAGAAAGCTGTTCGTTGTTTTCCCAGTCCCAAACCCCCCCTATGCATGTAGCTAAAGTCCACGGAAAATCGCGTAAATAACCGCTCATGCCGTCGGGAACGACACCACTGGGAGCATCCGGAGGATAGATCCCGTTCTCAAAGGCATAAAATTCAAACGCATTGGTGACCGTCTTGAGGTCACTTACAAATCGAGCCGACTTGGAACCCTGAAAGGCCTTGATCAAGGCCGGCACGGCCATACTCATAAGGATTCCCACCACCGCAATTGCAACCATGATCTCCATCAGGGTGAATGATTTGCGCTGGTTGGTGGCGATTTTCATACCCGTAGGTCGCTAAATAGATCAAGCTATGATCGGCAAATAGGGGAAACTCCTCAGCAATTGTTCGGACTAGTACCTACATACGGCACAAACGTCAATGGCTGAATATAAAAAACATCGCGGCATTCTGATGCCTGTCCAGAGAAATCGAGGCAATTTCCACCATCAAAATTTCAGCGTGATCTGAACCGCCGCAAACTGCTGACCCACCTCCAACTCACCATTCTGATCCGAGAAGCTGTACTGTCCCTTCAACTGCACGTGGTGATCGATGCGCCAAACCAAGGAGGTATCTATTTTCCAAATTCCCCGATCCCAGCGCTGGATTGCGCCGGCAGTGTCCTCGATTTCGGAAAAGATCTGCTGACCCCAGCGAAAACCCGAGAAGAACCGGGGACTCCATTTATACCTCCCCTCCACATAGTAGGCCAGCGAATCGACATCGCCTACGTTGGGAACATCAAACGCGCTGAAAATCCATTCGTTCCAGATTTGCCAGTGCCCCCGTGCCCAGGAAACGTCCCAACCCAGCGTTTTCTGTTTGAAATCTTCCAGAACACTGCCCACGGGGAGTTGGTCCCGGGCGGCCTCGAGGAGGTAGGGGCCGGTGCTCCCCGATACACCCAGCGCGAGCGACGGACGCGGCGAGTACTGCAGCCGGCCCGTCCAAGTGGGCCGCGCCCAATTCAGGTCTTCCCAAGCCGGTGGGCGTGAGGACAAGGCTGCCTGGGTAAATGATACTTCGGCCAGGAAATCTCCGAAGGCCATTGAGCCCGAAGCTCCTGCCGTATAGACCGGACCCCAGATTACCGGTATCCATTTTTTCTTATTGTCATTCCGATCACGCAAAGCCAGCCAGTCCGAAGCATTGGGCGGCGCTCCTTGGTCCAGAATGATCGTCACGTTTTCATAGGGCAGCGGATGGTTGATAAAGGCATTCTCCCAGGAATCATGCCGGCCCGCCCAGCTGCCAAAAATAGTGGCGAATTTCCCCACCTGGAGCGCGAACCGTTCTGTGCTATCTGTCCACCTGACAAAGTACTCATCAATTCGCAGGTCATTCTCCCGGTACCCGGGATCGAGCCCCCGATCCGCTCGAATTTTCGCAAACGCGCAAACATTGTTTCCCGCAAATGCGTCCAGAAACAGGGTGAGACGCGGATTGAAAAAGACCTCTTCCTTAGCAAAAATGAGGCCTGGGGGATGCTGATCGAGGTAGAGGGCCTCAATATCAATGAGTCCTCCGATCTGAAGCTGCCACCATGCAGTGCTCGAGCTAAAGACGAGGGAGTCCGATATCTGATCCATCCAACCCGTGAAATCGCCACGCGCCCCATGCATGATGAGAGCAGCGATACCCAGAAGGACCCTGCGCACATGCTTCAGGTTCATGCCTGCGCCAACACTTTCTCAAGTGCGTAGACTCGGCTGGCCGAGCTGAAGCCTTTCAGCTGCATATCCGGCTTGGGCTCGGTCTGAATCAATCCACGCAGACGCTCCTCAGTTAGAGCATCGATCAGCACCTCCATAGGACCGGCGGCTCCGCAAAGTCGGGCGGCGAGATTCACCTGTTCGCCTAGAACCGTGTAATTCAAGCGATCTTCCGAGCCCATACACCCGGCCACCACTTCACCGGAGGCCAATCCGATTCCTATCTTAAACTGAAAACGACTTTGCTGGTTGAGCTTTTCTCGTTCCCCGATCATCGCCACCGCTGCACTGGCGGCATTGAGGGCATCGTCCCCGTAGCCGCGCGGCGCACCAAAGAGCACCATGATCTCGTCTCCGACAAATTTATCTACCACGCCGCGGCGCTCATAGACCACACGGGTGAGCGCGGTCATATGTTCATTGAGCATATGAATCACGTCTGCCGGCGGCATCCCTTCGGTAAGCGGCGTAAACCCGCGAATATCACAGAACAAGGTCGTGATATCGCGGACTTCCCCACCAAGGTCCATCGAACCACTCATAAGTTCGGCGGCTACCTGTGGATCCGCCACCTTATCCAGCACGCTGCGATACCGCTCCTTCAGTGCCAATCCTTCAGTCATGGCGTTAAACGATTGGGTAAGTTGACCAATTTCGTCTCTGCTTCTGGATTCCACCCGAACATCATAGTTCCCGGCCTGCACTTCATGCGTTCCGGCTACCAGGTCGCTGATCGGCTTACTCAGGCTGTGGGCGGCAAAGAGGCTGAGGCCGAGTCCAATTAAGAGGGCCACCGGCGCAACAAAAAACACTGTCCATCGAATCTCCTGCAGCAGCTCTCTCAATTCACCCAGGGAATAGAGGTAGACGTGAAACACGGGAGGGAAACGACTCTTGGTGGACACCCGTTTGAAAAATACTTGGTGCGGTATCCCCATGATATCGATGCGAGGGGAACCCACTTCCAAACCTTCAGAAAGTGAGATCAGGAGTTCGCTAATCGCGGCTCTGCTGTCCGGAGGTATGTTCTCTGAGTGCAGGTGAAGGTCCTGAAAAATCCCCGTCTTCAAGCTCTCGCTATTCACTCCAGCAAAAACGTCCGCGGGAGTCACCGGCACAGCAAAAATCAAGTCCCCTAGAAAGTCGTAAGATGCGGGGTCATATATCTCGCTTATGAGAATCTCATAGAGCACCTCCCGGCCCATCGAACGGAAACTCAGGTACCCCACGTTCTCTTGACTCTCAGGATGTAAGCCGCTCGACAGTCCCGACAGAATTTCAGCCAGATCGACCTCCTCCACACCGGAAACGAAACCTGCAAAGGAATCGGGGGGAGCAAGGACCCGCCCATCAGCGGTGACGAATCTGAAGAAGGGCGCCTTGCCCCGGGGCCCAACCCCCTTCCGTGCCGCATATTCGCCCAGGATATCGCTCAATTCGAATCCCAAGTCGCTGTAAAATCGAGCCAGGTCACCGGCATCCAGAGCCGCAATCAATCTGACATTGGCGGTGGCTGCTTCAATGGTTTTGCGCGCGGCTGCCAATCGGGCCTCCTGCTTCTCAAAAAACAACTGGATTTGCTGCTGAAACTGGCTGCCAAGGAAATTCTGATAATTTCTGTCTACTTTGTCCTGAACGACGAGCAAGGTACCCAGCGACACCACGGCTACAACCAGCAGCATGGAGAGCAGCAACTTAAAACGAAAACTCAGCCAAACAGGCGGTGGCTGTTGGGACTGTTCGCTCAATTATCGTCCTCCTGAATATCGACCTTCAGCACCGCATCATTGATAAGGCTGACCGCGCGCGACCTCACCTCCCTTTCACTCAGCCACACCTTCAGGGTAAAGTCTCCGGTAGGTAAGCCGGCTAATCGGAAGGACCCTTCGTCGTCAGTAACCGTGAAAAATGGCGTCTCCAGAACAAGTATTGTCGACCGCATGTGGTTGTGAACCTCACAAAAGACTTTTACCACTCCAGGTTTGTCAAAGGTGATAGCGGGAGCGCCTTCACCCTTGGCGTATCGCCCCAGATCAAAGCGCTTGGTAGGCGAATAGGAAAATACATTGTGATAGGTACTATCCTCGTTCGGAAAGACCACGGCGGTACCCACGGCTACAGGCAGGATAGATTCGGAGAACTGAAGATTACGCTGAGCCAACTCCGGACTTGCCGAGGGGGGTGAAATCGCCACAACCGGGAAGTTTCCCTCCAGATAAACGACCGCCCGCCGCGGGGGCGGCGAACCGACCCTGTTCGACGGCCCGGCCTGATATCGCTTTTTCAATCGGATCGCGGTTGGCTTCTCCTTCAGCATCACGCGGCCCTCGATTGTAGCATCGGCGAAAACCTCATGGCGTCCCGCCCCCAGCACCGTGCAAAATAATAGAGAAATCGTCACCAGACTCCCCGAACCGGATCCAAAAATACCCGGACCCCTTCGTTTCAAACGTTTTCTACCCTCTCTCATATTTAGATAGCGTGCTACCGCTCGGTTTCCACATCGACAAGATTGTCGGCGCTACAACCCACATCTGACAATACATCATTATGGAACACCTCGCAATTTTCCATTTTTCCCGTTGTGGAATGGTAAAGGGCAACACAGTCTGACCCGAAGTGGCAATCCATTCATGAACTCGTTCAAAACGCTGGACCGGAAGCTGGAGGAGATTCGAGCCGACCCGGCAGGATCAGATAGTTTCATTATCGCGGACGCAAAAGACGCCGACATGGCCTTTGGGATTCGGGCTCCGGGACCTTCTCGCAATTGCAGCCGTTTTTCACAGTCCGAGTCCGTAGCGTGTTACCGGACTCTCGAGGAATTTCGCCAGCAGATTCGAGATGTGATCAGCCAGGGAATCATCGATATTATGCTGCTCTCGGCTTCGTCCCTGGAGCAACTCGCGACCAGGGAGGGACTCTTCAGGACCTCCGGGGTTACACCGGCCGCGCGGGCCAACGATACCACTGATATCTGGGCCGTGCGCGGTGGCAAGTACCCTGAACTGCCATCCCGCTCCTTTCGAACCGCGACTATCGAACATATCAAATACGGACGCCTCGACTGCGACCATGAGGCGCCCGCGACCGGTGCCGAGCTAGGACTTTATTCCATAACCTTCACCAATAATATCGACTGGGATCACCGGGCATTGGAGGAATTTCACGAATTTCGGAATGAAGCGGAACGAAAACACTTCCGTTACTTCCTTGAGGTTTTCAATCCCAATGTCGACCCCGGCATTCCCCAGCGCGACGTCTACAAGTTTCTTAATGACCACATCGTGCGCTGCCTTGCCGGGGTGACATCAAGGGGCCGGCCGCTCTTCCTCAAGATACCTTATAACGGTCCACATGCCCTGGAGGAACTCGCCAGCTACGATCCTGCCCTCATCGTGGGCATTCTCGGCGGCAGCGCCGGCACCAGCCACGACGCCTTTAAGTTGATCGCTCAGGCACGAAAACATGGCGCCCGCGCCGCCCTCTTCGGACGGAAAATCAACCTCTCCGAGCACCCTTTGTCATTCATCGAAATGCTGAAACGGATCGTCGACGGCGACTTGTCTCCAGAAGAGGCGGTCAAGGCCTACCATTCCATCCTCAGGCACCTCAAGATTCGCCCACACCGGCCCCTTAGTCGAGATATGGAACTCACCGAAACCACTTTGCGCTATGGGTAAGTGCCGGGGCAGCACCCTTACGAGGTCCCCCATCGAGGCCTGCGGCCGTCAACTATCGTGCAATATGAACCGGAGGTCTTCGCCAGGGCGCTGCGGCGGCAAGGGATTGCCGCCCTCCATTTCTTGGATGACGCCTCGGATTTGGAGGGCGCCAATCCTTTGGCGCCGCTGACCTTCCTCGGCGACAAAACTGTTAAGCGGGTTCATCATAGAAGAAGGAACTCCGAATCCAGGCCTGACAAGATTGCTAGTCCTTCGGGTCTTCTTTTTCCCTGACAGGAGCTTCCAAAGCATGAGCGACCAATCCCGCTTCATCGCCATAGAGATCGCGATTGCTGGCATTGTACTCGAGCTTCAACCTGATTTTGAGCTCGAATAGATTCACCCATTCGGCGCTTAAGGCGCGGTACTTACCGTCCTCCCCCTGCTCCATGGCGAAAGCGACGACGAGATGGAAGGCGTCCCGCGTGACCTTGAACTCGTCCGAGGGCGAAACATAGAAACTGCGCAGCGTGGTCAGCCGATTTTTCAAATTATAAGTCTTAACTTCGATGTAGAAATCTGCCCCAGCGCGATGCGCCTGAATATCGGGGTATCCGGTGGCTTTTCTTCTTCCCGCAGAGGTTGTTGGGATTTCTGCCTGGAATCCGCTTTCCCTAAGTGCATCGCGGAAAACGGCTTCGACCGCGTTCCCGACTTCGTTGACGCGGCGCGCCTCCACTCCCTCGCGATTCATGTGCATCAGGGCAATCTCCGCGGCACGGAGCAGATGCGCTGACTCCTCTCCATTCCAATCCAAAACGCTGTATCCGGAAAGCTCATGAATAACGTTCCGAAAAGCTGTTGCGGCCCTCGTTAAGGAGTCATCGGGAGCCCGCTGTCCCTCGTCTGTTTCAGGCCGCATTTCCATACTTCCGGGAACCTCTGGCGTTTCGCTTGAGAGCGGGACCGTTGCGGCGAGGGCAAGAGATGCGGCGAACATGACCATTTTTTTAACTATCCCATCAGATTCAGGCCTCTGGATGCTTCCGAATTTCGACACGGTCATGTTCATTTTCCCTTGAGCCTTTAGCCCGGTTCGCTCACAAATTCCAGAAGCGATGTGGGTTAGCGAGAGACGTTAAGCTTGCACCCTTTCCCCGTACTTTGAAATCAAAAGCAACCGACCAAAAGGATCCACCATACGATGGCACGACCTGTTACATTATTTACCGGACAATGGGCTGACCTCCCGCTCGCTGAACTCGCACCTCTGGCCAGGGAGATGGGCTACGACGGTCTTGAACTGGCATGCTGGGGCGATCACATGGAGGTCGATAAGGCAGCCAACGACACCGAATACTGCGCGGCTAAGCTCTCGCTGCTTAAGGATAACGGACTTCAGCTATTCTCAATTTCAAATCACCTGGCCGGTCAGCTCGTCTGCGACCCGAACAGTGACGGACGATCCGATGCCTTCGCTCCGCCCGACTGTGCGGGAGACTCCGAAAAGCAGCGCGCATGGGCAGTTGAGGCAATGAAAAACACGGCCCGGTCGGCCAGAAACCTCGGACTCAAGGTAGCAAACGGGTTTACGGGATCTTCAATTTGGCACCTGCTTTATTCCTTTCCTCCAGTCCCAGAGAGCATGATCGAAGACGGTTTCAGGCACTTTGCCGACCTTTGGAACCCCATTCTGGATGTATTTGACGAATGCGGCGTCAAGTTTGCCCTGGAAGTACATCCCACCGAGATCGCTTTTGATATCCACACCGCCGAGCGCGCACTGCGAGCCGTAGACCATCGCGAGGCATTTGGCTTCAATTTCGACCCCAGCCATCTCCATTGGCAATTTGTTGATCCCGTTGCCTTCATCGATACGTTTCCCGACCGGATCTACCATGTACACATGAAAGACGCGATCCGCACCCTCGACGGGAAATCGGGAATCCTCTCATCCCATTTGAACTTTGGTCATGCTCGCCGAGGTTGGGATTTTCGCTCCATGGGGAGGGGACAGGTGAATTTCGAGGAGATCATTCGAGCTTTGAACCGGATCAACTACCAAGGTCCTCTATCTATCGAATGGGAGGACTCGGATATGGATCGGATTCACGGAGGAAGAGAATCCTGCGCGTTTGTTAAGCACATCGACTTCACACCAAGCCAGGTTGCTTTCGACGCAGCCTTCGATAAGGAGAATCGATAACAGCACCCAGGAAAGGCAAGAAATGAATCGAAAACTCCGTATGGGAATGGTGGGTGGCGGCCCGGATGCTTTCATCGGAGCGGTACATCGCGCGGCCGCAAACCTGGACGGAAAAATTGAGCTGGTGGCCGGTTGCTTTTCTTCCGATCCGGAAAAGTCTCGCCAGTCCGGTAGGGATTTATTTCTCGATCCGCAACGGGTCTACGTCGGTTTCCAGGAAATGGCAGACTCCGAAGCCGCCCTTTCGGTTGATGCACGCATCGATTTCGTATCGATCGTGACACCGAACCATGTTCATTTCCCCGTGGCCAATGCGTTCCTGAAGGCCGGCTTCAACGTCGTTTGTGACAAACCCATGACATTCGATCTCAATGAGGCTACGGCACTTCGCACTCTCGTAGAGAAAAGCCGTAAGGTCTTTGCCCTCACCCATAATTACACGGGCTATCCTATGGTGAAGGAAGCTCGCCACCTCGCAAGCGAGGGTCATCTGGGACGCATACTGAAGGTCGTATCGGAATATCCCCAGGGCTGGTTGCTGTCCGACATTGAAAAAGATGGGCAGAAACAGGCTGCCTGGCGAACCGATCCGGCACGGGCAGGCGCCTCTTGTTGTATAGGAGATATCGGGACGCACGCGGAAAACCTGGCACGCTACATCACCGGATTCGAAATCGAATCGTTGTGTGCCGAATTCACCACCTTTGTTCCAGGGCGGAGTCTGGAAGATGACGGGAACATCCTCGTACGCTACAAAGGAGGAGCCAAAGGCATCATTTACGCCTCACAGATTTCAGCTGGAGAAGAGAACAATCTCAGCATCAGGGTATACGGCACCAAGGCTTCGCTGGAATGGTACCAGGAACATCCCAATGAGTTGATCGTTAAATATCCGGA
Source organism: Opitutales bacterium (assembly GCA_963665345.2). Lineage (GTDB taxonomy): Bacteria > Verrucomicrobiota > Verrucomicrobiia > Opitutales > CAXXNP01. Next base: position 5,248,859 of record CAXXNP010000002.1, read on the forward strand.
CCAACCACGGCGTATTCTCCGTCGGGGAAACGATTATATCAGCGAAGTTGCGGCCAAGCACACACGTATTCCGTTCGGTCACCCGGAAGCCTTTATCGAGGCATTTGCCAACATCTATCTGGAGGCCGCCGACGCCATCTGGGAGGAAGTCTCAGGACAGAAAGTTTGCGAACACGACTTTCCCAACGTGGACGACGGAGTCTATGGCATGGCCTTCATCGACACCTGCGTTAAGTCGGCGGCATCAGATCAGAAATGGACTCCTTTTGCTGAAATGGCATGAGGATGTGAGCAAAGATCAGGAGATCTACCGCTTCCTCCGGACACCGTGGACTGTGAATGTCACGAACAACGAAGGTCCGGTTCGATCACTCTACCGATTCCGTTCATCGAGAGACACTAAATATTATTTACCAGACGTAACTACCCAGGTAGCCCCACCACGGCGCTACCGTTGACTGGAGAGTAGTCTACCGCCCCGTCCCGAGTGCAACAGAAAAAAGTGTTGTTTTGGGGCTGGACTCGGTGGGGGTGTTTGCTGTACTGTGCGAACCATGAAGGGCGTCATGGTCATGCAGGGGCGCAAGGTAAGCGGCGGGGATATCGATCTGATCCGCGGTTTGCTCTCCGAACATCCCGGTTGGGGCCGGACGCGGCTCAGTGAGGAAGTTTGCCGTCGTTGGGACTGGCGCAATGGGCGGGGGCAGATCAAGGACATGGCGGCCCGTACCTTGCTGCTGAAGCTGGAACGATGCGGTCATGTTCGACTGCCGCCGCGCCGGCGACCTTCGTCTAACGGACTCCGGAATCGCCGCGTGCCCCTTGTAGCTCATACGAGCGAGCCGATCCGTTGCGCGTTGCACGAGCTGCGGCCTCTGGCCCTGAATGTCGTGGAGCCGCGATCGGCAGACCTGCGGCTGTTCAACTGCCTGCTCAGCCGCTACCACTACCTTGGCCACCGCAACACCGTGGGCGAGAACATTCGCTACCTGGTCCGCGATTGCACAGGCCGTGTGGTGGCTTGTGTTCTCTTCGGCTCGGCAGCGTGGAAGTGCGCCCCGCGCAACGCCTGGATCGGTTGGGGCGCTAGCGCGCGGGAGCGCAACCTGCAAGGGTTGACCAACAACACGCGCTTGCTCGTGTTGCCCTGGGTTGAGGTTCCGCATCTGGCCAGTCATCTGCTGGGCTCTCTGGCACGACGGATTCGCGCCGACTGGCAGGCCAAGTATTGCCATCCGGTCCACGCCCTGGAAACGTTCGTGGACCGCAGCCGTTTCCGGGGAACCTGCTACCAGGCCGCCAACTGGATGCGGCTGGGTAGGACGCAGGGGCGCAGCCGCAATGACCGGCAAAATTGTATCCACACTTCAGTCAAGGATGTGTATCTCTATCCCCTCATCCAAGAGTTTCGTCGGGAGTTGTGCGCATGATTACCCATGCCAAAGCCCTGGCCGTTTGCAATGCCGAGCCGGATGCGGCGGCAACGCTCATCGTCGAACTGTCAGGAAAATTCACTCTGCTCGAGGATCGACAAGGACTGCTTGAGGCGGAGAACCAGCGTCTGCGCGACCGGGTCCGGGAGTTGGAGCAACGGCTCGCCAAGAACTCGCGCAACAGCAGCAAGCCGCCCTCGAGCGATGGCTTCAACAAACCCTCGCCGAAAAGCCTGCGTAAGAGAGGGCAGCGCAAGTGCGGCGGACAGCCCGGACATACGGGCCATACCCTCAAGAGGGTCGCAACGCCCGATCACACAAAGGTTCACCGGGTGGAGCAGTGCGAGTGTTGCCACCGCTCTCTGGCGGATCAGCAACCCGACCGCCTTGAGAAACGACAAGTCCATGATCTGCCTCCGAGACGACTTATCGTCACCGAGCATCAGGGCGAGGTGAAACGCTGTGCCTGCGGCCATCTGAACAAGGCGGCTTTTCCTGAAGGCGTGAACGCCCCGGCGCAGTACGGCCACGGAGTCAAGGCCGCGGCAGGTCTACCTGAAAAACTATCAGTACCTGCCCTATGAGCGAACCTGCGAACTCCTTGAGGACCTTTTCGGCTGTCCCATGAGCGAAGGCACATTGGCCAACTTCATCTCACAATGCAATGATCGCGTTGAAGAACCCCTCGATCAGATCAAGGAACTGATCGAACAAGCCTCGATAGCTCATTTTGATGAAACTGGTTCACGCGTGGAAGACAAACTTTGGTGGCTTCACTCGGCCTCGACATCAAACGCGACCTACTATGAGATCCATCGCAAACGCGGCGCCGACGCCTTCGATGCTATCGGCATTTTGCCCGAGTTCATGGGACGCGCCATTCACGACTTCTGGAAACCATACTTCGGCTACTCGTGCCGCCATGGGTTGTGCAACGCTCACCACCTGCGCGAGTTGATCTTCGTACATGAGCAATACCAGCAGGACTGGGCCGATCGCATGATCGACTGCCTTGTGGACATCAAGGAGACCGTCGATCAGGCCAAACAGGCCGCGGATCATCTTCCTGAAGAGCAGATTCAGGCACTTGAAGAGGGTTATCAGAAGATCCTTGATGAGGGCTATGCTCAGAACCCGCTGCCGCCGCAACCGGTCAACGCAAAGAAGAAACGCGGGCGGCGCAAGAAGACCAAACCTCGCAACCTGCTCGAACGGCTTGATCATCATCGCAACGAAGCCCTGGCCTTCATGTACGACCTCAACGTCCCGTTCGACAATAACCTGGCCGAACGCGATCTTCGCATGATGAAGGTGCAGCAGAAAATCTCCGGGACCTTCCGAACCGAGCAAGGCGCCAAAGCTTTTTGCCGCATTCGCAGCTACATTTCAACCGCCCGTAAGAACGCCCTCGGCGCCAGGGACGCTCTGGCCCGCCTTTTCAGCGGCACTCCGTTCGTCCCGGCCTTCGACACCTCGTAGCCACTCCGCACCCCTGCTGAGCACCCCGATCTCCTCTCCACCCACTCACTCCCTGGCTTGCCGAAATCCTGTTCATCCTCTCAGGAATCAACCTGAGTAGTTACTACCAGACAAAATCTAATTAACATTTTCTCTTCCGTGCAGCTTCATTGTTTTCACCCCATACGATCTTCCACAGATCCGGCCTGTTGATGATCGCGACCTTTCCCAGAGGCCCCTGGCCACGTGTGGGTTACGCTTACTCGGAATCATGGATTTTCGGACATTCCCGCCTTCCCGACGCTGGTGCATCCACACTTCTGCTTCTAAAGCTAAAGCTTCCTGCTGCTCCCGTGTCCCGGATTCTGCAGCTATTGCTTATGCTTCCTCCAACTGGGATCTCCGCAGCACTTAGGCCAGACCTCAGCCAATCTCCAGTCAAAATCGCGTTTCCCCTCCCTCTCGCTTGTCATGAACCTGGCTGGGAGCCCTGCACTTCTGCCTTTATCAAGAGATCACGTCCGTCTGTAAGTCGCGCAGGACGGTCAATCCGCCCCAATCACCTCCCTGCATCGGCCGGGCACCGGATTTTCGCCAGGGACTGAGCTGGTCGCGGATCTGTTCGAACTGATCCTGCACGAATTCCTCGCTCCCTAGTATCACCCCATCGCTGAAATAGCGAACCCGACAGCGCAGTAGCTCGGCTCTGGAAAGCCGGCCTCCCCCTTTCATGACCTCCCTTACTTTTTCATGGTCGATATGCGGCTTGCCTCCTGCTTTTGGTATCGAACCGCTGCCGAAGAGTCCTACCCGGTATTCCCGGGCCGCCGTTGACCACGCTTCCTTCGCTCGCATGAGCGCGCAGATTCCCGACCGCGCTCGCGCCGATCCGCCCACGGCCTCTCCATACCCGCAGTAGCGGTAATCCTTCGGATCCTGGCACAATCCCGCTCGCACCGGATTCAGGTCGATATAGGAAGCCACGATCTGTAAGGCAAAGTTAGTGTTTTCCACCAGCACGCTCTTGAACCGCTCCGCCCACAGCGTGCCAAAACGCTCAGTGCTGCGATTATACCAGATCGAAAAGCGCTGCTTGAGCATCTTCATGAATATCGACACATCGCCCATGCGCCCCAACATCAACTTCCGCCATGCCTTCGCATCCCCGCCATCCTTCCGCAGCATGGTAGACAGAATTCTTGTCGAAATCTCCTCTTCTCCATACAGCATGAAGTATCGCCGAAGTAATTCATGATCAGACACTTCCTGTTTCTCCGGGATCCGCACCAGGAGGTGGAAATGGTTACTCATGATGCAGTAAGTCAATACCTCCACCCCACAAAAGTCCGAGACTCTCCAGATCTGCCTCCGCAAGATCTCCTTCCCCCGATCACTCAACAGGCGCTCTCCCCTACGATACGTGATATACAGTGGTACACCGCCGCCATCTATCCATTAATCTTAACTCTTCGTAATCCCATATTCGGAAACCGTATCTTCCACTCGTATTTAGGTCAAGCTATTTTCTGTCAGATAAAAACTATTCACTCGAGAATGCTAGGTCGTAACTCGCCTGGGAAGTGGAAATAGCGATGGCTTCAACTGGTTCTTGCCCTCTTGCGAAGTTGGCTATAGGCAACTTAATTTTTGTCAGGTAATTAATAGGAGAGGTCCGCCTAGGAACTCAAGTCCGAATCACAGAGGAGAATGACAGGCAATCTGCGGTGAACTCGCGGAAGGCGGCTGTGGTTGCATGCCGGGGGCGCGCCTGACTTGAAATCGAAAGGCGGGCCGAGATCTTCGACCCGCCTTTCTCACTTCAGATTTTTGCTAATCCGGTTGCGAAAGGATGTAAGGTTTGAACACCACTCATACACATCCTACGGAACTGCAAAAAATTCACCACTGCCGACGTCCACGAACCTGCGGGCGCCGGCCGAACTGGTGTCGGCAAAGAAGAAGATCCATGTGCCGCGGACGAAACTGTAAATGTTCGGGTAAAGAGGAATTTCCCGTGAAGCACCAATCCTGCGTCTCATCATCCCACAGAAAGACGTTTCCGGGGTCGTCTGCTTCTAGGGCATATTGAAAACCGTGTAGAACGTGAAACACCCAAGGAAAGGAAGCGCTGTTGTAGGTCCCGTACCAGTTGGATTCGAACCAATCGTCACCCAGGATTGTACCGCCAAACGGATCCGCATATGATGAACCATAGATGACGTAGACTTCCCCCGCCTTGTCTCTGTCTCCGGGATCTGCCCGAAAGGCGCTGATTATCATGTCATCGAAGCCATCTCCGTTCACATCTCGCGCTGAGCCGACTGACCTGCCTGATCGATCCTCCTCGTCAATGCCGTTGAAGACAAAACCACTATTCCAATCCAAGCTCGACAGCTCCAGGCTGGCCTCGAAGCCGCTCGCTTTTCCGAACACCAGGTAGGTCTGACCAGCGAAGGTCCTGGCTCCGGGCTTTGCCTCGAAAGCGCCGATCGCGATATCGTCGAAGCCATCTCCATTAAGGTCTCCAGCGCCTCGCACGGAAGCGCCGGTGCGGCTATCTTCATCGTTGCCGTTAAGAGCAAAGCCATTGTTCCCATCCAAGTCCGCAAGTTCCATACTTGCCTCGAAACTATCCATCCTGCCAAAGACGACATAGGCATGACCGGCAGCGCCGGCCACCGATCGAGCAGGGGCCCCCACAATCATGTCGTCAAAGCCATCTCCGTTCACGTCGCCGGCGCCACTGACCGACCAACCAGTATTAAATTGGGAAGCGACACCGTTGATTACAAAGCCGTTGGTGCCATCTAGCCCCTCTTTCTCAACTGGGCGTCATTTTTGACGTAAGTCGTTGATAAAGGACCAAAGGTCTCCACTACAAGTCGCTAGTTTTCGATTCGATTTTTGGTGGCGGTTGTGCAGGAAGTTCAAGCTTTAGTTGGTTGAGCAATAGCTTTTGGTCCTTACTGGGCTCGGTGTAACGGGTGAGCACCACGGTGCGCCCGTCGGTGGTGGGTAGCTTTACATCGAGCATTTGCATCGCCGCCATTTTCGAAAGCACCTCGGCGGCAGTAAGACCAGGGGCCAGATCGCGCAAGCGACGCTTCAGAGTGACCCATAGGCAGTAAGCCAGGAAGCTGATAAAAATATGGGCCTCGATGCGATCGTCCCTTTGGTGATGGATGGGCCGGATGGAGAGGTCATTTTTCATTTCCTTGAAAACTTGCTCGATCTCAGTGAGTTGGATGTAGAGGTGCCAGAGGCGGTGCGGATTGTCGGCACTGAGGGTGCTGCGCAACAGGTAGCGGCCTTCCCGGCGATAGGCCTGACGGTAGTTCTTCCAGTTCAACCGGAAGCTCACCGGCGAGCCATTGGCGGGGCCATCCTTGGGGGCTACGGCAATGTCGAGTAAACGCCAGATCCGCGGGCCGGCTTCCTTCTTGGCTTCGCCCAGTTTAATGAGGATGGTATCGCGCTGGTAACGCCGCTTGCTATCGCGGAGCTTCTTGAGCCTCTCAAGCAATCGGCGCAAACCGCGCAGACGCATACCCTTTTCTTTGTGCAGACGCTCCTTGCTACGGGCCAAAACATAAGTTTCACCCCCCTCCCTGATGAGTTTTACGTCGATACCTGCACGCAGATTCTGCCACTGCTTTTGCAGCAACGATTGCTCGAACTTGTCCAGCCACGAGCGCGGCGTACCCACCAGATAGTCGATCGGCGGGTCGCTTGCACGCATCTGGGCCAAAACCTCCTCGGTAGGTATTCCCCGATCCATGACCCAGATGCGCCGGGCCTTGCCGTAGGCCTTTTCGATGCGAGCAAGAAAATCGCCCAAGGTGGTTTGATCCAGGGTGTTACCGGGAAGCACTTCATAGGCAATCGGAAAGCCCTCCGGGGTGACTACCAGGGCGATCACCACCTGCAGACAATCCCAACGTTTGTCTCGGCTGTAGCCGAACTTGCGGATTCGGCTCGAAGCCGCTGGTTCCTGGTTCGGATCACACTCGAAATAGGTGCTCGTCAGATCGTATAGCAGTACCTCGTAACGGGTGTTGAACAAATCGCTCCAGCGCTTAGTCAGGTGGCTGAACAGGGCCTTTTTGTGCTCCAGCAATCGATCGTGGCAGCGATACAGGGTGTTCTTCTCGGCCAAGGCGAAGTCTTCGCCCAGAAGATCGGCCATGGCTGATTGCTCATACCATTGGCGGTGCAGCCGCCACTCGCTTCCTGGATCGATCAGTCGATAGGCCACCAGGGTTTGCAACACATGGGCCCACCGCCTGCCTTGCCGGGAAGGCCTCACTCGCTCGCGCCAGAACTCACCCAACCCCAATTGTTCATAAAGCACGCAGGACAACCAGCACGCTCCCCATTGCCGGGGCCGCTCTATCCTCAAATCTTTGAGCCGAATCCGTACGATGCTTTCCTCCTCGAGCGGCGGCGCCCGATCTTCGGGAAACAGCGCCACCTGCTCCGGCCGGGCACTACCCTCGGCAAAGATCTCGATACTCTTGCGCCAAGCGCTGCGCTGGCTGTCGTTGATCTCTCCAAGGTAGAGAACCTGCCTCTGCACCACCCGACCGCCACCCACACGCTTATTCTCCACGATGTTCCAATAGCAATGCTCTTTGCCATCTTTGCGCCGACGATTGCACCTCAGAAACATGATGGCCCCCAATTATACAAACATATCGAGGCCTGGGAAGAGGGTAGGTCTACACTACAGGCTGTTCTGCCAACCTTCCCCCACTGTTTATGCGACTCGACAGCCCATTTACCCCCGAAAAAAACTTTTTTAGAGGTTGAGTTGGTCAAGTCGGGCTAGATTCTCCAGAGGCAACAAGGCATCAAAGTCGCTCCCCTTCCCAAAGACCACATAGCAAGCCCCCGCTCCGACACGATTGTCAAAATCAACGTCTACAGCACCGATAATCAAATCGTCGAAGCCGTCTCCATTGATATCCCTGGCGCCGGCGACCGCTTCCCCCCTTACGCCGCCGATTTGATCACCCGGGTCGAGGCCAAAAAATGCGAAGCCGTTGTTGCCGTTCAGGATTGCGAGTTCGAGGGGATGCGGGGCGGCGGCGATACATTCTAAGGTACTAAGGACGCAGAATATCAGTGGCGCAGGGATTTGGCTGCTCTTTGCACTGCAGAGAACTTAAGTCCCTTCTTTCCGTGTTAACTTCCGAGACAGCGGAATTCTTACTGTTGAATAATCACTCATCGGTGATCCACTCCTCGGTATCGAGATCGAAGAAATTGCGGGGATCGACTGAGTCCTGCTCGTAGAAGAGCCACGCTGCCCGATCCGCACCGTAGAGGAAGGGATAAAAATCACTCCCAATGAAGAGCCATCCCAAATCGAGATCGAAGGCCCAGAAGCCGTCCGACTCGCCAGGTCCCGGGATGAAAAGCGGGCCGTGTTCGCTGTGGTGGATCCAATCATCGGGTTGGTCCCGGAAAGTTCCAAACCAGTCGGACGCCCACCATCCGTCGCCCATGTCGGTGGCTTCACTGAACGGCGCGGGAGCCTGCGCCGCCATGCCGCCCTCGCCGCCTTCAGGGACTATGTCGATGGTAAACTCGTACTGCCAGATCCCTGCCTCCCGGCAGTCTTCCGTGCAATCTCCTTGGGTGCTGCTCAGGTTCCAGCGATAGATCAGTGAGTGCCGGCCCGGCGTCCGAATGGCCTGCGTATAGTCAAAATAGGTGAAAATGGTGCTGAGCGGTTCCTCCGGACTCGATTCGACTTGCACCGGGCCTTTTACCGCAAAATTGCTCCCTTTGAGCGCGACCGCGTTCACTTCGACTTCGAAATCTGCGAAAATCTGATTCCGGAAGTCTCCTTCCGAATATCCCTCAGGGTAGTCTTCATACCCCGCGAGGTCCGGATGGTGGGTAGTTCCCCCGATCAACCCAAAGAACTCCTGATTCGGACTTAAGGTTACCGGTTCGTAGATCACCCTGAACCTCGACGGGCCGTCGGGTTCGAAGAACGGCTCCTCAATAAATTCGCCAAAAGCGGCATTCCTGAGGAGGTTAAAAACGTCCGCGCAGAAGGCCAGCGCCGGCAGTTTGCTTTCGTCAACTAAACAGGTCCCCCCGTCGCGATCGTATACGAGGCGGGTGACGGTCTGATCATCGCCGACGTCGACCTGTTGCGCAATGAGCAACCCGGTGGCGCTACACGCCGTGACACCGATGATGTACAGCAGCAGTGTCGCGGTAATTTGTCTGCACCGCAGAATGCGAACAGTTTTGGTCAATTCTTTCCCTGACGGAAACGGATACATCATACTTCTCCTTGTTTGGATTTCTCTTTAATCGGATTCGCGTTAGAGCCCGGACAATGGGCCTTTACTGAGTTACTAACCCAATTTTTGGGTGCGGTTGCGGAGTTTTTTCCGTCTCAACGGAAAAAACGAAGGCGCGTCCGGGACGCGCCTGAGGGGAAGGGGGGGGGGGGGGGGGGGGGGGGGGGGAGGAGAATGGAGGTTGGGGAGAGAGACTGAGGTTCCGCAGCGAACACGGTAGGTGCATCGCGCACCCTGGCGCAGACATCCGAAATCGTTGAGACAGAATCGCAGCCTGATCAAGCGTGTGTGAACTCCCCTCTACCCTCTTCGGCTTAGCACGAGCGCTTCTGCCCACTAACCTGAAACTTAGCCTTGGGAGCGGGTTTGCGGCGTGTCAAGTGAATTTTGTTGGAACGTTAGGTTGGATTCATCGAGGAGCCCGCAAGGCGAAGTTTCATCCCTGTTTGATCCGGCCAAGCGCAGCGCGCCGGGGGCTTGGCTAACCTGAAATTCACTTTTCATGCGGGTTTGCGGGCGATTGTGTAACGTTTTTCGCGGGTCGGAAACTACGTAGCGCACTGCTTATCGAAGCGTAGCGGAGATTGCGGTGCGTGGTGGGAAATACGAACGGTCCGGGATCCAGAGGCAATCCCGATTATCTCGGGATAAGCCTCGGGCCACGAAAAACCGGCCTTTCCCGAGGTGCAACGGCCCCGCAAGCCGAAGTTTCACCCCTGTTTGATCCGGCCAGCTCAGCCGGGGCCACCACAAGACAATGGGTATTTCTGTATCGCTCTACCTGTTCGGGTGTCACGAGAATCACATCGACCGCTTGCCCAACGCCGTATAAACGCTACAGGATTCCAACAATAGAGCGACGTTTACCCAGAATAACGGTTACCATCAGCCAGATTCGGGTTCAACTACCATCCTGAGGATCAGGATCGGGTTGTGCCCGCAGCACAACTCATGCCGGGCATTCGAACATCGAACTTGATCAATCGAGGTCAAAGAACTCGCCGGAATTGAGATCGACGAAATTCCTCGGACTGGCGGTATCGCTAAAATAGAAGACCCAGGCGTTGCGAGCGAATATATAGCTATTGGGGTACTGGGATGCTGATGTGAACCACCAGCCGCCGCTGTTGCCGTCAAACAGAAACACATCTCCGTCCACACCGGTTTCGAAGACGAACTGGAATCCGTGCTCGAGGTGGAAGACCCAAGGCCAGAAAGCGGTATTGTAGGTCCCGTACCAGCTCGAGAAGAACCAATCGTCGTCCAGGGACTGGCCACCGAAGACATCGTCCGTGGATGCCGGCGCGCCTCGGACCGTGTAGGTAATGTCGTCGAAGAAAACGACCATCTTTCGGTTGATGTCGGGGGGCGCGCCCGGGTTGATCTCGATCCCACTTCCGCCTATGATGAAGAGGTCGAATTCGATTCCCTCTGGTTCGCCGGGGACCCGCGGATCCTCCACGATAGAGACGAACTCTTCACCGCCCTCCAGCGTTAGGGTAAGAGTCGCCGTCCCGGTCCCGTTCCGACTGGCACTGGGCATCCAGACGAAGCGAAAGGAGGCCTTTCCCCCTATCGGGATGCGCCCGGGAGCGTTGTCGTAAATCCGGTAAGGATGTATGGCGGAGGCATATTGCGAGACGGCCGATACGCGGAAGAGCGCTCCGGTGGAAAACGGTTCGGAAATGCCCATTCCAATCTCATTTCTAGTGTAGGTCCGGTCCGTATTAGCGTAGCCTACAACAATCCAATCGACCATACTGAATTCCTCGGTGATGACGAACTTACCGGTGACCTCCAGCTCATCCCTGCGGGAGACATCGCCGATATCGGTGTCAGCCCAGTAGTGAAACGGGCCCCCTCGACCAAAGGTCCCGCCGAACTCGCCCGGGGCCTCGCCGCTGGCGCGATTGCTGTCGCTCCAACCGATATCGAACCCATCGGTTGTCACACCCCTCGGAGCGCTCAGAAATCCGGTGTTGGAATCAAAGGTCTCTGTCCGCGTCGTTAGCACGTCCTCGGCCGGCAAAGCGAGGGCGGCGGTAAGGGAGCAGGCAGCAATCAGAAAGGTTGTTTTCATTTCAGGTTACGGTTCTTAGCGATGGGCCTTTACTGAGTTACTAACCCGTTTGTGGGGTGCGGTTGCGGAGTTTTTTCCGTCTCAACGGAAAAAACGAAGACGCGGCCCGGACGCGCCTGAAGGGAAGGGGAAGAGAATGGCCGTTGAGGAGAAAAACGGAGATCGCCGAGCAAACAGGCAAGGGAGCATCACGCACTCCAGCGTAGACATCGGAAATCGATGAGACAGGGTCGCGCCCTGATCAAGCGCCGGTTGCCGACCTGCGAAAGCCTGAAAACGAAGCAGCAAGGTTGTCTGCCTTGGGGACCTCGAGAGACCTCGTCCCGAGCTGAACCTAGTTCACTAAGAGGTTCGTCATCGAGGCCTTTGGCCGTCAACTATGGCTGGCGATGAGCCTTTCGACCTTGCGTTCTGGAGGGCCGAGGGCTCCCGAGGCCGCATGTATGATTCAGGTTGAAATTACGGTCCCGGGGCAAAACTTCGGTCAGGTTCCTAAAGAGGCAAACTCAACTCCCGCCTTCTTCACTCTGATGCTTCTCCTCCAACGCCCGCCATGCCGGGTGATCACGGATGGGGTCCCAGATCGGATTCTTCTAAATCACACACGAAGAAAAGACGGAAGGCATAAATATTGCGCGATCTACCCGTGATGGCGTGCCTCGAACGCTTTCCACGCCGGTTCATTGCGAATCCCGTCGAAGAAGGGGTAATTCGTGGCGCCGCCGAAGCCGAAATTATACGATTCGGGTACGACGTACTCGATCTGTTCGATAGCTCCCTTGGCGTCGTCCAGCAGACCATAGATCCACGAAAAGAGAAGCCGTGTGTCAAACGGGTGGCTTTCCGGCTGTGAGACGCATAGGTTCCCTTCCCGAATAGCTTCTTCTCTGAGCCCCAGACCGGCGTATGCCAATCCCAAAGCCATATGCCAATGAGCTAAGCGCTTTCTTCGCCCCTCAATTGATCGTTCGTCGTTTGCTGATTCGGCGTTTGCCAATCTCTCGCTCGCCTCGGCGATCTTTTCCTCGATCTCGGCGACTGCCAACTGAAGGTGCGCTTTCGCCTCCACTTCATCTCCCGACATTATGTGGGTGAGCCCCTTCATCAGATTGACTTTCAACACCTTCCCTAAACCGAATACATTTTCTTCATGAATTTCGGATAAGGCCTCCAGTGCTTCGCTATAGTTGCGCTCTCTGAACTCGATCCAGAAAAGTTTACTTCGAGCTCGATGCTCTCCATGGAGGTGCGGGAACTTATCGAACAACTCCCGCGCCCGTTTCGTGTCTCCGTCGAACTGCATTGGAAGGCTGACGACGTGAGCAAACTGATGCACATAGTCCGGTGCCAGTTCCAAACCCTTCAATCCGGCCTGGATTGCATCCTCATATCGTCTGACCCTGCGATAATATAACAACAGAATGAAATACGCCTCAGGATTTCTCGGAGCGGTGACGAGGGCGCGTTCCGCTTCAGTTACGCCTTCTTCAATCCTCCCCAACTGGTCTAACGCGTGAGAACGCCAAATGAACACCTCCCAGTTGCCCGGCATTCCCGCCTCCGCAATCTTAAGCTCCTTCAAGACCTGCTCCCAATCGCCAGTGAACACAACGTGATAAGCCCCAAGGGCAAGGTGGCCTTCGGCGACACCGGGCTGAATTTCGAGGGCCCGCTGGGCCGCGTTCAGCGCTCGGCGGCTCCCCTCTTCTCCAGATATCCGCCCATGACTTGCCTGCGAAATGAGAGCGATCGAGAGCCGGGCATGGGCAAGAGCAAACCTCCGATCGAGTTCAATGGCTTTTTCATACAACGGACCTGACAAAGAATAGCGATCCCACCTGTAAAGATCGGTACGTCCTTCATAGTACCTGCCCCGAAGATAGAAGTCGTAGGCTTCCTTATTCTCAGTAGGCCTTGTTGCGACCTCGGCTCTTTCTTCGGGTCTGAACTCTACCGCGAGCGCTTCCGTGATGCGCTCCGCGATCTCGCTCTGAATGTCGAAGATGGCATTCATAGAAAAGAAGCGATCAAAAATCTCCCCCCAGATCTGCCGGTCGTCGCGCGCGTCTATCAACTGCACATTGATGCGCAGCCGATCGCCCGCCCGCCGCACTCCTCCTTCCAAAATCGTCCCCACGCCAAGTTCCGCGGCGATTTCACGTACGTTCCTGGGGGTATTCTCGTACTCCAAAACCGACGTCTGGGAAATGACCTTGAGGGAACGGATGCGCGAGATCCGGGTGATTATATCGCTATGCAGTCCCCCTACAAACATGACATTCTCCTCGCTCTCGGCACTCAGATTCATCAACGGGAGAATAGCTATGCGCAAGGGATCCAGCTCTGCCGTCTGCAAGGCAGCCTCGGACTCCAGCGCGGGAGTGGTCCCGGAAGCACCCGAACGCTCTTCTTCAACCGATTCGCCACCACGCCACCAGAGCGCTGCCACCGCCGCCAACGCGACGATGAATAAGCTCACAATCGCAGCGTGGCGATTGCGAGTACCCGCTCCCCACATTTTCGACCCCTGACCCGTAGCCGCGGCCAACTCGCCTCTCTGCGCCCCAGCGCTGAGCCGACGCAAATCGTCCCACAGATCACGCGCGGACTGGTAGCGATGGTCGCGCTCCTTCTGCAGCGCCTTGGCGATAACCGCCTCCAGAGCCTCCGGGACTTCCGGATTAAGGCTTACCGGAGGCACCGGTACATGGTTCAAGATCTGATCAAAGTTCGTCGCAGGCGTCCGACCCTCGAAGGCCAGCTTCCCGGTCACTATTTCATAGAGAACGGCCCCTAAGGAAAAAATGTCCGAGCGGGCGTCCACTTCCTCGCCCCGGGCCTGCTCGGGCGACATATACGGGAGTGTGCCGACTACCGTAAGTTGCTCCGTCAAGGGATTGGATTCAGATCCACGGGTCAAAAGATCCTCCGGCGCCGCGAGGCGTTTGGCCAGGCCGAGATCCATCACCTTGATATGGCCCCCGGTCGTGAGGATGATATTGGAGGGCTTCAGATCACGGTGGACGATTCCCCGCTCGTGTGCGGCCGAGAGAGCTTCCGCTACCTCGGTGGCGATCGCGACTGCGTCGCTGATCGGCAGAGGGCCGTGCGCGAGTCGTTCCTGCAGCGTCTCGCCCTCGACGTACTCCATCGCAATGTAGGCTTCACCATCTGCTTCTCCGGTATCGTAGATCTTTCCTATGAAGGGGTGGTCGAGGGCCGCCGCAGCCTTGGCTTCGCGATCGAACCGCGTACGGTTCGCGGAATCCCGTTGCGCGGCTTCAGAAAGAAACTTGAGCGCCACCTTGCGCTCCAGTTTCTCATCCTCGGCGAGGTAGACCTCACCCATCCCGCCTTCACCGATTTTGCGGATGACATGAAAGCGGCCGAATTTTCGGCCTACAAGCGGAGTATCTCGGGCATGCGCACCCGTCTCCTCACCGATTCCGCCGTCAATAAAGCATCGCAGGCAGAGCGGACCCCCCTCATCGGTGTCAACAAGGGCGCTTCCGCATTCCGGACATTGGAGCAAGGTGGCCATGGATCGCCTAGAGCAGTAAAGCCGCAAGCAAAAGGCATAACGATTTAAGATTACCCACGGATTTCACGGATTGACACGGATATGCGAAAAGCGAACGGGAGTTATAAACTCTCTCGTGAGACTGGAACGGCCAACCGATTCGAGAAGACAATCTATGGAGCACCGCTTGCTCAAAAAACAGGAAATTGAAGGATTGTAGTACGGACAGGGCTCAAACGCGGGGGCGATAGACGCAGCTTTTGTTCAGGCGGTGTTGGAAGTTTGGGTATTCTCTTTCGAGATCAGCACAGCATCAATACCAACAGGTCTGGGATTGTGTTCGCCAGAACCTTCGAAGTCGATTCCGTTTTTTAGGGGATCTTTCCAGCGGAAGGTAGGACGAGGCGTCCTCGCCGAGCCGCTAACCTACCGTATTATGCGGCTCGACCGGCTGAACAATCCATGATCACGCTCGTCAGGTGAGATCCAAGTCTCCAAGACCGTACGCTAGCGCATCCTATACCGAGCATTGTTTAGAGGCACGATATCGGGAACAAGCCCGTTGCCGGCGTGCCAAGGAATGAAAAGGTAGCAGCAGGGTTGCCTGCCTTGAGGACTCGAGGGCCCTCGTCCCTCCAGATGGGGGCAATCTTGCTATGTCGAACATCGA
The DNA here is from genome assembly GCA_963665345.2 of Opitutales bacterium. Taxonomy (GTDB): domain Bacteria; phylum Verrucomicrobiota; class Verrucomicrobiia; order Opitutales; family CAXXNP01. The sequence goes on from CAXXNP010000002.1 coordinate 5,264,340, forward strand.
ATTTGGGAGTTGGCTGGGGATGTCGGTTCAGGGTTCAATAGTTCAGTGTTTGGGAGGAGGGAAGATAGGGTTTAAACGGTTCGGAGACATCAAAGCGTGCACGGAACACAATGGAAGCGATCTCAACCCGCTAACCGTGATCCGCTGAACCGTGAACCACTGAACTCCAAAATCTCGTGGCAACTTCCAATCAGACCCTCGACCCCTCACTCAGGACCATTACCAGATGCCGCAATTCGTCATCGACTTCGGAGGGATCCACCACGGTTTCGGCCACTTCTCCCCGAAGCAGGTCGCGATATTTCAGACGGACGCGATGAACAGCGGCCTTGAATGCGCTCACGCTCAACTGCGCCCGGTCTGCCAATTCCCGGTAAGGAACTTCACGAGCCTCGCCCCACAGATGACGCTTAATCTGCTGAAACACCTCTGCTTTCTGACGTTGGGCAAAGTCCCGGTCTAATTCTACGAGAACGCGGTCCATGAGGGATCTCGCCCACTGTTGATCGTACAGAAGTTCCGGTGTGACCTCTTCGGCCGGTTCGCTGGCGTAGCGTCCCTCGGCATCTATTTGGTCCCATGGAATGCGCGAAGCGCCGCCGCCCCGTTTCGCAGTGTCGTCCCGACGCCTTTGCTTTGCCATGGAGTTTCTCAACGAAGTGAGAAGGAAGTTGCGAAATCGGCCCCGCTGCGGATCGGCGCGGGCGAAATGTCCCTTTTCCAGAAACTCGGCGAAGAATGCCTGCGTTTGGTCTTCGGCATCTTCATGGCTGTACCCCGATCTCCGGACGAAGGCGTAAAGCGGAAACCAATAACGGCGGCACAGTTCAGTCAAAGCCTCCTCTGCTTCCTCCGAAGTCTGCTCGCGAAGTGCCAGCACGAGACTCCATCGCGTCGTTGCGAATTCAGACCGATTCCGCTCTGCTGCTTTCATCTTCCAGTCCCCGCGGGCGCACCATGGCGTTGCGCCGTTTTGCCTCGGCAGAGTTCTGCAGTGCCGCTGGAGAGCATTGCGAGACAATTCCCAGATTGCTTATGGACCATCTACTGCCTCCGTGTTTACTACATCAACGGTAATCTCGCCGTCCCGAAATTGATTCACGAGCCGCTTACCGGCCTGTAGTCCGCGCCTTTCGGCAATTATCTTTCCGGATGGATCGCGAACGATGACAAACCCGCGGTTCAAGACGTTGTCGGGTCCGGTATTCACAAGTCGCTTGGCCAGGAACGCCACACGCTGAGCAACGGACTGCAATTCTCTTCGTCCGGCCTCGTAGAACCGGGAACGGCAGCTGTGAAGACGCTGCCAGTGCAGAGCAATTCTGGGCTCCGGTGAGAGGCGTGCCAGGCGCACGCCGAAGGTATTCAGTTCCCGTGCCTGTCTTGTGATGAGTGCCGAAAGAGCGCCAGATATTCGGCCCGCCATCTCGTCAAGCCGAAGATAGGCTCGCTCAATCAGGGCTACGGGCGAACACCCCTTCAATCGCGAATCCACGAGCAACACACGGCTTTCGGCTCTTTCCAAACGCCGACGAATCTGAGTCGTCATTGAAGTTTCCGCCGATGTCAGGCGCTCTTGAAAATCCAGAAGGCTGCTGGTAATCAACTCGGCGGCGGCGGAGGGCGTTTCTGCCCGCAAGTCGGCTGCGAAGTCGCATAAAGTAAAGTCAATTTCATGTCCAACGGCGGAAATAACGGGAACTGCGCTTTGGGCAACGGCCCGTGCCACAATCTCTTCGTTGAAGGGCCAGAGATCTTCCAGGCTGCCGCCTCCTCGTCCTACCACCAGAAGCTCAACCAGGGCCGATTTCCGCGCCTCCTCAATCTGCTCCACAATCTGGGCGGCGGCGGCGGCGCCCTGCACTGTGGCGGGAAAAATCACCAAACGGCCCAACCAATGCCGACGGCGCAGGATACCAATAAAATCCCAGACCGCGGCGCCCGTAGCGGAAGTCACGAAGCCAATGGAAACGGGACACTGGGGAATCTTCCTTTTCCTCTTCGCATCGAAAAGCCCTTCCCCTTCCAATTTCCGCCTCAAGCGCTCAAACTCCATCTGGAGTCGGCCCACCCCTGCCTCCACCATATAGCGGACAATGATCTGATAGATGCCGCGAGGCTCGTATACGCTTACCTGCCCATATACGATGACCTCAATACCGTCCCTTGGATTCAAGGGGATCCGCGCCGCATTGCCTCGAAACATGACCCCCGCAACCTGACTGCGCGCGTCCTTGAGTGAGAAATAGCAATGTCCGCTGGCCTGGCGCCGGAAGTTTGAAATCTCCCCCTTGAGCCAGATTTCGGGAATCTGTTCCTCCAATAAATTCCTGACCTGTCTGGTGAATTCCGAGACAGTTGCAATGTGCTGATCAGGAGTAAGCAGGTTCATCCCCATCGGGTCGCGCATATCGATCTCGGATAATTCGGGTTACGATGAGCAATACAATCACTAAGGAAATGGCTACGACAGCTAATCCGACACGGCCTTCGAAGACGGATTCCCCCAAAACGATGAAGGCGAATGCGTAGGCCATCTGGGCTAGCCATGAAAGCATCATATAGATCCGAAATCGCACGCCGCCCAAGGCAAGCACATAGTTCTGGACAAAGAACGGCAGTCCAGGCGTCAGCCTGACGATAAGCGTCACGCGAACCTGGTTAGCCTGGCCCACTTCAGGGATCCTGTAATCGTAACGACGGAGAAAGCGTTCGATGAGGGGGCGGCAAAACCCCACGGCGAGCCAGTACGAAAACAGCAAATTCCCTGCCATGGCAACGGCAGAGGCGGCCAGGGCGAAGGTAACGCCATAGGCCGAACTCAACAGATAGAACGGACTCAAGGGGAATCCAAAGGCCGGCAGCACGGCCATGAGCGCAAAAAATGCCATGGGATGAACGCTCTCCAGAAACCCAAGTAACCAGGATCGCGTATCTTCAAGAACAGGCGCCAACTCGGCTCGATACTGCCATGCAACCAATGCGCAAACGGCCGCAAGCAACGCTAGCCCGGCGACCAAAACAAGTAGAACGCGCTTCAGGGGAAGGTTGCGATGCATATAGAATAAGGTCTCTGAATAGCGGCGACTTATCGGAGTGACAATGCTATTGTGCGAACTCCTTGGAAGCGATAAATGTTCGTAAACAGGTCTTAGCAATGAACCTGACCATCGTTTCACCTCCTGATCGTATTCTTAATTCCAATCATACTCGGCGTCTGAACGCGAAAACGTCCAGCTACATCGGCTACAGGGATCGTCAAGAATTGAACGACACCCTTAAAAAGCCTACTCCCCGTAGCAAGCTACGGGGAATCTACGGCTTTTTACCCTTCGGGACCGGGTGTCGTCCTACTAGGTGTTTTTTTAGAACCCTGCAGCAAGCTACAGGGAATGATCAAGTTCAAGGTTCATGGTCCGCAAAAGCTGATGGCCAACGACCCCTAAGAATCGACTCTTCTGTGCCAACCGCTTCATGCCGTTGAAGAAAATACCGCGATCGACTTTGGAGTCGGCGATCAGAACTTTGGCCGTCGCAGGGTACGCGGTGATTTCCCTGGTTCCGTTTCACGCGACCCTTATCTACAAGTGGCCCTGGTTGGGATTCTGCCAACTCCTTATCCTGGCCTCCACTCTAGGTGCATGGGTTCTTTTCTGGGCCAGCCCCAGAGTACAAAAGGAGCGAAGGGCAAGCCGCGTTTTAGCGGGGCTTCTATTGATGGCGCTGATCCTATGCCTGATTTCCTCACTATCATCACCCTATTCCGAGTACAAAAGGAGCGAAGGGCAAGCCGCGTTTTAGCGGGGCTTCTATTGATGGCGCTGATCCTATGCCTGATTTCCTCACTATCATCACCCTATTCCGATCGCGCGGCGCTTTCGCTACTGGTTCCGGTGGGGGCATGGTCACTGGGTTTCGTAGTCTATGCACGAATCTCATCTTCAGTAAATCCACAAACTTCCCTGCTGCGGAGCGCAAGGTGGCTTGCCGGGTTCTGCGTCGCAATTCACCTGGAAAGCCTCATTCTCTGGCTTCTTGTGGATCAAGCGGAGGCCTCGGCCAGAATCGCAAACCTGCGGGCGGCGGCCGGCCCGTTCTTCGACCAACCTGGCCTTCTCGACCTCCAGAATATCTATCCATTTGGCCACGCCAATTTCACCGCAGGTTTTGCACTGCTCTCGCTTCCCTTGGTGCTGATGGTAGCAGTAGTCGAAGGCAAGGCCACGCGCCCGATCTGGTTGGTTGGCGGATTGCTGATTTTAGCTGTTCTGGTAACCAGCGGAAGCCGTGCCGGGCTGCTCGCGCTCGGCGCTCAATGCGCCTGCGCGACCGTTCTATTTTCGGGTAGCCGAACGCGCCTCAGCGTCAGGCGCTTGTTAGCGGTTTCGGGGGCAATCACACTGTTCATGATTCTGCTTTTCGCGATCCACCCACGAGCACGCCAGACTTTGGCCTATCTGGCAGCGGGAGAGCGTATTTCAGCCAGCGACAGCGAACGTTTTGAGCTTACCAGGACAGGACTGGCCATGGTCGCGGATAAGCCGCTGTTTGGTCACGGCGCGGGCACCACATCCCTGGTTTTCCCCGAATTCCGGAGGGGCAACGGAATCCTTCCCAACGCCTATCAAGTTCACAATACACCTGTGCAACTGGCTTGCGACTTGGGACTGCCCTTTCTCGCCGTGGTTCTAGGTCTGGTGATCCTGGCGGGCTATGCCGCGCTGCAATCCGCTCGCGCTGACGGGAGTTCGCACGCAGCCACACGCCGGTTGTCAGTCGGGCTTGGATCCGCACTTTGTGGCTACTTCCTTTTCTCGTTCACTGATTTTCAACTCGATGTCTACGCCATTACGGGCCTACTCGCTCTGGAAGTTGGACTGCTGGCAGCCGCCCGTGGGCTCCAGATTGCAGCCACCGAGCCAGGATTGAAACGGTCGCAAAGCAGGCTCCCTCGGAATCTTCAAATGCTTCTCGCCACAACAGTGACCGGCCTCTTCATTTTCTGGCTCGTCTTCAAACAGGTTAAGACTGCTCAGGCACGCCACGCATTTGCAGGCGGAGTGGAGGCATTGGAACAGGGGAACCTACGAGAATTCGAGGAAGCCGCGCTCAGAGCGCATGGCCATACGCCCTCGGACACATTTTACCTTAACTGTCTGGGCTGGGAACTCGCGCGGCAGGCAGGTATCTCTGCCGGAGGCAAGAACGAGGTTGAGCTATCCGCCAAAGCAGCTCTCTACTGGAGGAATTCGCTGGCTATCAACCCCACGCAGGAATTTTGCCACTACAACCTGGGATGGCTCTACCTGTCTCCTGAACCGAGGCAGGCGCTCCTGCACTTTGCCGCAGCGTTTGAGATGGATCCGCTTAAGCGAGGTGTCCTGTTCGGCATGGCACTGGCATTCAAGAATCTGGATCGCATGGACGCGGCCCTTGAAGCACTTGCGCTGGAGTGTATCACACAACCCGCATTTGTAACGTTTGCACATTGGGACCAAGCCAACTTCAGGCGCACGCTTGCCGATGTGACGACAAGAGTCCGAGAATATTACGATTATTTCATAGCAGCACCCAGGATCGATGACGAACTCGGCGCCCGTCTGCGGATTCACGAAGCGGTCATTCTATGGTGGATGGGCGATCGTTCGATGCTAGAAAGAATGGACCTCGGGAAACGCGCTTTTGCCGATGTCTTCGTCCGCCTCATGAGGGGTGAGGTGGCAAACGAAACCCTGCTTCGCGAAGCCCACAGGTACCCCGGAGCCATGATCTACCGAGCAGCACGCGAGCACGATCCCGTGCGAAGACGAGCACTCATCGAGGCAGCGTATATTCTTGCCGAAACGGTTCCGCCCACTCCGGAGGACCTCCAGCGCATTTCGGATCTCATTGCGGACGGGGATCCGCCGATCTACGATCTCCTCGGACGAACCGAACTCAGAGGTCTCAGCCCAATTCGCATATTCTGGAATGAACGTCCTGCCTTTTCCCTCCTGCATCGCCATCCCGACGAATTCAAAGCAAAGGATCTCTTCCTTTACGAGAAATACCTCCTGGCCGAGGCGCTGGTAGAGCCCCTCTTTCCCAGGAGATCATTGATTCCCGCATCGCTCATACTGGAAAAAGCCCAGGCATTCCTGCCCGGAGAATCCAATTGGAGGGACCACGAAAAGAAGCCATAGGACCCGCGTCTGGCCTGCATCGCCTCTGGAAATTATTGCTGTCGCATTCGACCGGAATTGGATGAACATCGAACGTCGAAACAAGAGCGGAAATTAAGCGTTGTAGCTCTCGACAGGCTCCTCCCGGACGTTGTTCTTGCCAAAGGTTCGGATGCTCGCCACAAATATCCGAATCGCAGATCCCCTGATTGCAGGTCAGCGTATTTACGAATCGGAGTACTTAGGTTCCCAGATTTCGATTGCCCAGACGAAGTTGGGAGGCGTTCCCGGGTTTCCGCTGTAGTAGCCGGGCACATAGCCCACTTCGCGGAGGCGGTATCCCTGCTCGAGATCGGCCTCGGGAAAGAAGTCCATATTGAACCCCTGAGCCAAAAAAATGAGGTCGAATCTTCGTTCCTGCACCCGTTTCCTGAGGTCGAGGACGAAATCTTTCATTCGAAGATAGCCCGGGTTCGTCTCCTTATCGATATCTGGAGAGAAGCCAAAACGGAAGTATTCGGTATGCCCGTTGTCGTACACCTCCAAACCGCGATCGATGAGGAGATGGACGAGCGGACCGGGCAGTAAAACTTCGTCCACTTCGGCAAGTAATGCAATCCATGGTGCCATGTCGGCTTCGCGAACTGCAGGCCGCACCGGCCGCTCCCAACATAAAACGACGAGTCCGCCGAAAATCAGAGCGAGCGATGGCACGCGCAGTGCCCGGCGGCGAGCGACCAATCCAATGCCGAAAATGATCAAAAAAGGAGAAGCCAGATGATGGAAATAGATCATGTAGGCGCCCGTATTCCAGCCCAGCCGAACGAGGAGCACCGCCAACGCTGAAATCAGCGAAATCGAAATCAGTCCCGGACTGCGCTCGAGTAAGGGCCGCTGCGGGTCGCGCACATTGATCCCGCTGAACGCCATAGCCATTCTTCCGCTGAAGTCTCCTTTCAAAGCAATTGTCATGTCCCTGCCAGCGTGGATCAGGAGAACGAGGAGAACGCCCAGATTCATCCAGGCGAAGTCAGCGCATTGACGAAAGAGGTGAGGCAGGTAGAGCGCGATTGCCGCGGAGTGGGTGAAAAAGGTGCAGTGCCAGTAGTAGGGCAGGGCAAGCGAAACCAGCAAAGCCACCAAGGCGGTCAGGCCCAGAAAGGCCGCGAAATACGCGCCCCCGAGGCGTTTTGAATGGGCCATAAAGAGATAGAGTGCAAGACAGGGGACGCCGAATACGAAATAGGGCTTGGTAAGAAAGGCAGCCATGCCCAAGACGATACTCCAGCCAAGCCCAAATCCGGAATAGCGCAGCCGTACGGGAACATAAAGGCTCATCAGAAACAGAAACAGACCGAGCGCGTCAGGCCGCGCGATGGTAGTGTAGGTCGAGACGAGCTGGCAGTAAAAAATGAGCCCGCCAAGGCCGCTCAGCAGCGGCCCCGCCCGGCGCATCAAAAGAAACAGGCTGACGACCACACATGACGCCACCAGAAACAGGCCGGCCACTAACCGGTGGACGAAAAAAGTGACGCCAAAGGCTTTTGCCAGCGGCGCCACCACAAGATTGAAGGCGAGCCCGTATACGTTCGTATGCTGAGGTAAATTGTGGAGGACATAGGGGTTTTCACCCGACAGAATCATATGGGTTGTCAACAGGATAGTGCCTTCGCGGTATTCCAACGGCCCGGGAGCCCATACCAAGCTGATGTGGAGCCAGAGCCAGTAACCGAATAAGACGACGGCGGCGCCAGCCAACGAAGTTCTCAAAATGCGTTCCAGTACCTGGTGATTGATAATTGAAAGGTTGATTAGTGTGGTCTTCCGCAATTAATGATACTCAGGCAGGGCTCTTCCCTTGCGACGGTCCTATGGCGTTAGTAACAAACCGGTCGGCCGCGTAAGGTGCGCGGGCCAAAATTGCAGCTCTCCCTGGCCATATCAAGCGAAGACATCGAGAAGCACGCTAGTAGCGTCGTGTCTGACAATTAGGCATGCCAAACGAAGTCAGAATATGAAGATTTTCAGTGTTTCCCTCGTTGCGCCTTGCCTGAACGAGGCACCGGTGCTGAACGCATTCTATCGCCGGATCGATGCCCTGGCCAACAAGCACAGGGAGAAGCGATTCGACTTCATTTTCGTAAATGACGGCAGCACAGACGAAACCACGGAAATTCTGGATTCCCTGGCTGAAACGGACACACGAGTGAAAGTGTTGCACTTTGCAAAGAATTTTGGTCACCAAGCCGCCATCACGGCGGGGATCGACTTTTCCGAAGCAGATCTCACGGTAACCATAGACGCTGACCTGCAGGATCCTCCCGAAGTCATCAGCGCGATGATCGCAAAGGCAGAAGAGGGATTCGATGTGATACATGGCCAACGGAGCGCCCGCGCCGGGGAGCCCCGTCTCCGCCTTCTCGCGATCTGGCTCTTCTACAAGATCATCCGACTCCTGTCGACCCACCACCTGATCGAAAATGTAGGCGACTTTCGAGCATTTAATGACACGGTGCGCGAGGCCTTCCGGACCTATCGGGAACGCCATCGTTATCTCCGCGGGATATTCGCCGATATTGGTTTCAAACAGTGCGTTGTAGTCTACGACAGAGATCCCCGGCATGCCGGGAAAACGAAGTACACCTTTATGCGTCTCCTGCGCCTGGCGCTCAACGGGATCGTCAGCTTCTCCTCCAGTCCCCTTCGCCTCATTATCTGGCTCTCCCTGATCCTGTGGGCTACCAGTCTGATTTATCTACTCATGGCCCTATGGGCAAAATTCGTGGAGCATGAGTCCATACCGGGTTGGACTTCAATCATCATTCTCCTAGTGTTTTTTTCCGGGCTTCAACTCTTCTGTATTGGAATTCTAGGCACTTACATCGGCCGGATATTCGAACAGGGGCAGCAACGGCCCATCTACTGGGTCATGGGAACGCGCAACCTGGGAGTTCAGAAAGAGCCGAAGGGCTGACTCGAATCATTCACCAGTTTCTGCTGAACAGATATAAACAGTTGAAATGTAGATCGTTGAGAGATGCTTGCTAATGCTGGGGCTGATCTGCATCATTGCCTTCAGCCTGCTGGTCAAAGCAATCGGTCAGCGGTCGATCGCGCGAGACGCTGAAGGGCACCCATCGTTGCGCGCCTGCCTGGTCGATGCCGCACTTCTCTGGGCGACATGGGTTCTCCTCCTGACCGAACTCTTGAGTCTCGCCCACCTGCTTCAATTTGCTGCCGTCCTGACCGCATGGATCGCCACCTGCGGTGTCTTGATTTTCCTGGTCCGGCGCGGCTTTGACAGCGGCGTCGGGTCAGACAGATCCGGAAAGCACTCAGCAGAGATCCATGCAAAGCCGCTGTCGTTTCCTATGGGTCTTCCGCGAGATGCACTTTCAATCGGTATCATAGCGGCGTCGCTCATTTTCATTGCAGTGGCCGGAATCATGGCCGTTTTCTCACCTCCCAATGATCCCGATACCCTGAGCTACCATCTGAGCCGTCAGATCTATTGGCTCCAACAGGGCAGCCTCGATCATTTTCGCACCAGCAACGATCGCCAGATCATGATGCCTCCGCTAGCGGAAATTATCGGCATGCACTTCATGCTGCTGTCGGGAGGCGATGGCTGGGCCAACCTTCCTCAATGGTTCGCCTATCTGCTGGCCGGGAGCTGCGCATCGCTCATCGCCCGGGATCTGGGCGCCGGGAGACGGGGACAGTTGTTGGCAGCCTTTTTCGTGTTCACCATTCCTACTGCCTTTCATCAAGCATCCAATGCCAAGAATGATCTTATACTGGGCTTTTTCCTACTGGCATTGAGTTGGCGAACCATCAACTTCGCACGCCGGCCCGAAACGCTCGGCACCTCCAAGTGGCAATGGACCCTAGTCGGCCTCAATCTCGGGCTGGTGTGGATGACCAAGGGCACCGGTCTGCTCTACGGCGTTCCACCAATGCTTTGGATTGGCGTCATCCTGTTGAAACAGATGCGGGTTCGGGCGTGCAAACCCATCACAGTAATCACCCTGCTGGCCTTACTAATGAGCATCAGTCACTATCACAGAAACTACGCATGGTACGGTTCTCCATTCGGGAACTCCGATAAGGAGGGATACGATCTGGTGAACGAAACCGTCTCACCAGGGGCACTGGTTTCGAACGCCCTGCGCAATGTCGCCATCCATCTGGGAACACCCATCGCGGAGCTCAATGAGATGACCGAAAATACTGTCCGGAGGATGCATGCCACCCTGGGGCTGGATCCTGACGACCCCGCCACCACCTATTGGGAAGAGGCATTCGAGGTGTTCTACTATCCACGCGTAGAAACCAGGGCCAGTGCGCCGATTCATGTACTGATGCTCTTCGGCTTGCCGCTGGCAGCGCTCCTCTTTCGCTTGAAGCTTTCCAGAATTCAATGGGGCTATTGTTTTCTCCCACTGGGTTGCTTTCTGCTGTTCAGTGTGGTTGTCAAGTGGCAACCGTGGCATCCGCGGCTGCAGCTGCCTTTCCTCTGCCTGGTTGCTCCTCTTGCCGCCATTGTTCTCCCCCGCTTCAAACGCCCCAGGTTGACGTGCTTAGTAGGAGCCGGTCTGGCACTGATTGCAGCCGTTCCGGCGCTGGCCTCGAAGACCCGACCCGTTTTCCACCCCAAAAACATCTTCAATCAAAATCGTGTGGAGACACTATTTGCCTCCCAGGCACATCTCAGAAATGCACATCTCGAGATGTACGATCTGATCGAAAAGCTCCGGCCATCGTGTATTCGATTCCTTCTGCAGTGGGATTTCCAATACTTTCTGCAACGAAAGCTGCTCGATCGTTGGGATCAACCGCCTCATTTCTGGGGCCAGGTTCGACCCTTCCGTTCTCCTCCTCCCGACATGATCGTGATCCTCTCCGGGGGTCTGTCCGAACTCTATCTGAAATATGAAGACGCCTTTGACTACGTAGAGGAATGGTTTCAGGCAGTAGGTGAAACCGCGCCCTACACGATTTACGCCACCGGATCCCTGATTCGAAATGCGGGTCTGGCCAATGAGATTCCTCAGTTTGTGGGCTGGCACGAGGAGTCAGGCCTGCAAAACGTCAATGTGTATCCCGTCCTCTACGGGAAGGCGCCCTATCGCCAGGCAAGCGGAGCAGCGACTGACTTGACTTTTCGCGCACATAGCAGCGCTATGCTGTTGAGGGTATCTTATTTTGTGCGCGGACGATTCGGGCATCCCATGATCATTCTCTTTAATGAAAAAGAGTTGCTTCGGATGCCGCTGCCGGATGACGAAGTCGAACGCCGACTCGCCCTGCCCTTCAACGCTAGAATCGGGGATAACCAACTGGAGCAACTAAGTTTCATTTACCCGGGGGACGGATCGGCGCTGGATGGAAGCCGATCGGTCTTCTTCACCCGGCTACAGATAGTGGAGGCCAGCCGGCTGGCCTCATCATCCTCGAAGCAGTCACAAGTGGAAACGGAGCTTTCGGAGGCCAAACCAAGTCATTCGGAGGAGTATCCAACCATGTCGAAACCGTGAGATATTGGTATCTCCGTAGGTGCGCTCGCGGTATCTCACTGGAATATCCCTGATCTTAAGGTCAAGTAACGATGAGCCAAAGAGAAAGTTGAAATCGCCAAAGGGATCGAAATCTCCGAACACTTCAATCCGTCTCAAGAGGCGTTCATAGTCGCTACGGAGCATCATCTTGGTGCCACACAGGCTGTCCTTAATAGGCTGCCCCAAGACAAACGACAGGGCCAAAGCAAAGAATTTGTTGCCCAGGAAGTTGAGAAATCGCATAGCGCGATCCTCCATCGGGTAGACCAGGCGGCTGCCGTTGGCAAACTCGGCCGTGCCCTGGCAGATGGCATCGAAAAACTTCGGCAGGTCTTCTGGAGGCGCTGTCAGATCACCATCCTGGACGACCAGCACGTCGCCTCGAGCCCGGTCGAGGCCAGTAAAAACGGCATCCCACTTTCCCTTTCCCAGCTGTTGGCAAAAGGATACGATATGGGGACCGGAGTAAGCCCCGACCACCCTTTGAATGGTCTCCCAGGTATCGTCGTCACTGTTTCCCTCCACAAACACCACTTCGGTGCGACGGCCCAATTGCGGAATACGCCGCAATGCGGCCTCGATATTGCCCGACTCGTTGCGAGCCGGAACGATGACGCTGCAACTGATCTCACCCCTGAGGCTCGGCTGCATCCTGGGCCGCGCCACTACGAACAAAGTGGCGCCGAAATGCCTAAAGAAGGGGGTGCGCACGATGATCCTGTTCAGCAACTCCGTAAGTATGGGCATGTTAAAGGGCAGCAGTTGCTCCGAAGTCGTGGACACAACTTCCCAACCGGAAAGTTCGAGCAGGTTCCTGAGGTCATCCAGCGAAAGCCAATTGCTGGGAGGTTGCCTGACGACGGCGCCAAAGGCTGTGCCCAAACCGATCAGGGGCCGCCACAAGGTATTGAGCGAAGAAACGAACAAGCGCGTACGCGGGTGCGCCGAACGCCTGAGATTCTCCAAGGCTCCCTGAATGTCCTGCAGGTACCCGATAAGGTAGCTGGCAACAATGAAATCGAACTTCTCATTGATTTCGGACTTCTGCAGGTCCCCTTGTTGGAATTCGCATCCCACCGGTTCCCCCTTTGCGCGCTCGATCATGCGACGGCTAAGGTCGACTCCCAATCCCCGGCCCGGGTTCAATCCCTTGAGTAAATGGCCGGCTCCGCAGCCCCATTCCAAAATGGAAGAACCCTCAGGAATATGAAACCGATGCAGATCTAAGAGCTGTCTATGAAAACCGCTCTGCCAACGGCGGGGCCGCCGGTCATTTTCCGCTACCCAGTCGAAATGCGCTGCATAATCGAACATCGCTGCTATTGTACGCTCTGCTTTTCCAGTCGTCCGCCGCCCTTTTCCAGAACGATGATCACTCGAAGCGCCAACACCCGCATGAGAAGCTGAGGAACCATTTTTTCAAGCTCCAAGAAGATGCGCAACAGTCCCGTGGGAAGCAATTGGGGACGCGAAAATCCACCGGTCAGTGGATAGGCCAGAAAATCACGATAGAGAAGAGCGGCCAGCGAAAGGCCGAACGCCGACAACTGATCCCGCACCCATGCCCAGTGCGTTTCGAACAGCGCCTTACTCATCCCCATATTGGCAAACTCGCCTTTCGCATTGTCGGCCGCCAGACGAAAAGGAGGCTCGATTCTACTCGGATCGACGGGTTCATGGTGGAAACAACGATAGAATGCCCTGCCGAAAGGCGTGGCCGCGGGTTCCGCCAGGAGCACACGTCCACCGGGCCTAAGAGTCGCCGCTGCACTGGCAAGAAACTGCAAGGGAAATCGGAGATGATGCAGCACATCAATAGCCAGAATATTGCTCCATTCTCTTTGAGTTTGCTCGACCTCGTAACAGGACACGCTGGTGTCGACGAAAGGAGTAGGTCGCAAGTCGCTTGTTGTCACATCATCATAAATCGTCTTGATCACGCCGATGCCCGACCCCAGTTCCAACGTCGGACCCGTCACAGCATGGCTCATTATCTCATGGAACAAGCCTCTGTAGAATACACGAATGCCGGTTGAGGCACGCCACTTAGCGTCACTCTTTTCCAGCAATTCGAAGTCATAGGTGACTCCGGATGCAGAGATCTCAGGCTGATCACGGGTGTCAAACCTGTCTTCCATTACCATAGTTGAAAGGTGAAGGTGCAATTATCGCGAAACCGTGCTGCTCGCCTCAGATTCTTGATGGCTGAAAGGTGGTTCCGGCCTGCGAAACGGACTGTCTTCGGCGGACGCTTCGCTTTCCTGAACCGGAATGTCAGCCGTCTTGTGCGCCAAGCGCACCTTCACGATCCTCACAATTCTGGCCAGTTGGAGTGGCACCAAGCGCTCCTCCACAACCGTTTCCACTTCAAATGCCTCATCCAGTTTATATTCGTCTATGACCACACGTTCGCCGCTATCCGGATCGACGTGGACCAACTGAAATACGAATACATTGCTGAAACTTCCGATCCGCATATGATATTCGATCGATTCCTTATATTTATTTGCCCGCACAATCGCACCACCGGATACCCCGTGCGTTATCGCCTGCAGGCCACTCTCGGAGAAGAATAGGTAATTCTTCGTTGGGTGCTCGCGAAAGAATTCGCGAATGATTCGCATTTCGGCGGCAGGAGTGAATGCCTGCGCATAGCGATGGTTTCCCGCGGTGGGAATGCTTACGAAGCACACGAAAACCGCAGTCACGACCAGAAAAACCCGCCAATGGGCCGCGCTCGGATTAGAGCTTCCCAAAATCGCAGGGGGCGCCAAGGCAAAGCACAGATGCAGCGTCAAGGCAATACGGCTCACCGTAGGATCATCCATCTGGCCCCAGTGGTAACACAACAGCAGCCCGGTATTGCCGAGAACAACAATGGTAAAGAGAAACAACACCAGAATCGGACTGCGTGAACGCCACAGAGTCGGGAAACGCAGGATGCCGTAGACGATCAGGAAAACGAGGCCAACGATTCCTAAGAGGGAAAGCAGGAATGAATTCGAATACTGGTGGCCAACATCGAAGAGGTAGCGGGCCGCATGACCGTAATTATCGAGAAAGAATGCCTCATCAAAAGGGTTCTCGACCCCTTCCGGAAGCTGCCAAACCCCCTCCTTTTCGGCCAATGCCTTGCGCTGTAACGGGAATTGGAGCAGAAACAGGGGTGCGAATACGGCCGACCAACCCATGATGACGCGTCCCCTTCTGATCCATCCCAGCAAGACTAACAAGCCGATCGGGAATACGAACAGGACGGATTCGTAGCGGGTCTGCGCCAACAGTAGGCCTCCGAAAATCAGACAATTGGCCGAGACCGTGTCGGGACCGCTGATATAACGCTGCGCGATCAACATGACCCCGCAGATCATGACCAGATTCAACAGCTCAAAACTGCCCCCGGTGGCGTTCTGGGCCAGGAGCGGCAGACTCACCATCAGGAGAACAGTTAAACTTCCCCCTTTTCTACCCGCAAACTGCTTTCCAAGCAGGTAACAGAGAAAAAGGAGCACAGGGGTAAGCAATGTATTCAGAACAAAGGCGTTCTCCGGACGGTAGCCGAGCAGCTTGTGCAGCAGCGTGAGCAGAAAGGGAAAGAACAAGGGGCGCTTATCCAGGTACCCATCGAGCAGGGCAAAATAACCCACCAAATCGTGTGCCCGGCCGGGAACCAAAACAGCGTTCTCAAAGTGCATCATCATTGAAGTGCCCAGCAGAACCACCTCGTCCATGAGTATCTTAAAGCCGTAAGGTTCATGCACCAGGAGAATCACCGAACCACCCACCACCAAACCTACGCCCGCTAGATTCTCTCCCAGAAGCGAGCGACCGAATTGTCGCAGATCCAGCAATCTCAACAGGCTCAGGGCGAAGAGGAAAGCCGTCGCCGCAAGCACGGGAAGGCCAAAAAACACCACAAACTGGCCG
Organism: Opitutales bacterium; assembly: GCA_963665345.2. Classification (GTDB taxonomy): domain Bacteria; phylum Verrucomicrobiota; class Verrucomicrobiia; order Opitutales; family CAXXNP01. Next base: position 5,279,986 of record CAXXNP010000002.1, read on the forward strand.
GCGGCAAATTCGTCAAAGACAAATTGCCAGAGGATCCCGACAAACAGCGTATTCGCAACAAGGGCAAGGAGACGAACATCCCTCAGGAGGTCTTGCGGCCGCTGCCTGTTGAAAGGAGGGCTTGTGCCATGCTTGAATTCTTGTGCGGAAAATGCAGGCATGCTGTTGAGTGCCTATTGAAGTTGGGCCAGCCGTTTTCTAGCGCCGAAATTCTCGCTCTACACGGATTTATTACCGCTTTTTTCTATTCGCCGCAGAGATCCCTGTACACAAGAAAGCCGCCCTCCGGCCGGAGGGCGGCTTTCTATCAAAGGTTACTCACTTAGAAATCGTAATTGATCGTGCGACCATTGACCGTCGTCGTCAAACGGGTCGTGTTCGTCAACACAGTCAGGTCGTAGGTCTCATCAGCAACCGCAGCCAAGGTCTGGATGTGTAGGCCGAGCCCGACTACATTGGCGTTGACTACGGCCGCAACTCCCTCATCCAGCATGTACTGCTGAGCCGCCGATGAAAACTGGCGGAGGTTGTTGATGACGGCCTTGTCCTGGGAAGTGGCGCGGACCTTATTGAAGGCGGGAATGGCCATAGCCGCCAACAGCCCGATGATCACCACTACGATCATGATTTCCACGAGCGTAAAGCCCTTTTTCGAATTCTTATCACTCATTATAATACTCTCTTCTTCAGTTAACTGATTCATACCGTCCACGATGAACGAAGTTTCAACGTGGGACCTCTCAGTAAAGTGGAATCTTCCGGCTTGCCAAACAAAAAAGATCAACGGCGGCCCACATTTATGATTTTTTTACAAAAAAAGACCGCCCCTTGAGTCGGGAGGCGGTCGTTGAAGGATGGTAGATCCGTGAATTCGCCTAGAAGTGTCGTAATTGATTGTGCGTCCGTTGACCGTCGTCATCAAACGGGTCGTGTTCGTCAAAATGGTCAGGTCGTAGGTCTCATCAGCAACCTGATCCAAGGGGTTCTGAAACTCCGGTGGATCCGCCTCTCGGCTATATCAACCCGCCTTCTGATTCCTACCGTTACCTTCGGTGAGGCGGGCGAAAATCATCTTGCCTCCCTGCGATGGCAAGATGCTTTGCACTTCGACGGTAACCTGCCGGCCGATAAACGACCGTCCGTCATTTACTACCACCATGGATCCGTCGTTTAGAAATCCGACGGCCTGACCAGCTTCTTTCCCTGATTTGACAAGGTCAATCTCGAGCGTTTCGCCGATAGTCAGTTCGGGATTCAGGGCTTTTGCCAGCGAATTCATGTTGAGCCAGTCAACGGAATGAAACTGTGCCATCTGGGCGAGATTGTAGTCAGTAGTGAGCAGCTTGCCCTTGAGCGACTGAGCCAAGAACATCAGCTTATCATCAACATTCTGCCGCTTTCCGATGTCACTTTCGTGAATCCTCAGGTCCACGTGATCCATTTCCTTGAGGGAATTTAGGACTGCGAGACCTTTGCGGCCTTTGGCCTGTCGCTGAGGGTCCGGGGAATCTGCGATGCGATGCAGTTCATCCAGCACAAATCGAGGAATCACCAGTGCGTAACCCATGAATCGGCTGGCACAGATCCCCACGATGCGTCCGTCGATCAACGCGCTCGTATCGACGACCACTAGTGGAACGTCGACGCCATGGGGTACAAAACGTATATAGGGAATCACGAGATTGAATTCATCTCTTCCCCGCAGGGCGATAACGGCACCGAGGTACATGAGGATGACGTACATGGCCAACCTGACCAAAAAGAGTGTCGTCGGGTCACCGTCGTAATAGGTATCCTCGAAAAAGGGCGAGGAAGAAATGAAATTGGCCATCAACCAACCCATAAACAACCCAAAGGTGAGAGCGGACAGCCCTCGCAGAGAAAAGCCCTTGAGCATGACGTCGACCAGAATCACCAAGGCGCCTAGAAACGCCCCGATCAGCATCGCCCAAAGCAGATACTGGTCCCAGTCCGGTATCGAGAAGCAGATCAGGTAGCTCGCCGTGATGCAGAGGAGAAAGAATACGACGCGTATCGTGAAAATCGTCTTACTCATAAATGAATAGATCTGCTAAGAAACATAGTGAAGAGCCAATGGCCGGCTACGGCAGATGATGTTACCTGGAAATCCAGAACAATACCAGTGGTAACAATACACCAAGAACAGTCAGCCAGTAAAGAATCCTCCGCGTTCGTATGGCCTCCTTTGTAAGAATGGCATTTGCGCCGGGGGGACGGCCTTCGATATCCGAGATCCCGCTTTTCCGTGGGCGCCCGCGAAGCTCCTGTCTGCAGTCATCCGTCTTCATCGATCGAATCGCTCAATGCTATGGACGAGGGTCTACGCACGACAACGCGAAATCCGCTCATTCGGTTTCTGTGGGTCTTTTCTCGGGGCTGGTAGGGAATTTGGGCAAGCGCATCGACCGAATCGCGAGCACTGCCACCCCCCAGCCAAGCCCGGTCAGGGAAGTCCGGCTCAAAGGACCACAGCCATTCACTTACATTTCCCAGCAGGTCGTGAAAGGAATGTTGGTTTGCTGGAGATTCGGCTACGGGGCGCGTTTGACCACGACTGTTTGACGCATGCCAGACACCGTGGAGCAGAGCTGTCCGGGACACATCGCCAATCCCACTCTCAAATTCTCCACGTTTCGGGAGGCGCGCTTCTCTTCCCAATATCCAACTGACTCGACGGGAGAATTCCATTGCTTCCTTGTAGGTCACTGAGTCGACCGGTTTTCTCTCTCCCGTATGGCGGCTGGGATTCGCATGCATGATCCTGGTATACAGCCCCTGCCACACCTCCGACCGAAACATCAGCCAATTGTCTTCATCGGGAATGGAAATGAGTTGATCGCGGATGTCAGCCTGGAGCCGGGACATCTCCTCCTTTACCGAGTTCAGGAGCTCAATTCTGGCGAATAAATCAGGATGCACCTCGCGGCTTTTCGGATAAGCCGATTGAAACCGATGAAGAGTATCAGCCAGCGCCGCAATTTCACGCAGGGCGAGGTGGACCCTATCCAGGGCAAGGTACTCGCTGATCCGAATATCCTGATCCCGAATTCGTCGTGCCAGATCCAGGCTCATCGCCTCCCGGCGCAGAATTTCGATATCCTCCACCCTCCGGGCGGAGGAGAATTCGCTGACTTTGTATCTGCGGTTAAGCAATTCCTGCAATTGGCGGGCTTCCACATAGAGACGGGCGGCTTCCTGAAAATCTCCTTGCTTCCCAGCTTCCGCGGCTTTCGACATACGCGCATCCACCTCGGTCGAGGCTCGACCGGACTGCATCGAGGCCAGGCCCACTTCCAATCGCTGCAAACGCTCATGATCGGCAAAACGTGACAAAGAGTGATCTTCATTCAATTCCCGCTGCAGGGAAATAGCCGCTTGCATGCGCTGCTCAGCCTGTTTCCATCGGCGCTCCTGGAAGTGCCCACGCGCCGCCTGCTCCTCACTCGAGGAGGACTCAAACAACGGCCGCGCCATCAGGTCAAAGCCTCGATTGAACAGGGCCGCCGCTCGCCTAAGGTCCCTGTCCTCGCTCTCGGGGTACTGATTATTGATGGTCCTCTGCAAGTGCGCGGCTTTGCGAAAGGCCGACACCGCCGCTACAGAGTCGCCCTCCTGCTCATGTTGCTCACCTTCGGCTTCTAAGCTATCGCTCTGCTCCCGCAGCAGCCGGCCCTTGATCGTCGCCTTGAATCGCTTCAGTTCATTGAGCAGTTTTTCATCGGCCGGCAATTCGCCATTGGTACTACGCAGCACTGGACCCAAGGCGTCAATGGCCGCTTCAATAAGAGGAATATCCTCGCGCGTGAAGGGGCGCTGCCCGCGGAGCTCCACAATTTCTTGATAGAGCGAGCCGGCTTCGCTACGCCACCGCTCCACCTCGGGATTTCCGATGCTTATGGAATCGAGTTCCCGAGGACCCACGCGCACGGGTCCCCTTTTCGCCACCACGTAAAAGCCCGCTACCATCAGCAACGCGGCGGCTCCCAGCACAACCGCAGGGAAAACGCTCCGGTTCCGCCGATACCATCGGCGCACCCTGCGTAGAACCGAACTGAACGAATTCCTCACTGGTAAACATCTCCAGACTCGCTAAGTGGCTCACATTCGCTTAGGCCTGTTGATGACACTAAACCCATGTTACGTAACCGGAAGTGCGCCGGGCTACAAGACGGCAAAGTAAGTTGAACTGAATACATGGCGAAGATGTTCGATAAGGCAACCGTGCTTGCCCCGGGACTACTCGGTGCCTCGCTCGGCATGGCCATCAAATCCCGAGAAGTAGCAGACATCGTCTCGATTTGGGCCAGAAGACCCGAAACGCGCGTGAAATGTGAAAAACAATCATGGGTCGATCGCGTATTCGATACACCCGAGGCCGCCGTCGCGGATGCCGACATCGTGCTCGTGTGTCCGTTAGTAGAGGCGATCTACCCGCTTATCAAACAATGCGTTAGCAGCCTTCGATCGGGTGCGCTGGTGACCGATGTAGGGAGCGCAAAAAGTCTGGTCTGCCGCCATGCCGATGCGGTCATGCCCGAAGGCACCGATTTCGTTGGATCCCATCCCATGGCGGGCTCTGAAAAGTCGGGTCTGGAAAATGCGTCGGCGGACCTCTTCGAATACCGAACCTGCCTCGTAACTCCCCTTTTGGACAGCAATCCGAAAGCCGTCGAAACCGTTGTTCGCTTCTGGACCGAGCTAGGTATGGAAGTCGCTACCCTTTCGCCCGAAGACCACGACGAAATCGTTGCCTACATCAGTCATCTTCCCCATCTCGTAGCTACTGCCCTATCGACTTTGCTGAGCTCGAAGAATCCCAGATGGAGGAATTTCGCCGGCAACGGGCTACGCGATACTACGCGTATCGCCGCCGGAGACACGAAGATGTGGAAGGCCATCATCGCGCAGAATCGTGACGAAATTTTGCGCGCATTAACCGCTTTTGAACGCGAAGTCGGAGAAATAAAATCGGCCATATCGAACCAGGATTACTTTGAGGTGCTGAACTATCTGGAAAGGGGCAAGCATTACCGCCAGCGCATGCGCCCGGACCGTGATGAACTCGGGCAGGGGATCGTTCCGTTTCCCCGCCTCGCGAATCCAGAATCGTGAGTCAGGGCAAGGCCCCCGCGAAACTGTCTCATCCGAGCCCCAGTACCAAGATCTCCGGCATGCCTATGCAACAGAAAGCGCTACCTATCACCCCATTCACGGAACCCCTTCGCGGATACGTCAACCTGCCGGGCTCCAAGAGTATCACCAACCGGGCGCTCATACTCGGCGCCATAAGCAATCAAACCATTACGATCAGGAACGCGCTGATCAGCAGAGACACCCGTATCATGAGCGACTGTCTGCGGCAGCTCGGGTTTGAACTGGAGAGCCGGGAAACGGAATGTTGGCTGAGCATCACCGGGCTATCCGGATCGATTCCTGAAAGTCGCGCCGACCTCTACGTCGGCAACGCCGGCACCGCCGCACGCTTCATTACGGCACTGCTATCCCTCAAGAAAGGAGGCAAGTTTTCACTGGACGGTGATCGGGCCATGCGCGAAAGGCCGATGTATGACCTCCTTGAAGTACTCATCCGGGCGGGCGCAGCCAATTTTGAGTTTCACGGCCAACCCGGTTGCTTTCCCTTCACCATGTATTCCAATGGCTGGAAGGGGGGGCAATGGACCGTTGATGCCAGCGCCAGCAGTCAAATTCTTTCCGCTCTGCTCATGATCATGCCTGTCGTCGAAGCGCCCATGGCGCTCGATCTTAAAGGGAAAGTGCGCCGACCTTATATTGAGATGACAGTTCGCATAATGGAACAGTTCGGCAATGCGATCGACGTGGCCCCGGACTGGAGTCGCTTTGCTTTCAACACGTGTCTGCCCTCGCCTTATTGGTTAGAAGTGCCGGAATACCGGGTGGAACCCGACGTCAGTGCCGCCAGCTATTTTATGGTGCTTCCCATCTCCGCTCCAGGCGAGTTATCTATTCATGGTCTGGGCCGGGAAACTCTGCAGGGGGATGCCGCCTTCGCCGCCGTAGTGGCTCATCTGGGTCTGCAACTCCGAAAACATGCGGACCGCTGGCATGTAGCTTTCGCGAGTCCGCACCCGGATGAGAATAGCGGCCTGTTCACGGCGGATTTCTTCCCCATTTCCGACACGTTCATAACTCTGGCCGCCATCGTGCCGCTGCTTCATCGCCCCGTTCGTATAACGGGAATTGGTCATACTCGCAGACAGGAAACGGACCGTATCTCTGCGATGACGACCGAGCTGAGGCGCTTGGGCCAGACCGTGAGGGAAGAAACCGACGCGCTGGAGATCCATCCCAACCGGAAGGCTCTCATCGAAGCAGCCGCCGAGCACGTTTCCATTCAAACCTACAGAGACCATCGCATCGCCATGGGCTTCGCTATTCTGGGCTGCCATGATGTCATGGGGAACGGAGAGCCATGGCTTACGATTGTCGATCCCGATTGCACTTCGAAGACGTTTCCCGAGTATTTCAAAGTTCTCGAATCACTTAGAATCCGCACACAGCGTCTGTGAAGCCATTCCTGATCGTGGCCATTGATGGTGGCGCCGCCACCGGTAAGTCGTCTACGGCCCATTCGTTGGCCGAGAGAAAGCATCTTCTGAACATAGACACGGGAGCCCACTATCGGGCTCTGACCTTCTCCTGCCTGGCGGCGGAGCTTTCACCTGAAACGTCGACAGGACTCTGCGAATTTCTATCCAAGGTAGAGCTCGAGGCAGAACTGCGTGGTATCTCGGCCGTCATGTCAGTGAATGGAAGAGTTCTCAGGAATGCCGAAATTCGAAGCTCGGAGGTCAATCAAAATGTATCCCGATTTGCCGCTCTTCCGGAACTGCGTAGCGCCCTGCTCGAATACCAGCGGGGACTCGTTGAATTTGCACGCCGGCGCGGGTTTGGAGGGCTAGTGATGGAGGGCAGAGACATCGGTTCGGTGATTCTGCCCCAGGCCGATATTAAGATTTTTCTTGACGCCGATGATGTGACCAAAGCCGAACGCCGGGAAAAGGAGGGCCAGCAGGATTCGGTAGCTTTTCGGGACCATCTGGACAGCAGGCGAAAAGCCGCACCCCTGATCCGTGCCGACGACGCCGTTTTGATCGACACTTCCAACCTCACGCTGGAACAGGTAATCGCACAGGTTATCGAGTTGATCGACTGAGATTGCTGCGGTGAACGAAGCCTGAACGGGAGGCTTCCCCCTTCATTCTTGACTTAGCCCGCTTTTCTCGCGAGTAGTAAATTCAGCCGTCGGAACGGCAGACGGTTGGCTTCTTCAATGCCCGCGTATAGAGAGAGGGAAAGCGGGTGTTGGCAAATCCGCTCTGGAGATAGAGTAGGAAGAGGAGAACCAGTCTGCCGTTCAACACATTGTTTTGAAAGAGAGATAAGTGTTTCTACATCAAACTCTTACAGAGCAGATTTGCTAGCTAACTCATGAATCTGGTCTGCCTTGATCTGGAAGGAGTACTGCTCCCGGAAATCTGGATTGCTACCGCCGAAAAGACAGGAATTCCCGAGCTGAGACGCACCACACGTGACGAGCCCGATTACAATAAGCTCATGCGCTATCGACTGGAAATTCTGAATAGCCACGGCATTACCATCCATCACATACAAGAAGCCATCGGCGAATTGAATCCCCTGCCGGGGGCTCGCGATTTCGTGGACTGGTTAATCGCCAAAACGCGCCTGATCATCCTTTCCGACACTTTTGCTGAATTTGCCCACCCACTGATGGAGCAACTTGGATTCCCGACTTTATTCTGCCACAACCTGGTTATCGACGAATGCGGACGCATCGTGGACTATCAGCTCCGCCAACAGGACCAGAAACGCAGGGCGGTGCTGGCATTGAAGAGTCTCAATTTTGAGGTCCTCGCCGCGGGCGATTCCTACAACGACCTTACCATGCTCCAATCCGCGGACCACGGAGTGCTGTTTCGGCCTCCAGAATCACTCTCTGGTGAGTATCCCGAATTTCCTGTTACCCAAACCCACCATGAGCTCCGCGAGCAGATTGCCGCACTATTGAGTCTCTAGGAGGTCCCCTATATCAAATCCGGATCTCAAACCATTCCTCAGCCGCATGGTTGTAAAACCAGCGCGGCGCATGGCTCTCCGTAAGATAATAGACCCAGGAGTCCAAATCGGCACTCAAAAGGTGCGGGTAGACCTCCAAATCGGTCCAGAGATGGCCCAACTCGGGATCGTAGGCCCAAAAACCAGCGCCGACCGACCCCAGTCCCGCCACGTGCCACCACCCGTGCGCTTCGTGAAAAATCCAGGGGAATTCGGTATCGTACCACCGTCCCAGCCACTCAGACCCATGCCAACCATCTCCAATAGGCATGGATCCGGCCTCAAAGTCTGCCGAATCCGAGACAAACACCCAGTCAGTCAGCTCGGCCAACGGGGCCTGCTCCGGATCAGTCGACGCCGTCGCGGAAATATCGGCATCCGGCAAAATCCGCCAGTCAACCTCGAGTATCGGAAAAACGGTATCCCGCTGCGGTCTGACCGTTATCGAAAGATCCGAGAAATCGAAGAATTCGACGCCAAACTCACCGACCGAAAACCAGATCCCGCGTTCACCGTCCAGAGTCATATTGCCGAGATCAAATTGCCAGATCGGAGGAAGCGAGAATCCTCCCAGCGAAATAATTCCATCGCCCGCGGTGATCTCCGCCAATTCCAAACTACTTTGCGTAAGGCCTGCCAATACGCCATCGACTACACGAATACTGTGGGCCGGCAGGGCGGGAATCCACGAATCACGCTCCTGCCAGATTCCCTCGGCGTCCAGCTCAAAGTGCAGCACGCTGCCGACGTCTTTGGAACGATAGTCACTATCGATCAAGAAAAGCGACTTTCTAAAGGTAACGGCGGAAAAGCGATTTACTCCTTCTAGTGATAGTTCGTCCAAGAGAAACACGGACAGTCCATCGTAAACGCTAGCGTGAATTTCCGTTGCCATAGGAAATCCTTGAAACAGATCCGTGGAGGCCTGATCCGTAACGGTCTGGAGTATATACTCGTCCTCGTCTACCGGAACGAGGCCGACGAGCCTACCCGGAAGGTGCAAGGGATCGCGCACCACCGGATGGCTGGCATCGCTGAAGTCGACCACCTGGAGTGTTGAGGCTACGCCTCGTAGATCCACGTCTTCGATCAGGGAATCATAGCTGAAAGCCACCAGATCACCGGCGGTAAAGGAATCGCTGACTTCGAACGGTGCAACACTGTCAAGCGGACTCACTGTAGCAAGAACCTCGGGATCTCCGGCGTCGTGAACATCTATCGCGATCAGTATGACCCCTTCAAACCGGTAATAGGGGTATCCGATGATCCCGATATCAATATCGATAAACGGTTCGATGCCGATACGGGGAAGGCGATAATCGTAGGGGTAAACCCCAAAATCATTGTTTCGAGCGAACCAAACCAGGAGTTCGTCAGAAAAAATCGCAGCCTCCGTTGTTAATCCCCAGGAAGGAAGCTCCACAACCTGGGCAACTTCACCGAAAAGGGGAAGTTCGGGAATAGCCGACAAGTCGAACAGCGCCGTGACGATCTCAATTCCCGATTCAGGCGTTCCTGCCCCCACATCGATTTCCGGAATACCAATGAATGGATAGTCTGCGCTCGACGCCACGTGCGCGATCGCCAGCAGGGCATCGCTCAAGGCCGCGCCAATGATCAATCGCTCCGGGAATTCCACCGTCGTTACTACCCGGTCGGGACTATCCTTGGCGGCCACGCGCAGCACCGCCCCGTCTCCCTGGTACAGATTGCCGTTTTCAACCTCAATTAAGGTATCACCGACCACAAGAAGCCGATCGACCGGCCAGGCTATCTCGAGTGATGCTCTCACCTCCGGGCTATCCCGGTCCCCTGCGTCAACGATAAGTAATTCCCGTCCGGACAGCGAAACAAGATTTTCGGCAACGGCAGTCGCCCTTCGCGCTTCGAAGTCATGTTCGATGATTCCACGCAGGACCACGGTATCGTCTTCCAAATCTACCAACTGCATGGCGAAGATAGGAACGCCGTCACTATAGCTTTGAAAGGGAACCAGAACCAATCCCTCTTCCAGCAACACCGAAACTGCCTTCTCGTCGTAATTCGCCTCACTCCAGGAGAAATCCTCACCCAATCGAACTCGCTTCAACATACTCGGAGCAGTTGGATCAGCGACATCGAATAGCGAAACGGTTACCTGCCGGTCCTCTACTCCAACGGCCAGCAACTTATCGCCGATGGCTTGAAGGAACGTCGACCAACCGGGGATCTCGAGTTCGGCCGTGATTTCAGGCTCCGCCGGATCGCTCAGATCGACCACCCAGAGGGGATCGATCTGAAAGAACGTCACGATGTAGACCCGATCGCCATCAAACCGCGTGGCGTGAAGTGTTTCACCGTCCCCAAGCTCGAGCGACCCCAGTGCCTGATGCTCACCTTCGGCTTCGGCCAACGCAAATGTCTCCAACCGTGTTAACCGTGACCAACGGCTGAACTCCCGCAGCCAAACAAACGAGATCGTAGTTAAGATACCGTCATTGATCTGCATCTTGAATTTATCCGCGATCGTTCCTCCCAGCTGCAAAGGGGCTCCCACCAACCGAACGTCGCCATTCCCGCTGCTGATATCGAAAATATTAACTGTGGACCGGTTGGAAACTTCCGGCGTTTCGGTAGCCACCAGGAGGAACTCATCCGTGGCTGTGACCACCGCTTGGAACCCTCTGATCGATAGATCCGCAACCACCTCCGGCTCTTCCGGAATCGAGAAATCAATCGATGTTACCACAATGCTGCCGGCAATCCTGGCAAATGATCGAGAAACGATATAGAGAACATCGCCCACCATTCGACTTTCGATAATCGATCCAGGCAGGGCGATTCTCTGAACAACGCCAAGAGGTTCCTCCGAACGGTCGACTACGGCGATCTCCGAATTGAAGGAATCGGCTCGGCCCTGCCGGACCAGGAGTAATACATAGCGGTCCTGCAGGACATACATCTGGTCGCCTACCGCAGGCAATCGCAAATGGGCTGACAATTCAGGTTTGTCGCTGTTCGACAGGTCAAATATCTGGAGCCCACGCAATTGATTAAAGAAGTAGACGGTGGACTCGTTCACGCGCCAGATGTCAGACTCCACTACCGCACTCGCATCGTCGCCGGCAGTTCCTGCGTCCACCAATTCGATACTGGGAGCGCTCCGGTAGGCGTCGACTGCAACTGCCGAACGCAACGGACGGACCCGAGTGTCTCTCTTTTCAGCAAATACCCGATGGGTAAATCCATCCTCGCTCGAAGTCCGCACTCGTATGTGGTCAAGCGCGACGTCGTCCGGCAAAAGAAAACGAACTGAACCCGCGCGCCCGCTGACGTGAGCCATTGAAATGAGCGACCACTCTTCGCTCTCAACATTCAATATTTCAAGCCGAACCCGTCGAACTCCCCTATCTACCTGAACCACAATCTGATTTCCATCCTCAAGCGTCCAGTCTGCCGCACGCCCAAGGGGAGCAAACGAAGACAGCACGATCAACAGTATACTACCTGCTCGACACAGTGAAAAACCTACCGGCACCCTCGCTCCAGAATTTGCTGACATAACTCTATCTCCGCCTATCTTTTGAAACTTTCCAACCCTCGTCCGGTTTCACCGATGCAACTGGAAATATCGGGTTGATCGATTAGTCAACGGTGGCTGCAATTCGCGTGCCAGCCTTCATGGGTTATTCGCAACGTGCTGATTATAAGCTTGTTAATGCGCCCCACGGACATCGTCAAGCCTATCTACATGACAGCTCCTGGGGGCATTTACCCACTTTTGCAGATACCAGGACGGCGAAATCGGTGAATATCCCCAAGCCTGACGGGGCTGCTGGCTACTCTCTCTGCTCCTCCTCCCAATGAACCTCGTCGATTGCCGAGCCGTCCCGCTCCTCACGGAGCGAGCTACCTGTAGCGCTCTGCGTGAGCGGAGGGATCGGATCTCGGGTTCATTGCCAGCCATCGTTGACGGCCATCGTTGACGGCCATCGGCCTCGATGGGAGACCACCTAATGATGGAATAACCGCAAACCCGAAAAGACCATGGCGATCCCGTGCTCATTGCATGCGTTAATGACATCTTCGTCGCGGAGGGACTCCCCAGGCTGCAAGACATACCGAACGCCGCTGGCGGCCGCCCGGTCAATATTGTCACGAAAAGGGAAATAGGCGTCTGAAGCTATCGACATGCCTCTGAAGTCCGCCAGCCAGCGCTCCTTTTCAGAACGAGTGATTACTTCCGTGGGCTCCAGCAGCGCGGGATCCCGACAGACTTGGTTCTCTCCGCAGGCGGCCAAACCGACGTACTTTTCTACGAGCGTGTCGCGGACAGGACGCCCGACCTTGCGGTGAAAGGCCAGAGCTCGCGCTTTCGGGTGCTGGCGGAGGAGCCAGCGGTCTGCTTTATCACAGGCAAGTCGCGTGCAATGAATCCGTGACTGCTGCCCGGCTCCAATGCCGATGGTCTGCCCATCAAGACTCAAAGCCACCGAGTTTGACTGCGTATATTTCAAGGCTATCGCAGCCACCAGAAGATCGCGCTGAGCCGCCTTTGGAATCGCCTTCACGGCGGTCACCGGCTCGCTCTCGGTGAATAGGGAAAAGCAGGGAAGAACGTGGTTTCTCGCCTGTTCGAATGTGACCCCGAAGACCTCCCTTGACTCCTGGTCAGGGGCGCTATAGTGGGCATCGATCTCAATGATCGGGTAGGCGCCCCGCTTCTTCTTCGAGAGAATGGTATGGGCATCCGCAGAAAAGCCCGGCGCAATGACTCCATCGGATACTTCTGGTTGAATGATTCGGGCTGTCTCGACGTCAACCGTATCACTGAGTGCAATCCAATCACCATAGGAAGCCATACGATCGGCCCCGCGGGCGCGGGCGTAGGCACAAGCCAGGGAAGAGAGGGTCCTCTTTGGGGAAATGAAGTAAATCTCACGCAATTCTTCTGAAAGAGGGAGGCCCACGGCAGCGCCGGAAGGACTCACATGCTTGAAAGAGGCTGCCGCGGGCAGGTTCAGCACCTGTTTTAGCTCTCTGACCAATTGCCAGCCGTTCAAGGCATCGAGCAGGTTGATGTAGCCCGGGTTACCGTTCAAGACCCGAAACGGTAATCCGCCCTCGCGGGAAACCCGCGCGGGCACCTGATGGGGATTACAGCCATACTTTAGGTTGCGGGTATCTCCGGCCATATCCACAGGGAATGGCAGATTTCCATTAACCTGTCACCGCGTTTTCATTATACCGGTATTCCGTAGATGGTTAGGCACGCGGGCAGTGATAGCTGACCGCGTTGCCTACGCTCGTTAGTTGGAATGGCTTGTCGGTCGGTTTCAGCGTCGGGGTCGCTATCGGGATCGCTTTCGAATGTCTGAGTCCTCGTGATCAGCGAAGCAGTGCTCGTGACCAGTGATTCGGGGGAAGCGCACAGCGGCGAAGAGCACGATTTCTGCTACTAATTCTGCCAACACGAAGCTCAGGTGACGTTCCAGCGAACGCTGCAAATGGGATTTACCTGGATCGCGAAAATGGACTTGATACTATTCGAAAGCTAGTTTGAGCCATCTGCATTCGCCTGTAGAACGGCAGCATGGACGTTACGGAATTTGGCAATACGGAACAGATTAAGTTTCCTCACGCAGCAGATCTGCAAATTGGGGCACGATTCGTGCGGTTTGGCGACAAGGCCCCGATCTTACGCGCGGCGCGTGCTACGGCGCTGAAGCGCATTCTTGAGATCGCGACAGAGAAGGACGTAGACGCCATCCTGATTGCGGGAGACCTGTTCGAGAGCAACCAAATAGCGAACTCTCTCGTCGAGGAAGTTTTCGGGATTTTGGCCGCGCATCGTGAGATACCGATTGTGATTCTTCCCGGAAAACACCCCTTGCTTGCCCAGGTCGTCGCCGATGTTGAGCGGTCGCGGCTTTTCAATACAGGCCGGGCCTCTACGGTTGAGGATGCTGGTCTGGATGAGATGGCTCTCGATGAGTTTCATTCGCTCTGTGAAAGTCTGAATATCGCGACCGAAGCGCTGCGCGAGGAAGTTTTCGAGGCGATGAAGAATCTCCTGATAGCCGACGTCGGAGAGACCGTGACGACCGGTAGTAGCTCCATTCAATGACCAGCGAGCTTTCGGAAGAACGCGACGGGAAATGGAATCTCATCTCCGACGGCGATGCTGCTGACGGCAAGGTCTTGGAGTTGATCGGCGGTGTGAGGACGGGACGCGGGGCGAGCAAGGCCGAGCACTGGGGCCTCTTGCGATATCTGTGGGCTCGACAGGGCGAGGCCGCCGATTGGCCCGAGTGGGAGGACGAAGCTGGTGCCGGTGCACGCATTCGCGCCGGTCTCGCCCAAGTGGATATCGACCCGCTACTGGAGCTTCTGCGCGCTCAATTCTGGGAAGCGCAGGGAACTCAGTTCACGACCACCGGACGGGTATCGAAGAACAGCCCGCTGCAGATTGCGGAACAAACTGTTGAGGAGCTCGAGTCCGAACTGGCGGACGTCCGCGCGAATATGGAACAAGCCGACAGGGACCTGCAGGAGCTTCAGCAGCTTCGGGGAGTGTTCGAGGCGAGAGGCCGTGAAAAAGCGGAAGCGGAGAAAAAGGCTCGGGGCTTGACCGACGTGCTCAGGCAGGTGGAACTGCTGCAGAAGGATCTCGAACGGTTTGAGGGCGCATTTGCAGGCGCAGAAAAGCAATTGAACGCGATCCATGAGGACAAAGAATCTCTGGGCAAAGCGAAAGATGGGCTCGAGGCGACCGAAAAGGAACGCGACAGGCGGAAAGCTGAAGAGCAGCGGACGAGGCGAGAGGAGAAGGAAAATCGGGAGGCGCTGACGAGCCTGAACAACAGCGCCAAGGCTCTGCAGAAAAAACTCGATAGCGCTCGGAGGAGTGAGGAGCGGTTGCGCGAGATCGGGGAGTTGTACGAGTTAGAGGAAGATCTTGCTAAGCTGAGAAAGAGCCTCGATGCCGCCCGCAGTCAGCAAGACGTTCTCAGTGAGCTTCGCCGCAAGCGAGCGGCCATGCCGGATGTAAAGAAACGTCAAGTCGCCCGGTTGGAACAGCGCGAACGGGAATTACGAGAACTTGCTGTTCGGGCCGAATCCATAGGATTGCGCGTTAGCATGGAACCTGAGAGGAGCGCCGTTGTTTCCGTGGACCGCGACGGAGCAGAAGAGACAATAAAATTGGCGAAGGACAAGGCGACGACTGTAACCGCGGCCCGAAATTTGCGCCTCAAACTGCCGGAGTGGGGAGAAATCAGCATCACCAGCGGCGCCCAGGAAGCCGCCAAGATAGAGAATCAGATCGCGGCAAGCCGGGCCGCCCTCGAAAAGGATCTCAAGCAACTCAGCGTCGCCTCAGTGGACCACGCGCGAACATGCGCTGAGCAGGTCAGGGATCTTAATCGGGACATCAAGACAGCCAAGTCGCTGCTGGCGGAAAGGCTCAATGAATGGGAATCTTTGGAATCCCTGCAGGCTGGTGTTGAAAAGGCGGAAGGTGATGCCGAACAGCGCCGCGCACGGTTGAACCTCAGCGAGGAGGAAACCGCCTTTTCTAGGGCCGAACTGAAGGCGAAGCTGGCAATGATTCGTACGACAATCGGCGCTGACGAGAAGGAACAGATCGCGTTGCAGGGATCCATCGAGTCCCAGGGACAACACGTCGAAAAATGTGCTGTGAAGCGCGAAGAAGCGTCGAAATCGGTTAACCAGGCGAAGACCTGTATTGCATCGCTCGAAGCCCGTAGAAAAACGGTTAACGAACGTTATCCCGAGAGCATCGAGAAAGCGGAAACGGGCGCGCAGACGGCGTTCGTAGCGGCCAAGGCGGAGCTCGAGGTCGCCCGCAAGAAGCTGCCGGAGGATTCGGAGAAACTCGGGCCGCGCCAGGAACGCGCACTTAATTCCGCCTCCCAGGCGACTCAGGAATACCAGGATGCCGACCGGAAAATCCGGCGCCTCGAGACACTCCTTGACCACGTAGGCTCAACAGGGGCTCTATAGCCGTGAAACGGAGCTGGAAGAGACGCTTGTGGGTGCGAAGAGGGAGGCTGAGCGGTTGCGCAACCATGCAGTGGCCGCCCGGTTCCTCGCCGGGCTGATAGAATACCGCAAGAAGGCTGCCGTAAAGACCGTGCTGAAGCCCCTCGAAGACCAGTTGAGCGCCACCTTCGCCGACATCACCGGGGTCCCCAACCGCCAGGTGTTTCTCGACGAGAACCTGCAAGTGGCGGGCATCGGCCGCAAGCGGGACGAAACGATCCTTTTCGATCAGCTATCCCAAGGCGCCCGCGAACAGTTGCTCCTGGCCCTGCGCGCCGCCGTCGCCCTGGAACTGGCCAAGAGCAGCCCCCAAATCCTCATTCTCGATGACGTTCTCGTGAATTCCGATTCCACCCGGCAGGAGAATGTTCTGGATTTCATTCAAAACGTTTCTCTGCACGTGCAGGTCCTCATTGTCACCTGCCATCCAGAGCGATACCGGGGTCTGGGAACCAGGCAGGAAATCAATGAGGGTGCCGCCGGTCGCTAGGAAACCCAGGTGAACCCGCGCCACCCACTACAGAACCGTCTCCATCATCTTGTCGCTCTTCGAGGCCTGGCTTCGGGACACGTTCGCCCGCGGCAAATAACACGACATAATTATAGCGGCGTTCGTCGGCTGACGCATTGTCCGCTCCCTCGAAGACACCAATGACGCCACACTCGGCAGTCCCACCACGGACAAGCGATTCTTCTTAGCGAATATTCATGATCCAAAGAATCAACATCCTCAATCAAATCGGACGCTTTACCGAGCTTCAGTTTGATGCTGGAGAGCAGGGAAACTTTGCGAAGCTCAACGTCATTAACGCGAAGAATGCCACGGGCAAGAGCACCCTGTGCGACGTACTCCGCTCGATGACCACCGGACAAGCCGCCTACCTACTTGGGCGAAAGCGCCTGAACGCTACGACGAATCCTGAGATTGTCGTCGCACTCGCAGGGGGACCACCGACTCAAACCGTGCGGTTTCAGAACGATACTTGGCAAAACCTCGAAGCCACTCCCAATGTTCAAGTTTTTGACGAACGTTTCGTTGCCGACAACGTGCTCGTTGGGCACCACATCAACGTTGACCAGCGGAGGAACCTATACGGTTTCGTAATCGGCGCTCAGGGGATCGCACTAAGACAAGCTGTCGACATGGCAGAAGCGGCTCTTGCGAGATCTACTCAAACCATTAATTCCTCAAGGGGTGCTCTCCAGCGGCTTATTCCGGAGGGACGGACAATCGAAACATTCAAGCCACTTCCGGTAGTTGAGGAAGTAGATCACGAGATCCAGAAAGCCGCGAATGCGCTCGAGAGAGCTGCGCACATACGCACAGCGAACCCTTTCCATAATCCACAAATGACCCGCGACCAGCTCAAGCAGCTTGAAGACGACTTTTGGGCGGCCGACAACCTGCGCTTCAAATCGAGGGGAAATCAGGACATCCATGCTTTCCGATAAATGTCAGAGCCGACCGGCTCCGGGAGACGAATGCGTCCTCTTGAAACTCGAAGCAGCATTGTCCAATCTTCACGATCGGAACGCCGCTCGGTTCGGGCTGACTTTGCTTCGCGCGCCAACGCCAAGGGAATGGACGAAATTTTGAAGAACCCAATGGACAGACAGCTCGAGAACCGACTCGCGAAGCGGGCGGTAGCCATCGGGCGCGAGGGCGAAGTGGGAGCGTTCGATGAGCTGCTCGGGCTTCTGCAGTCGTCGTCGGCAAACGGCCGACGGCTTTCGGCTTCAGCCCTGGGTAAGTTGGCTTGGATGGGGGTGAATCAAGCTGCCGCTGTGGCGGCGCTCGGTCCTGTGGCACGCCGCGATCCTCATACGCAAACGCGTCAGTATGCGATCAAGGCGCTCAAGGCCTACGGCGCCGCGGCGCAAGGCTGTTTGGCCGATCTGCGGGACATGGCCGCAAACCAAAAGGAGAAGCCGTACATCCGACGCGATGCCGCGTCGGCCGTGCATTTCATTGAGGAAGCCGTCCGCGTTGCCGCTGCCGCGGCGGAACACAGGTGCCAGCGCTGCAAAGGCAAGGTGTCCGCGGAGGAATACGCACGCTCGCATCAGGCCTTCCAGCGCGTGTTCTGTGACCGCTGCTTTGACGAAGTATTTCTCGGCCGACGTAACTTCGAGACACAGGTCGAGATCAATAAGACTGTCGAGGCACGCGACGGTACGGTTGTTCAGTCCGAGGGCGAGAAGCGAATTGCCGAGTGGCTCACGGTGCATGCGATTGCCTATCGCTATGACGCGAAATTCCGGATCATCGGGGAATTTCAAATTCGGCCCGATTTCTACCTTCCTGAACTGGACATTTACATCGAGTACTGGGGACTAAACACGCCGCAATACAAGATGAGCATGTACAAGAAACAAACACTGTATCAGCAGGAGAGCAAACGTATGATTTCGGTTTATCCCAAGGATCTACCCGTTCTGGACCGTCTTCTGGCCGCAAAACTGAGACACTACGGGTTTGTGTCCTGACATGGGCGCGCGAAGCAAAGCGAGTCAGTGGTGAAATGGGCGTTACACAGGAACTCCTGCAGGAAGGGCTGCCCATTGAAATCGTTTACGTCGAGCGGCAACCTAGCGATACTCCGAAGGCAACCGGCCCACCCAGGCACTCAAGGTCGACACGACCTTTGCTCCATTCTCGGCGTCGAACTCATCACCCAAGGTCAAACTCAGGCTCCTGAAATCACCCAGCCGCAGGCAAAATTGATTATTGACCATGATTCCCAATATCTCACCGGATTTGGCGAATACGAGGTCTCCGCGGGATGGTGAGAATTCACCAAAAAGCCGATTGAAAAGGCGTGTCTGTAATCGCAGCAGGTGCGATTTTTCCGGATCAATCTTGAAGGGTGATTCTCCGTAGTAGCCCCTTTCGCTGCCCACCAGGATGGCCTCAGGAAATCGAAAAGGATCGGCCGCAACCGAAAATGCTTCCACCTTTGAAACCTCCACAAAATGCTCTGGAAGATGAACCGCCAGCAGCCGGGGATCCGACCCCAAAAAACCCAGCTTCTTAACTTCGGCACGCTCGCCTCCGAACTCTACTTCCGCGGTCACCGCCTTCCAGGACTCGGCCGAGTCATCGAGCCGGAACGGAGAATTCCTGGTGTGTAGGATGGCATAGTTCCTCGATCCGTCCGAGACCGCCAGTGCCGGCACTGAAAAAATACGCTCCCTCGCCGCCCCTCCGCTCTCTGCCTTGAACACGACCTGCATTTGCTGCTCCTGTGATTGTGCAAATATGGCATGCGAGGAAAGCGGACGGCCGAGACGAATTTCCTCCTGAATGGCCGTCGATGCGCGCGTCAACGTCGTCACCCCCTGGGCAAGCCCGCTCACTCCAGCCGCCAATTGATCGGCCTGGCGCAACAACGTGTCCTTTTCCTGTCTGGCTGCCTCGAGATCCGTTCGCGTAGAAGTCAGGTTCTGTTCCAGAAGCTGCTTTTCGACTTCCCGCACCTGCAGCTCCGTGGCCAGGCGCTGCTTCTCACTCTCACCTATCTTCAGTTCGTCTTCCAACTCGCGCAGGGCCTTTTCCCGCCGATTCAATTCATCGTTACGTGATAGGAGCAATTCCTGCAGCATTCTAGACCTTTCGCGGGAGGCCGCAGCCGCTTCCTTGGCTTCGATGAGACTTTCACCCAGGCGTGTTCGTTCCTGCTTATTGGTTTCCAAGAGTTCCTGCGTCTCCCGAACCTGGTCGCTGAGGCTGGCGCGCTCGGTCTCAAGCGCCGATACCCGTTTACTGATGCCGGCCCGGTCCAATTCCAGTCGATTCCGCTCTTCAGTCAATTCGTCAAGTTGGGTTTGGCCAAGATCCAGCGCCTCTAGCGATTCCGCAAGCTTGCTACTGAGCACATCCAGGTTCTGCTCCTGCTCATCTATGCGAGCGCGTGTCTGTTCAAAGGCATCCTGGAGTTCACTGCGCTGTTCCTGTTCCGCCTCCAATGACAGCTCCAGCACTTCGATCAGATCCATCTCGCTATTCTTATCCGGCAGGCGCGCCGCATCGGATTCTGCCGTCTTCGCATCTTCCGGCAAATCGAACCGCGCCAGGGCCAGAAGGCTGATTAACAGGAAGTCAGCGATTACCAGTAAGAGCGCTCGGCTCATCACTCACCTCCCTCGCTCTGAAGAATCAATTTCAGGCGGTAGGGTCGAACGTGAAACACCTTCAGGATGGCCACGAAAATGATTCCGAACAGCGTCGAAGAGTAGGCCGCGATGAGACTGGCCTGCACCACATCGATGGCCAGCAGAATGAGCGACAGCACGGTGCCCCCCAGCCCGATATAGAGCCCGAGATCAAAAAGATTGTCTTCATTCTCGAGCACACGAAGCTTGATGCGGGGTTCCATCGTTTCACCGCGAATCTGAAAAATGCGGATCAGGCAGTAAATATACACTATCAACTGCAGAAGAAGAAAAATCAGGATGATGATGATCGTTACTTGGTCGAGCATAGCGGCCTCCAAGTTCTGAGCCTTAAGCGACTCGAGTGCATTTTCAAGATTGAAGACAAGGTGCAACTCGCGATTGGGTTCGGGTCCCGCCTCGAGAAGCGTCGGCTCCATTACCACCCAAAGTGTCGAGGTAAAGAATAACGCTACTACGAAGTTACCCAGGATCATCAGAGGCTGAGTACGGGAAATCAGCACCCCGCGATTGAGTAATTGCAACAGGCTGCTGGCCGACAACGCCAGCGCATAGCCCGCAACCATGAAGACCAGAAACTTCAAATTAAGTGCCAATTTCGGATGATTGACAGCAAAGTTCAGAAGCGGCGCCTGGCGTATCCAGGCCAAAGGTTTATCCAGCCACTGCACCAGTAGCGGAGCCTCATACAGAGGCTTATTTTGTTCCAGAAGCTTGAGCACCGCACCCCGTCCATACCTTAACGCCAGGCGCAAGGCACGATCTCCTCGCTCGTCATATTTCTCGGCGAAGTGGGCGATTCCTTCAGGGTCGCCGCTCAGCTCGATAATTCCATAGATGGCGGCGTCAGGGTTGCGGCGTTTGCGCAACAGCGCGGCCACCGACTCAACCGCGACGGTGGTATGGCAATGCCGTACAAGTTGGGTCATCTGGAGCCAGTTGAAACGCATTCCCAACGATAAAATGGCGAGATAGAATCGTTCCAGCTTCGCCAACTCCCGCACTTCGCCCTTTGTCGCGCGCTCCGCGAGGCGTTTTATTTCGCGGATCAAGTCAGACCCGAAATAATCGCCCTGCGCAGCCAAGGCGGTCATCAAAATGGAAGCGTCAAGCGGGTGGCCCGCCCCCGAATTTACCGGCATGAACACATTCAGACCGTTGATTTCGCGAGTGGCCAGAATGCTCTGGACTGTCGCATGGCTGGACTCGGCAAGAAACCGAAGTAGATGCCCACGATGCTCGCGCTCAATCAACAAATCAATCAGCTTTCGACGATCGCCCTTGGTGGCCTCAATCCCCGCAAGGCTCAAAAATTGCTGGAAGTAGGGAGCGGGTCCACCGGAAAGCCAGTAATCGGGATGGCTGTCCATGATCTGCTGCAGCCTGAAGCGTTCACCATCCGTTGCCGGCCGCGCCCGGTCCGCCGCCCACAAAAGCGCGACTAAACCCACCTTACCCGAGTCCATGTAGTACTCGCTGACATCCTTGAGCGTGCTCGAGCCCCGTCCTGCCTGCACAAGCAGCGCCGGAGAAGTCGCGCGAAAATGTACCGGAATTCCTGCCCCGAACAGCGCCACGATCAGGGAAACGGCAGCGAACAGCACAATCTCAACAACTGTTCCAGATTTGACCATGCCTATTCTCAACTCAGGAGTTTGTCATAGTTACGGTCCGACAAACTCCGTCTCCTCCTCGCAGATTGTAAAGGCAATCATGGGAAAGGCAAACGGCCAGTTTTGCCCCGGCCAGTCCAGAACGAGAGGAAAAACGGGCGTTGCTTATTTTAATTGAAAAACACGAAACGTTCACAAGCCTTAAACAGAGAACACCGTCGCCACATCCCCTTATCAACATTGACACCATGCTGCTTCGAGTCACTACCTACGGCGAGCCCGTTCTACATCAAAAGGGCGGGCCCATAGACTACTTTACGCAGGACCTTAAGCAATTGGCCGCAGATATGGTGGAGACAATGTACGAGAACGAAGGCATCGGTCTGGCGGCCCAACAAATTGGACAACTTATTCGCCTCTGCGTTATCGACGTTCAACTCCGTCATGACGAAATCGAGTTTCCCTATCGATTTGATGGGAAAATAACGCCGCTTCATTTGCTCATGCCTTTGACTTTGGTCAATCCCGTTATCAAGTCGTTTCATGGGGAGGATGTTCCCTACGAAGAGGGCTGCCTGTCCTTTCCCGATCTCCGCGGCGAAGTCGTCCGGCCAGAAGGCGTCACAGTGGAATTTCATGACGTGGAAGGTGCCGCGCATAAAATGGAGAGCAGCGGCATCCTTGCTCGCGTAGTGCAGCACGAGATCGACCACCTGGATGGGGTTTTATTTATCGAACGGATGAAACCGGCAGTGCGCAAAAGCCTCGAGGCCCAACTAAAAAGCCTGCAGCGCGAGACCAGGGCGCAGATGAAGGCCGGGCGACTCCGGCCAATGGAGTGAACACGAATCAGATCGATAGAGGGAGCAATTATCACTGCCGCGCAGCCATTCCATTGCGTTGCTGACGCCGAGATATCGCAACCGGGGAGGTCGTTTCGCCCCCTTAATGGTAGCTGGATACAAGTGTTGCTCTCTTCTGAGGTTAGTCTAGATTGGAGCTCAACTTAAACTTATGAAGGTTGAACAAGTAGCGGCACAGCTCTTTACGATCAGGGATTTTCTCAAGACACCGGCTGCCATCACAGAGTCCCTGGAAAAGATAAGCGATATCGGTTATCAAGCCGTAGAGCTCTGTGCGCTGGGGAAGCTTAAAGCGACCGACCTGCTGCAACTCTGCGATGAGTTAGGACTCGTAATATGTGCCGCGCACGAAGCCAGTGACAGAATCCTGGATGAACCGGAAAAAGTGGTTGAGACGCTTCGGGCCCTGGAATGCAAATATACCGCCTATCCCTATCCAAGTGGCATCGATCTCTCATCGGACCTTGCGGTGTCGGATCTCATATCGCGGCTTGACCATGCCGGGAGCATTCTGGCTGAAGCCGACCTGGTACTTACCTACCACAATCATCAAATCGAATTCAGGAAGGTCAACGATAAGATCATCCTGGACATGATCTACGAAGACACGAGCACCCAGAATCTTCAGGCCGAAATCGATACCTATTGGGTACAAGTTGGCGGAGGAGACCCTGCGGCATGGTGCAGCAAACTGAAAGATCGGCTGCCCTTGGTGCATCTGAAAGACTACCGCATCAATGAACAGAACGAAGTGGAATTCGCCGAAATTGGTTCCGGTAATTTGAATTTCCGAGATATCATTCGCTCGGCCGAAGCAGCGGGTTGCGAGTGGTTCATCGTAGAACAGGATCATTGCCATGGCGATCCGTTCGAAGCGCTGGCAACGAGCTTTGAATTTATACGAGAGAACCTCTGCTCGTAGCCATCCGCGATCGCCGCAGTCGACAGATCAGCGAACGAAACGGTTAAATCCGGCACCTTGCCTGGTGTCGGGCTCGAGCGTAAAGCAAACGCAGCATTTCAGCTTTCAGATGGGATGAAGCCGATTCGCAGAACCCACCAGGGCTTGGCAATACTCAAGGCATTGGCAGAGGCGCACGGACCCCTTACACCCCGAGAGATTCATGCCCGCAGCAAGAAACTGGCACCCAATATTGGCCTCCGTACAGTCTATCGGAAGATTCAAGATCTTACGGCTGAAGGCAGTGTCTTGGGGCTCGATTATCCAGGCAAACCTCCCCTTTACGAGCTTGTCAACGAACAGGGCTACCACTCTCATTTTATCTGCCGCCAATGCGAACAGGTATTTGACCTCAAGATGAAAATTGAGCGTATCCGCTATACGCCACCTCCAGATTTCAAGATCGATGGAGAGGAGATCGTCTTTTTCGGGATTTGTCCGAAGTGCGCAGGGTCTCAATGAACGCTCACTCTGCCGCGGCATCACTGTCCGCTGCGGGTTGCAGAGCCGAGTGTGCAGTCCTACCAATCAACATTCGAAGATCGTCGAAATAGGTATAAAAAAGGGGAACGATGATGAGCGTGAGGACCGTGGCCGCCAACAGGCCTCCCATCATAGTGCGGCCCAAGGGAGCGTAGGACAATCCGATCAACTCAGCATTCCCGACTGCCATGGGAATGAGACCGAACACGGTCGTAAAAGTTGTCATCATTATGGGACGAAAGCGATGGTGCCCGGCAAGAATCAGGGCCTCCTCGCGTCCCCTGCCTTGGGCACGCAGGCGATTGGCCAGATCGATCAAGACGATGGCATTATTTACAACCACTCCGATCAATATGACCGAGCCAATCGTGGACATTATATCCATGGGGGTATTGGTCAAATAAAGTGTCCAATAGACTCCCAGAAACGAAAAGGGAATGGAGAGAATTACCGAGAGCGGCAAAATGAACGACTCGAAGAGGACACCCATCAGGAGAAAAATAAAGGTGACGGACATGACTATTGCAAATTTCCGGGACTCGTCGGCCTCCTGCAAGCGATCGTAGCGGGAGCCCTTGTCCCAGCGATACCCTCGTGGCATCTGAAATCCTGTCATGACCCGGTCGACCTCCTGGTAGAGCTGCAGGACATCTTTCTTGTCCACCTTGACATGCACTCGAATCAAGGTCTTGCGGTCCTCACGCTCAATCCGGCGGGGCGATCGCTCGACCGACAGGGCGGCCACAGAATCCAGAGGAATCTCCACGCCACCGAGAGAACGGAAGTTCAGGCTGCGTAGCTGCTGGATCGTTTGGTCGTCGTGGTCCCCCATTTGCATGTGGATGTCGATCTCTCTCCCTTCCATGGTTTGATAGCGGCTCAAGGAGACTCCTCGCATGAGGGTCGCGATGGTTTGAGAGACGTCACGTGCCCTCAAGCCGTAGCGCCGCAGTCGCTCACGATCCAACCGCACCTGCAATTCGCTGCCGCCCTCGTCAACGTCGGTGTAGAGAGAAAAGATCCCGGGTATTTGACCTAGACGGCGCTCGGCTTCGGAGGCGAGGGTAATCAGAACATCGGTATTTTCGCCGTAGAAATCCAACTTGATCTCCGAGATATCGAGCTCGTCCTCTTTGCGGTTGAAGCGAAATCGATATCCCGGGGGCGGGGTAACTCGCTTTTTAATATCCTCCATCACTTCATCATATTTCAGGTATGGACGCTTCCTCAGACCGAGCGTTTCGGTAATATTCCGAAAGGCGACCCGGTACCATTCGTTATTTTCTTCCTCCTTAAAGAAAACCTGAACCCGGCCATATCGAGGACTAAAGTAGGTCTGGAGGGCATCGATCCGAAAGGCGACCCGGTACCATTCGTTATTTTCTTCCTCCTTAAAGAAAACCTGAACCCGGCCATATCGAGGACTAAAGTAGGTGGAGGGCATCGATGTTGTAGCGGACGCGCTGCGAGTAGAGAAAGTCCTCAAGTTCGGTAATCGCCTCATCGGCCCGTTCCAGCTTCTGTCCCCCCGGCATCCGATATTCCACGCGCATGACATTTCCCATGTGTTGTTCGCGATCCGTCTTCTCAACGTTGTCCATGGGGATTTTGATGGTGGCCATCAAGAGCAGGACAACGATAAGGGTATCGAGGCGATGCCTGAGTATCCAGCGCAGGCTGCGATCATAGGCGCGTCGGGGACCCGCTATCCAGCCCATGTCGCCACCGACCGTAGCACCGGAAAGGCGCTGCGTGGCCAGCGGGATGAAAATCAAAGCAATAACGAGCGAGGAGAGGAGTCCGACGATAACGGGCATACCGATTCTCAGCATCCAGAAAGAAAATTCACGGTCGTCGCTCATCAGAATCAACGGCAGGAATACGACAACGGTCGTAAGCGTAGCCATGGTAACCGCGAGTCCAACTTCCCCAGCACCCTCTATCGAAGCCCGGCGGGCCTCCAACCCCTCCTGGCGACGACGATAGATATTTTCCACAATAACAATGGCATTATCAACGACCAGACCCAAGCTGAGCATTAGGCCCATCATGGTAGCGGAGTTGAGAGTCCACCCGACGAAATATATGGCAATCAGAGTGGCCAGGATGGAAAGCGGAATAGCCAGGGTAATGATCAGTGTCAGGCGCACCTGCCGGAGAAAAAAGAACAGCACGCCGGCAGCAAGCAGCCCGCCCCAAATACCGGAATTCCTCATGTTGTTCACGTTTTCGGTCACTTCCTCGCCTTGGTCCCAGAATATCTGAAAGTCGATTCCGGCCAGATTCGGATGGTTCTCCAATTCCGCTACGGCCTTTCGGACATCCCGAGAAATCTCTACGATATTGCCTCCTGAGACCCTGAAAACGGCCAAGCTGAGGGCATCCTGGCGGTTCACTCGCGCAACCCGATCCCGTTTCGGTCGCTCGATCTTTATAGTAGCGACATCGGCCAAGGTTAATCGACGCACTGGGTCAATGATGATATCCTCAATATCCTGCAAAGAGGTGAATTTAGCCATCGACCGGAGATAGACCTTCTTTCCCCGTTCACGCAGGTAGCCGCTGGAGATGGAGAAATTCAGGCTGCGCATCAATTGCAGGAGATCGCGCTTGCTGATTCCATGTTTGCGCAACCTGGTCTCATTCAAGTCAATGGATACACTCTTCGCGTCGCTGCCCCAAATCTCGACGTTGGCCACACCTTGAATCCGCTGCAGGACCGGCCGCACGTTGGTATCCACCAATTGATGGGGATCATCGACGCCGTCGGGCAGGCCGACGCCCATCCAGACGATCTCCCAGTCCGCCTCATCCCAATGCCGGACATTGATTCGCTCTACATCATCGGGGAGTTCGGGCAAGACGCGATCCATGCGGTCACGGATCTCTGCATAGGCGCGTTTCATGTCCGTGTTCTGGCGGAAAACAACGCGTACTGATGCATGGTCCGAATAGCTGCGGCTCTTCATTTCCTCTATGCCGCTGACGGTTCCAACAATTTCCTCGATGGGCCGGGTTATCTTCTCCTCGATCTCCCTCGGAGGCGAACTCGAGCAGGAAACCCAGATATAAAGCTTCGGATTTTCGAAACCTGATGGAAAAAGGCTCAAAGGCACGCGCAGGTAGGCGATGGTCCCCACCAGGAGCAAGGCGAAAAGCATCATGATCACGGAGACCGGACGGTCTACCGAAAATTGGGGAAGCCAATAGCGGCCTGCGGACTTCATGGGCGCCGATCCATGATAGCATAAACCGTAGGAATGACCACCAGGGTGAGGAAGGTAGAGCTGATCAATCCCGCAATGACCGTAATGGCCATGGGGGCACGAATCTCCGAGCCCTCTCCTGCGCCCAGGGCCATGGGAAGCAAGCCCAGAACGGTGGTTGCGGTCGTCATAAGAATGGGCCGTAAGCGCACGCTTCCTCCCTTCATGATAGCAACCAGCTTTTCTTCGCCATTATCTCGCAAACGATTGATGTAATCTACCATGACAATGGCGTTATTGACTACAATTCCGGCGAGCATGATAAGACCGATAAAGACAACCACGCTGATGGCGATCCCGGCAAGGTAGAGCACAAGAGCCACCCCGATAATGCCAAGGGGGACAGTGAGCATGATGACAAAGGGATGGATCAGGGATTCAAACTTGCAGGCCATCACGATGTAGACGAGCAATATGGCCAGCGCCAAGGCGAAGTAGAGGCTGTTCAGAGATCGTTTCATCTCCTCACTCTGACCGGTGACAAGAAAGGAGAACCCGGAGGGGAAAGATACAGACTGAAGGGCGCTGTAAATCGAAGCCGTGGCGGAGCTCAGACTGACGCCGTCGGTATTGGCAGTTATCACGGCTGTTCTCTGTCGATCGATCCGACGAATTTCACTCGGGCCCTCGCGTACTTCGATTCGAGCCACCGCGGAAAGGGGAATGGGGATATCGCCGGCAGGATTGATGATGATGCGGCGAAGTTCTTCGAGACCAAGCCGATCGCTTTCCTGCAATCGTACGAAGATACCAATCTGGCGCTCATCCTGGCGAAACTCCGTGGGAATGGATCCGCGTACCTTATTGCTCACAAGCTCAGCCACAGCGCGGACGTTAAGGCCGAACTGAGCGAGTCGTTCACGATCGTAGATGACCTGCAATTCGGGGTTTCCTGGTCGCATAGTGGATTTCACGTCTGCTAACGTAGGTAGTGTATTCAGGAGATTTACGATTTCGAAACTCAGCTTCTGCAGCATTTCGAGCCCATACCCCCTGATCTCTACCTCGATCGGTGTTTTAAAGCTGAAGAGTGCTGGTTGCGACACTTCGACCTCCACCCCAGGCAGGTCAGCAATGGCCAACCGTATCTCCCTGATGAGGGAGGTTTCGTCCTGTGTAGACGCCTCTTGGTTCATGCTGACTGTGACGGTTCCCGTATGCTCGCCTTCATCGGAGGCACTGGAGGCGGTTTTGTCGGATCCGATGGTAGACGCGGTTCGGCGCACATCGGCAAATCGCCGTACGCGTTGCTCAATAATATCGAGAATCCTGGCCGTCTGTTCGAGCGGCGTGCCCACAGGTAAAGTCACGTCCAAATTGAACTCGGCCTGATGCACTTTGGGGATGAGTTCCGTGCCCAGACGAGGAACCAGACCAAAAACACAGATCACGAAACTGCCGAGCGCACCCATCACGACAATGGCGCGATGACGCAGAGACCATCGCAGAAGTATGGGGTAGGCACCATCAACAGCGGAGAACCCCCTTGCGAACAGAACAAGGATGGGAACCAGGAGAGGCAGTAGGAGTGCACCTGCGCCCGCCAGCACCAGCAGAACAAGCACCACGATAAAAAGGCCTGCAGTGAGCAGAACACTTCCCACGAATCGGAAGCCTGCTGAAACAAGGAATCGCAGCAGAAGATAAAGGACCACGAACAGCGCGCCCAGCCAAAGACCTGCTGAAACAATCAACGACCTGCCCTTCAAGGTAGCGAAAAATAAACGAAACCCAGTGATCATATCGCCCAAGGCTGTGAATACGAGCAGCCCCGACCAGACGTTCTGCGACTGCACCGAAGTGCCCAATGTGTCCTGTTCCGACCAATCGATCCATCGATCGTAGAGGTCGGCCACAGACCCGTTCCGGATGCTTGGGAAAGGGATCAGCAGCCACCCCAGAAGCCCACCGAGGAGAACCGCGACCGACTTTATGAGCACCGCCGCTACAGTGGTGAGGGCCCAGATCAAGCGATAGCCAAACTCCAGAAACAAGCCGAGTAACGCATTGAAGAAATCGATCAATCGTCTCGACAATTTGTTCTTACCGATACAAGCAGCCTGCAGTCGAGCCAGCGAGGGCAGCCGCAGGTAGGAGCTCTGGACAGCTTCACTCAATCTTCCATCGGCGGGAGACATTATCCGCCGCGAGGCCAACATGGGAATAAAGAATAGGGCGACCAGAAGGGACGCCAGCAGAGAAAATACCACAGTCAAGGCCATATCTCCGAACACCTGCCCGGCGACTCCTTCCACAAAGACGATAGGGAAGAAAACGGTGATGGTGGTAAGCGTCGACGCCACCACTGCAGAGCCCACTTCACTCACGCCGCGGACGGTAGACTTAACCAGGCCATCGCCCTCCTCCCGGCAACGGAAAATACTCTCGAGGACGACTATTGAGTTGTCTACCAGCATCCCCACTCCCAAAGCCAGACCGCCCAGGGACATGATATTGAGAGATACGTCGAAGATATACATAGGCGCGAAGGCGGCTATGATCGATACCGGTATGGTCAATCCAACAATGAGCGTCTGAATGGGGTTTCGAAGAAAAACAAACAACACCAAGGTGGCGATGAGTCCCCCGATGATTGCGTTCTTCTGCACCTCCCGGATGGAACTGGAAATAAATACGGACTGGTCTGAAAGCACCTCGACTCGAGCCCCGACGGGCAACCGGTAGCTGATGAAATCAGTCATTCTGAGATGCTCGAGAGCTAGTCGAGCAGCCTCTTTTTTGATCTCCTTCGGGTCCTTGGAGGGTTTTTTTCTGGTCCGCTCCTTATCCAACTCGCCGCGTCTCAATTTATCGACGTATGCCTGCTGCTCGGGCAGTCCATAGATGCGATTGTTTACTAACCTCGCTACGGTGACGACGTTGGCATCGGCCTCTTTGTAAATCTCAATCTCCACGCTCTCATGTCCATTCACCCTGGTGATAACCTCTCTTTCCTCATGCGAGCGAAAGACGCGGGCGATATCCCTGAGCCTGATATCGACGCCGGCCTGACGGGAAACAATAAGGCCGGCAATCTCCTCTATGGTCCTGAATTCATTCAAAGTCCGGATGAGGTATTCGGTTTGACCTTCACTTAAATTGCCACCAGGCAGGTTCAGGTTTCCCTGCGAAAGGTATTGATTGATCTCCTCGATGTTCAGCCCCAGCAAAGCGATCTGCTTTTCATCCAGTTCGACATGGATTTGCTCTTCTAGCCCACCTTTCACTTTCACCGCGGCCACACCTGAAATGGATTCGAGCTCTCGCTTGATCTCTTCATCCGCCAGCTCGCGAAGATCAAAAAGTGACTGGGGTCCGCTCAAGCCCGCGCGCAAGATGGGATCCTGTGACGGATCATAGCGAAGCAAAAGGGGCCGTTCAGCATCATCGGTAAGTCGTACCCGATCGACCAGTTCGCGGATCTCCTGGGAGGCGAAGTTGATGTCTGCGTCCCATTGAAATTCCAGAATGACATCGGATTGCCCGGCTCTGGAGATCGAACTGATGCGCACCAGCCCCGGCATGATTCCCAACTCCTCCTCAAGCGGACGAGTAAGCAGGGACTCAACCTCCTGGGGGGCAGTGCCGGGGAACTCGCTACGAACGGTAAGTGAAGGGTAGGTGATGTCGGGCATCAGGGTAAGCGAAAGCCGCTGGTAGGACACCCATCCGAACACGCAGACGGCAGTAACCACCATGAGGATAGCAACAGGACGTTCTGTAGTAACCCGAAAAGGCGAATCTCTCCAATCTTCCCGACTCACCCTATGCCTGCCAATCCGATACGCTCTTTCTTGAGCTTGGGCCCACTCTACGCCATCGGCCGGGAGCTGCCACCCTAACGACGACGACTCAGTACTCCGGTTCGCGAGTTCGAGTACTCAGCCAGCCTCATCCTTCCTGGAGGGTCGAGTCCGCGGCGCGCGAGGCGCGGCGTCCGGCACGTTTGATAATTCGGACCCGGCTCTGATCTTTCAGCCCGCTCTGACCGCGGACGATGACCGGCACCCCGGCATCGATCATGGAGAGTACTTCGACGTTGAGACTGTCCTCGAGACCTCCGTCGACAAGCACTTTGGAGGCAGTCTCGTCCCGAACGATGAAGACATAACGTTCACCTCCCTCATAAACAACGGCTTCCTTGGGCACCAGCACGGCATCTTCATGGGTATCGGTAATGATCTCCACGCTAATAAACATCCCGGGCTTAAGCTGGTGAGCACTATCTTCTAAGCCGAGCGTCACTTTGAGGGTGCCGCTTTCGGGATCCACCGCGGGACTCATGCGCTTGATCCATCCTCGAAACGATGTCTCGGGCAGAAAATCGGTCGTAATCGTCGCCGGTTGTCCAATTCTCAGGGCGGACAGCCTCTGTCCGGGGACAAAGACACGGGCAATAAGCTGGTCCATGTTTACCAACTGAAACAATCGCGTCTGCGTAGAAACCCGTTGTCCGACCTGCACAAAGCGTTCCGTAATTATTCCCGAAAACGGAGCTGTTACCACGGTATACTCAAGTTCCAACCGGGCTCGTTCACTGCGGAGCCGCGCCTGATCATACTGGAATCGCTGATCCTCAAACTCCTGATCATTGATCATGTTCATGCGCGACATCTCCTCGACGCGTCGAAAGCCGGCTTCCCAATGCTTCAGGTGGACCTCGCTCTCGCGCAGGGCCAACAGCGCTTCATCATCGTCAATATGAAGTAAGGGCTGGCCCTTCTGAACGACGTCGCCCTCTTCCACCAGAATTTCTTCGATCAATTCCGTGATCCGGGGATAAATCTCAACCATTTCCTCGGTTTCGATTGTCGAGGAGGAGCTCAGAAAGGCGGAAATACTGCCTCGCACTGTCGGCGACGTCTCCACCGGGACACCGTCCGGAACCTTGTTTTTCGCCTCTCCATTCGCGGCTGTCTCTTCCTTGTCATCTCCCTCTATACCGGCGCGGTCTCCCCATTTCTCCGTACAGCCCAGGGCAAACACAGAAACGAGGGCCAAAACCCCCTTCATTCCGTTCAACCCGCCTCGCCTTTCCCGGTTGCGAGCGGTACACGAATTACGAGTCCGAGCAGTGTCGTTTTCCGGCCTGCAGATAGTCGGGATTTTCGGCCTCGAATGGGTAGGATTCCAAATCACGAAAATGAATCGCGAAAGTAAACCGATGTCATCGTGCAAATAGGTGATCCCGCTCGCAGGAACTGACGAGGGAGTCTTCGTCAATAGGGATGCACGAGAATCAATAGTCTGATTACCACACTGCCTCATAGCCATCGGGGAGTAGATTCCACGGTTTACCATATACATGAACCCGCCGTGTTTTCAATCCTTGCGGATCTTCCAATTCGCCACGCGCATGTGCCCAAGCCAGAATTCCACCCCTAAGGTTAGCCGCATTCAAACCTTCGGCCCTCAATTTGCCGGCGTAGCGTCCACTGCGGAAGCCGATAGTACAATACACGACCAGTTTTCGACCGGTAAACGGTTCCGGTTCACGCTCGAAATCCTCAACACTAATGGCATTGGCGATGGTGGACACGACACGTTCCCCAGTCTTGCGTACATCCAGTAAGAGGTACTCCGAAGCAGTGCCGGCGAGCAAATTGGCAACCTCCACATCGGGAACGCCGGCGAAGGCGGAGGCTCGATAGCCCTCGTAAAGCTGATAGATCACATCCAGCCGCTCGGCATCGGACTGCATAGGGTCGTCCGCTTGAGAACAACCTGCGAAAGACAGCAGCAGAAGTAGTAGTACCCATCCAGGCTCAGGTAAAATTCTCATTCAAATTTCCCCAACACCATAGTCCAGGGTAACGGAGATCGCCACCTCTCGGCGAGGAACCCTTCGCTTTCCAGAAATCTGGCAAATCCGCTCTGAGACCAGTGATTGAGGTGACCCGGAGTATTGCCCCAAGCGGAGATAAAGCGCAACCGCGCAAGATTCATGGCCCGCCACAAGGGTTCTCTCGGAACAGAGAGGATATAGTTTGGCGCAGCCAGATCCCGCAATTTCCGAAGAGCCTGGCGCGGCTGTTCCAGATGCTCGAGGACCTCGCAGCATATGACCAACTCTGCATGGTCCTCTTCCGGCAAAAGATCATAGATGCTGCGTTGGAGATAGGTGATCCCGTCGTCACCCCGCCGTAAATTGCTCTCGGTGACTTCAAAGGCGAAATCGGATGCCCTTAACGGTACGCGGTAAACGCGGTAAAGCATGCGCGCAAGTCGTCCTTCGCCACAGCCGACTTCGTGGATCGAAGCGGGAGCAAGCGTCGCCACTAATGTCAGCAGACTGCGATCGAATCCTGATATCAACCAACGCGCAACCGGGTTGGTCGGGTTCTCCTTATCTTCGACATTGCCAATGACAATACCGTCTTGACGGACGAGCTTGCTCACATCCCGTTCACTTCCTCACTCCGTTGCGACGGAACGGCACGCCTCTCGATGAGGTGGCCCAACCAGAAAGAAGCGGCGTCTCCAAGAATGCCACATACGCGATAGCCCACGGCGATGATACCCAACTCCGCGGCTGCATCCTGGGGCTGCAAGATTAATACAAATGCCGCCTCCCTCACGCCGAGCCCTCCGGGCGCGCCAACAACCACAAATCCCGCCATCCAGGCAAGCGCAAATGCCTGCGTAAGTTCCCAGGATTGGCTGTCCAAACTGAATGCCGCAGCACCAGCCAGGCACCATAGACTGTACCCGAAAATCGGAAAAATCAGGGAAAGCAGAAACAGGCTGGCGGCCAGGCTGGCGATGGCAGGTCGCGACCAGAGAACGGAGCCGGGCACCCAGGCGAGGTTTCTATTCCTCCGTTGAATAAGGACCAGGGCAGAGATAAGGAGAATCACCACTGATGCGGGTACGGCGAGTCCGCGGAGTTCTGCCGCACGAAGCAACTGTATGGCCAGTGTCGCCGACACCAGGAAAGCAGCCAGGAGCACGAGGCCGATTTCCAGAGCCAGGCTGTAGGTTACCATTCGAACGGAGAATCCCCGGAGCTTTGATAGAATGATGCGCCCCGCAAACTGGCCGACGCCACCCGGCAGGTACTTTCCAATCTGGGTCTTAAGCGTAAGCGACAGGGCACAACGTAGATCGATCGGACTCCGCAATGCCCTGAGGATAAAGAACCAACTCAGACCCAGAAGCAAATTGGCAACAACCCAACTCATGACCGCGACGGCCGCCACTCCGATCAAGCGCAGGGAAAGCGGTACCCGGGCAAGTAATTCGGCATGCCTCTCGATCTCCCTGAGCAGGAAAACGAAGCATAATATCCCGATTAGAAACCCTACTGGTTTCACCCAGCGAAAGGTCTTCATTCCCTGTCGCCAGTTTGAGCATAACGCATCTTGGCCACGCGCCAGTGCACGTCTTCAAGCAGCATGCGATTGGCGGCAATCAAATCAGCCAGTATGGCTACGATGAAAAGCATGGCGCCCGAAGTCATCAAGAGGGCCGCAAGGATCAAGGACTGTATTTTTCCGTCACCCTGGCCGGCCAGAAAGAAAACGAGAAATCGAAGACCCAACAGAAAACCGGGGAAAAAAATCAGAAATGAACACAAACTGAAGAAGGGTAAGGGACGATAAAGTATAAAGATGCGAAGTATCGTCAGACAAGATCGCCAGAGGTAACTCGGTAGGTTGCGAACGAGTCGAGATGGCCGTCTCTGTTCGTTAACACGAACCGGGACCGACTTTACCGATAGCCCGTGATGGCCGGCCTGAATAATGGTTTCCAAGGTGTAAGTGTATCCGCTGAAGACGCGCATCTGCATGGCCGCGAGGCGCGAAATTGCGCGGAATCCGCAAGGAGCATCGCGAACATCAGTCCCGCTAAAGACTCGTACAACGGCGCTGCCTAGCTGCTGCAACAGTTTCTTGAGAATCCCGAAATTCGGGTTGTTGAAAATGGGCCGCGCACCGATCACAATATCCGCCTCTCCGGTCAGAATGGGCGCGATCAGCACCGGAATATCATCCGCGCAATATTGGTTATCACCGTCGGTGTTCACGACAATATCGGCGCCGGCATCTAGCGAGGCTTCCAAGCCTGCCATGAAGGCCCGGGCCAATCCACGATTGCGCACCTGGGTAACAATATGGTCCACCCCTATATCCTTGGCAATTTGAAGCGTGCGATCACTGCTGCCGTCGTTGACAACCAGCGTCTCGATTTCGTCAACTCCCTCAAGGCTCGCAGGAAGGGCCGCCAGCGTTTCCGGGAGCGTGGCCTCCTCATTGTAGCAGGGAATCTGAATGATCAATTTCACTCTTGCCCTGCAAGCCATCGCTCACATTCGATGGCAGCTTGACAACCCAAGCCCGCCGCGGTGACGGCCTGACGGTAAACATGGTCCACACAGTCGCCGCAGGCGAATACACCCGGTTCCTTAGTGCATACCGCGCTCCCCGCCACAGGGAGCAGGTACCCTTGGCTGTCCATATCTAGAATGCCTGCGAATGGGGCTGTATTGGGAGTATGCCCAATGGCGATGAAGACGCCCTTACAGTCAACAATCGAGGTATCACCAGTATCCATGCGCTTTGTCCGCGCTCCTTCAACCTTTCCTTCCGAATCGCCTAGGACCTCGCACACGACGGCGTCCCAGAAGGGGTGAATTTTTTCATGCGCGAGCGTGCGGTCGGCCATAATTTTGGAGGCGCGCAGCTCATTTCGGCGGTGGATCAAGGTGACCTTACGACAGAATCGAGTCAGGAAAAGGGCCTCTTCGCAAGCCGAGTCACCGCCGCCTACAACTACCACGTCCATATCCCGATAAAAGGCGCCATCGCAGGTGGCACAGGTTGTAACGCCTTTTCCTCCAAACATTTCTCGTTCTCCCGGCACTCCCAACAAGCGTGGCGACGCGCCCGTCGAAATGATGACCGTTCGGGCTTCGTATTCCTGTTGAGAAGACTTCAGTCGTTTGTTTCTGTTGGCGAAATCCACAGTCTCGACCAAATCGTAGGAAAAACGGGTTCCGAAACGCTCCGCCTGTTTTCGCAAGCGGTCCATTAACTCAAAGCCATCGACTCCTTCGGGAAATCCGGGGAAGTTCTCAACCTCTGAAGTCGTCGTCAACTGGCCACCCGGCTGCGCGCCCTCGAGGACCAGTGGATTGAGGTTCGCACGCGCCGTATAGATGGCAGCGGTAAGGCCGGCGCACCCGGTTCCGAGAATGATCACTTCTTCCATAGTTCAATTGGAGTTTGTTGGACCGTAAGTCCGACGAACTCCTAGCCTTCATAACTGAGTCTCAAGGTAAATCGTAATCTCACCTTGGCAACATTCGGCTGAATTACTTCCCTGTTGCCCAATCTCGACGAACGTCAATAGTGCCGTGCCCATGCTCATCGACAGCCACTGTCATCTCGACCGTTTTCAGAAGAAGGGAACCCTGGACTCTATTCTTCTGCGCGCCCAAGAAGCGGGTGTCGAAAGGATCGTCACCATCGGCACGAACCGCGCCGATTGGAATACCTACGCCGAGCTGGCAAGCGTCCAGCCCGAGCGCATTTCCTACACCGTGGGGCTTCACCCAACTGACATCGAAGAGGACTGGCAGGACCAGTTGCAAATGTTGGAACCCGCATTTTCGAATGACCCCGCACCGGTCGCCGTGGGTGAGATCGGCCTCGATCACTTCCACCTGCCCAAATCGCCGGAACAGGTCGAGGAGATCAAGAAGCGGCAAATTGAAGTATTTGGCCGCCAGTTGGAGCTGGCCCGAAAACTGGACGTTCCCGTAGTAGTCCATTCACGGAATTCATTCTATGAGTGCTTGAAGGTCATCGACCAATCAGGATTCGAGTGGAAAAGGGTTGTCTTCCACTGTTTTGCCGACGGACCTGAAGAAATGGAATTACTGAATAACCGGGGCGCTCGCGGAAGCTTTACCGGCATCATCACCTACAAGAATGCCGAGGCCATTCGCGAAGCGGCCACCTTTCAGGGTCTAGATACCATCATGGTCGAAACCGACGCTCCCTATCTGGCACCAGTACCGATGCGCGGAAAGCAAAACGAGCCCGCATACCTGCGACACACGGCAGCCTTCTGCGCCGAGTTGTTTGGTCTCGACTTGGACACGTTTGCGGCAATCGCCACTCGCAACACAAAGCAGTTTTTGGCCATCGATTGAACAGAGGTTGGGCATTCGAGTCCCTTTCAGAAGAAAAGCTTACGCGTTCCTCTACCGCTCATTCTCAAAATACGGTCCAACATGATTATCAATGCGCATATTCACGTATTCACACAGAGAAGCGTGCCACGTGGATTTCCGCCTTTTCCACTGAATCTTCTCTCCAGGAAGTATTCTTTTTTCAAGGCCTGGGAAAACGAAAAGTCACGGTTGATTTCAGCGGTGGCTACCTTAGCAGCGATGGCGGAGGGCGAACAGTCAGTACCGTATCGTAGGTTTGTGGAGTTCGGTTATCGCACGAAGAAAAGCTGGAGCCGGTTTCGGCGCATGGTGGGCAAAGCCGAGGTGCTCAAAGGGACGCGCTGGGCCCGAGCTTCGATCGGACAGATACGCTTGCAGCTATTCAAGATCGGCGCCCGGGTGCGGATAAGCTCTCGGCGAGTTCATTTCGAACTGGCCAGTGCCTTCCCCGCAGTCAAAGACTTCGCCAAAGCGCACGCCCAACTCTCAAGTATACGAATGCAAACCTGAATCGCTAAGAGCGCCTGGCAAAAAAGACTCCCCCGGAAAGCCTGCCAAAGCCGGAGCGCCGATAAGCTATGCCCGGAAGCGATGAAGATGCCGAAAATGCCCTTCGGAACAACCCCGCAAAGCGATGTTGGCAGCGAAACTCCGAGGCTCAACCGGTCAGTCCTGAACGAGTTCCCAGACCTGCGGATCTGCCTGGCTCACTTCGGCGGAACCGAAGATTGGGATGATTACTTGAAGTCCGAGTGGCGTGATGGAAATGCCCAGTTGGAGCGGATGAACTGGTTAAGCCAGATCATGACCATGGTCGGGAGTGGCGAATATCCGAACTTGTATACCGACATTTCCTACACAGTGTTCAGATTCCAGCGCTATGTGCCCGTTTTGAAGGTGTTTTTAGAGAACGAGCGAATACGATCAAGAACCCTTTTCGGATCCGATTACTATATGATCAAGCAAGAGAAGTTTCCTGAAAGGGAGCTATCCATCAGGCTTCGAGGGGAACTTGGAAGAGAGTGGTTCACGATGATCGCTTTCGAGAACCCCACCGTTTACCTCGCTGGGCAGGCGCCTTCAATGGAGGCGGAAACACGATCAGCGCGCCGCAGTCGAGTCAGTCGGTATCCTTGGCGTGGTAATCCAGCAGGAACCAGATTGGCTGATGATCGGAAAGCCTTGACTCCGTCTTCTTGTCACCAAGGCCCAACGTTCTGTTCTCGCACCCCGTCAGGGCGCATCCGCGGTGGCTACCTCTCTACCCAGGGCCTATTCTTCCTGGGCTGGGATCTAGCGCGTGCTCCAAGACATTCTCTCCCATCCGCGTTTCATCCGCGCCAATCCGCGGCTAATGCCTTGGTCCGAGCCATCGCCAGCACAACGCTAAGATTCAACAAGAGGCCCCAAACCCCGGCGTGGATACCCAGGGCTTGGACCAGAACTTCACAATTTCGTCCTATTTCACCAAATGCGTCATACCTCTTGCGCTACATCATGATATTCGTACCATGGATCAGCCTCGCCTCGCCTCGCCTCGCGGTGCTCAATTTCTACCGGATTAGGCAATAGACCTTAAACCGCTAGGACATATTCGCACAATGAAACATCAGCTTGCTTTATTCCTCGCCCTCGCATGCGCCTTTCCCGGATTCGCCCGCGGCCAAGCGCAGTTTCTGGATCAACCGCAAGACATGACGATTACGGCCGGCCAGCCGGTTTTTTTTGCGCTTTCGGTCAGTAGTCTCCGCGCCGGTCAGGCCTATCGGGGCGTCCACCCCGACACCTCCGACCCACTCCATGATGATGCTCTCCTTAACGTTGGCCGGGTTATTCAATTCAAACCGGGTCAAGTCTTCCAGACCACTTCCTACTGGCTCCGTATATGTGACGACTTCGGTTGCTCTGACAGCAATACATTCACCATCACAGTCGAGGGCGAAGATATAGATCCAACTACCGCTGCATTCGGCGAAACTACCGACTTAGGCGAGATGTGGGTGCGTTCAGACTGGATAGGCGATTTTAATATCAGTTTTTTTTCCTGGATCTTTCACGCCCAGCATCTATGGATGTTCGCCTTCGATGAGAGTACGCCGGACAATATCTTCCTCTTCGATTTAGCCTCGGCGGGCTGGTTCTACACAAGTTCCACCCTCTATCCCAATCTCTTCGCCTTTGACCGAAATTCGTGGGTGTTCTACTTCGCAGGAACTTCCGGACCGCGCGACTTCGTCGACCTGCAAACGCAGGAGTTTTTTACGATTCCGTAGGGACTACTGCAGACACTCTTGACCCTTGCGCGACGACGAAGGCGGGACTTACCATCGGCGCGACGTGCCTCAAATAGCACGATTCCAAATCCGGCTGCTGGAAACATCTGCTGAAATTCATTTCTAATGTCGCGTCTAAATTATTCGACAGACAGAATATGCTCCAACATCGCGGTGCTCAATCTCAAATGGATTAGGCAAAGCAGACCAGGCCCTTAGGACATACTCGCGCTATGAAACATCAGCTTACTTTATTCCTCGCCCTGGCATGCGCCTTTCCCGGATTCGCCCGCGGCCAGGCGATGTTCCTGGATCAACCGCAAGACATGACGATTACGTCCGGCCAGCCGGTTTTTTTTGCGCTTTCGGTCACTACTGCTTTTACCCGCGTCGATCAGGCCTATCGGGGCGTCCACCCCGACACCTCCGACCCACTCCACGATGATGCTCTCCTTAACGTTGGCCAGGTTATTCAGTTCAAACCGGGTCAAGTCTTCCAGACCACTTCCTACTGGCTCCGTATATGTGACGACTTCGGTTGCTCTGACAGCAATACATTCACCATCACAGTCGAGGGCGAAGATATAGATCCAACTACCGCTGCATTCGGCGAAACTACCGACTTAGGCGAGATGTGGGTGCGTTCAGACTGGTTAGGCGATTTTAATATCAGTTTTTTTCCCTGGATCTTTCACGCCCAGCATCTGTGGATGTTCGCTTTCGATGAGAGTACGCCGGACAATATCTTCCTCTTCGACTTAGCCTCGGCGGGCTGGTTCTACACAAGTTCCACCCTCTATCCCAATCTCTTCGCCTTTGACCGAAATTCCTGGGTGTTCTACTTCGCAGGAACTTCCGGACCGCGCGACTTCGTCGACCTGCAAACGCAGGAGTTTTTTACGATTCCGTAGGGACTACTGCAGACACTCCTAGCCCTTGCGCGACGACGAAGGCGGGATTTACCGTCGGCGCGACCTGCCTCAAATAGCATGATTCCAAATCCGGCTGCTGGAAACATCTGCCCCTTTGGCTTCTTGCTTCTGCCCTCTCCCGAGCTCTGCAGCTGCGCTTCGCACAGGGTGCCAACTTGGGGCAAGCTTCCGCCTTCTACCTTTATCGGAAGATAACGTTCTTCTGTAGGCCGCGCAGGACCGTCAATCCTCCCTAGTCGCCTCCTTGCATCAGGCGCGGACCGGACTTTCGCCTGGGACTGAGATGGTTACGGATTTGTTCGAACTGATGCTGAAGAAATTCCTCGCTCCCCAACACCACCCCATCGCTGAAATAACGCACGCGGCAGCGTAAGAGCTCGGTTCTGGAAAGGCTACCGCCCCGTTTCATAACCTCCCCTACCTTCTTATGGTCTATATTTCGCCTGCCTCCTGCTTTTGGCAACGCACCCTTGCCGAAGAGCCCTACTCGGTATTCCCGGGCCGCCGTTGACCACGCCTTCTTCGCCCGCATGAGCGAGCAAATGCCCGACTGCGCGCGCGCCCATCCTCCCAAAGCTTCCCCATACCCGCAGTAGCGGTAATCCTTCGGATCCCGACACATTCCCGCGCGCACTGGATTCAGGTCGATATAGGAAGCCACGATTGCAGACCTACAGACAGAAAGCCTCAGCGGCGGCCCGATTCCTAGGTCGCGAACCCCGATCGGAGTCGCATTGTGCGGACATGCGACAGCGTAACTGCTGCGCGAAGACAGGCCAAATATTCTGGACAAACCAAAAGAAAGAAGCCTTCCGTATCTTATGGACCCCGATCAAGATCGATCCCGCTGCGAAAATCGACCTGCTATCAGCCAACTTCTGCACCACCCAAACTACTCGCTCACCACGGAGATCCCATGACCGACGCGCAACAGACCCTCGCCCTCACCGGGGGTCCTGTCACCATCGAAGGCTCCGTGTCCCTTGAGGAAACTCCTGATGGCATCCACCCTTGGCGGCTCCCCGTTTCCGAGCGCGAGCTCTTCGAACCTTCGGTGGTCAACAAGGCATCCATGCCCGCCGGGCTTCGTCTCACATTAGTCAGCGACACGAGCAGCGTCACCCTGCAAGTAGAGAGCGCCCCCGACGTAGCTGAAACTCCACGTTGGGTCTACGACCTTCTCGCCGACGGACGGCTTCATCAGCGGATCACGCCGGAGCCCGACGACGCCGCGATCCGCTTCACCGACCTGCCCGCTGGTGAGCACCGACTCGAACTTTACCTTCCGAGCCAGTACGTGCCGCTCACCCTGTGCGCCCTGCATATCGACGCCGGCGCTTCCGCGAACCCCTGGACTGACGACCGCCGCCGCGTTGTGTTCTACGGCAGCTCCATCACCCACTGCCGCCACGCTGCGGGACCCAGCGAAACGTGGCCTGCCATCGTCGCGCGCGACTTTGACCTGCACCTCACCTGCCTCGGCTACGGCGGCGCCTGCCACATGGACCCCATG
This sequence comes from Opitutales bacterium, assembly GCA_963665345.2. Classification (GTDB taxonomy): domain Bacteria; phylum Verrucomicrobiota; class Verrucomicrobiia; order Opitutales; family CAXXNP01. The sequence continues at coordinate 5,322,419 of CAXXNP010000002.1, forward strand.
GTCGGCCGCATGATCCGCGACTTGCCCGCCGACTACATAGGACTCAAGCTGGGCATCAACATGAGGGGTGCCGCCTCCGACCGTACCTTCCGCGCCTTGGCGATCGGTCTTCTCAAGACGATCCGCGACGGCCATCCCACGACCCCAGTGGCCGTCGTCTCCGCCATCTGCCACCCGCCCACCGAGACGACGCCGAACGCAGCGGGCATGACACTTGCTCTCATGCGCCAGCGATTGTGCGAGGCCGTCCAGGTCCTGCGCAATCAGGGTGACTCCAATCTGCATTATGTGAGCGGCCTCGATCTCATGGGCCGCCATGATGTGCACCTCTACGAGGACGGCATCCACCCCAGCGCCGAGGGCTACCGCTTCCTCGCGAAGGCCTATGGAAGGGTCGTAATGCCAAGACTTCTGGGCTAGCGGAACCAATCGTAGTTGAGGCCGAGAGTCCGGTCGGCCAGCGGCAGATCGACCCGCGCGCCGCCCTGCGCTGATGACAGCTTTAGTGCGATCTCCACCTCCAGCGCAATCGCCACCCGGCGGCCCGAGTTCTTGGGCTCGTCGATGTTCCCCGCCAGGCATTCCATCACATCGTTAAGCGAGTAGACGCCCCCGTAGGGCGGTACGAACTGCGGTTTCGGCCACGGCATCTCGGCGCTCCGCTTGGGCCCGCCCTGGTCCACCTCGATATCCTGCCACCAGCGCCACCCCTCGTGGATGCTGAAGATCAACTCCCCCGAGGTCCCCGTCAGCCGCAGACCCGGCGCCCCTTTGCGGAAGTGCACGACATCTCCGTCCTCGGTAACGAGCATCCCCTGCCCCATGAATTCGTCACTCCCTGAATCCCGTCGCTCCAAGTCCCCGGTACCCACGACCCATGCCGGCGGGCTCGTCAGGAAGTAGGACCAGTTCTGGTGCTGGGCGAAGGGCCCCGATGCCTCGATGGAGGCGAAGTCCCCGATGGCGCCACTCTCCAGCAACACCCACGCCCGCGCAAACGACGGGTGAGTCGTCGTGATCGCCCCGCAACTTAGCGGCACCCCCGCATCGGCGCAGGTGCGCACCATGCGGTCCGCCTCCTCCAGGGTGTGCGCCATCGGCTTCTCGGTGATGATACCCTTCGCGCCGCACTCCACGGCCAGGCAGGTGAGGTCGGCGCGATACTTCGTGTTCGTTGCGATGACGACAATTTCGGGCCGCTCTGTCCGCAGCATCTCCTCCGCGTCTTCGTATAGCCTCTCCACCCCATAGCGTTCGCGGAACGCTTGCAGCCGTTTCTTGTCCCGATCGGCTGCTGCCGCCAGCTTGACGTCGGGCCGGTCGTGCAGCGCCTCAGCGTATGAGGTCGGCAGCCCCTCGTTTCCCGGATGTTCGTGGTGATGGAATCTGCGATGCAGGTTGAGTTCCGGCGTGGGGCGGTCGATATCGTCCACGTTCCACACTCCCTGGCGCTGCGCCAGGTCATACAGCATTCCCATCCAGCCCAAGCCGATAACGGCGCCTCGGTATTTAGCCATCGTTTTCTCCTCTCTCCCTGTCATTAGCCCCGTCCCCTCGCCGTCTCCGACATTGCCGTCATCGTGTGCTGAACCTGCGCCTCCATCAAAGTGGATGGCGTGCTGACAGGACAACAAAGCAATGAGCTAAATGGTCCCCGGCGAGACGAATGATCATGTCCAGAACTCTAGGCTATTGCGATAGAAATCTTGCCCCCAGCAACCTCCGTTGGTTTCTTCCAGTGAACGGGGTTCTGAAAAACTCCGCTGACCTTGAAGAGAAATTGAACAAAGGCGATTTCCTATAAGCTAGCCTCAGGCGCATATTCGTAGCCATCATTGCGAAGGAACCAACAGCCTATGGACACCTCCTTTACGAACACCCGCGACAGCCTATCCCAAGCCCGCAGAGACACCACGGACTGGGCCGCCCTCACCCGTGCAGAGCAGATCCGTTCCATCGAGGTGGACGGCTTCGTCGTCATTCCCAACGCACTGTCCTCAGATAACGTCAAAGCGATACGTACCGAGCTCGACCGCCTGCCGACGCGCGCCGTCGATTACAGTCCGCACCAGCGCGGCTATACCGACGTGCAGTGGACTGATTCGCCAACTGCGGTTGACACCATCGTCAACCCTATAGTCGTCGAGTTTCTCACCGATCTCTTCGGCGACGATCTGATCTGCACTTCGTGCGGCTTTGCCGTCTCCGAGCCCGGACACCCCGGCATTGCCATCCACACCGACGCGCAGCCCTACGGCTCGAAGATTTTTGGCCTCCAGTCGAGCTCGCCGATCCTGGCCCGCGTCCTCTACTACCTCGACGACCTCACATCGGAGCGCTCGCCCTTCAAGGTGATTCCGCGGTCGCACCTCTCCATGCACCGCGATGCGAACCCCTACCACCGCTACCTGAGCCATCCGGATGAACTCATGGTTACCTGCAGAGCCGGATCGGCGGTGATCATAAACCAGAAGGTCTTCCACGGCAATTACCCAAACCACAGCGAAAGCGCGCGCCGCATGTTCGCGATCGCCTACCGACCCGCCTGGGCGGGCCCCATCGGTCAGATTAAAGACCGCGACCCGGAGCAGGTCGCCACCCTGCCCCTAACCATCCAGCCCTTCTTCCGCAGCCTGAACTCCTGCGACATCGAGTTTGACTTGCCGAACCGTCCCGAAGGCATGCGCCGCGCCGCCACCGGCATCAGCCCGGTGCGTTGGGGGTCAGCTCGAGCCCTTCCCGCGTTCCCACCTGAATGAACCCAGTTCAACCCGGTCGCCGGCCACCTGGCGAATAGTCAGAAATGATCCGGCCCCCAAAGAATCACCTCCTGATGCGGGAAGAGGACGCTCAGGAGACGAGAAATCTCGGGCACCACCGGAACCTTTCGCTCCTGCAACACCGGCCCAAGCTGCCGCCAGCTTGACTCACCAAACAACGCCCGCCAGAAGAACGCCGCGGGCACGCTGACCGGCTCGGCATCCGAATGCGCGTCACTCACCACAAGCGCGCCCGACTTCGGGAGCCGCAGCACGCACTGTTGATTATTCCCCTCAAAGCGGACACAGAGCGGACCGAAAGTCTGGCCGGATGCGTCCAACCGCGATTGCAGGTCGGGCAGCAACCGCCGGAACAGCGCAGGAAGATTCACCGGATAAAGCATCGTGGACGTAGTACCGGTGAGGCTCAAGTCGCCCGCGCTACCTTCCACAAGCAGATCCACCAGCGGATGCCGGTGCGGGATCTCGCCGCAGACGTCTCCAACCCCCTTCTCTTCACACACCCTGAGCAGGTGGTTGCCCAACGCCTTCAGAACCGTTGGATCATCTCGATCGTGCGTCACCTCCCGCACCGTCGCAGCCTCAGCACCAACGCGAAAATTGAGATAGCCGCCCAGCGCATCTCCACGGCGGGCGACGACAGTGGGCAAGATGCCCCGAATGCGCGCTGGCGCTGTATCCCAGTGGGCCCTCGGCCGCACTATGGAACCACTCTGGCCTGCATTACAGGTTTCGTACAACGCGGCCACCTGCTCTAAGTCCCGTTCCTCGTCGAACGCCTGAACCTCCCAGTCCGTCTCTTCCAATTCGCTCATCTTCCTTCGGCTCACTCGAAATCCAGCCAGAGGCAGGCTCTCCCACCCCAACCTGCGGTAGAACGCGCAGGGAATTATCGAAAACAGCAGGCCTACATCGTAACCCGCAGCCTCCATGTAGGCGACTGCATCCCGCATTAAAGAGGTGGCATAGCCTCTGCCCCGATAATCGGGATGGGTGCCCACTCCCCCGATCCCGCCCGTTCGCACGGCACAGGCGCCGATCCGCATTCTGCGCTCCCAGACGCGCAGCGTCGATACGATCCGCCCGTCTGCCGCCACAACACGAGTCTGATCCAGACGGTAACTCGAATCTCCGCGGACATACTGCCGGAAGCGCTCCTGCCCGTCCGGTCTAGACACCAGACACTGCAGGTCGATCATCTCCTCCAGCTCGGATTCGCGAACCTCCCGAATTTTCATTTTCGTCTATTCCTCCAGCGTAAACCGCATCTGATGGAACCGCCCAGCCAGTTCGATCACACGCTTCTTGACCCCCTCCCGATCGTTCCCCTTCAGTGAATCCACAACACAATCGGCCACCTCGGGAGCATCGGCCTCCGTCATCCCCCGCCGCGTCACCTCCTGCACACCAATTCGCAGCCCGTAGTTCCCCAGCTCCGTCGGCGGATTGGACCCACCGGCCACGATATGACAGGCCTCCAATCGGTCCGCCATGGCCTTACTTTCGCCATAGGCATCTACCACCGGCTGCAGCGTATGGGATTCGGTGAAGCCGAGATCCTCGCCCACCAGCGGAAGCCCCAGATCTTTCAGGGCCCGACCCAAGGCTTTTGCATTCCTCACGATAGCCCCGGCATGTTCATCTCCGTAGGCAAGCCACTCCAGAAACGTCGCTGCCAACGATGGAAGCCGTCCTAAATGGTGGTTGCTTTCAAGCAGCGGCGCAATGGCCCGGCCAATTTTTTCCGCCAACTTTCGGGAATTCGTCAGAATGATCCCTCCCTGCGGTCCGGCCAGCGTCTTGTGCGTGCTGGAAATCAGCACATCGGCCCCCTCTTCAAGCGGCGACTGGAAGTGCTTGCCCGCAATCAAACCCATCACATGCGCCCCATCGTAAACCAGGAGCGAGTCGGGCCGCACCTCTTGCATCGCCTCTTTGAGTTCCCGAACCGGCTGGGGAAACAGGAACAGCCCCGAGCCCACAATCACCAGCTTCGGCCGGTGCTTACGAATCAATTCCCGAGTCCGCTCAAGATCGATATTCGACCGTAATCCATCCCAGGGGATCAGCACCGAGGTCAAATCCACCTGGAGCGGTGAAGAAGCGAGCTTGAAAGCGTAGCGGTGCCCGTTGTGTACCTCCAGCACCGTATCTCCCGGGCTGCCCAGTGCAAACGTCGTTGCGATCCCCGCAATATTGCCCGACAGCGGCCGCAAATCCACATAAGCCGCACCGAAAAGCTGACTGGCCAGATCCTGTGCCAGCTCTTCGATTTCCACAATAAACCGGTTTCCCTGGTAGCTCCGCCGGCGCAGATCGATCCCTGAATAGTTGCCATAGCGGTGATTCAGATCCAGCGAAAGCAATCGGTCCACCAGCGGGCTCGGTAAATTCTCCGAGGCAATCATATTCAGACAATCTTCCCGAAACGTATGGTGCTTCCGCAGCAAACCATCCAGTTGTTGAACCTTCTCCAAAAACTCCACAGCCACCTCCTATTTTATCTTTATTCGCTTCGAATCCACGCGGCGCCCTATTCATGAAATTGAGACAACTTATCACACTTTCAGCAACGTTCCAGACGCCAGTTTTTCGGGTAGGGCGAATCCTGGCGGAGCGAGCCGGATTTGACAGATCGGCCCAAACTCTAACAGTAGCGAGAACCGAATCGACCCATCATAAAAATACTTCTCCGATCCCCGCGAATCGGATATCGAAGGTCGCTCATGTCCAGAACCGGAGCAGAATTTGCTATAGATACCCTCATTGATGCGGGCGTCCGCTACCTTTTCTCGGTTTCGGGCAACCAAATTCTTCCCCTCTACGACGCTACCATCGGGCGTGACATCGAAATCATTCATACCCGTCACGAAGCCGCTGCCGTACACATGGCGGACGGGTGGGGTCGCCTCACTGAGCAACCAGGAGTGGCGCTGGTAACGGCCGGGCCGGGCCACTGCAACGCCCTTTCGGCTCTCTACACCGCGCAGATGGCTGAATCGCCGGTGGTGCTCCTAAGCGGGCACAGTCCGCTCACGCAGTTGGGGCGTGGGGCCTTTCAGGAAATGGATCAGGTCGCCTCGGCTCAGCCCCTTACCAAGGCGGGGTGGCTGGTGCAGGACGCTGAAAACCTGAGTGCGGATCTGGCGCGAGCCCTCCGATTGAGCTGTAGCGGGCGCCCCGGACCCGTGCATCTAAGCTTGCCCCAGGACATCCTGAGCGACGCGGGTTCAAACCATCCGGAGTTTGCAGCCGATGGCGAGGCACATCCGCCCCCGGACGAGGGCACGATTGAACGCATCGTCAACCTCCTGCAGGAGGCAGAGCGGCCCCTGATCCTTTGCGGTCCCGCCATGTCGCGATCAGCCAGGTGGTCAAAGGTGGAGCGGCTCTCATCGGTCACGGGTATTCCAGCCCTTCCCATGGAGAGCCCTCGCGGAATCAATGATCCTTGGCTCCACGCTGCCACAAACTGCCTGAGCCGGGCCGATACCATCATTCTCCTGGGTAAGAAACTCGATTTCACCTTGGGATTCAGTACGTCAGTCACCTTTGCGAACGACTGTCGGGTGTTTCAGATTGACGCGGATAAAGGTGAACTGAGGAGACATCCGTCAGTCGCACTGGCCTGCCATGCAGATCCGGAGGCTGCGGCTCGCCTCCTGGCCGAAGCCGCCAGCAAGATGCAGTGGAGTTCCGGATCCTGGCGGGAGGATGTGGAGACGTCGAGGACACGTGTGCCCGCGGCGTGGGAAGGGCTGAGCCAAGGCACCGGTACTCCCATCCATCCCCTGCGTCTCTGTAAGTCACTGGCGAACTTTCTCGACGACGATGCGGTGTTTGTATGCGACGGGGGCGAAATCGGCCAGTGGATGCAAGCCGGGCTCGAGGCACCATGCCGTTTGATCAATGGTCCGTCCGGGGCGATCGGCAGCTCGGTGCCGCTGGGGCTGGCGGCAAAACTCAAGTATCCGAAGAAAAATGTGTTTGTGCTCTGCGGGGACGGCACCTTCGGATACCATGCCTCTGAGCTGGATACCGGCCTTCGCTACGACCTGCCCATCGTCGTGATCGTAGGCAACGACGCACGATGGAACGCGGAGCACCAGTTACAGCTCCAACATTACGGTGAAGATAGGCTAGTGGGCTGTGAGCTTCTTCCCACACGCTACGATAAAGTGGCCGCCGCACTGGGTGGCCACGGCGAGTTTGTCCAGCACCCCGGCGAGATCGTTCCCGCCGTCGAGCGCGCCCTCGCGGCAAAGGTTCCGGCCTGTGTCAACGTGCTGGTGGAGTCCGTTGGCGCACCCACTTTCAGGGACTAGCAGGCTGTCGGACCCTAAGTCCGAGGAACTCCTAACCCGGGAATCTCACAAATTGCTGCGATAGATAGAAATTCCACTCTAGGAGAGGTTTTTTATTCAGCCCTCGCTCGACAGGGAAGAGCTCAACTGTAGTTGGCACAGTCGTTCCACTTTTCGTAGCGCCTCCGAAGTTTCTCGATCAACTTCGGGTCAGGTTCAGGCATGAGAACCGCGTCCATGTTCGCAAGCACCTCTCGCTTCGTCTGCGCTCCCACAATCATGGTGGAGACATCCTCATGTTGGAGGGCGAATTTCAATGCAACGTGGCTCAGTTCTGTGAAGGGTGATCGAATGGCGAACGACTTCAGATCCTCTACTGCATGCAAAATAAACTCGAGATTTTCAGCTCGGTAACGCGTCCGCTGGTCCCTGCCCTGAAACCGATGCCCCGGCACGAACCGCCCCGTAAGGAGCCGAAGTGAATCCTCACAGTCCTCTCGAATCCGGGAAAGGGTCTCGTCCACCTGCCCCGACGGGGATTTGGTAGCGATCACGACCTCATTGCGGGCACGGTTACGATCGAGAGTCTCGCCGATAATGCGTTCGCTGTGTCCGTATCCCCTTGCGGTATCGATGAAATTCCCACCTCTTTCGATGTATTAGCCATAAAGTTACCGATATCACGCCAGCAAAAAGACGAAGCTATAGCGGCGTGAGTGGGCCGTTGAGAATGTGCTCGAAGCGGTCTACAGGATAATCCAGCCGCTGGAGCACGCGCCGCCAGCGATCGGCGTGGCTGGTGTGGCTACAGACCGGCTCAAAGTCCATGCGCAGGTAGGTCTTGAGTGCGGCTGTGCGGAGGTCGTCGGTGCGCAGGTAGGCGACCCGGCACCGCAAAGTGAAGGCATGATGGAGAACAGCCAAGCTTACCCAATACCCCAGCCGCCTTCCGCTGTGCTGGGGGTGGGTACCCACCCAGTGCAGTATCGCGCTCCCGGCGCCGACGCGGGCATCCTCCCAACAGGAAGCCGTGGCCGCCGGCTCGCCCGCTTCGCCGAAAACCAGCTTGACACGATCGGGCTGGTAGCAGGGACACGCGGCCATCATTCGACCAAAATGAAAGGAGCCAGGCTCGCTCTCGAAAGACGCGGCCAGGATACATGCCCAGGCACCCTCATCGCCATCACGGAAATCGCGCAAAAGATAGCCCGAGGGCAGCTCCACCTTGGGCAGATCCGCCAGATGCGGGCGGCGCATGATCAACTGGGGTATTTTCTCGCTCAATCGTCGTAGAACCACTCGACCGGCAGGACGCGTCGCTTGCGGGCCTGCGTCCGCCACCCCATCTTCCAGCCCCCGCGACCATCCTGCTCATCGGTGCCATACGGCCCCACGCGGTACTCGTACTCGAGGAAAGCCTTGCCCATGGCGAAATTCAAGTTGGCGTAGCTGAACATGCCCCAGTCGTCAGGCAGGTCCCCCACTTCGTCGAAAGATCGCACGAACGCCGGTTCAACCGGAGGGCGAACCCAGCGCACATTGCGGTCGACCCCGCCCACTTCGATGGTCTTGAAGTGCTCCCAGGTGACACCGCCGTCCTTGGTCACCGCCGAAGAGAGACGGCATCTCCGCCCGCCCGCCTGGATCTCTCTCATTGAGACCTGATTCCATACGCAGACGAGGTCGCCCGTCTCGGGCACCGCCCTGAGGCGAGCGGGGGAATAGGAAGACGACAGGGGGCTCGGCTCGGGCATCGTCCAGGTCTCGCCCTCGTCGTCGCTCCACGACTGGAACAACACGCCCAGAGTAGTGCGCATCAATATGAGCAACCGGCCGTCCCGCGTTGGCGCGATGGCTGGTTCATCGCACGGGAACATCCCCCCGAAGCCGTCCTTCCACCAGATGTATATCTTCCCCTCGCTTTGTGTCCAGCTCTCTCCCTCATCGTCCGAGTACATGACGAAGCCGATGTCCATCTCGGGGGCGTGGGCGTGCCCTTCAACCGCGACGCGCCTGCCGCCGGCATTGCCGTAGCCTGGCAGCAGGGTTGGCTTCGAGTAGCTGGAGGGGTTGATGGCGCGGAACGGGACGACGATGCGCCCGCTCGGCAGCACCGTCATGGTGTCGTGCCAGGCCCAGGCGACTCCCTCCACAAAGTCCAATCGGGATTCCGCGGACCAGGTTCTACCCTCGTCAGGCGATGTTCGGAAATAGCTGGGGTAACACAGGGGACCTCCCGGGAGCCGCTCCTCCCGGTTGTAGAGGATAGCGATGGCGCCGGACTTCAAGCGGCAGAGGCTGAAATTCCTGCCACCGCTGATTTGCTCGTCGCCGTCCTGCAGAGGGCCGCCCTCCCAGGTCAGCCCTTCGTCGGTAGAGCAGAATGCTTCCAGTCCGTCGGTTATTCGAAGGATACGCCCCTCTGCCAGCTCGAGGGTGCAGGAGCTGCCTTCGTCGGATAGTGTCTCGGTGTCGGTGGTCCCGGCTACGTCAGTCATGGCAGTCCTTCCCCAATGGTGTTTGTTCGCAAAGGTGACAGAGAAATAAACTCGTTCTCATCGCGAAAACCAAATTGGGCTGATCCACGCCACCTGGCCGTCACTCTGGCGGACACGGGCGTAAACCCAGCCGTCTTCGGCTTCAAAGGTCGGTTGGAACTGCTCCTCATGGGTGAACCGAAACTCCGCTTCCGATGTAGCGCGGTTAATCTTCACGACGGGTGAACAAAACCCGGATATCGGTTGCGCCACCGATCCGCGGACGAGGTCTTTAAACCCGGCCGTTAGCGCGACCCCTGCGGTTTCAAGTTCGATTACGGCACCTTCCCCAGCGTCGACGTCGAGCACGACACCCTGGGTACCTCCGGCCGCAAAATGGGTTCCCCCCATCATTCCCGCGGGATTGGCAGCCGCCCGGCATCTCCATGCCGCCGTGGTTTCGCCGCATTCGAGGATTTCCTCCTGAACCGTCTTTTCCTCCATGGCGTAGCTGCTGTAGCGAAAACAGGGCTGGCAGCCGCGCAGGGATGCCTTGCGCAGACGGACGCGGATCTCCCAGTCCGACACCTTGCCAAATCGCCCCCAGCCACACTCGACTTTGATCTTATGCCTTCCTGGCCGATAGACGGACGAGACGGGATTCCCGGGTAGGCGCCTCACCTCCCAGCCTCCGGATGTCCCCTCCACCAGGTCGACCGCTTCGATTGGCGCCGTACCTTCGATATTCAGAAGCAGGCGGGAACCGGCGGCGAGATCCGTCTCCCCACCAAACGAAGCGTCCGCCAGAGACATTTCGGCGGCCATACGGGCGCCCGTGGAAGCCACTGTCTGCCGGTTCTTGAGTTTGTCCCAAACGCTCGAGAGGTCCAGGGAAGGCGCCAAAACCCCGGTGCACCCGTGCCCGTAATGCCCCGGATAGCCATCATGACTATCCGTCCCAGCGTAGAAACCGAACCGGTAGCCAAGACTCAATCCGTGCCGAACCATGGATTCACCGGTTCGCGGGCCCATGGTGTGGTGATAATCATACGGCGAGTCGTCGGCTTCACCGCTCCCGTGGTTCGAAAATATTTCCACAATCGGCGAGTTCCGCTCATCGAAGCTGTCCCAATTCATTCCCCGCCTCCCCCGCGTATAACCACAATGATGCGGTAGGATCATAAAATCCGCCCTACCTCCTGCCAGCTTGGCGGCCAGGTCCCGCGGATTTTCCGCGTCGATCAAGGGCACATCGAAAGCGTTGAAGTAGCAGTTCCGGTCACCGAACTGCATGGAATGCCACTCGTAACTGGGAAATGCCACGAACTCACCGGGTCGATTGGCCTCCTCCAATTCGCGCAGCAGACTCGGCCAGAAATATTGCAGTTTCGCGAATCCCCCCAGGTGCGTCTCGATAATGGCGCTCTGCGTCTCCAAGTCCATGGGGAGGTCGGGCCAGAAGGCGTGTCCGGTAATGGAACAGAAATCCAGATGCCGGCGCGCTGCCACGAGGGTGCGCCGGGCCGTTCCCTTACCGTAACTTACCGTGCAGTGATTATGTATATCTCCCCAGAAAACAGGCATTCGAAAAAGATTTTATTAAGATACTATATTTGAACGCCGAGGTCACTGGATCTTTCGATGGTGACGGCCGGAAGCAGGATTATCATTGAGATTGGAAAGGGGAACTCTGGTCAGGTTCTCTGAGTCGTGAATAGTACAGGATAAGCGCCGTATTGCCGTTCAAAAGCAATAATAAGAGGAATCGTATCGCCTGTCGGGCCACGGTGCACCCATTTTAACGGGACAAAACATACAACCTTTCCCGGAAGAGCCGGACAGGCCGTCTCTTCGTGGCCCCGGGGCTTACTCCCGGCGAAGGAGGGGTTGCCCCGGGTTCCCGAGGCATGCGCCGGGCACACTCACGCACCGCAATCTCCGCTTCGCTTCGATAAGCAGTGCGCCACGAGAGGCGTTCTGGTACCCTGGAAAACGCATGTCGCTGTCTCAGGAGTGCCTTGGCGAAGACTGTTGCTCCGGGAAGAATACTTCCTAAGGGTGTCGTTCAATCTCCCTTGTAACGATATGAACACGAATCCCCATATTCTCTTTCTTCTGACCGACCAGCAACGGGCGGATTGTCTGGGTTGTGCCGGGCATCCTCTGCTGCGGACGCCGCACATGGACTCACTGGCCCGGGAAGGCCTGCGCTTTACAAACTGCTTTACGACCAGTCCACTCTGCGTCCCCGCGAGGCTGTCCCTGGTAACCGGTCTCTACCCCCACAATTCCAACCTCTGGCAGAACGACGCCACCTGCCCGCTAGACGCCGATACGTTCATGAACCGCTTGCGCCAGCGTGGTTACCGCACTTGCAGCATCGGTAAAAACCACCTCTATCCTATGGAGAAGGGCAATCTTCACCGCCATGAATCTTCCTATCGCCAGATCGGATTTGATCACATCGAGGATATGTCGGGAACTTGGGGGGTCAACAGAAGCAAGTCGGTCTATACCGATCACTTGGAAAAACTGGGGCTGCTCGACGGCTTACAGAGCTACCTGAGAGCCCTCGATGCGCAACCGGACCAGGAACGCCGTTTTGTAGCCGAAGCGCTGCCTATACCGGCTGAGCACTATATTGATGCGTTCGTCGGGCAACGTGTAGAACGCTATGTCGAATCCTACGAATCCAGCGCCCCCAGCTTCGTTTACGCCGGTTTTCCGGGACCTCATGAACCGTGGGATGCCCCGGATGAATATGCCGAACGCTTTCCCTTGGACGAGATTCCCGACCCGATACCCGAGCTCCCGCAAGGTGACTGGCTGCCGGAAAGGAGCCGCCGCTACCAGAAGTGGGCCCAGTATTTTCAGCCACGTGAACCCATGGCCGGCAAAAAGATCGCCGCCCGCTACTTCGGCAAGATCGCCCAGATCGACGATGCGGTGGGACGGATCCTCGGTGCCTATGAACGGAAAGGCTGGCTCGACAACACGGTGGTCATCTTCGCTTCGGACCATGGCGAGATGCTGGGCGACCTCGGCCGAATCTCGAAGAGCATTCTCTACGAGTCCGCGGTACGCGTGCCCCTCATTATCAGGGTTCCTCAGGAGCAGAATCCGGGCGCCGTCTGCACCGGAATGGTGGAAACAATCGATCTCTACGCAACTATCCTGGACATCGCCGGCGCTGAAAGGAACCCTCACTGCGACAGCCGCTCGCTCCAACCCCTGCTCGTCCAAAATGACTGTGAATTCCGAGATGACATTCTCAGCGAAGTCCACGTGCACTACATGCTGAGAACCGGCGAGTGGAAGATCGCCATCGGCCGCGACGGCCGGACGCTGCAATTGTTCAACCTCGCCAACGACCCCTTGGAACAGCGAAATCTATGCGGCCACCCCGATTTCAAGCAAAGGGAACTGGAAATGCGCAGCCGGATGCTGGGCCGCCTTACACGGGATACCTATCGGCCCGGGAAGGTCGATCCCGGATTCAGCGGGCATCGATCGCAGAAATAGGCAGCCGATGATATTTGAATCGCGGCTCTGACTTACGAACGCGAAGGCGTTCTATGCACCCGGGACCGCCATTTCGGGAATCTCCCGCAAGTGGATGTTCGCTATTTGCCCCCTGCATGAGCCGTCGGTTGGATTTCTCTTCCGCGGTATTTCGTTTGTAGAGATCCTCGCCGCCCTTTTCCTTGCAGGGCGCGGCGAAGAACGCCAAACTTCCCCACGCATGGAGACCCAGGATTCGCACACCCACGCAGCCCCAGTCGTCGGCGTTCTCGGGGGCAGTGGCGTCTACGAAATCGACGGACTGACCAACACTCGCTGGGAACGCGTGGGGTCCTCCTTCGGCGAGCCTTCCAACGACCTCCTGTTTGGAGAACTCGACGGCATGACGGTCGTATTCCTGCCGCGTCATGGCCGTGGACACAAGCTGTCACCAAGCTCGATCAACTACCGGGCCAACATCGACGCCCTCAAGCGGGCCGGCGTCACCGACATCATTTCGATCAGCGCCGTGGGTTCCTTCCGCGAGGAGCTGACGCTCGGCACCTTCGTGATCATCGACCAATTCATTGACCGCACCTTCGCGCGTGAGAAATCCTTTTTCGGCGACGGCATGGTGGCGCACGTATCGATGGCGCACCCGGTGTGCAGCCGGCTGGGGGATTTGCTGGAAGAGGCGGCCCAGGAGCGCGGCATCGCCTCGGTACGCGGCGGTACCTATATATGCATGGAAGGGCCGCAGTTCTCGACCCGTGCCGAATCCGAGCTCTACCGGTCCTGGGGCTGCGAGGTCATTGGCATGACCAACATGCCCGAGGCCAAGCTCGCACGCGAGGCGGAAATCTGTTACGCGACGGTCGCGATGGTCACGGATTACGACTGCTGGCATCCCGAGCATGACAACGTAGAGGTTGCCGACATCATAAAAGTTTTGACCCTCAATGCCGACCACGCGCGCACCCTGGTCCAGGCAACTGTGCCGCGCTTGCGCGACCGCGTCTCCGTCTGCCCCATGGGCTGCGACCGGGCCCTGGAGACTGCGATAATCACGCCGCCGGAGGCGCGCGATCCGGCGGCCCTGGCGCGGCTCGATGCGGTAGCAGGCCGTTTTATTTGCGAATAAGTGCCATGCCAATCAAATCGCGCATCCGCACCATTCCAAATTATCCCAAGCCGGGGGTAATGTTCCGGGACATCACGACCCTGTTGCAGGACCCGGTCGGCTTCCGCCTCACTATCGAACAGATGCTCAAGCCCTTCGCCAACCTACGGATCGATAAAGTGGCGGGGATCGAGGCGCGCGGCTTCATCCTCGCGGGCGCCATCGCCAATGAGCTCAACGCGGGATTCGTGGCGGTGCGCAAGCAGGGCAAGCTGCCCTACGAAACTGTGGGGCAGGATTACAAGCTCGAGTACGGCACCGACCGCATCGAGGTGCATACCGACGCCATTTTGGAAGGGGAGAAGATTCTTCTCGTCGACGACCTGTTGGCGACCGGCGGCACTGCACTGGCGGCGATCAAGCTGATTGATCAGGTGGGGGGCGACATCGTCGCCTGTTCCTTCATCGTCGATCTGCCTGACCTCGGCGGCAGCGGCAAGATCCGCGCCCTCGGCCATAAAGTGCACTTTCTCTGCGAGTTCGAGGGGGAATAAGACCCATGATCACTGCAGCGTAGTCAGATCCATGCCTCCAAGACCGCAGTCGAACAGATCATCGAGCACTCAAGCCCATAGAGAATCGAGGAGAGATTTCATGAAGGGCGCGCAGTGGGTCTCACCGGTCTTGCGATCCATGAGAGTGAATCCTGCGCTTTCATAGAGGATGATGGCATCCACGCCTTCGTGTTCCAATCCCCACTGAAAATCTCTTCGCAGGGTTTCGACAGCGGCCTTGCTTTCCGGGGACACCGCTTTGAACCCGATGGCGGCAGTGGATTCGGGATCCATCATCACCGTCGACCAGTGGATGATGCGATCAAGGCGTAACTCCCACTCGACCCGTTTGCCCCATCGCCCGGCTTCACGAATTACTTCCTCGAGCAGGTCCTCCCCCTTGTCTTCGGTTTCCACCAGCCGCATGGGGAGATACTTCAGGCACACCGAATCGACAATGTCCTCCCGCAACCAACGCCGCCACTCGTAATCGAAATTGACCGGCAGGTTGTTGCGGTTCCATCCCGGGATCTTCCTCTCCATGAAATAGTTGACATGCGCCTGCAAGGGAAGCCCGCGATCGTTCAAGAGACTCCTCACTTCCCGCATGAACTGCGTCAAATATTCCCCCTGAAGCTTCCGAAAAGCTTCCTTGTCATACGGCTCGGTCAAAACGTCGACGCCGTAGCGCGACCGGAATTCCTCCACCACAGGCTCATTGAATCCATAGTATGGACCTTCCGAGGTCCAAGCGCTGTGCTGGGTGAACCGGATGTCGATTCCGTCCGCCCCCGCCGCCAGGAGACGGTTCTCGATCTCCTCGAGCCAATAGCGTCTCACCTCGGGATAGGTCGGATGCAGCGCGCCTCCGACGTGGATGGGCTTCCCTTTGGCCACCCCGGCATAGCCGTCCCTCGGACCTGCATTGCCGTCGAGGGTGCGTGTAGTTGGAGCGTGACCGGAGTCTAGAATGAGCGCCGAAGAGGGCTCGTCTTCGCCAAAACCTTTCGGAGAGCGATCCTCTGGAATCGATTGCTGCCCCCACTGCAAAAGGTAGTAATGTTTGAGCAACCTCTCCAATTCCTCTCGGTCCATCAGACCTTCGTCAGGCGTGGCAGGAAGGCGATTTCCTTTGGCGTCATAGATCTCCAGGAGGCGATCCTCCCGGTTTCTGAAATCCCCTTGACCATCCCGCTTACGCGACACCACCAGGAGATAACGATGGTCGGCAGGTATTTCGAGACCAGCGAGAATCAGGACACGGACCGGAAGCGACCGGCGATCCTCGATAGTATCCGAGAATTGCACCCGTCCCCGGTAACGAACGAAGCGACCGTTAATCGGGCTCGAAAAAAGCTTGATATCGTCGCGGCCGAGTCGGGTCGCGAGGTCGTCCGACTTCACCAACTTCACGCAGGCGATGGCAATGCCCGTGCAAGATCGGGCTGGAAAACGTTTCAAACGGAGCTCCGGATGTTTCAGGACAAATGGCGCCGTGTAGGGAGCGCGGCCGGCGATGCCGTCCATGAACTGCCGATCTTCAGGGAGACGCACCTCATGAGGGATCTCCATGGCCGCCCTGCCCGTCTCGAAAGGTTTGTAGAGGCCCCAGAATTGCAGGCCGTGGCGGTGTGCCGCGTCCGCCGCGCACGCCAGCAGATCGGTCCCCTCGTCGGTCAGCGACTTCCCAATATAGTAGTCCTCCGCATTGTGGATCCAGTAAACCCGCTCCAGGCCCAATTCAGCAAATCGGGCCATCAGGTTAACGATATTGGCCGGCTGCACCGGACCGCCCGCTTTTCGGTAATCAGAGTTAAAGTCAACGGCTACGTGAATTGGTTTCGACATCTGTAAGTTGTAACTTTAGGCTTGGGTAGGATTTCACGGTTCACGGTTCACGGTTCACGGTTCACGGTTCACGGTTCACGGTTCACGGTTCACGGTTCACGGTTCACGGTTCACGGTTCACGGTTCACGGTTCACGGTTCACGGTTCACGGTTCACGGTTCACGGACGGTTCACGGTTCACGGTTCACGGTTCACGGTTCACGGTTCACGGTTCCGGTTCACAGTTCAAGGTTGAAGATTGTCGCTCTGCTCCGAACAGGTTTCAGTGTTCAGGTGTCAGGACTCAATTCCGCCTCCTCAAACTGACACCTGTTCACGAGCGAAGCGAGAAGGCCTGAAAACCCGAAACCTGTCTCAAGTTTAACACCTGTATGATCCGGCAAGCGTCAATGCGGCCGGGGGCCGGACAAATATCTCAACGCCAGTTAGCGCTCTTCCTCTGTAAAAAGGGGGGGGGTGAGTCCTGACAAGCGAGCATTACGTACAAAAATACGAACGTTTGAATTAAGAGAATTAAATCTAATTTCATGAAAGGATCACGTACGAACTACTTGAAGGATGGATGGGTATGTTCCGGACTACCACAGTAACTGAACTGCGTTCCGAACTTGCCTCGCTCTTGGATAGCTTGCCCGAGGGGCCTGTCGTGGTCCTTTCACGGAGCAAGCCCGCCGCTATTCTCATGGAACCCGAGATGTTCGACACCCTTGTAGAGCGGATTGAGATGCTTGAGGATCTTCTGGATGGCCGTCGCGCAATTGCCGATTATGTGAACGACGGTAACCTTGCAGTTGACGCAGAAGAGGTGTTTGAAGGGCTCGGCCACTAGTCATGGCCTACGAGCTTAAGCTTCATCGCGACATAGAGAAGCAGCTGCAGAGGATTCCAAAGAACCAGAGAGGGCGCTTAGTAGAGACCATGCGCTCTCTTCGCGAGGACCCACGGCCTCCAGGCGGCGAAAAGCTTGCGGAAGTGCTCTATAGCGTGAGAGCGGGTCAGTACCGGATCATCCACGCGGTTTTCGATGAAGATCAAGTCGTCGTTATATGCAAGGTTGCTCGACGAACGGAAGCAACCTACCGAGATCTACAAATGCTATTGGATCGAGCAAACAGGTTCATCCAAGGGTAGTACTGATCCATCTCCACGAATCAGTGAAAAAGATGAAATTACCATCAAACATACAGTTTTCCGAACCAACCCTGGTGGCCTCGAGTCCGGAGGTGCACTACGGGTTTCCCCGTTTGGTTCGCGCCCGCAATAGCGACCTGTTGCTGTTCTATCGGGTGGGGACCACGCACGCTTCCGATGACGCCGTCAACGCCATGCGGATATCTGACGACAATGGGGAAACCTGGTCGGAAGAACGGGTGCTTTTCCGCACCGATCCCGGATTCAGCGCACACAATCCGGTCGCCTTGGTGACGCCCAAAGGTGACATCATTTTCTGGTGTTCCCGCTACCACTACGGGCCGGCCCTGCGACCGCCGTGCCACTGGTCGCGTTCTACCGATCACGGACGGACTTGGGCCCCGTTTACCGAGTTTCCACTGCCGGTGCCGTTCAGTTGCTATTACGTTACGGAGGCGATCAGCATCGGGGAAAGCCTGCTGGTCGGCGCGGCGTTGTTTCCGATGAGCGGGGAAAGGTCGTGCCGGGTGGTGGTTCTCAGGTCTCACGACGACGGCTGCACCTGGACGGAAACAGCGGAACTGGCTGAGCCCGACGATAACCTGGGCAACGAGGCGGCCCTGCTACAAATGCGTTCGGGCGAGATTCAGTGCATCCTGAGAGCAAAGGAAGGGTGTGAAACTCACCGGTTCTGGTCGCGGGACGAAGGATCGACCTGGTCGCAGCCGGAGAGTATGGAAGCAATGATCGGATGTCCGTTGCAGCGTCCCTTCCTGACCCGCTTGAACGAAGAGGAGGTTCTTCTCACCGGACGTGACCGGGATAAGCACGCGGTGGTGGTATTCTTATCGAGAGACGGAGGGCGCACCTTCTCACAGCGCGCGGAAGTGGATTCCTACCAGGTGGATGGCGGGTATACCGCGGCCGTAAAAATGGGGCCTCGACAGGCTCTCTTAGTCTGGTACTCCGATGGTGGCAGCGCGCCGCTCAAGCCGGATATCAAATCAGCACAAATATGCGTGCGACCCGCGTGAAAGTGGGGCGTTGAGGCACTCCGATTTTGAGCGCTCGATGTTCGAAGTTGGGAAAGGCTCTCTCTGTTAACGGTGCGTCGACAGGTTCAACGCTCGACCCACCCCTCCCTTCGGGCACCCCTCCCGAGAGGGGACCTTTGCCTAACGGTAGCCGTCTATGAAGGTCCCCTCGTGGGAGGGGTGGCTGGAAGCCGGGGTGGGTCGGATGTACCGAGGAGCCCGATCACGTTCCATCGGTATGCTCGTGGCGCACTGCTTATCGAAGCGCAGCGGAGATTGCGGTGCGGGGTGGGCCAAGCGAACGGTTCGGGAACCCGGGGCAACCCCTCCTTCGTCGGGAGTAAGCCCCGGGCCACGAGGGGACGGCCTGCCGGGCCCTTCCGGGAAAAGCTGTGTGTTTCGTCGCGTTCAAAAGGGTGTTCCGCGCCCAGTGAAATGCTTCGTCAGGCCAGAACCACAGTGTAGCTCGCTCCGCATTGCAGAACTCACCCAACCCCAATTGTTCATAAAGCTCGGTAAAATCCTGCTCAGGCAGGGGGAGGACGGGAAAGGGGCGGGTCTTCACACTCTGATCACTTCACCAATCGCGTGTCTCGGTGAGCCGAGTACCACCCGAACCAGAATGCCCGGTGAGCCGGAAGACGCATCAACTTACGGCCGTCTGCAGATTCCAGACGGTCCTCATGCAGGGTCCAGATCGTATCGTTCTCATCCACCGCCATACGAGCTGAGTCCCAGCTCTTGAAGACGTGGTCGGGAGCCCTATAGACGCGACTGGCTCCGGATTTGTCGGTCAGGACGACAAACCTGAGGTTGCCGACGCGATCGTGATAGATTGGTTTTCGGCTCAGGAATTTAGTGGAAATAGCCACGGGGAGATCCGGGTGTTGGCCGAAGATCAAGGCTAACACTTCATCCTTGTTTTTCAGACGCCGGTCGAGTTCGGTAACCACGAACATCAACTCATCAGTAGCAAAATAATCCCGGTAAGCCGCACCTTCGGAATAGTCGCGCCGGTATCCGGTCTGCAGAGAAAGCACCCGCGTTTCTGGGTGGCGCCGTCGCCATTCCCCCCAGGTCGTGGTCACGACGCTGAGACGCTCGAGAGTGATGTCGTCATTAGCGAGCGGCCCGATCACCGGTTCTCCCAGGATCGTACTCCATAGCGAGCTCGTCTGCCGATCGTGCATGAGCTTGTTTGAGCGGTAGAGGAATCCGCTCGTCCCCAGCCTGTAATGAATCCCTTTATGGACGCTGCTGTATGCGATCATGGTTCCGCAAAGGGTGCAAAATACCCCCGTAACGGGGACGCCGCCCACTTCGTCGGTGAACATTTCGTGCCAGGCCAGGATTCGCTTAGGAAAGGCGCGCGCGTCACCATTAAGTTTCAGGCCAAAGACAATATTGCTATCCCGGAGGTACCGTGCGTCGTCCGCATTGATCATTCCGGGAGCGTGGAGCGGCGGAATGCCGTCCTGCACCACCCCTCCCCAACGCACTTCATCGAGTCTTATCTTCGCCGTGTAGGCACTGGAGAAATAGTCGGCAAACCTAGGGTCGACATTGCTGTAAACGAAGTTTTTGAATTCCGCATAGAAGGGGTGTGGCGGCCGCTCCTCGCTCCACCACCACACAAGCCAGTCATTCAGACTACTGCCATGCTTCTGCCCCGTTTTCTTCTTCAGCAATTTATACAGGCTGGGGTCTCTTCCGTATCCGCTATTGAGATCGATTACCTCCATGATAATGAGCGCCATACTATCCTTCCAGTGCCCTTCTATGTAGGAAAGGGCCTCGCGCCACTTTTTCGGTTCTGCACTGAAAAGTTGGCGCGCCATAACGATGTCTGCATAGTTCGTCATAGTGGACGAATCGGCGAGAAGAGGGGCCGTACAAGAAAATAGCGAGATCAGCCCTGCTACGGCTCTGAAGTCTTTTCTAATCCAGTTACTCTGCATCATTTCTGTCCTGCCTTTGAGAATGAATTCACACCGGATTATTCCCCGGTGAGTCGTCGGCCACAACCTCAGGGCCGTGATACCCTCGAAAGGGCGACCAATTTGGCCGATTGGGGTGGAGTAACCGGTGATCACGCTTTGCCAGGCTCCGGAGTAACCAACTGGGCAAGAATAGAGTTCAGTTGACAACCGCAGATTGACCAGATTGTCGCATAGAATGGATTGAAGCGACTCGCTCAGGGGCTGAACGGTTCTCGTAGTGTAGCGGAGATTGCGGTGCGTGAGTGTGTCCGCCGTGCGCTCCGGGAACCCAGAGGTAACTTCGGCTGCGCCTCCTCAAGTCCCGCGCTACGACAGCACGGCGTGCCAGTTTCTTCCGAGAGAATCGCTCCATTTCGTCCTGTTCAAAGAGACACCGCCGGGTCCCGGATCGTGCTCTTCGGAGACAAAAATCGCAGTCTTCCGGGTTGGGTAGGGCGAAGCATCCCTGCTGAGCCGCTCGCCGTGGCCCGCGCCTCGGCAGGGATGCCTCGCCCTACCTGTGCCTGGCGGCTGTTCATGCTACCGATCAGAGTGGGCCCTGAAAGCGTCTCTCCGAATCCGAATCCTGCGCCCATGATTGGCCAGTGAATCCAGTAGGAGGGTTCAGCGGGGACTCTTGGCCCTGCCTCTAGCCCAGCTGACGCGGCGAAGCGCAGCAGAACCCAGGATTTATGAGCAGTGCCGGGCCCCCTGGAGTCTTCGCGTGAGCCGTAGGTCTGTTGTCGGTAGCACCCAGTCACCGTTACCAAAGACATCCTCAAAGTCTGGCCATTGTGTTAACGATTCGGCGAAGAAAATTGCCCCGCAATTTTCATCTAACAGGGTACGGACAAAGTCCGACGGCCTGTTAGTCGGATACCGTCAGGGTAGCAAGCTTGATGTCGGGCATGAGAGGGACCGTATGGCTGTCGCTGTACCAGGACATTAGAACGCTCCGCGGCCCCGTAGGCACGGCAGTGGTGTAGGCGCCGTCCTGCTGATAACTATCGAGAACGGTGCGGTCACGGTAAGTCTTTCCGTTATCGCGCGAGAGCCAGGCCACGATCAACTTGCGCTCAAAGTCTCGACCCGAAAGCAGGAGCGTATTCGCGTCCAGGCGGGTCAAGAAGGGACGCTGCAGGATACAATCCAGCATACCGGTGATGGTCTCCGGTGAGGACCAGCTCCTGCCGCCATCGTACGACCAGAGTCGATACGATTCCCTTCGACCGCGATCACGGAGATGACAGAGGACCGTGCCCGGCTCCGTCTCCATGAGCGCTACTTCATCGCCGTCGTTGGCATCGGTCGAGGTCAGGTCTGACCAGTGCACCCAGGATTGCCCGCCATCAAGAGAGCGAACGATGCGGCTGTAGCAATTCCCGATACCGGATGGGGGAAAAACCGACTCGGCCGCGAGGAGCCCGCCGGAGGTCGCGATGGCATCGACGACATAGTAACAGCTATAATCGTTCGAGTCGTCGAAAACCTTGAACTCTTCCCAGGTCCTGCCGTGATCGGAAGAAAATGACCACCAACAGGGTCTTCGCACCCTCCCCGAATACTCGAACCACAAACACCACAGGATGACCGTCCCGTCTGGAGCGACAAAGGCCACCGGACCGTGAGCGCTGACTCCCTTGTCGGCGGTAAAGATTACGCGCTCCTCCGACCAGGTTTCCCCATTGTCGTCGGAGGTCCGTATGGCGTTGACGGAGTCGTCGTAGGCATGCGTAGTCCCCACTCGATAGAACAGGAGCAGGTCGCCGTTGCTAGCGCGGACCATCCGGGGAAACCCGTAGTGCACCTCGGGGCTCGAAGCCACCAGGGCCGGTTCAGAAAACTGTATACTCGAAGGTGATTTCATTTCGTTGAACGACACTCTTCAGAAGGGTTTTTATCGAGGCCGACTGGCAATCAACTATGGCTGGCAATGAACCTGTTCTCACAGGGCAAAGGACAGGTAGGGCGAAGCGTCCCTGCTGAGCCGTGTGCCGCGGCCTGCGGCTCAGCAGGGACTGGGACGCTTCGCCCTACCCAAGATGTCCCTTCACGAAAACCCAGTTTCATCAGAGTATTTGACAAGCGGGAATCGGCCACAGCAAACTGATATGATAGATTTTTAAGCTAATGGTCCTTCGAAAAACGATTATTCGGGATCTGGGCTCGGTTGCACGCCGGGTCCCGGTGCTGGCCACAGGTGAAGTGTGGATGACCCGCAACGACCCGCCGCCGGGCGCAATTCAGCCCGCCCCGGGCGCGCCGGGCGGAGGTTACTTTCCGGTCTTGGTCAGTTTGGCCGGCACACCGGGAGCCACTGCTCAGTCTCTCGGTTGCTTCCTACGCACGGGTGCGCCACACTTGGGCGTTGGGGCTCGAATTTCCTTCCTTCGCTCCGATGATGGCGGACTGACCTGGTCGAGACCCGTTGCGGCCGCCGACACCGGTTTGGAAGCTGACGATCGCAACCCGGCCGCGTGTGTTACGCGGGATGGCCGTATCGTAATGCTCTTCCGGCATTACGTTTACGATACGGACGAAAAATGGCAGAGAACCAAACCGATAGCCGACGAAGTACATCAGGTCGAGTCTTCCGATGGTGGGAAGACCTGGAGTGAAAGTAGGTTGGTACCCCATCCTCCCGTCATTACGCCACAACCCCTGGGAACTGCACCGCCTCCCGACATACTTCATCCCTATGGTCAAATTATCCGTCAGAAGGATGGTAACGAGTTGCTCGTCAACTGCCGCGGCTATTGGCTCGATCGCCGGAAACCGGACGGCGGCCAGTGGCCGGTGCGGATGACTTGGCTCTGGCGTTCCCGAAACGAAGGACGCACCTGGGAAGACCCCTCACTCATTGCGGAGCATTTCACGGAAACGGCCCTATTGGTTCAAACCGACGGCACTCTGCTGGCCGCCATGCGAGGGATAGAAGCGGGGTTTCCTCTTTCCCTGAGTCGTTCCAGGGACGGCGGTCGAAACTGGACTGCGCCGCAATCGGTCGCGGGCTTGGGAATTCTGGAGATTCCAGCATGCCTCACGCCTCTCCAAAGTAGTGGTATATGGCTCACCTACGGGCGACGCGAGGTGCCGCACGGGGTACGCGGGCGGCTGAGTTATCAAAAAAACGGTGCGTTCGATGACCCGAACACATATGTCCTTCTAGACACGTCCTTCAATTCCGACTGTGGTTACCCCAGTACTGTGGCGCTCGACGATGGCAATATCGTAACTACCTATTATTGCGCCTACGACACGGCTCGGCCAGAGTGGGGCACCCACTGCGCCGCATTGATTTATTCGCAGGATGATCTCCGGCGAGCTCCGGTCGTGGGTGGGGTCTAGGCCCAAAATAAGCGAAGCGGCATTTTGGGCCTCAAATCAGGACCTTAGAGCCTTACGAGAATAAACGAATATTCTCATGTATCAATGCGTTACAAAATCCATGCGGAAGGGCAATAGGAACACCTCCGAAATGAATGCTAAGAAACCGCGCAGCAAATTGACCGGAAACACAGTCCGCATCAGCTCTGGAGGGACGAGGGCCCCCGAGTCCGTAAGGTGGCAACCTTGCTGATTCCTGCTCATGCCTTACAGGCGGACAACTGGCCGGGTCCCAGAGTCGAACCTGCAGGCGGACAACTGGCCGGGTCCCAGAGTCGAACCTGCAAGCGGCCTCGAGAGCCCTCGGCCCTCCAAAGCCTTGCAAATCGTACCAACCGTGGAGGGACGAGGTCCCTCGAGTCCGCAATGTGGGCAGGTGCCCGGGCCTTTGCTCATGCCTGGCTGGCGGGCAGCCGACTCGGTCCCGTATCCTGAATTCTAAGCGGCCTCCGGGGACGTCGGCCCTCCAGAGTAAGCCGCGGTGATCGGCGCGTCCGGCGGCCACGCCCTACCCCTACCCGTTCCATCAGGCGACCGCGGCACGGGTAGGGACGGACCGCCCCGGAGGGATTCAACCACTCCTCCCTAGTCCCCTCAGTCGAACACCGTCAGGGTAGCGAGCTTGATATCGGGCATGAGAGGAACCGTATGGCTGTCGCTGTACCAAGCCATGAGAGCGCTTCGCGGCCCGGTGGGCAGCGCCGAGGTGTAGGCACCGTCCTTCTGGTAACTATCGAGAACGGTGCGGTCACCGAAAGTCCTTCCGTTATCCCGCGAGAGCCAGGCTACGATCAGCTTGCGCTCCACGTCCCGACCCGAAAGGATGAGCGTGCTCGCGTCCAGCCGAGTTAAAAAAGGACGCTGCAGGATACAACCCAGCATCCCCGTAATGTTCTCGGGCGAGGACCATCTCTTGCCGCCGTCGTGCGACCAGAGTCGATACGATTCTCTGTGCCCGCGATCACGCAGATGGCATAGGATCGTGCCCGGCTCCGTCTCCATGAGCGCTACTTCATCGCCGTCGTTGGCATCGGGCGAAGTCAGGTCTGACCAGTGTTGCCAGGATCGCCCCCCATCAAGCGAGCGAACGATACGGTTATAACAATTCCCGATACCAGATGGGGGAAAAACCGATTCAGCCGCGAGGAGTCCGCCCGAGGTCGCGATCGCATCGATGACATAGTAGCAGCTATAATCTTTCGAGTCGTCGAAAACGCTGAACTCTTCCCAGGTCCTGCCGTGGTCGGAAGAAAACGACCACCAGCAAGGTTTCCGTAGCTTTGTCGAATACTCGTAGAGCGAGCACCAAAAAATGACCGTCCCGTCCGGCGCAACGAAGGCGACCGGATTGTGCGCACCGACTCCGCGGTCGACTGTGAAAATCACCCTCTCATCCGACCAGGTTTTCCCGTTGTCCTCCGAGATCCGCATAGCGTTTACGGCGTCGTCGTAGGCGTGCGTCGTTCCCACCCGATAAAATAGCAATAGGTCGCCATTACGGGCGCCGACTATGCGGGGAAACCCGTAGTGCACTTCGGAACTCGATGCTATCAGGATCGGTTCGGAGAACTGTATGCTCGAAGGCGATTTCATTGTATCCATTCGAAACTGCGGCAGGTCGTTAAGAAATTTTGTAGGATCCTCGGTCCTCGGTCTTTGAATCGGCAACTTGCCATACAGATATAGGGTGATAAAGCAGTCAAACCAGAATGGCGCTAGCTTGACTTGGGTCAAAGGAGGTAAGCACATGACAGAGCAGGCGCTCCATGCTACTCCGAGGCGGCCCCCGTAGGGTGAAGCGCCTTCACCAGAGTCCGGCCATGCGCTCATCCTCGAGCGACGGAGCAGGCGCTCCATCCTACTTTTGCCAACTCGACCCGCGCTAAGCGGCCTTCGTAGGGCTATAAGAGGTGCAGACGTGTGGGAAGTCAGGAGGAGGCCGACGATCCTTTCGCAGCACCCGTTCATTGAATGCATACTTTTTTTCGGAAAGTCATTGACAGCGCCCGCCGCCCCCGCTTTCAATCTGTATGATCGGTTTCAGGTCAACCGGCCACGGGAAGCCAGGATTTTTTACGTCCTCTCGGGTCAGCTGCCCCTGTTTTTGTCTCGTCACGCGAGCGCACCCTCCCACGTGAATTCTACTAGTCAGAAACCTCAGAAAAGCACCTACTATGAAACAACTGACAATTAACCCGCTGAAATTCCGCATGAACAAGGCTTTCGCTGTCCTTCTAGCGACCCTTGTTTTCAACGCTCCGCATCTCATCCTCGCGCAGACCGCCGAAGAAGAGATCGTAACTCTATCCGAGTACGTGGTTGAGACATCGGATGACAAGGGCTACGGAGTGGCTCACTCCATCGGCACGACGCGGACGAACACTCGTCTGATCGATATTCCGCAAACCATCAGCGTCATCACCGATGAGTTCATCGAAGACACGGGCGCGGTGAATTACATCGACGCAGCCGAATATATGAGCGGAATTTCCCGCCAAGTCATTGAAGACCGGTTCCTCATCCGAGGAAGATCAGCCTCCGGAACTTTCACGGACGGGATCCCGGATTACAACGATTCCGAACACGGGACAAACCCCGTGCTCTACCAACGCGTCGAGTTTCTCAAGGGCCCGTCGGCTATCGTCTACGGGTCTCACAGTTCGGGAGGCATCGTCAACCGCGTGCGCAAGGCTCCCCAATTCGTGGCAGCCGCTTCGGTCAGCGGGTCGATCGGCAGCCACGATTGGTATGGGTTCGATGCGGATATAACGGGCCCCCTCGGAAAGCATTTCGCTTACCGGGTCATCGGTTCCTTCCTGGACCACAAAGGTGACCATCCCTCCTTCTTTCGCGAACGTAAAGGAGTATTTCCCATGCTGACCTGGACACCGAGCGACAAGACTATCGTGCGCTTCGTGGGGGAATTCACTTCCGATGAGCGGTGGTGGTACAAAGGCCACCACATGGTGCTGCGGGACGAAAACGGTCGCTTCTCGTCCGATAGCCAGACCACGGAAAAAGTCCTTGGCTGGACCTGGTCGGCGGCTCCCTCTACTACCAACTACGAAAACGACAAGGAGGCCTACCGCATCTCGTGGGAACAGCAAATCGGGGATAACCTCCGTTTCAACGCGGTCCTCAACCGCCGCACGTGGATCCACGATCGCCCTGAGCTCGTGCCCCGCGGGATCAACTCCGACAACGAGACGGTAAATCGTCTCTTCCGCAACATCCTGCGCGAGGATACATCCGTGACCCAGGCTTTGGACATAAGCTACAAGTTCGAGGCTGGACCAACGAAGCATCGCTTGCTGGCAATCCTGCAGTATGTAAGGAGAGATTTCTTCGATCTGTGGTACCAGAATTCGTTTATCGATGGGACGGCGCAAATCAACATCTTCGACCCCATTTCCACCTACGAATTCGAGCTTTT
Source organism: Opitutales bacterium (assembly GCA_963665345.2). Lineage (GTDB taxonomy): Bacteria > Verrucomicrobiota > Verrucomicrobiia > Opitutales > CAXXNP01. Next base: position 5,349,967 of record CAXXNP010000002.1, read on the forward strand.
TGCGGACGGAGATCCCTTTCTTTCGAGGAATCGACAGACCGAGAACGACACCTTCAATATCTCTTTTCAGGACGAGATCAAAATGTTTGATGAGCGCCTGATTGTGGTGGGTGGGGCCCGCTACGATTCGTTCGATAGGAGATTTGATGACTTTCTCCGAGTGGGAGAAGAAACGGCTGACTCGGGCGACCAATGGACCTACAAAGCCGGGGTGGTGGGAAAGATAAGAGACGACATCTCAATTTATTTTAATTTCGCCCAGACCTTCTCTCCGAATTTCAGTTTCCAGCCGGATGGTACGCCCTTGAAGCCGCTCATCGGCGAGGTCAATGAGATCGGAATCAAGACGGCGCTGTGGGAGGGCGCCGTAAACCTGCAACTCGCCTTCTACGACCTGGTGGACAAGAACATCAGCGGACCTCATCCCAACCCTGATCTCTCCGCGGCCGGATGGAGGGCGCAGAGCGATCATCGCAGTATGGAAGGCGTCGAAATCGACATGAACCTGGTCCTCTTCAACAATTGGAGAATCATGACTTCGGGCCATTTCATCTCCGTAGATCAATCAAACAATCGGGTTCAGCGCAGTTGGCCCAAACAAAAATACGGATTTTTCACGCGCTATGACTTCACCTCCGGCCCCCTTGACGGTCTACAGATCGGGGGCGGCGGCTTCTACACCGGCTCGATCCCGGGCGACGGCGGCAACTCTTTCTTCTATGGACGCTACTGGCACTTCGACGCCTTGGTGCGCTACCGCTTGAACGAGCACACGAGTTTCACCCTTAACGTAACCAATGTGGCCAACGAACGTTACTTCAATCGAGGGATCAACCGGAACATTATCATCGTTAACGATCCCCGGTTTGTTAAATTCAAGGCCACTTATACCTGGTAAACGGTAACAGGATCTTTTCTTTCCAAAAAGCCCGCTCCGGCGACCGGAGCGGGTTTTTGCTTTTAACGACATCCGCCCGCAATAGACCTACTCTCCGCAGCAGGGGTTCTTCACCAAGGCTAGCTTGAAACTTAGCCTCTGGAGCGGGTTTGCGGGCGATGAACGTTCGAGAAATTTGCACCAGAACTTGCCGAATCGCGGCAGTGGCGAAGACTGCGGCTCGAAGTGGCCGTTGTTAGATATGGAATCTAGCCCCTCTTTCTCAACTGGGCGTCATTTTTGACCTAAGTCGTTGATAAACGACCAAAGGTCTCCACTACAAGTCGCTAGTTTTCGATTCGATTTTTGGTGGCGGTTGTGCAGGAAGTTCAAGCTTTAGCTGGTTGAGCAATAGCTTTTGATCCTTACTGGGCTCGGTGTAACGGGTGAGCACCACGGTGCGCCCGTCGGTGGTGGGTAGCTTTACATCGAGCATTTGCATCGCCGCCATTTTCGAAAGCACCTCGGCGGCAGTAAGACCAGGGGCCAGATCGCGCAAGCGACGCTTCAGAGTGACCCATAGGCAGTAAGCCAGGAAGCTGATAAAAATATGGGCCTCGATGCGATCGTCCCTTTGGTGATGGATGGGCCGGATGGAGAGGTCATTTTTCATTTCCTTGAAAACTTGCTCGATCTCAGTGAGTTGGATGTAGAGGTGCCAGAGGCGGTGCGGATTGTCGGCACTGAGGGTGCTGCGCAACAGGTAGCGGCCTTCCCGGCGATAGGCCTGACGGTAGTTCTTCCAGTTCAACCGGAAGCTCACCGGCGAGCCATTGGCGGGGCCATCCTCGGGGGCTACGGCAATGTCGAGTAAACGCCAGATCCGCGGGCCGGCTTCCTTCTTGGCTTCGCCCAGTTTAATGAGGATGGTATCGCGCTGGTAACGCCGCTTGCTATCGCGGAGCTTCTTGAGCCTCTCAAGCAATCGGCGCAAACCGCGCAGACGCATACCCTTTTCTTTGTGCAGACGCTCCTTGCTACGGGCCAAAACATAAGTTTCACCCCCCTCCCTGATGAGTTTTACGTCGATACCTGCACGCAGATTCTGCCACTGCTTTTGCAGCAACGATTGCTCGAACTTGTCCAGCCACGAGCGCGGCGTACCCACCAGATAGTCGATCGGCGGGTCGCTTGCACGCATCTGGGCCAAAACCTCCTCGGTAGGTATTCCCCGATCCATGACCCAGATGCGCCGGGCCTTGCCGTAGGCCTTTTCGATGCGAGCAAGAAAATCGCCCAAGGTGGTTTGATCCAGGGTGTTACCGGGAAGCACTTCATAGGCAATCGGAAAGCCCTCCGGGGTGACTACCAGGGCGATCACCACCTGCAGACAATCCCAACGTTTGTCTCGGCTGTAGCCGAACTTGCGGATTCGGCTCGAAGCCGCTGGTTCCTGGTTCGGATCACACTCGAAATAGGTGCTCGTCAGATCGTATAGCAGTACCTCGTAACGGGTGTTGAACAGATCGCTCCAGCGGTTGGTCAGGTGGGCGAACAAGGCCTTTTTGTGCTCCAGCAATCGATCGTGGCAGCGATACAGGGTGTTCTTCTCGGCCAAGGCGAAGTCTTCGCCCAGAAGATCGGCCATGGCTGATTGCTCATACCATTGGCGGTGCAGCCGCCACTCGCTTCCTGGATCGATCAGTCGATAGGCCACCAGGGTTTGCAACACATGGGCCCACCGCCTGCCTTGCCGGGAAGGCCTCACTCGCTCGCGCCAGAACTCACCCAACCCCAATTGTTCATAAAGCACGCAGGACAACCAGCACGCTCCCCATTGCCGGGGCCGCTCTATCCTCAAATCTTTGAGCCGAATCCGTACGATGCTTTCCTCCTCGAGCGGCGGCGCCCGATCTTCGGGAAACAGCGCCACCTGCTCCGGCCGGGCACTACCCTCGGCAAAGATCTCGATACTCTTGCGCCAAGCGCTGCGCTGGCTGTCGTTGATCTCTCCAAGGTAGAGAACCTGCCTCTGCACCACCCGACCACCACCCACACGCTTATTCTCCACGATGTTCCAATAGCAATGCTCTTTGCCATCTTTGCGCCGACGATTGCACCTCAGAAACATGATGGCCCCCAATTATACAAACATATCGAGGCCTGGGAAGAGGGTAGGTCTACACTACAGGCTGTTCTGCCAACCTTCCCCCACTGTTTATGCGACTCGACAGCCCATTTACCCCCGAAAAAAACTTTTTTAGAGGTTGAGTTGGTCAAGTCGGGCTAGCTTTGAGGAGACACTTTTATCGTGCTCGCTAATGATATATGGCCCGTTCGAGCCCAGTCTGACCTTGGGGCATGGATAGCACCATTGTTCGCATGGGGTTCGAGCCCAGTCTGACCTTGGGGCATGGATAGCACCTTGTTCGCATGGGGCATAGCTGCCGCAGTCTTCGCTCAGGATATGCAATAGGCGGTCGATCCGGCGAGGGCAAGTTTCACTTCTGATATATCCGGCAAGCGCTAGCGCGGCCGGTGGCCGCGCTGACCTGAAACAACACCATGCGAATTTCCAAAAACTGGTAGGTCGCTCGTCGCGCACTGCTTATCGTCCGCCGTCGCCCTACCTGTAGGTTTCGCTGCTCCCGAACCCAAAAACGTGAAACAGGCATCCTCGCCTGTTCCGAAGCCGGATCACGGGCAAGGCCTGCGATGGGCTCAGAACCATCTCCGACTGCGTCCTGGTGCCGTTACCGAAAAATAGCGTAGCCAATGTTGAGGCACCTAGGTAGCGCCATGCTTATCGAAGCATAGCGGAGATTGCGTGGCGTGCCGTTCGGCAGGGCTCAGGACAGGCAGCGAAATCGACAGGTGCTGATCCCTGATCATGCCTTTCAGGTAAGCAACCGGCCCGTTTTCGAGACAAAACCTGGCAGCGGCCTCCAGAGCCGTCGGCCCTCCAGAAGCTGGAAAACCGCTGCTTCACATCTGGTCAGGTTCGCTGGATCTGGGGCTAGTCCAAGTCAAAGAACTCTCCCGTCCCAAGATCGACAAAGTTGCGCGGCCCGGTGCTTCCGACGAAATAGAATATCCAGGCGCTGCGAGCGAAGCTGAAGAGGCTGGGATAACTGGAAGAGTTCGTCCAGAACCATCCACCTGCGGCCAAGTCGAAATAGAATACGCTCTGCGGAGTGCTCTCCTCAAAAACGAAGATAAAGCCGTGCTCGGCGTGGAACATCCAGGGAGCCGTGGAATCGTTATACGATCCGAACCAATCGGAAAACTTCCACCCTCCACCCAGATCGGATACCTCCCCAAAAGGAGCGAATCCATCCGTCATATCGGGGGGAGTTACTTCCGTCGGCAGCGGGGCGCCGCCAATTGCAATCTTCAGCGTTTTTCCCGTCAGGTCCGAAAAAAGAATGCGAGGATTGTCGTCCGGATCGAGCGCAATGGAAGTGAGATTTCCATTTCCCCCGTCGGCGACCCTCTGTGTTTCCCAGGCCGAACCATTCCATCTCGCGTATCTAAGATCGTGGTTGCGGGAATCGTAATGACTGATATGCGGGTTCCCGCTGCTATCCAGCGCAAGACTGCTATGAAGTCCCACAATCCCACTGTTGTCGGCGGACTGAACATTCCAGCTCCCGGAAGATTTTGTAGCGTACTTGAGCTCGCTGTTGTCAGGGTTGTAATAGCTGATGTGGGGGTTGTCGGGGCCGTCCAAGGCGATCGAGGTGAACTGACAATTAATCCCCCCGCTGTCCAACGTTTCGGTGTGCCATGAGGTGCCGTCAAAAACAGCGTAGCGTAGTTCCGAGGGCCCCTCGGGCTGAACATTTGTCGGGTCGATCTCCACATCGAGCGGCCCCAGACCCTCGCAGTAGCTGATGTGGGGGCGGTTCATGCTGTCGACCGCGATGGAAGTATGGGTGAACTTGACTCCATTCGCATCCGCCACCTGAAGCGCCCATGATGAGCCGTCAAAAAACCCGTACCGCAGGCCCGGCTCCCCGCCTTCTCCGCTGAAGGAATGACTCAGGTGCAGGTTATCGTTGCCGTCCACCGCGAGGGAATCGAAATTGCCCACGAAGGCCTGGTCATCGATGGGCTGAATCACCCAATTGTCGCCCTCCATAAAGGCATAGTTGACAGCTCCCCTGGCGTTGATATTGAATCTGTCAGGGCGCTTCCAATAAGCGATGTGCGGCTGCCCTGAACTGTCGAGGGCGATCGCCGCGCTGTCCCGCACCAACTCCCGCGCCACCGTTTGTGCCAGAATTTCCGTAACGGCGATGATCTCGAGTTCCCAGGCTTCTCCATTCCAGGTTCCGAATTCGAGGTGGCTGCTGTTGAACCCGATCTCTTCGAAGTAGACGATTTTCGGAATGCCCGACGCGTCGATGGCGATATTGGGAAACCGAAACCCGCGTCCTTCGTCGATCGTCTCCACCGTCCAAGTCTGCTGGGCCCGAAGGCAGAGCGGTAGTGCCAAAAGGCAAGTCAAAGCGATTTGGAATTTGATAGTCATAATAACTTTCCGTATCTGAGGTGCTCGAATCATCCTAGTTCTTTGGATGAGGTTGGCTTCCATTGTGCCGCTAAGGGGTCAGTCGCACATTAGCAATTCGCTCGATTGTGCATAGCAGAATACATCATGCCAATTACTTTTCGCGCTTAGGGGCGGCCTAACTTCATTAGGAGGAGGAGCTTCTTCATCGAGGCCTGCGGCCGTCAACGATGGCTGGCAATGAACCCGAGATCCGATCCCTCCGCTCACGCAGAGGGCTACATGTAGCTCGCTCCGTGAGGAGCGGGAAAGGTCGGCAATCGACGAGGTTCATCGGGGTTACTACGGAAAGCTCAGCTCGATTCGTCCACTGCTCTTCCAATTGACCGTGTTCACGAGCGCAGCAAAGAGGCCTTACATTCAGCGAATCGAACGAACCTTCTCAGTCGCGTAGCCCAAAGGTAGGGCGAGGCGTCCCTGCCGAGCTGTATGCAGCGGCCTACGGCTCGGCAGGGATAGCCTCGCCCTACCATCCTCGGCGTTGTGCAGCAAAAGAGAAATTAGCCACGGATGAGCGCGGATGAAACTCGGATAAAAAGATGTTATTGCGGCACGATGAAATCACCGAAGAGATCATCGGGAGCGCCTGTGAGGTGCACGGAATTCTTGGATATGGGTTTCTGGAGAAGGTGTACCAGAAGGCGATGCAGGTTGAACTTTAAGGTCGCAAGATGCTGGTGGAATTTAAACGTTTTGCCTATTCCCAAAAATCCGCGTTTCATCCGCGTGAATCCGAGGCCAGAAAAAACCCGTACAACAAAACAGCGTAGGCGCCGCTTGTTCCTAATCGAGATCAAAAAACTCACCCGTCCCCAAATCCACAAAGTTTCGCGGTCCGGTGCTGCCGGCAAAATAGAATACCCAGGCGCTGCGAGGGAAGCTGAAGAGGCTGGGATAGCTGGAGGCATTCGTCCAGAACCACCCGTTTGCGGTCAGGTCGAAATAAAATACACTGTCCGGAACACTCTCCTCAAAAACAAAGACGAACCCATGCTCGGCATGAAACATCCAGGGTGCCGTGGAATCGTTATACGATCCGAACCAATCGGAAAACTTCCAGCCTCCACCCAGATCGGAAACCTCGCCGAAGGGAGCGGAGCCATCCGTCATATCGGGAGGAGTGACCTCCGTGGGCAGCGGGGCGCCCCCAATGGCGATTTTCAGCGATTTGTCCGTCAGGTCCGAAAAAAGGATGCGGGGATTGTCATCGGCGTCGATAGCGATTGAAGTAAGCTCTCCGTCACCTCCATCGGCCACGATCTGTATTTCCCAGGCTGAGCCATTCCATCTCGCGTATCTAAGATCGTGGTTGCGGGAATCGTAATGGCTGATATGCGGTCGCCCGCTGCTATCCAGAGCCAGACTGCTATAAAGTCCCACAATTCCACTGTTATCCGCGGACTGAACATTCCAGCTACCGGAAGATTTTGTAGCATACTTGAGCTCGCTGTTGTCGGGGTTGTAATAGCTGATGTGGGGATTGTCGGCACTATCCAGGGCGAGCGAGGTAAACTGGCACTTCATCCCTCCGCTGTCCACCGTTTCGGTCTGCCAGGAGGCGCCGTCGAAAAAGGCGTAGCGCAGCTCCGACGGACCCTCGGGGTCCACAGTATACAAAGGTATCGGAGCGGCCTCTGTATCGAGCGGGCCCAGACCCTCGCAGTAGCTGATGTGGGGACGGTTCATACTATCGATCCCGATAGCAGTATGGCTGAATCTGACCCCATTCGTATCCACCAATTGAAGCGCCCACGATGAGCCGTCAAAAAACCCGTATCTCAGGCCCGACGTCAGGCCCGACGTCCCGCCCTCGCCAATGAAGGAGTGGCTCAGGTGCAGGTTGTCGTTGCCGTCTACCGCGAGGGAATCGAAATTGCCCACGAAGGTCTGGTCATCGATGGTTTGGATAACCCACTCATCCCCCTCTATGAAGGTATAGTTGACGGTTCCATTAGTACCGATTTCAAGCATGAAGGGCCGCTTCCAGTAGGCGATATGCGGCTGCCCTGCACTGTCGAGGGCAATGGCTGCGCTGTCGCGCACCAACTCCCGGTCAACCGTGGTTCCGGGAATATCCGTAACGTCGATTATCTCGAGTTCCCACGCTTCCCCATTCCAGGTTCCGAATTCGAGGTGGCTGCTGTTAAATGCGATCTCTTCGAAGTAAGCGATTTTCGGAATGCCCGCCGCGTCGATGGCGATATTGGGAAACCGAAACCCGCGTCCTTCGTCGATCGTCTCTATGGTCCACGTCTGCTGCGCCCGAATGCAGAGCGGTAAGGCTAAGAAGCAAATGAATGCCATCAGGGGATTGATCGTCATAATTCCTTTCCGTATGTGAGGTGTTCGGGTCATCCTTGTTCTATGGTTGAGGTTAGCTTCCAGAGTGCCGTTGAGGGGTTAGTCGCGAATCAGAGATTCACTCGATTCTGCACTGCAGAATACATCATGCCAATTACTTTTCCCTCGTTCGGCGGCGCAGACTCCTGAGGGAGATTTTATCGATCCCGTTGGCGGTCACCTATGGCTGGATTGTGAACCTTTCGACCGCACAATCTGGAGGGCCGAGGGCCCACGAGGCCGAGAGTAAGATTACGATTAGGAGGCGAAACTCTGATCGGGTTCAAGAGGAGGCTTACTACGGAAAGCCCAACTCCTCCGTTGCTCTGCCGATTAACCGTGTTCACGAGCGCAGCGAAGAGGCCTGACATTCAGTGAATTGAACGAACCTCTCAGTCGCGTAGCCTAAAGGTAGGGCGAGGCGTCCCTGCCGAGCTGTATGCCGCGGCCTACGGCTCGGCAGGGATAGCCTCGCCCTACCATCCTCGGCGTTGTGCAGCAAAAGAGAAATTAGCCACGGATGAGCGCGGATGAAACACGGATAAAAAGATGTCATTGTAGAACTGAAAGTGGCTACGAAATCCAATCCCCACGACGAAGCTCAATTGATAAACGAATTAAAGGCGACCGGTATCAGCTTCGGAAAGTTAATCAATTTCGGGAAGCACAAGGTGGAATTCAAACGTTTTGCCTATTCCCAAAAATCCGCGTTTCATCCGCGTGAATCCGCGGCCAGAAAAAATCCGCACAACAAAACGGCGTAGGCACCGCTTGTTCTTAATCGAGATCAAAAAACTCCCCCGTCCCCAAATCCACAAAGTTTCGCGGTCCGGTGCTGCCCACAAAATAGAATATCCAAGCGCTGCGAGGGAAGCTGAAGAGGCTCGGATAACTGGAAGAGTTCGTCCAGAACCACCCGTTTGCGGCCAGGTCGAAATAAAACACACTGTCCGGAGTACTCTCCTCAAAAACGAAGATAAATCCATGCTCGGCATGAAACATCCAGGGGGCGGTGGAATCGTTGTAAGATCCGAACCAATCAGAAAACTTCCACCCTCCGCCCAGATCGGAGACTTGGCCAAACGGGGCGAACCCATCCGTAATATCGGGGGGTGTGATTTCGGTGGGCAGAGGGGCGCCGCCAATGGCGATTTTAAGCGATTTTTCCGTCAGGTCCGAAAAAAGGATGCGGGGATTGTCATCGGCGTCGATAGCGATTGAAGTAAGCTCCCCGTCGCCACCGTCGGCCACCACCTGCGTTTCCCAGGCCGAACCGTTCCATCTCGCGTATCTAAGATCGTGGTTGCGGGAATCGTAATGGCTGATATGCGGTCGCCCGCTGCTATCCAGGGCCAGACTGCTATGAAGTCCCACGATACCGCTGTTATCCACGGACTGAACATTCCAGCTACCGGAAGATTTTGTAGCGTACTTGAGCTCGCTGCTGTCGGGGTTGTAATAGCTGATGTGTGGATTGTCGGTACTGTCCAGGGCGATTGAGGTGAATTGGCAGTTGATCCCTCCGCTGTCCACCGTTTCGGTCTGCCAGGAGGCGCCGTCCCAAGCGGCGTAGCGCAACTCCGCCGGACCGTCGGGGTTGACACTGGTCGGGGGGGCCTCTACATCGAGCGGGCCCAGGCCCTCGCAGTAGCTGATGTGAGGGCGGTTCATACTATCGATCCCAATAGCAGTATGGCTGAATCTGACCCCATTCGTATCCACAATCTGAAGCGCCCACGATGAGCCGTCAAAAAATCCGTATTTCAGGCCCGACGCCCCAGCCTCGCCACTGAAGGAATAGCTCAGGTGCAGGTTGTTATTCCCGTCTCCCGCGAGGGAATCGAAATTCCCGAGGAAGGCCTGATCATCGATGGGCTGTATAATCCATTCGTCTCCCTCCATAAAGGCATAGTTGACCGCTCCCGTGGCGTTGATATTGAATCTGTCGGGACGCTCCCAATAGGCAACGTGCGGCTGCCCTGCACTGTCGAGGGCAATGGCCGCGCTGTCGCGCACCAACTCCCGGTCCACCGTTTGTGCGAGGATTTCCGTAACGGCAATGATCTCGAGTTCCCACGCTTCCCCATTCCAAGCGCCGAATTCGAGCTGACTGCTGTTGAACCCGATCTCTTCCCAATAGACGATCTTGGGAACGCCCGCCGCGTCGATGGCGATATTGGGAAACCGAAAACCGCGTCCTTCGTCTATCGTTTCCACCGTCCAAGTCTGCTGGGCCAGAAGGCATGGCGGTATTGCCAAGAGACAGGTCAAAGCGATTTGGAATTTTTGGGTCATAATGCCTTTCCGTATCTGCGGTATCCGATTCATCCTGGTTCTTTGGTTGAGGTTAATGTCCGGAGTGCCGTTGAGGGGTTAGTCGCGCAATAGCACTCCGTTCGATTTCGTCCTACAGGATACAGCATGCCGATTACTTTTTACTCTTACGACCGCGTTTTTCATTAGGAGATCCCGCATCGAGGCCTTTGGCTGTCAACTATGGCTGTGTCATGAACCTTCCGACGGTGCGATCTGGAGGGCCGAGGGCCCACGAGGCCGAGAGTAGGATTAAGATTACGATTAGGAAGGGAGGCGCTGGCCAGGTTCATTAGGAGGTTCCGCATCGAGGCCCGTGGCCGTCAACTATGGCTGGCAATGAACCGGAGATCCGGTCCCTCCGCTCACGCAGAGGGCTACACGTAGCTCGCTCCGTGAGGAGCGGGACGGCTCGGCAATCGGCGAGGTTCATCATGAGCCAGATCTCCCCTCCGGGCTCAAGTATTGATCGTACTTCCATTCGAAATCTCGGGTCGTGGGACTCGTATCGCCTTTGTAGTAAGCCTCCACGAGCTGGTCATGTTCGCTCGTTAAGCGCGCCAGGTTCTCGGGATCGGCGAGACCGTCACCGGTTTGCTGCTGCCAGGTCCGCAATGCTTGGCGCAGGCGCTCCTGGATAGCGGCAAATTCCGGCCGACCGGCGAGATTGTCGAATTCCTGCGGATCGCTTTCAAGGTCGTAAAGTTCCTCGCCGGGGGGGTGCATCCACGTCTCGTATCCGTTTCTCACCACCTCCGGGGCCCGGGCGATTTCTTCCGCAGTGGCGCCATTCACCCACCATCGGGGATCGCTGGCTTGCACCGCAGGAGCATTGGGCCGGTCGTCGAGGAGGCTGACGATCAGTTTGAAGCGGTCGTCGCGCACGGAGCGCTGGGGGAAATAGATCCGCGGATTTCCTGCGTGCCACTCTCCAAAAACGTACTCTCGCCAAGCCACCTTATCTCCTCGTAGAAGCGGAAACAGTGACTTCCCGGGGAGAGATTGTCGCGGTTCCAGACGGGCCGCTTCGAGGACGGTGGGAAGGATATCGATGATCGACACCAGTTCATCGAGAACCAACCCCTCTGAGATTACTCCAGGCCACCGCAGGAGAAAGGGAACCTGCAAACCGGTCTCATAGCAAGTGCCCTTGCCGCGTGAGAAATTGGGACCGTGATCCCCGACATACACAACAAGAGTATCGTCTCGATGACCGCTGGCCGCTACCTGATCCAAAAGGAGTCCGACCCCGGTATCGAGCCGGAGGATACAGTTGTAGTAGTTGGCAATGTAGCCCCGAATCCGGTCAGTGTCGACCCCGCCAAAGGGCAAGTCTCCGATGTCCTTCGGATCCAGGGGGTCGGGAGGAACTCCCTTCTGCTGGCGCAGAAAAGGCCAATGCGCGTCCGGATGATTGACCATGAGAAAGAACGGCTTGCTCTCGTCTTTCATGAAGGAACCCGCCATTTCCGCAATCTTAGCAACGTCGCGGCTTCCGTAGCTGACGAATTCCGGATCCCTCCAGCGATAGTCGAATGCGAACGCGGACTCAGGATTGACGTGAAGTTTCCCGATGATTCCCGTCCGGTATCCGGCTGATTTCAGGACCGACGGCAGGTTCGCAAACTCCCGGAACATGGCGTAATTATGGGTAGCCAGACCGATCTGTCCGTTCTGGTGCGGGTAGAGCCCGGTAAATATGCTGCTGCGCGCCGGACTGCAGATGGACTGGGTGACGAAGGCGCGCTGCAGGCGAACCCCTTCCGCGGCCAGCCCATCGAGATGCGGTGTCGTCACGTTGGGATCGCCATAGCAACTGAAGTGAGGCCCATTGTCGTCGGAGACGATGAGGAGGATATTGGGTCTCTTGGGAGCAACCGATGGCCTTGCCCCACGGACCGGGTACGGCTTACTGGTAACACCAACAACAGCCGCCGTGGCGATTCCCGCCGCCGATGATCGGATGAATTCTCGTCTCTCCATCAAATGCCCGGTAGATTGTTCAGTTATCATACAGATTTGGCCAGTTCTGATTTCGAAGCTATTCTGCGTTGTGTTAGCCACCATTCGTCGAACGGATCCGCGAAGGTTTGCTACTCCAACGGAGCGTCAACGGAATTGGAGTTAGCAGCACCGTCTTGTTGAACTAAGCCGCTACGCGGCGGCTCCTCATTTCGGACAGTTACTGGGCTAGGATTGATAGTCGGTGGTAAGGTGTGATTCCTCCCGGCCACACGGGGTGGCCGGGAGTTTCGATTAACGGATTCAAACGAAAGGAATCACGCCATGAAACGTACTCACACCTATCGGTGCTGGCAAGAACGGATGCTCGATGACATGACTCTGCACGGGTATGCGCAAAAGACACAGGAAGTCTATCTGAGGGCAGCCGAAAGGCTCTCGGAGTTTTGCGCGGGAAGATCGCCGCGATCGGTCACGATTGAAGAGCTGCGGCAGTTCTTCATCTACCTTAAAACCGTCAAAGTCTACAGCCGCCCAACCTGCACGAGCTTCATCTGCGCGATCAAGTTCCTGTTCGAGAAGACGCTCAAGCGGCGCTGGCCCCAAGAGACGATTCTGGTGCGTCCACCGCGCCAGTCGCGCCTTCCGGTCATTTTGACCCTGGAGGAAGTCGGGAAGATCCTGCGGGAGGTGAGAGAAGCGCACCATCGCTGCTGTCTGGGCGTGATCTACTCGTGCGGGCTGCGCCTGGGAGAAGGCTTGAGCCTGAAGATCGAGGACATCGATGCGGGGCGCATGGTCCTGCACATTCGTGCCGGGAAGGGACAGAAGGACCGCTATGTACCTCTGCCCGAACGCGCTCTGCTGGCGTTGCGACGCCAATGGCGGCGTCATCGCAACCCTACCTGGCTTTTTCCTGCTCCGGGCCATGGGGGCATCGGCTGCCCGACGGCCCAGCGGCCCATGTCACGAACCAGCCTGCAGCGGGCCTTCCGGCTGGCTCTGAAGGCCACCGGAAGCCGCAAACAGGCACATATCCATACCCTGCGTCATTCCTACGCCACCCATCTGCTCGAGTGTGGCGAGAACCTCAGGCAGATTCAGAACAACCTGGGCCATCAGTCCCCTCAGACTACGGCGCTCTACACCCACCTCACCGAAGTGGTACAAAAACAGGCCACCCAACGGCTCAACGCGATGATCGCCCACTTGTAGCGCCTCAGCGCATCCATACTGTCCATGCCCGAACTGACGGAGGTTTTCCGCCGGTATGGGGCGGCCTATCTGCAGCGCTTTGGCGAACACATCCTGCCCAGCCACCGGCGTGTCATGCGCGATATCTTATCGTGCCGCACGCCGCTGCTGGGCGGCTGCGTTTACCACTGCGCGCCCTGCGACCGCACCCATTACAGTTACCATAGCTGTAACAACCGGCACTGCCCCAAGTGCGGAAACGCCGATGCTTCCGAGTGGTTGCAACGCCAGGAGCATCTGCTGCTCCCCTGTGCCTATTTCCTGGTCACTTTCACCATTCCCAGCCAGCTGCACCAATTTGCACGCAGCAATCAGAAGCTCTTCTACCACCTGCTCTTCCGCTGCTCCGCCGACGCTTCTCCTGCAGCGCGGCCGGCAAAAGCGGCTCCTGGGCGGCCTGCTCGGCTTCATCGGCATCCTTCACACCTGCACCCGTCGCCTCGATTATCACCCTCATATCCACTACCTCATCCCCGCCGGCAGCCTTTCCACGAACGCCAGGAAGTGGATGCGATTGAAAAAGCCCGACTACCTCCTTCCGGTCCAGGCACTTTCCTATTCCTTCCGCGAGAACATCAAAGCCGCCCTCACCAAGAAGCTTCTCACCGATCAGGTCGACCCCCAGATCTGGAACTGCGACTGGGTCGTCCATGCCAAACCTGCCGGCAGCGGCCTGCCGGTTTTAAAGTACCTCAGTCGCTATGTCTTTCGTACCGCCCTCATAGCAACTACCGCATCCCTCTCCGCTAACAATGACGCTGTCACATTCGCCTATAAAGATTCCCACACCGGCCGATTGAAAAAGCCCTGACTACCTCCTTCCGGTCCAGGCACTTTCCTATTAACCTTCATTGCCAGGAACCTCAAAGCATGTCCTCACCACGAAGGTTCTCACCGATCAGGTCGACCCCCAGATCTGGAACTGCGACTGGGTCGTCCATGCCAAACCTGCCGGCAGCGGCCTGCCGGTTTTAAAGTACCTCAGTCGCTATGTCTTTCGTACCGCCCTCAGCAACAACCGCATCCTCTCCGCTAACAATGACGCTGTCACATTCGCCTATAAAGATTCCCACACCGGCCGTCCCTGCACCTGTTCTCTGCCTCCATTAACCTTCATTGCCAGGTTCCTCCAGCATGTCCTCCCACGCGGTTTCACCCGTGTCCGCTACTACGGATTCTTCAGTCCTGCCAATCGAGCCAAGCTGCAGAAAGTCCGATCCCTCCTCGCTGCAGCTTTTGCCCGCCTCGAGGCGCTCACAGCAGCAAAGAACGACCCCGCACCCTTCCGCTGTCCCAACTGCCACCGGCCCATGCAGATCCTCGCCTTACTCCCCCGCATTCGATCACCGCCCAGTTTCTTTCCTTTCTCACTTCCATCTGTTGCCCATGCCTGATCACAATCAGAATAGCGGCCTCTATTCTGCTCCGCTCTCTTTACGTACCCTTCGCATGCCCGGCTGTGCAAACACTTCTTGGGCCCGATCTGTCTCATCTCACCGATACCTTCGAGCTCTTTCTCCTGCTGAAACCTATCAGCATTCCGCCTCCGCCGCGGGCCTCCTTCTCCTCCCAAGCCCCCTTATCCCTAAACTCGTAAACCTTTAATCCGCAAACGACACTCCCCTTCAGTCCCTGCGGCTCAGTCCAACCCTGTGATGCAACTCAGCTCCGCAAGCTCCGCTGACCTACATCACTTGATTCGTTGTGCCCCTTCCTTCGGATCAACAAACACCACAGCACCATTGCGCCAAACTGGAATCTCTACTCTCTTTTCCGCCGCCCGCTGACGAGCAATCCGGGCCGCGCGCTCCATTGCTCTTAGCGCCAATGCAGTCTCTGAATCCATAGTTATTCTGATTCCTCCAAGACTATGGGTTGATCACCCGAATTATCGAATACAGCCCATTTATCCGCAAGCTCCCTATAATATCTCACAAAGTTGTTTTTCCTGCACCGTTCGGACCGGCTACAATATAGCATTGCTTCATTCCTTGTTTTGGTCACCAATGTTCACGGTCTACTTCACTGCGCCCGCCTTGGGCTAGGGAAAGGTCAGCAGCGCGTCTTGGGTCATCTTGCCTCATCCCTGCGCCCGGAGTCCATCCTGAAGCTTCTCGATGATCCTGTCTCGACGACTTTCAGGCACGAGCACCGTTCTAAATTCTCGGGCCCGAGTAGGAGCTTGGTGACGTCATAGCTTTCATTTGTCCGCTTCATACGGGCTTAACCCGAATTCAGAGATGCTGGAAAAGCGTAAAGTTGCGGCGATCGTTACCTCGTTCTTTCCGAACAGCCATGCCGACGTGATGCTGAGCAGGTTCCTGCGTGGTTTTCCTATCGACGACGGGCTGATTGCGCCGCGCACACAAGTCGCTTCGCTTTACATCGATCAGATACACGAACGGGACATCGGACGTCAGATGGCACACGAATTCGGGGTTCCTGTTTTCGAGAGCATACGTGGCGCATTGACGCTGGGAGGAGAACGTCTGGCGGTGGATGCGGTGCTTTCGATAGGATAACATGGCAACTACCCGGTCTCCCGGCTTGGCCAGGAAATGCTGCCGCGGCGCTACTTCTTCGAGCAGATTTGCGGCACCATCGGCGAGGCCGGGCGCCCCATCCCCGTCTTTAACGACAAGCATCTGGCCTACCGTTTCGAGGACGCGCGATGGATGTACGAGACGGCTCGGAGCCTCGGGATACCTCTGTGGGCCGCTTCCGCCGTGCCCGTAGCCTGGCGAAACCCCAACTTCGAGCACCCCCTGGGGGAGCCGATCGAGGAAGCCGTGGCGATCGCCTTCCACATGGTAGAGCGCTACGGTTTTCACGGTTTGGAGGCCCTGCAGTGCCAGGTCGAGCGCCGTCAGGGTGGTGAGACGGGGATAACCGAAGTGCGCTGCCTGTCCGGCGATGCGGTCTGGAGGGCCGCGAAAGCGGGTGAGTGGTCACTGGAGCTGGCCGAGTCCGCCGTAGCTGCTATCGACGGCGGACCGGGTGCGATCGAGTCGAGTCGAGTCGAGGATCCAACGATCTTTCTCATTCGCTACCGGGACGGGCTTCGGGGCGCCGTGCTTAACCTGGGCGACAACGGCTATGTGCGACAGTTCGCCTACGCCGGTCGGCGTGGGAACCGCATCGATGCGCTGGAATACTACACGAACACAGGGCCGGCTCCCGCATCCGTCTTCAGTTATCTCGGGCTCAACGTAGAGGAGTTTTTTCTCACGGGGCGGCCTCCGACGCCCCTCGAGCGCACTTATCTCACCACGGGGGCCCTTGCGGCGGCCATGGAATCACGCGCGCTCGGGGGTGAAACCGTGGTGACGCCGCATCTCGAGATCAGCTACTCGGCTACGAACTCGCGGCCGCGACGGCCCCATGGCCCGAGACCGACCGGTGCGAGCCTGGAGCCGTGGCCCATAGTCGAGCCCGGCCTCTCGCCCACGGCGCCTTCGATTCCGATAACGCGTAACGGTACCGTCCGCGGGCGGAGGAGGTAGGCCCGGATTCCATACGAACTACGTCGCGAAACTGGTTTCAGCCTGAGCGTTGGTCTCCGAGTCACGCTGAAGGCGCACCCCATAGTAGCCCAGGGCAACGCCCCATGAGCGCTAACTTGAGGCAAAAGAACCTTGAATCACAGTCACTTATGATCGCTGCCGTGCCCTTGCGGTGCGAAACTGCGTCTACCGTGAGTAATCTCGCTGTAGATACGTCACTTGGTCGTTGGCGAAGCAGCGCTTCACCCTACGAAGGCCGCCCTTCGCCCGTCGTGGCGGCAAAAGTAGGATGGAGCGCCCTATAGCTCCGTCATATATGTTCCTATTGCGGAATCCACTCACTAAACCATGCCAATAGCCATCCACCATCATACGGGCCATGTTCCTCATCCCCGGGAACCAGACGGCATTCTCCCCTGCTACAAGACTCAGGAAATACTCATGTCGTCGGAGGAGTTGGGCGAGTTGCCTTACGTAAAGGCCCCCCATCTGCTTTTTCTCGATGAACACAACATCCTGGTTGGCTATAAACGGGGGACCCGGCACAACAATGAACCGGCCGCCGACTGGGAGGTGTTTCATTACGACCCCCTGGCAGAGGTGATCTCCAATCGGAAGATCGTCGCCCACCAGGAAGGCTTCACCCTTCAGAACGGGGAATTCGCCCGCTTTGCAAACGGCGACATCGGCCTCTATGTGGATCCGCATTTTCCCAACTCGATAGCCAAGCATGGACTGGTGGCCTACCGCTCGGCGGACAACGGGATGAATTTCGAGGAGGAAGGGAAAGTCGGGCTCATAAACGGGTTGGAATATGTCTATGCCTTCGAATGCCTCACTGAAGGCGACACGACATGGATGCTGGCGACGCCCTACCGGCATTACCGGAACCTGAAGGGTCCCCCCAAGGTGGATCTCCTTCGTTCTGACGATAACGGTAAGAGCTGGCAGTTTGTGAAGAGCCTTAGAGAGGAATTCGGAAACGCCCCTCTGAGTGAATCCTCCATCATTCGATTCGGAGGCGAATACCTCTTTGCCACGCGGGGCAAGGACCCCGTTCTGCGGCTACACGTCACCGACAGCGAGTTCAACCTGGTCCGGGAAGCGGATCTGACTCAAGCCTATGCCTGCATCGCCAGCCATCTGGGAAGGCCGCGACTATTCGAAAGAGAGGGCCGCTACTATCTCATAGGGCGGAATTACACGAATGCGGGCCCTGACGGAGTCATGAAGCTCTTTCTCTTTCGTATCGATCCCGAATCACTCGAAATCCTCTCCTATGCCGTCCTCGACAACTATGAAGGCGTCGTTGTCCCCGACGGTTACTACGCCATGCCCTACTTTGTCGAAAGAGAGGGGACCGTCTACTTCAACGCCATAACCTACAAGTCGCTTCACAACCGGGGTCGTCCTCCCGATCTCATCCGGCTGGAGTTCAGATGGGAGGAGCTACGCTGACCCTTTTCGGATAGGCTCGTTCTACTGGAATAGGCTTTGACCTCCCGTCCGCAACAGCCGTAATCTGTATGACAGCTCAGTAGGCGCCTACCGTCTCTCTTAATGAACCTGACCGAAATTGCGACGCTGGATCGCGCATTGGAACCAGATCATACTCTCGGCCTTGGGGGCCCTCGGCCTTCCAGGTTGCCTGCGATGGTCTCCAGTCTTGGAGGGATCCCGATAGAGATCGGGAAGTCCGCAAGGTCGGCCACCTTAACGGTCCCGATTCGTTACTTGCAAACAGGCATCGATTCGACTGAGCTCGTCGCAGGCCTTGCCTGTTCCCAAGCCGGATCAGAGGCAAGCGGTCCAACAGGACTTTTGCGAGCTCAATCGAGTTGCTTAGCCGAGGCAGATGCCGGAGTCTCGGACGGACCCGTTAACACCCGACTTCAGTCGGGTGCTCCACTGCCGGAGGGAAGCGCGATGGAACCGTTTCAACGGTTTCTCGCCAGACGCCGCGTCCCTGCGAGATGCGGGAAACCGTTGAAACGGTTAAGTTTTCTCTCGAAGTCCTGTCATCACCGGGTTGAAACCCGGTGTTACCATTTACCATTGGACTCCTAATCCAGTTCATTGTCATCCTTCGTCAATGGCCAACGGCCTCCATGAAAAGCCCCTAAGGCATCCGCACCACCCTCATTCGTCCGACTTTCGTCACCACCACGCGTCATCATGAAGATCACCCTCCGACGTCACACCGAAATGCAAAACGCCCGAGAACCGAACGGCATTCTCCCCAGCTACAAGACCCAGGAGATACTGATGCCATCAGCCAAGCTGGGCGAGTTGCCTTATGTCAAAGCCCCCCATCTGCTTTTTCTCGACGAACACAACGTCCTGGTTGGGTATAAACGGGGGACCCGGCACAACAATGAACCGGCCGCCGATTGGGAGGTGTTTCATTACGACCCTCTGGCAGGGGTGATCTCCAATCGGAAGATCGTCGCCCACCAGGAAGGCTTTACCCTTCAGAACGGGGAATTCGCCTGCTTTGCGAACGGCGATATCGGCCTCTACGTAGATCCACATTTTCCCAACTCCACGGCCAAGCACGGACTGGTGGCCTACCGCTCGGTGGACAACGGGATGAATTTCGAGGAGGAAGGAAAAGTCGGGCTCATAAACGGGTTGGAATATGTTTATGCCTTCGAATGCCTCACGGAAGGTGAGACGACCTGGATGCTGGCGACGCCCTACCGCCATTACCGTCACGGTTCTCCCAACGTGGATCTCCTTCGTTCTGACGACAACGGGAAGAGTTGGCAGTTTGTGAAGAATCTCTCCGAGGAGTTCGGGAAGGAACATTTGAATGAGTCTTCCATTCTCCGATCCGGGGATGAATACCTGATTGCCACCCGTGGCAACGACGGTATTCAACGGCTGCATGTGACCGACAGTGAGTTCAACCTGATCCGGCAAGCGGATCTCACGCCTGCATTTGGATTGATGGCCAACGTCGTGGGAAGGCCGCGACTCTTCCAAAGAGACGGTCGCTTCTATTTCATGGGCCGGAATTTCACTGACACCGCCCCGGACGGTGCGATGAAGCTCTTCCTCTTTCGGTTCGATCCCGAATCACTCGAGATCCTTTCCTACGCCGTCCTCGACAACTATGAAGGCGCCGTCGTCCCTGACGGTTACTACGCCATGCCGTATTTTGTCGAGAGAGCCGGTACCGTCTACTTCAACGCCATAACCTACAAGTCGCTTCACAAGAGAGGGAGTCCTCCCGATCTCATCCGGCTGGAATTCAAATGGGAGGAATTAGTCTAAAGAACCAGCGACGCCTGATCATTTCTGTAAAACGAGATCCTGAAAATCAGCCATGACTGAAGTGCCCGTGTAGATCCGTACTACAATCCGTGTACCGAGCGAAGCGACATCCCAAATCCGTGGTTCTCTCGCTTAGTCATCTCTTTGTTCAAAAATTTGCGCTCACCATGCGAATATGCAGAAACCAGCCAAAGTAGAATTTCCTAATATCAAGAACCATGAAAGGTTGAGCGAAAAGGTCAGCAAACTGGTTGAAGACGCCATTCTGAGTGGACAGTATCCGCCAAATTCCCGCTTGCCGACGGAGAATGACCTCGCCGAATCATTCGGCGTAAGCCGAACCGCTATTCGAGAAGCGAACCAGAACCTCAAGGCCAACGGTTTGATCGTCAGCAGAGCGGGAAGTGGAAATTACGTTACGAGATATAGCACAAAACAGGTGCAACGCGCCTTTGAACGCTTCGGAATTCTGAATCCCGATCCCAACGTTATCCTCAACTTCATTGACCTGCGCATGCTCGTTGAGTTGGAAACGATCCGGTTTGTCGCCGAGAAGCACGATAAAAAGACTATTGAGATGCTGGGAAAGATAGTCAGACAGATGGAGGAAATCTTCGACACGGACAAGAAGAAGTACTCCAAGCTCGATGCCAGGTTCCACATGACCCTGGCGAGAAATTCCGGGAACGTTCTCTTTCCTGTCTTAATTGAGCCAATCGAGAAGCTGGGTCTATTCTATGCTGCTAGAGACCTGCAGCTCGATGATCCGATTCTCGACGGAATGGAGATGGGTTTACATGACCACAAGAAAATGTTGGCCAGTATCAGGAAGGGTGATGCGGAGGAGTCCGTGGATCTCATGCGAGCTCATCTCTTGCGGTCGAGACGAAACTACCTTAGGAACGCAGCGATCGAGCGGAGGTAGAGATGGAAATCCAAGACCGAGAGTTGATCATTCGGTCGCGGGAATCCCCACGCGGAGATGACGAGATGTTCGCGAAATAATGAATACGACGGGAGGGGACCGACCGTCTCGGTCCGGACCCCGGTGTTCCTGACCGGAAAGAATAGGTGAATCGAACCCGACGAAGAGTCGTTCCGGTAAAGTTAATTCTCGGCTGCCTTGCTACCTTTGCCGTCCTGCTCCTTTTCCTGATCTTCTGGGGATGGGCGTTTCGGCCTGCTCTTTCCAGCGAACCGCCCGCGTTCCCGCAAGAGGCAGTGGCGGAGGCACAGGCGCAAAGAAACCCGATCAGCGACCCGCAAAACCCTCCGGTTTTTCACCGTGATACAGACTATTCGGAAGGTCGCGGCGGGAAATGGTTTCCGAAGGCAGAATCTCCACACCTGGCGGAATTGGTGGTGAGGGGGCAGCTCCCGCCCGTAGCAGAGCGGACCGGGCCCGAACCCGTGGTGCTGGAGGGAATCGACGGGACCGGACGGTACGGAGGAACGTGGATCATAGCCGCGGGAGAGTCCATTTACCCTACCCACATCGGTAGCCGGTTGTCGGCGGCATCCCTCCTGCGCTGGTCCCCCGAAGGCTTTCCTATCGTACCGCATGTCGCCAAAAGTTACGAGGTGCGTGACGGCCACAGAGAGTTCGTTTTTCATCTGCGGAAGGGAATGCGCTGGTCTGACGGCCATCCCTTTACCGCCAACGATATTCTCTACTGGTGGGAGTTTGAAGCCGACGACGAGGCGATCCAGTCGCGTCCACCGGATTACATGATCATCCATGGCAAGGCCGGGGCGGTAGAAAAAATCGATGATTACACGGTCCGGTTCCGCTTTGCGGAACCGAATGGGATATTCCTCCAAGAGATGGCCACTGGATTTGGGGCGCAAGTCCTCGGTTCGCCCGCGCACTATCTGAAGCCCTATCATCCGCGGGCAGGCGACCGCGCTCTAATCGAGCGATCCCTGCGGGCCATGAACCTGCCCGGGGAACGCGCGCTCTACACCAAATTGAAAACCTGGAACAACCCGCAACATCCGCGCTTGTGGCCTTGGATCTATCGCACTTACAAAGCATCTCCGCCGCAGGTTTTTGTCCGCAATCCCTACTACTTCGCGGTGGACACAAAGGGAAACCAGCTCCCCTACATCGACCGCATCCTGATGAACGAGATGACGCCGGATATGGCCACCGTTGCCGCCTCTAATGGCGAGGTTTCGATGCAGTGGGGGCTGCGCTTCTTTTACCAATATACCCGCCTCATGACCCTCCGTGAAAAGAACAACTTCGATGTCTACCATTGGAGCAACGGGCACGGCACCCTCTTCTCTATCGTTCCCAATCTGAATCGGAGGGTCAACCCGTCCGAGCCGGCCACGCGGAAGAAGAAGGCTCTCCTGAACCAGAAGAAATTTCGCCAGGCGCTCTCGCTCGCCCTCAATCGCAAGGAGATCATTCGCGCCGAATTCAGCGATCTGACCGAACCAGCACAGCTGGCGCCGGAGCCCGATTCCCCATTTTTCAACGCCTCTCTCTATCACGCCTTTACCGACTACGATCCGGACCGGGCGAACCGCATGCTCGACGCCTTGGAACTCACCGAACGCGACCCGGACGGCTTTCGCAGCTTTGCGGACGGTACGCGCATGACATTGTACCTCATCATGGCAACGACGCAGAAGCCGGATCGGGTGGAGAATATCCTCGACTATTGGGCCCAGGTCGGAATCCGAGTCGTCCTCCGCGCCCTCGGCGGCAACCTGAACGGCGTGGTCCGCAACAGCCGTGACTTCGATTTGGTTTATACTGGAGCGCACGGTCAGATCCTGCCGCTTTTGAACCCGCACATGTACGTTCCCGTAGACTATCGTTCCCTCTATGCCATTGGCTACGGGAACTGGTATAAACGAGGAGGGATCTTCGGTCATCCCGACGCATCCAGCAAAGGCGCCCTGGAACCTCCGCCTGATCACCCGCTACGGCGAGCGATGGAAATCTATGAACGGGCTCTGGGCACTCCCGATCCGACCCAACAGGCGGAGATCTTCAGCGAAGTTCTGGAAATTGCGGCCGAAAATCTGTGGTCGATCAACATCTCCACCGCGCCTCCAGTCGTCACGGTGGTGAAAAAGGGGTTCCGCAACGTACCAAGGTATGTCCTCTGGACGGGCCAGTTTCAGACCCTCGGGAACGCCGGACTGGAGACCTATTTTTTCGCCCACGGGAGCGACTCCAGAGGCGCCATCGAGCAGATGAAGGGCGCCCTCCTGCGGACAGATCGCTTTCCCAAACTAGCAAGTCTTCACGCGGCCGAAGAGGAGGACAGCACGACATTCCGACCGGGGCGGTGGCTTCGACGACTTCTCTTTATTCTGGGTATCGCAACCGTCGGCTATGTGGGTGTGCGCAAGCCCTACGTCGGTCGGCGGCTCATGATCATGATCCCGACCGTGGCCGTCATATCGGTCATTGTTTTTATCATCATCCAGCTTCCACCGGGAGACTTCCTGACCTTCCTCATCGCCCAACTGGAGGAAAGCGGCGAAGTGGTCGACGAACAACGCATCGCGGAGGTCAAAGAGATGTTCCTACTGGATCGTTCTGTCTTCGAACAGTATTTGCGATGGTCAGGACTGGCCTGGTTTGTCACCTTCGAGGCAAGCGACAAGGGCCTCCTACAGGGATACATGGGCCGCTCCATGCAGACCCAGGGCGCGGTCAACGAGTTGGTCGGCGACCGCGTACTCTTGACGTTCCTGATCAGCCTGGGAACCATTCTTTTTACCTGGGTCATGGCCTTGCCCATCGGAATTTACGGCGCCATCCGGCAATATTCTCCAGGTGATTACGCAGCTACTTTCATTGGGTTTATCGGAATGTGCATCCCGAATTTCCTACTCGCTCTCCTGCTCATGTACTTCAGCTCGCGCCACCTCGGCATCAACGTCTCCGGATTGTTCTCGGCCGAATACTCGGCCCAGCCGGAATGGACCTGGGGCAAGCTTGTCGATCTCCTCAAGCACATTTGGATCCCGATCGTCGTTATCGGCACTGGCGGTACCGCCGGCATGATCCGTGTCATGCGAGGGAACCTTCTCGACGAATTGAAGAAACCCTATGTCATCACGGCGAAGGCAAAAGGGGTCCACCCGGTAAAATTGCTCCTGAAATACCCGGTGCGGCTGGCTCTGAATCCGTTTATTTCCGGAATTGGCAGCATCTTTCCCCAGCTCGTCTCCGGCGGCGCCATCGTGGCCATGGTTCTGAGCCTCCCCACGGTGGGGCCGATGCTGCTATCCGCCCTGCTCAGTGAGGACATGTACCTGGCCGGATCGATGCTCATGCTCCTCAGCATGCTCGGAATCTTCGGCGTTCTCGTGAGCGACCTTCTCCTTATGCTGGTCGACCCGCGCATCCGCATGGAGAGTGGGAGCAGGTAGGGTAAAGTATGAAGTGAGAAGGTAGAGGTCTTTTCATAGTTCATACTTCCCATCACCGCCCCCGCCATCGTTCCATTCCAACCTTAGAGCATTGGCGAAGACCGTTGCAGCGGCAAGGGATTGCCGCCCTCCATTTCCCGGACGACTGCAGGTGTTTGGATGGCGCCAATCCCTTTGCGCCGCCGACTTCCAACCTTGCAACTTTCCCCAATCACTCAAAGGCGAGAATCCGGTAGATTGAAGAGGGAGCGCCATGCCGGTACGCTCTTTATCTGTCCGCTATCGACGTTAAGCCCGCCCTCTTCGCTCCAGGTCACAATCGTGCCCGGAGTTGACGAGGATGCCCGAGGCTACCGAGGTAACCATGGCGTGATCGACACAGTAAATTTTCTTTGGATTGGTCTTACTGCGAGTCAGAGAGGCGTCGAATATCCGCGCAGTGAAGAAAAAATACACATCTTCTAACCACTCAAGGTAGTATTCTTTTGACGGGTTCCATCGACTCCGTTACCACACTTCCTACACCATGGCTGAACCGAGTAGCGGCACTCCACTCCGAATCATCCAGATGGGCTTCGGTCCTATAGGCCAGAGAGTCGTACGCTACCTCGGCGAGCGGGAGAGCATGGAACTGGTAGGCGCGATCGACATCGATCCTGAAAAAGCGGGTCAAGACGCCGGCCTTCTTTCGGGATCCCACGAGGTGGGCATCCCGATCGAAGGTAACGCGGAAGCCGTTCTCAGCCGCTCCGCCGACGTCGTGATTCTGACCACCAGCTCTCAGCTCACGCAGATCCGGGCCCAGATCGAGCTTTGCCTCAAAGCGGGCAAGCACGTTGTCTCCACCTGCGAAGAACTGGCCTTCCCTTCCCCTGCCGATCCTGAGTTTTCGGAAGCGATCGACCGGCTCGCCCGCGAGAAGGGGGTCGCGGTGCTGGGGACCGGGGTCAATCCCGGCTTCCTCATGGACGCCCTGCCTGTCTTTCTAAGCAGCGTCTGCCGCCGTGTGGACACGATTAAGATCGAGCGTTTCCAGGACGCCTCCATCCGTCGGCTGCCCTTCCAGCAAAAGATCGGCGCCGGCTTGAGCCCCGAGGAGTTCGAGACCAAGCGCCGGCAAGGGATCATCCGCCATGTGGGCTTTACTGAGTCAATCCAGCTCATCGCCCGTTCCATGGGCTGGGAGCTGGACAGAGTAGAAGATGAGGTATCTCCGGTGTTCGCCCGGGAATCCGTGAACAGCGAGTTTATCCGGGTCCAACCGGGGCAGTGCGCGGGCCTCAGGCAATTGGGACAAGGGTACGCCAACGGCCGTGAACTCATCACCTTGGAACTCCAGGCCTACCTCGGGCATCCAAGTCCGAGGGACACGGTTATCATTCACGGCGATCCCGACATCCGCTCGAATATCGAAGGCGGCGTAGACGGCGACATCGCAACGTGTGCCATGGTGCTGAACGCGCTCAACGCAGTGCGCAGCGCGGCCCCCGGTCTGCGCACCATGGCTGATGTTCCGCTGACGCACTGGAGACGTTGAGAATCCGCAACCGCTATCGATCGAAAGGAAGACAAGCATGAATGTAGTACTGATTGTAATTGATACGCTGCGGGCCGACCACCTGGGATGTTACGACTACTTTCGCGACACCAGCCCGGTTATTGATGGGCTGGCGGCGGAGGGGATCCGATTCGAAGACTTTTACGCCTCCGGCATCAACACCGGGACCGCGTTTACCGGTATTCACACCGGCCTCTATCCGATCCATCACCGCGTCTACAATACCACGCCGCCGGATCTAATCCTGGACGAACTGCCCACCCTGGCGGAGACCCTGCGAGCAAACGGGTATACTACGGTGGCCTTCGACAACCTGGCTCATAATCGGAGTTGGGTACGGGACCCGGTTCACTTTTACCGTGGGTTCGAGTATTATGTTTCGGACGTGTCCCGACCCCAGGACTGGGGTTCACTCGGTGAAAGCGTGCAGGCCGGCTGGTACAACGCGCGCATGATTCCGTGGATTCAACAGCACGCCGGCGAACCCTTCTTCATCTTCGCGCACTACTGGGATCCCCACCAGCCCTACATGCAGCCCGAGCCGTTTCGCACGCGCTATCGTCACTCACCGGGAGACCGTACCGACCTGGAGGTTAGAGAAGCTCCAGAGGGCTATCGCTACGTACCGGGCTGGGGGAAGGAGGACGAGTTATTCGAAGGCTATGCGGTCGTTCGCGAGCACCGCTCGCCGGGATCGACGCCGCGCCGCGAGGCATCGATCGATCTCTATGACGGGGCCATTGCCTATGTGGATCAAGCCATTGGCGAAGTCGTGGAATCGCTTCGCAAGGCGGAAATCCTGGACGAGACGCTTGTGGTGATAACCGGGGATCACGGGGAGTTACTGGGACAACATGGCGTCTATTCCCACGTCCACCTTTACGAAGGCAACATCCACGTTCCGTTAGTGGTCCGCTATCCGACTCGCCTGCCGCAGGGAATTCAGGTAAAGGGACTGTGCGGACACGTGGACCTTTCGCCCACGATTCTCGATCTGGCCGGAATTCAAGAAACCCCTCCCGGCGATGGTATGAGCCTGCTCCCGCTAATCGAGGGTAGGCAGGCACGGGATGCTCTGTTCAGCGAAGATGGCGGAGGCGTGCGAGCGATCCGGCAGGGCGATTGGAAACTCATCCGCTACTGCGAGGATCAGGGCGTCGAGCTTTACAATGTGGTGCGCGATCCCATGGAGGTGGTTGACCGCGCGGGAAACCAACCGGAGCGGGTCAAGGAGCTTCGGGATCGATTAGATGCCTGGGAAACCGAATGCCTCCAGGATGGCAGGGATGATCCTGTTGACTACCTCCTTCGTCACCAGACGATGGCCTATCGAGAAAGATACGACCGTTTGCGCATCGAACATTACGGGGGAGGGTACGTGCGCGCGAGCCCGGGCGAAGCCTAGAGTTCATGATGTCTCAAATGTAAATGTGGGCAGGACGAATGCCTAACAGAAATTAACCACGGATTGCGCGGATCTACACGAATAAGGGACCACAGACCGCCTCCCACCAGACAAAACCGCATAATCCGAACACTCATATAACCGTTAATCCCACTCTCAAACCGTAAACCATATCCTGAACCGAAACCGTAAACTATGTCCTGGCCTACGCGGCGTCAGGTCCATTGTCCATTGTCCCTTTTTCCATCATGAACAATCCTCCAAAGCTAAGCATCGAATCGGTGCGCCAGATTTACAACGACGGGAATCACAACGCCTTTACGGACTTGTGCCGGTTTCAGAACCGGTTCTATCTGGCCTTCCGGAGCTGTCCCGACGGTCACAGCATGGCGTCATCTGCCCGCGCCGTCATTTTGGTCAGCGACGACGCCGAGTCGTGGACGGAAGCGTATACCTTCAGCGTTCCGCAACGCGATACACGCGATCCACACTTTCTCATCTTTAAAGGCACCCTTTTCGTCTACAGCGGATGCTGGCTGATCCCGCCTGAGGGCCAAATCCGCAGCCTCAACGATCATCTCGGTTATGCCGTCTGGAGTGCGGACGGACGCGCCTGGCAGGGGCCCCGGATCCTCGAGGGCACCTACGGCCACTATATCTGGCGAGCGGCCGCCTATGGGAACAAAGCCTACTTGTGCGGCCGGCGCCGCCCGGACTATGCTCCCGGCGTGGAGGCGGAGAGGGATCCGGCCCGGATAGAAGGCGCCATGCTGGAAAGTGACGACGGCCTGATCTGGAAGTTCGCCGCCAGGTTTACGGAGGATTACGGCGACGAAACGGCATTCCTGTTCGAAGCCGACGGCGAGGTGGTGGCGCTGGCGCGAGGTGGCGCCGACCCTCAGCCCGCTCGTATCTGCCGCTCGCGGCCTCCCTATAATGAGTGGATCCGGACTGACCTGCATCGCAACGTTGGGGGTCCTCTTCTAGCCAAATGGGGAGGCCATTACCTGGTCGGCGGTCGAAATCGAGAAGACCCGGAACGCCCGCGGACAATCCTTTACTGGCTGATCGCCGACGCCCTACACGAGATCGCGGAGCTCCCCAGTGGCGGCGACAATTCCTATCCCGGATTCGTCCCACTCAGTGAAACGCGGGGCTTGCTGTCCTACTATTCCAGCCATGAAGGCAGTGGAACCTCGCTGGCGCCATCGGCCATCTATCTGGCGGAGCTGAGTATTGGTTAGGATGAGATTTTTCCCTGTTTTGGCTCGTCCACGCGATTCAGAGCGCTGGGCAAACAACATACGAAATTCCACCAAATCGATCGTTTTCGTAGCGCACTGCTTATCGAAGCGCAGCAGAGATCGCGGTGCGTGCGGGGAATCGAGCAGTGCGGGGACCTGGGGCAACTGCGGCTGCGCCTCCGTAAGCCCCAGGCTACGAGCGAACGCCTGCTACGGATCCCACCTCGTAGCCGCAACGTGTGTAATGCGATCGGCCGTGGTGATGTAGTAGACGCTGAAGATGCTCCCGTCGGAGAGTTGGGTCGACATCGGGTAGCCGTTATCGGATCGAGCTCTTTCGGGATTGGGATCGAGCTGACTCGGATATCCTCCGTCGTCCCGCAGCACGACCGTATTCTCCACATCCCAGGTTTGGCCGCCATCGTGGCTGAATACGGCGCGGACCCCCATCGGCGGCCGGCGGTAGCCGTAGGTACACAGGATCCTCCCGTCGCGCAGCCGGAGCAGGTGAGGCGGAGAACGCGGGCAATCGATGTTGGTCGCCAGGGGCTGGGACCAGGTCCTGCCGCTGTCGGTGGACCATCGCTGCACGAAGTAGCGTTCGCTCCGGCTCAGGGATACGGCATGAGTGCCTTCGATTCCCAGGAATGCCGCCTCGTCACCGCTCGGGCCCATCGGCAGCGGAAGGAGCGCAAACGAATCCCTCAGACCGGTCGATCGCCAAACGAATTCCTGGACAAACTCATCGCCCCACCGTCGCCGACCTCTCACTGGCACCAGGATAGTGCCGTCAGCGATTTCCACTGCTCTCGGGAATCCGATTATCGTCGCATAGCCCGGCACGTTCCACTCCCGGTAATTCCAAGTCCTGCCTCCGTTATGCGAACGTTTCAGATAGATCCGATGACGGTGGACCAGCTTGAGGCCATTGTCGTTTGGGTGGTCGATAACCGTGAAGTCCTGGTCGCAGGCTTCGCCCGCGCGTTTCGCCAGCCACACCTCCCAACCCATTGTCCCGGTACACAGGTAGCTGCCGTCATCTCGGATGGCGCAAAATCGGTCGTATTTTTCACGTGGGGTGGCGCCCGGCCAGTTCGCGGGTACGGAGAGGTCGTCGCTCTCCGCCCACGATGATCCCTCATCTGTCGACACCAGAACGACCCAATCGTCGACGGCGTGGTGGTCGCGAAACCGTGCCCTCGGAATCGCCACTGAAAGGCGACCGTCAGGCAAATGGTTGAGCACGGGAAAGGCCGAGTAATACCCGTCCCGCTTGTGGATAATGATGGTTTCTTTCATTTGACCCTTTTTTGACCTCACCCCTATAATGAACCTCGCCAATTGCCGAGCCGTCCCGCTCCTCACGGAGCGAGCTACGTGCGGAGGGACCGGATCTCGGGTTCATTGCCAGCCATAGTTGACGGCCGCAGGCCTCGATGCGGAACCTCTTAATTAACCTGTGCGAAATTGCGACGCTGAATCGCACATTTAAACCTGATCATACGCTCGGCCTGGTGGGCCCTCGACCCTCCAGATTGCATGCGATGGTTTCCAGCCTTGGAGGGATCCCGATTGAGATCGGGAAGTCCGCAAGGTCGGCCGCCTTGAGGGTCCCGAATCACGCCCCGCAGACGGGCATCCGACCTGTTGCAAACTGCGAATCTGGCAGCGGCCCCCGAAGAGGTCGGCCGATGGCTGCGAAAGTTCATCATCCAACCATAGTTGACGGCCGACAGGCGTCGATGAAAAGCCTCATAATGAGCCGGAGCCGTAAGTTGTTCTTTAATCTACGTTGATTTCTGCCATGCTGCGATTTACGAGAACCACATGCCCGCTATGCCAAACACGCCTGAAATTATAAGTCTCCGCCGCATTTGGGGCGACGAAGCCCCGCACAATGCCTTCGGCGATATTATTCGTTTCAACGATCGCTGGTTCTGTGTATTTCGAGAAGGAAAGGCTCACTCTGCCAGCGCCGAATGCTGGCCGGACAATGGCGCGATTCGCGTCATTACGTCCGAAGACGGGAAGACTTGGCAATCCGCTGCTCGCCTGGTCGAAGAAGGTATCGACCTTCAGGACCCGCATCTATCCGTGACGGCAGATTCCCGTCTCATGATCGTGGTCGGTGGGTCGACGTTCCATGAAGGCACTTATGTTAACCGGCAGCCCAGGGTTGCATTTTCGTCAGACGGGCAGACTTGGTCGCAACCACGGAAAGTCCTGAACAAGGGACATTGGCTCTGGAGAGTGGCCTGGCACGAGGGAAAGGCCTACGGGGTAAGCAAGTATGGGAAAGATCTGGTGAATCCCAACCGAGACCGCCGGCAGTCCCTGGTGAAAAGCACTGACGGCTTGCAATGGGAGTTGATTTCCGAGCTCAACGTGCCGCACGGGGACGAAACCACGGTCCGCTTTCGCGATGACGGCAGCATCGTAGCCCTGGTGCGGCGCGCAAAGGCTGACGGGCCCGCCTGGATCGCATTGAACGCCTGGATCGGCCACAGCCGTCCGCCCTACCGCGAATGGTCGTTCCACGACTGCGGCCACTTCGTCGGGGGACCGAACTTCATCATTCTTCCTTCAGGCGCCATGTGGGCCGGCGGGCGCTACTTTCCAGGCGGCTTCACCGGCGAGCCGGGACAGACCCGCTCTACGGTCCTCGCTCGCATGACCCTCGAGAAGTACGAACCCGTCCTCCAACTTCCCAGCGGCGGAGACTGCTCCTACCCTGGCTTTGTCTGGCATGATGATGTGCTCTGGACGATGTATTATTCCTCTCACGAGGAGAACACCGCCATCTATCTGGCGCAAATCCGGGTCTGAGCAGGTTTAGGAATGAGTTCACCCAACCTACTGGTCATCCATACGGACCAACAGAGCTGTTGGTCCCTCAGTTGCTACGGGGGGACGCTTGTGGAAACGCCCCATGTCGATTCGCTGGCAGCCGATGGAGCCATTCTTACGAACTTCCTTGCCAATTCGGCCGTATGCACCCCTTCCAGGGGATGTCTGGTGACGGGTAGATATCCTCATAGCCACGGAGCCTTCATCAATAATATCCCTTTAAACCGGGACGAGATCACCTTCGCACAGGTGTTGCTGGACCGGGGCTATGATACGGGCTACGCGGGAAAGTGGCACCTCGATGGAACGCCGAAACCGGGATGGGTAAACCCCGATCGGGGAATGGGTTTTGAGGACAATTTCCACATGTTCAATCGTGGCCATTGGAAGAAGATAGAGGACAGCGCAGTGTCCGGTGATCAGCCTTTTGTTTTCCCGTATCAGGTAACGGGAGATGAAACAACCTACCCGACCGACTGGCTGACGGGCAAGGTGATCGAATACATCAATCGTGAAAGGGAGAAGCCGTTCTGCTACATGGTGAGCATTCCGGACCCTCACCACCCATACTATCCGCGTGCTCCCTACAGCGAAATGTACAGGCCTGAAGAGATGCCGTTGCCGGAAACGCTTCACCGGCGGGACCATCTGCCCGATTGGGCCAAAGCAGCTCAACATCCTGCTCCCAGCGACGACTGCTTGCGGCAATGTAAAGCATGGTATTGCGGTGAGGTGAAGCTCATTGACGACTGTGTCGGGCGGATGCTGGCGGCGCTGAAACAAAAGGGCATTCTGGATGACACGATCGTCGTTTTTACATCCGATCACGGCGAGTATATGGGCGAGCACGGCATGATGCAGAAAAATCAGCTATACGAGACCGCCCATCGAGTACCGATGCTGATTCGCTGGCCCCAGAGAATTGCGGCGGGCACGAGGGTCGAGGAATGCATAAGCACGGTGGATTTCCAGCCTACCATACTGAATCTGATGGGGTTTGATCCTTGTGGCCGGGAGCAGGGCAGAGATGCATCTTCCCTGCTTAGAGGGGAAGATGCCGACTGGGAAGAGGTGGCCTTTATTCATCATAGCTCTCTGGAGCGCGCCGGTATCTTTACCCCGGAGTTCGAGCTGGCCTACGTGAAAGATCACGAGCACATTCTTTTCGATCGGAAAAACGATCCGCAGCAGGTGAATAACCTGTTCCTTCACTCGGATTATCAGGGCGTTGTGAAACAGTTGACGGATCAAGTGATCGCGCACAATGAGGAGGTCGAGGCCCCGGCGGCCGAGTGGCTGAAGTCCATCTGAGTGCTGCTCTCGCTGTGGATTTCCGGTGGCGCAGCGCTGATTCGTGAAGCGGGGTCAGGACTCACCGGAGAAGGCGCCGGCATAGTACAGGGGAATAAACCGTAAGCGTTGCTCGCAGTTTCCAGGACACCCATATTCTGGAAGAAAAGGGCTGAACCTATGTAAGCGGGCGAGGTTCTCCGTCCAAAAGGCATAGAGGAGGTCTCTTGTATACCCAGCGCGTACGATCTGCAGGAGTCGGTGCAGCTCGCTTCAAAACATAGGTGTCCTGAATTCTTTGTTACGTTTCCAGATCAGAGCGTGTCGAGGGGACTGACAACGCCCATAGGCCCTGTGTTGAGAACGTGAGTGTAGATCATGGTCGTTTTCACATCACTGTGGCCCAGGAGTTCCTGGACCGTTCGTATGTCCTGTCCTGCCTCGAGCAGATGGGTAGCAAATGAATGACGTAATGTGTGTGGAGTTACCCGCACCGTGATGCCGGCCTTCCGGGCAGCTTTCTTGACCGCACGCTGAATCCGAATCTCATGCACATGGTGGCGACGAGTGGTGCCACTGCGGGGATCAACCGAAAAATCGGATGCGGCAAACACATACTGCCAATTCCATTCATAGGGGGCATTGGGATACTTCCGCGCCAAGGCTCCCGGCAATTCAACCTCGTGCATTCCCCCTTCTCTATCGTTTTCGAACTGATTCCGGCGAGCATCCAGGTGCCGGTAGAATTCCGCCTTCAATGCCTGGGGAAAGGGAACACGACGGTCCTTGCCTCCCTTGCCTGAACGCACCGTAATCTCATTGCGATCAAAAGAAAGATCCTGCACTCGCAGGCGAAGGGCCTCCGAAATCCGCATGCCGGTACCATAGATCAGGCGGGTAATCAGTTCCTCTACGCCGTCGATCTCGGGTAACAGGGATTGAACTTCAGGCCGACTCAGTACAGAAGGAAGATGCTTCCTGCGACGAGCCCGAGGAAAGTCACTGAAATCTCCTGGCTCTTTCTTCACCACCTTGCGGTAGAGAAAGACGATCGCATTAAGAGCCTGATTCTGCGTGCTCGCCGCCACTTGCTCGTTGATCGCCAGGTGACTGAGAAACTGGTGAATTTCAGCCGCCCCCATATCTGACGGGCGCTTTCCATGATGGTAACTAACGAATCGGCGAATCCATTGCACATAGGTTCGCTCTGTCTTGAGAGCATAGTGTTCGACACGCAGTGCCGCCCGGATCGCCTCCTCCAGGGAGACCCAATCCGCTTTCCGATCCGCTCGCCGCCCCTTGGGACGAGGTACTGACCGAGGCTCCTCAATTTTCCGGGGCAGCGCTACCGTAGCCGTCCCATGTGTCTTTCCCGAACCCGCATACTTCCTTCCACCTGAAGCTTGGGGGTCGGCCGATTCCTTAGAGACCTCCGGTCCGATCGCACGCTGCTCGTTCCGAGGCTCGAGAGCGATGCCCCGAAATTGCTCGTAGTAAATCTCCAAGGCATCCCTCGCTTGGGTAACCTGCCACGACAACACCGCCGGCTGGACCGCAAGGGTATGGAGAAAGTCCTCGATTTCCGCTCGACCCAATTCGCGCCTGGGCCGCCCCCGATTGCAATTGAAGAACTGGCGTACCCAGTGGGCGTGAAATCGACGCCGCTGTTCTTCGATTCCCAGCTCTTCGAGGACCTCAAAGTATCCCCCGGGCCACCGGGGATCTGGGTTGAACGCCGCTACCTCGTGAGATCGCCTTTGTTGGATAGCATCCATATTCAACGGTCATACATACCAACATTTGCTGTCTCTGCAAGGCTGATTTCAGGCCAATTTGACGTTGCCTTTCCCTTCGGCACGTCCCAGATTCAGTCGATTGCCCGTTGGAGAATACAATGTTCGCCAACGAGGACAGACGCTAAGCATGCCCAACATTCGAGACGAAACAGACGAGAGTTGGTCCGACATCCGGAAAGTAAATGAAGCCGCATTCGGCGACCCGAACACGGCAAATCTGATCGACGCTCTACGAGCAAACAGGAAGGTGCATCTATCGCTTACCGCAGAAATAGCTGGCAAAGTAGTCGGTCATATCCTGTTTTCGTCGGTTTTTGTTGAAGCCGCACAGTCTTCGGCGAATGGGGCTGCGCTCGCGCCAGTTGCTGTTCTGCCAGAATATCAGAGAAGGGGCGTGGGTTCAGCATTGATAAAGGAGGGGCTAAAGAGATGCAGGGATATAGGCATCGACTACGTCATCCTCCTCGGCCATACAACGTACTACCCCAGATTTGGATTTGAGCCACTGAGCAAGCATGGCTTGACGAGTTCCTATGGCAATGGAGAGTACGTCATGGTACAAGAATTGACTTCTGGTTCACTGAGATCGCTCTCAGGAACGATCTGGTACCAACCGGAGTTCCGCGAAAATGGATGTTAGAAACCAACGCAGGTCGAACCAGTCGCACCACGCAACTCCGGCTAGCGCCTCCGCGCGTGTGCTTTAACGTTGTGAAAAGAGAAATTATTTACCATGACCATAAAAATTACAATTCGAGAATCGATACACAAAAAACATAATAAACCTGAATCTTATATTCATGAAGAGACTATTTTAGAAAAATTAAAAAACCAAGAGATCATTCCTAAACTTTATAACTTTAATCGTAATGGGGTAACAAATAATTTTAAACAACAAACTGAATCTATTAAATGGACAATTAAACATAAGATTAAATCAGGAAATAATACAGGAGAAATAACTTATAAATTGGACCCGTATTATGATGACGATATTCTTTATCACTTAATAACTTTCCAATTTGCAGTAGGAGGGAATTCGGAAGGGACAAAGCAATCCGGGGTTTCAAATGATTCAATCAAAGATCCTTCAGGAGAATAAACTTTAATATCTGTAGGTATCCATTCATGATTTCCAAGGGTTTGTTTGATTTCGTTCCTCGCTCCACAATGAGGACATTTAAAAGATAATTCAGTTTTGCCTAGAAGATCAATTATAGTCTTATCGGAAGAATGTGCATATCCTCCTTCGCAATTACAATCGGGATTATTACAACCATTTAATATCATATTTAATATTACACTAGAAAAGCTGAAAATTCACAACAAATCGGCGCAGCCAACGCGGGGCACGGGTATTCGTTCTCTCTTTTTAATTACGTTACTCATCGTATTCCGCCGCGTGGTTGGCCTTGGCGTTCTGCCCAGGGGAAGCACCACAAGAACGAAGGAAGCGACATTGCAGACAAAGCCTACCACCCTGGCTGTAATTGCGGACGTGCATTACGGAACCCATTCAAGCGTGCCCCAGCGGCGTTGTGCCATCGGGGACATCCTCCTGGCACGTGCGGTCCGTAGGTTGAACCACCTGATTCGACCGGACGTCACACTCGTTCTAGGCGATCTACTCGATGACGGCAGACATCCCAACGCCAAAGCGTGGTTGTCAGATCTGCGCGCCATACTTGACACGCTTGACAGCCCTTACATCGCGATCCCCGGAAACCATGATGGCGACACCGATGCGTTCTATCAGGTGTTCGACCGTCCCGGAGCCGTCGAAAATCTATGTGGGGTGCGTTTTCTGCCCTTCGTTGATCAGGAAGCCCCCGGCTACAACGCTAGCCGCAGCGAGACAGACGTGCAGCGCCCGAGCATGGCAAGGGTCGACTACGACGGTCCGCTGGTGGCCTTGCAGCACGTTTGCCTCGGCCCGCCCGCACGGTCCCGCACGCCGTACAACTACACGAATGCGCAGGAAATAATCACGGCCATGAAAGACACCGGCGTGACGCTTTCCATAAGCGGCCATCACCACGAGGGCGCCGAAGACATAAGTGATGGCGCGGTGACGTTCGTCAACGCTCCGGGGTTGTGCGAGGCCCCGTTCCTTTTTACCGTGATCACCATCGACGGGGAGCATGTCAGTACAGAACGGCACGCACTGGCAATGCCCGAGCACTTGCGACTGGTTGACAAGCATCTGCACACACAAATGGCATACTGCAGTGAAAACATGGATGTTGAACGCAGTATTGGGCTTGCAGGAGACCTCGGTCTGGCCGGGCTGACCTTCACTGAGCATTCCGGGAAGTTGTACTTTGACAAGACCCGATACTGGAACAAGACATGCCTTCGGGAGGGTATGGATGCGGTCAACCCTTCCGACAACCGGATGGCGGCGTATCTCGATCTAAAAAGGACGTACCAGCAGGATGGAATCCGGTTCGGGCTTGAAGCGGATTTTGATTATCGTGGGCAACTCCTGGTCACGCCCGACGACCGCCAGCACTTCGATTTCATCGTAGGCGCAATGCATGGATTGCCTTCGCTGACCGGAATGGCATCGGCGGGAGATGCGGCTCAACAGGAGTTTCTCTCCCTGTTGGAGAAGTTACTCGCCAATGAAATCGATGTGCTCGCACATCCCTTTCGGGTTTTCAGGCGGAGCGGCCTCACGCCCCCGGAACAACTGTTTCAGCCGACGGCGGAGTTGCTGAAGAAGCACCAGGTTGCCGCAGAGATTAACTTTCACACGAACGAGCCCCCGATTGCGTTCATCAAGATATGCCTGGATATCGGGGTCAAGATTTCATTCGGAAGCGATGCGCATCATCTGGCCGAAATCGGCGACTTTGCGTGTCACCTGGCATTACTGAAATCTGCGGGGTTCGATGGGGACCTCTCAGAAATACTCATACAGGATCAATGACAGAACAAAGCGTTGCACAGCGACGCGGTAAACCGCGCGCGTGAACGCTGACGTTATGCGGCGGAGGTAACATCTGGAATGATCAATACAGTTGATTACGAGCAACGCGGTTTCGTCATCGTGCGCGGGATTCTTGATGGTCCGATGCTCACTTCGCTGCAGTCCGCTGCGGATCGATTTGTTCGCAACGTTCGAAGCGTCGATGGCTTCACTGACGTGAATCGGTTCGATCTGGTGGATCCCAGGCTCAAACCGTACCACGAATATGAGCTGCTCAACTGTCTCGATGCGCCGGAGGTGCTTGGTGTTAGCGAAAGGATCAGCGGCGGCCAACTGAAAGGAACCTCCTACTACATTAACGTCGACACGCCTTCCATGTACTGGCACTAGGATTTCGAGTTCCTTCCCAACGAGCTGCCCGCGGCATTTGATCTCGAGGCGTTCTGCCAGCAGACGCCGTTCTCGCAAATTCAATGGAATCTCGCGCTGTTTGATGATACGGCACTGATGGTCGTGCCCGGTACGCATCGCCAGGCGCTGTCACCCAAGCAGCGAGAGGTTCTGGCGTCAAGCGGGCAGCAGCGGGCTTATATTGAGAGCATGCCTGGCGCGTTGCGCGTCGAGTTGAAGGCAGGCGACGGCGTAGCGTACAACAGCAATATCGTGCACGGTGTGGACAATCCACGGCGGGTCAAGCGCCGCACGCTGCATTGGTTCTGGGTCATCTGGGGCGACGTCGATCCCTA
Organism: Opitutales bacterium; assembly: GCA_963665345.2. GTDB lineage: Bacteria > Verrucomicrobiota > Verrucomicrobiia > Opitutales > CAXXNP01. The sequence goes on from CAXXNP010000002.1 coordinate 5,388,281, forward strand.
TAACTTTCACCGGTCGACATTTGATGATGAACAGCGCGAGCTGATTTCATCACGATTATGTGAAATGGCCGACGCATCGTGATCGCACAGGGGCTGCATTCGTGCCATACCTATCGGCCGCATATCGGGATAGGGACGCCCCTCACGGGGCGCCCCTCCCTCACCACCACTCGTACGGGTCCGTAAGTGGCGATTCCAACTTCGCCAAGGCTACGTCGGACAAGTCGGCTGATCAGGCAGGTTCGGGTCCAGGGGAAGACGATCCCGAATGATGGGAAATTCCATCACCCGTTTCCCTACCCGCTCGCTTCGGACGAAGGTGGCACAGTCGTCGACGTAGCGGGCAAAGTGCAGCGCGCGCTGCATGATCTTCCGCTCCGAGATACTCTCCCGGAGCCGGATCCGGCCTGTCGGGCTTTTGGATATTCGCGACGCAATAAACTCTTCCAAGCTGGTCAGCTGCAATGAGTTCATTAGACGCTCTTCCTACTTGCCACTCTCATTTACCCGTGCCATTCGGCACAGGCACCGTTCGGGCCTTTGTCGGGGTGAGTCCTCCGGATTCTTCGTCGGATCCCGTTCAACGGGATCAGCGACTACTCCCGGCTCGTTTCCTGCGACTCTTATGCCCTCTGCTGACTGCCCCAATGCGATGGGCTCCCCTTACGGGTTGCTCACTCCTGAAAATCAGGAGACATAGCGGCTCTCCCGGGGTCATTCCGACTACTTTCGACGCATCCCGTTCAACGGGATCAGATATACGTGGGTCAACCATGTGATGGATAACGGACTTCATCTTGTGTTGTCCCGACGCATCGGGATTCGTCGGCACGCGTCTTGGCCTCCGGTCCCGCCGGGCAGCGATTTTGTAGGTCGGATTTATTAGACCTCGGGCGGGGATCGGGCGTAGCGCGGTTATTTGAAGCGGAAGTCGAGCTTGTAGTCGTAGAGCCAGGGGACTCTTGGGTCGACGCCCTCGGCGGAGAGCTTTTGGGGCAGGTTGGTGTAGTGCCGGGCAAGTGTTGCTTCGGCTTCGCCGGCATTGTAATAAGTAACCACGATGGTATCGTTATGCAGGCGAATGTCCCCTTCGAGCCCGCCGAAGAAGTCCTTGGCAAGATGCTGGGCGTTCCAGCCGGCGAAAGGCCGGCCGAGGCGTTCACGGAGCATAGCAATGACCGCTTGCGCGATTAGAGCCATAGTCATCTGGCCATAACGAACATTGAGGTTGTGAGTGCCGGCCCGATTCCAGCCCAGAGCCTGGTTAGCGTTGAAAAACTCTTCGCAGTGCCAGCGTTTGGGATACTGCTGAACGGGTTCTTCGACGGCGCTGTGTTGGGCGGTGCACAGGAAGGCGTTCAGTTCGTAATCGCCGTCGCGTTCTCCTTTACGCTGGATGATCTGCCAGTAGGGAGGCTGGGCTGGATCGGCGGTTTTGGGCAGGTAGTCACGACAATGAGTAGCGTAACCGATCCAGTGGCGGGTGAAGGCCTCGTTGGGTAAAGCGTTCAGCTCGGTCATGGTTTCTTTGCGCAGGGGCATGGGAACGAGCAGATCGAAAGGCAGGCGGCGGGGCACTTCGGCCAGCAGATCGAGCACGTAATGTTCGGAGTCGCACAGCACCAGAACGCGGCGGTCCGCGGGCCGGAGGATCTGTTCGGCCATCTTTAGCAGCTTAGGAGTAGCCTGGGTAACGGTACGGGAAGATGATCCAATGCTCAGAGCGATCGGTTGCTGCGGGTCGGCGTCGAGGACAAAAAAGGTCTGCAGTTGCTTGGTGGCCGCGGCGTGAGGGTCTTTTTTCCGGCGGACCATTTGGCGCTTGCTGTAACTTGGGATGCGATGGGGATCGATGCCCAGCACCTGGGCTGGGAAATGACCCAAGGCCGTCCGCAGCTTTCCGAGCATGATCTGAACGGCCTGTGCTTCGGCGACGCTGTGGGCATCGAGCAGATCATGGATGGCCCAATCACTGGCCACGAAGGGCAGTCCGTTGGCGACTTCAAAGCCCTGCTGGCTGAGGGTGCGTTTCTGGCGCTGGCCGGTCAGGCACAAGGCCGCTTCATGAACCAGCTGGAGGGCCAGGCGGGGCTCCACCGCGGGGGTATCGCGGCCGCTCCAATAGCGCAGAAGATCCCAGCTGCCCAAGCGCAGGTGCTCGGCCATGAGCAGCCAGATGCCCACCCGGTGACCGGAGATTTTGTCGCAAAGCAGCTGGCGCACAGCCCGTTCCAGGCTGCTCGGATCAGCCGGTTCCAGACGCCGGGTTTCTTTGGTGCGCTGGGTGTCAACGAGCTTGGGCTCAGGGGTCGGAAAAGGCAGGTGGAGTTTTTTTTTGAAGACCGTAGCTGTTGATGATTCGCTGGACGCTGCGAGCGGAAATGAGATAGCCGTCCTGGCGTAATTTGGAGGCGATCACCTCGGCGGTGGCATCGGGATCGAGAAAGCGGGCCCGGATCACCAGTTTGCTCGCCTCGGGGGTGCGGCGATAATTGCCTTTGGGGCCGGTCTTTTTGTCGATCAGTGCTCGGATGCCCTGGCGGGCTACGGCCTGGCGCAGTTGATAATAGCGGGCTTTGCAAAAGCCGAAGTTGGCGGCCGCGCGGGTGGGACCGGTGCGAGTGCATTCGCCTTGCAGAAGCATCGCGAGCTTGGCCGATGCCGGATCGTTGGCCGGCAGTGCAAGAGTGCCGTGAGGGCCTTTAAGCCGAGAGTGGTTAGGGTCGAATTCGAACATGAGAGAGCTCCATGGTATAAGGTGGACAAGGGCGGAGGAAGTAAAACCGCCATGACGAAAGAGTAAGGGAAACCGGAAATAGTACAATAAAATATGGCAATAATATAAGAAAACGAAGGTCTTGGCTTTGGAGAGAGACGTCAATATCCCGGAGTTATGGGCTGTTATTGCCGATTTTCCCCCGATCTGGCAAATAACAGCGTCGCAAGTATAGCTATCTTTTAATAGACTTATCAGCGCCGTCAGAGCGGCGAAACCGGTCTGGGAAACCTCCCATTAGCCTTTACCGCAGCAAAACGTCCAATAAACTGAACTAACAAAAAGTCTGCCGGGCGGGACCCACATCGCTGGGATACTCTTGCCATCGGCTACCCTTCGCCTCCATCGGGCTGGGTCTGGACTTTGTTTACTTCATGTGTCATTTCCTTCTGAGGTTAACATCACCATCGAGCAGTCGGACCTGCCCGGCACACAACCAAACGCTGCTCACAACGGAGGCAGCTGCGCCGCCTCCGTATGAGAGCTTAGCGTTAGACGGTTTTCATGGGTTGATCCGTATGGTAGATCTGTGTCTACTACTTTTCTATCCTGCAACGGAACACCCAATTGGAGCCCGTTTGATTAAGAGCGCTACCGCAAAACTCAAAAGGGCAGTGTAAATTTGACAGGGAAACGGAAGTTATATGCAAAAACCTGACCAGCCTGCCTACCAGAAGATACAAGACAAGCTTGCGACGGACTGCTGCGTCATTCTAGACGGCGGCGTGGCTACCGAACTGGAGCGGAAAGGGCTCAGGGATTATCGCGTAAGCGATCAGGATTCCTGGGGGGCGGCGGCGCTGTATAACGCGCCCAACGCCGTGTTAGAGGTCCACCGCCGTTATGTTGCAGCCGGGTGCGACATGATTACCACCAATACATGGGGGATCCTGAATGCTCCTGACAATGAAGCCAATAACATGGCCATGCCGGTCAAGGCGGCACATTGGATGGATGCCGCACGTTTGGCCGTCAAGCTGGCCCGTCAAGCCGTTTGCGAAGAAGACAGAACCGAACAGTGTGGCATCGCTTTTAGTGTTGGTGGCGATATCAATAACGCCAAGAGGATAGAGACACTGCAACTTCTGATCCGCCTCCTTCAAGTAGACCCGCCCGATGTCATCCTCCTGGAAACCCTGTCTCTGATTCAGGAGGAATTCATCTTTCCGGCCGTGGAACTGGTTCTCCAGATCGGCATCCCGGTCTGGCTCAGTTTTCGAAGGTGCCTTCATGGGATATGCAGCATTTATGGTCATCACTGGGGAGGGCCTGAGGGAGACCTGTTTGGGCGAGCGGCCAACCGATTTGAAAAGATGGGCGTCAGCGCCATCTTGGTCAACTGTTTGCCTGCAGACCATGTCCCTGGCATTCTTCCTTACCTGCGCGACTTCACGGATGTACCCCTTGGTGTATACCCGAACCTCGGACACTATACGGATCCGGGATGGAGCTTCGACGATCGGGTTGGGCCTGACGATTACGCTCTTTTGGCTCGGAGTTGGCGGGCGGAAGGCGCTCAAATTATTGGCGGGTGTTGCGGCGTTGCGCCGGAGCATATTGCCGCAGCTTATAAGGCTTTGAGCAAGACGAAATCGGGCCGCCGGCGAGGTATTCCACCAATCGATGAGCAGTACGGCAGCGGTCAATTCTCGGACATCCTCGCCACGGCAGATTCCTTTCAACCATGGCTCGATCAACAGGATAGACCGGTCTACCCACTTCCCTTTCCTGAAATGGTGTGTGAACCGAAAGTTTTCCGGCCCACTGAAGGCGGTTTCCTGCTTTGGAAATACCTGTTCAATACCGGCATCGGAAAAGGGAGCCGATGCCTGGAGGTCGGGTGTGGCGCGGGACTCATTACGGTTCAGTTAGCGCTCAATGGGGCAGAACACGTTGTGGCGATGGACGTCCAGCAGGAAGCGGTGGCCAATACACTTACAAACTGCTTCCGTAACGGCGTGTCGGAAAAGGTTTCGGGCAAGGTCGTCGACCTTTACACTTATAGGCCAGAAGAAAAATATGACTTGATCGTCGCAAACCTCTACCAAATGCCTGTGGATCCATATAAGGACATCAGCTCCCACCGGCCGCTGGATTTTTGGGGCAGATCTTTGCTGGACCATTTCATCAAACTGTTGCCCACGATGCTGGCCGAAAGCGGGGAAGGCTATTTCACGCAACTTTCTGTATTAAGCCAGCTGCAAACTGTCCAGAACATACACAAAGCTGGCTTGACATGCGAAGTGGTGGATTTCACCTACCTGCCGTTTGGAAAAGTTTTTAGTGATAACCTTGAGCAGATTCATAGGGTCGAGAAACTTTCCGACGCCTTCCATTTGAACTTCTATGACAATGATGTTGCCATCGCATACTTGCTAAGCGTGAGACGGGCAGACCAAGATGACCTTTCCTGAATCAGAGAGATTCATAGGGAACGGACGAGAGAAAATCGGCTAACATGCGGATCGAGGTAACGGCTTTGCTTCGCGCCGCCGTACCTCATCCTAATCGTTATGCGTGTTGAAAAACTGAAATACACGATCTGGGCTGCTGATACTTCAAGAGCGGTTCGCTTTTATACTGATTGCTTTGGGGCATCCCAAGTCAGTCATAATCCGCATATTACTGAACTTGCTGTCGCCGGGGGACTCATATCCATCCATGGGGGAGGTGAAGGCAATAAAACCTGGACCGGACTGACATTCCAGGTTGCCGACGTGGTAGCCGGCGCACAGGAAGTCGTAACCGCAGGTGGCACATGCGAGCGAAAACCTAACCCCGAAAACGGAGAACCTCCACATTTAGCCATCTGCCAGGATCCGGAAGGCAACCAATTCATGCTATCAAGGAAACGGTAGCAATGCCCCCTAGACGTCCCTACCATGAAGCATAACAAGCGGCTCGTAGAAGCGCCGGCTAACGCCGCCGTTCCACAGTCTGAACGTTATATCGTCTAAAGCTGTTCGAGGATCTGTAATGCTTGATATGGACCATGTGAGGGAGCGAACCGAAGAGCTTATCGGGGATACCCTTGAGATTGCGCCGATTGAAAAGGGATTTTCGTCCGAATTAAAGTTCAAGGTGACGACGGCCCGGAACGTCTATTTATTGCGGCTTTCTCCAAGCGATTCTAGCGCCAGGAAAAGACAAGAATTCAACCTGATGCAAAAGCTCAATCATGCCGGCGTACGATGTAACATCCCGATTGAAATGTCAGAGGATGAGGAGCAGGAAACCGTGTACACAATTTACAGCTATTTACCTGGAAGCGACGCTGAGGGCCACATTGCCGCTCTACCGGAAGCGACTCAGTACGAGATCGGAGTTGAGGCTGGGAAGGATCTCAGGTTGATAAATGGCTTAACCCGGCCGACCAGCGACTGGAAGGATCGGAAGTGGAAAAAACATCAACGCTATGTCAGCCAGTACTTCAAACAGGACTACAGATTCAGGAACGACGAGAGGATCCTACGATTCGTCGAGTCGCACTACGACCCATCAGAAGCTGAAGTCGACCACTTTCAGCACGACGATTTCCACTTGGGTAACGTCATTATCAACGACCACCGTTACGGTGGAGTTCTCGATTTCAACAGATACGACTGGGGAGATCCGCTCCATGAGTTCGTGAAGTTGGAGTGGTTTACCTGGCCAGTTAGCGAGGCGTTCGCGAATGGACAAGTGGCGGGATATTTTCGAAAGGAACGCATCACAGACGATGAGTGCCTTCAGATATCCGTGTACTTAGCAATGAGTATCCGGTCCACGATTGTCTGGACGCGTGGGAAGCACTCCCAAGTGTGGAAGGAGACCGAGATAAGAATGCAGTCGGTTCTAGATCATTACAGCTACTTTGAAAGTGTTCATCCAAACTGGGCGATATAACCAATCGGTCGAGGACAATACTACTTTGCCTACGGCTCCGTAGTCTGCCTCACCGCAAGCGTTCTACTGAAATAGAAAGCCCGATGGCCCTCTCCGAATTTGATGAAGCTCTAGCAGAAGTCGTGGTTGGCGATTTCATTCAACGAAGGCGCCTACCAGAGGATATTCGAGACAAAGTCGATCTCTCATTTCGGATCGAAAACCAAAGCGTTATTATCTTTGAAGTGCGACCTGTTTGGAACAACCCGAAAGAAACGATGGAATCGCATATCGCTAAAGCCACATATGTGAATTCTCGAAGAGAATGGAAAGTTTATTGGCAAAGAGCGGACCTAAAGTGGCACTCGTATCCTCCTTGCCCCGTAGTGGGTTCACTTGATCAATTCGTAGACCTTGTGGAAAAGGACGATAATGGGTGCTTTTGGGGGTAGTGTGAGCAAAATGGTAGAACCAGACGGTTCAGACAACGTCGGCTAACGCCGCCGCGAGTCACCGGTAACGTTCGCGGGAACGAAGGGCGATTTCGGTCCGAAAATCTTGTCACACTCGGCGAGAAGGATAAAGTAGTGGGTATGGAAAAGCTGACGATAGAGAAGGAAGCACTGGCTTTGGCTCCGAAGGATCGAGCAGATCTTGCGGATACACTTTTGGCTAGTCTCGACGTGGAGGCGACGCAGGCGATTGAGAAAGCATGGGGAAAAGAGGCGGAGGAGCGTTTAGATGCCTATCATGTCGGAGAGATTGAGTCGCGGAGCGGAAGGGCTGTGATCTCCGAGCAGAAGGCACGCTATCAACGGTGACCTTCTGATTTCTGTCTCCAGCTTGCAAGGAACTGGCCGACGCGCTGACCTACTACGATGAGCAGGAGGAAGGCTTGGGGGCGAGGTTCCTTGACGAAGTGGAAGCAGCTATTGGGAGGATACTGGCTCACCCAAACGCATGGAGGAGGATTTCCGCGAATCACCGTCGGTGCCTCATGCGCCGATTCCCCTTTGGCGTCGTTTACACCGTGGAAGGCGATTGTGTTCTCATTTCCGCTATAATGGATCTGCGACGGAATCCAACGTCTTGGAGGGAGAGACTCAATAAGAGCCGCGAACAAGGCACGGCAGAGAACGTCGGCTAGCGCCGTCGTCCCTGCGTTTCGCCGTTATCCAAAATTAGCCCCAATGAGAAAGCTTGCCCTCCTAACCTTTGTGACGCTCGACGGTGTTATGCAAGCCCCCGGCCATCCGGAAGAAGATACTTCCGACGGATTTTCACACGGTGGCTGGTCGGTTCAATATTGGGACGAAGTCATGGAGCAGGTCATGCGGGAGGCAATGACGGAACCCTATGACCTTTTACTCGGCCGAGGAACTTACGAAACCTTTGCCGCTCATTGGCCTCAAGCTGATGATCCAGTTGCCAGAAAACTGAATAGCGCAACTAAATTTGTAGCCACCTCCGCTTCGGATAACCTTGAATGGGAGAACTCACAAAAGCTTTCTGGAGACATTGCGGAGGAGGTCGCAAAACTCAAAACTCAAGGCAGTAGATTGCTACAAGTGCACGGCAGTTGGAAACTCATTCAGACCCTCCTTTCCGCTGAGCTTATCGACGAAATTCGACTATGGACATTCCCTGTCGTGGTCGGACCTGGAAAACGACTCTTTGGAGAAGGCACAGTCCCAACAGACTTCAAACTCGAGAAGACTGACTCCACGACGAATGGGGTAACGATGAGCTTCTACAGTCGCACCGCTACCTGACTCGGAATTGGATAACAAGCGCATGGAGAGCAACGGCTGACCCGCCCCGAGTTCGAATGACCCACTTCAATTTCAACCCTTGTGCTGCATCGAGCACGCGCTCCCGGTCAGCCGTGCCTCATGCTTGACGTTCTGTCGTGAAACACTAAGGACGTCCATTCTTGCCTGACCCCATTTCCCCACAGAGAGAGCTGCGTGGGGGACGCCGTTGTCGATAATTGTTGCCTGACCCCATTACATGCAATTAAAAGGGTTCAATATGGCTTTCACACCAAGCAAAGACTACAAGCGCCGGGAGCGTGAGCAGAAGAAGGCCGAGAAGCGCATGGCTCGCGAGGCCGCGAAAGCCGAATTGAAGGCTGCCGGGCGGGCCGCATCCCCTCGACGAGCAGATTGCTCTGGAAATTGATCAGCACCGGATGGGGCTGCTGTCGGAGGAGGGGCTGGGACGGTAAATCTTCGATCTGAGCGCAAGTATCTCGTATACCCGAAACAAACTTGGCGGATATCAGCCTGCAACTTGGCGAGTATGAGTGTAGTCCACGAAGATCGCTTAAGATCTGCCATACGACATATTCCGAAACAGACAGAACAATAGGATGCAGCCCGACATGCCACCGCCGCTATGTTTTCAATAGGTTTTAGAAGTTGGGGAGTCGTTTGAGCAGCGAAGTGGCGTTGTCGCGGTGCCATGCGGCTGATCCTGAGCGTTCTAAGGACAACGAGAATATGGATCACGCGAAGACCCTAAGACCCAAAGGGAAGAAGAGAACTTAGAACGAATCGCGGTAGCCAACTCGGGCTAGCGCCCTCGCTGCTACGCTCGCCGTTCGGCTTGACATAATTACGTCAATGACGTAGTCATTGGAATGGAATTCATAGAGTTTCCAGCCTATACGGAAGCGATTGATGACCTTCTCAGCAGTGACGAGCAGCATGCGTTACAAATCTCACTCATTATTCGGCCAGAGATCGGACCAGTCATTCCTGGTTCCGGTGGTTTGCGAAAGATGCGATGGCGTCTTCGGGGAGGCGGAAAGCGTGGCGGTCTTCGGATAATTTACTACCTCTACGCGGGCGACACCTGTTACATGCTGTTCGTTTGCCGAAAAGGTCGACAGGAGGATCTCACACCTAAGCAATTGCAGACACTCAGAAAATTGATGGAAGGAATTACCGATGAAGAATGACGATTTCGAGAAGCTCGTATCCAGCGTAAAGCAGATGCGCTCGATGATGAAGGGTGAGGAAGTGCCGCACCGGAGAAAATCCTATCCGTCGACAGATGTGAAGGCGATACGAAAACAGCTGGAACTCACGCAAGATGAATTTGCTGCGATGATTGGAGTGAGCGTTCGTACAATCCAGAATTGGGAGCAGGGCCATCGTGAACCCGAGGGTCCGGCAAAAGCATTACTTCGGGTCGTTGAGAAGCAGCCAAAAGCGGTGCTCAAGGCACTTCATCCATGAGACCAAAGAACGGCGATCACGAGCCGGATAAATCGCTCCTCGCAACGGGAGCAGTCGCTCGCGTGAGAGCTTGAGCGTTCGGCAACGATAGATTGACGGGAACCACACCCGGCAAAATAGTCAATACATGAAGATCCGAGGCGTGGCCAGGATTCTGGCGAAAGATGGCTGGACGCACGTGAGGACGCGAGGGAGTCATCGGAAATACCGGCACCCCGAAAAGAAGGGTTTGGTCACCATTCCGGGGCGGCCCGGAGATGAACTTGCTCCCGGCACACTCAACAGTATATTGAAGCAGGCAGGATTGAAATGAACCGATATGTAATCATCATTGAGCCAACGACAACCGGCTTTTCGGCATATTCGCCGGACCTCCCTGGATGCGTATCCACTGGCGCAACGAGAGTGGAAGTGGAACGCAACATGAAGGAAGCGATTGAATTTCACCTTGACGGTTTGCGTGAAGATGGGGACCCCATTCCCGAACCTCGCAGCGAAGTGGCGTTCTGCGAGATTTAGAGCCGAACCAAGGTCTCCACGCGACGCCGGCTAGTGCCGCCGCGCGTGAGACCAAGCGTTAGGCGTCAACGACAAACCGATAATATGCCGGAACAACCTGCTAAATATTTGACGTCTGGCGTACGCATAGCGGACGACTTCCGGTACAATCTTATCGTCGATAGGTATGACGCATGTTTCGCTACGATGCGCGAGTCGAAGAAGAAGCATCTTCGAAGTGAGAATAGCGAGGATGCACTATCGTGGAACGTTTTCCGGAGCCTTAATCAAATCAGCCCCGAGAAATGGTTAGACTTGTTATCGAAAAAGGCTTTCAGAGGCTTGCTGCCGGGCCAAGCAAACGAAACGACGATTCAACTGTGGAAAGACGTTCCCCCTCCGCCAGCGCTACTAAAAACCGGAGATGAAGGTATATCGGAAATCGATATTGTTCTTGAGAATCCTGAATGGGTTTGGTTCATGGAATCCAAGTTCCAGAGCGATATTTCGGAAGGCACGACAACCCGTCCCACGAGAGACCAAATTCTTCGCAAAATAGATGTCGGGTCGTACTACGCTGGAGTTCGAAGCTTCTACTTCACCCTTCTCTGTTTAAATGACGCTTTATCAACTAAAGGCATCGATGCAGTTCGCAAATACCAAGATGCCGGAGGAAAGGTGTATTCTTGACACGAAGGTGCTCTTTTCAGGTTTGTATTCGGCGCGGGGCGCATCTTACCGGATATCGATGTAGTTCTCGATAATCTTTGCCTGCACGGGGAGCACCGCAAAATCTACTTTCTTTGGCGACCGCATCTGAGGGATCCGAAAGATGACCATATTCTCGAACTGGCTGTTGCCGCGGATCGTTCCCGGATCGTGACGCATAATACGCGAGATTTTGAGGGAGCGGGCTTGTTTGGAATTGAGGTGATGAAACCACGAGAATTTTTACAGGAGATAGAATGAGTGCATTAAGTTTATGATTACCCGAATCGATCCACCGGCATCTACGGGAAATTGCGAGGAAGGAAGGCGTCTCCATCAACCAGTTTATCTCTGCGGCAGGAGGTGTGGTTAGCGCCCGGGAAGGAGTTCAGCAAGTTCGGGGATGTTTTGGGAAGATGAGAATGGGTATAGAGGTATCGAGGACGGGAATAACAAAGAGCAGGAAACGATGGGAGGAGATCTGGCCGGCTCCGAACCATACGGGTTGTGTCTGGCCACATCGCAAAGGTGTCGCCCTCATTTCCGACAGACATCCGTTGACAGTCCGGTACAGCGACGACGGGAAGCTCTTTCGGAAGGCTTCCGAAGCCACGGTGTTAACAAACGAACCACACCCGCGCGAAAAGCTAATAACGTTATGGGTTTTTTGACATCTCAACAAAAAGAAACCTTCGATCACGATGGTTATCTGGTCGTTAAGGCCTTGCTACAACCGATAGACCTAGCCCCATTGATTGATGTAGCGGCCCAGGTGGTCGATCAACAGACGCAAGCCTTGTTCGCCGAAGGCAAGATCACCGAGCGTCATGAAGACCAGCGTTTTGATAAACGATGGTATGAAGTTTATCTACAGTGTGCTTCGGAGCAACCGCAATACGCCTGGCACACGGTCGTTTTTAGCCAAGCCTTATTTAACTTGATCACCCACCCCCGCGTTTTGGATTTGATTGAGGCGTTCCTTGGCCCGGAAATACAGTTTAATGGTGACTTTTGGGTGCGTCCCAAATTGCCGAGCGAAAGAATCACCACTCTGCCTTGGCATCAAGATAGTGCCTACATGCCCAAAACCGAAAATGATTTGCACCTAGCCATTTGGATTCCCCTGGTTGATGTGAATAAACGCAATGGCACGTTACAGTATATTCCCGGTAGTCATCGCCAGGGATTACAAGCGATGCACAAAGTTGAAGGTGAACAGTTTAAAGTACCCGTGCATGACCCTGGTCTAGCGGCGGAACAGATTGATACGTTGGAAATGAAAGTTGGTGATATCGTGATCTTCAACAATCTCGTTTTCCACCGTTCTTTGGTCAACCAAAGCGAGGGTATTCGCTGGTCAACCGACTTCCGTTATAGCGCGGCTGACACCTCACTGTATGATTTATGGCACAAGGCGCTTGCCTTTACAGTTCGTAGTGAGCGGAATCCAGACCAGGTTGGAACTTGGGAACAATGGCAGGCCAAGTGGAATGCCAGCGAGCATAAAAATAGCCGTATGTAGCAGAAGCTGTATTCTCGAATACGCATGATCGAAAAATAGAAACTTCGAACCATGGTCTCCGCACAATTCGGCCTCGCGGCCTCTTGTGTGAACCCGAACGTTCGACCGGACAAAAAGTTGGCATGCGGGCTAAATCGTACTGAGTAGACTTTGTTTATGAGTACTGCAGAGAAAATCGCGGCCGAAATTGACGCACTGAAGCCCGAGGATCAGTCAGAAGTCCTGGATTTCGTGAATTTTATAAAGAACCGAAAGAGAATTAAGGACGACAGGGAGCTGAAAGAGTTTTCCTTCGAAATCGCGTCAAGCCGATGTCCCGCAGATGCCGGACACCTCGCGCCAGCGAATTGCGCGTGGGGGATGTGTAAGTCAGTAACAGAGGAAACATGCTGGAGACCACGCATGGGAATCCCTTTACTTTTTTCATGGATAAGGAATTAACAGCATCGGAAGCACTCTCGACGACCGGAGTGGTGGCTGCCAACCCCGAAGCGGCAGCCCGGGTGGGCGCCAGTATCCTCGAGATGGGCGGCAACGCCATGGATGCCGCAAGCGCGACCAGCATGGCCTGCTGCATGCTCCAACCCCGGTCAACGGGAGTCGGCGGCTACGTCTGCTGCGCCGTCGTGCGCGAAGGAAAATCGGGTCACGTCTGGTCGCTGGATGCGAATTCCATCGCTCCCGCTGCCGCGCATGAGAGGATGTACCCAATCTTTCCCAAAGACAGGAACGGCGACTCTCAGAATGAGCGCGAGTACCATTGCCGCGTAGAGGATGAGGCCAACATTTACGGGCCGCTCGCGGTGGGACCCCCGGGAATGATGGCGGGCATGGGCGTCGTATGGGAGAAATGGGGAAGGCTCGAATGGCGGGAAATCGTTGAGCCGTCGCTGCGCCTGCTTGCTGACGGTTTTCCGTATGCCTCTACGGCCGACGCCATCAGGAGCCTGGAGCCCATTATACGAAAGTTTCCTGCCACCGCGGAGCACCTGATGCCCTCGGGAAAACTTCCCCAGCCCGACGATATCTGGCATCGCAGAGATATGGAAATAACTCTCCAGCGCGTTGCAGATGCCGGCTGGCGGGATTTTTATGAGGGTGAGATCGGCCGAAAAATCGCCGCCTACATTCAAAGTGCGGGCGGCATTCTTACACGGGAGGACATGGAAAAGTTTGAACCCCGAGTAACTGAGCCCTACCGAATCTCGTTCAGAGATGCCACGGTCTACGGCCCTATCCTCACCAATGGTTGTATCACCAGCCTGCAGATTCTCAACATGCTCGATTGCCTGGAGCCGATTTCAGAAGACACGCCGGAATACTGGCATTGCTATGCCGAAGTGCTGAAGCTGGCCTGGCGAGACCGGTTGCGATATCTCGGTGATCCGGCATTCGTAGATGTGCCGGTGGATCGCTTTCTTTCCAAAGACTACGCCGCCGGGCGGGTCGAAACTCTGAAGCAGTTCCCTGACTCCACCGACACCCGCGAGCCACCTTCGCCTCCCGAAGGCAGTCACGGCACACTTCACGTTTCTACTGCGGATAGGGACGGCAATCTAGTCTCGATGACCATCTCTCAAGGGTCGGCATTTGGGTCCTGCGTCACGGTTCCCGGAACTGGGATCATCCTTGGCCACGCCATGTTTCGGTTCGATCCGAGGCCCGGCCGAACGAACTCAGTGGGCCCGGGCAAGCGTCCCTTGAACAACACTGCGGCCATGATCGCCCGGCTTCCAGAGCGAGATGTCGCGGTTGGGTTGCCGGGTGGTCGCAGGATCATCAGCGTGATGCCCCGTGCGCTACAGCTCATCGTAGAACGGGGATTCAGCGGGCAAGAAGCGGCGCTCGCGCCCAGGATGCATATGGAATCTTCCGAGCCCATAGAGATTCTCGACACGGTTGAGAAAGATGTCATCGAAACTCTGTGTAGAATGGGACACGTGGTGAACCACGTCGCGGCCATCGGCGGCGCCATGAACTGCGCCGAAGTGTTAAAGGAGAGCGGCCGGCTCCGGGCTGGGGGAAACGGCAACGCCTCGGGAGCAAGCTAACAAGAAGAAAAAGCTGCCAAAGCGTTTAGAAGCACTTAGTCGTATAGAATTGGACGATATGAGGGCGGCATGGGTAACGGATCCTCACCTTGAATTCCTGCGGGAGGAAGCAAAGCGCGAGCAATTCCTGCGATCGCTTGGTGATTCGGGGGCCGATGCGATTCTCCTGGGTGGTGATATCCAGATTGCCGGGGCCTTGACGGATACTTTAAGGCAAGTTGAAGACCACACCGGTGTGCAAGTCTATTTCGTCCTCGGCAATCACGACTACTACTATGGTTCGATTAGGCGGGTGCGGAGCGATGTCCGTGTGCTGTGTGCCGAATCGAAAAGGCTGATTTGGCTGAACGAATCAGGCGCGGTGTCCTTAAGCGAAGAGACGGCGTTGGTAGGGCACGAAGGCAGACAAAGTTCTGATGAGTTTCTGCCGTTCTTCTGCAGTTATGCCGTCGGCATCGCTTTGCGGGCCACCATGGAGCGATACCCCGACCAGCGCATGACTGTGCTTTGCGGACACACTCACGGGCATGGGCACTGCCAAATACTGCCTAACCTGGAAGTGTTCACGGGAGGCGCCGTCTGCGGTGAGCCCCGGATACAGCGCATATTTGAGTTTTGACGGAGAGGGGATTTGCTATCTAACCTGGGAACTCCATAGATTTTTAAGTTAGTGAGAAAGAGAAAGTTCGAAGTAAAGAAAGTCACTCCACATTGTGGCGCTGAGGTCCGGGGCATCGACCTTTCTCAGCCACTCGACACGGATACGATCGAGGCACTGGAAAGGGCACTGGCGGAGCATTGCGTGCTCTTTTTCCGGGACCAGGAGTTGTCTCCAGAGCGGCTCAAGAGACTTGGTCGCTACTTCGGTAAGCTGCACCTGCATCCCTCGTGGCATCGGCTTGTCAAGGGTCATCCTGAGATCATGGAGTTATTCACGGACGAGAATTCCAAGCGAATCGCCGGAGAGGATTGGCACTCGGATGTATCCTGCGACAGCGCGCCTCCGCTGGGGACGATTCTATATATGCTCGAGGTGCCGCCGGTAGGCGGTGACACCCTGTTCGCGAGCATGTATGCGGCCTTCGAAACACTGTCGGCGCCGATGCAACAGTTCCTCCAGGGGATGACGGCGGTGCACGATGGTGAACAGGTCTATCGCGGTCGCTATGAAGGCGTCGAGGACAAGGACAAAACATTCCCGCGAGCCGAGCATCCGGTGGTACGCACGCATCCCGTGAGCGGGCGCAGCGCGCTGTTCGTAAACAGGATCTTTACTACGCACATTATGGAGCTGGCGAAGCCCGAAAGCGCCGCCCTCTTGAGGATGCTCTACGCCCACGTCGGGCAACCTGCTTTCCAGTGTCGATTTCGGTGGCAACCCGGCTCGGTCGCGTTCTGGGATAATCGTTGCACCCAGCATTTCGCCCTCTGGGACTACTACCCAAACCGCCGACACGGCTTGCGCGTGACCATCCAAGGTGATGTGCCTTTCTATCGTCCCGAATCGAATGGACCTGAGGCAATTCCCGGATCTTGATCCCGTGGAGCGGGATGCGGCACACGGCGAAATTATGAACGATGAAGTATGAAATTGGAGATGATGAACCTCACCTAGCCCATATTCCTTAACGCCACGCCTCGTTCATACTTCATACTCAGGCACCTCTACATCCAACTCACTGAGATCGAGCAAGTTTTCAAGGAAATGAAAAATGACCTCTCGATCCGGCCCATCCATCACCAAAGGGAAGCCGCGCTGGCCAAGGCGACTTCCCGAATGGGAAATGCCTTATCGCGGAAGTATCGCGAATTGTGCGGTGTCTTCAGGAGGCGTGGATCGCGCGGCATTATCCAAATCAATTCACGCCCAATCCAAAATCGCCAGCGGTTTTCGCTAGCCCATGAGTTGGATCATTGGGAGCTGCATCCAAATCTCCAGCAGAAGTTCTGCACTGCACTTGATATGCGGGACTATATTTGATCTCCCGAGGAGGTTGAGGCGAATCATTTTGCGGTATCGATACTGATACCCAAGAAGTGGATCCCGAAGAGTATGCTGAATGAGGATCCTGGGGTTGCGAAGATCGAGTGTCTTGCGAATGAGATGGGTGCCAGCCTCACCTGTACGGCCCGGCGCCTTGTCGAGTTGACGTCTCGCCCGGTCGTGCTGGCATCGTCGGTTAACGGGATTGTCGAGTGGCCTGTGGCGAGCAATAAGGCAAGGAACTTCAGGCCGAACAGAGGAGCTCTGATATTGACTTTTGATATCATTGATAGCATCCTTTTATCCGTGGCACAATTACTGGTTAGAAATGTGGATGAATCCTTGGTCCGAAAGCTAAAGAACCGAGCAAAGTCACGGGGCGTTTCAGCTGAAGAGGAGCATCGGCAAATCCTCAAGCAGGTTCTTTCCAGGCCGGTCAAGGTGAGACCTTCCCTCATCGAGTTCCTCGTGTCCAAAGATGGCGAGGCACATCCGGACGTGGAATTGGATCTGCGCCGCAGCCGGGAAGTTGAAGTTCGAGACATGGGTTTCTGATGCCTTTCCTTCTGGATACCAACGTGTTGTCCGAGCTTCGCAAAGGTGCCGGGTGCGATTCGAGGGTGCGCCAGTGGGCGCGTTCGACAATTGGCGAACGGCACTGTATCAGTGTGCTTTCGCTGGGTGAGATACGGAAAGGAATCGAAGTCCTGCGGCGCAGATCGCCGGACCAGTGCCCTGCTTTTGAACGTTGGCTTGCGAGACTGCAGGTGGATTACGATGAGGATATTTTTCCGATCACTGAGGATATCGCAGATCGGTGGGGGCGATTGATGGCAGTACAGTTATGGCCGGTGACCGACAGCCTCATTGCCGCCACTGCCCTGGAATACGGCTTGACTGTGGCGACGCGCAGCACGATGGATTTTCAATGCTTGGGTGTGAGTCTCTTGAACCCGTTCCAGTAGTTTGTTATTCCGCAAAAATCTGGCGGGCCTTTATGAGAATATCGCGGCCCATTCCTCTTCCATAAGATAGATCTACACTTCCTATGCCGAATACACCTGAAATCGTAAGTCTTCGCCGAATCTGGGGCGACGAAGCCCCTCACAACGCCTTCGGCGATATCACGCGTTTCAACGATCGTTGGTACTGTGTCTTCCGAGAAGGCAAGGCCCACGCCGCCCGCGCGGAGTGCTGGCCGGACCATGGCGCCATTCGCGTCATCACCTCCGAAGACGGCGAGACCTGGCATTCCGCCGCCCGCCTCGTCGAAGAAGGTATCGACCTGCGCGACCCGCATCTTTCCGTGACGGCGGACTCCCGTCTCATGATCGTGGCCGGGGGATCGATCCACCATGAGGGCAGCTTCGTTAACCGACAACCCCGGGTCGCGTTTTCGTCTGATGGTCGCAACTGGTCGCAGCCACAGAGAGTCCTGAGCGAGGGACATTGGCTCTGGCGGGTGACCTGGCACAACGGAAAGGCCTACGGGGTGAGCAAGTATGGGAAGGACCCCAATAATCCCAAACAACACCGCCTGCAAGCCCTCGTGGAGAGCGGTGACGGCCTTCAATGGGAATCGATATCAGAGCTCAACGTCCCAGACGGGGATGAAACAACGATCCGATTTCGCGATGACGGCAGCATCGTGGCCCTCGTCCGGCGTGGAGTGGCCGACGGGCACGCCTGGATCGGCCACAGCCAACCACCGTTTCGGGAATGGTCGTTCCGCGACTGTGGCCATTTCGTTGGGGGACCCAACTTTATTATTCTCCCCTCCGGCGCTATGTGGGCCGGAGGGCGCTACTTTCCGGATGGCTTCACGCGCAACCGGGGAAAGCCGCGCTATACCGTTCTGGCTCGCATGACCCTTGAAAAGTACGAACCGGTCCTCCAGCTTCCAAGCGGCGGAGACAGTTCCTATCCGGGCTTTGTCTGGCACGATGATTTGCTCTGGATGATGTATTATTCCTCGCACGAGGAGAATACGGCCATCTACCTGGCGCAGATCCGGGTCTGAGCATGGTTAGCCCGGTTGTCTCACAAATTCCAGAAGCGATGCGAGGCAAGGCAGAGCAAGGTCCGCGATGGGAGCGTGCTCATGCACGCAACCAAGCGGATTGCAGCGATAACGCCGCATCGCGCGCTTGTGGTTTTGAGGTTTCTGCTGAACACGAACCACCAGAACATACTGTTATTTCCTGTTTCTCTCAAATATCTGCAAATCAATTACTTAAACCCGTTCAGCAAAAACCGGTGAGAGATGCGGGTTAGTGGGGCTCTGGCTGCACTGACGGTTGGCCCGTTCGGCAAGCTTACGGCGGGCCGGATCAAACAGGAGTGAAACTATTGAGAGAGTTCAGGTTGTCAGGCCTTCTCGCTTCGCTTGTGAACAGGTGTCTGTTCTAATCGAGCACTTACACCTGTTCACAAGCGAAGCGAGAAGGCCCCCAAACCCGCCTCAACAGTTAAGTTTCCAGATCAGAGCGTGTCGAGGGGACTGACAACGCCCATAGGCCCTGTGTTGAGAACGTGAGTATAGATCATGGTCGTTTTCACATCACTGTGGCCCAGGAGTTCCTGGACCGTTCGGATGTCCTGTCCTGCCTCGAGCAGGTGGGTAGCAAATGAATGACGTAATGTGTGTGGAGTTACCCGCACCGTTATGCCGGCCTTCCGGGCAGCTTTCTTGACCGCTCGTTGAATCCGAATCTCATGCACATGGTGGCGACGAGTGGCGCCACTCCGGGGATCAACCGAAAAATCGGATGCGGCAAACACATACTGCCAATTCCATTCATAGGGGCCATTGGGATACTTCCGCGCCAAGGCTCCCGGCAATTCAACCTCGTGCATTCCCCCTTCTCTATCGTTTTCGAACTGATTCCGGCGAGCATCCAGGTGCCGGTAGAATTCCGCCTTCAATGCTTGGGGAAAAGGAACACGCCGGTCCTTGCCGCCCTTGCCTGAACGCACCGTAATCTCATTGCGATCGAAAGATAGATCCTGCACACGCAGGCGAAGCGCCTCCGAAATCCGCATGCCGGTGCCATAGATCAGGCGCGTAATCAGTTCCTCTACGCCGTCCATCTCGGGTAACAGGGATTGAACTTCAGGCCGACTCAGTACAGAAGGAAGATGCTTCCTGCGGCGAGCCCGAGGAAAGTCACTGAAATCTCCGGGCTCTTTCTTCACCACCTTGCGGTAGAGAAAGACGATCGCATTAAGAGCCTGATTCTGCGTGCTCGCCGCCACTTGCTCGTTGATCGCCAAGTGACTGAGAAACTGGTGAATTTCGGCCGCCCTTATATCTGACGGACGCTTCCCATGATGGTAGGCAACGAAACGTCGAATCCATTGCACATAGGTCCGCTCCGTCTTGAGCGCATAATGCTCAACCCGTAGCGACTCCTGAATCACCTTTTCCAGAGAGGCCCAATCCGCCTTCCGATCCGCTCGCCTTCCCTTGGGACGAGGTACTGACCGAGGCTCCTCAATTTTCCGCGGCAGCGCTACCGTAGCCGTCCCATCGGCCTTTCCCACACCGGCATACTTCCCTCCACCTGAAGCTTGCGGATCGGCCGATTCCTTAGAGACCTCCGGCCCGATCGCACGCTGCTCGGTTCGAGGCTCGAGAGCGATGCCCCGGAATTGCTCGTAGTAAATCTCCAAGGCTTCCCTCGCTTGGATAACCTGCCACGACAACACCGCCGGATCGACCGCGAGCGTATTCAGAAAATCCTCGATTTCTGTTCGGCCCAATTCGCGCCGGGCCCGTCCCCGGTACCGATTGAAGAACTGGCGTACCCAATGCGCGTGAAATCGACGCCGTTGTTCTTCAATTCCCAGTTCTTCGAGGACCTCAAAGTATCCCCCCGGCCACCGGGGATCCGGTTTGAACGGCGCTACCTTGCGAAAGGCGTTTTGTTGGCTAGCATCCATATACTACAATCCTGCATACCAACACCTCGTTGTGGCACAAGCACAAATTCGGATCAATCGATCGTTGCTTTCCTCATCGGGAGGAGTCAAAGTCAATCCTAAGTCTGTTGGAGAATACTATGTTATAAATATTCTCAAAGATCTAATTTGAAGGAAAAAATCAAAGCTACTTTTTAAACGGAATAAGAAAAAACATTAGCACTTAAGAAAGAAATGAATTACCCCATTAAATTACTCGATGAAGAAAATGAAATAATTGGATCGCATCCTGTTGCAATTATTGGGCCGAATGGATCTGGGAAAACAACATTTGGAAATAAATTATCCATATCAAATAACGGCGAATGGATTGGTGCAACAAGAAACTTGGATTTTGCTGATTCAATCCAAATGAACACACCAGAACAAACTGCGAGCGACTTTGATAGTCAAAAAACCAGACAGAAAAATTCGCCATGGAGGTTATCTAGTGAGCTTAATCATTTGCTTGCAAAAATTAAGGCAGAAGATGCTCAGTCTGCAATTAATTTTAGAAATGCCGCCATTGTTAATCCTGGACAAACTCCGGAGGATACAAAAGTACTGCATTTAACTGGTCTTTGGAATGCAATTTTCCCTGAGCGAGAAATAGATTTTACATCCTACAATCCTAAAGTTACTGCCAATCACGTTAGTGGCACTGAACCGTTTGGCATATCAAAAATGAGTGGTGGTGAACGAGTAGCTCTGTACCTTTTGGCGCGGATTATTGATTCCCCAAATGGGTTAATATTTGTTGATGAGCCCGAAATACACTTTCATAGTGTTTTGGCAAAAGAATTTTGGAACACTCTTGAGAACTTTAGGTCTGGTTGCAGGTTTATTTACATTACACATGATTTACACTTTGCCCTTTCACGAAGAGATGTTCAATTTATTATCGTATCATCAGAAACTGACCAAAGAGTATTGGAACAAGCCAATAGGATACCACCGGAAATTTTCCAATCTGTATTAGGTGCTGCAACATTTTCAATATCAACAAATAAAGTTGTCTTTTGTGAAGGCGCAGAAAATAATAATATGGATGATGTATTTTATTCAGCCTGGTTCAATAGCCCAAGTATTGCTGTTGTCCCTGTTGGTAGTTGTGAAGAAGTGATTAAATGCGTAGATGTTTTTAATAATAATCCAGTAATTCAAGGTGCTACTGCAATTGGTATTATTGATAGGGATTATAGGTCTGATAATTTTATCACACAATTACCCGAAAACATTACTATCCTTCCCGTACATGAATTTGAATCCCTTTTTTGCATAAAAATGATTTTTATGCTTCATGGCAAGCGCTTGGGTAAACCCGAAAACGAGTTATCTACTCTTTATCAAGAAGCAATAAGCCAAATAATTAGTCGCTTTTCACAAAACGAAACGGAAATCAAAAAATTGTATTGGAAAGAGTAAAGCAAAGGACTGAATTGCAATTAAAAAATATGTTCAACTCAGGTACGGACCCGACTAAAAGTTATGAAGATTTGAAAACTGAATTCCTTAATGCGGTTGATTCTGGTAACTGGGTTTTTTCACCTGAGGATTATTTTGAAGAAGAGAAAACCAAAATGAATCAATCAATTTCAAATGTTGATATTGAGGCTGTTTTAGAATTAATACCCGGCAAAAGTATTGTAGGTATTTTTGTTAAAAAGTTAGGTTTATTAAATTTATCGAGTTTACTAAGCCTGGTAATGCAGCGTTATTGGACTCAGAATCAAACATTAATCCGGAACTAGTGAACGTCTTCAATAATTATTTACCAAATAGATTGCTGAATTAGATAGAAAAAGTAGCTAGATAATTTAGAGGAAATACGAAATTTATAACAAAACATTGCACCCGACATTTTGCTCCGCTCAATCAAATTCGTTGGAAAGATACGATTTTGAATGAGCTCCACAAAACGCGGGTAAATTCTGTGTTATGCGTGTTGAAAAACTGAAATACACGATCTGGGCTGCTGATACTTCAAGAGCGGTTCGCTTTTATACTGATTGCTTTGGGGCATCCCAAGTCAGTCATAATCCGCATATTACTGAACTTGCTGTCGCCGGGGGACTCATATCCATCCATGGGGGAGGTGAAGGCAATAAAACCTGGACCGGACTGACATTCCAGGTTGCCGACGTGGTAGCCGGCGCACAGGAAGTCGTAACCGCAGGTGGCACATGCGAGCGAAAACCTAAACCCGAAAACGGAGATCCTCCACATTTAGCCATGTGCCAGGATCCGGAAGGCAACCAATTCATGCTATCAAGGAAACGGTAGCAATGCCCCCTAGACGTCCCTACCATGAAGCATAACAAGCGGCTCGTAGAAACGCCGGCTAACGCCGCCGTTCCACAGCCTGAACGTTAGCGGAAAAATGCCCGCTTGCCACTCCAATAGCTTCTGCTAAACTATACCAAATGAGTATTTCAGAAATTAGACAAATGTCTACAAGGGAGCGGCTTACAGCCATGGAGCAACTCTGGGACGCACTTTGTCACGAAGACCAGGAACCTCAATCTCCGAGATGGCACAGCGCCGTTTTAGAGGCAAGGAAGGCACGATTGAACTCTCCAGAAGCCCGTTTTTACACGTTGGATCAATTGCGGGAACGCTTTCGTTGACGAATGTTGAAGCGGTAGTAGTACTCGATGAGGCAGCAGAAGACTTGGTGACGGGCAGAGCGTTCTACGACTCGCGAGAGCAGGGCATCGGCGACTATTTTATCGACAGCCTACTTTCCGACATAGACTCACTGCAGATTTTCGCCGGTATCCACTCCGTTCATTTCGGTTTCCACCGAATGCTTTCGAGGCGGTTTCCATTCGCCGTATATTATGACATCGATCAAAACATTGCCCGGGTTGCCGCGGTGCTGGACATGAGGAGAGATCCAGCGTGGATTCGAACCGAATTGGAGGAAAGGATCCACTAACGGGATAGGGACGCCCCTCCCACACCACCACTCGTACGGGTCCGTAAGTGGCGATTCGGCTGATCAGGCAGGATCGGGTCCAGGGGAAGACGAGCCCGAATGATTGGAAATTCATCATCCGTTTCCCTCCCAGCTCGCTTCGGACGAAGATAACACAGTCGTCGACGTTGCGGGCAAAGTGCAGCGCGCGCTGCATGTTCTTCCGCTCCGGGATACTCTCCAGGAGCCGGATCCGTCCTGTCGGGCTTTGGGATATTCGCGACGCAACAAACTCTTCTGAGCTGGACTGCTGCAATGAGTTCATTAGACGCTCTTCCTACTTGCCACTCTCATTTACCTGTACCCTTCGGCACAGGCACCGTTCGGGCCTTTGTCGCGGGAGTCCTCCGGATTCTTCGTCGGATCCCGTTCAACGGGATCGGCGACTACTCCCGGCTCGTTTCCTACGACTAATATGCCCTCGGCTGACTGCCACTATGCGATGGACTTCCCTTGCGGGTTGCTCACTCCTCAAACAAAGGAGACATAGCGGCTCTCCCGGGGTCATTCCGACTACTTTCGACGCATCCCGTTCAACGGGATCAGATATACGCGGGTCAACTCTGTGATGGATAGGGGACTTCATCTTGTGTTGTCCCGACGCATCGGGATTCGTCGGCGCACGCCTTTGCCTCCAGTCCCGCCGGGCAGCGATTTTGTAGGTCGGATTTATTAGACGTCGGGCGGGGATCGGGCGCAGCGCGGTTATTTGAAGCGGAAGTCGAGCTTGTAGTCGTAGAGCCAGGGGACTCTTGGGTCGACGCCCTCGGCGGAGAGCTTTTGGGGCAGGTTGGTGTAGTGCCGGGCAAGTGTCTCTTCGGCTTCGCCGGCATTGTAATAAGTAACCACGATGGTATCGTTATGCAGGCGAATGTCCCCTTCGAGCCCGCCGAAGAAGTCCTTGGCAAGATGCTGGGCGTTCCAGCCGGCGAAAGGCCGGCCGAGGCGTTCACGGAGCATAGCAATGACCGCTTGCGCGATTAGAGCCATAGTCATCTGGCCATAACGAACATTGAGGTTGTGAGTGCCGGCACGATTCCACCCCAGAGCCTGGTTGGCGTTGAAAAACTCCTCGCAGTGCCAGCGTTTAGGATATTGCTGCAGCGGTTCTTCGACGGCGGCCTCGCGGGCAGTGCAGAGGAAAGCGTTCAGTTCATAGTCGCCGGCCCGCTCTCCTGTACGCTGAATCATCTGCCAATAGGGAGGCTGGGTTGGATCGGCGGTTTTGGGCAGGTAGTCACGGCAATGAGTAGCGTAACCGGTCCAGTGGCGGGTGAAGGCCTCGTTGGGTAAAGCGTTCAGCTCGGCCATGGTTTCTTTTCGCAGGGGCATGGGGACGAGCAGATCGAAAGGCAGGCGGCGAGGCACTTCGGCCAGCAGATCGAGGGCGTAATGTTCGGAGTCGCACAGCACCAGAACGCGCCGCTCAGCGGGCCGGAGGATTTGCTCGGCCATCTTTAGCAGCTTAGGAGTAGCCTGGGTAACGGTACGGGAAGATGATCCAATGCTCAGAGCGATCGGTTGCTGCGAGTCGGCGTCGAGGACAAAAAAGGTCTGCAGTTGCTTGGTGGCCGGGGCGTGAGGGTCTTTTTTCCGGCGGACCATTTGGCGCTTGCTGTAACTTGGGATGCGATGGGGATCGATGGCCAGCACCTGGGCGGGGAAATGACCCAAGGCCGTCCGCAGCTTTCCGAGCATGATCTGAACGGCCTGTGCTTCGGCGACGCTGTGGGCATCGAGCAGATCATGGATGGCCCAATCACTGGCCACGAAGGGCAGTCCGTTGGCGACTTCAAAGCCCTGCTGGCTGAGGGTGCGTTTCTGGCGCTGGCCGGTCAGGCACAAGGCCGCTTCATGAACCAGCTGGAGGGCCAGGCGGGGCTCCACCGCGGGGGTATCGCGGCCGCTCCAATAGCGGAGAAGATCCCAGCTGCCCAAGCGCAGGTGCTCGGCCATGAGCAGCCAGATTCCCACCCGGTGACCGGAGATTTTGTCGCAAAGCAGCTGGCGCACCGCCCGCTCCAGGCTGCGCGGATCAGTGGGTTCGAGACGGCGGGTTTCTTTGGTGCGCTGGGTGTCAACGAACTTGGGTTCAGAGGTCGGAAAAGGCAGGTGGAGTTTTTTTTTGAAGACCGTAGCTGTTGATGATTCGCTGGACGCTGCGGGTGGAAATGAGATAGCCGTCCTGGCGTAATTTGGAGGCGATCACCTCGGCGGTGGCATCGGGATCGAGAAAGCGGGCCCGGATCACCAGTTTGCTCGCCTCGGGGGTGCGGCGATAATTGCCTTTGGGGCCGGTCTTTTTGTCGATCAGTGCTCGGATGCCCTGGCGGGCTACGGCCTGGCGCAGTTGATAATAGCGGGCTTTGGAAAAGCCGAAGTTGGCGGCGGCGCGGGTGCGAGCGGTGCGAGTGCATTCGCCTTGCAGAAGCATCGCGAGCTTGGCAGATGCCGGATCGTTGGCCGGCAGTGCAAGAGTGCCGTGAGGGCCATTAAGCCGAGAGTGGTTAGGGTCGAATTCGAACATGAGAGAGCTCCATGGTATAAGGTGGACAAGAGCGGAGGAAGTAAAACCGCCATGACGAAAGAGTAAGGGAGAACCGGAAATAGTCTAATAAAATATGGCAACAATATAAGAAAACGAAGGTCTTGACTTTGGAGAGAGACGTCAACATCCCAGAGTTATGGTCTGTTATTGCCGACCCTCGCCCGATCCGGCAAAGAACAGCGTCGCAATTATAGCCATATTTTAATCGACTTATCAGCGCCGTCAGAGCGGCGAAACCGGTCTGGGAAACCTCCCATTAGCCTTTACCGCAGCAAAACGTCCAATAAACGGAACTAACAAAAAGTCTGCCCGGCGGGACCCACATCGCTGGGAAACTCTTGCCATCGGCTACCCTTCGCCTCCATCGGGCTGGGTCTGGACTTTGTTTACTTCATATGTCATTTCCTTCTGAGGTTAACATCACCATCGAGCAGTCGGACCTGCCCGGCACACAACGAATCAAGTGATGTAGGTCAGCGGAGCTTGCGGAGCTGAGTTGCATCACAGGGTTGGACTGAGCCGCAGGGACTGAAGGGGAGTGTCGTTTGCGGATTAAAGGTTTACGAGTTTAGGGATAAGGGGGCTTGGGAGGAGAAGGAGGCCCGCGGCGGAGGCGGAATGCTGATAGGTTTCAGCAGGAGAAAGAGCTCGAAGGTATCGGTGAGATGAGACAGATCGGGCCCAAGAAGTGTTTGCACAGCCGGGCATGCGAAGGGTACGTAAAGAGAGCGGAGCAGAATAGAGGCCGCTATTCTGATTGTGATCAGGCATGGGCAACAGATGGAAGTGAGAAAGGAAAGAAACTGGGCGGTGATCGAATGCGGGGGAGTAAGGCGAGGATCTGCATGGGCCGGTGGCAGTTGGGACAGCGGAAGGGTGCGGGGTCGTTCTTTGCTGCTGTGAGCGCCTCGAGGCGGGCAAAAGCTGCAGCGAGGAGGGATCGGACTTTCTGCAGCTTGGCTCGATTGGCAGGACTGAAGAATCCGTAGTAGCGGACACGGGTGAAACCGCGTGGGAGGACATGCTGGAGGAACCTGGCAATGAAGGTTAATGGAGGCAGAGAACAGGTGCAGGGACGGCCGGTGTGGGAATCTTTATAGGCGAATGTGACAGCGTCATTGTTAGCGGAGAGGATGCGGTTGTTGCTGAGGGCGGTACGAAAGACATAGCGACTGAGGTACTTTAAAACCGGCAGGCCGCTGCCGGCAGGTTTGGCATGGACGACCCAGTCGCAGTTCCAGATCTGGGGGTCGACCTGATCGGTGAGAAGCTTCTTGGTGAGGGCGGCTTTGATGTTCTCGCGGAAGGAATAGGAAAGTGCCTGGACCGGAAGGAGGTAGTCGGGCTTTTTCAATCGCATCCACTTCCTGGCGTTCGTGGAAAGGCTGCCGGCGGGGATGAGGTAGTGGATATGAGGGTGATAATCGAGGCGACGGGTGCAGGTGTGAAGGATGCCGATGAAGCCGAGCAGGCCGCCCAGGAGCCGCTTTTGCCGGCCGCGCTGCAGGAGAAGCGTCGGCGGAGCAGCGGAAGAGCAGGTGGTAGAAGAGCTTCTGATTGCTGCGTGCAAATTGGTGCAGCTGGCTGGGAATGGTGAAAGTGACCAGGAAATAGGCACAGGGGAGCAGCAGATGCTCCTGGCGTTGCAACCACTCGGAAGCATCGGCGTTTCCGCACTTGGGGCAGTGCCGGTTGTTACAGCTATGGTAACTGTAATGGGTGCGGTCGCAGGGCGCGCAGTGGTAAACGCAGCCGCCCAGCAGCGGCGTGCGGCACGATAAGATATCGCGCATGACACGCCGGTGGCTGGGCAGGATGTGTTCGCCAAAGCGCTGCAGATAGGCCGCCCCATACCGGCGGAAAACCTCCGTCAGTTCGGGCATGGACAGTATGGATGCGCTGAGGCGCTACAAGTGGGCGATCATCGCGTTGAGCCGTTGGGTGGCCTGTTTTTGTACCACTTCGGTGAGGTGGGTGTAGAGCGCCGTAGTCTGAGGGGACTGATGGCCCAGGTTGTTCTGAATCTGCCTGAGGTTCTCGCCACACTCGAGCAGATGGGTGGCGTAGGAATGACGCAGGGTATGGATATGTGCCTGTTTGCGGCTTCCGGTGGCCTTCAGAGCCAGCCGGAAGGCCCGCTGCAGGCTGGTTCGTGACATGGGCCGCTGGGCCGTCGGGCAGCCGATGCCCCCATGGCCCGGAGCAGGAAAAAGCCAGGTAGGGTTGCGATGACGCCGCCATTGGCGTCGCAACGCCAGCAGAGCGCGTTCGGGCAGAGGTACATAGCGGTCCTTCTGTCCCTTCCCGGCACGAATGTGCAGGACCATGCGCCCCGCATCGATGTCCTCGATCTTCAGGCTCAAGCCTTCTCCCAGGCGCAGCCCGCACGAGTAGATCACGCCCAGACAGCAGCGATGGTGCGCTTCTCTCACCTCCCGCAGGATCTTCCCGACTTCCTCCGGGGTCAAAATGACCGGAAGGCGCGACTGGCGCGGTGGACGCACCAGAATCGTCTCTTGGGGCCAGCGCCGCTTGAGCGTCTTCTCGAACAGGAACTTGATCGCGCAGATGAAGCTCGTGCAGGTTGGGCGGCTGTAGACTTTGACGGTTTTAAGGTAGATGAAGAACTGCCGCAGCTCTTCAATCGTGACCGATCGCGGCGATCTTCCCGCGCAAAACTCCGAGAGCCTTTCGGCTGCCCTCAGATAGACTTCCTGTGTCTTTTGCGCATACCCGTGCAGAGTCATGTCATCGAGCATCCGTTCTTGCCAGCACCGATAGGTGTGAGTACGTTTCATGGCGTGATTCCTTTCGTTTGAATCCGTTAATCGAAACTCCCGGCCACCCCGTGTGGCCGGGAGGAATCACACCTTACCACCGACTATCAATCCTAGCCCAGTAACTGTCCGAAATGAGGAGCCGCCGCGTAGCGGCTTAGTTCAACATGGTACTGGAGCTAATCGTGAATACTCGCCGCTTCGCTCTGAGCATTCACGATAGCTCAGTTTAACGTTCGGCTACACACACTTCGATGCACTACGATCCTGATGTTCCCCTTCGGTTTTACGAAGCCCTCGGGGAAAAGGAATGGAAGCGTCTCTCGAGCACTCCACTCGGTGAATTGCTTTACCACGTCCACATGGATGTACTCCGATCCAATATCGATCCGAAGCACGATGTTCTCGAACTCGCTGCTGGATGTGGATTCTTTACGAAGGAGCTGGTCAAAATGTGCAGGTCTCTGGTCGCATCCGACCTGTCCCCGAAGCAATTGGCAATCAATCGGGAGAACATGGCTGAACTTGGCCTCGAAAACCAGATTCGTGACTACACGCTCTTAGACATAACGGATCTCCGAGGACTGTCTTCCAATCAATTTGACGTCGTCGTCTGTATCGGGGGTGCGCTGAATTATGCAATGGACCGCGAAGAGCGCGCGCTCAAGGAAATGCTGAGAGTCACCAAACCGTCTGGTGTGCTTGTGCTTGGGGTCAATTCGGTAGTGGGTGTTATGCTAAGGTGTATGCCTGGCATCGTTTCGGAGAAAGGGAAGTTTGGGATCGATGCAACTCGATGGCTGCTCGATACTGGTATTCAGGACCCAGTACACTATCCAGTGGAGAATCAACATTTTGTGCATATGCTGAAGGCTTGTGATCTTGATAAACTGTTTCAACGAGCAAATGTTCGTATATTGGAGAAGCGTGCCGCTGGGCTGTTTGCATTGGCCGAAAGCGAAGCCTTGAAGGGGGCGCGAAAAGACGCAGAACTATGGCCTCTGATACTTGAGAAGGAACTGGAGTGGTCTAAACTACCGGGAACGTTGGACTGTGGCGCAAATATCATTTATGTTGCACGGAAGTTGTGAAGATTTTATTCGGTTCTTCTTTCGGGTGGAGGATAAAATCCAGGCCGAACAAGCGGCTCGTAGGAACGCCGGCTGACGCCGCCGTCCCACAGCCTATCCGTTATGCGCTTGGGAAATGAAAGGACGATCAACATGAGATTATTGGGAACAATACTTGGATACGGAGTGGAAAATATATCGAATATTCCATTTCGTATAATGTCCTTTATTCTTTCATTGCGCGATGTTTTCGTCCCTGTAGGTAACCGGATAAATGGTTTCGGAATCGACAATGGTTCTGTTGTTATAGATTTCGGGTGCGGGCCAGGAAGCTACATTGAACGAGTATCGCAGGTGGTCGGCGACACCGGTAGGGTCTACGCCGTCGATGTTCACCCATTGGCGATCAAGTCAATTAAGAAAAAAATAAGGAAGGCGAGTCTTGGCAATGTGATTCCGGTTCTATCAACGGGCTACCCTGTTGATATAGAAAGCCACTCGGCGGACGTTATCTATGCCTTGGATATGTTCCATCATATTAAAGATGCCAGGGGGTTTCTCAAGGAACTTCACCGTTTGCTTAAGCCCGGTGGCACGCTCTTCATCGAGAGTGGTCATCAACCGCTGGATGAAGCAAAGCAGAAGATAGGGAAGAGTGATTGTTGGGCAATCATTAAAGAGGAGCGTAACATGTTTAAGTGTATGCCCAAAGAACATGAGAGCGCATAACGCCACCCATGCACCCGACAAAACTCCGCTGCACTACGTTTTTCGGGTGATGGGTGGCGTTAGCCGCCATCGGTGCCTGTCTTCCCCGACCTGAAACGATGAAGAGTAGCAAGGCAACCCAAATCGAAGCAGATGATTCTGTTCAATTCGAAGATCTTAACGCCATGCCCAATAACGAAGGAATGGCCTGGGATCTGGAACACGGCAGGAAAGGCGTCGGCTACGAACCGCAAGTTGGCCGGAAACGATCGGAATGAAACAAGATCCCGGAAATAGGCCAGACCTGCTTCAAAATGTTTTCGATTATCACCAGGCCACGAAACATTACTTCCATGGCTATGCCAGAGGCCCAGGGTATTTGGATTGGGCAACTCAGCCAAACCCTTTTCGTCGGTATGAGGGCGCACGGCTGATGCATCTGGAAAAAATCCCGCTAACCGATGAGCCGCTGTACGACAATGCCTTTGTTCCGGGTCGGATACCCCACGGGTCGGTAAACTTGAGGAGCATTTCTCAACTCTTCTACGACAGCTTGGCGATATCGGCCTGGAAGAGCACGGGTGAGACCCGTTGGGCATTACGGGTCAATCCTTCCAGTGGGAATCTGCATCCGACCGAGGGCTACCTGATCTGCAATCCCATCGAAGGGCTATGCGACAAGCCCATGGTCTGCCATTATGCACAGAAAGAACACGGGTTGGAGGTGCGGGCAGAGTTTGAGTTAGGGTTGTGGGAAAAACTTTGTGTGAGATTTCCCAAGGACACCTTCTTCATAGGACTCACTTCCATTCACTGGCGAGAGGCCTGGAAGTATGGTCAGCGCGCCTATCGCTACTGCCATCACGATGCGGGTCACGCCATCGGCGCTATCAGTGTCGCCGCCGCCGGGCTAGGGTGGCAGACGAGGATTCTGGACGACTTGGGCACAGATGAGTTGGCGTTACTCACGGGCACATTTCGTGAGCACTATGCCGAGCCGGAAAAGCCGGATGTGCTGATGGCCTTGGGTCCGTTTGAAAAAGAAACGAATGAGATAGGTCTTCCCGAAAATCATGTTCTGACTTTCGAGTCTCTTGACTGGCGGGGCCATCCCAATCAACTGAGTACGTCTCACGTTGAATGGGGGGTGGAGGAAATGGCAGAAGCGGCCCGGAAACCGCGTGGTTCGGGTCAGTACGAGCGGTTTCAAAGTCCGCCAAAGCAGGGGTCTTTGAAAATTCGTCCGGTTTCTCTTCGCAAGATGATTCGCCAGCGCCGCAGTACAGTGGCCATGGACGGAAAGACTCGAATCTCTCGGGACTCGTTCTATCGTATCCTTCAAAAGACTTTGGCAGTCCCTGGCAACATTCCCTTCAGCACGCTTCCCTGGAAGCCTCACATTCACTTGGCGATTTTTGTCCACCGGGTGGATGATCTCCCTCCCGGACTTTACTTCCTGGTACGCGACCCTTCACAGGGAAAAGCCCTAGAAGTAGCGCTCACTCAGGCTGACCAGTGGCGGCGACCCTTCGGATGTCCGGAGCAACTGGAGCTTTATTGCCTCATCGAAGCGGATGTACGGGAACCCGCCCGGCAGATTTCCTGTTTCCAGGAAATTGCGAGTGATAGTTGTTTCAGCCTTGGTATGATTGCTGAATACAAAGAACCCCTGGAACTTTACGGCCCCTGGTTTTATCCTCGCCTCTTTTGGGAAGCCGGCGTCATCGGCCAGGTGCTATATCTGGAAGCTGAAGCCGCCGGCATCCGCAGCACCGGCATCGGCTGCTACTCCGACGACCCTATGCACGAAGTCCTCGGCCTCAAAGACCGTAAATACCAGGACCTCTACCATTTCACGATCGGCGGCCCCGTAGAGGACACTCGGCTGACAACCCTCCCGTCATATCCGGATGAGTAACTGGGTTAAAGGAAAGAAATACTATGTTTAGATAGGGGGGCCAATGGCTAACAAGCCGCTGCAGCGGACGCGCTAACGCTCGCCGTTGAGCTCAGACGTTAGCTCCAAAGAAGGAACGCTGAACGAATATGAAAACATTCCAGGGATCTTGGGAGATCATTGAAACTGAGATGTGGAATAAGGAAGATCTTGACATGACGGAAACGGCTTACATCCAATTTGACGGAGACAAGGGCAATTTTCATTTTATTTGCGTGGATGCTCAAATGGATGTTGAGTATACAGAAGAAAGAGCAGAGTTTAGTTGGTTCGGAAGCGACGAGAATGATACGGCGAGTGGCCGTGGGTGGGCTGTCGTGAATGACGGTAAATTACACGGCAAGATTTACTTCCATCACAGCGATGATTCGACGTTCACTGCAATCAGAATGTAGCATGGCTATCGGGATAGGGACGCCCCTCACGGGGCGCCCCTCCCTCACCACCACTCGTACGAATGCCACTCGGATAAGGCTCATTTCGACGCCTGAAAGCGGGCATGATTTGCGAGGATACGCTGCTTCAAAACGGCGCGCGGCACCGTCATTCGGGGAAACGGTTTTGGTCGTCGTTTGACAACCCTGGGTTCGAAGCGATCGAGACGCCTGGGCAGGCAGTCGCCAGCGATCGTGCGCAACAATTTGTGTCGCAGGCTGTGCCATTGCTTGCGGCTGGCTTGCGCCATTTCGGCGGCGAAGCGCAAGGTAGCGTCCAGCGCGCCCTTGAAAGACAGGCGCATTGAGTGCCCCGCGGAGGTATGGCAGCCGGTGGCGCGGGCGGCCTGTTGCATCAACAGTCGAACCAGGTTGTAGGCGATCGCATACATGGTGACCATTTTCACCGCCATGGCCGGAGACTTGGCGCGGATAAAATCCATCCCCATGGTGGTTTTGATGTCATCGAAGCACAACTCGATGTCCCAGCGTCGCAGGTACAGTTGCGCCAGTTCTTTTGCCGGCGCCTCCAGCAGCGTGGTAACCACCCTGATGTTCCGGGTGCGAAAACCGGGAATTTCGATGAGGTAGCGCACGTAGCGTACCGTGATCGTGGCCGGCAGCGCTTCCCATTCCTGCTGGGTCACATGGGGTGGGCGGGCGCTTGGCGCAGGCCGCCTCCACTGCACTGTGACATCGTCGCCACGCATCCCCTTAGGCCAGCCACGCGAGCCGTTCAGTCGCGTCACCACATCCACGCCCCGGGCCGCCAAGGCCGCAAAACGCAGGTAGGAACCGTACAAACGGTCGCCCAACAGCACGTCGCCGGCCTGCAAATGCTCCCTCAGTTCGACATCGAACATGCCGCCTTCGTCGGCGCTGTGGGGACTGAACGAAAACCGCTCCAGCGCACTGCTGCCCAGATTGAACAGAGCCACTATCTGCATCACCGGAAACCCGCAACCGAGTTTCTGCCCGACCGGTTGGCAATACTCCTTTTGATTGGCCGGAGTGTCTTCCAGTTGCACCGAGGTGCCGTCCACGACCATGACACGCCGCCCTCCCAGCAACCCTCCCGACGACATCATCTTGTCACAGACCCGCCCATGCACCGCATCTACACTGTCCTGTGGCAAGCGCTGGCGCGCATCACTGTAACTGCCGGTGCTGTTGCTCAGGTCCCGCTCCCCATCGGCCGCGCAAA
This sequence comes from Opitutales bacterium, assembly GCA_963665345.2. Taxonomy (GTDB): domain Bacteria; phylum Verrucomicrobiota; class Verrucomicrobiia; order Opitutales; family CAXXNP01. The sequence goes on from CAXXNP010000002.1 coordinate 5,422,561, forward strand.
CCGAGGCCTGTATTTCTCGCACCGCATCGCGCAGACTGCCACCGCGAAACACCTGTCCGAGCATGCCCCAGAAGGTCACATCGGCCGGAAAGAGCCGCTCGCGGCAGCCGTTGGCACCGGCGATTTTTTCCGCTTCCACCGCTTCGCTAAACAACGAATGCAGTTGACCCGGGGCGCGCCCCCGTATCTCATCGAATCGTTCTTTGAGGGTCCGCGCGGCAGACTTTTTAGCTCGTCCAAAGAAGCGGTTGAAACCTTTGAAGTATAGTGTTTTATGCATACAAACACGATGCTTCAATAACGTCTATTTAGCGAGCTTTATCTACAATTAAATTACATCGAAAACAGCCTTAACCGAGTGGCATTCACCACTCGTACGGGTCCGTAAGTGGCGGTTCGGCTGATCAGGCAGGATCAGGTTCAGGGGAAGACAAGCCCGAGTGATTGGAAATCCATCACTCGTGTCCCTGCCCACTCGCTTCGGACGAAGATGACACAGTCCTCGGCGTAGCGGACAAAGTGCAGCGCGCGCTGCATGTTCTTCCGCTCCGGGATACTCTTCAGGAGCCGGATCTGTCCTGTCGGGCTTTGGGATATTCGCGACGCCACAAACTCTTCCAAGCTGGTCAGCTGCGATGAGTTCATTAGACGCTCTTCCTACTTGCCACTCTCATTTACCCGTGCCCTTCGACACAGGCACCGTTCGGGCCTTTGTCGGGGTGAGTCCTCCGGATTCTTCGTCGGGTCCCGTTCAACGGGATCGGCGACTACTCCCGGCTCGTTTCCTTTACGACTCTTATGCCCTCTGCTGACTGCCCCTATGCGATGGGCTTCCCTTGCGGGTTGCTCACTCCTGAAAATCAGGAGACATAGCGGCTCTCCCGGGGTCATTCCGACTACTTTCGACGCATCCCGTTCAACGGGATCAGATATACGCGGGTCAACTCTGTGATGGATAGGGGACTTCATCTTGTGTTGTCCCGACGCATCGGGATTCGTCGGCGCACGTCTTTGCCTCGGTCCCGCCGGGCAGACTTTTTGTTAGTTCCGTTTATTGGACGTTTTGCTGCGGTAAAGGCTAATGGGAGGTTTCCCAGACCGGTTTCGCCGCTCTGACGGCGCTGATAAGTCGATTAAAATATGGCTATAATTGCGACGCTGTTCTTTGCCGGATCGGGCGAGGGTCGGCAATAACAGACCATAACTCTGGGATGTTGACGTCTCTCTCCAAAGTCAAGACCTTCGTTTTCTTATATTGTTGCCATATTTTATTAGACTATTTCCGGTTCTCCCTTACTCTTTCGTCATGGCGGTTTTACTTCCTCCGCTCTTGTCCACCTTATACCATGGAGCTCTCTCATGTTCGAATTCGACCCTAACCACTCTCGGCTTAATGGCCCTCACGGCACTCTTGCACTGCCGGCCAACGATCCGGCATCTGCCAAGCTCGCGATGCTTCTGCAAGGCGAATGCACTCGCACCGCTCGCACCCGCGCCGCCGCCAACTTCGGCTTTTCCAAAGCCCGCTATTATCAACTGCGCCAGGCCGTAGCCCGCCAGGGCATCCGAGCACTGATCGACAAAAAGACCGGCCCCAAAGGCAATTATCGCCGCACCCCCGAGGCGAGCAAACTGGTGATCCGGGCCCGCTTTCTCGATCCCGATGCCACCGCCGAGGTGATCGCCTCCAAATTACGCCAGGACGGCTATCTCATTTCCACCCGCAGCGTCCAGCGAATCATCAACAGCTACGGTCTTCAAAAAAAAACTCCACCTGCCTTTTCCGACCTCTGAACCCAAGTTCGTTGACACCCAGCGCACCAAAGAAACCCGCCGTCTCGAACCCACTGATCCGCGCAGCCTGGAGCGGGCGGTGCGCCAGCTGCTTTGCGACAAAATCTCCGGTCACCGGGTGGGAATCTGGCTGCTCATGGCCGAGCACCTGCGCTTGGGCAGCTGGGATCTTCTCCGCTATTGGAGCGGCCGCGATACCCCCGCGGTGGAGCCCCGCCTGGCCCTCCAGCTGGTTCATGAAGCGGCCTTGTGCCTGACCGGCCAGCGCCAGAAACGCACCCTCAGCCAGCAGGGCTTTGAAGTCGCCAACGGACTGCCCTTCGTGGCCAGTGATTGGGCCATCCATGATCTGCTCGATGCCCACAGCGTCGCCGAAGCACAGGCCGTTCAGATCATGCTCGGAAAGCTGCGGACGGCCTTGGGTCATTTCCCCGCCCAGGTGCTGGCCATCGATCCCCATCGCATCCCAAGTTACAGCAAGCGCCAAATGGTCCGCCGGAAAAAAGACCCTCACGCCCCGGCCACCAAGCAACTGCAGACCTTTTTTGTCCTCGACGCCGACTCGCAGCAACCGATCGCTCTGAGCATTGGATCATCTTCCCGTACCGTTACCCAGGCTACTCCTAAGCTGCTAAAGATGGCCGAGCAAATCCTCCGGCCCGCTGAGCGGCGCGTTCTGGTGCTGTGCGACTCCGAACATTACGCCCTCGATCTGCTGGCCGAAGTGCCTCGCCGCCTGCCTTTCGATCTGCTCGTCCCCATGCCCCTGCGAAAAGAAACCATGGCCGAGCTGAACGCTTTACCCAACGAGGCCTTCACCCGCCACTGGACCGGTTACGCTACTCATTGCCGTGACTACCTGCCCAAAACCGCCGATCCAACCCAGCCTCCCTATTGGCAGATGATTCAGCGTACAGGAGAGCGGGCCGGCGACTATGAACTGAACGCTTTCCTCTGCACTGCCCGCGAGGCCGCCGTCGAAGAACCGCTGCAGCAATATCCTAAACGCTGGCACTGCGAGGAGTTTTTCAACGCCAACCAGGCTCTGGGGTGGAATCGTGCCGGCACTCACAACCTCAATGTTCGTTATGGCCAGATGACTATGGCTCTAATCGCGCAAGCGGTCATTGCTATGCTCCGTGAACGCCTCGGCCGGCCTTTCGCCGGCTGGAACGCCCAGCATCTTGCCAAGGACTTCTTCGGCGGGCTCGAAGGGGACATTCGCCTGCATAACGATACCATCGTGGTTACTTATTACAATGCCGGCGAAGCCGAAGAGACACTTGCCCGGCACTACACCAACCTGCCCCAAAAGCTCTCCGCCGAGGGCGTCGACCCAAGAGTCCCCTGGCTCTACGACTACAAGCTCGACTTCCGCTTCAAATAACCGCGCTGCGCCCGATCCCCGCCCGACGTCTAATAAATCCGACCTACAAAATCGCTGCCCGGCGGGACCCACATCGCTGGGAAACTCTTGCCATCGGCTACCCTTCGCCTCCATCGGGCTGGGTCTGGACTTTGTTTACTTCATGTGTCATTTCCTTCTGAGGTTAACATCACCATCGAGCAGTCGGACCTGCCCGGCACACAACAAAACGAATCCAGCAGACTCGTTTCACTCGCGGCTGATTCGTAACGTTGGGCAGAAAAGATGATTAGCTATCACTGAGACGAAGATATCTCTTTTAAAGAGTACTACGAATTTCTGAAGAGAACGGATTTGGGTAGCCAATACCCGCTGGAGCGGTTCAAGGAGCGTATCGAAAAATTGTTGTCCAATTGTTCAATCGGAATAACTGCACGAAACGATGAAGGGCTGCTCGTTGGCATCTGTTTTGCCCTAACTGACTTCGCGTATTTTCTGTTTCTTACCGATCTAGGAGTGGATCGAGATTATCTCTGTTCTGGAATAGGAACTGAAATGTTGAAGAGGATTCACCAAGAAGCAGGGGGGGAAACGACATTAGTTTCGTTACCGTCTCAAATAACGATGCCTTTGGATTCTACGAGAAGGCAGGGCTTTCAAATGAGAAGTTTCTTTTCTGGAAGAGCTGTAAAGTTTGGACTAGCCATACGATTAAATAGCCCAACAAGACGCTCCTGGACAACGGCAGCTAGCGCCGCCGCTGATGCTGAGCGTTAAATGAAGCCACAAAGTGGCAAAAGTCTTAGCTCCAACTAAGACACTATGCATAATCGAAAGCCATTAGTAATAAGGATGGAGGCACGCGAGATGACAAAGGCCAGTCTGCCCGGTTCGGGCAAGGCGATGGCCCATCGTATCCCGGCGCGAGCCTGAAGCAAAAACAGGCTTGCCTCAGACGCTAAGTGGACATTTGTTCATGCAATCGAAAGGAAACGCAATCTCTTCCGCAGGATCTTCGAACAGTTCACTGACCACTACCGGGAACGCTATGGGCTGACCGCGGTGCAGGCACGGGCTCTGGGAGCAATCCGGGCCTGCCGCACGCCGCGGCTGGGGGGATTCAGCGGACGTTGTCCGCGATGCGGGCATGAACAGCGGATCTACCATGCCTGCCGCAACCGCCACTGCCCGCTGTGCCAGGACCACAAACGCAGAGACTGGATTGAGGCGCTCAGCAGGCAGTTGCTGCCGGTACCCTACTTTCACGTGGTGGTGACGGTGGCCGAGGAGCTCAACACGGTTATCCGCTACAACAGGGCCCTGCTCTACGACCTGCTTTTCCGTGAGTCGGCGGGAGCGTTGAAGCAGTTCGGCAGAGATCCGAGGTGGCTGGGCGGGGAGATCGGGCTGATCGGGGTGCTGCACACCTGGGGCCAGATGCTGCAGTTTCATCCGCATATCCACTACATCGTACCGCAGGGCGGCATCGACGCGCAGGGACGCTGGATCGAGCCCAAGTGGAAAGGGCGGTTTCTGTTCCCCGCCCCGGCCCTCAGCGCGGTTTTCAAAGCACGGTTTCTGAAGGCCCTGCGCCGCCTTTACGAAGCGGACAAGCTGTCTTTTCCCGATGCCGTGGCGCAGGAGCAGTTTTCCCGGGTGCTGGTCCAAGCCGCGGCCAAGAAGTGGCAGTTGTTCGTCAAACGGCCCTTCAAAGGTCCCCACAGAATCGTCCAGTACCTCGGCGCATACACCCACAAAATCGCTATCAGCCCCGGACGCATTCTCTCGGTGGACCAAGAACAGGTGCACTTCGCCTACAAGGACTACCGCCATGGCGGCAAGAACAAGAGCGGGCACTTGAGCGGAGTGGAGTTCGTGCGGCGTTTCAGCGGGCACGTGCTCCCGGCACGCTTCCGGCGTATCTGCCAGTACGGTTTTCTGCTCCGAGCCAAGGCCAAAAAGGGATCCCGCGGCTGCAAAGCTTCTTCCAACAGTTGGCCGCCAGCGTGGCTGCTCTATGCCAATCACCCGAAGGTGAACTGGCCGATGACAGGCCCTCATGGAAGCGCTGCCCATCTTGCCATAAAGCGGAAATGATCCTGGAAACTCTGCTGCCCCACTGGCAAGCGGACACCTCTTGAGCTAACTCCCATGCGAATCTACCCAACCACCCAAACAGATCCCCCCACATTCCCTCTGCGCAGAGAAAAAGGCCGGTTGCTGCCCTGGAATCGGGATAGCCGTCCGCTGAGCCCCAAACGAGCACCTTCGATGTCCGCATCTTCCCTGAAAACATTGCCCTGAGACGACTTCCGAGCAGCCACAATGAACTCAGTACCTTTGCCCTTGCCACGGCCACGCTCCAATATGACGATCTAAGTCCTATACCCCGGCAATGAACAAAGAAAGCAGAGCAGCCCAACCCCGCTCCCGGCCAACCCGCATTTAACAAATCGTTGGAGCGATATGCCACGGAAGGTGCGAGAATTGATCCGTGACCTCGAGAAGGCAGGATTCAGGAACCGTGGCGGTAAGGGAAGTCACAGGAATTTCGTCCACCCGAAAGTGGCGAAGCCAGTTGGAATCTCGGGGAACCTGGGAGATGACGCCAAGCAGTATCAGGAGAAATCAGTGAAACTGGCTATAGAGCAATGAAAGAAAGCGCACACTACGTAAAGATCGTGGAGTGGTCAGAAGAGGATCAGTGTTTCGTCGGGAGCTGTCCTGGTCTTTTCTACGGTGGCTGTCATGGCGAAGACGAAAAGAAAGTGTTCGAAGAGCTCTGCCAAATGGTGGACGAAATGATCGCCTTATACCACAAGGATGGAAAGCGGTTACCGCCTCCGACAAGTGGCCACGATTTGGTAAATCAGCTCGCCGACATCGCATAACAATTCGTGGTAGCGAACACCGGTCTGTACTGCTCGTTCCAAGATCATCCGCTGGGCCCGGTGCCGCTACACTCTGACGTTATGCAGAATCGACTATGACGGAACACTCACAGACGTATTCGCGAACCAAACAGGAATGCCACTCGGATAAGGCTCATTTCGACGCCTGAAAGCGGGCATGATTTGCGAGGATACGCTGCTTCAAAACGGCGCGCGGCACCGTCATTCGGGGAAACGGTTTTGGTCGTCGTTTGACAACCCTGGGTTCGAAGCGATCGAGACGCCTGGGCAGGCAGTCGCCAGCGATCGTGCGGAACAATTTGTGTCGCAGGCTGTGCCATTGCTTGCGGCTGGCTTGCGCCATTTCGGCGGCGAAGCGCAAGGTAGCGTCCAGCGCGCCTTTGAAAGACAGGCGCATCGAGTGCCCCGCGGAGGTATGGCAGCCGGTGGCGCGGGCGGCCTGTTGCATCAACAGTCGAACCAGGTTGTAGGCGATCGCATACATGGTGACCATTTTCACCGCCATGGCCGGAGACTTGGCGCGGATAAAATCCATTCCCATGGTGGTTTTGATGTCATCGAAGCACAACTCGATGTCCCAGCGTCGCAGGTACAGTTGCGCCAGTTCTTTTGCCGGCGCCTCCAGCAGCGTGGTAACCACCATGATGTTCCGGGTGCGAAAACCGGGAATGTCGATGAGGTAGCGCACGTAGCGCACCGTGATCGTGGCCGGCAGTGCTTCCCATTCCTGCTGTGTGACATGGGGTGGGCGGGCGCTTGGCGCAGGCCGCCTCCACTGCACTGTGACATCGTCGCCACCCATCCCCTTAGGCAAGCCACGCGAGCCGTTCAGTCGCGTCAACACATCCACGCCCAGGGCCGCCCCTGTGCCTCGCATCGGTACTCGAGTTCTCATGGGTCTTCCACTTGAACCTCTCCCTTGGCATCGAGGCGACAGGTTCCCAGGTTGCACACCCGAGCCTGAAACGGACTGGCGCCACCTTTACGCCGGACGCCGCTCTGGCCGTAAGCGGATTGCTCCAGAGCTTATCCCGGGTTAACGACTGCCTCCCGGTTTTGACGTCGTTCCTACGCTTTCGACGGGTCATCGGTGGTTCACTTGCGTTCGTCTTTCCGTTTCCTACCTGACAGGATCAACCCTGCCTTTTCCGTGACGCTCACGACCATGACTCTTGACCACAGCCGCTCACGGTGGTTTGCAGCCTGCCTCCGCAGGCCGGCTGCGAGGGACCTACCCCTCATCTCGCGTGCACATTGCCTGGCGCACAGTCATCGCGGACCGGACAAGGTGCAGCGCGCGCTGCATGTTCTTCCGGTCCGGGATACTCTCCAGGAGCCGGATCTGTCCTGTCGGGCTTTGGGATATTCGCGACGCAACAAACTCTTCTGAGCTGGACTGCTGCAATGAGTTCATTAGACGCTCTTCCTACTTGCCACTCTCATTTACCCGTGCCCTTCGACACAGGCACCGTTCGGGCCTTTGTCGGGGTGAGTCCTCCGGATTCTTCGTCGGATCCCGTTCAACGGGATCAGCGACTACTCCCGGCTCGTTTCCTACGACTAATATGCCCTCGGCTGACTGCCACTATGCGATGGACTTCCCTTGCGGGTTGCTCACTCCTCAAACAAAGGAGACATAGCGGCTCTCCCGGGGTTAATCCGACTGCTTTCGACGCATCCCGTTCAACGGGATCAGATATACGTGGGTCAACTATGTGATGGATAAAGGACTTCATCTTGTGTTGTCCCGAAACATCGGGATTCGTCAGCACGCGTCTTTGCCTAAGGCTTCCTCCGAGCCCACATCGCTGCGATACTCTTGCCATTGGCTACCCTTCGCCTCCATCAGGCTGGGTCTGGACTTTGTTTACTTCATGTGTCATTTCCTTCTGAGGTTATTACTTGGATCATTTAATAGATGACAGTCCGGGGAGATTATGTAATTACTTTGGCATGGATAAACGGGATGCTCGGCTCCTTGGCCTGTAGGCGCTGGAGGGGATTCGACGCCAGGCCATAAGGTCCTTGCTTTCACCATCCCAAAGCGAATTAAGCTGCTTGATGTCGCCTTTTATATTGGCGGAGTAATAACATCACCATCGAGCAGTCGGACCTGCCCGGCACACAACAAACCGGTCGATACAACTCCAGTTAGCGCTGGACGCTAACTGGAGTGTATCACCTATACGTTCGGCAAAAAAGATGGAACCGAGACAGACAGCTGCTAGTTACGATAAGCTCGCCCACCATCTTGCGGACGGAGCTTTCCTTGCCAAGAATGGCATCGCACAGCATGAGAGAGCCATTCAGTTTTCACGGGGTTCCGGGTTCGCGATCGACATCGGATGCGGAAGTAACGGCCGAATAATTGATCTCCTGCTGGCTCGAGGCTTCGAAGTCGAGGGACTCGACATTTCCCCCGAAATGCTTGCCCGCGCCAAGCAGAGGCATCCGAACGTGCTTTTCCATCATGCCGATGTCTGCACATGGAAACTCCCAAGACGGTATGATTTCATCTCAGCATGGGACAGCATCTGGCACGTGCCGCTTGACCGCCAGGCAGCGGTGTTGGAGAAGCTCTGTGCCAATCTAAATCTGGGAGGTGTTCTGATATTTACAACCGGCGGTACCGATACTCCGGGACATGTGACGAATCCCTATCAAGGGCAGCCCCTCTATCACGCGGCATTGGGAATTCCGAAACTGCTGCGCCTCATCGATGGCCTTGGCTGTATTTGCCGGCACCTGGAGTATGACCAGCATCCTGAGGGCCATCTCTATCTCATCATCCAAAAGCCCAACAAGCCGGTCGACTCAACGCCGGCTAACGCCGCCGCGAGTCACCGGTAACGCTCGGCGAAACGAATGATTGAATTACCTGAGAATATTGATAGGTTCGAATCATGAGCACAGTGGACGAGATTGAAGAGGCGATCGACCGCCTGCCCGAAGATAGTCGATGGAAGCCGGCGCAGCGGCTCAATGCACGGCTTTGGGACACTTGGGACGAAGAAATTGAATCCGATGCAAGAGCTGGACTCTTGGACGACCTGATCTCCGAGGTCGAATCTGATATTGCCGTAGGACGCTTGAAGCCGCTGAAGTCATCGACGACTCCTAGTCTCATGTCCGATAATTAAGTTGAATTAATCTGTCTTACCATGTTATGCTATCGGCATGGCAAGACCCATATCCATAATTGAACTTACAGATCTTGAGCTGCAAGAGTTGCAGCGTCGCGTGAAAGCACCGACAGTATCCGTGCGCGACAGCCTTCGGGCGACAATCGTACTGCGTCGTTCCGAAGGCGTCAAACAGGCGCAGCTCGCGGAAGAACTCGGGGTTAGTGTGCCCTGCGTGAACAAGTGGTCGCAACGCTTTGAGCGAGACGGCTTGGAGGGATTGCGGGACAGGAAGGGACGAGGACGGCCCCGATGGATACCGGCGGGCAAGGTTGAGAAGGTCATTACCGAGGCTACACGACCGCCGAAGCCACGCACTCGCTGGAGTGTTCGCACCATGGCCAGGGAGGTGGGGATTTCCCCCGACAGCGTGCAGCGCATCTGGCGGGCTAACGATATCAGGCCTCACTTGGTCAGGACGTTCAAAGTGTCCAATGACAAGTACTTCGAGCAGAAGTTCTGGGATGTGATCGGCTTATACCTGGATCCGCCAGAGCGGGCCCTTGTATTGTGTTGCGACGAAAAGAGCCAATGCCAGGCTTTGGAGCGGACCCAGCCGGGCTTACCTCTTGGCGTGGGAGAGATTTGCACCAAGACACATGACTACAAGCGACACGGGACCATTACGTTGTTTGCAGCCTTGAATTATCTGGACGGCAAGCTCATCGCACGCACCGAACAGCGGCATACCCATGTAGAATGGTTGCGGTTCTTGAAGCAAATCGAGCGGGAGACACCCAAGCAGCTGGACTTGCACTTGATCGTTGACAACTACTGCACGCACAAGCAACAGAAGGTCCGCAAGTGGTTGTCGCGCCATCGGCGTTTTCACATCCACTTCACCCCGACCAGTTCGTCCTGGTTGAACCTGGTCGAGCGCTTTTTCGGCGAACTGACCCAAGATGTTATCAGGGATGGTAGTTTTACCAGCGTCAGGCAATTGGTCGAAGACATAGAAACCTATCTGGCTGAAAGGAACCTCGACCCCAAGCCTTACAGATGGAAGGCGAAGGGAGAGGAAATCCTGCGCAAGATCCAGCGCGCCAAACGTGCCTTGGCAAAGCAGACAGGGAAAACTAATTAATTTATGTTATTTAACGGACACCACACTAGATTCTGGAAGGCGCACGCCGCGCTTCCGGACGCGATCAAAAGCGCGGCAGGGAAACAATATCGACTCTGGAGTGAAAATTCCATCCATCGATCCCAACGTATACTACCCGTTCAATTGCAGGCTACCTGTGTGTTGTATGCGGTACGACGTTATTCGTCCACTCCGCGGGTGTGCAGCTCCACAGGAGGTATTTCATAATGTCTACCCTCGATTTCAGGTCGGGCGAGAGCATGGATGTCTGTCCCAGTACGCGAGCACATTTCCGCAACGATTGGTCGTTGATCTTTCCGTTGAAGCAAGGTCGGTTGATACTCGCCTGGTGTGAGTACTACGCGAACAGCCCCTCGGGGGTACTCGAGGAACGCTTGGGGAGGTATTCGGATCCTGCTGCTTGCCGCATCTCCGCTAAGATTTCAACCGACCAAGGCCGAAGCTGGAGCGATACGTTCACGCTGCAAGACAACACCGGCCATTTGAACGTGAAACACCCAAACCTCTTAAGGCTGTCATCCGATCCAGACAGAGTCCTTTTCTTCTACACCAGCCGCTCCGTTGATGGCGGCAAAAAAGGGAAAGGTGACATACGCATTTTCATGAAGCATTCGAGCGATGAATGCGAAACCTGGAGCCAGTCGCTGCAAATCTCCACGTTGGGAGGAACACATTTCCTGATGGCCGACCGAGTTCTACAGTTGCCAGGCGGCCGCATTCTGTTGCCTGTATTCCAGTCGGACACATGGTTTCCTTTCAGCGCATTCTGCTACATCTCGGATGACGACGGCGAAACGTGGCACGTAAGCAGGACCAGGATGCAACTTCCCGGCCACGGCGCGGAAGAGCCGACAATCGTGCTGTTGGAGAGCGGCTCGCTGCTGGCCGTACTGAGAACGTCCCTGGGAACGCTCTACAAGTCGTATTCCCACGACCAGGGCGACACCTGGACTGAACCGGTCTCTACGGGACTTGCCTCACCGGCGTCCACTCCGCTGTTGAAGCGATTCCCCGGTTCTAATGACCTGCTGCTTATATGGAATAATATTTACGACCCCGAGCATCCCGACTTCGTGAACGGTCATGGCCCGAGGAATCCTTTGACGGCGGCAATCTCCACGGACGAGGGCACGACCTGGGACAACATCAGGAATATTGAAGACAGAAGCCCGGGGGCCAGTTCCACGCCGGCGGCGACCATTGTCGGCGACGAGGTGCTGGTCACCTACAACACACAGCCCCATGAGTTTTCTGATCGTCAATCATATGCGATCCGACTGAAGATTTTTCCGATCGATTGGTTCCACAGATAATGAGCGGGAACAGAGGGCCTTAGCCGTCGATGCATCAGTGCAGTTTTCAATAGACCCGCACCAGGTCGGAGGGTATATCTCTCCGCTGCTGTTTGGCCACAATCTGGAGCACACGCGCAGCTGCATGTGGCGGGGATTGTGTGCCGAGCTCATCCGCAACCGAAAGTTCGCCGGCAAGCCCCAACAGCTCAGCGGCGTCGCCGCGGAGTGGTACCCCATCGGCTCGCCACACACCTTCTTCTTGCTCGATGACAAGGGTACCTACACGCGCCACTACCTGGCGCTCCAGCGGCGGAGAAGCCGTCGGCACAATGCCGTCCATAGTCAGCTGATTCAGATCTGCGGTGAGGGTGAACGGTGCGGCATCGGCCAGGACAAGGTGCCCATCGAGGCAGGACGCCAGTACACGCTCCGATTGGCGATCAAAGGCAGCGAAGGTCGGACGGTCAGTGTGGCGCTGATGAATGCCGATCGGAGCTCGACGTACTTCAGCGCTGAGCTTTCGGCATCGGAGCAGTGGCAGACGAGCGAATTCGAGCTTCGGGGGTCCACGACGGATGCTGATGCCCGTCTGGAAATAACCTTCGAGGGTGTGGCCGAGGCGCGAGTCGGCAGTGTATCCCTGCTCGAATCGGACAGCTTCCTCGGCATGCGCCGGGACGTGGTCGCCTTACTCAAGGAGATCGGGGCGGCTATTCTGCGCTGGCCCGGCGGTAACTTCGCCGGCGATTACCGGTGGCAGGACGGGCTTCTCGAGCCCGACATGCGTCCTCCGATCAACACCTGGCATGAGGTCGAGACCCTGCCGCACACGTTCGGCTTCGATTTCCATGAAGTCGGGACCGATGAATTCGTCGCCTTGTGCCGGGAAGTCGGCGCCGAACCGTTCATTTCGCTCAACCTCGCCTGGGACAGCTCTGCCGAGTGTGCGGCCTGGGTCGAGTACTGCAACGGCGCCGAGACTACTGAATGGGGGAGGCTACGCGCTGCAAGAGGCCACGCCGAGCCTTTCGGGGTGAGGTACTGGTCTCTGGGGAATGAGCTGGGCCACGGCCACATGGAAGGCCCCAACACGACGCGGGCGTATGTGGAAAAGGCAAGCGCGTGCGCCGCTGCCATCAGACAGGTCGATCCGTCGGTCGAGCTGGTCATGTCAGGGGATTGGCGCGAGGAGCAATGGTTCACCGAAGGGCTCCGCCCTCTGGCCGGCGATGTCGACCACATCGCCCTTCACCAATATGACAGTGCCCTGTCGACGTATATAGGGCCAGAGGCTGCAGCACAATTTGAGCACCTCGTAACGGCGCCTGCACGTACCGAAGGGCGCTTCAGGGACACCCGCGCCAAGGTCGACGCGGTCACACCAAAGAGCCGGTCGATCGGGATCTCTTTCGATGAATGGAATGTTTGGTACGCCTGGTACCGAACCCCGGGCGTCGCCGAGGGCCTTTACGCGGCCGGCATGCTGAATACCCTCTGCCGAATCTCAGCGGAAACCCGTGTAATCATTGGTTGCTACTTCGAACCGATCAATGAAGGTGCCATCGTGGTCGAGCCATACAGCGCACGGCTGACTCCGGTCGGTCAGGTATTCTCTTTGTACAAGCCACACCAGGGCAATAGGCTGATAGAGGCCTTGTGCAGCGAACCGGATGGACTCGTCGCCGGGATCGCCTCTGTCGATGCGGCGTCCGGCGCCATTGTGATTACTCTCGTCAATCGGAGCCCCGAAACCCATACCGACGTTCGACTCGAGGTTCTGGAAAGCAGCTATGCGCCCGTGTCTAAAGGAATATTGCTGACCGGTAGGGATTTCGCGCCCGCGTCCGTCTTCGAATCCCAGAGTCTGAGCTGGAAAGAAAGCGACGGCGGCGAGGTGACCGTGCGGCTGCCGAAGCTCAGCGTGGCGAGGCTCGTCTTCGCGCCAAGCGGCTAGTTCACGCCTTGGTGCAGGATGACCGAGAATCCCGTGACCAGACCGAGCCCTTCACCGCTTGGTGAAATCATAACAACCCAGGCGTCGTGTGAGTGACTGGGGAGATACTGATCCGGCTCGAATCGAATGGACGCAAGGCGGTGCCTCTGGCACTTCTTGGAGGGAATGTGACAGTCGTCGACATCTCGGTTGAGATTCAGCGATATGCCGTGGAGCTTGCCAAAACTGGGGGTGTGGAGATCCGCAACGTTGTTGGTGACTACGCTCAGTATGTGGATGACACGCTGACAGGATCCATGGATATCGTGTTCACGGAGGGCGGGATTCTCCACTACTTCGGAGATCTCCGTTCTCTGTTCAGTCAGGCTCAAGCGTTTCTGGAAGTATTTCGGGGTTGATTGGGAATGCGCGATTGCCGAGCTTCAAGGGCTTGGAGTTGAGTTCGATGATCTGTATCTGTCGAGACTCCGTTTCCAGAGAGTCTCCGAACGAGAAGAAACACATTCCCGTGGGCCGATGGGAATTCGATGAATACCACGGGGCCGAACCGGGTTCGGACGGGACCTTTGCGTACATAGCAGGCTACACCTCTAGCGATGTGCCCTACGGTGTCACTTCGGAAGAAATGGAAGAGCAAGAGAGTTGCAAACAAGCGCAACGGCTATCGGATCGGCGCAGAGCGGTCCGAAGACGGGGCGAGCGGTCACAGGCGCCCTTTTACACCCATTGCGATGGCCTCGCATAACCGCATGGTTTTGACCAAATCCTCGAGCCCGCTCCACGGTTCTTTATCTTCCCTGATGCAATCGACGAAGTGGCGGGTTTCGTTGAATTCGGGTCCGCCGATGGAGTCGAAATCGAGTGGCGTTTCATACACGGCGCCAGCCTTATAGAGTTCGCATCTTCGTTCATTCGTTGTGAGGTCCAGGTAGGCGGAGAACTCCTCCGCGTGTACTTCGGCACGCTGAATGCGAAAGCCGACGTCGTAGTGACTCATCATGACTGCCTGACAATCGTTGTCGAAATGAATGGTAGCATTGTAGTGAAAGCTCCCCGGTCGGGGTCCGACCCGGGAATAGGCGTAGACTTCATCGAAATCCGCTGCCTGTTCGAGAGAGGGACCGGCCAGCCAGCGCAGCAAATCGACATGGTGAATGGCGTCACAGATGATCGGGGCCGGCAACAAACCTTCCCTTTCGAATGTGAATAATTCAGTCCGTGGCTTGTTATAAGTGGCAGCGACGTGCTTTGCGCCGCCGTGTTCTAAAATGAGGTTCTTGACGGCGAGTACCTCGGGATGGTAACGGCGGTTTACGGACACCATGGCTTTACCGTTACTCCGTCGGGACATAGAAAGCATTCGCTCCGCTTCGTGCGACGACATTCCGACAGGTTTTTCAATGGAGGTATGAAGATCGCGCGCCAGGCAGTCAATAACGATCCCGGTGAGGTGGGCGGGCATGGTTTCGACGTAAACGACATCCAGGTCGCATGTGTCGAGCATTTCGATATAGTCCGTAAAGACCCGTAGCGGCGCGTAATCCAGCCGCACTTGAGCGTTTCGATCCGGGTCAATTTCTGCCACGGCCACAAGCGTCATGTCCGGTTCGCGATCAATCATCGAAAAATGGACTCGGGCATGGGGTCCAGCGCCAATTACCGCAACTCGCAAAGGATCCATAACGTTCTGCTGTCCCCGGAGGTTAGAGGTTGCCGATCGAGTCGCCGCCGGAAATCAGATACTTGATTTTTTCTGTTACTGTTGTTTTCACGGAAAATGATGGAACGACACCCTCAAAAAGTCTACTCCCCGCAGCAACAGTCTTCGCCAAGGCTTCGCCGGTCAAGAGCTACGGGGAATCTACGGCTTTTTACCCTTCAGGACCGGGTGTCATCCTGCGAGTTGTTTTTTTAGAACCCTGCAGTCCCGACTTATCGGGACAGAGAATGATCAAGTTCAAATGTGATGAGCGTGGCGGATGTGGGTGCCTAGGGCACAACTGCTTCCGTTTCCGAGAAAAGAACCGCACTTCGATGTTTTTCCTTGTTGGTCATTTGCCAGAAAGTACTTCCTGTCTCAGCAGGTCGGTGGGAATGGCTGCGAAATGCGGGTCGCTGTGGACGAGAGCGGCGCCATGCACGGCAGCGGTGGCGGCAATCAGCAAATCGATGGTGGGAAGCCGAGCAGTTGCCGCGCGACGAAGTTCGACGGCCTTCTCCGTTACGGTCCAGTCCACCGGGAGAACCGATTCAAAGAGAGGAAGGTGGTCCTGCCACTCCTGGTCAAAGGCCGATTCGTGGCCCTGCGATTTAAGTCGCGCCCAGAACTCCGAGGCCGTCAGGACGGAAAGCCCGATCACGATGGAGTTATCGGCGAACAAACGCTGGATCGAACGAGCACCCGGCTCGTTAAAGAAAAAGGCGAAAAAAGCTGAGGAATCGAGCAAGTGGGTCACACGAGTCCTTCCTCTTCGTCCTCGCGGATCCGCTCTTCTATGAGGTTGCCGATCGGGTCGCTGCCGGAAATTAGATACTTTCGCCCGCGTCCGGCAAGCCGGTGAGCGAGTTCAGCCCGGGTCAGTTTGCGGCGGCCCAAGATGGCTCCGTCAGGGGTTCTTGACCATTCGATCTGAACTCCGGGATGAAGATCCAATTCCTTGACAAGCTCCGCTGGCAAGGTTATTTGATTCTTTCCTGTTACTGTTGCAGTCGCGGAGCATAATTAAATCAAGGACACCCGTAGTTCAAGGCGTAAAGTAGCCTTCCCTCCAAACTATGGGTGTCCCTGATTTTCTCTCGGGTCATCATCTAGCTGTCGACAGACGGGTTTCAGTACGGAAGCTGCTCGCAACCTGGTTACTCTCGAAGTCTGACCGGAAGCCCAGTGAAGAGCTGCTTTCCAAAGTGTCTGCGGCGACAGCGCGAAGTTCTCGACTTGCAGACTGGAAAAATCCCCGGCTTGAACTAGGATGTGGACGGCCGAAAGTACGATAAAGCACCTCAACGAGCACCCACAGAACTATGAAAAGGACAATCCTGGTTTTTGTTCTAAGCCTAAGTGCTCTGGTGATCTTCGGCTTGATTCCTCAGCAAGCATCTGCCCAACCTTCCATACTGGTGCCGCCGGAGGACGTGACCATCCAGCGTGGACGTCGAGCGTTTATCAACCAATGGCCGGGGGGAAGCCGGTCTACCATAGTATTCGTAGGTGAATGCTGCGATCGCTCAACCCCCTATGAAGGCGGCACCATTTTCACCGGTGAGCTGGGTGTGGAATTCACCACCCGGGCACTCTTTGAGACCACCATATTTTTTATCGAGATCTGCAATGACTTTGGCTGTGCCTTCAGCCGCAATATTACGGTCACCGTCCTTCCCTTCGAAAGCGCTCTTATCCTTGGCGGTCCCTGGTGGTTTTCCGACTGGCTAGGTACGTTTAACGTCGATTTCGCCATCGATGGCTGGCTCTTTCACACTGAACATGACTGGCTTTTTCTGCCTCCCGGGAGCACGGTCGAGAGTTTCTTTTTTTATGATCTCAGCTCACAGGGATGGTATTGGACCAATAATGAAACCTATCCCAACTTGTTCAGTTTCTCGCGGAACTCATGGGTGTTCTACTTCAAGGATACGTCGGGACCTCGAGAGTTTGTGGATCTGACTTCGGGGGAGTTCTTCAACATGGATTGAGGGCTCGATGGTGGACCTCCTATGATGAACCTGGCTCGTCGTGATTGGAGATCTCTTTTCTCTGGAGAATCGGGGACTGAAACGTAGAAATTCTAAGCATGGTGAGCAACGCCCTCCGATTTCTGAAGCTCGTGCGCCTGCTTCGCAACTGGCCCGGGCACTATCTGAATAAGCATGGCAAAGGTGAATGCCTAACCTACATTCTACGCAATGGGCTCAAATTTACGATTCGGACAGGGACGTTTGACCAACTGATTTTCAAGGAGATCTGGATCAACGAACATTATCATCCCCGGCCCCGATCCAATTCACTCCGCGACTACAGACTGATCATTGATATTGGAGCCCATATTGGTTCGTTCACCTTATACGCCGCCCACCTTTCTCCGAAGGCAAGGATTCTTGCCTTTGAACCCCATCCAGACAATTTCGCTCTCCTATCCAGGAATATCTCGAACAACAATCTGGACAGGGTCACCGCGCACCCCTGTGGGGTGGCGGCCGAAAACGGCTGGGCCACGCTGATCTGCTCGACCGAGAATTCTGGCGCCCATCGGCTTGTCGATTTTCGACAGGGAAATCCGGGTGGGCGCGCAGCGACTGAAGTGATCGATCTCATGGCATTTCTTGAGGCCCAACAACAACCGCTCCCCGACATGATAAAATGTGACTGTGAAGGCGGCGAATTCGAGATTTTCTTTTCCATGTCCTCTGCAAAGCTCAGATCCATTCGCTACATTGCCATGGAAGTGCACCAACTGGATGGAACACGAAACCCGGACACCATGAGAGCCCATCTGGAACGACATGGATTCGCTACGCGATTATCTAACCGATGCGAGGAGAGCGCCCTCATTCACGCATGTCATGTGCCCAGCTGAATCGGCAGGTTTGAACGACACCTTTAAAAAGCCTACTCCCCGCCGCAACGGTCTTCGCAAAGGCTTCGCCCGGTCAAGAGCTACGGGGAATCTACAGCTTTTTACCCTTCGGGACCGGGTGTCGTCCTACGAGGTGTTTTTTAGAACCCTGCAGTCCCGACTTGTCGGGACAGGGAATGATCAAGTTCAAAGTTTCAAACAGAATCAGCGTTTGCCTTTACTTTCCCGAGGGTAGGCGATTTTCTACGAAAGATGCCCCCAGCCCGATTCCAAGCTTGTCGGGTGCCTAGATGAATCAGAAGCCTAAGATTCTGTTTACCAACTTCCATCCTCTCAACGGTGGCGGCCATGCCACCTATATTGCGGACATCATTACCAGTCGACTGGGCGACCGATATGAATTTGCGGTAGCTTGTCCGCCACAGTCGGAGATCTACGCCAAGGCAAAGAAGGCGGGAGTTCTTGCCTTTGCCTGCGACTTTCCCGGAAACATTCTCGAAATTCCCTCAATGGTGTATGCCATTTTCAAACTCAGACGCATACACCGGGAATATCCCTTCGACATCCTTCACTGCAACGGGGCGCGCGATCAAACCATCGCCGGATGGAGCAAAGCACTGTTCAGGCTCCCCGTCATTATCTGCCGGACGCGTCATGCCATCCGCCCGATTCCCAAGCATCGGTATCATGAGTGGCTGTATAATCGAGTCCCTCGAGTCAATATCTACGTTTCCCATACGGCGTTGAACATCTGCGAGGCCCCGGGATATTTGAGAATCAACCGTCACCGGGTGATTCCCAATGGCGTTGATCTCGAACACTATGATCGACGTCTTCGCGATGTAGCTCTGGCCAGGCGCATGGGCCTAACCCAGGATGAGTTTGTATTCGGCACGGTGGCCGGGCTCTCTTCCTACAAACGTGTCGACCTGCTCCTGAAGGCAGCCTCGCAACTCCGAACGGATAGACCGTTCAAGATCGTCCTGCTTGGATTTGAGCCTGACAGCATTCCGTTGTTAGAACGCGCCCGCGAACTTTCCCTCGATAACGTGATCTATGCGGGCTACCACGAAGATGACCGGCGCCATATCTCCATATTCGACGTCGGTTTTGTGCTCAGTGACAGTATCGAGACGATCTCCTTTGCAGCCCGTAAGATGATGGCCATGGGCGTTCCTCTCATCGTCAGCGACTATTCCGGATTAATTGAGAATGTAACCGACCACTGGGACGGCCGCATCACTGAGGTCGGCAATGTCGATTCTATTCGCGAAGCCATGGACTTCTACTTGCACCTGGATGCACGGTCCCTGCAAAGGTATCGGGAACGTGCCCGGGAAAAGGCCGAGTTGTCCTTTTCGCAGGAAACTCAGTTTGAAAAACTCGACGAAGCTTATGTTGAGATGCTTGGAAACCACGGAATCAGCATCGCGCTACCCATTGACTCCACGGCATCGAGCGGAAGCCGCCACCATCCACAGGCTGTCGCTTAGTGGATGACGATCCCTCATCGCGAAGCGGATGGGGCACAGATTGGCCGAGGCACACATGGAACGAAGCGTGCCAGGTGTAAAATAGTTTACGTGATCTGGAAAACGAAACCCGCACCAGCGCTTGCCCCGCAGGGCACGGTTGAGCGAGCCGAAATTGGGAACTTTGATTATGACCCTCCCATTTTCGCTGAGGGCGCGGCCGCATTCTCGTAGGAGTTCCCCAGGATGAATTTCATGTTCCAGGAATGAACTCAAAATTACCCCGCTGAAGTTCTTATCGGGAAACGTCCTTAACCCGCTCAGGGCGTCGGCGTGAAGGATCAGGCAATCGCGATGGGCCAGCAGCTTCTGCGAATAATCCGCCAGAAATCTAGAGATCTCGATACCAAAGGGGATATATCTTTCATTCAACTTGATAAGATTATCACCGGCCGCACATCCGACATCCAGCACTTTACCGTGCTCGAAAAAGCCATCAACCAAGCTACCCAGCTTGTCCCTTTTGAACACTTTGCGCTTAATGTCCTTCAGCCCCTCGCGCACCCGTTCGACAAAGCTGAATTGGTTCGTCCGCTGCTTCGTCTCGCGCTCAAACCAGAGGTTCTCCCATGCAAGATCGCGATTGAGGTGGATGTAATCCGGGGCATCCTCCAGGTAGACGAAGCTACATTCGACGCACTCCTTAAGCGTCCATGGGGCTTTCGAGTAGGCATTAGGGCTGGATGCACGGTTGTCTCTCCCACATAACGGACAGACGCGTCTGACGAGCTTTAATTTCGCTTCCTCTTCAGGCATTCACCTAGTCAATCGAATCATGCGAGCGCGGCCGAAATCTTGTCAACAGGATCTCCTGTCCAATCGGTCTGCCGAAGCGAAACCAGGAAGGCCAGGCTGACCGTGACGTGGTTCCCCTTAGCCTGCCTAACCGCTCTGTTTTCCGCACTGCTGGATATCGTGTCGAGGCAGGCGGCCAGACGTCTTCACAGCCTTACCGTATCCTGGAGCTGGTCCGCATTTTCAATACCCTTTATCCTGCCTCTCGGATTGATCGAAGGGATACCCCAACTCGGCGAGGATTTCTGGGTATTGCTGCTGGCGGCCAGCGTCCTTTTTGCCGTTAACAGCGTACTCTATGTCCGCGCACTGACACTCTCCGACATTTCGCTTACGGTACCGATGACCGCTTTCACTCCTCTATTTCTTCTGATTCAAGCTCCCCTCTTCCTGGGCGAGATCCCCTCCCGGCTCGGGCTGGCCGGCATCTTGCTCGTGGTGACCGGCGCCTATATCCTGAGTTCTTACCGGGACGGGCATAGTTTGGGTGCGCCATTCCTGGCTCTGCGCCGCAATTCCGGCCCACGGCTCATGCTGCTGGTAGCATTTCTCTACAGCATCACGAGTATCATCGAAAAGAAGGCCATACTGCTTTCTTCACCGGTGTTCTTCACCATGCTGCAGGCGCTGGCAGTAACCTTGCTTCTGGGTCCCTACGTGTTTCTCCGAGTGCCTGGAGTGGTGCGCGAATTGCGCGCCAATTGGCGCTCTCTGCTCGTCGTTGGCTGCATCCTTGCCGCCGTAGTAATCTGCCACAACCTCGCCGTGCGTATAGGTCCTGTAGCCTATATCGTCGCACTGCGCCGCTTCAGCATCCTGATCGTCGTCCTGGTCGGCTGTCTCATCTTCAAGGAGTCCAACCTGCGGGCACGTACTTTGGGTTCGCTGCTCATGGTAGGGGGGGTGTTGGTACTGGCTTTGGCATAGCCCTCCGTCCTACGATCCCTCAATTTCTTGTTTTTTAAGGAGGTGTGACACTTCGCGCATTCATCATCGGACTCTTGTCAGTAGCCGTGCTTTGCAGCGTCGTCTACTTTAATGACTATGTCCTCAGACAAACCCCGTTGATCGGCAGCCACGTTCCCGTAGGCGTCTATGGGACCGCCCTGCTCTTCCTGATCACGGTCAATCCCCTTCTTCACCGGTTTCGCCCGGGGTGGGCGCTGACCGCGCCTGAACTCGCATTGATACTTTCAATGACCGGCGTCGCCTGTGCCATTCCCGGAGCCGGGCTGATGAAACAATTCGGGCCAACCCTGATGATGCCGCACCATCACCTTAAGACGCTGCCCGGATGGCACGAATACGAGGTGTTGAATCTGGTCCCGAAGCATCTTCTGGCCGATCCGGGAGAGAATCAAGAGGCACTAGGTGGTTTCATTCAAGGCCTCGAACGCCCGGCAAAACCGTTTTCCCTGAGCGACATTCCGTGGTCCTCATGGACATCCGCCCTGGCTTTCTGGATTCCGCTCATTCTGGTCCTTTGGGTGGCATTGCTCACGCTGTCATTCATTTTTCACAAGCAGTGGTCGGAGAACGAGCAAGTCGCCTACCCGATCATCCAGATTATCAACTCCCTCTTACCCGGCGCCGATGGCAAGATCAGCCCGGTAATTCGAAACCGCTACTTCCTCATCGGAGCCGGGCTCGTTTTTCTGATTCACATAAATAACTTTGCGGTCACCCAGTTTCCCGACCTGATCGAGATCAAGATCCGTATCGACCTGCGAAAGTTACTCCAGGTCTTTCCCCGGGAGTTTGAAGAGGGCGGCGGAATGGGGGGGCTCTTGAACTTCCGCATGCACTTTCTGGTTATCGGCATCGCCTATTTTCTTTCAAGGGACGTTGGGCTGTCGCTAGCCGTCGGCCCGGTGCTCTACGGGTTTGTGGGGGGCATCCTGGGAATATATGGAATCTCGGTCCGGGGAACCGGCATTTACGAATACAATTTCTTTCTCGTATTCGGTGCCTACCTGGGCCTCTTTGTGGCGATCCTCTACGCCGGTCGCCATTTCTACGCCCAAGTTGTCCATAATGCGTTCCTTGGTTCCCGAACAAAACGGGCCAACTCACCTGAGCCGATCTGGGCGGCCAGGATCTTCCTGGCTTCAGTGCTGATCTTCATCCTGCTTCTCGCTTCCACAGGGCTGGATTGGCAACTGGCAGTCATTTACACGAGTATCCTGTTCATCACCTTCACCGTAATGAGCAGAATTCTTGCAGAAACCGGATTCTTCACCCTGCAACCGCCCGGCTCGGAAGCCGGAATCCTTTTAGGTATTTTCGGTGCTCAACGACTGGGGCCGCAGGTAATTGCCCAAATGGGACTGTTTACGTCGGTACTTCGGCTCTTTCCCCGCGAGGCCCTCATGCCCTATATCGTCAACGGCCTGAAGTTACTGGAAAACCGGCGGGTGGCGTTAGGCAAAGGAGCTCTGTGTTTCGGCGCTGCCCTCATTTTCGGGCTTATGGTGGCCCTTCCCGTTACATTCTACTGGCAGTACGCGCGCGGCACCGAAGTCATGCACAGCAGCGCGTTGGGATCTCATTCGCGCATACCGTTTGATTACGCTCTTCAGGTCAGACAGTGGCTGGAGGCTCAAGGCCTCCTGGCAGGGGCTGAAAACCTGCAGGGATGGGCTCGATTCCTTCCCTTGTCGCCGAGCCCAAGCCATATGTTCAGTCTTTTCCTCGCGTTCTCATTGGTTCTCCTCTTTGCCTGGATCCGTCTCCGCTATCCCCGATTTCCGCTCCATCCCGTACTCTTTGCGATCTGGATCGCAGGAGCATCCATGCGGGTGGCGCTATCGTTTTTTCTTGGTTTTCTGATCAGGGAATTGATTCTCAAATTCGGGGGCCATTCAGCTTATGAACGAGCCCGGCCGCTAATGATTGGCCTGGCGTCGGGAGAACTGCTCGCCGCCGCCATTCTATGCCTGTTCGGATTCGCGCAATACCTCATCACGGGAACGGGCCCCCGCTATTACTCGATTCTACCCTGGTGAGGGTAACAAGATATCGCAGAGAACAATGAAAATAAGTGGCATATCTTTTACCTATCACGATATACCTTTCGTGCCCAATACCGACAACCATATGCGTTATTGGTTACCCCACTGGCGAATAACGCAGATTTGTTCAATCACGCTCGACAACGGCTATAGAACAACATGGCCCTCACCTGCCCATTATTACGGATACTGAGTTTCTCTTTGCCTTTCATCAAGGGTAGCCCGAGATTGTCGAGCTTTTCCACCATAACGGCCTTATCTTACAATGAATCATGGCTAGAGCGATAATCGCAGGATTAGGCGGTCGGGGACGCTATTGGTTCCAACAATGCAGCGCGCATCCGGAAGTGGAAATTGTCGCCTGCGTCGAACCCCTGGCTGCCAATCGCGAGAGCGCCATGGCCAAATTCGACATCGATAAGGGTATCTTTTTTTCCGATCTTCGCGAAGCTGCAAAAGAGGTAGCGGCGGAATTCGTGGTAGACATCACGCCCCCCGCCATCCACGAAGACATTGCCCACGCCGCCTTTGAGGCCGGCCTCAACCTCCTGGGAGAAAAGCCCATCAGCGATGATTACCAGGCTGCCAAACGCATCGTGAGAGCGGGAAAGCAAGCAGGGGTGATTCACATGGTCACGCAAAATTACCGCTTCAATGGATTACCGCGCAGTACACGCCGCCTTCTGGAGGAGGACAGAATCGGCGATGTTGCACAGTTGGATGTGTCTCTCTACGTGGACTGGGCCGACAACCCCGGAAGCCACTATGTGAACGAGCCTTACATGTTCCTGACCGACATGGGCATTCACCACTTCGACATGATGCGATACACCCTGAACAAGGATCCCGTGAGCGCGTTCGCCGTGACCTGGAATCTGCCTTGGGGCTGGCACCAGGGTGACGCCTGCCAGATCGTCATATTTCGATTTGCAGGCGGCACTATCGCCACACACCGAGGCATCGGATGCACCATGGGCCATGTGCCTGCCGGGCACAATGGGGAGTGGCGTTACGAAGGCCCGAAGGGCACGCTGACCTGGGAAGGATTCCAGCTCTTCTATTCAAAGAAGCATAAAACCGATCCCCCAATCAGGGAGGAGATTGCGCTGGATGACACCACCGTGGAAGGAGGAAATCCGATCCTTCATGAATTCCTATCGGCCCTTCGCGGAGGCCGAACACCCGAGTGTAACGCCGAGGACAATCTGAAATCGGTGGCCATGGTGTTCGCGGCTGTGAAAAGCGCAAGAGAGGGACGGGAAGTGTTCCTTAACGAGCTCTAACAGTGGGCGATTCTACCCAATGCATAGGCACATTCCGTCCCAATACGGCGGATTTGTCCCGCTCCCTGCCGAAGTTGCCGGGAGCAACTATTGGACATGGAATGTAAACTGTTGCTAAAAAGATACTTACGAGTGTATCGCGGAACTGGCATAAAGTATGCTTGGAATATTATCAAAGGCAAAAGCTTCCTTTCTGTAAGGATACACAAATGCAGCGATTAAGAAGCGAGGGTAAATATCAAAATGACAGAGACGACAACTCACACTCCGCGATTTTCAAACAAATCTGAAGAGGCCTTCCGGGATGCGTTCGGCATGCTCTTCGCAAGTGCGCTTCTGGAAGCGCAAACAAGCGGGGAGGTCGCTCCTTTCGAGCAGCAGCGCAAAGTCGTGCTGTCGTGGCTAGCGAGCAATACGGAGCGCGATTGGGAGACGAGGTTGGAAGATCAGGTCGCTTAGCCCGCTTTTCTCACAAAAGATCTATCTTCTTCGCTTTCCCCAAACCTCAGGGTTCGCCAGGTGCCGCGGCTGATCTCCTTGGAGATAGCGAATGACGTCATCTGCCGCCATCCTGCTGTGAGTTTTTGGAATGTCCAAACTGGCGCCGGCCAGATGGGGGCTCAAAAGCACATTATCCAATTTACGCAGAGGGTGTGCACTCGGCAACGGCTCTTCCTCGTAAACGTCAAGTGCGGCACCCGCTAAGCCGCCGTTTTGCAAGGCATTACAAAGAGCACCATTGTCTACGATGGCAGCGCGTGCCGTGTTAATGAGATAAGCGGTCGGCTTCATCAACCTGATGACCTCGGCCGACACCAGGCCACGAGTGGATGCGGTGACCTTGGCCGCCACGGCCAGAAAATCGGATTCGCGCGCGACCGTCGTTAAATCCAAGCGAATCACACCCAACTCAAGCAGCCGAGTCTCATTGATTAGTGGATCTGCGCACACAACGCGCATTCCGAAAGCGCGCGCGCGTTTGGCAATCTCGCCCCCGATGGCGCCACAACCTACCAGCCCAAGGGTCTTACCGGCTAGCTCCGGACCCTTGAAACGGGCAAAGGGCGCACGCGGATCCATACTCCATTCCGAGGTAATGAGCCGATTGCGCCCAAGTTTGTCATCGTAATTGATCTGAGTTAATTCCTCGGTGTAGCGGAGCAGATGATGGGCTAAGTGGATGTGCCGCGCGATCGCAATCATCATACCCATCGTGTACTCGGCAACGGATACGGCGTTGCGTCCAGGCGTATGCGCTACCGGTATGCCCAACTCCGTAGCCGTAGCCAGATCGACATTGGCTTGGGGTTCATTACGGCAACAGATAATAAACTTGAGCGACGAGGACGACACTAGAATTTCACGAGTGACGGGCTCAAATTCGAGTATGAACAGCTCTATCCCGTCCAATGCGCGAACTACCTCTGACCCGGAGAGTTTCCGCTGAGTCTGTCCGAATCCGGCCCGCTTGACAGTGCCGAGCCTGGGCTCGAGACGCGTAAATTGACGATCATCGAATCGCGCAGTGATGAGCGTTTTCATCGCGTAGATGCTTCCAGAACCTCAGCCAGGCGATCGAAATCATCGCGCAGGTCGCGATAGATTCGCCGAAAAATATCATAGACGGCGGTGTAATGGTCATGGTTTCGCCGATTCGGTTCATACGTCTCGCGCACCTTGACCAGACGCACTAACTGTTGAGTCAGGTCCGAATAGAATCCAAGACCGAGCCCCGCCAGCACTGCGTCGCCGAAAGGAGCGCCCACTGATGTCTGGGGAATCAGAATCGGAATACCGAGTACATCGGCTTTGATCTGATTCCAGAGTGGGCTCCGGGCGCCGCCTCCCACCGTGCGCAGGGTGTCGATCTGAACACCGGCCCGGCGTGCAATTTCGACATTGTGGCGCAAGGCAAAGGCCGTCCCTTCCAATAGCGAACGAACTAACGCACCCCTGGTCGTTGCCAGAGACAGGCCGAAGAACACGCCCCTGGCCTGGGTGTGCCAAAGCGGGGACCGCTCGCCCATCATATAGGGCAGAAAAATCACACCGTCGCTCCCAACGGGAACCTGGGCGGCGGTTGCAGTAAGCCGGTCAAAGTCCTCCGAAGCACCTCCCGAGGATGGCTGCCCCAGTTGATCGCGAAACCATTTGAGGCTGGCTCCAGATGCCACCATTGCTCCGAGCAGCAGGTGAATCTCCGGGACAGCGTGGGGCATGGCAATGAACGCTGACTCCTGGATACCCTCGTGTGTAGGCATCAGCAATACGGTCGATGTTCCGGTCATCTCGGCCGCCATTCCCAAAGACACGACGCCCGCTTCAACCGCGGCCGCCGCACCGTCGACCGTTCCCACCATCACCTTGGTTCCGGCCGCCAAGCCGGTTTCGCATGCGGCCTTCTGAGTGACGACGCCCTGCAGCTCGTGTCCCTGCCGCACCGGCGGAAACTGACTTGGATCGACACCGCATGCATCACATATCTCGGCCGACCAGCAATCTCCCGCATAGTCGCGCAATCCCGTCAGCGCTGCATGAGCCGCATCCATCCCCCATTCACCGGTGAAACGCTGGTTGACAAAGCCGGGAATCTGGAGAAACCGATAGGTTCGCTCAAACACCCTCCTCTCGTGTTTCCTCAACCAGAGTAGCTTCGGCGCCACAAAATAGGCATCCGGCCGGTTCCGGGTGATGCGGAGGATCCTGTCCAGGCCCATCAAGCGCTCCAAATCGCGCGCCTCGCGCTCAGCTCTCCTATCCATCCAGATTATGGCCGGGCGCAACGGAGAGCCTGAAGCATCAACGGCCAAGAGCGTGGGAGCCTGGGAACTCACGGCCACCCCGGCCACTCGCTCCGCTCCTGCCCGGACCCCCGCTAATACTCTTCGCGTGGCCGAGCATACGGCCGCCCACCAATCCTCCGGATCTTGTTCCACCCATCCGGGACGAATATGATGGATGGGGTACTCCACCTGGTCTACGCCCTCGAGCTGCCCCGCAAGGGAAAACAAGGCCGCTTTCGTGCCCGTGGTACCCACATCGATTCCCAGCAGGAGTTGCTCGTCGTCTCTCATCGGTTAGGCTTCCTATCTTAGGATTGGTAGCGGCCTCCGTGGGAAAGGCAAACGGTTAGCTTATGCGAGGCCCGGAGCTGGAAACCTGAATGCTCTCCGGGGCGACGAACTCCCTTCACGTTTGAACGATTGGTACTCTCCAACCGTCCTAAATCACGGATTGACCCGGCTTCAATCGAAGTTCATCCTGCCGTGATGAGATCCCGGCTTGTGACACGTCGCGCCTTCGTTCAGAGCATGGGCACGGTCGGCGCCGCAGCGTCCCTGCCCTACTGGCTCCAAGGGAGAAACGAATTCGCCGGATCCAAACCCAATATCGTCCTCATCTGGGTCGACGATCTCTCCTGGGCGGATGTGGGCGCTTACGGCAGTCGCTTTTGCGAGACCCCGAACCTGGACAGATTCGCCGCCCAGGGCATGCGCTTTACCGATGGTTACGCACCCTCCCCTATCTGCTCCGCCTCGCGCGCGGCCGTGCTGACCGGCCAATCTCCGGCGCGTCTACACTTTGAATTTGTCTCGAAACCACGTGGATGGACCCATTTTGAGAATTCGAAGCTCGTTGAACCCCCCGTAACTGCCGATCTTCCGTTGGAGGCGATAACCTTTGCGGAAGCATTGAAACCGGCCGGATATCGAACGGGATGTGTAGGCAAGTGGCACTTGACTCAGAGCAATGACCGCTATCTGGGTTACGGAGCCACGCACGGTCCGGCCCAACAGGGGTTTGACTATGCAGCTGAAGACCGTGGCGCCCATCCCTACACTTATGAGGCGCAGACCTTTGGGGATTTTGCCGACGGGGAATTCCCTCACGACGCGACTACCGCGAACGCAATACGGTTTTTGAAAGCCGACGCAAAGAGCCCGTTTCTACTCTATTTTTCCAACTACTACCCGCACCGTCCGGTCCACACGAAGTGCAAATGGCTATACGACAAGTACAAAGCCAAGGCACAGCTCATGGGAATAGACAGCGAGAAACGCATCATGTACGGCGCCTTTGTGGAGATGATGGACCACTATATCGGCCAGTTCCTGAAGGCGCTCGACGACCTGGGATTAGGGGAGAACACCATCGTGTTTTTTACCTCGGATAACGGGGGTAACCCGGAAGACACCTCCAACCATCCCCTGCGTGGAAATAAATGGATGCTCTACGAAGGCGGCATCCGTGAACCATTCATGGTGCGGTGGCCGGGTCGAATCAGGACGGGTTCGGTCTCTCACGAACCGGTGATCGCTACGGATCTCTTTCCCACCTTCTGCGACTTGGCAGGGATTGACCCACTGGGGCTGGGCCCTCTCGACGGTATGAGTTTGCTTCCGCTTCTACAATCACCCTCATCGACCTTGAACCGCGAAGACCTGATCTGGCATTTTCCCAATTACCATCCCCCTAAAGGCTATGCAGGCACATCGCCCTGTTCAGCGATCCGCCATCGCGACTTCAAGCTCATTTACACCTACGAAGATGAGCGTAGCGAACTCTACAACTTGGCTCACGATATAGGGGAGACGAGGGATCTGGCTCAGGAATTGCCCGATATGCGGACTCAATTGCAGACCGCTCTCTTTGCCTACCTAAGCAGTGTCGACGCCCGCCTGCCCAAGATTCGAGGTCGTTAAAATTGTCTCAAGTGTCCGGTTGGGTGGAGCGTGGGTCAGGATTGGTCACGGTTGCCGCCCTCGTCCAATAGATGGTCTCCGAAGTCCAAGATCTCGTCGAAAACCTTGTTGGGGACCTCGTCGAATCGCTCCCCCAACGGGCGCGACGGCGCAACTGCGCCCAGCTCGTTTCCCACCTTCCCTGCACGATTACCGACTTATCGACCGATCCTCGACAAGGTTGAGATCGCCTCCACAGTGAGATTCAGAAAGAGTCATTCAAACGAAGCAGCTCACCAGACGCCCGATTCCTTCAACCGGGCGCTGACCTTACCCCCCCAATCCCGATTTGCAAGCGGATTGGCCGGGCTCGGATGAAGAATGCGCACCACCCGTATGGAATGCCGACAGCAAGGCTCCACAGCAGCAGCCCGCTTTTCGGCGAACCCACCGACAGCGACAACCCACTCAGGCCGCAGAATGTCGAGCACCTTCAGCAAATGGTTGTCGCAGAGTTCATAAAGCGGTGCACTTTCATTCGCGGGGAGCTTATCCGGTGTTCGATTCCTTCCCGACTCTTCGAGAAAGGCCAAAGGACAGTAATTGACGACAAAGTGTTGCTCGAAGAATCGACCAGCCTCGCCGAACTTCTGTGCAAAAAGGCTCCAGAGACGCTTTCCGCTGACCTCTGATCTCGGACAGTCAAACCCCAATATTCTTCTTCGGGGATGTTCGCACAGGGGCGGTTGAATTACCTTCTCGAGCTTCAGCCACTGCCTGACCAGATTGACTTCCCCGAAAGGAATCCCGGTTTGGACCATGCCCCATGGTCCTGGGTTCATTCCCAGGAATATGGACCGCTTAGGCCCACCACCGTAGGTCTCGAGATAGGCCCGGTGAACCTCCCAAGCATAGACGAGCGGGTTGTAAACGTAGGCGACCGGCGCAGAGAAAGAAAGCGAACTCACGGACTCACGCAAGTTCATGGCAGCTTCGACCAGCTCATTCAGGCGCGACATGATTCGGGTATTTCCTTTGCAGCACCGGGAAAAGTCAACTCGAGTAGGCTCAGGAGTCCGTGTTGACGCCGACTTCTGTCAGGTGTACACCTGTACAGATGAAGGCGGTTGTGCTCGGGCGATAGGGCCGGGATGAATCACACACGATGAGCAATGGCAGAGGATATCGTTAGGTGGGGAATCCTGAGCACTGCCCAAATTGGGAGCAACGTGTTTGTTCCCGCTCTGCGGGACACCAAACGCGGACGTTTATCGGCGATCGCAAGCAGGCAGCGCCACAAGGCCCAGGCGTTTGCCCGCACCTTTGACGTTCCCAATGTGTTCGATGATTACGCGGGCGTTCTTGCCAGCGACGAAGTCGACGCGGTCTATATACCCCTGCCCAACTCGATGCATGCCGAGTGGACGATTCGCGCCGCTGAAGCAGGGAAACATGTGTTCTGCGAAAAACCGTTGGGGATAGACGCAGCGGAAGCCGCACGCATGGTTGATGTATGCCGCAAGGCAGGGATAGTATTTTTCGAAGCTTTTGTCTTCTGCTACCACCCGCAGACTCATCACCTGCGCAGGATTGTCGAGTCGGGGCGAATTGGAGAATTGAAGCAACTCTTCGCCGCTCAACATTTCCATCTGCCCCGGCCGACAGAAAACATTCGCTTCTGCAAAGCATTGGGAGGCGGCAGCATATTTGACGTCGGTGTGTATCCCATCACCTTTGCTCGCCACATATTCGGCGACGAACCCGAGTCGGTTCAGGCTGTGGGCGTTTGGGATCCAGACTATGAAGTCGATTCGCGCATCAGTATGCTCCTCAGCTTTTCGGGCCACCGCACAGCATTGCTTTCCGGGAGTTTTGATGCGTTCGGCGGTGCCCGGGCAATGCTTTATGGCAGCGAAGCGCACATCGATATTCCCCAGCCCTATCATCCCCGAGAACAGAGCGAGTTCTCGATCGTGGTGGGAAAGGAAAAACAGACCGACGTGGTTTCCTTCGCTAACGGAGTGCGGGCGTTTACCCCGGCAATCGATCACTTCCACGACTGTATTCTGGATGGGAAGCAACCGCAGCTGACGGCGGAGAATGCCATTGGGACGCTACGCGTGGTGGAAGCGGCGATTCGATCGGCACGAACGGGCGAGCGCGTCCAAATTTGAATATCCTTTCAAAGTGCCCAAGAAGTCGGGAAACTGCTCGAGCTAGTGTGGTGTCCGATAAATAACATAAATTAATTAGTTTTCCCTGTCTGCTTTGCCAAGGCACGTTTGGCGCGCTGGATCTTGCGCAGGATTTCCTCTCCCTTCGCCTTCCATCTGTAAGGCTTGGGGTCGAGGTTCCTTTCAGCCAGATAGGTTTCTATGTCTTCGACCAATTGCCTGACGCTGGTAAAACTACCATCCCTGATAACATCTTGGGTCAGTTCGCCGAAAAAGCGCTCGACCAGGTTCAACCAGGACGAACTGGTCGGGGTGAAGTGGATGTGAAAACGCCGATGGCGCGACAACCACTTGCGGACCTTCTGTTGCTTGTGCGTGCAGTAGTTGTCAACGATCAAGTGCAAGTCCAGCTGCTTGGGTGTCTCCCGCTCGATTTGCTTCAAGAACCGCAACCATTCTACATGGGTATGCCGCTGTTCGGTGCGTGCGATGAGCTTGCCGTCCAGATAATTCAAGGCTGCAAACAACGTAATGGTCCCGTGTCGCTTGTAGTCATGTGTCTTGGTGCAAATCTCTCCCACGCCAAGAGGTAAGCCCGGCTGGGTCCGCTCCAAAGCCTGGCATTGGCTCTTTTCGTCGCAACACAATACAAGGGCCCGCTCTGGCGGATCCAGGTATAAGCCGATCACATCCCAGAACTTCTGCTCGAAGTACTTGTCATTGGACACTTTGAACGTCCTGACCAAGTGAGGCCTGATATCGTTAGCCCGCCAGATGCGCTGCACGCTGTCGGGGGAAATCCCCACCTCCCTGGCCATGGTGCGAACACTCCAGCGAGTGCGTGGCTTCGGCGGTCGTGTAGCCTCGGTAATGACCTTCTCAACCTTGCCCGCCGGTATCCATCGGGGCCGTCCTCGTCCCTTCCTGTCCCGCAATCCCTCCAAGCCGTCTCGCTCAAAGCGTTGCGACCACTTGTTCACGCAGGGCACACTAACCCCGAGTTCTTCCGCGAGCTGCGCCTGTTTGACGCCTTCGGAACGACGCAGTACGATTGTCGCCCGAAGGCTGTCGCGCACGGATACTGTCGGTGCTTTCACGCGACGCTGCAACTCTTGCAGCTCAAGATCTGTAAGTTCAATTATGGATATGGGTCTTGCCATGCCGATAGCATAACATGGTAAGACAGATTAATTCAACTTAATTATCGGACATGAGACTAGGGAAAAACTGTGAAACGGTATTCTGAACTATGGAAAGGCTCTTCCAGGCATCGTTGACAATGAGTTCAATCGGTCTCCCATCCCACGTTTCCGTCTCCAAGTTTGAAACGTGGACATTAACTAAGTGACTGTGGTCGGAAATCTGCTTAATGTATTGATCGAGAAACAGGTCACCCGTCTCGTAAACGCCCTCCAATCTGGTCCCTTTGACCCACATTTCCATGAACGGGTCCCATTGGAAACGGTCGTAGGTTTCTATAAGGTTCAGCCTGTCCAAAACCTCTTTGTTCTGCGTCAGACCTTCTGCGAGCGCATTCGTCAACGAACCAAGCCATGGCCCAAATTCGACTATTTTGCCTGCACCAGTGAGCACCTCTGCCGCAAACGAGCTGCAAAAGCTCTGCTCTTGAAGGCTTGTCGCTGCGAGATTTTCCATCGATCATTCTCTCGTGGAGTCTCTACCCGGTATGCCAGATGCTTCCCCGGATACGACTAGCGTTTCTGCCTGAATGTGGGATATAAAGGTTTTGAGCGAACAAATGTTCAACAGGTTGTAGGCCGAGTTTCCGCGACCCCTAGTTCGGCAGCATATCGTTTTCCTTGTGGGTTCTCACGGAACCCCAGCAAAATTCCTCTCAATTTCTCTCGGATTCAGTGCCTCAGAATGCAGTAATTCGCCGTTGTCTGCCAAATGGAGGGGATGAGATCGATTCATCTAATTCCATGATTGATGGATATTTGCCTAATTACCAGCGACTTACGAATTTCATGGAAAAATGATGTACCCTCCTGACAAAGAACAAAAGAACAACCGGGGCCGTAAGGAGCCCCGAAAGAAAGGAGACTACACCATGGAAAGAATAGCACCGAGTGAGCGAACGGAGCAAAAGCTAATGAAGGGACTGGTGAGCAGCGGGGACCCGCTAGGCGAGGCGGCCGGTCGGGGCCCGAATCCGTTCAGATATCAGGGGGTGGCGGCGGCCCGGGCTCCGGCGGCGGTTCCTCGTGATCCGGGATGAAGGCAGGTGGAGACGGCGGAATAGGCACGACGCGGGCGATCCATTCACCCATGTCAATCTCCGAACCCGCCAAGGCACTTTCGTAAAGCCCATCAAAGTCGATCCTTTCCTCGGCTTTCCATATCTCCCGCCAATCCGCCAGCCTGAAGGTGCGTTTGCCCAAAAGAAAATCGGCTAATGCCTCATCGTAATGGAAGTTGTAATTTCCATTCATGAAAACATTCTGACCCACCACAGCACCGTACATGGTGCCGACGCCGCCCCCGCCTCCTTTGAAGTCGACAATTGAGTTCGGTGCATAAACGGCGGCCGTCAGGGCTCCCTGTCCGTGTAGTTTCACCTCAGTGGCTCCCTCAGTCGTGTTAGTATTTACGATGAGAAAGTTCTGGGCAACGTTAGTTTCATTAACGACGCCCTTGCCGCCGATCGTGAGATCACCGGATACGTACATCTCCACAGTCGCGCCTGGTTCGAGAGTGATCTGTCCTTTCACGTCGATGTCTCCATCGACAACAATGACTACAGGTCCCTTGATCACTAAATTCTTAGTGTTTTTGATAATCATGCCGGAAAGGCTGTAGACCGTGGGCGATGTTGCCAGAGGCGACCCAATCTCCAGTGTCCCAGGAAGCGACGTGGTTGCTCCCAGTGTAGAAGGAGCATCGACATTGGGAAACTCCGCGTAGAAATCCGTGGAGACTCGATTACTGTCAATCTTTACTCCCGGCGGGGTATCGAAACCAACAATTCTTCCCTGTGATCCAACAGCGGGGTCGGCTCCTCCGGTCGCGGCAAACCCGAAAATCTCGGCGTTGCCGATGTCAACGGAGTCAGTGCCAACGGACACACTGCCAACAGAACCATTGTCTCTGCGGGTCGCGGAGTAATAGGGACCAAGCGCCGAATGAAAACTGTCGACATAGGCATTTCCTCCTACGAAGCGAATACCATCCTTGGCCGTCATGCCATTGGCAAAGGGGGAGCGAAAAAGCAGCTCCATGCGAACCTGCTTTTGAAGCGTCCTCCCGTTGGGAAGATTTACCCTAGCCTCGGCAAAAATGATAGGAAAGGTGTCGGGCAGGAAAACGATCATGGTGACCTGACCCTGCTTGCCGTTACCCAGACCGATTTCGGTTTCACGCCTGACCGTGTACTCGCCTGATTTCGTCCAGCCGCTCCAGTCATCGGCGTTCAGGCACCAAGCCGCCTGCTCCGCCCCTCCCTCGCAAAGGTTGAGCAGGGCATTATGCATATAAGACGAATCAGCGAGTTTCAATTCGCCCAGGGCAAGCTTGAGGAAAATTGCCACAAGCGCCGCCACGAACGCCGAAAACAACGTAGCAATCAGCAAAACTGATCCCTTTTTGCGGTGTCTGTTTACCATGTCGTTCTCCTTATCTGAACATTTTCGCGCCGCTCCCAGCTCAGCTGCTGACCTTGCGATTGCGCATCATGTACTGCGCGGAAATCACATGGTTGGTATTCTCAATATGTAGAATGTTACGTACCATTTCGGCATCCATTTGTACCCTCTTGATCTCGATAGGCTTTGTCGTAGGCACACCCAGGTAAGTAAAATATTTGAAGGCGAAATGTTCTACGTCCTTCAAAATCGTCACCTCTGTGTCATCTTGTTTCCGTGTCAGCGCCTTCGATGAGGGTTTATATTCATAAATGATCTGCTCGAAGCCCCCCAAAATCGGCACGTCAAAATCGAGTTTCGTATCTGTCATTTCATAGGTGATCGAAGCCATGCGAACATCACGCCCGAATCTCTCCAAGGCCACGCGACTTTGCACGTTCATGTCAGCGTAATTGCCCATGCTCATGGTTCCCTTCACGAAAAAGAGAAAGCTTGTCGTGATCCCAGCCATAAGGATTGCAAACAAACCGGTGACGATAAGCACCTCGGCTAATGAATAACCCGCCTCGCGATCTCTCGAGCCACTGTGTTCAGAAATGGCGGTAGTAGTAGTCATTGATCCCTTCTTTCGTGTAGTAGGTTACGTAACTGCGTTCGTGATCGACACCACCGCGAGTGGTCCATGCCACTCTAAGTGTGATCAGCCGCTGATCCGATTTGCCGGACGTGACCACCTTTCGCGTACAGGTGTAACGGCTTTGAAACTCCGTTTCGAACTCCGCGTGGGGCAAAAACGTGCTGGTCTCAGCCATAGTCGAAATAGTAGCCCTGTTCTCCGTCCGCAATAGCTCCATTTCGCTCTGCAGGATCTGCGACGCCCGGGTCAGATCGCGAGCGCTCTCCATCAGCTTGAACCCCTGACCCAAGACGCCAAAAGAGGTGCCAAAGACAATGGCCATAATTCCGCTCGCAATGATGAGTTCAACCAGCGAGTAACCGCCGGACCGGTCCCTCCCACAGCAGACCGCCAGGCGGGAGGAGGAGTTGCCCTCCTCCCGCACGGAAGCAGCAGGACCTGAACGAACCGGCGGCGTTCTGCAAAGCAAGCTCACCGAAATACTATATCATATTTCGATAATTTCTTTCAAGGCCATTCGGCCCTCTTTTTTCCGCACGAAGGACGGAGGATAGCCCTACAAACGCTAGAGCCCTTTTTCTGAACTCCGCTGATGGTCACACGGGAGAGTCAGCCGATCGACTCACAATGACGGATCTAGAAGGCCACCGCTTCAGACCTTCGACTGAGATTCAGTTTGACCATCAAATTCCCTAGATAGTTTTTAACCGTCTTCTCGCTGAGATTCAAACTGGCCGAAATCTCCTTGTTTGTTCTGCCCTGCGCAACCCGCTCGAGCACCTTGAGCTCCTGCGGTGAAAGCAATCGAACCTTGTTTCCGATAGATTCGTACCCTCCGGCACGAATACGACGGAAGACCTTGCCGGTTACCGCCGGCTCCAAAATCGATTTGCCGTCAACCACATCGAGCACTGCCTTAACCAATTCCTTCCTTCCAACTGCCTTGAGCAGATATCCGTCTCCTCCCGCCTCGATGGCTTCGTAAATGTAGTCTTCATTTGCGTAGGCGGTCAGGAAGACGACCTTAAGTTCAGGGAGACGTTGCTTCAGCCGGCAGCATACATCGAAACCCAGGAATTCTGGTAAGCGCACGTCCAAGAGGACTAAATGAGGGCGCAGTTCCGGAATTTCGGCCTCGGCTTACACGGCCGTTCCCGCATCCCCCACGACAGTTATGGAACTGTCCAAAGAAAGGAGGGCACGCACACCCTCTCTGACCATCGGGTGATCATCTACGAGGTATACGCGAACAATCTCCCGCCCCTCATTCATTATTCCGTTGATCGACTAAGGCTACCTTGGCGCGCACGATGCCGCCTTTCTTAGATGAAATCCGAACTCTTGCTCCCATTTCCCTCGCTCGCAACCTTACGTTTCGGAGTCCCCGTCCGCTGCTTTCTTCCATTTCGATTCCAGAACTCGACTCGTCATTACTGACTTCCAGGCAGGTTCCATCGTTCAGATATTCGAGCGAGCACGTTTAACGCTATTAGAAAGGAGTTCCTGAGCAATATAAAATAAATTCAATGACTCAATCCTGCTCAGGTTTTGAACGGCATTTTGATCGATTTTCAGGTGAATCCGCGACCCATGGGTCTTTTCATAATGGCTCATCAAATTCTTGAGCGCCAGACCCAGGTCCTGCCCTCTCAGATCCTCCGGTTCGAGGCCTTGAAGAAAATTCCTGATATCCCGGAGCACATTCGCAGCGACGTCGTTGCGAAAGTCTGCCGATTTGAGTATAAGGACTGGACACCAATGCGCGCAAACCGTCGAACCGCAAAATCGCCCGACACGCAGCCCGGAAAGGGTTGCGCACGCTCCCGAACTGAATAGATCACCCTATAACTTGCCTTTCGGTCTTTCACGCAAGTCGAGGAAAAAGCTCGCATGCCAGTCCCAGATCCATTTAATAGATCCCGACTTATGGATCTGGAACGGTGAGGACATGCAAGACGGCATGCTCTCAGCTCTCACTTCAACCTTACGCTCTCTATGTTCTTCTCAGCCTGGAAACGATGGTCAACGCAAGCTGCTGTCGTTCATCAAGATCAGTTGCCAATCTCAAATTTGGAGGTGCTTTTGGCTAGTAAATCCGGCTGAGACTGTATAACAGTTATTTCGTAGGCGAAAGATATGACTGGAAAACTCACATTGGAGCCAGGTGACATTCTGATTTCGGAGGGGACAAAGGACCCGCGTCTTTTCATTCTCGAGAGTGGCACCCTCGAAGTGAAAAAAGGCGGTGTCTTCGTCACCGAGCTTGACACTCCGATGAGCATAGTCGGTGAAATCTGTGTCGTCCTGGATCAAGTCAGGACCTGCAGCGTGATCGCAAGGACGGATTGCGAATTGACCTTGGTAGGGAACGATATCAACGAGATCATCGAGCAAAGCCCGCGAATGACCAAGCTCATCATGCAGGAATTGGCGGAACGTCTGGAGAAGACCACCGCAAGCCTGGCTAATGCCCAAGACAATTTATTTAGGGGAAGCGCAGTAGGATAGCCGGGACCGGGCTCGACGCCCGCGTCGCCTTCTCGGTCGGCTCTCCCATCAAGACCGGTAATCTATGTCCGACAGATTGCTACCCCTTGACCCCGCCCAGTTGAATCCCTTTAACAAGGTATTTCTGAAGCACCACAAAGAGCACGATCATAGGCAGGACCGACATGGTAATAGCAGCCATGAGCAGGTTAGTCTGCTGGCCCTGTGAAGAATCAAAGAACATGAGGCCGATGGGCAGCGTGTAGCGATGCACGCTCTTCATGAGGACAAGAGGCCAGAAAAAGCTGTGGTAATTACCTATGAACGTGAAAATGGTGAGCGTAATCAAACCGGGACGACTCAATGGCAGAATGACGTCCCAGAAAATCTGCCACTTGGAAGCGCCGTCGATCTCGGCCGCTTCATCCAAAGAAGTGGGGATGGTTAACATGAACTGGCGGAGAAGAAACGTACCGAAAGCGCTGAAGGCTGTGGGAACAATCAGACCCAGATAGGAATCCACGAAACCGAGCCCGATCATCACCTGGTAGTTGGGTATCATCATGATGATACCGGGCACCATCATGGTGGCGAGATAGAGCAGGAAAACCCGATCGCGGCCCTTCCAACGCAGGCGGGAGAAAGAAAATGCAGCGAGAGCGCTGGTGAAAACCTGTAAGAACGTTACGGTGAATGCCACGTAAACGCTATTCCAATACCAGCGCCCGAACTGAATCCCTTCGGTGGCAAAGACCTCGGTATAATTGGACCAGAGCCATAGCTCAGGCAACCAATTCTCACTTGCCACATCCTCCAGGGGCTTGAGGCTGGTGAGAACCATCCAGAGGAAGGGAAGCACCATAAAAAGGCTCATCACGGTAAGCACCAGGTGAAGCACGGTTGCACTCGTGAAGCGCCGTCGGCGCCGCTCACGCATGACCTGCATCTTAGCCTGATCCCGATCGGCGGTGCTTTTCCGATCAGTCGTTGACATAGCGATTTCCAAATTTCCAATTAAAAAGGGTGACTGCGAAGATCAATACAAACAGTGCCCACCCAATGGCGGAGGCGAACCCGATTCGACCGGTCTGGAACCCCTCGAGGTAGAGAAAATAGCTCAGCGTGGTAGTGGAACCGGCCGGGCCTCCCTGGGTCATGACGCGCGCCATTTCGAAACCGCCCTGCAATCCGCCGATCACGGACATAACGACAATAAAGAAAGTCACGGGCGCCAGCTGAGGCCAGGTCACGTTCCAGAACATTTGAAACCTGGAAGCGCCATCGATCGATGCGGCCTCGTAAAGTTCCTGGGGAACATTGCTCAGGCCTGCCAGGTAGAGAAGCATATTGTTCGACCCGATGGCAGCCCAGAAAGCCATGATCATGATGCTCGGCTTAGCCCAGTAGTAGTCGGTAAGCCACTCCGGAGGCACCAGCCCGCGAACGGCCATATCTGGAAGATGAACAAACACGTTGGAAAGCCCGATGAGGAAGAACTGACCCACCATCAGGATGCCACTGAACATAAGAGCGTCACCCAGGCCCCAGTCGTAGCGACAGTGAAAATCGCGCCCATCCCGGCGGGCTCCAAGCACATGGAAAGCGGTCAGCAGCAGGGCTAGCACGGGGAGCGAAACTGCGAGTACCTCTGCCGACATCCAGGAGACGGCGAATCCCGAGGGAAGCAGAAGAAGAATTCCACCCAAAACAAGGCCAAGAGCACCTGTTTCGCCATCGCACCAATAACTGCGAAAGTGCCGCAGCCCGATGAAAAGGAGTAAGACGAAAAGCAAACCACAGATATAACTGCCGCCCGAGATCAGGAAAGCGGGAAGCAGGTCGACGACGGAATCGAGGGCATCCAGCACCGGTCGAAGGGCATTGTTGATGGGGCCGGTGTGCGGGTTGTACATTTTCTTCCAAAGGATGTAGGTAGCCACGCCGGCGGTAAAATGAGGAGTGTAGAACAGGGTCCGGTACAACGTAGTACCTCCCAGGATCCCGGAAATGAGGATGGCGCCCGCCAAACCGCAGACCATAAGGGTCATACCCACGGCACCCATTCCCAGGAGGATCAGGATTCCGGTTGATACAAGGAGGCAGGATCCGCCGACCAAACGCAGCCAGACGCTACGCTCCTCGCCATCAAGCCTTTGACTGAGTAGAAGGGCAGCGAAGAGACTACCGGCTACGACAAAGGGTATGCTCATCATCAGGAACAAAGTGTTTCCGAGGTAATGCCAGAAATCCTGCTCCCTGATGAGCCGAACGAAATTCTCGTGAATGACCCACCGCAGCGACTCCTGGTGAAACATATTGTGAATTTCCAGATTCCAATTGGTCAGAGCCATGAAGAAGCTGAAGACCAGCGGGCCCAAGGTGAAGGTAAGGAACCCCAGGATGTTGGGGGCCAGGAAACCAAGTCCTACGCCTAGATTGCGCCGTTCTTTTGCCGACCAGGCCATTTCAACTCAGGTGAGAACCAAGGCAACGAAGCATTCGAATTCGTAAATATGGCAACGTGCAACGCACACGCCCCCATTAGAAATCTTCCGGAGATAGAAGTAAAGGGCTTCAAACGCGGACCGAAGCGTTTGTAGCTTTATTGCCTCGGGAAACCGGGGTAAATCCGATACTGCGAGCGAGCCGTAGACCCGTTTTCCCTGCCGAAGGGCGGAACAGAGTTCTTTTCTGGTCATGGATTTACCTTGGCGCCATGATTCAAGATCATGGGAAAAGCAAATGAAAGCGCTACTTGTCGTTGATGTACAAAATGATTTCTGCCCCGGCGGGAAGCTTGCGGTAACCCGGGGGCATGAGGTCATCCCGGTGGTGATGAGACTGGCCGACCAGTTTGACAATGTCATCCTTACCCAGGACTGGCATCCGGCCGGTCATGTTTCGTTCGCTTCCTCTCACGCGGGCAAGTCCCCATTCGATACCATCGAATTGGATTATGGGGTACAAATTCTCTGGCCCGACCACTGTGTACAAGGAACCGCTGGCGCTGAATTTCACCCGGATCTCAGCGTGGAAAAGGCGACCCTCATTCTGAGGAAGGGTTTCCACTCCCGAATCGACTCCTACTCGGCCTTCTTCGAAAACGACCGGAAAACCAGCACGGGACTGAGGGGCTATCTACGTGAACGAGGTATCCGGTCTCTCTACATCGCCGGCCTGGCTACTGACTATTGTGTTCACTGGTCGGCCGTTGATGGCAGGAATGCCGGGTTCGACGTTTACGTAGTCGACGACGCCTGCCGAGGAATCGATACCATGGGGTCGATGGAAGAGGCACGGACCCTGATGATAAAAGCAGGAGTGCGTTTCGTAGTTTCCCCATCGCTGGAATAGAATCAGCGAAAAATTTAGAGCTTAATCAAACGCTATGGGGAGAGCGTCGCGCCTCAATGGCCCATCTATAAATATCCACGTAGAGAGCGGCGGAACTCTTCCAGGAACTATCCCGCATCATGCCGTTTCTCTGCAATCGCCGGAACTCGCGAGGCTGGCCGAAGTACAGGTTGAGGGCTCGGACCAAGATATCGGCCAGCGCTTTCGGCGTGGGATCTTCAAATGCAAATCCAGTGGCTGCCTGGGGATCATCAAAATAACTGATCACGGAATCGGCCAAGCCCCCGGTGGCCCGTAGGATCGGGGGCGTGCCGAAGGCCATGGCATACATTTGGCTCAGTCCACATGGTTCGAAGCGACTTGGCATGACCAAGGTGTCGGCCCCAGCGAAAATTAAAGGCGCCAAAGACTCGTCGAAACTCAGACTAACTCCCACATTGCGCGGTAATTTGGCAGCTAGATTCTCGAACAGGCGCTCCACCTGAACGTCCCCCGTACCCAATACAATGAGCTGCAAAGGAAATTGATCCAGCAAGGCTGGAAAAGCTTGGGCGAGGAGATCGAAACCCTTCTGGGGATACATTCGGGATACTACCCCCAAGACGTGACTGGAAGCGCAAACCGGCAAATTAAACCTCTTCTGCAATTCCTCCTTGCAGACTTTCTTTCCGGCCCATCTTCGCGGGTTGTAGGTAGCCGGAAGCGACAGATTCCGGGAGGCATTCCAGACCTCGGTGTCAATACCATTAAGCACGCCTATAAGGTCACCTGCCCGAAACGCCAAAACCGATTCCAGGCCGCAACCAAATTCAGGCGTCTGGATCTGGCGCGCATATGTCGGGCTAACGGTAGTAATTTTAGTAGCGTGATAGAGGGCACCCTTGAGGAAATTGGTTCCGCCGTAGAACTCCAGGCCATCAATCTGGAAGGTCTCGGCCGGAAGTTGCGCGAAGTCAATGACAGCGGGGGAAAAGAGGCCCTGGCACTCGAGATTGTGAATCGTAAATACGGAAGCGGCGTTACCCAGGGGACTGTTGCGCAGAATGGTGTTCAAGAAAATCGGGATCAATCCGGTAGTCCAGTCATGGCAATGCACGATATCCGGGAACCA
Source organism: Opitutales bacterium (assembly GCA_963665345.2). Lineage (GTDB taxonomy): Bacteria > Verrucomicrobiota > Verrucomicrobiia > Opitutales > CAXXNP01. The sequence goes on from CAXXNP010000002.1 coordinate 5,465,408, forward strand.
CCCCAGGTAGAGGCAAAGATCCAAGCTGGCACGACACATGAACGTGAACCGCTGGTCATTGTCGGGTTGATCACCCCAGGGCCCGGCATAGACTTCCTTGCGCCCGAAAAAGCGTTCGTATTCGATCAAGTAGAGGATGACCGAGGAATCGGGCAAGGTCGATTTCCAGACGCGAGCGGAATGGCGCCGGCCGCCGACGTATACCGGCAGCGGTTCGCACATGGGTTTACCTCTACGGCCGGAAGCGATACACCCATAGAGCGGGCACACCACCCGGACGTCGTGCCCCATAGAGGCAATTTCCTTGGGCAGCGAGCCGACCACATCAGCGAGACCGCCTACTTTGACCGCGGGCACCACTTCTGGAGCCGCCACCAGCACCTTCATAGCGATCCCGCTCCTCCAATATATTCGGAATGGTCCTCCACGGCACCGCCGAAAGCGTTACCCATGTTGAAGAAAGGAAGCAGCGCGATCAACCCGACACAGGTCAGTCCCAGGACCGCATAGCCGGTAACATCGTGAACACGACCACCGATGGCGTCGGATCCGTAGGCATAGGCCCACCCCGTAAGAAACAGGCTTCTGATTATATTCGTAAAAAAGGCGAGCAGCATGGCACAGCTCACCAACATCAGCTTTTTGAGGAAGCGGTTAAGGTATACGGCAGCCAGAAAGGATCCGGCGAACAGACACGCGGTCAGCGAGCGAATACCCGAGCAGGCCTCCGCCACACCCACACGTCCACGGGGTAAAATCAACACATTTCCCTCCTGGGCCAAAGGCAGGCCGAAAAGATCAAACGTGAGCAAAACCACGGCCGTCACCCGTTGCAAAAGAAACAGGCTGATGCTCCCTTCCACAACACCGACGAGCGGAGCCGATATCAACCAGATAAAGGCGGGAAAGACAAACATCGCCGTCAATCGCAACCGGCTTCTCAGGAGCATAGGCTCTCCATGCAGGCCGTGTGTGCTCTGATTGAATACGATACCCAGCAGGAAAGCGGCAAAGCCGGCTGCCAGAAGCAATGAGGCTGGCGCCTGAGGGCCCGCACCGGCCCGATAGACCGCCCCCAACACGAATAGAATCAACCCCCCAAAGTAGCAGACGGCAAGAAAAGAGGCCATGGTACGCGTCACAAAATCCTCCCTGAAGCTAATCTCATCCGAGGGATCAGGGGGAGACCCTGTCGGCGGGCAAGAGCCCGTCCTACCGTTACCGACCAGGATCCGACAGATGGAAGGCCACCGGTCGTGCAACACATAGCCGACGAAAAAGGGAACCAGAAAACCGAAACTATACTCCTCTTTGAGGCGCCACCAGTGCAACTGATCCCAGATAAGGAACCCGGCGTAACCGGAAGCCATAAGGGATGCTATCTGCAGCTTACGGGGCCAGTTTCGGAGCGGGATCTTCACGGCTGTCCGGTCCTGATGAAAAGTTGATACGAGGATGAAGGGTTCAGTGATTCGATCGCACCCTCATTCCTATTGAACGACTCCCTTAATCCCAACTCAATAAAACATCGTCGAGGGATGTTTTCGCTGATACATTGATCCTCCGAGTTGGAATGAAATTGAAAGACACCCTTAAAAGGCCTACTCCCCGCAGCAACAGGCTTCGCCCGGTCATGAGCTACGGGGAATCTACGGCTTTTACCCTTCGGGACCGGGCGCCGTCCTACGAGGTGTTTTTTATAACCCTCCAATCCCGACTCACCGGGACAGGGAATGATCAAGTTCAACATACACAGAAATCTCATCGATGACCTCCGCGCGCCAGTCATGCTGGCGGCCTGGCCAGGGATGGGTAGCGTGGGGTTGGGCGCCGTAAGTTACTTCCGGCGGCATCAGAAGGCCGTGCTTATCGCCGAAGTCGATATTCGCGATTATTTTAGTCCGGATTCGGTGGTAGTTGATCAGGGCATTGCCAAGTTTCCCGCAGCACCATCGAGCAAATTCTACTACCTTCCTGACAGTTCGGCGATCGTCCTCGAAAGCGAAGCGCAAATCGGCGGGGAAGCGGGAACGTTGTTGATGAAAAAGATCCTCGATCTCGTGCAGAACCTGGGCGTGCAGACAATCTTTACCGGCGCCGCTTTTGCCATGCCTGTCAGGCAGAAAGAGCGAGTCAAAGTCTTCGGCGTGGCCAATGATCCCAAGCTCCGATCCAGCTTCCGGGGCTATGGGGTGGAAATTATGAAAGAAGGGCGGATTTCCGGAATGAACGGCCTGCTTCTCGGATTTGCCGGAATGCGTGATCTGGAGGCGGGTTGCCTCCTCGCCACTACGCCACAGTACGCCCCCCACATACCGAATCCCAAAGCTTCCCACGCCATTATCCACGTATTTGAACGTATCCTGGATACGCAAGTCGATAGCAAAGAGATCGAGGCTTCGATCAAGGAGATGGATCGCACGATGACCGACATCGAAAGCAAAATTCGGTCGGCATTCGCGAACCGGGATACTTCAGAGGATGATGAGAGCTTTCTCGCGATTGAAGAGGAAAAGGCGCCCCAGTACGCCATGGAGCGGATTGAAAAACTGTTTCGCGAGGTGAAAGCGAGTCCGACTCGGGAAATGGCCACCAAGTTGAAGGTAGAGTTGGACAAATGGAAACTATTCACCCTATACGAGGATAGGTTCCTGGGCTTGTTCCGGCGCAAAGACGACGCCGGCACATGAGAACAGGCATCCCGATCCCGCAGCCGGGTAAAAGACACGACGGTAGCTCCTACGGGAGATTGACCCGAGCTGCTGCCGGGACCGGTGCTCCACGGCCAAGGCGAGAAGTCGGGCGGTGTTACTTCCACTTCGATTCACGCCTTCTCACTCCGATGAAACGAAAAAATGAACCGCAGATTGAGATAGTTCACGCCTGAGTGTCCCGCAATAGCAAAAACGAGAGAACCACTCCAGAGGCACAGCAGACCCAGAATCAAGCCCATGAAAAAGGCAAATACGGGCCAGTAGCGCCAGTCGCGATTGGGCGGAAAATGGGCCAGGGCAAAAAGTAGAGAAGAGAAGCCGAGGCCGGCTTCGTTCAGCAGCCAGCCCCGAAAAAATACCTCTTCGCCGAGGCCGCTGAAAAGTGCGATCAGGAAAATCTGAAAATGCCCCATGTCCCCCAACCAGCCGCGCACATCGGCCGCGCTTCGTTGCATGAAACACCATCTCCGAGTGGCAATGCGGCTCAGGAGATGCACAGAAAACACCAGTCCTAAGCAAATAGCCAAGGGGAGCCCCCACGATTGACAGGGAGCGGCCCAGGGATAAAAAAGGGCCTCTTCACCTACGCGCCAGGATATAAGGCCCGCACCCACCACAGCAAAGAGAGAATAGAATACTACGATTACCCTCGTCATCCTATCAGGCATTCCGAAGCGCCAGGTAAAGAAATTTGCAAGACGGGACACTAGAGAAGCCGGTATGCCTAGGGCAAGCCGTGCCAGGGTTTCTCCTTGATAATCACGGTCCCCTTCGCATATTTCCGACTTCACCTTCCACCGAGACAGAATAAGCATTGAACTGGCGACGCCACCGCACTCATAGCTACAAGCCGGGCCTAGCCTGGTTTTCCTGCTTCGCCGTCCTTTGGGCGCTGATCCTGCTATATGCCGGCGGATTCACTACCAGTATCGAAGCCGGCATGGCGTTTCTGGACTGGCCCCTGTCCAACGGTTCCATCAATCCGCAAGGCTGGCTGCAGGATCGTTCCATGCGGGCCGAACACAGTCATCGTCTGCTCGGTGCGAAGTTGGGATTCCTCAGCATCGCACTGGTCATCTGGACCCAGCTCAGAGAAAAGCGGCGCTGGGTTCGCTGGTTAACCCTGGTCTCGCTGACCGTGATAATAGCGCAGGGAATCCTGGGAGGCCTTCGCGTCCTCCTGGATAGTCTGAATATCGACAGCGGCCACAACCTCTACGCGCAAACCTTCGCTGTCTTCCACGCCTGCGGCGCGCAGCTCGTACTCTGCCTGCTGATAACCTTGGCAGTCGTCTCTTCTCGAGTGTGGATAGCATCGGAACCAAGGGCGCAAGCGGTGCCGCTCCGCACGGTTCGCGCACTGGGAATGGCAGGCTGCGCTCTCATCGCTGTCCAGGTCCTGCTTGGAGCAATTATGCGGCATAGCAATACGGGTCTTGCCATTCCTACGTTTCCCCACTCCACCCTGGAGGGTGATTGGCTGCCGGCGGCGTGGAACTGGGCCGTGTCCCTGAATTTCTCGCACCGCATAGGCGCGCTTCTGATAACAGCCTGGGCGGTTGCCCTCTCCTGGACGGTATGGTCAAATGCCGCATTCCCATCGTATCTACGGACGCTCTCCCTGCTTTCCCTACTCATCGTCGTGGCGCAGATTACAATGGGAGCCATTACCACCCTCTCGGCAATCAACGAGCATGCCGCCACCCTGCACATGCTCTTGGGCGCTTTTCTTCTTGCTACCACATGGATGCTGACTTTGCTAACCTTCCGTGGGGCCGAGATCGGCCGACCCGAAGCGCACCGCGAGGCCCGCATGGCGGCATTGAGCGGCGGAAGCACGGGAATCGATCTCGCTCCGACCAAAATTCCATGAATTCTCCTTCTACATCCAGCAATTTACAAGTGAAGGCACAATCCAGCTCGCTTCTGGGAAGCGACGCGGCCACCCGGACCACGTTTTCAGACCTCTGGGAGTTGGGAAAACCCCGCCTCAGCATGCTATCCGTAATCACGGCACTGGTGGGATATCTGGCGGCGCAACCGGACCGCAGTTTCAGCGTCCTGATAAGTCTGCTCCTAGGCACGACCGGCGCCGCATTCGGCGCCGCGGCGCTGAATATGTGGATGGAACAAGACACCGACGCCCTCATGGCACGTACGCGGGGTCGCCCCCTGCCGGCCGGAAGCCTGCCACCTGCCATCGCCCTCACTTACGGCCTATTTCTGTGCGTCTGCGGTGACCTCCTGATTCTCTGGGGTATCAACGGTCTGGCAGCGACCCTTACACTCTTCACCCAGATCAGCTATCTGCTCGCCTACACACCCTTGAAGAAGAAAACACATTGGTGCATACCGGTTGGCGCGATTCCGGGCGCCATTCCTCCCCTCATCGGATGGGCATCCGCTGAAGGAAGCATCTCTCTCCTGGGTTGGATCCTGTTCGCGATCCTGCTAACCTGGCAGATACCTCATTTTATGGCGATTGCCTGGACCTATCGCAACGATTACGCCAAGGCGAATCTACCGATGCTTCCGGTGGTCGACCCCACCGGCAATCGCGCGGCCCGGCAATCGCTGGTCGCTTCCGTCACTCTGTTTGGGGTAAGCTTTTTGCCCTTTGTCCTGGGGTTCACGACTCTCGTTTACGGATCGATAGCGTTGCTGGCAGGATGCTGGTTTATTTACAGAGCATTCAGATTCTGGCGCAGCAGCGAACGCGATGGTGCGGCCCGCCATCTCTTCTTCGCTTCCATTGCCTACTTGCCGTTAGTTTTAGCCGCTCTTGTTGTCGATCGGTGGCTGTTCATCTGATCGATGCCCTTTCCGGAGATAAACGCCGGACTCAACGCGCTTGCTACAGTGTTCCTGACGACCGGGTTCATCCTTTTTCGCAAGGGGAAACGGCACCATCATCGTATTGCTTTGACGAGTGCATTCGTCATTTCCGTACTGTTCCTGATCAGCAAGGCCCCCGGCTGGGCTGCGCTTGGCCGGATATATCAAGAGTGAAACCAGGGAGAGGTTTCAGGTGTCAGGCCTTCTCGCTTCGCTCGTGAACAGTTGTCAGTTCTGAGGAAGCGCAATCGAATCCTGACACCTGAACACTTAATCCTACTCCAGCAGTGAAGTTTCACATTAGTCGCGCCCCCGGCGCGCTGACCCTTGCCGGATCCAACAGGAGTGAAACTTCAGCTTGTGGCGCCGTTGGTGGTGGGTATTACTGAGGGTGAACCGGCATTGGCTGCGGCAGTCATAACCCATCTGAGCACTGGAGCTGAATATGCCCCAACATTAGTCTGGTTCCGAGTCGGCCATCCAACATTGGCGAGGCCCGTTTGCACGGGCTCTCCCCCAGGTCAGAATCCTGACATAACGGCCACCTCGGGCCGCAGCCAATGCCATAACCAAAATGTAATCAAAGAGGAAGCTACCATGGCATCGAAAAAGAGCAAGCGCAGGGGAAAAAAGAAGGTGCGGCCGATACAGGCCTTGCCGGTGATCCGGGCGAACAGCGCGGGGATTGATTTAGGAAGTGAGGAGCATTGGGTATGCGGCCCGGCCCGCGGGGATAACAAAGTCAATGTGCAGCAATTCGGCACGACGACACCACAGTTGAACGAGCTGGCCGACTGGCTGATCCATGAAGGGGTCGAATCGGTGGCGATGGAGAGCACGGGGGTATATTGGATCCCGTTATATGAGCTGTTGGAGTCGCGGGGCCTCGAAGTGGTGCTGGTCAATGCGAAGCAGTTGCATGGGGTCCCCGGACGCAAGACCGATATGATCGATTGTCAGTGGATTCAACTCTTGCACAGTTGCGGACTATTACGGGGCTCCTTCCGACCCGGGGAAAAGATCTGTGCGCTTCGTGCGTTGCAGCGCCAAATGGCTAATCTGGTGGAAGAACGTTCCAAGATGGTGCAGTGGATGCAGAAGGCACTCGACCAGATGAACGTGCAGGTACACCGGGCGGTCACCGACATTACCGGCAAGACCGGGATGGCCATCATCCGGGCCATCGTGGCCGGGCAGCGCAGTCCCAAAAAGCTGGCCACCCTGCGGGACAAACGCTGCCGAAAGAGCCAGGCCCAATTCGCCGAGCACCTCATCGGCAACTGGCGCAGGGAGCATCTTTTCAACCTGCGCGCTGCGCTCCAGTTGTATGACCGGCTCGAGCAGATGATTGGCGAGTATGAACAGCAGCTGATCGAGCAGATCGAGGCGCTGCAGCCGGCCAAGCGCCATAGCCTCAACGCGCCCCCGCATCCCAACCCGAACAAAGACAAGGCCATGGCGAAGCGGGGCGAGCAACCCATGCGCACGGCAATCTGGCGGCTCTACGGGGTAGATCTCACGCGCATTGACGGGATTAGCACCGGGGCCGCGCAGGTGGTATTGACCGAAGCGGGCTTGGATCTGAGGGCTTTCCCCGACGAGCATCACTTTGTCTCCTGGTTGCGTCTGAGTCCCAAAATGGCCTTTTCGGCCGGCAAGCCGCTGAGCAAAACGCGCAACGCAATGGCTGCCAGCCGAATGGCCGCCATCCTGCGCATGTGCGCGCTGACCCTGCGCCACTCCCCGACCGCGTTGGGTGCCTGTTATCGGCGCACCGCCCGGCGCAAGAGCGGCGCGGTGGCCGTCTTCGCCCTGGCTCGCAAACTCGCTGTGCTCATCTACCGCATGCTTCGTTACGGCCAAGACTATGTCGACGAAGGAGCCGAACGCTACGAGGATCGCTTCTGTCAACGAAGGCTGTGCAGCCTTAAAATGAGCGCCCGATCGCTCGGCTTCACGCTGGTGCCCGAGGCCGAAGCGAACGCTGCATGACCATGTTTGCGCTTCGCAAAAACGTCACTCTATCGCCCGCCAGCCCGCTCTGGAGGCTAAGTTTCAGGTCAGCGCGGCCACCGGCCGCGCTAGCGCTTGCCGGATATATCAGAAGTGAAACTTGCCCTCGCCGGATCGACCGCCTATTGCATATCCTGAGCGAAGACTTCGGCAGCTATGCCCCATGCGAACAATGGTGCTATCCATGCCCCAAGGTCAGACTGGGCTCGAACGGGCCATATATCATTAGCGAGCACGATAAAAGTGTCTCCTCAAAGCTAGATTCCATATCTAACAACGGCCACTTCGAGCCGCAGTCTTCGCCACTTCCGCGATTCGGCAAGTTCTGGTGCAAATTTCCCGAACGTTCATCGCCCGCAAACCCGCTCCAGAGGCTAAGTTTCAAGCTAGTCGCGCCCCCGGCGCGCTGACCCTTGCCGGATCCAACAGGAGTGAAACTTCAGCTTGTGGCGCCGTTGGTGGTGGGTATTACTGAGGGTGAACCGGCATTGGCTGCGGCAGTCATAACCCATCTGAGCACTGGAGCTGAATATGCCCCAACATTAGTCTGGTTCCGAGTCGGCCATCCAACATTGGCGAGGCCCGTTTGCACGGGCTCTCCCCCAGGTCAGAATCCTGACATAACGGCCACCTCGGGCCGCAGCCAATGCCATAACCAAAATGTAATCAAAGAGGAAGCTACCATGGCATCGAAAAAGAGCAAGCGCAGGGGAAAAAAGAAGGTGCGGCCGATACAGGCCTTGCCGGTGATCCGGGCGAACAGCGCGGGGATTGATTTAGGAAGTGAGGAGCATTGGGTATGCGGCCCGGCCCGCGGGGATAACAAAGTCAATGTGCAGCAATTCGGCACGACGACACCACAGTTGAACGAGCTGGCCGACTGGCTAGTGCATGAAGGGGTCGAATCGGTGGCGATGGAGAGCACGGGGGTATATTGGATCCCGTTATATGAGCTGTTGGAGTCGCGGGGCCTCGAAGTGGTGCTGGTCAATGCGAAGCAGTTGCATGGGGTCCCCGGACGCAAGACCGATATGATCGATTGTCAGTGGATTCAACTCTTGCACAGTTGCGGACTATTACGGGGCTCCTTCCGACCCGGGGAAAAGATCTGTGCGCTTCGTGCGTTGCAGCGCCAAATGGCTAATCTGGTGGAAGAACGTTCCAAGATGGTGCAGTGGATGCAGAAGGCACTCGACCAGATGAACGTGCAGGTACACCGGGCGGTCACCGACATTACCGGCAAGACCGGGATGGCCATCATCCGGGCCATCGTGGCCGGGCAGCGCAGTCCCAAAAAGCTGGCCACCCTGCGGGACAAACGCTGCCGAAAGAGCCAGGCCCAATTCGCCGAGCACCTCATCGGCAACTGGCGCAGGGAGCATCTTTTCAACCTGCGCGCTGCGCTCCAGTTGTATGACCGGCTCGAGCAGATGATTGGCGAGTATGAACAGCAGCTGATCGAGCAGATCGAGGCGCTGCAGCCGGCCAAGCGCCGTAGCCTCAACGCGCCCCCGCATCCCAACCCGAACAAAGACAAGGCCATGGCGAAGCGGGGCGAGCAACCCATGCGCACGGCAATCTGGCGGCTCTACGAGGTAGATATCACGCGCATTGACGGGATTAGCACCGGGGCCGCGCAGGTGGTATTGACCGAAGCGGGCTTGGATCTGAGCGCTTTCCCCGACGAGCATCACTTTGTCTCCTGGTTGCGTCTGAGTCCCAAAATGGCCTTTTCGGCCGGCAAGCCGCTGAGCAAAACGCGCAACGCAATGGCTGCCAGCCGAATGGCCGCCATCCTGCGCATGTGCGCGCTGACCCTGCGCCACTCCCCGACCGCGTTGGGTGCCTGTTATCGGCGCACCGCCCGGCGCAAGAGCGGCGCGGTGGCCGTCTTCGCCCTGGCTCGCAAACTCGCTGTGCTCATCTACCGCATGCTTCGTTACGGCCAAGACTATGTCGACGAAGGAGCCGAACGCTACGAGGATCGCTTCTGTCAACGAAGACTGTGCAGCCTTAAAATGAGCGCCCGATCGCTCGGCTTCACGCTGGTGCCCGAGGCCGAAGCGAACGCTGCATGACCATGTTTGCGCTTCGCAAAAACGTCACTCTATCGCCCGCCAGCCCGCTCTGGAGGCTAAGTTTCAGGTCAGCCAAGCCCCCGGCGCGCTGCGCTTGGCCGGATCGAACAGGGATGAAACTTCGCCTTGCGGGCTCCTCGATGAATCCAACCTAACGTTCCAACAAAATTCACTTGACATCGATTCCATCGCCCGCCAGCCCGCTCTGGAGGCTAAGTTTCAGGTCAGTGGCGCCACCGGCCGCGCTGACGCTTGGCCGGATCAAACAGGAGTGAAACTTCCGGCCGCGGCCCGCACCTGCGATCGTCTTCGGCAATGGCCGCTCTTTCGTAGCCTGCGGGCTTACCGCCGGCAGCGCCGGGGGTTGCCCCGGGATCCCGGACCGCCCGTATCTCCCACTTCGCACCGCAATCTACGCTGCGCTCCGATAAGCAGTGCGCTACGTCATTTCCGGCTCTTTAGCGCGACTGGACTAACGGCTCAACAAAATTCACTTGACACGCCGCAAACCCGCTCCCAAGGCTAAGTTTCAGGTTAGTTAAGTCACCGGTGTTCTGGTTTACTTCTTCCTGTTCAAATGGTTCCCGCACACTTGAAGGTGCATTCGGGGCACCTTTAGGGAGAGCATCGGGAGATTCCGTTGATGAATAGGGGCCTTCCAATGTGGTAGATCTCATCAGATTCCGCATCGATTAGGGATTCCGGGCCAGCTCCCTTGAAGCATGCTCAACCTTGAGCGAAATCAATGCCAAAGAAGTGCTAAAATGGCTCGCAAAGCAGCCATCAGGAGTATACAAAAACCGTTACATGGAAAATCGTAAAAGTCGCTCAGTACCAGAACCTAACAAATCTACCGCTGCCTCCGACTACAACGCTTCCAAGATTCAAAAACTGGAGGGATTGGAAGGCGTTCGCAAACGGCCGGATATGTACATCGGAGACACCCATGAACGCGGCCTTCATCACTGCGTTTTTGAGATTGTAGACAACTCTATCGATGAAGCCCTGGCCGGCTTCTGTGACCACATCGAGGTCTACGTACACCTTGATGGTTCGTGCTCAATTGAGGACAACGGAAGGGGCATACCTGTAGACATCCATGCCAAGTACAAAATTCCGGCACTCGAGCTCGTACTCACAAATCTGCACGCGGGAGGGAAGTTCGGCAAGGGGGCCTATCAAGTCTCGGGTGGACTTCACGGAGTGGGCGCCAAGTGCGTCAACGCTGTTTCCGAGTGGTTCGAGGTAGAAGTGAGCCGGGAGGGCCAGGTGCACCACATGGCGTTTGAACGGGGCCGGACTACCCAGAAAATGAAAATGATCGGAACCACGAAGAAAATGGGTACCAAGATCACATTCATGCCGGACCCCGAGATTTTCCTGACCACGCGCGAATTTCAGTTCGACATTCTGGGCAAGCGGCTGCGGGAGCTAGCGTTCCTGAACCCGGGGATCCTCATCGAGTTGCATGATGAACGGTCCAATAAAGGCGCTTCCTTCAGATTTAAGGATGGGATCAGCGAGTATGTCCGGTTCCTCAATCGATCAAAGAACGTGGTTCACCCGCAGCCTATCAGCTTCTCGGGCGAGGCCGAAGACGAAATGACTCAGGGCAAAGCGAAGATCAAAGTAGACGTCGCGATTCAATACAATGATGGCTTTAACGACCAGATCTATGCTTATGCCAACAGTATACATAACATCGAGGGCGGAACTCATCTTTCCGGTTTCCGAGCCGCCTTGACGCGCGCCATAAACAATTACGCCAAGGCCAACAATCTGGTTAAAGACAAAGACCTTTCGTTGACCGGGGACGACGTCAGAGAGGGGCTTTCGGCAGTCATCTCGGTGAAGGTTCCGGAGCCACGATTCGAAGGACAGACCAAGACGAAGCTCTCCAACGGCGAAGTGGACGGCATCGTGCAAAAGATCGTGGGGGAAAATCTGAAGTTCACCTTCGAAACGAACCCGTCCGTGGCCCGAAAGGTAATCGACAAATGCCTGAATGCGGCCCGCGCCCGCGAAGCCGCCCGCAAAGCCCGGGAAACCGTGAGAAAGAGCGCCCTCGGCTCCGGCGGCCTGCCGGGAAAACTGGCCGACTGCTCGGAGCGGGATCCCTCGCTTTGCGAGCTTTTTATCGTGGAGGGGAATTCGGCGGGCGGATCAGCCAAGCAAGGCAGGGACCGAAGATTCCAAGCCATCCTGCCCATTCGCGGAAAGCTTCTGAACGTCGAAAAAGCACGTATTGATAAGGTCCTGAACAATGTCGAAATCCGCACCATGATTACGGCCGTTGGCACCGGAATCGGTGATCACGAAGGCGAAGGGTCGTTCGATATCGAAAAGACCCGCTATCACAAAATTATCCTGATGTGTGACGCCGACGTAGATGGCGCCCACATCTGCACCCTACTCTTAACCTTCCTCTACCGGCAGATGAAGGGGCTTATCGACTATGGCTACGTTTACGTGGCCCAACCGCCCCTCTACAAAATAAAGCGCCGAAGACGCGAGCAATATATCGAGAGCGACGAAGAGTTGAATCGCATTCTCTTGGAGCTCGGCTCCGCAGACGTCACGCTGGTTCGCTTGCGCGACTCACATCGATTTCCCGGTTCCAAGGTCGACCGCATAGTGGAAGCGCTGGCCAGATTGGAAGCCCTGGGTGCCGGAGTCTCGCGCGTTGGATGCCCGCTGAGCATCTACTTCGATCACCAACGGAAGGAGAAAAACTATCAGCTTCCCAAGTACATCGCCCGAATTCGGACGGGAAATGACGAGGAATTCCAGTTTCTCTCTGATGACGAGGAACGTTCACGCTTCTACGTCGAGCACGAAATCGACGATGTCTACGAGGCTATGATCGCGCGGCAGATCGAACGCGACGGAATTACTCTCAATCAACGAATTTCTGTACACGAGATTTTCGAAGCCGCGCAGATGTCCAAGATTCTGAACGAGATTGCCAGGATCGGCCTGCCGGTAAACCAGTTTTCGCGAACCGAAGAGCCACGCTACCAGCTGATCGAAAATGAAGGGCAGAAAAACGAAAATATCCTGCATCTTCATTCCATCCTGGAGATCATGGAGAATATTCGTGAACTGGGCCGCCGGGGATTGACCATACAACGTTATAAGGGATTGGGGGAAATGAATCCCAAGCAGTTGTTTGAAACCACCATGGATCCGGTAAATCGACGCTTACTCAAAGTAAAAATTACGGATGCCGCCCTGGTTGAAAGCACCTTCAGCATGTTGATGGGCGAAGATGTCGCATCACGACGGGCCTTCATCGAAGACAATGCGCTGAATGCTTCGAATCTGGACGTTTGACACCCCTTCAGCCGGCCCTGGCCCCGATTAATTCACAACCTTACCTAAGAACACCAGCACCTCAACCGTACGCATTTTGGCCAGCTTTTAGCAGTCGGGCAATGTTCGGCGACCTAATCGAACAGATGGAGGCCTATCCGATGTTCCATTAACTCTTTGTCTCTGGAAAGGCATGTATACCGAAAACGAAACACTCGTTCCGACTAACATTAACGAGATAATGCAAAGCGCCTACATCGATTATTCGATGTCGGTGATCATCAGCCGTGCACTGCCCGATGTGCGCGACGGTTTGAAACCGGTACAGCGACGCATACTTTACGCGATGTTTCGAGAGGGCATGCTACACAATCGCCGCTTTGACAAATGCGCAGGGGTGGTCGGCGAAGTATTGAAAAACTACCATCCGCATGGAGACGGGTCCGTCTATGATGCCTTGGTACGGATGGCTCAACCTTGGGTCTTGCGCCACCCTTTGATCGACCCGCAGGGCAATTTCGGCTCCGTGGACGGTGACGAACCAGCCGCCTACAGATACACCGAATGCCGCCTTACGCAACTGGCCGAGGAACTGCTGCGAAACATCGACGAAGACACCGTCGACTTTGTACCCAACTACAAGGAAAGTACGACAGAGCCGTCGGTCCTGCCCTCAGCGCTTCCCAATCTGTTAATGAACGGATCGACAGGAATTGCTGTGGGAATGACCACGAACATTCCCCCCCACAACCTGGGAGAGTTGATCGATGGCATCTGCGCTGTGATCGACGATCCAGAAATTACGTTAGATGACATCATGCAGATCATCCAGGGTCCGGACTTTCCTACGGGAGGAAACATCATGGGCCGCGAAGGCATCGAGAAGTACATGCGCACCGGACGCGGCATCGTGAAAGTCAGGGGAACGGCACATATCGAAGAGCTCAAGGGAGGAAAAGACCAGATCGTAGTCACGGAGATTCCGTATACCGTGAATCGCTCCTCTCTGGTCAGCAAGATCGCTGAACTCGTCCAGCACAAGGTCATCGATGGTATCAGCGACCTACGGGATGAATCCGACGAAACTACCCGTATTGTCATTGAGTTGAGGCGAGGAGATGTGCCGCGGGTAATTATCAACAAGCTCTATAAGCACACCAATCTGGAATCTTCCTTCGGTGTCATCATGTTGGCCCTCTATCGAAAGCGGCCCAAGGAGATGAACATCAAGGAGATGATCGAATGTTATATCGAGCATCGTCGCGAAGTGATCCTGCGCCGCACGAATTTTCGGCTGAAAAGGGCAGAAACCCGCGCCCATATCCTGGAAGGTTACAAGATTGCCCTGACCAATCTAGACGACTTTGTCCGGATCATTCGGGCATCGCGAAACCGCGAAGAGGCAAAACAGGAACTCATAGCGCGCTATCCCATAACGGGGGCCCAAACCGATGCCATACTGGACTTGAGATTATATCAACTTACGGGGTTGGAGCGCGAGAAAATCGAGCGGGAGTATGTCGAGTTGATGAAGCTGATCCAGGCACTGAAAGAGATTATCGAAAACGAGTGGAAGCTCCTCGGTGTAATCAAGGATGAAATGAATGAGCTCAAAGGGAAATTCGCCAATCCTCGCCGAACCCAGATTCTCGCTGCTGAACAGGACCTCAGCATGGAAGACCTCATTGCCAATGAAGGATGCCTGATCACCGTTACCCACGGGGGCTTTATCAAGCGAACCGTTGTCAGCGCCTATCGCTCCCAGCGCCGTGGGGGAAAGGGAGTCATCGGAACGGGCTCACATGACGAAGATTTCGTCGAGCACCTTTTCACCGCAAGTACCCATGACTACATCATCTTCTTCATGAACAACGGACGCGTTTACGTCGAGAAAGTCTACGACATCCCTGAAGGGACACGAGTCTCAAAGGGCCGATCGCTTGCCAATGTGCTGGAGATGCAAAAGGGCGAAAAGATTGCGGCGATGCTCTGCGTGACGGAATTCACCGACAATGTGCACCTCGTTATGGGTACGCGCTCAGGAGTGGTGAAGAAGACGAACCTAACCGCTTACCGAAACTACCGGCGAGGAGGAATCATCGGTATCAACATCGACGAAGGCGATCAGTTGATTGGCGTGAAGCTGACCCAGGGAGACGATCAGGTAGTCATTGTAACCCGGCGCGGGATGTCTATTCGGTTTCCGGAAACTGACCTTCGTGATCAGGGTCGAGCGACTCGCGGCGTCAAAGGCATCTCCCTGAAGGGTCCCAGAGACTATGTAGTTGCAATCGAAGTCGTCGATCTGAACGCGACACTTCTCATAGCCGGACGAAATGGACAGGGAAAACGCACTGCCTACGATCAATACCGCCTCCAGAAACGCGCCGGAAGCGGAATTATCGCGATCCGCACAAGCGCTGTTGTGGGCGCCTTGAGCGTCCATGAAAACGATGAAATCATGCTGCTGACTCAATCGGGCCAAGCGGTCCGTACCCGTGTTCGAGAGATCCGCGTGATCGGGCGCACAACGCAAGGGGTACGGCTCATCAACCTGGCAGGAAAGGATAAGTTGGTCGGCATCTGCAAGGTGATTGAAGTCGATGAGGAAGAAGCCTAGGATTCAGTCGAAAAGTTCATTTTGCCTTATTTGAGACCGCAGGCGCTGAGGCAGACTCCATTCGACAGCTTGGCGAAGGGTCAGGTGGCCAGACGCGGGACGCTTTCTCACCGCCTGCAAAAGAAGCCACGAGGCCATGGCGTCATACAACGCGCAATGGAATCGCCGGCGCGAGCCAGGACAGTACATAGCCGATCTCAAATCGAGCTCATGCTGCAGCTTGAACTTCACGATAAGTTCCTCCAGGCCATAGCCGGACAAGGTCGGAAAGCACACTTCATAGAGCCTGCGCGTGTCGATCCAAGGCCCCCAGGAAGCGATCTCGCGATCGGGGTTCAATGGATCGACGGAAAACGGCGGATAGGGCCAAACGGACCGAAGCAGGTTGTCCTCCACGATGGCATGGTGTGCACAAAGCACACCTTCACGTCTGGCTCCGGAAAAGCGCTCCCACTCGGTTTGGAATCCTTCGGCGCCCTCGACGTCGGCCTGACGTATTCCGTGAATTTGAGTATCCCGACCCTCGAGCCTGGAAACGGAGCGGCAGAGACGGGTGTGGGTAGCAAGAATTTCTTCATTCAACACGGAGACCATGCCGAATTCGACGATGCCCGACTTGCGATTTCCTTCGAAATCAATCGCGTGCAGCTTTAGATCTCGCCATGTCACAGTAGCCTTTCCCAAATCTCATCTAGGCATAAGGGAGGAGTGATGTCGCGTAAACCATGTTACTCAAGTAGAAGCCATTCATGACCAGCGGAAGGCAGCGTGAGTTTTCTGAGTTCGTGTATCGGCTTGCCCAAGCCAGCGCAGAGGTCATACGTCCCTATTTCGCTGCACCCGACCTGGTCATAGAATTGAAGGCTGACGGCACACCCGTAACGGTGGCCGACCGCAAGGGGGAACGCGTCATGAGGGATCTGATCGGGCAGGCCTACCCCGATCATGGGATTATGGGGGAGGAATACGGATCCCTACGCCGAGAAGCCGAGTATGTCTGGGTGCTGGATCCCATTGATGGTACAAAGGCGTTCGCGGCTGGCTGTCCCCTTTTCGGAACGCTGATCTGCCTGCAGTGGATGGGACGACCGGTCATCGGCGCCATTCACCAGCCAATCATGAGCCAGTTCCTCATCGGTGACGGGAGTCAAACGACCCTCAATGGCCACCCTGTCCGGGTACGCAGCCAACCAAGGATCGACGACGCTCTTCTCCTCACGACTGATTTGGACACGCCCTGCCAGTACCAGAACCCGGCGGGATGGAGAAAGCTGGTGGCCCGAGCAGCCGCAGTACGGACCTGGGGAGACTGCTATGGCTATCTATTGCTGGCCTGTGGAGGCGCCGATATCATGGCAGATGCGATCATGAATCCCTGGGACCTGATGGCCTTGATTCCCATTGTTGAAGGAGCAGGGGGCCTAATCACTGACTGGCAGGGGAATGACCCGGTGAAGGCAAATTCTATTGTCGCGGCAGGCCGGGAGTTGCACGCCCAAGTAATTGAGACGCTTAACCCCCATTAGCCCTTGTCCTGAAAACCGCGCTGCGAGCTGCAGGGAACAATCAGGTTCTTTTGTTTCCACGCTGCAAGCGCTTTGTAACAATCGACTGACAGGCGATCGCATCCGCATCCAGATAGCCACCCAGGGTCAAAGAGGGAGCTACAAGCGCACGACGACCTAACACGGTACCCGGCTGCAACACCGCATTACAGCCGACCTCCGCACCATCGCCAATCATGGCGCCCAGTTTCCGCATGCCCGTATCACAAAATCCCGCAGGGGTTTGCACAGCAACCGCAGACTGGTCGAATCGCAAATTCGCTAGAACCACTCCGGCAGCCAGGTGGGCCCGGTTACCTAAAACGGAATCGCCCACGTAAGGTCGATGTGGTGTCACCACGCCATCGAGAAGCAGACAATTCTTGTACTCACCATTATGTCCCAGCACACATCCACGACCCGCAATGACATTTTGCCGGATATAGATTCCGGGCAATAACCGCGTCTCCTCTGCGATGTATGCGGGACCTTCTATCACACCATAGGGCGGGAGTATAACGGATGGGTGGATGTAGACTCGGGAACCGATGGTCAAGCCCGGGATTTTTGCGGTCCGGGCGAATGCATGCGCCCCAAAGGAAAATCCGGCAAGTGCCAAACGGATTCGATCAACCCACTCCCACGGCGGGATATCCGGACGAAAATAATCCCCGAATGGAAGCGAATCTGGAAAATCAAAAAGCTCGGATGCATTCACAGGTCAGAGCCTGGAGCGGGCGATGAGATTCGAACTCACGACAGCCACCTTGGCAAGGTGGTGCTCTACCAGCTGAGCTACGCCCGCCTGAGAAGACCACGAGTATTCCGCGCCAAGCTGCGAAGTCAACGCCTTAGTTGGAAGGGCAAGATACGCGAGGCTAGCGGGAAGCGCCGAGGGAAAGATCGAGTTCCGCACTCATCTGCATGCGAAGCTGCTCGGGCAGGGGCACCATGTTTGCGGCAATGAAATTCGCGGCCATCTCTTCACTCAGGAGATATTTTATGAGCGGTAAGAGGAAACCGGCTCGATCCATCCGATAAACGATATGAAAGGGAAGTCTCATCGGATAGTCGGCAAAGTAGATATTCTCCATGGTGGGACCGAAGGCGAAATCCTGATCATTCGCGGAAACGGGCACTACCTTGGTTCGTGGGTGGGGTTCGGGGGACCTGGTAACGGCAAGTGCCCCGATATCCTCGACCAAAGCGCCCAGCATCTGATCGGGATCATTCCAATGGCTCACGGTGGACCTGAAGGATCGATCCCGCAAAACCATGTGCCTAAACAACTCATGCGCGATAGAGACTGAAGAGTCGATGATATGCAGGTTGATTCTCCGACCAGCCCATGTTCCGGACAGGCCCACGTCCCCCCACTGCGGCACCTCAGGTCCCCCTGTATCAGCGAACATGGCAGCCAGCTTACCCAGGCTTATACTCTCAATGGGATTGGCAACATTAACCACCACGACTGCCACCAGATAACCGACGGGGAGGGCTTCGACCCCTTCAATTGCCGGGGCTCGATCCCGGGGAATCGCCAGGAGCGCCAAATCGAGTTCTCCGTCCCGGAGGCCTCTCGTGGCGAGGTGACTACCTTCGAGCCGGAGATCGATAGCGAGGCCGCCCTCTTGTGAAAATGCCAACACCGAGTCGTGTATTACTTCATACAGCAGATCAGAGCCCCCCATACGCAGGGTCTCAACGGCACGCAATGGCGAGAGGGAAAGCGTAGAGGCAATGAAGATGAGCACAAGAACGATTGCCCTCAGGCCCGATCTCATCGGACGTAGCAACAGGATTCGGGCATTCACCATAGTAGGCAAAGGGACCCCAACTGCTGTGAAACCAGCAGGTTATACACGCGTCCGGCGATCGACGTCGGCTTCCTCGAGGACAAGCTCCTCGATATCGTCGGTTCGCTGCTTCTCGGGTAAATCGGCGATTCTTTCCTTCTTGTTGCTGTAATAATAATTGCTCGTATAGTAGTTGTAATCCTCACTTCCACTTTGAGGAACCTGGTTCAGCACGACGCCCACAATTCTACCTTCTACGTTTTCGAGGATCTGGCGTGCCCGCATCGTCATAGACTGTGGATTCCGGCGATGCTGAACAATGAAAATAACACCATCGGCCATGCTGGCCAGAATTGCTGAATCACTGATACCGATGACGGGCGGTGAATCCAGTAAAATCTTGTCATAGGAATCTCGAAGCTGAGTCAGCAGATCAACCACTTTTCGTCCGTGCAATATAGTTAAGGAAAAGTGCGTGCCTTCGCCGCAGGCGATGACTTCAAGATTGGGAACAGAAGTAGTGCGAATGATTTCCTTCGTTCCCTGAACACCCTTGAGATAATCAATCAAACCCGGATGGCGCTCGATGCCAAAGAGTCGGTGCTGAGTCGGCCGACGCAGATCAGTATCGAGGACCAGGACACGTTGGCCGGAAAGAGCCATTACGGAAGCAAGATTAAAAAGCGTAGTCGATTTTCCCTCGCCCGGACCAGCAGACTGGACTACAAAAATGGTTCCCGATTCTTCTCCACTGGCCAGTTCCAGGTTCGTTTCGATCACCCGGAACGGTTCCGCATCAAAACTATTGTAATTGTCCTCGGACACCATCACCTGCTTCCGTGTCACGACCCCGAGAATAGGTAACTGAAGTTTGCGTTCCATGTCCTCGATGGAGCGAAAGCTCGTATCCAGGAACTCCACCAGGAATGCGACACCAATCCCCAGCAATGATCCGACAACTAGGGCCAAGCCAATGTTGATGAACCAGTTGGGACGAAAGGCACGGCTCGGGGGAACGGCGGCGTTCAAAATCTCGATGGTGCGCTTGGGAACCTGGAAATCAATTTCGCGTTGGCGCAGGGTAAGTTTGATGGTCTTGTAAAGATTCTGCTCGTCATGCAGACGCTCCACGGCTTCTTCAAACGGCCGCAGCCGGCTCTGCGCGGTTACGATCTGTTCGAGTCTCGCCCGATCCAGCTCTTTCTCCAGCGCCTCTACGCGAGATTGGGCCTCGATATACGAAATCTCCAGGGACTGTTCATAGCCTTCCAGCAAGTCCTCCAACTGTGAATGGATCATTTTGATACCTTCAGAAGAAGCCACTAACTCGGGATGGGCTTCTCCGAGCCTTCCCTTCAGGCGAACATGGTTCTGCTCGGCAACCAAATAAGCCTGCATGAGATTCTGAATGTTGGTATCGGGAATGAGTTCGGAGTTCACCAACTTAAACCGCTGTTGCAACGCTACTGCCTTGAACCTTTCCCATCTTGTTTTGTGGGCGATAGAGTCGACCTTCAGCGCGATCAGGGTTCGTTCGATCTGGCGTAGATTCTCGATCTCCAACTGCATCGCCCGGTTATTGATATCGACACCCGAAATCCCGAGCTCCTCCCTCAGTTTTTCAACCCTGTCCCACTGCGCGGATACCTCAGACTCCTGCTTCTGCAGTTCCTCCTTCAATTTGGCAATGCCTTCTGTCTGGCCGGAAACCGCGAACGCAATGCGATCTTCAGCGTATGCTCGAGCGATGTCGTTAGCGATTTTGGCTGCTAACTCCGGATCCTCCCTCACCATAACACCGATATCGATCAAGGAAGTCCCCGGTCTAGATTGCATCCGCAACATTTTTTTCGACAGATAGGTAAAGGTGGTCTCAGCCGTCAGGTTACTGCCCATGCGTTCGCCGAGGAGTCGCGCCAGATCCAATTTTCCGATGACCGGCTCCAGGATCTTCTTGCTCTGGATTATCTCGAACTGCTCTTTGATATAATAGGGATCAAATGATCCCAACACCTGAGTTTGGAACAGGGTTACTTCGCCTTGGGGCTTCTCAACCCTGATGCCGGTGGTGGCCAAGTACCATTTTGGCATGATGGCAGTGACTCCGGCAGTAGTGATAACAACGAGGAAAAATACCAGGAAAATAAGGGCTTTCCTGTTCTGCAAAATCTTCAGAAAATCGGCGACAGTAAGGCCCTCGGAAGTCGTTCTGACGGGTTCTTTCATCTCAATCAGCAAGCCGAATTTCGGAAATCAAATGCCTGCCAGCATGGCGGGCTCAGTGCTTCCCGCAAGTACGGTCCTATCTTCGCGGAGCCTGGAACCTCACTGGGATATCGGCAGAAAATCTGTTACAAACGGTTCACGGGAACCGAGCCCACTGCCAGCAGCGGCTCCTGCTTGGGCCCAATTATCGCACACCGAATATGTAGCGGACGGACACTCCGACGCGATGACGCGTCTGATCCCTGACCGGATCATCCGAGGAAGTATCGTCAAAATCGTACTGCAGGATGATAGCCAGGTTATCAGAGGCCTCGTAGGTCAAACCCAAACCGGCTCGCAGGGAATCTTCACTGATATCCACTGCGCCCGTGCCGGGCCGGGCCGGGCATTCAAATCAGAACTCTCGTAAAAACCCGAACCCGAGGCAAAAATCGAGTGCGTTACAGCATGCTGAATATTGGCAAATATGCCCAAATTCTCTTCGTCCAGATAGGCGCCCACATTGTCGGTTTCCTGTGCGCCAAAGTTAATGCCTCCCGAGACGAATGAATCGGGCAAATAGCGATAGATTGCAAAGACCTCAGCAAAGCCGAAGCTGCCATCCGGTGCGCCATCGCGATCGCGATCCTCAATACCGCCGACTGCCGTCAGGCTTAGCTTTTCATCGGGGAGGTACTCAGCGCCAAAAAGAAAGAAGTTGGAATCACTGTCTTTAACGGTAACGGAATTGTCATCGTATCCGACATTTTGAAACCTGTACTCTGCCAGCAGTGACAATTCCGGCAGCATTTTATAGCGGCCCTCTACACCGAATTCACTCTCCCCTCGGTCGAGTAGACTGGCCAGGACAGTGTTGTCATAGGAAAAAAACTGGTGCCTGAACTTTAACGAAGCGCTGAAATTCTGCGTCATTTCCGCCCTCAGGTTGGCGTAGATGGAGTTGGCATGGAACGATTGATCCGTCTGCAACGTCCGAATCTCAAAGGATTCCGGACTATCGATGATCAAAAATGTATCCTCCAGATCCAGATATAGCGTAGGGCTGAAGGTATGCGACAACGACAGCCCGAGCATATGATTGAGGAGCGAGTCATTGCTGGGGCGGTCGGTATAAAAGTTTGCATCCAGATCGTAAACGGCTGACAAGAACGTCTGGTCCTCGACCGAATAGTTGAGTTTCAACTGGGGTGAAAAGGTAATTAGAAAGCTATCCAATTCGTTCGCCGGAGCCCCGAATATATTGGAATCAAATCCCGCACCACCTTCCAGGGCGACCATAAACAGATAGCCCTGATCCTGTTCTGGAATAGGCGCATAGACACCCCATAAGGCGACCGGAAACAATAAAGAAAGAGCAAATTTAACAGCTAATTTCACCTCAAAAAAACCGCTGGAGCATGACATTAAGGGCCGAATTGGGTCAACTAATAAATAACGCCACATTGGCCTCATCTTTTCCGCCTCAATATCGCAGTTGAGCCGTTTTCTCAGCCATCGGATTAATTAGAACATACATATTCTCGGTCAGCCTGAATACGCGCTGCAAGGGAAAAAAGTGAGGTACCCGGGAATTGAGCAAGTTGGCGTAGACCGCACTCCAGGTTCGGCTTTTGGAGATTTCGGCACCAGACATGAATCCTGGCTTCAGAAGTTGAGAAAAGTAAGGTTGGTCGAGGACCTTGGGCGACAGGAACAGCGCGGCAATGTCTTGATGGAGAAGCGCCTCGGCGTAGCCGGAGTAAGTTTCGGGTTGTGCCCAAACCGGCTGCTGAGAGTACCACGCGACTCCTGCGGGTACGTCCGCCATGATGGCGTAGCCGGGTTTAACGTTGTCCATGATGAGCGTTCGCGTTAAGGCCATTACAGAGGGATGATAGGGATGATAGGGATGATAGGGATGATAGGGATGATAGGGATGATAGGGATGATAGGGATGATAGGGATGATAGGGATGATAGGGAGGATAGGTAAAAGGTAAACGCCGGGGCTCCGCCAGATTGTGAACCAGAGGCAGTGCGTGCAAACCAAGCACCGCTGCCGTCCACACCAATTTTTCCAACTCACTTCGAGCTCGTGTGCTGTCGATCAAAATCATCAAGAACCCAACCCCGAAAATAATCATCAACGGTGCCAAATAGACCGCCGCCAGTCGCTCGCTGAGCCCGTCATTGAAAAAAGGCTGACCTGTAATAAGGAGCATCGATAGGCCCAGCGCACACCAACGTAGAACATTGACCTCGTCTCTCTTAAACCGGTAGAGCGCCCCGATGAGGAACAACCCGGAGAAGAGGTAGGCGCCCCCAGTCCAGATGCGGCCACTGAAGTTTTCCTCGAGTCCTTTCAGCCCTTTGTTGAAAACCTTGCGGAGGCTAAGCGGAGGACCCTCGGGATCGAAACGCGACTTGACGGTTTCAGGGTCTGCCGTCGGATCCCCTGCTTTCAGGGCCAGATTCTGCCCGGCGAGACCTAGAGGCCGGCCGGTCAATTCGATATTTCGCCAGCACCAAGCTACCGAAATGATGAGGAATCCAAGAAGTGCCATCGCCATGGCCCAGGAAAGGTGCCGCCCACGAAACCGTACGACGATATAGGTGAGAAATCCGAACAGGGAAAGACCAGCCGAATATTCAGTCAGAAAAATCAGGCCGAGAACCATGCCTATGGCGAGGCACAGCAGCGGGAATCTCCATTCGCCTCGCGAGCTGATTTTCTCCTGGGTGGACTTTTCGCAGTATGACCAGAGCAGAAAGGCGATGATGAAAAGATCCATGAGGAGCACCACGCCATTTACGGCAAGCACCCCGTCCCATATACCTGCTGAAAACAGGAGGGCCAACAGCGATATCAGACCAACCCGGGCCGAAAACAGCCGGTGACCCAGCCAATAGGTCAGCGCGCAAGCTATCCAGAATAGGACGATGTTTGTACAAAGCAGGAAGTAATCACCATTAAACGCCGGCAGATCACCACTGGCCACAGGTATCGGATCGAGCCACACAATTTCATCCAGGGCCCCGCCAAAAACCGCCAACACCCCAGCCAGGACCGCAGAATAAAAGGGAGCGTGGTATAGGTCCGGCAAGGTTTCCGACGGCAGCATGAGGCGACTCTGTTGCCTCTCCAGCGCAGCCACCACTTGGGGAAATATGACTGAACTGCTGAAACCCTTGCCCTGAGCGAGGTTTCGCGCCACCAGGGCCTCCTCAAAGATGGCCTCACTACCGGGACCGTGGAAACGCTTATACCCGAGATACGCCGAAAAGGTTACCACAAACGTTATCAGGCAGAGAACCCTGACTATCCGACTTCCCTGGCCAAATTCGAGCCAGTGAGCGAGTCTATGGAGGTGAAACAGGGGCATCCGTAGCGGTGCCGTCAACTGCCTGACGATCGCTCCAGAACATCTAAATCAGGCCATTGCAGGAGCTTGCGATGCAGGGTACGGCGACTTATACCGAGAAGCTTTGCGGCTTGAGTGCGATTACCGCCAGCTTGCACGAGAGCGTTACGGAGGAGACGCTTTTCATTTTCCTCGACCGATAGAGATGGCGAAACCGATGGCTCGCGGTCGGCAATCGCTCGATCATTGTTTTCCAGAAATCGCGGATCGAGGTCATATTTCGTGACCCTACCCCCACGGTTCAAAACCACGAGATTCTCGGCTAGATTTCTCAGTTCGCGAATATTCCCCGGCCATCGGTAGTCCTGAAGTGTGTTCAATGCGCTTCCATCGATCTCAACCGGGGAAACACCGTTTTCGGCACTGAATTCCTTTACATAATGATTCAACAACAAGGGAATGTCCTCCACTCTATCCCGCAGAGGCGGCATGATAATCGGCACAACATCGAGCCGGTAGTAGAGATCGTCTCGAAATTCGCCTTTCTGCACCATCTCCTCCAAATTGCGGTTGGTCGCCACCACCATTCTCACGTCGACCGTAATAGGCTTTACACTTCCCAGTCGCTCAAAGGTCTTGGTCTCGAGAAATCGGAGCAACTTTACCTGCGAGGAGTGGTCGATTTCTTGGACCTCGTCCAGAAAAAGGGTACCTCCTTTGGCCGCTTCAAACCGACCAATCCTGCGTTCAGTCGCCCCTGTGAAGGCCCCCTTTTCGTGACCAAAAAGCTCACTTTCAAGCAGATTGATCGGTAAAGCCGCACAATGCACGACTACAAACGGTCCGCGTGAGCGATCGCTATTCTGGTGAATTGCCTGTGCTGCGATCTCCTTCCCCGTACCAGTCTCCCCCTCCAAAAGAATGGTGGCTCGCGACGGTGCCACTAATTTAATTCTTTCCAGCACATCCTGCAGCGATTTGGAATGGCCCACGATACCTTCGAACCGGAATTTCCGATCGAGCCGTTCGTGCAGTTCGGTGTTCTCCTTCTCCAATGCACGCGACTGCAGGGCTCGCTTAATCAGAATTTCGAGCTCTTCGAGATTGACCGGCTTAGTAAGAAAATCATTGGCGCCCCTCTTCATGGCCTCAACAGCGGTGTCTACACTCCCGTAGGCTGTGAGCATGATGGTGATGGGAGGCGCCACCATTCGGATGGCCCTGTCAATGACCTTCATTCCGCTACTTCCGGTCATTTTCAGATCCGTCAGCACGACATCAAAGGGCTCCGCCTCCATCAGATTGAAAGCTTCGTCAGCGCTGGCGGCGAGGTAGACATCGTACTCGCCCTCGAGTGCCAATCCCAAGCCCTCGCGAGTATGTCTTTCGTCATCAACAATAAGAACTGATGCAGGCATCGCTTCGCCAGTGGCAATTAGACTTGAATGGGAGGGCCAAATTCAAGTGATGGCTACCCTCTTGCCAGATTTATGGGGCAAGACATCGAACCCGGCAAGGTTGGAAGTTCCAATTCAGCCCGCTTGCTCAAGATTAAAATGGCTCCTGCCTGTGCGAAATTATCTGCGAAACTTCGCACTGCTAAACCCCATTTTGCAGCATGCGTACTCTGCGCTGTTTAAGGGGAAACTGCAGCGTAACAACCGTGCCCACACTTGCACGGCTATCGATACCGGCCTGACCCCCATGGATTCTCATGATCCTCTGTACGATCATCATTCCCAAGCCATGCCCCCCCTTCTTAGTCGTGTAATAGGGATGAAAGACCCGGGCTAGATTCTCCTCTTCGATTCCCTCGCCCTTGTCGCCGATGAGCAGATAAGTGTATTCATCATCGCTACGTCCGTGAACATTAATGACTCCTCCCGCTTCCATCGCTTCCTGCGCATTTTTCAGGACATTAACAAACACCTGTTTGATCTGGTTACGATCGCCGCGGATCAAGGGCAGCGAGGCCTTGAGGTCGATCTCGACGGATACTCCCCTGCCTTCGAATTCCTCACTTTGCGGGTCGAGCACCTCTTCCAGCACTTCGATCAGATCCAAGTCCTGGAAATCCGGACTCACGGGCCGGATGGCCTCGAGGAAATTCGTAATGATTCCGTCCAGTCGCTCGACTTCGTCAACGCAAATACGGAGCGACCGCTCGAACTTATCCGCTCCCGGAAACGCATCCATGTGGCGCATACGGCGTTGCATCAACTGCAAGTGAATATTCAGTGAGTTCAACGGGTTTCCCAATTCGTGCGCCACACCCGCTGCCAACAGGACAATTGAGGATTCCCGTTCCGAGCGAATCTCCTCCTCGGCAGACAGCCTCTCCCTGGTCACATCGGCAAGAATAACCACAAATCGCTGCGGATCGTCCGCCTGCTCGGGTCCTTCAGGAAGCGGCACGAAGTAAATCCGGACGAAGCGGTACTCGGGGTAGGTGAGCTCCATTTCACGGCTGACTATAGCCACACCTGAAAGCTCGCCTCCGACGGTAAGATCCATAGTGCGGGCAAGTTCCGGTACGAGCTTCCAGAGGACTGCTCTGCCCACGTCCTCCATGGAGAATCCGATCATCGTACTGGCCGCCGCATTCGAGTACTCGACTAGTCCCAGGCTGGTGATCACCATGATCCCTTCAGGAATCGTGTTGAAAACGGTTTCCAGCAACCGTCTTTCCCGGGCCAGTCGCTGAACCAGAATACCAAGATTGACCTCGTCGAGATCGTCGACCCGGCCAATAATTTTTTCAAAGGGACTGGTCCTTCTATGCGGCATCCTGTCTTCCACAGTTCAAATTAACGCTCATCCCTGCGCATTGCCACCTGCATTAAGGCAGATGCGAATCTGGCCGGAATTGCTTCAAGTGAGGAGCGAGATAGCGTAAGATCTCCAGGGCCACCTTGCCTTTAGGGCCAGGACCAAACATCCGCCTGCCTCCATCAGCGTGGAGACAAAGAAGCTCGTTAGTATCAGACTGGAATCCGCTACCCGTCACCCCCACTCGGTTGACAAGCATCAGATCACAGCATTTGCGCAGCAGTTTCTGACGTCCAAATGCTTCCAGATTCTCAGTCTCAGCGGCAAATCCGATTACAAATTGATGCTGCTTTCTCGACGTCAACGCCATGAGAATATCAGGCACAGGTTCCAGCTCCGCAGTGGTGGTGCGGCCCGTCTTCTTTGCTTTACTGGGCGAATAATGAACGGGACGATAATCCATAACGGCAGCCGCCATGATCAGAACATGGCAGGCATCGAAACGAGCATCCAGAGCCTTCAGCATCTCTGCCCCGGTAACCACGTTTGTAATGGAGGCGCCGTTCAGATGCGGAAGCGATACCGGACCCGAAACGAGATCGACCTGCCAACCCATCGAAAGCGCTGCCTCCGCCATGGCGAATCCCATCTTCCCGGATGATGGGTTGCTGATGAATCGTACGGGATCAAAAAATTCGCGCGTCGGTCCGGCAGAGACCAGACATCGAATAGGATCTTCATTCATGGCGGCCTGGAAGGTGAAGCGGATCCTGAACCGCTATCTTGCCAAGAGCAACTAACTCCAATAAACTAAGCAGATTAATGAAATCGGAGCAACACAAGCCGGGAAATCCATGGCTCAATCTGGGCTTCAATATCCTGGCACCGGCACTGCTGCTGCTGAAGGGCAACCAGTGGTTTGACGCCAGCCCCAGCACAACGTTGATCATAGCGCTCATGTTTCCCCTCTCCTACGGTAGCTTCGATTTCGTTCGTCGAAAGCAATGCAACTTTCTGTCCGTTATTGGTTTCGTGAGTGTACTGATCACGGGCGGAGTGGGTCTGCTCAAACTATCGAAGGATTGGATCGCTGTGAAAGAGGCGGCGGTTCCCGGACTGTTCGCCATGGCCGTTCTCTTCACTGCACGCACCAGCAAGCCGCTCGTAAAGCGCTTCCTTTTCAACGACCGGATCTTTGATGTGGCCCTCATCGAATCCAAGCTCGAGACCCGAAATAAACGTGCCGCATTTGAGAAGTTGCTCGTTCAATCCACGCTACTGCTTGCGCTCTCATTCCTGGTCAGTTCCATCTTGAACTACCTGCTTGCGCGGTTACTAATTCGCAGCGAAACAGGAAGCCACGCATTCAACGAAGAACTCGCAGAGATGACTTTCTGGAGCTACCCTGTGATCGTACTTCCGTCGATGGCGATCATGTTTCTGGCACTTTGGATGCTTCTGCGGGGGATCCATCAGCTGACCGACCTCGGTATTGAATCGGTGATGCGGACCGTGCCCAGGGAGCAGGACAAGGCTACCTCGACAACCCCGAAGGGTCCTTAGCCATCGATGATCATCGCGTTGGGAAGATTCAGCTAGCGATCCGCCATAGGAAGGTAGTCTCTCTGCGTTGGCCCCGTATAGATCTGTCGTGGCCGGTGCAGCACCGATTCGGGATTCTCCGCTATTTCCTTCCAGTTCGCGATCCATCCCGGCATCCTGCCGATGGCAAACATAACGGTAAACATTTCCAGTGGTATTCCGACCAGACGCAGAATTATGCTGCTGTAAAAATCAACGTTGGCGTAAAGGTTTCGCTGAATAAAGTAATCCTCTTTCCGGGCCGCCTCTTCCAGATTTCGGGCAATATCCAGCAGCGGGTCATCGACGCCAAGACTCCGGGTCAGTTTCTCCGCGGCGGCTCCAATAATCTTGGCCCGGGGATCGAAATACTTGTAAACTGCATGGCCGAACCCCGGCAGCTTACGCTTTCCCGCCTTGGCTTCTTCCACAAAGCGCCGACCATCATCGCCCTCTTCCTGGATAGTCTGTAGCATCCTCAGCACATCCATATTGGCACCGCCATGCGCCGGACCCCAAAGCGCGCAGACTCCCGCCGCAACCGAAGCGAAGAGATTGGCGCCGCCCGATGCTACCATACGCACGGTCGACGTACTGCAATTTTGCTCGTGGTCGGCATGCAGGAGAAACATCAGATCCAGGGCAGCCGCTACTTCCTCCGTGGGAACATAGTCGTGATACGGTTCCGAAAACATCATGTGCAGGAAATTGCTCGCATAGTTGAGTTCCCTCTTCGGGTAGACAAATGGGAGCCCTTCTTTCATGCGGTTGGACATGGCCGTCAAGGTACGCACTTTTGACATCAAAATGGCCACCGCCCGGTCAAAATGTTCGAGATCCTGCTCCCGTTTATTGGTTACCATCTCCGGGTAATAGCACCCCAAAGAATTGAGCATCGCGGAAAGCACGGCCATAGGGTGCGAATGGGTGGGGAATCCATCGAAAAAATGGCGTATCCCTTCATGCACGGGGGCATTCTGGAGCAACAGGCCGCGGAAGGCCTCGTCCTGCTTACTACCGGGCAGTTCTCCGTATATGATCAGGTATGCGGTCTCCAGAAAATCGGACCGGATCGCCAGTTGATCGATCGGGTAGCCACGATGGCGCAGGACTCCTTTCTCGCCATCGATAAAGGTAATTTCGCTGCAGCACGACCCGGTGTTTCGGTAGCCGTCGTCAAATGATATATATCCGCTCAGCTTCCGGAGTGCGCGAGAATCGAACGCTAATTCGCCTTCCGTCCCAGCAATAATCGGAAATTCGAACTGCTTCTCCTCAATCGTAATTGTTGCCTTCTTGTCCATAATAGCCAATTGCCTGCGTCAGCACTGCGAATTGCAGCGCCTATCACTTGAAGTCCAGGGCGAGTTACCCATTGGAGAAAATCAGCATAGATTTGCAATCCTTTTGCCTAGCTTTTCTTAGTATTTAACTGCTTGGCAAATCAATTTCCACGTGCTACGGCGAGATTGGGAGGCGAATCGGCAGCCAAAGGTGGTGAAGGATAAAGCAAACATGAGCCGCACACGATTGGCTCGGCTTAAAGCAGGCCCTTCGTGCTGGGAAGCTGATCGATCTGACGAGGATCGAGGAAGGTAGCTACATCCAAAGCCCGGCCAAAGCCTTTAAAAATGGCCTCGGCGATGTGATGAGGTTCTTCACCATAGAGCAGGGCAATGTGCACATTTGCCCCGGCCGCCTGAGCAAATGCGCGAAAAAACTCCTTCACTAAGCCGATGTTAAAATCCCGAACCCGTTGCTCAGCAACCTCCACACGGTAAACCAACACCGAGCGGTCGCAAAGATCAAGCGCCACTCTCACCAGAGTCTCATCCATGGGCAGCACAAAAAAGCCGTAGCGAGCGATACCGTGTTTGGTTCCCAGCGCCTCCTTTAGGGCCTGACCCAAGACGATACCGACATCTTCAACGGTATGGTGATAGTCGACCTCAAGATCGCCTTTGGCGCGAACGTAGAGATCGAACAGACCGTGCCGTGCGAACAGTTGCAGCATATGATCAAAAAAAGGAATCCCGGTAATGATTTCAGTTTCTCCACTACCATCAAGTTGCAGACGAACGGAGATATTCGTTTCCGTCGTCTTCCTCGTAAGTTCAGCTATTCTTTCCGCAGCCATTGCTCTACCGCACCGATAAGAGAGCGCATACTCTGTTCGGACCCTATGCTGATGCGAAGGAAACTCGCTGTCAACGGGTTCCCCGAGATGTGCCGTACCAGGATTTTTCTTCGATAGAGAAACTGAAAGAGATCGTCGGCAACTTCCGGTCCCGGGAATCCTTCCGCGTTCACCGGCTCGGTGCAGAGAAAGTTTGCCTGCGAAGGAAACGTGTACCAATCCATTGCCTCGAATCTGGCGGCGTAGACAGTACGACGCGTAACGATCTCGCGGATAATCGCATCATAAAAATCCACGTCTTCGAGGGCGCCCAATGCAGCCACCTGGCTCAGCCGGTTCACGTTGTAACTGTCTCTTACACGATCCAGCAAATCGACGACTTCTTCACTTGCCAGGGCATAGCCGATTCGAAGCCCGGCCAGCCCGTGAGATTTGGAAAAGGTCCGCACGATGCAAAGATTGGGGTGCTCATTTAGAAGAGCCAGGGTGTCCCCGTCAGCAAAGGCAACATAGGCCTCGTCAACGACCAACAAGCCGGGATAGCTCTTCAAGACAGTCTTGATAGCCAATGAAGGGAATGCCACCCCGGTAGGTGAATTGGGCGAGGAGAGGAAAAAGATATTGGCGCCACATTGGGCTATCTGACTCTGCGGGAGTTCCATTGATCGCCGTAGGGGTACGATTACGGTTTCGGCGTTCTGCATTTGCGCCAGAATCGGATAGAGCAAATAATTGGGCTCGGTAGTTCCCATTGTGCGTCCCGGGCCGGCAAATGTGCGCACCAGTAGATTCAGTATATCATCCGAACCGTTACCAATAATAACTTGTGATTCACGCAGGCCGTGCCGGGCCGCGATCTTCGCCCGAACGGGCTGCGCCACCGGATTCGGATAGAGATTGAGCCGCCGAAGTTCGCTCTCAATGTTTCTTTGAACCTTTGGGCTGGGAGGATAGGGATTCTCGTTGGTGTTGAGTTTTACCCAGGATGCATCAACCGGTTGTTTGCCCGGTACGTAGGGTGAAAGCCCCGAAATGTGGGGAAGTGCACTTGGCAAGGCAGAGAATTGCTCAGTCACGCGTCGAAACGGATCTCAAGGGAGCGTCCGTGGGCATCGAGGCCCTCAAGCCTGCTAAAAGCGGCAACGATGGATCTGGCCTTGGTAAGGCTGCGTGAGCCGTACTGCACTACGCTACTGCGACGGCAGAAATCGGTCACGCGCAAGCCGCTGTTAAATCGTCCCGTGCCTCCCGTGGGCAATACGTGGCTGGGTCCAGCCGTAAAGTCACCAAGGACCGCGGGAGTGGCATGCCCGATAAAAATGGCGCCGGCCGTGTAGATATTGCGGGTCAACAGACGCGCTGTTTTCATGTCCACCTGAAGCTCAAGATGCTCTGGCGCTACTGTGTTGGCCACTTCCACGGCCTCTTTAAAATTACTCACCCGTATTAGAAAGCAGTTATGGCCGAGAACCTTCGCGATGGCTTCACCATGGGAACATGAGGGCAATTGGCGCGCGATCTCGTTCTTTGCATCCTCAATCAACCGAGTATCGGGCGATACCAGAAAGACCCGTTCCAATCCCGATCCGTGCTCTGCCTGGGCGAGCATATCGGCCGCTACGAACGCAGCCTGCGCGCCGCCATCCGCGATAACCATGACTTCGCTCGGCCCGGGCAATAGATCAATGCCCACGGCGCCAAATACCTGACGCTTCGCTTCCACGACATGAACGGGACCAGGACCGAAAATCTTATCCACCGCCTGAACCGTTTCGGTGCCATAGGCCATCGCACCTATGGCCCAGGCGCTTCCCAATCGGTAAACTTCCCTTACTCCAGACAAGTGCATGGTGGCCAGGAGACCCGAATTAACACTGCCGTCGGGCTTCGGCGGCGTACACATAACAATCTCATCTACCTTGGCCAGACGAGCTAATGTAGCCGTCATGACCACTGTCGACACCAGCGGTGCCTCACCCGATGGGATGTAGATCCCTACCCGGCGAAGAGGATAGTATCGCTCTCCAACCGAGGCCCCGTGAGGGTTCTTTTCATTCCAAGCCTTGGGTATTCCATTGCGATGAAAGTCCTCCACACAGTGGATAGCCCCTCTGATGGCGCGCCTGTCAGCAGCCTTAACCCCTCCCAGGGCTTGAGCGAACTCCCGATCCGTAATGCGTAGCTGAGCGGAGGCCAGACTTACGCGATCATATTTCTCGCTGTATTCAAGGAGGGCCTCATCACCTCGCGCCCGTACCGCTTGCAGAATGGAGCCTACGGAGGTGACGACACATCGAGAAACGACACTATTCTCTCTCGAGTCCCCCAGCTCCCGATCCAGCCTTGCCGGTGAATAAATGAATTCGCGCATTTTTAAGCCTATTTGCCATACAGAAAACTATTTCTCCGGGATGCTCGACGGCTTGTACTGCGGCGGATTAAACTGTGCGTCGTCGATCTCCTCGTTCACCTGGATATCGAGAAAGACGAAGGAGTTGATGATATCGCCATTTCTCAGACTCACGATCTTTTCTGGGAACTTGATTCCATTCACGATAAACTCTCCGATTTCTTTCATTTCGGAACCGTCGTCTACAATCGTTGAAATCAACTCACCAGTCTCCGAATCGAAATATCGCTCAAAAAAAATGTCCTCATCGTAGCGGAAAACGAGGAAATAGGCATCGCGCCCGTCTTTGCGCACCTTACCTTCGTTTACGATCTCGCCGCGCAAGCGATCAATGCCCTCATAGAAATATAGATTCTCCACCGTATTCGCCCGCAGGCGCTTCATCTCCGGCGTTTGCAAATAATTCATCGACCAATCACTGGGATTGGCATTGTTGACAAGCTGGATCCAGCCGTCGAAATCATTAATTGCGGTTCGCTCGGTGACATGTTCCCCATAGACTTCCCGACGTTGCATAAGAGGCTTCTTGAGCAAAATGGTGACATCTCTGGCACTGCCGTCGCTCAGAAGTTCCAAAACCCCACGAAATTTGATGGTCGTCACCTGCTCGAGGCGATCATCAGACGCCAGGTAGCTCCGAGCCAACGCGATAATCTCTTCGGTGGCTAACTCGCCGCCGGCGGGAGAAGCAAGTCCAGAAAGAGCGACCATGCCCATAATCAACCTCCGAAGC
Organism: Opitutales bacterium; assembly: GCA_963665345.2. Classification (GTDB taxonomy): domain Bacteria; phylum Verrucomicrobiota; class Verrucomicrobiia; order Opitutales; family CAXXNP01. The sequence goes on from CAXXNP010000002.1 coordinate 5,499,516, forward strand.
CCGAAACGGTCGTTTAAGATTCTGTCTTTTCTAGCCTTCATCATAACAATCAATCTACTCCCATTCTATGGTGCTGGGAGGTTTCGAACTGATATCGTAGCAGACGCGGTTTACACCTTTTACTTCATTTATGATGCGGTTGGAGATCCGACCCAACAGCTCATAAGGCAACTGAGCCCAATCAGCCGTCATGGCGTCAGTGCTTTCCACAACACGAAGCACGATCACGTTCTCGTAGGTTCGCTCGTCCCCCATGACGCCGACCGAGCGAACGGGAAGAAACACGGCAAAGGATTGCCAGACTTTGTAGTAGTGATCGCTGGCTTTCATTTCTTCAAGCAAGATGGCATCTGCCTGCCGAAGGACCTTCAGCCTCTTCATCGTCAATGCGCCAACTACGCGAACGCCTAATCCCGGTCCTGGAAAGGGCTGCCGCCAGAGGATGCTCTGAGGGAGTCCCAATTCCTTGCCGAGGGCGCGGACTTCATCCTTGAACAGTTCTCTGATCGGCTCCAGGAGCTTGAGCTTCATGCGCTTAGGTAATCCGCCGACGTTGTGGTGACTCTTGATCAGGGAGGCCGGATTCCCTTCGACCGGCACACTTTCAATTACATCGGGATAGAGCGTTCCCTGGGCAAGAAAACGAATGTCCTTCAGCATCTTTACCTCGGCTTCAAACACTTCGATGAATACTCTGCCAATGATTTTTCGTTTTCGCTCCGGGTCCGTGACGCCCGTGAGCTTACTCAGAAAGCGCCTTCCTGCGCGTACGACACGTAATTTGATGCGAAAGTTCTTTCGGAAAATCTTCTCTACAGCTTCCCGTTCACCCAGACGGAGGAGACCGTTGTCAACAAACACGCAAGTAAGCTGGTCTCCGATGGCGCGCTGAATCAATGCCGCCGCCACCGATGAGTCAACGCCGCCACTCAATGCAAGAATCACATTACTCTGTCCGACCTCTTGACGAATCTCTCGGACCGAGTTGTCCACGTAGTTGGCCATACTCCAGTCGCCGCGGCAGCCGCATACCTTGAAGAGGAAGTTGCGGTAGATTTCCGATCCCCGCTCGGTATGGAAAACCTCGGGATGAAATTGCAACCCGAAGAACCTTCTGGACCTATCTTGCACGGCTGCATAGTTCGAATTCTCCGTGGTTCCCACGGACGTAAAGCCAGCGGGAAGGCGTGCCAAGGCATCGCCGTGAGAATTCCAGACCCGTAGCTTCAAAGGCAGGCCTTCAAAGAGCGGGCAGCAACCCGAAATGCGCAATTGTCCATGGCCAAACTCACGCCGACTACTGGGAATGACTTCGCCATCCAGGAGGTGCCCCAAGAGTTGTAATCCATAACAAATCCCAAGCACGGGCACGCCCAGGTCGAAAATTTTCCGATCCGGTCTGGGCGCTCCCGGGGCCAGCACGCTGGCGGGTCCGCCGGAAAGAATGATGCCGCAAACACCGGATCTTCTGAGTTCCTCGGCGGGCGTATCATACCTGTAGATCCTCGATAAAACCTGCGCTTCGCGAATCCGGCGAGCGATCACCTGGGTATATTGGGACCCGAAATCAAGCACAGCAACCTGCTCAGCCATCAGAACCTCAAATGCGCATTTTCAAAACCACAGCCGGGACAATTTGACGTCTGCCAATCCTGCTTTTTCGAATACAGATGACCACAGCGTATGCAATGGAAAATCATGAGCGCACCCTCTCTCTGGTAAAGGCGGGCATCGCGAACATCGTAGAAAAACCAGAGTCCCAGAAGAGTCAGGGAACCCAGGGAAACATAAAGGACGAGAAAGACTTCAAACTCGAGAGTGAACAAACGATTCTCCTGTCTCTATCTGAAATCGCGGATGGGAATCAACAGCTCCGAGTGGTAGAGATGCGGCAGGCGCAACCTTCCTTCGTCAATCCGGCGAATCTCACTCGGGTCAACTGCTACAGCCGTCAACTATCCTTTTTGCCTTTCCCGTCGCTGTCCACATCCTCCCCCGAAGCTACCTCTTCAGTTACATTTTCGCCGGGTTCGGCCTCATCGGCTACGTCCTCCGAATCTGGCGTCACGGCTACCGTCTCGACAGAATCGTCCTGCTTCGAACCGGCGTCGGCATCCTCCTCGGAAGCGTCTTCAGCGGCGCTTGCGCCAGCAGCAGGTGCTTCCGAAGCATCTGCCGCTGGTGGAGCCGACCCTTTTTTCTTCCTGCTTCGGCGACGGGAAGCGCGATAGCCTTCATCGCTCGCTTCGATGAGCTCGATGACAGCCATCTCCGCCGCGTCACCGATGCGCGGACCCAGCTTATAAATTCGCGTATAGCCCCCGCTTCGGTCCTTGAACTCAGATACCCGATCATTGAATAACCGAGCGACCGCTCCCTTGTCCCTGACTCGGGCCAGCGCGAGTCGCCGATAGGCGACCGCTCGCTCGGCAGTCACACTTTCTGCCTTCTTCGCCAAGGTAATAATGCGTTCTACAAACGGTCTCAGGGCTTTCGCCTTGGCCAATGTAGTGCGAATACGGCCGTGTTCGAGGAGGGATGCCGCAAGAGTAGCGATAACCGCGGCTCGGTGCTCCTTCTTTAGTCCGAGCTGATGTCTGTGTTTCAGATGCCGCATGATTCCCTCTCTAGCCTCAGAGGTCGGATCGGCTCTCCAGGAGACGTTCGTCGATTTTCATTCCCAGAGACAATCCCAGTTGCTCCAGCTTCTGCTTGATTTCGTTAAGCGACTTCTTACCAAAATTCCGATATTTGAGCATCTCCTGTTCAGTTTTCATGGAGAGCTCGCCCACCGTGGTAATGTTGGCATTGTTCAAGCAGTTAGCTGCTCTGACCGAGAGCTCAATCTCATTCACGCTCATATTGAGCAATTTCCTCAGTTTGTTCTGCTCTTCGCTGACTTCCGCCTGTTCACTTTCGAATTCAACACTATCCTCGCTGACTCGATCAAACACATCGAGATGGTGTTTGAGAATGGCGGCCGATTGCTTCAGCGCCTCGTCCGGCGCAATACGGCCATCCGTCCATATCTCGAGAATCAGGCGGTCGAAGTCGGTCATCTGGCCCACCCGCGTATTCTCAACCGAGTATTTTACCAGACGGACCGGACTGAAGAGAGAATCAATAGCAATCACGCCAATGGGCTGATCTTCATCTTTGTTCTCTTCTCCCGGACAATAGCCACGACCAAGCCGAATCTCCAGTTCGCCCAGAAAGCGCTGCTTTCGATCGACTGTGCAGATCACCTGATCAGGGTTAACGATTTCCAGGTCAGCATGGGCCTGGATGTCCGCCGCGGTAATTTCACCGACCCTGGTAACATCGATAATCAAACGCACCGTCTCTCGTAGATGACACTTGATGAGGATCTTCTTCAGATTGAGCACGATGTCCGTAACGTCTTCGACCACGCCGTCAATGCTTTGGAATTCATGCTGAACTCCGTCGATTTTTATCGAGGAAATCGCAGCACCTTCGATTGAGCTCAGAAGGACCCTCCGCAGTGAATTACCAACGGTATGACCGTAGCCTGTTTCAAACGGCTCAGCTGTAAAGCGAGCATAGGTATCCGTCGCGGTTTCTTCGTCTTTGGTCAACCGGTTCGGTAGTTGGAATTTTCCCAATCGTATCGCCATAGTTCTCTTATGCCATTTCGGTTCTTATAAAAAAGGAAAAACTCAGCCAGCTCTCCGCTTCAGCGGCCAACCGACTGCTTGTTCAGCTCAGCGACTGTAGAACTCAACAATAATCTGCTCGTTTACGCTCGCCTCCATCTCATCCCGAGTGGGCAGTCGATTCACTTTCGCCTGAAGAGAATCTTCAATGCGTGTCAGCCACAGAGGCGGTGTACGGAATCGCGTTTCTTCCAGACTTCGGGTCGCCAACTGGCGCGATGAGGTACTTGCCTTAACTTCGATCTCGTCTCCCGGCTTAACGGCGCAACTGGGAATATCGACTTTGTGGCCATTGACTTTGATGTGCCCGTGATTTACATACTGCCTGGCCTGGCGTCGCGTCTTGCCAAATCCCAGCAGGTAAACAACGTTGTCCAGGCGTGCCTCCAACATCTGCAGGAAAATCTCACCCGTGATACCTCGTTTCCTCTTGGCCCGTTCAAAGGTCAATCGGAACTGTTTTTCCGTCAGCCCGAACAAATAGCGAAGCTTCTGCTTCTCGTTCAGCCCGATCGAATAATCACTGATCTTACGGCGCAGGCGAGGACCGTGGGTGCCCGGTAAATAGGGCTTCCTTTCAAACGCCTTGGTAGGTGGGAAAATCGCTTGTCCAAAGCGACGATTTATGCGGGTCGTAGGACCAGTATAACGAGCCATAGGTGTATCCAGACTATGCGATAGGAAATTCTTTGCAGAACTCAGTTACAAAGGAACGTTAAGCCACCATTAGACGCGACGCCGTTTGGGAGGTCGGCAGCCATTGTGCGGAATGGGTGTGACATCGGTGATGGAAGTAACGGTAAATCCCAGCGACTGAAGCGCCCGAATCGCCGAATCCCGGCCCATTCCGGGCCCTCTGACGCGCACTTCCACTTCCCGTAAGCCGTGTGACATGGCCGCCCGGCCCGCATCCTGGGTGACGATCTGGGCAGCGAAGGCCGTCGACTTGCGAGATCCTCGAAAGTTGCATTTCCCTGCGCTCGACCAGGAGATGACATTTCCCTGCCGGTCGCTGAAGGTGACCTTGGTATTGTTAAAGGTAGCCAGGATGTGGACGGTTCCGGAATGAATGTTCTTACTCCCCTTGGCCCGGCGAACCTTCACTTCGCTAACATCCGCTTTGAGCAGATCCTGTGCGCTCGGTTGGGAGGACTTAGCTTCCTCTTCAGCCGATTTTCCCTTGGCAGCCTCCGCCTCTTTGGCCGTTTTCCGGTTCTCCGAAACAGCGGCCTTAGCCTCGTCGTCACCACCCTTTGAGGATGGCGCGGCAGCTTCCGTTTTCTGCTTTTCTTCGCTCATCGATCAGGTCGCCTTTTTCTGAATGCCCATAGTCTTTCTCTTACCTTTGCGGGTGCGTGCGTTAGACTGGGTGCGCTGTCCCCGTACGGGCAGTCCACGTCGATGGCGCAGTCCCCGGTAACAATTAATGGTCTGGAGGCGCTTCAGATTGGCCGCCACCTCCCGGCGCAGGTCGCCTTCCACAATCAGTTTCATCTCTGAAACCAGAGCACCCAATTTATTTACCTCCTCTTCGGTTAAGGTATGTGATCGACGATTCGGATCCAAGCCGGATGCATCGATGATCATACGCGCCCGGGTCGGCCCGATACCGAATATGTAGCGTAAGCCGTAGGGCAGCTTTCGGTTACCGGGTATGTCAGCTCCAAGTATTCTAGGCATAATGTATTAATGGCTTGAGATAGCACAGGCAGGGCAGCGAACGGGCTTGCGGAAAACCCTTATTGAAAAAGCTATTTATTGATCGTTGTCAATATTTCGGGACCGTTGTTTGTAATGAGTACTGTGTGCTCAAAGTGCGCCGAAGGAAGCCGATCGCGGGTCAGGGCGGTCCAACCATCCGCCGCAATGTCAACTTCCGGCCTTCCCAGATTCACCATCGGTTCAATGGCCAGGGTCATCCCGGGCTGCAGGCGCTCGCCGCTACTTCGGCGTCCGAAGTTTGGAATCTGAGGTTCTTCGTGCATCGATCGTCCCACGCCGTGACCTACAAAATCCCTCACAATGGATAGGCGTTGTCCCTCGATATAGCGCTGCACTGCAAACGAAATATCCCCGACCCGATATCCTGACCGCGCTTTCGAAATTCCCCGGCTGAGACCCTTTTCCGTCGATCGCACCAGAAAGTCTATCTCGTCGCTCACTCGACCTACCGTAAGGGTACGGGCATTATCGCCAATGAACCCCTTATAGGTTACTGTCACGTCCAGAGTAATAATATCTCCTTCCTTGAGAACCCGCCTGATCGAGCCGATACCATGAACGATTTCCTCATTCACGGAAATACAGGTAAAAGCAGGGAAACAGCGGCTTCCCGCACGGTAGTTGTGGACCGTGCTGGTGGCGCCATAATCGGCAATCAACTGTCTTCCTCTCTGGTCGAGGTCATAGGTATTGACCCCTGCCTCAACAGAAGTCGACAAGTCCTCGAGCACCTGTGCGGCAATACGGCAGGCCTTCCGCATTTTCTCGACCTCTTCCGCTGTCTTTATGGGTATCATCTAATTTTCAAGAGATCCGCCGCCGCAGGATCTCCCCTGCAACCTGGCGCAACTCGCTGAGAATTCCTCCTTCACCTCACAACATCCGGTTCAGGATGGCCGCCACCATTCCGGCGATAAAAAGGGCCGCCAGCCACTTGAATAACACACCTGCATTCCGGATCTCGGCTGTGTCAACGAGATGTCGCGTCCGACCCACGCTACGACCGCGAATCCTGCCCTTTTTCAGGAATCCATCGTAGTGACGCTGCAGCAGGTAAGTCTCCACTTGACGAAGCAGATCCAAGAGCACCCCGACAATGATCAGCATACCGGTACCGCCAAAAAACTGGGCTACCTGGTAGGGGATTCCATAGGAGAACAGCAATACGTCCGGAAGGACCGCGATGAGAGTAAGAAAAACAGCGCCGGCCAAGGTAAGGCGGGTCATTACAAAATCCAGGAATTTAGCAGTCGGTTCGCCGGGACGCACTCCTGGGATATATCCACCGTACTTCTTCAGGTCGTCCGCGACCTGAATCGGTTTGAACATTACCGAAACCCAGAAGTAGCTGAAAATCAGGATCAGGAAGCCATAGATCGTATAATACACCCAGGTTCCCCGGCCTAGACCTGAGGCAAATTCGAGCATAAAGGGTAAATCCAGAGCGGCACCTGCATACTGAGCAATCTGCTGAAAGAACATCAGGATGGCGCTGGCAAAGATAACGGGCATTACACCCGAGTAATTGACCTTCAAAGGCAGAAACGAGCTCTGGCCCCCGTACACCTTTCGGCCCACTACGCGTTTCGCATACTGGACCGGGATCTTTCTCTGCGCCTGGGTAACTGCGACGATACCGGCGGTAACGAGAAAGAGGAGAACGAACATCAGAACGGCTTGAGGAACACCAAGGCTTTCCACTCCAACGGGAGCGAAAAACATGCGATAGGTCAGCGAAGCGGCCGCTGGGAGATCCGCGATAATGCCTATCGTGATCAAGAGAGATACGCCGTTTCCGATTCCCCGCTGCGTAATCTGCTCGCCGAGCCACATCAGAAGCACGGTGCCGGCCGTCAGAAAAAGAACAGACGTGGCCGTGAACCAACCCTGATCCATAAGTACAATGTCACCATAGGTCTCCGCACTGAACCCCTGAAAGAGCCGCTGCGGGTTCTCCAACGCAAGAATCAGCAACGTACCTTGAACCAGGCAAATCAAGACCGTAAAGTATCGCGTAAGCTGTGAGATTTTCTGCCGGCCAACTTCCCCTTCCTGTTGCAGCCGAGCAAGTGTCGGCACTACCGCCGTCATAAGTTGAAAAATGATGGATGAGCTGATGTAGGGCATGATACCCAACGCACAAACCGCGCCCTTCAACAAGGCCCCTCCAGTAAACATATTGTAGAGGCCGAGCAGATTTCCCCCGCCCGATGCACTCTGATCATTGAAAAAGCTCTGCAAGGGCATGGGATCCAATCCCGGGAGCGGAACGTTAGCTCCGACGCGAGCAACGAACAATAGAGCGGCCGTGAAAATTATACGCTGTCGAAGCTCGGGTATCTTGAGGCTGTTGGAAAACGCCGCGATCATCTACAAAGTCTCAGAATCAGTTTCCGGCGTCGGCGCCAGTTGCCGGCACGGCATTATTCCTATTGTCATCGCCTGCGGCGCCAACTTCCTGATTGAGCAGTGCCTGCCCTCCCGCCTTTTCGATCTTTTCACGCGCACCGACCGAAAACTTGTCTGCCCGCACCCGTATCGCACAAGTGAGTTCGCCCTGCCCGAGTATCTTCAGAGGCAAACCTGAATCGCGGACGAGCCCTTTTCTCTGCAGAAGATCGCGATCGATGATCTCCTCTGATCCCAGCGGATCCAGTTTGCTGAGATTTATGATGAGGTATCCGTTGCGAAACCTGGCGTTATTGAAGCCACGTCGTGGCAGCCTTCGAAAGAGCGGCATCTGCCCTCCCTCGAATCCCGGACGCGTGCTGGCTCCCGATCTGCTCTTCTGTCCTTTCTGCCCTCGACCCGATGTCTTGCCGTGTCCTGAGCCGCGTCCGCGGCCGATACGTTTTCGGGTTCGGGCACTACCTTCTTCAAGTATGATCTCGTGTAATCGCATCCTATGTTTTGACTCCTGGTATGACCGGCAGGCCTTTCCTGGTCCACGCCGGGTGCATTGGCACCTGCGAAAACGCGGTTATTCCGCCTCCCTGACTCGCCTGAAATCCGCCGCCAAACGCAGTTGCTTAAGGGCGTTCAACGTAGCATCGACGACTGCCCTGTGATTGCTCGAGCCGAGTGATTTGGATAATACATCTTTGACCCCGCAGGCTTCCAGAACCGCGCGCACCCCTCCGCCTGCGATGACTCCGGTGCCGGGACTTGCGGGACGCAAGAGAACCCTGCCTCCGTCCTGTACACCTATGACGTCGTGGGGGATGGTGCCACCTCGCAATCGAATGCTTACCCGGTGCTTGTGGGCACGCTCCGTGCCCTTGCGAATGGCCTCGGGAACTTCCTTCGCTTTGCCGTAGCCAACGCCGACTTCACCTTTCTGGTTACCCACCACAACGATAGCCGAAAAGCTGAAGCGACGGCCTCCCTTGACGACTTTCGCACAGCGATTGATGAAGACGACTTTCTCTACGAATTCGGGGGCTTCATCCTGAGTCTGCGAGCGATAATGGTTCCGGTGTAGTCTCATACTCCCTTCCTAAAACTTCAGGCCAGCTTTTCTCGAGGCATCAGCAAATGCCCCGACGGCTCCGTGGTATAAGCGGCCGTGCCGGTCGAAAACAACCAGCGTGATTCCGGCCTGCACTGCTTTCTCTCCAAACCGCTCCCCCAATTTCGCAGCCGCGTCTACGTTGTTTCCTTTGCCTTGCTCACGCATTTCCTTGCTCAACGAACTCAAGGAGACGAGAGTATGACCGACATCGTCGTCAATACACTGAGCATAAATGTGTTTGTTACTGAAATGGATACAGAGCCGAGGGCGAGTCGGAAGGCCGGTTACTTTCTTCCTTATGCGCCAAATGCGCTTCTTTCGCGTATCCTGTTTTTTTGCTAAATTCATTTTTCGTAACAGACTTCGACAAAGGTTATCCGACCGTTTTGCCTTCCTTGCGCCGGACATATTCACCGACGATATACACACCTTTTGCCTTATAGGGATTCGGTTTATAAAAATGCTTTAAGTCGGCGGCCACGGCCCCCACGAGTTGCTTGTCACTGCCTTCGATTCTGACCTTTGTATTGTCTGTAACCGTGATCTTAATGCCATCCGGAATGGGATACTTGATCGGATGTGAATAACCTAGACTCAGATCCAGTAGAGAGCCTTCAACGGCAGCCCGAAAGCCGACGCCTTGGATCTCAACATCCTTATGAAATCCTTCCGTTACCCCCGTGACCATGTTAGCGATAAGTGACCGTACGGTACCGTGCAGAGAACGGGCCAGGCGACTTGAACCCTTCGGAATGACGGTCAATCTGCATTCCTCGTGTTGTAGTTCTATCGGGCCCTTAAAGGTCTTCTCCAGCTTGCCCTTGGGTCCCTCTACCGTCACCCTCAAACCGTCCACCGACAGCGAAACCTTCTCCGGTATTACAACGGGCACTTTCCCGATTCTACTCATGGCTTCGAGCTCCTTACCAGACCGCGCACAGGAGCTCGCCCCCAATCTGCTGCCTGCGCGCTTCCCGATCGTTCATCAATCCTTTAGATGTTGTTAGAATACCAACCCCAATTCCTCCCAGAATACGGGGAATTTCCCGATGCTGGTAATAAAGGCGGCGTCCTGGTTTGCTCACTCGCTTCAGACCGGTGATAGCGGGCTGGTCCTCGACATATTTGAGCGTCACGCGGATAACAGCCCGCCCCGATTCGTTTTCTGTTTTTTCGATATCTCGAATGAAGCCCTCGTGTTTCAGAATATCTCCGATTTTCAAGTATATATTAGCATACTTGGAGGTACATGCCTCTTTCCGGGCGCGGCTCGCGTTTCTGATAATAGTGAGAAAATCGCTTATGGAATCAGCCATAGTCCATTTTTCCAATTCTAATCTCTGCTCGAATCCGAAGGCATTACCACGAGGACTTGGTTACTCCCGGAATATGACCCTTAAGAGCTAATTCTCGAAACGTTATTCTGGATAGTTGATACTTTCGAAGAATGGCTCTGGGACGTCCGGTAACGCAACAGCGATTCCGTATTCTGACGCGGGACGAGTTTCGCGGCAGTTTCGCCAACTTGTGTTGAGCCACATAAAAGTCCTCGTCCGAAGTTTCCGGATTCGCCATGATCTGCTTCAACTCGGCACGTCGGGCGGCATACTTTTCCACCAGCCGCAGGCGCCTCAGATTCCTCTGCACAATTGCCTTTTTTGCCATCTTAAATATTCAGTCTTCGGTTATCTTTTGCGGAAGGGCATACCCATTAATCGGAGTAATTCACGCCCCACCTCATCAGTCTCGGCCGAGGTTACGATTGCTACATCCATGCCGATGTTTCGTTTTCGCGTATCCATCGTCACTTCAGGAAAAATTGTATGGTCATCAAGACCGAGATTACAGTTGCCCCGGCCATCTAACTTATCGCGCACCCCTTGAAAATCGCGAATTCCGGGCAGCGCTACGGAAATCAGCCGGTAGAGAAACTCGTACATACTAGGGCCACGCAACGTCACCTTGACTCCCACCGACATACCTTGTCTCAGTTTGAAGTTCGACACGCTCTTGCGGGCGAGGGTAACCACGGGACGCTGCCCGCAAAGCATCGAAAGCTCCTTGACGGTATCTGCAATGGCCGAACTATCCGCCCATGATCCCACACCCGAATTGATCACCACCTTTTCCACTACGGGGACCTGGTGTCGGTTTTTATAGCCCTGAGACTTCATCATTTCGGGGACGATTGTCTCCTCATACTGAGTTTTGAGTACTGGGGTCTGCATCGCGATTCCTTTTCGTCGTGAGCTAGGCGGCCTGGATAGGCACACCCTGCCCCAACTGCATGGATGGGTTCAAATTCACTATTGCTCCGTCTCGGTATCCTCGGCCTGACGCCGGGCCAATCGTGCCTCCCACCGATCGGCCCGCATCACATTGGAGATATGAAGCGGTGCTTCTCGCTCTGCGATGGCCCCTTCCGGATTATCCTGACTCTTGCGCTCATGTTTTTTCATCTTGTTGACGCCTTCCACCAACAGCCGATTCACTCGGGGCAATACCTGGAGTACCTTTCCTCGCTCACCGATATGGTCGCCCGCTATGATGACGACCTCGTCCCCTGCTTTTACAAATGTCTTCATTTCACAACACCTCCGGCGCCAAGGATACAATTTTCATAAAGTTCTTCTGTCTCAGCTCGCGAGCTACCGGACCGAATATCCGCGTCCCACGCGGATTTCCGACAGCATCGATGATGACGATAGCATTCCTGTCGAAACGAAGGTAACTGCCATCCGCGCGCCGAATCGGCGCCTTCGTCCTGACCACTACCGCCCTTACCACCGATCCCTTCTTGATGGCCGCATCGGCCGCAGTCTCCCTCACATTGACCACGATAACATCACCGACAGAAGCAGTTTTCTTGTTCTGTCCCAAACGCCGGATCATACGGGCGGACTTGGCCCCCGTATTGTCGGCGACATGAAGTCTGCTCAGTAGTTGTAACATGGCACGGTGTGCTGAAAATTGAACTCAATGCAGAAGGAAATCCATCCACTCACGAAAGACTCGATTCCTGACCCTTTTCGATCACCCGGACTACGCGAAAACGCTTCAACTTGCTGAGCGGCCGCGTTTCCATGATTTCCACGCGGTCTCCCACGTTACACTGGTTGCTCTCGTCATGCACGTGCAGGACCGTCTTTCGGTTTATTTCCTTAATATAGCGAGGATGAGGTACCTTGTGGGCATACACGACCTTGATTGTCTTGTCGCCTGAGCGCGTAGTTACGAAACCCGTCCGAGTTTTCCGGCGATTGCGTGTCTGTGGTTCCATTCTAGAAGCGGGTCTATGAAGCCGCATGTGCGGCGCGTTTTTCCTGGAGCACGGTTTCCATGCGCGCGATGTCGCGGCGCAGCAACCGGAGCTGATTGACATTTTCAAGCTGTCCTGAGTGCTTTCGCAAGTGGAGCTGTAAGAGCTCTTGGTGGACATCGCGAACCTTCTTTTCCAGTTCCGGCACGGAATCCTCTCGTACTTCAGATACTTTCATGGTCACTAGCTCAAAATCATTCACTCAATTTCCTCACGGCTGACAAAGCGGCACGGAATAGGCATCTTTGCGTCAGCCAGACTCATGCTCTGGCGGGCCAGATTGGCACTGACCCCGGACATCTCGAACATGATAGTACCCGACTTGACCACTGCCACCCAGAATTCAGTAGCCCCTTTCCCTTTGCCCATACGTGTTTCAGCGGGCTTTTTTGAAACCGGCTTCTGAGGGAATATCCGTATCCATACCTTTCCCCGGCGCTTTACATTTCTGGTGATCGCCACTCGAGCAGCTTCAATTTGAGCGCCGGTAATCCAAGCGGAACCCAGCGCCTGAATACCAAAGTCGCCAAAAGCGAGCTGGTCTCCACGCTTAGCCTTTCCCTTCATTCGCCCTCTCTGGCTTTTTCGGTACTTGGTTCTGGATGGTATCAACGCCATAGCTAACAGAAATTAGAAATTGAAGGGCCGGTCTTCGAGTTTCGTGCAAATCCAACATTTCACTCCGATAATACCGTAAACCGTACGGGCTTCGGCGAGGCCATAATCGATGCTTTCTCTTAGGGTATGCAACGGTACGCGACCGGCCCGCTGTGTCTCCGTGCGGGAGATATCCGAGCCTCCCAGACGACCGGAAACTCGAATGCGGATACCCTCGGCACCCAGACTCATGGACGTTTGTACCGCCTTTTTCATAGCCCGGCGAAAGGAAATGCGACGTTCCAATTGCAGGGCGACACTTTCTCCCACTAACTGTGCCACCAAATCGGGTTTCTTGACTTCCTGGATATCCAGTAAAACGTCTTTGCCGATAAGCTTGTGCAGTTCTTCTTTGACCCGTTCCAGCTCCTGGCCTTTTCGTCCGATGACAATGCCCGGCCGGGCCGTGAAAATCTTCACGCGCACGCGGTTTCCGGCACGCTCGATAAAGATGCGCGGCACGGCAGCATACCGGAGTTTCTGAGTAAGCTGTTTGCGAATCTTGTAGTCCTCTTCCAGCAATTCACCAAAAGTCCGCTTATCCGCGTACCAGCGAGATTCCCAATTCCGCCGCACGGCTAATCGAAACCCGGTAGGATGTACTTTTTGTCCCATAAATTCCTTTGTCTTCTCATTTATTACCCTTTTCCGCATCCTACTCGTCGCTCAGAACAATGCGGAGATGGCTGGTGCGCTTGTGGATCGGCTTAGCCGAACCGCGGGCTCCGGCCCGAAATCGCTTCAGTATCGGTCCCTCCTCCACGACGGCACGCTCAACGACCAGCTCATCGGAGGATAGATTGTGATTGTTCTCTGCGTTTGCTATGGCTGATTTCAGGGTCTTTGCCAGGAGGCGCGCCGATTTCCGCGGAATGTAGCCCAACAGGTCCAACGCTTCTCCAGCCGCGCGCCCCTGTATTGCACGCGCGGTCTCCCGTGCCTTCTTTGGAGAAATCCTTACATACTTGGTGAGAGCCTGTACCTGCATGTCTGGTGTTTATTGATTTTCAGGAGCCGAAGAGCCCTTGACTGAAACGTTAATTCTTTTGCGTATGAGGGTTATGACTTCGGAAGTTTCGGGTGGGCGCGAATTCACCTAGTTTGTGTCCGACCATGTTTTCCGTTATGTACACTGGGAAAAACGTCTTGCCGTTGTGAATTTCCATATTCAGCCCGATAAACTCGGGCGTTATGGTCGAGCGGCGGGACCACGTCCTGATAGGCTTGCGAGAGCTCGCTTCCAGAGCCTTCCGTACCTTTATCATCAGGCTGGGATCCACGAAATATCCCTTCTTGACTGAGCGTGCCATGGTTGTGTCTTTCTATGCTTGAAACCTGCGATTCATAATACGTTCCCTTATCGCTTAACGGCGCATTTTGCGCCCGTTGCGTCGAACCAGAATCATCTTGTTCGATGGTTTCGAACGGGAGCGAGTGGGATAGCCCTTTGCGAGTTGTCCCCAAGGCGACATGGGATGCCCTCCTCCCGAAGTCTTGGCTTCCCCGCCTCCCATGGGGTGGTCGACCGGGTTCATGGCCACGCCCCGTACCCGGGGCCGGCGACCCATCCAACGTCGCCGCCCCGCCTTTCCGAGCGTGGTGTTCTGGTGTAAGGCGTTCCCCACTTCCCCAATCGTGGCCCGGCAATCGGCATGGACCAACCGCAGTTCCCCGCTCGGCATCTTCAATGTGACTCTGTCTCCATCGACAATCACCATCTGAGCACCCACTCCCGCCGATCGTGCGATCTGCGCGCCTTTGCCCGGCTGCAATTCGACGGCGTGTACCCGAGTCGACGGGGCCAAAAAGCGCAATGGCATATTGTTGCCGGGGCGAAGTTCTCCCGCCGTCCGGGTCGTAATAACCCGGTCGCCCTTCTTCAAGGCCTCAGGCGAAATGATGTAGCGCTTGTCGCCATCGGCATACACCAGTAGGGCTATATCCGCGGAGCGATTAGGATCATATTCGATTTCGCTGACTCGTGCCGGAATGTCGAACTTGTCGCGTCGAAAGTCTATTTTGCGATATAGACGTTTGTGCCCGCCCCCGCGGCGGCGCATGGTAATGCGTCCGTAGCAGTTCCGGCCCCCTGATTTAGAAAGCGACTTCGACAGGCGCCGTTCCGGGCGCTTTCTCGCCAAATCGCGTTGCTGCACGACATGAAAACGCTGCGCCGGAGTCAAAGGTCTCTTTTCTACTAAAGCCATGGCAATCGCTGTCCTTCCGTTCAAATGATTTCGATCGTATCGCCCTCCTTGAGGGTCACGATGGCCTTTTTATAGCCCGATTTGAAGCCGACTTTCCCGCGTCGCGTACGGTCTCGCTTGGGCTTCGGCTTTACGTTCTGAATGTTAGTCCTGGTAACGGTCACGCCAAACGTCTCCTCCACGGCCCGGGCGATGCTGATTCGGTTAGCACCCGAATCAACTTTAAAGGTGTAATGATTATAGTTGGACGACCGCTCGGTCGCTTTCTCAGTAACCAGAAACTCCTTGAGCACTGTTTCAGGCAGAATCATGATTAACTTCGTTCCTTCCGGGCCAGAATACGCTCGACGCCTTTTTCCGATATTATGACACGCCCACAAATGGAAACGTCGAGGGCATTCACAGACATCGCTTCGGTCAGGGTGATGCGCTCGATGTTGCGCCCTGCCAAGATGGTCACATCGCTGAAGACGTCGTCGACCAACAGTAATTTGCCGCGCGGCGCGATGCGATCGAGAACCGCGGCCATGAGGCGCGTTTTGGGCTCCTCGAGCTCAAAACTTTCGATTACATTAATGTTGCCGGCCGAAGCGCGTTCGTAAACGGCACGCAGGAAAGCCAGGTGCTTCATTTTCCGATTGAGTCCCTGCCTGTAGCTGCGCGGCCCGGGTCCGAAGGTCACGCCCCCCCCTCGCCAAATGGGTGAACGGCGACTTCCCGCTCGCGCCATGCCCGTCCCTTTCTGTCGCCAGGGTTTCCTTCCTCCTCCCCGGACTTCCCCCCGGGTCTTGCTGGAAGCGCTGCCTTGGCGACGATTGGCCTGTAAAGCCACCAGAACCTGGCGGAGAGTGCCTCGGCCCTTGCTTCCCTCAAACTCAGGAATGGAGAATTCACGTTCGCCGCGGGCCGTGCCATCCTTGGAAAATACTTTCAGTTTCATGGTCTGGGCTCCGGTTTGCCTCTAGGCCGTTTTGCGGGCCTTTTTGGCCGCCCTGAGAATGAGCTCCGAGCCTTCGGCACCGGGCACACTACCCCGCAGCAGAATCAGATTCTTGTCACTCAGCACTTTCACTACCGACAGGTTCTGCACCGTTCTGCGGCCTCCCCCCATACGTCCGGGCATCTTTCGGCCTTTGTATACTTCACCCGGCCACTGGCACTGCCCGTAGGACCCGCCCCGGCGATGCATCATCGATCCATGAGAGGCGGGACCGCCGCTGAATCCAAAGCGCCGTACTACGCCCTGAAAACCCCGCCCCTTCGTGAGTCCGATGACGTCGACCTTCTGGCCTTCGAAGAAGCCTTCGATGGTGAACACTTCACCCACCTTGGTATCGGGTTTTCCGGCAAAGCGAACTTCGCGAAGACGGCGCGCGGGATCCACCCTGGCTCGCTTGAAGTGTCCGCGCTGTGCATTACTCAGCCGACTGGCTTTGCGAGTGCCGAATCCGATCTGGATTGCGTTGTAGCCATCGGATTCTTCCGTCTTCACCTGGACGACGCAACAGGGTCCAGCTTCGACGACGGTCACAGGAATCAGGGAATTGTTCCCATCGTATATCTGCGTCATGCCGAGCTTTTTGCCTATGAGGGTGTAAAGCATGATTTCAAGTGGCAGGGAGATGCGAATTCTCGCCTCTTTTGATTTAGCCCTGCTTTAGTGGCTAGGAGCGTTTACTTCAAGTGATCAGCAAGCCGCTGGTTTTCTCCTCATGAATTGTTGATTCCAGCCAGAAGTGCTAGACGTTTATGGTAATGTCGACACCCGCGGGGAGATTAAGCTTCCTCAACTCGTCCACGGTGGCTGCCGTTGGTTCGATTATATCGATGAGGCGCTTGTGAGTTCGAACTTCAAATTGCTCCATCGATTTCTTGTCCTGATTAGGAGATCGGTTGACCGTTACTTTCTCAATGTGAGTGGGAAGGGGAACCGGGCCCGCCACACGCGCCCCTGAGCGCTTGGCGGTCTCTACGATGTCGCCGGCGGACTGATCGATCACACGGTAATCGTAGCCCTTGAGTCGGATTCGTATTTTCTGTCCCTTCACCTCGATCTATCTTCGTGCGGGTGCGTGCGTCGATGTCTCTACGATGTGTTGCCGCAGGTTTGCCGGAACCTCATCAAAATGTGAGGGCTCCATCGAATAGGAAGCTCGGCCCTTGGAAAGTGAGCGCACATCGGTGGCGTACCCGAACATCGCCTCCAACGGGACGTACGCCGTCACAACACTGAGATTGTTCTTAGACTCAATCCCTTGAATCGAGCCCCGGCGACGGTTAATATCGCCTATGATGTCCCCCTGATATTCGTCCGGGGTAATGGCTTCTATCTTCATGATCGGTTCCAGCAACCGCGGATTTGCTTTCTTCATGGCATCTTTGAAAGCGAAAATTCCCGCCATCTTGAATGCCATTTCCGAGGAGTCCACTTCGTGATAGCTCCCATCGATTAGTGTTACTTTCCAATCGATTACGGGATAGCCCGCCACGGTACCGTTATTAGCCGCCTCGTATAGGCCAACCATTGTCGGCTTGATGAATTCCTTGGGAATCACCCCGCCCACAATGGCGTTGATAATTTCCGTGCCTTTACCTTTTTCAACGGGCTCGAGCTTTATCACGGCATGGCCATACTGGCCGCGGCCACCCGTCTGCCTGACGAATTTGCCGATGCCCTCGGCAGAGGTCGAAATCGTCTCCCGATAGGCGATTCGAGGACGTCCCGAATCCGCACCCACATGGAATTCGCGAATAAGTCGATCTCGAATGACTTCAAGGTGCAGTTCACCCATTCCGGCAATGATAGTCTGTCCCGTCTCCACATTCGAAGAAACCTGGAAAGTGGGATCTTCCTCCGCAAGCCTCTGCAAGGCCATTGAGAGCTTCTCCTGGTCGGCCTTCGTCTTCGGTTCAATGGACATCGAAATTACCGGCTCCGGAAAGGTGGGAGGTTCAAGTTGGACGGCCAAACGACGATCGCAAAGCGTGTCTCCAGTCACTACGCCCTTTACTCCGATCACTGCACAGATATCGCCCGCATAGGCCACTTCGATGTCTTCACGCGCATCCGCACGCATTAGAATCAAACGGCTGATGCGCTCGCTTCGCATGGTTCTCGGATTATATAACGTTGCCCTCTTCTTGAGCTGCCCCTGATAAACCCGACAAAAGACAAGCTTTCCTACATAGGGATCCGTCATGATTTTGAATGCCAGGGCTGCCGCAGGAGCACCGTCGTTCGGCTTTACCTCTTCGGTGCCCTTGCCATCACTGCGTTCACCGCTCATGGAAGGCAGATCCAGAGGGCTCGGTAAATAATCGATTACGGCATCGAACAGCATCTGGACGCCTTTGTTCTTGAAGGCGCTGCCGGGAATAACACCCATGAAATCGAGAGACAGCGTTGCTTTGCGCAAAGCCAATTTCAGTTCATCCACATGGAGGTCATCGCCCTCCAGGAATTTCTCTGCGATTTGGTCGTCGAGATCGGCCAGGGCCTCGACCAAGGCCTCGCGGTAGTGCCGGGCTTCGGCCTCAAGTGGGCCGGGTATCTCCGTGGTTTCATAACGCACCCCCGACGGATCCTTCTCATCGTAGACATAGGCCTTCATCTTAACCAGATCGATGAGGCCGACAAAGTTACCTTCCGCTCCTATGGGAATGTAGATCGGATGGGCGTTTCCTCCCAGCTTTTCACGAATATCCGCTACCGCCGCTTTGAAGTCGGCTCCGGTGCGGTCCATCTTGTTGACGAAAGCAATGCGAGGTACCTTGTACTTGTCCATCTGCCTCCAAACCGTCTCCGATTGGGGTTGGACACCCGCCACCGCGCAGAAGACATTAATGGCTCCATCAAGGACACGGAGGGAACGCTCAACTTCAGCCGTAAAGTCGACATGCCCCGGCGTATCGATGATATTAATGCGGTGCTTGATACCGGCAAAGGGACCCTCATTGGTATTCCAGACACACGAAATGGCGGCCGCGGTAATGGTGATGCCTCGCTCGCGCTCCTGATCCATCCAGTCCGTAACCGTCGTGCCTTCATGGACTTCGCCCATCTTGTGCACGACGCCGGAATAGTACAGAATTCGCTCCGTGGTCGTGGTCTTACCGGCATCAATGTGGGCCACGATACCGATGTTCCGCGTGTATTCAAGCGGAAACAGGCGCTGGGCCGAATTGGCGGACGATAGTTCCGTCACTGCTTGCATCTGAACTGCATCCTTCTCCTCTACCATCGAAGATGCGCAAAGGCACGATTGGCCTGGGCCATACGGTGAATGTCCTCCCGTTTCTTGACCACCACGCCCGTGTTGTTGTAGGCATCGAAAATTTCTAAAGCCAGCGCCTCCTTCATCGGCATTCCTCTGCGGGACTTCGCCGCTCCCTTTAACCAGCGAAAGGCCAGGCTCTGTTGCCGCTCAAAGGAAAGCTCGACCGGCACCTGATAGGTAGCTCCTCCCACTCGCCGGCTCTTAACTTCGAGCTTGGGCCGAATGTTCTCCAGCGCTCCCATCAGCAGATCTTCCGGATCGCCCCTGCCGACCTTTTCGCTAACGCGTTCGAAGGCGCCATATACCATCTTCTGAGCAATCGTCTTCTTTCCGTCCACCATGATCACATTGATCAAATGGCTGACCAGCGAACTGCCATAGCGGGGATCCGGCAAGTGTCCCCTGTGTCCTGCTCTGCGTCGACGTGACATAATCTTATAACTATAATAAATTCCCGTATCGTGAGACCGGCTTAAACGTAAAATGGTGAGCGGCGAAGCTTATTTTTCGTCTTTGGGGCGCTTTACGCCGTACTTTGAACGGCTTTGCCGGCGTTTTTCCACTCCCAATGCATCTAAGGCGCCACGCACGATATGGTAGCGTACACCGGGCAAGTCCTTCACCCGGCCGCCGCGCACAAGCACGATACTGTGCTCCTGCAGATTGTGTCCTTCATCCGGAATGTAGGCAATAACCTCACTTCCGTTGGTAAGCCGTACCTTGGCGACCTTCCGGATTGCAGAGTTCGGTTTCTTGGGAGTACGCGTCATCACCTGTACGCAAACGCCTCGCCGAAAAGGATTTCGGTCAAGCCCGGGCGACTTTGATTTGGTCTTTTGCTCGACCCGAGGCTTTCTAACAAGCTGATTGATAGTAGGCATTTAGGTGAGTACAGGATCAATGAAAGGCGCTCAAAATAGAACTTCTTAAGCGCAGATCAAGAAATAAATCTACTATCTCAGGATTTCAGCCAACCTTCGTCGTTTCGACGGGTTCCTCAGAGGTTTCGGCCCCCAGCGTATTGATTCGCAGACGCCGATAGGTGGGCAATCCGGTTCCGGCGGGAATGAGGTGCCCCATAATAACATTCTCCTTAAACCCGCTCAGACGATCGGACTTGCCCAAAGTGGCGGCATCCGTCAGTACCCGCGTCGTTTCCTGGAAAGAGGCTGCCGAAATAAAACTTTCGGTTTCGATGGAGGCCTTGGTAATTCCAAGAAGAATGGGCTCGCCCTCGGCGGGTTTACCACCGGCGTCGATGATGCGCTCGTTCGAATTCAGGAAATTCTCCCTGTCTATCTGCTCGCCCCAGAAGAATTCGGAATCGCCGGGTTCCGTGATCCGTACCTTGCGCAGCATTTGACTCATGATCAATTCAATGTGCTTGTCGTTGATGGATACGCCCTGCAGCCGGTAGACCTTCTGAATTTCAGAAAGCAGGTATTCCTGAACTGCGTTCGGTCCCAGGATCTCTAAAATCTCATGTGGGTCGGCCCCGCCTTCGGTAAGGTGTTGTCCTTTATATAGACGATCTCCCGGTTGCACAATGATGTGCTTGCCGTGGGGAATCAAATGCTCCTCTTCAACCCCGGAATCCTCATTCGTAACAATCAATTTCTTCTTCGCTCGGACCGTACCGCCCATCGAGACGATACCGTCAATCTTCGCCATTTCGGCAGCATCTTTAGGTCTACGCGCTTCAAATAGCTCGGCCACGCGAGGAAGCCCCCCGGTGATATCCTGTGTCTTTGATGCCTGTCGTGATGTCTTTGCCAGAAGGGCTCCCGGAGGTATGATATCGCCGTCATTGACCTGAATCTGAGCGCCTGTCGGAATGGAGTAGGTGGCGGCCAATTTTCCCTGCTTGGGAGCTTGACCGGCCCTTTTTCCGGAAGCTACGCCCGGTGCGGCATAGATACCTATGATGGGATTGAGATCCTCCTTATGCTCGATAACGACGGTGGCGATTCGCCCTGTTCCGGGATCGAGTTCACGCTTTACGGTGACGCCAGGGATCATGTCGCGGAATCCGATTACACCCCCTTTTTCCGAGAGGATGGGCACATTATGAGGATCCCACTGAGTCAGAATTTCACCCGCCTTGATGGATTCTCCGTCCTTCTTCAAGAGCACTGCTCCCGCAGGAATGTTGTAGTTCTCGAGTTCCTTATCGGCATCATCGAGAATAAGGATGACACCGGTCTTGTTCACCACGACGTCGATACCTTCCCCAGTGGAGACCAGGCGCAACCCGCGGTATCGGACAATGCCTTTGTTACGCACTTGAATCTCCGAACTCGTGGCCGCTCCGCTGGCGATTCCTCCGATATGGAATGTGCGCATCGTAAGCTGCGTCCCCGGTTCACCAATGGACTGCGCCGCTATGATGCCGACGGCCGCTCCAATCTCGACCATTTTGTTCGTCGCCGGATTGATACCGTAAGCCTTCCCGGAAAGCGAACCCCGGCGACAGTGCGTCAGCGGCGAGAGCACTTTTACCTTTTCGACTCCCAAATTCTCCAGCCGAGCGGCCCCGGATTCGGTAACGCACTCGCCACTGCCCACCAGAATTTCATCGGGATCAAGCGGGTTCCGGATTTCGTCCGATGAGCAACGTCCCACCACACGATCTCGAAGACTCACGACCTCGTCGTCGCCGTCGTAGATCGCGCTTTTCCAGATTCCATCACGGTTATCGTCATCCGTATGGGTGATGATGACATCCATGGCGACATCACATAGTTTTCGCGTAAGGTAGCCCGCATCCGCTGTCTTAAGCGCCGTATCGGCGAGTCCTTTTCGCGCCCCGTGGGTGGATATAAAGTACTCCAGCACGGAAAGGCCCTCGCGGAAAGAGGAGAGGATAGGCCTTTCGATGATTTCACCGGAAGGCTTCGCCATTAGACCGCGCATACCGCATAACTGTTTTACCTGGCCACGGTTACCCCGTGCCCCTGAATCCATCATCAGGAAGACGGGGTTAACCTCCTCTTTACCCAGGTTATGTTTCAGCGCGTCAAAGACGGATGCGGCGATTTCATCGGTGGCGGTTGTCCACAGGTCGATAATCTTATTGTAGCGCTCGCCTTGGGTAATGATACCCTTGCGATATTGATTCTCGACGTCGCTGATTTGATTCCAAGCCCGCGTCACAATCTCTTCCTTATTTTCTGGTATGATCATATCTTCCATACCGATAGAGAGACCCGCGGAGGTGGCGGTGGCGAATCCCAGGTCCTTGAGTTCATCCAAAGTTTCTACCGAGCGTTCTTTGCCCACCGAACGATAGGTATTAAGAATCAGATCTCCCAACTGGGGCCTCTTCACCGCGAAATTGATGAACCCAATGACTTTGGGCCAGATGGCACTGAAAATGACCCTCCCAACGGTCGTCAGCATGACCTTGCCCTCCTTTACCCCAAAAGTCGTATCGGTTCTATAGTCGGGGTTGACGATGCGTATCCAATCGTGCGTTTTCACCACGCCTTCTCCAGACGCCAGGAGCACTTCGGTCTCATCACCGAAGAGCGGCACACGCTTGTTTTTCGGGGGCTCTTTTCGCGGTTCGAGCGTAAGGTAATACGATCCCAGCACGATATCTTGCGAGGGGGTAAGAATGGGTTCTCCACTGGAAGGCGAGAAGATGTTGTGAACCGACATCATGAGCAATTTCGCCTCCAGAATGGCCTCGAGCGATAGTGGAATATGAACTGCCATCTGATCGCCGTCGAAGTCGGCATTGTAGGCCTGGCAGACGAGGGGATGCAGCCGTATGGCGTCGCCCTCGATCAGAACCGGGTCGAATGCCTGTATGGAAAGACGATGCAGTGTAGGAGCCCGATTCAACAATACGGGATGCCCCTTCGTCACCTCCTCGAGAATGTCCCATACCTCCGGCGATCGTTTTTCGATCATCTTCCTTGCACCCCGAACCGTGTGCACAAAACCCAGTTCCTTGAGACGGCGGATAATAAAGGGCTCAAATAATACCAGAGCCATTTTTTTGGGTAATCCGCACTGGTGCAGCTTGAGATCGGGACCAATAACGATTACCGAACGGCCCGAATAGTCGACCCGCTTACCCAGCAGGTTCTGGCGAAATCGCCCCTGCTTACCTTTAAGCATATCGCTGAGCGACTTGAGTGGGCGGTTACCGGCTCCGGTCACGGCACGGCCATGGCGGCCATTGTCGAAAAGCGCATCGACCGCCTCCTGCAACATTCGCTTCTCATTGTGAATGATCACGTCCGGCGTTTTCAACTGCATGAGGTTCTTCAGACGGTTGTT
Source organism: Opitutales bacterium (assembly GCA_963665345.2). Taxonomy (GTDB): domain Bacteria; phylum Verrucomicrobiota; class Verrucomicrobiia; order Opitutales; family CAXXNP01. The sequence goes on from CAXXNP010000002.1 coordinate 5,523,170, forward strand.
CCGATTGATCACTCGACGGTACAGATCGTTGAGGTCGGAGGTTGCAAAGCGCCCGCCTTCAAGGGGCACGAGGGGCCGCAAGTCGGGCGGAATCACGGGCAACGCCTCCAGCACCATCCATTCGGGCCGCGCATTGGAAGAAATAAAGCCCTGAATTACCTTCAGTCGCTTGGATACCTTCTTCTTGATCTGCTTGGACCGAGTATTGTGCATCTGTTCGAGGAGCTCATCCACGAGAGAGGGCAGGTCCAACCCTTCAAGGACCTCGCGCAGCGCCATAGCTCCCATCTTGGCTTCGAAGGCGTCGTCCCCGTATTCGTCCAATGCTTGCTGAAACTCCTGCTCATTAATGAGTTGCTTTAGCTCCATGGGAGTGCGACCCGGGTCGGTTACCATGTAGTTCTCGTAGTAGATCACACGCTCCAAGTGCCGAGCCGGCATGTCCAGTAACAAACCGAGCCGGCTGGGCATGCTCTTGAGGAACCAAATGTGTGTCACCGCTACGGCCAACTCGATATGGCCCATTCGCTCCCTGCGCACGCGCGACACGGTGACCTCGACCCCGCAGCGGTCGCAGACAACGCCCTTGTATTTGATCCTCTTATATTTTCCACACGCGCACTCGTAGTCGCGCACCGGGCCGAAAATGCGCTGGCAAAAGAGACCGCCCGGCTCGGGCTTAAAGGTTCGATAGTTAATGGTCTCAGGGTTTTTTACTTCACCTCGTGACCACGAACGAATCGTATCGGGCGAGGCCACGGATATGGAGACTGAGTCGAAACTCTGGTCTCGGTCAAAGCCTAGAAATTCCCTTACTTCCTGTGTACTCATAGTGACATTCCTGTTACCGTAAATTATTTCAATCGTCTCGCATTCTTCTACGAACGAAATCCAATCGCATCGTCAGAGCTGAGGCGCACGTCCAGGCACAGACTCTGCATCTCTTTCATTAACACGTTGAAGGATTGGGGAGTCCCCGCCTGCAGGCTGTTGTCACCTTTGACCAGCGATTCGTAGATTTTGGTGCGACCGCTGACATCGTCCGATTTCACCGTCAGCAGTTCCTGCAACGTGTAGGCGGCGCCATAGGCTTCCAACGCCCAGACTTCCATTTCTCCAAACCGTTGTCCCCCATATTGGGCTTTTCCACCCAGAGGCTGCTGTGTAATCAGACTGTAGGGACCGACGGCGCGGGCATGGATTTTATCCGCCACCAGATGATTCAGTTTCATCATATAGAGATGCCCCACGACAACCTCCTGATCGACGGCCTCTCCGCTACGCCCGTCAAACAGACGGACCTTCCCGCTTTCCGGCAATCCTGCCTGTTTAAGGTAAGACCGCACCCGGCTCTCTCCGATACCATCGAATACTGGCGTGGCAACCTTAAGGCCGAGTATATGACAGGCCCAACCGAGGTGGGTTTCCAATACCTGTCCGACATTCATGCGACTGGGCACTCCCAGGGGATTGAGGCATATCTCAATGGGCGTTCCATCGGGCAGAAAGGGCATATCCTCATCGGGTAGAATTCTCGCTACCACACCCTTGTTGCCGTGGCGTCCCGCCATCTTGTCGCCCACCTGGATTTTCCGCTTGGTCGCAACATAGACCTTTACGTTCTTGATGACCCCCTGATCAATATCGTCCCCGGCCTCGATAGACTCGATCTTTCGCTCCCGCTCGGAATCTAATTCATCAAACTTGGTCCGAAACGAATTGATGATCGCCATGATCTTGATGCGAACCGGAGAGGGATCGATTTCGATGGTCTTGTAGACTGCCGCCAGTCGGCGCAAGAGGGTCTTAGTGATTTTCCGGTTGGCCGGAATAATGATATCGTTCGATTCGCTGTTGATTACGTCCAGCGGGATTTTTTCTCCCAGCAGGATATTGGAAAGCGACTCGGTCAGACTCTCACGCAGACGATCCGCCTGGGTGCGATACTCTTCGTTAATCTTTTTCGTCTGACGTCGGCGATCCGAGGGGCTCAGCTTCTCCCGCTCCACATCAATGCGACTCGAAACCTTCACATCCATAACTATGCCGTCGACGCCCGAGGGCACCAGCAGCGAGGTGTCCTTAACGTCGGCCGCCTTCTCGCCGAAGATGGCTCTGAGCAGCTTTTCCTCGGGTGCCAGCTCGGTCTCGCTCTTGGGCGTGATCTTGCCCACCAGGATATCTCCAGGCTTTACTTCCGCGCCCACGCGGATGACCCCGTCGTGATTGAGATTCGTAAGCGCTTCTTCACCGACATTTGGAATGTCCCGTGTGATCTCTTCGGGCCCCAGCTTGGTATCTCTCGCCGTGACTTCAAATTCCTCGATATGCACCGATGTATAGATGTCCTCCTTCAACAGCTTTTCACTGATCAAGATGGCATCCTCGAAATTGTAGCCATTCCACGGCATGAAGGCCACCAGAACATTCCGGCCCAAGGCCAGCTCACCATGGTCCGTACAGGCGCCGTCAGCGATCACTTCTCCCGCTTTCACCTTCTGTCCCTTCTTCACCAAAGGTTTCTGATTAAAGCAGGTTCCGGCATTCGAACGCAAGAACTTGCGTAACTTCTGCACATAGATTCCGCTCTTGTGATCGCTCTTGGGGTTTCTCTCCATGCGCGAGGACAGACTCCCATCTGGAGTGATCACGACGCGCTTGGCATCGACCGAGGCGACGACCCCGTCGGTCTCGGCCACCATGACCGTTTTGGAGTCCCTGGCTACCTTGTCCTCAATCCCGGTTCCCACGTAGGGCGACTGGGTCCGAAGTAGCGGCACGCCTTGACGCATCATGTTCGATCCCATCAGCGCACGATTGGCGTCATCGTGTTCCAGGAAGGGTATCAGCCCCGCTGCAACCGAAACGAGCTGCTTGGGCGATACATCCATGTACTCTACCTCATCCGGGCTCACTTCCAGAAAATCATCAACCTTTCGGGCCGTCACGTTGCCGACCAGGTATCCATTCTTGTCGACCTCCGAATTTGCCTGGGCGATGATGTGCCCCTCTTCCTGATCCGCAGTCAAATAGAGGACTTCATCGAGCACCTTCCTTTTGCGCACCAATCGGTAGGGAGTTTCGATGAATCCAAACTCGTTGACGCTCGAGTAGATACTGAGCGAATTGATCAGCCCGATGTTGGGTCCCTCGGGAGTTTCGATCGGGCAAATTCTACCATAATGCGAAGGATGCACGTCCCTCACCTCAAACCCGGCACGTTCGCGATTGAGACCGCCCGGGCCGAGCGCCGAAAGACGCCGCTTGTGGGTCAACTCAGCCAGAGGATTTATCTGATCCATAAATTGACTGAGTTGGCTACGTGCGAAGAAATCGCGAATGACCGTGCTCAGGGCCTTTGGATTGATCAATTTCTGAGGCGTTATCGAATCTACGCTTTGATCGTAAAGCGTCATACGTTCCTTGACCAAACGCTCGGTACGGGCCAATCCGATACGACACTGGTTCATAAGCAGTTCGCCCACGGTGCGTACCCGCCGGCTACCTAAATGGTCAATGTCATCAACGTAACCTTCACCCCGTTTTAAACGCACTACATAGCGGGTTGCCTCAACAATGTCCTCGATATTGAGCGTCCGAGTTTCCAGAGACGTCTCCAGCCCCAGCTTCTGATTAATTTTATAGCGGCCCACTCTGCCCAGATCGTACCGCTTGGGGTCTTGAAACAGTCGCTTTAACAGCGCACGCGCATTGGCCGTTGTGGGAGGCTCTCCCGGTCGCAGACGCTTGTATATGTCCTTCAGGGCCTCTTCCTCATTGCGGGTCGGATCTTTCTTGAGGCAGCGAATAATGGCCCCTTCATCCTCCTTCGTGTCAATCACACGAACGTTCGGAATGCCACTGTTCTCGATGGAACGCACAATCGTTCTGGTCAACGGCTCGAATGAACGCGCCAACACCATTCCCCGCTCTGCGTCCACCAGATCCTCCACCAGGACGAGGCTGCTGACATTCTCCATCTTCAGGGCCTCTTCCACGCCGACATCCGAGATTTCATAGAAGAGATTCAGTATCTCGAAATCGGACCCATACCCCAATGCTCGCAACAAGGTCGTAATCAAAAACTTGCGGCGTCGGCGCCGGCGATCGAGATAGACATAGAGCAAGTCGTTGTTGTCAAACTGAACCTCCAACCAGGTGCCGCGATCGGGGATAATGCGAAAGCTGTAAAGGAGCTTGCCGCTAGTGTGAGGAGTCTCCTCAAAACAAATGCCCGGAGATCGGTGCAATTGGCTCACGACCACCCGCTCAGCTCCATTTATAATGAACGATCCCCGCTCCGTAATCATAGGCATTTCACCCATGTAGATCTCCTCATCCTTGATCGCATCCTCTTCCTTCAAGCGGAGCTTCACATAAAGCGAGATGGAGTAGGTCACGCCTTCGCGTATGCACTCCATCTCTGTCATTTTCGGACCCGCCAGATTATACGAAACATATTCCAGGTGGCACCGACCATCGTAGCTCTCGATGGGGAACACTTCACTGAAAACAGCTTCCAGCCCCACCGCCCTTCTCTGGCTTGGAGAAAGAACCGGCTGCAAGAATTCATTGAAAGAATCAATCTGATTCCGAATCAGATTGGGGGGTTCGATTACCTCTTTGAGGATTCCGAAGTTTTCACGATTAACCATTGCTGTGCCTTTGCGCTGTGGGTTCAGGTTTTCGATTCGATAGGGGGAAACTATTACGTTAAAGCGCCCTTCAATCAGGCAAGTTACCCGAAGAGCAACACCCCTCGAACATGGAAAGTGTTGATACCATAGAAAGCCGGGCTGGCTCCTCGTCGCAAGCGAGCCGGCCTGGCTTCAGAAAAAAAACGATTGTTAACCAAGTTAGGTTTGTTGGGATAGCTACCTGACCTCGGCTTCCGCGCCTACACTCTCCAGCTTTTTCTTCAGCTCTTCAGCTTCCTCTTTACCAATTGCTTCCTTGATCGCTTTAGGAGCGCTCTCGACCAGATCCTTAGCTTCTTTCAATCCCAATCCGGTTATTGCACGGACCTCCTTGATTACCGGGATCTTACTGTTGCCATAGCTCTGCAGGATCACGTCGAACTCCGTCTGTTCTTCCTCTGGAGGTGCCCCGGCGCCGTCTCCGGCGGCAACTCCCGGAGCGGCAGCAATGGCGGCCACGGGGGCCGCGGCGCTTACGCCCCATTTTTCCTCCAGGTCTTTCACCAGACCCGCTATTTCTATCACCGACTGATTACTCAGCCAGTCAATTACTTCATCTTTTGTAATTTCAGCCATATTGACCTTCTTGTCCGGTTAGCGGACGACTGCCCGTCGTCTCGTTTGAGGAATCAATTCCCCTAACAGGATCTCATGAGTTCGTGGTGGGCTCGTTACTTGGTATCAGAATTCAGGAAATTTGTTCAAAAAGCGTTTCGATCTTTTCCAGGCGAGGGGAAACGAAGTTAGCCGGGTTTGCCGAGTTACCATCAGAGGATGGGAAATGCATTAGTGCTCCTGAACCGCTTTCGCATGCAACACATTGAAAAGGCCTCGGGGCACGCCGTTGAGCACATTGACGAGGCCTTGCGGCACCCCCTGAAGCACCGTCACAATGCCTTGAGCGGGACTCATCAATACTCCCAGCAACTGAGACCTCAATACATTTCGGCCGGGAAGAAGGGTGAGCTCGGTAACATTTTCGGCCGTGAGCAGCGATCGGTCTAAAATACCCCCTTTTATCTCAAGTTTCCTCTTTTCCCGCAGGAACCTTTGGAGCACCTTGGCAACTTCAGCCGGTGCATTGCCCCCTACCACAATGGCCGTGGGTCCAGCCAGATAGTCGTTCAAAGAGGGCAAATCACGTTCCTGAGCCGCTACATTCAGGACGCTGTTCTTTACCACGTGGAATTCAGCGCCAAATTCGGACAAAGAGCTGCGCAGGGTAGCCGTCTCCGCAACCGTGATTCTATCGAAATTCGTGAAGAATACGTAAGTCGATTTTTCGAGATGTTCGGAAACCTCTTTGACCAGGTATTTTTTTTCCAGTCGCATGATCGATACTAATAATTAATATAAAGCGCGGCATCCAATTTGATGCCGGGGCTCATAGTGGAACAGATCGAAAGCGCGGTTATGTAACCTCCTTTAAAATCAACCGGCCGGGCACGCCCAATACTTTCAACAACCGTGTTCACGTTATCGATAAGCATTTCTTTGGTAAAGGAGCGTTTGCCAACGCCTACACCGATATTGGCTGACCGGTCCATTTTAAACTCCACGCGTCCGCCCAACTTGATCTGCTTGATCGTATCCGCAACATCATTGGTAAGGGTTCCCGACTTGGGATTGGGCATGAGCCCACGGGGTCCCAGTATTCTGGCGATTGCGCGTACCGACTTCATGGATGCCGGCGTGGCCACAGCCACATCGAATTCCAGCCAACCGTCCTGAATTTTCTTAACCAGGTCGTCCAGACCGGCGTGATCGGCGCCGGCATCCAGGGCCGCATCGACACTATCTGTAAACACTAAGATCCGTACTTTTTTTCCGCTGCCGCTGGGTAAATTAACCATGCCACGGACCATTTGATTGCTCTGTTTAGGATCCACCCCCAGCTTGGCCGACAACTCAACTGTCTCATCAAACTTAGCCGGTGGCATTCTGGCCAGAATGTCAACTGCATCAGACAGAGGATAAGCCCTCTCCAGATCCACCACTTCCATCGCTTCCGAAAAGCGCCTGCTGACTTTTACCATTTCTCTCTGATCCTCCCCACTACTACCACTATTATTATTCCTCAGTCAACGACATCGATTCCCATGCTGCGAGCGGTGCCCATAATTACCTTTATTGCAGCCTCCTCGTTTAAGGCATTCAGATCCTTCATCTTCACTTTCGCGATCTCCGCCAACTGCTTGCGATTGACCGTACCCACTTTTTCGCGGTTGGGAACACCCGAGCCCTTCGCGATTCCCGCCGCTTTCTTGAGCAGAACGGCTGCCGGCGGAGACTTCAAGATAAAGGAATACGACCGATCGGCGTAGATCGAGATGACAACCGGAAGAATCAGGCCGGCTTGATCCTTAGTGCGTGCGTTAAAATCCTTACAGAAGGCCATGATATTTACCCCCTGCGCGCCCAATGCCGGCCCTACCGGTGGCGCCGGATTCGCCTGACCCGCCGGTAGCTGCAACCTGATTTCTCCTACGACTCTCTTTGGCATAACATTCGACCTACTCCGATGATCGCTCCACCTGCCAATATTCCAATTCTACGGGAGTGAAGCGTCCAAAAATCGATACGGAAACTTTGAGCCGGCCGCGCTCCGGCTCGATTTCGTCAATCCGTCCATTTAAATTGAGAAATGGGCCATCCGTTATCTTTACCTCTGCGCCCACTTCATACTGAACCTTGGGCACCTCTTTGCCCTGGGCATCCTGAACTTGTGACAGTATTCTCGAAATCTCATCGTCCTTCAGCGGAGTCGGCTGGTTACCGCCTACGAAGCCGATGACTCCATCGGCGCCCTTCACAAAGTACCATGGCTTCTGCATGACCTCGCCGTCCCCGTCGTACAACCGCAGGTGTAGAAACACATAACCAGGATAGAACTTACGCAGTTTCTGCCTTTTGCGCCCCCCTTTGACTTCAGTAACGACCTGAGTTGGCATGAGGACTTCGAAAAGATAATCCTCCATCTCCTCCGAAACGCGGTAGCGGTCCAGATGGCGTTTCACGGCCGCTTCCTTGTTGAAAAGCGTCTGCACCACGAACCACTGACCCTTTTCTTTGGTGTCAGTATCTCTGGAGAATCCTTCAGTCATATCGAAGATCGCCACGCGGGGCAACTACCCGACCATGCCCAAGCTTGGGCGCACGATCTTTGTCAGGGTAGTCACCCAATTATATACCGAAAAGTCAGACAAGGTAATGAAAATACCAATTATGATGATGGCCATCAACACCACCAAGGTTGAATCGCGAAGCTCCAGCCGAGTAGGCCAAGCGGCCTTTTTCAGTTCACTCAGCGTTTCGCTGTAGAAGATACGCGCTTTGCGGAAGGGATTGACCATTTTAATTGGCAGGACAGGAGGGACTCGAACCCCCAACCTGCGGTTTTGGAGACCGCTGCTCTTCCAGTTGAGCTACTGTCCTCGTGCAGGTTTGCTCACCGGTTAGCGGAAACAAGCTTGGAGCGCCCCTCGCTTCGGTTCAGCCCTCCAGTGGGAGTGAACGAAACAGAAAGCCTCACTCGATAACTTCGGTTATGCGGCCGGCGCCGATGGTGCGTCCACCTTCGCGAATAGCAAACTGCTGGCCAGGCTCCATAGCGATTTCTTTTTGCAAGGCAATCCCAATGTTAAGGTTATCACCGGGCATCACCATTTCCACACCTTCGGGCAGCTCACAAACGCCGGTGACATCCGTCGTGCGGAAGTAAAATTGCGGCCGGTAACCGTTGAAAAAGGGCGTGTGCCGTCCTCCCTCATCCTTGGTCAGCACGTAAACTTCGGCTCTGCCATTGGTGTGCGGTTTGATGGTCTTCGGCTTGGCCAATACATGGCCGCGTTCCACTTCGTGTTTTTCCACACCACGCATTAACACGCCAACGTTATCCCCGGCAACTCCTTCGTTCAGGGTCTTGCGGAACATCTCCACGCCCGTCGCCACGGTACTGCGGGTTTCCGTCAAGCCCACAATTTCGATGGGATCACCGACCACGACCCTCCCGCGCTCGATGCGTCCGGTCGCCACCGTGCCACGGCCGGTGATGGAGAAGACGTCCTCCACCGACATAAGGAATGGCAGGTCGACCTCACGGACCGGTTCGGCAATTCCATTGTCGATAGCCTCAAGTAGCTGCTCGACAGAGTCCTTGCCTCCCGGCTTACCTTCCATCGCGGCCAGGGCGGACCCGCGAACGATGGGAATATTGTCGCCGTCAAAATCGTACTTATTGAGCAGGTCAATGACCTCCATCTCGACAAGCTCGAGCAGTTCATCGTCATCAAGCAGATCTACTTTGTTCAGATAGACCACGATGTTCGGCACATTTACCTGGCGCGCCAATAAGATGTGCTCCCGCGTCTGTGGCATGGGACCATCCGCTGCACTGACAACGAGGACGGCGCCGTCCATCTGGGCCGCACCGGTGATCATGTTCTTCACGAAGTCGGCGTGACCGGGACAATCAATATGCGCGTAGTGCCGTTTCTCCGACTCATATTCAACGTGGGCCACGGCGATGGTCACGATCTTGGACGCGTCGCGCACGGTTCCACCCTTCGCGATTTCCGCGTAGGATTTAAGCTCGGCAAGCCCCTTCTCGCTCTGCACCTTGAGGATGGCAGCGGTCAAAGTCGTCTTGCCGTGATCGACATGACCGATCGTCCCCACATTTACATGCGGCTTCGTTCTCTCGAATACTTCTTTAGCCATGAATAGATACCAGGGTTACTTCAACTGATTCAGTAATAGGCGGGTAAAAGTAAGCCAAATGGAGCCCTCGAGCGGACTCGAACCGCTGACCTCATCCTTACCAAGGATGCGCTCTACCGGCTGAGCTACAAGGGCTCAAAAGGGCTTCATTTCCTGCGTTCAAGCCCAGAAATGATAGGCAAAGGGTAGAAATGTGACCCTTTGCGTAATGGGCGTCAATACTTTTGTCCATAATTAATCAGCCCGTTAATCAGGAAATCAAAGACCCACCTGACGGCATCTGCAGGCCCATCCTCTATTCCCCTGGGCGGGCTCGATCAAACCAACGGAAATATGCGACCGAAGGAATTTGAATCGCCTGCCCTCTCCAGGAGGGTTCTCGAACTCTAACGTTGAGGCCGAAACTCCGATCCCGTTTCCACAGATTTAGTTTTAGATTGCATGTCGGGATCTTTTCCGCTAGTGGATCGGGCTAACGTAACCCTGCTCAACAGATTCGCCTCGGCTATGTTAGTGCTTCCCTTACCTTCGTTTCCATCGGACCAAAATGACAGAGGAATCCAATCCTTCTTCGCCCCCTGATGACGGATATGTCTTCGCTCTTATGCGGCAGTTTCGTGCTGCCGGCGGTCGCCGAAACGTAGCCAAACAAACAATTACGCTGACCATTCTGTTCGTGGTAGTGGCCTTTCTTTTCGCGATCTGGCAAGCCGCGACCGGTTTTCGGGATGAGGGTCTCCCCCAGTTTTCAGCCACATTGAGCGCGGAAGCCGCAGAATTCACGCCTGTATTGGCCGAGCGTGTAAAGGCCATGGCGGATCGACTGGTACCGGTCTATACCGACGCTTTCGCCGCCGCCTACGCCGATAGAGAAGAAGCATTCGCCGAGATCCTGGTCGACGAATTCGCTCAGCTCGAGCGCTACGCGCACACCAGCTGGCCCAGCATCGAAGAAGCTCTAGCTCAGCTTGTTGTCGACCAGGAAGTGACGGCTCGAAACGCCATCAAAGATGTGATTTCACCCGAACAGATCGCCCAAGTCAGCATGGCCTATCGTCATGCGCTGGAGAGTTACCTGGCATCTACCTTCGAACACCACTTCCTGGAGCACATCGCGGTGGGCGAAGATATCGTCGCCAATCTGAAGAAAGTGGCCAGAACGGAGACCGACGTGCCTGCCGAAGATACCCAGTTTCTGATGGGCATGATGCTCGAACTCCTCGGAATCATGCTGCAGCAGGATACCGGCACCTACAACTACATCGTAGAGTAAACCTTCACAGCTGATTCCTTAATCTGATGTCGACCGACGACTCATCGAAACCCGCGGAATCCATCGAGCAGTTTCTTCGAGAAGAGATTGAGAAAACGGAGCGGGCAAGACGTATCATCTCGTACGGCGGAGGAGCCTTCGTGCTGTTTCTCATCGGCTACTTCTCGTTCATCCTGTTCATGGTAAATACCTTTCTGGATCCGGAAAATGCGGCCTACGCCATATCCTCCCAGGTCGAGGCAACAGTTCCCAAATTCCTGTCCGATACCCAGGAGGCGCTGGTAGCCAAAGCGCCCCTTTTGGCAGAGGAAGTTATGGCGATTTTTTTTCGAGTTTTGCCCGAGTTGAGGAAGGTCGCCGAGACTCAGATTGACTTTGCCCATCAGGACATGATTCCTCAACTCAGCGACGGATTCAGTGTGATCATTAGCAACTATGTAAAGGACAACTCCCAGACTCTGAAGGCCTTTGCCGACGATCACGAGACGGAGGCATTCGCGGAGTTTTTCACCTCGGAACTTCTGAACAAATTCGGGAAGTACCTCGATCAGGAAATGCAGTCCGGATTTGAGGGCAGAGACATGAGCTATTTCACGGAGAATACACTGGTCGCCCTGCAAGCCATGAATGCACACTTGTCCGACCTCGTTGCCGCTGACGCGAGCGAACTTGATCGCAAGAGTCGTTTGCAGCGCAGAATTCTTTCCGCTGTAGTGAACCGCCTTATACTTCTAGAGGAAGACTCGTCGTAGGGATTCGGCGTCACGGGCCTGCTTCGACCTTGAAATACCCCGACCTTAGTTTCCCCAGGAATTCAGGCGTAGTGACAGCTTCGGTAATCGCCTCATCGATTTCCTGTGACCCCGAGCCCTGCAGGAGCAGTGGCTGCCCCACGAGATTGGCATTCTCGATATCAAGGGCAATCTCCACGGGATTCCAAAGAGGCCGCCCCAAGTCTTCTACGAGATCAAGTTCCAAGAATTCGTGCAGACGCAGCTCATGATTTTGCCAATCGATTACTCGCACCCACGCGTCACGCAAAACCGCTTTTCCCGGGATCAATTTCCCGCGCTCCAGCGTCCGGAAGAATTGCCAGAATGCTTCGTCGGCCAAGAGATCGCGGGGCGAGCCCGGCAGATCGTTTTCAGATACGATATGGGGCGACGGCTGGAGGCCCGAATCGGTCAGGGAGATCTGAGCCGGAAAAAAGGAAAATAACGGTGTGAGGCGCTCAACTTCGTAGAGGTTGTCGGTTCGAACCGACACATTCCACTCAGTCGGCATAAAGAGCGGAGCAGAGTCGAAAAGAAGCGACTGTTCCCGAATCACCGGATGCACGCGGTCCTGGGCTCTGATCGGGATGCGAAGGCTCGGCTCCCTGAACTCAATCGTGGAACCCGGGTGTGAAATCACGCGGAAAACCAGAAACACGATAGCATGCAGGACCAATCCGATAATCACTGCGCCACGTAGGAACAGAGATGGCGAATTGAGATTTCGGTCCCTTTTGTCGCTTTCAGGTATACCGCCCAAGGACGCAGGCCTGGGGTCGATCGGGTCACTCATGGGAAAGTTTGGCCCCCAGAGGTGTCAGATTCGAGGGCGCGGGACGCTCCTCGGTAGCCAGTTGGACTACCGCAAATCCGGCCTCGATAGCCCGTTCATACACCAGCAGAAACTGCTCCAAAGTGACTTCTCGATCACTCTTGATTAAGAGTACGGCATCGGCAGACATGGCTTCATCGATATAACTGTCAAGTGCGGGACCAATGGTATCCATTCGGTAGAGGCGTCCGTCGAAGATAATATAGCGAGGATGTGCCGTGAGTACCGTCGTCGTGGGCAGCCCAGTGATCGTGTCCGCTCCCGACTGGGGAAGGTTGATCGATACTCCAGGCGCAAAAATGAACTGCGAACTGTTCAAGGCAAAGAACAGTCCAAGCAGGCAAAGGTCGAGAAAAGGAACCAGGTCAAAGCCCTTATCCGGCCTCGCCAGGTGGCGCTTCAGGTCCAGGGGGTTCGTAATCATCCCACCGACCGTTGCCCTACGCCGGCCTCGTGATCGGCACCCTCCTCGACTTCCTCCTCGGGAAGTTCACGCAGCAGGTACTGCAAGAGATCGTTGCCCACCCATTCCATGTCATGAACCAGAGCCCGGACCCGGCCATTGAGAAAGTGATGGGCCAGATGCACCACAATAGCAACGCTCAGCCCGGCCGCGGTCGAAATCAGCGCCTCACCCAATCCTCCCGCCAGAATTCCCATGTGCGCATAGGCGCCTTCCGCCTGAAGGTTGAAGAAAGCTTTCATCAGACCTATGACCGTGCCCAGCAAACCCAGGAGGGGGCAGATCCGCGCCAGCGCTGCGAGTGTGCCGATTCGCCTTTCCAGGTCCGGTATTTCCACGAGGGCTGCCGACTGCATGACGCCCCGAATGCGCGACTCGGTCTGATCGTAGTTGAGCAACCCGGCTTTGACGACTGCGCCTACCGGGCCCGGTGTGTCCTCACAGACGGTTAGGGCTTCAATCAGCCGGCGCTTTTCCAGCAGATTCTTTATCCCTGCAATGAACTCTACCGGGCGAATCTGTCCGCGGTGCAGGAAAAGCGCACGCTCCAGGACGATGATGAAGCTAATCAGGCTTACGGCCATGATCGGCCACATCAGGAGGCCACCATTTTCGATCAACGAAAGCTCCAGTAAGTTCATCGAATTTATGATGCCTGCCTAACGTCCCGCCTCAGCAAAGCGCTTCATCTTGGCTTCGGCTAGGTTTTTGCCCGGTAGACCCGAGGTGGCCAGGTCTGCATAAAGGCTCCTGGCCTCATCGAAACGCCGTTCCTGCTCGAACAACAGGGCAAGTTCCAGCAGGCATTTGGCCAACCAATACCTGCCTTGGCCCCCGAGAGCCTCCGGCGCCTGATGCTCTTTCCGGAGCCGGCTGATCACGAGCCAGAAAATCTCCTGGCCGCGCGCAACCTCCAGTTGGCGCACCTTGGCTAGACCCCACTTGTACCCCGCCTCCGCCTGTAAATCCAGCGGAGTCTGCGGCAAATAAACCAGACGCTCATAGATTGCTACGGCATCGCCCAGCCGTCTTTTGTTTTGAGCCGCCTGGGCAACGAAACAATCAGCCAGCGAAATCTCGGCTCGGTAACGTTCGGGATGATCGGGAAACTGGTTGATCACCTCTTCGTAAATGAGTTGGGCTGTCCCGAACTCATTCAGCCGCCGGGAGAGATCTGCCTGCCGTAATCGCGCGTAGTAGACCAGAAAATTTCCGGAATACTGGTTCGCCAGCCACTCCAACGTCTTGATGGCCTCTTGGTAGCTGGTATTGGTATGGCGCTGCTCCGCCGCAATAGCCGCTTCCCACAGGGCGACGGGAGCGTAGGCTTCGCTTTCCGGATAGCGTTCAGCGAGCGTCTTGAATGCCCGCTCAGCATCGACCAACCGGTTCATTCCGAAGTAAAACCGTCCTTCAATCAAGTAAGTAAGTACCGTCGATGGTGCTTCAGGATGCTCCCCGCGCAGGCGATCAAAAATGGCTAGACCCTCTTCAATACTACCCAATTGAAAATAGGCCTCGCTTTTCAAGAGGAGTGTCCGGGTCGTGATCACCTCCCGGTCGAGCGATTCCTCTGGAAGCGTTTTCAGCGCCTCCAGAATGAGGTCTGCACGCTCCGGAATATCCTCCGGTTCTTTCGCCTCGATCGATAGCCGTGCCTCCAGCCACATTAACCTCAGACGTAGATCTTGGGACATCGCGAGGGAGCTTTCTCTATTGAGCAGTCGCCTTGCGCGCGCCAAGGCGCCGGAAATGTCTCCGTCGGCCTTCATCTGAGTGAGCAGGTTCCACTCCGCCTGCCATCGGCGCAGTGGCGTAACACCGGCCAATGCTTTAGGATCGTCGAGCTGTGCCTGGGCATCTTCCAGCCGTCCCGCCCGAATTTCCGAAAGTACCCTCTGGAACAACAGCGTGCTTCGATCGATACCCATCGATTTCTCCACCGCCACGGACGCGTAGGTTTCGGATGCTCGCTCGAAATCGGCATTGAGGAAGTAACAGTCAGCGATCAAGATCCCGAGCATGGCCTTCTCTTCGGGATCCTCACTGTAATTGCGCAACTGGTTAAGGTAGTCCGCAGCGGTACGGTATTGGGGCGGATCACGGCGCCACGCGATATAGGCGAGAAGGCGCATAGCGCTGTTTCGCAATTGCGATCCCGGTATGCGTTCCAGAAGACTCTTGGCATCTGCCTCCGCAGCACCCAGTCGGTTCTCGTTGAGCGCCAACTGCGCGCGAAAATAATAGATCGAATCTAACAATGGATGCTGTCCCAGGCTGATCATCTCGTCCAGCAGAGTCGCGAACTCAAATGTAGCCTCGCCACCGAGCGGCTGCCGCGAAAGCAGGTGCAGTGCGATCTCCTGAAATTCGCGATTCGATGATCTTCGCAGTAGTTCCTGTAGCGCGGAACGGCCCCGCTGGCCTCGTTCACCCGCTATCAGTCCCATGAGCAGAAGAAATTGATCTTCAACTTCACGCTCCTTCACGGTGAGCTGTCGCAGTTGACTTTCAATTACCCGCACGGCCTCGTCGGTGCGCAGCATCTGGTCCAATGCAATCGCATATTGGCGGGCGAACTCATAACCTGCCCGCTGCCCCCGGAAAACCTCCGTCTTCAGCTTTAAGTCGGCTACCAAAGCCTCGTCAACTTTGCCCGCAAACAATCGGTTTCTGACAATATGAGTTTCAAACTCGGCACGCTGAGCATCCGATACACTCATGTCTTTAGCCGCCAGGAACGCGGCGTCGGCACCCTCCAGATCACCTTTATCTTTCAAGAGAAGCCCCTTCAGGAAATGATGCCAAGGCTTGTCGGCGACCTCGAGATCAACCGCGGCCAAAGTAGTAAAGCTGCGCTCCACCGCTTCCCGCTCGCCGCGCTGGTAACGGACCAAATAAGAACGCAGGCGGTAGGCGCCGTCATCCTTATGCGGGTAATCGTCAAGCAAACTTCCAGCTTCGGTAAATTTTCCTTCGCTTATGAGTGCAGAAGACAATTTCAGCATGGCCGCCGGGACGGCATCGGGGTGCAGCTCCCCGGAGTTCAGGGCTTCTTTGAACAGCCGCTCAGCCAACGAAGTGAATCCAGAATAGAGGGCATCATGGGCCGCTTCCAAAAGCCAGACCATATGGCCTTCTCCGGAGAAGAAGGTCGATTCCTGGTCTCCCAGCAGGGGCGCGGATTCATCTGCCATCGTCTCGCCGGTGGCCGCTACCCATGCGGCCCCGACCATGACCAAACAAGCCAGGGACCCCATGCCGTCAGATTTCAGAATCGTCATACCGAAAGTAGACGAATCGAATTCTTGTTCTTAGTCCCGACAAAGCAAGAGCTATCGAATGCTGCAGAACTTGCTTGTAGTGTCAGATGCCATGCGTTCGCATCGTGCAGAGTCAGGGGCTTCGTGTCCCGTTTTAGATATGAGCTTCCTAAATTCCGAGACGGAACACGAGGTCGGCCCGATCTCACGCTCGGAACCTTCCCGGGCTAGTCGGAGTCCTCCGTTTGCAGGTGGTATCGAATTGGGTTGCCCTGTACCACAGAGGCTGACCGTCCTTACCAAGGAGTCCATGACCTGAAATGCAACTTTTTGTCCCAAAACAATCAGACCCCAGAGACTCGCGTACTGCCTTGACCCCTCAGGGAGCAGAGAAACTCAAAGCCCTCGGTCTGGATATTTGCGTGGAAGCGGGGCTCGGCGACGCGAGCGGATATTACGATAGTGAGTACGAGGAAGCCGGTGCGATTCTCGCACCAGACACCGACCCCGTCGCTTCACGAGCCGACATTGTCTTTCGCGTAGGTAAACCCGCTGTCGAGCAGGTTTCGCAGCTCAAACCGGGGGCAGTTCACATCAGCTTTCTCGATCCGTTTCAAGAAGAGGAGTTGGTCGCCGTCTTCAGCGAAGCGGGCGTCAGCGCGATCAGTATGGAAATGATGCCACGCACAACTATTGCGCAGACAATGGATGTGCTCAGTTCTCAGGCGAATCTGGCCGGCTACTTTGCCGTCATTAAGGCTGCCGAACGACTCAACCGCATCCTGCCCATGATGATGACCCCGGCCGGGACCATTTCACCCGCTCGCTTCTTTGTCATCGGAGTCGGAGTCGCCGGACTGCAGGCCATTGCCACCGCCAAGAGACTGGGCGCCCGCGTTGATGCCTTTGATACTCGCCCCGTTGTCGAGGAACAGGTCAAGTCGCTGGGAGCACGATTCGTTCCGATCGATCTGGGCGATACCGGGCAGACGGCACAGGGCTATGCCCTCGCGCTGACTCCGGAACAGCTTCAAAATCAACGTCAGGGAATGACCCGGATCTGCGCCAACTCGGACGTCGTCATTACCACGGCAAAGCTATTCGGCAGGAAAGCCCCCGTCATTGTGACGGCCGCTATGGTAGCTCGAATGAGACGAGGAAGCGTTATCGTTGATCTCGCGGCCGAATCGGGAGGTAATGTAGAGGGAACCCTCCTCGATGAGGAGGTGATAACCAAGAATGGGGTAACGATTATCGGCTATGGAAACCTGGAGACCCAGGTAGCTTATCACGCCAGCCAGGTCTATTCTTCCAACCTGGTGTATTTCGTCGATCACTTCTGGAATCGGGAGAGCGCAACCCTGGTTCTGAACCTGGACGATGAGATCATCAAAGCCTGTCTCATCACCCATCAAGGGGCCATCGTTCACGATTCTATGAAACAACTCTGAAGACCACACTCTTGGTGTACTTAGTCTCACATCCCCACAGTCTATGGATATCGTAATCCTTCTCTTCATTTTTACCTTGGCCGCCTTCCTGGGACTGGAACTGATATCCAAAGTACCTTCGCAGTTGCACACGCCTCTGATGTCGGGTGCCAATGCTATCTCCGGTATTACTATCGTCGGAGCCATCATCGCGACGGGTGCGAACGAGGGCGCTACCCTGGCCATGGTTCTGGGCTTTCTAGCGGTCGTTTTCGCGGGTATTAACGTTGTCGGAGGCTATCTCGTGACTGACCGTATGCTGAGCATGTTCAGAAAGAGAGGAGACGGCAAGAAATGATTTCCCAATCCCTGATCAATATCTGCTATATCGTCTCCGCGATTCTGTTCATCTACGGCCTCAAGATGCTCGGTTCGGCCGAGACCGCTCGCAAGGGGAATCTAGTATCCTCAGGGGGAATGTTGCTGGCGGTGGTGGTGACCCTGGTGGATCGCCAGATTCTCGGATCCAACTACATCTGGATTGCCATCGGCCTGATTCTAGGCGGCCTCATCGGCGCTCTCGCCGCCAAGAGCGTAAAAATGACTTCGGTGCCCGAGATGGTCGCACTCTTCAATGGATTCGGAGGCCTTGGGAGTCTCCTTGTGGGGTGGGCCGAGTACGAGAAAATCGTCGGCCGCTCCATGGGCTGGGACGTCTATATAGTCGAAACCGGCGCCAATCCCTATTTCACCAGTTGCGCCATCGTGCTGGCTGTATTCGTGGGCGGCGTCACTTTTTCGGGAAGCATGGTTGCATTTGGAAAACTGTCCGGATTCATGAGCGGCCGCCCCCAGGTTTTCCGGGGACAGCAGATCATGAATGGGTTCCTGTTCACGGCGGTCATCGTGCTGGCGATCATCATTGCAATCCGCTTCGAGGACATAGGCTTGGCTCATCGTCTGCTTTTCGCCGCCATCGCGCTTTCGCTCATTGTCGGGATCACTGGAGTAGTCCCGATTGGAGGTGGCGACATGCCGGTTGTCATTTCACTACTGAACAGTTGCTCTGGGCTGGCCGCATCCATGGCCGGTTTTGTCATATCCAATAATGTCCTCATTGTTGCCGGATGTCTCGTGGGAGCCAGTGGATTTGTCCTGACCGTAATCATGTGCAAGGCCATGAATCGGAATCTGGTAAACGTACTGTTCGGTGCCGTAGGAGCCAGGCTCCAGGAATCCGGTGCCCAGGCGCAAGGTGAAGTTAAGCCCATCAGCGCGCAGGATGCCTACTACGTATTGGAGGCGGCCAGTAATGTCGTAATCGTGCCCGGTTACGGCATGGCCGTGGCCCAGGCCCAGCACGCGGTGAAAGAGCTGGGGGACCAGCTCGAGCAGAACGGCGCCCAGGTCCGCTACGCCATACACCCGGTCGCTGGCCGCATGCCGGGACATATGAACGTACTACTGGCCGAGGCCGATGTGCCCTATGAGCAGCTTGTCGAAATGGATGATGTTAATCCGACGATCCAAACCGTCGATGCAGCTATCGTGATCGGAGCCAATGACGTAGTAAACCCAGCAGCCGAGGATGAACCGGGCAGCCCAATCTATGGTATGCCCATAGTCAAAGTCCATGAAGCCAAATCCGCCTTTGTTCTCAAGCGCAGCATGGCGGCCGGATTCGCCGGTGTGGAGAACAAGCTCTTTTTCATGCCCAATACGCGCATGCTCTTTGGCGACGCCAAGCAATCAGTCAGCTCCCTCGTAGCTGAATTCAAGGATGAATAGCACACAGCCTATTCGTCATCCTCGTCTACCTACTCGAAATCGAGGTCTTCCTCGAATCCCCCGTATTGTTCTGGATTCGGGCCGATCCTTTCGATCACGCGGGGATAGACCATACCCTCCTCCATTTCGCGCGCCTTCTTGCGGCTTTTCCTGATTTCGAAGTACCAACTGTCACCGAAGTCAAAGTGGTAGTAGAGCTTGCAGCTCTTCGGCAGCGGGTAAATCTGCGCAAGCGTGATGCTTTCGTAGCTATCAAACCTGTCCTCCCAATTGAAGCTGTCGTCGAACACTACCATACGGTTACGCCAGTTGCGTCCCGCGTGGAACTTGAAGAGATGATCCCGGTCAAACCCGACCGCATCCTGTATCGCTTCGTGGAAGTCGAACAACGATGACTCCGAGTCAATCTCGATCTCCCGGACGCATTCTTCCTCCAACCACCGTCCCAAAATGCACTCGATTCTCAGGGTCCAGATCACTGCTGTGCCTCCCAATCTCTCCGATTCTATCCGCGACGTGCCGACGTACTCCCTTTTCACTGTGTAGCACTCTTTTTTCGCCTGGACGGTCGGAAGCCACATCTGTCCTTGGCCTCTGATCTGGTTGAATTCTCATAGAATATCTCGGTAGAGCCAGCAAGCTTTACACGATCCGCGAGATCGATTCGCCGGATGAGCTTCGGTCTCATCGTGAGTCCCACCCCTACGCTCTCTTTCCTAAGGAGATGAGGCACTTTCCAACACTCTCAGCAAGATTCCATACGGCGGGTTCTTGGGTAGGGCGAGGCGACCCTGCCGAGTCTCGCCGCGGATGGCTGCATTTCCACGGCTTGGCCGGGACGCCTCGCCATTCCTCGTGCCTATTTTTTAACAGACTATACATTTTCTCGTAATTGCGGGACCTTCCTGGAATCAGAACATTGTTGGGATCACCTACGAAATTACATCTTTCTGCAGATCCCGTAACACCGTAAGACCACTCCAGTCTCCTCCCCACATTCGGCGCGGACCCGACTTGCGACGTTCGCTCAGGTGTTTTCCAGTCGGAGCCGAAACTGAGTATCTGAATGCCTCGACGTGCCTTTTCGGACCCAGTTAGAGCCTGCCCTGGCAATCGATACGTCCGTCCTTCATAACCAGCCGATGGGTCATCACCCGGGGAAAGTCTTCGGGATGATGAGAGACCATCATGAGACCGGTTCCATGCTCTCGAGAGTTTTCTTCCAAGGTGTGAAGCAGAGTTGACCTGCTCGTCGGATCGAGTCCATCCAATGGTTCGTCGAGAAGTAGCAGCAAAGGTCTGCCGACCAGGGCCCTGGCAATGAGCACCTTGCGCAGTTGGCCATAGGAAAGAGTGCGGCACTCCCGATCTGCCAAATCGGCAAGGCCAAAAACATGCAGACTCTCTTCTACCCGCTTCTGCTGCTGCAGGCTGAGTTCCCAAAGCAAACCCACACTGGAGAAAAGGCCGCTCCCCACCGCTTCCCGTACCGAGTAGGCACCGAGAAAAGCGATCTGAAAAAGCGCCGATACAATATTCATGGACTTGCGGGCCTCCCGCACATCGAGTCGGCGACCTTCCCGTGTACGATCGATCTCGCCACCAAAGGCACAGGGTAAATCTCCATAAATCGTGCGCAGCAGCGTGCTCTTCCCAGATCCGTTAGCACCCACAATAGCCCAGTTTTGGCCGGGTCGAATTTCCAGATCCAAATCATGAAGTAGCGGATTCCGATCAATGTAAACATCAACCCTGCGCAGAGAAATGAAAAGGCCCGAACGGCCGCTCCGGCGGCTCGTCTTGGGGAAACGCTTCTCAGGCGGCGTCCGGGATCGACCCGACTGCACCGACGCTGAAGCCGACCGGCACCGATCCAGGATTGCCGTCGAATCACTTTCATTTCTATGCGCCTCCAGACCACCCTGGGCAGCACGCCAGGCTTGAAGCTCGCATGATAGCGCGTCCAAGGCGCCTTGATGTTCGATGATGCCTTGGCACAAGATGACAAGATGGGTATAGGCATCGATGATTTCGTCTGCCCGGTGGGAGGTGGCCACCAATTGTACCTGGTCTGCCCCGGCCATCCGGTTGAGCCAGAAAAGCAAGGCCCGCCGCGTCCTGGAATCGAGACCTGCGCAACACTCATCGAGAATCAGGATCGAGGGCTGCGCCATCAGCGCTCGAGCGATGAGCACCCTCCTGAGTTCGCCTTGCGACATTGCCGAATAAGGCACTTCGGACAGCTCCGAAATACTTAACCGATCCATAAGTTCCTCGGCGTCGGCAACGTCGCCGCGGCTGACGCGCTGATACAGCAGGTCGGTATCACGACGCCCCGTGAGCACGACCTCACGTCCGCTCAGACGCCAGTTCCGAACCTGATAGCGTTGCTGTAGCTCAGGTGAGAAAAAGGCCAATTTCTGCTCTAATCCGATAGGGCTTTGCCACGAGCCGCCAGCAAGGCAATAGCGTCGCTCACCGGGCGATCCCGGATCCGGCCAGACGCGCCCGCGGATGAGTCGAAGGAAAGTGGATTTGCCGGACCCACTGGGCCCAATGATCAGCCAGTTCTCCTTCTTCCCCAGGCGCCAGGAGATGTTCTTGAGCACCAGGGCGCCTCCCAAGGAAACATTGACTCGATCCAATGATATGAGCATGCATCACCCCTTGATCGCGCCACTGGAAAGTCCGCGAACAAAGAGCTTCATGCAGAACAGGAATATGATAATCAACGGTACACTGGCCACGAAGAAGGCCGACATGATCAAACCCCACCGCTTCACATATTCCCCGTCGAGATAGATCAGCCCGACCCCAAGCGTAAACAGTTCCTTGTCACGCAACACGATCAACGGCAGCAGGTACTCGTTCCAACTTCCAATGAATATGAAAATCGAAAGCGTTCCGATGATCGCTGCACACATGGGAATAACAATATGGCGTATCTGTTGAAAGTGGGTGGCGCCATCCATCTCGGCGGCTTCGAAGAAGTCTTTGGGAATGTCCTCCATAAAGTGTCGAAGCACGAACATATTGAAGACCTGCCCACCGGACATATGAACAATGATCAGCGCCCACAAGGTATTGAGCAAATGCATGCCCTTAAGCAGACTAAAGAGAGGAACAATGTTGGCGATACCGGGCATCAGCATGAGAAAGAGAAACAATCCCCAAAGCACCGAACTGAAGGGCATCTTGTAACGGGCGAAAAAGTATGCTCCCATGATGGCGAAGAAAAGCGTGCCGGAAGCGGACAGTACCGCCACGAATACGGTGTTAGCGACATAGGGTGCGATGAGCCGGATACCGTAATCGTAATTTGACCAACGCCAGCTGCTGGTATCGATATCGGCATGCGCACTCTGGTCCGGAATCCAGGGATTGGGAGGCAGCCACGGATTCTGAATGAAGGTGGTGTTATCTTTGACGCTGATCTGCAGCATCATATAGAATGGCAGCAGCTCGATACAAAGCACCCCAATCACTACCAGGTGCTTGATCCACTCGAGGTTTTTCTTCTGCCGAAAATGCGTCGGCATGGCGTGGGCGGCACTCATTTATCCACACGCACGTATTTGTTGTTCACCCACGTGAGCACCAGAATCACGAAGAAAAGCAGCAGGCCCAGCGAACAGGCGTAGCCGAACTCGCCATTGAAGAATGCCCGATTAAACATCCATAATCCCGGGGTCAGCCCGGCACGGGCCGGACCTCCATTCTCACCCAGCAGCAAAAACTGTTGACCGTATCCCTGTAACGTGCTGATTATCAAAAGGATCATAGTCAGCCTCACCTGCGTTAGAATAAGCGGAAACTCAATGTAAAAGAACTGCTGAAAGGGTCCTGCTCCATCGATTTCAGATGCTTCATACAACTCGCGGTCGATGTTCTGGAGCCCCGCCAGGTAGATAAGCACCCCGACGGCACCAATCCAGGGAAAGCCCCAGAAGATGAGTGAAGGCACGATCAACTCGGGCGTGCTCAACCAGCCGATGGGAACGTCGGCATAGAAGACTTCCCAACCGAACTGTTGATCGAGCCAGACCAGGAGCGTCTTGAGCCGCGTGAAATCCAGGAGATTGTTCAGAATGCCCAGATTTGGATCGAAAAAGAATTTCCAAATAAAGAGTATCACAATATGCGGGACGATCATCGGCACCACCACCATCACGCGGTAGAAATACTGGGCGGAGTCGCTTTTCATACGGTGAATAAGAACCGCGACCGTGATGGAGGGGATAAGCTTGACGATGTTGGCCAACACCAGGGTGAAAATCACGATAAAGGACTTCCAGAATATCTCATCGGCAAAGGCACGCTCGAAATTGCCCCAGCCAATGAATTCCTTGGTGTCCCCGCCGCTCCAGTCGAAGAAGCTGTGATAGAGGGCGCTGGCCGCCGGGAAATAGGCGAATGTGCAGACCAAGAACAGCGAAGGCAGTACAAAGAGGTAAAGGCGCCACTCGCGACGTACATTACCTTGTAAATTGGGATTTGCCATACTGCCTGGTTTTGACGCCTACTGCCAATACGTCGAAGATCTGGAAGGTTTCAGCCACGGAGTAGGCATGGCAAGCCAATTTCACGGCACCCCGCCCCGGCACAGCGGAAACAGGCATTTTGAGTCTCGGCTCAGGTCATTCGGTAGAATGGGGCTGGGATGCTGGGCGCTTGCAGCAAAGGACTGGGGTGAGCAGTCAGACAGCCGCAGTCGGGCCACGTTGGAAACGGCCGCCACGCGAAACATCCTTCATTGGGATACCGCTCTGGCCTATGGAGGCGGAAGATCGGAAAGACTATGTGGGGAATTTATGCGCCACCGAAGAGCCCGGTTTTTCTTAGCGACCAAGGCCTCTCTGGGACAACGCCCGGATGGATTGATGCGGTCCCTGAAACGTAGCCTGGATAACCTCAAGGTCGAAGAAATTGACCTGTTCTACATCCATTGGCCACGCCGAAACATCGACATGCGACCAGCCATGGAGCTTCTCGAAAAAGAACGTGAGCGAGGAACCATTCGCGCCATTGGAGTGAGTAATTTCTCGGTCCCCCAGATGGAGCATCTGCTCGAAGCAGGCTCTATCGACGCGGCCCAATTCGGCTATAATCTTGTGTGGCGGCATGCGGAACGGGAACTGATTCCATTCTGTTCAAACCGTGGGATTGCGGTCGTCGCCTATGGTTCTCTAGCCGAAGGCATCCTGACCGGGAAATTCTCCCGTCGACCCAATTTCGCTCCCGGCGATCATCGTCCCCACACGATTTACTTTCGACCGGAGGTATGGCCGAATCTCTACGACGCAGTGCAAGCGATCAAGCGCCTGGCACAGACCTCCACCTGCCGACCCGGCCAACTCGCGCTGCAATGGCTCGACCGGCAGTCGGAAGTTGCGGTTTTCCTGGCAGGCGCGCGATCTTCCCGGCAACTCGTGGAAAACGCCGCCTGGCGCGAGTCGCCGGCAAGCGAGGAAACTATGAGCAAACTCCAGGCCATCAGTGATCAAATCAAGGACCTCATGCCGGACGAAGAGAATATCTTCGCTTACTATCCTTAGTGACCTCACCCTATCCGCGAGCAATGCCATTAACCTTCATTCGAAGCGCCCTCGGCATGGTCCAAACGAAAGCACCAACGCCGCTGCTCTTTTTGCTCGCGTCACTATCCCCGGCTCCTGGAGTAGACAACACCGCCCTGCAAGCAATCCTGGAACCGCTCGTCGATCGGGAAATACACCGTGGCATCGTAGTGGCCATTGTTTCGGAAACCGGCACGCGCTACCTGCAGGCGGGAGATTATCGCGAAGGGGACGAAAGGCCGATCAACGCTAAGACGGTTATCGAATTGGGGGCGACCGGGGAGCTCTTCACCGCCCTGTTGGCTCTGGATCTGGCGCAATCCGGGGAGCTCGATCTCGACCAACCAATCCAGGAAATTCTGGCTAAGCGGGTATCTTTGAAAGGACCAAACGCGGCCGTCATAACCTTGCGGCACCTCCTTAGCAACACAGCCGGACTGCCCAATACCCCGGCAACTCGTTCAGCCATTCGACCTTGAGCGAAGGCCTGGCGGGCCATCTGCTCGAGCTGGCCATGGGCAGCACCTACGACAATCTCTTGAAGTCTCGCATCGAGGATCCCCTTGGCTTCAAATATACGGGCATAAGACTGAATGAAATTCAACGTTACCGACTGGCTCGGGGACATTCCGGAATAGAACAAATGAAATTGATCGAAATGCTGTCGCTACCCGGAGTCGCTAACGTGCGTTCAAGCGCGATGGATCTGGCCGTGTTGCTCCAGATCGCTCTGGGCATACGGGAACACAACCTGAGGCAACACTTTGTTCGTCTGGAAGAGCCCGAAGCCATTGAAATGCCCTTATCAATCGAAGCATTGGAGCGCTACGTGGGTGTCTATGCCTTCAATAAAGATAAGGTGATGATCATTACCCGAATCAGCGACCGACTCTACGCCAATGAGCTCGAGAAGCCCCGGCACCCTATCTTTGCCGAAAGTGAAGACCGGTTTCACTATCCAAATCTGGATGCCGTGATCGATTTTGAATACGATGCGAATGCTCGAGATCCCGTCCTGATTCTTCGTAAAGGCGACATCGTCTGGCGCGCCAGGAAGGTAAAGCTCAAGCAAGGCTAGCTACCGCCGACGGCGACCCGAACGCGCGGACCGGGAATCCGAATGGAAACCCCGATTGCGTCTGCGGGCGACCGGTTTCTCCTCTTCCAGAATCGGACTCCAGGCATACTCGAAGTCTTCCAGTTTTTCGCGCTTTATGGTCTTGCCGATGAATCGCTCTATGGCACGCAACTGGTCGCTCTCGCCGGCACAGAACAGTGTCACGGCATCGCCATCCCGATACATACGGCCGGTGCGTCCAATGCGATGCACATAATCCTCAGGATTGTGCGGGATGTCATAGTTGATCACATGGGACACATCGGCGATATCGATACCACGCGAGGCGATGTCGGTGGCGACCAATACCTCATAGGTTCCTTTCTTGAAACCGGCCAGGGCCTCGTTGCGTTCGCTCTGCGAGCGATTCGAGTGCATTGTAGCCACCGACTGCTTGGCCGCCTGCAGCCACCGCGCAATGGCATCGGCGCCCGCTTTCGTTCGGCAAAATATAAGCACGCTCTGAAACTGATCCTTTTTCAACAGGGCCAGGAGCAGATCAAATTTCTGACGGTTATCGACGGGGTAGATGGCATGACTGACCGTTTCGGCCGGGGCGCTGGCACCGACATCAACTTTTTCGGGACGATGCAGCACCCAGCTCGCCAGAGCTTGGATCTCGTCCGGCACGGTGGCCGAAAACAGCAATGTCTGCCGTTTCCTGGGACATCTCCCGACGATGCGGCGCACATCCGGTAAGAAGCCCATATCGAGCATGCGGTCCACTTCATCGAGGACGAGACAATCCAGTTTCTTGAGGTTTACATTCCCTTGCCCCATGTGGTCGAGTAATCGACCCGGGGTGGCCACGACCACCTCGGGTTTCCGGCTGAGATCTTTCAGCTGGTTCCCGTAGCCGACGCCTCCATGCACCAGAGTGGTAAAGACGTCGATGAATTTGCCGTAGATCGAAAACTGCTCACTCACTTGCTGGGCCAGTTCCCGGGTCGGTTCCAGGACCAGACAGCGTGTCTCGCGAAACCTTGAAAGGCGGTGCAGTATGGGCAGGGCAAACGCAGCAGTCTTTCCCGTTCCCGTCTGCGAAGTTCCTGTGAGATCGCGGCCCGAAAGAATAATGGGGATTGCTTTGATCTGGATCTCGGTAGGCTCAGTGTAGCCCTTTTCCGTCACTGCGCGCAACAGTTCCTCACGCAGTCCAAGACTCGAAAATCCGTTCCTCCGAACCGATTCCTCGGGGTGACTTTCCTCCTTCTCCATTTTAAAAACAGGTTATTCGCAGAAGTTTGTGGGAATCCGCCCGCAACCCTCAATTGTCGACAGAAAACTATGAAGCGCCCAAAAATATTATTTCGACAGCAGAGCCACTCGGCCCATTGGCTATAAACGTGAAAGTGGCTATTAATCAAGAGCTTTTCCGCTGCGGTCGCCTTCTTTACATGAGAAATCGTGAAACCGGGGTGGCAACTAACAGCAGTGTTCCAGCCTTTGAAAGAACACCACTGACCCATGCTGTGCCACCCGTAATCTCGGACATGCTGTCGGAAACGGGCGAGCTGACATGACGGCTTACCGAGGTAGGATCGCGCCCACTCCCACGGGTTATCTTCATCTGGGCCATGCCCGCACCTTCTGGGTTGCACAGGAGCGCGCCTGCGGAGGCGCCCTCGTTCTGAGAAATGAGGATCTCGATGCCGACCGTTGCAAAAAAGAGTACGTGGACGCCTTTATCGAGGATCTGACCTGGATCGGTCTCTCCTGGTCGGAAGGCCCCGATCGGGGAGGTCCCCACGATCCCTATGACCAAAGCGGTCGCCTGACCCTTTACGAAGAGGTATGGAAAAGGCTCGGCGACACGGGGCAGATATACCCCTCACCTCACTCCCGCCAAGATGTGCGAAATGCGCTGCAGGCGCCTCACCAGGGCGAGGAAGGGCCCCTCTTTCCGCCTTCACTGCGCCCCCCGCTCGGGACAGGACGCGGCGCCACTTCACCCGGATCGGTCAACTGGCGCTTCCGCGTCCCGGACGGGCGCCGCGTCCGATTCCACGATGCCAACCTGGGCTGGCGGGAATACGAGGCCGGACTCCACTTTGGCGATTTCATCGTGTGGCGAAAGGACGGCTGCCCTTCCTACGAGCTTGCGGTGATGGCTGACGATCACGAAATGGCAATTACCGAGGTAGTCAGGGGGGAGGATCTGCTGCTCTCGACCGCCCGTCAGCTCTTAATCTACGAATCGCTGGGATGGAACGCACCAGCCTTCTACCACTGTTTACTGATGCGAGACAGCGAGGGACGCCGGCTGGCTAAACGAGCTGGCTCCCTGAGCGTGCGTTCCCTGCGCCACGATGGACTGTGCCCAGACGAGATCAGAGCGCACTGGTGGGAGTCGCCGGAAGCCTGGGAAAATTGGCGCCGGCGAAGGAAAGATTCACCATCCTGAGTCATTTCTCCCTCTCTTCTTGACAGAAAATTCGAGTTTCTGGTACTTTCGCAACCTCTCTGGGGTACCAGGAAGATTTCTGGTCCCCCTTTTTGTTCTCTAGAAAAAACCAAGCGGAGGAGAAACTGGCGTGAAGGATTTCGAGTATACAACCCCCAAGACCCTCGACGAGGCCATCGGCCTGTTGTCTGAAAGTGGGAAACGAGGCCGCGTCATGGCGGGAGGAACCGACCTGCTGGTGCAGTTGCGGGGCGGTCGTTTCGCTCTCGATCGCGTGATCGACGGCAAGGCCATAGCCGAACTGAACGAGCTCAGCTATAGTGCGGAGACCGGGCTCAGAATCGGGGCTGCCGTGCCCTGCTACCGCATCTACGGTGATGAGGCGATTACGGAAGCTTATCCCGGCCTTATCGATGCGGCGGCCATCATCGGAGGGATCCAGATCCAAGGGCGGGCCACACTGGGAGGAAATGTCTGCAACTCCTCGCCGAGCGGCGACACCATCCCGGCCTTAATTGTGTTGGAAGCGGTCTGCGAAATCGCCGGTCCCAACGGCCGGCGTGAGGTCGCCGTAGAGGACTTCTGCACCGCGCCCGGAAGCAACGTGCTGGAAGACGGAGAAATCCTGATCGGTTTCCATATGCCGGCGCCCAAAGCCCGTAGCGGAGCGCACTATCAGCGCTTCATTCCCCGCTACGAGATGGACATCGCCGTCGTCGGGGTGGGGGCGGCTCTACAGCTTTCGGAAGACGGTGAGCACTTTGAGTCGGCTCGCATTGCCCTCGCCGCGGTGGCTCCAACCCCGCTCTATTTGGCCGAAGCCGGCTCGCTGCTGGCCGGGCGTCCCGTATCCGATGAGTCCATCGAAGAAGCAGCCAAAGCGGCTCAGGCAATGGCACGGCCCATCACCGATATGCGGGGAACGAAGGAATTCCGTATTCACCTCACCGGCGTCCTGACGAGGCGCGTTCTAAGCGGGGCGGTCGATCGGGCGCGCGGAAAATTCGTGCCCAACGCCGTGCAGGAGGCGGCCGGTTGACCATCGTTGACCAAGAATCCAAGAACTTGAGAACCCGTATCTTTCTAAATTGAAGCATCATGAAGCGAATTCACATTCAGACCAAAATTAACGGTGAAGACATCGATTTTCTCTGCGAGGCCCGCCAAAGCCTGCTGGAAGTATTGCGCGAGGAACTCGGCTTTACGGGTACCAAGGAGGGCTGCAACGACGGCAATTGCGGCGCCTGTACTGTAACCCTGGACGGCGTTCTCGTCGACTCCTGTCTGGTTCTGGCGGTAGAGACGGAGGGCAAGTCCATCGGTACCATAGAAGGCCTGGCCTCTCCCGACTCCCTGCATCCGCTGCAGCAGAAGTTTCTCGAGCACGCGGCCCTGCAGTGCGGTATCTGCACGCCCGGCTTTCTGGTCGCCGCCAAGGCGCTCCTGGACTGTAATCCCGACCCCTCGGAACACGAAGTCCGGCATTGGCTGGCCGGCAACCTGTGCCGCTGCACCGGATACGACAAGATCGTGCGCGCGGTAATGGATGCGGCCACGGTGGTACGGCAGAGTGCCTGATGGCGAATGTCTTCATTCCTCCCCTGCTCCAGAAGCTGACTCATGGTCAGACTCAGGTAGAGATTGAAGGGGAGACGGTTCGCGAGATAATCGCCAATCTGGAAACCCGCTTCGTCGGATTCAAAGACCGCATCTGCGAGGACGACCGCATCAAGCCCATGCTGGCGGTAGCGGTCGACGGCGAATTCTCCTCCGAGGGCCTCCGCACCAAAGTGAAGCCCGATAGCGAAGTGCATTTCCTGCCCGCCCTCAGCGGAGGTTAGGAGTTTGCCGGGCTTAGCTTCGGCGCTCCTCTTTTATCGGGCCCGCTTTTTCGACAAAAGGAACACTTCCGAAGTGAAGCCTAAGAAACGGCGCAGCAAATAGACCGGAAACACAATCCGCCTCACCTTTGGAGGGATCCCGATTGGGTTCGGGAAGTCCGGCAGGCAGGCAACCTTGCTGATCCCTGATCATGCCTTTCAAGCGGGCAGCCGCCCGTTTCCGAGGCCAGACCTGGAAGCGGCCTCCAGAGCCGTCGGCCCTCCAGAGGCTGGAAAACCGCTTCACGTCTGCCAAGGTTCGCTGAATCAAGGGCTAAAAGGCTGTCGGAATTTGTCCGCAGCCTGTTGGTCTATTTGTTTTCATCCCGACCTACAGCCCCGCCCGGTGTGACCAGCGTCGGGTTCTGAAACAGGGAACCGGGATCGACATTGGTGAAGCGCTGGCGAGCCGGCGAGCCGCCCGGGCTGATCAGATTCGCGGTTACGAAAATAAGCAGATTTCGCTTCTGCGTCGATTCTCCCTTCGACCTGAAGAGGCGTCCCAATAACGGCAAGTCACCCAGAATGGGCACCTTGTCCTCAACCGTCTGTACCTGCTCGCGAGTAAGTCCGCCCATGACCACCGTAGCGCCATCCCAAATCGTCACCTCGGTACGGACTCGCCTGACCGAAAATATGGGCTGAAAAAATCCGGATGGCACCGTATATGATGTTCCTCCGGATATGGCAATACTGGGACCTCCGTATTCGACGAATCCCTCAAACTCGGTGACCTTGGGTTCGAGCAACAGGCTGATGCTGTTGTCGTCCTCGACCGTGGGAGTAACCTCCATTTCGACACCGATGTTTCGGGTTACAAAATCCCGGGGCGTGCCCGCCGTAATGGTTACTCCGGCGCTGCCTCCTTCCGAAACACCCACACTCCCCACGCTCCCGACTTCCGACTTGATATCTCCATGGGACTCAGGATAGCGAAATTCCTGAGCTACCACAATTTCTGCCTTCTTGCCCGACAACACGGTAATCTTCGGTGCACTCATGAGATCATTACCCTCCTTGCGTGAAAGCGCGCGCACGATGGCATTCACATCAAACCCTCCGATGACTCCAGTGATGTCCGCGAAGGCAGCTGCCTCCCCAGCCAAATCGAGCGCATTGGGTAGATCGGGAGCCCGGTTCTTGGCTACGACTTCGCCATTCACCAGGATATCTGACTCGGCTACAGCGACGCCAAAGCCACCCGACAACGAACGATTACTGGTTCGGTAGGTTTCGTCATAGACCTGCATCGGTTGACCCCGATTGTTCAGAATCGGATTACCGGCCGAATCAAATACCGGCGAGCCCCTCCGTCGGACGCTCCAGTTTACGCCCAGCTCCTCCAGGTCGCCCTGCTGGACTTCCAGGAATTTGGCTTCGATCTCAACTTGCTTGATCTCATTGTAGCGGCGCAGAATGTTTCGCACCCGCTCGATGTTTCGCGGAGTATTGGTGACGATGATCTGGCCATCCGCCAGAGCAAGGTCGGCACCGGGAACATTATCAAAAGGGGTTCCCGCACGCTGCAGAAAATTGCGCAGTGCCGCTTCCTCCTCGCTCACCTTCGATATATTCCGACCCGCCGGTGGCAGCGGAGCAAAGGGATCGATACTGTAAGCGTTTTCGCCGTCCTGGCGCGCGCCGATACCCGTCAAACGTATGATGGTGGAGCGTGATATGGGGAAAAACTCGGTTTCCAGGCGCGTCCCGGTTCCTTCTGTTCCCGGACGGACGACAACGGCATCATCTTGAATGTCGTACTCGTAGCCGACGGATTCGACGACGAAAGCAAGTATCCGATCGAGCGAAAGTCTCCGCAAGGTGATATTGACCAGCGGATCGGCACCGGACGGGTCGATCAAGACCACGTTGGTTCCGACGCCCGCCTCATCGTACTGCTCGGATAGGACCGATAGCGTATCAATCACCCGGCTCAGCGGCATGCCGCTGAAATTCACTCGGGGAAGTATGATCCGCTCGAGCCTGGCACGAAGTCCGGGCCCCTCCTCTTCAGGACGGACCTCGCTCTTTCTGTCAAGGACCTCCGGGCGCTCCCACGACACATCGACTTCATCCAGCATCTGGCCCTTCGTCTCCCTTCGCGGTCCCCCAGCAAGTTCGCCTTGCATCTCCGCAATTCGCGCTAAGAAAAACTGTGCTTTCTCGCTATTTCCCTGTTCGAATTGGTCGCGAGCTTGCGCCAGGAGAACTCGATTTCGCATTTCCTGAAGTTGGGCTGCGAGCCCCGCCGTCTTCGGACTTTGGGGGAGTTCCTGAAGTGCCTGGAGCAGAATTGCATCGGCCTCTTCAAATTCGCCAGACCTGAACAGACGGTTGGCCTTCTTCGCGACCGTCCTACCCGCCCGAACGGCGGCTTCCAGCTTTTCCGCTTCATTATGCAGAAGCCGCTCGACCTCGCTCAGATCACCGTCCTCAAATATGCCTTTCCGGTCTCCATTCACTCCTCCGATCCACTCCTCGGCTTGCCCAACCCAATTCACCCAAAGCAAAACGCCGGACAAGGCCAGCCATTGCCCCCATTTCCCCGAAGTTCCTCTATTCGTCATCCTTGATCTTTCCCAAAGATTGCCTATAAACTAGAACGTCGATGATTGCAGCTCCAACGTGGCGAAGGCAAGGCTGGTTCTCAATCAATCTGCACCCACAAAGCAAAGTCTTCGTCCGGGTTGACCCATCGGATCTTCGGGCCACGAATCCTTGTTGGAAGCCGTTGACTAGTGTCGTGTCTGACAAACAGGCATAACCAATGTGGAGGCGTGATCGGGTCGATTTCAAGTCACAAATCAGTCCGTCCATCGGCTGCGCTCCTGCTTTCCGGATCAGACGGGGGTGAAACTTTGGAGAGGTTTCAGGTGTCAGTTCTAAGGAAGCGCAGTCGAGTCCTGAACACTGATACCTGAATCCCGCTCCCAGCTTGAAGTTTCAAATCAGGGCCGGCTCGCTTACTCAATTCCCGTTGGCCTGTCTCGTCCAAGCGTAAGAACGAGATCACCCTCGCTCCCGCTCGAATCAATGCGCAAAAGATGAATCTGCCGGCGAGCTTCGTCGATCCTACCCAGCAGATACTCTTCGCCGTCCACCACGATTGAGTCACCCTCACGAACAATAACCTCTTCCAAGGGACGCGCCACATACTGGATCGCTGCAACTGCTTCGGGGCCGTGGACCTGCTCGATATTTGTCAGTCGGATGGGTGTTTTCAGGTACTCATCAAATAGGAGCACCTCCACGGTTTCGCTTTCAACAGTGGTGGCATCGCCACGACCGCTTTCATACGAACGCCGGCCTACTTGAATCGAGTCAATGCGAATACCAAGGTCCCGGTAGCGTTGACCGGGTCGAGCCAGGAATCCCTCCTGCACATCAGTCCGCTTTAAGAGTGCCGTATAGTCTCCGTCATTCCCAACGAAGCCCTCGACCTGAATGCGATAGGGCGGCCGCTCAATCCGTAGGAGCACCACGCCGGGACTATCGTCTTTTTGCTTCTCACTAAGCGGGGGTTCCAGCACAAAGGCACCCGTCTGCTGGTTAAAATATATGATGGGCGGCGTAAAAACCTCAAAGAGCCAGTCCTTACCAGATGTCTGACTGACTGGTTCTTTCCATTGGTGGTGATGGCCGGATTGCCGTTTAATCCTTTCCGGGGCAGCAATGGAAACCGGCCGGTGGCTCGATTTGTCAATCCAATCTACCCGAACCAAAAACGAAGCTATGTTATCACCAACGATAGGTATCGACGGTGGACTCGTGACGGATTCGGATTCGCCTTCAATGGGACCGCCGAAGAGAGCCTGAACCGACGGCTGCTTTGCCCTGTCTGGAGGAAACCCGAAACCCGATTTTGCGTCTCCATATTCAGAGGGCTTGACCTCGACCTCCGAGACACTGAGGAAAGGTCCCGCACCGGTTATTGAGTTCAGGAATGCTCTTAGCGTCGAGGTCCGGCCCGAGAACGCAAGCTGGTAACGTGTTGTGGTAACCGTGTCGAGGTTGACGGTGCCACCGGAAGGCCCCGCCACCTCGAAATAAGGAGCTGTCGTCTCCTCGGACGCCCTTATGGTTTTGGCGGGGTCGCGGTCGGAAGACGGGAGGCGATCCACTGAGAGTATTTCCATGGGCCCGGCATCAAAGAGGAGATCGACAAGCTCACCAAGAATCACCCGATCGTTGAACACCTCCAATAGCCTGTCTTGCGGAGGACCGTTACCCGAAGCAATGTAATCCGAAAATCCGAATCCCCCGGCCCCACCCTTCATCAACTGAATGCCTCGAGCACTCGCCTCTTTCTTCTTCTCCTCTGAAAAAGCAACGAGCTCAAAGTAGAGGTCCTGCGGGGCGTTGATCGCCTCGGAAGGCTCCCGGCTGGCACGTCCTCCGCCAAAGATCCGATCGTTCACGACTAACCAGCGGTCCTTTACTTCAGAGTAATCCCGCCGCAACTGTGCCAGGCTACGAGGAGCCAGCGGTGGATCAGAATTGCGAAGAGCCTGTAACCTTTGCTCCAAGGCGGATACCTCTCGACGCAGGCGGTAGGTCTGCAAGGCCCATTTAATGGCAATGGTCGTTTCGATGCCCAAGAGCAAGCACGTGACCACGACAATCCAAGCGATTCCCTGACGACTAGTCTCATGTCCGATAATTAAGTTGAATTAATCTGTCTTACCATGTTATGCTATCGGCATGGCAAGACCCATATCCATAATTGAACTTACAGATCTTGAGCTGCAAGAGTTGCAGCGTCGCGTGAAAGCACCGACAGTATCCGTGCGCGACAGCCTTCGGGCGACAATCGTACTGCGTCGTTCCGAAGGCGTCAAACAGGCGCAGCTCGCGGAAGAACTCGGGGTTAGTGTGCCCTGCGTGAACAAGTGGTCGCAACGCTTTGAGCGAGACGGCTTGGAGGGATTGCGGGACAGGAAGGGACGAGGACGGCCCCGATGGATACCGGCGGGCAAGGTTGAGAAGGTCATTACCGAGGCTACACGACCGCCGAAGCCACGCACTCGCTGGAGTGTTCGCACCATGGCCAGGGAGGTGGGGATTTCCCCCGACAGCGTGCAGCGCATCTGGCGGGCTAACGATATCAGGCCTCACTTGGTCAGGACGTTCAAAGTGTCCAATGACAAGTACTTCGAGCAGAAGTTCTGGGATGTGATCGGCTTATACCTGGATCCGCCAGAGCGGGCCCTTGTATTGTGTTGCGACGGAAAAGAGCCAATGCCAGGCTTTGGAGCGGACCCAGCCGGGCTTACCTCTTGGCGTGGGAGAGATTTGCACCAAGACACATGACTACAAGCGACACGGGACCATTACGTTGTTTGCAGCCTTGAATTATCTGGACGGCAAGCTCATCGCACGCACCGAACAGCGGCATACCCATGTAGAATGGTTGCGGTTCTTGAAGCAAATCGAGCGGGAGACACCCAAGCAGCTGGACTTGCACTTGATCGTTGACAACTACTGCACGCACAAGCAACAGAAGGTCCGCAAGTGGTTGTCGCGCCATCGGCGTTTTCACATCCACTTCACCCCGACCAGTTCGTCCTGGTTGAACCTGGTCGAGCGCTTTTTCGGCGAACTGACCCAAGATGTTATCAGGGATGGTAGTTTTACCAGCGTCAGGCAATTGGTCGAAGACATAGAAACCTATCTGGCTGAAAGGAACCTCGACCCCAAGCCTTACAGATGGAAGGCGAAGGGAGAGGAAATCCTGCGCAAGATCCAGCGCGCCAAACGTGCCTTGGCAAAGCAGACAGGGAAAACTAATTAATTTATGTTATTTAACGGACACCACACTAGCCATTATTACTGAGCGCCAGGGTGAAGGAAAACTGCAGGATACCATTCTTCGAGGTATCAAACCGCTGATCCTCAACCGCATGGACAAAGTTCGACTGTTCAAAAAGGTCGAGCAGGTGGTTAACTCTGCGCTGGGTATTGCTGCTGACTCGCGCCAGGGGGTTCTTTCGATCGACCATCTGACCAGTTAGACGCAGTCGCGGGAGTTGTGCCACTGATGCCGCTTGAGACGTACCTGAAATTCGAAACTCGACCTCCCATTGCTCTCTCCCACTGGCCTCAGACTGGGCAGCTTTCTGCGCCTGAACGCCAAGCTGAAGGCTTTCCAGCCACACATCCTCGACAGCCACCAACCTTTCCTGAAGATCGGAAAAGAATTCGAGCCACCATGTTCTGCTTCGTGCGACCGCTTCCAACTCTCTCAGTTGCTCCTGTAAATTATCGCGCGCTTGAAGCAGAGGAACAGTCTCCCGCTCCAGTACCTGCAAGGGTTGAATCGAGGCCATCACGGCCTCACGCCGCGCTGCAGAAATATCTCTTGCTTCCGCGTAATACAATACGGGTAGGAACCCGACAGTCACGACGGCAACTGCGGCCAATACTTGGGCGGGTCTACGCCGACGGATCTTAAGCCTTTCAACATAGCTCACGGGCAGAAGATTGACCGCCCCACCCTGCTTTCGATATCGATCGAAATCATGAACGGAACCGGCTATCTCCATCAGATCATCGGTAGGATCGGCCAATCCAGATGCAGAGAGTGGAATCGTGATTACTGAAGAAACCATCGATGGATCAACCAGGCCGATGGGTAGCTTGACCTTTTCGCGCAGGTGATCCGCGAGGCCCGGAAGCAGCGCCCCTCGGCCAGATAAACGCAAGCCGCGCAGTTGGTGATCTCGATATTGTCTGCGATAGTTTGCCAATGAACGGATGAGTTCCGACGCTACCTTGCGAGAGAATCGGGTCACGGCTCGATACACCTCAGCCCTAGGCGCACCCAGGTTTTCATTGGGTTCTGCCTCAGGGAGCGTCAGCTTTTTTCTCGCTTCAGCGACCTCGAAGTCGACCTCCAGTTCATTTTCCAGATCGCTGGTCAACTCGGAGCCTCCCAGCTTGATGGATCGCACATAGGTTCGACCGTCACCCACTACTGCAAAATCCATTGATCGGGCCCCTATGTCTACGAGCGCCACTTCCCCGCCTTCTTCTTCGAGAGAGGCCAGGCTGCCGAGCTGCAAAACCGGCGCAACCGTCAGGCAGGTAACCTTGAGATCAAACTCAGAGATAAGGCCGGTGAAAAACTCCACTATCTCGCTGCGCACCGCCACCAAAAGAACCTCGAGTTCCACTCCATCGTCACCAAAAATGCAGGTGTCCCAGAGCACGTCGGCAGGAACGTAGGGCAGGTTCTGTTCTACCTCATAGGCAATAGAGCCGACTCCTGTCTGTTTTCCTCTACGCGAGGAACACGAATGACCTTGGTCAGCGCATGGCAGCCCGGTATCACTAACTGGGCACACGGCCAACGTTTCTTCCTGGCCAACATCATGGCCAGCTTCTCCTTTAGCGCGGGGCGCCAGGTTTCATCTCGTAGAGCGGCCGAACCCAAATCCTGCCGTTCGTAGTGAGAAAGCCGGACAGAGCGCCCCCGCGCCGGCAGCCAACAGGCCACGGCCAGGTGCGAGGCCCCGCAATTGACGACCATGCGCTCACCCAGGCGTATCATTCGCTTTTCCCTCGAATGTAGCCGGGGCTGCGGCTCAATTTTGCCGGCAGGTGGTAGAAAGGTGTTTGGTAGATGGGGAGAAGCACGCCCTCATTGGGGGCAGCTTCCACCTTCGCACGCGCCCTGAAGGTGGAGGCGCGCGCGCCGTCCGACAACGTGGCGGAGACGTTGCTCCGGCGCAAAGGGATCGATCTTCCATCGACTTCGAGCTCTACCAAATAGGCATAAGGCTCTCGCTTGAGCCGGTCGCGATCCAGGACCTCGGGGGGCAGGTAAAAATACACCGAGACACGGCCGGCCTCTCCTATTGACACGACAGTGGCCTCAGAGCGGAAGAAGGTAAAGGCTGGCGGATTCTCGCGGTTGGCGTATCCCAGCATTAACATTACCTTCACGCGATCGGCAAACCTGGGATTCCTGGCCTCTGGCGCCGGATTGCCGAATCCCTCCAGCGCAACTTCGACCTCGAGCCAATCTCCTCCGCGCCCCGTTAACTCCTCTCGAGCGAAATTAACTTCGCGAACACGAACCGGATCGGACTGCCCCAGCGCCGCGTTTACGATCAACAGAACCGGTAGAACCCTACTCATTGTCAACCTACCCTTAGCCCCAGTTCCGATCATGATGGGTGGCTATGAGAAATCTCCTCGGCCTTCAATCCCAAAACGGGAATGCAATGAGTTTTTCAGGGCACGCCGGACTTGAACGACCTTGCACTCGCCCCCATGGCGCCTCCACATTGGTTATGCTAATTTATCGGACACGACACTAGGCTGATTTCTGAGATACGACACTAGCATGACAAACGAACTGCCTTTTAAGATCAGCGTTCTCATCTTCTTGCGCGACCATCAGAATCGGTTCCTCATGATTCGCCGTGCCAAGGCGCCGAATCAGGGCCTCTGGAGCCCCATTGGAGGCAAGCTCGAGATGGCCTGGGGAGAATCTCCGCACGAATGCGCCATGCGCGAGACCGAGGAGGAGATCGCGCTGAGACTTGAACTCCGCGATCTTCATCTCTTCGGCATGATTTCAGAGAAAGGCTACGAGGGGACTGGACACTGGCTGATGTTTCTCTTTGATTGCCGGAAGTCCCTGGACGGACTTCCCGATACTATCGAGGAGGGCGAATTCGCCTTCTTCGAGCGCCCCGCCATCGACGGCCTGCCCATACCGGAGACGGATCGCCGCGCCCTCTGGACTGCCTATGACCGCTATCGGAACGGCTTCATCGCCATGCGGGCCGACTGTCATCCAGACCAGAAGTTGGACATTCTAATTGAAGAATGTATCTTACCCCGTTGAACTTGACTCGCGAATGAACGGCAAAGAAGCACTGTCCCGTGGCAACAAAGACCAAAGTCAACCGCAGAAAGCCAGGCAACGTAGCCGAGTTCGACATCCGTTCGTGCGCGCAGGCGAAGGTTAACAAGGCCCTGGCAGCGGACGACAAGATCGCTCTCTACCGCCGGATGGTGGCTATACGAAGGTTCGAGGAGCGATCGCTGCGGGCCTATCAGCAGGGCAAAATCGCTGGATTTCTTCACCTCTACATCGGCCAGGAGGCTGTCGCGACCGGCGCCGTCTCGGTGATGGGAGCGGAGGACCAGGTGATCACGGCCTATCGCGACCACGGCCACGCCTTGGCATGCGGTATGGGCATGCGGGAATGTATGGCTGAATTGTTCGGGAAAACCACCGGCTGCTGCAAAGGGAAAGGCGGCAGCATGCATTTATTCGCACCCGAAAAGCGGTTCTGGGGCGGTCACGGAATCGTGGCCGGACAGACTCCTTTGGGGGCGGGAATCGCGTTTGCCTTGAAATACCAGCAGAAGCGCGCCTGCTGCCTCTGTTTCCTCGGTGACGGCGCCACCAACCAAGGCGCGTTCTATGAATCCCTCAACCTGGCTTCGCTCTGGGATCTTCCCGTCGTATTCATCATCGAAAACAACGGCTACTCGATGGGTACTGCGGTGCAGCGCCACTCGGCAGGATTGCCGCTTACCAAACGTGGCACCGGCGTGGGGATGGAATCCGCGACCTGCAATGGGCATCTCATCTATGAAGTGCGCGCCAAAACCGCAGAGGCAATCGCCCGCGCCTACGACCAATCGAAGCCCACACTTATCGAAGTCGACACCTACCGCTACCGTGGACATTCCGTCTCCGACCCGGACCAGACCTATCGCACTAAGAAAGAAGTCGAAGACTACCGTAAGAACAGGGATCCCATCACCATATTTCGAGAAATCCTGCGGGAAGAAGAAGTTATGAACGACGAACAGGCCAGTTCCATAGACAGGGAGATTCGCAAAGCAGCGGAAGAGGCCGCGCGATTCGCGGATGAAAGCCCATTTCCTCCTACGGAAGAGCTGACCCGCGACATTTACTGGGAGGAAGATAACCCGGAGGAAAAGACCTCCCGCGGCACAATTTTCTTCAATTGAAAATGGCTCGGATTTCTTACCGCGAAGCCATCCAGCAGGCCCTTTCCGAGGAGATGAAGAGGGATGGACGTGTCTTCCTCATGGGCGAGGAGGTGGCGCAGTTCCAGGGGTCCTACAAAGTCACGGAGAACCTGCTGGAGGAGTTCGGCTCCCGGCGTGTCATTGATACGCCGATCAGCGAGGCGGGATTTGCCGGCATTGGCGTCGGCGCCGCTATGATGGGGCTCCGTCCAGTCATCGAATTCATGTTCTGGTCTTTTACCTACGTGGCATTCGACCAGGTCTTCAACAACGCCGCCAATCTCCGCTATATGTCGGGGGGATTGATCAACGTCCCTCTGGTCATAAGGGGACCGGCCAACGGAGGAACCGGGGTCGGGGCCACACACTCCCAGACGCCCGAGAACTTCATCGCCAATACACCCGGACTCAAGGTGGTGTGTCCGGCCACTCCCTACGACGTCAAAGGGATGATGAAATCCGCCATTCGCGATAATGATCCTGTATGCGTGATGGAAAACACCCTGCTTTACAACGAACAAGGAGAGGTGCCGGCCGATGAATACGTTATTCCCCTGGGATTGGCTGATATCAAACGTAAAGGCACCGACATATCCCTGATCGCCCATGGACGCAGCGTCATCACCTGCTTGAAGGCAGCGGAGATCCTGGAATCCGAAGACGAAATCAATGCCGAGGTCGTCGATCTGCGCTCGCTCCGCCCATTGGACACGGATACCATAATTGAATCCGTAAAGAAGACAAATCGCGTCGTGTTGGTGGAAGAAAACAAGCCCTTCTGCGGGATCGACGCCCAGATTGCCTTCATGATTCAGGATCGGGCATTCGACTGGCTCGACGCTCCTGTAAAGCGAGTATCGTCCATCGACGCTCCCCAGATATACAGTATGCCGCTGGAGAAACTGCAGATTCCCGACGCCCAACGGGTGGCCCGGACGGCGCGAGAGATAATATGAACTCTCTACCAACCCCTATTAATGTCGTGTCCGACACTAGATCCAAGCCATGGCGGTCATAATAGAAATGCCAAAACTCAGCGACACGATGACGGTGGGCACCGTTATCGCGTGGTTGAAAAAGGAAGGCGAAACCGTGGAAGCCGGTGACATACTGGCCGAAATCGAGACCGACAAAGCCACCATGGAACTGGAGAGCTTTGAAGAAGGCGTGTTGCTCGCTCGCTATGTCGAGGAGGGAAGAGAGGTCGCCATCAGTGCTCCCATTTGTGCTATCGGCCAGGCCGGCGAAGAAGCACCCGTCGTTCCCCATAGCGGTGAGCCGGCCGAACGCCCGGCCGAGCCGGAAGCCGCAGCGCAGCGCGATAACGCGCCACCGGATGTCGCCGTGGCACCGCCGGCCGAAGCGGCGGCGGTGGAGGCCGCCACGCCGCCGACATCAGGAGCAGCGGCAGGACGCATTAAGGCCTCACCCTTGGCCAGAAAGATCGCAGCCGACCACGAAATTGACCTGCACGGAATCCTTGGTTCGGGACCGGGAGGCCGCATTGTGAAAGTGGATGTCATGGCGGCTGTCGCCAAGACACGGGAGCCTGCCAAGGCGCAAGCAAGCACAGGTCCAGCCGGGCTTACGACGGAAACGGCTTCCCTGGATCTCATAGCCCCGGAGGCCTCGCTGCCGGTGTCCAACATGCGCGGCGTTATCGCTCGACGCCTGCTGGAATCAAAGTCGAACATTCCCCACATCTACCTGGAGATCGAGGTGGAAGTGGGTCCGCTGCTCGACATGCGCGCCTCCGTGAACGCCAATCTCACCCAGCTTGACGAAGCACAAGGAGGCATTCGCCTGACTGTAAACGACTTAATCCTGAAGGCCTCTGCCCAAGCTCTGCGCCGCGTTCCGGCTGTGAACCGGTCCTGGGAGGGAACGGCCATCAGACAATTCGGCGGCGTCCATCTGGCCTTCGCGGTAGCGATCGACGACGGCCTCGTGACCCCGGTGATCTTTAACGCACATTCAAAGTCAATCCGGCAAATCAGCACCGAAGCCGGGGCGCTCGCGGCCAAGGCAAAGAATCGGAAGTTGAAGCCCGAAGAAATGAGCGGCAGCACGTTTACGGTGAGCAATCTCGGCATGATGGGCGTCACCCGTTTCTTCGGTATCATTAATCCGCCCAACGCCGCCCTCCTTTCGATCGGAGCAACCGTGAAACGGCCGGTAATCGATGGGGAAGATAATATTGTCGTGGGCCGCCGTATGACCCTCGGATTGAGCGCCGACCATCGTGTGATCGACGGCGCGCTAGGCGCCCGATTCCTTTCCGCACTTAAGGAAATCATCGAGACGCCGGCCCTGATCCTGGTATAACTCCGATCCGTGAGAAAAAAACTTGCGCCACCTTCCGACCTCGAGGATCTGTCACTCCTAGTGTGGTGTCCGTTAAATAACATAAATTAATTAGTTTTCCCTGTCTGCTTTGCCAAGGCACGTTTGGCGCGCTGGATCTTGCGCAGGATTTCCTCTCCCTTCGCCTTCCATCTGTAAGGCTTGGGGTCGAGGTTCCTTTCAGCCAGATAGGTTTCTATGTCTTCGACCAATTGCCTGACGCTGGTAAAACTACCATCCCTGATAACATCTTGGGTCAGTTCGCCGAAAAAGCGCTCGACCAGGTTCAACCAGGACGAACTGGTCGGGGTGAAGTGGATGTGAAAACGCCGATGGCGCGACAACCACTTGCGGACCTTCTGTTGCTTGTGCGTGCAGTAGTTGTCAACGATCAAGTGCAAGTCCAGCTGCTTGGGTGTCTCCCGCTCGATTTGCTTCAAGAACCGCAACCATTCTACATGGGTATGCCGCTGTTCGGTGCGTGCGATGAGCTTGCCGTCCAGATAATTCAAGGCTGCAAACAACGTAATGGTCCCGTGTCGCTTGTAGTCATGTGTCTTGGTGCAAATCTCTCCCACGCCAAGAGGTAAGCCCGGCTGGGTCCGCTCCAAAGCCTGGCATTGGCTCTTTTCGTCGCAACACAATACAAGGGCCCGCTCTGGCGGATCCAGGTATAAGCCGATCACATCCCAGAACTTCTGCTCGAAGTACTTGTCATTGGACACTTTGAACGTCCTGACCAAGTGAGGCCTGATATCGTTAGCCCGCCAGATGCGCTGCACGCTGTCGGGGGAAATCCCCACCTCCCTGGCCATGGTGCGAACACTCCAGCGAGTGCGTGGCTTCGGCGGTCGTGTAGCCTCGGTAATGACCTTCTCAACCTTGCCCGCCGGTATCCATCGGGGCCGTCCTCGTCCCTTCCTGTCCCGCAATCCCTCCAAGCCGTCTCGCTCAAAGCGTTGCGACCACTTGTTCACGCAGGGCACACTAACCCCGAGTTCTTCCGCGAGCTGCGCCTGTTTGACGCCTTCGGAACGACGCAGTACGATTGTCGCCCGAAGGCTGTCGCGCACGGATACTGTCGGTGCTTTCACGCGACGCTGCAACTCTTGCAGCTCAAGATCTGTAAGTTCAATTATGGATATGGGTCTTGCCATGCCGATAGCATAACATGGTAAGACAGATTAATTCAACTTAATTATCGGACATGAGACTAGTGACACGATTTACCTCAGCAAACCGCTCCGATGGCACCGTAATCGGCAGTGAGAATACGGGCTATCAAATGATCTTCACTCTGGAAGGCCCCATTGGCACGCCTGGATCCGGTCAATTTGGATTTTCGGTCAGCGGAGGTACGGTCATTGTAGGATCGGGTGGGATCGCTTTCCTCAGATCCAGCAACGACATAACCTACGGGATTACGGTAGACGGCGGCACCTTCACTCCACCCTAAAAGGGCCGCAATTCTGAGATTTACCCACCATGAAAATACCCTTGCTCAAAAATCCGATTGGTCCGGTCTATTTCGCTAACTGCCACCGAATCAAGATCTGTCTTCTCCTCGGAATCTTTGGCATTGCGGGGATTACCCGTGGAGAAATCCTTTTTGTTCAGCAAGGAGCGACGGGGGCGAATAATGGCACCTCCTGGGAGAACGCTTATGCCGCACTTCAAGATGCCCTCACGGTTGCACAAACGGGAGACGAGATCTGGGGTGGCCCGGGGAACCTATAGGCCGACCAGTGGTGCCGA
This sequence comes from Opitutales bacterium, assembly GCA_963665345.2. Classification (GTDB taxonomy): domain Bacteria; phylum Verrucomicrobiota; class Verrucomicrobiia; order Opitutales; family CAXXNP01. The sequence goes on from CAXXNP010000002.1 coordinate 5,567,500, forward strand.
CCGGCTCGCCACTTTCCAACTGAAAAACGGCGTCGCTCTCTACGGCGGGTTTGATGGCACCGAAGGCAGTCAAAGCGAGCGCAGTGTGGGTGACAATGAAACTGTATTGAGCGGCGATCTGCTGGACGACGACAACGACAATCTATCCAAGGATGAGCCGAGTCGAATGGAGAACAGCGTTCATGTGGTTACCGGAAGCGGTACGGATGCTACGGCCATTCTCGACGGCTTCACCATAGCCGGCGGAAACGCGAATGCTTCCAGTGGAATGTTTTCTCAGGGCGGAGGCATTTTCATCGAATCCGGCAGCCCAACCGTCAGCAACTGTAGCATCACGAGAAACACTGCGGCCGAGGGTGGGGGAATGCATAACCTCAATGGCAGTAGACCAATAGTAACGGGCTGCATTTTCACAGATAATTCGGCCTTCAACCCAGCCGGGGGAGGTCAGTTTGGCGGTGGAGGCATGCATAACCGACTCTCTGCCCCCACCGTGCGCGACTGTACGTTTTCCAATAACACAACCGACCTCTGGGGTGGAGGAGTGTATAACGACGGATTGTCCGAAGACGGTTCGGCCCCTTCTTATGTGGACTGTATCTTCAGTCGGAATTCCGCCCATACCGGGGCAGGTATGCATAACGAGGGCACGCGCACGGAGGTGAAAAATTGCGAATTTATCGAGAACTCGGCCAGTTGGATTGGCGGCGGAATGGTTAACCGCCATAGCACTCCAATATTGACCGATTGTTCCTTTACCGGGAACTCCGCATTCGCTGGAAGCCTAAACGCAGGCGGCGGAGGAATAGACAACTTTGATAGCTATGCCACGCTCATCAACTGCGTGTTCCGCGAGAATTCAGCTGGGGCGGGAGGCGGGCTGCGCAGTGCATCGAGTAATTTAGTTCTTATCAATTGCGCCTTCAGTAAAAATTCCGCCATCAGCGGTGGTGGGATATCCATCAACGCTTTCGGCGATCCCACGATAGTAAACTGCATCTTTACTGGGAATACGGCGACGGACCTGGGGGGTGCCATGCATAGTCTCGAACTCAGCTACCCAACCATCGTCAACTGTATCTTTCACAGCAATACGGCTGCCCTAGGCGGCGGAATTGCTTCAATCGAAGACTTGGCTGTGGCGAACAGCATCTTTTGGAACAATCGCGCTTCTTCGAACGACAACCAGATTCATAATGCAAACCTTCCCTCGGTTCCCCTTTCGGGAGTAACGTATTCCCTGCTGGAAGGGGGTTACAATGGCCAAAACAACGTAGACGGGGACCCAATGTTGGTGGATACGGATGTTCCCGCGGGCGCTGACGGCAGATTCGGCACGGAAGACGATGGGCTTCGGCTTCAGGAAGGATCACCGGCGATCGATGCGGGGAACGGCGCTGCTCTACCCGCGGACGTTGCGGACATTGACGGAGACAGCGATACCGGCGAACCACTTCCGTTCGATTTCCTGGGCCGGGTGCGCGTGGCCGGAGACAGTGTAGATCTCGGCGCCTACGAATTCGGAGCCGGATTCGGGTTGCTTTGGGGTGGCGCCGTCGATCTTGGCAGAGGATGGATGTGGCTGCAATGGTTCGGGTTCTGGAACGCTGAATTCGAACCCTGGATCTACCATCGGAATCACGGCTGGATGTTCGTCAATGACGGCAGCACGGATGCCGCGATGTGGCTCCTGGACCCCACGTTCGGTTGGCTGTTCACGGCTTCCAACCTCTACCCCAACCTCTTCAGCGACGAGAGAAAGGGTTGGATCTTCTACTTCGTTGAAACGATCGATCCCCGCGTCTTCGTCGAATCGGGAAGTGGGGAGTTCTTTACCGATGATTAAATATCCCGCGCACAGCGGAACCCGCAATTGCCCGTCGAGCTGTCCGGAGTGTTCGACGTGCGCGCACCCACCCGATAGCGGTTGCAATAGCTTTTGTGGCAGAGATAAGAGCCTCCCTTCATGATGCGTCGATCCCCTATCTCCGGGCCCCGCGGATTGAGGCGCGGCCCGCTCACATGCCAGTTCGGACTGAACCAGTCGTCACACCACTCCCAGACGTTTCCGGACACATTATAGAAACCGAAATCATTCTGGCGGAATGACCTGGCCGGCGCCGTGCCTCGATAGCCATCTTCGCCGGAATCCCGTTCAGGGAAGACACCCTGCCAGATGTTGCACCGATGCCTTCCCGCAGGACTGAGTTCATCTCCCCACGGGTATTTCTTCTGTACGAGCCCGCCGCGCGCCGCAAACTCCCATTCCGCCTCGCTGGGAAGGCGCTTTCCCTTCCACCGGCAAAAGGCGATGGAGTCGTGCCAGGAAACGTGAATGACCGGGTGATCCATCCTCTTCTTGATATTGGAGCCCGGACCCTCCGGTTTTCGCCAATTGGCTCCCTCGATGGCATACCACCACTGCAGGCCGAGCACGGTACGGCTCTCTTTCAGCTTTCGCCGCTTAGACTTTGGGAGCATAGTCAGGAACACAAAGGACCAGCCGAACCGATCGGCATCCGTCTGGAAACCGGTCTCTTCGATGAATTCAGCGAATTGGGCGTTGGTTACTGTGGTTGCATCGAGGTAAAACGGGGCCACCGTTACTTCGCGAATCGGACCCTCCCCATCTTCCACCCAAGCGTCGTCGTCCTCGTTTCCCATCATGTAGGCGCCGCCATCGAGCATCACCATGCCATCGGCGGAACCGGTATTGGCGAACGGAATGGGGGCGAACGCCTCCCCTGCCAGGGCAACTTCCCGCTGAGCGGTCGGAATGCAGCACCGTTTCAGCTCTGAATTGCTCTTCATGGCCCGCCCCCCATCAACGCTGTACCGAGGAAGCGTAGGTGAAATCAAACAGGAGTCGATACTCAAGAAGTTGGATCTCCCGGCAGAAGGCCTCGAGGGCGTTTCCACCACCGACTGCCCGTTCACACAGATCGATAAAGGCAAGGGGATCCCATGTCTCCTGAGCAGCGAACGCCGCAGGCGCACCCGCGAGTGCCTGGTTCCCCGATTTTCCCCTCACCGCCTCAACCAAATTACCATATGCAGGGTGGTCCCCGACGCGACGAAACCAATACTTGGCATTGCTGAAGTCTCCTTCACGCCGATGCATCAGCCCGTGCCAGTAACTTCCTGTCGTGCTGGGGTTTCCCTGGCTGATGCGGTGCGATTCATCGAGAAAGCCATGCAGCAGCAGCAATGCGGCGATACAGCATCGCGCCATCTCTTCGTCGACTACCGTCCGACCCTCGAAAGCATGTTTCACGTCGAGCCCAAGCAATCGGTCCCGCAATGCTTCGGTCGGTGAACCCCAGTCCAGCGGAGGCAGGGCCGGGTCTTTCCAGAGGGCGTCCACAGTGGAACCATAAATCATTTGCTCAGCACACATACTCCGCATTTTCAGCAAATCTCATGAGAAAGGCCATAGATTTTCCCAACTTCCGGCGAGTAGACTGTCGGACGAGTATGTGTTTAGCGTGTTTCCGGCTCCCCCGGTCTCGCGCCGGGGTGGCGCTAACCCGACTTGACCAACTCAACCTCTAAAAAAGTTTTTTTCGGGGGTAAATGGGCTGTCGAGTCGCATAAACAGTGGGGGAAGGTTGGCAGAACAGCCTGTAGTGTAGACCTACCCTCTTCCCAGGCCTCGATATGTTTGTATAATTGGGGGCCATCATGTTTCTGAGGTGCAATCGTCGGCGCAAAGATGGCAAAGAGCATTGCTATTGGAACATCGTGGAGAATAAGCGTGTGGGTGGCGGTCGGGTGGTGCAGAGGCAGGTTCTCTACCTTGGAGAGATCAACGACAGCCAGCGCAGCGCTTGGCGCAAGAGTATCGAGATCTTTGCCGAGGGTAGTGCCCGGCCGGAGCAGGTGGCGCTGTTTCCCGAAGATCGGGCGCCGCCGCTCGAGGAGGAAAGCATCGTACGGATTCGGCTCAAAGATTTGAGGATAGAGCGGCCCCGGCAATGGGGAGCGTGCTGGTTGTCCTGCGTGCTTTATGAACAATTGGGGTTGGGTGAGTTCTGGCGCGAGCGAGTGAGGCCTTCCCGGCAAGGCAGGCGGTGGGCCCATGTGTTGCAAACCCTGGTGGCCTATCGACTGATCGATCCAGGAAGCGAGTGGCGGCTGCACCGCCAATGGTATGAGCAATCAGCCATGGCCGATCTTCTGGGCGAAGACTTCGCCTTGGCCGAGAAGAACACCCTGTATCGCTGCCACGATCGATTGCTGGAGCACAAAAAGGCCTTGTTCGCCCACCTGACCAACCGCTGGAGCGATCTGTTCAACACCCGTTACGAGGTACTGCTATACGATCTGACGAGCACCTATTTCGAGTGTGATCCGAACCAGGAACCAGCGGCTTCGAGCCGAATCCGCAAGTTCGGCTACAGCCGAGACAAACGTTGGGATTGTCTGCAGGTGGTGATCGCCCTGGTAGTCACCCCGGAGGGCTTTCCGATTGCCTATGAAGTGCTTCCCGGTAACACCCTGGATCAAACCACCTTGGGCGATTTTCTTGCTCGCATCGAAAAGGCCTACGGCAAGGCCCGGCGCATCTGGGTCATGGATCGGGGAATACCTACCGAGGAGGTTTTGGCCCAGATGCGTGCAAGCGACCCGCCGATCGACTATCTGGTGGGTACGCCGCGCTCGTGGCTGGACAAGTTCGAGCAATCGTTGCTGCAAAAGCAGTGGCAGAATCTGCGTGCAGGTATCGACGTAAAACTCATCAGGGAGGGGGGTGAAACTTATGTTTTGGCCCGTAGCAAGGAGCGTCTGCACAAAGAAAAGGGTATGCGTCTGCGCGGTTTGCGCCGATTGCTTGAGAGGCTCAAGAAGCTCCGCGATAGCAAGCGGCGTTACCAGCGCGATACCATCCTCATTAAACTGGGCGAAGCCAAGAAGGAAGCCGGCCCGCGGATCTGGCGTTTACTCGACATTGCCGTAGCCCCCGAGGATGGCCCCGCCAATGGCTCGCCGGTGAGCTTCCGGTTGAACTGGAAGAACTACCGTCAGGCCTATCGCCGGGAAGGCCGCTACCTGTTGCGCAGCACCCTCAGTGCCGACAATCCGCACCGCCTCTGGCACCTCTACATCCAACTCACTGAGATCGAGCAAGTTTTCAAGGAAATGAAAAATGACCTCTCCATCCGGCCCATCCATCACCAAAGGGACGATCGCATCGAGGCCCATATTTTTATCAGCTTCCTGGCTTACTGCCTATGGGTCACTCTGAAGCGTCGCTTGCGCGATCTGGCCCCTGGTCTTACTGCCGTCGAGGTGCTTTCGAAAATGGCGGCGATGCAAATGCTCGATGTAAAGCTACCCACCACCGACGGGCGCACCGTGGTGCTCACCCGTTACACCGAGCCCAGTAAGGATCAAAAGCTATTGCTCAACCAGCTAAAGCTTGAACTTCCTGCACAACCGCCACCAAAAATCGAATCGAAAACTAGCGAGATGTAGTGGAGACCTTTGGTCGTTTATCAACGACTTAGGTCAAAAATGACGCCCAGTTGAGAAAGAGGGGCTAAACAGGTACTCGGACGAAGTCCGACAGTCTGCTAGCTAAACAGGTACTCGGACGAAGTCCGACAGTCTGCTAGCATTAAGAAAATGAAGCTTCAAATTGATGGATTTGAGCATCAAATGCTTCCAAAGTGAAGGCTAAGAAACGCCGCGGCAAATAGACCGGAACCACGATCCGCGTCAATTCTGGAGGGATCCCGATAGAGATCGGGAAGTCCGCCAGACAGGCAACCTTGCGGATCCCTGATCATGCCTTTCAACCAGACAACCGACCCGTTTCCGAAACAAAACCTGGCAGCGGCCTCCAGAGCCGTCGGCCCTCCAGAGGCTCTAAACCGCTTCACCTTTGCCCAGGTTCGCTGAATCCGGGCCTAGCGCTGCTTCAGGAGTTCGCGAAAGATATCCCGTATCTGTTCTTCCGGACTCATTGCCCGGCTTTCCGGCGGCGCCTGAGAAGCCTCCTCGGAAGCGGTGTCCATCCCCTCTCCGTCTGCCACTTCAGGTGAGCTCACCTCTTCGAATCCTTCGAACTGATCCGCGTAGCTACCTGTTTTGACGAGAGCACTATAGCCGGCATTGGCAAGAATCCCCCAGAAAGGACGCGTATCCGGCGCCGACAGGGTTCCCCTGATCTCGAAAGGCTTGTAGAATATCCAATAGCCGCGCTCGTCCTTTCCCTCACCCAGCAGATCCAGAACAAAGAGATTTCGGGCCATTTCACCTCGCACACCCAATCGGCAGTTGATAACCATTTCCTGCTCAAGGAGAGGTAGATCCGCTCGATATTTGATCCTGCCGTTGCCCGAGAGGTGAATCTCCGGACCTACGATTTCAATCGGCTCAATTATCAAGTCATCATCGGCCTTCCGATGGGATTTCAACGATACATGATCGTAAGGCAGAACCCGCATTGCCGAAGCCAGACGGGACAAGGCCACCAAGCCCGGCTTCTCCTGCGTGTAGCCAATGATACCACCAATCAGACCCCCGATGGCTGCAATCCCACTGCCCTGATCACCGCGTCTCAGTCCTCGAAACCTCCCTTCCGCTCCCTCGAGTGCAAAGGAACCTTCGACCTTGTCCAGGAGCGAGGCCAGATCGGATCCATGTGTCTTGACATTACCGTTAACATCGAAGATCCCCTCCAACATAGCCGGTTTTCCAGGATCCGCCTTCATCAGGAATTCCCCGAAATCAAATCCCTTCAATGAATAACGCGCATCGAGATCATAACCTGACTGCCCGGAACCGCTCGGTCTGACGACTCCACGCGCTTCCAACGGACTTGCTTCGATGCGGGCGCTCAACTGTTCTATGGAAAGGTTTTCTTCGGATAGAGTGAACCTGGCCACAACGTCGTCGAGCTGATAGCGGCTCTGGTAGTCGACCTGCCCAACCCTCACTTTAACATCCACAATTTGACCTTCGGGCACGAACCTGAAAATGGTCTCCGGGTCCGAGGTCTCCGTCGCTTCCCCCTCTGCCTGCTCCCTCCTCGCCATAGAGAATAGGCCTACTATTCCCTGGATATCGTCAACATGAAGCCGGGTTCCGCTCACCGAGATTTCAGAGCGGCCCCCTGAATCCGTCGGGCGATAGCTGACCTCGGCAATGACATCACTCTCACCGATTCCATTGAGCTGCAGGGGCGCTGCCAGACTCCATTGCCCGGCCTCGTTTCCTACAAGCTCAGCGGCCAAATCCAGATTGTAAAGCACTCCGGGCCACGAAGCTTGCGTGATGTTGCGTGCTATCATTTCAAGACTGAACTTCAGCGAATCCGCCCAGTCGACCTCGGCCTCGACGGCGAGAGCCCCCTCCATTTCATGGAAGAATGCCGCACCCAAGGGCTGGCGCGAAAGCGCAGCCAATTGCGTCGATCCCTCAGCTCGCAGAGACTTCGGCGTCCACTCCCCTCCGTCACTTCGCCACACTAAAGTGCCAGCCCCGTGTACGATTTCACCACCGGCGGAATTCACGGCGAGCCGGCTAATTTCAACCTCCGCCTCGTTCGGGCCATAGGTCAGCTGCCCGCTGAGATCGAGATCCACATCTTCTACCAAGAGACGGTCCTTATACGAAAGGGAAAGCCCGCTGGCCAGGAAGGGTCCCTCGGAGACAAGCCCATATTCGTCTTTGGAGGCTAGAATAAGCAGGCTGGCCGATATCGTATCACCCGTCATGTCGATCGGACTTTCACTCAGGGGAATCCAGGCGATCGGTAGGGAATCAATGCGCACTCGTGCCACCTCGCCATCGCCTCCTAGCGGAAAGAACCGCTTTGATTCCCAAATTAATTGAAAAGCCTGCAAGGCGGAAACCGTACAGTTTGCCTGCTCCTTGCCCAAACAGCCCGTAAAATCAAACGTCTTCAGCACCATGTGTTCCGGATTCATGGTCAAGTGGAATGACGCATCGACATCCGCACTACCGACCACATTCAATCCTGCGTGGATTCGATTCAGATCGCTTAACTGTAACCGGAGGTTGCCCTGCAAAAGAACTTCCTCACGGGCCCAGTCGACGCTCAGCTCTCCCGAGCCCTGGGCACCGAACACCGGGAGATGCAGACCGGAAAGAAAGGGCAGCAAGTCTTGATACTCTATCTCGAGTTCATACCGACCAGTCATCGACTGATGAGTGGGATCGAACAGAAAATCCAGCGTGGCGATAGGTGCAGGCGCCCTTTTCCGCCCGCTCCGGAACAGTACGGCGCTCAACTGCTCACCCCCCGCGACTTTCGAGACTTCCAGTTTACCTTCGATTTCAACCTTACGCGCCAGGGCCGGACCCTCGGCTCCTCCAACCGATTCCATTGAGAGAGTCAGAATCCTGCCCTGGGCATCAAGCTCGAACGCCAGATCGGCATGCACCTGCAAACGCGCCACCGGTGCACCTGGCGAACCGTCATCCCACTCAAAATCGACGCCTGCTGACCCGCTGCCAGCTACCTTCAGTTCGCGCCCCTCAATCTGGACGCGGCCCGACCGCTCATGGGGCAGCTCAACAGTGCCCTCCAATTCAACTCGATCCACTTTCAACCAGTCGGGCCAGACCTTAATACCGAGCAGACCGTGCTCCCACTTTCGAGCGAGGTCGGAAAAATCCCGGTGAGTTGCCACCCGTTCCGCGTCGAAGGTCTGCGGCGGCGCCGCGCCGCGGGCCCCGCTCAAGTCGATTATGACCTCGTTCAACCGGATCCTGCCGACATCGAGAAATCCGGTGCTCAGCAACCGCCAGAGATCGAAATCGATAGCCCCTTTTCCAACTCCAAACCCGCCTTCGGAGGAAAGCACATAGAGCCCCGCAAACTCAGCCTGCCCAAAGCGGATTTTGACCCGTTCCAGCTTGACCGTTCCAGGGAGGTTTTTCCGCAACATCCCCTCCATGACCCGCCGCTGCACGGCGGGCTGACACAGCAGCAATGCGGTGGCCACCAGCAGCACGGCCAGGGTACTCAGAACTATGACAACGAAACGCCTCATTCCCGGAATACGTTATCCCTGGCGCGAGATTCGCTGGCGCCGTCTTATCCTGATTGAGCGGTTAAAGCTGGCGCTCCTGAGCACGCGCGTTGGTTACTGCCTCTGCCCACGCGCGTGCTCAGCGAACCGCTTCTCCTTAACTTTGGCGGCGCTCTTGCCTACACGGCCCCGGAGGTAGTACATGCGCGCCCGCATGACAACGCTCTCGCGATCGACCTCGATCTTAGCGATATTGGGCGAGTGAACCGGGAAGACCCGCTCAACGCCCTCGCCATAGGAGATGCGCCGCACCGTGAAAGTCTCGTGAATGCCCGATCCCTTACGCGCGATTACGATACCCACAAATATCTGAATGCGTTCCTTATCGCCTTCCCGCACGAGGGTATGCACGTGCACGCCGTCGCCTACTTTAAAGTGATCTCTATCGTCTTTGAGCTGATCTCTGGTAATTTCGTTGATGATCGTATTCATAGCTTTTCTGTTCCATTGGCATTTGAAGTCAGGTCCGGACGTAGCTCGCCGGTCTTTCTCCGCCGCTGGCCGTCACGCCAGCTCTTGATGGCTTGATGATCCCCGGATAGGAGCACTTCGGGAACGCGCATTCCTCGAAAATCCGCCGGTCGCGTGTACTGGGGAAAGGAGAGGAGGCTGTCGACGAAGCTATCCTGGGTCAATGAATTTTCCTCTCCTAGAACGCCGGGCACGTATCGGCTCACACAATCAACCAGGACGGCTGCCGGCAGTGTGCCGTTCGTTAACACATAATCGCCTACGCTCACCTCCAGGTCGATCAATTCATCCCTGACCCTCTGGTCGATCCCTTCATAGTGGCCGCTGATGATCAACAGATGCCTCCGGCGTGACAGGCACCGGGCAAGTTCCGAGGTCAATCGATGGCCGTCGGGAGCCATGTAAATGACGGTGCTGTCCGGGCCGCGCAATGCTTCCACAGCAGCGAACAGGGGCTCGGGCTTCAGGACCATGCCGGCTCCTCCCCCGAAAGGACGATCGTCCGCGGTCCTATGTTTATCCGCAGCCCAATCGCGCAGTTGGTGAAGGCCGATTTCCAGGATACCCTTTTCGGATGCGTGGCCGATCATGCTTTGACTGAGAAAGCCACGGGCCATTTCCGGAAATAACGTTATCAGATCGAAGCGCATAGCTGAACTTCCTTATTCCCATAAAGCTCACGCTTGAACTAGATCAATCCCTGCGGCTCATGCAGTACCTGTTTAGATAAAAAACAGCAGTAGATCGCTATCGGAATCGAAGAAAGCCATGCTCAAGTTCGCCCAGCGGAAGACTTGCCCTTCCCCTTGTCTTCGGGCTTTGAATCGGAAGCTTTCGCGGTACTTTCGGATTCCGAGCTTTCTCCTCGCGCTCCAAGCTCATCCGGTTCCTTATCGACACTAGCCGCCGCCTGCTCGTCGGCCTCGGTCTCGGCTACCGCCACCTCTCCGGCCTCGGGTTCCGCTGCCGCCACATCTCCGGCTTCGGGCTCGGTTACCGCTACTTCTTCAGCTTCGGGCTCTACTGCCGCCGCCTTTCCGGCTTCGGGCTCGGTTACCGCCGCCTCTTCGGCTTCGGGCTCAGGTGCCGCCGCCTCTCCGGCTTCGGGCTCGGTTACCGCTACTTCTTCGGCTTCGGGCTCAGGTGCCGCCACCTTTTCGGCTTCGGGCTCTACTGCCGCCACCTTTTCAGCTTCGGGCTCTACTGCCGCCGCCTTTCCGGCTTCGGGCTCAGGTGCCGACGGCTCTTCGGCTTCGGGCTCCGCTGCCGCCGGCTCTGCGGCTTCGGGCTCAGGTGCCGCCGGCTCTGCGGCTTCGGGTTTCGCTGCTGCCGCCTTTTCGGTTTCGTCTGCGGCCTCAGTTGACTTTGCTTCCTCAACCAACGCAGCTGGCTGAGCAGCCTCGGCTACTTTTTCAACCTCCACTGCCTTAGCAGGGGCACGCGATTCCGTCCCCGGCGAAACAGCAGCTTCTTCGGCCGCAACTGCCTCGGGCTCCGGCGCACGAGCGGCGTCGCGTCGCGCCCGCAAAATCAAGCTACGAGCCGTGTGCGAGGGCTGAGCGCCTACTCCCAACCAATAGTCCACCCGTTCCAATTGAAACTTAACCTCCCGGCTCACTACTTTGGACTGTGGATCGTAGGTGCCCAGGATCTCCAGAAATCGTCCGTCCCTGGGGCTGCGGCCATCGGCCGCCACTAAGCGATAAAATGCATTATGGCGCGCGCCACGGCGCTGTAATCGAATTCTAACTGGCATAATCCTTACTTCGCTATTCTCCCACTGCGCAAAAAGACAGCACGAAATGTCACGATAATGCCTTTGTCAAGCTGGTTTCGGAACCAGTACGAACCTACGAGCCCCGAAATCTCCCAGAATTTCGGGCTAGCAGTGTTTTGTGCAGATGTTGGCCCTGGCCCGACAGATTGCTAGGAACGGGCGCGCTCGGCTACTTCGGGAGCGTGAACTTGCCACCGCCAATAGGCCTTCAGTCCTCGTTTGATATCCTCCAAGATCATAGTGTTCACAGGCACCAAAAGCAAGGTGATGAAGGTAGCGAAGAGGACACCCCAAGCCAATGAGATGGCCATGGGAATCATGTACTTTGCCTGCCTGCTTTGCTCGAACATCAGAGGCATCAACCCCGCAAACGTGGTTAACGAGGTAAGCAGGATGGGCCGAAATCGACGTACCCCGGCGATGCGCACAGCCGTTTCGATAGGATTTCCTTCCCGTAAGCGCAGGTTGACGTAGTGAACCATGATGAGGCTATCGTTGACCACGACTCCTGACAAAGCCAGGAAGCCCAGCTTCGACATGACATTGAAGGTCACACCGTCATCAAAAAGCAGGCCCAATATCCAATCCATGATGGCATGGCCCAAAATGGCGCCCGCAAGTCCAAACGGGATAACGGACATAACGATAAAGGGCTGCACATAGCTGCGGAATGGAATCGCCAGCAAAACGTAGACCCCGATCAATACCATGCAGGTGTAAAATCTTATATTCCTGGCATCCTCCTCGGCCTGTCGGGCGCTGCCTGATCTGACGTAGCCCATGCCCACATACTGACTCACCAGATTGGGCAGGAACTCCGCTTCCAATTCCTCCACGATGCAATCCGTGTCGACCTCGTCGGAATCGGCATTGGCCGAAATCGTGAGTTGCCGTTTGCGATCGATACGGAGAATGGCAGGAAGACTCTTTCCCGGCTTGATTTCGGCCACGGTCGCAAAAGGCACCTCGGTGCCATCGGGCGCGCGGATCATCATGGAATCCAGCGTCGCCAGGGACTTGCGCTGTTCCTCCGGATACCGAACCATGACGCGGATATCCTCGCGGCCGCGCTGCACGCGCTGCGCTTCGGCGCCGAAAAATGCCTGCCTGACCTGTCTGGCCAAGTCGCTCGCCGCAATCCCGAGATGCTCTGCCTGCGGTCTTAGAAGGAGCTCGAATTCGGACTTGGCGCTTTCGAATGAATCGGAGATTTCGTCCAAACCCCGATACTCCTCCAATTTCTCCTGGAGGCGCTTCGAGGCCGCTTTCAGGTCGTCGAAATTCGAGCTCGTCAGACGAATCGAGAGGCCACCGCCTTCTCCGCGCCAGCGGCCGAACGACAGCCGTTCGGCATTCGGAATATCTCCGATGGCGAGACGCAGTTCGGCGGTTACCGTGGCACTGCCAAAGTCAAAGTCATACTCCTCCTGGGGTGTCAGTTCGATGACAAGCTCCCCCATTTCAGCGACTCCCACGGCGCGAGAGCCCCAACTCCGGCCCATGGGCTGCCCACCAGAAGTGGCAAAGACATTGCGAATGATATCCTGCCCGAACTTCGCGTTTACTTCTTCCTTGTAGGCCAGGGTAATGCTTTCCATTCGACTAATATGGGCATGGGTCACTTCGAATGGCGTCCCTGAAGGCATGGTTAATCGAATGGTTACATGATCGCCGGGGATTCGGGGACGGAAGGCGGATTCGATGCGATTGGTTGCGAGCAGGCTCCAGATCACCGCGAGCACACCCAAAAAGATGGAGAATGTAAGGTACTTGGCTTTCAAACATCGCTCCAAGACTGGTCGATAATAGCGCTCCACGCCCCTCTCCAGGCCGTCGGCGATGAACCGTTGAAATCGCATCAGAAAGTTCAAACTGCGCCGCTCATGGAGGGGCCGTCCGAGTCCCTGGCAGTGCTTCAAATGCGCGGGCAGAATCAGCTTGGACTCCACCAATGAAAAGAGCAGCACCGGAATCACCACGAAAGAGATCTGCTTCATGTTGTTTCCCGTCCAACCGGTCATGCCTTGCAGGGGATAAAAGGCGACAATTGTCGTGATGACGCCAAATATTACGGGAACCGCCACTTCCTGCGTACCCCGGATCGCGGAGTCGAGAGGCGTGTCTCCGCGCTGCATATGCTGGAAGATATTTTCCCCGGTCACGATGGCGTCGTCCACCACTATGCCCAGCACCAGGATAAAGGCGAACAGCGTGCTCAGGTTCAGTGACACGTCCCAAAGATAGAACATGATAAACGAACCCGAAAACGCGACCGGGATGCCCAGGCTCACCCAGAACGCCAGGCTGGGGCTCAGAAACGCGGACAATATGAGCAGAACCAGGCCGAAGCCGAAAACAGCGCTGCCCGATAGCGTAGCCAAGCGCTGCTTCACCCGTTCCGAGTCGTCACTCCAGTAGCTCAATTCCACCCCTGCGGGCAGCCGTGCCCTGGCCTCTTCCAAGTACGCTTTCACTTCATCAGCCAAGACAATCAAGTTCTGCTTTCCCGATCGAAAGACATCCAGGACAACGGAGCGTTTGCCATTGTAATTGGAAATCAACGGGGCCTCATCGAAACCATCATTGACCACAGCCACATCCCCTAGCGTTAGGCGGGTGCCGTCGTCGCGCGCAAACACCACAATCCTGGAAAAGTCGTCGAAATCGTAGGCCTGGTTCGTCGTGCGCAGTAAAATGTCACCGCCCTCGGTGCGAATGCTTCCGGCCGACAGATTGATGGAGGAGTTACGCACAGATCTCACGATCTGATCGAAGGTCAACCCGTACTGTTTCAAGATCGATTCGGAAACCTCAATGCTGATCTCATAGGCGCGAACGACCTTCAGATCCACCATCGTGATACTTGGTAGACTTACGATATCATCGTAGATGTTTTCCGCCAGGCGCTTCAAATCGAACTCGTTCAGATCGCCGGAAATCACTACCGCCATGAGGCGCTCGCTGTAAGTCGCGATATTAACTCGCGGCCGTTCGGCATCGACGGGAAACGTATTGATGGAATCCACGCGATCTTTGACCTGGTCAAGCACTTCTCCCAAATCGTAACCGTCCTCGATTTCCAGCGTTACGGAACCTAATCCCTCACTGGATCGACTCTCCATCTCCTTGATTCCCGCCACATCGAAGACAGCCTCCTCAATACGCATGATAATGGACTCCTCCACCTCCGCCGGCGTCGAACCGCGATAGGTGACAGAGATTCTGACATCGCGAACCGGATAGTCGGGCCACTCGCGTAACACGACTTTATTGAACGCCATGTAGCCGCCCACGATCAAGATAGCGAACATCAGAAGATTGGCGGCAACGCCATTCCTGGCGAACCATTCGATGATCCTATTCATGAGCCCTTTTTCTGATATTTCTGCAGTTCTGAACTCAGTTCTCGCAGCTTTGGAAAATCCCTCTTGGCGCGAGCCTTCTGGAGCTGCTGTTTGAGGTCATCGGGCAACCTGGCCATATCAATGTTGGCCATCAGATTCCTTAAATCCATCGGCGGCGCTTGCCTGTCCTGCCCACCATCCACCGGTTTCCCATCCTCTGAAACCACGGCAACGCTGATGCCCGCCACCGGAAAGCTCAGATGAGTCAGGCAGAGCCGGTCACCGCCTTCCAATCCCGACCTCACTACCAGGTTTTCCTCATCGCTCCATTCAACTTCGATAGTTCGGCGCCTTAGCTTATCGTTGTCATCGATAATTACCACGTATTCGTTTTTTCGATAATGCTTACGAGGAAGCAGGATTACATTTTCCAATACCCTTCCCTTAATGGTCGCCTGCACAAAGGACCCCACTTTCAATGGAGGACGTCCGTCCGCTTTCTTGCTGTAGGGATCGTCGACCTGGGCAACGACAAACAGCTGGCGGGAGCGCGTATCCAGGGTGCCTTCAGCCCGGACCACTCGCCCAAACCACCGGTATGTCTCGGGCCCCGCCGACGAAACCAGTGTAACCTCAGGGCCTTCGGAAGACAGAGAGGATTCGCCCCGATAGGACTCGGGAATCCTCAGGTAGGCCAATTGTCTTTCGTTCAGGGGCAGCCGGATCTCCGCATAGTCTACAGCATAAATACGAGCCAGGACATTACCAGTGGACAGGTACTGTCCGATATCGACGTTCTTCGAAAGAATGCATCCCGCATAGGGCGCCGCAATCCTGGTGCGCTCAAGATTGAGTCGGGCACTTTCCAGTCGGGCTTTGGACGATTCAACATTCGCCCTGGCATGCTTTAGCTGAGGTATGCGAAGAACGAGGTCGGACGCCTCCTCGGCAAACTGTAATCGCTTCCAATCCCGGTGGGCCTGTTCAGCGCGCGCTTCTTCCTCAGACAAGCTCAACTCGGCTTGCGTCACGATGGCTTCCGCGACTTTCACTTCCGCTTCATAGTCCCTGGGATCGATCTCCAATAGAACCTCCCCTTCCTCAAAGAACCCGCCTGCTCGAAAGGAGGGAGATATGGAAGTCACCTGTCCCCGCACTTCGGCAATCAACGTGCTCTCGGTTCGCGCCTGCACCGTGCCTTGCGACTTCAACCTGACCTGATAGTCAACCGGTTTGAGCCGTTCCACGCGAACCTGCGGAATCTTATTCCGCCGTGGCCACTTGACAGGTTCCGGTTCCGACCAGAAGAGATACCAGCAGATTCCGGAAGCTATTCCCAGAACGGCTGCGGGGGGGAGCATACGGAGCAATTTCATGGGGAAACTGCGTTTATCTCAGTTACTGATTGGTCAGGCAAGACTCGCCTTAATTTCCTTTATTACTGGCCTTGCTCTTGTTAACCCTGGTTCCAGGCAAGGCGTTTTCCGGATAGGTTCGCTTTGCGATTGTCATTCCCAAAGCACTTTACAACCGTTCTGCCTCAGATGGCCGACGATTCATACGACTTTGACCAGGTAATCGATCGACGCTCTACAGGCAGTCTGAAATGGGACCTCTACGGAAGCTCCGGGACGCTTCCATTCTGGGTCGCGGATATGGATTTCGCCGCACCTCCCGAGGTCATTGCTGCATTGGAGCAGCGAGTTCGCCACGGCATTTATGGCTATACTGCTCCTTATCCCGAGGTGATCGATGCCTTCCTCGCCTACCTCGAGCGCGACCATCGTGTCCGGGCCGAGGCAGAGTGGCTCATCTGGTTTCCCGGCATGGTTCCCGCCCTCAATGTCATATGTCGGGCTTTTGGAAATTCGGGAGACGGAGTGATGACGTGTACTCCGGTTTATCCCCCTTTTCTCAGCGCCCCCGCCTACTCCGGCCGTGAACTCGTTGCCGTGCCCATGACCCTATTGCGGGATCGCTGGACGTTCGACTTCGATGCCATGGAAAGACAGGTCACCCCGCGAACCCGCCTGTTCATTCTCTGTAATCCGCACAACCCCGTAGGCACGGTTTTCAGGCGCGAAGAATTGAACAGGCTGGTCAATTTCTGCGAGCGAAAGAATATCATTCTCTGTTCTGACGAGATTCACTGCGATTTGATCCTCGACGACGTCACGCACGTCTCTTGGCTCGCCCAGGGGGAAACTGCCAACGCTCGAGGCATAACGCTCATGGCGCCTAGCAAAACCTATAATCTGCCCGGTTTGTGCTGTGCCCTGGCTGTCATTCCGGACCCGAAGGTCCGCGCTCGGGTACGACGGGCGGCTGCCGGCATCATCACCGAAGTCAACGCCTTCGGCTACGCCGGGTGTGCCGCCGCCTACCGTTATGGCGAGCCCTGGCGGCAACAGCTCCTCGCTTACCTAAGGCAAAATCGCGACGTCCTCTACACCTTTGTTAGAGAGCGTTTGCCTGCCATCAAACTGTGTCCCATGCAGGCCACTTACCTGGCTTGGATGGATCTACGTGCACTAGGCATCGATAACCCCGCCACCTTCTTTGAGAGTGCCGGCGTTGGTCTTTCTGACGGAACCGCCTTCAATGCGCCTGGCTATCTACGCTTCAATTTCGGCTGTCCTCGACAAACCATGTTGAAGGGCCTCGAGCGTATGGCACAAGCGGTCGATTCTCGCTGAATGGTGAGGGCTCACGATTTACTTGTGAAACGGTCCGGTTGCCATTGCGGCGGCAGATCCGAATGGTACAGTCCCGTTTCGTCCGCAGACCACATCCTGTCAAAGGTTCGGCCTGGTGTGTGTTCTCCTGATGGATCGGGGACCGGCCCATCCAGCAAACTATCAGCTGTGTCTCGCAGGAAGCCGAACAGTCTACCACGCAAGTCCCGCCTGATGGCGCAGTGACGGGGATCATTGGCCAGATTGCAGAACTCATGTGGGTCATTTTCCAGGTCGTAGAGTTCCTCAGGTGGGGCCGGCGCGGAGTAGTACTGATTGGCAACCTGCGTCCCGCTCCGCGAAACGAGGAATGGCTCGTGCATGATCGGCTGACGCGGCTCAAAGTTGCAGATGTACTTATATCGATCCGTTCGAATACACCGGCTGGGCCAGTACATGACGCCGTAGGTATGCTCGGCGAAGATCTCGGTTCGTGGTTCGTGCGTGCCGATCTCCGTAAGTAGACTCGCAAAGCTCCTGCCGTGCGAGACAGCACCCTCAGAAGCCGGTGGCAGAGCAACGAGATCCTGCACCGTGGAAGCAAAGTCAAGATTGCTCAGCAGCGCAGGAATCCGGCGCGCCGAACCGATATGTCCCGGCCAGCGAACGATGCAGGCCATCCGGAGACCCGGATCATAGAGCGAATGCTTCGCTCGGGCAAAGGGTGCTCCATGGTCCGTTGTGAAAATGAAAATCGTATTCTGTGCGTGTCCAGTGTCGTCAAGAGCTTGCAGGATTGCTCCCAACTGCGCATCCGCCTCGGAAATATAGCGATGGAAACAGGCCAGATCTGTCCGTGTGCTGGGGAGGTCCGGCATCCACGCTGGGGGCGTGATCTGTTCGGCAAGACTCGGATCGTGCCGGTCACCAAAAGCACGGTGCACGGCAGTGGTCGTCACTGTGAGGAAAAACGGCTGTTCACTACCCAAGTGCCTCTCGAATACAGCCCTGGCGCCACTCTCCCTGTTCTCATCACCACCATTCAGTACCTCTTCAAACCCCTCTCGGAGTGGATCCTGACACTCGTGACTGAAACCAACAAGATGGGTCGCATAGCCTGCGTCCCGAAGTATCGCCGGTAACGGCCGGACATCGCACCCCATATCCCAGCCACGGTTGATCTGTCCGTTCACACCATTGGCATGGGGCATTAGCGAGGTCATCATGCCCGCACGGCTCGGGCAACAGATGGGGGCGCACGCGAAGTAATTGCCCAGCAAGGCACCCTCTGTGGCCAGTCGATCTGCATTCGGAGAGGGGCTGGGCCGGAATCCGTAGCATCCCAGCCAGTCACCCAGATCATGCCACATTACAACGACAATATTCGGTCTTTTCTGCGTCATAGAATTCTATCCTTAGCACGGTTCCACCATTCAAGGCAAAACTTCAATATCCGCTATGGTGATGAGTCTCTCCGGGACCATTTCGCGAATTTTCGGCAGGACACTATGGTTACACTCCTCTGATCACGGCATAGAGCCAGTTGACAAAGACGATGCCCACTACAACTGCCAAGAATGAGAGCAAGTTATTTGCGAGGAAGTTCTCTATCGCTAGTTTGTAATTGTGTTCCCGAAGAAGCGCAACTGTTTGCCAGGCATAGGAGGACACAGTTGTGTAAGCGCCGCAAAAACCGATCGCCACAAAATGCTTGTAAGGATACCCGTCAATCAAGCCGTTGGCAATCAAGGTATAGAACGCGCCAATGAGAAGACTTCCTGTCACGTTGACGATCAAGGTGCCCCATGCGAAAGAGGGGTCAACACTCTCCATCCAGTTCGTCAGGTAGTTTCGGGCAATCGCGCCAACGAACGCCCCAATTCCAATCAGGATGGATTCCTTCATCCGTGCCTCTTAGCTAGGTCTGTCAACGCGGGCAAACGCCCAACGGCGCTACCTTGCGCAGAACTGAATTGAAGCAAGCCTGTTTGCAGAAAGCAACCACGGTGTCAGGTTTAGCGATTAGGTAGCCACAACAGATGTGGCCGAACCCTTTTCTTGAAGGTCCGACCCCAAATGCTGACCGGGCAGTTAGCACGGTTTGTCGCCGGCCAGCGTGACGCGATGCATGATGCGCTTGAACCCCTGATAGTCATTCACCGGGTTGTGCTGGGTGCAGCGATCATCCCACAAGGCAAGCTGCTCCCGTGGGCTGAGGTCCAGGTCATTTCATTTCCCAATGTCTCAAAATACATTACCTTGTACCTGGCGAACAACGCTCCTGGGCCTTTTTCAAATTACATTTCAACCCACCAATCCATGCCCACTCAGATGTTGATGCAATCAGATCCAAATGCCCGCCCAACTCCATCTCCTACATTACCTTGTACCTGGCGAACAACGCTCTGGGCCTTTTTCAAATTACATTTCAACCCACCAATCCATGCCCACTCAGATGTTGATGCAATCAGATCCAAATGCCCGCCCAACTCCATCTCCTTTATTTCTGCTCCTCCTTTGGCAAGAATTTTCCATTTAACAATATCAACAGTAGATCTTTCTTTCGTTTTATAAATAATAATGCGCCCTGGATAAGTATCTGGAAAATACTTCCTGTTGGCTACTCTGTATAGAGTACTTACATAGCCTAGCCTAAATTCATAAGGGACGGACAAACCAGATTCCAGAACGGCTTGATTTACTTTATACATAATCCTCCTTCCCATGAAGGAACGAGCAAAACGCTTGTATCGAGACAATCTATGTAAAGTCTTTATATAGTCTACTTTAAGAGAAGAAGGCAGGGGCATCTTGGAATTTCTGAGAGATCTAAACAGACCGAACCAAACTTCAACGAGCTTCCAAAATAACAGTCTCTTCAATGAATCCCGATGCCAATGATTTGTAAAAAAAGAAAACATTCCTACCGATTTTTCAGAGGAAAGTTTTCCTGGACTTATTGGCTCTAGCAAAAATAATAAAGATACTGAGTCTCCTATTCTATATAGTTGCTGGGCCATCTCAAATACGATCAATCCTCCGATTGAATAGCCACCCAAAAGGTATGGGCCTTCAGGTTGAACCGTTTTCATTTCCTTTATATTATCAGCCGCTATATCCTCAATGTGGATTTCCGGTGAAAGCTTCCCTTCGTTTCAAAGAGCTCTAAAATAATATATAGGTTGCTCTGGTCCTAATCTAAGATGTATGGATAACGGGCTAATATGGACGATGAAGAAGGGCAACAGGGATCCATTTGTGTGGATTGGTACCATTGATTTAAGGTCTTCATTTCGTAAAGCCTCAGGTCGCCTAACGTTAGGAGGAGGCACCTCGTATTGATTAGGCACAACAAACGATTCCCCGGATTTCTTGTTGGCGTGATCTCCATTCTGGAATGACTCAACCTGTGCACCTGTGTTTGCTTCTTCCGGGATGAGCTTCTCAGCCAGATGACTGGACACAGTATCCAGGGTTGGATATTCGTAAAGCAATGTCGCGGGTAGTGTACACCCTAGGGAAGCTTCAAACGCATTTCTAAGCTCAATAGCTGAAAGAGAATCAAGACCCAATTCACGGAATGGCTTCTGTGGATCCAGAGTCTTTCCCGGATCAATTCCAAGCAGTTCAGCCATCTCTTTTCTTACATATTTCGCCACGATCTGTTCGCGTTCGCCCTGGGGCGCCTCCTTTACCTTCTGTAAGAGCCGCGGCTCTTCAGAACGCTGTACTCTATCCTCCCTGGCATGCTTTCCTTTCACCTTGAGCATCTCAGATAAGAACGGTGGTACTATACCGTCTGAAAACTGCTGGAGATACTCTTCCCAATTTACATTGAGCACAGCAATCTCAACAGATTCTCCGCACATCAGCCTTCCGAGAATTTCCAACCCATTCTCCAATTCAATAGTGCCCAAGCCCGTCGATTTCCTTCGTTGTTGAATATTATCATCTAGAGCTGCGGCCATTCCAATCTCAGCCCATGAGCCCCAATTAATACTCACACACGGCAACCTTTTCGCACTGCGCAAATGTGCTAATCCATCCAAAAATGCATTGGCGGCAGAGTAGTTTCCCTGGCCCGGAGTGCCCCAAAGGGAACTGACGGAAGAAAATAGAACAAAGAAATCCAAAGGTATCTCCTTTGTAAGCAGGTGTAAATTCCACGCTCCTGCAACCTTGGGTGTCATGACCGTAACGAACCGCTCCCAAGTCTGCTGCATCAGCACCCCATCATCAAGAACGCCGGCTGCATGGATAAGGCCTCTAAGTGGCGGCATGCATTCACTTATGTCCTTCAATATCTCGGCAACTTGCTCCCTCTTCGATACATCCGCTTGTGCCACATGAACCTGGGCTCCATCTTTCTCTAACTTTCTTATCACCTCACGAGCATGATCCGAAGGATCTCTTCTTCCCATAAGAACAATATGTCGCGCATTTTGAGATACCAACCAACTGGCTATCCGTAAACCAAGAGCACCTAATCCACCGGTTATTAGATACGAGCCGTTCGAGAGTAAAATGCCCGATTCTTTCCTCAGCACATCATTTGTCCGGTTCTGCTGAGACACTACAATCTTTCCAATGTGTTTTGCTTGAGCCATATAACGAAAGGCACTGATCGAGCCTTCAATAGTGTACCGCTTTTGCGGCAATGGCGCAAGTGGTCCCTCTCGGAAACCATCCATGACCTTCCGGAACATTGATTGAAAAAATAACGGCTCCCTTAAAGCTACATCTCCCAAATCAAAAGCAAAGTAGGTAACATCCGGTCTTAATTCCGCTACTTGACTTGCATTCCAGATCCTAGTTTTTCCGATTTCTATAAATCGCCCTTCTTTCCCCAATACAGAAAGGCTTTTGGGTATGAAATCACCGGCTAGGGAATTCAGAACAACATCTACACCCCGGCCATCAGTGATCGCCATCACATCATTGGCAAAATCGAGTGTTCGAGAGTTCATAATTTCTTTCACACCAAACGACCTAAGAAATTCCCATTTGCTCACACTCGCGGTGGCCAAAACCTCCGCACCAGCCCAGTTAACCAGTTGCGTAGCGGCGAGCCCAACCCCGCCCGAAGCGGCATGAATCAAAACCTTTTCGCCCGCAGATATCTTCGACAAATGATACAGACCGTAATAGGCTGTCAAGAAGGTGATGGGAATACTGGAAGCATCTTCGAAGCTGAGAAAATCAGGCTTCAGCATAACACGATGGGCATTTGCAATAACGTAACTACTGAAACTTCCTGCGGCTACCGCAAGGACATCATCCCCAATCCTTAAACCTTCAACACCATCCCCTACTGCAACAATTGTCCCTGAACATTCTCGGCCAAGCGGACCCGGATCTCCAGGATATCGTCCCAGCGCACTGAGAACGTCTCTAAAATTCAATCCTGTAGCCCGAACACAAATCTCAATCTCTCCCGGTCCAGGTTCGCGGCGCTCCATTGCACGCAGCGACAGATTGTTCAGTATGCACGAAGGGGACGTCTCCAGTCTGAAGTACGGAGTATCCGGGATCTCGAGTTTTGCCTCAGTATAAGCAGCTCCCGTGACACGGACCAACCTCGAAACATAACGAACCTGCTTTCGAAAGCCAATTTGATCTTCAATGTCAGGCGACCATAACTCCTTGAAGAGCATGGCATCTTCATCCCCCTGGCGGCCGGGATCCAAGTCAATCAATCCGCATCTCAGCTTAGGATATTCCCTACCTGCCACTCTCCCCAATCCCCACAATGCGCTGTGTTCTACGGCGAGCGGCGGATCCTCATGCAGTAAAGCTTGGGCCCCCCTGGTTACAAACCATAGGGAAGGCAACCCCAAGTCTTTTTCCTTCACCAATGCCTGAATCAAATGTAATCCACTGGCACAATCGAGAATTGGCGCATCCATGCATGAATTACCCCTCCCATCCTCAGTTGCAGACATCTCCAGTCCCCATAAGTGCACTACTCCTTGCAATGTGCCCGGAAGCGTGCGAACACAGGAAAGCAATTTCCTGAAATCCTCCGGAAGCATTGGGTTTAAATAGAATTCGTCATTCTCAATAGTCTCTGAACACTCCCCCGGGAAAATCGTAATGCAGCTTTCTCCATAAGTACACAGGGTTCGGACAAGCTCGGACCCAACACTATTCCGGTCAGCAAAGATGAGCCATATTCCATCTTGATCTTGATCAACCGCCTCCGTTACTGCCAAAGGAATCGCTTTCCATCTGACCTCGTATAACCAGTTGCTATAGGTTTTACTATTAGATATTCCCAGCAACGATTCACGCGTAGCGCGCTTGAAGTGCAAACCCTGTACCTCTGCAACAAGATTGCCGTCAAGATTGAAGATATAAATATCGATAGTCCGTAATTCCGACTCTGCATGATCACCCGGTCTAAGAACCGTATAACTCCATAATCTAGTTCCAGGCTTACCGTAAACATGAATGTGTTCAAAAATTGTTGGAAGGAATATTTCCTCTTCCTTAGTTTCTTCATCGTATTCGGGAAAACTAGCATTCCCTATATGTAGGCAGGCATCCAGTAAAACTGGGTGTATCTGGTAATCCTCAGCGTCAATAGATTGACTATCCGAGAGTCGAATCAGAGCAATCGCTTGACCATTACCTCGCCGAAGCTTTTCGACTGCCTGAAAGTCCGGACCATGAGTTATTCCCCGTTCTTCGCTCTTCAGATAAAACCTGGCAACTGATAATTCCTCTCCACATTGCTCTCGAATAGATTCCAGCGATATCTTTTGCAAAGATGAACCGGGTGCCTCAGTGCGAAGTCTTCCCGCAACATTGATTTTCCATAAATCACTATCTCCGAGACCATCAGCAACAAGACTAAAAATGCGGAATGAAAATCCATATCCATCTTCAGGTGTGAGTATCAACTGGGTGACCTTGCTATCATCTTGAGGTAGGGTCAATGCTTCATGAATCTCCAGGTCTTCCACAACATACGTTCCTCTTTCGATGGAAATCTCTGAGGCCGCTGCCAGTACCATCTCAATAAACGCTGTTGCTGGGAATATCACGGCACCAAAAGCATGATGGTCTTGCAGAAATGTAGTGGCCCCGATATTCAAACGGGATTCGAACTGTATCTCTCTTAGTGCCGAAGGCAGTCGTTGCCCAAGCAAAGGGTGGCACGAAAGAGGAAGATGAGTGAATCGAGAATGCTCTTTTCGTCGTAATCCATTTTGACTTTCGCTTCTTTCAATCCAATGTCGTTTCTGCTGAAAAGGATAAGTTGGCAACGCAACTCTTCTACGAGAATAGTCCCGGTCGAATCCTGCCCAGTCTACTACTGTACCCATGGCATATAGAGCGCCGAGAGATCTCAGCATCTGAGTCCAGTCGTCCCGACCTCTGTTTAGGGAAGGAAGCCAGACGCCGTCATCCTCTTCCATACAAAGCCGACCCATTCCCAACAGGGTTGAGCCAGGTCCCAGTTCGACACAGGTATTACATCCCAGCTCAGCGAGTTTTCCCATGGAACTGGCAAACATTACTGGTTCTCGCATATGACGCCGCCAGTAGCTTGCACAAGAAACTTCCCGCCGCTCTACCACTTGTCCTGTAACACTGGATATCAAATTGATTTCAGGATCACTATAATTCACTTCAGCCGCTATCTGTTCGAATTTATCCAAAATCGGTTGAACTGCAGGTGAATGAAAGGCATTCGATACGGTCAGGCGGCGCCCCTCAATGCCCTCTCGCTCCAGGTCCTCAAGCACAGCTTGTACACCTTCCTCATTGCCCGAAACCACAACATTTCTTGGACCGTTGAACGCGGCAATGGATACTCTCTCTGAATAGCCCTCAATAAAATCCTTAACTAACATCTCATCAGCAAACACGGCTGCCATGGCCCCGTCTCCTGGCAGTTCCTGCATTAGCCGGCCGCGTTCAGCAACAAGCCTCAGACCATCTTTAAGATCAAATATCCCCGCCACACAGGCAGCTACATACTCGCCGATACTATGCCCCATGACAACGTCCGGTTCTACACCCCAGGACTTCCATAACTCAAACAGCGAATACTCCAGGGCGAATAGGGAAGTTTGAGCATAAAGGGTCTGATTAAGATTGCGCGACGCTTGTTCGGCTCCTCCTGATTCCCGATAACTGCGCTCTGACCCTCTGTCCGAATAGAGCACAGACAACAACGGTCGATTCATGTATGGACGAAGGATCCTATCACACTTCTCCATGGTCTTCCGGAATCGTGGCTGGGTATCAAAGAGTTGCCGCCCCATATCGATGTACTGAGAACCCTGACCAGAAAAAAGAAATGCGATCATCGGTCGATCGGAACCAACAACACGCATGTCCGGAATATCCTCAGGCTCGTCCTTGCAGCATATGGACGAAAGCTTTTCCTCCATTGCTGCCGACGAACCCGCGATAACTGCTAGCCGGTGCGAAAAGTGTGATCGTCCCGAATTGGCAGTAAAACAAACGTTCCCCACCGGTGTCTCTGGATATGTAGCAAAAAATTTCTCGTAACTGTTAATCAAACCCTTCAATGCACCTTCGTTCTTAGCAGAGAGGCAAAGAATATGAGTTGGACGATCTCTTTCCATTCTGGTTCGCTCAACGACCGGACCTTCTTCCAGAACCACATGTGCATTGGTCCCTCCAACACCAAAGGAACTCACACCGGCCCGGCGCGGAGAAGTCTCCGAATTCCACTCGGTCAATTCTGTATTGACATAAAACGGGCAGTTTAAGAAATCGATTTCTGGATTTGGCTCTTCAAAGTGCAAGTGAGGAACCAGCATTTTGTGTTTGAGCATTAGAACTGTCTTGATCATCCCTATAACTCCTTCCGCCTGTACAGAGTGTCCTATATTCGTCTTTACTGAGCCTAGTGCGCAGGATCCTTTTCTGTCGGTTCCAGATCGAAAAGCCTTTGTCAAAGCAGACATTTCGGTGAAATCGCCTTGAGCAGTCGCTGTTCCGTTAGCTTCTACATAGGAAATTGATCCCGGATCTATTTTGGCGACGGAAAGAGCTTTCGAAACAGCTTCTTCCTGTCCATCTACGCTTGGCGCTGTGAAGGCTACTTTCATAGCATCGCCATCATTGTTTACAGCCGAACCCTTGATCACAGCTTGAATACAGTCACCATCAGCCAGGGCCCTATGTAGAGGCTTTAAGGCAACCATACCCACACCACTGCTAAAAATAGTTCCTCCGCCTTTAGCGTCAAATGCCCGCGTATGGCCATCAGGAGAAAATATCATTCCCTCACTATAGAGATAGCCGGCCTTTTGTGGTACCCTCACACAGACGCCCCCTGCCAATATAATGTCACATTCTTCTCTAAGCAGGCTTTGGCAAGCCAGATGGACCGCCACCAACGACGTTGAGCAGGCTGTCTGTACCGTGATAGCTGGTCCTCGCAAGTTTAAGGTATAGGCAACGCGTGTAGCCAGCTGGTCTTTATCATTATCCCAAACTCTTTTCCAATTTGTAACGAGCGGGCCTGATTCTACATTAAAGCCGGCCAGATCGGGTGTGGGCAAATTAAACATCAGGTATTCGCTAATTCGTGAACCGGCATACACACCGATTGTACCCGTATACGAACTGGGCGAGTATCCGGCATGCTCAAGAGTTTCCCAGGCGCATTCGAGCAGCAATCGATGTTGTGGGTCCAGGCATGCCGCATCACGCGCCGTTATTTCGAAAAAATCCGCGTCAAACAACCCGACATCTTCCAGGATTGCTCCGGCCTTGATGTAATTGGGATTACGAAAATTGGCAGGATCTACACCGGAAGCCTCCAGCTCCTGGTCCGAGAAAAATGTAACGGACTCTACGCCATTTCGCAGGTTCTGCCAAAATTCATCAATGTTTCTTGCTCCAGGGAACCGACCCGCCATGCCAATGATGGCTATGCCCTCAGCACTCCTGTCTGTTGCCAGCTTTGGCTCCCTCATAATAAAAGCATTCTTCGTTCTTCCAGGAATCTTATGGAAGTAGTTTAACCGACTAATCTGTAGAGGCAAAGGCAAACTATATCGGTCGTTCCGGGTGCTCGTTGCCGCCCACCGACACCCTCAGGCTATCTTATGGGCCGGAAGACCCTTGCTAGCAATCTGTCGGACTTAGATTCTGAGAGTATAGGAAGAATTGGGTGAAAGTAGGGAAATTGGAGTTGGTTCGATCAGGTGAGCGACAGATTGTGTACTGCTCTTCGATGAAGAGCACAAATGTCATCGAATGGGCCGACATTGCTCCCTGATTGGACTTTATGCCATGGGTGCACATTCGAAAGCTCGCTATGGTATCGTGATCGGGATCAGTATCGCCGCTCAAATAGCGCATTGCCACATCCCTATGGGTCGCCCTTCGAAACTTGCGGCTGGAGAATTAAGAGATTTCACCCGCCATCACCGATTTGACGTTGAAGGACTCCCGACGGTGGCTTACTCATCAAGCCAACATGGTCCGTATTTTGGTTTCCGGCGACCTTCACATGGGTCGCCAACCCACCCACCTTCCGGAGGGTATTGACGGTCGCAGGCTTTCCGCTTCGGCGGGGTGGCTGCGGCTTGTCGAAGCCGCGATTTCTGAGCAGGTCCACGCGGTCGTTTTGAGCGGAGATCTCATCGATCGCGAAAATCGCAATGCAGAGAACCTCGCAGATGAACTTCATCTGGCCCAGGGAATCAATATCGTCTACGGTCCTAACGCGTCCGGCAAGACAACCACAGCGAGGGCAATCAATCATCTACTCTGGCCACACCTATCCAAGCCGGAAGCCATCGCCCTAGCCGCACATTTGCAGTTGGACTCGGTTTCTATCGAAAAATTCGCGCAGATCTCCGATGGCATCAGTGAGCTGAACCAACGTCTCCGGCGGCTGGAGCTGCTCAAGACAATCGGCATCGATCTCGATCTAAGTGAATCCAAATTGCACTGGCTGGTTAATCGTATCAACGCCAGGCTAAACTGCCTTAGTGTCGTTTCCGGTAATCATGCATGCCAATGGCATACACGACACTAATTTCTCCTGGTGGATGGTATAGGAGATCCGGAATTTTGTGACCCAATGTTACAGGCAGGAATAGTAGGACTCCCAAATGTCGGGAAATCAACGCTCTTCAACGCCGTCACAAGAAGCCGCAAGGCTGAGGCCGCAAACTACCCATTCTGCACTATCGATCCCAACCACGGTATCGTACACGTTCCCGACAGGCGCCTCCAAACCTTGCAACCGATTGCGCGAACCGACAGCATCGTGCCTGCAGCGATCGAGCTTGTCGATATAGCCGGCCTCGTATCCGGAGCCAGCCGCGGAGAAGGGCTTGGCAATCAGTTTCTGGCACATATCCGCGAAGTCGATGCCATCATACAGGTGGTTCGCTGCTTCGAAGACGAAGAAGTTGTCCACCAGATGGGTAGCATCGATCCCATCCGTGATATTGAAACCATCGCCGCCGAGCTCATCCTGGCCGATCTGCAATCGGTGGAGAACCAACTGGCAAATAACCGAAGACGCGCAAAAGGACAGGATAAGGAAGCCATCGCCCGCGTCGCTCTCCTGGAAAAAGTCCGGGAGCACATAAATGACGAGCAGCCCACCAACACTCTCGATCTGAGCGTTGAGGAGCAGGAGCGATTTCACTCCTTCTTCCTCCTGACTGCGAAACCCACCCTGTTCGCCTGTAACGTGGATGAGTCCGACCTCCTGGAGGAATCGGACAACCGCTACCTTGCCGGGGTGAATAAATACCTCCATAGACATCGGCACGCGGGAACCGTGTCGCTATGCGCCAAGCTCGAAGCCGACCTCGCGGAGTTATCCGAGGAAGAGGCCGGTGAGTTCCTGGAGGAAATGGGTTTGAGCGATTCAGGTGTCTCATTGCTGATTCGCCAGGTTTACGATCTGCTGGGGTTGGCCTCTTTCTTTACCATCGTCGGCCAAAAGGAAGTGCATGCCTGGACGTTCACCAAGGGCATGCGAGCGCGTCAATGCGCCGGCCTAGTGCACACTGACTTTGCGGAGGGGTTCATCAAAGCAGAAGTCGTAAGCTACCATGATCTCATAGCTTGTGGCACAACCGCCCGCGCTCGCGAGGCCGGAAAGTACCGCAACGAAGGAAAGGACTATGCCGTGCAGGACGGCGACGTCATTGTTTTCCGCGCTCATTCTTAGCGATGACACCGCATCGCGCGCTTGTGGTTTTGAGGTTTCTGCTAAACTCGAATGCCGCTCGTTCTGTTCTCGTCAGATTCTCCCAACATCCTGCAAATCAATTATTTATGTCCGTTAAGCAGCAATCGGTGTAGCGAGCCTAGCGACATATTCCGGTATGCGGGCTAGCCCTTCAGTCCCGAATTGTCGGGACAGGGAATGATCAAGTCCAACCTTCTCCAAACGGCCGCGGCTCGATCCTGTAACACCTTCCTGCATCGGACCAATTCCGATTCACGAGCGCACCGGTTCTCCTCCACAATCGCGGCTAAATCATCTAATCCGTAAAGAAAGACATTGGGCACCTCAGCGACCTCCGCATCGATATCTCGTGGAACCGCTAAATCGATAAGAAAGAGTGGCCGGCGAAGGCGCATGCGAATAGCACCAGCCACCGTCTCGCGATCGAGTAATGTCTGGGGGGCCGCCGTCGAGCAGATCGCGATGTCAAACTCGCTGAGGCTGCCCTGCCACCCATCGTAAGGGATGGCAACGCCACCGATCTCATCCGCTAGCTGTTTTGCGGCGGCGGCCGTACGATTCGTAACGGAGATCACCTTTACCCCTCGGCTGACCAAAGCCTTGACAGTTTTCCGGCCTACTTCGCCGCTACCGACCACGAGAACTCGACTTCGTCTGAGATCCCCGAAGATGCGTGCAGCCAGGTCCACCGCGACATTGCCGATACTCACTTGACCGCGCCCGATTGCGGTACTGCTTCGCGCCCACTTAGCCGCCTGAAATCCCTTCTGGAACACCCGATGCAGGAAACGCCCCACCGTTTTCTGATCAACCGCAAACCGATAGGAATCCTTGACCTGACCCAGTATCTCGGTCTCCCCGATCATCTGCGAATCGAGGCCGGCGCTGACAGCAAAGATATGGGCCACCGCCTGCTCGCCCATCTTTCGGTAACCGAACCTTTCGAGTGACTCGGGATCGACGTTCTGGAACCGACAGAACGCGCCCGCAATAAGACGGGAAAGTCGGTCACCGAAGCCCACTCCGTAAATCTCGAGGCGGTTGCAGGTGTTCAAGACCAGACACTCGGCTACCCCATCGAGGGCATGCAATTCACGGTAAAGGACGGCCAGCCGCGGCCCCTCAACGGCCAAACCTTCGCGCCACTCCAGAGGAGCCGTGCGGTGAGAACTTCCCAGCAGTACCAAAGCCTTTCGCCGGTCACTCATTAGACTCTTCGTCCAACTCGGCGGACGGCACGGGCGCGGCTGCGAGTCTGCTCCGATCGACCGGCCATAACGACCCTAAGGCAATAAGAAACAAAAGGATACTGGTCCACGCAAAGCGTGTGGATACTAATCGATTGACCCATCTCAACAACAAGAGAAGGAAATAGGCCGCCCAGACCGCTGTCGTCAGTCCCAGCTTGATCAGTTTCGCCATGTCGCTGGAGCCACTGTTGGTCAAGGCACCGATGAGCAGAGAAAATGAGAGCACGGAAACGCCGGCCAGCAACAGGCGCCCACTCATCTGATCGAGTTGAAGCACCGAGGGCAGCATGGGAAACATCCCCCGGTGCCGTTTCCTTTTAAGTCCAAAATTCTGAATCAGATACATTGCGCTGGTCAGTGCCAGTAATCCAAACACCCCGTAACTAAAAAGCGCCGTCGAGGCATGCGTCTGGACAAGGGGATCGCCGCCCATAAAGCCCCGCGGCCCGAGCCTGTCCCACGATACTACCAACAGGGAAACCAGACCCACGCCGGCGGCCAGGCCTGAGGTAAAGAACCCTAAAAGGCTCATCCGAAAAGCGGGACCCACGACCAGGTAAAGCAGCATAGTCGACCAAGTCATAAACTGAAGAAACTCAAAGGGGTTGCCCAACGGGCACCGGTTCATGCTGTAACCACGCCAGTAGAGCGCCGCCGTCTGCATTACGAAACCCGCGCCAAGTATACTGAGCAGCACGGAGCGGGGGTACCGTCGCGACCGGATCACCTCAGCGAGCGCATAGATGAACCCCACAGTATAGAGGATGCAGCCTCCCCAGAATAAGCTTCGACTGTCGGCAGTAATCATTTCATTTATTCGAGGATGTTCTTGGAAGTCTTCAATTGTGGCAAGCGGAGTAAGGAAGCGTAAGCACGTTTTTTCTCTCCTCAGGCTCGTTGTTCTCGACGCCTCATCTCGACGTTCTGCGAACCCACCCGAGCGAAGGAGGAAATCGCGTATGGCGCTGGACATTCCCCGGCCGGAACCTTATAGTTGCCATTAAGGGTTAAGCGACTTTTTGCATCTGAATTGCCCCCCCCCCCCCCCCCCCCCCGCACTCCGAAGAGTGCTCCAACCGAAATGACTATCCCGATGAAGACGACCACTCAAATTCTGATCTCATTAGCGCTCAGCAGCATACTTTCGGTGGGAGTCGTGGGCGCACCGCTTCAGCAAACTCATCTCGAAGCCGAGTCCTGGTTCAAACAAGGCCAGGATCAGATCAAGGCAGGTAATCCGTCGCAGGCGGTCAAGGATCTCAATCGTGCCCTCAAACTCAATCCCGCTCATGCTCAAGCCTACTACCTGCGCGGCGTGCTTTTTTCGAAGCACGGCAAACCGGCCCTGGCGGTGTCTGACCTGACGCATTCGATGAAGCTGAGCCGGCCGCATCCGTATGCCTTTTTCTTCCGGGGCCGCAGCCATTATGACCTGGGCAATCTTCAAGCTGCCGTGGATGATTTCGATCAAGCCGAAATCGCCCTCCATGCCATGGTGCACCGAACCCAAGAAGCTCAGAGCCCGAGCTTGGAATTCGGCGGTTCCATGGGCGATTTCGTGGCTCGAAAAATGGGTATGAACGCAAGCGAAAGCCTCGGCTCCGTTAGTAACATTAACGATGCCCTGAGTACCAGCGATTACTTCGAAATGAAGGTCCGCTCTGAAGGTTACGCTGCCGTAGCGCGGGCGACGGCGCCGGGTATCCTTAAGGACAATGCGATGCTGGCGGAACTTTATCTCGTCAGGGCTGAAGCTCATCTTGGCCTGGAACGGAGCCACGAGGCCGTCCGGGATTACGCCAGAGGACTGGGCGTGAACGAGGACAGCACCCGGCGAGGCCTGTTTGACTACCTGAACGGAGAGTACGACGAAGCTTTCAAGACACTCAGAAAGGGCATCCGTACGATCCCCAGGAAGGAGCGCGACCTCGAGTATCTCTGGCTTTACCTGACGCGCCGGCAGCTCGGAGAAACGGACGAAGCGGACGCCTGGCTGAGAGGCCTATTGCCCAAAATGAAAGGACGTCGCGAGGGCAAGCTGGCAACGATGATCGCCCAATACTTTCTCGGCGACACGCAACGCGAGCAGTTTATCGATTCCCTGGTTTCCTCCGACCCCTCGGTAACAGCACACAATGCCTGCGAAGCCTTGTTCTACGAAGCCCAGCTCTGCCTGCTCCGGAATGAACGCAAACGCGCGAATTTCTACCTGAAAAACTGCCGCGAGACAGGATTAAAAAACTCGGTGGGCTACCGTGCGGCGCTCACGCAATCGCTGCTGATCGCCCGCGACCTTCCCCCGAACTAGCGTCGTGTCCGATAAATAAGCACGCCAATGCCAGAGCCATTTTCAGCCTCGGCAAGGCGGCCGCGACACTAAATCCACTTCATCTGCCGAATGGCCAATGCCTTGTCCACGGTTTTGGCGAAGAAGGGCCCCCGAAAGACAAGACCCGAATAGATCTGCACCAGAGAGGCGCCGGCATCCATAGTTCTACCCGCGGATACCGGATCGATTATTCCCCCGACACCGATTATGGGCAGCTTTCCGTTCGTGCTGTGGTGTATATAGCGAATAACATCCACCGACCGCGAGTGTAGGGGAAGGCCGCTCAATCCCCCGTCTTCACGTATCTCACTCATGCTTCGCGGGCGGGCCGTCGTGGTATTGGTGGCGATGATGCCTTTGTAACCCAAACCGATAATGAGCTCCAGAATGCGGTCCAGTTGGTCAAATTTCAGATCGGGCGAGATTTTCACCAACATGGGAATCGGTTTCCGCCCGAGTTTGCGCGCCCGCCCGTCGTTCGCCTCTCGGAGACTCCGCAGCAGATCGCGCAGGAGTTCCTCTCCTTGAAGCTTGCGCAGATCGGGCGTATTGGGGCTGCTGACGTTGATCGTAAAGTAGTCCGCAAAATCGGCCAGAAGGTTGAATGAGGCAAGGTAATCTTCGGCTGCATTCTCGAGAGACACGACCTTTGACTTTCCAATATTAATCCCCAGTGGAATAGGGTTCTGCCTGATTCCTTCTTCATCCGGTCCGCGAGCACCTTGGGATCTCAAGCGCTGGGCGATGACTTCGGCGCCGTCATTGTTGAATCCCATCCGATTGATCAGAGCCAGCTCATCGGGATAGCGAAACAGGCGCGGACGTGGATTTCCTGCCTGCTTCCGGCTTGTAACCGTGCCGATCTCCACATGGCCAAAGCCCAAAGCGCTGGCGGCACGCCAAAAGTGAGCGTTCTTGTCCATGCCGGCCGCCAAACCAACCGCGTTCGGAAAAGTCAGGCCAAACACGCGGATGGGTCTCTCATGTCGCGACTGATTGAAACGCTCCATAACCCGACAAACCGGAGAAAGCGCACCCAGAGCCTTCAGAACCATTACACCGTGATCATGAGACTTTTCCGCATCCTGCAGAAAAAGTATGGGTCGAACCAAACGTTCGTAAATCAACCCCATAGGATGATCAAGACCTGCCGACAGTCAGCATTTTTCAGGAATTGCCCGGAGCAGCTTGCACAATGAGCGCCCATCGCAAGAAAATTTGTGAAAAAATGTCTTTAAACTTCCCAAAAAATGGGCAATTGGATTCTCAAGGAAAAGCCTCCGCTCGAGGTCTGTCAACAAACCAATCCCCTCAGACCTGACAGCATGAAAAAGAAATCAGCCAGCCATGCCTAGCTCCAGCACTCAACTTAGCTGGTGTGTCGTAAGCCTTGGCCAAGACATGAATTGGTGGGTAAGAGAAATTAGTGACGCAATTCATTGGGACGTGGACGGGTTGAGTATTGTGGATCCACGCCAGATAAATCATATCATTGACTTTTGCGATTCTCTGCGCGACTATGGAT
Organism: Opitutales bacterium; assembly: GCA_963665345.2. Classification (GTDB taxonomy): domain Bacteria; phylum Verrucomicrobiota; class Verrucomicrobiia; order Opitutales; family CAXXNP01. The sequence goes on from CAXXNP010000002.1 coordinate 5,602,138, forward strand.
TTGATCAAAACACGCTCGACTCCGCTTTTTTCAAGTTTCAGATTGAAAGGGAGACGCCAGACGGATTCGTGCGATTAACTCGCGTCAAGGAGTCCCTCCTTCAGTCCGAGGACATGATTTTCGCGCTACCCGATATCATGGACGAGGAGAAGGGACCCTACGCGGACTTTCTGGACCAGATTACCAAGACTCGCGTAAAACTCCTTAACGATCTCATTGATTTCGATGAGAGCTTTACCATAGACGAGTTGGAAGAGGAAATCCGGGAAAGACAGAATTCCGCCTTTATGGAAGGTCGCAATGCTCATTTCTTCAATGAGATCGCGGCCATCCTCGAATACGTGCCTGAAGGATTCGAAGTCGAAGAAGATGAAGCCGCCGTTGAAGGAAGATCGAACGATTTTTTTGGCGATATTCCAGATCTCGAAGAAACGGAAGAACGCATTGAAAAGGATGATACCATGAATTGGGAAGGGGAGGAAAAGGAGAATGCAGAGGAACCGTCGGAGGAGGAAGATCAAGTAAGGGATAAGCCGGCACGTCGTGGACGGCCCCGTAAGGAATGAGTTTCCTGTCCTGCCATAGCAGTGAGCCCTGCTACACGCTTTTCCCACAGATCTGGTCTCGAATACTCCCAGCCTTACGGTGGACCCGCCGCCGGGTAGCGCTCGCCCTGGGGTTGTCTATGATTGCTTGTGGAACGGACGAATTTACCCACAATCCGGAGCTGCCTATCGACCAGACAACGGCTTACCTCAGGCCCGGCGATAGCCTCCAAGTCCAACTGTTGAGTATTCCAGACAGCGCAAATTTGACGGTTCAGGTCGATGACCGGGGATACATCAGTCTACGCTATATAGGGTCCGTCAAGGCAGCAGGACATACCGTGTCGGAACTTTCCCAGGAGATTCGACGAACTTATCTGGAGAAGAAGATCTATATCCACGTGGATGTGGCCGTCATAATTTCGGAGCGATTCGTATATGTTGGCGGCGAAGTCGCCCGGCCCGGACGGGTCCAATGGAGTCCCGACCTGACCTTAAGCAATGCGGTCAAGTCCGCCGGAGGATTCTCGATCTACGCCAAAAAATCCAGCGTGCTTCTTTCCCGTGATCAGCGCACCTACCCGATCGACGCCAAGCTGGCAGAGCGTGAGCCCCAAGAAGATCCCAAGCTCCTTCCGGGAGACAGTATTTCTGTTCCGCGATCGCCGTATTAGCCATCTTATGGGCCGAAAACCCATGCTTGCAGGCTGTGTGCAAAGTCCGCCAGGCCTGTTAGAGCGATTGGGCCACGTCCTTGGCAAAGTAGGTAAAGATAACTCCAGCTCCAGCTCGCTTGATCGCCAGTAGGGCTTCATCCCGGATTTTCACCAGATCGAGCCACCCGAGACGGGCAGCGGCATGAATCTGCGCATACTCGCCCGAAACCTGGTATGCCGCTACCGGCAAATTGGTCGATGCTCTCAAATCCGCAATGATATCCAAATAGGCCCCAGCCGGCTTGACCATGAGCATATCGGCGCCCTCGTTTTCGTCCATTTCCGTCTCCGTGAGCGCTTCGCGGCGGTTTGCCGGATTCAACTGGTAGGTAAGCTTATTAAGCAGATGAGTCCCTGCCGCCGCAGCGCTGCCCACCGCTTCGCGAAACGGTCCATAGTAAGCAGATGCGTACTTCGCCGAATAGGCCATGATTCCCGTGTCCGTGTAGCCCTTGAGGTCTAAACGCTCCCTGATGGCGCCGACTCGACCGTCCATCATGTCCGACGGCGCCACGAAATCGACCCCGGCGGCGGCATTGCGCACAGCCATGCTGGCCAGAATGTCGACGCTACGGTCATTGTCGACGTCGCTCAAATCCGGCGTCAACACGCCATCGTGACCATGAGAGGTGTAGGGATCCAAGGCAATATCGGTCATAACTATGAGTTCGGGCACCGCCTTTTTAAGCGCACGCACCGCCCTCAGAACAAGGGTGGTCTCGTTCAGAGCCTCGCTGCCGACATCATCTTTCAGAGACGGATCGAGTTTCGGAAAAAGCGCCACCGCATTGATGCCAAGATCCCGGTGGCGCCGGCACTCTTCGACCAAATCATGAATGCCGAACCGGAACTGGCCAGGCATGGATTCGATGGCTTCCGGATCACCCCCACCATCGATGACAAAGAGGGGCGCAACCAAATCTTCCGCGGCGATTCGGGTCTCTTCAACCAGCGAGCGTATGGCAGGCGTCCGCCTAAGACGACGCGGGCGGCGAAGCAGCGGCAGCGGATTCTTGCTTGGCATGGTTGAGCTTACCCATTCATCCTCTGCCAAGTGAATCAAAATCGTGCTTGCGGCGCTCACCTGGTTGCACAATGTCCAACCTCTCCAGCTTGCGCCGGCACCGTAATCAGGCCCATAATTGGATAGACGGCCACACCCGTTGGCATCCATCATGAATTCAGAACTCCGGCTCTTCGACACCATGAGTCGCCAGGTACGTCCGCTCATTCCCGAAGACGGGAAGACACTGCGCATGTACTGTTGCGGACCCACCGTCTACGGTCCTTCCCACATCGGCAATTTCCGGACTTTCGTTATGGAAGACGTATTGCGCCGAGTCGTCGAAATAGCGGGTTTGCAGGTCCTGCACGTACGCAACATTACCGATGTCGATGACAAGACTATTCGAGACGCGCAGCGGGAAGGTGTCCCGCTTCAGCAACTCACCGATCATTGGATCGAGATGTTTCGCATCGACTGTGCGAAGCTCAATATGCTCACTCCCCATTTTGAGCCGAGAGCCACCGAGCACATCGAGCGGCAGATCGAGCTCATCGCCACCCTTTTGGAGAAAGGTCATGCCTATCGGGGCCGCGACGGCTCGATTTACTTCAGAATCGAAACGAAACCGGATTACGGCCGGCTTACCCGGATCGATACCAGCACGCTGGAAACCCAGGATTTAACCAGTGGCGGGACCGCCAACCTGGCTGATGAGTATGAAAGGGATGCGGTAGCCGATTTCGCACTTTGGAAAATATGGAAACCGGAGCATGGTCCCGTCTCTTGGCCAAGCCCGTGGGGCGATGGACATCCCGGCTGGCACATCGAGTGTTCTGCCATGAGCATGCAGTACCTTGGGGAGACCTTGGATCTACACTGCGGCGCGGTGGACAACATGTTCCCCCATCACGAGAACGAAATCGCGCAGAGCGAAGCAGTCACCGGCCACGAATTCTCCCGCCACTGGTTCCATGGAGAGCATTTAATCGTGGAGGGCAAGAAGATGTCCAAGAGCATGGGCAACTTTTTCACCTTGGATGAAATCCTGGAGCGAGGTGTTTCTCCCATGGCCTTCCGCTACACTTTGATTTCGGGGCACTATCGGCAGCAATTCAACTTCACATTCAATGGTCTGAGGGCCGCCCAAAGCGCCCTGGACAAGCTGGAGAGATCGGTTCGGAATCTGCAGCGAACAGCAGGCATCTCGATGCAGGAGTTCGCTGCTTTATCCGAGCCTCCCTTTACCGTTGAAGGCACCCGCATGCAATTAGCCTGGGCAGCTCTTTGCCACGACCTGAACACACCCGACTGCATGGGTAAGGTCTTTTCCGCGTTACGGGTTCTCGAATCCGAACCCATCGATGCCGGCGCCGCTCGCATGGAACTCGAAGGCCTGGCAGCCATCATGTATGCGCTGGGACTGAGCTTCCCCGACGGCAACCAGGCTGAGAGCGAGCTGAAGGTTCCCAGGGAGATTGCCAAGATTGCCGGCCGGCGCTCAGAAGCCAGGAAGGACAAAGACTGGGCCCTGGCCGACCAATTACGCGAGGAACTGGCGGCAAAGGGGTGGCGTATTAAGGACCGGCGGGAAGGGTACGACCTGGAAGTTCTCTCGTAGCAGGCCAGCCAGGTGCCTCGCTGATGTGAAACTTAGCCTTGCGAGCGGGTTTGCGGGCAGTTCGTCCCTGCCCTCACGGGCAGAGCTACACCGGGGCCTTGTGGCTCGCTCCGTGAGGAGCGGGAAGAGTGCTGACGTGAGTTTTACCCTTGATATATCCGGCAAGCGCAGCGCGCCGGGGGCTTGGCTGACCTGAAACTTAGCCTCCAGAGCGGGCTGGCGGGCGATAGAGTGACGTTTTTGCGAAGCGCAAACATGGTCATGCAGCGTTCGCTTCGGCCTCGGGCACCAGCGTGAAGCCGAGCGATCGGGCGCTCATTTTAAGGCTGCACAGTCTTCGTTGACAGAAGCGATCCTCGTAGCGTTCGGCTCCTTCGTCGACATAGTCTTGGCCGTAACGAAGCATGCGGTAGATGAGCACAGCGAGTTTGCGAGCCAGGGCGAAGACGGCCACCGCGCCGCTCTTGCGCCGGGCGGTGCGCCGATAACAGGCACCCAGCGCGCTCGGGGAGTGGCGCAGGGTCAGCGCGCACATGCGCAGGATGGCGGCCATCCGGATGGCGCCGAAGCTGTTTGGTCTTTTCTTGAGCACCTTGCCCGCCGAGAAGGCCATTTTGGGACTCAGACGCAACCAGGAGACAAAGTGATGTTCGTCGGGGAAAGCGCTCAGATCCAAGCCCACTTCGGTCAATGCCACCTGCGCGGCCCCGGTGCTGATCGCGTCGATACGCGTGAGATCTACCCCGTAGAGCCGCCACAGCGCCGTGCGCATCGGTTGCTCGCCCCGCTTGCCCATGGCCCTTTCCTTGGTCGGGTTGGGATGCGCCGGCGGCTTGAGGCTACGGCGCCGGGCCGGCTGCAGCGCCTCGATCTGTTCGATGAGCTGCTGTTCATACTGGGCAATCATCTCTTCGAGCTGGTCATACAACTGCAGCGCCCCACGCAGGTTGAAAAGGTGTTCGCGCCGCCAGTTGCCGATGAGGTGCTCGGCGAATTGGGCCTGGCTCTTTCGGCAGCGTTTGTCCCGCAGGGTGGCCAGCTTTTTGGGACTGCGCTGCCCGGCCACGATGGCCCGGATGATGGCCATCCCGGTCTTGCCGGTAATGTCGGTGACCGCCCGGTGTACCTGCACGTTCATCTGGTCGAGTGCCTTCTGCATCCACTGCACCATCTTGGAACGTTCTTCCACCAGATTAGCCATTTGGCGCTGCAACGCACGAAGCGCACAGATCTTTTCCCCGGGTCGGAAGGAGCCCCGTAATAGTCCGCAACTGTGCAAGAGTTGAATCCACTGACAATCGATCATATCGGTCTTGCGTCCGGGGACCCCATGCAACTGCTTCGCATTGACCAGCACCACTTCGAGGCCCCGCGACTCCAACAGCTCATATAACGGGATCCAATATACCCCCGTGCTCTCCATCGCCACCGATTCGACCCCTTCATGCACTAGCCAGTCGGCCAGCTCGTTCAACTGTGGTGTCGTCGTGCCGAATTGCTGCACATTGACTTTGTTATCCCCGCGGGCCGGGCCGCATACCCAATGCTCCCTACTTCCTAAATCAATCCCCGCGCTGTTCGCCCGGATCACCGGCAAGGCCTGTATCGGCCGCACCTTCTTTTTTCCCCTGCGCTTGCTCTTTTTCGATGCCATGGTAGCTTCCTCTTTGATTGCATTTTGGTTATGGCACTGGCTGCGGCCCGAGGTGGCCGTTATGTCAGGATTCTGACCTGGGGGAGCGCCCGTGCAAACGGACCTCGCCAATGTTTGATGACCGACTCGGAACCAGACTAATGTTGGGGCATATTCAGCTCAAGTGCTCAGATGGGTTATGACTGCCGCAGCCAATGCCGGTTCACCCTCAGTAATACCCACCACCAACGGCGCCACAAGCTGAAGTTTCACTCCTGTTTGATCCGGCAAGCGCAGCGCGCCGGGGGCTTGGCTGACCTGAAACTTAGCCTCCAGAGCGGGCTGGCGGGCGATAGAGTGACGTTTTTGCGAAGCGCAAACATGGTCATGCAGCGTTCGCTTCGGCCTCGGGCACCAGCGTGAAGCCGAGCGATCGGGCGCTCATTTTAAGGCTGCACAGTCTTCGTTGACAGAAGCGATCCTCGTAGCGTTCGGCTCCTTCGTCGACATAGTCTTGGCCGTAACGAAGCATGCGGTAGATGAGCACAGCGAGTTTGCGAGCCAGGGCGAAGACGGCCACCGCGCCGCTCTTGCGCCGGGCGGTGCGCCGATAACAGGCACCCAACGCGGTCGGGGAGTGGCGCAGGGTCAGCGCGCACATGCGCAGGATGGCGGCCATTCGGCTGGCAGCCATTGCGTTGCGCGTTTTGCTCAGCGGCTTGCCGGCCGAAAAGGCCATTTTGGGACTCAGACGCAACCAGGAGACAAAGTGATGCTCGTCGGGGAAAGCGCTCAGATCCAAGCCCGCTTCGGTCAATACCACCTGCGCGGCCCCGGTGCTAATCCCGTCAATGCGCGTGAGATCTACCCCGTAGAGCCGCCAGATTGCCGTGCGCATGGGTTGCTCGCCCCGCTTCGCCATGGCCTTGTCTTTGTTCGGGTTGGGATGCGGGGGCGCGTTGAGGCTATGGCGCTTGGCCGGCTGCAGCGCCTCGATCTGCTCGATCAGCTGCTGTTCATACTCGCCAATCATCTCTTCGAGCCGGTCATACAACTGGAGCGCAGCGCGCAGGTTGAAAAGATGCTCCCTGCGCCAGTTTCCGATGAGGTGCTCGGCGAATTGGGCCTGGCTCTTTCGGCAGCGTTTGTCCCGCAGGGTGGCCAGCTTTTTGGGACTGCGCTGCCCGGCCACGATGGCCCGGATGATGGCCATCCCGGTCTTGCCGGTAATGTCGGTGACCGCCCGGTGTACCTGCACGTTCATCTGGTCGAGTGCCTTCTGCATCCACTGCACCATCTTGGAACGTTCTTCCACCAGATTAGCCATTTGGCGCTGCAACGCACGAAGCGCACAGATCTTTTCCCCGGGTCGGAAGGAGCCCCGTAATAGTCCGCAACTGTGCAAGAGTTGAATCCACTGACAATCGATCATATCGGTCTTGCGTCCAGGGACCCCATGCAACTGCTTCGCATTGACCAGCACCACTTCGAGGCCCCGCGACTCCAACAGCTCATATAACGGGATCCAATATACCCCCGTGCTCTCCATCGCCACCGATTCGACCCCTTCATGCACTAGCCAGTCGGCCAGCTCGTTCAACTGTGGTGTCGTCGTGCCGAATTGCTGCACATTGACTTTGTTATCCCCGCGGGCCGGGCCACATACCCAATGCTCCTCACTTCCTAAATCAATCCCCGCGCTGTTCGCCCGGATCACCGGCAAGGCCTGTATCGGCCGCACCTTCTTTTTTCCCCTGCGCTTGCTCTTTTTCGATGCCATGGTAGCTTCCTCTTTGATTACATTTTGGTTATGGCATTGGCTGCGGCCCGAGGTGGCCGTTATGTCAGGATTCTGACCTGGGGGAGAGCCCGTGCAAACGGGCCTCGCCAATGTTGGATGGCCGACTCGGAACCAGACTAATGTTGGGGCATATTCAGCTCCAGTGCTCAGATGGGTTATGACTGCCGCAGCCAATGCCGGTTCACCCTCAGTAATACCCACCACCAACGGCGCCACAAGCTGAAGTTTCACTCCTGTTGGATCCGGCAAGGGTCAGCGCGCCGGGGGCGCGACTAATGTGAAACTTCAGGCCAAGAGCAGGTTTCAGGTTTCAGTGTTCAGGTGTCAGGACTTAATTCGAACCTGACACCTGACACCTCTCCAAAGTTTCACTACCCACCACCAACGGGGGCGCGACTAATGTGAAACTTCAGGCCAAGAGCAGGTTTCAGGTTTCAGTGTTCAGGTGTCAGGACTTAATTCGAACCTGACACCTGACACCTCTCCAAAGTTTCACTCCTGATATATCCGGCAAGCGCAGCGCAGCCGGGGGCCCCGCTGACACCTGACACCCGAAACCTGAACCCTCTCAATAGTTTCACTCCTGTTTAATCCGGCCAAGCGCAGCGCAGAGGGCGCGGTGCACGCAGAGCAACAGAAAGGGGAAATCACAGGTTCGGCCCCACTGTAATTCACTTGACTCCGGTAGCTCCGGGAAGCATGTTGGCTAATCTTGGATTACGATGCATAGTTCCTGCACAACCGCCACGCTGACCGTGCGAACTACCCGAACAAAGGCATTCGGGACGTGGCGCGTGGGCGGGTGATTGGATCCGTAAAGTCGTTTATCTCAAATCGACGAATGACGCCCGAGTGCCAATTGGCCTTGGGTTTTTTTGTTTGCCGACAACGCGATACAATGGAGATCAGACCATGAAAACAATGACGCCTCTGGAGGAACTGCGCCATTCCACAGCGCACATCATGGCTACTGCAGTGCTTCGGCTCTTCCCCGGGACCAAGCTCGATATCGGTCCGCCCACCGACACCGGTTTCTACTACGACTTTGATCTCGACCACAACTTAACCCCCGATGACCTGGTGAAGATCGAAGAGGAGATGAAAAGGGTGAGCAAGGAAAACCAACCCTTCGAGCGCATTGAGACATCCAGAGATGAGGCCAAGCGCATCATTGCCGAGATTGGGCAAGGGCGCTACAAATTGGGGCGGCTCGATGATATCCCGGAGGGTGAAGCTATCAGCTTCTACCGCAACGGAGAGTTCATCGATCTCTGCGCCGGGTCCCACGTTAGATATACCAGGAAAGTAAAAGCCTTTAGACTCCTCAAAATCGCAGGCGCCTATCATCGGGGAAATGAAAAGAATCAGCAGCTCCAACGCATTTATGGGACGGCGTTTGCAACGAAAAGTGCGCTGGACGAACACCTTCAGCACCTGGAAGAGGCGAAGCTGCGCGACCATCGCAGGATTGGACGTGAAATCGATCTCTTTCACCTGGATGAAGCCGTGGGCCCAGGTCTCGTGCTTTGGAAGCCCAAGGGGGCCATCATCCGACAGGAACTCCAGACCTTCATTGCCGAAGAGCTACGAAAGGGCGGCTACGAGCAGGTGTTTACGCCTCATATCTGCAAACTTGAGCTCTTCCGCACCTCCGGACATTTCCCGTACTACCAGGATTCCCAATACCCGCCCCTCATAGAGCGCAATCAGATAGAGGACCTCGCAAAAAGCGGATGTTCCTGCGCGGAACTGGTAAACCGGCTTCAATCAGGTGACATCGACGGGTATCTCCTGAAGCCGATGAACTGCCCGTTTCACATCAAAATCTTCGAGTCGCGGCCTCATTCCTACCGTGATCTTCCAATTCGCCTGGCAGAGTTCGGCACGATTTATCGATACGAGCAGTCCGGCGAGCTGACAGGCATGGCCCGGGTCAGAGGAATGACCCAGGACGACGCCCATATCTTCTGCACGGAAGAACAGCTTGATGACGAATTACACAGTTGTCTCGACCTGGTCAGAATTATCTTCGACACCCTCGGCATGAAGGATTACCGGGTGCGAGTGGGTCTTCGTGATCCCGATTCTGATAAATTTACCGGAGCACCTCAGCTCTGGGAGAAGGCCGAAGATGCAATCCGAAGAGCCGCCCAAACTCTAGATGACTCCTTCGTCGAGGAGCCTGGTGAAGCGGCTTTCTATGGGCCCAAGATCGATTTCGTCGTCCGAGACGTAATTGGTCGTGAATGGCAGCTCGGTACTGTCCAGGCCGACTTTGTACTCCCTGAGCGTTTCGGTCTGAGCTACATAGGGAAAGACAATCAACCCCACCGTCCGGTAATGATTCACCGTGCCCCCTTTGGTTCAATGGAACGGTTCGTGGGCCTGCTGATCGAACACTTTTCGGGAAATTTTCCGACCTGGTTAGCTCCCGAGCAGGTGCGGATTCTGCCTATTACGGCTGGGCAGCAGGAATTCTCCGAAATCCTGGTAGATCGCCTTCGCGAAGCCGCAATCCGGGTTAGCGCCGATCTCCAAACCGACAAGCTGGGTGCCAAGATCCGCCGCGCGGAAATGGAAAAGGTGGCCTACATGCTGGTCGTTGGTGCCAGGGAAGCCGAATCCGGGAAAGTCTCCGTGCGTTCACGAGTGAACCCGAACGTGAACGGCACCCGATCAATCGAAGAGTTTCTGGCCCATATTCAAGACGAAATTGCGCACCGAACTCTGCCTTCACGGACACCCTGAACTAGCGTGGTGCCTGACAAATAAGCGCCACCACACTTTGATTCGGCAAAGCAGCGCTCGTCGATCGGCTACCCTCACATCCTATGATGGGGCCCGCAAACCGACAACTGAGGTTTCGGTCCCATCCGGCAACAACCCCAAACTATCGAGCACGGATTTGGGGAACTTACAGATCATGGTATAGGCGGGATCGTAGACATTTCCCACATCATATTCTACCGCCTGTCCAAGTAGTATATGCACTTCGCGAGTACTGAATTCAAACCGCTCTTTGAGCCATTGCACCATTTCGGTCGTCGCGTGCTGCACACACTGATCGAGCGGCCGCGCATTTCCCGCTACCATAAGATATCGCATATCCTCGGCCCGCGGCCAGCAGATATCGGCGCCCTTGATGACTTTCACTGAGAATTCCATCTCAAATGAGATCTCAATTCCGGTTCCGACGATCTCTCCATCGCCCTGGACCGCATGACCGTCACCGATATGGAACAAAGCACCCGGCACGAATACCGGGAAGTAGACGGTGACGCCTTCACCAAAACCCCGATAGTCCATGTTTCCACCATGGGTTGATGAAGTTGCGGTGGAAATCGCCTGTCCTCTCGGGGGCGCCACCCCAAAGCACCCAACCATGGGCTCGAGCGGAAGTTCCAGATCACCAAGGGTTCCATTCAAGCCGATGGGACGGACCGTCCTGCGCTCGTTATCGACCGCCCAAAGTAAGGTATCCATTTCGTCCTCGAAATCAGGCACGTACTCAGGGTCGAGGACGTTGGGAGCAATCCGGGTCCCGGTGAACCCCGTAGGACGATTAGGAAAAAGTCGATGCAGCGTCACCGCCAACGCATCCCCGGGCTCCGCCCCCTCGACGAAGAACGGACCGGACATGGGGTTGCCTCTATTGGCGACTGTTTCTCCACTCTCATCGCATCCCCGAGCGTCGGCTGTGAGCGCGCAAACTCGGTCGCCATCGGCGATGTTTAATGCGGGAGGATGGGAGCCCAATGTGGTATAGTAGGTATTGGGTTTAAATCGATGATGAGCCATGGACAGACCCTACGGATTTTTAATCAAATTGACACGAAAAAGGTAACCCCAGCATGAGTTCTCGCGTCGTCGTGGTCGGCAGCTATAACCAGGACCTGGTATGGAACTGCCCGCAGTTTCCCAAACCGGGTGAGACTCTTTTGGGCAGCTTTGCCGGCTCTCCCGGGGGCAAGGGGTCGAATCAGGCCGTGGCCGCTTCCCGCGGCGGAGCGGACACGGTCTTCATTGGGGCAGTAGGAAGCGATGTGTTTGCCTCAGCAGCCCGCACCTTTCTCGAATCAGAAGGCATCGACACAGCACTGGCATTATACCCCAACGTGCCCACGGGAAACGCGGGAATATTCGTCGATAGCAACGGTGAAAATGAAATTATAGTCGCGTCCGGGGCCAATGCCTTCCTCTTACCCGACGACCTCCGCACTGTCTGCTTTGATGGCGCCGGAGTCGTTGTCTGTCAGTTCGAAACAAACCTGGAAGCGAACCGCAAGGCGTTCGAACTGGGTCGAACAGCGGGTGCTACGAACGTCCTGAATCCCGCCCCGATGCGATCCGACTTCACCGCTCAATGCCTCGAAAACGTCGACGTATTAGTCCCGAATGAGACCGAATTTATTGCTCTGTTGCCCCGCATGGGGCTGGAATCGCTCCTGGGCAAACCCGACAGAGGAATGCCTCAGCTGAGCAACGAGAAAATCCATATCGCTTCCCGGGAGATGGGGATCCCCAATATCATCGTGACTCTGGGCTCACGCGGATGCGTCATTTCCAATCAGCACGGCATCGAACATATTCCGTCGCTTCCCGACACCACTGTTGTGGATACTACGGGAGCAGGCGATGCGTTCGTCGGCGGCATGGCGGCTGGTTTGATCCGATTTGATGGCAACATCGTGCGCGCTGCACGTTATGGCAATATCGTGGCAGGTCTCTCTGTCTCAAAACAAGGGGCGGCTCCTTCGATGCCCTATAAAGCAGAAATCGAAAAGACTCTGAGCCGACACTCGATTTAAGTGGACAGCTTTAGTATGTCTTTCTAAAAGCCATCGTTTCTCCATTTGCAATGACACAATCAACTACTGAAAAACACGAATTCAAAGCCGAAGTACGGCAAATTCTCGATATCGTTATCCATTCGCTCTATACGGAGCGTGAGATTTTTATCCGGGAGCTCGTCTCGAATGCCGTGGATGCGCTGGAGCAACTCCGGCACATCCAGTTAACCGAGAAGGAGATCTTCGACGATAACCTGCCCCTCGAGATCAACATTTCGACAGACGATACTGCTGGGACCATAACGTTCCAGGACTTTGGCGTGGGCATGACCCGTGAAGAATTGGTTGAGAATCTGGGAACCATTGCGCATTCGGGGTCCCGGGCGTTTCTGAAAGCCCTCGAAGAGGGTGCCGATCTCAGCCAGAATCTGATCGGACAATTCGGCGTCGGATTCTACAGCTCGTTCATGGTGGCAGACGAGGTGTCGGTCTACACCCACATCTGGAAGGCCGAGGGCGAGCACTTGCACTGGTCAAGTGACGGATCCGGCAGCTTTGAAATCGAAACGATCGAGGGCCAACGGCGCGGCTGTAAGATCATCGTCAAACTCAAGGATGAAAACAAGGAATTCGCCCAGTCGAGCAGCGTTAAGCGGATCCTGGAGCACTATTCTGCTTTCGTACCCTTTCCACTCAACTTGAATGGAGACCGAATCAATACGATCCAGGCACTCTGGCTGCGCAATAAGAACGAGATCACCGAAGAGGAATACACCGAATTCTACAAGTTTCAGGGTAACGCGTTCGACGAACCGATGCTGCGCTTGCATTTCGCCGCCGACGCGCCCCTGGCTATAAATGCCCTCCTCTTTGTCCCCAAAGAGAATCCGGAGCGGTTCGGGCTCATGCGGGTCGAACCGGGCGTGGGCCTCTACTGCCGAAAAATTCTCATCGACAATAAGCCCGAAGCGCTCCTGCCGGAGTGGCTGCGTTTTCTCAAGGGCGTCGTCGACAGCGCTGATCTGCCGCTGAATATCTCGCGCGAAACCATGCAGGACAATAGCTTGATCCAGAAACTCAACAGGCTTCTGACACGTCGGTTCCTCAAGCTCCTGGAAGAGGAAGCAGAGAAGCGCCCGGAAACCTACGAAGGGTTCTGGAGCAATTTTAGCGTCTTTCTCAAGGAAGGCGTAGCCGTCGATATGACCCACCGGGAACAGTTGGCCAAGCTTCTACGCTATGAATCATCAGTTACCGAAAAAGGGGATTTCACCTCGCTGGCAGACTACGTCTCGCGCATGAAAGAAAGCCAAAAAGAGATCTACTATCTCAACGCAAAAAACCGCGAGGCCATCGAATCCGGTCCCTACGTCGAAGCCTTCAAGGCACGCAACCTCGAGGTGCTCTATCTCTGCGAACAGATCGACGAGTTCGTGTTGAACCACTTGCACGAATTTGATGGCAAGCGCTTAGTATCGGTCGATCAGGCCGAGCTCGACCTGGAGGATGTGCCCACATCCGCGGAAGGCGAACCACTTCCCGATGCCGACATCAAAGTATTGGGACAATGGTTTCGCGACGTCCTGGGAGATCGCGTATCCGAAGTCGGCGGGAGCAAACGCTTGGTAGATAGCCCTGCCATAGTTCTGAGCACCGATAAGTTCATGTCTCCGGGGATGCGCCGGATGATGCAGTCAATGAATCAGGATGTGCCTGCATCGGTGAGAGTGAATTTGGAACTGAATCCCCGGCACACCCTGATTCACAACCTTTTCCACTTGAGGGAGCAGGATGCCGATCTGGCCAAGAATTTGGCCGAGCAGGTCTTTGATAATGCCCTGATCGCAGCGGGCTTGCTGGACGACCCTCGAAAAATGGTCGATCGCATCTACGGCTTGCTGGAAAAGCTATCCAGTCCGGTGGCGGAAAAAAATTAGCCCTTCTCCCTTATTTCGACATCGACTCTGCGGGTCCTGGATCCTTCAATCGGATTAAATCGAAGGAGACTCAAGAAAATGGCTTTATTTCTTCATACCCGCGTGCGCGTAAGCGATCTGGACCATTCCATCAACTGGTATTGCGATCACCTCGAATTTCGCATGAAGAGCCGCAACCCGAAGTCGCCGGCCGGCAATGAGATTGTCCATCTCGAGTTGCCGGGAAACGCGCACACTTTGGAGTTCACCTACTCTCCCGACTACCAACTCAATGTTCAGGAAGACCTGATGCACTTTGCCATAGGCGTGCCGGATCTCGTCGCCTATTGCGATCGATTGGAGAAAGAGGGCCTCGAGATATGGCCCGACGGGTGGCGCCAGCAGTTCACTTCGGGTGGGCTGAAAATGGCCTTCATTACCGATCCTGATGGCTACGAGGTCGAGTTGCTCGAGCGTAAGGGAAGCTAACCGGGTTAGAGCGGGGCAGGTTCAAGCGCCATCTCCCGCATCACCTTGCCGAGGGTTTCGCTGATGGTGTCGACGATCACCTGGGTCTGCCGATCGATCTCGATATTTACCCAGTCGCCTTCCTGCTTTTCCCCGAAAGTAGTGAGACGGAGCGTTTCAGGAATCATATACACATCGAAGGTGCCGGATTCCCGATTCAAGTTGCTGATAGTAAGGCTCGCGCCGTTCAACGCGATGAACCCCTTGTTGAAGATATAGCGGACGAGATTGTCGGACACGCGAAAGGTCACAATGAGATTATTTTCCGGACGGCGTATCCGAATGACCCGTACCTTGCCGTCAATATGGCCGGAAACGGCATGGCCCCCAATCTCAGAACCGGCCTTTGCTGAACGCTCGACATTGACATGATCGCCTACGCTGACCTGCCCCAGGGTAGATACCCGCAACGTTTCCTCCATGGCGTCGAAGGTTACCTCGCCTTCATGAATCCTCGAAACTGTCAGGCAAACGCCATCCACGGATACACTGGCGCCAACCCTCAAATCCATAAGTAATTCCATGTCGAACGCAAACGTAAACGAGGTTAGATCAGGCCGCTCGCGCATATGCCTTATTGGGACAAACGTCTGGATAATTCCTGTAAACATAAATGCTCCCTGCAGTCAGCTTACACAACCGCGCGAGGATGACAAGAGAAGGTGCATCCCGGCCCTCACTGAGAAGGGCTGACCTATCTTGCCTGTTGTCATGAGCGGATTTCATGGTTAAGAATTGTGATCATGGAAACGATCGCTAAATCTCCGCCGGAGCAGCAAAATGAGCGCCCCCAAGCGGCCTATTTCAACCGTGAATTGAGCTGGCTGGCATTCAACCGACGAGTCCTCGAACAGGCCTGCGATTCCGGTTACCCCGTCCTCGAGCGTCTTCGCTTTCTTTCTTTTGTGAGTTCGAATCTGGACGAGTTTTACGAGATTCGGGTGGCGGGCCTGATACAACAGGTGGAATCGGAAGTTCTCCAGGTGGGCCCGGATGGGCTTGGCCCAAAGGAACAGCTACGCCGCATTCATAATATCGTCACTTCGCTCATTCACGACCAATACGACTGCTGGCTCAATGCCCTCGTGCCCGCGTTGAGAGACGCTGATTTGGAGTTTAAGAACGCCGAGGAACTGACAATCGAAGAAACGGCCTGGATCAATAGCTACTTCGAAGAGCAGGTATATCCCGTCCTTACGCCACTCGCCATCGACCCGGCACACCCATTTCCTCAGTTGGGCAACAAGACCTTGAATATCCTGGTGTTGATAGAGGACCCCTCACTCGCCTCTGGCAAACCCCTGATCGCCATCATACCGGTTCCCCGCATACTCCCGCGCGTTGTTTTCGTAAATGGAACCGACGAACAACAACAGACCTGTATCTTTCTCAGCGACATATTGAAGATCTTCGCCGAAAAGCTTTTTCCCGGGCACCGTGTCCTCTCTTCCTACGCTTTTCGGATAACCCGCAACAGCAACCTCTATATCGACGACGAAGAAGTCGAGAACCTGCTTCAGACGATCGAAGAAGAGCTCCATAAACTACGCAAGGGAGCTGCCGTCCGCCTCGAAATTGAGGCCGGTATCGAACAACCTTTCCTCGATGAGCTTCTGGATGACATCGGCTTATCGAGCGAGCATGTATACCGGATCGAAGGTCCTATCAACCTGTGGCGCCTGATGAGCGTCTATGAATTGATCGACCGTCCCGATCTCAAGTTTCGTCCCTTCATTCACTATGTTCCGCCTCCCCTGGCCCGCCCTGACGAGTTGTTCTCACAAATCGCAGAACAGGACTTCCTACTCCATCATCCCTACGATTCATTCACGCCGATCGTAGACTTCGTACAGCAGGCGGCCCACGACCCTCAGGTGCTCGCCATTAAGCTCACCCTCTACAGGACCAGTGATGACTCTCCCATTGTCATGGCGCTTATGGACGCCGCACGCAATGGGAAACAGGTCACCGCGCTTATCGAACTCAAGGCGCGCTTTGACGAAGCCCAGAACATTGAGTGGGCACGGCAGTTGGAAGACGCCGGCGTTCACGTAGTTTACGGGCTTGTCGGCCTCAAGACTCACTGTAAGTGCTGCCTGGTAGTACGTCGGGAAACCGAGGGCTTGAAGCGCTATGTTCATCTCGGAACCGGTAATTACCACCCAAACACGGCACGCCTCTATACTGATCTCAGCTTTTTCACCTGCGATCCGGAGACGGCCAGGGAAGTGGCTGAGGTCTTCAACACCCTGACCGGCTTTGCCCGCTCACCCACTTTCAAACGCCTGCTCGTAGCACCCTACACCCTCCATTCGACCCTACAAAAGTATATCCTGACAGAGGCACGCAATGCCCGCCAGGGACTTCCCGCGCGCATCATCGTTAAGGCAAACAGTCTCCTCGACAAGGAGACCATCGATAATCTCTACGCCGCTTCTCAAGCGGGTGTAGAGATCGAGCTGATTATCCGGGGAATCTGCTGCCTCGTCCCAGGGGTTAAAGGATTGAGCGAAAATATCCGTATCCGGAGCATATTAGGGAGGCATCTCGAACACAGCCGCATATTTTACTTCGAGAATTCCGGGGACGAATCGATCATCCTTGCCGGGAGTGCCGACTGGATGCCGCGGAATTTCTATCGTCGGATCGAAGTGATCTTTCCCATCGATTGTCCGAAGCTGAGAAAGCGAATCGTTCAAGGAATTCTCGAGATTAATCTTCGCGATTCCGAGAATGCCAAATTCCTGCAACCCAATGGAGCCTACAATCGCGAACCTCCGAATGAGGGAGAACCATTTTCCTCGCAGGGCTTCTTCATCGAGGAAGCCGAACGACTGCGCGTGAAGGCCGAAAAAAATCGGGAGGTTTCATAATTTCCGCCCGTCGCCTTCCGCAGGCGCGATAAACAGACTCGTCAATAGCCCAACGTTCAATTCCATAGTTTCGATTGTGGTGCGCGAGTCGAGTTGATCACCGTACCAAGACTCGACTTCGTGAGCAATTGCGATACCTCCCACAATTCGGTAGTCTTTGAGCACCGTGACAAGTACACCCAATCCATTTCTTTCGTAATCGGGAAACTCGATTCTGGTAGGAAGAAAGCTTTCGGCGTCCAGGATGAACAGACGCCTCTCCCCATTTGCAAGCGACATGGCAACCCTGTGGGCTTCACCTCGGTCCACGGACTCAATACTAATCGAATCTACTCGGTGACCTTTCTCACGGAAACCGATCAGAGCCGAGTCAAATTCCCCCATGAGTTTCAGGTGCCGTGAAGCATTCTCGTCCAATAGACCCGACAGGTCTTTCCTCCTCAGTTCGCGACGTCGCCAAGCCCTCTTTCCATCATATCCTTCCACGATCTTCATGTCGTTGGCCTCGAGCGTCACCCGTACCAAATCCGGTCTTTTCTTAAGCAACACGAATTGAATCGTAATTCCCGCTTTTTCGACGCGGCCGGTCATACGCATGCTCTTGACTTGCACGAGATTGGCCAGCCCACCTCGAGCTTCCAGGTAGGCGGAATAAATCCTGTTCAGATCGGCATTGTCCACCCTGCTGTTCTCGTCGCCGAAAACTACCGAAACTCCCGCAAGAAACAAAACCGCCAGGGCAAGTAGAAAAATAGGCAGGCCGCGGACAAACATCTCTCTTCGAAAATAGCAGAAATGTGACGTTCCCTCAAGCGATTCAGATCCAGGGGTTCTGCTTTACTTCGCCCCTTATATGCCTCCGCCTCTTCCAGGGCTTCGGTCAACCTCGATCCGAAAGGCCCTGCTCTCCCCCGGATCCCGAACTTCGTTCTTTCAACCTGCCTGTTATTGGCTTATTCTTGTTCGATCTGAATCGTTGAGCTCAGGCCTATGCGGAAACCTGCCTCAGTATATGCGCGAATCGTATGGATCGGCGCCACATCTCTGATCCTGTCGGGCTGTTTGACACCCACCACCTGGCAACCCGACGTCGATTCTGATCGCTATGCCGAAGAGGCCCGGAAACAAAGTAGCATCGCCCTCCAGGCAATCCTCGAAGATCAGACGCGCGTCCAGCGGGTAGCTTTTCCTCTGCTTGAAGCGGCCGCTCCCTTTGCCGGCAAACGCGTCCGCTATAGCCTTGGTTTTTACTCTGCCAACCGATATTCGTTTTCAGAACGTTTCCTGGAAACGGCTTCCGAAGTTTACGGTTTGGGTGAACGCCTTCAGGTGATCGCGGTAGTACCGGGTTCGCCCGCGGAGCGAGCCGGATTGCTGCCTGGAGACCAACTCACGGCTCTCAACGGCGTCGAGTTTGCACAGGGGAAGGAGGCGAGTGAAGCCATGGGAAGCCTCCTTCAGGAGCAGTTGCAACCCGAACACCGCGCCGTCCTTACGATCCTGCGCGACAAGGAGCGAAAGGACTTGCATATCACCCCAATCGAAGCGGCGGATTTTCCGATCGTATTGAGCCATAAACACGAGGTAAACGCCAAGGCTACAGGCAAGAAGGTGGTGGTAAACCGGGGTCTCGTCCGATTCGCCCAGAGCGACGCTGACCTGGCCTTCGTCATTAGTCACGAGTTAGCGCATAATATCATGCATCACGTACGTGCCGTCATGACTAATTACGCAATCGGCACGGCTTTGGACATTGCCGCCGCCTCTGTCGGGGTCATCACCGGAAACGCTATTGGCGCGACCACGGCCATTGCCCAAGTACCCGCGTTCGAAGCGGAGGCAGACTGCGTAGGGCTCTACATAATGGCAAGAGCTGGCCTTGAGATTGACCACGCAGCGGAATTCTGGCGGGAAATGGCCGCCATTAATCCGGGAATCATGCGCAAACGGATCCCCGCTACGCACCCCACCAGCCCTCAGCGATACATTGCCATGGATGCTACCATCCGTGAGATTAATCAATGGAAACAGGAGGGGCGTCCCCTCATCCCCCAGCTCAAGCGCAAACCCTCCGACTGACGCGGACGTTAGCCCGGCTTTAATGGCCTTCAGTATCTGCCGTACCTCCTCTACCGATAATACCACCGGCAGCGTGTCATCGCGCTCGAATTTGACCGCACTGAGCACCGGCCAGTCGCGCTTCAGCGTGTAGCTGAAGAAGTGCTTGATCCCCGCTGTAGGAGATCCGCAGGCTGGCCCCGCCCCACTTCAGTTCCTCCTCGCTTATGTCCGGCAGCGCCTTACAGCAGAAGTTCTGCAGAACAGATTCATGTCACCCTATTACGAAAAACTCAGGAAGACCCTAGGGAACACCCTTTTGCTGATACCGGGTGTGGCGGCCGTAATCCATGACAATCAGAATCGACTGCTCTTGATCCAGAAGCATGACGGATCATGGAGTCTTCCGGCTGGAGCAATAGAGCCCGGCGAAACGCCAGATGAAGCGATTGTCCGGGAGGTCCGAGAAGAGACGGGAATCACTTGCAAAACAGACGATATTCTCGGCGTTTTTGGAGGGCCGCAATTTCGGTACACATATCCGAATTCTGATCAGGTAGAGTATGTCGTTGTCCTCTATCGCTGTATTCCCAATGGCTCAGGTCCGATCGGGGACTTCAGTGAGACAAAAGAAGTGAGATATTTTGGCCGTTCCGATGCTCCGAACTTAGAGATTCCTTATGACGTCGATTTGCTGTTCCGGCGAAAGAACAAGGCAGAACCAATCGTGCCACTCAACGTCGGCTAGCGCCGTCATGCCAGACCTTTGCTGTTCTAAGATAACGAGAAAATCGATCACGCGAAGACCCTTTTGAGAGCTGAGGATCTTGGATTCGGACCCATCAGACATGCAAGGAGAGTGTCTGGTGGGAGAAACCGATGAGTACGGTGAGCGCTATATCTTGGATTTTCAACACGAGAGAATGGAACAGGAAACCACGATTCGAACGACGTGGATCGTGAAGAGCGGAGAGGACTTTCCCGGGTTGAAGTCGTGCTTTATAGTATAAGAATTGAGCTATGAAGGAAGAAATCAGCGAACTGGATGTCGTAGCCCTGACCGAAGATGTGCCAGGGCAAGGGCTGGTCTCAGGGCAAGTTGGAACCGTGGTAGAGGTGCGCAACCTCGAACTCGGGATTGTGTCCGATGGCTGGCCAGACGTTCAATCCCCAACCTCTCACTTCGTCTCTCGAAAGAACATCAATGCAGCGGCTTTTGAAAGCGCGATAGTATCCTCAAGTATGAGGTAGCAGATGGGCACCAGAATAAGAGTGATGCCAGTAGCGAAGAGGACGCCGAATGCCAGGGATGTAGCCATCGGTATAAGAAAATGCGCCTGCAAGCTGGTTTCCAACAGAATTGGGACCAGCCCCACAAAGGTGGTGATGGAGGTCAGCAGAATGGGCCGAAACCTGGCTACGCCGCCCTCCCAAACCGCTTCCATCAAGGACCTACCTTTCCGCCGCAAGCGATTGACATAATCGACGAGGACAAGGGAATCGTTCACCACCACCCCGGTCAACGCCACGATTCCGAGGAAGGAGAGTATACTGAGGTCTTGAAAGGTGAGAAAATGCCCAAAGACGGCGCCGGCGACACCAAAGGGAATGACGACGATGACGATCAAGGGCTGGATATAGCTGCGGAAAGGAATCGCCAGCAGCATATAGATCACGACCGTCACCATAACCATGCCGCCAATGATTACCGGGATGGTATCCTCAAGATCCTTGGCCTCGCCTGACTTGACCGGAATGATCCCCTGATATTGCGCCAGAATTTCCGCCAGAGGACCCGTTTCCGCGTAGAGTTCGCGGTTGATTCCAGTCACGTCGGCAATCGCCTTGTTGGCGTCGGCTTGAATGTTGATGACGCGTTGGCCGTCGATCCGGGTGATGGAGGAATGCCCTTCCCCGGCCTCAATATCGGCTACTTCCGAGATCGGAATCTGGCCGCCATTGGGCGCGCGGATGCGCATCATCTCCAGGTTCCCGAGCGAGATCCGCTCGTTTTCCGGATAACGCACCATGATCCTGACATCCTCGCGGTCACGCTGTACACGCTGTACTTCCTCGCCGTAAAAGCCCTGCCGCACCTGCCGCCCCAACTCGGCAGCGGTGAGCCCCAGCATGCGCGCGCTGTCCTTCAGGTGTATCTTAATCTCCCTTTTTCCCTCAGTGAAGGTATCGCGGATATCGTAGAGGCCCTGGTATTCAGTCAGGCGTTTCCGGATCCGTTTGGCGGCTTCCTGCAGGTCCTCGAAATCAGGCCCCGTAAGACGTATGTCAACAGGCAGGCCGGTAGGGCCGGAGGCATTGGCCTGAAAGGTGAGTTTGCGCGCGCCCGGAATTTCGCCGATGGCATCGCGCCAACGTCGCGAGATTTCGAAGGCATTGGAATCGCGCACCTCGCTCTTCGACAACTCCACAAAGAGCGATCCGATATTGCTGCCGGAGCCGGCGGCGGCGATCCCCGGGCCGGTGACATTGATGGGCGAGTATCCCAAGAAGACCCCTTTATGCTTCACCGGGTCGAACTTCCCTTCGCTGACCTCTTTGCGCGATATTTGATCCAAAGCGGATTCGATGCGATCGAGGGCCCGTTCCGTCTCCGACAAAGGAACGCCCTCAGCCATCTTCAATTCCACGATGATATAATCCGAGGGAACATTCGGAAAAAAGATAAAGCGCACCCATCCCCCGAATACCATTCCCAGGGAGATGATCAGAATAGCGACGAAAATCGCCACGGTGGTGTAGCGATTCTTCATGGCAAGCTCCAGTATGCGACGATAATGGGTATGAACGAATCTTTCCAGTCCGTCCGAAAACCGCCGCTGAAAGCGGGACACCGGATTTAATTTATCGCGCAAAGATTCATCCCCCACCCGGCACAGCGAGAGGTGGTAGGGAAGCACAAGTTTGCTTTGCACCAACGAGAACAAAAGGGTCGGAATCACCACCAGGGGAACCGCCACCAGAAACTTACCGATCAGGCCCGGCAGCCAAAAGATGGGCGTGAAAGCCACGATTGTCGTCAGCACTGCAAAGGTCACTGGAATGCTGACCGCATGAGTGCCGCTGATGGCGCTATCGGTGCCCGGACCGTGACGTTGGAATCGGGTAGTAAAGACACTCTCACCTACGACGATGGCATCGTCGACCACGATCCCCAGAACCAGGATGAAAGCAAAGAGCGAAATCAGATTCACCGTCAGGCCGATCAGGGGGCCAATCATGAGCGTGCCCAGAAAGCTGACCGGGATGCCGATGGCGACGAACAAGGCCAGGCTTGGCCGCAGGAAAAGGGCCAGGGCCAGGGTGACCAGAAGAAATCCGTAAAAGCCATTCTTAAGCAGCATGTTCAGGCGCGCCTGCAGGTAGAACGAGAAATCACCCTAGGCGACGAGTTCGACGCCATCGGGGAGCCAGGTCGCGCTGGCATCTTCCGCATAGGCATAGATCTTACTGGCAATATCCAGGGGATTCTCACTCCCGACTTCGTCGATCTTCACCAGGGTCGCATTGTGACCGTTAAACCGCGTGAAGATATCCTCGTCTTCAAAGGCGTCACGGATCTCGGCTACGTCGTCCAGATAGATGCGGGTGCCGTCAGGATGGGTAATGAGAACGATCTCTCCAAAGTCGGCGCCGGTGTAGGCCTGTTCTTTGGTCCGCAGTTGTATCTCGCCGCCTGCCGCCTTGATGGTGCCACCGGGAAGATCGAGAGAACTGCTCCGCACCGCCTGCACCACGGTATCAAAAGTGATTCCATACTTGCGCAGTTGATCCTCGGATACCTCGATCGATATCTCGTAATTCTTGCTGCCCTGCACCTCCGCCTGTGAGATGCCCGGTATGCGCACGACTTCATCGCGGATCTTTTCCGCCAGTACTTTCAGGTTTTTCTCATCCGCTTCACCGTAGATCGCCAGCCAGATGATGTTGCGGTCCAGCAACAGCTCCTCCACAATGGGGCGTTCCGTTTCCGCCGGAAATGAGGGAATGGCGTCGACCCGCGACTTGATTTCATCCTTGAGGGTGGTCACCTCGTACCCCTTCTGAACCGTCACTGAAACGGTTCCGATTCCCTCTTGAGCGATCGACATCACCTCCTTAATGCCGTCGATTCCTTCAATCGCTTCTTCGATGCGAATCAGGACCGCTTCCTCCACTTCCGCCGGCGACGCGCCCCGGTAGGGCATCCGCACCACTACCGTGTCCAAGGAGAAAAGAGGAAACATTTCCCGCTTGATCGTCACCGCCGCGTGAAGCCCCCCCACGATCATCAACAGCATCAGCAGGTTGGCCGCCACCCCGTTGCGAGCAAACCAGGCGATCATGGGATGCCTGTCCCCACGTCAGGTTCGTCGAAAATCTTTTCCACGATAACTTCCATTCCATCGACCACGAATTCAAGCGGTGTCAGGCATAAGAACTCACCCTCCTTCAGGCCGGATTCCGCAACGACAGTTTCAATTCCCTTCTGGGCCACCTTGACGACGCGCATCCGCAAGCGGTTGTTCTCGTCGATGACATAGACCTTATTTCCGTGCAAGGCACCACGGGGAATGAGGGTGGCATCTTCAAGATAATGCCCTTGGATGCTCGCTTCCACAAACTGCCCCGGCTTCAGTGGAGGCCGTTGGGACGCTCCATCCCGCCTATAAGGATGCATGACCTGCGCCACCAGCACGATCTGGCGGGTGGTGGTATCGATAACTCCTTCAACGCGGTCGATAAGGCCCTGCCATGAAACCGTTTCGCCGGCGAGGTCGAATTCGAGAAAGACTTTCGGCCTTGCCCTCTCATGGAAGTTATTCTCAAAGGACTCCGGCAGGTAAACGTAAGCGGCGTCTTCTGCGGAGATCGGAAGCCGCACCTCCGCCATATCCAACGCGTAGATTCTAGCCAAGGGCGTCATTCTGGCAGTCACCACCTCCGCCATACTGACGAATTTCTCGCGCACCCGTCCGGCATAGGGCGCACGAATTACGGTCAGGCGCAGGTTGCGTTCCGCGAGCGCCAGGGATGCCTGCGCGGCTTCGAGCTCGGCTTGGGCATGGACCAGTTGTGGTTGTCTCAATACAAGTTTACTGGGCTCCCCGTTTCCCAGGTCTTCCCAGTCCTCGAGCGCCTGGTCCGCCAGTGCCCGTTCCTGCTGGATTGCCAGTGCCGCCTGAGCCAGGCGGCTCTTGGTTCCGGCGTAGGCGGCGCGGTATTCGGTATCGTCCAGCCGCAACAACACCTGGTCTTCTTCGAAGAACTCGCCGGGGAAAAAACTGGGCGACACCTCCACGACTACACCGGAGACCTCGCTAGTCAGACTCGTCTCCGTCCGCGGCTGCACGGATCCATGGGTGACCACCTCCAATCGGTGGGGCCCGCGATGCACCCTCAGCACTTCCACCGTGGGCAGTATGGCCGTTGTTTCCTTTGCTTCGGGCCTGGACCGCAGTCTGATCATGACGACTACTAAGAGAACGGACAGACCGACGATGCCCAGTGGGAGAAGCAAGGTCTTCAGCGCGTGCTTACTCTTCTCATTGATACTCATGGTTCGCTCTCCTGCCTGCCAAAATCTCCGCCGATTGCCAGATATAAATCGATCCGGTTCTGCAGAAGCGCATTCTGCACTCCCAGATACTGACTGCGGGTGGAAAACGCCTGCCGTTGAGCCTCGAGTACCGTAGCGATATCGACCACGCCACGTCCATACCGTTCCCACGCCAGCGCATCCGCCCGTTTGCTTTCGATCACCGCCTGACCGAGCACCTCCGCCTGTCGTTCCAGGAATTGTTCATTGTCCAGGGTCGTTTCTACCTCGCGGAAAGCATTGAGCACCAGATCGGAAAAGCGCGCCAGGAACTCCCTGTATTGCGCCGCCGCCTTCTTTTCCGCCGCCTTCAACCGTCCTCCCTGAAACAGCGGCTGACTCAAGCCGCTAAAGATCGACCAGACATCGATGGTTTCATCTGTAAAGTCGGCCACCGCCTGGCTGATCCGTCCCGTCGAGCCAGTCAAACGAATACTAGGCAAACGATTCTTGCGCGCGCCCCGATACTGCGCTTCAAGCGCAGCCAGCCGCCGCTCTGCGGCCATGAGGTCAGGCCGCCGCAAGAGCAACTCCGATGGCAGACCGGCGGGCACGGCATCGATCATTTCCGGCAGTGTCTCTCTCACCGACAGCGTTCTCGCCGGATAATCGCCCAGCAGCACCTCAATAAAGCGTATCGATGCGTTGCGGTTCGAAAGTTCGCGCTCATAGATCGCCCGCGAAGCCAGGGATTGCGTGCGACTCAACCGTACGTCCAGAGCGGACCCAAGCCCTCGCTGAAACCGTTTCTGCAGAATGCGCGTATTGGCCTCAAGATTCTCTGTCGTCTCCAGAGCCAGCTCGGCCTGCAAATGGCTCTCGATAGCCCTGAACCAAGCCTTCGCCAGCTGCCCTTCGAGCGACAACACCGCTCCCAGGAGGTCACTCTCGCCGGCTTCGTAGGCTGCCACCGCCGCCAGCCGCCCATCCCGTATCTTGCCCCAGATATCCAGCTCCCAACTGAGGTTGAGCGAGCCCTGAACGGTGTTGATTGTGCCGCTGAACAACCCCACGAAAGTATTCTTGCGTTTTTCGTAGCTTCCCTCAGCGGTCACGCCCGGCAGCCGCGATGCCCCAGCGATGGCGACCTCGGCGCGGTTCGCAAGCAGGCGTTCCGACGCCGCTTTCAGATTATAATTGGATGCGCGGGCGGACTCCACCAGGGCCAGCAACTCAGGATCATGGAACGATCTGAGCCAATCATCGGCATATACGCTCCCTGGATCCGAAACGCCGCCGTCCGCGCCCGACCAGCTCTGCGGCATTGGCACCTTCAACTCGCCTACCTGCGATTCGATCGTTTCCCGGCAACCAACGCCAGGCAGGAACAAAATCAGGATAACCACCGACGGAACGAAACGGCCAGCTAACCAACGATGCCCACTTCTGCTTCCGTGCAGCATGCCACCATTGATAGCCGGCAATCAGCGTGGGTAAAGGATAAGGTTCGCTTGCGGAAGAAGAGAATTTCGACATATACGGAAAGATCGGCTCTGGTTCTTGCCGGAGAGGACGCGTTGCTGCGAACGTCACGACATGGACAGACCATGAGCCTCAATCGCGCTTTGACGTTCGCTGAACAGGAGATGACGACAGAAAGCCCGCTGAAGGTCATGAAGGCAAATATCCTCGAGATGGTTCATCGATCCCAGGAAAAGGACGCTACCGAACCGGGCCGACCAGTGAACGGCGAGCAAATAAGCGAAGCGGTATTTGGGGATTGAAAAGAGGCCCGAAAACCCTCGGAAAAAGAACTGGAAGAGCCCACATATTAATGGGTTACGAGATCTATTTAGAACGAAAAAAAGAACACGTCCGAAGTGAAAGCCAAGAAACTGCGCAGCAAATTGACCGGAAACACAAAGCGCATCACCTCTGGAGGGATCCCGATTGAGACCGGGAAGTCCGTCAGGCAGGCAACCTTGCTGATCTCTGATCATGCCTTTCAGGCGGGCAACCGGCCCGTTTCCGAGACCAGACCTGGCAGCGGCCTCCAGAGCCGTCGGCCCTCCAGAGGCTGGAAAACCGCTTCACGTCTATTGAGAATGCATCTACTTTCCCCGACCCTCGGGCATTTGGCCTTCGGCATGCGGACTCCGCGCAGAGCATAGATTCTCAAACGCAGAATACCGGTTGCATCAATCGGAAGGAAATGCCCTATAGGATGATTCTCTCCCTTGACGTCCTCCTTCGAAGCAAACGTGATTTCAGAAGAACACGACCAATGACCGACAGCAAGCTCGCGCGCGACTTCGATCAGTATTACACATACGCTCAGCTCACCGAATGGCTCCAGACGGTTGCAAGAGTTTACCCCAGACTCTGCAAGTTGATAGACATCGGGAAAAGCTATGGCGGGAAGTCGATTTAAACCGTAATTGGCCGCACGATTTTGCGGTCGAGAGCGAACAGCCCGGCGCAGGACAGATGCCCCTGAGCGAACCAGAGACCCGCGCCGTCGCAGACTTCATCACCGGACATCCCAATATCTGCGGTGTGCAGTCGCTTCACCTGTTCTCGGGTCTCATACTTAGACCCTATTGTGCGAAAAACGACGAGACGTTTCCGACACAGGACAAAGAGGTTTACGAGCAGCTTGGCAAACGCGGCACCGAGCTTACCGGCTATCCATGCGTCTCAATCTACCACGGCTTCCGCTACGATCCGAAGAAGCTTATCCGAGGCGCATTTCTCGACTGGATCTACGAGGAACTTGGCGTATTCTCGTTCTCGACGGAGCTATGGGATGCGTTCAAAACGGCGGGTATCGAAGATCGAGATATTATCAAGTTCCTGATGTACGAGCGTGATCCCGAGGATGAGCTCAAGCTTCTTAAGTGGAGCGATGAAGAAGCAGATGGGGTCGGCTTCAAGCGATGGAAGACGTTCGATCATCCGCAGCTTGGGGAGGTCGAGATCGGTGGATGGGACGTGCATAACTGCTGGGCTTCGCCTCCGCCAAAATTTCGCAAGGAGATTGCTGAGCAGAATGGAGCCTTCGCGATAGCTCATGCAAGGGTCTCGCCATCTGTGCGGATTGACGGCCTTATAGCAGAACGTCTTGCCGAGGGAATCTACCGGGTCTCATGTACGGTACGAAACTACGGATTCCTCTCAACGGCAGTGACGGTGAAGGCGGTCGAGAGGAAGCTGGTTCGGCCCCTTTCTGCAGAGATCTCTGTTCCGCGCGGATGCTCGCTCGTGAGCGGCAAGCAAAACCAGGAAATCGGACAGCTTGAGGGGCGCTCGAACAAACTGCGGAGCTGGTTGATGGGCGCTGAGACGACCGACAACGAGCACTATGCCGCGTGGGTAGTTGAGGGAAGGTCAGACAGTGTCACATTACCGTTACCGTCGTCGGCGAGCGCACGGGTAAGCAAAAGGCGTCTGTGAAGCTACTGGAAGAGTGTGTCCTGCTCGGGCGAGAAAACAAACGGTCAGGCCTTTAGGTCAAAAAGCATGCGTTAACAGCGGTACTAACTCGGAACTGTTATCCTGAGCGACGAATGTGTCTTTTCTGGAAGAGTTCTGGACCAACAGAGCGGTCTTCCTGCTCTATTCCCGTTGCGTTACATGGTAGGCGAGGCTTGCATCAGGGAAAATGCAATGGACGTCCGATGCAAACACACTGAACCCTTAGTCGACCTGGACCAGATTTCTGAAGCCTACACCCGGTTGCTGGCGAGACATTTCCCCAAGCTCAAACCTCTGGAGGGTGCTGCAGACTGGCACTTGCGCTTGGTCTGGATACCTGACGACAAGTCCGAGGTCATCTATTCCGTGAGCTATCGGGATGGCCAAGCCCACATTACCCTCGTCCGCTTCCTGGAATCGGCCTGGCGAAGGTTCGCGCGGGCATACTCGTCGGGAGAGGAGAAGGTCTAGCTGCCCTTCGAGATTGGAGAGCTGGACTTACCCAAGGACCACTCGGTACATCACATCGTCAGGGAAGGCATACCAAGGGCGTGTGAGGATGACCCGACACCTCAGCACAACGGGGAGGAGTTCAGGCTGTTCTTCCAGGATCGAACAGGCTCGTACAAGGCCCGTATGTGGAGCCTGTCCCACACGCGTAAGCGGTTGTGGGACAGCGACATTACGGCGAATAAAAAAGCCGGATAGGGCATCTTTTTGCTCGATCCGGCAAAAAGGGGTTCTATAATTACGTTAGCGATAACGTCAGAGGCCCTTTCCTATGATCAATATAGCCATTCAAAGCTTCCTGCGTCCAGCCTTAACTGCGGTGCCGCACTGCCAGGATTACGCGATTTTCCGCGATACCTTGGAGCGAATCGAGGGGTTGCTGATAGATTCTTCGCTGGAGAGGCAGGCGATCGAAATGGCGCTGGAAGATTTTGCCCAGGCCAGCGTCAAGCAACAGCACAACCGCGCCCAAATAGCCATACGGGCGTTGCGCATGGAAGTGCTGAGGTTCCTTTTGGGAGGCATATCGTTCCGGGGGCTGGCGCGGGCACTGGGCAGCAGCGATCTATTGGCTGATTTTTGTGGAGTGCGCGATCTGGAGGGCATTAAAGGGATATCGAAGAGCAGCCTGGATCGTTATTCAAAGATGTTTACAGAAGAGCAGTTGAGGGGGTTGCAGCGAACCCTCAGCGAGGTGGTCGGCAATGCCGATTTGGCCATCGAGGTGGGCTTGGAGAAACCGCTGGATATGGGTATCTGTCTGATCGACAGTACCTGTCTGGAGGCCAACATCCATTGGCCCACCGATTGGGTCTTACTGAAGGATGTGGCGGCGACCCTGCTCAAAGCCATCAAGCTGATCCGTGGGGCCGGGCTGCGCCATCGCATGCCGCAGGGACCGGAGCACTATGCCCGACAGATGAACCGCTTGTGCATAGCCATGACGCACAGTCGCCGCCGGCGCCATAGCGGTAAGGAGCGCAAGAAGATCTTACGGAAGATGAAGCGACTGCTCAAGACAGTGGGAGGGCATGCCCAGCGGCACCGCGAGCTGTTGTCAAATTTGGGGGAACAGACCGCCTACAGCCCCACAGAGATCGAGGGCATAATAGCCCGAATCGATCGCATGAGAGGGCAAATCCCAGAGGTGATCCGGCAAGCCCACGAACGTATTATCGGAGAACGTCAGGTGGCCAACGCCGATAAGATCCTCAGTGTGCACGAGCCTGATGCGCATGTGATCGTGCGGGGCAAAGCGGGCAAGGAGGTGGAGTTCGGCAACACGCTGTTGGTGTGCGAAAGCCGCGAGGGCTACCTGTTGGACTGGAAACTGTATCGGGAGCAGGCCCCCAAGTATGAGCAGATGAAGCAGAGCCTGCAACGGCAGGGCAGCTTGGATGTAGAACAAGCCCTTGGCGCGCTGAGTGCGGATCGCGGCTTCGCCTCTCGGGCGAGCAGTGCGCATCTGCAGCGGTTGGGGATCTACGATGGGGTGGCGCCGAAGGATCCCGGGGCGATGAAAGAACGCATGAGCGAGAAGTTTTTCCGGTGGCTGCAGAGGCGTCGGGGGGGACTGGAAGGACGCATCGGGACAGTGAAGAACCGCTACCACAGCGGGCGCCTTCGGGCCAAGGGCTTTACGAATCGGAATCTGGCGGCAGGCTGGTCGGTGCTAAGTCACAATCTGTGGCTAATCGCGAAAACGCTGGCGCTGGAAGCACAAGAACGCCAGAGCCAGGCTGCTTAAAGGATCCGAAAATGGCGCCCCATCCATTTTGCGGGAGGAGTGTCTCCCAAAGGCGGGCAGAACGTTCTCAGAGAGCTGAAAGGGGCGATTATTCGGGGCCTATCGCGCGAGCTCACGCCATTAAATGAACCAAACGGATTTAAAACAGTTTCATATAATGCTGTGTCCGAAAATCCCGGAATTTGGGACAGCCCCTAGCTGGACGCCTTTTCAAGCGCCGCAGCCTTGGCGGAGGAGGTCGCGTTCAGGGCAGGTCCCGAGATCCGACGGGGACTGAAGCCGAAGGGCTCCAGCTACGCCGATCCGGCATGCTCATGTAGCTGGACGCCTTTTCAAGCGCCGTAGCCATGGCGGAGGAGGTCGCGTTCAGGGCAAGTCCGCTGACCCGACTGACCTGAAAGTTAGCCTCTGGAGCGGGATAGAGAACGATTGCCGGTAGCTTTTCTAAGCCGGGAACTTCCTTCCGCTTCTAGCAAGTTTCACCCTTGATATATCCGGCCAAGCGCAGCCCAGCCGGTGGCCTCGCTAACCTGAAACTTAGCCTCTGGAGCGGGTTTGCGGCGTGTCAAGTGAATTTTGTTGAGCCGTTAGTCACTTCGATGTTCAGTGTTCGATGTTCAAAAACGAACGTCCAATCCCGACTTGTCGGGAAACATTGAACGCCGAAGTTGGGAAAGGCTTTCTCTTCGGAGTCTAACCGCTGGAAGTTTCACCACCGTTTGATCCGGCCAAGCGCAGCGCGCCGGGGGCTCGACTAACCTGAAACTTAGCCTTGGGAGCGGGTTTGCGGGCGATTGTGTAACGTTTTTCGCGGGCCGGAAACATCGTCATGCAGCCTCCGGTTGGACCTCTGGCACTAGTTTGAATCCGAGCGATTGGGCGTTCATTTTGAGAGATCGTAAGCGTCTTTCGGCAAAGCGTGCCTCGTAGCGTTTGGCTCCCTCGTCGACGTAGTCCTGGCCGTAACGGAGCATGCGGTAGATGAGGATGGCCAGTTTGCGAGCGAGCGCGAAGACGGCCACCGCGCCGCTCTTGCGCCGGGCGGTGCGCCTAAAACAGGCTCCCAGCGCGCTCGGGGAGTGGCGCAGGGTCAGCGCGCACATGCGCAGGATGGCGCCCATCCGGATGGCGCCGAAGCTGTTTGGTCTTTTCTTGAGCACCTTGCCCGCGGAGAAGGCCATTTTGGGACTCAGACGCAACCAGGAGACAAAGTGATGTTCGTCGGGGAAAGCGCTCAGATCCAAGCCCACTTCGGTCAATGCCACCTGCGCGGCCCCGGTGCTGATCGCGTCGATACGCGTGAGATCTACCCCGTAGAGCCGCCACAGCGCCGTGCGCATCGGTTGCTCGCCCCGCTTGCCCATGGCCCTTTCCTTGGTCGGGTTGGGATGCGCCGGCGGCTTGAGGCTACGGCGCCGGGCCGGCTGCAGCGCCTCGATCTGTTCGATGAGCTGCTGTTCATACTGGGCAATCATCTCTTCGAACTGGTCATACAACTGCAGCGCCCCACGCAGGTTGAAAAGGTGTTCGCGCCGCCAATTACCGCTGAGATGTTCGGCGATCTGCGCTTCGCTCTTTTTGCAGCGCCGGTCCCGCAGAGCGGCCAGCTTTTTGGCATTTCGTTGCCCGGCCACAATGGCCCGGATGATGGCCATGCCGGTCTGGCCGGTTATGTCGGTGACCGCCCGGTGCACCTGTACATTCATTTGGTCAAGAGCCTTCTGCATCCACTGCACCGCACGCGTGCGTGCGTCCACCAGATTGGCCATCTGCCGCTGCACCGCGCGCAGCGCACAGATCGCTTCGGCCGGCCGGAACGAAGCGCGCAACAGTCCGCAACTGTGCAACAGCTCGTTCCACTGGCAGTCGATCATGTCAGTCTTGCGCCCCGGCACCCGGCTGAGCTGGCGCGCGTTCACCAGCACTACTTCCAGACCGCGCGATTCCAAAAGCTCGTACAACGGGATCCAGTAGACTCCCGTGCTCTCCATCGCCACCGATTCAATTGCCTGCTCGATCAGCCAGTCGGCCAGCCGATGCAGCTCGGGGGTGGTGCTGCCGAATACCTTCACATTGACTTTGCCGTCCTCCCGAGCCGGTCCGCATACCCAATGCTCCTGCGATCCCAAATCGATCCCCGCGCAGTTCGGCCGGATCACCGGACAGGCTTGTATCGGCCGTACCTTCCTTTTTGCTCTGTGCTTGCTCTTTTTCGCTGCCATGATATCTTGTTCCTTTCTTTTAGTTAGGCCATTGGCTGCGGCCCGAGGTGGCCGTTAAATCAGGATTCTAACCTGGGGGAGAGCCCGTTCAGACGGACCTCGCCAATGGTTGATGGCCGACTCGGAACCAGACTGACCTGGGGGCATATTCAGCTCCAATGTGCGCATGGGTTTTGACTGCCGCAGCCAATGCCGGTTCACCCTCACTTCTAGCCACATCCAACGGCCCCGCAAGCCGAAGTTTCACTCCTGTTTGATCCGGCCAAGCGCAGCGCGGCCGGGGGCCTTGCTGACCTGAAACTTAGCCTTGGGAGCGGGTTTGCGGGCGATGGAATCGATGTCAAGTGAATTTTGTTGGAACGTTAGTGCGCCAGGCGAAGCGTGGCGCTTCCTACAGGGTGAGAGTCCCTGTTATACAAAGTCTAACCAACAGCATAAACCGAGTGTTGCGCACATGAAGGAACGGATAAAGGCGGCGGGCGGAGACGCCCGCGAGCTGGTGAACATCTGGCGCCCGTGGAGGGGCAGGCGAACATCCCGGCAAAACGATATGTGTGAAGCGTACACAGGAACGATGCAGGCCGCAGGGGGATTCGCAAGCCCCCGAGAGTTGATACAGCCCCGTAAGAAATCAAAGCAGTCGGCGATGCGTTTAACGTGGCAGAAGCCAGAAAGAAGGGTTCGCGAAGGTGAGAACCATGAGAGGCTGCCGGGGTCCCTTAAGACTGTGGCATGTAAGGAGGGAAGCGACATGAACCTGGGAGGCCCCGCGAGCTTCCTTGAAAGAGGTAGGCGAAGCCAACAGAAAAGAAGGCGAGCCGATGGGCGGCGGGGAGTCAGATCCGTCATAGTACTCGGAGACGGTAAGGCCGATCACAAGACTGCGCGAACAGTCATGGGGAAGGAACGGACGGAGTAGCAACTCAGCATAGCAAATACGGTGGAAAAGAATGCTCCAATAAAGCGTATCAAGCTCCCTGCTGGACTTGAAATTGCGCGCTACTCTGAGGAGCCTTATGCGGGAAAACCGCACGTAGGGATCTGCGAGGGGGCCGCCCGGTAACGGGCGGTCCTACCTTGATGCCCAGTCGCGCTAAAGAGCCGGAAATGACGTAGCGCACTGCTTATCGGAGCGCAGCGTAGATTGCGGTGCGAAGTGGGAGATACGGGCGGTCCGGGATCCCGGGGCAACCCCCGGCGCTGCCGGCGGTAAGCCCGCGGGCTACGAAAGAGCGGCCATTGCCGAAGACGATCGCAGGTGCGGGCCGCGGCCGGAAGTTTCACTCCTGTTTGATCCGGCCAAGCGCAGCGCGGCCGGGGGCCTCACTGACCTGAAACTTAGCCCTACATAAGCGGATCTGTGGGCGATAGAATGGGTGTCAAGTGAATTTTGTTGAGCCGTTAGGCAAGTATCTCGACCGGCTTTCTGCTCGACGAAGCTCGCGACGAAGAAGCACAATTCCGAAAAAGCGAACGAGGACGACGGAGTTGGCTGCGAGGCACATATTTGCCGTAACCCTCGAAGCCGAGTTGCGTTGGAACTTTGTCGTAAGCTTCGTCGCCTTAATGAATGAGTTTCCTCCCGCTGAAACCAGCCTGTAGGCGAATCCCAACCGGCCTCCAGAGCCGTCGACCCTCCAGTGTAGGGGAAACCCGCTTCACCTCTGCCAGGGATCGCTGAGTCTGGGCCTAATTTGTCGGCACAAAACGCAATCCACCGAAGACTTGCTCGGTGGGTTGGAGCTCAACCAGGTTGACATTGACGTGCCTCGGCGCGTCCAGGGCATAGACCACTGCATCGGCGATATCCTCAGGTTGGAGGTCGCTGATACCGGAATCCTTGATCTGTTCTCGCGTAGTGGCGTCGTCGATGGCCACGTCAAAGAACTCGGTCCGCACCCGACCCGGACATATCTCGGTTACCCGCACTCCCGTGCCCCCCAGCTCCAGGCGAAGGTTCTGGCAGAGCAGGTGAATCGCGCCTTTGCTCGCACCGTAAACGGATGACTTGATCGGGTAGAGCCCGGCCACCGATCCGATCTGGATGATGTGGCCGCGCTTGCGCTCCACCATACCGGGAAGCAGCGCGTGAAGAACGTGGAAGACCGCATCGATATTGGTGTCCAGGGTGGCATCGATATCCTTTCTTTTCGCCTCATAGAGCCTCTCGAATCCACGACCGATCCCAGCGTTATTGACGACGATGTCGACCTCCAGACCGCCGAGGGTTTCGTAGAGCCGGTCGGTGTCGCGAACGTCGAGCTGGTGGGTGATACAGCCGGTATCGTCGCCCAGCTGGTCCAGACGCTCTTTGCGGCGCGCCATGGCATGCACGGTAATTCCCTTGGAGCAGAAACTCCGCACCGTCGCCTCGCCGATACCACTCGAAGCCCCTGTGACCAATGCCGAAGAGTAGTCTGCCAGTGCCATATTCCCGATCCTATACCTGTTATATCAAGCGGCCCTCCTGTGCAATGGAATCTTACGATCCGTTCGCCGGCGTGGTTTCAATCGGATCTATGACTTCGAAGAAACCGAATGGCTCGAAGTCTCTTACATTTCTCGTGTAAAAGCTCTCCACGCCGTTCGCCCTTAAGGTTACTGCCAGCACAAGGTCGAAGACTCGAGTATGAGGGAACCCCGGTCGTTTCAGCCACTCTACTACGGTCGACCAATGTTGGGACTCAAAGGAACAGTGAAGGCATCCGTATCGATTGCGAATGACATCGACGCGCTCGAATGCTTCCGGTGCCGACAGCGGATTTTCCAACACGACCGGATTGCGAATGAGCTTATAGTATTCCATTAATACCTGGTCGGCGATGATCCACGATGATGCCGAATCGAGCATCTTCAGGTAGATCTTTACAGCCTGTCCGTGCTCCGCGCAGTCCGCGTTCGTGGCATAGTAGAGGATGTTGGTGTCCAGGCTAACCACGGCTGAGCTTGTGCTGCAGATGCTCCTCGTAGATTAGATCACGTAAATTCTCCGGTGCGACCAATGTCCTCCCCCCGTGAAATGTCGGGACATCAATCTCTTGTCCCTTCTCATAATCTTCTGAAAGCTTATCCAGCCATGCGTCTGTGGCTCGCCGAACGATATCACTGATGGGCCGGTCCTCTCGCTTCGAGGCTGCTCTAAGCCGACTCATTTGCGGCTCAGGAAAAAGAATCTGAAGCTTTTGCATGTATCCATGGTATCCATGGATACATGTATGTTAAATGTAGTAGGCCCTGTCTAGTTTACCTGAGAAACTGTCGTCCGCAGACCCGCATGGACAGTGAAGTTTCCGGTCAGTGGAGCCGCCGGCTGCGCTCGCGCTGGCCGGATATATCGGGGGTGAAACTATTGAAAGGGTTCAGGTTTCGGGTGTCAGTTCTGAGGAAGCGCAATCGAATCCTGACACCTGAACACTTAATCCTACTCCAGCAGTGAAGTTTCAGGTCAGCCAAGCCCCCGGCGCGCTGCGCTTGGCCGGATCAAACAGGAGTGAAACTTCCGGCCGCGGCCCGCACCTGCGATCGTCTTCGGCAATGGCCGCTCTTTCGTAGCCCGCGGGCTTACCGCCGGCAGCGCCGGGGGTTGCCCCGGGATCCCGGACCGCCCGTATCTCCCACTTCGCACCGCAATCTACGCTGCGCTCCGATAAGCAGTGCGCTACGTCATTTCCGGCTCTTTAGCGCGACTGGGCTAACGTTCCAACAAAATTCACTTGACATCGATTCCATCGCCCGCAAACCCGGTCCCAAGGCTAAGTTTCAGGTTAGTCGCGCCCCCGGCGCGCTGACCCTTGCCGGATCAAACAGGAGTGAAACCTCCGGCCACGGGCCGCACTGGCCGCCGAGTTCGGCTATGGCCGTTCTTTCGTAGCCCGGCGGCTTACCGTCGACAGCGTCGGCGGTTGCCCCGGGGTTCCGAACCGTGCGTAGGTCCCACTTCGCACCGCAATCTGCGCTACGCTCCGATAAGCAGTGCGCTACGTAGTTCCCGGCCCCTGAAAAACGTTACACAATCGCCCGCAAACCCGCTCCCAAGGCTAAGTTTCAGGTTAGACATCCCCTACCTCCCGGGCCCGGTTTTCGAGTCCCCGGGGCTGTATCGCGCGATCCGGCCCTCCTGAAAATCCTGTTCCAGCCAGGGATCCCGCGTGGCTTCGCGAAATGCCAGCAGCTTCCGGCGGCATTCCGCTACCAAAGCGGTCAGCGTGGGGTCCCCGATCCGGTTTTCTGCCTCGACTGGATCGCTTTCCATGTCGTATAGCGCCTCCTCCGGTTGAAACTCGAAATGGCTTCTCGGACGATCGCCGAGCATGGTGATGTCCTGCTCGCGAACCGCCGTCCACGTCTTCGAGCGGAAAAGGTCGCTCGGCATTGGTGTCCGGATCTGACAGGCTAGGTTCAGCACATATTTCCAGCGCCGTTTTCGCAATACGCGATACGGATAGTAATTCGTCACCTCGTGGAAATTGTGCGCCGTGAAGGTTTCCGACCACTCCCCGCCTCCCGGCTCCGATGAGGTGTCTTCGAGTATATCGAGCCACGACCTTCCCGGCAACGGAACCGCCGCATCCCTTGGATATTCGACGCGGAAGACATCCAGAAAGGTGGGGAGAAAGTCCGACCAGTTGACCATGGCCTGCGATCGGATGCAGCGCTTCGCCTGGTGTGGACTCCAGACGATGAGGGGGCAGCGATGTCCGCTGTCGAAACTGGAGGCCTTGGCGCCGGGGAAGGGCATGGCGTGATCCGTCGTCACAATAATCAGTGTCTGGTCCCGCTTCCCGCTCTTTTCGAGCGCCTCGATGACCGCTCCCACTGTCTGGTCGTAGCGCGATACCGCTTCATAGTAGTCCGCGATGTCCTCGCGCACTTCGGGTGCATCCGGCAGCCAGGATGGGACCGCGACATCGCCCGGGTCGTAACCCACCGGCTTTATTCCCTCTCCCACATGCTCGTTGCCGAACCCTCGCCCGGCACGATGGGGAAACGCACTCCCGATGTGGAGGTAAAAGGGCCGTTCTCCCGCCTCCGCAAAAAACTCTCCCGCCCGCTGCGCGAGCGGGCTGACGTTACGTGTGTTCATTCCTTCCAGAATGTCGAAAGGGTAGATCGAATGCGGCGCGACATGGTCCTTTCCGAGCAGGCCCGTGGTTACGCCCCGGGGTCGGAGAATTCCCGGTAGCGTAGGTATCCAGGGATGGGTGGTGAAGCCGTGGATCCCGTGGCAATGCCCGAACTGTCCATGGGTGTGGCTGTAGTGCCCGGTGAGGATGTTGGCGCGGCTGGCGGCGCAGGAGGGCGTCGTGCAATAGGCATGGTCGAAAACAGTACCGGCCCGGCCCAGCGCGTCGATGTGCGGCGTCTGAATGATTCCGTTTCCGTAGACCCCGGCAATCGGGCTCCAGTCATCCGCAATGATAAACAGGATGTTTTTCGGTCGTTTCATGTGCTATCGTGTCCTATCAGAAAGAATGAATGTTGTAGCCCACAATAGAGCCGCTTGGAACAAGCAGTCGAAGAACGGGAGCCGTTGGTGCAATCCGGTAACTTCATCGGAGATTCAAGCCGCAGGTTGCGGTGATTGGAACGTCATACTTACTCCAAATAGGGGAGTTCCAAAGAATTGGCTTAGCGATATAAAGGGAATGGATGTGCTCTGTTTGGCTTCCGGAGGCGGGCAGCAGGCACCAATCCTGGCGGCAGCAGGCGCAACAGTGACAAGCTTTGACAATTCCGAGGAACAACTGGCTAAGGATCGCTTCGTTGCGGAGCGCGATTCACTCGAATTATCGACGGTTCAAGGGGATATGGCTGACCTTTCGCAATTCCAGGACGAGACTTTCGATCTGATCTTCCATCCCGTATCGAATGTCTTTGTAGAAGATGTGACGCCGGTTTGGCGAGGGTGCTATCGTGTATTAAAGGAGGGAGGGAGATTGCTGGCCGGGTTCATGAATCCTATGTTCTTCCTCTTTGATCACGAAGAGGTAGAAAAGTCAGGGATTTTCCACGCGAAGTATTCCTTACCCTATTCCGACCTGAAGATGATTGGGATGACGAATCGACACCTCTAAACAAATTCGGCCCTCTCTTTATTGCGACACTCGCGAGGAGAATTTACCTCAACGAGATCAGTTAGGCACAGGCCTACAGCCTTACCTTCTCTCCACGTTCGTGCCAACCGCTGAATTTAAATAAATCGGATCGTGACTCAAGAGGAAATAAACCAGGTCGAATGGGAGAACCCCGAGAACTGGACTTCTGGTTCAAAGTGGCTTTGCGTCTATTTCAGTCACTTGGATTCCCGAACAGTAGTACCAAAGCGAATTCCGGCACATGGATAGACGCTTAACTTCGCTAAGCCGGGCGGTGTCGGAATGCTCATATTCTCTATTTT
Source organism: Opitutales bacterium (assembly GCA_963665345.2). Classification (GTDB taxonomy): domain Bacteria; phylum Verrucomicrobiota; class Verrucomicrobiia; order Opitutales; family CAXXNP01. The sequence goes on from CAXXNP010000002.1 coordinate 5,641,508, forward strand.
CTGCATTATCCTCCTAACCATTTTTGTCGGTACCTTAATTATCATGTTGGACACCTAAGCTTGGTGTCGTATCCGAAACTAGAGCTGGCATGACGCGTCCCTTGACATGATATCATTTCCTGATACTATATTGACGTGAATAGGAAGAACCGGAGGACTCTGTGCAAGGTCTTTGAGACGCCGGAGCGCTCCGATATTGAATGGAAGGATATAGAAGCGCTTTTCAAAGCATTGGGCGGAGAGATCTCCGAAGGGCGGGGTTCTCGGGTTCGGGTATATCTCTCGGGAGTGCGAGCGGTATTTCACCGGCCCCACCCGCGGAAGGAGTGCAACAAGGGTACGGTAAGATCAGTGCGCAGATATCTCATCGAGTGCAGAGTTAACCAAGATGGAGTATAGGGGATATATCGGAAAGGTGGAATACGATGAGGATGCTGAAGTGTTCCATGGAGAAGTAATAAATCTTCGAGACGTCATAACCTATGAGGGAGAGACCGTGGAAGAGTTGAAGAAAGCGTTCACGGAGTCAGTTGACGACTATCTTGACTTTTGCAGGGAACGCGATGAAGAAGCGGAGAAGCCATTTTCAGGGAAATTCCTGATAAGGATTGACCCGATGCTTCACAAGAGGATTCACCTCCAATCGAAGCTTGAGAACAAAAGCCTCAATTCGTGGGTGAGTGAGGTTTTGACGACCGCCGTAGATTAAGAGGACGCTGAACCAAGCGCGCCTGAGCATGGCCGTTCGCTGAATTGAACTTGATCATTCCCGGTCCCGACAACTCGGAACTGCAGGGTTATAAAAAAACGCCTCGTCGGACGACACCCGGTGCCGAAGGGTAAAAAGCCGTAGAATCCCCGTAGCTCTTGACAGGGCGCAGCCTTGGCGAAGACCGTTGCTGCACTAGAGCGTTGATCGTTTGAAGTAGATTTGGCTCTTGTTCCAGGCTTCGACAAACCCGAATCGCCGAATGAATTCCTCCCAGGGCAAAAGGGCGTCGTTCGTTTCCACCTCCCGGATAAGTTGATCATTCAGTCGTGAGCGAACCTTGGCGTAGTCCGGATGTGAGATTAGATTGTTGCGTTGGAATGGGTCCGCTTCGTTGTCGTAGAAGAGGTAACCTGCATCCGCTGCCGATCGCACGAAGGTGAATTGCTTTGTCCGAAGGCCCCGCCATTCCCGGCCGCCCCGGTCTTCCGCCTGGTGGCAGGGAATGAGATCGAAGATGTAGACGTGATCCCGGCCCCTGGCATTCGACTCCGTGAAGAGAGTGTGCAGATCTCTTCCGTCAACAGGATTTGGAAATGAGATACCTGCCAGTCCCAGGATGCTGGGGGCGAGGTCGACGAGTCCGATGAGCTCGTCATTTACGGAAATCCTCGTTCGACCCTTCCATTGCACGAGAAGCGGGACGCGAATGGATTCCTCGTAGGGGAGCTGCTTATCGCAGAAATTCTGGCTTCCCAGCATGTCCCCGTGGTCGCTCGTGTAGACGACAATCGTATTCTCCAACTGTCTCGTATCCTTCAGAGCTTTGAGGAGCCGCCCAAATTGTTCGTCCAGGGCCGTGATGTGGGCGTAGTAGCCTCGGAGATTCCTCCTTATGTCCGCTCGACTGAGCGGCCCCTTTTTCAGATTGCGCACGATGGACTCCCCGACATTGTCCCTTAGCTCGATAGTAGCGGGATCGTAGAGGTTGAGGTACTGCCTTGGAACCGCCTGGTAGGGGTCGTGAGGCGGACCCCAGGAGAGGTGCAAGGACCACGGGCGGTCTTTCCCGGCCCTCTCGTTTACGAAATCGATCGCTAGATCGGTCTGTACCTCGGGCTCGTAGCCGCGAAAATCAATCCGATTATCGGCTTCGTCGTAATAGTGATCGTCAATATACCGGTGGCCGCAGTTGATGGTTTTCCAGGTTTCGAATCCGAGACGACTCGGTCCTGCGGGGATGAATTGATCACGCGGAATGCCGGCCAGATGCCACTTCCCGATGTATCCGGTGTGGTAGCCGTGCGCTTGCAGCACGTGGGCCATGCTGGTTACCTCGGGATTGATGGGAAGATCGTTCGTGATAGCGCCGTGCTTGAGCGGGAATAAGCTGGTAAGCAGGATGCCACGTGCCGGTACGCAGAGAGGGGAATTTGAAACGCAATGAGTGAGCTGCGCTGCTTCTTGAGCGAAGGCATCAAAATGGGGTGAGATAACCTGTTCGTTGCCGTAACAACCGAGATCGCACCAGCGATGTTGGTCCGAGAAGACAAAGAGGATGTTGGGATGTGTCGGGCCCACAATTAAATCTACCCAGGTTTTCTCACAAAGATAACCGCGGTAGGAAACGAAACTGCATGGTCAGTTTTGAAAGTGAGCAGGTTTCATGAAAGAACAAATCCTATGCGTCCAGTTTGAAAAGCGATGCCGTGCCGATTCATTATGTTCATGAGTGCTTTCTACCTTTCTTCAGGTGATCACGTCCTTCTGTAAGCTGCGTAAGACAGTCAGTCCTCCCCAATCGCCCCCTTGCATCGGACGCGGACCGGATTTTCGCATGGGACCGAGCTCTTCACGAACCTGCTCGATCTGATGCCGCACGAATTCCTCGCTTCCCAACACCACTCCGTCACTGAAATACCTCACCCGGCAGCGCAGCAACTCGACACGGGAAAGCCGGCCGCCCCGCTTCATGACTTCTCTTACCTTTTTATGGTCGATATGGGGCTGGCCTCCTGCTTTGGGCATCGCCCCCATGCCAAAGAGCCCTACGCGGTATTCCCGGGCCGCCGTTGGCCACACCTTTTTCGCTCGCATCAGCGAGCAGATGCCCGACCGCGCGCGTTCGGATCCTCCTATCGCTTCCCCATACCCGCAGAAACGATAATCCTTCGGATCCCGGCACAATGCCGCTCGCACTGGATTCAGGTCGATATAGGCCCCCACGATCTCCAGGGCAACGTTAATATCCTCCACCAGCACACTCTTGAACCGCTCCGCCCACAGTGTGCCGAACCGCTCATGGCTGCGGTTATACCAGATCGAAAAGCGCTGTTTGAGCATCTTCATGAATATCGATACATCCCCCATGCGCCCCAGCATTAGCTTCCGCCATGCCTTCGCTTCACTGCCGTCCTTCTTCAGCATTGCAGTCAATGATGCAATCGAGACCTTCTCTTCTCCATACAACACAAAGAATCGCCTAAGTAATTCCTGATCAGAAACTTCCTGTTTCTCCGGAACTCGCACCAGGAGGTGGAAGTGATTACTCATGATGCAATAGGTCAAAATCTCCACTCCACAAAAATCCGACACTTTCCAGATCTGGCTGCGAAAGATCTCCTTCCCTCGATTCCTGATCAGACGCTCTCCCCCCACGATACGCGACATACAGTGGTAAACCGACTCCATCTTTCCATGCACTTTGATTCTACGTAATCTCATATCATGAATACTGCCTGAATCGGGTAAGAATGTCAAGCAGTTTCTGTCTGTCAAAATTTAATCGATCACGATCATGGTTCTGACCGTGAGGGTAGGGTGTCTACGCTACCGATATCAAGATCCTGGGCGGAGCAGGGCTACCGAAAAGTCTATCCACGTTCCTGGGCCACGAGGTGGTTGGCACGGTCAGCGGGTAGCTCTATCCGATCGCGGCCTGTGGAGAATGTTTCTGCTGAACGGATTTAAGTTGCTGACTTGTAGATTATTGGAAAAAACTATCTGAGAAGGCGTACTTGTAAGGGTTTGAGGAGAAAGGGGAGAAAAGAATCCACAATGAAGCATGCAGAAATTATCTCTGAAATAGGCAGCGAAGCGGCCACGAATGAGGCGGGAAACAAGATCGCCACCTACGAGCACAGGACGCACCTAACCTGGCAGGATGTCACCGAGGACGGGTATTTCAATCGGGTCCGAACTCGTGACGGGAATACCGGGGAATGGTCGCCGACGTATGACCTTGGCAAGGCAAAGGACAATCATGCCCGCGGGGTGATAACCGCCGACAGTAGAGGATTTCTGCACCTCATTTTGAGCGGTCACAACACGCCCTGCACTTACCGGCGCTCCGTTCGCAGCAACGACGCATCGGAATGGACTGATCCGGTCGAAGTGGCCTCGGGCACCTATCCCTACCTGGTGTGCGATTCCCATGATATCCTTTATTTGACGCTGCGCAACGCGGAGCGCTGGAAGGGCGTGGATTTCTATGTGAAGCCGTCTGACGGCAGCTGGGAGCTGCGAGGCAAGATCATCCGGCGAAAAGAAGAATACACCGGTTATGCGGCGTTCGCCAGTGGGATGTGTTTCGATGGGAAGGGCGTTCTTCACCTGGTAAACGATTTTTATGAAGGCTACGGCATCTACGACAACCGCGGTATCCACCAGGCTGTGGCCTATATGCAGTCGCCGGACGGAGGCAGGACATGGAGAACCGTGCGCGGCGATCCGGTCGATACCCCCGCGCGGCCTAACCAGATGGATGTTATCGCCGAGAGCACGGGGTTGCGGCATGAAGCGATGCCGCCTCCGGTCATCGTGGCACAGGGAAATATCGCGGTGGACGGGGGAGGGAAGCCACACGTTCTATTCCTGTACCACCTCAATGAACCGGGCCAGCTCATCCTGGCGTCCCCGGATGACGAGGGAATCTGGCGTCAGCGGTCGATCGACGCTATCAAGGAGGCTTATCCGGAATACCGTCCGGTGGCTTGCCGCGGGGCCTTCACCATCGACGGCGAGGGCGTGTTTCGCGCCCTAATCAGTGTGGCGCCGCTCGATCATGCCGCCTGGTCGCGAGGTTTGCTCACTCGCTCGCGTGCGGCCGGGCTGCGGAACGGGCTTCCTGTTCTGTGGCTCATCTCAAGGGATCACGGCGAATCGTTCCAGGTGGAACCGGCCGTTGCGCCGGAACCTCAAGTGACCGTGGGATCACCGAAATTTGAGCTTCCCGTTGGGCCGGGTGCGCCGCCGGCAGGTAGGCCCGGAATCGTCTGGTTCGACAATACGGCGCGCGAATTGCAGGGATACGATAGAGATGGTGTGAAGCACAGTTCCCATCAGGGTCTTCAAAACAACGTCTTCTGGCAGCCGGGGGAGCCGCGGTATAGGCGCTGACTTACCGTGGATCAAAGGAAGTAGGCACATGACGGAGCGGGCGGTCCATCCTACTTTTTCCGAGCCGACCCGTGCTGAACATTCGTAAGGCGAAGCGTGAAACACGCAAGCGTGGCCGATGTCCCTGGAGGGCCGCTTGAAAGTTTGATACCGCGAACGAATTGGTTGCCCGCCCCACGGACTCGGGGGCCCTCGTCCCTCCAGAATTGGTGCTTGCGGAGCGACTGCACAAGGGCCGACGGCTCTGCAGGCCATCAGTATGTTTAGGATCAACCTTACGATCGGGAGGTGACCGGTGCGAAGATAGGGCGTTGAGCTGAGCGGAACGCCGTAGCCCACGGCTCATAGGGGACGATTCGCCCTACCGCAATTGTTCCTTTGCGAGATCGAATCCGCCGTTGCTCAGAATGGGATATCCTCGCCGGTGTTACCGCCATCTTCGGTGGGTTCTTCGGGAACAACATCGGTATCGGAACTACTTGGCATTCCCTGCTCATCCTCCCCCTGGGCACCTGCCGATTCAATCCTCCAGGCGTTCAGATCGATATAGTAGCGACCATTGTATTGGCGACCGCGAATGTTGAAGCTGACCACGACGGTATCGCCCGCCTTCAAGTCATTCAGCAACTCTATTTTCTCTTTCAGGCAGTCAAACTTGATTTCCTGGGGAAAACGCTCATCGGTCGTGATGACGAATTCGCGCTTGGAAAAGCCGCTGGGAAACGTCTGCGTTTCAAAGATCTCTTTAATCGTCCCGGTCTGTTCGTGGGCCATGTTTAGAAAGGAATTTGACCAGACGAAGAATGTCCATCCTTTCCGTAGGGAAAAGTGCGTCTCCTGACAAAAAAGTATTCTTCATACGGCGTCCGGCCTATTATAGCATCGGATACCTTGGCGCAGCGAAGGCGCAACCAAAAACAACTCGACGTAAGAAGAGTAACCACGGATTTCCCAGGGCAGCAGAGCCGCAAACAAAACCAACGGGGAAAAGGGAAACCGATGGACACCTGGGCATTCCGTCGGCGCGGGCCGAGGTTCCGGAGAATCTGGGACTTCCCGTAGCGGGCACTCCAGACTATTGCCCCCGGTTTCGGTAGAATCGATCACTCACCGGGTCACCGAACCTGCTCTGAACGCGAAGGCGTCCAGCTACTTCGTGCGCACCCCGGACCGGCGCGGCTGCAGCGCTTCTGCGTAGCTGGAGCCTCTTCGGCTTCAGTTCTGCCGGCTGAATGGATCTGCTCTGAACGCGAAGGCGTCCAGATAGTGTTTACAGGGCACGATCGCCGACGGTTTTGCCGAGGCCGTGCATGCGGTCCGGCGGTTGGGTATGCCAATCTACCCCGAATAGGTAATCATCGGGGAGGGAAACGTGCCCAATTTGATTGAGCCGCGAACGGATTGTCCGCCTGCTTCCGAGGTCGGCGATATCCTGAAAGATGTAGTTCATACGCAACACCGACTCACTTTGATAAACGCTCAAGCCGTCGGCTCCCTGACCCAGAAGCGCATCAGCCATAGCGAACAGGGCCTTGGGGCGGTAGAATCCCGAATTTTCGAAGGAACGGCTCGTGATCAGGTTTTTCGACCCGATACCGGCGATACACGCCTTGCCATGCCGGTGGGCGAGGTTGATGTGGTAGGCGGGATCACCTTCCGGGGCGAGGTGACAGAGGGGAAAAGGGCTCAGCATGGTTGCATCGATCAAATCCTCCTCGAACCAGCGATCGAGGTCGAGTCCATAGGCCAGACAAAGCCAGGGAACGTTATCGGGAACCCGAGCCAGGAGCGGACAAGCTCGGCCCAGTTCCTTCTCCTGTCGGCGGTGAGCAGCCCGCAGCTCACGCATGAAATCGGTGAACCGGTCGGCACGGAATTGAAACCATTCCCGGTAGTCTTCGGGATTTTGTGAGGTAAACTCGGTAGGATCCTGGCCGGTCTCCTGCTTGAACACATCGACGAGTGACTCATGGTAGCGAAGCATGGGCACCTGACGGCAAAAATCGAGCACCAGCCCGTCGACGCCCAGGCTCTGCAATTCCATGAGAATCTGGATGCGCTCGTCACGGACTTCCTGAAAATGGTAGCAAAGGCGCGAGGCGTCGGTCTCTCCGGAAATTGCCTTTTCACGATACTCGGGATGTTCCAGGGCAAATCGCGAGGTGGTTCCGGTCCAGTTACTTGCGCCGTAGTGCCGGTTCATGCCCAGGCGGGCATACAGGCTCAACCCGTTACGTTTACAGTAAGCCTGGGCCTTACGGAGTGGACAGACGTGATCGATAATGTCCCGGGTGTAGCTCCAGGAAGAACCCCCTACCTGATCGCTGAGTTCACAAAGGCGGGTCGAGCCGGGAATTGCGGACCAGTATTCCACAACCGACCGGCCAGCGCTCCAGACGATGTATTCAAACCCGGCCTCCTGGTGGAGTTCAAGGGCGCGGTCAATTACCTCGGGGCCGCCGTCGAACACCTCGTAATTCTGATGATAGCAGAACCATTCAATGATTCCGTAAAGCGCGACGTTATCGGAGTTTGAATCGGAGATGCTAATCATGGGCGGTGTCCTGGCTTGCAGGTGAACTTACCGATGTGAAGGCTCTATAACATCGAGGCCTTTGGCCATCAACTATTGCTGGCAATGAACCGGATATCTTTGCCAGGGCGTTGCGGCGGCAAGAAGGGATTGCCGCCCTCCATTTCTCGGATGACGCCTCGGATTTGGAGGGCGCCAATCCTTTGGCGCCGCCGACCTTCCTCGGTCACAAAACTGTTAAGCGGGTTCATTAGCGATCCCTAGGCCGCTCCAAGAGAACGGTTACCCCCATGGCTCTGTATTTCTCGCGTGCGCTCGGGGCGCCGCTGCGCACCACGAGCCGGGTTCCGCTACCCTGCAAAAGCGTCACCACATGCTCAATACAATCATCGTCCGTTTTCAGTGGATGATCGGGATGGGCTTCGCGGTCAAAGCTGAGATCGGAGGGGCCCCAGGAGAGACAATCGACCCCCGGTCGGAGCAACCTGCGCACTCCCGTAACCGAGCGTAGCGACTCGATCTGCATCCAGAGCACTCCGTGCGCGTTCCACCACTCGGCATATTCGACCCTGTCCTCGTGTTCGCCAGAACCGATCCTTAAAGCGCCGCCCCAGCTCCGCCTTCCTTTCTGGGGATAGTAGAAATACTTGAGACTCTCCTCTACTGTGGACTCCTCTTCCACCTGAGGCACTTCGATACCGGAAGGTCCCAAATCCAACATATTGCCGACCAGGTAGGAGTGGTAGGTGTGTTTGATGCGAAACATAACGGGAATACCCAGATCGTTCGCATTTGCGCAGAATTCAGCCAGCCGCTCTTCGTTGAAGGCCGAGTGTTGGCTGTCTGTAGACACGAATCCGTAATCGTCGAGGCCCCAGATCTCCTCCAGTCTGGCCTTGTCTGTGGTTGAAGGGGCGGTGACACCCACCACCAATTCACCGTCGTTGATCCGCTGTTTAAGACTTTCGATTCCGTGCATGAATTTTACTGTACTTTTCAGATCGGCGAATGCAAAGCAAGAAGATGTGCGCGAGCGAACCGTAGGATGAAGCGCCCGCTTCGTCATTACCAATTTTGATCTCGAGGGATCGCGGATGCCACTCCAGTCGAACTTGGACAGACGGAGCTATAAGGCGCTCCATCCTACGCCCGGGCGTCGCTCTGCTTTGCCGGGACAAAAGGCGTCCAGCTAGTGCGCCCGCAATGGCTATGAAACAGAAAGGTGAAAGTCCAGACCAGCTCCAACGCGCGCTAACCTGAAACTTCAGGCCTGGAGCGGGCTGGCGGCCTTCTCGCTTCGCTCGTGAACAGGTGTCAGTGTTCAGGTGGCAGGGGTTGAGATTCGTCGCTCTGCTCCGAACAGGTGTCAGGACTTAATTACGCCTCCTTAAAACTGACACCCGAAACCTCTCAATAGTTTCACACCTGTTTGATCCGGCCAAGCGCAGCACAGCCGGGGGTGCCACTGACTCGGGACGCAGTGGCTTGAAAACCATCGCTCGCCAGCGACCCTCTGCTCACTTTCCCTTGCTCAACACAGAAAGCAAGAAGGAGGAATGATTTTGCAAGACCACAACAAATCCGTCACGTTCATTTCCGTGGTGTTCGCAGCACTGCTGGCAGGTTCCGGAAAAAGAGCAGACAGAACTGTTTGCCATCGTCGAGAGCACCAAGCCGGACATCGTAATCTTTGAAGAGTAGACGCCCAACGAATCAAGTGATGTAGGTCAGCGGAGCTTGCGGAGCTGAGTTGCATCACAGGGTTGGACTGAGCCGCAGGGACTGAAGGGGAGTGTCGTTTGCGGATTAAAGGTTTACGAGTTTAGGGATAAGGGGGCTTGGGAGGAGAAGGAGGCCCGCGGCGGAGGCGGAATGCTGATAGGTTTCAGCAGGAGAAAGAGCTCGAAGGTATCGGTGAGATGAGACAGATCGGGCCCAAGAAGTGTTTGCACAGCCGGGCATGCGAAGGGTACGTAAAGAGAGCGGAGCAGAATAGAGGCCGCTATTCTGATTGTGATCAGGCATGGGCAACAGATGGAAGTGAGAAAGGAAAGAAACTGGGCGGTGATCGAATGCGGGGGAGTAAGGCGAGGATCTGCATGGGCCGGTGGCAGTTGGGACAGCGGAAGGGTGCGGGGTCGTTCTTTGCTGCTGTGAGCGCCTCGAGGCGGGCAAAAGCTGCAGCGAGGAGGGATCGGACTTTCTGCAGCTTGGCTCGATTGGCAGGACTGAAGAATCCGTAGTAGCGGACACGGGTGAAACCGCGTGGGAGGACATGCTGGAGGAACCTGGCAATGAAGGTTAATGGAGGCAGAGAACAGGTGCAGGGACGGCCGGTGTGGGAATCTTTATAGGCGAATGTGACAGCGTCATTGTTAGCGGAGAGGATGCGGTTGTTGCTGAGGGCGGTACGAAAGACATAGCGACTGAGGTACTTTAAAACCGGCAGGCCGCTGCCGGCAGGTTTGGCATGGACGACCCAGTCGCAGTTCCAGATCTGGGGGTCGACCTGATCGGTGAGAAGCTTCTTGGTGAGGGCGGCTTTGATGTTCTCGCGGAAGGAATAGGAAAGTGCCTGGACCGGAAGGAGGTAGTCGGGCTTTTTCAATCGCATCCACTTCCTGGCGTTCGTGGAAAGGCTGCCGGCGGGGATGAGGTAGTGGATATGAGGGTGATAATCGAGGCGACGGGTGCAGGTGTGAAGGATGCCGATGAAGCCGAGCAGGCCGCCCAGGAGCCGCTTTTGCCGGCCGCGCTGCAGGGAGAGCGTCGGCGGAGCAGCGGAAGAGCAGGTGGTAGAAGAGCTTCTGATTGCTGCGTGCAAATTGGTGCAGCTGGCTGGGAATGGTGAAAGTGACCAGGAAATAGGCACAGGGGAGCAGCAGATGCTCCTGGCGTTGCAACCACTCGGAAGCATCGGCGTTTCCGCACTTGGGGCAGTGCCGGTTGTTACAGCTATGGTAACTGTAATGGGTGCGGTCGCAGGGCGCGCAGTGGTAAACGCAGCCGCCCAGCAGCGGCGTGCGGCACGATAAGATATCGCGCATGGCACGCCGGTGGCTGGGCAGGATGTGTTCGCCAAAGCGCTGCAGATAGGCCGCCCCATACCGGCGGAAAACCTCCGTCAGTTCGGGCATGGACAGTATGGATGCGCTGAGGCGCTACAAGTGGGCGATCATCGCGTTGAGCCGTTGGGTGGCCTGTTTTTGTACCACTTCGGTGAGGTGGGTGTAGAGCGCCGTAGTCTGAGGGGACTGATGGCCCAGGTTGTTCTGAATCTGCCTGAGGTTCTCGCCACACTCGAGCAGATGGGTGGCGTAGGAATGACGCAGGGTATGGATATGTGCCTGTTTGCGGCTTCCGGTGGCCTTCAGAGCCAGCCGGAAGGCCCGCTGCAGGCTGGTTCGTGACATGGGCCGCTGGGCCGTCGGGCAGCCGATGCCCCCATGGCCCGGAGCAGGAAAAAGCCAGGTAGGGTTGCGATGACGCCGCCATTGGCGTCGCAACGCCAGCAGAGCGCGTTCGGGCAGAGGTACATAGCGGTCCTTCTGTCCCTTCCCGGCACGAATGTGCAGGACCATGCGCCCCGCATCGATGTCCTCGATCTTCAGGCTCAAGCCTTCTCCCAGGCGCAGCCCGCACGAGTAGATCACGCCCAGACAGCAGCGATGGTGCGCTTCTCTCACCTCCCGCAGGATCTTCCCGACTTCCTCCAGGGTCAAAATGACCGGGAGGCGCGACTGGCGCGGTGGACGCACCAGAATCGTCTCTTGGGGCCAGCGCCGCTTGAGCGTCTTCTCGAACAGGAACTTGATCGCGCAGATGAAGCTCGTGCAGGTTGGGCGGCTGTAGACTTTGACGGTTTTAAGGTAGATGAAGAACTGCCGCAGCTCTTCAATCGTGACCGATCGCGGCGATCTTCCCGCGCAAAACTCCGAGAGCCTTTCGGCTGCCCTCAGATAGACTTCCTGTGTCTTTTGCGCATACCCGTGCAGAGTCATGTCATCGAGCATCCGTTCTTGCCAGCACCGATAGGTGTGAGTACGTTTCATGGCGTGATTCCTTTCGTTTGAATCCGTTAATCGAAACTCCCGGCCACCCCGTGTGGCCGGGAGGAATCACACCTTACCACCGACTATCAATCCTAGCCCAGTAACTGTCCGAAATGAGGAGCCGCCGCGTAGCGGCTTAGTTCAACCATCGCATGGAGCACTACCGCCAGCCGCGGGCGGCCCACGGAGGCTCATGCATAACCGCCTGTTCCCGGGTTAGAATAATAGAGGAGATCAAAGAATGCCGGTCAATATTCCCACAACAAATAAACCTCGAATTGTTGTCATTGGAGGTGGTTTTGGTGGGCTTCAGGTTGTTAGGAATTTGAAGAAGCTATCCATCAGGGAGGTCTCGACCTGCAGTAGACGCGGGATGCCTGGCTTTGGAAATTTGAAGGCATTGTTCGCGCCGGGCCGGGCGACACCTTTAGAACACCCTCCGTGCCTTCAGCCGGGACAGCCAGGTAACGTTCCGGATGTCCCGCTACTTCTAGTTTGTCACCACGCTGAATCGAAGGGTTAATATCGTGCCCGCGTCCACGCCTCAAAATAGAAATACGGACCCATCTGTATGGGTGGACGAGTATGGCAATTTTCTGCTTCGCTATGCCATTACCCGGGTGAATGACCGTAGCTTGGCCGAGGATCTTGTTCAGGACACTTTCCTTGCCGCGCTAAAAGGATTGAAGGGGTTCCGTGGCCAGTCATCGGTAAAGACCTGGTTGGCGGGTATCCTCAAATACAAGATTCTGGATCACTTCCGCAAAAGCCGGAGGACGCAATCCTTTACGGATGTAGCTGAGTTTTATGAGCGCGAGGTGGAGGATTTGTTTGGTGACGACGGTAACTGGAATATGCATTCTCCCAATGCCCCGCGCGAATGGCAGGCGGAACAGCAGGCAAGCCTCGAACGGAAGGAGTTTTGGGTGCAATTTCGAAAGTGTGCCGAATTCATACCGGAACAGATGCGGCAGGTTTACCTGCTCCGGGAAGTGGACGGTTTTTCCACCGAGGAAATTTGCAATCGCCTCGAGATTTCCCGGCAGAATCTTTGGACTATTCTTCATCGGGCGCGCGCATCCCTGCGTCGCTGCCTGGAGAAGAACTGGTTCGCGCCGCCGCAGTGACCTTCACGCCCGCCCCATGCAGTCTTAGAGTTTCCGGGACCCTCTCTCGATCAGATTCTTGAGGCGGCTTTTCCGATCGGCCGAGAGAGTTGCTGGGTACGCTTCCGTGAAGTTGTCGGGGTTTTCCTTCAAGGCCTCATGGATCACCCGCAATTGCCGACGATAGCGACGGCAGAGCACACACATTCCGAGGTGAAGGCGGATAAGAATCCGTTCCTTCAGCGAGAGCCGGCGGTCCAGCGATTCAGAAGCCAATCGGGTCAACTCGTCGCAATTGGGGATAATTCCGGCAAGCGGATTCTTCATTATAGAGCCACTACCATCCATAGGTATTCCAGTCGGGAAGCAAGGAAAAAACTTACACAAAGTCACTTATTTGTAAGGAAAACTCAAAAAGCTCCACTAACCAAATATGACACAATCGAAAATTGAAAGGATAAGTAATATGAAAACATCAGACATTTCAAAATACGCGCCCTTCAGGCGGATTTCCCTCGTCCTGACAACTCTCTTTGGGCTGAGCTTGGGAGCTCAACTATATGCGGGTTACTACGGGTCTTACCATGGCGGGTACGGCGGCCACGGTTATCACTACGGCGGATACGGTTATTCCCATTATTATCCGTACGGTGGTTATGGTTCCTATGGTTACTGGCCAGGATCGTTCTACGGATTCTCTCCATTCTATGGGGATTACTACCGGCCACAGACCACCTTCGGGAAACAGAGTTGGGGATGGAAGCAGCTGGCAAACGGTAAGATCGAGCGAGCAAAGGAGAGCTTTTCCCGATTACTGAGGAAATCTCCTAAGAGCGGTTTGCCGAGAGTGGGATTGAGCCTCTCCGCTGCGATCGGTGGGGATTATGATAAAGCGACGCACGAAATGCGCCTCGCTTTCGTTCAGGATCCTGACGGTGCCGGCGATCTACCCTCCAAACGAAGGCTGAGAGAAAGACTTGGTGTCCTGGTAGATTATTACCAGGGACTTGTCATACGCGATCGAAACGATGCAGATTCCGCATTCATGCTGGCAGCGTTGAGTTACTTGCTGAATGATTCGCAGAGCGCCGTAACGGCGATCCGCGCTGCAATTGACCACGGTGATGACTCCACCAGCGCCCGGAACTTGAAGAAGCTTCTGGTCTAATAGAAAGGTTTGGTAATTAAGAGCGGTTCCCGTTCATGGGAACCGCTTTTCTGTTTTCCCCAAGAGACGTCACTCAAATGCTTCATTGCAAGACGTAACAAGCGCTGCTTCTGCCCCGAAAAAATTCAGCGACGACGCTTTGGGAAATAAACCCTCCTGGTTAGACCTCCTTTAGGCATGAAAGTTATCTTCCAGCTCAGCATAATTACGGTCATCACAGCCGCCTTTCTGGGATCGGCTGCGCCGGTCTCGGCGAAGCGAAACAAGATCGGGGGTTTTGATGTGAGCAACGCTTCCATTCCGGTCAATCGCATCCTCTCCGGAGGAGTGCGCCGCGATGGTATCCCATCCATAGATGATCCGAAGTTCGTCTCAACCGGCCAAGTCCGTTTTCTGCCCGACTTGGATTTGGTTGTCAGTGTGTCGAGCGGCGAGACCACCCGTGCCTATCCCCTCCGAATCCTCAACCTCCATGAGATCGTCAACGATTCGATTGCAGGTGATCACTTTGCCGTAACCTACTGTCCGCTCTGTGGCACCGCTATGGTCTTCGACCGCAAGTTTGGCGACGAAGTCAAGACCTTTGGGGTTTCAGGTCTTCTCTATAACAGCGACGTATTGATGTACGACCGTGAAAGCGAGAGCCTCTGGTCTCAGCTTGCCTTAGAATCTGTTGCCGGTCCCATGGTGGGCACTCCTCTCAAATGGAGGGCGAGCGCCATGATGAAATGGAAAGCATGGAAGGAGAGATACCCCGATGGTGAGGTGCTATCCACGGATACCGGTTTCAGGCGGGATTACAATAACAACCCCTATGCCGAGTACGCGCAGAGCGCGAACACGATGTTTCCTGTGCCCACACTGAGACAGGATCTGCCAAAGAAGACCTGGGTGATGGGGCTTCTCGTCGACGGCAAGGCGAAGGCCTACCAACTCGCCAACCTCCCCCGGGACAAAGTCCTCTCGGACACCGTGAACGGGAGAGACATTCTCATCCATTTCGATGGGGAATCCTTGGAGTTTCAGGCTGAATATGCCGATACCCGGGAAAAGATCCCGGCGGTCATGGTCTACTGGTTTGCCTGGCAGGGATTCTACCCCGATACAGAAGTCTTCGGCAAGCTGCGTGACCGGAAGAAGAATAACTCATGAAAGTAACAAGACTGTTTCTTAACTTCGCCATTGTGGTGCTTTCTTTTCTGCCAGTCATACAGATCCGGGCCGAGATATCCGAGGTGACCGTTTCAGTGAAAGGATTAAGCTGTCCCTTTTGTATCTACGGCCTCGAAAAAAAGTTAAAAAGAGGTGAAGAGGTCGGAGACGTGCAGATCGATCTCAGATCAGGGATTGCTGTTATGCACCTGGTCAATTCGACCGTCTAACTGATATGGCGGTCGATAGAAACGGAAACGTCGTCGTCGTCGATAATGGCAATGATCGGATACAAAAGTTCGGGCCCGTAAGATCGAAATGACGGTTTCACTACTGAAGATTGGATTCCGTCATTTCCGAGTAGATGGGGAACAGATCCTCAGGGGTTGCATTTTCGTGGAATTTCTGCGACAGTAGTACCTCGAGTTTAGACATAGGTGCATGCGATTTGAAGTCTAAGACCACAGTCAGTTTCATCCTCATAGCGACATTGCTGAATCCGATTTGCTGTTGCTTTGCGGATGTACTGTGTCTCGACCCGAAATCCGACGAACGTCACGAATGTTGGATGGCCGCGGGGAACGAACCGGAGCGGAATTCACCTTGCGGGAATCAGGGCGAATGCCCCTACAAGGAAACAAAGCAATTCCTTCAGGCGAAAGAACAATCGATTTTAAGTAGCTTTCACGTGTTGCCGCTGGACTTGACGGTTCCCGTTCACTTTCTTCCTGTTTCTTCTGCTGCGCATAGCCGATCCGAGATCCGCTTATCTTACCCGGGAGGGGCGTATTCAACCGGCCCTCCGGTTCGGCTGCACAAGGCGTATTCGGTCTATCTGCTGTGATTCTTCGGGTTTGCTAAGAAGCTAACCCGCATCTCTCCGGGTATCTCGGGGAGAGTGGCAGTCGTTCCTCATTGTTGGTCCATGGGAACTTCATGCCCGTATCGTGCGAACGTCAACCCGCACTTTCAATGGAAGAATCACATGCATTTTTTTATCTCATTTTACCGTTACAGATACTTAATCCATTTAAATTCAAAAGGTTATGTCCTGATATTGTTGGGACTCGCCGTTTGCACTTCAGTTTCCCTTGCCGAATCAGGGGCTGCGTTCCATCTGGAAGAGTTTCTTAATGAAATTCGACTGGAAGACCCGACAATTGAAGCCGCCCGTCGCCGCTGGCAGGCCAAAGCAGAGCAGGTTCCGGCCGTTGCTGTTTTGCCCGACCCCAAACTCAATTACGGTTACTATCCTTCCAATGTCGAAACCCGGGTTGGGGCAATCAATCAACGGGTTGGGATCTCACAGAAAATCCCTTTTCCCGGAAAACTCTCCCTGGCCGAAAGAAAAGCTGAAGAAGAGGCGCAGATAGCGATGTGGCAGTATCTTCGCTTAATCCGCAGCCGAGTGACTCGAGGGAAAGTCCTCTACTTCGAATTGAACCGAATCGACCGAACCCGGGCGCTACTCCTTCTTCAGTTGGACCTGGCAGAAGAAATGATCCGGACGGTTCAAACCCGCTTTGAATCGAATCAGGCTCACCTGCAGGATGTTCTTCTGGCAGAGCAGATTATGAGCGACCTTCGCATCCAGATGGCATCGCTCGAGGGAGCCCGCGACGCGGTAGCCGCACAAATAAACCGGTTGCAGGGGAAAATCCCCGATGCGCCGGTTCCTGAAACAATTTCAATTACGATACCTGAATTTACGGATAGAGCCGAGTTGGCACGTTTGGCGGAAGAAAATCACGAGCTGCTGAAAGCAGCCGCCGCGGCCGTCAGACGAGATCAAATCATGGTCGAACTGACCCGGAGAGACCGCAAGCCGGACTTCCATGTCGGTCTCGAATACACCCAGATTAACTCCAATATCTACAATAACCCACCCGACAACGGTCAGGATGCGGTTATGGCGTTCTTCAGCGTCAACCTGCCTATCCGATTTCGTAAATACGAGGCTCAGGAAAAGAGCGCAGTGTCGTCGCTCTCGGCTTCTCAGGAGGGCTGGGAGGCGAGCCGCATGGACATCATAGCTGAGGTTATCGATATCTATTCGCGTGCCACAGCTTTTTCCCGGCAAATCGATATCTACGAAGAGGCGCTCCTGCCACAGGCGCGCGAGGCTTACCGCGCCACGTTGGCAGGGTATGGCGCCGGTCGCGACTCAGCTCTGAAGTGGATCGAGAGTCAAAGTAACCTGCTCAAGGCGGAGACGGGTCTCATCTTCCTCGAATCTGAACTGGCGAAGGCGGTTGCGACACTGGAAAACGTCGCGGCGGTGCAGATTTTTCCGATGTCTGCAACGGCAGGTAGGCTCGCCTCTCCAGAAACTGAACAAATTCAAAGATCAAACCCATGAAGTCATTCATTATTAGGAAATTGCACCATTCCCTGACAGTCATACCGGCACTCCTTCTTACGGCGTGCGGATGGATGGAAAAGATGAACACTTCCACTGACTCATCGAATGACCACGATCACACTCACCTGAAGTCCGGTCTAATCGACCCCGCTGACATCGGTACCAAAGAGGCCGTTTACCAGTGCTCGATGCACCCGAACGTTATCGATGATCAGCCAGGGAGTTGTCCGATTTGCGGAATGTATTTGCAACCGGTCGAGCCCATCCAGGCCGAAGGCATTCCGGGCCGTGCGCCGGTGAAGCTCACCAATCTACAGGAGCAATTAATAAATATTCGTACTGCCTCCGTTGAAAACAGATCAGTTTCACTTTCCATTCGGGCACCCGGCGTCATCGAACACGATCAGTCGCGCGTGTTCACCGTCTCCGCGTGGACCGCCGGGAGAATCGAAAAACTCCACGTGGACGAGGAGGAAGCCGACATCCGCAAAGGCGATCCACTCTATTCAATTTACAGTCCTATTCTCTACGCGGCCATGCAGGAATACATCGATCTGCGGAAAGGGTTATTTCATGAGGCCGACCTGCTGGAATCCGCTCGAATTCGCATGAAGCAACTAGGGTTGAGCGAAGAGCAGATCGAGGATCTACATGAGACTGACAAAGCTCCTGTTGTCATCGACATTCCCTCTCCGGTCTCCGGGAAAGTCATGACGAAGAGAATCCGGGAAGGTGATTACGTGGAGGAAGGTGACAGTCTCTACACGGTAATCGACCTCTCCCGACTGTGGTTAATGACGGAGATTTACGAGTTCGAACTGCCGTTTATTTCGCCCGGTCAGCAAATCGTCGCGACGACACCGGCGGCGCCCAACGTGCAGTTTTTCGGCACAATATCGCTCGTTAATCACCACATCGATCCGTCAACGCGAACGGCACGGCTAAGAGTTTTATTTGACGACCCAAAACAGATCATGACCCGCAGCGTCGGATCGGATGGGCGAATACATCATGAACACCGACTTTTGCCGGATATGTGGATGACCGTGCACATTAAGAAGGATCTGGGGACGCGTCTGGTCATTCCCCGATCGGCAGTTTTCGATACGGGAAGCACTCAATATGTTTTTGTGCAGGAGAAGAAGGGTCTATTCGTGCCCAAAGTGATTAAGATTGGCCCGGTGACTGAAACCGGCGTTGTCGTAGAGGAGGGGTTGGAAACGGGACAGCGCGTGGTTACCGATGGCACGTTTTTGCTCGACAGTGAGAGCCAATTGAAGGCCACGGCAAGTGCGGCAGTCTCAGCGGCGCCCTGGGACGCCGATATGGCTGTCGACGACTCCAGAGACGCTCACCCATTACCCTCCGAAGGCGAGATTGGAGCGAAGCAATGATCGAGCGAATCATCGCCTGGTGCGCCCGCAATACGCTGCTGACGTTGTTCGGTGTGCTCTTTCTTACGGCCGGCGGCTTCATCGCATTGAGGCGAATCAATCTGGATGCGATCCCTGATCTATCGGACGTTCAGGTTATCGTGTTTACCGAGTGGTCTGGACGCGCACCCACGTTGGTGGAAGACCAGGTGACCTACCCTGTTGTTTCCGTTCTTTCCGCGGCGCCAAGGGTCAAATACGCGCGCGGGCAGAGTTTCTTTGGTCTATCTTTCGTCAACGTCATCTTCGAGGACGGAACAGACATGTACTGGGCGCGTTCGCGCGTGCTCGAGTATATGAATCAGGTCAAAAACCAGTTACCGGAAGGGGTTAATCCCGTACTGGGTCCAGATGCCACCGGCGTGGGATGGGTCTTTCAATATGCCCTTGTGGATGAGACCGGACAGAACAGCCTGGCAGACCTTCGTTCCTTTCAGGACTGGACTCTGCGTTACTACCTGCAAAACACGCCCGGCGTCGCGGAGGTGGCAAGCATCGGCGGCTACGTCAATCAGTACCAGATCGAAGTCGATCCGAACAAGCTCCTTGCCTACAACATCCCCCTCTCCAAAGTCATTGCCGCCATTGGCAAATCGAACAACGATGTAGGCGGCCGCGTCATCGAATTTGGGGAAACCGAATACATGGTTCGCGGCCTCGGTTACATCCAGTCTATCGGCGACATCGAAAAGTCGGTGGTGGCAGTGGACGAAAAGGGCGTGCCTATCAAGGTTGGCGACATTGCCCGAGTGCATCGCGGCCCGGACATTCGCCGGGGCCTTCTCGAAATAGACGGTAAAGGGGAGGCGGTCGGTGGCATCGTCGTGATGCGATATGGGGAGAACGCGCTTAAAACCATCGCGGCGGTCAAGGAAAAGCTCAAAGCCATCGCACCCTCCCTGCCTCCAGGAGTGAAAATCGTGGTCGGCTACGATCGATCCGAGTTGATTCTTCGGGCGATCGATACCCTCAAGGAAAAACTGATTGAGGAAAGTGCCGTAGTCAGCCTCGTGTGCATCCTGTTTCTGTTTCATTTTCGAAGCGCATTGGTGGCCATCCTGACCTTACCCGTTGCCATCGTAATGTCGTTCATTCCCATGACCACCCTGGGAATTTCGTCCAACATCATGTCACTGGGGGGCATTGCCATAGCCATCGGCGCAATGGTGGATGCCGCAATCGTGATGATCGAGAACGCCCATAAATGGTTGGAAAGGTGGGATTACGCGAAGGCCAAACGAGAGCAGGAAGGAGAGGCCAACTTGACTGAGGTTGAACGTCAAATTGCCGGCCTGAGCCGTCTGGAGATTATCATCAAAGCAGCCCAACAGGTGGGTCGACCGCTTTTCTTCTCGTTGCTGATAATCACCGTATCCTTTATACCCGTGTTCGGTCTTGAGGCGCAGTCGGGGCGGCTGTTCAAGCCATTGGCCTACACCAAGACATTCGCCATGTTTTTCGCTTCTCTGCTGTCGGTCACGATGGTGCCCCTGCTCATGGTGTGGTTAATCAGGGGGAAGATACCGAACGAAAGGAAGAATCCCATCAACCGCGTTCTCATCTGGATTTACCAGCCATTTGTCCGGCTCGTTCTGCGGTTTCGCTGGCTTACGATTCTCGTCGCGCTGATCGTCCTCGCGGTAACGTGGATACCGCACTCCAGGATCGGCTCCGAATTCATGCCGCCGCTGAACGAAGGATCCCTGCTCTACATGCCTACCAGTCCACCCGGTATGGCGATCAGCGAGTCGCGTGAAATCCTCCAGCGCCAGGATGCCATTATCCGCCAGTTTCCCGAGGTGGAGCGTGTCTACGGCAAGATCGGCCGGGCACGCACCGCCACCGACCCGGCACCCCTTTCCATGGTCGAAACCGTCATAACTCTAAAACCGGAGGAGGAATGGCGGCCGGGAATGACGTTCGAAAAAATCAAACGGGAACTGGGTAAACAATTGCCATTTCCGGGTATGCCGGCCATCTGGTGGATGCCTATTCAGACCCGCATTGAGATGCTGGCCACGGGAATTCGCAGCCAGATTGGTATCAAAGTCATGGGTCCGGATCTGGCGGAGATTCAGAAGGTGGCGCAACGGATAGAGGGGCTTCTGAAAACCCTGCCAAACACCGCCTCGGTCTTCGCGGAGCGTGTCACCGGGGGCTATTATGTGGACTTCACCATCGACCGCGATGCCGTGTCTCGTTACGGATTGACCATCGAGGACGTTGAGACCGTCATTGAAACGGCCATCGGGGGCAAAAATATCGGCTGGACCGTAGAGGGCCGCCAGCGCTTCCCTATCAACGTGCGTTATGCGCGCGACTTTCGCAGTGACCTTCCGGCCCTGAAACGCGTCCTCGTGGCGACACCATCCGGAACCCGGATTCCGTTGGGACAGCTCGCCGACATCCGCCTGAATACCGGCCCTCCGTCTATTCGTAATGAGAACGGTATGCTCGCGGGGTTTGTCTTCGTAGACACTTTTGACGTCGATCTGGGCACTTATGTGAATCGCGCCAGAGAACTGATCGCTGAAAACATCCAGATTCCGCCTGGATATTATATCGAGTGGGGCGGGCAGTACCAGTATCTGCTGAAGGCGAAGGAAAAGCTCAAGTTGATCATTCCGTTTACTCTGATGATCATTTTCCTTCTGCTCTACCTGAATTTCCGGAACCTTACGGAAACTCTCATCGTCTTCCTCAGTATTCCGTTCGCGCTCGTGGGCGGCGTGTGGTTGCTCTATTTGCTTGATTACAATTACAGCGTGGCGGTCGCGGTCGGATTCATCGCATTGGCCGGAGTGGCTGCCGAAACCGGTATCGTCATGATCGTTTACCTCGACGAGGCTTGGAAGCATCTCAACGAGAATCGTGCCAGGCCGAAGGTAAGCGATCTTTACGACGCCGTCATGGAAGGGGCGGTCCAGCGGGTCCGGCCCAAGATGATGACCGTCAGCGTCATAATCGCCGGCCTACTGCCCATCATGTGGAGCCACGGCACGGGCGCCGACACCATGAAACGCATCGCGGCTCCGATGGTCGGAGGCATGGTAAGCTCGACCGTGCTGACGCTCCTGATTATCCCCGCCATTTATTTCCTCTATCGGCAACGCGAGGTGGAACCGGATTCTGATGCGGTCTCCCCATCATCCCCTAAAAAGGCGTCTACCGGACTGCTCTTCGGATTGCTGGTCGTGCTTGCCGGCGCCCTCTGGTTTTGGCAGCAGCGCACCCCCACCCAACTGGACATGTCCGAACCTATTCTAACCCGTCTGGTCGGAGAATACGAAGTCGCAATCCTCGGGCGAAAATCCGATCTCACTACCGGAACTAATCCTATTCGTATCGAGGTCACCGATCCGGAAACCGGGGAGAAAAAGGCCGTCGACAACGTCAGCCTCCAACTTGACATGGACATGCCTGGGATGCAGATGCGCGCGCAAGGAAGGTTTGAAGAAACAGCCGATGTGGGGGCCTATGTCGGTGTGATCAAAATTGATATGGCCGGCGAGTGGATTGCGCATCTTGGGATCACAATCGATGGTAAGTCTTCAGAACTCGCTTTCACCGTTAATGTCGAACCATGAACAACGTGAATCACAAAGGGCGAGACCGGGGTGCCGAGCCGTCGGTTATCCAGATTTTCAGGGCCGAAGGTTGAATGGACGCGGGGCTTACGGCTTTAACGATCGAATCGCCTTGACCATCTCCTCCGGGTCCTCGTTCAACCCCTCTTGCTGGTAAACGACTTACCCTTCATTGTTCAATATCGTGATGATATTCGAGTGGGCAAAGCTTTCCTCGATTTATGCATGGAATGAAGTACGCTCAAGAGAATGCAGAATGGGTGCGCACGACATCCAGGGTGCCACAGTCATCGGTGAATTCATCAATGGATCGCTCGCACTCCAGCTCGCCGCTGAGCACGATCCACGGGTTGTGCATGGTCGTTGAGGAAGCGCTTGCGAGTTAAAAATGGCTCATACGAGATGAACGACCCATGAAAAAGTGGCACTAGCATTTTTCTCAGATGAAACTGCTCTCCGCCGTTATTGACAAACCACTGCGACTCGCAGGAACTGCAGCGGTGGCCGGATGCGTCGTTAGCTGTATGAGCGTCGGTCCAGATTTCAACAAACCGACAGCTCCGCTAACGGACAGTTGGCTAGGGGCGAGCAGGGGGAGTATGGAAGGTGTCCCCATCGATTCGGGCGCATGGTGGAAACTGCTGCAAGATCCTGTGCTCGACAATCTGATCGCTACCGCTTCTAACGAAAACCTGACGTTGCAAGGCGCTGCCATACGGGTGGCTGAAGCAAGAGCCAACCTCGCGATTGCCGTCGGGTCCCAATTCCCGCAGCGCCAACGAGGGACCGGGCAAGCTGCGGCCATCGGGCTCAGCGACAACGCGCCCAATGTCGCTTTCGGAGACAAGCGATTTTCCAGCCTTCAGGTGGGGTTTGACGCCGCCTGGGAGCTTGATCTATGGGGACAGTTTCGCCGTGGCGTGGAGTCGGCCGACGCAGGTTTGTTAGCATCGCTCGCCGGTTATGACGACGTGTTAGTTACCGTCACTGCGGAGGTTGCGCTGGTTTACGTGGCGCTGCGTACGGCCGAGGAACGGCTGGTGCTTGCAGGCGAGAACGTAAAGATTCAGCAGGACACCTCCCGGTTGGCTAACGTGCGTTTTAAAGAAGGCGAGGTCAGCGAGTTGGACGTAACCCAGGCGCGCTCGTTGTTGCGAGATACCGAGGCCTTGATCCCACAGTTGCAGACCGGCATTCGCCAGGCCAAAAATGCTTTGAGTACATTGTTAGGGAGACCGCCGGGCGACTTGACGGATATCTTGGAAAGGAATGGGAAGGCGAAGAAGATTCCGATACCCCCGGACGGGATCGCTGTCGGAATTCCGGCTGATCTCTTGCGCCGCCGCCCGGATATTCGCTTGGCCGAGTACCTGGCTGCCGCCCAGAGTGCCCGTATCGGTTTTGCCAAAGCGGACTTTTACCCGAGGGTGAGTCTGGCCGGTTCGCTAGGCTTCGACACAAGCGAAGAGGGTGGATTTGCCTCCAACAATGCTACTTCAAGTGACCTGTTTAAGGGGAACAGCTTTACCTATTCGGCGGGCCCCTCGGTTGAGTGGCCGATCCTGAACTACGGACGCATTCGCAACCGAGTCAGGGTGGAGGACGCTCGTTTGCAACAGCTGCTCATCGCGTATCAGAACAAGGTTCTTCTGGCGGCGAGGGAAGTCGAAGATGCACTCGAAGCGTTTGTGCGTTCGCGCGAAAGCGTGAACTACCTGACCGGAAGCGTAAAAGATGCACAGCGATCGGTCGACCTCGCGCTCATTCAGTATCGGGAAGGCGCGGTGGACTACCAGCGTGTGCTGGAAACCCAGCGCTTCCTAGTTCGACAGCAAGACAAGCTCGCGGAAAAAAGGGGTGGGGTTGTGCTTAACCTCGTTGCCGCATATAAGGCGCTAGGCGGCGGCTGGGAGGTTCGACGCGGCAAGAGGATTTTGCACGAGCGGATTCAGGAAGAAATGGAGCAGCGGACAAACTGGGAAAAGATACTTTCTGAACCAGTATTAAACGCCCCCACCAGGAGACCCAATCGTCGAGATGCACAGAAATAGCAAAACTATCACCATCCTGACTTTACTGACTTTTGCCGGATGCGGCGAGAGGCAGGTCGATTTTACTATGCCGGCGCGACCGGTTACGGTGCTGGAACTCCAAGAGCGCGACTTCGCCCGCGAACACCGCCTCACTGGCTCCGTCGGTCTGTATCGCGAAGAAAAGATCGGCTTCGAAGTTGCCGGGCGCGTGCTCGCCGTGCTCGACGCGGGGTTGGAGGTGGACGGACCGGCCTTTGATGAATCGGGCGTGATGGTCAAGAAGGGTGCCGTCATTGCGACAATGGAGGACACTCGCTACCGGCTTCGAGTCGAAGGCTTGCAGTCCCGGCTTAAGGCGGCCGAACAAGACCTCGAAAGCGAGCAAGCACAGGTCACCCTGGCGCGACAGACGCTCGACCGACAGAAGCGTATCCTCGCCCAAGGGGCGGGCCGACAGCAGGAAGTGGACAACACCCAGAGCGAGTTCGACCGTGTCAACGCACTGGTCAAGGCGCGACGCGCCACCGTGAACGCGATTGACGAAGAACTTGCGGCCGCGCAGGAAGATTTCGACGACACTACCCTTTTTGCGCCGTTCAATGGCCGTGTCACCGAGGTTCATGTGAGCCAAGGCGCGGTGGTTGAGGCGGGGAGGCCGATTGTCACCCTCTCTCTAATGGACCCCGTTCACGTTCGGATTCAAGTCTCTGCGGACGATGAGAGGGAGCTGCGCATGGGTGATCTGGCGACGGTTTACCCTAAAGACCCGCTGCACCAGGGCGAACGAATTCCCGTAAACGCGTTGGTTTTTGAAAAGGATTCCGTGGCACATCCGGACCTGCGGACGTTTCGTATCGACCTGATTGTGCGCAATGAGCGCCGCCACGTCGATCAGCTGGACCCCGGCCTAAAGGGGTTGCCGGTTGTTCAGTTCTTGCTCCCGGTAGTTCGGCGATACCAGTCGGAGGAAGGCCCGCTCCACGTTCCCGTAAACAGTGTTTACCATGAGAATGGGGAAACATCCGTACTCCGTCTTCCCGGAGTCGCCATGAACCCGGGCGGCAGCCGCAGCGCCGTTGGAAAGCACATCCCGGGGAAAATCCCTGTCGTCCTGGGCAACGAGTATTACACGGTAATCAAATGGAACTTTCGCAGCCTCACGGAAAGTGGTGACTTGCGAGAGGGCGACTTTTTGGCGATCGACCCGCGGCAGGAACATCTCGACGGACTTGTGATCGGACGTCCTCAATGGCTGTTGCGCCCCGGTGATTTAGTGCCGGTAAGCTTTCGCCGCACGTCGCCAACCGGATTCTATATTCCGATCAAAGCAATCAGTCTTGCGGATGGGGAGCATGTTGTTTTCATTGCGGAAGATGGTATTGCGCGTGCGGAGCCGGTGACGGTTCACCAAACCTACCGAGAGCTTCGCCGGATTGAGGGTGAGGGAATCCGGCCGGGAATTCAGATAATCGTCGAAGGGGTTCACTACGTTTCCGACGGCCAGCCAATCACGATCACCGCACGCACCGATCGGCCGGAGCAGCCATGAATCTGCCTCGCTTCGCGCTGACTCATCAACAGATCGTACTCGCCTTCATGGCGGTGTTCGTGGCTGCCGGTATCTTCAACTTCGGGACGATGTCGCGACGCGAGGACCCCGAAATTATCGTTCGAGACGCGTTGGTCGTAACGCCTTGGCCAGGCGCCCCAGCCAAACGTGTCGCGGAACTGGTCACCGACCCACTGGAGGAAGTGATCGTCGAAATCCCGGAGATCGTCACCGTTGAATCGAAGTCAACGGTCGGGCTTTCAATAATCCAGGTAACTGCCTCCGACGAGGTCATCGAGACGGATCAGGTCTGGGATGATGTCAGGGCAAAGGTCCTGGCTGCACAATCTGAGTTGCCGATAGGAACGGGCCGCTCGCTGGTCAACTCGGACTTTGGGGACGTCAACGAGATCGTGTTGGCGATGCATCAGGAGGTAGTGCCCGAAGGTGCGAACGCGGATTACGTTTACACGCCCCGTCAGCTCGAGGAATTCGCCGAACGCATCGAGGAAGAAGTCGAGCTGCTCGATTCAGTTGCCCGGATGGAAATGTGGGGCGTGCAACCGGAGCGCATCTATGTTGAGGTGGACAGTTCAGATTGGGCGAAACTCGGCATTACTGCAGGCGAGCTGCAGACCCTGTTCGAAGCGCGGAATATAGTGCATCCGGGCGGCGAATTCGACACCGAGGACGGCCGCTACTCGATCAATCCGACCGGTGAGTTCACGTCGGTGCATCAGATGAACGAACTTATCGTCGGGCGCGTCGACCAGCAGCTCCCGGTGCGCCTTGGCGATCTGCCCGTGCGCATCGACCGCCGATACGAAGAGCCTGCCCGGTCGATGACGCGGCTGACGACTCCAGAAGCGCCGCACGTTTCTTGCCTGGTGCTAAGCATCTCGATGAAGAGCGGGCACAACGTCACTGATATGAATCGAGACGTAGACCAAGTCATCGATCGCCTGCGGGCCAGCTTTTTACCGCCGGACCTCAAACTCACCCGCGTCAACGATCTGCCGCGCCAGGTCGACACTCGTATTAAAAATTTTCAGGTTAACCTTTTGCAAGGCGTGGCCATTGTTCTGATAGTCGCGCTCGTGACGATGGGGTGGCGGCCGGCGCTTATCATGGCCGCAGCCGTTCCGCTGTCAATGGTTATGGCCTTTGCGGTGGTCCGCAGCCTCGGCGTCGAGTTGGAGCAGTTCTCTATCGCCTCACTCATCATCGCTCTCGGAATGGTGGTCGATAACGCCATCGTAGTGTCGGACAACGCCGTTCGCCTCATCCGTGATGGCGTGCCCAAACGCGAGGCTATCATTAAGGGCGCGCAGGATCTCGCCGTTCCGATTTTGACATCAACTTTAACTACCGTCGCCGCTTTCCTGCCAATGCTCACGATGTCCGGTAATGTCGGCGAATACGTTAGCAGTCTCCCCGTGGTCGTCACCGCGACGCTGGTAACTAGCTATTTCGTGGCCATGTTAGTTACTCCGATCATGTGCCTATGGTTGCTGAAACCGGCAGCAAAGGAAGACAAGGACAAAAAGGAGCGAACCGTCTCTAAGAATGAGAAACCTCGCTATGATCGCGCCATAAGTTGGTGCCTGAAGCACCCGCGCATCGTGCTTGGTACGGCAGTTGGGATGATACTCTGCAGCCTACTCCTGATGCCCGTTATCGGAACGCAGTTTTTCCCCTCGGGTACCCGTGATCAATTCTTCATCAAGGTTTGGCTGCCAGAGGGTTCGCCGATCTCCAAGACCGCTGATGTTGCGCGCAAAGTCGAGAAGGTTTTGCTCGATAAGAGCCCGGTGGGCGAGGGCAAGAGTAAGAAAGAGCGCCTGAGTAACGTGGTGACCTTCATCGGTTCGGGAGGTCCCCGGCTAATGGTCACGCAAGAGCCCGAGTATCCCTATCCCTACTACGCGCTGCTCCTGGTCAATACCGTCGATGCCGAATACACCGAGGAATACGCTAGAACAGTACGCGAGGCACTTGCGAATATTCCCGAAGCGCGCACCGAGGTTGTCCTCTTCATGCTCGGTCCGCCCATCAAGGACCCCGTCGCCTTCCGACTTAGCGGACCCGATGCCGAAGTGCTCCACAACCGCGCCCGCCGGATGGTGAAGATATTCAAAGAGACGCCGGGCGCCGAGCAACCTTATAGCGATTGGGGGGCGCCAGCATATCAAGTCGAGCTCAAGATCGACCCCTACGCTGCGAACCTCGCCGGTGTGAGTAATGCGGACGTCGCATTCACGACTCGCGCACATCTCTCCGGCGTGCAGCTCACAATCTACCGTGAAGGCGACCACCGCATTCCCGTGATGCTTAGGACGACAGGCGAAAAACGCAAAAACCTGGAAGACCTGTCGGACATCTTCGTGAACGGCCGATTCGGAAAGGTTCCACTGACCTCGATTGCCGAAATTGTACCTAGTTGGCAGCCCTCCGTCATCGCCCGCCGCAACGGCCTGCCGACGCTCACCGTTGGGTCGCAGGTCGAGGAAGGGATGCTCTCGAACTCCGTCGCCGCACGCGTCAAGCCGCGACTCCAAAAGATGGTGGAGGAACTCCCAGATTCATATTTCATCGAGCAAGGTGGGGAGTACGAAGAAACCGCTAAGGCTCAAGGCAACCTCATTCGGGCAGTCGGCATCGCGATGGTGCTCATGGTGCTGGTGCTGACCGTACAATTTAACTCATTGCTCAAGCCAATGGTCATCCTGTTTGCTGTGCCGCTGGCAATGATCGGCGTATTGATCGGCCTCTTTGTCACTGGTTGGGCGATGGGATTTATGGCGATGTTAGGAATCCTCGCGCTTGGTGGCATTGTGATCAACAATGCCATCATCCTGGTCGATTTCATCGAGACTAACCTTGCTGAAGGTCAGGACCTCGAGTCTGCCGTCGTCTCCGCCGGCCGCTTGCGCCTGCGCCCGATCATCCTCACCTCCCTGACGACGATTGGCGGTCTGCTTCCGCTTTCTCTCTTTGGCGGCGCGCTCTGGGCACCCATGACCAACGGCATGATTTTTGGCCTGATTGTCTCAACGGGTTTGACGCTGATTGTGATTCCAACTCTCTACTCGGTTGTCGCGCGAAAAGTGAGGTAGGGAGACCTAATGATCGCATCGGGGACAGTCAAACGCTTGCGTACCAAGCTGCTGATACCTTCTCGCACTTTTGGCTCATTCGCGATTCGCCAATAGTTGTGCAAAAGGATCTGCGAGCGCCAACGGCTCCAAGATTATAGCCCTGTGAAGCTGATAACTACCCCTTTTGTTTTCGGTTCAACACATAAGCAACTATAAACCCATTAGTCACAATAAATATTGGCACTACCGTAGTAGGCGCTAGGGCCATTGGATACTCATATAACGAAACCATATCTGGAGTTGAATGAATGATATTCCAGGGACCTGGAATACCTATTTTCATAAGTACCAGTGGCGCAATATTCTGATTGAGAAGCCCGGATTCCCGGAGTTCCTGGCGACCCGATTGGCGGCGGTGGCGCAGGACCATCAAGACGGTGTCTTCAGCTTGTCCTGAGCCTTATAGTGTACACTCTCATAGCGAAGTGGTAGGTGGCCCCGCCATGGCTAGCGGAGAAACCAATCCACGAGGCATTAATCGTGCTGACCTTCCCCCACGCAATTCGGCATTTAGGGTTAGCGTTTCAGTCCACGAGTACTGTTGTCCCAATTTATGGCATGTTTATCATTGGTGGTTCGCTGCTCGGAGTGATATTAGTGAGCCAATGCATGCTCGAAAAATGCTAGGAATCACCTTTGCGGTAATTAGTATCTTCCTCATAGCGAGATAACCGGTCGAAAACGGGTCTGTCACCGGCAATGCTTCAACGCGAACTGCCAATTTCCGGATCTCTTCTAGTTCAATTCGCGTGTTCGGATCTCTATCGATGGGATTTGGATCGCCGCGAGGCAAACCTCGCGGCGATCCCCCGCCTCAGGGGTGCAGATGGAAGACCTTGTTCATAATCTTCCACTGCCCGGCGACTTTCAGCAACGTGAACAAGTCGGTGAACCGGTGACCGGTCCAGTTGTCGAGTTCAAGCCGCACCGTGGCGACCGTGTCAATTAGGTCGATGCTGGCGATCCGTGCTTGGAGCCCCGTCGCGGGACCGTTCTCGTCATTCCAGGCAAAGAGCTGCTGGATGGGGCCAGCGAACAGGTCGGCTCCGATATAACCGAATATCGTCGCGTCCTTATGGAAAGCGGGTTTCATATCCTCACCTTTCCCAGACTTTGCTCCATCAATATAGAACTGAACAGTCTCTTCAATCATTTCATTATCACTTTTTGAACTTTCTGTATTCATTTTCGTTTTCTCCTTTGTTATTGTTGAAAAGATCCACGTTATTAAAAGATCTAGTTTTCTCTGTATTAGATTAGATAAGAAAGTCCTAATAGAGTTTATAGATCACTTAACTTCGCTCTCTTCTAACCGCATAATTTGTCAATAAATAACGGTAAGAGATTTATCCTAGAGCCATTGTAGCGATCGGAACCGGTTGCTCCATCTGCTGCATAGCAAGTGCCTCCAACAGGCCACGCTGAAATGGAGCGGCTGCTTCATTTAATCCTGTCACGCCGAAATCCATACCAACAACAGTACGCAGTGGGCGCTGGCCGGTAGGTGTTACAATTAATTCCGAAATTGCATTGGCTACTTCCTGCGGGTCTCGTGCGTCATCGCTTCTGCAGAGCTCGGCGAAGTTCGCAATCATTCTCTCAGGCGCACCTGCGAGTGCTGTATATTCCGCCAGCCTCTGTTCGTCTACCGGCCAGGGAATTGTTTCGAACAGATTCGTTCCGTACGGTCCCGGTTCGACTATAACCGAGTCGATGCCCCAACTGGAAAGGTCATAGCGATAGGCCTCGCTCATTGCTTCGACGGCAAATTTGCTGGCGTTGTATATGCCGAAAAACGGAAGCACAACGCGCCCGGCTACCGAGCTGATCTGAATCAAGAGGCCATCTTTTTGTTTGCGCATGTGTGGCAAGACAGCGCGGTTTGTCCGGACGGCACCATAGAAATTGACATCGAACTGCCGCTGCACCTGCTCCAACGTGAAACCCTCGGTTATTCCAATATTCATAACGCCGGCGTTGTTGACCAGCACGTCAACTCGTCCTGCTTTCGTGATGATCTGGGCAACGGCGATTTCAACCGAAGTGTCATCGGTGACATCAAGTTCAATCACTCGAAGATCAAGGTTCTCGTCTCTGCCAAGTTGCTCCAACTCTGTGCGAACGACCGCATTACGGCCATTTGCCTCGCGCATGGAAGCATAGACCGCGTGCCCTTGCCGCGCTAACGTTTCAACCGTTAACCGACCAAACCCATTACTACTCCCAGTAACCAGGATAACTTTTTGTTCAGATATATTTTTGTTTGTCATTGTTTTCTCCATTTCTGACGATCATAAGACTCTTCAACAAGTCGCCTACCCTATTAGCATATGTGATGCCAGGTCGGTCAGAAGCAGGAACGGAAATTGTACAATACGTTGTATACTAATTAGTTATAATATTACAGTTCCGAAAACCGCTTGGCCGAGTGTCGCGCCCAACCACGGCATTTCGCAGGGAGTGCCGTGATATTTCGCGGCTGCCACGATATCTCGAAGCTTCCGGCGTTGCTGCGAGCTCAGCTCACCGGCTTATTCAAACCGACGCCCAATTTACGCATCCGTGAGCGGAGCGTACTTGGGTGCATCTTGAGAAGCTTGGCCGCGCCATTTGGACCTTCGATAACAGTACCCGTGCGGGTGAGAATCCGTCGAATGTGATCGCGCTCCACGTCCTCGAGAGCGGTGGATCGGATTTTTCCATCTGAAGGCGCGGCCCCAGCATCGAGTCCAATCGCGGGATGGAAGGGTGTGTCGACAGTCAGGGTGGTACCCGTCGAGAGAATCACGGCACGTTCGACAACGTTTTGCAACTCGCGAATGTTGCCCGGCCAGCTGTACCGTTGAAATTCCCGCATTGCCTCCGCCGTGACCGAGTCGAATTTTCGACCGATATTTTTAGCATACCTCTCGACGAAGAAGGCCACCAGCGCTGGTATATCTATGACGCGTTCACGGAGCGGAGGCAGGCGAACAGGAAATACCGACACGCGGTAGTAGAGGTCTTCTCGAAATTCCGCTTTATGGACAAGCTTTCTCAAGTTACGGTTCGTGGCTGCGATAACCCGTACATCGATCTTCACGGTCTCGGTGCCGCCGACGCGCTCAAACTCACGCTCTTGAAGCACGCGAAGAAGTCTGGCCTGAAGATCAATCTGAAGCTCGCTGATTTCATCCAGGAAAATCGTTCCGCCATCTGCCAGCTCAAACCGGCCTGCTTTACGGGACAGCGCACCGGTGAAAGCCCCCATCTCGTGGCCGAACAGTTCGCTCTCGATCAGGTTGGCCGGCAGTGCCGCGCAGTTCACCTTGATGAGGGGCCGGTGCTTTCGTGCGCTCAGGTTGTGCACGGCGCGGGCAATCAGCTCCTTGCCGGTGCCTGTTTCACCCGTGATCAACACCGTGGTTTCGGTAGCGGCCACCTTTTCGACCCGGCTGAGAACTTCCTTTAAGGCGACGCTCTGCCCGATGATCTCCTCGAAGTTGTGCTCGGTCTTGATCTCATCACGAAGGTATACATTCTCGGCGGCGAGCTGGCTCTGAAGATTCGAGATCTGTTCGTAGGCGAGACAATTGTCCAGCGCCACCGCGATTGCATCGGCAACCTCCGTAAGGAAGGCTATCGGAGCCTCGTCGAAATGCCCAGGTTTCGCGGAGTAAAAATTTAGAGAACCGACGGCCTTCTCCTCCGATCGGAGCGGCAGGACGCAAACGGCGCTCATTCCCATCCGCCGGACAGCGTCGAAGGAAAAGGGAAAGGGCCTCAGGTCGTCGCAGCTCGAGGCAACGAGCGGACGCCCGTGTTCCAACACCCAGTCCAGGACTGTTCCCTTACGGGGCAGCGAATTTCCCGACGGTAGGTCGAGCAAGTCATGCACATAGACGATCCGGTCCTGTTTCTCACCGCGCAGTAGAAGAATCCCCATGTGGTCGAATGGAACTACGGGCCGGATCGAGTCCGCGATGCTGCGAAACAGCCTGTCGCGGTCCAGGTGCCGGGTCACGGCCCGATTGATTGCAAGTAGCGTGTCGAGTTCCCGCCCTTTCGCCTCGAGTGCCGCGGTGCGCTCCCGGACCTTTTGCTCGAGAACCTGGCTGCCTTCGGTCAGGGCGCTGCGCACGCGACCGTTCTCCACGACGATCGCCAAGTGGTTTGCCAGTGCCTCTAAAATCGTGCTTTGAGGAGGGACGAGCGCTTCCGGGCCTTCCGAGCCCAACACGATAGCGCCCAGCACTCGTTGGAGGGTCCGGATTTGATAGAGGCGAAGAAAGGAAACGCCGACCTCACAAAGTGGCGGGGGAACGTTATCGCCCGCGATCAAAGAATTCATCCTGGCGTGCGGATCGGACGCCGCCTCCAGCACCGTCTCCAAGGAAGCAGCGGTCGCGGCGGCGAGCGGTGCGCCGCACATTTGTCCCTTCCAGAGCCAGTGTTGGGCATCACCATCGACCCGTATGCCGATGGCAGCCAAAGGTCCGCTGAAGAACTGTGGCACTGCAGAGGCCACCAACTCCACCGCCCTCGCTTCGTCTTCTTCCTGGAAGAGAGCACCTACAAATCCATGGTACGCGCTCAGTTCGCGCATCTCCTCGCGGATGCGACTCGGCTTGTCAGGCTCCTCAGGCATTCTATCCCTCGCGGGCGTTCACTTCCTCAAGGAAATCAGTTGGCGGCATGTAAAAAGAGTTCCGATGAATCGTCTCGTCGACAATGCAAAGGGGGTGGCTCCTTAAGACGTCAAGCACAACGTCGCCTCCGAAAAGGTTGAGATCATAATGACAAAGAGCCACGATTGGAATCCTGGGCGCAAAGCAGAGATCGTAGACGGCCTCCCAGCAAGCCAACTCTTTCGTGGAGGGCATCTTCCCGAGGCCCCACGCCATGTCACCCGCGTGGCGGATCAGCCGGCATCCCGCCTGATTGCAGCTGCTCGACCACCTCGGTGAGTCGCGCCTGCATTTTCGCGGCACTGCTCTCACCGTCCAGAAAGACGAGGCGCCCGTAGTCGAGGTGGTCTTCCACGTTTACGCCGCGGGCCTCCAGCCCCTCACGGACCGCCCCATGCGTCTCCGCCCGGCCCACAAGGGTGCAGCTGTCATGATCTTCAAGTCCTGCTTCGTAATATCCCACAAGGAGCTGGACCATCTGCTCGCCCCGCCGATAGAGATGGCCGATGTGGTCCCCAACCGACACCGCGAGTCCCGCAAAGCCCAGCTCAATGTCCCCGCTTTCCCCAGGACGGGAATTCTCATCGTTCATCGTTCGATTCCTTTCAGCGCCGTTTTCCGCCGGAACTGTAACCGTCGGAGAACTATCCTAATAGAGAATCGCCAAAGGTCTGACGAACAAAATCAACTTCCCCTGCAAGGCCTTGTCTTCCTCCGAATCCGGCAATGCGCGGGGGGTTGCCCAGGGAGCACTCGATCAGGACCAGCGCAATCGAAAAATGCCGGCGCAGAGAATTCCAGGAGTGCCCGAGTTGGGCGGTCACCCTCGAGGTGTGATAAACGCAACTCCGTGTCGAACGTCCCTTACTAACCCTGCCTCAAGTCTCGATAATCCGGAATTGTGTTTCCGCACTTGTGAGCAAAGTTATAGAGATTCGTTGAGGATTTAATCTTCGCGCGCTGAAAAACGGGAAAAACAGATAAGCGGTTCCCATAAACGGGAACCATTCTTAATCACCGGACTTCCCATCGGAGGCGTCAAGGGAGGATCCAACTTCAATCCGAAGGGCAAAAGCGCCAGAGAGGTGATGTGCTTCTGTCATAGTCTGATGATCGAGATGCATCGGCACATCGGTGAGGATGTCGACGTGCCGGCTGGGGACCTTGGCGTGGGAGCCCGTGAAATCAGTTATTTGTTCTGGCAGTACAAACGTCTTGAAAATCGCTTTGTCGGCATTCTTACCGGTAAAGGCCTATCCTTCGGCGGAAGTAGCGTTCGTACGGAGGCAACCGGTTACGGCTGCGTATATTTCTGTGAGAATATGTTTCAACATAGGGGCGATTCCATCGAAGGCAAGATCTGCACCGTTTCAGGATCCGGGAATGTGGCGACCTGTGCCATCGCTTTCCCGTGTGCGACGCAAAACGAAATTAACGACGCCGATGCCCGTGAGCTCCTCAAAAATGGCATTATAGCTGTCTGCGAAGGTGCAAATATGCCGACCGTCCTGGAAGGCGCCCACGCGTTTGTTGACGCCAAGATTCAGTACGGTCCCGGGAAGGCAGCTAATGCTGGCGGCGTAGCAGTTTCCGGACTGGAGCAAAACCAGAAACGCACTTAGGCTGTCGTGGAACCGGGAGGAAGTGGATGGAAGGCTGCAGTAGATCATGCACGTCATTCACGAAAAATGTGTTCAATATGGTGACGAAGTGGACGACAGCATCAACTACGTCAAAGGCGCCAACCTTGCGGGCTTCGTTAAGGTCGCCGATGCGATG
The DNA here is from genome assembly GCA_963665345.2 of Opitutales bacterium. GTDB lineage: Bacteria > Verrucomicrobiota > Verrucomicrobiia > Opitutales > CAXXNP01. The sequence continues at coordinate 5,677,194 of CAXXNP010000002.1, forward strand.
GTAGCTTACGGGGTTGTATAAGAAAAAGCACAGTTTTCGACTATCGCTGCATTAGGGTAATCCGACTCAGAATGTTTTTTACAGTTGGCGTCAGCCGTGTTCGATTGTAAGCATCTCCGCATTGTCTTATCGCCTCGGCCTTGGTCGGATACGGATGAATAACGCGCGCTAATGTTCCCAGACCCATTTTGGCTCGCATCGCTACGCTGATTTCACTAATCATGTCTCCCGCATACCCACCGACGATCGTTGCTCCTAAGATCGGATCGGATCCTTTCTCGACGTAGATTTCAACGAACCCTTCCGTGTCCCCTTCGAGAATGGCACGATCCACATCGTCAAACTCACGTTTATAAGTCTCGTAAGCGATATTACGATTTTTTAGATCTTTCTCGTAGAGCCCGACATGTGCAACCTCTGGCTCCGTGTATGTTGCCCACGGAATGAGAAAGCTCGAAACCTTCTCACGTCCAAAAAAGAGCGCATTTTTTACTACTAGCCTCGCCATAAAATCTGCCATATGAGTGAATTGATAAACGGAAGCGACATCTCCGACCGCAAAAACGTTAGGATTACTAGTTTGTAACCTGTCATTCACTTTCACCCCTAGCCGGCGGTCAAATTCCACACCAGCCTCCTCCAGTCCTAACCCCGCCACGTTGGGCTTACGTCCTGTCGCAACGAGTAAGGCATCTACCTCTACTTTGTGTTCGGAACCATCGGCCTCAACGACGACCGTAATGGGGCGCTCGTTTCCGGAACTCTCCACCGACTTATAGGTAACATTGGTGACAAACGTCACTCCATCACGACGCATGGATTCCTCAACCATGAGAGCTGCGTCAGGATCCTCCCTGGGAAGGATACCGTTTCGCCGAGAAAAAACCGTCACTGCGGACCCGAATCGTTGAAAGCATTGGGCGAGTTCCATACCGATCGGACCGGCGCCGATAACACCCAACCGTGGCGGCAGTTCGGTTAAATTAAAGATGCTTGCGTTCGTTAGATAGCGAGTTTCCTTTAATCCGGGAATGGGTGGGACCGCCGCCGAGCCGCCTGTTGCTACGATGGCCTTCGAAAAGGTAAGGGTCTGGCCATTGACCTCTACGGTCTGGAAGCCGGTGAACTTCCCTTTGCCAATATAGGTATCAACACTCAATTCCTCGCTATAACGACGTGCGGAGTCAACCGGAGAGATACTGGCTCGTAAACGGCGCATTCGCTCCATAACCGCGGCGAAATTGATTCTTACTTCCCCCGATATTTCCACTCCATATTTCGCTGCGTCCTTTATACTTGCTGCCGCTTTTGCACACCGTATGAGTGCTTTTGAAGGAACACAACCGACATTCAGGCAGTCGCCACCTAGCAAGTGGGATTCGATAAGCGCCACTTTGGCTCCAACTCCGGCAGCGCTTGCCGCCGAGACCAGTCCTCCAGCTCCGGCACCGATAACCACAAGGTTGTAGTTCGTCTTTGGTTTCGGATCAATCCAACGTTTGGGGTGAACAGCATCCAGTAGTTTGATATTATGTTCATCCAACGGTGACACACCGCACGAGTCCAGATCGTCCTGATCAAAGGTAGCTAACCCGGAGTCGCGTTCGGGTATTTGCGGTTGTAAAGTGATTGACTCAGAAACACTTGACGATACCCGCGGAAGAAAATCAGCCCAGCTTACCGAGCTACCATCCGGATTTGTGCTAACTCTTCCATGATCCTCATCGGAGGCAAAACGGTAAAACAAACTTTCGTTCTTAAAAGCATGTTCGTCAAGGACATGATGGAAAACACCCGCATTAAGCAACATATTTCCAATACATAACGCATCTTCAACATCAGCAGAAACGCCTTCATTTATGAGAGCCGCAACGGCTTCTTTTCCGACGAAACACTTTTCATAAGTCGCTCGTTTTATTCCATATTTTCGATCTTTAACAATAAAGCAATTCTTGACCATATCTGTGAGTTCTACTAAGTCGTTTTGATTAAAACTTGCTTCGTGTTCTCTTGTAACTTGATTTGACATCTCGGTCTTCCTTTTTCTTCAGTGATATCTTCGTTTTGAACGACACCCTTAAAAAGCCTACTCCCCGCAGCAACAGTCTTCGCCAAGGCTTCGCCCGGTCAAGAGCAACGGGGAATAACCAGCTTTTTACCCTTCGGGGCCGGGTGTCGTCCTACGAGGTATTTTTTTAGAACCCTGCAGTCCCGACTTATCGGGACAGGGAATGATCAAGTTCAAGATGGTGTACGGTCTTTTATGATGCCGCTGCAGCGACCGCTGCAGCGATGGCCGGGGCAACGCACCGGCTCATCGGATCCGGCAGAATATGGTCGGGCGTGGCCTCATCGACGGTGTTGGCGAGGGCATGGACGGCTGCCATTTTCATCTTTGGCGTAATGCGAGATGCGGCCACGTCCAAGGCGCCACGGAAGATCCCGGGGAAGGCGAGGACGTTGTTCACTTGATTAGGGAAATCGCTTCGGCCGGTCCCGATGATTGCCGCGCCACCACGCTTGGCTTCTTCGGGCATAATCTCCGGGGTCGGATTTGCCATGGCTAGTATGATCGGGTTTCGAGCCATTCGTTGGATATCCGCAGCCGTCAAAAGATTGCCTTTGCTCACTCCGACAAACACGTCGGATTCTTCCAATACTTCTTGCATCGAGCCGCTGCGGTTGTCGCGATTGGTAAATCGCAGGAGCGCCTGTTTATGAGGGTTGAGATCCGTTCTCGCTTTGTGAATCGCTCCTCTGCTGTCGCACACGATAATGTCTCTGACGGGAGTGCAGACATTAGGATCGAACTCTACACAGCGAAGGAGGCTTGTGATCGCCGTCCCAGCGGCGCCGGCGCCGTTCACCACGATACGCATATCTTTGAGCTCACGCCCCACCACGCGAGCCGCATTCATCAACGCCGCCAGCAGGACGATGGCGGTCCCGTGTTGATCATCGTGAAAGACGGGAATGCCAATATCCTGAAGACGATCCTCCACTTCGAAACAGCGGGGCGCGGCGATGTCTTCAAGATTCACTCCTCCAAATACGGGTGCGATTCGCTTTACGGTGTTGACGATCTCGTCGGTGTCTTGGGTGTCCAAGCAGATCGGCCAGGCGTCGATGTTCGCGAAGTGCCGGAACAGGAGCGCCTTGCCCTCCATCACGGGAATCGCCGCCAGCGGGCCGATGTTCCCTAAACCGAGCACGGCTGAGCCATCGCTCACGACAGCGACGGTATTGCGCTTGATCGTTAAATTTCGAGCTTGGGAGGGGTCCCGCGAAATGACTTCACAGGGGCGAGCAACGCCCGGGGTGTAGACGGTTGCCAGGTCTTCGCGGGTCTCCAGTGGAAGCTTTGGGATCGTCGAAATTTTGCCGCGAAGTTGCTCGTGAATCATTAATGATCGTTCGAAGAAATCAGCTTTCATAATGGCCTTTTTATTGATCGGATTAGATTCTAATGCTGGGGGGTGTGGCCATCTATTTATGAGCGCGAATTAGCCTATTCGCCGGGCCCATTGACTGTCCCTCCCACGGTGCGAAAAAACACTTCGCACCGATTGGTCTGCGTCTCGTCGTTGGACTTCACTGTTTCGGTAAGGTTATCCAAAGGAATTTGAGATTCGGGAGGGCGGCCTGCCACCGGTAACTACCCAGGTAGCCCCACCACGGCGCTACCGTTGACTGGAGAGTAGTCTACCGCCCCGTCCCGAGTGCAACAGAAAAAAGTGTTGTTTTGGGGCTGGACTCGGTGGGGGTGTTTGCTGTACTGTGCGAACCATGAAGGGCGTCATGGTCATGCAGGGGCGCAAGGTAAGCGGCGGGGATATCGATCTGATCCGCGGTTTGCTCTCCGAACATCCCGGTTGGGGCCGGACGCGGCTCAGTGAGGAAGTTTGCCGTCGTTGGGACTGGCGCAATGGGCGGGGGCAGATCAAGGACATGGCGGCCCGTACCTTGCTGCTGAAGCTGGAACGATGCGGTCATGTTCGACTGCCGCCGCGCCGGCGACCTTCGTCTAACGGACTCCGGAATCGCCGCGTGCCCCTTGTAGCTCATACGAGCGAGCCGATCCGTTGCGCGTTGCACGAGCTGCGGCCTCTGGCCCTGAATGTCGTGGAGCCGCGATCGGCAGACCTGCGGCTGTTCAACTGCCTGCTCAGCCGCTACCACTACCTTGGCCACCGCAACACCGTGGGCGAGAACATTCGCTACCTGGTCCGCGATTGCACAGGCCGTGTGGTGGCTTGTGTTCTCTTCGGCTCGGCAGCGTGGAAGTGCGCCCCGCGCAACGCCTGGATCGGTTGGGGCGCTAGCGCGCGGGAGCGCAACCTGCAAGGGTTGACCAACAACACGCGCTTGCTCGTGTTGCCCTGGGTTGAGGTTCCGCATCTGGCCAGTCATCTGCTGGGCTCTCTGGCACGACGGATTCGCGCCGACTGGCAGGCCAAGTATTGCCATCCGGTCCACGCCCTGGAAACGTTCGTGGACCGCAGCCGTTTCCGGGGAACCTGCTACCAGGCCGCCAACTGGATGCGGCTGGGTAGGACGCAGGGGCGCAGCCGCAATGACCGGCAAAATTGTATCCACACTTCAGTCAAGGATGTGTATCTCTATCCCCTCATCCAAGAGTTTCGTCGGGAGTTGTGCGCATGATTACCCATGCCAAAGCCCTGGCCGTTTGCAATGCCGAGCCGGATGCGGCGGCAACGCTCATCGTCGAACTGTCAGGAAAATTCACTCTGCTCGAGGATCGACAAGGACTGCTTGAGGCGGAGAACCAGCGTCTGCGCGACCGGGTCCGGGAGTTGGAGCAACGGCTCGCCAAGAACTCGCGCAACAGCAGCAAGCCGCCCTCGAGCGATGGCTTCAACAAACCCTCGCCGAAAAGCCTGCGTAAGAGAGGGCAGCGCAAGTGCGGCGGACAGCCCGGACATACGGGCCATACCCTCAAGAGGGTCGCAACGCCCGATCACACAAAGGTTCACCGGGTGGAGCAGTGCGAGTGTTGCCACCGCTCTCTGGCGGATCAGCAACCCGACCGCCTTGAGAAACGACAAGTCCATGATCTGCCTCCGAGACGACTTATCGTCACCGAGCATCAGGGCGAGGTGAAACGCTGTGCCTGCGGCCATCTGAACAAGGCGGCTTTTCCTGAAGGCGTGAACGCCCCGGCGCAGTACGGCCACGGAGTCAAGGCCGCGGCAGTCTACCTGAAAAACTATCAGTACCTGCCCTATGAGCGAACCTGCGAACTCCTTGAGGACCTTTTCGGCTGTCCCATGAGCGAAGGCACATTGGCCAACTTCATCTCACAATGCAATGATCGCGTTGAAGAACCCCTCGATCAGATCAAGGAACTGATCGAACAAGCCTCGATAGCTCATTTTGATGAAACTGGTTCACGCGTGGAAGACAAACTTTGGTGGCTTCACTCGGCCTCGACATCAAACGCGACCTACTATGAGATCCATCGCAAACGCGGCGCCGACGCCTTCGATGCTATCGGCATTTTGCCCGAGTTCATGGGACGCGCCATTCACGACTTCTGGAAACCATACTTCGGCTACTCGTGCCGCCATGGGTTGTGCAACGCTCACCACCTGCGCGAGTTGATCTTCGTACATGAGCAATACCAGCAGGACTGGGCCGATCGCATGATCGACTGCCTTGTGGACATCAAGGAGACCGTCGATCAGGCCAAACAGGCCGCGGATCATCTTCCTGAAGAGCAGATTCAGGCACTTGAAGAGGGTTATCAGAAGATCCTTGATGAGGGCTATGCTCAGAACCCGCTGCCGCCGCAACCGGTCAACGCAAAGAAGAAACGCGGGCGGCGCAAGAAGACCAAACCTCGCAACCTGCTCGAACGGCTTGATCATCATCGCAACGAAGCCCTGGCCTTCATGTACGACCTCAACGTCCCGTTCGACAATAACCTGGCCGAACGCGATCTTCGCATGATGAAGGTGCAGCAGAAAATCTCCGGGACCTTCCGAACCGAGCAAGGCGCCAAAGCTTTTTGCCGCATTCGCAGCTACATTTCAACCGCCCGTAAGAACGCCCTCGGCGCCAGGGACGCTCTGGCCCGCCTTTTCAGCGGCACTCCGTTCGTCCCGGCCTTCGACACCTCGTAGCCACTCCGCACCCCTGCTGAGCACCCCGATCTCCTCTCCACCCACTCACTCCCTGGCTTGCCGAAATCCTGTTCATCCTCTCAGGAATCAACCTGAGTAGGGTGAACCGCCCATAACATGATAAGGATGTCGGCCCGAGTTGCCTTGAGCTTGGCACCGCTGATAAGTATGATATTCATGATCGCAGCGAGATGGCTGTGTGCATTCAAGACGCAGTTTGGGGCAGCACTTTTGAGTGCCGCCATGCCATCGATCGCTGTTTTCGCTGCGGGATCGGATTTGGATCCCCCTGATTCGATGGTCTATGTCGAGGGCGGTACATTCGAGATGGGCTACCGTTATGGGCATGAAGACGAAGTAGCGGTGCATACCGTGCGCGTGAACTCGGTCTGGATGGACCGCTACGAAGTGAGCAACCGGCAGTTTGCGGAGTTTGTGGCGGCAACCGGTTTCCAGACGCAGGCGGAGCGCGATGGATATGCCTGGGGGTTTCTCGAGGGCGATGTGGACATCCGGCGGGTGGATGGGGCAAACTGGCGACACCCGGATGGCCCCCAGTCATCCATCGAGCAACAGCTGGATCATCCGGTGGTCTGCGTAACCTGGCACGATGCGACGGCATATGCCGACTGGGCAGGAAAGCGGCTTCCCGCGGAAGCGGAGTGGGAGTATGCGGCACGATCCGGCGGGCGCGAGCACATGGAAGCGGACGTGCATACACTGAGGCCAGGTGCTGCAATGCTTACGGAAACTGAGGTCCCCGACGGATCGGGGGCTGTGCACCCAGCGGATGCCGCTGCATTTACGTTGGGATCGACGTTGGGTGCGCACCCGTCGGCCCAGCACCATACCGAGAGCCGGAAGGAGACCGGTTTGAGCGGCGGGCACGCGCACCACCATGGGGCAGATTCGACAGGTCAGAAAATGATTCAGGCGAATGTCTGGCACGGTTCCTGGCCACACACCCGGGAGAGGATCCGGGGGTTTTATTCGACCACGCCGGCTGGAACCTTCGCGCCCAATGATCTCGGTCTGTACGACATGGTCGGCAACGTCTGGGAGTGGACAGGCGATTGGTATGCGGCTGACTTTTACGCCCATTCACCCCAGGACAATCCCAGCGGGTCGGTGAGTGGTGAACGCCGTGTCGCGCGGGGTGGAAGTTGGTTTTGCAGTGCCACCTATTGTACCGCCTACAACACTCATTACCGGGGCGCGAGCCCTCCCGATCACACCTTTAACAATGTTGGTTTTCGGTGCGTCAAAGACATAGAACCGGTGAAGCGTACCGTCGAACACGCGAAAAATACAGAAGGGAGAAGGCAATGATGCGGTGGGTAGCCTTGATTCTGACTCTACTGATCACGGTTGGCTGTTTAATCGTGTGGGGTGCAACCGGCAGACACTATTACACCAAATACCAGGTGGTTGAGCAGGTTGAAGTGCAAGTCGCTGCCGATGATCCGTTGGCTGCGGCGGGATTCTACGACGACCAGACGCCGCCGGTTCAGACCGTGACACGGGATGAGTTTCATTTCGGGCTGTTGCCCACACCGAGGGGGTTGTTCGACAAACATATGTTTTCAATATTGACGGTAATCACGCCTCTTTGGGCCGCGGTAGTCGTTACCTTCGGCGTGCACCATCTGCGGCGTCGCGCCCTTCGAAACAGCAGAGCATCTGACCCGCAAGTAGCGGACGTATCCGGAAACACATCGGACGTCCAATGACACATCTTCTTCCCTGAGTAGGAACCTAAAAAAGGAAAACTGAATGCGTAATCATACCATAACCATAACTGCCATCGCCGCGCTTTTGTTCGCCTGTGCGAGTAACGGCTGGGCTCAGAAAGCAATGAACCCTTGCAATCCTTGCGGAGGGAAAGCAGCCAATCCCTGCAACCCGTGTGGCGGAAAAGCCGGCATGATCGAAGCAATGGCCGTCAATCCCTGCTTTGCCAAGGAAGGGACGGTCTTTTACGTAAACGATCGGATGCATCGCGACACGGTAACGATTAAGAGTGAAGCCCTTTTGGAAGACATCGTGGGTACGAGCAGTTCCTTGAGCGGATACCTTGTTTTCGACCCGGCAAATCCCAAAGGAGGTGTTCGAGGGACTATTCAGGTACCCGTGAACAGCCTGAACACCGGCATCCCCTTGCGCGACCAGCACATGCGCAGCGCTAACTGGTTGAATGCTGAAGCCCATCCGGTCATCAGCCTTACGATTACGGATGCCCGGCGAATCCGCACTATCCGTAAATCAACCGACTACGCAACCTACGATATGAACATGTTGGGACAGTTCTCCCTGCACGGTGTCACACGTGAGGTCGAAGTGCCCGCCCGTTTCACATACCTGCGGGAGTCGAAGCAGACCCAATCAAAAATGCCCGGCAACTTGGCTGCCATCCGCTCGCATTTCAGCGTAAGGCTCGCCGACTTCAATATAACCGGGGGATCGATGGGAGGATCGGTCATCGGATCGAAACTCAGCGACACGATCAGTGTGGACGTCAGCTTGATAGGCTCCGATAAGAAGCCCGGCGCGGAGGCCTCCAACCCCTGCAACCCATGTGGAGGCAAGGCGGCGAATCCCTGCAACCCGTGTGGAGGCAAGGCGGTGAATCCCTGCAATCCCTGTGCGGGAAAGCCGTGAACTG